>NZ_CAADHO010000001.1 GCF_900699765.1 Desulfoluna butyratoxydans
GACACTCTCAGCCAACATATTTGCGTTCCATCGGCCCACCTCACATATTCACCGTTTACGTTACGTCCTCTCTCAATTATTGCCCCCCCTGCTTCAGAAAGGACACCCACAACCCCAAACAAATCACTGGCATTATGCCCATGCCCCACCAACAGCTCCCGAATATCCTGATGCGCCTCCCCACTTTGAGCATGATCTGAAATCTTGACCCTGATATCCCCATGAGCCCCCCCATCCCCATCATGCTCCCCAATCCTCGCCGTCATCCACGTGGTGTAATCAAACTGCCACGTCTCCGCCGACACACTCACCCCGGTCAGCGCCTGGGCATCCTGGAACCGCATCATCACGTTCCGGGTGATGTTGTTCCCCGTGGTATTTGATCCCAGGTCTGTTTTCCTCTTGGGCGTCTCTGGCGTGGTGGTCACTGTGATCACATTGCCCGTTTCCGCCTCTACCGTCCCGATCCAGTTAAAGGAAAAATCGCCCACATCGGAGCCCAGGATCATGGAGTAGACCACCTGGTCCGGGTTGACGTAGCCCTTGTGGGCATCATCGATGGTGTGGGTATGAACGACGTGGGCCGGGTCCGGCATCTGCTGGTTGCGGTCCACGGGTTGGGATGGGTCCAGGCCGGGGACCAGGGCAAGCACCATGCGATCGATGACGAGGGGTTTTTCTTCCCCCCTCAGCTCGTTGATGCGTGTCTGGCCCAGGGCGGTGATTGCACTGCTCATGGTTCCTCCAATATGGCTGTTTCGGTCAGGTGGTCATTGGAAAACTCCACCACCTGGATCTCCATGGGGATGGTGGTAATGATCTTCCATTCGTAGCGGCGGCAGGTTCTGCCGTAGTGTTGGATCAGGGTGGAAAGTAGGCTTTCGTTTTGGGCCAACTGGTTGTCGGAGAGGCGGATGGCCACCACGTCCCAGTCGCGGCCCGGCATGCGCTCTTCCAGCTCCACGTAGCCCACGCCCAGGCGCTCGAAAATCTGTTTGAAGCCCTCCACGCTTCCGGCGTCCCTTGCGTTGGCGTAGGCGTGGCGGACGCGCAGGCGGAAGAGGTCCAGGGGCTCGCCCTTAAAGCGGGTGATGTCGCGTTGCCAGGCGATAAGCTCAAGCACGGCTTCCCGGCAGGTCATGGGGTCCAGTTGCTTCAGGGGCCAGAGGGCCCACTCGCCCAGGCGGGTAAACCAGCGGTGGGCGGCGGCGGCCAGCTTGGCCACCTGGCCCTTGTTCATCCAGACGGGCAGGTCAAAGGCGGGTAGTTCGGTCATCAGACCACCTCCGTGTTGACGGTGAGGGAGGAGAGCGTGGGGATCTCCATGGCGCTCACGATGTCGCCCAGGCTGAAGGAGACGGACTTTAAGTCCGGAAGCTGCTGGTGGAGTTCATAGGCCAGGGTGGAAAAGGAGAAGCGGGAAAACGGCATGGTGCGGGTGATTTTGGAAAAATCCTGGTTCTCGCGAAAGGCGAACCGCACCCGGTCCGACACGGCCTGTTTCAGGGCGGCGATTCTCTCTCCGGAGAGAACCCCGTCGTGGTACACGGTCACCACCAGCGCCGCCGGTTTTTCCGGCATGGGGAAGCACAGCATATCGTCCCCATGGCCGTGGTGGCCCTGGTCCCGGATGTAGGTATTGATGCCGTCCACAAAGGACTGGGAGGGCTGGCCGGAGTCGATCATCACGAAGGCGTTGGCGCTTCCCGGGCCCCTGGGGGCGTCGTGCTCGAACCAGACGAAGTCGGGCTGGATACCGGCAAACAGGGAGATATCCGCCCGGTATGCAGCGTCGTGGTGATACTGGCCCACGGCGGAGAACTGGTTGCGGCATCGCAGCCGGAGAGAGTCGTCGGACTCCGCATCGGCCCCGGCGATGGTGATCCACTCCGCCTCGTTGGTGACCGCGGCAATCCCGGACACAGGCTCCGGCAGCACGGTAAAATACCCCGGCCCCAGGTTGTGGGCCGTGCCGGGGATCTCCGCCTCCACCGGCACCTGGGCTGAGATCACGCCGTCCGGGATGGTCACCTCTTCCGTGGTGCGCACCCGGTAAATCTTCGTGTTGATGGGCGGCGTGGCCACCAGGATCCCGGCCTCCACCGTTACCTCCCCGTCGGCGGCCTCCCGGGTAAACACAAGAAAACCCCGGGTGGTCGCGGCTTTTTTCCTCTCCAGGTCCACGGCCCAGGCCAGAAGCTCCAGCCAGGCCCCGGTGGCGTCCTTCAGGAAAAAGTTGGGAAGCACCTGGGTGGCCAGGAGCTGCACCAGCCACATGGCCGGTTTTGTGGCGATGGCCGTGATCAGCCGCCAGAAGGGGGCCCACTCCGAGTCGTTGGCGATGCCCACCTCCTCCTCGGCGTTGATGGCGCGCCATTCGGTTTCCATGGCCTCCTGGGAGACGGGGATCCCCGCGTCCACCAGCATCTGCTCGTATACGTCCGTCATCACACCTCCAGCGAAAAGCCGATGGGGCCAAAATTCATGGTCTCGGCCCTCAGATAGAATTCTCCGGGTTTCACCTCGTCAATGGCGGCGGAACCCGGCACGATGCGCACATCGTTATCCACGGCCAGGGTGATCATCATCTTGGTGCGATCCACCAGCCCCCGGTTGCGGTTGCCCACCAGGGGCGGTAAAAAGCCCTCCTCCCGGATCATGTGGACCAGGTCCTGGGCGATGACGTCCCGGTCCGTGATGGTGACCGGGTTGCCCCCGGCGTCCAGGACCAGGTCGTCGTCTTCAATCAACAGGTCAAGATACATTGTCATTTACGATGCCATCACCAGCTGGCTGGTGACCTCCTGTGCGTTGATGGGCCGGGATGTGACGATCTTCCCCACATGCACGGTTTGAGAAGAGCTTGTGCTGGTGTTGGAGACGGCCGTCGCAATAGATTGAGACACGCCCCCCGCCGGCACCGCCGCCTGCCTGGGCGCCTCCAGGGAAGGCGACGTCTTCGGTGCTTCGGCCACGGGATCGTCCCCCACCCCCGGTATCCAGGAGAATTTCCCTTTCACCCAATCCCAGGCGTCCCCCAGCTTGGCAAAGCCCCCCATCACCCAGTCGATGCCCCCCATGATGGCCTTGCCCCATGAGGAGTCCATGAAGGCGGCCTTCAGGTCGTCCCAGTAGTAGATGGCGGCGGCAATGGCCCCGGTGAGAAGCACCACGCCCCCGGCAATGAGCAGCACCGGGTTTGCCCACATGGCTGTGTTCATGAGCCACATGGCGATCTGCCCGGCTATCATCACGCCCCGGAACACGGCCATGATGCCGGACACCGCACTCACCGCCACGCCCCAGCCCATGGTGGCCATACTGGCCACGCCACCTGCCATGGCAAAGGCGGCCAACCCGGCGGTGAGGCCCGCCACCCCGATCACCGCGTAGCCGATGTATTTGGTCAGGGTGGGATACTCCTGGGTCCACTGGTACATGGTCCCCGCCCCTTCGGCCATGGTCTCCACCACAGGGATTAATGTGGGTAAAAGCGCCTGGCCCAGGCCGATGCGCAGGGCCTTGGTCCCCTGGTTCAACCGTTGAAAGGGGTCCACCATGGCATCGGCCATGGTCATGGCTTTTTCCATGCCCTTCACCTTGCCCAGGGCGTTCATGTCGCCTTCCAGCTTGCCCACCTTGGGCAACAGCAAATCGATCATGGCCACGGCTTCGTCGGAGCCGAAGGCCTCTTTCAATGCGTCGGACTCGGCCACGTCCAGGGTGCTCCCGAACTTGCCCCGGATCTTCTGCAGGATGTCCACCATCCCCAGCATGCGCCCGTTGGCGTCGGTAAAGGAGAGCCCCAGCTTCTCCTGGGCCCCGCCGATCCCGCCAAGGAAGGCTTTGTACTTGGTCCCGGCCTCGGAGCCGGACATGGTGGCCTGGAGCGATCCCAGCACCGCCATCTGCTCGGCCTGGTCAATGCCCGCCGAAGTGGCCTTGGCCCCCAGGGCGGAAAAAGATGCGGCCATCTCGGAGCCGGTGGTCTTGAACATCTGCACCGCCGTGGCCGTCTGCCCGGTGAGTTGCTCCACCCAGTCCGCCTTGCCCATGGCGTTGGCGGAGTCGGCGAAGATCCCGTACATGGTGCCCATGTAATCGGTGATGGTTGCGGCGTCGGATTTCGTCCCCTTGGCAAGGATGTTGGAAGCGTTGGTGAAGGAGGAAAGCTCCTCTCCGGAGAGCCCGGCAATGGCCGACTGGATGTCGTAGGACGACGACACAAAGTCCTTGGCCGACTCCCCGTACTTCACGGAAAAGGCGATGGCCTTGTCCGCCAGCATGTCCAGGGAGTTCTGGGCAACGTCCAGGCTTCGCACCTCGCCGATGGCCATGTTGAACTCCTGGGCCGGGGCCGTGAGGGCGGTCACCGCGTAACCGGCGGCAGCCACCCCGGCGGCCCCGCCCGCCACCTTGCTGAAGGTGTCCGTCACGCCTTCCAGGGAGTTTTTGATTTTCCCCGCCGGGCCGGTCACCTTGTCCATCAGGTCGATGGTGAACATCAGTTTTTGAAGCTGGCTTGCCATGCATCACCTTCCGTTGAACGCCATGGCCACGCCTGCGGCAGTGGCCATACGCTGTTTTTCCCAATAGTCCTTTTCCAGGAAGAGCGCTTCCCCCATGGCCCTGGGCGTCACCTCACGCCCCGGGAACCACTTGTGGGAGAAGGCCGTCATCTGGGACAGAGCGGAGTTCTCTATCCCGGCGGCAATCCGTTCTACTCCCCCACCGCCACCTCGATGGCGGGCACCACCTTGTTGATCAGGTGGGTACCGATGGCCATCACGTGGGTGGGGTTCTCCAGGAAGGGCTTCAGGGCCTCTTTGCTCTCCGGGGCCACACAGCGAACCAGGAAGTTGTGGGTGGGCTGCACCTTGTCGGTGGGCTGCATCTCGTTGATCAGGCGCTCATGGTGGGCGGGGGTAACGTCGAAATCAATGGCGGTGCCGTCGATGGTCAGGGTGATTTTTGTGCTCATGGGTCTTTCTCCTTACTTTTTGATGATCTGTTCAAACATGGAAAATCGTTCGTTCAATCGGGTTTCAAGGCGGTTTTCGAAATCCGAGAACATCTTCTCAAGATCTCTTTTGCTGGTGTAGTTCTCCGAGATGTAGAGTCTCAGGTTCACGATCGCCAGCTCGTTGGCCTGCTCCTTCCTGAACAGGTAGATGTTCCACGCCAGGACTGCGGGCCAGAGATACCTGGCGATGAACTCGAAGGTTTCGGTCACCATGGGGATTAAACCTTTTCAGCCTCAGGCAGGTTGTGGTTGGAAAGCTCCGTGGCCACCATCCCCACCAGCTCATCATCCACCGTGTTGGTGGTCTGTTTAGCCAGCTTCTTCAGCCCCAGGATCACCAGGCGGGTGAGGATCTTTTCACTGGCAACGGCCAGGGCCATGCGGCCAAGGATGTGGGAAGCGGAACTTGCAATGGCTGTCAAAAACATGGGCGTCTCCTTTTTCAGGTGGTGGCCATGCGGATCCCCGTGGCGATCTGGTCGTCGCTGTAGGGCATCTGGCCGTTTTCGTGTTTGATGATCACCGGAATGAGCCGGGGCAAGACCTCGGTCACCACCAGGGGCTCGTCCGGATCCACGCCCACCACCTGGGCCACATGGTCCACGTAGGCGGCGGTGTCGTTCTCCTTGGGAGGCGCCCATCGGGTGATGATGCCCCGCACGGTCTTGATGCCGTGGCGGCGCTGGTAGTTGGTCAACACCCTTGCCATGGCCCGGATGCCGTACTCCGGGGTTGTGAACAGGCAGAAGGCGGGGTCCGGCTGCACCTTGGCCAGGCCGTCCCAGTTGTCGCCGTGGCGGATGTTGCCGGGGTTGTTGTTGCGAATGCCTCGTGTTGCTTCCATCACATGGTCTCCAGTTCTTCCTGACAGTCCCGGCACAGGGTGCAGCCGGGCATGGCCTTCCTGCGCCCTTCGGGGATCGGTTCGTCGCAATGCGCGCAGATCGCAAGGCCGGGCCCCGTGGGAAGGGCGGCCCGGGCGCTGGCCACGGCGGCGTTGCGCTCGCGGGCTTCAAGGATCTGTGCGCGGTCCAATATGTCCATCAGTCGGTGAGCCCTTCCACCCTGGCCGGATCGAGGTAGGGTATGCCGTTGATCTTCACGAAGTTGGGGCTGGTCACCTCAAAGCCGATTTTGACGGTGGCCTTCTTATCGCTGGTGGGGTCGTAGTCCATGATGTCCTTGAGGTTCAGAAGGCACCCGAAGGCCTCCACGTTCTCCTCCTCCTTGGTCCCCTTGGCGTAGAACTGAAGGTCCACGGGCTCGATGCCCTGCCAGGAGCCCTTGGCCGCCGCCTCTTCCGCCAGGATGGCCATGGCCGTGGCGTCCAGCTCGATGTCTCCGGAGGCGCTCACCGCCCCGGGCACCCACCCGTTGGGCACGCCTCCGTCCTGCACGGACTTCCGCCCGTCTTCAATGGAGAGGGAGGCCTTCTCCGCCCGCAGGCGAAAATCCCCCAGGCTAAATGAAAAGCTGCTGTTGCTGATTCGCTTCATGGGTCACTCCTATGCGTTGGTGCTGAGATCCAGCATCAGGTTCACGGTGATGTCTTTGGGGCAGTTATAGGGCCGCGCCTTCATGTAGATGCGCACAGAGTCCTTATCCACCCACTGGATGGTGATGGCGTCCCGGGCCGGGGGATGGATCTCCCCGGGGAAGATCTCCTTGCCGATGCGCGACCCGATGGACATTTTTCTCAAGGGCCGCATGAAGTAGCTGGCGTTTTGGGCGATGGACTCCGGCGTGGAGTTCAGGCGGCGGTCGCCGATGCGCGCCACGGTCAGGGGGTACACCTGGCGCATGGCCTTCTGAATGACGCGAAGGTTCTCCACCACCTGGAAGTCGCCCCCGGGCACGTCCAGCATGTTGCAGTCGCCCCAGTACACCCCGGGGTAATCCGGGTACCACTGGGGGACAGAGAACCGGTTCGCGTCCAGGGCCTTCAGGTGGGCCATGGAGAGCATCACCCCGTCCTTGTCCGTGGGCCTCTCGCCAAAGGTCCCGATGAGGGGCCCGGTGGCCACCCGCATGGGTGTGTCGGCCACGGTGACGGCCCGGTTGCACAGGCGCCCGGCAAGGGTGCCCTGGTCCGGTCCCCACAGGGAGGGCACCACGCACACCTGGTCGGCGGCCACGCCGTCGGTGATGGGCTCGATGGCCGCGATGTAATCGGCCCAGGCTTCGTCCGCACCACAGCCCCGCACGCTGGCCATGAAGAAAACGGGCCGCATGTAGGTGGCCAGGATCGACTTGGCCTTGGTGAACATGGCCTCGATGTCGGTTTTCTGGGTTACGGGGTCGGTGATGACGATGGCCTCGCAGCTCGTCACCTCCATGGCGTAGTCCACGGCATCGGCCCAGGACCCGTCGGCAGCGATGGGCAGCACGCTGGCCCCCCAGTTCTGCCCGGCGTTGACCATGGCGGCCTCCACCTGGGTCTTGAGGTTGGAGGCATCCGCCCCCAGGGCTTCGTCCAGGTCCGTGGCGTTGCTCACGGAAAGCACCTTGCCCACGTTGACGGTACCCTCCCCGATAAACAGGAAATGGCGCTCGATCTCGGGCAGGGGTCCCTGCATGAGGTTGAGCCGGTTAATCTGAATCGTTCCAAGTGACATTTTTTTTCCTAAGCTCCTTCGCTCTATGCGCGTCGCACGCGTTTCAAGGCGTCTTCGGTCATCTGGGTGAGAAAGGCGTCGGCGTCTTCCAGGGTGGCGCCTAAAAATGGGCGGGGTGCGGGTTTGACTTCCCAGCTCTGCTTCCCGTGCCGGGTCTTGAATCTCATCAGGCGAAGAATCAAACCGGCTTGCCCCTTGCTCATGTTGTCCATGATCCACTTGGCTGGCACCCGCTTTAATACGGCTTTGCCTTTGCCCCGCTTCCTGGCCACCCGGCGCCGGTATCCTTCTTTGTTCAGGGAACGCGCCTGGGCTTGGGTTGCAGGCTTCTTGTAATCATTCCGACTTTTGGGGCCGTAAACCTTTGCCGCTCTTTGAGGGGTCCATGTGTCGCCAACCCCATTGGCCTGTTTGAACGCCAACTGCCCACGGCCTGGGTTCTTCCAGGAGACAGTGGCCCGATGGGAATTGTCTTTCCAAACGGTCACCGCCATGCCTTTGCCCATTTTCTTGAGCAGCTTCTTCTTGTGGCGGCTATTGGCCCGTGGAGCCATGGACTCGCCGGACACGGTCTTCTGGTACCTGATATTCTCCCGGGCTTTTTTACGGGTCTGATTGCCGATATCGGCCAGCAAACGGCGGCGCTCCGGAACACTCATGGAGAGCACCTCAAGCTGATCCATCAGCCGCAACATCTCCCGTTTGTTGTGCCGCACCTTCACGTCCATCAAACCGCCTCCAGCCCGGCCAAGTTCTCGGCCACGTTCACCCCGGCATCGCCCACCCGCCACTGCGAGCCCTCAAAGGCAAGGGGCCCTTCCGGGTCGGGGACGATGACCAGGGGCTCGTCAAACTCCACCCCGATCTCCACGTCCACGGTCTGCTCGTCGGAGAGGGACACATCCACGTCCGGGTCGGCCAGGTCGAGTTCAAAGCGCTCAACGTCGTACTTGGCCAGCCAAAGCACGATGCAGGAAAGTAGCAGCTCGGCAATGGCGCCCGGGCACCGCTCGATGGAGATCACCGCGTCGTACCGAAACCGGCCCACCTCCAGGCCGTGGCCCAGGTCCTTGCCGATAAGGGAGAGTTTCCCCTGGTCGGCAAAGGCTTCCATCTGGTCCCGGGTGATGCCGGGAAGGGTCAACAGGTGGGCAGCAAGGCCGGAGAGCTTCTTCATCCTTAGAGGGCCTCCACATGGATGGTCATGGTCCCCTGCATATCCGCCAGGGCGGAAAGGGCTTCCCGGAACCACCGGTCCGCGGTCTCCGGCGCTTCCTTGGCGTCGGACTGGGCGTCGTTCTTCCGCAGCATGGTGGCGTAGTCCGAAAGCAAAAGCCCCTTGGCGTGGCAGCACACGGCCCGGACGTACTGCAAAACAAGGGGGTGAAGGTCCCCCAGCATCTCGCCGTCGTCCACGGGCACCTCGGACAGGCTCGCCCTGCCCGCTTCCACGTGGCGCGCCCGGAACCCGGCCAGCTCCTTGTTGGCCCAGAGCATGCCCAGCCTCATCCGATCGGCCAGCAAAGCTTCCCGGTACTCACCCGGTAGCCGGTAGGCCTCCTGGAACTCGGCCAGATCGATGTCCGGCCAGAACGCGTTGTTCTGGACCATCGTCCCCTTGGGCAATTCGTCTGCAAATCCGGTGAAACTCATGGTGTCTCCTTGGTTGAAATTGGACCGGCCCCCGCCTGGGTCCGAAGCGTTTCACATAGCGTGAACGCACGGCCCGGCGGGATCGGCCGGTGGTGTGGGAGGTGGTTAGACCGTGCCTTCGGCTTCCGCCCCGGAGGCCTCAGCCGGTTCGGCGGGCTTCTCCTCGGCGGGCTTGGCGCTCTCCAGCTTCTTCCGTGCTTTGCCCAGCACGGTTTTCACCTTGGCGCCGTACTCCTCGGCACGTTCAAAATGGGTTACGGCCTCGGCCCAGGACTCCAGGTCCATGGCCACCAGGCCTTTCAGCTTGAGCATCTTGGCGCTCACCTCGTCGGGGATGTCCCAGCCTTCGGCCAGCTCGCACACCTGGCCGAAGTAGGGTTCCACGGACCGCCCGGCCTCGTGCTCGCCGTCGGCCCAGGCCAGGATGGTGTCGCAGAGGAAGGTGGGCAGGTCCCGGCGGAACCGCTCGGGCATGGGCACGCCGTGCTCGATGCAGTAGAGGGCCAGGGCCATGCCTGCGTGGATGTCGGCGATGTCAAAGAGCCACACCAGGATCTGCCCCAGCAGGGGGTGGTCGGAGCCGGACGCCTTCAAGGTCTCCACCACGGGCATGTACTTGGGCACCAGGTGTTCGGCTTTTTCCGTCTCTTTCTGCTTCTTGCTGCGGATCAGCTTGAGCTTGGCCAGGTCGTCCTCCAGCTCCTTTTCAAAGCCGGTCACGGCCTGCTGCCTGGCGATGGCCGTGGTGGGCATGGTCCCCAGAACAGAAAAGGACTCCCCTTCCCCGTAGCCGGGATCTTCTTTTTTCTTTTCCTGAAATCGTTTCATCAACGACATGGGTTTTCTCCTTCAATGAAGTGGGGGCCAGGGCCAGGAGGGAAGCCCCGGCCCCCGGTCATACCCGGGACACGCCCGGCGTGTTATGCCCAGGTGGTCCCGTCGGGCTGAAGGAGCTTCACCTTGTCGAACTCCACGGCCACGAATTTCTCCGGGGTCTCCACCACGTAGCCCTCGTTCCGGCTGTTGAAATCTTCCACGCGGTCCTTCTCGGGCTTGTCCTTGATGTGACGCCTCCAGGAGCCGGACTGCACATAGATGGAGAGGTTGTCATGGCTGGTGATCACAATGCCCCTGCCGGGGAAGTTGCTGGGGGTCTCCCAGGGCAGTCCGCCGAAGGTGGCCAGGGCCGCAGGCGTGAGGGTCTTTTCGGTAGGGGTCTGGCCCATGGCGATGGCAAGGGCCGCCTTTTCTTTGCCCACCAGCTCCGACCCGATGAGGGCCACCAGGCCCTGGCGGAGATACGGGGGGATCCCCTCCACCAGTTCCAGCACGGCGTGGTCCAGGTTGATGAAGTCGCCATCGGGGCCGATGCGGATCTCCCCGTCCTGCTTCTCACCGGTGGTGAGGATGTTGGCGGCCATCTTCTCCCGCATGTACTGGAGCCACCCCTTGTTCACGTCCTGCATCATGGGGTTGGCTTCGAGGTCGGTATCCTTGGCCGCGCTGGTGCCGTGCCAGCCGATGATCTCCCGGTCCGTGGCCATGCGCTGCTGCACGTAGCGCTGGTAGCGCTCGGGAAGGTCCTGGAACTTGGCCCAGGCATCCATGGTGGCGTAGCGGATGTAGGTGTCCGTGTTGGTCTGGTAGAGCCGGTAACCGGATGCGCTCAGGTTCAGAAGGTCTTTGGGCTTGCGCTCATTGCCGTCCACGCTGGTGTCGGTGCGACCGGAGGCCGGACCGGACGCGCTGCCCAGAATGTTCTGGCCTTCCAGGTCGTCAACAGTAATGACGTTGATGTTGGGCAGGAAGGTGGACAGCTCCACGATCTTGTCCTGAAGCTTCTGCTCCAGGGTGGGGTCCACGGTGAAGGTCTCATGGACGTTTTGAACGCCATAGGTCTTCGCCAGCCGAGCTTCCATCTGGTGGAATGCGAGGCGAGATGTTTTGTTCATGGTCGGTGCTCCTTAATACGTATGAAGTGAAGGGAAGACGATCTCAGGCCATCAGAGAAGCTCGTCGTGCTCCCCCGCAGGGTTGGGGTTCTCCCGGAACCGGGTGCCGGGCGCGCGCTGTTCCATGCGCTCGGTCATGGTGTTGAAGGCCTTCACCATGGTGTCCACGCTCGTCTTCAGCTCTGTGTACTGCGCCTCACCGGCGGGTGCCGGGGTCTCGCTTCCTTCGCTGCCCCCGCCCTCCCCTTCGCCGCCCGCGCCTTTTTCGTCTCCGGCTGGGGTCGTCTTGAATGTTTCCATAAAGGTCTGCATGTGGCCGGCAAGGCCTTCCACGGCCTGCTGGGTTGCCTCAAGGGTGTCCTTGACGGCTTCGAATTGCTCTGTGTTCATGGGGTCGTCTCCCGTCTCTTCGTCGTGGTTTTCGTCTGTAAAAAAATGGGCAAGCTTTCTGAAAAAGGTGGTCATGAAGCGGTCCTCATCGCCCATGAACTCTTTGCTCAAATCCGGCACCTCCTCCCCCGCGTACCGGGCGGTGAATTCCCGGCCCTTCATCTTGTTAAACCGCATCTCATCCGTGCCCAGGGACGCGGGGGAATCGGTCATGGCCAGGCCCGTCAGGTAGGTTTTGCCGGTCCCCGCAAAGTCCTCGGTCACCTCAATGGAAAAGTGGAGGTACTCCTCCCACACCTGGTTCATCTGAAGCAGGGAGCGGTTCGGGGAGATCTTGGCGTAAAGCTTCAGCACGCCGTCCACCTCTTCGGTCTTCAGCTCCCGCACTGATCCGTAGGAACCGCCGCGCATGTGGTCGATCCAGATCTTGGCGGTGTAGGTGGCGGGGCTGTAGGTCTCGGCCATGTCGGTAAACCACTGGGGCTGAAGCACCCGGCCGTCCACGGTGGGGCCGGAGGTGGCGACACATTTCCAATCAGTCACAAGGGAGGAAGGCATGTTTTTTCCTTGGTTACAGGGGCGTTTTCTTGGTGCTTACGTCATCAACACCCCAACCATAGGAGGCAAAAAAAAGGCTGTACATGAATTGATTTCCGATATTCGCGTTATCGGAAAAGAAGTTATTTCCGGATTTTTTTTTGTTGATAGGGTCTCGGCATGGGACTTCATACCAAGGAAATACGAGATGCGGCCAAGCGCCTTTACCTGCGCCACCACACCCCCAAGGAGATAGCGGCCATCGTCAACGCCCCCTTGCGCACCATCTACGACTGGCGCACCAAGGGGCAGTGGGATGATCTTCTCTCCACGGAGAGCGCGGAAGAGTCCATGACCAGACGCCTCACCCTGCTGGCGGAACGGGATGGAAAAACCAAACTTGAATTGAGCGAAATGAAGAGCCTGGTGGAAAGCCTGGTGAAGCTTCGGCACAGCCGCATGCTCATGGAAGGAAAGGGCCACCCCGGGGAAGGGGCAGAGGAGAGCAAGAAAAAGGGCGCCTCCGGAGGGAAGCGCAGGCGGGGCAAAAAGAAAAACGACGTCACGGGCATCAAGGAAGACGACTTCAAAGTCAAGATGCACAAGCACTACTTCCGGTATCAAATGGAGCTTCGGGAAGCCCGGCACCACCGGTTCCGCATGCTCTTAAAGTCCCGGCAGATCGGGGCCACCTGGTACTTCGCCCAGGAGGCATTTGAAGACGCCGTGCTCACGGGCCGGAACCAGATCTTCCTCTCGGCCACCCGGGCCCAGGCCGAGGTGTTCCGGCGGTACATCGTGGCCATTGCCCGGCAGCACTTCGACATCGACCTGTCCGGCAACCCCATTGTGCTGCACACGGAGAAAGGCCCGGCGGAGCTGCACTTCCTCTCCAACAACTCCAAGTCCGCCCAGAGTTACACGGGCAACGTGTACATTGACGAGTTCTTCTGGATCCAGAAGTTCAACGAGCTTTACACGGTGGCTTCCGGCATGGCCACCCACAAGAAGTGGAGGAAAACCATCTTCTCCACCCCGTCCGCCGTCACCCATGAGGCCTACGACCTCTGGACCGGGGACCGCTACAACAAGCGGTTCAAGAGAAAGCGGGTGGAGTTCCCCGGCTTCAAGGAGATGCAGTCCGGCATTCTCTGTCCAGACAACGCCTGGCGCAAGATCATCACCCTGGACGATGCCGAGGCAGGGGGCTGCGATCTGTTCGACCGCAAAGACCTGGAGCTGGAGTACTCCCCCTCAGAGTTCGCCAACCTCTTCGGGTGCCAGTTCATGGACGACACCTTCGGGGTGTTCCGGTTCGCCGACCTGGAGGCGTGCCCCACCGATATCTCCCAATGGAAAGACCTTGACCCCACCGCCCCACGGCCCTTCAGCAACTGCCCGGTCTGGGGCGGCTACGATCCCTCGCGCCACCGGGACGATGCCAGCTTTGTCATCGTGGCCCCGCCCTTGAAACCCGGCGGCACGTTCCGGGTAATCAAGCGGTTCAAGTGGGTCAACAAGTCGTTCACCTGGCAGGCCGCCGAGATCAAGAAGCTCTGCGCCATGTACAATTTTACTTATATGGGCATCGATGTCACCGGCCCGGGCATGGGTGTGTTCGACACGGTGAAGACCTTCTACCCCCAGGCCACGCCCATCCACTACTCCGTGGGCAGCAAGACCCGCATGGTCCTGAAGGCCCAGGAGATCATCACCTCAAACCGCCTTGAGTGGGACGCCCAGGAGACCACCATCGCCCACGCCTTCCTCACCATCCGGCAGACGTACACCCCCAACGGCCAGGTGACCTACTCCGCCAACCGAACGGACACCACCGGCCATGCCGACGTGGCCTGGTCCATCATGCATGCCCTTATCAACGAACCCATCAGCCACGACCAGGCGCAAGGCGCTTGCGTGGAAGTTTTATAATCCGGAGGCAACACCCATGGGAAAAAAAAGAAGAAAACAGAGAAAGGACCACATGAACGACCAGGGCGGCCCCCCCGAGGCCTTCAACTTCGGAGAACCGACCCCCATCCTGGCAAGCCAGCTCCAAGACTACGTGGGCGTCTGGCTCCTGGACAACGGCAGCTACTACAGCCCGCCCGTGTCCCTGGCAGGCCTGGCCCGGCTTCGCGGGGCCAACGCCTACCACGGCCCCCTGCTGGAGTTCAAAACCAACATGATCATGCGGGCCTTCAAGGGATCGGCCGCGGTGCCCATGCTGCAGATGCTCCCCTTTGTGACGGACTACGTCACCTTTTTGAACGCCTACTTCCAGAAGGTCACCAACTGGATGGGAGAGGTCATCGCCCTGGTGCACCTGCCCGCCATCAACATGCGCAGGATGAAAGAGCCAGGCCAGTACTGCATGCTCAACGTGGACGGCAGCCGCACGGACTTCCAGCCCGGGGAGGTGATCCACGTGAAGAACTACGACGTGGCCCAGACCATCTACGGGCTACCCTCCTACCTGGGGGCCATCCAGTCCATGCTCTTAAACGAAGACGCCACCCTGTTCCGGCGGCGCTACTATCTCAACGGGGCTCACGCCGGGTACATCTTCTATTCATCCGCCGCCACCCTGGGGGACAAGGAGCAGAACGCCATCCGGGACGCCGTGAAGTCCACCAAGAAGCTGGGCAACTTCCGCAACCTCTACCTCCACGTGCCCAACGGAGGAGAAAAGGCTTTCCAAATCATCCCCGTGGGGGACTTCTCCACCAAGGACGACCTGGAAAAGATCAAAAACATCTCCCGGGACGACATCATCGCCGCCCACCGCATCCCCCCGGCCCTGGCCAGCGTGGTGCCCACCGAAGCCCGGGGCGGATTCGGAGACATCACCAAGGCCGACCAGGTCTATGAAAAAAACGAGATCGAACCCATCCGAAAGATCCTCCTCCAGATCAACGATCATTTGACCGGAAACCACAGGATAGCCTTTGACGAAGTGGATTATGCACAATAGATTGGGGGTGAAAGGAATATGTCTATGCGAATTAAATGCAACAAATGCGGAAGCCACGCCACCATCAGATCAAGCGAACAGCCCTCCACCGAAGTGAAAAGGCTGTACTGCATCTGCAACAACATCCAGTGCGGCCACACCTTCGCCATGGATGTCACCTTCTCCTACACCATCTCCCCCAGCGCCATGGACCTGCCCGAAGATCTCCGCGCCAAGATCCAGGAGTCCACCCCCATGGAACAACGGGCGCTCTTCAAAGGCCTAAGCCCGACCATGCAACAGGCTGGCTGATGAAATAAAAAACCCCGGTGCCTGGGAGGCAGCGGGGTTTTTGGTAGTGCAATATCTTTTTGAGGGTAGATAAACCAAATAAAAGAAGCCCTTAGAACTTAGGAAGATAACAAATCCAAAAGTTACCCCAGGATATTCTTTTCGAATAAGCTCTGAATAGCGTTTAGATATTCTTTATGTTTTTTCATCCGTACTGAAATATCTATTTTGGGGTAATAACACTTCCAAATATCATGTTTTAACTTCGAAAAGTGTTCTCGATCCGTCTTGTTCAGATAAAGCCGGACAATGTTTTCCTGCGGTTTTAGCCCAATAGAAAGTTCTGTTATTGTTTTATCTTTTTCCCCATCAGACAAGTCATGGTTATATACAATATCATTTGCCTTACTTCTAAAGTCTTCTAATTGCTTTATGAACTCCGTGAATTCGAGGCTTCGCTGTTGACGAATCCATTTCATATATTCAGTTCTACGCGTAAGCCAAGCACCAAGAAACCCTCCCAATAGAGCAAACAACCCTGATATTAATGCGACAATTATTTTAACTTCATCCATATAATCCCTACAAAATTTGAATTATACCCAAAACAGTCAAATATCATTCACCTAATAGTCTTCTAAAATGCTTGTAGTTACTTCTTACATTATCGATTAACGATTCAGCATCAAGTGTGTATTCGTTTCCATTTATTATAGTTTCATTAGCCAATTCAGACTCAAGGCAGATACACCTTGTTATTCTTATACATGTTATAAAAATTGCCTCCGCGACTGAAAACAATCTTTCATTGTCAGGGTTTGAGCGTATCAAATCTCTCGATTCAAAATATAATTTAGTTAATTCTTCCTTTGCAAAATCAGTTTCACACGAAAATTTACACCCGAGAAGTGACTTCTCAAGGGCGTGAATTGCTTCATCTTCAAACGCTTCATCAATTTTAGAATCAATCATTATTCACACCGAGTTTTAATATATAATTTGGTGTTAATAGACAAACCGAAGAAAGGTATCACGGGCCAAAAAAGACAATTACCAATACATTATCATATATCAAATAGATAATGAGCTCGAGTCGTTGTATTGAATGTAGACTTTGGCCCATTACCTACACACTTTTTTTAAGATTGGTTACATACAAACACATGTTGTTCTGTAAAGAAGACCTCTTTCCCTATAGGCATTTGACATTCAGGTACATTTGGATCTTCAGAAACAACATCTACGGATACGACTTCACCCTTATATGCACTTATAGTGCTATTATCAGTCACCTTTACACAAATATTATAATCGCCAAGAGTATCATGTAACTCTACGGTATTCCCACAGTGGATACGCCCAGCATTTGCGATGCCTGATGGTGTACCGAAATACATTATACTTTCTGACCGTTCTCTCTCTTTAAACATTTCTAATACCTCTATTATCTTTTTTAAAAAACGGAAAAAGAGGGTCTGTCTCAACGTCAAACATCCCTCAATCGTAAGCCATAAAACCATACACCCATACTTAACAAGTATACAATAGTATTTTAGAGCTTAAAAAACGTTGGAGAGAAACAGGTACATTATGGGGAGCAGAAGGACACGTTTTAGGTTCGATAGGAAAAAACGAAAAATTCGAGGGAATAATAGGAATGAGTAAAAAAGAGAGGGAAGACATCTCAAAATATGAATCTGCTTTTCACGGGCCTATTTTTTTTACTATTTTAGAGAGCTGTTCTACTCTTGCCGCAACATTACCTGTAATTCTCACGAAGTTAACACTATGTTGCTCCAATAACCTCAGAGCCATAGCATCAACGTCCTTTTGATATTCCAGATCTTCAGGTCTAACTCCATCATTAACCAATCCAAATTCAATTGGAAAATAAACATACAAATCATAATTCTCTTTTTCCAGCAGCCAGACATTTTCCAACATTTCAATTAAAGAATCTGGAATGAAAGGCCTTGGAAGGCGTCTGTTTACTTTTGCATATGTCACGGTGTCCAAAATTGTACGGTCACTTATAAGGATATCATACTGAACATTTTTATATAAAAATTCGCTCTTTAGTTGTTCGTTTACATAGTTAATATAGGAATCAACATTTGCATCCATACCTAAAGGATAACCATTTGAAATAATGGTCCGCGCTACTTCTGTAATTGACACCACCTTACCATCATAAATCCGGCTAAACTCATGAAGAAGGGTCGTCTTACCTGTAGAATGTGCACCAGTGAATGCTATTTTCATAATATCAAGTCTCTTCTTCGAAAAAGATTCGCTTCATCCGTAAGGCTCCTTCATCTTGAGAATCTTTTGCCTCACAAATCACAACAGGATTTACCCCATACGTTTTTAGAACTTCAACAAACGGCCTTGCACGAGGATAATATACATCTATGTCATCGTTTGAATCGAATAATAGCATCTGAGGATTACGGACAGTATCTGAGAACGACTTATGACCATCCTCACCATTCGAATCAACACCAACTGGATACATATGAAAATGGCACTCATGTAAAACTTCATGCCCTAATTCTTCAATTATTCGCTCAAAGACCTTTGCAACATCTTTATTGGTTTTTAGAGACCCACCTTCACGGGCATGCAAATGTGCTAAATCCAAACATGGCCGAGCAAAAGATACTTCTTTACATATTCGAATAATTTCATCCAGAGACCCCAATTGATTTATTTTACCAGCAATCTCAGGATAAACTCTAATCTTATCGATAGGCAACTCATCTTTTAACTCATTTAGCTTTAGTATCAACTGGTCAAGAGATTTAGAACGATCCAAATCTGAATCACCCGGAAAATGTCCTGGATGAAAAATAATTCTCTTAGAACCTATGAACTCGGCCAGTTCATACATTTGCTTGACTCTTTCCTGAGATCTCTTAACAACTTCAGGGTCTGCACTTGCTAATGTTATATAATACGGAGCATGCAAAGATATCCCGACACCAAACTCCTTAGCCTTGGCTCGGTACAACTCTGCCTGTTCTTTCTTCATTTTTACGCCGTATGTATTTTGAAGTTCGATCCAATCTAAGCCCAGCTCACTTAGCCACTCAAAAATATTCTCCCGATTCTTCTTGAGTCTGTGCTTTTTAAAATTTGGCGGAAAGCCAGCAACACCAAACTTTGGTTTTTGATCATGCATATAACAACTCGTCATAATGTGTTGTGTAATTATCGTTTTCCATTCTCTTGATTTTTTTTACAATATAACTGCTACAACACCATCCAGCCCAGAGGGATTGAACGTAACCACGCGAGATACCGGCAGCATCACCAATTACAAATAAATTTTCACAAGAGGTTTCAAAGGAACGGGTCGTTTCAACATAGGGATTATACCGATCTATGGAAGGTAATACGACTCTATACTGAGAGTAGTCACCTTCTAAATAATTATGTTTAAAGCATTGCTCGATGAAATATGAAACAGCCTCTATTGTTTCAGAAAACTCAGCATAAAAGGGGCCTTTCAATATAAGCGATTTATACTTTAAAAAATCATTTACAGACATATCATTTAAGCTTTTATCAGACAAAGCCTGACAATACCGAAGAGCTGTTTCAACTCCAACTCTTTTAGAATTTCTCTCCATTATACCAAAATTTACACTGTCGGTAATTTCACTACCGAAGCATCCATCATAATAGCTTACATTATCAACCGCTATATTAGTGAGTTCACCTCCAGAACAGACACAGAATGTTCGCAGTAAGCTGTTATTTTTTTGGAGCTTCAATTTTACATCATCGCCGCCAGTGGCGAAGCTTTCGGAGGTGGCTTTACCTGATTCTATCCTTATTCCCAAATCGGGCGATTGGTCACGCACATTAACCCGAAATTCTTTCAATAAATTATTTATAGACTGAGAACTTACTCGACCTGTAGCAAGAATTACCTGCTTCGCCTCAACTACTTTTTCTTGGGAAGGAAACAAAATTCTGAAGCCGGAATTAGTTCGCTCTATGGATTCAAGCTTATGTTCAGGGTAAATTTTAACACCAAACTCTTCACATTCTTCAACTAAACCATTTATAAAACACGCCATATCGTCTTTTAACAATAAGGCAGTATTATACTTTTTCTCAATCAATTCATCATTTACTGAAAAATAACCGACATTGTATTGTAATTTTGACTGAACACTTTTACTGAAAGGTAAATGTTTAATAAACTCGTCCCATGTGCTTAATTCACCGGAAGTCTTTTCCCAAACTTTACTACTGGCGGGCCTATTACAAAGTTTGCCACCATCTAAAGTACCTGCGCCTCCAATCCCCTCTAATCTTACATTATTCTGAGAATACTGTGTCAAGAGCCTTTTATTATATGAATAACCTTGTTCAAATAGACCTATAGTGTAGTTAGTATATTTACTTAAAATCATGGCGGAAAACAACCCGCTTAAGCCACCGCCAATAATTGCTATATCGAAATGATATTCCATTAGATTAATCCTCGATTATCATGTGCAACCCATAGTCTATGATAAAGTAGACCTTAAATATATAGAACCGAAACAGTGGAATTAAGAATTAAACCTAATTAGCAATTATAAAAACCTAATTAGGTAATTACACCAAGCTATTTCTTTTTTAAAGTTTCAGAAAAAGCTTCTTGGTCGACTTTCAAAATAGCAAGCTGATGTGACAAATCATTTATTGCCGCCTCGTATTGCGTTAATTGTTTCTCTATATTGGCCTTATTATCATTAAAAGCATTGAGCCGACTTACATATCTCCCGTAAAAGCCTAACCCCAAAATACATACTATCAAACTAATTATCGCAACAATAAAAGATGCTCTTTCCCAAACCTCGCTTTTTATGTTTTTCTCTATACGATTGAAGTTTTCGTCAATTTTTTTACTGACATACTCGTAGGCTTTGTTTTTGTACTCATTGTCATTTAAAAATTTGGAATAAAAAAAACTCAACCCTCCATGTTCTGGTAATGAGCATTCCCCATGACCATCTGAAAAGAATCTTACATCGGAAATACCGGTACCATTACAACACTTATTTTTCGCTGGGTTATACTTATTAAAATGTTTATTTTCAATATTCTTCTTGATCCCCCTATACACCTCAGGATCACATATAGTTTGGCATGAAGAATAATAAAATTCTATAGTGGCCACCGGAGATTTATAATTTAAAGAAACATCTCCACTCGTATTATTAAAAAGGTAACAGAATAATTTGCCATTATATCCTGGTTCAACCTGAGTGGCCTGCTGGCTGACCAACCCCTTCCGTACCATAGACAGTTTTAAGTCAAATCGTCCTGTAATGATCAATTTTGATTCCATTACAATAGAACAGCAATCAACATCCTCATGCAATTGAACAAATGCGCACCCAAAAGGCGGAATAGTTAACACACCTTTTTTATCTAAATATTGACGTTTAAAATGAGGTTCAATTTCATCATCACACTCATTTAAATTGTCGCCGATAAATATCGCTTCCCAAGTTTTTTTTTCTTCTGAGTATATATAATGTCCTTCCCCAAGGCGCAAATCATAAGAAGCGTCTTGCAAACATTCCCCTTTACACTCTTCAAAATCTTCACATTTAATAATTTTATGTTTTTCTATCTCTCTACCTACTAATAGTCCTGATCTATTGCCAGAGCAGCTTGATGATCCGGAGCAATCTATACCACACGAACAGTCAATAGTACTCGCGCAATTCGTTCGTATACAATTAAATTCTGTTTCCAAGCCCTTATCCTTTAAGACGTCTTCACCCCGATTTCTATCTTGGTTTTGTTTTTTACCTGACGTTTTTTTGGCAGTGCCGCGCCTCTTCTTATTTCGTGCCATAATCTACTTGATTTCATCTTTAGTTTTTTATGAAAAAAAGAACCACTGTAACGCACTAAAATACAGATATAATTTACTTATCAAGAACGACAAAATTAACACAAATTTTAGTCTAAAGATCGTTACTATACAGCCTTACGACTTTTTTCATTTTGTACTTTTCGGATCCCTGTTAGCATTCTAACTCTTCCCATAGACCATATACCTAAACTCAACAATTTATCAACAGTATTCATTTCAGACAAAAACCCATGAACCAAGCTAAAGCCCGGATACATGGGTTAATTCTCATCACACAGGGAACGCAACCACTCCATTCCGCGTGTGCTTTCGCGTTGAGTTTTGTGGCTACATCCTCTCCGAACTATTTTCCCCGGCAAACAACCTCCTGAATTCCGAATGCTTCGGGATCGCCTCCGCATACACCACCTCGTTTCCAGGTAAAGAATCAAACAGGCGATTGAAAAAAGTTCTCCGGTTCTCCCAGCCCATCACATCCAACACCTGTTGAATGAGTTTACGGGCGGCCACGCGCTCTTCTTTGCACTCGGCCTTGAGGTGGAGGTAACAGGCAGTGGCAAAGGAGTCACAGCACATAGAGCCGACGTCTTCATTGGTCTGTTTCATCTCGTGAAATACGGTCCACAGTTTCTTTGTACACACAGGTTTCAATTGGGCCTCCTTGGGCTGATCCATATTTTGGGGGGTGGCATATCGGGAATGACCGAATGACCGAATGTTTTTCTGTAACAGCCTGTAACGATGAATGATAGTCGTGAAACCCAGACCGAATGTTTTCCGAATGTCACCGAATGTTTTTCTTTCTATTCTTTATATATATAATAAAATCAATAATATAAAAATTCGGTCCATTCGAAAATAATTCGGTTTTGCCCCACCCAAACATTCGCACGGCATTCGGCAAACATTCGGTCAAAATTCGGTCACCCTTTGGATTCAATCGGCTGTTATAAAACAGGATTCAAAGATTCATTCGATTCATTCGGTCCTTCCGGACCCACCCACCCCAACCTAAACCCCATAGGGTTTGCGTGTTAAAAGCCCCAAAAGGGGCCTTAATCTATCCTTGGAATACGAAGCATTGAATGCTCCGCTTTTTGTGGCGACTGTACACGTTGCCGGACTTAATGAAGGGGTGCTGCATGCTCGCCTTCAGCTCCTCCTGCAAGCGCTGCATGTCCATGGGAATGGGCTGTTTAAAATCCACACAAGCGGCCCTGAACTCCTGGAGGTTGATGGCGATGAGTTCCTTCTTCGCCGAATGGTCCAGCCAACCGGCCCGGCTGTCCATCATGTCCTTCTCCCAGATCTCTTCATTCATGTACTGAAACGTCTTCCAGAACTGAGAAACGATGCCCTTCTCCTCTTGGAGAAGATCCTCCCGCTCCTTGGCCCTGCCGATGAGGTAGTCTGTCAACTGGCTGGAAAGCTCTTCTGTCATGTCCGGAAAGAGCACACGAAGGCCTTCACCCAGGGCGGCCACCAGGCAATGGCAAAAGGCGACCCGGTTGCTGAGCCCCTGGTTATCAAAGCGAGGCTTCAGGCGGTCGAAGGCTTCATAGGTTCGGGCAAGGATCTGGTGTTCGTTTTTGAGGGCTGCCCCCAGAAAACCACTGAACGCTTCCACTGGACGTGCCGGCAGCTCTTCGGCCAGGGCTTTGTTTTCCGGGCGGTGGTGTTCATCGGTCATATGACAATGGACGATTCGGGAAAGGGTTGCTTCATGGCCATCCACCCGATGGTTCTGGGATGCGATGAGAGCCCCCAGAAAAGCCTGTTCGTAAATGTCGTTGCCTTTGGTGGGCAAACCTATGGCGCCGGTTCCCCGGCCATTGAACAGATCTTTCAAGGCATCAAAGTTGTACTGCTGTTGGTTGTTGTCCCTGCCGTCGCCATAGTCGGTTTCCAGGAGGCTGGTGGGAAGATTGGAGAGCTGGTTGAATTTTCGGCGCACGGCCTTGGGGTTGTCCTTCCTCGGGTTGAACCCTTCGTAATCGTCGCGGCCACTGCACTTCCAGAGCAACTGGAGCATATCGGATTTGCCCGTGTCTTTCTGGCCGGACACTTCAAAGAAAGGATAGCGACGATACTTCTTGCGGATCTGCTGAACAAAAAGCGAACCCAACCACCAGGAGAGACAAGAGAGCCCCTGCCAACTGTAAACACGAAAGTACTCGGGAAACCATGAAGGGTTGAACTCCTGGCCGGTCTGGATCCGCACACCGGAGCGAAGTGAACTCCGGAGCCCCAGGCCGCCGATTTTGAAATACCCATGCTCGTTCACCGGGATCTCCCGTCCTTTATAGTAGGCGTGATCCTGGAAGATGTAGGCCCCGGTTTCGGCATGGTAGCCAAGGTAAGGAATGGTGGAGACGGTATCCGGCTCCCGGCCAACAGGATCGAGCCACCCCCGGCGCATGTATTGAAACTCGTATTCGGTGGCTTTGAATTCCACGCCCCTGGCCCCGGTGAGCATGGTGGCCGCGAAAGCTTCCACCTTGACCAGGGAGTTTCCGTTGAACTCCTTCAGGTCCACCCTGTTGCTGTTCTTGTACTTGATTCGAAACACATACCGGTACTGATCCATCTCCTCATCATCAATGATGTACACCAGCTCCGGCACGGCGTTGCTGATCTGGTCCTGGGCAGTGTGCTCTTTAAATGCCTCGTACCCCTTCGGGCTGGCCAGATCCAAGCCATTCTCTTTAATGAGGGTATCCAGGGAGCTGCTCACCTCAAAGCGGTACAGTCCGTTTCCGAACTCCACTATAAAGCGCCTTTGGGTCTGCTCTTTCTGGAACATGTGCCACGCTTTTTCACCGGGAGAGTTGGACATAAAAAGCCGCCCCCGATAAAGGCAGGCATCAATGAACGGTTCATCTATCCGCCCTTTCTGGAACAGGTCGTTCCAGTCTTCTTTTCCCTCCGGAGGAAGGGCCACCTCCACATGCTCGCCCATGCCCTTCAGGCGCAGGTAATGTTTACGCGCGGCATTCTTCCCTGCCTTGTCGTTGTCAAAGGCAAGAACCCAAACCACGCCACGCTTGTGGGTGCTCTTGATAAGACGCTCCGGAAAGTTCCCCGATGCCATGGCCGCCGCTGACTTTTCACCGGCATGCATAAAGGCCATGGCATCAAAAATCCCCTCGGTGATGAAACACCGGTCGCCCTGCTCAAGCACCTGCCCCGGTGGCACCCAGGCCAAGCCCCGGTACCTGCCGCCGAAGTTTGCCTTGCGGCCATCAGAGCCGATGCGCACAAGGCGCTCCCAATAGATCGAACCGTCACCATTCAACGGGAACCGAATGGAGGTGATCCATTGGCTCCCGTCCTTCCACTGATACTGCCGGTACCATCCCCGGATACGATCCAGTTCAAAGCCCCGGCCTTCATGGAGGTACGCATCCGCGGTGGCATTGGGATTTTCCCGTGTGGGCGGGAACCGCTTCTCGTAGTTTTCAAAGAGGTGAGGAAGCAGCTCCTTGGCCGTCCAGCTCATGCCGCAGTTGTTCGCCCGTCCGCAGGCAATGCGAAAGGGTTTCTCTTTGCTGACGTACAGCTCTTTCTTGCCGCAGTTGGGGCAGATGCCGTACCGGAGATAACCTCCCTGCTCTTTGAATTGAAAACGGGCATCCTGCCTGAGGGCCGCGACGATCTCCTGGGCCCGGTTGTTCGAGGTGTGGCAATCATACATGGGAGGCTCCTTTCTGCAGCTGGGTCATGGTAAAAGCCTCAATGTCCCTATCGCTATACATACCGAACCTCCATCCCTTCACGCTTCAATGCTTCTTCAATCAGATAAAAGGCCAGCTGGGTTTTTTCATCCTGGTCCATGGATGGGAAAATAACAGAAAGGGCATGGCCACAAGCGGCCACCTGGGCATGGTTTTTTACATGCCGTGCGTTTCTGACCCCGGCATTCCGAAACATAGGCACCAGCTCGTCATAGACTGTGAAGTAGGCTTCAAGAATTTCCGTTTTGTTTTGTGCCACAACCTCCTGAAGTCCCCCAACCTTGGCGGCAGTTTGGCGATCAAGAAAATTCGCAAAAAACTGGGAGCCCTGATTGTGGTGATCCGTCACTGTATGACAGTGAACAACGCGAGCAAGGAAAGCAGGACTTTGAAATTTCGATACGTCCAGAACAAACACAATGCCCCCCTTTACCATCCGGTCATCGTTGGAGTGGCAACCATCATAAAAGAGCTTGAGATCATCTATCCTCTTCCTCCTGGCGTGTTTCCCTTTCTCTCCTGCCTCCTCCTCGGCATCGAGCAAAACAATGGGCATGCTTGACGCCTGCGTAAAAACCCGTCGCTGATTCGATACTGAAGCATTAAACAGATCAAAGCCCAGGTACTCATCTTGCCCCATAAGCTTCCAACAGAATTCGAGCATTGCATACCTGCCGGAACCGGGCTCTCCGGTAAGCTCAAAAAAAGGGAAGCTGTGCTGTTTCTTTCGGATCTCTTCCGCAACAAGGCTTCCCATCCAAAAACCCAAAAAGGAAAGCCCCTGCCAATGGAACGTTTCAATGAAAGTCTCAAACCAAAATGTGGAAAACTCGTGTTCCTCTGCCTTAAACATAACGCCCCTCCGTCCCGATCCGTTTGATGCACTCTTGAATATCCGCGCCCCACTTCTCTGTGAGCCAGTCAATGTCTGAAGAGGTCAACGTCTCCCCCCTGTCTACAACTCCCACAAGGTAATCAATAATGGCCGAACCCCGCTCCAGGGTGGCCTGGATCTCTTTCACCGTGTCCACTTCGTATGTAATCTGTTTGTGCATTTGAACTCCCTTAAACCGTGCCGATGGCAGTGGCTCTCACCCCGACAAACATCGGCCCACATTCAATTAATTTTTCTTTTGAGCAAGGCGAATTTCCAAAGCGATGATTATCAATCCTCCATGCCTCATTTCATAAACATGATGAGCGTCCACAACGTCATCGCAACCATCACGCATCGAATACTCAAATGGGTCCAACTCCCTGATCAAGCGCCCGGCTGGAACCCAATAGTCGTCCAATTGCATGACTCTGGCTTCCACCAGCTGCCCTTCAAGATGTCGTGGGTACGGGCTGTCACCCGCGATGTAAATTTCTCTTGGCTCAAGTTGCATTACCGGCATCCTCCTTCGCATCAATCCGGGCCTGATAATCAGCCATGACGGCGTCCCTCTCTTCTTTCGTATGAAAGGCCAAAATCCCGGAGTCGTCCCCAAGGGGAAGCCAGCCATTGCCAGAATTGATCTCAATGAGAAACGCGCCCTTGAACCCAGACTCATCTCCCACTAATCGTGCGGCTCGTCTCAGTCTTGGCTTGGTTGCCATGTCCTGATCCTCCTACGCATAAATTGTTTGTAGTTTGGCGATCTCGGTCTTGATGGCCAGGTACAATCCGGCAAATGCCTGAAGAGCTTCCCAGGTCTCCTTCTCGCACTCGGCCAGCCTTGCGTTGTCCATGCCGCCGTCGTCACTGAGGCCATCGGCCAAAACCTTGATGGCTTCTGCTGACTCCTTGGCGGTGGAA
Organism: Desulfoluna butyratoxydans; assembly: GCF_900699765.1. Lineage (GTDB taxonomy): Bacteria > Desulfobacterota > Desulfobacteria > Desulfobacterales > Desulfolunaceae > Desulfoluna > Desulfoluna butyratoxydans. Next base: position 26,831 of record NZ_CAADHO010000001.1, read on the forward strand.
GCGCAGTATTGCATCCAGCTTACGGGGCTGATCTCGCCCTCGTCTTCGGGGATGGGCAGGCTGATCCGGTTGAAATAGCGGTTCACCTCGTCCAGGCTGGTGAGGTTCCCGGTCTCCTCCAGGACCACCATCCAGTCCAGGAGGCCCAGCTTGTTGGTGCGGCGCCCCACGGAGTGGGGATCCACATCCGCATAAAGGGTCTGGGGCCGAACCGACAACCGGTTGGCCAGCAGCTTGACCCCATGGTCTTTAACATCCCGTTGAACGCCCCTTAAAAGCTCAATGAATTCCGGTCTATACATGATTCACCTCTTCACATTCCTGTTATCTATTCGATTTAAAAGTGCAATCCTGGCTTAACAGCCAGCCCGCCACTAAACTTTTTTGCTTGCGCCACTCAACAATTGTGGCAAGATGGGAGCACTTAACAATTTGGCGGCCAAATTTCTGAGGGTTCCGTATTAAGAGTGTTGGCGATCAGCCACCTCAACGGAGAACCTGGATATTTCCCAGCCATGACCTGACTCACCATTGAGCGAGACACGTCTGCTTTATTGGCAAGATCAACAGGGCGAACGCCCACAGCCTTCAAGGCCTTTTTAATTTGATCTTTGGACATGTAGTCTTTGGTCATGACACCCCCGTCTGATCGATTTTGGATATACAAATGTTAAGTAACTGTATTCTTCAACCGGATTTGGATAATTGTCAAGAGGAAAAGTTAAGTATGGATATGATTGTATCTCGTTTACGGACAGTTGTAGGCGTAGTCTGCAACGGCAATGCCCGTGAATTTGCAAGAAAAACCGGCATCCCCTACAGCACATTGCAGGGATACTTTCATAAACGTTTACCCAAAGCTGAGTACCTCGCCCTAATGGCGGAAAACGCAGGGGTGAACATCACATGGCTATTGACCGGTATTGGAGAAATGTTGCTGGATGAGTCCGCAACATCGGGAAAGAATAAAGACGACCTCCAAATGGACCTGGAAGTTCTGCACCGAATTATCAAATGGGTGGAAGAGTGGCTGGACAGGGAAGACAAATTCCTCCCACCGGACAAGAAAGCCCGGTTCATTGCCCTGGCCTATGAATATTTCACGACACCCCGGGAAAGTGGGGACGGCAGGGATGTGAACGATAGCGATATGAACAAGTGGCTTAGGTTGGTCGTGTAGATACCCGGCGTTTCATAGCAGTAACCAATGCGCTTATTGCCACAAATCTAAAATACAAAGGCCCGGCATCCACACAGATGCCGGGCCTTTTTTTGCTTGTACATTCCCCCACAGGTTGCACTATGCCAACACCTGCGCTAAACGGGCATCTCCTGAAATTCAAAGGAGATAAAGCAGGTATTATGAATCACGATGCATTGGAATCGCAGATGGAAGCCCTCGCAACCGAAGCCCAGCCCAACACACCTCCGAAGCGCAGCACACATCAACAGCCCATCGCCCTTGCCCCCGCCATAAGCAAGCGGTGGATTGTAACGCTGATGCTGACCGCCGCTCTTTTCGGTGCCATGATCACAGGGCTCATTTGCCTCACCTCCAGCCCACCGCCTTCTGCACTTATGCAAGCCGTGGGCACGAAACAGGGAGAACCGACAATAGACGTCTTCTTCCTGGGCATTGGCCGTTACCGCAACTAATCAACGGCCAGACAATCAAAAAACAACAAAGCCCATAGGCGCCTGCTGCCATGGGCTTTTTGTGTTGGGCCGAAGGCTGTAAAAAAATGGCCTCAACCATTTGACCTGTTCGGTATATTCCGATAGGTTGAAATTCTCTCACCCCGATAAACATCGGCCCATATCCGGTCCTTCCGGTATGGGCTCTTTGTGTTTGCCCCGGAAGGTTTGACATCAAGCCCAAAGGGGGAGACACCATGCCTCAGATCCGGCCCGCAACCTGCGGACGCAAATCCCATTTACCTGTTGATGAAATCCTTCACCTCCTGGACGAAGGCCACACGCAAACCTACGTGGCCATCCTCTACGGCGTGACCCAGCCCACCATCAGCCGTCTTTTCTCGTCTACCCAGAAAGGCCCGGCCATCAAAAAAATAGATCCGTCCGTCAAGCTCTGCTCGTGCTGCAACAAGCGACAGGTGGCCAAGGGCAATCATACCCTGTGCGCCTGGTGCTTCACCCATGAAGACACCGCGGGCTCCTCCTTTGCAGATCACGCCCTGGCCATTTGACCCCGTCCATACCCAAACCCACTGAAGCAGAACGAGGCAGACACATGACACTTTACCGCGTCCTTCAAATCCGTACCTGTCGCCGGGGTGACTGGCACTCCCACCTGTTTGAAATGAGAAACCCACCCGGGCCCTGGCACCGCATCGATGCCACTGTGCCCGATGCCGAGCACCTGCTGTACTGCCTGAAACATGCCATCCTTGCCGATCCGGATCTGATTGGAGAGACACTGGTATTCGACAACGGCGCCCTGGTGGCCAAGCCCACCAATGACAACGCGCGCCGCCCCTGCGCGATTCTTTCTCAGACTTTCTTGTTTTAGGCTGATACCTCCTCATGTTACGACGGTCCCGACATACACACACTGGTGCATTCAACAGAGGGAATGCAACGGGAGGGCTGTGCATGAAGGGGTCTATTGCAACACGTCAAAAATGTGCGGTCTGCGGCGGCAAGCTGATTCACGATGAACGCCGCCACGGATGCTTCTGCCTGAAGCATCCCGACATGGGGGCCACCAGATTCATCGTGCGGTTTCCCGGCGGGATCTTCGCAAACCATGGAAGCTATGAGTCGGCCGCACAGCACCTCAACTACCTGCGCCATGAAAAGGGAATCCGGCAGGAACGCTTCAACCCGGAGGATTATAAAAAGGAGAGGCCCAACTCCTTCATCTCCCTGGCCCCCAAATACCTTCGCCGAAAAAAAGACCGGTCCAGCTACAAAGACATTGCCCGGATGATCAACCGCGCCTCCACGTTCTTCGGCCCCACAAACGTGCGGGAGATCAACGGGGCCGACATCGAAGACTATCTTTATTCCATCCCGGACATCTCCGAGAAAACCCGCTTCAACCATTGCAGCCAGCTTTCCGATTTCTGGAAGTGGTGCCTTGCCCGTGGCAACATCATCACCCTGGCCGAGATGCCCATCTTTCCTAAAATTGATTTTGAACTCGGCTGGCGCAACTACACGGACTGGGACACCCAGAACAAAGTCATCGAAGCCCTGGAGGAACACCCCAACCCCAAGGTGGCCTTCGGCTGCGACATGCTCCGCACCTACACCGCCATCCGCCCCACGGATCTGCGCAGGCTCACCGAGGACAGCCTGGGCGATGACGGGTGGCTCACCATCAAGAATCCCACCAAGCTCAAAAACAAGTTCAAGCGGATCCACCTCCACCCCGATCACATCGAGGAGTGGAAGCGTCTCCAGGAACGATACCCCGCCCACCCGGACATGCCCTTCTTCAGACACGCCGCCGGCAACGCCCTGGCCAAACCGGACAGCCCCTTCGGCATCCGCTACCTGGCCAAGATGTGGAAGAACGCGGCGGAGTCCATCGGCCTCTTCGGCGTAAGCCTCTACCCCGGGACCAAGCACACCACGGCCACGGAGACAGCAAAACTCCTGGGCCGCGAAGCCGCAAAAAGAGCGTCCGGGTTATCCAACCCGGCCTTTAATCGGTACTGTGATGTGGAGGATGATTCGGCCTATCAGACTGTGGCGACTATCCGCGCCAAGATGCATGGAGAGGTGCTTCCGTTGAAGCGAAAGAAAAGATGAATTTGTGCAAAATTTGTGCAGCCATTTTTTAACATACTGATTTAACACATAAAAAAGCATAGGGTAGCGGGTTCAAGTCCCGTTTCCCGCTCCATAAAAGCTTATAAATTCAGAGATTTACAAAACACTGCACATCTCGGATTTACCCCATACAACAGCCGTAAAGAGGCAACTCTTTACGGCTGTTTTTTTCACAAACGCCCTCCCCTCTCCTACATCACCCCGAGTGCCACCTTGCGAACTCAGGAGCCGGAAAAGCGAATACTCCCACGGGGAATTGTAGGGTGCGCCGTGCGCACCGCATTTTCCGAAAACCGATACGGTTTCGTGTTGCACAAAGCAATGCGGGAGCCGTTACCTACCCGCCGCAGCATCGGTTGGGTGGAGGATTTTGTCAAATGTGTAGGTGCGCCCCCCTATACGCACGACCCCCTATACGCTATACATCCCTCGTTCAATTGTAGATTGACTACCCTGGAGCGAAAGGACTTAAGTCTCTCAGCTTCTACTTTACAAAAGATATTGCATCACAGTAAATATTAAGTCCTGTTAATTGACAGCACGAGAATAGCATCAGTAATGAGTCCTTTAACAATACAATAAAGAATACACGATTTAAGGATTAAGATGAAAGACGGCGAACACGTCACGATAGAGATCCCTGAAAAAGGTTTAAGATTCAACCCTCTCCTTGTCGTTATTGCCTTATTACTGGTGGCGTTCATTACAACATACTTTGTATTTTTAATAGACCCGTCTTTGAACAATACCACCGATCATTTATCTCTTTTACCAACCCAGGTCTTTTTTACTTTCTTTTGTCCCTTCTATCTTTTTACAGGAGCTGCTTTTTATTGTCTTACCAAAGGGCTTGTATGGAAACTTCAATATGACAATTCGAACGATAATTGGACGTGCATCATATACACGAAACGTCTTCCGCTTGAGTTCAAGACCAACGACATTCAAATGGTTTGGATAAACTGGAAGACCCACGTCTTCCTCAAAAGCGGTCAAAGGGTAACGTTCAAAAACAGTCCTGATATGTTCCAACTCCTGATTGACAAGAGCATCCCACGTACGTGGGGCATGGCTTCACGCACAAGCAACAAGGATGCCTTTGAGAAAGATATCGAAGGAGCTGAAGGTGGATGGTTTTTCAAAGCGATATATTTGAATGATGAGTGATCCAGTAAAGGGGTCACACCTACACATTTGACAAAATGCCCTCTTTCCGGCCTCACAAGGGACGGTGTGTGGCCCCCGATTTTCTTTTAGAAAACACGAAGCTGTTCTGACTTATGTCACGCAGCATCATCGTGTATTGCCGAGTGTGTGGGAAAGGGGCTGTACCTGCACGTTTGACACCTCCCTGCCCCTCCCAACCCTGCCTGACTCTGACCAAATACGTTGCATGGTTTCATTGCATCCCCCTACCGTCAAAGATGAATGAATACGGTTCACGCAACAAAAAGCGGTGCGGGGACCGCACCCTACCTGCCCCCACCGTCACGACCTAGGACGAGTCTCCCGACATGTCGGGGCGTAACGATACGCCAACCCATACAGAGATCACACGGCAGGAAGCTATACACAATGCGGGAGTTGAAATTTTTTATCTCATGTTCACCCTTGAAGAAAAATAAATTTCACCTATGATTGAGAACCGAAGGGCCGAGAATAAAAGGGGTGTGAGCAAGCCCATGGGAGGTGCCTCTGCCCTGACCATGGCAACGTGCAAATGAGGGCATAACCCATCAATCGGTTGTGCTTATAAAAAATAAGACAGGATTAAGACATGGATAATTTAGATGCTTTTTTGGACAACCTTCAGGATGAAATTTTTGAGGACGCTAAAGAGTCGTTTGGTGAAAAAGGATTTGAGCGTTGGAGGAACCCCCGTTTTCAGGGCAAAATGGAGAACCCCGACGCCTTTGCCTCGTTGACGGGGTCTTGCGGGGACACCATGGAAATCTACCTGAAGTTTTCGGACAACCGGGTTACCGAGGCCTCCTATTTCACCAATGGCTGTGCCTCAAGTTCTCTGTGCGGCTCCTTTGCAGCAGAGCTTGCCATCGGCAAAGACCCGGATGAGCTGGCAAACATTACCGGTGAACGGGTTTTGGAAACAGTCGGGAAATTACCCGATGAAGACACGCATTGCTCGGGCCTTGCAGCCTCGACGCTTCAGGAAGCGCTGTCGTGTTACATGAAAAAAAAAAGGTAAGGGCTTTGGCTCGCACCAATGGCATCGGGGGCTGATAGAGCCCTTGTGCCATGACCATTGCCGTCTCCTGCGGAATTGCATAAAACCAAACGGGACAGCGCGGGGTTCACCGTGCGCACGCCTTTCTCGAAAGCCAATGTGGCTCATTGCCACCAAAAGCGCTGCGGAAGCCGCACCCGACGATTATCCTCACAATGTGAATAATAAGCCCGTCGCATTACGTCCGTAACCAATAGAGCCTCAATACTTACATATAAAAGCAAAAGTATTTTTATTTGCAAGCCCAAGTGATTGTGTCAAGATATCAGAGAGTCTTCAGGGGATGATCAGAAACACCTGGAAGAAATCACCCTGATAGCTGCGCGCTCGTCACCGAAACCGGGTACACACAGCCTCCCCCATGAAAGGAATAGTTGACATGCTGAAACGAATCATCATCGCACTATGTTTTGTCATCATGGCCTCAGCCCCTGCCTTTGCCCTGAGATACGGAAATGACACCATCTCAGTCGGGGATTCAAAGGGATCAGTCCGCATGATTTGCGGAGAACCCGTCTCAAAGGAGATCCTGGGCTACATCGATCGCGTGGAGACCGAAGCCAGCCATGGCTCCACGTCAGAAAAAAGGATCCGGGTGATGAAGATCGAGGAGTGGACCATCAAAACGACAAATTACAACAGCACGTACTATTATAGCCTGGTGTTCGAAGGAAACCGGCTGACAGAAATCAACTCCCTCGGTGAAAAAAGATAACCCTTCCCGAAAACAGCCGCCCTCAAAGTACAAAACGAAGGCTCCCCCGAGTGATTCGATTTACGCGAACATTGAGGGAGCCTTTGCCCATACCCCGAACGGTTCCCCTGCGACCAAAGTCGGTGAGGGAACTGCCCCTGCAGCTCACGAAGAAACGACCATGCACCCAAGATGGAAGAGTACCCCATAGGGTACGAACCGGCTTTTGCGGATATGATCGGGATGGGATATATTGGGCGGTATGAAGATTAAACGAATAAACAAGGCCGACACCTCGGTGTCGTGCCGAAGGCCCCTGTTCATGAGCCGGGTTGCTGCGGGATTCCCGTCTCCGGCGGAAGATTTTGTGGAGGGGTCCCTGGACCTGAACGAATATCTGGTGCGGCACCCGGCCGCCACCTTTTTTGTGCGCGTAACAGGCGACTCCATGATCGGAGCCGGGATTCACCCGGAGGACCTCTTGATCGTGGACCGCTCCCTGGAGCCCACGGATCGGCGTGTGGTCATTGCCGTTTTAAACGGAGAGCTGACAGTAAAGCGCCTTAGGCGTCAGGGGGATCGAATATTCCTTGAGGCGGAAAACGACCGCTATAAGCCCATCGAGGTAACGGAAGCGAACGATTTCAGCGTATGGGGCGTGGTGACCAGCGTGATCCACCCCCTGTAAGAACAAAACGCTCCTGTGTGTCCGATATGCTAAAAACAATCGACTTGCCGATACCTTTCCACCGTTCCGGGGCGTCCGCAAGACCTGTGTGCCATACTTTCTTGTCGCGCCGTAGCCCTTGGACGAAGACGGATTAAAAATCTGGCCACCCGGCAGGCCCGCTATAAGGCAAAATCTCTTGATTAGTGCTTCACCCGCCGGGCCGTCCAGTACCGTTTTCGCCAGTAGGGGTTGTTCAGGCTGGAGACGGTGACGCCTTTGTGGGTGGAGACATGGAGAAAGGTATCGTTGCCCATGTAGATGCCCACGTGGCGAAGGGTGATGCCTGTTTTAAAGAGCACCAGATCACCTACGCGCAGTTCGTTTCTTTTGACCGGCGCGCCTGTTTTGGCAAGGCGGCGGGTGGTTCTCGGGATGGTTACCCCAAAGGTCTCCCGAAAAGTCCGGTGGACAAAACCGGAACAGTCCACCCCGCTTTTGCTGTTGCCCCCCATTCTGTAGGGAGCCCCTTTCCAGTCAGCATACCGGGCGTCGAGCTTTGCCTTAACGCCCGAGGGTTGGGCACGGCCCGCAGGGGGCACGTGAACCATCTTGACGGTTTTTCGTTGCTTCACCATGGGAGCGGTGGCGCACCCCATGAGATTGAACACAATCAAACACACAATCCATTTTTTCATCTATTTCTGCTTTTACCTTTAATGGTCCTGACATGAGCCGAACCGTCTGCCCACTTTTATGGACGGGCTTTGTCATATCCATTTTCTCGTTGCCAGCCTCTGCCTTTCGAAAATGACGTAGTGTGGCATAATGGATAAGACTTACAGGGTGAATACATTGCAATCATGGAGGCACAGCCTCCGTGCAACATTCCCAGGCAGAGCCTGGGAACGAAATAGCATTTCCGAACCTGGTGTCCAGGGAGTGGCAACGCCACACGATAAAAAATATCTCTGAACACCGGAGTTACTCCGGTTAAAGCCAATTAAATTTCAAGCGCTTCCAGACGAATGACACGGGCCTATCCTGCAAAAACGGTGGCTCCATGTCATACATCACGCGAATGCCCCGAAAGTGATGGTATAATGGATGCTTCCATGCATTCGCCATTGGGTTTCCAGGTGCCCCCACCTGGCACCAACACACGAGGTTCCCATGAATAAAAAGCTTCTCCTGCTGGGGGGCGGACATGCCCATCTGGAAACCCTGGTGGCCCTTTCGGCCATTGGCGAGCACGGCCATGAGATCACGGTGGTGGCCCCGAGCCGCCACCACTACTACTCTGGCATGGGTCCCGGCATGCTGGGCGGTACCTTTACGCCGGAAGAGATCCGTTTTGACACCGAAGCGGCGGTGAGAGCCGGCGGGGGCCGGTTTGTTACGGGCCTTGCCGTGGCCATCGATCCGTCTGAAAAAACGGTCCGGCTGGCGTCCGGGGAGCGACTCAGCTACGACGTGCTGTCCGCCAACGTGGGGAGCTTTGTCAAAAGCCCCTTTGAAAAGGCCCCGGACGCAGAGGTTTTTCCTGTAAAGCCCATTGAATCGCTCCTCTCCCTCAGGCAGGCCATCCTGGACCGGTGCCGGGAGACGGCCCTTCACATCTCCGTTGCAGGGGGAGGGCCCTCGTCGGCAGAGGTGGCGGGAAACATCCTCCAACTCATCAAGACGGCCCGGGGAGAGCCCCCCGTCATCACCATCCACGCACGAAGGCGGTTTCTGGAATCGTTTCCGGACACCATCCGCCAGGGGGTAACCGGGCGCCTGAGCAAACGGGGCATCAAACTCATGGAGAACAATGCCGTGGCCCGGGCCGAAAAAAACGCCGTGACCTTGGTCTCCGGCGCTTGCCAACACGCAGACGTCGTCGTGGATGCCACCGGCGTGCGGCCCTCCACCCTCTTTGCCGACTCCGGCCTGCCCACGGGCCCGGACGGCGGCCTGACGGTCAACCGATATCTTCAGTGTACGGACCACCCGGACATCTTCGGCGGCGGGGACTGCATCCACTTCGAGCCCGAGCCCCTGGCCAAGGTGGGGGTCTATGCGGTGCGCCAGAATGCCGTGCTGCGCGACAACCTCCTGGCACGGCTCGAAGGGACTCCCCTCTCCCCCTTTGACCCGAAGGGCAGCTATCTCCTTATCTTCAACCTGGGGGAAAACACGGGCTACCTGCACAAAAATGGATTCACCACGGCCGGTCGCCTCGCCTTCCACATCAAGACCTTCATCGACACCCGATTCATGAAAAAATATCAGCGTTTATTAAGCCGGCCTCCGGCGGGCAGGGTATAAATCCCCTGCACCCCAGGTTCGCACATGCTCTTTCCCTTCGTCCCTCAGGGACATCATGGTTAAAGAAGCCTCCGGCGGGTCGCTTTTTGAAAAAAGCTCCGCAAAAAACTTTCCTAAGAAAATGTCAAAAGTGTTTCGGCAGAGCCTGGAAGGCTTACTCAAGACCTGTTTGTCAAACTTTTTAAAAGTTTGGCCCCCGGCAGGGCCGCCGGAGGCTTTTTTGAGCTGAATAGTTACGATCGACGTTTGTTTGAAAGGCGAATGGGATTTGACCCGGGGAACGAGGGGCAAAGCGCATTCGCAATCTACTTTCAAGGTGGTACACCTTGCCGCCGGAGGCTTGTGTTGATCTGAAGAGTTCCCCCCTGCTCTGCTCAAGCCGTTAACGCCTCGGCCAACCCATGCCCCAGGTCCAGGGCCTTGCTGTTCATTTCCACGTATGCCTCGGGCACCCGCTTTTCAATGACGGCACGAATCGATTCCATGCGCACCACGCCGATGAGTCCCATAAGCGCCCCCAGCATGCAGATATTGAAGGCCACGGGGTCGCCAAGCTCTTCCATGACCGACTGGAACATGGGCAGGCTCACCTGACGGGCGTCGACTTTTTTGCGGGGCGCCACAAACCGCTCGTCGGAGAGGAGCAGGCCCCCCGGCCGGATAATGGGGGTGAATTTGTCGTAGGCCTCCTGGGTCAGGCACACCAGCACATTGGGCTGGGTCACCTTGGGAAAGAGGATGGGAAACTCAGAGATGATGAGATCTCCCCGTGTTGCCCCGCCCCTGGCCTCCGCGCCGTAAGACTGGGACTGAACCGCCACGAGCCCCTCGTGGAGGACGGCTGCCTCGGCAAGGATGATGGCGGCGGTGATGACGCCCTGGCCCCCTGATCCCGAAAACACCATGCGGTATTTTTCCATGGTCACTCCCCCTTCACATGTTCGCGGATCACCGCCTCGTAGGCGTCGCAGTATTCGGTTCGTTCCTCCTCCACAAAAATCCCCCGTTCCAGGATATCGGGATTCTCCCTGGCCTTGGCCGACCCGATGGGGGCGGTGTTTGTCTTAAAGTACTCCAGCATGGCCGAAGCATCTGCCAGCTGGTTTCTCCGGCCGAACTGGGTGGGGCACTGGCTTAAAAACTCCACCACGGAAAACCCCTTGTGCTGGATGGCCTTTTTCAGGATCTGGATCCCCTCCTTGGCGTGGTAGGTTGTGGTGCGAGCCACAAAGGAGGCACCCGCTGCCCGAGCAAGCTCCACCGCGTCAAAGGCGTTGTCGATGTTGCCGTACGGCGCGGTGGTGGCCATGGCGTCCGGGCAGGTCATGGGAGAGTACTGCCCGCCGGTCATGCCGTAGATCCGGTTGTTCATCACAACGGCCGTGATGTCGATGTTCCGCCGGGCTGCGTGGATAAAATGGTTGCCCCCGATGGCCAGGGCGTCCCCGTCCCCCATGGGCACGATGAGGGTAAGCTCCGGCTGGGTGAACTTCACGCCCGTGGCAAAGGCCAGGGCCCTGCCGTGGAGGGTGTGCAGGGAGTGAAAATCCACGTACCCTGAGATCCGCGCCGAGCATCCGATACCGGAGGTGACCACGATGTCGCTCTTGTCCACGGCCAGCTCCTCAATGGCCCGGACCAGACAGTTCAGCACCGTGCCATGGCCGCATCCCGGGCACCACATGTGCGGAAAAAAACGCTCCCGGATATAGTCTCGGGTCCCCATCTACACCCCCTTGCCCTGGATGATCCGCAGGATGTTCTTGATGTTGGTGGGGGAGATCAGCTCCCCGTCGATGCGGTTGGCCAGAAAGACCCGTTCCGGGTTGTCCACGGCCGCCTTCACCGCCTCGGTCACCTGCCCCTTGTTCATCTCCACCACCACGATGTTCGTGGCGTTCCGGCACTTTTCCCGCACAAGAAGCGACGGAAAGGGCCAGATGGATTGCAGCTCCAAATAACCCAGTTTCTCGCCCCGCCTGCGCCGGTTCTCCACGGTGTGGAGGGCCGATCGCGCGGCCGAGCCAAAGGAGAGGAGGATCACCTCCGCGTCCTCCAGGTACGCTTCCTTGTAGCGAGTGATCTCGTGGACGTTGGTTTCGATCTTGTCCACCAGGTGGTTCAAGAGGCTCTCCACCACCTCGGGCTTGCCCGAAGGGAACCCCCACATGTCGTGATAGAGGCCGGTGACGTTGTATCGGTGTACCCCGCCGAAGTCGCTCATGGGCAGCCGCCCGTCCTCCCGGGGCAGGTAGGGGTGATAGTCCACCCCCCGCTTTACCGAGGTGCGGAGCCGATCCACCACAGGCAATACGCCGGGCTCGGGGATCACGAGCTTTTCCCGCATGTGACCAATGACTTCGTCAAAGAGGAGAATAACAGGGGTGCGGTAGGTCTCGGCCATGTTAAAGGCGTGGACGGTCATGGCAAAGACGTCCTGGTGATTGGAAGCGGTAAGGGTGATGATGGCATGGTCGCCGTGGGTGCCCCAGCGTGCCTGGTTGACGTCCCCCTGGGCCACATGGGTGGGGTTTCCCGTGGACGGGCCGCCCCGCTGCACGTTGACAATAACGCAGGGGATCTCGGTCATCACCGCGTAGCCCAGTGCCTCCTGCATCAGGGAAAAACCCGGACCGCTGGTGGCGGTCATCACCTTGTTGCCCGTGAGCGACCCACCGACAATGGCGCACATGGAGGAGATCTCATCCTCCATCTGAATAAATCGCCCCCCGCGCTTCGGCAACCGCCTTGCCAGAAGTTCTGCAATCTCCGTGGAGGGCGTGATGGGGTAGCCCGCAAAAAATCCGACCCCGGCATACAGGGCCCCTTCCACACACGCTTCGTTTCCCTGAACGAACACAACGGTCTCTTCCATATGGGCAGCCTCATTCGGAGCGCAACGGTTAAAGATCCTGAGCGTTTGTCACATCAGCAAATGGTATGGGCGATTCACTTTTCCACGATCACTTCGCTGGCGAGCTCCGGGCACCTCAGCTCACAGAGCCTGCAGCAGGTGCATTTTTCCGGATGGGCCACAACCACCTTGTCAAAGGGGTCTTTTTCCAGGACCTCCTTGGGGCAAAAGTGGATGCAGACCCCGCACCCCTTGCACCAGTCCCGGTTGATAACGATCTCTTTCAATTTCTGTGGCCTCATGGTCGCGCCCTCCTTGCGTTATCCGGTCGCTATGAGTTGCCCTGTCGCGGGAATTACTCCCTGTTTTAGGGGTAGAGGTTTTGCAGAAGATTGTCAAGAAAAAGAGATTTCGGAAGGAACCCACAGATAGCGATCCAGATCCAGACCGCCGTCCGGGCCGAAGACAACACCTTCGGCAGCAAGAAGACCGGCCTGGACATCCCGGGACGAGCCGGTCAGAGAGATCCGCCCCATGCGGTTCACCACACGGTGCCAGGGCAGCCCCTCCGTTTCAGAGCAGCTGTGGAGAATGCGGGATACCTGGCGCGCCCCCCGCGGGTTTCCCGCGGACGCGGCCAGAAGGCCGTAGGTGCACACACGGCCGGAAGGGATGGCGCGGATCAGAAAGATCACGCGCCGGGTAAAAAGAGAGTGGGACACAAAGGCCTCCAAGGACAAAATCGGTTTAAAAAATCGTGCCTCCGGCGTGCAGGGGCTTAAGCCCCTGCACCCCAGGATCGCAAATGCTTCCGGGCTCGTTCCTCGCCCGACGCATTTGCTGACGGGCTGCCCCCGTACGTAAGCGGATCGGCCTGGCTATTTTCTTATAAAATATCCGGGTTAAGCTGTCGGAAACAAATAATCACACAATAGCTCGCCAGAATACCGCTGGGATTTGACCATAGGAACAAAGGAACATGCGCAAACACAATAAGCTTTCGAGGTGCTTTCGCTATAGTGGCTTCGCCACCCTCGCCGCCGAAGGCATGCTTTTTCCAAGTACCTAAACCACTGGGGGCTCGTACAGATGGCAGGCCACGAGGTGCCCTTTCCCCTGGTCCAGGAACTCGGGTTCTGTGGTGCGGCAGATGTCCATCACGTGGGGGCAGCGGGTATGGAACCGGCACCCGGACGGGGGGTGGATGGGAGACGGCACATCGCCCTTAAGGATGATGCGGTTTCCCTGCGCCCCGGGCTCGGGTACGGGGATGGCGGAGATCAGCGCCTGGGTGTAGGGATGCAGGGGCTCGCGGTAGATGGTGTCGGCGTCGGTCTGCTCCACGATCTTGCCCAGGTACATGACGGCCACCTGATCCGACACCAGGCGTACCACGGCCAGATCGTGGGCGATGAACAGGGTGGTGAGCCCCATCTCCTCCTGAAGGTCGAGGAGAAGGTTAATCACCTGGGACTGGATGGAGACGTCCAGGGCCGACACCGGCTCGTCGCAAATCAAAAGGTCCGGGGAAAGGGCGATGGCACGGGCAATGCCGATGCGCTGGCGCTGGCCACCCGAAAACTCATGGGGAAACCGACTCTCCGCAGACCGGGGCAGCCCCACCTGGTCCAGAAGCTCGGCCACACGCTTTCGCCTGGACGGCCCGTCCCCGATGCCGTGGATCACCAGAGGTTCCTGGATGATCTCCCCCACGCTGTGGCGGCTGTTGAGGGACTCGAACGGGTCCTGAAACACCATCTGGATCCGACGCCTGAAAGGTTTCAGTTCTTTTTCGGTGAGGGTGGTGAGATCCGTGCCGTCAAAACGCACGCTGCCGGAGGTGGCCTCGTACAAAGCCGCCAGGGTGCGCCCCAGGGTGCTCTTGCCGCACCCGGACTCCCCCACCAGCCCCAGGGTCTCGCCCGGGGCCACGGAAAAGGAGACCCCGTCAACGGCGTGGACATTCCCCACCTTGCGCTTGAAGACGCCCCCCGTCACCGGAAAGTATTTCACCAGATCCTTCACCGTCAACATGCCGTGCCGCTCCTTCCAATCATTGCAACGTGTCCAAAAAGAGTAAAATACCTGCCTCCGGCGGCCAAGGGCTGAGCCCTTGGAACCCTGGATCGCAAATGCTCCGGGGCTCGTTCCTCGCCCTGCGCATTTGCTGACGGGCTTCGCCCGTGTTGGGTACCAGCGTTAAGGGGCGAGGCCCTTGTATCGGGGTACCTTTCGCTCCCAGGCAGAGCCTGGGAGCGAGAAGAAGAATAAAACCTGGCACCTGTTTATGTGACATCCTGTAGGGTGTGCTTGCGCACCATTTGTTTGGAAAACCGCCATCTTTTGCTATGTCTATACGGCGTGACGGTAACCTGCACAGATAGTTTTATGACCGTTACGATTCTTCGGCGGTGCGCAAGCGCACCCTGCCTCCCCGGTAACGCGTCCCCCACATAAAAAGACGATTGCGCACCCTTTACATTTTACACAACCCGTCTGTCTCACTTTTCAAAAGCTTGGCCCCCGGCAGGGTCGCCGAAGGCAGGCTTTTGGCAACGACCTTGACCGTTGGGTCGAATCAAGCCCCTTGGTGGTCGTACAGGTGGCAGGCCACCTCATGGCCCTGGCCCACCACCAGGTCGGACGGCACCTCGGCTGCGCATCGTTCCATGACGTGGGGGCAGCGGTTCCTGAACCGGCAGCCCGAAGGCAGCTCCATAAGCCCGGGCACCTGGCCGGTGATGGTCTCCAAGCGGGTTTTGCGCGGAGAATCGAGCCGGGGCATGGAGGCGAGGAGCCCTTTGGTGTAGGGGTGCCTGGGGTCGGAAAAAAGGATCTTTACCGTGGCCCGTTCCACCACCTTGCCCGCATACATCACCACCACGTCATCACACTGCTCGGCAATGACGCCCAGGTCGTGGGTAATAAAGATCACGGACATGCCCATGGAGGTACGGATATCCCGAATCAGGTCAAGGATCTGGGCCTGCACCGTGACATCCAGGGCGGTGGTGGGCTCATCGGCAATGAGGATGGAGGGCGACAGGGCCAGGGCCATGGCGATCATCACCCGCTGACGCATCCCGCCGGAGAGCTGGTGGGGATAGGCGGACAGGCGGCTCTCGGCATCGGGAATGCCCACGGCGGAAAGAAGGCGCACCACCTCGGCCTGCAACTCTTTTTTTCCCATCTCGGGCCGATGAATGCGCAGGGGCTCGGAGACCTGTTTGAAGAGGGTATGCACCGGGTTCAAGGCAGCCATGGGTTCCTGAAAGACCATGGCCACGGAAGCGCCCCTCACCGTCTGCATGGCATCGGCGGAGAGGCCCAGAAGGTCGGTGCCGTCCAGCACCACCTCCCCTTCTTCGATGCGGGCCATGGGCCGCGGCAGCAGGCGCATGACCGAAAGGGCCGTCACGCTCTTGCCGCAGCCGGATTCCCCCACGATCCCCAGGGTACGCCCGCGGTTCAGCTCAAAACCCACCTTGTCCACGGCCCTGACCACACCGGCCTCGGTGTCAAAGGCCACGGTAAGCCCCCGCACCGAGAGGATGGGGTCGTCCGCCTGCCGAAGATCGTCTGCCATGCTTATCCTTTCGGCTTGAAGGTCTCGTCGATGATGGTCACCGGCTCAAAGGCCTTTTTCTTTTTCATGGCCTTTTTGGTCTCCTCGTGACGCGCCTTGTCGTACCAGAGCACGCTGTCGCCAAAGGGGTCGAAGAGGTCACTGGAGTGCTTGGTGCCTGGGGGCTCGGGCAGCCGCCACCAGCGCCAGTATGCCTGCCTGAAATAGGGCACCATCATGGTGGGCACAAAGTTGGCCTGGTCGTGAAGCATGCGCTGGATTTTACGGGAGAGGACTTTTCGCTCTTCTTCGTCCAGGGAGTTGTGGTAGCGGTCGATGTATTTGTCCAGCTCTTTGTTGTCCGTATTGGTGATGTTGTTGGTCTGGGGCTTGTGGGCGTTGTCCGAGTGGTAGGTCTGCCAGTACCTCGGGTGGAAGCTGGTGGACCAGGCCATCATGGCCACGTCGTGCCGCTTCTCCAGGAATTTTTTGAAGGCCGCGGAATTGTCCAGCTTCTGAATGCGGATCTCCACTCCGGCCTTTTTGGCCTCTTCCTTGAGCACCACAAGCCGCTCGGTGATCTCATCAAAAGAGTAGCTCACTTCCACGGAGAACCGTTTGCCCTCTTTCTCCCAGATGCCATCGCCTCCCCGGGTCCACCCCGAGGCGGTCATGTACTCGGCCACCTTGTCGATGTCGTAGGGACGCGCTTCAATGGTCTCGTCCGTGTACTCTCCGTACCCCTGGTAGGCCTGCTTCAGACGGAAATAGTCGCCCCGGAGCACTTTATTGATCACCTTGTCCACGTTCATGGCATAGGCAAAAGCCAGGCGCACGTTGCGGTCTTTGAAAATCTCCCGGTCCTCGTTAAGGTAAAAACCCTGGGGCGGACGCCTGGTGTCGTTGAAAAACCAGATCCGCTCCACATACCCTTTGTCCACCACCTCGGTAGCGCTCTTGCGGTACCAGTACTTGGGATAGGTGATGCGGAAGGTGTCGAAACGCCCTTTGCGGAAATACTCCCATTGGGTGTTGAAGTCCCGGACCACGCGGAAAATCACCTTGTTCACGTTGTACCGGCCCTTGTTGTAGTGAAGGTCCTTGGCCCACCAGTCCTTTTTCCGGGTAAAGACCACCTCTTTTCCCTTTTTAAAGGAACTGATCTGGTAAGGACCGGTGTTGGGAACGATCTTCCAGTTGTACCGCCCAACGAAATCTTTTCCGATCTTGCCGTAGTAGTGGCGCGGGGTGGGTGAAATGGTGAGCTTCAAGTGCAGATCCGGCTCCGCCCTGGTGCTCACCACCGCCAGGGTGTGGTCGTCGTAGACGATGACCTTTTCGATCTCCTCGGTGTAATACCGGTTGTACCAGGGTGCCACGATATCCTTGGAACGCATGAACTCCATGGTATAGGCAAAATCCCCGGCTGTCACCGGCACCCCGTCGGACCAGCGCGCCCTGGGGTCGAGCTTGAAGTACATGGTCTTCTTGTCATCCCCGAAGGCCCAGTGGGTGGCCAGGGCCGGAATGATCCGCTCGGTGTTGGGATGAAGCGCCACCAGGCTCATCTGGTTGGCCCCGATGTTGCTCCGGAAGCTGCCGTTGGAGTCCGGCCCCACGGTGCGGAAGGTCAAAGGGTAGCTGGCAATGGCGCTTCGAAACACCCCGCCCTTGACCGCATGGGGGGAGGCAAAGACCGGGTCCTCATGGTTGGTCAGCCACGTTATCCCTTCGGGCAGGGTTTCGCCTGCCACGCAGGTCCCCCCCCACACCAAAAAAGCCAAAGTCAAAACGATGAACCGAGCCATCACCTGTTGTCGCATTCTGTTCTCCTGATAAAAATAAAAACCTCCGGGCTCGCCCACACGCCGCCCGCCCCCTTTCGCCTTTCGCCCTTAGCCTCCCCTATTCCCCCGTTTTTCCTATCACCCGTTTTTCCTATCACCTGTTTTCCCTATAACCAGCGTGCCCCCTCACCCTCGGCACAATCACACCATTCACCACCAACTATTCACCATTCACTACTGACTACTCACCATTCACTATTCATAATACGTATACATCTTCGGATCAAACGCCTCCCTCACCGCCTCTCCCACAAAGGTGACGGTGGTGAGCACCAGGGTCAAGGCCACGATGACCGCCCCGGCAATCCACCAGGCATCCATGTTGGCCCATCCCTGATTGAGCAGCTCTCCCCAGCTCGGGGTGGGCGCGGGCAAGCCGAAGCCCAGGTAATCCAGGGAGGTCAGGGCAACGATCCCTCCAGACACGGAAAACGGGGCATAGGTCACCACCACGGCCAGGGTGTTGGGCAGGATGTGACGAAAAATAATCCGGCTCCGGGAGGCGCCCATGGCCCGGGCGGCCAGGACGTACTCGCGTTCCCGTTCCCGATAGGTCATGGTGCGCATCACCCAGGTCATGCCCATCCAGCTGAACAGGGCCATGAGGATGATGAGGGTCCAGAAGCCCGGGGTCATCACCGAGGCGATGATGATCACCACGTACAAAAAGGGCACGTTGGACCAGATCTCAATGAGCCGCTGGACAAAAAGGTCAAAGCGCCCCCCCAGGTACCCCATGAGGCAGCCCACCCCCACCCCCACCCCGTAGGTCACCAGCAGAAGCCCCAGGGCAAAGAAGATGGCCGTGCGGAACCCGTAGATCAGGCGGGCCAGCACATCGCGGCCCACGGTGTCCGTTCCCAGGAGATGCCGTCCTTCTATGGACGGGGCAAAGGGCGGGTAATCCCCCTCCTTGAGGTCGGTCTCCAGGGGGTTCCAGGGAATGGGGGGCATGATCACCCACCCCGTCCCTTCGTCTTCAAGATGCACTTTCAGCTTCCGGTAGTTGGTCTCGTAACTGTAATCCAGGCCGAAGTCGGTACCCGGCACCATGGTCCCGTAGGTGGGAAACACAAGGCTCCCGTTATAGCTCACCACCAGGGCCCGGCTGTTAACCCACAATTCGGCCCCCACGGCCAGCACCAGAAGGATCATCAGGATCACAAAAGACCAGAATCCGCGCTTAATGGAGCGGAATCGTTTGAGCTTTCGTATGGTCAGGGGATTAAGCGCCATCATTCGAAGGTCACCCTTGGGTCGGTTAAGGCCACGCAGATATCCGACAGGATATTGCCGATGAGAAAAAGCAGGGAGGAGATCACCAGCACCCCCAGCACCACGGGATAGTCCCGCTCCACCACGGATTCGTAACCGAGGAGGCCCATGCCGTCAATGTTGAACACCTTTTCAATTAAAAAGGAACCGGTAAGGATCAGGGAAATGTTGCTGCCGAAACTGGTGGCAAGGGGAATGAGGCTGTTACGGAGCGCGTGGCGGAACACCGCCTTGCGAAAGGGAAGGCCCTTGGCCACAGCCGTGCGCATGTAGTCGGCGGCCAGGTTGTCCATGAGGGTGTTTTTCATGAGCATGGTCATGACGGCAAAGGAGCCCGCAACATAGGAGATCACCGGCAGCACCGTGTGCCACACCACGTCCTTCACTTTTCCCCAGCCATCCAGCTCATCGTAAAAATCCCCCACAAAGCCCCCCAAGGGAAAAAACTCCCAGCGCGCAGCAAAAAGAAGAAGGAGCAGCACCCCGATGACCCACCCGGGAATGGCGTAGCCCGTAAAGACGAGAAGGGAGGAGATGTTGTCGAACCGGCTGTTGTGGCGCACGGCCTTGGCCACCCCCAGAGGGATGCACACCCCGTACACCAGCACCAGGGAAATGAGCCCGAAGTAAAGGGAAATGGGGAGCCGGTCCAGAATCATGGAGAGCACCGGGTCGTAATACCGCGTGGAGGTCCCCAGATCCCCGGTCACCACCTTGCCCAGCCAGGAGGCATAACTCTGGAGCAGGGGCTTGTCGAACCCGTAGTACCGCTTGAGTTCTTCAATCTGGTCCTCGGACAGGGGCTGGCTCTGATCCCCTGTGACCATGCCCGTCTGCTGGGCCCGCGCCTCGGCGATCATCCGCTCCACGGGCCCCCCCGGCACAAACCGGGTCACGGCAAACACCATCACCGTGATGCCCAGAAAGGTGGGAATCACCAACAACAATCGCCTGATAAAGTATGCTTTCATCGATGCCTTTTATTGAAAAATTGCCTCCGGCGGCGAGGGGTGCCACCTCGAAAGCGGATTGCAAATGCTCCGAGCCCTCGTTCCTCGGCCACGTCACATTCGCCGACAGGCTGCGCCTGTAAACCAAAACGGGTGGTATGGCTGACGTCGCCACGACCTATAATCTTCTGGAGCGCCGCACTCCCGTGCGGCGTTTTGTCTTCCCGACAGGGCCACACAGATGCAAAAACAGAACATAGTCCCTGTTTACGAGCGTCATACGGCCCCCTCGGCCCCCAAAATCCCCACCCCGAACTTACCAGAGAAGCTCCACCTCGCCCCACACCTTGATATCCAGCCGGTCGTCGGTGCGGCATTCGCCGTCGAGCATCCAGCGGACGGGACCGTTTTCCGAGCGGATGGTCACCTGCTCGGCCGGGGCGGAGTAGTGCATGGCATCATGGGGAATGTCGCGGCCGGTCCAGAGCCTGGGAATCTGCCCCACGATCTGCATGGGGGAAAGGGAGCAGGCCATGAAGTGAAAGGCGCCCTTGCGCTCATACGCCCTGGGGGTTGCCCTGCAGCCCATGCTGATGTCCTCCACGGTGCACCCCAGGATGATGCTGAACTCCGTCTCGGGCAGGGGCTCTCCATCCACCTCCACGATAAGGGGCTCGGGCTTGAACATCTCTTTGGCGTAGCCGGTACCGGCAAGGGTGCTGCCTGCAATCTGGAATCCCATCTTCACCGCCTGCACCGGCCCCTGGCTCGGGGCGTCGTAATAGGCATCCAGGAACCTCACCACCACGGCAGCCCCGGACATAAATCCCAGGTGGCCGTTGGCACAGAGTACCTGATTCTTCATGCGGGTCAGGGGGCCCTGGTCTTTGAGCCCTTTGACCACCTTGCTCAAAATGGACTCAGGCGTCCCCTTGATGCCCAGGCCGCCCGCCACGGTGTTCATGGTGCCGCCCCGCATCACCACAAAGGAAGGCAGGGGGTGCTCCTTATAGATGTCTGCAAAAATGGTCATGGCCATTTGAAGCGAGCCGTCGCCTCCGTTGACCCCCACCACTTTGCACCCTGTCTCCAGGCAGTGCCTGGCCACATCATGGACCGCATCCACGGATCGGGTCTGGTGAAGGGTGCCGACCCCCTCCAGAATCTTTGCCAGACGCTCGGCACGCTCGGGTCGTTTTCGGTTCTGCTTGGCGTTGGGATTATGAATGACTGAAATCACGGGTCTCATTTCCTAAAATTGCATTTAAGGTATAAAAAAAATCGCAATACACGGCTTGATATGAGGGGTACCTCTGCCCGCGACAAAGGGATGTCGCGTCACGACGCGATGCGTGCGGGCTGTCGGGAATGCTTGCTCCGGGATGCCAGAAGGGAGGGTGCAAGTCTCCTGATTCTTATCAGAACTTTCGGCCCCGTGCCCAGATCTTTTTTTTCTGAACCCCGTTCCACCCCACTTTGCACCTCATCAACCGCACTTTTCTTTTACACGGTTAATCGCATATAATCATTAAATAATTTGTAACAAATTTTGTTTTTTCCCTTGACTATTCGACCAAAAATTGTAGTCTTACAAAAGTAAAGTGGATGTAATGTGCATCAAACACCCAAAGGCTTGGCATGAGCGCATTCAGAGGCACCTCGAATCACACACTGGACCCCAAAGGGAGACTCATCATCCCTTCGCGGTTCCGATCCGTCATCAAGGCGGGACGGGAGGAGTGCGTGATGGTGACAAAACTGGACGGAGCCCTCTACGCCTACACCATGGAAGAGTGGGATATCTTTGAGACCAAGCTGCGCAAAGCCATGGGCAAGCACATGAACAAGATCCGGCGTTTTATCATCGGCAGCGCCCAGGCGTGCCCCCTGGACAAGCAGGGGCGCATACAGATACCCAAAGACCTCCGGGATTATGCCGACATCCGGCCCGAAGGAGAGGTCACCCTCGTGGGCCTGGTGGAACGCTTCGAGATCTGGCAATCAGACAAACTGAAAGACGAGCAGGACGCCATCGAAGAACTGCTCCAAACCGACGAAGCTCGTGACGAGCTGACGGAACTGGGACTTTAGATCCAAATGGATTTCAAACATATATCCGCCATGCCCCGAGAGGTCATGACCGCCCTTGATCCCAAACAGGGCGGCACCTTTGTGGACGGTACCCTGGGCGGGGGGGGCCACTCGGCGCTGATCATCGATCGCATCATGCCGGGGGGCCGGTTCATCGGGATCGATCAGGACATGGACGCCATACAAAACGCCCGGAAACGATTCTCCGACCACGGTGAGAGCGTCACCCTTGTCCACGACAACTTTGCCAACATTGCCGCCATCCTCAAGGACCTCGGCGTAAGCGGCGTGGACGGGATTCTGGTGGACATCGGGCTCTCGCAGCACCAGCTTGAAGGCAGCGGCCGAGGATTCAGCTTCATGCGGGACGAGCCCCTGGACATGCGCATGGACGCCCGGGGCGACACCACCGCCGAAGACCTTGTCAACACGCTCCCGGAAAAGGAGCTGGCAGATATCATCTTCAAATACGGGGAAGAGCGTTTCTCCCGGGGCATTGCCAGGGCCATCGTTAAAAAGCGCCAGGCATCGCCCATCACGACCACGGCGGAACTTGCCGACATCATCCGCTACGCCATGCCGGCCAAGGCGGTGGCCAAGCAGAAGATCCATCCGGCCACCCGGAGTTTCCAGGCCATCCGCATCGCCGTCAACCGCGAGCTGGATCGGCTGGAGCGGTTCATGGATGATTTTCTGGGGCTCCTCAACCCCGGCGGCAGGCTGTGCGTTCTCTCCTTTCACTCCCTGGAGGACCGCATCGTCAAGCAGAAGATGAAGGAGCTGGCCACCGGATGCACCTGCCCGAAACAGTTCCCCATCTGCACCTGTGGAAACGAGCCGAAGGTCAAGCTCCTCACCCGCAAGGCCGTTCGACCCGCCGACGACGAGGTGGCGGAAAATCCCATGGCACGCAGCACACGCCTCAGGGCCTGTGAAAAATTGTAACGTTGGGGCAGGATGCTGTACTTGACCGCCCCTGAGCGCACGTTGCCGGACCCCGGCCTCACCCTCTGACGGACCTGTCCCATGAGCCGAAAAAAGTCCTTGATCTCCCCGGCCATGCAACTGGCCGTCCTGCTGTTTCTTGCGGTGCTGCTGGTGGAAGGGTTCACCTACACCTGGGTACGAAGCAGGTGTCACCTGACCAACCGCTCCATCGCCTCGGAGACGATCCTGAACCAGAAGCTGGTCAAGACCCGAAAACGTCTCAAGGTCGAGCTGGCACACCTGAAATCACCCCGGCAGATCACGGGCAGGGCCCGGACAGAACTCGGTCTGAAGCGGCCCACCCAGGACCAGATCCTCCGGCTGAAAAGCCCGCAGTAGGCCGTCGGAACCAGCAAACAAGACAAAGCAAGCAAGTAAAACGGCCTTGATTCCTTATTTTTCAAGCCCGTCAAAACCATAGAGGAAACCATGCCCGCACACACCGACACCACCATCAAACGCGTCAAAGCAAGGGGGACCCTGCTCGCCCTTATGTTTGCCGCGGGGTTTCTGGTCATTGCGACACAGGCGGTCTCCCTGCAGGTCCTCAAACAGGGGTGGCTCAGCCGCAAGGCTGAGGTTCGGTTTGCCCGGTCCGACAAGGTCATGGGCAAGCGAGGCACCATCAGCGACCGCAACGGCCGCCCCCTTGCCGTGAGCATCGCGGCCAAGGCCATCGGGGTCTACCCCAGAAAGGCCGCCGCCATCGACAACGTACCCCAGGCGGCACGGCAGATTGCCTCGGCCCTGAAAATGAGCCGCAAAGAGGTGGAACGGGCCCTGCGGCATCCGAAGTACAACTGGATCAAGCGCCCCGTGTCCCCTGAAATGGGTGCAGCCGTGGCCGCCCTGAAGATTCCCGGCGTGGAGGTCCACCCGTTCCACAAGCGGGTCTACCCCAGCATGGAGCTGGCCGGCCAGCTCATCGGCGCGTCCAAAATCGACGACATCGGCGGGCGCAACGGGCTGGAGTACCGGTACAACGACATCTTAAGCCCCACCACCGCCAACCGCACGGTTAAATGGGACGGCACGGGCAAGCCCGTGGACATCGAGTCGGCCCCCATCGAAAAGATCAGCGGGAGCAACCTGGTCCTCACCATCGACGCCAACATCCAGGACATTGCCGAATCCGCCCTGAGGGACGCGGCCGTCACCCACAAGGCCTCCTCGGGCATGGCCGTGGTGATGCGACCCAAAACCGGCGAGATCCTGGCCATGGCCAACTACCCGGGCTTCAACCCCAACAACTTCGGCGCCTTCAGCGGGGAGACCCGGAGCAACCGCGCCGTCTCTGCTGATTTTGAGCCCGGATCCACCATGAAGGTCTTTGTGGTGGCCGCGGCCCTGGACTCGGGCAAGGTGAAGCGCTCCAGCATTTTTTACTGCGAGAACGGGGCCTATGATATCGGCGGGTTCACTTTCCACGACACCCACGAGTACGAATGGCTCAGCCTTGAGCAGGTGATCAAGTTCTCCAGCAACATTGCCGTGGTGAAGATCTCCGAGATCATCGGCAAAAATGCTCTGTACACGGCGTTGAAAGACTTTGGCTTCGGCCAGAAGAGCGGCATCAACCTCAACGGGGAGTCCCGTGGCATCCTCACCAACGCCTCCAACTGGAACCGGGTCGAGACCGGGGCCGTGGCCTTTGGCCAGGGGGTTTCGGTGACCGCCGTTCAGCTGGCCACCGCCTACTCCGCCCTGGCCAACGACGGCATGCTGGTGAAACCCTGGATCGTCAAGGAGGTTGTCTCCCCCAACGGTGAGAGGGAGAAGGCCTTTTCATCCCCGGGCCAGAAACGGATCATCAGCCCGGACACCGCCCGGTTCGTAAAAAAAATCATGGCCTCGGTCACCGAAGAGGGTGGCACCGGGGTCAAGGCGGCCCTCACCGGCTACACGGTGTGCGGAAAGACCGGCACCGCCCAGAAGATCGGGCCGGACAAGCGCTATTTCAAAGACCGGTACATTGCCTCCTTTGCGGGCTTTGTCCCCATGAAGAACCCTGAACTGAGCATCGTGGTCGTCCTGGACGACCCGAGAAGCGGCGGGTACTACGGCGCCACCGTGGCCGGCCCCGCCTTTCGAGAGATTGCATACAAAACCCTGGACTACCTGCATGTTGCCCCGGAAACCGAATCCATTCCGGAGAAACTGCTTCTGGCCTTGAAGAGCGAGGAGAAGAAGTGACATTATCCTGCCTCACACATAATATAGGAGACCTGCTGGCAGCCCCGCTGCCCGAGGCGGACCCTCTGGTATCCGCCGTTCAGTACGACTCCCGAAAAGTAACCGAAGGCGCCCTGTTCGTGGCTGTCCCCGGAGAGGCGGTGGACGGCCACCGCTACATTCCGGAAGCCATTGAGCGCGGGGCCGTGGCCGTCCTCGGGGAGCTTCCCCACGACGACCTTTCCGTCCCCTACATCCAGGTCACCGACTCGCGCAAGGCCCTTGCGCTGATCTCGGCAACCTTTTACGAGAACCCGGCCGACCGGCTCACCCTCGTTGCGGTCACCGGCACCAACGGCAAAACCACCGTGGCCTATATCATGGAGAGCATCTTTGCTGCCGCAGGCCACTCCGCCGGGGTCATGGGCACCATCAGCACCCGGTTCTGCGGAAAAGAAGAAACCAGCACCATGACCACCCCCGAGTCCCGGGATATTCAGGATACCCTGGCCCGCATGGCCGACGCCGGGGTCACCCACGCGGTGATGGAGGTCTCCTCCCACGCCCTGGCCCTGGACCGTGTGGCCGGATGCGCCTTTGACGCAGCCATCTTCACCAACCTCACCCAGGACCACCTGGATTACCACGGCACCATGGAGATCTACGGCGAGGCCAAGCGCCAGCTCTTCGAAGGACACCGAAAAAAGGGCGGCGCCGCTGTCATCAACATGGCCAACGAACACGGGCGCCACCTGACCGAGACCCTCACCGGTACCGTCTTCCCTGTGGGAGGCGACACCGGCGCCCTTACCGCCGACCACATAGAGGTGGCCATCGACGGCATCAAAGGCGAGTTCGTCACCCCCGAGGGGCGCACACCCTTTGCCTCCGGGGCCACGGGCCGCTACAACCTGGAGAACATCCTCTGTGCCGCAGGGGCCGCCCTTTCCGTGGGCATTCCCATGGACGCCGTGGTGCGTGGGGTTGCCGCCTTCAAGGTACCGGGACGCCTGGAACGGGTGGACACCACATGCGGGCGTCACCTTTTTGTGGATTACGCCCACACCCCGGATGCCCTTGAGAATGTCCTGTCCACTCTCCGGCACCTCGTGCCGGGACGGCTCATCTGCGTGCTGGGATGCGGCGGAGACCGGGACCGCACCAAGCGCCCCCTGATGGCGGGCATCGGCGCGGCATACAGCGATCTTGCCGTCCTTACATCGGACAATCCCCGGAGTGAAGCACCCGAAAAAATTATCGAAGACATGGTTCCGGGTATAGACGGGGAAACAAGTTTCAGGTATGAACCTGAGCGTCTCTCAAAGGATTTTTCCCGAAAAGGGTACGTGGTGGTTGTCGACCGCCGCGAGGCCATCGGCCTGGCCGTGGCGTCGGCCCGTCCCGGAGACACCGTGCTGGTGGCGGGAAAGGGCCACGAGACCTACCAGATCATCGGTGACAGGCGACTCGATTTTGACGACAGGAAGGAGGTTTTGAAGGCGGTTGAAGACAGAAGATAGGTCATACCCGATGCCCTGGAGCACGGGGGATGTCCTGGCGGCCACCGGAGGTGAACTGGCCTTCGGAGACCCGGACGCCACCCATGCGACCGTCTCCACAGACACCCGATCCATCGGTAATAACAGTATTTTTATCGCCCTCAAAGGCGAATCCTTCGACGGACACCGGTACATCGGTGTGGCCGTGGACAAAGGCGCCAGCTGCATCGTGGCCGCCTCTGCCGCCATGGAAGGGGTGGAAACCGGTGCCTGGAAAGCTGCCGGTGTGTCCCTGGTCCTGGTAGACGACACCCTGGCCGCCCTGGGCCGCCTCGGCCGGTTCAACCGCGACCGAAGCCACGTCCGCCTCATCGCCATCACCGGCTCCAACGGCAAGACCACCACACGGGCCCTCACGGCCTCGGTGCTGGCGGTTCGCCATGCAGTCCACGCCACCCGCGGCAACTTCAACAACGAAGTGGGCCTGCCCACAACCCTTTTGCGCCTTGCCCCCGAGCACCGCTGGTCGGTGGTGGAGCTGGGCATGAACGCCCCCGGGGAGATGACCCGCCTGGGCCACATCTGCCGGGCCGACATGGCCGTCATCACCTGCATCGGTGAGGCCCACCTGGAAGGGCTGGGCACTGTGGAGCAGGTGGCCGAGGCCAAGGCTGAACTCCTGGACACCCTGGAGAGTAGCGCCGTGGTCATCCTCAACGGGGACGACCCGCACCTGAGAAAGATCGCTTCAGACCGCGGGCTCTCACCTGTCTGGTACGGTTTCTGTGAGGACGCCCATGTCCGGGCCGAGGAGATCTCCTGGGAGGCAGGCCTCCAGCGCTTTACCCTCTGCCACAACGGGGAGAGGGTCCGGGCCGCCATTCCCCTGGCCGGGACCTTTATGGTGCAAAACGCCCTGGCGGCGGCCGCCGCCGGAATCCAGGCAGGGCTCACCCTCGCTGAGATCGCCCAGGGCCTTGAGGCAGCCACCTTTGAACCGGGCCGCCTCACCATCCGGGAGACCCAGACAGGCATCCACGTCATCGACGACACATACAACGCCAACCCCCTCTCCATGGGAGCGGCCCTCACCACCCTCTCCCGCCTCAAGGAAGACCACCGGGCCCTGGCGGTTCTGGGAGACATGCGCGAGCTCGGCAAGGGAGCCCCGGGCTTCCACCGCGAGCTGGGCAGAAAAGCCGCTGAGTCCGGAGTGGCGGGCCTTTACGCCTGCGGCGACTTCGCAGGAGAGATCAGGCTGGGTGCCCTGGAAGCAGGGCTCCCGGACCATTGTATTTACACAGGCACGAAAGATGCCCTCATGGAGCGCATCTTACACGATATCCACACAGGAGACTGGGTCCTTGTCAAAGGATCCCGCTCCATGGGCATGGAACAGATCGTCACCGATCTGCTGTGCAGGTAGCAGGACGTTATGATTTACAACCTTCTTTACGGTCTTTATGGGGACATCTCGTTTTTCAACCTGTTCCGATACATCACCTTTCGAACCATTTACGGCACCATCACGGCCTTTCTCATCTGCTTTCTCATGGGCCCCTGGCTCATCGACAAGCTCCGGAGCCTCCAGATCGGGCAGTACATCCGGGAGTGCGGCCCGGAAAGCCACCTGGGCAAGGCCGGCACCCCCACCATGGGCGGGGTGATGATCCTTCTGGCCATCATCGGCTCCTCCCTGCTCTGGGCGGACATCAAGAACCCGTATGTCTGGATCGTCCTGCTGGCAGCCGCCGGCTTCGGCCTCATCGGGTTTACCGACGACTACCTGATGCAGATCAAAAAACGCAGCAAGGGCCTCTCCGCCAGGGGGAAATTTACCCTCCAGGCCCTTCTGGCCCTTCTCATCGGGTGGCTGGTCTACAGCTCACCGGGTTTTTCCACCACGGTGACGGTGCCCTTCCTTAAAAACGTGCAGCCGGACCTGGGCTTCGGGTACATCTTCTTTGCCGCCTTTGTCATCGTGGGGTGTTCCAACGCCGTAAACCTCACCGACGGCCTGGACGGCCTGGCCACCGGCCCCATGATCATCGCCAGCATCACCTACATGGTCTTTGCCTATGTCTCGGGCCACGCAGGGATTGCCGAGTATCTCCAGATCCCCTTTATCAAGAACGGCGGGGAGATGGCCGTCCTCTGCGGCGCCACAGCCGGTGCCGGGGTGGGTTTTCTCTGGTTCAACTCCTACCCGGCCCAGATTTTCATGGGGGACACGGGCTCCCTGCCCCTGGGGGCCATCCTGGGGACCATCGCCGTCATCACCAAGCAGGAGATCCTGCTGGTCATCGTGGGGGGGCTCTTTGTCATGGAAGCCCTCTCCGTTATCATCCAGGTCACCTACTTCAAGCTGACGGGCGGCCAGCGGATCTTCCGCATGGCACCGCTTCACCACCATTTTGAGCTCAAGGGCTGGCAGGAACCCAAGGTCATCGTCCGATTCTGGATCATCTCCGCCATGCTGGCCCTCCTGGCCGTCAGCACGCTCAAGATTCGATAGGAGTCACCATGAAGCTTTCCGGTAAACACATCGTTGTGGTGGGACTGGCCCGTTCCGGGGCCTCCATCGCCCGTTTCCTCGCAGAGCGCGGGGCCAGTGTCGTCATCAGCGACGCCAAGCCCAGGGAAGCCCTGGGCGACCTGCCTGCAGCCATGGAGGCCGAGGGGATTGCCCTGGACCTGTCCGGGCACACGCCCCATCTCTTTGAATCCGCGGACCTGGTGGTCCTGAGCCCAGGCGTGCCCCACACCATTGCCCCCATCAAGCGGGCCCGTGAGATGGGTGTCTCCGTGGTGGGGGAGATCGAGCTGGCGTCCCGATTCATCGAGGCCCCCATGCTGGCCGTCACCGGCACCAACGGCAAGACCACCACCACGGCCCTGCTGGGCGAGATGCTCACCGCCTCGGGAAAGAAGGTGTTTACCGGGGGCAACATCGGTACCCCCCTCACCGAGTACTTACGCAAAGACGACCCCGCCGAGGTGGTGGTGGTGGAGGTGAGCAGCTTTCAGCTCGACACCATCGAAAGCTTCAGGCCCCACGTGGCGGTGCTTCTCAACATCACCGACGACCACCTGGACCGCTACCCCGACTTTGACGCATACAAGCGCTCCAAGGGGCGCGTCTTTGAAAATCAGCATCAGGACGACGTGGCCATCCTCAACACCGCCGATGGCCACGTGGCCGATATCGGCCGTGTCCTCAGGAACCGCAAGCTCACCATCGGCGGAATCGGCCCCAATGCCGCGGCCGTCACACGGAACCAGGTGACCATCCGCACCCCGGGGCTCCCCGAGGTTAAGATCGACCTGTCGAAGTCGTCCCTGGTGGGAGAGCACAACCGTCAGAACATTGCCGCTGCGGCCCTGGCCGCCCTGTCAGCCGGTGCCACCCCCGAAGGGGTCCAGGATGCCGTGGACAATTTCCAGGGACTGCCCCACCGCATCGAGTACGTGGACACCGTCTCCGGCGTGAAATTTTACAACGACTCCAAGGCCACCAACATCGACGCCGTGGAAAAGGCCATCACCGGGTTTGACGACCCCATCGTGGTCATCATGGGAGGACGCCACAAGGGAGGCCACTTCTCGGCCCTCACCGGGGCCCTGAAGAAAAAGGCCCGGGCCATCGTGGCCATCGGTGAGTCAAAAAAAAAAATCGTTTCGGACCTGGCCCCCTGCATCAAAACGGTTGAGGCGGGGGACCTGGACGATGCCGTGAGCAAAGCCTTTTCCAAAGCCCGGAGCGGGGACGCGGTGGTTCTCTCCCCGGCCTGCTCCAGCTTTGATATGTTTACCAACTACAACGAACGGGGCGACAAGTTCCGCGAATCGGTCCACAGACTGAAAGCACAGCATGGCTAACGATAAGGAAACAAAGCATTACGGTCTCTACGACCCCTGGCTTTTCTACACCACCTTCACCCTGGTGGGGCTGGGCCTGCTGATGATTTTCAGCGCCACGGCCCAGAGCAGCAACGGCCTGTTCTACCTCAGGCGCCAGGTTCTCTTTGTGGTGGCAGGCACCATCACCATGGTTGTTGCCAGTCGAATTCCTTACCGATGCTGGAAAAAAATTGCCGTTCCGTTTATGTTAGTCACCTTGGGCCTGGTCATTGCCACCCTGTTCCCGGTGATCGGCCACAAAATCAAAGGGGCCTCGCGCTGGATACGCATCGGCGGATTTTCCATACAACCCACGGAATTTCTCAAGATTGCCCTGGTGATGCTCCTGGCCGCGTCTCTGAGTAAAAAGGCCGAAAAGGTCCGCCAGTTTGAGATCGGGGTCCTCCCCCACCTCATGATTATAGGGGTCATTGCCCTCATCGTGAACCTTCAGCCGGACTTCGGCACCGTGGTGGTCCTCTGCGCCGTCACCTGGATCATGCTTTTTCTGGGAGGCGCCCGGCTCCTGCACATCGTGGCCCCCCTGGTGCCCCTGGTCATTGTCCTGGCCCTCTTTGTCACGGGGGAAGGCTACCGCATGGCGCGCATCAAGGCCTTCATGGACCCCTGGGCCGTGGAGAAAAACGGAGGCTATCAGGTGACCCGGTCCCTCATGGCGTACGGCTCCGGAGGCATCACCGGCAAAGGGCTCTCCAACAGCGAGCTTAAGCTCAAGCACCTGCCGGAGTGCCACACCGATTTCATCTTCCCCATCCTGGGGGAAGAGCTGGGCCTCATCGGGGTCCTTTCCGCCCTGGGCATCTACGTGCTGCTGTTGACCCGGGGCTTCCTGGCAGCCATGCGCTGCCCGGACATGTTTGGCTGCCTGCTGGCCGTGGGAATCTGCGCGGTCATCGGGCTACAGATTATTATCAATCTTGCGGTGACCATGGGCATGCTTCCCCCCACGGGACTCACCCTTCCCCTCATGAGTTACGGGGGAAGTTCACTGCTTTGTACCATGACGGGCATCGGTATCATCATGAACGTGGCCCGGGAGGAACCGCATGCTCGCTAAAAAAGAGTGCCGCCTCGTGGTGGCCGGAGGGGGCACCGGCGGCCACCTGTTCCCAGGCATTGCCATTGCCAAGGCCTTCTGCCGGAAAAAGCCCGGCACCAGGGTGCTGTTCATCGGCACGGACAAGGCCTTTGAAAAAAAATGCGTCACCCGGGAGGGATTTCACCATACGGCGGCAGGGGCCTCGGGCATCAAGGGCCTGGGTCTGAAGAAAAAACTGGCCGCCGCCGTCAAGCTGCCCCTGTCCGTTGTCGGCTGCATGGTCAAGCTGATCCGCTTTCGTGCCGATGCGGTGGTGGGGGTGGGCGGCTTCTCCTCCGGCCCGGTGATCCTGGCCGCATGGCTCTTGCGCCGCCCGGTGGTGCTCCACGAACAGAACTCGGTGCCCGGCATCGCCAACCGCCTGTCGGCCCGGTTTGCAAAGAAAATATACCTGACCTTCCCGGGAAGCGCGGCGTGGTTCCCGGAAGAAAAGTGCATCCTCTCCGGCAACCCGGTGCGTGAAGAGATCCTCGGCATCGAGCCCTCCCAAAGGGACACCGCATCCCCCACCCTGCTGGTGGTGGGCGGCTCCCAGGGCGCCGTGGCCCTTAACCGGGCCGTCACCGAGGCCCTGCCCCGGCTCAAGGCCATGGGGCTCACCGTCATCCATCAATGCGGCGACGCCGATGTGGAGCGGGTGAAGGCCTGTTATGCCGGGGCCGAAGTCAACGGAGAGGTCCTGGCCTTCATCGACAACATGTCCGGGGCCTATGCCCGGGCCGACCTGGTCCTCTGCCGGGCCGGGGCCACCACCCTGGCGGAGTTGACGGCCATCGGAAAAGGCGCCGTGCTGGTGCCCTTTCCCCACGCCACGGACAACCACCAGGAGATCAACGCCAGGTACCTTGAAGACAACGGCGCGGCCCGCATGATTCTGGAAGCGGACCTCACCGGAAACGGGCTGGCCGATCTCCTTGAAGAGCTGCTGGACAACCCGGAGGCCCTTGGGGCCATGGATCAAAACGCAAAAACGCTGGGGCGTCCCGACGCCTCGCAACACGTGGCCGAGGGCATCCTCGACCTCACAAAAAAAACGACCTGACCCCCATCATCTGAGTACAACGGGGCAAACCATAAGCAGGACTGTGCATGTACCAAAAGAAATACCATATTCACTTCGTGGGCATCGGCGGCATCGGCATGAGCGGCATCGCGGAAATTCTCGTTCGCCTGGGTTACACCGTCACCGGCTCCGACCTTAAAGCCTCGGCCAACACCAGGCGACTGGAAGAGCTGGGCTGCAAGGTCGCCATCGGCCACGCCGCCGAGAACATCGGCGATACCGACGTGGTGGTCACCTCCTCTGCCGTCAACGGGAAAAACCCCGAAGTGGCGGCCGCCAAAAAGAGCGGGATTCCCATCATCCCCAGGGCCGAGATGCTGGCCGAGCTCATGCGCCTGAAGTACAGCATCGCCGTGGCCGGGGCCCATGGCAAGACCTCCACCACCTCCATCACGGCGGCCATCCTGGAAAAAGGAGGGTTCGACCCCACGGTGGTCATCGGCGGCGTCCTGAAAAGCAAGGGCACCAACGCCATGCACGGCCTGGGGGATTTTATCATTGCCGAGGCCGATGAGAGCGACGGGTCGTTTTTAAAATTCTCCCCGTCCATTGCCATCATCACCAACATCGACCGGGAGCACCTGGACCACTACGGCAGCCTGGCCGCCATCAAAAAGGCCTTTGTGCAGTTCACCGAGCGGGTTCCCTTTTACGGGCTCTCCATCCTCTGCATGGACAACGAATCCGTGCAGGAGATCCTGCCGGAGCTCACCGGCCGCTACACCACCTATGGTCTCAACACCCGGGCCGATTACCAGGCCAGGGGCATCTCCTTTGAGGGGAGCCGAAGCACCTTTTCGGTTTATCATCACGACGAGCTTCTCGGGGAAATTACCCTCAACCTTCCCGGGGTGCACAACGTCTCCAACTGCCTGGCCGGCATTGCCGCCGCCCGGGAGATCGGCATCGACTTTCCCATGATCAAGTGCGCCCTGGAGAACATCGAAGGGGTCAAGCGGCGCCTGGAAAAAAAGGGCGAGAAAAACGGGGTCATGGTGGTGGACGATTACGGCCACCACCCCACGGAGATCAAGACCACCCTTCTGGCCGTGCGGGAAAGCTGGCCTGAAAAACGCATCGTGGCCGTGTTCCAGCCCCACCGGTACACGCGGACCCGGGACCTCTTCGATGAGTTCACCCGGGCCTTCTACAACACGGATACCCTGAAGATCCTGCCCATCTACGCGGCCAGCGAAGACCCCATCGACGGCGTTGACAGCCGAAGCCTGGGGGAGATGATCGAAAAACGCGGTCATGAAGACGTGGGCTGCTGCAACAGCTTTGACGAGGTACTGGACAACCTGGAAGAGACCCTGGAAGAGGGAGACATCCTCCTGACCCTGGGCGCAGGGGACGTCCTCAAGGTGGGTGAGATGTACCTGCAGCGGGAAGAGGCCTGATCATGGCCGCCCTGGACCCCATAGCCGCCCTCTCCGCCCTCTATCAGGGCGTGCTCAAAAAAGGGGAGCCCATGGCCGGCCACACCACCTTCAGGACCGGGGGCCCTTGTGACCTCTACCTGGAGCCCGAAAGCCTGGACGACCTGCGCATCGCCGTGGCCTTCCTCACCCAGCAGGGCATGCCCCTCACCGTGGTGGGGGGCGGCAGCAACCTGCTGGTCCGGGACAAAGGCATCGAAGGAGCCGTCATCTCCCTGGCCGGGCTCGACACCCAGGTCACCGAAACCCGGGAGGGGGAGTCCACCATCCTGACGGTTCCCGCAGGGGCCAAGACCCAGCACCTGTGCCGGTATGCCGCGATGAACGGCCTTGAAGGGCTCACCTTTGCCACGGGGATTCCCGGCACCGTGGGCGGGGCCCTTGCCATGAACGCAAGCACCGACCCCAAGGGGTTTGGGGCCATTGTGGACGCCTTGACGGTGGTGGACATCTCCGGAAAAATCCGCACCGTGCCGCGCAGCGCCCTTGAAATCGGCTACCGCCACCTTGCCATTGACGGCAAAACCCGCCATGATGACGGGTTTCCCATCATCGTGGAGGTGAAGCTTCGTCTCACGTCCGGGGACAGCGACGCCCTGGTGGCCCAACGCGAAGCCCTTTTGACCCGACGCAAGGCAAGCCAGCCCGTGGGCCAGGCCAGCGCCGGATGCTTTTTCAAGAACCCGGAAGGCGGCCCTTCAGCGGGCAAGCTCATCGACGATTTGGGCCTCAAGGGAGAGGCCGTCGGAGGAGCGAAGGTCTCCGAGCTGCACGCCAACTACCTGGTCAACGCAGGAGGCGCCACCACCGCCGATATTCTGGCACTGGCGGCACGTATCAAAGAGAAGGTCCAACAGGCCCACGGCATAACCCTGGAAGAAGAGGTGACCCTTGTCGGCAGGGAAACGTAAACCAGCCAAAAAGAACCGCTTCGTGGTACCTGAAGCGGTCCGCCTGGAGAGGCGGCGCCAGAGGCGCCGGGCCTTCCTCTTCGGCACAGGGCTTCTCTGCCTGGCCGCCGTGTGCAGCGCCCTGTGCGTGGTCTCCTACGCCTGGCTGACCCAGACCCCCTTGTTCAAGGCCCGGTTCGTCATCGTCTCGGGCAACCGTGTGGTCACCCACGGGGCGGTCCTGGAGACGGCGGGCATCCACAACGGGGACAACATCTTCGGCATCAACCTGGATGTGGCCCGAACACGCCTTGTGGCCCACCCGTGGGTGGATACGGCGTCCGTCATCCGGGAGTTTCCCAACCGGATCATCATCCGGGTCACCGAGCACACCCCGGTGGCCGTGGCCGAAATCGGTCACCCCTACCTGGTGAACAGCCGGGGAGAGATTTTCGAGAAGGGCAGCAAGGCCTTTGAAGGCCTTCCCGTCTTCAAGAACCTGAAGCGAGGCAGCCTGCCTTTGGCCGACGGTGCTTCCGCAGACCGCAGCGGCACCGTACACAGGGAGATCAAGGAACTTATTCCCCTGCTGGACAGCCTGACCCGAAAGGGGGGCCGTTTTGTCATGACCGGTGCCGTGGCCGACCCGGACACCGGCCTTCGCCTCCTCACCGAAGGGGCGACCCAGAGCATCGACCTGGGATTCGGCCACTACGAGAAAAAAATCAAGCGGGTAAACGAACTCTTTGCCCTTCTGGAAAAAAAAGTGAACCTTACCGCTGTTGCCGCCATCGACGTCAGTGACCCCAACAGCGTTGTTATCAAACCGGCAAAAAGTTAAAGGAGGATGCCCATGCAGGCACATGAGGATATTATTGTCGGCCTGGATATAGGCACAACAAAGATCTGTGCTGTTGTCGGGGAACGCTCAGGGGACGACGTAAACATCATCGGCACCGGCACCCACCCCTCCATCGGGCTCAACAAAGGGGTGGTCATCGACATTGAGGCCACAGTGGATTCCATCAAAAAAGCGGTGGAAGAAGCAGAACTCATGGCCGGTTGCGAAATCTCCTCCGTCTATGCCGGAATCGCAGGCGGGCACATCACCAGCCTCAACAGCCACGGCGTCATCGCCATCAAGGGGCGCGAAGTAACCCAGGAAGACGTGGACCGTGTCATCGAGGCGGCAAAAGCCGTTTCCATTCCCATGGACCGTGAGGTGATCCACGTGCTCCCCCAGGAGTACATCGTCGACGACCAGAAAGGGGTGCACAACCCCATCGGCATGACCGGCGTTCGCCTGGAAGCCAAGGTGCACATCGTGGTGGGTGCGGCCTCCTCGGCCCACAACATCATCAAGTGTGCCAACAAGGCGGGCCTGGATGTCAACGACGTGGTCCTTGAATCTTTGGCCTCGGGCAGCGCGGTCCTCACCGACGAAGAGCGGGACCTGGGCACCGCCCTCATCGACATCGGAGGCGGCACCACGGACCTGGCCGTCTTCTCCGGCGGCAACATCCAGCACACTTTTGTGCTGGCCATCGGCGGCCTGCAGCTCACCAACGATATCTCCATCGGCCTTCGGGCGAGCAAGAACGACGCCGAAAAAATCAAGCTCAAGTACGGCACCTGCCTGTCCAGCGCCGTCTCCCCCACGGAGACCATCGAGGTGCCGGGCATGGGTGGCCGCGAGCCCCGCAGCATGCCCCGCCAGGTGCTGGGAGAGATCCTGGAACCCCGGGTGGAAGAGATCTGTGCCCTTGTGAAGCGTGAAATCTTCCGGGCCGGCCTTGAAAACCAGATCGCCTCGGGCATCGTCCTCACCGGGGGCTCGTCCCTCCTGGACGGCATGACCGAGGTGGCCGAAAGCATCTTTGACCTGCCCACCCGCCTTGGCAAACCCCGCCAGATCGGCGGCCTGGTGGACATCGTCAGCAACCCCATGTACGCCACCGGCGTGGGGCTCGTGCTCTACGGCACCGAGAACCAGGTGGAGAAGAAGTTCCGCATCCGGGACGACAACATCTTTCAGCGGGTCACCACCCGCATGAAAAAGTGGTTTTCCGACGTGATGTAGGGGAGAGGATGCCGCCCGGCACAGGGCGGTAACCGATACATCCGTTCGACATACAGCAAGCTATTTCTGATCTGCCGTTTCCATCGGAACCCTGCCGGGCGTTGGCGAGGCTCCGGGCGGGGAGACGGCATAACAAAGGACCAGTAACCGATGATGAACAAGAGTGGAGGTGGGAGATGAGTTTTTCTTTTGTAGACAGTGACAAGTCGGCAAAGATCAAGGTTATCGGAGTCGGGGGCGCCGGAGGCAACGCGGTCAACAACATGATCGAGGCGAGTCTGCACGGCGTGAAGTTTATCGTGGCCAACACCGATGCCCAGGCCCTGGAAAACTCCAAGGCCGAAACCAAAATCCAGATCGGCGGAAAGCTCACCGAGGGACTCGGTGCAGGCGCCAACCCGGAGCTGGGAAAGCAGGCCGCCCTTGAGAACGTGGACGCCATCCGTTCGGCCCTCCAGGACAGCCACATGGTCTTTATCACCGCGGGTTTAGGCGGCGGCACAGGCACCGGCGCCGCACCGGTGGTGGCCCAGATCTGCAAGGAGCTGGAGATCCTCACCGTGGCCGTGGTCACCCGACCCTTCTCCTTTGAGGGCAAAAAACGCGCCCGCCAGGCCGACCTGGGCCTGGAAGAGCTCAGAAAGCACACGGACACGGTCATCACCATCCCCAACGACCGCCTGCGAAGCATCGCCGAGAAAAAGGCGACCATGATCGACATGTTCCGCAAAGCCGATGAGATCCTCCACCACTCGGTGAAGGGTATCACCGACCTCATCATGATGCCCGGCCTGGTCAACCTCGACTTTGCCGACGTGCGCACCACCATGCGACGTGCCGGCCTTGCCCTCATGGGTATCGGCATCGCCTCCGGTGAAAACCGTGCCCGGGAAGCGGCCCAGAAGGCCATTGCCCACCCGCTTCTGGAGGACATCTCCATCCGTGGCGCCAAGGGCGTGCTCATGAACATCACCAGCGGCCCGGACCTCACCCTGGATGAAATGACCGAAGCCTCGGACTTCATCCACGACCAGGTGGGAGAAGACGCCGAGATCATCTGGGGTCAGGCCATCGACGAAGAGATCGGCAACGAGATGCGCATCACTGTCATTGCCACGGGCATCGGCGAAGAGGGCGACGCCCCTTCCGTGGACCTGCCCAAGCGCAACCTCGATGCCATTGAAAAGCGCGGCAAGGTCCGTGACCTTACCTTGAACGAGCTTGAGCTCAACACCCACACCCTGGAGGAGCCTGCCTATGTGCGCCACAACATCCCTGTGGGAAGCACCCAGGGCACGGCCGTGTCCTCAGCCGCGGGGCTGACCATCAACGCCGAGGAAGACCTGGACATCCCCACCTTCCTCCGCAAAAAAGCGGACTGATCCGCTTCCGCAACCCACGTCTGCGCCCGGGGTTTCCCCACCCTGTGACGCGCAACCCGGGAGTGTGCTTACGGAACCGCGCCGTCACCTGATGTGACGGCCCGTTGTCCTGCTGCCCCCTGCCGCCTGTCGGCTTTCCCTTTCTGCAGTCCCAACGCCGAAGGAGTGTCCCACCCTCCTTCCGACTGCAGAAAGGGCCCCGGGTTGTTTTAAGGCGTTGTTTCCCTTCTGTTTCCATGATACTTTTTCTACTAATGCTTATCTGATGGCCCGGGCCCCTGTCCCTGATGCGTCCACCTGCGCCTCCTGACTCTCCGTCGCCTTCTCCCCTTGCCCCGACGCCGACATACCGCATGACCCATTTTAAGCCCAGGCCGTTTATTAAAACGCCAACCAGGGTTTGCCCTCTCCGAACCCATGATGGAGGAAAAAATGAGCGTTCTCGTAGGAAAACCGGCCCCTGATTTCCAGGCCGTTGCCGTCAAATGCGGGAGTTTTGATGAATCGTTCCGGCTCTCGGACCTTAAAGGCAGATACATCGTCCTCTTCTTCTACCCCCTGGACTTCACCTTTGTCTGCCCCACCGAGCTCCACGCCTTCTCAGACCGCCTCCCCGAATTTGCCGACCGAAAGGTGGAGGTGGTGGCCGTGAGCGTGGATTCCCACTTCAGTCACCTGGCCTGGCTCAACACCCCCCGAAACGAGGGGGGCATCGAAGGGGTGGCCTACCCCATTGTCTCGGATATCCACCGATCCATCTGCAAGGACTACGATGTCCTGGCAGAAGAGCACGGGGTGGCCCTTCGCGGCCTTTTCCTCATCGACCGGGATTTCATCGTCCGTCACCAGGTGGTCAACGACCTTCCCCTGGGCCGAAACGTGGACGAGGCCATCCGCATGGTGGATGCCCTGAAATTCTTTGAAGAGAACGGAGAGGTCTGCCCCGTCAACTGGAGCCCCGGCGCCAGGGGAATGAAACCCTCATCGGATGGCCTTAAAGAGTACTTCGAATAAGCCCGTTCCGGGGCTGATCTGCCCCTTTGTTCCGTAGCGGTGTCCCCGGAGGTGAGTCATCGCCCCGCCATGGGACGCCGTTACGGCCGCCCAACTTTGATTTTTCCCGTTGTCGTCTTTTCAGTGCTATTCTCCCGGGTTTTGAAAAACCGAAAACCCGGAGTACTGCATGGCACGACAGACGGACACCAGGAGCTGCGACATCGAGCGCCCCGCCACCTGGAAAAAATTCAACACCACCCTCTGCACAGACTGCATGGCCCTGTGCTGCTACCTCATCGTGGAGGTCACCACCAGCGACCTCATCCGCCTCGGCATCACCGATGAAGAGGAGGTGGCCTTTGACATGAAGGGCCTTGTGAAACGCCTCAAAAAAGAGGGCATCATCACCCGCTGCAACCTCTCCAAGGGAAAGTTCACCCTGGCCACGCGCAAAAAGGGAGGCTGCTGCTTTCTCGACGACCGCAACCGCTGCAGCGTCTACGACGACCGTCCCGAGGTGTGCCGCATGCACCCGACCCGCCTGTCTCCGCGTCTCGGGTACTGCCCCTGGTCCCCGGCCCGTTAAGGCCTTGCGCGCCGCACGCCCGCTATTTTTTGCTTCCTGTTGCAATCCGAAGGGGAAAGGAGTAAGGATACGGCACCACGCGATACCTTGCCCCTTAGCTCAGGTGGGCCCGAGCCTTGACAGACCCCGTCCGCCCCATTGACATCAACGAACCGGTGAATCCCATGGAACCCGCCATCGTCTTAGACAACGTCTCTTTTTCCTACACCCGTCACCCGGTCCTCGACGGCGTCACCCTCACTGTGCCCAAGGGAGACTTCGCCATGGTGGTGGGCCCCAACGGCGGGGGAAAAACCACCCTGATCAAGTTGATCCTGGGCCTTCTGGCACCCACCTCCGGCCGGGTCTCCCTCTTCGGCAAATCCCCTGAGGCGGCCTGGAACCAGGTGGGCTACATGCCCCAGTACACCCATGTGGACATGGCCTTTCCCGTCTCGGTCATGGACGTGGTCCTCATGGGACGGCTCACCCAGTCGAGGCGATGGCGCTACTCGAAAAACGACCGGGAAGCCGCCCGACATGCCCTCAACGAGGTAGGGCTCCTGGAAAAACAGAAAAAACCGTTCAGCAGCCTCTCCGGCGGCCAGCGCCAGCGGGTCCTCATCGCAAGGGCCCTGTGCAGCAACCCGTCCCTCCTCTTGATGGACGAGCCCACGGCCAACGTGGACCCGGCCGCCGAAGCCACCCTCTTTGAACTCCTCTCCAAGCTGAACAGCCGCATGACCATCCTGGTGGTTTCCCATGACTTGGGGTTCGTCTCCAAGGTGGTCAAGAGCGTTATCTGTGTTAACAAAAAGGTCCTGGTCCACCCCACGAGCAGCCTGGACGGAACCCTCATCAACGAAATCTACGGAGGCGACCTTCGCATGGTGCGCCACGACCACCGATGCAGCCACCAGGGCCACTGCATCAACGAGGCCCTTACACACCCAACCCCCTTTATGCCGCACCCTGATAAGCCATGATCGAATTTTTCCACGCACTCTTCGACCCCAACAGCAGCTTTCTCCGCCTCGCCCTGGCGGCAGGGACCCTTGCCAGCATCTCCTTCGGCATCATGGGCACCTATGTGGTCACCCGGCGCATCGGCTACCTGGCCGGAGCCATTGCCCACTGCGTCTTCGGCGGCATCGGCGCCGCCCTCTACCTCAAACACCGATGGGGAGTCACCTGGCTCGATCCCATGGCCGGGGCCCTGGTAAGCGCCATCGTGGCCGCGGTCCTCATCGGCCTGGTCAGTATAAAGGCAGGGGAACGGGAGGATTCCATCATCGGGGCCCTCTGGGCCGTGGGCATGGCCTCGGGGCTTATCTTCATCGATCTCACCCCGGGTTACTTTGAGCTCTCCAGCTACCTCTTCGGGGACATCCTCCTCATCTCACACCAGGATGTCCTGATGGTGGCGGGCCTGGACCTGGTCATCATCCTGCTTGCCGTCATGTTCCACCCCACCTTCCTCTCCATCTGCTTTGACGAGGAGTTTGCCACCTTAAGGGGCATCAACACCCCCTTTTTCTATATCCTCCTTCTCGTCATGACGGCAGTCACCGTGGTGCTCCTGGTGCGCCTCGTGGGCGTGATCATGGTCATCGCCATGCTCACCCTGCCCGCTGCCGCGGCCTCCACCCTGAGTCGCCGCCTCTCGGTCATCATGGTCCTGGCCACGGGCTTTGCCCTCCTTTTCAACTGGAGCGGCCTGGCTTTGAGCTACACCCTGGACCTCTCGGCAGGCCCGGTGATCATCTCCGTGGCGGGCCTCGTCTACTTAGGGCTCCTGGCCCTCTCCCGCGTGCTCCCCAACAGGTGAGCCGTATCGCGCACCCGGCATCGTCACTCCCCGATCCCGTGAAGGGTACCAACCCACCCCTCCCGCATCGCGTACAGTGGTTTGCACAAAAACCGCGTTACGCCTTTAAGAATCCCTGAAACTCCCGTCAAATGGGCGTTGCACTTCTTCCCGCCATGGAAGCCCCCCAGAAAACACCGGCCAGCTCGCACCACCAAAGAATCTAAAATAACAGAGAATATTTCATAAAACCGTCATTTTCAGGGTCACATTCCGGTACGAAGGCCCCTTGAAACAGGCTTGAACGTTTTTTTGCAGCCCCTCGAAACCTGCCCCGGAGAACGGACAATCGATTGTTTTTTCATATCATTACGATAAATAAATTTTACCCCTTCACTGATACGTGATGTATCAGATAATAGATATCTATTGATTCCAGCGCCAATATTGGCTAAGAATCGTCTCCAACATATCACATGTTCCTCTTTTAAGAACCCGTTCGACGCAGAACGGGCAGGGTTGGGGGATCCTGTTAAAAGAGAAACGATGACCGGAGCCCGGTCATGATGGCTGAACGATTACGGGAACAGTCGCATGGGCCTTTCACCGATTCGCAACGCAGCGTTTCGGGCGGATACCCCTCCCCTTTCCTTCGTCGCGTTCGCCATCTGCTGTTATTCATTTCATCGTTGGAGGATTTATGAAGTTCTTATTCAAGGCGATCGTCCTGCTCCTTGCGGCAGCGACACCCGCCTTTGCGGAAACCAAAAAAGGGGTCAGCCTCGACCACGTCTTTGAGCCCATTTCTAATTTTCTCACCGGTTTTATCTTCTACAAAGTCCATCTCTTCG
This sequence comes from Desulfoluna butyratoxydans, assembly GCF_900699765.1. GTDB lineage: Bacteria > Desulfobacterota > Desulfobacteria > Desulfobacterales > Desulfolunaceae > Desulfoluna > Desulfoluna butyratoxydans. The sequence goes on from NZ_CAADHO010000001.1 coordinate 69,878, forward strand.
GCAACGACTGGTCCTTGATCGTCTGCCTCCTCATCTCCGCAGGCCTCTTCTGCACTTGCTACCTGGGATTCATCAACATCCGCGGATTCAAACACGCCGTCCGCCTGGCCAAAGGCGACTACATCGACGACCACGCCGCAGGCGAGGTGTCCCACTTCGGCGCCCTGTGCTCCGCCATCTCCGGCACCGTGGGTATGTCCAACATCGCCGGTGTCCCCATTGCCATCATGATCGGCGGTCCCGGCGCCATCTTCTGGATGATGTTCGCCGCCTTTATCGGCATGTCCGCCAAGTTCACCGAGTGCACCCTGGCCACCAAGTACCGTACCTACAAAGAGGACGGCACGGTCAAGGGCGGGCCCATGTACTACCTTTCCCAGGGCCTGGCCGCCCGCGGCATGGAGGGGCTCGGAAAATTCGTAGGCAAGTTCTACGCCTGGGGCCTAGTCCTCGGCTGCCTGGGCATCGGCAACCTCTTCCAGTCCAACCAGATCTACAACCAGCTTAAAACCATGTGCAACAACGAAGGCGCCATCATGCACCTGGGCTGGCTCGTGGGCCTCATCGGTGCCGTCATCGTGGGCATCGTCATCATCGGCGGCATGAAGCGCATTGCCTCCATGGCAACCAGGATCGTGCCCGTCATGGTCTTCACCTACCTCGCACTGGTGGCCATGGTCCTCCTTCTCAACGGCTCCTTCATCCTGCCCGCCATCAAGCTTATCATCGCCGACGCCTTCACCGCCAAAGCAGCCGGCGGCGGTATCGCGGCCGCCATGATGATCGGATTCCAGCGCGCCGCCTTCTCCAACGAATGCGGCCTGGGCACCGCAGCCATCGCCCACTCCGCCGTCCAGACCGATGAACCCGTCACCGAAGGCTTTGTCTCTATGATCGAGCCCTTCATCGACACCATCGTGGTTCAGTTCGCCACCGCCCTGGTGGTGGTCACCACCATGATCGCCGTGCCCGAGTACGTCAACATGGGCCTGCAGGGCATGCCCATGAGCTCCTGGGCCTTTGAGCGCCACTTCAGCTTCGCCGTCTACCCCCTGACCTTCGCCGCCATCCTCTTCGGATTCACCTGCGCGGTCTCCTGGGCCTACTACGGGCTGAAGGCCTTCGAATACATCGTGGGCGAAGACCCCAAGCTGGGCCTTGGCTACAACATCTTCTACTGCCTGGTCTACTGGTCGGGGGCCATGATCAACCTGAAGTACGTCGTCAACATTGCCGACGCCCTCATCTTCGTGGTCTGTATCCCCAACATCATCGGCCTCTACATCATGGCACCTGAAGTAAAAGAGGAGCTGAACAACTACCTCGCACGCCTGAACTCAGGAAAAATCCTTTCCTCCAGAGAGAAGCGCAAGCTGGTCGCCACCAAAGCCAGTAAGCCAGCCATGGCAACCTCTCGTTAAACAACGGTCCATCTTCACTCCCTTGTGATGTGACCTGCGTTTATCCCTTCTCTCGCCCATAAAAAAACGGGAAGGGGCTTTAAAAAGCCCCTTCCCGTTTTTTCTTTTGGTCCGTCAAACCACAGCCACTCCTTACGAGCGCATCTTTATCCCCCCGCTTTTTTCACGGTAAACCCCTTGGCTTTCAGCGCCTCCACCAGCTTGTCCCGGTGGTCCCCCTGAATCTCGATGACCCCGTTTTTCACGCTGCCGCCGGTGCCGCAAAGCTGCTTCAGGTCCTTAGCAACGGCCTTGAGCTCGGCCGCATCACCGGGAATGCCCGTCACCAGGCTCATGCCTTTGCCTTTGCGGCCCTTGGTCTCGCGCATGACGCGAACCACGCCGTCCTGCTTCACCGCAGGGTCAGCCGGGGTCCCCTTCTTCTTTTTCCTGCAGGTACAGCTCTTCACCGGCTTGCCGCAGGAGGGACAGACCCTGCCCGTCTCCGTGGAATACACCAGTCGGCTGTTGGAATCACCGCCCATTGCCATTCTCCCGTGTCTTGTGGTCACATCTGTTGCCCCCGGCCGGGCCAGGGGATTTAAACCGCTCTGGCGGTCATAGCATAATAGCAAATGAAAGGCTAAGGGCCAAAGGGCTTCAAGGTACCCCACTTTGCACCCGGAGGGAAAATCACAAACAAAAAGGGCAACCGGTTTCAGAGAAACAGACTGCCCTTTCCTGCTGGTGCGATGTGGCGCATCAAGCCCCTGTCATGCTGCTGAACAGCCGCGTCCCGGTCAGGGCGCCATAAGGGCATCGAGGCGCTTCGGGTTGTCGGTCATGATGCCGTCCACCTTGAACCACTCCATCTGGCGTTTCATCTCGATCTCGGTGTTGACGGTCCAGACATAACACTTCATGCCGAGGATGCGGATTTTGGCCATGAGAGCCTGGCTCATCATGGCGGCCGGGAGGCAGAGAACGTCGGCGGGCATTTCGTAGTCCTCTTTTTTCATGATGGCCGTGGGGGTAAAAGTAAACTCAAGCACCCCTTCGGTGGGAAAAATCGTCTTGATGGCAAGGCCCCGCTCATGGGCCTTTGCCTTGATCAGATCCAGGGTCGACTGATCAAAACCACCCAGAATCAGCTTGTCCTGCATGGTGTAGGCCTCGATGAGGTCCAGCACCTTGTCCACGATAACCCCTCCTTCCTGCTTGATCTCAAGGACCATAGGGGCGCCGCTGAGCTCACCGTCCGTAAAGACGTCCTCCAGGGTGGGCAGGGTCAGACCCTTGCCGCGCCAGGGGTAGGTGGCCCCGTCGTCCGGGGTAAACCGGTACCCCGCATCCAGGGCTTTGACCTGGGCCAGGGTCATGCCGGCAATGGCCCCGGTGCCGTCGGTGCAGCGGTCCACGGTCTCGTCGTGGGAGACCACAACCACCCCGTCGGAGGTCATGTGCACGTCCCCTTCCAGGGTGTCTGCCCCTTCGGCCAGGGAGTTTCGGTAGGCCACCAGGGTGTTTTCAGGTGCCAGCTCGCCGCCGCCCCTGTGGGCGATGTTCTTAAAGCCTGTGTGGTGCTTCAGAAAGTAGTTGTCCGGAACCACGATCCCCTCTGCAATCTTCTCACCCACCTCGGCCCAGTCCCAGGCAATGGTGTCCGGGTGGATCCAACCGTACCCTTCGGTGTCGAGGAGCCAGAAATCAGGCTCGTAATGGATCTGAAAGGGAACGTAAAGTATCCTGTTCGCCACGGCCCCGTAACCATCCTGCCGCACGGTGTCCCCCACCATGCCCCGGGCATTGGCGCCGCCGTAGAGATCCTTCAAAATCTTCAGGCACTCTTTTTTAAAGGTGTTGCTGTGCTCAAAAAGCATGTCTTCCTTGACGATGATGGGGATGGTGCGGTGGTCGCCCGTTTCAAAGTGGCTCATCATCTGGGCCCTGCAGGCGTAGCGAAGCTCCGGGAACATCCCTGTGACGATGACAAGGTCGTTGCCCTCATCCATGAGGGCGGGAATCACTGATTCCACCGTGTCGTCCACGTAAGGCCAGTCCCCCTGGAACACGTTGAGAAAATCCACCCAGTCCTGAAGGGCGTTGAGACCGCCGGTGGCGTGGATGGTGTTGTCATGATCCGCGGCGATCATGCCGGGGTTAAGCTCCGCATCCTCGGAAAGCACCCGGACGATGCCCAGGTTGTCGGCTGTGTACTCGGTCTCGCTGAAATAGACCCGGGCCTGGAGCTGAAGGGTCACAGGGGCCGCTTCAAGATAGGACGCCGGAAGCCTCTCCTTCAGGGAGGAGAGACGGGCTCGGCCGTCTCCATCCGTAAGGATCGGATCTGCCATGAGGGGAACCCAGTCGGTCTCGCCAAAGGCCCTCACCGCAAAGCCCACATGGGCCCCTTCCACTTTTTCCGCAAAAACCAGATCGGCAAAGGAGACCTTCGCCGCATCAGCGACCTTGTACACCATGGCGTTGGGCAGCACCTCACCGGCCCCGTCCGGGCCGCCGGTCACCCCGTCCGAGACCACAATCACCGTGTTCTCCGGTGTCAGGTCCGAATCACAGCCCATGGCGCCCAGGGCCACCAACACCATCAAGCCGATCCAAAGCGCGTGTTTCACCTTCATCCTGTGCCTCCTTCTCTGATTTGGTTGGGGCTCGTGCACCTAAGGCATATCTCGGATGATTTGCAGGATCCGTTGCGCGGATGAATGCCAGGTTTGCCTGAGCCCGTTGCTTGTTGACCTTCGACCTACCCGAAACAATGGAATTTCTGATGTAGATTTCGTCAGTTTCACGTTATATTTCGCCGTTGATTATCACAAATAATGTTTATACAATCAAACATATTATTAAGCACATCCCATGCTATTTTAAGTGGTTAACCAGACATCTCTCAGAGAACAACAGGCTGTTTTCCTGGGCAGATGAGCGGTCATCACCTACATGCCGCCCCCCCCTTGACGACGCCCCCCACAAGACTTCGCCATATTCAATTTCCAGTCATATCAGCCGCCACGGATCCATTCCTTAAATCCGTGGAAGAAAAGGGTGTCCGCTATTGACGATCTCTGCCACATTGCTTAAAGAGTTCGGACAATACATTGACAAACGCATGGACACGGCTGCCATACGTTCGCCGCCGCAACCCCTAAGAAACGGATTATTCCCGGGAAACATATGTTATGAAAAAAAATCGCATGAACAAACGTGCCGACCTGCACGAAGAGCACGTCAGCAGGTTCGCTTTGGACGAGCTCCCCGGGCTTCCCCAAACAACCCTGGTCGCCGAAGACGAGAGGCTGGCAAAGGCCCTTGGAGCCGAATTCTGGAGCCGCTGGTCCTCTGGCGAGCGAGCCGGCCAAGCCTGGCCGTCCCCGGGCCCCTTTGATGCGGCCACCCTGCGGTTGCCCAAAGGGCGCCTCGCCGTGGAGATGGCGGTTCACGCCCTTGGCGGGGCCCTGGCCCCGGACGGCGAACTCTATATCTATGGTGCCAACGACGAGGGAATCAAGTCCGTTCCCAAAATGCTTGCCGACCTTTTCGACGAGATCGACACCGTCAGCTACCGCCAGAAATGCCGCCTTATACAGGCCAAAGGCCCCAAAAAAATGAAGGCCTCCCTGGCACAGTGGACACAGCACGGCCAACTGGCCCTCGACGGCCAGACCCTGCCGTGGGTCACCTACCCGGGCCTCTTTGCCAAAGGCGGGGTAGACGAAGCAACGGCCCTGCTTCTGGACGGCCTTGACGTCCAGGGGCGCGTCCTGGACTTCGGCTGCGGAACCGGGGTCCTCACCGCGGGCCTCCTTGCCCGGGGTGCCAGCCACGTGGACGCATCGGACGCCGACGCCCTGGCCGTTGAGGCCACACACATCAATGTGCCCGAGGCCCACACCCACCTGGGCGACGGATGGCATGCCCTGGAGGGGCAAGGGCCATGGGACATGATCGTCAGCAACCCGCCCATCCACAAAGGGGTCTCCGAGGATTTCGGCATCCTGGAAGCCCTGATCCGGCAAGCCCCGGGCCGCTGCAACAGCCTCACCCTGGTTGTCCAGCGTCAGGTCCCGGTCAAGAGGTGGCTTGAGGAGAGTTTTTCCAAAGTCACGCGATTGAAAGAGAGCCCCAGGTTCCACGTCTGGCAGGCAAGGTGCTGAAGAGTTGCCAGACAGATATGGCCTCCGGCGGGTCGTTTTTTTGAAAAAAAGCTCCGCAAAAAACTTTTGTAATGTGAAAAAATGAAAATTATTTCGGCGGAGCGTGGAAAGGCTTGCTTAAGACCTGTTTGTCAAACTTTTTAAAAGTTTGCCCCCCGGCAGGGCCGCCGGAGGCAGTGTGGTTAAATCCACAATGGACATGTAACAAAAGCGTATCCTGTGACGTCGAAGCTTGTGAGCCAGCCCGCAGACCCATAAGGGTTTATGTCGGGCGAAGCCCGAGCCGAAGGCCCTTGCGCTTTGGCCCGAGGAACGAGGGACAAAGCGCAAGGGCTATATGCTTTCGAGGTGGCTCACCTCGCCGCCGGAGGCCTGCTTTTTCCACCCATTTTAACCATAGAAGGCACACCATGAGACTGGATAAACTGCTGGCCCATTGCGGGTACGGCACACGCAAAGATGTGAAAGCGCTTCTCAAACGCAAGCAGGTGACGGTTCAAGGAGAGGTCGAGACCAGCGCCAAGAGGCAGGTGGATCCCATGGATGTGCTGGTCAACGGAGAAAAGGTCGAGCTGCCTCCCACAGAGGTCCACCTCATGCTGCACAAACCCGAAGGCTATTCGTGCAGCCACAACCCGTCCGAATCCCCCCTGATCTACGACCTGATTCCCGAGATATGGCAACAGGCCGAACCCAAATCAGCCGGGCGACTGGACCGCTACACCTCCGGCCTGCTCATCTTAAGCACCGACGGACAGCTCCTCCACCGCCTGGTGCACCCCAACAAAAAAGTGGGCAAACGCTACCGCGTCGTCTTTGAGGGCACCCTGGCGAAGGACGCGGTGGCCCAGGTGGAAAAGGGCCTGCCCCTCCCCGACGACGACCGCCCCTGCCTCCCCGCCACCCTGACCCTCAGCGACCCGGACGACTCAGGAAGGGGCCGCGCTACACTCCTCATCCACGAAGGACGCTTCCACCAGGTCCGCCGCATGTTCGAAGCCCTGGGCGCCAAAGTCGTCAAACTCCACCGCGACCGCATCGGCAGCCTCGAACTCCCGGAAGACCTGCCCGAAGGCCACTGCCGCGAACTCACCGAAGACGAGATCCATGCCATGACCGAAGACGAATAAAAAAGCGTGCCTCCGGCGGCAAGGTGGGGGCACCTTGACACCCCATGGCGAATGCATGGCGGCAACCATTCGGCCTTCGTTATCGAGGCATTCGCGTGATGTGTACCATCTGGCAACGGTCTTTGCAGGAGAGACCCGTTTCATTCGTCAAAAACACGATGAAGAACGTTTGGGGTTTGCTTGACTTTAACCGGAATAACTCCGGCAGTGAGGTGAGCCACCTCGAAAGCTGGTTGCCGCCATGCTTTCCCCCTCGTTACCCGGGGTGAAGCATGGCGGCATTTTTGTGGGGTTTGTGCGTGTTCTCATGCCGCAGACACTTCGCAATGCAAGCCGTTCAAAAATGCCGCATCAGCCCCTTCTGGAGCGCCGCACGCCTGTGCGGCTTTTTTACTGGTGCGATACGTATGCCGCACGGAGTGCGGCGCTCCAGACCCTTAGAGAATGACACGGGCAAAGCCCATCAGCGAATGTGATCGGCCTGAGGAACGAAGGCCGGGAGCATTCGCGAACCTGGGTGGCCAAGGGATCAGCCCTTGGCCACCGAAAGTTTTTTGTAACTATTCAGCTCAAAATTGCCTCCGGCGGCCCTGCCGAGGGCCAAACTTTTAAAAAGTTTGACAAACAGGTCTTAAGTAAGCCTTCCAGGCTACGCCGAAACAATTTCGACATTTTCGCACCCGCGCTACGTTTTGATCGCCCTGAAGGGCGATCAAAACGTAGCGCGGGTGCCTTAGAAAAGTTTTTTGCGGAGTTTTTTTTTAAAAAAGCGACCCGCCGGAGGCATAGCTGAATAGTTACAGTTTTTTTCCGTTTTCTTACAGGCTTTCAGGCGGAAAGGTGAGCACCTCGTCGATGGTCTCGGCGCCGCAGAAGAGCATGGCAAGGCGATCCATACCCAGGGCAATGCCGGCCGAGGGGGGCATGTGGGGCAAGTCGTTGAGAAAGGCTTCGGGGACGGGCCAGGTGGATTTGTTCAGGCGCTTGCGAAGGGCCACTTCCTCTTCAAAACGCTTGCGCTGCTCGTCGGCGTCGGTGAGTTCGGTAAAGCCGTTGGCCAGCTCCAGGCCTTCCACGTAGAGTTCGAAGCGCTCGGCAACCGAAGGATCCGACTCTTTCCTTTTGGCCAGGGCGGCCATGGGGGCGGGGTAGTCGCAAAGGATCACCGGGGTGTCGCCGCAGAGGCGAGGCTCCACCTCAAGGCCCATGACCTCGTCGAACCGGTCTCCAGAAAGGGCCTGGTCCATGGGCTCGGAGCCATAAAGAGAATATGCGTCCTTGACGGTCAGTCGTTTCCAGGGCCGATCCAGGTGGATGGAATGTCCCTTGACCCGAAGGGTGGTTCCCAGGCCCAGGTCCTGGGCCACAGCAAGGAAGAGCCCTTGGCAGTCGGCCATGAGGGACTCGTAGTCCGCGCCGGGGGTGTACCACTCCAGCATGGTCATCTCCGGGATGTGCTTTGCTCCCCGTTCCCCTTTTCTGAACGCCTTGGTGATCTGGAAAATAGGCCCGGACCCGGCGGCCAGGAGCCGTTTCATGCACAGCTCCGGCGAAGCCTGGAGATAACCGTTTCCAGCCTCCAGGGGGTCGATGTGGGCCTCGGGGATGGGAGCCGGAACCCACAACGGCGTCTCCACCTCCAGGTACCCTTTCTCCTCAAAAAAACGGCGCACCGAAGCTGTAATCTGCCCACGTCGGCGAAGGTTTTCCATATGAATCTTCATGGCGGGATCCTTTAAATGGGGTAGAGTCGATCGCCCCAGATCACCTGGCCGATGATGCGCAGGGAGTTGGCTTCTGCCTCGTAGGCGGGGTACTCATCCCGATTCTTGGAGATGATGCGGACCCGGCCTTCGGGGAGCCGTTCCAGCTCTTTGATGATGATGGTGTCTTCAAAGCCCAGGGCAAAGATGCAGTTGTTTTTGATCTTGCGACGGCCCAGGTCGATCATCACCGTGGCCCCGTTGCGGATCTCAGGGTCCATGGAGTCCCCGGAGACGCGCATGAGCACCAAATTTTTCGGGGAGGTGGCGATGTTGGCGATAAAGCGCTTTCGAAAAGCGTAGTAGTCCCGGATGCGCTCGCTGGCCATAAGAGAACCGCCCCCGGCCGAAAGTTCCGCCTCCACCATGGGGACCCAGTTGTAATTGTCGGTGTTGGGTTCTTCAAGGACGGGGACCGTGAACTCGCCGCCATTTCGACCCACAACGCCTTCGGCCGAAAAGGTGCCGTCGCCTTCCACAGCCAAAGCCCCGCCGTGGGTTCCCTGGCCCAGGAGCAGCCAGTCCAGAGAGCATCCGAGGACCTCGGCCATGCGTACCAGCACATCCCCTTTGGGTGAGCCGCCGTACTCGTAATTCTGTACGGTGGTGGTGGTCACACCAATTTTTTTCCCTAACCCGGCCTGGCTCAGGCCAAGTTTTTCACGTGACATCTTAAGACGATCACCAAATTCCTGGTTACCCGTCGAGGTACCCGCCCCGTGACCGCTTCCCTTACTCCCTGCCGGATAGGGCTCCTGGCTGTTTTTTTCATTATTTTTCATGGTTATGCCTCAGGGGGCCACCACACGCACATCTTTTTGTGTGACACCCAATTTTATTGTTGATAAACCAATGTTTATTGGTTATTCTTTTCCAAACTTTGGACGTAACGGCCCAACCGTACCACAATTCCTTTGGTTATACCAACCATGAAACCCCGACGGCCCGGCCAGGCGCCCGAACTGTTTGGTGACGTACACACGGAACCCATCCATCACCCGAAGCACTGGAGACACACCTTGAACAAGCAGCCCCTCACTCCCGAGACCTTTTCCCCCGACATGATGGACACCGACCACATCATGGACGCCATGGACCCCGTCATCCGAAGCGCCCCCCGTATCTGGCCCGCCCTTCTCACTGAACTTGTGGACGTACTCACGGACCACCTGGAAACCCGCGAACACATGGACCCGGACCAGGCCATGACCCACGCCCAGGACATCGTGGTGGTCCTCTCCCACCACCTGGGCGGCCGCAGCATCTACCTGCCCCGGGACGACCGCCTCAAGCGGGCCATCCGGGACGCGGCCATCTACAACGCCTTCACCGGCGACAACCACCGGGAGCTGGCCGCAAGGAGTAAACTCACCACCGCCCAGATCTACAACATCATCAAAAAGCAGCGCGCCCTGCGCCAGACAAAAAGCCGGGAACCCCTCGCCTGGTCCTGATCCCATTTAATGCCCCATGATGGGCACGCTTCGCTTTGCCCATCCGACAAAAGCCACGCGCAACATGTTGGATGGGCAAAGGTGGTGCCGTGCCCATGGGGCACGGCGGTTGGCGCATCGCCCCATATATTTTTGGTTCCTGCCCAGCATCACCCCTTATGAAGTACCGCTCCCACATGGTCATCCGACGGCTCACTGCCCGATGATGGGCACGCTCTGCTTTGCCCATCCTACGAAAACCACGCGCTACATGTAGGATGGGCAAAGGTGGTGCCGTGCCCATCGGGCACGGCGGTTGGCGCATCGCCCATATATTTTTGGTTCCTACCCAGCATCACCCCTTATGAAGTGCCGCTCCCACATGGTCATCCGACGGCTCACTGCCCGATGATGGGCACGCTCCGCTTTGCCCATCATACGAAAACCACGCGCTACATGTAGGATGGGCAAAGGTGGTGCCGTGCCCATCGGGCACGGCAGTTGGCCCATCGCCCCATATATTTTTGGTTCCTACCCAGCATCACCCCTTATGAAATGCCGCTCCCACATGGTCATCCGACGGCTCACTGCCCGATGATGGGCACGCTCCGCTTTGCCCATCCTACGAAAACAACGCACAACGTGTGAGAACAACCAACCTTGCCATGCTTCCCTTTTTTTAAACCCTTCAACCCCACCTCCATCCCATGCCGTGGTTTACTCTGCACCGCCCCTCCACGGGCAAAAATCGTAAAGCACCCTGCTTTTCAACCAACATCACCACACATCCCAAGGAGACCTTATGGAGCAGCACCCCACTGATTACGCATCCCTCCGGTTCTGGTTCAACATCGTCCAGTACCTCATCACCCTGGCCGTGAGCCTCTACGTCTGGTTCAACTCCCGGCTCAATGCCAAGGCCCAGGAACTCAAAGAGCTCGCCCGACGGCTTGATAAGGCAAAAACTCAGATGGACGGGCGAATCACCCGCCTGGAAACCGACATGGCCCACGCCCTCTCCCACGAAGACCTCGCCGCGGTCTACGACCGGCTCAACGACATGGCCGAGCAGGTGGCCGGTCTCTCCGGCAAGATGGACGGAGTCAAAGGTGCCGTGGACATGATTCAGGCCCACCTGCTGAACGACCATTAACAAAAAATGTCCCGCCCTGTTTGCAGTGAAACGTTTGAAACCCAACGATACCGGGGGTTGCGTAGAATGGCACCCATCAGTGAGCGATCAACCCCAAAAACCTGACGGAGTGAGACAACATTCCGTCATCCATAAGGAGAGCCCCATGCACATCGCATCTTTGCTTCGCGCCATCTGCGCGGACCTCACCCGCACTTTTCCCGGACTGGCCGCGTGCACCCCCTGCCTGGGCGACCTCGCTCCCGAGACGATCCCTGAAGGCGGAGACGACGGGCCCCGTGCCTGGATCGCCCTTGCCGGAGCCGATACCGCCCAGGAGACGGCCACCGGTGAGTGGGACCTTCCCCTCTCCCTGGAGGCGGTGATCGCGGGCCCCGTCACCCCGGACGCCACCCTCCTCAACCTGGTGGAAGGACTCCTTGCTCATATTCCCGGCACCACCTGGGGGTTGGCCAGCGCCCACCCCGCCGGGGGAGTCGAGGCCAGGGGGTGCCCCTCCCACCCCCTGGCCTCCGGAGAACGGGCTGTCTGGACCCTCACCTGGAACCAGATGCTGCGCCTGGGCGAATCCCTCTGGACCTCCCCGGCGCAGCATCCCACCCGCCTCTTCACGGGCCAGGCCCCCAACATCGGCCCGGGCCATGAAGACGACTACACAACCCTGGAGGTGACCCCATGATGACCGAACTGGAGTACCGCATCGCTGAACTGGAACGACGCCTCCGAAGCCTGCTCCTCGTGGGCACGGTCCAGGAACTGGATGAAAAAACAGCCCGCGTCCGGGTGGCGTCAGGGGGAATTGTCACGGACTGGCTTCCCTGGCTCACCCGCCGGGCAGGCCCCGACAGCCAGTGGTGGGCCCCGGAACCCGGAGAACAGGTGATGCTCCTTTGCCCCTGCGGGGACCCGGCCCTGGGGGTGGCACTTCCCGGCATTCCCAGGGACGCGTTTCCTGCACCCGCAGACGTTAAGACCGTTCACCGCACCGCTTACCAGGACGGTGCCGTCACCCAGTACGACCGGGAGGCTCATGCCCTCTCCGCCACCATCCCCGGCACCATGGAGGGCACATGCAACGGAGATGCCTCCCTCACCTCCGGGGGCAAGGTAACCGTCAAAGGATCCGGGGGCATTATCCACGACGGAGACGGCACAGGGGCCTGCCTGGGCACGGTAAACGGACACTGCCTCTGTCCTTTTACAGGCACCCCCCATGTCCACGTGTCCGCAAGCGTCACCTCAACCAAGTAAAGGAGGCCACATGGCCATGACAGCCAAAGGCATGGCAGACGCCATCCGAACCCGACAAGGAGCCCTGGAGCCGGTACAGGCGTCCGATCCGGCACAGGCCCAGGCCTTTGCCCAAAAAAGCCTGGAAGCCCTGTGCCAGGGCATCATCGACGAAATCACCGCCCACGCCGTGGTCACAACCACCTCCGGTGCCCCGGATGGCGAGCACTCCGGCAACATCTCATAAGGGCAAGCCTCCGGCGGCCCTGCCGGGGGCCAAACTTTTGCCAATTTAGATGCCTTGGGTTTGACAAACAGGTTTAGCTCAATTTCCCACAAGCCTTCGCGAATGTCCTCGCCCTGAGGAACGAAGGGAGAGGGCATTCGCAACCTGGGATCCAGGGGTGGCGAAGCCACTTAGGCCAAAAAACCCCTGGCCGCCGGAGGCACGCTTTTCCTGCGCACCTTAACCAGAGAAAGCAATTTTAAAAGGAGAAACAATGCCCGACACGATCCCCGCCGTGGGGATGGACGCTGAAACCGGCGCCCGACTCTCCGGTTACGACCACTTGAAACAGAGCATCGGCGACATCCTCTCAACGCCCCTGGGTTCCCGGGTCATGCGGCGGGACTACGGCTCCCGGCTCCCGGAGCTCATGCACGCCCCCATGACCCCGGGGCTCAATGTGGAGATCTTCGCCGCCGTGGCCGAAGCCCTGGCCACCTGGGAAACCCGTTTTCGCCTGACCCGTGTGGAGTCCGTCTCCGCAGGGCCCGGCCAACTCACCCTCAGCCTGCGGGGAGACTACCTTCCCCTGGGCAAGGAGATCCTCATGGAAGGAGTGATAGTCCAATGAGCCATGCCCTGCCGACCATTGACCTGACCCGGCTCCCGGCCCCCGACGTTGTCGAGGAACTGAGCTACGAAACCATTTTGGACCAGTGGAAAGCCACGTTTCGAGACCACTGGGGCCATGCGGAAGACGCCCCCCTGCTGGACCTGGAGTCCGACCCCGTGGTGAAGCTTCTGGAAGCCGGTGCCTACAGGGAACTTCTGCTCCGCCAGCGCATCAACGACAGCGCCCGGGCCGTGATGCTCGCCTATGCCGTGGGCAGCGATCTTGACAACCTGGCCGCCCTTACCCCGGCTGTTCGAAAGGTGATCCACCCCGGGGATCCCAATGCCGTCCCCCCGGTGCCCCCTGTTCTGGAGAGCGACGACGAATTCCGGCGACGCCTCCAGATGGCCCCGGAGAGTTTTTCCGTGGCCGGGCCCGAAGGTGCCTACCTCTATGCTGCCCTTAAGGTGCCCGGATGCCGGGACGCGTCCGTCACCAACCCCGGCCCCTGCAAGGTGGAGGTGACCGTGCTGGGCCGAGAAGGAAACGGAACCCCATCTGACGCAGTAGTCCAGGCGGTGGAAACGGCCCTTGCCGACGGCGATGTGCGGCCCTTAACCGACGAGGTCACCGTAAAAAAGGCAACCATTTTACCCTACGCCATCCATGCCACCCTGGCCTTTTACGACGGGCCGGACACCCAGGTGGCAACCAACGCAGCCCGGGATGCCGTGAAGGACTACGTACGATCCCACCACCGGCTGGGAGACGGCATCACCCTCTCAGGGATCTATGCAGCCCTCCACCAGCCCGGGGTACGCAAGGTCACCTTGACGAGCCCCACGGCGGACATTCCTGCCCTCGCCCACCAGGCCGCCTACTGCACGAACCTGGAGGTAATCGCATGAGCATCCTGCCTCCCAACAGCACCCGGCTGGAACGGGCCCTGGACGCAGTGCTTGCTGCCCGGCTGGAGAGCCTGCCCGTGCCCACGGGCCACCTCTGGGACCCGACCACGTGCTTAAAGGAAACCCTGCCCTGGCTGGCCTGGGCCCTGTCCGTGGACACCTGGGATCCTGCCTGGACCAAGGACCAGAAGCGACGGGTCATCAAAAACAGCCCGGCCCTCCACCGCACCAAGGGAACACGACGCGCCGTGGAAGACGCTCTTTCTGCTTTGGGCTTCCGGGTGGAGGTCGAGGAATGGTGGGAAAAGTACTCCGAGGAGAGTACCCCTGGCACCTTTGACCTCGTGGTGAAGGTACCCGCCGGATACGCCGTGGACAACGCCACCTACGATGAGGTGTCTGCCCTGGTAAACCGTGCAAAAAACGCGCGGAGTCAGTTAAGAACCATTTCACTGATCCCCGAGGGCCTGACACAAAAGCCTCTGTTTTCGGCGGCCACGGCCTCGGGCATCGTCACCACAATCTACCCCCTGGGCCGCATCGGCTTAGGGGACGACGTCAGATAAAAGGAGCATCATGTCAGATTTCTACACCCTGTGGACCGACGCCGGGCTGCAACAAATCGGCGCCTCGATTGCCCAGGATAAAAAATTTACCATGCCGACGGCGGTGGTGGGAGACGGTGGCGGCAACCCCGTGATTCCCACCAAGGGAATGACCGACCTTAAAAGCCCTGTATGGGAAGGCCCCATCTCCAGCATCACCCAAAGCCGCACAGACGAGAATGCCTTTGTCTACGAATTTGCCGTGCCTTTGGACGCGGGCCCCTTCACTGTCCGTGAGGTGGGCCTCAAAGACGAAAGCGGAACCCTGTGCATTGTCGGCAACTTCCCCGACACCCCAAAACCTGTGGCAGCAGATGGATCAGGGCGGGACATGGTCATCCGCATCCCCGTCCACTTTGAAAATGCCGACAGCATCAGCCTCACAGTGGACCCGCTGGTGGTGGCCAGCAACGGGGACGTGGATCGAAAGATTTCTGCCCACAATAAGCATGGAGAATCACATCGGGATATCCGGGAGGCACTTGATGATAAGACGGATCAGGCTACGGAAACAAAGCGCGGCACGGCAGCCATTGCCACCCAGGATGAAGTGGATGCAGGTGAAAGCGCGGTGAAGGTGGTGGTGCCTGCGAGGCTCAAGGCGTGGTGGGAGTCGGTGAGGACGTGGGAGAATATCAAAGAGAAGCCGATAGTATTTCCACCGTCACCCCATACACACACTCCGGCCCAAGTCGGCCTTGGAAATATCCCCAACGCGATAAGCGATTCAGTAATAAATGATTCAAGCGAACATCTTGCTACCTCTGCGGCTGTAAAAATTGCTCATGATATGGCGTTAGAAGCTAACAACTATCGGTCTGGCGAAAATGCCTATGGATGGTGGGAAATACTTCCTGACGGAACAATTTTCCAAGGGGGGAAAGTGGACCCACCTACATGCGTCCCAACGGCAAAAGTTGATGTGACGTTCCCAATAAGATTTCCGAACAAATGCGAAACATTAACCGCAGTTTCAGGCGTATCATCAAGCAATTACAATGCTCATTCAACATATCGAAAAAGCAGGGCTTATACTTCGTATGGGGCACCCACCAATGGAGGATGCCATGGTCAATTATTCATTGATAACTATTCGGGTAATGGCCGAATAGTCTGGTGGTTTGCAAAGGGGAAATAAATGACACGATACATTGATCGAGAAACACACTGCGAGTTGATTCCCGGAATCCATGAAGTAACTGACGCTCTGAAATTCCCTGATGGACATTTTTTGTTTCGACCTATTCCCGAAGATAAATGGCTTATATGGGAGAATGAAACCCCTGTATTGCAAAGCATATCAGCAACAATTGCCGAACTAAAAGAGACTCTCCGATTTGAACGCGACACCAAGATTTCAGAGGCATACAGCCCCGCCATCCAACAACTCACACGCTGGATAGACAACAACAGGGATGCCCCAGATGCCCGGGCCTACTATACCCGGCAGCGGAATGCCTGGCACGCCTGGGCCGATGCCCTGTGCACCCTGCCGGACCAGCCCGGATTTCCCTGGCCCGAGGGTGAGGTACCCTGGCCGGAGCAGCCCCCCAGGCCGACACCATACGACGCAACCAATAACGGTTAACCGCCGGATTACCGGCACCCACGAGAGATATCAACACACAAGGAGACAAGCATTATGAGCGAAACATTCCTGCACGGCATTGAAACCATTGAGATCGACGACGGCACCCGGCCCATTCGCACCGTCAAGAGCGCGGTCATCGGCCTCATCGGCACGGCACCCGACGCCGACAATGCCCTTTTTCCCGTCAACACCCCTGTCCTGATCCCCGGTACGCCCAGGGCGGCAGCTCCCCTGGGGGACAAGGGCACCCTCAAGGCGGCCCTGGACGCCATCTTTGACCAGGCCGGAGCCATGGTGGTAGTGGTGCGCGTGGACGAAGGCGCCGATGACGCAGCCACCCTCACCAATGTCCTGGGCGATTCGTCCACCGGCACCGGCGTTCATGCCTTTCTGGCCGCGGAAAGCGTTGTCAAGGCAAGCCCCCGTCTCCTCTGCGCCCCCGGCTTTACCGGCACCCGCACAGGAGATGACGCCAACCCCGTGGTGGCCGAACTCCAGGGCCTGGCCGAAAAAATGCGGGCCGTTGTCATTGCCGACGGCCCCAACACAAACGCCACCGATGCCATCGCCTATCGGGAGACCCTGGGCAGCGACCGCGTGTTTGTGGTGGACCCTGGCGTCAAGGTGTGGGACCCCGCCACCAAGGCCAATGCGGTGCAGCCCGCTTCGGCAAGGGTTGCGGGCATGATCGCCAAACGGGACGCGGAAAAGGGCTTCTGGTGGAGCCCCTCCAACCAGCCCGTCAACGGCATTGTGGGCACGGCGCGGCCCGTGGCCTTTCACATGAGCGACCCCGCCTCCGAGGCCAACCGCCTCAATGAGAAGTGCGTGGCCACCATCGTTCAGAAGAACGGCTACCGCCTCTGGGGCAACCGCACCACGGCCACCGACCCCATGTGGGCCTTCCTCTCCGTGCGCCGCACCGCGGACATGATCTACGAGAGCATCGAGGAAGCCTTCCTCTGGGCCATGGACCGGCCCATGAGCGCCAACCTCGTTCTGGACATCCAGGAGAGCGTGGGCTCCTACCTCCGGCACCTCAAAGCCGTGGGCGCCATCCTCGGCGGCTCCTGCTGGCTCGACCCTGAGCTCAACAGCCAGGAACAGCTCATGGCGGGCAAGCTCTACCTGGACTTCGACATCGAACCCCCTGCGCCCCTGGAGCACCTCACCTTCCGAGCCCACAGGGACAACGGGCACTACACCGAGCTGGTGAACCAGGTTCTTTCTGCCTCATAACCAGGGGATATATCCCCTGGACCCCAAGTTCGCGAATGCTCCGTCCCTTCGCTTGTCGCGCCGTAGCCCATTGACGTTGAGCAGGTAACAATACCTTGCCATGGACGAAGGCGGATTCCTCAGGGGCGTCACATTCGCTGACGGGCTTCGCCCGCGGAACATCACCGGTGGTGACATAACCGCGCAACTATCCATCACCCGACTCTGCCTGAATCAGACCGGGTCATAACCCCAACACACACAGGCCCTTCCCAACATCCCCACGAAATGGGGCCGGGAGAGCCTTACCCAAACAAGGAGACACCTTATGTTGCCTAAAAAATTAAAGAACTTTACCGCCTTTGTGGACGGATTCGGCTACGCAGGTAAGATTACCGAGCTCGAACTCCCCAAGCTCACCCTCAAAACCGAAGAGCTCCGCGCTGGCGGCATGGACGCCCCTGTTGAGGTGGACATGGGCATGGAAAAGCTCGAAGCCACCCTCACCTTTGGTGAATACAGCGAAGCGATCTACAAAAAATTCGGCCTGGTGAACGGAAAAGCCGTGAGCCTCACCCTCCGCGGTGCCCGCCAGAACGATGAAGGCACCGATGAGATCATCATCAACCTCCAGGGCGGCTTCAAAGAACTGGACGCAGGCTCCTGGAAAGCCGGGGACGACACCTCCCTCAAAGCCTCTGTGGCCCTTCGCTACTACAAGCTCACCATCGCGGGCACTGTCCTCATCGAACTCGACGTGGAGAACATGGTCCGCAAAATCAACGGCGTAGACCAGCTCCTCGAACAGCGCCAGGCGTTGGGATTTAAGTAAATAAGGTTAAACGCCTCCGGCGGCCCTGCCGGGGGCCAACCTTTTGCCTGATTTATAAAAATCGGGTTTGCCAAACAGGTTTTATATATGGTGTCGGCTGTGCTGGTGAAACCGGCATACCCTGAACGGCAGCGCCCCATGTGTTCGTTTAAGGAGCGCCGCACCCAAAAAAAGCCGCACAGGAGTGCGGCGCTCCAACTATCTTGGCTCACCACGGGCCTTTTACGAATCCTGAAAAGCCGACAGCCACCGTAGGACATCTCTCAAGCCTGCGTCTGCCTCAATAAACACACGATTGAATCGACTCTATTTTTATATAAGGAGACACCCATGAACACCACCACCCTCACCCTCACATTCCCCGTGACCCTCAACGGCATCGAAACCACGGCCCTTTCCATGCGACGTCCCAAGGTGCGGGACATGCTCATTGGAGAAAAAAAAGGCAAAAGCGACGCCGAGCGCGAAATCCACGTCTTTGCCAACCTCTGTGAAGTCACCCCGGACCTCATCCAGGAGCTGGACATGGCGGACTACGCCGAGCTCCAGAAAACCTACCAGGATTTTTTATCCTAAGCCCGTCCGCAGCCAGAGCCCTCACCCTCGACATCGCCACCCACACAGGCTGGGGGTTGGGCGAGCTTCTGGAACTCGACGGCGAAGAACTCCTGGCATGGCACCAGGCCCTGAGGGAAGCCCTGGAATAACGACGGGCTTAAAAACAGCCTCCGGCGGCGAGGTGAGCCACCTCGAAAGCGGATTGCCGTTGCGCTTTGTCCCTCGTTCCTCGGGTCAAGACGCAACGGCCTTCGGATCGGGCTTCGCACGAAGCATATTAACCCGGCAACTGAATACCCAACACAGGCCAACGTAAAATCGTTACACGACAGTTATGCGTCTAACCGCCGGGTTCATATAACTCGAAGCGATCTCCGGGCTAACTAAAGAAACCGACATAAACTTTACTGTTGGGCATGGGCTTAGCCCGTCAGCGAATGTGCAAGGGTGAGGAACGAACCCCGGAGCATTCGTGATCCTGGGCCTGCCCTGCTTACTGAGGAAAAACAGATGGCATCCACAGACACGCTCACGCTCCCCACGGGCACCTCGGCCGCACAGGCCATGGTGGCCGCGGGTGAAGCCGTGATTGATCAGATCAGCCGCGTTGGGCAAAGCCTTAAGGGGTTCTCCCTTGGCCTTTCCAGTACGCAAGGCGCCACCGGGAAGGCAAAAAAAAACATGCCGGGCGCCGCCCTTACGGCCACTCCGAAACAACCCAAAACGCCCGTGAGTGATGCCTTAAGCTCCCTTGCACCCATCATCACGGACCTGGGCAAGGCGGTGGCCCCCCTTCAAGAGACCGGAGAACTGGCACAGGAAGCCTGGGAAAAAGCCAAGGGCGGTGTAGGCTCGGCTTTCGCGGCTGTTAAGGCCCTCAGAGGAAAAACAAAGGACAGCCAGCCCAAAGCAGATTCACAGGCACCAGCTAAAACCGCCAAGACAAAGCGACAGAAAAAACCGGGTAAAACGAAAAAAGAGGCCGGTGACGCAGACGGTCCTGCCAAGCCCGGCACAGCCCTTGAGCGTGTGACAGCGGCGGCCTCCAAACTGGGCTCGGCCTTTACGGTCATCACCGAGAGCGCAGACACGGCGGTTGAAGCCTGGGACAGTGCAAACGAAGGCATGGACGCGGCGCAAAGCGCCCTGGCATCCCTGCAACAGGGCTTGGGAGACGCCGATACAGCACCCGACGGAAGCATCCTTCAAAGCATTCAAGCCACGGCAGGTTCCTTTCAATCAGCCCTGGGCTCCATCCAGGAGTTGGGTTCCGGGGAGATCACCCTACCTGCAAGCCTTGCCCCCCTGACCACCGTGGTCACTGATTTCGGTGAGGGCCTGGAATCCATCCAGGACAAAGCGGCCACCGCACAGGAGGTCTGGAGTAGCGCCAAAGAAGGCGTCGACGCGGCCAAAAATGCATGGGCATCCCTGAAACAAGGCTTTGGTAAAAAATCAGCCAAAAACGGGGAGGATGCTGAGAATACGGAAAACCCCTCCGGCACGCCCGGATCCGTGTTCCAGGGCATCGGGACGGCGGCCTCTTCCTTCCAGACCGCCCTGGGCTCCCTCAAAGGGCTGGACACCGGCGACATCACCCTACCTGCAAGCCTTGCCCCCCTCACCACGGTTGTCACCGATTTTAGCGACGGGTTGGGATCCCTTCAGGAGAAAGCGGCAAGCGCCCAAGAAGCCTGGGACAGCGCCAAAGAGGGTGTGGACGCAGCGAAAAACGTGTGGGCAGGCCTAAAACAGGGACTCGGCGGGTCAAAAAAGGGTGAAGAAAATGCATCGGGCAAGGCCGGGGGAAAAAGCAAAAAAGCACCCGGCGACATCTTCCAAAACGCAAAAAAAGCCACGGCCGCCTTTGAGACAACCCTGGGGCGCATCGGCCAGGTGGCACACATGGACCTGGGCCTTCCTGCGCAATTTGCCCCCCTGCAATCCATGCTCTCCAACGTGGGCAGCGGCATCGACGCCGTTCAGGAAAAAGCCGAAACCGCAAAGGCCATCTGGGGAAACACCAGACAAGGCCTGGACATGGTGAAAACGGGTCTCACCACCATGTCCGGCATGGGCGGCCCCATCGGGGGCGTTGCCACCAAGCTCCTCTCCATGGGCTCGGGAGTCAAGGCCCTGGGGGGCACCTTCATGGGCTTTGCAGGCAGAGTGATCCCCATGATGGCCGGAGGCATCCGCGCCCTGTCCGCTGCCTTCATGGCCAACCCCATCGGCATTGCCATCGCCGGGATCGCCATGGCCGCGGTGCTCATCATCAAATTCTGGAAACCCCTGGGTGCATTTTTCAAAGGGCTCTTTGGGGGCATTATGGGGTTAGTCAAAGGCGTCCTGGGCTGGCTCATGCCCACCTTCAAGGTCATCGGCGCTGTCTGGAAAACACTTTCAGGAATTTTTTCCAGGAAAAAGAAATCCGAAGGTGAAGAGCCCAAGGAGAAAGAGGCACCTCCCAAAGACAAAAAGAGCGCAAAAGCTGCAGGAAAGACCAAACCGGGTACGGCCCTTGCCAAGAGCACCGGCGGAGCACGCATCGGCAACACCCCGAAACCGGGGAGCACGGCATCAAAGCCCAAACCAGTCCGGAAGTCCAAGGTGAACAAACGCCAAAAGGCATCCGGAGGCCCCGACAAAAGGGCACAGGCCACCAGGAATAAATCAAAAAAACGGACCTCTGCCGGCGGCGGCCCCATCAACATCTATGTCTACGGCGCCGAAGGGCAATCCACTCGGGAACTGGCCCAGGAGGTCCTGCGCCACCTGAAACACGAACAGGCACGGAGGCTTTATGACTAAGAACCTGACCAAAGAGGAAAAAGAAGAGCAGCGCGTCAAAGAGCACCTGATGATGGCCCTGGGTGGCTACAAGTTTGCCGTGGACACAGCGGCCTATCAGGAACTCCGGCGCACCACCCCCTACACCTGGACCGAAAAGAGCCGAAGCGGACGTCGACCGGCCCTGAAGTTCACGGGCATGGGCAAGGAGACCATCGAGCTGTCCGGAACCATTTACCCCACGTACAAAGGGGGCCTGGGTCAGCTTGACGCCATGCGCAAGGAGGCAAAAAAAGGGAAACCCCTGCACCTGGCCGACGGGTTCGGCAACACCCGGGGACGCTGGTGCATTGAGAGCATCGAAGAGACCCAGACCTTTTTTCTGCCCAACGGTATCCCGCGGAAACAGACCTTTCGCATGACCCTGTCCGCCTATGGAGACGACAAATGACCCATTACCAGACCAAAGACAACGACATACTCGACGAGGTGGTGTACCGCTTTTACGGCACCACCTGCGGCACGGTGGAAGAGACCCTTGAAGCCAACCCCGGCCTTGCCGCCTGGGGCCCGAGGCTCCCTGCCGGGCTCACCGTAACCCTTCCGACCATCACAGGGCCCGTCACCGAGGCCCCCATCAGATTGTGGGAGTGATATGACACCGGACTACAGAATTGAAGCCAACGGCAAGGACATCACCGACACCGTCAAGGACCGGCTCATCTCCCTGGCCGTTCTGGACGAGGCCGGGCTGCGGTCCGACACCCTCGTCCTGGAACTGGACAACCGGGGCAACCGGGTGATTCTTCCATACGCAGGGGCCCGCATCGAGGTGTGGCTGGGCTATGCGGAGAGCGGCATGGCGTCCATGGGCAGCTTCATCGCCGATGAGCTCAGGGTGGAAGGCCCCGCCGAGACCCTCACCATTGTAGCCAACGCAGCTGACATGACCGAGAGCATCAAGGAGATCAAGGAGCGATCCTGGCACGGAATCAGCCTGGGGGACCTGGTCCGTACCCTGGCCATGGAGCACGGGCTCAGCCCCCAGATCCACAGCAGCCTCGATAAAATCCATCTTGAGCACCTGGACCAAAACGAAAGCGACCTCCACCTTCTCAGTCGCCTGGCAGAACGGTACGGAGCCATGACCAAAGCAGCCGCTGGGCGCCTTCTTTTCCTGCCCAAAGGAAAAGGAGCCACAGCCTCGGGGACGGCCATCCCCCCGGTGCAACTCACGGCAGAGGACCTCACCCGGTGGTCCATGAGGCAGGTGGCCAGAAAGGTCTATCGCTCCACCCTGGCCTTCTGGCAGGACACGGAGAGAGGGGCCAAGGGCCACGCCCTGGTGGGTGCCGGGCATCCCCAGCGGGTGCTCACCGTGCCTGCCCCCACCTCCGAGGTCGCCTACACCAGGGCCCTTGCCGCCCACCGCACAGCCCCGCAAGAGGAGACCACGCTCTCCCTGGAATGTTCCGGCCGGTTCGACCTCATGGCCGGAACGCCCCTGGATCTACGAGAGATCGGCCCGGGCATCAACGGCATGTGGGTGCTGGACCAGGTCACCCACACCCTGAACAGCTCCGGGTACAACATAAGGGCCAGGGCGCGGCCCAAGGCTGCATGATGACTCCCATTGCCTGATGGGCACGCTCCGCTTTGCCCATCCTACGAGGTAACTCCCTGTGACCGGTGGAGAGGTTTTGTAAACATGCAGGATGGGCAAAGGTGGTGCCGTGCCCATCGGGCACGGTATGAAACAGGCGCACCCGGGAACCGGAGAGGTGATTCCACATTTACCGACATGGGGTTCTCACGTCCCGGTGGGATATGCATTAACGACACCGTTGGGATTTCGAACACACGATGGGCACGCCCTGCGACCGGAGGAGAGGTTTTGTGAACAGGTAGGATGGGCAAAGGTGGTGCCGTGCCCATCGGGCACGGTATAAACCGAGCATACCCAGAAGCCGGTGAGGGAACTCCACGTTTACCGACATGGGGTTCTCACGTCCCGGTGGGATATGCATTAACGACACCGTTGGGATTTCGACCACACGATGGGCACGCTCCGCTTTGCCCATCCTACGCGGTGACGCCCTGCGACCGGTGGAGAGATTTTGTGAACAGGTAGGATGGGCAAAGGTGGTGCCGTGCCCATCGGGCATGGCATAAACCGAGCATACCCAGAAGCCGGTGAGGGAACTCCACGTATACCGATATGGGGTTCTCACGTCCCGGTGGGATATGCATTAGCGACACCGTTGGGATTTCGACCAAATGATGGGCACGCTCCGCTTTGCCCATCCTACGGGATGACGCCCTGCGACCGGTGGAGAGGTTTTGTGAACAGGTAGGATGGGCAAAGGTGGTGCCGTGCCCATCGGGCACGGCACAAACCGAGCATACCCAGAAGCCGGTGAGGGGACTCCACGTTTACCGATATGGTATGGGAGGGCCACGGCCGGGGTTTTAGGGAAGGGGAAAGGCAAATCGGGTCATTCACGTGAGGCGAAATTCCGCAGGGTTACCGACAAATTCATTCGCTAAAACGCCATGGAGCGCCACACGCCCGTGCGGCGCTCCAAAACCTATGCCTCCCGAGGCTCGTCGTAGAATGTCTGGCTATCGAGGTCCTGCATGGTGCGGAGGGTGTAGGGGCCGTTTTTGGACTCTTCGAACCACTGCTCTGCCTTGGCACGGCAGGCCGGGCACACTCCGTTGGGGATGTGAACGCCGAAGAGGTGGTGGCCGGTGTCCGAGGAGGAGTCCACCTTGAGGGCGCCTTTGCACTCCCTGCACACGGTGATCTCATCAATCTGCATTTCATAGATCATGTCTGTGTCGTACATGATGTTACGACGACGGCTCACGGTCTTGTGGTTGCCCACGAGCTTGGCCTGCAGGGCCTCTCTCTGGCGCCAGGTGGAGAGGACGGCCTGGCCGATCTGGCGCACCTGCCGGGTGACGTCGGGGGGCTGGGCAATGCGCGCGGCATCGAAGCCCGGCTCTTTGATGCCGGTGTAGTCAAGGCCCGCAAGGGCCAGGATGATCCCGGTGTTGACGTAGGGCAGGGCCCCTTCGATGGAGTAGCCCCCTTCCAGAACAGCGATGTCCGGGCTCAGCATGTCGGTGAGGTCGGCGTAGCCCCGGGCCGAAAAGTTCATGTTGGTAAGGGGATCGGAGAAGTGGTTGTCCTGGCCTGCGGAGTTGATGATGATCTCAGGCTTGAAATCCTCGAGGATGGGCATGACCACGTTTTCAACGGTCCAGAGGTACCCTTCGTCCGAGGTAAGGGGCGGCAGGGGAATGTTCACCGTGGTACCCAGGGCGTTGGGACCGCCCAGCTCTTCGATGAAACCGGAGCCCGGGTAGAGGGTCCGCCCATCCTGATGAATGGATATAAACAGGGTGTCCGGGTCGTGCCAGAAGATGTCCTGGCTGCCGTCGCCGTGGTGGCAGTCCGTATCCACAACGGCCACGCGCCGCACCCCGTGCTTGGCCCTCAGGTACTCGATCATGATGGCTTCGATGTTGATGTTGCAAAAGCCCCGGTTGCCGTGGACCACCCGCATGGCATGGTGCCCGGGGGGACGCACCAGGGCAAAGCCTTTTTCCACGGCCCCTTCCATGACGGCCTTGGCCACGGTCACGGCTCCCCCTGCGCTGATGAGGTGAGATTCGGTGGTGACGCTCTCGATATCCGGGGCGCAAAAGTGCACCCGCCGAATGTCCTCATGGGTCACCAGATCGGGCTTGAACTCGGTGATGCCCTCGATATCAAACAGCCCCTCTTCAAACACCTGGTCCTGGGTGTAGAGCAGCCGCTCCTCCCGCTCCGGGTGGGTGGGATCGATGGCCCAGTCAAAGGCAGGAAAAAAGACCAACCCTGTTTTTCTGTCCGCTTTGATCATCATGCGTGTCCTTATAGTATATGGATGGCTCGCAACGTCGCCATCTGTCTCCTCAATCCTTGCTACTCACCACCGGCTATATCGTACCCATCAATGAGCCCCGGCTTCACCTGGGCCCGCACCCGGATGTTCTTGCCCGTGGTGCGGAAGCCCCGAACCATGTTGAAGGCAATGCTCTCCACGATCTCGGTTTCCGGGCTTGCCGTGCGGCTGCCTGCCTGACGCGCCTTTTCCACCAGGAAATTCCTGGCCGTCTCTTCGGCATCATCCAGGGTGTAGTGATGGTCCATGGTTTTGGAGTAGTTCTCTTCGGGGATGAGGATCACCCCTTTTTCGGTATCGGCAAACAGGGTCACCTCGCAGGTGGTGCGGGCAAGGGCTGCCCCGATGGCGTTGGCGACGCCCCAGCGCGGAACAGGCCGCACGGCCTTGTCCGTGCAGTCTGCAAGGTATCCGGAGAGGGCCTTGGCCGGGCCGCCGAGAAGAAGGATCTCCTCCGGGGCCACCCGGTACCCTTCCATCATCTCGTGGATGGTGTAGACCGGCTTGGCGTTGATCTCGGCCACGGCCTTGCGGGCATGGTCCAGGATGGTGCGGCCCATGGTCTCCATGACCTTGCGGGCCGCCTCTTCAGGGGAAAGGCCCAAAGCCTCTCCCACGCGGCGCATCCCCTCCTTGGCCATGGCAAGGTCCCCTTGGGTGCCGTCGGGGTCGAGGACCACCATGGCGTCCGTGGGGGTTGGCTCCGGGCCGCCGAAGGCCATGGCAGGGCCCAGGCGCTGGGGGCCGATGATCACGGCCCCGTTGTCCACACGGATCAGGCTGTCGCCGCCCAGGCCCACGGAGGTGCTCTTCAGGGAGCGGATCAGGGTACGCCAGGGCCCCACGGTGATGCCCAGGGGCTCCAGTACCGGGGCGCGCTTGACCAGGATGGCGATGTCCGTGGTGGTCCCCCCCACATCCAGAACCAGGGTATCCACCGAATCCGAGGCCCAGGGAATGGATCCCATGACGCTTGCCGAAGGCCCGGACATCACCGACTCGCCGGGATGAATCATGGAGGTTTCCATCTCCATGGTGCCGCCGTCGGCTTTAAGTATATAGATGGGAATGTCGATGCCCTTTTCCTTGAGACTGTCCCGAACGGACTCGTAGAAACGCCGGTGAATGGCGTAGACCGACGCGTTTAAAAAGGTGGTGTGAATCCTGCGGGGAAAGTTGAGCTGCCCGGAAACGGTGTGGCCGGTGAAGACACGCTCGATCCCTTTTTTCATGAGGATCTCTTCCATGCGCTGCTCGTGGCCGGGGTTTCGGGTGGAGAATTTTCCCACCACCCCCACGGTACGAATGCCCTTGGCAAGGAATGAATCGGCAAGGGCTTCCACCGCGTCGCGGTCCAGCCCCTCCACCACCCGCCCGCGATGATCCACGGCCCCGAAAACAGTATGGTACTCCTCACAGCAGCGGAACAGCTTGGGATCAAGGCCCGGCCCCCCCGCCACCACCATGCCCACCGTTTCGAGTTTTCCAGTCACCACGGCGTTGGTGGTCAGGGTGGTGCTGAGCACGATGCGTTCCACCGACGCGGTGTCGGTATCCCGGATCACGCTCTCCAGGCCGGAAAGGATGGATTCAAAAAGGTTCTCGGGGTCGGTGGGCACCTTGGTCTGCCGAATCAGCCCCTCCTTGCCGATGAGCACAACATCCGTGTGGGTTCCCCCCACATCCAGGCCGATAATCATGACTACCTCGTTTCTTTAGAAATTGGGGACTTCGGGGAGGCCAACGCCGTTCGTGCCCACCCAGGCCGCCTGCCGAGCAGCGGCATGTGTGCGAACACGGATGGGGCGGCCATGGTCCCAGGGTCTGAAATCGCCGTACAGGTCTACGGGTTCATCAGATCATGATGAGACGCAGCATCACCCGCAGGCATGGGCATCCATGGTGTAGCGTCGGTGACGGAGCTCCCGGTAAGTCGAACTGAATACTAACGTATCTATAGGAATATGCGTACGGTGTCAACACAGACTCAACCATTGATAAACCCCTGATTACGAACCATTTAACCCTGCGCCGACAAAAGTTCCCTTACCCTTGAGCGACAGTGCATATCTACCTCATGCATCCTTGTGAAAGAACATATTCTCCCTTTCCTCCCTGATTTTACAAAGCGCACAAACTATAAAAGCAAAAAAGCCATCCAAAAGATTCTACCCTTCAATGATTTGATTTATCGATCAATAAGTTAGAAACACACGCACAGGCACCTGTGTCCGCCGCCCCTTCCTTATTTCGCATACAAATCAACTTTCCCCCTTTCTTTTTTCCATCATTTCCATTATCAGATAATAAAATGTGTTTTATCCCGCAATCATTGATGCGCACACAAAAAACCCGATATCACAGAGCCTCCGACCTCTTCCGGCCAGGGCCCTCGGGTCTGAGCCGACGGCTCCGGCGCCCAATGAACCGGTTGTTTTCGATGGACCTACAATGCTTAACGGGGGTTATCATGTCTGTTGTAAAATGGGAGAAAAAGGACCGCACCGCCGTTGTCTGGATGGACAACGGCGCCAACACCCAGAACCTGGTTTTTGCCCAGGAGCTGAACCGCTGCCTCGACGAGGCCATCGCCGATGAGGAGGTCACGGCCATCATCCTTACCTCCACGGACCCGAAATCCTTTTCTCAAGGGGTAGACGTCCAGTGGATGGGAGGCGCCTTTGCCGACGGCAAGCTCGACGACATCAAGGGCTTCATGTACGGCATGAACGATGTATTCACCAAGCTTCTGACCCTGCCGGTACCCACCATCGCCGCCATCAACGGCCACGCCTTCGGCAACGGAGCCATCCTCTCCTGCGCCTGTGACTTCCGCTTCATGCGGGCCGACCGCGGCTATTTCTGCTTCCCCGAAGTGGACCTCGGCATCCCCTTCCTCCCGGGCATGCTCGCCTTCGTGAAAAAGGCCTTTGCCTTCGACCACTTCAACGACCTGTACCTCACGGGCCGCCGGGCCGGAGCACCCGAGCTTGCCGAGCGCAAAATGCTCGTCAAAGCCAGCGAGAATCCTGAGACCCTCATGGAAGACGCCCTGGCCTTTGCCGCCACCTTCGCCAAGAAACGCGGCATTTTCAAGATCCACAAAGCGAGGAACCACAAGCAGATCCTCGACATCATGGAAGCCGAAGACAAAGAGGTCATTGAATCCCTGGCCCTCTTCGTTACCGACTAACCGACCACAGGAGCCGGCCCTTACGGGCCGGCAACGCCATGCCCGCATCCACGTATACCCGCACAACCCGCATCCTCCTTGGCCTATCCTTAGCCGCCATCACCGTTTTATCGCTGGTGCCGGTCCGGGGCAGCCTGGCCGTGGACATCTGGGACAAGGCCCAGCACGCAGGGGCCTATGTCTACCTGACCCTGCTGACATGTACCGCCTCACCCCTTCGGCGACTCACCTGGCGCCACGTCGCCCTGCTCATGGTCTACGGGCTCGGCATCGAAGTCGCCCAGGCCTTCCTCCCCTGGCGGAGCTTTTCCCTCTTGGACATGGTGGCCAACGCCTCGGGCATCGCCCTGGGCTGGGCCTTTGCCGCAGGCCTCTGTGCTGCGGGAGCACCGGGGTTTTCCCAGGCAAAGAAGCAAGACCCCAGCAGGCGCGACACCTGATCAATAATAGTGATGACCGACATCAACCAGAGCCATCTCCGTCCACCTTTTGCACACAGCGCATCTTCCCGGCCTGAAAGGATTTTCAGTATTTTGCTCCCTCCATCGCCGCTGCGGTTCCATACGGAGGAAACCCACCCTGCGTTCTGCTTCGTCTGCGGTTTCCCTTCTTACAGAACCCCTCTTCCCCTTTGAAATCATGCAACATACGGACGCTGTTCCCCTGCGAAAGAGGCGTACCAAAAACGCATCGACGCCCCCTGTCGGGTGAGGGTATTTACTCGATATGTTTTGTTTATTCTTATTGACACGCTTTCATCTTTAAGAGTAGAAACACTATTGTCCTGAAAAGGACACTATGGTATAAATTTTTTCTTGGAATAGTTGTGAGCATAAGGTTTTCACGGATTATACCATTCATATAATGACTGATTTGCTCTTTTGTGTTGTGGGAGCACATCATCCTTTCCTGCCATAATCGACGGTAGAAACGACCAGTGGCTTGGGGCGGGAAAAATGACACGGAGGATAATGTAAGTATGGCTGAGGCAATCAAAATCGGCGGAGGCACCAGAAGTGCCTTCAAAGACCAGGTGATGGAGATCCTGCCCGAAGGCGGGAACCTCAATGCCTGTCTGACCTGCGGGCTCTGTGCCTCGGGCTGTCCGGCAACCGGACTGGCCGACATGGACCCCCGAAAGTTCCTGCGCATGGCCGCCCTGGGCATGGACGAAGAGATCGCGAAACACGACTGGGTTTGGATGTGCAGCATGTGCCAGCGCTGCGAGCGTATCTGCCCCATGCAGATCAACATCCCCCAACTGGTGTTCAACGCACGCAAGCTCACCCCGAGAGAAGAGCGACCCAAGGGTATCCTCGGCTCCTGCGACATGGCCGTAGCCAACGACACCTGCAGCGCCATGGGCTGTTCCCAGGAAGACTTCGAGTTCGTCTGCGAGGACGTCATCGACGAAGTCAAAGAGTCCCAGCCCATGTGGGAAGAGAAAGACCTTCAGGCCCCCATCGACAAGCAGGGCGCCGAGTTCTTCCTCAACCAGAACTCCCGTGAGCCCATGACCGAACCCGAAGAGATGGTTCCCCTCTGGAAAATCCTCAACATCGTCGGCGCCGACTGGACCTACGGCAGCAAGGGCTGGGCCGGTGAGAACTACTGCATGTTCCTCTCCGATGACGAGAGCTGGGACAAGATCACGCGCACAAGCGCGGACAAGTGTACGGAGCTGGGGTGTAAGACGTTCCTCAACACCGAATGAGGGCACGTTACCTTCTCAGTCCTGGCAGGACTGAAAAAATTCAACATCGAGCACGACTTCAAAGTCGAAAGCATCTACAACCTCTACGCCCAGTGGATCCGTGAGGGCAAGCTTCCCGTCAACTCTGACTGGAACAAAGAACTTGGCATCAAGTTCACCGTCCAGGATCCCTGCCAGATCATCCGTAAGACTTACGGGGATGAAACGGCCGACAACCTGCGCTTTGTCATCAAGTCCGTGGTCGGCGAAGAGAACTTCATCGACATGTACCCGAACAAGAGCAACAACTTCTGCTGCGGTGGCGGCGGCGGTTTCCTCCAGTCCGGCTACAAAGATGAGCGCCTTGCCTACGGCAAGATCAAGGACAGCCAGATCCAGAAAACCGGTGCCACTTACTGCATCGCCGGTTGCCACAACTGCCACGCCCAGATCCATGAGCTGAGCGAGCACTACGGCGCCCACTACCACGTGGTTCACATCTGGACCCTGATCTGCCTCTCTCTGGGCATCCTCGCCCCCAACGAGAGAACCTACCTCGGCCCCGAACTTCAGGACGTCAACGTTCCCGAATACATCGAGCCCGAGTTTTAATGGAGCCCCCTTTTAAGGGGAATCCGTTGCAGAGCCGATAATAAAAAGGCCGCCCGTTTCGGGCGGCCTTTTTTTATTTGGAAACCGCACAAACGCGCCCCACCCGCCCCCACACATCCCTACACGGCCAAATTTCATCCATACACCCTTAACGCCTCCCATACACCCCCATACCTCGGCCCCTCCATAAGAAGCAGCAAAAAACCCACGAGACACGCCCAAAACCGAGTCATCCTGCAAGGGGAAGCGCCCCCTCCCACCACAGATCCGTGCCGATAGCCCCATCACCTTGCCCCACAAAAAAAGCTCCCCATCCCGTGAACACAGACAAGGACACCACCACCCCCTTCCGGCACCGCTTGCTCCCACGGGCCGTTTCAGGCCACACGACGTGCCTCCACGGGCCATCATAAGACCCTCGACGATTTCCGTATGATTTCCAGCTTCTGGTCAGCCAAAAACGCCGAAGAGCCAAGCCCCGCGGCTTTTTTTCCACTTTTTATCAAAAACCCCTTGACCATTTGCTTCAAAATAGATTAAAAGCTTTTTGTCTCGACGCGGGATGGACACCTTCCGCACCGAGTGCTAAATTAAAAATATGGCGATGTAGCTCAGTTGGTTAGAGCATGCGGCTCATATCCGCAGTGTCCGCGGTTCAATTCCGTGCATCGCTACCATTTATAGAGAAGCCGGTTAGTTTCCCTCAAACTCTCCGGCTTCTTTTTTTAGAAAAATATGGCGATGTAGCTCAGTTGGTTAGAGCATGCGGCTCATATCCGCAGTGTCCGCGGTTCAATTCCGTGCATCGCTACCATTTTTATAAAGAAGCCGGTGAGTTTCCCTCAAACTCTCCGGCTTCTTTTTTTTGTACCCTCCCCTTCACCCTGCCCACCCTCGGTGGCTCCGGCGCGAAACGGCCCATCCCGCGGCCTGATGCGCCCAGCGAATCCCCCCGGTTTACAGCTATTTCCCACTTCTTTCTTGAAATCAGCCCCAACCTTTATTAGTGTGGGGGCACACGACCCAGGCGATTTTAACCTTACCCACTGACATTGTTGAACAATCCGCTTTTACCACCATTAGGGCGTGATGATCACTATTTTCAGGATTTCAGTCACTCATGCGTATCGGTTTTAACCGCATCATTGAAGAGAAAATTCTAAAGGCCCAGGAAGACGGCAAACTCGATAATCTTCCCGGCCTCGGAAAGCCCCTGGAAATGGAAGATGACAGCCGGGTCCCCGAAGACCTGCGCCTTACGCACAAGATCCTCAAAAACGCGGGCTGTGTTCCGCGGGAACTTGAAGACCATGTGGAGATCAGGCGTACGGAGGACCTGCTCCGGGAGAGCGACGACCTCTCGGAAACCTACCGCGCCATGAAGCGTCTCCGGCTGCTCAAGGCAAAACTCCTCCGCGACGGCCGCTCCCAGGCCATCTTCGACATTCCGGAAGCCTATCAAGAGGGCGTGCTCAACAGACTCAACAGAAAACAGAACGGTTAACGGGGCCATGGGCCCCTTTCAGGACAGATACACCATGAAGAAGTTGAACCTTGCAGTGATCTACGGAGGCACCTCCCCCGAGCGGGACGTCTCCCTTGTCAGCGGAAAAGAGGCACTGGCCGCTTTGGACCAGGACCGATACACCATCCATGAGTACGACCCCAAGGACGGCCTTGACGCCCTTGTACGCGACGCAGGCACCCTTGACGTCGCCCTCATCCTCCTCCACGGCTCCCCCGGGGAAGACGGCACCATCCAGGGCCTCCTCGACCTCCTGAATATCCCCTACCAGGGTTCAGGCGTTCTGGGCAGCGCCATTGCCATGAACAAGGAGCTCTCTAAGAAGCTTTACCTCGACGCAGGACTTCCCACACCCGAGGCCATCCAGGTCCGCAAGGGCGAGCCCTTTGACGCGGCAACCACCGTGGCAGAACTCGGCCTGCCCCTCTTTGTCAAACCCGCCTGCGGAGGCTCCAGCCTCGGCATGTTCCGGGTGACCGAAGAGCAGGAGCTGGCCGGAGCCGTCGCCACGAGCCTTACCTACGACGACACCGTGGTTGTGGAGGCCTTCATCGACGGGCCCGAGGTCACCTGCGGCGTCCTCGGCAACGACGACCCCAAGGCCCTGCCTGTCATCGAAATCATTCCCGAAGGGGACAGCCCCTACTTTGACTACGAGGCCAAGTACACCCCCGGAGCCACCACGGAGATCTGCCCGGCCCGCATCAGCGACGCCCTCACCGCCCGTGTCATGGACTTTGCCGAGCGTGCGCACCGAGCCCTTCACCTGAAGGGATACAGTCGCACCGACATGATGATCAAAGGAGAGGACATCTTTCTCCTGGAGACCAACACCATCCCGGGGATGACCCGCACCAGCCTGCTGCCCCGGGCAGCAAAGGTCGCCGGTCTCTCCTTTTCCGCCCTCCTGGACCGACTCATTGAGCTGGCCCTGGAGTCTAAGAACGGACAGCCGTAACAACGCCCAATTCATTTTAGGGAACGCATTGTCGTTTATTTAACCTGAGACATGAGAGGATATGGACATGAAGGTACTGGTTGTAGGCAGTGGAGGCCGAGAGCACTCCCTGGTCTGGAAGATCACCCAGAGCGCAAAGGTGGACGAGGTGTTCTGTGCACCGGGCAATGCGGGCATCGCCGACCTGGCGACCTGCGTCGACATCGCAGCGGACGATATCTCCGGGCTCCTGTCCTTTGCCCAGGATAACGGAATAGACTTCACCGTTGTGGGTCCTGAAGCCCCCCTTGCCGAGGGCATCGTGGACATCTTTGAGAAAAAAGGCCTGAAGGTGTTCGGCGCCTCCAAAAAAGCCGCTCAACTTGAAGCGAGCAAGGCCTTCTCCAAGAAGATCATGAACCGCTACGGCGTGCCCACAGCCACCGGGCGCAGCTTCACCTCCTACGACCCCGCCGCCAAGTACATGGCCGAATTCAACGGCAATGTGGTGGTCAAGGCCGACGGCCTGGCCGCAGGCAAGGGCGTCATCGTCTGCTCCACCCCCAAGGAGGCCGAGGCCGCCCTTAAAGAGATCATGCAGGACAAGGCCTTTGGCGAGGCCGGTGCCCGCGTGGTCATCGAAGAGCGCCTGGAGGGCGAAGAGGTCTCTTTCCTCGCCTTCACCGACGGCAAGACCGTTCTGCCCCTGCCCACCTCCCAGGATCACAAGCGTGCCTTTGACGGCGACAAGGGCCTCAACACCGGCGGCATGGGCGCATACTCCCCGGCCCCCATCATCGACAAATTCATGCACGACAAGATCATGAAAGAGGTGATGATCCCCACCGTGGAAGGCATGGCCAAGGAGGGTATCCCCTTTAAAGGCGTGCTCTACGCAGGCCTCATGATCGACCGCGACCGCATCAAGGTGCTGGAGTTCAACGCCCGGTTCGGCGACCCCGAGTGCCAGCCCCTGATGATGCGCGTACAAAACGACATCATCGACCTCATGATGGCCACCACCGACGGCACCCTGGACCAGCACACCATCGACATCGACGAACGCGCCGCTGTCTGCGTGGTCATGGCCTCCGGCGGTTACCCCGGTGCCTACCGCAAGGGCAACGTCATCAAGGGCCTGGAAGAGGCCTCCTCCGCCAGGGACCTGGAAGTGTTCCACGCAGGCACCACCCTGCGCGGCAACAAGGTGGTCACCTCCGGCGGCAGGGTCCTGGGCGTCACCGCCCTGGGCAGCGACGTCAAGCGAGCCATCAACAAAGCTTACAAGGCCGTGGACAAGATCTCCTGGACCAAGGCCTTCCACCGCACCGACATCGGCGGCCGCGCCATCGGCCACCTGGCCACCAAGCCCCGTGTGGGCATCATCATGGGCAGCGACTCCGACTACGAGACCATGAAGGGCGCCACCGAAATTCTCCGGAAATTCGGCGTGCCCTACGAGTTCATGGTGGCCTCGGCCCATCGCACCCCCTTTGTGGCCGCAGAATTCGCCATCAAGGCCCGTGAAAACGGCCTGGAGGTGATCATCGCCGCTGCCGGTCACGCCGCCCACCTGGCAGGCGTTATGGCCGCCCACACCACCCTGCCCGTCATCGGGGTGCCCGTGGACTCCTCGGCCCTCAACGGCATGGACGCCCTGCTCTCCACCGTGCAGATGCCTCCCGGCGTGCCCGTGGCAACCGTGGCCATCGGCAAGCCCGGCGCCAAAAACGCCGGTATCCTCGCCGTGCAGATCCTCTCCATCGGCGATCCGGTCATGGCCGACCTCATGGCCGAATACAAAAAAGACCTGGCCGCCGAAGTGGAAGCCAAGTCCGAGAGACTCAAGCAGAAGCTCAAGTTCGGATAAGTCGATAAAAAAGGCCTCCGGCACCTGCCGGAGGCCTTTGATCCGACCGTCTGCTCCACAGCATCACCTAATTCGTTGGAACACCTTCCCATGGGACCCTTCATTTCAGTCCAGACAGACCGACCCGACCCGGAGATCCTGGCCAGGGCCGCCGACATCCTCACCGCAGGCGGCTGCGTGGTGATCCCCACCCTCTGCCTCTACGGCATGGCAGCCAACGCCTTTGACGAAGACGCCATACGAAACGTCTTCGCCATCAAAGAGCGCCCCCTGACCAACCCCATCCTCCTGCTCATCAAAGACAGGCGGGCCGTGGACGAACTGGTCACCGAGGTCCCCCCGGCCGCAGAAGCCCTCATGAAACACCTCTGGCCCGGCAAGCTCACCCTGGTCTTCAAGGCCGCCCCCACCATCCCCGACCTCATCACCGCAGGAACCGGCAAGGTGGGCCTAAGGGTCCCCTCGCACCCCGTGGCCCGCGCCGTGGCCCAGGCCGTCCCCTTCCCTGTCACCGGCACCAGCGCCAACATCTCCAAACAAGGAGGCATCGCCGATGTCCGGGACCTGGACCCGCGTATCGCCACCGGCGCCGATCTCGTCCTGGATGCAGGCCCCTTAAAGGGCGGCTCCGGCTCCACCGTGGTGGACGTCACCTACACGCCCCCGAAAATCCTGCGACAGGGATCGACCCCGGCCGCCGCCATCCACGCTATTCTTGAAAAACTGCCCTCATTTTGATTGACAATCGAATCAAATTTACATAAAAAGCATTTCGTGTGCCGGAGTGGTGAAACTGGTAAACGCAGCGGACTCAAAATCCGCCGGGGGCGACCCCTTGTCGGTTCGATTCCGACCTCCGGTACCATCCAATAAGAAAATACTTCGAAAGCCTTATGCGAAAGCGTAAGGCTTTTTTTGTTTGATCTCACCTTGTGCCTCAGGCGAGTCGCTTGTCGATAATTTTCGGACGATCAGGGGCGTTTACAAGACCTGTTTATCAAACTTTCTTGTTGCGCCCTAGCCCTCGGACGAAGACGGATCACAATTTGATCCCCGGCAGCGCCACCTGAGTTATCCCGGTTAAAGCCACGTGAATCCCAAATGCCCATCATCGTGTTTCCAGAAGAATGAAAAGGGTCTCTCCGGCAAAAACGGCTGCCACAGACCACAGGCCACGCGAATGCTCTGAAAACTAGTGCAT
The DNA here is from genome assembly GCF_900699765.1 of Desulfoluna butyratoxydans. Classification (GTDB taxonomy): domain Bacteria; phylum Desulfobacterota; class Desulfobacteria; order Desulfobacterales; family Desulfolunaceae; genus Desulfoluna; species Desulfoluna butyratoxydans. The sequence continues at coordinate 106,484 of NZ_CAADHO010000001.1, forward strand.
GATAACGGTCTTCATGCATTCGCCTAAGGGTTTCCAGATGCCCCCACCTGGCCGCCGGAGGCATTATGGTACTGGCCAATCACGCCCTCACGCATTTTGCCATTGAGCGGCCTCAGCCGAGACAAAGCGGATGAACTCCTTCATGGCGGGCGTCAGCCATTTGTCTTTGTGATACGCAATTTTCAGCTCAACGGGGTCGTCGGATTCCCAGGGCACATGCTTCAGCTCCCCGCGTGCCAGCTCGTCCTTGATCACAATGGTGGGCAGGAAGGAAACACCGATATCGCAGAGCACGTACTTTTTGATCACCTCCACGCTGGCGGTTTCGATGACGTTGTCGGTTTGAATCCCTTTCTCTTCCAATAAGCGCTGAAACACCTTCCGGTAGTTGCACCCCTTTTCCGTGTAGAGAATGACGTGTCTCTCTGAAGACACGAGGTCGTCTGCCGGGTACTGCCTGGGAAGGACGATGCTCATGGGTTCTTTGAGCAGCAGCTTTTTTGCAAGCTCGGGTTCCGGCACGTCCTGTTCCAGGAGCAGCCCCAGGTCCAGGTCACCCTCCTTGAGGAAGCGGCGCATCACAGGGCACAAGGCGTTTTGCATGATGATCTCAACCTTGGGGTATTGCGATTTATAACGCTGCAAAACGGGCGAAAGCCGGTAAAGCATGGTGGATTCGGGAACGCCGATACGAATGGAGCCCGAGGGCTCGTCTGTGTCATTTTTCAAGTTGCAGATGTCCTCGTAGCCGACCAGCAGCACCAGGGCGTGGCGGTATACCTCGGCCCCAAAGGCGTTGAGCACCACCCGTTTGCCGATTCGATCGAAGACGGGTTGATCGTAATAGTCTTCAATGGCTTTCACATGGGAGGTGATGGAAGACTGGGCATAGTTCAGGGCCCGGGCGGCGTTGATAAAACTGCCCTGCTCCACGATGGCCTTCAGGGTCCGGAAATGTCGGATGTCCATGGGTCCCCCCTGTAGAATGACGGGATAAAAAAGACCTCCTATCCTTATCGGTTTTTCCGAACGTTTCAAGCAAAACATTCGTTTTTGAAGATACAGTGCCCTTTGGTAAGGTGGCGTCACTTTTTTTGCGAAAGGAGGCGACATGCCAAAGGAAAAAATGGGACCGCTGCAGCTGAGCGGATTGATCACCGGAGCGGTGCTGGGGTCGGGAATTATACTGCTGCCCCCCATGGCCCAGGCTAACCTGGGGCAGTGGGCTGTGATGGCCTGGCTCATCATGATGGCTCTGGGGGCTGTGTTTGCCGGACTCTTCGCCAAAATGGCCCTGCACCACCCCGGGCCTGAAGGCGTGCCCATCGCCGTTCGCAAGGCCTTTGGACAGCTGGCCGGCTACTTGGCGTCCGTCTATATGATATGTGCGGTCTGTGTGGGGCCCGTTGCGGTTCTCATGACCGCAGCCGACGCCATGGCTCGCACTTTCGGCTTGTCCCCCGATTCCCTGCCGGCCCTTTCCGCAGGGCTGCTCTTATTCTGCATGGTGCTGTTAACGAGAAAGATAACGATTCTGGGGGCCGTGGTCCTTTCGGCCAGCCTGTGCATCGGCATCATCCTCACAGCGGGAAGCCTTGCCACCATTGCCGCCACTCCAATGGCACCGTGGCCGGATACGCCGTGGGATCTCTCCGCCATGGGGCGCACACTGCTGGTGCTCTTCTGGGCCATCGTCGGGTGGGAGGTGATCGGCAACTACACCATGGATGTCAGAAACCCCAGCCGAACGATTCCCCAGGCAACGGCTTTGGGGGTGACAGGAATCAGCGGAATCTATCTTTTGGTGGCGTGGGCCGTGTTCACGTCATCCGCGAATCACCCTGTGGGAGAGAACGGCACCATGGTATCGGTGGCCCAGGTGGTGAGGCCTCTTTTCGGGACATATGCCGAGGCCGTGGTCATGGTCGTGACATCCGCCCTCTGCGTCTGCACGGTGCTCCTCATTGTTGGCGGGGTATCAAGGCTTATGGCTACCCTGGCCCGTGACAGCCACATGCCGGGCTGGCTTTCCCGAAACACTAAAAACAGAGTGCCGGTGGCAGCTCTCACCGCCCTTGCCTGTTTTCATGGGGCGGATCTCCTTTTGCTCCATTTTAAATGGGTCTCCCTGGAACAACTCGTTACGGTGGCAAACGTCTTTTTCCTGGCCAATTCCCTCATGGCCGTCGCAGCTGCCATTCGCCTTTTTCCCTCCATGGCCCTGCGCGTTCCCTGCCTCTTTCTTTTCACAGGGTTCATCGCCTTGCTCTGCTTCTCAGCGATCTTGCCACTCATGGGACTGGCAGCCATCACGGTCTGTGTCGTATGCAACCATGCGAGGGGAGACAGGCAACCCAACGGGCTCGGGGTCAACCGCCACACCCGCTCATCCTGAGTCATCTTAACATTGCAAAATCCAATTGTGAGAAACGATCAACCACTTTCTCAAAGCACGCGCTTGAAATTTTGGCGTCGTTGCCTCCCTTCCAGCTTTCCGTAGAAATCGCCGATGCCAGACAGCCTGAAACAAGTACAACACCGCCAATACACGCGAGCCAAAAGAGAGATAAACACCCACAATAATATACTCATTCCCAATTGACATTTCGCTATTTTCCTACTAAACAAGTACTACCAAACAGTCTCACCGTAACACACCTAGCAAGCAGTCATTATTGGAATCATACATCAAGCCAAAGCCGACCCTGTAGCGATACAGGCACGGAAAGCCACGGGTCTCGTGGGGAGACAGCCGGGTTGCCTTGAACCAACCAAGGAGCAACAACGATGAGAAAATTGTTAAAGGTGTTGTGCATGGCAGGTCTTATGGTTTTTCTCGGAACAAGCGGGGCATGGGCCTTTTCCATCGACTTTGAGAACGGTGTCGACGGCGCCAGGGTCGAAGGCATTGAGGGGATCGAATTTTTAGATTTCTCGGGCAATGCGCCGATGTATGGCGACAGTCGCAAAGGCTATAACACAACATCAGATGATCTCGGGTATGGGCATGGCTCTTTTCACCACAACGGCAATATGTGGTTGTGGGCTGGCACTAGCGCGGATGCCCGGGGCGTCAAGGTCGATTTTGCCAACGACAACGGCACCTGGTTCCAAACCGGCTACAGCTCAGCATCCAGTTTTTACATTGATGCCTACCTGACAGACGGGACCATGGTCACCGCCAAGGGCAACTCAAACACGGACGGTCCCATGGATTTTTTACGCATCGACGCAGCAGACGGAACGTTCATCGATTATGTTGTCCTGCATGACAGCGGAAATATGTGGCTGGTTGACGACATGAGCGGCGATACCTCACTGGGGGCAAGCCCTGTGCCTGAGCCTTCCACAGTGCTCCTCCTGGGCTTCGGCCTCTGTGGTATCGCGGGGATTCGCAGAAATAAAAGCCGCAGGCACTAAGACATAACGCCGGACCATGGGTGGGTTGGCAATTCAACACCGATGCTCCGGCATGACAGGCATTGACAACTCGATCCGCAGCATCTCAGGATGCTGCGGATTTTTTGTTATGGAACCCTTGTCCCCCAAGGCAGGATGCGGCCACCAGATCGTAAACATCTGATACGGATATTTCTTTCATGCAACGGTTGTCGCGGCAGGTTTTCATGGCCTCGGTTTTGTAGCAGGGACTGCAGGGAAGGTTGGCCGAGATGATGTGTACGGTGTTGGCCGGGCCCTGGTAGGGCGCAGTTTCACAGGCGGGCGTGGGGCCAATAAGGGCAAACACCTCGGTACCTGTGGCGGAGGCCACGTGGGCCGTTCCCGTATCCGTTGCAACGAGCCCCACGGCCCCGTCGATCACCCCCACCAGGTCCACCACGGATGTTTTACCCACAAGGTCCACAACACCAGCGGGAAAGGGCCTCAATCGGTTAAAAAAGTCGTCTTCGCTGTGGCTTCCCACGACCACCACCTGGATGTCCCGGCTCAGTGCATCGATCAGTTCCGCCCAGGAGCCCTCCTCCCAGGCGCGATGGTTGACGTTTTTTTTGCGATGATGGGAGTTGCTGGGGCTTACCACGAGATACCGGTGGTCCAGGCCATAGGTTGTTTTCACCTCTTCAGCCGAGGTGCCCACCAGGGAGGGCAAAGCGCGCCAGAGATGCTCGTCGTCGATGACATCACTGAAGAGGCTCTTCAAGGCATCCACCATGTGGATTCCCTTTGGGAAATGGGACTCCATGCTGTGAAACCCCACTTTTCTCCCGGCGCGGGTCTTCTTCACCAACCCCCTGAACTGCTTTCCGCTGCCGAAATTTATCAGGAGATCGTAGGGAACCGCCCGGGAAGAGTTGACGACGGCGCGCTTGGCCGGATGAAGCCACACCGGCCACTTACAATGGTTCACTTTAAAAACCTTGTTCACACGGTTGTCCAAAAAAAACAGGGCACCGGGCCCTGGCTTGCACACAAAGTCAATGCGGGTCCCCGGTCCGAATTGGCGCGCCACCGCATCGATGACGCTGGTGGAACAGATCAAATCGCCAAGAGCACCGCATTGAATTACAAGAACTGTCTTCACACGCATTCGCACTCCTCAAACTGGTCGTGGTGGTATTGTCACAAAAGCAGGAATCGATTGCCGGAAACATAACCGCTACGTACGACAAGTAACAAAAAGAGCTATTTCAATTCGTAACCCTACACACACGCCGTACAGGCGGCAAGCACCAAGTGAATCAACACAAAAAAACGGTACCTGATTTCGTTGTGCCTTCTATCCCGGATAGTTCAAAAAACCGACCAACCCGATTCAACGGGCCATTATTACAACCTGTTGCCGCAGAAAAAGTAGGCCTCCGGCGACCAGATGGGGCACCTGAAACCCCTGTGACGAATGCATGAAGGCAGCCATTTTACCTGCGTTATCGGGTCATTCGCGTGGGGTGTGACATATGGCAACCGTTTTTGCAGGAGAGGCCCATGTCACTCTTCCGGAAACAGATATAAGGCTGTTTTGGAGTCCCTTGACTTGAACCGGAAGAACTCCGGCGGATGAAAAAAACGCCGCAACCCCATTTCGGTTACACGGTCTGCTCGTCCTCTCCTTTGTTCCGATGAGGGGGTATGGTATCATTGAGCATCCAAGACACCGACAAAACGTTTATTTATGAAACGAGCCGCCGCACCGGCGTATCACCATGGACATTCGTGCCATGCACCTGAGGCCCCCTAGCATCCGTTCTCCGCCCTCCGCATTCGCCCTCAAGGCCCAGGTGGGCACACCATCCCCATCAAAAGCGAGGTTGCCATGAAACTGCAGGACAAACTGCACGCGTTAAAACAGGAGTTTGAGGCAAACGCCCCCAAAGAGGCGTTGGAGATCATGCACCAGGCCACCCGGGACCTGGCGGCCTCCCATCTGTTGGACCGCATCCCCAAGGCAGGCATGCAGGCCCCTGCCTTTGCCCTGGCCGATGCCTCGGGGCAACGTGTGGCCAGCCAAGACCTTCTGGCCCGGGGGCCCCTTGTGATCACCTTTTACCGGGGAGCCTGGTGACCGTACTGCAACCTGGAGCTGGAAGCTCTGCAGGAAATCGTCCCGGCCCTAACCTCCATGGGAGTCTCTCTGGTGGCTGTCTCCCCCCAGCAGGCAAAATTTTCCAAACCCCTGGCCAAAAAACTCGGACTTACCTTCCCCATCCTGGCCGATCCGCAAAACAAGGTCGCTTCGGCCTTCGGCCTGGTGCACAGGCTGCCCCTTCCGCTCAGAGACATTTACCTGGGCTTCGGCATCGACGTACCGCGATTCAACGGCGATGACTCCTGGGAGCTGCCCGTTCCGGCCCGCTTCATCCTGGACCCCAGCGGAAAGATCCTCAGCGCCGAAGCCCACCCGGACTACACCAGGCGGCCCGATCCCAGGGAGGTAATTTCCATCGTCTCCCCCGACCACTAATCCGGATAGTTCACGGGAGGAACACCATGAAACGACGTGTAGAGACCCTGCTCTGGGGCCAGCCCATCACCGAAGGCGCGGGGGTCCGCCTTCACAGGGCCTTCGGATTCCTTGAAGCCCCCATGTTCGATCCGTTCCTGCTCCTGGACGACTTCCGGTCGGACAACCCTGAGGATTACACAAAGGGATTTCCCTGGCATCCACACCGGGGCATCGAGACCATCACCTATGTGCTCAAAGGGGACGTGGAACACGGGGACAGCCTGGGAAACAACGGCGTCATTTCCGACGGGGACGTGCAGTGGATGACCGCCGGGTCCGGCATCATCCACCAGGAGATGCCCCAGGGGGACGCCAGCGGTGCCATGCACGGATTCCAGCTCTGGACCAACCTGCCCGCCTCCTACAAGATGATGCCGCCCAGGTACCGTGAGTTCACGGCCGCCCGGATCCCCGAGACCCGAACCTCCGAGGGGTGCCGCGTCAAGGTCATCGCCGGGACCGCCGCAGGCATCTCGGGGCCGGTGACCGATGTGGTGACGGCCCCGCTTTACATCGACTGCACCGTTCCCCGGGGTGCCTCGTTCCGGCATGTGTCCCCCCAGGGCCACACAGCCCTGGTCTACGGCATTGAGGGCACGGGACGCATTGCAGGTACCGAGGTTCCGAACCGGCACCTGGCCCACCTCTCCCCCGGCACCGACATTGAGGTGGAGGCACCGGACAAACCGTTCCGGTTCCTTCTCTTCACGGGATGCCCCATCGGAGAGCCCGTGGCCTGGAAAGGCCCCATCGTCATGAACACACAGGAAGAGCTGGACCTGGCCTTTCTCGAATACCGAAGCGGAACCTTCGTCAAGCTGTAAGCCAGGCATGGGGTTACAGGGGCTGCACCGGGCTGGCCGTCTCCGGTGGGGTCCCAGGCCAGGAGAGGGTGAAGCGGGCCCCGCCCAGGGGCGAGTCGTCCACCGTCACCGTCCCCTTATGGGCCACGGCAATACGCTTGACGATGGAGAGCCCCAGGCCGTAGCCCCCGGATTTCCTGTTACGGCTGTTGTCCAGGCGGGCAAAGGGCTCGAAAATACGCACGCGGTTGGCTTCCGCTATGCCGGGGCCGTCGTCGTCCACCAGGATACGCACCATGCGATCCGTATTCACCACGGAGACACTCACCCGGGACGCGGCATGGCCCATGGCGTTTCGGATAAGGTTTCGCACGGCCCAGGCCATGTACTGGGGATCGAACCACGACTCCAGGGGAGCCTCCGGTGCCGCCAGGTCAAGCCGCACCTTGTCGTTGGCCTCCTCACAGGCAACGAGGTAGCGTAGCCAGGCGACCATGTCATGGGCTTCCGTCTCCACCCGGCCCGGATCCCGGTCAAACCGGGCGTAGGTCAGCATCTCCTCCACCAGGGTCTCGATCTCCCCCACATCCCGTTCGATGCCTGAAAAGTAGCGACTCTGCTCCTCATGCGTCCTGCCGGTCTTTACCATCTCCATGCCGAAGCGGATCCGGGACAACGGGGTCCGCAGCTCATGGGAGACAGCGTTGGTCAGCTCCTTATGGGAGGCGATGAGTTTTTCGATGCGGTCGGCCATGGCGTTGAAGGTGAGCTTCAGGTGGGCCAGGCTTGAAAACCGGGAGGCCCTGGCCCGTGAAGAGAAATCCCCGCGCCCGAAGGACCGGGCCGCCTCTTCCAGTCGGGAGAGGTCCCGCCAGAGAAAAAGCGACCAGACAAACACAGGGATGGCAAGAATCACAAAGGCCACGACCACCATGAGAGACTCGATGATCCTGATGTTCTCGGGCTCAGGCAACGGCCCCATACACAGACTGTAGTGGCTGCCCGGAATCTTCTGCACCAGAATCTCCACATCTTCGTTGCCCGGAACGATCTGCCCTTCGTCGTATGCCCCACGATAGGTTTCGGGCAGGCGAACGGTCTTGTTGCGCTCCACGGTGATGGGGTAATCAAAGGATTGGTTGAGATCGTTGAGAAAGCCCTGCCAGGAGCTCTCGGGCATGGAGATGAGGTCTGCGACGATCAGGGAAAAAATCCCCCGGAACTCAGAGCGCTCCTCCTCGACTTCGGCCCCTTTCATCAAATGGTCTGCAATGGGGGTCAGCCCCAGAGCGATGGCGAGCAGTGAACAGACGATGAGCGCATAGATAGTAAAGAAAATTCGTTTCACGACAGCGGGCCTCCGTCCCCGCAGGTGGCGCCCTCAGCTCAGGGCTTCTTCCCCCCAGGCGTCCGTCACGAAAAGATACCCGCTTCCCCACACCGTCTTGATGCGCTCCGGCTTTTCGGGGTTTTCTTCCAGCTTCCGTCTCAACCGGGAGATGCAGATGTCGATGGACCGATCGATGCCGTCATACTCCCGCCCTTTGAGTTCCCGGCTCAGGTCATCCCGGCTGAGGGTCTCTCCGGCATGGGAAGCCAGAACGTGGAAGGTGTCAAACTCCGTGGTGGAGAGTTTTACGTCCCGGCCGCAAAAGCTCACCGTCCGTGTGCTCAGGTTAATCTCCAGCTCACCGAAGCGAAGGTCCTTTGGGGCGTTCTTTGCCCCGGCTAAAGGGGGGGCCCCTTCGTATCGCCTGAACAAAGCGCGGATCCGTGCCAGGAGCACCCGGGGCTCCACGGGTTTCTTCACATAATCGTCGGCCCCCATCTCCAGGCCCGCCACCTGGTCCATGTCGTCTTCCCGTGCCGTGAGCATCAGAATAGGCCCCGGGTAAAGGGGCCTCACCTCGCGGCAGACGGACAGCCCGTCCAGGCCGGGAAGCATCAGGTCGAGAATGACCAGGTCCGGCTGCGATGCCGCGATGACGGAAACCGCCTCGTCACCGGCATGCACCTGGGTGACCGTGTACCCGTTCTGCCCGAGGTACTCACTGATCAGTCCCGCCAGGGGAAGGTCGTCCTCCACAAGCAGCACCTCTTTGGCCCCCATTGTCCTCACATTGTCCTCCTTGGGATCATAAATAAACCATCTTTCGGGATCTTGCCCCATGTTGCATTACATCATCACTTCCCGGGGATCACGTCAAGGATGCGCCGTCCTCTTCCCCACAGCACCCCCCTGCAAGGGGGACACCCCTCCTGCCACGGGCCCTGTGGCCCGGATCAGGGTGCACCCTTTGGGCCACCCCCGCAACGCATTCGATCAGGATCCATGCGATGACCATGGTCACCACGGTGTGGCTCAGGAAATGGGCGCCCTTCATCATCTGATAGCCCCCCATCACCCAGCCCAGGGCCACCCCTGCCCCCAGCCCGGCCATCTTCCGCCGCCTGTCTCCATACAGGCGGGCCAGGGCCATGAGGGCGAAGCCCCCGGAGGCGTGGCCCGCCGGAAAGCAGCGACCGGAATCACAGCGGGAACAGACCTCCGGATAGGGTTCAAAGGGTTTCACGTAGGGCTTGTCCCCTCCGTAGCGCACGATCTGAGACGGGCAATAGATGTTGGTCACATCCTTCATGGTGGCGATGGTCAGGGGCACCACAACAAGTGACAGGATCACCGTCAACCACCGCTGCCTGTCCCCGGGAAGCCCTTGTGCCACACCGCTTTTCGTTCGGAAGGAGAGGCCGTATCGTACCAGCAGGGTCACCCCGAAGGCAATGATCACCCCCTTGATCCCCGTATAAAACAAGAGGCGCGGGACAACGGCGTTGCGGTCCACCAGCCATAAACCGGTCTCGAAATGAAACAGGTGGTCCTGGACCCACAGGTCCAGATCGGTCATTTCGAACAAGGCCAGGGTCGCCCCGAGCACCACCACGCCCAGGGAAACTCGTCTCAGGAATCCCATCCCTGCTCCCCTGTGGTGCGCCGGGTCAGCCCGTTTTTGTATAGCCAGGAGGCGGACTGATAGAAACCAATGGCGTCGGTGAGATCAGAGTCGTCAATGGCCGCCCGGACCTGCTGTTTCGTCACCCGGTCGTACACATAGGCCTCGGTGCCCCCCTTGGGCAACAGCACCGTCAGGCGATCCCCTTTGTAGTACCCCAGCTTCTGATAGGTTCCCACAAAGGCGCGCTCCTCATCGGGTTTCATGGCAAGGATGTCCTTGCCGAGGAACTTGCTGTCGTAATCCCAGTTCAGCAGGGCCAGAAGGGTCGGGGCCACGTCGATCTGGGAGCAGAGCTTGCTGACGCGATCAGGCTCAATGGTCTTGGGGCTGTACAGGATCAGGGGGATTTCATACTTGCGCAGGGGCAGGCTGGTCTTCCCGGCGCTGCTGCCGCAGTGATCCGCCACAAAGACAAAGAGGGTGTCGTCAAACCAGGCTTTGGTCCGGGCCGCCTTCATAAACTCGCCCACGGCGTAATCCGTGTACTTCACCCCGCCTTCGCGCCCAGTCTTCACCGGGATGTCGATCTTGCCCTCCGGGTAGGTGTAGGGCCGGTGGTTGGAGGTGGTAAAGACAAAATTCATAAAGGGCTTGCCCGCGGCGTAAGATGCATCGGCCTCCTTGAGGGAGCGGTTGAACAGGTCCCCGTCACAGACGCCCCAGACGTTGGCAAAGGTTTTCTCTTCCTTGGACATATCGGTGCGGTCCACAACGGAAAACCCGTTGTGGGCGTAGTAGTAGTTCATGTTGTCGAAATAGCCGTACCCGCCGTAAACCCACTTGGTGTCGTAGCCCCTCTCTTTAAAAAGGTAGCCCAGAGAAAACATGCCCTCGTTGCCGGGGCGCTTGACGATGCTGCGGCCTGCCGTGGGGACCGTGGAGAGGGTCAGGGCCTCAAGGCCCCTTACCGACCGGGTACCCGTGGCGTAGAGGTTGTCGAAGAAAAGCCCGCCCCGAGCCAGCCTGTCCAGGTTCGGGGTCAGCCCCGCCCGGTTGCCGAAAATGCCCATGTACTCGGCGCTCATGCTCTCGATGGTCACAAGCATGATGTTGAGCCGCTTCTCGTCCCCGGGGTTGACCACCCTGCGGGTGATATCCTCCGGTGATTGACTCAGATACTCCGCATTATCGGTGGCCACCAGCTTCCGCAGGCGGACCAGCATCTCGGTGGTATCCCGTTGCTCGTAAAAACTGGCGTAATCCAGGTCGTTGTTTCGAAAGGCAGCAAAGAGCTCGTACACCCCGTTTTTTGCCAGCTCGTTGTTAAAAACGTTCTCCGAAACACGAAGCCTCGAGCTGTCCACCCCCGCAAAGCAGACCACCGGCACCATGAGGCACATGAAGCCTGTTGCCGCGCGCTGCCTGAAGGGACACGGTGCTGCAAGAGCCCCCTTGAAGACCCGGCTGCGGGCACAGACAAAATAGATGAGGCCCGAGGGCACCAACAGGCCTGCCAGCATGGGATATACCGGGTAGGACTCCATGATGTTACCGATGACCTCGGTGGTGTACACCAGATAATCCACGGCGATAAAGTTAAAACGCTTGCCGAACTCATCCCAGAAGAGCCACTCGGCCACCACCCCGTAACAGAGGATATAGACGCCCACAAAGAAAAAGAGGTGGACCACGGGCCGGTGAAACCGGTGCCGGAACACCCGGTCCGGGACGAACACGAAATAAAGAACAACGGGAATGATAAAATAAAAGGCGGTGATGCCGTCAAAAACAAGGCCCACCCCGTAGATGGTCCCAAGCTGGATCAGCCCGAAGTCCACCTGGGAAGCGGAAAGGGTCATGAGAATCGTCCGGGTCACGGCGTTGACCCCGAGAAAAATCCCGATGAAGAGGCCGAGCAGGGAAAAACGGTCGATGAACAAAGAGCGAACCCCATGTCTCATCCGCAGAAACAACCTGGAACCATGTGGTGGTGACTGATGTGGTACAGAAGGATAATCGTTCATTTTTTTTGGCCTATGCGTCGTATGGTAGGTGTTTGGGAACACAAGCGATGCACGGCCGTTTCCAAGGAGCCCCCTGCCGCCTTCAGCAGGTCGGCCATGCTGGCGCATTGCCGCCCGGGCAGGGGTACGCTCCTTTGAAACGGACATTCAACCCGAGTCCTTCGGGTGTGTTCGCTGCAGGGACACCATGACGGATCAGGCCTTTTATGTCTGTTGAGGAAGTGTAACGGTCTGTTGCAAGCTGTGCGGCCAAGGCCGGGACAAGGGCGTCGCCCCTGGCCAAGCCCCCCTTTTCACCGGTGGTTCCGCGTTTGTAGCAAAATGTACAGCCGGGATCCTCACCCTTGAAATCAGCCCGGCCCCGGGCTACAGTCACCACACGACACCGTGTCTCCCGTACCGAACCACCCACGAAAGGACCCTTGAAAGGCAAGCGCCATGACAGAAACAACACTCACCATCCCCGTCTCCGGCATTCACCTCAAAGCCGTGCTCCACATGCCCGACACCGAAAACCCTCCGGTTGTCATCGGCTCCCACGGCCTCCTCTCCACCAAGGAGTCGGGAAAACAGCTTGTCCTGGCCCGCCGCTGCAACGACTTCGGCGCCGCCTACCTGAGACTGGACCACCGGGGATGCGGTGAAAGCGAGGGTCGGTTCCTCGACACCACCCTGGCCACCCGGGTGGAGGACCTCCTGGCCGCGGCCGAGGTCCTCCGGGACATGGGCCTTGCCGACAACGGCCTGGCCCTTTTCGGCAGCAGCATGGGCGGAGCCACCTGCCTGGCCGCCTGGAGCCCCCTCACAGACCGGGGCTTTCCCCTCAAGGGCATGGTGAGCCTGGCCGCACCGGTCAACGGCACGGGGATCACCGAAGCGGCCATCTCCGCCCAGCAGGAGCTCCACGACGTGCCCCTCTCCTACTACAAGAAGAACATGGGCTTTGACATCACCGAGGGCCTTGCCGGCATCCACCATATTCTCGTGGTTCACGGGGACAGCGACGAAATCGTTCCCGTGGACAACGCCCACAAAATCATGGCCGGGGCTGGAAGCCCCAAGGAGCTCATCATCAACCCCGGCGGCGATCACCGCATGAGCGACGCAGATCACCAGGCCCGCTTCTTCCCCCGGGCCTCGGCCTGGCTGAAGGCAGCGCTCCTGGACACCTGAAACAAAGGGCATGGACATGGTAATCAAACGGATTCGGCAGGCAGCGCAAACCAATGAGCACGGGCATGAGATGCTCTCCGAGGCGGAGGCCGGAATAATGGCCGAAGAGATGGGGCTGGCCGTGGGAACGGTTTACGAGGCGGCCCTGGAGGCGGGCATCTGGCCGGAACGCTATGTGCGCAATGCGGGGAGTTTTTCCTGTGACGAGCAGAGGCGTCTCATGGGCAAGGTGGTGGCTGTGGCCGGATGCGGCGGGCTTGGGGGGTACATCGCCCAGTTCCTGGCCCGCATGGGGGTGGGAAGGCTCCTGCTCTTCGACCCCGACGTGTTCGAGGCCAGCAACCTGAACCGACAGGTGTTTGCCACCCGGGAGACCCTCGGTTCAGGGAAAGCAGAAGCAGCCCGGGCAGCCCTGGCCGCCGTCAACCCCTCGGTATCGGTGACAGCCCACAGGCTGGACGTCACAGGCGACGAAGCCCACCCCCATCTCACCTGCGCGGACCTCATGGCCGACGGCCTGGACACCCTGGGGGACCGGGCCAGGCTCTCGGAACTGGCAAGGGACCTGGGCATCCCCATGGTCCACGCCACCATCTCCGGCTTTGAGGCACGGGTCATGGTCTTCTGGCCCGAGGGGCCGTCCTTCGGCGAGCTCTTCGGGGCCGAGGCCGAATCCACCGCCGAGGCCGTTCTGGGCACACCGGCCGTCACCCCTGCGGTGGCAGCGGGCCTTCAATGCACGCAAATCATAGGGACCCTTCTGGGACACATCTCCCCGGCCCAGGCCACCATGGTGCACATGGACCTGATGTCCATGCGCTCCGAGGTGTTTCACTTCTGATCCGGCCCCGACCGGTTGACGGTGCGAGCAGGACCGAAACCCATTAAAAGGTGCAGAAAAGAGCGGTGCTCAGGTCAAAAAGGGTGATCTCGTCCGTGGAGCCCAGCCCACGGCTGAACCCTGCCCCGCAGGTCAGCCCGAGATGATCCGTAAGGGGCACATCCACCCCCACCCCGAACCGGGCCACCCCGCCTGTGCGGGAGTCATCGGTGCCTGGGGCCACCTCGTCGGCCTCCAGCTTGAGAACCCCGATGCCTGCGGCAATGTACCCGGTGCTGTTGTCGCCCATGGAGGAGAGGTATCGCGCCCCCAGGGTAAGCATGGAGACCGAGGCGTCTCCACGGGTCAGGTCGTTGTCCACCTCAAAATCCGAGGTCACGGCGCCGTAGACGTCCAGGTCCACGGACGGCGCCACACGGTACCCCACGTTGAGGTACCCTCCGGCACCTGCTTCCTGGCTCATGGAGTCGTAAAACAGGCTGGGGCCTGCGGAAATGCGAAAAGAGTGTCCCTCAGCGGCAAAGGCGCTCTGGCCGAGCAGCATGAGGACGGCTGTCATTGCAACAATCATTCGTTTCATCTTAACAATCCTTAAAACGTATCCAACCCCGTCAGAGGGGTTTGTTGTTCGGTTGTGTCATCCCGGGCGACATGCTCCGGGAACCTGTTATAAAAATCCCGCCCGTGCGGGAGCCTGGGTGCCGACCTGCGGTGGTTTCGTGCGGTGGTGTCACCGCCGAAAGCGCCGGGCACCGTGCCATCACGGCGGGTGATCGATCCAGGCGTATATCGAATCCGAAAAAGAGTGGGCCTCCACGTTTTCACCTCTCCTGCCCTGCATGCGCTGCCCGGCCTGGTTCCGGCCCGCCGGAACTGTGAGCTCACGCATTCTGGACACTCGTAAAAAAAGGCAATTTGTCAACTGCATTCAAGCTAACAATGAACTCCGGAAAATCAAGCGGTGCAGTCATACAACACGTCCCAATCGACTGCAATAACAATACGCTGTACTGCTACAAAGAACAGCGTACAGGACATTGTACACGCGCACCGATCCCTGTTAGGAAACACAGCCCGCACACGTTCCTTTGTCGGGAGAGCGTCGCCCCGTAAGTCAAAAACCGGCCTCTCCTCCCGTCGCGGTGTCGCCCTCGCCAACGTGCGAATACCCGGGCGCTCCAGCTCCTTTAGAGCCCGCCTTTTTTTCAGCCAAGGGTTTTCCATAAACCGGGGTTTGCTGTTGCGAGTCGATGCAACGGCGTAGTATCATGGGTCATTGATTCAAGGTAACACGTCCCGTCCATGTCGCTGCCATGCAGCCCATGCCGGACACTCTCCTTTCCGGGACTCCGCTTTCCCTTTCGCTCCTGCTTTTCAGGCTGGCCTCGTCCCTTTGACGCCTCCCTCTCCTGCCCCCGCTGCCCGCACGCCCCTGCGATGACGCAGGCACGACCGGGACCGGTACATCTTGCGCAACGGCCCTGTGCAACGGGCCCCCGTCAAACCCTATCCAAAGGATACGGCTCATGAGACGAATTACCCTTTTATCCGCAGCCATTCTGGTGATGCTGGGGTCCACGGCCCTGGCAGAGAGCGGGCCTTCATTCAGGATATCCGCAGGGCCCACCATGCTCTTTGACCCATCAACCCAGGAGGCGGGCTTAGGCGGCCACGTGACCCTGGGGTACCAGGTGGCATCTGCCTGGGAGATTGAGCTCTACGGCGCAACCAGTGACCACTTTGAAATGGAAAACAACCTGACAAGGGGAGATGCCTCTATTTCCCTGGTGACCCTGGGCGGACGCTACCTCTCCTCCTTCAGCGGAAAAACCAGGGGCTTTATCGCCTTTGGGGCCGGGGTCATGGAAATTGAAGCCGAGGACGCGCCCTCCGGGGAGGACGACACCCAAAGCGGCGGAATCGGACGGTTCGGGGTCGGCATCGACCACGCCTTCATCCCCAACCTGGGGGTCACCTTCGGCGCCGGGTTCAACCGGGGCTTCGGGGACACGGACGAGGTGGTTCTCTACGACCTGACCTTTTCTGTGTTCTGCGCGTTTTAGGGGCTCCCATCGCCTGACGCCCCAGAAAAAAACACCTCGGGTCCAAGGAAGGCCCGGCCGTTGCAGGCACCCACCTCGGCCGGGCCTGACGGGCCCCTTGCACACCTTTGGCACCCTCCATGAAAAAACGGGATGGCGGCCGGGGTATCCTTGCGCCTAAATAGTCCATATGTTAAATATACCCTTTTCCCAACATTATCCGCCCGCCCCAGGCCGCCGATCACCTGTGTGACCACGTCGCACAGCCCGGTGTCCGCCGTGTAAAGGCCACCGACAGGCCCGGACCGTCCCCGTGCCGAAGCCTGTACCGAGCCCTGCGGGTCGAGCCGTGGGAAACAGGTAACGCCCGCACCTCGCAGAGGCCTTACCCACGACCCGAAGCCAGAACGACAACGCGCTGAATACGATCTTTGAAAAGGCCCCATGAATGAAGATTTTTGCCTCCTGTCTCTCGACCCTGCTCCTGATGCCCTTACTTTTCACCGCACAGCTGGCTTCAGCAGCCGAAGACAGCGTCTCCCCCGACTTCGGTCCGGGAATCCTCAACATACGCTCCCAGTCCATTGCCCAGAGCTTCCGCCTGACCCTGCCCCTCATGGTGCCCGGTGACATCCCCCGCGGATGGCAGGTCTTCTCCCAGGCCACCTGGACCAATGTGTGGGCAGAAGACCCAACATACCTTCTGGACTACGAAATGCTGGACACCACCCTCGGCTTCAGCTACGGCATCAGCGACCGCTTCGGGGTCTCGGTGGTCATGGACAACAGGAGATACTTCGGCGGGGAGATGGACGGGTTCATCCAGGGATTTCACGATGCGGCGGGGATCGGACAGAACGGCAGGGACAATTACAGCAAGGGCCGTTCCGCCATCACGATCTTCGACCCTGCCACCGGAAACGTGGTGGAAGAGAGGTCCCCGGGGGACCTGAACAACACAGGGGTCAGCCTTTTGGTCAACTACACCCTGCTCCACAGCCACCCCTTGCTGCCGGACGTCAATATCTACGGAGTGGCCCGATACGCCTTTGAAACGGCAGATATCATCTCACACGGAGACGAGGTGGACACAGGGGCAGGGATTGGTTTCGCCAAGCAGGTGCTCCCCGGGATCCACGCTTACGGCATCCTCGGGTACACCCTCTACGGCAGCCAGGAGGCGTCGGCAAAAGAGATCATCGACCTGAAAAGCTACCAGGTCACCGGCCTGTTTGCCCTTGCCTGGCAGGCCACGCCAAAACTCAGCGCCGTGGGCCAGTACCTCTATTCCTCCTCGGTGGTGGAGAAAATCGGAGGGTTGAAGGAATCGTCCCACGAGGTCCACCTAGGGCTCAAGTACAAGGTATCCCCCCGCACCGGCCTGAATGTCTCCCTCATCGAAAACATCATCACCATGGACAACAGCCCGGATTTCGGGCTTCATGTGGGCTGGTTCATGCGGCTGTGATCCCCCGGGCAGTGACAGGGGCAAAAAAGTCTGATTTGGCCTCTTTTTTGTCAATTCTGCCCCTTCCACAAGCATGGTGCCTTTGCATATCATTCATTCTGGAATGGAGCCGCAAGCATTTGCCACCCCAGTGGTAACACACACCAGGGCAAGACATGTCAAAGGAGACACCATGGACATCTACGAACAACTTCGGCAACGACTGGCCACAAACCCTGTGGGTGCACCGCCTTCAGAGGCGTTTGATGAGATCCTGCGCATTTTGTTCACCCCCGATGAAGCAACACTGGCCCTGTCGCTCACCTTCCTCCCCCAGCCCGTGGACCAGATTACCGATAAAACAGGCCTCCCCATGGAAACGGTTCGGGATACCTGTGAAACCATGGCAGACAAGGGGGTGATTTTCAGTCGCGAAAAAAAAGGGGACATGGGCTATTGCCTGCTCCCTGCGATTCCCGGCCTGTTTGAGTTCCCTTTCATGGGCGGCGGGGGCACCCCCATGCATGAGCGTCTTGGGAGCCTGTGGGAGACCTACCACATGGAGAGCCAGGGCATGGAGTTCGCCTCAAGCCCGACGCCCCTGATGCGTGTCCTGCCCGTGGAAGAGACGGTCACCGGCCACGACGAGGTCCTGCCCTATGAGGTCATTACCCGCATGATGGAGAAGAACCATACTTTTGCCCTGGCCGAATGCGCCTGCCGGGTCTCCAGAGGCGAGGAGGCCTGCGACAAGCCCACCGATGTCTGCCTGCTCTTTGACGGCATGGCCCGCTTTCTCATCGACCGGAAGCACGCCCGGGAGATCACGCGGGAAGAGGCCCATGCCACCCTGCTCCGGGCAGAAGAAGCCGGCCTTGTGCACACCACCAACAACAGCCAGGACCGCCTGAACCTCATCTGCAACTGCTGTGGATGCTGCTGCACCATCCTCACCTGCCGCACCAAGCTCGATGCCCCCCACCCCTTCTCCACCTCACAATGGTTTGCCCGGGTGGACGAAACCGAGTGCACGGGCTGCGGAATCTGTGCCGATGAGAGGTGCATGCTGGGTGCCATCGATACCTCCGGGGACACCGCATCCATCGACGAGAAAAAATGCATCGGTTGCGGCCTGTGCGTCTCATCCTGTCCCGCAGAGGCAATCTCCATGAACAAACGGGCCACGCCCCCGCCGCTCCCCGAGACCGGCTCACAGCTGGGAAGCCAGGTCCTGATGGAAAAAGGGCGCCTTGAGGCGTTTATCGAGATGAATACCTGATCGAAAACACCCGGGCACGGGGGACAGTGTTTGTAACAGCCCGCCCCCAAAGCGACCAGAGTGGTATCGATCAGACAAAATATGTCCCCTTCACCCAAAGGACTCCCATGGCACACATCACCCTGCTTGCCGCCACAGGCTGTGCGACCTCCTGCATCACCGGCGTCATCGACGCCCTGTCCATCGCCAACCGGTGGCAGGCCCTCTCCGGGGAAAACGGCTCCCACGGGCAGCCGCTTTTCCACTGGGACATCGTCTCCAGGGACGGACTCACCGTGCAGGGAGAAAACAGGGTCCGCATCGAGCCGCACCACGCCATGGATGATGTGACGGCTACCGATCTTATCCTCATCCCCGGGTTCATTGCGCCCGCCCATGTGACCCACAAGCCGCCTGCCGAACTGATCACCTGGATCCGGGACTGGCATAAGCGGGGCGCCATCATCGCCGCAACCTGCACAGGCTCGTTTCTCCTGGCGGAAACCGGCCTCCTTGACGGAAAGGAGGCCACCACCAACTGGGTCTTTGCGCGGTACTTCAAAAAGCGCTACCCCAACGTCAGGCTCCTGCCGGAGCGCCTTTTCACCAAAGACGACCGCCTGATATGCACCGGGGCCACCTCCGCCTACATGGACCTTTGCATGTACCTGATCAAGACATTCGGCTCCGAAGAGCTTGCCGCCACGTGTGCCAAGGGGCTGCTCCTGGACCCGAACCGGTCGAGTCAGTCCCCTTTTTTCATCTTCGACTACCACAAGGCCCATTCAGACCCCACGGTGCTCAAGGCCCAGACCCTCATGGAAACCCACTACCCCCATCCCCTCTCCATGGAAACCCTGGCCTCGGAGCTGGCCATCAGCCCGCGCCACTTTGTCCGACGGTTTAAAACCGCCACAGGGGAGACGCCCCTGACCTACCTCCAGCGGATTCGCATCGAAGCGGCCAAACAGACCCTTGAAACCACCTCCGAGCCCATCGACGTCATCACGCGACAGGTGGGATACGAAGACACCAACTCCTTTCGCAAGCTCTTCAAGAAAAACACGGGGCTCTCCCCCAAAGAGTACAGAGACCGATTCACGAGACTCCGGAACTGACCGCCGGGGTCTCCTTCTCCCCGGTCATCCCGGCTTCAGCCATGCCCGAGGCAATCAGCCCACAGCACCCTTGGGGGTTTTCAAGGGGCAGCAGGTGACCTGCCGACAGGTCTTCGAGAAAAACGGTCCCCGGGCTGACGCGCTGCCACTGAGCCCAGAGCGCCTCGGTAAAAAAGACCGAAGGCCTGGCCCGCAGGGCAACGCACGGCAGGTTAATTCCGGCGAGTTCGCCCATGACATTGGGCGGCTGGGTGTAATTGTGGGCCTCCCACACCTTTGGAAAGGCGAGGGACCAGAGACCGCTTGCGGTTTCCGTGACACCGTGGGTGGCCATGGCCGCAAAGGCCTCATCCCCCAGGCCGCTGTACATCCGCTTTCCCCGACAGTGGGCCAGGTAGGCGTCCCGGCTTTTTCAGGTGTCGGTCTTTTTTAAGGTTCCTTTGGCTGGCTGGGTAAGGTTCATGACGGCCTTGGGCAGGAGCTTCGCAAGGAGAGCCAGGGTCCTGGAGAGCATGGCAGGCTCAATGAGGACAAGCCCCTTGAACAGGTCGGGTCGCCTGGCCGCCGCCAGGATCGTGCAGGTGGCGCCCATGGAGTGCCCCATGCCGATCACCGGGGCATCCGCCGTCTGTTCCAGAAAGGAGATAAGATCGTCTGCGTACATCTGCCAGTCCTGCCGTACCGGGGGCGGGCCAACCTTGGGCCAGGTCGGACGCAGGTCCAGGGTATGCAGGGTCACATGGCCGGTCAAACGGGCCAGCAGCGGGGAATAGACCCCCGTGGGAAACCCGTTGGCACCGTAAAAGTGGGCCGTGGGGCCGTTGCCCCCGTGGTGGGTCCAGGTTGCATTGGAAGGCAATGTCATGCGGATCTCCATTGGTTGCGTTACAGCCCCTCCCCCAAAGCCCCGCCGAAAACAGGAAGAGGCAATGCATCCCTGCCTCCGGCGGGGCTGTCAGGAGAGAGCGTTCCAAAGGGGCTTAGCCCGGGTAGTCACGCCTTGGGACTGATCTTCATGGTTATTTCTGCGGTGAACACCTCGATGCCTTCTGTATCCACGATGGAAACAGGTACCGTGATGTCGTTTTCCCCGCTCCAGTCAAGACCGGAGCCGTCTGCCAGGGCTCGCAGGTCTGTCTTGGCCTTTTTGAGGTAACGGACGGACATCCCCACCGGAATCCATCGATGGGTTTCCGGAATGGAGACATCGGTCATGGTCCCGGCCACCAGCTCCGCGGCGTTGCACATGGCAATGGCGTGAACCGATCCCAGGTGGTTTTGCACCTTGGCCTGCTTTTTCACGGACACCTCGGCGTACCCCGGCCTCAGGGCCACGAACATGGGGTCGATGCTCCCGAAGTAAGGGGCAAACTGCACCACCCCGTCGGTGAAGGCTTTGTTTCCCATCTGATTGTACATCGTCAATGTTCCACTCATCATGGTCTCCTTTCTCATTGTCTGAGGCGGAAGCCGCCCGGCATTTATTTCACATGCGTATTACTTACTTCACATATGAAATAAAAGTCAAATAAACAAAGAGAAGGAGACCGCCATGCGGTCCCCCTTATATTTTTCTCGTCAAATCAGCAGGCTTCAAGCCGGCAGGGAACAAAGCGATGAAGCGGGGTACCGATGGGGTCCCTGTGGGAGCTCTTTGTCAGGTCGTTGACGTTGAACCCCGTGATCTGGCCGTTGTAGTTCAGGCCGAACCCGTGGGGAATAAGCACCATGCCCTCCCGCACGTCGTCTTTGACCTCCAGCTCGCCCACGGCAGATCCCGCCTCGGTGGTGACCCGCACGGAATCACCGTCGATAAGGCCAAGCGTCTCCGCCAGAGCAGGGCTTACGGCAATGGTGCACCCGCGCTTTCCCTTGAGCCATTCGGGGTTGCGAAGCTGGGTGTTCATGGTGGTCATGCGGTGGCGGCCCGCGTTGAGGACCAGGGGAAAGGCGTCGGTAAGGGCAAGGTCCCGGGCTTCGGTGTCGGCGTCAAGGGCCATGGCCTCGGCTTCCAGCTCGGGGATCACCAGCTCGATCTTTCCTGAAGGGGTCTTGACCTCGGCCAGGTTGTTCTCTTCATCCATGGTCCCCACCCAGAGCCCTTCGGGGGTATCAAGGACCGTTTGAAAGATCCGGTCCCCCATGTCCATGCCGGTTTCAAACCCCAGGCGCGCGGCGTTTTTGCGAAACGCCTTGGGGGCCGTCATCATCATGCCCCAGAAACCGGCCAGGGCGGCGCTGTCCCATGCCTCACCCAGGGTCTTGCCCAGGATAAAGAGCATCTTGGGAAAATACTCGGGATGGGCCCCCACCCACGCCATGAGGGCGGCCCCGAAGGTCATGCGGTCCTTGTGGGCAGCCTGCCTCACCTCTTCCGGTATCTCGGGGATGAGGCCCATCTTGTCGGCCAGGCGGGTAAAAATCTGGGAGGACTCCAGCTGGTCGCCCTCGGGC
Organism: Desulfoluna butyratoxydans; assembly: GCF_900699765.1. Taxonomy (GTDB): domain Bacteria; phylum Desulfobacterota; class Desulfobacteria; order Desulfobacterales; family Desulfolunaceae; genus Desulfoluna; species Desulfoluna butyratoxydans. The sequence goes on from NZ_CAADHO010000001.1 coordinate 128,560, forward strand.
TTGACCACGGGGCGGCGCATCTGAAAGTAGACGTTGGGAAAGCTCCAGGGGAAAAAGGTGCCGTCGTATGCTTCGTAAAAACTCCGGCAGGGGAGCACGTAGTGGGCTTTTCGGGCGGTCTCGCTCATCACCATGTCGTGGACCACGAGAAGGTCCAGGTGCTCGAAGGCCATCTCCAGGGCCTTTGTGTCCGGCCAGGAGCGCAAGGGGTTGCAGACACTCACGATGGCGGCGCGGATCCGGTCCGGGTGATCGGTGAGGATCTCTTCGGGCAGGGCACAGGCGGGAAATGAGCCGGCGGCCGCAGGGGGAAGCCCGGAGACAGCGGTCTTCCACACCTTGGGGTTTCGCTCGTCCGCGTGGTAGCCCAGGGGCATCACCATGCCGGGGATGATGTTGCCGCCCCTCTGGCCAAAGATCCCGCAGACGCAGCCCAGGATATTGAGAAGGTAGGAGTTAAGGGTGCTGTGCCGTCCCATGAAAATCCCCAGGTCCGGGTGGAAGGCCCAGCGCCTGGTGGTCATGAGGCGGCAAAGGTCAAAGACGGTGTCGTAGGAGAGCTCGCAGACGGCAAGGGCGGCCCGGACGTCAAAGGCCTGGAACCAGGGTTTGACGGTCTCCCACCCGTCGGTATGGGCCGAAAGGTAGGCCTCGTTTTCCCACCCCTGTTCCACAATGATGGCGACCATGGCCTTCACCAGCAGGGAGTCGGTGCCCGGCCTCAGGGCCAGGTGGATATCAGCGATGCGGGCGGTCTCGGATTTTCGGGGGTCAACCGAGACCAACAGGCGGTCAGGGTCCTTGCTGATTCCTTTCAGAACCAGGGGCGCCCGAGGCATCTGATGGCTCTCCATGCCGTTCCAGCCCCAGGCCACAAGCATCTCGGTTTCATGGTCGTCCGGGCCGGTGAGGATATACTGCTTGCCGAACATCCGCCCCTGCACCCACCAGGTGCCGCAGAACTCCTGGCCCGCCGAGGTGTAAAGGTTCTGGGAGCCCAGGCACTTCATCAGGCTCACCCCGAAGCCCGCCTCCATGTGGCCGCCCTGGCCGCTGGCCCCCAGGTAGGCAAAGGACCTCGGCCCGTGGGCGTCCACGGTGGCCGTGAGCTTTTCAGCGATCTCGGTCAAGGCCTGGTCCCAGGAGACGGGTACAAACTCGCCCCCCACCTTTTTCAAGGGCTGGGTGAGGCGATCGGCCGGGTACTGGTGGTACAAAACGTTCATGCCCTTGCGGCAGGCATACCCCTGGCTGCGCGGGTTGTCCTTGTCCGGCCGGACCTTGACCATACGATTGCCCTCAACCAACACCTCCAGCCCGCAGTTCTGCGCGCAAAGCACGCACCCTGTCTTGTGCCACGTCCCCATAACGGCCTCCTTATTGTCTGTGTCATCAGCGTTGTTGCGCCACCCCATATCAGCGTTTAAACACAGTATCCCAGCCGCACATCCCCGGCAAAAAGGCGATTACGACAAAAAACAGGCCATATCAGACATTCTCCTGGCGTTCGATCCGCATGCCGCAGACCCCGCAGAGAAAATGGACGGTAAAACGCCCCTTTTCATTTTCAAGGACCAGGGGCTCTGCCTGGTTCCCCCTGCCCTTACAGAGGCCCAGGGTTTCCCGGATGCAGTGACGGGTCTCCATGACGGTGACCGCACCGTCCGGCTCCACGGCTTCAAAGGCGGGCTCCACGGAGGTGACGCCCCGACGGGTGTAAAAGGTGCGGGCCAGGGCATTGGCCACGTTGGCCTTGTAGGTGAGGCAGGCCTCAGGAAAGGGCACCACGGGCCGATCCACGGGCTCTGGGTCCCGCACCGGAAGGGTATTGGCCTCGTCCAGGAGAAGGGCCACCACCTCGCGGCGCAGACGGTTGATCTCGGAGACCGGGATGAACAGCGGGGGAAGGTTGAGGGTGAGCCCACGAAGGTAAAAGGGGGTTCCCCCCAGCTTGGCAAGCTGGGTCTCCAGGGTCTTGCGGGCTTTTTCTTTGTCCCGGGCCGGAACCTGCTCCAGCCCGAACCAGTGGGTAACGCTGCGTCCGGTTTCATCTTGCGCGGCAATCCAGAGGCCGTCTTTGACCTCCTTGATGGACAGGTCCAGGGCAAGGCACCGCTCGGCGCTCTCTTTTTCCAGGAGTTTCAGAAACGCATGGTCATGGTTGCGGTAGAGCACCGCGCCCTTGAACAGGCCGGTCTTGGCCACGGGCTGGCTGGGCCGGATAAGCCCTCCGTCCACGCGGTTGGCCTTGATGCCCTTGAGGTTTCCCGATGGGTCCAGAAAGCAGAGGCCGTCGCCGTTCACCACGGGGGTCCGCCCTTTTTCCGTTTTCAGGGTCACATGGTCCTTTGCCACGTGCACCACGGTTCCCATGCGTTCCCCCATGGCCTTGGGAGTGTCCGGGGAGGCCACCTTTCCCCGTTTGCCGGAGAGATAATAGTCGGTCCCTCCGCGGAAAAAACTCTTCTCCGGGTTGGGGGTAAAATGGTGGGTCACCTTGCCGAAGGAGGCCCGGGTTGCCCCGGCGCGGCGCTCAAGCTCCCGGTCCAGGGCCTGTCGATAATAGGCGGTGACATTTTTCACATAGTCCGCGGACTTGAGCCGTCCCTCGATTTTAAAAGAGGAGATGCCCGCGTCCAGCATGGACCCGATGTGGCCAGAGCGGTCCATGTCCTTTAATGAGAGCAGGTGACGGCCTTGGCTGATCACCTTGCCGGAGGCCTCCTTCAGGTCCCAGGCCAGGCGGCAGGGCTGGCCGCAGGTTCCGCGGTTGGCGCTTCGCCCGCCCAGGGCGGCACTCATCCAGCACTGACCGCTGTAGCTCACGCAAAGGGCCCCGTGCACAAAGGCTTCCAGGGCAACCGTGGTGGCATCGGCGATGGCCCGGATCTCGGCCAGGGAGAGCTCCCGGGCGAGGATCACCCGTTGGAACCCGGACTCTTCCAGGAATCTTGCCCGCTCCGGGGTCCGGTTGTCGGTCTGGGTGGAGGCGTGCAGGGCAATGGGCGGCAGGTCCATCTCCAGAAAGGCCATGTCCTGGATGATCAGGGCGTCCACCCCGGCGTTCCAGAGGGCCACGGCCTGCTCCCGGGCGGCTTCCAGCTCCCCGTCAAAAAGCAGGGTGTTCATGGTGGCATGCACGGAAGCCCCGTAAAGGCGGGCATGGGCGCACAGCGCCTCAATGTCGGCCAGGGTGTTTCCGGCGGCGGCCCGGGCACCGAATTTCGGGGCCCCGATATAGACCGCATCCGCGCCGTGGTTGATGGCTTCTTTGCCGCAGGCCAGATCACGGGCCGGGCTCAATAGTTCGATTCGTGTTTTATCCATGCTACATCCTGAAAGGGTCAGACCATAAAAGGCCGAAGCCCAGAGCTTCGACCTTATCTTATCTGTATACCAGATGCCGCGGTGACCTGTCACTTTTTATGGGGGCTGCCCGCCGCCCCGCCCCTGATATCTTCACCTCTGTGTTCACGGCCCGTTTATGACTACCCCCATATTTCTTACCAAATAGCTACCCATAAAAAAGTCGACATGACAAACACAGCCACGAGCCCCCTTTGAGCAGCCCCCAACATTCCCCTAAGGGCAAGGTTTCACGCCAAATACGACCCCATAAAAAAATACTGAGCCTAACACGCCGTTATTTCATAGCTCCATACCAACGCCTCAAAACGAGTCAATATTTCCATTCAAAATGCAGGGAATCAGGTCGATATATAATGTATCATTTTTGACCTTGAATATTCCGGAGAAACGCCATCGATGTTGAAACGAATGAAGTTAAGAGGAAAAATCGTCTTTCTTATCTCCCTCACAGCCTTTATCACCTTCAGTGTGTCCATTGCCGTCATGACGACAAAAACACACCGCATGGCAAAGGAGGACGCCCAAGCCAAGGGCACCGAGATGGCCTACCGCTACGCCAATGAGGTAAAAGTCATCCTGGAAGAACCCATGGAAGGGTCCAAGGCCCTGGCCTACGCCTTCATGGGCATGAAAAAAGCGGGAAACATCCCGGACAGGGAGGTTCTAACCAACCTGCTCAAGGGGCTGGTGGAACACGACGCCAACCTGGAAAGCCTCTGGGCCTGCTTTGAACCCGATGCCCTGGATGGCCGGGATGCCGAGTATGCGGGCTCCGACCACCATGACAACACCGGCCGGTACATCCCCTACATTTTCCGCACCGGCGGGGCCCTCACCGTGGACCAGCTCCGTGACTACATGATCCCGGAGACCAACAACTACTACGTTATCCCCCAGCGAACCGGCAAAGTGTACGTCACCCCGCCCACGGTCTACCACATCGGAGAGACGGGCATGGACGTGGTGCTCACCAGCATGGTGACCCCCATCAAGCACGGTGGCAAAACCATCGGGGTCGTGGGCCTGGACATCGAACTCAAAGCTCTCTCGGACCTGGTCTCCGCCATCACGCCCTACGGCACGGGAAGCGCCGCCATCGTGGCCAACAACGGCACCTTTGCCGCCCACCCGGACAAAGAGCGCATCGGCAAGGCCATGGGGGAAGGGGGCCAGTGGCGCAGCGCCATGGAAGCGGTGAAGGCCGGAAAGCCCTATACCTTCACCGACCACTCCGAGGCCCTGGGCACGGACACCCGGCAGATCCTCGTTCCCATTGAAGTCGGGACCACGGGCAGCCCCTGGTCGTTCCTCGTCACCCTGCCCATGGACAAGGTGATGGCAAACGCCCAAAGCATCCTTTTGACCAACATCACCATCGGGCTCGTCTCCTTTCTTATTTTCGCCGCCGTGGCCTGGGCCATCGCCAACTCCCTTGTGGCACGCATCAAGGAAAACGCCCTGATGATGAACGACATCGCAGAAGGCGAAGGGGACCTGACCAAACTCCTCCAGGTGCGATCCACAGATGAAATCGGGGAGCTCTCCTCGGGCTTTAACCGCTTCATGGAAAAGCTCCAGGTCCTTATCCGGGATGTGGCCGCAGGGGTCGCCTCGGTGAGCGATGCCTCCACAGGCCTTTTGTCCATGTCCGAAGAACTCGCCCAGAGCGCGGGGACCACCTCTTCCAGAACCACCCAGGTGGACCGGGCCACCCAGGACATGACCGAACGGCTGGCGAGCGTGGCTGCCGCCATTGAGCAAGCCTCCGCCAATATCGCCATGGTGGCCACGGCCACGGAGGAGATGTCCGCCACCATCGGCGAGATCGCCAAAAACACGGAAACAGCCCGTGGCATCTCCGCCACGGCCCTTGAGCGCACCCACGGCACTTCCCGGGAGATGGAAGCCCTCCAGAGCGCCGCCGAAGAGATCGGCAAGGTAACAGAGACCATCACCGACATCTCAGAGCAGACAAACCTGCTGGCTTTGAACGCCACCATTGAGGCGGCACGGGCCGGGGAAGCAGGCAAGGGATTTGCCGTGGTGGCCCATGAGATCAAAGAGCTGGCGTCCCAGACCGCCGAGGCCACCCTGGGGATAAAATCCATTGTGGAAAGCGTCCAGTCCACGGCCACCGCCTCCACCACCGGCATGCAGGAGATCACCACGGTCATCGGTGAGGTCAACGACATCGTCTCGACCATCGCAGGGGCCGTGGAAGAGCAGTCCGCCGCCACCAGCGAGATTGCGGAAAACGTCAACCAGGCCTCGCAGGGCATTGCCGAGGTCAATGAAAACGCCGCGGGAATCACCACCATGGCAGGAGACATCGGCACAGCCGTTGTGGATGTCAACAACGGGGCCGAAGGGGTGACCCACATCGGGGAATCCCTGCAGGCCAGCGCCGGGGACATGCGGGCCATGGCCGATCAGCTCGGCAGCCTGGTGGGGCGCTTCAAGGTGGACTGACCTGAGACCGGTACCCACGGACGCACCAATGCATGGCGGGAAGGCTGCGGTTTACGCCGCCTCCCCGCCCTTTGGTATCACGCCTTGCCCTTCATGGCCGCCATCACCTGTTTCTGGGCTTCCCTCTCCTCCCCTTTCAGGTCGAAAAAGCAACGCACACCCTTCGGATTGAAGCAGCCGTTGCAGGCCACACAGGCGGCTTTGGACCGGTCCCCCTGCCGCCAGCGTTTTACCAGGCCCGGCTCACGGATCAGGGGGCGACACAGGGAAACGGCCTCAATGCCCTCCCCTGCCAAGGCCGCCTCAATGGCCTCGATGCGGCGAAAGCCCCCCACACTGATCACCGGTGCCGACACCTCGGCGGCCAGCGCCTTCCCTGCCTCAAGGTGATAGGATTCATGCTTCATGGGCCTGCAGGGCGTCCAGGCCCCGGCAAAGGTTCCCCCGCTCAATTCGATGGCGTCGATGCCCCCTGCGTCCAGGGCCTTGGCCGCCACAAGCATTCCCCCGAAGGTCAACCCCTCCCCCCTGGTTTCAAAATCATCGCAATTGAGCTTGACCCAGACCGGGTAGGCTGGGCCGCAGACCCCCTTGATCTCCCGCAGGATGTCCGAAAGGATGCGGGCGTTTTTCTCGGGGCTCCCGCCGTAAGCATCTGTCCGCCGGTTGTACACAGGGCTTAAAAACCGGCTCAACAGGTACCCGTGGGCGGCGTGGAGCTGAACCCCGTCAAACCCTGCGCGCTTTGCCCTCAAAGCGGCCTCTCCGAACTCCGCCACCAGGGTCTCGATCTGCCCTGCGGAAAAAGGTGTGGGCAGAATCCCGCTGACAGGATCCACAACAGCCGACGGGGCAAAGACCTCTCCTGACGGAGCGCCGTGCAGCTGGGACCCCACATGGGCCAGTTGCGCCACCACGCGCCCGCCGTTCCCATGCACGGCGTCCGTCAGGGCCCTCAGCGCAGAAAGGTCTGCGTCCGAGCCCATGGACACCGTCCGGGCAGAGGGGTTGTCTGAGGAGGCAAAACAGAGGTAACCCGTGATTATCAGCCCCACCTCCCCTTTGGCCAGGCCGGTGTACATCTCGGTCATGGCCGGGCTGACCCTGCCCCCTTCATCGGCCATGGACTCATAGGTGGCCGACCTGAACACCCTGTTTTTCACCTCGATACCGCCTACCGTTCCTTGTTGAAATACCTTCATGCTTATCGTCTCCTTTGTGTTTCCGGCCTTAACATTAGACCGGTCGTCTATTAATTAAACATAAAAAGTCTTCGCCTGCCTTCTATGGGGCCTTCGACTCGGGCTTCGCCCGACATAGGCAGAATCCCGCTGACAGGATCCACAACAGCAGACGGGGCAAAGACCTCTCCTGACGGAGCGCCGTGCAGCTGGGACCCCACATGGGCCAGTTGCGCCACCACGCGACCGCCGTGCCCATGCACGGCGTCCGTCAGGGCCCTCAGCGCAGAAAGGTCTGCGTCCGGGCCCATGGACACCGTCCGGGCAGAGGGGTTGTCCGTAGAGGCAAAACAGACATAGCCCGTGATGATCAGCCCCACCTCCCCTTTGGCCAGGCCGGTGTACATCTCGGTCATGGCCGGGCTGACACGCCCCCCTTCATCGGCCATGGACTCATAGGTGGCCGACCTGAACACCCTGTTTTTCACCTCGATACCGCCTACCGTTCCTTGTTGAAATACCTTCATGCTTATCGTCTCCTTTGTGTTTCCGGCCTTAAAATTAGACCGGTCGTCTATTAAATAAACATAAAAAGCCTACGCCTGCCTTCTATGCGGGCTGGCTCACACGCTTCGACGCAACAGGATACCTTGCCGCTACGTGTCCATTATGGATTTAACCGCTCTGCCACAGGCAGTCCTGTAAATGTACAAAACACAGATTTGACAAACAGCTCATACGATAACGTGTGAATGAATGTCGTTTTAAAGGCGGATGTGATTTGACCCGAGGAACGAGGGGCAAAACGCATCCGCAACCAGCTTTCAAGGTGGCACACCTTGCCGCAGGAGGCAGGCTTATTGCGCACCTTAACCATGGAAGGCATCGCTTTTATGCGCTTCATTCCTGTGAGGTGCCTTATGCCTTGGCGGGCCGAAACAACCGGTCCAACAGGGCATCCATGACCCGGGACAGATGCTCTGCGTCTCCGCCGATCTTCATCCCGAGGAGAGCCCCCTGCCAGGTGCTCCAGAAGATATCCGCAAGGGCCCGGGCGCTCAGGTCCTCCCGAAACAGGTGCCGTTGCTGGGCCTCCTCGATCAAGGCCACCACCTGCTCCCGGAACATCCCGGTCCCGCGCTGCATGGCATCCCGGCAGGGGCCGTCCGCGTCGCCAATCTCGGCGGCGAGGTTTCCCACAAGACAGCCCCTGAAGCCATGGGCTTCCGAGGCCTTGAAAGAGAGCCCATACACACAGCGGAGTCCTTCCACGGGATCGTCACCGGCGGCCTCCAGGCAGGCGTCCACCGAGGCCTTCATCCCCAGGCAGTAGCGGGCGATGACCTCGGCCACGAACTCTTCCTTGCTCTTGAAATAGTTATAAAAGGAGCCTTTGGGCACACGGGCTGTATCCAGGATTCCCTTGAGACCTGTCCCATGGTATCCGTGCTCCGCTATCATTGCCATGCCAAGCTCAAGGAGAGCCTCTCTGGTGTGTTCGCTTTTTCGTGGTCGTGACATACCTTAGTGTATTATGACCGATCGTCTACGAATGCAAGTTTTTTTCCTTGCCCGCACATCAGCCCTTCTTTTTAGTCTGTCCTAACTTTTTTCATGATCATTATATTTTTTCTCTTGACCACATAAATTCATCTCTATATAGTAGACCCTACAGATGAGCCACTCCCCCGGCTTCATCTGGAGGCCACCCCAGCTTTCGGCAACATTGGAAATAACGGGGATACCGGTCTCGACATATGATAATCCACGGAGGCTCCCTATCCTCCGGTCGATTATAGCCATTGCTTGGCAAAATGCTTCCTTTCTCACCCTATAAAAAAAGGCTCGCCATCCCGGCGGGCCTTTTTTTTATTCCAGTCTGATTCCCCTGACCCGGATATTTCATAAAAAAACAGCCAACCCAAAGGAAAATGATGTTATTTCGGATGGCTACAATAAAAACGCCAGCTATTTTGAAAATGCAAAATGTAAATCGACGTTTGCTGTTTGATTTTTTCACCCTTCGGGCGAGCCGAGTGCACCCATCTTCTGCGTTATCAGAGCTTTTATAAAACCACGACGTCTGCGGCTCTGATGCCTTGAATATGGGCGCACTCGACTCGTGAAATATCCGGACCAAGACGAGATCTTCACCCCATAAAACCGGGGACACACCACCGGCTCGAAAATCAGAACCAGAACCATGAAAATGACCAGGGCCATGGTCCCACATGATGCCTGCCCAGCCGTGGGATCACCAGGCCAAGTCAGGTGGTGGCCGAGGTGAGTTGGGTGGACCGCAAGTCCTGGCAGGCGGCGCCACGATGGCTCGGAATGACCGGTCAGTTAGCCCGGATACGGCACATGTCGAGAGTTTTCATATGCAAGGTATCCCGAGCCATGACGGCCAGCCTGTTTTTAGGCAGACCTAACTTTTTTTGATTCGTATTATATTTTTCCTTGACCCTATACAAATATCTCTATACTGTGAAGCACATCAGATGGGACCATTCCCCCGGTCCTGGCTGAAGGCTCTCCCCCAAACTGTCCCAAGAGTCGGGGGTGCCGATACTCCACATGATAATCCATCGGAGGATCCCTGTCCTCCGATAGATTATAGCCATAGCTTAGCAAACGCTTCCTTTCTCTCACCCAAATAAAAAAGGCCCGCCATCCCGGCGGGCCTTTTTTATTCCAGCCTGTATCCCTTGCGTTTACATCTTCACGCCGTAAAACCGGGAGTACATCACCGGTACGAAAATCAGGGTGAGTACCGTGGAGAAAAGCAGACCAAAGAGAATGGAGATGGCCATGGGCTCCCACATGATGCCGCCGCCCAGCCACAGGGGCAACAGGCCCAGGGAGGTGGTGGCCGTGGTGAGGAGGATGGGCCGGAAGCGCTGGCAGGCGGCATCCACGATGGCCTGGGCCGGTTCCTTCTTCAGCTCCTCCTCTTCAATACGGATGCGGTCCAAAAGCACAATGGCATTGTTGATGACGATCCCCGCAAGGGAGATCACCCCCAGAAACGCCATGAACCCGAAATAGGAGCCGGTGATGAGCATGCCGATGATGACCCCGATGAGCCCCAAGGGGATGGTCAGCAAAATGATCAGGGGCTTTTTAAGGGAGTTGAACTGCCAGATCAGCAGCAACACGATGATCACTCCGGACCAGGGGAGTTTTTCCACCACAGCGCCCATGGCATCGGAGCTGCCTTCGGCGTCGCCGCCCAGCTCGTAGCGGGTGCCTGCAGGCCACCCGGCGGAGGCCTCATCCAGCCAGGGGGTGATGGCCTTGAACACGGAGCTTGCCGTGGTGTCTCCCCTGACGTCGCAGGTGATGGTCTGGGTGACGTTCAAGTCCCTTCTCAGGATCTTGCCGGACTGCCACTCGGTGGAGATCTCCGCCACCTGGGTGAGGGGGATGCTCTTGCCCGTGCTGCGGGAGGTGATGGAGAGGCCCTCGATCTCCTCCACGGAAAGGGTCCCCGAACGGTTCTCCCGCATGATGATGGGAATGGCGTCCTCCCCTTCCCGGTAGGATCCGGTGCTGGAGCCTGAAAGCTCCGTTTCCAGGGCCACGGCAATGTCCTGGTTGGTCAGGCCCGCCATCTGGGACTTGATGGGGTCCACCTTCACCACCAGTTTTTTGGAGAGCAGGCCCCAGTCGTCGGAGATGTTGGTTGCCCCGGGGATCCTGGCCAGCTCCGCCTTCACCGTTTCGGCGATGCGGTAGAGGGTTTCGGCCTCCCTTCCGATGATACGAACCTCCACGGGGTCGGCCGAGCCCCCGCCGCTCACCAGCCGCGAGACCTTGTACTTGGCATCCGGCCAGGTGGCGAGGAAATAGGCCTCCAGGGCTTCGATCACCGGGGTGCTGGCCTCATCCGAAGTGGTGTTGATGAGGATATGGGCGTTGTTGGGGCTGGCCTCCGGGGCCACGTATCCCAGGTCGTATTTCGGGGCGCCCTCCCCCGTATAGGTGGACCAGCTCACCACCCCTTCCCCCCCCTTGTCGTCCGGGGCCATGTTCTTCTGGATGAAATTGTTCACCCCGCTGACGATCTCCTGGGTCCTCTGGATATCCGTTCCCATGGGAAGCTCCACATTCACCGTCACCAGGGGCCGGTCGCTGGGGGGCATAAAGATAAAGGGAATGAACCGGAACATGCCCATGCAGACCACAAAAATCGTCACGATCCCCCCGATGGTCAGCCAGGGTCGCCTGAGCGCAAGCTCAAGGGCTGTTCGGTAGCGCCCGGCAAACCGGGTGAACAGGGTCTCTTTTTCTTCCCCGGTGGTCACCCGGATGGCCTTGATGCACAGCAGGGCCACCATGGAGAGGGTAAGCAGCCAGGAACAGATCAGGGCAATGGTAAGCACCACAAAGATCTGCCCCATGATCTCCCCCATCACCGACTCGGCCAGCCAGAAGGCCATAAAGGCCGCAGACGTGGTCAGGGAAGAGGTCAGCAGGGGCACGGTAAGCTCCTTGGCCGAATCCACGGCCGCATCCACCGGGGAATCCCCCCCTTCCATCTTCACCATGATGGACTCGCTCATGACAATGGCGTTGTCCACCAGCATGCCCAGGGCAATGATCAGGGAGGCAAGGGAGACCTTGTTCAGGCCCACGCCCGCAAAGCTCATGAGCAGAAGGGTCGTCACCATGGTGGCCGGGATAAGGGACGCCACCACCAGGCCGGTGCGCAGGCCCAGGAAGGCCAGCATGGTCAAAAGCACGATGACCACGGCCTGCACCAGGTTGCTGGTGAAATCGTTCACGGACTTTGCCACCACCGTGTCCTGGGAGGCCACCCGGAAAATCTCCACCCCGTAAGGGAGGTCCGCAAGCAGCTCGGCCACCTTGGCGTCCACCTGGCTGCCCAAAGAGAGGATGTTGCCCCCCTTCATGAGGTTCACGCCGATGGCCAGGCCTTCCCGACCGTTGATCTTGACGATGCTCTCCCTGGGGTCGGTGTACCCCCGGGTGATATCCGCGATATCCCCAAGCTTCAGGACACGCCCGCCGCTGGACGCCACCACGATCTCGGAGAGGTCCTCCAGCGACTGGAAGTTACCGGTGGGCTCCAAGATGATGCGCCGCCCGTCGGCCAGGATGTCCCCCCCGGGAACCACGATGTTGGTGGCCGAGATGATCTCCTGGAGCTTGTTCTTGGAGAGCCCCACGGCGGCAAGCCGTTCATTGGAAAAGGAGACGTAGATCCGCTCCTCCTGGGCCCCCTGGATCTCCACCTTGGCCGAGGCCGGGAGCTTGATCAGCTCATCGCGCACATCATCGGCCAGGTCACTGAGTTCTGCCGGGGTGTAGCCGTCGGCAATGATCCCCAGGATAATCCCGAACACATCCCCCAACTCATCGTCCACCCGTACATGGGACCCGTCGGGCAGGTCCGGCTCCACGGCCTCCACCTTGCGCCGGATGCGATCAAAAATCGGCTGCAGGTCCGTGGTGGACTCCAGGAGGTTGATGTTGATGATGGAGATGCCGGTGCGGGACTCGCTGGTGATGTAATCCACCTCAGGGACTTCCTGCACGGCTTTTTCGATGCGGTCGCTGATAAGGTTCACCACCCGCTCGGGGGAGGCCCCGGGGTAGGTGGTGACCACGTTGATTGTCCGGATGAGGAACGGAGGCATATCATCCCGGGGAAGGCTCTTGAAAATCGTGACCCCGGACAGGAAAAGCAGCCCCAGAACGGTATACACCAGCACGCTGTTTTTAATGGCAAATCTTGTAATCATGGTCCATATCCTGCTGCCCGCACCCAATGGGGGACGGGCCAAGGGGTTAGTCGGAAAGCAGCTTCACTTTTTTGCCGTCGGTGAGAAACAAGACGCCCGTTGTCACCACCTTCTCGCCGCCCTTGAGGCCGCTTAAGATTTCGAACCCGTCGGACATCATCCGTCCCACGGTGACCTGAATCTTGGTCACCGTGCCTTCCCCTTCACCGGTCTTCTCAACGGTGTAGACGTAGTGGCCCGCATAGTCTTTGGCCACGGCGTGGACCGGCACCAGCAGGGCGGGAACCGCCCCTTCCCGCTTAAACCGGAAAACCACGGAGGCCGGCATGCCGGGCCGGATGTCCGCCCGGGCCCCTTCCATGACCAGGGTCACGGGGTAGGTATGGGTCTCGGAATCCGACTCAAAGGCCACCTCGGTGACCCGGCCGCCGAACCTTTTGTCCGGCATGGCGGGATAGACAATGTCTGCGGTCTGGCCCTGGCTGATCTGGGCAATCCAGAGCTCGGGGATCCCCGCCTCCACCTCAATGGAGTCACCGGCCTGCACCACGGCCACCACCTGGCCGGAGGAGACGTTCTCATTGGCTTCCACCTCCCGGGCGGTGATGATCCCGTCCATGGGAGAGGCCAGGGTGTAGTAAGTCAGCTCCCGTTTCTGGAGCCGGACCGCCCGCACGTCCACATCGTAGGCTGCCGATGCGTTGGCATAGGTATCCCGGGCCTTTTCGTACTCGCTGACGGACACGTTGTTGTTCTCGTACAGGGCCTTTGTGCGCTGAAGGTTGGATTTGGCGTTGTCACTCTGGATGCGGGATTTTTCCAGGTCCACCAGGGCCTTTTCCAGGTTGAGCCTGGCATCCCGGTTGTCCAGGGTGGCCACCACCTGTCCCCGTTTGACGCGATCCCCCACCCCTGCCTCCAGGGTCTCTACCTTGCCCCCGGTGCGAAAGCTCAGGCGCACCACCTCCCCGGCCTTGGTGATGCCGGAAAACCGCCGCTCCAGGTGGGTGGGAATCGGCGCCACCTCACGGTACTTCACCGCCCGGATCACCTCGGGTTCCTGCTGCTTATCGCCGCCGCAGCCGGTCATCGCGACCAAAAGCCCCGCAGCCACACCACATACGGCCTTCTTTTTCCATCCCATAAGGTTATCTCCCATGCTCACAGCCTCACTGGCTGCAGGTCTTGATGATATATTCTGTGTTGATACGCGGCGCCTGATCACTGATCGAACAAGGCCCGAATTCGCCCGGCAAAGGCTTCCGTTTCCACAGGATCGGAGACCAGGGTCATTTTGCCCACGGTGCGCTCAAGCTTCAAAAGCGCCCTCACCTGCTCGTAAATGGCGTTGGTGGCTTCAAGGTCCGCCGTCAACGAGGAGTTCTGGGCCTCCACCAGGTCGGTGAGGGAGGCCTTCCCCTTGGCGTAGGAATCGGCGATGAGGTCCAGGCTTTTTTTGGCGTACTCCGCCGACCTCACGGCCTGTTCCCGGTTCACATAGCGTGTGATGGTGTCCAGAAGGGCCACCCGCACGGCAAGTTCGATCTCTTTTTCGGCCTTTCGCCTCTTCTCTTCCAGCTGGGCCAGGGTCAGGCGCTCCCTGGCAAGCTCCACACGATTCTGCCCCCCGGAAAAAAGGGTCCAGGTGAGCTGCACCGAAGCGTCCCAGCGCTCTTCATGGTAAAAGAGGGTGTCATCGGATCCGGCACCACCGCGATCCATGTCCCGGACCCAGGTGCCTGCCGCGCTCACCGTGGGGACCCAGTTCTTTCTGGACAGCACCCCCGCACGGGTCTGCACCGCAGAAATATTGCTGGAAAGGGCCGACAGCTCCGGAGCGTTCTTGATGGCTTCCGCCACCAGAAACTCCAGGTACATTTCAAACCCCTCGGTGTTGGTGAGCCGCCCCTCGACACCTCTCACCAGATAGCTTCCGGCCATGAAATTATCCAGACCGGCATCCAGGGCCCGTGTCTTCTGGTCGATGGGGACCCCCATGATAAGGTTCAGGTTCCGTGAAGCCACGTTGACATTGGATCGCGCCGTGAACAGCGAGGCCCTGGCCGTTGCCAGGCGGCTCTCCCAGCTGAACACGTCACCGGAGCCTGCGTACCCGGCCTCTTCCCGCTGCTTGGCGATGACAAGGTTATTGCGGATAAGGGCCAGGTTGTCCGTCTGGACCTTCTCTTCGGTGCGCGCCTTGAGAAGATCGGTGAAGGCCACGGTGGTGTCGAACACCGTATCCAGGACCAGGGCATGCCTGCTGTCCTGTTCGGCGGCCAGCAGGTCCTTCTGGCTGGAGATGTTGCCGATGGCCTCGTCGGAATAGATCAGCTGCTCCACCACGGCGCTGCCCGAGGTGGTGCGCTCGGCCTGGGTGTTGTTGGAGGTTGCGGCCACATCCTCATCGATGTAGGTCTGGCCCCCCACCAGCTTCACGTCGGGGAGAAACGAGGTCCCGGCCAGGCGGACGGCTTCTTGGGCCTGACGGACGTCAAAGGTGTTGATGCGCAGGTCGTAGTTGGCGGCAAGGGCGCTGTTCACCGCCTCCGACAAGGTGTAAAAGGCGCCGCCCTCCTGAAGGTCTCCCACGAGCTCGGCCCCGGAGAGCATCTCAAAGGAGGGAGAAAAGCCGATGGCCCGCGCCGTCTCCATGTTGATGGTCAGGGCCACCTCAAAATCCATGTTCACGGGAAGGTTGGCCAGCCGGTCACCGCCCACCCATCCGTCGATGTTCAGGGCCACACGCCTGGCCACCCGGTTATAGGTCCCACCCGGTGACGCCGTGGCCAAAACCCCCTGGCGCACTTCCCGGAGGGTGGCACCGAAGGTGGGGATCTTCATATCGTTCAGGGCCTGGACCAGGGCAGGGCGCCCCACCTCTTCCTGGGCCCCCATGTACCCCACGTACACGGCATCCACCCCGCTGAGCTCGGCCAGCACCTCGTTGACACCTTTGTTGGACGACACAATGCGGTAACCGGACTCGGGTTTCAGGGCCTTGTCCAGCTCCCCATCTTTTTTCCGGATCACATCGGCCACCGACGGGTCAAAGACAATACCCACCTCCGAAAAGGAGGTCAGACGACGAAACAGGAGCAGGTCCTCGGTAATGGAGTGGTTGAAGTGGACATAGGTCAGATTGGCGATACCCGACCGGTCCTCCTCGCCGTGTCGGACCCCCTGGAGCACCGAATCCATGATGCCCACGGCAATCACGGGCTTGGTGTAAGGACCGGAGTCTGCGATCACCGATGAACTCACCACCCCGATGGAGACAATAAGGTCCACCTCGGGGTCAGCCACAAGTTCGCGGTAGAGGGTGCGCGCCTTGTCGGCACTCCAGTCGATGGTCCCGCCCTTGCCCTCCCCCAGGGTGTAGGTGTAGCGGGCACCGGCCAGCAGGTCCATCTCCTGATGAACGAGCTTCAGAAACCGGGCCATGTCGCCGCTCGTGTCATCGGCGATGAGCCCCAGGGTAAGGTGGCGGGGCGAGGTGGCCCAGACGGGCTGAGCCAAGCCGCACACCAGAAGCAGCACCACGATGAAGAATCTTTGTTTCACGTTATGGACTCCTTAACTTATCAAAAGGCATTCTGCTCAGTTATCGATCACATCACGAAATAACCAATGTCCCCGGACAATTCGCAATGGTTCTTGACAATGTTATGCATGATCAGGTTACCGAAATGGTGATCATCCTATCGCAACTCACCTTCCGAGGCAACGGTCACCGGCTCCCAAGGTACAGGCGAACCTCGACAATCCGGTGCATTAAAGATAAAATGACACCGTCATATGCCCGTTTCACACCGCAATGTCAACCGGGAGGAGACATCATGTCCGAAGAACAATGGAATCCGGCCTCACTCATGGAAGCCTCAGGCGCGTACTGGAAGAGCTGCACCATTCACACCGGGGTCAAACTCGGTATCTTCACCCTCATCGGAGGGGAGACCTTGACGGCCCGGCAAATCGCGGATCGGATCCACGGTGACCCCCGGGGACTCGGCATCCTTCTCAATGCCCTGTCCGCCATGGGGCTCCTTGTCAAAGACGGAGAGACCTTCACCAACCCGCCCTTTGCCCTGAAATACCTTACCCGGGAATCTCCGGACTACATGGGCCACATCCTCATGCACCACCACCACCTCGTGGCCTCCTGGGAACGGCTGGACGAGGCGGCCCTCACCGGCGGCCCGGTTCGGCATAAAAAAACAAGCCGCAGCGATGAAGAGCAGGAGAGTTTTCTTCTGGGGATGTACAACAACGCCTCCCTATCGGCTCCGGCCGTTGCCGACGCCGTGGACCTCTCCGACTGCGCCACCCTCCTGGATTTAGGGGGAGGCCCCGGCACCTACGCCATCCAGTTCTGCAAAAAGAACCCCCAGCTCAGGGCCTGGGTATACGACCTGGAAGGCACCGAGCCCTTTGCCGTCAGCATCATCGACAAGCACCTCATGGGAGACCGCGTGGGGTTTGTCCCCTTTGATTTCATCCGTCACACCTTTGACGACGCCGACCGCTTCGATGCGGCCTGGCTCTCCCATATCCTCCACGGAGAAAGCGAAGGCCAGGCTCGCTCCGTCATTGCCAAGGCCTCTTCCACCCTCCACCCCGGCGGCAAGCTCCTCATCCATGAATTCATTCTGGAAGACACCAAGGACAGCCCTCTCTTCCCGGCCCTGTTCAGCCTCAACATGCTGGCCGTCACCGACCACGGCAGGGCCTACAGTTATTCGGAACTGGGGGAGATGATGGAAAAGAGCGGGCTCACCGCCATCCGTCGCATCGACTACGGAAGCCCCAAGGGCACCGCCGTCATCGAAGGGATCAAGGCCTGACCGCTCGCGGATCGACGAACATCAGTCCCTGTTGATAAGTTTCTGGGTAAAAAGCACCGCCAGAATGGCCAGGGACTCGGCATCGAGCCAGTGGGACACATCCGAGGCAAACAAGAGGGTGCATGAGGCTGGAAACTCTTCGTCGGCATCATTGAAACGAAGGCCCATGGGGATGCGGGGAAGAAGGGAAAAGGAGGCTGACAGGTCGTAGTCCCCTGCCCCGGCGTCTTCCCTGCCGCCGAGCATGGCGCACGCATCCCTCAACCCGGGCAGGTGCCCGGCGAATCGGTGTTGAATGGGCTTCAGGGCATTGTCGGAAAAATAGACCGTCAGGGGGCCGGAGCCCTCGACCTCCCGATAGGTGATCCAGTCACCCCGAAGGGGAAGCGCCTCCGGACAGCGGAGGATGTAGTTCATCAGGACGATGCTTTCGGAAAACCCCGGTGCCTTGCCCCCGGGACCGACGACCCCGACGCGCGAGACCGACACGGAGTCGTTGAGAAAGGAAAACACCAGGGAATCGTCGTACGCCGAGGCCCCCAGACGCTCTGCCCGGCTCAGGTAGTCACACGTCTCAAGCTGCTTCAGGTACCAGCCGTAGGTCTTCTCGAACACCGTCAAGGAATCGCTCATTTCGTCTCCTCTCATCGCTGTGGGTGAGCACGGACGTTTTCCTCCGCGAAGAAAAGCACCTCCACCATACAGGCCCCTCCCGGGCGTGCACAAGTCACTTTTTTCCTGGTTCAAAATGAGGGCATGTGAAAAAGCGCAGGATTTTGGAGCGGCGTTCGTTGTATGTATAACCATGGTAACTTGAAAAACGACCAAGAACCGCATGCCGCCGGACATCGCCCAGGGCCAAGCCCCCTTGCGACGCCAGCGGCCTGCAATACATTAACCTCAATCCGCTGAACCAGGCCAAAGCCCGAGGTGACCGCTATGGAACACCCTTTAGACGAAACCCTCCACGCCTATGTGGACAACGCCCTTGACAGGCAGGGTGAAAAAGCTGTCGAGGCCCATCTCTCCCGGTGCCCGAGCTGCCGCCGGGAAGTTGATGAGCTGGCCCTTCTCTTTGACGACCTCAAGGGACTGCCCTCCCCCCCGCCGGACAGGAAGATGGTAACCCGGATCCTTCTTGCCCGACGCCGTGAGGAGGCAAGCCGCCCCGTCACCTTCAACCTCATCGGCGCTCTCTTCGGCCGCATCGGTTGGGCGGCCGTGGCCGTGGGGCTCATGGCAGGCGGACTCCTTGGGTATGCGTCCCTTACCACCCGGGGCCTTGACCGTCCCACGCAGGAGGCGGCCCACACCCTGGCCCAGGAAGACCCCTTCCTCGGGTACCTGATCAGCGACAACGGGGATGTCTTATGAACCGACGAGTTATTCTCATTCTCCTGGCGTTCTCCCTCTGCCTCAACGCCGGTTTTCTCGTGGCAGCCCTGGTGTGGCGCCCCGCTTCGGAATCCGGGGAGGTAAAGCACCCATTCCGGGCGTACACCCGTCACATGGAGCAGCTGAAAGGCCTCGACCTTCCCGAAGCGACCCTTCGGCAGGCCACGGACATGCTCGAGACCTTCATGGAAAAACGCACCAGGCTCATCGTGAAAAAACTTGATCACAAACTCGAGACCCTGGCCCGGCTTGAAAAAAACCCCGCCCTTTCCCGGGCGGATTTAGAGACGTTCCACACGGAAGAAGAGCGCATCGAAGCCGCCATCTCCGCCCTTGATTTTGAGTATTCCCTCAGTATGCGCCGCCTGCTGCCGCCGGACAAAATGGCTGTGATGTACGCCAATGCTGCTGAGCTGATTCGCCCGCACCGGGAGAGAATGGCCGCCTGGAAAAAGACGGCCCGCTAAAGCCTTGGGACACCCCGAACCATGAACCTTGGAACACCGTGGAAAGCACTGGACGATGCCGACCTGATGAGGGCCCTTGCCCTTGAAAAGGAGCGGGCATTCCGCGAGCTGGTGGAGCGCCATCAGCCCGGTCTCTACAGCTTTGCCCTGCGGTTCTGCAAGGTCCGGGAGGAGGCCGAAGACGCCGTTCAGGAGACCTTTTTGCGCCTGTTCAGAAACCGGCACCGCTTCGACACCTCGGGCAGCGTAAAGGCCTATCTCTACAAAGTCTGCCGCAACCTGCTCATCGACGCGGCCCGGAAAAAGCGCCCCGAACCCCTCAACGGCACCGTGGACATGGACCCCGGCCCTTCGGCCTTTGACACCCTGAGCCGCAAAGAGGGGCAGCACTCTCTCTCCCGTGCCCTGGACAACCTGCCGGAAAACCAGCGCACGGCCATGGTGCTGCGCCACACCCAGGAGCTCAGCTACGCGGAGATTTCCGAGGTCATGGGTCTCTCTCTCTCCGCCGTGGAATCCCTTCTGGTGAGGGCCCGGCGCAGCCTTCGCAAACGACTGCAGGCCTCGGCCGCTTAATTTTTTTCCCTTTTAAGGATCCGCATGCCCGTTTTGTTTCGACATCTGCATTTCAAGGCCTGGCTGGCCGCCCTTCTCTTGACCGTTGCGGCCTGCACCCCCTTTGCGCCCAAGCAAACAGGCCCGGCTCCCCTGCCCCTTCCGGAGCGCTATACCCTCTACCCCCAGGACGCCCCTGCGGAAGGGAACCGCTGGTGGCTCTCCTTTGACAATGAGGAACTCAACGGGCTCATGGACGACGCCCTTGCGGACAGCCTCACCCTTCAGGAGGCCTGGGCCCGCCTGAAACAGAGCGCGGCCCAGCACAGGGTCAAAGGAGCGGCCCTTTACCCGACCCTTTCCGGGGAAGGCGGGGCTGAAACAACATGGCGGGGAGGAGACGACACCTCCGAGGAGAGCACCGATTCCGTCTCCCTGGGCCTTGCAGCCTCCTACGAAGTGGACCTCTGGGGCCGCCTTAAGTCCCTGGAAGAATCCGAACGCCAGCGCCTTCTGGCCAGCCGGGCCGACGTGGAGACCGCAGCCGTCACCCTCACCGGAGAGGTGGCGGAGACCTGGGTGGCGCTGGTGGCCATCCGAAACGAAATCGCCCTGGTGGAAGAGCAGATGGATCTCAACAAGACCCTGCTCACCGCCCTGACGTGGCGGTTTGAAAATTCCCTGGTCTCTGCCGTGGACGTGCTGAGGCAGAAGAAAGTCATTGAGCGCCAGCTCTCGGAGCTGCCGTCCCTCCGGCTGCAGGAGAGCCGCCTTGAATACAGCCTGGCCCTGCTCCTGGGCAAACCGCCCGGAGCAGCGCCTGCCGTCCGTACCACCGCCCTGCCCGACGTGGGCCCCCTTCCGCCCACGGGGCTCCCGGCGGATCTCCTGGCCATGCGGCCCGATGTCCGGGCCGCGGGCCTGCGGCTCCGGGCCGAGGAGTGGGAAATCTCCGCGGCCCGGGCAGACCGCCTTCCCGCCCTCTCCATCACGGGCAGGGCCAAGTACACCTCAGACGGGGTGGATACCCTTTTTGACAACTGGCTGGCCAACCTTGCCGCCAACCTCACCGGCCCCATCTTCGATGCGGGCAAACGCAAAGCCGGGGTGGAAAAGGCGCAGGCCCAGGCGGAAGAGCGCCTTGCCACATACCGCCGCACCGTGCTGACGGCCCTGTCCGAGGTGGAAAACAGCCTTGTGGGCGAGGTGCGGCAAAAAGAGACCGTTGCCGCCCTCACCCGGGAAGTGGAAACCGCCCGGATCACCCTGCTCGAAGCAGAGAACCAGTACACCCAGGGGGTTTCCGACTACGTCAACCTCCTTGACGAGCTCAAGGACCTCCAGGAGCTTCAGAGAAAACTGGTCCAGGAAAAAGCCCGCCTCGTCAAAGAACGCGTCGCCCTGCACCGGGCCCTGGGCGGCAGCTGGCCCCAGGACCTTGCCCCTGAACCGGCCCGTGACACCGCCACCGCCGAAGGTACCAACGAACAGACCAAGGGAGTCCCCACCGAATCATGATCCGCACCCCTCAACCGAACCCAAAGGCCCCGTTGTCCCCTCTCCTTGTGCGTGTGGGCCTGCCCCTTTTCATCCTGGCAGCGGCCTTTCTCCTGGCAAGCCACCTCATGGAGACCCGGCCCAAAGCCGAAAAACGCCCCCGCACCTCCCTGCCCCCCCTGGTGCGCTGGGAGGAGACCCAACTCAGCGACCACCCGGTGACCGTTACGGCCATGGGTACGGTGCGCGCCTCCTCCCAGATTGACCTCAAGGCCCGGGTCGGAGGCCAGGTGGAGTGGCTCGCCCCCGCCCTTGTGCCCGGGGGACGATTCAAAAAAGGGGATGTCCTGGTCAAACTCGACAAGGCCGACCTGGACATCTCCCTGGCCCTGGCCGGGGCAAAGGTCCAGCAGGCCCGGGCAGACCTCTCCCTGGAGCAGGGAAGCCAGGAGGTGGCCAGAAAAGAGCTGGCCCTCATGGAGACCACCATGGGCCACAGGGTAAAAGACCAGTCCCTGGCCCTGCGGCTGCCCCAGCTTAAAATTGCCGAAGCAAACCTCGCTTTGGCCGAGGCTGACCTGGACAAGGCCCTCCTGGACCTGGCCCGGAGCGAAATCAGGGCTCCCTTTGACGGCATCGTGCTCGCCCGCAGCGCCTCCATGGGCACCCTGGTCACAGAGGGGCAGACCGTGGCCACCCTTGCCTCGGATGCGGTCTGGTGGGTGGAAGCGACCCTGCCCGTCTCAAACCTGGCCTGGCTCCGTATCCAAAAGGACAACAACGGCCAGGCAAGCCGGGCACGCATCCTGCCCCGCAGCGGAGGGACATTTCAGGGGCAGCTGCTGCAGGTCCTGGGCGATTTGAACGACACCAGCCGCATGGCCCGCGTGCTCATCGAAGTGGCCGACCCCATGGAACAGGCCGCTGCCACGGGTGCCCCGCCCCTGCTGCTCAACAGCTACGTCACCGCGGAGCTGGAGGGCACCCCTCTTCGCGGCATCATCGCCCTTCCGGACCGGGCCCTCCGGGACGGAAACGAGGTGTGGGTGGCCGATGGAGAGACCCTGCGCATCCGCACGGTCCGCATTGCCTGGCGGGAAGGAGCCACGGTCTTCACGGACCGGGGCCTGTCCCCGGGGGAACGCGTGATCCTCTCGGACCTCTCATCCCCTGCCGACGGCATGAAGATCCGCACCGGAGAAAAAAAGCCTCCGGCGGCAAGGTGAGCCACCCTGAAAGCTGGTTGCCGCTGCGCGTTCCCCTCGTTCCTCGGGATAAAGCGCAGGGGCATTCTTTGACCATTTACTTAGCGCCTGAGCCCTAACCGATGAACGCTGTGTTACCCACGGGCAAAACCCCGGAGCATGTGCATACCTGGGGTCCAGGGGCCCAGTCCCCGGCCGCCGGCGGCATGGCGTTTTGTCGGATTTCATTGTCCAACCACACAACGATACGCAGGTTTTTTTCATGACACACGATCCCAACCGAGACCCGGGCCGAGGCCCCATCGCCTGGATGGCGGGCAACGCCGTTGCCTCAAACCTTCTCATGGTGGTCCTGCTTGTGGGCGGCCTCATTGTGGGGGCCTCCATCAAGCAGGAGGTCTTCCCCGAGTTCGACCTGGACTTTGTCAACATCAGTGTCCCCTATCCCGGCGCCAGCCCCGAGGAGGTGGAGCGCGGGGTCTCCCTGGCCGTGGAAGAGGCGGTTCAGGGCATCG
The DNA here is from genome assembly GCF_900699765.1 of Desulfoluna butyratoxydans. Taxonomy (GTDB): domain Bacteria; phylum Desulfobacterota; class Desulfobacteria; order Desulfobacterales; family Desulfolunaceae; genus Desulfoluna; species Desulfoluna butyratoxydans. The sequence continues at coordinate 151,825 of NZ_CAADHO010000001.1, forward strand.
ACGGAGCGGCCGAGGTCACCGCCGTCTCGTCCGAAGGGGGGGCCACCATCTCTGTGGAAGCCCTGGAAGGGGCGGACATCCAGCAGCTTTACCGGGACATCGAGCGGGAAGTGGATGCCATCACCTCCCTTCCCGTGGACGCGGAGAATCCCAAGATCGCCATTGCGGCCCGTCACCGGGAGGTGATCTCCTTTGCCGTCTACGGGGACCAGAAGGACTCGGTTCTCAAAGAGCGGGCCGAAGAGTTCCGCGCCCGGCTTCTGGAGTCCCCGGCCATCACCCAGGTGAGCCTTGAAGACATTCGCGACCGGGAGATCCAGGTGGAGATCTCCGAAGCCGACCTGCGTCGCTACGGCCTCACCCTGGCCGAAGTGGCCCGCCGTATCCGAGACGCCTCCGTGGACCTGCCCGGCGGCAGCCTGAAAACCGACGGAGGCGAGCTCCTGGTCCGCATGAAGGAGAAGCGCTACACCAACGAGGCTTACGCCTCCCTGCCCCTCATCACCCTTGCCGACGGTTCCCGCATCACCATAGGGGATGTGGCCACCGTGCGGGACGGGTTTGCCGAGACCACCCGATACGCCACCTTCAACGGCTCTCCGGCCGTCATGGTGGAGGTCTACCGGGTGGGGGAACAGACCCCCATCGATGTGGCCGAAGCAGCCAAAGCAACCCTGGAGCAGTTCAGGCAGACCTTGCCCGAAGGGATCTCCGCGGCCATGGTGCGGGACCTCTCCGAGATCTTCAAACAGCGCGGGGAGCTGCTCATCAAAAACGCCTTCATCGGCCTGGCCCTGGTCTTTATCATCCTGGCCGTCTTCCTTGAGATCCGGCTGGCCTTCTGGGTCTCCCTGGGCATCCCCATCTCGTTTCTGGGGGCCTTTCTCGTGCTGCCCTTTTCGGATTTTACCATCAATATCGTCACCATGTTCGCCTTCATCGTTACCTTGGGCATCGTGGTGGACGACGCCATCGTGGTGGGGGAAAACATCTACCACAAACGGCAGCAGGGCATGGGCCTGCTCCCGGCGGCCGTGGAAGGGGCCCGGGAAATTGCCAAGCCCGTTGTCTTCAGTGTGCTCACCAACATGGTGGCCTTCATGCCCATCTACTTTGTGCCGGGCTTCCTGGGCAAGATCTTCAAGAGCATTCCCATCGTGGTGATGATCGTTTTTGCCATCTCCCTGGTGGAGAGCCTCTTTATCCTGCCAGCCCACCTGGGCCACAGCCGCCGGGAAGGCTTCGGCGGTTTCCTCAAACCCCTGTCCGATGCCCAGAGCCGGTTCAGCAACGCCTTCACCCGCTTTGTGGACCGCCGCTACGGGCCCCTGCTCTCCCTGTGCCTCCGGCATCGCTACGTCACCCTGGCCACGGGGGTTTTCATCCTGGCCGTCACCGGCTCCTGGGCCCTGTCCGGCCGCATGGGCATGGAGCTCTTTCCCCGCATCGAGTCCGACTACGCCTACGCCAACCTCACCCTGCCCTACGGCACCCCGGCCACCGAGGTGGACCGCCTCGCAGGCCTTGCCGTTTCCGCTGCCAAGGAGGTGGTGGAAGACAACGGCGGAGAGACTCTCTCCCGGGGGATCCTCACCCGCATCGACGAAGAGGAGATCCGCATCCGCATCCTCCTGACCCCGCCGGAGGTCCGTCCCATGAGCACCACCGAGGTGACCCGGGCCTGGCGCGAGCGCGTGGGAACCCTTCCGGGTGTGGAGTCGGGTCTCTTCGAGGCAAACCGGGGAGGACCGGGATCCGGCAAGGGCCTGACCATCGAGCTGCGGCACCGGGACACCGACACCCTGGAGCGGGCCAGCCGTAAGCTGGCCGAGGAGCTGGCCCTGTTCCCCAACGCCCGGGACATCGACGACGGCTCCTCCACCGGCAAGATGCAGTTCGACCTTGTCATGCGCCCGGAAGGCGAGCGCATGGGATTTTCGGCCGAAGAGATCTCCCGGCAGGTGCGAAACGCCTATTACGGAGTCGAAGCCCTGAGGCTCCAGCGCGGCCGGGACGAGGTCAAGGTGATGGTGCGCCTCAAAGGAGAAGAGCGCAAAACCGAAGGGGACCTCTTCAGCCTGACCCTCCGCTCCCCCGAAGGCATGGAAGTGCCCCTGAACGAAGCCGTGGACATGAGCAGGGGACGGGCCTACACCACCATTTACAGACGGAACCAGAAACGCATCACCGATGTCACCGCCAACATCATCCCCGAGGCTGAAGCCGGGCAGGTGGCCAGTGCCCTGGAAGACGGGGGCCTGGCCGACCTCGTGTCCGCCACCCCCGGCCTTACCTACGTCTTCCAGGGCAAACAGGCCGACCTCAAGGAGAGCGTCGAGAGCCTGATCCAGGGGCTGCTCATGTCGCTGATTCTCATCTACGCCCTTCTGGCCGTGCCCTTCAGGAGCTACTCCCAGCCCCTGATCATCATGATCTGCATTCCCTTCGGCATCATCGGGGCGGTGATGGGGCACCTGCTCATGGGCTACTCCCTTTCGGTCATGAGCCTCTTCGGCATCGTGGCCCTGGCAGGGGTGGTGGTCAACGATTCCCTGGTCTTTATTGACTTTTCCAACCGAAAACGCCAAGAAGGGATGGCCGTGGTCGACGCGGTGAAGGCGGCGGGCATCCAGAGGTTCCGGCCCATCCTCCTCACCACCGTCACCACCTTCGGCGGCCTGGCCCCCATGATCTTCGAAACGTCCAGGCAGGCACGGTTCCTCATCCCCATGGCCATCTCCCTGGGGTTCGGAATCGTCTTTGCCACCTTCATCACCCTGCTTCTCGTCCCCAGCCTCTACATGATCCTGGAGGACATCAAAGCACTTGTGGGCCGCACCGAAGCGTCCACAGACACCACCACCGAAGAGGTGCCGAGGTTGTAAGGTCCCGGCACAGGCCCGTTTTTCCACAACACCACCAGACCAGAGGAATCATCAGACATGCTCACTCGGAAAACACACTTTTTTACGTTGCTGCGACGCCTCCCCCTGACCTGCCTGCTCCTGGCCCTGACGGTCCCCGCTGCCTGGGGGGGAAATCCCATGAAGACGCCCACCCCCGGCTTTGTGGGTGACATCACGCTCATGCCCGGGGTAATCCACGCCACCAAAGCCCTCAACGATGTCGGCGACGACAACGAGCGCATCGACAGCCTGGACCAGTCGGCCTCCTCGGAGACAAAGGTGATTCCCATCGCCCTGTGGCACCTTAACTACACCTTTGACAACCTCAGGACAGAACTTTTCGCGGGCACACCCACCTCCAATATTGTCAAAGGGACCTACTTCCTTGAAGTGGGCGCCCGGCACCGCCTGGACAACGGCACCGCCTTAAGCCTCGCCTGGATTCCCGAGCTTCCCCTCATTGACGACGAGGTGTGGAAAGACCCCTTCCTGACGGGGGTGGACAGGGAAGAGACCGACCGGACCTCCCAGGGGGTCCAGGTCAAGGCGGATTCCATCCTGGGCTCCCCCTTTTTTGTGAGCTATGCCTTTGCCGTCAACGACATCGATGAAGAGGAGTCGGGCCAGTCTTTCATCACCGAAGGGGGAGACCCCTTAAGCGACGAGGAGCTGTCAAGCCTCAGGCGCTCCAGTGAAGCCCACCTCATCGAGGCGGGGCTGACCCTTCCCGTGAGCAGAGCCCTGATCCTGGGCGCCACTGTGGACGCCCTCCGCAACGAGGCCGACGGAAACGCCCACCAGTTCGACCAGTTCGGGGGAAAACTCTCTGCGATCTTGCGGTTCCCAGCCTGCAAGGCCTTTTCCACCGTCTCTTTCCACCAGGCGAACTACGACGAAACCCACCCGGTCTTTGAAAAAAAACGGGAAGACACCTCCTACAGCGCCTCTCTGGGCCTTGAAATGCCCCTGCCCGTGGAGGACCTTTCCTTCTCCCTGCTCATGAGATACGCCCGTACAGACTCCAACATCGACTTTTACGAGGGCGATGCCGTGATGGGCGGCATGGGCGTCAGCTATCGATTTTAGACATGATGCAACGGGGTTGTCCCTGCCGGGCCGGTAAAAATCCATTTTGACAGGGCCTGCATTCCTGCTTTAAGATAATGGATTGTGAATCCGGCCCGGCTGTTTCCCTTCGCCCTAACCCCTGATCAGGCAGGTGCCATGACTTATGCATACGATCCCATGAACCGACCCTTCTCTGTGATGAGCATCAACCTCCGCTTCGGCCTCGCCGACGACGGTGACAACTCCTGGGAACACCGGCGCAGGGCTTACGGCCCTTTGTTTACCGCCACGCGCCCCGATTTCATCGGCATGCAGGAGGCGAACAACTTCCAGACCCGGTACCTCGCCCAGCTCCTGAAGGACTACCGGTTTGTGGGGGTGCGGAACCCGTCGCCCACAACCTGGCAGAACAACCTGATTTTTTACCAGAAAGAGTGGACCTGCCTGAGGCACACCCATTGCTTCCTGAGCCACACGCCCCATGAGGAGAGCCAGCTTGAGGGAAGCCAGTGGCCCCGCCAGTGCGTCATCGGAGAGTTTGAACGGGACGACGAGCGCGTGGTCTGCGTCACCACCCACTTTGATTTTGACGAGGGGGTCCAGAAACAGAGCGCGGACCTGATCCTGGGGTTCCTGGAAGATTTTCCCGGGGATGTTCCCATGGTCATCACCGGCGACTTCAATGCCCCGCCCGAAAGCCCCGCCCATGAAGCCTTTCAGTCTGGAGGATTCAAAGACAGCTTTGCAGGCGAGCACTCCTCCACCTTCCACGGATTCACCGGAAACGACCTGGGAAAACATATTGACTGGATTCTGTACAAGGGAGGGCTGAAGGTGATGGATGCAGAGGTCATCAAGCATCCCTTCGAGGGAATCTATCCTTCGGATCACTACCCCGTGGTGTGCCGGTTTACCTGAGTCGGCGGAAGCAACGGAGACTAGCTGCCAAAAACAAAAAAACCGCCGAAACCGGCGGTTTTTTAATCAGAAAAACGGGAAGAAAGAGGAAGAGCTGATATGATCCGTTCATGACTCATGGCCATGACCTCTATACGACTCAGTTAGGCAGGATGGACAAGGCAGGACTCTCCCCCCGTCTTCTAAACTTTCCCGTTTTGTATTTTTTGTTTCGGGGGAGGGAGTTGCAGGACATCTTGTCTATCCATTCCGCTCAGCTCAGCGTCCAACACCCTGCGAGGTCGGCTCCGAATCCGTTACAGATCCTCCCCCCAAGACGGCCACCGGATCGACCGGTTATCTATTTGGTCACATCCATTCTCTGCTCAGCCCCATGCCGCACAACCAAAAACAAATCAGTTCAGCACAACAGCGATCAGGCAATCCGGTAAGCATTGCGTCCCCTGAGACATCTCAGCCGGGGAGTAAATCAACAGCAATGTGCCCCCTTTTTCAAATGTGATTTATACAGACTGCCTGACAAAATCAACCCTCGTTGATGAGGTATTTAATGGGTATGATACATACCCACAACAGCGAAACCCCTTGAAACCCGGGGTCCCCTGAAATTGTAAGGGTTTTCCCATCCCACGGCCCTGGCGCCACCAAACCCGGGGCATACCCAAAAGTGACCGACGGTTATTCCACGGATGGCGACGGCTGAGAGGTCGAAAGAAGGGCCCTCAGGTTGGTTTTCGAGTGGGTAAGCCCCAACTTCCGGCGGATATTTTTCCGGTGGGTTTCGATGGTCTTCACGGACAGGGAGAGGATATCGGCAATCTCTTTGTTTGTCTTGCCTTCACGGATCAGGTTGGTGATCTCGATCTCCGACGGGGTCAACTGAAGCTGGTAAGAGGGTGCCGTCCGCACCAGGGGCCGTGCAATGGTGCTGAGGTTGTTCTCCACCACCTCCAGGTAGGCCATCTGGCGTGGCCCCAGCCGGGTGGCTTTGAGCTTCTCGATCCACGGATGGATCATCTCGCGGATGGTAAACAGGATCTCCTCTTCCAGGGCCTGTTTGTCCCCGCTGCGCTTTTTCAGGAGCACCTCCAGGGCGGTGTTCATCTCCTCAAGGCCCACGGTTTTGCGCTGCAGCTCCTGCTCCCGGTTGCGAAGCGTCTCTTCCACAAGGGCCACGCGGGTGACGTCCCGGACAAAGGCCACCACCCCCTCCCCCCGGCAGCAGCGCATCATGCGGGCCTCGTAGTAACGTTCGTCCCCTTCCAGTTCCAGGGAGTACTCCAGGGTCTGACGCTCCCCGGTCCGGATGGCCGTTTCGCAGACAGCGGTGATCTGCCGTGCCAGGGCCTCGGGGAGCACATCAAACACACTCCTCCCCATGAAGCCCTCGGGTGACCGGTACAGGGGCAGGCCCATGGCGGCGTAGTCCGTGAACACCCCGTCCCGGGACAGGGTAAACATCAAATCGGGCAACCCCTTGATGAGTCGGCTGCTCTCTTCAAGCTGCTGTTTCAGGCGTGCGTTCTCCCTTCGGAGCGCATCCAGTTCATTCATGGTCCCTGCCTCACATGGTCCCCTTGCCCATGGCCGTAAAGGGCGCAAGGGGAGTATCGGTTAAGGGCTATGCCCTAAAATAATGATACATAACGATGCTCCGCCTCAAATTCGTTCTGTGCCGAAGCAACGATCAAAAAATCATGCTGAGGACCCATGGGATGATCCCATCCTGTGTAATGTATTCTTGGCATGGCCCTTAACAAACGTCTGGCCCCCGGCAAAGCCGCCAAGGGCATACCATGGGCCCTTCGGTACCCCGGCCCGTCAGCCTTATGTAGGAAAGGCCCTGCGGCCTGTCAAGCAAGACCCGCTCACAAACAAGGGGTACCCGAAATGTGTGTGGGACACAGCGTGTTGACCGGAGGTATTCCAGAGCCACGCCTGAAAACACCTTACACAACAAAAACCCGCATCGGCCCATTGCCGACGCGGGTTTGTCTATGCCAGTTTTTCACGGGCAGCATCCCTACCTGGGGTGTCTGAGGTTCCTCACTCGAAGGTCCCAGTTCCAGACGCTCATCATCCCGCCCATGAGCATCTTGTCCACGTTATGGACAAACATCGTATTGCCCCTGACCTTGCCCAGCACCTCCACATCCTGGCTCACCAGAACCTGCTTGGCTCCGCGCCTCATGTTGGAGAGAAAGTAAGTGCTGCCGTCTTCGGCCACCAGCACGAAGTCCCGCTCCATGGAGATGCGGGGATCCTTGATGTCTGTGGGACAAACGGTTTCATTAATCACGCAGCTTGCCCCCATGATCTTCCCCTTGACCAGCATTATCTCGGCAAAGGCGGGGGACGTCGAAAAGATGGCCAGAATCGGCAGTACCAGGAAAAGCACGTTCACTCGTCGGGTCATGATCTGTCTCCTTAGGTTGTTGGGGGTCCATAAGCCTACATGAGCGGGGCGCCTGAAGGGGCGCAGTCCGCAGGTGGATCACATCATGGGTTCCCTGAAAAACGCTGAAGAGAGGAAAGGGGCCGGGAAAATACGCAAGGGGCCATCTGAAGTACTTCCCATTATCAGGGAAAGATCCCGTTATGTCAATTATTCCCGCAGGGTGAACTCACCCCGAAAAAGCACCGTCCCCGGCTTTTCATTTGCCGGATATGGTGGTATAGCCCTCTTTTGTAAGGACCGCCCGGGACCCTATCGGCAGAGTTTCCGCCACCGGCACTTACGGGCACCATGCGCCTGACTTTTTATGGTATGTAGGTAGCTGTTATGAGTGTATTTGAAATCGCCATGCTGGTCTGCTTCGGTTTTGCCTGGCCCGCCTCCATCTGGAAATCCTGGACCTCGCGGAACAACTCCGGAAAAAGCCTTCAATTTCTCTGCATTGTCCTCGTGGGCTATGCAGCAGGCATCACCCACAAGCTTCTCTACAGCTTTGATGCCGTTATCATCCTCTACGCCATCAACGCCCTCATGGTCACCACTGACATTGCTCTGTGGTTCCGCAACGGGCGGCTGATGAAAGGGGACGCTGCCGCGGATTTCTCCGCTCAAGCCCCCCGTCCCCACGCCCATGGGTAAAAGCCCCCTTTACGGGACCCGTCACACCGAATAACGCCTCGCCCACGGTGAGGTCCACAGGATGTCCTGTGCCCGCCCACTGCATTTTTTCTATACATCTTCCTCGTTTTTAGCTATTTACTATCGTTTGTTATATTAACACCGTTCATTAATCAAGAGTTTCGTGCACCGTATAAATTATCGCGTCGACAGCAAACCAGCTATTCACACCACATAAACGTATCAACATGTCACAGGAGGAAGATGTGAAAACGCAGAATGTTGTGATGGTAAGCGCCTGCCGAACCGCCATCGGCAAATTCCAGGGAGCCCTGAAAAACGTCTCGGCACGGGAGCTCGCCGTGCATGTGGGCAAGGAAGCCGTCGCCCGCGCAGGCATCGACGTGGAAACCATCGACGAACTGGTCCTTGCCCAGTGCCTTCCCGGCCTGCAGGGGTCCCTGCCCGCCCGCCAGGTCTCCAAGCGCATCGGGTTCTCCGATGCCAGTAGCGCCGTTTCCATTAACCAGAACTGCGGCTCGGGCATGCGCGCCGTGGAGATTGCCGCCCACAGCATCATGCTGGGCAAAAACGACATCGTCATGGCCGTGGGGGCCGAGAGCATGACAGGCGCCCCGTACATGCTCCCCAAAGCCCGTTCCGGGTACCGCATGGGCCCCGGTTCCATCGAGGACTCCATGCTCTTCGACGGTCTGGTGGACGAACTGGCGGGGGGCCACATGGGCACCACCGCGGAAAACGTGGCGGAAAAATACGGAATCACCCGGGAGGAGTGCGACGAGTTGGCCCTCATGAGCCACACCCGTGCCCTGGACGCCATTGCCGCCGGTCATTTCAAGCGGGAGATCGTCCCCTATGAGATCGTCACGCGAAAAGGGACCACGGTCTTCGACACAGACGAGCACCCCATCGCCGGCAGCACCCCCGAGAGCCTGGCCAGGCTCAAGCCCGCCTTCAAAAAAGGGGGCGTGGTCACCGCGGCCAACGCCTCGGGCATCAACGACGGCGCAGCAGCAGCCATCTTCATGAGTGAAGCCAAGGCCAAAGAGCTCGGCATCCGGCCCCTGATGAAACTCATCAACACCGCCTGTGCGGGCGTGGACCCCAAACTCATGGGGCTGGGGCCCGCCGTTGCCATCCCCAAGGTGTTGTCCGGCACGGACATGAACTTTGACGATGTGGAGTACTGGGAGATCAACGAGGCCTTTGCCGCCCAGTTCCTCGGCGTGGGCCGCATGCTCCGGGAAGACCACGGCATGGCCCTCTCCATGGGCAAGACCAACCACAACGGCTCGGGCATTGCCCTGGGCCACCCCGTGGGCTGTACCGCCCTTCGGATTCTGGTAAGCCTCTACTACGAGATGGAGCGCCTGGACCTCACCGTGGGCGGGGCCTCCCTGTGCGTGGGCACGGGCCCTGCCATCGCCTCCCTCTGGACAAGGGAAGTGTAAGGCCGTATAACGGATTCAGAAAGCATACATGAAAGGGCTCGCCGCTTCCCCCCGCCTTCACCGCGCCGCAGGGTCCGGCGACCCCACATGATATCCCCGGCAGCCGCCTTCCCCAGGGGGCTGCCGGGACCACATCATCAACCTCCCCTTGTCCATGCATCTTCTGGAGCCGCCTGTGAAAACCTTTGCCCTTTGGTTCGCGTCCTTGTTTGTGTCTGACCACACCCTCACCACCAACCCGGATGTCCGGGCACGCTACGGGGTCCTGGAAGGGTGGGTGAGCATCGTGGGAAACGCCCTTTTGTTTGCCGTCAAGCTGGTCATCGGCCTCTCCGTGGGAAGCGCAGCCCTCATCGCCGACGCCATCCATACCCTCTCGGACTCCGCCACCTCGGCCGTTGTCATCGTGGGCTTTACCATGTCCCGGAAACCCTCGGACAGCGAGCACCCCTTCGGCCACGGCCGCATCGAACCGGTGGCCACCCTCATCATCGCCATTCTCCTGTTTGTGGCCGGGTTTGAACTCCTCAAGCACAGCATCACCGCCACCCTGAACCCCACCGTGGCCAAGGCGAGCTACGGAGCCATCGCCATCGTCGCCGGCACCGCCCTGTTCAAAGAACTCATGGCCCGTTTTTCCTTTGCCCTGGGGGATCTCATCGACTCGGACACCCTCAAGGCCGACGCCCTGCACCATCGAAGCGATGCCTTCTCCACCCTGCTGGTGGTGGTGGCCCTGGGCGCGTCCCATCTGGGCTATGCCCAGGTGGACGGCATCATGGGCATCGGGGTCTCCCTGGTGATTTTCGCCTCGGCCTGGGGCATTGCCCGGGAAGCGGTGAACCCCCTCATCGGCGAAGCCCCCTCCCAGGCCTTTCTGGATGAAATCGAAGGGGCCTGCCGCAGCGTCACCGATGTGCTGGGGGTCCACGACATCGTCGTCCACAACTACGGAGAGAACCGCATCGTCTCCCTGCACATTGAGGTGTCCCACCACCTCTCGGCCCTTGCCATCCATGAGATCGCCGAAGATGTGGAGCAAGCCGTGGGCCGCATTACAGGCGGCATGGTGGTGGTCCACATGGACCCCATCAACCGGGACCACCCCCACTACCACACCGTACTCACCGAAATCCAGAAGGTGGTGGCCGAAGACGAACGGGTCCTCACCTTCCACGACCTGCGCATCGTGGGAGCCACCCTGGACCGCGGCACCATTTTGTTCAACATCACCCTCAACAACAGCGACCGCCCTGCGGACCAGCGCGAGGTCCTCAGGGAGACCCAGGAAAAAATTCAAGCCCGGTTCCCGGGCCTCGATCTCCTCATTAAAATCACCCCCATGTTCAGCTACAACCCCTAAAGGAGACGCCACATATGTCCACCATACCCGAACGACACGATATACCCGATGCCCACAAATGGGACCTGTCCCCCATGTTCGCCGACGACGCGGCCTGGGAGACCCTCTTCAGGGAAACCGAGGCCCGGATTTCGGGCTACAAAGCCTACCAGGGCCGCCTGGGAGAGTCGGCCTCGGTGCTCAAAGAGGCCATCGATTACGACCTTTCCGTCAACCGGTCCTTAGAACTTCTCTACACCTACGCCCACCTGCGCAACGACGAGGACAAGACCAACCCCGACTACGACGGCCTCTTCCAGAAAGCCGTCAACCTGTACTCCCGCATTGCCCAGGCCTCCAGCTTCTTCACCCCCGAGGTCCAGGCCATCGACAGCGCCACCATGGACGGGTTCCTTGCCCATAAGGAGCTGGCCGGGTACCGGTTCTTCCTGGAGAAGATCCTGCGTTTCAAACCCCACACCCGAAGCGAAGAGGTGGAAGAGCTGCTGGCTATGTCCGCCGAAGCCATGGCAGCCCCTTCCCGCATCTTCAGCCAGCTGGACAACGCGGACCTGCGCTTCGGCACCATCGAAGACGAGACCGGCACCCCCCACGAGCTCTCCCACGGGAATTTCATCGCCTTTCTCATGAACCCGGAACGCAAGGTGCGTAAAAACGCCTTTGCCACCTACTACTCAGCCTACGAGGCCCACAAACACACCATTGGTGCCTCCCTGTCCGCAGCCATCAAAAAGGACCTGTTCATCTCCAAGGCCAAGCGATTCGACGCCACCCTCTCCCGGGCCCTGTTCACCGACAACGTGGACAAAGAGGTCTACACCGGGCTCATCGACAGCGTCCGCAACGGCTTTGCCCCCCTCTTCGACTACCTGAACCTGAGGAAAAAAGCCCTGGGCGTCGACGCCCTTCACATCTACGACACCTATGTGCCCCTGGCCTCGGACGTCTCCTTTCACATGGACTACGACGAAGCCGTGGAGGTCACCCTGGCCGCCCTGGCCCCCCTGGGCACGGCCTATGTCGACACCCTGAAACAAGGGCTCACCGGCGGCTGGGTGGACCGGTATGAAAACCGGGGCAAGCGGAGCGGGGCCTATTCATCGGGCTGCTACGACTCCAACCCCTACATCCTGCTCAACCACGACGCCAACAGCATCAACAGCCTCTTTACCCTGGCCCACGAAGCGGGCCACTCCATGCACTCCCACTACTCCCGCACCACCCAGCCCTACATCTACGGGGACTACACCATCTTTGTGGCCGAAGTGGCCTCCACCTTGAACGAGGCCCTCCTCGGCCGATACCTCCTGGAAAAATACAAGGGGGACAAAAAGATGGAGACCTACATCATCAACCGGGAGATCGACAACATCCGGGGGACCCTCTACCGCCAGACCATGTTTGCCGAGTTCGAGATGCGCATCCATGCCATGGCCGCCGACAACCAGGCCATCACCCTCGAAACATTGACCGACCTGTACGGCAGCCTGCTCGCCGATTACTTCGGAGACACCCTGGTGATTGACGAGGCCCTGAAGCTGGAGTGCCTGCGCATCCCCCACTTCTACTCCTCCTTCTACGTCTACAAATACGCCACGGGCATCTCCGCGGCCCTGGACATTGCAGGGCGCATCATCAAGGGAGAAGAGGGAGCGGTCTCCCGCTACATGGAATTCCTCACCCTGGGTGGCAGCATGTTCCCCGTGGACGAGCTCCGCGTGGCCGGGGTGGACATGACCCGCCCGGACCCGGTGAACAACACCATCGCCCATTTCAGTGGCCTGGTGGACCGTTTGAAGGCCCTTCTGGCCTGATCCGTCTCACAGACCCCGCCCCCGGCCCCCAGGCCGGGGGCATTGCTCCCCTGCCTGCGTCATCCCTTTGTTCCTCCTCGCATCCATCCGCATTTTCAGGTATAGTGTTTTTAATCACCCCTAAAAAAATTCAACAGGGCCCGCCCCGCCACCGACCAATGCGTCGAATGCCATGGGGATCAGCCCCATACGTCTGCGGATAAACGCCATACCCATTGCCAGGAGGTACCCATGGACGCCATCAAGCAGGATCGCCGTTTCAACCGGGCTCAAACACGCCAGGAATCCCTGACCAATCTTCTCAACTACACCAAGATTTACGGCGGGTTCGCCCACGCCATCATCCTGCGCAGTGGTGAGATCGTGGCCCGATCGGATCAGGCAAACCAGGCCACGGGCATGAAGGACATCGCCCTGATCCTGGAAAAAACGGCCGGGTACCTCTCCAAGGCGGCCGCCTACCCCGACATCCAGGCCATCACGGCCCAGACCTCCAGGGGGGACAGCGTGGCCTGCTACTTTTTCAAGGCGGACAACGGAACCCCATGCGCCATCGTGGTTCTTTCCAAAACCCGCATTCCCCCTTCCGCCGACAAAATCTTCGCCCGGGCCGCCAACGGCTACGAGCGCATCCTGCGGACCACCACAAGCTGAATAAGCCCGTTTGCCGTGCCCCGGCCCGTTTTGCCGGGGACATGGCCACCCCCTGCCCTGCCGCCTTCTCAGGCAACCTGCCGGTATCCCCTCATTTTTTCCAATATTCCCTCTTGAATCAAACCGCCGGAGTATGCTTTAAAGATGAGGCATTTACACGTCATGTGCGGTATCCCGATTCAAACCACCTCGCTCACATCCACCCACAGAGCCGGACCCAAGGGACCAGGGAGACTTGTATGATAGAAGTAAACCAGGAACGCCGGATCAAACGCTCGAACAACCAGAGAGAAGCCCTCGACAACCTGCTGGACTACACGCGGCTCAAAGGAGGATTCAGCCACGCCCTCATCGTCGATGACGACGGAGAGCTGGTGGCGGCCTCCACCCCCAAGGGCAACGCCGCATCCATCGGCCCCATGGCCTGGGTGCTCCAGCGGGCCGCAGCCACCCTTTCAGGCCCCGTGGACTTTACCCAGGCCGAAACCGTGATCATCCAGGTCTCCGACGGCAACAGCCTGGCCTGCCACTTCATCCGGGGCCGGATCACCGGAGCCATCCTTGCCACAAGCCAGGGGAAATTACCCCCCTCAACGGAAAAAATCCTCGCCGGTGCCGCCGAGAGCTACCTCCGCATCATGACAAAACGCTGACGGATTTGCCGGCCATCGTCTGTCCGTGCCCCGCAAAACATCCGTGTTTAATGTCCCCGTCCTGTGATATAGGACCGATCAAAACCGTTTTTTCTTGCGACACAACCACCAGCAACCCCAGAGACAGACGCAGCAACCATGGAACAGCCCCCCTTACTGACGCCCATCGGCACCGTGCACTCCTGCTTCACCGAGAAATTCGGCGTTCCCCGGCAACCGGGCATCGTCGCCGAAGCCGTGGGGCACATCGAGCTCATTCCCCCGTACAACCGCGCCGAGGCGGTGCGTGAGCTGGAGGGATTCTCCCACATCTGGGTGATCTTCCTCTTTGACCGGTCCACCCGGGGAGAGTGGAAGCCCACGGTGCGACCGCCGCGCCTGGGGGGCAACAAAAAAATCGGGGTCTTCGCCTCCCGGTCCAATTTCCGGCCCAACCCCGTGGGCCTCTCTGTGGTGCGCCTCCTGTCCGTGAGTGAAGAGAAGGGCAAAATCCTCATCCACGTCAAGGGCCTCGATATCCTGGACGGCACCCCGGTGCTGGACATCAAGCCCTACATCCCTTATGTGGACGCCGTCAGCGATGCCACCGGGGGATTTGCCGATCACAAGCCCGAACCGAAGCTTTCAGTAAGCTTTTCCCCGGAAGCAGAACAGGCCCTGGCAAGACTCTCGGAAACCGCCTACCCCAACCTCAAGGGGATCATCACCGGGGTGGTGGAGCAGGACCCCCGACCGGCCTATTACGACACCCGAAAAAAAGATGCCTCCTTCGGCTTCTGCCTCTGGGACCTGAACATTCGCTGGAGCGCCGAAGGCACCCATGCCACCATCACGGAGATCACCCGATGAGCGATCCTTTTCCATGGGACGATGAGAACGCCCCGGAGGCGTCACCAAAGCGCCCCCAGAAAATCACCGACATCGACTACAGCGAAAAGCGCCCCGGAAAGGCCGACATCTTTCTGAACGGGAAAAAAGCCTTCAGCATGAACGCCTTTGACGCCGCCCTTCTGGAACGCGGCTCCGTCATGGACCCCGCCGAGGTCGAAAAAAGGGCCTTTGAAGACGAAAAGCAGCGCTGCTGGGCAAGCACACTGCGCCTGTTGGGGGTGCGCTCCCGAAGCCGGGCCGAACTCATGCGCCGCCTCCGGGAGAAAAAATTCTCCAAAAAAGCCGCGGAGCTCTCCCTTGACCGTGCCGAAAAAGCAGGCTTTATCAATGACGAGGCCTTTGCGCGGGAGTGGATCGACTCCCGCCTGAGAAACCAGCCCAAGGGGCGCTACCTGCTCAAGCAGGAGCTCCGGCTCAAGGGGGTCGATGAAGCCCTCGTCGACCGCCTCCTTGAAGAGGGCCTGGATGAAACCGCCGCCGCCCTCACCCTGCTCCGCAAAAAAGCCTGGAAGTGGAAAAAAGCCGAGCCCCCGGTGTTCAAACAAAAGGCCTACACCTTTCTGGCCGGAAAGGGATTTACCTTTGATATCACACGGGAAGCCGTCGACCGATTCCTCCGGGAGAAGGAAGAGGAAGAGCAGGACTAACCGTTATTCCTACCCTGCCTGTTTCCTCTTTTTGCTTTCTGATTCTCCGCAGTATCCATGCCTATTTTCCTTGCTCTTTCACCCTTCCATTGGTATGCATGATGATTTGATCCACACAACGTGATGCGGGGTGGC
This sequence comes from Desulfoluna butyratoxydans, assembly GCF_900699765.1. Taxonomy (GTDB): domain Bacteria; phylum Desulfobacterota; class Desulfobacteria; order Desulfobacterales; family Desulfolunaceae; genus Desulfoluna; species Desulfoluna butyratoxydans. The sequence goes on from NZ_CAADHO010000001.1 coordinate 167,419, forward strand.
GCCTTTCGTGCGCCCCAAAAATAGTACGGTCGGTAAAGAGCCAGGTACCCGACTGGTGCGGCAACACGGTTTGACCCCGCGCAGAGCAAAAAAGCGATTTTCACGGGTCCCACATGTTCACGGGCCCGATTTTCACGGTTCAAGGGGGCAGCAATGGAATTTGAAAGTGTTCTGGAGGTTCAAGAGAGGCTGGAGTCCCAGCGGTATATCTCCTCACGGGAGATTGCAACGGTGGTCTACCTGGCCGTGGCCATGGAAAAACCCATCCTGGTGGAGGGCCCTGCAGGGGTCGGCAAAACCGAGCTGGCCAAAAGCATCGCCAAGGCCCTTGAGCGGCCCCTGATCCGCATGCAGTGCTACGAGGGCCTGGACGAGTCCAAATCCCTGTACGAATGGGAATATGCCAAACAGCTCCTCTACACCCAGATGCTCAAGGACAAGATCAACGACATCGTCTCGGATACCACCAGCCTGGCAGGGGCCGTGGATGAGATCGCCGCCCACGAAGACGCCTTCTTCTCGGAAAAATTCATCCAGACAAGGCCCTTACTCACCGCCATCAAGTCCGAAGATCCCGTGGTGCTCTTGATCGACGAGATCGACAAGTCCGACCCCGAGTTCGAAGCCTTTCTCTTGGAGCTCCTCAGCGATTTCCAGATCTCCATCCCGGAGATCGGCACCATCACCGCCACCACCAAGCCCATCGTTTTCCTGACCTCCAACAACTACCGGGACATGAGCGACGCCCTCAAGCGGCGCTGCATCCACCTCTTCATCGACTACCCCAACATCGAAACCGAGATGGACATCGTGCGCATCAAGCTCCCGGACATCGACGAGACGCTCCTGGAAAAAATCGTCACCATCGTCGCCAAGATCCGGGACATGGACTTAAAGAAAAAACCGTGCATCTCCGAGACCATCGACTGGGCCACCGCCCTTCTCACCCTCCAGATCGAAGACCTCTCCCCGGAGATCGTGGCCACCACCTTGAACCCGCTGCTCAAATACAAAGCGGACTACGAGCTGGTAAAACGAAACATCTCCGATCTGTTGCCCAATTAGAAACAGGTGATAGGGAATTAGGTAGAGAGGTGGCAGACCGGCATTTTTCCTCGCTTCTGCGATGGGTATATCAATGACCGAATCACCGAGACAATAATAACGGGCGCAGCCCGTCAGCGCATGTGACGAACCCGAGGAACGAGGGGGAGGAGCATGTGCGAACCTGGGGTGCAGGGGATGTATCCCCTGCCGCTGGAGGCATCCATGGTCAATCTGACATTACGATTTGTAAACTGTTGCCGGGCAGCGGATTTAAGGGTCTCCACCGCCGAGGTGCTGGACGTGGTCCGGCAGCTGGCCATTGTGGATCCCTTTGACGAGTTTCAGTTCTACACGGTGCTGCGGACCAACTTTGCCAAAAGCCACCGGGACCAGGACCGCTTTGACCGGCTCTACAACCTCTTTTTCCACGAGATGCAAAACGACCTCACCGGCGCGGAGGTCACGCCGGAGAGCCAGGGGTTCGATGAGGTCGTCGCCCGCCTGGCCGAAGAGATGGAGGCCGACGGGGACGCCATGAGACAGGCCATCCTCGATTTCATGGCCGGAAAGCCCCTGGACTACCTGGACCTCATCAACAAGCTCCACACCCAGGAAGAACAGGCCTCAACAGGCCTGAAGTCCAACATGACCCAGCTCTCCAGCCGCCTGGAGGTGATGCTCAAGATCAACCAGATGAAGGAGAAGGTGCTCCAGTTCCTCGGGGGCAACCACGCCGTGGTGGACGACTCGGTGAGGGCAAGTATCGAAGAGGAGTTCACCCGCCGCTTAGAGAGCGCCTACGACATCCTCACCAAAGAGCCCAAGACCAAGAACTCCGGCCTCAAGACCGTGGCCCACAACGAGGAGCACTACGACGAAATCGGCCAGGTTCCCTTCTCCTCCCTCTCCGACGACGAGATCGAAGAGGTGCGGGACGTGATCCGCCAGCTGGTGAAAAAACTCGAAGAGATCGCCACGCTTCGCTACTCCGTGGCCAAGAAAGGGGAGATCGACGTCAAGAAGACCCTGCGTCGGGCTGGAAAATACCTGGGCATCCCCATCGAAATCATCCGAAAAGACAAGCCCCTTCGGAAAGGGAAAATCGTGGTGCTCTGTGACGTGTCGGGCTCGGTGTGGTCCACGGCACGCTTCATGCTCAACATCCTGTATGCCCTGCAGGAGTGCTTCAGCAAGGTAAAGAGCTTTATCTTTGTCTCGGAGCTGGCCGAGGTCACCGACCACTTCATCGAAAAAGAGGTCAACGACGCCATCGAGGCCATCATGAAGGACGCCCCCATCAACTACTACGCCCAGACCGACTACGGCATGGCCTTCCAGACCTTCAAAAACGACCACCTCCAGGACCTGGACAAAAAAACCACCCTCATCATCATCGGCGACGCCCGCTCCAACTACCAGAACCCCCAGGACCACATCTTAAGGCAACTCCGGGACAAATGCCGCCGCATCATCTGGCTCAACCCCGAACAGGAAAAACAGTGGACCGAAGGCGATTCCGAGATGTACACCTACAAAGCCCACTGCCACGAAGTCCGCGCCTGCGGCAATTTAAATCAGCTTGTTGATTTTATTCAGGAGTTGGTGCTTTAAAAAACAGGCTATAGAAGATAGGGAAATAGGTTGTCGGTACGTGCGAATCCGGTCCAACATCCCGACGCCGACCCCATGCGTCACACGGTAGGGTGCGGCTCCCGCACCGCCCGACGCCACGCAGACCACCGGCGCCACACCCCCAACACGCACCGCCTGATACCACGAAGACCAACGGTACGGCTACGCCCTCACCAAAACCACCGTGATGTTGTCCCGCCCCCCATGCCGGTTGGCGGCATCTACAAGCGCCTGGGCTTTCCACGCCATCTTTTTCTTTTTCATCATCACCCCCCGGATCTCCTCTTCGGGCACCATGTCCGTTAAGCCGTCGCTGCACAGAAGGAGAAAATCGCCCTCTTCAAGGGATTCGGTAGCCATGAAAAGATCGTCCTCGGTGAGATCTTGCCTGACCACCAGGGCTTTTGTGAGGACATGGCTCCGGGGGTGGGTTCGAAGCTCTTCCTTGGTGAGGGCCCCGCTTGTGTAGAGAGGCCAGATCTCGGAGTGATCTTCGGTGAGCTGGCGAAGGCAACCGTTTCGGAAAAGATAGGCCCGGCTGTCGCCCATGGAAACCAGGCTCAGGAGACCGTCCCGCACGTGGGCGGCCACAAGGGTGGTGCCCATGCCCTTGTAGGCGTCATGGGCCTCAGCCAGGGCGTAAAGCCGTGCGTTGGTCTCGCAGGCCAGCTCAGCCAGGCGCCGAACCGGCGGGATCTCTTCCTTGGGATCCCCATAAAAATCCCGGGCCAGCCACCCTGAAGCCAGGCTGCTGGCCACCTCTCCTGCCTGGCCGCCCCCCATGCCGTCACACAGCAGGTAGAGCCTGCCCCCCGCGTCAATTTTTTCATCCGTAATCGCCCAGGTGGCATCTGCCTCGGGGATAAAAAACGAATCCTCGTTGTGGGTGTACTTTTTCCCGATGTCGCTTTTCGCTGCATGGAGAGAATCCTCTCCCTTCAAAAAAGAAAACATAACGCGTCCATCTCTCTGGTCTGCCCACGGCAAAAAAACCATAGGAAATCCAAACTATTCAGTCCCCGGAAGAGCCGCCCGAGGCAAACGGGTGCTGAACAGTAACAGCCCCTGTCTTCACCAACACCCCACGCCCTATCTCCTATCTCCTATTACCTATTACCTACTTACCGTCTCACACCTTTTTCCCCCAGATATAGATTCCGTTCAGGGTTTTTTGGTCTGTGACGTACCGGCCTTTTCCCCAGCTGAAGTCGAGCTTGATTTTGATGCTGATGCCGCACGGGGTGGTCTTGGTGCCTTTGAGTTCGGCCCTGAGCCACTTTCGCCCTTTGTAGCTGTCCGTGGTGGGCTTTTTGGCAACGGTGACCTCAAACCCGTTGTCTTTGAGAACCTTTAACCAGTCGTTGTAGGATTTGTCGTGGTCAAACCCCATGGCCACAAGACTCTCGTGGAGCATGTCGCCTTTGCTGAAGGGCAGGTAATCCACCATGCCGGAGTCTTTGTCGTACCAGAAGTCGATGCCGTCCACGGTGTAGTATAGGTAGGGCTTGCCCGTATCGTCGTCGATGCTTTTGCACTGCACACCCGCGGCCCGTAAGTCCCTTACCGTGCTGACGCCCAGGGTGATGCCGTTCATGGGAAAGAGGCAATCGTCCGTGTTTTTCTCCAGGATGAGGTCAAGCCTGGTGTCGCCCTTGCCATCCAGGGTAACGGATCGTGAGGCGACCCGATAGGTTTCGGCACTGGCCACCACCGTGTAGCGCCCCGGGGCAAGGCGCATGCCCGGCGAATAGGACGCGTTGGTCCCCTTGATCCGAATGGTGGCATCCTTGGGCGTGGTAGACACGTAAAGACGTGGCATGGCAACCAGGTCAATGGAGAGGTTTTCGGATTCACCCGCTTTAAGGGTCACCTTGCGCTCCACGGGCATGTGGTTCTCGGCGGTCACCAGCACCTTGTAGGCACCGGCTTTCAGCCGCACCCCTGGGCTGTAGGTTTCTTTGATCCCCTTCAGGATGACCCGGGCGCCTTCGGGTCGGGTCGTCACGGTGAGGCTTGCGTAAGGCTCCAGGCGCAGGCTCACCCGCATCTCGCCGCCGCCTTCGGTGATCATCACCGATGAGGCCTCGGGGATATACCCCTCATGTGTCGCGCTGATGTCGTAGGTGCCCGGCGTCAGCCGGATGCCCGAAAAAAAGGCGGGACGGATGTTGGTAATCTTTACCTCTGCACCCTGGGGCTCGGTCTCCACAAAGAGGCGGCACCCGTCCAGCAGGGCGTCGGTGTCGTAGGCCACGATGCCTTCGGCCCTCTCCGGGTACTTGCCGATGAGCTCGTTCCAGGCCGCGGCCTGAAGGCTTCTCCCCTCTTCGGTGGCCACCAGCCCCTTGTAGGTGGCGATGTCCTCTTCCAGGCGCTTTCTGGCCCAGACCTCTTTTTCCTCAATGAGGGCGGTCATGGCTTCTGCCTTGGCCCGTTTCTCCTTGATCAGGCCCAGCATGGCCTTGGTGCTGTCTCCTTCAAGGGGTTGGCCGGAATCCATGCGGGCTTTCATGTCGCTCACGGCGGTTGAAAGACTGGAAATCTCCTCACGGCAGGCGGCAATCTTCACGTCTTGCTGCTCAGGAAAGGAGAGGGTTGCCATGTCCACCGCCCCCTGGGAGCTTTTTTTCTCCGCAACGGGATCCGACGGATCCCCCCCATCGCCCATGAGGGCAATGCCACCGACGGCAAGGACCATCACAATCAAAGCGGCTGCCACGAGGCCCAGGGTTTTCTTGCCTTTGGGTTCCTGTGACCCTGCGTCACGTGGGAGCTTCGATGCGGATGCAGGAGAGACCGTCTTGCCCTCAAGGGCTGCCAGCACCTCTTCAAAGCTCCGGTATCGAGCCGAGTACTCCTTTTCCAGGCACCGCAGGACAAGGGCATTCATGGACGTACTGCCCCCTTTCAGGGGTGGCACGGCTTCGTTGAGGATCTGATGCTCGATGGCGCCTTTATGAAAGGGCGGATGGCCGGAGAGAAGTTCGTAGAGCAGGGCCCCGAAGCTGTAGATATCGGACTCGCGCCCCACGTCCCGCCCCCTCACCTGTTCCGGTGCCATGTAGAGAAGGGTCCCGGACGAGCTGGAGTTGGCGATGCGGCTCATGGAGCTCTTGACGGTTTCGGAGATACCGAAATCCGTAACCTTGGGGGTGCCATCCGTGGTGATGAGGATATTCTGGGGTTTGATGTCCTTGTGGATCACCCCCTTTTCGTGGGCGTAGGAAAGGCCCCGGGCAATGCCCTCGGCAACCTTTGCCACCTCGGCTTCCGGGAGCGTTTTGTCCGGGGCATCCATCTTCACCTCGGTGAGGCTCTTGCCGTCCACGAACTCCATGTCGATGTAGGTAACGGCCCCCCGGTCCTGGAACTCAAAAATGCGCACAATGTTGGGGTGGTTGAGCTTGGCCATGGTCACGGCTTCCTTGCGGATGCTCTCCATGGCCTCAATGTCCGAAGCCACGGCCTCGGGCAGCACCTTCAGGGCCTTGTCGCACTCCATCTTCCGGTCATGGACCCGGTACACCGCCCCAAAGCCCCCCTGGCCGAGCTTTGCCCTGACTTCATAGCGATCATCGATGACGTGCCCTTCGGGCAGCTGCTCCAGGTTCACCACGCCGTAGGCAGGGGCCCCTTTCACCACCGTCTTGTACGGATCCACCGCTCCGGTTCCGCTGCCGTCTCCCCCTGCCGCCGTGGAGCCCACCGGCGTGCCACAATGGATGCAAAACTTTCCCCCAGCATCCAACTCCTTGCCACACGAAGCACAAAACGCCATCACCCCTCCAGTATCCCATATAAAGTTGACGCATCACTAGTACAAAAGAGCCTCCGGCGGCCCTGCCGGGGGCCAAACTTTTGAAAAGTTTGACAAACAGGTCTTGATAGCTTTGGCATGAATTCCAGCTATTTTGACTGTTCTAATTTTTCTGCTCACTCTCTTCGTTTTCTGCCCCTGCGGGGCAGAAAACGAAGAGAGTGAGCAACCGGAAAATTTTTTGCGGAGCTTTTTTTCAAAAAAGCGACCCGCCGGAGGCAGCTTTTGGTACCAACGAGCCATAGAAGGTAAACTGTTTAGCCCCGGCACGATGCCCTATCCACCCGCTGTGATCACCCAGTTCACCGGCCAGTTCCCCCGATTTTTTTTGAGCAGCACCCCGTTTATCCCCCGCTTTTCGTCGGTGTAATGGTAGCAGCCGTCGGCCACCTCGACCTTGTAATGATCGTAGGCAGGGTCCGGGGCAAGGGTCAGGAGTCCGTCGAGTTTTCGGATATAAAGGACCTGGTCCCCCTCAAAGAGGATGGTGTACTGATTCCGAAGGGACTCAAAGCAAGCCGGGTCGCCGTTTTTTAGGCACTCCTCCTCGTCCAGGATGGCTGTGAGGCGAAAGGCAAAAAGGCCCGGGCCTTTTTCCAGGGTAAAGGTAAAACTCCCCGCGATGTTGAACTCCCGGACGTCATAGAGAGGCACCGTCCCGATGCGCTCCGGGCTGCGGTTGATGTAGGTGCCGTTGGAGCTGGAAAGGTCCGCAAGGGAGCCCTTTGGTCCATCGATGCGCACGTGACGGGACGAGACCCAGGCACAGGTGATGGGAATATCGTTGTCCGGCGCCCGTCCGATGGTGACGCCTTTTCCCGGCCTGAAACGGTAGGTGAGCCCTGTCATCTTTTCCGTGAGCACCAACCCGCCACTGTAGCCCAGCTCCCGTGCCACGGCCCCCTTCATGGCAAACCACTCGTCCATGGAGCCACCGCAGGACGAGCAGATCTTCGCATTGGTTCCGGCCTGCTGCCCGCACCAGGGACAAAAAAACAAAGAACCCGCCTCTTTTTTGTAAAGATCGCCCCCGCACCAGCCGCAAAACGCCGACTCTTTTGCCCCTGGCTTGCCGCAGCCGCAGCAATACACCGGGTTCTCGCAGGCTGGCTCGGCAAAGCTTCCCACGATGGTCTTCACAGGTGCCTGGGCCCCGCAGGCCGTGCAATAGAGGTGAAGCGCCTCGACCTTTTCACCGCAGGTCTCACAAAATTGACTCATGATATCCCTCATGGAAAAGCCCCCCGGCGGTCCTGCCGGGGGCAAAACTTTTGAAAAATTTGACAATCAGATGGGGGGTGGTTTTATAAACCTCTTCGCGGATGTTCATCCCCGAGAAACAAAGGGGAAAGCATCCGCAACCTGGGGCCCTGGCCGCCGGAGGCCTGGGTTTTCCACCTGCTATTGAATCCCTTTCATCATCGTTCCCGCAGCCTTGACAATGGGCTCACGGCTTTTGCCGAAGGCATCCCACACGGCGCTTTCGGCTGTCACGCCAAACCCCTCCTGTGAAGGGAGCGTCTCTTTCCGGGTGAGGCTCTTGGCGGGAAGGGTGTAAAGCGAAAGGCCTGCACCGCACCTTGCAGCGTGCATGTTGGCGTAGCTTCCCACGGTGCCCCCGCCGCTGGGGTCCACCTCCACGGTCAGGAGGTAATCGGCGTTGAGGGCGTCCCCGTTAACGGAAGCGGGCGTCAGGCCCTGGTCCACGGGAACAACGGTGAGTTTGCGGTTCAGGAGCAGGGACGTCACGGCATCGGTGAGGCCGCTCACGTTCAGCCCTTTGTCCGCGTGTTTGCAACGCACCAAAAGGGCCACGGCCCGTTTCCGGGTGAGGTCCACCTTCAGGGGGCGCATGGGGGACAGGTCGTAGGCTGAAAAATCGCCCAGGGCGGAAAAGTCGGGGGTCACTTTGAGGACTGCGGTTTTCAGGCTGGGATCCACACTGCCCACGGCCAGTTCGGCCTGGCCGTAGACCCCGGTGACGCCGGGGGTCACCTGCCCTTGCCCCTCGGCAAAGGAGACGGCCAGGGGCAGGTTGGTCACGGGCTGCCCGGAGCCTGTGGCCCCTAAATACCGCGCCATGATCCGGGGCTGTTTTTCCAGGCGGCCTTCGGGGTCATAGAGAAAGGTGTCGTTAAGCAGACTCAGCTGGATACGGCCGGTGATGCCTGCCACCCGGAAGGCCACGTGGTTGGACAGCTCGTCTCGCAGCCCGTCCCCGTCGATCTCGGCATAGACCGGCACCCGCCCGAAAAAAGCCTTCTGCATGGATCCGGCTTCCAGGAACTGCTTGAGGGCCCGCACGTGCTCCCCGTTTTTCAGGGCCTTTTCCGCCTGCCTCACCGCCTCCACCACCATCTCTTTTTTCTGGTTCAGGTCCTCTTTAACCTGCACCTCGTAGGCTTCCTTGGGGATAAACACCAGCACGGTGACGGTGCCGGTTTTGGGGTAATCGATGAAAAAGTCGCTCTCCCGGACATTGGTGAGGACCTGGCTGGTATAGGTCTCCAGGCGCTGGGTGATCTCCTGCTGCACCGCAGCCGAGGCCCCAACCCCGCGTTTTTCGGTGATGAGCTGAAAATCAGACTCCACCTTCACGCGGATCTGCCTAGCCAGCTCCTCTCTGGCGCGGTCTTTCGCTTCAAGCTTTCCCTTGCCCAGGTCCGCCCCGATGTTGGCCGTGCCCTCACCGATATAAAGGGACGGGTCCTTTCTCTTTTCCGCGATGAAGGCCCTGGCTTCGGCCCGCATGGCCTTGAGCCGGATGCGTTCCGCCGCGGCTTCGGCTGGGGGAACGTTATCCACCGCCCCCTTCTCCGGTGCCGGCTTTGCCCCGAGGCAACCCGCCAGAAGAAGCGCCATCATCACCATTGCCGTCATCCTGAATCCGGTCTTCATGCCGTCACCTCCTTAATCTCCAGGGTGTCCTCCACCCGGTACACGCTTTGTTCTGCGGGGAACACAAGGGAGGTCGGGGTGGCCACCCACACAGTCTCCCCTGATCGCCAGACCGTCACGCGGCCTTCCTTGCACCCTGCGCCGCTATCTGAAAACGAAAGGGCCAGCTTGCTCCGCACCACGCAGAGGAAAGAATCATCTCCCTGGAGCAGGGCACCGGTGACACCCTCCCCGTTTGCCTGAACGCACGACACATCAAAATTGATCACCCGGGAGAGTGTCAGCAGGTCTCCCTCGCTCAGGGTGGCCCCGCCTTCAATGGCATCGCCGTTGAGGTAGGTGCCCCCGGCGCTGCCCAGGTCCGAGGCCGTAAGCGTCCCCGTGTCCAGGGCCAGGGAAAGGTGCTGCCTGCTGACCCTGCGGTCGGAAAGCACCACGTCAGGAACAGCCACTTCGTCCCCGCGCCCCAGGGTCAACCGGTCCCCGGCCACCACCGTTACCTCGGCCCCCTGACCGGTTTTTAAGGTAAAATGCCGCCCGCGAGGTGACGCCAGCGCCCCTTTCATGGAGACGGCTTCGGGATACTCGGGGTAGACCGCCAGAAAATGTTCCAAAAGAGAGCGCCCTCTGTCCAGGTCCCCTTGCCGGAAAGCTTCCCGAACCTCGACAAAACGGCCCTCGGCAGCTGCCGCCCGCTCCTGTTCAGCGGCCTCGTCCATGGCCAGGAGCCGGTCAAAGGAGTTTTTCAGGTCCGCATGGTAGGGAAGCAGGCCTGCGATGTCGCGCTTTTCATCGGGCAGAAGGTACCTGCCGTTCTCCAAGGGCGCGTCAGAGGCCAGGCGCTGGGCCAGCTTTTTGGCCTCCACCCAGGCGAGCTGCGCTTTTTTGGGATCCCCGCCCGTAAAGTCCACCAGCCTCTCCCTGAAGGCCTTGACGTCCGTGTCTTTGGAGAACACGGACAGGTACTCGTCGGCAAGGTCCAGGGCAGCCACGTAATGACCGTTTCGGATCAGCTCTTCCCGTTTTTCAATCTCGTCGATGAGGTATGCGTGATAGGCCGCCTTTTTCTTTTTTGCCCCGCGGGCATACAGCCCCCAGCCCAGAAGGTAGATCAGGAACGCCACCCCCAGGCCCCCCAGGAAGGTAAGCTGCCGTGCGGCCCGCGCCTTTTCCTCTGCCAGACCGGCAAGGGCCGCGTCCCTTTGAGACGTCAGGGCATTCAAGGTGTCCGGCGCCATAAAGGAGACCGACACATCAAAAAGCTTGCTCTGGAGCTTTTCATCGTTGACCGTCACCACCACCCGCCGGTCGTTGCCGCCTCCTGTGAGCACCTGGACCGAGCAGAGGGCCGAATACCGGATTTTCATGGCCGCGTCTTTCTGGCTCCGTACGTGGGCGATCATCTCCCGGCCGGTCCCCATGGCACCCCAGAGTTTGAAGCGTTCGTCCCAGCGCTTGATCATGGCCTCTTTTACGCCGTCATCCACGCAGAGCTGCCACCCGGCGTGGCTCCCCAAGGCCATGCGTACATCCATGAGAAGATGGGGCAGCCCCTGGGAATCCCCTGTCACGGCGACAGGCGGAATGAGAAAATCCCGGCACTCCCTGCCCTCGGCCATGGCCCGGACCCTCTCCGGGAGAAGTTCCTCCATGGATTTACGATAGGAGGTGTGATCCGGAATCGGGGCCACCTCTTTGCTCGTCAGAAAATGGTACCGCACCGGCTGCACAGACACGGCTGCCATGGCGGAAAGAAACAAAAGAGCGACTGCCCATCGAACGATTTTCATGCCCCACTCCACATCATCGTAAAATTAAGGATCACACCCCAAGCATGAGTTCTTCATAAACCTGGCACGCTAACCAGACATTTTTTTTAACTTAAGGAACATAAATAAAGCGAATTTTCATTGCCGCGTCAACACCGGGGATTAACGTATCTCGCCGTTTTTGATCATCAGAACGTCGGCCCTGGCCCCTGAATTCTCGGGCAGGGTCACCACCCGATCCAGCTTGCCGTTGGCGTAAACGCTCACACGGGCCCCGCCCAGCGAGGCTTCACCGGAATAATTGTGGACAAAAAGACGGTAGGAGGCGCCTTTGTCGATGCGGTCCAGGGTGAGGGTCTCGGGGCCGAGGCCATCCATGTCGTCCCGGTCGAGGCGGGCAAGGTCCGGGACGGAGCGCATGTGCCTGTAGGAGATATGGAGGCTGGTGTCTTTGAGAAGGTGAAGGTCGAGGTCTTTGGGTGTTTCATCCCACTGGAGAACAAAACGGACGCTCGAAAGGGGAATCTTTCTGGAGACCAGAAACCGCCGGTGGCGAAGGGTGCCGGCTTCCACGGGAAGGGAGGCCTGAAAAGGGATGTAGCCCTCCCTGGTGAGGGAAACGCCGATGGTCCGTTCGTCCATGGCCTCCACCACCTCTTCCGGCATGACGATGTAGCCCTTGGGCCCGGTGCGGAGGGTTCGCTCCCCGTCGGGAAAGGAGAGCACCACCTCGGCCCCTGAAAGGGGAAGGCAGCTTACGGCGTCTTTGAAGGAGAGGACCACGGCCCCTTCGATTTCGGAGAAACCCTCCACCTCATGGCGTTCACGGTCATCCCAGCAGGAGCATTCAGCGGCAAAGGAAATCGCCGCAGTCATACATAATGAACACAGAAATACCATCCAGCCCATTGTCCGACTCATTGTCCCCCCTTCATTTTAGAGTATCAGCGTGCGCCCACGGCGCATCCGAAAACCAAAACCAACCCACCCATTCCCCATACACCACAATGGGTCCCATTTACAGTGATTCCTGTCACATCTCGCCCGGGTCGCCCCCTGCCAGGGAACACCCGGCTTTTTTTTCTCAGGCCGCCCCTTGGGCCGTGGCTGCTTTCCCACCTTTTTCAACCAGTTTGACCCGGCTGCTCAGCCTGTATTCATTCGCCTGTCCCCAGGGCTTATATTGGTATTGAGGAACCCACAAAATAGGTGTATATTGCCTTCCCATGTATACGTATCAAAAACAGAATCTCTATTATGCACAGGTACTTCCCGGTATTGAAGAGGAGCTGACGCGTGAGCTTTCATGGCTTGGCGCCGAGGTGATCAAAACCGAATTCGGAATTCTGACCTTCACGACCGACAAGGCAGGGCTCTATCGCATCAATCTCCGGTCACGTCTCGCCACCCGCATCCTGGCCCCCCTGATTTCGTTCCGGTGCCCGGATGCCGATAAACTCTACCGGGCGACACGGACCATGGAGTGGCGCGATTTCCTCCGCCCCACCGGGTCTTTTGCCATTGTGGCCAACGTTTCGGAAACCGAGGCGTTCAATAACTCCCATTTTGCGGCACTCAAACTCAAAGACGCCATCTGCGACTACTTCCGCGCACGCACCGGGGTTCGCCCGGATGTGGACAAAAAAGCACCGGATGTCATCTTTCACCTCCACATCCGCAAGGGCCGGGCCAGCATCAGCGTGGACACCTCCGGCGGCTCCCTGCACCGACGCGGATACCGCACCCAGGGTGTGGAAGCGCCCATGCAGGAGACCCTGGCGGCCGCCATCCTCTCCATGACCGAATGGGACCTGGAGACCCCGCTGGTGGACCCCATGTGCGGCTCCGGCACCATCTTGTCCGAAGCCCACATGTTCGCATGCGGCATCCCGGCAGGCTACCTGCGAAAGCACTTCGGCCTCTCCCGGTTGCCCAACTTCAACAAGAAGCTGTGGGAAGCCGAGCGCCAGAAGGCCACCCGGCGCATCCAGCCCCCGGAAGAGGGCCTGATCATGGGCAGCGATATCTGCAAAAACACGGTGGCCTCGGCCTGGGAGAACATGTCCAACCTCCCCGGCGGCGACCAGGTGCCCATCATCGCCAAGGACTTCCGGAAGCTTGAAATTCAGGAAGAGAGCCTCATCGTCTGCAACCCGCCTTACGGCATCCGGCTCGGCAGGGAAGAGGACATGAAACAGTTTTACAAAGAGTTCGGTGATTTTCTGAAAAACGAATGCAAGGGGTCCACCGCCTTCATCTACTTCGGAAACCGCGAGCTCATCGGGAGCCTGGGCCTCAAAGCCGAGTGGAAGCGTCCGCTCATGAACGGCGGCCTGGACGGAAGGCTCTGCAAATACAACCTGTATTGATGGATCGGAAGGTATGGCCAAGAAAAAACTGATGCGTTACGAGGAGATCCACAATTTTCCCAACGTCATCTACACGGAAATCGTGGACGCGGAAAACCGCATTGTCAATCGAAGCTGGGACGATCACGCCTTTGCAAAGGCGCAGGAGACCGTGGTGGAGATCGGCTGCGGAAGGGGCGAGTACTGCATCGACCTGGCCCGGCGCAACCCCCACAAAAACTATGTGGGGGTCGATCTGAAGGCGGACCGCCTTTACATCGGAGCCCTGAAAGCCCAAGAGGAAGGACTCACCAACGTGATGTTCGTGAGAATCCGGGTGGAGTACCTCATCCCCTTCCTGGGGGACCAGAAGCTCTCCGAAGCCTGGATCACCTTTCCCGATCCGTACAACCGCACCGTCAACGGCAGAAAGCGACTGACGGCCGGATCGTTTCTGGACGTATACAGACACATCGTGGAGCCCGGAGCCCTGCTCCACCTGAAAACCGACGACCCGACCCTTTACGAGTTCTCCCTGGAGAGCCTTAAGGAAAACGGGGCCGACATCCTCTTCCACACCAACGACCTCTACAGCGTAAACGAGGACCTGGGCGATGCCACCGCCGTCCAGACCACCTACGAAAAGCGCTACATCAAGGAAGGTCGCCTCATCAAGTACATCCGATTCTGCCTGAATTAAAAAAATGCCTCCGGCGGGCAGGGGATGATCCCCTGCACCCCAGGTGGCATCCCATAACAGGCGCTCCTGCGGAGCGCCTGTTATGGGATGCAAAACGTGTAAAATCTTTCACCGTTACCGATTATTCTCAGAATCTCGCGTTGCATTGTTAGGGAAAACCAGATTCCGTAGTGCTCAAGCGACCCATGTCGTCCCCCCTCTTATCCCGACAAAACACCCTCCCATTAACGATGCGTTCCACCCTGGAAAGGTTTCATGAATGCATCCGACAGCTTTAGGTGCCACACCGCCACATTGGCTCCTTACACAGGGGGGGGGTTCGGCGGTGCGCAAGCGCACCCTACACGGTCTTCATGTTTTTTAACCATGAAGAACATGGAGAAACTTGAATAATCCACGGCGTTGACCACGGGCGTAGCCCGTCAGCAAATGTGAAGTACCTGAGAAACGAAGGTGCGGAGCATTTGCAAACCTGGGGTGCAGGGGCTGTAGCCCCTGCCCGCCGGAGGCACACTTTTTGGTTTCCCTACGCAGGCATATCGAGAAGCACGCCGGTGAGGGCAGAAATGCTGGAGGTGGGGAGAAACCGGATCTCCTTGTTGTGCTTGGAGCAGAGTTTCTTTACGCTTCGACAGGCGTTGTGGCTGTTGCAGGTCACGGGGCAGACCACCATATCGCATCGGCTCACCTGCTTTTCAAGGCATTTTCTCCCCCCGCTCATGGTGCCGTCGTGGTACTCAAATCCCAGGCCCTTGGCTTCGGCCACGCGCCTGTAGTGGGGTTCCATGCGGGAAAGGCCCCCCACCATCAAAATACGTCGACTGCAGGTCTCCATCTCCGGGCAGGTGCTGCACCCCCTTCCCTCACAGGGCAACGAGCCAAAGGACGGAGCCGGCCTTCCGATGGCCAGGCTCATCACTTCATCGCCCAGGGCCTTGTTTTCGCTTTCAAGCTCCAGGATCCTGATCTTGAGTTTGCGCTTTTCCCGTTCGATCTTTCGGCTTTCACGGACCAGGGCGTCACGTTCCCGTTCCCGTTCTTTGCGCTTGTCCCTCTCCTGCCTCAGGGCATCGGAATCCACTGACGCTGCTTTGGGTTCCGACCGGACCTCAGGGGCCACCACGGACGCTTCGGCCTGTTTTGAAAGGGCCTGGCGAAGCTCCCGCACTTCATCGGCCATCGCCTGCAGTTCGCGACCCAGGCGGCGCCGTTCGCGCCTCTCGGTGTCCAGGCTCTCCGTGAGTTCCTTGACTTTTCCCGCGCTTTTCACCTCTTTTTTCCGCGCCTCCAGAAGATCCGTTGCGGTGGTGTGCCCCATCATGTGGGCCTCCCCCACCACGGACACCAGCACATCCACGGCAAGGTTCTTTCGCATGGCCACGCAATACAGGGCCTCGGCGGCCTCCCCGTTGGCGATGGCTGCCTTGAGAAGGGGCAGAAGCTCTTTTTCGGGAAGGGCTTTTACCTTGTCCAGGGCGTCGGCGAACTTGCGCTTCAATACCGCATCCACGCGCCGGGCCACGGCCGTGCCCGAGCCCACCTCCTCCATGATATCCCGGTGCACCTCCCAGGGTGCCAGGGCCTTGATCCGGCGCCCGCATTTTTTCAGAATGCGCCGCCCCTCCTCGTCGCTGATTCCCAGCCCAACCACCGGGCATTTCAAGGACGTCGGTATATCCCAAAAGGATTGAAAAAGCACAGAGTCCTCGGTCTCCTTTGCCGCAGGTTCCATTCCAATTCCTTCCAGCAGGCCCTCAAACATTTTTACCTCCTAATAAATTTAGGCAAACCAAACTTTGTATACAAAAAAAAGGGAGCAGTCCCCCACCCCCGACCCGATCCGTTGCCGCCCTCGATCTGAGGGCAGCAACGACTCTCACGGCATCGTTTATGCTAAAACATTTTTACGACGACCTTTTCGGCGTCTTCCTTGCGCAGGTCCAGATGATATCCCATCACCTTGGCCCGGATCACCTCACCGGAATCGTCAACGGCTTCCACTTCAATGATGTTCCCCACGTCCGCCCCGGACTCCTTGAGCTGCCGAGCCACGTTGCCTTTACCGGCAATCTTGACGATGAGGCCCCGCTCCCCGCTGCCGAGGGACGAGAGGCTCTGGGTCACCCCGGAATCGGGATCCAGCCCGCCCAGGTCCCGCAGTCCGCCGATGCACTGTTCCAGGCAGCCCTTGCACTCATCAAGGGGAGACTCTTTCTCACAGCGGGCGGCAAACTGGCCGAGCCACTCGGTACCGGCCCGGGGACACAGGTCAATGAACTCCATAAGGGAGATAATGCGGTCCAGAACAGAGCGAGAGACGGTGTGTTCCATCTTACACGCAGTTTCTTCGGCTTCCATGGGCTCGATAAACAGAACCCGGATGAAAAAATCTTTCAGGGCCTCATGGCGCCGAACCACGTCCCGTGCGTGTTTCTGACCTTTGGGTGTCAGGGTGATCAGGTCGTAGGGGGCGTAGTTGATATACCCTTTTTCAGCCAAAGCCCTCAGGGCGCCGGTGACCGACGAGCTGTTCACCCCGGTCTTTTTGGCAATATCTTTGGCACGGGCGGCCTGCTTTTCCGAGACAACGTGATAGATCGCCTCAAGGTAGTCTTCCAGGCTTGCACTGAGTTCTTCAATCTGCGACATCAGAGATTTAACCCCATCTGTATGGTTGATGCGTTTGTAAACAGTATTTTTTACAATAGGCATTTTTTTTCGTCTACCCGAATATAAATCAGGAGTCTCCAGGGCTGTCAAGGGGATTTTCCAGAATTTCCACCACGTGCAGCACCCGGATCCGGGACCCGGCCCCCCGGAGAAGGGCTTCAATCTGGGCCATGCACCCCGGGCAGGAGGTGACCACCACGTCGGCCCCGGTGGCCTCGATGCGGGCAAGGCACCCCTCACCGATGGCAAGGGAGAGGTCGCGGTTCTTCATGCCGAAGCTTCCCCCCAGCCCGCAACACCCCTGCTCCATCTCCACCAGGGTATGGCCTGCCTTTTTCAAGAGCGACCGGGTATTTTCTGTATTTTTAAGGCTATGGCGACCATGACAGGGGTCATGAACAGTGACGGTGAGCCCGCCTGCCTCTTTTTCCAGCCCGGGGCCGTCCCCAAGCTGTGCCAGCAGATCGCTGCCGTCGCACACCGCCCCTGCGATGCGGTCCACCAGGGCGGCTTCGGCATCGGAGAGTTGCTCCTTCACCTTGGGCCAGAGATGCTTGATGGCGTGGGTGCAGGTGGCGCAGGGAGTCACCACATGGGTGAAGTCCTGGGTCGAAAAAAGGTCGAGGTGACGCTTCACCGCCTGGAGAAAGGCCTCTTCATCCCCTTCGGTGAGAAAGGGGATCCCGCAGCATCCCTGCTCTTTGGGTACGTGAACCCGGGCCCCGGCATCGGTGAGCAGCCCCGCAAGGCCCTCCCCAACAAAGGGGTAGACCTTGTCCACCAGGCACCCGGCAAAGAGAAGCACCTCCGCCTTCGGGGCATCGGCCTCTTTGGCTGCCGGCGCATCGCCCTCTTTCGGAGTGTAGGCCTCGCTGAAAAAGGGGCGGGTGATCTTCGGCACCGGATAGCGACCGGCAAGGGCCACCCGTGCATCCTCCGGCGAGGTGACCATGCGCCGCTGCACCGCCGCAAACCGGGCGGCAAGGGTGGCGGTGCGCTTCGGGTCGGCAAAGGCCTGCCGAAGCAGGGCGCGCCTGGCGCCGGACAGCCGTGCGGCCTCGGCCAGAGCCTTTCTTGCCAGGAGAAAGGCATCCACCGTGGCCACGCCCCTGGGGCAGGTGGCCTTGCACCCACCGCAGAGGGTGCATCGGTTCAGACGGGCCAGGGTTTCGGCCGGGGCATCGGTGAGGTTTTCGTGAAGGGCCGTGATAAGGGCCAGCTTTCCCCGTGCCGAATCCCCTTCAAGGCCGGTGCGTTTGTAGACAGGACAGACCGCCTGGCACAGGCCGCACCGGTTGCACAGGGACGCCATTTTCTCAGCGGCATCGGCAAGGGAGACCAGATCAATGCTCATGGGGCTTATTTTCCTGCAGGGTCCCGATGATGCGGGGAATGTATTTATCGGCCAGGGAGGCGTCAAAGGTACAGGCCGCAGCCCCGAAGTGGCCGCCTCCGTTGAACTTCGACAAAAGATGCCCTGCATGGACGTTGCATCCGATGTTGAAGATGCTGTGCCCCACGCTGAGCACCACACGGGTCCTGGCCCGGTCCACGTAGCGAATTTTCACGCTGACAACGGCGTCGGGGAACATGGCATAAACGAGAAACCGGTTCCCTTCCGGTGCCTCTTCATACCCCCTGAAATCGGTGATGGAGACCCCCTCTTTCACGTGGGTACAGGAGTTCAGATGCTCCCGGTACTCCTTGTTCTGGGCCACCACCGCTTCACAGCGGCGCTTAACCTCAGGGTCGGCCATCACCTCATGGATGGGCCGTGACCGCAGAAGGCCCACCAGGCGGTCCCAGTAAGGGGCGTCCTGCTGCTTGCGACCGAAGATGGTCATGGAGAGCAGCACGTAGGGGTTGGACTCCGGAGCTTCCACCTCATCCCGGGTCAGGTCCGCGGAGTCGATGCGATCCGTCTCACGGATCAACTCGGAAAGGTCCGCGGACAGGCCGCGACGGTAGTAGTCCCAGACCAGGCCCGCAGCCGAGGGCACCACATCAAAGGAGCCTTCAAAGGGAGCTGTCACGCGGTTGGTGGCATGGTGATCAAACCAGAGGCTGCACCGGGGGTCAAAGGGCAGGTTGGCGATGACATCGCCGTGACGGACCTCAACCTTGCCCTGCTGCATGTCGTTGGGTTCGACCCAGAGGGTCGGTTCGGTCAGGGCCAGGGCCTCTTCCAGCACGACGGCGCAAACCACCCCGTCAAAATCGGGTCGTGTAACGATTCGCATGGTGTTGTTTCCTGTTATTTGTGGTGGCAGATCGTATCAGGTTTTCAGAAATAGCGGCCGCAAGGGTCCGGGGACTCGTGTGTTTCCGGGCAGACGGGCCGGGTGCGGGGCTGCGCGTATCAGTCCGTGGGCGGCCGGTCGGGCACCCTTCGTTCGTCACGCACCCAGACGATAAGGTAGAGGGCAATCCCCAGTACGACACCCACAATATCGCATAAAAAATCCACGCGGTCCATGGACCGCCGCGGAACAAAAAGCTGGTGCACCTCATCGGCCATGCCGATAAGCACGGACACCAGAAAGGCGAAGCACACAGCAGCCACACGGCTCTGCGCCATGGGCAGGGAACGAACGCCCCTTAGAACAAGGTACCCGGCCACTGCGTACACAAGGAGGTGGGCGACCTTGTCATTGAAGGGCCCCCTGGGCATGGGCAGGTGAACCAGGGAGGGAAGAAATATCAGCGCACAGAAAAGAAGCACGGCAAACCAGTTGCGCACCCCCTTTGACTCCGAAATCCTCATGGTGTTCTCCCTTCCCATCATCCCCGTGCAGGGGGCCCGATGACCGGTGACATCACGTCCATCGGGCCGCCCCGAAACTTAGCCGAATACAGGAACGCTTTCGTTTTTCCTGGCACGGATATCCGCTTTCACCACGGAGAGGAAGGCCTCACGGGAAACCCCGTAGGTGACCTTGCCGTCCAGGGTACGCACGGAGAAGACCCCGCCTTCCCGCTCTTTCTCGCCGATGGTGACAATCACCGGAACCTGCTCGAGCTGGGCATCGCGCACCTTGCGCTTGAGGCTCTCGCCCCGGGCGTCCACTTCCACGCGGAGCCCTTCGGCTTCCAGCTCTTTTTTCACCTGGCGGGTGTAGTCCAGAAGGTCGTCGTTCATGGGCAGAAGGACCACCTGGACCGGAGCCAGCCACAGGGGGAAACGTCCGGCATAGTGCTCCACCAGGATCCCGAAGAACCGCTCGATGGAACCGAAAGCCACGCGATGGATCATCACGGGGCGGTGTTTTTCGTTGTCTGCGCCGATGTAGGAGAGATCGAACCGCTCGGGCAGGCTCATGTCCAGCTGGATGGTGCCGCACTGCCAGGTTCGCCCGATGGCGTCCTTGATGTGGATGTCGATCTTGGGTCCGTAAAAGGCGCCGTCCCCTTCATTAATGACATACCCCTTGCCGTAGGCGTCCAGGGCAGACTTCAGGCCCTCGGTGGCCTTCTCCCACTGCTCGTCCGAGCCGATGGACTTTTCCGGACGGGTGGAGAGCTCCAGGTGAAAATCAAGGCCGAAGGTGCCGTAAATCCGCTCGTCGAGCTTCAGGACCCCCAGGATCTCATCGTGGATCTGCTCCGGGGTCATGAAGATGTGGGCGTCATCCTGGTGGAAGGCCCGCACGCGGAAGAGCCCGGAAAGGGCCCCGGAGAGCTCGTGGCGATGCACCAGGCCGATCTCACCGGCGCGGTAGGGGAGTTCCCTGTAGGAGGGGCTCTTCATACGGAAGAGGAGCATCCCGCCGGGGCAGTTCATGGGCTTGATGGCGTAATCGAAGCCGTCCACGCTGGAGGTGTACATGTTTTCTCGGTAGTTCTCCCAGTGCCCGCTGCGCTCCCAGAGGGCGCGGTTGAGCATGATGGGGGTCTTGGTCTCCACGTACTCGTCCTTGGCGTGTTCTTCGCGCCAGTAGTCCAAAAGGGCGTTCCACATGGCCATGCCCCGGGCGTGGAAAAAGGGCATGCCCGGCGCTTCATCATGGAAGCTGAAAAGATCAAGCTGGGTGCCGAGCTTGCGGTGGTCCCTCTTCTTGGCCTCTTCGATCATGTGCAGGTGAGCCTTGAGCTCCTTTTTGTCGAAGAACGCCGTGCCGTAGACACGCTGGAGCTGGGCCCTGGTCTGGTCGGCACGCCAGTAAGCGCCGGAAACGCGCATGAGCTTGACGGCCTTGATCATCCCGGTATGGGGAACGTGGGGGCCCCGGCAGAGGTCCGTGAAATCGCCCTGCTCGTACAGGGAGATGGTGCCCTCAAGGTCTTCGATGAGTTCGAGCTTGTAGGGTTCGTCCTTGAAGCGCTCCAGGGCCTCCTCTTTGGAGATCTCCTTGCGGGCAAAGGGGAGCTTGGCCTTCACGAGGCGGTTGATCTCCTGCTCGATGGCGGGGAATGCCTCCTCGCCGATGGGCTCCATGTCGATATCGTAATAAAAGCCCCCTTCCACCACAGGTCCGATGGTCAGGTGGGCATCTTTATAGAGGTTCGTGATGGCCTGGGCCATGACGTGGGCGGCGCTGTGCCGCATGATCTCGAGGGCTTCCGAATCCTTGGTGGTGATAAGGCGGACGGTAGCGCCGTCCGCAACCTTTTCCGACAGGTCCAAAAGGTCCCCGTTAATCTCCATGGCCACGCAGGAGCGCGCAAAGCCTTCGGAGATTGAAAGGGCTATATCGCCCCCTGAGGGGGCCTCATTAAACTCTCGTTTGCTTCCATCCGGTAGAGTGATCTTAACCATATCCGTATCCGTATCGCCTCGAATTATAAAAGGAACCGCGCAACAGGCGATGCCTTGCCAATACCTTTAAATCCAGCAGGGTGCACGCACCACACTGAAAACAGGACTAATCTGTGAATTTAGGGCAATTCCCCGGGAGGGTCAAGACAAAAGCTCTTTCCCTCTCCCGGAAAGTGTATGGTCTTCCTTGGAAAAAAATGATACACAAACATAAATCAAACTCACTCGCACCGTCGGTGGGCCGGCGGTTGTGCTCAAGGTACCATGGCCTCCAAAACGTCTCGGGTTATTGTCCGGGATCCATGCCGCGCAGCGCACCTTTTTGCCAAGCCGGTTCGGCATCACACCGAGGCCTGATGTGCCTGGATTTTTTTTCGCATGCCCAGCGCATGGAATGGCCGTCGAAACGAGCCCCGATTTTCCCATGACCGATATGATAGACAACCTCCATTACGTGGAGACCGCAGATGCCCTCAAGGAGGTCGCCGATGTGTTCCTGAACGCCGATTGCATCGGCGTGGACCTCGAAGCCGACTCCATGTTCCATTTCCGAGAAAAAGTGTGCCTCATCCAGATGGCTGTCGGTGACTTCATCGCCGTCATCGATCCCCTGAGCGTCGAGGACATGGCTCCCATCGTTCCAGTCTTCGAGCGCCCCGAGATCCGCAAGATCTTCCACGGAAGCGACTACGATGTCCGCTCCCTCAACCGGGATTTCGGCATCACCATCCACAACCTCTTTGACACAGAGCTGGCCTCCCGGTTCCTCGGCATCCCCGAAACCGGCCTCGGCTCGGTCATGAAACAG
This sequence comes from Desulfoluna butyratoxydans, assembly GCF_900699765.1. GTDB lineage: Bacteria > Desulfobacterota > Desulfobacteria > Desulfobacterales > Desulfolunaceae > Desulfoluna > Desulfoluna butyratoxydans. Next base: position 189,864 of record NZ_CAADHO010000001.1, read on the forward strand.
CGATTCGGCGTGGAGCTGGACAAGACCTACCAGAAAAAGGACTGGTCCAAGCGCCCCCTCACCGAGGGCATGATCAAGTACGGTGCCGGAGACGTCATCTACCTGCCCCGCCTCGCCGCCATCCTCGACCGTGAACTCGAAGAGAAGGGCCGCACCGCCTGGGTGGAAGAAGAGTGCCTCCTGCTGTCCGGCGTCCGCCATCAGGACAACGGCGACGCCCCCCTGTTTACTAAGGTAAAGGGCGCGGGCAAACTCGACAGGCGCAGCCTGGCCGTCCTGGAAGAGCTGCTGAAACTCCGCCTCGTCCTTTCCGAGAAGAAGGACCGCCCTCCGTTCAAGGTGTTCAGCAACGCCTCCCTGCACACCCTGGCCAAGGAAAAGCCCACATCCACGAGACGACTCAAGGCCTGCGGTGCGCTGTCCCCGAGACAGACCGCAGCCCACGGTGCCCAGATCCTCAAAGCAGTGGAACAGGGCATCGCCCTGCCCGAAGAGGAGCTGCCCAGGTACCCCAGGGGCAAACGGCCCAGCTTCAACCCCGAGATCCCCAAACGCATGGATGCCATAAAAAGCTACCGGGACGACATGGCCCACAGGCTGGCCCTGGATCCTCCCATCCTGATCAACAAAGCGCTGATGACCGCCATCGCCGTGCGCAATCCCGACACCGTGGATGAACTTGGCACCATCGACGGACTGCGCCGGTGGCAGATCAGTACCCTGGGCCAGGGCATCATCACCGCCCTGCGCCAGGAAGCTTAAAAAGGCGGAGCCCGTCGCCGTCGGCTGCCGACCGACGGGCCACCGGAGTATACGTCACCCCACGACCCGATCACAGGGCGATGCCCGACATCGCCCGCATGAGGAACCCCATGGAACATCGCATCACCTTCACGTCTGAAGGCACCATCCTTGAAGGCATGCTCGAAACCCCCGGCACCAAACGCGGGGTCGTCATCACCCATCCGCACCCCCTCTACGGGGGCGACATGGACAACCCCGTGGTCCTTGCCATCACCGAAAGCTACCGGAAAGCCGGGTTTGCCACCCTGCGGTTCAACTTTCGGGGCGCAGGCAACAGCGAGGGAGACTTCGACGAAGGCCACGGCGCGGTCCGCGACCTTCTGGCCGCTGTCTATCGCCTGAAGTCCGAGGGCATTGAGGACGTCACCTGCGCCGGCTACTCCTTCGGAACCTGGATCTGCCTCTCCGCTTCCCTGGCCCACCCCGTCACCACCGACGTGATGGTGGCTCCCCCGGTCACCTTCCTCGATTTCCAGGCGACACCGTGCCTCCGGGGCCCCAACCTTGTCATCTCCGGCACCCAGGACAGCTTTGCCGACTTTGAAACCGTCAAGGGCATGGTCCCTGCCTGGAACCCCGACGCCCGGCTCCACGTCATCGAGAGCGCCGACCACTTCTTCTCCATCCATTTAAATGAAGTGAGCCGCGCCATCGACGAGCACCTTTCGGGCGCATAAAAAGCCCCTTTTCTGCCCTTTGCGGGGCGGCCGTCGGACCGGCGCCCCGCAAGACATTTAATACACCACAGAAAGCCCTCCTTATGTTGCCCAGCCACGGGCCACCCCGCCCCTCGTATTGTTCCCTCACAAAACACACTTTCTATTGACAAACACTGTTCCACCCCCTTACAACAGAACATAGCACCCCACAAACATCACCCAACGAGCCACACCCCACACACCTCTTCATACACCGCCGCAGGTCCGCCGAAGACTCCCAGACCCAACGCAGCCCCACCGCTGAGCGGAGCCCCCTGGCCGACCCGCGCCAACCCCAAAGGAGAGCGGCATGACCACCCGCAAGGAGACCGCCCTGCCCTGGAGCAGGGAGTACCGCATCCTGGGCATCCCGGAAACACTGGAGCCCTATCCCGACGCACCGGCATACGCCATCCTCGATCAAGCGGCCCGGCGCTTTCCAAAACGAGGCCTGATCCAGATGGGTTCCCTGGTCACCTACCCCCGGGTCCGCGAAATGGCCCATCGCCTGGCCACGGCCCTGGCCGGGTTCGGCCTCGCCAAAGGCGACCGCGTGGCCACCCTGCTGCCCACCTCCGTCCAGTTTGTGGTGGCGGACTACGCCATCAGCCGGGCCGGCCTGGTCCACGTCCCCTGCTCCACCCTGGAGCCCGTGCCCCATCTTCAACAGAAATTCGACGCATGCACGCCGCGGGCCCTCATCACCCTGGACGACGCCCTGCCCCACGCCAGTGCCCTTGCCGAAACAACCGCACTGGAGCAGGTGATCGTCTCCAGACTGTCCGACTACTCCGCCCACCCCGCCCCTCCGGAACCGCTGCCCGGGCTCCCGTGCCAGGGCCACTGGCTGACTCAGCTCATCGCAGAGACGCCCTGCGCCCCGCCGGACAGGCCCATTGACCCGGAAAAAGACCTGGAGATGATCCTCTTCACCGGCGGGACCACCGGCGTCCCCAAGGGATGCATGCTTACCCACCGCAACATCTACTGCAACTCCCTCCAGAACAGCTGGGCCTTCGGACGCGTCAAAACGCTGCTCCGGGGCAATATCACCGCCCTTATCGGCCTGCCCCTCTTTCACTCCTACGGCCATGTCATCATGCACACCATGACCCTGGAGGGTTACAACCAGATCCTTCTCCCCGACGCCAGGGACACCGAAGCCATGGTGGACATGATCCGCACCCACCGGCCCCTGCTGCAGCTAGGGGTCCCGGCCCAGTTCATGAAAATGGCAGAAAAAGAACTGAAAGGATTTGCCGTCCTGGGGGTTTCCGGCTCGGCTCCCCTGCCCCCGAGCACCCAGAAACAATTTGAAACCAAGGGCAAGGGAGCCATCATGGAAGGCTACGGCCTGTCGGAGATGTCCCCCAGCACCCATTTAAACCCCTCCCTTCTCCTGCGCATCGCCGGAGGACGGCTGCCCCAGCGCATTCTCACCGCCGTACTGGGAATCCCGGGCCTCTGCCCTGTGCTCAACCGCGCCCTTGGGCTGCTCGGCCCCAGGATCGTCGGGACCGTGGTCACCCGGACCATCGCCCTTCTCCTCAAACTCTCCCGCCCGTCCGGCACCGAAAAACCCGCCGTGGAAAAACCGGGGGCCACGGGCATCCCCCTGCCCGACACCCGCGTACGCATCACCGATACGGCAACGGGAGAGCCCCTTGCCGATATGGATAATTTCCCCTCCGGGACCCGTGGGGAGATGCTCCTTAAAGGCCCCCAGCGCATGAAAGGCTACTGGCCCGACGCGGGAAGCGGCATCGACGAGGCAGGCTATATCCGCACCGGCGATGTGGTCACCGTGGACGCCCAGGGTTACTTCCGCATCGTGGACCGCACCAAAGACATGATCAACGTCTCCGGATACAAGGTATACTCCCGGGAGGTGGACGATATCCTTTACAGCCACCCGGCCACAGAACACGCAGCAACTGTCGGGGTCCCGGACGGCAACCGGGAGGGAAGCGAACGGGTCATCATCTGCGTTCAGCCCAAGGCAGGGTACAAGGGACGCATCACCCCGGAGGACTTCATCACCTTTCTCAAGGAGCGCGTGGCCCGTTACGCGGTTCCCCGGTCCGTATTTTTTGTGGACGAAATGCCCCTGACCGCCGTGCAGAAACTGGACAAGAAAAAGATACGGGAACTGGCACGCGCCCATGCCCTGCGCATCATCCCTTGACATCTTTTTGGAAAGGGTGTTAATAAGGATAGTTTTTTCGAGGCCGATACCGGCCTACCGATCCTTGCTCTGTCTTAAATTACAGGGCTTTACATCCATAAGGAGGTTACATGAGACGTTACGAAACCGTATTCATCCTCGATCCCGATCTGGGCGAGGAGGTCCGCAACCAGCGTTACGACAAGGTCAAAGAGATCATCGCTGCCTACAAAGGCGTCCTGATCGAGTTCGATGACTGGGGCGTACGCAAGCTGGCTTACGACATCCGCAAAAAAGCCCGTGGACAGTATGTTCGCGTTGATTTCTGCGGCGACGGCACCCTCATTTCCGAGCTGGAACGAAACTTCCGTCTTGACGACAAATTCCTCAAGTTCATGACCATCATCCTCGGCGACGACGTCAACCCTGACGACGTCCTCGCAGAAAAAGAGCAGGCTGAAGCCGCTGCCGCTGAGGCAGAAACTGCACCTGAGGCTGAAGCAGAAAAAGCCGAAGAAGCTCCCGCTGCCGACGCACCTGCCGAAGAGGAAAAAGCTGAGGAACCTGCAGAACCTGAGACCAAAGAGGAGGACTAAGATGGCCGCACCAGCACGAGGAAAAGGAAAAGGGAAACCCGGACGCAAGGGAGGCCGTAAAAGGACTTACCACCGCAGGAAGGTCTGCCGTTTCTGTGCCGACTCCAGCATCGTCATCGACTACAAGGAAACCCGCGTACTCAAGTACTTCATCTCTGAGCGCGGCAAGATTATTCCCCGTCGCATTACCGGCACCTGTGCCAAGCACCAGCGAATTCTTACCCGTGAGATCAAGCGTGCACGTACCATCGCACTGCTTCCTTACGTCGGAAACCTGGAATCATAATGCGAAAAGCGGCTTTGCGCCGCTTCGATGACCAACTGAACAACGCCGGAAATCCGGACACGGTTCCGGGTTCACTTTGAAGGGGTGCCCCCCTTCAGCGGAGGATAATATGGCAACGAAAGTTATTTTAACGGAAACCATCGATACTCTGGGCATCATCGGCACCGAGGCTACCGTTGCGGACGGCTACGCACGCAACTACCTCCTCCCCCGCGGGAAAGCCGTTCTTGCCACGCCCCAGAACAGAAAGCTTCTGGAGCAGCAGAAAGCTCGATTTGAACTCCAGATCGCCAAAGAGCGCGAGCAGGCTGAAGAGCTGGCCAAGAAAGTACAGGAAATTTCCTGCACCCTCATGGCCAAGGTCAGCCAGGAAGAGCGCCTCTACGGTTCCATCACTGCCCAGGACATCCTGGAAGCCCTCAAGGGCCAGGAAGTCACCATCGAGAAGCGCATGCTGCTTCTGGCCGCTCCCATCAAGGAGCTGGGCACCTACAAGATTCCCGTCCGTCTCTACAAGGACGTGGAGCCTGAAATCACCGTTGAGGTGAAGGCGGAAGCCAAGGAAGGCGAAGAGGAGTAATCACCTCTCCGTTCCACCAGTGAAAAGCCGCAAAGGGGGGCAGCCGAAGACCGGCAGCCCCCCTTTTTTCGTTTGGCGCCGACCCTGGGAAGCCGCCCCTTACGGCTCTTCCCGCCGGGCTGCGCCACAGGCATGAGCAAAAACATTGCCAACACCCCAGGGACCTGATAGCTCTTAACCAGCGCATGTCCACCCCGAAACCCGACAGACCCAAAGACGATAAAAAAGAGACCAGCGCACCATGCTCACGAACTTTGCCCCACCCAAGCCCAGGAAGAAATCCACCGGCAACCGCCCCATGGACGGCTACCCGTCAAACGACGAAGGCGGCACCCGGGGGAAACTGCCGCCCCACGCCCTGGACGCGGAAGAATCCATCCTGAGCTCTATTCTCATCGACAACGACACCCTGGTGGATGTCATTGAGATGCTGACCCCCCCGGACTTTTACAAGCCGGCCCACGAAAAGATCTTCGAGTCCATGGCCGAACTCTTTGCCCGGTCCGAACCGGTGGATATCGTGACCCTGGCCAACCGGCTCAAGGAAAAAGGGCAATTAGACGAGGTGGGCGGTGCCGCCTATCTCTCCCAGCTGGTGGACCGCGCCCCCTACTCGGTCAACGCGGTAAAACACGCCGAGATCATCCGGGACAAGTCCTCCCTGCGGCGCATGATTGAGACCTGCTCTCACATCATCAACGACTGCATGGAAGAGCAGGGAGCCGTGGAGTCCATCATCGACACGGCCGAAGGATCCATCTACGAGATCTCCAACTCAAAGATCAAACCCTCCTTCTCCCATATCAACGATCTCATCAACAGCAACATCACCACCCTGGAGGAGCGCCAGAACAGCGGCAGCGACTTCACCGGAGTTCCCACGGGCTATACCCAGGTGGACAAGCTCACCTCGGGCCTTCAGAAAACCGACCTCATCATCCTGGCGGCCCGACCCAGTATGGGCAAAACCGCCTTTGTTCTCAACCTGGCACGGAACGTGGCGGTCCTCGAAGAGAAGCTGGTGGCCATCTTCTCCCTTGAAATGGGCTGTGAGCAGCTCTCCATGCGACTGCTCACCGCCGAGGCAAGGGTCAACTCTGAAAAACTCAAAAGCGGCACCATCGGCGCCGAAGACTGGGAGCGTGTCACCGAAGCGGCCGGCGTCATCAGCCAGGCCCCCCTCTACATCGACGACACCCCCAACATCAGCGTCATGGAGATCCGGGCCAAGTGCCGTCGTCTCAAAGCCGACCGCGAGCTGGGCCTCATCATCGTGGACTACCTTCAGCTCATGCGAGGCTCCGGAACCACCGGGGACCGCCGTGACCTTGAGATCGCGGAGATCTCCCGCTCCCTCAAGGGACTTGCCAAGGAGATGGATGTACCGGTCATCGCCCTCTCCCAGCTGAACCGTATGCTGGAGCAGCGTGCGGAAAAACGCCCCCTCCTCTCGGACTTGAGGGAATCGGGCTCCCTGGAGCAGGACGCCGACATCGTCGCCTTCATCTACCGCGACGAGGTCTATAATAAGGAAGAGAACAACCCCAACAAAGGCAAGGCCGAAATCATCGTCGCCAAAAACCGTAACGGTGCCGTGGGCACGGCCCACCTCACCTTTATCGGCAAATACACCCGATTTGAAAACGCCGCCATCGGCGACTACGCCCTTCCGGACAGCGAATGAAAAAAGTACACGGTCACACCGACGGCCTGAAGGCCAACCAGAAAAAACGACTCGAATCCCTCTACCGACGCAGGCTTCCCCAGGGCTATGCGGTCAACGCCGAGCTGGCCCATGAGCTGGCCGCCATCAGCCACGACATCCGCAGGCAGGTGGCCGTCCTGGCGAACCGCGCCGGAAAGGTGGAGTTTGTCATCGCAGGGACCCCGGACCAGATCTACATCCCGGAGCTCAAAGGGTACAGCCCCCTGCCCGGCCGCCTGTCGGGCCTGCGCTACATCCACACCCACCTCAAGGAGAACGAGGGGCTGACCCGGGACGACCACACCGACCTGGCCCTGTTGCGCTTCGACCTCATGGCCGCCGTCACCCTCACCGCAGACGGCTCGGTCCACAGGGTATACACCGCCCATGTCACCACCGGCGCCACCGGTGAGCCCACCCGTGAGCTCCCCCCCATGGCCCCGGGCCATCTCCGGGACGACCTCGACGTCATCGTCCGCGAAGTGGAAGAGGAGCTCTCCCGCAAAGAGCGGGTCCTGGCCGCCGGAGACGCCGAAGAGCGCGCCATCCTGGTAAGCGTCACCACCCGCCCCAGAAAAGAAGCCATGGCCTCCCTCAGGGAGCTCGATGAACTGGCCCGCTCCTGCAACATCGACATCCTGGAGACCGTGCTCCAGATCCGCAAAAAAAGCGACCCCAAGCACCTTCTGGGGCGGGGCAAGCTCAGTGAGATCACCATCGCCGCCATGCAGAAAGGGGCCTCCATCCTCATCTTCGACCAGGAACTCTCCCCGGCGCAGATCCGGTCCATCACCGACCAGGTGGAGATCAAGGTCATCGACAGAACCCAGATGATCCTGGACATCTTTGCCCGGCGCGCCCAGACCCGGGAGGGCAAACTCCAGGTGGAGCTGGCCCAGCTCAAGTACATGCTGCCCCGGCTTATCACCTTGAACACCGCCATGAGCCGCCTCACCGGTGGCATCGGCGGCAGGGGCCCCGGCGAGACCAAGCTGGAACTCAACCGGCGGCGGGTCAGGGACCGCATCACCACCCTGACCAAACAGATCGAAAACGTCAAAAAGCAGCGAGGCCAGCAGCGGGCCCGGCGAAACCGCAAAGGGGTGCCCGTGGTCTCCATCGTGGGCTACACCAACGCTGGGAAATCCACCCTCTTGAACACCCTCACCCAGAGCAAGGTCCTGGCCGAAGACCGCCTCTTTGCCACCCTGGACCCGTCCAGCCGGCGCTTAAGGTTTCCCAAGGACATCGAGGTGATCATCACCGACACCGTGGGGTTTATCCGGGACCTGCCCAAAGAGCTCATGGTCTCCTTCCGGGCCACCCTGGAGGAGCTGGAGTCGGCGGACCTCCTGCTTCACATCATCGATGCCTCCAACCCTCAGTGTGAAAAACAGATCGACTCCGTGGAAAAGATCCTCTCGGACCTGAAACTCGACGCCATCCCGGTCCTTAAAATCTTCAACAAAATGGACCAGACCGATGAAGAGCGGCGTGAAGCGCTTTCACGGGAACACGGCGGCCTGCTCATCTCCGCCCTCAACCGGGCCACACTGACCCCGCTGCTCCACCGCATCGAAGACCAGATCGAGACCCTCATCACCGACCAGCTCCCGGAGGATGACCCGGACCTTGAGGAGTAGACCGCAACACAAGATGTGCTGTCATGCACCGTGTGCCATCATAGATGTTGACTCGCCGGGACAAAAAGGATACATGTGGTACCCATGAAGATGGAAGCAATTAAAAATACGGCCCTTTCCGCTGTTTTTAAAGGCGGGCAAATTCTCTCCTCCATGGTCGACAGCTCCTTCCACATCGACCGCAAAGGGCGCATCGATCTGGTCACCGAGGCGGACACCGCCTCGGAAAAGGCCATCATCGAAACCTTGACCCGGGCCTTCCCGGATCACGACATCCTGGCTGAGGAGAGCGGGGCAACCGAGAAAAAAAGCCCGTACCGCTGGGTCATCGACCCATTGGACGGCACCACAAACTTTGCCCACGGCCTGCCGCTCTTCTCCATCTCCATTGCCTTCCAGGCCCACGGCGAGACCTGCTTCGGGGTGGTCTTCAACCCCGTCACCAACGAACTCTTCACGGCAACCAAAGGCGAAGGCGCCTTTCTCTGCGGGCGTTCCATCTCGGTGAGCGACGCCCCGACCCTGGAAGAGAGCCTTCTGGTCACCGGGTTTCCCTACAACGCCCGAGAGATCCTGCCCGGCCTCATGGCACGCTTCGAGGCCTGCCTGGACGCTGCCCAGGGGGTCCGCCGCCTGGGATCCGCCGCCCTGGACCTCTGCTACCTGGCCGCCGGACGATTCGACGGCTTCTGGGAAGAAAATCTCAAGGCATGGGACACGGCTGCCGGGGTCCTCATCGCCCAGGAGGCAGGGGCCCGCGTCACCGGCTTCAGCGGCGAGACCTTTACGCCCGGGGACGCAGAAATGCTTGCCACCAACGGCAAGATTCACAACGACATGATGACACTGCTGACGACATCAACGGCCTGAGGCACCAACAGGGTACCGAAACGCCATTAAACCATAAGGGGACCTATGCATAACGATATTGTCTTCGTCCAGAAATCGGAAGCCTACCTCGACTGCTTCGGCAACTTCGACATCAACGACAAGGTGTGCACCAAACACTGCGCCCTTTGCCTGAAATGCATCATCGAGCGGGACCAGAACGATCGCATGGAGCTCATCGAGGACCTCATGAACACCGAGGCCATGCCCGCACGGCTCCAGTAAGCACCACACGACACACCATCAAAAAAACCCGACAGGACCTCACCCCATATCGAGGTGCCCTGGCGGGTTTTTGTTTTTTTCATACAAAAACAGAGTAACTGGCAAAAAGCCTCCGGCGGCGAGGTGAGCCACCTCGAAAGCTGATTGCCATTGCGCTTTGCCCTTCGTTCCTCAGAGCAAAGCGCAATGGCCTTCGGCTCGGGCTACGCCCGACATAACCGCTGAGGGTTTGTACGGGCTGACGCACAAGCTTCGATGCAACAGGATACGTTGTCGCTACGAGTCCATTATGGATTTAACCGCGCTGCCTCCGGTGGCACGTTGTGCCCCCTTGAAAGCAGATTGGGATGCGTGTCTTAATAATCGAAAAATATAGGCCAATGGACTGTCCCCGAGGCCATTGGCAACCTGGGGTCCAGGGGATTATCCCCTGGCCGCCGGAGGCGAGGCATTTACGCGTCAAAAAATCTTGGACGGATTGAGGATGCCCTTGGGGTCGAAGAGTTTTTTGATGCCCCTCATGATCTCCAGCTCTTTCTCCCCGATCTCCCTTCCGATGTACTCCCGCTTGGTGATCCCCACCCCGTGTTCGCCGGAGAGGGTCCCTCCCAGGGCCAGGGTGTGGTCGAAGATCTCGTCGATGACGGCATCGGCCCTGAGCTTTTGGGCTGCGTCCTTTTTATCGATCATGACGTTGAAGTGGATGTTGCCGTCCCCGGCGTGGCCGAAGCTCACCATGGGAAGGCCGTACTCTTTTTTGAGGGATTCGATCTTTTTGACCATCCTGGGAATGGCGCTTCGCGGCACCACGATGTCTTCGTTGATCTTGTCCGGCCCGAAGAGGTAGAGGGCAGGCGACACCTTCTTGCGCACTGTCCAGAGACGCTTGGCCTCTTCGGCGTCACGGGCCTCCTCCACGGCCATGGCCCCCGCCTCCTTGACGATCGTTACCACCTCTTCCATGGAGGTGGCCACCTCCGACGCCGAGCCGTCCACCTCGATGAGCAAAATGGAACGGCACCCTTCAGGAAGGTTCAGATCGGCGATGGACTGGGCGCAGACAATGGAGGCTTCGTCCATGTACTCCACGCAGCGGGGCAGGGTCCCTGAGGCGATGATCTTTGAGACGGCCTCGGCCGCCTCTTCCATGCTTTCAAAGGAGACCTTGAGGGTGGCGGTGGCTGCAGGCAGGGGCAAGAGCTTGAGCAGGATCCGGGTGATAACGGCCAGGGTCCCTTCGGACCCAACCAGAAGACGGGTCAGATCGTACCCCACCACACCCTTGGCGGTTCGCACGCCGGTATGGACGATCTCCCCGGTGGGCAGGACCGCCTCCACGCCCAGGACATAATCCCGGGTCACACCATACTTCACGGCCCGGGGACCGCCCGCACATTCGGCCACGTTCCCCCCCAGGGTGGAGATCCCTGCGCTGGAGGGATCCGGCGGGTAGAACATCCCCTTGGCCTCCACGGCCCTGTGAAAATCGCCGGTGATCACCCCGGGCTCCACCTCGGCGATGAAGTTGTCCGCATCAATCTCGACGATGCGGTTCATGAGGGTGGTCACAAGGACCACGCCCCCTTCCACGGCCACCGAGCCCCCGGTGGTTCCTGTCCCGCTGCCCCGAGGCACCACGGGAAACCCCAGTTCAGAGGCCAGGGCCAGGGTGCGGGAGATCTCCTCGGCACTTACGGGGAACACCACCGCATCGGGGATGCATCGCGCATTTCGCGCATCGTACGCGTAGCAGACGCAGTCTTCCTTTGATGTCTTCAGACGCTCCTTCCCGTATATTTTCGCAAGGGCGGAACGCGCCTTTCTCCTTAATTCCATGTTGTCCCCACTACCAGTGTTTCTGGCGGTCCAACTCACGAAGCCCCTCCTCTTTGAGGCGGATAATTTCGTGAGGTTCAATACCCAGGCCGCGGGCGATGACCTCGGCCCGATTCAACTTTTCCAGGATCTCCTGGATGCGACGTTTCTTTTTATTGTCAGATCCCCAGACGGGTTCATTCGATGAAATCATAAGACCCTCCAGCTGAAGGTGAAAGGAAAAAACCACTCGCTTACACGCGATCATTGTTTACGTGAGAGCACAAAAACAACACGCCTTCAAACGGTCTTCGTCGCAGCAATGCCTCTGCATGCTTCTTCAGAAAACCGTCCTAAAAATCGCCGTTTTCAATCTTTCTGGAAAGATACTCGATCTGATTTCGCATCTGGACTTCCTGACGGATGTCCTTTTCAATGGTTCCCACGGCATGCATGACCGTTGCGTGGTACCGATTGAAATTTTTCCCAATGGCCTGAAGGGGCTGGTCGGTGTATCGGCGTGAGAGGTAGATGGCCACCTGGCGGGGTTTCACGATGGTCTTTTTTCGTGACTTGGATACAATGTCGGTGGGTGTGATATTAAATTCACGACAAACAAGCTTTTTGATCACATCAATGGTAACGCGCTTCTTCTTGGTGGCGATGTTCTTCACCACGCTTTCGGCCAGATCAAGATCCAGGGGCACGCCCATGAGAGATGACTTGGCCGTCACAGACACCAGACCGCTTTCCAGCTGGCGAATGTTGTCGGTGAGTTCACCGGCCAGGTACTCAATGATATCCATGGGAAGCTGGTGCCCTTTTTTGGCGGCCTTCTTTTTCAGGATCCGAACGCGGGTCCTGAAATTGGGGTCCTCGATGGGAGAGATCAGCCCGGAGGTAAACCGGGATGCCAGCTGCTCGTTCATCTTGGGAATGTCATTGGGCAGATAGCAGCTGGAGAACATGATCTTCTTGCCGGACTCCATGAGGTAGTCCAGTGTCATGGCCAGCTCGATCTGGGTGCGCTCTTTGCCGCCCAGAAAATGGACGTCTTCCAACAGCAGCACATCACACTGGGAACGGTACTTCTCCTTGAACTGACCGGCGGTGTCATTTTTAAACGACCCGATCATTTCGTTGGTGAAGTCTTCGGCCGTGATGTAGTAGACACGCTCCCCGGGCTTCTTCCGGTTGATGTGATGACCGATGGCCTGGGTCAGGTGGCTTTTGCCCATCCCCGTATCGGACAGCAGAAACAGGGAGCTGTTCTGGGCCTGGGTGGATGAGGCAAGGGACAGGGCCGCTGAGTAGGCAAAATCGTTGTTACCGGAGACCACAAAGTCGTCCAGGGTAAAGTCGGGCCTCAGCATGCGACCGCTGTGCATCACGGGGTTGGCCACGTTGGGAATGACCAGCTGGGTATCCACCTTCTTCAGCCCTTTTTTTACTACGGGGCCGCGGCTTACGCCGTTTGTTCCCTTGCGAACATCAAAACAGAGACTGATATCTGACCCGAGAAGGGTCCGAACTTCATTCTGAATCATGGAACCGTAGTGATCCTGAACCCGCTTTTTTGAAAACAGGTTGGGGCACGAGACTCGAAAGTCATTCCCACTCCTGTCCTCGAACTTTACAGGTTCAATCCACATTCGGAAACTGTGTCCGGGGAGTCTTTCCTCCAGCACAGCTTTAACATTATTCCAAACCGATTCCATACAGTATGCTCACCAAATAAAAAACAATAAGAGGCTATTCCCTTTACAGGGCTCGTTAGAAAACCACCAAAATTTCTGATTATTCCCGATACATTGTAGAATACCAAGGATAGAAACAGAGGACGGGATCCCCCATAGTGATGTAAAATGGTATTAATCCAACGTGATGACCCCGTCAACCCGAATATCTTCGATTTTCAGGATCCGCCGCAACGCCCCCACATGACAACATAAGATACCGTTATGATACACAATACAATTATGGATTCTCGCAACCCCCCATAAATATTCCCGATTCTTCAACACTGTTTTATCTAACTATATTCGAATGATCCACGGTTTCCTTTCCAAAGACGACAAATACAAAAACTCGCGTTTTCTTCATATTGCTCTGATTTGCTCCATTTTTCAGCATACCCACCCTGCCACCCCATCGGATCACCCCAAATACTGCACCATTTAGCCCCCTTAGGTGAGTTCCCCTTTTTTCTCCCACACCCCCCTGGGGCGTTGCCCCCAAGGGCCCCATAAAACACCCCTTTCACGGCCTCCCCCCAACCTGTTGCCCCATGCCCGATGCCCACCACAACATAGGGGATGCCCCTGGGAGTTCCTCCCGAGGCAACATATTTTCATCCCACCCATTGGTCCCTTTCATTCTCTTTTTTGCATTCCCCTGAACCAACGCTGCTGATATATATAGGTGGAAGAAGCCCGGTATCCGGCTGTTCGCATGCTGTCATCATGTTTATCGCAGAATTCCGGAACCATACAGCAGAACCCCAAGGGTGTCGGCGCCCCCACCATCCGTGCCCGCCCTATATAATAAAGGAGCACACATGACCCAGCTTCCCCTGCTGGCCCTGACCATGGGCGATCCCTGCGGGATCGGCCCGGAAATCGCCGCCAAAGCCTTTCACTCCCCAAAAGCCCATGAAAACATGCGCCCCCTGCTCGTGGGCGACGAAGCAACCATGGCAAGAGCCGTTGAAACCACCGGCGTACCCTTAACGATCCGGACTGTCAGCTCGGTCAGCGAGGCCCGCTTTACCCCGGGCACCATGGACCTTCTCCCCGTCTCCTCCCTGGCCCCCGACGAAGTGGTACCCGGAGCCCCCACGGCCCGTACGGGCCAGGCCATGATCGATGCCATCACCCGCTCTGTGGACCTGGCCCTTTCCGGAGAGTGCGATGCCATGGTCACCGGCCCCATCCACAAGGTGGCCATGAAGCTGGCCGGATCCGAATTTCACGGGCACACCGAGCTCATCGCCTCCCGCACCCGCGCCACGGAGTTCGCCATGATGATGGCCGGAGACCGCCTCAAGGTGGTGCTGGTCACCATCCACATCCCCCTGCAGGAGGTGGTTCGCCAACTCACACCCGCCAAGATCACCGACCTCATCAGCCTCACAGCCCGTTCCCTCACCGAGCGATTCGGGGTGGAGAGTCCGCGCATCGGCGTGGCAGGCCTGAACCCCCATGCCGGGGAAGAGGGCCTCTTTGGCGACGAGGAGAGCCGCCTCATTGCCCCGGCCGTGGAAACAGCACGGGCCCTGCATCCGGAATGTGCCATCAGCGATCCCTTGCCCCCGGACACGGTCTTTTTCAAGGCCGCCGAGGGGCACTATGACGCCGTGGTCTGTATGTACCACGACCAGGGCCTCATCCCGTTTAAGATGGTCCATTTCCATGACGGGGTGAACACCACCCTGGGGCTTCCCATCATCCGCACCTCCGTGGATCACGGCACTGCCTACGACATCGCATGGAAAAACATCGCCTCGGAAGGCAGCCTCCTTTCCGCCATGCACATGGCCGCCATGCAGGCACGAAACCGAATCCGCAGGTAAATACGGATGCGGAAACCTTGCGCCGCCCTCAGGCGGCGCACCATGCCCTTCATCAGGAATCAAACACACCATGGTTCAACCTGAGATCACAATATCCGGAGCCCGGCAGCACAACCTGAAAAACATCGACGTCTCGTTTCCTAAAAATGCCCTGGTGGTGGTCACCGGGCTTTCGGGATCGGGCAAATCGTCCCTGGCCTTTGATACCCTCTACGCAGAGGGCCAGAGGCGATACGTTGAGTCCCTTTCCACCTATGCCCGTCAGTTTTTAG
This sequence comes from Desulfoluna butyratoxydans, assembly GCF_900699765.1. Classification (GTDB taxonomy): domain Bacteria; phylum Desulfobacterota; class Desulfobacteria; order Desulfobacterales; family Desulfolunaceae; genus Desulfoluna; species Desulfoluna butyratoxydans. Next base: position 205,111 of record NZ_CAADHO010000001.1, read on the forward strand.
GGCAGATGGAAAAACCCGACGTCGACTTTATCGACGGGCTTTCGCCGGCCATCGCCATCGAGCAGAAGAGTTCTTCCCACAACCCCCGGTCCACGGTGGGAACCGTCACCGAGATTTACGATTTCCTGCGACTTCTCTATGCACGGGCGGGCACGCCCCACTGTCCTTCATGCGGCAAGGAGGTGGGCTTCCGGTCCCTGGATGAGATCATCGGTGAGGTCCTTGACGAGCCCGAGGGCACACGGATCCTGATCACGGCCCCCCTTCCGGCCATGGCACCCGATGCCGCGGCGGCCATGCTCAGGCGCCTCAGGCGAGAAGGGTATTCGCGGGTCCGCGTGGGAAGCCGACTCTACGAACTCGACGACCTCCCCGAGGGATTTCGTGTGGATGACCACCCCTTTGACGTGATCATCGACCGCATCGTCATCAAAGAGGGCATGCGAAACCGCCTGGCCGACTCCCTGGAGCTTGCCGCCCGCACCGCAGACGGAAAGGCGGGGATCGACCTTCTTGCCGAGGGAAGCACGGAGGTTCGCCACACCATCCTCTACTCCGAAGAAAAAGGGTGCAGCGAGTGCGGCATCACCCTGCCCGATTACACGCCGGCCACCTTCTCCTTCAACTCCCCCCAGGGAGCCTGCCAGCGCTGCGGTGGCCTGGGAACCACCGAAGGGTTCGACCCGGGACTCATTGTCCCGGACCCGGACCTCTCCCTCCGGGAAGGGGCGGTGGCACCCTGGGCGTCGCGAAGCTCCGTTCAGTTCGCAGAATTCCTGGATGCCCTCACCCACCATTACGGCACCTCCATCTACACACCGTTTCGAGAGCTTTCCGCAGCCTTTAAAAAAGTGGTCCTGAAAGGGTCGGGAAAGGAGACCATCCCGTTCTACTTTGAGAAAAAAGGGCGACGGGTCACCTATGAAACCCCCTTTGAAGGGGTGATTCCCGCCCTTCAAAAGCGGCTGGACGACGCCACCACCGCATCGGAAAAAGAGGACGTCCGCCGGTTCATGACCCAACACCCCTGCCCTGCATGCCGGGGCTCGCGCCTCAACGACCTGGCCCGGGCCGTGCGCATCGACGGCCATGCCATCTCCGACATCACCGCCATGTCCGTAGAAAAGGCCCTTGCCACCCTCTCGGAATTCTCCTTTTCAGGAAAAACAGCCCTGGTGGCGGCCCCCATTCTGAGGGAGCTCACCAGCCGCCTCACCTTTCTCACCGATGTGGGCCTCTCCTACCTCACCCTCTCCCGGGGCGCCACCACCCTCTCCGGCGGGGAGAGCCAGCGCATCCGCCTGGCCACCCAGATCGGCTCCAAGCTCTCCGGGGTTCTTTATGTGCTGGACGAACCCAGCATCGGCCTCCACCAACGGGACAACCGACGCCTCATCGACACCCTGAAAAAAATCCGGGACCTGGGAAACACCGTGCTTGTGGTGGAACACGACACCGACACCATCTACGCCGCAGACCACCTCATCGACATGGGGCCCGCCGCCGGAATTCGGGGAGGGCAGGTGGTCTACTCCGGCCCTCCTTCGGGCATCACCGCCTGCGAAGAGTCCCTCACCGGCCTCTATTTTTCAGGACGCCGGGGCATTGAGCCGCCCCTGAAGCGACGCCCCCACGACAAAGGGTGCCTGACCCTCATGGGAGCCCGGGCCAACAACCTGAAAGAGGTCACCGTGGACTTTCCCCTGGGAACCCTCACCTGTGTCACCGGAGTCTCGGGCTCGGGCAAATCCACCCTGGTGCTCACCACCTTAAAGCGGGTCCTCTCCCAGAAGCTTTCGAGCGCCAAAGAACGTCCCGGTGATTACACGCGCCTTGAGGGTCTCTCGTTGGTGGACCGCGTCATCGGCATCGATCAATCCCCCATCGGCAAGACCCCACGGTCCAACCCGGCCACCTACACAGGGCTCTTCAACGCCATTCGCGATATTTTCGCAAAAACCAAGGAGGCCAGAGAACGGGGATACAAACAGGGACGGTTCAGCTTCAACATGAAGGGGGGACGTTGCGAGGCGTGCCAGGGGGACGGCATCGTCAAGATCGAAATGCACTTTTTGCCCGACGTCTATGTGCCCTGCGACGTCTGCGGCGGAAAACGCTACAACCGGGACACCCTTGATGTGCGCTACCGGGGCAAAAACATCGCCGACGTGCTGGACATGACGGTAAACCAGGCCTTTGAATTCTTCAAAAGCTATCCGGTGCTGCGGGCCAAACTGGAAACCCTCATCGAGGTGGGCATGGGCTACATCCACCTGGGCCAGGCCGCCACCACCCTGTCAGGTGGCGAAGCCCAGCGCATCAAGCTTGCCAGGGAGCTTTCTAAAAAGGGAGGCGGCCACACCGTCTACATCCTTGACGAGCCCACCACCGGCCTGCACCTGGAGGACATCCGAAAGCTCATGCTGGTTCTCAACCGGCTGGTGGACGCGGGGAACACCATCCTCATCATCGAGCACAACCTGGATGTCATCAAGTGCGCCGACCATGTCATCGACCTGGGGCCGGAAGGGGGTGAGGGCGGCGGCACCATCGTGGCCGTCGGCACCCCTGAAGAGATCGCGGCCAACCCGCACTCCGTCACCGGTCGCTATCTCAAGGAGTCCCTCCCCAACACCCCGGCGGCCCAATAAAAAAGCCGCCCCTCCCGCTTGAGGAGGGGCGGCTGAATAAACAAAACCGCAATGAGGCCGGATGATCAGGCCGGGGAAGCCGGTACCTCCGGGGCGTCGTCAGCTCCCGGTCCGTCCACCTTTCGCATACGCACCTTGGAGAGAAACCGCAAATTGGATTGCCCGAGGGAGACCGTGTCGCCATGGGTCATCTTCACGGGCTCCTTGCCCACCTTGGCCCCGTTCAGCTTAGGCTTGATAAGGCCGGAGACGTGGTTCAGGTAATACCCGTCGTCACGACGAACCACGGTGGCCGCACGCTTTCCCACGAAAAACCCCTTGACCACCACCTCGTTTGATCGGGCGCTTCCCATACGGGTATAGCGCCCCTCCAGCTCGATGCGTCCCTTGCCCCCCTTCTTAAACACCAGGATGGGCAGGGGCTTGGCTGAAACGCCCTTCAGCTCCTTTTGCCTGCCGTTTTTCAGCTCCGAGGTATCAATGGCCATGGTCACATCAAGGCTGCCTGCCTTGGTGGCCGTCAGGGGTGTCTCCTGAAAGGTGACATCGGCCCGGTGCTCGGAAAAGAGAAGCTGGTGCTTGCCCACCCCGAGCTCGTCGCCGTTTGTCAACACCGCCTTTTTGATGCGATTTCCGTTGACGTATGTTCCGTTCTTGCTCTCAAGGTCCGATACGACCACGTTGTTTTCACGGAACTCCACACGGGCATGAAAGCCGGAGACGGCCAGGTTGCCGATGATGACATCGTTCTTCTCATTGCGACCGATGGATAAGGGGCGACCATACTCCACGGTATATTGCCGGATCATTTTTCCCTGGTATTTCAATATCAGGAACGGCATGGGCCAGAACTCCAGAGTAACAACACCGCTTCGCCGGAACACGGGTTGCGATGGCAATGGTTGGATAGCAGGGCGATCAATAAAACCACGTAGATGCAGCCGGTAAAAAAAGGGAGCATGCCCGGAAGGGTCCGCGACCTTACCGATACCATGCCCTTAACTTTCATACTATATATGATTGGCTTTCTGGGGGTCAAGGGATCTTTCCGAGACAATCAAAGCGTCTGTTTTCAATGGTAAAGCGCAGGCAGCCGTTCAGTTCATTAATGCCTACGGTGACACTGCCGGGGACCAGATTTGTGCCCGATTTTATGGATTGGGTTTGTCAAGCAGGTTTTTCAGAGCCACTCCGGCGGCATTACTGATATGGGTGAGCCATGTGCTTTGGGCTACACGCAAAAAGGGTTGGCCCAGCTTTTTTCAAAAAACTGGCCGTCGAAGGCAAGCTCAAAAAAAAGGGCCGGATCGTTTTGTCAACGATCCGGCCCTGAATGTGCTCAGAGACAACGAGGTTGCCCGGAATTATCCGAGGAGACCTGCGATGGCTGCAGCCTGGGGATGCGCGTAGATAAGGATCAGCGCGATAACCAGAGCGTAGATACAGAGTGATTCGATCATGGCAAGACCGATGAGCATGGTTACAGTTACTTTACCGGAAGATTCGGGGTTTCTTGCGATCCCTTCAACGGCGGCTTTGAGACCCATACCCTGGCCGATGCCACATCCGAAAGCTGCGATGGCGATGGCAAGTGCGGCAGAAAAAGAGCTGACCACGAAGAACTGTAATGCTTCCATTTGTTTCTCCTTAATGTAGTGTGTATTGATATTCGGCTTCTTCCATTATCCCAATGTGTAAGCCGTGTAATCCAAAAGCAGTGTGCGATGCCGATCAGTGTGCGTGTTCCAGAGAGCCCTGAAAGTAAATAATGGAGAGCAGGAAAAACACGAAGGCCTGAACAAAGGCAACAAAGATCCCCAGGGCCATGATGGGCAGCGGGGCAAAGTAAAGACCGGCCAGCATAAAGAGGATCCCCAGGACCAGCTCGTGACCCATCATGTTGCCGAAAAGACGGAACGAGAGGGAGAGCACCCTGGCCAGGTGACCGATGATCTCAATGGGCATGATGAGGGGAACCATCCACCAGACGGGGCCCATGAAGTGCTTCACGTATTTGACCCCGTGATACTTCACGCCGATGAAGTGGGTGAAGCAGAACACCACCAGGGCACAGGCGCCGGTTGTGTTCAGGGTCGCCGTGGGCGGAAAGAAACCCGGCACCAGACCGATGAGGTTGGAGACAAAGATAAAAATGAAAATCGTGGCTGCAAGGGGGGTAAACCAGCGTCCCTCCTCCCCCACCGTCTCGACGAGGAAATCTTCCAGTCCGCCGATGACGATTTCGAAGAAGTTCTGCCCCTTGGTGGGGATAAGGGCGGGCTTGCGAGCCGCAACAAAACCGATTCCCGCAAGCAGGAGCATCACCAGCCACGTGTACATCACATGGGGATACTTGTGAGCATAATGATAAAGAGCCCCATTGACGTCAAAGAAATCAACCAGGAACAAAAAGGGATGTGCCATCCTTACACCGCCTCCTTAAAGATGAGTTTCATCAGTTCGCACACCGTTGCCAGGGTGACACTCACCACGACCACAGAGAGTCCGAGAATGAGCCCCAGCGGATCCACAAGGTGCTTTGAAATGAGAAAAAAGATTAGTACCGCACTTATCAAAAACCTGACATAGTACTTTGCCAGGATCACATTCCTCGACGCAAGTTTCCTGGGCCTGAGCCCCTTTTCCAGGGTACGGGCAAGGAGATGGAAATTGACTGTTACGATGAGGGCGCCGCAGGTGAGGCCCATGGCCACGTCAGCAGAAAAAAAAATGGGTCCCAACACAGCAGCCAGGGCAAGAAGCACCCAATTGGCCCGTGTAACGAACCCCAGTATTTTCTGCTGCACCCCCATGTAAATCTCCCATTCGCCTACAGTTTTTTGCTTCTTTTGACCGCAAGAAGAAGATTCCGAAATGCGGCAGCAATACCCAAAACGAGGAAGACAAGCATCAGCACGGGGGTCGTTCCGAAAAAGCGATCCAGAAAAATCCCTACGCCGACACCCAGCAGTATCGAAATGGCAACCTGAAGCCCCAGACTGCTGTAATACGATAACTCTTTGAGGATCTGAGCAATCTCTTTGTTCACAGTGTTCCTTCCTCGAACCCGCAACACAAGGCATTACGGAAGTCAACTCAGCCTTGACTCACCTATCATGCGAATTGCTGAAAGTCAATTCCAAAGAGCACTGAACATCATAGTTTTTAAAGACTTATATCACGCAACCCATGAGACATTCAGGCACATCCGCAACACACCGCCTACCGGTAAACGCATCAAATCAGGGGGCCACAGGGGATTCCTTCCCTCCCTTGCCACCCCGATTCCTCAAATGCACTCCACCGATCCGCAACTCGACTCACCGGCCACCTCACCCACCACGGCAGCCTCCACGCCCAGCCCTTTCATGACGGAAAGGCAGGATTCAGCCTCGGATGCGGGCAGGGTCACCAGAAGCCCCCCGGAGGTCTGGGGGTCAAAGATCAGATCCGCAAGGCTGCGGGGCACCGAAGGAAAGACCTCCACCGACGTGCCGCAGAAATCACGGTTCCGGTATGCCCCGGCGGGCAGGAGCCCCATCTCCGCATACTCCAGCGCCCCTTCCATCACCGGAAGGGAGGAGGCGGACACCACAAATCGTTTTTTTGCACCCCGTGCCATCTCCAGGGCGTGCCCTGCAAAGCCAAACCCCGTCACATCGGTGCAGGCCGTAGGGTGAAAGGTGTCAAGGGCCTCGGCCGCCGACTTGTTCAAGGCGGCACACACCTCCACGAGAAGGCGCGACGCCTCGGCTCCGGCCACCTGCCCCTTGATGGCCGTGGACAGCAGGCCGCTGCCCAGGGGCTTGGTGAGGATCAGGGCGTCTCCGGTGCGCGCCCCGCCATTGGTCAGAAGGCGCTTGGGGTGCACCACGCCGGTGACGGACAGGCCGTATTTGAACTCGGCGTCGTCCACGCTGTGTCCGCCCACCAGGCAGGCCCCGGATTCATGGATGGTCTCAAGGCCCCCTGCAAGGGTCTCGGCCAGCACCTCTTCGGGCAGGGAGTCCGTGGGAAAACAGACGATGTTCATGGCCGTCAGCGGCCGCCCACCCATGGCATACACGTCGCTCAGGGAGTTGGCTGCTGCAATGCGACCGAAGTCGTAAGGGGAATCGGTGACCGGCGTCAGAAAATCAAGGGTCTGGATCAGTGCCGTCTCCCCGCTGAGTTGATACACGCCGGCATCATCGGCACCGTCCACCCCCACGAGAAGCTCGGGGGGACGGGTCACCTTCAACCCTTTGACCACGCGATCCAGGACCCCTGGATCCACCTTGGCCGCTCAACCGGCCGCCTTCACCTTTTCGGTGAGGCGTATGTTCTGCAATCTGTCCGTCACAACCCCTCCTTGCTTACACCTTGATGGTGCGGGCATCGAACACCGGCCCGTCGATACAGACATGGCGGTACGGCGCATCCTCGTCGCTGGATTCCACCACGCATCCCATGCAGGCCCCCATGCCGCAGGCCATGATAATCTCCAGGGAGAGCTCACACAGGGCGTCGTGACCGTCCATGAGATCCGCAACCCCCACCAGCATGGGATGGGGCCCGCAGGCATAGACCTTGGCCGGATTTTTTTCGTTCAAAAGACGGGCCATGGGCGCTGTAATCCGTCCTTTTTCTCCAGCCGAGCCGTCGTCTGTGGTCACCACGACAGGGAACCCGAGCTCACGGAACGCCTCTTCGGCCAGGACATCCTCCCGGGTGCGCCCGCCGATAAAAACGGTGTGGTCCGAAGGCGATCCCCCCTTTGCAAGAATGCGCCTGGCCAGCAGCAGCATGGGCGCAATGCCGATGCCACCCCCGGCAAGAAAGGTGGTCTCCCCGGCCTGGGGCTCGGTGAACCTGTTGCCCAGGGGACCGAGCATGCTGAGGACGTCCCCTTCTTTCATCCCGGCGTAGACGCGGGTATTGGGGCCCACCACTTTGTAAAGGAGAGTGACAACGGTCTTGTCCCCTTGTGTTGTGACGTCATGGATGGAAAAAGGCCGTCGCAGCAGGGTGCCGCCCTTTTCTGCTTTGAGCATCACGAACTGTCCGGGCGCGGCTTCGGTGTAGCGCGCCGGGGCCTCAAGGCCCATGTGATAGTATCCGGGGCTTACCTCCCGGTTCCATAGCAGGGTACAATCGCTAAGTTTCATCATGATTCCATTAATTGTCGATCGTCTTTATGGGGCCGACGGTTTGATGCCGATCACCGTGGCCATCCGGCCGGTTGTATGATTCCGCCGGTACGAATAGTAATGTTCCTCGTCACATCGGGTGCAGCACTGGGCAGCGGCTATGTTCGACGCCGAAAGGCCGGCATCACAGAGCTGGTCCCGGCTGATGGCCCAGAAATCAAAATGGTTGAACCCCACCCGATGGGTGCAAAAGGACCGGGGCAGCTCTGTTTTGTAATGGACAAACTCTGCACAGCAAGGCCCCAGGGACGGCCCGATGCCCGCCAGGAGATCTTCCGGGCGGCACCCAAACCGGTCTGTCATCACTGAAACAGTGGCGGACAGAACGCCTGCCACGCTGCCGCGCCATCCCGCATGGGCATTGGCCACCACCTTCCTGACGGGGTCGGCAAGAACCACGGCCTGGCAGTCGGCGGTGAGGATGGTGAGCATGGCACCTGGGCGGTCCGTCACCACGGCGTCGGCCTCCACCGGCCCGAGCTCCGGCCCGGCGTGAACATGAACGGCGTTTCCGTGGACCTGGGAGAGCACCACCAGCTCGCTGCCGCCGCTCTCCTGCAGAATCGCCTGCCGGTTGGCGGCCACAGCCTCACCGTCATCACCGGAAGACACCCCGGCGTTGAGGCCCTGAAAGGGGCCGGTACTCACCCCGCCTTTGCGCGTAAAACAGCCGTGAAACAGCCAGGAAACCCTGGAAAGGGCGGGAAAGCAATCGTAAACCAGTTCACCTGAACACCTTCGTTCCATGGAGACCTCCCCTGTATCGACGGGGGTTTGTCACATGCCGGTGTGCGGAGACCCCGTCGCTGAAAACCCATGCCCCGCACGATCATGCTCTTTCTGTCAATCGCCTGCTGTAACACATGGGGCGCCGTTCTTCAAGGCAAGGGACGTGCTCACGGGCAGAGACCATGACCTTCCGGTCCATAAGGGCCACCACCTCGCCGTCCGCACTGCCCCCGTGGGCCAGCTCATCCCCCAGGGGCGACACCACCTGGGAAGCACCTTTGTAAATAAGGTTTCCGGAGCGCCCCACCCGGTTGGCCCCCACCACAAAGCATTGGTTCTCCATGGCCCGGGCCTTGAGGAGCGTCTCCCAGTGCACAAGGCGCGCCGCCGGCCACTGGGCCGGGACCACGAGGATTTCGGCGCCATCCAGGACCAGCCCCCGCGCCAGTTCAGGAAACCGAAGATCATAACAGACCATGAGCCCCAGCCGACCGATGGAGGTCTCGGCCACCACAGCCTCGCTGCCGGCGGTAAAATGGAGATCCTCCCCTGTGGGGGAAAAAAGATGAAGTTTGCGGTACGCCCCCTTTATCTCCCCGTCCCGGTCCACAGCGTACAGGGTGTTGACCACCGCTCCGTCCGCCTCTTCGGGCAAAGAGCCTGCCACCACCATGTTCTCCCTCGCGGCAAAGGCTTGGAGGCGGGCCAGGATCTCCGGGGTCTCCCGGGCCATGGTCTCAAGGTTTTTGTTGTCGAACCCGCAGCTCCACATCTCAGGCAGCACCGCCAAATGGCACCCTGCCTCGGCCAGCTTCATCAGCCCCTGAAAGGCCCGCGTAAGGTTGGCCTCAAGCCCCCCTTCCACCACATCAAACTGCACAACTCCGACCACAACCGATGGGTTCATCTCAATCGCTCCTTCAACCGTTAACGTGTCATGTCCCGCCTGGCAAAAACCAAGGCCGAGACCTCGGCGGCCCCGTGCTTTTTCAGCAGGGCGGCGCAAGCTGTCAGGGTGGAACCGGTGGTGTAGACATCATCCACCAGAAGCACCCTCTTGCCCCTGGGTGATGCTCCGAATGCCAGCTCAAAGGCGCCTTTCACATTGGACAGGCGAGCCCTTCGGGACAGCCCGGCCTGGGATGCGGTGGGCCGACTGCGACGCAGCAGGCGGTGGCAGACCCGAATGCCGTCCCTGCCTTCAAAAGGAGCCACAAGAAGGGACGACTGATTGAACCCGCGTTTTCTCAGGCGTTTCCCATGCAGGGGAACAGGAACCACAAGATCAATATCCCACCTTTTTGAATCCCCGTCCAGATACGCACCAAGGGCCCGGACAAAAAGAAGGCGCCCCATGGGGGGCGCCAATGCTCGCTTGTTTTTGTACTTCAAGGCCTGAACAGCCAGGGCCGGGCCACCGTCGTAAAGATAGAGGGCTGTCATGCGCGTCAGGGCACGGTCCGGGTCCATGCAGGCCCCGCACAGAAGCGGTTCGGCGACGACCCCTGGGAGGGGCTCCCCACAGGCAGAACACCGCTGCCCCGAAGGCTCCTGAACCCCGGATCGGCAGGCCGCACACATCACGCCGCACAGCGCCCCGTGAAACAAACCGGCCAGGTCTGCCTCCCCTGGGCTTTGCAGACCGACAGGCGCCTCCCAGGAAAGCAGCACCCCGCAGATCCGACACCGGGGAGGGTACACCAGGCGCCGCACCAGCAGCGCCACTGCCGAAACCCACCGCAACCTCATCCAGCCCCCTGAAACGCGCCTTCTATGGTTAAAGTCGGGTCAACCACGCCCCCAAAAAAATAAAAACGATGCCTCGGGCGGCGAGGCGTGCCACCTCGAAAGCAGGTTGCGAATGCGCTTTCCCCCGTTTCTCGGGGAAAATCGCATTCGCCTTTGATTCTGACAGGCCTGAGTCTGTTTATTCAAGCCTGTTTGCAAAGCCCGTCATCACGATTCAGTCGCCTTCCTGCTCAGCCTCGCTGGCGCACTACTTCGTACATCACGAGGGAGGCTGCCACCGAGGCGTTAAGGGAGTCCACCTCCCCTTTCAGGGGAATGGAGACGATAAAATCACACCCTTTTCTCACAAGGGGACGAAGCCCCTTGCCTTCGCTGCCCACAACAATGCCCAGGGGCGCTGAAAAATCTCCGCCGAAAAGGGTGCTGTCCCCGTCGGCATCAAGCCCTGCGAACCAGAGCCCGTCGGCCTTGAGTTCCTCCATGGCCTTGGCCAGGTTGGTCACCACGGCCACGGGCATATGCTCCAGGGCCCCTGCCGATGCCTTGGACACAAGGGCGGTGAGCTGGGCCGAGCGATCTTTGGGCACCACCACCCCGTGGGCCCCGGCGCAGTGGGCTGTGCGCACGATGGCCCCCAGGTTCCGGGGATCCTCAATGCTGTCCAGCAGCACGAGAAAGGGGACCTCCCCTTTTTTTTCCGCAATGCGGACCAGGTCCTCTGGGGCCATGCCGGGGAGGGCACCGGCGTCAAGGGCCGCCCCCTGGTGCTGGCGGGTTCCGCACAGTCCCTCCAGGGTCTCGGCGTCCACCCGCTCCACCGGTACGCCCGCGTCACGGGCAAGGGACTCCAGGGCATCCACCCGCCGATCCCGCCGACCCGAGGCCAGGATCAGCCTGCGAACCTGGCGCCTGCCGGCCTTCAGGGCCTCCATGACCGGATTGATACCGTACAGCAAATCAGCCGAGGGTTTCCGCACCTTGCCCTGCTTCGTCTGTTTCCCGTGCTTCATCAGGAGGCCACCCCTTCACGACAACTCTTCACCACGGAAACAAAGGCAGCCACGGCTTCATTCAGGTCGTCGTTAACGATCACATGGCTGTAGAAGTCACGCTGATCCATCTCGCCTACGGCATTTTTCATACGCTTTTCGATGGTCTCACGGGAATCGGTCCCGCGTTTTTCAAGGCGCGCCCGAAGCTCGTCCACAGACGGAGGCATGATAAAAATGGTCACGCACTCAGGGAGCGATTCACACATCTGCCTTGCCCCCTGCACGTCAATGTCCAGAAGCACATCAACGCCTTTGGCCACCGTGTCCTCCAGGGTCTCCAGGGAGGTGCCGTAATAGTTGCCGTGCACCTCGGCCCACTCGGCCATAAGCCCTTTTTCGATGCGCTCTTCAAAGGCCTCACGGGTGATGAAGTGGTAATCTTTCCCATTCTCCTCGCCCCCGCGGGGAGCCCGGGTGGTGTGGGAAATAGAGTAGGTGATGTCGGGGTAGGCCTTGAGGAGCTCCCGGCACAAAGTGGACTTTCCGGCACCCGACGGCGCCGATACGATATAGATATTGCCTCGTCGTTTCAAAATCTCTCCTGAGAGGGCCTACTCGGCCTTCTCCTCTTTCCCACCGTCCCTTAGCTGGGCGTAGCGCTGGGAGATGGTTTCCGCCTGAATGGCTGAAAGGATAACGTGGTTGCTGTCCATCACGATGATGGAACGGGTCCGCCTGCCGTGGGTGGCGTCCACCAGCCGCTTGTCATCCTTGGCATCGTCCTTCAACCGCTTCATGGGGGCTGAGTTGGGAGAGACGATGGCGATGACGCGTTCTGCCACCACGCTGCTCCCGAAACCGATATTTAATAACGCCTGCTGTTCCATAATCATTTCCAAAGGGGGTAAGGGTTGCGGGCGCCAGGGCCTTCATGCCCCGGGCCACCCGCCAACACGTTGTCAACCGACGCCGCTCGGCCCTACTCGATGTTCTGGACCTGCTCGCGCATCTTTTCGAGTTCGGACTTCACCTTTACAATGATATGGGCAATCTCGGCCTTGCCGATCTTTGAGCCCATGGTGTTGAACTCCCGGTTGAACTCCTGCAAAAGGAAGTTGAGCTTCCGGCCCGCCTCTTCGTCTCCGTCCATGATGGAGCGAAACTGCACGATGTGGCTCCGGGAACGGGTGATCTCCTCGGAAATATCGCTTCGGTCGGCCAGAAGGGCTGCCTCCTGGGCAATGCGCGCCTCGTCCACTTCCACGGCGCCGCCGCAGAGGGTGGCGATGCGGTCCATAAGGCGTTCCCGATAGATGGCAGGCAGGGCACCGGCCCCCTCTTCGATGGTGTCCAGGGAACCCTCCACGGTATTCAGGCGCTCTTTCAAGTCGTCGGCCAGAAAGTCCCCCTCCTTGGCCCGCATGGCATCCAGCCCGGACAGGGCTTCCGTCAGGCACGCCTCCACCACCTGCCAGTGATGATCGTAGTCGGTCTCCATCTCCTTGGGCACCACCAGGCCGTTGATATGCAGCAGCTGATCCAGGGTAACGGTCGCCTCAATGCCGGCGGCCTCGGCCGCCTCCTTCAGGGCCAGGCCATAGGCGCGGGCCTTGGCCGTGTCCGCCTCAAAGGCGATGGCGTCGTCGGCTTCATTTCGGATCGTCACGCGGGCCTCCACCCGGCCTCGCTCCAGGCGAGACGCGATCACCCCGCGCACCTTCTCTTCAAATCGGCTGTAGCCGTGGGGAACTTTGATATGGGTATCCAGAAAACGGCTGTTGTAACTGCGAAGTTCCACTTCAGCGGTCACATTGCCGTCCATTTTTTCCGCCCGGGCATAGGCGGTCATGCTTTTAACCATGGGGCATTCATTCCTTAAATGTGTGATGAAGCAAGGCGTCGTAGCGCCTGCGGACATCCGTCAGAAAATCAATCATCAACGGCTCGGTGTAGTCGGGAAATGTCCAGGGCAGCGGGCGAAACGCACCGGCCCTGTATACCAGGGTCAGATCCGCATAGATTCCCTTGCCGATGCAGACCCTGTGGGCATGGTCCTTGGCCGTGGCCAGCAGGAACCGGGCATTTAAAAGAAGCCCGGGATCGATATTGACTCTCCGCCTTGCATGAATTGAAAAATCGTCTTCCAGGGCGTTGGTGAGGCCCTTGATCTCGGCCAGGGCATCCTGGCCCACGGGCCGGGCAAAGGAGAAAACCCGCCGGAAAAGGGGCTCTCCCATCTCGGCTTTGTAGTAGGAGGTGCTGCTGAACGGCATCCACGGACTCACCATATCCACAGGGCCGAACCGATCCACCAGGGCCGAAGCGACATGTCGCAGCAGCCCCGACTCCTCGGTCAGCACGCCGATCACCAGCTTTGCGGGCAACATCTCTGTGGGCCGCATGACCTATGAAAGGGGCTTGGCCTCTTCGGCCAGCATCACGGGGATGCCGTCCCGGATTTCATACACGAGCTTGCAGGCCCCGCACACCAGGCCGTCTCCGGCCTCATTGAGTTCCACCTTCTCTTTGCACTTCGGGCATGCCAGAATGTCGATCAGTTCCTGAGAAATCGTCATGTGATTATCCAATCCAAATGTGTCTATTTTTATTGATGCCCACAAAAAACCGCTCAGCACACGGCCTGTGGGACACAAGGCTTAATGGCTCGTATTTGGGAACATCCGGGTGGAGCAGGATCAGGCCCCGAGCAAATTTCAGGCCGAGGCGCCCACCCTTTTCCTACAAATGTCTATCTATATCAGATGGGTCAACCCCATGCAATTCCCATTTAAATTGACACTCCCGGGCGCATCTCCTATCATGACTGGTTTGTTATGTCCTTAAAACCCCTTTTCCGGTGAGCGTAGCCCCCTGCTGCCGCCACCCCGGAGTCGGCCCCATATGACCCTCTCTCGATTCACCACAGGCCTTGTCCTTTCGGCATACAACCTCCTCTGGAAGGCCGCCGTGCCCCTGACCCGAAACCACAAGCGCCTCAAAGAGGGCCACCCCCAGCGGACCCTCTCGGAGAACCGGCTCACGCCCTCGGATATCTGGATCCACGCGGCATCCGCTGGAGAGTCCTACATAGCCGCAGAGCTGGCAACAGAGCTGGCCGGAGACGAGGCCCCCCGCATCCTCATCACCACCCACACCCGGCAGGGCCTGGAGGTCCTTGAAAAACAACTGGCAGGGGCCGATGCGACACATGTCACCGCATGCTATGCTCCCTTTGACGCCCCGAGCCTTATGAACAAAGCGTTTCAACAGGTAGCACCGCGCCTCCTCGTTCTTGTGGAGCTGGAACTCTGGCCGGGCATGCTGGACGCGGCAAAAAAAGCCGGCACAACCATTGCCGTTATCAACGGGCGCCTTACCCCCTCAAGCTTCAAGGGGTATACCCGATTCAAAGGTCTTTTGGCCCCACTTGCCCCCGATTTCATCTCGGCCATCTCAGCCGGAGACGCAGACAGGCTGAAAGCGCTTTTTCCAGCCACCCCGGTGGAGGTAATCCCCAATATCAAATTCGACAGAATACCTGAAGCGGGTTCCCCCGCGGCTCCGGTCCCCAACCTGTTCCCCGATGCCGAAGGACGCACCATCTACCTTCTGGCCTCGGTTCGGGAAGAAGAAGAGCAGGTGGTTGCAGACATGTGCCGGGGACTCCTTGAGCGTGACAAAAATGCCCTCATTGCCTGGTTCCCACGTCATATGGAGAGGGTAGACCCCTTATGCCTGGACCTGGAAAGCGCTTGCCTTGCGCCCGTCAGGCGCTCTTGCTGCCCGTCTATGGATGCGGACACCCGCCTCGTTGTCTGGGACCGGTTCGGTGAGATGGGAGCAGCCTTTGCCTCGGCCCACAGTGCCTTTGTGGGCGGCAGCTTTGCCGACCTGGGCGGGCAGAATATGCTGGAACCCCTTGCCGCAGGCCTCATCCCCGTCATGGGGCCATTCTACAGCAACTTCTCGTGGGTGGGGGACGACCTCAAACAGGCGGGCCTTTTAATCACCTGCGAGACCGCCGACGAGGCCGCAACACAGCTGGTGCGCCTTGCCGGGCTCTGCCAGGAGCGCCAAAAAACCTTAAAACGCTTTCAGGAGCTCATCGCCAGCCGCCGTGGGGGCACCAGGGCCACCTGCAGACACCTCATCCGACTGGCTGGCATGTAAAAAGCATGCCCCTTAGCAATTGAGGTTGCCTTCTATGGCCAATGCGGGCTTCCGGCGGCGAGGTGAGCCACCTCGAAAGCACATTGCGGTGGTTTAGACAGAGATACTCTCACCCATCAAAGGTACGGAAAACGTTATCGTAGCGCGCCCATTATCGGTTTAGCCGGACGGCCTCCGGCGGAGACTCGGAATGATGACTTAAGACCTGTTTGTCAAACTTTTTAAAAGCTTGGCCCCCGGCAGGGCCGCCGGAGGCAAAAATCTAAATGCGTTAGCCCTTCCCCGGCGCCATAACACCCCTTCACCTGGTCAGGCATGGGTGGTATACTGTCGCCCACCAAACATGTCACAACAGCCAAAGCGGCATCCGTGCAGAAGTCACGACAAGCAAATACCACCGGGTGACACTGCAACACGCGGCAAATGTGCCTTTCTCCACGGGCGCAACCGCAGCAGTTACGTCACCATGTTAACCTTTGAATAAAAGAGTCCTCCATGCCCTCATCCATTCCCTGTATCGGCATCATTCCGGCACGCTACGACTCCTCCCGGTTTCCCGGCAAACCCCTGGCCCACATCGCCGGAAAGCCCATGTTCCAACGCGTCTACGAACGGGCCTCAAGCTGCCCGTCCATCAGCCGTGTTCTCTTGGCCACCGACGACAACCGGATATATGACGCGGCCAAAACAGCCGGTGTGCCCGTGGTAATGACCTCTTCAGCTCACCGCAGCGGAACCGACCGCGTCCTTGAGGCGGCCAGAATCATCAATGCCCCCGAGCACGCCGTCATTGTCAATATCCAGGGTGACGAGCCAGCCCTTGCCCCGGCCATGCTCACTGAGCTCACGGCGCCCTTTTTCACAGATCCCGCCATCCGGGTCACCACCCTGGCCACGCCCATCTCACCGGAGGAGGCAACAAACCCCAATCGCGTCAAGGTGGTCACCGATGAAGCGCACCGTGCCCTCTACTTCTCAAGAGCACCCATCCCCTATCCCCGCGACGATGCCTTTGACGGGTACCTGGGACACGTTGGACTCTACGCCTTCCGTATGAAGACCCTGGAGGTATTCGCAACCCTTCCCCAGGGAACCCTGGAGCAGGTGGAAAAACTGGAGCAGCTCCGGCTCCTTGAAAACGGCATTCCCATACACGTGGGTATTACCCGCCATCAAAGCGTGGGCGTGGATCATCCCGACGACATCCCCATCGTCGAGCAGCTCCTCGCGCACACACCAGACAAATAAGAACCCGGCAGAACAACAATAAAGGGCCAATTCAATTTAAACCGCGCACATAAAGTGAAACCACCCCATGCCTGAAACACCCCGGACAACACCAACCCTGGCCGTTGCGGTCATCGTTAAAAATGAAGCGGACAATCTGTCCGCCTGCCTGAAAACCGTTGAGGGATGGGTCGATGAAATCATCATCCTCGATTCGGGCAGCACCGACGAAACCGAGGAGGTGGCCAGGCAGTTTACCGACCGCTTCTTTGTCAACGCCCAGTGGCCCGGCTTCGGCCCCCAGCGCCGCATGGCCCAGAGCCACGTCCAGTCAGATTTTGTCCTCTGGCTGGATGCGGACGAACGGGTCACCCCGGAACTCCGTGCCAGCATCCAGGCGGCCGTTGCGGCCAACGCTCCTGCAAAGGTCTTTCGCATCTCCCGCCTGAGTTGGGTGTTCGGGCGCTATATCCGGCATTGCGGCTGGTACCCGGACCGGGTGGTGCGGCTCTACCCCACCGGCCTCACCGGCTATGACGATTCCCTGGTCCACGAAAAGGTGGAGGTCACCGATGACATGACCGTGGAGGACCTGTCGGGCGACGCCATCCACTACACATACAAGGACCTGCACCACTATCTGGTCAAATCGGCGGGATACGCAAAGGCATGGGCTGACCAACGGAAAGCTCGCGGAAAAAAGGGAAGCATCTCACAGGGCATCCTGCACGCCCTGGGCTGTTTTTTAAAGATGTACGTTCTCAAGGTAGGATTTCTGGACGGCAAACAGGGATTTTTGCTCTCCCTGCTGTCGGCGCATTCCACCTTCGTGAAATACGCCCATTTGTGGATCATGCGACAAAATCAGATGCCCATGGATTGATCTTCAACAGGGCCTCGGAAATATCAATGCGGCCCATGTCCGTCTCCCCCTCTACCCCGCCGCCTTCGGGCGGACAAAAGGCCAGGTGCCGCCCCTCCGAGTTGAGGGGCATCCATCGCAAGGGGGTTGAGGAGCGCCGCCGGGGGAAAAAACCCACAGTGGGAACATCCAGGGCCCCGGCAATGTGAAGGGGTCCCGTGGACCCGGCAAAAAAGAGCGACGCACAGGCAATGGACGTCGTAAAGTCCACGAGTCCCTCGTTTTTATCATACAGCACCGCGTGGCGTCCCCGCTCTTCAACCATGGACAGCAGCCTCCGGGCATTGTCCTCTTCCCCCGGCCCTGCCGTCAACACCACCTCGCAATGGGAAGGAAGCCCGCAGATCAACTCCGCATACTGCCCTAAAGAAAGATTGTTGGCAGATCCGCCTGACCCCGCGTGCACAAAAACCCATGGAATGCCCCGGCCAATCGAAAGCTGACCGGCAAGCTTTTGGCGCTGCAAGGCGACCCGTTCGTCACCCAGCGCCACATAAGGCGGCTGAACCTCCACCGCAGGTTGCCCCAGGTCGGCAAGAAAGCTGCGAACCAGGTCCAGGTTGTACTGATACTCCGGCTTTGCCGATTGGGAGCGTCGCTGTCTGACCCGACGCGTATAAAAAATCTGGGCAAGCTTGGTGGCCGGCGCCAGGCGATAAGGGATGCCGGCCTTTCTTACGAGAAGGGCATTGTAGGTCGTGGAGAACAGGTTGATGGACGCATCAAACCGGTGGGACTTGATCTCGTCCACCACCTTTGCCCGGTCGGCGTTGCTTCCCTTTTTGGTGGGGTTGATGATCACATCATCAATCCACGGACACAGCCGAGCCAGATCCGCAGTATACGATGGCACCAGCGCTGCGACCCGGCACTCCGGGAGGGATGCTTTAAGCATGGCAAAACTCGGCCATGCCAGCATAAAATCACCGATTTTATCGTTACGAACAACAAGAATTTTTTTCATCTACCCGTCCACTCAAACCACGTAGACCATTCCAGCCAACGCTTGTAATATATAAAGCCACATCGCCAGTCTCATCACAGATGATGTGTCAATTCTTCGCACCAGGAGACCTCATCCCTGACTTCGACGGCGGGCTGCCCCACAGCAATCTTATTTGACCCGATGGCCCGTGTTACCATCGCGTTCATCCCGATAATCGAATGGTCCCCTACAGATCCGCCTTTCAGGACCACGCCGCCGTCGGCAATCCAGACATGGTCTCCGATGACAATGCTCCTGGCCGGATTGATTCGTCTGTCTCCTTGGAGGATATTGTGCCCGTCGCTCGTCATGATCTTCACATTGCGAGAAAATGAAGAGTTCTTGCCAACGGTTATGGAGATACCCGTCTCCCTTGCCGACAGATAGCTATTGTGACCGATGCGGCAATTGGCGCCGATCACGATGGAGCAATCATTTCCGTTGATCTCCAAAAAAGTACCGCAGACGCTCGCACCTTTGCCGATAATCAACCGGTTGTTCTGTCCCTTAATAGAGATAAAGCAACGTCTGACCCGTGCAGTCCGGTCTATTTGAACATGGTGACACCCGCTGATTCGCACTTTGTTTCGAATGTAAAGCAGTAAGGTTCTCATACTCATCATCCTTCTCCACCACACAATACGGCTATCCAAAGCAGCGTGGCCGACAAAACGCCTACCTGACCGGCACGAGCTGTAACATTTATTTCACGATTCCGTTGGCACACCAATGGGAATTCAGCCGCAGTTTTTCTGAATACACCCCAAAGCTCTTGTTGTAGGATTCAGCGCGAGCCGTCACCGGATGATGAAGATGGTACTGAACAGTATTGAACTTGGTTGATACAAACCGAACCCCCACAAGCCTCAGCCGGCGTTCGATATCCGTGTCTTCACCAATACAGGCGGTTTCAAAATCCTCGTCAAACCCATTGATCTGCAGCATCTTGTGTTTGGCCACACAAAAATTGGAGCCCACGATACCACATTTGCGAAAAGACAGACGAAAGGGAAGCCAAATGGCATTTTCCTTTCGTTTGCTGTCTGAGCAGACAACAGACATCAGGTTCACACCTGCAAAACCCAGCGCACCGCTCATCAACTTGTCCGTAAAGGATTGCCCGAGCATCACCCGACGGCCAAAAAGGCATACATCGCCCTGACACCGTTTTGCATACTGAGAAATAAACTGAGGGTGCAGCGCGCAATCACCGTCGATAAAGACCAGAAAGGCCCCTGACGCTGTCATCACGGCCTGGTTAAGGATCCTGCACTTCCGAAACCCGCGATCTTCCTGAGTCAGGTGCGTTATTGAAATGGGAGCGTGTGATCTGTAGGAGTCCACGACCTCTTTGATGGCCGTGCTGCGTCCGTCTTCAGCAACGATCACCTCAAAATGTTCATAGCTCTGCCTTACCACCGAGCGCAGGACAATATCGAGAAAATCCGACCGGTTGTAAGCAGAGATTATCAAGGTAATTTTCATTAGGTATCCATGTAAAAAAAATATGCTGTGCTAATGGTCAAGACGACGATTACCGTTCCAGGCCAAAAACAAGACCCTTCGGCCGACCGCCCAACCACCCCAAAGAGGTTCCCACCATGAACAGATGCTACATTGAGGTCAAAACATCAAGCATCTCCTGAAACTGCGCCTCTTCATCAAAGCAATCAGATGCCCTTTTGCACCCCTCTCGGGCCATCTGGTCCCTTTCTTCTCCGTGGGTGTAAAGGTACCCGATCTTATCGGCCAGATCCCGACTGTCAAGGCTCTCAAACAGCAAACCAGACCGGCCGTCTTCAATAATTTCAAGGGGGCCTCCGCGGTTGCTCCCGATGACGGGCACCCCGCACTTCATGGCTTCAATGAGAACCATCCCGAAGGTCTCCTCCTCCGGAGGCAGCACCACCACATCACAGGTCTGCATGAGCTCCTGCACGTTGGTTATAAACCCGGTAAACACGATATTGGACTCCAGCCCGTCTCGCTTCAGGCCTGCCTTGAGGTCTTCAAGGTACAAATCCGTCATGGCGTCCCCCACAAGAAGGGCTTTGACATCCATCCCCTGTTTTTTCAACTGCTTTATAGCATCAATCAGAAGATACTGTCCCTTTCCCTCCTCGATCCGGGCAACCACC
The DNA here is from genome assembly GCF_900699765.1 of Desulfoluna butyratoxydans. Classification (GTDB taxonomy): domain Bacteria; phylum Desulfobacterota; class Desulfobacteria; order Desulfobacterales; family Desulfolunaceae; genus Desulfoluna; species Desulfoluna butyratoxydans. The sequence continues at coordinate 225,863 of NZ_CAADHO010000001.1, forward strand.
CCCACGGTAAACGAAGTCCCCAAGGCATACTGCGCCCGCAGTGCCTGTTTTTGACCCTCATCAATGGGCTGAGGTGTTTTTGCACCGATATAATGGGTTTCCACGTTGGGTCTTACATCGGCCGGGACATACGCCTCGATCTGCTCCTGAACCTGGCGGGTAACCGCAATCATCATGTCCATGTGCTTGTATAAAAACTTATGGTACACATCGCCTTTGAAGCGGGTCATGGTCATGTGCCGGGACTGCACCAACTTTGGTTTTTTCCGGGAAAGCAGTTTGGCCAGAACGGCAAGGGGAATATCCTTGGTCCAATGGATATGGATAACGTCGATATCCTCTTCGTCGATGATGCCCGCAATTATCCTCGCAGCGTGAAACGGCCAGAGTTTAGGCGGTTTTCGGATGGGAATACACGGCACGCCGGCTTTGTCAAAGGCCCCTTTCAATCGTCCCGCCTCCGACACAATGCAGGTCAGGTTCACCTCGGGGGCAAGGAAGGTTGAAAGCCTCAAGGCATAAAGTTCAAGACCTCCAAGGTCCGGAGACAGGCACAATTGAAGAATATGTTGGTTCATACGAAAGACTCCGTTTCCTTATTCCTTTTGCGATGGTCGCGTCACCCACCTGGATGCACCGTCATCTTTATGAGGCAGGGACCACCCTGTGTTCTTTATTCCGGGAAACCATCAACCCCCCGAAAAGGACCAAGACCAGCAAAATCCCGCCGTACGACACAAGTTCCCCATGAAAAAACTGGCTTGCCAGAAACCCCGCCCCACCGGAAATGGCGGCCTGCACATACACAGCCTGTTCAGGGGGGACCCATGACAGGGATCGGAAAAGCTGATAGAACATGAGCGCACCACACACGGAAAACACAGAAAAAAAGAGCACCCCGCATTCGGCGAGGAGCTGGATATAGCTGTTGTGAAAGTTACCGGGAAACGTATTACTCCAGGGGTATTTCTTTTGATAGGACTCGGGCTGTGAGGCATAAAAAGCGCTGAACTGTTCGTCGATATTCTCCCGACCGGCTCCCAAGAACAGATGTTCTTTCGAAAAGTCCAAGCCTGCTCGCCACAGCTGGAGCCTGGCAAGGTTCGAATGGTTGGAGGTGGTATCCCCGATGGACTTGAACTCCGTTATCACCTTGCCTGCAGGACCGATGCTGCATGCGATCACCACCAGAACAACACCTGCAATAAGGCACCTGCGGTTAAACAGCAGAGCATATACCCCTAGCCCCAAGATAACACCCAGCCAGGCCCCGCGGATGGCGGTCATGATCAGCCCCCAGAAAAGCAGCCCTCCGGCACAGATCAAAACAGCAATGCCCACCACGCCTATTTTTCGCCTGAAATAACCGTTTCCGAGAAAGACGACAATGCTCAGAAGAGGGATCATCAGCATGTCCGCGGTGCGCCCGACAGCATGCCTGCCATGAAACAAACCAAACACTCGCTGTCCAGGCTCTGCCATCCCCCAGAGCACTGCCACAACGCCCGAGAGAAGCACGGCCCCCAAAAGCCAGCCAAATCTCTTTTCATCCCGGATCACGCCGGCGAGAGCAACAGGAAGAAGGAAAAATTTCATGTCGTTTAAAAACGAGGCCACTGAGGCCAACCCGCCTGAAACTGAAAACAGGGCCGTGACGGACCCTACACCAATGGGAATAAGAAAAAATGAAAGATAATTATTTTCCTTAAAAAGAGGCTGCCTGTTCACGCCCGCAGAGACAAGCCCCATGACAAGCAACAGCCCGCCCAAAGAGTTCATGGCTGCCTTGGAGACAAATACAAAAAGACAAAAAAGAACGGCAAGCCCGAAGGTCGCCTTATCCAGATATCCGCCCCATATATCTCGCTTACTTACTACGAAAGGTTCCTGTTCTTCCACACCTAACTCCTGAAAAATTATCAAAACATGGCACCAGGCAAGCCTGATCGCATGATCATCAAGCTTCATTAATATTGCTCAACAAGGGCAATTACCGGTACATCATGACCAGCCATAATAATAAGGGGCTTTCGCGAAGACGAGACAACGTTGATGCTTAAGACGTCCTGGTTCCGTGGAGCGATCTCTTCCTTCCATTGTATCCGATCGAGTGATCCCAACCGGCCCCGGTAGCCGCCTGAGCTTAGCCAACCAGGATCCAGCCGTAATATACGTTTAAAAATAACCGCACCATAACGAGCCATGACGTTCCACAGAAATGGAAACAAGATGAATCCATCGCCCCCCTAAATCGTCATACGGCCCGGGGTAGTATTTTGAAAAGAGATATCACAACCCGGAGGCTGTCACAACGCCATAAACCGAAGGTCATTGAACATCAAAAGAAACCGGAGGATTTAAGGTCCTTCCCGCCTGCCTGATGCAGTCGTGGGATATCGTTTCATTGCTCTCATTCCAGGCTTCCCGCTTACCGAAGGCCATTGGCAAGGTCACGATGTTACCCTCGTTCCACGGTAAATCATACGTATATTCAATGGACTTTTTCCCCCAATGTTTATATATTCAGCTCGAAAATTCCAGCAGTCTTCCTTAATCGACACTAACGCGCTTGCGCGAAAAAAAGCGACCATAATGAAAAAATTCTCACACGTTAAAAATTTCACAGGGTACATGGCCAAGGTGTACCATGAAGTCGTAAAACGAGCTGAAAAGCAGGATATCCTTGATATTCCTGCAGGAAATGGTCTCCTATCCCAGAAGCTCGCCCAAGCCGGCCACAACGTCGTCTGCGCTGATATCAATGCCGAAAAACCAGACTATGTATACGCCGACATGGAAGCGAGCCTTCCTTTTGAGGATCGGCGTTTCGATACCATCCTTTGCCTTGAAGGGGTCGAACATGTGATTGAGCCGAACCGGCTCATTTCCGAGCTGTGCAGAATTTGCCGGTCAAACGGGCGCGTGATCATCTCTCTGCCCAATATCCACAACCTGTACAGCAGGTTCCAGTTCCTCTTTACCGGGACATTTTTCCAGTTCGAGCCCTACGCCAACCAGCCCGTCCTTGAGCATGAAAAAATCGACAGGGGCCATATTTCGTCCCTGAGTATCGTTCAGCTCAAATATCTGTTCGCATGCCACGGGGCTGAACTCATAGGCATAAGCGGAGACAAGTTCAAGCGAAAAATCCTGATCCCTCTTCTCTCTCCGATTCTGCTCCTGGGATTTGCGTGGCTCCAGATGCCGAAATTCCGTAACCGGTGGAGCGGTGACAAGGCATCAAAATCCCCCAACTGGATGTTTCACCACAACCTGCTGTTCAGCCGGTCGCTCATTCTGATTTTCGAAAAAAAAGAGGGCGAAACAATCTCACCCAAATGACCTACGCGAGACACCACTGAAGCAAACCCTTATGAAAATACTGATTGTCCAGACCAGTTTCCTGGGGGATACCATCCTCTCAACGCCCGTCATCGAAGGCATCAAAAGCCTCCACCCCGATGCCGAGCTATGGATGATGACCACCCCCCTGTCCAGCCACCTCGTGGCCCACGACCCACTGCTCTCCGGGGTCATTCCCTATGACAAACGAGGGAGTGCCAAAGGGCTCAAAGGGCTTCGGGCCATGGCGGCGCAGGTGAGAGCCATGGGATTCCACCGGGTCTATTCTCTCCACCGATCCATCCGCACCAGTGTGATGCTGGCCCTTGCAGGAATCCCGGAGCGCATCGGTTTTTCCAATGCCAAAGGGCGCTTTCTCTACCATCGGACCTTTCGGCGGGATCCGTCGGTCCATGACGTACTGAGAAACCTTGCCATCCTTGAAGGCGAAACCGATATCACCACCTTGAAAGCTGACATGCGCCTTTTTCCGCCCCCTGATGGCGACATCTCCGAAAACCTCAAACAGGCCATGCCCCCGGGCCCCTTTGCCCTCATGGTTCCGGGAAGCGCCTGGGAGACCAAGATGTGGTATTCCGAAGGCTACCGTTCGGTTGCCAAGGCGCTCATCAACAAAGGGCTCTTCGTTGTGGTGGCCGGAGGCCCGGCTGAAGCCGAGGCTTGCAGTCAGGCTTCCCGGGGAATCCCGGCCATAAACCTGGCGGGAAAGACGGGCATCGGTGAGATGATCTGGGTCGCCAGCCGGGCAAACGTAATCATCTGCAACGACAGCATGGCCCTTCACATGGCATCGGCCCTCAAGGTGCCCAACGTGGCCATCTTCTGCTCCACAACCCCTGCCTTCGGCTTCGGGCCCTGGAAGAACAACGCCATTGTGGTGGAAAAAGAGCTGCCCTGCCGCCCCTGCGGCCGACACGGGAAACGGGAGTGCCCCAACGGCACCGAAGCGTGCATGCGGGAGATCACCCCGCAGCAGGTGCTCTCCGCCGTGGAGACCCTTCTGGCAGAGGAGCACTCATGAAGATCGGCCCCTACACCGTCACAAGCCCCCTTGCCCTCACACCCGACGAGGCAGCCCTTCTAATCGAGCGCCTGCCCGACACCCTGGCACAGACAACCAAAACCCTGGGAGGACGGGGCTCCCTGCAGTTCATCGACGGCATCGCCGGAAAGCATGTGGCCATCAAGCCTTTCCTGAGGGGAGGACTCCTGGGCAAGGTCAACCGAAAATTCTACATGGGATGCGGAAAGAGCAGGGCCGCTCAGGAGTATGAGCTCCTTGCCAGACTGGCTGCAACAAACGTCACGGCCCCTGCCCCCTTGGGTTTCATTGAATCGGGAAGACTGCTTCGATGCTGCTGGCTTCTCATGGAGACCGTGCCCCACGACCACACACTGGCCACAGCCCCTCTCCCGGAAGACCGGCTGGAGACCCTCTTTGCCCGCCTTGCCCCCCAGATGAAAGCCCTGCTCGATATGGAAATCCACCATGTGGACCTGCACCCGGGCAACATCATCGTCACCAAAGATGACCTGCCCGTTCTCATCGATTTCGACAAGGCCCGGGAAGAGGTCGGTCCCCGGCAGGAGCTTGCTGACCTCTACGTCAAAAGGTGGCTCCGGGCCGTGAAAAAGCACAATCTGCCCGAAACCCTCGGCCGTCATTTCATCCGCATCATGGACGGTCTGTAGGCGGTCCGGCATAGCGCTCAAGGGCCAGGTCGATCTTTTCCGTGACGTCGGAAACTGAGATGTACTCCATGCGCCCTGTCTTAAAATAGCGCCTGGCTCCGTTCTCTTCCGCAGATTCCGTGAACCGGTCGATGAGAAGCTCCGGAAACCGCCTGTAGGGTCCGCAGCGCCTGGGGTTGGAATACCCGAACAGACTCACGGTGGGCACATTGAGGGCCACAGCCATATGCAGGGGCCCCGTGTCCGGGGAGACCACCACCGTGGAGCCCGACAGCACCACGAGAAGATCCCGGATACCGTTTTGAAGAGCAATGACGGGTTTGGTCTCAGCCAGGCGGCTGATCTCGTCGGCAAGGGCCTTCTCCCGCGGACTGGGGCCCCCGGTAAGAACCGGAACCAGACCTTTTCGGGCCACGTGATCCACGGCCTCGGCGTACCGGGCCGCAGGCCAGTCTTTGTCCGGACTGGACGAAGCCACCACAAAGGTAACGGCCGGAGCCCCCAGGCCGTCAAAAAAGGCTACCCGCTCCTCCTGCTCGGCGTCGGTGAACCCGAAATTCCACGCCACAGGGTAATCCGTTACGCCCAGGTACTCCGCAAACTCAAAAAACTGGTCCTGAACGTGCCCCGGAGTCTTTTTGGGGATGCGCCGGTTGGAAAAGAGCCACTGGCACTCCCGGGACCGGGCCATGTCAAAGCCCAGCTTGAGCCGGCCCTTGATCAGGGTGGAGATGGCGCTGGCCTTGATGCTCACCTGGAGCATGAGGACCACGTCATACACCTCACCCTTGAACCGTTTTCGCAACGCCTGCCAGTGCTTGCGCCCTCCTTTGCGATCAAAGAGCACATAGTGGTCCGCCGCGCCCTGGTGCTTGACCATCTCATAGGCCAGGGGCTGGAGCACCCAGGTAATCTCCGCGTCCGGGTATCCGTGGCGCAGCGCCTCCACCAGGGCCATGGCATGGACCACGTCCCCCAGGGCCGATGTTCTTATCACACATATCTTTTTAGCCGGAAATTTGTCCATTCCCACATCCTTCCCACGTTTGTAACTCGCCGGTTCAAAAGGCCGTGCTGCCCTTGCCGGAAGGCCATGTTTTCGGCAACCATGGGAGAGGGAAAATCCCCTTCCACTGCCGGGCAACGCTGTGATATGACTTGATGCACCAAACAGCCGCCTCACACGAAGCCCAACACCAGCCGTCCCGTGTGTCCATAACCCAAACAACGACACTGTGATACCATGACCCGATACAAAGAGATAGACATAACCAAGGTCCGGACCTACTCCGCCACCCTGCGCCCTTCCAAAGTAACCACCTCCCTTGAAGGTACCCCTTGCGAGGCGGGAACCTCCATGGCCCGATTCTTCCAAAACCTTCCCGGGATCTTAAAGGCAGGGGACCTCCTGGCCGTGGCCCGTGCCGTGGTGGAAGCAAAGGCCAAGGGCAAGCCCGTCATGGCCATGATCGGCGGACACGTCATCAAGACAGGCTGCTCCCCCATCCTTGCCGACCTTGCCCGGCAGGGATTCATCACCCACTTTGCCTCCAACGGCGCGGCCGGAATTCACGACACCGAGCTGGCCCGGTTCGGCCACACATCGGAAGACGTGGCCGCCCAGCTGGAAGACGGCTCCTTCGGCATGGCCGAAGACACGGCCGCCCTGGTCAACAAAGCCGCCGAACGGGCAGCGGAAGGAACCGAAGGGTTCGGTCAGGCCGTGGGTGCCATGCTCATCGAAGAAGACGCCCCCCACAGGGGCCGGGCCCTGTTGGCCAGGACCCACGAGCTGGGAATCCCCTACACCCTCCACGTGGCCCTGGGCACCGACATTGTCCATCAGCACCCCACCGCCAGGGGAGCCGCCATCGGCGAAGCGTCCTTAAGGGACTTTCGCATCTTTGCCCACAGCGTCTCCAACCTTGGGGGCGGCGGGGTGGTCCTGAACTTCGGCAGCGCCGTCATCATGCCCGAAGTGTTCCTCAAAGCCCTGGCCGTGGCCCGAAACCTGGGGCACAAGGTCACCCACTTCACCACGGCAAACTTCGACATGATCCAACATTACCGGCCCCACGTCAACGTGGTCTCCCGCCCCGTCATGCCGGGTGGCAAAGGCTATGCCATCACAGGCCACCACGAGATCATGATCCCCCTGCTGGCCTCGGCCATCATGGAGATCGAAGCCGGCAACCTGTAGCGCCCCGAGCGCCTGTAACCAGACAAAGGAAACCCGACACACCATGCACATCAACACCGATACCTTCAGCAACACACGCGTCCTTGTGGTGGGCGACGTCATGCTGGACCGATATATCTGGGGAGAGGTGGAGCGGATCTCACCCGAGGCCCCGGTCCCTGTGGTCAAAACCGGTGAGACCACCGAAATTTTAGGCGGCGCAGGCAATGTGGCTGCCAACCTGGCCGGATTGGGATGCCAGGTGACCCTGGTGGGCCTCCTGGGGGATGACGAAACCGGCAGGCGCGTCACCTGGCTTGCACAGGACATGGGCATCGCAACGGACGGCCTTGTGGCTTCCAAAGAACGTCCCACCACCACCAAGACGCGCATCATGGCCCAGAAGCAGCAGCTCTTCCGCCTGGACAGCGAAATGGCCGACACACTTTCCGAGGCTGACGAAGCCCAACTCATGACCACCTGCAAATCAATCCTGGAAACCGCAGACGCCCTGATTCTCTCCGATTACGGAAAAGGGATGATGCAGACCGAAGGGACCTGCCAGGCCCTGATAAGGCTGGCCGCAGACAAAGGGATCCCTGTGTTCGTGGACCCCAAGGGAAGCGACTGGGACCGTTACCACGGAGCCACCTGCATCACCCCCAACACCAGTGAACTGGAACTGGTCCTGGGGCATCGCCTCACCCCAAGCGAAGCAGCCGTCACCGATCAGGTGGAAGAGACCCGAACCACCTACGGCCTGGCCAACCTTCTCCTCACCCGAGGTGCCGACGGCATGTGCCTCAAGGCAGGGCAGCAGGACGCCCTGTTCATCCCCACCGAAGCCAGAGAGGTCTTTGATGTCTCCGGCGCCGGAGACACGGTCATCGCTACCCTGGCTGCAGCCGTGGCCGCAGGATTCCCCTTTGACGCCTCCGCGCGCCTGGCCAACGCAGCCGCAGGCATCGTGGTGGGTAAGCTGGGAACGAGGCCCGTCACCATCGGCGAGCTCAAGCAGGTGGAAAGCGACAAGAAAAAATCGGATTTCATCAAGACCTGTGACCGGTCAACAGCCGCGCACACCGTGGCCCGCTGGCAGGACAACGGCGACAAGGTGGTCTTCACCAACGGCTGCTTCGACCTGCTCCACCACGGCCACGTGGACATTCTCCACAAGTCCAGGAACCTGGGAGACCGCCTGGTGGTGGGTCTCAACAGCGACGCCTCGGTGCGCAGGCTCAAGGGAAGCCGTCGCCCCATCGTGGGTGAAGAGGACCGCGGCGCCATCTTGAGCGCCCTCTCCTCCGTGGATCTCGTGGTTATCTTTGACGAAGACACCCCCATCGAGCTGATCCGGGCGTTAAAGCCCGATATCCTGGTCAAGGGAGCGGACTACAAGCCCCATGAGGTGGTGGGCAAAGAGGTGGTGGAGAGCTACGGCGGCCGTGTGGAACTCGTCCCCCTCATGGAGGGCCGTAGCACCACGGGCATTGAGCAGCGTATTTTAGACAAGCAGTAAAGATCTGGTCCCCATCACCGTTAACAGACGGCATAAAAAAAAGGCGACACGGTCATCCGTGGCGCCTTTTTTTGTTCTCATATCTCTGACGTAACCCTTCAGTTATGCCTCCGGCGGGTCGCTTTTTCAATAAAGCTCCGCAACAACCTTCCGGCCGCCTCTCCTTTCGTTGTTCGGCCCTTAGGGTTGAGCAACGAAAGGATACGCAAACTCGTAGTGTTGCATGTCACCTATGATCAGGGAGTCAGCCCTGCCATCTCCTTGGAGCTTGAAGGCAGGGAGCTTCCTTTCATGATCCGCCACCACCCCAGGGCCCGCCAGCTCCGAACAAGCCGTGACACCTCGCCGGTGTCCGGGGCCTCAGCCTCCTCGGCGTAAGGAAGGTGCTCCACACGGTTACCGGAGATCATGTACCCGGGGGTCACCATCATGCCCCGCCCGATGCCCACCTGCCTGCGGTCCGGATCCAGCATGCTGGAGCCCAGGCTGTGATAGGTATGGCCCTTTGGAGCTGCCAGGTCGAGCAAGGTGGGCATGATGTCCAGATGACTTCCTGCCACCTGCTTGGGAATGGGTACCCCGCTGAGCACCTCTTTTCCGTACAGCACAAAGGGGACGCTGCGGCTCTCGTAAAGGGAAGGATGTTCGTTCAAAAATTTCCGGGACCAGTGGTCCCCTGTAATGGCAAACAGAGCCTTGGGAAACCGCTTCTCCGCTTCCCGGACAAACCGTCCCAGCTCATGGTCCGCGTACCACAGGTGGCCAAAGGTGGCCAGGGGGATCTTTCCGTCGTACACATCCGAAAGCTCAGGCGGAATCTCCTTTAAAGAGAATCCTTTGCCGTACACGTCCAGATCATACGGCGGATGATAGGTTGTGGAGAGGATCAGGTTAAAAGACGGTGTCTCCTTGTCGAGCTGTTTCAGGATAAAATCGAAAAGGTCCCCGTCATCCACGCCCCACTCGTTGCCCTTGAGCCAATCACCCATGTGGTTGCCGCCGTAGCACCTGTCGAACCCCTGGTTCAGGGCGAAATCCTCAAGACGCTGCCAGGAGAGGTAGCCCCCGTAAAACAGGTTGGTCTCATACCCTAAATCTTTGAATTGAGGAGCCATGGAGGTGGGAAACGGTTTCTGGGCTGCGGGCTGGTAATTGGTGATCACCCCCACATCGGGGAGCCCTGTCATGATGGCGGACAGGGAGACCATGGTCCCGCTGCTGGCGGAGATAAAGGATCGCACCTGCATCCCCTCTTTCCCCAGGCGCGCCATCTCAGGCATCAGGTTCAGGGAACGGTACCGCTCAAGGGTGGACCAGCTGTCCATGCTCTCCATGACAAAATAAAAGATGTGCTTGGGCCGCTGCGCTGCCGCTCCCCTACTGGTCCGGGCCATGGCAGCGTCCAGGGAATTTCCGGGGACTTCGCCAAAGAGGGATCTCACAGCCCCTTGCATATCTCCGTCCGGCAAAATGCTCTCAAGGCCTGCCGCGCTTGCCACCTTCTTATGGTGCTTTACGGTGTAGCGAAGGGCGGACCAGGGATTCAGCACCATGCGGTTCAAAAAGGAATCCCGGGTGACGGAAGCATCTTTCAGCTGGACCGGCCTACTCACAACCGATCCCCGTCCGCAGAAGGTCACGATGCAGAGCATGCAGGCCACGGTCACCGCTTTCATGGGCAGGGATTTGCCAAGATAAGAGAACCAGGCATCCGGAAAGACAGGCGTCTTGATTAACCTTAAGGCACATTTCAGGGCCAAGAGATAAAAAAGAACCGTTGCCACGGTGATGGTCACCACAGGGTAGCTGGTCCACGCCGACTTGATCACAGCACCAAAGTCATCGTACACCGCCCCAAAAATCCACTGGTTAAAGGTGTCCTTGTATTCAGTGACGAACATGAAGTTCACCGAAAAGACAACGGCGTTCAACAGCAGGGCGATGCGAGCCATCCATGCCCGCACCACGGTAGCGCCCCTTGAGACGTCCGCAAACGCACACATGATCGAGGTGAGAAAGGTGGGAATCAGAACCAACACGGATACGCGACCGTCAAACCGGAGCCCACTGAAAAAAGCAAGGATATAGTCTGTCAGGCCGATACTTCCAGTCACGGCATCTCGAAACATCACAAGGACAAACAGACGATAAAGCTGCAAGGTAAGGATCAAAAACAAAAGCAGTTTCATATCCTTCTGCAACTCAACACAAAAGGCCTTCCAAGACAGGCGCAACTTCCTGGGGTACTGCATACAACGTCTCCTGAAACACACCGATACATATTCCCATGCTCCGCTCTTATTTGTAAGAAGCGGCAGCAGACTTCGATCATCCCGGTGCGATTTCTTTGTATGATCCTTACCGAAGCCCTGGGGCAGAATCATCATTCGGAGGCCTATTTAATACATCTACCCGCGCAATTAAAGCTATTTCTCCGTTGTCGGTTCCCGGCAACCACTCCCCGACAGGCTTGACAAACCCCACAATGCCCCCCCTGCCGCACAGAAACGCCGCAAAAAAAACCACTGAACCGGATGATCCCAGGAAGGGAAGATGGAAGGCTCGTCCATATGAACCATGGAGCGCATTGATGAAGAAGGGAGGGAAAAAACAGGAAGAACCTGGAAAGGTGCCAAAGGGGAGCCGCTCCCACACGAACTCCCCTCCGGCGTTGACATAGAATCGTCAACTAGGTCCATAGCACACAACAGCGGGTTTTCACAGCATGAAAGCGTATCCGCCATGCGATTACCGCTGGATTGACCTGTGAAGAGAGAGTCCCAAAAGGAAGAGAGACAACCAAAAACAGCAACATCGCACCGTTGTATGTATCTGGCCCCCGCACCGATCCAGCTCACCTTCGGCGGGGCGATTTTTAAAAACGCCATGGTCCGGGTACGGTGGAACCGGATTTACCAACGAAACCGGCTGCAAAGGAACAAAACCGGTATTTATTGGCGTATCAGGGTCTCTAAAAGGGAGGTGACGGCAGGGAGGTCCTCATTGAAGTCCATGGAAACCATAATGGTGGCAAGGGGCATGGAGGCCATGGATCGTACCTTGACTCTGTCCTTGTCCGTGGTGAGCAGAACAGAGGCACCGCAGGACCTTGCCTGCTCTTCCAGGGCAGCGATCTCCGCCTCGGTGTAGGGGTGATGATCCCCGAAAAACCGACGCCCGGCAATGGTCACACCGAGCTTTTCAGCCCCCTCTTCCACGGCATGGTTCTTGGCGATGCCGGAAAAGAGAAAAACCGGCCCCAGTTCATCCGGGGTAACGGGGCGTCCCGTGCCGTCCACAAGGGTGGCCCGGTGAGTGGACGAAAGCACAGGCAGAGAAGCGGCCATACCCCTCAACTCTTCGGGCAGATGGTCAGAAAATCCATGGACATCCCCTTGGCCTGCACGGGTCAACACCACGGCGTCGGCCCATGAAAGGGCGGACAGGGGTTCGCGCAAGGACCCCCTCGGCAGGACATGGCCGTTGCCAAAGGGTCGACGGCCGTCGGCCAGAAGGATATTCAGGTCCCGGGCCAGACGGATATGCTGGTAGGCGTCGTCCAGAATCACCACATCGGGCCGGAACCGATCGCAGGCTTCCATGCCCGCCGCATACCGATCGCTGCCGATGACCACGGGCACTCCGGGAAGCTGCTCGGCCATCATCACCGGCTCATCGCCGGCCTCATGGGGGGAGAGAAACACGACGTCACCGTCGGAGACCACGGCCCCCCTTTTTGATAGACTCCCGCCATACCCTCGGCTCACAATGACCACCCTGGCCCCTTTCTGTTGGAACCAGCGGGCCGCAAAAAGGGTCATGGGGGTCTTGCCCGTGCCCCCGGCGGTGAGGTTGCCGATGGCCACGACCTTTGCAGGCAGTCGTTTTGCCTCCAGCAGCCCCTGTTCATAGGCCGCCCGCTTGGCCCGCCCCAGGGCGCCGTACACCTTGGAGAGCCCCAGAAGGGCAAATTTGGGCGAAACCGGAGAGGTCCGCCCATCGTCTTCAAAGGCACGTTCAATGTAATCCGTCATAATCCCCATGCAATCACTCGCTTCCCTTTACGAAATCCAGGCAGCCCATCACTCCACATCCTGCAACAGAAGCCCGCCCCCACAGAGAAAAACCACATCGGCGGCCCAGGCGGCAACAAAGGGGGGCAGCATTTCGCCGTACCCCAGGGAGAGGCAGAGGCTGTAGAAGACCCAGAAGAGAAAGGCGGCGCAGATGCCGATGCCCACGGACACGGGAATCCCTTCATGACGCTCCCGCGTAAGGGCAATGCCGGAGCCGATCATCACCATCATGAGGCAAAGCAGGGGAAAGGCCATCTTGGCATGAAAATCCACCCGATAGCGGGTGACATCGTACCCCTCTTTTTCCATCTTTCGGATGTACTCCCAGAGGTCAAAAAAACTCATCTCCCGGGCCTGTTTGACCACGCTGCCCAGGTCCTCGGGCATCACCCCCACCATGTCGATGGCGGCCGACACATACTGGGAACGCTGGCCTTCCGACGCCACGGGTTCCTGGACAATGACATCCTTGAGGGACCAGCCCCTGCCCGTATACACTCCGGAGGCGGCATCCACCCGGCGCACAGGGACAAAAGAGTCAGGGGCAAACCGGGTGATGGAGACCCCGGAGAGGGTCTTGGTGGCGATGGTGTAATGCTTGATGTAAATGATCTCCCGCCCGTGCCGCAACCAGATGTTGTTTCCGTGGGTCGTCTGGATATTGCGTTTTTTGATCTCCACCATGCGAATATAGGTGGCCTTGTTCAGGGCAACGGGAACCAGGGTTTCCGCCAGGATAAACACGAGGAGGGTCAGGATGATACCCGCCCACGCCAGGGGCTTCACCAGCCTCCAGGCGCTGATCCCGCCGCCCATGAGGGCCACCACTTCATTGTTTCTCCGCATGAGCCCGAACAGGACCACGCTGGACAACAGGGCGCACACCGGGGTCATCATCACGATAATCCCCAGGTTCCTCATCACCACGAACCCCACCCCGTCCAGGAGGTTGTAATTGGCCCTGAGGAACTTTGATATCCACGAAAGGTAATCGATGGCCACCACCAGAAAGAAGACCACCACCTGGATCATGGCAAAATACTTGAAAAACTGCTTCAGAACATACCGCTGGATGATGTTCATGATTGCCCTCCTTTCCGGAAGGGCCCGATGACCCGACGCACACACGACAGAATCAACCCGCCCAGCACATCAAACCCCAGCGTCTTCTCCCGGGAGACCCTCACCAGAAACACCAGGCCCGCGCTTCCCATGACCACGTTGCCCATCCAGAGGGCCAGCTCCGGAGGAACCGCCCCGGACTTGCCCAGGGACCATCCCGATGCATGCATTACATAATAGAGCAGAAAACAGACAAGGCCCAGCCCCATGCCCGATCCTTTGCGGGAAAACGCGCTTCGAAGCCCCAGGGGAATGGAGAGGATCCCCAGGGTCAGGGCCGCCAGGGCCAGGGCAAATTTTTCGTTGAGCTCCATGATGGCCGTATCGGGATTGCGCCCCGCCTTCTTCTCCGATGCGATGTGGGCGGAAAGCTCCGACAGGCTCATTTCGTCCCGGGCCTTGCTTCCCAGCTTCTTCTTGGAGCTGAGCTTGCCGAAGTTCACCCGGATGTCGTAGGTGGAAAAGGCAATGGCATTGACCGACCGGTTCTTCAGGTTCACCTGATTGACCTCGCCGTCAAAAAGGCGCAGGGTCAGTGTTTCAGACTCCTTGGAGAAAAACCTCACCCCCCTGGGAGCTGAGATGGCCACCTCGCTTTCGGGGTTCCGGGTGTCCCGGATAAACACACCGTGGAGGCTCTTGTCCTCAGGGTTGATGCGCTCCACATAGAGCATCACCCCGTCGAAGTTGGTGTTAAAGGTGCCCTCTTTCAGGGAGGCGTCCACACCGGCGGAGGCTATGTTCACCACCATCTTTTTATAGGAGTAGTTCCCCCAGGGGACACCGTAAACCGTCACACCCAGGGTCAGAAGAGAGCCCACCACACAAAAGGCCCCCACCGGGTACAGGATGGCGGAAAGCCCGGCGCCGCCAGCCTTGATGGCAACGATCTCCCGGTCGGCGGACATGCGCAAAAGGGTCAGCAGCACCGCCATCATCACAGACATGGGCAGGGTGTACTGCATCATCACCGGCAGGGTGTAGCCCACCATGGCAAGAACCGTGGAAAGACTCGCCCGGTAATTCACCACCAGGTCGGTGATGTCGATGATTTTGGTCAGGAGAAAGACAAGGCTGAGAAAGCCCAGGCACAGTAAAAATGGCTGCAGCAGCTCTTTCAGAATGTAGCGATTGATAATGGTAATGGAGGTCACCTATCACTGGTATAAAAAGACAAAAAAGCACCTCCGGCAGCCCTGCCGGGGGCAAAACTTTTGAAAAGTTTGATAAACAGGTTTCAAAGGCTCATTCGGCTTATTGAAGCGGATTCGGCTGTCAAAGCCAAGGGCAGAAGCTTTACGATAGATTCGTTCACGCCGGAGGCAGGCTGCTGTTCATGACGCGTGCATGCCCAAAAGATCCCGGGCCACCCAGACCACCTCCCCGATCACTTCAAAACCGGTCAGATCGGCCAGATAGTCCACGGCTTCAGCCTTGTTGTCGGAGAGCACACGCACGGCAGAATCTTCAGTATAAAGTCGCTTGACCTTAATGGTGTCGCCTTCGCGAAAGGCAAAAATACCCCCCTTGAACCGGCCCTCGTCACCGGTCCGTGAGCGGTCCACCATGACGGTATCGCCGCTTAAAATCATGGGGGCCATGGAATCACCGGCCACGTCAAACAGCACAAGGGACGACGGGTTGCCTTTTTTTCGAAGCCAGACCTCCCCAAAGGGGCAGGTCTCAAGCACCTCGGCCGTGGTCTCAAAGGAGCCGCCGCCACCGGACAAGGTGGCACGGTACTTGGGAATGTAGACCAGGGCGTTGACCATGCCGGCGCCCTCTCCCCCGGCGTACCCGTTCAACAGCCAGGTGATATCGCAGTCAAAGGCCTGGCAGATCCTGAAAATGGCATCAATGGTGGGGGACGTGCCGTTTTTCCATGATTCAAAGGCACCGGTCAGGCCCACGGTACGATCCAGCTCGCCCAGACGCCCGCCCCACTCCTGCGCAACCAGTTCCTCCAGATTATGGAGAAACACGTCTCTGTTCCACTTCATAACCCCACTCTTTCACCGCCCGGGGCGCCCATGCTCCCCGCCGGTCCAAGGACCATTGCCGACGCACGGCCCCGGGCTTCCCAAGGCCTGCACCCGTGACGCACGTGTGACGTAAGAATGCCCGAATCATAGCCAGAGGATGACGGGTTGTAAAGGGTTTCAGGGCTCACATTTTCGTGCCAGAACGGCGCAGGAGCCCGATGGCAGGGCAAGGTCCCCGGCAAAAACAAGCCCGGCCGCCTCGACCATGGCCCGCATCTCGCCGGTGGTGTACACTTTCCCGTTGTAGGTGTTCAGCATCATGTGAAGGTCGTACAACCCACCGGCCTCGCCCCGGTCCCGATAAAAATCATGGACCACCAGGGTGCCGCCCTGTGCCAGGAGCCCGGCAGCACGCCGAACGATCCCCAGGGTCTCCTCGTCCCCCTGGCAGTGCACCAGGTTGGAGAGCAGAAGAAGATTGGCCCCTTCACAGGCAGCCAGGTCCCAGCTCTCTTCCAGCAGGTTGACGCAGGAAAGGGTCACACGGTCAAAGGCGGAATGGCTCGCCTTGGTCTCGCCAAAAATCCCCACCACATCATCCAGGTCGGCAAGGGAGCCTCTCCAGCCGGGATGCCGTTCCAAAAAGGCGAGGCTGTAAGCCCCGGAGCCAAACCCCAGCTCCACAAAAAGGCCCTGCCCGTTGTCCGGCCTCACCACCTGCCAGAGTTCAGCCGCCCGGATGCGGGCCGCCTCGTCCATGGCCTCGATGTACTGGGCCAGGTCTTTTTTATACTCTGCCTCGCTCTTCTCCGATGCGGCGTAGACACGTTCGCCTTGCTCCAGGGTCTTTCCCAGGAGAGCCCAGGAATCATAGAGCCGTTTTTCAAAGGCCAGGGTCCCGGCCATGGGGTGGGGCGCATCCGCACCAAAGAAAAGCGCCCCCCCCTCGGACACCCTGATCCCATGGGGAGTCTCTTCTAAAAACCCCAGCACGCACAGGGCGGAAAGGGCTCGGGTCCCGAAGGCAAGATCCCACCCAACCTTGCGGCAGAGGGTCTCTGCGGTCACAGGCCCTGCGCCCACGTGCTCAAATACCCCGGCGTCAAAGGCCGCTTCCAGCAACCGATACTGGCGATACCCGGTCAGCACGTTTTTGAATTTCAAATACGGTGTCATCTCACCCATACATTCTCCGAAATCACAGTCACAGACAAAAATACCCCTGCATGGCGTCATGCAGGGGCATCGTATCACAACCGGTTACAAAAATAACATTACCCTTTGGTGTGGGGATCCTTGATGGCCACCTCGTCAAAGGTGAGCACATCGGCCAGGATGCGTGTGGAGGCGTCCAGGAGTTCCATGGTCAGGGCCGCCCCTGTGCCCTCGCCCAGGCGAAAGCCCAGGTCCAGGAGGGGGTCCACGCCCAGATGATCGTGCATGAAGGTGTGCCCCACCTCCACGGAACGATGACTGGCAAAGAGGTACTCCTTGGCCGTGGGGGCCAGGTCCCCTGCAATCAGGGCCCCTGCCGTGGAAATAAACCCGTCGCACACCACAGGGACGCCATGGGCCGCAGCCCCCAGAACGAGGCCTGCCAGGGCGCCGATTTCGTAGCCACCCACCTTTGCCAGCACGTCCACGGGATCCTTGGGGTCGGGGTTGTTCACCTCGATCCCTTTTTTGATCACGTCGATCTTGCGCAGGAGGGCCTCATCGTTGATACCCGTGCCCCGCCCGGTAAGGTCTTCCACCTTTTCCCCGGAGAGTACGGCGATGATGGCCGTGGAGGGGGTGGTGTTGCCGATCCCCATGTCCCCGGTGCCGAGCATGTCCAGCCCGCCCTGGGCCACGAGTTCGTCCACGATCTCAATGCCGGCTTCAATGGCAGCCACAGCCTGCTCGCGGGTCATGGCAGGGCCTTTGGTGAAGTTTTCGGTGCCTTTTGCCACCTTTTTATGGATGATGGGAAGAGAGGGGTCAAATTCGGCCTTGACGCCGATATCGGCTGCCAGGGACTCGGCCCCGGCGTGCTTGGCCAGCACGTTGATGGAGGCGCCCTTGATCACAAAGTTATGGACCATCTGCTCGGTGACCTCCTGGGGAAACAGGCTCACGCCCTCCTCCACCACGCCGTGGTCTCCGGCACAGGTCACCACCACCTTCTTTTCGAGCTTCACATCGATTTTTCCAGCAATGGCTGCAAGGCGGGCGGACAGGGGTTCCAGCACCCCAAGACTCCCCTGGGGCCGCGCCTGGTCGGCCAGGCGGGCAAGGGCAAGCGTCTCAATCCCGCGATCGATCCCCACAATGGAACCGATTGTCTTTTCGAGCAATGTCATTCAGAACCCCTCCTCAATCAATCCAATCAAAACATGCGCCCCCATGATGCCAGTGGTTGGAGACATGGCACCATGGGGACCGAATGGTCGTTCGTAACAAATCGTCTTTGTGGCGATTCAACTTGCCTCCGGCAGGACCACCGGAGGCGTTTTAAACTGAATGGCTACACATCAATAACCCGTACCGTTGCTCACGGGCGCATTCGCGAACCTGGGTTATCCCTTGTAGATCTTGTCGCCTTTGATGTCGGGCTGGAAAACCTCCATCCCTTTTTTCATGGCGCAGAAGTCGCCGCACATGGTGCAGGTGTCTTCCTGCTCGGGGGTGCGCTCTGCACGGATGGACTTGGCCACCTCCGGGAAGAGCAGGTGTTTTTCCAGATCGTCCCAGCGCATCTCGCGACGGGCCATGGCAGCCAGCTTCTCGGTTTCGCGGCGGTTGGGGTACTTGGCGATATCTCCGATGCGGGTGGCCAGGCGGGTGGCGCGCACGCCCTCGCGCACATCCTGAACCGTGGGCAGGGCCAGGTGCTCGGCGGGGGTGATGTAGCAGATAAGGTCTGCCCCGAAACGGGCGGAGCTGGCCGCGCCGATGGCCGCCGTGATGTGGTCGTACCCGGCGCCGGTGTCGCAGGGGATGGGGCCGAGGACGTAGTAGGGGGCGTTACCGCTCATGCGCTTTTCAAGCATGATGTTGCCTTCGATTTCATCCAGGGGCACATGGCCGGGGCCTTCCACCATCATCTGGCAACCCATCTCGCGTCCCAGCTCGGCCAGCTCGCAGTTGATGATCATCTCGGCCATCTGGGCGCGGTCGTGGCTGTCGTGGATGGCGCCCGCGCGAATGCCGTTGCCCAAAGAGAGCACCGCATCGTATTTTTTCATGAGGGCGCAGACGCGGTCAAACTGCTCGTAAAGGGGGTTTTCCCGCTTGGTGGCGTCCATCCAGGCCACCATGAAGGTGCCGCCCTTGGAGGCAAGGCCGCCGTACCGGAACCCCTGGGCGCGAAGGCGCTCAATGGTGTACTGGTTGATGCCGCAGTGAATGGCCATGAAGGAGAGACCGTCGTCGAGCTGCTGCTCGATGAGGTCGAAAAGGTATTCGGGATCGAGCTTGGAGGGATCCTGGTACTTGCGCCCGGTCTCCTTGAAGGCCTGATAAAGGGGCACATTGCCCAGGGGAAGGTTGGTGGCTGCCAGCACTTCGCGGCGGACAAGGTCCAGGTCGCCCCCGGCAGAGAGCTCCATGAGGGTATCGGCGCCCTCTTCCTCTGCGGCCAGGGCCTTTTCAATTTCACTCTTGATGTCGCAGATATCGGAGCTGGTGCCGATGGAAGCGTTCACCTTGGTGCGAAGGCCGGTGCCGATGCCTACTGCAGGGCCTTTGTGCTTGGGGTTGTTGGGGATGACGATCTCCCCTTTGGCCACCAGCTCACGAATGCGCTCGGGGGCATGCCCCTCTTTTTCGGCAACCTGCTGCATCTGGGGGGAAACCACGCCCTCCCGGGCCAATTCAATCTGGGTCTTGTCTACAGCCATTGTATCTCTTCTCCTTACAAGCATATCGGCGGGCACTTGAAAAAAGTGCCGCCACCATGATTCGTTCGGCCACCGACTCCGACAGCGCCCCGGTTCCACCCGGGAGATCACCCGATGCCGCCATGAAATCCGTCTGTCGAAAGAAAGCAAGGAGTACGAACAGACAGCGCCGGAATTTCATGACCATATCCCACCGACACCAACCCGTGCCGGTGAAACGCACCGATTTCAGGCAATAAAAAAAGGGCTCTGAGGTATGTATATAGATATACCTCAGAGCCCTTTGCCATCGAACTCGGTCACGTGAGTCTCATGCACGTCTTCTGACTTCCGGGGTAAAAGCTCCCGACGCGCCTTCCCGCCTCCCTTCAGGAGAGGCAGTGACCGCTGGCATCTCTTCACATGATGAGGAGAAACCAACCTGCGCCGGGCCACCCGGTTACAGCGGCGGGACCGTCACGGATTTTCACCGTAGTTCCGTTTGCATGACACCGTATGACAAATTGAATGTGTACCCTGTTACCGGGCACTGTCCATCCTCTACACGAAACCGACAAAGGGCGTCAAGGGGAAAAAGCCTTCCGGCGGCAAGGGTGGTGAAGCCACTGTTGCGAGTAACATGTTGAAACCAGCTTACGGATAAGCTTTGCCCTTCATGTCAAACCACATCCGCCCTTAAAGCAGCAGGTATTTAAAGAGAACCATTAAGGGCTGTTCACCCCATGCTCCGCACATGTGGCAAACAGGGATTGAACGTTATTTCATTTTATTCGAGCACCTTGATTAACGGTTGTTTCAGGTGTTGCGAAGAAGAACTCCGCCATTGGGGTCCACCCCCAGCCTGGCTTCCAGGTCCGCCGACCCCATGTTCCCCCACAGCTCCATTTGCCCTTTATTTTGCGATGTTTCAATCTTCCGCTACCTACATTTCGGTCACAGATTCATGAATGCGCAAAAACATAACGCCCTCGTTACGAATAAGTCTATTTGGAAATAAAATATTGACATATAAGCGATATTTCCCCTATGAATTGGTGTTAGTGGAATTAAGGAATATTTAACCAACTTTGGGGGAAATTCATGAATCAAGTGACAGGGATTTTTAAAAAAATCGCTTCGGGAAGCCTGGTGCTGCAGATTGTGATCGGAATCATTGCAGGTGTCATCCTTTCTCAGGTATCACCGGATACGGCAAACTCCGCAGGCCTGTTCGGCAGCTTGTTCGTCAAAGCGCTTAAAGCTGTTGCACCCATCCTCGTTTTTGTCATCGTCGCCTCTTCCATTGCCAACCAGAAGCGCGGCACCCACACCAACATGCGCTCCATCATCGGTCTCTACCTGGTGGGAACCTTTATGGCGGCACTCGTAGCCGTCACCTTGAGTTTTCTCTTCCCCACCAACATGACCCTGGTGGCCACAGACACGGCAGCCACACCGCCCAACGGCATTGGGGAGGTTCTCAACACCCTTCTCTTCAAAATCGTGGACAACCCCATCAACGCCCTGGCTACGGGGAACTTCATCGGCATCCTTGCCTGGGCCATTGCCCTGGGCATTGCCTTCCAGCACACGGGTGAAGCAACCAAGACCTTCCTGCACGACGTCTCCAACGGTGTCTCCAGCATCGTCAAGCTGGTTATCCGGTTTGCCCCCCTGGGCATCTTCGGCCTGGTCTCACAGACCATCGCCACCACCGGCTTTGAAGCCCTTTCCGGCTACACCCACCTGCTTCAGGTTCTTTTAGGGGCCATGCTCATCATCGCCCTCATCGTCAACCCGGCCATCGTCTTCTTCATGACCCGGCGCAACCCCTACCCTCTCGTGTTCACCTGCCTGCGTGAAAGCGGCGTCACCGCCTTCTTCACCCGCAGCTCCGCAGCCAACATCCCCGTGAACATGGACCTGTGCAAGCGCCTCGACCTCAACGAAGACACCTACTCCGTCTCCATTCCGCTGGGTGCCACCGTCAACATGGCCGGCGCCGCCATCACCATCACCGTGATGACCCTGGCTGCCGTCCACACCCTGAACATTCAGGTCGATATGGCAACGGCACTTCTGCTGAGCATCATCGCCTCCGTCTCCGCCTGCGGGGCCTCCGGTGTGGCCGGTGGTTCGCTCCTTCTGATCCCCCTTGCCTGCAGCCTCTTTGGTGTTCCCAACGAGATCTCCATGCAGGTCGTGGCCGCCGGTTTCATCATCGGCGTCATCCAGGACTCCGCCGAAACCGCGCTGAACAGCTCCACCGACGTGCTGTTTACTGCTGCAGCGGATCTTAACGCCCGAGGCACTGCCGCAACTGAAACCGAAACCGAAACGGTTGCAGCCGCATAAGCTTTCGCGCATAAAGAGACAACACATAGGGCCCCATGGGAATCATTCCCATGGGGCCCTTTTTTTTGGACACTCATTCTCAACCAGCCCCGGCTGCCGCCTGTAAAGACCCCACGGCCCACCGGGGCACCATGGGACCGTTACAGGCTTGATGACTCAACCAGTTCAGGATCTCCGGGCTTCCAGGTTTTGTCGTAAAACGACTCCAGGGGGCCATAGAGACGCAAAATCGTGTTCCACCCCTTGCCCGGTACGGTCTGGATCCAGTTATTCTCCTGGCCTTTGGGCGGCTTCGGGCTGAAGTAGATATCGTATGATCCGTCCTTGCGCTGCTTCAGGCCCTTCCGAAGGTTGTCGATGCCGGGAAAACGTTGATCGGTCTGAAGCATGGAGCGGGTCTGGTTGTCATAGAGGGTGAAGGACCAGAAGTTCTTGGCCGGTACGTCTTTGGGAAGGTTGATCTTGTATGTCTTGCTTCCGTCAAGGGCGTTGCCGTCCTTGTCGCGATAGGCAATGGCGTACTGCGAGCCCTTGCCCACATTCCTTTTTGCCATGGCAGGGGTGATCCCCGTGGCATAAAAATGCATGTAGACCCGGGAGTCCAGCAACCGGGCACCATCCAAAAGAAAATCGTAGCGTCCCTTGATAAAGGGGTTTGTCCAGACACGCTCTCCCGGATAAAGGTAATGACGTTGATCCCGAGGCACGGCCGTAAGGGCCCGCGCCGTCACCGAACCGATCTTGGCGGCATCGGTGAGAATGTTCTTCATGCGCTCGTCCGGTGCGAACTCTTTTCCCTTTTCAATGCCGATGGAGGCCAGGAGCCCACGGATTTCAGGGTCAAGCCCTTGCACGGGTTCGGCCTGAATCTGAGCGTCGATCTCCTCCCAGAAATGAAAATCCATGCTGTGGATGGTGTTATGATAGGTACCGGATACATTCACGAATGCCATCTCCGGAGGGTTGTCCTTTTTTGAAAGGGGATAGATCCGAAACACCTTTCTGGTTGCATCCACAGCCGGTTTGGGCGAACCGTCCACCTGAAACCCCCGCCATATCACCCAATGCCCGTATGTGTCTGTCCGTACCACATGATACCCGTTCGGCACATCATCCCTGTAACCGGGCGGTACGATGAGCAGTTTTCCGCCCTCACCCTTGTCCGGGCCCGCGTTGCCGAAATCCACGACATAGTGAAACCAGGCATCGTTAATGAACCCCAGCACATTGGGTGGTGTCTCAATGACCATGGGCTCCTCGCCAAGCTCCATCCAGGCCGCCATGTAGACCGACACGGTGTTCGGGGTCAGCCAGAGCGCCTTGGAATCCATGAGGTCCTCGAAGAGAAGAGCCGTGCTGTTTGCCGGTCCGAATGCCAGAAGCCCCTTTTCCATGGCATACATCGAGGCAATGGGAATGGTGGCCAGAAAGGCCTGGGTTGCACGCTGGAGATCAAGCTGGTCGTAGACCTTTTGGATCGTGGGCGCATCGGGAACCCCATCAAAACCGGTGAGCACCCCGATGGAGGTCTCCAGCTTGTCCGGCGTGGAAATGCCTGCGGGCACCTCGGTGGTCATCTTCATGGCAGCCTGCCCGTCCGAGGGCAGCCCAACCATGGTACAAAAAAACAACAAGGCGAAAACCGGCAACTTCGTGCTCATGACGTTTCTCCTTGATTCATGGGGTTATGGGTCGTTTTTTCCTTTCCCGTCGCCCTTGGGAACACGGTCATACCAGTGAGATTAAGCATGGTAAGGCGAGGTTGTGACGGGCGGCATGGGGGGGGGGGGG
Source organism: Desulfoluna butyratoxydans (assembly GCF_900699765.1). Classification (GTDB taxonomy): domain Bacteria; phylum Desulfobacterota; class Desulfobacteria; order Desulfobacterales; family Desulfolunaceae; genus Desulfoluna; species Desulfoluna butyratoxydans. Next base: position 249,802 of record NZ_CAADHO010000001.1, read on the forward strand.
GACAAACCCAGAAGGGTTTATCATTAATTCAAGGCAGATACACTCAGCAAGTATCTCACAGGCACATTCACAGAGTCCAGCGCAATCTGTCCCTTCGTTCCAGGGAAACACTGGCCATAAAAAGGGTGGCCCCTGTTATGCGATGCTGTTTCCTGCCCCTCGGGTTTTCGGTATACTCATGGCTGCTCCCCCCCGCCTTATTTCAAAAATACGCTTCACTTACCCTTGACTCTCAGCAAACCCCCATGCAAACATACCATACCGTATGGTATTTAATAAAAGGAGAGCGGCTTTGAGCAACCCACAGGACAAAGAGAAGAAAAAGGCCAGGCGCAGCGCCGTTGAGTTGCTGGACGCCGGGCTTAACCTCCTTGCGGAGCACAGCATCCAGCAATTGACCATTGATGCCCTCTGCAACACCCTGCATGTCACCAAGGGGTCATTTTATCACCATTTTAAAGGCCGAAACGACTACCTGGAGCGCATGCTGGAGCATTGGGTGGAAAACTGGACCGTCGAGAACATGCGGCTGGCAAACACCGCGGACAACGCTGTTGCGCGCTTCGATGCCATTGTGGAAAGCTCCAACAACCTGCCCCATGGCCCTGAAACAAGCATTCGGGCATGGGCACAGCGGGATGCCATGGCCCTGCGATTTCTGGAGCGGGTCGATGCCATGCGGATGGAGTATCTCTTCGACATCTTTTTGGAAGTCTCCGGTGATGCCAGGAGGGCGCGCCTCCTGTCCCGTATCGGGTATTCCCTTTTTGTGGGCACGCGCATGGTGGCGCCTGCCATTGCCGGAGACGAACGTGACGCACTCATCAATCTGGTGAAAAACGAACTGTATCGCCTGCCTGCACCCGGCACCTGAAAACGGAGGAAACCATGAAACCTGAAATCCCCTGGTCGGACGTCGTATCCCTTTTCGGCAAAGTCACCCACACAGCCATCGCAACGGTGGACCCGGACGGCAGTCCCCGCGTCTCTCCCATCGGGTCCGTTCTTTTCACCGGAGAAAAGCAAGGGTACTACTTGGAAAAATTCCCTGACAGCATGAGACGCAACCTGGATCAGGATCCACGCATGAGCATCATGGCCGTGGCCCCGGGTTTCGCATTCTGGTTGGGCGCTTTGTGGAGGGGACGATTCAAAAGCCAGCCTGCCATACGCCTGGTCTGCGAAGCCGGAGTTCGTCGCCCGGCAACAGATGAAGAGCGCCGGGCCTGGCTTGATAAGGTTCGCCTGTTTCGGCGCCTCAAAGGGCATGACATCCTGTGGAAACACATGGGTGAGCTGCGGGAGTTTACGGTGATTCGTATCGAGCCTGTGGAGCTGGGAAAAATGAACCCAGCATAGCCCGGATATTTCACGGGTCGAGTGCACCCATATTCAAAGCTCTGATAACGCAGAAGAGAAGTGCACTTGGCTCGCCCGAAGGGTGAGAAAATCAAACAGCAAACGTCGATTTACATTTTGCATTTTCAAAATAGCCAGCATTTTCATTGTGTACACCTGAAATACTGGCAGTTTCCCTTTGACTGATTGTTTTCTCATGAAATATCCGGGATAGGACAGAGACGCCGGGCCTCGGCAAAGCGTCCCTATTACTTTGATGCATGGTTCACATAAATCAACTCATCCGTGTTGAAGCCGAGGGCCTTTGACGTTGATACAAACGCTTTGAGCACCTCCTCGTCAACCGTCGGGTGCCGAGAAAGCAGCCAGAGGTACGAGGTATCAGGGCCACAGACAAAGGCGTACCCATAGTTCTCTTTGTCCAGGTGAAAGATCACGTAGGAGCCGTAGAACGGCCCGAAAAACGAAACCTTCAAATACCCCTCGCTGGGCCTGCCCACCAAAAAAGCCTTGCCTTCGGCTTCTCGCCACTGGTTTTTATCCGGCAGAAAACCACGGTTTTTCACATGGACACCGCCGTCCTCACGCATGGCATACTCTGCGGTGACCTGCTCCATTCCCCGCTCAAAGGAGTGGTCCAACCGGGCAATCTCATACCATGTCCCCAGATACCTCTGGAGGTCAAATCCCTGGACAGGCTCCACCGGCTCAGGGACACCCAGGCATCCGGTCAGAGTAAGCAACAGAGCACACACCCAACCAAGCTTTTTCATGTCGATTCCTTTCCCCTGAGGGTCCATGGATTGGCCTTGACAGATCCCTTTCACATGGCTAAACTCTGCTCCATTCAAAAAAAGTTAGTCTAATACAATTTAATTTGGCAGCACACAATGACACGCCGTAACACCCACATCTCCCTGTCCCCACCGGAACAACACCATACCTCGGAAAAGGAACCGGCCCTTCCCGAAGGCATGACCCTTCAACGCGTTAAGTTACGCCGGGGCCTTGATCTCATCCTTGTGGAAGGAAAACCCCTTCAGCCCGGCTCCCTTACCATGGAGACCGGTGAGGTGCCCTTTGAATTTTCCTTTCATCTTTCCGGCCACACGCACTACACAGTCAACCATGATAAAGGAGAACTCTGTTTCACAGGGCATCCGGGCCTGGGAGTCGCCTCTGCCTTCCCACGCTCACAGGCCACCATGACATTTGCGGCAGACCTCCCCATTCGCATGGTGGCCCTTCACGTAACCCCCGCTTTTTTCCGAGACTACCTTGAAGCACCCGGGGAGACACCGGGGTACCCGGAATTTGACCAGGCCATGGATCAGGGTTCTTTTCCCCATTGTTTCAAAACCATCCCCGCAGACCCCGCCATGACCGTTGCCGCATCCCAACTCCTCCATTGCCCTTACAAAGGAGTGGGCAAAAAAATGTTCTACGAAAGCCGGGCCCTTGATCTCATTGCCATGCAACTTGACGCCTCGGCCCCCCCTTCCTTTGGCAAGGGGGCGGCACCGTTTACCCCCAAAGAACTCGACCGGATCCAAAAAGCCCGAACCCATCTGTCCCGCAACCTTGAAAACCCTCCCACCCTGGCAGAACTGGCCAAAACAGCCGGAATGAATCACACGAAGCTGAACCGCGGGTTCAAGGAGGTATACGGCACAACCGTGTTCGGATACCTGCGAAGGTACCGCTTGAACCGCAGCCGCACCCTCATCGAGTCCGGAGAGATGAATCTCTGTGAAATTGCCTATGCCACAGGGTTCAGCAGTCCCAGCCACTTTGCCAAAGCGTTTCTCAACCATTTCGGCATCCAGCCCAGCCTTTACCTCAAGCAGGTCATGGCCCGACAGACCATCTCCCTTCCCCAAGGCCCCCAGCCATAAGGCCCCTGACTCTCCATCCCTCAACGCCCCATACATGATCGCGAAATCCGACAAATTCAGCAAATGACACCATACGTTCCAGAGGTGTTAGTCTGCCCGCACTTTTTTCGGCAGAATAAAACAAAATCTCTCTCGTATCATAATGAAAGGAATCACATGGAGTCTCTTCCACACACACATGTAAGCTATCGTCCCCTCTACAATCTTGCCATGGGTCCCCTTAAGGCAGCCTTCCTCAACATGGCCCTTGAGCTCTCTATCTTTGATCTGCTGAGTGCTCACGCATCACCGGAATCCGTTGCCCATCAGCTGAACACCCATCCCACCAACACCCGCAGGCTATTAGATGGCCTTACCATCCTGGAGCTCCTGGAGAAAAAAGAGGGGAGCTACCGAAACACCCCCTTGGCGAACACCTTTCTGGTCAGCCACTCGCCCCAGTTTATCGGCCCCCTTCTCACACAGACACAAAACCCCGACATGAACCCCTTAGAAGCATTGAAGGCACTTGTCGCCAAAGGGCCGGAAGCCCACCCATCCCCCATGGACATGACCGATGAAACCCTCTGGGCCGAAGAGGTCAAGGCGTCCTCCGGGTGGGTTTTGGGTGGTGTGGGAAGCAGGGTTGCAACCCGCATTGCCGGACTGCCCGGCTTTGAGCACCTCAAAACCTTCATGGACATGGGGTGCGGCCACGGCGTCTTTGCCCTCTATCTCCTGGAGCAGAACCCGGGAATGTCCGGGGTACTCATGGACCGCAAGGGCGTCCTTGAAGCGGCAAAGCCCCTCATCGAATCATTTGACGCCCAGGACAGGATCTCTTATCGACCCGGGGATTATCTCACCGACGACCTGGGTCGGGGCTACGATCTCATCTTCGCCAGTGCCACCCTGAACTTTGCCCGGGGACGCATGGACCACATGCTCTCGAAAATCCACCAGGCCCTGAACCCGGGCGGATATTTCGTCAGCTTTCAGGATGGTCTCACCCACGAGCAGACCCGGCCCGATACCATGCTCGGGGCCATTATTCCCTGCATGATGATGGATCTGGATTACTGCTTCGACCAGGGAGAGATCGCCGATGCCGCCCTTCGGGCCGGTTTCCGCCATGTTCAATCCCAAACCATGGAAACCCCCATCGGCAAGATGGAACTTGATATTGCCCGAAAAGCGTAGCCCAAGGAGACACAGATGAAGCATTCTTTAAAATATGCCCTTCACGCCCTGGTGATCCTGGCTCTGACCTGTCAGGCAGGAACGGTCATGGCCCGGGCCGAAAGTGGCGCTGAAGAAAAAACGCAGCTTGAAGCCATGGTGGTGACCGCCGAAAAGCGCCGGGAAAACGTTCAGGATATTCCGGTCAGCATCACGGCCCTGTCTGAAAATGACATTCAAGACGCAGGCCTTTCCGACATCCAGGGAATGTCCCGGCTGGTCCCCAACCTCTACATCGCCAACTGGGGAATCCGGGGTACCTCCTATGCCTTTATCCGGGGCATCGGATCGGTGAACAACGAGCCCGCCCTGGGGTTTTACGTGGACGATGTGGGCTACATGGATGCCCGAAGCTTTGACACCCAGCTCTTTGACATTGAGCGCATCGAAGTGCTTCGTGGCCCCCAGGGGACCCTCTACGGACGCAACTCCCTTGCCGGTGTCATCAACATCATCACCCGAAAGCCGGACAACGAAACCCACGCCGGCCTGGAATACACCCTGGGCAACTACAACCTGAATCGGGGTCATGCCTATCTGCGGACACCGCTGGTAAAAGATCGACTGTTTCTGGGGCTGAGCGCAGGGGGCGAGTCACGTGACGGTTACTTTGAAAACAGTTTTCTGGATAAGGATGTGGACAGCCGCAGGTCGCTCAACGGCAGGGGATTTCTTCGCTGGCTGCCCAGCGACACCCTGGATGTCTCCCTGGGTTTCAATGCGGAGCAGCTTCGGGACGGGGCCTTCCCCCTGGCCAAGCTCAAGGACCTTGACACGGACTCCTCCAAGGTGGCCTTTGACCGTGAGGGCAAGTACAACCGGGACAGCACCGCCACCCACCTGAAGGTGGCCTGGCAGCTGCCCTGGTTTGACCTCACGTCCGTCTCGGCGTATCGAGACTACGAGGACGAGGCATCAAACGATCAGGACTTCACGACCTACCCCATGATCACGTCCCATGAAACCATCGACGACAAGGAGTTCTCCCAGGAACTCCGACTGGCATCCAGGGATGAAGAAAACGCACGTGTGAAATGGCTGGCTGGTTTTTACGGATACAAAAAAGACAAAGACCACCTGATGGCCCTCGATTTTGCCCCGGGCATGTACCCTGTCCCCGGACCTGTCCGTCGGCTCACGGACTCCAATGTCACCACAACGGGCACCGATCTCTTTGGCCAGGCCACACTCCGGGCAACAGAGCACCTTTCCGTCACGGCAGGCCTTCGGTATGACCACGAAAAAAGTAAAATAGACCACATCATGGATACCACCTCAGGTGGCACCACCCTGATGGACAGCAGCGTCGATGCGTCGGACACGCAGGATGCATGGCTGCCAAAGCTGCAGCTTGATTACAGATGGACACCGGGTCTCATGACCTATGTCGGCGTATCAAAGGGCTATCGAAGCGGAGGGTTCAACACCTCCCACCTTGACCCCAAAGACCTTACCTTTGACAGCGAGTTCAGCTGGAACTACGAGACCGGCGTCAAATCCAGCTGGTTTGATAACCGCTTCACCGTTAACGCGTCCCTTTTTTACATTGAGTTGAAGGATCAGCAGGTGGTCCAGCTCCTGCCCTCGGCCGACACGGTGATCCGAAATGTGGGAGAGTCACGAAGCATGGGGGTTGAGGTGGAATCCAGTGCCCTGCTGGCCCCGGGCCTGACCCTGGACGCCGGATTCGGGTATACCGATGCCGAATTCAAGGACTACAAAGACAATGTCTCCGGTGCCGACTATACGGGAAACGAAGCCATGATGGCCCCCTCGTACACCTACAACCTGGCCCTCACCTACAGACGCCCCATCAACCACACCTGGGACGCCTTTACGCGCTCTGAACTCAACGGCACCGGCTCCTTTTACTGGGACACCGCCAACACCATCAAAGAGGAGGACTATAAACTCGTCAACCTCAGCATGGGCTTGGAAAGCGAACGGTACGACATTGTCTTCTGGGCGAAAAACCTTCTGGATACCGACTACCGCGTGGTAGCCTTTGAGTTTCCCGGGTCTGACCCCGTGGGGCAGTCCGGCGATCCCCTCACCGCAGGGGTCACCTTCAGGGCTCGATTTTAAGCAGCGACCCGCCGCTTTCAAGGTGAGCCACCTTGAAAGCGGGTTCACCCGGCGGCTACCACTCCAGAATGACCTTCCCGGACTCTCCCGAGCGCATGACATCAAAGCCTTTCTGGAAGTCGTCGATGCCGAAGCGGTGGGTGATGACCGGAGAGATATCCAGGCCGCTCTGGAGCATGCTGCTCATCTTGTACCAGGTCTCAAACATCTCCCGGCCGTAGATCCCTTTGAGCTTGAGGCCTTTGAAGATGATCTGGGACCAGTCCACGGCGGTCTCCGGGGGCTGGATGCCCAGAAGGGCGATGTGGCCCCCGAAATTCAGGGCATCGAGCATGTCACGGAACGCCTGGGGGTTGCCCGACATTTCAAGGCCCACGTCAAAGCCCTCGCTCATGCCCAGCTCGGTGATTGTGCCTGGGATGGACCCATTGCTTTCGGAGACGTTCACGGCCCGTGTGGCTCCCATTTTCCGGGCCAGATCCAGGCGATAGTCGTTTACGTCGCTGATGACCACATGGCGTGCCCCGGCGTGCCGGGCGATGGCAACGGCCATGATGCCGATGGGCCCGGCCCCGGTGATGAGCACATCCTCACCCACCAGGTCAAAGGAGAGGGCCGTGTGGGTGGCGTTGCCCAGGGGATCGAGGATGGAGGCGGTCTCATCGCTGATGCCATGGGGAATCCGGAACGCGTTTACCGCGGGCACGGCAATGTACTCGGCAAAGCAGCCGGTGCGGTTCACGCCGATGCCTTCGGTGTTGCGGCAGAGATGCCGCTTTCCCGCCTTGCAGTTCCGGCAGTAGCCGCAGGTGATGTGCCCCTCGGCAGACACCCGGTCCCCCACCTTGTAGCCCTCCACCTCGCTTCCCACCTCCACGATCTCCCCCACGAACTCATGGCCGATGACCATAGGGGCCGGCACCGTCTTTTGCGACCACTCGTCCCAGTTGTAGATATGGATGTCGGTGCCGCAGATGGCGGTTTTCTTCACCTTGATCAGGATGTCGTTGTGACCGGGCCTGGGAACCTCGACCTCTTCCATCCAGATCCCGGCTTCGGGCTTTGCCTTGCTTAACGCCTTCATTGTCTCCATCGCTCACCTCATCTACTGTGGTCGGGTTATGGGAAAAAAGCCTCCGGCGGCCCTGCCGGGGGCTAAACTTTTGAAAAGTTTAACAAACAGACCCCAAAGCTATATTTTAAGTTTGCGCCAACATAAATACGGATGTGATTTGACCCGAGGAACGAGGGGCAAAGCGCATTCGTAACCAGCTTTCAAGGTGGCACACCTTGCCACCGGAGGCTTTTTTATTCAATGATATGCAACGCTTTGCCCACGTTTACAAAAGCGGCGATGGCCTTATCGAGATGGGCTTTGGTGAGGCCTGCGGACATCTGGGTCCGGATCCGTGCCTTGCCCTTGGGAACCACCGGAAAGCTGAACCCGATGACGTAGATGCCTTCGGCAAGGAGGCGGGTGGCCATCTCTTTGGCCAGGGCGGCGTCTCCGAGCATCACAGGGATGATGGGGTGGTTTCCGGGGACGAGGTCAAAACCGGCCTCCTCCAGGGCGGCCCGGAAATAGCGGGTGTTTGCTTTGAGGGTATCGATGAGCTCGGAGCTGGATTTCAAAAGGTCAAGGACGGCGATGGAGGTGGCGGTGACCACAGGAGCCAGGGTATTGGAGAAGAGATAAGGGCGGGAGCGTTGCCGAAGCCAGTCGATGACCTCTTTTTTGCCCGAGGTGTATCCACCGGAGGCGCCCCCCAGGGCCTTGCCCAGGGTACCGGTGATGATATCCACCCGGCCCATGACGCCGCAAAGCTCGTGGGTACCCCTGCCTGTCTCGCCGGTGAAGCCCACGGCATGGGAGTCATCCACCATGACATAGGCCCCGTAGGCATCGGCCAGGTCGCAGATGGAGGCGAGGTCTGCGATGGTCCCGTCCATGGAAAAAACCCCGTCCGTTGCGATGAGGACAAAGCGTGACCCTTGAGCGGCTTTGAGCTGGGCTTCCAAATCTTCCATGTCGTTGTTGGCGTACCGGAACCGTTTGGCCTTGCTGAGGCGCACCCCGTCGATGATGCTGGCGTGGTTGAGGGCATCGCTGATGATGGCGTCCTCCGGCCCCAGCAGGGTCTCGAAGAGACCGCCGTTGGCGTCAAAGCAGGAGCTGTAGAGGATGGTATCCTCCATGCCCAGGAACTCGCTTAAGGCAGCCTCCAGCTCTTTATGAATATTCAGGGTGCCACAGATAAACCGAACAGAGCTCATGCCGAACCCGTAGCGGTCCAGGGAGGCGTGGGCCGCATCGATGAGCGTCTGGTTGTTGGAGAGGCCCAGGTAATTGTTGGCGCACAGGTTAATGACCTCTCGGGGTCCCTTTACACTGATCTCAGCCTGCTGCTGAGAGGTGATGACGCGCTCCTCTTTGTAAAGCCCGGCAGCCTTCAGGGCCTCGGTCTCTTTGGCAAGGTGTGTAAGCAATTCCGTTTTCATAACATACCCCCATGGTTGGTTGAGGCAAATAAAACGGGCCCCTTCTCGCATCGAAGGCTTGTGATGATGCCCACCCGGTTAAACAGAAAGGGCCCTGTACCGGCCCCATGGAAAGCTGGAGCCCCCGTTATCGGTCCATCATCGCCTGATTATTGTCAAAACACACTCCCGGTGGGTTGTCAATTGAATTTTACCCTCAAAACTTCTCATCGCGCAAAATTTGCTGGCAAAAAATCCATAATAATGAATTTTACGCCAATTAATTTCGCATACCTCTATTTTCGAACAACCCAACCCATCAACCCTGCATGTGGTACCGATACCAGAAGTGACCAGCACAAGAGGGGCCACAGCCGTACAAAACGGAGCCGGCCCGTATGAAAAAAGGAAGTCCAGGGGTAACAAAAAGAGTTGTGCAGCGATATCTTCGTGGGGTAATCAAGGTATATTCATCAGGCGGCAGAGGCGTTGCACACTCCGAAGGCATGGACCGAAACGGCGACCGTGTTGCCCGATGTTTCTCCCTTCCACCAGAACCAAGGAACAAACCATATGTCAGAGCGAAGTTTTCAGACGGACCACATCGACAGGGCCATCATCAAGGCATTGCAGAAAAACGGACGCGAATCGTACAAGAACATCGCAAGGGAGCTTGGGGTATCGGACGGTACGGTGAGGCTCCGCGTAGAAAAAATGATCAGGAACAACTACCTGAAAATAAGCGCGTCGGTGGACCCGCTCTTTTTCGAGAACTGCATCATGGCCCAGATCGGCCTCAACCTCGAAGAGCCGGCCAACAAAGAGGTGATGGAACAGATCTCACGTTTTAAGGGCGTTCAGTCCGTCAACAACGTCACCGGCCGGTACGACCTTGTCATCGAGGTCTTCGTGGACTCTCGGAGCGAACTCAGGCAATTCCTCATCGAAGACCTTGCCACTGTCAGCGGGGTGAGGGGAACAGAGAGCTTTGTCTTTCTTGAGGCCATCAATAAATGGGCCAGCATCTCCGATTAATGGCCCCTGCCCAGCCATGCCATCAGCCGGAACGCCTGCCGCTTTTCGCTTTTTCCGCAGGATCCTGCTTATTCCGCGCATGACGTGCACCGGCTTATCTGATAAGGAATTAACAGAGACATTCCCAGGCTGAGTGGCAGCCTGAAACAACCAGATACCGGGCAAAGAACATGCGAAAAACATTACTCGTCTTTTACTCAAGAACCGGAACCACCAAGGCACTGGCAGAAACAATCCGGGCGCGGCTGAACTGTGACACGGAGGAGGTCTTTGACCTGAAGGATCGGAGTGGCTTTTTCGGAAATCTTATGGGGGGCTTAGACGCCCTGCTTCAGAGGCAGACCGTCATCAGCGAACCTGCCCACGATCCGGCGGATTACGACCGGATCATCATCGGTACCCCGGTGTGGTACGGAAACCTTGCCCCTGCAGTCCGCACCTGGCTCACCCGAAATGCCCCTCTCACCAAGGAATCGGCCACAGGATTCTTCTGCACCTTCGCGGGCAAGGGGAATATCAGGGCCGGGAAAAAATTCAGCGGCCTTGCCATGGCAAAGAATCCGGCCCTGCTCTGCGTTCAAAACGGTGAAGAACACGGCATCACCCAGGACAGGGTGGAGGCGTTTGCCCAGGACATGGAAAGGAAATACCCGGGTTAACCTGTTTCCTCGATAAACCCAAGCACCACGCCGTTGGGGTCTTTGGCCAGCAGCAGCCGCAATCCGCCGGGCAGGGTTTTGGGGTTCTCAAGTCCCGGCGCTCCTTTCTCCAGAAGCCGGGCGTGGGTGGCCTCGATGTCGTCCACGTGGAAGGTCAGAGAGACCGAACAGGCGGCATTGGTCACAGGAGGGTCGGTGGCCCGCTTGATAAGTTCCACCTTGACGCCCGAAGGGTCTGTCAAAAAGGCCAGCTCCACCCCGGGGGACGGGGTCAGGCGACTGCTCAGCTGAAAATCAAGGGCCTCGGTGTAGAAGTTCACCGAGGCATCCATGTCGTCGGTTCCAACGGTTACAAACGCTATCTGCATGAAAAACCCTTTTGCATCAATCCATCCCTCAAAAGAGACGCTTCAGTCTGTTGTGGCCTCCCGCGGCCCTACCTGCCGCCCCGGAGTCCCACCACCAGGGCCACCTCCCCTTTGGGCAGGGTAAGGCGCTCGGCGATCTCGTCCACAGACAGGCCCTTGGCGGCAAGCTGAACGATTCTCTGGCGGGATTCGGAGATGCGCTGCTCGGCGTTCTCCTCTTCGGCGGCGGTTTGCTGTTGACGGGCCATGAGGGCATCGGCTCGGTTCAGGTGCAATTTCAGCGAGGCAATGCGTTTTTCAAGGCTCTGGTTCAGTTCGGTGACAATAAGGCGTTTTTCGGCCACATGCCCGTCAAAGGCGTCGGCCACGGCCTTGGCCTCGGAGAGGACGGGTTCCAGCAGGGAGAGCACCCGGGTGTGGGCCGCACGCACGGACTCAGCCTCCAGGCGTTGTCGTGTGCGTCGGGTCTGGATCAATTCGGACAGGGCAAGAGCCAGACAGGCGGTACCAAGGCCGAAGAGCAGAAATGCCAGCATCGTATACAGAGTCATGGACGTGTCCCCCTCTCCTGAAGTCCCGTGCGGAATAAAACATGGCGAAACATCTCGCGTACCAAACACAAAGGGCCCGACGGCCCCTCACCACCCCCCGGGCCTACATCAGGCGATACCCCTCCAGGACGACCCGGTCAATGACCCCTTCGGTAAGAAGGGCTCCGGCGGTTTTGCGGACCAGCTCACGCAGCTCCCGCTCCACGGGTTTTTCCCTGGACACGGAGGCAAGCCGCGCAGCCAGCTCATCGTAGATGCGCTTCCGGTAAAAGGTTTCATAGCCCGCCAGGGGGTCTTTTTTTACCCCTCTGATGGTTAGCACCACATGTGTGGCCACAAAGGCGTAGTCGTTTCCGTCGGCGGCAGGGATAAGAAAATTCTCCAGGCGGGAGACCACCTGGGGTTCGCCGGGCTCACCGGAATCCAAAAGAGCCTCCGCTTCCTCGACCCCGGCAGACTCGCTCACCTGGGCCACGGGAACAGCTGGATCGTCCCCTTTAAGAAAAATCCAGCCTGCCACCCCTCCCAGGATAAAAAACAGCCCGACCCCGGCCGCCATGAGCACCCGCTTCTTCTTCCCGCCGGAGGACTCCCGGGCGGGTTCAGGATCCGTAGCCTCGGCAGGCTCTCCGGAGGGAGGTGCGTCGATCTCGTCTGAGCGGGTCTGGGGCGGATCTTCCAGGGTGTCGGTGAGGATGGTCTCGATCTCTTCATCGGAAATCTGGAACCCCTCTTCCCCGGAGGGTGCAGGCTCTTCGGCATCGACACCGCTGTTTTTCAGCAGGCGATCGATGTCGTCCTGGCTGATGAGGTCCTCATCGGTGCCCTCGGCCTCCCCGGTATCTGCCGGAGAGACATCATCCAGGGAAAGCTCATCGGACGGCCCCTCGGGATCTGCCCCGGGGTCCGCCTCGGAGAGCACCCGCTGGATATCGTCCATGGAGATCATGGAAAGGTCTTCGTCGTCTGTGCCATCATCCTCAGGAAGCAGCTCGTCAGTCATCTCATCCTCCCTGCTGGATTCGGGGGTGGCCTCCGGTTCGTCGTCGCTCAGGAGGCGGTCTATTTCATCGGTATCGATAAAGTCCGAAATATCCCCAAGGGAATCGTTCCCATCGGGAAACGCAAACTCACCCTGACCTTTGAGCAGGGTGTCGAGCTGTTCCTGGGAAACGAAATTATCGGCATATGGGCTATTAGGGCGGGACATACGGCGCTACTTTTGATACCGGCGAATGCGTGATCGAAGTTTGATCAGCGACTGGGTGTGAATCTGACAGATACGGGACTCGGTGAGATCCATGATCTTGCCGATCTCTTTTAAGGTCATCTCTTCGTAGTAGTACAGGGAGATAACCGTCTGCTCCTTGTCCGTCAAGCGTTGGATGGCTTCGATGAGAACCTGTTTCAGCTCCTTTTTCATCACCGAATCCGAAGGATCGTCTTCGCTTCGGATGCCTTCGGAAAAGGTACTCCCGCTGCCCTCGTCGCTGTCGTCGTTGCGAATGCAGGCATCAAGGCTCAAAATGGCGGCGCTGTGGATGTCCGAAAGGGTTTTGTAGTACTTCTCAAGGGGCATGCCCAGCTCTTCGGCCACCTCCAGATCGCTGGCGGGCCTCTCTTTGCGGGCTTCGATCTTCTGAACGGCGGCCTCTACGTCCTGGATCTTTTTCCGCATGGACCGGGAGTACCAGTCCATGCTTCGGAGTTCGTCCAGAATGGCCCCTTTGATGCGATACTGGGCGTAGGTCTTGAGACCCACATCCTTTTCAGGATCGAACTTGTCCACCGCGTCGATGAGCCCCAGGGATCCGGCGCTCACCAGCTCGTCAAAGGCGACGTTGGCGGGAAGGCGAGACGCTACGCGTCCGGCGATGTACTTCACCAGATACGCGTACTTGCGGATCATCTCATCCCGTTCAAGCGGTGAGAAGTGGCATCGCCTCTTCTCCATTTTCTTTTCGTAGGCAGACGTCATGCAAACGATCCGATTATCCGACACGCCCGTCACCGGCGAAATATATCGCCTGCCAACGGTCGCAGATATGGACCTCTCCCCCCCTCGACTGTCTGACCGCTGAAGGCGCTAGGGGTTCTCCCCGGAAATCAGGCGGTTCATGAAAAACGATATGTTGCCGGTACCGGGTGTTCCGGACGGGGATTTGAGGATCTGTTCAGCTATTTTAGTAATACTTCTGCTTGATGCGGCTGCAGGGTATTGCTCAATTACGGGTTTTCTCCCGACGACAGCTTGTCTCAAATGATCATCAAAGGGAACGTACCCCACAAACTCAAGCACAACCCCTTTAAGGAACCTGTCCGCCGCCTGGCTCAAGGTGGCGTAGACCGCCTTGGCTTCCTGAAGGCCGCGGGCCATATTGACGAGCAACTTGAAATGCTTGGTGCCGTTCAGGAACATGACCTTGATCATGCCGTAGGCATCGGTTACCGACGTCGGCTCACCGGTAACAACCACTATACACTCTTCAGCAGCTGAATTAAAGTAAATTACATTTGAGGAAATCCCGGCCGCCGTGTCGATCAGCATAATATCGTAAAGGTTATCCAGGCCCTCAAATTCAGCCAAAAGACTCAGCTTCTGCCCCTCGGTCAGGTCAGCAAAGGCCGTGTCCCCGGACGCAGCCGGAATCACCCCGACCCGACCGGAAGCAGGTGTAATCACCTCGGAAAGTTCCTTCTCTCCTGTAATGACATGCCCCACATGGTACTTCGGGTGAATCCCGAAAATGATGTCCACGTTGGCCAGTCCCATGTCGGCGTCAAAAATCAACACCCGCTTTCCCATGTCGGCAAAAGCCACCGCGAGATTGGCCACCATGTTGGTCTTGCCCACGCCTCCTTTGCCGCTGGTGATGGAAATCACGCGCGTGGAAGATGCCCGTAAGCCCCCCCTGCGAACGGAAGAGGCCCCTCTGCCCTTAACCATTTCCCTAAGACTGCTTGCCTGATCCACTGTTGTACTATTGCTCCATGTCGGTTTCTTGAGAGGGGTTTGAAAGGACCAGCCCCAGCACACTTTTTCTGTCTGCGACCACCAGGTCCTCCGGCACCCTCTGCCCATTGGTAATGAGCGATAAGGGAAGCCGGGCTTCTGCCATGGTGTCGAAAATCGATGCGGCGCGCCTTGTCTCGTCCACCTTGGTAAAGACAAGGGTCTCCGGCCTTAAGACCGAAAATCGCTGCACCACCTCCCGGGCATCCAGGCGCCCTGTGACGGCGCTCACCACCAGGTGCACCGACAGGGGCACGCCACTGCCCAGAATCGTCTTGAGTTCCTCCATGCGGGCGGTATCCAGATGGCTCTGGCCGGCCGTGTCCACGAGGATCACCTCGCAGCGCTCCAGCTTGGAGAGGGCCGACACCAGGTCCTCCCGGCTGAAGGCCGGAACAAAGGGAATGCCCATGATGGAGGCGTAGGTCTTGAGTTGATCGATGGCGCCGATGCGGTAGCTGTCCACGGAGATGAGTCCCACCTTTCTCCCCTGCTTTAAGAACAGCTCCGCTGCCAATTTGGCGATGGTCGTGGTCTTGCCCGATCCTGTGGGCCCAACAAAGGTCGCGACCTGGCGCCCTTCCTGCGCCCGGCCGGAGAGGCCGAAGGGATCGGCCACCTTCACCTGCCCCACAAGCTGGGAGAGCACCTCCCGCCCGATGCTGTCGGCGGGCACCTCGCCGTCGCCTGCCCGGCTCGCCAGCCGTTCCTCGGCCCGGGCCACCACCTGGCGGGCCCGCGAGTCCGAGACCCCGGCACGGAGCAGGGTCGTAAAAATGCTTTGGGTTTCCGGGTTCCGGAGGATCTGACGTTCCTCCTCGGCCTGCTGGGAGAGGAGCATCAGCTCCTTTAACGCTGCCAACTCCGACTGAACAGCGGCCCATCCCTCGGGGGAAGGCCCCTCTTCGGTTATATCCCGTGCCGAACGGGAGTCAACCCCGCCCTTGGCAACAGCAACCGCCTCGGAAAAAAGGGAGTCGGTGTTCCCGGCCGGGGGTTTTTCCGCGTCCACCTCAAAGATATCACGTCCGTACGGGTTATTCACCCCTACAGGAATGCGCCGGGTCGACAAAATGATGGCGTCGTCCCCGATGCTCTCCTTCACCTTGGCCACGGCCGCCTGCATGCTGCCTGCCGTAAAGGTCTTAACTGCCATGGGCCGACTCCATTCCGCCGGGCAGGGTGACCTTGCCCGTGGCCTTGATGTTCATGTTGCGGGTGATCTCGCCATGGGACACCACCATCACCGATGGAATCCAGGGTTCGATAAGGGCCCGAACATGCCGTCTCAACACCGGCGAACAGAGAATCACCGGTTGAACATTCAATCCCATATTTCGGTCCACTTCCTTTTGAATTGCCATGATGACCTGTTCCGACACCATGGGGTCCAGGGCGAGCCAGGCACCCCCTTCGGAGTTCTGCAGGGCTCCGCTGAGCTGGTCTTCCAGGGGCTGGTCCAGAAGGATCACGGGCAATGATCCGTCCCCTTGCTGGTACTGGGAGAGAAAGCCCCTTGCAAGGCGCTGGCGCACGTACTCGGTTAACAGGTCCGTGTCCTTGCTCATGGGTGCGTAATCGGCCAGGGTCTCCACAATGGTGAGAAGGTCCCGGATGGAGACGCGCTCCCGCAACAGGTTCTGGAGCACCTTCTGCACCATGCCCAGGGTCATGAGGGAGGGCACCAGCTCCTCCACGGCCTTGGGGCTGGTCTTGGCCAGGTTGTCCAGAAGGGCCTGCACCTCCTGGCGCCCCAACAGCTCGTAGGCGTTGTTTCGCACCACCTCGGTGATGTGGGTGGCGATGACCGTGGAGGTGTCCACCACCGTGTACCCGGCAAACTTGGCGTCCTCCTCCCGTTCAATGGGAATCCAGATGGCCGGCAGGTTAAAGGCCGGCTCACGGGTGGGAATGCCGTCGATGGTCTGATTGACGTCTCCGGGGTCCATGGCCAGGAGATGGTTGACCATCATCTCGCCTGCGGCCATCTCCACCCCGCGAATCAACATGCGGTACCCGGAAGGCTTGAGCTTCAGGTTATCGCGGATATGGATGGGGGGCACCACAATGCCCATCTCCGTTGCAAACTGGCGCCTGATGGCTTTGATGCGGCCCAGGAGGCTGCCGTCCTGATTCCGGTCCACCAGGGAGATGAGCCCGTAGCCCACCTCCAGCTCCATGCTGTCCATGGCCAGAAGGCTCTCCACGTCATCGGGACCGGAGTCGGCCGGGGCCTCTTCCATCTCGTCGGGGGATATCTCATCCACGGATTCGCCTTCACGGGGACCGAAGGCATAGGTCGCTCCGGCCAGGCCCAGCCCCAGAATCATAAAGGGAAACCCGGGCAGCCCGGGGACCAGCCCCAACAGAAACACGATAACCGAGCCGACGTAAATAGGGAAGGCACTGGAGAAAATATGCTTGGCAAACTCCTCGCCCATGCGCCCTTCGGATCCGGAGCGGGAGACGAGGATACCGGCGGATGTGGAGATGACCAGCGAAGGGATCTGGCTCACCAGCCCGTCCCCCACGGTGAGCAGGGTGTAGTTTCCTGCGGCCGTGGCCACGTCCATGTCCAGCTGCATCACCCCGATGACGATGCCGCCCAAAATGTTGATGCCCGTAATGATGATGCCTGCCACGGCATCGCCTTTGACAAATTTGCTGGCACCGTCCATGGCCCCGTGGAACTCTGCTTCACGGGCGATGAGCTCTCGGCGCTTCCGGGCCTCTTCCTCATCGATGTTGCCTGCGTTCAGGTCGGCGTCGATGGCCATCTGCTTGCCGGGCATGGCGTCCAGGGTAAAGCGTGCCGCCACCTCGGCGATACGGCCGGAACCGGCGGTGATGACCTTGAAGTTCACGATGACCAGGATGACAAAAATCACCATGCCCACCACATAGTTGCCCCCCACCACAAAATTGCCGAAGGCCTGGATCACGGAGCCCGCGGCCGAGGCGCCCTCGTTACCGTGGAGAAGAATCAGGCGGGTGGAGGCCACGTTCAGGGCCAGGCGAAACAGGGTCAGCACCAGGAGCAACGGTGGAAACACGGCAAAATCCGTGGGTTTCACCGTATAAATGGTGGTGATCAAAACGATGATCCCCAGGGTGATGTTCAGGGCCAGGAGCAGGTCCAGAATCACGGCGGGCAGGGGGAGAATCATGGCGGTGAGGATCCCCATGACGCCTGCCACCACGGCGATCTCCGCCGACTCCTTTTTTAATGCCCCCAAAAGAGGGGGCGCGTTGCCTGTGCTGCTTGCCATCTCGTGTCTGTCCTGCTCTGATCCGAAGTGTTGTCCGGCTGCGTCCGATATCCGTCAGCGGGCGTCATGATTTTGTCACCCCGCCTCCCTGCCGCCCCTTTGTCACCCCCTGGTGCCGGGCCTTGCGGGCAGCGTCCCGACACGTCTTTTGCATCAAAAAGCGATTACATTACCGCCCTTTGAGTCGGAATACGTAGGCGAGAAGCTCTGCCACCGCCTGAAAGAGGTCGTCGGGAATCTCCCTGCCCACCTCCACTACTTTATACAAATTCCGGGCCAACGGGCGATTTTCCACCAGGGGAACCCCGTTTTCCCGGGCAATCTCCCGGATCCGCTGGGCAATTTTTCCCGCCCCCTTGGCCACCACCTTGGGGGCGGCCATCTGCCCCGGCTTGTAAGAGATGGCCACGGCCAGGCGCACGGGGTTGACCACCACCACGTCGGCGTCGGGCACCTCGTGCATCATCCGCTTTCTGGAGGCCTCGATCTGGAGGTTTCGAATACGGGACTTCACCAAAGGGTCCCCTTCCATCTCCTTGTGCTCTTCCTTGACCTCCTGGCGGGTCATCTTGAGCTTCTCCTCAAAGCGCCAGCGTTGAAAAACGTAATCAGCCACCGCCACGGCCACCATGGGCAAGGTCACGGCAAGGAAAATTTTAAACGCCACCCTCCCCATGTAGAGGAAAATCCGCAGGGCCGACTCATCGTAGAGAAGGGGAATGCGGGAGAGCTCCCCTTTAATCACCAGCCACGCCACATAGATGATGATGGTGAGCTTGGCCAGACTCTTGACCAGCTCCCCCACGGCATGAAGGGAAAACTTGTTCTGGAACCCCTTGATGGGATCGATGCGCTCGATCTTGGGCATCACCGCCTTGGGTGAAATGACAAACCCCACCATGATCACGTTGGAAAAAAGCCCCAGCACAAACACCGCCAGAAGCACCGGTGCCATGATGAGGAGAAAGAGCCACCCCATATGGAAACACAGATCCACCACGGCCTTGAGGGTCAGCGCCTCCACCGACTCAAAGGCAAAGGCGTCCCGGAAGAGATCCTCAAAATGCCCGGAGATAAAGCTGGAGGTCAACAAAAGAATGAAAATGGCCCCCAAAAGCACAAAAACCGACGGCAGCTCGGCGCTTCGGGCCACGTCCCCTTCTTCCCGTGCCTTCTCCCGTTTTTTCGGGGTGGCCGGTTCAGTCTTTTCCTGCATGGAGTCTTCAGCCACGGGTGCCTCCCATCATCTCCAGCATGTGGGTGAGAAGGGTGGCGTAGTCCCCTACAAAGCGCCCCACCATGATGTGAATCACCTGAAGGGTAAGGCCAAAGAGAAAAAGCCCCACGGCGATCTTCACCGGAAAAGCCAGCACCAGAACGTTCATCTGGGGCACAAAACGGGCGCACATGCCAAAGGCACAGCTCGTAAAGAAAAGG
The DNA here is from genome assembly GCF_900699765.1 of Desulfoluna butyratoxydans. Taxonomy (GTDB): domain Bacteria; phylum Desulfobacterota; class Desulfobacteria; order Desulfobacterales; family Desulfolunaceae; genus Desulfoluna; species Desulfoluna butyratoxydans. The sequence goes on from NZ_CAADHO010000001.1 coordinate 269,169, forward strand.
GCCACCATGGTGGGGGCCGCCACGCGTATGCCCACGGTGAACATGGCGGAAACCAGGGTCTCCAGGGTGTTCCAGAGGCTCTGGGTGAGCAGCAGCCCCCCGGGCTTCACCAGAAAAAAACTGTCGGCCAACGCGGTGATCACCACATGGTGCCCCCCGAAGGCCAGAAAAAGGAGCGTGGCCACGAGATACCCCACCTGGCTCATGATGGCCATGGGCGACCCGGACTGGGGATCGATGGTGTTGATCATGGAAAAACCCATCTGAAAACTGATGATGCCCCCTGCCAGCTGAATGGCCGCAAAAAAGAGACGGGCGGAAAGGGCCAGGCACATCCCGAGGATCAACTCCGCCCCCATGGTGATCACCATGGGCACGGTCCCGTGGGGAAACACCGGAGCGGTTTTGGCTGCCACGGGCCAGAGGGTAAAGGCCAGCACCAGGGAGAGGGCGGTTTTCACCCGCACCGGGATCACCGGGCTGCCGAAGAAAGGAAAGAGAAAAAGAAGGGTGCTCACCCGCAAAAGCACCAGCAGGAAGATGCGGAACTCCGCGGTGGGAAAATTAAGGATCTCCATGGGCCTACCGGATGTACATGGGGATGTTTTCGATCACCCGGATGGTAAAGGTGGTGATCTTCTCCAGCATCCAGGGTAAAAAGAAGAGAAACCCCAAAAGTACGGCCACGATCTTGGGCACAAAGCTCAAGGTCATCTCCTGAATGGAGGTGACCGCCTGAAAAATGGAAATCAACAGACCCACCAGAAGCCCCAGAAGCAGCATGGGAGCAGAGAGCAGCAACGTCAAGATGATGCTCTCCTTGGCAAAGGTCACCACAAATTCAGGGGTCATTACACAAACTCCTCGTTTAAATGACAGACGTCAAAAAGCCAAGCCTCCGGCGGCAAGGTGTGCCACCTTGAAAGCAGGTTGCCATTGCGCTTTTCCCTTCGTGCCTCAGGGAAAATCACAATGTCGGCCACACGAGCAGACATTTTTTTGCCTGATTCTCGACAAAGGCCTGCCCCTGACATCAAAACCTGTTTATCAAACTTTTCAAAAGTTTGGCCCCCGGCAGGGCCGCCGGAGGCATATCCCTTATACCCCGAAGCTTTTGACCAGGGACCCCACGATGAGGTTCCAGCCGTCCACCAGCACAAACAGCATGAGCTTGAAGGGAAGGGAGATCATCACAGGGGGCAGCATCATCATGCCCATGGAGAGAAGCACGCTGGCCACCACCATGTCCAGGATAATGAAGGGAACATAGATGAGAAAGCCGATGATAAAGGCCGTCTGCAGCTCGCTGATGACAAAGGCGGGCACCAGGGTGGTGAGGGGCAAGTCATCATGGGTTTCCGGCCGCTTGTCCCGGGCGACCTTGACAAACAGGGCGATGTCCTTTTCCCGGGTGTTGGCCAGCATGAACTTTTTCACCGGCTTTTCCACCTCACGGACCATCTCGGTAAAGGGGATCTTCTCCTCCAGGTAGGGGTTGAGTCCCTTGTCGTAGGCCTCCTGCCACACCGGCTTCATGACAAAAAAGGTAATGAACAGGGCCAGGCCCACCAGCACCTGGTTGGGGGGCGCCGACTGGGTGGCCAGGGCCTGGCGGAGAAAGTGGAACACCACCACCACCCGGGTAAAGGAGGTCATGAGAATAAGAATGGTAGGAGCCAGGGCCAACACCGTAAGAAGGGCCAGCACCTCCAGGGCAACGCCCACCTCCGAAGGAGAGGTGGCCTGCCCCACCCCGATCTGAAGGGAGGGGATGGGAAACTCGGCCCAGGCACTCACGGGCAAAAGCAACAACACCCCGGTTAAAGCGGCCGGGCAGAGGCGCCTTATCAGCCCATTGCGATCACGTCTCATCCGGGGCCTCCCCTTGCTTTGCCTCGCCCCTGGCCATGCGGCGCCTGAGCAGGGTCTCGAAAAAAGACGGAGAGGCCTCGTCCGCATCGGCCGTGGCCTCAACCTCACCAAAGGTATGCAGGGTACTGATCCCGGCCGGGGTCACCCCCAGAAGCAGGCGCACGCCCTCCACATCCACGAGCATAAGGCGCTCCTTGGGCCCTAAATGGTAAGTCCCCCGTACCGCCACGGCTCCCTGGCCCGCAAGCTGCCGCATGCCGCCGATGCGCTTCAAAAGAAACACAACGCCCATGAGCACGGCCAGCACAACAAGCAGCATGCCCCCGGTTTTCAGCACCAGCGCCCCCATGTCGGGGATCGCTGAAATATCCTGAACCGCTCCCGCCTCCACGGCCTTCCCCCCTTACGACCTCAAGCTGCGCACCCGTTCCATGGGGGTGATGATGTCGGTTAAACGTACGCCGAACTTCTCGTTGACCACCACCACCTCGCCCCGGGCCACCAGCTTCCTGTTGATGTAGATCTCCAGGGGCTCGCCGGCCAGCTTGTCCAGCTCCACGATGGAGCCCTGGCCAAGCTGGAGCAGGTCGTTGACCAGCATCTTTCGACGGCCCAGCTCCACGGAGAGTTCCAGGGGGATATCCAGGATAAAATCGATGTCCTGGGTTTCGGCTCCGAAATCGTCCATTTCGTCAGTTTTGTTGCCGTTGTTATCTTCCATTTAGGTCTGTCCCTTTGCTATCGGGTGTAGAGTTTTTCTTCAATGCTGAAGGCCTGGAACCCACGCTGGGTCCCGGCAAAGCCCTTGAGCTTCTTCACGCCGCCCACCATGGCCAGAAGGGTGTCTGAGGCATCCTGGGTCAGCTCGATGACATCCCCCTCCTTCAAGCCGATGAGGCGCTCACCGGTAATTTCAGCCGTGCCCAGGCTCACCGCCATCTCCACCTCGGAGTCGAAGATGATCTCCTTGAGGCGTTTCTGCCAGGTGTAGTCCACGTCCTCGGTTTCCGCCTGGAACCCGGCGGAGAGCTTGCCGCGGATGGGCTCGATCATGGCATAGGGGATGCACACGATGAGGGTGCCCGCCGACTGCTCCAGCTCCACCTCAAAGCGGGAGACGATGACCAGGTCCGTGGGCATGACAATGGCGGCAAACTGGGGGTTCACCTCGGACCGGACCATGGCGGGGTGCACCTGCTCCACCGGCATCCAGGCCGTCTCGAAATCCTTGAGGCAGGCCTTCACCACCTTGAGGATCATGGCCTGCTCGATGCTGGTAAACTCCCTGCCGTCCACCCGGGCCGTGGAGTTGCCCTTGCCTCCGAAAAACTGATCGATGAGGTTGAAGACCAGGCGACTCTCCATGACAAACAGGGCGTGGCCCCTCAAGGGCTCCAGCCGAAACACATGGAGGCTCGTGGGCACGGGCAGGCTGCGGCCGAATTCGGCAAACTTCAGGATATCGTGGGACTCTGCCGCAATGTCCACGTTGGTATGCAGAAGGGCCGACAGGCTCGTGCGGATCTCCCGGGCAAACCGGTCGTTCAGGACCTCAAAGGTGGGCATGCGCCCACGCACCACCTGGTCCTGGCTGGTAAAGTCGTAGGGAAGCACCCCGTCGGGGTCGGGCTGGCCCGATTCGGTCTCCGTTTCAATGTCTCCGGTGCTCAGGCCGGACAGGAGGCTGTCCACCTCCTCCTGTGACAGAATATCGCTCATGGCCACCTACAGGATAAAAAATTCAGTGATATAAACGCCCTTAACGCGCCCGCTCTCCAGAAGACCGTTGACCAGGCGAAGGGTCTCGTACTTGAGGCGTACCCTGCTTCCGCTGCGCTCCATCTCCTCCACGGACCGACCGGCAAGGGCAAGACCCAGCGCTTCGACGATCTCCTCCTTGCGAAGGGTCATCTCCTCGGCCAGCCCCTCGGAGTTGAGGTCAAAGCTGAACCCGAGGGTCAGGGTCCGGTCCCCCATACGCCCGGAAAGGGGCACCTGAATGTCCGTCAGGGGCCACAGGGCCTGGAAGGGCTCCTTGTGACGCGGCGGCAGGGGTTCGGTCTCTGCGGCGACCTCCTTGTCGGATTCCCCGAAAAGAAACCACGCCGCACCGGCACAAGCTACAGCCAGAAGAAGGCATCCCGCAAGGATGATCACCATTTTTTTATTTTTCAAGAAACCCGGCATGACTCGCCTTTCGCCTTCGTTGTGTCTCCAAACCCCAAGGGGATCAGCCGGGTATGCCCGACAGGGACTTGAGACGCCCACTGGAAATGCCACGGGCCCCGGGCCCCGGATACGGCCCCAAGCGCGCCACCCGAAGGTAGAGCAACCACCGTGCCAACACCCCCTGGATTCCCCTTTTCTTCGCAAGAGCTCAAAAAAGTTCGATGTATTTCGAGGCATTGCAACACAGGCCGCCCATGACAAGCGTCCCTGCGGCGCACCCCCTCTTTTTCAGGTATCGGCAGAATCGTCAAAAACATGACACCCGAACAAAAAAAACGCGGCCCCGGGCAATGCTCCCCGGTTCGGCCGCGTTTTCTAAAAAAGCCATAGATACCCTGGCTATCGCTTCATGGAGATGGTGTCCCCGAGCATGGTGTCCACGGTGGTGACGATCTTGGAGTTGGCCTGGTAGGCCCTCTGGTTGGTGATCATCTTCACGAACTCAGAGGCCATGTCCACGTTGGACTGCTCCAGGGAGTTGGGAGCCAGACTGCCCAGACCGTTGGTGCCCGGACGGTTGGTGATCACCGAGCCCGAGAGGCGGGTCTCGCTGAAGAGGTTGCCCCCTTCCTTGAAAAGCCCCTGAACATTCTGGAACTTGCCCAGGGCCACGCGGAAGAGCGGGGTCACCTGGCCGTTGGAGTACTGACCGGTGATGATGCCGTCCACGTCCACGCTGATGTTCTGGAGGCTGCCCGCCCCGTAGCCGCTGGCAGACTGGAACACCGTGGTGGAGGCTGAAGCGAACTGGGTGGAGGAGAGCCCTGCAGGGGCCCAGTTGGTGCCGTCAAAGGCGATGCCCATGTCCAGCTCAATGCCCATCTCCGTGGTGCGGTTGTTGCCCCCCAAGAAGTCGGCGGCCACGGTGAAGTGCTGATTCTGGAAATCACCGCTCATGTCGGACCAGCCGTCGGCGTTGTCCAGAGCATCGGGATCCCCTGCGGAGATCACCACATCAAAGGTGCTGCCCACGGCCACACTGGTATCCTCTTCCAGGCGCAGAACGATGCCGTCCGGGCCTTCCACGGAGTTGCCGTTCTTGAAGTCCGCAGGCACGGTGATGGTGCCGGTCTTGCCGCTGCCTGCCGCCGTCCAGTTCAGGACAATGGGGTTGGTCCCAACGACACCGCCGCCTGCAGCAGGATCTGCTGCGGGATCTGCCGCCGTGGCGGAAGGGGCCACGGTAAAGCTGTAGGTTTCCGTGGCGGGGGGGCCGCCGGCCAGAACCGCGGGATCGCCGCTCCAGTCGCCGCTGACCTTGGGGGTGCCGCTGGTCCAGGTGGAGTTGGCCACGGTGAGGTTGCCGCCGGAGTTCCCCACAAACCGCTCAAAGGTCTGGCTTGCCAGCAGGCCGTCGGTGGTGAAGTTCAGCGTACCACGTCCCAGAAGGCCCCGTCCCCTGTCTTCATCGGAGTTGAAAATGTCCCTCATGTCCTCTTCCGGGTTGCAGGTGACGATGTACTCGTAGCTGCCGTCCCCTGCACCCTTGTCGAAGTAGAGGGTAAGGTCATGGGTACTGCCCAGGGCGTCGAAGGCCTTGACCGTGGTCTGGTACTCAAAGGCAAGGTCGCTGATGTTGATCCCCGCGCCGGGACGTCCGTCCCAGGCTGTGGACAAAGGCACTCCGGGACCCACGGTGTTGTCCTTGCCCCTGGCGTCCAGGTTGGTGATGACCGAAATCTTGTTGGTCTTTTCCGGGGGCGAGGTAAAGGACTCCAGCTGGATATCCTGGATGGAACCCACATCCTCCACGTCACCCGTGGCCTCGTTTCGCCGAACCGACCACCCCTGGGTGATGTAGCCGGAAGGGGTGGTGAAGTTGCCGTCCTTGTCGAACCGGAACTCACCGGCCCGGGTGAAGTACTGCTCGGCTTCGTTTTTGGGATGGCGCACGATGAAGAACCCCTCACCACCGATGGCAAGGTCCGTGGGGGACTCCGTGGATTCAAAGGACCCCTGGGCAAACTGCCCGGCGATCTCGCCCACGGAGGTACCGCGACCCACCTGAGCGCTTCCGGAGTTGGTGGCCACGGTCTGGCTCAGGACATCCTGGAAGGTGACCCGGCTGGATTTGAAACCGATGGTGTTGACGTTGGCGATGTTGTCGCCGATGACGGTCATGGCATTGCCCATGGCCGAGAGGCCGCTGACGCCTGAAAAGAGTGAACTGGTAAGTGACATGCGTTGATTTCTCCTCTATCGGTTTCCGCCATCGGCAGACGGAGCTGCCTGGGGCTGCGGTGCGGCAGCCATGGCTGCCCGGGGCTGAGCCCCTTGGGTTCCGAACAATTGAGCGGCGATCTCCGGGGGAAGCCCCCCGGGCACGGCACCGCCCGGCAGTGAAGGCCCGGCTGCCACCGGGGGTTTTTCAGGGGCCACCACCGTGGCCACGCTCCCGGGCGCCACCTTGCGGCCGTCCACCACCAGAAAGCTGCGCCCCCCCTCCCGGGTTACCCCCTCCACCATCCCGCGATCGGTGGTGGAGACGGAGGCGTAGTCGCCCTTGGCATTACGGGCGATGATCTTGTAAACATACTTGCCGTCGGAAAGACGGTTGCCGTCTTCATCGGTGCCGTCCCAGGCGATCTGCTGGCGGCCCTGGGAGATGAAGTCGGTACCGGAGCTGATCTCTTTGACCAGGACCCCGTCGGGGTTGTAGACCATCACGCTGACCCTGGCCGGCTCCTTCAGGGTGTAGTGCCCGCCGGAGGTTACACTACCGGCACTGAGGGAGACGGGGTTGCCGTTTGAGACCACCTCCTTGCCGATGTAGTCGAAGATGTTGTTCTCCTCCTTGCTGGCCTGGTTCACGGCCAGCAGGGATTTTAAGTTGTCGTTCATGTTCACCTGCTGCTCCAGCCCGGAGAACTGGGCCAGCTGCGCGGTAAAATCGGTTCCGTCCAGAGGGTTCAGGGGATCCTGGTTTTTCATCTGTGCCACCATCATGGTGAGAAAGGCGTTTTTTCCCAGGGCCTCGTCCTCATCCTTTGTGCGACCGGTCTTGTTATGGGACTGGCCGTCGAGGAAAATGGATCGGTTGTTGTATGTGCTCTCAACTCCCGGCGTTGTCATGCGCTCTCCTTACTGATTATCACCGATGATTCCCTGTTTGGGCGCCATCGCATCCGCCCCTTGCTCATGCCACCACGCTGATGGCGCCCTCATGTTCTCGCTTGGCCGGACCCGAGGCCTCGCCTTCGGGTTCTCCCGCCCCTCCCTGGCCGCCCTGCCGAGGGCTCGAACGCCCTCTTCCGCTGCGGCCTTCCATGCCCCCGCCGTTCTGGGCCATGAAGTCCATGGTCGCCCCGGTGGCCACCTCAATGCGGTCCAGGCGAATCCCGTGGTCGGCCATGAGGGCCCGGAGATCATGCTTGCCCGCGGCAAGAATCTCCCCGGCCTTCTCTTTTTCAGAGACGATGCGTACCGAAACGCCTTCGCCCTCTTTTTCGATGCGTATCTGAATCCGACCCAGGGAGGGGGGACGCACCTGAAACGTCACTTCCCGGTCGTTCTTTTTCAAAGAGGTGGCAATCTGCCGTCCCACCTGCAGGGCCAGCTGACGGGTCAGCCCGCTTTTGGGCGTATCCACCGAAGAGGAAGGCTCCAGCTCGTTTGCCGCGGCTGCCACCACGTCCGAGGGGGTAGGCACCACCGGGGCGCCTGCACGATCGACACCGGCAGATTTTACAGATTGAAGGGGAGCGGCGGCAGGCTCGTCCGTCGGGGTCGTCCTGGGTCGGGCTCCGGCGCCGGGAGCCATGGCCGGATGATCTTTCTTGGCCAGCCGGGCTGCACCGGCACCGTCGGGTGCGACCTCTGCAGGGGACGCCGCTTTTGCCCCGCGCACGGTGGCCCGGTTCCCGGAACGCGCCAGGGTGTTGCCAAGCCCTTCTGCAATGCCTGCGGCTGCAGCCGGGACCTTAACATCCGCGGAGGCAGGGGATGCGCCAGGCGCTGACAAAGGAGCAGCCTCCTGCCGCGTGGCTTTCTTCCCGTCAGCTGCACCGCGCACCATCTCGGCGAACCGGTCTACCCCCACCTCTCCGGCGGGTTGAGGAACCTTGCCGGCTGGGGCTGCGCCCCCCCCCTGAATGGGGCCGGGTGCCATGCCACCCTTGGTAAAGGGCACTTTTGCCCCGGACTTCCCGGGTGCCCCGGCATTTTTTTCCGGTCCGTGTTCCAGCTGGCCCTCTGCCAACGCGGGGCCGCCTGATTTCACAGCCGGAACCAGCGGGGAGACCGCCAACCCGGCAAGAAGCTCGGTCACCGCCTCATCGCCATTGCCCTTGATGTCCTCTGCCTCGGCGGACGCGCCTTTTTTGACCGGTCCTTTTCCTTCCGCCATGGAAAGAACAGCCTTTTTACCCGACGGAGCCTTTCCCTTTAATAATGTCCCGGCTTCGGGCCCCTCCCCCTTGGTCTCAGGGGCCATGCCCTTGGCCGCGTTGCCTTTTCCGAAGAAAGCCGTCAGGAGAGCAGCAAAGCCGCCGGGCTGCTTTCCCTTTGCCCCGCGTTGCCTGCCCGCGGCCTGAAGGCCCGAGGTTGCTTCCGATGTGGTTTGAACTGCTGTCTGCATGAACCTCTTCACTTTCCCGGTTGGATTGCCTGGGGTTACCGAAATCCCCCCGCCCTGCGTCATCAGGTGCGTTCGGCTTGCGGGCCCCACCGGTGGGACACCGCATGCCCTCAGACAAAAAGCAAAGCCCATGCCAACCTTTCACACTTGGCAATATTCATCATATTTACGAGACCTTATACATCAAAAGCATAGTATCCCTTACCCCAGCACAAATTTCCCCTTTGACGCCCGGAGGGAAATTTCTGCCCCGCCCTCAGCATGTTCATTTCCCGTACATGCACAGATCACCGTTTGTACATTCACCCCGTTCACCACGCTCTGCTCACCGAGGAACCGCGAATTTTATCCATCGATTCACGAATGTTATCTTTTTGCACGCATTCGGGTACATATTTTGCTATGTTACCCATGGCACCACCGGTCGACCCGGGGCTTCCGTAAGGTGATGACAATGTAAAAAAACGAAACGACGCTGTAACCGCTCACCACTGCAAGGGTTTTTCCCTCCACAACGTCCCGCCATTTTTTTTCAGACATCATTTATGACGGTCTGCCATTTTCCTGACACCTGTGACCCAAGAGGCACCATGAGAACCACTGTTTTTGATACCCCCATCCTGCGCACCATCATGCGCTGGGCAGCCATCATGACCCTGAAAGCCGGGGGATGGAAGGCCGTAGGCACCCTGCCCTCCGTGGACAAATACGTCGGCATTGCCGCCCCGCACACCTCCAACTGGGATTTTATCTGGACCATCTGCATTGCCCTGAAGCTTCGCGTCAAGGTCTTCTGGATGGGCAAGCACACCCTCTTCAAAGGCCCGGCCGGTCCCATCATGCGCTGGCTCGGCGGCATCGCCATCGACCGGAGCAAGGCCGGAAACACCGTGGAGCAATCCATTGCAGCCTTCAATGAAAACGAAAAGCTCGTCCTCATCATTCCGCCTGAGGGCACCCGGTCCAAGGCCCGGTACTGGAAAACGGGTTTTTACCATATCGCCAACGGAGCCGGGGTGCCCATTGCCATGGGATTCCTTGACTTTTCCCTCAAAATGGGAGGCTTCGGCCCGGCCTTGATCCCCACCGGGGACATCGAGGCGGACATGGATCTCATCAAGGGTTTCTACAGCAACGTCACCGGCAAATACCCGGACCAGTACGGCGAAGCCGAGGTGTTCTCCGGAAGCGACGCCATCGACGCCGACACCCGGGCTTACGTGGACAGCTCCAGCGTCTTTTTCTCCCCCACCGGAGACATGGAGAGCGACCTGCGCTTCCTCTCCGCCTACTACCGGGATATCACCGGCCCCGACGGCCCCCGCCCCAGCCTCAACGCATAAAAAAACGTGCGGCCCTTTTCGGGCCGCACGTTCAAAAACATCCGTCTTACACCACCACCCCGCCCCCTTACCGCGCCACCACCGGCCTCACCTTTTGCGGTCCACCCTGCGTGGACGAGGCAAAATGACGCCTCAGGTGATCCACGCGGTCACTGAAGCTGTCGTCCAGGCGCCCCTCTCGGGCCGCAGCCGCGATGCCTTCGGCCATCCATGCCGTACGAAGGGAGATGCGCCGCTCCGAAGCCAGCTTAGCGCTCCCCATGGCCGTTCCCCGCATGATAAACCGGAACGCCCGGCCGTAAATCAGCTCATCCACGGCATAGAGTTCTTCTTCTGCGCCATCGTCGTAATGGCGGGACACCAGCCCCTGCACCACCGGGTGCACCAATCCGTGTTTGCGGACCTTTCCGTACCCGAACATCTTGATCAGCCCGTCCACCCATTCGAGATACGACCCCAGGACCCCGCCTGCGTTGGCCAGGATATCAGGGATGGAAATGCGTCCGCGGTCCTCCAGATAGGTCTCGGCCTCGGGGGTCAGGGGACCGTTGGCCCCTTGCAGGATGTAATCCGCGTCCACCCTGGAGGCATGGACGGCACCGGTCCGCATCTCCGCGTCCAGGGTCACCACCTCTTCCAGGGCCGCGGGCACCACCACATCCACCGTGGCGGTAAGGGGCCGGGTGGTGTCCCCTTCCACAAATCGGCCCATGGTGTCATCCACCATCTCGGACAGCATTTTCCCGGAGGCAGCCCCCCGAACCAGCTCGTCCACCTGGGGAATGCCCCGTAAATTCACCAGGGTGCCCCCGGCATCGGAGATCATGTGGATGGACGCGCCCTTGCCGTGCACGATGGCGGCAAAGGCGCCGCCTACCTTACCAAACCCTTGAACGGCAAAGGAGAGCATGCGAATGTTGGCGTCCGCGGCGTGATAAAACTGGGGCTCCGTGTCCAGGGCTTCATCGATACGCGCAGGGTTCAGCCAGAGATCGGGATCGTTGTACCGGTGAAAGCCTTTGAGCACCGCCAGCACCTCGTAAAGCCCCCGGGCCGTGGCACCGGTCCGCAAGGTCAGTCCGCGCCCCCCGGGCTTTCCGGTGATGGCCGAGGAGGTATACCCCTTGACCTCTTCCCGATCCGCCGCAAGGGCGGACACAAGGGCCTTGTTCCCCACATCAATGCCGAAGTGGCGTCTCAGGCGCTCGGCTTTCTCCGAGGCAAGCTCCAGGCTCCCGTCGGCAATGGCAGCCAGATCCCGGGAGACCTCGTCGGTAATCACTTCAAAGAGCGTGCCGATCTCCTGCGGCCCGACCCCCACGTCCCCTGCCGGTACATCGGAAAAGGGCCCGATCCCCGCTTTTTTAAACAAAAAACGGCCGTAGGCGGCAAGGACCCGCTCGCGCACCTCCCCCTGACCAAGACTGCCCAGAATCCCTCCCTTGCCTGTGGCATAATAGGGAATCCCGAGCCCGAGGCTCTTGAACAGCATGTTGGTGGACAGGGCCCCTTCCCCGGAAAAGGAGACATGGGTTTTGTGGCAGCGGATCCCCCCTTTGCCGATTCCCTCACCGTTCATGCGGATAAAAAGGCAGCTCTTGCCGGAGTGATCGTCAAAATAGTTCTCGTAATGAATCCCTCGAAACCGGACCAGCCGGGAGATCTCATCGCCGAAAAGAGCCCTTTTTCCAGAACCGGGAATCTCCACGGGCACGGTGGCTGCAGCAAAAATATGGTAGAGAGTGGCCCAGTAGTAGTCGCTCTTCATCTCCCCGTCCGGTGCCATGAGGTAGTTCCTGATGGTGTCAAAGGCCACCTTCCTTACCCTTTGGCTCTCATCGGAGAGAAGAGACACCAGCGGGATGAGATACTCTTTGTGACGGTGCGCCTGCATGCGGCCCAGATAGGCAAGTTTTCCCCTGTAATCGGCCAGCGCAAGGTTACCCAGAAAGTCCCCTATCTGCCCCGTGGGAATGGGATCGCTCTTCATCAGCATGGACCGGGTGGCAAGCTCGTTCCGCAGAAACCCGTCGAGTTCCGGGGTGATGAGGGCATCGGCGATATAGGTGGAAAAGGCCACCATCCGCCGGTTGGCCATGACAAAGGTTTCAAAATACTGCCGGGTAAAGGGGATCCCCTTTTTGTCGAAAATGCCTTCGATGGTCGTGAGGTTGTTTCGAAAATTCTCGTAGGGGAGCCAGAGCTGGAGCCTTCGCTCCGGGACCGGCTCGTCGGCGATGATGTTCTGGTCGATGCAGATGTGAACCGTCGTCCCCTTTTTCAAGCGGCGCACCACCCGGTTCCAGGCCGTAAAATAGTTCTCCAGGGTCCGGATGCGCTGGTTGTGCAGGAGGGCATGGACAAACCTCTCGGTGGCGGTCCCCAAAAAATCCATGACCTCCTTTTTCCCGGCCACCTTCCCCAGCTTCTCCTCCATATACTGGGCCGCATGGTTCATGAGCCCCGGCTTTCTCACCCCGGGGGTCTCCCCTTCCACAATATACAACCGACGGTTGGCCTCCGGATTCCCTTCCAGGCAGACCACATAGGAACTCATGCGAAAGCTCTGCATGGGGTGCTCCCGCATCAGGGCCTTGATGGCCTCCAGGGTTTCACGTACCAGCTCCCGGGTTTCGGAAATGAAAAAAAGGTGCTTGTTGCCGAAACGGCCGGTGACATTGATCCCCTCCCCGCTTCCGGAAGCGTAGCGGTTTTTGAGCATGGCCTCCTGATAGCGGCTGCCCGCAATGAGAAAAGCGATCTCCTCGGTGGCCAGGGACCTGTAAAAATAGGGACCGAGATCGGTCTTGGTCAGCACGGTCTCGATGGCATCCAGAATGGTGTCGGGTTTGAGGTCGTAGGCATGGCGGAGATGGTTGTAGAGGGCATACACCTCTTTATCGGACACAAAGCGGTTGTCCATGCCGCGCAGCTTGTCACGCACACCGCTGTCCGTGAGATGGTACAATACGTCTGGGGTGGTCTCCATGATGGCTCCTTTCCGGAGCGCCTGGCCACAACAGGAGGGAAATGCGAAGACAGGCCACAGGCGAGCGCCCCGAAGGCTGGAAAAATGAAGCGTTGTGTTCGGCTACAGACGATTATAACCCGAAACCGATTCCCGGGGTAAATTTTCTGAACGTATCTGCGGCAGACAAATAAACCGGCCCAGACCAGCCGCCCATTCAGGGGCCCGGAAGCGCGCGCACAAAAAAAGCCCTGGGGCGACAAGACGCCACAGGGCTTTCCAACAAAGCACTTGGAACTTTGAAAAAACTGACTAGTCGTTCTCGGCGGGTTTTTCTTCCTCAACCCCTTCGTCGTTCTTCCAGGATTCCTTCAGCTCGTCAAAGCCGAGGTAAAGAGCGAGTGCGCCACCGAGAAGAAGAAGCGCGGGTACTGTTCCTGCAAGAAGCTGAAGCAGTGCATCAAACCATACCGCAATACCAATCAGGCCAAGAACCGCTGCAATAGCACCACCGATTAACGTCTTCATAAACCAGTTCCTCCTTTAAGCATAAATTTTCTTTATTTTTAACTTTATAATCTCCCCAACCGGGGATCCTTACGAAAGAACACTGCCGATGACACCGGCGGGAGAGGCGGCAGGCTAAACCTTGATAAAAACAACAAAATACAAACCAAATACGTATGTCATTTCAACAAAATAGAGCCCGGCATAACGCCTGTTTCTCTTTAGAATATAACTTGTGGAAGGTACCATATCAACGGATTCTACGCAACCCCAAATCCCGATAAATTTACGAGTGATTAGCAGCGATGAACAACCGTTCATTGTCTCTTTTACCACAGAATTTCACGGCAGGATGAATCACATTCCACCTTGGTTTACCCCTGCCGTGCAGCCAGATGTCTGACAAAGCCCCGGTACCCCACGGGGTGAGTGCCATCACCCCGGCGGTGGTTGAGCACCGGCCCTGCAACAGCCATATAACGTTTTGAAATAGTGTATCTTTAACAACACACCCCCTGTTTCACCCGGGATAATAGAGTTGCACAATCACAGGATCTATATTATTTACAAGCGTTAAACCATAAGGCCCCTTGACTGAATACGACGGGGCCCTGGATGGCTCAGCCCTGCTTCTTGTTTTGTCCCACCGAAGCAGTTGCTGAACAGGCTTTTTTATACCGCTGCGATGCGACTTAGCAAAGAGAGCTCAAGTGCCTTGCCACGTGTGCCGCCGTGCCTTTCTCCGGCATCCTGCCTGCCAAGGCAGCCTCGCAATCCGGACACCCAAACAATCGGAATTTTTGAGACATGTTGACATTTCGACGAAAACGCAAAACCAAGACCCCCGTGGGCGATGCCATGCGGGTCCACTACTCGAACTACATCCCCGAAAGAGGGGGCGCCATCTCCGATCTGCTGCGCCGATTCATGTTCAGAAACATCGTGCTCTCCGAGACGGAGAAAGAAAAGATCACCCAGCTGGACGAAAACGGCATCTTTGTCTATGCGTCCAAGTACCGGAGCCACTTCTCTTTTCTCTACTTTCACACCCGGCTCAAACAGATGGGCCTGCCCTTCCCCACCATCGGTTTTGACTGCACCATCTACGCATGGCAGCCCCTCGGCCACCTCCTGGGGATCATGGGCTCTCACATCCGCTATTTTTTCCGCCATTTTTCCGTGCCCGACCCGGTGGAAAGCGGCCACTTCAAAAACCAGCTCTTAAACGGCAAAACCGCCATCCTGCCCCTCATCGGTCGGGACGCCTTTTACCGAAGCTTCGTCAAATCCAAAACCGACCCCATCGCCTGCCTGCTGGAACTCCAGGCCGAAACCGACAGGCCCCTGTACATCATCCCCGAAGTGATGATCTTTTCCATGAAGCCCAAGAAAAGCGGGCTCTCCTTTTTCGACATCCTCTTCGGCACCCGGGAGCGTCCGGGCAAAGTCCGGCGCCTTGCCGGCATCTTCAAACGCAACAAAGAGAGCTTTGTGGAGTTCTGCGACCCGGTCTGCCTCAAGACCTGGCTGGCCGCCCCGGGCATGGAAGAAAAGTCCATAGGGGAACAGGCCCTGCTGCTGCGCCGCGAGCTCATCGAGCAGCTCAACCGTCACCGACAGACCATCACCGGACCGGTCCTGAAAAGCCGCCAGGAGATCCGCGAAAGCATCCTCACCGGAAAGTCCCTCAAAAACTTTATGATCCAGCACGCCGAAGAGAGCGACACCCCCTTGCAGGAGGTGCACAAGAAAGCGGACACCTATCTCGACGAGATTGCCGCCAACTACAGCTCCCGCTGGATCCGCATCTTTGAGGTTTTCCTGGACCGCCTCTTCAAGAGCCTTTTTGAAGGCATCGTCACCGATAAAAAAGGGATCGCCCGGGTCAAGATCCGCTCCAAGCAGTCCCCGCTGATCCTGGTTCCCTGCCACAAGAGCCACCTGGACTACCTGATCCTCTCCTACGTCTTTAAAAAGCACAACATGCCCTGTCCCCATATCGCTGCAGGACGAAACCTCTCCTTCTGGCCCCTGGGCATTGTCTTAAGGGGCGGGGGCGCCTTTTTCATGCGCCGCACCTTTAAAGGGGCCAAGCTCTACTCCCGGGTCTTCTTCGAATACATGTCCAAGCTCCTCTCCGAAGGGTTCAACGTGGAGCTTTTCATCGAAGGCACCCGAAGCCGGACCGGTAAGCTCCTCTCCCCCAAGGTTGGCCTGCTCTCCATGCTGGTGGACGCCTGCAGACAAGGGGCCTGCGAAGACCTTCAGTTCGTGCCGGTCTACTTCGGCTACGACAGGGTGCTGGAAGAGGACGCCTACCTCCACGAAGTGGAAGGCGGGGACAAAGAGTCGGAGAACCTGGGCCAGCTCATCAAGGCGCGCCGTTTCCTGAAACGCCGCTACGGCAAAGTGTACGTCAACTTCCATGAGCCCATTTCCCTGTCCGACGTGGTCAAAGAGCAGGGACTCGACTTCAAGGGCATGGACACGGATCAACACAACACCTTCTGCAACGACCTGGGCTACCGAATCATCAACAGCATCAACGATGTCTCCATCGCCACCCCCTACGGAGTCGTGGCAAGCGCGGTGCTCAACAGCATGAAAAAACGCTTCACCTTTGAGCAGGCCCTGGAAGACATCCGCCTCTACACCGATCACCTGGACGCCATGGACGTCTGGGTGGCCGACTCCCTCGGGGAAAACCGGGAGCGGTCCTTCCAGAGCGTTCTGGACAGCTACGTCAGGCGCAAATTCCTGGAGTGCGGCTCCGACTGCAAAGGCCACCTGGACCCGGGAACGGTTTTCAACCTTCCGGAAGGCCAGCGCCCTGTACTGGACTACTACAAAAACAACTGCATCATCCACTTCATCTCCGCGGCCATGACGGCCCTTGCCATCAAGGAGGTCAACCGCTTCCAGTTCCAGGCAGGAGAACTTCTGGAAGCCTACGACTTCCTGGCCGATCTTTTTGACCCGGAGTTTGCATTCAACCGCACGGCCACCTCGGAGTACATGGTGCGAAAAGACCTCAAGGCCTTCATCGACACCCACACCATCGTGCCCCACGAATCCAGCCCGGACACTTACGAGATCACCCCGGACGGCCTGAGAAAGCTCACCCTCTTCTCCCGGTTCCTCAGGACCTACCTGGAGTCGTACCTGGTGGCCCTCACCGCCTATGAGTCCAAAAAGGCATCCAAGCTGGACGGCAAAGCCATGGTGAAGAAGTGCCAGAACCTCGGCAAAAAAATGTTCAAGGTAAACGAGATCGAGCTCCCCGAGGCCCTGAGCGACATCACCTTTAAAAACGCGGTCCGCCACTTCAAGGACAAAGGCATCCTCGACGAGACCAGCGGAGAAGCCACCCACTCCTTCTACAAAAACTCCATTCGCCACTACCTGGAGGTGATGGA
Organism: Desulfoluna butyratoxydans; assembly: GCF_900699765.1. Taxonomy (GTDB): domain Bacteria; phylum Desulfobacterota; class Desulfobacteria; order Desulfobacterales; family Desulfolunaceae; genus Desulfoluna; species Desulfoluna butyratoxydans. The sequence goes on from NZ_CAADHO010000001.1 coordinate 286,080, forward strand.
GAAATAGCTTGGCTAAAAAGGCTAAAGGCTAAAGGCTAAAGGCTAAAGGCTAAAGGACCTTAAGCAGCTTCGGTTGGAGCTGTCACGTGATGAATCAAAGCCGTGGGCGACTCGCTGGAGTGGCCCACGGCTTTTTTGGTGAATAGAAAAAAAGGGCGTAACTGTTGAGATCAAAAAAGCCTCCGGGGGCCCTGCCGGGGGCCAAACTTTTAAAAAGTTTGACAAACAGGATTCGAGAGCAATTTCGGCCACGTCACTGATACTGGCGAATCATATGCTTTGGACTTAATAAGTCTGTAGCTCTCTTTTCCCTCAGCCCCTCGGGGCTGAGGGAAAAGAGAGCTACAACCGAAAAGTTTTTGGTCCAGCTTTTTTCAAAAAGCTGGCCGCCGGAGGCAGTGCGGTTAAGTTCATAATGGCCAAGTAGGAACAACGTATCCTGTTGGGTCGAAGCTTGTGAGGCAGTCCGCACACACCATCAGCGTTTGTGTCGGGCGAAGCCCGAGTCAAAGGCCCTTGCGGTTTGGCCCGAGGAGCGAGGGACTAAGCGCAAGGGCAATCAGCTTTCGAGGTCGCTCACCTCGCCGCCGGAGGCAGGCTTTTTCATGCACTTTAACCATAGAAGGCAATGACATGCAGGCAATGATACTGGCGGCGGGGCTTGGGACCCGGCTGCTTCCCCACACCGAGGTTCGGCCCAAGCCCTTGTTCACCATTGGCGGGGTCACGCTCCTGGAGCGGCACATCAATGCCCTGGCCGACGCAGGATTTGACGCTGTCATCATCAACACCTGCCACCTGGCAGAAGAGATCCACCGGTTTATCGACCACAAATCATGGCCGGTAAAGGTCCACCTGCGACAGGAAGAGACCCTGCTGGACAGCGCCGGTGCCGTGGCCAATGTGGCGGACCTTCTGGACGGCTCCCCCCTGCTGGTTGTCAACGGGGATACCTTAACGGACATCGACCCCAAGGCCCTTTACGAAGCCCACCTGGAACAAGGCAATACGGCCACCCTGGCCCTTATGGATCGCCCTGAGTTCAACAATGTGTCCGTGGATACCCAAGGGCAGATCCGAGCTTTTCGGGAGCCCACCCCCAAAGACATGCAAAGGCTTGCCTTCACCGGTATGCAGGTGCTGTCCCCCGAAGCAATGGCTGCCATTCCCAAACGAGCGTACGGCATGGTGGACCTCTACCGGGACCTCATCGCCAAGGGTAAAAAGGTTCAGGGTATTGCCCTGGAGACTTGCCTCTGGTTCGACTGCGGCACCGAGGCCCGTTACCTGGAGGCCACCAAGGCCCTCATGGTCCCGGAGGCCTTCAAAAACACCTTTGACTCGGCCCAGGGCCCCTTTGAAACAATCCCCTTGAAAGGGGACGGCTCCGACCGCAGGTGGTCCCGCATCACAAGCCCCGAGGGAACCCTCATTTCCTGTGAGCACGGTATTCATCCAGGTTTTGCCACAGAGGAGGCCGAATCCATGATCCGCATCGGTACCCACCTCCGCACCAAAGGCATTCCCATCTCCCCTGTTGTCAGCGGTGATGCCGTCTCCGGCCTTGTCCTCGTCAAAGACGCCGGCAACACTCACCTCGCCGAATTGGCCAGAACCCTGCCCGAGCCCGAGGTAGAAAGCCTATACCAAAAGGTCATCAACACGCTGATCCGTTTCTCACAGGAGGGTATCCAGGGCTTTGAGAGCGCATGGTGCTGGCAGACACCTGCGTACGATAAAGAGATGATCCTCACCATGGAGTGCCGCTACTTTATGGATGCCTTCATCAACGGCTACCTTGGCATGAACGAATCCGCAGAGCCCTACCAGGCCGCCTTCAACCTCATCGCCGACAAGGCCCTTGAAGGTTCCCTCACCGGCCTCATGCACCGGGACTTCCAGTCCCGAAACATCATGGTCCATCAAGATGCATCCGGCGCATACATCCCGACTATCATCGACTTCCAAGGCGCTCGCCGCGGTCCCTTTCAGTACGATCTCGCATCGCTCCTCATCGACCCATACGCAAACCTGCCCCTCCCCATGCAAGACCGGCTTCTTTCCTATACCATCCGGACAATTGCAAACCAGGGCATTCCTACGGAAAAAGAATTTCGCACCAGCTACACTTTCTGCTCCATCACCCGAAACCTCCAGATGCTGGGAGCCTTCGGTAAGTTGACCCAAAAGGGCAAAGCTAATTTCGAAAAGCACATCCCCTTAGCCCTTGCCACCCTTGGCAACCGCCTCAGAAACCTAAATAACCAATACCTTACAGATCTTTTCAGGTTGATAGAAAAAGCAACGCCGACGGCAAGGTGAGCGATGGTTGTTGTCCCATGTGCAGGTGCCACTCCTATTCATTTTACGACAACGAAAAAGCCAACCCGATGAATGCCAGGTTGGCTTTGAAAATTGAAACGACATTACAAGTGAATGATTACAAATCCGCACCGCTGTGCTTCCAGTAATCGGGCACAACAACAGGGATTTCAGGGTCTATGATTTTTCCCTCACCCGTGCTGATGAGAACCTTTCCCGTATTTTTATCAAAAACAAGGGCTGGCTGAGGCATGGGGTTGTTCTTTATAAGATACGATTTGACAGAAAAAGCATTATGACAAGTATTCACAACATAAATACGCCCTGCACCGGGCTCACACTCAGCTGCCGGGTTACATATATCCAAAGGATCCGCAGGCACGACTACTGGCGGAGTATATGTTCCAAATATCATATTATTGCCTACTACGAGAGGCTCTGAAATCATTTTTTCCCCCGGAGTATCGACAAGAACGTTCCCCTTGTACCTTTTGCAAGGGAAATTAAAAAACCAGCCTTTGACCTCTCCCTCATCACAACGGGTCAAACAATCGTGATAGGCAGACGAACATTCTGTTTCACATGGCTCCGGGTCAACTGCATCCAAGCAAGTTTCAAAACATGCTGTTTCACAAGTTGCCGGGTCATCTGCACCCAAACAATTCTCGGAGCATTCTGTCTCACACCTTTCCGGGTCATATGCATCCAGACAATTCTCGGAACATGCCACCGCCCCTTCGGAACAATACTCCTTGCAGGCCGTCGTCCTTTTTGGAGGATTCTTGGATATAGAATATGATTCTAACACAACCCCGGAACCAACAATCGCAGGATTCGGTTTCATGGTAACCATTACCTGTGATAGATCCCTGCAGGCAAGTGCCTCCCCGCTCCATCGTTCAGGCACAGCATACACACTGTCAACAAATCCGGGATCCGCGTAGAGCGGATGCTCTCGGTCACCCGTTCCAAAGAAAACCATCTTCGTATCGCAGGCATACCCCGCCACAGGCGCATGAAAAATCTTCTGGTGATAATCCACCTGATGGTTGGCACCGTTCTCTGTCACAACCACATTGAATGTTTGTGCCGAGAAAAGCTTGTGCCCTACATTCCATCCGCCATTTGGCACTTTATCCTGAAAATCAGCGGTCAAATCATCAGACATATGATACACATTGCCGTTTAGATCTCCGGCATAAATCCGTGAAAAAATCCGCTTATCATTTACATTTCGCTCATGATCATGATCGATAATCCTTGCTGAAATGATACATGCGTCACTCCCAAAACCGGTATCCGGAAACCGCTTTATCAAATCGCCTTCAAAATCAAACAGCGCAACGAATCGTCCCTTCTTGTCAACACCGGGCCTCAGCTTGTCCTGATTTTCATCATACCCTCCTGCCACAAGAAATCCTTTTTCCACCCCGCCCGATGTAGCCACCTGACAAAGCTGAGGCTTGCTCCATGAGAGCCCCCACCCCGTTGTTCCTCCGACTCGGGCTTTATACACAGGTACATTACTGACGCCATCATTCACATTGGATACATCAATAATATGATAAAAAGATCCGGCGCGACGCTCTCCAATGACAAGGTACTCAGGTTTCCGCACGACATAGGAGTAGCTATCTTTATCGTTGTCAACCATGGTACCGGAATCGTCATATTTAACAAGACTGTAATACAACGTCATAAAACCATCAGCAAACCACCGACCGGACACCTCTGACGTTCCACTGAGGTATCGTAACCGGTCAACGAAGTCGGGAAAAACAAACGCCCATACTTCTTCTCCGTTTGAATCAAAGCAGTGCAGCAGACCGTCATTTGCCCCGGCAAAAATGTACGATTGCCTCTCATAATCCCGGATCTCATCTTTCGGATACTGCGCCACAACAATATTGGAATGAATGATGTCTCCAAGAGGCCACTCATACCCATAACCGTATACCTCAGTGGCTAAAAAATGGGCCAATCTCTCCCCTTCGTAATTGTTGGTATCATCTTTTTTAATGGCAAGGCTCGGTGCCCCTTCGCCCAAACCATCTGTTGCCAGATCCCCCAATATGCCCTGCCGCCAGATGCTGCCACCTTTGTACGCAACATAAATTCTGCGCCTTTGTTTTACAGCATTAAAGATGTCCGTCGGAGAAGGGGAATCCGGAAGGATAAGGCCATTATTGATTTTTCGATACAACCTTGATGCCACCCCCTGATCAGGAATCGAGGTATCGGTACTGTCTTTTTTGGTGGTTGTACCATTCGATACGGCCCAATAGTCTTTCACGGCCGTGTCCACCGATCCATTGGTTTCAAAAAGAGGGGTGTCTCCCTGCCCGACAACAACCTCGCCAGCCCTCTTAAACTTCTGGATATTCCCCATACCACGGCCGATGCTGTTCAGGGTAAAGGTCGCCACGAAAATATCATCGCTTGAATAAATCATGTCGGCTTGGTTTATGGGGGTGGCAGCCCGAGAAAAGGAAAATGACGCTTCGACGGTATGAAGAACAGCATTCAACGCATCAATAATTTGCCCCTTATTGGTTGCAAGAATGTATCCCCCACCACCATTTTCACCAGTGTCTGCTAAAAGGTCTTCATCCAAATCATCCGCATTCACAGAAAGGTTTAAGCCGATAACATGCGTTGTAATATGCTGCTCGTCATCTTTGGCAGATAAATCTTTATGCTTGAGAAAGTAAGCAACATCATCAAGCCATTTCATTTTCAGGTTGGAGGCATTACATGAGTCGTCTGGGGTATCGTCCTCTGAGTCATTGGTATCATCATCGTCGTCATTATCGAAAATACTATTCCAGCAAATAACATCTTCAAAATCATTGTCTGCATTTCCAATCGTTTCATCGGTAACCTCTTCACCTTTTTTATTATAATAGCGAAATGTTTTCTTACTTGCATCATAGATCCATCGATAGGTAAAATCATCCGAATCAAACGTGATTAGCTTGCCATTGGAATCAAGCCAGCTGAAGTCATCCTTAGGCGCGCCGTCCGTAAGCAGAACAATGTAATTCTTTTGATCAGGACACTGAATGGGGGATGTGTAGGGATTTGCATCATCATAGTCGTTAAACCAGCTATCTTGTCCTGAAAAGTAAAGCCCGGCCTCGACGAGGCTTTCCGCAAGCGGTGTCTCCTTCGAAACATCCTTCATTCCATAGTATTCATAACCAAAATACAACGGCCTCCCGTATTGAGACACGGCGGTCGACGCTTGATCTTCCCAAGGATAACGCCCATAGAGTGCATGTCGTAGGTCTATTGCGGAATTATCATCGCACGGAATGGAAATATCCCCACCATTGCTCTTCCAGTGAGCCACATTGAGACCTGACCAGTAGTAATTCAAGTCAAACTGCATGACCCCGAACCGCACTTCCAGAACATTATCCTGGATAACACTCCAAAGGGCGTCAATCCCCACATAACGCCTGGATCTCTCCTTTTCCAAATAATTCAAGAAATTTCCGGTCATCAATGTATACTTGATCGCACCACCACAACTCGAACCAAAAATTTCCCAGACTTTGCTCTTTGTCCAGCCCTTGGTACGCAACGCCGTTCTCGCTGATTCACACTCTATCACACCGTAATTTGCGTTATGGCGATTATCAACGTAAATTCCTTCGTTATCATCTATGCCATCGATAGAATTATTCAATGAATTAAACTCACGAACCCCTCCCATCTTCACATAAATTTTATCGGTCTCGTAGTCACCGTAGCCGTCTTCGCTTCCGTCATTCCAGTAGTCCCTATATTGAATGCTTGAATCATATGATGTTGATGCACTTGCCCAAGGAATTTTTTCAGACTCACCCTCGGCATACTTCATGTAGTTGATATAGTTCCCTGAGGCGACGATCTTTTTTAACCCACTGTCACACGTGCCTGAGATTATTTTAAATTTCCCGACCCAAAACCCTTTCGTTTCAACCGCAGTCATCGCTTTCTCGCAAAGAGTTGGCGCTTGAATGATCCACCCATCTGAGCCAGGGTAAGTGTAATATCTTTTGTCCGACTTTTTATTCATTTGGCCTTTGTAAGAGGCAATCTTTTTTTCTACCTGATCTTCCGAATCAGCGCTTGCTTTTTTATAGACAAATCCTGGGTCATACGGAGCTACCGTATCTGTGATCACATCTTTTTCCCTCATGGACAAAGAGGTATCTATCAAAAACAAGACATTGGGCTTCACTGCCACGGAGCACTCGCTGAACACATCCGTATCGTATCCCCAGGCACTGGCACTGACCATCCCAGCCATCACAACACCCATAATCCATTTTTTCATGACGTTTTCCCCCCTGGTGGTAGCGGATGTTAAAATAAATCCCTGTCCTGTTCTGCAGGCAATGAAATCCCCTTCTGCACCCAGGTGGTGGAAGGGACCCGTTTGTTGTTGACAATTTTTGGGCGCCGACTGTATGCCGTGGCGGTTATAGCAAAACGGCGTTTGTCAATAGATCCAGCATAGTACCGATGGCTCAGACGCGGGACAGCATTTGCTTGGTCCGAAAGAACACAAATAGCCGCATCGCTGTCACTTCCGCTGCAGACCGGCTCAGCTTTATTCACGATGCGACGAATTTCAATTTTCGCTACACTACCGGACCCATCCAGATATGACACATCAGAATCATTCACATAAAAGGTCGTTTTAAAATCACTGTACTTCGTATCATTAAGCAAGTTAGCAATTTCAACTGTCGTTGTGGCGCCCGGATCGCGCAATTGCCTGAAGTGTGCAATGGCATGGTTCAGCGCTGCCTCAGCCCCTGCCAGCTCTTCACTATACCGCCTCGCATTTTCAGCAATCTTGATCTCAAACACCGAGGTCTGGGTGGCAATAAGCCCCATCACGGTAATGATGAGGATAAACATCAAGGTAAAAAGCATCACAGACCCTCTCTCGTCGGTCAGGCTATTCGGCATCTCAACCCCCTATTGCAAGTTATTTTGTGGCTTGACCATAATGCGGGACATGGTTTTTATTTTACGGGCCGTAATGGAATTCCAAGCCGCCACGAGGTAAACGTTTCGAACGGAAAGGTCCGTACCCCCATCCCCGTCCACATCCGTATCTACGACTTGATGCCTTAGAAATAGACGAGCCTTTCCATTACCCCATGTCATCCAGGCATTGGGAATACCATCGATATCATCGGTACCCTCAACTGTGTCTATAAATGCAGAAAACCCGTTCACCGAAAGGATGTTGCTGTCCCGGAAGAGATCGGCGGGTCCGTCCGTGGCACCGTAATCCGTACACTCTGCCATCTCCACCCCGGACGTGAGCAATTGCGCTGCCATGTCTTTTCGCCGGGTCTCTTCGTCGGTCTGGATGGCATTGAGCTGAAGGCCAATAACCCCGAGCATGGCCACGGCAAAAATCGCCATGGCAAAGAGCACTTCCAGCATGGTAAATCCGTCTTTGTTTTTCATCGTCAGGTCTCCGCAACAGACTCAAAATCGGGGATCAAAATCCCGGTTAACGATCAATAGTACATGTTCCTGAATTTCACCGTGGTGGTGTAGAGGCGATAGGAATAGTTGCCCGTGTCCAAGCCATCCACTGGAAAATTGGGGATAAAGTCGACCTGGGTTTCGGATGTATCATGATTCTTGCGTTTGGTGCTTCGCATAAGCAGCCAGATCTTGGCGGCGCGAATCCGGTCAAGGGAGGGTTTCGGATCCTTAATTGGGGTCCCGCTTATATCATCAGCGGTTATCTTTCCCAAGTCGCTTAAGGTGTAAAAGTGAGTGAGCGTAAGATCGGTATCTTCCGGCGTGTTGTCGTAGGCCCATCTCACCCCGTTGGTCGCTTTTTCTAATACACCATAGCGGCTGGCCCCGGCTCCCAGATCATCAGAATCATAAGCATACAGCACCCGAAACGCTTCAACGTTTTGAAGCAGCGCATTTGTGTTGTTATTTCGCTGGAGTTGATTACTGCCATTAAGGTACCTGAAGACTGTCCGCTCGTCGTATATGTTGTTTCCAGCCGAGTCGTGAAAAACAATTGTACCATCGGCATTTGAATCAAAGGTAAAATCCATCTGTGTCATACCGGCAACGCGGAAGGTGGCCAGCCGGCCAGAGCCTCCGTCGTCCCGAGGCACAGGGGAATATCCTGCCAGCATCAAGTCATTACCGATGACAGCCAGCGCCGCCCTGCCATTTTGCTGCATCATCACCTTCATCTGGTGGTCTTCGTGGCTCTTGGTCTGATCGATAATCAGGGTACAAATTGCCGTGATTAAAATAAGGCCGATACCCAAAGCCACCAGGATTTCAAGGAGCGTAAAGCCCATGGTGCCAGCAGGAACCCGCAAGGCCGATGTTCGTATTGATACATTCTTATGCAAGGTCTTCATGATTCCTCCCCTGGGTCTTGATCGTCTTCACCTTCTTGGCCGCATCCAGATGCCCCTCCGCTGCTTGAAGCCTCATGAGTCCCAGATGCCTGCCTCATGGTGCCCAGGTTGTTTATAACAATGCTGTATTCGCGAAGGGACCTGTCGTTCCAGACCCTCAACGTCCCGCTGTTGCACCCCAGGAGAATCCCCCGTGAGTTGTACCCCATGGATTCCTGATTGGTATCGCAGAGGACATGGCTTGATGCAGTAAATACCTCGGTGCTTTCAGGTGTTCCGTCTCCATTCTGATCCCAGCTGATCCGAGCCGATGAAAAAGGTTTCGGGGTCTCATCGCTCGCGTCTGACACCGCATCGCCCTTGTCATCGTAATATATCACTGTGATTGTTTGCCCCTCCTTGATGGCTTTCATGCGGACGTGCTGAAGGGCGTTGTAGAGTTCCCTTGATGCCCCGGCCGTTCGCCTGTTCGAAAGAAATTCCTGCCAGGCTGGAGAGGATATCGAGACGATAATGGCGACCAACGCGACGGCCACCATCAACTCAAGAAGGGTAAAGCCTCTCTGGTTCTTCATGATACGCTCCTGAGAAACTCTCATAGTAAATATACTTTCTTTAAGAGTGTACTATTATTCTCTATCAAACACCCACAACACAACGAACGACACACAAAGCCAGAAATTCATTGATGCAAGCCTTAAGCCACCCGTAAACATTGTTTAAAAATTGATTATTCTACTTATATAGAAGATTCACGAGAAAAGCTTGTTTGACCCCATTAATTGCTCTTTGGATGCACTCATTTGATAATCGAAAAACACCAACCACTCACCGGAATCACTTCACTCAACCAGAAAATCGTTAAATATTTTTACATTTCAAATGTTAACCCCATAAAAACATACCCTTAAATGAAAATATAAACCTTTAAAACATTTTTACCCTTATACTCTCACTGCAGACCAACAGCTATAACGACCTATAATAATGATCAAAATAAACAAAAACCTTTTCATCAAGCGTTGCACCCTGTGATAAAAAAAATTTTACGATCGTTTACGAATCAAAAGCCCTGCAAAAGGGCACAAGGAGGTGCCACAAGTCAAAGGGCATCACTTATTTTTATGGAGAGAAAGTAACCGAAAGAAATTTCTTTGCGTCATGACGATGCGACGACGGGCCCATGATTTGGGATAGTAAAAGCACGACCATGCCGCCTATAAAGCCACAATGGCTTAACTGGAGGGGTGATGGATAAGGCACGTCGAATGATGGCCTTCAGGGTGTATTGTACAGGTACGTTGACTCTTGGCGTGCTTATCGTCCCGACACTTACTTTAAATGATGAAATTTCATTTTGGACAGAAGGGAGGGATGGCTGATTTCAAGAAGCCTGGAGGCTTTGGTGCGGTTGCCGCCTGTTTCTTCCAGGGCGCGGCGAATCATTATCCCTTCGAGCTTTCGTACAGCGGCTTTGAGGGAAAATCCGTCAAGGAAAAACTCGTCCTGTGAACAAGGTCTTTCCTGAGGTGTCCCCACAATAGCTGCAGGCAGGGTATCGGGTTCAACCTGATCGCCGTTGGCAAGGACAACGGCGCGCTCCATGGCGTTCTCCAGCTCACGGACGTTGCCAGGCCAGGGGTAGGCCAAAAGACGCTTCATTGCGGCTGGAGAGACGCCGATCACCCTGCTGCCGAGCTTGCTGTTAAACATCTTCAGAAAGTGTTCGCACAGCAAGGGGATGTCTTCCGGGCGTTCGGACAATGGGGGAAGGTCAATGGGAAGAACGTTGAGGCGAAAAAAGAGATCTTCGCGAAAGGCGCCTTGGGCTACCTCTGCCCGCAAATCCCGCGAGGTGGCAGCGATGACGCGCACATCGATTTTCCGGGTCTGGACGCCTCCAACGGGGCGTACCTCGCCCTCTTGAAGCACCCGAAGGAGCTTGACCTGCATGGCCAGGGGCAGCTCTCCGATCTCGTCTAAAAAAAGGGTTCCGCCGTGGGCCTCTTCAAAAAGCCCTTTCTTGTCTTGAACAGCCCCGGTAAAGGCCCCTTTTTTGTGCCCGAAGAGCTCGCTCTCCATGAGGGTATCAGGAATCCCGCCACAGTTCACGGGGATCAGGGGGCCCTGGGCTCGTTCGCTCGCCGTGTGGATGCCCCGTGCGATGAGTTCCTTGCCCGTTCCGCTACCGCCGGAGATCAAGACCGTGGTAGCATACCGTGCTGCTTTGCGTGCCAGGACAAAAACATCCTTCATGGCATCGCTTTTTGCCACCATGTTGGAGAACCGAAACCGGCCTTCCATGAGGCCCAGCTGGTCTTTGAGATAGAGATTTTCGTTTTTAAGATCCCTGTGCTCTGCGGCACGAGAGAGGAGAAGGGTCACCTCGTCGGACTTGAAGGGCTTGGAGATAAAATCAAAGGCTCCGTGTCGCATGGCTGAAACCGCGGTGTCGATGGTGCCGTAGGCGCTCATCATGATCACCATGGAGCGCGATAAAACCGCCTTATTTTCCTTGAGCAGGGAGACCCCGTCCACACCGGGCATTTTCACGTCAAGGAGGACAAAATCATAGGGAGAATCGAGCTTCGCGGCCCTGCCGGCCATCTTAACACCGGTCCCCCCTGAAGCCGCCGTCTCCACGGCATAGCCCTCTTTTTCCAGCAAGACCGAGAGCATGTGCCGCATGTTCTTCTCATCGTCAATGATCAGGATCTTTCCCGCCACCCCATCCCCCTCTAAATTAGTTCTGAAAAAACATGCCTCCGGCGGCCCTACCGGGGGCCAAACTTTTGAAAAGTTTGACAAACAGGTCTCACGTACGTTTTTTGACTATTCGAAGGTGTTTCCTGAATCTTGAGCTCTTCTAATGATCTAACCGAAAAATTTTTGCGGAGCTTTTTTCAAAAAAGCGACCCGCCGGAGGCAACTAAACCGCTGCCCCCTTCGATGTCTCCAGGCACAGAATCATCCGAGCGCCCTCGCCATGCCGGCTTTCAGCACGCAGGCTCCCGCCGAGTCCCTCCACGATAAGAAAGGAGACAGAGAGACCCAGCCCGGTACCTTGCCCTGGCTCCTTGGTGGAAAAAAACGGATCAAAGATATTGGGCAGGTCCGCATCCGAAATCCCGCCACCGTTGTCTTCCACCACGACTTCAAGGCACTGACGCCTGTCGTCTTCAACCACATTGCGGGTGGAGATCACCAGGGAACCATTTTCCCTGCCGGTACCGTCGATGGCATCGGCAGCGTTTAACACCAGATTAAGAAACACCTGGCGTAAGGCGCCTGTGGTGGCCATGACGCCATCGTCATGGGCCCCTAAATTGGTCCTAACGTTAATATCTTTCAACAGGGGCTGAACACGGACCAGTTCGCGAATCTCGGTTATCAGGTCATGGACAGCCACCACGTCTTTGTCCCCGCAGTCTCCGCTGCGGTTAAAATCCAGGAGCTGCCGGATAATGCCGTCGATACGTGACAACTCCTCGTTGGTTCGGGCGATATAATCAGAACGTTCCAGATCGGTTTCCGCGGATTGAATAAGGGAGAGATACCCGGTGATGATCCCCAGGGGATTGCCGATTTCATGGGCGACACCAGAGGCAAGGCGCCCCATGGCCGAGAGTTTTTCTGCACGGACAACATCTTCCTGGACCCGGGAAAGCTCGGTATTGAGCTCCTTCAGCTCCCGCACCGAAATCTTAAGCTTCTCACGGTCGGCGTTGATGCGGCTGACCATGGTGTTCAACGCCATGGAGAGCCTTGAAAATTCGCTGCCCGCCTCTTCCTGAAACAGAAAGGGATCTTCGGTTCCTGCATCTTCAGCCTTTGCAAGAAGTCGCCTCACCGGCTTGACTGCTACCTTGGAGACCTGGCTAACCCCGGCAAACGTGACCACCACAAGGTTGATGAGGGTATAAAGGGCCAGGAGCTTGATGGTGTCGGTGAGCCAGGCGCTCACCTTGGCCGTGTCCACAACCGCGGCCACACCGCCTCGAACAGACGCCTCAAAAGGAACGGCTGCAACCACAGCCCCACCCAGTCCCAACAGCCCCATACCGGACCCTTTGACAAGAACCGGTTCTCCCTTTGTCACTGCCTTTTCGATGGCCTCCCCAGCCTCTGCCCCGCGCTCATCCGTGCCGAACCCGTAGCTCAGCTGCTCGTCGAGGAGGGACACCTTCACCAGGGCCACGGCGCTGCCCTCCACCATGCCCCCGAGGACCAACCGAAGACTATCCACGTCTCGTTTTCCGGCCTCGTCGAACCCGTAGTCCGCGACAGCCCGTACCAGATGCAGGGCCCTTTCCGCCTCTTTTTTCACCATGACCTGACGCACCAGGGTCAAGGCGCAAAAGGCGGTGACCCCCATGGCAAAGAGAAAGAGAAACGCCAGGTTCACACTGATGCTTGTCTTGATGCCGGTGGACATATGCAAGATGCCTTTTTGTTGACCTTCGCGCACAATCGCCTCCGGCGACCCCGCTGCAGACCAACTCATTGAAATATTAAATAAACAGATATGGAATAATTTATAGGATAAACCAAAACTACTTCGTGCCTGCACAGCGTTTTGATCGCCCCAAGGGCAATCAAAACGCAGTGCGGGTGTACCCAGAAAAATTTTTGCGGAGTTTTTTTCCAAAAAAGCGGCCCGCCGGAGGCAGCCACTTGATGGTTTTTGATTTTACTCATAGTAAAAAGATCAACAAAAGTCATCCATAAACATCACGACTTGCAGTGTTTTGCCTTCATCATGGCTGAAGCGCAGCTGATCATCTTCGGGCTCAGGCGGGTAAACCGATCGAAATCGGCAGTAAAGGCAAAGCCAGGGACCAGGGTTTTGATAACGGGAATCTCAAGATCCGTTCGGGTGAGGTCCACATACACAGGAGCAAACCCTTCTTTCCCCAAGAGCTGCTCAAGAAGCTTTTTGTCCCCTGTTGCCGAGCCCGTGGAGTAATCGGGGAGTTGCTCTTCGTGGACGGGAACAGGTCGTGCCGGAGGGGCCATGGACGCCTCGCCCCCGGGAAAGGCAAAGGGCACCTCGGTCATGGCCGAAACCGCGGCCCGCCTGGCGTTGAGATGGGCCGCACACCCTTTGGCCACGACGCCCTCATGATCTATCACCATGGCTTTGCAGATGGGCACGCCCAGGCGGCCGGTGAGTTCCTGGAAAAACAGGTTCACCCCCTCCTGGCGGTACGCGGACAGAAGCGGGCCCAGGTTTTCGTTGGCGGTATAGAGCTCAAAGCACAGGGCCGGATCGTAGGGCTGGGTGGCCTCTGCCTCTCGCTCCAGGGCTTCATACAGACCGGAGACACACGCTTCATCCAAGGTGTTGCCCGAGGCAAGACCCGTGGACCCCAGGCTGGAAAAAAGAGCGGGTTCGTCGAGGTTCATAAAGAGAAACACCGCCTGAACCGGAACCAGGATGGGTACCTCTGCCCCTTGGGATGTTGTCACGCCTTCCATCCAATGGAGGGGCTCGTCCCCATAGGGGACATCCAGCATCAAGGCGTTGGGGTCCAGCGCTCTTTTCCCGCCTGCCAGAAGCTCGCTGTAACGGGCCCTGGTCACCTCATGGTCGTTGACCGTGCCCACCACGCGTCCGCCTTCGATGGAGGCATAAGAGCTCAGGCGCTCGGCGATCTCCATGTACAGGGAGGCCCTGGCATCGGCCACGGAAAGCCCTTTGCCGTAACTGGTCTGCTCACCGGTGAGGGTGTAGGCCAGATCTCCCTGGCTCACCCGCGTCGAGACCTGCCACTTCCTCTGCAGGGCAAAGGGGGAGAGGGAGGCCTGGTGACGCATTTCACCGCCGTTGAAGATCCCGGCAGCTTCCAGCAAGGCCTTGGCCACTGAGGCTGTCTCCGCAGCCGAAACCCGCTGGACCGGCGGAACCTCCTGTCGCACCTGATCCGCCATGGTCTCCACGGGAAGGGGTTCGGAAGGCCCCATGGGGCCAGGGGCCGTCAGCAAAACCGGAGCCTCATCAATAAAGGGGAGCTCCTCCAGACGGTCCACATTGCCTTGCAGCATCTCTGCCCAAGGGTGGGCAGATACTCCGTGGGCCGACACAAAACGAGCATAGATCAAGGGGCTTTCCACCTTTTCCGGTGCCCACCCCTCTTTTTCGAGGACCTCCCGAATGGCCGGAAACGCGTCGAAGGCAAGGGTTGCCTCATAGACAAGCCCCTTCAGCAGCTCATCGGCACGCTGAAGCTGTTCGGTGATCCCCTCTTCCCCCAGCCCCCCCAACAGAGTCAGGGCCGTCTGGCGCATAAAGGCGTCCATGGGAGCCTTGCGCAGGGCCGTAAGGGCCGCATCGAGGCCCTCCACGCCTTCGGGCACCACGGCAAAATATCCCGTGGCAGCCTCGGTGGTTGTTAATTTCAATCGGTAGTCATTCATCTTTTTGCCTCCGGCGGGTCGCTTTTTGAAAAAAGCTCCGCAAAAACGTTTCGGTTGTCAGGCCTTGCTTCCATCAAGACCTAAACGGTCTATCATGAAATTTGGTGGCGGGCAGGAGAGACCCTTTTGCCTGTCATCCCCTCCCACCGCATGGACTCTCTATTCACCATTTACCATTCACGACTCACTCTCACTGTTCACTCTTTACAAAAAAAGGCCCCGGAATCTCTCCCGGGGCCTTTTCATATCACACGTCATGGGACGCATTGCCGAGAAAAGGCGCGCCCTCAGGTATCATCATTTGAAAAAGAGTTTCATGATGTCGCTGTAAAAGACGTACACCATAAGGGAGAGCAGGAGAAACATCCCGGCCTGGCTGGCCGTCTCCCGGATCCTGTCGTTCACCGGTTTTCCGGTGATCCACTCAATGGTAAAAAAGAGAAGATGCCCGCCGTCCAGCACCGGGATGGGCAAAAAGTTGAGAATGGCCAGGTTGATGCTGATAAAGGCGATAAAAGAGATCAGGGAAGAGAGCCCCACACGGGCCTGGTCCCCGGCCATCTTGGCGATGATGATGGGACCGCCCAGATCAGCAGGGATGCTGCCCTTCACCATCTTCACAAGGCCCACCACCATGAGCTTTCCAAGGAACCAGGTTTTGGCAACCCCTTCGGTGATGCAGCCGAAAAATCCGAGTCGCTTGTTTACCACCTCGTAATACGGAGCGATACCGATGCGCCAGGCGCCCTCTTTGCCGTCGAGCTGCTCCGGCGTTAGGCTTACGGTAAGCTCTTTGCCATCCCTTAAAACCAGCAACGTGACAGCCTTGCCCTTGCTCCCCGTAATGGCTGTCACCACATCGGTCCACACTGAAAGGGGGGTGTCATCCACGGCAAGGAGCCGGTCTTTGACCTTGAGGCCTGCCTTTTCAGCAGGCGAATCACTCTGGATCCCTCCGATAATGGGATCCTGGACAGGACCGATGCCCACGGCCCAGGAAGGGACCTCCTCTCCGAACAGGTTCCGGGAGGTGGATGCCTCGGGGGTGAGCTCCACGGTGCGGGTATCTCCGGCTCGCTCGTAGGTAAGGAAAAGGGGCTTTCCGCTGCTGGATTCTATGGCCTCCACCACATCACTCCAGAGGGTCACGGGCTCATCGCCCACCTCTGTGACCCGGTCGCCATAGGCCAGACCAGCCCGGGCCGCCGGGGTATCCGCCACCACCTGGCCCACCACCGGGGCAAGGCCGTTGACCCCGTGCACCCCAAAAAGACCCGTGTAGATCACCACAGCCAGCACGAGGTTAAAGACAGGCCCTGCGGCCACGATGAGCATCCGCTGCCACACCGCCTTGTGGGTAAAGGAGAGGTGCCGCTGCTCGTCAGTAATCTCGGCGTCGGGTTCCTCCCCCACCATCTTGACGTATCCCCCTAAGGGAATGGCAGAGACCAGGTACTCGGTCATGCCCACCTTGCGGCCGAAGATCCGGGGGCCGAAGCCCAGGGAGAACTTTTCCACCCCCACGCCGAACAGGCGGGCCACAAGAAAGTGCCCCAGTTCGTGGAAAAAGACGAGAACGCCCAATACAATGATGATGGAAAAAAGGTTGGTCGTCATGAATTGTCCTGCATGGTTGATGCCGCTAAGGGCAAATAAATTCGGTTGCTTTTCGCCGGGCCCAGGTATCGGCCTCCTGGACATGGTCCAGGGCGGGCCGGGTGACCACGGGGTGGGCATCCATGGTTGCTTCGATAATGCGGGGAATGTCGAGAAAACCGATGCGCTCTTCAAGAAAAGAGGCCACAGCCACTTCGTTGGCGGCGTTTAGAACCGTCGGCATCGTCCCGCCAGCACCTGCCGCCTCAAAGGCGAGCTTCAGGCATCGGAACTTCGAGAAGTCGGGTGCTTCAAAGGTCAGGGCGGCAAGGGCTGCAAAATCCGGGGGATCCATGCCGATGTCCATGCGGCTGGGATAATTCAGGGCATAGGCGATGGCACCCTTCATGTCCGGCTGCCCCAACTGAGCCATCACCACCCCGTCCACATAGGCCACCATGGAATGTACAATACTCTGGGGATGGACCACAACCTCAATCCGCTGGGCCTCCACATCAAAAAGATGATGGGCTTCAATGACTTCCAGGCCCTTATTCATGAGGGTGGCCGAATCGATGGTGATCTTTTTACCCATGCTCCAGGTGGGATGATTCAAAGCCTGGGCCAGGGAAATATCCCCCATGGCCTCCCTGGGCGTGCCGCGAAACGGCCCCCCCGAAGCCGTGAGGATCAACTTGCTCACCTCCCGGGGGTTCTCACCGTTCAGGCACTGAAAAATGGCGCTGTGCTCGCTGTCCACCGGAAGGATGGGCACGCCCTTTTCAGCGGCCAGGGGCATGACCAGATCCCCTGCCGTCACCAGGGTCTCCTTGTTGGCCAGGGCCACGGCCTTGCCGGCCTCAATGGCTGCAAGGGTAGGCACAAGGCCTGCAGCCCCCACAAAGGCGGAAACCACCATGGAGACACCGTCGCAGGAAGCGGCCGCCTTGTACCCACCCTCCCCGAAGAGGAGTTCTGTGGCACACGAAGGCGGAAGAAGCGCTTTGAGGCGGTCCCGGTGGGCCTCGTCGATGACGCAGGCAAGCTCCGGCGAAAACTCAAGGATCTGCTCCGCCAACAGCTCCACGCTGGTGGCGGCACACAGGGTTTTTACCGCAAAGCGGTCCGGATACATCCGGACAATCTCGAGGACGTTTTTTCCAATGGACCCGGTAGATCCCAGCAGGGTCAGGTATTTCATGGGACTCCCCTTCAGGCGCCAAGCACCATAAAGAAATAGAACAGAGGCGCCGCGAAGAGAAGGGCGTCGATACGATCGAGCAGGCCGCCGTGGCCCGGAATGAGCTGACCGGAATCCTTGATACCGGACGAACGTTTCAGGGACGACTCAAACAGATCACCCAGAGGCCCCACAGCCCCGGCCAGGGGAAAGAGCAGCAAACAGGCAAGCCAGCCAAGTTCGGGGACGAAAAGAGCCTTCATGACAAACCCGGCCACCAGGGCCCCGGCCATGCCGCCCATGAACCCCTCCACGGTTTTGCCCGGGCTTACGGCCGGGCAGAGCTTGCGCTTGCCGAAGAAGGTCCCTGCGTAAAAGGCGCCGGTATCGCAGGCAGCCACGGTCACAAGCAGGGTAAAGATCCACATCACCCCGTGCTCGGGGTCCAGGCGAAGTCGCATCACGGCAGCCAGCATCATGGGAATGTACAAGAGGCCGAAGATGTGGGTCAAAAGGTGTTTCACCACCTTGGGATCGGTCTCGAACCGGGAGAGAAGGAAAAAGCCGCCCAAGGGGATGTTGAGGAACACCACACCCAAAAGGGCGCCCCAGGGGTTGGACATGCCATGGGCCAAAGCCACCATGACAAGGGAGGAGCCGTACCCGAGAAGGGGAAGGGCATCGAACCGGTCAGCTGTATCGTCCACCAGGGGGTAGTACTCGGACAGGGCGATCACGGCCACGGCCATGATGAGAAGTGTGAAGAGCAGGGCCCCGCCTTTTAAGATAAAAAGCCAAAGCAGGGGAATCGCGACAACCGCTGAAAGAATCCGTTTCAGGTGCATGGGTTTCACATCCTTTTTAATACAGCAAAAGGGAGACCGGTCCCGCCGCATGCGGCAGCCGATACTCCCTTCGGGTACCCACGTTGTTCACTCTAGACTCAGGACTGAAGCACCTTTCCATAGCGGCGCTCACGCGCCTGGAAATCCATGAGAATGGAAGCAAACTCCGATTCATTAAAATCGGGCCAAAGGGTCTCGGTAAAAAATATCTCGCTGTAGGCGCACTGCCAGAGCAGAAAGTTGCTGAGGCGCATCTCCCCGCTGGTACGAATCACCAGGTCGGGATCGGGGATACCGCGGGTAAACAGATGCTGTGACACCATCTCTTCATCCACATCGGCGGCCCGGAGACGCCCCTGGCTCACCTCGTCGGCGATGCCCTGCACCGCCGCCACCAGCTCGGAACGGCTGCCGTAGCTCAGGGCCAGGCAGAGGGTCAGGCGCTCGTTATGGCGCGTTGCCTCCATGGCCAGGTCGAGCTCACGCCGCACCTCCTCCGGCAGGCGATGAAGCTCACCGATGGCCGTCAGGCGGACGCCGTTTTTGACGAGCTGCGCTTTCTCGTTTCGAAGAAACCGCGTGAGGAGCCCCATAAGGGCATCCACCTCTTTTTTCGGCCGCTGCCAGTTTTCCGTGGAAAACGCATAGAGGGTCAGGTAGGGGATGCCGAACTTCGTGCAGCTCTCCACCACCGTACGAACCGCGCCCGCGCCCTTTTCATGGCCCTTGACACGGTTCATCACCCGCTTTTTGGCCCACCTGCCGTTGCCGTCCATGATAAAGGCGACATGCTCGGGCAGCTGGTCTGCTGACAGTCCGTCGGGAAGCTCTCGTTCCATCAAACCTCGAGAATCTCTTTTTCTTTGTCTTTGTAAACCGCGTCGATCTTGCCCACAAAATCATCGGTGACCTTCTGGACCTGATCCTGGGCCTTGAACTGATCGTCCTCGGAGATCTCCCCGTCTTTCTTAAGGCTTTTCAGGGTCTCGTTGGAATCGCGCCGGATATTTCGGACCGCCACCTTGTGGTCTTCACAGGTCTTGTGCACAAGCTTGACTATCTCTTTACGCCGCTCCTCGGTGAGGGGGGGCACGGAGATGCGGATCAGCTTGCCGTCGCTGGAGGGGGTCAGGCCGATGTTTGCTTTGAGGATGCCCTTTTCGATCTCTTTGAGGGCTGTTGCATCCCAGGGCTGAATGACGAGCAGGCGAGGTTCCGGAACAGAGACGGAAGCCATCTGGTTCAGGGGGGTCAGGGTACCGTAATAGTCCACCTTCACGCTGTCGAGCATATTGGCCGAGGCGCGACCGGTGCGAACACGTCCCATCTCTTTTTCAAGAGCGTCCATGGTTTTGCCCATTCTCTCACTGGTCTCTTCGAGAAGCGCGTTGATCATATCGTCACCTTTCCTGTCTTCATTAAGATTAGATTAGATGGTTGTAAAATCAGGTATGGCAAGGGGGGGGGGATAAAAAGGGATCAAAGACCGGTCAGAGCTCAGGTCCGGTGCCTCCCCCTGAAACAGAAAAAGATCAGGCCCGCGTATCGCGAACCTGATCTCATTCATACCCGTAAGATCATCAGTTGTCAATCAGGGTGCCTACATCCTTGGCCCCGGTGACCACTTTGAAAATATTTCCCTTGCCGGAGAGATTGAACACCGACAAGGGCAGGTTGTTGTCCATGGCAAGGGAGATGGCAGTCATGTCCATGACATTGAGCTGCTTCTCCAAGACTTCCATGTACTTGATCCGGGGGAAGAACGTGGCGTCCTTCTCCTTGACAGGATCTTTGTCGTAGATGCCGTCCACCTTGGTGGCCTTCATCAGGAGTTCCGCGTGGATCTCCTGGGCGCGAAGCACCGCCGCCGTGTCGGTGGTGAAGTAGGGACTGCCCGTCCCTGCGGCGAAAATCACGGCGCGTCCCTTCTCCAGGTGGCGAACCGCCCGTCGGAGAATAAAGGGTTCGGCCACCTCATGCATGCTGATGGCGGACTGGACCCTGGTGGGAATGCCGATCTTTTCAAGGGCACCGGAAAGGGCGATGCTGTTGATAACGGTGGCCAGCATCCCCATATGGTCGGCAGGTGCCCTGTCCATGCCGTAAGAGCTTGCGGCGATACCTCGAAAGATATTGCCGCCGCCAACGACAATGGCCACCTCAACGCCCAGCTCATGAATCGATTTCACCTCTTCGGCGACGTATTTCATCATGTCGGGGCTGATACCGAAGCTCTGATCACCCATCAGAGCTTCACCACTTAATTTAAGAAGAACACGCTTGAAGGCAGGCTTCGCCGCTGTCATCTACTCTCCTAACTGGTAACGGACGAAACGGCGGATACGGATGTTCTCGCCCATTTTGCCGATAACCTCTTTTGTATAGTCCTCAATGGTGATCTGGGGATTCTTTACGTAAGCCTGGCTCATGAGGCAGGAATCCTTGTAGAACTTCTGGACCTGACCTTCAACGATCTTGTCCACGATGTTCTCAGGCTTGCCCTGCTCAAGGGCGCGCTCACGGTAAATTTCCCGCTCCTTGGCTACAACGTCTTCGGAAATGTCCTCAGGGGCAAGACCGGCAGGGTTGACGGCTGCAATGTGCATGGCGATGTCTTTGGCGAAGGCCTGGAAGTCTTCGTTTTTGGCAACGAAGTCAGTTTCGCAGTTGATCTCAACCATAACACCGATTTTGCCGCCCATGTGGATGTAGCTCATGACGGTGCCTTCGGAAGTGGCTCGAGCGGAACGCTTTGCAGCGGCTGCCAGGCCTTTTTTCCGGAGGAAGTCGAGGGCCTTGGCCACATCGCCGTCGCTCTCCTTCAGGGCTTTTTTGCAATCCATGATTCCGGAGCCGGTCTTTTCACGAAGTTCTTTTACCATTGCTGCGCTGATTTCTGCCATGACTACTCTCCTGCATTATCGGCCGCGGCGTCTGCTGCCGGGGCATCATTCTCGGTTTTCTTACGGATCACTTCAACCACGGGCCCTTCTGCGTCACCTGCAGCGGCCTCGGCAACAGCTGCTGCCTTGGTTTCCACTTCGTCGTTGCCTTTGTCGCTTGCGGCAGCACGCTTTTCGTTGAAGCGCTTGCGGCCTTCGATGCAGGCATCGGCAAGGCGGGAGGTGATCAGACGAATGGAGCGGATGGCATCATCGTTACCGGGGATCACGTAATCGATGGGATCCGGGTCACAGTTGGTATCCACAAGAGCAACGATGGGAATGTTGAGACGCTGAGCTTCTTTGACGGCGATGCTCTCTTTCTTGGGGTCCACGATGACGATGGCACCGGGCAGGCCGTTCATGAAGCTGATACCGCCGATAACGGCTTCCAGCTTGTCGCGCTCTTTACCGAGCTTGAGGCGCTCTTTTTTGGTGTAGCTCTCAATGGTTCCGTCGTTCTGGATCTCATTGAGCTTGTTGAGGCGCTCGATGCTGGTTTTAACGGTCTGGAAGTTGGTGAGCATGCCGCCGAGCCAGCGGTTCTGCACGTAGAACATCTCAGCGCGGTTGGCTTCTTCGTAAATGGCTTCTCGGGCCTGCTTCTTGGTACCCACGAAAAGTACGGACTTTCCGGCAGCGGCCACATCAGCAACGAAGTCGTAGGCGTTCTTGAACATCCCGACGGACTTCTGAAGGTTGATGATGTAGATACCGTTGCGGGCGCCGAAAATATACGGCTTCATCTTCGGGTTCCAGCGTTTGGTCTGGTGACCGAAATGGCATCCGGCTTCGAGAAGCTCTTTCATGCTTACGTAAGACATATCCTTACTCCTTTGGTTTTTCCACCGCCCCCGTCATCCCCGGAATCAACTCGCCCCGGTAAAACGGAGAAAGAACCTGATACGGGTCGGAAGGCGTGTGTCATTAAAATGCATCTACCCGTGAATCGGGCAAATTAAACAAAAGCGGCTGTTGACGCCGCTTGAAAATAGGCACCCCGGAGGGCACGCTCGGACCGTCGGGCGCAAAAATACACCTCGATCGATAAATCCTAACATTCATAACAGGTCCAGAGACGCATGACAAGGGCAATCCAACCAGCCATCAAAAAACCCCGGCAGCGGCCAGCGAGAACCCAACAGATATAAAGGAAGACCGCCCCTCCAGAACACGGAAGGCCGGAAAAATGACGCCGCGCCTGCGGCATGGGATAAGAAAGAAAGAAAAGACAACTGCCCAGATTTAAATGGCCTCCGGCGGGATCACACAAAAAAACACCTCTCTGGAAAGCATGACAAACAGACCTTAGCCAAGCGTTTCCATACCCCGCCAAAACAACGCCGACCCTCTCAAAGCCGCACAGAGACATCAAGCCTTGCGACGAGCACGCACCGCCCTGTTGTTTCCGGCATAGTCATCAAAAAAACGAATGGAATCAAAAATCCCCTCTTCTTCAAGGAGCCCTCGAACCGCCTCACGTTGATCCCAGCCCATCTCAAGAAGAAGCCATCCCCCGGATTTCAGGTGCGTTCGACACCCGGAGATGATCAGGGAGAGATCCCGCAAACCGTCGGCATCGCCGTCCAGGGCCAGGCGAGGCTCAAAAACCGCCACTTCCGGTTCCAGCAGATCGATATCCGCCGTGGGAATGTAAGGAGGATTGGAGACCACCACATCAAACAGCGGAGCCTCGGCAAAAGGGGCAAACCAGACGCCCTGAATAAAGGAAACGCGGCCTTCCAGATCGTTACGCCGGGCATTTTCCCGCGCCACGCCAAGGGCCGTTGTGGAACGGTCCGTTGCCAAAACCGTGTGCTCGGGACACGCCTTGGCAAGGGACAAGGCAATGGCACCGGATCCTGTCCCCAGATCCACGACGCGCTGCGCCTTTGTGCCCCCTCCCCGCAAAACCTCCAGAGTTGCCTCTACCAGAGTTTCGGTATCGGGCCGAGGCACCAGCACCCCGGGGGCGACCGTCAAATCAAGATCCCAGAACCCGGTCTCACCCATAATATAGGCAATGGGCTCCCGCGCCAGCCGCCTCCGGACAAGGACTTCGTACCCCTTCTTCAGCGACGCCGAAGCAGGGTCGTCTTTTCTCAGCAAAAGCCCGGCACGCCCCACCTTGAGGTAATGCATCATCAACAGATCCGCGGCAAGCTTCGGGGCATCCACCCCGGCATCTTCAAAAAGACGGGCAGCCTCCGCCAGCATCTGGGCGATGGTGGCAGAGGTTTCAAACAGCAAATCAGAGGGTTTGTTCATTTTGAAGGGCCTGGGCCTGGGCGTGGGTTCTAAGGGATGCGATGATCTCTTCGATATCCCCTTCCATGATGGCATCCAGTCGGTAGAGGGTCAGCCCGATGCGATGATCGGTCATGCGCCCCTGGGGAAAGTTGTAGGTACGGATACGCTCACTGCGGTCCCCGCTGCCGATCTGGCCTTTCCTGGCGGCGGAACGTTCGGCTTCCGTCTCCTGGATCATCTTATCCAGAATACGGGACCGAAGCACCTTCATGGCCTTGTCCTTGTTCTTGTGCTGGGACTTTTCATCCTGGCAGGTGGCCGTAATACCCGTGGGAAGGTGCGTAATACGGACCGCGGAGTCCGTGGTATTGACGCTCTGGCCGCCGGGGCCGGAGGATCTGAAAATATCGATACGCAGTTCATTGGGCTCGATCTTCAGCTCCACGTCTTCCGCCTCAGGAAGCACCGCCACGGTCACAGCAGAGGTATGGATACGCCCCTGGGTCTCCGTAGCGGGAACGCGCTGAACCCTGTGAACCCCGCTCTCATACTTGAACGAGCTATAGGCGCCCTTGCCGTTCACCTGAAAGACGACTTCCTTGTAGCCGCCCACATCGGATCCGTGGGAGTCCATAACCTCCACACCCCAACCCCGACCTTCGGCATATCGGGTGTACATCTTGAACAGGTCCCCGGCAAACAGCGAGGACTCGTCCCCGCCGGTACCGGCGCGAAGCTCCACGATGACGCTCTTCTCATCCAGAGGATCCTTGGGAACCAGGAGAATCTTAATCTCCCCTTCCATCTCCTCCACCTGGGCTTCCAGGGGGCCGATCTCTTCTGCGGCCATCTCTTTCATATCGGGATCGTCGTCGTTAAGAAGCTCCCGGGCTTCCTCAAGCTCAGCCACAACCTTCTTGTACCGACGATACGCTTCCACCAGCTTGGTGATCTCACCGTGCTCTTTGATGTACTTCTGATACTGAACCCGATCGCTGACCACAGCGGGATCGCTGAGAAGCTGCTCCAGTTTTATGAACCGGTCTTCCACACCTTCGAGTTTACCAAACATTATCTTGCCTGCCCCATTACCCCTTTATCATGCGCCACCGGCACACAAAGGGAAGTGTTCGCACCGTCGTTGCCCGGACCCGCCGTCCGGACGACAAAAAGGGAAATCGTAAAAACCGATTCCCCTTCTTCTCCCAAGCCATACGGTCTTGATTTCGTCGCGATACTTACTTGCCAACCTTGCTGGCATCGAAGTTTGCGAATTTTTTACGGAAACGATCGATACGGCCAGCCGTATCCACAAGCTTCTGCTTACCGGTGAAGAACGGATGGCAGCTTGAGCAGATTTCCACCTTGATCTCTTCGCGGGTAGAACCCACGGTCATGACGTTGCCGCATGCGCAGGTGGCAGTGGCTGCTTTGTATTCGGGATGAATGCCCTTTTTCATGAGGTAAAACTCCTTAAAAGATAAATATATGAAAACATACCACCTGAGGGGAACCCCGAAGGGCCGCCTTACGCTGCCGATGATAGGCAGCGGTGGTATCATGAATTCATGGAATCAAGAAACTCCATATTATCCTTAGTTCCACTAATCTTGTCAAGCAAAAAGCCCATGCTGTCCACGGTGTTGAGGGATGCCAA
The DNA here is from genome assembly GCF_900699765.1 of Desulfoluna butyratoxydans. Classification (GTDB taxonomy): domain Bacteria; phylum Desulfobacterota; class Desulfobacteria; order Desulfobacterales; family Desulfolunaceae; genus Desulfoluna; species Desulfoluna butyratoxydans. The sequence continues at coordinate 311,696 of NZ_CAADHO010000001.1, forward strand.
GAGCTTGCGCAGGATCCAGATCCTGTCGAGCTGGCCCTTCTCAACCAGAAGCTCCTCTTTTCGGGTACCGGACTTTTTGATGTCAATGGCAGGGAACATGCGGCGATCAGCCAGCTTGCGGTCAAGAACCAGCTCCATATTGCCGGTTCCTTTGAATTCCTCGAAGATCACCTCGTCCATGCGGCTGCCTGTGTCGATAAGCGCCGTGGCGATGATGGTGAGACTGCCGCCCTCCTCCACGTTTCGGGCCGCGCCGAAGAAACGCTTGGGACGGTGCAGGGCGTTGGAGTCCACACCACCGGAGAGGATCTTGCCCGACGGAGGCATCACCGAGTTGTAGGCACGGGCCAGACGGGTGATACTGTCCAGAAGGATCACGACATCTTTTTTGTGCTCCACAAGGCGCTTGGCCTTCTCGATAACCATCTCAGCCACCTGAACGTGACGTTCGGCGGGCTCGTCAAAGGTCGAGCTGATGACTTCAGCCTTGACGGAGCGAGCCATGTCGGTCACTTCCTCGGGCCGTTCGTCAATAAGAAGGATAAAGGGAACAATATTGGGATGGCTCTTGATCATGCTGTTGGCGATGGTCTGCAGGATCATGGTTTTACCGGAACGGGGAGGGGAGACGATGAGCCCCCTCTGACCAAAGCCGATGGGAGCCATGAGCTCGATGATGCGGGTGGAGTAGTTGTCCTTGTCGTTCTCCAGCTGAACCTTTACTTCGGGGTAAAGGGGCGTGAGGTTGTCAAAAAAGATCTTTTCACGCGCCACATCGGGGTCTTCATAGTTGACCGCCTGCACCTTCAGGAGGGCGAAGTAGCGCTCAGACTCCTTGGGCTGGCGAATCTGACCGGAAACCGTGTCCCCGGTCTTGAGGTTGAATCTGCGAATCTGAGAAGGGGAAACGTAGATATCATCGGGCCCGGGCAGGTAGTTGCAATCCGGAGACCGAAGAAAACCGAACCCGTCGGGAAGCACCTCCAGGGTACCCTCCCCGTAAATCTGACCCTCCCGCTCAATCTGGGCCTGGAGCAGCATAAAAATGAGCTCCTGCTTGGGAAGACCGCCGGCGCCCTCTATATTGAGACTCCGCGCCATCTTGGCCAGCTCTTCAATCCGCATCGCTTTCAATTCAACAATGTTCATCAACAGTTTCCCCACATGTTTATATGCTCATCCAGAACAACAATCAGCGTCGTCCCAATCCGTATTGATTCGGTGCAATAATACCCACTCCTTCCGTATTACCCGCAATGGAAAACATAAAAAGGCCCCTTCGGAAGGCACATCGTGCCACACAGGTCACCTGTGAGGCCGGGATGTGTTACAGATTTTTTACCATGATTTCTGTAAGGTGAGTGTCTGTTCTGCAGGTCCTATAAGGATCATGACGTTGGTAATAACAAAAAGAGCGGTTTTATTGGTTAGATACAATCCCGCGCGCGGCATGTCAAGGACTTATAAATGGGCACCTCATTTTTTTACAATTTTTTCAAACACCTTATAAAATGCCCCTTTCAATTCAGAAAGCCCCCGCATATTTTCAATCACCAGATCAGCCCGATCCCGCTTGTCGCCATCCGGCAACTGGAGATCCAGAAGCCGCATGGCCTCCGCTTCGGCAACGCCATCCCGCTCCATCAACCGGGCGCACTGGGTGGCACGATCCACCCCCACATGGAGGGTCACATCAAACATGGCCTCAAGGTTCAACTCAAACAGCAGGGGCACCTCGCACACAGCCATCACCGCCCCCGACGCCTCTTCCCTTTCAAGAAACACCTTCATCAGACGAATGACCTCGGGCTGCACAATGGACTCCAGAACCCGACGCGACTCAGGGTCGGAAATCAGCTTTCGCCTCAGAACAGGACGATCCAGGCCGCCGTCGACCCCGACCACACCGTCACCAAACCAGGCCACCACCGCATCAAACCCCGGACTTCCCGGGCTCACAGCTTCCCGCGCCAGCTCATCGGCAATGGACACCGCCACACCCTTTTCCATGAACAGGCGACATACCGTCGTTTTTCCGGAGGCAGCCCCCCCGGTCAACCCAACCTTGACCATCCCCGCATCATCCTTCCACCCGGCGCCAGCGCGTCGGACCATCAATCAGCACCCGAAAGGCGCCCCAATACGTCAAGAAATCGTACAATACCCCACACCACAGGGAACGTTCTGTGCAATGCCACAGCCAGGACGTCATTGAAAATTCGCCCTGAATCAGCCCCCATCCTCCCATACAATGTATCCCTCCCCTTGACAAGCCACCTACATTCTATTACTTAAACTTTTTTGATGATTATGTAAAAAATAATCGAAGAGTGGATTCCTCAACCAGGCTCGCCCACCGAAAGGCGTTGCCGTTTTTCGATCCATTGGCTAATAATTCGTACCGGCCAGGCGAGGAACCCCTTCTTTGCACCCCGCACGGACCAAAGGAGACAGGGCCGCGAAGCAACGACTCTGTCCACCCAAAATTGTATATGGTTATCGTTTACCCCTTTAACTGAAAGGATTTTCGCATGAACATCTTATTTTTCGGCCCCAACGGAAGCGGAAAAGGCACCCAGGGATCCATCCTCAAGGACAAGTACAATGCTGCCCACATCGAGTCCGGCGCCATCTTCCGCGAGAACATCAAGGGCGGTACCGAACTCGGCAAGAAAGCAAAAAGCTACATCGACGCCGGTGACCTCGTACCCGACGACATCACCATCCCCATGATCCTTGATCGCCTCAAGCAGGACGACTGCGCCAACGGCTGGCTCCTGGACGGGTTCCCCAGAAACAAGGTGCAGGCCGAAAAACTCGATGAATCCCTCAAGGCCGCCGGCATGGAACTCAACTACGTTGTTGAAATTGTCCTGGACCGAGAGATTGCCAAGCTCCGCATCACCGGCCGACGCCTCTGCGAAAACGACCCCAACCACCCCAACAACATCGGCATCGAAGCCATCAAGCCCAACGGCGACAAATGCCGCGTCTGCGGCGGGGCCCTGACTTCCCGTGCCGACGACCAGGATGACGCAGCCATCGACAAGCGCCACTCCATCTACTACAACGAAGTAGACGGCACCCTGGCTGCGGCCTACTACTTCAAAGATGTTGCCGCCAAGAGCGATGCCACCAAGTACATCACCCTGGCCGGTGAAAAAGACATGAAGTCCGTCACCGACGAACTCATCTCCAAGCTGTAGGCCCCGCAAACGGCCCAGGGCCGAGGCTTTCAGACAGCAAGACACCGAAAAGGTGATGGCAGGATTTTTTTCTTGCCATCACCTTTTTTTTGTTTTATCCTTACAGGAGTTTACTTTTTAATAGTATACAGACTAACCATCACGCCGAACGCAAGAGATCACCGGCCTCTGATGTTGAGAAAGGGGCGATATATTTGAAGGAAATCGAAGTTAAAGTACTCGATAACGATCTCGAAAAAGCCATGCGTATTCTGAAGAAAAAAATTCAGAACGACGGCCTTTTCAAGCGGCTGAAGCTCAAGAAGAGCTACGAAAAGCCGAGCGAATTCCGACGCCGCAAGCAGCGCGAAGCGCAGCGTCGACAGAGGATTGCCAGTGCCCGCAACCGCTAAGGCCTGACACGTTTTCTGTATCGCTATCGATTCTTTTCAAAAAGCCCGGCTTAGGCATTTTCTGCATTTAGCCGGGTTTTTTGTATTGGCAGACCACCCACATCTTCAGAGTAACATCCACCATGACAATGCAATCCGACTACGAGCGCTGTCTCGACACCATGTACAAACTCGGCCGCTTCGGCATCATCCTGGGCCTGGACACCATGAAAGGGATCCTTGAACGCCTGGACAACCCGGAGAAAAAATTCACCGTCATCCATGTGGCGGGCACCAACGGCAAGGGTTCCGTGGCGTCTTATCTATCTCGGATCCTGACCCTTTCCGGCTACCGTACCGGCCTGTATACATCTCCCCACCTCGTCCGGTTCAACGAACGCATCGTGGTGGACGGCGAGATGGTCACCGATGCAGACGTTGTGGCCAGCTACAACCGGGTGGAAGCCGCCAATGTCGGAGAACGCTCCGGTACCTTCTTCGAGCTGACCACGGCCATGGCCTTTGATCTCTTCGCCGAAAAAGGGGTGGAGGTGGCCATCATCGAAACGGGCATGGGCGGCCGCCTGGACGCCACCAACATCGTCACCCCGGCCCTGTCGGTCATCACCAACGTCTCTCTGGAGCACAAGGACCACCTGGGCGACACCATCGCCAAAATTGCCTACGAAAAAGCAGGGATCATCAAGCAGGGCATTCCCGCCATCGTGGGCGTACGCCAGGCCAGCGCCATCGGCGTGGTGGAAGAGACCGCCCGGGAGCTCGACGCCCCCGTGATCCGCCTGGGCCGGGACATCCACACCCGACGCTCCGACAAGGGCTTCAGCTGCCGTTGCAGCGGCATCTCCATCAGCGACCTCACCACCTCCCTGCTCGGCAGACACCAGGTGGATAACGCGGCCCTTGCCGTGGCAGCCTGTGCCACCTTGAGAAAAGGGGACAGATTCCGCATCGCCGACGAGACCATCCGCCAGGGCCTGGCCACCACCCCCTGGCCCGGACGCCTCGAGCGGGTCGCCGGCAACCCGGAGACCATCATCGACGGGGCGCACAACCCTGCAGCCATAAAAGTCCTCGTCCAGTACCTTGAAGACGAGCAGCGGGGCCGGGACATCACCCTGGTCACAGGCATCCTCGACGACAAAGCCTATCCCAAGATGTTTGCCAACCTGCTGCCCTTCTGCAGGCGCGTCATCCTCGTCAAGGCCAAGACCGACCGAAGCATCGACCCGGAAGCCATGCGGGCCGCTGCGTCCAAATACGTCCGCGACGTCTCGGTGATCCCCGACATCGCGCAGGCCATCCAGTCTGCCCGCGCCACAGCCCGGCAGGACGAACTGGTCCTCGTGGCAGGTTCCCTTTACGTGGCCGGAGAAGCCCGGGCCGCCCTCACGAGCCGGTAAGCCTTATCAAGGCCGAGCCTGAACGCCTGCTTCTCGCACCAAACAATAAAAGGACACCCCGCTGAGGGTGTCCTTTTTTTTATGGCTGCCCGATGCGCCATCTACGGGCACAGAAAATCGCGGTCGGTGAACCCTTGTCCCCGCTCAAGCACCCGAGGCCGCATCGTAGGCTGCCCGGACCAGGGAGTCGGGGACCTCAAGGAGAGAGGCGATGCGCTGCAACAGGGCCGCCTGACCGGACACATACCCCATTGCCTGGGCCACACGATGGGCCGACTCAAGGAGCATCCGTTTCTCGGCGTTGGCAAGGTACGGAGCGATACGCTTCAGGCGTTCTCCCAGGGCATCTGGATAGGCTTTATAGCGACGCGTTTCCAGAGCCATGGCATCGGCATCCATAACAACCCCTGTCACGTCCTCAATGAACTGGGAGACTCCGGCTCCCTTCGGGCAATTCTCGCCCTCGCCCTCCTCCCCGTGGGGATCCATCATCGCCAGCACCACAGCCAAAAGCGCGGGTTTCAACCCGTCACGGGTCACCGTGGGGCTATGGGCTGTCACATCCCGATCAAACACCCCGCCGCACCGAAGGCAGCGCACCAGGCCGGCATCTTCGGAACGTGTGCGCACAGGCACCCCCAGCAGCCGGATCACCGTAAGGGTCTCCATGGACTGACACTCTGAGGTCTGGCGGCATCCCGGGCAGTAAAACTCCCCCAGGGGCGTATACCTGTATCCTGTGCTGCGCCCAAAAAAGCCCATCACCTGCGTCGCCTCCCTTTCTCGGCCTCTACCCCGGTTCGCTTCAAGAGCTCGGCCACCTCCCCTTCCGAGAGATGGCGCCACTGGCCGGGCTTCAACTGCCCCAGCCGGATATTGGCCATGCGCACCCGCTTCAGGGTCACCACCTCATGGCCCACGCTTTGCGCCATGCGCCGGATCTGGCGATTTTTGCCCTCTTTGAGCACAATGGTGTAACGGTCCTTCTCCTCCCGGCGGATCCTGCAGGGCCGGGTCATGCCTTCCTTCAGGCGTATCCCCTTTTCCATGCGGGACAGCTCCGAGGACGAAATCTCGGCTGACACCCGTACCCGGTACTCTTTCTCATGGTCAAAGGAAGGGTGGGAGAGCCGGTGATGAATTCTGCCGTCGTTGGTGAGGATAAGGAGCCCCGACGAATCCCGGTCCAGGCGCCCCACGGGAAACACCCGCTCCGGCACGTCCACCAGGTCCGTCACCACCCTGGCATCCCCATGATTGCAGGAGGTGATCACCCCCACGGGCTTGTGCAGGGCAAGGTAGACCCGTTTTTCTTCGGTGCGAACCGCCTGGCCCTTCACGCAGACCCGGTCCTTTGCAGGATCCACCCGGGACCCCAGCTCTGTGACCACCCGGTCGTTCACGGTCACTGCCCCCTCCTTGATCAGGGTTTCGGCAGCCCGCCTGGAACAGACCCCTGCATGGGCCAGGTATTTCTGGAGGCGCACCCCCTCAATCTCAGTCACAACCCCTTCTCCTTCCAAAGAGCGGTTGAATCCGCTCCGTTTCTTCTATATACCTATGGCGATCACCGGGCCGCTTTCCGGCCCAAAAAATCGGGGCCGTGCCTTCACTGCGGCGCGCCCCTTACCCTATGTACAGGAAACCTCTGAAATGTTCAATCAAACCGACACCCACGGGGAGTGCCCCGAATGCGGAAGCCCCCTTGAGGTGCAGCGGTCATGAACCCGCGTCACCTTTCGTTGCAGGTCCTGCAACACAAGCTATCGCCCCGAACGGCTCAAGGAACTCATCGACGAAGCCTTTGAACGGAAAATGGCCTGCGTGCCCATCAACCGCATCTGATATGGAAACCACCTTCAAACTGACCATCGGATACCACGGAACGTCCTACGCCGGCTGGCAGATCCAACCCGACCAGCCCACGGTGCAGGAGGCGATCCAAAAGGCCCTGACACGCATGGTCACCCGACCCGTCACCGTCATCGCCTCAGGCCGCACGGACGCCGGCGTCCATGCCGTGGCCCAGGTGGCCCACTTCAAGGCAGACACCGCCATATCCGCTGAAAAGTTTCAGGATGCCCTGAACAGCATGCTCCCGGAGACCATCACCATCCACGCATGCGAAAAGGTAGACGATTCCTTCCACGCCCGGTTCAACGCCCGGCGCAAGCGCTACACCTACCGCATCATCAACCGCCCGGTGGCCCCGGCCATAAGCGCCGACACCTTCTGGCACATCCAGAATCCGCTGGATATTCCGGCCATGCAGCAGGCAACAGCATGCCTTGCGGGCACCCATGATTTCAAAGCCTTCGAAGGCACAGGCAGCCCCCGGGCCACCACCGTGCGCACCCTCTTTGAGGCCTGCGTCCACGACCACGGCCAGGGTCTTATCACCCTCACCTTCTGCGGCAGCGGCTTTTTAAAATTCATGGTGCGGAACCTGGTGGGCACCCTGGTGGATGTGGGGCTCTCCCGCACCACCCCGGACGGATTCAGGAAAATCCTTGCATCCTGCAACAGACAACACGCCGGTGCCACCGCCCCTTCCCGGGGCCTGTTCCTCGTATCCGTGGCGTATGAAGACACGCCCCACACACCGAGAGAGTTCACCGACTCCCCCCTCTACCCCGCCGGCCTCTGGCTCGGCCCCTGTTAGGAGAACCATTCATGACAACACATATCAAAGGGGTCGTCTTCGACCTGGACGGCACCCTCATCGACTCCCTGGAAGAGATCGCCACCGCCACCAACCGCACCCTGGAGGCCTTCGGCTACCCCACCCACCCCGAAGACGCCTTCAAATACTTTGCAGGCCACGGGGCCCGGGTCCTGGTGGAGCGGGCCGCCCCCAAAGAGGTCACAGCCGACCCCGACAAATTCGAGCCCCTGCTGGAGCGATTCCTCTCCGTCTACCACAAGCTCACCGGCACCATCGCCCATCCCTACGAAGGGATCCCCGAGCTCCTCACCGCCCTTGCGGATAAAGGCATCAAACTCTTTGTCCTCACCAACAAGCCCCACGAATCCGCCGGGGAGTGCGTCGCCGACATCATGCCCCACTGGACCTTTGATCAGGTCCTGGGCGCCCGGGAAAGCGTCCCCAGAAAGCCCGACCCCGCAGGGGCCCTGGAGATCCTTGAGACCACCGGCATCAAAGGCGAGGAGATGCTCTACCTGGGCGACACCGCCGTGGACATGAAAACCGCCGTGGGCGCCGGCATGGTCCCCGTGGGCGTCCTCTGGGGCTTCCGCGAGCAAAAAGAGCTCGAAGAAAGCGGCGCCAAGCACCTCATCAACCACCCCCTGGAGCTGCTCGACCTGCTGTAAAAAAGCAAAGCAGACAAAAGCGATGCCTCCGGCGGCCAGGGGCTAAGCCCCTGGACCCCAGGTTCGCGAATGCTCTTTCACCTTCGTGCCTCAGGCTCATCGCATTCGCTGACGGGCTGACGCCCGGGGCTTACGAACAAAGAAGGGAGATCACGTCACAGCGACGTGGTCTCCCTTTTTTTTATCCATCACCCCACGTTTTCCCACGGGCGCAGCCCGTACGCGAATGCGACTCGGGCGAGGAACGAGCCCAAGGAGCATTCGCAATCCCCAGGGGCTTTAACCCCTGGTGGTTTTCATGCGTTCTACCTGGCGGTTGTAGGTGGCGATGACGTCGCGACGATCCAGCATGCCGATGAGGATGCCCGCGTCATGCTCCTGCACCACGGGCAGGCTGTCGATGTTCTTCTGGGTGAACTTCTGGAGCACCGCGTTTAAATCTTCGGACGGGGTGGTGGTGATAATCTCAGTGGTGGCGATGTCCCGCATCACAATGAGGTGCTCCACCTCTTGAAGAAAAATCACACTCCGGATGTCTGTGGACGAAAAGATGCCCACCAGGCGCTCCTCTTTGTTCATCACGGGAAAGTAGTGCTGCTTGGTCTCCGAAAAGAACCGTTTGAAAGCAAGAAAACCCATCTCTTCATGGACGTGGGGCACCTGCTTTACCGCAGGCATGAGGTCCTTCACCCGGAGCTTCTGGAGAATGTCCACCATGAACTCACCGGCATGGGCCGGGGAATCCACCTTGGTCTTCACCTGGTTTTCAAAGATGGTGAACTTCTGGCCCATGAGAAAGCAGATGGAGCAGACCATGAGACTCGGCAGCAGGAGATGGTACGAGTTGGTCATCTCGCTGACGAAGATAATGGTGGAGATGGGGGTGTTGGAGACAGCCGTAAAAAAACCGGCCATGCCCACGATGATAAAGGCCCCGGGGGCCGTTACCACGCCCGGCATGATCTGGTGAAAAATCTGGCCCACCACGCCGCCCATGGCGCCGCCGATGACCACCGACGGACCGAAGACCCCGCCACTGCCCCCGGATCCGATGGAAAAGGAGGTGGTGAAGATCTTGCCGATGGCAAGGGTGAGCAGCATGGTGATGGGCAGCCCCGTGGTGAGGGCCGTCTGGATAAACCCGTAGCCGAAGGCCAGGGTATGGGAAAAGAAAAACCCGATGATGCCCGTGCAGAGCCCTCCCATGGCAGGCTTCAGGTGATTGGGCACCCCGGTGAGGTTTTTGAACACCTTTTCCGTGCCGTAGAACACCTTCACGTAGAACCAGCCCGTGGCCACCAGCACCCCGGCCAGCACCAGGTAAGGCCCGAGTTCCAGGGGGTTTCGGAAGAGAAAATCCGGGGACTCGAAAAGGGACCCCCAGCCATAAACCAGGCAGTAGACGCAGTAGGCCACCACCGAGGAGATCCCCGCAGGAATAATCACATCGGACTCAAACTCGGGGTCCCGGTAAAGCACCTCCGAAGCAAACAGAGCCCCTGCCAGGGGCGCACGGAAGATACTGCCCACCCCTGCGCCGATGCCCGCGGCCATCATGATGCGGCGCTCCCGGTCCGACAGGTTGAAACGCGTTGCCAGAAACGAGGCAAACCCCGCCCCGATCTGGGCGATGGGACCCTCCCGGCCGCCTGAGCCGCCCGTGGTCAGGGTGATGGTGGAGGCAATGGTTTTGATGATGGGCACCCGGCTCCGGATGAAGCCGCCCTTGTTGTGGTAGGCGTCGATGGCTGCATCGGTGCCGTGGCCTTCGGCCTCCGGGGCAAAGGTGTAGACCAGCCAGCCGCTGACGAGACCGCCCAGGGCGGGAAGAAACAGGAGGATCCACCGATTGAAAGGACGGGTGGTGGGTTCGAGGAGATGGTGCTCTCCGGCGGGAGGCGTGGGACGGTACCCTGCCATGAAATCCATGAAATAGTGGATTCCCAGCTGGCACAGGTAGTGAAAAAGGACAGATCCGCATCCGGCAATGAGGCCAATGATCAAAAAGTAGGAAAACCACTTGCCGGCGTTGTAGATCCCTTTCCGACCCCGTGCGCCTTTGGTCAACAAGACCATATAAACTCCAATGGGCAATCACATGTGCCGCCCCGCACAGCAGAGAGTCTGCAGGGCACTTAAAAGCCCGGGCCAGACGCGAGGTCAGGCCCGGGTGCAACAAACGAACCGGTTAGCCCGCCAGGTCCTGGACACCTTTGTAAATGGTGTCGAAGAGCTCGCGAACGTCCTCGATCTCAATGCAGGAGAACGCCACGCGAAGGTCGGTGGCTCCCAGGGAGATGAGGCCCACCCCGTAGGTATCCAGGAGGTGGAGTCTCAGGGTTTCGGCATCGGTATTTTTAAGACGGATGCACATGAAGTAGCCCGAGTTAAAGGGGTAGACGCTCCAGGCGTCGGCGTACTTGGCATCGCGGGACACCTCGGCCACCTTGTTGGCGCGGGCCTTGAGGATCTCGCCCTTGGCGTCCTTGGACTCGGCGTAGCCTTCGGTCTGCATGGCCTTCAGGACAATGGACTGGCTCAGGTGCGAGGCGTTGGAGACGCTGCCGCGAACCGCACCGGCGGTTTTCCTCTCCAGGGCGTCGTAGACACCGGCCTGGTTGTCGCAGGCGGGAATGCCGTAGGTGAGAAAGCCCACGCGAAGCCCCCAGACATAATCCTCTTTGGTGGCCCCGTCCATCTTGATGGCCATGAGGCGCTCGTGGCGGCCGCTGATCAGGGAGAAGATGGACTCCTTGAGGACGTCTTCTTCGTAGAACAGGCCGAAGTAAGCGTCGTCGGTGACGGCGATGACGTTGGTCCCGCCCTTGGCCACCTCTTCGAGGATGTCGGCGATCCTTGCTGCCTCGGCATTGGTCACCGTATACCCGGTGGGGTTCTGGGGAAAGTTGAGGAGCACGATGATCTTGTCCCGGGCCGCCGCCTCTTCCTTCACCTTGGCCTCAAAGGCGGCAAGGTCAAAGCCGCCGGCTTCGGTAAAGAGGTTGTACTTGGACAAGGTGGCGCCTTTGCGAACCGAAAGGATCAGGTTGTAGTTGCCCCACATCATGTCCGGCAGGATCACCGCGTCGCCGGGATCGACCCAGACATCGGCCATGACGCTGATGGCCTGGGTGATGCCGCAGGTCACAACAGGCAGGCTCACCTCTGCCCCTTCAAGGGAGGGATTCTTCTCGTACATCGCCTCTTTCCAGGCGGCACGGAGTCCGGGGATGCCGAATGAGGGGGCGTAGGTCAGGCTGTTTTCCGGTGCCAGCCCCTCGATGCTGTCCATGACGGACGGAAGACGCATGATACCGCCCTCTTCCTTGGCAATGCCGATGGTGGCGTTGATCCGGTGCGCTTTTTGTTTTGCTTCAGCGGACTGGCTCAGGATCCCTTTGGGAAAAAAGAGATTTTTACCAACCTCTGACAACATTTCCATCAGATAACCATTACCCTGGGCGATTTCCTCATTCAGCTGTCTGGCGATTTCGTTCATGGATCAGGCTCCTTCAAATCTGTGTCGGTTCGACACTTCCGATGTGGGCCGGCCACATCGTCATCATATACGTGTCATGCGGCAAGGTGCCGCCCCTATTCTCCAGGCAATAACCAAAAGATAAAAAAACCCCCGTCGTTGTACCACAAAGGTGAAAAGGCGGGGGTTTTTGAATCGTCCGAAAAGGCGCATCTATGATCGGCTCTGCATCGACTCGATACGCTATCTTCCCCCACGCTTTGAAGCTTTGATGGGGTTGATCTTCTGCTTCTTCTCAACGATCACGTTCTTCACGTGGGTGGCAAGGTTGCAGTTGCCGTTTTTCCAGCGTGCATCGGGATCGGGTGCGGACGTGCAGTATTTTTCGGATGCGAACTCACCGATGCGGCCGCAGCCTTCGCACTTTTCGATGATGGGTTTGCAGACGCCGCCCTCGTAGGAGCAACCGCTTTTGGTCATGAAAGGGCAATCGCTGCCGTTTCGAACTGTTGTACAAATCATTGGATATACTCTCCATATCACAGATTTTGGCCCAGGGGCCGACTCATGGTATCTCAATAGATCAAAATTAAACCAAATATTTATAAAAGAACTCAGCCCCATTTGTCAAATTCAAATTCATGGGGGCTTTTAAAAAAAGGCCTCGGCCCTGCCCCTGCGCCGACAGCCGTTCCCCGGCACCATCCGGTGCCCCGGACGGCTGAGGCCGCCGGAAAAGGGGGACGCACACGGGCATCTCCCCATGGCCCCGCGCGGCTTTTTCCCTTGATCTTTGGCCCGTTTGATGCCACTTACGAAAGTAAGGTGATGAGCCGACCTTTCGCAAGGCCCACACAAAACCACAACATCATGGACACACGGTCCATATGTGTCCATGGTGCATTCCATACATACAGACCATCTTGAAGGACAACACCATGAATCGAATCCAACAGGCCGCCGAGGTTATCCGCACCGAAGCCGATGCCCTCCTCAACCTGACCCATAAACTCGACGACAATTTCGACAAAGCCGTAACCGCCATCCTGGAAAGCCAGGGACGCGTCATCATTACCGGCATCGGCAAATCCGGCCTCATCGGACGCAAGATCGCCGCCACCTTGAGCAGCACCGGAACCCGTGCCGTCTTCATGCACCCGGTGGAAGCCATGCACGGCGACCTCGGCATGGTCTCCCCCAAGGATGTGGTGCTGGCCATCTCCAACAGCGGTGAAACCATCGAGCTCAACCACCTGCTGCCCAGCATAAAGGCCCTTGGGTGTCCGGTGGTGGCTTTCACGGGCAACCCCAAGTCTACCCTGGGGCAGCACGCGGACCTGGTCATCGACACGGGCGTGGAAAAAGAGGCATGCCCCCTGGGCCTGGCCCCCACCTCCAGCACCACGGCCCAGCTTGCCATGGGCGACGCCCTCTCCGTGGTGCTCATCGACGCCAAAGGCTTTAAGCCCGACGACTTCAAAAAGTTCCACCCCGGGGGCGCCCTGGGCCAGCGTCTCTCCCTGCAGGTCTCCGAGATGATGGTCACCGGCGAGATGGTGCCCCTGGTGGCGGCTTCGGCCTCCATTGGCGACGCCCTGGCCGCCCTGGATGCCCGTCGCCTGGGTGCCGTGTTTATCACCGACGACAAGGGCCTGCTCCTGGGGCTCCTCTCCGACGGGGATGTCCGCCACCTCATGGCAGCCGAGGGCTTCGACCCCGCCCGCCCCGTCTCCGAGGTGATGACCCGGTCCCCCCGCTCCGTGGCCATCAACGCCCCGGCCTACGACGCCCTCAACATGATGGAAGCGCACCAGATCACGGTCCTGCCCGCCACCGACGACCAGGGCAGGGTCAAGGGCCTGCTCCACCTCCACGACATCCTCGGAAAAGGAGCGTTTCAGTTCAACGGCAACTGACCCCCGCTCCTTTTTGACCGGGCGCAAAAAAGGGACGCCTGCGGTTCATCCGAAAAATCCGTTGATCCGGCACCGGATCATGACAGATACCCGACGCCCCCGCATCCCCACACGGATGCGGAGGCACATCGCAACACCATGATGGGAGTGATTATGAGATTCGAACACATCGACACCACCATCCAGACCCTTGGTGAAGCCAAGATCCCCTCCCCCCTCCTGCAACCGAATAACGGTGAGTGCGGGGCCTATTTCGTGGACGACGACGAGCGGATCCTTTTGCACGTCAACGAAAAGCATGTGGCCCAACTCAAAGCCGACGGCATCCCCGCCCCCGCCTTTGAATCTGCCGGGCCCCGTCGCAAGATCTACTTTGACCCCAGCAAGCTCCGATGCGCCCTGGTGACCTGCGGCGGCCTCTGCCCCGGCCTCAACGACATCATCCGGTCCGTGGTTCTGGAACTCTACCACCGCTACGGCGTGAAGCACATCTGCGGGATCCGGCACGGCCTCCAGGGGTTCATCCCCAAATACGGGCACAGCACCGTGGACCTCTCCCCGGAGACTGTCACCAACATTCTGGACAGCGGCGGGTCTATTTTGGGGTCCTCACGGGGAGACCAGGACATTGAAGAGGTGGTGGACAGCCTGGAACGCATGCACATCGGCATCCTCTTCATGATCGGCGGTGACGGCACCCTGGCCGCTGCGTCCAAGATCGCCGACGCCATCACCCGGCGGGGGCTGAAAATCAGCGTCATCGGCATCCCCAAGACCATCGACAACGACGTCTTCCTGGTGGCCCGCTCCTTCGGCTTTGACACGGCCGTGGACATCGCCACCCAGGCCATCAGCGGGGCCCACAACGAAGCCGAGGCTTACCCCAACGGCATCGGCCTCATCAAGCTCATGGGCAGGGAGTCCGGCTTCCTGGCCGCCACGGCCGCCCTGGCCCGCCAGGACGTCAACTTTGTCCTCATCCCCGAGGTCCCCTTTGACCTGGACGGCCCCAACGGATTTCTGGAAAACCTGGAAAAACGGCTCACCCTTCGCGGGCACGCCGTGGTAGTGGTGGCCGAAGGCGCGGGCCAGGAGTTCTTTGAAGGGCGGAAAAAAATGCACGACGCCTCGGGCAACGTCAAGCTTTACGACATCGGCCTTCTCATCAAGAGCAAGATCATGGCCCACTTCAAGAGCAAGGACATCCCCGTGAGCCTGAAGTACATCGACCCCAGCTACATCATCCGGAGCCTTCCGGCCAATGCCAACGACCACGTGTTCTGCAGCTTCCTGGGACGCGACGCGGTCCACGCCGGCATGACGGGCAAGACCAAGCTGGTGGTGAGCCACTGGAACAACCACTTTGTCCATGTCCCCATGGATCAGGTGATCACCCAGCGCAAAAAAGTGGACCCCGACGGCAAACTCTGGGCCACGGTGCTGGAGGCCACGGGCCAAAGCTCCCTTAAGAACCCCGCCCCGGAAAAGGCATAAAAAAAACGCTTCCGCGGGTCGTCTTGTTTAAACAAGCCCCGCAAAAACGTTTCGGTTGCCGCCACGCGTTCCATCATGTTTCCCGGAAACAGCGTGGCGGCACTGCCATTTTATAAGGTGGTGAAACGCCGACGCACCCCGCCCCCTAAAGCTTATAGCCTATGACCTTTTTCCTATGGCCTGCCTCTTACCTCCCCACTTCCACAAACCGCCGCCTCGACCCCTTCAGAAGGGTCAGGGCCTTGTCTGCATCACCACTCCCGTCAAAGGAGGTGGTTCCGGTAACACCGGGGTAGGCGTTCACCCCCAAAAGGGCGTCACGGACCGCACCACGGGATATGGGCGCCTCATCCAGAAGGGTTTCCAGCACCAGGGAAGCCGAGTCAAAGGCCACGGCCTCAATGTAATCAGGGGTACGTCCGTAGGCGCCCTTGAAGGCCCTCACAAACCCTTTGACCTTGGGGTCACGGCTCCGCGCGTAAAAGCCGTCGGGAATGATGCTGTTCCCGAGGTGGCCGGACACCCCCTTTCTCAGGTCGGTATTGTGCCAGAGGTTCGTGCCCAGGGTATACACACCCCCCAAGTCATGGAAAGCAAGCTGGGGAAGGATCATCTCAAGGTTCTTGCGCCCGTCCGGGATAAAGATCGCCTCAAAATCCACCACCTGGCCCGAACCTTTGGCATCCTCGGGCAACACACGCCCCCAGGCCTGCATGCCGGTGGGCACCTCGGGCTTGGCGTACCAGAGCCCGGTCAGCTTCTTGATGGCCCGTGAAAAATCAACGGTGCCGGCCGCGTAGGCCTCCACCCCGCGAATCTCTCCTCCGTAGCGCTCCACTTCATCCCAGAACAGGTTCATGAAATCCCGGCCATAGGGTTCATCGGGGTAGAGGATCACAAAATCGTTTAAGCCCAGCACCTCAAAGGCATAGGAGACCACGGAGCGAACCTGCATCCTGGGGGTCATGAAATTCCTGAAAATAAAGTCGCCGGAGGCCGTGATCCCGTCCTTGCCCGTCATGGTCATGAGGGGAATCCCCCTGAGCTGGGCTTCGGCCGCGGCGCTCTCCACGTTGCCCACCGGCCCGATGATGGCGGCAGCCCCTGCCTCCACCAACTCGCGAACGGCCTGGCGCGTCGTCTCGTCATCGGAGCCCGTATCCCGGAAAATCAACTGAGCATCCCGATACCGTTCGTCGGCGGCCAGGACTTGAAAGGCAAGCTCGATCCCTTCCCTTGCCTGGCGCCCGTACTCTGCATACCGGCCCGTAAAGGGCAACAGGCACCCCAGTGTCCTGGAATTAAAATGGGTCTGGCTGAGGGCCTCCCGAAAGGCCACCACCTCATCGCGAACCGGGTGCTCTGTGTAAAGGCTCAAAAACTCCACCGCACCCCGGAGGGCCTCGTCCCCCTGACCTTCATCGGCAAGGGCCCGCATGCGCCTCAGAAGCAGGTACCCCCGCTTCTCCTTGTCGTGAACCCGAGAAAGCATCTCCAGGGTTTCCGAAAGGGTCAGGTTCACCACGGTCTGCCGGAGACGGACCGTCACCCCCCTGCGCTCGGCGGGGTGGGCCAGCTCACACGCCTTAAAATAGGCGCCCACGGCGTCCACGGTGTCCCCCAAAGCCAGATAGGCATCCCCCATGACAGCGTATTTTCGCATCAGGTAATCCGACGGGGAGAGGGTATCGGGAATGGCCGCACCCTTTCGAATCGTGCCGGGAAAATCCCCCCGGCGATAGGACAGAATCATGGACTCCACCAGGGCCACGGGCACAAGGGGGCTATCCGGATAGACCTCGGCCACCCGGGCCAGGGCGGCATCGGCCTTGCCGTAGGCACCGGTAAGGCCGTAGATCATCCCCTGTTTCAGCAGGGCCGCCGCGGCCACGTGGCTGTCGGGATATCGTCCCACCACGTCGGCGTACATCTCCAGCGCCCGGTCGTATCTCCGCGCGCCAAAAGCCTCTTCCGCACGGACAAAGAGCTGCTCATCTTCCGGCAGGACCCGCTCCGGGCCATACCCTTTTTGCCCGCAACCGACCAAACACAGAAAAAGCACCAGAAAAAACAGTGCCCGGGCCCCTTTTTTTATCATCGGGTTCTTTATCGCCATACCCTTTGGCCATCCTTAATATAGTGGGTTGTCATGCAATGAACGATTCCACGGCCGCAAAAAGACCTTCGGTGTCCCCGGGGTCCAGCCAGATCATGTCGGGGTCGGCCCGGAACCAGGTGAGCTGTCGCTTGGCAAACCGCCGCGTGTCCCGTTTCAGGAGCCTGACGGTTTCCTCCCAGGGCACGCCGTCCTCCAGGTGCTCCACCATGTGCCGGTACCCGATGGAGCCCATGGGCTTAAGATTCCGGTGGTAGCCACGGGCAAGGAGTCCTTTGACCTCGTCCAGGAGGCCTTCGGCCACCATCAGGTCCACGCGCCGGTTGATGCGGTCGTAGAGGATCTCCCGATCTGCAAAGAGACAGACCTTGAGGGCATCGTAGCGGGCCTGGGCAAAGGCGTGCTCGGCGTGATGAGCGCTGAAGGGCTTGCCCGTGGCCTCGAAAACCGAAAGGGCGCGGACAATGCGCAACGGATCGTTTTCGCTGATCTTTTCAGCATACGCCGGATCCACCTGAGCCAATCGGGCATAAAGGGGAGCCAGCCCCGTGGCTTCCGCCTCGGCCGTGAGCCTCTCGGTGATGACGGGATCCGAAGGGATCGCCTCCGAGAGACCGTGAACCAGAGCTTTGACATAGAGCCCGGTACCGCCGGCCACCACGGGCAGCACGCCGTCATCACACAGGGTGCCGATGACCTTGTCGGCCTGGGACGCAAAAAGGGCGGCGTCGTAGGGTTCATCAGGATCCACCACGTCAATCATGTGATGAACGGCCTGACGCTGCTCTTCTTCGGTGGGTTTGGCCGTGCCGATGTCCATCTGCCGATAAACCTGCATGGAATCCGCCCCGACCACTTCCCCGGAAAACCGCCTGCAAACCTCTATGGCCGCAGAGGTTTTTCCTACACCGGTGGGTCCACATATCACAACAATTTTTCTATTCATACCAGTAAATAATGTAAACGAGCCTAAACGGATTCACTCCGGTTTTTCCGGGTGTCCACCATTGAACAGCCGCACGGATACCGGACATTTAGTCCCTTAATATATAAATATAATTCTATTGACAACACCCAATATAGCGGGTAGTAAGTGTATTTGCTCATTTTATCTTTAATATAAGGTAAGATAGCTGCGAGCCAGCGCGCTCGCTGACTCTGGAAATATAACTTTTCAGGTTTATTTGGAATATTCTGTAACACTGCAAGGCCGTTCTCAGCGATTTGAATGCGCCTGCGCACCATTCAACAGGAGAAAGAAGCCATGTCTAAGGATGTAATCGGATCCGTGATGGTCGTCGGGGGGGGTATCGCCGGTATGCAAACTGCCCTGGATCTGGCCGATTCAGGTTATTACGTATACCTGGTCGAAAAAGGGGCCTCCATTGGCGGTGTCATGTCCCAGCTGGACAAGACTTTTCCGACCAACGACTGTGCAATGTGAATTATCTCACCTAAACTGGTCGAGGTCGGCCGGCATCTGAACATTGAGTTAAAAACCCTTTCTGACGTGATCGACATCCAGGGCGAGGCAGGTAACTTTGAGGTTACCCTCAACGAGAGACCCCGATACGTGGACGAGTCCAAATGTATCGCCTGTGGTCTCTGTGCCGAGAAATGCCCCAAAAAGGTCACGGACCCTTACAACGCTAATCTGATCAAGCGAAAAGCCATCTACGTCGAGTATGATCAGGCCGTACCCCTTAAGTACGCCATTGATCCCGACACCTGTCTCAAGCTTACCAAAGACAGGTGCGGAAACTGCGAGAAGGTCTGCCCCACCGGCGCCATCGATTACACGATGACCGCCAAGGAGACCACCCTCAACGTCGGCTCCGTGGTCCTGGCCACTGGCTTCAAGCCCTTTGATCCTTCCGTTTTCGACACCTATCAGTACACCAAGTTTCCCAACGTTGTTACCTCTCTGGAATTCGAGCGTATCCTCTCTGCTTCAGGCCCCACCCAGGGTCACCTGACCCGTCGGAGCAAGGACGGCGAAGAGCCCAAGAAGATCGCCTGGTTCCAGTGCATCGGTTCAAGGGACATCAACCGCTGCGACAACGGCCACTGCTCCAGCGTCTGCTGTATGTACGCCATCAAAGAAGCGGTCATGGCCAAGGAGCACAACGGGGACGATCTGGATTGCGCCATCTTCTTCATGGACATGCGTACTCCGGGCAAGGACTTCGAAGAGTACTACGAGAAGAGCAAGGACCGTGGTATCCGCTTTGTCCGCAGCCGCGTCCACACCATCAACCCCATTCCTGAAACCGATGACCTGGAAGTACGCTACGTCACCGAAGACGGCACCATCAAAACCGAAGTCTTCGGCATGATCGTCCTCTCCATCGGTCTCGAGGCGGCTCCGGAAACCGTGGAACTGGCCAAGAAGCTGGACATTGAGCTTACCCCCAGCAACTTTGCTGCCACCTCCGCCTTCAACCCCGTGGCCACAAGCCGTGAGGGTATCTACGTCTGCGGCGCCTTCCAGGGCCCCAAAGACATTCCCGAGTCCATCGTGGACGCCAGTGCGGCAGCTGCCGCGGCCGGCGAGTCCATCGCCTCGGCACGAAACACCGTGACCAAGGAAGCCGAGACGGTACCCCAGCTCGACGTGGGCGGCGAACGTCCCAAGATCGGCGTCTTCGTCTGCTCCTGCGGTACCAACATCGCAGGCACCGTGGACGTGGAGGCTGTCTCCGAGTACGCCAAGTCCCTCCCCTACGTGGAGTTCGTGGCCAACAACCTCTTCTCCTGTTCCCAGGATACTCAGGACAAGATTGCTGAGACCATCAAGGAGAAGGGCCTCAACCGCGTTGTGGTTGCCGCCTGTACGCCCAAGACCCACGAAGGCCTCTTCCAGGAGACCCTCCTGGCTGCCGGCCTCAACAAGTACCTCTTCGAGATGACCAACATCCGTAACCAGGACTCCTGGGTACACAAGGATCAGCCGGAGATGGCCACCGAAAAAGCCAAGGACCTCATTCGCATGTCCGTGGCCAAGGTCGCCCTCTTCCAGCCCCTCGAAGAAGCCGAGCTCCAGGTCAACCAGACCGCCATGGTCCTCGGCGGGGGCCTTGCGGGCATCACCACTGCCCAGAGCCTCTCCCGTCAGGGATACGCCACCCACATCGTTGAGCGCGAAGACAAACTTGGCGGCAACGCCAACCGCCTCTACCGCACCGCCTCCGGCGAAAACGTGGCAGAGAAGCTGGTCGAGCTCATCGACGACGTGACCAAGGACGACAACATCACCGTTCACCTGAACACCACCCTGGAAAACGTGGAAGGCTTCGTGGGCAACTTCGAATCCACCCTCGCTTCCAACGGAGCGGAGACCGTCCTGAAGCACGGGGTTGCCGTCATGGCCACCGGGGCTCAGCCCTACACCCCCACAGAATACTCTTACGGCTCCAGCGACCGCATCGTCACCAGCCTTGAAATGGATGAAAAACTCAAGGCCGACGATCCGATTCTGAACACCGTGAATTCAGCCGTATTTATCCAGTGCGTCGGCTCCCGCGAGCCCGAGCGTCCCTTCTGCTCACGTGTCTGCTGTACCCACAGCATCGACAACGCCCTGGAAATCAAACGCCGCAATCCCCTTGCCAACGTATACATCCTGTACCGCGACATCCGGACCTACGGCGAGCGCGAGCATCTCTACCGCGAAGCACGCGAAAAAGGCGTTATCTTCATCCGTTACGACGTGGACAACAAGCCCGTTGTCGCCGTCAACGGAGACAAGGTATCCATCAAGGCCGTCGATCACGTTCTCCGGCGCGAAGTTGAGATCGAAGCAGACCTCCTCTCCCTGGCCACCGCCGTGGTGCCCTACCGGGATGAAAAGGTTGCCCAGTTCTTCAAGCTGCCCATGAACGACAACGGCTTCTTCGTGGAACGCCACGCCAAGCTCGGTCCCAGCGAGTTCGCAACCGACGGCGTCTTCCTCTGCGGCATGGCTCACTATCCCAAGCCCATTGACGAAGCCATCGGCCAGGCCAAGGCAGCGGCATCCCGCGCCATCACCCTGCTGGCCCGTGAGACCATTCACACCAGCGGCCAGGTCGCCCATGTGAACCCCGCGCTCTGCAGCTCCTGCGGGATCTGTGTCAGCGTCTGCCCCTACTCCGCGCCTTCCTTCATGACCGAAGGCCGAGACGCAGGCAAGGCCCAGATCAACCCCGTACTCTGCAAGGGCTGCGGCCTCTGCGTCGGCTCCTGCCGATCCGGTGCCATTCGCCACAGGGGCTTTGATAACGACCAGATCATGTCGCAGATCTTTGCCCTGAACGAAGCGTAAGGACAGATTCGCATTAAACCTGTTTGTCCCGCCCTTTCCGAGCGTGTTTCGAAGGGGCGGGATTCAAAGGAGACTAAATAAAAATGGCTGAATTCGAACCGAAAATCGTCAGCTTTCTCTGTAACTGGTGCAGTTACGGAGCCGCTGACCTCGCAGGTGTGGGCAGAGCCCAGTACCCTGCCAACGTCCGCGTGATCCGGATCCCCTGTTCCGGTCGCATGAGCCCCAAATTCTTCCTGGCCGCCCTGCGCGAAGGAGCTGATGCCGTCTGGGTTTCCGGCTGACATCCCGGTGACTGCCATTACCTGGAAGGTAATTACTACGCACGTCGAAAGTTCGCCCTGATGAAAAACCTCATGGAGCACATGGGCGTTGAACCCGGCCGCCTGCAGTTCTCCTGGATCTCGTCCGCCGAGTCCACCAAGTTCGTGGACGTGGTGACAAAGGTCACGGAATCCGTCAAGGCCCTGGGTCCCAATACCAATTACGTGAAAAAGAGCGCGGCGAAGGGTTAAGCCATGGAATCATACATCGGAAAAATCAAAGAGATATCGGAAAGGCTCTTGAACGACGGCACCGTCGAGTGCGTTGTTGGATTCCGTAAAGGAACCGTGGCCAACACCAACGAGCCCTGCATGATCACCAAAGCCGAGGACGCCAAAGACCTTGTCTGGGATGCAAACTGCCGTCTGAACCTGGCCAACTACATCACC
This sequence comes from Desulfoluna butyratoxydans, assembly GCF_900699765.1. Classification (GTDB taxonomy): domain Bacteria; phylum Desulfobacterota; class Desulfobacteria; order Desulfobacterales; family Desulfolunaceae; genus Desulfoluna; species Desulfoluna butyratoxydans. The sequence continues at coordinate 334,047 of NZ_CAADHO010000001.1, forward strand.
GGCCGTACGGAAAAGATTGCCATCGTCGCCAAGGGATGTGACTCTCGCAACATCGTCAACCACATCATCGAAAACAAGATCTCCCGCGATCAGCTTGTGATCATCGGTGTGCCCTGCAAAGGGATGGTAGACAAGAACAACCCCGAGCAGCTTCAGGCCAACTGCGCCACCTGTCTCCACAGAAACCCCGTCATCTACGACGAACTCTGTGCAGACCTCGTGGAAGAGCAGAAGGACGTGGACCGTTACGAAGACGTCCGCAAGGTTGAAGCCATGGACACCCAGGAGAAATGGGCCTTCTTCGAAGAGCTCCTCTCCGGCTGCACCCGCTGCTACGCGTGCAAGAACGCATGCCCCTTGTGCTACTGCCCCACCTGCTTCGTGGATGAGTCCCGACCCCAGTGGGTAGGCAAAGGAACCGATCCCATCGATATTCGTACCTACCACTTCCTGAGGGCCTACCACTGTGCCGGCCGCTGCACCGACTGCGGCGCCTGCGAAGCGGCCTGCCCCCAGAACATCAAGGTGCGCAACTTCACCAAGAAGCTCGAAAAAGACTGCTACGAGCTCTACGGTTGGGAAGCGGGACTTACCGTCGACCAGCGTCCGCCGCTGGACAGCTTCAAGCTGGACGATCCCGAAAAATTCATCATGTAATCCCGTTCGCCTCTCTTGTGTTATCTGAACTGAGCGAATGAACCATCATATGAACAAGGGCAAATATCATGAAGGTCATCAAAATTGATAAAAATACATGGGCCGGCGGGATTGACAGCCTGAGAAGCGGTTACCGCCTCTTCGGCCCCGTGATGCAGGGTGATGCCCACGAATACAAGGAACTGACGAGTGACGAGACGCCGGACATGGCGTACACCAACACCCGTCTCTCCCCCAAGTCCGTGGTCTTCCCCCAGTCCGAGCCGATGTTTACGTACAGCCTGGACGAGTCTGATCCGGAACACCACCTCCTCAAGGACGCCCCCAAGGATTACTCCCCCCGGGCCGTCATCGGGATGCGCCCCTGCGACGCCAAGGCCCTGGCCCTGGTCCGCATGAACTTCGACACCGAAGACTACCGCGACCCCTTCTGGATGGACTCATACGAAGCCACCACCTTTGTGGGCCTGGCCTGTGACACCCCCTGCGACACCTGCTTCTGCACCAGCGCAGGATGCGGTCCCTACCACGAGGAGGGACTCGACATTCTCCTCTCCGACTGCGGCGATGCCTACGAGGCCAAAGCCCTGACGGAAAAAGGGGAGAAGCTCCTGGCAGCGGCCGGTTGGGCAGCCGAAGGCGATGCCTCTGTCTTCGAGCCCAAAAAAGCCGAAGCCGAAGCCAAGATCACCTGCAAGGTGGAGTCCTCCAAGCTTCGGGGCAAAAACAGCCTCGATCTCTACGATGCACCGTTCTGGAAAGAACTCTCCTTTGCATGCATCAACTGCGGGACCTGCACCTACGCCTGCCCCACCTGCTGGTGTTTCGACATCCAGGACGAAAACAAGGGCAACGACGGCGTGCGCATGAGAAACTGGGACAGCTGCATGACCTCTCTGTTCACCCTGCACGGCTCCGGCCACAACCCCAGGGAACAGAAGCATCAGCGCTTCCGTCAGCGTTTCATGCACAAGCTCAAGTACTTTGTCGACAAGTACGACAAGGGCCTGATGTGCGTGGGCTGCGGCCGCTGCGTTCAGCAGTGCCCTGCCAACATTGATATCCGCAGCATCTGTAACAAGATGAACGGTTACGAAGCCGCCAGCTAAAAAAAGGAGAAGACCTGTGCAGAATCCTTATAAGGCGTATCCCGTTCGCATTGACGACATTCAGGTTGCGACCGCGGATAAAACGCTCAGAACCTTTAAGTTTGTCTTTCTCAACCCGGAAGATGAAGAGAAATTTGCCTACAAGGTTGGACAGTTCGCAGAACTCTCCATCCCCGGTCAGGGTGAAATCCCCATCGGCATCGCCTCCTCCCCTTCCGAGAAGGGCTTTGTCATGTTTACCGTGTTCCGTACCGGTAAAGTGACCGACCACCTTCACAACATGAAGGTAGGCGACATCATGGGCATCCGAGGCCCCCTGGGCAACTGGTATCCCATTGAGGACCTCGAAGGCAAAAACATCGTCATCATCGGCGCCGGTTTTGCCTTTACCACCCTGCGTTCCACCATCAAGTACCTGCTCGAGCCCGAAAACCGCAAGCGCTTCGGTCGCCTCGATGTCATCTACGGTGCGCGGAACCCCGGCATGATCCTTTATAAGGATGAGCTGGTGGAGTGGGAAAAACGGGACGACATCAACCTCAACCTCACCGTTGACGGCACCGATGATCCCGACTGGAAATACCACACCGGTTTCGTGCCCACCATCACCGAAACCCAGGCGCCCCAGGCCGATGACGATACCTACGCCATCCTCTGCGGCCCCCCCATGATGCTGAAGTTTACCAAGCCTGTCCTGGACAAGCTTGGTTACAAACCTGATCACATCATCATGAGCCTCGAAAACCGAATGAAATGCGGCATCGGCATGTGCGGTCGCTGCAACATCGGTAAGGAGCTGGTCTGCAAAGACGGCCCCGTCTTCACCCTCGACAAGCTCAATGAGATGCCGGAAGAGGATCAGTAAACGAATATAGGCGGTTAAACCCGTAACATATTGTATGTTACGGGTTGACATTGCCCTTTCTTTACTGTATTTCTTCTCTTCGAAGTGGACAGGACAAAATAAGGGATAAGCCTTTCAAATTGATAATTCTCAACAGGAGGTTTTGATTCAATGGCCGAGACAATTGAATACAACGGAAAGTCGTTTGACGTAGATGAGGATGGTTTCCTTCTTGACTTCAACCAGTTCACCGAAGAGTGGCTGGAGATCGTTATGAAAGAAGAAGGTATTTCCGAGCTGAACGACGAGCACAAGCTCGTTATCGACGTTCTTCAGGACTACTACCGTAAAAACGGTATCGCTCCCATGGTCCGCGTTCTCTCCAAGCTGACCAAGTTCAAGCTCAAGCACATCTACGAGCTGTTCCCCTCAGGCCCCGGCAAAGGCGCCTGCAAAATGGCTGGTCTTCCCAAGCCCACCGGTTGCGTATAGTCACCGGACGCCGTTTTTAAGTTTATCAAATCAGGCCCTGTCGGTAACGGCGGGGCCTTTTTTGGTTTAAGCCCCTCACCCCATAAGCCTTTCCCAAACGCCCATGCAGACTTCCCTTCTGATCCAGACCACAAAAAACAAAGAGCTGGTGGATATCTCCTCTGACGTGCAGGCAGAAATAGACCGATGGGGCTGCCACGACGGCGTGCTCTTCCTGTTCGTGCCCCACACCACAGCTGCCGTCACCATCAATGAAAACGCCGATCCCGCCGTTCAGGAAGACGTGATCTACGCCCTGAAAAAGGCGTTCCCCGATCACCCGGCCTTCCGGCACCTGGAAGGAAACTCCGATGCCCACGTCATGACAAGCCTCACCGGCTCGTCAGAGATCATTTTTATTGAAGAGGGACGCCCCGTCCTCGGCAGCTGGCAGGGCATCTACCTTGCCGAATTCGACGGCCCCCGCAAACGCCGGGTGGTCCTCAAGTGCCTTCCGGGGTAAGGCCCTGAAGGGCTGCAGCGCCAACAGGCGCATAGCCCCTCTGATTCTTCTTTATCAAGGGGCAGAAGAGAAGCGCCTTGATTACCGGTAAGTTCTTGCGGAGCTTTTTTCAAAAAGCGACCCGCCGGAGGCAACTGAAAGGTTAAATGCCTTGGCCCGATGGCAGCCGGCTCCAACGGTTGACGCAACGGCCCCGGCATCATAAGATATCGAATTCAAGAAACACGACACGCAGGTCCCCTTTATTACAAGGCCCTGCCAGGCGATTACCCATGAGCGGCCAAAGGAGCATCCGTACATGACCCTCGAAGAGAAGGACAAGCAGATCATCAACCACATCCAATCCGATTTTCCCATCTGCAAACGGCCTTATGCCGCCATCGGCGACGCGCTGTCCATGGATGAAGCCGAGGTGATCACGCGGGTGGCAAAGCTCAAAGAGATGGGTATCATCCGCCGGATCGGCGGCAACTTCAGCCCGGAAAAAGTGGGTTTTCACAGCACCCTGTGCGGAGCCCGGGTTCCGGAGGAGAAACTGGAGACCTTTGCCGAAGTGGTCAACAGCTACAAAGGCGTTACCCACAACTACGTCCGGGATGACGAGTTCAACGTCTGGTTCACCTTCATCGAAGACTCCGTGGCTCAGATTGAGGCCAACCTGGCCGAAATTGCCGAGCGTACCGGGGTCACGAGTATCTACAACCTCCCAGCCACCCATATCTTTAAAATTCGCGCCGAATTCACCGTGGAGTAGCCATGGATGCCCTGCGCCTTGCCCTGGCCGCCGTCCCAGCCTCCCTTGCCGACCCTTCCGGCAACAGAGACACCCTTCACCGCAGCAGTCGCAAGGCCCGGGAGGCCGGGGCCGACCTCATCGTGTTTCCCGAGCTCTCCCTCACCGGCTATGCCAACGGCACCGGTGCCTTTGAGCGGGCAATCACTGAAAGAGAGGCCCTCTGCATCATTCAGGAGGCCGTAAACGAAACCGGCTTAGGGATCCTTGCCGGGTATGCGGAAAAGGCCTCCTCCGGCGACCTGTTCGCCTCCCACACAGCCCTTTTACCGGACGGAAGTCACACCACCTACCGAAAGCTCCACCTGGCCCCGCCGGAAAAAGGACTCTACAGCGCCGGGTCCGGCCTGCCCCTCTTTTCCTTCAAGGGGTTTTCCATTGGCATGATGCTCTGCTACGACGCCCACTTCCCCCTGGCCTTTCACCACCTGGCCCGGCAGGGCGCAGACCTTGTGATCCTCCCCCACGCATCCCCCAGAGGCACCAGCGAAGAGAAATACGATTCCTGGATGCGCCACCTGCCGTCCAGGGCCTTTGACAACAGCTTCTGGGTGGCTGCCGTCAACCAGTGCGGCACCAACGAAGCGCACCTTTCCTTTCCGGCCCTGGCCCTGGCCTTCGACCCTTCGGGGCACCTTGCGGCCCCACCACGCCTTACAGACGGCCTTCACCTCGTAGACATCGACCAAAAAAAACTTACCGCCGTGAGATCCCACCCCATGCGCTATTTCCTGCCCAACACCCGCACCGACTTTTAACCCCCGACGCCAAAGCCAATAGCTTACAGGTGGTTAACCTGTTTCCGCACAGATGAAAAAAAGACAACACCCAGCCTTTTGACGGGGTTCTCACATGCCTTAAGCCACCCTCCCCTTAACTCACACCCGCACCACCTTAGAAATTATTATTGACACATAAAATGTAGATATATATATGACTGACATCACCTTTTAATCATTGGCACACCCCATGATCATTATTTAATGATTCGATGTTATTAGAAATATGGCATTTATCAATAAAAAAGACCAAGTATCCATTTCACTACACCCTGAAAACGCATCGCTGCACGAGCATCACCGAAGACAAGGGATAAATACCCGCAAGAATAAGTCGAAACCATCGCGTCCCGCCACCTGCCGTTAGGTACCGGTCGCCGATGCTTTCTTCAGCCCCCTGCGTTCGCCTAAATTCAGTGGCCAAAGCAAGCCACATGCGACGCAACCTGCACCCTTAACCCTTTGTTGACAAACGGTCATCCCTCTTCCGGATTGGGCCATCTCACATACAAAAGCCACCGCGCACCCTGTGCGCCGACCATACAATGTAAACAGTGCATCAATTCTAACCATTGAAAAAGGAGATAGGTGAAATGAGACGACTTGTGATGATGATTGGTTTCTTCTTTGTGTTAACCGGGTCCGCGTTTGCGGCCGATGGCAGCGACGTTGATGGCTCCGGCCTCCCCGCCCAGATGACCCAGGTTGAATACGAATACATCCTGGACATGGCTAACCTCACGGCACGGATCTACGACAACGCCTGGGACTGGATGCTGGACCGACTGGCCCCCTTCCTGCTGAACAAACTCGACTTTGTGGGCAACTCATCCAACTACCTCAACGTCGCCCGGGATGAAAACGTCCTGAACTACATGACCGAAGCCCAGCGCTCAGGGGTGACAACCCTGCTGGACACCTATGTGGGCGGCTGGGACGGCCTGGACGCAAAGGTGTACATCAACATCCACAACCCCGGACAGCTTGTCCTGGTCTTCAGAGGTACCGAAGCCCTCAACGTCAACGACTGGATTGCCGACGTCCGGCAGGCCCTCAATATTTTCGTCAACTCCATCGGGTCGGTGCAGTACGAAAAAGCCGTTAACCTTGCCGTGGGACTGAAGGCCTTTGCCGATGCCAACAGCTACACCATGGAAATCGCAGGCCACAGCCTGGGCGGTGGCCTGGCGCAGATCACCGGCCTGAAAACCGGGGTCAAGACCACCTGCTTTAACGCAGCTGGACTCACCGCAGCCACCCTTGTTGAGCAGGGCATTATCGACAGCGCAAGCCAGCCCGTGACCGATGAGATGGTGGCCAACATCACCCACATCAATGTCAAAAACTGCCCCCTGGTGGACACCGACGGACAGATGAACGACAGCTCCCCCTTCGCCACCTGCCCCCGCTACGGCAATGCCGACAAGGTCTACTGGCTGGATCACCTGATGTTCTGCGGAGGCACATGGAACATGCCCCTGCGCATCGCCAACCACATGTACCATTCGTACGTTTACCAGCTGTACCAGAAAGATTTCCTCTAAGCAGCCCGCAAAACGCCCGGCATAAGGGCAATGCGAACCGCACACCATAAAAAAAAGCTCACCGGGAATTCCCGGTGAGCTTTTTTTAACTGGTGCTGCAGCAGTCTGCCGACGAACGCATTCTGCCTCAGGAGACAGCCACAAGGACATCTTTGCCGTCCTGTGACTCGATGCGGTAGTTGAACATCACGATGGTGGTGGTCAGGGGGCGCCCAAATAGAAAATCAAGGATCTCCGCCCTGACCCGGCCGCTCTCCACCAGGGTCTCCCGGAGGCTCCGGTCGTAGGCGATCATCTCACAGACCTTTTCAGCGGCCTCCTGGTCGCCGGTGTCGTCCACCTTCCGGATCAGCTCGTCCAGCAGATCATAGCTGCAGCGCTCGTGGTGGTCTGCCACCAGGTCCCAGAGCCCCTTGATCCCGCCGATGATGTCTTCGCGGCCCAGAGGGGTATCCGAGGCGTAGACCTCCACAATCTCCCGCTCGTCCCAGCACTTGAAGGACCGGCACTCAAAAGGCCTCTGGCTATAGATGTCGCAGCGGTTCTCAGGGTTCAGGAACAGGCAGCGCAGAGTCTCGGGGTCCACCTTGATCTTGATCTGATCCGTGGCCAGTGGCTCCATCTTCAGGGACTCTTTATTGAACATGCGCTCTCCGGCCCTCAGGGTGTACAGCACGGAAAGGTCGAGTTTTCCTGTCTTGATAAGCCGCTCATCCTGGGACCGCAGCACTGGGCCGCCCCCGGTGCAGCAGGCGCCGCAGTGGTTGCATGATGTCTGGGCAGCGCTGCACCCGCTGCATCCTTCGTTTCCGCCGGTTAAAAACTCCATAAAGCCCTTCCTTATATACAGATCATGTTGAGCCCCATTGCCTCCGGCGGCCCTGCCGGGGGGACCAACTTTTTTTAAAAAAATTCAACAACCAGGTTTCACACAGACACCAGCCTGCCTTCCGGGTTCACGGCGCAGTCCGTAAGCACATGTGATGAGCCTGGGGCACGAAGCGTAAAGCATGTGCGATACCGCAGGTCATCAAACATCAAACCAGAAAAAAAGGCAAGGGCCAACTGCGCACCGCGCAAGAGACCCCTGCCTGATTTGTTTACCTTACGTTTTCAAGGTGTTTCACCCTGAAGGATCGCTGTGTTGCCGCGACCCAAATCCCTGCGGGTTACTCGGCAAGACGCTTGTAGTGCTCGTAGCGCTTGGCGAACTCCATCTCGATCTGACCGCGGAGCTTCTTGGACTCTTCAGGGAACATCTGCTCCAGGCTGGCAAAACGGTTCTCGCCGGCCAGGAAGTCCTGAATGGTGCCGTCGGGCTCTTTGGATTCAAAGATGAAGGGGTTCTTGCCCTCTTCGGCCAGGGCAGGGTTGTAGCGATACAGGGGCCAGTACCCGGAGGCCACCGCAAGCTTCATCTCTTCCTGGGTCTTGCCCATGCCTTTTTTGATGCCCTGGTTGATACACGGGGCGTAGCAGATCACCACGGAAGGTCCGGGGTGGTTCTCCGCCTCGATAAAGGCCTTCATAAGCTGCTGCTTGTTGGCGCCCATGGAGACAGAGGCCACGTAGACATACCCGTAGCTCATGGCGATGAGACCAAGGTCCTTCTTGCCGATCTTCTTGCCGGAGGCGGCAAACTTGGCCACGGCACCGGTGGGGGTCGCCTTGGAGGCCTGACCGCCGGTGTTGGAGTAGACCTCGGTATCCATGACCAGGATGTTCACGTCCTCCCCGGAGGCAATGACGTGGTCCAGGCCGCCGAAACCGATGTCGTAGGCCCAGCCGTCCCCGCCGAAGATCCAGTGGGATTTCTTGGTGAACAGGTCGTTCATGGCGTCGATCTCATCCAAAATGGGGTCTCCCATCTCGGTGAGAAGGCGTGCCTTGATCTCGTCCCCGTACTGCCTTGAAAGCTTGGCGTCGCCCATGTTCTCGGACCAGTTCTTCATGGCGGCCTTCATCTCGTCGGAGATCTCGCAACCCTGGGCCTCGGCCATGAGGTCGGCAAGCTTCTGGCGCCGCTGGTTCGTGGCCAGGGCCATGCCGTAACCAAACTCGGCTGCGTCTTCAAAAAGAGAGTTGCCCCAGGTGGGGCCGAACCCGTCTTTGTTGGCGCAATAGGGGAAGGAGGGGGCGGACCCCGCCCAGATGGAGGAGCAACCCGTGGCGTTGGCGATGGTCATGCGCTCGCCGAAGAGCTGGGTGAGGACCTTCACATAGGGGGTCTCCCCACAGCCCGCACAGGCACCGGAGAACTCCAGAAGGGGCTGCATGAGCTGGCTGCCCTTGACGGACTCCCGCTTGAGCAGGCCTTCCTTGTACTCCACGGTCTTGGAGAAGGCGAAGTTATCCGCCTCGGCCTCGGCCTGGGAGGCGATGGGCTTCATCACCAGGGCCGGGGTCTTGGCCGGGCAGATGTCGGCGCAGTTGCCGCAGCCCAGACAATCCATGGCGTTAACCTGGATGCGGAACTTGTACTCCTTGAGTTCCTTGCCGGCGGCGGGCAGCGTGGCAAAGCTTTCCGGCGCATCGGCCAGCTCAGCATCGCTCACCACAATGGGTACGATGGCCGCGTGGGGGCAGACAAAGGAGCACTGGTTACACTGGATACAGTTTTCAGCGATCCACTCGGGCACTTCGATGGCCACGCCGCGCTTCTCGTAGCGCGAGGTCCCCACGGGGAAGACACCGTCGGCGGGGAAGGTGGAAACGGGCAGGGAGTCACCCTTCTGGGCATTGACGGGTCGAAGCACATCGGTGATGAACTCCGGGGCCTCTTCGGCTTCGGAGGCGGCATCTTTGGCTTCGGCCCACGCCTCGGGAACGGGAATCTCCACAAGGCCTTCCAGGGCCTGATCCACGGCGGCGATGTTCATGTCCACGATGGCATCGCCCTTCTTCATGTAGGTCTTCTTGATGTCTTTTTTCAGGAGGGCAATGGCCTCCTCAAAGGGCATCACGTTGGCCAGCTTGAAGAAGGCGGTCTGCATGATCATGTTGATGCGCCCGCCGAGTCCCACATTGGCGGCGACCTTCACCGCGTCAATGGCGTAAAAACGGATCTTCTTGGCGGCCAGGGTGCTCTTGAGGGAACCGGGAAGTTCGGCTTCCATCTCCTCTGCCGTCCAGGGGGCGTTGATAAGGAAGGTGCCGCCCTCTTTAATCCCTTCCACCACATCGTAGAGGTGGACGTAGTTGGACTTGTGACAGGCCACGAAATCGGGCTTGTCCACAAGGTAGGTACTCTTGATGGGCTTGTCGCCGAAGCGCAGGTGGGACACGGTGATGCCGCCGGACTTCTTGGAATCGTAGGCAAAGTACCCCTGGGCGTACATGTCGGTGTTGTCGCCGATGATCTTGATGGCGCTCTTGTTGGCACCCACGGTTCCGTCGGAGCCAAGGCCCCAGAACTTGCAGTTGACGGTGCCTTCGATGCCGGCATCGAAGCTCTCGTCCACTTCCAGGGAGCTGTAGGAAACGTCGTCCTTGATCCCCACGGTGAAGTGGTTCCTGGGCCCGGTGACCTTCATGTTGTCGAAGACCGCCTTGGCCATGGCCGGGGTGAACTCCTTGGAGCCCAGGCCGTAACGACCGGTGAGAATCTGGGGCATCTCCCCCATCTCCATGTACGCGGCGGCAACATCCAGGTAGAGAGGCTCGCCCATGCTCCCGGACTCCTTGGTGCGGTCCAGCACGGTGATGGTGGACGCCGTGGCCGGAATGGCCTGCAGGAGGTGCTCGGCGCTGAAGGGGCGATAGAGGCGAACCTTGACGAGGCCTACCCTCTCACCCATGACGGTCAGCTTGGAGACTGCCTCTTCCAGGGCTTCGCAGCCGGAGCCCATGGCAATGACAACCCGCTCGGCCTCGGGGTGGCCCACGTAGTCGAAGAGACGGTAGGGGCGGCCGGTGAGCTTGGTGACCTTCTCCATGTACTCGGCCACGATGTTGGGCACATCCTCATAATAGAGGTTGGCGGCTTCACGACCCTGAAAGTAGATATCCGGGTTCTGGGCGGTGCCGCGAATCTCGGGGTGCTCAGGGTTCATGGCGTTGGCGCGGAACTCTTCCAGGGCGTCCATGTTCACGAGGTCTTTCATGTCCTCGTAATCGATCATCTCAATCTTCTGGATCTCGCTGGAGGTTCGGAACCCGTCAAAGAAGTGGACAAAGGGCACCCGGCTCTCGATGGTGGCCAGATGGGCCACCAGGGCCAGGTCCTGGACTTCCTGGACGTTGCCGGAGCAGAGCTGGGCAAAACCGGTCTGACGAACGGCCATGACGTCCTGGTGATCCCCGAAGATGGACAGGGCATGGGCGGCAACAGCACGGGCCGACACATGGAAGACGCAGGGCAGGAGCTCCCCTGCGATCTTGTACATGTTGGGAATCATGAGCAGGAGGCCCTGGGAGGCGGTGAAGGTGGTGGTCAGCGCCCCGGCTGCCAGGGACCCGTGAACCGCACCGGCCGCACCGGCCTCGGACTGGAGCTGGCGAACCATCACTTCCTGGTCAAAAATGTTTTTCCGGGATGCGGCTGCCCACGCGTCGGCGGTTTCGCCCATGGGCGTTGAAGGCGTAATCGGATACAGTGCCGCCACGTCACTGAAGGCGTAGGCGACATGGACGGCAGCGGTGTTGCCGTCAATGGTCTTCATTGTTTTCCCCATAGTTAACTCCTTTAAATCGTTAGGAAGGATTCGCCACACCCGCAATCCCGGCCGCAGGGGTTCCCCAGTGCCGATGTATCGGCGATTCCTGCGGCGTGGGTCTTTATTTCGTTGCGGTGGCGCGATGGCGAAATCCGGGCCGGAACTGCGATGGTCCGCAGGTCGGTGCATGGCGTCGGCCATATCCCGAGCATCCCTGCGGACGCGGGTCTCACTATACCGTACCGCCCCATAGGGCGGATATTTCCTCACTTTACGAGGGAGTCGTAAATAAGCATGATTACATGATCCCCATATCAAAGTAAAGCAGAATAATCCTCATTTACCCAATCATCCTACGCAAATATTTCACTTCCGAGCGCCTTCCGAAGCGCCGCCTAAATTACATAAAAAAAGGTCGAAACAGCATCCATTACTCTGCTGTTCCGACCTTCGAGTGTTTTCCAGCTTCCTCGAAAAGGAAACTTCTGTTTGCTATCTTGACTCATCACCCATGCGAAACTCAAGACCATCGCCCCCCACATCCACGGCCACACTGTCGCCGTCCCCAAAACGCCCTTTGAGGATCTCCACGGCCAGGGGGTTCTCCACCTCCCGCTGAATGGCGCGCTTCAGGGGCCGGGCTCCGAACACAGGGTCGTATCCGGCGTCCACCAGGTGTGCCAGCCCCGCCTCGGACACGGAAAAACCGATGCCCCGCGCCTTGAGACGCTCGCCCACCCGCTTGAGCTGAAGCGCCACAATGCGGGACAGGTCTTCCCGGGTCAGGCTGTCGAAGATCACGGTCTCGTCGATGCGGTTGAGGAACTCGGGGCGGAACGACGCCTGCAGCATGGCCTCCACCTTGGCCTCCATCTCCGGGCGGTTCCTGCCGCCGTACTCCTGGATCACGTGGCTGCCGATGTTGGAGGTAAGCATGATGAGGGTGTTCCGGAAATCCACGGTGCGTCCCTGGCTGTCCGTCATCCGCCCGTCGTCTAAAATCTGGAGCAGGAGGTTGAAGACGTCCGGATGGGCCTTTTCGATCTCGTCGAAAAGCACCACGGCATAGGGCCGCCTGCGGATGGCCTCGGTGAGGTACCCGCCTTCGTCGTAGCCCACATACCCCGGAGGCGCCCCGATGAGCCGCGCCACCGCATGTTTTTCCATGTACTCACTCATGTCGATGCGCACCAGGGCCCGCTCATCGTCAAAGAGAAACTCGGCCAGGGCCTTGGCCAGCTCGGTCTTGCCCACCCCGGTGGGGCCCATGAAGATAAAGGAGCCCACGGGCCGGTTGGCGTCCTGGAGCCCGGATCGGGCGCGGCGCACCGCGTCGGAAACAGCCGAAATGGCCCGTTTCTGACCCACCACACGCTTGCCCAGCCCCTCTTCCATGGCCAAAAGGCGCTCCATCTCCCCTTCCAGCATCTTGGCCACCGGGATGCCGGTCCAGCGGGAGATCACCTCGGCCACGTCCTCGTCGTCCACCTCCTCCTTGAGCATTTTCCGGTCTTTCTGGAGCTCGGAAAGGGTCTCCTTGGCTTCATCCAGGGCCTTCCTGAGTTCATCGCTTCGCCCGTAACGGAGCTCGGCCACCCTGGCCAGATCCCCTTCGCGCTCGGCCCGTTCCTCTTCTATCCCCAGCTGCTCCTGCTCTTCCTTGAGACCCCGGATCCCATCGATTATCGCCTTCTCGTTGGCCCAGTGGGCCTTTTTGCTGTTGGCCTCTTCCCGAAGCTGTCCCAGCTCCTTTTCAAGGGATTCCAGCCGGTCTTTGGAGCCCCGGTCGTTCTCCTTGGTGAGGGCCTGCTTTTCCACCTCCAGCTGGGTAATGCGCCGCATCATCTCATCGATCTCAGCGGGCATGCTGTCGATCTCGATGCGGAGCCGGGAGGCGCACTCGTCAATGAGGTCGATGGCCTTGTCCGGCAGGAAGCGGTCGGCAATGTAGCGGTTGGAGAGGGTGGCGGCCGCCACAATGGCCGAATCCTTGATGCGCACCCCGTGGTGCACCTCGTACTTCTCTTTAAGCCCGCGCAGGATGGAGATGGTGTCCTCCACACTGGGCTCAGCGGTAAAGACCGGCTGGAAACGCCGCTCCAGGGCCGCATCCTTTTCGATGTATTTTCGGTACTCATCCAGGGTGGTGGCCCCCACGCAGCGCAACACACCGCGTGCCAGGGCAGGCTTCAAGAGGTTGGAAGCGTCCATGGACCCTTCTGCGGCACCGGCACCCACCACGGTGTGAAGTTCGTCGATGAACAGGACGATCTCGCCGTCGGCATCCTCCACCTCTTTAAGGACAGCCTTCAGCCGCTCTTCAAACTCACCCCGAAACTTGGCGCCGGCCACCAGGGCCCCCATGTCCAGGGCCGCAAGGCGCCTGTTCTTGAGGATCTCGGGCACATCCCCTTCCACGATGCGGCGGGCCAGCCCCTCCACAATGGCGGTCTTGCCCACGCCGGGCTCCCCGATAAGCACCGGGTTGTTCTTCCGGCGCCTGGAGAGCACCTGCACCACGCGACGGATCTCTTCGTCCCGACCGATAACCGGATCCAGCTTGCCGGCCCGGGCCAGCGCCGTTAAATCCCGGGAAAACTTCTCCAGGGCCTGGTAGGTGGCCTCCGGGTTGGGGTCGGTGACCCGCTGGCTGCCCCGGATCTCCATGAGCACTGAAAGCAGGGATTCCCGGGTGAGGCCGAACCGGGCAAAAAGTTCCTTCACCCCTTTTTTCCCGCATCCGGCAAGGGCCAGAAGAAGGTGTTCCACGCTGACGTACTCGTCTTTCATGGTCTCGGCTTCGTCAAAGGCCTGGCTTAAGACCTGCCTGGACTCCCGGGACAGGGCAGCGTCCCCTGCGGCCCCGCTCACCTGGGGCAGGCGCCCCATGAGCTCGGCCAGCTGACCGGAGAGCCCTTCCAAGGGAACCCCCATTTTTCGGAAAATCGAGAGGACAATCCCCTCCCGGTCCCCCACCATGGCCGCCAGCATGTGTTCGGGCTCAATCTGTGGGTTGCCCTTGCGCGAGGCCATCTCATGGGCCTCCTGGATCATCTCCTGGGACTTCACCGTCAATCGATCAAATCGCATCATCCACTCCTTTTCGTCCTGAAAGACCCTTCCCCCACGGTCGGGCCTTTACAGCTTTTCGCTTTGTCCATCGCAGAAGCTTTAGCGTCCTTATCGATGCGTTCAACGGAAAAATTAACCACCCATCCGGACGTGTCAAGCAGGGGCCAGGACCAGCGCATTAAACCATTCAGTTGCCTTCTATGAGCAAAGTGAGCGGCCAATGCCTGCCTCCGGCGGCCAGGGGATGATCCCCTGGACCCCAGATGGCGAATGCATGGGGGCAACCATCCCGCAAACGGCTTCGGGGCATTCGTGTGGGGCATGACATGTGGCAACCGCTTTTTGCAGGAGAGGCCCATTTCATTTTTCTGGAAACAGGTAAAAGGCTGGCGGTATCAGAAATGGGTGGCGAGAAAATCGATGGATTCAAAGCAAGGGGCGGCTTTGAAGATCTCCATGGAGAGGGTGTGGGTGTAGGAGGACAAAAAGGGAAGGAGGCGGTGAAAAAGCGAGGGGTCCATGAGGGGAAGGGCGCGGTGGTCTTTTCCGCTGGCAACGCCGTGGAGGTGAACCATGCGGCACAGGGGACCAAGGCGGCGGATGGTCTCTTCAACGGGGAGGCCAAAGTGAATCAGATGGCCCAGGTCCAGACAGATCCTGTAGCCCAGAGACTCCAGGGTGTCGGCCAGGGGCAGCAGGTCGTAGTCCAGGGTCTCCACGGTGACCCTGGCCGGATCCATGGCCCCTGCAAGGGCTTCAAGGCTCCTGTGGGCGGCTTCCGTCCACGCCCCGGGGTCTGTGCCGGAAGGCCGCTCCAGGTGAACGGTGTGGGTCACAGGGACAAGGGGGGCCGTTAAGTCAAAGAGCCGCTTGTGGGCGTCCAGGGACCGTACCTGTTCGGCACGGTCCACCGAGGCCAGGTTCTCGTCGATGGGCATATGGATGTTGTAGGAGAGGCCGTGGGCCTGCTGAAGGGAGGCAAGGGCCCGGAAGGTTTTCGCCTCCGGCAGGCACTCGGGCCTGCCTTCGAAAAAGAGAAGCTCGACCCCGTCCACAAAGGGAGCCACGCGGGCCACGTTCTCCTCATACCCCGCAGGGTAAAGCCAGGAGGGCACGGAAAGGGAAAAGGGAAACCGGTTTTTGTAGCTGGTAGTCGGTGTGGATTCCATCAGGCATGCACTCCTTTCACACGGCCGTGGCACCGTGAGATCTTGCGGCTTCGTTTCACCTCGTACATGGCGCTGTCCGCATACCGGATCAGGTCACTGGCCGTCACCGCGTCGTCGGGGAAGACGGCCACCCCCACGCTGCCCGAGACATAGGCCACATCCCTGCCCCCGGCGCTGTACGGCTGGGCCAGGATCACAGCCACCTTGCGCACCACCACCTCCACATCGCAGCCGTCGGCGTTGTCCAGGACCACGGCAAACTCATCGCCCCCCACCCGTGCCACGCAGTCACTCTGGCGGAGGTTGTCCACCAGGCGCCGGGTGATCTCCCGAAGGACCTCGTCTCCGGCCTCGTGCCCCAGGGTGTCGTTGACTTCTTTGAACCGGTCGATATCGATGTAGAGCAGGGCCACCTGGCTTCCGTAGCGCTTGGCCCGCAGGATATCCGTCTCCAGGCGTTCGTAGAAGCCCTTCCGGTTTTTAAGGCCGGTGAGGGGGTCGTGGTAGGCCATGTAGATCAACTCCTGCTCGTAGCGTTTCCGGGCCTCCACGTCCCGTACAATGGTGCGGTACCCGGTGCGCTCGCCGGTGCTGTCCCGGATGACGGAGACCGACACGCCGATATGGCGCCGATCCCCAGCCTTTCGGATGATGGGGTAATCGAATTCGGCCATCTCTTCATCGCCTTTGAGGATCCTTGCAAACCGGGTCAGCACCTCGTCCCGGCTCTCCTCGGCGATGAACCGGCCCCTGTGCATCCCCAGGATCTCATCTGCATCGTACCCGCAGATCTCACACATGGCGGTGTTGACAAAGGTGACACAGCCCTCCCGGTCCACCTCGCAATACCCCTCCTTCATGTTCTCCACGATGGTCCGGTACTTCTCCTCACTGGACCTGAGGGCCTCTTCCGCCTGGTGGCGCTGGACGATTTCGTGCTCCAGCTCATAGCTTCGGATCTCGGCCTCGGCCGTCATCTGGTTGGCTGTAAAGATGGCCCGCTCCAGGGCCTTGTTGGAGGATTCGAGCTCTTTTCCCTTATCGGCCAGGGCCCGGTTCTGGCCCTCGGAGTCATGGAGCATCTCTGCAATGGCCCGTCGCATGCGATTGATGCTCCGGGACAGGGAGACAAACTCGGAGCTTCCTGAAAACCGCACCCCTTCGTCAAGGTTTCCTTCGGCAATCTTCTCCGAGACATCCCGCAGCTCCTCAATGGGGCGAATCAAAAACCAGGAGAACAGCGAGCCCCCCACCAGAACAACCCCGAAAAGGCACACCGCAGCCACGGCAAACCGGGACCCAAGCTCTTCGGTGCCTCCGGGGCGGGCAAAAACCGGAGTAAACACCAACCGGCCCCTGCCGCCCTCTTCCTTGGGGGGCAGGGCCACCAGGCGAACGGTACCGCTGGGCAGCGCTGCCGTCCGGCCAACGGCCCGGCCTTGTCGCCTTGCCTCCGAAAGCAGGCCCGCATGGGCCGCCAGGTCGGCCACAGGGATACCCGTGGCCTTTCCGAATCGGGCCCACGTCTCCGGGGTTCCCTCCCCCTGGACGAGCCCTCCCATGGAAAGGGCCCCGTCGGCACGCACCGTGCCCGACGGAGAGGCAGCCTCTCCCCAGGCCAGCAGGGCCCCATCAAGGGTTGCTGTGTAAACGGACCGTGTCTGATAATGCACAAAGGCATAAAAGAACAGGGCCATGACCACAAGGACCCCAGAGATCCATATGGTGATGCGGGCTCTCAGCCCCAGGCCCGTTCCTTCTTTTTCTTCCATCGATCACTCCTGCCTCGTCAGGCAAATGGGTCGGCGGCACGGCAGGTCCATTGAATCCGAAGAGTGCCCTGCTCGCCATAAAAAAAGGGTCGGCCACCCGGTGGCCGACCCTCACATGCTTTCCCGTCACTGCACGCGCTGACGGATCAGTAAGTCAGCACCACGCCGCACATGGTTTCATTGATGTAGCGACTCCAGGAATTCCCGGTGTCGAATTCAGCGTCGATATAGGTGTGGGTAAGGGTCAGGTAGGCATTTTCGATGAGGTAGAAGCGCAGGCCCACGGTGAAATCCATGTACCCTTTGGTCTCATCGAAGGTGATGGATTCGGGGGCAAGGGTCATGTCGCCGGTCACCTCGATGGGAATGTTAAAGGGGTTGATGGTGGCCGGCAGCTCGTAGCCGGCGCCGAGGTTGAAGCCCAGGGCGCTGAGGTCGGCCCGCTCGGTCTTTGCCTTGTTCTTCATGGAGCCCAGAACGTACTTGAAGCCCAGGCCGTACCGGAGTCCGGGGGTGAGGTTGTCGCTTTTCACGCTGACAAGGCCACTGCCGATGGTGTAACGGTCTTCGTTGTACATCAGCCCAGCGCCGACCTCAAGGGTCCCCAGGGGGCTGCTCGTCAACATGCTGGCGTTGGTTCCCACGGCACGGTTGTTGGCTGAGATCCCCAGGCTGAGCCCCTCGGCAGATGCCGAGGACCCGAAAGACAACAGGGAAGCGGTAATCATAAAAAGGGAGGCAGCGATGATCGATACTCTTTTCATCATGAAGAATTCCTGTACAAGTTGAATATGAATTGGCGACGAAACCCGCCGTTGCCGCCCCGCTGCCGAGGACAGCCTTGCTGACATCCGCATGGTGTGGGTGACTCCGGACAGGGATTCGGTCATTTTCAGGCGTCGACTTTTTCCGGACGGCCCTGTAAGTATGATATACTTCCCCGGTAAACCTCTCCACGCCAGGGTCATCTGCAACGGAGTCGGTACGTTGCTTACGGGATGCCTTAAAAATCAACTGGAAAACACACTGCCACACTTACCGGAAAAGATCAACAATACCGGAATGACGAAACGCCAGGCCCCTTCCCCTCCGGGCCCGGCGTTTTTTAAGAAAGGAAACCCATGCTGAAAGTTTACTCCGCCTCCTGGTGCCCCCACTGCATCAAGACAGAGGCGTACCTCAAAGAACAGAATATCCCTTTTGATTCCATCAACATCGAAACCGCGCCAAAGGAGATCGTGGACAAGGTCTCGGAGATCAACGGCGGGGAATGGGTGGTGCCCACCCTGGAGTACAAGGGTGTATGGCGAAGGGGCAAGGTCTTTAACAAAGCCGCCCTTGAGGCGGACCTCAGAGAGATGGGCGTCCAATAAAAAAGCGGCCCCCAAAGGAGGCCGCTTTTGATCATATCATCACACCAACGCTGAGGACCGGACTAAAAGGAGAATCCCACCTCGGCAAAGGGTCCGGCAAAGGTCAGGTCGACGTCAAAGTCGTCCTCATCCACCTCCACCTCTTCGTGACGGTACCCGGCGGCCACGAAAAACGGCCCCATGGTGTTGTATTTCACGCGGCCGATGGCACTGATGATGCGGGCATAGCTCACGTCCAGACCCCTGACTTCCGCCTCCAGGGCAAAGCCCCCGATGAGGTTGAGCTGGCCTGCCACAAACAGCATGGGAACGGGCACGGTGACGCTTTCGGTGCGTGTCTCGCTGGACACGGAGTCGGTCATCTCGGCTTCCATGTCAAGCACCCGCACGTTGAGGCCCACATCCAGGCCCACACGGCCCAGGGTGGCCAGCCCCACAAAGGGGACCCCGTAGAACAGGCCGATGTCATACTGCTCAAGGGTCAGCTTGGTCTCGGAGTTGGCGGTAAAGGTGTCGTCCCCGAATTTGAACTCCTCGGTGAGATTCCCCTCGAACTCCATGGGGGTGGTCATGAGGTAGACATTGGGAATCACCAGGGGAAGTTCCACCCGAAGGCGGGCCGCGGGGAACACCTCGTCGTCAAAGCCCAGAATGGATTCCACATCCCCACTGGTTCCGCCGTTGTACTGGAAGTCACCGGACGGAGTCGGCATGAACCCTCCCACAGCCCCTTCCACACTTACCAGCCCGAGGAGCGCAAAGGAGCGCCCGGGCACCATCACAGCTGCCACTGCAAGCAGAATGAATAACCATCGTTTCATACGTATTGTTTCCTCCATCATTTTGGGCCGATCATTATGGCGGGACATCCCCGTTGTCCCCTATATCGTCCGGGAACATCAATCCTTGAGGCATTTCGTTTATAAAACAGTGAGATGCCATCGTAAAATCAGGTCAAAATAGCCGAATACCGCTTAAATAACAAGCTTTCATCTTCTTTGCGCGGCCCATGAAAAAAAGCGCGTCTCCGGAAAGAGAACGCGTGAACCCCTTGACCGCAAAGGATGAATCAGATATTTTAGGCCGTTGACCTCACTCTGACAGGCTCATTAGCAATGATCAACAACACGAAATGAAAATGAAACGGATCCCCCCTGCACCCTGAAAAGGCACGCAAATGGGATGATTGACTGTTTTATCACCGAGCCGACCCAAGGGCGGAAGACCTAAATAGACGACATGCGCAGAGCAATCGCGCATGCACGGGGCCTCACTCCACGGATCTATGGGGATAGTCTTTTCGTGGAACACTTGATGGCACGCCTTGAACAACGCCATTTCGGTATCCGGTCGCGTCACCCGGACACCCGAAACACGTTGCCCCGAACCACCTGTCGGAGAATCATGAGCATGCGGCTGAACCGCACCTTTGGCTGACCGCATCCGCCCGCTTAACGAAAAAACCAGCACGGCCGGAGTCTTCCCGAAGCTGTCTTCGGTACCTTCCCGAAGCTGTATCCGCACAGCCCCGCAGGGCAACCGTTAAAAGGAGGAATACCATGTCTGAAGTGGTAAAAATGATCATCGAGGGAAAGACCTACGAATTCCCCGTGATTGAGGGATCTGAAGGGGAAAAAGCCTTCGACATTACCAAACTGCGCCAGCAAACCGGGTACATCACCATGGACCCCGGATTCGGCAACACGGGCAGCTGTACGTCCGCCATCACCTTCATGGACGGCGAAAAGGGCATTCTGCGCTATCGCGGCATCCCGGTGGAACAGCTTGCCGAGCACTCCAGCTTCGTCGAGACCGCCTACCTTCTCATCAACGGAAGACTCCCCAACAAACAGGAGCTCACCCGCACCAGCGTTCAGCTTAACGATGACTCGCTCATCCACGAAGACATGCAGATCTTCTATCAGAACTTCCCCAGGCGGGCTCACCCCATGGGGATTCTCTCGGCCATGATCAACGCCCTGAGAAGCTTCTACCCCGAACTCGAAGACACGGACCCGGAAGGCATCAACCGCACCTTCCTGCGGCTCCTCTCCAAGATCCGCACCATGGCGGCCATGAGTTACAGGATCTCCCGGGGCCACAAGGTGGTCTACCCCCGGGCGGACTACTCCTACTGCGCCAACTTTCTCAACATGATGTTTCACTCGCCGGTGCGGCCCTACGAGCTCGACCCGGACATCGTGGAAGCATTGAACGTCTTCTGGATCCTCCACGCCGACCACGAGCAGAACTGCTCCACGGCGGCTGTCCGCGTGGTGGGCAGCGGGCGCGTCAACCTCTACGCAGCCATCTCCGCCGGTATCGCCGCCCTCTGGGGGCCCCTGCACGGCGGAGCCAACCAGGCGGTCATCGAGATGCTCACCAACATCCACAAGAGCGGCGCGGACATCGAGGATGTGGTCAGGCGGGCCAAGGACAAGGACGACCCCTTCCGCCTCATGGGCTTCGGCCACAGGGTCTACAAGACCTACGACCCCCGGGCCAGGATCATGAAAAAGATGTGCGACACGGTCCTGCCCAAGCTCAAGGTGGAGGATCCCCTGCTGGACATCGCCAGAAGGCTCGAAGAGGTGGCTCTTACCGACCCCTACTTCATCGACAAGAACCTCTACCCCAACGTGGACTTTTACAGCGGCATTGTCTTACGGGCCATGGGTATTCCCACGGAGATGTTCACCGTGATGTTTGCCATCGGCCGACTGCCCGGCTGGATCTCCCAGTGGAAGGAAGGGGCCGACGACCCCAACTGGAAGATCAGCAGGCCCCGCCAGGTGTACACCGGCAACATTGCCACCGACTACGTCCCCATCAACAAGCGATAACCTAACGATAAAAGCGCCCCCGGCCCTGTGGGCCGGGGGCGTTTTTGCGTCCCTTCCCCGCAAGCCCCAATCCGGTATTGACCCGACCCGGGGCAATCCGATATACAACCGCTTTGATTTTTTATGATGTTCACAAGCCTCTTCCACGGCCGTCGGGCCAGAGTGTGGAGGGCGGCTTTCTTGTGCGTCCTGTCCCCGAGGCGACATGTTTCCTTAGAAGCCTGTGCTACATACAGGGCAATGGATGCACGTATACGGCGTTACGCCACATGCATCACAGACAGACCCAAAACCCAAGGAACCGCCCGTGTTTTTCAAGAATTACAGTGACACCACCCACTTTGAGCTCATGGTCCGCCTCATCCGGGCCTTTGATTCCCAGGACTTTTCAGACACCGTCAACCGCATCCCCGTTGAGATGCGCCCCCGGGACGGAGACCACTCCCGGTGCTGTGTCTACAGGGACCGCGCCATTCTGAAGTACCGGCTCATGGCCCTTCTGGGTTTCGGCATCGAAGAGGAAGAAGACGAGATGGTGCCCCTCTCCCGATACGCGGAGTTAAGCCTCTCCCGCCAGTCCGCCCCCAACCCCGTGCTGACGGTCATCGACGAGGCCTGCAACGGCTGCGTGCGCACCCGCTACGAGGCCACCAACGCCTGCCGTGGGTGCCTCACCCATGCCTGCGTGGATGTCTGCCCCAAGGGTGCCGTAAAACTCGTCAACGGCAAGTCCATCATCGACCCGGACCGATGCGTCCAGTGCGGCAAGTGCATGGATGTCTGCCCTTATCACGCCATCGTACGCATCCCCATCCCCTGCGAGGAGTCCTGCCCCACCGGGGCCATCTCCAAGATGAGCAACAGCAAGGAGACCATCGACTACGACAAGTGCATCTTCTGCGGAAAATGCCTGGCCGCCTGCCCCTTCAACGCCATCCTGGAGCGTTCCCAGCTGGTGGACGTCATCCGCGAGATGGCCGAAGGCAAACGCGTCACCGCCCTGGTGGCCCCGGCCATCGTTGGGGAGACCCCTTCCACCATGGGACAGCTCGTGGGCGCCCTGAAGGCCGCCGGCTTCTCCCATGTCTTTGAGGTGGCCTCAGGAGCCGACAAGACCGCTGCCTTTGAGGCCGACGAGTTTGTGGAACGCATGGAA
This sequence comes from Desulfoluna butyratoxydans, assembly GCF_900699765.1. Taxonomy (GTDB): domain Bacteria; phylum Desulfobacterota; class Desulfobacteria; order Desulfobacterales; family Desulfolunaceae; genus Desulfoluna; species Desulfoluna butyratoxydans. The sequence goes on from NZ_CAADHO010000001.1 coordinate 356,807, forward strand.
GAGGGCTCGCCCTTCATGACCTCCTCCTGCTGCCCAGCCTACACCGAGTGCGTGGAAAAACACCTGCCCGAACTCAAGCCCTTTGTCTCGGACACCCGCACCCCCATGCACTACACGGCCCAGACCGCCAAGGAAGAGGCCCCCGACGACGTCACCGTCTTCATCGGCCCCTGCGTGGCCAAACGCAAAGAGGCCTCGGACGATCCCTTTGTGGACCACGTCCTCACCTTCCGGGAACTAAGAGCCCTGCTGGCCGCGCGCAACATCGAGATCCTCCAGTGCGAGGATACCGACTTTGACCTGGCAGGCCTGGCCGAGGGCCGGGGCTTTCCCGTTTCCGGCGGCGTCACCGAGGGCATCAAGGCCTATATCGGCGAACGCGCTGCCATAGAGCCTGTGGCCGTCAACGGCCTGGACAAGCGGTCGGTGAAAAAACTGAAATCCTATGCAAAGAAATGCCCGGGCAATTTTGTGGAGATCATGGGATGTGAAGGTGGCTGCATCGCCGGTCCCTCTGGTGTGGAGCCCGGCAAAAAGGCGGGAAGAAAACTCCAGGCATTTTTGAAAGAGAGCCCCAGGGGGATCAAGGGCTAAAAAACGTGCCTCCGGCGGCCCTGCCGGGGGCCAAATTTTTGAAAAGTTTGACAAACAGGCTCTACGAAAATCATGTGGACCGGCCTCGTCTTCCGGCCCTGGGCGACGGAAGACGAGACAACTGGAACGTTTTTGCGGAGCTTTTTTCAAAAAGCGAGCCGCCGGAGGCATGATTTAAAAAGAAAAGAGAGGCAGGGCGCCCCTGGCGATGAACCAGAGCAGGGGCAGGAAGATGGCAGGGAGCATGTTGCCCACGCGGATCTTGGTGACGTTAAGCATGTTGAGGCCGATGGTGAGGATGAGAAGGCCGCCCACGGAGGTCATCTGGGCCACCACCTCGGGGGTGAGGAACTGCTTCATGACCGTGGCGGTGAGGGTGATGCTTCCCTGGTAGATGAAGACGGCCACGGCGGAGAAGATCACGCCGATGCCCATGGTGGTGGTGAAGATCACGGAGATGATGCCGTCTAGAATGGCCTTGGCGTAGAGGGTCTGATGGTTGCCGGTGAGCCCGCTCTCAAGGGCTCCCACAATGGCCATGGAGCCCACGCAGAAGACCAGGCTGGCCGTGACAAATCCTTTGGCAAGGGACCCTTCGCCACCGGGAACCTTTGTCTCCAGCCACTCCCCGAGCCTTTGGAGACGGCCTTCGATATCCATCCACTCGCCCATGAGGGCGCCAATGACCAGCGAGAGAATCACCACGAGGAGGGCCTCGGAGGCAAAGGCGGCCTTAAGCCCCACAAGAACCACGGCCAGGGCCACGGCATGGATCACCGTCTCCTTGTATTTTTCGGCGATGCCGCCTTTGAACACCAGGCCTGTAAGGCTCCCTGCCACAATGGCGCATGCGTTGACAATCGTACCGAGCATGGGCTCTCCCCTTTCCTTCTGCATATCTATAACTTAAAAACCATGTTTCATATCACAGATAAAAGGGACCAAAAAGGCACAATTGCCGGGAACGTCAACAGTTACCGGGGAAGGTGCCTGGCGCGAAGCCGCTTGGGGAGCTTGCCGTGGTAGCGGGACGAAAGAAACGCCGCGGTATCGGCAAGGAAGGTCTCTGCCCCCCGGGCCGCTTCACGGTCGGCATCGGAGGACCCGGCCTCCGTGCGCAGGGTCTCTGCGTTGCTGCGCCTTGCGTCGATGTAGCTGTAGAGTTCGATCAGATGGGTATGGCTCATTACACGGCCTCCCCGTAATCACGAAACGCCATGTTGTACCTTTCCGTGACGTGGGCCGTCATGGCCGCCACTTCATTGAGCATGCCCCTGTAGAAGGCCCGCGTCAGCGCGTCGTCCGCCCCTTCCAGGCCTTTTATGGCTTCCTTTTTTTTCTCGGCGAGAAATCTGTGAATCTCTACGAGGTAAGCATCCGGCATCTTTTTCCTCCTGTTGCCCGGGGGCCGGCCCATGGAAACCGGGACCCCATAAAAACATTGACACGTCTGCGGGAACTCCATTAACTTGACTTTGTTGATATGAATCGTCACATCCAAGGATCCCCATGAAACTCTCCACGAAAAGTCGTTACGGCGCCCGCATCCTCGTTGAGCTTGCCCGGCACCATGCCACGCAAGTTCCCCTTCAGGTCAGCGAAATCGCACGCCGCCAGGACATTCCCATGAAATACCTGGAGCAGTTGATTCGCCTGTTGCGGCTGGCCGGTATCGTGCGGAGCGTACGAGGGCCCAAGGGCGGCCATGTCCTCAACGTCCCCCCGGAAGAGATCAGCCTGGGACGCGTGGTGCGCCTTTTTGAAGGTCAGGACGAGCTGGTGGAGTGCATCAGCTCCCCGGAGACCTGCATCAAGGCCCCCAGCTGCAGGTTCCGCCAGGCATGGAAAGATGCCACCGAGGCTCTGTACGCCAACCTCGACCAGGTCACCATCTCCGACCTCATGGATCCCCACAGTTAAAAAAAGGGCGGCCCTGCATGGACCGCCCTGTTCTTATCTTATCCCGCCGATGAGAAAGCCTAGTCGCTTTCGTCTTCCGTTTCCTTGAGTTTCCCCAGGGCCTTGGTGAGTTCCACCACCACCCCGAGTCCCTCTTTCATCTCGTCGCTGAAGCTTGCCACGGCAAGACCGGCTGGCCCCACCTTGGGGGCGTTGTCCAGGTCCACCAGGCCGGGCAGGGCTGCGGCGCGTCGCAGGAATTCAACAGCCTTCGGATCGGAGAGGGTCCTGGCAAGGCCGATGAAGGCCACGATGCCGTCGATGATCTCTTCGGACTCCTCCGGGCCGTAGTTGGCGGCGATCTTCTCCCTGAAATCCACCATCCAGATCTTCAGAACCCGGAACACACCGCGCTGGTCCAGGGTATCCAGGTAGCTGACAAGCTTGGGTACCGTGGATTTCATCAGCGGGGCCATGTCCTTCATGAAGTCCAGAAGGCTCTCGAACTGGCGCAGGGCATAGGAAAAGTTGCGCGTGTTGCGCGCCACCATGGTGAGCAGATCCAGGACATCGTCGGCCTGAAAGCTGGTCTCCACCTCCTGGAGGCCCCGGGTCACCAGGTCGGCGGCCTGACGCCCCAGGGGAGCCAGGTCCGCCATGAGCTCGGTTCGGGCCTTGTGGCCCTGGATGATGGGGGCCAGCTGCTCTTCCAGGCGATCGAGCTTTTCAAGTTTCTGTAGTATCAGTTCCTCGTTGGTCATGTGGCCCCTCCTACTTGGCGAATGCGGGCCAGAACTTGCCTGCCATGGACATCTGGGGCTCCAGGGGCAACTCTTTACCGGTGAGGAGCAGGTTCCAGTACACCCACTTGAACATCATCTTGCCCCAGTAGTTCATGTGGGACTCTCCCACAAGGTCGAAGGGTCCCAGGGCCGGGAAGGGGTACTTGCCGGGAAGGGGCTCGGTCTTGTAGTTGAAGTCAAAGAGAAAGGCCTTGTCGTAACCCGACACGATAAAGCAGGTGGAGTGGCCGTCAAAGGAGGCCTTGGGCTCCAGCCCCTCGATCTCCCGCAGGATATTCTCGGTGACCAGCTCCGCCTGGTAATGGGCCACGGATCCCGCCTTGGAGGTGGGCACGTTGGAGACATCCCCCACGGCATAGATGTTGTCGTACTTCACGGACTTGAGGGTATGGTGATCGGTCATGAGATACCCCATGCCGTCTCCCAGGCCGGACTCGTCGATGAAATCCGCCCCCAGGTTGGGCATGGTGGAGACCATGAGGTCGTAATCGGCCGTCTCACCCGAGGGAGAGATCAGGCGCTTGCCTGCGGTGTCCACCTCGGCCAGGTCGAAGTTGGGCTTGACCAGGATGTTCTTCTCCTCAGCGGTCTTGGAGAGCACCTTGGTGGCAATGGGCTTGGTGAAAATGCCGGTGTTGGGGGTGACCAGTTCGATCTGCACGTCGTCACGCACCCCGTTCTCACGGAAGTACCAGTCCGCAAGGAAAACAAACTCCATGGGGACCACCGGGCACTTGTGGGGCATCTCGGCGATGTTGAACACCAGCTTGCCCTTTTCAAAGCGCTTCAGGCGCTTGGCAAGAGCCAGGGCCCCTGAGAGGCTGAAGATGGTGTGCTCGTTGCCTTCCGGGTCGGCCTTCCACTCTTCCAGGCCTTCCACTTCGTCCGGTGCGATGTCGCACCCGGTGGCAACGATGAGGATATCATAAGGGAGCTTTCCGTTGGCTTTGGTTTCCGCGTAGTTCTGGTCCGGGTTGATCCCCACCACCTCGTCCAGAAGGAACTCCACCCCTTTGGGAATGAAGTCCCGCTTCGGTTTCACGCAATCGTCACGGGTGTAGATGCCAAAGGGAATAAACAGCCAGCCTGGCTGGTAGTGGTGCTCTTCATCGTTGTCGACAATGGTGATGCGCCATTCGTCGACGCTGAGGTGTTTTCTCAGGTGGGCGGCGGCCATGGTTCCACCGGCCCCGGAACCAAGAATGACAATCTTTTTCATAGCTTCCTCTGCGTTATGGTTTCGCACGCCGCTGCGACTCGGCTGTGCCACCTCTCTCCCGCTAAGTATACTTGGTTGATATACATTAACATAATATAGAACCAATGCATATGGATTGAGCTTTTACAGTCCGGACCACCGATTGTCAATATTTTTTAGGGATTTATACGGTAACTACATAAAAAAAAGCCGCCATGGGACAACGCGCCACAGCGACGCCAAAGGGCCTGCATGCCTTGCAAAATAAACCGCCCGTTTCCCGTTGAGGGGCCCTTGGGGCCTTGCCGCCCTCCCCCCCGCCTTGACGAGCCGGCCCCCTTCCAGTAAGGTTAAGGAACCTGCACGGGGATGGAGTTCCCCAGCATCCGGCGACCTTGCGCCGGAACAAACTGCCCTTGGGCTGATGACTCCTGCCGACGGTACCTTTGCGTCTGTCCGGGGGCATCCAGCTACCAGACAGACCCGCCGACTGCGGGTTTTTTTATGCGTAAAAATCCCGGCAGAGCCTGCCGGGCATCACTGGGAGATTCCACACCATGATCCTCTATCAGAAACTTCTCTGCATCGCCGCGGCCGGTTCCCTGGGCACCCTGTCCCGATACGGGCTGGCAGGTCTGGTTCAACGCCTCGCCGGAGGAGGGTTTCCCTGGGGAACGGCCACCGTCAACATCATCGGATGTTTCCTCTTCGGCCTGATCTGGACCCTGGGGGCCGACCGCATGGCCATCGGAGCCGAAACCCGCACCATTATCCTCACCGGATTCATGGGGGCCTTCACCACCTTTTCCACCTTTATTTCAGAGACTGGTCAACTGGCCGTGGGTGCCCAGTGGTGGGTCGCCATGGGAAACATCGTCCTTCAGGTGGGGGCGGGCCTCGCCCTTTTTGCAGCGGGTGCCGCCCTGGCCCGCCTGATCTGATCACATCGGAACCGTTTTTTCAGGAGGTATCATGCCCATTCAAGAGGAAGCACAGCGTCTGAGAATCTACATCGGAGACCAGGCCCGCCACATGGGGTCGCCCCTGTACCAGTGGATTGTCGAAGAGGCCAGGCGAAAAAAAATGGCAGGCGCAACGGTTTTTCGCGGCCATATGGGCTTTGGGGCGAGCAGCTGCATCCACACGGACAAAATCCTGCGCCTCTCCGAAGACCTGCCCGTGGTGGTGGAGATCGTGGATCGCCCCCATCGCATCGAGGCCTTTCTGTCGGATCTGGAGACCGTCCTGGTCAAAGGGATGATCACCCGGGAGACCATTGAGGTCATCGCCTACCGGGACGGCACACAGTCGTAGGGAAGGGGGGGGCAGGTCAGGTTTCGGTCTGCCCCTCGGTGGCGAGGAAGGGCTCCCCTTTTCTCAGGGAGAGATCCAGGTCCGCTTCCCGGATGAGAATCTCCGAGGTCACGCCCTGGGACGGGAAGAGGCTGACCCCCACCCGCGCGTCAATGACGACCTCACCCCTTCCCGGAAGGGTGTAGGGTTTCACGAGGATTTCCATCAGTTCGTCCGCCTTTGCATTGGCCTGCTCGCGCGTTCGAACCGTCTCAAGCACCACCACGAATTCATCCCCGGCCATGCGGCATACCAGCGCATCGTCCGAGGCCATCTCCTTCAGGCGCTCCGCCGCATCCCTCATGACCCGATCCCCCGCCTTATGACCGTATGCTTCGTTGATGGGCTTGAAGCGATCCAGGTCGATATAGAAGAGGGCAAAGGGCTCGTCCTTATACAGGTTAACGGTGATCAGCTGCTTGATGTAGGCCTCGAAATACCGGATATTGGGCAACTCGGTAATGGGGTCGTGGTGGGCCAGATAGCGGATCCGGGAAAGGGAGGTAAGAAGGGCGTACAACATGGCCGTAATGACCAGGGAGAGACCAAGGCCTGCGGCACGGAGAAACCCCTCGGCTTTGTAGACGGCGGCGCCCCGATAAGGCGCAGCCGCCAGGAGCCACGCCCCCACCGGCAGGGAAATGGGAAGCTGGACCGCGTCGCTGCGTTCAAACAGGGTCGGATCCCCGTAAAACACCTTCCCCTGAGCGCCCATGCCGTCTTTTCCCCTCAGGGCATATCCCAGGGTACCGGCATCCATGAGCCCGCTGGCCGCGTACAGGGAGTCCACATCCATGACCATGCTTGAAATGCCCCAGTACGAATTGTCTCCGTCGGAAAGAAAAATGGGGCTCCTGCTGATGATGGCCCACCCACCCTGCACCAGTTCGACGGGGCCTGCCACAACGGTTCGCCGGGTGTCAATGGCCCGCTCCACCATGGGCCACTGGGCCGCACTCTCCTTGTAACGAAAGCCCATGGCGGCCTCGTTCCCTTCCAGGGGATAGATGTGGGTGATGACGTTGTCCCTGGCCAGGCCGATATTGCGGATATGGGGGGTCCTTCGGATCAGGCGGCGGGCGATGACGTCAAAGGTCTCGGGTTGAACCTCCGGGTTGGTGGCCACGTAGATCACCAGCCCGAGATTCAGGTTCAGGGTGGTATTGATCTCAGACTCCAGGAGGGTCCGAACCCGGCCGGCCTCCTTGATCAAGGCCTCCCGCTCCCGGGCCTGCCAGCGCTCCTTCCCAAGGTAAACAAGGCACTCGCTGCCCCCTGCAAGAAGCAGAAAACACAGAAAGGAGACCCCTGCAATGAACACGCGGCTGTCTGTAAATCGTTTCACAACACCTCCCCCTCAAGGCTGAACCCACCCCGCACAAAAAAGCCTCACCCTGCTCTGCCGGTGGACGATTCAATGATTTCGTTGGACGATACGGCATGTCGCGGCACCAATGAATTGATCTTTTCATCATATCGTGTCGGCAGGATCATGACAAGGACAGGGGCCCCGACAGGCCCTTGCCAGTGACGGAGGATGTCCGGTGGAAGGGTGCGCTGCCCCCGTGCCTCAACGGCCGTAAACACGGCGCGGCAGCGCGCGATGGCCGAAGGGCCATGGGGCGACATCATGGATGATGGGTCCTTGAAAAGGAAAAAAGGGGGGGACAGAGACGTGGTCTTCGTGCCGGGTCCCGGCTGCACCATGGGCCGGCCGGGTCTCCACCGACTCGTTTACACGGCTTCCGCGCTCAGACAGGCGGAACGGATATACGAAGCCAGGGAATCAATGGCCGACACCTCGGCATGGCAATACAGGGTGCGGCTGTTCCGCTCCTGACGCAGAAGACCTGCGGACATGAGGCGTGCAATGTGGTGGGACAAGGTCGAAGGCGGCACCCCCAGGGCTTTCTGAACCTGCCCCACCGGTACCCCTTCAGGCCCTTCGTTGACAAGATATCGAATGATGGCAAGACGTGTTCCGTTGCCCAGTTCGGCAAGGCGCTTGGCTGCCACGTCATGTTCCGTGAGCACGTTATGTGCGTTGAGTTCCATGCTCCCCCCTATGATTTGAAAGACCTCTCCTTGCATGGTGAATGACCTCGGTTCAGGGTGGTTCTCGCCGCAGGCTCCCCGATTCCCCCCTTGCGAAATCCGCCCTCCCCGGCATTCGGGACCCCGCAGGGCTTGTGTGCCGTTACAGCGCCCTGACAATAACCATGTTCCCGGTAAGTTATCATTGTTTACACTTCGAACATATATCAGGTCAAGCAATTAAAAACCGACGGCTGCCGCGATACCGGCATCCGTCGCCCTTCCCGCATAAAAATACGCTTTCTACCCGGTCAATTATAGAACAATGAACTTTTTATTCAATGATTCATTTCAAAAAGACCTATGCCTCTCCCATAAGGCAGGCCCTGCCGAGCTTGACCTGTTTTGCCCTGGCAATGTTCGCGGCAATCCCCGAAGAGGCCGCAAGATCGTCCATAACGGCACGGCTCGACGGATCCAGGACCACCCCGGCCTCCTCAAGGGAAGTCACCAGGCTTCGGCAACAGCCTGCCACCTGCCGAAAATGAATCAAGAGGGCCGTGGACTCCTCCACGGCAGACGGCGATGCATCCGCGGTCAGGGCCGCGCTCACCCGCGCAACCTGTTCAAGGGCCGTCACATGGGCCGCCAGTTTTCCCGCTGTCTCACACACTGCATCGTCACACATGGTCGCGGCATCGCCGAGCCGGTTCAACACAAACCGCAGGGCCCCTGTCACGCATCCCATCATCATGGCGTCTTCATAGCGCCTGAAGGGAAGCACAAGCTCACCGTAGGCGTTTCCCGGCTCGCCCAGGACCGCCTCCGCCCCCAAGGCCACCCCGTCAAGGCGGATATTCCCGTGAAGGGCGGGGCGCAGAAAAGGCAGGGCCATGGCATCGGAGCGCTCCACCCCCGGAGTGTCCCCGTCCAGGAGAAAGGCACTGAACTGCTTTCGCCCCTTCTCCTCCCCCACCACCGCAATCGTCACCGCAAGCCCCGCCAGGGGGCCATTGGAAATGTATGATTTCATGCCGTTGAGACGCCACCCCTCACCGGCTCTCTCGGCATGGGTGGTGAGCTTGCCCGGATGGGCCCCCACCTTGGGTTCGGACACGGCAAAGGCTGAAGGAAAACGCCCTTGGGCCATGTGAGGTAGCCAGGCGGCTTTCTGGGAGTCGCTGCCCAGGGCCCCCAGCATAAAATGGGCCACCAGCTGGGAAATCATCAGGGAAAGGGGCAGCCCCAGGTTCCCCGTGGCCAGGGAGAGCCGCCGCACCATCTCGGATATCTCCGGCCCGGCCCCGCCCATTCCACCGTAAGCTTCGGGGATGCCCACACGGCACAGCCCGGCCCCGGCCGCAAGCTCCCAGAGGCGGCCGAAAAGGACCTCGTCCCCAAGCCCGTCCCCATCGGCCCACAACCGGGCCGCCTGTTCTGAAAAACGCGTGATGCCCTCATCCATCCACATGGTCATGCCTTCCCCCCGTTGCGTCATGGCGGCTCCGACCTTTTTGCCGGAGTCCGCAGGTTGATACGGTGTGGTGATTTCACTGCCGTCATTCATTACACATATGAAGTAGATTCAGGGTACCTGCAACGCCTCTCCTTAGCAAGGCCCATCCTCTCTGCACACAGCTGTGTTTCACCCGATTGTCTCAAAAAAACGCCCGCATACAAGCCTTATCGCAACGAAAATCGCCTATCATCACCGACCCATCCGCACCCTTGTTTCCCTTTGACCCGTGTTGCGGTTCAGGCTAAAATAAATGCCATCTCCACCAACAACATGTCTGCATGCAGGTCGCTTGTGCCGTGTCCTAAAGGGGCGCAGCGATCACACCGCCACGCACGTCGGGGCCGACGCCATATGGGCACATCCACTCGGCCTTCCCGGGTTCTACCTGCGTCGTCCCTTACCCGGGACAAATCACAAGGGGCCCCATGGGTATTCGCCAGAAAACAATTCTCTCGATCCTCATCGCGGTGGTGATCTCCATCGGTCTCTTTTACCAGCTTGCCGATCGCACCATCACAACACGCTTCAGCACCCTTGAAGAGCACCGGGCGCGAAGCCGCCTGAGCTTTGTTTTTCGCCTCTTGGACAACAGCCGCGACAACCTGCAAATGCTCACCAGGGACTGGGGATCCTGGAACGACACCTACGCCTTTATGGACCACCAGGCCCCGGAGTTCATAGAAAGCAACCTGGTGGCAGAAACATTTGTGGACGCCAGCCTGTGCTATATCGGTTTTTTTCCCCTTGAGGGCGAACCGCGATGGGAAGGATTTTACGATCACGCAGCCGGCACCATGGCCCCCCTTCCCCCGTTTCTGACCCGAACCACGGACACCCTGCTCCGGGAACTCAGGGATCCGAAGGCGGCCTCGACACTGCCCCCCGGCTTTTTCGTCTGCGAAAACGCCTTGCACATCATGGCCGCCACCCCGATCCTTCGAAGCGATGAAACCGGTCCGTCCCGGGGCTGGCTCATCATGGTGCAGAAACTCAGCGACACCTTTTTTGCCGACCTTTTTCCTGAGCCGGACACCAGGATTACCGTTGTGACCCGCCCGGCATCGACGGCTTCGCCCACCGTCCGTTTCGCCTTCACGGACAACCGGTCCAACTACCTCTGCACCGGCTCCCTCCCGGGCAATCCGGGCCGGGACACCGTCACACTGACCCTGACGGGCAGCGCCACCATCGCCCTGGCCGGCAGGAACCTTCTCAGCCTCACCGAAGGCGGCATCCTCTTTACCGGCCTCATGCTGAGCCTTCTCACCTACCTGCTAATCCAGCGGACCCTGCTCAAACGGCTCCTCTTCCTGCGCCACCAGGTGGCCCCTGTGGCAGCCCCGAGGACCCCTGTGGCAAACGTCCAGCCATACGGAAACGACGAGCTCTCGGCCCTGGCCATGGACATCAACGACGTCTTTAAACGCATCGTGGAAGAGGAGAACCTCAACCAGAACATCCTCACGGCCCTCAACGTCGGGATCCTCATGATTGATGCCCGATCAGACACCATCCACGAGGCCAACACCTGCATGCAGAAGATGACGGGAAAAAAACGGGAGGAGCTGGTGGGGCACCGAGCCGATGGGCTGTTTTACCTTTCGGACAGCGGAGAGCACAGGCCGGGAGCTCCTCACCAGGACAAGGGCATTCTCCGCGGGGAATCGCCCCGCCACGTCCTGCGGGCCACCACCGCCACCAGCTACCACGGCACCCCCATCCGCATCGAGACCTTCACGGACATCCAGGCCCTGGAGTCTGCCCTGGAAGACGCCAAACGCTCCGAGTCCCATTACCGCACCCTGTTTCACAACTCCGCCACCCCCAGTGTCCTCTTCTCGGCCAAGGGCCACATCGCCAAGCTCAACCGGGAATTCCTCCGGTACGCCGGAGCCGACAGCCCCCAGGAGCTCCAGGGGCGGCACTGGTCCGAATTTCTCAACACCGAAGACCGCGCAAGGATCGAGGCCTATCTGTTGGAAAAACAAGAAGCGGGCATCTCCTTTGAAGACAACGTGGTGATCACCTTCCACGACCTGCCCGGGGGCACGCACACAGCCAAGATCCACATCATGCGACTGCCGGGGACCCGGGAACACATCGTCTCGATCTTCGACATCACCCGCCAGCAAAAGGCAGAAGAGATGCTGCGCCGCCAGGCGTTCTACGACAGCCTTACGGGCCTTGCCAACCGGCGTTTCTTTGAAGAGACCCTCACCCACGCCCTGGATGTGGCCCGGCGCAAGCAACGCCCCATCGCCCTGTTCCTCATCGACCTGGACGGCTTTAAAAGCGTCAACGACACCATGGGCCACCCCTGCGGAGACATGCTCCTCACCCTGGTGGCCCAGCGGCTGGTGAGCACCATGCGCACCAGCGACACCGTGGCCCGCATGGGCGGCGATGAGTTCATCATCCTGTCAGAAGAGATCCGGGGCACCCAGGACATCCTTGCCATCCTCTACCGCCTGGAGGCCGCCTTCGGGGTCCCCTTTACCCTGGGCGGCACCCAGCTCCACGTCACCCTGAGCATCGGGGTCTCACGGTTCCCCGATGATGCGGAAAATGCGGAAACCCTCATCCGAAACGCCGACCTTGCCATGTACCGGGCCAAACAGCAGGGGGACACTTACAGCTTCTTTACCCACCGCCTGGATCGGGACGCCAGGCAGAGCTTCGAGATGGAACAGGACCTGCGGACCGCCGTGGAAAAAAAGGAGTTTTCCATGTACCTCCAGCCGCGGGTCGACATGGTGGATCACACCCTCCTCGGCATGGAAGGGCTCATTCGGTGGTGCCACCCCCAGAAAGGGATCTGCTCGCCGGCGGAGTTCATCCCCTGTGCCGAACGCAACGGCCTCATCGTAACCATGGATGCGTGGATGATGGAAACCGGGTGCACCCAGGTGGCCATATGGAACAAGGAGCGCCAGGCCCTGGCCGGCAAGCCCCCGCTGCGCCTTGCCCTCAATGTCTCGGCGTGGCACTTCAGGGACAACAGGCTCCCGGACAGGGTGATGGAGATCTTGAAAAAGACGGGCTGCGAGCCCGGGTGGCTGGAACTTGAGGTGACGGAGACCGCCATCATGAAAAATCTCTCCGGGGCTGTGGCCGCCCTGGACCGGCTGAGGGCCATGGGCATATCCATCGCCCTGGACGACTTCGGCACCGGCTACTCCTCCCTTAATTACCTTCGGAACATGCCGGTGGACACCCTGAAGATCGACCGTTCGTTTATCGCGGCCCTGGGCCCCGAGGATGACAAAAGCCGGTTTCTTCTCGCCACCATCGTGGAAATCGGCACCCGCTTTGACATCCATGTGGTGGCCGAAGGGGTGGAGGAGGAGTGGCAGCGGGCTTACCTGGAATCCATCGGCTGCCCCTCGGCCCAGGGCTACCTCTGGTCACCGCCGGTTCCCGTGCCGGAGTTTCCCCACCTGAAGGACACCCTGCCGCCACCGGACGGTGGTTAGATACCGCTCTGCCGCCAAAGGGTCCGGGCCCTGCAGGCAAGGACATCGCCCTCTTTGACCACGGCGTGCTCGAACAGGCCGGACGTGTCGGCTGCCACCCCCACGGATCGAAGCCTCTCCCCGAACCGGATCTCGCTTTTGAACTCCAGCTCCAGGCGGGCCAGCGCGCGGTTCATCAGCACCTCCGGGGGCACGCTCTCCAGAACCCACTCGGCGTAGCGCACGTTGTTCACATGGCCGTTGATGTCCAGGTCCCGAAAGCCCGCCTGCCAGTGCAGCCCCCCGTCGGGCACCTCCATGGTTCCGAGCCGCTCCGGCACCAGGGCCTCGTGCTCGGCCCCCAGTTCACACACAGGAACCTTCACGGGAAAGGCCGAGGTCCTCACCATCCTGCGGGTCTCAAGGCTCACCAGCGCAAAACTGCTCACGGCCGAGGCCAGGGTCCGTCCGTCGTCTCCCACGGCCTTGAAGGCGCGGTAGAACAGAAGGGGCCCTCTGCCGCCGTGCCAGGTGGTGATGTGCACGGACTCCCCCCGCATAGGAAGGGTCTCGAACTCTGCCCGCATCCCGGCCATGACCCAGAAGAGGCCAAAGTCGCTGACCCGGTCAAAGGCCCCGTGGGCTGCGTCCGAATGACGCATGGCCCCCTCCTGGAAATAGCGCAGCATGGCCGCAGGGACCATGCGCCCTGTGGGACCACAGTCCCACGAGGGGACCTGAAATGAGATCTCAAACCTCTTTATCTCACTGTCTGTCACGGAATCCTCCTTACCAATTCACGAATACGCCCGGAGGCCGACGCCTCCAGGAATTGCTCGCCCAAGACCTTTCCCATGGCAACGCTCGTCTCCCAAAAGGCCACCCGCTCAGCGTCCTGCCCTGCAAGGCGATTAAAATCCCGCCTGTCCGGGATCCGCCCCAGGGGCAGGGAAGCCACAAAGGAGGGAGAGGGCGCCAGGAGCACCACATCGGACAGCAGCGCCCCTCCTGCCATGCGGCTGGGACGGTTCCTGTCGAACCAGCCCAGGGTCACCTCGCTGTAAAAATGGGGATAGAGCACAAGGCCGTTTTCCCCGTTCATAAAATCAAAGGCCGGGTGGTAGTGAAACAGCCCCCCGTCCCGGTACACCCCTTTGGGCCCTCCGGGGATGTTCCGCACCCCCTCCATGATGTAGGGGATGGAACCGCTGGCCAAAAGGGCCTGCCGAAGGTTTTCCGGCGTCAGGGCAGAGGCCCCGCCCGTGAATTCACCGTTTCCTGAAAACGGAGGCACGTCCCGGGGGTCAAAGAACAACGTGGGACGGCACTGGGCCCGAAACAGCTCACGGGAAATCCGGTTTGCACCCCAGGCTCCGGCAATGCCTGCGATCATGGCCAGGGGATGGTCCGAGGCAAGGGGGCCCCGGCAGCGCACCGTGGACAGATGCAGCCTGCAATAGGGATGGGCCAGGATCTCCTCGGCCTTTCCCGGCCCCAGACAGGTGTCCATGATCCGATGGGCCTCGTCGCTCACCTGCCGTGGCGTTACCTTGCCCGTGTAATACTGGTGGATATAGGCCTGGGCCAGCCGGTCAAAGGCCCCTTCCGGGTCAGCCTGGGCAGCCGCCGCCGACTTCCATGCCCCGATGGAGGTCCCGAACAGGTGAAGGGGCTTTTCCCGCCCCTGGAACCACCGACCGAAAATCGCCGACTCCAGACCGTGCAGCACCAGCCACTTGGCCGCCCCGGATGCCCCCACCACCATGGAGACATCGTCCGGGGAGAGCCCCTCCTCGCGGATCCTCTCATAGGCCCTGTGGCCCGCCAGAATCAACAACTCGCCTGCCATGTGTTCTCCTTTCAGACCGATCATCCCATGGATGCTGCCATGGTCTCCAGCTCCTCATTGGACATGATGCCCATGGCCCCGAACTCCTCCTTGGTAAACAGCACAAATTCCCCTTCGGACGAGGCGCAGACGTCCCCCTCCTCATCGCGGATTTCCGCCACCACCCGGGCTTTCCGCTCACTGAGCCGCTCTTTGATGATGCCGGTCAGTGCCAGGGGAGTGCCCACGCGCACGGGCTTTTTAAAGGCAACATTCATCCCCTTGGTGAGGATAAACCGCTCGGTCAGGTGGATGGCGGTCCAGCTCATCATCTCGTCCAGCATGGTGGAGAGGATCCCCCCGTGCACCAGGTTGCTCCACCCCCTGAACCGAGGCCTCACCGTCAGAAAGGAGCGAAGCTGCTCCCCGTTGGACTCAAAACTCATCTTCAGGCCGTGGGGGTTCTCCGTCCCACAGGCAAAACACTCCCGATCCACCCCCTCAAGGGACTTCCACTGTGTCTCTGTCATTTTCTCTCTCCCAATGCCAAGTACAGATTCATCACGTTGGTTATATTCTTCAGCCGGTGCCATGGCACCGGCAGGGTTAACGCTTTAAAAACGCCTCCGGCGGCCCTGCCGGGGGCCAACCTTTTAAAAAGGTTGATAAACAGGTCTTGTGAACGCCTCGGATCGACCGAACGTTATCGGAAAGCCACGGCTTCAAACGTATCGGGCGTTCAGCCGAAACGTTTTTTCGGATCTTTTGTCAAAAAGCGACCCGCCGGAGTTATTCCGGTTTAAGTCATACGAATCACAAACGTTCTGCATCGTGTTTTTAGAAGAATGAAATGGGCCTCTCCTGCAAAGTCGGTTGCTATATGTCACACATCACGCGAATGCTCTGATAACGCATGCAAAATGGCTGTCTCCATGCATTCGCCATAGGGTTTCCAGGTGCCCCACCTGGCCGCAGGAGTCAGTGCGGTCAAATCCACAATAGACAAGTGGCAACAACTTACCCTGTTCGGTCGAAGCCTGTGAACCGGCCCGCATAAACCGTCGGCGTTTATGTCGGGCGAAGCCCGAACCGAAGGCCATTGCGCTTTGGCCTGAGGAACGAAGGGCAAAGCGCAATGGCAATCAGCTTTCGAGGTGGCTCCACCTCGCCGCCGGAGGCATGCTTTTTCCGGCTACTTTAACCATAGAAGGCGGCTTTTCCCTCACGTGGCCCCGAGAAGGAGCCTGGCCGATCGGATCATGTGGGCGCAGTGGGCATCGAAGGTCCCGGCCTTGAGGTGGTACTGGCAGAAGTAGTGGGACCCTTCGGACAGGGAGATCAGGGCCTCGGTGGTGGCCTGGGGATCGTCCACCCGGATCACCCCGGCCTCGGAGAGGAGGGCCATCTGCTTGGTGAGGTACCGCCGGTAGTTGCCGTAGAGGTTCCGAACCCGCTCCATCACCTCGGCGTCCCGCTGACTCAGGGCCAGAAACGAAAAGACCACGGAAAAACTGGCCGCCTCGTACCACTCCCGGCTCCAGATCAGCGAAAGGAGGCGCTCCAGGCGCTCTTTTGGATCCCCGCCCTCGGGGAGCCTTGCAAACAGGGCGGCGTAGGTCCGCAACACCTCGTCCACCAGGGCCATCACCATCTTCTCCTTGGAACCGAAATAATGGATAATGAGGCTGGCATGGACCCCGGCCTGTTTGGCCACCTTGGCCACGGAGGCGTTTTCAAACCCCTCGGCCTCGATCACCTCGTAAAAAGCCTTTAGAATAGCGGGTTTTCTCTCGTCTGCGCTCTGTCTTTTCCGTCCTGTCATACCCATCCTTTGCGGTGTCATCAGCACCGCCTGCTTATTTATTGAACATTCATTTAATAAGCAGACATACCCATCCTGTCAAGGCCAATGGCCAGATCCAACGGCAAGTAAAAAATCAATTGCCTCCGGCGGGTCGCTTTTTGAAAAAAGCTCCGCAAAAACGTTCCAATAGCCAAGGCACTTCTCTTCAGCCCCTGGGGGACTGAAGAGAAGTGCCTTGGTAAACAACAAAAAAAGATAGAAACGGTTATGATGCCCCAAAAAAAACGCAACACGTTTGTGCAACGTTTCAAAAGGTTACTCCCCGACAGGGCCGCCGAGAGAACCTGAAAACCCCATGGCAAATGCATGCAGGAGGCCATAATTTACGGGCGGAGTCGGTCAGCTGAAATGGACCGCCACCCAGATGGTCTCCCGGTCCTCGGGGGTCCAGGTGACCCGGTGGCGGGCATGGGCCGGAATCAGGAGATGGTCCCCTGCCTGAAGATGGATCTCCTCCTCGCCTTCAAAGCAGAGGCGCGCCTCACCCTGGGCCACCATTACCCACTCGTGGGTCTCCTGGTCGTACCAGAACCCGTCCGGGGAAGCGTGTCCCTTGGAGACGATGCGCTCCACGGTGACCCCGCTGCCCGATGCAAGGGTTGTCATGAGCTCTTCGGGAAGCTCGGCCGGGATGCCCTCGAACAGGGACGCCCGCACCGAACCGTCCCCTTCTTTTCGTTGCCTGTCCATTGTTTCTCCGTAAACTGTTTCCAGCCACCTGCGGCTGTGTTATGACCCCATCGGAATTTTACCATGCCCGGACAGGTTCCATCCTTTTCCGGGCCCTTGCAACCTTTTTTCAAACGGATGAACCGGCCAGTGACACATTCCCGAGGCACCACCCCACCCGACATGCTCTTTATCTATCCCCCCGCAGCCAAGATCAGCGAGCCCCCGGCGGGCATCGCCCGGCTTGCCGGGGCCCTGAAGCACCACGGGGTTGCCGTGAAATCCGTGGACATGAGCCTTGAAGGCTCGATGTACCTGTTTGACAGCGCCTCGGAAGCCCACGACAAGTGGAGCACCCGGGCCCTGAACCGAAAAGACCGAAACCTGGGGCTGCTTACCTCCGGGCAGGGGTACGAGAACATCGACCGCTACCGCAACGCGGTCCTGGACACCAACCGGGTGCTGAAGGTGGCCTCGGACGGTACCGGCGCCCTGGCCTCCCTGGCCAACTACAAAAGCGACACCCTTTCGCCGGTAAAAAGCGAGGATCTCCTCAAGGCCGCTCAGGCTCCGGAAGAAAACGCCTACTTTCCCTACTTCAAGGCGCGGTTCAAGGAACTCGAAGAAGAGTGCGGGGGCCTCACCACCGTGGGCATCTCCATGAACTACCTCAACCAGGCCCTCACCACCTTTGCCATCATCGGTCACCTCAAAGCCGCCTATCCCCACGTCCGTATCGTCCTGGGGGGCGGCCTGGTCACCTCCTGGATGCGCATGCCCTCATGGGAGAACCCCTTTAAACACCTGGTGGACGAGATGATCGCAGGGGAAGGGGAGCACCCCCTCCTCAGGCTCTTCGGCAAAGAGCCCGACCAGAAGCACTACCTGCCCGACTACGGGGATTTCAAGGACCTCCCCTACCTTGCCCCGGGGTTTGTGCTCCCCTTCTGCGCCGCAGGGGGATGCTGGTGGCGCAAGTGCACCTTCTGCCCGGAGCGGGCAGAACAGAACCCCTACACCCCGGTGGAGACCAGCACCGCCGTCGCCCACCTCAACACCCTGGTGGAGACCCTCAAGCCCGCCCTGGTGCACATCGTGGACAACTCCGTGGGACCGGCCTTCCTGAAAAAGCTCTTTGCCAGCGGGTTCAACACCCCCTGGTACGCCTTTGCCCGGGTCACCCCACACCTCACCGACGAAGCGTTCTGCAGGGACCTTAAAGCCTCGGGATGCCGCATGCTCAAGCTCGGCATCGAATCCGGCGACCCCGCGGTCCTGTCGGACATGAACAAAGGGGTGCCCCCGGAGATGGTCTCCCGCGCCCTTGCCACCCTGCGCAAGGTGGGCATCAACACCTACGTCTACCTCCTCTTCGGTACCCCCACGGAAACCGAAGCCGCCGCCCGGAAAACCCTGGACTTCGTGGCCCACCACCACGACGCCATCGGCTTTCTCAACCTCTCGGTCTTTAACCTCCCTTACTTCGCCCCCGAAGCAAAGACCCTGAACACCAGCACCTTCTACGACGGCGACCTCTCCCTCTACAGCGAATTCAACCATCCCCTGGGCTGGAACCGCTCCCTCATCCGCCACTTCCTCGAAAAAGAGTTCAAAAAACACCCCCGCATCGCCCCCATCGTCCACCGCGACCCCCCGGTGTTCAACTCCAACCACGCTGCCTTTTTTTAAAAAGCATGCCTCCGGCGGGCAGGGGCTAAAGCCCCAGGTTCGCGAATGCTCCCGGCCTTCGTTCCTCAGGCCGCTCGCATTCGCTGACGGGCTGCGCCCGTAACCAAGGGTAACAGCCCGATGATGTCGAGGTAATGCACTTAAATAGACAGTAGACAAGTGGCAACAACGTATCCTGTGACCTCGAAACTTGTGAGGCAGCCCGCATAAACCATCAACGTTTGCGTCGGGCGAAGCCCGAGCCGAAGGCCCTTGCGCGTTGCCCTGAGGAACGAAGGGTAACGCGCAAGGGCAATATGCTTTCGAGGTGGCTCACCTCGCCGCCGGAGGCACGCTTTCCCCCCCGCGCAAAAAACCGTCGATGTGCTTTTTGGCGGTGCGGCGGTCGAGACCGGTTTTGCGGGCCACTTCGCCGATGTTGTGGCAGCCGTTCCAGAGATGGTGGCAGTAGGCCTGGAGGAGTTCGGTGGCGGTGAGGCGGCCCTGGGCCATGGCCCGGGCAAAATCGGGGGTGTCGGTTTCGGGGGCCTGGGTGGTGTAGCGACGCTTGAGGAGGATGCGGCGGACGCATTGGGCCAGTTCGCGGACGTTTCCGGGCCAGGGGTAGGCCGTGCCGGGATCTTTCTGGATGGTGGAGGTGACCATGGTAGCAAGGTCCGGGGCGGGTTTTCCGATGATGCGGGCAACGGTGAAGTCCACCAGGGCCTTGAGTTCGTCCGGGGATTCCCGGAGCCGTGTACGCAAAGGGGGCATGACAATGAGGTCCGAGCAGAGGCGGTAGAAAAAATCGTCTCGCATGCGGCCTGTGGCGGTGAGTTCTGTTGCGGGGCGGTTGGTGGCGGCGATGATGCGGCCGGAGAACCGCTTTTCCGTGCGGCTGCCCACCGGGGTGTAGGTGCGCTCTTCCAGCACTTTTAGCAGCTTGATCTGGAGGCCCGGGCTCACCTCGCCGATTTCGTCTAAGAAGATAGCCCCGTGGGGGCTGCACCCGGCAAAAAGCCCCTCGTGGTCTTTGACCGCGCCGGTGAAAGAGCCCTTGGTGTGGCCGAAGAGTTCGGACTCCACCAGGGTTTCAGAGAACTGGGAGAGGTTCACCGAGACAAAGGAGGCGGCAAAGCTCTCGGTAAAACGCATGGAGACGGGGTCAAAGGGGATAAACCCGGACCTGCCGATGGCCTGGGCCGCGCTGCCTTTGCCGGTGCCGGTCTCCCCCAGAAGCAGGGTGGAGAAATCCTCCATGCGGTTCACCAGCCAGGACTCGTAGAGGTCGATGTCACTGGTAAAGACGTTGTTCCACAGATCCTCCCGCAGGGCCACCATGGAGGGGCTCAGGCCGGGAAGCCCCCGGTCGATGAAGAAAAACGCCCGGCGGATCTGGAAACTCAAGGCAAAAAAACGCAGGGCTTCGGCCTCGGTGAACCCCGAGGAGACAAGCTCCTTCAGGGCATCGGCTGCAAAGGGCACGGGAAGCACCCGCGCCCCTTCGGCGGACTGGGCAAGGATATGGGCGTCAAAGGCCCCCATGTGGCGATGGAACAGGGCAAAGAGGTGGGCATACTTCAAAAGCTCCTGATCGGCATGGCCATATCCTGAAAGATCCCCCCGGCCCCCGGCCTTCATCTCAGCCATGCGATGTTCCACGTCCCCGATGGTCCGGGCAAGGGCATCGTCCTCGCCGCCGTAAACCCCTGCAATGCGGCGGTTGATGACCTGGCGCTCCTCGCTGAAGGGGTTGGCCCGCACCGCATCGCGCACCAGGGAAAAAAAGGTTCTCTCATGTTCTGTCAAGCGATGGGCCATCGGCGGATACCTCCTTTCTATGGTGAAAACCGTTTGCAAAAGCATGCCTCCGGCGGCGAGGTGAGCCACCTCGAAAGCTGATTGCCATTGCGCTTTGCCCTTCGTTCCTCAGGGCAAAGCGCAATGGCCTTCGGCTCGGGCTGCGCCCGACATAAACGCTGATGGTTTGTGCGAGCAGGCTCACAAGCTTCGATACAACAGGATACGTTGTCGCTACCTGCCCATTGCGGGTTGATTTAACCCAGCTGCCTCCGGTGGAGACTCAAAATGGCAACTCAAAACCTGTTTGTCATTTTTTGTATACACACATATCATAAATTCACTAACCCCAACACCTCATCCAGACGCCAAGCAGTCACATAATAGCCCTTACCTTCGAAAATCAAGCCGTTACCAAAACACGGTAACTCTGGCACAGCTTTTGATATACATGTCCCCAAGAAAAAAACACCCGGCGAAGATCAACTCGCTATGGTATGCATAGTCAACCGTTACGAACCCCAAGGAGCCCCCATGACAACCCATGAGCACAGCCCGTTGAGCCTTCTTAAGGCCCCCCGCTTCGCCCCCTTTTTCTGGACCCAGTTTGCAGGGGCCTTTAACGACAACATCTTTAAAAACGTCCTCATGCTGCTGCTGGCCTTTCGCGCGGCCCAGCCGGGCCAGACCGATATTCTCATGAACCTGGCCGCAGGGCTTTTTATCCTTCCCTTCTTTCTCTTCTCGTCCCTTGCCGGCCAGATCGCCGACAAGTTTGAAAAGGGACGCCTCATCCGCATGATCAAGGTGGCGGAGATCGGCATCATGTGCGCGGGGGCCGCGGCCCTCATGCTGGGCAGCACCGCCTCCCTTCTGGCCCTCCTCTTCCTCATGGGGACCCAGTCCGCCTTTTTCGGGCCGGTGAAGTACAGCATCATGCCCCAGCACCTGGACCCGTCCGAAATCGTGGGGGGAAACGCCCTGGTTGAGATGGGGACCTTTGTGGCCATCCTGGCCGGTACCATCGCAGGGGGGCTTTTGATCCAGCTTCCAAGCGCGTACGCCGCCCTGGCCGTTGTGGCCACGGCCATAGCCGGATGGCTTGCCAGCCGTAAAATCCCCAAGGCCCCTGCCGCCAGCCCTGAGCTTGCCATCAACTGGAACATCTTCAGCCAGACCCTCCGCACCCTGGGCTACGCAAAAAAAGAGAAGGTCGTGTTCCTTTCGGTCCTGGGCATCTCCTGGTTCTGGTTTCTGGGGGCCTGCTACGTCACTCAGATCCCGGCCTACACCAAAAACGTCCTGCACAGCACCGAAGGGGTGGCCACCCTGCTCCTGGCCATGTTCTCCATCGGCATCGGTGCAGGCTCCATGCTCTGCGAATACCTCTCCGGCAAGAAGGTGGAGTACGGCCTGGTGCCCATCGGCTCTCTGGGCCTGAGCCTTTTCGGCATCCACCTGGCCGCTGCGGGCAGCCTGCCCGTGCCCGAGGCACCCCACACCCTCATGGGATTTCTGGGGGCAGAAGGAAGCGTCCCCATCCTCCTCGACCTGGTTCTCATCGGCATTTTCGGCGGGCTCTACATCGTGCCCCTGTTTGCCATCGTCCAGACCCGAAGCGAGGAGAGCCACCGCTCCCGCGTCATCGCGGCCAACAACATCCTAAACGCCCTGTTCATGGTGGGGGCCGCCATCCTGGGCGGTGTCTTCTTAGGTCCCATGGGGCTTTCCATCCCGGCCCTGTTTCTCACCATCACCCTCATGAACATCGCCGTGGCCGTTTACATCTACACCCTGGTACCCGAATTCACCATGCGCTGCCTGGTCTGGGTCATCACCCACTTGTTTTACCGCATCCACCACGAGCACCTGGATAAGATCCCCTCCGAAGGCCCGGCCGTCATCGTCTGCAACCACGTCAGCTACATGGACGCCCTCATCATCGGGAGCTGCTGCAGACGCCCTGTGCGCTTTGTCATGGACAAGGGCATCTTCAACATCCCGGTCCTCAACTTTATCTTCCGCACGGGAAAGACCATCCCCATCACAGCCAAGCGCAAAGACCCGGAGGTCTACGAAGCGGCGTTCCAGCGCATTGCCGAGGAGCTGGAAGACGGTCAGGTGGTCTGCATCTTCCCGGAAGGCAAGCTCACCCGAAACGGCGAGATCGACACCTTTAAAAGCGGCATCGAAAAGATCATCAAGCGCACCCCGGCCCCGGTGGTCCCAACGGCCCTCAAGGGCCTGTGGGGAAGTTTTTTCAGCCACAAGGACGGCACGGCCCTTGCCAAGCGCCCCAGGCGGCTCTACTCCAAGATCCATTACACCGTGGGAGATGCCGTGACACCCGAAGAGGTCAGCGCAGGCGGGCTGCACAGCCTGGTCTCCGAGTTAAGGGGCGATCACGCCTGATTGACCAGGGTTACCCCATTTAGATTTTGGCCTCCGGCGGCCCTGCCGGGGGCCAACCCTTTGAAAAATTGGACAAACAGGTTTTATTTTTTTGAGGAATCGTCTCTGCGGGGCAGAGCCCCTCTTCTTTTTAAATTACCGGAAAATTTTTGCGGAGCTTTTTTTAAAAAGCGACCCGCCCGAGGCAACCGGTTTTTTTAATGCGTTGACCTTCCCTGATTGACGGAATCCTCTGGAAGATTCCGTTGAAATATGTTTTGCTTAAAGGTATCGGAGGCAGGCTCGCCCGGGGTCCCTTTGGACCCCACGGGTACCCCTTCCCTCCACAACCCATCAACGAGAGGTAAAGACCCAACCCATGATTGAAGGCATAACCTGGGCGGGCATTGTGTTTTGTATTACACAGTCCGCCATCTTTTCCGGCCTGAACCTGGCCTTTTTCAGCATCAGCAAACTCCGACTGGAAGTGGAGGCCACCCAAGGCAACATCTATGCAGCCCGGGTCATCAAGATCCGCAAGGACTCCAACTTCCTTCTCACCACCATCCTCTGGGGCAACGTTGGCATCAACGTGCTCCTGGCCCTTCTGGCCAATTCCGTCATGGCGGGCGTCACCGCCTTTCTCTTCTCCACGGTGCTCATTACCTTTCTGGGAGAGATCATCCCCCAGGCCTATTTTTCTCGGCACGCCCTGAAAATGGCCTACGGATTTGCCCCCCTGCTAAGGCTCTACCAGTGCCTCCTCTTTGTGGTGGCCAAGCCCACGGCCATGATGCTGGACCAGTGGCTGGGCAAGGAGTCCTTCCACTTCATGCGTGAGCGGGACATGCAGCAGCTCATCACCATGCACATGAAGTCCGACCAGTCGGACATCGACGCGGTGGAGGGCAAGGGTGCCATCAACTTCCTGAATCTCGACGACATCCCCCTTGCAAAGGAGGGAGAGTTCATCGATCCCTTGAGCATCATCCACCTGCCGTTCAAAAACAACGTGCCCTGTTTTCCCACCCCGGGCACCCCGGCCTTTGAGGAGTTCATCAACCAGATCCAGTCCTCTGGGAAAAAATGGATCGTCCTCATCGACGACATGGGCTACCCCGGCTTTGCCCTGAACTCCGACAGCTTCCTGAGAAGCGTCCTGTTCGACACCGCACCCATCCACCCCATGGCCCACTGCCACCGACCCATCATCACGGCAGACGCCACCACGCCCCTGGGCTCGGTGCTTCCCAAGCTCAAGGTCCACCCGGAGCGATCCGACGACGACGTCATTGACGACGACCTCATTATTTTGTGGGGAAAAACAAAGAAAGTGGTGACCGGTGCGGATATTCTGGGAAGGCTCTTGCGAGGCATCGCGGAGCGGCCAAAGGTGATATAGGCCCCTTCCGCGAAATGGTGTTCCTTCACTTCAGGAGGTAATTTATGGAAGAAACAGGGCTTATCACGGCTTTTCTCCTCAACGGCAACGGCGGCGGACGCCGTATCGGCTGGGAGGAGATTCAACGATGGAGCCCCGATCAGGGGGCCCTCTGGATCCACCTCGACTATTCGGATCCGGGGGGCCGCAAATGGCTGACGGAGCAAAGCGGTGTGTCTTCCATTGTCACGGAGGCCCTGCTCAGCGATGAAACCCGCCCACGATTCAGCCCGGTGCCCCAAGGGGCACTTCTGGCCCTCAGGGGGGTAAACCTCAACCCCGACTGCGCCCCCGAAGACATGGTGGCGATAAGGATTCTGGCCGCGGAAAACAGGGTTATCACAACGCTGCAGCGCCCCTTACGTTCCATCACGGACATCGCCAGCCAACTTGAGCAGGCAGAGGGGCCACGTAACACCGGGGACTTTCTGGTGGAGCTCATCGACCGTATCACCTTGCACATGGAAGACACCGTGGCCGATACCGAAGAGCTTGTCGCCAGGATAGAAGAAGAGGTGGTGACCACGGCAAAGCACGAATTGCGCAGCGCCCTTTCCGAGGCCCGAAGAAGCGCCATCATCCTCCGCCGCTACCTGACACCGCAGCGCGAAGCCATGCAAAGGCTCGCTGTCGCACCAATCCCCTGGTTCACCGATAGCCACCGGCTTCACCTTCGGGAAGCAACCGACCGCCTCATCCGTCACGTGGAAGACCTCGAAGCAGCTCGGGACCGGGCGGCTATCACCCAGGAAGAGCTGAGCAGCCTCCACTCCGAACAGATGAGCCGGCGCATGTACGTTCTCTCCCTGGTGGCTGCCGTCTTTCTACCCCTTGGGTTTCTCACGGGCCTTCTCGGGGTCAACATCGGGGGTATCCCCGGCGCTCGTTCCGAATGGGGTTTTCTCCTGTTCACCCTCATCCTGGGGGTAATCATCTGCTTTCAGCTCCTCTTCTTCAAACGGCAGAAATGGTTTTAGTCGCCCACCCTCAAAACAAAAGCCGCTGCCAAGGGACCCTCAAAATGATATCCCTTGCGCAGCGGCCAGTTTTTTTCCCCTGTGTGCGCCTTCGGCACGTATGCCGAAGGCTTCTCTGTCTGTGAACGATTAATTCTCTGTTTCGGGGGTTGCGCCGTTGGCGTCGTTGCCCAGAAGCTCCCGGGTCAGGCCGTTGATGTCGTTGCCCTTGAGGCCGATATCGGCCAGGAGGGAATCCACCAGCGGGGCCTGGCCGCGGTAGCGCAGGGCGCTGTTCACCAGCTGATCCGACAGGCTCGCGTCCCCTGAGGCCGCTGCCGCGCTGCCGTTTGCAGACGCCCCGTTGAGGCCGTCTACCTGGATGATCTTGATGCCGTCGATATTCTCCATGGGCTTGACGCTCTCCCGGATGATCTCGGGGAGGAACTTGATGAGGGCCATGCGGATCTGCATGGCAACCTGGGCTTCGGACAGGGTGTTGTCCGCGTCGTTCAGGGCCCGCTTGCCCTCGGCTTCCACGGCGTAGCTGCGCTCTTCGGCGTCGGCCTTGAGGATCTCGGCGTCGGCGGCGGCCTTGGCTTCGATCATGAGCTTGTCGGCTTCGGCGGTGGCTGCGATGCGAATGGCCTCGGCCTCGTCTTCGGCGGCAAGTTTCTGGGTCTCGGCGGCCACCTTGATCTTGATGGCGTCTTTCTGTGCGGCCTTTTCCGCTTCGATGAGTTCCACGAGCTTGTCTCGCTCGGCTGCCTGGCTCTCACGGACGGTGACCACGCTCTCTTCCTCTTTAACGGCCATGGCCCGCGCCTTGTCTGCCTCGGCCTGGGCTTCGGACTTGGCCTTGGATTTTTCGGCGATGGCGATGGAGCGATCCTGCTCAGCCAGTTCAACGGCTTTTTCCTGCTCGATCTTGGCCGTCTCCAGGACCTTCTCCTTGGCGATGTCCTTTTCGCGTACCTGACGCTCCTTGTCGATCTTGCCCTCTTCCACGGCGCGGTCCGCTTCGATGGTGGCCATATCCACCTTCTGCTTGGCCTCGATCTTGGCCTCTTCGGCGTCACGCTGTTTCTGGGCGCGCTCCCGGGCGATTTCCGCGGCCTGGTCTGCCTTGCGGATCTCGATCTCCCGCTCCTGCTTGAGGCGGGCGTACTCCTCTTCCCTCTGGATCTCCAGTTTGAGTTTTTCCGCTTCCAGGTTCTTGTTGGAGATGGAGACCTCGGTGTCCTGCTCGATGGCGTTACGCTTCATGCGGCGCACCTGGATCTCTTCGGTGAGCTTGGTCAGACCCTCGGCGTCAAAGGCGTTGTCCGGGTTGAAAAACTCCTTGCCGGTCTGGTCCAGGCCGGTGAGGGAGACGGTTTCGAGCTCCAGGCCGTTTTTCAGAAGGTCCTCTGAGACCACCTGCTGCACCTTCTGCACGAAATCCACCCGCTTTTCATGGAGTTCGGTCATGGTCATCTCGGCTGCAACGGACCGAAGGGCGTCAACAAACTTGCCCTCCACCAGCTCCTTCAACTCATCCGGGTTCATGGTCTTCATGCCCAGAGTCTGGGCCGAGTTGGCAATGGACTCCTCCGAGGGTTTGACCCGAACGTAGAACTCGGCCATGACGTCCACACGCATGCGGTCCATGG
Source organism: Desulfoluna butyratoxydans (assembly GCF_900699765.1). Classification (GTDB taxonomy): domain Bacteria; phylum Desulfobacterota; class Desulfobacteria; order Desulfobacterales; family Desulfolunaceae; genus Desulfoluna; species Desulfoluna butyratoxydans. Next base: position 383,928 of record NZ_CAADHO010000001.1, read on the forward strand.
TGATGAGGGCCTGGGTCTCGGCGCGACGCACCTCAAGGCGCAGGGTGTTCATGTTCACGGGAATCACCTCGTGAAGCACCGGCAGCACCAGGGCCCCGCCGTTCATGATCACCCGCTGGCCACCGAAGCCCGTCCTTACAAAGGACGTCTCCTTGGACGAGCGGGTATACAGCTTGGAAAAAATAATGCCCACACACAGCAAAGATATGAAAACAATACCAGCAATAATCAACATATTGCCCATTCCTCCCATCTCAATCATGCATTTCTCCTCGTTTGATTCGGCTGTGCCCCCGGCACAAGCCGCACACACTAACGTGTCCGTTTAGTCTTCAAGCTCTTCACAGGTATTTAAAATAGCGCGGAACACCGCGCCCTTCTGCTCCACGATCAACACCGCGTCTCCCTGCTCCAGGACCTGGCTCTCCTCATCGGGCTCCACCATGATGTAGTGGGTGGTGCCGTAGCGGTCTTTCAATTTTGCCTGGGCAGGGCTGGATACCTCGGCACGGCCCAGGGTAATCCGGGCCACCTTGCCGATGTAGCTCTTCTCCGAGATCACCTCGGTCTCGTCCCTGGGGAGAAACCGCGCGCAGGTTCGGCCGAACACCTTCACCACCGGAAGGGTCATCAAAAGGGCCCCCACCGCCGCCAGGGCAGAGGGCAGGTAGCCCCCGGTCAATGTCTCGGCCGCGGACTGAATGCCCAGGCCCAGGAGACCGAAGGAGGTCAGCGAGACCACCAGCAGGATGAGAAACGGCACCCCGCGAATCTGAAGCCACCCCAGAAACCGGGTGAGGCCGGACTCGGCCACGTCCGGGGCGTCTATATCCACGGTGGCGTCCACGTCCGGAAACAGGCTGTCTATAAGATCGGAGATGCCGAATCCCAGCAGGGTCCCCACCCCTTCCATCACGGAGATACACAGCATCACCCCAAGGGCGACGGTGAACGGAAGGTTGGCGGGATGCAGGATCAGCTTAACCATGGGCGCCCTCACCCTTGAAGGCGGCCAGGCGCTCCCTCACGCGGTTGCTTCGGGCCATCTCTTCAAGCTCGGCCAGCTTCACCGCATCGGCCCGCCCGGTCTCCGTGGAGAGCGTTCCCATGCCGCTGGCCTTGGCCGTGACCCGTTCAAAGGTCGCCTGGGCTTCGGCCACGCGCCGCGCCACATCCCCTGAGCCAGAGGCTCCCTGGGGGGCGTCGCCTGCTTCCCCTTCGGCCCGGACGGCCTCCCGGTACTGGGCCAGGACCTCAGTCATCTCTCGTTTTTGGGCTTTCAGGGCGCTCAGGTAGCTCTCCAGCTCTTTTTCCTGGGCCGCGTTGTCGGCCACGGCAGACTCCAAGATGGGGATCTGGGCTTCGATGTCCATCTGCTTGCCGATGGCCGCTTCGGCCAGGTCGTCGCGATTTTCCCGCACGGCCAGCTCGATGCTGCCGGTGAGCTCTTCGTAGGTCCGGTTCATGGCCATGAGGCGCTTGCTGGCAAGATGCTTGCCAGCCACCACCTTGCCAAGCTCTTCGCGCACCTCGTCCATGGCGCCTTCCACGTCCCGGATGGTCTCTTCCATGACGCTCTCCGGCACCGCCCCTTCCAGGGCAGAGACCACCGAGTTCACGCTGCCGCTGACGATGCGGCGTACCCGTTTCCAAAGCCGTTCACTACTCATCACTGATCTCCTTCTTGTTTTCGAGTCATGATTTCCTGCATCAGCGCCGACAGTTCCATGGTGGATGCGATGCGCGATTTCACCGCCTCAGGCTCATAGCAGAGGCGAAAATCCGATGCCCCCATCTGAAGCGTTACGTCCATCATTCTGGATATGCGTTCGGTAAGGCCGCGCTCCAGTTCTGCCAGGTCCTCGGCGTTTTCCGCCTGGTCGGCGGTATACGACAGGAAAAACGCGAGTAAATCCGGAAGCCACTCAAAGGAGCGCGTCACAAGTTCCGAGGAGACCCCGGCCCTTTGCTCGTCGGCCCGGACCTTCCGAACCGCAGGCCCCATGAGCCGTGTTATCTCGTCAAACCAGGCCTGATAGCCTTCGATCTCATTTTCCGCTGCACGCCTTTCGGCAATGAGCGCCCTGAACCGGTCACTGGGCGTCTTGGCCCCTTTAAAATCGAGCCGACTTAAAAATTCGGCGTCATCTTCTGTGATTCGCACACTGAAAGGTACGGTTTTTGGCGGCATGTCCTCCCCCGTTGTCTTGAATTGTCCATCGGTTTTCAACCGAGTCCGTCAACATAGTTACGACAGATGAATTCATTTGTAAACATTTATTGTCAACCATTCAACAACAGCCACGAACACACAATATCGTCATACCATCGCACCGTTACCTTCCCTGCCCCACGCGACCCCGGTCGCCTGCAATCCCGTTGACACACGACACCCGACCATGTGAGCATACATCCGCTTCACGGTGCCGGCCCACCCACGGGATGTGTTGACACGACATCGGGAAACAGGCTAAGGCCTGATGGAGATGAAAAGACCGGAGGGCTTTTTGACACCTTGTGTCGACAGCCCGTACCTGAAACATCAAAAACACCTGGAACCAGCCCATGCACCTATACGGACTTCACGACGCCAAGCGGGTCATCAGCACCATGCTTCCCCTTGTGGGATACATCCTGGGCTTCATCGGCCTGACCCTGTTCACCGACATCTTCTTTGCGGGGATACGAACCGGAGAAGATGCCTCAAATGCTCTTGCGGCACACGTTGCCGTCTCCACCGCCCTCAATTACCTGGTGATGACCTTTTTCCTGGGCCGCATCATCGAGCTGATCTTCGGCCTTCGGCCCCTTCCGGTGCTTTTGCTCATCCGCAAAAAACTCCCGGGCTACCTGCTGGCCAACCTGCTCCTTGCGCTGCTCCTCACCCCCGTCCTCATCCTGGTGTCCGCCCTGTTTTTTGCGGGAAATCCCCAGGCCCTGTTCTACACCGTCATGGTGACCCTGAAGGTGCTGCCCATCTATGTTTTTCCCCTGGTCTTCATCACCGGCCAGGCCAAACATGCGGTGTTCACGGGTATCAAGTGCCTCCTGGGCAACGTCTCGGACTCCCTTTTCCTCATCATCCTGAGCGTTGTGGCCTTTCTCTTTGAAGGATACATCCTGCCGGTGCTGCTCCCGTCCATTGGAAGCAACGCCCTGACCTCGGCCGTTACGGTCAGCTGCAACATCTTCTTCAGCCTCTACATCTTCACGTCAGCGGCCTGGGTCATGAAGGAAAAGATCTACAGCGACGGGACACCGGACGAGCCGGTGACCCTTCACTAAATCGTCTTTTAAGGGGAAAAGTCAGGCAGGCGTGGAACACAACACGTGGGGCGGGGGCATCCGCTTCAGGGCTTGAACCTTACAAACAAAAAACCGGAGACAATCAGAAGCAGCCCTGTGCACATCAGCACCACCGACCTGGCGTTGGTGCTGACAAAGGCCTGGAACCCCGCCGTTTCTGCAGGGTCGTAAAAAGAGATGGCGCCGATAAAGGCGGGAATGGCAAAGGCAATACAGATCCAGCCGAAGACCTCCAGCCACTCCTCCCGGATGCTCGGCACCAGGGTAATGACGAGCAGCAGCGCCCCAAGGGCGGCCACAATCCCCCCGGCCCTCTCCAGGCTTCCCTGGAAGGCCCCTTCCCAAAAGAGATTGTAAACCATCCCGCACAGCAGCATCAGCAGGTGATAGTACAAAAAACCGGCAACGGCACACAGGCCGATGGTCATGAGCTTCAGGGCCAGGCCTCCGGCCTTCACGGGTGGGCGCGTTGGCTGTACCGGTGGTTCCTTCACGGCCACAGGTTTTGCAGCCTCCTGTTTGCGAGGCTCTCCGGCGGAAGGCCCCGATTCCGGCACGGAAACCCCGGGGGCGGGCCTGGGCTCTGGGGCCTCAAAGGGCTCCGCCACAGACGCCACGCGGATCCGGTCCTTAAACGCATCTGTTTCATCCTGGGAGACCAGCACCACGACGGGCTGACGCCCTTCGGCAGCGGGAAAGGCAAGACCCAGGGCCACCGGCATCACCATGGCATGAAGATCCGGGATGATAAAGGCATCAAGCCCCCGGCTTTTGCTCAAGGTCATCATCTTCCTGGCAGCGGTGTCACCATCCCGGCTTCTGGCAAAAATGTATTCCACATCGATGCCGTCGGAAAAATCGGGAATCAGGGTACGCAGAATCACGCAGGCGAACTCTTTGTCAATGGTCTCATCATTGGAAGAGGAGTCGATGCCGTGGCAGATCAGCACCACCTTTTCATGCATCACACGTTTTCCGGAAGCCGGATCCACGACACTCAGTGCGTGTTTCATCTCCATTTCGCCTCCACCATTTGCCACAAACAGAAGAAAAAGAGTCCGTTCCGCCTGCAGGATGCACCAAAGCGGGGCTCACCATGGAAAAGGCGGCATCCCAGAAGGCTTTGACCGATGAAAGGGGACTGGTGCCCGTCTGAGCCGGGGGAGGAATCGAAGGGGACGCACCGACGCCAAACGGGCAATTCGATGTGGGCGCGGGATGCGATATCCCGCGCTTCAACAGGTTGAAATTTTGTTTAAAATCCTACAGCAACCTCGCCATATGTTCAATAAAAAAGCGTCCCTCGACTGCCCCGGGCAGATGCCATAGCCTCCTGCTTGGCACAGAACCGGGGGACGATGGTTTCCTGCCGGTCCACCCGCCTCCGGGTGGGGGCCCCGGCGGGGACCTGCGGCGCCTCCCCCAGAGCCCAAGGGGTTGCCGCAAGCGCCGCCACCAGGTCCTGCTGCCTCATTACACCCTGAAGCGCCCCACCAGGGCACTGAGCTGATCTGAAAGGCCGTGAAGCTCCCGGGCGTTGGTGCGCACCTGGGCGCTGACATCGGACATCTCCCCTGCGGTGGTGTTGACGTCCGCGATCTCCCGGGCCATGTCCCGGGAGACCCCGGTGCTTTCAGAGATCTTGTCGGAGACCGTCTGGATCCCGGAGGAGGCCTGGTTGATGTTCCCGGAGATCTCGGCGGTGGTCACGGACTGCTCTTCAATGGCCGCGGCAATGGTGATGACGATCTGGTTCACCTGGTCCACGACCTCTGCAATGCCATCGATCTCGGCCACGGTCTCCTCGGTGGAGGCCTGGACACCGCCGATGCGCTCCCTCACCTCCTGGTTGGACACCGCGGTCTGCTTGGCCAGCTCTTTGATCTCATCGGCCACAACGGCAAAGCCCTTGCCCGCGTCCCCGGCCCGTGCCGCCTCAATGGTGGCGTTCAGGGCCAGCAGGTTGATCTGCTCAGAGATCTCGCCAATGGTCTCGGTGACCTTTCCGATGGCCAGGGCGGCCTCCCCAAGATCTCCCACCTTCTCCTTGGCCTGCCGGGCCTGGGTCACCGCGTCGCCGGTGATGGTGCGCGCCGACTCCGAGTTCCGGGAGATCTCCCCGATGGTGGAGGTCATCTCCTCGGTGGCCGAGGCCATGGTGTTGAGGCTGCCTGCGGAGTGCTCGGTCTCACGGGCCACATCCTCCATGTTGCAGCTCATCTGCTCCGAGGCCGCTGCCACGGTGTGAGCCTTGGAGGAGGACGCCTCGGAACCCTGGGCCATGCGACCTGCAAGATCCGTCAGCCCGGCCGAAGAGCGGGAGAGGGTCTCGGAGTTGCCCGCGATCTCCCGGATCATCTGCTGGAGCTTCTCCACAAAGAGGTTGAACCAGCGTGCCATCTCCCCCAGCTCATCACGGCTGGCAACGGCCAGGCGCTGGGTGAGGTCACCGTCCCCTTCGGCGATATCACGAAGCATGTCACCGGCCTGCTTCAACGGACGCGTAATGGAGACAATAAGCACCAGGGCCGCCCCCACGGCCAGGGCCCCGCCGATGAGGATAAAGATCACGATGACGGCCTTGCCCGAGGAGGCCGACTCCACAAAGGCCTTCTTGGAGCGCTTCGCCATGGTGTGTACGGTCTCGGAGGCCTCCTCAATGAGCCCCCGGGCCTCGGCGCCGGTTGCCAGCTCATGTTTGTCCTGGGCCACGTAATCGTCCCAGGTGGCCCTGTACTCTCCTGCCGATGCCCGAATGGCCTCGGTGGCCGCCTCCATCTCCATGAGGCCGTCCAGGGCCTCGGTCACCTTGCCGGGATCGGTGCGAAAAGCCAGGTAGTAAAGGGCACCCAACCGGGCATCCACCAGGGCCTCGTTCACCTTTGCCACCTGCTCCAACCGGGTGAAACCGTTTTCTATGACCCCGCCAAGCTCCCGCCCGGCTGTCTCGATGTCATCCACGTACACCCCGGCGCAGATCACCAGGTCCCAGGCCTTGAAGTAACGCGCCACCGTCACCTTGGGGAACACGGCGTCCCCCATGCCCGGCTTGGTCCAGTAGTACTCGGTCATGGACGTGCCGTCCTTGACCGCCCCGTTGACCACATCAATCATGAAACGCTTTCCGGTCTTCTTGTCCTGGATCTTGGAAAAATCCATACCTTCCAGGCTGCGGTCCGCGCCGTGGGCCACCAGGGTAAAATCCGGCTGCATCACAAAAAAGTAGTTGCTCCCCTCAAAATGCATCTTGCGCACCACGGAAAGGGCCTCTTTCCTCGAGCGAGAGGCCTTGTACATGGCCTCAACGGCGTCGTGGGCCACGTCCACGAGGTTTCGAACAGAGGCAAAAGCGGTCTTTTTGAGGTAATAGGTGCTGTTCTCCAGCACCTCCCCGCGAATGGCCGACTCAATGCGGCGCGCCTCTTCCTGTGTGGTGGCTCTCACCTCAGCGGCGCTCGTCAAAAGGTGCCCGCGCAGTTCGGCCTTCTTGTCCTTGGCCGCTTTCAGGGAGATGAGGTTCTTCTCGTAGAGCGTTCGCCCGGTGTTGAGCGTGTCCACCTCCCCGGTGGTCCCGGACACCCGGCCCAGCTCTTCCAGCATGGCCTTTACGATGTCCAGTCCCCTGCTCAGGGCTTCAAACTGCTCGGGTTTCCCCTCCTTGGCGTAGGCCACCTGTTCGCTTAAGGTCCCTTTAAGCTGTGTATCAAGCTCCAGGGTCATGTACCCCTGGTCCGCCTGGCGGATGACCCGGTTCAAACTGAGATAACCTGTCCCCCCAACCACAAGGAGCACCCCCACCAGCAGGGCAAACCCTGCAATCAGTTTTTTCCTCAAACTTACCGCTGCAAACATCCACCTTCCTCCGTTGTCCATGGTCCGCGTCAGGGCCACATCACACACCGCAAAAAACCCTGACCGCCGAAAAACACACTGATACATCACGTATCGACCCAGTAAACAGGGAACTTTAGGCGATTGTGCAGCTGAAAAAACAGCCTCGGAATCACATTGACAAACTGTTTATAAAACGAGATGTAACGGCGAAAGGCACACAAAGGCGGCCTTTACGGCGGGCCTGTTGTGAGATAGAAAAAAGCAATGGACCACAACCGGAAAAAACGGAGGGAAAGGTGAAAGGATTGGATACCCCCAAAATCGCGTTTACCGACGATGCAGGGCACGCCCTGCGCAAACGGGGAGGAGCCGTGACCCTCCGTATGGTGAAGAAAAAGAGCTGCGGCGGCTGACGCCCCTCAGGCCGGGCAGCCGACCTGACCCCGACAGTTCGCCGGGGCGTCCCCTTCAGGAAAAACAGTTTTCGCAAGGCCCTGGTGGACGGCATCCCCGTCTGGTACACCCCGGAGGTGCTTGCCCACAAAGGCCCCATCATTGTCAGCATCAGGCGATGGGGATTTTTGCGCCATCTCTCCGTGGAAAACCTCTGGCTTTAACCGGCCACCGCTTCAAAGCGAAAGCATGGCAAGACAGACCTTGGTCCCCTGGACAAAATCCCTGCCCCCGGATAATTCCACCACGGGCACTTTCGCCAGCAGGTCGGCATAGGCTGAGAGGGTCGGGGCCTTGGTGTCCTGCCCCTGAAACGGGCCGTAAAAAAGGCCTGTGTCCTTGGCAAAGGCCGAGAGCAGACGGACATCCCGGGGCATCTCAAGGGACCGTACAACGGTGGGAGAGCCGGTCCCGGCCCAGTTCAGGATCACCAGGCCGCTGAGGGGCGCCGTCAGGATAAAGCGGCCCGGCCCGAAAAACCGGTGGATGGGCACGTCGTGCTTCTCTTCCACGGTCCGCAGGACATCCCGGGGCATGGCCCTGAACCGTGCCCTCTCACGGGGACCAAGAAGGCCGGAGAGCCCGGGCACGGTCAGGGCCGTCCCCGGGTTGATGCGGGGGTGCTTGGCCACCCCACACATCTCAAGGCCTGCCCCGCGTCGCGTCACCATCAGGCGATCATTGCTCACAAACCGGGCCCCTGCGGCCATGAGGTGCAGGGCCAGGGTGGATTTTCCGGCTCCCGATACCCCGGCCACGGCAAGGCCCCTGTCCCCTGCCACGACCCCCGCCCCATGGCCCAGCAGACTCCCCTTGCGCAGCTTCCACTCAATAAAGCGATTGTTGATAAAGTTGATCACCTGATTGGTGTTGGCGCGGCAAGGCCCCACCGCAAGATGCTCCCCTCCGCCAAAAAGAAAAAGCATGCCCGTGAGCCGTTTGCGCACCATGCGCCCGTCCGGAAAGTCTGCCCACTCCTCTTTGACCCTGGTCTTGCCGGGGGACGGTGCCTTCGGGGCAAAGGCAAAGGGGACAGACAGCACCTCGGAGTCATGGAGGCTGATGCGCACGGCAGGCGGACCGCCGTCACAGAGGAACTCCTGAAAGTAATCGGCCAGGGCCTCTTTCAAGCCGCGAGAACTTGAGGTGACCTGCACCAGGCACCCTGCAAACCCCAGCGTGAGCCCATGGGGGGCCGGGATTCGGCTCCGCACCCGGGCCATGAGCTCTCTGCAGGTTCCGCCGGAAAGGATCATGGCATGATCCTTTCCATGACATGGTCCACGTATCGGTCCGCCGCGTTGATGCCGGTGGTCTCCAGAATCCCCCGAAAACCACCGAACGCCGAAACCTCGAAGACATAGGGACCCTCGTCTGTGAGGGCCACGTCCACACAGGTAAAGCTCAGGTTGAACAGGGCCTGGGCCCTGCGGGCCAGCTCGACGACCTCGACAGGGGGATCAAAGGCCCGGTAGCTTCCCCCGGAGGCCGTGGTGGTATTCCACGAGCCCCCTTGCCTGCTGCGTGCGTAAGTGGCCAGGTACTTTCCGCCCACAAAGGCGATGCCCAGGTCGCGGTCCCCTATGGCAATGGATTTCTGGAGATACAGGATGGGGTTTTTCGCCTTGTAAGACCGGATAATCTCACCTGCCCCGGCCTCGTCCTTCAGGTGAACCATGCCCCGGGCCTTTGAGGTGTACAGGGGCTTCAGGATGGCCGTGCCGTAGGCCTTCAGGGCCTCCAGGGCGTCTTCTTCACTCTCGGTGACGGTGGTGGGGGGCATGGGAATCCCGGCCAGCTGAAGGGTGATGGTGCAGGAGAGGCGATCCAGAACGCGAATCAGGGACAACGGAGAGCTGAACACCTTCACCCCCCGCCCCTCCAGGTACCGAAACAGCTCCAGCCGATCCAGGAGGTCCGGGGAGTAGCGTGCGCCGATCTTTTTGATCATCAGGGCATCGAACCCTGAAAGGTCATGGGCACCGCACCGCGCTCTGCCCGAGGGCAGGTCCAGACAGATCTCATCCGGGGAGATGAGGATGCGCCGTCCGGTCCGGGCAGCCACCGCATCGGCAAGCTGCTCCGAGGACCACCCGCCCTGATTGCCGATCACGCCTATCTTCACCGCATCCCTCCTCAATGGTTTTTTGCAAAGCGCCGCCGGGGCGAGCGCTCCATGGGTGAGTTAAGATGACGACCCTGGGGGAAACCCGACGTCAGGCCCCGTCAATAGTAAAGAACCTCCTCGGGAAACCGAAACGCGGCCCAGTCTCCGCCCTGGAATCCCTGGACCTTCTCCAGGAGAAACAGGGCCCGGTTATACATGGCCCGGGCAAAGTCGGTGTTAAGCTCAAAGCGGGTGGAGGTATAGAAAGACCGGGCCAGGGCAAGGGCCAGCCGAACGGCAAAGGAGGCGTCGCCGCGCTGTATGGAAAACGCTTCAACGCCCTTGTGGAACCTGCCGATGGCCCCGTTGATCCGCCGACGGCAGTCGGCGTCGAACACCGGGGTGCGAAACAGGGAGACCAGAAACACCGAGGCGTCCTGAACGTAGTCGAAGTCCCGGGATCGGTGCAGGTCGATGAAATGCACGCGCCCGGTGGCGTTATTGTACACCACGTTGCTCGTGTTGAAATCCCCGTGGATAAACACGGACACCGGAGCTGCCAGCTCCTTTTCAATGGCCGCGCAACCGGTCAGGAGCTCCCGAACGGAATGGGCGGCGGCGCGGCCCACGGAGGTGCTCTCCCGGAAAAATGCCGGATGCACCGCCAGCACATCGGCCAGGCGGGCCTGAATCTGGTGGATGTAGTCCGTTGCCCGGGGTGCTGTTACGGCTGTGCGGTCCCACACGGCAAACAGGGTGCGCTCAAGGGTGTCAAGGGCGCTTTTCACCACGGCCTCTTCTGCCGATCGAATCACCGCGTCCAGGGTCTCCCCCGGCAGGAACTCAAGGAGAAGGGACCCGTTCTTCCCCTGGGCATGAAAGCTGTAGACCTCGGGCACCAGGCCCGGGCAGTATTGCTGCCACCGGCTGTTGTTCTCTTTCTCCCGCCTGATTTTTTCCAAGGGTCCCTCTTTGTAGATCCGGCTCCCGGCCTCGTGCCGGGTGCCCGCGCCCCTGACCTCTCCCACCCGGCACCCGGACCGCGTGCCCTTGATGGCACGGTAATCGATGCTTTCCACGGAGTCGGCACGCCCAGACTTGGACAGGGTTTTCTTCAGGGCGTGAAACTGCTCGATGTCGATGTGTTCACCCAGAATGGAAAAAAGAATCGCCTCGCCGATGTTGAGGAGTTCACATCCCACCCGCCCCAGGTCCCTCAAAACACAGAGGACGGAAACAAGGTGCCCCGGGTCGCCCCCTTCCTGCAGGGCCGCCATGAGCTTCTCCGCACCGTTTGCGCAGGCGCGGTCCAGCTCGGACCCCACCCGGCAGATGGACAGGGCGGCGTCCATCTTGCCCTTGGCCAGGGCCCTTTGAATCGGCGCAAGGCCCGCTGTAATGGGTGAAAAAGTCCCCTCCACATCCATCGCCGCCTGGAATTCCCGGCAGCTATGGTCCGCGGCCTGCTCCGCAACGCTTACCAGGATATCCCCGATACGTGCCAGGCTGTCGCAGATTCTCTGGGCGGCACGAACCCTGTTCACAAGGGAGCGCGACAGGGAGGCGCGGCTGTGGATGAGCCCGAAGCACTCGTTGTCCACCACGGTTTTCAGGTTGTCGATGTACCTCTTGCGAGAGTGGAGCTTGGGCATGCCCTTCCGCACGGGGTCCAGAAGGAAGATCTGGGTCCCCCGGGCCTGGGTCTCCAAAGCCAGGACAAGGAATCGGAAATGTTGGTCAAGGCCCTCCGGAGTCTCCATGGGTTACCTCACCTGCAACGGGGGGTCCCCTTGCCCCTCCTGGGTCTCACCGTCTCGCCAGCTCACGGTGATGCTCAGCTTGGTGTGACCCGCCTTTTTTTTGGCTTTCACCGTAAAATTGAGGAGCCCGGACGGGTGGAGGTCGATGGCGGCTCCGTTGGTGGACAACGCGATGGCCCCCTTGCGAAAGCCCTCGGTAAGGGAGGTCAGAAATGCCGTGATGGTGTCGTTGTCCTGAAGGGAATCGAAAAGAAATTTTTCATCGGACATGGAAGGGCTCCTGAAGGTGTGAATGGAATGGCCGGTCAGTCCCAAACCCGAAGACAACTCACGCTCTCCGGCCTGTGGGTGCCTGTTGCGCACGATACGGTTACCCCTTGAGGCGCTCCCTGTACTCACGAATGACAGAGCGCCTGCTGACGCCGTGGATCACCAGCTTCTTCCGGATATCCAGGTTGTCCCAGGCAGGCTGGTAACCGATCTCACGGCTTGCCTTGGCCTCGTCCTGAAGCTCCCTGGCCTTGGTTTTTTCTCCCATGTGGCAGTCATCCCCCATGAAAATCAGCTGCTTTCGCCGAGTTGCGGCGTTCTTTCGGTTCTGATCGTTCACAACGGAGATGAGAAACTCGGTGTAGCGCTGGGACTGGGGGTTCCAGGTCTCGATGCCGTCCACGTCGTAGCCGGCAAGAAGGATGGGCCAGAACTCCTCCGGATGGGGAATCACAACCCCTCCCCCCAAGTTGCGGGCCTCTTCGATGACCTCGGAGGCCCGGTAGAAATAGCTCAAGGGGAAATGGGCCTTGACGATCTGCTTGACCGCCTGCAGGTAAGCCTGGACCCGGCCGATGGCAAGGTCACCCACCTCGGGGCGCAGGGTGTCGAACCAGTTTTTGAGGAGCTTGTTTTTCACGGAGATGGCAGGAACCTTGGGCCAGTTTTCATCCAGAAGCGTCTGGATGCGGGTCACCTGGGCCCGGGTAAAGGCGACGACCTCAGCATCGGCCCCCGTGGCCATGGCCGCCTGATTGATCCTCTCCTCCCGGGGCTTGATGATGGTGTCCATGAAATCAAAGAGCTGGGAAGAGCGGTACTTTGCGGTGAGCTCCAGCATGGATTTGAGCACATGGGCTTCCTGGACCTTCTCGTCGGTGAAATGGAGCAGCAGCTGCACCTTGCTTTTGAACTTTTTGGCGTAGCAGTCCACCTCCACACCGCTGTAGCCGCCCCAGCTCATCATCTGGTTGTGCTGTGTGGGAATGATCAGGGCTTCCTGGATATTGGGAAAGGCCGCCTTCAATCGCTGCCTGATCAAGGACATGGGGACAAACTCGGGGTGCCAGTGAACCGCCAGGAGCGCCTCCTGGCGATGATGCACCACAGGGGGCCGTGTAACCTGCTCCACCTGCCAGGGAGCAAGCTCCGTTGCCACGAGCCCCAGAAAACGTTCCAGGTCCCCTTCGGCGACTTCGGAGGAAAATCCCTGCCGGGGAAAAAGCCTTCGCCCGACCTCTTCGGATGACATGGTTTTGTCTGTCATGGCCTCTTTCCTTTGCCCTGCCCGGGACGGGCACGGCGACCAGAGGATCCAACGGCCCTCAGGTAAACGAAAGCAGGGCCCGGGTCAGGAGCCTTTTGTCGATGCCCGTCCCGGGGCCATCCCCGATGAGGGGCACATCAATGACGTCAACCCCCATGGCCTGAATGGCTTGTGTGTCCAGCCCGCCGGGATAGTGCCCTTTGCGGCTGTCCACCAGCACGAACTGAAGGGCGTCCCGCCCCCGGGGAGCCCCGCTCTCAACAAGGTAGGCCAGAAGGGTCGCCACCTGGTCCTCCACGCTGTAGCCCAGCAGTTCGGGATCTTCGAAGGGGTTGGGTACAAACACCTTGGGACAGGGATTGGCGGCAACGGCCTTTCCCACGCCCCACGGCAGGATGTTGGCGATCACGCTGGTAAAAAAGCTGCCGATGGGAAAACAGATCAGCTCGGCATCGGCGATGCGGCTGGCGGTCTCCCCGTCGATGGCAACCTTGACAGGGGAGGTGTCGTCCAGGGAAGAGGTCAGCCACACCCGGGTGATCCTAGACTGGATGGCCCCGCCCTCTTTGCCGGTTAAAAGGTGCTGGCCCACCACCACGGACCCGTCGGCCAGGGCAGCGGCAATATGCATGTCCTCGGCCACCACCGGATGCACCTCGCCGTGCCCCCCCACAAGGGCCGCCACCAGACTGATCCCCGATGCCATGCCGCGGCTTGAGGCAAGGCAGGCGGAGGTCAACACCAGATTGCCCATGCAGGCGCCCCTCAGGTCAAAGGCCTCGGGCATGGACTCCATAAACCGTCGGAAGTGCGGGCAGAGGACCTCTCCGGTCCGCAGGGAGAGCCCCTGGAACAGGTGATGGGTCCCCCCTGCCAGGGCGGCGAGCTCCGAGGTCGCTTCGTGCCGGGGCATGTCCCGGGAAAACCGATGCGAAAAAAGTGCGGCGGCGGCTTGTCCCTCGCCGGTCGCCGCGTCCGACAGTGCAAGCAGGCGGCTTCGGATATCGCCCATGGCCGGTATGTGAAACCACCGGCGAAGCTCCCCGCTGCTACCGCCGGAATCAAAGGGGGTCATGATATGAATGGTGTTGTGGGTATACCGCGTCAGCTCCCGGGAGACCTCGCTCAGGGCGGTCCCGCCGCTGAAAAAGAGAATCCTCGGGCCTGTATGAGGAGCCAGTAGGTAACCTTCGTATTTCTTTAAATCAGGGATACACATCTCGTCCTGTATTGCGTCCTCTAAGGAGATATCTGCACTCTCGGAACATGGCGGGGACCGACAGGGCACGCGCCGACGCCTCCCGAAATCCTGAGGGATGACGTCGCTTATGGCCCGGGTATTTCACGAGTCGGGTGCGCTCATGTGCAAGGCATCAGAGCTGCAGATGTGGTTTGTTATCTCAAGGCTCTGATAACGCCGCAGATGAGTGCACACGGCTCGCCCGAAGGGTGAGAAAATCAAACAGCAAACCCTGGTTTACATTTTCAAAATAGCTGACATTTTCGTCATAGCACTCTGAAATCATACAGCTTTCATCCTGACTGTCTGTTTTCCCATGATATATCCGGGCTTAGGTTGGGCTATAGATCTTAAATATATCCCAATCGGTCATGACGTGGAATGAAAAAAGGGGCAAATCCCATCGCCGGGGGCACCCTCTTCAGCCGAAGCATTTGACACTGCCGTGTATTTTGCGGTAATTCTAAAAAGTTACTTCTCACGCCACATACAGATTGCCCGTCACCCAAATTCATTGCCTCCCGGCTCGCCAGCCCGAACCCGGCCACCATGGCGCACCCGACGTGCCCCATGCCCCGTCGGTCCGTGGGTAAAAACAGCTCGACCCTCACGCAAAGGGGGATCCATGATTGAAATCACGAAAGCCATTGCCGTTCGAAGGCCCATTAACGAGGCCTTCCGCGTCGTCAGCGACTTTTCCTTCATCGAGCAATGGGATCCCGGCGTGGTATCGTCCCAAAAGGTATCCGACGGCCCCGTGGGGGTGGGGACGGCCTTTGCACTGTCCCTCAGGTACGGCATCTTTTCCATGCGTATGGTCTACACCATCACAGAGTACCATCCCCCCTTCCGGGTGGTGCTCAAGGGAACCGGAGACTCCTTTGCCGTCACCGACACCATTAAAATGACCGAAAGCGGCTCCCGGACCACGGTGACCTACACGGCCCGCTTTGACCTGCCCGACATGCCGCCCCGACTTGCGCCGGTGGTGCGCCCCCTCTTGGAACGCATTGCCCGGGCCGCCATGGACGGCATGAAGACGGCCCTCTCCCCCTGCCCGGGACCGCCCCGGTCCGTTTCCCTGTTTCACCAGGGGGTCCACCCCGTTGATGCCGTGGCCGATCGCCTGGTGCTGCCAGGGGCCTTGGGCTTCAGCAAGTGGGGACACAGCCTTGCCAAACCCTTCTGGCGGCCCGACACCGAACTCCTCACCGGCAAAACCGTTGTCCTCACCGGTCCCACATCGGGCCTGGGCAAGGCCGCGGCCCTGGGACTTGCCCGGCGGGACGCCCGGCTCATCCTCATCGCCCGCAACAGACAAAAGGCACTTGCCACAAGCCGGGAGCTCACCCGCGTCACGGGCAACCATAAGATCAACGTGGCCGTCGCAGACCTGAGCATCATGGCCGAAGTCCACCGGGTGGCAGACGAGATCCTTCTGGAGACGCCCTGCATCGATGTCCTCATCAACAACGCCGGAGCCCTGTTCCCACAACGGGAGACCACAGACGAAGGCCTGGAGCGCACCTTTGCCACCAACCTGCTGGGCGTGTTCACCCTCACCCGGAGGCTCCTGCCCGCCCTCTGCAGGGCAAAGGAGCCACGCATCCTCAACGTGGCCTCCGGGGGGATGTACACCCAGAAGATCCACGTGGACGACCTGGAGATGGAACGTGTCCCTTACGACGGGCCCACCGCCTACGCATGGGCCAAACGGGGCCTGGTAATCCTGACCGAGCACTGGGCCGGAATGTTTCGCCACCGCCCCTTTGCCGTCCACGCCATGCACCCAGGCTGGGTGGACACCCCGGGTCTTGCCGCTTCCCTGCCCCAATTTCACAAAACGATCCGGCCCCTGCTCAGAACCCCTGCCCAGGGAGCCGACACCCTGGTCTGGCTTGCCGCAGCTCAGCCGCCCGGTCGGTGCTCCGGCCTCTTCTGGCTGGACCGCAGGCCCCACGGCACCCATGTATTTCCCGGCACCCGTGAGTCAGAAGACGAACGCAGGCAGCTTTTCTCGGCCCTTGAAAGTCACGAGCACGCCCTGCGTCGCCGGGTGCTCACGGAGAGCACGGGATAATGCTCACCCTCATTTTATCCGATGCGGCCCGCACCACAAAGCCGGGCCCGAGGAGTGCCATGATCGCCATCAAACGCGCCACCCTTTTCCTGATTGTCGCCCTCTGGAGCATCCCGGCCCACGGCCTGGAGCCAGCGGCCACCATCGACGGGGTCCGCTTTGCCCTGGTCTACCCCGACGCCCCCACCCCGCTGCACTTAAGGGGCGTTGCCACCCTGCGCTACCTTCGGTTTATCAAGGCCTATGCCGGGGCCCTCTACATGTCCAGGGCCACCCCGTCAAATGCAGTGCTTGACGACGTGCCCAAGCACCTGGTCCTCGAATACTTCCAGGCCATCGAGGCCGAGGACTTTGCCGAGGCCACCCGCGCCATGGTGGAGAGAAACACCGACGCAGATACCTTTTCCCGCATCGCCCCGGAGCTGTACCGCCTCTGCCGCGCCTTCCGCTCCGTTGCCCCCACCGACCGCTACGCCCTCACCTACACGCCGGAATCGGGCCTTGCCCTCACCCTCAACGGCATCCTCCTGGGAACCTTTCAGGGGCCTGACTTTGCCCGGGCCATGTTTGCCGTCTGGCTTGGCGACGCCCCCATCGACAAGGCCTTTCGAAAGCGACTCCTGGGGGCGAAGTGAAACCCGGCCCCCATAAGCTGCCCCGTCCGGTCAAGCTCGCCTACGCCCTGCCCGCCTTTGCCATGGCCGTGGTGGGCATCCCCGTCTACATCTACATCCCCAAATTCTACACCGACGTCATGGGCCTGGACATTGCCGTGGTGGGGGCGGGACTTCTGGGGCTGAGGCTCTTTGACGCCATCACCGATCCTGTCATGGGCATGCTCTCCGACCGCACCGCCAGCCCCTTGGGCAGGCGACGACCCTATATCGCGGTGGGGGCCACCGTTCTCTGCCTGGCCATCGCCTGCCTCTTCAATCCGCCCCAACTCGGCCTGCCCTGGACCACGGCCTGGTTTTTCATCTGGCTGGCCCTGGTCTTCCTCTTCTGGACCGTTGCGGTGGTGCCTTACGAAGCCCTGGGCCCGGAGCTCACCTTTGATTACCATGAACGAACGGTTCTCTTCGGCTATCGGGACGGGTTTCTCATCGCCGGCACCATGATGGCGGCCATCGTCCCCGTCATCATCCGCACCACCCTGCGATCTACCGGGACTTCATTTACCGACCACACCGTCTTTTTCATCATGTCCCTTGTCTACATTCCCCTGATCCTGGCCTGCTGCGGCATCTGCGTTGTCAGGGTCCGGGAACACGCCACCACAGCCGTGCCGGAGCCGTTTCATCTCAAAGAGAGCCTGGCCCCCCTCCTGGACAACAAACCCTTCGGCATTCTGGTCGTGGCCTTTGCATTCAGCGCCATCGCCGCCCAGATGCCCGCCACCCTGATCCTTTTTTATGTGGAACACGTCCTTGAATCCAATCGGGCCGAGCTGTTCCTGCTCCTCTATTTTGTCTCGGGGGTCGTTTTTCTCCCCGCCTGGGTGCGGCTTGCCAGGCGAATCGGGAAAAAAGCGGCGTGGATGGCCTCCATGGCCATCAACACCGGCGCCTTCTTCTATGTCTTCTGGCTTGGACCGGGTGACGAAGGGGTCTACGGGGCCCTGGTCTTTGTCTCGGGTATCGGCTTCGGCGCCGGCCTTGCCCTCCCTTCCGCCCTCACCGCCGATGTCATCGACTTCGACGAATCCCGCACCGGCAAACGACGCGAAGGCCAGTACATCGGGGTCTTCTCCGTGGCAAAAAAAATGGCCGGTGCCACAGGGGCAGGCCTCGGCCTCTGGGCCCTCGGATTTTTCGGCTACGAGGCGGGCCAGCCCCAGGGACCAGAGGCCATCTTTGCCTTACGGACCCTGTACGCCCTTGTCCCCTGCCTCTTGAGCATTGTGGCTCTTGCCGTTGCCGGTTTCTACCCCCTTTCCCAAAAGCACCACCAAGAGATCATGGCTCAACGTCCCTCCCCTTAACCCCCAGATATCATGCATCCCCCTTTTCTTCGCCCCGGCACGTCAGATAAGGTTGACATTTCTATTCTTTTCGAAATATCATACCCGGAATTTCGCCTGCGAATCATACAAAACAGGTGCTATTACAAGATGTTTCCCAACGGATAGCCGGACACCTTGCTTCATCATTTCGTCCCAACGTCCCTCACCAAGCGTTTTCTTATTTGCCTACCGGAAAAGTTTTTCTGATGGCCCTCCCAACTGGTGTAACCTGACGTGCCAAAGAGAAAGGAAGTTCCATGTCAAACATCATTAAAATCTGCTCATTGATTCTCGTGGGCATTTTTTCCATTGCCCAAGCACACGCAGCCACAGGCAAAGCCTTCATTCAGCCCATCGTCACTGATTTCCCCCAGATCCAGCTGAACGTGAACATCCTGGACAGCAACGGTCACCCCGTTTACGGCCTGAAGCCTGAGCAATTCTCCCTTATGGAAGATTTAAAATCCGTTGAAATGACAGGATTTGAAGCAAAAAAAGCGGAGGAGATGAAACACAACAAGGTGGATATCGTCTTCGTCTTTGACGACACCGGCAGCATGGCATACGAAATCAAAGGACTCAAAGAGAAAACCATTGAGTTTGCCGATATCATCCAGTCATCGGGATTTGACTATGAGTTGGGCCTGATCACCTACAAAGACACCATCAACAACCCATTCAGGCGCACAAAAAACGCCGAGGACTTCAAAACCTGGGTCTCCTCCCTGCGAGCGACCGGAGGCGAGGATGAACCGGAAAATGCACTGGACGCCATAGAGGCCGCTTACCGCCAGCCCTTCAGAGATGATGCACGGGTCATCTTTATCCTGATCACCGACGCGACCTTCCATGCCCGGGACGCCATAACCCCCCTCTCCATGCAGGAGATCATCACGAACCTGGCGGAGCGAAACATCCAGCTCCACGTGGTGGGCCCCAACATCGACCAGTACAAGGCCATGACCTCTGAGCTGGGCGGTACCTTCTACGACAAGGACTCAGGCCAGTTCAAACGCATCATCACCCAGATTGCAGGGGGGAGCTCCGGCAACTACACCCTCACCTTCGCAAGCCGCCGCCCGTCCTACGATTTCACCTGGAGATCTGTCGAACTGACCCTTGCAGGCCACTCCCTGGCAGACAATGTCACCCAATACCAGGCCCCGAGCTGGGTGACCGCATCCAGTCGGCGATACAGCCTG
Organism: Desulfoluna butyratoxydans; assembly: GCF_900699765.1. GTDB lineage: Bacteria > Desulfobacterota > Desulfobacteria > Desulfobacterales > Desulfolunaceae > Desulfoluna > Desulfoluna butyratoxydans. The sequence goes on from NZ_CAADHO010000001.1 coordinate 403,449, forward strand.
AAAGGCAACGAAAGCCCCTACTCACCCCACTTTGTGGTTGATGGGGACAAAAACACCTGTTGGGCCGAAGGCGTAGCCGGAAGCGGCGTGAAAGAGTGGATCGCCCTGAACTTCACTGAACCGGTTATGGCCGACCATTTTACCATCCACCCTCCGAAAAACGGCGTACACATGCCATCGAGCATCTCCGTAACCCTCAACGGAGACGACAAGCGCCACTACGAAGTTGATCCCGGAAGCGGTCTTATTTCCGGGACTTTTGAAAAAGACCTGCCCATCACACAGTTCAAGGTCACCATCGAAAAGGCCAGCGGAGATACCGTCGGCTTCTCCAAGATCGAACTCTCCGGCGGAAAGCCCAGGGCATTGGTCGGCCCCCTCAAAAAAGCCCAGGAGATCCGGTTCTCCCGTAAAATCTCACGGGACATGAACAAGAAGGGCGAAGAGCTTTATCACAAGAAAAAATACGATGAAGCCATTTACTACTACAAAGAGTCCATCGAAAAAGACCCCACCTATGCCCAGGCCTTCAGCAACCTCGGGCTGGCTTACCAGCGGGCAGACGACTACCCCAATGCCATCTGGGCCAACAGAAAGGCCATTGCCCTGGCAAGGGGAAAACACAAGAAAACCGTCAGCGCCAGCTCCTACTACAACATCGCTCGAATCTTCGAGGCGCAGAACAAGTACGAAGAGGCGCTCCAGAACTTTATCTGGGCCAAGTCGTTCAAAAGCCACAGCGCTTACGATTCCGGCATCGCCCGCATGAATGAGAAGCTCGGGATGTAATCCCTGCCGGCCTCCGGCGATCCTGCCGGGGGCCCTGTTTTGCCTGATCCGAAAGAGAGGGGTTACAAATGAGATACATTCTGGTTCTTTTACTCATCTTCACCTCCGCCGCCCATGCCGCGGGCCCCGAAAAAATAGCAACCTATGACAGAAAGACCTGGCCGGAAGCCATTGACAGCAATGCCGCCTTTGACCGGGCCTCAGCCTTCGAGGGCTATCATTTCCTCGATGTGCTGAGCGCCGTGGACACAGGCAGTACAGAGACGATCCGGGCATTCACCGGCGTCAAAGAGCCCGACATGGCATCTGTAGGGAGGTGGGTCCGTTTTGCCCGGGACGAGCTGGTTAAAAATTTCAATGCGGCCCAAAGGCAGGACACCAAAGGGTGGGGCGGTGGTTCAAAAATTGATTCCGCAGAGACCTACCTGGACCTGATGCGGCCCCACTACCTCACCCTTCCTCCCGAGTACGATCAGTGGAAAGAGCGTTCCCGAAAATTCCACACCCGCTACGTGTACGAGCAACTGCGCCTGGCTGCCCTCTTCCCCAGGATCACAAGTGAAATTCTGAAACTGGATCAATCCGAACGCAACGGGTTTGAACTCAGCGACAAGCAATTCATCCTGACCTTTGATGATGGACCCAGCCCCAATGGGGTCACCGGGAAAATGATCTCTGAGCTGAACAGCAGACACCTTAAGGCGGCGTTCTTTCTACTGGGGGAGCGCCTGGAAACATGGCCCCCTGAAAAAGCCCAAGCCCTTTATGCCGGACACTATGTGGGTTCCCACGGGTATACCCACAAGGCCCACCCCAGGTACGCCCAGTGGCAATCATCCATAGACAGGACCCATGCCCTGATCTCAACTGTTTTTTCAATCCCTTCCAACCGCATCGGATTTCGCCCTCCGTACGGTCAGCGCACCCCGGAGATGATCGCGCACCTTCGCACCGTACACCACAGCCCCGTGGCCCTCTGGAATATCGACAGCCAGGATTGGAACAGGAAAATCGGACCCGACCAGCTCTCCGACCGAGTGACCACCCTGATCCTGTTGTGGAGAAAAGGGATCATTCTCTTCCACGACCTGTACCCGAAATCCATCGAGGCTGTCGGGGCCCTGCATGACTTTTCACGGGAAGCCAACATTGAGTTTGTTGACCCCGGAAAATAGTCGGATCAAAGCCTGCATGGCCCCCGGGACGTCACCGACACAGATAGAGCTCATCCAGGGCCTCGAACAGGGCGTTTCGGGCCTCTTCAAAGCGGATCAGCTCTGCCCGGGCCTCCTCGGCCTTTCCTTGGGCATGCAGGGCCACCACCGCCTCTGCGCGGGTGTGGACCTCCTGGTGGCAGCCCCCCACGACCCGGTACTGGGGCAGGACGGCCACGGAATCGCCCACCGAGGCATACCAGCGGCCAAAGGCACACGCCCCGTGGCCGGGCACCTCGCCGGGCTCCATGGCCCGGATGCCCTGGAGGGCGGTTTCAATGCCCATCTTCCAGTCAAAGTGGGCATTTTTCACCTTGCCCATGTCAAAGGGGGGCGCAGAAACCTTGAACCGGCCGATGGCCTCCTGCAGGACAATCCCGATATGTTTCTGTTCTCCGGCAAACCCGCCCACCTCGATGCACCGGTGGGCGGTGCCGTCGGCAGCGCCCTTCACCGACGAGATCTCCCGGGAGACCAGGCCGTTGACGCCCGAGGCGCTGACCACATGCTCGTTTCCCTCCTGCATGGAGTGGGAGACGTCGTCGGCTTTGGCGACGATCTCCCGGCTGGCGTCGGCCTGCAGGGCCACGGCCGTGGCAATGGTGCTCACCATGTCGCTGACCCGGGTGCTGCTCTGGGTGATGCGGTCGATCACCTGCACGGTCTGGCTGGTGGAATCCTGCACCCCTGAGACCCGGTCCTCGATCTCCAGGGTGGCCTCGGCGGTCTGCCTGGCAAGGGCCTTGATCTCATCGGCCACAACCGCAAACCCCTTGCCCGCCTCCCCGGCCCGTGCCGCCTCGATGGTGGCGTTCAAGGCCAGAAGATTGGTCTGGTCGGCGATCTCCTTGATGGTCTCGGTCACCAGGGTGATCTGGCCGGCGGCCTTGCCCAGGGCCTCCACGCTGGTGTTGGCAAGCTCGGCCTGGGCCACGGCCTCCCGGGTCATCTCCTTGGCCTGCTCCGACTGAAGGGCCACCTCCTTCACGCTCGCGGTCATGGTCTTGGCCGACTCGGCCATGAGCCCCACCAGGCGATCCGACTCGTCGATGGCCGTTGCCATGGCATCCATGCTGGCGTTCATCTCCCCGGAGGAGGAGGCCACCGCCCCTAAGTCCGCCGACATCTGGCGGGCTCCCCCGGACATCTCCCCTGCGATGCGGTCCATGTTCACCGATGCATGGCCGATGGTCTCGGCGTTGCCCCGGATACTTCGCACCAGGCGCTCCAGGTTGCCGATGAAGGTGTTGAAGGCAAGGGACAGGGCCCCGATCTCATCGGGCTTTCCCCGGCCGTCGGCCATGGGAAGCCTGGCCGTCAGATCCGCCTCTCCGGTGGCAATGCCCTGGAGCATGGAGACCACCCGGTTCAGGGGGCGCACGATGCCGTTGCCTGTAAAGAGCCCCAGCCCCACAGCCACCAGAAAACAGAGGATGCACACCACCACCATGGCCACAAGAAACTCCTGCCTGACCTGGAAAAACTCATCTTCAGAGGCAGAGGTGAGCACCTTCCAGGTGAAGTCGCCGAAGTCCGCGGTGGCAAACCCGTACACGGTGGCGTGACCTTTGGTGGTATCGCTGAAAAAGCCTTGCCCCACTGTCTCCAGAATAGTCAGATTGTCCGACCCCTCCCCCAGGTTCTCCCGGATGTTCCGGCCATACCCGGCGCTTCCCTCTTCATGGCCGATGACCGTGCCGTCGGAGCGCACCACGGTAAGGGACTTGGTTGCCCAGCCGAGATCCCGGAAGCTGCTTACCCTGCCCTCAAGCCACTGCTGCACCAGCTGCCACTTCACCCGGGCGCTCAGGGTGCCCAGCACCCCGCCGTCCGCATCATGAATTACCGTGGCGATGACCATGGTGTACCGGTTATCCCCGCCAAAGGGGGGCTGGGTAAGAACCGAGCCCTCGGGCTGCTCGTGCCAGTCCGACCAATAGGTTCCACGGGCCAGGGTCTGGCGGTACCAGGCCTCCTCCCCGTGCCGGGCACCGATGAGGCCGGGTTCGCTGGCCGACACACAGGTGCCCTCTTTATTTGTCACCATGAAAAATGAAAAGGGATTGTCCTTGTCCCGGACCAGGCCGGTGAGCAGGGTGTCCACATCCCCGTAATCAAAATCGGTGATCAGTGACTGGCCCAGGATGGGGTTTGCCAGCAGCAAACGGATATCCCGGACCCGGTGGTCCAGAACCTCCTCCAGATATTCGGCTGCGATCCGGCTGTCCGCCACCATCTGCTCGGACTGCCGCGACTCGATAAACCCTGAAATCCTGTAGCTGGCATACCCCGCCACAAACAACGCCGGCAGGATCCCCACGATGATCATGGACAGCAACAACTTAACCTTGAGTTTCACTCTCATCCCCCTCGCATCTCACGGTGCACACGCCACCGCGCAACGCCCCGCACCGAAAGGGGCATTGCGCGCCTGACCCGGATCGGAACCAGCCGGTCTACTGCTGCTTCATGATGGCCTGGATGATCCGGTAGTCCCCGATGGTTGCCCTGGCAAATCCGTCGTACTTGGTGTTGATGGACTTCATCTCCGGGGCGTCGGCGGGCAGCGTCTCCAGAAGCTTCTGGAGCGTTTTTGCCTTTTCCTTGCCCAGGGCCTCGATGTTGGCACAGATGGGAAAGTTGGGGATGGGCTTGGAGATGGCGAGGAATTTCAGGGCATCTTTGTTTTTCAGGGCCACGCTCTCCTTGATGCCCCCTGCAGCGGCCTTGCCGTCCAGGACCGCCCGCACCACATTGGAGTGGGAACCGGTGAGGAGATGGTTGCCCAAGGCATCGAGGGTCACGCCCTGCTTGGCCAGCAGGTACCTGGGCACCAGGTAGGAGGAGGTGGAGCCCTTGTCACCAAAGGCAAAGACCTTGCCCTTTAGATCGGCAACCGAGGCCAGGGACGAGTCTTTGGGGGCAACCACATAGGATTTGTAGAAGGGCGAGCCTTTCTTCACAACCTTGACGATGGGGATCACCGTTTTTTTCTGAGCGTTCACCTTCACCGCGCCCACGGGCCCGATGTAGGCAAAGGCCAGCTCGCCGGAGACCAGGGCCGCTTCAATGGCTTCGTAATTGTCACCGACGCGCAGGGTCACCGGCTCTCCCAGCTCCCTGCTCAGGTACCCGGCAAGGGGGGTAAATTTTGCTTCCATGATCTGCTTGTCCTCTAAGGGAATTACCCCGAAGGTCAGGGCGGCATGGGCGGCACCCGACAGAAAAAAAATCATCACAGCGGTGAGCAACAGGGACTTTTTCATGTCTCATTCCTTTTGGATTTCTTTGATAGTAAAGACGGTAAGGGCCCTTCAACGCGGAGACGCAACCCGTTCACACGGATGAAGGGCACAGTTCACATCTCCCGTTGCTCGCCACAGGCTGAAAATGGGGGGGGAGGACGCAAAACGCTCACTTCGGCGGTGAGGGGGTACATCAATCATCAAGGGTCGCGAGGCAGGCCTCGGATACTGGCTGATACAGGAAAAGGCGGTGATACGTGAAAAACCAAACAATAAGGAATACGCAGGGCTGTTTTCCGGATTTTTATTTCAAATTGAGTAAATAATACATCAATAAAAAACACTACCTATTTCGCCTGACAACCACGTAAAACAGGAAAATCATAGGCACAAGTATATTGCATGTAAAGAATTTTATATCTTTTCACATTAGAAAAAGTAGTGAAACAGCGCTATAAAGCAATCATGACGGCTCCATTTGATCAAACAATCAAAGCCTTAGTGGCGTTTGCTCACCCATCGCAGGAAAGCAGCAAACAAGCCCAAAATGGCGATGCAAAAGGCCCAACGGTGTTTCGCGGAAATCAGCAACGAGATGTCCTTGAAAAATTGGACCTGTATGCAAAACGGCCACGAAGCACCGCCAAAGGACAGAGATAAGAAAAGGGCCCTTTTCAGAACTTGATTGCCTCATATATCGCCGGCAAGACAAGTCACGACGGCCGGGACCTGACGTTACCGGCCCTGGATCAGGACCTTCATAAAATGCTCGGTGGGGATGCTCAATGGGCTGTTCTTATGGGTGACGATACCGATGGAGCGGGACGGAAGGGTCTCTTTAAGATCAAGGACGCGCACCACGGGATCATCTGCGGGGATGGCGTCGGCCATGACAAACCCCACGCCCAGACCGATGCGGACAAAATCCACGATGAGGTCGATGCTCTCCAGTTCGAACTCCGGCCGCAGCACCGCCTTCTGCGCCCGGAAAAAGGCGTCCAGGTACCTGCGGGTGTTGGTGTTGGAGGTAAGGGTGATCAGGGGCACGTCCTTGAGGTCCTTGATGGAGGGGCGGGCCGGAAGCTTCCGGACATAGGCATCCGTGGCAATGGCCACCTCCTGAAACCCCTTGATCTCCGTGATGTTCACCCCCTTGACCCCCATGGACTCCGGCAGGTTCACCACCCCGAAGTCCATCTTCCCCCCGGCAATCTCATCCAGGGTCTGCATGGAGGGCTGGTTGGTGATGCTGATCCTGATGTTGGGGTAGTCTTCGTGGAAGCGCTTGATGTAATCCAGGAGAAAGTAGCGGCAGATGGTGTCGCTGGCCCCGATGGTCACCTCACCGTACCCCAGGGCCTTTGTGTTTTCGATGTTCCGCTCCCCGGCCTTGATCAGATCAAAGGCCTCGGAGATATGGAAAAAGAGCATCTCCCCTTCCTTGGTGAGCTGCATGTTCCGCCGGTTGCGGATAAAAAGAAGGGCTCCCAGCTGGGTCTCCAGCTGCTTGATGGACTGGGAGACGGAGCTCTGGGTCACAAAAAGGGCCTCGGCCGCCCGGGTGAAGCTCAGGAGCCTGGCCGCATGGTAAAAGACCTTGTACAATTCAAAATTAACGTTCACAATCCGCCCTTATATTAGCAATACCTGTTATTGACGTTACAATTATTAATTACATTTATAAAACCACCTATGGTAAGTCAAGGGTGTCATCAGGAAGCGAGCCCCCAGGGCCCGCCCCACATTGAGGCGATACCGGTTCACGGTCCCCCGGGATCCGGCGGAACCGTGAACGAGAAACACATACATTATTCAGGGGTCTTTCCATGCCAAACAGAATCAGACGGGTCTTTGTTGAAAAGAGAGATAACTTCAAGGTCGAGGCCGACCACCTGCTTTCGGACCTCACCCACAACCTGAACATCGACGGGGTCTCCGATGTGCGCATCATCAACTGCTATGAGTGCACGGGCTTTGACGACGCCACCTTCGACCTGGCCAAGGCCAATGTCTTCAGCGAACCCAACATCGATGAGGTGTATGAGGACCCCTCCCGTTTTACGGGGTGCGATTTTGTCTTCCGCATGGGCCTGCTCCCCGGCCAGTTCGATCAGCGTGCGGACTCCGCCATGCAGTGCGTGCAGCTCTTAACCGCAGGAGAGCGCCCCCTGATCCGGGCCTCCAAGGTCATTGCCGTCAACGGCAGCCTCTCCGATGCGGACAAGGCCAAGATCAAGACCCACATGATCAACGTGGTGGAATCCTGCGAGCTGGACCTGGAGCTGCCCGAAACCATTGAGATGGACGCGGTGGTCCCCGAGGACGTGGCCGTGTTCGAGGGTTTCACCGAGTTTTCCGAAGCCGAGCTGGCCTCCTTTAAAGATGCCGAAGGCTTTGCCATGAGCATGGGGGACATCCTCTCCTGCCAGGCCTACTTCAAAGGGACCGAAAAACGAAACCCCACCATCACCGAGATGAAGGCCATCGACACCTACTGGTCGGATCACTGCCGCCACACCACCTTCATGACGGAGATCGAAGAGGTCAAGATCCGGGAAGGCAAGTACGCCGAGGAGATCCAGAAAGCCTACGACCTCTACCGGCAAGACCGGGCCGCCTGCGGCGCCAAAAAACCCGAATGCCTCATGGACCTGGCCTGCATCGCGGCAAAATCCCTTAAAAACGACGGCTACCTCAAGGACATCGACGTCAGCGAGGAGATCAACGCCTGCAGCATCAACGTGGATGTGGACGTGGACGGCTCCGAGGAAAAAGTCCCCTACCTCGTGATGTTCAAAAACGAGACCCACAACCACCCCACGGAGATCGAGCCCTTTGGCGGGGCCGCCACCTGCCTGGGCGGCGCCATCCGGGATCCCCTCTCCGGCCGCTCCTACGTCTACCAGGCCATGCGCATCACCGGGGCCGCCGACCCCAGGACGCCCTTTGAAGAGACCCTCCCCGGCAAGCTGCCCCAGCGCACCATCTGCAAGCGGGCCGCCCACGGCTACAGCTCCTACGGCAACCAGATCGGCGTCACCACCGGCTTTGTCAAGGAGTACTACAACGACCGCTTCGTGGCCAAGCGCATGGAGGTGGGGGCCGTCATCGCCGCCACCCCCAAGGACCAGGTGATCCGCGAGGTGCCGGAGCCCGGCGACATCGTCATCCTGGTGGGCGGCAGAACCGGCCGCGACGGCTGCGGCGGGGCCACCGGCTCCAGCAAGGAGCACACCGAAGAGTCCCTGGCCACCTGCGGGGCCGAGGTCCAGAAGGGCAACGCCCCGGAGGAGCGTAAGATCCAGCGCCTCTTCCGAAACGAAACCGTCTCCAAAATGATCATCCGCTGCAACGACTTCGGCGCAGGCGGCGTCTCCGTTGCCGTTGGCGAGCTTGCCGACAGCATCGACATCTACCTGGACCGGGTGCCCAAGAAATACGACGGCCTGGACGGCACCGAGCTTGCCATCTCCGAATCCCAGGAGCGCATGGCCGTTGTGGTGAGGCGTGAAAACGCCGAAGAGTTCATCCGCCTGGCAGGGGACGAGAACCTGGAAGCCACGGCCATCGCCGACATCACCGACACCGGCCGCCTGCGCATCCAGTGGCGGGGCAACTGGATCATCGACGTATCCCGAGCTTTCCTGGACACCAACGGCGTGAGCCAATCCACCAAGATCGAGGTGGAATCCCCCGAAGCAGGCGCCAGCGTCTTTGAAAGCGACAAAAGCGGCGATGACGCCGCCCTCTGGATGGAAACCCTGTCGGACCTCAACGTGGCCAGCCAGAAGGGCCTGGTGGAGCTCTTCGACAGCACCATCGGGGCGGGTTCCGCCCTCATGCCCCATGGCGGCAAGACCTACCGCACCCCCACCGAGGGCATGGCCGCCAAGATCCCCGTGGAGCACGGCGACACCAGCACCGGCACCCTCATGGCCCACGGCTACAACCCGGAGATGGCCATCTGGTCCCCCTTCCACGGCGGCCTCTACGCCGTGGTGGAGAGCGTGGCCAAGGTCGTTGCCATGGGCGGCGTCTACCGCAACATCTACCTCTCCCTCCAGGAGTACTTTGAAAAACTGAGAGGGGAAGCGGTTCGCTGGGGCAAACCCTTTGCCGCCCTTCTGGGGGCCTACCGCGCCCAGAAGGAGTTCAAGATCGGCGCCATCGGCGGCAAGGACTCCATGAGCGGGTCCTTTAAAGATCTGGACGTGCCCCCCACCCTCATCTCCTTTGCCGTGGCGGCCACGGACCTGAACCGCCTCATCACCCCCGAATTCAAGCGGGAAGGCTCCCGCGTGGTGATGATCCGGGCCAACCGGAACGACGCCGACGTCATCGACTTTGACGACCTCAAGGAAAAGTACGACCGCATCACCCGGCTCATGGACGAAGGGCACATCATCAGCGCCCACACCGTCAGCAAGGGCGGGGCCATGGCCGCCATCTCCAAGATGTGCTTCGGCAACACCCTGGGCATGGAGATCACCCCCGAGGTAACACGGGAGATCCTCACCGAAGAGGCTATCGGCTCCCTGGTCCTGGAGGTCAGCTCCGAAAAAGAGCTTGCAGAACTTTTCACTTCGGCCTATGTCGATCTTGGGATGGTCACTGGCGAGTCGACCATCTCCCACGGCGAGATGACCCTCGCCCTGGACGATCTCATCACCGCGTGGGAAGCACCCTTGAACGATATCTTCGAAATCAAGGAGGACCACCACGGTCCCATCGAAACCTTAAGTCACACGGCAAAAACCGTCCATGTGGCCAACACCCGGGTTGCACGCCCCAAGGTGATCATCCCCGCCTTTCCCGGCACCAACTGCGAACTCGACACCCAGCGCGCCTTTGAACGCGCCGGTGCCGATGCCGAGGTGGTGGTCTTCAAGAACCTCACCGCCGCCTGGGTGGAAGAGTCCATCGCCACCCTGGCCGGCAAGATCAAAGGGGCCCAGATCATCGCCCTACCCGGCGGGTTCTCCGCAGGGGACGAGCCCGAAGGCTCCGGTAAATTCATCGCCTCCATTTTCAAAAACGAGCAGGTGAAAGACGCTGTCCACGGCCTCCTGAACGACCGGGACGGCCTCATGCTCGGCATCTGCAACGGCTTCCAGGCCCTGGTGAAACTGGGCCTCCTGCCCTTTGGCGAGATCCGCACCCTCTCGGAGACAGCCCCCACCCTCACCTACAACAAGATCGGCCGCCACGTGGCTCGCTACGCCAAGACCCGCGTGGCCTCCAACCTCTCGCCCTGGCTTGCAGGTACCGAGGTGGGCGAGGTGTTCGAGTCTCCCCTCTCCCACGGCGAAGGGCGCTTCTTTGCAAACGAGGAGGTCCTTGACGGACTCATCAAGGGAGGGCAGATCGCCACCCAGTACGTGGACGAAGCCGGAAACGCCACCTACGACGGCAGCTACAACCCCAACGGGTCCATCTACGCCATTGAGGGCATCACCAGCGCCGACGGCCGCATCCTGGGCAAAATGGGACACAGCGAACGCATCGGAAACCATGTGGCCGGTAACATTTACGGCAAAACCGATATGAAGATTTTTGAGTCTGGGGTAAGGTACTTCCAGTAAACAGGCATGATCAAAGGATTCACAATGAATTGCGACAAGTTTAAAGACGAATGCGGTGTCCTGGGTATCTTCTCCAAGACAAGCCGAAACCTTTCACGCCGGGTCGCCTTCGGACTCATCTCCCTGCAGCACCGGGGCCAGGAGAGCGCCGGCATCGCCGCCTACGACGAAGGCAAGGTCCGCCACTACAAAGAGATGGGCCTGGTCCAGGACGTCTTCAACAACGACATCCTGGAAACCCTCAAGGGCACCATCAGCGTAGGCCACGTGCGGTACTCCACCACAGGGGAGTCCCACGTCTCCAACGCCCAGCCCCTGGTCATCAACTACCGGGGGGGCAGCATCGCCCTGACCCACAACGGCAACCTGGTGAACGCCGACAAGATCCGGGACGAACTGGAACTCTCCGGCTCCATCTTCCAGACCTCCATCGACACCGAGGTCATCGCCAACCTCATCGCCAAGAACTACTCCCTGGGCTTTAAGGACGCCATCCTCAAGACCGTCCGGGAGATCAAAGGGGCCTTTGCCCTGGTCATCGTCTGCGAGGGCAAGCTCATCGGCGTGCGGGACCCCAACGGCCTGCGCCCCTTATGCATCGGCAAACTCCCCGACGGCGGCCTGGTCCTCTCCTCCGAGAGCTGCGCCCTGGACGTGGTGGGCGCCGAGCTCGTGCGGGACGTGAAAAACGGCGAGATGGTCATCATCGATGAAAACGGCATGGAGTCCATCATCTACGACGACAGCCAGCGCGTGGCCCACTGCATCTTCGAATACGTCTACTTTGCACGCCCCGACAGCGTCATCGACGGGGTCAGCGTCTCCAGCTCCCGCCGCAGCGCCGGTAAAACCCTGGCCCAGGAGCACCCCGTGGACGCCGACATCGTCATCGCCGTGCCCGACTCCGGCATCGACGCGGCCATCGGCTTCGGACAGGAGTCCGGCATCCCCTACGGCATCGGCCTCATCAAGAACAAATACATCGGCCGCACCTTTATCCAGCCCGACCAGGAATCCCGGGAGCTGGCCGTCCGCCTCAAGCTCAACGTTCTCAAAGAGAACGTCAAGGGCAAGCGCGTGGTGGTGGTGGATGACTCCATCGTCCGCGGCACCACCAGCCGCAAAATCGTGGATGCCTTAAGAAAGGCAGGCGCCACCGAAGTCCACATGCGTGTAAGCTCGGCCTCGGTGAAATTCCCCTGCTTCTTCGGCATCGACACCCCCAACCGCCAGCAGCTCGTGGGCTCCTCCAAGAGCGACGAAGAAGTACGCGAACTCATCGGCGCCGACTCCCTGGGCTACATCAGCGTAAAAGGCCTTCTTGAGTCTGTGGGCAAGACCAACTGCGACATGTGCACCGCCTGCTTTGACGGCGACTACCCCATGGACGTCCCTGAAGAGGTCAACAAACTCATGTTCGAATAGCAGGGGATAAATCCCCTGGTTCGCAAATGCTCCTGGCCTCGTTCCTCGGCCGTCACATTTGCTTACGGGCTTCGCCCGTGGATTTTCCCGGCATCATCATGGGTGCAGAAGAAAATGAAACAACCAGAGCCGTTATTTACGGGCGCAGCCCGTCAGCGAATGTGAACAACCCGAGGAACGAGGGTTGTGAGCATTCGCATTATGGGGTCCAGGGGATCATCCCCTGGCCGCCGGAGGCTGTTTTTTTACCCTAAAGAATTCCATCCTAATATTGAGGATAAAGATATGAGCGAGAAAACGAAACTGACGTATGCTGATGCAGGCGTGGATATTGAAGAGGGCGCTGCGGCCGTTGAGAAGATGAAAGCCTATGTACAGGAAACCTTCACCAAGGGTGTCCTGGGTGGCCTGGGCGGGTTTGGCGGGCTCTTTGAGCTGGATCTGGAGGGCTACAAAAAGCCGGTGCTGGTCTCCGGTACCGACGGGGTGGGCACCAAGCTGAAAATCGCTTTTCTCACGGACGTCCACGATTCCGCCGGCATCGACCTGGTGGCCATGTGCGTCAACGATATCCTGGTCCAGGGCGCCAAGCCCCTCTTCTTCCTCGACTACATTGCAACGGGCCGCATCAGCTCCGACAAGGTGGCCGACATCGTCAAGGGCATTGCCGAGGGCTGCAAGCAGTCCGGGGCCTCCCTCATCGGCGGTGAGACCGCTGAGATGCCCGGTTTCTACACCGACGACGAGTACGACATCGCGGGCTTTACCGTGGGCATCGTTGAAAAAGAGAAGATCATCGACGGCAGCAAGATCAAGGAGGGAGACGTCCTCATCGGCCTGCCCTCTTCGGGCATCCACTCCAACGGCTACTCCCTGGTGCGCAAGCTCTTCTTCGACGTCCTGGAGATGAAGGTAAGCGATCAGGTGGACGAGCTGGGCATGACCCTGGGCGAGGCCCTCATCGCCCCCACCAAGATCTACGTCAAAGAGATCCTGGAGATCCTTGCCAACCACCCGGTCAACGGCATGGTCCACGTCACCGGCGGGGGCTTTACCGAAAACATCCCCCGGGTCCTGCCCGAGGGCCTGGGTGCCGATATCACCATGGGCAGCTGGGAGATGCATCCCCTCTTCCCCCTGATCTAGGAGAAGGGCAACATCGACGAAGCCGAGATGTTCAAGACCTTTAACATGGGCATCGGCTTTATCCTCGCCGTGGACCCGGCAGAAGCCGACGCCGTCATGGCCACCATCGATGCCATGGGCGAAAAAGCCTACCGCGTCGGCACCGTCACCCAGGGCGAAGGGGTCCGGTACATCAAGTAAAAAAACGGTTGTAACTATTCAGCTCAAACAAGCCTCCGGCGGCCCTGCCGGGGGCCAACCTTATTAGCCTGATTTATAAAACCGGGTTTGACAAACAGGTATTCAGCAAGCCTTTCCTGGCTCCGCCGAAATAATGTCCACTTTTTCACATTGGAAACGTTTTTTGCGGAGCTTTTTTTTAAAAAAAGCGACCCGCCGGAGGCAAGCTGAACAGTGACAAAACCGGTAACAAAGTGGGTCTCTTTGCCACAGAACAACAGAATGGAACCCTCCATCCCCTCGCACCCGAACCACCTTTTTTCACCATGCCACCCCCCGCCATCTGCGGCGATACGCCTTCCCAGCCACTTTTTCTCCCAAGACACCCATTGAATTTTTTCTTCATTATCTTCGGTATTTTGGTATCATTGAGCGTACCGTTTCCCGGGGTGACCGTCACCACACCCGAACGTTTCTGAAACGCGTTGCCGCTCGCCAGCGCCAAAGCGCCCCGCACCCTGCCTTTTTTCCATGAAAACCCTGCGGCTCAATCCGCGCATGGCGTGCCTTCCCACAACAGATAACCGCAACCATCATGAAAGACCACTTGCCATGAAACACTACGCTGTCGGTTTTGACATCGGTACGGATTCTGTGCACTCGGTTGTTCTGACGCCCCGGTTGGAGGTGGAGTACGCCCCGGAGGCCCTGATGCACTTCGGCAACCCCGCAGACGCCCTTAAAGAGATATTTGACGAAATCATCTCTCGCTACGGCCAGGAGAACATCGCCACCACGGCCTTTACCGGAAGCGGCGGCGAATACTTTGCCCAGGCCCTGAAGGTCCCCTTTTTCTACGACACCCTCACCATCCCCGCCGGCGTGGGTCTCATTGCGCCGTGGGCCGACCACATTTTTCACATCGGGGCCAAGGATCCTTACTATTTCAAGCGGGAGACCATCCAGGAGGCAAACGGATCCAGGGCTTTTGTGCCGGACCACGCCACCGGCACCAAATGCGGCGGGGGCAGCGGCATCCTCATGGCCAAGCAGTGCCGCCGATTTTTTGAAGGGGAGGTGCCCGTCAGCCTGGGGGACGACCGCAAAACCAACCGGGCTCTTCTCCAGCAGCAACTGGAGACCATCTTCGGCAAAGCCGAAGGGGCCTTGGGGGCGGCCACCCGGGACATCGACGTGGGGGGCCGTTGCGGGGTGGTGATCCAGTCCGACATGATTCACCTTCAGAACCGGGGGGAAGAGATCCCCAACATCCTGAAAGGCCTGTGCGACCGCATCGTCAAAAACTACCGGTCCGATGTCCTCAAAACCAGGGCCTTCGGCGAATCCGAGCGGGCCGTAGTCACCGGGGGGATCTTCGGAAACCACCACCTGGTGGCCCTCCTCGCCCGTACCTTAAACCTCTCCATTGAGGTGCCCGAACTCTTCCGCAGTGCAGGTGCCATCGGAGCCGTGATCTGTGCCGGGCATGTTCCGGCCACCTTCCGAAGCGAGGCCCTTACCGCCCTGTCCCAGGCGGAAAAGAGCACCATCAAGACCGCCCCTGCCCTCTCCACGGCCCTGGACAAGGTGCGCATCTACGACGAACCCGTCCGCACCACCAAAATCAGGGACCTGTCGGTGTTCGACACAGACGGCCCTGCCCACCGAGAAGTCATCCTGGGCATGGACGGCGGCTCCACCACCACCAAGGCCATTGTGGCCGACGCCTCAACCCTTGCCATCGTGGCTGAAATCTGTCTCAACACCAACGGCCGTCCCCTTCAGGCCGCAAAGGAGATCTTCCGACAGATACGGGGCACCCTGGGAAACGATCTCACCATCCGGGCCGTGGCTTACACGGGCTCGTCCGGGGCCTTCTACCACAAGCTCTTCACCGACACGGGGAAAAACCCGGACCTCGCGTCCATGGACATCGTCAAGGACGAGATCACCTGCCACGCCTACGGGGTAAAACACTTCAACGACAAGGTGGACACCATCTTCGAGCTGGGGGGCCAGGACGCCAAGTTCACCCTCTTCAACACGGACGGCACCGTCAAAAAATCCCGCATGAACTTAAGCTGCATGGCCGGCACCGGCCAGACCATGCAGAACATGGTGGAGATGATCGGCCTGGATATCGGCACGAGCTTCCATGAGTACGCCTTAAGGGCCGAAAGGACCCCCATCGTGGACGACACCTGCGGCGTCTTCACCGAGGCCGGCATCGCCCGCCTCGTGGCCCTGGGATTTCCCAAGGAGGAGGTGGCCGCGGCCATCGCCTACGGGTTCATGGGGGGCTACGTCAACAAGTTCATCGGCAACGAGCCCTTCGGCGAGTTCGCCTCGGCCCAGGGCGGCCCCTTCAAGGGCAAAGCCTGCCTTGCCGCCCTCTCCCTGCACACGGACATGGAGGTGCACGCCTTTCCCCACCGTCAGCTCTTCGGCGCCCTGGGGGCCGCCATTGCCGCCCACCAGGCCTTGGAGACCTGCCGCAAAAAGGGAATACCTGCGGACTGCAAATTCAGGGGCCTGGGCCTTGCCGACACCGAGTTCACCACCTCCGAGGCCCTCTGCAGCCGCCTGGTCCCAGACTCCTGTTCCTTGAAAGACTGCAAACTCCAGGTCTACACCGTGGGCCACGATCGGGTCCTCTCGGGCGGGGCCTGCCCCAAGGGAAACACGGACTCGGGCTCGGCCAAGGCGCCGGACTACGTGGCCAAGTACAAGAAGATCATGAACCGCCACCTCCAGCGGTTTACGACGCCCCTGGACGCGCCCTCGGACACGGAGCGGGTCCTGATCCCCCGAAGCCTCACCTTCCTTAACGAAAAAGGGATCTTTTACGCGGCCCTTTATCATTCCCTGGGCTTTGAGGTGGCCCTCTCCCCGGAGTCCGACGACCGGATCACAAACTTGGGGATCCACTACTCCCACTCCGAGACCTGCTTTCCGGTGAAACTGGCCCACGGCCACGCCGCCTTTCTCAAAGAGCACGTCCGGCAAGGAAAGGACAAAATCCTGCTGGTCAACGCCATCGGCGCCCTGTGGGAGAAAAACCGATTCTGCCCCTATGTGGCCGGAGACGGATTCCTGGCCAAAGATGCCGTGGGCATTGCCAACGGGGACGTGCTGCTTCCGGTGCTCCACTTCGATGATCCGGCCCACCCCCTGGAAAAGGCGGTGTGGGAGGACCTCTCCCGGGTGTTCGGCACCCGCTTCACCCTGGGCCGGGTGTTCGAGGCCGTGGAAAGTGCCCGCAAAGCCGAGGCCGAATGCCTCTTTGACATCTACAGCCGGGGAGAAAAGATCATCGCAGGGCTTACGGCCAAGGGGGAAAACATCTTCATGGGCATCGGCCGGGGCTACACCCTGCTGGACAACAAGGCAGGATCCCGTATCCACGAACTCTTCGCCTCCCACGGTCTTCACTTTGTGCCCGCCTTTTTCACCAGGCCCCCGGAGTTCGATATCAACGACATTGCTGAAAACATGTACTGGGTCCAGGGCAAAACCATCATCCGGTACACCCTGGAGACCGCCCTGGGACCGAATCTCTACCCGGTGCGGGCCACCAACTTCAACTGCGGCACCGACTCCATCCTCCTCTACCATGAGGAGGCCATCATGAACAAAGCGGGGAAACCCCACCTGATCCTCCAGACCGACGGCCACTCCAGCAACGCCCAGTTCGGCACCCGCACCCTGGCCAACAACGAGGTGGTGAAAACCCATCGGCCCAAACCCGTTCGCTTAGGGGACTTCCGGCGAAACATCCGCCCGGTGGTTCTCAAAAACAAGCGCATCGGCATTCCCTACATGGGGGACAACTCCCATGTGCTGGCCGCCACCTTCCGAAGCATGGGCTTCACCGCCGAGGTCATGCCCACCCAGACCGGCAGGGCCCAGGAGATTGCCCGCAAGATGGTGGGCACCAATACCTGCATGCCCTTTGCCTACCAGGTGGGGGACTGCCTGGCGTGGCTCTACAGCCTCATGGACCAGGGCATCAACCCCAACACCGAAGCCGTGGTCTTCCAGCCCATGGCCCAGGGCCCCTGCCGGTTCGGCCAGTACCATGTGATCTTAAAGCAGCTCTTCCGGGAAAACGGCCTGGGCAACGTGGACATCCTGAGCCCGGATGCGGAAAAGGATTACACCAACGTGCCCGTCTCCGACTGGGAGATCCTGAAGCAGGCGGCCGGGCTCTTCAAGGGAACCTCCTGCCTGGACATCCTGGGCAACGCCCTGTTGCGGACACGGCCCTACGAGAAAGAGGCGGGGTCGACCCAGGCCCTCTACGACAGCCTCACCGACGAGCTCTACGCCATGGTGTTCCGGCGCGCCGGCTCCAAGGCCTTTGTGGCGTTCATGGCCCGGGCCCAGGAAGGATTTCAGGACCTCATCGACCCGGGCATCCCCAGAAAACCCGTGGTGGTCATCAACGGAGAGATCTTCGTAAGGCTCCACCGCAACGCGAACCAGGAGTCCATCCTGCTTCTGGAAAAATACGGGCTGGAGGTGATGCTCTCCCCCCTGGGCCAGTGGATGGGGTACACCAACAAGACGGCCATCCAGGAGTTCAAAAAAGCCTACAACTGGAAACGCCTGGTCCTGTCCATGATCAAAAAAAGCTACATGCAGAGCCGGGGCAAAAAACTCACCGCTCCCTTCCGGGACTTTCTCAAAGGCAGGGAGAGCCACGACTCCGAGCACCTCCTCAGCCAGATCCAGAAAGACCTGGTATACGACCGGCACATCCAGGGAGAATCGCCCATTTCCATCGGCGAGGCCTACCTCTTCACCAAAGGAGAGATGCCCCGCATCAGCGGCATCTACCACGTGGGCCCCTTCGGGTGCATGCAGGAGACAGCAGCCACCTCCCAGATCCAGTCCATCACCCAAAGGCACAGGATGCACGCCGGCTCTCCGTCCGATCGCATCGTGCCCTTCATGGACGCGGTCTTCGGGGATTCGGAGCTGCCCAACCTGGAAGCGGAAATCGCCGCCTTTGCCCAGAAGTGCTACCTGAAACAGGAGATGCAGGGAAATCAGGGGATAGGGGATAGGGGATAGGGGATAGGGGATAGGGGATAGGGGATAGGAAAAATGCTGTATGATAGGCCCCTTGGTAAAGAAAAACCAAGGTCATGAGAAAAAAAAGATAGAGGCTTCGGGCGCCTGACCGTATACTGACGCATCAACAGCCAACAGAGAGGACCGACACATGACATTCGCACGCACCCTGGCAGCTTTCACCCTCATGGCCCTTCTCGCCCTGCCCGTCCCCTTCGCCCATGCCGCCTCAAAGGGACAGACCGTCTATGTTCCGGTCTACTCCCATATCTACAGCGGGAACATGGGAAAGCCCTTTGACCTGGCCGTGACCTTGAGCATCCGCAACACCGACCCCCACAGCCCCATCACCATCAACCGGGTGGACTACTACGGCTCCGACGGCAAACTCCTCAGGCGCCACGTCAGCAAGCCCCAGACCATCGCGCCCCTGGCCGCCACCCGCTTCATCCTCAAAGAGTCCGACAAGACCGGAGGCTCCGGCGCCAGCTTCATCGTCTCCTGGGAAGCAGGCAGCCCCATCTCTCCGGCCCTCATCGAGACCATCATGATCAGCACCCGGGCACAGCAGGGTATCTCCTTTACCTCAAGGGCCCAAGTCATCCGGGAAAAATAACCCTGTGTTTCGCGAATGCTCCACCCCTCGTTCCTCGGGGTGTCGCATTCGCTTACGGGCTGCGCCCGTGGGCAGTGGCTTGGGTATTCATGGTCAAAAAACGTCAACCGATTCTGGTAAAGCAATAGCACCGCTTCCTCGTTCCCAAGCTCCGCCTGGGAATGCTCCCCGGAGGCTCTGCCTCCATCTTTTGATGCCACCGAAGCCTGTGAGCCCCCCACTGTTTGATTTCATACATCGGCAAGGCAGAGCCTTGCGCCCGACACTCCCAGGCAGAGCCTGGGAGCGAGAGTAAGGAACTCACAACGGCGTAACGAAAAAATGCCCCCGGCAAATCCCAGGAGGCATTCAGATGAAAACCCATTCCGAAAAAGTAACGGCACCGCCTCCTCGTTCCCAGGCTCCGCCTGGGAATGCTCCCCGGAGGCTCAGCCTCCGTCTTTTGATGCCACCGAAGCCTGTGAGTCCCCCCACTGTTTAATTTCATACTCCGGCAAGGCAAAGCCTTGCGCCCGACACACCCAGGCGGAGCCTGGGAGCGAGAGTAAGGAACTCACAACGGCGTAACGAAAAAATGCCCCCGGCAAATCACCGGAGGCATTCAGATGAATACCGGTTCTACAAAGTAACAGCACCACGTCCTCACCCGGCCAAATCTTGTGACAATACGCATACAGTCACCAGCGTTGGTGGCGGGCGAAGCCCGCGGCGAACGCCCTTGCGATTTGCCCTGAGGAACGAAGGGCGAAACGCAAGGGCAATCAGCTTTCGAGGTGGCTCACCTCGCCGCCGGAGGCTGTTTTTTCCTCCCTGAGCCCTTGTCTCACTTAAGGCGTCCACCCCAGCCCCACCCGTTTGGCCGTAATGCGTCTGTCCAGGCGTTCAGCGGCCTCTTCCGGATCTTTTTCAATGATAAACCGCGCGCCCACAAGGTCTTCAAGGCCTTCGGTGGCGAGGTGTGTCACGGTGTCGGAGCCCAGGATATTGGGGGGATGGCCCAGGTGGGTCTCGATGCCTGAGGCCACGGCGTAGAGACCGATGGCGGCGGCTTTTTCCGAGTACCACTCCGGGGAGGAGGCGGCCACGGGAAGGTCGGAGATATCCACCCCGCAGGTCTCGGCAAGGAGGGCGCAGAGCTGGAGGATGCGGGCGTTGTCCACGCAGCTGCCCATGTGGAGCACCGGGGGGATGCCCAGGGATCCGCACACCTCTTTGAGCCCGGGACCGGCCATGTCGATGCCCTCGGGCACGAGGAGTCCGGCCTTGCCTGCGGCGGTGGTGACGCAGCCCGTCACCAGCACGAGGATGTCCTTTTTAATAAGGGCCTTTGCCAGGCCCACGTTAAGGGCGTCCTGGGTGAACTTGGGGTTGTTGCATCCCACGATGCCCACCACGCCACGGATGGCACCTCGCTCCATGGCCTCGATGAGGGGATCGGGGGTGCCGCCCACGGCCGCCAGGATCGCCTCGTTGGAGAACCCGGTCATGATGGGGACCTGCGCGTCGGGGATGTCTACCCTGGAGGCATCCCGCTCAGCAAAGGCATCCACGGCCATGGAAACGATCTCCGTGGCCTTTTCCATGGCGTTTTCCGGATGAATGTCAAAATGGGTGGCCCCTGTAAAACGCGCTTTGCCCGAGGTGGTGATAAACCGGGTGTGGTAGCAGCCGGAGATCTGGACCATGCTGGGCATGATGCACTGATAGTCCACCACCACGGCTTCCACGGCGCCGGTGACAATGGAGAGTTCGGTCATGAGGTGGTTCCCGGCCATGGGAATCCCCTGGCGCATCAGCAGCTCGTTGCCCGTGCAGCACAGGCCGCAGACGTTGATGCCGGACGCCCCGACTGCCCGGGCCCGGTCCACAAGCTCCGGCAAGCGAGCCGCGGCAAGAATCATCTCAGAGACCACGGGATTGTGGCCGTGAGCCAGGATGTTGACCTGGTCTTTCTTGAGCACCCCCAGGCTGGCCGTGGACTTGGACGGCGTGGGCGTGCCGAAGATAATATCCGAAAGCTCGGTGCCGATCATGGACCCGGCCCATCCGTCGGCAAGGGCCGTGCGCGCCGCGTGGATCAGGGTGCTCGGGGCGTCGTTGTCGCAGCCCATGTGGGTTCGGTGCATCATCTCGGCGATCTCACGGTCCACGCCCCGGGGGGTCATGCCCAGCTCTTTCCAGGTCTCGCGCCGACGTGCAGGCACCCTCTGTAAAAATGCCACCTCGGCCTTACGGCTCCCGAAATCCCCGAAGAGCACCTCGGCAAGGTCCCCGGCAATCTCCGTGTCAGGACGATCCCCTGTCTCCACGCCCAGCTCCCCGGCAATGCGCATGAGCTTGTCCCGGTCCCGGATCCCGTAGTCCGGGCACTGGCCCTCGGCCACCCCGGCCAGCACCTCGATGAGGTCCCGGCCGTGGTCGGAGTGACCCGCAGCCCCGCCGGCGATAAACCGGCCGAAGTTGCGGGCCACCACCACATCTGCGTCGGCGCCGCACACGCCCCGCTGCATCTTGCCGCCCTTTTTCGGGCTGATGCGGCAGGGCCCCATGGTGCAGTTCCGACACGTGGTGCCGAGCTCGCAGAATTTGCAATGGGGGGTTTGCTGTTCAAGGCGCTCCCATGCCGTTTCAATGCCTTCGGTGCGGGCTTTTTTGATCATCGCCCGGGCGTCATCCCACATGGAAAGCTCTTCCACCGTCCGTTTTTCCTTTGCCATGCCGACCTCCTTCATCTCCCGGTGCCCACGCCTCGCAGAACCCTTCCGGCAAGGCCCGCAACACCCCAGAATTAGACCTTCACCCTAGCACAGCCCATGGCCCGGTTCTGTCGGCAAGCCGACATAACCCACCGAAGTAAGATGAATCAACAGGCCAACCAGGGCCAACGCACGTAACAATTCAGTTGCCTCCGGCGGGTCGCTTTTTGAAAAAAGCTCCGCAAGAACGTTCCGGTAAAGCGAAACGCATAAAATATCCGGGCTAAATGCGTTTGCCCTGACGGGCCAACTCTTCCAGCCGTGGGGTGTCTTCGATGCGGTAGACCCCGCGGCCCAGCTTTTGGATGATGCCGGAGCGGCCCATATCCGCAAGGAGGGTGGAGGCGGTCTGGCGGGACATGCCCAGGTGAAGGGCAAGCTCTTCGATGGTCACGGCAAGGCGAACCACGGGCCCTTGTGGCTCATTTCGGGCTTCGGAGAGGAGAAAGGCGGCAAGGCGGGCGGTGCTGTCGCTGAAGACCAGGCTGTCGATGATCTGAAAGGCATTTTTCAAGAGGCCCCCCAGCACCCGCACCATGGCCTGGGTCACGGCCGGGGCCTGCATCATCTCCCGGTGAAAGGTGCCCACGTCCGTGACGAGAAGGGCCCCGTCGGTGAGGGCCACCACATGGGCGCCGGTATGGCTGCTGTAGATATCCCCCGTCTCCAGCACTGCAAAGGTGAACTCTTTTTCCTCATAGGCCCTGAACACGCGCAGGCGTCCTTCAGCCACCACAAACACCTCGTTGGGGGAGTCCTCGGGAAAGGCGATGGTTTCGTTTTTCACATAGCGCCGCCTTCGAAAGGCTTTTTTCATGGATGCATACTCGGGGCGTTCCAGCTCCTCAAGCAGACTCATCGTTGATATTTTCATGCCGGTCCGACCTCCTCATCCCAGGGGAAAAACAGTAGATCTATGGGTGCGCTCGACTCGTGAAATATCCGGGGTTACCTTTTGACTATCCAAAAAAGACCAACGTGTTGTCAACTTGATGTTCCCGTTTTATTCCCTTTTCCGGGCTTTCACGGAAAAAAACAGCAAAAGTTAAAATTGGTGGCGATTGCGTACCTCTGATTTCTCACAAAACAGCCCCGTATACTCAGGAATCTATTTCTATGTGCGAATCGCGTTACCACATATTAACGACGTGTATTTATTGTGAATATATTGAATTTCTCTCACCTTGCGTGTATAACGGTTCCTTTATTTGTGACTGTTTTCTGGTGTAATCATTTTTATTCTCGGTGCGACACGTGGTTTTCAAGGGAACACCGTTGTTCCCGGCACACCGAACCGCAAGTAAGGAGGGCCAGATGAGCGAGCGAGTAGAGCGTGAATATGAACTGAAAAGAGCCGGCGCTGCGGAAGCCATGGCGGGAGTGACATCGGGCGACCGAATCTTTTACGGGGAGTTCACCCTCTTCCCGAGATTGTGCGATGCCGCCCTGGCCGCCCAGAAAGACCGGGTCACCGGAGTCAACGTGGACAGCGTCTGCTTCACCCAGATGCCCAAAGTGGCCGAGGTGGACCCCGAAGGCAAACACTTCATCCTCAACGACTGGCACTTCGGAGGCGTCAGCCGAAAACTTCACAAGCAGGGCCGCTGCAACTACATCCCCCTGACCTATCACCAGGGCCCCCGCATCATGCGGAAGTACCAGGACTACGACATCGTCGTCCTCACCACAGGTCCCATGGACGAGCGGGGCTACTTCAACTACGGCCTCTCCAACTCCATGAGTTCCGCGGCCGTGGACAAGGCCCGCCGCGTGGTGGTGGAGGTGAACCCCAACGTGCCCAACTGCCTGGGCGGCAACCAGGAATCCATCCACATCAGCCGTGTGGACGCGGTGGTGGAGGGTCGCACCGACACCCTCGTGGAGGTCCCCGGAGCCAACGCCTCGGACATCGACAGGGCCATTGCAGCCCACATCATGGAGGTCATCGAAGACGGCTCCTGTCTCCAGCTGGGCATCGGCGCCCTGCCCAACGTCATCGGCAGCATGCTGGCGGAAAGCGACCTCAAGGACCTGGGGGTTCACACCGAGATGCTGGTGGACTCCTGTGTGGATCTTTATGAGTGCGGCAAGATCACCGGGGCCAGGAAAGTCATCGACAAGTACAAGATGGCCTACACCTTTGCCATGGGCACCCAGAAGCTCTACGACTTCCTCCACAACAACCCCACCTGCGCCTCCTATCCGGTGCACTACATCAACGACCCCAAGATCGTGGCCTTGAACCCCAAGGTGGTGGCCGTCAACAACGCGGTGGCCATCGACCTCTTCAGCCAGGTCTGCTCCGAATCCGCAGGCACCCGCCAGGTCTCGGGTACCGGGGGACAGCTCGACTTCATCTTCGGCGCCTTCGGCTCCAAGGGCGGCAAGGGGATCATCGGTATCAGCTCCACCTACACGGACAGCAAAGGGGAGGTACACTCCCGCATCAACCCCACCCTGGCCCCGGGTTCCATTGTCACCCTGCCCCGCTCCCTGGTCCAGTACGTGGCCACCGAATACGGTATGGTACAGCTCAAGGGCAAGTCCACGGTGGAGCGGGCCCAGGCCCTCATCAGCATTGCCCACCCCGACTTCCGTGACGAGCTCGCCAACCAGGCGGCTGCCATGGGAATCGGATAAGGTCGCGAATGCACTTGAACACCTTGCCCGTCCAACCTGCAGGCGGCCGTTTCCTCAAGGAACGGTCGCCCGCGGGCGTCCCCATGTGAAGTCGTGAATCCCAATAGGAAACAAAATCACCTTGTGGTATCGTGGGCCCGACACAAAGACGGCCTCAACCACAGGAACCCCACGGGATGACACACCAAACCGCCATGATTTACGACCAGGACGATTTTTACGACGAAACCTTCACCCATGTGGACGCCACGGGCGCCAACCTCTCCGGCAAGGTCTTCGAAGGGTGTGCCTTCGAACATTGCACCTTTGCAGACACCACCCTCACCAACACCACCTTTGAAGACTGCACCTTCCTCTCCTCCTCCCTGATGATGTCCGAGGTGCTGCGTACCACCTTTGACGGGGTCCGGTTCGAGGCATGCAAAATCGCAGGCATCAACTTCAGCACCCTTAACGATTTCTGCATCAACCTGGCCTTTGCCGGGACCAGGCTCATCTCCTGCACCTTCACCGGCCTCGACCTCAGGAAAACCCCCTTTGCAAACTGCACCATCGAAGAGACCAACTTCCGTGAGTGCACCCTCAGGGACACTGATTTTACCAACGTCCAGTTCCGCGCCACCACCTTCTCCAGCTGTGCCTTCAAAGATGCCGACTTCAGGGGCGCCGCAGGCTTCATCATCAACCCCTGCCACAACAACCTCAAAGGGGCCATCTTCGACCGGGGAAACGCCTTCCAGCTCCTCCAGCCCTTCGGCATCGTCCTCGGTTAGCCCACAGGTTAAAACGGATGGAAAAAGCAGGCACAGGCCTCCGGCGGCAAGGTGGGGGCACCTTGAAACCCTATGGCGAATGCATGAAGGCAGCCATTCTGCCTGCGTTATCGGGACATTCGCGTGTTGTGTGACATCCGGCAACCGTCTTTGCAGGAGAGGCCCATTTCATTCTTCTAAAAACACGATGCAGAACTTTTGGGATTCGCTTGACTTTAACCGGAATAACTCCGGCGGCGAGGTGAGCCACCTCGAAAGCATATTGCCCTTGCGCTTTGTCCCTCGTTCTTCGGGCCAAAGCGCAAGGGCCTTCGGCTCGGGCTTCGCCCGACATGAACGCTGATGGTTTATGCTGGCTGACACACAAGCTTCGAATCAACAGGATACGTTGTCGTCGCTTGTCCGTTACCGAATTTAACCGCACTACCTCCGGCGGAAAGGTGGGGGCTCCTGGAAGCCCTCTGGCGAAGGCATGAAGGAAACCATTCTGCCCGCGTTATCGGGGCATTCGCATGATGTGTGACATCTGGCAACCGTCTTTGCAGGAGAGGCCCGTAAGTATTCTCCCCCGAACGCCTTTGTCCCCCTGGAGCGCCGCACTTTGTGCGGCACGCATAACGACGGACTAAAAAGCCGCACCGGAGTGCGGCGCTCCGTTTCGATCGATTTTTCTCGTTTTTTTTTCACTATTCGGGGCACCTCCGGCGGAGTCACCAGAGACTTTTTTCAGCTGCACAGTCCCAGTAAAAGGGGATCATGAAAGCTCAGGAGGGGGGAATTACGGGGCTTTGTTGTTGGTGCGGTAGACAAAGGCAAGGAGTTCGGCCACCACGGCGTAGATCTCTTCGGGGATCTCCATGTCAAGGTCCAGGGCTGCCAGGACTTCCACCAGGTCGGGGTCGCTCTGGATGGGCACCCCGTGTTCCCGGGCCAGGTCGATGATCTTTTCGGCCATGGGCCCGCGGCCCTTGGCCTTGACTTTGGGCGCGTTGCCCTCGCCGGTCTTGTACCCTAAGGCCACGGCGGTCTGCCGTTTTTTATCAGATGGAGACATGGAGCCCATCCATTGCATCCACCAGCTCATCCACCAGGGAGGTTCCCGCCATCACGGCCCGGTCCACGCGCTGCACGTTCATCTTTCTCACGGAAAAGCCTCTTTCGGCAAGGCTGTGGTTCAGCATTTCAAGATCATCTGCGAGGAGGGCTTCGGCCTCCGGGGTTGTTACGGAAAAGGTACCGGTCACCGCGCCTTTAAGCAGAGAGATATCGGCCCGGAGTTCTCCGAGGCGGGTGAGGTCCAGAAGCATGGACACCCGTGTCACCCGGTCCTTTGCATCGCCGCCGGAGGCGCCCTCCTCCCCCCGGTCGATGAGGAGCTGGCCAAAACTCAGGTTGCCGTCCATCACAATGGGCAGGGGCAAAAGAAAGCGACCGGACACCTCGCCGGTGGCGCGGTTCACCACCTGGAGTTTTTCAATGCCGTCGATAAGGGCCTTCACCGCTTTTCCCATGGGTTCTTCCCGTTTCACGGCCCGGGAAAGCTTCAGGGAGAGTCCCTTTAAGTCTTCTTCGCCTTCTCCCCCGCCCTGCATGAGGTTGTGTTCATGCATGAGGCCGGACTGGCGCACCATGCGCCGAATATCTTCCACGCCGCTCTTTCCGGGTTTTACGGCAATCTGGGAGACAAAGCGCTGGAGTTTTTCTTTAAGGTGGGTGGCGGCGGTGGCTCCCTTGGCCGGAAGGTCGGTGCCAAAGAGGGTAAACAGATGTTGGAACGGTCCCTGGCGGCCCAGGTTTCGAAGGGCCACAAGGTAGCGGCCCACGGGATGATTTGCAAAGGTCAGGCGGCGCAGGGCGATGTGCTCTGTGCCCACATCGGTGACGCGCATGCGCATGAGGGCCCCGCTCTTCATGGGCTGGTTCACGGTGGCCTCCACCTCACGCTTGCCGATCTTAAGGGTGGCGGTGCCGTCGGGGTTGGCCTGAACCACCCGGGCCCTCACCACCCGTCCCGGTGCCAGGGGCCGAGGCCCGGCGGGTTTTCCGCTTCCAAATCCAAAAAAAGAGACCATTGCCTGTGCCCGTCAACGCGTGTCGTGTGATCCGGCAGCCCGCGGGATGCCCCTGCGCTGCCTTGGCTTTCGTCCGTTGAAGCTGCTTTGTCTCTTTCTTTTCGGTCGTTCCTTTGAAAAACCTTAACGTGAATACCGGGTATTGCCGTGTTTTCAGGCCCATGGGTATTCAGAAATGGGCTACAACCGTGCCATCAGCATCACCCCTGCGCCTGCCAGGCAGTACCAGACCATGGTTTTCACCACCCCGTCCCACCTTGTTCCTCCCCATGTACAGCGCAACTCCGCCTTCATCAACCGGGAATCCTCCGCCGTAAAAAGGGTTTTGATCACCTGCCACACCGCTCCGACTGTTTGTCTCATACCCCACCTCAATGAACGTAAATAATACTGTCTTTACACTACACCGGTGTGGTAATTTTCATCCAATCGTAAGAGCGGATCAGCCTCTTCACAAATCCTGATCAGGGGGAAACCGTGGAAATCTACCAGTTGAAAACCTTTGTGGCGGTGGCGGAAGAAGCCCACCTGACCCGCGCGGCCGAGCGGCTCAACACCAGCCAGCCCGCCGTCAGCGCCCACATCAAGGCCCTTGAAGAGACCCTGGGCACCGCCCTGTTCCACCGCACCCCCAAAGGCATGGTCCTTACCGATGAAGGCAAGGTCTTGAAAGCCTCGGCCGAAGCCATCCTGGAGGCAACCCGCGCCATGGAGCTCCAGGCCCAGAAGCTGCGCCGGGAACTCACCGGCGACCTGCGCATCGGGCTCAACTCAGACCCGTCCGGACTCAAGGTCGCCCCCTTTGCCACCTGGCTCAAAAACCGCCACCCCGGGGTGCACCTCTCCTACCACCAGAGCATTTCCGGCAAAATTCTCCTGGATTTGAAAGCGGGTGTCATTGACGGCGGGTTCTATTACGGATCGTGCCCCCACCACGAGATTTCCGGTCTCTTTCTCAAAGAGATCGACCTGGTGATAGCCGGGCCCGCCGCCTGGGCAGACAGGATCAAAGGAGTGTCCTGGCACGCCATCGCCTCCCTGCCCTGGGTAGGGTTTCCACCCCACTGCCCTTACAACGAAGCCCTGACACCCCTGATGCAGCATGGCGGCATTCGCCCGGGCACGGCCATGCTCTCGGACAACGAGTCCACCATCAGCACCATGGTCCAGTCCGGCATCGGCCTCTCCATCATGCTGCGCGACGAGGCGTTAAAGGCAGAAGAATCAGGCACCCTTGCTGTCTGGGACGGCGAAGACCTGACCCTGCCCCTTTCCTTCGGGTATGCAAAAAAACGGAAAAACGAGCCCGTGATCCAGGCGGCCCTGGAGGGCATTGCAGAAGTGTTCCGAAAAAGCGGGTAAATTAGGTGATAGGTGATAGGTGATAGGTGATAGGTGATAGAAAATACCCCATCGCCTATAACCTATCACCCGTTTTTCCTATCACCTATTTCCTGCCTCACCTCTCCCACCCCAACAGCACCCCGAAGGTCACCATCAGCACCCCGGTGATGCCGTCCATGATGCGGCGAACCCTCTCTTTCATCAGAATGGCCTTGGCGCGGTTCACCATGGCGGCGAGACCCGTCTGCCATACCATGGCGATGACAAAGTGCAGTCCGGCGAGCCCTAAGGCCTGTGCCAGGGCCGGACGGGCCGGGTCGATGAACTGGGGCAGAAAGGCCATGTAAAAGACAATGGGCTTGGGGTTTAAAACATTGGAGAGAAACCCCTCCCGAAGGGAGCGGCCCATGCGAAAGTCACCGAAACCCGGAGGGATCTCTGCTTCCGAAGCCCCGGTCCCTTTGGCAACGGCCGACCGCAGACTCACAATCCCCAGCCAGATAAGGTAAGCGGCCCCTGCGAGTTTGAGCAGTCCGAAGGCCATGGCAGAGTGCAGGAGAATCACTGAGATCCCCACGGCGGAAAAGGCGGCATGGACAAAAAGCCCCGAGCAAATGCCCAGGCTGGTAAAAAAGCCGTCCTTCACGGCGCCCCGGGTGGTGTTGCGGATCACCAGGAGGGTATCGACGCCCGGGGTGACGGTGAGCAGGGTGATGGCGATGGTATAGGCAACCAGGTTGTGTTCCATGGGGATCTCCTCAAATGAATTCAGCTCAGGAGGCCATCATGGGCCAGGGCAGACAAACTGTCAATGAAGGGAAGGGCCCCTTGCAGGGTTAACGCATTTAGATTTTTGCCTCCGGCGGCCCTGCCGGGGACAGATCGTTTGAAACGTTTGACAAACAGGTTTTGTTTTTTGAAGATGCGTCACTACAAAGCAAAGCATAGCCCCTCTTCTTTTTTAATTACCGGAACGCTTTTGCGAAGCTTTTTTCAAAAAACGACCCGCCGGAGGCAAGGCGTCCCCAACAAAAAACGGGCACATGAACTCATGCGCCCGTTCGGGTAAGATGTGGTAACCCGGGCCTTCTCAGCGACTGTCGGGAAGCTGGCCTTTCCACAAGCAGCCGGGGCAGGGCCCGGAGAGAATCCGTGTCGGGATGTTCCCGAAGCGGATCAGAAACCCCAGCAGCAATCGGACCGGTTGTTGTCGTAAGCGCCGGTGGCACTTCGCCGCCGCTCGTTCTCCACCATCACGCCGGTCTGGTATGCCTTCACGCCCTCGTCATGGGGAAGGACGGCGTACCCACCTATCCAGGGCTGCTTATCTGCCAGGACATCCAGCTCTTTCAAGGTTTGCTCCGCCTCCATGACCTGTTCGGTGTTTTCGGAGACATAATCCCGGGGGATATGCACCTTGTTCACGGCGACACGCAGATCGCCGTTGCTCATCTCCTTGGCCTGGACCTTCATCACGTTCCCCTCACCGTTGGTAAAATAGCTGATGCCGTCCAGGCCCGACATCAACGCCTGGGTCCCCAGTTCATGGAGCTCGGTGCCGGGTTGGGCCACCGTGCCCTTGGTAAAGTCAAAAAGCCCTGCAACAGCAGGGCCGGAGGAGAAACTAAACGCCACCATAACAACGGTTACGGTGACGATATGAAACGTTATGCCTTTGAAGGTTCTCATATGATGTTGCCTCTATCTGGGATGTATCAAAGCCGGTGAAACCCGGCCAAACGGTTTATTTCGCGATGCCCGGGGGCACCGATGCCGCAGGGTGTGATGTGCGTCCGGTTGTCATGGGGTCCTGCACCTCATACCTGGTTCGCGGTTGGATTATATGGGTAACGCCAGGGAAGGGTCAGCCGGGTCAAGGGATCACTGGAGGGGGATGCGGAGTCGTGTGGATGTTGTCATGCCGGGTGTCGCATCTCTGCGGAATATGTGCCGCGCTTCCTTCCTGCGGATTGTTATGTCAAATTTACACAGCATTGTCTGTGCAAGGGCAAGGGATTCAGGGGTAAAGATGCGGGCACCATGTTGCCAGGCACCCGTTTATTCGCCCTATGATATTGGGGAGCCCCCGTAAGGGGCTCCCCGGAATCGCCTGCAAAACAGGATCGGCTTAGTTATCGCGCTGATGGTTCCTGTTGAAATCGTTTTCCACCATCACGCCGAGTTTATAGGCCTTCACCCCTTCGTCATGGGGCAGCACTGCGTACCCACCGACCCAGGGCTGTTGCTCGGAGAGCGTTGCCAGGCTGTTCCAGGTGCGCTCTGCCTCAAGGGTCTGATCATGGGTATCGGCGACATAATTTTGCGGGATATGGACACGCCTGACGGCAACACGCAGGTCCCCGTTGGCCATCTCTTTGGCCCGGACCTCCACCACACGGCCTTCACCGTTGGTGAAATAGCTGACACCGCCGAGCCCGCGATCAAGGGCCTCGGTGCCCAGGGCATGAAGGTCACTGCCCGGAGCAGCCACCCTGCCTTGAGTGAAATCAAACAAACCGGCATGGGCCGGTGCGACGGCCATGACAAATGCTGCGATCACGGCGGTGAAAACCACATGCATATAGGCTCTTTTCACGGTCTTCATAACGGGTCCTCCCTTACGCTATACATACCGGTCAACACCGGCTGAATCGTCTACTTGATATGAAACTCTGTATGGGTAAGTGAGGTTACACAAAACGTGCCACGACAGCTTCTCGGCCGCCAGAAAAAAAGCGCCCCGCCAAACAGGGTCATGCGCGTGGGCTCAGGGCAAGGCACCCCGGCGTTCGGCACCGGGGTGGAGAATACTCTTCAAGGGCATGGGGATTATTCTTTAGTTGGAGGGACCGGCATGCGCGCAGCAAGGATCAGCAGCGCCTGCACCGGGACAGGTGGCCCCCATCAGGCCGAAGGGGTGTCGTGTTGCAACGCCATCTCAAAGAAAAGGTGGGGCATGCCGTGGTACTCCCCGTCCAGCTCCGGCCGCCTGGAGAATCCAAAGGCGGTGAGGACATGGCCGGACCTGGCGTTTTCCGGGTCTGTAAGGGACACGATGCGATCCGCCTTCAGCTGATCCCGCGCAAACGCAATGCACATCCGCCCGGCCTCGGGGCCCACACCCTGCCCCCAGCTCTTCTTGCCCAGGATGGCACCCAGCTCGATGGCGTCCACTTCCGAAAGGTACCGAAGCCCGCAGTAGCCCAGGGGTTCGTCGGTCTCTTTCCACGACACCACAAACATCCCGTAGCCAAAATCCCGCCAGTGGTCCATGAGCACCCAGAGGCGCTGAGCCGCCTCCTCTTCGCCAAGGGGGGCATTGTGGGGAGGAATAAAGCGCATCACGTCCTCATCACCATAAAGGGCCACGAAAAAATCGCGGTCCGTTGGCCGGGGGGGACGGAGAGAGAGGCGATCACTGATAAGGGGAAATGAAAATGAAGTCATAGATTATGCCTTGTACGTCGAGTAAAGGTGATTCCGGCATCAACACATCACCACTCACTTGCCATGGATTTCCAATAATGGCAATACCCAGCAGGGTCATCAAAAGCAGGAAAACAGCAAGTCGCCTCACCCTTGCATGTCCAACGCATTTAGATTTTGTCTCCGGTGTTCCTGTACGGGCCGACGGTTTAAGGCAAACGCCAACCAGGTCTACAGGGTTTCGAGATGGCCAACCTCCCTTCCGGAGCCGCTCTCCTGAAGGGGTCTTGTCTTCCAGCGTCGATGGATCCAGAACCACTGATCCGGATAGCGCCGCACCATCTCTTCGATGACTCGGTTAAAGGCCTGGGTGTTCTCCACGAGGTCCTTCTCCGAGTCACCGGTCTTCACCACGGGAACTTCCGGACCGAACTCCGCCCGAAATTTGCCGTTTTCTCGTACCACAAAAAGAGAGATTACGGGCACGTCAGTGGCCATGGCAAAGAAGGCCAGACCTTTATTCGCACTGGCCTTTCTCCCCAAAAAGTCCACAAAAACGCTTTGACGGGGTTTGCTGGCATTTTGATCAATAAGCAGCCCCACGAGATTGCCTTTAAAAAGCTCTTTGCGAATACCATAGACAGCCCTTCGCGTGGGATACATACGGCACCCAAACTTTTGCCGAAGCTCCTTGGTGTATCGGTCCAAAGGCTTGAAATCAAGGGTTCGATACACTGCGGCGGACTGAAAACCGGAAGCCATAATAGCTGGGGCCGCAAGTTCCCAATTACCGATATGAGCCATAACCAGCAAGACCCCTTTCCCTTTCTTGTGGGCATTGATGACGTGGTTCATACCGTAATAACGAAACCGATGGCAGATACTCTCCAATGGCCACCGGGTGCTCTGCCCCATTTCAAAAAGAATACGAACCGTGTTGACAAAATTCAGCTTGGCAAGTCCCGTAAGCGCTTCCTGGTCCATGGAATCACCGAAGACGTGGGTCAGGTTGTCCATGGCCACGGTTCGATGCCGTGTATCGTACTTAAACCAGGCATGTCCGACGAAATGAGCAAGCCGGTTGGCTCGTTGTGGGGGAATCAGCCCGATGAAGGTTATTAATGATCTGATAAGGTGGTAAGTCATGGACTCGATACGGCGTGAAAATTTCATACATCTTCCTTCGTACTGTAAATAGCAGCAAACCGAGTGAACGGTGGTCGATTCTGGCTGCACGGCCTTTCAAACGATCACGTCACCGACGTTTACCCGCATGAGCAACGTGGCAGCGGGGCGTGTACCTGCTGCTCCGGGGTGCGTTGCCATCTCTTCTGACAACGTATTAACCTGTGGGCTATCTTGCAGCCTCGCAATTACCGTTATTTTCATCTTCGTCCCCGCGCTTCGGATTGGTCGCCCTGCTCATCCCGGTCTCTTTCATTGCCCGCAGCGCAAGCTTTGTGATATGCTCGCAACAGGTCGTAACATCAAAAGATACACCCGGTTTTACCCCGCTCCACCCCCCTCCACGGCCCGTCTTTGAAGACAGAAACACGAAAGAAGGGCCCCATGGACATCAAAACCGCATTCCCGAAAATCGTCGACAACATCCACGACGGCCTGTACATCGTGGACAAAGACCGCGCCATCACCTTCTGGAACAAAGCCGCAGAACGCATCACCGGGTACGCCGCAGGGGAGGTCCTCGGCAAAAAATGCTCGGAGAATATCCTCACCCACCTGGACGGCAAGGGAAACAAGCTCTGCACCGGCCGGTGCCCCCTGGAAAAGACCATGGCCGACAAAAAGATGAGGGAGGCCGAGCTCTTCCTGCACCACAAAAACGGCCACCGCATCCCGGTCTCGGTCCGGGTCAGCACCCTTAACGACCCTGACGGCAACGTGGTGGGGGGCATTGAGCTTTTCACGGACATCAGCTACCAGACCCTGACGGAGCAGCGAATCAAGGAGCTGGAAAGGCTGGCTCTCCTGGACATCCTCACCCAGCTTGCCAACCGCACCGGCATCCTCCGGGCCCTCCAGGGGGACTTGGAGGAGCACAAGCGCTACGGCGTGCCCTTCGGCATCCTCTTCATGGACATCGATCACTTCAAAAGGGTCAACGACACCTACGGCCATGACGCCGGAGACAAGGTCCTGAAAGCCATCGCAGATACCTTCGTGTCCAACTCACGGGCCTTTGACCTGTACGGGCGATGGGGCGGAGAAGAGTTCATCGGCATCATCCGAAACATCACGGCCGAGGCCCTGGAGTCCCTGGGCAACCGCCTCCGCACCCTCATCGCCAATGCCACATGCATCCACAACGGCAACGCCCTGCGGGTCACCATCTCCATGGGCGCCACCGTCGTGCGGCCCGACGACTCCATCGACAGCCTCATCAAACGCGCCGACACCCTCCTTTACGAAAGCAAGGCCGCCGGGAGAAACCGAACCTCCTTCCGCTAAAAAAGCCCTCCGGTGGAGGCAAGCTGAACCGTTACTCGGGGCCCAACACCAGAACACGATCCCGGAACGTAAGCACTTCGACGTCTCTCAGGGTGTTGATGCCGTCCCGGTTTGAAACCCCATCCTCAACGCGGATGCTGAAGCCACTTCTCAGGCGAATGGTGTACTCGGCATAATTTCCGCTGAACAGCACGGTGTTTTCACCGCTGTTGCCCGTGATGTCGTTGTTGTATCCGTTGACACGCACGTTGCTGTTTTTGTCCCCTGTCAGGGTGATGTCTTTGAGGTAGCGGGCATGATGGGTGTACGGAAGCTCGGGGTCGAACCGCAGGGAGAAGGTCCCTTCAAACCCGGGGTCGATGCGTGCGTTGTAGGTGAGGTAGGGGTGAAAAAAGGTGTTGTCCATAATGGCCGCCCCCATGGGATCGTTCTGTCGAAGGCCTTTCCGGTCCTTTGCGCAGTAATGCCCGTACATGCCGCGGTCATTCCACGGCCAGGCGCCCCAGAGGCCGTACCAGCTGTCCACCACGGCGGCCAGGTACTCCTGGGAGAGGCTGTTTTCCCGGCTCCACTCGTCAACCACCTCCTCCGGCAGGTCGCCCATCAAATTGTTTGCCAGGGCATATTGCTGGGCCACACGAATTCTGGCCTGCAGCCCGGGCAAGACCCCCGGCAATGTATGGGGCCCGTCCACGCCGATGCCGAAATCATGCACCAGGTGCAGGATCTCTTCAAAGGTGGCGTCCCGGTGGTGTTCGTAATCCTGATTCATGTACCACTCCCCGCCCTCCACCTGGATTTCATCCTGGTAAAGCGGTTGCCCCTCCAGCCTCACCGGAAACCACCCATCGTCGCTTCCGTTGAGCAGAAGCAACGCCGCGCCGTTGTCGGCCATTCGGTTGGCCACGGCGGATTTGTCCTCGCCGTAAAGAGACCCGGGGAAGTCTTTCAGGTAATGCTCCAGCACCCCTTTGGCCCGAAGCATTTGAAGGTCGCTGATCTTGTCCTGGGCAAAAATATGAATGGGCCTTCCACTGGGTGCCATGACCCGGGTGTACTTGCAGAATGCCCGTTTATAGCCTGGCTCCATGGAGGCAGGCACTGGCCCGATGCCTGGTGCCGTCCCTCCGCTGCACGCTCCCTTGGAGAGCACGGGAGAACTCCAGACACTGCAAGCAATGAGGGTGACAATAAATAAAACAACCGCCGCTGTGTTCCCTTGATCCTTCATTCCGACTCCTTGTTGTGCTTTTTCTTTGCAGTAAGCGTCCGGTCAGCTCCGCCGCGGCGGCCGGAGCGTGTGTGTCCGGCAACCACGCATCGGTATGCCGACGGGGTTGACTTCAAGACGCAGTGTAGAGCCGGTAAGGGGGCACATTCTATGGAGATTGTGTGTAAAAATGTATACAAATGTGAAGAAATACGTCCCCGAAAGGGGTGACTGTTCCCATCATGGCAAAAACCCGTTGCCGCCACGGAAAAAACCGTGGTACGACCAGACTCGTGTCGTTACGTATCTCCCCCGCCGCACCACCCGACAAGGTCGGATACCGCGCGCCAAACCTCTCGGGTTTCGATTCTGAGAGCTATCTTTTTCCGTTACATGCTGGAGTTGTTGACATGGAAAAGAAGATCCCCCTGCTGCTGGTTGAAGACGACAACCGCCTTGCCCCGATGATCAAAGAGTACCTGGATAAAAATGGATTTGATGTGACATGGGAACGGCGGGGAGATTGCGCGGAAAAAAGGCTGGCGGAGTGTTCGCCGAAGGTGATTGTCCTGGATATCATGCTGCCGGGCCTGGACGGGTTTTCCATTTGCCGTGCCATCCGGCCCACATTTACCGGCCCCATCCTGATGCTCACGGCCAAGGGGGACGACATCGACCACGTGGTGGGCCTGGAGCTCGGGGCCGACGACTACGTGGCCAAGCCCGTGACGCCGCGGGTGCTCCTTGCCCGGCTCACGGCCCTGCTCCGGCGCACCCAGCCGGAACCCGAGCCCCGACATCCCACGGACACCTTCACGTTCGGAAGCCTCGTCATCGACACCCGGGACCGAAACGCGTTCCTTTCTGGGACCCCCTTGAGTCTTACCACCAACGAGTTCAACCTGCTCACCCTCCTGGCCTCCAGGGCGGGCGAGGTGGTTAGCCGTGATGACATTTCAACAACAATTCGTGGTGTGGCCTACGACGGGCAGGATCGATCCGTGGATGTTCTGGTCTCCCGGGTCAGGAAAAAGGTGGGGGATGACCCCAAGCGCCCCAAACGAATCAAAACCGTCTGGGCGACGGGGTACCTGCTTGTTACGACGGCGTGGGACGATCCGTCATAGATACGGCCTGAACAGGCCAGGACAAACGGACCAGGGCACCGCCCAGGCGGGACTCGCCGATGGTCACGCGGCCCCTGTGGCGCTCTGCAATGCTGCGGACAATGGCAAGGCCCAGGCCGTGGTTTCCGGACTCCCTGTCCCTGCTCTCATCCAGTCGGATAAAGGGCACAAAGACGTTTTCCCGGTGTTCCTCGGCAATGCCGCACCCGTCATCCTCCACGGTGAGGAAAAAGTCGTCCCCTGATCGTTCCAGGGACACCTCAACAGCACTCCGGGCATACCGCACCGCATTGCCCACAAGATTCCCCAGGGCCCGCCCCAACAGACGCTCTTCAGCCAGGACCGTTGCCTGTTCCGGCTCCAGGAGGTCCCGAAAAACCACACCCACCTCCGGCCTCACACCGGACATCCCGGCACGAAACGTCTCCAGCCACCGGGTCATGTTCACCTCATGAAAATCAGGTTTTTCGCCCCCATGCTCCATGCGGGAAAAAGCGAGCAGCTCTTCCACCAGCCCGTCTAATTCTTCGATGCTGCACTGGATCTCTGCATTGAGTTTCTGCCTTGCCCCGGCATCGGTGGCTTCGTCCAGCAGCCCGAAGGCAAACTGGAGGCGCGCCAGGGGCGAGCGCAACTCATGGGAGACGGCATCGGCCAGGTCTATCCGGTAGGAGATCTCCCGCTGGACCTGTGCTGCCATGGCGTTGAACTCTTCGGCAAGGATATGCACGGCCGACCCCTTGGAAACCGCCACCCGGGCCGACAGATCCCCTTTTTTGAACCGCTCGGCCACCCCGGTGAGGGCATCGAGGTCCCGCCACAGGGGCCGGGTCCAGAGAAAGACCCCTGCGGCAATAAGGACCAGGAACATGCCAAGGACACAGTACACCGATACGTAATAGAGAAGAGCCTCCCCCTCGTCCAGGGAACCGAGGGCAAGGTAACTCTCAACACCGGGGAGGGTACACCAGGCAATGTCTGCCTTCTTGTCCACCCAGATCCCCCTGCGTGCCAGGCGGTCCACAGCCCCTTGTCCCCCGTCGGCGGGAGGGGCCTTGCTCAGCCGAACGGGAAACCCGAAGACCGGCCCGATGGAGGCAAGGGCCTCCTCGGCGGAAAGGGAGTCCTGTCGCTGAAGTTCCCGGGAGATCAGATACACGGTAAGGTCCGTGACCCGCTCGTCTTCCCCCGTGTACCAGCTCGACCCGTCACGCCCCGGCTCCACCAGAAGCACCTGGTCGCTCTTGGCAAGCCGCCGGTAAAAGGCGTCTTCCGAGTAATCACTCACGAGCTTACCGTCTACCAGCCCCTGCAGTGCGTCGTCTTCCAGGCCCTTCACGTCAGCCAGGGGCACAACCGAGACAAGCCTGCCGGACACCTCCCCAAAGGCCCTTACCAGCTCCGGCCACCGAAAGGGGGGAACCGCCCGGAACTCACGAACGGCAAGTTCCATCACCCCTTTCATGATGCGCTCGTTGTTCTCTTTTTCAAGGGACTCAAGGTAGGGCAGCACGGCCAGAAACGCCCCGACCCACACCGCCAGAACCAGCAGCAGCAACAGGTATAATTTGATAAAGATCTTCTTCATGGCATGATTTTTTTCTGATGGCGGGTTGTCTTACATCACGTCCGACTCTTCGTCGCCCGGCCGGCCCGCAAGGCTCTTGACCAGGCTGTCGTCTGCCTTGACCTTGTCCCCGGACTCCAGGCCGGCGACGATCTCCACGTGAATGCCGTCGGAGAGGCCCGTGGTCACGGTGCGGTGTTCACAGACCAGGGGATCTTCACCGGTGACGAGGTTCACGAAGGCCCCTTTCTCTTCAAAGGTCACCACCCCTTCATCGATCATGAGCACGTGCTTTCGCTCGGCCAGGACAATTTCTCCGGCCGCGCTGTAGCCCGATCGCAGCAATCCCTCATCGGGAAGGTCCAGGGTGGCCCGCAGGTCAAACTTCACTGCCCCGTTGGTCTGGGTGCCCTTGGGGGAGATGAACTCCGTGACCCCGGACAGGACCTTCTGGCGGTCCGCGCTCAGGGTCACGGCCACAGGCATGCCCGTCTTCACCTTTTCCACGTCGATTTCATCCACGGTTCCCTTGAAGATCATGTCCTTCATGTCCGCGATGACGGCGATGGTGGTGCCCTCGTTCATGGAGTTGCTCTCAATGACCGAGTCCCCCTGCTTCACCGGAACACTCAGGATCATCCCGTCGATGGTGGAACGAATAAGGGTGTTGGAGGCGGTGTCCCTGTCCCCTGCCCGTCCCTCCAGAATAAGCTGGAGGTTCTCCCTGGCGGCCTTGAGCTCAGCCTGGGCCAGGTCGGCGGCGAGCTCGTGCTCGTCCATCTTGGACTCTGAAATGGAGGCGGACTGGAACAGCTCCCGGTTACGCCGAAGGGTATCCCGGCAGTTGGCGAGGTTGATGCGGGCCACCTCCACACGGGAGCGGGCCGCGCTCAACTGGATCATCTCAGGCACGATCTGGATGGTGGCGATGATCTCGCCCTTCTTCACGGACATGCCCGCCTCTTTTTCCAGATTCTGGATGATGCCCGCCACCCGGGACTTGATGTTGATCTCCTTTCTCGGCTCGATGTGGCCCGTGATGAGGATCCGGTTGGAAATGTCCCCATAGGACGGCGAAACCGTCCCGAAAGTCTCCACCGGCCCGTGGGACTTGCCGTAGAGAAACACAAAGGTGCCGATAAACAGAGCGGCAACGGAAAGCACAGCAAGGCATGTCATTATTTTTTTCATCGTTTCATCACACTCCATAGTCGTGGCATCATACCCCCACAAACCATTGTGGGTCAGCTTAAAGCAGCCTCCGGCGGCAAGGTGTGCCACCTTGAAAGCAGGTTGCGAATGCGCTTTGCCCCTCGTTCCTCGGGTCAAATCACATCCGCCTTTCAAACAAACGTCTACCGTAACTATTCGGTTGCCTCTGGCGGGTCGCTAATAGTTACCGTCGTCCTAATTTACATCCCCTCCGCCTCCCTTTGCCCCCTGGAGCGCCGCACTCCAGTGCGGCACGGGTAACGACGGACTAAAAGGCCGCTTCGGTCAATTTTTCACGGGCGCAGCCCGTAAGCAAATGAGACGTCCCTTAAGGAACGAAGGGACTGAGCATGTGCGAACCTATTCGTCCTGGATGGCCTCCACAGGCTTGATGCGAACGGCCCGCTGGGCAGGCAGAAGACCTGCCAGAATGCCTGCCACCACCAGGACGGCCAGGGCTCCCAGGGCCGCGTCCAGGCTGATGGAGGGGTTGAGGAACATGCTCCCCTCTCCGACGGCCGAGGCCTTTTTGAGCACGCGGTTGACGGCCTCCAGAATCACCACCCCGGCAGACAGGCCCGCATACCCGGACACGCAGGTGAGCAGGGCCGACTCGCAGACAATCTGGAGCCGGACCTGGAGGGGCGTGGCGCCCAGGGCCCGCTTGATACCGATTTCGCGGGTCCGCTCCCGGATCACCAGAAGCATGATGTTGCAGATCCCGATGACACCGGCAGCCAGGGTCCCTAAGCCCACGGCCCAGGACAGGGCGGAGATCCCGAAAAAGAGGCTCGTCATTTTTCTGTACTGGCGCTCGATGTTCAGGTGGCCCACGGCCTGGGCATCGTCGGGGGCGATGCGGTGGCGCTCCTTGAGGATGGCGATGATGCGCTCTTCCAGGGTGGCCACGCTCACACCATCGGCGGCGGTGACGCCCATGTAATGGATGTCGTCCCCCAAATTCAGGAGACCGCCCAGGGTGGCAAAGGGCAGGTGAACAGTCCGGCTTTTCTGGCGGTCCTGGGCGGAGACGGGGGCCACCACCCCCACCACCCGGAAATACCCGCCGAAGACTTTCACTTTTTTTCCGATGGGCTCCTCTCCGGGTAAAAAGAGCACCTCGGCCACCCGTTTGCCGATGACGCACACCTTCCGCTTTTCCCGGATGTCCAGGCCGTTGATAAACCGGCCCTTCAGAATCTTCATGGACTCGATATCCCGCCAGCTCGGCACATCCCCCACCACGGTGAAGGAGGCCGACCGGGCCCCCCGGGCAACGTTCTTGGCCCCGCTGCCCGCATGAAGGCGCGGGGCAATGCTTTTGAGCTCGGCCAATTTATGCTTGAGCACAGCCACGTCCTGCAGGGTGATGTGCCACTCCCGACCCCGGCTGTATCCACCGCCGGGCTTTCCCGTGGGCTGGGACCAGAGATAGGCGCCGTTTTTGGCGTACCCGTCAAAGTCCTTCATGGCTCCGTTTCTCAGGGCGTTTCCCGCGCCCGTCAGGAGGGTGAGCATGAAGAGGCCCCAAAACACCCCAAAGGCCGTCAAAAACGTCCGGGTCTTGTTGCATCCCAGGGTGTGGAAAATCTCTTTCCAGTAATCCGCATCAAACATGGTCGTTACTCCCGCATGGCCTCAATGGGTTTCACAAGGGCCGCCCTTCGCGCCGGGAAAAAACCGGCCAGGACCCCGGCTGCAGACAGAAGCAGCAACGCCTTCACCGCAATGCCGAAATCCACGGTGGGATTCAAAAACACGGTGAAATTGCCCAGGACGTCTGTGCTCTCGGCCGCCTTGGCGCTTGTCACCGCCATAATCCACTGCACCAGTTCCAGGGTGGCCACCCCTGCCACCAGGCCGGTGTACCCGGCCGCCACGGTGATGAGCACGGCCTCGGTGACCACCATGCCCACCACGGATGCGGGGGTGGCCCCCACGGCCTTGCGGATACCGATCTCCCGGGTCCGCTCACGCACGGTGATCAGCATGATGTTGCTGATCCCCACGATGCCCGCAATAAGGGTCCCGATACCTGTGATCCAGAGAAACAGGCGAATGGCCGTAAAGAGCTTGCGGATCATGATGGACTCTTCCTGGCTGTTCATGGTCATGAGGGCGGCTTTGTCCGACGGGTCAAAGTGATGCTTGCCGGCCAGGGCAACCCGGGTGCCGGCTTCCATGAGGCGACTTTTTGCCAGGGGGGTCTCGCCGTCCACAAGATAGGTAAACCCCGAGATCTTCCGGTCGGCCTGAAAAAGGCGCTGTCCCGTGGCAAAGGGAATGTAGATCGTCCGATTGCCGAAGCTGGAAAGGCGCTTGAAGACACCCACCACGGTAAAGGGAATCCCTCCGATGAGAAGGGACTGGCCCACGGCCTCTGCCTTTCCAAAGAGAGCCCGGGCAATCTCGTCATCCACCACCGCTGTTTTGCGGGTCTCCCGCATATCCACGGAGTTCAGGTAGCGCCCCCGGGTCATCTCCACACGGGTAATGTGCCGGTTCTCCGGGCAGACGGCCTCCACGTTGAAAAACCCGTACTCGCTGCCGTGGCGCACCGGGGTCTCCAGGTTCAGTTCAATGACCGGGGCCATGTGGCCAATGCCCCTGATGCGTCCGCGGACCAGCTCTGGATCTCCTTCCGCCAACCGGATCTCCCGGCCCGCCGACACCCCGCCGTGGTCTTTCTGGGTATACCCGCCGTACACGGAGATGGCGTTCATGGCCTCTCCCTTGAAGTTTTCCCGCAGGCCGTTTTCAAGGCCGGTGCCCGCCCCCAGGAGGACAATGAGGATAAAGATCCCCCAGGCCACGGAAAACCCCGTCAGAAGGGTCCTCAGGCGATTCCTGTTCAGCACGCCGAAGACCTCCCGCCACCTGTCCGCGTCAAACATCTCCGCCCCCCTTGTGCTCCGGGGTGCCGGTCTCGATACGTCCGTCCTTCAACCGGATCATGCGGTCCGTCATCTCCGCGATGTCGGGCTCATGGGTGATGATGACGATGGTCTTGCCCGTGGCGTTGATCTCCCGGAGCAGGGCCATCACCCCGTAGGAGGTGTCGGTGTCCAGGGCGCCGGTGGGCTCGTCCGCCAGGATCAGGGGCGGATCGGTGATAAGGGCCCGGGCAATGGCCACCCGCTGCTTCTGCCCGCCGGAGAGCTCTGCGGGAAGGTGGCCGGCCCGGTCTGCCAGCCCCACGCGCGCCAACAGGGACCTGGCAAGACGGTTTCTCTCGCGCCGCCGAACGCCCCGGTAATACAAAGGCAGGGCCACGTTCTCTTCGGCTGTCTTGAAAGGAATCAGGTTAAAGGACTGGAAGACGAAGCCCAGGTTCCGGTTGCGAAGACGTGCTGCCCGGGTTTCGTCCATGGCACCCACGGCCATGCCGTTGAGGTGGTAAGAGCCGCTGTCGTAGCTGTCCAGAAGCCCGAGGATATTCAAAAGGGTGGACTTCCCCGATCCCGAGGAGCCCATCACCGACACCATCTCCCCTTCACCCACCGACAAATCGATGCCCTTGAGCACATGGAGCCGCCCCTCTCCCAGGGGGTATGTTTTGTGCAGACCCTTGATCTCAATCATAATCGAAGAACCTCTTGCCGCCGTCAAAAAACAGGGGCGTTTCAACGGCCCGCTCCATCTCCGCCATGGCCCGGTACATGGCGTACCGCGCCTCGGCGCGGCTGTTCTCCGCCTGGGTGAGCATCATGTTGGCATCCAGGAGATCTGTGGGCGTGGCGCTCCTGGCCTTGACCATGGCCTCGGTGACGCGATGGTTCTCCCGGGCCGAGGCCACCTCGCTGTGGGCGGCATCATAGCTTGCCACGGCGAGCCGGTAATCCTCCACCACCCGTTTCAAAGCGGTTTCAAGGGTCGTGCGGGTATCTGCAAGGGTCTCCTGGGCCCGGGAAACCTCGGAGCGGGCACTTGCCAGGCGACTCTTCCTGGCCGTGCCGTCAAAAAGGGTCCAGCTGAGATCGGCTCGCGCCACGGTATCGTCGTTGTGGCCGTAGGTCCTGCCATCAGGCATGGCCGAATCCCCGTAATGGGTCCACCCGGCGGACACGTCCAGGGAGGGCCACCAGCTGCCTTTGGCCGCCCGGGCATCATACCCCCTGGAGGTCAGCAATGTGTCCAGATATTTCAACTCGCTGCGGTGGGTGTCCATCATGGCCTTCAGCTGATCCATGGCAGGGACCCCAGGGGTATCCGCCGGGAAATCCGTCAGGGGCTCGGCACTGGAAAGGGACAGACCCGTCACCTTCTCCAGGTCGAAGATCGCCACCCGCACCCTGCTTTGGGCTTCCAGAACCTTGCGATGGGCGGCCACGGCCCGGGATTCCACCTTGAGGACCTCGTTTTTCGGGAAGAGCCCCACTT
This sequence comes from Desulfoluna butyratoxydans, assembly GCF_900699765.1. Lineage (GTDB taxonomy): Bacteria > Desulfobacterota > Desulfobacteria > Desulfobacterales > Desulfolunaceae > Desulfoluna > Desulfoluna butyratoxydans. The sequence goes on from NZ_CAADHO010000001.1 coordinate 447,677, forward strand.
TGTATGACAACCGCGTGGTCTTGAGTTGTGACTGCAGGAGCGCCTCGGACTCTGTGGCCACCGCCCTCTTCTTTCTGGCACTCAACACCTCGATGTAGGCCTTGATCACCTTGAGCTTGTAGTCTTCCACCTGGCCGGTCTCCTGAAACTGCCGGGCCTGATAGCCTGCCGCAGCAGACCGATAGGCGTTGAGGTCGGCCAGCCCGTTAAACAGGTTCCAGCTCATCGTCACCCCGGCAGACGAGCTGTCCCGTCCGTCACCGCCCGCCGACCGGTCTGTCCGGGAGTAGCCGTAGCGGGAGGTGACCTTCGGCATCAGCGCCGCCTGGGCCGTGTCCCGCCTGTACTTCTCAATATCGGTTCCATGGGCCGCCTCTTTCAGGGTGTGGCTGTTTCTCAGGCCCGCCTTTACGGCGTCCTGCAGGGTCAGGGCGTGAAGAGGCCCTGCAACCCATACACTCAGTAAAAAAACCACTGCACTGGTCGCGCTTCTCATACCTAAGGTGTGCCTTCTGTGTGTCAGTCAAGATATCGCTTGGGCTGGCCCCTTTACAGGGCCATGTCCTGCTGTGCCAGCTGATCTCAAAATCAGCCTCCGCATTGTAGGCAATGCATACCGTGAAAGCAATTTCAGATATGTCATATCAGCAGAACCACCCAACAGAGTAAAAGAGGATACCTGGCTTAAAAGGTATACCCGATGCCCGCCCCCACCATCAGGGTAGAGCTTTCAAAAAATGAGATATTGCTTGTCATCTCACCCATGGCCGCCCTTGCCTGAAAGAAATAACGGTCGTACCCCAACGGGGCGTGGTAGACATATTCCGTGCTGAAAATCCACCCCTTGTCCTCACGAGTTTTTCCAAACACCGGGTGGGCGGCATCGTAACGTCTCTGCTCTCCGGACACCACCGAAGAGAGGCTCCAGCGCCCCATGTCCAGAATGTGAATAAGGTTCACGCGGTATCCGTCGTAGCTGTTGCTTTTGCCGTCAAAGTCGCCCTGAACGCCCCCCAGCCCTGCCAGGACCATGGACCGCCCCCCAAAAAACAGGGGAAACGACACCGTGGCTTCACCGGTCTCCCCGTCCCTTTCAAGGTCCGGGTTGTTCTTGCCGGATACGTCGTCCCGCACCCGCGTAAGGGTGTAGGCCACGTCCAGGCTGATGGGAAGCCCCAGGACATCTTCCCAGGAAAGCCCGAGGGTGCGGTCTTTGGACTTGGTCATCTCCCGGGCCGACCCCACGAGGTAAGGATCTTTCCAGACGTCGGTGCGATGGCGGGAAAAGCTTAAGGCCATGGTGCCGAGGTCCCCCAGGGACTGTCCCACGGTGAGGTTGCCGATGACGCTTGTCTCAAGCTCTTCGAGGCCGTCCACCACGTCCATGGACACCCACGTCCCCGTGGAATCAAAATAATATCCCCCCTCCAGGGTGATCAGGGGGATAAACGATGTCTCTTTATCGGCGGTGTCCTCCAGGCTGGTGATGGTTTCGTTTCCATCTTCCGCATCCAAAAGACTGGGCCGCCAATGGGACACACCGCCCCCGAGCATGGCGGTGCCGTAAAACCCGCCTTCATCACCCTCCGGGGCCGGGCCCTCGGCCCATACGCCCATGGGGGCACAACAGAACACCACGCACATCACAATAAAAACAAACCGTCCCACAATAGTCACCTCGCATCCTCAAGCCTTGTGTTTGTTTTTTGCTGCCTCAGGGCAGCAGGACTTCCGATGAGTCCATGGCTATCACGGGTTGTGCGTGTCATTCTGTGGAGAATGTGTGAAGAAATGTAACGAAGGGCCTGGACGCCCCCGGGCAAAGGCATGAGTTGTTGCAGCTACTTCCGTTTGGCTCCCCTTCCTGGGCCAACCTGTTGAAACGTAAAACGTAGCTATTCAGCTCCAAAAAGCAGCCACAGGCGGACCTGCCGGGGGTCAAACGTTTGAAACGTTTAATAAACAGGTCTTGCTCACTTATCCAGAAACCTTCGCGAATGTCCTCACCCTGAGAAACGAAGGGAGAGGGCATTCGCAACCTGGGGTCCAGGGGTGGCGAAGCCTCTTAGGCTAAAAATCCCCTGGCCGCCGGAGGCAGGCTTTTCTTGCCCACTTTAACCATGGAAGGCATCGCTTTTGTTTTTTGCCTCAGGTGGCCCGGCCGGTGTAAAATGCGAAAAACCGCACTCCCACGTTTTGTTTGAACGCCCCCACAAAGCCCAAAGGAGGTTCCGTGAACCCTGCACGCAAACGCGTCATTGTCGACTCGGACATGGGATGGGACGACATCCTCTCCATTCTCTGCCTCATGAAGCACCCTTCGGTGGATCTCCTCGGCATCTGCGTCACCGGGTGCGGTGAGACCGACCTCCGGTGGGGCACCCTCATCGCCAAAACCCTCACAGAGCTGGCCAACCGGCCCAGGATCCGGGTCTGCGCCGGCACCAGCACGCCCATGGGGTTTGATCACCGGTTTCCCCAACCCTTCAAGGATGAGATGAACAGTGTCATGGGGCTTCTGGGAAGCCTCAACCCCTCCGTCAGCTTTGAAACGGAGCCGCGCCCGGCCTGGCAGTTCCTGGCCGACACCCTGGAGGCGACCGACGAAAAAATCACCCTCCTCTGCCTAGGCGGGTTCACCAACCCTGCCCGCATGATGGACACCTTCCCTGCCCCACGAATCGACAACATTGAAAAAATCGTCGCCATGGCCGGGGCTGTTTATGTGGACGGCAACGTGGCCCTGCTCAACAACGCCAGGGACGCGTGGGACCAGGGCCCGGTGTACGCCACCAACCACGGGGCCGAGTGGAATGTCTTTATCGACCCTGTGGCGGCAAAGCGTATCGTGGACTCCCCCATACCCCTCACCCTGGTTCCCCTGGACGCCTGCAACCACGTGCTCCTGGGTCCGGACATGGCAGAGGCACTTACCGCCGTCGATCCCCTTGCCACCCTGGCAAAACGCATCCTCCTTGAGAAAACCGGTCCCCACAACGAAGGCATCCCCGTCCCCGTTTTCGACCCCCTGGCCACCCTGGTCATGACCGGGGACATGCAGAGCTGCCAGTCGTACCGGGCCTTCCTGGACATCGACATGACGGAGAACGAGACCAACAACCGGTGCGGCACAACCCGGGTCAGCCGAACCGGCTCCCGAAAAGTCACCGTGATCCAGGGGGGCTCCCGGCAGGAGTTCAAGGCCCGGTTTGCAGCCCTTCTCAACGGAACAGGCAAAACCTGACAAAATGAACATATGGCTATTTTGTTCATTGCACTTCCCCCCGCCTTTCTCTATACTTCAGGGTATCCCACCTCACACAACGCGAACGAAGGGCTCACGCATCTGCATGCCCGGATTGCGCACCCGCTGTTTGAGCCCTCTTGCCGGTCTCGGTTTGTGCAAACGATTTGCCAACCATAACCATCAAGTCAGGGGGAGACGTCATGAGAAAAAACAGTTTCGTGCTTACGGTTTTTCTGCTTTTCACCCTCATCCCATGCACCGCCCTTTCGGCGGAGACCTTCGAGGACCGGGTCTGTTTCAGGGGCAACAAGGCATCGTTCAACACGAGGTACGACATTAAACTCAAAGACGGCGACATCTGGATCAAGGAGCGAACCGGTGTCAACACCCCGGAGCCGCGGGTCAAGCTTGAGCTTCCCGAAGGCCTTGCCGGAGAGGTCACTGAGTTTGCCATGGACGATGAGCACATCATCGCCTTGAACGGTGAGCGCCAGATCTACACCATGTGGAACGGACTTGATGACATATCGGACTTCACCTGGCAGAAGGAGTGGGGTATTCCCTTCTGGATGGGCCCGGGCATGAAACTCACCGACGAGATCATCACCTGGGATTTTTCCGTGGTGTCAAGGCGGGAAGACGGGTACTGGACCGACCCGGCGGGCAATCTCTTTGAGGTGGGGCTGGCCAAATGCTCCCATATCTGGATGCTGGGGCCCAACGGCCAGGACCTGATCTACAACGACCCGTGGCTGCCAACGGATTACAGTTACGGCATCTGCGGGCCGGAAAGGGGGGCCTTCCAGGCCGTCAACCTGAGCACCAGCGGGTCCCACCTGTTTCTCATCAACAAGTACGGGGACATGTACACACGGTTCTACGACTTCGATATCGGGGGTGCCGACGCCTTTCTCCCCTCTTCTTACGAAGACCAGAGCGACAAGCTCATCCCCCTCATCCAGATCCCAACCTACTGGGTCCGCCACCCGAAAATCTCAGGCACCATCACGGACCGCATCAGCATCCACAAAATCGGGCGTAACTGCATCCATCGCACCCTGCGGGTGGAAGGCGTAAGCGAAGGCGGAGAAACCGGGTACTTTGAAAAGGACATCACCGAGGTGGACGACACCACCCAGTGGACCTTCCACCCCACGGGTGCCCCCCTGTCCGGCACCATCCTGGACAACCGGGAGGGAGACACCACCCACCTGACCCTGGGGGAACGGGACGACCGGTACTACGCGAGAAACATGGACAACCTGGGCTCCCTCACCCCGGGCCTGCCCTGGTACCACATCATCAACGGCAATGACTGGGCCGCAGAACTCACAAACTTCAGCTGCTACAACACCCCGGTGGACCTGGTGGTGCACCTGAGCCCGGAGGAGTCCCTCAACCTGAAGCTGCACACCAAGGAGACCATCCGCGTCAGCCCGCGCCCGCGGGGCCTGACCGACGATCCACGGTACATCCCCGGGGCCATTGAGGTCCCGCAAGAGCTTCTGGACAGGTACTCCGAGCTGCCCGTGAAATCGCGAAAATTCATTTCAAGCTACCTGATGAAGCGGGAGTTCACCCGCGTGGATATCCAGGCCACCCTGGACAAGGTCACCGTCACAGGCACGGCCGGGGGCCTTCTCATCGTGTGGACCTTCCGGCATTGACATTACGATAATAAAAGCCTCCGGCGGCCCTGCCGGGGGCCAAATTTTTGAAAACCAGGCAACTATTCGGCCCAATCCACCTCTGACTGCCAGAATAATATTTACAGCTTGTTATGTGACATCCCGTCGGGTGTGCTTGCGCACCATTTGTTCGGAAAGCCACCATCTTTTGCCATGTCTATGCTGCGTGAAGATCACCCGCACATTGGTTGTTATGACCGTTACGATTCTTCGGCGGTGCGCAAGCGCACCCTACCTCACCTACCCCGTCGGTAACGCGTCATACCCACATAAACTGAATAGTTACAAAACCGCTGGGTTCCTTCTGCCTTGAGGCCAAGGATACGTAAAGCACGCCCCCCATGCCCCTTCCGAAGACAAGCGTCCTCCACGTTTTTCGATTGACAGGTGGCGCCAATACGCGTAATCAAAAAGGGAACTTTTATTCTCAAGGAAACCAGAATGAACAACGCTTGCCACATATTGGCGGCGGCAGCGGCCATGGGGTCAACCCATTGTCGTTTCGCTGCCTTCTGATTATATAGACCGCAGTAAGAACGCCATGGGTTGACGACGACAACCCGTGGCTTTTTTTTTGCCCCGGGCTGTCCCCGGGGCCCCCGCCCTCACATACCGACCCATTGAGCCTTCTTACCCCAAACCCAACCGGAGGCGACACATGACGGAAGAACCACTCATCAAGTACTCGGAACGAATGGGGCACCTGCCCCCGTACCTGTTCGGCATGATCAACAAAATGAAGATGGAAAAGCGCCGGAAGGGGCTGGATGTCATCGACCTGGGCATGGGCAACCCCGTGGACCCGGCACCGGACAAGGTGACCGAGATGCTCTGCAAGGTGGCCAAGGATCCCAAGAGCCATCGCTACCCCGTGGCCGGAGGCATCAAGCACCTGAAGCAGGAGCTGGCCCTGATGTACGACAGAGACTACGGGGTCTCCCTGGATCCCGGCTCCGAGGTGATCACCACCATCGGCTCCAAGGAGGGGGTTTCCCACCTCTGCCTGGCCCTCCTGGGCCCCGGCGACACCATCATGGTGCCCACCCCCGCGTTTCCCGTTCACATTTATGCGGCCATCATCGCCGGGGCCAACGTGGTACGCTTTCCCATGGCCTCGGACGAGGACATGCTCAGGCAGATCTCCGACCTCTGCGAGTCCATGTACCCCGTGCCCAAGATGCTGATGCTTAACTACCCCCACAACCCCACGGGTCAGGTGACAAGCGTGGACTTCTTCAAAGAGGTGGTGAAGCTCGCCAAGAAATACCGATTCATGGTGATCCAGGATTTCGCCTATTCGCGCATCACCTACGACGGCTACAAGGCCCCCAGCTTCTTCGAGGTCCCCGGGGCCAAGGACGTGGGCGTGGAGTTCGGCTCCTTCTCCAAATCCTACAACATGGCCGGATGGCGCATGGGCTACTGCGTGGGCAACGCCGAGATGATCACAGGCCTGGAGAAAATCAAGGGCTACTATGACTACGGTATCTTCACCGCCATCCAGGCAGCAGGCATCGTGGCCCTTCGCGACTGCGAGGCCAACATCGCCGAGCAGGTGGAGGTCTACCTGAAACGACGGGACACCATGTGCGACGTCCTCAGGCGTATGGAGTGGGAAGTGGATGCGCCCAAGGCAGGCATGTTCCTCTGGGTCAAGATCCCCGAACGCTACAAAAACAGCCACGACTCCATGGCCTTTGCCATGGAACTCATGGAAAAAGCCCACGTGGCCGTGGCTCCCGGGGCAGGCTTCAGCAAGGAAGGGGAAGGCTACCTCCGCCTGGCCCTGGTGGAGAACGAAGAGCGCATCCGCCAGGCCCTCCGGCAGATCCGGCAGGCGGACATAGAACTCAGGTAAATCAGGTAACAGGGGGATAGATCACAGGCTGGGGCTTTTGTGGCTCGCCGGGCCATGGTCATCGTGTGGCCACCAGGGTCTTATTGATGACACCGTCTCAAGTGGCCGACGACCCGAAGTGTCCGGGTCACCCAACGCCTATATTTTACCGAGGCGTGCGGGGCATGGCTGGCTGATAAACCGGCTCAGTATTTGGCGATGCGGCGGTCCATGAAGGCCGCGGCCTGTGAGAGGCTGAAGGTAAGGATCAAATAGAGGAAGGTGACGGTGAGCCACACCTCGAAGGTGAGAAAGGTGGCGGCCATGACCTCCATGCCCTGGAAGGTAAGCTCCTGAATGGAAATAACGCTCATGATGGCCGAATCCTTGATGGTGGAGATAAACTGACCGGCCAGGGGCGAGATGATTTTCCGCAAGGCCTGGGGCAGGATCACGTAGCGAAACACCTGCCTCTCTTTCAGGCCTGTTGCCCGGGCCGCCTCCTTCTGCCCAAAGGGCACGGCCAAAAGCCCGCCCCGGACGATCTCCGTGACGTAGGCCCCTTCGTAGATGGCCAGGGTGATGACGGCCGAGAGGAATGCGTTGATCTGGGCCTCACCTGCAAAGAGAAAGGAAAAAATGGCCCGGGTGATTTCTGAACGCCCCCTGAGCCAGGCATCCACCCCAAGCAGATCCAGGAACTGGCTGCTGATGAAAAAGTAGAAGAGAAACACCAGCACCAGGGACGGGATGTTCCGGATGGTCTCCACGTACACCCAGCCCAAAAGCTTCTGACCCGGGCTGCCCTGGGCCCGCATGGCCCCTGCCGGGATACCGATGACCGAGGCCAGGAGACTGGCCCAGAGGCTGAGCTTCACCGTGGTGAAAAACCCCGTCAAAAGCAGGTTGGGCACCCAGCCCCCCTCATCGGTCCGCCTCAGGATGTACGAGGGCACCGCACCCCACTCCCATCCGTAATCCAGCACCGCCCCCACCCGGTGGAAAAACCACAGAACAAGCGCCCCCACCAGCAGCAGGGCCGCGGCGTCCACCATGCCGAACCGATATCTCTTCTTGCCAAAACCAATCATAGAGCTTACTTCACCCGTTCTGCCCAATCCCGGGTCTCGAACCAGTAGTGCTTGGTTTCGGCGAGGAACCCGTCGGCCTGTTTGGCGCGAATCCAGTTGTTAAAAAAGTTGAGGGCATCGTGGTCCCCCTTTCGAAGGGCAAAGCCGATGGGCTCCCGGGTAAAATCCTCTTTCAGGGGGACCGTCAGCTTGTTCGGGTATTTCAAGGCCTGGAACCGGGGAAGGGGAGCGGAAGACACCACCCCGTGGACCCGCCCCAGGTGAAGTTCCTGAAGGGCCTGGCTCTCATTTTCAAAAAGCTTAAAGGAAGCTTTGGGCAGGTACTTTTTGGCGGCCATCTCGGCGGTGGTGCCCATGCGCACGGCGATGGTCACCTCCTTTTTGTTGAAATCCGAAAGGGAGGAAAATCCTTCTGCCTTTTTTCGGTGGGCCACGATGGACATGCCTGTAAAATCATAAGGGTCGGTAAAATTCACCTTGAGGTTCCGAACCGGGGTGATGCCCATGCCGCCGATGATGACATCGAATTTGCCCGTAAGAAGGGCCGGGATAATGCCCGACCAGTTTGTGGGCACGAACTCCGCCTTTACGCCCATGTCCTTTGCCAGCTCCCTTGCCACGTCGATCTCAAAGCCCATGAGCTCCCCGGTCTTGTCCCGCATGGCCCAGGGCACAAATGTGGACATGCCCACCCGGATCACCCCTTTTTTCTGAATCGTCTCGATCACGCTCTCGCCCGCCCAAAGAGGCCCGCAGCCAAGCAGAACCCATACCATCATCACACAAGCCAGCCATCGTCTCATCATTCTCTCCTTCGGTGGGTTATTATTCGATAAACCCCGGCAGCTCCGCCGGTGGCCATGTCCCAGATCAATCAGACCAAACACTCATCACCTTTGCCTTTCACCTTTAGCCCTTAGCCCTTCGCCTTTCACCTTTTGCCTTTTGCCCTCCCCCCCCCTACCCCCTCATCCTGACCCTCGCCTCCCACCGGGCAATACAGGCGGACAGGGTGGCAGTCATGGCCAGGTAGCAAAAGGCCACGGTGAACCAGATCTCAAAGGTCAGGAAGGTTTCGGCCACAATGCTCTGGCCCTGCATGGTCAGGTCAAAAATGGAGATGGTGCTCACCAGCGCTGAGTCCTTGATCAGGGACACGCCCTGGCCTGCCAGCATGGGGAGCATCTGCCTCAGGGCCTGGGGTAGGATCACCTCGGCAAAGGTCCCCAAGGGGGTCATGCCGAGGCTGAAGGAGGCCTCCCACTGCCCCTGGTCCACGGCCGCGATGCCGGAGCGGATGATCTCCGAGGCATAGGCCCCTTCAAAAAGCGACAGGGCAATGACGGCCGAGGCGAACGCAGACAGGTCGATGACAGGCGAGATCACGAAATACATCACAAAAAGCTGGATCAAAAGCGGCGTGTTCCGAATGGTCTCCACATAGCCCACCACCAGGGCGTTGAGCACCGGAGAGGAGGTAAGGCGCATAAAGGCCGTGGAAAAGCCGATCACAAGGGTCAGGACCAGGCTGAGCCCCGAAATCTTCAGGGTCACCAGGGCCCCTTTCAGGAGCACTCCGGCCCGGAAGCCCTCATCGGTGACCGTCACCAGGTAGGGCCAGACCCTGTACCACTGCCAGTTGTAGTTCAGGTTATGGTATCCGTAAGCCAACAGGGCCAGGAGACCTGCGAGAAACATCGCGGTTTTTCCGTACATCCTGGTCCAGCGTTTCCATGCGTGCAAAGGCTCTCCATTTCGTAACTATTCAGTTGCCTCCGGCGGGTCGCTTTTTGAAAAAAGCTCCGCAAAAACGTTCCGGTGGCCTCGCCTTGAGCCGTCCAGCCCTGTTGGGGCTGGACGGCTCAAGGCGAGGCATATCCGTTATGTTTAGAAGAGTCGGTTTGTCGATAACTTAAGGTCGTCCCAAGTCGCTCGTAAGACCTGTTTGTCCAACTTTTTAAACGTTTGCCCCCCGGCAGGGCCGCCGGAGGCGCTTTTGAACTGAATCGTTACTCCGTTTCGTTATTTTCACCAGATTGGAGTGGGGGTTTCGGTGGTGTGCGCATCCGTCGACGGGGTCCGCCGGGCAGCGGGTTGAGGCCTCGGACATCGCGGCTGCCCCATGGCCCGAATGGAACTCGTGTTCCTCGAGCAGCAACCGTCATGAAGCACTGTCAAGGATCTTCCTTCATGTCTCATGTGGGAGGCATTGTATAGAAAATCCCCCTTAAAAACAACACCCTTGATTTGACATCTGCCACCAGGAGGGGTAGCTTCATTTTCCCGGTGCGAGCAACCGGAAAAACCCGTTTCATCAGGAGCCCCCATGCAGGACCAAAACGCCAAAATCCGGGAACTCACCCGGCGCATCCATGAACTGGAACTCAACGACCGCTTTATGGGCCTTCTGGAGAAGGCACTGGATGCGGTATACGTCATTGATTTTTCGGGGAACTTCATCGACGCCAACGACACGGCCCTGATGATGCTGGGCTACCAGCGCCACGAGCTTCCCGGCCTCAACTTCTTCGAGTTGATCCGGGAAGACCAGAAAACCCATGCCACCGGCATCCTCGGTAACCCGGAAAAGAGAACAGGCTTCACCGAAGCCCTGGAGTTTCGCGTCCGGCGAAAGGACGGTTCCCACATCTGGATCTCCACCCGGGCCCGGCTCATCAAGGAAAATGATGTGCCTGTGCGGCTCCACGGCATTGCCGTGGACATCACCGACCGGAAAAAACGGGAAGAGGACCTGAAAAACCGCGAGGAGAACCTGATCATGGCCCTGGAAGGGGCAGAGCTCGGGGTCTGGTACTGGCGGGTGGACAAAAAAGTGGTCACCCTGGAGCGGGGCTGGGGCCAGCGGTTCGGGGTGAAAGACGGGGAGTCCATGCCCCAGGCCGAGTTTCTGGACCGGCTGCACCCGTCGGAGCGCCCCTTTGTCTCCGGTTCATTTACCCTGCACCTCAAGGGTGAAACAGATGCCGTGCACGTACGCCACAGGTTCAAAGGACGCGACGGCGCCTGGCTCTGGATGAGCACCCGCGGGAAAGCCGTGGAAAAAAGGCCCGACGGCCATGTCCTCACCGTGGCCGGGACCTTTCTGGACGTCACCCGCCAGGTACGCATGGAAAAGGCCCTGAAACGCCGCAAGGCAGAAGTCGAAGAAAAGGTGAGCCGCCTGGAAGAGAGCCAGGCCGCCCTGAGGGCCCTTTTGACCCAGCGGGAAAAAGACAAGGAAGAGCTGGGTGAGAACATGACCGCCACCCTGCGCCACCTGGTCCTCCCCTCCCTGGAGAAGGTCACAGACCACCCCCTGACCCCCACCCAGAAAAAGCATCTGGACGCCGCCATGACGAGCCTGTCTGAGATCATCTCTCCGTTCACCCGGCGCCTGGCCTCCCCCTTTATCAACCTCACCCCCATGGAGCTCAAGGTTGCCGAGTTCATCCGCCAGGGACACACCTCCAAGGAAATGGCGGCCATGCTCCACCTCTCCAAGGGAACCATCGATTTTCACCGCAACAACATCCGAAAAAAGCTGGGACTCAACAACAGCGGGGCCAACCTGCGCACCCAGCTCCTCTCGTTGACCCGGTAGGTACCGATTCATCCGTCGTTTTGTATACGTTGGGCATCCTGCGGAGCGGGCACCCCTTAAGGTGCGAATCTGGTTTGGAAACGGTGCGCAGGTCGCAAGGGGAAAGAACTGGCTGCCGAGCCCCCTTCAAAAAACACTCAAAAACCCGTTCTTCCGACATTCATATACCCAAAGCCCCGCGAGGCTCTCCAGAGGCCATGGCCTGCGTTGAATGAAATCACCGTTCCCACCTGCCGCGGCAGGGATAAGACGCCACAACAGGGTCACGTACCCTGGGCAGTGACAAAACATCGTTCGCGGCATAACACAGCCACCTCGATTTCCCATCTCCATTAACACCCTGCCAGCCAAAGCGATTCCATAGAATGTCTATTCTAAAATATAGGTTTCAACCCTATATTACCCCTCTATTCTTTCCATATTGCCTTTCCATGGGGCTCTGGCATGCTTTGTGAGCCATACCGGTGCACCGCACCGCAACAGACTGGACATACCGGAGCCACCCGGTGCACCCACGAACTTTTTATGAAAACATGTTGAGGCCCCATGAAACGAACCCTGACCATCCTTACTGCCCTGCTGACCCTCACTTCGGCACTCCCGACGTGGGCCGGCATGGTCGACACTTACGGAATCGGCTCCCGGGCCACTGCCATGGGAGGCGCTGTCAGCGCCGCCCCTTCCCCCGTTTTTGCCCCCTACTACAACCCGGCGGGTCTTTCCCGGGCCACTTCCGCCACCATGTCCGCCGGGGTCCTGACCACCACCCCGGACATTGAGATTGACGACTACAGCGTTGCGGGAGTTCCTCATAGACCCGACCTGGAAACCCCCACCAACTTCTCCGACGAAACCGGTACCCTGGTGGCTCCCCATCTGGGGGCAGCCATGCCCCTGTCCGACCGCCTGGCCGCAGGGATCACCCTTTGCGTGCCCTGGGGCATGCACGTCAAATGGGACAAAAACCCGCAAACCAACCCCGGGGCCCACAACAACTACGAGGCGTATTACCAGCGGGTCACCGTCACCCCTGCCCTGTCCTACAAAGTCAGCGAAAAACTCTCCCTGGGTGCCGGGGTCTCTTTGGGGCGCTCCGAAACCGGGGCGGATTTCGTTCAACTTGGAACGAATGATATCTATGAAGCCGAGCTCACCGACGACTTTAACGTCTCCTACAATATCGGCGTCCTCTACCAGGCCACGGATCGCCTCTCCATGGGCCTGACCTACCGAAGCCGCACCGAGGCTGAGTTTGAAGGGGATCTAAAAGTGAACGGCACGAAAATCAACACGGTCATGCTGGACTACGATCACCCTGAGCAGGTTCAGGCCGGCCTGGGGTATCGCTTTGGTGCAAAAAAAGGATTGCTCGTGGAAGCGGACGCCACCTGGACCCGATGGAGCATCAACGACGTTCAGGACCAGCGGTTTTCATCCCCCCTCATGACCCCTTTAGGTCCTGTCACCAGCCTGCCCGTTACCCGCGACTGGGACGACACCACCAAATACAGCATCGGCATGGAATGGACCGTCAACCCCACCGTGACCCTTCGCGGCGGCTATGTCTGGGATCCCACTCCCGTGCCCGACGAGAGCCTTGACTTCATCTGGCCCGACGGGGACAAGCACACCTTCTCCCTGGGCGCTGGATTCACCTTCGGGAACTTCACCCTGGACATTGCGGCAAGCTACGCGGACATCCCCAGCAAGCGCACCATCAACGGGGAGAGCGAGGCTCTGAACCCCAGCTACGGAGGCGCCCCGGTAAGCCTCGTGGCCGACGGCACGGTGCTGAACGTGGGCACGACCCTCTCCTACCGGTTCTAACCCGGATATTTCATGAGAAAACAAACAGCCAAGATAAAAGCTCTATAATTTCAGAATATTACAACGAAAATGCCAGCTTTTTATAAAATGCAAAATGTAAATCAGGGTTTGCTGTTTGTTTTTCTCACCCTTCGGGCGAGCCGGGATAGAGAAGCTTAAATAGTTACACCGGACCTTAAAGATTTAAAAAAGCGCGCCATGGTTTCCCATGGCGCGCTTTTTTTGGTGATGTCGCCTAAGGCCCCACCCCCGACACGAGCCCCCGGCATCTCCTCTGATGCGGCATGGAGCCATACCTTCAAAACCTGTTTGACAACTGCTTGGAAAACGTCCCCGTGTGCAGGGCCTTGCCCTGATGGTGGTCATCTCAGCGGGAACTGTCTCTTTTCCCTTGACAGGCACAGAGCTTGCGGGATACTTTGCGCACAAATCAATCTTGGAAACATTTCCTAAAGCCAACAACCCACATTTCCCGACATCAGACGCCAAGCCACCGCATGCGCCGGGCAGGATATCAGATGAAGTGCGCGTGCCACCGGCTTTTGGCGGTTTCATCACACCCGACCAACGGACATCATCATGACTGCAGAAATTACGTACAACGAATGCATTGTCTTTCTGCTGGCAAAAGCCAACCAGAAAGCCCAGAGAAACCTGAAAAAACGCATGAAGCCCTATGGCCTCACCACGGTCCAGGGGCTCGTCCTCGGTGCCATCTACGAAAACAACGGGCTCACCGCCAGCGAAATCGGCCAGCGTCTCGTCCTGGACAACGCCACGGTCTCAGGGGTCCTCGACCGGCTCATCGACGGGGGCTGGATCACCAAAAAAAGCGATGAGAACGATCGCCGGGTCCAGCGTATCCTCCTGACAGAACAGGCCAACTCCAGCATCGTCAACGACCTTTTCAAGGTCCGTGCCGACGCCAACGAAGAGACCCTGGCCCACCTGAGCCTTGAAGAAAGGGTCCTTCTGAAACGGCTGCTTCGCGACCTCGAGTAGATACTTTGTATACAATATATAATACGCGCGAACGTACCACAATCCTCGCCACAACGCAAAACACCCTGAGCATTCAACAGCCCCGGGTGTTTTTGTTCGTACGCATTATTTCGCGGCGATAGAACCGGTTCTCCCCCGACGCTCACACCGGAGCTCAACCTCCTGTAACAAATAGAATAAACACCTGTTTATCGCCGTTTCGCACGATCCCTTCAAAAAACAGGTTCTCCCCACAAAAAGTGCCTCTGCGTGGCTCTCTAAGGTTTCACGTACGCGTAGCCGTCCCGCTGGAGTTCCACCAGCTTAAGCACACCGGCCCGGGTCACCTTAAAGGCCGGATGGAGCACCTCAGGGGTAAGACCGAACTGGGTCAGTGAGTTGTTGCAGACAAAAAAGACAATGCCCTGATTCGCCAGCCGGGTCACCAGCTCCGAAAGCTCCATGTCCATGCTCGCCGTCACCTGCTGTGCCCCGGGGCCGTTCACCACAATGGCCCCTTCGATGGGACGCCCCTCCACGGCCGCCAGAAGGTTCTTCATGTTGTTTAACGTCAGGCGAAGGCGCCTCTCCTTATCGGAATCCAGATGCAATACGACTTTCATAAGCTCCCCTTTCGCTGAACACCCCAGGGGGTACGCTCCCCCCGGATTGTCGTAAAATAATGTGTTGTGGCATGGGATGCATTCGTCTACAGTCAACGTTACGAAATACCGGATCGGCCCGCCCGGGCAGTAAAGCCCCATCACCGAGCCGTACCCGAATCATGTGCATCCCCGTTTGTCCCCTGTGCCCATAGTCTACCATAAAGCAGGTGACGGATCTCGGATTTTACGCTCCGAATAAATCGTACAAGGAGAGCCCATGACCACCGGCGCACTGTCCGGCATCACCGTCCTCGACCTGTCCCGACTCCTTCCCGGCCCCTGGTGCACCATGATGCTCGCCGATCACGGCGCACGGGTCATCGCCCTTGAAAATCCGCGCTACGCCTCCCAGGGAGCCTTTCCGGACCTCATCAACCGCAACAAAGAGCACATGGGCCTCGACCTGAAGTCCGACACAGGCAGAGCCATCTTCCTGAAGCTGGCCGCCCGGGCCGATGTCATCGTAGAGGGCTTCCGACCCGGCGTCACAGATCGCCTGGGTGTGGGATACGACCACGTCAAAGCGGTCAACCCCGGCATTGTCTACTGCTCCATCACCGGCTACGGCCAGACCGGCCCCCTGCGCGACACGCCGGGCCACGACATCAACTACCTGAGCGCAGCAGGGGCCCTGGACCTCATGGGGTCCAGAGAAGCCCCCCATGTCCCCGGGTTGCAGGTGGCCGACATCGCCGGAGGCAGCTTAAGCGCTGTTTCCGGGATCCTTCTGGCCCTCTTCCACCGGGAGCGCACCGGCCGGGGCCAGTTCATCGACATCTCCATCACCGACGGCACCTTGGCCCTCATGCACCTGGCCCTCAACATCAGCCAGGAGACAGGCAAAGAGCCCGCGCGCTGCGACACCCTCCTCTCCCACCGTTACGCCTTTTACAACACCTACGAAACCGCCGACGGAAAATTCGTCGCCCTGGGCGCCTTGGAGCCCAAGTTCTGGGTCGCCTTCTGCCGCGCCACGGGCCTGGAGCGCTTTGAGGCCCTGCAGTTCGACGACAACAGACGGGAAGAGATCATCCAGGCCGTGGGCGACCTCATCAAGTCCAAATCACTGGCCCACTGGTCTGAGCGATTCAACGCCATGGACCTCTGCTGGAGCCCGGTGAGTTCCCTCTCCGAGGCCATGGACAGCAGACTGTTCCGGGAACGAGAGATGGTGGTGGAATCTCGAAACCGCAACGGGAAGCCCGCAAAGACCATTGGCGTTCCCGTCAAACTCAGCGAAACACCCGGGAGCATCCGCACCGCCCCCTTCTCCTTTGGAAAGAACACAGACACATTGCTCACGGAGCTGGGCTACACCCCGGAAGAGATCCAAACCTTTAAAGAAGCGGGCGTCACCTGAAGGAATCGGGAATTGTAAATTAGCAGTATAGCAGGGGACAGGCTCTTTATGTTGAACGCATAACGCATTGTGTAGGGCAGCCCCCCACCTTCCGTTCGGCGTCGGCATAGCGAAATCGTTCAAAAGGAATGTATCTTTGTATATCGAAACAGACAGACTGGAATTAAAGCCCTTTCGCCTTGACTATGCAGAGGCATTTGCAAAAGCGCTTCAATACCCTGAGATTTATGCCTATCTTCCGGAGGATGTACCGTTCCTCAAAGATATTGAGGCCATCATCAAGTGGTTCATCAAAAGAGACCAGGACAACATGGAGACTGGTTTTACCGGAACAAACCTGTCGATCCACCTGAAAGAGACCTGTGAAATCATAGGGTGGTGCGGGTTGCAGCCCTTTGAGCCGGAGCCCTGTAAAACAGAAATCTTTTATGGGCTGACGCCGGTATACTGGAACAAAGGCCTCATAACCGAAGCGGCATCTGCTGTTCTGGATTATGGCTTTTCCGGCGTACACATGGAAGAGATCGTTGCAGGCGTCAAACCGCAAAACATCGCCTCCATACGGGTTTTGGAAAAAATCGGGATGAGATACGTAAAAACCCTCCGCCACGTTCCAAACGGGTCGGAATTTTATGCAAACGAATGGGTCTATGCATTCACAAAGGACCGATATTTTGGTACGAAACCATAACAGGGGCCATGTGGTAAAAACAAACGCATTCACTGCACGTCAGAGGCATCATGAACATCTTGATTGTCTGCTATTCCCGAACCGGTTGTACCGAAAAGCTTGCAGAACGCATTGCCCATGAGCTCTCATCACGCGGCCATGCTGTCGCACGGGATTTCCTTGAGGTTGAAAGCGAAAAAAGCTGCTGGAGCCTTCTTTTCCGGCAGATCCACCAATACCCTCTGGTTGGTCTCTCTTTGATCAGCGCCTCTTTTTACCATTGGTGGCTCAACATCTACCATCAGCCGGAAGACGATATTCATCCACCGATGTTTCCGGATGTGTCAGGGTTTGATCATGTTTGTATAGGCGGCCCCAAATGGGCTTACACATCCTACCCCATTGCGCGATACCTCAAAAAGATCAAGGGACTTCAACACAAGCCCGTAAGTGCCTTTGCCACCTTTGGGGGGCCGCCCCTGAAAAGATTTGAGCTTGATTTTATCTTCACCCCCATGAACCGGCAAATTCAAAACGCCGGAGGATCACTTGTCTCGACCTTGGGGCTTTCCAGCAATTACCATGAACTTCACTTAATCGGGATTTTCAGGCTGTTTTCCCAACTTGTTCTCCGGCGCCCCCTTCGCTCCTTTACCGTTGACAGCGATTACGGAAGACAAGAGTTAACATCATTTTGTAACAAAATTGAGCAGGAGACCTCACGACATTCAAGCAAAGCCTGCATCTAACCTTTCGTCCCCCCCATTCACCGTAACGGCGCAAAAATAACGCGCCATCCACAACCACCCAACCCGGACATGTCACAAACGCGCGCCCCATAGTCAAGGCAGCAGAGCTGCAAAGGATGTGATCTACCTGAAAATCCTGGCAACGCTGAAGAGAAATGGAGTGCTCCTGGATTGTATTTTGAAGCACCCGTATGTTTCTTATAAAACCAACGGCAATAATCCACCGCTGATTTGGGCAGACCGTTTTCCCACGGATTATCCGGGTAAAGCAAAAAGGAGGGTACACATGAAACAGATCAATACCTGTGTTTTGACGGTTGTTCTTCTCAGCTTTATTACTGCCGGACCTCTTTGCGGAACACCCTGTCATGCCGGTATGGAGGGTGCCGACAGCATGCATGGAGATACTGCCTCATCCGACACCACACCGCTTCCCGGCCCAGGCTCTTCGGGTGTGGAGTCATCGAAAATCTTCCTCTCGGCTGCCTGTCCAACCGTACTGATACGAACCGATGGCAAACCCTTTGTCCTCAGCACCGACCACATCATGAGACACCCCGTAGCCCGCTTGCTCAAGCAACGTAACGGCAAGGAACTGGCGAAACTTTCATTGGAGGCAGGCAGCCTGCTGGGGGGTGTTTACGCGTTTCTTGATAGTCAGGACCGCCTGGTCATGGTGGACGGACGCCAACGGATCATCCGCATTAAAGCTGAAAAGACGAATGGTCTTCATGGCCCCACATGGTCACTGGCAATTGATGAAACCGCCACCATATCTTCTGCTGTCACAGGGCATTGCGGAGGCAGTGACTGTGACTCGGTGGTGAGCATCAGCCCCGGCACAGCCGGAACGATCTGGTTCGCCACCCAACACTCCGTGGTCGGCATATATGATACGGCAGAAGGGTCAACGTCTTGGTTAAAACTTGCCGATGACGAACGCATTGACAATTCCTTTTCCACAACCTCATGCGGCAGGGCAGCCATCGTAACCAGCAAGGCTCTTTATGTGTTATGGCAAGACACGGCCAACCAGCCGCATATTGCCTGGCGTCATGGATACGATGCGGGTACGGCTCGCAAGCCGGGCCAGTTAAGCCACGGCAGCGGCGCCACGCCCACATTTTTCGGCCCGATGACCGGGACGGACTACGTCATGATAACGGACAACGCAGACAGCGGCATTTCCCTTATAGTGCGCGACACCGAGGACGGCCATCTGCTTTGCCGCAAATCGCTGTTTACCCCACCCCTTAATTCCGGGACGGAAAACTCAGCCATCGGCATCAACAATACAGTGATTGTTGCATCCACATACGGCTACCCCTACCCCAAATATCCGGAAGGGGCCGGAGACTCTGTTCCCAAGAAAGCCGATTTTCCCGGCGGCATGGTACGTATTGATATCAATGACTGTGACGAGCCATGCGAGGCATGCTGTGTCATCTGGGAAAACAACCTTCGCTCTGCCGCTGTTCCGAAGTTATCAACAGCCGACGAGCTGATCTACACCATCGAACGCCGGGCGCCATCGGAAGGGCCCAACACAACCGGCGTTGACAGTTATTATTTCTCTGTCGTTGATTTCCATACCGGCGAGGTTCTGGATAAAAGCGAAAAAATCCACTTCGGGCTATTCGGGGACACCTTGCAGATGGCGGGAAACATCGGCCAGGATGGTGTTTACTGGCAAGGCACGTTAAGTGGCGTCGTGCGCATCACCGGGTTGCACTGATATTCCAAGGGCTCCGGGAGTGTTTTTTAAAGACAGGCTCTGTATATACCCAGCTCTCCCCCCCGGCGACACATATCGCTTGCCGGACAGGCCGGACGCTCCCCTTGTCCGGCTCCATCAGGCATGCTAATTTATTGTTTCATTGGAACATTTCGCATCTCTTATGGAGACCTGTCAATACGTCTGGCCCCCTCTGAGATGCACGCCCGTGTCGGGTGTTCACAAACCAAAAGATGACGAAATGTTCGCCGCTTCGCAATGAGCCTTGTTACCATCAGGTTATCGGGTATTTGATGCGTTCGGCGAAAGCATTGCACACAAGGACACCACAAGCCATCTCAAAACAGACAGCGTGTTCATCGGTTTCAATCTCTATGACGCAAGACGGACAGGACCGCCGCCATGCGGATGACTCATCCCTTTTCATGCCAGCCCCCCACCCGGTTTTCGATTTACGCAGGCGAAACGTCTATTTTCAGGTGGCTTCTGAAAAAGAGGACAAAACCATGCGTTTAGCAGATATCGTACAACGAGGCTGGGATGCGGTCGGCAGCGGAAATTATGATGCCTTGGTGGCAGATTACGTAAAAGATATGACATTCATCATGCCGGGCCAGACCGATACCCTCAAAGGGCGAGAGGCGTTCCGTACGGCGCTGGATCACCTTGGAGAGATTCTTCCACCAGGATTTGAAATCACGGGGCTGCGCCAGCTGGAAGGAGAAGGCGAAGTCGTCTCAATCCTTGAATGGAAATCCCAAAAAATTGCAGGATCCCAACTATCCGTCCTGTTCAAGTTCCAAGGCGACAAAATCTACGAAGAGCGGTGGTTCATAGACACCGAGCAATGGAAAAAGGCATTCTGAACCGGGGCATTTCATGTTCATGTCGGCTTATCTGATTCAAATTCGGATTCGGATGGGGACAGGCTCTTTATGTTTTGTGTTTTGTGCTGGACATGTGACACATTCCGTGAATAAGTTAATTTCATCTTTATCATATCCAAATAATACAATATTCCATATAGTCCCAAGTCATCTTAAACCTCATACTCCGCAAAGCCAGGAAGGAGGGTGTCGTGCCGCGAATTCCACGTTTTGTCGTTACGGATCCAGGACAAAAAGCCGCGTATCATGTTATCAGCAGAACCGCTTTGGACGGTCTTCCCTTTGGGGATATCGAAAAAGAGGAGCTGATGCGAATCATCCAAAAATTTTCAAAGGTCTACTGTGTAGATGTGCTGGGATTTGCCATCATGGGCAACCATTTTCACCTGCTGATCGAGGTAAGTCCCGGCGCCATGCTCTCCGATGAGGAAGTGCGAAGGCGATTCAAGCACCTTTATGGTCAGAATGCAGCGTTTCCGGAAGCACGGTTGGGAGAATATCGAGAAAGGTTCTGCAGCCTGTCGGCTTACGTCAAGGACATCAAACAACGGTTTTCGTGCTTTTACAACAAACGTAAAAAGCGAAAGGGAACCCTCTGGGGAGAACGATTCAAGAGCGTGATTGTTGAGCAGGGAAACACGTTGATCCATTGTCTCGCATATATCGATTTAAATGCCGTTCGAGCCGGTATTGTGAAACGACCGGAAGATTACCGCTGGAGTTCCATCGGGTACCATGCCCAGACCGGCAACAGGGACAGATTTCTTTCATCGGATTTTGGGATGCCTGATGAGGCAGTGGAAACGCCATTGATGAGGCTCAAAACGTACCGGAAATACCTGTATCACTTGGGAGCCATCGAAAAAAGTGGCAAAGCAAGCATATCCCAAAAGGTGCTGAAGGAAGAGACCGCAGAAGGGTTCGAAATGAACCGCGTGAGACGTTTCCGGTACAGATCACGATACTTTACAGATTCTGGAATTATCGGATCCCGGGCTTTTGTGGAGACACATTACCAGACATTCAAGGCCCATTTTCATGGAACCCGGGATAAAATTCCAAAGCGAGTTAAAGGCGTTGAGGGGATGTATTCCCTGAAACGTCTGGCAGAGCTCTGAACCCGGACACTGACGCAACAGAGCCTGACAAAACATTGGTACATTAGGCATCCTGAAGGCCTCCCCCAAAGCCCACGGGATGAGCTGTGCCCGATTTGTCCCCACCCCCTGACCCGTTAGCGTTTCAACCCCCTTTCCCAAGATTCAAGCAACGCAAACCTCGACTTCATGTTCATGACGTGCATGATGTGCAGGGTCCATGGCTCTGTTATGCTTTCAGTGTTGCATAAAGAGCCTGTCCCTTTTACTCCCTTGCCTCCAATCTCTCCTTATGCTAAACCGCTGTAAGTCAAAGAAGATAAACCGGCGCAGGGTTGTCCGTATCCCCATGCCGGGCATGCGACACACGCACCATGGCCCCCGAGACCATGTGACCTGTCTTTTGGCGTCCCCCCCCGGCTGAGGTCGAAGGCCCAAAGGGCAAGCGGATCAGCCCGTGACCAACCTGAAAAATGAATCGGTGACAGACCATGACGGACCCGTCTAAGAAACACGGCTTTTTCAGCCTGAACGAGCTCATCACAACCGACCTGGAAGCTGCCAAAGCGTTTTATGGCAACCTGTTTGGGTGGCGCTTTGCCGAGACCAAAACGATCTACGGAAACCGATACCTCACGGCCTTTAAAGATGGTGCCTTTGTGGGAGGGATGATGCTCAAGGAGGGCAACGTCCCCGATGATGTTGCCCCCTGCTGGGACCCTTATCTTTCGGTTGACGATGTCGAGCTGTCGGCAAAACAGGCCGAGGAACTCGGCGGAGAGATTGTTCTTCCGCCCACGGACATTCCCAACGTGGGTCGTTTCTGCGTCGTAAAGGATCCGCAAGGGGTCAGCTTTAATCTCATTGAGCACAAAGACCAGGCCTAAGCCCTGTATCTTGTCTAATGAGGCCTTTACATCGTACCCATTCAACTCCAAATAACAGCCTCCGGCGGCAAGGTGTGCCACCTTGAAAGCAGGTAGCGGATGCGTTTTGCCCCTCGTTCCTCGGGACAAATCACACCCGCCTTTAAACGACATTCATTCAAACGTATTTTTTATGCCCTGTTTGTTCTACTTTTTTAAAGTTTAGCCCCGCCAGGGCAAGCAGATGCATAAGCTGAACAGTGATAAAACATCATTGTTTTGATTCGATGGTTTTCTCATGAATTATGCGGGCTACAATGCGCTTCAGCCTCGTCTCTCAATGCCTTTGGGGAAGGAAACAGCCATGCCGGTTATGGGTGTTGTAGAAATTCTCATTCAGATTTACCTTGGCGTTCATGCCGGAAAGTCAGGCAGATACGGTTGGATTTTCATCATTCTCTTTTTCCCTGTTATCGGTTCCCTCATCTATTTTTTCGTCGAGTACCTCCCTGAAATACAGATGAAGAGAAACATTATAAAAGCGAAAAAACCCAAAAAGTTGCCGGGCATCAACGAGTTGAAGAGACAACTTGAATTGACGGACAACGTCAACAATCGCCTGGCACTTGCCAGAGCCTACTTTCAAACAGGGCAGTTCGAAGCATCCATCGAACTTCTAAAAGAGTCCCTGAAAGGTGTATATGCCCGTGATTTACACATCATTGAAGGGCTCTGTTACTCATATTTCCACAACAATGATCATGCAAACGCCATGACATTCATACACAAATATCGCACCATCAATAATGGGACTCTTCCTGAGAACCTTCAAAACCTTCAGGAAAAACTGAGGGAATAACGATGAAAACTCGCAATATTTCAGCCCTTGAGCCCTTTGGGAACGCCCTCCTTGCCTACTGGCGGGGGGACAGGGGTGCCCGGCTCGACCATGAATACAGATCCGGGCGCGTGGCCTCCATCCCGGTTTCCGAATTTTTCCGAAACCCGGAGGCGTTCTACCCCACGGAAAAGGTTCTCCCGTGGTGCCGCGGCCGGATCCTGGTCGTGGGCGCCGGAGGTGGGGTCCATGCGGTGACGCTTCAGGAATCAGGACATAAGGTCACGGCCGTGGAGGTCAACCCCCAGGCCGTTGAGATCCTTTCAGAACGCGGGATAACAGACATCAGGCAATGCGATTTTTTCGAGATGCCGGAAGAGGCCTTCGACACCATCCTCATGCTGGGGCACACCATCGGCATCTGCGAAACCATCAGCCGGATCCCCGTATTGCTGAGCACATGCACCTCCCTTCTTGCCCCCGGAGGCCAGCTGCTCGCCAACTCCGTGGACGACTCCCTGAGCCAGGGGGCCACCGACAGCCCTGGCTACCCGGGAGAACTAGAATTCCGCCTCTCATTCAAAGGCCAGTCCGGCCCCTGGATGCGCTGGCTGCACGTGGATTTCGGCACCTTGTCAGAGAAGGCCTCAGACTGCGGATGGAACACGGAAAGGCTGGAGAAAACAAAAAATGGAGAATTTCTGGCCCGGCTGACACATATATGACACCATTCCGCAAAAAACACCCACCGTACCCGAACCACCGAAAGGTTCGGGGTATCTATTACCCGTCCCCCCCCATTTACCTGACTCCCCCTCATACACCTCTCTTCAAAGGAGCCCCAATGAATTTGCTCAAAAAACTCTGGAAGTTGCTCAACAGTCCCATCATCGTCGTAGCCATTGCCCTGTCCATCTGGCCTGTTTTTACGGCTCTGACCGCGCAGTATGCAATTTCAAAACTCACCTCACAAACCATTAACGCCATCTCCAACGCCTTTCACACCCTCGATGAAAACAAATCTGATGAGATAGGATCATTCCTCGCTATCAAAGAAAACGTCAATTTCAGCAACGTCAACTACACGTTCTCCGATTGGCCCACCAAAGAAAAACTGGTGGCAACCATTACCAACGATTCGAACCAACCCCTGAATGAAATCATGCTGAATGTCTCATTTTATGATGCACAGGATAATCTCATTGACGTCCAGGACAACACCTGGCTCAGCAATATCAAGATCCTGCAGCCGGGCGAGTCCCATAATTTCAGCATTAAGCGTTCCCTGGGAACTATTCAAGCAACCGACGAAGAGGTGTCCGAAAGGCGGTCAAACCGAGTCGAAATCCACCTTTCCTCGGCAAAGGAGTTTAAAATCTAAAGTGCAGACCATGGCGGCAACCAGGCTCAACGTGTCCCCGCCCGATTGCCTTGCCCTGGAAGACTCAGGCAATGGCGTCAAATCCGCCGTATCGGCCGGGATGACCGTGGTGCAGATTCCCGATATGACACAGCCCACGGAGGACCTCCTGGCCCTTGGGCACATTGTCCTGAAAGATCTGGCTGAGGTTCTCCAGTATCGTTTTTAAAGACACAGAAGACGTCATATGATTAAACATACGACTCTCAGCACCAAGGCCGGCATGGAAAAAAAATGAAACCAGTCATTCAAGAAGAGACAACAGGATGCGGCATTGCTGCCTGTGCGGCTCTGGCGGGTATCGGCTATCAGGAGTGCAGAACAATCGCCAACCGCATGGGAATTTTAGCAGGCGACAAGGCATTATGGTCTCAGACAGGGCATGTCAGACAGCTCCTCTCTGAACTGGGGGTACCGGTGGAACAGGCTGAAATCCCCTTTACCGGTTGGGAGGAGCTGCCGGACAAGGCACTGCTGGCCATCAAATGGCGTATGGAAGACGGCAAGCCGTTCTGGCACTGGGTGGTCTTTGCCAGGCAACACACAGGGTCCGTTGTCCTTGATTCCAAAAAGGGGCTCAAACACAACACACGCCGCGACTTTGGCCGCATGAAACCCAAGTGGTACATTCCGGTCTGTTCTTAGCCTGAGCCTGCAAGCCCCCCCTCTTGGTGGCATCACTTGCGAGGTTTATGTAAAGGCATGGATAACACCGCACCCATGACAGCCTGAAATATATGATCATTTGCCCTATGAGCAGAAAACCGGTAGACTGTGTTATCGGCTCTGTTTTATAAACCGACTCCAAAACCAGCCCCCCGCTCATCGGCACCCCGCTCAAAACAAGGCCATCATACCCTCGGGCTCGCTCCAGTGACCAGCCACCAGCCCGAATGACCCCGAAGGCCTTGTGTGACTTCAGCCAGCGACAAATTCACCTCACGCCCCACCCTCTCATCACTGAAACTGGTCCCCCAGGACCTCGTTACCATGCACACCCGGTACACCGAGTTCCCATCGACTGGGCGACCCACCTTCCTGGCCCCGCCTGCTTTCTGGTCTCCCCAGAGCTTACAGGGCTCTTCGGGTGACCCGGCTTTGAGCCGACACAGCACACCTTGTTTACGCTGTTGGTTTTCACCACAGCCGTTTTCTTAGCCCGGATATTTCACGAAGGGTGAAAAATGCGACCAGAAAATGTTGAATAACATTTTGCATTTTTCAAACGTCTAAGCCTTCCCAAGTAAACTCTTGCAATCATGAATTATTTATCTACCCCCATCGTTTTCTCAAGAAATATCCGGGTTAGACAAATCGTTTGCATGACCCAGGCAGTTGCTCCCCATCCCAGGCGTGTTTCTTCTTAACCCCGGAATGAAAGGAGGCACCCATGAATATTGAACACATGGCAAATTACGGCAACGGGCTCGTGGACTCCCTTGCAGGCCCTGAGTTCCAAAAGATCGAAAAAAAGATGTTCTGCCAGATCTTGGGCGTCTTGCGCCGCGAGGTAGGAATCAGGGGCATTCCCAAGGTGCTCTACCGGTGGCGCGACGAAGTGAAGCACATGAAACAGGCTGACTGGCTCGCCCTGGAAAAAAGAGGCGCACCCCGGGCGGTCATTGAGTCGACCTTTGACTTCATCGCCCTGATGAAGGTATTGGATGAACGGTTCGGCATGGAAAAGGCCAGGGACCTGGTGACGGATATCCACGAACGGACAGAGGCGGCGCTGCTGAAAACAGGCTCGGCCGTCAACCTTTTTGCGGTTCCGGTAAGCGACCTCAAGGCTTGTGATGACAGCTTCCGATCCTTTGCCGAGTACACCAAGGCCCAGGTCCAGGCAGCGGTTGAGGAAGGGCTCCACCACACGGAGATCATCGAGGACACAAAAAACGCCCTCTCCTTTCACATCCATTTCTGTGTTATCCATGAGGTTGCCAAAGCTTACGGCAACCCCGCCTGGAGCTTTCCCTGGTGCAGAATCGACAACGTCGTGTATCCCAAGATGGGCGACCGGCTCAACTTTACCTTTACCCGACGGGGCACCCTCCCCACCGGCTCACACACGTGTGATTTTCGGTTTGAACGAAGCAACGGATACAGTTGCAAAGGAACTGAAGCGTGAACCTCATTATGTTTGATATCGACGGCACCCTCATCCAATCGTGCGGGTTTGACGCGGAATGCTACCTCCAGGCCGTCAAAAAAGTAACCGGGGTGGAGCTGAACACAGACTGGACGCAATACACCCACATCACGGACGCGGGCATTCTGGATGAATTCCTTACCATGGAAGGGCTCCATGAAAACCGGGCGACCCTTCACCGGCAGGTCAGAGAGGAGTTCACCCACCTGGTGGCCTCCCACCTGAAGAGTTCGCCAGTCCGGGAGGTGGACGGGGCCGTGGACTTTTTGGACCTGCTGCGGACACGGGATGATGTGGAGATCGCCCTTGCCACGGGCGGTTGGGAAGAGACGGCAAAGGCCAAGCTCCGGTCAGCCGGATTCGATCCGTCGGACGTGGCCTTTGCCTCCTGCTCCGACCACGTGGAGCGGACCCGGGTCATGCAGACCGCCGAGTCCCGCTGCAGGCACTCTGAATTTACCACCAGAACCTATTTCGGTGACGGGCCCTGGGACAAAGAAGCGAGCAGAAAACTCGACTACCAGTTTATCCTCGTGGGCAACGGCCTCTGCCACACCAAACAGGTGGACCATTTCAGGGATGCCGAATCCGTGTTGTCGCTTATCGGCATTTAGTCAAAAGCCTGCCCTTACAAGTGTTAACACACAAACTGCAACAAACCGTTTTCGGCCTGTTTTTTAGTCTCTCCGGGCGAGCCAACCGGCCTCAACCCATGAAATACCAATGCTAAGCATCAATACCGAGGACATATGTTTTCCATCAATCGACAAGTCATCATCAAGCCTCAACAGCCCTATCTCGACTGGGTGAATTCTCTCCATGGCTCGGATGAGCACATGGCGCTTGAGGATCTATGGACTTGGCCTGATCATTTTCTCATGACATATCCGGGATAGAAGTGGCCCCCCACGAGTCATCCCAGTTCAAAGGAGGTGACGCCGTACAGCCGGTCCAGGGAGATCTCCGGGGCATCCCCTGTGTACATCCGCGCGGTCTCAAAGACGACATCCATTTGGTGGCGGGTTGCAAGGGCCACGGCCTCGCGGTTTACCTCCGGGACATCGAGATATACGGGCTCCGAAGGCGGCACCCCGGCTTTCAACGCAAGAAAAAGGGTCTCCGCCACCTCGGGCGTGTCCGCCATGAGGGGGCCAATCTTAAACCCTCGCTGGCAGGGCCGAATGACTCCGTACCCTTCAATGGAGCCATTTTTCACCACCCCCAGGGCCGTGCTCTGGGGCTGAAAAATCCAGGCACTGAGAAACCGGGAGCGCTCTTCAGGAAAAAAGGGACGGTCATAGGCCTCTATCGCTTGAAACGGCAGCGCGGTAAGGGGCTGAAGTCCGCCGTCTGCGGAGAGGTGTCCCCCGCCGCGCCCCTCGTACCGAACATTCCGATACGCCAGCTTAAAGCCGGACTTTTTATAGTTGTCCTGCTGGGCAACCACGCCGTCCAGCCCCACGTTCCGTCCCTGGAGCCAGCCCAGTCCGGCATTCCATATCTGCATACCGAACCCTTTCCCGCGGTGTTCCGGCTTGACAATATAAAAGCCAAGGAACCCGAACCTGTCCCCATAAGAGACGGCTGAAAGGGTGGCCACCGGCTCCCGGTCCACTTCTCCGATAAAAAAGCCGTTGGAATCCGCCGCAAAAAAACTCTCGGCATCGTGTATTCCCGGGTTCCACCCCTCCATGGCCGCCCACGCAACGGCCATATCCATATCTCGTCGAGTCATGGTCCTGACGGCAAACCTTGCTGAAGACATACGCCCCCCTCCCTCATGTGTTTCCGTTTACCTGCCCATACGGCAACGATCCGAACGGCCTCCGTTCGCACCCGAAGCCCTCGTGTAACTATATATTTTTTAGCTATTTACGCAAGAAAGAGAAGACAAGCACAGTGAAAAGAAAGACGGCCGGGAAAAAGAAGCAAAAAAGTCTCCCCAGAGTACCACCGACACCCTTCTGTCATGCACCATGCCCTGCTCACTCTTTCCTGTTTACCATTTCTCCTTCATCCCCCAGGAAAAACTTGCCAAATAGCTCAAACATGCCTACGCTGTCTTCCACTTTTTCTTTCACACGATCACGCCCTTGTGCCGCTTCCCGGCCGCAGGGGCTGCGGACCTAGCCAACACGGAAATGACCATGGACATACGTTACAGAATCATGAAAAAGGGCGACGAGCACCGTGCCTGCGCCCTTGTTGAAACAGTCTTCAACGAATTGGTGGCCCCCGGATACAGCCCCGAGGGCATCGGAGAATTTTTCAAATACGCCTCACCGGAGGCCATGGCAGCCAGGTCCGACACAGGCCAGGTGGCGGTGGTTGCAGAGCACGAAGGCGACATGGTGGGGGTTATCGAGATGGTCGCCTACAGCCATGTCTCCCTGCTCTTTGTGGGACGCCGCGGCCAGGGAATCGCCAGGGAGCTGTTTCGCATCGCCCTGGAAGCGTGCCGAAGCATGAACCCTGAGCTGTCGGAGGTCACGGTCAACTCGTCGACCTATGCCCGTGCAGCCTATGAAAAACTCGGCTTCACCCCCACAGGCCCGCAGCAGGAAAAAAGCGGCATCGTCTTTGTGCCCATGGTCTGCAACGTGAATTGACCTGCGCCATCACCGGCATGTTGACATCAAGATGACGGGGCATAACAAAAGCGGCCCTGTCATCTTTCCTTACAGTTCACCCGCGATTTACGCCAAAAATGAGAGGCAGATACCATGACCCCCATGACCATTTCCATCAGCCAGTCCACGTCAAACACATCATCCGTTTCGGGCAGCCTGTATGGTTCGGGCACAACGGCCGTCATCCTCTCCAACATGGACACCAACGATCAGCGGGAGTGGGAGCCCGTGGTAGAGGCCCTGGCCTCGGGCCCCCACATGGTGGTGACCTATGATTATCCGGGGTTTTCCCTTGATCAGTCCCACATCCTTGAAGCGGTCATCTCCCATGTGGCTTCCATGGGTGCCACCCGCTTCCTCCTTGCCGGGGCGAGCAGGGGCGGTGTCGCCTCTCTCAAGGTGGCCTCAAGACGTCCCCATGACGAGAAGATCGTGGGCGTCGCAGCCCTTTCAGCGCCCATTGAGCATGAAGGGTCCGTTTTTTACACCGCCGAAGAGTTAAAGGCCATCGCCGTTCCCAAGCTGCTGGTCAACTCCGAGGGGGATGACGGCGCAGCAGACAACCATCGCATGCTCACCCTGTTTAACGCTCCCAAAACCCTCGCCATCTACCCTGGCGACGGCCATGGCACCCAGATATTCGACGAGCATAAAGAGGCTGCGGTTGAAGCCCTGGTAAGCTTCATCAACCGTGCTTTTTCCGCCTGACCCGGATATTTCATGAGAAAACGGCTAAAGGCCAAAATAGATACATAACGTTTTATTATAGTCTCTTATGGCGAAAGTTTGAGATGTTTCAAAAAAGGCCTCAATGCCTGCTTCTCTCCCATGGCATTGGGGCCGTCCCTTTTCCTCGCCTTTTCATATTGAGACAGATTTCATGAAACTGACCCCACGCTTCACAACAGTTCCAAACCACACAACACAAAAAGAAACACCAAACAAAATAAGCACTTGACCTCCATCCCCATGGTATGTGAAATATACATTATCAACAACAGCCTGCCTTATTTCATCACCAAGCAACACTTCCATGCACGTGTACCCAGAACCCGGTCTACGGGTCACCAAACAGGAGGACCGCACATGAAACGCCATCTCGTTAAAGTTGGTATTCTCATCATGGTTTTGGTTGCGATACCTGTTTTTTCCCTGGCAGTAAGGGAAGATTCATCACGATGCGATTGCTGGTATTATGGCTTTGACGCCCAGAAAAAAGGCCACGGAATAGGGGGAGACGGACCCGGAGGGACAAAGGACGACTGCGACCTCATCGGCCAGAAAATGGAGTGGGAAGACGGCTGGTACACGGCCAAGGCAAAAGAGAAAAGAAAGTGCCCCTACAAAACCAAGTAGGCGACCCAGCAACAGCATGATCCAGGGGCAGGCAAAACACGCCTGCCCCTAGTGCTGCTGTATCCTCTCTCCTGCCCCACCCCTCCACTCCCCACGGTATTCCCCACCCCCCAGGTCAATCTTGCCAAAGCCCTAAAAGGGCAGTAAACTTCAAGTTATCGTCGTGGGCTCAGGCCCCTTTAACCATTTCGGACTGAACGGAGGCACCGACATGCCCCAGGACCCCATCAAGGCCTTTGACAGGTACAGGCAACTGTTCGTTGAGCATGTCATCGACATGGAGCGCAATGAAACGGGCCGAACGCCGACGCTCTCCCCGTTGGAGGTGTGCTTTCTGGGCAGGGCAGATGTTGAAGAGGGGTTCCCCTACACCGAGCTGATCTACGGCATCCGCTTTGACTCCGACATTCGGTTTTACCCGAAAACCATCCTGGCCATTGAAAAGTGGGTGGATGTCTCCTCCTGCAGGCTTGTGAGCCACGACCCGTCCACCGACACCTATCATTTTGAGATCAAGCTCCTTCGACGCAACCCGGAGTCATAACAAGCCATGGAGCCCTTGGCAGCGGGCTCCTTTCTGCTTATTTGCAAAGGACACAGCATGAACATACGTTGCTTTACGGACTCGGACGCCCGGGAGGTCATCGCCCTCTGGGAGGAATGCGGACTCACCGTCCCCTGGAACGACCCGCAAAAAGACATTGAGCGCAAACTGGCCGTCAAGGCCGACCTGTTTCTCGTGGGCGAGCTGGAGGGCAATGTCGTGGCCTCGGCCATGGGCGGGTACGACGGCCACCGCGGCTCCGTCAACTACCTGGCCGTGTTGCCCCGCCATCAGAAAAAAGGGTTCGGGGTGGCGCTCCTCCGGGAAGTGGAATCGCGCCTTGTGGAATTGGGGTGCCCGAAGATCAACCTCATGGTCCGGGACACCAATGAGCCGGTGATCTCCTTTTACGAGGGCTGCGGCTACAAACAAGACCCGGTGGTCTGCATCGGCAAACGGCTGATACCTGACGGTGCCCCGCCAAAATAAGAAGGAGGTCCCATGGACCAGCGATTGAGCGTCGTGACACTGGGCGTTGCGAACCTGGACCGGTCCCAGCGGTTTTACGAAACAGGGCTGGGCTGGACCGTGGGGTCTACGGAGGAGCAGATCCGGTTTTTTCAGCTCAACGGGGTGATCTTTGCCCTCTACCCCTGGGAGGCCCTTGCCGAAGATGCCGGGCTTCCGGCCCGCGGCTCCGGATTTTCCGGCGTAACCCTTGCGTACTGCGCCCGCTCCCGGACCGAGGTGGAAGACATCCTGAAACGGGCTGAACAGGCAGGGGCACGCATCGTCAAGCCTGCCCAGGAGGTGTTCTGGGGCGGCTACTCAGGCTATTTTGCCGATCTGGACGGCCACCTCTGGGAGGTCGCCCACAACCCGTTCTGGCATCTGGACGCCAAGGGCAATGTCTCCCTTGAGGTCCCCGACGCCTGACCGTCACCAGGGCCAACGCATTTAGATATTTGCCTCCGGCGGCCCTGCCGGGGACCAACGTTTTGAAAAGTTCGACAAACAGGTTTCGTTTTTTTTGGTATACACATCAACCTTACGTAACCCCTCTTCTTTTCATGTTTCACCGGAACGTTTTTGCGGAGCTTTTTTCAAAAAGCGACCCGCCGGAGGCAACTGAATTGTTACACCCGAATATTTCACGAGTCGGGTGCACTCATGTGCAAGGCATCAGAGCTGCAGATGTAGTTTTTTACCTCAAAGCTCTGATAACGCAGCAGATGAGTGCACCCGGCTCGCCCGAAGGGTGAGAAAATCAAACAGCAAACGCTGATTTACATTTTGCACTTTCAAAACAGCCAGCATTTTCATTATAGCCTGCCGAAATTATATACTTTTCCTTTTGGCCAGTTGTTTTCTCATGAAATATCCGGGTACATGCGCTGGCCCTGTGATCGTTA
Source organism: Desulfoluna butyratoxydans (assembly GCF_900699765.1). GTDB lineage: Bacteria > Desulfobacterota > Desulfobacteria > Desulfobacterales > Desulfolunaceae > Desulfoluna > Desulfoluna butyratoxydans. Next base: position 480,327 of record NZ_CAADHO010000001.1, read on the forward strand.
TCTTGACACCTCCCCTTTCCGGGTATACATATCGGACATTCGATACACCGGCCTGACGGCCGTAACGGTGCCAGGCACCGAAAGGAGTTTTTTTTATGTTCGGAACATTCCAAGAGCTTGTATCCCCCGTTGCCGCCCGGTAACGACTGGAACAGGACTCACATCGAAGGCCCGGTTTATCTTACCGTCCAGGCCGTCGACTCAACGCGGGTCACACCTGCCGCATCAAGGGCCCTCAAAGGCTCCGGCACCTTTTGACCCATTCCATGCGTTTGCGTAAGCCCCACCTTTCGTTGCACGCCATCACCAGATGTGTGCCCTCCGGACCGGCAACGGTATCCACCTGAAAATCAATGACATGACAACACAGGAAAGGCTTTCGACCCGTCATCCCAAGGATGGGGGTGTGCCCTTCCCCACCACGATTTTTATGTGCTGCACCGTCAAGCAGGTGCAGACCCTTTGGAGGGACAACCCTTGGATATCAACAACCACAAACAGACCGACATCAACCAAAGCCCCATAGAAAAAACCGCCAGGGTCACAGGCGTTCGGAAGAATTTTTTCCTTGTCAGCGACGGAGAGACCGAAGCGCTGACCACCGCCTCGGGCAAACTTTACAAACAAACCGATGAAAACGGGCTCTTTCCGGCCACCGGGGACTGGGTCCACCTCACCGACGGAAGGATCACCTCGGTGCTCCCCAGAAAAAACGCCCTTTCAAGGGGGGCTGCCGGGCGGCAGGGCAAAAAAGAGAACACCCCCGTCCGCACCCAGATCATTGCCGCCAACCTGGACTGGGTCTTTATCGTCTGCGGCCTGGACAGGGATTTTAACCTGCGCCGCATCGAACGCTACCTCACCCTCGTCTACAACTGCGGATGCACCCCGGTGATTATCTTAAGCAAGGCCGATCTCCACGACTCGCCCGAGCCCTTTGTTCTCGAGGTGGGGTCCGTGGCCTTCGGCGTTCCCGTGCACCCCGTCTCATCGGTTCACAAGGATGGCATCGCCGCCCTTGCCCCCTACCTGGGAAAAGGCCAGACCGTTGCCCTTCTGGGCTCTTCCGGGGCGGGCAAATCCACCCTGGTCAACTGCCTGGCGGGGGAAGAGATCCAAGCCACCCGGGAGGTGAGCAGCCATGTGGGCAAAGGGGTCCACACCACCACCACCCGGGACCTCATCCGCCTTCCCACAGGGGGCGCCCTCATCGACAACCCCGGCATTCGTGAAATCGCCTTCTGGGATGTGGACGACGGATCGGACAGCGCCTTTCCGGAGATCGAGGCCTGGGCCAACGAGTGCCGGTTCTCGGACTGCTCCCATTCGGGGGAACCCGGGTGCAGGGTACGGGAAGCCTGCCGGACCGGCGAACTGGACATCGAGCGGCTGGAGAGCTACCTCAAGCAGAAACGGGAGCTTGCCTACCTCTCCGACAGACAGACCAAAAGCGCGGACCGCATTGAAAAAGAGCGCTGGCAATGGGTGGCCCAGGAGATGAAGCAGATGAAAAAAAGGGGGCAGATCAAACGATGAGACGTGGTACCTAAATTCAGTTCAAAAGCGCCTCCGGCGGCCCTGCCGGGGGCCAAACATTTAATCCGCCTTCGCCCAAGGGCTACGGCCCGACAAGAAAGTTTGACAAACAGGTCTGACGAGCGACTTCGGCCGGCCTTAAGTTACCGACAAGTCGACTTTTCTAAACATAACGGACATACCTCGCCGTCTGCCCTTCAGCCCCAACCGGGCTAAGCGGCAGAAGGCGAGGCAACCTGCTTTGATCAGGCTGTCCATGGCCTTGTTCCCCGGGATTGGGCCATGGGCAATGCCCACCGGCTGTCGCTCCGCCCTGACACGTTCACCGTTTCTGCAGCACCCCAAGCACTTCCACGTGGGGGGTATGGGGAAAAAGGTCCAGGGGCTGGAGATCGGTGAGGGAGAACCCTTTTTTGCGGGCCTGGGCAACATCCCGGATAAAGTGGGGAAGATCGCATGAGATATAAAAAATCGTACGGATGGAAGGAAACATCCTGAGGAATCGGGGCAGGCCTGAAAATCCGGCCCGGGGAGGGTCCATCACCAGAATCTCAGGGGAAGGCATGACCGCGGCAAGATCGGCCCACGTGCGGGGTTTGAACAGGTCGGCAGCCACCACGGTAACACCGGGCAGGCCCCGTTCGGCAAGGGGCAAAACCGCGTTGCCAGCCACCTCCGAGACGCACACCTGAGAAAATCCCATGGCCGCGATCTCTTCGGTAAAATTCCCGGAGCCTGCAAACAGCTCCATGATGGCGACGCTCCGATCTTCGGCGTGGAGACGGTCTTTCAGCCACGCCTTCATGATCCGGTTCTGGGCCTCGTTGCCCTGCCTGAAGGGGCGCCTCCGGTTCAACGAAAGGGCGTCAAGGGTGGTATCGCTGTCGATGTCGAGATAGTTCCAGGCAAATCCCTCTCCGGGAAGCCAGGCATCGGCGGGAAGTTCGCCTTTCAGCTGATGGAACAGAGCCCGGGTGGGCCCGTCCAGCACCGGGCAATCGGACACGGGGACCAGGGTGCGGGTCACGGGTGAGACGTAACCGATTGTCCTCCCGTCGGTCTTGAACTGAGCACGGTTGCGGTACCCGAAGACCGCCCGGGATCCCATGACAGAGCGGATCGCCGTTGAAGTTGACGAAAACCCGGCCCGATCCAGCTGGTAACGGACCTGGCGCTCTTTCTCCCGGAGCTGGGCCTCGTAGGAGACGAACATCCAGGGGCAGCCCCCGCAAAGCCCCTTTTCGAACCCGTGGTGGGGACAGGCTGGGTCCAGCCGGTGGGGCGAGGGCCTCACAAGTTCCACAAGCCGGGCATGGCCGTAGCGTTTGTCACAATCCGTGATCTCAAACAGCCCCGCATCCCCCGGCCAGGTCCCGGGCACAAAAAACACGCCGCCCCCGGGGTGGTCGCAGACGCCAAACCCTTTGCTCCCCAGGGAACGTATCGTCCCTTCAAACCGTGACCCCACGACACCGCTCATATCACAGCCCCTCTGCCCTGCCCCCCTCGCCTTTCCCCCTTAGCTTTTCGCCTTAAAATATTCCTCAAGCCGATCCATGGCCCGCTCAATGTTCTCAAGGGAGTTGGCGTAGGAGAAGCGCAGGTAGCCCTCGGCGTTCTTGCCGAAATCGATGCCGGGAGTGACCCCCACGTGGGCTTTTTCCAGGATGTCGAAGGCGAGCTTGTACGAGTCCATGGAGATGTGCTTGGCGTTGGCAAAAACGTAGAAGGCGCCGGTGGGGGGGACGGTGATCCCCAGGCCCATGGCCCGGAGGCGTTCGATCATGTAGAGGCGCCGTTTGTTGTAGATCTCCTTCATGCGCTGGGTGTCGGCCTTGGCCTCTTTCAGGGCGGCAATGCCTGCCACCTGGGCCGAAGCGTTCACCGAGATGAAAAAATTCTGCTGGATCTTCTGCAAGGGGCGCATAAAGGCTTCCGGAGCGATGACGTAGCCCAGGCGCATGCCGGTCATGGCGTAGAGCTTGGAAAACCCGTTGAGGACAAAGGCGTTGTCCGTGAACTCCAGCATGGTGTGCTCTTCCCCTTCGTACACCAGGCCGTGGTAGATCTCATCGGAGACAATGGCCGGGCCGAGCTTTGCGATGCGTTCCATGCGGTCCGTGGAGAGAAGGTTGCCCGTGGGGTTGGACGGGGAGTTCAGAAAAATCGCCTTGGTGCGGTCCGTCATCCGCTTTTCGATCTCGGCCACCCGAAGCTCGAACCCGTCTGCTTCGGTGACGGGAACAGCCACGGGCACGCCCCCGACAAACTTGATGAAGTTGGGGTAGCAGGCGTAACCGGGATCCGACAGGATCACCTCATCGCCCGCCTCCAGCATGGCTGAAAAAACGGAAAAAATGGCCGGGGAGGTCCCCTGGGTCACCATCACACGGTGGGGGGACACGCTCACCCCGTAGGTCTCGTCGTAGTACTCGCAGATGGCTTCCCGGAGCTCCATCATCCCCAGGCTGTGGGTGTAGTGGGTGTGTCCCTCGTTGATGGCTTTGCAGGCCGCGGCCTTCACGCAGTCCGGGGTGTCGAAGTCGGGCTCGCCCACCTCCAGGTGAATGACATCCACGCCGTCGCGCTCCATCTCCTTGGCACGTTCCAGTACATCCATCACGATAAACGAGGTCATCTCCTCGGCTCTTCTGGCGATCATCACTCCTCCTGCTCAGCTGCGTCATCTCGGGTCAAAGGGCGGTCGCCCCACACGGTTCTAAACCCTTATTTGTAGCATATCCGGGCCTCTGGTTCTACGATTATGGATGGACGACGGCCTGGGTTTTGGCCTCCGGCGGCCCTGCCGGGGGCCAAACTTTTGAAAAGTTTGACAAACAGGTTACATTTTCTTGGACGCGTCGCAGCCAGCCATAGCCCCTCTCATTTTTGCGGAGCTTTTTTCAAAAAGCGCCCCGCCGGAGGCAACGGAATTGTTAAATGCGTTGGCCCTGTGAAACGCCCCGGGCCCACATGCTTTTTGTCTTCGGTTGTGATATATACAGTGACTTTGCACAAACACATGATTGTGGACTGAAAAGGGTGAGGATTTCATGGAAGAAAAAGGGTTTCCCGCATTCGGGACCGGGTGTGCGTCGCTTCTCAGCAGGCACCTGACCCGCCGTGTGTGGGAGGAGTTGAAGGATCTGGAGACAGGGTCGGGCTACACCGCCGCCGACCTCATCCGCTCCGGCGTGGAACAGCAGGAGAGCTCCGTGGGTGTCTACGCAGGGGACGCGGAGTCCTACGACCTGTTTTCCCCGTTGCTCACCCCGGTTGTCCGGGAGTACCACGGCAATGCAGGCCCTCATCCCGCCCCGGACTACTCCCTGGCCCATCTGCCCGAACTCAGCGTTTCGGCCGCCAGGAAAATCATCTCCACCCGGGTGCGGGTGGGGCGGAACCTTGCGGGCTTTCCCCTGGGGCCTGCCATATCCCCCGGCCAGCGCCGTGAGGTAGAAGAGAGGATCAAGGCCGCCCTGACCCGGCTCCCCGAGCACCTCCAGGGCACCTACCATCCCCTGCCGGAGATGGACCCGGCCCTTCGCGACGACCTCATCGAGCGCCACCTCCTCTTCAAGAACGAGGACCGCTTTCTCCTGTCGGCGGGCCTTATGCGGGACTGGCCCGAGGCACGGGGGCTTTTTCTCTCCCACGACGAAGCCTTCAGCGTCTGGGTCAACGAAGAGGACCAGCTCAGGATCATCTCGCTTCAGAAGGGGGGTGACGTCACGGAGGTGTTCAAGCGCCTGGCCGACGGTGTGGCCGCCCTCTCCTCCCATCTGGACTTCTTGACCCACCCGCGCCTGGGCTCCCTCACCAGCTGCCCCACCAACCTGGGCACGGCCATGCGTGCCAGCGTGCACATGAAGCTCAAGGGGCTGGCCGAAGACGAAGAAGCCCTTCACAAGACAGCCAACGCCTTAGGGCTCCAGGTCCGGGGAATCCACGGGGAGCACTCCGAAGGCCGCGGGGGGATCTACGACATCAGCAACCGCATGCGCCTGGGCGTTACCGAGGCTGCGGCCCTGGGCCACCTCATCGACGGCATTGCCCGGCTTGCCCTGCTGGACGACGAGGCCTCCGCTTCATGAACCCCAAGGATCGAAAAATATTCATCACCCTCTTCATGTCCATCTTCTCGGCAGTGACCGGGGTGGGCATCGTCATCCCGCTGCTCCCGGTCTATGCCCACGAGCTGGGGGCCAGCGGCCTTTACATCAGCATGATCTTCGGGGCGTTTTCCATCTCCCGCACCCTGGTCCTCCCCTGGTTCGGCAAGACCTCGGACCGCATCGGAAGAAAGCCCTTTATCCTTCCGGGCCTCCTCTTTTACGCCCTGGTCTCTTTGGGTTTCATGATCTCAAGCTCCGTGGGCTCCCTCATCGGGCTCCGGTTTCTCCAGGGCATTGCCTCGGGCATGATCATGCCCGTGTCCCAGGCCTATGTGGGGGACATCACCCCCAAGGGAAAAGAGGGTTTTTACATGGGGCTCTTCAGCATGGCCATGTTCCTGAGCCTGAGCATGGGCCCCCTCATGGGGGGCTTTATCAACCGACTCTACGGCCTTGACGCGGCCTTTCTCGGCATGGGGATCCTTGCCGTAGCCGCCTTTGTCATGGCCCTGGTCTTCCTTCCCCCGGTGGCAGAAGAGCGATGCACCGCCACCCGCAACGAATCCATCGCCGTCATGGGCCTTTTGAAAGACCGCCTCATCCTGGCCCTGGTCTCCTTCCGGCTGGTCTACACCACCTGCGTGGGGATGATCTGGTGCTTTCTCCCCCTGTACGTGGACGTCACCTTTGGCCTTGGAAGCGCGGAAACCGGAATCCTCGTCATGATGATGGTCCTGGCTGGAGGCCTGCTCCACATCCCCATGGGCCTGGTGGCGGACCGCATGAACCGGAAACTCCTGGTGGGCGCAGGCGGCCTGTTCATCGTGGGCTCCATGGTGCTCTGCCACCAGGCCACGGGATTCTACAGCCTTTTAGGGGCCGTAATTGTCTTCGGTATCGGCGGGGGCACCTCCCTTCCTGCCCTCTCGGCCCTGGCCGTGGAACGGGGCCGGGAGGTCAAGGGCATCGGGTCGGTCATGAGCCTTCTCACCATGGCCCACAGCCTGGGCATGCTCCTGGGCTCCCTCATCGCCGGGGTCACCATGGACCTGCTGGAACTTCGCCTTGCCTTTCCCATAGGCGCCCTCATCATGGCCGCGGGCCTCATTCACTTCACCTGGCTGAGCTTTTCCCGCGAATAAACGGCTCCTTGCCCTCTGTTGCCTCCGGCGGGTCGCTTTTTGAAAAAAGCTCCGCAAAAACGTTCCGGTAAAACATAAAAATAAAGCCTGTTTGTCAAACTTTTCAAAAGCTTGCCCCCCGGCAGGGCCGCCGAAGGCAAAATCTAAATGCGTTTGACCTGGTTCCCTGCCACTGTGGAGTTGCGAAGCAGACCCGACTCAGGTATAAATAGAAGTATATCAATCCTTTTTCCCACATCCTTTTGAGACATCGCCACACCGTCTCCCCCTTACGAATCCATACAGATGAGGCCATGCCATGCCCATGTCGTCGCCGTATTGTCACTGGATCATCCCGCGAGGCGTTCGTTTCGCCGTGCTCTTCGCGGCCCTGCTTGCCCTCCTGGCTGCGTGCAGCTCCGAGCCCGAGGGCCCTGCCCTCACCCTGCCCCCCCTGCCCTGGCCCTCAGACGCCCTTGAGCCGCTCATCTCCCAGCGCACCATCAAGCTGCATCACGGCAAACACCACGCCGCCTACGTGGACAAGGCCAACACGCTCATCGCCAACAGCCGGTACGAAGGCAAACCCGTTGAGGAGATCCTTGCGGCGACCCGGGGGAAAAAGAGGCACACGGCCCTGTTCAACAACACGGCCCAGGCCTGGAACCACGCCTTTTTCTGGACATGCCTCACCCCGGAAGGCAACGCAAAGCCCGAAGGCGCACTGGCCGAGGCCATCAACACGGAATTCGGGGGCTGGAATGCCTTTCGGAGTGCATTTATTGAGGCGTCCCTCTCCCATTTCGGCAGCGGCTGGGTATGGCTGGTCAGGGACAAGGGTGCCCTTCGCATCCTCACCACGGCCAATGCGGACACCCCCGTTGCCCAAGGTCTCACGCCTCTTTTTACCATTGATCTGTGGGAACACGCCTACTACCTCGATGTGCAGAACAGGCGAAAGGCATACGTGGAAGGTGTTTTTGACGGTTTGGCAAACTGGAAGGCAGCAGAAAAGCGATACAACGCCGGCAAGCCATAGCCCGGCCATGTCATGAAACAACAACCGGACCGATCCCTCACCCGGGAGGCACCCCATGACAGACCCTTTGGTATGGACCGAAGCGATCTCGGTAAACATCCCGGATATCGACAGCCAGCACAAGGCCCTGTTCGGCATCATCAACGACCTCATCGCCATCCATGAAAGGGGCGGGGACCCCAATGAGGTCCTCACACAGATCGGGCGCCTCATGGACTACTCCGACCGCCACTTCCTCACCGAAGAGAACCTCATGGCCAAACACAACTTTCCCGGGTTTACGGAGCACAACAGGGCACACATGGCCTACATGGAGCAGGTGGACCTGTTCATCAACGAGTACAGGGCCGACACACAGGGCCTGCTTCACGACATGCTGGAATTTCTCACCCACTGGTGGCGCGCCCATGTCTCGCACACGGACACCCTGTACGCCCACCACATCCACCCCAGCTGAAGGGGCCGCATGACAACACGTCAATACAGGAGAACATCATGGTATCCATGTTGAACTGGACCGACGACATGCTGGTCCACATTGACGAAATCGATGATCAGCACAGGAACCTGTTCCTGCTCATCAACCGCCTCATCATCCACAAGCGCAACCAGGGACGCCGCGAAGAGCTTCTGGACCTCATCCGGGTCCTCGTGGCCTTTGCCCAGACCCACTTCCGCACCGAAGACCACCACATGGCCGAAACCAGTTATCCCCTGGCCGTGGCCCACAGCAAAGAGCACTCGAAATTTACAGAACGGATCAAAGAGTTTGCCTCGGATTATGAAAAGGGTGTCGAAGACCTCTCGGACAAGATGCTCTCCTTTCTGAGATTCTGGTGGACCACCCACGTGGCCGACTCCGACAAGAAATTCGCCGCCTACCTCAGAAACGAGGGGTACATCCCCTGACGCCTTACTCCCCCCGGAAAAACCGCGCCCGGTCGGCCCCCACTGCCAGGTGGCCTTTTTTGCCTGCGGCCCACCGGGTCTCGGCCGGTTCAAACACCACCACCCTGTGGGCCCCTGCGGCTCCATGAACCAGGGACCATCCCCCGCAATACTCCACCCGCGTCACCTCAAAGGGAAGTCTCCCCGGAGCGGGCTCCCCGTGAAGCATCACATGATGGGGCCGAAAAAACAGCACCCCGTCCCCATCCTCCCCCTCTGCAGGAATTACCTTGATCCCTTCCTCGGTGACAAACCACCCTGCCTGAAGGCGCCCTTCAAGGGCATTGGAAAGCCCCAGGAACGTCCCGGTAAAAAGGTTCTCCGGGCTCTCGTACAGTGACCGGGGGCTGCCGGTCTGGAGAATCCGTCCCTGCTTCATAACGGCGATGCGGTCCGAAAGGGTCAGGGCCTCCTCCTGGTCGTGGGTCACGTAGAGCGTGGTGAGGGAAAGACGGTCGTGGACCTCCCTGATCTCCCGACGCAAATCGATGCGAAGTCTTGCGTCCAGGGCCGAAAGGGGCTCGTCCAGGAGCAGCACCGACGGGCTCGGGGCAATGGCCCGGGCCAGGGCCACCCGCTGCTGCTCCCCGCCGGAGAGGGTGGCGGGAAAGTCATCGGCCTTGTCCGTAAGGCGGACCAGGTCCAGGAGTTCCCTCACCCTGGATTTCCTGCCTGCCTTGTCCATGTGCCTCAGCTTCAGCCCGTAGGCCACGTTGTCGGCCACCCGCATGTGGGGAAACAGGGCGTAGTCCTGGAACACCATGCCGATGCCCCGCTTTTCAGGGGCCAGGCCGGAAATCTCGTCCCCGTTTAAGGCAATGCTTCCGCCGTCGGCGGGTTCCAGCCCCGCCACCATGCGCAGGAGGGTCGATTTTCCGCACCCGGACGGGCCGATCACCGACAGAAACTCCCCCCGGGCCACGGTGAGGTCCACGCGCAACTGAAAGTCGCCGTAGGTCCGAAACAGGTCAGTCACGTTCAGGGTCAAGGCTCTCTCCTCCCATCCATTCAAGCAGTAAAAAACAGCCCGCACACAACCCCATGAGAAGGGCTCCCAGGGCACAGGCGGCAAAATAACGATACGCCCCGATGAGTCGGTACAGGGCAAGGGGAATGGTCACGGTATCGGCCCGTGCCAGGATCAAGGTGGCGTTGATCTCTCCCATGGAGAGGGCAAAGGCAAAACAGGCCCCGCCCACCAGGCCGGACCGGATCAGGGGCAGCTCCACGGTCAAAAAGGTGCGAAAGGGCCCGGCACCCAGGGTACGGGCCGCCTGGGGCAGGGAGGGGCTGATGCGCTTGAGGGAGGCGGAGACGGAGCGAAGCACAAAGGGGTAGGTCACCACCACGTGGGCCGCCACCACCGCGACCCGGCTTCCGCTGTAATCGGGGAAAAAAAGGGCCAGGCACTTGAAATAGCCCAGGCCGAGGACCACGGAAGAAACCCCCATGGGAAGCATCATGGCCGTTTCCGTGAGCCGCCCCAAGGGGCCCTTGCTCCGGGTGGTGACCCAGGCCGCGGCAAGGCCCAGGGGCAAGGCGGCACAGACGGTGAGCCCTGCAAAGGTGAGGCTGTTTTTCACCGCCGCAAGGGAAAGGGACGGCCCGGTATCCGTAAAGAGCATCCCGTACCATTTCAGGGTCCACACCAAAGGACCTGAACGGGATGTCTGGGCCAGGAACGATCGGCCCACAAGGGCCAGAAGGGGCGAGGCCACCACCAGAACCACCATGAGGATGTAAAGGCCCCACACCAGGCGCATCGGTCCCGTCAGGCGCATGGTGCCGCGCCGGGCGGCCTGGCCCCTCACCACATGGCTTGCCCGGTGCTGCATCTTTACGGTGAGAAAAAGAAGGGCCAGGGTGAGCACGGCCCCCACCACGGCAAGGGCCGCAGCCATGTCCAGATCCAGGCTGATGCGGGCGGCGCGGTAGATCTCCACCTCAATGGTGGTGTACCGGGGCCCGCCCCCCAGCACCAGGACCACGGCAAAGCTCATGAAACAAAAGAGGTAAATGAGCCCGGCGGCGGAAAAGATGGCGGGCAGGAGCCCGGGCAGGGTCACGGTAATAAAGGTGCGAAATGGCCCGGCCCCCAAGGTGCGTGCCGCCAGGGCCGGCCCGTCGTTGTGCCGTTCCCAGAACGAGCCGATGAGCCGCGCGGCCAGGGGGAAATTGTAAAAGGCGTGGGCCAGGATGATGGCGGAAAAGGAGTAAAGAATGGGAAAGGGGGGCCGCTTCAGGTCCAGAACCCCCATGGCGAACCGGTTGAGCACCCCGCTGTTGCCGTAGAAGATCACAAAGGCCAGCACCACGAGAATGGAGGGCAGCACAAAGGGAATGGCGGTGAGGGCCTTGAGCAGCCGCTTGCCGCGAAAGGAGGCCCGGCCCAGCAGCCAGGCCCCGGGCAGCCCCAGGATCAGGGAGACCACCGTACTCACCAGGGCCTGCCACAGGGTAAACCCGATGACCCGGAAGGTGTAGGGGCTTGAAAAAAGGCGCACAAAGGGCGAGGTTCCCGCCCCCCCGTCAAGGGCCTCCATCAGGATCACCGACAGGGGGAAGTAAAAAAGAATCAGGGTGGGAACGAGGGGCACGAGCCAGAGAAGCCGCGCCCCCCACCCCCTGTGCGGTGACAGGATCATTTCGAGACGGTATCCACCCAGGTAGAGATCCAGGATTCGTTTTTGGTCATGATCTCAACAGGCGAAAGCTGGAGGTTTTTCCCGGGCTTCACCGCGTGGGAAAAGCTCTCGGGAAGGGGGGTGGCGCTGTTGGCCGGGAACATGATGTTGGTTAAGGGAATCTCCTTCTGGAAGGTCTCGGAGAGCATGAAGTCGATGAAGGCCTCGGCGGCCTTGCGATGGGGTGCCCCCTTGAGGATCCCTGCCCCTTCGATCTGCATGTAGTGCCCCTCTTCAAAGGCCGCGGCCTTGTAGCGGTCACTCTTTTCAAAGGCCACATGGTAGACGGGGCTGCTGCTGTAGCTCAGCACCACCGGGGCTTCGCCGTTGGTAAAGAGACCGTAGCCGGAGCTCCAGCTGTCGGTGATGGTGAGGATGCTGGGGGTCAGGCGCTTCCAGTAATCGGCAAAATTGTCGCCGTAGGCCGACACGGTCCAGAGCAGAAAACCGAGGCCGGGGCCGGAGGTGCGGGGGTCCATGAGGATGACAGACTTCTTGAAACGCTCGGAGGTCAGGTCTTCCAGGCTTTTGGGAGGGTTCTTGACCACCTCGCTGTCATAGATCAGGGCAAAGTAGCCGTAATCAAAGGGCGTCACCTGGAACTCGGGGTCAAACCGAAGGGCCTCGGGCACCTGATCGATCCCCTTGGAGCGGTAGGGGGAGAGCACATCGGCTTTCCTGGCCTTGGCCAGCAGGTTGTTGTCAATGCCGATGACCACGTCGGCCCTGGGGTGATCCTTCTCCAGCATGGCGCGCTGGAGCACCTGGCCGGAGCTGCCCACGGAGATCAGCTCCACCTTGATCCCGGTCATCTTCTCAAAGGAGGGAATCACCTTGGGGGCCAGGCCCCACTCCGAGGCAAAGGAGTCGTAGGTGTAAATCACCAGTGTGTCGTCATTTTTTTCATCCGCGGCATAGGCGGGCAGTGCGGAAAGGCACAGGCACAGCACGGCCAGCATCACTCGTTTCATCATGGGTACCCCTCGTTTTCTCTTTGAATTCAAAAAGGTTTGCAAAAACGTCTCTAAAACACCCTGCGGGCCATGGACGCCACGGCACGCTTCACGTTTATATTCGAGGCCTTTGTCCTGTCGGCCGGGATCTGCCGGTGGCTGGCTCTTAAGTAGTCGTTGACAGCGGCCCCTGTCAACGGCTTTCTGGTGAAATCCGTGCAGGTCCCGACGGGAAAGGGGCTGCCCCGGATTTCATTTTTCAGAGTCCCCTCCGCCAGGGAAGTATGGTATACATAAAGGATCTGATTCCCCCCGTGACATCACGTTTCCCCGCTCCATGGCACCCTTTTGCCGCACCGCCCTCCCGTTGTCCTGAAATGCCCTCGCCCCTTTGAAAGTCGTAACATCAAGGGACACAACCGTTATGACCCCTGCCCCCAGACATCGCCGGGGCCGCCCATGGCCCGGGACACGGCCTGCCGTTATGTGGGGCATGGTGCTCCTCCTGACCTGGCTGCCGTCTCCGGTGTTCTCCGTCCCCGGGCCGGAGCCGCCCCCCGCGCCTGTCAGGGTGCTTCTCCTCTTCTCCTACCACCAGAGCCTGGTGTGGGAAGAGGAGATCTACCATGCCGTCAAGGAGGGACTGCAGGACGCTCCCTACCCCGTGGACCTTCACGTGGAGCACATGGACACCAAAAGGACGCCCTATGACCCGTCCTACGAAGCCCAGCTCTCGGACCTGTTCCGACACAAGTTCTCCCGCCGCCCTCCGGACCTTGTCATCGCCTGCGACAACAACGCCTTTGAATTCATGCGCACCCGCCACAAGGTCCTTTTTCCCAAAACGCCGGTGGTCTTCTGCGGCGTCAACTTTTTCCACGACGAACAGATCGAGGCCCTGCCCCTCTTCACCGGGGTGGCCGAAGCCTTTGATGCCCCCCGGACCCTGGACATCGCCCTGGCCATTCACCCGGATGCCACCCACGTTTACGTCCTCAACGACCACCTGCCCACGGGGCTGGCCTGGACCCGAACCATACGGGAGCAGCTGCGACCCTATGAAGAGCGCCTTGCCATCACCTACCTTCCGGACCTGACCATGGAAAATCTGGAAAAGCGTCTGGCCACCTTGCCCGACACGGCCATCCTCCTTATGGGGGTCTATTTCCGGGACGCCGCCAACCGCTACTTCACCGAACAGGAGAGCATGGAGCGCATCTCACGGGCCTCGTCCGTCCCCGTTTACGGCCTGCTGGACCTCTACCTGGGCCACGGCCTGCTCGGGGGCAACCTCATCAACGGCGGCAGCCAGGGGCAGCAGGCGGTTGTCCTGGCCAAAAAGGTGTTGTCAGGGACGCCCCCCTTTGCCATCCCCGTGGTCAAGAGCGGAGCCAACCGCAACCTGTTCGACCACCGCCAGCTTGAACGATTCGGGATCTCCGAGCATCTCCTTCCCCGTGAAAGCACCCTGGTTCACCGCCCCTTCTCCTTTTACGCCACCTACAAGACCCTGGTGTGGCTGGTGGGCGCCTACACCCTGCTTATCTCCACGGGCATCTGCCTGCTCCTCGTCCACCTGTCGGGCCGCAGGAAGGTGGCCCGCACCCTGGAGCAATCCCGGACCCTTCTGGAGCAGAAGGTCCATGAACGAACCGCCCAGTTCAAACGGGCCAAGGAGGAGGCCGAGGCGGCCAACCGGGCCAAAAGCACCTTCCTTGCCCACATGAGCCACGAGCTGCGGACCCCCCTTAATGCCATCATCGGGTTTTCCGGCCTCATCAAACAGGAGAAGAACCTCCCGGGCCGTCACGTGGAGAGCCTGGAGATCATCCTGAAAAACGGCGAACATCTCCTGGACCTGATCAACGATGTGCTGGAATTCACAAAGATCGAATCAGGGGACATCTCCGTTGTCAGCGCCCCCTTCCACCTGCAAAACGGCCTGGCCTCCATCCTCCAGGTCGTGGCCCACCGGGCCAAAGAGAAAGAGATCGAATTTCACTGCACCTGGCAGGAGGGGCTCCCCGAGGTTATCGTGGGGGATCGGCTCCGTCTTCGCCAGGTGCTGATGAACCTTCTGGGCAACGCCCTAAAATTCACCAAGACAGGCTATATCCACCTGTATGTCAGCCACCGCCCGTGCCCTGGGGACAAGGACCTGACGGACCTCTTCTTTTACGTTGAGGACACGGGCCAGGGCATCCCGTCAGAAGACCTCGCCGACATCTTCGCCCCCTTTGCCCAGGGCAGGCGCATGCCCCACAACAAGCCGGGCAGCGGCCTCGGCCTCACCATCTGCCGCCAGCTGGCCCGCCTCATGGCCGGGGACATCACCGTCACCAGCACCCCGGGCAAAGGCTCCCTCTTCCGCTTGTCCCTGCGCACCCGAAAGGTGGCCCCCCCTTGTGCCCCGTCCAGGCAGCGGTCCGCCGACGGCAAGGAGATGCCAACGGAGACCCGGCGCATCCTGGTGGTGGACGACAACGCCGCCAACCGCCTCTTCCTGAAACGCCTTCTCGCCTCCGCAGGCTTTGAGGTCATCTGCGCCGTGGACGGCCAGGAGGCCGTTGACCGGTTCCAGGACATCCGGCCCCACCTGATCTTCATGGACCTGCGGATGCCGGTGATGGACGGCATAGAAGCCACCAAACTTATCAAGGCCACCCCCGAAGGGGCCGTCACTCCGGTCATCGCCCTGACGGCCTGCACCTTCGGCATGGACCGGCAAAAAGCCCTGGAGGCCGGATGCGATGACTTCCTGGGCAAGCCCTTTAAAAAGGCCGCCCTCTTTGACCTCATGGAGACCTACCTCTCCCCGCCCAAGACCGACTGCCCGGACGATCACTAAAAAACGCCCTGCTCGGTCCGGAAACCGGGGGCGTTTTTTGGGATAAAGCAGAGGTCAACTGAAGGACGGGTGCGGCCCATCCAGCAGGGAAAGCCCCAGAAATTCTGGGTATAGCGGGGCTCCCGGTTATTGAGATAGTGATTCACGGCCCGGGCCTGCCTGCGCACGGAGGCACAGGTGGTTATGCATCCGGGTCCCGGGCATCGAAAATGGTTGTGTCGTCATAAACCGGGACGATGACCTGACCGGGCTTGACCACAAGAAATCGCTCCCGGTCCCAGGGGCCGTTCAGGAGATCCGACAAAAGTCCTTTGTCTCCGGGGATCTCCTCATACTCCCAGCCCTGCCACTGGGCCGCCTCCTGTGTCTTTTGCCGGGCCTTTGCGCTGTCCCCCATGCCCAGGTCCACAAAGGCGGCCCGCCTGTAATGGGCCACGGATTGACGGTCCAGATCGGCGAGGAGCCTGGCCTTTTTCTCCCCGTATTTTTCGGTGTAGTCCCGGATGAGCCGGGCATGGCGCTCCGGCCCGCGCACCTCGCCTCCCTCCACACTCCCCGGCATGTACCAGTAGGTGTCGGGGTGCCGTGAAAAATGGCGACGGTACCGCTCCGCCGAGCCCAGGAAGAGGGTCACGCAGTCGTGGGCCCTGGCGACCACCAGGGGAAGCTCCCCGGCCCGGATCCCCTCCAGCCCCTTGCTGCAGAGACCGTAGCCCAGAAGGATCACATCCTGGGACGCGTCCACGCTGTCCACGGCCTCCTGAATGGATTCATGGAGCCGTTTCGGTGTGTCGTGGAGCCCCATGTCGATGAACGACAGGGTGGTGAGGTGCCGGCTCAAGGAGGCAAGGCGGGTTGCCTCCTCCTTCATCACGCTGCATCCGATAAACACCTGCCTGCGGGGTTCTGACGTCTCCATGCCGGGCCTCCTCGGGTTGACATGCTGGTTGCAATGATGCCTTCAGTCTGCCACCCCGCCCCCCCCACCGGCAACAAAAAAGGCGTGCCCTCACAAGGAAGGCACGCCTTAAAAAATCACAACACGGTCTGTGGGGCGTTTACTCGTCGGCAAGGGACGGGTGGTCGTCCAGAAACCGGTAGAGGGTTGCCCGGCCGACCCCCAGGATACGGGCCGCCTTGGCTTTGTTGCCGCCGGTTTTCACCAGGGCTTCCCGCACGGAGGCGTCCTCCAGCTTCCGGGTGGGGCCCCGTTTCACCGACTCTTCCTGCACCACGCCAAGCTCCATGGGCAGGTCCGAGGGCATGACGGTTTTTCCCTTGCACCGGACAATGGAGAACTGGACGGCGTTTTCAAGCTCACGGACGTTCCCGGGCCAGGTATACGCCACCATACGGCTCATGGCGTCCTTGGAAAAATCGGGGGACTTGCGGCCGTGGCGCATGGTGCACTTATCGAGGAAATGGTCCACGAGAAGGGGGATGTCGTTGCGCCGTTCGCGCAAGGGAGGCAGGATAATGGGAATGACGTTGAGGCGATAAAAAAGGTCTTCGCGGAACCTGCCTGCCTTCACCTCTTTTTTGAGGTCCTTGTTGGTGGCGCTGATGATGCGGACGTCGGAGGTCAGGGTCTTTTCGCCCCCCACCTTTTCAAAGGTCCCCTCCTGAAGAAAGCGCAGGAGTTTGACCTGCATCTCCAGGGAGAGCTCGGCCACCTCGTCCAAAAACACCGTGCCGCCCTCGGCCAGCTCAAAGCGTCCCTTCTTGTCCCGCACCGCCCCGGAGAACGCCCCTTTCACATGGCCGAAGAGCTCACTTTCGATGAGGTTCTCCGGAAGGGCACCGCAGTTGATGGGCACAAAGGGGCCGCCGCCCCGCTGGCTTTCGTTGTGGATGGCCGCGGCCACCAGCTCCTTGCCGGTGCCCGTCTCCCCGAAGAGATGAACGGGGAAATCGTACTCGGCCACGTCCCGCACCTGCTGAAACACATCAAGCATCTTGACGTCGCGCCCGATGATGTTGGAGAAGCTCACCATCTCGCCTGCCTTTCGGCGCAGTTCGAGAAGGTCGGTGAGATCCCGGAAGACGGCCAGCACACCGAAGGGCTGCTCTTCGTCGTCCTTCATCATGGAGACGGTCATCTCCACGGTGCGGGTCTCCCCGCTTCGGGTGACGATATTGGTCTGGTAGGAGGTGGTTTCGGCCAGGTCCACAGATTCGCCGCAAAAGGAGCACCGGGCACCGCACAGAGGCCCGCCCAGGGCATCGTGGCAATCCTTGCCGATGACGTTTTCCCGGGAGAATCCGGTGATGCGCTCGGCTTCACTGTTGAAGTAAAAGATCCTGCGCTGGAAATCATGTGCAACGATGCCGTCCTTGAGGTTATCGAGGATGCGCTCAAGGTTCTTGACGTTGCCGACTATGCTGTTCAATGACAATCCACTCATAATGAGCTTAGTTAGAATATTATGATAGGAAAGTCAATTGCCATCGCAAAGAGGGCACACCGTCTCACGCGGTCTGCCCCCTGCCGTCAGGAGCCCGGACGGGCTCAAGCCATGGTGACGGAATACCCCGCCGCGGTGATGGCCCGCCGGACCCTCTCCACGACCCCGTCGTCATCCACCTCAAAGGTGACGCATGCCCCTTCAAGGCTTACCATGACGTTGTCGGTGCCGGACACCGCCTCCACGGCCCGGGTCACCGCGCCGGCGCAGTGCATGCAGTTCATGCCGGCCACTTTCAATTCACGCCTCTCAGCCATCTTCTCCTCCTCAACCGGCAGCCCGTGAGCTTCCGACGGCGGTCAGGGACCTGTCGCGGAATCGCAGCACCACCTCATGAAAGTCAGCCTCGGTAAAAAGGCGGGAAAACCGCTCTCCGCCGGTGCTTCGGGCCTTGTAAAAGGCCACGCAGTACCGGACGATGTCAAAGGCGGCTTCTTCATCAAAGATCCCGGGCACCTCCATGGCAAGGCGTGGGTGGCGCCCCAATCGCCCGCCCAGAAGGACGCGATACCCCCTGCGGAGCCCCACCAGGGTCCCGGGTTTGCAGACCGCAACGCACCGGCCGCAGACCAGGCAGCGCTCCATGTCCAGCACAGGACCCGTATCCGACAGGGTAACGGCCTCCTCGGCGCAGGCGGTGACGCAGGCACCGCACTGGGTGCACGGGGTCTCCGAGGTCTCCGGCACCATGGCCCCGATGATGCAGATATCCCGAATCTGGGGCTGCGAACAGGCGTTGGGGCAGTCGGCAAAGGCCACGCGCAGCTCATGGTGAAACTTGAGCTTGCCTTTTACCCGCTCCCGGAGAAACCCGAGGATGTCTTCGTCCTCTAAATGCGCCTTCACCTTCTCCTGGAGCCCCCTGCTCCCGCAGGCCTGCCGGGGACAGCCCCCGTCGCCGAAACAGGCTTCCACCTGAAAGCCTGCCACTTCGTCCTCCATTTTGTTTAAAAACCGCGCCCGGGTCCGGTTGACCTCCTTCAGGGTCACCACGTCCACCCCGGCCTCTGCGGCCTCTTCTTCCACACGGGTTTTCACCCGTTTGCGGACAAAAAACGGAACCTTTTTGATCGCCGCCTCTGCTTCCTGGGTCCACTTCATGCTCAATCCATTTCCTTGGAACGGCCGCATCACAACGTGCCGATGGTTTTCGGTTTTTTCACCACGGTCAGCAGCATCTTAAACGGGGTCAGGGCCTCAAGGGCGTGGGGCACGTCTTTGGGCATGACCACCGATTCTCCGGGCCCAGCCTCCAGGACAGCACCGTCGATGTTGATCTTGACGCGCCCGTCCAGCACCTGCACCAGGGCATCCCCGGGGGCGGTATGGGCGCTGATCTCCTCGCCCTCGTCAAAGGCAAACAGGGTGATGACCACCCCGGGGGTGGTGGCCAGGGTCCGGCTCACCACCTGATTCGGCGCATAGGAGACCAGGTCTTTCATCACCACGGCACAGGACATCTCAATGTTCTTCATCAGCTCGTCGCTCATGGATTTCACTCCTTCGTATGTATAGATCAGGCAAACAGCCCGTTTGTCGTCCCCTTATGGGCCCCGATCAACTGGGCTTCGTCCTCGTGGACGGGTCGCCAGTGGACCGTATAGAGTCTCTCCTTGCCCACCATGGCCCCTTCGTTGAGGGTGGCCACATCCATGGCGGTCCCTTCCGGGTAATACTCCACCCAGAGCACCTTGTTCAACGTAAGCCCGAATTCCTGACAGATGGACTGGGCAAAATACTGAAAATGATTCCGCACGTTGAACCCTTTACCCGTATCGGCAAAAAGGCAGATCACGGGCTTGATATGAAACACCCCGTCCGGCGTGGTGTCGGACAGGTCGACAATTTTCACCCGGTAGGACCCGGGCCACCAGCTGACCGGCCGCTTTCCCGAGCTTGTCTTTCCCGACCAGGAGTAGATGCCGTCATATAAAATCATGGTTTTTTCCTGCATGGGTTGTGCCGCAGGGCCCGTTAAGGCCCCAATCGACGAATTCTGAACCTTGCGGCGGGGTGCCCGGGTGCCGGGCACCCCGCTTTGAACAACACTGTCTTCCGGGCACAAGGCGCCCTCCAGCGCCCCTGTGCCCGTGTTTTATCAGGCCAGCTCCCGGCGTGAAGCCATGTCCGTCAGGACGCGTTCCCGCGCCTTGTCAATGCCGAGTTCTTTACGTTTTTTGTCGATATGGGCCAGCATCATGGCGGCCATCTCATAGGGATCTTTGGTGACGCCCCACTTGCCCAGCCCCTGGTTTTCCAACCCCCCAAAAAGGAGGTCGTGGAATTTGGTATCCTTCACCGTGGGAAAGCCCACCCCGAAGACCGTGAACACACCCGAGGCCACAAAGTACTGGCCGATGGCAACGGCCTTCTCGCTCATCCACTCGGGCGCGGCTCCGGCCACGGGCAGATCCGCGATGGAGTCCCCCAGGCCACCCTGGTTCACCATGGCCGTGGCGGCGATGAGGATCCGGGTGTTGTCCACGCAGGACCCCAGGCCCAATACCGGCGGCATGCCCACGGCCTCGCACACCTCACGGAGCCCCGGCCCTGCAAGGACCGCTGCCTCGGGCACGGTGAGCCCGGCCTTGGCCAGGGCGATCTGGGAACAGCCGGTCTGGATCACCAGCACGTCGTTTTTGATGAGCTCCTTGACCAGCTCCACGTGGACCCAGTCCTGCTTCACCCGGGGATTCACGCAGCCCACGACCCCTGCCACCCCACGGATACGGCCGTTGATGATGTTGTCGTTCAAGGGGGCATAGCTGCTGCGGAAGCTGCCGCCCAGCATGTAGTTGATGTACTCGTGGGAAAAACCGTGGATCCCCTGGTTGACGATCTTGGGAATCTCCACGTCCACGCCCCGGTCGGCAAACCGGGCGATGGCCAGGGTGACGATCTCGTCGGTGCACTCCCTGGGGACATGCTCGTCGAACTCGATGTGACGGGCCCCTTCAATGTGGCAGCGGGGGTTGGTGGTAATGAGGTGGGTCTTGTAGCACTCGGCGGTTTTCACCAGGCCCTGCTGGATACACTGGATATCCACGGCCATGGCGTCCACGGCACCGGTCACAAGGACAGGCTCGGTGCTCATGAAGTTTCCGGCATGGGGCACGCCGTGGCGGGACATCATCTCCGCGCCGGAGCAGCACATGCCCACCAGGTTAATGCCCTTGGCCCCCTTTTCCCGGGCGATCTTCACCAGGGAGGGGTCGCTCACCGACACCAGCATGGACTCAAAAAGGTTGGGTTCGTGGCCGTGGACAATGACGTTGACGTGGTCCTCTTTAAGGACCCCGAAGTTCACGTCGGCCTGGACCGGAGAGGGGGTTCCGAACATGATGTCCCCAAGCTCCGTGGCCACCATGGAGCCGCCCCACCCGTCGGCTAGGGCCGCCTTGCTGATGGCCTTGGTGATGTTCTCGTAGTGCTGATCGCACCCCATATGGGTCCGGCTCATGATGCCCAGCACCTCGATCATGGCGCCCCGGGGGACGATATCGAGCTTGCGCCAGGTCTCCAGGGTCTTTTCGGGCACGCGCCTGGCAAAGGGGATCTCCCCTTCGGTCTGGGTATAGGTCTTCTCCAGCTCGTCGGCCAGGGCCAGGGCCTTCTCCTGAACGGTCATGCCGTCCACGTCCAGTTCCAGCTCCGCGCACAGGGCATCGAGTTTGTAGGGATCTTTGATGGTGTAATCGGTGATGGTGCCGTTGGCCACGCCCTTGAAGAGTTCCAGGACCGCCATGCCGTGGTCGTTATGGGCCGCAGAACCCGAGGCCACCATGCGGGCCAGGTTCCGGGACTGAATGGTATCGATGGTGGCGCCGCACACCCCCACCTTGCCGTAGGGGTCCCTGGCGTTGAGGCGGCAAGGCCCCATATAGCACATCTTGCAACAGGCCGACTCCGCCCCGATGGGGCAGGGTTTCATCTCAGCGGCCCGGTCAAAAGCCACCACCACGCCGTCTCTTCTCGCCTTCTCGAGCATGCGGCCGGTGGCCTCGCACTGGGTCACCTCGTTGATGGGAACGGCCTTCTTGACCTTCTTGTCCAATTTTTCCATAACTCACTCCCCTGGGCAGCCGGCCGATATCGAAGACGGGGATGGAACCTGGACCGGAGTGGCGCGGCCACCGGATCTTGGTGTTGAGCCTGCTTCTGCAGACCGATTGATTGGGAGGGACATGGAAATCAACAAGGGGAGGACTGAAAGGCTGTTTCGGTCTCACGCAGCCAGGCTCACCGACCGTCGGCGTCATCGCCGAACCGGCCGCAACCTCCGTATGTCCTCGTTCATCGTTTCCGAGTCCCTGACATCATGTCTCATTCGAAATACAAACCAGATCGAGCGGGAGAACAGGTGAGGCTCAAGGCCTCACCTGTGTCACCGATACGGAGATCTTACCGAAACAATTGCATGATTCGTGCCGATGGGGGTATATTTCACAATACCCCACCGGGATCATTTTCTCAACATGCGTTGCGGCATGGCAGCCCCTGCCTTTGGGACAAAAGGCTAAAAAAGGCCTATGCTTTGATGCGTCCGTCAAGGGCGACAACCACCACTTCCACGGGAACATCCACGCCTGCGAGCTCCATCCCCTTCTTGACGATGGTGGGGAGCCCCGAACAACAAGGAACTTCCATGATGAGCACGGTGACGCTCTTGATGCCGGCAACGGAAAAAATGTCCCGGAACTTTTCGATGTAGCTCTGGGCGTCGTCGAACTTGGGGCAGCCCAGCATCACCTTGCGACCCTTGAGATAGGTGGTGTGAAGGTCAGGGTACGAGACGGGAACGCAGTCGGCGGTCACCAGAATGTCCGCCCCTTTGAGGAAGGGTGCCGTGGGGGGAATGAGACGAATCTGTACCGGCCAGTGAGACAATGCCGAGACACCGGACACCTGATCCTTGGGCACATTGGCCTTCTGGCAGGCCGAGGGGCCCGAAAAGTCCATGAGGGCCGCAGACGGGCATCCGCCGGGTCGTGGCGCGGGCTGGGCAGCCCCTTTGTCCGCGGTCTCTTTTGCGGCCAGGTGGGCGTGCACCGCCTCCTCGTCAAAGGCATCGGCCTCGCGGGTGACAATGTGCAGGGCGTCTTCGGGGCACTCCCCGATGCAGGCCCCCAGGCCGTCGCAGAGCAGGTCCTTGATCACCTTGGCCTTGCCGTCGATGATCTCAATGGCCCCTTCGGCACAGGCCGGAACGCAGAGCCCGCATCCGGTGCATTTTTCTTCGTCGATTTCGATGATGTTTCGCATGATTTTCATGGTCATTCCCCTTTGTATCGTTACGCCGCTGACGGCGATGTTATCTTAAGCGTGGTGGTTCTTACGGCCGCACAAGGACCCTGCGGGCCTCGTCCACGGCCCCGGCCGTCTTCAGACGGCGAGCCAGTCCCTCTTCAAAGGCCGCCTCATCCAGGGGGGATCCCCCGCACCGGTCCTCTTCATCGGCGATGCGGCGGGCATCCTCAAGGATCATCCGGTTCGCATCTGCCTTGTGGTCAGGGGTATCCCCTTCCAAAAGGGCTGTCACCTCGGTGATGAGCCCCTCCGGTGCGGTGATGGCCCCGAGCACCTCCCGGGCCTCTTCCCGGGAAAGCGCGGCCAGGTAGGCCCCGCAGAGCAAGACCGCAAGATCGGCCCCGGCCTCGCGGGTGGCGATCTGCTCGGCATGGGCGGCGAGTCGTGCGGCCCTGCCGATCCTGGCAAAATCCTTTCCACACCGTTTTTTCACTTCAACGGCCACCCGGTCTTTGATCAGGTTCCGTTTTTCCGCCAGCAGCTCCGGGGGTAACGAGCCCAGGCAGGCGTCGGCGAACTGACAATAGGAGGCGCAGCCAAAGTCGAGCTTCGGATTGGCCAGCCGCTTGCCGCACCCCTTGCAGGTGCGCATGGTGTCGTCCTTGAAGAACTCCACCGTGGTCCCGCACTCGGGACAGTCGGCCTCAAAGATGGCACCGTATCCCCAGTACTGGGTATCCTGACCCGGACATTTCATGGCACACCCCCTTTGATTCGGGTGGTTTCCCGCCCGGCAGTGATCTCAAACAAGGCGCCCCGCCCCCTCATCCGGTGCGGGGCGCCTTGGGTCCTGAAGGTGATCGCGTGGTGCGATCACCTGGTTTGGTCTATCCCAAAGCAGCCTTCAGATCATCCTCAACGGTGCCCGTGGGGGCGATGTTGAAGTTCTCCACCAGTACGTTGAGCACATTGGGGGAGATAAAGGCCGGCAGGGAGGGCCCCAGTTTGATGTCCTTGATCCCCAGGTGAAGCAGGGAGAGCAGGATGACGCAGGCCTTCTGCTCGTACCAGGAGAGGATAAAGGAGAGGGGCAGGTCGTTGACCCCGCAGTCAAAGGCCTCGGCCAAGGCCATGGCGATGCGCACGGCAGAGTAGGCGTCGTTGCACTGGCCCACGTCCAGGAGCCTGGGGATGCCGCCGATGTCGCCGAGTTTCTTGTCAAAGAAGCGGAACTTGCCGCAGGCCAGGGTCAGCACCACACAGTCCTGGGGGATCTGCTCCACCATCTCGGTGTAGTAGTTTCGACCCGGCTTGGCGCCGTCACAGCCGCCCACCAGGAAGAAGTGACGGATGGCCCCGCCCTTCACCGCGTCGATGATCTTGTCGGCCACGCCGAGGACGGCGTTTCTGGCAAACCCGACCATGACGGTGTCCTTGTCGGTGTCCGCCGGGAACCCTTCGCTGGCCAGGGCCTTTTCAATCACCGGGGTAAAGTCCTTGCTGTCGCCGATGTGGGACACGCCGGGCCATCCCACCAGTCCGGTGGTGAAGATGCGGTCGTTGTAGGTCTCCTTGGGCTTCTGGATGCAGTTGGTGGTCATGAGGATGGCGCCGGGGAAGGCGTCGAACTCCTTGGCCTGGTTCTGCCATGCCGTGCCGTAGTGACCGTAGAAGTGGTCGTATTTCTTAAGCTCCGGGTACCCGTGGCAGGGAAGCATCTCGCCGTGGGTGTAGATGTTGATGCCCTTGCCTTCGGTCTGCTTGAGCAGAATCTCCAGGTCCTTGAGGTCGTGGCCGGAGACGAGGATCGCCTTGCCCGCCTTGGCGCCCAGGGGCACCTCCGTGGGGACGGGGTGGCCGTAGGTGCCGGTGTTGCCCGCGTCCAGCAGCTCCATGGCGCGGATGTTCACCTCACCGCACTTGAGGCAGAGCCCCACCAGGTCGTTGACCCCCAGGGTGCTGTCCAGGGTGGCTGCCAGGGCTTCGTAGACAAAGGCGAAGACCGCGGGGTCCTTCTGACCGAGGATGGCCGCGTGGTCTGCGTAAGCTGCAAGGCCCTTGATGCCGTACACGAGGAGCTCCCTCAAAGAGCGGATGTCTTCATCCAGGGTCGGGTCCGCATTGATCCCTACGCCTTCGCCCAGGGCCACCAGCTCGGCCTGGCTCTTGCCGGCACAGGTGCAGGAAGCGCCTTCGAGGCTGAGGCTGGTCTTCTCTTTCAGGGCCTTGGTGTATGCCTCGCACTCGGCGATGAGCTCCACAAAACGGGCCGGGTCGAAATCCACGTTGGTGAGGGTGGAAAAAACGGCCTCACAGGTGAAAAGGTCCATCTTCTCATCCCGGTGGCCCATCTCGGCTGCCTTCACCGCGTAAAGGGAGAGGCCTTTAAGGGCGTGGATCAAAAGGTCCTGCAGGGCTGCAACCTCAGGCTGTTTTCCGCAGACGCCAATCTTGGTGCACCCGGTTCCCTTAGCCGTTTGCTCACACTGAAAACAAAACATGGTGGTCTCCTCGCTCATTTTTTTATGGTTGTTGTCTCTATCGGACCCGAGTCATGCCCGCCGGCATTTTTACCTTCACCAGGCGTCTGGGTCATTGTTGGTTCGTGTGTGCCGAAAAAGCCGTTTTGTCGGTAAAGGGGCTTTCTCCGTCGTGATCTCAACCTACCCCACGACCCGGCCCCGTGCCTTGACTTAGGTCAAGGAGCGTGCAAAAACAGAAAAAATCGTGTCACTATTTAAACCAGGTCCGACAGCACGTGGGCCCTTCACCGCACAAGAGATGTATGCCCATGTCCCGACCCATCCCAGACATCCTCGCCTCGGTTCCCCTGTTCAGCGGACTGGAACCCCACGACCTGGACCTCCTGGCCGGCCTGGCCATTCAGAAGCAGTACCGGAAAGGCGAACTCATCTTCTCCGACGGAGACCCCGGAGACGGGTTCTACATCGTGGCCGACGGCCAGGTGAAGGTGTTCAAAGCCTCGGCCGAGGGCAAGGAGCAGATCCTCCATGTCTTCGGTCCGGGTGAGCCCATCGGCGAGGTGGCTGTCTTTGCAGGCATCCCCTTTCCGGCCTCTGCGGCCACCCTGGCCAAGACCACCCTGCTCTTCTTCCCCAGGGAGGCCTTCATCCGCCTCATCGCCAAAGAACCGGCCCTGGCCATGAAGCTCCTGGCTGTCTTGTCCATGCGCCTCAAGCAGTTCACCGTCCAGGTGGAAAACCTCTCCCTCAAGGAGGTACCGGGACGCATTGCCTCCCACCTGCTTTTCCTTGCCGGAGAACAGAACAACCGGGAGAAAGTGACCCTCACCATATCCAAAGGCCAGCTGGCAAGCCTTCTGGGCACCATCCCCGAAACCCTCTCCCGAATCCAGGCCAAGATGGCCTCCGAGGGACTCATCCGGGTTTCCGGACGCGAGATCACTATTCTGGACGTGGAGCGCCTGGAAGACCTGGCGGAAAACGGCAAGCTGTAGCCAGGGGCCACGGTCTCTTTCTTTCCAGGGCGATGCCCGGGCCGAACGTCTCCTCCCTTGACGTTTCTCACGCACGATCCGTGCCACACAGAAAGGGCGGTCCCGCACGCGGCACCGCCCTTGTGTCTCCGACTTACCCTGCTATCAAAGGGGACCGGTGCTCATCACAGGACTCAACGGTTCGATCTTGTTTTCCTTCATACGAAAATCATACAGGTCTTCCATGTCCTTGTAGACCTGGAAAATCTGGAAAAACCCATGCCAGTGGGCATAATCCGGCCCGCCCATGGCTGCGCCGTGACGCGCCCTTCTACCCGTGTGGTGCCAGAGGTAGTACATCAGCTCCTGGAACCCGTCTTTCCAGGGATCGTCCTTCAGGAGTCCCTTGGCCTGGAGCCCCTCTTTCATGGCCACGGCCTTGTCCCAGTAGAAGTTGTACAGCTCCACCGTGCTGTCCAGGGTGTCCCGCTGGGCCTTGATATGGCTGGCCCCGTGGCAGTTGGCGCACACCTTCTTCATGAGCTCCTCGCCCTTTTTGCCGTCCCCCCGCACACCGCTCCGGATCTCGCTTCGCGCATGGACCAGGTCCCACTTGAGCCGCTCGTTGATGTTGTGGGTGGTGGCAAGCTCGCCGATGCCGCTCATGTGGCAGGTGGCGCAGGTTGGGGCGGTGTAGTCCCCGGGCTCCCAGGTGTCCGGGGCGCTGTCCCACTCCCACTCTTCCCCGTGGGTAAGGAACATCTGCCCGTGCTTGCTCTCGATATAGATCTCGATGTTGGGATGGTCCGGCCCCAGGTGGCAGCTGGCGCACGCCTCGGGCTTTCTGGCCTCGGCAATGGAGAACTGGTGACGGGTGTGGCACACCGTGCAGTTGCCGATGGTGCCGTCCGGGTACCGGGTCCCCACACCGCCGGGCCAGGTCTCTTTGATGGGCTTGTTGTCGGGCCCCACCTCCACCTGGGTGCCGTGACACATCTGGCAGCCGCTGGACCGTGCGGCCCGGTTGGAAAAGGAACCCAGGGGGTTGCCGATGAACTCAGCCCCTTCGTAGTGGTACATCAACTTCAGGAATTTCTCGTTTTCCACCACCGGAGCCGCCGCCAGCTCCGCGTGGCCGCTCTTCTGGAACTGCTCCACCTCCACGGGATGGCACCGGCTGCAGGTCCCGGAGGAGACCATGGGGGAAATAAAGGTGTCCGTCCCTTTGAGCCCCTCGCACTGGGAGGCCATGGGCGAACGCTTGGTCACGGTGTGGCAGTCGTAACACGAGACCCCGGCATGGGCCATCTTCCCCAGCTTCCACCCTTCCACCACCCCGGGGGTCTTGGCCGCGTGGCATTCGATGCATGCCAGGGCTTCCTGGCTGTATCCCCGCACGATCCTGAACTCCTTGGTCGCCAGGTCCGGATACCCGGTCTCCGCAGCCCCGTGGGCCACCACCCCCGTCAGAAAAGCAATCACCCACAACAAAACCCGTCTGCCTGAATTCAACATGAACACCTCCTCCCATTGCTTGGGTTTGCATAATAAAGCGCTGTATGATCCATGCGGAGCCAGCCGCAGGGGGTTGGTCGCCCCTTGCGGTCAACACGGGATGCCTCTCCGCCCGGGAAAGGGCCGGAAAGGACATATAAAAAAAGCCACCGACGGTGCGGTGGCTTTACATGGCTTTGCCCTGGGAAAAATAGCGTTCCACCATATCCAGCATGTCCTTGTGCCCCACATGGGGATGGCACTGGGTGCATGTCTTCTGGGTCTCGCCGCGGAGCTTGGCCCGGTGGGCCAGAAAGCCCCCACGCCCCATCCCCGGCGGTGTCAGGTCCATGTGGCAGGACCTGCAGGCGCTGTCAAAGGTGAAGGACTGCCGATGGGCTTCGGCGTTGGCGGCCCAGTCGTAGGTGTAGGGATCGATGAACAGGTTGTGGTAATAATCGCTGGCGCCGGTTTTGGCCTTGACGATGAGGTATTCAAGATAACTGTCGTGGGGCAGGTGGCAATCCACGCACTGGGCAACCACGCCCCGGGGGTTGGATCCGCCGTGGGGGGACGCGCGCCAGGCATCCCGGAAGGGATTCATGTAATGACACCGGACGCAGAAGGTGTCGGTGTTGGTGGACTCGATCATAAACCCTGAGGCAAGCACCAGAAGCACCGTTGCCACAATGCCGAAACCTGCTCCCCACCCCAGGATTTTTAAGGGGGTCTTTCCCGTGAGCCACGCGGGTCGGGTCATACCGTGCCTCCTTCATGCAAGTCACCGGAAACGCCGTCGCCCGTGATTCGGACGACACGGCCGGTCTCGTCGTGGATTCAAATAAAACGGCGGACGCATCAAGAACACCGGAAGGCGACGCCGCTTAAAAAACGTCACCACCGGCACAAGCAGAAAAACCGGTACCGATTGCAGGGAGTAACACGCCGGAGGAGTGTGGCGGACTATCGCAGGAGGAGGAAGAAGGGGCGTTGGCAGCCGGTTGAGGCATGATTGATAATCATTCTGGAAATTTATCCTTTTTGCGACTTTTTTTCAAGGAGAAGTTATCCTGTCACGATTCGGATTGCTGTCTCCCCAGGCAGCATTGCCCCCGAGGTACACCTGAATCGTTGCGTCGTGGTTTTTCAACCACGGCAAGCCGCAAAAAAAAACACCTGCCCCCCTTCATGTGTCATGTAAAGGGAGCAGGTGCCTTGAAATCCTGATATCCGGGGGTTCACCCTCAGCGGGTCGACGGCGCCCCGGAAGCCGTCACTTACTTGCCGTTGGCAAGGAGACGCCCGGAAAGAAGCTTGATGTGCTTCATCTCTTCTTTGATGATGTCGTCGATGCGGGCTTTGCCGCGGTTTCCGGCGACCAGGTCCTTCATGCCGAGGTAAAAGACGATGGAGTCTTTTTCCGCGGTGATGGCACCTTTGAGGATGCCCTCCATGGAGGAGAGGTCCATGGCCTTGTCGTAGAACACGCGGGTGTCGGCAAGGGCCTTGAGGTACTGAGCCGCTTCCCCTTCGGGATCAAAGGTCACATCGGCCTTGTCGTCGGCGCTCAGCTCTTTTCGCAGGCCGGCAAAGGTCACTTCGTGGTCGTCTTCCATGGCGGCCAGTTCAACGAGGAAATCCTTATCATCTGCGTTGGTTACCGCCTCGGCTGCATCGCGGTAGTATTTGGCTCCGTTGCGTTCAATCTGCTCTGCCATCTCGAAAATTTCGTCTGCATTAAAACCCAGGCCCATCTCTCTTCTCCTTAAAGAATGGTAAATGATCACGTGTCGAAAGCGAAGAACCGATTCGCCTTCAAACCGATTAGACGTCTGCTGCATCTCCGGCTTTGCCTGATGCCATTGAGTCCCCTGCGGCACTGACAATCTCATGCCGCCAGGCCCCGGAGCCGGATATTCTTGTGCTTCACTTCAAGGGGCAATTGTTTCAAGATTCGTGCCACCCGATGGGTGCGGCGTCGCGGCACGAACCGTCCCGGAAAAAAACGGGGCATCCAAAGCCCCTAATAATCCGCCAGTTAGCCGCCTCTGTTTCAGACACATATATAATTCCTAACCAGAACAAGTCAAGTCAGTGCGCCATTTTTCGCGTTTCAGTGTTCCCAAGGAGGGCACCAAAGGCGACGCCCTGGCCTGATCATGAGCCATGGCCTCTGTTCCATCCATTAGAAAAATGAGACATTCCAACCGACCGCCGTTCCCCAAGAAGGCCGCCCTCATCGCTGCGCCGCCCCGGGCACCCAGCCAGGGTGCCCCTTTAACCCGTACGAAATGCACTAAAAAAAACAAGCGCCACATGTGCAGCACGGCCTGTCTCAAAAGCGACTCGAGACAGTAGCGTCTCCGGACCGCATGGCTCGCGACACCCCATCCCTTCGAGATTGCAGCAAAAAAAAGCATTTTCCCTTTGCACCCCATGGTATTAAGCCGTATGATTCCCCTGTTGGACAGACGAATCGACCGCTATCCATATTATGATCCCATCCGCGCACCCAACGGTGTGGTTGCTTTTGACCGACCCCAGTTACCGCGACCGGGCCCCTGCCTGCGCTCATTTTTGGCACATGTTTTGCTTTTCTTTCTGGCATTCGGTTCGCCGACCCGTTTCGTCCCTAGTTTGAATGCAGAGGCCCGCACCGTTGACACCGCCGGGCCCACCCAACAATGAACGATGGTTTAAGAGCCACTTTCGCTTAAGGAGGCACCCATGAACACCACCCAACATTGTCCCGGGCACGAGCCCTTTAAAAGCATTCAACCCATTGAAGTAACCTGCAAAAAATGCGGGACCGTCAATGAGGTTTTCTCGGACGAAGTGGAGAAGACCCATACGTGCCGTTCCTGCAAAGAGATCCTGGATGTAAAAAACACCGCAGGTTAACATGCACACAAGGACATACCGACACGCGACGGCTTCGCATGGCCCCCTTTGGCAAGGCATTCGAAGCCGTCCGTGCGGAGGCGACGTACACACCACTTAATTTACTATAAAGATTTATCTTGACCTGGACCCGGCTGTAAGGAGGAATTCATGGATGTCGTTATGCTCTCCCGTCTGCAGTTCGCCGCTGCGACCATGTTCCATTTTCTTTTTGTCCCATTGACCCTGGGGCTCTCCGTTCTGGTGGCCATCATGGAGACCCGCTATGCGAAAACAGGGGATGAGACCTGGCTTCGCATGACCAAATTCTTTGGCAAACTCTTTCTCATCAACGTGGCATTAGGGGTGGTCACCGGCATCACCCTGGAGTTTCAGTTCGGCACCAACTGGTCCCGATACTCCGAATACGTAGGGGACGTCTTCGGCTCCCTGCTCGCCATTGAAGCCACCGCCGCCTTTTTCCTGGAATCCACCTTCATCGGTATCTGGATCTTCGGCTGGAAAAAGCTCTCGGCCAAAGCCCACGCCACGGTCATGTGGCTGGTGGCCCTGGCCGGCTCCCTCTCCTCGGTGTGGATCCTCATTGCCAACGCCTGGATGCAGAACCCCGTGGGCTACACCATCCGCAACGGCCGCGCCGAACTCACCGACTTCATGGCGGTCATCACCCAGAAGTATGCCTTGCTGGAGATCTCCCACACCCTGTCGGCCGCTTACATGTACAGCGCCTTCGTTGTCATGGGCATCAGCGCCTGGCACCTTCTTAAGAAGCAGAACGTGGAGCTCTTCACCCGGGCCTTTCGCCTCGGCCTGATCTTCGGGGTTGTCTCCGCTATCGTGGTGGCCGTCTCCGGCGACATGCACGGGGTCAACGTCACCAACACCCAGCCCGCCAAACTGGCTGCCATGGAATCCCACTGGGAGACCACCACCCGGGCTCCCTCCTTTATCCTGGCCATTCCCGATGAAAAGAACGAACGGAACCTCATCGAATTCGGCCGCATCCCAGGCCTCCTGAGCTTCCTGGGCAAGCACGATTTCAACGCCGAAATCATCGGCCTCAAGGACATCCCCAAAGACGAACGGCCCCCGGTCCTCATCACCTCCCTGGCCTTCCGCACCATGGTGGGCAGCGCCACCCTGCTGATCTTTCTCACGGTGTGGGCCTTTGTCAAACGCAACAAGCTCCTTGAAAGTCGCAGGCTCCTCACCGCCATGGTCCTTGCCATCCCGCTGCCGCTGCTCACCATCGAAGCCGGATGGGTCCTTACCGAGGTGGGACGGCAGCCCTGGATCGTTTACGGCCTCATGAAGACCTCCCAGGCAGCATCGCCGGTGGTCTCGTCCCAGGTCCTGGCGAGCCTCATCGGATTTATCGTGGTGTACAGCCTCCTGGGCTTCGTGGGCTTCTGGCTCATGATCAAGCACGCCAAAACCGGTCCGGCGCCTGCACAGGAAACCGTCGCTTAAGCTGAACACGCAGCACTCATCTTCTGAATTGAATTAGGGAGGACATATTCATGGTTTTGCAGTCAACGTGGTTTTTTCTCTGGGGGCTCCTCTGGGCCATCTTTTTTATCACCGACGGGTTTGACTTCGGGGTGGGCACCCTCTACCCCTTCCTCGGCAAGAGCGAAACGGACAAACGCACCATGGTGGCCGCCATCGGCCCTTTGTGGGACGGCAACGAGGTGTGGCTCCTCACCGCAGGGGGCGTCACCTTCGCCGCTTTTCCCACGGTGTACGCCGTGATGTTCTCGGCCCTGTACACGCCCCTGATGCTCATCCTGTTTGCCCTGATCATCCGCGGCGTCTCCTTTGAGTTCCGGGACCAGATCGTCAGCCCGGTCTGGACAAAGGTCTGGGACACCACCATCTTCATCGGCAGCTTTGTGCCCGCCCTCCTCTTCGGGGTGGCCTTTGCCAACATCTTCATGGGGATCCCCTTCAACGGCGAGGGCGTGTACGAAGGCAACCTCTTTACCCTGTTGAATCCCTACGGCCTGGCAGGGGGCGTGCTCTTTGTCCTCCTCTTCACCCTCCACGGGGCCCTGTGGCTCTGCATCCGCACCGAAGGGGACCTCCAGGCACGCACCATCCGCACGGCACGGATCCTCTGGCCCATCCTCCTGGTGGCCGCCGTCACCTTCCTGGGCGCCAGCTGGTTTGCAACGGACCTCTACGGCAACTACCTTGCCCAGCCCGCGCTCTTTGTGATCATCGCCATCACCGTGGCGGCCCTTGCGGCCATCCGGTTCTTCATCGCCAAAGAAGCCTGGTTCAAGGCGTGGTTCGCCTCCTGCACCACCATCTTCGGCGCCACCTTCTACGGGATTGTCGGTCTCTTTCCCAACCTCTTTCCCTCCAGCCTGGATGCGGCCTTCAGCCTCACGGCCTTCAACGCCTCATCCAGCCCCCTGACCCTGAAGATCATGCTCACCGTGGTGCTCATCTTCATCCCCCTGGTCATCGCCTACCAGGTCTGGGCCTACAGCGTCTTCAGCCACAAGGTCACCGAGGAGGATTTTTACGCCCACTAAGGCCGAAACACATTCCGTTGAAAACGCCATAATAAAAAAGCCCTGCACGCGTGCAGGGCTTTTTTTGCAGGGCTGACGCATTTAGATGTTTGCCTCCGGCGGCCCTGCCGGGGGCCAAACTTTTGAAACGTTTGGTAAACAGATCTTGCTCACTTATCCAGAAACCTTCGCGAATGCCCTCACCCTGAGGAACGAAGGGAGAGGGCATTCGCAACCTGGGGTCCAGGGGTGGCGAAGCCACTTAGGCTAAAAATCCCCTGGCCGCCGGAGGCAGGCTTTTCTTGCCCACTTTAACCATAGAAGGCACGCTTTTTTGGTTGCAGTTGCCCTTCTCTGTGCTATGAGCCGTAGGTGCCGTCAACTGACCCGGCACCACAGGTGCTGCCAATCCCGAGCCAGCTGAACCAGGAGAGACCATGGACGCCTTGCAGAACCGATTCACCGCCATCCGCAACGCCCTTGAGGCCACCATCTGCACGGTACAGGGGGTGGAGATCATCGAAAAAGCCCTCATGACCCTGGCCGGCCACCCCGAGGTGCTGCGTCTCGCCCCGGAAGCCGAAACCTGGCGCAACCACCTTGCCGCCGCCCGGGTCGACGGAGACA
The DNA here is from genome assembly GCF_900699765.1 of Desulfoluna butyratoxydans. GTDB lineage: Bacteria > Desulfobacterota > Desulfobacteria > Desulfobacterales > Desulfolunaceae > Desulfoluna > Desulfoluna butyratoxydans. The sequence continues at coordinate 514,281 of NZ_CAADHO010000001.1, forward strand.
CCGAAGAGCAGGAGTATGCCCTGCTGGAGCTCTACCGCACCCTCCACACCGCAGGAGCCGGATACACCGAAGAGGAAAAAAAGCAGCTGGATGAGCAAAAGGGCCTCCACGGCCTCTCCGGGGGCCTCCTGCCCCTGCTCATGACAAAGGAGCTTGTCTCCCCGGACACATGCATGGCCGATCTGGGCGCCGGAAACGGCCTCCAGGGTCTCCTCCTCCAGTGCCTTTGCCCCCACCGCCACACCCTGCAGGTGGAACTCTCCAAAGGGCACCTGAACGCCGGGCGTCTTTTCCAGCGGATCCTGGGTATTGCCGACCACCGCGTCTCCTGGCGCCACGGGGACCTCTTTGCCACCGATCTTTCCGGCGTTACCCTCCTTTACCTCTACCGCCCGGTGAGGCCTTCGGAGACGACCCTTCCCCTGTACCGAAAACTGGCGGCCACAATAGGTGCCATGGACCGCCCCATCCACCTTGTGAGCGTGGCCGATTGCCTCACCCCTCACCTGGATCCCCCGGTGTCTCCCCTTTACGACGACGGCTTTGTCACCATCACGGCCGTTGAGCCGCGGGCATCCCTAACGAAATGAATCAATTGTTGATTTTTTCATTTGAACGGCGTTTAATAGACCAAATGCAATTCATCCCATTCCTCAGCCGCCAGGGCCACACACCGCCACCGGAGCCTCCCCCCCGCCCATGACATGCCGTGCACACGCGACATGAAAGGAACCGGCTCCCTGTGTCATCCCCGTGCAACACCCGGCGTCGGCCCTTTCAGGGCGATCTTCGGACCTTTCCCGCGTGGGCACCCCACCAACCCAAAATCAGGAGAATGTAGCCATGCGCAGATGGTCCGTTATTCCTTTTTTGGTCATCGTGCTTTTGCTCCCCTTTCTTTTCGGGGGCTGCGACGAGGACATCAAGTACTACCAGTGGAACCTTGTGCAGCTTGAACCCGAGGGAGACGTGGAGTATGTGTGCGGAAACGGGTCCCCTTACAAATTCTTCGTCAACCCGTCTTTGACCAGTGACAATGTGCTTATCTATTTTGAGGCCGGCGGGGCCTGCTGGGACTACCCCAGCTGCTCGGGACAAAGCGGAATCCGGGGTGCGGCCAACCCCAACGGCATCCCCGACGACTACATGGACGGATTCTCCATCCCCGCCATCATGTCGCCCTTTATCTTTCGCGCCCACCCCTGGGAGCGTGTGGACACCCAGGGCTGGACCATCATTTTTGTCCCCTACTGCACCGGGGACATCTTCATCGGCAACAACACCACCACCTACGAATCCGAGGATTCCGATGAAAGCCTGGAGTGGCACCACAACGGCTACACCAACACCCAGGGAATTCTCAACTGGATGACCAAGGGGCCCTTCAAGGACCACTTCGACTCCATTCCCAAGCTCATGGTCAGCGGATGCAGCGCCGGAGGCGCCGGCTCCATCCTCAACTACCACTTCATCCGCAAAGGCCTGGGCGATCGTGTGGGCGAGGCCATCCTCCTCAACGACTCCGGTCCCATCTACTCCACGGCCGAAGACTCTCCCCAGTTCTCGTTGCCCCTGCACACCAAGATCCGCAGTGCCTGGAACGTGGACAGCGTCATCGACATCCTGGGCCAGGACATCCCCGGTGATTTCGACGCCGATGACTACGGCAGCTTAAGCGTGGCCCTGTCTCGCCAGTACCCCGCCGACAAGCTGGCGCACACCCAGTTCACCATGGACGGCAACTACTCGGGCTACTCGTACGAGCGGTTCTACGACTTCCCGCCCAAAGAAGAGATCCACGCCATGTGGGCCGCGGATCAGGGCTATCTCATGGCCATGTACGACGACCTTTACGCAGAAAACGGCAACATCGGCTATTTCGTCCCCTACTACCGCCCCTTCAACGACAGCCACTGCTCCTGCATCCTCTCCTTTGACGACACCGACATCACCGGCACGGGCATGAACGTGGGAGACTACGCCGACCGCCTCATCAACAACGGGGCCGGCATGGCCGCCATGCAGTACTACGAAGAGCCCACCGAGGAAGAGCTCAACAGGCCCTACCCCCTCTGGGACCTCCTTGACCTGCTCATGGGCGCTCTGTAAGGCACGGAACAGACAGACAACGTAACGATTTACCTCAGGCCCCCGGCAACCCTGCCGGGGGCCTGCTTTTTCCCTGGGCCCTCTTGTCCCTGTGGTTCCTTCGGCCCTTACCCGTTGGCCTGCTTGGTTTCGATCCGCTCCAGGGCCCGGGCCTCCCGCTCCGGAATGGCCTCCAGCCGTTTCTTGAACTGCTCCAGCAAAAATTGATGCTGGGCCAGGTCCCGCTGGCTCATCTCCCATTTATGCTCCTTTAAAATCCACTCCAGCATGGCGATGCTGTCCCGTGTCAGAACGGCCTGCTCGTCGTAATAGCTGTGGACCTCGTCCTCGGAGGCGATGTTGGCGCTGATGCGTCCGAAGAGTTCGTTGCGGGACTTTTTCTCCTCCTCCCGTTGCCAGCGTTCCTCCTCGGTCTGGGGCGGGATGGCCAGGTTGTCGGGAAGGCTTGTCCGCATGCGGTCCATGTCCGGCATAAAGGGCTCCTGCTGTTCAGCTTCCCGGGCCACCGGTTTCACGCCGGTTTCACCGCTTTGGGCCTCGGCCGCACTGCCCTGTTCACCGGCCACCGTCTCTTCAAGGGCCGCTGTATCCATCCCACGTTCCGGGACATCCCCTCTGCCCACGACCATCCGGGCCCCCAAGGTCAAAAGAACCCCTGCCACCAACCCCACTGCCACCCAGCCGATACGCGCCATGTTGCCTCCTGTCGTTGTGGTCCGGTTCGCGCCCCTTTGTTTCGTGATCCGTGTGCACGCCAGAACCATCAGATTGGCAGCCACGGCAGCACCGATGCCCAGGGCCAGGGTCCAGAAAAAAAATCGCCTGGGCATCAGGTAATAGGAGACATCCAAAGGGGTGTTGAGCCAGAGTTGATTGGAAAAAAGAAGCGGGTGAAACAGGTCCCGCCAGAAGGTGGAAAAAAACGGAAAGATCCCCGTAAGCAAAGGAAACAGAGCAAGGTTGACCAGGGCACTGCCCCTGAGCAAAGACGGGGTCGCGGCAAAGGCAAGGCAGGCAAGGGCCGCTGCCGCGACCACCGCAGCAAGGTCCAGCCGGTCCCGGGCTTCTGCCAGGTGACGGCGCTCTTTGGCCGTCCATGCCCCATGGGCAAGGGCCCCGCCATGGGAGAGAAAAGAGGTAAGCTCCCGGACCAGAACCCTGGGCGGACCGGTTTTCAGACGCCCGCAACGGCCATGGATCCCGCAGGCGGCATCGTACCAGAACGGCGTGTAGACAACCGCCGCCAGGGGAACCCAGAAGGTAAGGTAAAACAGAGAGACACCGGTAAGCAAAGCCCGAGCACGCGCCATACCCCTCCTTTCATCCGCTTAACGCACCGGTATCATAGCCCCTTACAGCCTGTTTGTCGAGGCCGTATCACGGAGCCTTCTTCCAGAAACGCTTCACGATAAAAGGAATCGTACCCACAGCACACAAAAGGAGAAATCCCCCCACAAAGGGCGCGGTAATCCGCCCCTGGAGAAGGTCCAGCAGGGAGCTGGAAAAGAGAATAAAGGCAAGGGTGGCGGGAAACATGCAGACAACGGTGGCCGCCACGTAGTGGGAGAGTCGCACCCGGGTCAGCCCGAATGCGTAGTTAAGGAGAACAAAGGGAAACACCGGCACCAGACGGGTAAAGGCCACCACCTTCCACCCCTCCTCGGCCACCTTGCGGTCCAGGCGCTCCAGGCCGGTGCCCGCCACCTTCCCGCGCACCCAGTCCCCTGCCAGGTAGCGGGACACAAGAAAAGCCAGGGTGGCACCGCCTGTGGCACCCACCATGGTGCAGGCCAGCCCCATGACCGGACCAAAAAGAAGCCCTGCGGCAAGGGTGAGGGGACTTGCCGGAAGAAGCAGGCAGGGCCCGATGCAGTAGAGGGCCGCAAAGATAAGGGGCGCGGCAAGGCCGTAGCCTTCCACCCACTGCCTCACCGCCTCCGGGGCCAGAGAATCCGTGAAGCCTGAGATTTTCAAAGCGGCTGCCATGCCGATGAGGGCCATGAGGATCAACCCCTTGACCCACCATGCCCCCTTTGAGCCGCCGCCCATGGAGACGTGCCGCTCACGGGTCACCGCAGGCTCCGAAATCTTTTTCACCCGCCTTTTAAGGCCCAGGCGGTGAAGATAGGTCAGAGGGCTCCCGGTGGCTTTGGGAATCGTGTTGCCGTCATTAAAAAACAAATCCAGAAGATGCCGGGCTCCTCCCCGGCCGCCGAGACGCGAGGCGCACCCCGAGCAGTAGGTGAGGACCGCCTCTCCGGCCCGATCCCCTTGGATCCTCTGCCGCCAGGCCTCGGCATGGCCGGGACAGACCGCCCCCACAGCGCCCCCCTCCCCGCAGCAGAGGGTCCGCCTGCCGCTGCGGGCGGACTCCACCAGGGACACCCCGCTTCGCAGGGCCAGCTCCCGGGTCGCCCCGTGGATCCCCTCTTCAAACCGCACCGCACAGGGGTCGTGCATCCTCAACGCCCCGCTTACAGGTGTTGGGACAAGGTCCGCGTCCCCTGCCATGAGCTCATAGACGCTCTGGGTCTCAAGGCCCGAGCCGTACTGATGGAAGACCTTGAAGCAGTTGGGGCAAGCCACCACCACGCGGCGCACGCCCCGGTCCAGAAGCCAGCGATGCAGCTCCCCGAAGGCGTTCTCAAAGGCCCCCTGCCGCCCCAGGTCATGGGAGGGCTTGGTGCAGCAGTCCAGAACCAGGCCCGCCTGGGGGACCTGTTCCCTGATGTACTGCCAGACGCGAAAGGTCTTGTGGGACCGCGTTCCCGACAGGCCGCACCCCGGAAAAAAGATCGTATCGCACCCTTCGGGCAGATGGGCCCAGGTAAACCGTCTGGACACCCCCCGGGCCTCGTAGGCAAGCAGGCGCGTGTAAGGCGACAGATCCACCTTGCCGCTCTCCGCCGCTTCCCGCCGCAAGGCAAGAAAAAAGGCCGCGGGATCCGCCCCTTCGGGACAGACCGCCGTGCAGAGCCCGCACAGAGAGCAGAGAAACGCCAGGCGAAGGGCCTCCTCCGGCCTGGTCTCCAACAGCTCCCGAATCTCCAGGGGGCTTCCGTGCTCTTTCAAAAAAGCGCACCCCACCCGGCACTTGCCGCAGCCGGTGCACCGGGGAAGAATGGATTGGGAAGGGTCGGAAAAGGATCGCAGGCTTCCTGTTTTCACGAGAATGGTCTCTCCTGTCATGGTAAGGGAAATTCAGGCGTAAACGGTAGAATGGTGTGGCCGCCCCCCCGATGTCAAAATGATAATATCAATGACATCAGCGCCAGCCATTGAGAAAAGCAGACGTCTATGGCAAAGCCAGCATTAAAAGCGTGCCTCCGGCGGCGAGGTGAGCCACCTCGAAAGCATATTGCCCTTGCGCTTTGTCCCTCGTTCCTCGGGCCAAAGCGCAAGGGCCTTCGACTCGGGCTTCGCCCGGCATAAACCCTGATGATTTGTGCGGGCTGGATCACAAGTTTCGACGCAACAGGAACCGTTGTTGTTACTTGTCCATGTTTCTGCTTTTCCCCGTTGCCCCGGCGTGCTATCAAAATCAGTATGATGCGACTCTTTCTCCAGCAAGCCTATACAGACGCCGGGTGCGGTGGAAACGGTGCAGGGGTGGCGATTTTCGCCGACGACTTGGACGAGGCCGCCATGCAGGCCCTGGCCCGCAACGTGGGACTCTCGGAAACCGCCTTTGTTTCGGGTCTTTTGAGCAGCTGCCCTGTCATCCGCTATTTTACCCCGGTGGCCGAAGTGGATCTCTGCGGCCACGCCACTGTGGCGGCCTGGACTGTCATGGCCCACCTGGGCCTTGTGCGACCGGGACGACATCGCCAAGGGCTCAGGGAAGGAGAGATCCGCGTGACCCTGGATAACTCCGGGGCGGTGTGGATGGATCAAAAACCCCCTGCCTTCGACCCGATACTTGATCCGGCCCGGGTGGCCCCCATCCTGGGGCTTGCGCCCGAGGAGCTCACCGCAACGGGCCTGCCCATCCAGCCCGTCTCCACAGGCCTCACGGACATCCTGGTCCCCCTGCCCTCACGAAGGCTCCTCGAAGCGGTCATCCCGGACCTCGGGGCCATGGCAGCCTTTAACACCGAAACCGACACCGTGGGGTTCCACCTCTTCTGCATGGAGCCCCGGAACCCCGCCCATACCGCATGCTGCCGGAACTTTGCCCCGGCATACGGCATTGATGAGGAGTCGGCCACCGGAAGCGCCAGCGGAGCCCTGGCCGCCTACCTGTGGATGAACGGTCACCAGCAGGAGCGCTACATCTTCGAGCAGGGACACGCCATGGGCAGCCCGTCCCGCATGGATGTCCTCCTTGCCTGTGATGATACAAGACCCACCGGGGTCACCGTGGGAGGATACGGCGGCACCCCTGTGGAAACGACGGTTCCCCCGCCGACATCGGGTTGACCTTCCGTGGCCGGACAAGGAGCGCCACATTTTTATTGGCGTGATCACAACCATTTGATATAGCTTCATCAGGACAATTGATATCTGATACACCAGACAGGAGATCGCAATGCACCCCCTTTTCGACCCCATGACCATCAACGGCATGACCCTTGCCAACCGCTTTGTCCGGTCCGCCACCTGGGAAGGGATGGCCGGGCCCGACGGCTGCGTTACCCAACGGCTCATCGACTGCATGGCCACCCTGGCCGACGGCGGTGTGGGCCTCATCATCACGGGCCACGCCTTTGTGGAACTCGAAGGCAAGGCAGGCCCGAAACAGTTGGGTATCCACGACGACGCGTTTCTCCCCGGACTCACCAAAATGGTGGAGGCGGTCCACGCCCGCGGCGGTAAAATTGCGGCCCAGCTGGCCCATGCCGGAAGGCGCGCCAACACCGACGAGTCGGGCCGTCCCCCGCGCATCATCTCCGTCACCGGAGCCGAAGAGCCCCCGGTAAAAGAGATGGGCCCCTGCGACTTCAAGCTGGTGGTCACCGCCTTTGCCGAGGCAGCCGTCAGGGCCAAAAAAGCCGGTTTCGACGGGGTGCAGATCCACAGCGCCCACGGCTACCTCCTCAGCCAGTCCCTCTCCCCCCTGGAAAATCGTCGCAGCGACTGGTACGGCGGCTCCGTGGAGCACCGCATGCGATTTCTCCTGGAGGTCACCACCGCCATCCGCGATGCCGTGGGTCCTGACTACCCGGTGCTCATCAAGCTCAACAGCGCCGACCACGTCAAGGGTGGCTTTACCCTGGACGAGGCCTGCGCCGTGGCCGTCCGTCTGGCCCATGAGGGGATCGACGCCATCGAGGTAAGCGGCGGCACCCCGGAAAGCGGGGAGCTTGCCCCCATCCGACCCCGCATCGACGCCCCGGAAAAAGAAGCCTACTTCCGCGATGCAGGCAAAGCCGTCAAGGAGTCGGTGCAGGTCCCCGTGATGCTCGTGGGAGGCGTCCGCTCCCTTGAGACCGCCCTTGCCATGCACGACGAAGGCCGGGCCGACCTCATCAGTCTCTCCCGCCCCCTCATCCGGGAGCCCAACCTCATCGCCCGATGGAAACAGGGAGACACCACCCCCGCCCAGTGCAACTCCTGCTGTCGATGCTTTGTCCCGGCCCGAAGGGGCGACGGCATCCGCTGCATGGCACGGAAAAAAGGGTAAAAAGACGCCCCCGACGGCCCTGCCGGGGGCTAAACCTTTAAAAAGTCCAACAAACAGATCTTAAAATTTCGTCTTGAATGGATTCCGTTATACACGTTGAATGTGACTTTTCCCGGCGGACAAAGCGCATTTGCATCCTGCGTTCAGGACATTTAATTTAAGTGGTTGCTCCACCCTTGTCACCGGCAATTATTCCGGTAAAACTCAAACGAGTCTGAGAACGCCCGCGTCATGTTTTTAGAAGAATGACATGGGCCTCCCCTGCCTTGACGGTTGCCAGACTTCACCCTTCACGCCAATGCCCTGACAGCGTTCGCATGGCAACGGCCTCCATGCATTCGCCATAGGGTTTCAAGGTGCCCCCACCTTGCCGCCGGAGGCTGGTTTTGCCATGCACTTTCACACTAAAAGACATCGCTTTTGGCTTTTACTTTGTGCCCGCTACACATCGGATTTAACCTGATTTTGACGGTGTCCACGCCTCATCACCCGCGTCCAGCTCCTGCCGCACGGCTGTGAGCAGGGTGTGCATCTCCACGGGTTTCATCAAAAACGTCCGAACGCCGATGGTCTCGGCTGCCTGCCGGGCCCTGCGGTCGTTGTAGCCCGTGCAGAGGATCACCGGTATCCCGGGAGTCATGGCCTTGATCTCCCGGGTCAGGGCCATGCCGGTCATGCCGGGCATGGTCATGTCGCTCACCACGATATCGTAGTTGCCCCGGCTCGCCCGGTAATGGTCCAGCGCCTTTTTGCTCTCCGTAAACACCGACACCCGGTACCCGGCACGCCTGAGCATCCGCTTGAGCAAAAAGGCGAGTTCTTCGTCGTCGTCCACCACCAGGACCGTCTCGCGGCCCCTGGGAGGGGCCTCTGTGGAAACGGGCTCCGGAAGCACGGCCTCCCCTTCCACCTCAAGGAAACAGAGGGTAAAGGTGCTGCCCTTGCCCGGCTCGCTGTCCACGGTGATGGTGCCGCCGCACTCCCGGACGATGCCGTGGACAACGGACAATCCCAGGCCCGTGCCCTTGCCCTCCTCCTTGGTGGTGAAGTACGGGTCGAAGATCCTGTCTCGACTGGCCGCGTCCATGCCCACCCCCGAGTCCTTCACCACGAGTCTCAGGCAGGATCCCGAGGGATTTCCCGGAAACGGGGACTCCTTCTCGTTCATGGAGACCGCCTCCAGGGCCACCTCCAGGGTCCCGCCCCCCATGCCTTCCATGGCGTGGTAGGCGTTGGTCCCCAGGTTCATGATGACCTGGTGCACATGGGTGGGGTCCCCGAAAATCAGGCGGCCTTCGGCGTGGAGCCTCTCCCGGATGCCGATGGTGCTGGGCAGGGTGGAGCGCAGGAGGGTCAGGGCCTCCTGGACCACGGCCTGGACATGGACCGGCTTGAGCTCGGACTGGTGGCGCCTGGAGAGGGTCAGGATCCGGCGCACCAGGTCCCTCGCCCGTTGGGAAGCCTTGATGATGCCCGTCATGTTCTCCGCCTCCCGGCTGTCCGGGGGCAGGGAAAGCTGGGTCATCTCCGCGTACCCGATAATGGGGGAGAGAATATTGTTGAAATCGTGGGCAATGCCCCCGGCCAGGGTGCCCAGGGCCTCCATCTTCTGGGAGTTCCGAAGCTGGGCGCGCAACAGCTCTTTTTCCTCTTCGGCCTGAAAAAGACGGGAGATATCGATAAAACTGTCCACGATGCCCAGAAGGCGACCGTCCCGGTCCGTAAGGGGGTTGGCGGCCACCATGCAGGGGATGCCCTCGCGGCTTGCCGTGGAGAACAGGCTCTCCCCCCGCACGGGGGTGACCCCGGAGAGGGCCTGGACCAGGGGACAGGCATTGGTGCGGCACATATCGCTGCGAATCACCTCGTAGCAGTGCTTGCCCACGGCAAGGGAGGCATCCTCCCCAAAGAGCTCGCTGAAGGTGCTGTTCATCCGCAGCAGGCGAAACCTTCGGTCAATGATCAGCATGGGAATGGAGGCGTTGAAAACCTGGGTCAGCTCCAGGTTGGCCCGGGCCACCCGCTGCCTGGCCCCCTCCAGCTCCGAGGCCTGGGCCCGAAGGGACTCTTCCGCCCTGCGGCTCAGTCGGGTGGCGCGGTCCACGGCGTGCCGCAGGCTCCGGTTCCAGACAAAAAAACCGCCGAGGACCGCCCCCACCAGGCACACCACCAGGCCGATGGCATAGGTACGAAAGGAAGGATCCCTGTAGACGGGGTGGGTTTTCAGGTAAAGCCACTTTTTGAAAATATCCCGCTTTTCTTCCGGCGAGATCAGGGACAGTCCCCGGTTCATGATCTCCACCAGCATGGGATGCTGCCGGGAGATCCCCATGCAGATCTCGTAGCTGTAATGGGTGTATCCCAGGGTCTGAAGCCGCACCAGCCCGTGCTTTTCTATCAGATAGGAGGTGGAAGCCACATCGGACACCAGGCCCTCGGCCTCCCGGCGATCCACCTTGAGAAGCCCCTCAAGGGTATAATCCACGGGGTCCACCACGATTCCCGGATACTTTCTGGACAGGATTTCGTGATCCACGCTCCCTTTCAGCACGCAGACCCGCTTGCCCACCAAGCCCTCCAGGTTGATGCCCCCGGTCGTTTCCGGGCCCGTTACAATGGTGGTGGGCACCTGGAAATAGGTCCGCGTAAATGCCAGGTGCTGCTCGCGGGAGGGAAGCCGGGCTATGGTGGGGATCACGTCCACCTCGCCGCGGTATCCGGCCTGGAGAATCTCGGCCCAGGTGGCGTAGCGCACCCGGGTAAACTCAAAACCCAGTTTTTTTTCGATGAGGGAGATGTATTCAGGGGCAATGCCCTGCACCTGGCCCTCATCTCCGAAAAAGGAGGCCGGGGGCCAGTTCGGCTCAAAGGCAAGGGTGAGGCGGCCCTTGCGGGCTTCGAGCCACTTGCGCTGTTTGGGAGTCAGGGGATCAGGAACCGAAGGGGCGGCAAAGGAGACCGAAAGAAAGGCCACCAGGCAAAGCAGCACTGCCACAGGGCACAGGCAACAAAGGGCGCATGGACGTAACCGTCCGGTTCGTCCCTCCGTCTGTCTGCGCATCGTTGATGATGAGAAATTGATCATTCACATGTCCCCTGCGTGTTTCGTAAAAGCGCCGCACACCCCACACGGGATGAACGGGGCTCACGCACCGAGCTGCGGCGCAATCCCAAGGCCACAAACAGCCGGGCAATCCAAATGTATTTCAGGCTGATACAAAGCACCGACAGGAGGCCCACATGACGCAGCCGTGTGAATTGTTTCCCCCGAACCCTGACGTCCCCACCAAGCCTTTCCTTAATGTTCTTTTCGTCACAGTTGACAAAACCTTTATTCCCAGTTGACGAAAAGACACCCCCCTTCCCCCTTTTCACCTGCGGCATCGGCACCGCCCACCACCTTGATATGCACCGAATGGCGAGGCATCCCGCCGAACGGATCACACCGTGAGGGCGACGTCTCTCCCATTTCGCCCCGTCGCCCTTCCGTCACGGCGATTCGCCGTGCGTCTCCTGGAGAAGGGTGCGACGGGCCCCCTCCACCAGCCCGCGGGAAAACCGCTCCAAAAGGGCCGACTTCACGTTCCAGACATGCCAGAACAGCGGCACCTTTATTTCCCTGCCCGGGGCCACATCCGTGAGCGCCCCGGCAGAAAGCAGGGGCGAGGCCTGCTGCATGGGCACCATGCCATACCCCATGCCCTGGACAATGGTGGTCACAACGCTTCCGGACGACGGAACATAATGACGGGGAAAGGACCGTGGAGGATATGATAACCAGGCTTTGAGAAACCGCCCATGGAGTTCGTCCTTGCGATTGAAGAGCACTGCCGGGGCCCGCGACGCGGCGCCAGCTTCGAACCCGGCGCCAAACCAGCGTTCGGCAAAGGCCGGGGACGCCACCATACGGTACACCATGGCCCCCAGGTAGGCCATGCGGCACCCCTGGACAGGCTCCGCACTGGAGGTGATGCACCCCACGGTCTCTCCGCTCTTTAAAAAACGCAGGGTCTCGTCCTGGTCATCCACGCAAAAATCGAGGAGCACCCGCTCCCTCTCCAGAAATGCGGCCAGCCCGGGCAGGAGCCAGGTCTCCAGGCTGTCTGCGTTGACCCCCACGGTGAGGGTGTGAAAGCCTTCATCTGCCCCCGGGGCAAGGGTCTCGCCCAGGTCCGCCTCCAGGTGGGAGACCTTGAAGTAGTGAGCCAGGAAGAGCTCTCCGGCCCGGGTGGGAGACGGCGGAGCCGTCCGGCTCAACAGCACCTGCCCGGCCTGCTCCTCCAGGAGCTTGACCCGCTGGGAAACTGCGGATTGTGAGATGTTGAGAACCCTGGCCGCCCTTTCAAAGCCCCCCTCCAGAACCACGCGGGCCATGGCCTCTATCAGCTTGTAGTCATGCATGGCGTGCTCCCGAAATGCGTAACAAAGCGTGTCCCCGGACCGGCTGAGGCCCGTCACATTATTCGTTTTTCTTATGATGTATATATATAATTAATTTTACTTTTACAATCGGATCCCCCTACAAAGGGGGCGTCATCACCGCAGGGACAGGCTCACGGCCCCCCGGCTTTCCACAGAAACGATCCCGGCTGCCTGAGGTGGCACCGGCTGTTACAATACAAGGAACTCACGACATCATGATTTCGCCATTTCTCAAGGGGTTCGGCACCAGCGCAGGCCTGATCATCGCCATAGGCGCCCAAAACGCCTTTGTCCTCAGCCAGGGGGTGAAGCGCAACCATCACCTGGTGATCCCCCTTATCTGCAGCTTCTTCGACGCCCTGTTGATCACCGTGGGCATCCTCGGGGTGGGCACGGCCGTGGCCGCCCATCCCCTGCTCACCCGCATCGCAGCCTGGGGAGGCGCCGCCTTCCTCTTCTGGTACGGGGCCTGTGCCTTCCGGTCGGCATACCGGGGAGGCAGCCTGGAGGCTAAAGAGGCGGGACGCACGCCCCTTAAAGCCGCGGTGCTGGCCACCCTGGCCGTCACCCTGCTGAACCCCCACGTCTATCTGGACACCCTGGTCCTCATGGGGGGCATCAGCGGCCAGTACCCTGTGGCGCAGCGCCCCTGGTTCGGGTTGGGTGCGGTCACGGCCTCCTTTGCCTGGTTTTTTCTCCTGAGCCTGGGGGGCAACCTGCTGGCCCCCGTCTTTCGGAGGCAAAGGGCCTGGCGCATTCTCGACACCCTGGTGGGCCTCGTCATGTGGGGCATCGCGTTTTCCCTTCTTATAAATATGGTCTAACGCACCGACAAGATTGACATCCACGAAGAGATCATTCAAGGTACACCTATCAGGCACCATTCACCCTCAAGGCATTGCCGCCCTCACCGGGGACGGCAAGGCCGGCCGACTGCCCTCGGCCGGTGCCCTGAGGCTGTGCCCCGGGCAACACCGTATCAACCCCAGTCATACGTGGAGTCTGTTCAATGGGTCAACACAGGAAGTCACGGTCCGAGTCGCTGTTTGATGTCACCCGCATCAACTTCTTGAGCGTGCTGGACCAGCTTGACGAAGGCATTATCATCACCGATCACCAGGGGATCATCGTCTACTACAACGACACCCAGGCCCAGATCGACGGGGCCGATCCCGAGGAGATCATCGGCAAGCATCTCACCGAGGTCTACGAGCTCTCCGACGAGACCAGCATGATTGCCAAATGCATGGAAAAAAAGTGCGCCATCCGAAACCGCACCTTTTTTTACCGTACCCTAAAAGGAAAGGTGGCCCACACCATCCATTCCATCTTTCCCCTTTTCGACGGCTCCCGCGTCACCGGGGCCATCTGCTTTGTCAAAGACTACAACATCCTCCAGAAGAGCACCCCCATGATCGCCGTCCCCAGCTTCAACAAAAACAAGGGAAACGGCACCCGCTACACCTTCGGGGACATCATCGGAGACAGTTACGACCTCCAGCGGGCCATGGTCACGGCCCGGGAGGCGGCATCCTCGTCGTCACCCATCATGCTCATCGGCGAGACCGGCACGGGCAAAGAGCTCTTTGCCCAGTCCATCCACAACCACAGCGCCAGGAAAAACAAGGCCTATACCGCCCTTAACTGTGCGGCCATCCCGGAAAACCTCCTGGAAGGGGTGCTCTTCGGTACGGTCAAGGGGGCCTTCACCGGCGCCCTGGACAAGCCGGGCCTCCTGGAGATGGGTAACGGAGGCACCCTCTTTCTGGACGAGCTCCTGGCCATGCCCACCACCCTCCAGGCCAAGCTCTTGAGGGTCCTGCAGGAGAAAAAATTCCGGCGCATCGGCTCCCACAAAGAGGTGGAGGTGGAACTCAAGGTGATCAGCGCCATGAACGGCTCCCCCAGGGAGGCCGTGAAAAACGGCCAGCTGAGAACCGACCTCTTCTATCGCCTGGGCGTGGTCATCGTCCAGATCCCCCCCCTTCGAAACCGGCTCGATGACCTGGAAAACCTCATCAGCCATTTCATCCTCACCCTCAACCACACCTTCGGGACCCACGTCAAAGGGGTCTCCCCCAGGGTCCTCGACCTGTTTAAAGGGTACCGCTGGCCCGGCAACGTCCGGGAGCTGGAGCACCTCATTGAAGGGGCCATGAACAGCGCGGGCCAGAACAAGATCATCGGCCTCCGGCATTTCACCTCCGCCTTTGAGACCCTGAACGTCATGGGCGACAGCCTTGAGGACACGGCCTGGGAATCTACGGACACAGGTCCTTTTCACCAGCTCATGCCGGCCGCAGCGCCCCTATCCTCCACAAACAACCTGTCGGAGTCCCAGAAGGCCACGGAGCGGCAGACCATCACCCATGCCCTTACCCACTCCTTCGGCAACGTCTCCAGGGCCTCGAAGATCCTGGGCATCTCCCGGCAGCTCCTCCATTACAAAATGAAAAAGCACAAGCTCAACCGAAAGGCCTTTGCCGATCCACCCGCCGGTTAGGGGCCGCCATGCGTCATCCGCATCAAATAAAGTCAACACACGGAACTCAAAAACAAAATCCCCAACCAACAAGTAATAATCATCTCGCCTTTTCCCCCGGACCTGTCTGTCCGGGGGAGGGTGAAAAATATTTTGCGAATTTAGAAAAATATTTTGACAAAACCGAAAAACTGAAAAAATCCTTTCACCCGGATCGCCCTATCAACGCAAAACAGCGTTCAGCACCATCCACCGCAATCACGCACGTTCTCACGTTTTAACCCACCGATGTTACCGCAAAGACAACCCCTTGGCACACCCCTTGCTCTTTAGTGCGGTCATGAGGTTTCCAGTCCGTACCGGGCCGTCCGGCCTCCGCGTACGCATGCAACATCATGGCTAATAAAGGGGTTACACATGTCTCAGACCGATCATCAAAACGCAAGGCCCTTCGATCCGATCATCTTCTGGGTTTCGGCATCCGTCACCGTGCTGTTTATCCTGTGGTCGATCCTCTTTCCGGAGAACATGAACACAACCATCAACGCCGTCTTCGGATGGACCACCCAGAAGTGGGGGTGGCTCTATCTCCTGACGGCGTTTCTGCTGGTGGCCGGCTGCCTCGTCCTCATGGGAGGGACATACGGCCGCCTGAAACTCGGACTCCCCGGGGACAAGCCCGAGTTTTCCAACTTCTCCTGGTTCGCCATGCTCTTCGGCTCGGCCATTGCCGCAGGCATCGTCTTCTGGGGACCGGCGGAACCGGCCTACCACTTCATGAGCCCGCCCCCTTACTTCGGCGGTGAAGCCCTCACCCCGGAGACCGGCGCCAACGCCATGACCTACTCCTTTTTCCACTGGGGCCTCTCAGCCTGGGCCATCTACGCCATCCTCACCATCGCCCTGGCCCACGCCTGCTACACCAAAAACCTCCCTTTAAATTTTTCCAGCGCCTTCTACTATGCCATCGGTGAACGCATTTACGGCATCTGGGGAAAAGTCATCGACATCTTTGCCGTCTTCGCCACCTTAGGGGGGCTTGCCACCACCACGGGCCTGGTGGCCCTGCAGCTCTCCAGCGGCCTGAAATACCAGTACGGCCTGGAGCTGGGCACCAACGCCATCTACATCATCATCGCCGTGCTCACCGTCATCTTTACCATCGCCGTCTACACCGGGGTGGAGAAAGGGATCAAGATCGTCGGCGACGTCAACATGTGGGTCTTCATCGGGGTCTGGTTCTTTATCCTCGTCTTCGGGCCCACCATCTTTCTCATCAACCTCACCACCAACGCCCTGGGCCAGTACCTCGTTCACTTCCTGCCCATGAGCCTCTACACGGCACCGGGCATCGAAGGCAACTGGATCGGCGGCTGGACCGTCTTCTACTGGGCGTGGTGGATGAGCTGGGCGCCCTTTGTCTCGGTTTTCATCGCCCGCATCTCCAAGGGCCGCTCCATCCGTGAGACCATCGCCGCCGTCCTGATCCTTCCTACCCTGGGGAACTTCCTCTGGTACGGCGTGGTGGGCGGCTCGGGCATCAGCTTTGACGTCACCCCCATCCTCAAGGAGCACGGGGTGGAGAGCGCCATCTTCGCCATTGCCCAGCACCTGCCCTTAACCGGCATCCTGGCCATCTTCCTGATCTTTCTCATCACCACCTTTTTCGTCACCAGCGCCAACTCCGCGGCCCTCTCTCTGGCCTGCTTTGTCTCCGGCAAAGAGAACCCGGGACGCAACCTGCGGGCCTTCTGGGGCATCGCCCTGGGCGCCGTGGCCGCGGTCCTTGCCGGTACCGGCAAGCTCAAGGCCATCCAGACCGCCTCCATCGCCACGGCCTTTCCCATGATCTTTCTTCTGCTCATCTGCCTCTGGGGCACCTTCCGGGGGCTGAACAAACACATCAAGGAGACACCCGACGAATAGACCGCACGCGGGGCATGGACGCCGCCCCGCAAAACCGGGGCACCGGCTCCGCCGGTGCCCGTTTTTCACCATGTCCCGGACATGTTCCAACGAAGGAGACCATCGATGTACGACAGAATGCAGGAACTAACCCAAGAGGAGTTTACCCGGATCCATGACAGCGCCATGGATCTTCTCAAGAACACGGGAATTGTCTTCAACGATGAGGAAGCCATCGACATCTTCCGGAAAAACGGCGTGAAAACAGAGGGCAAGACAGTATTCCTCACCGAAGCGCAGGTGCGAAGCGCCGTGGAAAAAGCCCCGGCAAGCTTCACCGTCGCCGGGCGGAACCCTGCGAAAAACGTGGCCATCGGCAAGGACGACTTCGTCTTTGTCCCCGGCTACGGCGCCCCGTACATCATCGACACCGACGGGGTGCAGCGGGAGGCCGTCATGGAAGACTACGACACCTTCTGCAAGCTCATCCACACCTCCAAGTACATCGACATGAACGGATGGATGATGGTGGAGCCCTCGGACATGCCGCCGGAGACCGTCCACATGGACATGATGCTCTCCAACTTCCTCCTCTGCGACAAGCCCTGCATGGGCTCTCCGGTCTCGCGCCAGGGCGCCATGGACGGCATTGAGATGGCTGCCATCGTCTTCGGCGGCAAGGACAAGATCATGGACACCCCGGTGTCGGTCTCCCTCATCAACTCCCTGTCCCCCCTGCAGTTCTCCGACGAGATGGTGGGCTCCCTCATCGAGCTGGCCCGCCACGGCCAGGCCTGCGTGGTGGCCTCCCTCATCATGGCCGGTGCCTCGGGCCCCGTGACCCTGGGAGGCGTGGCTGCCCTTCAGAACGCGGAAATCCTGGCCGGCATCACCCTGGCCCAGATGGTGCGGGAAGGGGCCCCGGTGATCTACGGGTCCACCTCCTCTGCCATGGACATGAAAACAGGGGCCCTGTCCATCGGCGCCCCGGCCCTGTCCAAGAACATCAACGTCACCGCCCAGATGGCCCGATTCTACGACCTGCCCAGCCGAAGCGGCGGGGGTCTCACCGACGCCCTCTACCCCGACGGACAGGCTGGCCTGGAATCGGCCCTGGCCCTGTCCACGGCAGCCCGGTCCGGCATCAACTTCATCCTCCACTCCGCAGGCATCCTGGGCTCCTACATCGCCATGAGCTTTGAAAAATTCCTCATGGACGAAGAGCTCGCCGGCATGATCCGCCAGATGCTCAAGCCCATCGGCTTTGACGAAGAGAGCATCGACGTGGAGATGATCAAGCAGACCGGTATCGGCGGGCAGTACCTCACCAATCCCAAGACCTTTAAGCTCTGCCGCACCGAATTCTTCCTTCCCGATCTCATGACCCGCACCAACTACGATGCCTGGAGCGCCGGAGGCAAGAAGCGCATCCACGAAGTGGCCGGCGACAAGATGAGTCAGCGCCTGGCCAAGTACGAGAAACCCGACATCGACCCGGCCGTGGAAAAGGAGCTCACCGAATACGTGAACCGTCGCAAGAACGCTTAACCGAGACGTGAAAGGACACACCATGGAATCCGGAGGAATCACCCGTCGCATCGGACGTCACCTAGACACTGCAGTCTTTACAGGATCAGCCGTCCTGGTGGTTCCCTTTGTCCTGCTCGGGGCCGCAGCCCCCGCCCTG
This sequence comes from Desulfoluna butyratoxydans, assembly GCF_900699765.1. GTDB lineage: Bacteria > Desulfobacterota > Desulfobacteria > Desulfobacterales > Desulfolunaceae > Desulfoluna > Desulfoluna butyratoxydans. Next base: position 532,509 of record NZ_CAADHO010000001.1, read on the forward strand.
CTGAAAAGCATGAGCGGGGCGGCCCTGGGCTACCTCACACAAAGCTGGAGCTGGCTCTACCTCTCCAGCGTCAACCTCTTCGTCGTCGCGGCCCTGGCCCTGGCACTCTCTCCGTACGGCAGGATACGCCTGGGCCGCGACGACGAAAAGCCGGAGTACAGCTGGCTCAGCTGGTTTGCCATGCTCTTCTCCGCCGGCATGGGTATCGGCCTGGTCTTCTGGTCCATTGCCGAGCCCCTCTACCACTATGCCTCCCCCCCGAAAGGGACGGGAGCAACCGCGGAGTCGGCCCGCCTGGCCTTCCAGATCTTCTGCCACCACTGGGGGATCCATGCCTGGGGGACTTACGTGGCCGTGGGGCTGCCCCTGGCCTACTTCCAGTTCCGCAAGGGCCTGCCCGGAACCGTCTCCAACTGCCTTTTTCCCCGGGCAGCCCGGAACGGCGGGGCCTCGCGGGGCACGGGCAAACTGGTGGACATGCTGGCGGTCTGGGCCACGGTCATGGGGGTGGTCACCTCCCTGGGGCTCGGGGCCCTGCAGATCACCAGCGGGCTTCACCTCTCCTGGGGACTTCCCGGAGGCACGGGCACCACGGCGGCAGTCATCGGGGTCATCACGGCCCTGTACATCGCCTCGGCCCTGAGCGGTGTCAAGCGCGGCATCCGCATGCTCTCCCTGCTCAACGTGGCCTTCATGGTCCTGCTGCTGCTCTTTTTCATGGTCAAGGGCCCCTTCGGGTTCATTGTCAAAACCCTGGGGGTCGCCCTGGCCGATTACACAACAGGCATCCTCCCGCTCTCCACGACCTTCAGCCTCTTCGGTAACCGTGCCTGGACCGAAAGCTGGACCGTCTTTTACTGGGCGTGGTGGATCGCCTGGGCCCCCTTTGTGGGGGCCTTCATCGCCACCATCTCCCGGGGCCGGACCATCCGTGAGTTCGTCCTGGGGGTCATGTTCCTGCCCGCTCTCTTCTCCATCCTTTTCTCCACGGCCCTGGGCGGCACCGCCGTCTGGCTGGAGCTGGAGCAGGGAGCGGGCCTGATGAACGCGGTGAGCCAGAGCCTGGAGGCGGCACTGTTCCAAACCCTGGCGCACATGCCCCTCTACGGGGTGCTGGCCCTTTTGGCCAACCTGCTCATCGCCTCGTTTTTTATCACCTCGGCCGATTCCGCCACCCTCGTGATCAGCCGGTTTTCCACCGGCGGCCACGCAGGGGGGCCGGAATCCCCCGAAGGACGGCTCCTCATCATCTTCTGGGGCCTGCTGCTGGGCGGCCTTGCCATGGTCCTTATCTGGTCCGGCGGGCTAAAAGCCCTGCAGACGGCTTCCATCATCGGAGCCTTTCCCTTTGTCTTCGTCATGCTCTGCCTTCTCTTCTCCCTCACCCGGGAACTGATCCGGGAAGGAAAACCCAAGGCCTGAGCAGATGGATAACAGGATCACCAACAACCCGACACACAACAATGGAGAGTCATCATGTCTGATTTAAAAACCATCACCGAAACCCTTATCTCCGGCGACGGCGACGCCCTCATGGTTCAAGTCAAAGAGGCCCTCGACCAGGGAATCCCCGCTGGTGAAATCCTGTCCGACGGGCTCATCGCAGGCATGGACATCGTGGGCGAGCGCATGGAAACCGGGGAGATGTTCATCCCCGAGGTCCTCATGTCCGCCCAGGCCATGGGCGAGGCCGTGGAGATCTTGAAACCCCTGCTTGCCGAAGGAGAGACCAGCACCGCAGGCCGCGTGGTCATCGGCACGGTGAAGGGAGACCTCCACGACATCGGGAAAAACCTGGTGGTGATGATGATGGAGAGCGCAGGCTTTGAAGTGACCGACCTGGGCGTGGACGTGGACGCCGACGCCTTCATGAAGGCCATCGAAGAGCTCAACCCCCATATCGTCGGGCTCTCCGCCCTTCTGACAACCACCATGCCGGCCATGCGCGACACCGTGAGCAAAATTGCCGAAGCAGGCAAAAAAGACGCCATCAAGATCATGGTGGGCGGCGCGCCGGTGAACCAGGCCTTTGCCGATGAGATCGGCGCCGACGCCTACGCCTCCGATGCCGGGTCCGCCTGCAAGCTGGCCAAGGCCATGCTCAAATAAGCCCGCCGGTTCGGGTGTTCATTTTTCACGGCAATTCATCAATGAAGGAGAGACCATGTTTACCGTCATCGGAGAACGCATCAACACCACCCTGAAAAAGGTCAAGGCGGCCGTCACCGAGCGGGACGCCGACTACATCGCAGAGGACGTCAAACGGCAGGAAGCATGCGGGGCCACCTACATCGACGTCAACGCCGGGGCCCGCATCGGCCATGAAGAAGAGGACATGAAGTGGCTCCTCTCCGTCATCCAGGGAGCCACCAAGCTTCCCCTGTGCCTGGACAGCCCGGACCCGGCCATCCTGGAGATGGCCTACGGCCTGGTGGAGCAGACGCCCCTCATCAACTCCATCAGCCTGGAAAAGGACCGGTTCGACCCCATGATGCAGTACCTGAAGGGAAAAGAGTGCCGCATCATCGCCCTGTGCATGGACGACTCGGGCATGCCCAAAAGCGTGGACGACATCTTCGACCGGGCCAAAACCCTGGTGGCCGAACTCGAAGGTATTGGCTTCAAACGGGACGACATCTTCATCGACCCCCTCATCCAGCCCATGAGCGTGGCCGCGGAAAACGGGAACATGGCCATGGACGCCGTGGAGAGAATCATGACCGAGCTCGAAGGGGTCCACACCACCGGCGGCCTCTCCAACATCTCCTACGGCCTGCCCCAGCGCAAAATGGTCAACCGCATCTTCCTGGCCATGATGATGGCCAGGGGCTACGACTCAGCCATCATGGACCCCCTGGACAAAGAGATCATGGCCGTGCTGAAAACCGCCGACATGCTCAAAGGCGCAGACAACTTCTGCATGAACTACCTGAAAGCCGTGCGTGCCGGCGACATCGTCGCCTGATCCGCCCCTGGCCGGCAGGGGCGTTCCCCCGACCCTGCCGGAACCGGATCCTGCGCGCGACCCGAAGGGCCCATGCCTGGCATGCGGCCCTTCCCCATTTGCCAGAGGCAAACGCAGGCCGTCACGGGTTAAAATGTATGGAAAAGCCTGCCTCCGGCGGCGAGGGTGGCGAAGCCACGATTGCGAAAACACCTCGAAAGCTGGGTATGGCTGGATTGAGCGGTACCACGCGTCGAAAAGGCCGAATACGCTCCCGTCATTCATCAAGAGGCTGATTCCATTTTGATAAAGCGCAACCTTAAGGCCCAAGCCCCCCTGGTACCGGAGTTATTCCGAGAAGAAAGCAAGTTAACCAGAAAAACCACGATCCTGGCTTTCGACATAATGACATGGGTATCTCCCGCAAAAACGGTTGCCACATGTCACACATCACGCGAATGCTTCGATAACGTTCAGATAATGACATCATCCATGCATTCGCCATAGGGTTTCCAGGTGCCCCCACCTGGCCGCCGGAGGCATGTTTTTTAAAATGAAACAACACACCCTCACCCTCCTGCCGGGACGGCGGGTCATCGTCTGCCGGGACGGAGAATTCATCGCACCGGCCCTGGCATCGGCCGGTATCTTCCTGCGCACGGACTGCGGGGGCAAGGGGGTCTGCGGCAAGTGCCGGGTCACCCTCTCGGAGTCATCCACGGACCGTGTTTCCGGGGATGGTGGCGACACCAAGGAGCTTCACTGCCTGGCCTGTCGAACCAAGGTCCACGGCGACATCGAACTCACCATTCCGGCGGCCACCCTCATGACGGCCACCGCCGTCACCAAGGCCCCGGCCCTGCTCCCCTCGGGCTACACCCCGGCAGGTGAAGATTTTCGCGAAGACGACCTGGGCGTGGCCGTGGACCTGGGCACCACCACCATCGCCCTCTACCTCGTGAGCCTCTCCAGCAAAAAACTCCTGGGCTCCCTGTCGGTGAAAAACCCCCAGACCGTCTTCGGGGCCGACGTCATGGCCCGCATCGACGCGGTGCGCAGAAACGACGAGGCCCTTGCCACCCAGCGAACCCTTGTGGTGCGAGCCATCGAGTGGGGATGCCGGGAATTGCTCACCCAGGCAGGCACCCAGGCCGAGCAACTCAAAAGCATCGTGGCCGTGGGCAACACCACCATGATCCACATCCTGGCCGGGGTCAGCCCGGCCCCGTTGGGCGTGGCACCCTACGCACCGGTCTTCACAGATATCAGGCGCCTGGCCTTTGACGACCGGGTCTTCACCCTGGCCCCGTCCACACGGTGGACCACCCTGCCCCTGCTCTCGGGATTCCTGGGATGCGACATCGTCAGCGCGGCTTTGGCCGTGGACCTGGTGAACGCGCCCCCCGGAACCCTGCTGGTGGACATCGGCACCAACGGGGAGATCATGCTGAAAAACCACGACGGGATCTACGCCGCCTCCTGCGCCACGGGCCCTGCCTTTGAAGGCGGCGCCCTTTCCTGCGGCATGCCCGCGGTGGAAGGCGCCGTGGACCGCGTCACCATCGACCCGGACACCGGCCGGGCAGGCTTCACCCAGATCGGCGAGCCCGGCACCGGGGCCACCGGTATCTGCGGCTCCGGCATCATAGGCGCCATGGCCGAGCTCCTGCGCACCGGCCTGGTGCTCCCGGACGGCCGCTTTGACACCCGGCGCATCCCGGGTGCCGTGGGCACGGACGCCGAAGGGCTCCCGGCCTACACCATCGCCCCGGAGAACAAGGCATCGGGGTTTCCGCCGGTCCTCATCACCCAGAAGGACATCCGGGCCCTGCAGCTGGCCAAGGGCGCCCTCATGGCAGGCATCGAGCTGCTCCTCAAACGGGCGGGCATGGACGCCCCCACCGAGGTGCTCCTGGCCGGGGCCTTCGGCAGCGTCCTGCGGGAAGACGATGCCCTGGCCGTGGGCATGCTGCCCCAAGGCAGCCGGGGAAAGATCCGCTTTGTGGGCAATGCCGCAGGTACCGGGGCGGTGCTGGCCCTGTGCGACCGGAAAAAATTCTCCGCCATGGAGGCCCTGGCCGCCACCACCCGGGTCTTCAACCTGGCCGATGACCCGGCGTTCAACGAACTCTTCATCAACGCCCTCAGCTTTCCGTAAAGCACCGGGAAAAACCATCCTCCGGGGGCCAGGGAATCAATCCCCTGGCCCCACCGGATTGCGACTGCGTTATCCCCGGCTAAAACCACTTTCCCCTTGAAACCACAACGCCACCTCCTTTAGAGTTCTTTTCATCCACCATGACCCCACCACCGCTTTAAAAAAGGGACGCTGCCATGACGGATCCGGACACTCTCTACAAACGCATCGGCCTCAGCCTGGAGGACCTGACGGGCATCCTGTCCGAAACCGACGACGGGGTCCTCATCACCGACGCCAACGGAATGATCCTCTTTTACAATGAGGCCCTGTCCCGCATCGACAGCACGGAGCGCAGCCTTGCCCTGGGGCGCCAGCTCACGGAGGTCTACACCGTCACCGAAGAGGACAGCCCCACCCTTGCCTGCCTGGCCACGGGCCGAACCATCATCCACCACACCCAGTTTTACCGAACCCGGCACGGGCGGGCGGTCTTTGCCATGCAAAACGTGTTTCCCCTCTTTGACGGGCCACGCCTCAAGGGGGCCATCTGCTTTGTCAGGGAGTACAGCGCCATTGAACGGGAGGTGGACGAAACCTCGCGGTTCCGCCTCGGAAACAGCGGCGGCAAAGGCAGGGAGAAGCGGTTTACCTTCGGTGACATCGTCGGCAGCTCCCCTGGGCTGCAACAATGCCTTCACACCGCCAGGATGGCGGCAGGCTCCCCGTCGCCCATCATGATCTACGGGGAGAGCGGAACCGGCAAAGAGCTCTTTGCCCAGTCCGTTCACAACGACGCCCCCTGGCGGGACAGCCCCTTTGTGGCCGTCAACTGTTCGGCCATCCCGGAAACCCTGCTGGAAGGTATTCTCTTCGGAACCTCAAAAGGGGCCTTTACCGACGCCCGGGACAAGGCAGGGCTGTTTGAAAAGGCCAACGGGGGGACCCTGTTCCTGGATGAAGTCAACTCCATGCCCTTGGGGCTCCAGGCCAAACTGCTTCGGGCCATCCAGGAGAAAAAAATCAGGCGGGTGGGCTCGGCCACGGAGATCAGCATCGAGCTCAAGGTGATCAGCTCCGTCAACGAGGAGCCCCGGAAGGCCATCGAGAACGCCACCCTTCGGCGGGACCTCTACTATCGCCTCGCCGTGGTCCACATCGCCATCCCCCCGCTTCGAGAGCGCATGGAGGACATCCCCCTTCTGGTGGATCATTTCATCGCCAAGTGCAACACCAAGCTCAACCGGGCCATCCGCAGCATCTCCGACGAGGTCATGGGCCTTTTTCATGCTTACGCCTGGCCCGGCAACATCCGGGAGCTGGAGCATGTCATCGAAGGGGCCATGAACCTGGTGGGAGACCGGCACCAGATTGAACGCACCCACATGCCCAGCCACTTCATGGCGTCGGTGACCCAACCCGACGCCCCACCGGTTGAGGGCACCGCGTCCCAGGCCCCGGAGACTCTCCCCCTGCCGCCCATGAAAACCGGTGCTTCGCTGCCAGAACTGCTCAACACCTATGAAAAGACCATCCTGGACCGCCAGCTCGCCACCCATGACGGCAACGCGGCCAAAGCAGCGCGCTCACTGGGGATTTCCCGCCAGCTCATGTACCACAAGATGCGAAAACTCGGCATCCGGGGAGACCGGCACCGTTAGCCCAGTGCTCACTGCGTCCACCAGCCCACAGCACCGGTGAAGCAAACCGACAAATATTTTTTCCTTTTTCCGACAAATATTTTTGTCAGCCACCATCAGAAACGACAAAAATATTTGTCCTCCGGTGTTCCCTGTCCGTAAACCGCCCATCATGTTACAATGCGACACTCCGCCACAACACACTGAAACACAAGCCTATTTTTTTAATCGGCCTTCTCTCATCTCTTTTTTCCTGCCAAAAAAGCAAGCATGGCCCTCCTCTTGCAATAAAAAACAGTGCCATTTACGGAAGGTTACCTCCGTGAGGTTTTTGTTTTCCCATGCACCAGGCAATGCCCAACATCACACAGGAGACAAGACAAATGAAAATAACTCGTGTCCAGGCCACGGCAGTCAGCATCCCCTTTGACGCTCCTTATATCTGGTCCGTAGGGGAATACACGGGCATCACGCGCGTCATCGTGGAAGTGGAGACCGATGACGGGATCGTGGGCATCGGAGAGGCGCCGTCCTGGGAGTGCGAAGCGGACATCAACGATCACATGGCGCCCAGGCTTATGGGGGCGGACCCCTTTGACCTGGAAGCCTGCGAACTCCTCTGTGTCCCGGAGACAAAGGTTCTGGCCAACACGGACGGCAACACCCCCCTGAAATCCTTCGGGGGCATTGAGATGGCCCTCTGGGACATCCGCGGCAAGGCCTGGGACATGCCCCTGTACAAGCTGCTCGGGGGCGCGGTCCGCAAGGAGATCCCCTTTACCGAGTACTACGCCTTCCGCCCCCAAAACGGAAACGCCGGGGGCCTGAAAACAGCCATGGAGATCGCCGACTACTGCGCCCGCATGCGTGCAGAGCACGGTTCCACCTTTTTTGAAGGCAAATGCTCCACAGGCAACCCCGCCCTGGACATCGAGGTGACCCGGGCGGTACGGGAGGCCGTGGGCGAGGACGCCATGATCCGCCTGGACGGCAACATGGCCTGGACCCTTCCCTCGGCACAACAGCTCCTGGCCGGTATCGAACCCCTCAACATAAGAAATTTCGAGGACCCGGTCCCCACCTTCTGGGAGATGGAAAAGCTGCGCAAGCACTCGGCCATCCCCTTTTCCACCCACACCCCGGACCTGGCCCTTGCCACGCGCATCGGGGTGCCGGACACCTTCGTGCTGAACCTCACGGCCCTGGGGGGCATCTCCCGGACCCTGCGGTTCATCGCGGCCTGTGAGCACATGGGCATCGGGTTCTGGTTCTACAGCGGAGACACGGGCCTTGCCACCACGGCCTACATGCACGTCACCGCCGCCGTGCGACACATCTGCGAGCCCCACCAGTCCCTCTTCCGCTTCATGACCGAAGACGTCATTGAGGAAGGGCCGTACAACGTCGTCAACAACACCGTGCCCGTCCCCGAAGGGCCGGGCCTCGGGGTGACCCTCTCCCGGGAAGCCATGGAGCGGTGCCACCGGCGGTTTGTGGAGCAAGGCCCCATGGACCAGTACCGGGACCCGGAACACACCGGCAGGTACCTTCGTGTGCCCTTGGGGTAAGGGAAAAACGGCCCAGTGCCCCGGGGCCGGGCCGTCTGTAATGACGACAAGTCAAGCCATCACTTCAAGCCAAGGATAAGGACACCGTGAACCAAAAGCTTCAAAAAATCCACGAGGCATCCATGACCATTCTCCGGGACGTGGGCGTTCGCCTCCACCACCAGCAGACCCTGGAGACCTTGAAGAAAAACGGAATCCGCGTGGAGGGAGACACCGCCTTCTTCACCGAGGAGCAGATCATGGAACGGGTTCGCCAGGCCCCGTCCAGCTTCACCCTCCATGCCCGAAACCCGGAACATGACGTCACCGTCGGGGCCGGCACCACAGCCTACATCGGCGGATACGGCAGCCCGGCCATCATCGAAGCCGACGGGTCAAGGCGCAACGCCACCTTCGCAGACTACCTCCGGTTCATCAAGCTGGTGCACCAGACCCCTGAGTTTCGCATCAACGGGGGGATTCTTGCCCAGCCCTCGGACATCGCCCCGGACCAGTTCCAGCTCCTCATGACCTACGCGGCCATGCGCTTTTCCGACAAGTGCATCATGTCCCAGCCCGGCTCCGCCCAGGAGGTGGAGGCCGTCATGGAGATGGCCGCCATCCTCTTCGGAGGCCCGGACGCCCTGCGGGAAAAACCGCGCCTCATCGCCCTCATCAACACCCTGAGCCCCCTTCAGATGGACACCCACACCCTGGAGACCCTGTGGGCTTATGCCACCCACCGCCAGCCCGTCATCATCGGAGCCGGGGTCATGTGCGGCACGACCGCCCCGGTGACCCTTGCAGGAAGCCTGGCCCAGGGCAACGCAGAGACCCTGGCCGGTGTGGCCATCGCCCAGATCATCCAGCCCGGCACCCCGGTGGTCATGGCCATTAACACCACCCCGGTGGACATGCGCACCGCAGGGGTCAACATCGGCTCACCGGACCACGCCCTGGCCGTCACCTACTGCGCGGGTTTGTCCCGCATGTACGGCATCCCCTGCCGCTGCGGCGGCACCAACACCGACGCCAACGGCCCCACGGCCCAAAGCGGGGCCGAAGCCATGATGTCCATGTTCGTCTCGGTGCAGGAGCAGGTCAGCCTGGTCATCCACAGCGCCGGTATCCTTGACGGGTGGGCGGCCATGTCCTTTGAGAAATTCATCGCCGATGTGGACATCATCCGCCGGGTCGAACGGTTCTTTGCCGACACGCCGGTGGATGACGACGCCCTGGCCGTAGACGCCGTGCGGGCGGCAGGCCCGGGGGGGCAATACCTCACCTCGCCCCACACCATGAAGAACTGCCGCAAGGCCTCCTGGATCTCCGACATAGCCGTGAGCGGCCCGCTGCCCGAAGGCACCACGGCCTTTGAGGCATCCATCGGGAAAGTCCACCAGACCATGGAGTCCCTGGTGGGGACCTACAAAGAACCGACCCTGGCCCCTTACACACAGGAGGCCCTGGAGAATTACCTGAAGGAAAAAGGAGTGGACCTGACCGTTTTGAACCACCTGACCTGACCGGAAACCATCGACCCTTTTTGATGATGTATGCGTCTGTTTCCCGGCCGGCCCTCGGCCCATGCAGCCCCAGGGCCTGTCGGGAATGCCTGCCACCGCCTGTGCCCCTGGCCCCTATACGGTCACGGCCCACACGGCGGCAACTGAGAGTAAGGAGGAGTGAGATGAGCAGCATGAGTCAACGTGAAAGCACCACCACCCCGCCCACCCCAACTCCAGCCGAGCCTTCCGCGGCCTGGTTCCTTCGCATGGACCGGTTCGTTGTGGGCATGTCCATGGCAGCCATCGTGGGGTTCATGGCCTGGACCCTCCTGGCACCGGAAGCCATGAGCAAAGCCATGAAGGCCTTTTTCAACTTCGCAACCCACCAGTTCGGCTGGCTCTACCTGATCACCGGCATCTTTTTCTGCATCTTCGCCCTCTGGCTGGCCTTTGGTCCCTTCGGCCACGTCAAGCTGGGAAAAGACAATGAAAAGCCCCGGTTCTCCTTCTTCTCCTGGTTCAGCATGATCTTTGCCTGCGGCTACGGCATCGGTGTGGTCTACTGGGTGGCGGCCGAGCCCCTGAGTTTCTACTCCTCGCCCCCCTTCGGCATCGCCCCCTTGAGCCAGCAGGCCGGAGAGATCGCCCTGGCCTACACCTATTTCCACTGGGGCTGGACTCCCTGGGCCATGTACCTCGCCATTTCGGCGCCCATCGGCTACCTGATGTTTCGACGGGAGGAAGCGCCCCGGTTCTCCACCATGCTGCGCCCCCTCATCGGCTCCCTTGCCGACGGCCGCTTTGGCAAGACCCTGGATGCCTTCCTCGTGCTGGGGACCATCTTCGGCATCGCAACCTCGGCCGGTTTCGGCATCATGCAGCTTGCCTCGGGCCTCAACCACTTCTTCGGGCTGACGGTCAACACCGTGCTTTACCTGCTCATCGCCGGTATCTGGCTCGTCCTCTACACGGCAAGCTCCATCTCGGGCATCGACAAGGGGATCAAAATCCTCAGCAACATCAACATCCCCCTGGCCATTGCCCTCATGGCCATGGTGCTGGTCCTCGGTCCCACGCTTTTCATCTGCGACCTGGGCTTCAACTCCCTGGGCATCTACATCAACAACTTCTTCAAGTTCAGCTTCCACACCGACCCCATCGCCGCAGGCGGGTTTCCCCAGGGGTGGACCATTTTCTACTGGGCCTGGTGGATCGCCTGTGCCCCGGCCACCGGCATGTTCATCGCCTCCATCTCCAGGGGCCGCACCATCAAAGAGGTGGTTCTTGTCCACATGGCCGTGGCCCCTTTTGCCACCTGGATGTGGTTCGCCACCTTCGGCTCCACCGCCCTGCACCAGCAGATCAGGCAAGGCATCGACCTGGTGGGCCAGATGAAATCAGGCTCCGGCGATATCATCTTTGCGGTGCTGAACAACCTGCCCTTCGGCAACCTCATGGGCGTCATGTTCCTCTTTCTCGTCCTCTTCTTCCTGGCCACCACCGTGGACTCCTTTGCCTATGTCTGCGCCCAGATCTCCACGCGGAAAAGCCAGGGTCCGGAAGTGCCCCCCAAACCCATCCGTGCCCTGTGGGCCATCTCCATCGGTGTCATCAGCGTCACCCTGGTGCTCTTCGGGGAAGGGATCTCCGGGTTGCAGCTCTCCTCCATCGCCGCCTCCCTGCTGATTATCTTTGTGATGATCGCCATCTGCTTTGCCATGGTCAAGCTGCTCAAAAAACATGAAGTGCCCCGCTAACCGAACCTTTCCGGGCGGCCCTGCCGCCCGGTTTATCATGGAGACCACACCGTGAAAGAGATCATCACAACACCCCGCGCCCCCGAAGCCGTGGGCCCGTATGCCCAGGCCGTTCGCCACGGCAACACCCTCTACCTCTCCGGCCAGCTCGCCATGAACCCCGACACAGGCCTTTTTGAGCGGGAAAGCGTGGCCCGGCAGACCCGGCGCTGCATGGAGAACATCAAAGCCGTCCTGGAGGCGGCCGGGAGTTCCATGGCAAACCTCCTCTCCTGCACCGTCTTTCTCTCCTCCATGGACCACTTCGATGCCTTCAACGACGTCTATGCCTCTTACTTCCCGGACCATCCTCCGGCCCGGATCACCGTGGCTTCTGCCGGAATTTTCGACGGCCTGGATGTTGAAATCGCAGCCGTGGCAGCCCTGGATTAAGGGCCATGCCAAGAATAAATGACACTTGACGGAATCATCCCATAAGTCCTCAGCATGGTTTTTTGATCGTTGCATCGACACATAACGAATTTGAGGCGGCGTATCGTTAAGTATTATTATTTTAGGGCATCGCCCTAACCACCCAATCAACGGAGACCTTAATTTGATGTGTGACATGACAGCCCTGACCCAAACCCTCATCACCGGAGACGGCGACGCCCTCGTTGCCCAGGTCAACCAGGCCCTGGCCCAGGGCACCGCCCCCAACGATATCCTCTCTTCCGGGCTCATCGCAGGCATGGACATCGTGGGCGAACGCATGGAGACCGGGGAGATGTTCATCCCCGAAGTCCTCATGTCCGCCCAGGCCATGGGCGAGGCCGTGGAGATCTTAAAACCCCTGCTCTCCGAAGAGGATGCCACCTCGGCGGGACGTGTGCTCATCGGCACGGTGAAGGGAGACCTCCACGACATCGGGAAAAACCTCGTGGTGATGATGATGGAGAGCGCAGGCTTTGAAGTAACCGACCTGGGCGTGGACGTGGAGGCCGACGCCTTCATCGCAGCCATCAATGAACTCAAACCCCATATCGTGGGGCTCTCCGCCCTTTTGACAACCACCATGCCGGCCATGCGGGACACCGTGAACAAAATCGCCGAGGCCGGCAAAAACGAGGGCCTGAAGATCATGGTGGGCGGGGCACCGGTGAACCAGGCCTTTGCCGATGAGATCGGCGCCCACGCCTACGCCTCCGATGCCGGGTCCGCCTGCAAGCTGGCCAAGGCCATGCTCAGGTAAACCTGCCGATGCGGGTGTTCATTTTTCACGGGAATTCATCAATGTAAGGAGAGACCATGTTTACCGTCATCGGAGAACGCATCAACACCACCCTGAAAAAGGTCAAGGCGGCCGTCACCGAACGGGACGCCAACTACATCGAAGAAGACGTCAAGCGGCAGGAAGCCTGCGGGGCCACCTACATCGACGTCAACGCCGGGGCCCGCATCGGCCATGAAGAAGAGGACATGAAGTGGCTCCTCTCCGTCATCCAGGGGGCCACCAAGCTCCCCCTGTGCCTGGACAGCCCGGACCCGGCCATCCTGGAGATGGCCTACGGCCTGGTGGAGCAGACGCCCCTCATCAACTCCATCAGCCTGGAGAAAGACCGGTTCGACCCCATGATGCAGTACCTGAAGGGCAAAGAGTGCCGCATCATCGCCCTGTGCATGGACGACTCGGGCATGCCCAAAAGCGTGGACGATATCTTCCACCGGGCCAAAACCCTGGTGTCCGAACTCGAAGGCATCGGCTTTGCACGGGACGACATCTTCATCGATCCCCTCATCCAGCCCATGAGCGTGGCCCCAGAAAACGGGAACATGGCCATGGACGCCGTGGAAAAAATCATGACCGAACTCCAAGGGGTCCACACCACCGGCGGCCTCTCCAACATCTCCTACGGCCTGCCCCAGCGCAAGGTGGTCAACCGCATCTTCCTGGCCATGATGATGGCCAAAGGCTTTGATTCGGCCATCATGGATCCCCTGGACAAAGAGATCATGGCCGTGCTGAAAACCGCCGACATGCTCAAGGGCGCAGACAACTTCTGCATGAACTACCTGAAAGCCGTGCGCGCCGGCGACATCGTCGCCTGATCCGCCCCTGCCCGGCAGGGGTATTCCCCCGACACTGCCGGTGCCGGATCCCGCGCGCGACCCGAAGGGCCCATGTCACGGCATGCGGCCCTTCCACGTTTCGGCCTTGCCCTCGGCGCGTTGAGTGTGCTATTTTTTTTAAAAAAAATGATCACGGGTGCCCACAATGGCGTAGGCCCCCATAATCGGCAATGTAGCCCGCTTGAACGTCCTTATGGATGGACCGTTCGCGCGGGCTTTTTTTGTGCACAAAAAAACCCGATGTCCCTAACGGGTCACCAGGTTGTGGAGTTTTGTAACATCATGGGAAACACGGGACGCATCCTTACCATCGATGCACGCATCACGCCGGAAGAGGTCCTTGCCCTGGCCGCTTCGGCATGGTCCGACCAACCGGAGGCCCCGGCCGTCGCCGCAAAAATCGTGGGGGAGATGAACCGCATCATCCGCCCCGAGGCCCTGTTCCAGTGGTTTGATTTAGAAAAGGTCCTGGACGGAGAGATCATGATCTCGGAACCGGTCTCCGGCACCTCGGCCCGCCTCACCACCGGCGGATTCTCTCCGTACTTTCACCGGGCCACCCGTTTCCTGGCCGCCCTGTACACCCTGGGCCCCAAGGTGGACACCCTGCTTCACCGCCTTACGACAAAGGACCGGGAAATGGAGGCCCACTTCGTGAACATGGGGTCCCTGGCCGCCCTCACCCGCACCGCCTCAGTCCTCACCCGGCTGGCCGAAAACCGCGCGAAACAGGAAGGGGTCGGTGTCAGCCCCCCTTTGAGCCCCGGCTCCATCGAAGGGTGGGAACTCCACAGCCAGCGTGAGCTGTGCGCCCTCTTTCCCATGGACGCCATCGGCATCACCCAGGGGGACGACGCCATCCTCTCCCCCATGAACACCCTGTCGGTGGTCATCGCCATCGGCCCGGGGTTCACGGATGCAAAGGCCGGATCTCCCTGCCGCCTCTGCCGCATGGGGGGAAGCTGCACCCTCACCTGCAGCAACCACAAAGCCACCCTCACCCAGAGGGAGGCCGTTTAAGCAGCATCACGGGGTCCGGCCCACAAGAACCAGACCGGCCAGGGCCCCCATCTCTCCGTCTGAGGCACAGCTCTCCGAGGTCACCTTGTTCACCGGCCAGCCCGCCAGCTCGCACAGAGCGGTAAAATCCAGGCCGAGTCCCGACATGGAGGGCTTGGAAAGCCCCTCGTGACGGCAGAGCCCCCCTTTGAGCCTCAGGCACTCGTCAAACCCGCTGCAAAAAAGCGTTTTGCACCCGCCCGTGGCCACACCCATGGTCACCACACACCCCGCCCGTCCGGCAAACCGCTCCAGAATCGCTGCGGTCTCGTGGATCTTACGGGAGACCGGCAACCGCTCATCGGTCATCAGCACAGACACCGGCAGATCGTACTTGAACACCACCGCCTTTTCATACCAGGCAAGGGAGAGCTGAAACTCCCGCGCCGACGGCCCGTGGGGCGGACAATGCCCGGAGGTGCCGTAACTGGGGCACTGGGGTTCACGGCAGTACCGTACAAGCTCCGGGTTCACCGTCAGCGCCGACGCGTCCACCACCTCAGCGCCCGAGGCGCCGAACTCCAAGGCAATGGCCACCATCTGCTCTGTTATTTCCTGAAGACTCATGGGTCGGGTATTGGTCATCTGGCCTCTCTGCATCCTGATTGGGTTTGGGTGTCCCCCATGTATATCACAGGTGGAAACCCGGGTGCAGTCAAAATGCACCGTTGTTCGGATACTGCAGGGCCATGATTCAAGCGGGTAAAACAAGCCTGTTATGATTAAAGTCGAATGAACCACAGGACCAAGAAATCTCAGCAAAAAGCAAAAACGATGCCTCCGGCGGCGAGGTGTGCCACCTCGAAAACAAGTTGCGAATGCACTTTTCCCTTCGTTCCTCAGGGAAAATCTCATTCGCTATTGATTCAGATTAAACGGAGTCTGTTTTAAAACGCTGTTTATTCAGACTTTTAAACGTTAGCCTTCGACAGGGCCGCCGGAGGCATCTTTAACCGGGCTGCCTCCGGCGGCCAGTTGGGGTACCTGGAAACCCTGTTGCGAATGCTTTCCCTCCTCGGGGTGAAAGCATGTGGGACAGGCTCATCTCTTGTGGAGGGTCTGCCGGGCCTGCCGGTACTCCTCGGCCGTCAGTTCCCCCCGGGCAAACCGGCTGTCCAGAATGGAGGCGGCCTCGCCTCCCACGGCAGAGGACGGACTGGCCCCCTGGCAGGTGACGCGCTTAAACGCCCAGAGGACAAACCCGATGAGAGCCGCCCAGAAAAGAAGGTGAACAATCCATCCCCAGGCATGGGGAATTCCCATACCGGAGAAACCGAATAAGGTATCGCACTGCCACATCGTAACCTCCTTGCGGATCATACGAAACATATCATAAAAAAAAGGGCCGACACTCCCCGAACCGATCCGCTCGGTACCAATCCGGGGGTTGTGTCATGACCCTTTGGTTTGAGGCTACCAGTTGTTGTGATGACGCCCCTGGTGGGGTCCGTCACCCATGCCGTGATTCATGCCGGGCCCCATACCCATTCCTTTGTAATGAACCCCTGCGGCCACTGCTTTGGCGCGAAGCTGGTCCCTGAGGACCACGATCTCACCGGAGAGTTTACCGGCTGCTTTGGCATCGGGGTTCTCACCGGCCATCAGGGCTCGGTACTCTCCCCTCTTTACCGCAAGGCTCTGGCGAAGCTCGGCGGTATCCGTCATAAAGGCCTGACGCGCCTGGATCTGTTCATCGGTGAGGTTCTGCTGGATGCAGCCCCCGTCCCTGTATCCCTGGTGAGCTCGTCCTGCAAAGACCTGTGTGGCGGTGAACCCGGTGACGGCTACGGCGATAAGGATAAGTGCGACTTTTTTCATGATCTGACTCCTTTGTTGTTGTATTCCAAAATAAATGATTGTGTTGTTTGGTTTGAAACCTGATGCCGGTTGGAGATGCCGGCGTTTGACAAGAGGATATTCCAAGAGCCGTGCCAAGTTCGTTTTTTATTTTTCAACCCACCGAAAACACAACCCATTTAAACTGCATTCTTTTCGTAGGGCCATGGCAAGCCGTCCTCAGGGTGTGGTATAATGCCCCACTGGGCATGGACCGGGGTGGGGTGTGTCCAAAAATGCCCCACATGGCGCCGGGCACGGGGAGACGCCCCCCAAAAAAAACCGTCATCCCTCCGGGTCACCCCGGCCCGAGGCACGGAACGGATGTATTTTATTCCCGGGGTGTTGACCGCCCCCAGAGATCCGGATTCACCGGTCAGGGGTGGTCCCCGCCCCTCAGCTGTCACCTGCACATAATGGTGGCGTCAATCTTGCATAAGAATCCCCATCGGGGGAATCCGAGCCGTGCATGCGGCAAACAGACCCTCGCGAACCGATCCGCCGAAAGGCGCTTTTCACCATCACTGCAACAAAGGTGTGTATGCGGCAATGAAACTGACACTGGAACGATCATCCAACACAAACCGATCCGGAATCTGGGTCGCGGCAGGGGCCGTCCTGATCCTCATCCTGGTGGTGCTCCTTCTGGCCGTGCGCAACCATCGCCGTGAGGTGGATAACGCCCGGGGGCTCCTCCTTGCAAAGGGGGATGCCCTCATCCGGACCATTGAAGCGGGCACCCGGGCCGGGATGTTGCGAATGCGGTGGGGTCGCGGCCAGCTCCAGCACCTTCTGGAAGAGACAGGCCACCAGCCCGGCGTCCTCTTTATCGCCATCACCTCGCCGTCGGGACGGATCCTTGCCCACAGCGACCGTGATTTTCTGGGCCGGAGCCTGACGCTTCCCAAGGGAATCAAAGAGGCCAAAGGCCTGCGCATGTTTCAGCAAGAAGAGCCAGACGGAAACCTCACCTTCCTGGTCTGGCGGGAATTCAGGCCCCTGATCCCCGACAATCGGGCCGGGCACATGGGGGATCACATGGGCAGGATGCACGGAAACGACCACATGGGGACATGGAAAGACAAAAAAGACCACCGCCTCTTTCCCGAAGAGAGGGACAAGCCCCTGATCGTGCTGGCCCTGGACCGGACCCCCTATGAGGTGGTGCGAAACAGGGACCTGCGAAGCACCCTGGTGATCTCGGGCCTCCTGCTCATGCTGGGAATCGGGGGCATCGCCTCCCTGTTCTGGTTCCAGAACTACCGACTGACACGTGAGAGCCTGCGGGACACCAGCGCCATGGCAAGGGAGGTGGTCACCTCCCTTCCCGTGGGGCTCATGGTGGTGGACAGAGGCGGGGCCGTGGCCTTTATGAACCAGGCGGCCGAAGAGCTCTCCGGCCTTACGGACGACGAGGTGAGGGGCAAACCCGCCGATTTTGTGCTGCCAGGCCTCATGGAGACCGTCAGCTCCGCCCTTGACGCGGGCACACCTCTCCACGAGGAAGAGCACCTCTGCCGATTCTCCCCCCATCGGGTCCTCCCGGTGAGCATCAGCGCCTCCGCCATTGTCCACGAAGACGGCGACAGCGTGGGGCGCGTGGTGATCTTAAGGGACCTGCGGGAGGTCAAACGCCTGGAAAAGGAGCTGCGTCACAAGGAAAAGCTGGCCGCCATCGGGGACATGGCCGCGGGCGTGGCCCACGAGATCCGAAACCCCTTAAGCTCCATCAAGGGCATCGCCACCTATTTCAAGGGGCTCTTTGACGAATCCCATGACGCCAGGGAGACCGCCGAGGTCATGATCGACGAGGTGGACCGCCTCAACCGGGCCGTCACCGAACTCCTCACCATTGCCGGCCCCACCCGCCTGGTCACGGCCCGCCACGACGTGGGCGAGATTGTGCAGCGCGCCGTCCGCCTCGTGGAGGCCGAGGCCGACTCCCTGGGCGTGGACCTCACGGTGGAGGCACCGGAGGCACCGGTCATGGCCCTTCTGGACGCGGATCGCCTCACCCAGTCCCTGCTGAACCTGTTCCTCAACGCCCTTCAGGCCATGAAGGCGCAGCAGGGCGGACACCTCGCCGTCACACTGAAGGAGACCCCCGGAGCGGTCTGCCTGTCGGTGGCCGACACGGGCTGCGGTATGAATGCCGAAACCCTTGCGAGCCTCTTTGACCCCTATTTCACCACCAAAGCCGACGGAACGGGCCTGGGCCTTGCCATCGTGCACAACATCATCGAAGCCCACGGCGGCACCATTGAAGTAACCAGCCACCCGGGACAAGGCGCGCGCTTTGACATCGAGCTTCCCCAAGGAGAGTAAATGAACCGAAAAATCCGGGTCCTCATCGTTGACGACGATCGGGGCCACCGCATCACATTGAACACCCTGCTCACAAGCTGGGGCCACGAAACCGGCATGGCCGAAGACGGACAAAAAGCCGTATCCAGCATCAAAGAGGCCTCCTGGGATGCCGTGCTCATGGACGTGCGCATGGCCGAAATGGACGGCATCTCCGCCATGAAGGAGATCAAGGCCTACAACCCGGCCATCCCCATCTTGATCATGACCGCCTACTCCTCGGTGGAAACCGCGGTGAGCGCCCTCAAGTCCGGGGCTTACGACTACCTGATGAAGCCTTTGGATTTTGACCTGTTGAAGCTGACCCTGGACCGGGCCGTGGAACACGCGGGGCTGAAGGAGGAAAACCGCAAGCTCAAGGCCACCATGGGGGATTCGCCCCTGGATGAGATCATCGGCTCCAGCCCGGCCATGAAGGAGCTGGGGGAGATGCTGATGATGATCGCCCCGTCCGAGGCCACGGTCCTCATCACCGGAGAGAGCGGCACCGGCAAAGAGATGGTGGCCCGGCTCATCCACAGGAAGAGCTCCCGGAACCACAACCCCATGGTGGTGGTGAACTGCGCCGCCCTCACCGACACCCTTCTGGAGTCCGAACTCTTCGGCCACGAACGGGGCGCCTTTACCGGGGCGGACCGACGGCGCGAGGGTCTTTTCATGCAGGCCGACGGCGGCACCCTCTTTCTGGACGAGATCGGGGAGACCTCGGCCGCCATGCAGGCCAAGCTCCTTAGGGTGATCCAGGAGCGGGAGTTCCAGAGGGTGGGGGGAGAGGCCGTCATCTCCGTGGACGTGCGCATCATCGCCGCCACCCACCGGGACCTGGCCGAGGAGGTCAAGGAAGGGCGCTTTCGGGAAGACCTCTTCTACCGGCTCAACGTGGTCTCCCTTGCCATCCCCCCTCTGCGAAAACGCCACGGGGACATCCCCCTGCTCGTCCAGCACTTTGCCGACACCTACGCTGAAAAAAACCGGAAAACAGTCAAAGGAATCACCCCTGAAGCCATGGACCGCCTTGTCCGCCACCCCTGGCCAGGCAACGTCCGCGAGCTGGAAAACACCATGGAACGGGCCGTGATCCTCATGTGCGGCGAATTTATCTCCGAACGTGAACTCCCCATGACCCTCACCGCAGGGAACCACCCCTCACCCCACAACGACATCCCCCCCTCCATGGCCGGACGCCCCCTGGCCGAGCTGGAAAAAGAGGCCATCGTCGCCACCCTCCGGGAGACCGGAGGCAACAAAAGCGAAACCGCAAGGCGCCTGGGCATCAACCGCAAAACCCTTCACCTTAAAATCAAAGCCTACGGCCTGGAGAAAGGGTGAGTCCGATAAAAGCCTGGAGATTAAAAGGGATAAATTAAGGGAGATAAAAGGCCTCCGGCGGCAAGGTGGGGGCACCTTGAAACCCTGTGGCGAATGCATGGGGGCAGCCGTTACATGTACATTATCGGGGCATTCGCGTGACGGGTGAAATACCTCAACCGCCTCTGCAGGAGAGACCTGTTTCATGTTCTTTGGTTCCCAGGCGCTGCCCTGGCAATGGTGCCCGAAGGCCGGAAGCATTCGGGCACCTGGGGTAAAGAGGAACAGCCCCTTGCCGCCTGAGGCCGTGCGGTTAAATCAACACTGGGCAAGTGGTGACAACGTATCCTGTAACGTCGAAGCTTGTGAGCCAGCCCGCACAAGCCATCAGCGTTTATATCGGGCGCAGCCCGAGCCGAAGGCCCTTGCGCTTTGCCCTGAGGAACGAAGGGCAAAGCGCAAGGGCTATCAGCTTTCGAGGTGGCTCCACCTCGCCGCCGGTGGCATGCTTTTTCCGGCGACTTTAACCATAGAAGGTATGCACGCCATGATTAGGTTCCGAACACGTACCGTCCCGGGGCGGGGCAGCCTTCTCCTGTGCCTGTAAACCGGCCCATGGGCGGGGGAGTCCCCTTTTTCCCGGACCCTGCCAGGAGCCACCGCTGCCAGTCGATCCACCAGGAGCCTTCCTTCACCGGGGTGTCGTGGTACCAGTGGCCCGGGGGCATGTAGCGATCTCCTTCCCTGATGGTGGCGATGCGGTATCTGCGCCCGGGGTGTCCGGGTTCGCTGACGATGCCTGCGTTGTGGCCGCCCCGGGTGAGGACAAAGGTGACGGAGCGGGCGTCCGAGGAGAGGTGGAATTTATAGACCGAGGTCCAGGGAGCCACGTGGTCCTGTTCCGTGGCCACGAGGAAGACCGGTTCGTGGATATCGCTGATCACCACCGGGCGTCCCTTGACCCGAAAGCGCCCCTCGGAAAAGTCGTTGTTCAGGAACAGGTCCCGAAGGTAGCGGCAGTGCATGCGGCTCGGCATGCGGGTGGCGTCGGCGTTCCAGGTCATCAAATCGTTTAAGGGCTCGCGCCTGCCCATGAGGTAGCGGGTCACCCAGGTACCCCAGATGAGGTCGTAGGCCCTGAGCATCTGAAAGGCCGCGGCCATCTGCCCGGTGTCCAGGTAGCCCTGGAACCGGATGATATCCTCAAGGAAGCTGAGCTGGGCGTGGCCGATAAAGAGCATCAGCTCCCCGGCCTCGCTGAAATCGGTCTGGGCGGCAAGGAGGGTAAGGCTCTTCAACCGATCATCTCCGTCCCTTGCCATGGCCGAAGCAGCCATGGCAAGGACGGTGCCCCCCAGGCAGTAGCCCGCGGCATGGAGCTTTTTGCCGGGAATCACCTCTTCGATCTTATCCACGGCCTCCATGACCCCCAGCTCGATGTAGTCCTCCAGGTCGGTCTCCCGATCCTCGTACCCCGGATTCTTCCAGGAAACCATGAACACGGTGTGGCCCTGGTCCACCAGGTATTTCACCATGGAGTTTTCCGGGGAGAGATCGAGGATGTAGTACTTCATGATCCAGGCAGGAATGATGAGCACGGGGTTGTCCACCACCTCCCCGGTGGTGGGCCGATACTGGATGAGCTCCATGAGGCGGTTGCGGTAAATGACCTCTCCGGGGGTGACGGCCAGATCCCTGCCCACGGAAAGCGCGGGTTCATCCCGGGGTACGGGCCAGCCCAAAAGGCGCATCATGTCCTCCGTCCAGAAAAGCCCCCCACGGGCAAGGTTTGCCCCACCCTCTTCCGCGGTGAGGCGCATGAGCTCCGGGTTGGTCCACAGGTGATTGCAGGGAGAATAAAAGGCCAGCATTTCCCGGCCGAGAAAGGAGATAAACGCCTTGTGCCTCGGCTTCATGCCCGGCACGTCCGTGGCATAGGCCTCCCACCACCGGCAGCCCTTTTCATAGATCACGCGCATGGAGAGGTAGGGTTCCGACTCCCAGGCAGGATCGTCGCACCGGCAGCGCGATCGGTCCCGATCCGAAAGCTCCGTGGCATCGGCCGGGGGACGTGATCTTTCATCTAAGGCCTCGGCGGCCAGTTCCCAGAACCTGAGCCACAGTGTGGCCTGGGTCCCCGGCGAATTGGCCAGGTGAAGGAGCCAGTCGCTGAAGGCCAGCCCTGTGGCCACCGGTGAAAAGTTCATGGTCCAGCGCCCCTGGATGGCATGCCAGAGGCTGTCCAGCTCATGGAAGGGCCGGGATTCGACTCTCTCTTGCGTCATCGGGTCACCCCCTGGTGTCGGTTGAGGCAGGGGCCTTGTGGTCAGCGGCGAGGCCGCGTCCACAGGCACCGAGATGGTCCATGGATCTTGTCTATACGAAAGGGAGGTTGTATTGAATCAATCGATTTGAGGAAGAGGGGCGCTTGTGGTAGCAGAATCTCTCACCCTTTATAGTACTATGACGCATACGGAAAAACCATCACTGAAACGCCAAAGGAGGCGACCCGTGAAACGTGGCATCTTTATCCTTGCGGCCCTTCTGGCCTGGACCCTCTCTCCGCTGACAACCGACGTCCAGGCAGACAACTGGAATGCTTTTGCCCCCTTGAAAGGAGAACTTGCCATCTCCGGCGGCACAGCCCACATCCCCGTCATGAAAACCCTGTCCACCGAGATCATGAAGGCCGCCCCGGCCGTGCGGATCTCCATTGCGGGGGGCGGTTCCGGCCTCGGCATCAAGCAGGTGGGCGAAGGCATCGTTACCATCGGCAACTCGGGCAGGTCCCCGAAACCCAACGAGATCAAAAAATACGGCCTGATCCTCCATCGATGGGCCGTGGACGGCGTGGCCGTGGCCGTGCACCCGGACAACCCGGTCCGCGCCCTCACCAGCGATCAGCTTCGGGCCATCTACGCCGGAACCCTGGCCAACTGGAAGGAGCTGGGCGGCCCGGACCGCGCCATCAACCTCTACACCCGAGACGCCTCCAGCGGCACCCGGTCGGTCTTCTGGAAAAAGGCTTTGGGTAAGGGTGAGATCCACCCCAGGGCCAACTTCGTCAAGTCCAACGGCGCCATGAAAAGCGCCCTTTCAGGGGACCCCTACGGCATCGGCTACCTCTCCGTGGGCCACCTGGACGCCTCTGTGGCAGGCCTTGCCATTGACGGCACCGCCCCCACCCTGGCCAACGTGAAATCCGGCGCATACCCCATTGCCCGGGGTCTTTACAGCAACACCAAAGGGGAAGCAACGGGCCTTGCCAAGGCGTTCATCGACGCCCTCTACTCCCCCCGAGGCCAGGAGATCATTGCCGCCAAAGGCTTTATTCCGGTGAAGGGGTAATGACACCACGCCGGAGAGCCCACGAGCTCATTGGTGAAAAGGCGGCCTCCGGGGCCGCCTTCATCACCATGGGCCTGACCCTTGCCATCTTCGGGTTCATGGGCTGGCTGGCACTCCCCCTTCTGAAAACCGAGGCCCTGTCCACCCTGCTGGCCCCGATATGGCAGCCGGACCAGGGCCGCTTCGGCATCCTTCCCATGGTGGGCGGCACCCTGGCCGTTGCCCTTCCCGCAACGCTCCTGGCCTTTCCCATGAGCCTTGGGTTTGCCTGCTTTGCCACCCACCTGGCCCCGGTTCGCCTCCGCAGGGTCCTCAAGGCCCTGGCCGGTTTCATGACCGGCATCCCCACGGTGGTCTACGGTTTTTCCGCCGTCTTTCTCCTGGTGCCCCTGGTCCGGCAGCTGGGGGAGCGGGGCTCCGGCTTTTCGGTGGTGGCCGCCGTCCTTGTGCTGGCCCTGCTCATCAGCCCCACCATGATCCTCATCCTCATCACCGCCTTTGATGCCGTGCCCCGGGTGTGGCTCCGCAGCTTTGCGGCCATGGGCGCCACCCCGGAAGAGACCGTGTGGACCCTCCTTCTGCCCCAGGCCTCCCGGGCCATGGCAGGGGCCCTGCTTCTGGGCCTGGGCCGTGCCGCCGGGGACACCCTCATCGCCCTGATGCTGGCGGGCAACGCCGTGCTAGCCCCCACCGACCCCCTGGGACCGGCCCGTACCCTCACCAGCCACATCGCCCTGGTCATGGCCGCGGACTTCGACAGCCCGGAGTTCCGCTCGGTCTTTGCCTGCGGCCTGTTGCTCTATCTTCTGGTCTTTGTCCTCACCCTGCTGGTGAGGCGACTCTCCCGGGGGCCGGAAGCATGAGCCGTCTCAAACGGGCCCTTTTATACGGATTCGCCCTCATGGCCACCCTGGCCCTTCTCGGCGGAGCAGGCTGCTTTCTGGGATACATCGTCCTCAAGGGGCTTCCTGCCCTGAAGGTGTCCCTCATCTTCGGAGACGTGCCCCCCTGGGAGGCCCTCACCCTTGCCACCCGCGTCTTTGACGGGCTCTTCCCGGCCATCTGCGGCACCCTCTGCCTGGTGCTCCTGGCCGTGGCCCTGGCCCTTCCGGCAGGGGTCCTCACCGGCATCTGGCTCTGCCACTTCGGCACCCCAAGGGCAAAAGCGGCCCTTTCACTGTGCATCGACACCCTGGCCGGGGTCCCCTCCATCGTGGTGGGGCTCTTCGGGTTCTCCTTTGCCGTCCTTCTCCACAAAATCAGCAACGGCCGCCTCGGCCCCGGGTTGTGCGTGGCCGCCCTCAGCCTTGCGGTGCTGGTCCTTCCGGGCATCGTGCGAAACACCCAGCTGGCCCTGGCAGCCATCGGCCCGGACACCCGACGGGCCGTCGAGGCCATGGGGGCCACCCAAGTCCAGGCCATCTACAGGGTCTACCTGCCCATGGCCGCTCCGGGTATCTTCCGGGGAGCCATCCTGGCCCTGGGACGATGTGCCGAAGACACCGCCGCCATCATGCTCACCGGGGTGGTGGCCTCGGCCGGGGTGCCCTACGCCCTCTTCGGGCGGTTCGAGGCCCTCTCCTTTACCGTTTTTACCATCGCCTCGGAGTATTCAGGCCCTGAAGAGCTTGCCAGGGGCTACGGCGCCGCCCTCATCCTCCTGCTGCTCTGTGCCGGGCTTTTCGGCCTCTCCGCAGGGATCGCCAAGCGCCTTGGCACCGAACCCTCCAACACCTAAGAAAGCCGCAGACGCCCCATGAAACTAACCATCCGCGACCTCTCCTTTTACTATGGATCCCACACCATCCTGGACAACGTCTCCATGGAGGTCCCCGAGGGCTCTTTAACGGCCGTCACCGGCCCCTCCGGGGAAGGGAAATCCACCCTGCTTTCCATTGTCAACCGCCTCTGGTCCGCCGATGAAGGCGCCCGGGCCGAAGGCTCGGCAAAGGCCAGGTTTGCCCACGGGGAGGTGGACCTGCTGAGCCCTGGCCTTAACCTGCCCAGCCTGAGGCGCAAAGCGGCCATGGTCTTCCAGGCCCCGACGCCCCTTCCCTTTACCATCTTCAAAAATGCCTCCCTGCCCCTCTCCTTTGCGGGGATCAAAAACAAAGACGAGGTCCGCAGGCTGGTGGAACGCGCACTGACCCGCGCAGGGCTCTGGGAAGAGGTCAAGGACAGGCTCCACACCCCGGCCACACACCTCTCCGGAGGCCAGCAGCAGCGCCTTGCCCTGGCACGCGCCCTGGTCACCGAACCGGAGATCCTCCTTCTGGATGAGCCCACCTCCGCCCTGGACCCACAAAGCCGGGACCACATCGAGGCCCAGCTCCTGGCCCTGAAAGGACACTGCACCATCCTGCTGGTGTCCCACTCCGAGGCCCAGGTCGCCCGCCTGGCCGATCGGGTCTATCGGCTCACCGGGGGGCAGCTGGCGCTCTGCACGGAATCCCGGGCAACCCCATGACCCGCCGTACCGGCATGGGTCGGCCACTTTTACCAGGGCAGGCGCATTTGGATCTTGCCTCCGGCGGCCCTGCCGGGGGCTAAGCTTTTAGAAAAGTTTAACAAACAGGTCATAAAAAAATAATTACATCGGCTACCTGCTTTCAAGGTGGCACACCTTGCCGCCGGAGGCTGGTTTTTAGTCCTGAATAATTACGTTTTTGCAGAGTTTTTTATCAAAAAAGCGAACCGCCTGAGGCCACTGAATTTATAAATGCGTTGGCCCGCCATTTTTGCAGATCCGCCTTGAAAATGCCTCACCGACTGCTATAATGACACAAATGCTTTATCGCACTGATTCCACGGCAGATAAATGCCAACGCCCGTCGCATCCCGCCCCTTACCCCAAGGGCGTGACCGCCCTCTTGCCGGGATCCGGGCTTCTCTTTCATCACCAAAAGAAGGAATCGCCAGATGTTAGCAGTGGGTCTGCAGGGAAGCCCTAGAAAAGGGGGCAACAACAACCATACCCTGGGTCTCTTCCTCAACCGTCTGAAACATCGTGGCTTTCAGACCGAGACCCTTCCCATTCCTCAACTGAAATTCGCATTCTGCATTGGCTGCGGATCGTGTGAAAAAAGCGGCTGGTGTATCTTTGAAGACGACTACGCGCTGAAAATCGCCCCCCTGCTTCGCCGGGCCGAGGTGATCGTCATGGCCTCACCGGTCTACTTTTACGGGCCGTCCGGCCAGTTGAAGTCGGCCATGGACAGGGGCCAGATGTTCTGGTCACGCAAATACAGGCTCAAGCTGAGTGACCCCGGCAAAAAGAGACGCCGGGGCTATATCCTCTCTTCGGCCGCCACCCACGGGGACGATCTCTTCACTGCCTTTGTCCTCAACTCCCGCTACTTTTTTGATGCCATCGACGCCACCTACGCCGGGGCCCTCACCTTTCGCGGGGCCGAAGGCAAAGGGGCCCTTGCCGAACGCTCCGACACCGAAAAAAGGGTCTACGCAGCCGCCGACCTCGCCGCAGGGCCCCTGTTCCCCCCGAAACACCATCTTCTTTTTGTGTGCAAGGACGGGGCCGTCAAAAGCCGCATTGCCTGGGCCGTTGCCATGTCCCTTTCGCCATCCACCACCTGGGTGAGCCATGCAGGCACTGAGCCTGCGCCCCAGCTCAAGGCCAGGTGCGATGCCTGGATGGAACGCAGGAAAACGGATATCCGGTACATCCCGGTTTTTGCCCTCCAGGAAACCCTGGACACCTTTTCACCAAGTTTGATAGTGGATATGGACGGCTCCCTCAACAACAACCCGACGATAACCGCCGACATCACCTGGGACCTGCCTTCGGCCCCCCCGGAAAACGACGACGAGGCCATGGCCCTCATCCGCCAGGTGGAAACCCGGGTCCGCAAACTCCTGCCGACCCTTTAAGCCCGCAACCACGGGTGTCTCACACGGGAAATGAGACAATTCGATCCATTCGGGAGGCCCTGATACAGAAGGATCCATCCCGGCAACAGGCCGGCAAAACATGCACAGGCCCGGAAACAACGTAAAATCGGCAGCTTTTGATTTTATCCAAAATACTGGCACGCAAGATGCTTTATTGAAATCCCCATGAGCCGCCCCGCTTCACCATCCAGGGGCCCCCGGTGCGTAACGCGCCCAACTGAGACAACGGACACATCATGCAACGATACCTGATCATCGGAAGCGGCATTGCCGGAATGACCGCAGCGGAAACGATTCGGGACAACGATCCCACCGGCAGCATCACCATGGTGACCGACGAAGAGGCCCCTTTTTACAACAGGATCCGCCTCTGCGACTACATCTCGGGGGACCTTCCCGAAACAGACCTTTCCGGGGTGGACCCGGAGTGGTACGCCGCCCACAGGGTGGATCTTGCCACGGGCACACGCATCACGCACCTCGATCCCCACAGCCGCACGGCCCTCACGGAACAGGGAGAATCCATCGGCTGGGACAAGGCCCTCATCGCCACCGGAGGGCGCCCCCACATCCCGGACATCGAGGGCGTCCGGAAAAAAGGAGTCGTTACCCTGCGCAGCATCGAAGACGCACGGCGAATCATCTCCAACGCCCCGGAGGTCAGCAATGTGGTGATCATCGGCGGCGGTCTCCTGGGCCTGGAAGCAGGGCATGCCCTCATCAAACGGGGAAAGAAGGTCACCGTCCTGGAGTATGCCCACCGAATCCTCCCACGGCAGCTCGACGCCAAGGGTGCCGAGCTGCTCATGGAAAAAATGGTGGCCCAGGGATTTCAGTTCCACACGGGGGCGGCGGCCAGGGAGATCACCGGCGATGAGCAGGTCACGGGGGTCATCACCTCCTCGGGCACCCTGGTTCCGGCGGACATGGTGCTGATCTCCGCCGGTATCCGGCCGGTCTCAGACCTTGCCGAGGCCTCGGGGATCCCCTCACAGCAGGGCATTCCTGTGAACGATGCCATGGAGACGCCCCTTGACGGGGTCTACGCAGCCGGAGACTGCGCCCTTTTCAACGGCACGGTCCACGGCATCTGGTCCACGGGCCTTGCCCAGGGACGCATTGCAGGCCTCAACATGAGCGGCCAGGCTGCCAGCTACCGCGAGCCCGCCTTTGCCACCATGCTCAAGGTCACGGGAATCTACCTTGCTTCGGCTGGGACCGTGGACGCCGAAGGCACCCATGAGTCCGTCACCCGAAGCGATGAAGGCACGTATAAAAAAATTGTGTTCCAAAAGGGCTGCCTGACGGGATGCCAGATGGTGGGAAACATCGATCATTTTAACGAGATACAAACACTCCTTGCCGGGGCTCACCCCTTGAGCCCTTCTGAGCGAAGCGACGTGGAGCGAAAATTGAACGGAAACAAAGGAGCAAAAGCTGAAATGAAAACGTTTGTCTGTACGGTATGCGGTTATGTCCACGAAGGCGATACTCCCCCGGAAGCGTGCCCCCAGTGCGGCGTTCCTTCCGATAAATTCAAGGAAGTTGCCCAAGAGAAGGCTCCCGCCAAGTGGGGGTGCACCGTCTGCGGTTACATCCACGAAGGGGATGTGCCCCCGGACCATTGTCCCCAGTGCAAGGCCCCCAAAGATAAATTCAGGGAGCAGGGCGCCGGTGGCTCCCTGGCCTGGGCCGACGAACACGTCATCGGTGTGGCCCAAGGAGTGGACCCCGAGATCATCGAAGGCCTTCGCGCCAACTTCACCGGAGAGTGCACCGAGGTGGGCATGTACCTTGCCATGAGCCGTCAGGCCGATCGGGAAGGCTACCCGGAAGTGGCCGAAGCCTACAAGCGCATCGCCTTTGAAGAGGCGGAGCACGCAGCAAAATTCGCAGAACTCCTGGGGGAGGTGGTGGCAGCGGACACCCGCACCAACCTCCAGGTTCGCGTGGATGCCGAGCACGGGGCCTGCCAGGGCAAAAAAGACCTGGCCACCCGGGCCAAGCAGCTCAACCTGGATGCCATCCACGACACCGTTCACGAGATGTGCAAGGACGAGGCAAGACACGGCCAGGCCTTTGCCGGGCTTTTGAAACGCTATTTTGATAAATAACAGACGGTTTTTTTCAAACCAAACCACACCCAACCAACAACACAAGTGAGGTGACCCGATGAAAAAGTACGAGTGCACGGTATGCGGCTATATCTACGACCCGGAAGAGGGAGACGCCGAAAACGGAATTGCAGCAGGAACCGCCTTTGAAGATCTTCCCGAAGACTGGCTCTGCCCCGTCTGCGGTGTGGGAAAATCTGAGTTTGAAGAAGTGTAACAGGTAACGCCCCGGGAAAGATCCCCGGGTATCTGCAACCCGGATTCCCTCGACCATGGTCGCACGGGGATCCGGGTTTTCCATCCGGAAACGAAAAAGGACGACAGCAAGCCATGAGACCACTTAAAATCGCCGAAGGCATCTACGATGTAGGTGTCAAGGATTGGAACATCAGAGACTTTCACGGGTACTCCACCTACATGGGGACCACCTACAACGCCTTTCTTATCGTCGATGACGACAAGGTGGTGCTCATCGACACGGTCAAGGAACCCTTTACCCATCAGTTCATGGAGAACATCCGCAAGATCATCGATCCCCAGAAAATCGATATGATCATCAGCAACCATGCGGAGATGGACCACTCCGGCGCCCTGCCCCGGGTGCTTCACCTCATTGGAGAAGAGACCCCTGTCTACTGCTCCAAAATGGGGGAAAAAGCCCTTTCCGCCCACTTCAACGGGAAAAAAATCAACCTGAACGTGGTGAAGCCGGGCACGGAGCTCAAGCTGGGCAAGCGCACCTTGAGCTTCATCGAAACCCGCATGCTCCACTGGCCGGACAGCATGTTCACCTACCTCAAAGAGGACGGCATTCTCTTTTCCAGCGACGCCTTCGGCCAGCATTACGCGTCCCATGAAAACTTCGATGATGAGATGGGCGAGGGGCTCTTCGAGCATGCAAAAAAATATTTTGCCAACATCCTCCTGCCCTTTGCCCCCAGGGTGGAAAAACTCCTGGAATCCATCGAGTCCATGGACCTGCCCCTCAACATGATCTGCCCGGACCATGGGATCCTCTGGCGGAAAAATCCGGAGAGGATCCTGGACCGTTACGCGTCCTGGGCACGTCAGGAGAACAGAGAGAAGGTGATCGTCATGTACGACACCATGTGGAACTCTACGGAGAAAATGGCCCGTAAAATCGTGGACGGCGCCCGGTCCACCGGTGTCGAGGTCATCCCCATGAGCGTCCGCAACTGGCACCGAAGCGATATCATGACCGAACTCATGGACGCCAGGGCCCTGGTGGTGGGATCTCCCACCCTCAACAACGGGATCTTTCCCACCCTCTGCGATGTTCTGTGCTACATGAAAGGCCTCAAGCCCAAGGGCAAGCTCGGGGCTGCCTTCGGCTCCTACGGCTGGAGCGGTGAAGCGGTCAAGCTCCTCAACAACGAGCTGGACACCATGGGATTCGAACGCATCGACGACGGCCTGCGCACCCTCTACGTTCCGGACTCCGAGGCCCTGAAGGCGTGCTTTGACTACGGCGTCGGCATCGGTGAAGCCGTCAAGGCCAAAAGCGCGGAATAAAAACCGGTTGGACTCCGGCATTCCCGCCGGGGCCCAGCCTTTCCGGCAAATGTCGTCACCAGAGAGATCCACATCCGTCCCCTCAAGGAGACCGTCATGACAGCACAACCGACCGCATTTGCTCTCTTCGCTTACCGCCAGGAACCCGGCTGCTTCATTCATGTACTCTTAAACGGTCTGGACCTTGACGATAAAGGTCACCCCGTAAAAATCATTCTGGAGGGACCGGCCACCACCCTGCTTTCCGACATCGATTCCCAGGAGGCACCTTTGCCCGCCCTCTTTAAGAAGGCGTCTGAGCGAAACCTTATCGACGGATATTGCCTTGCGTGTGCCACCAAACTCGGTGCACGAGACGACGCTGAAACATCGGGCCTTGCCCCTTTGTCAGATATGAGTGGCCACCCTTCGGTGGCAAGCTATATCCAAAAGGGTTACACCGTCATTAATTTCTAAAGGAGGCCCATGACCGACAACGACAACGACAATCCCGGTGGACGGGAGATCAAACGCACCCTGCGCCCCCTCCTTGAGGAAGGCACACCCGAAAGCGTCAAAACAACACTCTTAGGCCTCCCCTTGAGACGGTTGGTGAGCCCTCTCATCGGCTTGTTCTGTGATCGAAAAGAAGAGATTAAATGGCGGGCCGTAACCTCCCTGGGGATGGTCACCGATGCCCTGGCAGGGGAAAATCTGGAAGAGGCGCGGGTGGTGATGCGACGCCTGATGTGGACCTTGAACGACGAATCCGGTGGGATCGGATGGGGAGCGCCCGAGGCCATGGGAGAGATCACGGCCGTCAACCGGCTGCTCGCCGATGAGTACCACCGTATCCTCTGCTCCTATGTCAGTGAAGAGGGAAACTTCCTGGAACACGAAATCCTTCAACGCGGGGCCCTCTGGGGGCTCTGCAGGCTCGCCGAAGCAGACCCTGAAAAGGTGAGGCCTGCCCTGGCCGATGTCAGGGGCCACCTCCGCTCTGCGGACCCCGTCAAGCAAGGCCTTGCCCTGCTCTTTGCCGCCCGCACGGGTGATGAGGCGGCACGGCCCCAGGCCGAAGAGCTGGTGGGATCTTCCCACCCCTTTACCCTCTACACCGGCTGGGACCTGGCAACCACCACGGTGGGCGATGAAGCACGAAAACTCCTAAGCGCCACCTGACGTCCCCACTTGAAAGATCAATACACTAAAAGCCCCAGGCAAAAGCCGGGGCTTTTTTTCGTTACGCAAAAGAGCGTTTGAACAGCTCGTCGATGGCGGCCTTGCCTTCATCGGAAAGGTTCCGGGTCCCGGTGCCGCAGAAGGTGTCCTGGGTGATGACGGGGGTGTCCAGGGCCCAGCGGTTCTCTTTCCAGGTGTACCACTGGTTCTTGTCCTGATCGAAAACGCTGACGGGGCGGTTGAAGAATTTGCCGAGCTCCACGGCCCAGCCGGTGCCGCCTTTGACGGTGTTGTCGTCCTGGATCCAGCCAATGGCCAGCACCTGGCAGCCTTTGTTCACCATGTGAAAAATCACCTGGAAGACCTTGCGGATCTTGTCGGCCTGGGCGTAGCGCCGTCCCATGCGGGCAGAGACGATCTCCATGCTGACATCGCCCTTTTTGAGGGTCTCTTCGGAGAGGATCTCCACGTTCACCTCCCGGGTCAGGGTCTGCCCTTCAAAGGCGTAGGTGGTCTCGGAGATTCCGTATTTTTCTGCCTGCTCGCCGAATGCTGCTTCAGCCCCTTTCAGGCCGCCGCTGAAAAAATGTTTCTTTACCTGAGTCATAATTTTGATTTCCTTATGTGTATAGACGGTTACGGTTTGGGCTCATGCGATCATTTGCAAGGCAAATCCCGGATCTGCCCATGACGCCGCGCCCTGTTGCCCCTGCCACACCATCTCTTCCGGCATGCAAAACACACCCCGCGGCTTTTCCGCAAAGGGCCCCCCGACGAGTCGGATGCTCCGCCTTCCGGCCCCCACAATCAAGCAGGCAGCCGACACACGCAGCATACACAATCCGCCCTTCAGCTTCTTCCAAGGCCGTCATACAGAACTCACTTTACGTCTCTGGGCAAAGGTCTCGATCCGAATTGGATGAAAGAAAATCACATGAAGAGATTCAGAAGGAACAAACGAGCGGGATAATTATATCAATAATGCATAAAAAGCAACACCTTTCCGCAGAGAAAAAGAAGCAAATGCACAACGGCATCCCACAAGGCAAAGAAAGGAGTTCCCGGTAAACACCCACGCGCCTGTGGAGACGCACTGCCTGCCGTGGCCCGGCTCCCAAAACGAAAAATCCGGCTGAGCCCACTGTGCTCAACCGGACGGACACCTTGTGGCCTCCTTTTACAGGGTGCGCCACCTGATCGGGACACCCAAAAGCCTGATCCCTATCCCGCGCCACCCGCCCCATAAAAATGAACGGACCGGGCAGCACACAGTTTACGGAAAATAGTTCGGGTCCTGCCCAAAATAGGAAAACCCGGTGACATTGGGGTCATGCTGGTAGATCTTCTGGAGTGACGCCGGGTACTGGGTCGTCGCGGCAGACGGTTCGATGCCGTTCCACCAGTTGTACAATGAGGTGTTGATGGATTCTCCCTTGTACTGGAACGAGCAGGCAATACGCTCGCTGTAGCCCCCCACGAGCTGGTACCCGAAATGGGGGCTGTTCCGGTCCAGGCCGATGCGGATAAAAAATCCCGAATGCTGGGCATTGCTCAAGGGGTTGTCCGGCACGGCGTCCACCCAGGATTTTCCCTTGGGGTTCTTGTAGTTGCGGGACAGGCTGAACTGATCCACAAGGGACATCATGGTATCCCGTTGATAGATGGCGGGAATGGGTGTCGAGTTGAACTCTTCTCCGAGGTCCGAACCGGCCAGGCTGTTACCGTCCCCTCCGGTCTGCAGGGCAATCTGGCGGGCCTGGTGTGGCAGCTTGGGGCTATAGATCCCCGTGGCCCGTTTGTAATCAAAGGAGAGGTCGCCCTGCAGGTCGTTGGTCCCCACGATGATATCCGTCAACTTTCGATCGGCGGAGGCGATGTTGTCATACTTGAGCCGAATCACAAGCCCGTTGATGCGGGCCGGCTCGTCCGGGCTGATCCCCATCCTCAGGTTGTCCACGGAAAAATCCCAGTCCAGATAGTTCCGGTTGCGATAAGGACGGGTGGAGAAGAGCCCGTTGGCGTTGTTGTCCCCTTGCGCCCCGTCCACCCAGCTGTGGGAGGGGGCGATATCCAGAACTTTCTTGTACTTGTACTTGTAAAGGTAGTTGTCGTCATCCACGTAGGGCACATACACAGTCTCCAGGGAGAGGTCCCTGTCTTCCCCCTTGTGCAGGGTATACTCCGTGGCCACCTGCCAGGGGGAATAGACCTTTTGCGAGTCCTCGGTGACCCAGGGGTTCATGACCACCCTGAAGCGCTTGCTCTCCCAGGGTGTGCTGTCGTGGGCCGGCACATCCCCGGGGTGCCACTCGATCCGGGGATCTCCGTTTTCAAACAGGTGGTGATAGGAAACGGGAACGGACCAGGGAATGTACTTTCTCACATAATCCCCCGGGTTCAGGCCTTTTCGGGTGGTGAGTTCAGCCGGAGACTTGTAGTAGTACCCCAGGCGCACCCTGTCCGTCTCCTGATAGACCTCCAGGTACGTGTCCATGAAAATCCGCACCGTGTCCCGCTCGATATCAACCGAGATGGGGCTGGTCTGGGCCGTGATGTCGGACAGGGCACCGTCGCTCATGGGACACACCGCGCCATGGGCAAAACGCCCCGTTGCTGCCCCCGAACAGAAACACGCCAGGACAAGCACGCATGTCAGGATACGCCGGGAGTACTCACGCCTGTGGTTTTCACACCCCATGGTCCATCTCCTTTTGCGCTCAAGGGCCTCGATCGCCGTCAATGATCCGGTACCCATTGGGCACCGGAACCGGGATACTCCGGCTCGTAGATATGCCAGAAGTCGTAGGTCACGTTGTCCGGCATGATCTTCTGGATATCGTACATGTCCCATCGCCCCCCCGTGGGATTTCCCGGATTGCCCAGCTTGCTTAAAAAGTCGAGCTGCCCCCGGCCGATGGGGTCCCAGTCCGGCTGGTTGGAGGGAAGGCCGTTGGGGTTCATCTCATCGGGCAGCTTGCCCGCCTCGTAGAGATAGTAGTGGCGAACCCAGTTATTGGAATCCGACCTGTCGATGTTCTGTTCCGTGATGGCGTACATCTCTTTTCGACCGGGAAACTCCAGGTAGGTCTTCTTGGCACGCATGCCGTCCAGAATCACGCCCCCCATGCTGGGGCCGAACTGGTTGTAGGGCCACTCCCCGGGATCTGAGACGAACCCCTGGAGATCCTCCACCCGCACCGAGCCATGGCGAGGCCAGTTGATGGCGATAAAACTCCGCTCATCGTAAACAAGCTCGGGCTGGCCCGTTGCCGGATCAAAGCTGTTGTAGGTCCGTCCTGTCTTCACCTGGATCGTCATGGGACGTTCCAGGATCTCAATGTCATTGGCCATGTTCTGGTTGTGGATCTGGTAATCGTTGTCCAGCTTGCCGGGGTCGTCGAAATTCTTGCCCGTAATGACGTCCGCCTCGGTCATCTGACCGTGGTCCAGAACCAGCTTTCGTCCGGAGATGCGGTCGGCAAAATCGATCTGGTTGATGTTCCCGTTGAGCATGAACCCGTCGTACATGTTGTGATAACCGGGCCCCCCCGTATACGGGGACCTCACCAGGTTACGCGAAAGCATGAGGTGGTCCGGGTTGTAGTCGCTGCCGAAAAAGCCGTCCGGGTCGTAGGTGCTGTCCAGGTACTCTGACGGGGCGTCGCTGGCAAAGTAGTCTTTGTCCATGTCTCCCCACCTGTTGTACTGAACATGGAGTTCCTGGCTGAAACTCTCACGCATGTGAATCCCCGAGGCCCTCAGGTTGACGAAGGTCTCCCCGCCAATCTCCCGGGAGATGGTGACCTCGTCGATGGTGGTCTTGCTCCGAAGCTCCAGGGCAATGCCCTCCCCTTCGACGTAGCCGTCTATGGTTCCGATGGGGTAGAGGGTCACCCGCTGGCCCAGGTTTTTTACACCGGTCATGGACAAAAGCCCGGTGTCCGCCCCCAGCAACCCGGTCACAATGCGATCACCGACGTCCTCTCCCATGTCCGTGTACGACCCGATGGCGGAAAAATTGAGGTTGCTGCTGCTGGCCCCCACCGTAAAGGGCTCCTCGCCGTTGTCCATGGAGATCACCACCGCCGTCACCCCCCGGGCCTCGGCCGGAGGGGTAAAGTCACTCCCCTTGTTGATCTCGTATGGATCCGTGCGCTTGTGCTTGTAGTACCAGTCGATGCCCAGGCCGATCATGCCCGCTTCCCCTTTCCGGACCTTGGCCGTGTCCTTGATGAACCACTGCCGCTGTGGGGCAACGTATTTCCCGGCCACAATGGAGATATCCCCATTGTATGTGGTGCTGCTGTCCATGGAGGTAAATTCGAGGAAATGGTCCGGTTTGGTCTCATCATCGGGCACAAACCTTGAGCTGCCGCCGGTTCTATCCACCACAAGGTTGTCGAACCCCAGGTTCACCCCGGTCCTGGCTTCAACCCCGCCCAGCTCCCACTCCTTCATGGGCTTGGGGGCCGCCACAGCCCCTGCCGCACCAAAGGCACATAGTAAAAAGGCACAGACGATATAGCGACGGAAATCCCGGGCGGAAAAAGCCATGCCGTCCTCCCTGGCTGGGACAGGTCCCTGAGGTTGTCATGTAACCACGCCGGCAACACGCCGAGTGCATGGTCACGGATTCTGTATTCA
The DNA here is from genome assembly GCF_900699765.1 of Desulfoluna butyratoxydans. GTDB lineage: Bacteria > Desulfobacterota > Desulfobacteria > Desulfobacterales > Desulfolunaceae > Desulfoluna > Desulfoluna butyratoxydans. Next base: position 569,427 of record NZ_CAADHO010000001.1, read on the forward strand.
CACCGTGTTATTTATAGTGAACATTGTTACCACTTTGACAAAATAAGATCAACCCTTTTCCGGTAACTGGCAAATGCATTCAAAAAGGAACGGCCAGCCGAAACAGCCCCAGGACCCCGGCACGGACAAACACGCCGCCACGCCGCACGGTGCGTTCAGTCGATGCCCCGAGGCATATCCGGGTTAGCGGTCCAACGCGGCCAGTGCGTCGGAAAAATCTTCCAGATCTTTTTCGGTGTGGTTGGCCGTCAGGCTGAGGCGAATAATGGCCTGCCCCATGGGAACGGTGGGAAACCGGGCGGTAAAGGCAAAGTACCCCTGGTTAAAAAGCTTTGTCACCAGCTCCTGGGCACGCTCTTCGCTGCCGATCTGAACGGCAAGGATGTGGGCCTCGCCGCAGACGGTAAACCCTCGGTCGGTGAGGAGCCGGGTCAGCTTCCGGCTGAGATAAGAAAGACGCTCCCTCCGGTCATCGCCCTGCTCCACCTCCGACAGCACGGACAGGGCGGTGACGGCGTGGGCTTCGGGCAGGGCCGTGGTGTAAATAAGGGGAGAGGCAAAATTGAACAGGTACTCCCGGTACAGGGAGGGCAGCAGCACAAAGGCCCCGAAAAGACCCATGGCCTTGCCGAAGGTACCTAAAGCCACGTCAGCCACCCCCCGGGCGATGCCCCGCCCCCCGATGCCCATGGCGCCGTAGGCGTGGGCCTCATCCACCACCGTAAGAAACCCGAGGGTCTCTTTCAGGTCCGAAAGCTCGGCCAGAGGCGGGGTATCCCCGTCCATACTGAAGAGGGATTCGGTCACCACCACGGACTGGCCCGAGGCGCTCTTCAGCCTTTTTTCCAGATGCCCCATGCTGTTGTGGCGAAAGCCTTTAAACGGAGCAGATCCCAGCTGCATGCCCTTGACCGTGCTGGCGTGGACGTGCTTGTCAAACAAAAGGGTCTCCTCCGGCCCGAAAAGGGTGGAGAGGATGGCCAGGTTGGCCTGGTACCCGGAAGGGAAAAAAACAGCGTCCTCGTAGCCGAAGTAGTCGGCATAGGCTTTTTCCGCCTCGCGGATGGCCGAGCCGTTGCCCGACACAAGCCGTGAGGACGACGAGGAGGTGCCATAGCGCGAAAACGCCTCTGCGGCCTTGGTGCGAAGTGCCTCACAGCGCCCCAGGCCGAGGTAGTCGTTGGAGGCAAAGTTAACAAGGGTACGGCCATCCACCGTCACCGTGCGCCCGTCCCCGCCCTCCACCACAGGCGGATTGCGGTAAAGCCCCTTCTCTTTCTGGAGGGCCAGTTTCTGTCTCAAGCGCGTGTCAAACATTGAAAAATCTCCTGATAGTGGGGGCTGAGGCGGGCCGCCTCGAAACGGTCATCATAGGGGGTGGTGCCGATGAGAAGGGAGGCCGTGACGGTCTCGCCACCAACCTCGGCCGACACCTGGTAGGCCCGGGCATCGGTGGCCGATCCCGTAAGGACAGCGGTGAGGGGTACCACCCCTGTCACCGGGGCCGGTGGAAAAGGATATCGGGTCACCTTCATGAGAAAGGCCTGGCGGGAAAAACCGGTTACGTGCCGCACGTGATAGGCGGCGCACTGGGCCATGGCCTCCAGAAGACCATGGGGCTCGCCGCCCAGTTCTGCGGAGTCCGCCGTCATGGAGTTGTCCGCAACGGACGATATCCGGGAGAGCATCAGAAAAGGGGTCTCAAGAACCTGTGTCATGGTTGCCACCTGCGCACCACCAGGGCGCTGTTCTGGCCGCCGAAACCAAAGTTTTCAAACAAAAGGGTCGAGACCCCGTCGGCGCTTCGAGGACCCGTTACAACATCCAGGGACGGGTCCAGGGGGTCGGTGAGGTTGGGGTTGGAGGGCAGGACGCCATGCTTCAGGGCTGACAGCATCACGGCCAGCTCCACGGCCCCGCAGGCCGAGGCCAGATGGCCAAGCCACGCCTTGGGGGCAAGGATGGCCGGTTGCCGGGACGTAAAAACCCGTTTGAAAAGATCTGCCTCCATGCGGTCGTTGAGGTCGGTGGCCGTGCCGTGGGCCGACACCGCGTCCACCTCTTCGGGCAGCAGAAAGGCCTCGTCCAGGGCCAGGCGAACAGCCTTCTCCGCCCAGGTGCCCGAAGGATCCGGGGCCGTCATGTTGTAGCCGTCCAGGGAAGAGCCAAACCCCAGGACCTCGGCGTGGATTTCAGCACCCCGCCGCCTGGCGTGTTCCAGCTCTTCAAAAAGGAAAAACGCCCCGCCCTCCCCGGGCAGGAAGCCCTTTCGGCTGGCATCAAAGGGAGCGTACTCCGTGGACGGGTCCATCTCGCTTCGATGCAGGGCCCGGGCCATGCCGTAGGCCAGGAGCCCGCCCCGGTTGATCCGGGAGTCGCCGCCCCCTGCAAGGGCCGTGTCCAGATACCCGTCCCGGATCTTTCGGTACGCCTCCCCAAGGGCCGTCAATGACGCGGCGCAGGCGCTGCCGCAGGTGTGGTTCTCCCCGTGAATGCCGGTGAGGCGGGAGATGGCCGATGCCGCCGTGTTGGGAAGAAAACGAAGCATCCACAAGGCAGAGAGACCCTCCTCGGAGATCTCGCCATGGTCGATCCTGGCAAACTCCTCCCCCACATCAAAGTTGGGCCCGCTCCCACAGAACAGCCCGGTGTCGGCCCGCTGCTTCTCGGAAAGCCCGGACGCCTCTATGGCCGCGGCAGCCGATGCCACGGCAAACTGCGCCCCCCGGTTGAGGTACCGCCCGGCCTTGAAACGCCCGGTGTACGCCTTGAGGTCAAAGCCCTCCACCGGCGCCGCCCAGAGCCCCTCCTCCCCGGTAAACACAAACCGGGGCGCCCCGACGGAAAGCCTCTTTCCAATCTCTTCCGATGTCGCCCCCAGGGATGAAACCACCCCCATGGACGTCACCACCACACGCCTGCGCATGAAGACTCCTTAATTATGCAGCATCACTACGCCACGAGACGTAATCCGCGATGTCTTTTACCTTGAGGACGGGGCCGCCGTCCTGGTCCGCCAGGATCTCGTCCACGCGGGACGCGGTGAGGTAGGGGTATTTTTCCATGAGGTAGGCCCGGGTGTCGGTGACGTGGTCCCCAGGCTCGCTCAGGTAGACCCGCAGGGTTTTCAGAAAGACCTCGTCGTCGTTGACATCGATGTTGAACTCGGAGCTCAGGCTCACGGCCAGCTCCAGCAAATCAATGGACTCCACGTCCAGGTCCCGGAACAGGTAGGTCTCGGATCCGATGCGCTCTTCGTCCACGTCCAGGATATCGGCCAGGGTGGCCTGGATTTTTTCAAAAACAGTCATGGGCTCAGTATCACTCCACATATAAGAGAATAACGATTCAGCTTGCCTCCGGCGGCCCTGCCGGGGGCTAAACTTTTAAAAAGTTTAACAAACAGGTTTTAAAAAACCACATGTGTGCCAGGCATAATCAAAAGCGAGCCTGATGTTCACCCGCAACCTGCTTTTGAAGCATTTATGCTATAGCCAGTGCGGTTAAATCCATACTGGGCAAGTAGCGACAACGTATCCTGTTGCTTCGAAGCGTGTGAGCCAACCCGCACAAACCATAAGCGTTCATGTCGGGCGTAGCCCGAGCCAAAGGCCCTTGCGCTTTTTCCTGAGGAACGAAGGAGAAAGCGCAAGGGCTAAATGCTTTCGAGGTGGCTCACCTCGCCGCCGGAGGCACGCTTTCAGGCCCTACTTGCACGCGGTGAGGCCGCCGTCCATGGTGACCACGGTGGCGTTGATGGGGCGTGCGGCGTCGGAGAGCAAAAAGAGAAGTGTCTCGGCCACCTCGGCGGGGGTGGCGGCGCGTCCCAGGGGTACCCGCTGGCGAATTCGGTCTCCGTGTGTCTCCAGGTAATCGGTACCACGGCCTGCCGACACGTAGCCGGGCCTCAGGATGGCGCTGGTGATGCCCTTTTTGGCCAGCTCGATGCCCGCGCCCCGGTAGAGGGATTCCGAGGCCTGCTTGGAGGCGGCGTAAAACCCCTGGCCGCCGTTCTGGAGGGCAGCGGCGGTGGAGGAGACGTAGAGCATCCGGCCAAAACGGCCTGCCATCATGCGACGGGAGGCCCACTTCACAAGGGCTGCGCGGCAGGTAACGTTCTCCTGCATGTAGCGCCCCACAGCCGCCACATCGGCCGTGGCCACGAGGCTCTCTAAGTTTCCGTGGGCAAAGTCCACCAGGTAGTCGGGGCCGCCGTCTTGGAACAGGGCATCCAGCGTTGAAAACCCATCGGGCTCCAGGGCGTTTTGCAGGGCGAACGCGCAGGGCGTGCCGCCAGCATTACGGATTTTTTGTTCCCCTTCCGTTGACCTGAAGGTGGACACGGGCCGAAGGCCGGCCCCTGCAAGGAAGGGAATCAGAGAGAGAGCCATGTCGCAGCTCCCCCCCACGATCAATACAGTTTGTCCGGAAAACGTCATGGCAGCACCATCTCTCCGGTCACGGCCGGAGCCTCATCGGTGAACAGGGTGCAGGTTGCCCGCCCCTTTTCGCAACGGACCGTATACCGATACTCCCCGGGCGGAACAAACACCCTGAACCTGAAATTTTTTGCTGCAACAGGGGCGTGCCCCTCGTCCCTGAGGCGATGATAAAAAGCCTCCACCACAAGACTCCCGGGTACCACGGGGTTGCCGGGGAAGTGCCCCTTGTACAGAGGGTCTGAGCCGTCGAACCGGAAGAGTCCGGACAGGACGGCTTCCATTACACCTCTCCCACGATGAGCCCGGCGTCGGACACCATCTTGAGGTCGTCGTCAAGGGAGCGCCCGGCCGTGGTGAGGTAGTTGCCCACCATGAGGCCGTCGGCACCGGCGGGAAAGAGCCAGGACTGAAAATCCCGGAGGGTCACCTCACGCCCGCCGCAGACGGTGATGCGCTTTTCAGGGGCGATGAGCCGGAACAGAGCCACGGACTTCAAGGCGTCCAAAACCGGCATCAGGGGACGATTTTCCATGCGGGTCCCGGGCACCGGGGTCAGGAAATTCATGGGGATGGTATCGGCGTTGAGTGTCCTCAGGGTCAGGGCCAGCTCCACGCGCTGGGCCCAGCTTTCGCCCATGCCCAGGATTCCGCCGGAGCAGACGCCGAAGCCCATCTCAGCGGCCAGCTGGACCGTCTCGATGTCCTCGTCGTAGGTGTGGGTGGTGCAGATGGCGTCGAAGTGGCTGCGGGAGGTCTCCAGGTTGTGATGATACCGCCCCATGCCGCTTGACCGCAGGCGTTCGCCCCGCTTGGCGTCCAGCATGCCCAGAGAGCCGCAGATGGCAAGGTCTGTCTCTTTTCTCAGGCGCTCGGTTACCCGGCAGACCCGATCGATCTCGGCGTCATTCAGGCTGTGTCCGCTGGTGACGATGCCAAAGCGGGTGGCCCCGGCACGGGCCATGGCATGGCCCCGCTCCACCAGGGTCTCCTCGTCCATGAGGGGGTAGATGTCCACCCCGGTGTCGTGGCTGGAGGACTGGGCGCAGAAGGCGCAGTCCTGGGAGCATTTGCCCGATTTGGCGTTGACGATGGAGCAGAGGAACACCGTGTCTCCCCGATTCTGGGAGCACCTCACCCGGGCGGCTTCAAACAGGAGAAAGAGGGATTCGTGCCCGGCTTCGGACAGAAGCAGGGCCTCTTCCTCCCCGACCTGGTAGGAGGGGTCGGCAATAAGTTGGCGTATCAGTTCATGGGTATGCATGGTGGCGTGTCGCTTTCCTTAAATAAAAAGCCCCGCAAAAAACCGTCTCGGTTGCGCATGCTGCCCGGCTGGCGTTTGCCCCGGGCCACAGGGCCTTGGTTGTATTTAAAGGCCCGTTATACAGCCATATCCCCTGAGCTGTCAACTACGTCTCCACGCAGGGTTAACAGAAAGGCAACCCCCAGGGGCGCTGGTTGTTGCCCTGGGGCACACAGTCAATCAAGGGATCGTGGCGAGATAAAGCAACGGGATGTCTGGGTGACGGGATCGATGAAACGCACCTCTTTGGCCAGGAGCTTTAAGGGGCGCTCAAAATCGGGCGGGGCCTCGTCCAGAAGGTCCGGGTAGAGGTGGTCGTTTTCAATGGGGGCGCCGATGGCGCACATGTGGAGGCGAACCTGGTGTTTCTTGCCGGTGACAGGGGAGATCCGAAACAACCCGCCCGCCCCCTTTGGTGCCACAAGCTCAATGGTGGACTCGGCGTTGCTGGGCCCTTCCCCTACGGCCATGCGGAACCAGGGATCGCCCTTGACGAGCCGATTCGTCACATGAAAGGGGCCGACCCCATCCGGACGGCTCAGGGAGAGGGCCTCGTAGACCTTGCTCACCTTTTTTTCCATGAACAGCCCCTGGTAGAGCCCGCGGGTCTCTTTTCGCCTGGAAAAAAGCACCAGGCCTGCCGTCTCCCGATCGATGCGGTTCACAGGGATCAGCTCCGGATTTTCGAAGCGGTTTCGCAATCGGGTAAGAAGGGTCTCGTTCACGAACTTACCGGCAGGGATCACGGGCAGAAAGTGGGGCTTGCAGGCGACAATGAGGTGATCGTCCACATGGACCACCTCTTCGGCAAAGGGGATGGGGTCTTCATGGGCCACTTCCCGATAATAGCGCAGCACCATCATGGGGACCACCACAGCATCCCGGGTAAGGGCCGCGCCCTTTTCATCGGTGACGAGCCCGGAGTCTAAGCGCGCTTCCCAGGTGCCCGAAGGCACGGCAGGAAAGCGCGCTTCCAGAAACGCCAGGATGGGGGTCCCCGAAGGCACCGCCTCCCCCACCGTTACCGTGGACGCATAAGGGCTCCGGCTCATTCCGCTTCGAGCCCCAGGGCCCGCACCAGGGGGAGCAGGCGCTCGGCCATGGCGTCGGCCTCGGTTTCGATGCAGCACATTCGCCCGATGGACGCCACGGGACGGATGCCCGTAATGCGCGCCACCGCTTCCATGTGTTCGGCGATCATCACCGGCTCGGTGGAGCCGTCCCGGTCGATGAAGACCACAAAGGGGTGGGTGATGCCCCGGCTGGCCATGGCCTCCAGGGTAAGCAGGGTATGGTTGATGGTCCCAAGGCCTGCGCGGGCGGCAACCACGTGGATAAATTTCTCTTCGGCCAGGAGGTCGATGACGTTCAACCGCTCGGTCACCGGCACCAGGGCCCCGCCAGCCCCTTCCACCACCAGGGGGCGGCCCAGGGCCCTCTTCTCCTGGATAAAGGTCTTGAACGCCTCAGGGTCTATTTTTTTTCCCTCTTCCCGGGCCGCGAAATAGGGGGCCTTGGCTTCCCGGAAGCAGTACAGGACAGAATCCTTGGCCTCGTCGCGACCGCCCATAAGGGTCAGGACAAAGGAGGGGTCGCTGTACGGGTGCGTGGGGCTGTGGCAACCGGTCTGAAAGGGTTTCAGGTAAAGGGGATCCAGGCCCTGGGCGCGAAGGATTTTCATCACCAGAAGGGAGAGGACGCTCTTTCCGACATCGGTGTCGGTGCCGGTAATGCAGATGTCTCGGATGGGGGACATGACGGTCTCCAAATCACGGGTTGGGGGCCACGGAAAAACGACATGGTAACAGCCCGCGCATCGAACGTGCGGCCCGGAAATCCCGGGGGGCCGCCGTTTCCATAATCCATGCGGGGGATCCAAAGCCCCTTGATGGCTGACGGAGGGTGTCCCGCCGGGGTTACCCGAAGGTCAGCTTCCGTGGACAGCCTGAAAGACGAATGGGTATAGTGGTACTATGAACAAAAACATATTTCAATCACCTGCGCGTCCCATGGAATGTTCCCTGCCCCGGCCGGGAACACAAAAAAAGATCGCACACAAACCTTTTCGTGGATATCCTCCTTGCGAAGGGGAACCTGCGGTGATATGAAGTGTACATTGTTCAAAGAACAATGCAAAAGCCCTGCCATTGGGACTTTTCCTCAGATTCTCACTCGGAGCACACCCACGTATGGCTGGAAAGATAGCACGAACGATCCTATATGCCGTCCCCAACACCCTGAGCCTCTTCCGGCTCGCCTGTTCACCGGTCATCCTCTGGTTTGCCTGGAACGGAGAAGAACGCCCTTTCCTGGCCTTCCTCACCTCTGCCCTGGTCTCAGACCTTTTTGACGGTGCCATTGCACGCATGCTCAAGCACACCACGGAACTGGGTGCCAAGCTCGACAGCATGGCCGACTTCCTCCTGGCCCTGGCGGTCCTGCCCTGCATCTGGTGGCTCTGGCCCCATCTCCTGGAGGCCGAACTGCGCTACTTCATGATCGTCCTGGTGGGGAGCTTTGCCCAGCTCACCTGCGGCTACGTCAAGTTCGGCAGAACCCCGAGCTACCACACCTGGACCTCCAAGAGCGCCACCCTGCTCCTCTCCATCTCCCTGCTCGTCCTCCTCTACACCCAGGACATGAGCGGCCCCTTCCGGTTCTCGGCTATCCTCCACCTGGCCTCCACCGTAGAGTCCATTCTCATCACCCTCATCCTTCCCAGGTGGAACTACAACGTCCACTCCATCTGGCACGCCCTGGAACACTCAAAAGATAAATAAAAAACGCCTCCGGCGGCCCTGCCGGGGGCCAAACTTTTGAAAAGTTTGACAAACAGGTTTTGACAGCTTTGCTATGAATTCCAGCGATTCTGACTGTTCTGACCTTTCTACCGGAAAGTTTTTTGCGGAGCTTTTTTCAAAAAAGCGACCCGCCGGAGGCAAGCTGAATAGTTACCAAATTTTAAACAAGACTTTCCAGGCTTCGCAGGGATACATTCGACTTGTTCGCTTTATTTGCGGAGCTTTGTTTCAAAAAAGCGACTTGCCATAGCTTTTCTTATTAAAATCAAGCAAATATCCAATACCCTTCATCGCATTTCCAGAAAAATGAAATGGGCCTATCATGAAAAAGCGGTTGCCAGACATCACACATCACGCGAATGCTCCGAAAACGTTTGCATGATGACTGCATCCATGCATTCGCCATAGGGTTTCAAGGTGCCCCCACCTTGCCGCCGGAGGCACGCTTTTTAAGGCAAACTGAATCGTTAGAGTCTGGCCTTCAACCGGATCAGGAAGGCGCGGGCGCCGAAGGCGGCCACCTTGGGGCTCAGCCGGAGGAAAAGGCGGGTAAAGCTCTCCGAAGGGGGAATGTACAAGGGGTTGGGTTCCAGGGAGATGGCCCCTTCCGGGCACGAGGAGAGGCAGGCGGCGCAGCCGATGCACCGGGTGGGGTCGTAGTGGTGTTCTTTGTTTTCGATGGTGTGGGCGCGGGTGTTGCAGGCGCGCAGGCAGCGGCCACAGTTCGTGCAGGCGGAAACATCCACCACGGCCTTGAACCTGGGCTCGGCCATGAGGGCCATGCCGCCGAAGTGGTTGATGGTCTCCAGGCCGTGGCAGCAGCAGTCGCAGCAGGTGCAGATGGCGTTGGGGCTTTCGTGGGAGACGTTGGCGGTGAGCAGCACGAGGTTTCTCTCCCAGCGTTCCCGGATCACGGCCCGCATCTCCTCGCGGGTGACGTGGTACCCGGTGCCCTGGGGCACCACGCCTTCGGCAAAGGAGCCGAAGAGCAGGCAGCCGTCCTCCACCCGGGCCCGTTTGCAGCGGCCACCGGCAAAGGCCACGGACTGGCGGCACTGGCAGACATTTAAGACGGCAAAGGTGTCGTGGGCGGCCAGGAGTTTTTCCACCAGGTCGGCGTCGGCCACGGTCTGCTGGTGGGACACATGCTCTTCAATGGGAATATTGCGGATGGCAGGGGCCCGGACCCAGCCTAAGAAATCCTTCACATACCCCGTGCCGAAGAGCCGGGTGATGCGGTCCCCGAAGCCCCGGTGCATGGGGGTCTCTTTGCCGTTCATGAGAAAGTACTCAAAGATGCCCGGGATCAGGGGCATAAGAGAATACCCGGACGACCCGCCATAGATCACCCGCCGCGCGGCAAGGCGTTCCAGAACGGGAAGGGCCTCTGCCTCGGCCATCTGCGCCCGCCGGGCCACGGCCTTGAGTCTTTTGGGTACATAGGAGGGAAGCCCCAGGGCCACCCGGGCCTCTTCCGGGTCAAAAAGATGGCAGACCAGGGCTTGCAGTTCGTCTCCCATGGGTGGGCCGATGAGCCACACCGAGCTGAAGCGCCGGGCCAGTTTTTTCTGGTGGATGTCGGGGGATATGTCTTCGCGGGGCATCATCATACGGGTCTCCCAATGCATGTCATGAAGGATGGACGAAGGGCCGGGCAACTGATGCCGAGCGAAAATTTGCCTTTACTCAGGCATGGGTTCAAGGGCACACTCAGATGGTTTGTGTACCATCCATATCAACCGAAATCAACGCAAGGTCATCCATGTGCTTTTCATGCACAGCCGGCGCCACCCGAGGAGAGCCCATGATCCGGCTTACCGACACCCAACGCATCTTCTTCGCCCTGGTCAGTGAAGCCATCTACGCCAACCCCTTTGCCGAGGAGCGGGAGGCCATCGATACCCGCATTGCAGGGCTTTTTCCCGGCGCCCGTGTGGAGTGCCTCATCGACGAGACCATCCGTGAGGTCAGCGCCCGACTGGAGGCCCTTGAGCCGTCGGGTCGCCCCCGCATCGACCGGGTGGAAAAAAAAGACAAAACCCTTGTGGAAAACGCCCTGGTCTTTGAATTTTTCTATCTTTTCCGGGAGCGGTTCGACGCCCTGATTCACCGCCAGGTGGAGGCCGGGGACACCTCCCTGCCCGTCCCCTTTGCCGACGAGGCCCGGGCTTTTTTTCAGGACCGGGGGTTCACCACGGAGCAGTTCTGCCACTACATGGCCCTGTGTTACCAGCTCCGGCGCGCCTTTCTCCTGATCCGGGACTCCCTGGTGGGGGAGAGCCGGGCCATGCGCAACCTCCGGCGCGACCTCTGGAACAACGTCTTCACCCACGATATCGGCCTTTACGCCCGCTACCTCATCAACCGCATGGAGGATTTTTCCACCCTGCTCCTGGGAGAGACCGGCACAGGCAAGGGCACGGCAGCCATCGCCATCGGCCGAAGCGGCTACATCCCCTTTGACCCGGAACGAAAAACCTTCACCGAGAGCTTTACCCGCACCTTTGTCTCCCTGAACCTCTCCCAGTACCCGGAGACCCTGTTGGAGTCGGAACTTTTCGGTCACAAGAAGGGGGCCTTCACAGGGGCCGTGGAGGACCACAAAGGGGTTTTGGAGCGGTGCAGCCCCAACGGGGCCATCTTTTTAGACGAGCTGGGGGAGATCCCGGCCCACACCCAGATCAAGCTCCTCCAGGTGCTCCAGGAGCGCGAGTTCACCCCGGTGGGCAGCCACCTCAAGACCCGGTTCAACGGCCGGGTCATCGCCGCTACCAACCGTCCCTTTGAAGAGATCACGGGCAGCGGGGGGTTCCGGGACGATTTTTTCTACCGACTCTGCTCGGACATCATCACGGTGCCCCCGTTGCGGGTCCGCATCGAAGAGGACCCCGAGGAGCTCACCACCCTTCTGAACCACACGGTCACCCGCATGGTGGGCAAGGCATCCCCCGAGTACACGGACATGGTCCGGGAGGTCATCGAACGCCAGCTCGGCCCCCATTACCCATGGCCCGGCAACGTCCGGGAGCTGGAGCAATGCACCCGAAGGGTCCTCATCAAGAAGAGCTACCTCCTCTCCCGGGATACGGACGACACCTCCCTCACCGAGGCCCTTGCCCGGGGAATCCGCAACGGGGAGATGGACCTGAAGGCCCTGACGTGCACCTATTGCGCCATGCTCTACAGGCGTTACGGCACCTACGGCGATGTGGCCCGCATCACGGGGCTGGACCGGCGCACCGCAAAAAAATACATCGAAACATTTGACGCGGACTGACTCAGGAGCCCGCCTTCTCCTGGCGGGCCAGCATGCGCTGCTTCTCCTCCAGGCGATGGGCCCTTCGGTAACGGGCCTCTTCGTTTCGGCGGCTGTCCTCCGGGGTCTCCGGGAGCACGGGGAGCAGTTTTTTCACCTTGGAGTCCTCGGCGTAGAGGGCCACAAAGGTGAGGTACGCGCTGGCCACGTGTTTTTTCTCACCGGTCAAAAGATTCTCCCCTTCCACGCGCACCCCGATCTCCATGGAGGTACTCCCCACCATGTTGAGGCTTGCCTTCAAGGTGAGCAGCTCCCCGATGTACATGGGCTTGAAAAAATCCAGGCGGTCGATGGAGGCGGTAACGCAATTGGTGCGGGAGTGGCGCGTGGCCACCACCCCTGCGGCGTTGTCGATGTACTTCATGATCACGCCGCCGTGGACGTTTCCCGCGGGGTTGGCGTCCTGGGGCAGCATGAGATGGGAGAGGATCACACGGCTTTCTGAGACGGGGTGTCCCTGCATAACGACTCCTTGTCAGGTTGGTGAAAATATGATGTTTATGGTGGGCTGACCCATGGATGGGTCGTCGGTCGGATCTTTTCGGAGTGAAACGGCATAGCCGCCACCACCGGAAAACGCCCGGCAACGGCATGGCAAGCTGCCTGCCGTCATGGCACAGGAAACATAATAACCCGGCAAGATCATTGTCAACACATTAAAGGAATTTCCGTGATTCAACACAGTTTCATCCACATGCAGGGGGTGGGCAAGGCCACCGAAGAGAAGCTCTGGCACCGGGGAATCACCACCTGGTCTCTCTACGAGGAGGCCCATGAGCGGGGGGAAAAGCTCCCCATGCCCGGCACCGTGCTTCCGGGCATCCGCACCTCCCGCCGACGCTATGAGGAAGGCGACCTCCTCCACTTCCAGGGGCTCATGCCCGCCGGAGAGGCCTGGAGACTCTTTCCGGGCTTTCAGGAGACCACCTGCTACCTCGACATCGAAACCACGGGGGACGGTCCCTGGTGCGACATCACCACCATTGCCCTGTACGACGGCAACACCGTGCGGACCTACGTCAACGGGGAGAACCTGGCAGACTTCGCAGAGGCTGTTTCCGGCTTTACCACCGTGGTGACCTACAACGGAAAATGCTTTGACATCCCCGTCATCCGGCGCGTCTTGGGGATTCCCATGGAGATGGCCCACATCGACCTGCGCTACGTCCTGGGAAGCCTGGGCATCAAAGGCGGCCTCAAGCGCTGCGAGGAGACCCTCGGCATGGGGCGCACGGACCTGGCCGGTGTGGACGGCTCCTCTGCCGTGGTGATGTGGGACCGTTACAGGCAGAGCGGGGACCGGCGCTACCTGGAAACCCTTCTGGCCTACAACGTGGCGGACACCGTCAACATGGAGCCCCTTCTGGTGGAAGCCTGCCGCATGCGCAGAAACGCGCTCCCGGAAGGTGCCCGGTTCCCCCTTCCCACCCCGGGGAGTCCCCGCCTCCCCTACGCCCCCGACCATGGAGTCATTGAGGAGATGCGCCGAATTTACCGATCCTCCCACGGGAACCTGTGGTAACCATGGGGTATCCTCGCGCCCCATTGTCAGGTGAAGTCAGCGGGAATTGGTAAGCACGCGGACATGCCCCTCAGTAAAAAAAACGCGCCTCCCCACCGTAACACTCTTGATTTTCATTAAAATTACCCATATAAAGAATAACTGTTTTGCACGCAACCCTTGGAACATCAAGTTTTGGAAATATCTTGCGGGAGCACCGACAATGGCACTTACGAAGACGAACATTGTGGATCAAGTTCAGGAAAGCATAGGGTATTCAAGGAAACGCAGCAGTGATCTTGTGGAGACCCTGATTGAAATCATCAAAGACACCATCGGGTCAGGAGAAGACGTCCTGGTCAGCGGGTTCGGAAAGTTCTGCGTCAAAGAAAAAGGCGCACGAAAAGGGCGCAACCCGGCCACCGGAGACGACATGATGCTGGAAAAGAGAAAGGTCGTCACCTTCAAATGCTCATCGGTTCTTCGGGACAGGATCAACGACCACCGCTGAACACCCCGTGTCTTCAGATTTCAAAAAAAAGCCCCCTTCGACTCAGATCGAAGGGGGCTTTTTTTTATATCCCGCTCAAACAAACAGAGGCCTTCTATGGTTAAAGCGGGTGAAAAAACCAGCCTCCGGCGGCCAGGTGGGGCACCTGGAAACCCTGTGGCGAATGCATGGGAGCAGACATCCTTCAAACGATTTCGGGGCATTTGGGATTCGCTTGACTTTAACCGGAAGGATTCCGGGGACGTTCGAAAAGTTTGACAAACAGGTTTTGTTTTTTGAGGGTGCGTCCCTACAGGGTATAGCCCCTCTTCTTTAATTTTATTACCGGAAAGTTTTTGCGAAGCTTTTTTCAAAAAGCGACCCGCCGGAGGCAACTGACTTTTTAAATGCGTTGCCCCTGCGGCAGGGCCGCCGGTGCTTGCCTTTGAGGCCAGCACCGGCCATAGAAGCCTTGACGTTACGACTCGGGATGTTCCCCATGGGCGGCGGGCGCTTCCGGATCCTTCTTTTTTTCGGGCCTGCTCATCCAAAAACCGCCTTCCCCCAGGGAGCCTGCGGCCCACCGGCCCCAGCCCACCACCTTCAGGGCCAGCCAGAGGGACCAGGCAAGCATCACCAGCCGAAAGCTCCACACCGGCAGGGTCCAGACGGCCGGTTCGGGAAAAGCCCCGGCCACACGGTCCACGGTCCAGCGCAGCAGGGTGGCGGTGGAGCCGTTGCCGGACACCTGCATGTCCGGGATCCCCAGGAGCCCCGACCTCACCGCCTCAAAGAGAACCAGCACCACCAACACGCCCCAGGCCACAAGGCCAAGCTGCATGCCGTTAAACACCAGGCGCCTTGAGGGCCGTTTGCGACGCCTGACCTCCAGGGCAAAAAACCATCCGGCGGCCATCACCACGGCGGGCAGGCTGCGGGTCACAAGCCCCAGCCCCAGAAGGGCCCACTCGGTACCGGACAGGGGCGAAAAGGGAACCCGGCCCAACAGGGTCCCTGCCAGGATCACCAGGGCCACGAGACTCCACATCAGCACGGCAGGGCCCAGCACGGGCCCTTGGGTCCAGAGGATCCATTGATCCCTTGACAGGTGCATGATCAGATCGATGTTCGACGCGCTGCGGCCCAGGGAGAGATCGGGCATGGCGGTTTTGCGGGGCACCACCAGGCTGAACAGGGAAAAGCCTTTTGCATCGGAGGCTCGCCAGGAGACCCGTACCTCGGCTTCTCCCGGGTCCACGGGCACGGTAAGGGCCCCACCCTCCTCGGGAACGGGCACCGGCTCTCCTGAGACGGTCACCTCCTTGACGTTGGGGTTGAACCGGCTCGCCACCGCCACCTCCGATCCCTTGGAGGCGCGGATGCCCGCTTCGAGTTCCATGCGGGTCTCCCCCCTGCCGGGCCGAAGGGTGACGCGGGCCCGGTCCACGGTGAGGGTGCGTCCCACGGCACCTGCAAAGCGCGATACGGAAAGGTTCACGGTCTCTCCCCGCCTGGGCAGCCACACCATCCCTTTTCGATCCGTGCCCCCTGTGGGGGCGATGCCCTTCCAGGCCAGATGCCAGATGGGATCCAGGTGAAGGGTCCATGTTTCCACCACGCGTCCGCTGTCCGGAGCCTTGAGGGCAAGGGGCGTGCCCGGGGGAAGCACGCTCTCCCATCGCCGCCTCGTCACCCCGGAAGGAAAGGTCACGGAAACGGAGTCCCCGGTGCGCTTGACGCCTTTGAGGTCGGTTCGGATCTCCTCCCCTGCCAAAAGATCCAGGGACATCACCACCGGCGGTCCGGAAAGGTCCCCTCCGTTACGGGTGACGGTGGTCACCACCCGCCACTCCAGGCCGAACTCCATGCGGCGCTGCACGCGGAACCAGCTGAACAGCCGCCCTTTGCCGGTAAGGGGCTTGCCCGTGTCCCCATCGGCTGTCATGCGGGTGGCCCGGATCACCCCGTCCACCTGGAGGGTATCGGTGAGCCCTGAGACCTGCCAGCCCTTGGCCCCCTTCACCCGCACCGTTCCCGGCGCAAGGGGGAACCGGAAGGTCCACTCAGCCCCGCCGCCCTCGGCGCTCAGGACCACGGTATGGATCCCGGGGGTCACACGCACCCAGGTCTCCCCGTCCACCTTCAGAAGCTCAAGGGCCTTTCCCCGCTTATCGGCCACCGAGGCGAGGCGCCAGCTGCCGTCCCCGGACGGAAGGGGAACAGCCATGTGGGCCTGGGCGTCCACCTGCAGCACCATGCGCGCCGGATCAGACGCTTTCTGCGGCAGGGCCAGCTCGGCCCGGGACAGGGCCGCACAAAAGGGGGCGCAGGGAGGCGGTTCCGTGAGCCGGGAGCGGAGTTCATCAAGGAGAGGGGCCGGAGGAAAGGCGTCGGCAGCAGCCACCCGCGGAAGCATGCAGAGCAAGACACCCACCAGCAACAGGGGCTGGGCCCCCTTCCGCCGGAAAAACCCGCCGGGGGCCACCGGGGCCACCCGCAACAGAAGCAGAAGCAGCACAGCCACCCGAACCACATGGAGCCCGCGCCGAAGGCTCGGGGGGACAAGGTGCAGGGTCACGCTGTGGGACTCTGCGGCCGGGCCCGTCACCGCAGCCACACGCATCCAGCGCCAGGCAGGCAGGGCGGGCCCGGTCTGGGTCTCCCCCTCATCCGGGGGCAGGACCATCCTCGGGCGGGCCCTTTTCTCTGTTTTGGCAAGGCTGGAACGGGACACAACCTCATCCATCTGCATCATGGACTCCATGGGGGATTCCATGGACCGGGCAGCCCCGTCCGTTTCCATTCCGGCCCCGCGGTACGCCCCCCCATGCCGCAGCTCCAGCTGGGGGTACAGGGCCTGGCGAAGCTGCTGGGATGCAAACACAAGGGAGACGGCAAAAAGGGAGACGAGGACGGCTCCGTGAAGCCCCCTTACCCCACGGCCCCACAGGCCGGCAAGGCGCCCGTCTCCCCCAACGGCCAGGCGCATCAGGGCGGTGGTGACCAGGACCGCCGGCCAGAGCAGGGCCGGTGAAAAGGGCTCCTGCCACACAAGGGCCAGGCCGGGGACAAAGAGGCACCCCCAGACCGGTCCCCAGAGCTTAAAGGCGGCCACCCCCACCACGAGAATCAAAAAGAAGTCAAGGAGGGACCAGGCATCCAGAAACACACGTCCCGACTCCACGGCGGCCCCGGCAACGGCCAGGATCCCCCAGCCCACGGGCAGGTGAACCACCATGGAGGTCCGGTCAAAGGCAAGGTTCCACCCCACGGGCAGGGCCATGGGCGAGGAGTCCCGGTCCATGCGGGAGACGGCATCAAGGGCAACGGCCCCTTTCTGCACCTCCACCCCGAACCGGTTCCGGCCGGAGTCAGCCACCATGCGGTCCCGCCCGTCCAGGCGGATGCGGCCGGGCTGAAAGGGCCCGTCCGGCAGGGAGACAAAACGCCGGGCATTGAGCTCACCGGAGATCCGGTCCCTTACCGTGGCCCCGCCCCCGTCAAAATCGAGCCACACCTCCCGGTCCAGGGTGAGGCGGGACGCGCCCTTCCCCTGGCCCCGCCTCACCTCGGTGACGCCAAGGACATCGCCCTTTTTCGCCATATACGCGGGAAAACGCTTCCAGGCTTCTGGCAGGCGGGTCATGTGGGGATCCACCTGTTTCAAGCCCTCCAGGGAGACCAGCCGCATGGAGGACGAGCGCCTGAACACCCAGACCTCCGAACCAAAAGGGGCTTCAAAGGGGGCAAGGGTGGAAAGGATATCGTCGTACACCGCGGTGACGGTCACCGTCCATTTTCCCGGTTTCACGTCCACTTCAAGGCTTCCGTCCTCCCCCATGCGGGCAGGCAGGTCACTGGACAGGGAGACCGGAGAGGTGTCGGCCAGGAGAATCCCCTCCAGGGTTTCCCGACGCTTGCCCCCTGAGACCGAAAGGGTAAGGCGTGTGGTGACGGTGGCGGGCAGGACGTCGGCAAAGAGCCGCGCCGCTTCCACGGAGAGCTGGTCGTTCTCCCTGGGTGTCTGCCGTGGGCGGTTCATCCAGAGGCGATGGTCGCCGTCAAGGTAGGGGGCTTCCACCACACCGCCGTCCACGGTCAGGGCAACGGAGGCTGTGGCAGGGGGCACGGAGATGGCGTGGGGACGGCGGGTCCAGCTGAACCGGCCGGAAAGGCTGTGGGTCCCGGCCCCAAGGTAGACCCGGGGCCTGCCGTCAGCCAGGGTCACGGGGATGGGGGCGCCGTCGGCCGTCACCGTGTGGGGCCTCAGGGTGGTGTCCCCGGGAAGGCCCACGAACCCGTCGGCAAAAAGGGTCACCTCCTGGCGGAAACGTCCCTGCGTCTGATCCGCCACCAGGTGAAGGGTTCCCGGCCAGAGGCATAAAACGCGGCCGCTCTCCCCGTTGAGTCCGGGGCAGGCCACCTGCGCCTCACCGTCCATGACCCACCCCTGCCAGGGGGCGAGGGGTTCCGGTACAGTCACCTCATCCGACGCCCACCCTGCCGCGCTTGCCAGCAACACGAAAAAAACCGTCAACAACCGTTTCATCCCCATCTCCTTGAACGCTGAGTTCACATGCCCGCTGTTGCACGAGTCACAGCCACCCTGGAGCCAGGGCCGGACAATCCATGCGGATAACGCCTTTTGTCAACCAGGCAACAGGCTGGGCCATAAAGACCGCGGGGGTCGAAGCGACGACCCGTCGCCATCAACCATCCTATTTTTTAAACATTTTATCAACCTCATCCGTCAGGGTGCCATCGCTTTCATGGACCGTCAGGGGAGGCAGGGTGTGGAGGGATCCGGGGAGCCTGCCAAGGGAGAGAAGCAGGCGTTTGGGGGGCGCACCGGCATGGGAACAGACCATGCGGAGCCGCCGGGGGTAGAGTTTTTTCTGTTGCGCGGCCGCCAGCACCTCTTCGCACCGCTCCGCCGGATAGACCAGGTGAAAGGTCCCGGAGGGCGACAGGTTGGCAAGGGCGGCATCCAGGAGCTGGGGAAGGGAGAGGCTTACCTCATGGCGGGCGATGGCCTTCTGGTCCCGGGGGTTGAGGCGGCCACGGCCCAGGGGGGTGTAAGGGGGGTTGCTGATCACCAGGTCAAAGGGACCGCCGGGGTAAGGCCCCCGGCACCGGCGCATGTCGGCATGGTGGATGAAGGCCCGGTGGGACACATTGTTTTCCAGGACGTTTCGCCGGGCAAGGCGGGCAAGGGAGGCCTGGAGTTCCACCCCCACCACCTGCTTCAGGCCGGGGTACCGACACGCCAGGACCAGGGGCATCACCCCGCAGCCGCACCCCAGATCCAGCAGGGATTGCGCTTCTCCGGCCTCTGCAAAATGGGCCAGCAGCACCGAGTCCATGGAGAACCGGTACCCTCTCTTCTCCTGGTAGAGGACCAGCTCGCCGTCAAACAGGGTGTCTGCGGTGAGCTCGGGATCACCCACGCTCGTCCTCCGCCACGTGGCCGATGGAAAAACGGATCTCCCGGAGGGTGTCCTCCCCGAGCTGGGTGTTGATCCTTGCCACGATCTCGTCTTTCATCATGGACAGGTGGTGAATCCAGACAGAGCTGTCCACGGTCACGAGGAGCAGGGACCCTTTAAAGGCCTTGGGGCGGGTGTGGCGTGCCACCTCCTCGCCCACGGCCTCGGTCCAGGTCTTCCAGAGGGAGAGCAGCTCAAGGTCCGCACGCTGGGTCAGGGAGCCCATATGTTGTGACAGGATATCCCCCACATGGGTGGCCCCGTCTTTTTTTTCATGTCGTTTCATGGCTCGAAGATTCACCACACCTGCCTCTGCCTGTCAACCTCCGGTGTGGTCCCTGTCGCAACTTTATGCGAGTTTCCACTTTGATCCTTGAAAGTTTTCACGCATTTTATTAGATTTTTAACAGTGTGCCTTCGGCATGAGACCCTTCACGAATCTGCAATCACAAACCACAGGAACCACTATGAATTGGGACTGGGACAAACTCAGAGAACAACAGAGTCAGAAAAAACCCTTCGGTGGCGGCGGAGGATCGGGCGGTGACGGCCCCAACCCCCCGCAGTTGGATGACCTGATGAATCAGTTTAAAAACTTCAGGCTCCCCGGCGGACTGATCCTCATCGTTCTTTTTCTACTATTTTTCGGCAAATCCATGATCTACACCATCGGTGTCGGTGAAGTGGGCGTTATCCAGCGGTTCGGGCAGTACTCCCGCCAGACCCTGCCCGGCCTTCACCTGAAGCTGCCCATCGGCATCGAAAAACTCACCAAGGTCAACGTCGACATCATCCGGAAAGAGGAGTTCGGGTTCACCGAAAACCAGTATTCCGGTCGACCCGGCGTGACCCCCAGGGACGATGTGTCCCTCATGCTCACCGGCGACCTCAACGTGGGCCTTGTGCCCTGGCTGGTGCAGTACCGCATTGAAGATCCGGTGAAATACCTCTTTGAGGTGGATCAACCCGAGAGCCTGCTGCGGGACATGGCCGAAGCGTCCATGCGCCTGGTGGTGGGGGACCGCACCATCAACGAGGTGATCATCAAGCGTGACGAAATCGCCATGGCGGCCAAAGAGAGGCTCCAGACGGAACTCAACGAGGCCAAGACCGGCATCACCATCTCCACCATCGAGATGAAAAAGACCAACGTCCCGGGACCGGTCCAGCCCTCCTTCAACGAGGTCAACAAGGCCCAGCAGGAGAAGGAGACCATGATCTACAAGGCGCGGGAAGCTTACAACACAGCCATCCCGGCAGCCCGAGGCGAAGCCGAGCGCACCATCCGGGCGGCCGAAGGCTATGCCCTGGACCGCATCAACCGCGCCAAGGGTGACGCCTCACGCTTCCTCTCCCTGTATGAAGAGTACGCCAAGGCCAAAGATGTCACCACCCGGCGCATCTACCTGGAAAAAATGGGCGAGATCCTGCCCAAACTCGGCCGGAAGTACATTGTGGATGAAAAGCAGCAGAACCTGCTTCCCCTGCTGAACATGGGACCGGGCAAGGAGGCGATGTCCAAATGAAAACAACCGCAGTTTCAACACTGATCCTTGTCTTTGCCGCCGTGGCCGTACTGGTCATGTCCGCCTACACCGTGGACGAGACCGAGCAGGTGGTCATCACCCGCTTCGGTAAGGTCATCGGCGAACCCACCACAGACGCGGGGCTTCACTTCAAGCTCCCCTTTGTGGACCAGGTCAGCCCCTTTCCCAAAAACCTGCAGCAGTGGGACGGGGAGAGCGGTGAGATCCCCACCCTCAACAAGACCTATATCCTGGTCAACACCTTTGCCCGCTGGCAGGTGGTGGACCCGGTCCTCTTCTTCCAGACCTGTCGGGACGTCCGCGGCGGCCTCATCCGCATCGGGGACATCATCGACCCGGCGGTGAAAAACGCCATCGCCTCCTACGACCTCATTGAGACGGTGCGGAACTCAAGCCGCCTGGAGAACGTGGACGACCTGGTCCTGAAAGCGGTCTCCGAGCAGTACGAGACCAACCAGACCATCAAGGCAGGGCGAAGCGTCATCACCCGCCAGATCATGGCAAACGCCGGGGAGAAGCTCAAGGGCTTCGGCATCAACCTGGTGGACGTCAAGATCAAGCGGCTCAACTACCGTGACGACGTGCGAAATTCGGTCTACGACCGCATGATCGCCGAGCGAACCCAGATTGTGGAGAAGTTCCGGTCGGAAGGCCGGGGCGAGGCCCAGAAAATCAAGGGTGAGATGGAAAAGGAACTCAAGAAGATCGAGTCCGAGGCCTATCGTACGGCCCAGGAGCTCAAAGGTAAGGCCGATGCGGAAGTCACCAGCATCTATGCCGACGCCTACGGGCGGGATCCGGAGTTCTACTCCTTCACCAAATCCCTGGAGGTGTACGGGACCGCCCTCAACAAAGAGAGCACCCTGGTCCTGTCCACGGACTCCGAGTTTCTCAAGTACCTGAAAGAGAGACGTTAGGGGGGCATCCCCTGAGCAGGTTCGGTGCACGGCCCTTTCGGGGCCGTGCACTTACATCGCGCTTACCAGGCCGGCCCCTGCCCGGCCCTCGGACACAAAAAAAGCACCTGAGCGCAAGCGCCGGTGCTTTTTCTGTCTTAACAAAATCGGGATAGAAACCCTATTTGCCCTTGCGTCGCTGATGACGAGTTCGGGCCAACAGTTTTCTATGCTTGTGCTTGCGCATCTTCTTGCGCCGTTTTTTAATCACGCTACCCAACAGACCACCTCCGTTCATAGAGATATTTTATGCAATCATAATCACATTGAATGTGTGTTTTGGTAACCGCCGCTGAATCAAACCGAGCGAAACATAAACGCTGCACGGTCAGGTACACGGAAAGAGCGTCTCTTCCATCATGCACTCACCCTGGGTAAACCCGGGAAAGCATGTAACTTCCTTACCTTTTCATCATTCTACGGCGTTACACAAAACAAGAAATTACCACCTTTACCCTCACTTTGTCCACATGTTTTTCCAGGAGACCATGGACCGACACCTTTTCAACAGCGACGAACTCACCCTGGTCAATCGGGCTGTCTCCGTTTCCGAGGAGCTGGTGAGCGACCATTACAAAATATCGGAAAGCCAGTGGCTTAGAAACCGGTTCGACGTCAAGACCGGCAAAGACTTAACAGATCAGGAGCGCGTGAACCAGGATGTCTTTGCCCAGGTCATCCGCTACCGGGGCGTTCCCTCCCCCAACGCGGGCGCCCCCCGGGAATTCGACCTGTACATGATCTGCCTCCAGGACCACGCCATCCTCAAAGAGGTGGAGGCCAACGCCGACGTCGCCATCTTCCCATTCCTCTGCTATATCTTCGTGCATGAGCTGGTCCACATCATCCGCTTCGGGCGTTTTCTCCAGAGTTTCACCACGCCCACGGCCCAGCGGGAGCCCGAAGAGCAACTGGTCCACGACCGGACCCGGGAGATCCTTTCCGGGACGAGCCTTCCCGGCATTGAAAAAATTATGTCCCAACACTGGGCGATCCGACATTGCAGCAAATAAATCTGGGCCCATACCCCGGGTGTTTTTTTTTAAAAGGGATTCTTGACAAGCGTTTTATCCTGATTATATTTCAGACGTTCAAACGCACAGGTCTCAGGCGTCAAGGCCTTTGAGATCTGATTCTTAGAAGCGACGAGGAGGTAACCACCATGCCGATTTATGAGTATGAATGCACCGAATGCGGTGAAGTGGAAGAGGCGGTCCAGAAAATGACCGATCCGCCCCTTACCCGGTGCAAAAAATGCTCCGGACCACTCCGCAAACTGATCTCCCACAGTTCCTTCCACTTAAAGGGTGGGGGATGGTACGCTGACTCCTACAGCAGTACGGGAGGCGGTTCCAGCACATCCGGCGGCTCTTAGGCCGACCGGGCTTCAAGCAAGGCGCCACGCCTGGGCCCCCAGGCTCTGACGCAACCATGATGCACCTGCAGGACGTCACACAGTAAAAACGCAACGCACCCGCCCCCATGGGGGCGCGGCCTTTAACAAGCCGGGCGGCAGCTGTTTTTTGTGGATCTACTAAGGTGTCGTGGCATATATCGTGTTTATTTAACCAGACATTTCTTCTTCAGATAAACATCTTACACCATTTACGTGGATACAGCGCAAAGGAGAACAGGAATCATGAAAATCAGACCGTTACAGGACCGAGTATTGGTAGAACGTCTGGAAGAGCAAACCACCACCAAAGGCGGCATCATCATCCCCGATACCGCCAAAGAGAAGCCCGCAGAAGGGCGTATCGTGGCCGCAGGCCAGGGTAAAACCAAAGAAGACGGCAGCCTCATCCCCATGGAACTGAAAGTCGGCGACCGTGTTCTCTTCAGCAAGTACGCCGGAAGCGAAGTCAAATTCGACGGAAACGACTTCCTCATCATGGGCCAGGACGACATCCTCTGCGTCGTCGACGAAGCTTAGGCCCCGTTTGCAATCCACGACCTGACTGTAATTGATATTCTAACGACCTGAACTCAACATTTTCAACATACACGGAGGTTCGGTGAACCATGGCTAAACAGATTATTTACGATGCAAAAGCACGCGAAAAAATGCTGACCGGGGTTAAGACCCTTGCTGACGCTGTCGTCGTTACCTTAGGTCCCAAAGGCCGCAACGTTGTCATCGACAAATCCTGGGGTTCCCCCACGGTTACCAAAGACGGCGTCACCGTCGCCAAAGAGATCGAGCTGGAAGACAAATTCGAAAACATGGGTGCCCAGATGGTCAAGGAAGTCTCTTCCAAGACCAGCGACACCGCAGGCGACGGCACCACCACCGCCACCGTTCTCGCCCGAGCCATCTATGAAGAAGGCCAGCGCCTCGTGGTTGCCGGCAACAACCCCATGAGCATCAAGCGCGGCATCGACAAAGCCATCGAAACAGCCGTTAAAGAGCTCGTCAAGATCTCCAAGCCCACCAAAGATCAGAATGAGATCGCCCAGGTCGGCACCATCTCCGCCAACAGCGACGCCACCATCGGCAACATCATCGCCGAGGCCATGAGCAAGGTCGGCAAAGAGGGCGTCATCACCGTTGAGGAAGCCAAGTCCATGGACACCACCCTGGACGTTGTGGAAGGCATGCAGTTCGACCGCGGCTACCTCTCTCCCTACTTCGTCACCGAAACCGAGAAGATGGTCTGCTCCCTCAACGACCCCTTCATCCTCCTCTGCGAGAAGAAGGTCTCCAGCATGAAGGACCTCCTGCCCATCCTTGAGCAGGTTGCCAAGACCGGCAAGCCCCTTCTCATCATTGCCGAAGATGTTGACGGCGAAGCCCTGGCCACCCTCGTGGTCAACAAGCTCCGCGGTACCCTCAACGTCTCCGCCGTCAAGGCTCCCGGCTTCGGCGACCGTCGCAAGGCCATGCTCGAAGACATCGCTGTTCTCACCGGCGGCCAGGTCATCTCCGAAGACCTCGGCGTCAAGCTTGAGAGCATCACCCTGGAAGACCTCGGCAAGGCCAAGAGCGTTGTCATCGACAAAGACAACTCCACCATCGTGGACGGCGCCGGTTCCCGCACCGCTCTGGAAGCCCGCGTGAAGATGATCCGCGCCCAGGCCGAAGAGTCCACCAGCGACTACGACCGTGAGAAGCTCCAGGAGCGTCTGGCCAAGCTCATCGGCGGTGTTGCCGTCATCAGCGTCGGCGCAGCCACCGAGACCGAGATGAAAGAGAAGAAAGCCCGCGTGGAAGATGCACTCAACGCCACCCGTGCTGCTGTTGAAGAGGGCATCGTCCCCGGCGGCGGCGTGGCCCTGGTTCGCTGCATCGACGCCCTCACCAAGATGAAGGTAAAAGCCGAAGAGAAGATCGGCGTCAAAGTCGTAATGCGCGCCATCGAAGAGCCCCTCCGCATGATCGCCAACAACGCCGGTGTCGAAGGCTCCGTCGTCATGGAAAAGGTCAAGAACAGCGAAGGTTCCTTCGGTTACAACGCAGCCACCGACGTTTACGAAGACCTCCTCGAAGCCGGCGTTATCGACCCCACCAAGGTGGTTCGTCTCGCCCTTCAGAACGCTGCTTCCGTAGCCTCCGTCATGCTCACCACCGAAGCGATGATCGCTGATCTTCCTTCCAAGGATGAGCCTGCCATGCCCGCCGGCGCACCCGGCATGGGCGGCATGGGTGGCATGGGCGGCATGGGCGGCATGATGTAAGACCGCTTCAGCGAAGGCGCCGCCCGGCGCCTTCCTGAGCCCCTGATATCCTCCCCCTTTTGCCCGCAGGGCAAAAGGGGGTTTCTATATGCTTTCAACGGGTTGCCCGACTTTGCCTGCAGCACGACCCTCCACCTCCAGCCTTGACACCCTGCCCCGGCTTGTATAGATTAACGTGAAACAGCGGCCGGGCGGTCGTTTCGCACGTTCTTGACACCTCCTTTTTTTGCCCAACATGGAGACGGCACACATGGCCAACGAGTCTTTAGGTATTTTTCAGATGATCAGCGGGGCCGGCCCCATGGTCAAACTGGTCCTCTTAACGCTTCTCTTCTTTTCCGTGACCTCCTGGACCATCATCATCCTTAAATTCCGAACCATCCGGCGCGCCCACAAGGAGTCCCTTGTCTTTGTGGAAACCTTCTGGAAGAGCAAAAACCTCTCCGACGCCTACTCCCTGGCCAAAGAGCTCAGCTACAGCTCCATCGGCAAGGTGTTCCGCACCGCCTACAGCGAGCTGAAGAAGCTCTCCAGCGCGGGCATCGGTGCCTCAAGCGAGGTGGGCATCGTCATGGGCGGCAACGGCCTGGACAACGTCCGGCGTACCCTGCGCAGGGCCACCTCCCAGGAGGTCACCCGACTCATGCAGCTCACCCCCTTCCTGGCCACCGCCGGAAGCACGGCCCCCTTCATCGGCCTCTTCGGAACGGTCTGGGGCATCATGAACTCCTTCCAGGGCATCGCCTACAAAGGTTCGGCCAACCTGGCCGTGGTGGCCCCCGGCATTGCCGAGGCCCTCATCGCAACGGCCGTGGGCCTCATGGTGGCCATCCCCTCGGTCATCGCCTACAACTATTTTGCCCAGCGCATCCGGATCATCGAGGTGGAGCTCAACAACTTCTCCTCGGACTTCTTGAACATCGTGGAGCGGGATATCCTGCGCAAAGGAAACGGAAAATGATCTCCGGCGGAAACGACAACGAGCTCATGAGCGAGATCAACGTCACCCCCTTTGTGGACGTGATGCTGGTGCTCCTCATCATCTTCATGGTGGCGGCCCCCATGATGACCCAGGGGGTGGACGTCGCCCTGCCCGAGGCAGCGGCGGGCTCCCTTGCCCGGGATGACGACGAGCCCTTTTACGTCACCATCAAGGGTGGCGGAGAGATCTTCATCAACGATTTTCCCGTGGACTCGGACAGGCTTCGGCCCAAACTCACCGCCCTTCTCAAGGAGCGGCCCGGGACCCGCGTCTTTCTGCGGGCCGACAAGTCCATCAGTTACGGCACGGTGGTTCGGACCATGGCCGAAATCAAGGGCGCCGGCGTGGAAAAATTAGGCATGGTAACGGAGCCCCTTGAAACCAAGTAATGATCATCAGCACAGGTCCGGAACGAAGACGCCTCACATGACTTCTGCGCCCAGACAGCACCCCACCGGCGGTGATGACAACCGCCTCCTCACCCTTGCCGTGATCCTCTCGCTCACCGGACACGTCCTGCTGTTCACCCTCTCCCATGTCTTTACCACCAGCGGGTACAAGCCTCACAAGACCCCGCGCTCCATCGACGTGGACCTGATGCAGACTGAACAGCCCGTGAAAAAACCGGCCAAGGTCTCCAAAAGCAAAAAACAGACCGCGGCCCCTGCGGCCAAGGCAAAGCCATCCACCGCGCCGAACAAGAAGGCCACTCGCAAAAAAAGCGAGAAAAAGGTCCAGACCCCGGTGACCAAAACCATCTCCGGGAAAAAATCGGTTAAGCGCAAGCACAAGGTGATCACCCCGGACGAGCTGGTGCAAAGCGCCCTGGAAAAGATGGCCCGGGAGACATCCAGCCCGGAGCCCCTCTCCGAGCGCATGAACCGCCTGAAACAGGAGGTGGCCGACACCAAAGCGCCTCCGGCCCAGCCCTCGTCGGGAACCAGCGACGGCCAGCCCACGGCCGCCCAGATCTCCGTGAAAGAGCGCTACTATCGCACCATCGAGGTCATCATCCGGAAAAACTGGGCCTACCCCGTCCAGATGGTCGGCACAAACACCCAGCTCAAGACCCAGATCATCTTCACGGTCATGCCCGACGGCTCCGTGCGGGACGTCTGGGTTTCCCAGCGGTCCGGCAACGCCAGCTTCGACCGCTCGGCCCTAAGCGCCGTGCACAAGTCCACTCCCCTGCCCCCTTATCCGGCAGGGATCACCGATCGAAAGATGCCTTTTGTCATTGACTTTGACATCAGCGAACTGTTGTAGGTAGCCATGCAAACATTAGTCAGAAGCCTTGGACGTTATCTTCTCCTTGTGATTGTTCTTGTTGTTGCAGCCGCCCCGGCCCAGGCCGAAGAGCGGGTGCGCCTGAGAGTCACCAACCCCTTTGAAAACAAAACCCCGGTTGCCGTTCCCGCCTTCCGGGTCACGGGCAGCACGGACCGGGAGGCCGCCCTGGCCGAGGAGGCCGTGGCCCTTCTCCAGAACACCCTTGCCTTTACAGGGTATTTCCGCATGGTCAGCCGCGACGCCTTCCTGGAAGAGCCTGCCCGCACCGGTATCACCGAACAGGACATCCACTTCGACCGGTGGCGTTCCTCCGGTGCGGAGCTCCTTGTCACGGGCAGCCTCACCGTCAGCACCCAGACCGTCATCGGTGACTTTTACCTTTACGATATCTACCGCCAGAAGAGCCTCTTCGGGGTCCGCTTCCGCGGGGCCGGCGCACCCGGGGAGACCCTGCGCCCCCTGATTCTGAAACTCGCCGACAAGATCATGATGACCTATTCGGGGAAACACGGGTTCTTCGGCAGCCGCATCGCCTTTGTTTCCACGGGAACCAGCGGCATCAAGGAGATCTGGACCTGTGACTTCGACGGCCACGCCCCGGTACAGGTTTCCAGGAACAACGCCATCACCCTGACCCCCTCCTGGTCCCCGGACGGCTCAACCCTGGCCTACACCTCCTATGTCAATAAAAAACCCGATATTTTCATCCAGGGAGCCTGGCCCGGATCCCGACGCGATCTTGTGACGGCACAGGGCACAACAAACATCACGCCGACGTGGCTCCCCGGGGGAAAAACCATGGCTGCGTCGTTGACAATTGACGGGGATCAAGCGATTTATCTGTTGACCCAAAAGGGTAAAATACGTAAAAGGTTAACAAGAAAGTGGAGCAAGTGGGGAATAGACGTATCTCCGGTATTTTCCCCTTCTGGCGACAGGATGGCCTTTGTATCCAAGCGATCTGGCACCCCCCAGATTTATGTCAAACACCTGGCCTCCGGCCGCATTGAACGCCTCACCTTCGACGGAAAGTACAACACGAGCCCAGCCTGGTCCCCTACAGGTGACCAGATTGCATACGCCGGATCCAAAAACGGCCATTTTGACATTCATGTCATCAATGCCCGCGGAGGACGCCCCATGCAGCTCACCTACGACTCCGGGGATAACGAGACCCCGTCCTGGTCGCCCGATGGCAGCCTGATTGTTTTCTCCTCGAACAGGAGAGGCAGATCATCCATTTATGTCATGAACGCATACGGCACAGATCAACGGCAACTCGTATCACTGCCCGGTGAACAGACCGCCCCGGTGTGGTCTCCCAATTTAACCCAATGAAATTTGTTGACGAGGAGGAATGATGGGAAAAAACTGGAGAGGAAGCTTAGCGCTCATTACCGTGCTGCTCACCATGCTGGTGGCGGTATCGTGCTCCCAAAAACCCGTGGAAACCGACCCCACAACAGAGGCCGCTTCCCAGGAGACCATGAACCAGGAAGCCGCCGATGCCGCGGCCGCAGCTGATGACGCTGCCATGATCGCCGAAGAAGAACTGATGAAAAAAGAGGCTGCCGCCAGGGCCGAAGCCCGTGCCGCCTTTGAAAACACCCCTGTTTACTTCAATTACGACAGCTCTGCGGTTCAGGACTCTGAGATCGCCGTCCTGGAAGCCAAGGCCGAGTGGCTCAAAGAGAACACCGGCGTCCGCATCACCATCGAAGGACACTGCGACGACCGTGGCACCACCGACTACAACCTCGCCCTGGGCGACCGTCGTGCCGCACGCGTCAAGGCCTTCCTTGAAAGCCTCGGCGTAGACGCCGACCGCATGGTCACCGTCAGCTACGGCGAAGAGCGTCCCATGGACCCCGCCGCCAACGAAAGCGCCTGGGCCAAGAACCGGCGCGCCGAGTTCGTCATCCGATAGGTTCGCTCTCCGGCGCCCTGTGCCGGCAGCACCTTAGTCTATCCAAGTTACCGAAGGGCGTCCACGGACGCCCTTCGGTCGTTTTCGTTTTCATGCCCAACCACGACTGCATCAGGAGTACCCTGCTATGAAGCCCAAGGTCGTCGCCTGCCTGCTGGCGGGCCTGTGTCTCTCCGGCTGCGCCCTTCAAAAGGATTACGTTGCCATGAACGGACGTATCACCCTCCTTGAAGAGGAGATGCGCCAAAGCCAGTCCGCCTCCAAAGGGGTGGAAGAGTCTGTGACCAGCAAAAACGTGCGTCTGGCCAACAAACTCGAGCAACTGGAAGAGGAGCTCCGGGCCATTCGCGGGGATATGGAGGCAGCCCTCCACCACAGCAGCCAGGCCACCACCCGGGGAGCCGATACGGAAAAAAGCCTCACGGCCATGCAGGCCGGTATTGACGCCCTGGCCGCCAAGCTGGCACGCCTCGAAGCCTTCACGGGCTATGAGCCCACAGAGGGCAAGCCCCCTGCGCCGGAGACCAAGGCCAACGCCGAAAGCACCTACCTCAAGGCCAAGCAGGCCTTTGACGCCGGCGACATGGACACCGCCAAAAAAGGATTCTCCGACGTGGTGGAGACCTACAGCTCTTCGGACAGCGCGGACAACGCCCAGTTCTGGATCGGCGAGATCTACTACAGGGAAAAATGGTTCCAGAAGGCCATCCTCGAGTACCAGAAGGTCATTGAAAACTACCCGGACGGCAACAAGGTCCCGGCAGCATACCTCAAACAGGGCCTGGCCTTCGAATCCCTGGGCGAAACCGAAAATGCCCATCTGATCCTGGGGGAACTCCTGCGAAAATACCCCGACACCGCCGAAGCCTCCATCGCACGAAAAAAACTGGAGAAGTAGGTTCGGCAGCACCCGTTCTTTTTTCCCGCCCCGCCGTCATGCCAAGGCGGGGCATCGTCAACAAGGCGCCTAAAGCATGGTCACAGTCATGGGGATCGACCCCGGCCTGGCCGAAACGGGCATCGGCGTGGTCAGCGGCGCAGCCCTCACCGTCTCCGACTACTCCTTCGGTCACATCCGCACCACAAAGGACATGAGCACCGCAGCCCGGCTTCACCTTATCCACAGCCGGATCAGCGAAGCCATCGCCATCAAGCACCCGGACCTCATGGTGGTGGAAGACGTCTTCTCCCTGGAGCGCTACCCCAAATCCGGGATCCTGCTGGGCAAGGTGGTGGGAGTGGTTTTGCTTGCCGCATGCACTGCGGGCATTCCGGTAAACGAGGTCCCGGTGCGTGAGGCCAAAAAAATTCTTTCGGGCAACGGCAACGCCAGCAAGGCCCAGCTGGAGCGATCTGTCCGGGACTTCCTGAAACACCCGGAGCCCATCCGGCCGGACCATGCCTCCGATGCCCTGGCCCTGGCCATGATCGGCCTCTTCCGGCACAACCGTCTCCGCCGCTGATCACCATCCGCAGGAGACGTATCTCCTAACTTTTTGCGAGGCTACAACACCCCTATGATCGGTTACCTGCAAGGACGACTCCTCAAGAAAGAGGAAGAGAAAATTCTCCTTCTCGTGGGAGGCGTCGGCTACAACATCCTGCTTCCCGCCTCGGTGATGGCCTCCATCGCCACACGCGAGCCCGGAGACGAGCTCTCCTTTTCCATCTACACCCACCAGACCGAGCGCCAGCCCAAGGCCACCCTCATCGGCTTCCACACCGAAGAGGAGAAAGAGTTCTTCCAGCTCTTCATCTCCGTGGAGGACATCGGCCCCATGAAGGCGGTGAAGGCCATGGGCCTTCCCATCGAGGAGATCGCCGCCGCCATCGAGGGGGCAGACTTAAAGAGCCTCATGAAGCTTCCCGGCATCGGCAAGCGCACGGCCCAGAAGATCATCGCCACCTTAGAGGGCAAGACCGCCCGGTTCGCCCTGGAGGCTGTCTCTTCAGCCGGTGCCCCCGAACCTCCCAAGGCCGCCTTCGTGGACCAGGTCATCGACGTTCTCACCCACCAGCTGGGCCACAAGAGCAGCGATGCCAAGGCCCTGGTGGCAGACGCCATGACGCGCAACCCGGACATCGACAGCCCCGAGACGCTCCTGGACGAAGTCTACCGCGCCCCCAAGGGGTAACGGATCCTGTTTTTTGACCCCGGCAGCCCTGCCGGGGCCAAATCCGTCCACCCCGGAGACGGCACGCTTCCCGGTTGATTCCACCTTCGGAAAAAGGTATCATCCCGATGTGTGTCGGCCTTATTCATGCAAGCATCCCTTTACCCGAAGGTGCGCTGCCATGGTGTGTTTGCGCCATGCCGCGGCCATCTCAACCCAGGAGTTTCCCCCACGCGATGAGCGATGATCTCTTCTCATTTTCGTCTTCCGGTTCGTCCCCACGGACCACCCCCCTTGTCTCCGGGAATCCCATCAACCCAGAGGAAGAAGAGAGCGTCTTCTCCCTGAGGCCGGACTCCTTTGCCGACTACGTCGGACAACGGGAGACCGTGGAGACCCTTGAGATCGCCATCGAAGCGGCCAAAAAACGAGACGAGCCCATCGAGCACGTGCTCTTCCACGGCCCTCCGGGCCTGGGCAAGACCACCCTGGCCCACATCATCGCCAACGAAATGGGGGGAGACCTCACCATCACCTCGGGCCCGGCCCTGGAAAAGGGAGGAGACCTCGTGGGGCTCCTCACCAACCTCAAGCAGGGCGACATCCTCTTCATCGATGAGATCCACCGCATCCCCAAGGCCGTGGAGGAGTTCCTCTACCCGGCCATGGAAGATTTTTCCATCGACATCGTCTTCGACAAGGGGGTCCACGCCCGAAGCCATCGGTTTCGCCTCAACCGGTTTATCCTCATCGGCGCCACCACCCGCATCGGGTTGCTCTCGGCCCCCTTGCGGGACCGTTTCGGCATGTTCCGCACCCTGGATTTCTACGACACCGAGGACCTCATCCGCATTGCCAGGCGATCCGCCGCCCTGCTCAACACCCCTCTGACCCCCGAAGGGGCCCGGGCCCTGGCCCTGCGTTCCCGGGGAACCCCCCGAATCCTGAACCGTCTGCTAAAGCGTGTGCGGGATTATGCCGATGTAAGGGCAGACGGCGTTCTTACCGACGAGGTGGTGGAGAAAGCCCTGGCCCTGGAAGGGGTAGACGGTCTGGGTCTCACCAACCTCGACCGGGCCTTTTTGAAAACCATCATCGACTACTACCGCGGCGGCCCCGTGGGCATCGAGGCCATTGCCGCCACCCTTCAGGAGGAGACCGACACCCTTGTGGATGTGGTGGAGCCCTACCTCCTGAAAATCGGATTTCTCGCCCGAACCTCCTCCGGGCGAAAGGTCTCCCAGGACGCCTGCAGGCACTTGGGATACGCGGTTCAAGGACGCCTGTTTTAACCGGAGATATTCGCAGCCTGTCCACCGGCCGCACGACCCTGTAACGCCCCGGGAGGGAGAAGCCCCCCTGCCCGGCCTGGTTTTCAAGGAGGATCCTTTGCCCTCGGACGACTACACCAAAGACCTGCAAGGTGAGCTGGCCCGCTACGCCCTTCCCAACCCTTACCGCCATACACGCCAGTGGCGCCTCCTTTTTGTCAGCACCGACGGACGCATGGTCCACTCCGGCAACTACCGCCGGGTGGTCACCGCCACCCTGATATGCATGGGGCTGCTCCTCATCGCCCTTGCCATCATCACGGGCCTCTGGCTCCACACCCGCAACACCCTCACCGAAAGCATCCTGCGGGAACGCAACCTCAGCACGACCCTGGCCCGACAGACCGCCGACCAGGAGCTGCTCATGGCCCGACTGGCCCTGGCCGAAAAAAACGTCAAGCCAAAGGCCCCCGAGGCCACACCGGCCAAGGCGCCGTCCAAAACCAAAAAACCTGTTGCGCCCCCTGCCCCCCCCTTTATCCGGGTGGACGCCATGGACGCCCAGAGAACCGAGGACGGCTCCTTTCTCAATATCACCTTCAAGATCGCCAACGACACCCCGGAAAAAAAGCGCATCAAAGGCACCCTCTTTCTGGTGGTTCCGCCAGGCAAAGGGGAAACCGCGCAGCGCTGCCTCCCCCCCGCCCTGCTGAAAAAGGGGGTCCCGTCAGACCCCGGCCGCGGGGAAGGGTTCAAGATGCGCAACTTCACCAACCACACCTTCACCATTGGAACAGATCCCGGAACGTTGCCCTTTAAAGAGGTCACCCTCTACGGTTTCGACCAGGGCGGAGCCCTGCGTTATAAGAAAAAATTCACCCTCTAACCGCCCGGCCCGCCTGGGTACGATATGGAAACAGTCACACAATGAACCCATCGAAACATCTCTCCGTTATCGACAAAAGCCTCACCTTTACCGGAAACATCTCCGGCAAGGGTCAGCTCGTGATCAAAGGGGTGGTCAACGGCACCATCCAGGCGGACAGCCTCATCATCGCCGAAGAGGGGAAAGCCCTCTGCGACGTCACCGTCAGTTCCATCACCGTGGGGGGCACCTATGAGGGGACCCTCAAGGCGGAAAAAGAGCTCATTGTCCTTAAAGGGGGCTGCTGTTCCGGAACCGTGAGCTGCGGAGACCTCATCGTGGAGGCCGGCGGGGTGATCAACGCCGCGGTGACCTGTACCAAGCCCGCCAACGGCAAGGGACAGGCCCACGCCCACGACAACGAGACCAAAGAAGCGGCGGTCAAGCCCTTCGCTGCCAAGGTCAAGGCGTAGCCCTGTCCTTTGGTTTCAGCCTGCGGCCTCAAAACGCTTCAGGACCGTGCCGAAGTCGTGGGCGAGGCCTGAAAAGTTGTCGAAGGTCAGGTCGGAAAAGGGAAGATCAAACTCGGTTTTCAGGGCCTCGAAAAGGGAGAGGTAGTTGGTGGCGATGCGGCCTTTGCGGGCCAGGCCCAGCAGGGCCGCCACCTCCTCGATGCGTGCCTTCTCTCCCTCGATCTCCATGAACTCGCCGTAGGGGAGGGTGTCCAGGCAGATCTCACAGCCATTGAAGTGAAGGGTCTCCCGCCACTTCTCATAGGTCTGGACCGCCTGAAAGCCCAGGGCGTGCAAAATCTTGTCCATGGTGTCGAAGTCACTCACCTCCACCTCCAGCTCCCGGAAGATTTTAAAGCCGTCCGTCCCGGTGTCGGCGTGGGGTGTTTTGTGGGTGAGGCGTGTTTTTCCATCTTTTCTCAGTCGGAGCAGACATCCGGCTTGCCTGATCCCGTCATCTGGAGTATCATAGCGAGAGTTGGCTTCAAAAACCCTTCCCGTCCCCTTTGCCCCGGCATCCATCAGGCGTTGTCTCAGGGCATCGGCATCGGCCAGACGGTATTTCACCTCCACTTCCACATTTTTCATTTTTTTTGAAATCTCCTCTTTCTTTTACGATCTGATTTGTGGTATCACGTCTCCGGCAAGCCTTTACCACGTGTGCCCAAATATTAAGAATCCACTTGACAATTCTGGTGAATTCAATTATTTAATTTCAGTTATTTGTACGAAAACCGACCGGGAGTATACAACATTGAAAAAATATACCTATAGCGCAAAGAAATCGGACAATCCACAGAAATGGTTCGTCGTCGATGCCAAGGATCAGGTGCTTGGCCGACTCGCTTCCGTTGTCGCAGCACACATTCGTGGTAAGCACAACCCCATGTACACACCGCATGTTGACACCGGAGATTGGATCATTGTCATCAACGCCGACAAGATCAAGCTCACCGGCAACAAGCTCAAGAACAAGACGTACTACCGTCACAGCGGCTACGTAGGTGGCATCACCGCCATCACCGCCGACAAACTTCTTGAGAAGCGTCCCGAGGATCTGCTCCGTTTCGCCGTTAAGGGCATGCTGCCCAAGAACCGACTGGGTCGTGAGCTGAACAAAAAGCTTTTCGTGTACGCAGGGGAAGAACATCCTCATGCGGCCCAGAAGCCTGAGACCCTCGCAGTCTAAGCAACCATCACAGCGAATCAAGAGATACTGAGGATATTCATGGAAAAAGAAAACGTATTCTACGCCACCGGCAAACGGAAAAACGGCATTGCCCGCACCTGGATCACCCCCGGTAGCGGCAAAATCACCGTTAACAATAAACCTGTTGAAGAGGCGTTCCCCAACCCCATGGCTCGCCTTGTTCTCGCCTCCCCCCTGGCCCTCGTTGAGGCCCAGGACGCCTATGACATCAACGTCAAGGTCAAAGGCGGCGGTATCATGGGACAGGCCGGTGCCATCCGTCACGGCATCACCAAAGCCCTTCTCCTTGCCGACCCCGAGCTTCGCGACGTGCTGAAGCGCGCCGGGTTCATTACCCGTGACTCCAGGGTCAAAGAGCGTAAGAAGTACGGCCAGAAAGGCGCCCGAGCACGCTTCCAGTTCTCCAAGCGCTAATCGCCGTTCGATTTTTTCAAAGGAAGGAGGCAGGAGACTGCCTCCTTTTTTTGTATGCGTTTCTATTCAGGTTGCCCCGGCACCCTGCCCTATCCCATGCAAGGCCCTCCCCCCCGGGCGCGGTGATATTCTCACGGACTTGACGACCTTGAGTGAGGTGCCCTTGGACTCTCCACACAGCCGACTCTCCCACGAAGAGGTCATCCGTCGTTGCCTGGCCCGTCGTTTCGGGATCTTCGCTTTTCCCGAGCCCCTGGAGTCCCGGTTTCGGGATCAGAAAACCGACAAACGGAACCGCCACTTCCCCCTGGCCGGCTTCCTGGCCATTGTCATCTACAACCTCTTTTTCATCAGCGACCGCATCATGGTGCCCGACATCTCCGCCACGGCATGGCGGCTCAGGCTTTTTGTGGTCTCCCCGGCCATCCTGCTGGTCATGGGCCTTGTGACCGTCAAACGATTCCGGCGCCACAGCGAGTTCTTTATCATGGTGCTGATGCTGCTGACCTCCTCGGGGATCATCTATCTCCTCACCCAGAGCCACCATCCCAATGTGGCCCACTACTACACCGGCATCATCCTCATTGCCATCTTCGGTAACATTGTGGCAGGCATCCGGTTCAAGACCGGGCTCATCACCTCCTCGGTCATTCTCTTTGCCTATGTCGTCAGCCTGGGCAGCATGCCCGCCATGGGGCGGGAGGCGGGGATCAACAGCGCCCTGGTTCTTTGCGCCGCCCTCTTCATCAGCCTCTTCG
Organism: Desulfoluna butyratoxydans; assembly: GCF_900699765.1. Taxonomy (GTDB): domain Bacteria; phylum Desulfobacterota; class Desulfobacteria; order Desulfobacterales; family Desulfolunaceae; genus Desulfoluna; species Desulfoluna butyratoxydans. The sequence continues at coordinate 606,284 of NZ_CAADHO010000001.1, forward strand.
GATGCTTTCAGCTCGAAAGCGAGGCACGGCGAGAGTTCCTCCAGGCCATGCTCCAGCGCATCAACGCCCGCAAACTGGCCGAGACCAACCGGAAGCTGGCCCGGATCTCCATCACCGACGGCCTCACCAACCTATTTAACAGGCGCCACTTCGATACCGTCTATGACGCCCAGTGGCGAAGCGCCGCGCGCGTAAGCTCCCCCATTTCCCTGATCTTCATCGACATCGACCACTTCAAACGATTCAACGACCACTACGGCCACCAGGCCGGGGACCGGTGCCTGGAACGGGTGGCCGGGGCCATCAACGCCTGCGTCAAACGCGCCCACGACCTGGCGGCCAGGTACGGAGGCGAAGAGTTCGTGGTCCTTCTGCCCCACACGCCCCTGGACAAGGCCCTTATCGTGGCCGACCTCATTGTCCGAGCCACGGAAAAGCTGGGCATTGCCCACGAGGCATCCCCCACCCACCCCTTTGTGACCCTGAGCATCGGCGTCTCCTGCATGACCCCCGGGGACTCCGGGTGTCCCGAACAACTCCTTAAATTTGCGGACATCGCCGTCTACCGGGCCAAGGAGTCAGGGCGGAACCGCATTGTCTCCCTGGACCCGGCCAAAGAGGGCGACGTCCTCCTTCACACCGCCCTGTAGACGTCACCTGCTTTTGTGCGGACACGCCTTTTCCCCGAGCTGCCCGCAGGCCGCCAGGAGATCTTCCCCCTGGGACCAGCGCCGCCGCACATGGATCCCCTCAGCCACCAGCCGGTCATGGAAGGCGTTGACCTCTGCATCGGAAGGGGGCTCAAAGGACGTCTCTTCCCCGGAGGGATTAAAGGGGATCAGGTTCACGGTGGCAGACACCCCCCTTGCAAAATCCGCCAGCCTGGAGATGTCCTCGCCCCGGTCGTTTAGCCCCCGGATCAAGACGTACTCCAAGAGCACCCCGTCCCGTATCCCGCTGTGCCCGGCCAGGGCCGCCAGGCTGTCCTTGAGGGCGGCCAGGGGATAGCGCCTGTTCACCGGCATCAAGTCGGAACGCACGGCGTCGTCTGACGCATTAAGAGAGAGGGCCAGGCGAACCCCTGTCCCTGCGTCGGCAAGAGATGAAATCTTATGGGCCAGCCCCACGGTGGAAACAGTGATGCGCCTGGGACCGATGGAAAAACCCCGACCGTCCGTCATCACACGAATGGCCCGCACCACGTTCTCAAGGTTGTCCAGGGGCTCCCCCATGCCCATGAACACCACGTTTCGGATGGGGGCCTTCAAAACAAACCGGGCGTTCCAGAGCTGCCCGGTGATCTCGGCTGCGGTCAGGTTCCGATGCAGGCCCATGCGCCCGGTACGACAAAACCGGCACCCCATGCGGCACCCCACCTGGGTGGAGACACACAAGGTGGCATACCCCTTCATGGGGATCACCACCGACTCCACGGCCAGGCCGTCGGAAAGGCGGTGGAGAACCTTCACCACCCCCTCCCGTCGAACAGTCTCCTCCACCCCGGGAGGGGCAAAGCACACCTCTTCCGAAAGGGCGGAGGCCAGGGAGGGTGCCTCGGAAAACGCCTTTGCCTCCCAGAAGCGAGGGTTGCCGTGAACCATCACCTCCCGTACCAGCGCCGAGGCATGAAACGCCCCCTTGCCGTAACGGGCCTTCATATACCCGACCACCTCGTCGTAGGGGGCCTCCAATATCTCCATTCCACACTCTCCGTCCCGTAAACTTCTTTTGTCATCCGGCCAGCTTATCTCACACCGGGGGCAACGCCCCTTCCCATGTCCCGAATATCTCACACCAGACGCGTTACCCATAGGGTAACACATAATTGAAAAGACTTATCCATGTTGCATTTGACAAGGTATATTGATACACTTTTTACTTCCTTGTCATCCGGTATGAATATCACTAAGGAAATGACTCGCTCAGTTATTCATGCCGACAGGGAAGAGACCACCGCAGGATATTCCGGTACGTGAGGGGCTCGGCACACAACCCACACCATCCCACGTTTCGGCCGCCTTGGCGATGATATTCGGCACCGCTCAACGCCCTTTGTGTATGCAAATCCGGAGCCGACGTCAAATTGAGTCATGCCCGCGTCCATGCCCCTTACATACCGGCCAAGTCATAACCGGGCAGCAAGGAGATACGATGAGCCCCACGCCCTACCGAATGAACGTTCTGATTGTGGACGACATGCCCACCAACATCAAAATTCTCGGTGAAACCTTAAGAAAAGAGTACGACATCAGCTTTGCCCGGAGCGGCTCCAAAGCCCTTGAGATGGTTGACGACCATTGCCCGGACCTCATCCTCCTGGACATCATGATGCCCGGCATCGACGGCTACGAGGTCCTCCGGCGTATCAAGGACAACCCCGACCACGCCCACATCCCCGTCATCTTCATCTCGGCCAGGGACGACGAAAAAGACGAGACCTTCGGCCTGGAGCTGGGGGCCGTGGACTACATCACCAAGCCGTTCCGCCCTGCGGTGGTCAAGGCCCGGGTGCGCACCCACATGGAACTCAAGATGCACCGGGACCGCCTCAACAGCCTGGTCCACGACCGCACCCGCCAGCTCATCCACTCGGATCGCCTCGCCACCCTGGGGACCCTCTCCGCGGCCATCGCCCATGAGGTGAAAAACCCCCTGCACTACGTGGTGGGCAACGCCGAGATGATCATGGACGACATTCTGGGGGGAAACATGGTCTCCATCCAGCAGCGGGCCGTCAACATCGTCAAGGGCGCCCAGCGCATCAACGCCCTCACCGACCGGCTCAAGGGCTACTCCAAGAAACGGGGACGTTCCAATGTCCTGACCCCGCTGCGCGACATCATCGACGACGCCCTGGAGATGCTCCGGTACCGCCTCCTGAAATGCGGCGTGGAGATCAACACCTCCGGCGTTGCCAAAGAGCTGAGCGTCTGCTGTGACCCCCACCAGATCTCCCAGGTCTTTGTCAACCTCATCAACAACTCCACCGAGGTTCTCACCACCGGTTCCGGTGCCATCGTCATCCGGGCCGGAAAGACAGACGACTCGGCCTGGGTCACCCTCTCGGACAACGGCCCCGGCATCCCGCCGGACAAAATAGACACCATCTTCGAACCCTTTTTTACTGAAAAAGCCGACGACAAAGGCACGGGGCTGGGGCTCTTCATCACCCGGCACATCCTTTCGCGGCACGGGCGGGAAATCCACCTGACGCGCACCGACGCCTCGGGCTCTGAGTTCACCTTTACCCTGCCCCTGAACTGACCCCTCCATGAAGAGACGCTGGACCATCTCGGAATCCTACTTCTCCCTCATGATGATCCTGATGACCTGCGCCCTGTCGGGGCTGGGGGCCCTCTGGGTTGCGGTTGAGAACAACCGCCTCCGGGCTCAGTCCGACCAGATCCGTACCCATTTCATGGAGACCCGCAAGCAGAGCCTCGTTGAGATGACAAATCGCCTGGAGGCAACCCTGGACCGGGCCATCACCATTGCCGAGGAGCAGCGCCGCCAGCAGCTCAAGGAGCGGGTCCTGGAGACCTCCTCCATCCTTTTGGCCATCCATTCGGAAAACCAGGCCGGGCTGCCCCTCCAGATCCGCCACGCCCTGATGCGAAACGCCCTTCGAAAGGCACGCTCCCAGGAAAACCAGCGTTTCTTCTTCGCCCTGAATGAAGACGGCACCCTCATGTTCAACGCCATTCGGCCCGAACTCGACGGCACCCCCTTTGCCCGCCTGTCGGCCCAGGAGGAGTTTCCCATCGCCAGGCAGGCCGTGGACCTCGCCCTGTCCGCCGGAGAGGGGTACCTCACCTACCGCTACCCCAAACCGGAAGCCCCCGGAGGACCGCTCTTCCAGAAGACCACCTACATCCGGCTCATCAAGCCCCTGGGCTGGATCGTGGGCACGGGCTTTTACCATGACGACTTCTATCGCACCCTTAAAAAACGGATCGTCCGGGAGCTCTACCGCCCCACAAGCCCCACGGCCGACCGCGTCTTCATCCTCTCGGACACCGGGGTTCCCCTGACCGGCCACGCCTTTGCCTCAGAAAACACCGCCGCCCTTGCCACCCAGGGCCTGGAGGAGGAGGGGCGATTCATCCAGTACGATGCCCCGGACGGAAGCACCGCCTACCTGGGCTACCTCCGTCCCTTTTCCAGGTTGGGGTGGGTCATCGGAGCGTCGGCGGACACCCACGCCATGGGCCTTGCCCTCGGCCAGAAACAGGATGCCCTGAAGCAACGAATCCGCGAACAGCTCCTCTATGTCCTCGTCATCCTCTGCGCGGCTGTTGCCGTGAGCGCCATCGTCTCGGGGTTCTTTGCCAGGCACCTGGCACGGTCCTTTGCCTCCTTCGGCACCTTTTTCAAAAAGGCCTCCCGGGACTTCACCACCATCGACCCGGACAGGCTCTTCTTCTCCGAGTTCAAGCACCTTGCCGATGCAGCCAACCGCATGATCCTCAAGCGCAAAATTGCCGAAAAGGCCCTGAAGGAAAACGAAGAGAAATACCGGACCCTGGTGGACAACACCCTGCAGGGCGTCATGATTCTCCAGGATCAGCGCATCGTCTTCACCAATGCCGCCTGCAGCATCCTCACCGGCCGCTCCACCGGGGAACTCCTCGAAGCCACCGCCGACACCCTCTGGGGGTGGACCCACCCCGATGACATCGACCCCGTCTGGACCTATTTCGACTCGGCCCTCAGAAACCCGGACAGCCCTCCACGCACCTGGGCGTACCGCATCCGTCACGGCAACGGCAGCACCGTGTGGATCGAGATCACCGTAAGCCACCTGAGGTACCTGGGACGCCCTGCGGCCCTCTGCACCTTTTCGGACATCACCCGCCGAAAAGCCACTGAGATCGAGCTCACCGATTACCGGGAGCGCCTGGAAGACAAGGTGGCGGAAAAGACCCGGGAGCTCACCAAGGCCAAAAACCTGGCCGAGAGCGCCCTCAAGGCCAAAAGCCGCTTTTTGGCCAACATCAGCCATGAAATAAAAACCCCCATGAATGCCATCATGGGGGTTGCCGAGCTTCTGGAGGCCGAAGGGCTCACCGAAAAGCAGCGAAACTACATTGAGATCATGATGCGCTCGTCCCACGCACTCATGACCCTCATCGACGATATCCTCGACTTTTCACGGGCCGATGCGGGAAAAATCACGGCCGAGGTCATTGATTTCAGCTACCAGGAACTCCTGGAAGAGGTCACCGACACCTTCACCCCCCAGGCTGAAAAAAAAGGGCTGGCCCTGGTCCTGGAGGTGGACCCGGACCTGCCCGCCACCGTCACCGGAGACCCTTTGCGCATCCGGCAGGTGCTTGTGAACCTCATGGCCAATGCCGTCAAGTTCACCCCCTCGGGGAGCGTCACCCTCTGCTGCCGGGTGATCCGGCGTGGGTCAGACCTCATCACCCTGGAGACCGGTGTCCGGGACACGGGCATCGGCATCGATTTCTCCAGGCTGCCCCACGGAGACGCCCGCATTCTCTTCGAGCCCTTCAGCCAGGCGGACTGCTCCACCACCCGGGAGTACGGTGGAACCGGCCTGGGCCTGGCCATCTGCAAAAAAATCGTGGCCCTGCTGGGGGGAGAGATCACCGTCCGCAGCAGGCAGGGCCTGGGGAGCCTCTTCACGTTTCAGCTCACCGTCCCCTGGAAAGCCCCCCCGCACCGACCGCGCCTCACGTCCTCTGAGCGCGCGGTGCTTGTCGGGCCCCCCTGCCCTGATGAGACGGGCCTTCGCCGGTGCCTGGAGTGGTGGGGCTATGGGGTGGACCGCATCCAGCCCGCCCATGCTGTGCCCTGCCCCAGTCCCCCGTGGGAGCTTGCCTTCTGGCTCCTCACCGATGCCGAGCTGTCGCCCTCCGGCCCGTCCGTTGTCCCGGACTGGCCCCGGGGCATTGCCCACACCTTTGCGGTCTGTTCCGGGGGGATGTTCGACGCCGCGGCGTCTCTGTTCAAAGAGGTTGAGGCCCTCTCCATCCTGAAAAAGCCCCTGAAGCCCACCCATCTTTCACGGCGCCTGGTGGAGATCCGTGGTTCCCTCTGCCCCCAGCCCATGCCGTCCCAGCAAGCCCCGGAAAAATGGAACAACTCCCCATCAGCCACCACCGCCCAACTCACCCGCACCCTGGTACGGCTGCGGGACAAACTCTCCCACAACAAATTTGAGACCACCCAGGAAACAGACCTTCTCAAGGCCCTCATCCCCCCCGAGGCCGTGCACCTCATCGAAGAGCTCACCTACAGCATTGAAAACTTCAACTACTACTCGGCCCTTGCCACCCTGGAGAAAATCATGGCGTCCTGCCGCTGATGCCGAACATGTCGTACCCAGAAAATGGAACCAGCGTCTTTTACTCCCGTGCCAGCCCGCTGGCAAGAATCAGCAGCGCCCCCAGGCCGAAGCAATAGATATACAGGGGGGCCGCTTCCATCCAGTGGGCTGCGGACTGGAGCCCGGAGCTGGAGATACCGTCGATCCACGTCAGCCGCTCGGGGGGCAGCAGGCTCTTGAGGCTGTAGTCGAACCGAAGGGGATCCCCCGGAATCAGATTGGCCAGGGCTTTCATCACCAGCAGAAACAGACCGACAACCATTGAGACACTTCCCATCAGAAACCAGCGATTCATGGTCCTCTCCTTTTGTCTTCTTTCCATGGTGAGCCTCCCTTTTGGCAAGGGGCTACCACGGGAGCTGCACCGGGTAGAGTTCGTGGATCAACTCGCGATACGCCTCGGAACTCTGGTAATAGAATCGCGCCAGGGACATCAGCCGCATCCCGGCGTCCACCACGGCGTGAATATTTTCATTGGATGAGGCCCCGTTTTTTTCCAGGACCTGGCGCTCCAGGGCAAGCCGCTTTTTAAGGGCGATTTTCAACACAGACTCGGGAAGCCGCGACCACACCGAGTAATCCCGGTTGAAATCTTCCATGTCCTCTTTGAGAAGAAACTCCCCCAGGGCTTCCACCTGGGCAATCTCCTGGGGCTTGAACGGCAGCAATTGTCTCATCTCTCCTCCGCGGGGGAGCCTTCAACCACCCTCCCCCGTTGGAAAAGGTTGACCTTGCCCGGCCTGCGACCCTGTGACATACTTTGCACTTTACCCATAGACAGCAACTGATATAAGGCCATGACAAAACTCTCTCTCCAACCGTGGAATCGGCCCATGTACCGATTCCTTCTGCTTTTGACGCTCGGCGCCACCTTCGGGCTGCAATCCTGGCGTATCCTCTTTGACAACTTCTCCGTACAGGTCATCGGCCTTGACGGCAGCCATGTAGGCGCCATTCAGTCCATCCGTGAAATCCCGGGTTTTCTGGCCCTTCTTGTGGTGTACGTCACCCTCTTCCTCAAGGAGCACCGCATCGCCTCGCTTTCCGTGATCATTCTCGGCATCGGCGTCTGCGTCACGGGATGGTTTCCCAGCTTCTGGGGCCTTGCCCTGACCACCCTGGCCATGAGCTTCGGGTTCCACTACTTTGAAACCGTCAACCAGTCCCTTACCCTTCAATACTTTGACCGCGACACAGCACCCCTTGTGCTGGGCAAACTGCGGAGTTTCGGGGCCGCCACCGCCATCTTTGCCAGTGTCCTCTTCTTCTGCGCCGCCCCCTTCCTGAGCTTTGAGGGCATGTACATCCTCAGCGGCGCGGCCATCGTTGCCCTGGGCATCTACAGCCTTGTGGGGGACCCCACCCACAGTGACGCCGTTCCCCAGCGCAAAAAGGCGATCTTTCGAAAGCGCTACTGGCTCTTCTATTTCCTCACCTTCATGGCCGGGGCACGGCGGCAGATCTTTGTTGCGTTTTCGGTCTTCCTTATGGTTCAGCGCTTTGGCTTCTCCATTCAGGAGATCGCCGTGCTGTTCCTCTTCAACAACCTGGTGAACTATTTCCTGAGTCCCTTTATCGGAAAAGCCATCGTCCGCTTCGGGGAGCGGCGCATCCTCTCCCTGGAGTACCTGAGCCTTATCTTCATCTTCATCGCCTACGCCTTTGCGGAGTCCAGGGTGCTGGTGGCCGCCCTCTACATCCTCGACCACATCTTTTTCAACTTCGCCATCGCCATCCGGACCTTCTTCCAGAAAGTGGCCGATCCCCGGGACATCGCCCCGAGCATGGCGGCGGGCTTTACCATCAACCATATTGCGGCGGTGGTGCTGCCCTTCATCGGGGGCCTGCTCTGGGTGGTGGACTACCGCATTCCTTTTATAGGGGGAGCCGTCATGGCCTGTGTCTCCCTGGCGGCGGTGCAGCGGATTCCCGCAGAGTTAAGGCGATACCAGGCTGACATGGCAACGGGATCAGGTCAGTAACATCGCGGGCGGGGGAGCCTTTCCGCCCCTTACCCTTCCCTGGCCGCCATGTACCCGTTCCGGGTGGAGGCCTTTTGCAGGGTCCCGATGTTCTCCATGTACCGGGCGGCATCCTCGAAGCTTACAGCCCCCCTGGAGTAAAGGTCCGCCAGGGAAAAATCCAGGGGGACAAACTCCTCGCCGGCCGTCTGCATCTGGGTGCGGATCATGTGGGTCTTCTCTTCGCGAATCAGGTTCTTCATGCGGTAGCTATTGATGAACTTTTCAACAGCCAGAACCAGGCCCTTGCCGTCCTGCCTGGGAATCAGCCGCTGGGAAATCGTGCAGAGAAGGGACGCGGAAAGAAGGCTTCGGATCAGGTTCTGCTGATGGGAGGGGAACATGTTGATCACCTGCTCGATGATCCCCGTGGCATTGTCGGCATGGACCGTGCTGACCACCAGATGCCCGGTGTTGGCGGCCCGGAGTGCGATCTCGAAACTCTCCTTGTCCCGCATCTCTCCCACCACGATCACATCCGGCGACTGCCGGAAAATGCTTCGCAGCCCGTCATGGAAGGTCTCGCAGTCCCGCCCCACCTCCCGCTGGTTCACGTTGCTCTTCTTGTGCTTGTGAAGATACTCCACCGGGTCTTCCAGGCTGATGATGTTGCACCGGCGGTTGTCATTGATGATGTCCACAATCTTGGCCAGGGTGGTGGACTTTCCGTGGCCGGCCGGTCCGCACACCATGATCAGCCCCTGGGGCTTCAGGGCAAAGTCATGGACCCAGTCCGGCAGGCCGAGGGCTTCCATGCTGGGCAGCACCTCGGGCAGGGCCCGAAAGGCGATGGAAACCGTGTTGCGCTGTTTGTACAGGGCAATACGGAACCGCCCCACCTCCTTGACGTTCAGCGCCATCTCCATATCGTTTTCCATCTGGAACCTGCGCCACTGATCATCGGTGAGCAGCTCGCGGGCATACTTCTCGCAGTCTGCAGGGGACAGCACCCCCATGGGCATGCGTTTGAGCTGGTTGCTGATCTTCAGGGACGGGGGCGCCCCCGCCGAGATAAACATATCGCTGGCCCCCTGCTTGACCATCTCCTCCATCAGGCTTTTCAGCTTCGGCGCCTTTTCGATGCGAAGGCTCAAGGCCTCGGCCGTGCGCCGGATCACCTCCCCGGAGATGCCGTCGCCGTAGCCTCCTGCAAGGGACTGGAGGGCCGCCTCCATCATGAAACTCGGGGTCACCACGGGCCGGATCTTCATGCCCAGGGAGAACCCCAGGTCGTTGATGGTCATAAAATCCTGGGGCGCCACCATGGCAAGGACAAGCTCATGCCCCTCCAGGCGCACCGGAAGGACCCGCAGGGTCCGCATCTTCTCCTGGGGGATCATGTCCAGGACATGCTGGGGAATGTTGATACTGAAGAGGTTGACGGGCTTCACCTCAAAATGCTTGCCCAGAAACTTCAACAGATCGTCCACCCCGATGAACCCCATATCAATGAGGATGGAACCCAGCTGCCCGCCGTCGTGCATCTGACGTTTCAGGGCCGTCTCCAGCTGCTCTTCGCTGATGTAACCGTACTCCATCATCAGTTCGCCCAGGCGATGCTTCCGCCCCGGAATGCGCTTGGCGCCACTGCTCTCCTTTGCCATGGTGATGCCTCCTTTCTGCGCGGGCAGCGCCCTCCTCCGGGCCCGGGTATACCACAGACCAAAGCGAGACCAACCCCGCATGAGTTCTCACATTGCCTCAAGGATTCAAGACTGATTTTCGCTACGATTTTAGGAATCATGCCGGGTGACAAGGCATGAGATACAAAGACAGATTCCCCGTTTTACGGCCCATCGCACAGCGTCCGGGCGTCGCGTCAGGAGACGGGATTGCCGTCGGCCAGGCTGTGGATAATTTCGACCTCCACCATCACCTCGACGCTGCCCGCCCCTTTCTGGTCCCGGACCCGCATGGAGACGCACATCTCCCCGCCGCTGAGTCCCTGCACCGTGGCATAGTACTCCCCCCATTCCGGGCGACTCTCTTTCATGGCGTCGTGCCCGGAAAACCACAGGGATATGGCTTTGAGCATGCCCCTGGGAACCTGCTTCCGGTTTGTAAAATAGGTCATGGCCGGGATGCCGCCGTCGGGATTCCCCGGGTAATGTTTTTTCCGGTCCATGGAGACAAAGAGGCCGGACATCTCAGGGGGCAGGGTCCTTATGGCCTGGGTGATACGTGCCTGCTGCAGCGGTGCGCCATCCATAGCTCAACCTCCGTGTGGCCCTGCAAGGGGCTGGTGGAGAAGGACTCTGGGGAAACCATACGGAAACATGACAAATTGAGGTAATTTTCGATGGGTGCAATTATACCCCATCGGCCTTCTCCTTTCAAGGCACAGCCTCCCCGGCACAGCGGCGCATCCGGGCTGTGCGGGGCGCACCCCACCGGAACAGAGGCCCTCTCCTACAGGGTTTTCGCCCCTTCAACGCGCTGTTATTCCCTGATTTACCGCCGTCAGCTCACCACGTTCTCCCGGCATCCCCCTCATTTTTCCCTTGCTTTCCTACCTCATTCCTGCTTTTTCTCAATGACGGCAATCTCATGAAAAGTACTGACAACCGTTCATAAAAGTCAGCATGCCGCGCGATGAAATACCCCTGACGGCATCACAGGTGTGGCACGCCCCACTGCACGGCAGCCACACAGCCTTGCCATACGACTCGACCCGGTGGGATCTGGCCGCCGGGTAACCCTTGCAACACATGCGATACAGTTTAAGGAGGATACCCATGGTTCGTTCACGCAAAATGGCCTTGTTTACGGCCGTTTCGTTTTTATTGACCCTTGCAGTCCCCGCGATGCTCCTGGCCGCCGATCCTGCGGTGGCCAAGGCCAACGCGGATCATTTCAAGATGCTCACCCTGATCCCGCCGGTGGTGGCCATCGTGCTGGCCTTTGTCACCCGCAACGTGGTGCTCTCCCTGTTTGCCGGTATCTTCTCCGGCACCTTCATGCTCTCCCTTGAAGGCGGTGTGATCTCCGCTTTTCAAAACGGCTTCATCAAGCTCAACCACGAGGTTCTGAGCTCCCTTGCCGATCCCTGGAACGCAGGCATCGTCCTGCAGTGCCTTGCCATCGGCGGCCTCATCGCCCTGGTCTCCAAAATGGGCGGCGCCAAGGCCATCGCCGAGGCCCTGGCCAAAAAAGCCACCGGCGCCACCAGCGCCCAGCTCTACGCCTGGTTCATGGGCCTGTTGATCTTCTTCGACGACTACGCCAACTCCCTCACCGTGGGCCCCATCATGCGACCGGTCACCGACCGCATGAAGATCTCCAGGGAAAAGCTGGCCTTCATCATCGACGGCACGGCCGCCCCCATTGCGGGCATTGCCCTCATCTCCACCTGGGTGGCTTACGAAATCGGCCTCATCAAGGACGGCTACGCAGGGCTTGGCATCGAGGCCAACGCCTACGGCCTCTTTGTGGGCACCATCCCCTTTCGCTTCTACAACATCCTGATCCTCATCTTCATCGTGGCCACGGCCGTGATGCTCCGGGAATTCGGCCCCATGCTCACCGCCGAGAGGCGGGCACGCAAAACCGGCAAGGTCCTGGCTGACGGCGCCAAGCCCATGGTGGCCGCCGAGTCCACCGGCCTTGAGCCCGACGAGTCCGTCAAGCTCAACATCTGGAACGCCATCATCCCCATCATGACCCTGATCCTGGGGGCCTTCGTCGGCTTCTATTTCAACGGTCGGGGCGCCATCATGGGCGGGGACGACGCCGCCCTCATCCAGCTCCTCAACGAGAGCCCGGCCTCCTTCACCGCCATCCGGGAAGCCTTCGGTGCGTCGGACGCCTCCATCGTGCTCTTTGAGGCGGCCCTGTTCGCCGGCATCGTGGCCATGATCCTGGGGGTCACCCAGAAGATCTACACCATCGAGGCGGCCGTGGACACCTGGGTCCAGGGCGTGAAGTCCCTTGTCATCACCGGGGTCATCCTCCTTCTGGCCTGGTCCTTAAGCTCCGTCATCAAGCAGCTCGGCACCGCCATGTACCTTGTGTCGGTTCTCTCCGACGCCATCCCGCCCTTTACGCTGCCGGCCATCATCTTTATCCTGGGCTCCTTTATCTCCTTTGCCACGGGTACCTCCTACGGCACCATGGGGATCCTGATGCCCCTGGCCATTCCCCTGGCCCACGCCATCAACCCGGAGAGCGGGTACATGCTCATGAACATCGGCGCGGTCCTCACCGGTGCCATCTTCGGGGACCACTGCTCCCCCATCTCCGACACCACCATCCTCTCGTCCATGGGGGCGGCCTGTGACCACATCGACCACACACGGACCCAGCTGGTCTACGCCGTGACCGTGGCCCTTGTCACCGTGTTCCTCGGCTACATCCCCGCAGGCCTCGGTGTTCCCGTGTACATCATCCTGCCCGTGGCCGTAACGGCCCTCATCGGCATCCTCTTCTTCTTCGGTAAACCCGTGGAAGAGGCCTGATTCGTCCCTTCGGGATGAGCTTTGAGTCAGCCCCCGCCCCTGCGGCGGGGGCTGTCTCCCCTGTATTGGTAAGACATCTCTGTTTCATTCCTCCTTTGTGAGACACAGCCCGCCCCTTAAGCCTTCCCCGCATTTTCGGCCGCACCGCCGGACATGACCTGACCGCCATGCAGCCCGATCTATCTGATGCCACGGCACATTTGCTTCGTTACCCAAGGGCCTCCAGCGGTTTCCACTGCCTTATCCCCCGTTCTCCCGCACCTCTGGCATGTATCTTGAAAGGTTGAATCACAGGGAAACGCCCGTTGCGGAGCGCCCTGTTGAACGGAACCCAAGCAGGAGACAAATCGTGAGAGCATGTGACCACAACATAAAGACAACCCTTGAACTGGTTGAGGCCATGATCCAGCTGGCGGAAAGAGGGGACAGCGACCGTGAAGACAGCGGATGCGGGATCCTTTACGGTATCCTCCGGGACGCCGCTTACAAGATCAAGCAGGTGGCGGAAATGGAGCGGGAAGCCCATATCCGGAAAGGCTGGTGGGAAGAGCATCCCTGAACAAGCCCCCAAGGCATCCCCACCTCCCGTACTGACCGGTGACAACGACTCGCCGATACCATGCGTTTTCATTCCCCACAGCACCCGAACACGGGACACAAAAAGAGCCCTCTGTCCTGCATCGCCCCATGGCAATGCCCCGCCGCCACCCCATCGCGTTTCTCCCTGCAAGGGGCACACCCAGCCTGAAGACACCCCATAGCCCATGTCCCACGCACCGCTGAACACGAACGGGAACCCACACCCCCGGACCACCGGGGCGGTCCCCCTGTGGCTTCGGCCCCCTCCTTCCCTGCCGGTGCCCGGGTTCGCCTATGTGCCCCGCGTTACCCCACAGATAAGACCCGCACACCAGAAAAAGGGCACAAAACGCATGTCACCCTCTTATCCGTCGTCCACCCGACGGATAGATACCTCCCGGCCCCGGGTGCCCCGCCCACACCATCCATCGCCCATATCCCATTGAATCAACGAGACAAACCCTTGCATATCCACCACAGCACGGGTAGATCCTTCTTTTGTCATTTTCCCACAATATGAAATTACTATTTTATTTTTTCATATTGTGTTGACACCATCCAAAAGGTTGTGCCACCTTATCAACCATCGGGGTGAGCAGAGAGGTCCATGCCCCCTCTCTTCGGCAAACCCGCCCCGACGCAACCCAAGGGGCACGGACATCCCTGTTGTGACGTTGAAACCTTTGCACTGCGCCACCATGCCCTGTGGCACGGGTCACATCATCAATGCAAGACGTCACAGGGACGTACCATAGAAAGAGACCACGCGGCGCCCACCAGGGCCCGCCTCCAGATACATACCGCTGGGTGCCCGGATCGCTCTGCCCGACGATCTCCCGGGTGCCCTGTTTCGACCCGCAACGCTGCGGATCGAACCATGCGAACGCGTACACCGTCCGTTGCCTTCATGGGGAACGGACACGGCATATATCCCTGATATGGTGACCCGGGGTCCCAATCCGCCCCAAGCCGTATATGCCCAATCAACAATGCGTATAGGAGGAGGTAGTATGTTACGTAAGTCTTTTGCCGTTGCCCTTTCATTCCTTACCCTGGCCGTGTTCGGCCTCTCAGGCGCCCAGGCCGCACAGACCATCAAGCTGGGCTACGGAGATCCCCCAGAATCTGATCAAGGCGTTTACGCCCGGCGTTTCAAAGCTGTTGTGGAGGGTCTTTCCGACGGCGAAATCAAGGTGGAGCTCTTCTCCGGCGGCGCCCTAGGCACCGAAACCGAGATGCTTCAGACCACGCGAAAAGGGACCCTTGACATGTCCCTGGTCTTCAGCGGCAATGCCGTTCCCTTTGTCAAAGAGCTGGGCACCCTCACCATGCCCTACCTCATCAAAAACGAGTACGATGCGGTGAAAGCCACCACCGGCGAACTCGGCGCTTACTGGAACGAGACCTGCGTCAAAAAAGGGGGATTCCGTATCCTCGGCTGGGTCTACTCCAACTTCCGCCACCTCACCAACAACAAGCGGCCCGTGACCTCCCTCAAGGACGTCAAGGGCCTGAAGATCCGTATCCCCCAGAACAAAATCCACATGGCCACCTACCGGGCCTGGGGTGCCAACCCTGTGCCCATCTCCTGGCCCGAGACCTTCACCGCCCTTCAGCAGGGCGTGGTGGACGGCCAGGACAACCCCTACATCGTCATGCACACCTCCAAATTCCAGGAAGTGCAGAAGTACTGCACCGAAGTGCACCACATGTATGCCCTGCAGTTCCTCTCCGTGGGTGAGCGCAGCTGGAAGAAATACGACCAGAAGACCCGGGACATCCTGACCCGCGCCGGTATCGAGGCCCAGCAGTACAACCTGCTCTTCCAGGTGAGCGAAGCCTCCAAGGCCAAAGAAGCCATGGCCGCCGCAGGGGTCCAGATGGACAACCTCACCGATGAAGAGGAGTGGATCCGCCTGGCCAAGGAGAAGGTCTGGCCCGAGTTCTACGACTTCATCGGCGGCAAGGCCCTCATCGACCGAGTCGAAGCCACCCTCGAGGCAAAGTAACCCCAGTGCTTCCCTCCACAGCCTCCGGTTAGCCACCCTGACCGGAGGCGTCCCCCGATCCCTTGAAAGGGCCCGGGGGACGATTCGGCCGAAAACGCCCCGGGCCGACCACGCGTCCGCCCCGGCCGTGTTCAGCTGAACGGCAGCTTAAAGAAACAAGGGGTTTTCCGGCACCCGCAACAGGGCCCGGAGCCCCGGTGCTCAACCGACGTGAACCCACAGACACGAGATCCCTTTCCGGGATGAAGGAGTGATCCATGAACCATAAAGAACGCGCACTCACCGCCCTGAACCACGAAGAGCCGGACCGGGTTCCCATCGACCTGGGAGGTCGCAACACCACCCTCATGCTCAACGGATACGAGGCCTTCAAGAAAAAGCACGGGAAAGAGGACCTCACCACGGAGATCATGTCCAAGGTGTGGCAGACAGCCTTCATCGACGAGTACTTCCTGAAAATGTACAACGCCGACTTCCGCCATGTGCGGCCCAAGAACATGGTGGTCCTGGGCGAGGACGTGAAGCAGGAGTTCACCGAAGACGGCTGCGAAATTTTCACGGATCAGTGGGGAGTCAAAAGGAAAGTGGACGGTGAATACGCCACCATCCATGAGTACAACATGAAAGAGCCCACCCTGGAGGCCATTGAAAACCACCCGTGGCCCCATGCGGCCACGGACTTTGACTTCAGCCATGTGCGGGAAGAGGCAAAAAAACTCCACGACGAAGGGGAGTATGCGGTGGTGGGATGCATGGGAAGCCCCGGCAACCTCTTTGAGCAGTGCTGGTGCATGCGCGGCATGCCCGAGTTTTTCATGGATATGATGGCCAGAAAGGATTTCGCCCACGCCCTGCTCCGCAAGGTCTGCGATCACCGAAAAGAGAACGCCCGCCTCTTCCTGCAAGAGGCCGGTGAGTACATCGATGTCATCCAGTGCGCCGACGACCTGGCCATGCAGAACGCCCCCTTCATGTCCATGCCCATGTACCGGGAGTTCATCAAGCCCTACCAGGCCGAACTCTTCAGCTACATCAAGAGCATGACCAAGGCAAAGCTCTACTACCACAGCTGCGGAGCCGTCACCGGCCTGCTGGACGACCTCGTGGAGATCGGCGTGGACATCTTAAACCCCGTCCAGGTCTCGGCCACGGGCATGGAGACCGACCAGCTCAAAAAACGCTTCGGGGACAAGCTCTCCTTCTGGGGCGCCATCGACACCTTCCATGTCCTGCCCAACGGCAGCGTGGACGACGTCCGCAAGGAAGTGGCCACCCGCATCCGGGACCTCGCCCCGGGCGGCGGCTACATCCTGGGCTCCGTCCACAACATGCAGTCCGACATCTCCCCTGAAAATGTCGTGGCCATGCTGGAGGCCGCCGTGGAGTTCGGCCAGTACCCCATCGCCTGCTGATTTCCTCCCGGGTCCCCCACAGGGTGGACTCGAAAGGCCAGCCAGCCCCCCTTCATCCGTGGAGGGGGGCTTTTTTATGGCACCTGCAAAAAAAAAGGCGGTGCTTTTATAAAAAAGCGATCCGCCAGCCTTGCAACGTCATGTCCGGGCAACGCCCTGTCAGACGATATTCTGCTTCAGGTACCCCACCAGCTCGTCACGCTTGGACTCCCATTCACGCCCCACAAGGGCATCCACAGCCATGGCCCCCACGATTTTCCCCTCGAATTTCAAGGGATAGGAGACCCCGAGGCCGCCCTGGACAAGAAAGGACTCGGCGTACCCGTAGCCCAGCTTCCTGGAGAGGGCCACAAACTCCATAAAGGTCTCACGGTCCACCAGCAGCACATCGCGGAGCCGCTCTGTGTTCCGGTCCAGAATGGCTGAAATTCTCGCATCGTCGAGGAAGGCCAGCATGCCCATGGACGGAGAACCGAATCCCAGGGGCGCCCGCTCTCCGGGCCGACAGGCGGCCAGCTGGATCACGTTGGTGCCCTGGTAAATCCCCACGCATTTGCAGTCGTCCCCCTCGCGGATAAACAGGGAGGTGGTGTACCCGAACATCCGGGCCACGTTGCCTGCCAGCGCCCCGTAGCTCGTCCGCACATAGTGCTCCATGGAGAGGCCGGAGTAGATCACGCTGTCCGAACCGATGATGTAGGTCTTGCTTTTCTGGTCAAAGGAGAGGAACCCGCAGTCCGTCAGCACCGAAAGGAGCCTGTGGGCCGTGGAGGTGGTGATCTCCATGGTCTCGCTCACCTCTTTGAGGGTGGTGGGGGACTCCCCCCGCTGAATGATCATCTTCAATATATTGAGGGTACGATACACACTTTGTGCGCCTTGAATCATGGAATCCAACCTGTGGTGTCTTGGGATCCGTCACTCTCTTTCGGCCGGACCGGCCTGCAGAATACCGCGAATCCATCATTAATTCACAACGATGACATACCCACGCCCCGAGAAAATTGCAAGTAAAATCCCAGGTTCCGAGGTGCCCCCGCGCCCCATTATTCTCATATTGTGGGATAATGATTATTAATTCCCATATTATATTGACACCCCATACCCCCTGTGCCATGATGCCCCTGAAGATGCCGGGAAGCCACTGTCACACAGCCATCCCCCGTCTTCCCCATGCACCGCGCAAGCGGAACGCCCTGATGCCCAGGCACCGTTCAAGGGAACCCGCTGCAAGGACGGCACCCCGCAAAAGGTCCTGTCCAGTCAACCGATCTGTTTTTTCGACGGACGGGTACGCACCCGACCACAGGCGCAGGCTTTGGGTTGCGCCTTCCCGGCCCCAACCAACCGCCAGGTTCCGGGAAGGACGATGCCATCTGTCCGTCTTCATCAAAGGAGTAAGCAATATGTCTGTTGAAAGTGTCTTCGATGCCGTTATCGGCCTTGATCCCGCCAAAGTGGTTGCAGATGTCAACGCTGAAATTGAAGCCGGAACCCCCGTCGACGAAATCCTCAACCAGGGGCTCATCCGGGCCATGGATGTTGTGGGAGAGCGATTCTCCGCCGGGGAGACCTTCGTCCCCGAAATGCTCATGTCCGCCCACACCATGAAAGCTGGCGTAGAGGTCCTGAAACCCCTGCTCACCGGGGAGAGCGTCCAAAAGGTGGGAACCATCGTCATCGGCACCGTGCACGGGGACCTGCACGACATCGGAAAGAACCTGGTCTGCATCATGCTGGAAGGAGCGGGGTTCAACGTGGTGGACCTGGGAGTGGACGTGCTGAAAGAAAAATTCATCGAGGCGGCCATCGAACACAAGGCAGACATCATCGGGCTCTCAACGCTTCTGACCACCACCATGTGCGTGGTGGAAGAGACCGTCGAGGCCATCAACGAAGCGGGCCTTCGCGACTCCGTGAAGATCATGGTGGGCGGCGCGCCCCTGAACCAGGACTTTGCGGACCGCATCGGAGCCGACGGATTTGCCCCGGACGCCGGTGCCGCAGGCAAAATGGCCCGGGAGCTTGTCCTTCACTAACCGCAGAGGTAAGCCACCTCCAAAGCAGGTTGCCAATGCGCTCTTTCCCTTGTTCCTCGGGGAAAAGCGCATTCGCCGTTGATGGTGATCGGCGTGAATCTGTTTTTTAACGGCCTGTTTGCTAAACCCGTCAGCACATGTGGAGGGACTTTGGACCCGGAGTGTTTGCGAACCCGGGGGCCTGTCTTTGCCTCGTCCCTCACCCGCCCCGCAACCATCGCCTTCTTTTTTTCAACCCCCTTGCAATTTGCAGGCATCGCGGTATGCTCATCCACGTTTTCACATGAACCCTTCAAGAAGACGGGATACTGCCATGACACCTGCCCCCACCACCCTTTTTCTCGTGCGTCACGGCCAGACCACCTGGAACGTCGAACGCCGCCTTCAAGGCCACCTGAACTCACCCCTTACGGAGACCGGCCGCAAGCAGGCCCGGGCCGCTGGAGACATCCTTGCAGGCACCCCCATCGCCGCAGCCTTTTCAAGCCCCTCGGGCCGCGCCGTGGAAACGGCCAACGGGATCATCGGAGACCGCGACATCTCCCTGACGCACCACGAAGGACTCCGGGAAATCGGCCTGGGCCCCATGGAGGGCATGCCCCTTGCCGAGGCGGAAAAAATTCACCCCAAGGCGTGCCGGGACTTCTGGGAAGCGCCCCAGGACTTTGACCTGCCCGGGGCCGAACGGTACAGCCAGGTGCAAACACGGGTCCTTGCCGCCATCGACGAGCTTTTCCGGGCCCACCAAGGCCAGGCCATCCTCCTTGTTTCCCATGCCATCGCCATCAAAACAGCCCTGGCCCACTTCCTGGACAAGGCCATCTGGGAGCTCGGCGACATCCGGCTTCCTGAAAACGGCCGTATCCTCACCCTGCAGGCAACAGACGGACACCTGGCCCTGAAGGACCCGGAGGCCTGCCTCTTCCAGGCAGAAGCCAGTCACTAAAAAGAGCTGTGCTTTCTATGGTTAAAGTGGGTGGAAAAATCAGGTCTCCGGCGGCCAGGTGGGGCACCTTGAATAGTTAGAAATCATGTAACTATTCAGCTCAAAATTGCCTCCGGCGGCCCTGCCGGGGGCCAAACTTTTAAAAAGTTTGACAAACAGGTCTTAAGTAAGCCTTCCAGGCTACGCCGAAATAATTTCGACATTTTCACACCCGCGCTACGTTTTGATCGCCCTTCAGGGCGATCAAAACGTAGCGCGGGTGCCTTAGAAGAGTTTTTTGCGGAGCTTTTTTTTAAAAAAGCGACCCGCCGGAGGCTGGCTTTAAGGACGGGCGACGGGTAATAGATCACCCTTTGGATTCTGTGGCCTCGCCAGCTGCCTTCTGGTCGCCGCCTGCGATCTTGGCGATGGAATCCAGAAGTTGGGGCCGGTACCGGGCCATGATGCGGGAAAATTCGTCTTTGCGGGTTTTGTCGATGGACGAGGCACGGGGGGTGTCGATCTTGGTGGGGTCCACGGGCTTTCCGTGGATCTTCATGCGAAAGCAGAGGTGGGGCCCGGTGGCAAGGCCGGTGGAGCCCACGTATCCGATGAGGTCTCCCTGCTTGACCTTTTTGCCGGTGCGCATGCCCTTGGCAAAACGGGACATGTGCAGGTAGCCGCTCTCATAGCCGTTGCCGTGGGTGATGAGGATGTGGTTGCCCGAGCTGTTGTTGGAGGCCACCCGTTTGAGGGTGCCGCTGCCGATGGCGTAGATGGGGGTTCCGGTGGGGGCGGCGTAATCCACGCCGTAATGGGGCTTGTAGCGTTTCTGGATGGGATGGTAGCGCCTCAGGGAAAACCCCGAGGAGATACGGGTAAAGGCCACGGGGGTCTTGAGAAAGACGTGGCGCAGGTTCCTGCCGTCCGGGGCGTAGTACTCACCGCTGCCGTCGGGCTCTTCCATGCGAAAGGCCTCGTGGAGCACCCCCTGATTGGTGAAGGCCACGGCCAGGATCTTTCCGTACCCCTTGAACCGGTCCCCCGCATACCGTTTTTCCACAAGCACCGAAAAGGTGTCCCCCACCCGCAGGTCGTGGACAAAATCGATCTCCCAGCCCATCAGGTTGCCGATGCGAACTGCCAGTTCGGGCTTTTCCCCCACGTCAAACATGGCCCCGTACAGGGAGGTCCGAATGGAACCCGTCACCGTCTCGGTGCGCACATCGTAGGCGATGGGCTTTACCACGGCCGTGTAGTCCTCCCCCTCCCGGGACACCTCAAGATAACTCTCCGAATCAATGGCATACTCAAACCGGGCAAACTCTTCGTCCAGGGTGGCCACCTGCCAGGTGTTGCCCACCTGGATCAGGGTGAGATCGTACACCGGGGTGCAGGCCCCGGCAAAGGCGTAGACTTCCGATGGCGAGAGCCACTGCTTTAAAATGGAAGCCGCGGTGTTTCCGGAAGAGACCTTTCCCTTGACCAGGGTCTCCCGGGGCTCCGGGGGAAGGGCGGGGGCCTGTGCTTCCGACACCACGGCCGGGGCGTCGGCGACATCGGCACCAGCTGATAAAGAGTTCTCATCGTGTTCGTCACAGGCGGTAAACAAAAGGGCGGCCAGAAGGACAGCAAGAAGGGATCGATATGTATAGTTCATGAAACGAATTCACTTACGTTTGGGGTCATTGTATCGGGCAACGGACGCGGCGATGCCCGGCGAGAAAAGGCCGGGCCAGCAAGAATGGGATAAGAAGAAGCCGCCGTCCTGCTGAAGATTTATTGTCAACAGGACGTACCACGATCAATGATTCGCTGTCAAACGACCCGATCCAGGCCCGCCCGACGGACGAAAAAGGGCCGTCCCCCAGCCAAAGGGCAAAAATAAAGCCCGTGAATCCTGAGATTCACGGGCTGTGGGCCATCCGGGCAGAATCAACACAAGGCAAAAGAAGGAGGGGTTACAGGGTAAAGCGCCCCGTCATGCCTTTGAGCTCACCGGCCAAGCTGTTCATGTCCCCGGCGCACCGGGTCAGGATGTCGGTGCTGCCGGTGATCTCCCGGGCCGACACGTTGACATCGGCGATGTCCCGGGCAATGGAGGCCACGGTGGCGGAGTTTTTCCCCACCTGCCGGTTCACATCCTCCACCTTGGCCGAGGCCGCCTCGATGTTTCCGGCGATTTCATTGGTGGCAATGGCCTGCTCTTCCATGGCCGAGGCGATGATGGAGACGATTTCCTCCATCTTTCCCACCACGGAGGAGACATTGGAGATCTCAGAGACCGTGGACTCGATCTGCGCCTGGACATCGGCCACCTGCTCATGGATTTTTTCCGTGGCCCCGGAGGTCTCACCGGCCAGGTCCTTGATCTCACCGGCCACAACGGCAAAGCCCCGCCCGGCTTCTCCGGCACGGGCCGCCTCGATGGTGGCGTTCAGGGCCAAGAGGTTGATCTGCTGGGAGATGCCCGAAATGGTCTCGGAGATGGTGCCGATCTCATGGGCGGACTCGCCCAGGGCCCCCACCTTTTCCGTGGCGTTTTTGGTCCCGGAGACCGCAGAGTCCGTGATTTCCTTGGCCGTGTTGGCGTTCTTGCCGATCTCTTCGATGGTGGAGGCCATCTGCCCGGCAGCGGAGGCCACCGAGGAGATGTTGTCGGCCGCCTCTTCCACGGAGGAGGCCACAAAGGCGATGCCGGTGTTCATCTCTTCGGCGGCGGCGGCCACGGCGTCCGAGCGCTCGGAGGTCCCTGCGGCCCCGGATTTCACCTGGGCGGTGACGGCGGAGAGTTCACTGGAAGAACGGGCCAGGTGGTCGACCCCTTCGTTGATGCTCCCCATCATGGTGTGAAGGCTCTTGACCACACTGTTCAACGACGACGACAGGGCCCCGATCTCATCGCCCCGTTTCACCGACAAGGTCCGGGTGAGGTCCCCTTCGGCCATGCTCCGGGAAAGATCGACCCCCTCCTGGAGGGGAGACGTGATGGCCACGCTGATGGCCACCCCGAAAAAGAGGGAGAGGGCCACGGCAACCGCCATGATGATGAAGTTGGCGGCCTGGATCTTGGCATACAGGGCATGCCCGTCCTCGGTGAGGTGCCGGGCGTCCTGCCTCAGGGCGGCCACGGCCTCGTCCAGAAGGGCCAGGGTCCGGGTCTGTTTTTCCAGGCAGGGGCCGTTGGCCATGGCGTTGAGTTCGATGTTCACGGCCACCGCCTTGTCCACCTCCTCGCCGATCCTGGCAAAGGCCTCGGAGACACTGGACTGCACGGGCAGCAGGTCCTGCTGGTAAATCCCCGCGGCCCGGGACCTGAAGCCCTGATCCACAAAGGTATCAATCTGGCTGAAGTGCCGCTGCAGGGACATGGCCTCCAGCTCGATGTTCATGAGCTCCCCTTCGATCACCTCGTTGACGAGGGGGTATTTCTGGCCCCAGGTATAAAGGGACTCGGCAATGACGTTCCAGTCCGTGCCGTCCTTGTCTTCCAGGGTGTAGATCCGCCTGGCCATGCGGTTGACGGCGGCGTCAAAGGCCCCTTTGGCCTTCAGGGTCTCGGCGTGGAGGGGAAGGGGATTGAGGATGCCCGTGGCCTCCAGCTCTTTGAGCTTGGCAAAGAAGGCGTCGTTCACGCCCGTCCACTCATCAAAGGATTGGGTGTAGGCCTTCCACGCCGCGTCCACCTCCGGTGACCGGGGAAAGGCCTCAAAGGCCGCCATGCTTTCGCCGTATTTCGTGCGGATGGTCTCCAGCTGTTCGTATTCAGCCTGGAGGGCCTCCGGGTCCAGGTAGGCGCTCAGGAGCCCTTGCTGAGCCTGCACAAACCGGTTTGCCAGCTCACGCATCTCCGCCATGTGCTCCATGGCCGGCAGGCTCTCTTCGGTGGCCGTCTGAAGGTAGCGCCCGATGGTGGTGGCGGCGTATCGTCCGAAAAGCCCGATCACCACCGTTGCCACCGAGAGCAGCAAAAAACTTCCCACCAGTTTTTTCTTCAAGGGAATATCACTGAGTTTCAACATACAGAGCAGCCTCCTTTCCTTCCGTTCCTTAGCCGTGTCTGCCGACCATACCGGACAGGCATCGGTCCCCCTCAAAAACCAAGCCATATATCGCGACAAATGCTACCTCTAAAGGAACACACCGTCATGTTTCCAACCTCTCAAATTTATTCGGCATACCCGAGCACCGCCTTTACTGATTTATTCCTTACGATGCGGGGGTATCGGACAGGGACGGAGGTAAAGTCCGCAAATCAGACGACAAAGAACAGATGGAAAAAAGCACAGGGCCTGCCCACTTGCAGAAAGTGGCCGCCGGTCACGCCATGGCCGCCTACCGGTTCAGCCTCAGGATGCCCACGCCCAGAAGGGTCATGAGGGTGGAGACCACCTTCATCAGGTCCAGCCGCTCCTTGAGCACCAGCACCCCAAGGAGCAGGGCAAAAATAATGCTGGTCTCCCGCACCGCCGCCACCATGGCGATGGGGGCCAGGGTAAAGGACCAGGTCACCATGGCGTAGGCGGAAAAGGAAGCGCCCCCGCCCTTGAGGGCAAAGGCCCACTCGTGGCAGACCACCCGGGTCAGGATCCCGGGCCGGAGGACCCGCATCACCGCGGCAAACCCCATGGCATTGAGCACGGACAGGCAGCCGTAAAAGCCTAGGGCCGTGCCCGCCACCCGGGCCCCCATGCCGTCCACCAGGGAGTAGGAGGCGATGAAACACCCCGTCACAATGGAGAGAAACGCGGCCTGGCCGTTGCGGAGCCCGTCGCTTTTGCGCACCAGGGTCAGGCTCATGATCCCGGTGCCGATGATCCCGATGGCGGCCAGCTCACTGAAGGAGAGTTCCACCCCCAGAAGCCCCACAGACACACCGGCCACGATCATGGGGGCCACCCCGCGGGCCAGGGGATAGACCTGGCTTAAGTCCCCGATGCGGTAGGAGGCCAGCAAAAAGAGCTGGTACCCCACATGGAGCAGGGCCCCTGCCACCAGGTAGGGCCAGGCGTCAAGGGATGGCAGGGGCGCCACCAGAAGGGCGCCCAGGGCAAAGGGCGTGTGCCCCAGCACCACGGCGGTCATGCTCACGTGCTTGTCCGGGGTGTTTTTCACCAGGAAATTCCAGGTTGCGTGCAAAAGAGCCGCAAGCAACACAACGATCATAACGGTAAAAGACATCAGAAAACTCCTGTACGGGTAGGGGCAGCCTTAATCCATCAGATCTTGAACTGCCCCACCACCTCATTAAGGCCTTGGGCCAGGCCCGCCAATTTTTCGGAGCGCCCGTGGACCGCGGTGCTGCTTTCGGTGAAGCGGCCTGCGGACCGGTTCACCCCGGCCATCTCCTCGGCGATCTCCCCTGAGACCCCGGCACACTGGGCCACCTGACCGGAGACCTCCTCCAGGCCCCGGGAGGCCTGGGCAAGGTTCTCGGCGATTTCGCCGGTGGAGCCGGATTGCTGCTCCACGGCAGCGGCGATGGCACCCACCAGCTCGCTGACCTCATCAATGACGGCAGAGATCCGGCCGATCCCCTCCACGGATCGGGTGGAGGAGTCCCGGACCCCGTCGATGCGCTGCCGGATCTCGCCGGTGGCCTCGGCGGTCTGCCCGGCAAGGGCCTTGATCTCTCCGGCAACCACGGCAAAGCCTTTACCCGCCTCACCGGCCCTGGCCGCCTCGATGGTGGCGTTCAGTGCCAGCAGGTTGGTCTGCTCCGAGATCTCGGAGATGGCCTCGGTGACCTTGCCGATGTCCCCGGCCGCAGCCCCCAGGGCATCCATGATGACGCGCACCTCTTTGGCCTGGTGCACCATCTCCGTGGTGACGCCCCGGGCCCTTTCGGAATTCCCGGCGATCTCTTCGATGGTGGCGCGCATCTCCTCGGTGGCCGCGGCCACCATGTTCACGTTGGAGGCGGCCTGCTCGGTGGAAGCGGCAACATCGGCCATGACGCGGTTGGTCTCTTCGGCAGAAGCCGCCACCGTCCCCGCGCGGTCGTTCATCTCGGCTGCCCCGTCGGACATGGTCACCGAGAGACGGGAAAGCTCTCCCCCGGAGTCCTTCACGGCCTCGGCGTTCTCCGCAAGGGTGCGGATCACCCCGTGGACTTTCTCGATAAAGGCGTTGAACCAGGTGGCAAGGGCCCCCACCTCATCGGCTGTGTCTGACTCAAGGCGACGTGTGAGGTCGCCCTCCCCTTCGGCGATATCCCGCAGCATCTCGGCGGTGTTGACAATGGGGTGCGTCACCACCCGGGCCAGGCCAAGGGCCGCCCCTGCGGCCAGAAGAAAAAGCACGCCGCTGACTCCCAGGATCATCAGGGTCAGGCGCCGGGTCGGCCCCATCACTTCCCGGGTCTCAATGACGCCGATGAGCTTCCAGCCCAGGGTGGGAGAGGTGTAGACATCGGCCAGGCAATCCACCCCGCCCATCTCCACGGCCACGTGGCCCGAAGCGATTTCGTTGAGGGTGGCATAGGCAGGCGAATCCAGCTCCGTCATTTTTTTGAAGTTTGTGTCAGGATCATGGGGGTTGGCCAGGATGGTTCCGTCTCCCTGGACCAGGATGGCAAACCCGCTTTCGCCGATGCGGATGCCGTGGATCATATCGGTTAAGCGCGACAGGGAGACATCGATGCCCACCACCCCGGTGCGCCTGCCGTCGGGCCCGGTCACCGGGGCCACCAGCCCCACAACCGTCAGCCCGTTACCGCCGGAGAGATACGCCGGGGTCATCACCAGCTTGCCTGCCTCGGCGGGCTTACGGTACCAGCTCCTCTTGCGGGGGTCGTACCCCGGTTTTTTCACCGCAGGAAGGGAGGTGAGCAACCCGCCGGCCTCGGTGCCCATGTAGATCTCGCAATAGGAGGGGCTGGATTCGTGAACCCTCTTGAAAAGACGGTAAAGGTCTGCGTTGACGCCTCCGTCTTCAAGGGGAGTGACCCGGGTCTTTTCCGTTGTGTGCACATAGGAGGTGACCTTGTCCTCCACCCCTTTGAGCAAAGGGTCGGAGGCCAGCTGGGTCACGTGGCTGGCGATCCCGTCCAGAAATAGGTTCATGGCGTTGTCCACCTGGGCGAGCTCCCGGGTGGTGGACCCCACAAACCCGTCCATGGACAGCTGCTTTAATTGAAGGGCCACCGCTCCCATGATAATGGCGATGGGGACAACGGCAACGCATGTAAAAGCGATCACCAGTTTCTGTTTGATTGAAAACGTCATGTTCTATGGCCTTTCGACTGGGGCGGCACCCGGGGTGTACCTGCCGGTACGGGTTGCCCTGCCTGTGTGAGGAGATGGCAGCGGACTCGCTCTCCAGAACAGAGAAGGGAGTCGTTCGTATACACCCCTTGTCTTCGCGTAGAATGACATTTTCTTTACTTTCTTTTTCTCATGGGGATAAAAAAATATCCGGTTTTGCCCCGAAACAGCACACCGTTCAGGACCCCGCAGGCGAAAATAAGTTGCCGTAAAAATCAGCCATACGATACAATGGGTGCCGATGTAACACTGGAATGAGGTTTCCTGAAAGCTGACAGCCCATGTTCCTTCAGCGCACACCCGTCAAAATCAACAAATACAGAACTCACGTTTCATCATAAGGAGAGCCCCCCATGCCCCAGAAACTCACCCTTCTCTTTCTCTGCACCGGCAACTCCTGCCGAAGCCAGATGGCCGAAGGCTGGACACGCCACCTGAAGGGCGATGTCATCACCGCCTGCTCCGCGGGCATCGAGACCCACGGGTTAAACCCCGACGCCGTGTCCGTCATGGCCGAAGCCGGGGTGGACATCTCCGGCCAGCGTTCCCAGAACATTACCGACTTCATGGAGACAAAAATCGATGTGGTGGTCACGGTCTGCGACCATGCCCACGAGACCTGTCCCCTCTTCCCCGGCGGAGCCAGGGTGGTTCACGTGGGCTTTGACGATCCCCCCCGCCTGGCCCGGGACGCAACGAGCCGCGAAGGGGAGCTGGACTGCTACCGAAAGGTACGCGATGAGATCAAAGCCTTTGTGGAGACGCTGCCCGACGCCATCACCGAATAACCCGCCAGACAATACAAGGAGACCCCATGAGCACCCCACGCCCCGACGGCGACCATCGCGAAATGAAAAACCCCTTTGAGCGATACCTGACGGTCTGGGTGGGCCTCTGCATTGCGGGGGGCATTCTCCTCGGAAAAATCGCCCCGGAGCTGGCCAGGACCCTGGACGGCATCAGCATCCGGGTCAACGGCGCCCCTGTGGTCTCCATCCCCATCGCGGTGTGCCTCTTTTTCATGATGTACCCCATCATGGTAAAAATCGACTTTGCCGAGGTGGTCAAGGCGGGGAAAAGCGGAAAGCCGGTGACCCTGACCCTGGTGCTCAACTGGATGATCAAGCCCTTTACCATGTACGCCATCGGGATGCTCTTCCTGGGGGTCCTCTTCCGGGGCTTCATCGGCCCCGAGGCCACGGACCTCGTCAAGATGCCCTTTGGCCTGGACCTTCCCGAAGGTGCCGCCCACGGGGCAGGCACCGTGGTGATCTCCGGCGGCATAAGGATGCTCGAAGTTCCCCTGTGGCGAAGCTACCTGGCAGGCTGCATCCTCCTGGGTATCGCCCCGTGCACGGCCATGGTGCTGGTCTGGGGATACCTGGCCCGGGGCAACGACGGCCTCACCCTGGTCATGGTGGCCATCAACTCCCTGACCATGCTGCTTCTCTACGGGGTACTGGGCGGGTTCCTGCTGGGGATCGGCCGCCTCCCCGTGCCCTGGGAGGCCCTTTTTCTCTCCATTGCCGTTTATGTGGCCCTGCCCCTGGTGGCGGGCTACCTCTCCCGGCGGTGGCTGATCAAGGCCAGGGGGCGCGCCTGGTTTGAAGAGACCTTTCTCCACCTGCTCACCCCGGTGACTATCACCGCCCTGCTCACCACCCTGGTGCTTCTCTTCAGCTTCAAGGGCGAGGTGATCCTTGCCAACCCCCTGACCATCGTCTGGATCGCCGTACCCCTCTTTCTCCAGACCATCCTCATCTTCACCCTGGGCTACGCCGCTGCACGGGCCCTGAAGCTTTCCTACGAAGATGCGGCCCCCGCGGCCATGATCGGGGCCTCCAACCACTTTGAAGTGGCCATCGCCACGGCCACCATGCTCTTCGGTCTCTCGTCCGGGGCTGCCCTGGCCACGGTGGTGGGGGTCCTCATCGAGGTGCCGGTGATGCTCATGCTGGTGAAGGTCTGCACCCGGACCCGCCACTGGTTTGCCCCATAAAAAAAAGCCCCATGCAGCCGGTCGGTGCATGGGGCTTTTTCTTCATTTTACGTCAAAGGGGGCAGGCACCGTTTAGTAACGGTCGTACCCTCCGCCGTCTCCGCCGTTGTTGTAACCGCCTCGACGGCCACCGCCGTAGTCCGAGCGGGGTTTTCTCGGCCGTGCTTCGTTAACGGTCAGGGTCCGGCCCATGATCTCGGAGCCGTTGAGCGCTTCCAGGGCTGCGGCAGCCTGATCCGAATCAGGCATCTCCACAAACCCGAACCCTTTGGAACGGCCGGTGTCACGATCGGTGATAATGCGTGCTGAATCCACCTCACCAAAATTCTCAAACACTGTCCTGAGCTCATCATCGGACATACTGTAGGCAATATTGCCGACATATATGTTCATCTGCGCTTTTCCTCATCGCCATTGGTTCCATGTCATCATCGAAATTTACCCCATGGCGAACGCAGACAAACTTCGATACCCGGGATACGTCATCCGGGCTTTTTCCATTTTGCCGGTACCATCAGACCTGGATATCCTGTGTCACGGCCTCCCCACGTTCGGCGCCATATCGATACAGTACACTTAGTCATTGGAATACCTAAAAGATTACAGATCAACACCAAGGCTGTCAACACGAATAGTGACCGGTGGTTATTTTTTCAAACCCCTGGCCCTGCGGATCTTTTCACGTGTTTTCCACACGCCGGAGCCCCCGGGGACCTTGCGTCCCCTTCCGCCCCGGATCCGGGCCCTGGGATTTCTCCCTTGACACGGCAACCCAAACCATGCAATTAATTAGTAATTATAACCAATTATAAGTAATACTCGCCTTTCATATCCATGGCGCCCAGCCCCCATGGTTCCACGCACGAAGGCCCCTTCGCCGGAGTCTCACCCCATCGCCGCCAACCCGACGCACCAGATAACGGTCCCACGGACCATGGCATCTGCCGCCACGGCAAGACAATGCCCCTCCCGACCCACGTGATGCCTCCCCGGGGAACAAGGCAGACGCCGCAACCTCGACCCGTAAGCCCCTCGACCCTGCTCATCAAAGGTGTCGACGTCAACACGGCCCTGCTCGCACCCCGATGCGATGCGACTCACAGAAGGCCCCACCCCATCCCGGAGGACTGAATGAAAGCCAAAGCCAAGCCTGCCAAGCCGTCAGCGCCCCATCGCCAGTCTATTTCCCAACACCTGAGGTACTCCTTGGGAACCCCGGAGAAACATGCAACGCTCCCGAGCCTCTACGAAGCCACGGCCCTGGCCGTGCGCGACCACCTCATCGACAAGATGATGGAGACCGAAGCCCGGTATGAGAAAAAAAAGGCAAAGCGTGTTTACTACCTCTCCCTTGAATTCCTCATGGGGAGATCCCTTGGGAACAACCTGTACAACCTGGGGCTCTTCGAAGACTTTGCCCAAAGCCTGACAGACATGGGGGCCGACATCGACGAAGTCCGCGCCCAGGAGCACGATGCCGCCCTGGGAAACGGTGGCCTGGGCAGGCTCGCCGCCTGTTTTCTGGACTCCATGGCCACCCTGGGCCTGGCCGGGTATGGGTACGGCATCAATTATGAGTTCGGCCTGTTCAAGCAGGAGATCGACAACGGCTACCAGAAAGAGAAGCCCGACAACTGGCTGGGGGACGGCACCCCCTGGCAGATCACGCGCCCCCAGGAGCAGTGCATCATCCCGGTGTACGGACGCATCGTCCACGCCAAGGACCGCGACGGCAACTACAACCCCATGTGGATGGACTGGAAGACCCTCATCGGGGTCCCCCACGACATGCCCGTGGCCGGGTACGGGGGCAACACGGTGAACACCCTCAGGCTCTACGCGGCCAAGTCCTCCGACGATTTCGACATGGACATCTTCAACACCGGCGACTACTTAAGGGCCGTGGAGCAGAAGATGACCTCCGAGACCGTCTCCAAGGTGCTCTACCCCTCCGACGCCATGGAGTCCGGCAGGGAACTGCGACTGGTCCAGGAGTACTTTTTCGTGGCCTGTGCCATCCGCGACATCGTGAACCGCCACCTAAAAAACTACAAAACCTTCAACACCTTTGCCGACCGGGTGGCCATCCAGCTCAACGACACCCACCCGGCCCTGGCCGTTGCCGAACTCATGCGCCTGCTGGTGGACGAGCATGCCCTCTCCTGGGACCGGGCCTGGACCATTACCCGCGCCACCTTTGCCTACACCAACCACACCCTGCTCCCCGAAGCCCTGGAAAAATGGCCCGTGGGCCTCATGGAGTATGTGCTGCCCCGGCACATGCAGATCATCTTTGAAATCAACCACCGATTCCTGGACGAGGTGAAAGCCAAGTGGCCCGGAGACACGGGCCGACTGGCCGCCATGAGCATCATCGAAGAGTCCCACCCCCGCCAGGTGCGCATGGCCCACCTGGCCATCATCGGCAGCCATTCGGTCAACGGGGTGGCCGCCCTGCACTCCGAGCTGGTCAAGACCGAGCTCCTGCCCGACTTCTATGCCCTCTACCCCAAACGGTTCAACAACAAAACCAACGGGGTGACGCCCCGGCGCTGGCTCTACAAGGCCAACCCGGACCTGACCTCCCTGATCACCAGGCACATCGGTGATTCATGGGTCACCCAGATGGACCGCATCGCCGACCTGGCTCCCTTGAGCCGCGATGCGGCGTTCCAGGATGAATTTGCCGCGGTGAAGCGGGCCAACAAGGAGGTGCTGGCCCAGACCATCTGGGACACATGCCGCCTCACCGTCTCCCCGGACTCCCTGTTTACCATCCACGCCAAGCGCATCCACGAGTACAAGCGGCAGCTTCTCTGCCTGCTCCACATCATCCACCAGTACCTGGAGATCGCAGAGGGCGGCAAGACCCCCGAGGTCCCCCGCACCTACATCTTCGCAGGCAAAGCCGCCCCGGGCTACGAGGCGGCCAAGCGCATCATCAAGCTCATCAACAGCGTGGCCGAGACCGTCAACAGCGATGAGCGCGTGGGCGACGCCCTCAAGGTGGCCTTTATTCCGGACTACCGGGTCTCCCTGGCCGAAAAGATCATCCCGGCAGCCGACCTGAGCGTGCAGATCTCCACGGCAGGCAAAGAGGCCTCGGGCACGGGCAACATGAAGTTTGCCATGAACGGGGCCCTGACCATCGGCACCCTGGACGGGGCCAACATCGAGATCATGGAAGAGGTGGGGGAGGAGAACATCTTCATCTTCGGCCTCACCGCAGGGGAGGTGCAGGCCATCCGGGCTTCCCACAACTACCGCCCCTGGGAGATCGCCGAGACCAACCCGGCCATCAAACGGGTCCTGGACGCCCTGGGCACCGGCCGGTTCAGCCCGGACGCCCCGGGACGGTTCATCCCGGTCTGCGAGAGCCTGCTCAGCAAATACGACCCCTACCTGCACCTGGCGGACCTTTCGGCCTACATCACGGCCCAGGAGCAGGTGGAAGCCTGTTACGCCACCCCCGATATCTGGATGGAAAAGGCGATCCTCAACGTGGCCCGCATGGGCAAGTTTTCCAGCGATCGCACCATCATGGAATACGCAAAGGACATTTGGAACGCAACGCCCCAGGTCTGACCCGGAGGGCATAATCGCCATACCTTAAGGAGGCAGCACATGCGTTTAGAGACACGCAAAGAGGGAGAGGTCTTCATCGTCCGTTCCCTTGAAAACAGAATGGACGCCAAGGTGGCCGTAGATTTTCGCACGGACATGGCCCGCTACATCGACGACGGCAACACACGCATCGTCCTCAATGTGGGGGGCCTCAACTTCATCGACAGCAGCGGGCTGGGTGCCATCGTCTCCTGCCTCAAGCAGGTTGGCCGGGACGGCGCCTTCGTCATTGCCGAAGCCGACGAAACCGTCCTGAGCATGTTCAAGCTCACGCGCATGGACCGGGTATTCCGGATGTTCGATACGGAGACCGAAGCGGTCCAGGCCCTTTCCAGCTGACCCCTCAGGAGGAGCCCACCATGGATTCAAAAAAAATCACCTTTGCCATCGACAGCAACCTGAGGGACGTCTCCCTCATCGGCCTGTCCATCAACAAAATCTGTTCCCAGATCCCTTTGTCGGACGTGGAGGTCTACCAGATCGAAGCCTGCGTGGTGGAGGCCATCAACAACACCATTGAACACGCCTACAAGCACACCACGGGCCATCGCGTGGAGGTGGACGTGGACCTCTACCTGGACCGCATCGCCTTCAAGGTCAGCGACACCGGGGTGAGCATGGACCCGGCCGTCAGCCCCTCCCTGGACTTTGACCCCGAGGACCTGGACAAGCTGCCCGAAGGCGGCATGGGCCTGTTCATTATCCATCAGGTCATGGACCAGGTGGCCTATCGCACGGCCGATGGAAAAAACACCCTTGAGATGACCAAGAACTTCGGGCCCCATCCCCTCTTGGACGGTTACCCGGATCCCCATCAGGCGCCCTCTGCATCCCCACCCCCAAAGTAAGGGAAAAGGAGCACCATGAAGACACCTTCCTTTACACAGGCAGACCGTGAGGCCTTAGCCGCGCGGGGCCTCTCCGAGGAGCAGGCGACAGAGCAGCTCAGGATCCTTCAACAGGGGGTCCCCTACCTCACCCTGGACAGGCCCTGCACCATTGACGACGGCATCATCCGGCTCTCCCCGGACACCATCCGGGAGTGCATCGCCCGATACGAGCGGGAGGCCCCGAGGCGGGACATCACCAAGTTCACCCCGGCCTCGGGGGCGGCCACCCGCATGTTTCAGGACCTGATCCGCATGGAAAAAGACGATGCCTTTGTGGAGCCGGACTGGATCCAGAAAAAAGCCGACAAAGGGGACGCCGCCAGCAAGGCCCTGGTCACCTTTATGGCCAACCTGGACAAGTTCGCGTTTTACGAGGCCCTTTCCGTGCTGTCCGCCCACGAAGGGATCCCCCTGTCCCGCCTCCGGGACCGCAGCCACCACCTACGGATCCTGCGCTACCTCCTTCACCCCGTGGGCCTGAATTACTCCCGGCGCCCCAAGGGCCTCATCCTCTTTCACCATGCCCCGGAAGGCCCCCGCACCGCCTTTGAGGAGCATCTGGTGGAGGCGGCCCACTACGCCAGGGGGAGAAGCGATATCTGCAGGCTCCACTTCACGGTCTCCATGGATCACCAGCCCCGGTTCGAAGCCCTGTTCAACCATGTGCGCCAGGGTTACGAGTCCCGCCTCGGTGTCCGTTTCGACCTGCACTTTTCTAACCAGAAGAGCAGCACCGACACCCTGGCCCTGGACCTCTCCGGCAACCCCTTCCGACAGGACGACGGCTCCCTTCTCTTCCGCCCCGGCGGCCACGGAGCCCTTCTGGACAACCTGAACCGCCTGAAAGGGGACATCGTCTTTATCAAGAACATCGACAACGTGGTCCCCGATCCCTTGAAGCCCCCCACCACACGCTTCAAAAAGGCGCTGGCAGGGCTGCTGCTCACCCTCCAGGCAGACACCTTCAGATGGCTCAAGCTCTTGAGCGTGCCCGGGCCGCCCACCATGGCCGACGAAGCCATGGAATTCGCCCAAAGCTGCCTCAACATCAAGATCCCCGAAGCCATTCGCCGGGCCTCGCCCTCACACCGCCGCACCTGGATCATCGACAGGCTGCATCGTCCCTTGCGCGTCTGCGGCGTGGTGGAAAACCACGGAGAAGCCGGTGGAGGTCCCTTCTGGGTGGGCCAGGACGAATGCCCCTCCCTGCAGATCGTGGAGGCATCGTCCGTGGACCCCTCCTCGTCCCGTCAGCAGGAATATTTGAAGTCCGCCACCCACTTCAACCCCGTGGACCTGGTCCTGGGGCTCCGGGACTTTCAAGGCCGGGCCTTTGACCTCACCCAATTCACGGACCCGGAGGCGGTCTTTATCTCCAGCAAGACCAAGGCCGGGCGAGACCTCAAGGCCCTGGAACACCCCGGGCTCTGGAACGGCGGCATGGCCCGGTGGAACACCGTGTTCGTGGAGGTGCCCCCCGAAACCTTCGCCCCGGTAAAAACCGTTCTGGATCTCCTGCGGGACGAGCACCGGTCCACCCCCGCGTATCAGGACCCCTCACGTCCCTGGGACCTGTATGGAGGCGCCGCCTGCGGGCAACGCCCGCCGGCCACAACGCCCCCCGACGGAGAGCCCCCCTCATGAAACCGGAGCGCCCCATACCGTCCAAGGACCAAGCACGCACAGGGGCCTGGGTCGCCGCCTTCCTGGCCATGGTAATTGGGTGTATCGCCTGCATCACCCCCCAGGCACCTCCCGGCGAAACGCCGGAAAGCCATGCCGTGCAGGAGCTCTCCCTGGACGGCCCCTGGCACTACAAAACAGGGGGCCTGGGCCCTGAGAACCTCTTTGACCCGGCCCTCTCCCATGGGGACTGGGCCCTCATGGATCTCCCGGCCAACTGGTACCTCCGCGGCCTGGACCACGCCGGGGTGGTCTGGTTCCGGAAAACCGTGACCCTTGACCTGCCGAAAGACGCCCTGGTCCGGCTCCACTTTGAGGGCGTGGACTATGCCTGCGACGTCTGGATCAACGGCACCTGGGTGGGCCACCACCAGGGTTATTTCGCCCCCTTTGCCTTTGATGTCACGGACCGGCTTACACAAGGAGAAAACCTCATCGCCGTGCGGGTCAACAGCCCCAACGAGGAGTACGGCAGGCAGTGGAGCCTGAACAAGCGCCTCATCAAAGGGGTGCTGAACCACCACGACACCCGCCCCGGCGGGGCCTGGTCCCACCGGGGGCAGGAGAAAAACTGCGGAGGGATCTGGGCGCCGGTGACCCTTCGGATCACCCAAAAGGCTGCCATCACGCGCCTTGCCGTCACCCCGAAGCTTACGGGCAGCGGGGCAGAGGCCCGGGTGGCCATTGCCCTGGCCACACCGGACATGGAAGGGGAGACCGTGGAGGTCCTCCTCGGGATCACGCCCCACACGGCAGAGGGCCAGCCAAAGCAAACCGTCACCACCCGGGCGGAGTTCCCCTGCACGGGCCCCGCCCTTACGGGCCACATGGTCCTTTCGGTGCCGGAGGCCAGCCTCTGGTGGCCTTGGGACCTGGGTGAACCGGCCCTTTACCGCCTCACGGCCACGGTTCGCCAGGGTGACACGATTCTGGACACACGCACGGAGACCATGGGGTTCCGGGAAATCCAAAGGGACCCTGACTCCGGCACCTGGTTCATCAACGGCAGACGAATCTTTCTGCGGGGCACCAACTACATCGCCTCCCAGTGGCTCTCGGAGATGACCGAAGAGCGCCTGGCAACAGATCTTCAGCTGATGAAAGAGGCCCACATCAACGCCATCCGCGTCCATGCCCACGTGGAACCCAAGGCCTTTTACCGCCTCTGCGACGAGATGGGCCTTCTGGTCTGGCAGGATATGCCCCTGCAGTGGGGCTACTCAGACGACAGGGAGGTTGCCGCCGAGGCCGCCCGGCAGGCAGGGGAGATGGTGGCCTCTCTCTACAACCACCCCGGCATCTTCACCTGGTGCGGCCACAACGAGCCCCCCTGGGATGCCACGTGGATGAAGTGGAAATACCCCAATTACACCCCGGGCCAGAACCGCCTGCTGGGCGAAACGGTGGGGCGGGCCCTGGCCAAAGCCGACGCCACCCGGCCCGTACAGAAAATTTCCCCCACCGCCGACCACCCCTGGCTGGGGTGGTACTCGGGACACTGGCGGGATTATGCCCGGCCCACGGACAGGGCCCTGATCTCGGAGTACGGGGCCCAGGCCCTGCCCGCACGCAAGACCCTGGAGAGCTTTCTGCCCCCGGACGCTCTCTGGCCCCGGACCCGCGAGGCCTGGGACCTCTGGGCCTACCACAACTTCCAGGAAAGGGAGAGTTTTGAAATCGCCAAGATCCCCCGGGGAGAGTCCATCGACGAGCTGATCCACGCCACCCAGACCTACCAGGCCAAACTCACCCAGCTTGCGGCGGAGTCGTACAGGCGCCAGCGTTTTGCCCCGGTGGGGGGCATCTTCCAGTTCATGTTTGTGGAGGGCTGGCCCTCCATGAACTGGGCCATCGTGGACTACCTCAGGCACCCGAAACCGGGCTACGAGGCCCTGAAACGGGCCTACCAGCCCCTGCTGCCCAGCATTGAGATGGAAAAGGAGACCTGGACAGAAAGCGAAACCGTCACCGCCCGGATCTGGGTCATCAACGACCGACCCGAGGGGGTCCCCGGGGCCACCTTGACCCTGGCCCTCATCCAGGGTGACAAAATTCTCACCGAAACACGGGCGCCCGTTGCCGTTGATGCAGACAGCGCCCGGGAAGTCACCCACCTCTCCAGATCCGGGCTGAGCGCAGGGGCCTACCGCGTGGAAGCCGCCCTCCTCGCCCCCGACGGCGGGGTCCTGGCCACAAACGCCCTGGATTTCAGGGTGGAGAAAGGAGACAGACCGTGACCCGTGTCCTGATCCTTGCCCTCATGGTTGCCGCCCTGCCCGCGGCGAGCCTCGGCAATGCATTGCACCCGGGGTCCGAGCCCACGCGCATCCTGGTCAATCAGGTGGGGTACCTGCCCCACCTGCCCAAACTCGCCCTGCTCACCGGAGAGCCCAGGGGCGCACGGGATGCCCGGGCCACCCTCGTGGATGAGAACACCGGCACCCCCGTCCTTGAAATCGCCCCGGGAACTCCGTACCGGGAAGAGCCCCACGGCACCGCCCTGAGGGTTCTGGATTTCTCCAGGCTTACCCGGCCGGGCCGCTACCGCATCACCTGGCAGGGGGTTCGCTCGGTTTCCTTTGAGATCAGCCCCAAGGCCTTCCATGACGGCCTGGCCCTGTTGATGCGCTCCTACACTCTGCAACGCTGCGGCACGGCCCTGAACGACCCTGTCACCGGACTGGTCCACGGCCCCTGCCACACGCGGGACGGGGTGGTGGCCCATGAAGATCCCTTTGCCGCCACAGGTTCTACCGTGGACGCCC
Source organism: Desulfoluna butyratoxydans (assembly GCF_900699765.1). Classification (GTDB taxonomy): domain Bacteria; phylum Desulfobacterota; class Desulfobacteria; order Desulfobacterales; family Desulfolunaceae; genus Desulfoluna; species Desulfoluna butyratoxydans. The sequence goes on from NZ_CAADHO010000001.1 coordinate 644,301, forward strand.
GGGGCGGATGGCACGATGCCGGAGACTTCGGAAAATACGTGGCCACCACCGCCGTCACGGCGGGCAGACTCCTCGCCGCCCGGGAAGAGGCACCGGAGTTCTTTGAAAGCCTGGACCTCTCCCTGCCCCACAAAGAGAAAAGCCCTTTGTGCGATACCCTTGCGGAGGTCCGGGTGGGCCTTGACTGGATGCTGCGCATGCAGCGAAGCGACGGCGCCTTTTACCGAAAGCTCTCCGGGGCATCCTGGCCCGCGGCCATCCCGCCGGACGCGGATTTGCAGATCCGCTACCTCTACGGCATCTCCTCCCCGGAAACCGCCAAGGCCGCAGCCGCCCTTGCCATGGCGGCCCGGGTCTACCAAAAAGAGGACCCCGCCTTTGCCGAGACCTGCCTTAAGGCAGCCCGGCGCGGCTGGGGTTTTCTTAACGCCACCCCGGAGATGGTGGTGGATGTCCATAAAGGGGACGACACGGGCTCCGGCCCCTACCTTGCCGGTCCCATCGACCGGGAGGCCACCCTCACCACGGACCTGGACGACCGGTTCTGGGCTGCGGCAGAGCTCTACATCACCACGGGAGAGGCCCCCTTCCTTGCAGAGGTGCAGCGCATCCTGCCCCTGCTCCCCTGGGGACTCTTTGAGTGGAAAGACCCCTCGGCCCTGGGCATGGCCAACCTCCTGCGCCACAAAAACACACCGGGCAAGGTCACCGCAGCCCTTGAGGCCAAGCTCCTTCGCCGGGCGGACAGCCTCCTTGCCAATGTGCGAAAAAGCCCCTGGATGACGGCCAACCCCCGCATCATCTGGGGATCCAATAAAATGATCGCCGAAGAGGGCATCACCCTGGCCCTGGCGGCCGAGAAGACCAAAAACCCCGCCCATGTGTCGGCGGCCGTCAGCCAGCTCAACTACCTTCTGGGGATCAACCCCTTTGGCATAAGTTACGTCACAGGCCTGGGGGAGACCTCGGTGAACCACGTCAACCACCTCTACGGCAGGGCCGTGGGCATCAACATCCCGGGACTTCTGGTGGGCGGGCCCAACGTCAACGCCGAAGACGGCGTCGCCCCCAAGGACAAGGGGCTCAGGAGCTACATCGACAACGAGACCTCCTACGCCACCAACGAGTACGCCATCGACTACAACGCAGCCCTCATCGGCCTGATGGTCCGTTTAAGGGCCCTGGAGACCGCCTTATGACCGCCTATTTCGAAAAATACGAATCGGTCCTGCCCCCGGAGCCCATCCCCCACTCCATCCCCCGGGAGCTTCTCTGGCAGTTCCTGGCCACCATGAGCCTGGGGGTGGGATTCTGGTACATTGCCTGGCGATGGACCGACTCCCTGAACCCCGAGGCCCTCTGGTTTGCAGTGCCCCTGGCAACGGCCGAGACCTTTGCCTATGTGGGGCTCATCCTCTTTGTCATCAACCTCTGGGCCGTACGGGACATCCCCATGAAGGAGCCCCCCTCCTCCATCCGCCAGTGCGTCTCCGAACCGGACGCCTTTGAGGACCGGCCCCTGCAGGTGGACATCTTTTTCCCCACCTACGACGAAGACCCGGAGCTGGTAAGGCTCAGCATCCTGGACGCCAAGGCCATGGACTACCCCCATCCCCTGTCCCTCACCATCCATGTGCTGGACGACGGCAAGCGCCCGGCCATGGCAGAGGTGGCCCGGCAGGAAGGGGTCAACTACATCACCCGGGACTCCAACATCGGGTTCAAGGCGGGCAACCTGCGAAACGCCATGGAGCAGACCTTCGGAGACTTCATCGTCATCTGCGATGCCGACACCCGCCCCTTTCCCACCATGCTCCGGCGCACCCTGGGCTACTTCCGGGACCCGGACGTGGCCTGGGTCCAGACCCCCCAGTGGTTCTTTGAGCTTCCCCCGGGCACCCCCCTTGCCCAGGTGATGAAGAGAAGGCTCGGCACCCCGGGCCACCTCCTCGGCCGGGGCATCGAAAAAATCGTGGGCCCGGTCATGGTGGGGGAAGACCCGTTCTGCAACAGCCCCCAGATGTTCTACGACGTGATCCAGCGGCGCAGGAACTGGGCCAACGCCTCCTTCTGCTGCGGGGCGGGCTCCATCCACCGGCGTGAGGCGGTGATGGAAGCGGCCCTGAAATCCTACTCCACGGCCATGGACCGCTTCATCGGAAACATCACCCGGGACATCAAGGACCTCTCCCTGAAGTCCGACCTCACCGAGGCCATGCAGCGGGAGCTGGCCCTGGAGACCGAGCTGACGCCGTACAAGTTCCACGTCTCTGAAGACATGTACACCTCCATCATCCTCCACTCCGACCCGGACCGGCAGTGGAAGTCGGTGTTCCACCCCCCCATAGAGTCCAAGATGCTCTCCACCCAGGACCTGGTAAGCTGGGCGGTCCAGCGGTTCAAGTACGCCGGGGGCACCATCGACGTGGCCTTGAACGACAACCCCCTGTTCAGGCGGGGCATGACCATTCCCCAGAAGCTCATGTACGCCTCCACCTTCTGGTCATACCTGGGGTGCATCTGGAACGTCATCTTCCTTGCGGCCCCCATCATCTACCTGTTTACGGGCATCGCCCCGGTGGCCGCCTACTCCATGGACTTTTACAAGCACGTGCTCCCCTTCCTCTTTTTAAACACCCTGGCCACCATGGTGGGCACCTGGGGAGTGGCGGCCTGGTCCGGCCAGTCCTTTTACCTCTCGTTTTTCCCCATCAACTTCCGGGCACTGACCACCGTGCTCAGGGGAAAAAAGATCTCCTTTCCCGTGACCCCCAAGACCCGGCAGGAGGGAAACTTCGCCCACCTGGTGGTCCCCCAGATCCTGGTGATGGTCCTCACCGCCGCAGGCCTTGTCTATGCGGGCCTCATGGCCTGGGCAGGCCGGTTCGACAATGTCAACGGCCTGCTCACCAACGCCTTCTGGGGTGCAAACAACATCCTGGCCATGTGGGGCATCGTGGCCGCCGCCTTCTGGAAACCTGATCCGAACGATGAAGGAGAGACACCATGACCTTTACCCAAGGCCTGCTCAGGGCACGCAGTCACATCGTCTTCCTCCTGGGGCTCGTCGCCGCCTTCGGCACGGTCATCGCCCTGGAACGGGCCGAGTTCCAACAGACTGAGGCCCCGGCCCTTGTCATCGAAGAGACCGCCGACCTGGCCATGGGGGCCCCGTCGCCCCTGTCCCAGACGGAGATGGCCTGGGCCCGCATCGCCTGGACTTACTTTGAGAACAACCTCCAGGAAAACGGCCTCGTCAACTCCGTGGACGGCTACACCGCCACCACCCTCTGGGACACCGCCTCCTACATGATGGGCCTCATCTCGGCACGGCGCCTGGGGCTCATCGACGACGGGACCTTCCACGGCCGCATGGGCACGCTCCTTGACACCCTGGAAACCCTGCCCCTGTTTGACGGCAAGCTCCCCAACAAGTCCTACAACACCGTCACCGGCGCCATGGTGGATTACAACAACCGGCCCACGGAACGTGGCATCGGCTGGTCGGCCATCGACATCGGGCGGATCCTCACCCCCATGAACATCCTGGTCTGGAACCACCCCCGCCACACCCAGCGCGTGGCAGCCATCCTCTCGGCCTGGGACTTTGAGGCCCTTATTCAGGATGGAAGCCTCTACGGGGCGGCCCTGGACGACGACGAAGAGATCCTCCTGCTCCAGGAGGGAAGAGTCGGCTACGAGCAATACGCGGCCAAGTCCCTTGCCCTCATGGGCCTGGACGTGACCCGGGCCCTCTCTTACACGGCCTTCCTCGACTTCGTGGATGTCTTCGGAGTGATGGTGCCCCACGACAGCCGGGACCCGGAGATCTACCACGCCCACAACTACGTGGTCAGCGAGCCCTATATCCTGGATGCCCTGGAATACGGCTGGGATGAAACCTCCCGGGAGTTCGCCTACCGGGTCTTTACGGCCCAGCAGCGCAGGTTTGAGGCCACAGGCACCTTGACGGCGGTGAGCGAGGACAACATCGACACCGCCCCCTGGTTCGTCTACAACACGGTCTTCACCGACGGAAAGATCTGGAACTGCATCACCGAGGCCGGAGAGGACGCCTCGGCCTTCAAGAGCCTCAGCACCAAGGCGGCCTTCGGCTGGCACTGCATCTTCGACACCGACTACACCCGCCGCCTCATGACCGCCGTGGCCGGACTCAACGATCCGGCCAAGGGCTGGTACTCCGGCCTCTACGAAAAAAGCGGATCCCCCAACAAGGCCATCACCTGCAACACCAACGCCATTGTCCTGGAGAGCCTCTGCAGGAAGCAAACAGGAAAACTCGTCGCCATCCACGGCACCAGCAAGGCCAAAGAGTCCGAGCCGCAGACCGCTGTGCGGCTCCATCCCGAAGGAGAGACCCCATGACCACTCCGACCCCAGCCCGACGCACGGTGTTGTTCGGTGCCGCTGCCGGGATGCTCCTGCTCATCCTCGGCGCCTGCTCCCCGGACGGCTACCGGTTCATCCCCTCCTACGACGACGGCGAGGAGGACCGCATCGAGGCCATTGCCATCGACAAAAAGCCCGAACCGCCCCGGGACGGTCCGCGCCATGTGGGGCGTAACGGTGCCCTCACCGAAGAGGAGATGGCCCTGGCAAGGGTGGCCTGGGTCTACTTCGAGAACAACTACAACCCGGGAACCGGCCTGGTGAACGCGGTCAACGCCTACCCCTCCACCACCATGTGGGACACCGGCTCCTACCTTGGGGGCCTCGTCTCCGCCTATGAGCTGGGCATCGTCGACAAAAACGAGCTCAACATGCGCCTCACGGCCATCTTAAAGACCTTCAACGAGCTGGACTTTTTCAGGGGGGAGCTGCCCAACAAGGCGTACAACACCCAGACCGCCCAGAAGGTGAACTACGCCAACCAGCCCGGGGAAATCGGCTACTCGGCCCTGGACCTTGGCCGCCTGCTTATCTGGCTGCGCATCATCAAGGAGCGCTACCCAGAGCACAGCAACGCCATCGACAGCTTTATCCTGCGCTGGGACTTCTGCCAGGTGCTGGACCGATGCGGCACCATGTACGGGGCCATCCTCAAGGACGGCCAGCCCCAGTACCTCCAGGAGGGACGCCTGGGATACGAAGAGTATGCGGCCAAGGGGTTCCAGCTCTGGGGCTTTGACACCACCCGGGCCTCCAAGGCCGAGCCCTTTGCCTACATCCTGATGTTTGACGTGGACGTCCCCTACGACACCCGGGACCCCCGGGAGCTGGTGGCCCACAACTACGTGGTGTGCGAGAGCTACGTGCTGGACGGCATCGAGCTCAACTGGGACCTCACCACGGACAGGGACGACAACGACCGCTCCCACTCCGACACGGTCTCCGAAGATTTTGCCCAGCGGATCTACGCGGTGCAGGAGGCAAGGTACCGCATGAAAGGGATCCTCACGGCCCGCACCGAGCACCAGCTCGACGGCCCCCCGTACTTTGTCTACGACACCATCTACACCGACGGCTACACCTGGAACACCATCACCGAGGACGGCACCTACGTGCCCCAGTTTTCGGCCATTGCCCTGAAAGGGGCCTTCGGCCTCTGGACCCTCTGGGAGACTCCGTACACGGATCTGCTCTACGACGCGGTCTCCGGTCTTTACGACCCGGAAAAGGGATTTTACGAAGGGCGCTACGAGGTCAACGGCGGCCTCATCAACACCTTTACCGCCAACAACAACGGCATCATCCTGGAGACCCTGCTCCACAAGGTCCAGGGCAAGCTCCTGAAGTTCGGGGACCACCCGAGCAAGTGGGACAAGGTCATCGCCGACGAGTTTTCAGGATCCGACAAGTGCTACCCCGGCCATCGCGAGAGCTGCGGCCCCTTTGTAAAAGAGAAGGTGCCCTGACCCATGACGGGAGAGCCCATGGCCCGCGTACCCTTTTTTGGCCCCATGCTGCTCGGCCTGCTCCTGCTCATGCCGGGAGCCATGACGGGCTGCGGGGTTATCGTCCGCGGGGTGGACCGGGGGGTCTCGGCCACGGCCAACTCCGACCTGTTCCACCAGGGGCGCCACGGGGAACTCACAGAACAGGAAGAGACCTGGGCCAAAATCGCCTGGCGGTACTTTGAGAACAACCACAACCCCAAGACGGGGCTTGTCAACTCCGTGGACCGCTACCCGGCCACCACCATGTGGCACACAGCGGACTACCTGGGGGCCATGGTCTCGGCCCGGGAGCTCGACATCATCACCCCGTGCGAGTTTGACGAGCGGCTCAGCCGCCTGATGCACTTTTTCAACACCATGCCCCTGTGCTTTAACGAGCTCCCCAACAAGGTCTACAACACCCAGACCGGGGCCATGGTGGACTACACCAACCAGCCCGGGGAGGTGGGCTGGTCGGCCATGGACCTGGGCAGGCTTCTGTCCTGGCTCTACATCGTCAAGTGCCGCTACCCCATCTACTCGGAGTACATCGACAAAGCCGTGCTCCGCTGGACCTTCTGCCGGGTGGTGGACAACTGCGGGACCCTCTACGGCGGCCTCAAGGTGCACAACGCCGCCAACACCTTCCAGGAAGGGCGCCTGGGTTACGAGGAATACTGTGCCAGGGGCTATCAGCTCTGGGGGTTTGACACCACCCAGGCCTCCCGCATCGAGCCCTATGAAAAGGCCACCCTGTACGGGATCGAGTTTCCCTACGACAGCCGGGACGTCCGGGAGACCGGCACCTACGCCCCGGTGCTGAGCATGGGCTACCTTTTAGACGGCCTGGAGTTCAACTGGGACCGCACCGACCAGCGGCAGGGATGGGACAGCATCCACAGCGACACGGACATGGCGACCATCGCCGACGCCATCTACCGGGTCCAGGAGGCGCGGTTTGAAAACGACCACGTCTTCACCGCCCGCACCGATCACCAGGTGGCCGGGCCGCCCTACTTTGTCTACGACTCCATCTTTGCCGCCGGGTACCCGTGGAACGTCATCTCGGACAGCGGCACCTACCACAAGGAGCAGGCCCTGGTCTCCACACGGGCCGCCTTTGCCATGTGGGGCCTCTGGGAGACGCCGTACACCGACCGGCTCATGGAGCTGCTCCACTGCCTCAACGACCCGGAAAAAGGGTGGTACGAAGGCCGCATGGAGAACACCGGGAGCCACATGAAACTCATCACCGCAGGCACCAACGCCGCGGTGCTGGAGACCCTGTTTTACAAGGCCGACGGAAAGCTCTCTGCCTGCGTCGACCCCAATGATGCCTTTCCCAGGCCCTACTACGACCTGAACGTGGAAAACCCCTTTACCGAGGAGGGCAAATGCCTGCCCCTGGAGCGAACAGGATGCGTCCCGTAACCCAAGCACGCCCCCATGGCGGCCCAAACCGCCCGGGCCCGTGGCTCCTTGGGCTGTGCCTGCTCCTGTGGGCCTGGACCGCTGCGGCCGGTCCCCTCTCCGACCCGTCTCTCTTTGAAGACGGCTTCCGCCATGCCGAAGAAGAGGCCTGGGAGCGTGCGGCCCAGACCTGGGTGGCAGACGGAGAGACCCTCCTCAAGCGGTCCCGGGACCAGGAAACCCTTCGCCGGACCGCCTGTTTCAACGTGTTCGCCACCATCGCCTTTGAAAAGGCAGACAACGCCAGGGCCTACGTCACCTGGTCGGCTGCCGTGCGCTACTTCCTGGAGAGCAACACCTCCTGGGAGGCCCAGCAGGAGGCCCTCCGCCAGGAGGCCCACGCCATCGACACCCGGCTGAAGGCGGGCCTCACGGGCAGCCTGCCCCTGTCTGGAAACGATCCCCAGCGGCGGCTCATGGACATGGTGGAGGCCCTGGGCCTTTTGACCTACAGCGGCCCCAAAGCAGGGCTCCAGGTACGGGACGTGGCCGACGACGAGCCCGAGATCCGTGTCACCCGGAATTACTTTCCGAGGCCCCAGGCCCTGGCCGTCCGCGAGACACAGGCCCCGGCGGTACAAAAAGGGGCCCGCCACGGCTCCCTGGACGCTGAGGCTCAAGCTGCGGCACAACCCAAGACAGAGGGCCTGCCGGGCAAGGGGATGATTCCGCCCCCGGGCACCGATACGCCATCTGCAGGGGCCCCGCCTCCGCCCCTGCCGCCGTCCGTAAACGAAGAACCCCTTGCCGTACCACCGGCCCCCGGGGTCCCGGAAGCGACGGCCACCGCCATTGAAGCAGCCCCCAAGGCGTCCCCCATGCCCCTCACCACCCGGGGCAACATCCAGGAAGCCGAGGGATTCACCGCCGAGGAGCTGGAGATCTCCCGCACGGCCTGGCGCTATGTGGTGGAAAACTACCAGACCAACACCGGCCTGGTGAACTCCGTCCACAACTACCCCTACGCCACCCTCTGGGACCTGGGGAGCACCCTGGCCGCCTTTGCCTGTGCCATGCAGCTCGGCATCATCGGGCCTGCCGAAGGCAAGGAGAAGATCACCCGGTTTTTAGAGACCCTCCAGGTTGTGGAGCTCTACAACAACGAACTCCCCAACCGGGAATACATGACGCGAACCGGTGAGATGACAGATTTAGGCAGCAGGCCCAGCAGCGTGGGCAGCGGATGGTCGGCCCTGGACATCGGCAGGCTCCTCATCTGGCTCAAGATCACCGCGGCCTGGTACCCGGACTTTGCCCCCATGGTGGACAAGGTGTTGGACCGGTGGACCTTTGACCGCCTGGTTCAATACCGGGAACTCAACGGCATGCTTTTTAACGGAGAAAAAGAGTGGCTTCGGCAGGAAGGACGCCTGGGTTACGAGCAATACGCAGCCACGGGGGTGGCCCTCTTCGACCTGGATGTGCGAAAGGCCCTGGATTACAAAGAAACGGACACGGTCACCATTCTGGAGAAGAAAGTTCTCCACGACACCCGGAACAAGGCATTTTTCACCAGCGACCCCTTTGTCATGGCCGCCATGGAGCTGGGTCCCATCGACGACACCTTTTCGGACCTCACCCGTAAGGTCTACGACATCCAGCGAAGACGCTGGCTCAAGAGCGAAGAGGTGACGGCGGTGAACGAAGACGCCGTGAACAAGGCACCCTGGTTTGTCTACAACAATGTCTATTACGAGGGCACCCCCTGGGCCTGCGTCACCCACGATGGTGCCCCGGCCGATGCCTTTTTCTCCCTCTCCACCAAGGCGGCCCTGGGCTGGAGCGTCCTTTTTGACGACGCCTACGCCACGGCCCTTCGCCAGGCCGTCGTGGGCCTGAAGCACCCCCGCTACGGATTCTATGCGGGGAGGTACCCGGACGGCACCATCAACACCTCCCGCAACATCAACACCAACGCCGTCATTCTTGAGGCGATGCTTTACATGAAACGAGGGTCCACCCCATTTTTAACACAAGGAGTCTTTCCATGATCAACACCATCAACCTCAACCTCAACTACGACGACCCCATTAAAATCGCCGAAAGCATCTACTGGGTAGGCTTTTACGATGAGGAAACCGGGCTGCACTGCAACCCCTACCTCATCGTGGACGGCGACGAAGCCGTGGTCATCGACGGAGGCAGCCGTCCCGATTTTCCCACGGTCATGACCAAGATCCTTAAAACCGGCACCAACCCCTCGGCCATCCGGGGGCTCATCTACCACCACTACGATCCGGATCTCTGCGGCAGCGTCTCCGATTACGAAGACATCATCGAACGGGATGACCTGCGCATCATGTCGGCTTTGGAGAACAACTTCTTCATCCGGCACTACGGCCCGTCCTCCACCCTTGTGGACATCGCAGACTACAACGACCGATTCACTTTTTCGTCGGGACGCGTGCTGGAGTTCATCCGAACCCCGTATGCCCACAGCGCAGGCAGCTTCATCACCTACGACGAGTTGAGCGGCGTGGCCTTTACCAGCGATCTGTTCGGCAGCTACGCCCGGCAATGGGAGCTCTTCATCGGTTTGGACGACGCATGCAGGACCTGCAACCACCTGGAGGACTGTCCCCAGGGCAGGGACTACTGCCCCATCACCGACATTCTCACCTTCCACCAGATGATCATGCCCTCGGGCAAGGCTTTGAGGCACGCCATCCGGCAGATTTTGAAGACCCCCGCAGGCATGGTGGCTCCCCAGCACGGCAGCGTGATTCCCATGGAACAGGACTTCCGGGCCATCGGAGAGAGACTCATCAACCTTGACGGGGTGGGCATCGACAGGATCATTACAGACGAAGGAGACACCTGATGAACATGGAAGAGCTGGGCTTCCCGGAACTCAGCGGGTTCAAGCTCAAACGGGACATGGCCTACAACGTCTACAAGGCCGCCGTGCGCTACCGTACGGAGAAAAAAGACCACGACCTCAACAACCGGGTGCTCAAAACCATCATCCTGCACTTCTCCCAGTCCCAGCGACAGCTCGCCGCCCTCAACCGCAAGCTTCTGGCTTCCCAGCAGGAGCTGGAGACCGACCTGAAGGCAGCCGCCGGGATCCAGGAGAGCCTGCTTCCCCAGTCCGCACCCAACGTCGAGGGGTTAAACTTTGCCTGGAAATTTATCCCCTGCCAGAGCATCGGCGGCGACATCTTCAACGTCTTTCGCCTGGACGAGGACCACATGGGGCTCTACATCCTGGATGTCAGCGGCCACGGGGTGCCGTCTGCCCTGGTGACGGTCTCGGTGTCCCAGCGCCTCAACGCCCAGAGCGGCATGCTGGTGAAAAAAAAGCAGGACGACCCGCCCCGCTACAGCCTCACCTCCCCGTCGGAGGTGCTCCAGGCCCTGGACGAAGAGTACCCCATGGAGCGGTTCGACAAGTACTTTACGGCGGTCTACCTCATCATCAACTTCAAAACCGGCCACCTGACCTACAGCAACGCGGCCCACCCCGCCCCCATCCTCCTCCACCCGGATGGTCCCCCGACCCTTCTCACCGAAGGGGGAACCATCGTGGGCATGGGGGGCATCATCCCCTTTGAAGAGGAGACCATCCGCCTCCGCCCGGGCAACAAGCTCATCCTCTACACCGACGGCATGACCGAATCCCGCAACCTTCTGGGGGAGTTCTACGGAGACCAGCGCCTCCAGGATACCCTGGACGCCCACAAACACCTGCCCATCGACGAGCTGCTCACCCGCACCCACGAGGACATGATGAACTTCGGGGAGAACGAACCCCTGGGGGACGACGTCACCATGCTGGGAGTTGAGTTTGTGTAGCCCCCGTCTCCCATGGGCCGTCGCGCCAGCCGCCCTGCTTCTCGTCCTGCTGCTCCATGTGCCCTGCCGGGGCGAAACAGCCCAGGAGATTTACCATGCGGCCTTGAGTTCCTTTTCCATGCCCTTGAACGACCTCATGGAAAAAGAGCACGACTCGGAGTGGCGCAACCTCTTTTCCGGATTCAGCGGCAACGTCGCCTTCAACTACCCCCTTGCCGACACCGTGGAAGAGTCCCGGGGGCCGGACGGCACCCAGACCGAATCGGGCTTTCGAAAGGCCACGGTATCGGCCACCTTCAAATACAACCCCCTCAGCTACTGGTTTGCTTCGGTGACCTTTTACGGGTACCTGAACTTCGATGAGAGCAACCCCTGGTGCCCGGACTGTAGAGCTCCCTGGGACCCGGATTTTTCCTACGTCTTCGGCTACGACGACTGGCACCCTTACACCTTCAGCCTCACCTACGCCAACTACGGAGGCAACCGGCTCAACCCGGACAAAGAAAAAGGGGAGAAGGTCACCGACTTTTCAAGCGGCACCTACTCCCTTGGCTGGAAATTCCTCATCCCCCGCAGCATTGAAGAGCTCTTCATCGTCCACCCCACCGGCGGCCTGGGTGGCGGCATCAACTACAACCTCACCCCCACCTACTCCGACCTGGCCTCCGGTGAGGAGAAAAGCTGGAAACAAAGCCTCTCTTTAACCCTCAAATACACCATCTACAAATGGTGGTACGCCACCATCACCTGCTATTACTACCCCCGCCCGGACCAGCAGCAGCCCTGGGACCCGGACTACACCTACGGGTTCGGCTACTTTGACTGGCACCCCGGCACCGTCTCCGTTCAGTACAACAACTACTCGGGCAACCGGTACCCCTGGAACGAATCCCCGGAGGATACCGGCAGCTTCAAGTACGGAAGCATCTCCGTTCTCTGGTCCTGGGTGTGGTGACCCGTGGAGCCCGAATCCAGGGAGCCCCACGGACCGCGTCCTTACTCCGCACCCGCTTTGCCGCCGTTGCCTGAACGAGCCCCCTTGCCCGCCATCACCGTGCGCTCACGAAGCACGATAAAGTAGGCCAGAAGCGCCACCTTCTTCTCCCAGTCCATCTCCTGGTCCAGCACCGAAAGCACGAGGTCCGCCATCTCTGCGGCGTTCTTGGAAACCCCGGAGGCGATACGGATACGGGAGACCCCTTCGGAGAGCTCCTTGAGCAGCGCCTGGTACATCTCGTTGGTGAGCTGGGTCTTGAACTCCGGCACCACGGCGTAGGGGACCACATTGGAGGAGAGGATCCCGGCCAGGCAGAACACCTGCTCGTCCTTGTCTTCCCGGCCTTCCAGGAGCTTTTGCACCTCTTGGGCGGCTGAGTCCGGCTCCATGCGGTTGGAGAGGATGCAGCCCAAAGTGGCATCCACCATGCTCCCCACCTTGCTGGTGAGCTCTTTCATCCGCTCCTGGGACAAGCCGCCCCCGTAGATGGGGTCTTCGGTCCGAAAGGCGGGTAGCCGGTAACGGGTCATGAGGTCCTTCAGCGCCACCTGGCGGTCATCGGGCTCAAGGACGGACCAGAAGTCCAGAAAGGCGTCGGCATGATGGACGAGGCTTTCTGCCTTGCCACCGATGAGTTTGGTCAGAGTCTCCTGCATGTCGTGGTTCATGGTTTGCCTCCAATTCATCCCGTTTTCATAGGGATCGTAGGTATATTCCGGTAAGGGTCCGGGGCCGTGACACGGGCAGAACCGAAGAGGTCGGTCTCCCCAGCGGGTGTCAGCCCGGAGGTGTCGGCGGACCGCGGCGCGTCGGTCCGGCCGGTTGCCAATCGCACCAGGTTCAAGGCGGGCACAGGGCCCGGGCAGGAATGGGAAAGGGAAAGAATCGCTTGTGCAGGTCGCTGGAACAGAGCCCGAAAGGGCTGGGAGCAGGCGCAAACAGGGTCGTGGAGAGCAAGGCGGCGCACCGCCCCGGGAAGAGAAAAAAGAAACCTGTTTTCAATGGGATATATGCAACAATTATATATTTTTTCAATACGTTTGGCAACCGGAGCGTCAGAATACCCATTGACAAAGGGGTCAATCAGGCGTTTAATGGGTGCCACTTATTCTCAGGGCGGGGTGAAATTCCCCACCGGCGGTAAGCCTCAATGGCAAGCCCGCGAGCGCTCTTTCCGGTTCAACACCGGCGAGGGGACAGCAGATCCGGTGAGATTCCGGAGCCGACGGTTACAGTCCGGATGGAAGAGGATAGGATGTCCCCATACGGGGCCTGAACGAAATTGATTTTTTCGTTGTGCCCTGTTTCGTGATGCCTTTCGACGCGTGCGGCATAAGGATGGTCCTTTTGCCCACACCCCTTCCGTTAGCCCTGATTCTGGAAATCCTCGACCCTGGTGCATGATTTTTCGTCTGGTCCCATGCGTGCCTTTAGGAGTCGGGTTAAACATTATCTGGAGGTTTTTCCATGAATCAGAATCTTCTCGAACAGTTTGGCAACCCCATTGAACGGGTTGAAAAGGCCCTTGAAGCCCTTCGAAACGGCAACGGTATCCTTGTTGCCGACGACGAAGACCGTGAAAACGAAGGCGACCTGATCTTTTCCGCCGAAATGATCACCGATGCCCAGATGGCCCTGATGATCCGGGAGTGCTCCGGCATTGTCTGCCTCTGCCTCACCCCGGAGATGACCTACCAGCTGGACCTTCCCCAGATGGTTCCGGCCAACAGCTCCCAGTACGGCACCGCCTTCACCCTCACCATTGAAGCTGCCAAAGGGGTCACCACCGGTGTCTCCGCCAAAGACCGCGTCACCACCATCAAGGCTGCCATCGCAGACGGCGCCCACCCCGACGACCTCAACCGGCCCGGCCACGTCTTCCCCTTGAAAGCCAGGAAAGGGGGCGTGCTGGAACGCGGGGGCCACACCGAGGCCACCGTGGACCTCTGCCGCCTGGCAGGGCTCAAGCCCACGGGCGTCCTCTGCGAACTGACCAAGGAAGACGGCACCATGGCCCGCCTTCCCGACCTGGTGGACTTCGGAAAGAAACACGGGTTCCCGGTCCTTACGGTGGAGGACATTGTCCACTACCGCCGGACTGTGGAGTCCAGGCAGGTGGCCTGATCCAAGCCCTTCGTCCGGGGCCGGCTCAACGCCGCACCTTGTCACGATGACATCACCTGACCTATGACAACCCGAATAAAAAGGGGCGCTGTCCCTCCTCCCGACAGCGTCCCCTTTTTGCTTTCCCCCTTCAGCACACCGAACCGCCCCCTTCTCCCCCAGCCTCAAAACAACCGCATCTTTCCCATACAGTGTTTACCCTGCGCAAATACCTGTGCTATGACCAATAACATCAACCATCCAAGAACAGTACGTATCGCCAACCGGACCACGACATCAGACCGAGCAAGGGCCCATGACCACTTACTGTCTCCACCACCCCCACGACCCTGCCCACTGGAGCTGCCCCCTCTGCGGAGGCACCTTCTGCAATGCCTGCGTAAAAACCAGCACCCATCGCACCCTCACCGTCGACCGCCAGATCACCCTCTGCCCGAGGTGCAACCGGGAGATGGACTGGATAGGTGCCCAGAACGCCATCGTCCCATACTGGGAGAGGCTGCCCCACTTTTTCCTCTACCCCCTGACCGCAAAGATCCTCCTCTTTCTGGGGGTGCTGGGCCTGCTTCACTACATATTTGACCCGGAAAGCCTCCCGGGAATGCTCGTGAGCATCTCCAGTTCGGCCCTGGTCCTCCGGTACGCATACCTTGCCCTGACCACCACGAGCAGCGGAGACCTGACCCCGCCGCCCATGGACGGTATTCCTTTGGGCAGCAGCATCGTCATTGTGCTGAAACAGGGGCTGGTGGCCTTTCTCCTCATCGTGCCCTACGCCTTTGTCGTTACCATCGCAGGGCAGACCGCCGGCTACCTTCTGCTGGTCCTGATCATCCTCTGCGTCCCGGCCATCATTATCCTGCTGGCCACCTCCAACCGGGTACTCCACGCGGTGAACCCCAATGCCTTTATCCGCCTGGCCACCCGCATCGGCAAGGGGTACCTGGGCATGTTCGGTCTCCTCACCATCCTCTGGGGTGCCCCTGCCCTGGTGGTCGGCCGCCTGGCCCCCCATGTCTCTCCCAACTTTCTGAGTGCCCTCACCTGCGTCATCAGCGGGTACTACAGCCTGGTCTCCTACCACCTCATGGGCTACGTCACCCTCCAGTACCATGAATCCATCGGGTACGACGTGGCACAGGAAAACTTCAAGGCCGCCGCCACACCCATGAAGGCCGCAGAAGAAAAAATCGTGGAAGACCCGCAGCTCAAGCAGGTCACCTTCCTGCTGCGGGAAGGCCGACTGGAGGACGCCCTGGCATATATCGGGGAGATCAAGGCACAGAAAGGAGAGTTGCCCACACCGGAGCTCTCGGAAAAATACTTCAGCCTGCTGAACATGCTGGGACACACCGAAAAGCTGACGGCCCACGGCCACACCCACCTTGACGAGCTCATCACCGCAGGAAAAAAAGAGGAGGCCTTAGCCGCCTATGCCGCCTGCATGGAAGCGGACCCGGACTTTGTCCCCTCGGCAGGCATCCTCTACCACATCGGCACCTGGACCAGTGACCGGGTCTCCCCGGAACAGGCCATCGCCATCCTCCAGCGGGCCATCCGAAACCACCCGGACGACCCCATGCTGCCCGCCATCTGGTTCCGGGCCGCCCGCATTTTAAACGACCGGCTTCACCAGCACGACAAAGCGCTGAAGCTGCTCAACGGCATCCTCAAAAAATTCCCGGAGCACGACATCGCCCCCCAGGTGCGGAACTACCTTTCGGTTATGTGATGTAAAGTTAAAGCCTGCCTCCGGCGGCGGGGTGAGCCACCTCGAAAGCAGATTGCCCTGGTTGTTTGTGCGAGCTCGCCCACAAGATTCGAGTTAGCCTTACGTCACCAGCTCCCCCATGGTTCTCTGAACCAGGGCGGTTTCGGCGGAGTCGGGAAACTGTTCCCGGAGCACGGCAAGGAAGCGTCTGCAATGTGCGTCGTCCCCCTTTTGCTTGAAGTGGGTGGCGTGCCGCAGGAGGGCATCGGGAAGACCCGCAAGGTTCGGGGCTTTGCGGGTGAGCATCATGAGAAACCGATCGGCGTCGGCTTCCCGCCCGTGGCCGGGGAAGAACCCGGCAAGGGCAAGGTAGAGGGAGGGAGGAAATTTCACGGACGGAGCCCGTTCCACGTAATCGTCATAGGTACTGAGCACGGCCTCGGGCAGGGCGTTGTGACGGAGCATGGCCGTGAGCACCGCCACGGCCGTCTGATGGTAGGCAGGGTCGTTGGGGGTATTCCGGGCAAGGGTGTAGAGCTGTTCCAGGGCCTTGGGATGCCCGGGTTCCAGGGCGAGCACCGACTCCAGGGCCGTTTTCGCACCGGCCACATCAAGCTGTGCCATGCAGGCCAGGGCTTCGTCCATCAACACGGTAACCCGGTCCTCTTCCGGCTCCGTGTCAAACACCTCCTTGACCTGCCCCTTGAGCACATGGATAAAGAAAAGGGCGCACAGTCCCCCGGAAATCAGCCCGCCGATGTGGGCCATATACGCCACATGAGACACACCTCCGAAGACCAGCTGCCCCACCTCGCAGGCCACCCACACGGGAAACAGAAGCCAGGCATGGGCCCACACCGTGTTGAAATAAAATCCCAGAGAATAGAACACCCGGATTTTGCGCCTGCCGAACAGAAGGGAGAACGCCCCCATGAGCCCGGCAATGGCCCCGGAGGCCCCCACCAGGGGCGTGGTGCTCGTGCTGTACACCAGCCCGAAAAGAACGGCTGAACAGACGCCCGTCACCACATACCCGATGCCGTAGGCCACGCTGCCGATGCCCAGCTCCAGGGCGCACCCCACCAGCCACAGAAAAATCATGTTGCCCACAAGATGGGCCAGGCCTCCGTGGAGAAACATATAGGTTACCCAGGTCAGGGCCCTGGGCTTGTCCGGGATCAGACCCCACCGCCGCGAGGTCATCTTGTTCAGGGAGTCCTCATAAATGTCCCTGTTCAGGCGCCAGCGCCTGTAGCCGTCCATACCCGGGGAGATCACCCGGTTAGCTGTAAGCTCCCGCTGGAACGCGTCATCCTTCACCATCTGGCTGTAGCATTCCGGAAACGCCTGGGACTCCGGGTCCACGGCATGTCGGCATGGCCCACTCTCCCCTTCGTCGCCCCCCAGGTACTCGCGGTAGGCTGTCACCTCGGTCTGATAAAGGCCCGACGCCTCGTAGTGCGCCATGGCGGCGTTATACGCGTCCTGGTCGGCCTGGTTGGTAAAAAAAAAGACCGCGCAGTTCAGCACGATCAGTGAGATGGTGACCACCGGCAGGTTCTTGAGGGTCAGCTTTCCGGTCAGTGGAACGACGAGCATGGGTGCCTCCGGGCGACAGCGCAGATGAAGGTAAATACCGGATCAACGGGCAAACGGGTCAGGGCACTACGGGCCGGAGGGACAAGGGCGGCGGATCAAAGGGACATCCGGGGCGATTTCTTTTCCCAAACCGGCGGAAAAAGCTTACAATGTGATATCGTTCAAAACAAGGGCTGTCAACCAGTGGGGCGGGGGATTTCCACCACAAAAAAAGCCCGATGATCCTCTGTGGGGATCTTCGGGCTTGGGATGTTTCGTGGTGTGGAGCCAATGCGCGGATTCGAACCGCGGGCCTGCTCATTACGAGTGAGCTGCTCTGCCAACTGAGCTACATTGGCTCGACGGGCCCAAAATAGGCGAAAACCAGTGAAGCCGTCAAGAGGAATTCCGCATCCGCCAAAAACCAGCCCTTAGGGAAGGCCAAAACACAGTCCTGAGGGAACTGTTCTTCGAAATCCGCGATTCGCCTCAAAAACACGCACCATATTTCTGGACTTCTGGGTTCAACGGGGATAAAAGGAAAAAGCGCTCTTCTCGGAGCAATCTTCTTCCTCGGCAGAGATCCCTGCCAGACGCGGCCGTACCGGCCATTGAATTCTAAAAAAACCCACCGTCGCCTGTTTCGTTGCGACGAAAGGATTATCACGTGGCATCAATGAAATTTTATGCCGTCGCAGTAGGCCGTGTGCCCGGCATTTACACCAATTGGCCAGACGCTCAATCCCAGGTTTCTGGGTTTGAAGGGGCCATGTATAAAAGCTTCACAACCCGGGAAGAGGCCGAAAACTGGTGCAAGAAACCCTCCTACAACACCGTGGTGCGCAAGCGCTGCAAACCCAAGGAGGCCCCCGTTAAAAAAACGGTGGCACCCCGGCCCAAAGGCGACGGAAAAACCCTGCATATCTACAGTGACGGCGGCGCCATCGGCAACCCCGGCCCCGGTGGCTACGGCGTGGTCATCGTAGACGGCAAAAAGCGCACGGAACTCCAGGGCGGCTACGGCTACACCACCAACAACCGCATGGAGCTCATGGGCTGCATCAAGGCCCTGGAACACATCGGTTCCACCAAACGCCCCCTCATCATCACCACCGACTCCTCCTATGTGGTCAACGGCATCTCCAAAGGCTGGGCCGAAGGCTGGCGAAAAAGGGGCTGGAAAAAATCCGACGGCAAGCCCGCCGTCAACACCGACCTCTGGGCCAAGCTCCTCGATCTCTGCGCCCCCCTTGCCGTCCGCTTCCAGTGGGTCAAGGGCCATGCCGGCCACCCGGAAAACGAACGCTGCGACACCCTTGCCAACACCACCGCCAGAAACGGCAAAAACCTCGAACTGGACGTGGGCTACGTCAAAAACCTGTAGATCCTGCACCACACGCCTTCGAGGCCCCCTGTTCCACCTCCCTCTGTTTCATCCACAAAAAAAGGCCCCCCGGATTCGTATCCGAAGGGCCTTTTTCGATTCCCCCGGCTGCAAGGGGAAAGCTGATTCGCGCGGCATCTCTATCAACAGAAAATCAACAAAGCGGGCAGACCGGTCGCGGTCACCTTACGGGTTAGCCCAGGCGCGCCCAGATCCACTCGGTAATATCCGCCACCACCTCGTCTCGTCCGTTTTCGTTTAAAATCTCATGGAAAAAACCGGGGTACATCTTGAGGGTTTTGTCCTGTGAAGCGATATGGTCCGCCATGTAGCGGGAGGCATCCGGTGTGACAATCTGATCGTCGTCGCCGTGGAGAATCAGGCAAGGATACGCGTACTCCGGCAGTTTGTCCGTCAGCCACCCGGCGCCGTTGATGAACACCTCCCCCAGAAGCTTCTGGCAGGTCTCCTTGAGCACAAGGGGATCTTCGTCGTAGGCCGTCACCACGGCCTTGTCCCGGCAGATGAGTTCGGACAGGGCGTTGGGAACCTTCACCCGGGGCTCTTTCTCAAAATCGACATCCTTGAAGGCCTCAAACAATGGCAGCTGGATCACCGCCGCCCCGGAGAGCACCTGGCCCTTGAGCTTGCCCGGGTATTTCACCCCATAAGCCGCCGTGATGAACCCGCCCATGCTGTGCCCCAGCATAAACACGGGAAGGCCCGGGTTTTCCTCTCGTGCTTTTTCAACAAGCAGATCCGCATCGTCGATAAACGACTGAAAATTGTCCAGGTAGCCCCGCTCGCCCCCGGAGCGCCCGTGGCCCTGGTTGTCGAACCGGTACACCGAACACCCCGCCTCGTTGAGCTCGCTGGTCACCAGGTCGTACCGGCCCAGGTGCTCTGCCAGGCCGTGAACGATGACCACCACAGCCCTGGCGGCTTCGATCCGATTGACGGCCACAAACAAATCCACACCCGGGGTGCTGGACGGTATCGTTGTTTCGACGGTATCACTTGGCATAAGGCGAGCTCCTTCGGTTTGAGATGGTAATCACGGCCCCGTCACCCGGGCCCCTTATGTTCCTACTCCTTTTTCGAAAAAAGTCAAACATCCCAGCCCGGATGTCCCTGGGAACCTTCCGTACATGTCTCTTATTTTTATCGGCATTGCCTGGCTTTGCCACCCACATTTTTTCCTTCCGGAGACGCCTTGCCTTTTTTCAAAAAAAAGCCCCCTGGTGTGGGGTATGTCACACGCCGAAGGGCTTGACAGTACTTCTTTTCCTGCAGGGCAACATCTGCCTTGACACAGGTTCCCTTTCACAGGTATCTGTTCCCTTCCAGGGGCCTTCCACCCCCCGGACATGCTGTTGATCCCCCCGCGTAACGGGGCTTATTTATAACCACGTAAGGAAAAACATGTTTATCCTCAAGACTCTGCTTAAAGTGATTGTCGTCCTGCCCCTTGTTGCCGTGGCAAGCTTCAAGGCCACAGCCATCATCCTCGCCCAGGTATCCTACTCTGCAAGCCAGAACCTGTGGATTCCCATCCTTGTCTCGGTCATCGCCTCCCTTGCCTACCTGATCTGGGACGGCAAACGGGAAAAAGACCGTTTCATAAATCACGTCACCTCACTGAACATCACCCCCGAATACGTGGCAAGCTACGGCGAAAACGGCATTGCCATCGACAGAACCAGCGGAAAAATCTTCGCCGGAAGAATCGGCAAAGGCAAGGTCCTTGAGTTCAGCGACGTCTCAAGCATCGAATGGGAAGATTATGCCATGGGAAACCACATGAAGTACCTCATCCACCTCAACACCAAAGACTTCGACGCCCCCAGGGTCACTGTCGGGTTTTCAAGCAACAGGACGAGACGGGAAGAGGCTTACGCCAAAGTGCGGGCGGCGTTGAATATAAGCTAAGGAAGAAAGGCTGAAAGGCTAAGGGCTGAAGGGGTGAGGGCTGAGGGCTGAGGGCTGAGGGCTGAGGGCTGAGGGCTGAGGGCTGAGGGCTGAGGGCTGAGGGCTGAGGCGGGCGTACACCGGCAAGGCCAGCTTGCATACCCTGATTCTTATCAGCGGAGTCAAAGGCTGCTGGTTGGCCTCCTTGCCCACGCCCGCAGCCCGCCACAAAGAGCACCCATGGAGCGCCGCACTCCCGTGCGGCATTCATGGGCCGGAACGGCCCCGAAATCGCAAAGGCGGCTCTCCATTCCCATCCCCCCACATTCTTATCTAAAATAATCTGTTTCCCACCCACCATTCCCTGTTCACTACCCTACCTCATAAACACGCTTCTCCGGTGCTTTGCCAGATTCTCTTCCCCCGGTGAATACATGGGATTCTTCGGCTCCACGATGGGCTGATGTTCTAAATCAAGCAAGTTGGACGCAGAGTTTCCCGCCGCCCTCATGTGGCTGGAGACAAGAATTCTGTGATGCTTGTCAATCCCAAGCATTCCCTCGTCAAAGGCCCAGTGGCAGAGTTTGCACAGGGAAAGGCCGTTGGTAAGTTTGTTGTTGCGGGTCTCGGCAAAGGGAACGATATGGGCGGCATCCACCACATGGTGTTCCTCCGGGGTTCTCACCCTTATTTTGCACATGGCGCACCGGTGATCGTATTCTGGAAGAAGAGCCCCCCGAAACCCTCGATCCCTGACAATACGCGTGACCGTCACTTCCTTGATTTCATCGGGGGTAAGGGCCCCTTCGTCCAACAGGTAATGTGTATATTTTGCAGAAAGCCTGTTAATTCTGGACTCACTCTGGACCAAAGCACGAATGTCCAGAGCAAAGTAATGGTTCACAACGGTATGTCTCAACGCTTCGCGACTCTGAGCCCCCTGCAGCAGAACATAGAGATTATCATCAAGGCAGGCATGGCTGTAGCAGCTCCGAAGTTTATGAAGGGAATGAATCTCACCGGGCGGAATGAGCCGGGTAACGCCAGGAAGAGGAGCCAGGGCCAGAACCCCGTCACTTTGAAGGCGGGGAAAGGGATAGGCCATGGTCGTTGTTTTGCCTTCGGGAAACAGCTTACGCCAGTACCCGGTAAAGGAATCCACCAGGTCGAGGGAGGGCTCGATGCGATTCTCGGTAATACGCCCGGCCTCCATAAGATCCATGATGGAAAGAAGCAGGAAAGGTTTGTGGGGGGCCTGATGAGCCGTGAATGCATCCCATCGGTTGGGATTCTTATCGGTGCGTAGTTTTGTGAGTTTATGTTTCCAGTAAGAGAGCATGGGCACCAAGATCTTTAGAGCAATAGCAATGGCCTTAAGAGACAAGGCAAGCGCCCTTAAAACACTTTAAATACGGTCAGATTCAATATTGAGATAGATCCACCACAGTATGTACGCTAATATATTTGAAGATATGTCGCTGTATACATTCTAATGTCCATCGCATTCACCATTGTCAAAAAAGCTCATCAAAACATCCCAACCAACCTCATACGGATCATCTAAAAGCTGAAAAGCACGCTGAATACCATTATTCAAAGAAACACACTCTTCATCACTAAAAGAACGTTCGCCAGTATCACTTTTTACATACTCAGAGGCAGGTGTATCAAAATGAAACCCTGGACCGATTAGTTTGATAGTTTTCTTGATCCATCTTTCGACATCTTGAACGGTAGCGTTTGGATGCAAATCAAATCTCATATCCCCCCCTGAGTTAATATCATCAGATAAATTAAATGGCACGTCCGCCCGAACTGCCTATTTGCACATTTAACATCCAAAAGGTAAGATTTTACATAACACCTCAAACTTCAATAATTTTAAGTTACGCTTTCCCCAATCGATACAATCACCAAACTATCTTAGCATAATAAATACAGTACAGACACATATCAAGTCATAAACGCCTCAATTCTTAAAGATCTAAATGACCAATTTCGTTACCGCTAAAGAAACCCCAACAAACTAATATAATGAATTTATCCAACCGCCTTGACCTTTATCCTCAAGAGGACTATTAATTCTTACACTTAATTGGGTATTAATCATAGATATTTAAATTCATGAAAAGCGATATAGCAACATTGATATGATCAATTATCAAAACAGATAAAAACGGGTTGCATTGCGATATAAATTGACAACCAGCAAAGGATTTAATCAAAAGCGATTAAGAACTATTTCCTTAATAAGTTTAGTATGGGTCAACATCAGATCAGATGAAGATCCAACATGTTCAATTGAACAATTATGATTTGCCTGAGTTATTTGGTTCACTAAGGGGCCGAAAGACTAAATTCATTTTATAGTAAAATTAAAAAACACTCTACTAAGCTTAAACTATAAACAGGTAACAATTCATGCGCTCAGTCCAAATTACCCATAGAAATGAAATCCCGATGCCACCTTTGCCTTCAGCATTGGTAGAATCCTTGCGAAACATCGGATATAGGATTGATAGTGCTCTTGCTGATATTATTGATAACAGTATAACTGCTTCAGCTAAGAATATTACAGTTAGATTTTTATGGAACGATGGAGATCCATGGGTGGCTGTTATAGATGATGGCTGCGGTATGAACAGCGAAAGCCTTAAAGCTGCAATGCGCTTTGGATCCACCTCACCCTCTACCCAGCGTACAAGATGTGATCTTGGTCGATTCGGGCTCGGAATGAAAACAGCATCCATTTCGCAGTGTCAAGTTGTAACCGTCTGTTCTAAAAGTGCGGGCAATCTGTCTGCATGCGAATGGGATCTGAACCGAATATCGAGCAATGACCCATCGGGGTGGCTTCTTGGTATTATTAATGAAGCAGCTATAAAAGAGGATCTTCAACTTTCATCAATAGTCGAAGAGCTTCTGGTAAATAAAAACAGCGGAACAATAGTACTATGGAGAGGACTTGACAAAGCTTTAGCAGGTACTGAAAAAATAGATAGTGAACGAAAATTCAGTGAAATAATGGATAACGCACGGTCTCATCTTGAATTGGTCTTTCACCGATTCCTCGCCCCCGACCCAGGTCACAAAATGATTCGAATCGACTTTAACCAATCTCCTCTCATTGCATTCAATCCCTTTGGACCAGCCATTCCTGCCAGACAAGAGCTGCCTGTTGAGTCAATATGCATTAACAGCGAACTCATTAACATCCAGCCGTTTGTCCTTCCACATCGAAACAAGGTAAGCCGTGAGGATTATGACCGGTATGCTGGTGAAGGAGGGTACCTCCAAAATCAAGGTTTCTACGTATACAGAAACCGACGGCTTATTGTAAAGTCAACTTGGTTCAGACTCATCAAAAAAGATGAATTAAACAAATTAATAAGAGTAAAAATTGACATTCCAAACACTCTTGATCACATATGGGGAATAAATGTCAACAAATCTCAGGTTACCCCCCCGGAAGTCGTAAGGAAGCAGCTAAAAAGTATCATCAATCGGATTTCCGGTCGCGGAAAAAATGTTTTCAAACGGAAAGCGGCTCAACTTCGGCCTAAAGGAAAAATAGTTGTCTGGAACAGAGAGATTAAAAATGGCAAAATAAAATACTCTATCAATTCTAATCACCCTCTACTATCAGATATTCTGAACAAAATACCCCCTGAATTTCGAGTTAAAATTGAAAACTCTTATCGCATGATTGCCGAAAGCTTCCCTCATGACATTCATTATAATGATGCAGCAAACGATGAGGTCGATTTCTATCAAGAGAATGACCCGAAAGCGACAATACACCTTTGCACAGAAATGATTGCTGCGATGAAGTCCTGCGGTATCATAGGGGACGAGCTGAGAAAAAAATTAATCGAAACGGAAATACCCGGAGCGACAGAACAACTAATTGACAAACTCATTCGACCAGAGGACAGATTATGTTAGGAATTGACAAATTGATTGATGCTGTTGCACTCATTCTTGAAAAACACGACCCCCCAACAGATGAAGCCCTCTTCGAAATTACCAAAGCACAGGCAATGGTAATAAGCATGACTGATGGTGAAAATTTTAACGATAATATTATTACCCAGGCGGTGAGATCCCTTCAAGCAAGGTTTGTTCATAGAATGCCTATGGGTGCACTTTTCGAGTCAGAAGAATACAGGCCTTGGTTAGCTGAAAGACAAGGTGACATTGACTGGTATTATTGGGAAAGATACAGAAAACACCTTTCTGTTACGAAAGGTTTCTCACCACGTGTTGTAAGAACTCTTGACACGACAACGGACAATATCTTAGACCGCCTTGAGGACCCACACAAGAAAGGAGAATGGGCAAAACGAGGAATGGTCGTCGGACATGTTCAGTCGGGGAAAACAGCAAACTATACTGGCTTAGTATGCAAGGCTGCCGATGCCGGATATCAAGTAATAATAGTACTCGCTGGCCTTCTGAATTCCTTGCGCAACCAGACTCAAGAACGCCTCGATTCCGACTTCATGGGATGGTGTACAAGAGTGAAAGACCTTGTAGGTGTTTCAAGGTTTGGAACCGGAAGGCGCCCCGTATGTTTCACCTCAAGCGTTGAAGACTTCAAAAAAGCAACCGCAAACAGCACAGCCATGAATTTAGATGCCCTGAATGAGCCTGTATTGTTCGTTTTAAAAAAGAACAAATCAACTTTAGAAAATCTTTATGGCTGGCTTTCTGAACACAACAAGCATAACCTTCGTGAATTTTCGATGCTCATGATTGACGACGAAGCTGATCATGCATCTGTAAACACAAACAAAGAGGACAAAAAACCAACAACCATAAATAAAGCCATCAGAGATCTATTATCGTTATTCAGCCGTAGCTCATTTGTTGGGTACACTGCCACTCCTTTCGCAAACATATTTATTGATCCAGATAACGACCATGAAATGGAAAATGGAGAAAACTACAAAGACCTTTTTCCCAGAGACTTCATCCTTAGCTTAGAGCCGCCGGACAACTACATAGGCCCTCACCGTATCTTCGTCGACGACGCAGATATAGACTGCATAAGATCCATCAGCGATAATGAGGATCTTCTTCCAGCCAAACATAAAATTGACTTTATACCCGATATACTACCAAGTTCGCTAAAAAAAGCTGTAAATTGTTTTATACTTGCCCGTGCAATACGTTTGCTTAGAGGCCAGGAGCGTAAACACCATTCAATGATGATCAACGCCAGCCGTTTCACTGATGTTCAAAACATCTTAAAAGGAATCGTTTCTGAACATGTCAAAGAAATACGGCACGCTGTTAAAAATTACGCTGCATTGAGTCCCGAACAAGCTGTTCTCAACAAAGTTCTAAAGAGCCTGTATGATACTTGGTATGAAGAATATAGAGACGCTGTTCCTGAATGGAATATAATCCAGACTTACTTAAAAAAAGCGATAAATCCAATTGAAGTCATCAGCATAAACTCTGTTTCAAAGGATGTGTTAGATTACAGCCCTGACCAATATCCAAACGGACGTTCGCTTATTGCCATTGGTGGATTAGGACTTTCTAGAGGGCTGACATTGGAAGGATTGATGGTCAGTTATTTTCTAAGAAACTCCATCATGTATGATACACTCATGCAAATGGGTAGGTGGTTTGGTTATCGAGATGGTTACGCAGATATCTGTAGGATATTCATGACCGACGAAGCTAAAGCTTGGTATGCTCACATTGCAGAATCTACGGAGGAACTACGGAGCGACTTCTGGTCCATGGAGAAGGCCAAACTCACGCCATTAGAATTTGGCTTACGGGTCAGATCACACCCAACTGCATTGATAGTCACTGCGAGGAATAAAATGCGATGCAGCAAGGACGTCCCAGTAAACATATCTCTTGAAGGCCGTCTGGCAGAAACTAGCGTTGTTTATGCTGATGATAAAATCATTCAGCACAACCAAAAAGTTCTCGAAAAAACAATCCTTTCCGCAGAAAAATACACAGCAAGACAGCCAACTGACTTAGGTTTCTTATGGAGAAGTGTACCGTCCGACATTGTCAAGTCTGCCATTGAAAACTATGAAAATCATCCAGAATGTATGCTGACGTATTCAGAGCCCTTGATCGGATACTTGGAAAAACTATCAACCGAAGGAATGGATACTTGCGATATATTGTTGCGCTCTGTAAAGAGTAAAGACTCTAAACCACATACTATCAATAACGAATTGATAATCAATACTCCGAAACGAACGGTTGCCGTTTTTAATAATTCTAAAATTGAATTCAGCAAGAGACGTGTTGCGTCAAAAGGTGACGAGAAAGTTGGAATCCCCTATGATGAAGTACTCAAAATTCAGAGCGATTTTGCCGGCAAAAATGTTCCAGACCGTGAGTATAGAAAGTACAAGTGGGATCAAGGACATCCGCCACTATTCATGATCAACTTTATTGAAGCAACGGCAAAAGATAATAGTAAGAGCACCTTGGTACCCTGTTTTGGCTTGAGCCTCCCCGGCAACCCCGCTTCTGGTCGAAGACCCGAAAGAACCGTGCAGTACAGAGTCAACACTGTCTGGTGGAGAAAGAACTATCTTGTGGATCAAGAAGAAGAGGACGAAGAAGAATGAAAAATCCTTGGCAAAATATTGACCAGCCCAATATCGACTTGAACGTCCGACTGGTTTCCGAATCACACCCTCTTTCACTTTACTGGGCGCGAGACAACCAAGGAAGATACCTCTTTGTTTACAAAATAATGACGAATGATACTCCTGAAAAA
This sequence comes from Desulfoluna butyratoxydans, assembly GCF_900699765.1. Taxonomy (GTDB): domain Bacteria; phylum Desulfobacterota; class Desulfobacteria; order Desulfobacterales; family Desulfolunaceae; genus Desulfoluna; species Desulfoluna butyratoxydans. Next base: position 671,928 of record NZ_CAADHO010000001.1, read on the forward strand.
AAATCATTGCCGAAGCTTACAGGAATATCAGTGGGGATTTCACGAGAGCAAAACCATGACAAACTTGTTCTGAGGCTCAATGATACATCAAACTGGGAAATTTTTTTTTCATTATGTACTGACCTAATCAGGGCCACATCAAGCCTTAACAACTTGAGTTATGCTGCAAACATTTTCTTAAGACGGCTCATACGATGGCAAGAATTATTAAAAAAAAAGCGGCTTGGGTTGCTTTCGCCAGAGGCCATAAAAGGACTTATCGGAGAATTACTTTTCATAGAAAAATACGTTGCTCCAGTGTTTGGATGGAATGAAGCCATTATATCGTGGAAAGGGCCAGAAAATGCACCTCAAGACTTTACAGTTCATGAAACAGCTATAGAAGTTAAGTGTCAGACGGGTGGGACTAAGCCAACAATCAAAATAACTTCCGCAGAGCAATTGACTCCACAATTACCTGAGGGTTATCTTGTCGTTTACACAATAGCAACAACTGAGAATGACGATATATCAGGTTTTTCTTTAAATGATTTGGTAATACGAATCAGAAAAAAAATCGAACAGTCCTCAGAGAGTGCCTACGAACGTTTTGAAGAATTACTATTTATGACTGGATACATATGGCGAGAGGAGTATGATGAGACCCTTTTCAAACAGATTGCAATTAAATGTTTTGAAATTAGAGATAATTTTCCCAGAATCTCTCTTTCATCAATACCACTCGGTGTCGAACATGTAACCTATTCTCTAAAATTGGAAGCCTGCAAACCATTTGAAGCAATACCTAACTGGTGGAGGGAACTTTTATGACAGAAGAGGAGTTTTATGTAGATTTCACTCAAGATATCGTTGCACGCTCAGGAACAGAAGAAAATTTCAAAAGATCAATTTACATAGAGTACATGTGTTCTTTTTTAGAAAATGAAGGATATATTAACGGATACGATATCACGGAACATAAAATATCAATAGGAAGAAATAGCCAAGCGGTTGATGCATGGTCCTTTGATGATGAGAGATCTTGCCTCACTTTAATCTTAGCCGATTATCGAGTATCAGATACTATAGAGTCTCTCACAAAAACCCACATAGCGAATGAGTTTAAAAGGTTAAGAAACTTTTTCAAAGCCGCTATAAATCCTTCTTTTTCGAAAACCATTGAAGAATCAAATCCAGTTACAGAGTTGGCTTGGCTGATAGGCAAGTCCAAAAATGAGACCGAAAAAATTCATCTAATACTAGTTTCTAACGCTAAGATAAGTTCTCAAGTTGAAGATCTTCCCAACGAAAATGCATGTGGTTATCCGACTACCTATGATGTCGTAGATTTCGAAAGATTATACAGAATCGAATCATCCGGCAAAGCCCGGGAAGAAATGGTATTAGAATTTGATCAGTTGGAGGGAGGAGGCCTTCCGTCACTTCCTGCATACACAGGCACAGAAGCACTTAAATCATATATCCTCATCATGTCAGGAAAAACACTTGCCGACCTTTATGATACCCATAAAGACCGCCTGTTAGAACAAAACGTACGGACCTTCCTTCAGTTCAGAGGCAAGATCAACAAAGGAATCAGAAACACCATTATCAACGAACCTCACATGTTTTTTTCTTATAACAACGGACTTTCAGCTACTGCGGAAGCCGTAGAAACCAATCACAATGGAAGCAGGGTTCTTAGAATAAAAAACTTTCAAATAGTCAATGGAGGCCAGACTACCGCATCAATTTTCACGGCACACAAAAAAGATAAAGCCGCCTTAGACAAAATCTATGTTCAGATTAAGTTATCAGTTATTGATCCAGAACTTATCGAAGAAGTAGTACCAAAAATTTCAGAATACTCAAACACTCAAAATAAAGTCAATGCAGCCGATTTTTTCTCAAACCATCCTTTTCACTTGAGAATGGAAGAATTCTCAAGACGCCTTTGGGCCCCATCACAAGAAGGAAGCCTAAAACAAACACACTGGTTTTATGAACGAGCCAGAGGTCAATTTGCCAACCAGCAAGCAAGACTCACAACACAAGAAAAGCGCAAATTTTTAGTGCAAAACCCTCGCAGACAAATGATCACTAAAACTGACTTAGCTAAATTTCTGCTTTCTTTCGAAGAAGCACCACACGAAGTCAGCCTTGGTGCACAAAAAGCGTTTTCAGGGACCCCACGGACTACAGGCCTGGTAGGGAGAGTTGCATCCAAATGGGACAAAAATAATGGCCTTGATTTCAACGAAACATGGTTTAAAGAAGCTATTTCTAAGGCAATCTTTTTCAAAGAAGTTGACCGATTAGTATACAAAAGTGAATGGTATTCCGGTTATAAAGCAAACATAGTGACCTATACTCTTTCAAAATTTGCAAATATGGTCAGAAAATCTGGGCTCGAAATTGATTATTGTACAGTATGGGAAAAGCAATGTTTACCTTATCAAATAGTAAATCAGTTCAAAATAATAGCGAAAAAAGTTAATGAAATTTTGTGTTTTCCGCCAGTTGGTATGACATCAAACACAAGCGAATGGGCAAAAAAAGAATTTTGTTGGAGTGAGGTAAAAAAAATCGATATTGAGCTTAATGATGATGTAAGGCCATTACTTATTACTAAAGAAGCACAGATAGAAAAAGAGAGATCCGGAAAAAGTAATCAAGCAATAGAGGATACAATTCATAATCAAACCTATGTTATTCAGAAAGGGACAGATTACTGGAAACAATTTCGAGAATGGAACAGGGCGAATAAAAAACTTAGCCCCAAAGAGTTGAGCATCTTAAATATCGCCTGTTCGGTTCCCAGAAAAATCCCCTCGGAAAAGCAGGCATTAATTCTAATCAATGCAGAGAATCGAGCGCAAGAAGAGGGTTTCTTTTATTCTGGCAAAAAAAATTGATCATATCGAGTTTGAATTTTCACCTAAGCATATAATGACATGATTGGCTTTAGCACTTAAAAATATAGATTTAAGTGTCATATTTAAAAAATACTCTGCCGTGTGTATCTATAATTAGGTTCATGTTTGGCACTTTCATTCAACCCCTTATTTTCATGATAAAAAGCCAGCAAAAAAAGATTGATTGACATTACCGTGCTTAATCATCTATTTTACCACGCTGCTAACCGTTTTTTAATGATGTCAACAACACTATAAAAATGCGTAACATATTCATGTCCATACCAATTATTGATATTTTTGCAGGCCCTGGTGGTCTCGGTGAAGGATTCAGCCAACAGGGTTGGAAAGAAGGCAACCCCTTTTTCCGTATCTGCTTATCTGTTGAAAAAAGTTATCCTGCATTCCGAACATTAAAACTACGCAGTTTTTTAAGACAGTTTAGGTACAATGATTTCCCTGATGAATATTACACATTTTTACAAAACAACGAAAATCCGGAAAAACTTTACACGCTTCCAAAGTACGAACAACAAAGTAGACGGGCTGAAGAAGAAACGTGGATGGAAACCCTCAGGCAAGACAAGTCATTCCACATTAAACTTGATGAGAAAATCACGAAAGCGTTACAGGGAAAGAAGTGCTGGGTTCTTATTGGCGGACCGCCATGCCAAGCGTACTCTCTGGTTGGAAGATCCAGAAATAAAGGCATAAAAGGATATAGACCAGAATCTGACGAACGACATTTTTTATATCAGGAATATCTCAGAATTATCGATGTTCACAGACCATCTGTGTTTGTAATGGAAAATGTTAAAGGGATTCTTTCTTCTAAAATAAACGGCAGTGCTATTTTTTCTAAAATTAGAAAAGATTTAACCAACCCATCGAAAAACAACGACTGTAAGTATAGAATTTTTTCTCTTACAAAAAAGGCTAAAGAATTCGACAAAGATGGTAATCCTGTATTTTCAGACACAGATTTCATCATTAAATCAGAAAAATACGGAATACCACAGTCACGGCACAGGGTAATTTTATTGGGGATACGCGAGGATTTATGCCCCAAAGGATATGTGCCGCCTACTCTTGTCGAACAAAATAAACTAAGTGTGTCCGATGTGCTAAACCTTCCGCCTTTGAGAAGTGGTATTTCACGGGGAAGTTATACTTCTAATGATTGGGAAGAAGCTATACGCTCATTCCCATTGGCCGATAATATCGATACAATATCTGAGATAGCGGGCAAGGATGTTACTGAAACTATAAAACAAAAGTTGGATAATATCTCAACGCCCCCTAATGATATGGGTGGAAACTTTGTCAATTCGACAATGTATCGTGCTATGAATAAACAACTTCGGAACTGGTTTTTAGACTATAAAATCAACGGGGTATTGAACCATTCATCAAGAACTCATATGAGAGCAGATCTGCACAGATACTTTTACGCTGCATGCTTTGCTGAAATAAATGAGCATTCTCCCAGAATGCATGAATTTCCTGAGTTCTTAAAACCTAATCACAAAAATCATAATTCCGGTCATTTCAATGACAGGTTCAGAGTCCAACTTGCAGATCAGCCGTCCTCAACCATCACTAGTCACATTGCAAAAGATGGGCACTACTATATTCACTATGAAGCTCGTCAATGCAGAAGCCTAACAGTACGGGAAGCAGCAAGGCTTCAAACTTTTCCAGACAATTACTTCTTCTGCGGTAATAGAACAGAACAGTACGTACAGGTTGGAAATGCTGTCCCGCCACTTTTAGCTGCAAAAATTTCTTGTATTGTTAAAGAGGTATTGACTCAGGGAAAAAGCAACTTTGGTTGACACTCTTACTAAAAATAAACGAAGCTGGAACATGTCGCGCATAGGATCCAAAGACACTAAGCCTGAACTGCGTGTTCGTTCATTTCTTCATAAAAATGGTTTTCGGTTTCGATTGCATGTTAAATGCCTTCCCGGGAAACCTGATATCGTTCTTGCAAAATACAAAACGGTTGTGTTTGTCCATGGCTGCTTTTGGCATCAGCACAAAAACTGCAAGTATGCTTATAAACCAAAAACTAGAATTGCTTTTTGGGAAGAAAAGTTCCGCAAAAACATTCAACGAGATAAAACTGCTAAAGAAGCATTGAAACGCATGCAATGGACAGTAATAACTGTCTGGGAATGTAATACAAAAGACGAGAATTCTTTAAAAAAATCTTTACAAAAGTTATTTGATAGCAAAGATACACAAAAGCAATAACATACTTTTCATCCCGAATTTGAACGTACATAGCTATTCTTGACACTTTACCTGCTATACTGAGTTTCTCAACTTTCTGTTTTCGATTATCATACCTACATACTTTTAATCTCTTCTGAGCCTCAAAAACATCGTAGTGCATTATTCGAAATCACTCCTTACTTGTTACAATAGCATGCAAATATAAATTGTGATTGAGCTGCACCCTACCCTTTAGCGGTTTTATGTGCGATATAGGCTTTTGTGATAGTTTTGTGAGAGAGGGAATTGCTTTACGCGCAAAAATAGCACCACGAACCGCTCCCGTACCAACCGGGCAGGCCATCGTTTCACCCCTGCTTCCACAGGCTTTCATACGCCAGAAGTTGCTCTTGCGTCTCCTTCGTCAGCTTTCCGAACACTTCCTCGGACAGCAGGCCGTTTTTCCGCCACATGGCAACCTTGTTCACAGCGGTGCTTCGCTTGAAGCTATCAAACATGAGGGATATCTGCTCATCTTCATCCTGCATAAGTGTCCACAGCGTCTGATAGTATGTGTGATTTTCAGCACCTCGCGAAGCCACAAGTTCTGCAACCCGTTGCAGCACCCTGTCGCAGGCGGTATTCAAGGAGAGCTCTTGCAAATCACGGAGCAGTTTCCAATCCTCCTCAGCTATATCACGGCTCAAGGGAGATCCTCCTTTTCGTTTTCGTTTTCGTTTTACGATTTCATGATCAGCAGATGTCTGACGCCTGCTCAACAGCAAATATCTCTCTGTTCTGATGGTTCACAAGCCTGATATCCCCCCCCCACCATACAAGCCCCACGGCATCATTCCATATCTCTCAAAATGAATAACAGTTGAATTTTTCGGATAAAAATCTTGACAGGCAAAAAAGATGAAATTATGGTGGGAGACGATAACTAGTTATTATCGATACATGATGCGACCCGACAGGATGCGGCTAACATCCTGCCAGGCCTGACCAAAACAACCTTCCAGAGAGGTCATCATGGCTAAACGGTTTTTTACACCACTCCCCTCTCCTTTTCAAGGCGATTTTTCCTTAATCCCCAGTACACGAATCCCCTTTTACAAACGCTATTGCTGTGCCAAATGGCCCATGCACGCGTGCTTCCCTGATTAACGACCGGGAAGGCGCTTCACCGGGTCTCTGCGCGTGCTCTATCAGCCCTGGTATTCTTAGCGATGCGCCCATTCTTCGCGACCTGTGTTTGACGGAGTCGCGCCTTCCCTTTTCCCTTTCAGGGAACGGCCAATTTTCTTTTTTGAGGCATGGCTGGTCCTGAAAAATTTTCCTCTTTCAGTAAGCTGTGAATAAAAACCGTGTTTGGTGTTGCTGTTGGTACGCTTGGGTGTTGGCCGACAATGAAACCATGCGAATGATGTCGGGGCGTCGAGGAGCGCCATGATTGGGTTTCGGTATGTGGGACGAGATATCAGGTTATAAATCATAGGGGATAGAAAATCGTGTCCCAAAGGGTTTCGTTTTCGAGGTGGTGTCGGGGAACGCCACGCATCGGTTTCGGTGCGTGGGACGCGATACAGGTGATAGGTCATGGGGGATAGATAATCGCGTGCCAAAGGCTTCCACTTTTGGGGTGTTGCCGGGGAACGCCACGCATCGGTTTCGGTGCGTGGGACGCACCCTACGGGCCACGGATCTTCGGGCGTTGGAGGTAGCTTGGGTCTTTGGCATAGGGGGGGGGGGAAGTAAGCGGGTCCCAAAGGCTTCCGCTTTTGGGGTGTTGCCGGGGAACGCCACGCTTCGGTTCTGGTGCGTGGGACGCGATACAGGTGATAGGTCATAGGGGATAGGAAACAGGGGTGACCCTAAGGGTCTCGTTCTTGGGATGTTACCGGGGAACGTTACGTTCCGGTTTCGGTGCGTGGGACGCGATAAAGGTCATAGGTCATGGGGGATAGATAATCGCGTGCCAAAGGCTTCCGCTTTTGGGGTGTTGCCGGGGAACGCCACGCTTCGGTTTCGGTGCGTGGGACGCACCCTACGGGCCACGGAGCTTGGGCGTTGCAGGTACCCCGGACGGCACGGCATAGCGGGAATGCTCTTTTTCTATTCCCTATTCCCTATTCACTATTCACCTTTCACCTTTTACCATTTGCCTTTTGCCTTTTGCCTTTTGCCATTCACAAAAAAAAGGAGTCCATCATGACACGATCAGGAACGTGCAGCGAGCCCGGGATTTTTGCGGGGTCGGAGATCACGGAGTTGTGTGAGGCCATTAAGGACATTCACCGGTTGCTGGCGTCGGTGGGGGATTTTCTTGTGGAGCTGGACGGGGCTGAGGCTCCGGGGGGCAACGGGCTTCAGGTGGATTTCAAGCGGTGGGGCGTGCGGACCATCGCCGAGGATTTGCTGGCCCGGCAGTATGAAAAACTCGATCGAATTGTGGCGATTTACAGACAGGAACAGGAGAAGATGTCGGAAGGACGGGGGCCGCGGCCAGTGGAGGGGCATCCGGTGCTGCGGCAATGAGACGACACCGAGACGCGTGTTGCCTGGTGCCGGGGCACGGCCTGTGGCAGGCCCCGGCACTGGACATCGGGAGGGTTAAAACACCCGGCGCATGGCAGCGCTGCTGCGCATCAGGGCCGAGGTGCCCCAGGAGAGGGTCACGGCCAGGGTGAGGGTCAGCGCGAATTTAAGGAATATGGGAAGCTGCACCTTGGTGAGGCCGTAGGAGACCCCGAACACGAAGAACTGATGCACGTAGTAGCTGCCGTAGGAGTTATCGGAGAAGTGCCTGAGCACGGTGCCGGTGCGGTTGAAGCAGGTCTTGCACAGGGCCAGGAGCCAGATGATGCAGGTGTAGCAGAATAGATTGAAAAGCGCGGCGTTGGCCCCTTTGAGAAGCAGGGTGGTGAGCTTCGGTTCGGGGAAGACAAGCTTCATGTAAAGGTACAGGGCCCCGGAGATCAATGCGAGAACACCCCAGGGAAGGGCTTTGGGTTCATAACCGCCCTGGGTGAACCAGCCGTTTTGCTCACAGTAAATACCCAGGAGAAAAAAGAGAAACAGACCGCCGATGCGCACGGGCTGGAACACGAACACGTAGCCGGGGTGGATCCAGCTGTCCAGGGGGAAAGACAGGGAAGCGACGAGGAAAATCAGGGTAGTGAGGGCCACAAAGCCCACATGAAACAGAGGCCCGGGAGCTTTCTGGTGATCGGGCTTTTTCACAAGGGAGGGAAAAACCGATGCCAGGGCTGTTGTCACCAGAACAAACCCCATAAGCACCCCGATGAACCAGTAGTGTGCCTGCTGATAGGCTTTGCCCCAGAAGTCATGGGTGAAAAAGTCGATGTAGGAGACGGGGATCTGGCGCGAAAAGTAGATCATGTAGGCAAGGGGCGGGGCCAGGACAAACACCCCCACCACCCAGGGCAGGGCGATGCGCATGGATTTGCCCTTAAGAAAGCGCCCGGTGCCGTGTTTTCTTAAGGAGGCAAAGAGAAAATACCCCGAAATATAGAACATGACGGGCATGATAAAGACATCCAGCACGATGACCACGGCGGTGAAAAAGAGGCTGCGCTGGGGATCCAGCACATACCACCACTCCGGGGCAAAGGCCATGTAGCAAAGGGATGTATGAAGGGCCACCACCAGGATGATGGTAAGGCTCCTTAAATTGTCCATGAAATAAAGTCGGTTTGGGTTGTCCATGATCACTCCACACAGGGTCTGGGGGGATTAACACACAAAGGCATGGGGCGGCGGACCATCGGCCGGGGAATTGCGGCGGAAACGCGATCTTCCTCAGGGCTCGTCGCCCCTGTATGACAAGGGGCGTCTTAAAAGCGCCCCTTTTGCTTTGCCTACGCCAATCTCGGGGCGTTTTCAACTCAAATTCCATGGATAGTCAAAATAAAACAGGAGGATCCGCCATCGGGGAACACCCGTGTGAATCAAGGGGGAAATGCCACCGACAAAACAGTGGGCAGCCAGGCCAATGAGTTATTGCTGAAACAAAACACATCACGTATCGTGGGCCTGCAACTCGAACGTACCCACTCATATTGGTAAAACAGGAGGCCTTCACCGTGAACGACATCCAACAGACCAACACCTTCATCCTGAGACTGTATCTGGCCACGGTGGACGAGCCCATCTTCGTCAGCCTTCACAAAGAAGAGAAAGACCGATTCACCTCCACCCTCCTCCAGTTCGGCGAAGGCGTTGAGACAGAGGGCTTTTTCGTCAGCGACACCGTTGACGGCAAAACCATCGCCATCAACCTCTCCAACATCCAGGCCGTAAATGTCCTGTGGGAACCCGCCACCTCCGACAAAGACCAGGCACTTAGCGACGGCCCCATCACCATCTTTCTGAGAAACCGCAAAGACCCCATGGAAAGCTACACAGACTCCCCGGATGAGCTCCACGAATTCTTCTCGTCCCTTGACCTCGGCCCGGATGTTTCCGGTTTTTTTGCGGGTTTTCTGAACAGTGAAGGGGAGGAGCTGCTGTTCAACACAAAGGAGCTGCTCTTCATGGAAGCCCCAACCTGTGTGGTGGATGAGGGGTGGGAGATGATCAAGGCCGAGTCCGGCATGGACGATTAGCCTGGATATGTCTTGAGAACACGGCCCGCGTGGCGGGCCTTTATCCCTGTTTCTTCCCTGCCTTGAGTTTGCGGGACACGGTGGTGCGGTTCACCTGGAACATCTCCGCCACCTGTTCCATGGAGTGGCAACCCTCCATGGCTTTGCTGAGGATGTCGTACTCGATCTCGGCCATGATCTCCTTCAGGGGCCTTCCCCCCTGCCCCTGGACCGGTACGTAGGATCGGGAGCCCCGGACGGCCTCTTTGGGCATGAGCCGTGGAAAATCTTCGGGCTCGATGACGCGCTTGTCCAGGGTGATGACAATGCCCTGGATCATGTTCTGAAGCTCCCGGACATTGCCTGCCCAGCCGTGTCGCAACAGCATGGGCATCACGTCGTCGGAGAAGTAAAACTGCTTGCGGTACTTCAGGTTGTAGCGCTCAAGGAAATACTGGGCCAGGGGCTGGATGTCTTCGAGCCTCTCTTTGAGGGGCGGGATGTCAAGGACGCTCACTTGGAGGCGGTAGTAGAGGTCCTGGCGGAAGGTGCCCTTGGCCACGGCCTCTTCCAGGTTCACGTTGGTGGCCGCGATGATCCGGGTGTCGATCTTTTTGGGCTTCAGGCTCCCCACCTGCATGATCTCCTGGTCCTGAAGGACCCGGAGCAGCTTTGCCTGCACGTTCAGGGAGAGCTCGCCGATCTCGTCTAAAAAGATGGTGCCGCCTGCCGCGACATCGAAGTACCCGGGCTTTCCCTCCCGCCTTGCCCCGGAAAACGCGCCCCGGGCATACCCGAACAGTTCGGACTCAATGAGGTTCTCCGGAATGCTGGTGCAGTCCGCGCAGAAAAAGGTGCTGCCGGACCGATCGCTCCGGGAATGGATGTACCGCGCCACCTCGCCTTTTCCCACCCCGGTGTCCCCCAGGATGAGCACCGTGGCGTCGGTGGCGGCCACCTTCCGGGCCTGGGCCATCACCTGCTTCATGGCCGGGCTCTCCACCACAACGGCGTCCGGGGCGGACACCTCCCGGGCCCCATGCTGGATGTTGCTCCAGAAGGTCTGGAAGATGTGCTTGTGGTACTCGATCTGCTCCTTGAACAGGGTCAGGTGGCTGATATCCCGAATAAAGGTCACCACCAGCTCCACCTCCCCGTCGGCATTGAGGACGGGGTAGCCGTGCAACAGGTTTTTCCGCCCCCCGCTGGTCTGCTGCACCGAGCTTGCCGGACGCTTTGATTTCAGGATCACCGGGCTCACGGCCCCCATGAAGATCCCTTTCTGCTCCTCCACCAGATCCGCGTGGGGCTCTGCCTCGTCAAACACCCCCTCCTTGCTGTTCAGAAAACGCACCTCTTTCCCGAGGAGAGCCTCCGGGGGCAACCCGCACAGCCGCTCGTACATGGGGTTCATCTTGAGGATCACTCCCTCGGCGTTGCTGATGCAGATCCCTTCGTGGAGCACGTTGAATATCGCATCCATCTCGCTGAAGAGGTGGCCGTATTTTTCCTGAAAATAGGGGACTTCGTATGCTGTTTCGCTCATTGCCATCCATGCGCCGTTTGGGATTTCAAGGCAGTCAGGAACGCCGGTGCCCGGAACGGTTCCAAAGAGGCCCGACGATCATCTGAATTTATGAGGAGTTACCACGCCGCCTTCAAAATGTCGAGGCCTGGGCCATGGAGGCAGGGCCGGTTGAACGTTAAATAAATCCCCCCCTCCGCGCCCTGTGCAGTTCTGCACGTCGTGCAATTCTGCACATCGCCACAACCCTTTTAAATTATATTGATTTGTGAAATCATGCGGGCATTCCTGCACAAACAAGCGCCAGAGCCGAGGGTACGCGCAATCCATGACAAGGATTCATAAACAACCTAAATCAAACTGATTAAAGGGGGTCTGTTCATTTTTCAGGGGGTTGGCATCCTTGTTGCTATTCTTCCGGGGCGTTGGTTTGCAGAATGTTACCCTGAACGGGCAGCGCAGCACGGTGGGGTAACACCGGGGAATTCATTTTTTATCGGATCAGGGAACCGCATCCCCCTGGGCCGAGAGGAGGTCTTTTTGTCAGCGACATTCTACCCATATGTGGGCGCCTTTATCTGGATCAGTATTCTGCTTGTTGGTGGTGCTTTTTTACGTAACAAGATTTCGTTTTTGCAAAACCGGTTGATCCCGTCGTCCCTCATCGGCGGCGTCATCGGATTTGTCCTCTTAAACACCGGGCTCATCGGAATGCCCACGCCCGAGGGCTGGGTCACCATTCCATCCAAGGTCTTCGGGGTGATGGTCTTCCACCTGTTTGCCTTTGGTTTTGTGGGCATCGGCCTGCTGCAGCAGGACAAAAAAGTGGACAGCGGCAAATCCACATGGCTGCAGAACGGCGCCCTTTGGATGGCCTTTATGTACTGCCTGGTCTACGCGGTCCAGGGCGTCACCGGCAAATCCATCTTTGAGTTCGCCAGGATGATCACCGGCGGAGAGTTCTTCACCGGCTTCGGCTATCTGGTGGGCTCCGGCTTCTCCCAGTCTCCGGGGGCGGCCCAGGCCTTCGGCACCATCTGGGAGAGCACCTACGGGGTCCACGGCGCCAGCAGCGTGGGCCTTGCCTTCGGTGCCATGGGATTCCTCTGCGCCATCTGCCTGGGTATTCCCCTGGCCAACCGGGGCATCAAAAACGGATGGGTTGCGGACAAGAGCTCCAAGTCTCTCCCCACAAGCCTTCTCACCGGCATGATGGGCAAAGGCGAGGCCACCGAGTGCACCCGAACCACCACCCACCCGGCCAACATCGACAACCTGGCCTTTCACCTGGCCATCATGGGAGCCCTCTACGGCGTGGGATACGTCTTTGCCCTGGCCTGGTCCGTGAACATGCCCAAGGGCATCAACGGCCTGGGCTTCGGTCTCCTCTATACCTGGGGAATGATCGCGGGCCTTGTGACCCGCAAGGTGCTGGACAAGATCAACCGCCTCCATGTGCTGGACAACGCCACGGTCCGCGGCGTCACCAGCAGCACCATCGACTACATGATCTGTGCCGTGTTCATGGGCATCTCCATGAGCGACATCCAGGCCATCATCGTCCCCTTCCTCTGCACCGTTGCCGTGGCCGCCATTGTGACCTACCTCCTCATCCTCTGGTTTGCCCGCCGCATGCCCGAGTACGGGTTTGAGCGGGGCCTGGCCATCCTGGGGTGCTACACCGGCACCGTGGCCTCGGGCATCCTGCTGCTCCGCATCGTGGACCCTGATTTCAAATCGCCCGCTGCCGTGGAGCTGGCCGTGATGAACGTGTTCATCCTGCCCCTGATTCAGCTGGTGTACCTGAACCTGCCCTTTATCCCCACGGAAGGGTCCATCATGCTGCCCATTTTCATCGCCTACATCGTGGTGATGCCCATTGCCCTGTTCTTCTTTAAATTTGTTCAAAAACGCGCGTGGTAACCCTTTGTTGCCACACGTTCCGGGCGGCGCACGCCGCCCCGTATAGCGGATGACCACAGGCCGACACATGGTCGGCCTGCGTCATCCCCGTAGATATAAATAGACAGACGTCATGGCAGCCCCTTTTTCCCCTGGGGCCCATGACTGCAAAGGACATGTTGTATGGTTACGCCTTTTACAATTGATATTTCAGAAGAAACCCTTGAACAGATTCGCCGACGGGTCGCCGACTTTCCATGGCAGGACATGACCCAGGACGAAGGGTGGGACCATGGAACCAACCTGGACTACATGAAAGAGCTTTGCGCCTACTGGCTTGAGGGCTACGACTGGCGCGCCCAAGAAAAAAAAATGAACGCCTTCGACCACTTCAAGGCCGAGGTCGACGGCATCGAGATGCACTACATCCTTGAAAAGGGAAGCGGGGAAAACCCCATGCCCCTGCTCATCAGCCACGGATGGCCGGGCTCCTTTGTGGAGAGCCTGGACATCATCGAAAAGCTGGCCCACCCCGAGCGGTTCGGCGGGCGCGTGGAAGACGCCTTTGATGTTATCGTGCCCTCCCTGCCCGGGTTCGGGTTTTCCGGCCGCCCTCCCCGCCCCTTTGGCCCCCGCGCCATGGCAGGGGTCCTCAACAGCCTGGTCACCGATGTGCTGGGCTACGACTCCTACTACGCCCACGGCGCGGACTGGGGCAGCGCCATCTCCAGCTGGCTGGGCTACGATCACGCGGATCACTGCCGGGCCATCCACATCAACTTCCCCACCATGAGACACGTGGACGGCCCCCAGACCCCGGAAGAGGAAGCCTGGGCCAAATCCTGCGAGACCCTGCCCAGGGTGGTCCTGCAAAACGGCTACCGGACCCAGCAGGCCACCAAGCCCCAGACCTTGAGCTATGCCATGATGGACAGCCCCGTGGGTGTTGCCGCCTGGATCGTGGAAAAATTCCACGCCTGGTCGGACATCGACGGCGACAACGTGGAGAGCGCCCACACCAAGGACGGCATGCTCACCAACATCATGGTCTACCTTGTGACCAAGACCTTCAACACCTCCACCTGGATCTACTACGGACGCAGGGAAGAGGGAGGACGCATCCTGGGCACCAAAGAGCGCCCCAGGGTGGAGGTTCCCACGGCCGCGGCCATGTTCCCTGCCGAGAGCTTTCCCTGGCCCCCCCGCTCCTATGCCGAGCGCCTCTACAACATTCAGCGCTGGACCGCCTTTTCCCACGGCGGCCATTTCGCCTCCCTGGAGGAGCCCGACGTGCTGATCAACGACATCGTGGCCTTTGCCCGATCTTTTCGGTGAGGTTGAATGGAGAGCTTAAGCGCACTGTACCGCATCGGCCTCGGCCCGTCGTCGAGCCACACCATGGGCCCCAGGTTTGCCGCTGAGCAGTTTGCCTCCAGGTATCCTGGGGCCAGCCGCTTCCGGGTCACCCTGTACGGGAGCCTGGCCGCCACAGGCAAAGGGCACCTCACCGATCAGGCACTCTACGAAGTGTTTGGCCGGGACCGCCTGGACGTCTCCTGGCAGCCGGACCACAGCCTGCCCCAGCACCCCAACGGGATGAAGTTTGAAGCCTTGTCCCATGAAGAGGAGCTGCTCGGAGAGCAAATTGTCTTCAGCGTGGGCGGGGGCAGCATCCGAACCCCCGGTGAGATGACGCTCAAAGAGGAACCCGTGTATCCCCACCAAACCCTCGGGGAGATCATGGACCATTGCCATGGGCGTGGCATCACCTATTGGGAATACGTGGAGACACACGAAGACGCCGCCGCCTTTGATCACCTGGCCGCGGTGTGGCAGGCCATGAAAGCCGCCGTGGAAAAAGGGCTCACCGCCCGGGGCGTGCTGCCCGGCTCCATCGGCCTGGGCCGCAAATCCTGGACCGTGTACCAGCGCACCCGCTCTGCCGGGGACGCCATGCAGGAGACCGGCCTCATCACCGCCTATGCCCTGGCCGTATCAGAAGAAAACGCAGGGGGAGGCACCGTGGTCACCGCCCCCACCTGCGGCTCCTGCGGGGTGATGCCCGGGGTTCTCTATTACCTGCAAAAAACCCAGGGCCACTCCGACGCAGACATGGTCCAGGCCCTGGCCACGGCCGGAGTGTTCGGAAACGTCATCAAGCGCAACGCCTCCATCTCCGGCGCAGAGGTGGGCTGCCAGGGCGAGGTGGGCTCGGCCTGTGCCATGGCGGCTGCAGCGGCCTGTCAACTTTTGGGAGGCTCCCTGCGCCAGATCGAGTACGCCGCCGAGATGGGCCTTGAGCATCACCTGGGGCTCACCTGCGACCCCGTGGACGGCCTGGTGCAGATCCCCTGCATCGAGCGAAACGCCTGCGCGGCCACGCGGGCCCTGTCCGTTGCCCATATGTCCATTTTGTCCGACGGCTCCCACCTCATCTCCTTTGACGAGGTGGTCTCCGTCATGAAACTCACGGGCCACGACCTGCCCGCCCTCTACCGGGAGACCTCGGTGGGCGGCCTGGCCATGGTCTATCGTGGAAAGCAGTCGTGCGCAGGGGCAGTCACGCCCCCGTGCCAGTCGTAATTTTATCAGAAAGGATAAAGGCATGTTCTGCCTCCGGCGGCCCTGCCGGGGGCCAAACTTTTGAAAAGTTTGACAAACAGGTTTTCCGGGCGGTTTCGGAATATTCGCGAGCCGTTGCCACAATGAAAGTTTTTTTACGAAACGAATCGCCACTGCCTTCTGGGGCCCAGAAGGCAATGCAACCGGAAAGTTTTTGCGGCTTGTCGCGCCGTAGCGCCCTTGCCTTTCCGATGATTATGACGGCTGGCTTAGCGAAGCCAAACATAATAGTCGTCAGATTGGCGCGTAGGCGGAAGGTTTTCAAAAAGCGACCCGCCGGAGGCACTTGAATCATGCTTTTGACACACATACAGTTAAACGGAGAAAAAAATATGACCTACGCCAAACCGTTATCCAAAGAGGATATCTTTGCACAGGCAAAAAACGGAACCCTTGAAGCCAGGGCCATCATCCCCAACAGGAAAAGCGCCCAGGGAACCATGACGCCCACCTTGAACCCCTTTGACAACAGCGTCATCGGCCATGTGGAATTCTGCGACGCAGAAGTGGTCAACGAAGCCGTGGCCGTGGCCCGGGACACCTTTGAAAAGGGCACCTGGTCCCGCATGTCCCCCTACGACCGCAAGCTGGTGATCCAGAAGTGGGCACGGCTCATCGACGAGCACGCCGAAGAGCTGGCCGCCCTGGAGTGCAAGGACGTGGGCAAGCCCCTCAAGGAGTGCATCGGCTTTGACCTGCCCGACACCAGCTACACCATTTCCTGGTTTGCCGAAGCCGCCGACAAGGTCTTCGGCAAGGTCTCCCCCTCCCCCGGAAACAACCTCGGCATGGTTGTCAAGGAGCCCATGGGCGTGGTGGGTGCGGTGCTGCCCTGGAACTTTCCTGCCACCATCTTTGCCTGGAAAGTGGCCCCGGCCCTTGCCGCCGGCAACTCCATCATCGTCAAGCCCGCTGAGCAGACGTCCCTGAGCACCTACCGCATGGTGCAGCTGGCCCACCAGGCCGGGATCCCCGAAGGCGCCCTGCTGCTGGTCACCGGCCTCGGCGAAGCCACGGGCAAGCCCCTGGGCCTCCACAACGAGGTGGACGTGGTCTCCTTCACCGGCTCCACCGAAGTGGGACGCTACTTCCTCCACTACTCGGCGGACAGCAACCTCAAGGAGATCGTCCTGGAGTGCGGCGGCAAAAGCCCCCAGGTGATCTTCGAAGACACCTACCCCATGGACGAGGTGGTGGACCAGATCCTGGACGCCGCCTTCTACAACATGGGCGAAAACTGCAGCTGCGGCTCCCGTCTCCTGGTGCAGGAGAGCATCAAAGACGAGGTGCTCAAGGCCATCGTTGCCAAGCTGCCCGAATGGAAAATCGGCGACCCTGCTGACATGTCCGTGTTCATGGGTCCCATGATCGAAGAAGGCCACTTCCGAAAAGTGCTGGCCCACATCGAAGCCTCAAAGAAAGAGGGCGCCACCCTCATCTACGGCGGCAAAGCCGTGGACGCCGGTGCGGGCAAATGCATCGAGCCCACCATCTTCGACAACGTCACCCCGGAGATGTCCCTCTTTAACGATGAGGTGTTCGGCCCGGTCCTTGCCGTCACCACCTTTAAAACCGAAGAGGAAGCCATTGAGCTGGCCAACGCCACAAAATACGGCCTGGCCTCCTCCATCTACACCTCGGACATTCGCCGCGCCCACCGCGTGTCCCAGCGCATCAAGGCTGGCACCGTCTCCGTGAACTGCTTCTCCGAAGGAGACATCGGCACCCCCTTCGGCGGCTACAAGATGTCCGGCTTCGGCGGTCGCGACAAGGGCTTTGAAGCCCTTGAGCAGTACATGGCCACCAAGACCATCTGGTACGAGAACTAACAAGTTCCCTTCGCCTCACCCGAGCCGGGCCCCCGGGCCCGGCTTTCCCATGAGTGTTTCCCAACGGGAAAACCACCCCGCTCCTTTCCGCACGGTCCCACGAACAGCACATAAATCTGGCGCGTTGACCGGAAAATTGAGATAGTAACCCTTCTGATCATACTTGCCCCGGATATTTCACGAAAGGAAGGTGCCATGACCCGCAGCGATATAGACAAGGTCGAAACAGACGCCAAGCACATTCTCAACCAGCTGGGCTCCCTGAGCTCCTTTCTCACAGGCATGGACCCGGCCTCTGAAGGGGATGCCTGCTTCACCATGCCCCTTTCGATCATGACAGAGGCCATGGCCTTTGATGTAAGCGTGCTTTACGAGGTCTGCAACGTGGTGGACAACTGGCTGATCCTGGAAGTGGCCCGCGTGTTCGACCCCAAAGGCTACCGCGAAGACCTGAAGGAAGGAAAAAAACTCATTCTGGACCTCACCCGTGCCGAAGGGATCTACATCAACGAGATCAAGGCCTTCACCTCCCGCAAGGTCTCCTGCATCAACGTGCCCAACGAAGGGTGCGACATGATGGGGTTTGTCTACCTCCCGGAGAGCCTGGGCGGCGGCTACCTCTTCGGCGGAGACTACTGCGGCGAAGAGTCCCGGGTGCGGGACTACGAGGCCAGCGTCTGCGAGATCATGTGCAACTTCCTGAGCACCATCCTCATCAAGGCCCAGCTTGAAAAACTCGCGGTCTACGACAGCCTCACAGGCCTGGCCAACAGCAGGCGCATCAAAGAAGAGGCCTCCCGCGTCCGCAACCGATTTACCCGAAAGCCCAAGGCCGTGGCCTCCGTGGCTATCTGCGATATCGACCACTTCAAGGCCGTCAACGACACCCACGGCCACATCCAGGGGGACATGGTTATTAAAGAGGTGGGCGAGCTGCTCTCCACCTCCATGCGCAAACACTTTGACGTGGCAGGACGCTACGGCGGGGAGGAGTTCCTCCTGGTCCTGGATGAAACCACGGGCCCCGAAGCCATCGCCATGATCGAGCGCATCCGCAAAAAAATCGAAACCCACGCCTTCCCCAAGGTGGACCAGGCCGGAAAACCCATCCCCGGCGACTCCCTTCGCATCACCCTCTCCTTCGGCGTGGCCGAAAACCGGGCGGACGCCTCCCCCTGCGATGCCCTGGAGTGGATCAGCCGGGCCGACCGTGCCCTCTACCGATCCAAACACGATGGCAGGAACCGGGCCACCCTCTGGAGCCATGCCCTGGATGAGGCGTGCGTGGAAACGGCTTAAGACTGCCTCCGGCGGCGAGGCGGGCCACCTCGAAATGTGACATCCCGTAGGCTGTGCTTGCGCACCATTTGTTCGGAAAACCAACGTCTTTTGCCATTTCCATGCGTTGTGAAGGTCACCTGCAGATGGGTTTTCATGACCGGTACGATTCTTCGGCGGTGCGCAAGCGCACCCTGCCTCACATCCCCTACACCGTCGGCAACGCGTCACACCTACATAAGGATGCCTTTGTAGATAAAATACCCGTAGCTTGCGGCAAGCACGGCCCCTGCGCCCCGGGGAAGGCGCTTCATGGCCCCGACAAAGAAGAAGTGGACGGCACACGCTGCCATGATGGTGAAGGCCCCGGTTTCAAAGGAATCGGGGATTCGGATGGGAGAGAAGAACGCGAAAATGCCGATGCACATGGGAATGCAGATATGGCCGTCCCCGATCTGGGAAGAGTAGGCGATGTCGGAGCGGTCCACGGCTGCATAGTAAAAGGCAAGAAGCCCGTTGGGGACCACCATGAGAAGGCCGCTTAAGATGCCGATCTGGCTTGTGGAGATGATCCCCCCGCCCCCGGCCGAAACCCATGCCACCAGCCCTTCGATGCTGACATAGGTTCCCCAGGCCGCCCCGCCCACAAGCAGGATATCCACAACCACCCAGAGACTCACGGCCCTGTGTTTCTGGACGTTGGTCTTCATCACATCAAAGACCTGAAACACCTGCCAGAAAAGAAACAGCCCCATGAGCACCAGGCCGTCCCCCTGGTTCAGGACCCCGTCCCGGCCCAGGGCCCAGGTCACGGCCGTAAAAAACACCATGGCAATGAGGGTAAGAAGCAGGGAGAGGTAATCGAGCTTCTCTTCTGAACGGTCTTCCTTTGTCCCCTTGAGGGTCAGGCCCCACAGCAGGGCGGGGATGCCCAAGAGGATGGTCAGGTTGGTGACGTTGTTCACGATGCAGTTTTCAAGGACCATGGCCGCGTCCCCGCCCGTGGTTCCCATCACATAGGCAAAGGCAAGATTGGAAAATCCCGAGCAGTACGGCATAACCATGGTGCCGATGGCAGTCCCCTCAAAGCCGCGCTTCTCAAAGGCATTGAGCCGCCAGACCATGACCATGGAGGACACCAGAAACAGCCCCAGAAGCTGCCACGGCCCTGCGTGGGACCCGGCGGCCAGGACGCTCTTAAAAATAGCGGTATAATTGGGGGTGGCAAGCAGTGCCATCAGGCCGCTCAGCAGCCGGGCACAATAATCCAGTATATTATCCACAACGCATCCATCAATCCGGTTTAAGGCGCAACATCACAACAAGACACTCAATAGTAAAGTTTTCAGGGGGCGACAACCTTCAAACCCTGTGGGTACTCAGCAGTCAGGGCCCCTGAAGGATGTCATCGACCAAAAGAGACGTTGTCTTTATTCTTATGTGGAATGCGTGCGGAGGATAAAGAGGGCCCACCGGTGTTGCCCGCCCTCACGTTGGAATGTGCTCTGCCTTTCGCCATGTATCGCAGGCAGCGTACGGCAAATTAAAATGATTGACTTTGCATCCAATTGGGCTGATTATTAACGATATCCTGTCATTTTTAAGGGCTATACACCTTTCACCGGCTTCGACAATTCAAGACAGATCATCGCGACCTGAACGTATGCAGCCATGCCAATACAATACGGCATGATGGTCTCTCAATCCCGGCAAGACTTTCCCGTATAATGAAAAGAAAACCCACCCGGGCAAATGAGACATATAAGCCTGCCTCTTCTACTGAAAAGCGCTCTCGTAATTCTCCTAAAATGAGTAAAAAATTGTCCCGACACTATTTGGGACAACCGTATGCCGTATGGCCGAAACCCAACCCCATAGTCCGTTACACATTTGACGTAATCTCGAATCTAAAAAAGGAGAGCCAACATGAAGATCAACGTTTCTGCTTTAATCCTGACCCTGATTATGATGGTTTCACTGGCGGCCTGCGGCACCTATTACCAAGTGACCGACCCTTCAAGCGACAAGGTCTACTACACTGAAAAAATAAACAAGAAAAGGAACGGCGCCATTGAGTTCAAAGACTCGGCCACAGGTAAAGAGATCATCATCCAGAACTCTGAGGTGATTGAAGTTAACAAAGATACCTACAAAGCAGGCATGGCAGAACCAGCCCCTGCACCCGCACCGACACCTGAGGCGGAACCAGCTGCTGAAGCAATGCCTGAGGTCGAAGCAGAGCCCACAGCTGAGGCAGAGTCTGCTGCGGAAACGGAACCCACCGCTGAAGCAGAGCCCGCCGCCGAGTAAAATCCAGCGCTAAAATGGAATAAATAAGATGGAATATTCAGGCTTTGCCCCTTTGTTTTGAGCGTTCTCGAAACGGAGGGGCAAGGCAAGTGATCACGATTTTGGCGGTGATGGGTGCAAGGTTTTTATGATCGAGTTGGCACGCTGTAAAGCGATGGATACTCACCTATCAAGAATCCCCATGATTGATTCCAAAGGAAATCCTTTCCTGTTCCAGCCTGACATGCTCACCATAATGCCTTCCTCGCAACCCAGCGTAAAGGCCTGCCCCTTTCCTTGAAAGCCGATTCAAATCACGATTTTCCTGCCGTGACTCTTTTGACCTATGCTGGAAATAGTGGACAAGGCAACAGTTATTTCAGTTCAAAATGCTTGGCAGCGAAGGCTCTGCCGGAGTGGGATTTGAGGTAGGTCTCGAAGGCAGTGGCTTTGGGTTTGGAGGGGAAGGCGATGGCGATTTCAATTTTCCAGGGTTTGTACTTTGACGTGTGGGGGACGCTTCCAGAATTATGGGCCTATAGGCGAGTTCCAAGGTCAGAGGTCATACCGGTATAAAACCGTTCCGGAAACGACTCACTTCGGAGCATGTATACATAGTGAAAGCCCAAAGGAGCCTCCTCATCCGCATCGTCATATAACAGCTGGAAGAATTTATTTTGTGAAACGTGATTCGGGAATCTTTATTTTTAAGGATTGCAGGCTTCTTGTTCGCCGGATCTCAGGCGATTTTTACCTGGCTTGCCGGGGCGTAGCCTGAGCGCCCTCTGTGACGTGGCATGAAATGGCCCGGCTTCGCACTGCGTGCTACGCCGCGGCAGGCTTCTTGCTCGCTGGCGCTCGGGCGAAGCCTGGTGGAGGCGGCGGGAATCGAACCCGCGTCCTGAAATAATTCCCCGTAAGACCTCTACACTCATAGTCAGCATCCAAATACATCCAGGTTTTACCCGCTGACTCGGTCCCCTGAACGTCCCCTTGCAGCATTAAATTCGGTTCCGGACGCCGCCAGGTGGTGGAATACCAGGCTTCCGGTCCCTATCACATTAAAGTGTCGCCACGTTGGCCTTAAGTGAGAAGGTCAGGTGACGTGCATCCCGAAGGATACATTTTTTTTGCGGATTAACTGCTAAGCAGCTGCCGCATATGCATAATCGTCTGCATTTATGTTGTGATCGATTATTAACGAGGCCAACGATCATCCTCGGAGTGCAGTCAAACAGCTCTCATATCCCAGTCGAACCCAGGACGCCCCCATAAATTGGCTTCATAAGAGATGTGACTTGATCTGAACCTGTGAGGTGGGTGGCTCAGATCAAACGTAAGGTAATGCATCCGGGGCGGCCTGTCAATGGTCAGGGTGATTCCGGAGGCATCTTCGGACGCGGCGCTCTTGCGCTGCAACCCGGGCGTGTTAATCCGAATAGTCTTTCTGCTTGTTCATGCGGTTCACCTCCAGCTTGGCGTCCCGCTCTTTCAGGGTCTGGCGCTTGTCGTAGAGCTTCTTGCCACGGCCGACTCCCACCTTCATCTTGATGCGATTGCCCTTGATGTAAATGCTCAAGGGAATCAGGGAGCATCCTTTGATGTTGAGCATGTCCGATATCTTGCGGATCTCCTTCTTGTTCAGGAGCAGCTTTCTCGGACGCAGGGGGTCGTGGTTGGAGTGAAAAGAAAAGGGGTACTGGGAGATGCTCATCTGATAGACGAACAGCTCGCCGTTCTCCGCAATCTTGCAGTAGGACTCCTTGAGGTTCACGGCCCCGTCGCGCAGGGATTTTACCTCGGAGCCCACCAGCACCAGGCCGGCCTCGTACTGATCGGTAATTTCATAGTTGAACCGCGCCTTTTTGTTGTTGGCGATGGTTCGGGTGCTCTTCTCTGCCATAATCGCTGTCCTTGCCCACCTTGCGGTGGCTGATCCCGCATGGCCCTGAACACAGAGATGCGGTCGAAAAAAACCGGTGGCCGCCTATGCGGCACCGGTTTCTCATGGGGCCGCCCAGGCAGCCGAAGGCATCACGCCGAAGCGGTGCCGTTCTCGTTTTCTTCGGGGTAGACGAACTCGTCCATCATGGAGGTCACACCGTCCACGGTGGTTGCCTCAAGAACCCTGGCTGCAAACTTCCGGGACTCGGAAAAACTCAGGCCCCGAACCATCTCCTTGACCATGGGCAGGGACTGGGGCGTCATGGAGAGCTCGTCAAGCTCCATG
This sequence comes from Desulfoluna butyratoxydans, assembly GCF_900699765.1. Classification (GTDB taxonomy): domain Bacteria; phylum Desulfobacterota; class Desulfobacteria; order Desulfobacterales; family Desulfolunaceae; genus Desulfoluna; species Desulfoluna butyratoxydans. The sequence continues at coordinate 695,321 of NZ_CAADHO010000001.1, forward strand.
CCCAGAAGCACCGGCATGTTGGCGGGCTCAGAGGCCATCTCGCCACAGATGCACACCTTAACACCATGCTTCTTGCCCACATCCACCACCTGCTTGATCATGCGCAGCACAGCAGGGTGAAGGGAGTTGTAAAGATGGGCCACCTTGCGGTTGCCGCGATCAATGGCCAGAGTGTATTGCGTCAGGTCGTTGGTGCCGATGCTGAAAAAATCCACTTCGTCGGCCAGGCGCTCGGCCATGACCACGGCAGAAGGAACCTCCACCATGATGCCGATCTCGAAGTTTTCGCTGTAGGGAATCCCTTCGGCTTCGAGCTGGGCAGCAGCCTCTTTGAGCATCTTTTTGGCTTCCAGAACCTCTTCCACGCCGGAGATCATGGGGAACATCACCCGGACATTGCCGAAGGCGGCTGCACGCAGGATCCCTCGGAGCTGGGTCATGAACACATCGGGCCGCTGGAGGCAGAACCGGATGGCCCGAAGCCCCAGGGCCGGGTTCTCCTCGTCGTTCTCCCGGGCGTAGGCCAGGGCCTTGTCCCCGTTGATGTCCAGGGTCCGAATTACCACGGGCTCGGGGAAGATGAGTTCAGCCACCTCCCGGTACTGCTCGTAGAGTTCCTCTTCCGTGGGAAAATGGGAGCGGCTCAGGTACTGGAACTCGGTGCGGAACAGGCCGATGCCCTCTCCGCCGTAGTCCATCACCGAGACGATCTCCTCGGCCAGCTCGATGTTGCCCATGAGCTTGATGGTCACCCCGTCCACGGTGGTGGCGGGAATCTTGCTCCGGCGCTTGATATTGGCCCGTCGCGTCTCGTAACGCAGTTTCTTCTCTTCGTACTCGAGGAGGGTCTCGTCCGAGGGGTCGATGATAACCAGCCCGTCGTTGCCGTCCACGATGATGATGTCGTCGTTCTTGATCAGGGCGGACACGTTGCCCAGGCCCATGACCGAGGGCAGCTCAAGGGTCCGCGCGATGATGCTGGTGTGGGAGGTTTTCCCGCCGCGGTCGGTGACGAAGCCCTTGACGCGCTCCAGCTGGATGCGGCTGGTATCCGCAGGGGTCAGGTCTTTGGCCACGAGGACCACCCGTTTGTCGATGTTGCCGATGTTCACGGCATCGACCCCTACGAGGTTCATCATGATGCGATCCGAGACCTGGACGATGTCGTCCACCCGGCTCTGGAGATAGGGGTCGGCAATGTCCTGGAACATGGCCTTGGCACGGGTGGCCACCTTTTTCAGGGCCCACTCCGCGTTGATGCTTTCGTCACGGATCGCGTCGATGGCCCGCTCGTAAAGCATCTTGTCCTTGAACAGGGCAAGATGGGATTCCAGGATCGTCAGGTGATGATGGAGCTCCTCGGGGAGTTCTTCAATCACTTCGATGAGCTCGTCCTCGGACTTTTTCACCGCTGTTTTGAAACGGTTCACTTCGTCTCGGATGCTCTCGGGTCGGACGGTGTACTTCTCCACAACGTCCACGCCCTCCCGATCCACGAGATAAGCCTGGCCGATGCAGATCCCCGGTGATCCGCTGATGCCCTTCAATACTGTATCTGAACCTTTGTCTGCCATGGGTAAAGATCTGCTCTTCTTAATTTTTCGTGACCTTGCACACGTCGTGGTGCCGGTTCACGTTGTATTGCCCGGGCCTTGCGACGCCCGGTGTTGACACTCGCACACCACGGACCGACCCATAAGGATCGGGCTCCCGGCGAGCGCACCTCATGGTGTTATACACCAAGCCGTCCGCCAACTTAAACGGAAAACGGCCTTTGGTGTCAAAACACCGTGGAGGGAAACGTCAATCAATGAATGAATAGTTGAAAAAGTATCGCCGCGGACCACGCTTGATGCGTATCTCCCCGGGCCGGACGGCCGGGGCGGGGAACCACTCATCGACCTCGATGGGTCTTCACTCATCTTCCTCGATGAGTTCGAAAATTCGATCAAGGACAGGCCTGTCGGAAGCGTCTTCCACTTCGATCTCCACCTCGGCGCCGCAGGCGCAGCCCAAGGTCAGGATATCGATGATGCTGGTGGCGTCGGCCTTTTCGCCATCACGGACCAACCACACCTCTCCCACCGCCTCAGCCGCGGCTTTTGCAATCATGGCGGCAGGCCGGGCGTGGATGCCCAATTGACTTTTTACCGTTGTTTTTCTTGAAATTGCTTTGATATGACTTACCTTCAGGAAATGATGCGTAACAGCCCGGTTTCCCGGTCCAACGAAAAATACCGGACATTATTAGCACACAGCATCCCCTTGTGTCAAATTGAAAACGTTGATATTCTTCCAGATTAAAAACAATCCCAAGGGGTTGGGTTTACCCGCATATTCGCTGAAATTGGCTCATCAACACAGGAGACTGATCCCATGAAGCAGTCGGTCACCATATACGGCAAAGACAAATGCCCCTTTACCCGGGCCGCCGTCGACGCCTTGAAAGAACAGGGTAACGAGGTGGTCTACATCGATGTCCTCAAATCCCCTGAGATGATGGATAAAATGCTCGCCCTCTCCGGGGGCGGACGAAAAATCCCGGTCATCGACACCGACGGAGAGGTCTCTGTCGGCTGGCAGGGAAAAACCTGACGGGTCTGAGACGATTCCGGCAGGTTGCCGGAGCACCCCATCGCCTGTCTGCACATCAACCAAGGGTCCAACGGCCCGGCACCCCATTCTGGAATGCCCCAGTTGAGCGGACGTTGCGTTTCACCACATGAGGAGTAATACCATGAAGCATCAGTACGTCATCGAAGAGTTCAAACTTGAAGAATCCTGGAGACTGTTCCGCATCATCGGCGAATTTGTGGAAGGGGTGGACAGACTGCATGACCTGGGACCCGCCGTGAGCATTTTCGGGTCGGCCCGCACCAAGCCGGGGACGCCCTACTACGAAAAAGCCCGTGAAATTGCGGCCCTCATGGTGAAAAACGGCTACAACGTCATCACCGGCGGCGGCGGGGGCATCATGGAAGCGGCCAACCGCGGCGCCACCGAGGCCGGGGGAAAGTCCGTGGGCCTTAACATCAACCTGCCCTTTGAGCAGAAGCCCAACCCCTACGCCAACATCTGCGTGGAATTCAACTACTTCTTCATCCGCAAGGTGATGTTCGTCAAGTACGCCTCTGCCTATGTGATCATGCCCGGCGGCTTCGGCACCATGGACGAACTCTTTGAGGCGGTGACCCTCATCCAGACCCAGCGGGTCATGCCCCTGCCCCTGGTCCTCTTCGGCACCGAGTACTGGGGCGGCCTCATCGACTGGATCAAGGCCCGCATGCTGGAGGAAGGCACCATCAGCGAAGGTGACCTCGATATCATCAAGCTCACCGACGATCCCGAAGAGATCGTTGAGTTCGTCAAGGCAAGCAACAAGGATTAATCCGCGAGGCACACCAGCTCCCGAGGCGGCCCATGCAGCCGCCTCGGCCCGGCAGGGACAACCCTGCCCCCCGCGGGCGGGCACACAACCCCGCACCCCCTTCCGTGATTCCGGCGTTGTGGCACAGGCCACAACCTGATACACGTACCGTCTGTTTATGAGACACATGAAACACATCGCACACCGAAACGAACCACAGACAACCCCAGCATAACCCCGGGATACGGGCCCCAGACCGGAAAAACAGGCTGGCGTCTTCCTGGCCGGACCAGAGACGCCCGAGCCCGAGGGGCTTTACGGCCCCATGCCCGACACCCGACAACGCTTGTGCCTGCACGGGCTCGACATATAAGGCAGTACATTTTCATGAACACCACCCACGCCCTTCACTTTCTCAACGCCGCCGCCATGGAGGCGACCCCGGACCACAGCGTCGACCTGGTGGTCACCTCCCCCCCGTACCCCATGATCGCCATGTGGGACGAGGCCCTCTCCAACGCAGCCCCCGCCGTGGCAGAGGCCCTTGACCAGGGCCGGGGCATGGAGGCCTTCGAGGCCATGCACGGCATCCTGGATGCGGTCTGGGACGAGCTGGCCCGCGTGGTGAAAAAGGGAGGCTTCGTTGCCATCAACATGGGCGACGCCACCCGTACCATCGCCGGGGAGTTCGCCATCTACCCCAACCACTCGCGCATCACCATGGCCATGCTGAAGCGGGGATTCACCCCCCTGCCCGAAATCCTCTGGCGCAAGGTAAGCACCGCCCCCAATAAATTCATGGGCTCCGGCATGCTTCCTGCAGGAGCTTATGTCACCCAGGAACACGAATACATTCTTATCTTCCGCAACGGCGGCAAACGGGTCTTTAAAAACGGCCCGGACAAGGAGGTTCGAAAGGCCTCGGCCATCTTCTGGGAGGAGCGAAACCGTTGGTATTCGGACACCTGGAGCGATATCTCCGGCGTACGCCAGGAAACAGGCGACACAGCCCTGAGGCAACGCAGCGCCGCCTACCCCCTGGAGCTGCCCCTGCGTCTCATTCTCATGTACTCCGCCATGGGAGACACCGTGCTGGATCCGTTTTCCGGGACCGGCACCACCATGCAGGCCGCCCTTGCCACCGGCCGCAACAGCATCTCCTATGAGATCGACAGCGGGTTTGCCCCCATGTTCGACGCCCGGGCCGCACAGGCACCCGGCCTTTCGCACACCATCGCACGAAGCAGGTACGAGGAGCATGTGCGGTTTGTCGATGAAAGGCTGGCGTCCGGAAAAGCGATCAAACATACACATGAAATCTGGGAGCTGCCCGTGGTCACCGCCCAGGAAAAGGGGATGACCCTGCCGGTGACCGTATCCGTAGAAAAAAACGGGACCGGCTTCAGCGCTGAACACGCCCCCTTTGTTCCGGGCCAAAAGGCGCCCAAGCCGTCACCGCTCACCGGAACAGATGAGGCCCCTGAAGCAAAGGGTGCCACCCAGATGGCACTGTTTACTTAACCCACAACCAATGAAAACAGGCGTTCACCACACCCAGGTCCGTGTTTTCAGGAGGATGCATGCATATATACCCAGACACCACAGAGAAACCAGAGGGCTACCCCTCGCGGAAGGATTTTTTCGTCTCCACGGAAGGTGATGAAAAAGGATTCGGTCTTTTTACCAGGCGAGCGTTCAAAAAAGGGGAGATGATGGCCCGTTTCACCGGCGAGGTCCTCGACGAAATCCGGCTCCACACCCTTCAGATCAGCCCCACAAAACACCTCCACGACCCCCATTTTGTGGGCTACCTCCTCCACGCCTGCGACCCCAACGTGGCCCTGGACATGAAGACCCTCACCATGTGGGCCCTCAAGGACATCAACCCGGGTGAAGCCCTCACCATGGACTACACCTCCACCGAAGACGTCCTCTACAGGCAGTTCCCCTGCCTCTGTGAGGCCGACAACTGCCGCAAGTGGATTACCGGACGCCTGGAGGCCCCGAGCGAAGAGGGATACGCCTACCTTAAGGGGCTGAAGCTTGCCACCCCTGCCAAGAAAGTCTACGCCCATGCCTGATGCCTGCCACACCCCATTCTGGTGGGAACGCCAAGGGCTCTGCTACGAAAAAGGCAACCTGTGCTTTGCAGGGAATAAGGCGCAAGCCCTGGCCCGGCGCTTCGGCACCCCCACCTTTCTCTACAGCGCCCCACGCATCCGGGAAAACCTGGCCAGGCTCCGCCAGGCCCTGGAGACCACGGGTCGCCCGTATCGCCTGCACTACGCCATGAAGGCCAACCGGTTCGCCCCCATCCTCACCCTTATGGCCACGGAAAGGCTCTGCGGCATCGACGCCTGCTCCCCGGAAGAGGTGATGCACGCCATGGGATGCGGATTCAAAGAGTCCGATATCTCCTACACAGCCACCGCCGTCTCCAATGAGGACCTGGATACCCTGGCCCGGTTCGAAAAGCTGCACATCAACTGCGACGCCATAAGCACCCTGCGCCGCCTGGGCACGCGGGCCCCGGGGCGGAACATCGGCCTGCGCATCAACCCGGCCATGGGCGTGGGCTACGGGGACAACGCACTGCTGCGCTACAGCGGCGAGAGCACCACCAAATTCGGTATCTACGCCGAGCAGTTCGACGAAGCCCTGGAAACCGCCGCAAAGCACAAACTCGCCGTCACCACCCTTCACCTCCACACCGGCTGCGGCTACTTAAGCGATCAGCTCGCCCCATGGGAACAGATCCTTGAAGAGGCCAAAGCCTTTGCCGAGAAAATCCCCGGCCTGCGGACCATCAACTTAGGAGGCGGCCTGGGCGTGCCCCACACCCCCACAGACACCGCCCTGGACCTTGGCCAGTGGGCCGCTGTCATCAAACGGGTCTTCGGAGATTCCGGCCTCACCATCGAGGTGGAGCCCGGGGACTACATCGCCAAAGACGCCGGTCTGCTCCTCCTCACCGCCAACACCGTGGAGACCCGGCGATCCACCCGCTATATCGGCGTGGACGGCGGGTTCAACATCGCCGTGGAGCCCGCCTTTTACCGCCTCCCCTTCGAGCCGGTGGTCACCCGACTCAAAAAAGGCCCCCTCCTTCCCGCAACCGTTGCCGGTAACATCAACGAAGCCCTGGACCTCTTTTCCGAAGGGATCCCCCTGCCCCCCGTGGAAGAAGAAGATACCCTGGCCCTCATCAACGCCGGGGCCTACGCCTCCTCCATGAGCTCCAACCACTGCATGCGCGGACAGTTCCGTGAGGTGTTGCTTTTTTAAAAGCGTGCCTCCGGCGGCGAGGTGAGCCACCTCGAAAGCATATTGCCCTTGCGCTTCGCCCTTCGTTCCTCAGGTCAAATCGCAAGGGCATTAAGGACGGGATCTTTTCCTCGTTCCCAGGCTCTGCCTGGGAGTGTTTGGGGCAAGGCTCTGCCTTGCCAGCATGGAAAACCGTGGCGCAGAGAAGAAACCCACAGGTTGCCGAGGTGCCCCCATGGAGGCAGAGCCTCCGAAAAGCACCCCCAGGCGGAGCCTGGGAACGACGGAGCCAAGTCGGCTGCGGAGGTAGCATCGGCCTTGATCACCGTTTGGCCCATGGGCGTATATACATCCCCCCCCGAAAACCGTTGTCCCCTGGAGCGCCGCACTCCTGTGCGGCACGGGTAACGACGGCCCAAAAAGCCGCACCGGAGTGCGGCGTTCCGTTTCAGTTGGTCTTTCTCGTTTTTTTTAAGGTCACCGCCAAGTGTTATTCAAAACGAGCCATAAAGGCCTAACCTCGTCAAAAGACGAAGCCCATGGCGGTTCCACCATGGTGCCTGGTTCTTCCCCCATAGCCCCCCAAAACAAAACAGGCCGTGGATGATCCAAGGGATCAACCACGGCCTGATGTATTCAAATAGCCTGAGAAATTCTTTTAACGCACCATTCGGTTGTACCGGCTGCCGAAATTGACGTAGTCTCCTGACGGCGTCTTTTTGGGCAGGACATTGATCCTGCGGCCCATGGAGTTGGGAAGCCAGTGGGAAGGCTCTTCGTCCCAGGGCACATCGGCCTGGACGCGCCTTAGGCGGGTCAGGAGCGTGGCCATACCGGAGGGGTCGTAGCCCGCCCGTTTGGCGTAGAGTACACCGCGGGCGTCGGCCTCCATCTCGTAGACCTCTTTGCGCCCCCTGATGGCATGTTCGTACATGTCCATGGCCAGGTCATCGAGTTCCTGCTCCACCTCATCCTTGCCCAGCTCATCGTCCATCTCGGCGAAGGCGTCTTCTGCGTTGATCTTGGATTTCCTCGCCTCGGTTTCGATGGCACCGTGCTGGAGGGTCACGTGGGAGAGCTCGTGGGCCAGGAGACAGGCCAGCTCATTTTCACTGCGGATGATATCCAGCATGCCCCTGGATACGAGGATAACCCCCATGGGAGTGGCATTGGCGAAAATGGCGTCCGTATCCACCACATGGACACTGATGGGCAGATCATAAAACTCCGAGCTCTCTGCCACCAGCTGGGCCACGTTGTTGACGTAGGAAACAAGGGCTCTGTCGGTCACCAACCCCGGTGCGGCAAGGCGCCCGGTGATGTAGGCGCTCACCGCCACCATCTGCTCGCTGATAAAAAAGGGCCCCTTGGAGTACACCGGGGTTTTCGAGAGGAAATACCCGTGGGACCGGCGCCCCCTGAAGGTCTCTTCCTTAAACGCCCCGTAGCTTTCAGGGGTCACGTATCGGACAAAGGGCGCTTCAAACAGGGCCCGGTTGAGGTTGCCGGTGCGCACCCTGTTTTCAAAAAAACCCTTCACCGCAGCGGTGACCATCACCGTTGCCATACGCCGTCCCGAGGTGTCCTGGGCCATGAGGCCGTAATCGATGGAGCGCCCCTGGGCCTTGAAGGCGTTTTCAGACACCCATCCTGTCTGGCCGTCCGCGGTCTTTGCCCGGCGCCACATGCCGTGGGTTTTCAGGATGGTCACCTCGTCCCCTTTGTTCAGGACTGTCACCACCGGATAGAACGAGCCGGGTTTCTGCCGCAGGGAGGCGGACGAGACCTGGATGGTCTCGGCAAAGGCCGCGCCGCAGAAGAGCAGCACCAGCATCGCCGTCATGCATTGAATCGTTTTCATGGTCCCTCCATGAGATTACTTGGTCTTAAATGTAAACACCCCGTCCGCGTCCACCAGCTCGGGGGTATGCTTGAGGAGCCTGCACCGGTCGATGTAGGCGGCGCTGGGCTTGTCGTCCGGGTCCAGGGCCAGCACCTTCTCAAACCGGGAGATGGCATCGTCCCACATCTTTTGTCGATAGGCGGAGAGGGCCTCTTTAAAGGCGTCTTCCACCTGCTGCATCCGGGCAGTGACATGTTCCAGGCGGTCCACCAGGGTAAAGACCCGGATGGGCTTGTTCTTTCCCTTTACGCGGATGCAGTCCAGCTCCCGGAACACGTATTCGTCCTTCACCTGCTCCCAGGTCTGCTCCGAGAGCATGTTGGTGGTGCCGTAGGCCTTGTTCACCCCCTCCAGCCGGGCCGACAGGTTCACGGTGTCCCCGATGGCGGTAAAATCCATGCGTCGGGTGCTGCCAAGGTTCCCCACCACCACCGGCCCGCTGCTGATGCCGATGCGGGTAAGGATGTTGCCCTTGTCCGTTGTGATCATCTCGTTCACCTTTTCCCGGCGAAACGCAAGGATCACCTCACAGGCGGCCCGGGCGTGGTCCTTGCGGTCCACCGGTGCCCCGAACACCGCCATGATCCCGTCTCCGGTGTACTTGTCCAGCAGCCCCCCCTGGTCCAGCACGATGTCGGTCACCACCTGAAAATAGTCGTTGAGCACCTTGATGAGCTGCTTGGGCGTCTTGTCCTCGGAAAAGGTGGTAAACCCCTGGAGGTCGGTGAACAAGACCGTGCCGTGGCACTCCACCCCGTCCAGGGAGACCTTGTCCGGGTCCTTCATGAGCTGGTTGATGACGTCCTCATGCAGGTACCGGGAAAAAACTGTCCGAATCTGGCGACGCGCCGCCCCTTCCGTGACCATGCGATAGACCGCAGCACCCGAGGCGGAAAGCCCCAGGGATGCCATGGGAAAGAGAAAATCCGCGGCCACAGACCCCGAGCGAAACAGAACCCAGCTGCCCCCCAGCGGCACCAGCAGCAGCACGCCGCTGGTCAGGGCCGCCACGGGAAACGAGCGGGAGGTAAAGGCCACAGCCGCCAGAAAGCTGCCGGCAAAGGAAAAAAGCACCAGCCAGACAAACCCCAGGCCGCGGATCCCGTGGCCGTTGAGGTAGTTGTCCAGAAGGGTGGCCTGGATCTCCCCGCCGGGATAAGGCGCCAGGGCCGTAAAGGGGGTGGTCTTCAGATCGGTGAGGCCCGGGGCCGTTGCGCAGACCACCACCACCTTGTCCTTGTATGCCTCCGGGGCAATCACCGGCGTCTCCCCGCCCATGGCCTGAACCGCGGAGCGCAGGGTGTCGTAAAAGCTGTCGTAGCGGTAGACCCCTCCGCTTCCCCCCTTGCCGTGCCAGAACACGATGTGGTTGCCCTGTGCGTCCAGGGCAAAGGTGCGCTTCCTGGTCACCAGCTCTCGTTTCCGGGCATCATAGCGCACCACCTCATCGCCGGTCACCGCCAGGTAGGCGGCAAAGGCGAGTTGGGGGTAGAGGCGCTCCCCCACTCGAAAAAAAAGGGGCATGCGCCGCACCGTGCCGTCGTCGTCGGCCAGAAAATTCACCACGCCGTTTGTGGCATGGGCCCCAAGGGAGTCAATGGGCATGGTGATGCTGTGGTATGGCGGCAGCTTGAGCATCTCGCTGTTTTCAAAGGCCATGGCCCCGTCATCGGGCAACCGGCCGTCGCCGTTGGTGGACACCACCGACCCCAGCACCACGATGCCGGACTCCTGGATGGCCTGGGCAAAGGCCTGCTCCGAAGACTCGGCGTCCACGTCCAGGCGGTCCACCTCTTTTTCCGTGAACAGCATATCAAAGACCACGGCCCGGGCACCGGCGTCGGCCAGATAGCCGGTCACCACCCCGTAGAATTCACGGGGCCAGGGCCAGTTCACGTTATACGCTTCGGACAGGTTGCGGATGGAGGCGTCGTCAATGGCCACCATCACCATACCGGGGTCGGCCGTGCCCTTGTCCGTTACCATGCGAAGGGCGGCATCAAAGGCTGCATGCCGCATGTTCTGATAGACGGGAGAAAATGAAAAAAGCCCCACCACCAGGGTTGCCACACAGGCAGTGGCCAGGGCCGCCACCATGGCCGGCCAGTTCTTTACCGTCTCCATACCCCTCCTTTACCCACACGCATCCGACCCCGCTTCCGCAGCGCTCGGCCTACACAAACCCGGCGCCTCTTTTTGGCATGAACACAAACAAAGTATAGCCCGAATCCCGGATTTTTCCAGTGACCCGAGTCACAACACGCAGCTTCCCATGCAGCAGAAAACCGCCGCACCGAAACGATTCCATTGACGTGCAAAGAGCCTCCCCGCATCGTGTGTTTAAAGCGGCAGCACGGGTGTGCCCCTCCTGCGGCGGCCCTGCCGGAAACAACACGTTTAAAACGTAGAACAATAACGATGTCAGGTGAGTTTTCCCAGGCTCCGCTGAAATAGTGTCGATTGCTTTTTACTGATGTCTGACACAGAGATGCCACCCTGCGGGTATGGGTGCACTCGACGCGTGAAATATCCGGGTTAAAAAAAAGCCGGAACGGCCTCAGCCCCGTTCAACCCCCGACAGGTCCACGGGTTCCCCGGAGACGGTGATGGCAAGGGGCTTTCCCTCGACACCTTTCAGCACCACATCAACGGACTCCCCCCCTGCAAGGCGGGCATCCTTGCCCCTCAGGGCCGGCAGGTCCAGCTCCTCCAGCGCCCGGGTAAGGAGGGCTATCTGGGTTTCCAGGGACTCTTTGTCTCCGCGTCCCTTGAAGTAATCGGAGATACGACGATTATGGAGCCTCTTCACCTCGCTGGCGATGCAGTGGCGGCTCACGTCCAGTTCGATCTGTGTCACGATCCCTCCTCAAAGATTCCGTCGGTTGGAACACGGCCCCTCAGCCCCAAGGCCCTGTTCACCCGGGTGAATAGTACCACCCCTTGCCCCGGCCTGCCATCTCTTATTCCTCGCGCGCCCACGCCTGAAAGCAAAAACATCCCTCCTCCCCCCACGGGAAACAGCGCCGCCTTTTTTGCCTGTCCCCTTTCCATGCCCCAGGTTTTCATCCCTTGAATTGACTTTCAAAGGTGCCGTTGATATCCTGATTAGTTATGAAATCTGGAACCATCATCGAATACATAGATCAGCAGAAGCTGATATGCGCCGCGGTGGCTGACGTCAAAGGTAAACGCCTGAGACTCATCACCGAAAGCGATAAAGAGGTGAGCCTTTCCGCCTCCCGCATATCCCTGACCTCGGACGACGCCCTTTCTGAATCGGCCAGCCGCGCCACCATGGTGGAAGCCCTCAAGGCCACCGTCGCCCGTCGTGAATCCCTCAAACAGGAGATCGATCTCAAAGAGCTGTGGGAACTGCTCAATGAAGAAGGGGAGTGGATCGATCTCACAACCATGGCGGAATACTGCTTCTCCGAAGCCGTGACCTCCGACCACAAGTCAGCCATCATCCGGGCGTTCTTCGAAAACCGGACCTGGTTCAAGTTCGACCACGACCGCTTCCTCCCCTACACCCCGGAGCAGGTGGAGCAGATGCTCGCCAAGAAACGGGAAGAGGAGAGGCGCCTGAAGGTCATCACCGAAGGGGCAGCCTGGCTCAAGGGCCTCCTGGGAGACAAAAAGCCCGGCCCCTGCGAGCATGCCATGGAGATCATCGCCTGCCTCAAAGGGTGGTACATCGAAGAGCGGGAGAGCCGCCACTTCGACATGGCCAAGGCCATCCTCGCAGAAGCCAACATCTCCTCCCATGAAACGGTCTTTCGTCTGCTGGTGAAACTCGACGTGTTCGACGAAAACGAAAACATCGACCTCATCCGCATGGAGGTGCCACGGCACTTCTCCGACGAGGTGCTCGCTGAAGCGAAACGCCTGGTGGAAGAGGCTCCGGCCTCCTACGAGGGCAGGCGGGACCTCACCCACCTGTCCACCATCACCATCGACGGCAGGTTCACCACCGACTACGACGACGCCGTCACCATCGAGCGCCTGGACGACCGCAAGACCCTTTTGGGCATCCACATCGTGGACGTGGCAGAGTCCGTCAAACGGGGCAGCCTCATCGACAAGCGGGCCCTGTCCCGCGGCAGCTCCATTTATATGCCCGACCAGAAAATCCCCATGCTGCCCTCGGACCTCTCGGACAACCTCTGCAGCCTGGTGGAAGGCACGGTGCGCCCCTGTATCAGCGTGATGATCACCCTGAACCGGTTCCACGCCGTGGAGGACTTCGAGGTGGTGCCCACCGTGGTAACCGTAAGGCGTCAGCTCACCTACACCGGGGCCAACACCCTGGCCAAGGAGGGGGACGAGGACCTGTCCACCCTCATCAAGATCGGACAGGCCTTCCGCAAGAAGCGCCTGGACAGCGGGGCCGTGCACCTGAGCCTGCCCGAGGTCAATGTCCACCTGGATGAGGAGGGCACCCCCGTCATCTCCACCGTGGACAGGGAGAGTCCCTCCCGCATGATGGTGGCAGAGCTGATGATCATGTCCAACTGGCTCATGGCAAGCTTTCTGGCCCGTCACAACCTGCCCTCGTTCTTCCGGCTCCAGCCCGATCCCAAAGAGCGGCTGTTCAAGGGGGAAGAAGCATCCCTCTACCTCAACTGCATGCAGAGGAAACAGCTCTCAAGGGCCCACATCAGCCAGAAGGCGGGCCACCACTCCGGCCTTGGCCTCGACGCCTACACCACGGCCACCAGCCCCATCCGGCGCTACTACGACCTTGTCTCCCAGCGCCAGATCCGGTCCGTCATGGGTCTGGAGGAGCCGTACACCGAAGATGAGGTGGCCGAGGTCTCCCAGCACCTCGACATTCCCATGGGCAGCATCGGTCGCATTCAGTCCAACCGGCGCCGCTACTGGATCCTCAAGTGCCTGGAGTCCAAAATCGGCGAACGCGTGGAAGGGCTGGTCCTGGACAAGCGCCGCCACAGCTTCCAGGTCCTCCTGCCGGACTACATGATGGAGGTGATGCTCCCGGCCAGCGGCCTGAGCCTCAAATCCGGGGACATGGTCCAGACCGTTATCCAGCACGCCGATGCGCGGAAAGACAATCTGGCGGTGTTTGTTGGGTAGTGAGTAGTGAGTAGTGAGTAGTGAGTAGTGAGTAGTGAGTAAAAAAATGGGATAGTGTGCTTGTGTCAAGGGCCTTTCCGGGCCTTAAGGATCGGTGAACCAAGCACCGGCCAGACCGCCCCGCTCCTTGCCTCCACCTGGTTCAGCATAAAAAAGCCCTGCCGATTCATCGGCAGGGCTTTTTGTTTTGACAGGTTGGGCCACCTTCATGCTGGCGCCACCACTTTTAATGATCTACAGTGCCCCCATGAAACCATGGTATCTCTACATCCTTGAATGCGCGGACGGCACCTTGTACACAGGCATCACCACCGACCCCGAGCGGCGCCTTGCCGAGCACAATGCAGGTGTGGGTGCCCGGTACACCCGGGCTCGCCTCCCCGTGACCATGGTCTACCAGACCTCGGTGAAAGACCGATCCGAAGCATCCCGCCTCGAATACCGCATCAAAAAATTGTCCCGGAAGGCAAAGCTTGCGATGATAAGGGCAGGAAAAACAGGTCATAGGTCATAGGTGGCCGTTTTTCACGGCCACCCATGCATCATCACTCAAGGGCACACGTTCTACCCGTCTTATGCCTGAAAGGCTTTTTCAGCTTTAGCGGCCACGGAAAGGCCGCTGAAAAAACTTCGGGTTTCGGAGAAAACCACCTTGCTCAGGCCCAGAAGGCCAATGAGGTTGGGGATGGCCATGAGGCCGTTGACGATGTCGGCCAGGGTCCAGATAAGGCTGAGGTGGAGAAAGGAGCCTGAAGCCACCAGAACGATATAGACCAGCTTGTAGGGTTTGATGCCCTTGATCCCGAAGAGGTACTCGGTGCAGCGCTCCCCGTAGTAGTTCCAGCCGAGGATGGTGGTGAAGGCGAAAAACATCAGGCCCACGGTGACCACATACTGACCGATGCCGCTTCCCATACCGATGTTGAAGGCGGTGTTGGTCATGGCAGCCCCGGCAAGGGACGGATCGTTCCAGGTGCCGGTCATCACCAGGACCAGGCCGGTTAAGGTGCAGATGATGATGGAGTCGATGAAGGTGCCTGTCATGGCGATGAGGCCCTGACGCACGCAGGAGTTTGTTTTGGCGGCGGCCGCTGCGATGGGCGCGCTGCCCAGGCCTGATTCGTTGGAGAAGACCCCGCGGGCAATGCCGCTTCGCATGACCATGATCATGGTGACGCCCGCTGCGCCCCCGAAGGCGGCTTCGGGGTTAAAGGCGCTCTGGATCACCAGGGAGACGGCGGCCGGAATGCTCGACAGGTTCAGGATCAGGACCACGGCAGAGGCCAGAATGAAAAAGATGGCCATGAAGGGCACGATGGCCGAGGCCACCTGGGCGATGCGTTTGATCCCCCCGATGGTGACAAGGGCCACCAGCACGGTGAGGACCGCTGCCGTCACCGGAACAGGAATGTGAAAGCTCAGCAGGGCCGCGTCCTTGATGGCGTTGACCTGGGCAAAGGTCCCGATGCCGAAGAAGGCCACGCCTATACCGAACAGGGCGAACATCTTGGCCAGGAATTTGTTTCCGAGGCCCCGCTCAATATAGTACATGGGGCCGCCGGACATCTGCCCGTTTTCATCCACCACCCGGTATTTCACGGCCAGGAGCCCTTCCGCGTACTTGGTGGCCATGCCGAAAAACGCGGCCACCCACATCCAGAAGATCGCCCCGGGGCCTCCGGCCTTGACGGCGGTGGCCACCCCCACGATGTTTCCGGTACCGATGGTGGCGGAAAGGGCGGTGCAGAGGGAGGCAAAGCTCGACACATCTCCCTGGGCCCCGTCGCCATGGTCCTTGCTGAAAAGGTACTTGATGGCCAGGGGCAGCTTGGTGATCTGCAGCAGGCCAAGGCCCACGGTGAGATAAATCCCGGTTCCCACAAGGAGGATCAGAAGGGGGGGCCCCCAGACAAAGGAATCAATCGTTCCCAAAAGTTGTGCAAAATTTTCCACAGTATCATTCCTTTCCAGCCCGTGTGCGCACAACAAGGCAATGCACAGGGCATGATCACGGCGTTTGGCTGCCGCTTCAATAATGAAATAAGATGAATAATGTGGATGAATGGATCGGTCTGCTAAGAGAAAGGCGTAAAAAAGAGGCACTACCAACTGAGGTTACTTCAGTTTTCACGACAGCCCGCACGCACCGGATTCGATACCGGAGGTTCTGATCTGCCATGCCACTCTGTCCCTTGTACCTGAGAGTTTCACCACCGCCCGTGCGATACGGTCCGGCAGCTTGCTCCTTCGGCGCTCAATAAAAGCGGCTCCGCACAACCCTTGGGTTGTGCAGAGCCCCCCGAATATTGAGACTCTCCAGAGGCTCGTCCAACAGCAGTCCCTTTTACCTGAAAGATTTACTTCTTCGGTGCCTTTCCATCGCATCGCACTCGCAACAACGCGCCGAAAGGTCTCTCCTGCTGTTTTCATCCGAGTTGTCCCCGCAGCGCATCCGGGCCATGCCCGAGGCGCCGCAGGTAAGGCACTTCTTCTACACCTTCTGGAGAATTTATCAAGCCCTGAACAGTCGCTGCGCCAAAAATCAAAGAATGTGCACACGAATAAATCATAAAAAAGAAAAACAATGGAACAACGCCACACACAACTGAACCGTGGGGGGCCCGTTTATGAACCCGGCCCCTTGTCCACGGGACCGTTCCACTGGTGACCGCACACATTGCAGACCCACCGCCTGCGCCGGAAAAAGCAGGGGATGCCCAGGAAAACCAGCAGCAAAATCCCACGCCACATCCGAAGCCGCCACCCCACGTTTCGCTCACAATCCACGTCAAAGCTTTCGCACCGCGGGCACCGCTCCTCAGTCTCCGCCAGGGGGTCCCGATATCCCAAGACGGCCAGGGCATCCTGGCGATCCGATGCAAACACCCGCAGTTTCACGCCACCCACGGCCAGAGAGTACCAGGGATGAATGCCCACCAGGTTGTCGTCAAACACAAAGGCCTCGATGCCGCTGGATTCAAGCTGGGCCTTGGCCAGATGGGCTTCGTGGGGTGCGGTAAAGGTCGCGATAGTAACCAGGGATTCCTGTGGCATCATGCCCTCGCTTTGGTTGTGGCCGAAGCCGTTTCAAAAGGGGTCAGGCAAAACAACAGATCAAAAAAACAGCGGGTAGGTCCGGGGCAGGATCGCCGTGTCCCTGGTCTGTTTTGCCTGTCCCTTTTTTATTTTTAGGGGTCAGGCAAATAAACGAAACCATGGGTGATGGCCGGGCCCAAGAACTAAGGTACCATGCCCTCGACTTCCTCGCCCCGCCAATTTTTGCCTGTCCCCTTTTTTTAATCCACGTTCACATGGCGATTCAGAGAGATGCCGTACTTTTTCATTTTGCTTCTTAACGTATTGGGGTGAAGGCCAAGGCGTTCGGCGGCACCGTTGGGGCCTGCAATTTTCCCCTGGCACAGGACGAGGGTTTTGCGAATCCAGGAGGCAGCCATGTCGTCAAAGGTTCCGGACCGGGGCTCCGTCACCTCCCAGGCCTTTGTCTCCGTTCTGGGTGCGGGCCGATTCAAAAGGGCTTCAAAGCGCAAAGGACGCCCGCCGGAAAGGATGAGGGCCCGTTCCACAAGATTCTGCAACTCCCGGACATTGCCGGGCCAGTGATAGTCCATCAGAGCTGTCAGGGCGCCCTCGTCAAGGCGCGGGCGATACGGCAGGTTCATCTCCCGGGTCTTGCGGAGGATAAAGTGGTCCACCATGGCCGGGATATCCTCGGTTCGCCTGCGCAAGGGAGGAATCCCCAGGGGAAACACATGGAGACGAAACCAGAGGTCCGAACGGAACGTCCCTTCGGCCACCATGGCCTCCAGGTTCCGGTGGGTGGCGGCAATGATGCGGACATCGGCCTGCATCACCCGGGTGCCGCCCACCCGCTCGAACTCCCCGCTCTGGAGCACCCGAAGCAGCTTGACCTGGGCGGCCATGGGCAGTTCTCCGATCTCATCGAGGAACAAGGTCCCCCCTGCGGCCCGCTCAAACCTCCCCACCGAGGTTTCAAAGGCCCCTGTAAACGCCCCCTTCTGGTGCCCGAACAGCTCGGAGTCCATAAGGGACTCGGGAATGGCCCCGCAGTTTAAGCGAATGAGCGGGCCTTTGCTGCGGGGCGAGAGCTTGTGGATCTCTCCGGCCACCACCTCTTTGCCTGTCCCGGTCTCTCCAAAGAGCAAAACCGGGCTGTCGGTGGGGGCCACCTGCTCGATGAGGCGCCGCACCTCGCTCAGCCCCCCGTAGGCCCCGATCATGACGTCACCGGCCATCTGCCGGGTGTCGCGCTGAAGGGCCTGATGATCCCGGACCAGGTCCTTGAACCGCATGGCATTGGCCAGGGCCATGCCAAAGGGCTCGCAGATATCCGTCATCACGTCAAGGTGGCTTTCGTTGTAAAGGGACTCCCCGGCCGCGGCAAGGATCAGGTTGCCCATGATCTCCCCCTGATTTTTCAGAACGCAGGAGATGGTGCAGCACAGGTTTCGGGAACCTTCGGGACGATTTCGGACCGAGGGAAGCCAGTGTTTCACCAGCCCCATGAACTCTTTGTTGATGGGGTGGGTATGATCGCGGATCCAGGGGGTGGGGTTTTGGAGGGATTCTTCGTGCCAGGCCCCCATCATCTCCCAGGTGCCGTCGGAGATGGAGATCATCTCATCAAGTCCGATCCCTCCCTCGGCACAGGCAAGGGAGATGACCCGCGCTTTTTTCTGATCATAGTCGTAGGAGGTAATGAACACGCCGTCCAGGGGCATGATCCCCTTGAGGTAGGTGTACGCATCAAAGAGGGCGGACTCCAGGTCCAGGCTGCTGAAGATACGTCGGGCGACTTCTCGAAACCGGTCGGACACAATTCCTCCATTCCGTACTTAAACGATATTTCGTGCATTGGTCACGATATCTCGTTTACCACATCAGTCGCCCAACCCGCAACCCCTCAATAATACTCAATCTGAAACCCTGGCATGATATTTGGTTTATCTCATAGGCAGAATATTCGGAACCCACAAGTCAGGATCCACCTTTCCAAGTCCGAATCTTCGCTGTGCCGGTGGAATCCGAAAGTCAGGCATTCACGTTTCCGTCTCCTTGCCTCGTGCAAGGGATGGAAATTCCCCCCTTGCCCCTTGCGGATTCCTCCGGCGCACATTTCGCCTGTAGCACCACCCCGGCAAAGGCAGCAGCCCGGCCCCGATGTCAGGGCAATGGAACGCTCAGCGGAACGTTCCGAACGTCGTTCTTTAAGACGTACGCGGTCCGCAGACACCACGTAAAAAAACGTCCTGCCAACGCCGCGCAATAAAACGCCGGACCACAGGGCGTCACAAACATCCCGCCCCACAGGGATCTTCACATGATTGCCCGACATGGTGAAGGCCCTCCCACCCGGACAGGCCGGCCAGGCTCCCTGGCCTGGCCGGCCATTTTTAAAAGAACACCGAAACAGGTAGGAAGTCAGCTCAAACAAGCTTCCGGCGGGTCGCTTTTTAAAAAAAGCTCCGCAAAAACGTTCCGGTAACCAAGGTGCTTCTCTTCAGTCCCTGCGGGCCAGAAGAAAAGCGCTTTGATACACGAAAAAAGAGAGGAGCCTCTCCTGCAAAAGCAGCTGCCACATGTCTCACATCACGCGAATGCACCGATAACGCGGGCAGAATGGTTGCCTCCATGCATTCGCCACAGAATTTCCAGGTGCCTCACCTGACCGCCGGAGTTATTCAGGCTAGAATCAAACGAATCCCATATGCATTTCTTCGTGTCTCCAGAAGAATGAAATTGGCCTCTCCTGCAAAGGCGGTTGCTATATGTCACACACCACGCGAATGCTCTGATAACGCATGCAGAATGGTTGCCTCCATGCATTCGCCACAGAGTTTCCAGGTGCCCCACCTGACCGCCGGAGTTATTCAGGCTAAAATCAAACGAATCCCATATGCATTTCTTCGTGTCTCCAGAAGAATGAAATTGGCCTCTCCTGCAAAGGCGGTTGCTATATGTCACACACCACGCGAATGCTCTGATAACGCATGCAGAATGGCTGCCTCCATGCATTCGCCACAGGGTTTCCAGGTGCCCTCACCTGGCGGCCGGAGGCCTGCTTTTTCCACTCACGATAACCATAGAAGTGTTTCCGGGTTATGGCCTGAGGGTCACCTCATGATTGAACACCGCCTCCGCGAACCTGTCCAGCACCCCATACAGGCTGTAAAGGCTCTCGATCTCCACATGCTCTTGGTCGGTGTGCTGGCTCATGTTTCCCTGGGGCCCCCAGATGACCCCGGGTGTGCCGGTCCGGTTCAGGAACCGGGCGTCGCTGGACGCATGCTCGGCCACTTTCTCGATGTTCCCGGCCAGCTCTGCCAGGTATCGGGTCACCGGTCCGTCCCCGCCGTTGAAGAGGGTATCCACGGAGACCACCTCCACCTCGGAGGCCACGTCGGCCCGTATCGCCTCAATGAGGGCGTGGGGGTCGTCGGCCTCGGTGTAACGGATATCGAGCTTTGCCCGGGCCTCGCCGGGCACCTGGTTCACGGCGCTGCCTCCCTGGATGCAGCCGATGTTCAGGGTTCGGTGCCAGTGGTCCTCACGGGTCTCCATAAAGTGACGCCGCACCCTCACCAGATCGTCCAGCAGGGTATCGATGGCATTGTCCCCAAGCCAGGGGCGGGCCCCGTGGGCCCCTTTGCCCCGGGCGGTGAGGTTGAGCCGAACGATCCCTTTTTCCCGGACCACCAGGCGCTCCGGGCTTCCGCCGTCCAGGGCCACGCAATAATCGCAGGACACGCGCTTCAGGGCTTCTCCGGCCCCGTTAAATCCACCGGTTTCCTCATCGCCTGTCAACAGCACGCCAAAGGGAAGGGCCTCCTGACCTTTGCCTTCCGCCCTCAGGCGGTCGAGCCACGCTTTCACAAGCACCATGCACAGGGCCACGGCGTATTTATCGTCCACGGCTCCCCGGCCGTAAAGCCGCCCCCCATCTTCCCGGGGGGTAAAGAGCTCGTCCCCTGCAGGTACCACATCAAAATGGGCCATCAAAAGCACCGGTGCGGCGTCGGCAGTGGGTGTCACCCACAGGGAGGGTGTACCGTTTACCTCCATGCGATTTACGGTGAGGCCCGCCTCGGTCAGCCAGCGTTCCGTAAAATCGGCGCAGGCCGTAATCTCATCCGGCCGATCGGCCACGGAGCGAAATTGAATCAGGCGTTTCAACAGGGGAACCATCTCGTTCATACTCACACATCCTTATTCTCAATGGCCACATCCACCGGGGCATCCCTCACCCGGCACACGCGCCCGTTTTCCGACAGCGACGCGAAAAGACTCCGCCAGCGGGAAGACGGGCTCCCCACCGGGCGCATCATAAATCTGAAGCATGGGGACACCACGCTCCGCCTCTCCGTTCGCCCGCCGTCGCGCTCTTGCTGACACCACCATTAAAGGAGAGGATTCCTCCTGTTGTATTCCAAAGAAAATCAGCGAGCAAGGACCTGATGGAGAATAGCTCGCCGCGAGGAAAGCAAACTTCGCCTTTGAAGCGCGATTCACTTTGTGATAGCCTTTACAACAAAGATCACCAAGCCTTCCTGCGTTTAAAGTAAAGAGCAATCAAAAAGAAGCACATAACACGACCAGGCGACCCGTTCCGGGCACCC
The DNA here is from genome assembly GCF_900699765.1 of Desulfoluna butyratoxydans. Lineage (GTDB taxonomy): Bacteria > Desulfobacterota > Desulfobacteria > Desulfobacterales > Desulfolunaceae > Desulfoluna > Desulfoluna butyratoxydans. The sequence continues at coordinate 716,604 of NZ_CAADHO010000001.1, forward strand.
GATCATCCGCACAAAGGAAAAATCCATGAGCCCATCAAGCGTGTTGAAACGCACCCTGTTTTTCCTCTTGTTTCTCTTTTTTGCCACATCCTGCAGCGGCCCCGCCGAAGAGGCCCCCCAGGAACCCACCAAAATAAAAGTGGTCAAACCGGAAGTAAAAAACCCGGACACCTTTGTCTTCGAAGATTACGGAACGGTTCGGACCCTTGACCCCGCATGCGCCTACGACAATGTCTCCCATCAGCGCATCATGAACATCTACGAGCCTCTTATAGCCTTTGACGGCTCGGCCACCGATGCCTTCGTGCCCGTCCTGGCTGAAGAGGTCCCCACCGTGGAAAACGGCGGCATTTCGGACGGCGGCAAGACCTACACCTTCAAAATCCGCAAGGGCGTCACTTTCCACGCAGGGGGGACCCTTTCCCCCGAGGACGTGGCCTACTCCCTCAAACGCCACATGGTGGTGGACCAGGACGGCGGCCCCATCTGGATGCTCCTGGAGGCCCTGGTGGGTGAGACAAGCACCCGGACCAAGGGAGGCACCCTGAAACCCGGTATCTTTGAAAAAATCGATGCGTGCGTTGCCGTTTCCGGCGACACCGTGGTCCTGACCCTGCCCCGCCCCTTTCCCCCGCTGCTGGCCCTCCTTGCCTACGCCAACTGCGGCGCCATTCTCGACAAAGAGTGGACCATTGAGCACGGCGGCTGGGACGGCACCCTGGAAACCGCGGCAGCCCACAACAACCCGGCCTTCGGGGCTGAGCCGTTGCACCACATCACCAACGGCACCGGCGCATACACCATGCTGACCTGGGAGCCCTCCAAGGTTTTTATCTTCCAACGCTTCGACGGCTACTGGGGCGAGGAGCCCGCCTTGAAGACCGCCGTCATCCGGTACAACAAAGAGTGGAGTTCCCGGAAACTGGCCCTTCAGAACGGCGACGCGGACCGGGTTCTGGTGGACACCCAGTACCTGTCCGAAGTGCAGGCCATGAAAGACGTGGTGATCCACGCCGTGCCCCAGCTCTCGGTGACGGCAGCCCTCTTCTGCCGCCAGGTCAACCCCGAGGCCAACCCTAACATCGGCAGCGGAAAGCTTGACGGGGAGGGGATCCCCCCAGACTTCTTTGCCGACCCCCACGTGCGAAAGGCCTTCCTCCACGCCTTTGACCGCGGCACCTACGCCAAGGACGTCTGGGACGATCGCGTGGTCATGCCCACCAGCCCCAACGCCAGCGGCATGCCTTACAACATCCGTGTCCCCATCTACGACTTCGACCTGGAAATGGCCAAAGAGGAAATGAAGCAGGCCTGGGGGGGCGAGCTGTGGAAAAAGGGCTTCAAGATGGTCATCACCCACAACACCGGCAACGCCCAGCGGGAAGCCGCCGCCCACATGCTGGCGGAAAACATCATGAGCCTGAGCCCCAAGTTCCAGATCGAGGTGCGCAATGTGGACTGGAAAGACTACACCGTGGCTTACCGAAAGTACCGGTATCCCATCTTCATCATCGGCTGGGGCGCCGACTACCCCGACCCCGACAACTTCATGTTTACCTTCATGAGCTCCGAAGGGGTCTACGGCAAGTACATGGCCTATGAAAACGAAGAGGTGGACCGCCTCTGCAAAGAGGGCCGATTTGAGGTGGACCCCGAAAAACGTCGGGTCATTTACGAGCGCCTCCAGAACCTCTGGTATGAAGAGGCCATTGGCTGCATGATCTACCAGAAAATCGACAACTTCGTTTACCGAAGCAATATCAGAGGATTCGTCCCGCACCCCATGCTGGACACGGCCTGGGAGGATCTCAAGCGGCTCTCCAAATCGCACACCACCCAATAACCCCGGGGAGCCAGCCATGACAGCCTACATCACGCGCCGCCTGATGTTCCTTTTCTTTGTGCTGTTCGGGGTGTCGGTGCTCATCTTCGGGCTTCTCATGACCTTCAGCCCGGAGAGGCGGGCCGCCGCCTACGTCACCACACCCCAGCAGGCCGAAGACATCCCCAGGATCGTGGAGCAGTTCGGGCTCACCGACCCCTTCCCGGTGCAGTATGCCCGCTGGGTCAAAGAGGTGGCCTCGGGCAACCTGGGATGGTCCCTGGTGGCTGCCCGGCCCGTCACCGAGGCGTTCTGGGGCTACTTTGCCGTCACCCTGGAGCTGAACCTGTTTGCCTCTCCCCTGGTGATCCTCATTGGCATCTGGCTCGGGACCCTCTCGGGGGTCCACCGGGACACCTGGCTCGACCACGGAACCCGCATTGCCGCCATCATCGGCTGGTCCCTGCCCACCTTTCTCTTTGCCCTGGTGCTGCTCATGGTCTTCTACGGCTATCTGGACCTTTTTCAGCCGGGCATCGTCTCCACCCACACGGCCCTGTGGGTGGCCAGGAGCCCGGATTTTATCCGCTACACCGGCATGTACACCGTGGACGGCATCTTAAACGGCGAGCTGTGGATCACCGGTGACGCCCTGGCCCACCTCGTCCTGCCGGTCATTACCCAGATCATCGTGGTGGTGGCCCTTCTCATGCGGGTGATGCGATCGGGCATGATCGAAGAGATGGGCAAGGACTACATCATCACCGCCCGGGCCAAGGGAGCCGACACCCACACCATCACCCGGGCCCACGCCAGGCCCAACGCCCTGATCCCCGTCATCACCGTGGCAGGCCAGCTCGTGGCCCTTGCCATGGAAGGCTCCATCGCCGTGGAGGTGGTCTTCAGCCGCCAGGGCATGGGGTGGTGGCTGGCTGAATCCGCCACCCAGCTCGACATGCCCGTGCTCATGAGTGTCTGCATGTTCATGGGGGTTGTCTTTGTGGTCTCCAACCTTGTCATCGACATCCTCTACGCCAGGGTCGACCCCAGGATCCGGCTCACATAACACGTGGCGATGCCCGGATCGCCACCGAAGCGACGCAGGGACGGCACCCACCGGCACCTCCCTGCTGCAGCAAACCAGAACACCTGCTTGCTGAAAGGCAAACCCTATGGATCCAGCACCGGAGCCAAGACAAACAAGGCACCCGAGGTGGCGAGAGTTCACCTTCACCCTGCACCGGATTTTTCGAAACCCCTCGGCCCTCATCGGCTTCGGCCTGCTCCTCTTCTTTGTGGCCGTGGCCTTAGCCGCGCCGTACCTTGCACCGCCGAAATACGCCCACGCCCCCTACCAGATGCCCCACACCGGGTTCTCCCCCACGCCAAAGCCACCGGGGGATCTGCACCTGTTCGGCACCACCTCCGGCCAGTACGACATCTACTACGGGGTGGTCTGGGGCACACGAACCGCTTTTAAGATCGGCCTGTTTGTGGTGGGCATTGCCGGATGCTTCGGCACCTTTCTCGGGGTAATCTCAGGGTACTACGGGGGGTGGTTCGACGAGATCCTCATGCGCATCGTGGACATTGTCTGGTCCGTGCCGCTCCTGGTGCTGGCCATGACCATTGTGGTGGCCTTCGGCAGGGGCCTTGAAAACATCATGATCGCCCTGGCCCTTGTGGAGTGGCGCTGGTATGTGCGGGTCATCCGCTCGGAGGTGCTCACCCTGAGGGACCGGGATTTTGTGCAGGCGGCCCGGCTCATGGGGCGCTCCGATGCAAAAATCATCGCGCGGCACATCCTCCCCAACGCCATCTACCCCGTACTCATCATGGCCTCCATGGACATGGGGTCCATGGTCATCTCCGCCTCCTTCATGAGCTTTGTGGGGCTGGGAGCGCCCAAGGGCTATGCGGACTGGGGGCAGATGGTGGCCCTGGCCCGGAACTACATTGTGGGACCGCCGGAAGACCCACTGCGATTCTGGTACACCGTGGCCATCCCCGGGATCTGCATCATCCTCTTTGTGCTGGCCTGGAACCTCATCGGCGATGCCCTGAGGGACGCCTTCGACCCGAAGCAGCGGAGGAGATGACCATGGATCCCCTCATCGAAGCAACGGATCTCACCACCCACTTTTACACCTACGAAGGGGTGGTGAAAGCGCTGGACAGAATAAGCCTCCGTGTGGACCGGGGCATCACCTTCGGCCTCGTGGGGGAGTCGGGATGCGGAAAAAGCGTAACGGTTCGCTCCATGATGCGCATCATCCAGGAGCCCGGGCGCATCGTGGGCGGCAAGGTGCTGTTTTACGGCAGGCAAGGTACCGGCGAAGACCCCGTGGACCTCATCGCCCAGTCCGAAGCCTGGATGCAGGGGCTGAGGGGAGACCGCATCTCCATGATCTTCCAGGAGCCCAACGCGGCCCTGAACCCCATTTTGCGGGTTGGGGACCAGGTGGCGGAGAGTTTTCTCTTTCACCGCAGGCGCTCCATGGCACAAAAAATCCTTTCGGACCTGGCCGATGCCGACACCCGGGTCTTCCCGGGAAGCAGGGGGCTGCAAAACGTTCTGTATGCGCGCACCGCATCGAACCCGGAGGCCCTTCTGCTTCGACTCTCCCGACGCATCCCGCTCCTGAAACGCTGGGAAATGCGCCTGAAAAAAGAGGCGTTCCGGCGTGCCACGGAGATCATCGGGCGCCTCGGCATCCCCCATCCGGACGAGGTGGCCCGGAGCTATCCCCACAACCTCTCCGGCGGCATGAAGCAGCGCATCGTCATTGCCATTGCCCTGGCCTGCAAGCCGGACCTGCTCATCGCCGATGAGGCCACCTCCAACTTAGACGTCACGGTGCAGGCACAGATCCTCGACTTGCTGCACGAGCTGAAAGAGACCGAAATCACCTCCATCCTCATGATCACCCACGACCTGGGTGTGGTGGCCGAGACCTGCGACCGCGTGGGGGTGATGTATGCCGGGACCCTCTGCGAAGAGGCCGACGTCACAGACCTTTTTCAAGGGCCGAAACACCCCTACACCAAAGCCCTCATGGACTCGGTGCCCCGCTTTCACCAGGAAGGCGAGTTAAAGAGCATTGACGGTGCGGTGCCAAACCTCGTGAATCCGCCGCAGGGGTGCAGGTTCCACCCACGGTGCCCCCACGTGATGACGCGATGCAGAACCGAGGTCCCCGAGCTTCAAGCCGTTGGAGAAAACCACAGGGTGGCCTGCCACCTGTATGGAAACAAGGAAAAGAGTGATGCCTGATGAAACCATTCTGGAGCTGGTGGACTTGAAAAAACATTACCCTGTCCTGGGCGGGGTGCTCAGGCGACAGGTAAATTCCGTCAAGGCCCTGGACGGCGTCTCCCTTGCCATCAGGCGGGGCGAATGCCTGGGCATCGTGGGCGAATCCGGGTGCGGCAAAACCACCACCGCAAAGGCGGTGATCCGGCTCCATGGGGCAACCTCCGGGGCCATTGTCTTTCACCCCAAGGATCAAGACGCTCCGGTGGAGATCACGCACCTCTCCCCCAGGCAGCTCAAAAAAAAGGACCTCCGCCACCGGCTGCAAATGGTCTTTCAGGACCCCACCACGTCCATGAACCCGCGCATGCTGGTCAAGCACATCATCGCCGAGCCCATCATCGAAAAAGAGTCCCTCACCTCCGTTGAACTCGAGGCAAGGGTGGTGGCGCTCCTGAAACTGGTGGGCCTGGACCGCTCCCACCTCTATCGCTACCCCCACGAGTTCTCAGGGGGCCAGAGGCAACGCATCGCCATTGCCAGGGCCATCGCCACCAACCCGGAGTGCCTTGTCCTGGACGAGCCCACAAGCGCATTGGACGTATCGGTACAGGCCCAGATCCTCAACCTGCTCCGGGGCCTGCAAAAAAAGATGGGGCTGACCTACCTCTTTGTCACCCACCACCTTCTGGTGGTGAAGTACATGGCCGACCGCATCGCCGTGATGTACCTGGGCAAAATCGTGGAACTCGCCGCCACGGACGATCTTTTTGAAAACACACGCCACCCGTACACCTGGGCCCTTCTCTCCGGCATCCCCAGCACAGAGCCGGACGCCACACGACAGCGGGTCCTTCTGAAAGGCGACGTTCCCAGCCCCCTGAACCCGCCACAGGGCTGCCGGTTCCATACCCGCTGCCCCTTTGCCGAAGACATCTGCCTGACAACCGAGCCACCCCTCGCAGACATGGGCGACGGCCACATGGTGGCCTGCCATCGCAGCCACGAAACGCCACACCTGTTCATACAACGCCAAACCGCCCAGTGACCACTCCAACAGCACACCCCAGATCGATCGAAGAAAAAAAAAGGGTCAGGCAAGTTTATTTTCCCGCCTGTTCGCCTATTCGATTCGCATCGGATTGGTGTTGCCTCCGGTGGCCCTGCCGGGGGATAAGCTTTTAAAAAAGCTTAACAAATAAGCCATAAAAAATAGTTACATGAATGCCGTTTTAAATGCAGCTGTGATTTGACCCGAGGAGCGAGGGGCAAATTACAGCTGCTATCTGCTTTCAAGGTGGCACACCTTGCCGCCGGAGGCTGTTTTTTGGAGCTGAATAGTTACGGAAAATTTTTCGTACTGGCTGATTCGCATTTGAGGCCATGGACCCTTTCCCGCCATTCTGTTATAAAACGAGCATTTTATCACACTCATAATCCGCAGCACGGCATCACATCCCGACAAAAAGGGCGGGTGCGTATGCCTTGCTCGGCATATATACAGGGCGAGGCACGACATGGATCCCATTATGGAAAATAAATATCTGCGGCAAGGAGAGATGCTTGCCAACAAAGCAAAGAAAAAATTCAAACACCTGAAAAAACGTTTTGCCAAGCAGGGAATCGAGGTGTTTCGGATCTATGATTGGGATATTCCCGAGATCAGGGCCGTGGTCGACTGGTACGCTGGACACCTTGTGGTGGGAGAATACACCCGTGCCCAGTCAACACCCGAATGGCTCCCCATGATGGGGCAGGCCCTTGCCGATGCCTTTGACGTTCCCATGGAAAAGGTCCACCTGAAGCAGCGCAAGGCAGGAAGGCAAAACGGCAAACGGTACGAGCGTATCGACCACACCGACGCCAAAATTATCATGGGGGAACGGGACCTGAAGTTCTATGTCAACCCATGCGACTATGTGGACACCGGGCTCTTTTCCGACCATCGCAACACGCGGCTCATGGTCCGTGAGATGGCCGAAGGAAAACATTTTCTGAATCTTTATTGCTACACAGGTGCCTTTACCTGTTATGCGGCAAAGGGAGGCGCTGCCACCACGACCAGCGTGGACCGCTCCGAAACAGCCGTCAACTGGGTTAAAGAGAACCTTGAACTCAACGGGCTTTCTTCAGAGGACCATGAGGTCATCCAAAAGCACACACCTGAATTTCTGGAAATCGCAAAAAAAGAAGGGCGCACCTTTGACCTCGCTGTGGTGGACCCACCGTCCTACTCCACCACCATGACCACAGGCGAGGCATTTGATATCGATAAAGACCACCCGTGGTTGCTCAACGCCGTGGTGGCCATCATGAAGCCGGGCAGCACAATTTTTTTCTCCACCAACCATCAGGATTTCACCCCCAAGCTCGATGTTCTTCCTGTCACCGACTTCGAGGAAATCACCCACACAACCATTCCGGAAGATTACATCAGCAAACGAAAAACCATTCACCGGTGCTGGAAAATCACCGTGTGATAAACTAGGTGGAGATGCAAAAGGGACAGGCAAATTTAAATCAAACCCACTCCCCTTGTTGACACGACACCTGCAGCCAACCGGTTTCAGGTGTCACTCACCCTCTTCACCACAAACAGCCCTCCGCCCCCCTCGATCACTCTGGGTATGCGCGCCCTAGTCGAGAAGGACTTATTCTTGAAACGCCGACACGTCGCCTCCACAAACGCGCGGGATCCAATCACCCCGGACTCCGTAAAATGTCGTATCCTGCCCTTCACGAGGGAGGATCCACTGATCTTGAACCCATGGGCCACTTCATTTTCCAGAATGCTCCGGGGAATGGCTCCCTTTCCCTCTTTTTCGAGGGAGCCGGCATGGTACATGTACTCCCGGTACCGGATCAGCCGATCTTCAGGGTCCTCCACACCAAAGTCCACAAACCCGAAATCAAGGGACAAAAAGCCGTCGCGATTGCCCGTCTGCGCATGATAGCCCATGGAGCACCACCTGTAGGCCTCCGGCCTTTTGACGATTCCTGCACGTACGGGATTGAGGTCAATATAGGAAAGGCAACGTACAACCGCTTCCCCCCTTTCCAGAATCACACTCTTGAACCGTTCCCCCCAAAGGGTCCCTTTGCGATCATACCTTTTGTTGTAAAACCGTGAAAACGTCTGTTTGATCTCTTTGATGAACTCGGACAAGTTGCACCATTTGTTCCGAAAATGAGATATTTTCCCCTCAGGAAAAACCGTCTTTTCTCCGTACAGAAGGCTATAGCGATGCCTTATCTCCGCATCGGAAGCCCGCATCTCGGTATGCATGGTGACCAGCAGGTGAAAGTGATTTCCCATAACAGCGTAGCCCAGAACGTCTGCAAAGTAGATCGAACTGAATTTTTTGATGATATCGACCAGTGCTTCTTTTTCGATATCGCCGAAGGGCAAGCCGTCCAGGGCCGTTCGTGAAATGATGTGATACGCAGTGCTTTCGTCGGATACTACCATTCTCAGACTTCGGGGCATTGGCACCTCCTCATCGGATCATGGAATCGTATTGCAGGGTGATCAAATTGGTGGATGGATTAAGCCCAGCAATCCAACATACTGGAATAAAGAAACATACAGCCATAAGCATCGTAATATGCTTATGGTATACAAACCGACATATGTCAATGCTGTTTTGCCTGTCCCTTTTTTACAGCGACCAGCTGCCGCCTTGTCGTTTTTCCTTTGTGGCACCCTTGGGCATGGGAATCTTTACAGGATCGTCGGGGCTTCGTTTGCGCAACCAGATACACCGCAAGGCCTGGCGCCAAAAGGGCTGATCAAAGGCCTCTTCACGCCACTTCTCGCCTTCCGCCACTTGTGTTTCCATGACATCCCAGGCAGCGGCATAGTCGAAGACCGGCCACCTGGCGCCTGCTTTGTAAAGGTGTTCGGGGGATGCGATTTCCAAAAGGGACGTCATCCCCTGTTCGTAATCAAAACGCTTCCAGTGAAAGCCTGCATAACAGATCTGTTCGGGATCACCGGCCCTGGTCAGGGCCTCAAGCCCCCTTGCCGCGTCAAAGGTGCTCCAGTTAAGGCCTGCAAGATAGATATACCGGGCACCGGCCCATGAAAAAAGCGCGTCCATGCCCCGTGCATAGTCAAACCCCTTCCACATCCAGCCGCATTTATAAAGGCTCTCGGCATCCCGCAACCCGATGACCGCCGTCAAGCCGTCGGCAACATCAAAACCATTCCAATGCAAACCGGCCTTGTAAATGGCCTGCCCGTCGCCCAGCACAACGAGTCGGCGAAGGCCTTCTGCCACCGAAAAATCACCACCGGCGGCTCCCATCTCAACAATTGATTCCGAATCGGTCAGCGTATGTAACGATTGTGGCATATGCTTTGCTCCCAAAAGCCGTGCACCCTGAAGGTTTCACCAAGAGCCCGGGTGGTTGTCGTGGGTGAATAGAAAAATTTGCCTGTCCCCTTTTACTCCTTTTACTTCCGTTCCAGCCTGACGACGTCGCCGAAGGGGGCGTGGAAGCCCTGGGCCGTGGAAGGAAGGAGCCACAGGGTCCGCTGGTAGGGGAGCAGCCGCTCCAGGTCGTAGATCTCCCCGTCGGTGATCACCACCACCATCTCCCGGTGGTTAAGGAGATAACGATTGAACAGGGCAGAAAAGAAGGTGGTGCCGCTGTTTCCCGAACGGATCAGGCGCCAGTCGCCGCGCCGGTAGGTGCACACCCGCGTTTCGCTTCCCCCTTTGACAAAGCGGTCGCCCTGTTTTTCCGGTACGAAAAGGGTCTCGTCGATGCACAGCAGGTTGATGCGGTACCCGTCCAGAAGGGACTCCACAGCCCCGAAGGCCTCTTCGATCTGCTCGGGCCGCGTCACCATGGAGGCGGAAAGGTCCACCACCACGGTCAACAGCTTCTTGTCCACATAATGGCGCCCGGCAGAGTAGATCCCTTCCGTAAAATAACGCCTGTTAAACCGGGCGGAGCTGTACTCCCACTCCCGCGACGGGGTACCCCGGGCCACGATGGTGCGGATCTTGCATTTCAAAGGGGAGATGTCCACCTTTGCCACCTGCTGGATCAGGGTGCTGATCTCCCGGACCAGCCGCTCGTCCCGCGCCTTGACATCCTGGCCGGAGAGCGTCAGGGCCTCACGGACATTCTTCCGTATCCTCACGGCGGCCGAAGCATCTTCCATGCGATGCACCCCCGTGGGAAGCTGCTGGCCCTGCCCCGGCGAGAGGCACCACTCCCCGTCTTCCGCCCTGCCCTCCTCATCCGGCGTCATGGGTGCAGGCTCCGGATGGCCCGATTGCTCCCGGCTTTTGCTCGGCCGGAAATTCTCCTTGAGGCCTTCGGCAAAATCCCCCATAACGGTGGGCTCATCCGTCTTCAAGAAACGGTACACACTCTCCCATGAAGGGTCGCTCTCCCCGGTTTTTTCGTAAAATTCGCCGGGAATCCGTGGCAATCCCTCCGGAAGCGTAAGCGTTGCCTCACCCGTAGAAAAAAAGGTCCCACGGTGGTCGTCCATCCAGGAGTTGATCACCATGTCCTGGGCCATGTTCTGAAGGTACGGGTGCTCATCCCGAAAGCCGCGATGATCGTGCCCGAACACCGCGTGCATCATCTCATGGACCAGGAGCCCCATGCGCTCCTCCATGAAGAGCCCCTCGATGAACACACCGTTGTACAGAAGGGTCACCCGCCCCGATCGAACGGTAAGGGCCAGGGTGGGCAGACTGTTGTCCTCGACAAAGGAGACCAGCTGGTAAAAGTAGGAGGTGAACCGACTGCGCTTCCAAAGCTCCTTCAACAGGGAATCCCAGGGGGTCATGCCGGTACCTTCTCCCCGTCAAACACCACGTCGGTGAGCAACGAAAGGATCTCTTCCTGCTCCTGTCCCTGGGACACAGCCCGCACCGCATCGGGAATCTGAGAAAAGACGCCGCACTCCCTGAGCAGCATAAGGAAAAAGCTCACGCGCGCATCGGCTCGGGACGCCGCCACATACCGGAGCAGACACCCCAAAGGCTCCAGGAGCCCTTCATCCCCGGCCGTTTTTTTCTCGCGGATGCGCGTCACCGCCCCGGATACAGCCCAGAGCAGGTCCTCAACAGGCACCTCCCCTGCCTTGAACCGGGCAAAGGCCCCGGCATCGCCGGAAAGCACCTCATGGGTGCTCAGCTGCCTGGGGGTAAGAATCTGGGTAACGAAATCCGAAGCGGCCAGCTCCCCCACCAGAGAGGCCAGGACCTTTTCCACGGCCCGGCGCCCTTCCCCGGCAAGGGCTCTGTAAAGAGCGTCTTCGTCTTCCAGGCCGTAAGAGAGACAAAGGGCCTGAGAGGCCTGGTGCCACCCCCTGGGGTTCGGGTGAATGGCCGCCGCATCCCAGAGCCGCTCGGGAAACCGGGAGATGTACCGGACCACCGTGGGGTGGATGCCGCTTTTGCGCGCCCAGTTCAGCCAGTGCTCGGCCAGGGGTTTCAGGTGAAAGATCCCCAGGCGCCCGTCCAGGGCGCTGTCGTCAAAATCGGTGATGTGGGTGTGATCCTCCTCCCCCAGGTTGCCTGCAATGACGATGACCGTCTTTTCTGGCAGCAGGTGCTCTCCGCAGCGCCCCTCGGTGATCACCTGGAACAGGGTCTGGATCACCGTGGGATGGGCCCGGTTCGCTTCGTCCAGGAACCACACAATGCCGTCAAATCCTTCAGGCACCTCTTCAGGAGGAATGAACCGTGGGCGGTAATAGACCATGCGCCGGTTTTCATGGTCCGGCACCGGGTAGCCCCCCAGATCGATATTCTCCTTGAAGGCAAGCCGGGTATCGATGAAATACCGGTTCTTGCGCTCCGCCGCCTGCTTGACGATGGATGACTTCCCGATCCCCGGATGCCCCACGATCTTCACGGCATAGTTCACCTGGCCGTCGGCGTCCAGATAGTGGTCCAGAATCTCTGCCATCTCCCCTGCATCCACCTCCACCGGTCGTTTCTGCATACCCTCACTGCCTTTCTGCGGGCAGCCGTGATGCCGCCCATGCACGTCTTCTGTTCCTGCGTAACGGCCCCGGGGCAAAGACCTATTTCACACGCCCCCAAACGCCATCAATGTTCACACGATCAGTACATCATACACCATTTAGAATAACCATTCTACCCACGATGCTGCGCACCCCGGGACGGACCCGCTTTGACACACACCGAATCCACATGGTAAATTAAACAATTACACACCCCCGATCCGCAAGGACCTCAATCCCTTGCGAAGCCCTTCCGACCCATCCACCACACACCATGGAGAATGCCCCATGCCCCTGAAACCCTTGCTTGCATGCCTGCTGCTGATCAGTGTGCTGCTCATGGCGGGATGTGATGATGAGTACACCGAAGATCCCGGCGGCTCCCTGGGCCCCGGCAACTGGAAGCTCACCCTCTCGTACGAAGGAAAAACACGGCCGGTCTACCTGCATGTTCCCTCAGGATACCGGGCAGCAGCACCCCTTCCCCTGCTGCTCTCCTTCCACGGCCATCGGGACACCCCGGCGGGGCAGGCGGAAAAAGACGGGTTCCCCCACCTTGCGGACCGCGAGCCGTTTATCGTGGCCTACCCCAAAGGCTCGGGAACGCCGGGCCTCCTGGGCTGGAACGCCGGTCCGGCCTGCTGCGGCCAGGCTGAGAACAACAACGTCGACGACGTGGGCTTTACGCGGCACCTCGTGGCCCACCTTCAAACCCGCTGCGCCATCGATGCCGATAGAATCTACGCCCACGGCCACGCCAACGGCGGGGGCATGGCCCACAGGCTGGGCCGGGAAGCCCCGGATCTCTTTGCCGCTGTCTCCGTCTCCTCCATGCCGGTCCTCGTGCCCGACATCACACCGGACTACCCCATCCCCGTCATCCACTTCCACGGCACCTCAGACAACACCATCGCCTACGCCGGCGGCACCATTCCCCTGGAAGACGCCCCATACATGGGCGCCGAGGAGAGCTTTGCCGACTGGTGCAACAAAAACGGCTGCGCCGAAGGGGCTGCCGAACTCCACTTTCACGGGGCGAGCTGGTGCACCACCACCAGTGCCTGCGACGACGGGGTCACCGTCACCCTCTGCACCCTGAAAGGCGGCGGACACAACGCCCTCTACGAACACGGCGACATCTCTGTCAGCCAGATGTCCTGGGACTTTATGACAGGGTCCACGCCATAATCCCCCAAGCGAAAAGAAGGCTTTCTGTGGTTAACGTGAGTTAATAAAAGCAGGCCTCCGGCGGCCAGGTGGGGGCACCTGGAAGCCCTGTGGCGAATGCATGGAGGCAGCCATTTTGCGTGCGTTATCAGAGCATTCGCATGAGGTGTGACATCTGGCAACCGCCTTCGATGGTTAAAGTCTGATGAATCACAGGGTCAAGAGGGCTCAGGAAAAAACAAAAGCAATGCCTCCGGCGGCGAGGTGTACCACCTCGAAAGCAGGTTGCGAATGAGCTTTCCCCTTCGTTCCTCAGGGAAAATCTCATTCGCTATTGATTCAAATTAAACCGAATCTGTTTTTAAAACCTGTTTATTAAACTTTTTAAAAGTTTAGCCCCGGCAGGGCCGCCGGAGGCAAAGGAACAAACACTTACTCGAGCATAAATCGTTCGGCCTGCTTTGTCACCGGATCCCTGCCCACCATTTCCCGCCCCTTCAGGGTCAGGGTCATGAGGCCCCGTTGCCGTGAGATGCTGACCACCCCCGTGTCTTCAAGGGTAATGAGAGTCCCGTCCACCGTCTTCTTCGGCAGGTTGGAGGCGTAGGCGTTTTTCAGGGAAACGGTGTAATGGGGATGAGCCGCATGGGCCAGGAGCCCTGCGGCCAGGTTCAGGTCAACCTGCTCACCCGCATTGAAAAAATACCCCAAAAGGGTTCTCAGGTAGTGGTACGTAAAATGGGGCAGCGCCAGAATAAAACCGCCTGTCATATGAGCCCTTTCCATGTCATCTTTTTGGCTAAACGGGTTGGATTTCATCCCGAAATCATAGGATGTTCTGGGCTGGTAAAAGAATCCCACCACCATCAAAAGCACAAAGAAGCCACCGTAAAGCCTCCAAAACCAGTCCTCCACCACCTTCTGGTCCACCTCCAGGCAAAACAGCACCACACATTTCAGTATAATTCCGGCGCCCACATACCCCACAACAGCCAGCAGACCGCCCCACAGCAAGCCGGAAAGGGTTTCACGACGCGCAGCTTTCAACTGATCGGCCAGCGCCTTTTTGATGGTACCATGATCCATGGTGACTCCTGCCAATTCAACGGCCCTTTTTTTAATCCGCGGCCAGGGTTACCTTCGCCAGTATGTCGCCCGGATATGTCACGTTAGTACTTCCACTTCATCAAGGCCTCCATTCCTTTTTCCTCAATCGCCTGCTGCCTTTTCGCGCGCTCTTTTTCCACCGCAGAAAGAAACCGATCCACGGCCAGTGCCTCCCGCCCCAGGCTCTCCTCCAGAAACACCACAGGAGACATCATCCGCTGCTGCGCCACGGCAAGCTCCTCCTCCAGCAACACGCCATGGCGCCTGAGGCGCCGCTCCACCTCCTCCTTGAGCCCCTGGGCCACCCGCTCTGATTCCCGGGCCACGGCCTCGTCAAAGCGCACGGCAAGGTACGCATCCAGATTGCTCTCCAGTTCCCAGCGCCCCTGTCCACCGTCAAAGGTCATGACCGCGCGCACCTCCAGAAAAGGAACCCGTGCCAGGGACTCTTCCAGGGCCCGGCGCAGCCAGCCCAGCCCCCCGCCGTCCCCCGTCACCGTGGCACCGGTAAGGGTCACAAGAGTCTCCACCCGGGCCTCCTGTCCCAGCATCCGGTAAGCCATGCGAACGTCTGCCACCCCCTGGGTCAGATGGACGCCCGGCGCCAGGACCACCTCCTCCGCCGGGACCCCCTGGGCATGGATTATCCCCCCCTGATCACAGGCGTCCCCGGGGCAACCGGCCCTGCCCGTCACCTTCAGCCGCCCCGCCTCGGGCAACGCCTCCCCCTCCAAATCAAAGGTAAACGGCTCCTCCCCTTGGTCCCTAAGGCTGGATAGCCCGGCAGCGGTGCCGGTCATGGAAAACGCCCCCAGCTCCATGGCCACGGCAGCCTGATCGATCCACAGCTTCGACCAAGGCCCCGCAGCCCCTTGGGTCCCATTCTCTTTCAGGGCACAGACCAGGGTCCCCAAGCTCTCCAGCCCCTCCACCGCAGGCCCCGTTACCCGGGCCAGATGATACGAAAAAAGGATCGCCGCCACATCCTGCAGCCCGGAATCCCCCGGCCTGACCATGGCCCGGGCTGTTTCAACGTCCCGGGCCACCCAACCGGGGTACGCTGCGGTCCACCGCCCGAGGCGGGAGAGCTCGGCCTCGGCCGTGGCTTTCTCTTTAGCCAGCTCATCACCTAAAGTTTCCAGCTCTTTCTTGAGGCCCTGGCCTCTCTCCGCCATGGCCGACAGGGCTTCCATGGTCTCTGCTGCGGCGGGATCCTCGCCCTCAAGGGCCTCTGCAATGGCCGTCAGCCGCTTTTTATAATCACGGCCCCGGAGATGCCATTGCCACCGGGCCGACCGTGCCTGCATATCGGCCCGGGCCCGGTCCACCTGTGCCGGGGTCTGAAACGACACCGCCCCCATCACCCCACGCACTGTCTCCGGGCTTCCCCGGTCAACCATTGCCAACCCCGGCAGTTCCTTTGCCTCCTCTTCCAGCTGCCTTCGCAACCAGAGAGACAGACGATCCGAAGGTGTCCCGGCCACAGAGGACGGGTCCGTCACCCGAGCCTTCACCCGGCGTGCGCCCCCCACCACCACCCCTCCGGTGGTCAGGCTCTCCACCTTGAGGCACCCCTTCAGCAGCGGAGGCCCGGCAAGGGTCAGGCGTCCGGGCCCGGTTTCCACAACGTTCTTCCAGGGGTCCCGGGCATCAGCCACCACCAGCCGGTCCCAGGCAAGCTCAAGGCCGAAGGGCCCGGCTTTCACGCCCTCCACAGACACCTCAGCACCCACCAGGGACTCGGCACCTCGGGTGAGGGCATAATCCGCAAGGGGATTCCGGAACAGCCAGAGCAGCGCCCCGGCCACGACGGGCAGGCTCACAACCGCGGCCAGTGCAATCAACCATTTTTTCATGGGGCCCCCTTCATCAGGCTGGACAAAAACAGGTATGCATACACGACAAGGACACCGGTACGGCCAGGGCACAGGTATCCTTACTTAAAAAATATGCATCATTCGCACAAAAAAGGAAAGAAGGAGGAGGAAGGCTCCCCGGTAAGGCATCGTCCCCACCGAGGGCCACGCACGTGACCGCGCACAGCAAAACGCAACAGGGCTATCAGGGGTGATAGTTGAAGTTGCTGGAGTTGTCCGTGTACAAGCCGTCCTGGGGCAGGTACGAGGGGTAGGTGTGGGTGGCCTCGGCGTGGGGTTCCCCGTGCCACCATTTGTAGAGGGACTCGTTGATATGCTCTCCCCGGTACTGAAAACTCGTGGCAACCAGCTCGTTGTAGCCTGTCACAATCTGGTACCCGAAGTGGGGACTCTCCCGATCCAGGCCGATGCGCAGGAACATGCCGTTGTGGGTGTTGCTGTTGGTGGGGTTGTCGGGCACCGCCGCCATATAGCTCTCCCCGTCGGGGACCCGGTAGTCCCTGCCGAAATAGTAGTGATCCACCAGCATGAGCATGGAGTCCCGCTGGAGGATCACCGGCACCGGCGTGCTGTTGAACTCCTTGGCCAGGTCGCTTGACCCCTGGAGCATGGGAATCCCCGCCATACGGCCCACCTGCCTCGACCTGTAGGCGTTTTTCGGGCTGTACAGCCCCGTGGCCCGGCGGAAGTCCACCATGAGGTCAGCCTGAAGATCGTTGGTGCCGATGATAATGTCGGTGAGGCGACGGTCCGGGTCGTTGATGTTGTCGTATTTCAGGCGAATCACCAATCCGTTGATCTCCGCCGGGTTGTCCGGGCTGGCCCCCAGGCGCAGGTTGTCCAGGCTGATGTCCCAGTCCAGGTAGTTGCGGTTCTGGTAGGTTTTTTCAGAGAAGTAGAAGAGGGGAATGCCCAGCAAGGTGGCGTCGTTGTCGGCCTGCACCCCGTCCACCCACAGCTTCTGGCCAGCGGAGACCTTGTATTTGGCCATAAACAGGTCGTCATCGGTCCACGGCACATACTCCGTCTCCAGCTCGCCTTCTTTGAACAGCTGGTACTCCATGGCGTACCGCTCGGGGGTCTTTTCGCCCCCGTACATCCTGTAATCGACCTTAAAGGTCCGGTGGCCGTCCACCACTTCATTTTTCTTCCACTTCTGGTTGATGCGCGGATCAAAGTCTTTCATGCCCTGGCCGCCGTGTACCCCGGGGTTCATCCCCTTGCGCGTCACCAGATCCGTCTTGTCCTTGTAGTAATACCCCATGCGCACCTGATCGGCCTCCACATAGGTCTTGATATAGGTGTCGAAAAAAATCCGCACCGTATCCTGCTCCACGGAGATGGTCACGGGCCCGGCCTGGGCGTCCACCATGGCCAGGGCCGCATCGTTCAGGGGCTTCAGGGCATCCGCAGGTTCCGCCGTACCAGCAAAGACCGCAACCACCACCGCAATAACTCGTCCCGCACACCTCAATGCTCTGCCTGTCCCCAATTGCCTCATGCTCTCCCCTTTCCTGCCGTTACCCATGCCTGCCGCGTGCCTCAATTCCTGTAGATCGTGTAATCGCTGTTGATGGGATAGGGTTCCCGGATCTGCCAGAAGGAGGTGTCTTTCACCAGCCTGTCCCCGTCATACACGTTTTCGCCGATGCGGGTGCGGTACTGGGCCCACCCCGAATTCACCGGGGCCGGGGTGACCCCCAAGCTGTGGTCGCTGCTGTCCACCCATGGCCCCGGCTCGGGCCTCAGCCGGTCCATGAACTCTTCCGCCCCCCGTCCCATGGGGTTGTACTCCTGTTGCCCCACGGGAATGTCCTGGGCCACGGGAAGCCTTCCGGCCCGGTAGGTATACAGGTGGGGGTTCGGATCCGACGCGCTCTCGTTCACCGCGGTCTCAAGGGCATAGGTGGTGTGCCGCCCCGGAAACTCGATATAAAGTTTTTTCGCCCGCAGCCCTTCCACAATAAGAGGCCCCATGGAGTTGCCCCCCAGGTAGCTGTTGTCCCCACTGGAATTGTACCCCACGGTCTCCTCCACGCGGATGGCGCCGTGAAGGGGCATGTTGAGTACCATGCACGAGGATTCGTCCAGAGACTCCTCACGGGTCCGCGTTTTAAAGGAGAGGGTCATGGGACGCTCCACGATCTCCGCATAGTCCACACGGTCTTCGTCGGACACATAATGAATGGGAAACGCGATGCTGTATTCCTGGTTATCCCATCCGTCGTCCCTCAACTCGTCCGTGAGCTGGTCCCTGTGGTTTTCATGGTAGGCAATCTCCCTGTTCCCGGCCACATAGTCGGTGAACCCCACCTGCCGCAGGTTACCGATCATGAACCGGCCGTCGTACATGTTGTTGACGGACCGCTCGGCCGGGACCTCCGTGCTCCCCCAGGTCTCGGTCATCGCCGCGTAGTCCGCAAGAAGGGCTGATTTGTCCCCGGGGCCGAAGCCGTCGGAGTCCCCGGTACTGTTGGCGTACAGATCGCCCATGGAATTCTTTTTGTAATGCCCCAGGTGATCATAGGTAGGGTCCAGTTCCTCGAAACTCTCCCTCAGATGAAACCCCTTCATCTGGAAAAAGTGAAAACCCTCCTCCGAAGGGGAGTCGATGGTCATGGACGAAAGGGAGAGACGGAGCCCCATCTCCAGGGCGATGCCCTCGCCCGAGCAATACCCGTCAATCTCGGGCATGGTGTAGAGGATCGTCTTCTGATCGATGAGGTGAAGGTTCGAAAGGCCCAGAGCCCCCAGGGAAAAAAGGTCGCTCTCCGTGCCGTAGCGCACCTCCAGATTGCCCTCCACCGGGCTGCCGTCGGGTCCGAGGGTCAAAAAGGGCCCGCCCAGCCCCATGGCCTCCAGCACCACCACCTGCCGGTGGGCGTCGTTAACCTGGGGCTCCTTGTCCAGGGTGTGGGTTTTGGCCACGTGCACAAAATCGTCCTCCTTCCAGACATCCGTGGCAAAATAGGGCCCCGACCCCGCAGGGTAGGCAAAGGTTTCGGCCTCAATCTCCACGGCGCCTGAAACGCGAAGTGCCATGGACACATCGTTGAGGCCGAGGCTTCCGTAGGCCCCCCCATGGCCTCCCAGGGAGTCCATGTTCCCCTGGGCTATATAGCCCATGCCATCGGTGGCGTGATGGACCACCATGTCTTCAAAGGCCAGGCGAATCCCGTTGGCGGCATGGGTCTGGGCCAGCCCCTCGTCGGACAGGGGGGTCAGGGCCTGTGCAGGCCTGCCCTCCGCCAGGGAGAACCCTGCAGCCATCATCGCAACGCAAAGGAGTCGTCTCAGAATCGGTTGATTCATGGCATGAAGCCTCCGGCCGTTTGCTGTGGAAAAAATGTATCGGGATAGAACGCGATGTATTATATAAATACTTCTTCTTGTTCGCAAACATTGTTTACAGCTTTTTACTTAAAAAAAAGCCTCGACTCCCAAAAGGCCTTTTGTTCAAGGATCTCCAAAGACTCATGACTGACAAACAAACGCAACCCTTACGGTAACATCATTACTTACCAGGGAATAATCCGACACCGCCTTGAACGTCGGGCCCGTCGGGTCATTGATAAAATGGATAAACAAGGAAACCACGCCCATGGGAAGTCCGGCGAAACAGGTGCGCCGCCCTGAAACACGCAAAAAAACCCGTGACCCATTGCGGGGTGCGGGTTTTCGCCTGACCGCCTGGACTCGGTTTACCGCCCGTGGCGTGAGGTGTCGTAGTTGTTGAGGTACACAAGGATGGAGCCGCTCTTGGACTTTTTGCCCTTTTCCCAGGCCCAGGAAAGGACAATGCCCTCCTGTTTCAGGGCTGTCATGCGGTCGGCAATGGTGTCGGGGAGGACCGCCCCGTGTTCGGAGTGGAGCCCTTTGCCCACGATGAGGCGAAGGGTGTAGGTTCCGACGGAAAAAGCACGCCGAACGTAGTGCTCGGCGGTCTGGTCCGCCTTGGCCGCGGTGTAGCCGTGCAGATCCAGCTGGCCCTGGGGGGCCGGATAGCGCTTGAGTCGCTCTTTCACCGTAAGGGTCCGGGCCTGCTCGAGCTTGTCCACCTTCTCGCTCAAGAGCACCTCCCCGCTCTTCTCCGACAGGGAAGAGGCCAGGAGCTCGGCAAACTCTTCGCTCTCCTCGGAGGCCGGGATCTGGCCCTGTTCCAGGATGGGAAGCCCGTGCCGGTCCCGCTGCACCTTTTTGGCCGGGGGAACCTCCTCGGGGGCCACTTTTTTCCGGGCCGTGGGCACCACCCGGTCCCCTTCGCGCTGAGCCTCTTCGGCCATGAGGCTGCACAGGTCCTTCTCATCGGAGAGGACCAGAATCCCGTTGCGGTTTCGTTTTTTCTGCTTTTTCCTGGGTGGGGGGGCCGCTGGCCTTGCAGGCCGGGGTTTTGGCTTTGGCTTGGGCGGCACCGGGATCTCCTGGGGCCCCTCGTCGCGAAACAGAGCCTCCAGGTCCTCGTCCCCTGACAGCACGGAGATCCCGTGTTTTCCTTTTTTGGGAGCCGTCTTGGGTCCCTTGCCGGGTAACGGCGCCTTTTTCCCGCCATGGGGTTTCTCTAAGGGAGCCGGGGGCTCCACAGCCGCGGGTTCAACCGGAGCCTTCTCCTCGACACGGGGCTCTTCCACCGGTGCCTGGGGGGCTTTTCCCGTCTCTTTTTTCGTTAACAGCTGCTTCAGTTTCTCAAACATCCCCATACCCTGTGCCTTGTTTCTTGGTGTGCGTGTGCTTCCCTTCTGCCATCCTGCCGGGGCCAACTGATAGGCTATTTTTCTCCAAAGGTCAAACCCGCGTAAAAAAAAGGGGCGGATAACCGCCCCTTATCAATACCACCGGATCCATCTCACCGGCTGTTGCCGTGTCACCCCCTGGCAGGGATAATCACCACGTCGATGCGCCGGTTGCTGGCGCGCCCCTGGCGGGTCTCGTTGGAGGCAACGGGCTTGTCTTCCCCGTACCCCACGGCCGAAATCTGGTCGTCCGTCACCACGGAGTTGGCGATGAGGTAATGGCGCACAGAATCGGCCCGCTCCTTGGAGAGGCGCTTGTTGACCTTCTCGCTGCCCAGGGAGTCGGTGTGGCCCTCAATGACCACCCGGCAGCCCGGAAACTCCTTGAAGGTGTCCCGCACCTTGGCCAGGAGGCCGAAGTATTTGTAGTCGATCACCGCCTTGCCGCTGGAAAAGGAGAGCCCGTACAGGCGGATGATGATCTTGTCTCCGTCCATGAGGACCTTGCCCTCCTCCGGGGTAAAGGCGTCGCGGATCCTCGTGATCTTCATGTGCTTCAGCCGCTCGGCCTCCTTCTGACGTTTCAGGGCCTCTTCGGCTTCGTGCTTGCGCGCCATGAGGTCCTGCTCCAGCTTGCTCAGGCTGGCAACGGAGGTCTCCAGGTCCGTGACCTTGGCCTTCAAATCCGCAATCTCCCGGTCCTTGGCGTCGTTGGACGCCTTCAGGGCCTGCACCCCGTCCAGGAGCTGCCAGGTGGCACCGCTGACCCCCCGATCAAATTTGAGCTCCATGTCCAGCCCCTCGGCGATCTTGACCAGCTGCATCTCCATGTCGATGATCACGTCTTCAAAGCTGTAATCGGCCTCCTTGAGCTTGCCCACCCGGGTGTGGATGTGCTCGGTGTGGGCCAGCTCGTACTCAGCCTCCTTCACCAGGGCCACGGCTTCGGCATTGTTGTAGCGGTTCTGGTCCAGCTTCTTTTCTGCAAGGGCCACCAGGCGGCGGGCCTTCTCATAGGTTTTCGGGGCGTTGTTCTTACGCCCCAGGTCCTCGAACCGGGCCAGCTTCTCCCGGGTCTTGCCCAGAAGGGCGTGTTTGATGGTCTCAAGCTCTGCGCTCCGAAACAGGGCCTCGGCCTCACCGGCCTGCCCCCGGGCCTTGTCCACGTCGCCGTCTTCAAGGCTCCTCACGGCCCGCTGGAATTCGGCCTCTGCCTTGGCCGTCAGTTTCTCGCTGTATTTTTCGGAGCCAATGGACGAGGCATCCTCACGGGCCTTCAAAACGTTCTCGAAGGTCACTTCAGCCGTCACGCACACGGCCATGGCCCGTGTAAGGTACGACTCGGCTTTCTTGAGCTCCTTTCGGATCCCGTTCAGGTTTCGTCCCTTGTTGAAATCGGTGAGGGCGTCCTGGTAGGCCTCCATGGCCTCACCAAAGGCATCCGGAGCAAAAAGGTAGGCCCGCTTCTCCTTGGCCTGGACGATCATCGCCTCGGTCCCCTGGAACAGAGAGTTCCGCGTCTCATTGCCTGCAAAACCGGTTTGCCAGAAGCCGAGCACACACGCCGCCGCAACAACAGCGGCCATCCATCGAATAGCAGTCCCTCTGACAAAAACCATAACACTCCCCTTGATCCTGTATTTTGAGGTTGTTCTCGACCGGGTTTTGCAGCCGACACCTTAACCCAAGCCATATCGAATACTTACTTATGATAAACACCCGTCATGTTTCAACCCCAAAAAAAGAGATCTGTCCACCGCAAGGGCCATCCCATGCCCCCAAAGGCCCCATTTTGACAGACCGATTCGGGCCAAAGCAGACGCTCCCGGGCGTTCCCCCATGTGGGATAATCAATTTTATTAAATATTTCATGTAATCATCCTAAACCCAAACACGCCTTCATCCGATATTTATCCCATACACCTTATTTTCCACCCTCAAACTGGAGTTCTGCGGATGTTCAGGGACATTAAACTTCGCGGCAAGCTCATCCTTGCCATTTCCACCATTGCTTTTCTCTCCTACTTCATCACCATCACGGCTGTAACCTTGAAAGTTCGCAGCTCTGCCCATCACGCAGCCATTGCCCAGGGCGAAGAGATTGCCGCCCGATACGGCGCAATCATTTCCGGTAAGGTCGACGCCTCCTTCCACGCAGTGAGGACTCTTTCCGAAACCATGGAGGCCTTCAAGAAATCGGGCAGCTTCAACCCCCGCGAAGACCTCAACAAGATCATGGCCGAGGTCCTGGACAACAACCCCGAGCTCCTTGCCGTCTGGACCGCCTGGGAACCTGATGCGTTGGACAATCTTGACGCCGCATTCGAAAACAAGAAGGGCCACGACGCCACCGGCCGCTTCGTCCCCTACTGGCACCGCACCGGAGACGGCATCGATGTGACCCCCCTGGTGAACTACGACAAGGAGGGAGAAGGGGACTACTACCTCGTCCCCCTGCGCACCGGGCGTGAGATCATGACCCCACCCTACCTCTATGAAGTTCAGGGCAGCAAGGAATCCATCATCAGCCTCTGCGTGCCCATCGAAGTCGAAGGCACCACCGTGGGCGTCTGCGGTGTGGACCTGAGGCTCTCCATCTTTTCCGAGCTCATCAAGGGGCTGACCCCCTTCGGCACGGGCTACACCTCTGTCATCGCCAACAACGGCACCTACGTGGCCCACCAGGTCAACCAGGACAAACACGGCCAGAACGCAGGGTCTTCCGCAGACTGGGAGGCGGCCAAAAAAGCCATCCAGGCCGGACAGCCCTTTCAGTTCGAAGCGATCTCCCGGGATCTTGACACCGACATCGTCCGCATCTTCGCCCCCATCCCCTTTTCCGGCCAGGACACCCCCTGGTCCTTTCTCGTGAACCTCCCCATGGCCCAGGTCATGGCCGAAGCCAACTCCATCGGCTGGCTCATCGTGGGTATCGGGGTGGCTGCCTTTGTTCTCCTCACCGCCGTGGTGATCTGGGTGGCGGGCTCCATTGCCAAGCCCCTGCGCCGGAGCGCCTCCCTGCTGGAAGAGATCGCCAAAGGGGACGGGGACCTCACCCAGAGGCTGGAGGTCCAGTCCAAAGATGAGGTGGGCGAACTCTCCGGGTGGTTCAACACCTTCATGGCCGATCTTCAATCCATCATCGGGGAGGTCAAGGGCAACGCCGGGTCCGTGGACAGCTCCTCCGGTGAACTCCTCACCATCTCGGGATCCCTGTCCGCCTCCGCCGACGAGACCCACACCCTGGCATCCCAGGTGGGACAGGAAGCGGGCACCATGGCCATGAACCTGGCCACCATCGCCTCGGCCATGGAGCAGTCCACGGCCAACATCAACAACGTGGCCGCCTCCGCCGAGGAGATGACCGCCACCATCGGCGAAATTGCCGCAAACTCCGAAAACGCACGCTCCGTCTCCGACGGGGCCCTCTCCGATGCCATGGAGACCGCCGACCTCATGAACAGCCTGGGCAACGCCGTGGACGAAATCGGCAAGGTCACCGACACCATCACCGAGATCTCCGAGCAGACCAACCTGTTGGCCTTGAACGCCACCATCGAAGCGGCCCGGGCCGGGGAAGCCGGAAAAGGCTTTGCCGTGGTTGCCGGTGAGATCAAGGACCTGGCCGGCCAGACCGCCGCGGCCACCCTGGAGATCCGTAGCAACATCCACAGCGTCCAGGAGAAGACCAACGTCTCCGTGGAAAAGATCAACGCCATTTTGGGGGTGATCAAAAACGTCAATGACATCGTCTCCGGCATCGCTGCGGCCGTGGAAGAGCAGTCCGCCGCCACCAGCGAGATCTCAGCCAACATCGGCCAGGCATCGGCCGGCGTGGAGGAGGTCAACAACAACGTGGGCAACTGCGCCACGGCAGCCGATGCCATCAACCGGGACATGGGCAACCTGAACAACGCCTCCAGCGAAATCTCCGGCGGCAGCCACAAGATCGAGGAGAGCGCCCGGGAACTCAAAGCCATGGCTGAAGCCTTAAACGGCCTGGTGGGACGCTTCAAGATCTAACCCGAAGCCCGGCCAAGGATCCTTTCCCGGTCGGGCCCGGCAGCCATCAGACGTAAAAAAGCCCGCAGGGTTTTCCCCTGCGGGCTTTTGTTCTTTCAAAACAGCATATTCCCGCCCCACGCCTGTCCCCTGTGAGGGCTCAGCCCACAGGCGCTTTCTCTCCTGATCCTTCGAGCACCCGGTGGATCTCCGTGGAGAGGACCTCCACGGAAAAGGGTTTCTGGATAAACCCGTTGCACCCGGCCTCCATCATCTTTTCTGCGCGCCCCTCCAGGCTGTAGCCGCTGCAGAGGATCACCCGCACATCCGGGTTGATCTTCTTCATGGCCCGGTAGGCAATGTCCCCTCCGGCGTCGGGCATCACCACGTCCAGGAGCACCAGGTCGATCTCCTGCCACGCCTCCCTGTACATGGAAACGCACCGGCTGCTGTTCTCCGCCACCAGGCAGCGGTACCCCAGGCCCTTGAGCATGGTCTTCACCACCTCACGGATCTCCGGTTCGTCATCCACCACCAAAACCGTTCCCTCGCCGCTGTGGACCGCCAAGGGAGAGGCCTCCTCCTCCCACCGCGCCTTGGAGGTGGCGGGCAGGTGAATCGTAAAACAGGCCCCCCGGCCCTTTTCGCTGGTCACGGTGATGGCGCCCTTGTGGTTTTTGACGATGCCGTACGCCGACGCCAGGCCCAGGCCCGTGCCCCGCCCCATCTCCCGGGTGGTGAAGAAGGGGTCGAAAATCTTGCTCTGGGTTTTCTTGTCCATGCCCACGCCCGTGTCGGAGACCGCCACCGTTACATAGGCCCCGGACTTGAGGTTGAAGGCTGCGGCCAGCTTGTCGTCGAGGTCCGTCATGCCGGTCTCGATGTGGATCCTGCCACCGTCCGGCATGGCATGGGAGGCGTTCAGGTAAAGGTTCAGGAGCACCTGCTCCATCTGGGTCCGGTCGATCTCCACGTTGGGGAGCCACTCGGCCATGGCTTCGGAGATCATGATCCCTTTGCGGGTCCGGCCGAACATGGAGAGGCTGCTTTTCACCACCGTGTTCACGCTCTCCGGCCGCACATGGGATCGCCCTCCCCTGGCAAAGCCCAGGAGCTGGCTGGTGAGGGAGGAACCGCTGGCCACCAGCTCCTCGATTTTGCCCCCGCGCTTGTGCACAATGTCCCCGGGGCCCGTGAGGCTCATGATCAGGGAGATGTTGCCCTGAATGGCCATGAGCAGGTTGTTGATGTCGTGGGCAATGCCCCCTGCCAGGGTCCCGATGGCCTCCAGTTTCTGGGCCTGGAGAAGGTGCTGAAACAGTCGGTCCTTCTCCTCTTCCACCCGGCGCCTCTCATCGAGCTCCTCCTGGAGTTTGGTGTGCATCATGGCGTTGTTCAGGGCAATGGTGGCAAGCTCCGCAAAGCGGATGAGGACCGCCATGGCCGTCTCGTCCATCTCAAAATCATCCCCGAACTGGGCAAGGCCCATGACCCCGCCCACGTTGCCCTCCAGGCGGATGGGCACGGCCACGGAGGCCCCCAGCGTCTCCAGGCCGGGGTGGCCTTTGACCCGGCCGTTCCATGTTTTGTAGTCCTCTACGTACAGGGGGCGATCCGTCTCCCACACACGCCCCACAAGCCCCTCTCCGATGCGGGAGGGGATCTTGGGCACCTCCAGGAATGGGCCGGAGGTGACGATGGGGTGAAGCTGGCGGGTGGACTCCCTGTACTCGAAGTAGTATCCGCTCTCCATGTTCATGAGGCCCCCTGCCCGCTTGAGGAGAAGCTTCAGGAGTTCGTTGAACCCCAGCTGGCGCATTAGGTCCAGGGTGGTGTCGTGGAGGGCCTCCATAAGGGAATTTTTCACCCGGAGCTTCTCTTCGGCCTCTTTCTTTTCCGCGATCTCCCGCAGGAGGGCCCGGTTGGCCTTTCTGAGGGCGCAGGTCCGCTTGGCCACGTTCTTCTCCAGATCGACCTGCTGGGCCTCCAGCTGCTGCCAGTTTTCCACCAGCATCCCGCTGAGGGCCCCGAAGGAGAGGGAGAGCTCCCGGATCTCCGTGGTGGTGGACCCGTCGGACATCTCGTCGATGTCCAGGCTTCCCAGCACCTTGCCCACCGGCTCGGTCTCCGCCCGCTTCCTGAGGAGCAGGAGCTTTCGGTTCAGCCGTCCCAAAGGGGCGATGCTGATGCGGATCAGAATCAGGAGGCCCGTGATCACCGTCATGAGAATGGCCGCCCCTCCGGCAAGGACATCCATGGCGCTCTTTCGGATATGTGCCGAAAGCTCCCGGGACGAATACCCGATGCGCAGGCAGCCGATGGGCCGCCCGATATACCGCACCTTCATGCAGGTGTCGAAAACCGCCTCGCCCTTGCCCCCGCGCACGACCCCCTTGTAGGCCACGGCCTCGGACAGGGGGCGCTCACGGACGGAGAACTCCTTGGACTGGTAACGTTCGAAGACCTCGGACCGGGGGCCGTCTGCAACACAGCCCGGGAGCCACCCGCCAACGCTCTTGCTGTCCGATGAAAAGAGGATTTTGCCGTCCTTGTCGTGGATGGCATAATACAGCATGTCCCCGTTGGACTGCAGGGCCATGTCCAGGGTAATCTGAATGGTTCGCCAGTTGGAGTTGTAGATGTTGTGGCTGATCCGGCGGGAAAGGTACCGTGCATCCCGCTCCATCAGCTTGTAGGTGGCCTCGGTGACCCGTTTTTTCTGGGAATAGGTCACCAGGCCGGAGGAGACAAAAACCACTGCCAGGACCAGCACACTCACCACTGCCAGGAGCTTGGTCTGCAACCGCATGTGAAACGCCATAAATCACTCCTAATCCACGGAGATCTCATGTAAAAAAAAGAGAGAAGCCGTCTCCGGGGCAACACGTTGAAGCTCCCCGCAGCTCATGACGGGAAAATAGACGGAAAACGGACCGCCCAGCGCCGGGTGGATGGGCTGGTCGTTGATGCGATACACCAGCATCACGTCGCAGGAGAGAAGCGGGGCCACAGGCAACGTGATGGATTTCCCCGCAAAGGGGGTGAGGGTCAGCTCCCTGCCAGTGACATCCTCACCGTCAAAAAGAGCCGCCAGGGGGACGGCCGTCACCCGGCACGGCTGGTTCAGCTTGGGCAGGTCCCACCGGTACCCCAGGGGAATGGAGAGATAAAGGGTCCGGTGCTCCGGCAACAAGGCATCCAGGCCAGACAGGGTGTAGGTTTTGGTCTTTCCGTTGACGGACACCTTCACCTCCGGATTGTCCAGGTAATCCGGGACCAGCGTATCCACGTACCAGCAATAGGCGCTCTGGTGCATGCCCATCCCCGGGGGGAACAAAAGCTTGAGGGGCCCCCCGAGATAACGGCTCAGGGGCTTGCCGTCCTGATCTGAGACAATGATCACCCCCGGTTTTGAGACCACCTCGGCGGGAAGGTACACGGTGTACTGATCATGGCCGATCAGCGTTACCCCGGCCATGTCCGTAACCCCGGCCTGATTCAGAATCCGGCCCAGGGGAACCCCCGTAAAGGAAGAGGGGCCGCCGGAGTCAAAGTTGGGATCCCCGGAGGAAAAGGTCACCGCCCCGGGCACCGTGGCCCCCACGGCAACGGATACCGTGCCGTGCCCCTTTTTTCCCCCCATCACCTTGACACGCCCGGCAGAAGACGTCTCTGCGGACAGAAGGGCGGCATGGCAGAGAAGAAGCCATGCGAACACACACAAACGAAGGGTACCGGAGCGCACCGTCATATCCTCACCATGATGGGTTGAAACACAATTTCACCCGGATATGTCGTAAAAAACCATCAGTCCGACACAATGCCATGCGACTCGTAAAATATCCGGGTTATGTGTTTTGTCGTAGAAAATCCGCGTCTAGAAAGACGTATCGGCCGATAAAGGTAATTAGTTAAACGCTATTCCATCACGCCGGATGCCACCCGCCTGCCTCGCCCGTGTGTTGCCCCGGAACGGAAAGCACGGCAGGGCCAACGCATTTAAAAATCCAGTTGCCTCCGGCGGATCGCTTTTTAAAAAAAGCGCCGCAAAAACGTTCCGGTAATCAAGGACTTACCTTCAGCCCCACAGGAACAGGGCATTATTACGGTTGGCTATTGTGACAAAAATTAGTTATTTCAAGAATTCAACATGTAATTGACCGGTTTTGGCCCGATCCTCTGACCCTTCGGGCGCACTCGACTCGTGAAATATCCGGGCAAGGAGCCCCCATGATTCCCCCTTTGTTCGCCACAGGATTCCAGACCGTCTTTTTCTCCATGCTGCGCATCGTGGTCGTGGCCCTGCTGGCAGGTGTCCTGGTGAGGCGTCGTGTCATTCGCTCCGAAGACATCGACACCCTCTCCCGCATCACCATCCATGTGCTGCTTCCCTGCCTCATCCTCACCTCCCTGATCACGCGCCTGGACACCGGTTCAACGCCCCTGTGGTGGCTCCTTCCCCTGGCGTCCATGGCCATGAACCTGGGCGGCCTCTTTTTCGGATGGGTCCTCTTCGGCCGGACCACACGGCGCCACCCGGAGCTCATCGCCATGAGCGGCATCCAGAACTCCGCCTACCTGGTCCTGCCCGTGGGACAGGCCCTCTTTCCGGAGACCTTCGACACCTTCGCCGCCTACTGCTTTCTCTTTGTCATCGGGAACACCCCCATCCACTGGACCCTTGGCGTGCGCCTCGTGGGGGGCAAGGGCAAAGTCCGCTTAAGAGAGATGATCAACCCGCCCCTTGTGGCAAGCCTTGCCGGAGTCGCCATCGCGTTGTCGGGACTCTCCCCCCATGTCCCGGCCCTTGCCCTGGACGCCACGGGCCTCCTCGGAAGCGCCACCATTCCCCTGGCCACCTTTATCCTCGGGGCGACCTTAGGGGAGGTTCGCCTGCAAAAGCTTCCGCCCTGGCACCGCCTCCTCGGCCTTGCAGGCGTCAAGTTCGGCCTGGTCCCCCTCATTACCTGGTGGGCCATCTCCGCCTTTGACCTGGCCCGGCAAAGCCCCCTCATCGCCTCCCTCTTCATGATCCAGGCCGCGGCCGCACCGGCCACCAACCTCATCCTCCAGGCACGGGCGTACAACGGCCGCACGGAGATCATCGGGGGTGCCATGCTGGCCTGCTACGTGGTCTGCCTCATGGCCATCCCCTTCTGGCTGACCCTGGCCACGGGGCCGGTATCCCCCTGATGACGGCCGGTTCCG
The DNA here is from genome assembly GCF_900699765.1 of Desulfoluna butyratoxydans. Classification (GTDB taxonomy): domain Bacteria; phylum Desulfobacterota; class Desulfobacteria; order Desulfobacterales; family Desulfolunaceae; genus Desulfoluna; species Desulfoluna butyratoxydans. The sequence continues at coordinate 746,767 of NZ_CAADHO010000001.1, forward strand.
CCCTTGCCAGCAGCCCGGGATTGCGCTAAAAGAGACGGATTGTGACGATTGCATAAGAAGGAGTGATGATGGAGAGCGCACAGGAAAACCTGAACCGGTACCTGGAGATGGAGACGATCCTCAACCGGTTTTTCGGGATCTTTGACTTCTGCCTCAAAGGATGCGTGCTGCCCGAGCTGGAACGCAACGGCAACCAGCCCTTTGCCGCCTGTTGCAAGGACAAGTATTACAAGGTCTACGACCTGGATCACCCCAGCTTTGATCTCCTGCGCAAAGAGCGGGAAGCCCTCTACGGAAAACCCGAAGACGTAAAAGAGTCCAGCCTGGTGAGCCCCTGCGAGTACCACACCAACACCGGCTGCACCCTTCCCACCCACAAAAGCCCCATCTGCCTTGCCTTCATGTGTCGAAAGAGCATCGACGCCCTCCGCGACGGCCACGGCATTTACACCTACGACTACCTGGGGTTCAACTACGCCCTGGAGTGGATCCTCACCGGCGACATGTCCCTTGCCGACTACGCTGAATTCCGCCAGAGCTGCCTGGACATGATCACCACCCTGGAGGCCGAATCCGGCCAGGCCTGCTGACCCGGCCTCGCCCACAGGCGAGCCCGGCACGGAAGCCGTTGATTATCCGTTGGATCTCTGGTACGTTCGAACAACCACAGCCACGTTCTGCAGGTCCGCAGGACCCCGTCAACACATCGCCGCCATACCCAAGTAAAGGGGAACCCCGCCATGAAGACGCGCATCCTTGCCTTTTTCGTCCCGGTCCTGTTTGCCCTTGCCTCCTGCACCACCCTCATGAACCTCATGCCTGAAGTTCCGCAACACAAACGCCAGGTAATCTACGACATGGTCGACGCCATGGCCTTTCCCGAAGCCCGAAAGCTGGGACGGTCCAAGGAGCGCCGCATGGGCCTGAAAAAAGGCCAGTGGATCACGGTTCTCCAGGAGGCCCTGGACGGGGATAAAAATGTCGCCCTGACCACCACCAAGGTCATCTCCGTGGACGGCAACACCGTGACCCTGGAAACGGAAAGCCTCTCCGCATCCAATGACGCCCGGCCCCTCCACAGCCAGGTCACCTTCGAGAACTACCCGGTGTGGGGAAGCCTCTCCTATACCCGGGACGAATACGACCGCATCGCAGGCCAGCTCCGCATCATCCGGGTCCGCACCAGGGAGGGGGACGGCCCTGTCAACGACATGCCCCCTGAACTCCTGGCCATGGCCCGGGGCCTCACCGACAACGCCCTGGCCGGCTCCACGGTCCGTGTGGGGGAGGCCGAGCGCCAAGCCTATGACGGCACTTATATTAAGGCCCGAAGCTGCTTTTCCCACAGCTACTCTGTGACCATATCCGGCATCACCTCCAGCGGGCGCAGCCTGAGCCACAGCTCCGTTCCGGTCAGCGGCGCCATCCTCATCGAAGACGAACACACCCGGGCCACCACCATCGCCTACGGATACAAAGGCGCCACCTCGGTGTTTCCCCCGTAACCAGCCTGAGCCGGGAGGGGTAAACCGAACAGCCGGGTCTTTGCCTCCCCCGCATGCATGGGAGCTGCCATGGACACCCCCGTCACCATCCCCCCTTTGTCGCGAAGGGAATTTCTGAAAAAAACCTCTGCCGCCGTGGCAGGTTCCATGGCGGCTGCCGGATGCGCCGGTCACACCCCTGCCATCACCCCTGCCCATCCCGGCGAACCAACGCCCCACAGGACCCTGTTCACCAACGGTCAGCTCCTCTCCCTGCCCCAAGGACGGATCACCCCCGGCTGGTCCCTGCTGGTGGAGGCCGGGCACATTGCCTGGGCCGGTCCGGGCACGCCCTTTTCCGGCCTGGAGGCCCGGCACATCGATCTAAAGGGAGCGTACCTCCTGCCCGGCCTCATGGACGCCCACTGCCACATGACCCTGCCTTCGGCCGCAAGCTTCTCTCCCCTGCTGGGGCTGGCCACCTGGCGACAGCTCAGGAAAAATTTCGAGAACCAGCTCGCCTCCGGGGTCACCCGCGTCCGGGACATGGGCGCCATGCCCCCGGTGCTGGGCACCCTGGTCCGCCAGGTGGAAAAAGGCCAACTGGCCGGGCCGGACGTGATCACCTGCAACGCCATCTTCAACGTGGACGGAGGCCACCCAGACATCTCACCGTCCGATGTCTCCTGGGTCGCGGCCTTCGGCAGCCTCTTTACCGGGGCACCCACCGTGTCGTTCAAAGAGGGGGAGCTGGCCTCAGCCTTTGGGGCCAACTGCCGGAACGCCGACTTTGTCAAGATCACCCTGGACAACACCTCCCTCATCGCGGGCAAGCCCTTTATCAACCGCTACAGCGACCCTGAACTCGCCACCATCTTCCGCCTGGCCCGGGACGCTGGAAAACCCGTGGCAGGCCACGCCATGAGCCGTTACGGCGTGAGCCGCGCCCTTGCCCACCCCATCCACTCCCTGGAACACACCGTCTCGGACGGGCCCCTGGACGAAGCAACCCTCAAGGCCATGGCCGACAACAAGGTTTCCGTGGTGCCCACCACCATCCTGGCCAACCTCTACACCCTGCTGGATCTTGCCGAGCCCCTTCCCAAAGGCCTCCTCTCCCGCCGGGCCCTTTTGGAAGCCCCCATCCGGGAGGCCTACCTCGCCGCCGTCACCGAAGACGACGTGGAGCCCGCCATCCATGAAAACAACCTGGCCATGCTGGAGGCCATGCAAAAACACCCCTTTTCCGAGCTCTACACACGGGGCGACTACACCTTCAATCCCCACCTCTTCTTTCCCATCCTCACCCACGGCCAGAAAAACCTCATGCGCATGAAAGAGGCGGGTATCCGCATCGGCTGCGGCACCGACGCCGGGGTCCCCCTGAACTATCACGGCGCCATCGTGCGCGAACTCCAGTGCATGGCCCGCCTGGGTTTTACCAACACAGAGGCCCTCACCTGCGCCACCGTAAACAACGCCCACATCCTGGGCGTGGAAAACGAGGCCGGCACCCTCACGCCGGGCAAACGCGCCGACTTCATCACCATGGCGGAAAACCCCTTGCAGGACCTCGCGGCCTTGAACGACCTCACCCTCATCGTTAAAAACGGCACCGTGTACGAAAAAACCTAAAACCGTGCCTCCGGCGGCGAGGTGAGCCACCTCGAAAGCTGATTGCCCTTGCGCTTCGCCCGATACAAAAGCCGATGGTTTAACCGGACTGTCTTCCATGGTTACAGTTGGTGGATAGAGCAGCCTCCGGCTGCCAGGAAATGATCCCCTGGCTCCCAGGGTACGACGTTGATGAATTCACGCGACAACACGCAAAAAGCCCTGATGATCTGCAAGAATCATCAGGGCTTTTTTGTATTCTCTTTCGCCAAGGAAAACACCCGCGTTTCTCTTGGGTTCACGGGCGAAGCCCGTCAGCGAATGCGATGGCCTGAGGAACGAAGGCCGGGAGCATTCGCGAGCCTGGGATCCAAGGGCTCAGCCCTTGGCCGCCGGAGGCAAACATGGGCTGAGCAGGTTCCCTCACGAAAGGTCAAACAGGGCTGTGGTGTTGTTCCAGACGGTGTCGGCAAGGAGTTCCACGTCGTCGCCGCGAACCGCGGCCAGTTTGAAGAGCACCTCACGGACAAAGGCGGGCTCGTTTCGCCGCACCTTGTTTTTGTGGGGTGCGGGGGTGAGGTAGGGGGCGTCGGTCTCCACGAGAAGGCGCTCCCGGGGGATGGCAAGGACCTGTTCCCGGAGGTGCTCGCCCCGCTTCTGGATGGTGACGATGCCCGTGACCCCGATGTGGAGCCCCATGTCCAGGTAGGCCTCCATCTCTTGGGTGGAGCCGCTGAAGCAGTGGACCACGCCGCGCAGGCCGTCGAACCGGTGGGCGGAGAGCATCTCCAGGAACCGGCCCTCGGTGTCCCGCTCGTGAAAGATCAGGGGAAGGTCAAGGGATTGCGCCACCTCAAGCTGACGGACAAACCACGTCTCCTGCACGTCTTTCGGGGAGTACATGCGGTTGAAGTCCAGGCCGCACTCACCCCAGGCCTTGACCCTGTCCCCCTTGGCCAGTTCGGCCAGGCGGGTCAGGACGCCCTCATCGGTATCGGCGGCGTCGTGGGGGTGGATGCCCACGGAGGCGTAGAAAAAATCAGAATTGTCGGCAAGGGCCGCGCAGCGCCGGGAGCTTGCTTCGGAAACCCCCACCACCATGGCCCTGACCACGTCGGCGGCCTCTGCCCGGGCCACCACCTCCTGAAGGTCGTTCTGGTAACTCTTGTCATCCAGGTGACAATGACTGTCTATAATACGCATATCGCTGTTGCTTTGCTCATCGGTGTTCAAAAGAGGATGCATCGTCCGGAAGGCCCGAAAGGGGCGAGCCGGACCGGTCCGTCACACGGCCCACGCACATCACGCCGGGTAAATCGGCTTCGATGGCCGCAAGGGTATCCGGGTTGCAGGCAAAAAGCAACTCGTACTCTTCTCCCCCGGAGGCCATGTACGCAAGGGGGTCTTCCCCTGTGGCCCCGCACCAGTCGGTAAGGGCGCCGTGGGCCATGTCCGGCCTCAGATCAAAAACCAGGCTCACCTTGGATTCCCGGGCCAGATGCCCGGCGTCTCCGGCAAGGCCGTCGCTGATGTCCATGGCGCAGCGCACCCGGTGTTTTCTCAGCACCTCGGCCGCATCGAACCGGGCCGCAGGTTCTTTAAAGGCCTTCACAAGCTCAGGGTAACGGGTCTCCTGGGTTTCCAGGCACCGAAGACCGGCCCGGGCAAGACCCAGGGGACCGGTGACGCACACCAGGTCTCCGGGGCAGGCGTCTGTTCGACGGGGCATGCGCCCCTGGCCCTCGCCCACGGCAAAAAGATCCAGGGAGAGCTCGGAGGCCCGCGAGGTGTTGCCCCCGCCCAGGTCGCACCCGTAACGCTCCAGCGCATGCCCCAGGCCGTCGTAGAGCTCTTCGGCCACGGCCCCGGGGAGTGTGGGCGGAAGCCCCAGGTTCACAAACAGGGCCACGGGCCTGGCAAAGGAGGCGGCCAGATCGCTTAAGGTGACGGAAACGGCCTTGGCGCCGATCTCAAAGGGGGTCTGCCAGTCGCGACGGAAGTGCACCCCTTCCCGCTGGGTGTCGGTGGTGATCACAGGCTGGGCAAGCCAGGCCAGAAGGGCGGCATCGTCCCCTGCGGCCACGCGACAGGGGCGGTAAAGGCTGGCCCTGTGGGGCCGCCGCGTCACCAGGGTATCGATGAGCCCGAATTCTCCGGATTCTTTGGGGTCTGAAGTCAACGGAAGCGCCTTTGTGTGTGGGGTACGCATGGGATGGGGTGCGACGGCCAGGGCAACCCCGGGTGGGGTCGGGCGGCGAGCTCAGCCGAAGAGGCTGGCCATGGCCTCGAATCGCTCAAGCTGGGTGTCGCCGTACCGGGCCATGAGGCGTCGCACCTTGTCCATGGGTTTTTCAACGGTCAGGGTGTCGGGGTTTTTGGAAAAAAATTTATCGGCGTAGCAGATGATCTTCTCTTCCAGGGTTTCGGGCTGGAGGTCCCGGTGGGGCAGGGGCAGATCAGCGTCCATGATCTCCCGGGCCGAGAGCCCGGCCCCGGTATGGCGCTCGCACACGCGGGCATGACGGGGAAGCCCCGCCTCCAGGAGCATCTCGGCGCCGATGACGCCGTGACGGATATAGGGGGCCTCCCCCCGGCATCCGATGCCCGGCGCCCAGGTGCGGACCATGCCGATATCGTGGAGCATGGAAGCCTCCTCGATAAACCGGAGGTCCGGGTTCAGGTGGGCCACCCGGTGAGCCACGGCCAGGGCCTTGTCGGCCACGCAGCGGCTGTGGGTCAAAAGCACCTCAAGGGCTTCCGACCCGTTGCCGTAGTGGGCCTTCAAGATGGCGTCGACGTCCACGCTCATCGCTTGCGCCTCGCCATCAGGGCGGCTTCGATGAAGGGATCCAGGGCACCGTCCATGACGGCCTTGATGTTTCCGCTCTCTTCATCGGTGCGATGGTCTTTCACCATCTGGTAGGGATGCATGACGTAGGAACGGATCTGGCTGCCCCAGGCGATCTCGTCCTTGTTGTCGTGCATCTCCTGCATCTCAGACTCCACCTTCTGCATCTCCACCTGGTAGAGGCGGGAACGCAGCACGCTCATGGCGATTTCGCGGTTCCGATGCTGGGAGGATTCCTGCTGGCACTGCACCACGATCCCCGTGGGGATGTGGGTGATGCGCACGGCGCTGCTCGTCTTGTTGACGTGCTGGCCGCCGGCACCGCTGGCCCGGAAGACATCCACGCGCAGGTCTTTCTCCTGGACGTCGATGACGATCTCGTTGTCCACTTCGGGACAGACGAAAACCGACGAAAAGGAGGTCTGCCTCTTGCCGTTGGCGTTGAAGGGAGAGATCCGCACCAGCCGGTGCACACCACTCTCCACCTTCAGATAGCCGAAGGCGTTGGTCCCGGTCACCGTAAAGGTGGCACCCTTGATCCCGGCTTCGTCACCGGGCTGGTAGTCCACCATGGTCACCTTGAACCCCTTGTGCTCACACCAGCGGGTGTACATGCGCAACAGCATCTCGGCCCAGTCCTGGGAGTCGGTGCCCCCTGCGCCGGGGTTGATGGAAACGATGGCGTTTCGATCGTCATCTTTCCCATCGAGCATCATCTCAACAGAGAGGCTCTTCAGTCGCTTATCAATCCCGTCGGCATGACGCGCCACCTCTTCAAGGGTCTCCTTGTCGCCCTCTTCCATGGCGAGTTCCAGCAAAAGTTCACCGTCTTCGATGTCCTTTGAAAGCTCGTTCCAGTTTTCTAAAAGGGTGGTCAGGAAGGACCGCTCCTTGAGAACGGCGGTGGTGGCGTCGGGATTGTTCCAGAAGTCCTTGTGGGACACCTGGGCTTCAAGTTCTTTTAGTCGAAACTCTTTGCCAGGCAGGTCAAAGACAACCTCCCAGCTGTCCCAGGCGAGTACTGAACTCTCGAAATGCCTGTTTCAACTCAATTGACATGTTTTATCTCCTTAAAGGGCTTGCCGTCAAAATCGTCTGCCCACGCCCTCAGCAACGCCCCCCGAACGGGGCAACGATTGCAGAGCAATGGGTTACCAGCCGGTACACACCCGGCCTCAACTCCCCTATCTACCATTGATCCCCAGACAGTGAAACCGTTTTTTCATGCCCCCCGGAAAAGCCCCTGGCCTTTCACAGAAATCGCCGCCTGATGCCCCCGCCCACCGGCCCGAAAGCAAGGGCCATGGCAACACAAAGCCATGCAAAAAAATCACCGTAGCGCACATACAGGCTGGTCAGGGTCATCACCGGAAGGGAGGCCACGCGCCAGGCCTCTTCATACAGGTCCGTGGCCCCGCTCACGCGCCCCACAGGGTCCACAAACCCGCTGATGCCGGTGTTGGCGCTGCGGGCCAGGGCCCTTCGGGTCTCCACCGCCCGGAAACGGGCCATCTGAAAGTGCTGGTAAGGTGCCCCGGACCGACCGAACCAGGCGTCGTTGGTCAGGTTGATGAGAAGCCCCGCCCCAGACCGCACCGACGCCACGGAGAGCTCCGGGAAAATGGACTCAAAGCAGATCTGGATCCCGGCGTGCCAGTCCCAGCCCCTGATGGTGTCTCCCTTGGTCCCGGCAGAAAAATTACCGGCCGAGGCCACCAGGCGCTTGATGAAAAAAAGCAGGTTCTGAAACGGGATGTACTCCCCGAAGGGGACGAGGTGCACCTTGTCGTAGCTGCCGATGACCGCCCCTTCCGAGGTGACGGCATAGGCCCGGTTGAAATAGCGCCACCCCTGCCCTGCGCGTTCCGCCGCAGGGGCTCCCAGGATCCAGTCCGCATCCCCTTTGGCCAGCCCCCGGTTCACTTCGCGGGTCAGGAGCCCGTCCACGGGGTTCAGGTAATAAAAAGGTGTGGCGGTTTCGGGCCATACAATCACGTCGGGCTCTTTGGCCAGGGCTTCCGTTGAAAGCGCCTGATAGGTCTTGATGGTTGCGGTCTGGTAGGCTGCGTCCCATTTGACCGCCTGATCGATATTTCCCTGAATCACCGCCACCTTCAAGGCCTTTGCCTTGCCTTGCGCTTCATCCACCTGGGCCATGCGATGGGTGCCGTAGGCAAAGGCCCCGCCCACACAGGCAGCGGCCAGAGCCACAGCCAGCACGGGTGTGCCCCACCCCGAACCGGAATGCCCGTCGCCGTTTTGCCCCATTCCGTGTACCACGCACAGGGCCAGGGCCGTGTTCACCAGAACCACGAGGAACGAAAGCCCGTACACTCCGGTGACATCCGTCAGCTGAATAAGGGCCAGGGCATCCTGCTGGGTGTAGCCCAGAAGTCCCCAGGGAAACCCGGTGAGGGCCTTGGTGCGAAGGTATTCCAGGGCAACCCAGAGGACAGGGGCCAGCACCAGGGAATAAAGCCCGCCCCGTCGCCAGCGGGCAAGGCACCAGGCAAAGCCCCCGACATAGGCGCCAAGGTAAAGGCAGAGCAGGAGAAGGGCGGCAATCCCAGCAATCCAGGGGATACCACCGTATTGGTGAATGGTCCCCACCACCCAGCGCAGCAGGGCCAGATAATGGAAGACACCGGTGAGGTACCCCACCCGCAAGGCCCGCTTGGGGTCAGAGGTCAGGGAAATCACGATCAGGGGGACAAGGGCCCCCCATGCCAGCAGCCCCAGGGCGGGGCCGGGAAAGGCAAAGGTCAGAAGAAGGGCCCCGGCACATGCCCAGAACAGCTCCGACCGGATGCGGGAACTTGACTCCCCCCGCCATACGGCGATGTCGTTTAAAGATACCACCTGTTTGTCTCCTCACGTGAGATGAGATGCGGAGCCGTCGGCTCCGGCTGAATTCAATCCTTGCGGCTTCCATGGATACGGGCCTGCCAACGGCCCTCAGGTGCCAACTATTGACCAGCCGCGGGCAGGGTGTCAATGGATTTTGCGGCGCCCCGGGGCCCGCGCCAGCCACCGAATTCCTCATAAGGACAAGCGGTTGGGGCCATATTTTTATTTGTGATTTCCCAACCGGTGTGGTAAAAATAGCCATATATGCACCCTTGATGAGGAGGCTGCGGCCTTAATTCCCGGAAACGCCTCACACCGTAAGGGCACTGTCCCAATCCCCAGGAACCATAAACCGTGTAACCGTTACACCTCAGCGGAACCGATACGTCGACGAACGGGCCAGACAGCCCCGCCATTTCGCGCTGACATCCCCCTCTTTCGAGCCCACCCCTTCGACAGGTGACACGGCGTGCGCAGCACCGCCAGGATTGCCGGACAAGAGGCCGGGGCATGCCCGGCCCACAACCCGAACAACCAAATGACGCCACAACCCCATCCTTATTTTAACGACGAAAAGGTGGAACATGAGTGAAATCATTCGAGATGACCGTCGCGTAACCATTCGCCCGGGACGAGATATTGTCGCCTCCATGGCCGGCGAATTTCGATCGGAACTAAACGGTGAGATTGCCGAAGAGCTGGAGGAGCTGACCATCGACCTGCATGGCGTTGAGATGGTGGATTCCGTGGGGATCGGTGTGATCATCGCCACCCACAACACCCTGGACCAGCACGGCGCCACCCTGAAGGTGATCAACATTGCCGAAGACATTTACGGGCTTTTCACGACCATGCGCCTGGATCGACACTTTACCATCGAAAAGGCAGGAGATTCACCCTGAGGCGAGGGGATTGTCGGCCAAGCCGAAAGGAGGGGACGGGCGGCCTTTTTCGGCCATAAAAAAACCACCCCTTTTTTCAAGGGGTGGTTTCAAGAAATCTGGTCGGGGCGGCAGGATTCGAACCTGCGACATCCTGCTCCCAAAGCAGGCGCGCTACCAGGCTGCGCTACGCCCCGATTAAACGACAGGGAAACTAACACAGTTGCCTGGCCCATGCAAGGGCTAATACCACCATCAGCTCAGCGCAGGAGATAAGCGTCGATCCCGGCAGCCACGGCAGCTGCCACCCGCCGGAGGTGCTCGGGACTTTCGAGCCGCCCCTCCTCACGGGGATTGGTGAGGTTTCCCACCTCCAAAAGCACCACCGGCATTCCGGCACCCCTGGCTATTCCCAGGGGGACCGCCGAGTAATCCACCCCTTCATACCCGTCAAGAAGGGCCAGGGGCCGCTCCAGCATCGTGGCCAGGGCCTGGCTCTCCGAAATATGAGGCCGATGGCCTCCGTCCCATCCGTTATCACGGCCCGGATCCGTCGCACGGCCCTTGGGTTCTTGCTGAACAAAAAGGGCGATGCGGTTGGCATCACGGGAGAGCCCCCCACCGGCGTGCAACGAAACCAAGAGGTCACCGTGGAAGCTGTTGGCAAGCTCGACCCGACGCATGACGGACAACGTGCTGTCCGACTCCCGCGTCAGGCGCACATCACAGGAGAGTCCAAGCTGCCGCCTCAGTTCGAGGGCCAGTGCCAGGGCCACATCTTTCTCTCGGGACCCGTAGGAACCGGTCACCCCGACATCTTCGCCTCCGTGACCGGGATCCAGGACCACCACGGGCCTCTCCCCCCCATAACCTGCCGCGGCAAGCAGCAGAACCATGACACAGGCGGAAACCAAGGCCACGGCCTTCGGCCCCCTTCCACTTTTGAGCATTCCTTCACCCCTTCGGCGGCGCTGCGCGGGGAGGATGAAACCCGAAGCCCCTTCTCATCACGCCCTTCACCAATAGTATTTGACATTGCCCGAAAAATTTGGCTTTAATACACAGATTTAACCCAGGGCCCCCGAGAATCGCCCAAAATCTTGATTCCAAGGCCCTTTCAGGCGTTCAACGCCGCTGAAAACTATAAAAGATAAAGCGGCATTTGAACAGGAAAAAACATCCCCCGAGCCCCATGCCGAAACCCGGCAGGTACCGGGAGATGATGACATTATGAAACAGGGCTGCACCCTCGCGCGGCCCTTACGGGTATTCACCTTTTGCCGACCAAAGGGTGGGGTAACGTCAGCAGCAATCAAGGCGCATGTCGACCGCCTGGTTCCAGGCAGGCCGAAAGGGTGCCGAAGTGGAAAGGATCACAATGAATTTTACTGTAGAAGACGTCAGCAGCGTCAAGAAGACCCTGCATATCGAAGTGCCGAATGAAACCGTTGTCGGCGAACTGGATGCAGCATACAACCAGCTGAAGAAAACAGCCAAGGTCAAAGGCTTTCGCCCCGGCAAGGCCCCCCGTTCCGTTCTGGAGCGCATGTATAAAAATGATGTCCACGGCGACGTCGTCTCCAAACTGATCCAGTCCGCTCTCATGGAAGCGATCCGTGACAAAGAGTACAGCATCATCGGCCAGCCCGAACTGGTGGAGGCCCCTGAGCTGGATCCTGCGGCTGATTTCAAATTCACCGCCTCCGTTGAACTCCGCCCCGAACTCGGCGAGATCAACTTCAAAGAGATGAAAATCACCAAGACCCTCTACAAGGCCACCGACGAAGAGATCGAAGCCCAGCTTCAGATGCTTCGCCGCAACGGCGCCAAGCGCGAGCCCATCGCCGAGGCCCGTCCCGCAGCAGACGGCGACTACGCCGTGCTGACCTACGAGGGCTTCAAGGACGGCGAGTCCTTCGAGAACACCCCCCTGGTGGAAAACCAGCAGATGAAAATCGGTGCTGCGGCCATGAGCAACCAGTTCGATGAGCAGCTCGTGGGCATGAACGCCGGGGACGAAAAAGAGTTCGAGATCACCTACGCCGACACCTACGTCAACTCCAACCTGGCGGGCAACACCCTCACCTTCAAGGTGAAGCTCAACCAGATCCTGGAAGAGGTGCTCCCCGAGCTCACCGACGAATTCGCCAAGACCATGGGTCCCTTCGACTCCATTGACGTCCTGAGGGAAGAGATCGTTAAAAACCTCACCGCCAACTACGAAAAGAGAATGGAGCAGGAGCTCAACGAGCAGATCTTCTCCACCCTCATCGAGCGCCATGAGTTTGACGTCCCCGACATCATGATCGAGTACGAACTCGACGCCATCCTGGCCGAGGCCGAGCGCGCCTTCCAGATGAACGGTATGAGCATCGAGCAGCTTGGCAAGAGCCGCGAAGAGCTCCGCGATCAGTACCGTGAGCTGGCCGACAAGCAGGTTCGACGTCACCTCCTTCTGGCCGCCATCGTCCAGCAGGAAGAGATGGAGCTCACCGACGAGGAGCTCGAAGCAGGCTACGCCGATATGGCCGCCATGGTGGGCCAGCCCGTGGACGCCATCCACGCTTTTTACCAGGCCAACCCCGACAAAATCGATGTTTTGAAGCTTACCCTGCTTGAAAAAAAGGCAGTGCGTCTTATTATTGAGATTAGCGACGTTGACGAAGTGGAACCAACGCTCGAAGACGCAGACGCCGCGGAAGCGGACGAAGCGTAACGCCGAATTAAAACCAAGGGCTGCCCTTTGGGGCAGCCTTTCACCAAGGAGGAGACACTCGTGCCACTTATCCCCATGGTAGTTGAGCAGACAAGCAGAGGTGAAAGGTCGTACGACATCTATTCACGACTTCTCAAAGACCGGATCGTTATCTTAGGCACCGCCATCAACGATGAAGTCGCCAACCTGCTGGTGGCGCAGCTACTCTTCCTGGAATCGGAAGATCCTGACAAAGACATCTACCTGTACGTCAACTCCCCGGGGGGTTCCGTAACAGCCGGTATGGCTATTTACGACACCATGCAATACATCAAACCGGAGGTTGCTACCGTCTGTATCGGCCAGGCCGCCAGCATGGGGGCCCTGCTCCTGTGTGCAGGGGCTGAGAAAAAACGATACAGCCTTCCCAACTCCCGTATCATGATTCACCAGCCATTGGGTGGAGCCCAGGGCCAGGCGACGGATATCGAAATCCACGCCCGGGAGATTCTCCGCATGCGCGAAGAACTCAACAACATCCTGGTTACCCACACAGGGCAGCCCTACGACAAAGTCCAGGCGGATACCGACAGGGATTTCTTCATGTCCGGCCTGGAAGCCAAGGAGTACGGCCTCATCGATCATGTCGTCAAGAACAGGGAAGATCTGGCGAACCTTGTAAAATCGGAGGAGTAATCCATGACAAAACAGTCGGACGGAAATGATAAGCTTTTCTGCTCGTTCTGCGGTAAAAACCAGAAAGAAGTCAAGAAGCTCATCGCCGGTCCCGCAGTGTATATCTGCGACGAATGCATCCAGCTCTGCAGTGAGATCATTGAGGATGAAGGCATCAAGGAGCCCCAGAGCCCCGAAGTGCTTTTGACCCCCAAGGAGATCAAAGAGCGCCTCGATGAGTATGTCATCGAGCAGGATCGGGCCAAGAAAGTCCTCTCCGTAGCCGTCCGGAACCACTACAAGCGGCTGGACTCGGCCATGAGCTCATCGGAAGTGGAGCTGCAGAAGAGCAACATCCTGCTCATCGGGCCCACCGGTTCGGGGAAAACCCTCCTGGCTCAGACCCTGGCGCGATTCCTGGATGTGCCCTTCACCATTGCCGACGCCACCAGCCTCACCGAGGCAGGCTACGTGGGCGAAGACGTGGAGAACATCATCCTCTCGCTGCTCCAGAATGCGGATTACGACGTAGAACGGGCCGAACGCGGCATTGTCTACATCGATGAGATCGATAAAATCGCCCAGCGTTCCGACAACCCCTCCATCACCCGGGATGTCTCCGGGGAAGGGGTGCAGCAGGCCCTCCTCAAGATCATCGAGGGAACAACGGCCAGCGTCCCCCCCAAAGGGGGCCGGAAGCACCCGCAGCAGGACTTTGTCAAGATCAACACCAACAACATCCTGTTTATCTGCGGCGGTACCTTTACCGGCCTGGAGAAACTGGTCCAGAGGCGAACCGGCGAAAAAGCGCTGGGCTTCGGGGCCACGGTCACCAGCCGGCAAGACAAGAGCCTGGGTGAACTCCTCACGATGGTTCGACCGGAAGACCTCATCAAGTTCGGGCTCATCCCCGAATTTCTCGGACGTCTTCCCGTCATCGCCACCCTGAACGAGCTGGGCGAAAACTCACTGATCAAGATCCTGACGGAACCCAAGAATGCACTGATCAAGCAGTTCCAGAAGCTCTTCGAGTTCGAAGACGTGAAGCTCCGTTTCACCGACGACGCGGTGAAGGCCATCGCCCACGAAGCGGTGGAGAGAAAATCCGGTGCCCGCGGCCTTCGGGCCATCCTCGAGCGATCCATGCTTGATATCATGTACGAAATCCCTTCCCTGGAAAACATCAGCGAGTGCGTGATCAATGAAGATGTGATCCTCGAAAAAGAGGACCCCATCATTCTCTACGAAACACCTCAGCAGCAGGCTTGAGGAACACGGAACCCCTCCGCGGAATCACCTGACGAACCGGCGCAGGCCCGGCCCCGTCCTTCAGGCCCCCGCGGGTGACTGTTCCCCTGGCCCTCTGGCCGGCACAATCCGGTTGAACGCCCTTTCCGCCCCTTAGCGGTGCGGAAAGGGCCCCGGTTTGATCGGCGATCCCCTGTCGGACCATCCTTGCACGTGCCCTTCAGGCCGCTGACCCTTCCTCCTCGACCAACTACCTTATCAGATGATGGTGAAGAAGCTCCGATGATCAATATACCGAAGATATTTAAAAACGATGATTCCAGTTCCAGCCGTGTGACGCTTCCGATTCTTCCCCTGCGGGACATCGTGGTTTTCCCCGGAATGGTGGTGCCCCTGTTTGTGGGACGGACCAAGTCCGTCAACGCACTGGCTGAGGCCATGGGAAAAAACAAAACCATTTTCCTGTCGACCCAGCGCATCGCCGGAGTGGACAACCCCGAAGAGCAGGACATCAGCAGTGTCGGAACCGTGGGCACCATCCTTCAGCTTCTCAAACTGCCCGACGGCACGGTCAAGGCCCTGGTGGAAGGCAAGGCCCGAGGCCGCATCGTCTCGTTTATCCCCGGCGAGGAATTCCTGTCCGTGGATGCCGAGCCCATGCCGGAGACCCCGGTGACCGAAGCCGAGGGCGAAGCCCTGTCCCGGGCCGTCATCGATGCCTTTGAAGAGTACACCAAGCTCAACAAGAGCATCTCCAAAGAGCTCATCGGAAAAGTCGCCGCCATCGAAGAATCCGGAAAGCTGGCCGACACCGTCGCCTCCCACCTGCCCTTCAAGGTCGCCGACAAGCAGACCCTCCTGGAAGCGGTGGACATCGGCAAGCGCATGGACATCCTTCTGGGGCTCATCAAACGCGAAGGCGAAATCTTCGAAATGGGTCAGAAAATTCGCGGCCGGGTGAAAAACCAGATCGAACAGACCCAGAAAAACTACTACCTCACCGAACAGATGCGGGCCATCAAAAAGGAGATGGGTGCCGACGACAGCGCCGACGACGAACTCCAGGAGCTTGAGCAGCGCATCAAGGGCAAGCGCCTCTCCAAGGAGGCGGCCTTCAAGGTGAAGCAGGAGTTCAAAAAGCTCAAGATGATGTCGCCCATGAGCGCCGAAGCCAGCGTGGTAAGGAACTACATCGACTGGATGCTGGACCTGCCCTGGTACAACCGCAGCAAGACCAAGAGCGACCTCACCGAGGCCGAGTCCATCCTCAACAAGGACCACTTTGGCCTGGAAAAGCCCAAGGAACGCATCCTGGAGTACCTGGCCGTCCAATCCCTGGTCAACAAAGTGCGGGGCCCCATCCTCTGCCTGGTGGGCCCTCCCGGGGTGGGCAAGACCTCCCTGGCACGCTCTGTTGCCCGTGCCACGGGCAGGCGCTTTATCCGCATCTCCTTGGGGGGCGTGCGCGACGAAGCGGAAATCCGGGGACATCGCCGCACCTATGTGGGCGCCATGCCGGGCAAGATCATCCAGAACCTGAAAAAAGCAGGGGTCAACAACCCGGTCTTCTGCCTCGACGAAGTGGACAAGATGAGCACCGACTTCAGGGGCGACCCCTCGTCCGCCCTTCTGGAGGTGCTGGATCCCGAGCAGAACAACACCTTCAACGACCACTTCCTTGATGTGGACTACGACTTGTCGGACATCCTGTTCATCACCACGGCCAACACCCTCTCGGACATCCCCCTGCCCCTGCAGGACAGGATGGAGGTGATCCGCATCCCCGGCTACACCGAGCAGGAAAAATACATGATCGCCAAGGACCACCTTATTCCCAAACAGACCAAAATGAACGGCCTGAAGGTGGATGAGATCGACTTTACCCGCCAGGCGGTGTTCGACATCATCCGCAACTACACCCGGGAGGCTGGGGTCCGTAACCTGGAACGGGAGATCTCCGGCGTCTGCAGGAAAAGCGCCCTGGAGGTGGTCAAGAAGAAGGCCAAGAAACCGGTGAAGATCGTACCGAAGAAGGTGGAAAAACACCTCGGCCCCATCCGCTTCCGTTACGGCCAGGGGGAAGAGAAGGACCAGATCGGCATTGTCACGGGCCTGGCCTGGACCCAGGTGGGGGGCGAGCTCCTCTGCATCGAAACGGCCCTGATGCCCGGAAAAGGCAACCTCACGGTTACGGGCAAGCTCGGAGACGTCATGAAGGAGTCGGCACGGGCCGCGGTGAGCTACGTGCGATCCAAGTCCTCAGCGCTGAAGCTTGACGACGACTTCTACAGCAAGGTGGACATCCACATCCACGTGCCCGAAGGAGCCATCCCCAAGGACGGCCCCTCTGCCGGCATCACCATGTGTACGGCCCTTGTCTCCGCCTTTACCAAATACCCCGTGGACAAAGATGTGGCCATGACAGGTGAGATCACCCTCCGGGGACGTGTCCTGCCCATCGGGGGCCTCAAGGAGAAGATCCTTGCCGCCCACCGCGGGGGACTGAAAAAGGTGATCATCCCCAAAGAAAACGAAAAGGACCTGGAAGAGATTCCGGCCTCCATCCTCAAGCAAATGGAGGTTGTTCCGGCCGACCATCTGGATGACGTGTTAAACGAAGCCCTTATCACGCCTGAAGGAACCAGCCTTTTCACCAGCCCGGAGCCCGTCTGATCCGTGGCAAAAAAAAATAACATCGGGTCACTTTATTCCCTTGACGTGACCCGATGAATATTGCTAAAAAGGCTTCGTTCCTGAGGGCGAAAGCCTTCACGGCAACGGGCGATTAACTCAGTTGGTAGAGTGCGACCCTTACAAGGTTGAAGTCGCAGGTTCGAGCCCTGCATCGCCCACCACCTGCGGGGGTGTAGTTCAGTTTGGTTAGAACGCCAGCCTGTCACGCTGGAGGCCGCGAGTTCGAGTCTCGTCACTCCCGCCACCATAAAAAGAACAAGGGTTCCTTTTTTAAAAAGGAACCCTTTTTTTATGCCCTGAAAAAACCTCTTTCATCCCCCTTACAATAAAAAAGGCCCCGAAGCCTTGCCCCGGAGCCTTTAACGTACCGTCACTTCCGCCGTCGTCAGTCGCCGGACGCTTCGGGCGATGCTGCAAGGAAACCAGCCAGGGCATTGGCCAGCTCGACAAACTCGGCCACCGTCAGGGACTCGGCCCTACGGTTCACCGCGATCCCCGCAGCGCCCAGCACCTCCTCGGCCTGCACCGGGCTCAGGGGCAGCTCGCTGTTGGACAGGGCGTTGCGAAGGTTCTTGCGACGCTTGCCGAAAGCCGCCTTGATCACGGCAAACAAAAGCGCCTCATCTTTAGCCACATGGGGCGGATCTTCAAGGAAGGTCACCTCGATCACCTCGGAGTCCACCTTGGGCCGCGGAAAGAACTTGGAGGCATCCACCCGCACCAGGGTCCGAATCCTCGCACAATAGCCCAGCATGGCCGCCATACGCCCGAAATTCCGGGTTCCCTCAGGGGCCGTGATACGCTCGGCCAACTCCTTCTGAAACATGAAAAGAGCCTTTTTCACCCAGCGACGCTCACGAATCATCTGCACGAGAATCTGGGATGAGATATTGTACGGCAGGTTCCCCGCAACAATAATAGGCCCCCCATGGGCTTCGGCGATCTCCGTCAGACTGACGTTCAGGATGTCTTCATTCAATATCTCCACGTTTTCCGTACCCGAGGCAAGAAGCTCGGAGCGGAGAACAGGCAGGATCTGACTGTCTTTTTCAATGGCGCATACGCGGGCGGCCCGCTTTGCAAGGGGCACGGTCAAGGCACCCAGGCCCGGACCGATCTCCACCACCAGGTCCTCGGGCGCGATGCCCGCGCGCTCGGCGATGAGCTCCGGCACCGAGGGGTCGTTCAAAAAATTCTGACCAAACTTCTTTTTCGCATGCATATCCCACGCAGCCAGGGTAATTCTAGGCGATGTCATCGTCACTCTCCTCGCCGCATTGGCGATTTCCATCATTCTTGTATCTTGATTTACTGATCACTTTTACACTCGTGTATGTACCCGCAATCAACTTTCGCGTTAAAAAATAGGTTACAATGGTAGGAATAACAGCCAACACAATACTGCCGCCAAGCATCATGCACGCCACTCCGAAATGGTGAGCAAGAAAGCCTTTGATCAGCCCCAGTTTTTCGGCTATAGGGATCCCGCTTTCCATCACCCGAATCATCAGGTCGATATTCGGTCCATCCCCGCGGTTCCCGCCGAACAGCCCCACACCGACCTTGTAACTGCTGTAATAAAACAAAGGGATCGTCAACGGGTTGGCTACCCAGACCCCAATTGCTGCCGCCGGCTTGCTGCCGTGAAGAACAAACGCCAGGACGATTGCTAAAGCCGTATGAAAAGGAATGGTGGGAGTTACACCCACAAATACGCCAATTGCCATTCCCATGGCAATATAGTGAGGATTCCCCTGCAACCTCTTAATTTTTTCTAAAAGAGAACAAAAGTGTTTTTTTATTTTGTTCCAATATGTTATATTCTCATTAGACATCAAGGATTTCTGTCCGATCTGATTCATACTTGTCAAATCCCTAAAAAAGCAAAGCCTTAGAAAACAACGTCACATAAACAAAAACTGTAACAACGACCTAATTTTTTTCCCGGGTGGGCGTTTTCGTTACAGTGACTGTCGCAGGACATGGAAAGGGCTGAAACGGCACCGGAATTTTCATGGCCCGAGCCACCAATCCATTTTATTTTCGGCGATTTGAAAATACCATGAAACGCATACCCTTTCAACACGATTTGTGTTTTTTCCGCCGTGACGTCCCCACGTTTTCATGATTTTTACTAAAAGGTCCGTTTTTTCCTTTGAAGATTGCTTGACTCTCATAAACAATTAAGTTATCTAACGGGTAATCCTTACTAGAGGATGTCTCTTGATCGATTTCTGTTTTGCCTACAAGCATAAACCATGTTTGTCATGGAGCTCCTGAGCGTGCGTGCTGACGAGAGGGGGGAAATGCGCGTGCAGGGGTGTGCGGGTCGATCGTGTGTTATTCAGACATCCTTCTGGTTATTCATAAACCCATGATAATAAGAAACAAAACAGCACAAGGAGGACATATGTCTGCAGAAACCCCCAACCCCGTTCAGGAAGAGCAAGCATCCGAAGCCCCGGCTACCCGTCGTCGCGTACGTACCAAGCCGGTGAGCATTGACTCCCTTTTCAAGACCATCATCAAAAGCTACGATATCCCGTCCCGTCAGGACATCGAAAAGCTCTCTGCTCAGATTGATCGTCTTGAAAAACTGATTCGCCAGACCTCAGGCCGCGGCTACGTCGCCAGCGCCGGGAAAGAAAAAGGCGACCGCTCCGAAATGACTGCATCCGGCACGGTGCTCAAGGTCATTAAGAGCTCACGCAACGGAGCCGACTTCGCTAAAATTCAGGCAAAAACCGGTTTTGAAGACAAAAAGCTTCGCAACATCATTTTCCGCCTGAACAAAATCGGTCGCATCAAGCGCAAAACCCGTGGCGTGTATATCGCCGCCTAAAGAGCCGGAAGCACCCTACCGGGCACCTGCCCTCTGACGTCCTTCTTCCAAGTGACGCCCGGTACACGCTTCAGGGACATGGAAACGGCCCGTGCACTTCGGCATACTCATCCGTGCCGGCACCCCTCACCCGCTGTCACCAGACATCGCCGGGTTGAAATCCGGGTGCGTCCGTACGAACCCGCGTTTCCGGGTCCCACATCCATTTCATTTGCTCTTGCCCGATTCAGGATCGTTCTCCCTTACAGGTTGTGGATATCCCGGGCCCTTGGATTTACGCCAGGCACGTTTTCGTGCCCCTTTGCTTAGCAAACGGGTGATTCCAAGGCTCTTACGCCGTCGCGCACAGGCGATGCACTCCCTTTGCGCCCTGGCGGCCGGTGTGTTGTCCACAACCTGTCAGGGAGGACAACCCCCTTTCCTTCCCCACTGTTTCATCCGAAGAAAACACGAACTCTTTGGCCCAGCCCTCGACAAACGGTCTTGGGATGCCCATCTTATAGAATCGCAGCGCACCTTCACGCGCCCGACCGGATTGTCACGCCCAGCCCCCGGGGCGACCACAACGCATCGCCCGGCCCCGCGCCGAGCACGGTGAGTCGTCTCTGGCGGCCTTTTCCTGCATGCAACCCGGTGTGCGCAGAACCATAGATTTTGGGATGAACCAGACCATGACACTCAACGACCCCTGCAACACCCCCATCCGACCGGGGCAGACCCTCCACGGCTACACCGTCGTCAAGGCGTGCCCCATCCCCGACATCCATGCCTATTATTATGAGCTGAAACACGATGCCAGCGGGGCGTCCCACATCCACATCAGCGCAGAAGACCGGGAAAACACCTTTTCCGTGGCCTTCAAAACCGTGCCCAAAGACTCCACGGGTGTTGCCCATATCCTGGAGCACACCGCCCTTTGCGGTTCAGAGCGCTATCCGGTACGAGACCCCTTTTTCTCCATGATCAAGCGGAGCCTCAACACCTTCATGAACGCCTTCACCGCGTCGGACTGGACCATGTACCCCTTTGCCAGCCAGAACCGGAAGGACTTCTACAACCTCATGGATGTCTACCTGGACGCCGCCTTCTTTCCCCGCATCGATGAGTTGAGCTTCAAGCAGGAAGGCCACCGCCTCGAGTTCGAGACCGGCAAAGAGGGGGATGAAGAGAACCTCTCCTTTAAAGGGGTGGTCTACAACGAGATGAAAGGAGCCATGAGTTCCCCCCACCAGGTGCTGGGACGTGCCCTTAATAAGGCGCTCATGCCGGAAACCACCTACGCCAACAACTCCGGCGGAGACCCCGAAGCCATTCCCGACCTCAGCTGGGACGAACTCAAGGCCTTCCACGCCCGGCACTACCACCCCAGCAACGCCTACTTCTTCACCTACGGGGACATCCCCCTGGCCGATCACCTCAAGGTCATCAGCGAAAAGGTCCTCTCCCGTTTCGAAAAGATCGACCCCAAAACCACGGTGGAGCCCCAGGGGCGCTGGACCGCCCCACGTCAGGTGGTGGAGTACTACCCGGCCGACGAGGAAGAGGGACGGGACAACCGGGCCCAGGTGAGCCTGGTCTGGCTGGTCACCGACATCCTCAACACCCGGGAGACCCTGGCCTTCAGCCTCCTCTCCCAGATCCTTCTGGGCAACGCGGCCGCGCCTTTGCGCAAGGCCCTCATCGACTCAAACCTCGGCTCCTCCCTCTGCGACGCCACGGGCTTTGACTCCGATGCCCGGGACGCCTCCTTTGGCTGTGGCCTCAAAGAGACCCGCGTTGAAGACGCCGATGCCATCGAGGCCCTGGTCTTTGATTCCCTGGCGCGCATCGCCGACGACGGCATCGACACGGACCTCATCGACTCGGCCATCCATCAGATGGAGATAAGGCGGCGGGAGATCTCCAACACTCCGTACCCCTACGGCATCAAGATCCTTCTGGGGCTTGCCGGCTGCTGGTTCCACGGCGGGGATCCTGAAAAGCTCCTCCTTTTGGATGACGACCTGGGCGCCATCAAGGATGCCGTCAGGCAAGGGGGCTACTTTGAGTCCCTCATACGCAAGCGCCTGCTGGAGAACCCCCACCGGGTCCGCTTCACCCTGGCCCCGGACAGCACCCTGGCCGCCAGGCAGGCCCAGGAAGAGAAGAGCAGACTGCAAGCCATCGCCCAAAAACTCACCGAGGACGAAAAGAAGAAGATCAACGCCGATGCCCGGGCCCTGAAGGTCCTTCAGGAGGCAGAAGAGGACATCTCCTGCCTGCCCACCTTAGAGCTTTCCGACATCCCGGCCACCATCGACTCGGTCACCCCGGCAAGCAGGAACGGCCAGCGCATCTTCACCTACCCCTGCGCCACCAACACCCTTCTGTACTACACCGGCGTGCTGGAGGCAGGCAGCCTTGACGACGACCTGGTGCCCCTGGTCCCCTTCTTCTGCTCCGCCATCATGAGGGTGGGCACCGCCCAAAAGAACTACGAGGAGCTTGCCCGGGCCATTGCCGCCCACACCGGCGGCATGGGGCTCTCCCCTGCTTCCCGGAGGCGTTACGACGAAAACCGATCCGCCCTGCCCCTCATCGCCGTCAACAGCAAGTGCCTTGCCAGGAACCGGGGGGCCATGTTTGATCTTCTCACCGAAACCCTCACCCAGTACCGGTTCACCGACCTCAAACGGCTCCGCAACCTCCTGCTGGAGTACCGGGCATCCCTTGAGGCCGCGGTGGTGCAAAACGGCCACAGCCTGGCCATCTCCCTTGCCAACCGAAATTTCACAGACTCCCTGGCCCTCTCGGAACTCTGGAACGGGGTCGGCCAGATCCGGTACATCAAAGGGCTCACCGAGGCCCTGGTACGCGGGGACGCCTCCGAAGAGCAGCTGGCCCGCATCGGAGACCAGCTCGCCCGCATCGGCGACGCCTTCCTCAACCGGGGCAACCTGCGCTGCGCCCTGGCCGGAGACGAAGCCACCCTGGCCCGGGCAGAGGCCGACCAGCTTGCCCTGTCCCAGGCTCTGCCCGAGGGCTCCTCGCCCTTGAGCTTTGCCTCGGTACCGGCAACCTGCACCCCGGTCCACGAAGGGTGGGCCACCAACAGCGCCGTCTCCTTTGTGGCCTCCTCCTTTCCCGTGGTCTCCATGGGACACGAGGACGCCCCGGCCCTGTCCATCATCGCCCGGCTCCTCCGCTCCCTCTACCTCCACAGGGAGATCCGGGAAAAGGGCGGGGCCTACGGCGCCTTTGCCGCCTACAGCAGCGAAGAGGGCACCTTCAGCATGGGCTCCTACAGGGACCCCCACGTGGTAAAAACCCTTTCGGCTTACGACGGCGCCGCCCGGTACATCACCGGCACCGACTACACCGACGAGGACGTCAAGGAGGCGATTCTCCAGGCCGCCGCCGCCATCGATCGCCCGGAGACCCCGGCGGCTGCCGCGCGCAAAGGATTTTTCCGCGAGCTGGTGGGTCTCTCTGATGACACGCGCAAGGCCTTTAAAGAAGGACTCCTGGCCCTGGACGCCCAAAAGGTCCGGGCCGCTGCCGCGCGCTACTTCCCCCCGGAGGCCGACCTGGCGAGTGTGGCGATCATCTCCGGTGCCGACCGACTCAAGGGGCTCTCAGGCCGCCTGGACAAGGAGCTTGAGATTCACACCATCTGACCCGAATCCGGCAGGGGCGCACGCACCGCCCCTGCCCTCCTCCCTTTCCGACACACACATCCCCCAAAGGTGTGTGTGTCCGTACCCCGCAGGACCACAAACAAACCGACCAACACCCCACACCGCCCCAAATTTAATAAAACTTTCTCATACTCTCTCACCGCAACGCCTCAAAGTAACACACCCTTTGCCATTTAAATACAAAATGTTAGGCACAAAACCCGCAGTCCGATAAATTTTATTCTCAGATAATAAAGATTTTCTTTGACAATAATTTTTTTTCACTATAAAACCCTATCAGTCAACAGCGGTCATGATTGAAATCACGAGTTAAGGAATAGATCATGAAAGAGACACTTTTCACAGAAAAAGCACCGGCAGCCATCGGGCCCTACTCCCAGGGCGTCGTGACTCCCAACCTTGTCTTTGTTTCAGGACAGCTTCCGGTCGATCCGGAAACCGGAGCGTTTCCCACGGGCGGCATCGCCTCCCAGACAAGACAATCCCTTCAAAACCTCGCCGAAATCCTCGCATGCAAAAACATGACCCTGGGCCATGTCGTGAAGACCACCGTCTTCCTGTCCAGCATGGACGATTTCAGCGAAATGAACGCCGTCTATCAAGAGATGTTCGGGGAAGGCAACTACCCGGCACGATCGGCCGTCGAAGTGGCACGACTGCCCAAGGACGCCCTGGTTGAAATTGAAGCCATCGCGGTCGTCGGTTAAGGCACCGGATATCTCTATCTCTTACGATTCATATAAAATCAGATACATTGGAGGCTAACATCATGGCAATCAAATACGTCGCCGAACCCTTCCGAATCAAAATGGTCGAAACCATCAAAATGCTCACCCGCGAAGAAAGGGTGCAGAAAATCGCCGAGGCGAAATACAACACCTTCAACCTCAAGGGCGAAGATGTTTACATCGACCTGCTCACCGACAGCGGCACCAACGCCATGAGCCAGGAGCAGTGGGCCGGCGTCATGCGCGGTGACGAAGCCTATGCCGGCAGCTCAAGCTACTACAAGCTCCTCGACGCTGCCCGGGACATCACCGGCTACAAGTACATTCAGCCTGTGCACCAGGGCCGTGCCGCGGAAAAAGTACTCTTCGGCGTGATGATGGGAGAGGGCCAGTACTCCATCTCCAACATGCACTTCGACACCACCCGCGCCCATGTGGAGCTTGCCGGGGCACGCGCTGTGGACTGTGTGGTTCCCATCGCCAACGAGCCCTCAAAACGAGCTCCCTTTAAAGGCAACATGGATGTTGAGCGGCTCGAATCCTTAATTAAGGAATACGGTCCCGAAAACGTGGCCCTGGTCATCATGACCGTCACCAACAACTCCGCAGGGGGCCAGCCTGTCTCCATGGCCAACGTCCGGGAGACTGCAGCCCTGTGTAAGAAGTACGGCATCAAGCTCAACATCGACGCCGCCCGCTACGCGGAAAACGCCTACTTCATCAAGCAGCGCGAAGAAGGGTACGCCGACAAGTCCATCAAAGAGATCATCAACGAGATGTTCAGCTACGCGGACAGCTTCACCATGAGCGCCAAAAAAGACACCATCGTCAACATGGGCGGCCTGTTCGGCGTCAAGGACGACGAGGAGCTCTTCACGGCGTGCAAGGGCCGCACCATCTCCTTTGAAGGCTTCACCACCTACGGCGGTCTCTCCGGCCGTGACCTCGAAGCCCTGGCCATCGGCCTCTACGAAGGTCTCGACGAGGACTACCTCAGGTACCGCATCGGCCAGATGGAGTACCTTGCCTCCCGCCTCGACGACGCCGGCATCGCCTACCAGTCCCCTGTGGGCGGCCACGGTGTCTTCGTAGACGCCAAGGCACTGTTCCCCCACATCCCCTACAATGAGTTCCCGGGCCAGGCCCTGGCCATCGAGCTCTACATCGAGGCCGGCATCCGAACCTGCGACATCGGTTCCTACATGCTGGGCAACGACCCGGACACCGGCAAGCAGCTCGAAGCCAACTTTGAGTTCACCCGCTTTGCCATCGCCCGCCGCGTCTACACCCAGGCCCACATCGACATCATGGCCGACGCCCTCATCGAGATCAAAAAACGGGCCGACCAGGTCAAAGGCTACCGCATCACCTGGGAGCCCCCCGTCCTGCGTCACTTCCAGGCTCACCTTGAACCCGTAAAATAGTCCACCTCCACATACCTGCAGCCCTTCGGGGCTGCAGGTATTTTTGATTGTCCCGGGCAAAAATCAGCCCAACGCCTTGCGGACACCCCCTACAAACGTGTACCAACCTTTTGTCTTGTTTTTGAACAACACATCCATGGGATGACCGTTCCACCCATGGATGTCGACCGCAGATTATTTTCCGGAAAAGCAGCAATGCAGCTGTATCTTTCCGGAAGCTCTCTCTTTGATTTTTTTTCTGGTGTTTTTTGAAGGAGTGAAGCTGTGTCTGAACAAAAGAAGATCAATACGGATCCCGTCGACAGGGATAACTTTGATTCGAGAGTTGGATTCATCCTTGCCTGCATCGGCTCTGCAGTGGGGATGGCAAATATTTGGCTGTTTCCTTATCGGCTCGGGCAATTCGGCGGAGCCGCCTTTCTCATCCCTTACATTCTATTCATTGTCATCATCGGCCTCTTCGGCGTCATCGGAGAGATGTCCTTCGGCAGGGCCATGGGCACCGGCCCCTTAGGCGCCTTCAAAAAGGCGTGCGAACGTCGCGGGTTCAAGTACGGCGAAGTCTTCGGCATCATCCCGGTCTTAGGCTCGCTGGGCATTGCCATCGGTTACGCGGTGGTGGTGGGCTGGATCCTCCGGTTCACCGTGGGCTCCTTCACCGGAGCCGTCACCAGTGCCCCGGACTGCGGCGCCTATTTCGGGCAGATCGCAGGGCCCATGGGCAGCGTCAGCTGGCACCTCCTCGGCCTTGCCATCACCTTTGCCGTCATGATCCTGGGTATCTCCAACGGCATCGAAAAGGTCAACAAGGTCATGATGCCCGGCTTTTTTATTCTCTTTATCCTGCTGGCCATCCGGGTCTTCACCCTCCCGGGTTCCGGGGAAGGCTACCGGTATCTCTTTGTGGCCAAGTGGGACCTTTTAAAAGACCCCAAAACATGGGTCTACGCCCTGGGACAGGCCTTCTTCTCCCTCTCCCTGGCCGGATCCGGCACCGTGGTCTACGGCAGTTACCTCAAAAAGAGCGAAGACGTGGTGGGCTGCGCCAAGAACGTGGCCATCTTCGACACCCTGGCCGCCCTGCTGGCCGCCGTGGTCATCATCCCGGCCGTCTTTGCCTTCAAGCTTGATGTCACGGCCGGTCCTCCCCTGATGTTCATCACCATGCCCAACGTGTTCAAGATGATGCCATGCGGCACGCTTTTCTCCATCGTTTTCTTTGTGGCGGTCCTCTTTGCCGGCGTCAGTTCCCTGATGAACCTGTTTGAAACGCCGGTGGAGGCCCTTCAGCAGCGACTCAAGATCTCACGGGTCGCGGCCATCGCCATCATCGCCCTCATCAGCGGCACCGTGGGGCTGATCCTGGAAAACGGGGCCACCTTGAGCACCTGGATGGACATCGTCTCCATCTACCTCATCCCCCTGGGAGCCCTTCTGGCGGGCATCATGTTCTTCTGGGTCTGCGGCCCGGGCTTTGCCAGGGAGCAGGCCCAGACCGGGCGAGACAAAACCATCGGCGCCTGGTTCGAGCCCATGACGAAATACGGCTTCTGCGGAGCCACCATCATCGTCTACATCCTGGGCATCGTTTACGGAGGCATCGGGTAACCCCCATGGCCACCGCCCACTGAACCCATCCCGTAACCCCTGTGTGGGTTGCGGGATTTTTTTTTACACCGGGATGACAAAGCCCCTTTATTTTCCGTGGTCTTCCAGGCTTTTCAGCCCAGTTACGCATTGCATCCTTACCGGCGGTGGTATAAGAACAAAAAGGTATTATTCACGCAACAACGTGCAATCCGACACCAGCTGAGGGGCGAGGGGGCCCTTTCGGGAAACGGGCCGTACCGGCCCGATGCCCGAGGTACAGGAAAACACGAAGACATGCCAGGCACCGGCGTTTCGTAAGCGTTAAAGCCATGCTGCCGTCATGCTGATAGCGGATCCGAGAACATGCTCCGGGGCCATTCCCCCCTTTCCACTGTGGCCGGTAAACGCACCCAACATACCTTGAAAGACAAAAGACCATGAACGACGCCTTAAAACGCCAGTACAGCCTGATCGTGGAATTTCTGGGAAAAGCCCTGGGCCCCGATTTCGAAGTGGTCCTCCACGACACGGAGGATCACATCAACTCCATCGTGGCCATCGCCAACGGGCATATCAGCCAGCGAACCGTGGGGGCCCCCCTGACCGACTTCGGCCTGGAGGTCATCTCCAACGAAAGTTTCAGCGACAAAAAATACAAGATCAATTACAACGGGGTCTCAAAGGATCATCGCATCCTGAGGTCCTCCACCATGTTCATCCGCGACGACAACAAAAACATCGTGGGCCTTCTCTGCATCAACTTCGATGACCGCCGCTACAAAAACATCAGCGAACAGATCCTGAAGCTCTGCCACCCGGACATGCTCATCGAGAGCAACAACGCCTACGAATCGGTGGATTCCCTTGTCAACAATGCAGGGGAACGGTTCTATGACTCGGCCATTGAAGAGACGGATGCCGTCATCCAGGGCTACCTGAACAAACACAACACCTCCATCGACCGACTGGTCCAGGACGACCGCATCGACATCGTGGACATCCTGAACCAGAAAGGGATCTTCAAACTCAAGGGCGCGGTGCGCACCGTGGCCAAACAGCTCGGGTGCTCGGAACCCACCATCTACAGGTACCTAAGCAAGCTGTAACCGTGCGCCCGGCCCCTGTTCATCAGGATGTCAACCGGCGCACCAGCGCCTCTTCGGCCTCCGGGGTGAGGGTCCCCTTGCGGCTGGCCATGTCCACGGTGTGGAGGCACAACGCCTTGTAAAGGGCGGCAAGGCCCGGCTTCATCTCCGCGATCTTGTCCAGGTGGGTGCCGATGGTGTCCACGTCGCCCCTGGCAACGGGCCCGGTGAGGGCCGCCACCGGACCGACCTTCCGGATGTTGGCCATGGTCCCTTCGATCAAGGGCCCAAGCACGCTCCAGGCATCCTCTTCCGAAACCCCGGCATCACCGATGAACTGCCAGGCCATGTCCTGGACGGTGACAAAGCAGTTGGAGGCCACCACGGCTGCGGCGTGGTACATGGTCTTGGCCCGGGTCTCGATGGTAAGGCCCCTGGCCCCCAAATCCGACGCCAGGCCCAGGGCGAGCTCCACGGACGGGGCGTCCCCTTCAACGGACATGATGATGCCCTCAAAGGGGTTGGTCTCCCGGTCGGCCCCGGCAAAGCTCTGCAAGGGATGCATGGACCCGATACGGGCCCCGGCAAGCCTGGCCTTCTCCATGATGGTGGACGGCAGTGAGCCGCTGCAGTGAAGGACCGTGGCGCCCTGTTTGAACCCGCCGGCCGCGGCAATGGCCTCGGCCACCTCGGCGATGGTGTCGTCCGGCGTGGTGATAAAGACCAGATCGGCGTCCCGGGTCACGGCCACCGGGTCCGTCGAATACGGGGTCCCGGAAACCAGGCCCGCCGCCTTCTCCGCCGATTCGGCGCTGCGGCTCGCCACCCCGCACAGGGGGTATCCCACACGGTCCAGATGGATCACCAGGCTGGTTCCCACTCGTCCACATCCCACCACTGCACATCTTGCTTTCACGTCTACTCCCCCTTACTTTCCAGCTTTTCGTTGGAGCGCACCGGCCCCTGCAGGCCCAACGCCCTTTCCTGCATCGCGGATGCAAGGCCCAACCCTGTTCAACCACAGAACTTCCGGCTGGGCCAACAATGTTCATGCATACTGCAGCTCCGGGAAAAACTCAATTCATTTCCCGGTAACGCCATCTATTGAAAAACATTAAGTATTGACCGGCAATTACCTGTTGCGATACAAGTAGGGGTTGATTTGCACCCCTCCATGCACACGGGACGGCGCAACCGCTTGAAAAATCACTGGGAATCATCCGGACACCGCCCGCAGCCCCATGGCTGTCCCGGGCGCCTTACCTGCCAGTATCCGAGACTCCCACGGTCTTTTTAAGGGCGGCACTTTCGTGCATGCGGCAGGGGGCACCGACCCCATCCCGGAGCGCCGCACACGGGGCCGGCTTTTTCTTTTGAACTTCAAAACGCAGGTACGAAGGCGGTTTAAGCACAGCACATGATACAGCTTATCAAAGGATTCAAAGATGTTCTGCCCGGTGAAATCGAAGTGTGGCAGACCATCGAACGCGCAGCCAAAGAGACATTTGAAAACTTCGGGTTCCAGGAACTCCGCCTTCCCATCGTGGAAAAATCGGAGCTCTTTTCCCGAAGCATCGGCGACACCACCGATATTGTGGAAAAGGAGATGTACACCTTTGAGGACGGCAAACGGGGGCACGTGACCCTGCGTCCCGAAGCCACCGCATCGGTGGTCCGGTCCTACATCCAGCACAAGATGTACGCCAAGGACCCCATCCGGAAATTCTACACCATCGGCCCGATGTTCCGCAGGGAACGCCCCCAGAAAGGGCGATACCGCCAGTTTTACCAGATCGACGCCGAGGTGTTCGGGATCGACTCCCCGTACCTCGACGCCCAGCTCATCTTCATGCTGGCCACCCTGCTGGAAAAACTCAAGGCCAGGGACGTCAAGGCCCACATCAACTCCCTGGGCTGCCCCTGCTGCCGTCCCAACTTCCAGAAGGCCCTCAAGGATCTCCTCGACGCCAAGAAAGAGAGCCTCTGCGAGAACTGCCTCAGGCGAAGCGAGAAGAACCCCTTAAGGGTCCTGGACTGCAAGGTCCCCTCCTGCCGCGAGGCCGTGGAAGGAGCGCCCTCCATCCTCGACCACCTCTGCGACGACTGCCGCGAGCACTTTGAAACCGTCAAGGCCGTGCTCACGGAAAACGGGGTGGATTTTGAGGTGGACACCCGCCTGGTGCGCGGTCTCGATTACTACACCCGCACCGCCTTTGAGGTGCTCACCACCTCCCTGGGCGCCCAGAACGCCGTGGCCGGCGGCGGGCGATACGACGGGCTGGTCAAGGCCCTGGGCGGGCCGGAAATACCCGCCATCGGGTTTGCCATCGGCTTTGACCGACTGGCGGAGATCGTGGCCATGCAGCAGACCATCGAAGCGGACGGCCCCACCCTTTACATCGCCCCCTTAGGCGATGCGGCCACGAATAAAGCGGCCACCTGGGCCATGCAGCTGGCCGCCAACGGCGTCTTCTGCGAAACCGACTTTGCCGGGCGCAGCCTCAAAAGCCACATGAAGCGGGCCGATAAACTCAACGCAGCCCATGTCCTCATGGTGGGCGACGATGAGCTGGACAGGGGCGTGGCCGCCCTGAGGAACATGGCCACCAAAGAGCAGTGGGATCTTCCCCTGGATGGGCTGGTGGAGACACTGGTCGACCGATTCAACTAAACGATATCAGAAAGCACAAAGGAGTCAGGGCATTGACAGATCTACTTGGTGATATGAGACGAACCCACAACTGCTGCGACTTAACCACCGCCCACGTGGGAGAAGAAGTGGTCCTTATGGGCTGGGTACAGACCCGGCGGGACCACGGCGGCGTCATTTTCGTGGACTTGAGAGACCGAAGCGGCATTGCCCAGGTGGTCTTCAGCCCCGAGGTGAACACCGAGGTCCATGAAAAAGCCCACGCCGTCAGGAGCGAATTCGTCCTCGGCGTCCGGGGCACCGTGGCCGCGCGCCCCGCAGACATGGTCAACGACAAAATGGTCACCGGCGCCATCGAGGTGAACGTGGACGAGCTGCGCATCCTGAACCGCGCCGTGACCCCGCCCTTCGCCGTCGAAGACGACATCGAGGTGGGTGAGAACATCCGCCTTAAGAACCGCCACATCGACCTGCGGCGTCCCAAGTACCAGAAAAACATCATCGCCCGGCACCAGACCACCCAGGCGGTTCGAAACTACCTCAGCGGCAAGGGATTCCTCGACATCGAGACCCCCTTCCTCACCAAAAGCACCCCGGAAGGCGCCCGGGACTACCTGGTGCCCAGCCGCGTGAACCAGGGCCTCTTCTACGCCCTGCCCCAGTCGCCCCAGCTCTTCAAGCAGCTCCTGATGATGAGCGGCTTCGACCGCTACTACCAGATCGTCAAGTGCTTCCGCGACGAGGACCTGCGCGCCGACCGTCAGCCCGAGTTCACTCAGATCGACATGGAGCTGAGCTTTGTAGGTGAAAAAGAGATCATGTCCATCGCCGAAGGCATGGTCTCAAGCGTCTTTAAAGAGGTGCTCGGTGTGGACCTTGAGCCCCCCTTTGAGCACCTCCTCTACTCAGACGCCATGGACCGCTACGGCCTGGACAAACCCGACCTGCGCTTCGACATGGAGCTTAAAGATGTCTCCTCCATCGTGGAGACCTCCGGCTTCAAGGTCTTTGCCGACGTGGTCAAAAAAGGCGGCATGGTCAAGGCCCTCAACGCCAAGGGCTGCATCGACTTCTCCCGCAAGGAGATCGACGACCTCACCAAGTTCGTCTCCATCTACCGCGCCAAGGGCCTGGCCTGGATCAAGGTCAAGGAAAACGAGTGGCAGTCCCCCATCGCCAAGTTCTTCACCGACGACGAGAAGAAGGCCCTGGCCGAGCGCATCGACATGGAGCCCGGCGACCTCATCTTCTTTGTGGCGGACCAGCCCAAGGTGGTCAACGAATCCCTGGGCAACCTGCGAAACCACCTGGCCGAAAAACTGGGCCTCATCAACAAGGACGAGTTCCGCTTTGTGTGGGTCACCCACTTCCCCCTCTTCGAGTACGACGAGACGGAAAAACGCTACCAGTCCCTGCACCACCCCTTCACCGCACCCCTGGAGGAGGATTACGAGCACATTGAGACCGATCCTTTGAAGCTGCGTTCCAGGGCCTACGACCTGGTTCTCAACGGCTCCGAGATCGGCGGGGGCAGCATCCGTATCCACGACCGAGCCATCCAGGAGCGCATGTTCTCGGCCCTGGGCATGGACAAGGAAGAGTACGAGGAGAAGTTCGGTTTCCTCTTAAACGCCCTGGAATCCGGTGCGCCTCCCCACGGCGGCATCGCCTTCGGCCTGGACCGCCTGGTGATGATCCTGTGCGGCATGCCCTCCATCCGTGACGTCATCGCCTTCCCCAAAACCCAGAAGGCCTCCTGCATGCTCACCGATGCCCCTTCCGAGGCGGGCATGGCCCAGCTCAACGAACTGGCCCTTCGAATCAAAAAAATCGAATCGTAGAGCAATTCAAGTCAGATACCCCCGGCACCGGTTTCCCGCCGGTGCCGGGGGCAAAAAAAACAGGGTCCTCGCCCTGTTTTTTAATTGACACCGCCCGAAGTTCGGGCTAAATAGTCTGAGTCTTTTGACTGATCCCCAGTAGCTCAGTCGGCAGAGCAAGTGGCTGTTAACCACTGGGTCCGCGGTTCAAATCCGTGCTGGGGAGCCAAAAAACAACTGTCCGTTTCGGACAGCGCCGATATAAAAAACCTCGAAGGCCCTGCCTTCGGGGTTTTTTTGTGCCTTTTCGCCGCCCAACACAGGTAACCTCCTGAAAAAACGTTCCAATACCCCGCACATGGCCATTCCTTGACGGAACACGATATGGTATAAAAGGAAAGCGTTTCCTTTCCCCCCCTTTGCAGAGGCTCACCGGACACCACGGCATACCACAGCAAAGCCCCTTGAAAGGCCCGCCTCGGTTTCCGTGGGAACCCCCGTGGGCCGGGCAAAAACAAACACAACCCGACAATTGAACGACGCGGGCGGTCTCCACATCAGGGCATCCCAACCTGGCCACCGGCCAGCCGCCTTCGGCGGACCGCGTCACCCCAAGGAGATAGGCCATGGCCCGCTCCACACGGGAATTTTCCATTGAGCAACGCCCACACTCCGGCCAGTGGCTTTCCACGGCCCTGGGACTCGGCGGTGCGATCCCCCTCATGGGCACTCTGTTCATCGGCACCCGCTACCCGGACTGGCGCCTCGTCTCCCAGCCCCTCCACACCTCCCTGGAGGTGGCCGGGGCCACCCTCGGCCTGGTGCTGGCCGCCCTCCTCCTCCTGAGCCAGGAAAAAACCACCACCCGAAGGATGTGGATCGCCCTGGCCCTCATCGCCATGGCCGTCTTCGACATCTTCCACAGCTGCACCCCCGAGGGCCGGGCCTTCATCTGGTTTCGCAGCCTCTCCGTATTGACAGGCGGCCTCTTTTTCGCCCTGGTCTGGTTCCCCGACCGTCCCCTCTCCCGCACAACAGTGCTGGTGGCAGCCAACGCAACCCTGCTCGCCTCGGTGGCCGCAGGCACGCTCATCACCACCTGGCCCCAGGGCCAGCCGCTTCCCCAGGCAGGCTCCCCAGGCCTCTCCCCCGCCGACATCACGGCCCTTGCCGGGGGCCTTCTTATCCTCATGGCCGCCCTCAACTTTGCGGTGAACTACAGCCGGACCAGGCAGCAGGAAGAACTCCTCTTTCTCCTCCTGGCCCTTCTGTTCGGCATCTCAGGCATGTTGTTCTCCGTTACCACCTCCTGGAAAGCAGGCTGGTGGTTCTGGCACCTCCTGCGGTTTTCCGGCTACCTCATCGCCTTTCTCCTGGCCCTTGTGGCGTATCGCAAAACAGAACAGGAGATGCTCCGCACCCATGCCGAGCTGGACACCCTCTTCCATGTGGGGGTGGACGGCAAACGCATGGTGGACAGCCAGTTCAACCAGGTCCAGGCCAACGACACCCTGGCGGCCCTGGCCGGAAGCGCCCCCCCGGGACCCGGCCCCGTGAAATGCTACGAGTCCTTCGGCGGTCCCCTGTGCCACACCGATGCCTGCCCCCTCACCCAGATGAAAACAGGGGCCACCACCCACATCCACACCGAGGTGGAGAAAAAACACCCCGACGGCTCCCAGGCCTTTTACCTCCTCAACGCCATGCGCCTTGAAAAACCCGACGGGACCTTCGGGGGCATCATCGAAAGCTTCTGGGACATCACCGACCGCAAAAAAACGGCCCGGGCCCTGGAAGATCAAAATGAGCTGAAAACCGGCCAGGCGAAACTTTCCCACCTCATGCAGAGCGAGCTTGACCCCGAAGCCCTCTGCCGCCGGATCATCACCTTTCTCTGCAAGTACCTGGGCGCCGTCACCGGCCTGATCTATCTGGCCGACGAGGCCGGGACCCTGCGCCTGGTGGCCAGCTACGCCCACAAGCGGCGCAAGCACCTGGCATCCGCCTACCGCCCCGGCGAAGGGCTCGTGGGCCAGGCCGCCCTGGAAAAAGAGGAGATCATCCTCACCCAGGTCCCCGAAGGCTATATCACCATCGAGTCGGGCCTGGGCACGGCAGCCCCCACCACCCTGTGCATCAAACCCGTGATCCGCAACGATCAGGTCAAGGCGGTTCTGGAACTCGGCACCCTCACCACCTTTTCGGAGTCCCAGTCCCAGTTTCTGGACCTGGTGGCCGGCAGCATCGCCTTGGCCGTGGAAAACACCCAGGGCCGCACACGCCTTGCCCTCTCCCTGGAAGAGTCCGAAAAGCTGTCGGAAGAGCTCCGGGCCCAGCAGGAGGAGCTGCGCCAGTCCAACGAAGAGCTGGAAGGACAGGCATCGACCCTGCTGCGCTCCGAAGAGAGGCTCAAAGATCAGCAGGAAGAGCTCAAGGCCATCAACGAGGAGCTCGAAGAGAAGAACGAGCTCCTCCAGCGCCAGGCCCGGGAAATGCTCAGTGTAAAAAAAGAGACCGAAGAGAAGGCCGAAGCCCTGGCCCTGGCCAGTTCGTACAAATCGGAGTTTCTGGCCAACATGTCCCATGAGCTCCGCACACCCCTGAACAGCCTGCTGCTCCTGGCCCGGTCCCTTGCCGACAACAAGGAGGAGACCCTGACCCCCGGGCAGGTGGAATCCGCCGAGGTGATCCACGCCAGCGGCACAGACCTGCTCAACCTCATCAACGACATCCTCGACCTCTCCAAAATCGAGGCCGGGCGCATGGAGCTGGCCCCGGTCACCGTGGACCTCAAGGAGTTCACGTCCGATATGCAGGCAGGGTTCCGGCACCTGGCAAAAGACAAGGGCCTCGACCTGGTGACATCGGTCTCACCGGAGGCCCCTACGCACATCATGACGGACCGAAAGCGCCTGGACCAGATCATCAACAACCTCATGGCCAATGCCATCAAGTTCACGGCTTCGGGCCGCGTCACCCTCACCGCCGCCCCCTGCCCGGAAGGCGCCCGGTTCCTTCAATCAAACCTCACGCCCGAAACCACCCTGGCCCTGTCCGTTGCCGACACGGGCATCGGCATCGAAGAGAGCCGCCAGCAAATCATCTTCGACGCCTTTCAACAGGCCGACGGAAAAACCACCCGGCGCTACGGAGGCACGGGGCTGGGCCTTTCCATCGCCCGGAAGCTCGCCACCCTTCTGGGAGGCGAAATAGAACTCACCAGCCAGCCGGGCAAGGGAGCCACCTTCACCCTTTACCTCCCCGTTGCCCCGCCGCCCGGGCAATCCATCCCGGATCCGGTCCCGGCCCCCGACACCGAAGCCCCTGCGCCCTTACCGGTCCAGGATGACCGCAAGGCCCTGGGCCCGGACGACAGGATCATCCTCGTCATTGAGGACGACCCTGTCTTTGCCCGTCACCTCTGCACCACGTGCAGGGACAAAGGGTTCAAGTGCCTGGCCGCCCCATCCGGGGAGGAGGGCCTGGCGCTGCTGAAAACGCACCGGCCCTGCGCCGTGCTCCTGGACATCACCCTTCCGGGGATGGATGGATGGGCGGTGCTCACCGCCTTGAAGGAGGACCTTCGCACCCGCCACATCCCGGTGCACATCATCTCCGCCCACGACGCGGCAGCCGAAGCCCTCCGCCTGGGGGCCGTGGGGCACGCCACCAAGCCCGTGAGCACCGAAGTGCTGGAGAAGACATTTTCAACCCTGGAAGAGATGACGGCCCAACGGCCCAAGCACGTTCTGGTGGTGGACGACAACCGGGAGACCCGCCAAAGCGTGGTGGGCCTCATCGAGTGCGAGGGGGTGCAAGCCACAGAGGCGACCTCGGCCTCAGAGGCCATGGATGCCCTTCGGGCCAGGCGCTTTGACTGCGTTGTCCTCGACCTGGGCCTGCCGGACATGGACGGCCTGGAACTCCTGCGCACCCTCCGCAGCGAAGGGGTGCCCCTCTCACCGGTGATCATCTACACGGCCCGGGCCCTCACCGTCGAACAGGAGATGGGCATCCGGGAACACGCCGATGCCATCATCGTAAAAGACGTCCGCTCCCAGGAGAGGCTCCTGGACGAAGTCTCCCTTTTCCTCCACCAGGTGGTGAGCCGCATGCCGGATCGGCAGAAACAGATCATCACCAACCTCCACGACACCGATGCTCTTTTGCGGGACAAAAAGGTGCTCATTGTCGACGACGACATGCGCGCCACCTTTGCCCTTTCCAAACTCCTGCGGGAACGGGGCATGATTCCCCTCAAGGCAGACAACGGGGAGCGGGCCCTGAAGGTCCTGTCCCGGGAGCCCGACCTGCACCTGGTGCTCATGGATGTCATGATGCCCGTCATGGACGGGTTCGAGACCATCAGGAGAATCCGCGCCCAAGAGGCCTTCCGGCATTTGCCCATCATCGCCCTCACGGCCAAGGCCATGAAAGAGGACCGCACCAAATGCCTGGCCAGCGGTGCCAGCGATTACATGCCCAAGCCCGTGGACCCCCACCGCCTCATCTCCATGATGCGCGTGTGGCTTCACCGATAGAAAGGAACCCATCAAGCGCCTCCGCTGACAAAAAGGCACAAACCGACCCCCAGTCAACGCACATGGGAAACGTTGCAAGGACCCTTCGATGACTCACACCACAGACATGCCCAGCGCCGCCCCCACAGACCCCTGCCCCTGGACGCACAGGCAGAAGATCCTCATTGTCGACGACAAGCAGGAGAACCTCATTGCCCTCAGGAGAACCCTCGCCTGCCTGGATGTGGAGATCATCGAAGCCTCAAGCGGCAACCAGGCCCTTGTGGCCACCCTGGACAACGATTTTGCCGTGGCCGTCGTGGATGTGAAGATGCCGGGCATGGACGGCTACGAACTGGCGGCAATCCTCAGGGAAGAGGAGCGGACCCGGGTGCTCCCCATCATCTTCAACACCGCCGCCACAGCAGATGAGCACCAGGCCTTCAAGGGCTATGAGGCCGGATGCATCGATTACATCGTCAAGCCCGTTGACCCGGCCATCCTCATTGGGAAAGTCCGGACCCTGCTGGAACTCGACACCCACCGAAGGCAGCTTGAGCAGATGGTGGAGGCGCGCACCCTCCAGCTCAGCCACCTCAACTCCGTGCTCCTGGGCATCCGCCACGTCAACCAGCTCATCGTCCGGGAGAAAAAACCCGCCCGCCTCATCCGGGACGCCTGCCGAAAACTCATCGAAACCCGGGGGTTCCACTTTGCCTTCATCACCCTGCTGGATGCCTCGGGAAAACTGGAAACCGCTGCGGAAACCGGCCTCGGCAACGCCTTTCCCCCGTTTCTGGACAACCTCAAAGCCGGCACGTTGTCCCGATGCTATGAAAAAGCCCTGATCCAGCCGACCCCTGTTCTCACGCGCCTCCCCCACGGCGATTGCGCCGGGTGCCCCCTGTCCGGCAAGAGCCGCGACCACGCCGCCATCACCATCCGCCTGGAGCACGCCGACAGGGTCTATGGTCTCATGACCCTGGCCATGCCGCGTCAGCTGGCAAGCGACCTGCACGAACTGAGCCTCCTGGAGGAGGCCGGGGGTGACCTCGCCTTTGCCCTGCACACCATCGAAAAAGAGCTTCGGCTTCGCATGGTCCTGGACAACATGCGGGACGTGATCTGGCTCATGGACATGAACCTGTACCCCATCTGGATCAGCGCCGCGCGCAGCCGCGGGTACACCGCAGATGAACTCAAAGGCCTGCCCCTGTCCAAGCAGATGACCCCGGACTCTTACCGACGGGTCATGGAGGCGTACAACACCACCATCACCCCGGAAAGCCTCACCGATCCCCTGAAAAAGCTCTCCATCACCATGGAGATCGAGTTCACGAGAAAAGACGGCTCTTCGGCCTGGGCGTCGGCCACCTTTGCCGTGGTGAGGGACGACGCTGGCACCCCCATCGGTATCGTGGGGTCAAGCCACGACATCGGCAAGCTCAAAGCCTCGGAGGCGGCCCTCATGATGAAGACACGGGCCCTCACCGAACGGGTTAAGGAGCTCCACTGCCTCTACGAGGTGTCCCGCATCGCGGCGGACTCCAACGCCCCCATCAGGGAGGTGTTGCAGGAGGTGGTCTCCATCATCCCCGCGGGCTGGTTCTACCCGGAACTCACCTGCGCCCGCATCACCTGCCACCGCCACCGGTTCACCAGCACGGGCTTCCGGGAAACGCCCTGGACCCTCTCCGCAGATATCCTGGTCTCAGGGGAAGAGGTGGGCCAGGTGGAGGTCTTTGTCCTCAAAGAGTGCCCGCCCCTGGACGAAGGCCCTTTTCTCAAGGAAGAGAGGGAACTCATAGACAACCTGGCCCGTCGGATGGGGACCATGCTGGAGGCAAGGCGTTCTCGAAGCCGGGACCGGCTGGCCCGGGATGTGCTGGAGCTTCTCAACCGCAAGGAGCGCTCGCCGGACTTTCTGGAAGAGATCCTTTCCATCATCCGGCGCAGCACCCATGTGGAGGCCCTGGGCATCCGATTGCGGGACGGCGACGAGTGCCCCTACGGCCACACCCAGGGGTTCTCCGAACACTTTGTTCAGGCCGAGGCCCTCCTGTGCAGGCGTGGCGCCGACGGGAGCGCCCTTCGAAACAGCAAGGGAGAGGCCCTGCTGGACGGCCTCTGCGGCCGGGTGCTCTCAGGAGGAACCGTCCCCCGGCCCCCCGGGTTCACCGACGGGGGGAGCTTCTGGACCAACAGCACCGAAACCTGGGGCCAACCCGCCCCCTCCCCCATACAAGAAGCCTGCCCCCGCAACCTCTGCAGCGTCCAGGGGTTTCAATCGGTGGCCCTGATCCCCCTGAAGGCGGATGAACAGATCCTGGGCCTGCTCCACTTAGGGGACTCCCGGCCCGGCTGCTTCAACCGGGAGATGATCCATTTCTTTGAAGGCCTGGGAACAAGCATCGGCATCGCCCTGGCAAAAAACCGTGTGGAAGGAGCCCTAAGGGAGAGCGAAACCCTGCTCAACGAAATGGGGGCCATGGCAAAGGTGGGCGGCTGGGAGCTGGACCTGTCGACCCGAGCCATGCGCTGGACCCGGGAGACCTACCGCATCCACGAGATCCCCGAAGGCAAACCCGTGACCCTTGCCGAAGCCCTGGCGTTTTGCGACACCACATCCAGGCCAGCCATGGAAAAAGCCCTTGCCTCCTGCCGAAAAACAGCCACCCCCTTTGACCTGGAGCTCCACGTCACCACGGCGGGGGGCCGGAACCTCCAGGCCCGCGTCACGGGCCGTGCCGCGGGCCCTGCGGGCAAGGTTGAAAAACTGACCGGAACATTCCAGGACATCACCAAGCACAAAAAGCTGGAAGAGCAGCTCCACCAGGCCATGAAAATGGAGGCCATCGGACGATTGGCCGGTGGGGTGGCCCATGACTTCAACAACGCCCTGACCCCCATCCTGGCGGTGAGCGGCATGCTCCTCAACGACCTCTCCCCGGAAGAGCCCATGCACGAGGACATCCGCGAAATCCAGGAAGCGGCCGATCGATGCGCCCGCCTCACCCGTCAACTCCTGGCCTTCGGCCGCAGGCAGCCCATGCGGCTCACCTGCCTGAACCTGAACACGGTGGTTTCCCGCATGGAAAAAATGCTCTCCCGCATCATCGGAGAAGATATCAAGCTCGTAAAACGCCTCGCCCCGGACCTTGGCAACACCCGGGCAGACGAGGGCAAGATGGAGCAGATCATCGCCAACCTGGCCGTCAACGCCCGGGACGCCATGCCCCGCGGGGGAACCCTCACCATCGAGACCCGCAACGTCACCGACGACGCAGAGCCCCCAGGCCCCGGCGCCCGGCCGCCGGGCCCCATGGTGATGCTCGTCTTGACCGATACCGGGGAAGGCATGAACGAAAAGACCCAGGCCCACATCTTTGACCCGTTTTTCACCACCAAGGAAAACGGCAAAGGCACGGGTCTCGGGCTTGCCACCGTCTACGGTATCGTCAAGCAGAGCCGGGGAAACATCCGGGTCCGGAGCAGGCCGGGACAAGGGACATGCTTCCGGGTCTGCCTGCCCCGGGTAGACGAATCCACCAGTTGCCCGGCACCACCCCGGGCCCCGGCCCCCAAACCCAGCTCCCGGGGCACCGAAACCATCCTGCTGGTGGAAGACGAAGAGAGCGTAAGGCGAACCGCCCGGCGCATCCTGGCCGGCAAGGGCTATACCGTCCTGGAGGCAAGTCATGGCGAAGAGGCCATCACACGCTTCAAGACCCACACCGGAACCATCCACATTCTGGTCACCGACGTCATCATGCCCGGCATGAGCGGCAAGGAGGTGGCCGACCACCTGGTGACCTTTGCACCGACCCTGAAGGTGTTGTACGTATCCGGGTACACGGACAACGTCATCAGCCGCCGGGGTGTCCTCGACCACGGCACCTCGTTTATTCAAAAACCCTTTACCTCAGAGGACCTTGCAGCCAAGGTCCGGAAGGTCCTGGACAGCTAAAGGCCATGGGCATGCATTTTTCTATTGACACCACCGACAAATCACACTAAATAGTCCGAGTCTTTTGACTGATCCCCAGTAGCTCAGTCGGCAGAGCAAGTGGCTGTTAACCACTGGGTCCGCGGTTCAAATCCGTGCTGGGGAGCCAAAAACAACTGTCCGTTTCGGACAGAGCCGATATATGAAAACCCCGAAGGCTTAAGCCTCCGGGGTTTTTTTGTTTGTGTCACCCGGCCAACCCCAGATGGCGACATTAAAAAGGCCCCTTCATGGAATCAAACGCCTTGACAGCGCCCACTAAATAGCTATATTCACAAATAACGATTTATATAAAACCGCCGCCACATGACGAAGACTGGCCTGCGCCTTTCCCTTGCAGGGAAACATCCGCCCAATTAAATCGTTAAATGGCGATATATAGTTTCACAGACAGACAAATAGGAGGTCGGCCATGACCCACCAGCTCCTGACAAACACACAGTGCCCATGCAAAAAAGAGGCAACGCCCCGTGACACCGCCAACGTCCCCGGGGAAGAAAAATCAAAAACACGTTCCATGATCACGGCAAGTGCCCTGGGCATCGCCCTCTGGTTTGTCGTTTACCTCAACCTGGCCCCCCTGGCCGAGGCCGGTACCGCCCTTCTCTCCGCCCTGACAGGTTTTGACCGGGAAAGCCACCTGGGAAGCGCCCTTGCCTTCTTCATCTACGAAGTGCCCAAGGTGCTCATGCTCCTCACCCTGGTGGTCTTTGCCGTGGGGATTGTCCGCTCTTTTTTTACCCCGGAAAAAACCCGGGCCATGCTGGCCGGAAAAGGCGCTTTCACCGGAAACATCCTGGCCGCACTGCTGGGGATCGTCACCCCCTTCTGCTCCTGCTCGGCGGTCCCCCTTTTCCTGGGGTTTGTCACCACCGGTGTCCCCTTGGGGGCGACCTTCTCCTTTCTCATTGCCGCTCCCATGGTCAACGAAATCGCTCTTGTTCTTCTGTACGGCCTATTCGGGTGGAAGGTGGCGGCCCTTTACCTTGGCACCGGCCTGGCCATCGCCATGATCGCCGGGTGGGTCATCGGCAAACTCAACATGGAAGGCCACCTGGAATCCTGGGTCCACGAAATCCAGGCAGGGGCCGGTCCCATGGCTGAAGACAAACTGACCTGGGGGGATCGGATCGGCTCCGGCGTCGAGGCCGTGGGGGAGATCCTCGGCAAAGTGTGGCTCTATGTCATCCTGGGCATCGCTGTGGGAGCCGGTATCCACGGCTACGTCCCCGAAGGGGTCATGGCCGGGTTCATGGGCAAGTCGGCCTGGTGGTCCGTGCCCCTGTCGGTTCTTCTGGGCATCCCCATGTACTCCAACGCCGCGGGCATCATTCCCATTGTCCAGGCCCTCCTGGGCAAAGGCGCGGCCCTAGGGACCGTCCTGGCCTTCATGATGTCGGTCATCGCCCTCTCCCTTCCCGAGATCATCATCCTCCGAAAGGTTTTGAAGCCGCGCCTGATCGCCACCTTCATCGGGGTGGTGGGCACCGGCATCCTCCTGGTGGGATACCTCTTCAACCTCATCATTGCATAGCACGGGTATTCAGCATGGATCACATCACGAAACTACGCGTCGGCAAACACACCATCGGCATCCGGGGCCTCAAAGAGGCCCTTGCCGAGGCAGCAGAGAGATTTAACGGCACCCCCGACACCAAGGCGGGAAGGTTTCTCCTTGAAAAACTATCGGCACAAAACTACATCGCCCCGGCGGCCGCCCCCACCTATGAAGAAGCCTTTCACAGGGCCTACCTCCGGCATATCGGCGCACCGGAGGAGGACGCAGTGACCGAAGGCATCCTTGAAATAAAGGTCCTGGGGCCGGGATGCCCCCAATGCGAGCGCCTGGAGCGAGAGATCATGACCGTCATGGCCGAGGCCGGTATCGAGGCCGACCTCGACCATGTCCGGGACCTCAAGGAGATTGCATCTTACGGCGTCATGGGAACCCCTGCCCTCATCATCAACCGCGAGGTCAAAGCCGTGGGCAAGGTGCCCTCCAAAACCAGGCTGACAGCCTGGCTTACGGAGGCCGCAGCCAACACCTGAGAATCCCCCCTGGGACGCCCGCATCTTTAATTATAGGGAGGTCAGGCCCTGGCTACCGGGGTTCCCCCCGGGCAGTGCAAGGCAGCATGCTGTTCGGGAATCCCCGTAACCTCCAACCGGGAGAAACGGGCACCGGCAGCTTCCAGGTCCTCTTTCCGCGTCACCCGGTTCACCACAAGGTGCTGGCAGGAGATCCCGGCCTGGGCCACGGATGCCACCAGGCGATCCGTCTCGGCAAGGACCATGCTTTCAGGCAGGGTCACGCAGACAAAGGCGGTCTTCTCCCTGTCCTGCAGCGCCCCCTGCATCCTCCGGACACGCCGGGACAGGTCAAGGACCCGTTCGATGGTTGCCGTCAGCTTCACCGCCCCGTGGTACTTTCTCAACACCGCAAAAAAGGCCGTGAGCCATGCCCTCACCAGACCGGGCATCTCCAGGAATCGCAACAGATGACCGGTGGGCGAGCCGTCCAGTATAAGGATGTCATGGGCGCCGTCCCCCCTGGCATCCATCACCGCATCCAGGGCCATGATCTCGTCGAGGCCCGATGGGGCCAGGGAAAGAAGTTCTGCCATCACCTCACGGTCAAAGGCGATATCCATGCCGCGCCCTGCAAACCGCTTGAAAAGCGCCTGGATCTCCTTGCGGTACCCCTCTTTGAAACGCTCAAACAACCCATCGGCATGGATCTCATACGCCGAGAGGTTCTCTGTTATGGGCGTGACCCGGTCTCCGATGGGCGTGTGATAGGCATCGGACAGCGAATGGGCCGGGTCCGTTGAGACAATCAAAAAGCGTTTTCCCTTGAAGCAATCGGCCAGCTGAACCGCCAGGGATGCCGCCACCGTGGTTTTCCCCACGCCGCCTTTGCCCCCCACCACAATGACCTCCAGGTCGGCGGCCACCCCGTAGCGAAGGAACCGACACACCGCAGAGTCACAGAGCCCCGAAAGGATCGGTTCCGTTGCGTGGTCCGGGGCCTTGGCTTTATCCCAGGGGTTCGGGACCACAGGCCCAGTCTCAGGCCCTTCCCCCTCCATGCGGGCCCCCAGGGCTTTCAGGCCGGGGAGCCCTTTCACCTCTGCCCCCTCCTTTGGCACCAGAACCAGGCCATACTGGCGGAACCTCGCCTTGATCTCCCCAAAAATCCCAGCGTTGCCTGCCGGGTCCACCCGGTTCACGAGGATCTCCCGACACGGAATATGGTCGGCTTCAAGGTGTTGCACCAGCCGCTCGGTCTCACGAAAACTCATGAGCTCCGGGGTCATCACCGGCACAAAGCGGGTCAGGTGACCACTCCTGAAAAGGGTTCCCACCCCCTCGATATCCCGGCCCAGGGTCTCAAGGAAACGGTCACACCGGTCCTTGGTGTACC
Source organism: Desulfoluna butyratoxydans (assembly GCF_900699765.1). Classification (GTDB taxonomy): domain Bacteria; phylum Desulfobacterota; class Desulfobacteria; order Desulfobacterales; family Desulfolunaceae; genus Desulfoluna; species Desulfoluna butyratoxydans. Next base: position 791,519 of record NZ_CAADHO010000001.1, read on the forward strand.
TCTTCCCGGAGAAGACCGATGCCATGTAGCGATGCTTGTGCAGCATCAGGTCCATCACCCGGATCCAGGTGCGCATGTGCTCCGGAAGGGCCAGGAGGCGCAAGGTATGCCCCGTGGGGGCCGTGTCCAGGATCAGGAGATCACACGCGCCCTCAGCCAGGAGGTCGGCCACCTCAAGGACGGCCATCACCTCGTCCAGGCCGGGCATGGACAGGGCGAAAAACCCGGAGATATCCTCCCGGTCAAAGTAGGTCCCCCGTTCGGCGATGGTCTTCAGAATCTCTCCGTTGCGCTCCCTGAAGCGGTTTGCCAGCGTCTCCGCACAGAGCTGGCGGGCAAAGAGGTTCCCCTGCCCGTTCAGGGGCACCGGGGTCATGTCATGGGAGACATCCATGCCCAGGCAATCGGAAAGGGAATGGGCAGGGTCCGTGGAAAGCAGAAGGACCCTGGAGGCCGGGCGGGCTTCGGCAAGGGAGATGGCGGCAGCCGCAGACAAGGTGGTCTTGCCCACACCGCCTTTTCCGCCGAAGAGAAGAAGCTTCAGGTTGGGATTATGGAGGTAGTCGGGTTTGATGGGAGAGTGCATCCTCTGCGCGGGTTCATGACGGTCCCGGCCATGGGCGGCCGGGAAAAACGGAAAATCAGGCCTCGTAACCGTCCTCGGCTTTCCGGAGGCAGATCTCAAGCAGGGTGTTTTTAAGGTTTACCCGGTGGGCGTCGAACACGACCTTTTCAGGCAGCTCAAACCGCTCCACCCACGGCGACGCCGGATGGCGCGACGCAACGGTCAGTTCCCTGCCCTCCACCCCCACATGAAGATCGCTTCGCCCCACCCCTTTGACGTCTATGATGACCTGATAGTGCCCGCCCTCGTCAAAGAGATCCAGCAGGCGCTCCGGTGAAGGAGCCCGCTTCTCCGGGCTGCCGGCAAGCCACCAGCTGAAAAGGACGGTCTCCCCTGACGCCGGGTCCACCCGTTTGCGTTCAAAACTGAGGATCGGGCAGCCCATGGTCTTGACGGCCACGGGGTTGATGGCATCCCTGATGTGCATCAACACGTCCATGTGGTTGTCTGTGCCGCAGACCTCGGCCAGGTCCGCAATCCGCGCATGTCCCTGTTCCCAGAGGTGCATGAGGATGGCCCGGCAGCTGTCGTCGAGCCTCTCGGCAAGGGTTTCAATCAGGGCCTCATCCACCTTCAGCAGGGCCATCTGGAACAGCCTGGCTTTCCAGCTGGATGCCCCGTTGACAATGAACCAGATCATCCGGGGACGAAGGGTTCCACCGGGGTGGAAGCACACCCCCAGGGCATGGCGCTTGCGCAGCACATAATAGAAGGTCCCCAGGCGCAGGTCCGTGATGGACCCCAGGGGAATCTCCAGAAGAATCTTCCGGAGCTGCCAGAAAATCAACCGCCTGTCCGTGAACAGGCACTCCACCACCTTCCAGCCTGCCCCCGGATGCGACCTGAATCCCCCCTGGTCCCTCAGGATCAGGGTCTCATGGGGCTTCAGGCGCGGGGCGGGTTTGGTCAAAGGGGGCATGGTGCTCAATCGGGGTCTCATGGCCGGATTCCTTTGCATGGGGGTCGGAGGTGGACACAAGGGACTGCAACGCTGCGCAACGGCTCCTGATCTCAAGGGCGCTGCCCCGTTCCAGAGCCTCCCGGCACAGGGCAACATGGGCTTCAATCTTCTGGACCAGGACCTCGGCCATGGAGGCCGAGGGATCTTCCAAGAGGGCCTCCACAGACCGCATCAGGGTCTCTGCCCGGGTGGCGGCCTCGATCTGTTCCCGCTTCTCCAGGTCCCCTTGGGCACAGGCCTCGGCATCGGCAAGCACCCGGCTCACCTCTTCATCTTTCATCTCCTTCATGGCGTCGATGGAGAGGGTTTCCCTGGATTCCGTCTGGAGATTCTCGGCAGAGACCGTGACGATGCCGTCCGCATCGATGGAAAAACAGACCTCCACGTGGGCCTGCCCCCGGGGAAGGGGAGGGATGCCCGAGAGCTGAAACGCCCCCAGGCTGATGTTGTCCGAAGCCATCTCCCGCTCCCCCTGCAGCACGTGAATGTCCATGGTTTCCTGACCGTCTCGGGCCGTGGTGAACAGCTCCTGCGCCGAAGTGGGGATGGTGGTGTTCCGGGGGATGATGCGGGCAAAGAGCCCGCCCTGGGACTCGATGCCGAGGGACAGAGGGGTAACGTCCACCAGCACCACATCACGGATCTCTCCGGTGATGATCCCGGCCTGCACCGCCGCCCCGATGGCCACCACCTCGTCGGGGTTGACGTCCAGACAGGGGCGCTGACGGAAAAAAGACTCGGCAAGCGCCCGAATACCGGGCATGCGGGTGGCCCCGCCCACCAGAAGGACCCTGTCGATATCATCGGCCGAAAGCCCCGCATCGGAGAGGGCGCGTTCCGTGGGGGCAAGGAGCCGGTTCGCCAGGTCTTCGGTTGCCGCTTCAAAGACCGACCGCTCCATGACCTCCTCAAAGGCCGCCACGCCCCGGGGCGCTCCGGACAGGTGCTGCAGGGAGAGTCTGGCCACCGGCTTGTCCGACAGCCTTTTTTTCACCCCTTCGCACACCAGCCCCAGCCGCGCCAGCACCTGGGAGTCGCCCCGGATATCCACACCGCATGACGCCTTGATCCGTGCGGCCACGTGGTCGGCAAAGCGACGGTCCCAGTCATCCCCGCCGAGGCGGTTGTCCCCGCACACCGCACGCACCTCAAAGAAGCCCTCGGCAAGTTCCAGAACGGAGACGTCAAAGGTGCCTCCCCCTAAGTCCCACACCAGCACCGTGGAGAGTTCCTGACGATGAAGGCCGTAGGCCAGGGCCGCTGCCGTGGGTTCGTTGATGATCCTGAGCACCTCAAAACCCGCGTCCCGGCCCGCCTGGCGCGTCTCCTCCCGGGCGGCGTGATGAAAATAGGCCGGCACGGTGATCACCGCCTGAGTCACGGGGCCGCCCAGGGCCTTCTCGGCGTCGGCCCTGACTCGGGCCATGATGGCCGCCGAGATCTCTTTCGGTGACCGGGGCGTACCCCGGACCATCACCTGCCTTCCGCTGCCCATGAGCCGCTTGACGCTGGAGACCGCATCGCCGCCGCCCCCTGCCAGCCGCTGCCTGGCCGCGCTCCCCACAAGCCCGCGCCCCTCTTCGGTCTCCGCATACACCGACGGCGTCAGACGCTCGCCCTCCCTGTTGGGGATGATGCGGGCCCGTCCGTTGTCCACCACGGCGGCCACCGTGTTGGAGGTTCCAAGGTCGATGCCGATGACTCGGTCCATGGGCTGCCTCATTGTAAGTGATGCGTTACGCAGATGCCTGCACGCCTATTTGCACACCGTCTCCATGGGAAGCGCATCATCCCCGGGCCGGTTCCCCTGCCAGATGGACTTCCAGACCCCCTTGTCGAGGCTGACGCCGGCTTCCACCCGCTGCGCCAGACACTCCCGGAGCCGGGACGCCTCACCGCACCTGAGCTTTTCCATCCGGCCGTCCACCATCACCAGGTGGAGTTCACGAATCTCTTCGCCCTCGGATGCGGCGCCTTCCGGTACCCCGAACCGGGCAACGGTCTTTAAAGGGGCCTCAAAAAGCATGCGTTCAAAGGGGTGCTGGTAGACAAAGAGCCTCTCCCGGGTAAGGTAGAGGTGCCCGTATCGCCAGGCCGGGTGCAACCCCTCGGAGCAATACCATCCCCCGTGGGCAGAAAAGAGCACCGCCTCCCCGTTGGGGAGCAACGCCTCCTTTTGCTGACGCGCGTCGCGTTCCCGGGCCCGCATGCTCTCGTCCAGGTCCTTGAGCATCCCGTACTTCACCATGGTCTCCATACCGGCCAGGGCCGCCTTGAGGTTGAGCCCGATGAGGGGAATCCCGGCCACGGAGACCACCAGGTCTGCATGGATCACCAGCCCTTTGTCCAGGATACGGTCCAGGAGATCCACCAGGGTGGCTTTGGTGTGATTTTCGGGCTCCATGGGCTCACGTAAAGCTGTAGGGCGGCCAGGGGCCGGTGAATGTCACGGAAAACCAGACCATCTCCTGGATGCGTTCCAACTCCCGGCCCAGCTCCCCGCTCCTGGCCTCGGGCAGCAGGCAGGCAAGGTTCATGATCATCTGCCGGGCAGGGTCCTCGGTCTTTTTTGTCTTCTCGATCTTGACCTCGGTGACGCACCCCTGGATGTCCTTGAAAAATTCCCGGAAATAGTGGTCGGCTTTGGTCTCCAGCTCCTTTTTCAGCATCGCCTCGATCTTCTGGCGATGCAGGTAGGCCGCCCCTTTGGGTTTGTCCCCCAGCCCTGCTGTCATGTGGCGGACGCTCTCACTCTCCTGGGCAAGGGTCTCCATCATGGCCGGAGCGTCCCAGAACACCTGCACCCCGTACTCGGCCTGCCCGGCGAAACGGTCCAGCATGGACAAAAAATCATCCCGGCCGTCGCGAAGCCAGGCCGCCACGGTCTCGTCGGTTCCCTGCGCCTCACCCCCTGCCAGGATGGTGTCAAAGGAGAGGGGAATCACCCCGCCGAACTCTCTCCAGGCGCGGTCAATGACCCCCTGATGGGCAAACAGCCACTGCTTCACGGTCTCCTCGTCCGTGGACTCGTAAGGTGCGGCCGTGCAGTCGTGGACCACAGCCCCTAAGCCATCCTCCCAGATGATGCGGACCTCCCTGCCGTCGATGCCCATGGGGCCCAGCACAGGTCCCGCTTCTCCCCGGATCACCGCGTAGACATAGCGCCCCTCTCCGGGCTCTCCGGGGTCCCGGAGCGCCTCCTCCGGGGAAGAGGGCTTAGGCTCCGCCGGGGCATCAGCCACAGGGGACGGCACCGGGGGAGCCGGTGCCTCCGGGGCCAGCGCCCCGGCAATCTCATCCTGGATCACCCGCTGCAGTTCGGGAACAAAGGCCTCCCGCACAAGCCGCCGGATCTCCGGCCGGTATGCGTCAAGCAGGCTCCGGATCTCTTGCAACACTCGCTCTCTGAGGATGGGGTTCATGGGCAGAAAACCATTGGGGTGGGTGTGGCTCAACCGGTTGAAACATGCCGTAACGATTCAGTTCAAAACAGCCTTCCGGCGGCCCTGCCGGGGGCCAGACTTGTGCAACGTTTGACAAACAGGTCTCAGGTCATCATTTCAAGGATCTACCGAAACAATTCAGCCAGTTACGCACCACTGTCTTGTCTGGCCTTATGGTCCGGACCAGCGGTTCGGATTGATCATTTTCTCCAGGACGTCGTCCACCATCTCGTCCAGGCCGTCGCGCACGTTTTTCACGGCCTCGGAGATTCCCTGCTGGGCCTTGATCTCGGCAATGGCCTCGTCCAGGTCCATCAAGGCCTGGCCCAGCCTGTCCACCTCCTCATCCGACAGGCTCCCCCCCTCCACCCGCTTCATGGCCTGGAGCCGCAGGGCGTCCTGGATCACCTCCACCAGGGCCACCACCAGCCCCAGCACCCCGTGCTTTAAGTTGTTCTCATCGATGTCAATGGCCATGGGGGTTGCCTTTGCCTGTTTCTTCCGGGGAGAACCCGCAGAGGTAGCACCCGGTCCGTTCCATGGACTCCCGCACCACAGGGCGCCCGCACCCGGGACAGGGGATCTTGTAGGCCAGGGGGGACCGGTGTTCCCCGGGTGTGTCCGGCCCTGCCCCGCACACATAGCAGCCGCTCTTCAAAAAGGCCTTTTTCACCACGCCCCTGCCGCAGGAAGGGCATCGGGTCCAGTACCCGCTCTGCCGCCGAAGGGCCTGCTTCTCCTCCTGTCCCCGGCGGACCTTGTCCATGAGGGTCTTCCACACGGGTTACACCGAGGTGGTGAGGCCGGGGTTCGATTGCCTCGCCTTGGCGCTGATCCAGCCGCACCAGGGGCAACCGGTGGTGATGAGCTCTTCGGCGGGGAGGACCTTCTCGCACTGGGGACAGTGCTCTTTGGCCGAAAGGGCCTCGTCCCAGGCCGGGGTCTGGAGTTCGGTGCCGGACGGGAACTCCAGGCCGTACTTGGCCGCCGTCTCAAAGGAGGCCAGGGCCGCCCGGATCCGGATTCCCAAGAGCTCCACCCCGGCCACGGACACGGCAATATCCGCGTTGATCACCAGCCCCTTGTCCAGGATCCGGTCCACCACATCGGCAAGGCTTCCGCTGCTTTCCCGGGTCGGTTCCAGGCTCATGGGATCAATCCTCCGTATCGTCGGTATCGATGCGCTTGCGCATCCGGACCCGTCTGAACTCCGACACCTTTCCCTCGTCGTCCAGCATGGTTTCGTACACCCCCAGGATATCCAGGCTGTCGGGAATGGCTCTCTTTTCGATGGCTTCGAGCGTCACCCGCCAGCCTTCGGCGTTGGGCTCGGCGCTCACCGTGGAGTCGATCTCAAGCCCGATGAGCATGTTGAGCTCCTCACGGGCTTTCTGAATGGCCTCGGTAAATGAAATCGCCATGGGCTGTGTCCTTTTTTTGTCCAGGGTTGTAGGCGTCTTTCAACCTTCGTCCATCTCTTTTTTCAAGCGCCGTGCCCGATCCAGCCGGTCCATCAGCGCCTGCTCCTTCCGGTCGAACTCCGCCTCGTCAATCTCCTCCATCTCAAACTGCATCTGGAGGTGCAAAAGCTCTTCATGGATGCCGGCTTCGTCGGTCATCTCCTGAAGCGCCGTGTCCCGCAGCTTTCCGGCCACCCACACGGTCATCTTCACAGGCGCCAGCAATATGTCGTCGAGAATCAACACCATGGGTCTACCACCTGACCACCAGCTCGATAAAATGGTTTGGAGGGACAGGCCCCACGTACTTGATCTTCATGCGCCCCTCGGTGCTCTCGTCCAGACGGTGCACCGCCTCATCAAAGGCCCTCTCCTTGTCCCGGGCCACGAGAAAGACGCTGTGGGTGATCATCCGGTCCCCCAGGGGCGGGTTTTTCTTCTGCTCCACCCAGAGCCCGTCGAAAAACGACCCGATACGCGTATCCAGGGCCTCGCGCTTCCGGGCCAGGGCGCCTGCCACCAGCTCTCCCAGTCGGATCTGCTCCTTACGCGCCCCGCCCTTCTGCGTGTTGAGCCGGTCCCTGAGCCTCTGGATCTGCCGGTTCTCCTCCACAATCTCCCGATATGCCTGGGACGGGTCGGTCCACAGCACCTTGAGCCCGAGTTCCACCTTGTCCGCCACGTAGGCCAGCTTTGCCTTGAGCTCATCGTAACGCTCGGCCAGGAGCTTTGTGCGGATGGCCTCTGCCCCGTCGCCCACGGTACCGAACTTCACCGGCAGGATGGGGGTCTCGGCCATCACCTGCTCCATGACGGTCTGGTGGGCCATGGTGTTTTTCCGGTTCACCGCATACTCCGTCACCGGCGACGGGCTCACCACCGCCCCGATGTCCCGATGGCAGATGATGGACACCTGCCCCCCTTCCTCGGCGATGCCGCCGAGTCCCAGGGTCCGTTCCTCGCCCGTTGCGGCCACTGCATAGATGTATTGGCCCATAGTCACCTTTGTTTCACCCGATCAGTTCCTCGCCCAGGCGAAGGAGTTCCTCTTCTCCCCCGCGACGTTTCACCGCCTTCATGTAAGCCCGGACCAGCCCGGGCGTTTTAAAAGGTTCCACGCGAATCTCCGCGTCAAGGTGTTGCTGCACCTGGTGGGCCGCCCCCACAAAGAGAACGCCCACCTCCCCGTCTTCAAGGGTCGTGTTGATCCGATGCGCCATGAACCGGTCCCGGCGCTTCAGGAGCCCCCGTCTCTGAAACCGCGACAGGGCCAGTCGGTAGAGCTTCTGCCACAGGGACCGGGCCTGCACCAGGTTCATGGTGAGTTCGTACTCCCGACGGATCAGGGTGAGGTCCTCGGTCTTTCGAATCTCCGCCCCCTGCGCCATGAGACGGGAAATGCACAGGAAGTTGGGGCTGCCCTTGGCGGCCAGTTCCCGCACCACCGCATCACCGATCTCGCCGGCCTCCACCATGCCGTCCTGATAGATCTTGAGCCGGTGGGCATCCTCGGCTCCCAGGCGCTGCTCGACCCCTCCCCAGAAGGCCGTCACCACCGCTTCGTGGCGCGCAAGCCGGTCCGGTCCGTAAAGTTTTTCCCGCATGAGCCGGATCTTCTCGGCGGCCGCCCCCAAATCGGGGTCGGAATGGATCATGGGTACCAGGATCAGCTCTCTCATGGCCCCCCCCTGCCGGTTTGATCCGACCGCTGAACCGTCAGCCACCGGCTCTCACCGCCCTTTGCAAAGGAGACCGGCCCCTCCCCGCACAACGCCAGGAGCAACCGGTACGATTTGCTCACGTCCTCAAACCGGCCTGCCTGAAGCTCTCCACGGGAACGGCTGTCCGGATGGCACTCCCGGACCATGAGCCGGTAAGCCTCCCGGATATCCGACGGGGTCACGCGCTCAGGAAGGGAGAGGCACCTTCGGGCCCCGTCGATCTCGTCAAAGTCCACCTGCTGGACGGACAGGGTATAAAAGCTGTTGCAGGGCAGGGGCCCGATAAGGCGAAAATCCACCCGGTCTTCAAGGCGCCGGTCCAGGTCGGTGAGGGCCTCTTCAAACCGAGGTGTCTCCTTCTCCTCCACCAGGGCAGCCAGGCTCACGATGACGGCATCGTCCCGCACCTCAAGGGGAGCAAGGGCCGCCGAAACCCCTTTGAGCCCCTCGACGATGGCCTCGGCGTACCCTTTGCGTTTCTGCTCCAGCTCCGCCTTGACCATCTTGCCCAGGGTCATCCGGGCCTTCTGCCTGTCAGCCTCGGAGGCCAGCACCGCTTCGCGCCGGAAATGGGCCACGGCCTCGGTGGCACCGATCTCCCTGAGCTCCCGCTCAAAATCACTGAAACGGGCCACCACATCCAGCTCCGTCTTGCCGCGGGCCTTTTCAAAGGCCGCCAGGATCCGGGAGCGGCCGTTGGCCAGCAGGGCCTCCACCTCAGAGCCTCGCCCCACAACCGTACCGAACTTCAAGGGGATCACCGGACCCCGCACCATCATCCCTTCAAGGACCCGCTGGTGCTCGGCAACGTACTTCAAAAGGGTCTCCCTGGGCAGCCGCGGAAAGTCCACGGGGGCCACCTCGCTTACCGCCACGGCAAGGCCCGCCCCCCCCTTGAGGACCACCTCCCCGTTGTCCAGCCCGAAGGGCCCCAGGCGCAAGGGCGCATCCGCGGTCATGAAGCCGTAAAGGTAGAGTGCGTTACCGTCCATCGCCCCGGTCCCTCTGACGCGTTTCCACGGCCTCTTCAAAATGGCCCATGGTGATCTCAAACCGCTCCGTCTGGCTCTCCCCGGAGGCAATAAAGGCACGGATGGCAGCCATGGCCGCGGCCTTGCAGATGAACTCGATGTCGGCCCCCACCATGCCTTCGGTGGCCGCCACCAGGGCGTTGAGATCGATCCCCTCCGCCAGGGGCTTGTCCTTGGTATGCACGGAAAAGATCTCGCGGCGCGCCCCCTCGTCCGGAGGGGGCAGCTCCAGGTGGAAATCAAAGCGACCGGAACGAAGCAGGGCCGCGTCAATGAGGTCCAGGCGGTTGGTGGCCGCCAGCACCGCAATGCCGTTGAGTTCCTCGATGCCGTCCATCTCCGTCAGGAACTGGCTGATCACCCGGTCGGTGACGGCCGAGGCTCCGTGCATGCCCCGCTGGGGCACCAGGCTGTCGATTTCATCCACAAACACAATGCAGGGAGAAGCCAGGCGGGCCTTGCGGAATATTTCCCGCACCCCCTTTTCGCTGTCCCCCACCCACTTGGAGAGAAGCTCCGGGCCCTTGACGGAGATAAAGTTGACCCCGGATTCCGAGGCCACGGCCTTGGCCAAAAGGGTCTTGCCCGTTCCGGGGGGGCCATGGAGCAAAATCCCCCGGGCAGGGGAGGTGTTTGCCCGCTCAAACAGGGAAGCATAGGCCAGGGGCCATTCAATGGTCTCTTTGAGCAGGGACTTTACCCCGTCCAGCCCGCCCACATCCCCCCAGGTGACGTTGGGCACCTCGGTGAAGACCTCCCGGATGGCCGAGGGCTCGATGCCTTTCATGGCCTCGGTGAAGTCGCCCATGGTCACCTGCAGGTTCAGCAGGGTATCCATGGGAATCTCCTCCAACTCAAAATCGATGCGGGGAAAGATGTTACGAAGGGAGGCCATGGCCGCCTCCCGGCAGAGGGCCTCCAGGTCGGCGCCCACGTAGCCGTGGGTGATCTCCGAGACTTTTGCAAGGTCCACGTCGTCGGCCAGGGGCATCCCCTGGGTGTAGATGGTGAGGATCTCCAGGCGACCGTTGCGGTCCGGGATGCTGATCTCGATTTCGCGGTCGAACCGTCCGGGGCGCCTTAAGGCGGGATCAATGACATTGGGGATGTTGGTGGCGCCGATGACCATCACCTGCCCCCTGGAAGAGAGCCCGTCCATGAGGGTCAAAAGCTGGGCCACCACCCGTTTTTCCACCTGTTTTTCCCCGCCCATCTCCTCCCGCTTGGGAGCGATGGCGTCGATCTCGTCAAGAAAGATGATGCTGGGGGCACGGGCCGAGGCCTCGTCAAAGATACGCCTCAGGTTGGCCTCGCTCTCCCCGTAGAGCTTGTTCATGATCTCCGGCCCGCTCAGGTGGCTGAAATAAGCATCGGTCTCGTTGGCCACGGCCCGGGCGATCATGGTCTTGCCGCAGCCGGGAGGTCCGTGCAGGAGAACGCCCTTGGGGGGATCGATGCCCAGCCGGTCAAAGACCTGGGGATATTTCAAGGGGAGCTCGATCATCTCCCGGATCCGCCGGATCTCCTTGCCCAGGCCGCCCACATCTTCGTAGGAGACCCGGGCCGACTTCACCTCCCCCTTCTCCCGGGGCTCCTGGATGACCACCGCCGTCTCGGGACGGATGATGACCACCCCGTCGGGCTTGGTACCCGTCACCTGAAAGTCCCGGGTCTGGGCCCCGAAAAGCTTGGCCCGCACCGTGTCCCCCGTCACCAGGGGGATCCCCTCCAGGAGGCTCCCGATGTAGGTGGGGTCGTAGGAACGCAGGGGCGTCAGCGGGCTCACCGTCAGTTTCTGGGCGGGCTTGCAGCCACAGGGCGCAATGCTGACCTTCTCGTCCAGGCCCACCTGGGCGTTGTCCCGGGCGATGCCGTCCAGGCACACCCATCCCTGGCCGCGGTCCTCCATAAAGGCCGGCATCACCTTGGCCACGGTGGTTCGTTTGCCCTTGATCTCGACGATATCGCCCACCTCCACGCCGATGCCGGGAAAATCCGCAGGATCGAACCGCACGATGCCGCGGCCCACGTCCTTGGACTCCGCCTCCTTTACCTTCAGGGTCAGGCTTGTCTTATCCATAGGACCTCTAATCCATGGTTAGGGTAATCTCCAGAATCCCGTTCTTGTACGTCCAGTTCACCTGGTCCTTCTGGGCCGGTTCGGACAGCAGCACCTCCTTCTGGTACTCCCGGTTCTTGCCCTCGGCGTGGATGGTCAGGATGTCGTCGGAGACGGACACCGAGATCTCTTCGGCCTCCACCCCCGGCATCTCCACCACCACCCGGACCTGACCCTCCTCTTCAAAAAGGTCCGCAATGGGTTCGCGCACCTCCTCCACCACGGGCCCCTTGGGGCTTTTTTTGATGTTGCCGAAGGACTGCACAACGGGGCTGCCGTCCTGCAGGGTCCGCACGTTGATGCCGTAGACCCCCCGAATGTCCTTGAGCCCCTTGATCTTGTCCAGGCTGCTCAAGTCGAACTCTCCGGTTCGCTTCTGGCCCTCGCCGGTCTCGGCCAGCTTGGCGGCGGCGTCGATGAGGTTGCCGAGTCCTTTCAAGAGCCCCCCGAAACCGAAATCTCCGTGGGCTTCCATCTTCCTGTCGGATCTTTCCTTGTCACTCATTGCCTACCCCCGTGCCTTGCTGATGATGCCTGATGGCTCCCCGCTCCGTCTGCCGGGGCGACCATCACGCTTTGATTTCAATGTTGACGAAATGAAAGGGAGGCGCCGGGCCCACGTAGGCAAAGGCATAACGCCCTTCGTTTGCCTCGGACAGCTCCTCCACCACATAGTCGAACTCCCGTTCCCGGGTCCGGTCGATGAGGCAGGCCACGTTGCACACCATGGCTCCGGCCCGGGGCTCCTTGGTTTTGACGTCCACGGAGATACGCCGCAGGCGGTTCACCAGGGGCCAGCTCTCATCGGCCTTCTTCACGGCCAGGGCCTTTTCCACGGCCTTTCCCAGGGCCTCCTTGATTCCGGTGTCATCCCCTCCCCTGCCCCCAAGCTTGTGTTTCAGATCTTTCACGGATGCATCGTCCCGATCGATCTCCTGAAACACAGCGGGCATCCCTTTCCAGTACGCCTTGACCCCCATCTCGATCTTGTTGTCCATGTCCCTGAGCAGCCCCTTGAACTCGGCGTAGCGGTTACGCAGAAGGGTCCGGATCTCTTCGGTGCTTTCGGCGATGGTGCAGAAACGCACCGGTAAAATGGTGTACTCCTTCATCACCGCTTCGATCACCTTCTCATGGTGGGTCAGGTTCTCCCGGCTGATGACGTAACGGGTCATGGGGGTGTTGCTGATCACCGCGCTGATGTCCTTGTACCCGATGGTGGTGACAACATCCTCCCGCCCCCCGATGCCCTTGGGCCCGAAGTTCCTGCCGTCGTTTTCACCCATGATGCAGTACACGTATTTGCCGTCCTGTCTCATGTGTCACCCCGCCTGAAGCCCCTGTTTTCTGTCAGTACCCCAGGGGCATGGTACGGATCCCGCTCTCGGGCCCCTGCTTATCCATCTGCTCTTCGTCCATCTGGTCCATCTCCACCTCCACCCCGCTTCTCACCTCATGGATTTTGGCATCCAGGGCCGCCAGCTCGGCCTCGATCTCATGGATGCGCCGCAGCAGGTTGGCCCTCTCCTGGCGCAGGCGGCTCCGGTGCTTGTCCAGGATGAACATCTCAAGATAACTCGACTGGACCGGCCGGAACTTGGCCGCGATGTTGTGCTTGATGGGGGTCCGCATGTTGCCGTAGCCCCGCCGGTAGATGTCTTTTCCATGCCGATGTTTTGCCATCACCCTTTCCCCCTGGCCTTGGCCTTGCCGTTGCAGTGCTTGTCGATGAGCTTAAAGAGTTCTTTGGTCACCTTCTCCTTGGTGGCCCGGCTGCCGATGCGGGTGGTCTCCGACGAGAGAATGTCCACGCAGATCTGGCGAAACGTTGAATCGTCCTTATCCACGGAGGCCCCCAACACCCTGGCGGTCTTGGCGATCATCTGGCAGCCCCGGATGGTGGGGGCGAACTCGAACACCTCCGAGTCCCGCAGGCCCCGGACAATGCCCACGATCTTTTTGGAGTCGTCGTAGGAGACCCCCGAGCGGGAGTGGACTATGCCCACCTCGGTCTCCTCGTCAAAGTAGTCGAGGTCCAGGGTCACCATGCGATCCCTTAAGGCGTCCTGACTGCGATGGACCCCTGCGTACTCTTCGGGATTGCTGGTGAAAATTGCCGTGAAATCGGGGTGCACCTTGACGTAGTTGCTGTCCCCGTTGCCCGTGGTGGGAATGTCCAGCATCCGCTCCTGGAGCACGGAGAGCAGCACGTTGTTGGCCTCGGGACGGGAGCGGGTGAACTCGTCGTAAATCAGGGTAAACCCGTACTTGCAGGCCACGGTCAGGCGGTTGTCCACCCACTGCTTGCTCATGTTCTCTTCGGTTTTCAGCACCGAATGGATGAAGTTGTCCCGGACCTTGCTGATGCTGTACCCGTTTTCGCTGCCGATGAGATTCGAGGTGGAGAACTCCTCGTCCCCGTGGATCAGGATCAGGGGGCGCCCCAGCTTGGCGGCGATATGGATGGCCAGGGTGGTCTTTCCGGTGCCGGAAATGCCCCGCAGGTGCACGGGAAACCCTGCGGTGATGTACCCCAGGGCCCGGTCCGCCACACCTTTGATATACGGCGTCTCCACAAAGTCGGACATGGAACGGGGTTCAAGGACGGTGGTGGGGTGAGCTATGGACATGTCACTCTCCTTTGCACAGGCACCACCTCATGGGCATGACGATGGCGCACAAAATTGAAGTCTCGCCATCACTCGGACACGTAGAGGGCCCCCTCTTTCCGGATCGTCCCGGCATCCTGAAGGTCACGCATGATGGGGATCAGCGTCCGCCACTGCCCGATGCCGAGGATCTCTGCGATCTGGGTCATCTTCAACCCGTCCGGATGGGCCGAAAGGGTCTCGGTGATCTCGGCCTTGAGACGGCCCACGTCGCCTGCCTCACCCGTTGCGGCCGCCGACGAGGCCCCCGCCTGTGTCCCGCCCCTGGTTTTGCCTTTGGCCGGACTCTCCTGGCTGTGACGTTCCAGCACCGAGGTAATCTTTGTCACGATCCCCTGCCAGGCCGCGGCCATCTCCTGGTGCTCTGTTCGCACCGTGTCCAGAAAATCCTGCACTCCGGCCTTACGCTCCTCTTCAAAGGCCCTCATGCCGGACCTGCGGGCACGTTCCATGGCCTCCCGGGTCTTGGCGAGCCCCCCGAGAAAGGAACGGATCTCTCCCCGCATGGTGCCCACATCGGCCCGCCTGCTCTTGATCTCCTGCACGCGGCGGTTCAAGTCCGTTTTGGACCGGGAACCAAAGGTCTTGGAAAACTCGGCCAGCTCCGATTTGAGGCTCTCGCCCATGGCCCGGTGCGCCCCTTCCAGACCCTCGAGAAAACTGCGGGTCTCGGCCTCCATCTGCCGCATGTCCGCCCGAAGGGCATCGATCTGGGCCATGCGCTCCTGGGAGGCATCCTCTGCCCCTTTCTGGCGCTGCCTGCCCTTCTCCCCGAGCTCGTCGGTGAACTGCTTGAGTCCCGCCTTCAGGTCCTGGGCCATTTCAAACCGATGCTCCGCCAGGGACCCGAGCAACTCTGCCGTGCCCTTTTTGATGTTGGAAAACTCCTGCTGCATTTTTTCCCTGAAGAGACACCGCTGCTCGTACGCCTGTGCGATCTCCTCCCCCAACCGATTGAAATCCTGGGTTGTTGACATGATACCCTCTCCATGGACTGCCGACCCAAAGGCCGCCTGTTGTTCAGCGTCCTTTGCGCGTGTTGTTGAATGCTTCCGGCCGCACCGGCACCGCGCCGCCCGGCACAGACCGGGGCTCCTCCCATCAACTGCTCAGGCGGGCCACCTGCTGCCACTGCCCCTGGACGCGGCATCGCATCCGGTCAAAGTCGTCCAGAAATGCAAAGAGCGTCTGGTTTGTCTCGCTCTGCTGAGCCCTGATCGCCTTGAGCATGGTCTTCAGGTCCTTCACCTTCACCTCGTCCCCCTTGTCCAGGAGCTTGCGCAGGCCGATCTTCAATTCCACCTGCTCCACCTGGAACCGCTTCAAGATGCCGATCACCTCCAGCTCCCGTTCTTTCTGCCGGGACAGGATCTCTTCGCGGATGAACTCCACATCCTCAAGGGGGGTTGCGCACCCGTTGCTGATGATGTGGCGCAACCGCTCGATCACCTCTTCTTCTTCCGTTCGAAACCGGATGAGGTGGCCGGCGGCCTCTGTCTCGATCCGATGGTGCCGGTCCAGGACATCCCCCACCATGGCATCAAAATCCGCACGCCTCAGGCTGCGGGAGGCGGCCAGGTTGGACCGGACCTCGGCCACCATGGCCGCCAGGTCGGATCGATAGGTCACCAGCACCTCGTGGGCCTGTGCCATCAGGGCACACACCGTCTTGACGCGCCCTTCATAGGAATCGATGATGCTCTCCGCCAGTTGCCTTAACTCCTCACCGGTGCCCATGCGCCCACCTTTTTCCATGGTCTAATGTGCAAAAACCGTCAATAAATCGGACAATAACCAGAATGGTTTCGCTCGGCGGGGTATTGTCGGATTGATTGACGGTTTTTCTAAATGGTGCCGCCCTTTGGGGGGGGCTTTTTTGCAGCCACCCGGGGATCGGTCCCATCCATTGCCATCAACACCCGAGATACCAGATATGCTTAAGGTCCGCGTCGTGATCAAAGGGGCGATAACCAGCGCCTTCGATGCCCTCAAGGATACCTGCCAATCTCACCTCCGCGTTGATGTTAGGCTGTTGTGGTCGCCGTAGCCGTCAGGCCAACGGCCTCGGCATACTTGAGGTAGGTGTCCACACCGGCAAGAACGACCCGGGCCTCCACGGCCAACAGCTCGATGCCCACCAGGGAAACCCTGGCCCAGGCATCCACGACCACACCCTTGTCAAGGATCCGGTCCACAACTTCCACAAGGCTTGACGATGCATTGGTTTTTTCAACTGCCATGGCTACACTCCTTTGTCGTAAGGGTAAGTAACAATGCGGTCTCATCACAAACCAACCGCCGGACTTGCCTGGAACCGCGGAAAGTTGCCCGCCGTTCCGCTGTCCAGCACCCGACCGCCCTGCACCGGGTGCTGAAATCTCGTCTTCGTTAAAACCTCCCCAAAAAGCCCTGCGCCCAGGCCCGTTACGCCTGGTTCACGGCCTCGGTCTTCACCCCCGGCTGGCCATTGAGGGCCATGCGGCACTGACCGATGAGCACATGCATGTCAAAGGGTTTTTCCAGAAACGCAAAGGCGCCTTTGCTCAAAAAACCCTCTTTCACCTCCCGGGTCCCGAACCCGGAAATGGCGATGACCGGACGGGTGTAGCCCCGCTCCCGAAGCCTTCGGAGCACACTGAGCCCGCTCATGTCCGGAAGGCGATAGTTCAAAATCACCAGCGCCGTCTCGGGGTGGCGGCCCCACTCTTCCAGGGCCTCGCCGCCGCTCAGGGCCGCCTCCACATGAAACCCAGCGGCATCAAGGATATTGGCGACCACCCAGAGCAACTCGTCTGAGTCTTCCACAAGCAATATCAAGGGAGGTTTTTCATTCATTTTTCATGGCTGATATTTTTATTTTAAATTAATGAATCGATGAAAATTGGCTATGCATTACATCAAGTTAATGCAACATGCGTACCACCGCCCGCGATCACGAAAAACGCTTGAAACGCAAGGCTTCCGGCGCTCTGCCACCCGTCCGGAGAAGGGCACCCGCACCCCACACCGGCACCCCCGGTTTCCCTGCAACGGAACCAGACGGGGATCCCCCGCCGGAAAGACCGCGCAAAAAGATCCTTTATTCATAGTGAGTTACCCCCTGACGCGTCCCCAATGGCAACCCGTGGCAGGGCTGACTCTCATGGGGCACCGGTGCCATACCCCGGATATTTCACGAGTCGAGGCATCCAGGTAAGGCATCAGAGCTGCAGAGGTCGTGGTTTTATAAAAACTCTGGATGGTGCGAATGCGTATTCGCAGAAAATCAGGAAAGAAACAGATGAGAATGAGGGATATGGTGACAGGACAGGTACCGTCAGTGCCCCGTGCCGCCGAGCCCATGGGATTTGAGTTTGCGATACAGGGTCTTGTAATCGATCTTCAACCGGCGGGCGGCCTCACGCTTGTTGCCCCGGCTCTGTTTTAAGGTTTCCCGGATGATCTCCTTCTCCCAGAGGCCGGAAACATGCTTGATGGCATCGGTGAGGGACCGCCCCCCAAGGCCCGTGGCCGGAACCGGGAACGCGGCAGGGGCCATCACCTCGTCTTCGGCATGGAGCGCCAGGCACCCCGGTTCGATGAGCTGCCCTTCGCAGATCAGGGCAGCCTGACGCACAATGTTCTTTAATTCGCGGACATTGCCGGGCCAGTCATGGGCAAGCAGGGCCTCCATGGCCTCGTCGGAAAACCCCGTAACCTGCCTGCCGTAGGACCGTTTGCGATTCCGGTTGAAAAACCGTTTCGCAAGATAGGGAATGTCCTCCTTGCGCTCCCTTAAGGCCGGAACCCGGATGTAAAACTCCTTCAACCGGTAGTACAGGTCCGACCGGAAACGATCGGCATGACGGTCCCGGTCCAGGGCCTGGTTGGTGGCCGCCACAATCCGTATCCGCACGGGTTGGGCCCGCTTGGCCCCCAGCCTCTGCACGCAGCGCTCCTGCACGGTTCTGAGCAGCTTCTGCTGGGCACCGTAGGGCAGGCAGCCCACCTCGTCCAAAAACAGGGTGCCGTCCTGGGCCAGCTCGAAAAACCCCGGTTTATTCTCCTGGGCACCGGTAAAGGCCCCCTTCATGTATCCGAAGAGCTCGCTTTCGATGAGGGTTTCCGGGATGGCACCGCAGTTCACCGCCACAAAAGGCCCCTCCTTCATGGGGCTCAAGGCATGGATGGTCTGGGCCACCAGTTCCTTGCCCACCCCGCTCTCCCCTTCGATGAGCACCGTCAAATCGCTGGCCGCCACCTTCTCCACCTTCCAGGCCAGGGTCTGCACCGCATGGCTCCGCCCCATGGTCTCAAACAGGGGGTTCTCCCCGACGCACCGCCCGGCCCCGGGCAGGTTGCGGTTTAAAATATCCGCGTGCTGCAGCGCCTCCTCAATGAGGTAAAGCAGGTCGTTGTTGTTGACCGGCTTGGTGACGTAGTCGCGGACCCCGATCTTCATGGCCTTCACCGCGGTTTTCACCTCGGAGTAGGCCGTCACCATAATAATGGGAAGGGAGGGGTACTGCCGGTACAGGCACTCGGCAACGGCAATGCCGTCTTGGCCGGGCATCCTCTGATCGAGAAGCACCAGGTCTGCCATGTCGTCGTTTAAAAGCTTCAGGGCGTCGTCCCCGTTGGGGGCCTGCCTCACGTCGTACCGCGCAAGGGAAAGCACGTTGGAGATGGCCCAGCGAAAGTCCTGGTCATCGTCCACCACCATGATCTTTTTCTGCATCGCCTCTGTGGGGTTGTTCATCCAGCCTCCCAGTCTCCGTTCCCGTTACGGTTTCCCGATGGGCAGCAAAATGGACATGTCGGTGCCGTGCCGCGCGTCTCCGCTGATGCGTATCTGCCCGCCATGCTGTTTGATGATGGCATGGGAAATGCTCAGCCCCAGGCCCGTGCCGTTGTCTTTGGTGGTAAAAAACGGATCGAACACCTGCTCCCGATACTCCTCGGGAATCCCCGGCCCGTTGTCGATGATGTTGACCTCCACCATGTTGGCCGTTTTCACATGCCGCGTGGTCAGGGTCACCCGCCCCTGGTGCGCCACGGCCTGGAATGCGTTCAAGGTGATGTTCAAAAAAACCTGTTCCAGCTTTTCCCTGTCCCCCACGATCCGGGGCAGGTTGGGGTCTGCCTTGAGGCAGGTCTGGATCCTCCCCTGGCCGGCCTCCAGACGGGCCATCTTCACCACATGGGCCAAAAGCGCGTTGACGCTCAGCCGTTTCCAGTCCAGGTTGGACGGCTTGGCAAAGGAGAGCAGCTCTTCAATCAGGCGGCTTGCCTTCTGGCTGTTTCGGTAGATCACCTTCAGGTTCTCTGCCAGCGGCCTTTCGATGGTGAGGTTTTCGATGCTGAACTGGGCACAGGAGCTGATCACCGCCAGGGGGTTTCGCAGCTCGTGGGCCAGCCCGGCTGAAAGGTGCCCCAGGGCAAGGAGCTTCAGGGACTGCCGCTTGAACTCCTCGGTGCGGCTCTTTTCCGCCAGGGCCACGCAGGCCCCCATGAGCCCTGAGGGCCCCCGGCCCGAAGATTGAAAAAGGCTGATGGCAGCCTCCACGGGAAAGACGGTGCCGTTTTTTTTCACGGCCGTCATCTCCCGGAGTGCCTCCCCCGTTGGCCCCACCCCCCTGCGCCACTGGCCAAGCCCCCCCTTGAGGATAAAAAAACGATCCAGCTTTGCCCCCAGCACCTCCTGTGTCTCCCCATACCCCCACAACCTCAAAAAAGCGGGATTGACGTCAAACACGGTTCCTTGAGAATCGGCGAAAAAAACCGCATTGAGGGAGTGGGCCAGGGCATGCTCCTTCATCCTCAGGGCACAGGCCAGCCGATGGCACTCCAGTACCTTTTCCTTGAGCATGTCTCTCTGGTCAGGTCGTTTCATGGCACGCCCGTTGGTCATAGATCGGATAAGGCGGGGATACGGTCTTCCTGTGCCCATGCAAGGGGTGTGGCACGGAAAAAGACCCGTGCATACAGCCCGTCTACCGGGGTGGGTGGTGGTCTTCGTTGAATTCGGAGAAAAAGCAGGTCACGATACGGGCAAAGGAACCAGGATGGACGCGGTGTTTCAGGTTTGGGGCCAACGACCAGGATCATGGCCGTGGGTCCCCGCAACAAGCACCGCTTCAAATTGCTTTACATTACACCAAAAACCGTTATAATGTCAATTATTTATACAACAAAACCCCATTATATCCCACGCACCGCCGGATGCCCGCACGCCCCCGACCTGTCCTTGACAGCCTTTGCACCCCCGATCTATAGAATAGCCATCCCTGACCCCAGGCTCAGGCTCCAAGCGCGGATATGTCATGAGAAAGCGACCAGGCCCAAATGCACCTGACGATTTCGTGAGCTATCCGGGGGAGGGTGCTGCTCCCCGTTGCAGGTTCCCGACAACCCGACCATACCGCCCGAACGGCTCCCCGGGCCCCGTGGGAAGCCCTCACAACCCGAGACGTGACCATGAAACAACTTTTCCTCCCCCTCCTGGCCCTCTTGCTGCTCGCTGCCCCGGCATCGGCCCGGGCCAAGGCCTCCGTGTCCTCCCGGCCCTCCCAGGCAGCCGTGGCGCAAAAAGATACGGGAAACCGCCACTTCAAGGCCGGTCGTTACATGGAGGCCGTCACCAGCTACACCCAGGCCATCAAAGCCTCCCCAGACTATTTTGAAGCGTATTACAACCGGGGTCTGGCCTGGCACAGCCTGAAACTTTTTTACAAGGCCATCGTGGACTTCGACCGCGCCCTGGAACTCCGGCACAACGACCCGGACGTTCTCTACTCCCGGGGCCTTGCCTACGAAAAGACCGGCCAGTTCGGCCTGGCCCTTTCCGATATCCAGAAAGCTGCGGGCAAACAGAACAGGCTGGCCAAAGACCATTTGAAAGACGGTGAGCTCAAGCGCAAAGCCGGGTCCATGTCCCGGAAGGACAAGGCCATCGAGCTCCTGGCCGAGGGGATCTCGGGAACGGCGGGCGCCCGCACCACCCGAACCACCCTGACGCACAACCTGTATGGCGGCAAAACCACCACCACGGTCTTTTCCAAGGGAGATCCCCTCTACGACGGCCCTGAGGGCATCTTCAAACAGCTCAACCACTACAACGAAAAAGGTGTCCTCAGACGCAGCGACACCTTCCATCACGCCCTGTTCAGCACGAAAAACAACCGAAACAAAACCATCACCCACTTTAATCAACACGGGGACTACACCCTCATGGAGTATCACCTCACCGGCAAAAAGCTGGGCAACGTGGAACTCTTCTACTACGGAGACAAGGGCGACCTCATCAGGTCCGAAACCGTCTCCCTCGGCCGGTATCACGCCATGGAACTCAACACCCCTTAACCCGGATATTTCGATGCCTTGACCATGGAAACACGTGACGCGTGACATATCCGGGTTAGGGTAAAGGCCGCCAAACGACAAAAGCCCGACCCGCATCATGCGGGTCGGGCTTTTTTATTCGAAACGTAACTATTCAGCCAAAAAAAACAGCCTCCGGCGGCAAGGTGTGCCACCTTGAAAGCAGGTTGCGGATGTGTTTTGCCCCTCGTTCCTCGGGTCAAATCACATCCGCCTTTAAAGTAAAAATTCACTCAAAATGATTTTTTAAAACCTGTTTGTTAAACTTTTTAAAAGTTTAGCCCCCGGCAGGGCCGCCGGAGGCATAAGCTGAATAGTTACTTCGAAACAAAGGTGTCTTCCGGGTCCATGGCTACAGGGATCAGGGCCGTGCGGCAAGCCCCTCGGCGATCTCTTCGGCCACCTTGTCCGCGGCCGCCGCAGGATCGGCAGCGTCCCGTATGGGCCGCCCGATGACAAGATAGTCGGAGCCACCGGCAATGGCGGCGGCAGGTGTCATCACGCGTTTCTGGTCGTCCGCGCCCGTGCCTTCCCAGGCCGGGCGAATACCCGGTGTCACCGTGTAAAACCCGTCGCCAGCGGCGTCACGGATCACGGATGCCTCGTGGCCTGAACAGACCACGCCGGCACACCCGCAGGTGTGGGCCATCACCGCACGCTTGACCACGAGCTGCCTCATGTCCTCGGCATACTGGGGCAGGAAACCGGATTTGCGGATGTCTTCGGACCCCACGCTGGTGAGCACCGTGACGCCCAAAATCCCCACCTTGCCCTGGCTGCCGGCCACCGCGCCTCTGAGCATGGCCTCGGACTCCCCGCAGTGCACCGTCAGAAACCGCACGCCGAGATCTGCCACACGGGCCACGGCCCGCTCCACGGTCACGGGAATGTCATGGAGCTTCAGGTCCAGGAAAATATCCGCGGCCCCCGCCTTGCGAACCTTCTCCACAATGGACGGCCCGCACTCCAGGAAAAGCTCAAGCCCGATTTTAAACAACCCCACCTTGCCGGAGAGCAGGGCGGCATACGCCAGCGCCTCTTTCTCCGAAGGGAGATCCAGAGGAAAAATAATACGATCGTGGGGACCCAAGGGCGCCTCCTTACATATTTTAGATTGCGATAAAAAGGATGGGACAGACCACGGATCTCACCATGGTCAATGGGGGTATACCCCATTTCTCCCACAGGATAAAGCATCAAAATCGTTTGGCATCACCCCTTCGACATGCCCCCGCCGGAACCGTGGTCTGCACACCGGAGCACAGTTCTTCGAAAACAATGAAAAAACAGTGAGTTTAATGCCTTTTGGGTTGCAATACACCAAGCAAAGTGCTACCTCTTTTCTCTTAACAGCGCTTGAAAAGCCGGGAAGGGTCTTTTGCACTCACCAGGGTGAGAAATCCATCCCCCTGGGTTACACCGCCGAGGTGTCCCCTCTCCGAACCCGATCCGGTCCTTTGTCCGAGCGCATTCCGGTTGAACAGGCACCCGACATGGCAAGGGCCTTGTTCACCACACATGGGAACGACCCCTTGCAAGAGAGTCTCTCCGTATGACCTACTACCAGAAATATCATGTTCCGGCAGGAACGTTCCAGGTAAACGCCCGAAAACCACTCATACTCCAAGCGTACCTCAACTCCTGTGTCGGGGTTGCCCTCTTTGATGCCGAAGCAGGCATCGGAGGCCTCTACCACATCCTCCTGCCCGAGCCCGTCTCCCACAAATCCGAGTACAACCGGGAAAAATACGCCGCCACCGGCCTGCCCCTGTTCCTGGGAAGCCTTGTCCGTGAAGGAGCGGACATCTCCCGCCTCCAGGCCGTCATCGCCGGAGGGGCCCTGGCCGGGAAGGTCAGCAACCAGGACATCCGCCTCGACATCGGCGGGCGAACGGCCGAGGTGGTCAAAGAGGTACTGGGCAAACACGGCATCAAGGTGGCCCTTTCCGAGACCGGAGGCTTTTTTACCTGCTGCCTCAACTTCAACCTGGAGACCTTCGACTACGAAGTGATCCCGGCCCTCCTCTCCGACGAGCAGGAAGCAGACGACACCACCCACGGCCGCATCTCCCGACTGGACGACATCCAGCCCATCCCCCAGGTGGCCTTGAAAATCCTGCGGATGATCGATGAGGATGTCTACGACATCCACAACCTCTCCCAGGAGGTAAGGAAAGACCAGGTAATCAGCGCCCAGGTCCTCAAATACTGCAACTCCGCCGTGTTTTGCGGGCAGGGGGGAATCGACTCCATCGACGATGCCCTGCTCATCATCGGCCAGGCATCCCTGGCCAAGATCGTCACGGCCATGGCCGTAAAAAAACTGCTCAACAACAGCTACACCGGTTACTCCCTGGCCAAGGGAGGCCTGTATCACCATGCCATCGGCGTGGCCCTGGTGGCGGAAAAAATAGCCTCTTTAAGCGGCAAGGCATCCCCCTTTGCCGCCTACTCGGCCGGCCTCACCCACGACCTGGGCAAGGTGGTCCTGGATCAGTTCGTCTCCGGCGCGCGCCCCTTCTTCTACCGGGAGATCATGGGTGAAAACGACCTGGTGGAGACAGAGAACCGGCTGCTGAAGACCAACCACACCAAGGCCGGGCTCAAGCTGGCCAAAAAATGGGACCTGCCCGCCTCCATCACCAACACCATCCGCTACCACCACTGCCCGTGTGAGGCCGAAGCCCACCGGGAGCTGGTGACCATCATCTCCGTGGCCAACTCCCTGTTCCACATGTTCAGCGCCAGCCCCAGCCTCCACAAGGTGGACATGAACTCCCTGTCCCGCAGGCTGGAGCTTCTGGATATGTCCATCTCGGACTTCCCCGCCATCGTGGACGCCATCCCCCACCAGGTGCTTTCCGGGAGCCCGGAACTGGCCATCACCTGACCCCTTGCAACGCCCCCCTTCCCGCGGGGAAAAGCATTTGCCGAGGCAGACCTTTTGAGATACAAAGAAGGGGTTTGGCAGAACTGATGAAACCATCTTCGGCCCTGCGGGCTCCCTGTCGTCCCTGTCCCTTGAGACCCGGATACGGGAAGCCGCACCACGCCGCATCCCACTATATTTTTAGGTAGTCAAAAATGGAATTACGGGACACTCAGAAACAGCTGCTTCGCGCCCTGCCGGGTGTGGATACCCTCCTTGACGCCCTGACGGCAGAGATCCCTTCAGAGACGGTCCCCCGAAGCGTCCTCACGTCATCGGCCCGGGAAGCCCTGGAAGCCACCCGCCGCGCCATCTTCACCGGGGCAGACCCCACCGTGGACCTGGCCTCGGTGCTCACCCTGGCCCATGAACTCATCGCAAAAAAAATGCGCCCCAACCTCACCCGGGTGGTCAACGGCACGGGCGTGGTGGTCCACACCAACCTCGGGCGGTCCCTGCTGGCCGAAGAGGCCCTGGACCGCATCAAGGCCGTGGGAGACCGCTACTCCAACTTAGAGTTCAACCTGGCCACCGGAAAAAGGGGCCTGCGCTATTCCGCCGTGGAAGAGTTGATCTGCGAGATCAGCGGGGCAGAAGCGGCCATGGTGGTGAACAACAACGCAGGGGCCGTGCTCCTCTGCCTGGACACCCTGGTCAACGGCAAAGAGGCCGTGGTCTCCCGAGGGGAGCTGGTGGAGATCGGGGGAGCCTTCCGCATCCCCGATGTCATGGCCAAAAGCGGGGGCATCTTAAAAGAGGTGGGCACCACCAACCGCACCCACCTGAGGGACTATGAAAACGCCATCACCGACGAGACCGGCCTCTTTCTCAAGGTCCACACCAGCAACTACAGCATTGTGGGCTTTACATCGGCGGTCTCCGTGGCCGAGCTGGCAGCCCTGGGCAAAGAGCGGGGCATCCCCGTCATGGACGATTTGGGCAGCGGCACCTTTGTGGACTTCGGCCAATACGGCCTGCCCAGCGAGCCCACGGTGCAGCAGTCGGTGAAAGCCGGGGCCGACATCGTCACCTTCAGCGGGGACAAGCTCTTGGGGGGCCCCCAGGCCGGCATCATCGTGGGCAGCAAAACCCACATCGACGCCATCCGCAAAAACCCGCTGACACGCGCCCTGCGCATCGACAAACTCACCCTGGCCGCCCTGGAGGCCACCTTGCGCCTCTACCGGGACGAAGCCGAAGCCGTGGCCAAGATCCCCACCCTGCGCATGATCACCATGGACAGGGAAGAGACAGAGACACGGGCCACCGCCCTCATGGAAGCCCTGTCAAGCCTTCCGGTCACCACTGAGGCCCTGGCCCTTGCCTCCCGGCCCGGCGGCGGCTCCCTGCCCCTTCTGGAGCTGCCCTCCTGCTGCGTGGGGATCACCGTCCCCGGCATGGGGGCCAGCGCCCTGGAAAAGGCCCTGAGACAAAACGAGCCGCCCGTCATCGGACGCATTGAAAACGAAACCTTCATCCTCGACCCCCGAACCCTGCAGGAGGGAGACATCCCCCTCATCGCAGGCGCCCTAAAGACCCTTGTGGAGGCCCGCCCATGATCAACATCATCAACGACACCCTTCAGGCCAGCATCGAGACCAAAAAGTCGGCCATCGCCGAAAACGGTGAGCGCCTGGTTAACGCTGCAACCCTCATGGCCGAAAGCCTCACCGCCGGAGGAAAGATCCTTCTCTTCGGCAACGGGGGCAGCGCCGCCGATGCCCAGCACATCGCCGCCGAGTTTGTCAACAGGTTCCAGACCGAGCGGGTGCCCCTGGCCTCCATCGCCCTGACCACGGACTCCTCCATCCTCACCAGCATCGGCAACGACTACAGCTTTGAGGAGATCTTCTCCAAGCAGATCACCGCCCTGGGACAGATCAACGACGTGGCCATCGGCATCAGCACCAGCGGCAACTCACCCAACGTGGTCAAGGCCCTTGAAGCCGCCGAAAAAGAAGGCATGCACACCATTGCATTCACCGGCAAAGGGGGGCGCGCCGCCGACATGGCCGACATCGCCCTGACCGTGCCCGTGGGGGTCACCGCGCGCATCCAGGAGAGCCACATCCTCATGGGCCACATCCTCTGCGACCTGGTGGACCGGATCCTCTTTCCCGAAAATTTTTAACGACACCGTTTGCCATCCTGCCCCAGGGTGCTTATTGTGTGTCGTACCCGAAAAACCCTGAACACAAGGACAGGCCCGTCCGATGCGTCTAAACGCCCGGCCTGAGGGGCCATAACCCGAATAACCATGAGGTGAGACCATGCCCATTTATGAATACAAGTGCGGTGCGTGCAGCCACGAGTTCGAGTACCTCGTCATGGGAGGAAAAGACCCGGAAAGCTGCCCCAAATGCGGCGACAAAAACGTTGCCAAACTGATGTCCCGCTGCGGATTCGTCAGCAAGGGAGCCGGGGGTGAAATCTCCTCCTCATCGGCTTCCGGCTCTTCCTGTACCGGCTGCACAGCCACAAGTTGCGCGGGGTGCGGCTCCTGATGGAAAATAAAATTGTCATCGGCACCCGGGGGAGCCAGCTGGCCCTCTGGCAGGCCAACTGGGTCAAATCTGAACTGGAACGACTCCACACAGGGGTCACCTGCGAGCTCCTCGTCATCAAAACCAAAGGGGACAAGATCCTCGACGTGCCCCTGGCCAAGGTGGGGGGCAAGGGCCTTTTTGTCAAAGAGATCGAAGAGGCCCTCCTGGACGGACGCATCGACATGGCCGTCCACAGCATGAAGGACATGCCCGCAGACCTCCCCGAGGGCCTCAAAATCGGCGCCATCCCCGAACGCGAAGACCCCAGGGACGCCCTCATCTCCAAAAACGGCCTCACCTTCGAGAACCTGCCCCAAGGCGCCCGCGTGGGCACCAGCAGCCTCAGGCGCTCGGCACAGCTGCTTGCCAAGCGCCCCGATCTTCAGATCGAGACCCTGCGCGGCAACATCGACACCCGCCTTCGGAAAGTGACGGAAGGCGACCTGGACGCCATCATCCTGGCAGCCGCAGGCCTCAAGCGCCTGGGGCTTGGAGAGCACATCACCGAATGCCTGGCACCGGAGCTCATGCTCCCGGCCGTGGGCCAGGGCGCCCTGTGCATCGAATCCCGGGAAAAGGACGACCGCATCGACGCGGCCCTTGCCCCCTTGAACCACATGCCCACACGGGTCACGGTCCTTGCTGAGCGCGCCTTTTTGAACACCCTGGAAGGAAGCTGCCAGATCCCCGTGGGCGCCTTTGCCGAAACCGACGGCCAAGACGTCACCATCCGCGGCCTGGTGGCCGAAGTGGACGGATCCCGCATCCTCATGGAACAAGAGACCGCCGAAAACGCTCAAGGCCATGCCCTGGGCGTCACCGTGGCAGAGCGCCTCAAAGAGGCCGGCGCAGCAGATATCCTTACGAGACTCCTGGAGAACCAAGCATGAGCAAGACATACGGAACCGTCTATCTGGTGGGCGCAGGTCCCGGAGACCCCGGCCTGATCACGGTCAAGGGCAGAGAGTGCATCGAAAAAGCCGACGTCCTGGTCTACGACTACCTGGCCGCCCCCTCCCACCTGGCCCACGCCAAAAAAGATGCAGAGATCATCTACGTGGGCAAAAAGGGCGGAGACCACACCCTGAGCCAGGACGGCATCAACGCCCTTCTGGTGGAAAAAGCCAAAACAGGGGCCACCGTGACCCGCCTTAAGGGAGGCGACCCCTTTATCTTCGGACGCGGCGGAGAAGAGGCCGAAGTCCTCATCAAAGAGGGCATCAACTGGGAGGTGATCCCGGGCGTGACCTCGGCCATTGCGGCCCCGGCCTACGCAGGGATTCCCCTGACCCACCGCAAGTTCACCGCCACCTTGTCCCTGGTCACCGGCCATGAAGACCCGGAGAAGGAGAACTCCAACATCGATTGGGACGCTATCTCCAAGTCGGGCACCATCGTCTTTTTCATGGGCGTGAAGAACCTGCCCAACATCGTGGAAAAGCTCAGCGCCTGCGGAAAGCCTTCGGACACCCCCGTGGCCCTGGTCCGGTGGGGCACCACCACCCGCCAGGAGACCGTTGCCGGCACCCTGGCCACCATTGTGGAAGATGTCAAAAAAGCAGGGCTCAAGTCCCCCAGCATCATCGTGGTGGGCGATGTGGTTTCCCTGCGCGACACCATGAAGTGGTTCGAAAACCGCCCCCTCTTCGGAAAGCGCATCGTGGTCACCCGCGCCCGCAAGCAGGCCAGCGGCCTTACCACACGCCTCATGGAACTGGGTGCCGAGTGCCTTGAGGCCCCGGCCATCGAGATCGAGCCCATCAAAGACTCCGCAGCCGTAAACGATGCCCTGGCTACCCTCAAGGACTACGACTGGATCGTCTTTACCAGCGTCAACGGGGTCATCACCTTTTTTGACGAGCTCTTCGCAAAAGGCCTGGACGCCCGGGCCCTGGGTGGTCTTAAAACCGCCTGCATCGGCCCCTCCACCGCCGCCGAGCTGAAAAAATACGGCATCGGCACCGATGTCCTGCCCGACAGCTACGTGGCGGAATCCGTTGTGGAGGCCTTCAAGGACCAGGAGATCCAGGGCGCAAAGATCCTGCTCCCAAGGGCCGAAGAAGCCCGCCCGGTCATCCCTGTGGAGCTCACCAAGATGGGGGCCACAGTCAACGAAGTGGCCGTCTACCGCACCACCATGGACACCACCTCCACCGAAAAAGTGGCCGAAGCCCTCACCAACCGTGAAGTGGACATGGTGACCTTCACCAGCTCCTCCACGGTGAGAAACTTCGTCTCCATGATCCCGGACGGCGACCTCTCCCTCATGGAGAACGTCACCGTGGCCTGCATCGGCCCCGTCACCGAAGAGACCGCCAAAGAGCTGGGCCTTACCCCCCACCTCGTGGCCGACACCTTCACCATCGACGGCCTCGTGGACACCATCGTCGGTGCTGCCGAATAAAACGAGGTGAGCCACCTCGAAAGCGGATTACTGCGGCGCTGTGCCCTTCGTTCTCAAGGCACAGCGCCGCAGCTTTTCATATCCGCCTTTGCATCGAACTGCATTCAAGAAAGATGCTTAAGGCCTATCCTCCCCTTGCCACCTGAATTATTCCTGCTACAATCAACCTCTGGATTTGCCATACACAGCGCCGGTGGCCGCTTCCATGGAAAGCGGGAAGCCCTCGGCCACGACCCCAATAAAGGCCCGTTGCCATGACACACACACTCACCGACAGCTTTGACCGAACCATCGACTACCTGCGTATCTCCGTCACGGACCGGTGCAACCTGCGGTGCAGTTATTGTGTGCCCCCCACCCCCTTTGCCCACATGGATCACACGGACATCCTCTCCTATGAAGAGCTGATCCGCCTTGTACGCATCGGTATCTCCCTGGGGATTCGAAAGGTGCGCCTCACCGGAGGAGAACCCTTTGCCAGAAAAGGACTCATCGGGTTCATCCGGGAGCTTGCCGCCCTGGAAGGCCTTGAGGACCTGGCCGTGACCACCAACGGGACCCTCATTGCAGATGAGATCCAAAACCTGAAGGAGGCCGGACTCACCCGCATCAACATCAGCCTGGACAGCCTCAAGCCCGAACGGTTTGCCCGCATCACCGGAAAAGACCTCTTTTCCGAGGTCAAAAAAAGCATCCAGGGCGCCCTGGACGCGGGCCTTGCCCCGGTGAAAATCAACACCGTGCTGCTGGACGGGACCAACGGCGACGAGCTGGAAGATTTTGCCCGCCTCACCTTCGATCACCCCGTGCACATCCGCTTCATCGAGTACATGCCCATCGGCAAAGGCTCCGGCCCGGATCACAGCGAGCTGCTGGCCCCTGCCATCACCCGCCGCCTCCAAGCCCTGGGCACGCTGATCCCTGTGCCCAAAAGCCCCCACGACGGCCCGGCCAGGCGCTTCAGACTGGACGGCGCCAAAGGGGAGATCGGCCTCATCAGCCCCATGACCAACCACTTCTGCGCCACCTGCAACCGCCTGCGCCTCACCGCCGACGGCCACCTGCGCCCCTGCCTCCTCTCCGACGTCACCGTGAACCTCAAGGACGCCCTGCGGGGCTCTGCCGACGACGCCGTTCTGGCCGCCCTCTTCCGCCACGCAGCCGGTATCAAAGGCAAGCGCCACGACCTTTCGGCCAATGGGGTCCAGGACATGATGTCCTCCATCGGCGGATAAAAAACCGGTACGATTCAGCTTATGCCTCCGGCGGCCCTGCCGGGGACTAAACTTTTAAAAAAGTTTAACAAACAGGTTTTAAAAAATCTTTTTGAGTGAATTTTTACTTTAAAGGCAGATGTGATTTGATCCGAGGAACGAGGGGCAAAACACATCTGCTATCTGCTTTCAAGGTGGCACACCTTGCCACCGGAGGCTGTTTTTTTTGAGCTGAATAGTTACGCCCGATTTTATGAGTCGGGTTTGACAAACAGGTTTTGAGACGGCGTAGCCTTTTGGCGAAGACGGGAGCTTTTTTCAAAAAAGTGCCCCGCCCGAGGCAAGCTGAATAGTGACCAAATTTCACGTGCTATCTTCATGACAAGCCCACCAGAACATGATACACCGATGCCCGGAACTATAAGGGTTTGATGAACCAGCCGGAAACGCCGAACCGCGACGTCTTTCCATATGCAGCCCGCAGCACCGGACTCAACACGGCCCTGCGGCGCGTGCATGGTCTCCGGAGACCTCAAGCCCAACGCGTATCACCTGCCTTGACCATGGAGATTTTCAATGAATATCACGACCGCACATCTCATCTGCTATTCCCCCACCCGCACCACCTTCACCACCCTTGAGCACATCGCCAAAGGACTGGGCGTAGCCGAAACAAAACCCCTGGACCTGACGCAGCCCCCCGAAAAAACGGCCCCTTCGGTCGTCATCGAAGAGGGCATCGCCGTTATCGGTGCCCCTGTCTACGCCGGCCGCATTGCCCCGGTGGCTGCTGAACGCCTCAAGGCCGTCCGCGGCGCGGGCACCCCGGCCGTCATCGTGGCCGTCTACGGCAACCGACACTACGACAACGCCCTGTTTGAACTCAAAACCATTGCGGAAAACTCAGGATTCAAGGTGGTGGCCGCAGCCGCCCTCTTAGGCGAGCACTCCTTCTCCACCCAGGAAAAACCCATTGCCCAGGGCCGCCCCGATGACAAGGACAAAGCCGCGGCAGTAAGCTTCGGTGCCGACGTGGCAGACAAGCTGAAAGGACGTTCAGATCTCTCCGACATGGCCCCGGTCACCGTCCCCGGAGAGCTCCCCGAAGGCCCCTACGCCGGCCCCGGCAACATCGCCCCGGACTGGAAAGCCTCGGCCTGCGCCCTGTGCGGCCTCTGCGCCCAGGCCTGCCCCACCGGCACCATCACCGTGGACAAAGCCGTCACCTTCGACCCCTCCCGCTGCACCGTCTGCTGCGCCTGCGTCAAGACCTGTCCCAAAGGGGCCCTGGCCTTCAACCAGCCCAAGATCGCCCACATCGCAGGGGTCCTTCACCAAAACTGCCGACAGCGTCGTGAACCCGAGCTCTTCCTGTAGCAGATAAAGCCTCCGGCGGCGAGGTGGAGCCACCTCGAAAGCAGATTGCCCTTGCGCTTTCTCAGATAATTGTTCCGTTGCCTCCGGCGGGTCACTTTTTTGAAAAAAAGCTCCGCAAAAAACTTTTCTAATACACCCGTGCGTCGTTTTGATCGCCCCGGAGGGCGATCAAAACGACGCACGGGTTCGAAAATATCGAAATTATTTCAGCGGAGCCTGGAACTGATGATTTAGGACCTGTTTGTCAAACTTTTTAAAAGTTTGGCCCCCGGCAGGGCCGCCGGAGGTTGATTTTCTCCTGCGATTTTCACCATAAAAGACACCATGGAGCCATCATGAGAGTGCATTACCTGCAACACGTCCCCTTTGAGGGCCTGGGCAGCATGGAAGCGGTTCTCACCGAGGCCGGGCACAGTTTAACCGCCACGCACCTGTACCGCGACGAGGTGTTGCCCGATCCGTCGGCCTTTGATCTTCTCATCATCATGGGCGGACCCATGGGGGTTGGCGATGAAAGCGTCTATCCCTGGCTTGCCCCGGAAAAGCGCTTTATCAAGGCGGCCGTGGACCAGGGTAAAAAGGTCCTGGGCGTCTGCCTGGGGGCTCAGCTCCTGGCCGAGGCCTTAGGGGCTGAGGTCACGAAAAATCCCCACCGGGAGATCGGCTGGTTTCCCGTCACCCGGGACCCGGCCCTTTCCGGCACCTGCCTTGGCGACATTTTTCCCGAACAGGCCGAGGTCTTTCACTGGCACGGGGACACCTTTTCTGTCCCCCACGGGGCCGTTCCCTTGGGCTCAAGCCAGGCGTGCAGGCACCAGGGGTTTCTCATGGACAACCGGATCCTGGCCCTGCAGTTTCACCTGGAGACCACCCCGGACTCTGCTGCCCGGCTCATCGAACACTGCGGACACGAGCTGGAGGCCCTTCCCTACGTGCAAAGCGAGGCCGAGATGCTGGGCCAAGCGGAACGCTTTGAGGCCATCAACCGCATCATGAAAGGAATACTCCGCGCCCTGGGGGCCTGATTCGCGAATACTCCCGGTCTTTGTCCCTCAAACCGGTCTCATACTCATTATTTTTCACCGAACCCCTTGACTTCTTTTCCTCATAAGGAGAGCATTCTTTTCAACCCGGAGCCCCCTTGAGGGTGTCTTCGGTCCCCCCACCTGTCCGAGCTGGTTGCCACACATCACGCATCCGTAACAGGAGACAACGATGGGTCTTTCGGAAAATCGCAAGGCTTTATTGGTGGAAGGAAACCGAAAAGAGTACGGCAGGAGTTACGCCGCCCTTTCCTGGGTGACGCCGGAACAGGCAACCGCCGGGGAAGCCAGTCGCGACGCACTCATGGAAAAAATCCACGACCTGGGCGGAGAGATCCTCGCTTCAGGGACCAAGGTCGCTGCCCCGCCGCTCTCCCCGGGATGCCGGGCCTGCATGCAGGGGACATGGTCCTGCCTCTTTGTCAACGGCAGGTGCAACGGCAGGTGTTTTTACTGCCCCACCCCCCAGGACGAGGTGGGGGTTCCCACCACCAACCACCTTGCCTTTGCCTCCCCGGATGATTACGCCGCCTACGTGGACGCATTCCGCTTCTCCGGCATGAGCATCAGCGGAGGCGAGCCCTTCCTCACCTTTGAACGAAGCCTGGCCCATATCCGGGCCGTGCGGGAGCGCCTCGGCCCCAAGGTCCACATCTGGCTTTACACCAACGGCACGCGCGTGACCCGGGAGAAGTTGAAAGCCCTGGCTCAGGCGGGGCTGGACGAAATCCGCTTTGACATCGGGGCCACCAACTACGCCCTGAAGAAAACCGCCATGGCCAAAGGGATCATCCCCACCGTCACCGTGGAGATCCCCATGGTCCCGGAGGAGACCTCCCGGCTGAAGAGTCTCCTGGCTCCCATGGCCGCGGCCGGCGTCTCCCACCTTAACCTCCACCAGCTGCGCCTTACACCCCACAACATCCGTCACCTGGCCCTTCGGAACTACACCTTTCTCCACGGCAGCCGGGTCACCGTGCTGGAATCGGAGCTGGGGGCCCTGGAGCTGGTGCGCCACGCCCTTGAACTGGGCCTTGCCATGGGGGTCAACTACTGCTCCTTTGTCTACAAGCAGCGCTTCCAGGGCGCCGCGGCCCGAATCCGTGCCGCCGAAGCCCTGTGTGCGCCGTGGGAGGCAGTGACGGCCAACGGATACATCCGAAACCTCACCATTGCCGGGGCCAGCAACACCGTGGGTTCTCTGGAGGCAAGCCTGGCCGACGCCGGTCATGGGGGAGCCTTTACGCGCACCCCCGACGGCCTTCACCTGCCTGCGCACCTTGCACCGCACACGCCCGATAAAAACACGACCTGCCGGGTCTCCTACGAGGAGGCCGCCTTGAGCCCCATACCCTCCGGAGGGCCCGGGGAAAAAGAGATGCATTTCGGCTCATGCACGGTTTACGCCCAGCGCAAACAGCATGGCGCTCTTTTCACTGTTCCGGCGGAGACATTCGGCCCTGTGCCCATGGACCGCCTGCTCGGGAAATGGGCCCCCGTGGCGCCCTTTGAAGCAGTCCCCCGAGGGTTCCCTCCCTACTTTTAAAAGGCATGTTCCCTTGTAAATCTCCAAAATAATGTGATAAGTTCCTCCCTATCCGCAACGCATAAGGAGGCAACACGCAGTATAATGGAGAAATCTGATCATTTCGGGTTGAGTTTTTCGACCTTCGCTCGTCTCATTGACAACCTGCACGATGAGATCATCATCTACGATCGAAGTTTCCGTATTGTCTACATCAACAAGGCCTGTATCCGTCACTACGGCTACACCCAGGAGGAGATGATCGGCCAGACCATCTGGGATTTTATCGATGACGGGGACACCTGCTGGAACCTCTCCACCCTTCCTTATGTCTGCGAGCTGAACCAGCCCCTGCGGCAAAAGCAGAAAACCTACATCGGATCGGATATCCACACCATCGCCATTCCCCTGCACGACGATACCGGTGCCATTGATTATGTGGTGATGAGTGTCCGGGACGACATCGAGCAAAGCGATATCAACCGGCTGGTGGATGTGCTCAACATTGTGGAAAATCCGCCGGAGCGGTATGAGAAAGGGTTGATATACCGAAGCGAGGCCATGCGCTCTGTGGTCCAGCTGGCCCAGCAGGTGGCCAGCCTTAACGCCCCCTGCCTCATCCTGGGTGAATCGGGATGCGGAAAAAGCCTCATTGCCCAGTACATCCACAACCACGGAGATCGCAGGGACGCGCCCTTTGTCAACATCAACTGCGCCAGCATCCAGGCATCCCTGTTTGAAAGCGAGCTCTTCGGCCACAAAAAAGGGGCCTTCACCGGAGCCGACACAGACAAAGAGGGCCTCATCGCCAAGGCCGAAGGGGGCACCCTCTTCTTAGACGAGATCTCGGAGCTTCCCTTCCCCCTGCAGGCCAAGCTGCTGCACGTGGTCCAGGAGCGGGAGTACCGGAAAGTGGGCTCCCCACATCCCCAGAAAGCCGATGTGCGCATCCTCACCGCCACCAACCGCAACCTCCCTGAAATGGTCAAGAACAAGGCGTTCCGGGAAGATCTCTACTACCGGCTCAACGTCTTTGAGATGGTGTTGCCCCCGTTGCGGACCCGATCCGAGGACATTGCCCCCCTGACCTACCACTTCCTCAACGAGTTCGGAAAACGTCACAACCGGGAAAAGCGCATCTCCGAGGCCGCCCTTCAGGTGATGAAGTCCTGTCCCTGGCGGGGCAATGTCCGGGAGCTGGCCCACACCATCGAGCGCCTCGTGGTCACCGTGGACGAGGGGGTCATCGACACGGCCCACCTGCCCCGCCACCTCTACCGCATCGTCCCTGCCACCTCCCTTGACAACACCTGGGGGACCCTGGACGAAGCCGTGGAAGCCCTGGAAAAGCGCATCGTCTCCGACGCGTTCAAAAAGGAAAAGAGCTCACGCAAAGTGGCCCAGGCCCTGGGAATAAGCCAGACCCGGGCTTCCCGGCTGATTCGGAAACACCTGGGCTGACCGGGTGAGTTCAAAGCAACTCGACCGAGTCGAAATCAACTCAAAATTCTATATCCATGGAAATATCAAGGCATGTAGCGCGGAGGTGAGTCGTTTACGCCTCACCCCCGGGTGATTCCAGTCTCGCCTGTTCCGGCACGCCGTGCCCCGTAAACACCCTGCCGTCCGACGTATTCCCCACAAAAAAAACTCCTCCTCCCATCTGGCACGCCGCTTGCTCCTAAGAGCGGTGCTTGTATCAACACGGCGAAAGCCAGACAGAAGAAGGAGGATAAGAATGATCATTACCGATGTAGACGTCATTTGTCTACGCATTCCTGCGCGGGAAGCGACCTGCGTCTGGGGTGAAGATGCCGTCATTGTCCGGGTGCACACAGACCTGGGCATCACAGGAATCGGGGAATCCGACACATCGCCCATGGCGGTGAAGGCCTTTATCGAGACCCCCAACAGCAACCTGGCCTGTTTCGGCCTGCGCGATATCCTGGTGGGGGAGAACCCCCTGGAGATCGGCAGGCTCTGGGACAAAATGTACGAGGCATCGTCCTACATGGGCAGGCGGGGCGGTGGCATCCATGCCATGAGCGCCGTGGACATCGCCCTCTGGGACATCGCCTCCCAGCATTACGGGGTACCCGTCCACACCCTCCTCGGTGGAAAGTACCGCAAAAAAATCAAAGCCTACGGCACCTTCATCCCCGACGACAGCCCGGAAACCTGCGCCCGGCTGGCCCTTGACCTGGTGGACAAAGGGTTTCGCGCGTTAAAATTCGGCGGTGGCTCCTTCGGCCTCAACCCGGAAGACGACGTGGCCGTGGTCCGAGCGGTCCGCGAGGTCGTGGGCCCTGACGTGGAGCTCATGATCGACATGGTCTCCCGCTGGCGCACCTACGGCCATGCCCTGACCATGAGCCGTCGCCTGGAGCCCTTCAACCTCTCCTGGATCGAAGAACCGGTGCCCTCCGACCATCTGGACGCCTACGCCCGCCTCACCTCGGCCACGAGCCAGAAAATCTCCGGGGGAGAAATCCTTACCACCCGCTATGAATTCCGGGACTTCATCGAACAGGGCAAGCCCGACATCGTCCAGCCCGACATCACCCGGTGCGGCGGCATCTCCGAGATGAAAAAAATCGCAGACATGGCCGACATCAACGGGGTGCAGCTGGTGCCCCACGGGTTCAGCACCGGCATCCTCCTGTCGGCCACGGTCCAGTTCCTCGCCGCATGCCCCCACGGCGACCTCATGGAATACTCCCTGAGCGACTCCGCCCTGGCCACCGACCTGGTGGAAAACCCCATCACCTTTGAGGATGGCTATGTCACCGTCCCGGACACACCGGGCCTTGGCATCACCTTGAATGACGAGATCATCAACAGATACCGGGTGGACTTTTAGTCCCGAAGCAATAAGGAGCAACACCATGCAAACCAAACGGCTCGACATGCCCCTTCTGATCACCAGCATCGCCATCGTCACCGCCATTGTGGCCGGGCTCACCCTCTTTCCAGAGGCGGGCAAGGCAGGCGCAAACCATATCTTCGGTCTCTTCACCAAACTTTTCGGCACCCCGGTCCTCCTCACCGTCTTCGGCGCGGTGGTCTTTCTGGTGGGCCTGGGTTTCAGCAAATACGGATCCATCAAGCTGGGGGACGGCAAGCCCGAGTACACCACCTTCAACTGGGTGGCCATGATGGTCTGCGCGGGCCTGGGATCAGCCACCGTCTACTGGGCCTTCTGTGAATGGGCTTACTACTTCAACGCACCGCCCATGGGAATCACCGCCCACACCAACGGCGCCTACGAGGTGGCCACCACCTACAACCTCTTCCACTGGGGCATCAGCGCCTGGGCAACTTACTGCATCGCGGCCCTGCCCGTGGCCTACCACTTCCATGTACGGAAAAATTCAGGTCTCAGCCTCTCGGCCGTGTGCACGGCCATCCTGAACAGGAAAGAGACCGGACCTGCCTGGGCCCTCACCTGCCGGATCATCGACGTCATCTTCATCTTCACCTGCTTCGGCGGCCTCAGCATCACCCTGGGGGTTTCGGTGCCCATGGTCTCTGAGATCCTCTGCTCCATCCTGGGCATGACACCCAGCTTCGGTTTCAACCTGGCCGTGATCCTCGGCATCTCCGCGATCTTTTCCCTGAGCTCCTATGTGGGCATTTCCAAGGGCATGCAGCGCATCTCCAGCATGAACACCTACTTTGCCATCGGGTTCTGCCTGCTCATCTTCCTCATCGGGCCCACCCTGTTTATCGTCAAGTCCACCACCAACGCCATCGGCACCATGCTCCAGGATTTTGTCAAAATGAGCCTCTGGACCGATCCCATCGGTGAATCCGGTTTCCCCGAAGGCTGGACCATCTTCTACTGGCTCTACTGGATCACCTACACCCCCTTTGTGGGCCTGTTCATCACCAAGATATCCAAAGGGCGCACCATCCGGGGGGTCATCCTCAACATGCTTGTGAGCGGCAGCATGGGCTGCTGGTTCTTCTTCGGCATCATCGGCAACTTCTCCATGAAGACCCAGCTCACCAAGGCCGTGGACGTGGCCGGGATGGTGGCCTCGGGCAAAGGCAACGCCGCCATCGTGGAGATCATGAACACCCTGCCGGCAAGCAGCCTGTTTATCATCATGTTCGCCCTGATCTCCGTGCTCTTCCTGGCCACCACCCTGGACTCGGCCGCCTACACCATGGCCGCCACCGTCACGCCGGGCCTCAAGACCGGTGAGGACCCCTCACCCATGCACCGCCTCTTCTGGTGCGTGATGCTGGCCGCCGTGCCCCTGGCCATGATGTTCATCAACGCCCCCTTGAACACCATCAAGACCTGCGCCATCGTCACGGCCGTGCCCCTGACCTTTATCATCTGCTACATGGTCTACGGCTTCATCACCTGGCTGCGTGCCGACTTTGCGGATCTGACCGAGATGGAAATCAGGGCCCGCGGTTGATCAACAGAAGCAACGACCCGGATTGCCTCCGGCAAGTCCACCGGAGGCATCCGCAGCCAGATGTAAACGCCCTTGGGCTTTGTCCTGAGGAACGAAGGGCAACGCTTAGGGGCAATCCGGGGTGCAGGGGATCATCCCCTGCCCGCCGGAGGCAATCTTTTTATCCCTAAAAAACAGGCAGACTGCAGGAGGATATATGGCCAACGCCATGATCATGGCCGAGCCGGACAACGTGGCCACGGTGCTTTCGAGCGCCGCGGCCGGGAGCCCGGTGGAACTGATAGAAAAAACGGGGGGCAGGCGTGCCCCCATGGAGGCCGGTGAGACAATCCCGGCAGGCAACAAGATCGCCCTTGAAGCGATCCCCAAGGGAAGGGACATCATCAAGTACGGGGTGGCGGTGGGCTATGCCTCCTGCGACATTGCCACAGGCACCCTGGTCCATGTACACAACGTGCGCAGCCATCGCATCGATATCCCGGACAGCATCATCGATGAAATCTTGAATCAGATGGGACTCAAACAAAGGGGCAACCCATGACACAGACATTCAACGGGTACCAGCGAGCCGACGGGTCCGTGGGCATCCGAAACAAGCTGCTCATCGCGGCGGTGGACGAGTGCGCCGACGGCGTGTGCCGCGCCATTGCCAGGAGCATTCCCGAGGCAGTGGTCATCACCAACGTGGTTACCTGCATGATGGCGGGCAACGAAGAGCTTCTGGCCAACATCATCGGCTGCGGCAACAACCCCAACGTGGGCGCCGTGCTTGTGGTGGCCATGGGCTGCGGCAGCATCGACCCCGAGGTGGTGGCAGGGCCTGTCCGCGCCACAGGAAAACCCGTGGACACCCTGAAAATCATGGCCTGCGGGGGCTCGAAAAAAGCCATCGCCGCAGGCACAACAAAGGCAAAAAGCCTTGAAGCGGCCCTTGCAAGCACCCCTGAGGTCGAGGCCGACCTTTCGCGTCTTGTCGTTGGCGTCAAGTGCGGCGGTTCGGACACCTCCTCGGGCCTGGCTTCCAACCCCACCGTGGGAGTGGCCGTGGACCACATGGTGGATCAGGGTGCCACGGTCATCGGAGGCGAACTCATCGAGCTCATCGGCGGTGAGCCCTACCTCACCAAGCGCATGGCCGACCCGGCGGTGAAAAAAACATTCCTGGAGCTGGTCGCCGCCGAAGAGAAGCGGTGGAACATCCCCGGAGCCGAGGTGGAGATCATGAGCGTGGGCAACAGCACGGGCGGACTCACCACCATCGAGGAGAAGACCCTGGGGGCCATCTCCAAGTTCGGCAGCCGCCAGGTGGTGGGAGTCCTTAAGGCCGGTCCCGAAGGGATCGAACGCCCGGACCCCGGGAAACCCGGCCTTTACATCAGCGAAGCCACCCATCTCTGCGGGGCTTCCGCCGTCAATTTTGCCGCCATGGGCTGCCAGCTCATCCTCTGGACCAGCGGAGGGGCGGGCTTCAACAACCCCATGGTTCCGGTTATTCGCGTCAGCGGCAACCCGGAACTCATCACCGAAGACCAGGACATCGACGCCACCCCCATCATGCGGGGGGAAGCCACGAGCCGGGAGATCGGTGCAAAGCTGATCCAAACGATCTGCGAGGTGGCCTGCGGCGCCCCCACGGCCATTGAAGAGGTGGCCTCCTCCTTCATGAGCATCTACCAGAAGGAACAGCGACTGGAGAGCTGCCTGGCCCTGTCGGGCACGCCACCCTGCAAATCGCAAACGGCCTGATGACTGAATTCTCCCCGGCACTGCCCAGCCAGAAAAACGCCGGGGGGTTCAAAACCAGCCATGGGCATGGGTCCGGCAGGGCCAACGCATTTCATTTTTTGCCTCCGGCGGCCCTGCCGGGGGCCAAACGTTTGAAAAGTTAGACAAACAGGCTTCGCTTTTTTGGTGTGCACAGCGACCGTGCATAGCCCATCTTAATTTTTACGTTTTGCCGGAAAGTTTTTGCGGAGCTTTTTTCAAAAAGCGACCCGCCGGAGGCAACTGAATTGTTGCATGCGTTGGCCCTGATGGTCCCGTCAAGGGGTCTTGACACCCCAGAACCCCTGTCCTATGATTCGGCCCAATATCTACTTTACCTCAAAAGGAGTAAAACATGAAAAAGGCGATTGTCGTAGGATGCGGCTCCTATCTGGAGTCTGGTTACGGATGCCCCGGTGAATGGCGATGTCTCAAGGCAGGTGCCATGGGCGACGGCAAATTCGAAGAACCCACCCAGATCATCGGGTTTGTGAAGTGCGAATGCCCCGGCCGTGCCGCAGCACCCAACGTCGGCATGACCATCAAGCTCTCCGGTGTCAAGCCCGACGCCATTTACCTGAGCAGCTGTATGGTGGGCGCCAAGCCCGACTGCCCCTACTCCACCCCGGAAGAAAAAGCCAAGTTCATCGAAGAAAAAACCGGTGTTCCCGTCATCTTAGGCACCCACGATTACAAATAAGGGGTGTTTGAGGAGCCACACGGCAAGGCCCTTTTGGGCCATGCTGCTTGTCCTCAGCCCCACCCGCCGCGCGCCCTTTGGCGTCGATGCCGCTTCCTGTCGGCCCTCGACATTGCCACAAGGGTGCGCCGCAGGTTCTGTATCTGATGCCTTCCAGGCCGTCATGTTTCTTTTTACAGAAACACCTTCTCTGTGATATAACCCCATTTCAATCGACCTTTGACCTTACCCCCGGAGCGACATGATGAAAGAGGCCTACGACGAATTATTGAGCGTGCTCGCAGAGACCACCGACCTGGAAAAGGTGCGCGCCTTCCTTGACGACATCCTCACCCCCAAGGAGCGCTCGGATCTTGCCATGCGATGGCAGCTCATGGTGGAACTCCATCAGGGACAGACCCAGCGAAGCATCGCCAAGCGCCACAACATCAGCCTCTGCAAGATCACCCGGGGCTCTAAGATCCTCAAGACCGAAGACTCCTTCACCGCCAACGCCCTCAAAAAACGCCACCCCAAAGAGTAGTCCACGCCTCCGGCAGACCTGCCGTGAGCCATCAGTTGCCGACTTTTATGCGATGTGCCTGGCTTGACGCACAGGCCATGCTTTTGCGCGCACCCAGCCTCCGGCCTTGCAGGGTGAAGCCATCTCGGCTGTGGAGGCAGAGCCTCCGTGCGTCATTCCCAGGCAGAGCCTGGGAACGAAAGGTCCCCTGATGCAGACTCGGTATTCAACACGGGCGAAGCCCGTCAGCAAATGCGCAGGGCGAGGAACGAGCCCCCAACCCTGTTTAGAGCCACTGGACGGATGAAAGGGGGTAGGAGACGCGGACGGTGCGGCCCGGTTCCGGGAGCTGGTGGGGAGGGCAGGAGAGGGTGAGGGGAAATCCGGCGCCAATGAGGGTAACCCGGGCGCCTGTCCGGCCTTTTTCCAGGGCGGTTTCCCGCACCTCGGCGTCGAACCCGGCTTCGTGGGCCCCTTCTTCCGTCCCCATGCGAAGGCATCGCTCGGGGACGGCGGCCACGGCATCGGCCGACGGGGGTTCGGGAAGGGCAATGGTCCCCTGCCCTGTGCCGGCAACCCACGCGCCGGAGGCAGGGTCTTTGGCAAAGGGACCGAAAAGGAGAAGGCCCATCTTTTCGGTGACGCGCCGCCCCCGAAAGAAAAAGAGGATCTCGTCGCTGACGCTGTCGAGCCAGGCCGCGTCGTGGCTGGTGAGGATCACGGTTTTTCCGGGCTGAGCGGCAAAGGCGAGGATGGCCTGATGGATGAGAAAGGAACTGGCCGCGTCCACGCTGGCCGTGGGCTCATCTAAGATCAGCACCTCAGGGTCCAGAACCAGGCGGGCTGCAAGGGCCACCCTCTGGGCTTCGCCCCCGGAGAGTTCATGTCGCCTGCGCCGGGAAAAGGCATCAAAATCCAGGCCCACCCGGGCAAGGGCCCGGCCCACCTTGTCGGCCACGTCCGTGGTCTCTTTTTTTAAGGAGAGGCCGTAGCGCACGTTGTCAAAGACGCTGCGATCCAGCAGAAAGGGGGTCTGGGGCATGAGGGTCACGCGGTGGCGGACTGCCGGGGAAAAGGGGTGCTCTTCCCGGCCTTCAAAAAGGACCCGACCCTCATCGGGTCGCTCCACAAAGGCCAGAAGGCTCA
Organism: Desulfoluna butyratoxydans; assembly: GCF_900699765.1. Taxonomy (GTDB): domain Bacteria; phylum Desulfobacterota; class Desulfobacteria; order Desulfobacterales; family Desulfolunaceae; genus Desulfoluna; species Desulfoluna butyratoxydans. The sequence continues at coordinate 834,487 of NZ_CAADHO010000001.1, forward strand.
GCAGGGTGCTCTTGCCGCTGCCGTTGGGCCCGGCAATGCCCGTGACCCGGCCTGCGGGAATGGAAAAAGAGCACCGATCCAGGGCCCTGGCCGCACCGAAACACCGGGACACCTCTTCCAGCTGATACAAAGGGCGATCCATGCCTACCTCCTGAAAACCGACACGCTGACATTGACCACCAGGGCGATGCTGAGCAGCACCAGTCCCAGGGCGATGCCCTCGGCAAACATGCCCTTGCCCGTTTCCAGGGCAATGGCCGTGGTGATGGTGCGGGTGTGCCATTTGATGTTTCCCCCCACCATCATGGAGATCCCCACCTCGGTCATCACCCGCCCCATGGCTGTCATGGCCGCGGCCACGATGCCGTAGCGCACTTCCCACAGGGTGGTGAAGAAGAGCTGGCGCTTGTCGGCCCCCAAAGAGACCAGGGTGAGCCGCATGCCGTTGTCCAGGTTGTCCAGGGTTGCCGCGGTAAGGGCGGTGATGACGGGAAGGGCCAGAATGGTCTGGCCCACGGAGATGGCGGGAATCGTGAAAAGAAGGCCCAACCCGCCCAACGGCCCCCGATTGGAGAGGAACGCATATACCAGCAGGCCGATGAAGACTGTCGGAAGGGCCAACATTGTATCCACGATGGTGCGCGCCGTTTTTTTCCCCCGGAACTCACAGTATCCGAGGAAAAAACCGGCGGGCACCCCGATGAAAAGGGACATGCCCATGGAAAGAAAGGCTGCCTTGAGGGTGGTGGTGACCGCCGAAAGGGTCTGGGGGTCTGCCTGAATCAGCAGCACCAGGGCCCGATAAAAACCGTCAACGAGAAAATCCACCGCCCCTCCTTGGTCCTGGCCTTATTGGGCGTTGGGGGTAAACAGCGCCATGCCCAGCAGGCGGAAATCGGCGATGAGCTTCTGGGCCCTGTCGCCTGCCATCCACGCGGAGAAGGCCTCGGCCAGCTCCTTTTGGGCATCTGGGCAGTTGCTGCTATTGAGGATCAGCACGCTGTACTGATTCTTCAAAATGGCGCCGCCTTCCACGAGAACCTTCAAAGGCGGGTTGCCGCCGTTCTTGTGGCTGTACTTGATGTAGGTGCCGCGGTCGGTCATGGTGTAACCGCCGCGCTCTGCGGTGATGTTAAGAGACGCCAGCATGCCCTGGCCGGTCTGGACGTACCAGGCTTCCTTTTCGGGAAGGGGGCCGCCCGCCGCTTTCCAGAGCAGCTTCTCTTTTTTGTTGGTGCCGGAGTTGTCCCCGCGGCTCACAAAGGTCTTGCCTTTGGTGCGGATGGTGGCAAGGGCCTTTTCCACGGCCATGCCCTTGACCTTTGCCGGGTCGGCTTCGGGGCCGACGATGACAAAGTCGTTGAACATGATCTCTTTGCGGGACTCGGCGTAGCCGTCTTTGATGTACTTCTTCTCGGCAGGGGGCGCATGGACGAGGAGCACGTCCACGTCACAGTTCATGCCCAGCTTCAGGGCCTTGCCCGTTCCAACAGAGGTCCACTTGAGCTCAATGCCCGTGTCCTTGGTGAACTCCGGGGCCAGGTAGTCCAGGAGTCCGGTGTTGTCGGTGCTGGTGGTGGTGGCCATCATAAGCGCCTTGGCCTGAACACTTCCCGCCACGGCAATGGCCGCCACAAGGGCCATCATCGTGGTCATAAATCGTCTCTTCATCATGGTAAATCCCATCCCTTGTTGCATCTGGTTGTTCATGTCACGGACCGTCGGGAAACCGCATCAGCCCGCTCCCCTCAATATCGTATCCGGTCAAGCCCTGTTTCAACTCGTTGAGAGAGCTCTCCCGAAGCAGGGCCAGAAAGCCCTGAACCCTTCGATCAAAATAGAACTCACGCAGCACAAGCAGGTCGAACCGCTCCCGTCGCAGGGGATAAAAGCCAAGCCCCAGAAGCTCTGCCACGGTCCGGATGCCCGGTCCGGCGTCGGCCCGGCCGGAGAGCACGGCCAGCCCCACGTCCATATGGCGGGAAACCTCCTCACCGTAGCCGTCGAGGCTCACGGCCTCAATGCCGCACGCCTTGAGTTCCCGGTCGAAAAGAAGCCGGGTGCCTGTTCCCAGGGGACGGTTGACAATGCGAATCCCGGGCGCCGAAAGGTCGGCCACACCGGAAAAATCGGTCCAGCCCGGGCGGTACACGATGCCCTGCTCCCGGTGGCAGAAGTTGATCACCACCGGCTGACGCTCCAGCTCCCGACCGGCAAACTCAAAGTTGTAGTCCTGGTCGTCGGTGGATACGAGGTGGCTGGAGGCGATATGGCACATACCGCTCTTAAGAGCCTGGATGCCCCCCATACTGCCCACGTTGCCAAAGACCGCCAGCTCTCCCCGACGGCTCCTGTTGTACTGGGAAAGCACCCGGTCCAGCAGCAGGTCGTTGCTCCCGGCCACCACCAGGGGGCCGCTGCCGCCGGTGTGGATATGGGCGGCATCCGGGTAGTTGATGGTGCTGTTCTCCACCCACTGCTCCACCAGGTATCTGGGGAAGAGCCACTTTCCCGTGACCTTGGACGCGGGCAGGCCTTTGTCCGAAATCAGCTGATAGACCATCTTCTCGTTGACACCGAGAAAATCGGCCACCTCTCTGGTGGTTAGAAGGTCTTTTCCACGACCCCTGTTTTTCATCCATCCCCCTTGAAACAATGCATTTCAGCGTTTCAGAGTTACCCATCCCATCCATTTCTTGTCAACTCATTTTGAAGAGACAGACCAAGAATAACTCAAAATGACCCATGATGACAACCAGCCCCCATCTTGTCCCTTTTCCGCCGGTTTTTCCAAAGCCTCATTTCGTGTTTCACGCCGCCCCGCCCCTTGCCAAAGCAAAATTTGTCTTTATCTTTTGGTGAATACACTTCGGATTCATCCCCTTCAGCGCCCCAAAGGCCAGAAAGAATGCAGACCGACGTCCCGCAATCCGCACCGCCAGCCATTGCGGGCCAAGGTACCGGGCGCAGGGGCGATGTTTCCGAGCCCGAATATTTCATTCTCATCAAGGAGTCTTCCATGGGCAACCAGATCAAAACCACCATGCTCTTAACGGTCTTAACCCTTCTTATTATCATGGCAGGACGTGTCATCGGCGGCCAGGCTGGCATGGTCATCGCCCTGGTCCTGGCCGGGGGCATGAACTTCTTCTCCTACTTCTACTCGGACAAGATGGTCCTTAAAATGTACAAGGCCAGGGAGGTGAGCCGAACCGAAGCGCCCAAACTCTACGCCATGGTCGAAGAGCTTGCAGGTCGCGCCGGGCTTCCCATGCCCAGGGTGTGCATCATCCCCCAGCAGGCCCCCAACGCCTTTGCCACGGGCCGCAACCCGGAACACGGGGTGGTGGCCGTCACCCAGGGCCTTCTGGACCTCATGGGTCCCGAAGAGGTCAAAGGGGTCCTGGCCCATGAGCTGGGCCACATCAAGAACCGCGACATCCTCGTGGGCACCGTGGCCGCCACCCTGGCCGGTGCCATCATGACCCTTGCGTCCATGGCCCGCTGGGCCGCCATCTTCGGCGGAGGGCGCAGTGATGAAGAAGGAGGCTCCGGCATCTTCGGCCTCATCGCCATGAGCATCATCGCCCCCATGGCCGCCATGCTTGTCCAGATGGCCATCTCCAGGTCCCGGGAGTACCTGGCCGACGCCACCGCCGCCCAGCTCACCGGCAACCCCGAAGGCCTGGCAGGCGCCCTTGAAAAACTGGGGGCCGCCTCCAGCCGCATCCCCATGGACGCGGAACCGGCAACGGCCCACATGTTCATCACCAACCCCCTGTCGGGCCGCAGCCTGGCCAACCTCTTCTCCACCCACCCTCCCATCGAAGAGCGGGTGGCCAAGCTCCGGGGCACGCGTCCCCGCCCCACGGGCGGCAGCCCCAAGGGCCCTTCCGGCCCCGCCAACCCCTGGGACCACATCCGGGGAAAGTAAAAAAGAAGCCTCCAAAGCTTATTGCCCTTGCGCTTTCTCCTTCGTTCCTCAGGAAAAATCGCAAGGGCCGGCGGCCTTTTGGGGCGGTGTCATCAAAAACACCCCGGTGACCGATACGATGACGAAGGCCACTACGCCCCATTCACCACTCACCATTCACTACACCCTATTCACCATCCCCTACTCCCCGTTTGCGTCCCCCTCCAAGATTTTATAAAATCCTTTCAAATTCCTGTTTTATCCCTCCCTGATTTGGTGTATACAAAGCTGCCTCCCCATGGAACATCTGTCGTTTTCCAAACCCGGGGAGCTGTTTGCCCGGCTGCCGGAGCCCGAAGTGTCCCGGCGTGCCCATGCGTAGTATTCTGAATCAAGGAAGCAAGCCCCGTGGACCTCTCTTTGTTCATCAACGACGCCCTGAAGATCTTCTTTATCTTCACCCCCTTTTTCGTTCTCTCCGCCTTCATCTCCATGACCCAGGAGATGGAAGAAAAGGAGAAAAAATGCCTGGCCCTGCGGGTGACCTTCGGCATCATCGTCATCTCTTTCTGCGTCTTTCTCTTCGGGAAATACCTCTTTGCCCTCTTCGGCATCACCCTGGATGCCTTCCGCATCGGGGCAGGCAGCATCCTCTTCCTCTCGGGGGTCTCCATGGTGGGGGGCAGCTCCAACATCAAGAGCGCCGGGGAGGGCAACGACATCGCCATCGTGCCTCTGGCCCTGCCCATCACCGTCGGTCCCGGGGGGATCGGGGTCCTGCTCCTCTTCGGCGCAGAAGCCACCACCCTTCCGGCCAAACTGGAGATCGGTGCGGCCATCCTCACGGCCTCAGGCTTTGTGGGTTCCATGCTCTTCTTCGCGCCCCTGGTGGTCAAAGCCGTGGGCAAGCAGGGGGTGGTCATCCTCTCCAAGGTCACGGGCCTCATGATCTCCGCCATCTCCGCCCAGATCATCTTCACCGGCATCCGAAATTTTCTGCTGCTATAGAATAAAAGCCTCCGGCGGGTCGCTTTTTGAAAAAAGCTTCCGTCTTCGCCTTCGGCAGGGCCACCGGAGGCAATTTTGAGCTGAAAACGATGAAGGGCATTTAGCATTTTTTAAACAGCTCCCCCCCACGAACACCCTTGTCCCCTGGTTTCGGTCGATCTTTAGCGGTTGTTTTGAAAGCCCCCAACAGGGCTACTGAAGGTTTTTTCCCTTCAACCGCCCCGCCTTCTATAACCCATCCCCTATGCCCCATGACCTGCTTCCCCCTTGCAAGCACCCGACAAAATCGGCAGGATAGGAGCCATGAAAGCCGAACCCCACAACCACACAGCCTAAGGGACCGCCCATGATCCCCCTGAGAGATACCCTCACCTCCCGCACCCTGCCGGTGGTGAACACCACCCTTATTGTCATCAACCTCCTGGTCTTTCTGCAGACGTTGTCGCAACCAGCCCACTTTTACCATATTTACGGACTGGTCCCGGCGCGCTACACCACCCCTGCGGCCTGGGAGTACTTTGGCGTGACGGGCCAGATGACGGCCCTGGTCTCTTTCATGTTTCTCCACGGCGGCTGGCTGCACCTTTTCGGCAACATGCTCAGCCTATACATCTTCGGGGACAACGTGGAAGACCGGCTGGGCCATGTACGCTACCTTCTCTTCTATCTGGGCGGGGGTGTCGTCTCCGGGCTCTCCCACATGCTTTTGAATCCGGGCTCCACCGTGCCCACCATCGGGGCCAGCGGTGCCGTGGCAGCGGTCATGGGGGCTTATTTCCTCCTCTACCCCCGGGCCAAGGTCCTGACCCTGGTGCCCCTGTTCTTCATCCCCCTTTTCTTTGAAATTCCGGCTTTCATCTTTCTCGGAATCTGGTTTCTCATGCAGTTCTTCAACGCCACCGGCGGCAGTGCCAGCGCCATTGCCTGGTGGGCGCACATCGGCGGGTTTCTCTGCGGCATGGCCTTTGTTCTGGTCACCGGCGCCCGCAAGGCGCCCACCAAACCACACAGGTTCCAGGCCGTCCGGTCACGGTCCCCGCGCCTGCAGATCATCCATGTCCGCGTGGACCAGGGAGGCTTCAACCTCACCGGGCGCCTTGCCATCACGCCCAAAGAGGCACGCAAAGGGGCGGTCAAGCGCATCAACCTCTTCCGCTTCGGCAAGGGCCGCCTCATCAAGATCACCGTGCCACCCGGTGTCGAACCGGGCAAACGGCTTCGCTTAAAAGGCCTGGGGCTTCCCCACCCCAACGGGTCACGGGGCGATCTTTTCCTCACCATTGCCATGGATTGATGGAGCCGAAATCATCGGACAACGGCCGGTGCCGTTGTCCGATCCCCCTGCCTTTTCTTGGTGTTAGCCCAAAGAGATCGCTTCCCCCTTTGTATTGACATTCCCGAACAATACTCATAGTATTTTCCTTCCCACGTTTTTTTACAGGCATTACTGCATCTTCAAAAATAACATAGTTCATGTGCGCCACCATGGTACCAAGGCAAGATCCGCGGGCTTCGAGCCCCATGGAGACATTGAAACAGCAAGGGGGGATATGGGTTATGACAAGTAACACAACGTACCATGACAACACCTCCGCCTGTGTGGAAGAAGTCATCCGCACCGTCGGAAACGAGATTATCTTCGGCATGCCTCTGGCCTTGGGAAAACCGGCCCTTTTTGTCAACGAACTCTACCGACACGCCAAAAGAAACCCGCAGATCAAGCTGACCATCCTCACCGCCCTGGCCCTGGAAAAACCCGAAGGAGCCAGCGACCTTGAAAAACGCCTGTTAGGCCCCCTTGTGGAGCGCATCTTCGGCGGATGCCCGGAGTTTGACTACATGAAAGACTTCCGGGCCGGAACCATGCCCGAAAACATCAAGCTCTACGAGTTCTTCAACAAAGCCGGGGGGTACATGGGCAGCCCCGAAGCCCAGCAGAACCACCTCAACTCCAACTACACCCACGTCATCCGGGACGGCATCGATTTCGGCATCAACGTCTACGGCCAGATGCTCTCCGTGCGGGACGGCAACGGATCGGGCCCCCAGTACTCCATGGGCTGCAACACCGACATCAGCTTAGAGTGCATTGCGGCCCTGAAAAACCAGCGGGCCAAGGGCAAAAAAGTGGCGGTGGTGGGCGAGGTCAACACCAACCTCCCCTTCATGTACGGAGACGCCGTGGTCCCGGCTGCGGACTACGACTTCATCTTAAACAACGACAACACCTCCTACGAACTGTTCGGCCCGCCCAAGGAGTCGGTCTCCGACGTGGACCACCTCATCGGGCTCCATGTGAGCGCCCTGGTCAAGGACGGGGGGACCATCCAGGTGGGTATCGGCTCTTTGGGGGACGCCATCGTCTCCGGCCTGCAGCTTCGCCACACCGACAATGCCAGGTACAACACCATCATTGAAAAGGCCGGGATCACGGCCGCCTACGGCGACCTGATCCAGAAGGTGGGAGGCACCGACACCTTTGCCCAAGGGCTCTACGGCTCTTCCGAGATGTTTGTGGACGCCTTTATGGAGCTCTACAAAAGCGGCATCCTCAAGCGAAAGGTCTTTGAGAGCGAGCCCCTCATGGAGCTGATCAACGAAAAGCGCCTGAACTGCGAGGCCCTGCCGGAGAACCTGTTTGACCTTCTCGTCGAAAAAGAGGCTGTGCAGGAAAAACTCAGGGAAAAGGATGTCCGGTTCCTCACCGCCTTCGGCCTTCTCAAAGAGGGGGTGACCTGGAGAGACGGCACACTCTACGACGGGGAGACCGCCTATGAAACCGACCTGTCCGTACCGAAAAACCTCCAGGCCATCAAAGCGATCCGTGGAGAAAAGCTCAACGGGGGCAGCGTGATTTTAGGGGCCTTTTTCATTGGTCCGCGCAGTTTCTACAAGGCCCTCAACACCATGGACGAAGAGGAGAGAAAGCTTTTTGGCATGTCCGGGGTGGACAAGGTGAACCAGCTCTACGGCGACGAAAAACTCCGCAGTCTCCAGAGAAAGGACGGCCGCTTCATCAACACCGCCATGATGATCAGCATCTTCGGCTCCGTTGTCTCCGACGCCCTGGACGACGGCCGGGTGGTGAGCGGCATCGGGGGTCAGTACAACTTTGTCTCCATGGCCCATGCCCTTCCCGACGGCCGCCTCATCATGATGGTCCGGAGCACCCGGGGCAGCGCAGACAACCCGCAGTCCAACATCGTCTTCAACTACGGCCACTGCTCCGTGCCCAAGCACCTCCGGGACATCGTGGTGACCGAATACGGCATCGCCGACGTCCGGGGCCTGCCCGACAAGGATGTCATCCTGGAACTCATCAAGATAGCCGACTCCCGCTTTCAGGACGACCTTTTGGCCCGGGCCAAAAAAGCCGGCAAGGTGCCTTCCCACTACGAGATCCCCGAAGCGTATCGCCACAACACCCCGGACAGGGTTTCTGCCTTTCTGGCCCCGTACAAACAAGAGGGGCTCTTTCAGGTCTTTCCCTTTGGCACGGACTTTACCGACGAAGAGGTGGCCCTGGGCGGTGCCCTGCGGGCCTTCAAGGCCAAGGCCGGCAAAAGCAAGGTCGGCGTGGCCATGTCCCTGGCCGGAGAGTTCTTCAAACCCGTGCCCGCCGACGCCGAGCCCTACCTGAACCGCATGGCCCTTAAGGCTCCGGCGGTGTTCAGGGAAAGGGTTCTGCAGAAGGTGGTGATCTCTGCCCTGAAAGCCAACGGACGCATCACCGGGTAACCCGTCACACCGAAGCAGGGCCTGCCCCCACCCCGGGAGCAGGCCCTGCATCCCCAGGCCCGTTGCCGGGAGTATCGGCGCCCCTGATTTATTCTGTTGAGATTCAATACAATATGTCGCATACTTCACAGGTCGGGTCCTGGTACCCGACCCTTGTGCCCCAAGGATGCCCGTATGCACACGATGACTCGCACCGACTCACCCCACATCACCCGACAAGGCACGTTCCTCATCAGCTGCAGCATATGGGAGCCCAACCCAGCGACGCACTCTTCGGTTCCCGAAACATCACCCAACGACGCACAGCCCAACGGCACCCGGATCCGTCCACCGGAGCCGCCGTCCCACATGAGGGAAGCCATGACCGTTCGGAAAAAAAACCGACGACACCCTTATGCCAAGCCACCGCGCAAGCGAGAGCAAAAACCCGTTGTGACGCCGGTTCAGCTCTGCATTGTGGCCATCCTCACCACCGCCCTTTTTGCCGGGGGGGCCATTTTCCTCAAGATCACCAGCGCCTCGGCCTTCAACATCACCACCCAGCACGACCTTCAGCTCTTTGCAGATTTCCAGAAGTTCCATTTCTCCATGAACGGCATCTGCATCGGCGACCAGGGGGAGTCCATTCGCAACGACGGCCTGCCCTCCTCCATCGACCTGCCCGACTACACCCTCTCCAAGGGGGTCTCCATCACCATCGTTGCAGGTTCGCCCGAAGACCCGTACAATCCCAACAATCCGTTCACCATGCAGGCCAAGCACAAACGCGCTGCCACCGTTTACGAATACAGCTTTGCAACCGACACAATCATCGAAAGGTAGGGCCGACATGTCCAAGGATCATGAACGCAAGCTGAGAAACTATGTCATCAACCGCTCCCTTCAGCTCCGCCTGATCTTTGTCAGCTTAGGGTACATGGCCATCACCCTTGCCGTGACCCTTGCCTTTGCCCTCCTGCCCGTTCTCCACGCCATGTTTGACCCCTCCGATCCCAACGCCCAGTACGAGGCCGCCCAGGTCTTTCTCCTGCTGGCCCAGCGCCTCGTGCCCGCCGTGCTGGTTCTTTTCCTCTTTTTTTTCGTCCACCTGGTGATCATGACCCACCGCATCTGCGGCCCCCTGGTCAACTTTACCCGCACCTTTGAGTCCATAGCAGAAGGCAACCTCTCACGTCGCATCCGGCTTCGGGAACGGGACTATCTCCGGGACGAAGCAGAGATGGTCAACGAGGCTCTGGACTCCTTGACAGACCAGCTCACCGCCCTCCGGCAAGAAAACCTCGCCCTTGCCGAAAGCCTGGAAAAGGCCTCCCACAACCCTGAGATGCTCACCGAAGCGCGCCGCAGAAACGACCGCATCGACGAGCTGCTCAGCACCTTTCATCCGTAGCCGGCCTCAGCCTCGCCCATCCATCCCTGCACGCAACAAAGGGTTTCAAGGTGCCCCACCTTGCCGCCGAAGGCTTGCTTTTTCCCCACTTTAACCATAGAAGGCTCTTTGGAACCGAACGGTTGCAAAGGGAGAAACCCACGCCTACAGGGTTAACGCATTTAGATTTTGGCCTCCGGCGGCCCTGCCGGGGGCCAAACTTTTGAAAAGTTTGACAAACAGATTTTGTTTTTTGAAGGTGCGTTACTTCAGAGCATAGTCCCTCTTTTTTTTTAATTTATCAAAGCGCTTATCTCCAGCCCCTGCGGGGCTGGAGATAAGCGCTTTGATTACCGGAAAGTTTTTGCGGAGCTTTTTTCAAAAAGCGACCCGCCGGAGGCAACTGATTTTTTAAATGCATTGGTCCTGCCCACGCCTCGCAGTGGCCTTGATTTTACATGGCATTGTCATTAAAGTGTCCCTGCCGAAGCCGGGGTAATAGTGGAAAACCCCGGAGGATTTATCACCCGTGGAGAGCAGGAGACGCATGGAATCACAGGCGTTTAAAAAAGAGGTGGAACGGGCCTTACGGAGCCTGGGCCGCACCATGATCAGGGACCGTCACCCCTTGCGGCGGGACCTGAAGAAACTCGAACGCATCAACACCCCGGACGAGAAAGCCATGGGAAGGCTCACGTCCCTCCGGGAGCGCCTTGCAGCGTCCATGGACGAGCGCAACCGCCGCCGCCAGAACCCGCCTGCCCTCAACTACAACCCGGACCTTCCGGTCACCGCCCGAAGAGACGAGATCGTCGAGACCATCAAGAAGCATCAGGTGGTGATCATTTCCGGGGAGACCGGCTCAGGAAAGACCACCCAGATCCCCAAATTCTGCGTGGAAGCAGGCCGCGGCACGGGCGGGCTCATCGCCGTGACCCAGCCCCGGCGTATTGCTGCTGTCTCCGTGGCCAACCGCCTGGCCGAAGAGATGGGCGAAGAGCCCGGCAACAGCGTGGGCTACAAGATCCGATTCCACGAAACCGGGGACAAAGACGGCACCATCCGCCTCATGACCGACGGGATCCTCCTGGCCGAGGCCCAGGGCGACCCCTTCCTCTCCACCTACGACACCATCATCGTGGACGAGGCCCACGAACGCAGCCTGAACATCGACTTTATCCTCGGCATCCTGCGCACCCTGGTGAAAAAGCGGCGTGACCTGAAGGTCATTGTGACGTCGGCCACCATCGACACGGAAAAATTCTCCAAGGCCTTTTCCGGGGCCCCCATCATCGAGGTGTCCGGCCGGACCTTCCCCGTGGAGGTGATCCACCAGCCCCTGGAATCCAAGGACGACAGCTACGTGGAGGCCGCGGTCACCGCCCTGGACCAGCTCGTGGCCCTGGGCCCCTACGGGGATGTCCTCATCTTCATGCCCACGGAGGCCGACATCAAAGAGGCCTGTGACATGATCGAAGGTAGGCGCCACAAGGCCATGACCGTGCTGCCCCTGTATGCACGCCTCTCCGCCCACGACCAGAAAAAGGTCTTCCAGAGCGCCTTTGGCCGCAAGGTGATTGTCTCCACCAACGTGGCCGAGACCTCCATCACCATTCCGGGCATCAAGTACGTCATCGACACGGGCGTGGCCCGAATCCCCCGCTACTCCCCGCGCACCCGCACCACCAGCCTGCCGGTCATGGAGATCTCCAGGTCCAGCGCCGACCAGCGAAAAGGACGTTGCGGCCGTGTGGAAAACGGGGTGTGCGTCCGCCTCTACGACGAGGCATCCTTAGAGAGCCGCCCCCTGTTCACCCTGCCGGAGATCCTGCGGGCAAACCTGGCCGAGGTCATCCTGCGCATGCTTTCCTTAAAACTCGGCCGGGTGGAGACCTTCCCCTTTGTGGACCCTCCCTCCCCCCAGAGCATTGCCGACGGCTTCCAGACCCTCCTGGAGCTCGGGGCCATCCAGGAGACCAAGGGCCGAAACGGCGAGGTGCGCCATGCCCTCACCCGCACCGGCCGCATCATGGCCTCCATCCCCGTGGACCCCAAGCTCTCCCGCATCCTCATCGATGCCTCGGCCAACGGCTGCCTCGAAGAGGTTCTGGTCATCATCTCGGCCCTGACCATCCGGGACCCCAGGGAACGCCCCGACGGCAAGGAGGCCCAGGCCGACCAGAAACACGCGGCCTTCAAAGATCCCAGCTCCGACTTCGTGACCCTGCTCAACATCTGGAAACGGTTCAAGGAGCACATGGGGGGCACCAAAAAAATGAGTGCCATGAAGGCCTTCTGCAAAGAGAACTACGTCTCCTTCCTTCGCATGCGAGAATGGATCGACATCCACGGCCAGCTCTCCCGCATTGCAAAGGAGTTCTCCCCGGACGTCACCCAAAAATCCACCCGACCGGCTGAGCCCCAAAAGGGGAAAAAAGCGACCTTCGGGGCCGAGTACACCGCCATCCACAAGTCCATCCTGGCCGGTTACCTCTCCAGCATCGCCACCTGCAAGGAAAAAAACCGCTACAACGCCACCAAAGGGCGCGAGGTGATGATCTTTCCGGGGTCCGGGCTCTTCAACAAAGGGGGGCAGTGGATCGTGGCATCGGAGATGGTGGAGACCTCCCGGCTCTTTGCCCGGAACGTCGCCCGCATCGACTCGGACTGGCTGGAAGAGTTGGGAGGAGACCTTGTGAAGCGCACCTTCTCCAACCCCCGCTGGGAAAAGAAGATGGGCGCGGTGGTGGCCGACGAGCAGGTCACCCTCTTCGGCCTGATCATCGTCGCAGACCGCAAGGTCCTCTTTGGGCCCACCGACCCGGAAGAGGCCACCCGCCTCTTCATCCGCAGCGCCCTGGTGGAAGGGGATCTGGAGGTGCCCAAAGGCAACCGGCATTTTACCTTTTTAGAACACAACCGGGCCCTCATCGACGACGTCCGGGAGGTGGAAGACCGCATCCGAAGGCGGGACATCCTCATCAGCGAAGAGGATCTTTTCTCCTTTTACGCGGACAAAATCACCAACACCTGGGACATCCGCACCTTCTCACGGCACCTCAAGGTGGCCGGGGGAGACGCCCACTTGATGATGGATCCCGAGGCCATCGCCCGGTACACCCCGGAAGAAGAGGAGCTGGCAGCCTTTCCCAAGGGCATCACCGTGGGGGGCGGTACCTTTTCCCTCTCCTACGCCTTTGAACCGGGAAAAGAGAAAGACGGCGTCACCCTCACCGTTCCGGCCCACTCGGCCAAAGCCCTCTCCAAAGAGGCCCTGGACTGGGTGGTGCCCGGCCTCATGCCCGAAAAGATCGAGGCCATGATCAAGGCCCTGCCCAAGGAGCACCGCAAGCGGTTGGTGCCCGTCTCCGATACCGTTGCCGTCATCGCCCGGGAGATGGAAGAGCTCGACACCCTGAAACAGGGAGCCTTTCCCACCCGCCCCCTCATCACCGCCCTGGGCTCCTTCATTGCCCGCAGGTTCGGGGTGCGCATTCCCCCCAACGCCTGGCAGGCCGGGGCCGTGCCCGATCACCTCAAGGTACGCATCGCCGTCACCGGCGCCAAGGGCAAGGAGCTGGCCGCGTCCCGGGACAAATCCGTCCTCCTCACCCCGGCCGCCGAGGCCGTGGCCCCCAAGGACGACGCTTTCCGCAAGCTGAGCCGCACCTGGGAGAAAACCGGCCTCACCGAATGGCCCATGGACGAGATCCCAGCCTCCGTCCCCGCGCCCGGAGGCCTTTTTGCCTACCCGGCCCTGACCGTGCGCAAAAGCTCCGTGGACCTTGTCCTCCATCGCCACGACAAGGAGGCCCTGCGCCTTCACAGAAAAGGGGTATCGGCCCTCACAGCCCTGCGCCTGGCCAAAGAGGTCAGAAGCCTCTCTAAAGACCTGAAACTCACCGGAGAGGCAAAAAAACGCGCCGCCTACTTCGGAGGGGACGCCCCCCTCACCACGGCCCTGGCCGCCAAGACCACGGAGCTGCTCTTTGCCGCAGATATCCGCACCAGCGCTGCCTTCGAGGCCCACGTCAGCGAAGTGTCCAAAAAACTCTACGCCACGGGAACCAAGCTCCTGGCCGCGGTGGAGGCCATCCTCACCGAGTACCACACCACCAGCAGCCTCATCTACACCGAGGAGCTCCGGCGCTCCAAGACCCCGGCGGGCCAGCTGTTGACCGGCATGATGCGAAACGAGCTGGACCTTCTGGTCCCCAAAAACTTCATCGACCTCTACGGCCCCAGCCGCCTCACCCAGTTGGAGCGCCACATCCGGGCCATCGCCCTGCGCGCCAAGCGCGCCTTTGACGCCCCGGAAAAAGACCGCGTCAAAGCCCGGGAAGTGGCTCCCTTTGTCCAGGCCATGAACAGCCTGGTGGCCTCCCTCAACCCCGACTCCTCCGAAGAGAAAAAAGAGGCCATCGAGGCCCTCTTCTGGTCCATCGAAGAGTTCAAGATCTCAATCTACGCCCAGGAGATCGGCACCCGGGAAAAGGTCTCGGCCAAGCGACTCAACAAATGGATCCGGGAAATTGAGGTGATGATCTGACGGCTCCCGAGACCAGAGCCCCCTGAAAAAAGGCGCGCAGGCCATGCCTTCCGCGCCGTCCCCTGACATTATTCCCTCAAGGGAAACTCCCCATTGACCGTTATATGATAAAACACCGTTCCCGCATCCCCGCGGGAACATCCGAAGACGCCGCACGGTGCGGTGTCTTCCGCTAAGTTGACCACCCCATCATTTCCAGGCAGGACAAACTGATGATTTTTCGTTTTATTGTGGCCATAGCGCTTTTCACGGCCACCCTCTTCGCGACACAACCGGCAGGGGCCGCAGGAGATCATATCACCCATGTGGCCAAAGGAATCTCCCTTCACAAACCCACCTGGATCATGCCCGCCACCTGGTCCAATGAGTACAACGGAGACGAAACCGAAGCGGTCTTTCAGATCAGCGTCAAAAAGCGAATCATGGACACCGGGCTCTATGTGGCCTACACCCAGAAATCCTTCTGGCAGGCCTACAACACAGACGAATCCAGCCCCTTTCGCGAGACAAACTACAATCCCGAAATCTTCTACCGTTTTGAACCCGGCAACGACCTGTTCCAGTCCATGGGAAGCCAGAACCTGGGCCTGGACATCGGCTTCGAACACGAGTCCAACGGTCGCTCCATGCCCGAGTCCCGAAGCTGGAACCGAGCCTACCTCACCCCGTACTACGCCGACGGCAACCTGCTTGTGGCCCTAAAACTCTGGTACATCACCGAGGACAGCAAAGATGTCCCCGAAGACGGAAAGAGCGGCAGCAACAACCCGGACATCGCCGATTACATGGGGTACGGGGAACTCCACCTTACCTACCAGACCTACGGGGACCAGCTCTTCAACCTCATGGGCCGCTGCAATCCGGCAACGGGCAAAGGGGCCGCGAGCCTCACCTGGAGCATTCCCATCACCGACGGCGGGGCCTTTTTCATGGTCCAGGGATTCCACGGATACGGGGACAGCCTCATCGACTACAACCGGTCCGTCTCCCGCGTGGGCGTGGGCATCATGCTCTCCCGCTAATCCCTCCGACCACCCATGACGTCAACGGCATCGTAGCGTGGCCCCTTCTCAAAACAATGTATGCGATACGTCAAACCTTTTCACACATGCGCCTTCATGCTAACGTACGGCGCTGATATGCAAGCAGCACGCTTCTCACCGGGGCCTTCCACGCGAAGGCCCTCAGACCCATGCGAGCTTTGAAAAGGTAACCCCATGCGCCCACGTGCTTTTTCCCTCCTCCTGCTCCTTGCCGGGCTTGTGTTTTCAACACCCGCCCGCGCCTTTGACTACACCATCACCGACATGGCCCGGGGCATTTCCCGGCACAAGGCCACCTGGATCATGCCCTTCACCTGGTCCGATGCCTACCACAGCGAACACAGCGAGGTCGTCTTTCAGTTCAGCCTGAAAAAGCAGATCATGAACACCGGGTTTCACGTGGCCTACACCCAGAAGTCCTTCTGGCAGGCCTACAACGAGCATGAGTCCTCCCCCTTCCGGGAGACCAACTACAACCCGGAGATCTTTTACCGGTTCCTGCCGGGCAGCCCCCTTCACCGAATGCTGGGAAACGGGTCCCTTGTCAACAAGATGGGGGCAGACCTCGGCTTCGAACACGAATCCAACGGCCAGGACATGCCTGACTCCCGAAGCTGGAACCGCTTTTACGTCACCCCCTTCTACGCCGACGGCAACCTCCTTGCCTGGCTGAAGCTCTGGTACATCACCGAAGACAGCAAAGATGTCTCCACCAATGATTCCAAGGGGAGCAACAACCCGGACATCGCCGATTTCATGGGCTACAGTGAGTTCAACATCAAGTATCAATTCATCGGGGAGCAGCTCATCCACCTCATGGCCCGGGGCAACCTGCGGGAAGGCAAAGGGGCCGCAAGCCTCACCTGGAGCATCCCCGTCACCGAAGGGGGCGTCTTCTTCATGGTCCAGGGATTTCACGGGTACGGAGACAGCCTCATCGACTACAACCGAAAGATCACCCGCGTGGGAGCGGGTTTTATGCTCTGCAGGTAAGCATGATCATTTACGCTGATATAGAGTGGGAATACGCTGAATACGAAGGATATTACGACAGCTTCCGGGTCGTCTCGGCAACGGATGAATCCGGCAACGAGCTCGCCCAGCACCTGGCACCGGACCGCCGCTTCACGAGCCTCCACGAATTGCGGGATGCCCTCGCCCTGATCCTGGGGCTCTCCTCCGATGACATCATCCTCGACGGGGTGTAGCATCTTTTTCAATAACGATTCCGTTATGCCTCCGGCATGGATGCCGGAGGCTTTTTTGAACTGAATCGCCACCTTTTTCTGCTCCCCTGCCACTGCGTTACCACGGGCACAGCCCGTCAGCGAATGTGATGGGCCTGAGGAATGAAGGCCGGGAGCATTCGCAACCAGCTTTCGAGGTGGCACACCTCACTGCCGGAGGCATGTTTTTTCATTGTTTTCTTCAACCGCCCTGTTTCACACCCAGGGTTATTTTGTAGAGCACGGTAAGGACCAGAAGACCGATGGCCGTGATGCCCGCTGAGATCATCAGTTCCATGAAAGAGGGCACATACTCGGTGACATG
This sequence comes from Desulfoluna butyratoxydans, assembly GCF_900699765.1. GTDB lineage: Bacteria > Desulfobacterota > Desulfobacteria > Desulfobacterales > Desulfolunaceae > Desulfoluna > Desulfoluna butyratoxydans. Next base: position 851,658 of record NZ_CAADHO010000001.1, read on the forward strand.
GTGGAGGGGAGACGGGATAAAACCCCCTGCAATCATACCGAGGCCCTTGTCGATCCAGATTCCCACAAAAGCGCTGAGGCAGGCAACAGCAAGGATCGTCTCGTTGTTTCTGGTCACAGGGGGAACAAGCAGCAGCGCCGCCGCCCCCATGAGAAGCAGGGAAACCCGCATCCACGGAACGAGAACCCCGTGGCCATGGAGTCCCACGTAGAGGTACTTCAGGTGGTCCATGTGCTCGGGAATCCGGGAGTAAAACGCCACAAACACCTCGCACCCCAGGAAAAAGAGATTGGCCACCATGCCGTAGGCGGTGATGACGGCAAGGGTCCTTACGGCCTTCTGGCCGGGGTCGAAGTCCGAGACCTTTCGAATAACAAAGCAGAGCAGGATCAAAAGGGCCGGACCCGCCGCAAAGGCCGAGGCAAGGAACCGGGGGGCCAGGATGGCCGTCAGCCAGAACCCCCGACCGGGAAGGCCGCAGTAGATAAAGGCCGTCATGGTGTGGATGGCAAAGGCCATGGGAATGGAAAGATACACCAGCACTTTCACCCAGGGGGCTGGTGCCACCCCGTTACGCTCGGCCTCAAGGACATTCCACCCGATGATGATGTTCATGACAAGGTAAGCCATCAGCACGTTGCCGTCCCAGAAAAGCATGGACGACGGCGTGGCATTGAGGAAAATATTCAGGGCCCGAAAGGGCTGCCCCAGATGAATGAGCAGGTAGAGAAAACACATCACAATGGAAGCCACGGCCAGAAATTCCCCCAGCACCGTGATCCGTCCGAAGGCCTTGTAGTCATGGAGGTAATACGGAAGCACCAGCATCACCCCCCCTGCCGCCACCCCCACCAGAAAGGTCATCTGGGCCGTGTAAAATCCCCAGGAGACATCCCGGCTCTGGCCCGTGATCATCAGTCCGTGTTCAAGCTGCTGCCCGTAACACAACGCCCCCAGCACCAGTACCGCCAGAAGCCCCCCAATCCAGGCCCAATAGCCTTTTCCGCCCTTTGTCGCCAACTCAAGCATACGCCCTCCGCATAGAAAGATTCCAAGTCATCAAACATCTGTCGGGAGGGAGTATACAAATTGCAAGTTAAGCAGGAATAAAGCAGCAGTAAAAAAGCCAGGGAAAAGCGTGCCTCCGGCGGCCAAGGGCTGAGCCCTTGGAACCCAGGCTCGCAAATGCTCCGGGGCTCGTTCCTCGCCCTGCGCATTTGCTTACGGGCTGCGCTCGTTCTGAATGCCAAAGGCAAGGGGCAATGCCCTTACCTTTCGTTCCCAGGCTCCGCCTGGGAATGATGCACGGAGGCTCTGCCTCCACGACCGAAATCGCTTCACCCGGTAAGGGAAATCCATTACGCCGCTATGCTTCACACCGGCAAGGCAGAGCCTTGCAACCGACACTCCCAGGCAAAGCCTGGGAGCGAGCAACGGTACCCGAAGGTCCGGTACCGTCATGAGGCAAAACCTTTCAGCCAATAAGCTGTTCGTACAGCACCATGGTTTTTTCGTGCAAGGGGCATCCCAGGGCCTGCATGTGGGTTTGGCAGGCTGTGTAGGCGGTCACCACCCCGGCGTTGTTGCCCATGCGGGCATTAAGGCGCATAACGGTGCGGTAGACGGGTTCGGCATGGGGGTCGAGGCCCAGGTAGGTTTCGGCGCAGGCAAGGGCTTTGGCAGGATCGCCCGCCATGTCCGGGTGATCCATGATCCGGATAAGCAGGGCAAGGTACCGGGTTGTCAGGGAGTCGCGCTCCGGCTGGCACCAGGCGTCAAAGGGGTACTCTTTCAGGAAAGGGCCTTTCCAGCAGGCTTCGGCGGCAAGGAGGTCCTTAAGGGAGGCGTCCTTTTCGTTGTCCAGGGCGTCCAGGTGATCCAGAAACACCTCCACGTCGATGATTCCCCCATCGCCCAGGTCGAGCCGATAGGCGTCCTGCTGCCTCACAAGATAGGACGAGGCCCCTTTGGCGGTGCGGTGGGGCTCCAGGGTGGCGCGCAGGGCACTCATGGCCACGTTGAAGCGCTTGGCAGTCTTTTCAGCATCTTCTTCGGGCCAGAGAAGTTCGGTGAGGGTCTCCCGATGGACAAAACCGGTACGATGCTTTGCCGCCAAGACCTGTAGAATTGTCAGGGCCTTGGTGCTGGTCCAGGCCTCGGGAGAAATCGCGTCATCCCCCACAGCAACGGTGAAAGGCCCAAGAAGGGAGAGGGTCAAAGGGGGCGCGGCCGGGGTGGGCATAAGGGCCATCAGCGCTTTTGCAGCGCCTTTATCCGCAGGATCCTTGGCCCTTGCAAGGGCTGCCAGGCCATCTGTTGCGGGGGCACCCATGGCCTTGAGGAGACGCACCACCAGCTCTGTCCTGAAGCCTTTTGCATAACATCGCACCAGAAGGGGCACGAGCTGAGCTGCCTCGCCGGTCACCCGGTGGGCCAGGCCCCTGCCTGCGGCAAGGTCCAGGGCGCTCTCAAAGGCGGCCTGGGCCTCTTGCCCGCGCGAAGCCGCCAGCAGGCACCTTGTCTCAAGGAGATAAAGGGAAAGGAGATGATGGGCGGCGGGCCGGACCTTGTCCCGGCACTCCCCAAGAAGGCCCAGGGCTCTTTCCGGATCGCCCCCTTCCAGGGCCAGCCCGGCCTTGCCGATGCCCAGGATCCCTTCGGTGACGGTAAGGCCATAGCCTTCGATGAGGCCTGCGGCGGTCTCCAGGCTTGCCCGGGCAGACCCGGCATCGCCCCGCGCCAGGCTGATTTCATGGAAAAGGTCGTGGGTACAGGCCATGCCCCAGCGGTTCCCCGGGCACTCAAAGATGGCAAGTCCCTTTCGCGCCAGGGACTCGGCCCTGTCCGGGGCTCCCAAGCCCAGGCAGTTCTGGGCCCAGGCCACGTAGACCCACCCCTTCTGGCTGTCGTTGAGGTCAATGGCCTCGGAGGCTGCGATACCCTGCTCCGCATAGGCGCACCCGTCATCAAAGGCGCCCAGGAAAAAGCAGCACACAGAAAGCTGGTAGTAGGTCAGGGGCAGGCAGAAGTCCAGCCCGTGCTCACCGGCCCGTTGAAGGGAGCGGCGGCTCACCTCCAGGGAAGCTTTGAACTCCCCTGCGTAGTAAAGACGGTAGGCAAGGGAGGTTTCCACGATGGTGAGGTTTGCGGACCGGTCGGGTTCGTCCAGAAGCGAGATGGCATCCATGGCCTCCCGGGTGTAGGCGTCCGAGGCCTCCATATCCCCCAGCACCGCGGCAAAAAAGATAAGGAAGGTCATGGTAAAGGCGTAGGTCTCGGAGTGCGGGTCCTGGCCCCCCACGATCTGCTCCAGCAGGAGTCTGGCTTCACGCACGTTGCCGGTGTAGTAGTAGAGAAACCCCAGGTTCGACAGGCACTTCATCTCGTTGGGCCCGTCATGGACACCTCGAAAAAGAACCAGGGCACGCCTCAACAGCGCGATGGCCTCCCGGGGCATGCCCGCACAGGACAGAAGCTTTGCCTCGATAGTCAGAAGATGGGGGGTCCGGTTTCGGTAAGTCGAAGGAAACGCCTCCAGGCACGCCCTTAAGGAACGGACCTTGCCCTGGATGATGAACCGGCCCTCCAGGGCCGCCACCACCCGGGCCGCCTCATCGTACCACTGCCCGTCAAGGTAGTGGTTCAGGGCCTCCAGGGGCGTGTCCGTTTCCATGGCCTTTCCCGCCCCAAGGTGAAGGGCGCCAATGGCCTCGCTGCTCACCTGTTCGGATAGCTTTTCCCGCAAAAAATCCCGGAGCAGGTGGTGATACTGAAAGGACCTGCGGCCTGGGTCCAGGGAGAAGGTGAGCAGGTGGCGGTCTTCGAGGGCCCGAAGGCGCTCCAGGGAGTCGTCAATGCCCAGGACGGCATCGCACAGCCCGGGGTCAAGGGTGGCAAGCAGGGAGCTCTTCACCAGAAAATCCTGTTCGTCGGGCCCCAGCGTCTCGAAAACATTCTCCTCCAGGTAGGAAAAAACGTAGCCCTGGGATCCTTTGAGCTCCCAGAGCCTGCCCTCCACCCCGCGGTCCCCCGCATCCTGCAGAGAACATCGAAACAGCATGAGACTGGCGGCCCATCCCCCGCTTTTCTCACGCAGATGTCCCACGGCGTCCCGTGAAAGGGGCATGCCGAACACCCGGGAAAAGAGCGTGCCGATCTCCTCCTCGGTAAAGGCAAGCTCCCGCTCACCGATCTCACGAAGCCCCCCTGCCACCCGAAGCCTCGACAGGCGAAGGGGCGGTGCCGTCCGGCTGATGACAACCACATGCATCAAGGGAGGGAGTCTCTCCAGGAGAAAATCGAGGGCCCCGTTGACCTCGGCGCTCTCGCCCACCAGATGGTAGTCATCCAGCACAATGACGGTCTCGGTGGCGACCATCTCTTCGAGGCCCTTGGCAAAGGACAGGAGAAACGCTTCACGCTCCTCCCGGGAGACCGAGACCCTCTCCGGGACGGCCGGGAGCATCCCGCCATACCCGGGGGCGAGCCCTTCGATCCCGCTGATGAGGTACCCCATGAACACCGACAGGTCCCGGTCAAAGGCATCCAGTCGGTACCAGACGGTCTGTGCCCCGCCTTGGCCCAAGGCCCGGGCCACCAGAGTACTTTTGCCGTAGCCGGCCCCGGCCACCACTGTCGTGATTTTTCGCTGGAAAAGCTCACCGAAGCACGCATGGAGCCGTCCCCGGTCGAGGAGGCCCTGCTGGTGAGGCGCAAGGAGCTTGGAGTGAAGAATGTCTGCCATCTTTTGGGAACCCTGCCGAAGACGTTGCCCATAAAAAAACGTTTGCCTTTGGCAATCTATATCAGAAACCCGGGCAAGGGCCAGCCAAGATTTTACAGGATGCGGCTTCCACCAAAGGATCCCTTGATCTTCCCCGGGCACCGAATTACACTAAGGGTATTCCCCGTGAACCAAAACAATGGATGGCCCCATGGATTATTCGCAGATCAACAGCGCCGACGCCCTTGTGCTGATGCGCATGGAGGTTGCAGGCACCCTTGAGATCTGGGCGGAAGAGTCGAAAGAAAACGGCAAATCGTCCCCCAGAAGGCCCCCCCGCCTCTTTCACATCGCCTTCCCCGGCGAGATCATGGCCTTAGAGAGCCTCAACGCCAGCTACACCCGCGAGGCCGATGCCGGGACCTATTCAGGGACCCTGCTCAGGACCTACAAGGCCTCCCCCTTCCTCGACTATGTCCGGGCCGAAACCTACGCGGCTTCCACCATGAAGCACCCCCTGCACCACTTCCAGCTCATCACCGAAGAGGCCATCATCGACGTGGTCACCATCACCCCGCCCCAGGTGGACGAGGTCTCCCTCGGCTAACCGGGGACAGGCCCCTGCAGCCTTTCGTGGGACGAACCGCTGGCCACGCCGGACAAAGAAGCGCAGCTGCTACCGCAGGGTACCCTGTAAGGTTCCGCGGACGCGGCAGGGGTTTCGGCCTTGAGGGCATGGATGCGCCTGCGTGCCTGGCGGGCCAGGGCCCGATACCACTCGGCCCCGGCCTCCTCGCCGGCACAGCGCCTGTACCCATGGCCCGGCCTCACGGCGTCCCTTGCCTTTTCTGAGACCCCCAGTTGCACCAGGGCCCTTGCCAGCACGTCATGCCCGTCGGGGTAGTGAAACCTGACCCCCACAGACGTCAGCGCCTCCTCGGCAGCCTCCTGGCATCGCCGACGCGCCACGGCGCACCGCCTCAGCCCGAGGGTCGCCCCGGAATTGTCCGGGACCACGGCAAGGGTTCGCTTGAAGTATGTCTCCGCGTCGCTCCAGCACCCCATCTTCAGAAACAACTCCCCCAGGGCCAAAAAAAGGCCCGGCTCCTCGTCAGCGGCAACAAGAACCACCGTGGCGCCGTCTTTCACCTCGTCCAGCGCCCCACACAACACCCTGAAAAGAGAACCTTCCCGATCCGTTGCAGGTACCGTTCCGCTCTCCATCAGGGAGAAGATGGCGTCCCAGCACGACGCATCCCACCCGATGAACAGCACACGTGAAGGAGAGCTCATTGTTTGTTTTCCTCAGCAACCATTCTTTCGACACCTCGTTGTCTTGAGGCATTGCAGGGCAACCACCCATGTTTTCCGCAGCCGTTTTTTCACACACACCATCCGGGATGGAACCGTATACCGAGGCAAAGGCAAAAAAAAGTTAAAACAAGGCCAATTTTTTCCAATGGTTTCCTTTCAGAAAACACAAAAGGCCCGGCGGGCGGATGCCTGCCGGGCCTTCAGTAAGAAGTTCATTCAAGGGAGCATGTTCACCCTGCCATGGCGTCAGATGGAGAGATACTGGCGCTGCTCCCTTGCCGAGATGTGGACGCGATCCGCTTCCCACTCCTCGATTTTCAGGGTCATGAAGTTGTCGTAGAGCTTCTCCCCCAGGAACCCCTTCAGAAAATCGCTGCGTTCGGCCTCCACCAGTGCTTCGTAGAAGGTCCTGGGCAGAAAGCGCTCGTCCCAGACCTTCATCTGGTAATCACGCTCGTAGGTGCTGCCCTTGTCCGGGTTGTCCGAGGCCAAGGCCTCCCGGATGCCCTGCAGGCCCATGGCGATGAGGGTCGCCATCTGAAGGTAAACGTTGCCCGCCGGATCCGGGTTGCGCAGCTCGATGCGGGTGGCCGAAGGGCTTGTGGTGTATGGGACCCGAACCATGGAGCTGCGGTTTCGAAACCCCCAGCCGCGCACGATGGGGGCTTCTTTTTCCACCACATACGCCTTGTAGGAGTTGACGGTGGAGGCCATGACCACAGAGGTTTCCCGGGCGTACTTGAGGATCCCGGCGATGAACTGACGGGCCACGGTGCTCAGGTTCTGATCTGCGGACTCGTCGTAAAAGAGGTTGGTGCCCTCGGCGTCCTGAACGGAAAGGTGCATGTGAAAGGCGTTGCGGTTGTGCTCCTTGAAGGGCTTGGGCATAAAACTGGCATAGAACCCGTTCTCCTGGGCCACCCGCTGGGCAACATAGGTGAACAATAGGGTCCGGTCTGCCGCGCTCACGGGGTCGGTGCACTCCAGGTTGATCTCGTGCTGGGACGGGGTGACTTCGTGGTGGGATTTTTCGTAGACAACCCCGCAACGTTCCAGGACATCCGTGATCTGCTGGCGAATGGCCTGGCCCTTGTCGTGGGGGGTGGAGTGGAAGTAGCCTGCCTGGTCGGTGTGAACGTCCGAGGGAAAGCCCCGCTTTGCGGTCAGGGCAAATTCATCGCCGTTGAGCAGGAAAAATTCGTGTTCGGGCCCCACCAGAAACCGGAAGCCGAACTCCTCTTCGGCGCTCCGGACCACCTCCTGAAGAATGGTCCGGGGATCCACGGCAGCCGGCGCGCCCTCCTCGTTGAGTACATTGGCGATGAAAAAGCCCACCTTCTCCTCTTCAAAGGGAATTTTCCAGAGGGTGCCCGCATCCGGCATCAGGATGCGATCGCTGTGCTCCACGTTGGCAAACCCGGCTATGGAGCTGCCGTCAAACCCCACGCCGTTTTCAAAAATTTCGCCGATTTTGTGCTTGTTCACCGACAGGTTCATGAGCCTGCCGTTGAGGTCTGTAAAGAAAAGCTTGGTGCAATCCACGTGTTCAAGATGACTGTCTACCTCGTCCATAATCTCCCGCCCAGGTATAATTTCCGCCATGACAGCAAAGGGCCTGTCCCGTTACCGCCCGTTTACCAGGTAAAAACATTGATCTATGACCTACCATGAAATTATTTTGAACTCAATATATGTTTCCACCCACCCCTGCGGATTTTACTCACAATATCTTCCGCAAAAAGCCGTTTCACCATAAAAAATTAATTACAATACAATACATTTTTTCAGTTTAACCCAACCCCATGAGCCCTGATTGCCACCGTCAGCCACCCGCCCCCTGGAAGGGGAACACCCCTTGGCACCCATGGAAAAAGCGCCCTGCAGAAGATGAGATGAGGCTTGACGAACCCTGCGATCTCTGAGACAAAATGGGTTATTCGCAGCACACACTTACCGCCCGCGACGGCCTGCGGGCACAGATTCCACAGCCATCTACACGACGAGACCATGCACGACGGCAAACCCGGCGATGAATCGCAACGGCAGGGGTGCAGTCCATGACGTGCCTGCCCCCATCCCTTCACGGCGATCCACAAGATCCGGGCTTTTCACGGGTGACGAGGGAGGATAAGATGTCCGACAGTCTGTATATTGCGGGAACAGAGGCGAGAAGCGGAAAATCAGCCATAGTCCTGGGGGTGATGGAGCTGCTGCATCGAAAAATCGGCCGGGTGGGTTTTTTCCGTCCCATCATCTCGGGTCTTGAAGAGCGGGACAGCAACACCCACCTCATCGCCACCCACTTCGGCCTGGATACCCCCTACGAGAAGATGTACGGCTACTCGGCCAGGGAGGCCACGGACCTTGCCACAAGGGGCAAGCCCATGGAGGTCATCGAAGGGATCATCAAAAAGTACAACGAGCTCAAAGAGACCTGCGACTTCATCGTCTGCGACGGCACCAACTACGCCACCTCCACCGCAGCCTTCGAGTTCGACATCAACGCCGAAATCAGCAAGAACCTCTCCTGCCCGGTGCTGCTGGTGGCCAACGGCCACGGGAAATCCACCCACGAAACCGTACGCTCCATGGAAGTGGCCTTAGAATCCCTTCAGGACAAAAAATGCCAGACCATCGGGGCCGTGATCAACCGCACGGAGCCGGAGCAGACCGAAGAGATTGTCCGTCGCCTCCGGTCCAACCCCCAGGCAGCCTCCCTGCTCATCTACGGCATCCCGGAGAACCCGGCCCTGGCGCGCCCCACGGTGTCGGAGGTGGCACGAATCCTGGGGGCTGAGGTGCTCTGCGGCGAAAAGTGGCTTGGATTTCACGTAAGCAGCTTTACCATCGGCGCCATGCAGATCCAGAACCTGCTGAAAAGGGTCCGGCGGGGCACCCTGGTCATTACCGCAGGGGACCGCACCGACGTCATCGTGGCCTGCCTGGCAGCCGGCGCCTCCGCCACCCGCCAGAACATCGCGGGCATGATCCTCACCGGGGGCCTCACCCCCGACGAGACCATCATGGACCTGCTCACCACCTCCCCCCGGAGTTTTCCGGTCCTCAGCGTGCAGGAGGACACCTTCCCCGTCGCCAGCCGGGTCAGCCGCCTCCACACCAAGATCTCTCCGGACGACGACCGAAAAATCACCCAGCTCCTGGCCCTCTTTGAAAAGCATGTGAACACCGCCGAGCTGGAACGTGAACTCGTCACCACCCGCACGGCCATCGTCACCCCGAAGATGTTCGAGTACAACCTCATCCAGCGGGCAAAAAAGAAAAAGCAGCACATCGTGCTGCCCGAAGGGGACGAAGAGAGGATCCTGCGAGCCGCCGAGCTTCTCCTTCAACGGGAGGTGGCCGACATCACCCTGCTGGGAAACACCGAGCGGATCCACGAAAAGATCACCCAGCTGGGCCTGAGGCTCTCTTCGGCCACCATTGTCGACCCCGACACCTCCCCCCTCCTCGAATCCTATGCCCGAACCTACTACGAACTGCGCAAGCACAAGGGCATCACCGAGGAAAATGCCTGGGACGTGGTCAAGGGACGCAACTTTTTCGCCACCATGATGGTCCGGCAGGGCGACGCCGACGCCATGGTCTCCGGGGCGGTCCACAGCACGGCGGACACCATCCGGCCCGCCCTGCAGATCATCCGCACCAAGCCGGGGGTCTCCCTGGTCTCCAGCGTCTTTCTCATGTGCCTGGAGGACCGGGTCCTCGTCTACGGGGACTGCGCGGTGAACCCGGACCCCGATGCTGCCCAGCTTGCTGAAATCGCCATCAGCTCGGCCGAAACCGCCCGCACCTTCCACATCGACCCCACGGTGGCCCTCCTCTCGTATTCCACCGGGGGATCGGGAAGCGGTGCCGACGTGGAAAAGGTCCGCGAGGCCACCCGCCTTGCCCGGGACATGGCCAAGGCAAAAGGCCTGGACCTCAAGATCGAAGGGCCCATCCAGTACGACGCGGCCGTGGATTCGGCCGTGGCCCGTACCAAGCTCCCCGACAGCGAAGTGGCCGGTAAGGCCACGGTCTTTGTCTTCCCGGACCTGAACACCGGCAACAACACCTACAAGGCGGTGCAGCGATCTGCCGACGCCGTGGCCGTGGGCCCCATCCTCCAGGGCCTGAGGTACCCGGTCAACGACCTCAGCCGGGGCTGCACCGTCCCCGACATCGTCAACACCGTGGCCATCACGGCCGTGCAGGCCCAGGCGGCAAGGGAGGAAAAGCCGCGATAGCCCGGGCCCTGCCCCGGTTCCCCATGACGGTTGAACGATTCAAGGCCGCGGTGCCTTCGACCCCACGGCTTCCATACGCATCACCATGATATCGGCCCAACGCTATGCCTGTACACTGCACCTCTTTTGAGTCCCGAGACGGGAAGACCACTCAGGTCCCGTCCACTGCCACGCCATTTGCCCCGACGTTCCCGGAGGATCGCACCTGCGTCCGCCGCTCCGTGCTGCAGGCCATTGACCTGCGCGCCTTCGGCAAAAAACGCTCCCTGCTCATCGAGGCCCAGGCCGGCCAGGGAAAAACCACCCTTGCCCGCCAGTACCTCGATCACGTCTCCACCCGGAGCATCTGGTGTACCCTGGACCCTGCGGACATGGATGCCGCCCACCTCATTTCAGGGCTCTACACCCTCCTGAAAGAGGCTGTCCCCGCCTTTTCCTCCCGCACGACAGGCACCATGCTCACCCGGGGCGACCTCTCCATCCAGGCCATGGGCAAAATCGCGCGAGCCCTCCTTGCCGACCTTAAAAAGGCCCTTAAGACCGACCTGTACATTGTCTTTGACGACCTGCACCACATCGAGGCCTCACCGGCGGCCCTTAAATTCCTCACCGCCTTTTTGTCGCAACCCACCCCGGGCCTCTACGTCATCCTCATCTCCAGGCGCCGTATCCCAAGACAGGTCCGCGCCCTGTTTCAATCGGGCCAGTGCGTCTATCTGGACAGCCGGGCCCTGGCCTTCAGCCCGGAAGAGTCCCGTGATGTTGTGCACCGATGCATGGAGCTGCCCCTGTCACGGACGCAGCTCCACCAACTCGTTGAAACCACCGGCGGGTGGATCACGGGGCTCAGGGCCAGGTGCCTTGCCATGGGCGGCATCCCGGCGTTGCCCCCGTTTTCCGGGGGGCGACCCTGCCGGGACGCGGAGTTCGATTTCTGGTATTTTGCCGAAGAGGTCTACCCTGCCATGGCCGCCCATGTCTCGGACGCCCTGCTTAAACTGGCCCTTTTGGAGGAGATCCCGACGGGCCTTGCCCGGCAGACGGCAGGCAGCCCGGAGCTCTGCGATACCCTGGAGGCCCTTCGCCGCGACCACTTTTTTCTCTCCCAGGACGAAGGCAAGGACGCGCCCTACACCTTCCATCCCCTCTTCCGGGAGTTCCTCAGGATAAAGTGCAGGGAGCAATGCGACGCCCATGAGATCACCGACTTCCTGAACGTGGCCGGGGCATGGTACGAAAAAAATCATGGGTTCCGGTTAGCCCTCTCCTCCTATGCAGCCGCGGACAATTTCAACGCTACGGAAACCCTGCTGAGACGACACGGTCTGTCCCTCTACCGGTCCGAAGCGCCCCATGCCATCTACAGAATCCTCTCGGCCATTCCAGCAGACGAGGCCGACACCAGGGGCTGGACCTCCTTTTTCACGGGCCTCATCGCCCTTGAAACAGATCCTGGCGCGGCCCTTAAGAACCTTCACCGCGCCCGCACCCTCTTTGTGGCCCAAAGGGACCTGCCCGGAGAGTTCCTGGCCACCACCGAGATCTGCATCAACCACGTCTTTATGGACGGCGAAGTCAACCGGGCCAGGCCCCTTTTTGCCCGGGCAACCGAGCTATTTAACCGCCTCCGCCAGGGCCTGTCTCCTTTTTACCTGACACGGGCAGCCACGGCCCTGGGCACCTGCCACCTCTATTTTACAGGGGACACCAGCGCCTCCGAAGCCTGTGCCACCCTGGCCAAACGAACGGCCCGCGAACACCACATGCAGCCCCTGCTGGTGGAGGCGTACACAGCCTCCTGCTTCAACCGCATGGGCCGGGGCCGATTTCTCAAATCCGCAGAAGAGCTCGACGCACAGCTTCCTCACCTCTCCACCCCCGGGCTCACCGAGTCCGCCAGGCTGCGTGCCGGACTGGCCCAGCTCAACCAGCTGGAGATCACCGGGGACTTTTTCAACTACAACCACCTGAAACCGATCCTCCAGCGACGGACGCGCCATGACCTGCTCCAGCAGACGGTCCTCAGTGGTTTTTCCACCATCTGGGAGACCTGCCAGGCCCTTGCCGTCGGCGACACGGAAACGGCCCTTCAACTCACGCAAAGGGCCCTCTCCCCCGACAACGCAGGGGAAAATGCCCACCTGAAAAGCCAGTTTCTTCACTACCAGGCCTACATCTACGGGTTGAAACACGAGCCCGTCAAAGCCCTGGAGGCCGCCCAGGCCTCCCTGGCCCTTCGCCACCAGGCCAGGGTGCCCTATTTTGTGACTCTCCAGACCATGGTGCTGGGGGGCATGTACGTGCAGCTCGACAGGGCCGAAGAGGCAGAGGCCTACCTGACCCGGGCCATCGACAACAGCCGGGGCTCGGGCGAACGCTATATCCGCTGCGCCGCCCTTGCCCACCGGGCCTGCCTCTTCCTGACCCGCAACCGGGACCAGGAAGCCTGCGACGACATCCGAAAGCTGCTCTCCCTCATGCAGAAGGAACGGTACGTCCACTTTGACACCTGGACCCCCAGGGTCATGCTCCCCGTGCTGCAGGAGGCCCGTGCCCGGGGCATCCTGCCCGAATTTGCCCTGACCCTGGCAGAAGACCGGCTCAAGGTCTCCTTTGACGCGGAGAGCCGCCCCCTGCCCCTCCTTGAAATCACCACCCTGGGACGCTTCGCCCTCTACGCCGAAGGCCATGAGATACTGGACGGCACCCGCCTCAGCCATCACGAGCAACGTCTCCTGGCCGCCCTGGTCTGCTCCCCCTCCCGCAGCATGGGGATCCACGACATCTTCCACATGATGTGGCCAGAATCCGATGAGGAAAAGGCGCTCAAGGCCCTGAAGGTAATGCTCTTCAGGCTGAGAAAAAAAATCTCCCACCCCGCGGGCCGACCCGCCTTTGATTTCCAGGACTACCTCCAGCATAAAAACAGGCAGCTCTTCCTGGCCCACTGTCGCATTGACGCCCATGATTTCCTGGACGCCGCCTCCAAGGGGATGACCCACTACAGAAACCGCCAGCACTGGCAGGCGGCCAACGCCTTTCGCCATGCCCTCTCCCTCTGGAAGGGCCCTTTTCTCAAGAGCATCTCCTACGACGACACCGCCGGAGAATTTAACGATCGCTTTTTCCTCAACACACTGAGTAATGCCGCAACCGCCTGGAGCGCCCTGATCAACGCCCACGGCATCCCAAGCAAGGAAGACCTGGAGCTCATTGAACGCACCATTCCACGCGGGGCGGGCACCACAGAGATGCTGAACAACCTCTTCGACCTTCACGCAGCCGCCGGCAACACCGGAAAAATCCACAACCTCACCCGCGCCTACCAGGAATCCCTGGTCCGTACCGGATACACCGATGAGGAAGTAAAAGAAGAAATAGACAGGCTCTGGGCCCCTGATTTTGGTGCGTCAACGGTTTAACCCTCACATAAAAAAAGCCGCTAACCGCACCATTTCCAAAGACATCCCCCCGCAGCATCCCATTATAGGGGAAAAAGGCCCGCCGTTTCGTAACCGAAATGTAACTCCCATTTTTATATGGTTGCCATGGTTTGGTGACCACAGGGGCGTTTCTCAGCCCCGCAGTAAACAGGGAAGACGGAAGAATAACATTGAACACCCCCGGGCAAGTCCCATGATGGCCGTGGCAGAATGAGCCATCTATCGTATCCGCTCCCCTGAATGAAGCATCCCGTTTTTTTTAAGTAAGATTATGACGTCCCGACTCAGGGGCTCACTCGACGAAGCCGACGCAACACCTCCCGGCCGACAGGGCCAGGGCCGCAGTCTTTTCACGGCCCATGCCTGCCCGCCCTGGGAAACGACTTCTGTGATGCCGGAGCCCTGATACAGGTGTATAGGGCGAGCATCGATCCTGTCGATGCGGTCTTGTGAGGACTCATCCGGGGGGGAGAGTTCTCCCTTGGCCCAGCGCAAGGTTGGTGCTCAATGCCCTAGACATAAAGGCCCCGTCTTCCAGCAATGGAGGGCGGGGTCTTTTTTTTGGGGTGACGGCTCAGCTGCCTCCGGCAAAACCGGTTACCAGAGATCACGCATGGCGAATGGCTGCCCCGTGGGTTCAATACACATCCACCGCCACCCGATCCAGGGCGCCGCTCTGGTCCACCACAAGGATCTGGTACCGGCCGCCATGGGTGGGCCGAAAGGACCATGTGGGCCCCTGCCCTGCCAGAACGGAGTTTTCAAACCAGTACCAGGGGCCGTTGCCCCCTTCCACCCCCAGGTCAAAGGAGGGATATTCGCGCTGAGCATCCTTTCGCATGATGATCTCCCCGTCTTCGATGCCCTTGATACGCACAGGCTCTTCAATGACGCTGTCTGTCACCCCTTCGCATGCGGGGAGGCGAGGCGGTATGATCTGCCGTCGCCTCCGGGACGGCTCCAGCCAGCTCTCCAGGGCCACGGGCCAGAGGGTAAACCGTTTCCGCACGGCAGGCTGCCCGGGAGCGCAGCCGACCGGAATGCGATACCGTCCGTCCGGGGTGACGGGAAGGTCCAGGGTGGTCACGGCAGGTCCGGGGGTCTCCCGGGTGGCGGTGAGGGTGGGGGGAGCCGTCCTGTCCAGGAGCCAGGCGATGCGCGGCTGATTGCAACTCTGCCCCGGAGCCACTGCCTTGCCCTCGGGCCAGCAGATGGTGCCCTCGGAGACGGAATCCGGCCGCGGCACCAGGCCGGTGTGCCGGGGCAGGAGCTGAAAGGCGAGTTTGAGCAGCGGGGTGGCGGTCTGGGCACCGTAATGACCCGGCACCGGAGCGCCGTCGGGCCGCCCCACCCACACCCCCACGGTATAGTCCCGGTCCACCCCCAAAGACCAGGCATCCCGAAACCCGTAGCTGGTGCCGGTCTTCACGGCAAACAGCGCCCCGGTGTCCCGGATCTGCCGGGCACGGGGGGGAATCAGCATGTTCTGAATGATCCAGGCGGCCCCTTCGGAGAGAAGCTTGGCTTCCTCTGCGGGAGCGCCCCGGACCAGGCGGGGCTTGATGGTTTTGCCGCCACGTCCCAGGCTGGAAAAGGCCAGCACCAGGTCCTCCAGGCTCGTGGCAAAGCCCCCCAAGGCCATGGAGAGGTTGGGCACGGCCCCCACGGGCAGCTTGATGTGAAACCCGCTGTTGACCATTTCCGCATAGAAAAAACGGGGGCCCACATGGTCCATGAGCTGCACGGCCGGAAGGTTCAGGGAGTGGGCCAGGGCCGAGGCGCTGCTCACCGGGCCACTGAAGCTTCGGTGGAAGTTCACGGGCTGGTAGTCCCCGAACCGGATGGGAACGTCCATGAGCAGGCTCTGGGAACAGATCAGCCCCTGGTCCAGGGCCATACCAAAGACAAAGGGCTTTACCGTGGAGCCCGGGGACCGAAGGGCCCGCACCATGTCCACGTGGCCGAACCGCTCCTCATTGAAAAAATCCGCAGACCCTACATAGGCCTTCACCGCCCCGGTTCTGTTCTCCATGGCAAGGACCGCCACCGACACATGGGGGGGCAGCGCGGTGGCATAGTCCATCACCAGCTGCTCCATGGCTTCCTGCAGAGGAAAATCGATGAGGGTCTCCACCCGGTCGGTGCCTTCCACGGCCCCGGCATGAAGCCGACGGGCCAGGATGGGCGCGGTCATGCTGGCCTCCACCGGCCAGGGAATCACCTTCTCCTCCTTGGCTTCGGTGACCTCCAGGGCGCTCCAGATCCCGAAGTCCTGAAGCCGATCCAGACACTTGTTCCTGGCCTTTTCCGCGGCTTCGGGAAACCGGTCCGGCCGAAAACGACTCGGGGACTGTGGCATCACCGCCAGAAGAGCGGCTTCGGCACGGGTCAGGTCGTCCGCCCCGTGGCCGAAATAGGCGTGACTGGCCGCCTGGACCCCTTCAAAGGTCCCGCCAAAGGGGGCGTGGTTCACATAGTAGGTGAGGATCTCAGCCTTGGAAAAATGCCACTCCAGCTGCAGAGCCGTGGCCATCTGAAGGCATTTTCCCCAAAGGCTCCGGGGTACCGGCCGACGCAGCCGGGCCACCTGCATGGTGAGGGTCGAGCCCCCCGACACAATACGGCCGCTTGCCGCCCACTGCCAGGCCGCCCGCACCATGGACACGGGGTTGATGCCGGGGTGACGGTAGAACCACCGGTCCTCGTACCCAAGAAGGGCCTCCACATACAAGGGGGAGACCTGCTCCGGGGTCACGGGATAACGCCACACCCCGTTGGGATCCGCAAAGGCACGCAAGGGCGTGCCGTCCTCGGCCAGGACCACGCAGGTCCGGGTCCGGGGGGCAAGGTCCACAGGATAGAGGCGGTCCAGCGCGAAGAGCCCTGCCACCAGCAAAAGGACAAACAGGCCCAAACATAAAAAAGCCCTGGGAAACCGCCCCCCCAGGGCCTGGATCTTCTGCGCGACCGCGCTGCGATTGAAAAGCATCTGTTTCAATCAAGCCTTCTCAAATGAAAATGGTTAAAAAAAGCATGCCTCCGGCGGCGAGGGTGACGAAGCCACTGTAGCAAAAACACCTCGAAAGCTTATTGCCATTGCGCTTTGCCCTTCGTTCCTCAGGGCAAAGCGCAATGGCCTTCGACTCGGGCCACGCCCGACATAAACGCTGATGGGTGCTGCAGGCTGGATCACAAGCTTCGCCGCTACAGGATACGTTGTCACCACTTGCTCCGTGTCGATTTAACCGCACTGCCTTCTATGGAGAAAGTGAATGGAAAAAGCAGGCCTCCGCCGGCCAAGGGAGTTCTGGCCTTAGTGGCTCCGCCCCCCTGGCCCCAGGTTGCTGAGGGACTCGAGAATGAGAAAAAACACCCTCTTTTGCCTTACCTAAGCGGCATACAGAAGACACGGGCATGTGATTTCATGACCGTTACGGTTCTTCGGCGGTGCGCAAGCGCACCCTACCCACCGTCGAAGGCGGTATCTCTCGTGAAAAGGGTGCGTTTGCGCACCCTTTTCACGGAATAGAAACGATATTACTCCGTCACGGTCAGGGTTTCAAAGGTCCCGCCAATGGCGTGGCGGAAGGGCCGGTACATGTCTTCGACGTAGCTGCCCGGCATGCGGTAGACCCCGGGGGTAACGGCGCGCACCAGGTAGAACAGGGTGACGGTGCTCTCCTCGCCCACGGAGACGGCGGCCACGTAGCGGTCGTCCCGGAACTCTTCGTGGGAGACGGCGCCTTTGTCCCACAGCTTGCCCACGGGCTTGTCCCCGATACGGATCTCGTCCAGACGGACGCTTGAAAGCCCCAAGTTCTGGTTCTCGATCTCCACCCCTGCGGGGAGCAGGTCCACCACCAGACCGTCGGGGGTGCGCCGGGTGGCGGAAACCGTCAGCTTCACCACCATCAGGGCACCGGACTTCAGGGTGGTGGGCGAGATCTCGTTGCCGTCCACGTCGTAAAAGTTCCGGGTAATGGTCATCTCGTTGGAGACCGGCTCAGGGGCATTTTTGCGTTCGCCGGTGAGGCTGACGTTGGCGTAGATGGGCTTTTCCCCGGCCTTGATGGCCGTAAGCCCCTGGAACTGGTCCAGGTCAAACAGAGAGGAAAAATCCCTGTTGCGGGAAAGGGCCTGGTCGCCGTTTTGGGTCATGAGCACGGCCTGCCATTTTTCCTTGTTGGCGTCGCCCTGTCCGGACAAGGCCTTGGTGGCGGTGCGGAACAGGCAGATGCGCTCCTGGGTGCTGAGCCACCTGCGCTCCCTGACGGTGTCCGCCAGGTCCTCCACCAGCTCGCCGAGGCCCTCAAAGCCATAGGCCATGGCGAGCTCGGTCATTCGGCCCAGGTCCCTGACGGGGGACCCGTAATCGCCGTAGTACCTGCGATCGGAACGCAGTCGCTCGGAAAGGGCCTTTTCATAGGACGCCTCCCCGTGCCGCTCATCCCCGGTGAATTTAAAGGCCGCGGACAGGTACATCCAGCTGAGGCCGTCGTCATCGGTCTTTCCGTCGTAGTGGGAATAAAGACGACGCAGGTCGCTCAGGCGAGCCTTTCCGTTACGGGCAAGAATGTACCCGGCGTAGCTTCGGTAGGCAAACCGGTAATGATCGGGGTCTTCGCTCCAGTGCCTGCTGCTGGCGTTGTTGCCTTTCAAATAAGTACGCAGCCTCTTGTCGGCCTTCTCAAGGGCCTTGGAGCCCACGGGGATCCCCATCTTCTGGGCGTCATGGAGAAACTCGGCGGCGTAAACCGTCAACCACTCGTCTTCAGGGCTGTCCGAGGACCACAGGCCAAAACTCCCGTTGGACTTCTGGCAGTCCAGTACCCGGGTCACGGCCTTGTCCACCTGGGCCCGTCGAAACGCTTCATCATAGGGACGCTTGAACTGCTCCTCCACACGGTTGGTCAGGCCCAGTTCTCCCAGGCCCTCGGGGGTGGCCAGAACCCAGGGATACCCTGAACTGATGGACTGCTCCAGGCAACCGTAGGGGTAGTGAAGCAGGTACTCAAAATGCCCCGCAAAGTCAATGGGGGGACGGTCGGACAGGTTCATCTGGAACCGCACGGAGGCGGGCACCAGGTCATCGGTTTGAAGGGTCGGGGTCCACTGACTGTTCGGATCAATGGTGGCCACGGTTTTCCGGGAGATCGAAGGATAGGGCGAACGAACACCCAGCCGCCAGATGCGGTCGATGTCCAGAGCCTCCCCGGAGTCGCCCCCCGGTCCGGTGAGATGCATGGAGATCACGCCCTGGCCGGTGCTTTTTTCCGCCGTAAGGGGAAAGCGCAGGGTGGTCTTCTCCTTCTCTTTAAGGGAGACGGAGCGGGTCTCGGTGGACGCAGCAAGGGAGCCGCCCTGGGTCATCTTAACGGAAAACGTCTGGGGCTCGCCGCTCATGTTGCGCAGGTCCAGGGCCAGGGTGGAGTTATCCCCCATGGCCAGGAACCGGGGCATGGCCACCTGGGTGACGATTTTGTCGGCCACGGTGGTGTTGGCGTCCGCCTTGCCGAACTGCTCATCGGCATAGGCCAGGACCATCCACCGAAGCTGGCCGTTGAAGTCGGGCAGCTCGAACTCGGCGGTAACCTGGCCGTCTGCGTCCACGGCCAGGGGCTCGGAGAAGAACGAGACCATGCGCACGTCGGATTTTGGCTTGTCCCCGCCCCGGGAGAGCTCGGCGTCGGACTCGGCAAAACCGCCGCCGAACCGCTGACGGGCCGCCGCCGGGCCTATGTTGTCGATGATCTCTCCGTAGTTGTCGTACAGGTCCACGGTGTAGCGTCGGGCACCGAAAAAGTAGCCTTCCGCGTCCGGGGTGGCGTAGCGGGTGATGTTCAAGATCCCCACGTCCACCAGGGCCACCACCACGCGGGTGTTGGCGGAAACGGGACCGTCTTCGGCCGAAACGGAGATGGAAGCCTTCACGGTCTTGTTGGGCTGGGTGCGCTCAGGCGCGTCAATGGACACATCCAGGTGGGCCCCCTTGCGCTTGAGGGGCAGGTGAACCATGCCGAAGGCACGGGAGGGCACGGGGGTTGCGGTCATGTCCCCCGGACGGATGACCATCACCGAGGCGTAGAGATCGTGGCGATTCCAGGAGGTATTGGTGGGAATGGAGACCACCGTGCCCTCGGACTTCACGGGAACGTAGGTGGTGTACAGGGACTTTTCAGAGCTCTCCACGGTGACCAGGGCCAGGCCGTCCTGGGGCGGGGTGATGCGCAGCTCTGCCGTCTCCCCGGGGACATAAGAAGCCTTACCGAAGCCCAGGCTCACCTGGTCCGGCTTCTGGGCGCTGCCGGTGTCCGCGTTGCCCCACCACGACCAGGAGGTCTTGAACCCATAGGCGGTGCGGGTGGTGCCGTCGGTGATCTCCACACGATAGCGGCCCCAGCTCAGGGGCAGGCTCACGGTGGTGGTCTCCCCCTTGCGGGTGGTAAGGGACTTAGTGAACACCGTCACCGGGCTCTCGTCCCAGTCCCAGTGCCAGCCCCGGCTGTCGGAGTGACGCCAGTACCAGTTGCGATCCTGCCGGATCAGGGAGAGCTGGATATCCCTGGCCTCCTGCCACTCCCCGGCGGAGTTCGCGACCCCGACCTTGATGTCCACGGTGGTGTCGGAATCCGGGTTGCCGCTGAACTGGGGCTCAATGCCCAGAAAACGCTTTCCGTTGAGAATGGTCAGCCGGGTGGAGCGGGTCACGGGGCGTCCACCGGTCTCGTACACACTGACGTTGGCGTGGACCTCCACCGGAGACGTCTGTTTGGTCCACAGATTGCCCACGCTCAACCACGTTTTGCCCTTCTCATCCAGGCTGTGGGTGCCAAAATCACGGCGGCGTACCATCAGTTTCTCGGATTTGTCCCCGAAAAAGAAGGTGGGCAGGTGATCAAAGGGGTGGCGATCCACCTTGGCCGTCATAAAGCCGTCCACCTTGTTGCCGGAGGCAGGGGCACCGTAGAGGTACTTGGAGGCCACGGGCAGCTTGACGTACGAAGGCGAGGCATAGAGTCGCTTGCCCTCCTGGGGCCCGTCAAACAGGGTGAGGTCCAGGCGCTCGGGGAGGAACTCCTCCACCTTGACCTGATACCGGCAGGCGTTGCCCCCGGCATAGGCCAGCTTGAGCGTGTAGGTACCGGTCTGGCTTGAATCCGAGGTCTGGTAATCAAAACCATAGAGCCCGGTCTCCTTAGGCTGAAGCTGGCCCGAGGTGAGCCGGCTGCCGTCGGGCTTGTAAAAAGCATAGCTCAGGGGAAGCCCTTCCGGAAGCTTGCCGTCAAAGTCCCGCACCAGCACCTTGACCTCAATGTTGTCGCCGGGGCGGTAGAGGTCCCGGGGACCCCAGGGGTAAATCTGGTATTCGCTGTGGACGGTCACGGCGTTTTTGAGCCCCGAGAGGTCCAGGGCATTTCGGCCGAGGCGAAGGACCGAAAACTGGTCCCCTAAGGTGGCCAGAAGCTGATGCTGACTGGACTTGGCGCGAAACGAGACACGCCCGAGCTCGTCGGACTCACCGGCGTCGACGACCTTGCCCTCCCGGTTGATGATCTTCACCTGCACGTTTGCCATGGGATTGCCCGTGGCAATGTTCTGGGTATAGACATCAAACCGGCCCTTGTACTCGCGGATATGGAGCCCGATGTCGGTCTGCATGAAAAGGGCGTGCTCGTACTGATAGTTGTACTCACCCGGCTGGGACATCACCGCCACGTAGGCCCCGGGGGCGCTCAGGGCATCGATGCCGCTCAGATCGATGTTGTAGTCGGTGCGCTGGTTCTTTCGTGGGTTCAAGGCAAACCGGCCGGTATGCACCAGGGAGCCGTACGTCTTGAGCTTCTTCAGGTTGTAATAGTCGGCCCAGCCGTTTTTGCCGAAACGCTCCATCATCTTCGGCAGGCTCTTGGCGTTGATGCGGAAGAAATCGATGGTCACCTCATCCACGTTCAGGGTGGTGACCGGAAGCTGTCTGGGGCTGGAGCTGCTGATGATGTGGGCGCTGGAGGTGAAGTTCACCCCAGGAGTCAGGGCCTTGGTGGTGACCGTCTTGTACTCGGAAAATTCCAGCTTCTGACCGTTGATGTCCTTTATCCTGTTGGAGACATTGACGATGTACTTGGCCTTCGGGGTCACAAAGGGAAAAATCACCTTGGTGCGGTCCTCATTCACCACCCAGTGGTCGGACCTCCCCCCTTTCAGGTAGATCTGTTTGTCTTCCAGGAGGTCCCGGTCCACCGGTGCCGTGAAACTCACCGCAATGGCCGGTGCGTTTTCGTAAAGGATCTCCTTGATGGACGCCACGGCAAAACCGGCTCCTTTGTAGTCTTTTTTGGCCTTCTCAAGATCAAAGGCCGAAGCGGTCTGGACCAGCATCATGAGGCTGATCAGCAGGGTCAGGGTTGCTCGGAGTATGGGAATGCTCCTGTCAAAAAAATACCTTCTCACGGTAGGCTCACCTCATGTCACATTTTATCGTATAGTTACCTAAAATCTAGTTCAAATATATCAGCGCAAAATAACCACCCCTTGATCACCTTGTCAATCATTTTTCTACATCGTAATAGCAAGGTAATTCTACGGGTCCTTTTTTTACTCTATTTGCATCAAACGACAGTTTCTGCGCTGTCACGGACAGGCCGGAGACAGCCGTTGCCCCCACCCCGCCATGCCCCCAGACCGGGTATTTCGCGAGAAAATAGCGCAACTGCAGCGCTGGAAAACTATCACAGATAGCCATCTGTAATAATAGACATTTCAAAAACACATGCAACTATTCAGCTTGCCTCCGGCGGGTCGCTTTTTTGAAAAAAAGCTCCGCAAAAAACGTTCCGCTTGTTCACTCTCTTCGCTTTCTGCCCCTGCGGGGCAGAAAGCGAAGAGAGCGAGCAGAAAAATGAGAACAGTCAAAATCGCTGGAATTCATGCCAAAGCTATCAAGACCTGTTTGTCAAACGTTTCAAAAGCTTGGCCCCCGGCAGGGCCGCCAGAGGCATAAGCTGAATAGTTACAAACACATAATGTAATTCATGGTTTTCTGCTCGAGTTCCTCACCCTTCGGGCGATCCGAGCGCCCCCATCTTCTGCGTTATCAGAACCTTGAGGTAATCCACGGCATCCTCAGCCCTGATGCCTTGCCTATTGGGTGCACTTGACTCGCGTAATATCCGGGCTAATAAACCCTGCCCGTAAAAACACAATGCCGACGCGGCTCGGGAGTTGACACTGGGCGCAAGGGGAGTATATTTCTACTTGGCAATATGGGGATATAAAGATATATCTACCCCAACCCATCACGCAAAGGAGTAAAAATGAACGCACTGGACCAGGTTATCACCGATATGGATTTTGATTTTCTGGGGGCAGGGGACCACGCCATAAGCGTGGACGGTGTCCGAAAGGCTCTCGGCAACGATCACATCGTCCTCCTGGACATCCGAACGGACCAGGAAGTCGCCTACACCGCCTTCCCCTTTGCCGTACACATTCCCCTGCATGAGCTGCCCCACCGCCTGGATGAACTGCCCCGGGACAAGTGCATCGTGGCCTTTTGCTCGTCAGTCTTTCGAGGTGCGGTGGCCTATACCTACCTGAAGGCCAAGGGCTTTGACGAGGTCAAGGGCCTCACCGCGTCCATGGAGGAGCTGGTCAAAATCTTCAAACCCGGCCCCCTGGCCAAGATGTAAGGAGCCGGGCTTTCCATGCTGGATCACCTCACACTCGCCGTCGCCCTCTTCTCCTTTGGCCTGAGTTTCCTCTTTGCCCTGGGGGGCGTCGGCTCGGCCCTGGTCCTCATTCCCACCCTCACCTGGCTGGGAATCCCCTTTGCCCAGGCACGGCCCACGGCCCTTTTTGTCAACACCGTGAGCATGCTCGGGGCCACGGTCTCCAATATCCGGGAAAAACGCCTGGACATCAGGCTGGGCGTCCCCATCATCGCGGCATCGGTTCTCCTTGCCCCGGTGGGGGCCTGGGTCAGCCACCGCGTCCCCACCCGGGCGGTCCTCTTCGCCTTCATTGGGTTCCTCGCCTTTTCCGGGTCCATGATGCTCTTTTTCAAGGGATCCAACTATGCGGATCAGTACCGGGAGGACCGACCGGTTGTGGGCCCCATGCTGGTGGGTGCCGTCGCCGGGTTCTTCTCCGGCCTTCTCGGGGTGGGAGGCGGCGGGCTCATTTCGCCCCTGATGATCGTCCAGGGCTTCAATCCGAAACGGGTCGCAGCGGTGACGGCCTTTGCCGTGCCCTTCTCCTCGTTTTCCGCTTTTCTCGCCTACGCGGCCCTGGGGTCGGTCTCCCTGCACCTCCTTGCCATTGCGGGGCTCGCCGCCTGGGTGGGCGGGTACATGGGGACCCGGGTAATGCAGCAAAACATGAAAGCCTCTTCCGTAAAAAAATGCCTGGGCATGGTGCTGCTCCTCCTGGCTGTGAAGCTCTCCATGAAACTCTGGTAATCCCCGTTGCGTCGGCCCGTCCGCAGCCCATGACTTTTAAAATGCGATTTGCTTTCTGCCCCGAATTGAGATAAATCTTGTCTTAATCCCGTGTGTTCATCCCCTTGGATATTCCCCTTTGTGTCTCAGGCAGGGGCACACCTTTCCTCGCCTGTTCTGCATCGTCCTCTCTGGATGAGTCCCCACGCATGGCCGGTGATTCAACTCCTTCAACCGTCGAGGTGATCATGGCGATCAAGATCAACAGGATGCTCTCGTCCAGGTTTTCCCAGTGGCTTCTCTACAAGTTCATCCGGATGTACTCCCTGAGCTTCAGGCTTGAGGTCCAGAACGAGGATGCCTGGCTCGATGCCTACCTGAACAAGGACAAGCGTATCCTCCTGTGCGTCCATCACCAGCAGTTTTTCGCAGCCATCCGGTATTTCCAAAAGTACAAAGAGTACTGCCCCGGCCTGATGATCAGCCAGAGCAAAGACGGGGAGCTCATCGCGGCTGTGGCCAACCGAACCGGCTGGACCACGGTGCGGGGATCGTCATCAAAGGGGGGAGGAGACGCCCTGAAAGGAATGATCGACCACCTAGGCACCCACAGGCTCGCCGCCCACATCATCGACGGCCCCAGGGGCCCCTTCGGGAAAGTCAAACCCGGAGCCATCCGCCTTGCCCATGGGGAAGAGACGGTCATTGTGCCCTTCTACATCCAGGCTGACCGTGCCTGGTACGCCAACAGCTGGGACAGGTTCCTGCTGCCCAAGCCCTTTTCCAAGGTCATCCTGCGGTTCGGGGAGGAGCTGACCTTCCCGGAAACAGACTCCGAAGACGCCTTTGAAGACCACCGGCTGGCCCTGGAAGGCGTCATGTTCTCAGACAACGAGCGCCTGAAGCAGGAATGCCTGGCGGCTTGATGGGAAAACGCCTCCGGCGTCCCTGCCGGGGGCCAAAGGTTTGACAATTTTATGGACTGGGTTTGACAAACAGGTTTTAAAAAGTCGGAACGACCCAACGCAATCTACCTCTGGCTGTCAGAATAACCTGAACAGTTTATTCTATGGCATCCTGTAGGGTGTGCTTGCGCACCATATTGTTAAGAAAGCCGACGTCTTTTGATATTTCTATGCTGCGTGAAGGTCACCCTACATGGGTTTTCATGACCGTTACGGTTCTTCGGCGGTGCGCAAGCGCACCCTACCTCACATCATACACCGTAGAGCACATTTGCAACCGGCTTTCGAGGTGGCACACCTCGCTGCCGGAGTTATTCCGGTTTAAGCCAGGCGAATCCCACGTCCCTTTCATCGTGCTTCCAGAAAAATAAAATGGGCCTCTCCTGCAAAAACAGATGCCACATGTCACACACCACGCGAATGCCTCGAAAACATTTGCATGATGACGGCCGTCATGCATTCGCTATAAGGTTTCCAGGTGCCCCCACCTGGCCGCCGGAGGCATCCTTTTTTGTCTATCTGATTTTTACGCCAGCAGCTCACTGAAGCACCTTTCGGCCCGTCGGTAGCCCAGATCAATCATCTCCGCAGCCCGGTACACCTCCAGGGTGCCGCAGGCGTTCTTAGGAATCACCACCAGCCTGTCCGGCGGATATGCGGCCAGTTTCTGCCGGGCGATGGTGCCCTGCATGGCGTCAAAGGCCTGGTGGGCGATGTCGTAGACCCCCCAGTCCCTGCCTGAATTCTCCTTTCCATTGTTCTTGAACCGGTGGATAAACCGATTGATCTTACGGCGGATCGTCGGGGACTCCTCGGCAGCCTGCACCTGATCCGTCTCCTCGTGTTGGTGCTCCTCGGCAGGCCCCCCCAAATTCACGGCCAGGGTGATGTCGGTTGAATCTCCGAAGGTGGGGGCGATGGGCACGGGATTCAGGACGCCGCCGTCGATGAGTTCCACCCCGTTCAGGTGAACCGGCGTCAGGAAAAAGGGGATGGAACACGAGGCCCGAATGGCATCAAACAGGCTGCCGGAGGTGAGCCACACCTCCTTTTCGTTCAACATGTCCGTGGCCACAGCCGTAAAGGGAATGGGCAGGTCTTCGATGCACTGATCGCCTACCAGCCCCACCAGGGTGCTCATCACCTTGTCCCCCTTGACCAGGCCGCTCTTTCCCCAGGAGAGGTCCATGAGCGCCACCAGGTCCATGCGCGTAATGGAGCGCACCCAGGTCTCAAACTCGTCCAGGTGCCCCGCCGCATAAATGCCGCCCACCATGGCTCCCACAGAACACCCCGAGATGGAGGCGATGTGAAAGCCGTGTTCCTCCAGCCAGTGAATGACCCCGATATGGGCCAACCCTCGTGCCCCACCGCTCCCCAGCACAAGGGAGACCGTTTTTCCCCTTTTGTTGTTTGTGTTGCCACTCATGCGTTGTCCCCTTCCGGCCCTCGGGCCTGTGCGCCTTCGTCGCAGTGCTCGCGCGACCACGTCTGTATCTTTTCCGCTTCCTCCCGGGAAATGCCCAGGGAGAGAAGGAATTCCAGATGAGCCATGGGGGCCCGCGCCTCGAACTCGGCATGCCACACCGTCATGGCAGCCTCATCCATGCCCGCGGCCTCCAGCATAGCCACCCACATCTGCTTGTCCACCACAGGGGTGGGCGCATCCCCGGTCATGGCCTTGAGCATCCCGATGACAGCATGCTGCCGGTGCCTGAGGGAGAGAATCTCCGCCTCCAGCTCCCTGGCATGCTTTTCCAGGATCTTCACGGCTGGGGCCTGGCCGCTGTCCAGAATCGCCTGCACATCGGACAGGGCCATGCCCGCCCCCCGAAACATGGTGATCCTTGCCAGGCGGTCGTACTCTGCCCCGGTGTACACCCGGTATCCGGCCGGGGTGCGCTCAGGCGCCCGCAGCAACCCGATGCGGTCGTAGTAAAGCAGGGTACTCCGGGACAACCCGAAGGCCCGGCCCAGCTGAGAAATCGTGTAGGTTTTCACGGTCCATCTCCCGGATGAGTAAACAAGAAATGCCTCCGGCGGCCCTGCCGGGTGCCAAACGTTTGCCTGATTTATAAAACCGGGTTTGACAATCAGGTTGGAGATGATTTTATGAGCATCCGCAACCTGGGGCCAGGGGATCGTCCCCTGGCCGCCGGAGGCGTACTTGTTTTTCCTGATTTAATCCTTAACTGCAGCGTTTCCGCACATCGGCGATTTCCGCCTCGGACATCCCCAGCCACGCCAGGAACTGATCGTGGACCTCGGGATGGCGGGTTTCAAACACCTTGTGCCATGCCATCATCTGCTCCTCGGACAACCCGATCTCCTGAAACATGGCAACCCACTGCTCTTTGCTGACATTTTTTTCCATGATTTTTCTCCTTAACTGTTCATGCGGTTTTGGGTGCGTCACGGCCATGACAGGAAAGGGTATAAACTGTGAAGCCATAAACGGGTCAACCGGAAAATGCTTTCAGCATCCAGACATCGCATCCACCGTGGATGGTACCGGCAAGGGGTGCGTCCAGATGCTCGAAGCCCAGGGCTTCGTACAGGGAGATGGCAGCGGTCATGGCAGCCAGGGTGTCCAGGTAGCAGCGCCGGTAGCCCTCGGCCTCGGCAAAGGCCAGGCATCGCTCGGCAAGGTCCCTTCCCGCGCCCAGGCCCCGGGTCTCGGGAAGGAGGAAGAGCTTACGCAGCTCGCAGGTCTCCCGGCTCTCCTGAAAAGGGGCCACCCCGCATCCCCCCACCACCCGGCCCCCCACCCGCGCAACAAGATAAAGGCTCCCGTCCTGCGGGGCGTAGTGGCGGCTCATGGCGCTCACTTCCGGGTCCGAAGGCCCGAAGCCCTCCCCCACGGCCCCGAACTCGGCGCCGGTTTTCCTGATGACCTCACAGATGGCACCGTCCCACTCAGGACGGATCTCTTCGATGGTATATGACATGATGCTTCACACTCCATGACGGCGTCACTGCTGCGAGTTGCAGAAACGCAAATTGCGTAAAAAAGGCCCGAAAAGGCCGCTTCTCTCTTTCTTGAGATAGCGCCTTACGGGCCACACGTCCACCCATTGGCATCATGTATTCGGAATACCCCCCACGCCTTTTGCCATGTCCATGTTGCGTGAAGCTCACCCGGGCATGGGCTTTCACGCCCGTTTCGATTTTTCGGTGGTGCGCAAGCGCACCCTACGCTTGACCCGAGCCCCTTCGGGGTTGCCGTGGCCTGTAGGGTGCGGCCCCCGCACCGATTTGCGTCACGCGAACCGCCAGCGCGCATCGTACGGTAAACGGTGCACACGGCGTACCCTACGCTTGACTCGAGCCGCTTCGGGGTTGCCGTGGCCTGTAGGGTGCGGCTCCCGCACCGATTTGCATAACGCGAACCGCCAGCACGCATCGTACGGTAAACGGTGCGCACGGCGCACCCTACGCTTGGCTCGAGCCGTTTCGGGGTTGCCGTGGCCTGTAGGGTGCGGCCCCCGCACCGATTTGCGTGACGCGAAACGCCGCCAGCGCGCATCGTACGGTAAACGGTGCGCACGGCGCACCCTACGCTTGGCTCGAGCCGCTTCGGGGTTGCCGTGGCCTGTAGGGTGCGGCCCCCGCACCGATTTGCGTGACGCGAAACGCCGCCAGCGCGCATCGTACGGTAAACGGTGCGCAAGCTCACCCTACGTTTGGCTCGAGCCGTTTCGGGGCTCCCGCACCGATTTACCCTCCGATGAGAGCCAGGTTGCTGGTCAACGCGCTCACATCCAGGGTGTAGGCCCCTGACCCTTTGCGGGCATCCACCCGAATGGTGTAGGTGCCGATGACGGTGGGTGCAAAGGTCACGGTCTCCTGCCTGCTTGACCACTTGGCGGACGAGGCCACTTCGGTGCCGTCGGGGTCCAGAAGGCTCAGGTTGTAGTCATGGCTGGGAAACACCAGCAGAATGGGGTGCCAGGCCTCGATGATCAGGGTCACGGCGATGGGCTGGGAGGTATCATAGACATCAAAGGTCCACTCGTCCCGTTTGTCCGTGGCCGAAGCAAACCAGTTCCACCCGCTCAGGGTATCGGTGACGCCGAGGTGGTAAGGTGCGCCTTCAAGGGGCGGGGCAGGATAGCCGTCCATGGTCTTGCTGATGGTCTGAAGGCCGTCCAGGCGCCCTGCGCCCACCTCATTGTCGTTTCCGGCCGGTCCCCAGAACTGCGCGTTGGCCGCCAGCACCGCCTTCATCCCTTGCGGGGTCAGGGCCGGATCGCCCTGGAGGAGCAGGGCCGCTGTTCCCGCCACAAAGGGGGTGGCCATGCTGGTGCCGCTGTGGGCGATATACCCTGCCGGAGAGTTGGCCAGGGGGGCCATGATATTCACCCCGGGAGCGGCGATATCCGGCTTGACACGCTGGTCCGCCGTGGGCCCCCGGCTGGAAAAGTCCGCCAGGAAAAAACCGCCCTCACCCGGATCGCCCATGGCCCCCACGGTGATCACCTCTTCGGCTGCGCCGGGTGACCCGATGGTGGAAGACGCCGGTCCGCTGTTTCCGGCGGCCACCACGGTGACAATGCCTGCGGATACCGCGGCGTTTGCCGCAAGGCAGGTGGCGTCGGTGCCGTCGGAGCTCCCTGTGCTTCCCAGGCTCAGGCTGATGATATCGATGCCCAGCTCCTGTTTGCGCTCAATGCACCACTCAATCCCGGCAATGACCGTACTCATGCTGCCGCTGCCGCGGCTGTCCAGCACCTTGACGCCCACCAGCTCTGCTGCCGGGGCAATCCCCGCGTTGGCCCCGTTTTCATCGCCTGCCCCTGCGATGATACCCGCGCAATGGGTGCCGTGGCCGTTGTCGTCGTAGGCGGAGGCCCCGGTGTCGTCCCCCACCAGGTCGCAGAAGGCGGTCACGCGATCGCCAAAGGCGGCGTGCCCCGCGTCGATCCCCGTATCGATCACCGCCACGGTGACGCCCTCGCCGTCCAGGCCGTACATCTGCCGGGCGGCGGTGACCCCGCTCCACTGGGCTGCCGTATCCATAAACGCATGGACAGGCGCGTCGTATTCAATACGCGCCACAGAGGCGAGCCCTGAAAGGGTTTGGATATCCACACGGCTCACATCCATGGCCAGGGCCGGGATGCGGGTGTAACGATACCGGGGTACAGAGCCGCGAACAGCCCTGAGAAGCGCATCCTGGGCCCTGGACAACGCCGCCGTATCCAGGTCTCCGGCCATGGCCCTCAGGCCGGGGGCCTCCTTCAGAACAACGATGACGGGCAGCACCTCATGGCCAGAAAGGGTCTCCAGCCTCTCCCGAAGATCCAGGGTCAGCGGGCCTCCTGCGGCAACGGCCGAGGCAAAGGCACCCAAACCGCACAGAACAAACATCACAAACGATACAATCTGCAAAGCCGAACGATGTCTCATACACAAACCTCCGTGACGTGGTCCCGTCATCCGACGAGGGATGGGGGAGGGTTCATATGAACTGTCGGTATTCAGCACATGGCAATCTATTTCGTCTGGTGCCGACGGCAATCCCCGTTGATCGGTACAGGCGTTAAAACCGAACCGTGCCGCCCTGGATATCGTCGTAAAGGTCCGGGGTCAGGGGGCGGTACCCCTCACCCGGATAATAGAAGTAGAGGGGGTCGTCGATGCGATGGGGGGCAAACCCCTCTTTTCTCAAGGTGACCTTCTGCTGCTTAAAAGAGACGCTCACATCGCACTGCTCCCGAAGCCTCAAAAACCAGGGCCGGGCATAGGCGGGCAGGTTCTCGGCCACGTAGGCGCTCAAGGCCGCAAAATCGATCTCGCAACCGGGAAGAAGAGTAAGGGCGGCCATGCCGGCCCTGCCCTCGGCCCCCTTCACCTCCACCCCGTAGACATTGGCATCTTCGATGTCACCGAACCGAAAGAGAAGGTCCCCCACCTCGTTGGTGGAAACCACCTCCCCCTTCCACTTGAAGGTGTCCCCCAGCCGGTCCACAAAGGAGACGTAACTCTTTTCATGGAGCTTCATCAGGTCTCCGCTCAAAAAGTACCGATCCCCGGATGCAAAGACATTGCTGAGGATCTTCTCGTCGGTGGCGGCCCTGTTGTTTTTATAACCGGAAAACCGGTTAAGGCCATTGATCTTCGGCAGGAACATCCCGGTCTCTCCCACCCTGCATTTCTGGGCAAACCCGTTGGCGTCCAGGTAGATCTCCCCGGTCTCCACATCACAGCGGGCCAGCTCCCCCATGCGCACCACCCCGGCAAAGGAGAGCTGCCCGATCATGCCGGGGAGCCCCTTTCTGTTCATCAGCCCACCCACCCCTTCGGTGGCGCCGTAGACCTCAATGACCTTCTCAATGCCGAAGCGCTCCTGAAACGCCTCCCAGTACTCCGCCCGCATGCCGTTGCCTAGGATCACGCGCAGGGGGTTCGCCTTGTCGTCATCCCGGGGCGGCTGGTTGTAAAGGTAGCGGCACAGCTCCCCCACGTAGATAAAATGGGAGGCATTGAACCGCCTCACGTCGTCCCAGAACCGACGGGCCGAGAACTTGCGGGCAAGGGCCAGGGTACCGCCCCACATCAGGGAGTGGGGCCAGGCAATGTTGATGCCGCTGTTGTGGTAGAGGGGCAGGCAGAGGTACTGCACGTCTCCGGGGACGGCGTTCATGGCAAAGCCCCCCGCCGCATACCCCATCTGAAACCACTTACGGTGGGTCAGCACCGTGGCCTTGGGCATGCCCGTGGTGCCGGAGGTGTAGATGTACTCCAGGGTGTCCGCGGCCACCACCGGCCATGGGGCCTCGGGGTTTGCCCCGGTTTGATCGGCAAGCAGGGGGGCAAGGTCTTCCATGCCGGGCGGGGTGGCCACATCGTGCCCCTCTTTCTCCACAAACACGGACCCGGGCAGGCTGATCTGATCGCCCACCGCGTCAAAGGCCTCGGCCAGTTCCATGCCCACAATGACCGCCTTGGCCTCCACGACCTCCAGGGCATGGGCCAGAACCCGCCCCCGGATGTTCGTGTTCACAAGGGCGGGCACCACCCCGATCTTGGCCAGGCCCGCATGGATGACCAGATACTCCGGCCGGTTCCCCATGAGCAGGGCCACGGTATCCCCCTTGGCAAACCCCCGGGAGAGAAACAGCCGGGCATATCGGTTGGCAAGCTCATTGGCCTGCCCGTAGGTCATCACCCGGTCTTCAAAGCAGATCAGGGCCTGGTGGGGACGCTTTTCCGCCTGGCGCTCCAGAACCGCCCCCACGTTTTTTTGGCTTGAAGGCGAAAGGAAAAAGGGCCCCAGGGCCCCTTTGACCATGGACACACATTGCTTAACCTGACTCATAACGTTCCTTCATCTGCTGCATGATTTATGTTTCTGAGACGGGCGGCGTCTCGTCGTCTTCGCTTTCACGGGTCTCCTGGAGGTTCTGGGTGGCGGATCGAATGATCTGGGGCACCAGGCGCTCGCTGAATCCGGCCACAAAGGACCAGAAGAGAAGCTTGGCGATGTCTGGCCCGCTTTGCGGAAAGGTAGAGTTAAGCCACAGGGCAAAGCTGCCCACCAGGTCGTCGTGGTTGATGGCGCTGTGGGTGTATCGGGGAAACATGGAGCCCTCCAGTATCCCGGAGAGAAACAGGATCATGAGCACCAGGGCAAACACGCCCCCGTTGATGGGAATAAGAAGAATGGAAAACCAGGAGTTGGACAGCTCCCGCAGCTCATCGAGGCCCAGGGAGGGCAACCGCTGCTGGATGCTGACAAAACCGCCGATGAGCCCTGCCATGAACACGTAGCTCACCAGGTAGGTCCGCTTGGCCTCCGACGGGTTGACCGCATAAAAAAAGATGGTCAGAAAGACCAGGCACCCCGCCGTCACCACCACCAGCTTCCGGGTCACCGACTGCAGACACTTTTGCCTTTGCACTTCACTCATGGCCCCCTCCCACATAGAAAACCATTCGGATCCGTTCATAAAAGCAGGCGCAGGCCCTTTGGCCCGCTGCCCGGCACCGGGCACGCCCTTAAAAACCGCAAGACCACAATCGTCAATCACCATAACAACAATAATCTTTGTTTACCATTGTGTTGTAAAATAACTCTGCCCCCCTTTTCCCTTGACACCACGCCGGGCAAGGGCGTATAACCCGATCTGTTTTTGGCGGGGCGTAGCGCAGCCTGGTAGCGCACTTGACTGGGGGTCAAGGGGTCGGAAGTTCGAATCTTCTCGCCCCGACCAAAACAACAGCTTAAAAAACAAAAGGATCTGATCGACACCGATCAGATCCTTTTTTTGTTTGTACGAACATAACGCGTCGGTTATGCCCCAGACGAGCAACCTGCCCAGCTATCCCCGGACAATGGTCCTTGAGACGAATCTCATGGCTTCAAGCTCTTTGTAGAGTTCCTTTTTAAATTTGGATTTCGACCCTTTCAGGGTCAGGACACCCATGATCTTGTGGTCGCTCAGGCGGGTGAATTTCACGGTCCCGTGGGAATCCTTCAGCATGGTCTCCACCAGGTACTCAGCATCCACGGCATCGGAGACGATGTACCTCTCGATACGGACCGTCTTCATCTCTTTGCGGTTCAGGCCGGACCGGGGGAACCCTGCACCCTTTCGTTCTTCAACGGTCTTGGTCCCGCGAGGAGGTGCCACGAGGTTCAACCCGGCGCCCAGCAGGTGGCTCTCGACTTTGGCGGCGAACTCCAGCTGGTTGATGTAGTTGTTAAACGGCATGACCACAAATCGCACGTTGTCCCCGACACTGGGGATATACTTGTAGACAGGCTTGGGCGGTTCGGGTGTCCGCCACGATTTGATCATTCCGCAACCGCTCAGCATAACAAGAAGAGACACTGCAATCGTCACCCTCATCAAAGGGTTCATCCGGGTCTTTGTGATGTGAAACATAGTCATTCCTTCAACTCCAATGGGTTCATACGGTCTTTTCAGAAACATCGATGAAACGTGCCGACGCCGGGGCGGCAACGCCTGCGGGCGGCGTCATGTGCCCGGGACCTTGCGGGGCAAAGGGCCCAGATTCGGCAATCCCCTGAAATCAAGGGCGGCGGAACACGGTAAACAGTGTACTATCCATATGGGGAGCCGCCCCTTTTGTCAAATACGAAGGCACGCGCCGACCCAGTCCCGGGCATCAAGCAGCCGGATTCGATGTTGATAACCACTGGGGCCTGGTGTATTTTTGATAGACGGCATGTGCGCTTTATCCCCCTTTTCGTATGACCCCGGCTCTGTCCCCGCCCTGTTGTTGTGTGGCCCCCTTCAGGCTTTACGCCCCCTTCGTCGCACCGCTTTTTCCCCTTTTGCCTTCCCAGGCAACGGCAACGCGCCGTGACCGAGAAACAAATAGTTTCCGGACACCGTCCCGTCCGGGAATCCGAAATCTCTTTATCCTTAAGAGAGGAATGGCGTCATGAAACATCACATCATATTATGGGTGCTGGGCCTGTTTATCATGGGTATCACAGCGGCCACGGTCCATGCAGAAGGGTGGGCCATCAAAGCCAACTATACGGAGAGTTGCAGCTGCAACCCCACCTGCCCCTGTCTGTTCGGCTCCCCGTCGACACGGGGCTACTGCGAGGGCAACAACCTCATTGAAATCAAGGAGGGTCACTACGGGGACGTCAACCTTGACGGCGTATCCGTGGTCACGGCCTTCAGCCTGGGCAAATGGCTGAGGGTGTATGTGGATGAGTCCGCCTCCATGGAGCAGGCCAAAGCCGTGGTCGAGCTCCTGAAGCTGGACCAGACCTTCGGTATCATCTACTCCGGCGGCTCGAAAATCCTCTCCGAGGATAGGGCTCCCATCTCCGTGGAACGCACCGACACCAAAGTCACCTTTTCCGTGCCCGCCTCCAAGGTGGAGATCGAAAAGATGAAGGGCTTAAACGGCGAGCCCATCAGCATCAAAAACCTTCCCGTGCCCTTCATGGAGGACCACACCCAGTACAAAGCAGTCACCCTGACCCACAAAAGCAAAGGCAAAGAGTTCAAGCACACCGGTACCAACGGCCTGACCTCAAAAATTGATGCCTCGGGAACCTTGTAGTAAGGTCTATGCCCCAAAATAATAATACATAACGATCTTTCGCCTCAAATGCGTTACGTCTCGACGCAACGATCAAAAAAACATGCTGGGGACGTATGGGGTGATCCCGTCATGTGTAATTTATACTTGGCATGGGCCTAACCTGAAAAAAAAGCGGCCTCCGGCGGCCCTGCCGGGGGCCAAACTTTTGATAAGTTTGACAAACAGGCTTCGTTTTTTTGGTGTGCACAGCGACCGTGCATAGCACATCTTATTTTTACGTTTTACAGGAAAGTTTTTGCGGAACTTTTTTCAAAAAGCGACCCGTCGGAGGCGTTTCCTTTTCAAAGGATCCATAGTAACTAGTCAGGTGCCTTCGGCGTGTCGCTTTCAGCAAAGGGCGTTCCGGCGGTATTCCCGTTTTTCAGCCTGTTGAACCTCCTGTACCGGTTTGGGTGTATAGCGGCCTGCCGGTGAAAGCCCGTGATACACACTATGAAAAGCGTAACATCAGACAATTTCCTCTTAAAATTTTCACCCAAAATAGAGGTGGATATTTCACGTGAGTCCTTCACCTTCAAGAAGGGCAGCCTAACCACAAAATTTCACACCTGTATCTATCTTTCCAAGGGCAAAAACGCCCGTATCACCTCCGTGGGCGAGGTACCGCCCAGGCCTTTTGAGTCGTTTAAAGTTGATCTGTTTGCCACGCACCATGGAGATGACGGGTACGGGGATGACGGGTACCACGACAAATACCCCTGCCTCTCAGCGTTTTTAAAGCATTGCACCGCAACCATGTCACCGAAGTTTGCCATGGTACGCCCCACCTTTATTGTACGCGGCGTCGACGAGCTGCAACCTGTATTGCATGGGTATCAGCGGCAGATCATCATGGATGGTTTACGTGACGCCGGTGCGGCCCGCATCCTATTCACAGAGGATTAGCCTCCGAAGGCCACCTCGCTCCACATGGATTTGTTTCAGGGCTGCAGGTCCTTTAACAGGTCACAAACAGCGTCGTAGCCGCCGTTGAGAACGCCGAAGTAGCCCCCTCCGGGCGTCCCCCAGGCGCTGGCCAGGTACAGGCCCTCAACAGGGCAGGTATTCTTCAGACGGCTGCCGCCGCTGTTGCCGAGGAGCTGGCTGTACCCGAGAAAAGCGCCCTGGGCATTGCCTGTAAACCGAAGATTCGTCAGGGGTGTTGCCGCCTCCTTCTCCCAAATCATGCCGGACAGCCCCGGGATGACCTGTTTTTCCGCCCGTTGGATCAACACGTCCCTGACATGATTTTTCCGTTTCATGTAGGCAGATGCCTGGGCGTGGTCCGTCCTGTACTCCACCTCAAAAGCCCGCCATGGCTCGTAGCTGCTGCGCGCAAAGATCGATACAATGCTGGTGCCGGGAGGCGCGTACCCTTGGTAGGCGTTGTTGTAAACAGTCACCCCGTAGGGCATTCTCTCAGGATCGCAGGCATTGATGGCCTGAAGGTTTGCCGCATCGTCGCAGGAGTCAAACACAAAAGTCTCGTAAGCAGGGATATCCGTACTGATGTCCCTGTTCAGCCCCAGCCAGATATTCACCATGGACATGGAGGGCTTCAGGGCTCCGAGCTTTTCCCGGTAATCCTGGGGGACCTTACCCGCAGGCAGCAGCTTAAACATGGTCTCCGGAACGCAGGCATTGGAGATTACGGCTTTTGCCGCCTCTTTGCGTTTAGCCCCACCTGTTTGACACACCACACCGGAAACCTCCTCCCCTTCCATGAGGACATCCGTGACCTCGGCCCCGGTCACCACCTTTCCACCATGTTCCCTGATCACATCCACAAAAGCGTTGGAAAAATCCTGGGAACGCCGTTTGTAATACCAGCTCCCGCAGGTGATCAGGCCACCGGTGCTGAACAGGTAAAAGCTTGCAGGCAAGGTCGCCGGGGTTTTCCCGTAATACGAGATAAACCCTCCCAGCAATGTCTTGAGCCAGGGGTCTCCCGTGCATTCATCAAGAAATTTCGACAGGGGGATCTTGCTTAAAGGATCTTTTTCCAGCCCAGCCATGCCCTCTTTCAAAAACGCCTGAAGCAGTTGCATCATCTTGCCGAAAAAGGCCTGAATCCCCTGGGCATCATCGGGGAACCGGGCCACAAAGGACGCGATGATCTCTTTGACATAGTTCGTCGGGTCGTTGGGAAGCAGGTTTTTCGCCTCCTGCCTGGGATACGAAAGGTCCGGGCGCCCGGGGGTGACAAACCGTGCCAGTTCGGGCAGCAGCACAGGCTCGATCCTGTTTTTTACCCCGGAGGCTTCCAGCAAAAAATCCACGGGAGGGCCTGTGGCCACCGTGGCATGCAGCGAAACATCAAAGGTAAACTCCCCCCTTGAAAAGGTCGTGGCGTAGCCGCCGGGTTTGTCATACCTTTCAAAAACAGTCACGGGAAAGCCGTTTCTGGACAGGCAGGCGCCCGCCATCAGGCCTCCGAGCCCAGCCCCGATAATCGCAACAGGAAACCTCTCTTTGTCCGGTACCTTGGATGCCAGCTCCGTTAATGTTGCCATAGCCATCTCCTTTGCATCGTGACGATCGTCCCTTCCTTCATTTCAGACAATGACGGAGTGCAAAAACACGGGAAAGAACCGAGCCGGAACGTGCGTTCGGGTTATGAAGCCACAGGGAAACAGGCCCCGCCAGGGCTTCCATTTAAAATATATTGAAAATTTGATATATTATACACCATCAGATTCCGGTATCGCAACGAAACGCAAGGGGACACAGTCGGGCCTCTTCACCTGCACGGGCACGCATGAGAAGTGCGCATTTCAGCCCTCTTTATTCAGCCACCACGCCTTTTCCCTGTCGACTTCATTCATAATCGCGGTTTCTCAAGACATATCCCGGAAAGATACATCACGACCCTGGGGGGAACGGGCACCCTTTGCCATCATGATGTGCCCGCCCCCGCACCATCAACCTTCTTTCAGGAGGCATGTCATGGACATGTTGACCATTGAAAACCTGGCATTCAGCGGTGGAGGCATCAAGGGACTGGCCTATATGGGGGCCATCCATGAGCTCCTTAAGAACTCGGACAGAATCGATATTTCCCAGGTCAAAAGGACCGCGGGAACGTCCGCAGGCTCCATTCTCGCCGCGTTGTATGCCGTCTACAACGGCAACTACGACGCCATGAAAACCCTGATGGACGAAGACTTTTCCAAGTTTGAAGACTTTACCCCCTTCGGCAGGGAGGTGGAGGCGTTGATCGGCGATTTCAGGGGATGGGACTGGTACAAGTTCCTCCTCTTCCCCTGGGCCGTGGGCAAGGGGATCAAAACCATCGAGGACGCCTCGGCAGTCTACAAGGACCTGTTCAGTAAATTTGACGCCACCAAAACGGGAATCTGGGCAGGCAACGCCTTCAAGCAGTGGCTGGAAGATGCCATTGATGCGGCCCTTCAAGAGGCGGGCCTGGGTATCACCAGCAAAGAGCTGACCTTTGCGAAAATCCATGAAACAGACTATTTCAGAATCGATCCCTTTGTCATCGGGACCAACCTGAACTCCGGTTACCCGGTGGTCTTCTCCTATCAGGACACCCCCGACATCCTCCTGGCCGATGCGGTCCGGGTCTCCATGTCCATTCCCATCTTCTTCGAACCCGTGGAGATGTCCTTTCCCTTTGACGGCGGTCAGGCCAAGTGCCTTTTCGTGGATGGCGGGGTGGTCTGGAATTACCCCATTGAACTCTTCGACCAGAAACAGTTCATGCCGGACTACAGGCCCGGTCCCTACGGCAACTTAGACGCCAACCCCGGCACCCTGGGGTTGAAACTCGACACGGACGCGGCCATCGCCATTCTTCAGGATCCGGGGAAAATGGCCACGGACGTGGGCCAGCCCCCACCGACCAACGGCCTGGAGTTTGCCGGGTACATGCTGAACGACCTGATGAACAGCCAGAATTTTGCCATGCTCCTCTTCTCCAGAAACGAGCAGAGGACCGTCAATGTCAGCGGCTGCGGCATCCCCGCCACCGACTTCAAGCTCAGCAAAGCCGACGAGCAGAAACTGTTCGACAGCGGCGTGGCCGGGGTGCAGAACTTTATGGCCCGGGCTTTTGGGAAGAAAGGGACCCAGGCCGCGCAACCCGGAATGAAAAAAGCCAACTAGCCCGGCAAAAGAGAGACACATACACACAGGGGCAGGCCCGTTATGGC
Source organism: Desulfoluna butyratoxydans (assembly GCF_900699765.1). Classification (GTDB taxonomy): domain Bacteria; phylum Desulfobacterota; class Desulfobacteria; order Desulfobacterales; family Desulfolunaceae; genus Desulfoluna; species Desulfoluna butyratoxydans. Next base: position 891,029 of record NZ_CAADHO010000001.1, read on the forward strand.
TGAAACAGCCAAAAGGGCCTGCCCCTTTTTTTTAAAAAGGCCATGACACAGAGTCATGGCAACGCGCCGTGTGTTGCGACCTCCGGCGACCCGGCCCGGCCCCCTCGCCCGAATGAGACCAAAAAAAGCACACCTGCCAGCCATGGTGTGGTACGTTTTTTTCAACTCGTTTTTTGCCCTCAGAATGAAGATGGAGTCGTTATCCATGGAAACCCAGAAAATATTCGCCGTGATTGCCCAAAAGGTGGCGGAGGCCATTGAGGCGGTGGTCAACATTGATGTCACCGTCATGGACAGCAACATGGTGCGCATTGCCGGAACGGGCATCTACAAAGACCGCATCGGCCTCAAGATCGAAGAGCAGACAGCCTTTGGCTACGCCCTGAAGACCGGTCGGCACTATGTGGTGGAGACCGCCCGAGAGAGCGAAATCTGCGCGGTGTGCGAAAGGCGGGTACGGTGCAGTGAAAAGGCCGAGGTGTGCATGCCCCTCAAACGGGGAGATGTGCCCATCGGGGTCATCGGGGTCATTGCCTTCACCGACGAGCAGCGGGACAAGATCGTCCGGAACAAGGCCCAGTACATCAACTTCATCCAGAAGATGGCCGAGCTCCTGGAAGCCAAACTCTCGGAAGAGAGGATGTCCAGGGAGAACCAGCTCCTGGCCCTCCGGCTCAAGACCATCCTCAACACCATGCAGGAGGCCCTCGTGGTGTTCAACCGTTCCGGGGAGATCCTCTACAGGAACGACCCACTGAACCAGCTCCTCACCGAACTTTCCATCTCCGATTCAGGGGGATTCCTGACGGGCCTTTGGGATGAACTGAAGGAGAAAGCCCTCAACCGGGAGGTGGTGGAGAACAGGAAAATCCGCGTGCGGTTCCACGGCCAGGTCACCACCCTGGTGGCCTCGGTCTACACCATGGACGCAGAGGGCAGCGAGTTCATCGTCAAGCTGCACGAGTTCATCCGCTTCGAAAAAAAGATGATCCGGTACACCCAGCAGAACCAGGTCAACGTGGACTTCGACAGCATCCTCACCGTGTCTGAAAGCCTTCTGGACACCAAGGCCACGGCAGCCAAAGCCGCCGAATCCGACTCCAACGTCCTCATCTACGGGGAGAGCGGCACCGGCAAGGAGCTCTTTGCCCGGGCCATCCACAACAGGAGCAAGAGACGGGACAACGCCTTTATCGCCATCAACTGCGGGGCCATCCCCGACGAACTCCTGGAAAGCGAACTCTTCGGCCACGAAAAAGGGGCCTTCACCGGCGCCATCAACACCCGCATCGGCAAGTTCGAAGGGGCCGACGAAGGGACCCTCTTTTTAGATGAAATCAGCGAGATGCCCTACGCCCTCCAGGTGAAACTCCTCCGGGTGCTCCAGGAAAAAGAGATCTGCCGGGTGGGCAGCAACGAGACCCGGAAAATCGATATCCGCATCATCGCAGCCACCAACGCCGACCTAAGGGAGCGCATCGAAGAAAGCACCTTCCGGGAAGACCTCTACTACCGGCTCAACATCATCCCCATCCACATCCCCCCCTTGAGAGAACGGGTCCAGGACATCATCTACCTCTCCCAGTTCTATATCGGGCAGTACAACCTCCGGTTCGACAAATCGGTGAAGCGGCTCTCGAAAAACGCGGAGGCGCTCTTCACCGCCCACGCCTGGCCCGGCAATGTCCGGGAGCTGCAAAACATTCTGGAGTACGCCGTCAACTTTGAAACGGGAGACGAAATCCACGAGGACCTCATCAAGCGACGGCTCGCAGGCGGCAACAACAGGCTGAAAGGTGCCGCCCCCGCAGCGGGCCTGCCCCTTGCCCACCCAGGCGCCACCCTCTCCTCGGACATGGATCGCGTGGAAAAAGAGCTGATCCAGAAAACCATCGACGCCCACAGCGACTTAAAACACAAAGAGATCGTCAAAAACGCCTGCAAAGACCTCAACATCAGCCGCACCACCCTCTACCGCAGGCTCCGCAAACACGCCATCACCATCCCCAGGTTCAAAAATGCGCCATCCCTTCGTTCCTCAGGGACGTCACATGCGCTAACGAGCTCCGCCCGTGCCGAAGGCGAGGGCAAGGAGCGATAAACGGCGGCAGGGTCTCATTCGTTCCCAGGCTCTGCCTGGGAATGATGCGCGGAGCCTCTGCCGCCACCAGTGAAATCGGTCTGAACAAGGGCTGTGGGTCAGGATGTCTCTCGGCAAACACCTCTTCTCATGCCGACCGTCTGGGGCAGCGGGGGTGAACAGATCTATTTTTGTTTCAATACCGACACAGTTTCACATCTGATACAATTTTTTGTATCAGATGTGAAACTGGCCTGTGTGTATCCTTCCTGTGGTACCTGAACGTACGTCGTGCCGTCCCCCTTCACCACCCCTTGCAAATTCGTCTTTTTGACAAACACTTACCATTCCCCACCCCGTGCAAACCATCAAAAAACCAACGAGACCTTTCCGCTTTTTTCAAACATGGCATGCTCCTTGCCCTTAGTCATGGGACGAAAACAAAAAACCGTGAACGATCAAGTACGACACGTACGAACCATAGAAAGGAGTCAGACCATGGCCACCGATTATTCCGAGCTGGTTGGAATCTTAAAGCGGGAAGTTGTCCCGGCCACAGGGTGTACCGAGCCCATTGCCGTGGCATACGCAGCCTCTGTGGCGGGGGCTAAAATCAAAGACCTCTCCATGATCAAGACCGTTGAGGTCTGCGTGGATGCCGCCCTGTTCAAAAACGGCCTTCGCGTGGGCATCCCGGGCATCAAGAAACGGGGGCTGGAAATCGCAACGGCCCTGGGCCTTGTCATCGCAACCCCCGATAAAGAGCTGCGGGTCCTGGAGACCATCGCCCCGGAGCAAAACAAAAAGGCCGAAGCCCTGGTGGAAAAAGGCCTCATCACCGTCGGCATCAAGGGCAATTGCAGCAGGCTCTTTGTGGAGATCTTTGTCACCCTCAACGACGGCAGGCAGATCAAGGTCATGGCCGTGGACCGCCACAACAACATCGTCAAGGTGGAAGAGGGGATCAACCTCTCCCATGAAGAGCCCGGCGCTGTGGACGAGCAGGCCCACAAAAAACTGATCCAGGCATACGACCTCAAAGACCTTCTGGATTTTTCCAACACTGTGCCCCTGGATGAGATCCGGTTTCTCCAGGAAGGGGTGGACAAGAACATGATGCTGGCCAAAGAGGGGCTCTCCTATGAGGGAGGCATCGGCCAGGCATACAAGAAAATCGTGGAGGAAGGGATCCTGAACGACCAGATGGTCACCAAGGCGGAGATGCTCTGCGCAGCAGCCTCGGAAGCCCGCATGTCCGGCTCCACCCTGCCTGCCATGAGCAGCGCGGGAAGCGGGAACCACGGTATCACCGTGTTCCTGACCATTGCCGGGGTGGCCGAAGCCACCGAGGCCTCGCCGGAAGCCATGCTCCGGGCCCTGGCCTTCAGCAACCTCATCACCGTCTATATCAAGTCCTTCACCGGCACCCTGTCGGCCATGTGCGGATGCGGCGTGGCCGCGGGTATCGGAGCCTGTGCCGGGGTCTCTTACATGATGGGCGGCAGTGAAGCCCAGATCTTCAAGAGCATGCTCAACATGGTGGGCAGCATCACGGGCCTGATCTGCGACGGCGGCAAAGAGGGATGCGCCTACAAGCTGGCCCTTTCAGCTAGCTGGGCCGTCAAGGCAGCCCTTCTGGCCCAGAAAGGGGTCGCCGTCCATGAGGACAACGGCATTCTGGCCTTCAGCTTCCGCCAGCTCTTTGAAAACCTCGGCTACCTGTGCAACACAGGCCTGGCCGGTGCCAACAACTCCATCCTTGATATCATGGAAAGGCAGTACAAAAAGGTGGGGTAAATAAGGGAACCGGTGCCTGATAAAAACGGGGGAAAAGCAACCCGACAAAGGGAGCTCTTCCCTCCCCGGTCACGGCGACCATCCATCCGGCCCGCGTTCCCTTTCACGCAACATAAAAACTATTTTGACCGGTCCCCGTTTTTTCACGGGACATGGCCGGAATCGCGCTATATGGTCACCCTGGCCAACGCAAAGCCCCCCGGCTCCCCTGCCGGGGACCCCATATGCAAGGGAGTTGACAAACACGTGTAAAAAACGGGGGACAGGCACACTTCGGGCCCATGGCCTGGAAGCCGCCCCCCAAAAAATAAAGGCTTCGGCATAAAAAGCACGGCGCTCGGCGGCAGGCAGGTTGGAGACACTGCAGCCGACATGGGCTCCCCTGGGAATCGTTTCAACGTTGAGACGCCCCGGAACACCCGCACGCAAGCGGCTTTTTTACCCGGGCCCAATATGTTCAACCAGGAGGGATGATAGGATGTCATTGGAAAACAGGTTTGGAGAATTTGCTCTGATTATCAAGCTCATCGGCGGAATCGCCGCCGGTATCATCATCGGCCTTGTGGCAAACGAGGCCTTCATCGAGGTTGTCACCACCATCAAATACGTCATCGGGCAGCTGATCTACTACACGGTGCCGCTGATCATCATCGCGTTCATTGCGCCGTCCATCGTCAAGCTCGGAAGCAACGCCAACAAAATGCTCGGCACAGGGGTCCTGCTGGCCTACCTCTCCGCCGCAGGGGCGGCCACCATGGCTGCCATGGCGGGCTATCTCATCATCCCGCACCTCTCCATCGCCACCAGCGTGGAGGGACTCCGGGAGCTGCCCAAGGTGGTCTTCCAGCTCAACATTCCCCCTGTCATGTCGGTGATGACCGCCCTGGTCACCGCCATCATGCTGGGCAGCGCCACCATCTGGACCAAGGCCGAGACCTTTGCCAAGCTCATGAACGAATTTGAAGAGATCATGATGCAGGTTGTCCACCGCGTGGTCATCCCCATTCTTCCGATCTTTATTGCCGCCACCTTTGCCTGCCTTGCCTACGAAGGCAGCCTCACCCGGCAGCTCCCCGTCTTCCTGAAGGTCATCGCCATCGTGCTGGTGGGGCAGTTTGTATGGCTCACCATCCTCTACCTCATTGCGGGCATGATCTCCGGCAAGAACCCCATTGAGGTGGTCAAGCACTACTCCCCGGCCTACCTCACGGCCGTGGGCACCATGTCCAGCGCCGCCACCCTTCCCGTGTCCCTCTCCTGCGCTTCCAAGTCCAGCGCCCTCAGCAAAGACACCGTGGAGTTCATGGTCCCCATGGGTGCCACCATTCACCTGTGCGGCTCCGTGCTCACCGAAACCTTTTTTGCCATGACCATCTCCATGATGCTCTACGGCCACCTGCCTTCCGTCAGCGTCATGGCCCTGTTCATCCTGCTCTTCGGTATCTTTGCCATCGGCGCCCCCGGCGTTCCCGGCGGCACGGTGATGGCGTCTTTGGGGATCGTGGTGGGGGTTCTCCAGTTCGACCCCGCGGGCGTGGCCCTTCTGGTGGCGGTCTTTGCCCTCCAGGACAGCTTCGGCACCGCCTGCAACGTCACCGGTGACGGCGCCCTCACCCTGATGCTCGAAGGCCTGTTCAACCGCAACGGCGAGCTCCAGCAGGAGCGCGCCTGCGAAGCAGGGCTCAGCACGGAACTCAAATAGCCCCACGGGTTGCCTCCGGCCAAGCTGCCGGGGGCAACAATAAAGGAACCATTCAGCCCAAAGAACAGCCCCCGGCGGCCCCGCCGGGGGCCAACCTTTTGAAAAATTCAGCAAACAGGTTTTTTTTTGAGGATTCGTGCCTGCAGAGCATAGCCCCTCCCCTTCTTTAATCTTGATTACCGGAACGTTTTTGCGGAGCTTTTTTCAAAAAGCGCCCCGCCGGAGGCAACTGAATTTTTAAAAGCGTTGGCCCTGACCTGTTGCCGGTTTCGTCTTGACATCCGAGCCCTTCAGTCATACTAAATAAAATTTTGATTTGACTGGACGGATCCATCAAACAGGGGATGTCGCTTCTCATCAACCACGCGACAGATCAAGGGCCCCGCATCAAGGCCCTTTGCCGAAGGCCCGGCTCACCGGGAGGAGGGCAGCCGCTGGCTTGGGAGCCGTCTCCATATGATAACCAGGAGGAAGACGAACATGGCACGATTGAAAAAACTGCTGACCGTCATGGTCATGGCAGGGGTTTGCATGGCAATGGTTTCCACGGCATCCGCCGCGGACAAGAACTGGGCAAAGATCAAGAAATCCGGCGTTCTCATCGTGGGCACCAGCCCCGACTACCCCCCCTTTGAAAGCGTGGACCCGGCCACCAACAAGATCGTGGGCTTTGACATCGACCTCATCGACGCCGTTGCCGCCGAGCTGGGCCTCACAACCAAATTCCAGGCCATGGGCTTTGACTCCATCATCATTGCCGTGAAAAACGGGCAGGTGAACCTGGGTATGTCCAGCTTTTCCGTCACCGAAGAGCGCAAAAAGAGCGTTGACTTCACCATCCCCTACTACAAAAACGGCTCCACGGTCCTCACCAAGGCCGACTCCCCCGTCAAAACCGAGGAAGACCTGGTGGGCAAGCGTGTTGCCGCCCAGATCGGCTCCACCAGCGCCGAAGCAGCCAAGAAGATCAAGGGCTGCGACGCCCAGATAGTGGACGACGCCAACATCGCTGTGATGATGATGAAAAACGGCGTAGTTCAGGGCGCTGTCCTGGACGTGGCCATTGCCGAAAACTACGCCAAGAAACCTGAGTTCACCGTCTTTGAAAAGCCCCTGAGCTACGAAGAGACCGCAGCCATCGTGCGCAAGAACTCCCCTGAGTTCCTGGACGCCCTGAACAAGGCCGTGGAAAAGCTCGAAGCCGACGGCACCATCGCCAAGCTCCGCAAGAAGTGGGGCGTATAGGGATTATGTCCCTGCCTCACGGCCCTCAGCTTTGATCGTAAAACGACGCCACCCCAGCCGGCAGACCGGTTGGGGTGTTGTCCTTAACAGCACGCACCACAACAGGCCGTTACCGTGACCACCTGAGGGGCCGGAGAAAAACCGCATGGTTTTTCACGCCGCCCCGCGTCTCAAAGGGCCTGTTCAAAAAACCGTTTGCCCCCGGCAGGCCCGCCGTCGGCAACCCCATAGAAGGATCATCACAGTGATCGATTTTGCGCTGGTTTGGCAGCACAAGTTATTTTTGCTTAAAGGAGCCGCAGTCACCATCCAGTTGACCTCCGGTGCCCTGATCATCGGCATCATCCTCGGCTCCCTTGCCGGCATGGGCCGCATCTCCAGAAACCGCCTGATCCGAGCCGTGTCAAGTGTCTATGTATACGTCCTGCGCGGCACCCCCATGCTGCTCCAGATCTTCTTTATCTACTTCGGTCTGCCCCAGCTCTACCTGGCCATCACCGGAGAACCGATCCTCTTCTCGCCCATCAAGGCAGGCATCACGGCCCTTGGCATCAACTCTGGCGCCTACGTGGCGGAGATCGTCCGTGCGGGCATCCAGGCCGTCCCCAACGGCCAGATGGAAGCTGCCCGCTCCCTGGGCATGCCCCACGGCCGGGCCATGAGGGACGTCATCCTGCCCCAGGCCTTCCGCAAAATCATTCCCCCCTTGTGCAACGAGTTCATCGTCCTTTTGAAGGACTCCTCCCTGGTCTCCGTCATCGGGGCCGGTGAGCTGATGTACTCAGCCAAGGTCATGGGCGCACGGTACTACGACTACGTCCAGTTCCTCTTCGGCGCCGGTGTGGTCTATCTCTTCCTGACCTTCATCATCTCCCAGGCCCTGGCCGCCCTGGAGAGAAAACTCGGCGTCATGGACAAGTAACACCTCGCCTCCCCGTTTTTCTGCGAAGAAAGGCTCGCCACAGCGGCTTTCGCTGCTCCGCCCACGGTTATGACGGCCCGGCGGAGCGGCAGCGCCCAACACACCGCACCTCCCCTGCCCATCAAAAAAATGCCATCTCCGAAAACCGCTTGCCAGGATTCCGGCAGGAACGTTATCCATACAGGAAAGAGGTCACGGGTCGTTTTTTCGGATCATCACCCGTGGTCTCCTGGGGCACGCCGCACCACCTTTTCGGGCAAAGAGACCATGATGCAGCACGAATACAGCCAGGCCAGAATAGCCAAGGACAGGAACTACGACGGCAGGTTCTTCTTCGGGGTGAAAACCACGGGGATCTTCTGCAGGCCTTCGTGCCCGTCTCCTGTGGCCAAAGAGGAGAACGTCCGCTACTTCAAGACACTCTTCGAAGCGTTGAAAGAAGGGTTCCGGCCCTGCTACCGATGCAGGCCGGACCTTGAAACAGACTACACCAACGGAAACATCCGGGGGGCATTCCTGGTGAAAGAGGCCCTGGAAAAAATATACGGAGGGTTCCTCTACGACCACAGCATAGGGGAGCTGGCAGAAGAGGTGGGGGTGTCGGACCGCCACCTGCGACAGCTCTTTCAGGACAACCTGGGCGCCCAGCCCGGGGCCGTGGCCCGTTACCACAAGGCCCTGTTCGCCAAAAAACTCCTGGTCTACTCCGATCAGAGCGTCACGGACATCGCCTATGCCTCAGGCTTCGGCTCCATTCGCCAGTTCAACGAGGTCTTTAAAAAGGCCTTCGGGAAAACGCCCACCCAGGTTCGCCGGGAAGAGGGGGCACCGGAAGAGAAGACCGGAGGCCGCACCCTGCTGAAACTCCCCTGCCGACAGCCCTTTGATTTCAAGCAAACCCTCTCCTTTCTGGCCCCGCGGGCCATCGCCGGGGTGGAGGTGGTCACCTCGGAGAGCTACAGCCGCACCTTCCGAACCGGCACAGCCCGGGGGTATTTCACCGTCACCGAGGACCCGGGAACATCGTCCATTGAGCTCCACATCAGATGTGACGACATCCGCTGCTGCATGGAAATCCACAACCGGGTCCGCAGGATGTTCGACCTGGACACCGACTTTTCCCGGATCAACCACCTCCTTGCAGCGGACACCATCCTGAGCCGGGGCATGAAAAACGGCCACGTGCCCCGCCTGCCCGTGGCCTTTGAACCCTTTGAATTCGTTGTCCGCGCCATCCTGGGCCAGCAGATCACGGTAAAGGCCGCCACCACCCTGGCCGGACGTATCGCTGATAAGGCGGACAGGCGCACCGACCCTGATTATCCGGAGGGCCTAAACCGTTACTTCCCCGACGTCGAAGAGCTCTCGCACCTCGACCTCTCCGGCATCGGCCTCACCCAGACCCGACAGGCCACCTTGCAAACCGCGGTTCGGGCCGTTCTGGACGGGACCGTCAAACTCACCCCCAACCAGCCCTTCGACGCCTTTCACAGGGACTTTTCCGCCCTCAAGGGCATCGGAGACTGGACCGTCCACTACGTGGCCATGCGGGGACTGGGCATGAAAGACTGCTTTCCGGCCACGGACTTAGGGGTCATCAAGGCCCTGACCCAAGGCAACAAACCATCGACCAAAACGATCCTGGCCATGGCCGAAGCCTGGCGCCCTTACCGGAGCTATGCAACCCTGTGCCTGTGGCATATCGACAAAGGAGAGGAAGCATGACCTTTTACACACAATTCCAGGCCCCCTTCTGTGACGTGATCCTTGCAGGGGATGACCAGGGCATCTCCCACCTTCACCTCTGCACGGGGGAAGGCAAGCGGGTCTTTGAGATTTCATCGGAGTGGGTGCGAAACGACGCCTTCTTTGAAGACGCCGTGGGGCAGGTGCGGGAGTACATGGAAGGAAAAAGGGATCACTTTGACCTGAAGCTCAACCCCTCGGGAACGGAGTTCCAGAAAAAAGTGTGGCAGGAGCTCACGGCCATTCCCTTTGGGGAGCTCAGGACCTACGGAGACATTGCCAGCAACCTGGGCAACGAAAAGGCCTGCCGGGCCGTGGGCATGGCCAACAGCAAGAACCCCATCCCCCTCATCGTGCCCTGCCACCGGGTGGTGGGAGCAGGCGGCAAGCTCACGGGCTTTGCCCATGGCCTGGCCATCAAGGAGAAGCTCATCCGGCTGGAACAGGGTAAAACCCCATCGTAGGGATAGAACGCCCCCGGCAAGGCCGCCGGAGGCTTTTATTAAGCGGAACCGTTACAAAAAGGAAACACCACCATGTATGCCGTCATGTTTGAAGTGACCCCAAAGGCGGAAGGCAAAGCCGAGTACCTTAAAATCGCCGCGGAAATCAGGGGATTCCTCGAAAGCCGACGTGGCTTTATCTCCATTGAACGGTTCGCCAGCCTCAACGAGGAGGGAAAACTCCTGAGCCTCTCTTTCTGGGAATCCGAGGCCGCCATCGAGGCCTGGCGCACCATGCTGGACCACCGAACAGCTCAGAAAACGGGCAAAGAGTCCCTCTTCACCTCCTACCGCATCCGCGTGGCCAAGGTTGTTCGGGACTACACCCACGATAAACGGGATCAGGCCCCGACGGATTCGAACCACGCCCTTTTGTAACCCGAGTTGAGCCTGTGGGACCGGGCAAGCGCGATCACACGAGTGACGGGGGCATGACGAGCCGACACGACCGGTGGGGTTGAAAGCGATCTAAAGCTGCTGCTTGATCTCCTTGATCACTCCCATGTCCACGTGCTCTCCAAAGGCAAGGGTGGCGGAATGAAGGGCCAGGGCCACAAGGATGCCCGTGAACATGAGGCCCGTCAGGGCAATGAGCACGGACAGAACCCGAGAGCCCTTTCTGACGGGGCGCATATCGCCGTACCCCACGGTTGTGGCCGTGATGAACGTCCAGTAAAGGGTGTCGAACCGGGCCCATTTTTCAAGGCGACCCACCCACTGCCCCAGCGCCACGATCACAAGGAGCAAGAACACCATCAGGGGGGCTGCAAGGTAAAGGGCCCAGAACAAAAACCGAATAAACGTCAGGGTAAAGTCCATTATCACGCACCTTGGATGAGGGTCATCGGCCCGGTACATCTTCCGTATGAGATGTCATACGAAAGATGTAATCATTGTTCAACCCTAAAAACGACACAGCAAGAACGATCCGGTTCAGCAGTATTGCAGGTAGTGCTCGATCTTGAGCCGGAGCCTCTCGGCCAGGGTGACGTTGGCCGTTCCCAAGGAGCCCAGGATCATTTCGGCCTCCTGACGGTAGGCCTCGATTTTCTCCCGGTCCCAGTGGGCGGGTGGTGGCTGGAGGTTGGTGATGCGATCGGCGAGCTTGACCATCCAGACCTCTTCGGGCTGCTGCCGGATACGGGCGAGGCTGTCAGCCATCTGCGCCTGCTTGCTGCCAAGGGTTTTGTCCTTGGAAAGGGCCTTTACCCCTCGGGCCACCTCAAGCCCGAAACACTCGGCCACGGTGTCAAAGGAGGTCTCCGTGTCTTCGAGGGTGTCGTGCAACAGCGCGCAAAGCACGGCAAGATCCGGGTTGTCGGTACAGGCGGGATCATCCGTGATGGCGGCCATCACCTCCATGGAGACCGTCCCCACATGATTGATATACGCGATCTCGGTACCGGGCATGGTCTGCCCGTTGTGAGCCCTGGATGCAAAATTCCAGGCGGCAAGGACAAGGTCCTGATTCCAGACAGTCATGGGTAACATCCTTGGAAAAAAGCGGTTAATTGGGCAAGAGGCACTCGAAACCCTTGGCTGCCATGGAGGGGACAAACTCCGTCACATCATAGCGCGCCACGCCCTCTTTGCAGAAGGGGTCTTCGGCCAGCACCGCGTCCAGGGCGTCCCTGGAAGGCATGTCCGCAAGGATCACCCCACCGGTACGGGGTACCTTGCGACCGGAGGCGATAAAACAGCCCTTTTCGTACTGCTCTTTCAGGTAAACGACATGGGCCTCAAGGTTCGCGTCCACTTTATCCATTTCGCATACATAGGTGAGGGAAACAATATACATGCGTCGTCCTTTGCATCTTGATCGAATCATACATACGGGGATGGCCTGGGTCTGGGGGCCTCTCCCCCTTCATCCGAGGAGCCCCGAAGGCCCCCGGATCACAACGGCCCAAGGGAACCACAGACAATGAAAAGCTTCAAGGATTTCCTTGCACAGCCACAGGGGCTGCCCAGCCGGGCGAGCCCCGCATCACACGGAGACATTACAGGCGAAACTGCCCCACGGCGGTCTCCAGCTCTTCGGAGAGGCTGTTGAGGGTGGAGGCCTCCGAGGCCACCTTGGAGCTTCCCTCGCCGAGGCCCGTGGTCTCCCGGTTCAGCTCGGTGATGTCATGGGCCACGCTGCCCACGGCCACGGAGGTGTCCGCGATGTTGGCCGCCACCTCCTGGATGCCCAGGGAAGCCTGCCCGATGTTCTCGGAAATTTCACGGGTGGTGACGGACTGTTCTTCCACGGCAGCAGAGATTCCCCCCACCACCTCGTTGATGCCGTGGACCACCTCGTTGATACCCGTCACCTCGCTGACCGCATCCCGGGTGGCGTCCTGGATCATGGTGACCTGGGTACGGATGTCACCGGTGGCTTCGGCGGTCTGGCGGGCCAGCTCCTTGATTTCGTTGGCCACCACGGCAAATCCCCGGCCCGCGTCACCGGCCCGGGCCGCCTCAATGGTGGCATTGAGGGCCAGCAGGTTGGTCTGCTCGGAGATCTCGGTGATGGCCTCGGTGACGTGGCCGATCTCCCTGGCCGCCTCGCCCAGGGAGGCGATGCGGGTGGCCGAGGACTCGGCCTGGTCCACGGCCTGAGCGGTGATCTCCGTTGCCTTGCCCGTGCTCCCGGCGATCTCGCCGATGGTTTCCATCATCTGCTCGGCGGACTCGGCCACAATGCCCACGTTGGTGGAGGCCTCTTCAATGGCGGCGGCCACGGTGTTCATGTTGCCGCTCATCTGCTCGGCGGAGGCCGCCACGGACTGGGACTTTCCCACGATGGAGGAGAGGTTCACGGTCATGCTTCCCGACAGGGTGCTCAGCTCACCGGAGGAGACAAACAGGGTTTTTGAGTTGTCCACAACCCCCTGGAGCATGGCCTTCATCTCTCCGGCCATGGTGTCGAGGCTGCCGCCGATGCGGCCGAGTTCGTCGCTTCCGTCGATGCCGGAGGTGGCGTTTAAATCACCGGACCCCAGGCGACGGGCGAACTTCTCCACCCGGGCAAGGCGGGTCAGCAGCCCAAAGGTCATGCGGATGCCCAGGAGCATGACCAGTAAGCCCACGGCCACGCCGCCGATCTGGAGGCTGTAGAGCAGGGAGAGCTTTTTCTCGGAGGCCTTCTGCATCAGGAGCACGGCCTTGTTCATCTCCCCCAGAAGGGAAAGGTTGTTGGCCTGGACCCAGGCCAGGCTGTCTGCGGCCCCTGCCCCGCCCGAGACAATGGTCTCAAGGTGTCCGTAGAAGCGCTTCCACAGACCCGAGACCCTCTCCAGCTGCGCCCGCACCTCTCCTCCGGCCGCAGGGCAGTGCCGGTAAGCCGTGGTCTTCAGATTCAGGGTCAAGGGGGCGTTGCCGGAGTCGGTGAGGGCCTTCAGGGTCAGATCGAACACCTTGGCCGTATTGCGGATGGTGGCTGCCGAGGAGGCATCGGGGGAGGCGGTGTAATGAAGGATCTCTTTGGTCATCTTCTGGGTCAGCATGCGCTGCCTGCCCGCCAGGTTGATGACCAGGCCGTCGTCCTTCATGCGGCCGGACACCACCACGGTGGAACAGAACATAAACACGACAATCACCGAAAATCCTACCATCAAAAGCGTCTGCCTGACCTTGATACTCATCTCTTCACACTCCGCTGCAACTGAATTCCCATGACCAGCCCTGTCTCACCCGGTGCGACACACGGCACATTGAGCCCTTTGGGATCCGGAGTGTCTCCCCGGCCCAGGGGCATACCCTGCACTACATAACAACAACCGTGCCAGCCCGACACCTGAAGCGCCTGAAAAAAGGCCAAGATATAAAAAGGCAGGGTTACTCCGCCCCCGAAAAAACACCGTTTCCCTGCAGGACAACCGCCTGTTTACATAGAAACATCCCAACCACGACACACCCCACGACCCAACCGGACACCGTCCTCCCCAAAAAAATGAGGCGAAAAACACAAAGCAGATTTTTTGCTTTGCACCCCCCCCGCAGCACCCGGAAAAACCTGTCCCACCCCTTCCGTTTCAGCCAGATCTGTACCACACCCCTTCTGACACACCCCGGCCCTGTGGCTCCGGCCCCTTGAAATTCCATAAGATACGGAACCGCATCAGACGCATTTTTTCCTGTCTTTCCCCCCGGTAACATATTATATACCAAGGTCAGGCAGAGGCCATGGACGCCGGGTCCTTCCACCGGCCCACGCGACGCCCCATCCATTCTTTCGAGGAAAGCGACATGGGAATCAAGACACAGGAATCGTTCAACTTCTATTCGCACCTGGCAGGTGCCCTTGCCTCCCTGGTGGGGACCGTCTACCTTTTGCGCATTGCCAGCCACTCGGCGTCCATGACAATCACCGCCCTTGTCTACGCCCTCTCCCTGGTCTTTCTCTTTTCGGCCAGCTCCCTGTACCACGCCTTTAAAAAACAGGAAAACGAGCTCTCCTTCTGGCGAAAGATGGATCGCCTGGCCATTTTCTTTATGATCGCCGGAACCTATACCCCCATCAGCTATTTCTGCCTTGAGGGCAACACGCGCTGGGTCATGATCGCCTTTCAGTGGAGCGTGGTGGGCTTCGGTCTCATCTCCCAGCTTTTCTTTCCCAGGGCCCCGAGGGTCCTTTATGCCCTCATCTACAGCGCCATGGGATGGTCAGCGGTCTTCCCCATCAAACAGGTGCTGGCCAACCTCTCGGCCGGACAGACGGTGCTTCTCTTCACGGGCGGCGCCTCCTTTACGGCCGGAGCCCTCATTTACGCCATCAAAAGGCCCCGGCTTGTCCCGGGGATCTTCAGCTTCCACGAACTCTTCCACATCATGGTCCTTTTGGGCGGCGTTCTCCACTACGCCCTGATTTACCGGGTCTATGCCACGTCCCTGGCATAACACCGCCCCGGACAACGAATGTGACTGCATACTGAAAAACAAGACTGGACAACAAGACGCTTTGATTGAATCACGGAAAGAACAGGTACCATGCCGGGAATGGGAGTCTCTCGCCCTTGGGGAGATGCTCCGCTTTTATGACGACTACGACGCCTTTGCTCAAGAAGGCGAATCCAAACCACGGAATATCGGCGCCCCGGTCTTCCTTCGCCACCCGGCAGCCCAAACCGGCATCCTGTTGATCCACGGTTTCATGGCCGCCCCTGAAGAGGTCCGGCAATGGGCCGAGTTCCTTTACGGGCTCGGGTACACCGTCTACGCCCCCAGGCTGGCAGGCCACGGCACCTCCCCCGCCGACCTTGCCGGGCGCACCTGCGACGACTGGATGGACTCCGTGGACCGGGGCCACGCCATCCTTAAAACGTGTTGCACGCGCATCGTGGTGGCAGGGTTTTCCACGGGCGCCGGGCTGGCCCTTGCTCAGGCCCTCTTCAAACCCGAGGCCTTTGAGGCGGTGATCTCGGTCAGTGCCCCCTTAAAATTCAAGAGCCTGTCCGTCTCCGGCGTGGAGGCCTTAAACGACTGGAACCGACTCTGCCGGGCCCTGGGCCTCACCTGGTTCACCAAGGAGTTCGTCACCAACCACGCGGACAACCCCCACATCAACTACCTGAAGAGCCCCATCGCAGGCCTCGTCCAGGTGAAAGCCCTGATGAAGAGGGTCTGGAAAGGCCTGCCTGATCTCTGCCCCCCCGCACTCATCGTCCAGGGCAAAGGCGACCCCAAGGTAAGCGACAAAAGCGGCAAAAAACTCTTTGCCCGCATCGGCCACGGCAACAAAACCTACCTCGAAATCCCCTTTCACCAGCACGGCATCGTCCGCGGCCCCATTGCCACGGAGCTCTTTGCCGAGGTGGAACGTTTTCTTATGGAATTTCCGGGTTAAGGGCTTTGCCCTGAAATAATAATACATAACGACACTCCGCCTTACCCCGCCTCCCCCTTTTTCCGGGACCGCTGAGCAATGGCTGCGGTCCCTCCATGCCCGCCCAGCCACCCCGGCGGCAAGAGCTTTCCCATCCCTTCACGGCCCTGAAAGCCGTCCCCCCGCCCGAAATATGCACCGCATCATGGTATTCTGTTCACAGAAATGCTCAAACCGTGCTTTAATATAAACTTGTTATCCCGGTCTCCGGTCTCATCCACCTGCTCAGCCACAGCAACCGAGGTTTCCATGGGCATTGCAACAGACATCATCCTTATCGTGGTCGCAGCCTTCTGCTGTGGCCTTCTCATGCAGCGTATCGGTCAACCCCTGATTCTCGGGTACATTGCCGCCGGCATCGCCCTGGGCCCCCATACCGGCCTCACCACCGTTGCCAACATCCACGACATTGAGCTCCTGGCCGAAATCGGCGTGGCCCTGCTGCTCTTTGCCCTGGGCCTGGAGTTCTCCAGCAAAGACCTCAAACCGGTGAAAAAAATCGCCATTATAGGCACGCCCCTGCAGATGGGGCTCACCACCGCCCTGGGCTTCGTCATCGGCAAGACCCTGGGATGGGGCTGGCTCCCGGCCCTCTGGCTCGGGGCCCTCATCTCCCTGTCCAGTACCATGGTCATCCTAAAGACCCTCATGAACCAGGGATGGATGGGCACCCTCTCCAGCAAGGTCATGGTGGGCATGCTCATCATCCAGGACCTGGCCGTGGTGCCCTTTATGATCATCCTGCCCCAGCTCAGCACACCGGGCATGGGCCTGGACAATCTGGGGGCCGCGGCCGCCAAGGCCACGATTTTTCTTGTTGCCATGATTTTCCTGGGCACCCGCCTTCTGCCCCGACTGCTGGCCCACATCGCCCGCCTGGGGTCCCGGGAGCTTTTTCTGCTGGCCATCACCGCCATCGGCCTGGGCATCGGCTACCTCACCTACCTGGTGGGCCTCTCCTTTGCCTTCGGCGCCTTTGTGGCGGGCATGGTCCTGAGCGAATCGGATTACGGGCATCAGGCCTTAAGCGACATCATCCCCTTGAGGGACCTCTTCGGGCTCCTCTTCTTCGCCTCGGTGGGCATGCTCCTGGATCTCACCTTCCTCAGAGACCACCTCGGGGCGGTGCTTCTCCTGGTCACGGTCATCAGCCTGGGCAAGGGCCTCATCTTCATGGGGGTCACCCGCCTCTTCGGCTACGGCAACGTGGTGCCTCTGGCCGTGGGCCTGGGCCTGTTTCAGGTGGGAGAGTTCTCCTTTGTCCTGGCACGGGTGGGGGTGGCAACAGCCTCCATCAGCCATGACCTCTACAGCCTGCTCCTCACCACGGCGGTGCTCACCATGGTCCTTACCCCCATTGTCTCGGGCCTGACCCCACGACTCTACACCCTGAAAAAACGATGGTTCCGCCATGAACCCCTGGAGACCGTCAACGTCCCGGAAGAGGGGTTCCAGGACCACGTGGTCATTGCCGGGGGCGGACGTGTGGGGCGCCACATCGCATCGGCCCTCAAGGCCATGGGCCTTCCCTTTGTCATCATTGAACTCGACCAGCGGCGGGTGGAGCTGGCCAGGCAGGACAACCTGCCCGTGGTCTTCGGCGACGCCTGCCACGAGATCGTGCTGGAGGCGGCCGACATCCTGAGGGCCCGCCTCCTGCTCATCACCCTCCCCGGCCCGGTGGAAGCCCGTTCCGTGGTCACTCATGCCCGGAACATGGCCGAAGACATCACCATCATCACCCGGGCCTCGGGCAGGGAGTTCATCGAAATATTCAAGGACATGAACGTCTCCGAGGTGATCCTGCCGGAATTCGAGGCCGGCCAGGAGATGACACGCAAAGCCCTGCTCCACCTGCGCGTTCCCCCCACGGAGATCCAGCACCAGACCGAGACCCTCCGGCAGAAGATCTTTGCCCCCATGCTGGGCGATCACGAGCAGATGACCACCCTGGGCCAGCTCTCCAGGGCGGAACAGCAGTTCGACCTGCAGTGGGTCCGCTTAGAACCCTCGGGAGCCCTGGTGGGCTGCACCCTGGGCGAGGCGCGCATCCGCACGGAAACCGGGGTGTCCGTGGTGGGCGTCCTCCGGGGCGAGACCCTCATCCCCAACCCCGACGCCGACCTGAGGCTCTTGGCCTGCGACCTGGTGGCCATCATCGGCACCGACGACGCCCGCAGCCTCTTCCAGGCCCTGGCCGGTATCAACACGCCCGATCTCGATACCGAGGTGCTGGAGTAAGAATTCATACACACACGGACAACCGCCATGAAATGCCCAAAGTGCCACCACGAACAAGTCGCTGAAAAGGAGTGCGAAGCCTGCGGTATCGTCTTCGAAAAATACCGAATGATGCAGGAACGCCTCAAGGATCCCATCCACAGCGTCTCAGACCGGACGCCCACCCGGCTGCCCGTGATTCCCCTCCCCAAATGGGCACGCGTCACGCTCAGCATAAGCATTGTCTGGGTCTTTATTGCCGGTGCCATACACCTCAGCACCCGGTCCTTCACCCCAAAACCCGATGCATCCCCCCAAGCCCGGCCTGCCACCGGCATCACCCGGCAACTCTACGAGTTCATGCAGCCCGGAAACCCCATTGAAGAGAGCCAGCTGGCAACGGTGTTCATCGAAACGCCCTGGGGCTCGGGCTCGGGGTTTTTCATCGCCCCGGACTGCCGCATCATCACCAACAAGCATGTCCTCACCATAAGTGAAGAGGAGATCCAGGTCCTGCGAGACAAAATTTTCATGCTTGACTATGTCATCAGCAGCAAGCAAAAAAGCATCGAAGATGCCGAAGATAAGGCGCCCTATGTGGCGGATCCCACCCTCTCCATGGAGATCGATACCTACATCCAGCGGGAACGGGAGGACAGCGCCTCCCTCGCCCAGCAGTACGCAGAGATGAAGAGCCGCCTTGCGGCCATCGAAGAGAACCGGGAAAATCCCTCTTACACGATCATCCTTTACGACGACTCCACCTACACGGCCACCGACGTCACCTTCAGCGACACCCATGACCTGGCCCTCCTGCGGCTGGACCAGAAAGAGTGCCCCTGCCTGAAGAAGGGAGAATCCGATGCCCTGAAAATCGGCCAGCCTGTCTTCACCATCGGCAACCCCCTGGGGCTTTCCCACACCGTGACCTCCGGTATTGTCTCCGGAAAACGAAGCCATGAAGGCCACGCCTACATCCAGACCGACGCCCCCATCAACCCCGGCAACAGCGGCGGCCCCCTCATTGATGAAACAGGCCGTGTGGTCGGCATCAACACCATGGTCCTCTCCGACTCCGAAGGCATCGGTTTTGCCATTCCCATTGAGGCGGCCCTGGATGAATTCCAGGGGTTAACCCCTTAAGGGTCCCTTTCCATTTTACCTGGGATGTGGCATAGTAACGCCCCCGATAATCGGAGTCATTCTTTCCGGAAGCCCCGCCACAGGGAGCTTCCGGACATGCCTTTGGGGCCGCTGTTCCACGCACCGCAGAACCGACCGCGCATCGCCGCAACACCCCGGCCCAAAGGCACCACCCCAACCGTGAGGAGTCTGCCTTGGGAACCCATGTCATCGAAGAGGCCAACCAGTGCCTTGTCTGTAAAAAACCCCGCTGTACCACGGGATGCCCCGTTTCCACCCCCATCCGCGACATGATCGAGCTCTTCAGGAAAGGCGAGATGATGGAGGCCGGACGCCTGCTGTTCGAAAACAACCCCCTGTCCGTCATCTGCTCGCTGATCTGCCCCCATGAAAAGTTCTGCGAGGGCCACTGCGTGCTCTCGGCAAAAAAAAAGCCCGTGGCCATCAGCACCATCGAGCAGTACATCTCCTCTTACTTCCTCACCCGACACGACATGGCGCCCCGTGAATCAAGAGAAGAGCGCGTGGCCGTCATCGGCTCGGGCCCTGCAGGCCTTACCGTGGCCATCCTCATGGCCCTCAAAGGATACAGGGTCACCATCTTCGAGTCTGCGGAGCGCACCGGCGGCATCCTGCGCTACGGCATCCCCGAATACCGCCTGCCCAAAAAGGTCCTGGACAGCCTGGACGAGCTCTTGGAAAGACTCTCGGTAAAGGTGCGCCCCAACACCCTCATCGGCCCGGTGATCACCATCGACGATCTCAAGCGGGACGGCTACCAGAGCATCTTCATCGGCACCGGGGTGTGGAAGCCCCGCCCCTTGCGCATCCAGGGCGAAAGCCTCGGCCACGTGCACTACGCCATCAACTACCTGAAAAACCCGGATGTCTATCGCCTGGGCAGGCGGGTGGCCATCATCGGCGCCGGAAACGTGGCCATGGACGTGGCCCGCACCGCCTTGAGAAAAGGGGCCCAGGAGGTCACCGTGGTCTACCGGCGCAGCGAAGCCGAGATGCCCGCCACCCCCTTTGAGTACGATTACGCCAAAGTGGAAGGGGTGGAGTTCGCCTTTCAGACCAACCCCGTTGCCATCACCGACGAAGGCCTTGTGGTGGAATCCACGGTCAGAAGCGAAGACGCCGAAGGCAACGCCACCTACACCCCGGACCCGGCCACCCGGACCCTCTTTCCCGCAGACGCCGTCATGATCGCCGCAAGCCAGACCCCCCAGGCCAATATTGTGGCCACGGCCACCGGCATCGAGGTGGCCAAGGGGGGCCTTGTCATCACCGACGACTGCGGCAGAACCACCATGGAAGGGGTCTTTGCCTCCGGGGACGTGGTTACCGGCGCCAAAACCGTGGTGGAGGCCGTGGCCTTCTCCAAACGGGCCGTGGCTGCCATGGAAACGTATATGGACGGCAAGGCGGGGACACCTTAGCCCGGATAGTTCACGGGTCGGGTGCACCCATAGTCAAGGCATCAGAGCTGCAGGAACAGATTCACTGTTCACTGATCCCCAATTCTCTCTCACACCACGCCATCACCTCATGGAAGGGCTCGGTCTCCAGGGCGGCAAACCCTTTTTCGCCCCGGGTACGGGACAGGGAGGGAGAGGGGATGCCGCAGAGAAACTTGGCGATGAGGCGCGGATCCCGGTTGGAAAGTCCGGCAACAAAGGCCCCGGCCACCTCGTCAAGGCGCAGGGTCGACAGGTCGCGGGCATGGGGGGCAGGCGGGATGGGACGATGCTTGCCAAGGCAGACCGAACAACTCCCGCAGGGGCGCTCCAGGGGCTCGCCAAAGTAGGCGGAGAGCGCCTGGGACAGGCAGGCCGTGCCGTCGGCAAGATCAAGGACCTGATGAATCCGCGCCACCTCGGAGCCCTCTTTCCGGCTGAAGAGATCGTGGAGTCGCTCTGCCAGGCCGGGCACGTCCACCTGTTGCTGGAGAATCTCAAAGACATCCACGGCCCGGCCCTGCTTCAGGGTGATCATTCCCTGCTCTTCAAACCAGGAGAGGGCACTCAGGATCCGCTCCCGCGGAGACCCTGTGGCCTGGCAGACCGCCTGCATGTCTGGATAGCTCCACACCTTCTTGTCGTCGGACAGGGAGAAGAGCGTCTCCACAAAGGCACGGCGGTCCCCTTGAAACACATCGATGATGGCCCCTTTGGGGCGCTCGTACTTAAAGGCGTAATTCTCGAAAAAGACCCGCACAGGCTTGATCACCCCGAAAAGCTCCAGGTACACAAGCAATGTCTTTAAAGGCAGGGGCCGCATGTCCAGTTGCCGGGAGAGCTCGGACTGCCTCACCTCCCAGTTCTTTTCGGGGTGGGCGGCGATCCCGGAGACCAGCTTGAAAATGCTCTCTTTGGACGGGGTATCCCCGTAGACAAAGTTCTCCAGGGTGTGAATCCCCTCCCGGGAGCCGATGAGGGTGCAGGCGGAGAGCTCGCCGTCGCGACCCGCCCGGCCGATCTCCTGGCTGTACCCCTCGATGGATTTGGGCGGGTCAAAGTGGATCACCTTGCGGATGTCACTCTTGTCGATGCCCATGCCAAAGGCGATGGTGGCGGCCACCGTAGGCAAAGAGCCCTCCATGAACCGGTTCTGGATGGACGCCCGGACGTCCGGTGCCAGCCCCGCATGGTAGGCTTCACAGGGAAACCCGTTTTCCGTCAGAAAGGCCGCCGCAGCCTCTGCCCCTTTCTGAAGGGTGGTGTAAACGATGGCCGGACCACGGGGTTCATCCCCCATGGCCGCCAGGAGCGCACCACGCTTTTCGGCGTATGTGGCCGCCGGAAGCACCCGGAGGTGCAGGTTGGGCCGGAAAAAGCCGGTGCGGACCACGCTCTCTTCCCCCATGCCGAACTTCTCGCAGATATCCCGGGCCACCTTGGGCGTTGCCGTGGCCGTGAGCAAAAGCACCTGGGGAATATTATAAAAGGCCTTGTACTCAGGAATCTTCAGGTAATCGGGCCGGAAGTTGTGGCCCCACTCGGAGATGCAGTGGGCCTCGTCCACCACAAGGAGCGAAAGGTTCATGCGCTTGAGCTGCTCCCTGAAGATCTCGTTTCGAAGGCGCTCCACCGACACCATGAGGATCTTGAGGGTCCCGTCCATGGCCTCCCCCAAAATCTTCCGGGACGCCTCGCGGGTCAGGGTGGAATCCAGACGGGCCGCCGGGATCCCCTTGGCCTTGAGGAAATCCTCCTGATCCTTCATCAGGGCGATGAGGGGCGAAATCACCACGGTGAGCCCGGGCAATGCCAGGGCCGGAAGCTGGTAACAAAGGGACTTGCCCGCCCCCGTGGGAAACACCGCCAGGGCCGAGCCCCCCCCCAGGATCCTCTCCACCACCGGCTCCTGCCCCTGCCGAAACCCCGAAAAGCCAAACCGATTAAGCAGCTCTGCTGTGTTCATGATCTCCTTTCCTCATCAAACGTGGTCACGATTCAGGTCAAAAAGCGACCCGTCGGAGGCAACTGAATCCTTACACAGGCCTGGAATGTGCCCCTTATGCCCCGTCATGCAACCAGAAACCCATGGGTGTTGTCAACAGGTGTAATCTTCATCCAGAAAAGATTAACCTATCGGCCAAAACACACCGATTTCCTTCCACAAAAAAAGCCCCCTGGCTTTTTCCGAAGAACACGGAGAAACCCAGGGGGCTACCAAAGGTTTATGGTCCAGCTTTTATCAAAAAACGGCCACCGGAAGCCTTTCCCTTCAACCTTTCACCCTATTACCTATTACCTTTCGCCCTTAGCCTTTATCCTTATTACCATTCTCACACCTTAAACCGCGCCACCATCCCTGCCAGGGCATCGGACAACCTCGTCAACTCACCGGCGTGGGAGCTGAGCAGGGTGCTGCTGGAGGCGAGCTCAACGCCGGTGGCGTTCACCACACTGATCTCCTGGGCGATGTTCTCGGCGACCATGGAGCTTTCGGCCACGTTGGAATTCACTTCATCGATACCCTGGGCGGCCTGGGCCACGTTGCCGGCGATCTCCCGGGTGGTGACGGCCTGCTCTTCTACGGCGGCGGCGATGGTTGCCACCACGTCGTTGACCTCCACGATCACATCCGTGATGGACCGGATCTCCACCACCGTCTCCTCGGTGGCCCCCTGGATCCCGGCCACCTGGCGCTTGATCTCCTGGGTGGCGTCGGCGGTCTGGGCTGCCAGGGCCTTGATCTCGTTGGCGACGACAGCAAAGCCTTTTCCGGCTTCACCGGCACGGGCCGCCTCGATGGTTGCGTTCAGGGCCAGCAGGTTGGTCTGCTCCGAAATCTCGGTGATGGCCTCGGTCACCTTGCCGATCTCCTGGGCTGAGCCGCCGAGGTGGTCCACCTTCTGGCTGGCCATGCGCGCCTTGTCCACGGCCTCGTGGGTCATGGTGCTCGCTTTTTCGGAGTTGGCGGCGATGTCCTGAACCGTTACGCTCATCTCTTCAGAGGCTGCGGCCACCATGCCGACGTTGCCTGCGGCCTGCTCGCTTGCGGCGGCCACCGAAGTCATGCTGCCGCTCATCTCACCGGCTGCTGCGGCAACGGTTCTGGACTTGGAGGAGGCCTCATCCGCGTTCTGGGAAAGCTGGGTGGAGACGGCCGAGAGTTCGTTTGCAGCGCCGTTGAGCCCCCGGGCGTTTTCCGTGACGTCCCGGACGATCCCCTGCAGGTTCTCAATGAAGACGTTGATCCAGTGGGCCAAAACGCCAATCTCGTCATGCTTCTTGATCACCAGACGTGTGGTGAGGTCCCCTTCCCCCTCGGCAATGCCCCGGAGCCCTTCAATGGCTTCCCCCAGGGTGCGGGAGATCCCGAAGGCAATGGTCAGGATGACGGGAAGAATCACAAGAAGAAAAAAGGCACCGGCGAGCCCGGCCACCCATGCCCCTTTTCGGGCCACATTGCCCGACACAAGGGCTTCGATGCGTGCTTTCTCCACGTCAATGTTGTCGATGTACACCCCGGTACCCACCCAGAGACCGGTGCCCGGGATCATCTCCGCATATCCCAGCTTCGGCTGAATCCCCTTGCCGGGTTTCTTGTACTGATACTGCACAAATCCGCCGCCGTCCCTGGCCGCACGATGAAGGTCGCGCACGTAATACACCCCCACCGAATCCTTGACGCCAGCCAGTTCTTTTCCTGCAAGGGAGAGGTTTGTGGCCACGCACACCGCTGTCGTCTTATCGTAGACAAAGAAATAACCCGATTTATCCTCACCAAACCTGAGGGAGGCGATGCGGTCTTCCACCACGGCACGCACCTCCGCAGGGTCGGTCTTGCCCTTTAACGCCTTGCCCAGCATCTCCCCCACGGTATGGGACGCCACCCTCAGCGTCTCCTTCTGCCTTTCCAGCATCATCGACTCAGCCGCATCGATCCCCACCTCTTTTGCCAAACGTCCCGTTTCAAACACGCCGAACAGCATGCCGACAAACAACATCATGACCATCCCGACAACAACAAACAGACGTGCTTTGATTGATACGTTTTTGAGCATTCCTTCTCCTTCGCAGCCATGCAATTCAGGGCTCTCCAAAACCTGGGAGCCCTTGCCCTTTCGCCATTGAAAGGGACCTGTCTCATTCCACATCCGTGAAACTGACGAAACGTACGAAATTTTTTTAATACACCCCACACCCCATTCCAGCCCCAAAACAGGCCCAACAGGGGATCACCCCTCCTCTGTCAGAAATTTTTTAGCCACATGCGGTCCGATCACCAGGTCAAACATCGTTCCGCATACTCCTGTTATCGCCGATTGCGTCCCGCGATTTAGCTCAATTTCAGCCCCGGGCTGCCCCTGGGGCAAAACCAAAGGGCCAAATCACCGATTTTCTGAAACAGTCCCACTAAAAAAAAACAGCACCGATGCCATCGGGGATCGGGGATAGGGGATAGGGAATCACCCTTGGCACGGGGTTCCATGCAACATGCCTCTCAAGCCTGAAAGCAAAAACGCATCATCCGGATATTTCACGAGCCGTGAAATATCCGGGATAAGAGGCTCAGCCCCTGCCCTCCGGAACGTTCCCCGTGATCCCTGTCCGGCTTACGTTGCCGTCCCCCCGACATCTGCTACGCACAAAAAAAAATGCCTTTACCACAGACGAGACATCTTCCCGTCACAGGTAAAGGCATTTGTAACTATACAGCTTATGCCTCCGGCGGCTAAATTTTTAAAAAGTTTCACAAACAGATTTTAAAACATCTTTTTGAGTGAATGTTTACTTTAAAGGCGGATGTGATTCGACCCGAGGAACGAGGGGCAAAAACACATCCGCAACCTGCTTTTAAGGTGGCACACCTTGCCGCCGGAGGCATCGTTTTTTTTTATCTATTTGCCCTACTTCATAAACATCCGGGGAAAGCCCATGAGCACCTTGCCAAGGCCTTTGGCCCGCTCTTTCCAGGTGGGGGCGTACAGGGTCTGGGCCACGCCCTTGATGGTGGCGTAGACCCTGGGGCTGAAGGGGTGCCACCACAGGTTTTTCTTCACAAGGGGCATCACGTCCTGCACCACAACCTGGGATTCGGTCATCTCGGCAAAACCGATGGCGCCGTGTGAACGGCCGATGCCGGACTCTTTAAATCCGCCCCAGGGGGTCTCGGCCAGGCCGTGGCTCATGAGATGATCGTTGACGGTGACGGCACCGGCCATGATGCGCCGGGCAAGCTTGGCCCCTTTCTTCCATTTCTTTGTCCACACCGAACCGGTGAGCCCTAAATCGGAATCGTTGGCAAGGATCACCGCGTCGTCCATGCTGGCCACCTTCATCACCCCCAGCACCGGCCCGAAGGTCTCTTCGGCCATAACCAGCATGTCGTGGGTCACCTCGGTGAGCACCGTGGGCGGATAAAAATGCCCCTGCAGGGGATCTTTGGGGGGCCTGGACCGGGCATAAACCACCGCGCCTTTGGCCACGGCGTCGTCCACATGGCGCTTCACCGTCTCCAGCTGCCGCTCGGTGGCAATGGCCCCAACGTCCGTGGTGTGGCTGTGATCATACCCCACCCTGAGAGCCTCTACCTTGGCCTTGAGGCGCTTCATAAACGGCTCGTACACCGAGACATGCACATAGATCCGCTCCACGCCCCCGCAGGACTGTCCGGCGTTCTGAAGGCCCGCCCACACCGCTCCGTTCACCGCGCGGTCCAGGTCGGCGTCTTCGCACACCAGCATGGCGTCGTTGCCCCCAAGCTCCAGGGAGACAGGGGTGAGGGTCTCGGCCGCCTTGGCCATGAGGATCTTCCCCACGGGAACCGAGCCGGTGAAAAAGAGTTTATCGACTCCGGACTCCAGAAAGGCATCCCCTGCGATGCGTCCGGGCATGTTGATAAAGCTGAAAAGGCCTTCGGGCAGATCCGCGGCCGCAAGGCACTCTTTCAGGGCCAGACCGACAGCCTGGGTCTCCGAAGCGGTCTTGAGCACCACGGCGTTGCCCGCCAGCAACCCCATGACCACCTCGGAAAAGGGAATACTGAAGGGGTAATTCCACGGCGAAATAATCCCGATCACCCCAAAGGGCACCCGGTGGATCCGGCTCCACTTGTTGGCAAAGAAAATACTCCCCGGCATCATCCTCCGGGGCTTGAGAAACCCCTTGGCCTTGCCGCAATAATAGGTCAGGGCCATCATGGCGGGCACGATCTCGGAAACCAGGGCGTCGATGCGGGTTTTCCCCACGTCCCGGGCCACGGTCTCGGCCAGCTCGTCCAGGTGTGCCATCATGTAATCCCGCACGGGTATCATCCGCCGGACCCGCTCCTTCACCGGCATGTCCGCCCAGACTTTCTGAGCCAGCCGCCCCGCCGCAATGGCCTCCTTGAGATCCTCCGTCGAGTGCAGGGGAGAGTGCCCGAGAAGCTCCCCTGTAACGGCGTCGCAGCAAGGGGTCGCGTCATTGTCCGGTAGAACCTGTGCCTCCATGGAACTGCTCATCTGTGCCTCCTTTCCGGCCCTGAAAAAACGGGGAGCCGTTGTGTTGGACCAACCGTTCATCCTTGATTCCCAAGCCTCTCAGTCGGCCAGCCGGCCGACAACTTCCCCAACCATAGCCTCCAACGACAACCCTGTCAATACACACCAAAAAATGTGGTTCACGAAAGCAAAACAGGTTCCCGGTACCGGCACACACATACCCGTCCCCCTTCCACCGCCCTCCACCAAAAATGACCGGGCGCAACCAGGTCACGGCCATGCCCTTCATGCAAAACCGGACACCTCCAACACCACATGTCCGTTCCCGCCCGCCACAGGTGCCAGGTGCCACCGGGTCCTGGCAATGCGCGCCAGAAAACGATTGTCATGGCTGACCACAAGAAGGCCGCATGAGCACGTCGCCAGGGCCTCCTCCAGGCAGGTCACCGAAGGCAGGTCCAGGTGATTGGTGGGTTCGTCCATGACAATGAGATGGGGATGCTTGACAATGCCCACGGCAATGGCAAGTTTCCTCAGCTCTCCCGGGCTCGGCTGCCGGGTATCCATGAGCCTTGCAGGTGACGATCCCAGCCTGCGGACGAGGGTCATGATCCGCCCCAGCTCCTCTTCGGGCAACGAGCGGACCTTGTGGACAAGTTCACGGGCCTCGTCCGGGTCTGTCTCCTGGGGCAGAAAGAACACCCGCTCTTCTGCTATCCGGGTTCGGGCGAGGATATGACGAATCAGTGAACTTTTGCCCGTCCCGTTGTTCCCGGTGATTCCCACCCGGCTTGATGGCCCCATGACGAGATCGGGAAAGCTCAGGTCTCTGCCCGGGGCCAGGTCCATGGTCCCCTTGGAAACATGAAACAAAAGATCCCGTTTCGACCGGTTTTCCGGTAGCCAAATGCCGGTGTCATACCGCTTGACCACCCGGATGTTCCGATGCGTTTCATCGGCCTGGCGAATCCTTCCCGCAAGGCGTTTCAAGGCCCGCCCATCTGCCCCGTCCTTTCCTGAAATGCGGCAGAGATCAATCTTGGCTTTTGCGTCGTGGTCTTTTGACGCAACACCTCGTTTGGACCGCCTGGCGTGGGAGCTGGAGGCACGGTCCCGTCTTCGTGCCGCCTCCTGCTTCAATTTTCTCAGGGCCCGACCAGCTGTTTCGCGCTCTTTTTCCACGGACTGCTCCTCCAGTTCGGCCTGCTCCCGGCCCCGGGAATACGAGCCGGGCCGCAGGCACACAGCAGGGGGATCCATAAAGAGGCACCGATTACATAGCGCATCCAAAAGCTCCCGGTCGTGACTTACCAGAAGCCCGATGCCCTGAAAGGCCTTCAGCGCGTTGAAAAGAAGCCCCCTTGCCCTGGCGTCCAGATGGTTTGTGGGCTCGTCCACCGCCAGCAAACAGGGCTGTGTCCAGAGGGCCGTGCCCACCTGGGCCCGCTTCCGCTCCCCATGGCTCAGGCTCTCCCACCGGTAGGGCCAGTCGTAGCCGATCTCCAGCTCCGAAACGAGGCGGCCTGCGGCCTTGTCCCCGGAAACAAGCATCTCTTCCAGGAGATCTGGCATCCGGTCCGTGTCCTGGCGGCAGTAAACCGCATGTTCCGGTGCCGTGATACGGCCGGAATCCGGCCTGAGGTCTCCGGCAGCGAGCTTTAAAAGGGTGGTTTTCCCGGTGCCGTTGCCCCCCACCACACCGGTCCACCCCCTGGGAACCGTCACGGAAAGATGATCAAAGACAAGCGAGCACGACGCTGGATAGGAAAAACTTATCGCATCAAAAACAACGGTTGAATGGCCCATGGTTCCCTTCTTATATGGCTATAACCATGTTCCGTCACCGTCGGGCAAGGGGAAAGCGCTCTGTTGTCGGATGGGTATCCCCGTGGATGATATGTCCTTGAGAAACAAGGGTGCACATGTGGGAGGGAAAACCGACGGGTCCGACGCGATACGTCAAACCAAAAGAGCCGAGGGGAACGGAACATGGGAATGGTGATGGCATGACAGCCCGAAAGCGGTCGCCCTTGTGTACAGATTCACATGATCTGGTCTGGTTCCCTTGGCTAGTTTCTCATCGGTTCGTTCCTTTGGTGGAGTAAAGGGGGCCCGACGTGGATGCGTCAGGTAAAGTTTTTTTCATCTTTATACGGGAAAGGAGATTTCTTCAATGTTTTTCGGCCTTCCCGAAACCCCGTGGTTCCCCTCGTGTCGTCCGTTGCATGGGAAACGCATGCATTCTGTCAATTACCAATCCCCTCGTATGCGGATCAAAGAACCCGCCATCTTCGTATCCATCGTCACGAAGATAATGTCGCAATCCCCTCGTATGCGGGTCAAAGAACAAGCAAAAGTAACTGATGCGCCCGGTCCCATCCTGTCACAATCCCCTCGTATGCGGGTCAAAGAACACATCGACAACGGCATCGTGAGCGAGTCGTCGTATGTCACAATCCCCTCGTATGCGGGTCAAAGAACCGCCTGCTCCAGGTTTGCTACTTCGACATCGAGTTCAGTCACAATCCCCTCGTATGCGGGTCAAAGAACAGGGAGTTTTACCCCAAGGAGAGGACCGTAACGGTCACAATCCCCTCGTATGCGGGTCAAAGAACAGGCCCTTTTGACCGAAGCGGGGAAGGTATCCCTTGTCACAATCCCCTCGTATGCGGGTCAAAGAACTTGGTAGCTTTTTCGATGCGCCGCCCAGCTTTTTTGTCACAATCCCCTCGTATGCGGGTCAAAGAACCGAACCCAAGAAAACCGTCAAGTCCAAGATCCAGTCACAATCCCCTCGTATGCGGGTCAAAGAACGGTAACTCTGAAAGATACCTGATTTACAAGCCATTGTCATGTCTTTGCGCGAACCTCCTCTTCAGAGGCAAACACACCCTGGCACAGGCCGTGTTCCGGGGCCTGAAAAACGAGCCATTTATCCGATTTTATTATATTTTTTCACGCATCGCGAACCCCTCACATCTTTTCGACGCCAAAAAATCATCAACACATTGATTATTCGAAAGATTCCCACATAAGACAGCATAACACAAAAAAACGAGCTTGTGGTTCGCGCTTCCCTTTGTCGTTTCCCGTGACACAACGTGGGTAGTCAGAACCATCCATGAACAATGGCAGGCGAGTTGATGGATTGAGGGTGAGCCTTAGCAAGGCAGGGAATAAAATGAAAGCCTGAGAAACGGTGTATGGACACGACCGTTTTTTGGACGAGTTTCTATCCTGTAGGATGGGCAGAGGTGGTGCCGGCCCATCGGGCACGGCGGGCACCCACGCAGGCGGATACCCGATTATTAAAAGCACGTTGTCTAGTGATCAGCGACATTTCAATCCCCTCGCAATCGGGTCACTGTTACGGGCATGAATACGAGAGACGGATACAAAACAAAATTGGCGTCTTAATCCCCTCGTAATCGGGTCAATGTTTCAGACCGAATATGTTCATCTCTCGTCGTGAGCCTGGTCAGTCTTAATCCCCTCGTAATCGGGTCAATGTTTCAGACAGCCCCCCTTTTTGAGCCCCAGGTGACGGGGCCCGGAGAGGCCAAAATGGATAACCTCCGGATCTTTCCTTCTTTTTCACTCGAAAAGCCCATACCCCCATTGCAACAACAAAGACGATCCCCTTTGAATAAAGTCTGTTACACGAACCGGATAATCTAGGCCCATTTCAGTCATGTTCCAAAAATCAGGGAAGAGGCCTCTCTTTCGAGGGGCTCCAGAAAAAAAGCCCCTCGGCCAAAAAGAGATCCCGACATTCCTTCAACCTGAGAAGAGGCCTGTGAGTCCAATAAAAAATCACATTTTTTATAGAAAAACAAGGACAATGCCATTCATGATTCGGCGGAGTTGCTATCCGGGAGATGGTTTGTTCTCTATCCCGGAGAGTCAAAAGATATAGACATCCTTGTCCTCCCGGACCTCGCCCTGCCCCATGATTTCGATTTCTTTTTCGCAGCGACCGCACAATGCGTAAACCCTGACGCTGTCTTCCCTGCTGTCGATGACCGAGGTGATGCGCCCGCGGAGGGAAAGGAACAACGGGGTGTCCAGGAGGCATTCAAAGACACTGTACTGCACGCGATGGCCGTAATCCTTGAGAACCTTGGCAAGCTTGTTGCGCCGTTTGTCATCCACGATGTCGTAGGAGATCAGGTAGCGCATGGATCAGGCCTTGGCGATGAAGGGGGTATAGGTGTCCTCGCCTTGCAGGCAGCGGGCCATCTTCTCGGCCTGGGAACGAAAGCTCTTGCGAAAGGAGGTGCGCCCCGAGTTCATGGAAAAGCCTGCGTTGAGAAAAGCCTCAAATTCGGAGAAATACCGTTTCATGGGATCGCGTTTCAAGTAGAACCCGCCGTTTTCCCGGATATAAAAATCTTCTGTCTTCAGGGTTTTCCGATTGATCAGGTTGAGGACAAACCGATCTGCCACGGGGGCCCTGAACTCTTCCATGAGATCGGCGGCAAGGGAGGCCCTGCCGTAGCTTGGGTGGTGGTAAAAGCCCAGGTAGGGATCAAAGCCCAGGCCATCCAAAAGCGAGGCGATCTCGTTGAAAACCAGGGTGTAGGTAAAGGAGAGGAGGGCGTTAGCGGGGTCTTCAGGCGGGCGCTTGCTACGCCGGGAAAAGGCGAATTCACCCAAGACCATTTTCCCCAGGGCCTTGAAGTGGTGAGAGGCGGCTGTGCCCTCGATGCCGAAGAGTTCCTGAAGACTCTGGGCCCGTCCGCTTGCCTTCAAGCCCTCTGTGAGCCCTTCCACTTCGTGGGAGAGATCCACGAGAGGATGATTTTTCAGGAACTTGCGCACGAAAGTCAGCCCGTTTTTGAGCTTGCCTTCGAGGAACGCCTTTGAAACAGCCATCCTGAAGTCGGGATCTTCGTATTTCCTGAACTGCGCCAATCGGAGCTGGATATTTTTCGTGGAAGGGGAGACAAGGTGGCCTTTGAGTTTGCCTGTACGGGTCAGAAGGGCCATCTCGATGCCGTGGTCAAACAACTGATGAACGGCCTGGGTGGTGAACTGCACATGGCCGAACATAAGCACCGCGTCTATTTTGTGACAGGGAACATCCAGCAGAATGTCCTCATCCTTCTGGAGGATCAGCCTCTCGCCTGTCTTCCGCAGGATGGAGTGCTGCTCCGTGATGTAAAGGGTCGCCATGATATGCTGCCCCATTTTTAAGGGTAAAATAGGCCTCCATGTTCAACGGGGCGGGAAAAACCGCGCCTTTGCGGCCTTTCCCGCCTTTTTCGTAGGGTTCCATGATCAGATTGTTTAAAAAGACGACGCCCAGGTACTTGAACCCCTTTTCAAAGGTGGTGATCTCCTCCTCATCGAGTTCAAGGGAGAGCTCCCGAAGAATGTGCTTGGATGCATCCAGCCCCTGGCGTGCATCTTCCTCCTTTTTTCCCAGGATCAGGTAATCGTCGGCGTACCGGACGTAGCGAAACCCCATAGCCTCCATCTTTTCGTCCAGTTCATCCAGAAAGAGATTGGCAAGGATGGGGGAGATGGCCGAGCCTTGAGGCAGCCCCGTGTCCAAAACGGTGAGCTGTCGCCCGTCCCACACCTCGGTTTTCAACCAGAGGCCAATCAGGTGAAGGATGTCGGGGTCGGTGAGGTGTTCCCGGCACTTTACCATCAGCAAATCGTGGTCTACGGTGCCGAAAAAATCATCGATGTCGGCGTCCACCACCCAGCGATAGCCCGCGTCCCGACAGGCCTTGATCCGCATCACCGCCTGGCGGATACTGCGCCCCTTTCGGTAGGCAAAGCTGCACGATTCAAATTCCCGGTCCAGGACAGGCTCGATACGATGGAGCACCGCGGTCTGGGCTATACGGTCCACCACGCAGGGGATGCAAAGGGTTCGCTGGCCGTCGGACTTTTTGGGGACAAACACCTTCATCAGAGGAAGAGGGGCATAGGCTTTTCTCAGGAGACGGTCTTGGAGGGCTCGAAGATTCAGGTCCAGGTCCGCCCGGTACCGGGCCAGGGTGATGCCGTCCACGCCTGCGCACCCATGGTTTGCATTGACATGCTCAAAGGCGCGCCTCAAGGCGCCGACAGTGATGTCCATGGAATCCCCCGGTGGCTGGATGCCCCGTGACCGCAGGCGGGTGGAAAAAGGCAAAGGCCCCGGACCACAACACTCCCAGCCCGGGCTTTTATTCCATATGATGACACACTTACAGAAAATCGTCCACTCACCTGCGGCAGAATTTCCCTCCCATCCCCTGTTCGACGCAACGGCCCCCACCTGTGCCTTTGTCGCACACTACGAAGCAGTTTTTTTATTTGGCATGAGATGGTGTTCCCCTCGTATGCGGGTCAAAGAACAATATATGTCATTGTAACTTTAGAGATCTCTTTAGTCGCAATCCCCTCGTATGCGGGTCAAAGAACGGCAAGGCTGAAAGATACCTGATTTACAGGTCATTGTCATGCCTTTGCGCGAACCTCCTTTGCAGAGCCTGACAGATTATAGTTCAGAGCGTCCCCCGAAGGTAAAAAGCGCACCATCACTCTGACTTATATTGGTCATTTTCTCAGCGCGCGAACCCCAACATTATTTCAGTCAAAAAACCGCATTACAACCCATTGATTATTCATCAAATAATCTCAATACAACCCCAAATAAAACAAAACGAACTTGAGGTTCGCGCTTCCCTTTGCCATCCCCTTTGACACAACGTTGCCACCCCCTCCCTCGCTTTCCATGCGCCATGGCAGGCAAATGACTAAGCTCTCTTTTTTAAGGGCGGGCATAAGATCAAAGCCTTCGAAGAATTGAGGAGACTCACGGCCATTTTTTGGCAAAATTTCTATCCTGTAGGATGGGCAAAGGTGGTGCCGTGCCCATCGGGCACGGCGGGTACCCATGCAGGCGGATACCCGATTATTGAAAGCACGTTGTCTGTGCTCAACGACATCTCAATCCCCTCGTAATCGGGTCAGTGTTTCGGACAAACCACGAACCGAGCCGATACCCATCGGCTCAAGACAGTCTTAATCCCCTCGTAATCGGGTCAATGTTTCGGACTGAGGCACAGGTAGAGCAATTTAACTCGTGGATTTTGTCTTAATCCCCTCGTAATCGGGTCAATGTTTCGGACAAAAAAAAGCCAAAAAGGACCTTGCAGTCGCAGAAAAGGTCTTAATCCCCTCGTAATCGGGTCAATGTTTCGGACAGCCCCCT
Source organism: Desulfoluna butyratoxydans (assembly GCF_900699765.1). Lineage (GTDB taxonomy): Bacteria > Desulfobacterota > Desulfobacteria > Desulfobacterales > Desulfolunaceae > Desulfoluna > Desulfoluna butyratoxydans. The sequence continues at coordinate 925,408 of NZ_CAADHO010000001.1, forward strand.
TTTTTGAGCCATAGGGGACGGGGCCCGAAGAAGCCAAAACGGATAACCTCCGGATCTTTCCTCTTTTTTCACTCGAAAACCCCATTCTTCCGCTACAAAAAGCAAAGCGATTCCCCTTTAATACAGATTGTTATGCAAACCGGATAACCTAAGCCTGTTTCAGTCATTTTCAAAAAGTAAGGGAAGATCCCCGTCGTTCAAGGCGATACATAAAAACAGCCCATTTTCAAAAGTCCTCCGGAACAACGCCTCATCACCAGGAAACGCCCCGTGGTTCCAGGCCAAACCGGGCCTAACCGTAGGAAACCGGATTAGACCCAAAGCCAGGGTTCGTCCAAGGGCTATCTTCTCCTCAGAAGGGATTGTGATCAAAGATCACCACGTCCCCGGTGACCGGGGAGCGATAGGTCAAGGACCGGGCACGGCCATGGAGCCCGTGGGCAATGGCCAGGTAGAGCCAGACAGGGCCGGGGCCGGTGAGAACCACATCGTTGCCATCCCCTGCCATCCTCGCCGCCTCGGTAATATAACGGTCCAGGTCAGCGAGCTTGGCAGTTTGCCCGAACAGGTCAGACAGGTTGATAATCTGGTATTGAGTCATTGTGTTGCGCCCCATGGATTGCGTCCGGATTGGTCATTTGCTGGTAATGCTCTGTAAGGTACCCGATTGTCTTATCGAGAATCATGCGGTGATCGATGGCCAGGGGGATCACCTTTTTTGTGTTTTGCTCGGTGTATTGAATGTCGATGGAAGCATCCAGGGCACCCAGGATCAAGCCGATGGTCATGTGCTTTGTCCCGCCGGAAATATCCACTATCACGTCGGATTTCGAAAGCCCCAGGCCATGGAGCATTTGCGGGGAGTAGATCTCGTTGACAAGGGATTTGATGGCTTCGATCTCTTTTTGCTCTCCTTTTTTTTCCACAAAAAAACGTTTCTGGTTGCCCCGCAGGTTCTTCACAACCTTGGCCTGGGGTATATACTTCTCCAGAAAGGCCGTAAGGCATTGCGTATATCCCGCGCTTTCCCGGTTGACAATAGGCCATACGTGCCGCAACCTCTCTTTGTGGGAGAAAACACCTTTAAACAACTGACCTATGCCTTGGATACCATAAAGCTCATCCAACGATTTCGTCTCAATCTGCGCCATGATCTCTTCCACGCCAGATTTCGGTGTGCTCATCATCAGGACCACGCCTTTGTGGGGCAACACTTCCCCGTTTGTCTCACCGGTTTCATTGTTGCCCGCATAGCGGATATAGCGTTTGTAGATGTACATGAACCATCCAACGCACCCCAACAGTGGAACCAGGCACCGAACCATTGCAACCGCCCACCCCGGAACGGTTCCTGTCATCAAGCCAAGGATCACAGTCCACAGGTCATACACAGCACTTGAAGCCGCACCGAAAACAACCAATGTCGCGAGGGATTCCACCATGGCCCTTCTGGTGAGGTCCTCGACGCCGAGAACTTTCAAACCCGCCATTGTTTTCTCCTTTTGTTTGGACACATTCTCTTCGTTTGCCGATAGGCACGCCAGGACACAAACAACCCTTCGAGCCCGTTATTCATCCAAAAACCTCAGAATAATCTGTTTTCTCTCATAGCGCGCCTTGGATTTCTTTTTGACCTTCCACTCCCCACGGGCCTCAAGGCAATGTTTCAGGGCGATGGCCAACAGGCGGGCCTCCCCGTCTTCCGCGGTGAGGAGATCTTCCCTGACAATGGCTGCAATCCGTTGTTCGGCAATTGTCTCGGAATCTTTCAGGTCTTCAAAACACCGCTCCAAGGGCGACATGGCAGCCCGCACCGCCTCTCTGGCCAGCCTTGCCCTTTCTTCTTCAGCACGTATCCTTTCGCGCTCTTCGGCCTGTTTTCGTTCCTCCTCTTGCCGTGCCTTTCGCTCCACCTCGGTACGACGCATGGCCTCCTTTTTCTCCAAGGTCTCATCCTGAAAGGTATCTTCCAGGACCTCCAACTCTTTCCATCGCCTCTCGTCGCAGATGGCAAGTCCGCACCATCCCAAGGGGCGCGAGCCCGGCCCGGAATTATATTGAGACGTCAACCAAATGGTTGTTCCCTCGTCGGCTTCTCTCCCTTTTTTTCCCTTGCCCCCCATGATCCAGATTTTTCGATGCCCTTCCACGGTCATGTTTTCTGCCCCGGAGTGATACCCCACACACAAGGGGATCTCTTCGCCTGTCTCAACCCTATCCTTGTTGAGAGTTGCCAGGATCCTGTTTTCCGCCGCCTGGCGATTGTCGAAAAAATCGGCAATCGCCAGCTTTAATGCGCCGCCGTCGATGGGCGAATGGATGGGGGTTTTTCTGTGGGATGGTTGATCGATGGTTACGGTTCCCCAGAATCGTTGACCGGGCTTGATGACTTCCAGGATTTGTGGCACGCCCCGCCCCGTCGCATCACCGTGTCTCTTGGTATTGATGGCATACAAAACCTCCACGCCTGCGTCTCCCACAGGATGAAAGTCCGAGACCTTCACAAGGCGAAACGGATCCCCGTCCACGAACCGATAGTCCAACAGTTCCTGTTGAAGCCGATACCCATTCGATCCCCCCCCGGGCCCACGGCTTTTTTTCTTTCGGACGGCATTGAGCCATGCCGTTCGCATGGCCCCCTTCATGGTCGACCCCGGAATGTAGGGACGATGATCTGACAGGCGATATGCCGTGCGACGGATCTCAAAGGCATTGAACTCGTTTTTCAAGCGCTTTTCATCCCCCGCCAAGCCCATGACCCGGGCATGGTTCTCGAGCACGCCCCGAACCGCCGGAATTCTTCGCCCATCAACGTCGGAGGCATCGATCATCTTCATAATGGCAAGAAGGCTCTCCAAGGTTCCTCTTTTCGCCGCTTCCGAAAGCCGCCGACGTCCGTCATTCCCGACACATGAAACCCACTTTTCCGTCTGAAAAACAACCAGTTCGTTGGTCGCGTGGTCCGTCCTGAACTCTATGGGAGAATAAACCGTATCGCATCCAATATGAACCGGCGAAAGTGTCTCAAGGCACAGATTCCAACTCTCTTTTTTCACGGGACCTCCTTTGTGGACACGGGTAGCCAGTGGGCATACCCCTGGACCACCGTTTCTTTCAGCACGGAAGAGACCCCGGTCACGGCAGACCCGACCCAGGAAGCTTCGGGATGTTTTTCATCCATGGGTTTCAGAAGGCTTCCTTCGGCAGCCATCAAGACGGGGGCTTTAAATGGATTTCCGCTTGTGGCGAGACCGTTGCCATGCTTGCCATATCGAACAAAGGGGGTCGCCCCCATGGTCTCCCACCCTTCCTTTTCGGGAACGGCCGGCCCCAAAAGGTAAAGGGCGTCGGCCCCATCCCATGAAGGGCATGTCCACGGCACCATATCCAGCATCTCATACTGACCGAAGCCCACCCCGGCATCGCGGCCGAACCCCGTCATCCCGATACGCCTCAAGGCTTCGCTCACAGAGGATGGCGAGACAGCATCCGTATCGATGCTCAGTCGAAGGGCAAGCCGCACATTTTCCTGATAGAGACGGCTCTTTGTTTCATATGGAGCAAACATTTCCTTGCCCGTTGTCCCTGTGAGCCGATTGATGCTGTTGTGGCTTTGCCGGACAGAAGAGAAAAGAAGACCCACCTCGTTTCCCAGTGCCTCGGCAGCCTCCTTATCCGTCAAACGCGAGATCCCCGAAAGGTTCATGGAACGATGGGGGTTGGCCTTGAACCATGTTTTTTTCTTCACGGCCTTTTCTTCAGCCACCCGTTGTTTGCGTTGTTGCGCCTGGCTGAAGCAGGGGTATGAGGGGACGGGAAGAATCCAATCCCCATCCGGGGCGGGAAAAAAAGCCGAGGACACCACGAGGAAAGGAGCCTCTTCGTACCGCGCAATCCAAGAATCCAAAGAGCCCTGGATCAATGAAGGGTCCATGGCAAATTCCCAGCACAGTTGCCCGAAAAGCGTATCCCCCTTCAATGGGGTTCCAAACGGAGAGGTCGGTTTCACGATGCAAAGCAGTTCTTCCATGATCTCTCCTTGTTAGAAGGGTTGAATCGCTCCGTACATGCCCTGAGTCTCCGGGTCATCGAACACGAAGCGTACCCGCCCGTAGCCCCGGCTCCCGGAGCCCCCCAAGGCATCCATTTCCAAGAGTTTGAGCCCCTTAAACAAAAGCGTTTCGAGATCGCCATCCCCGCCAAAAACCTTCAGGCGAAAAGAGACTTTGAATTTTGCCCCTTCCACGACACGTTCCGTAAAACGTGGATTGGTGGCGGTTCCCTTGATGCGATCAATGCTGTTCTCGGATTTGATTTCCGTAAACGGCAGACCCTGTTGCCACGCGTCATCACGCCATGCCTTGTCAAGGAAGGCATCGCTGACAATGAGCCGTGTGGGCCCAACAGTCCCCGTCTTATCGGCATCTCCTCCGCTGATGCCGAAGAGCCGCAACAGGTCGAGACAATCGCCCTGTTTCTCTTCCGGTGCCCCCTGAAAGTCCCTCAGCCCAAGGGGGCCCCCATCTGCCCCCCTGCGTAAGGCGATCAATCCGCTGGCCAATTCAAGCAGGCTTCGGATCTTCCCTTTAATGGAAGACCCCGGGATATAGGGCTCGTTTGTGTGGGGGTGTTTCACGATGGGGTTGTCCGTGCCGCCGATGCGCATTTCCGTGTCCCCTGCGCCAATATGGAGTCCGCTCACCAACTCCAGCGTGCCGTTGTACTCTTTTATCTGCTCCAGTCGCATGCTCCCTCCTGATCGGTGTCTATTGGTGCATCATCCGAAAAAAACCGATAATTGATTCAAAATGCTGACGAAAAATTTTCAATTCCTGTGGTGACGTCACGGCCGTGGCCCCATCCTGGATAAAAGTCTTGAACCCATGAGAAACCAATTTTCGTCCTTCGGCGTAAGCGGCCTTTGCAACAAGCATATGCACCTGGGGCTCCACCACGTGCCACCGATCATTCGAACTCCGAACTTCATCCTCCAACCGACTCAGTTCATCGTAAAACCGACGGATTTGCGATGCCTTATTCAACATGAGTTCGCGTTTCCCATTTCTTTTCTCGACAGTTCCTTCATTGCTAAACAACAAAGCTTTCTCTTGCGCATGAGTTGAAAACAACAACGGCTCAATATGCCCCTTCTCTTTGTCTTTCCAAAAATTCATGATGCCCTCCGTCTTCGTTCGTAAAGCAGGGTCCACAAGGGAATTCTCAGGTTCCCGCCATGGGTTTGCAGGGCGTCCGCCAGTGAGCCGTGAACCGCCCCGACCGCCTCTTTGTCAACATTTCGTGCCACCATGTACGCCAGTTGGCTTCGCCACTTGAGGCAGGCCATCTCATCCATGGAGACCGTCTTTTTTTCTCCCAACCGGGCCTCTTCTTCTGCCATGGTAACCAAGGTATCCACCCGATAGAGCATGCCCGTGGTCAGCCACTTCTTTTCTAACCACGTCACAACCTCTTGTTTCCATGCATCCAGCGCCTTCATCTCAGGCCAGGAAACCGTGCACCCGAACACGGAAATCCTGTTTTTCTCATCATCCAGGTCCTTGGCAAGGCCCAACACGTGTTCGGCTCTCTCGGCGAAATCATCCACGGGTGTGTGGGCTTTCTCCAACGTGATGCCGCAAGAGAAATGGACCTCCGGGTTACCGGCCACATAACGGGAAAACTCGTCGCGCAGCATGGGAGCCAACTGAAGGATCTGTCGCCAGGGGCCAATCAAAAAAAGATCGTCCCCACCGGCAAAAACCGTGTACACTTCGCAAAAAGTCTCATGGTGTTCGAGGATCCATGGCAGGCGAACGGAAAAAAACATATCAAGCTGACGACTCAAGGTGGTGAGGCGGGTAAGGGTGTAACGCTCATCTGAAAGCCCGCATGCAAATAACATGCCGAGGTAGTCTACGTCGGCTTTGAGCACACCGAGGGCAGACACGCAAGCCCCCCCGTCAATGGAGGAGCGGGAGGCGTCGGAAATGGCCTGGAAGTGCTTCGGGTCTCCCGCCTTTACAGCCTCTTGTCCCTCCTCCGACGCTGCAGCGGCAGCTTCTTCATCGGCTTTCGTAAACACCGGCACATAGCCATTCACACAACGGATCGCCACCTGGGGATCGGTCTTACCGGGTACGCCGAATTGCCAAAGGGCGACATCCTCCCCTTGGGCAGAATACCCTGCCAGGTCGTTTTCCATGGTCAGTTGGTACCGCCCCAGCACAGGCTCTTTCAAGTCCCCCTTCCCCGTTGTCAGGCGGATGCCCCTGTGCTTTACAAGGTTTTCACCCAACCAAATCTGATCATGGCATACCGCGCAACACCGCGACTCTCGATATGCCGACTCGACAGGCCGGACATGGCAGAGGGGACACGGTTTGTTGTCCCGGCCGACAGGCCGCGCCCGCCGACCGCAAACCGCTCCCATGTCCAGACGCTGAAACTTTTCAAGAGCCATGGTGCGATGCATCCGCTGCCACAAGGCAACCATGTTCGGAGCTTGAAAATCGACGGGACGAGCCGTCACCGTGCTGATGGCCATCCCCGACTCGCCATGGGTCATGGATAAAAACCAGCCCGCCGACTCGCCTTTAACCTGCGCCACGGCATCCCTTGCGGCCTGTGTGTTGGGGGCCAGCAGCGTAAACTTTCCCCCGGCTTTCATAATGGCGCATAGGGGACTGATCCCCATGGCCTCGCACAAACGGCAGACAACCGATTCTATAAATAAAGAGACCTGAAAAGACCGCCCACGAAGCAATTTGGAACGGAATTTTCGACTCTCACCGCCATCTTTGAAGATAAAGGGTTGAATACCGGTAAAGTCCCCGTTCACGAGCAAAAACTTTTCGGTTTTTCTATCTTTCACGGCATCCGGGTTCAATGTCCCCGTGTCCTGATGGTATCGAGACAAGGCGCACGCCATGGCCGCAGAGATGCGCAATTGATCGTAAAGCGGGACATCGGCCACGCCATGACCAGACTGATCGGCAGGGACAAAACAAAGGGTCCTCATCAAAAGCGAATCAACATGCTGAAGCCAGAGTCCGTGGTGGTCCCGGTGGGGCAGACGAGAGAAGGCGTCTTCCAACTCATTGAGCAGAATTTCATAGCCATCGTCCCCCTTTTCCGTGACAGGGTCCATGTCTTCAGGACAAAGAGCCGCCAATTTGTAATGGTGCCGATATGCTTTCGGTTCATGGGGGCTGTCGTCATCGGCGGCAGTGGGAGACAGGGTTTCCAAAATCGGGGCCAACCGAACGCTGCGACGAGCTTTAATGTCCGTTGCCTCATCGCCGTCTGCCGTCTTCCGCGGGGAAGAGGCCTGAGCGATGGATGCCGCTTCCGAGACGATCCACTCCAAGGCTGTGACAGGATTCTGCCCTCTTTCCACCAGGGAAAGCAGGTTCTCATCCCCTTCCAAGAGAGATGTCGGAAAGCTTTTTGCCTGGCGCTCCAAGAAGGTGCGGCTAAACAACGCATCGGTATGAAGTGTTCGCCCCCCATGGGTTGTGGCAAACGACTCTTTCTGCTCCCTCACCCACGCCAACGACTGACCAAGCAGCTCCCAGTCAGCCACCTTGCCGATATCGTGAAAGAGAGCGGCAGTGGTCACCTTTGCGGTGGTATTATCCATTCCTCCCATGATGTTTCCTTTCGTCAATGAATGAATCCGTCAAGAAACTACACGTTCCCGCTCAGAGCCCTAAGCGGCATCCTGTTCAGGGACGTTCCCGGGAATAACAAATTGGACGAACTCGGATTCGGCCACGGGAATAAGCCATCTTTTGTCCTTGCCCGACTGCACCTTCTCCAAGGAGTCGAGAAACGCGACTTCGCTTGTATGTTTTGTTGAAAAAAAGCCCTGGTCTTTCATGACCATTCTCATCGTGCCTAAAACTTCGGAGCGGGTGAAGTCCTTACGCCGAATATAAAGGCCCGTCGGCTCGATCCGATCACTTTCCTCCACCTGAAAAAACAGATCGACCTTTTCGTTCATCCGTCGATTTTCGCGTTCCATCTTGACCACTTTGAACAAGGTAACAATTACAGACACCACGGCCACAACACTTGCGATGTCTGCGCACACAGCCAAAAATTCTTTCATGGAGCCCTCCAGATACACGGTTTATAAATACGCTCTACATGTCTATTGCAACGCCGGATGTGTTGCTTTTTCCAACCGGCCCTTGGCTTAGGGGGCCTCAACACAGCTCACATGTGGCCGCCCCACGGTCTTTAGCGGCGCATTCCGGCACCTCGGCAAGGGAATAGTCAAACCGCCCCAACCCAAAAGCCGTCTGTTTGCCCAGGTTCACGTTGCGGCAAAAATCCACCAGGGGCAGAAATTCCGCCAGATGGCCTTCATATGTCACCGTCCCCACCATGCCGCCCATGAGCATGTCCCGCTCCTGTCTGGAGGAGTAACGTTTCCAGTCAGACCATCTCAGGGCCTGGTGGGCAATGGAGACCTCTTCGGCTCGACGAACAAGGCCCTTGTAGTCCAGATCGGGCTCCCCGGCCCCAAAGGCAGCCATCAACGAGGAGGTGCGCCGCAGCATGGCCCGAACCAGCACGTGGAACGGAAGACGCGCCTGAAGACGGCTGTTGAATTTCAAGCGAAGGGGGGTTTCAAAGGAGAGGGTCAGGCGGGACAGGGGATTGTCAGGAGAGGACCCGGCAAGGGCGAACGGTGCCGGCTCACACTGAGTCAGCTCCCGCGTTCCGTGGGTGTACAAAAGATGCGCCCCACATCGAACCTCAAGCAGGGTAAACCGTGCCCGCCTGCCACCCATCTTGCGACCGATGCCCATCGCCCCCATGCGCTCAAAGGCGTAGACAAAATAGGGAAGGTTGTGGTTGGTCTCTCCCAGAAGGGTAAAACCGAAATCAAAGGACGAGCCTGCGGACAAATGGGTCTGCCGCGTCTCCGGAGGCCTGATGATAAAGGGGTGGGGAGCGGTACCGCAGCTTTTTCCGTAGCTGTTGGAAAGCTGCGGTGTTTCAAAAACACTTGCATATAGGCACCGCCATTTAAGCAGGCAGTCGTCGCATTTTTCCAGCCGCAGGGTGCAGATGGTTTTCTTCAGCGCCAAGCCAAACACGCCCCGAAAGATGGAACCTTTGTACACAGGAAGCACAGCGTCATCGTCCAGGCGACACCGGAACGTATAATTTCCCAACTGCATCATAAAACAAGCGCCTCCCCGACCCAATTATCTATCACAAACGAAAAAAGTTACCCACAAAGACAACAACAAAAGACTAATAAGCAAAGACACAACAGATCACATATCCGAGTTTTTTTCAATATCCATAAAGTAGTGAGAAATAACCCCATCAAGATATACCCCTTCAAAAAGGCATAGCACGCCCCCTCCTTCTCCAGCACTGATAATTCCTGCGTGCCAAATATCCCCCGATGTCGTATGACGAACAGAGGAACACGCCGCAACATGCCGGGGCGTCGTTCAGACCAGGAAAACAAGGAGGGCTTTGCCATGAACCACCCCGACATCGACACCTACAAACAGGACCTGGCCGTGTTTCGCATCCGGGATTTGAACGCCCCCTGGCGGGAGATCCTGGACAAAGGGACGCGCAAGACCCTGCCCCGGCACCACGAACTGGGAAACACAGACGACAACGCCTTTTTCTTCCTCGACCGGGGCACCCTGCACCTCTCCTGCATCGCCGAAGACGGCCAGGAACGGGTGGTGATGATCATGGAAGAAGGAGTCCTCTTCGGCGAGATCACCTTCATGCACAAGTCCAGCGTCCACGTCCACAGCCTGCGCACCTTAACCGAGTGCGAAATCGTTATCTTTCCCGACTCCCTGCTGGACGACCTCGCCTTCTGCCGGGAGTATCCCCACCTGGTTCTCAACCTCGTCAGGTCCCTGGGGGTCAAGGGCGGGGCCTTCTTCAGCCAGATCTACGACTCCAACCTCCTGGACGCCCGGGGTCAGATCTGCCGCATGCTCTCCCACATCTGGCGGGAGCAGGGAGAAAAGGAGACCGTCAACCCCGACCTCTCCCAGGTGGACATGGCCAACATCCTGGGCATCCACCGGAGCAGCGTCTGCCGCGTCATCCACGAGCTTCGGGACGAAGGGGTCATCGGCCGGTTTTCCAAGACCCGCCTCGACATCCTGGACCCTGTCAGGCTCATGGAACACGGCAAAATCCTCTGCCTCATCGCCTCGGAGTAAAGGCTCGTGCAAAAAATAATTGGTAACTATTCGGTTCATCTTTGCCTCCGGCGGCCCTGCCGGGGGCCAAACTTTTGCCCGATTTTATGAGTCGGGTTTGACAAACAGGTCTTAAGTAAGCCTTCCAGGCTACGCCGAAACAACTTCGACATTTTCGCACCCGCGCTACGTTTTGATCGCCCTTCAGGGCGATCAAAACGTAGCGCGGGTGCCTTAGAAGAATTTTTTGCGGAGCTTTTTTTTAAAAAAGCGACCCGCCGGAGGCATAGCTGAATAGTTACAAAAAGTTTAACAAACAGGTCATAAATAGACATCTTCATGAATGTCACTTTAAAGGCGGATGTGATTTGACCCGAGGAACGAGGGGCAAAGCGCATCCGCTACCGGCTTTCAAGGTGGCACACCTTGCCGCCGGAGGCTGTTTTTTTGAGCTCAATGGTTACGTACCATTGACCGATTCCGGCCGAATCGACGCTGATGCGTATCGACGTATCGTTTACGGTGATTGCTTCGGCGTCGCTATTCGGTGCGTGTATTTTTTATTTTTGCAGACGCCCTACCCCCTTCCCCCTCGCCCCCCTCCGGGCCGCCATGTCTGGCTGCGGCCGAGCAAGGCCCTTCCCAGCTGTCGGACTCGCCCTTTTTCGATCAAAATAATTGATGAAATAATTCAACGAATTTTCAAAAAGTGTCTCATGTGAAGCAGAATTTTTCCCCCCGATGCCCTACTCTTTTCCCATCAAGAAACACGTACACGGCCAGGGCGAATTCGCCCGGACCGATTCACGGCGACCCCGTCGCCTTCGATACGGACCCTCAATCGTGCCGAGGAGAAACCCATGGCTTTCAACCGCGACAAGATCAAAAACGTCGTCTTCATCATGCTGGACACCCTGCAGTTCAACTACCTGGGGTGCTACGGCAACGAGAAGATAAAAACCCCGAACATGGACCGCTTCGCGCGCCAGTCCGTGCTCTTCGAAAACGCCTACAGCGAAGGGCTCCCCACCGTGCCCGTGCGGCGCGCCCTCATGACGGGAAGGTTCACCCTGCCCTACGGCGGCTGGCAGCCCCTCTCCGGCGACGACACCACCCTCACCGACATCATGTGGGGCAAGAACATGCAGACCGCCCTCATCTACGACACCGCCCCCATGCGCCTGCCCAAGTTCGGCTACTCCCGCGGTTTCGACTTCGTGGACTTCTGCCCCGGCCAGGAGCTGGACCACACCTCCTTTGCCGACGTGCCCCTGGACCCTGCCATGAAGCCCGAAGATTTCACCTCCGCCTCCATGGTGTGGGACAAGGAAGGCAACCTCATCGACGACGACAGCCAGCAGCTCTTAGACGAAATCGGCTGTTTTCTCCGCCAGCAGCAGCACCGCCGCAGCGACGCCGACAGCTACGTGGCCAAGGTCGTCAACCGCACCGTCAACTGGCTCAAGGAGCGCCGGGACAAGGAGCGCCCCTTCTTCCTCTGGGTGGACTCCTTTGATCCCCACGAGCCCTGGGATCCCCCATCAATCTGGAAAGGCGAGCCCTGCCCCTACGACCCCGACTACGAGGGCAACCCCATCCTCCTGGCCCCCTGGACCCCGGTGGAAGGCCGCATCACCGAACGGGAGTGCGAGCACATCCGCGCCCTGTATATGGAGAAGGTCACCCTGGTGGACGAATGGATCGGCAAAGTCCTTGACAGCATCCGCCAGCAGGGCCTCTGGGACGAAACCATGGTGGTCCTCATGTCCGACCACGGCCAGCCCATGGGCAACGGCGAACACGGCCACGGCATCGTGCGCAAATCCCGCCCCTGGCCCTACGAAGAGCTGGTCCACGTGCCCCTGATGATGCACATCCCCGGCGTCGAAGGCGGCCAGCGCATCAAGAGCTTCGTCCAGAACGTGGACGTCACCGCCACCATCATGGACGTCATGGGCCAGCTCGACACCGAAAGCGGCGTCAGCGACCACGGCATGAACATGTACGGCGCCGAGGACTTCCAGGGGGAGAGCCTCCTGCCCCTCATGCAGGGCGAGGTCGATAAAATCCGCGATTTCGCCATCGCAGGCTACTACGGCATGTCCTGGTCCATCATCACCGACGACTACAGCTACGTTCACTGGCTGGTGGACGAAGAGGAGAAGAACAGCGTCGACTGCGTGGCCGGATCTGAAAAGACCATGGACGAGGAGATGTGGACCTGCACCGCAGGGGCCAAAGTCGAAGTGCCCGAGCACAACGAACTCTTCGACCGCAAGGCCGACCCCTTCCAGCTCAACAACATCGCCGCCGACAACCCCGAAAAGGCCGAAGAGCTGCTCCAGAAACTGAAACTCTTCATCGGCGAGCTGCGCACGACTTAAGCAAAAAAACATGCCTCCGGCGGCCAGGGGCTACAGCCCCTGGACCCCAGGTTTGCAAATGCTCCGGGCCTTCGGCCCGTCGCATTTGCTGACGGGCTTCGCCCGTAGACAAAAAACGCCCTGCCGGAGGCACCTCCGGAACATAACAACCATGCATTCATTTGCAGGAGACCATCATGTTTACCACCCTTGACGACAACACCTACAAAGGCGCCATCTCAGACACCGAAGCCGGGGTCCTCATCTGCTTTAAAGAGCAGTGCCCCCACTGCAAGAACATGGAAAAAGTTCTGGAGAAATTCGCCAAGAAAAACGAGGGCCTCACCTTCTTCAACATGGATTCCGAGGCAAACCCCGAGGCGCAGAAAGAACTCGGAGCCGAGCGCGCGCCCACCATCTACGTCATCAAAGGCGGCGCCATCGTCGCCACCAAAGCGGGCCTCATGAACCCCAAAGAGATGACGGCTTTTTACAAAAACGCATAAGTCGATCCCGCCTGTTGAAACGTGTGAGGCTGTTTGCGCAATCCACAGCTTCGCGTACGGACGAAGCCCTTCAGCGAATTTGCCGGGACTTCGGACCATTCGCTTAAACGGGGGACAGGAGGTGGCAAAACCACCCCAAGGCTTACTGCCCGCCGGAGTTATTCCGGTGAAAGTTGACTATGGATCCCAAACTGAGGCTCCGGCAGTTCAAGCACTTGTGGCGCATTGGGAGTCATGTCACTCACCACGCGAATGCGGACGCATTTCAGCCCGAGTTACGAAAGCCGAGGCGCATTCGCATTTAGCTTTCGAGGTGGATCCACCTCGCCGCCGGAGGCAAGGCTTTTGCCTCTAAATCAACACCTGGAAAAACGTCGGGAGGACGTGCACAGCCTCCCGGCCTTCAAACGGACGTCCGAATAAAAACGCCGCAAAAAGTAAGGCCAGGGTTCCGTGACCCGGGGCCTGCCCTTTGGCGGCACCCGCAATCCCCCCACATGATCGCGACGTGTGGACCCCTGCATCACCCGAGAGGGCCGCACCGGAGAATCAGGACCCTGCATTCCCGGGCTGCCCCCTTCGGAGGGTGCGCACCTAATTTGGAGAGATACAGATGAAACCGGAAAAACACGTCGACCTGGTCATTGTCGGGGGCGGTCCCGCAGGCATGACAGCCGCCATCTACGCGGCCCAGGCCAATTTAAACACCGTGATCCTTGAGGAGAGCGTTACCGGAGGGCTCGTGAACTCGACCCACACGGTGCTGAATGTTCCCTCTTACCTGAAAATCCACGGCATGGAGTTAATGGAGAAGATGCGCACCCATGTGGACAGCCTCTCCGTGCCCGTGGAAGAGATTTGCGACATCGAATCCCTCTGCCTTGAAGGGGAGATCAAAACCGTCGAGACCGACGAAGAGATCTACCACAGCAGGGCGGTGATCCTTGCCACCGGACGCAGGCCCGTTCCCCTGGACCTTCCCGTAGAATGCGACGAGGTGCACTACTGCGCCATCTGCGACGGCGGCGCCTACAAAGGCAAACGTGTCCTCGTGCTGGGCGGAGGCAACAGCGCCTTTGACGAGAGCCTCTACCTGCTGCAGATCGGCGTCTCCCACCTCACCCTCATGGAGTCCGAAGACCGTTTCTTTGCCGCCGACACCACCCAGCGACAGCTCCTGGCCGACGAGCGGGTGGACGCCCGCACCGGCACCAGGCTGGTGGACCTCTGCATCGAAGGGGGCCGCCTCACCGGCGCGGTCATCGAACACCTCGCCACAGGAAAGCGGGAGACCCTGCCCGCAGACGGCGTCTTTGTCTTCCTCGGCCAGTCCCCAAACAACGATCTTTTCAAAGATCAGATCGCCGTAAGCGACAAAGGCTACATCCTGGCCGGAGCCGACATGGGGACCAACATCCCCGGTGTGTACGGCGTTGGGGACATCAATGAGAAGGTTTTCAGGCAGATAACCACCGCCATGGGTGACGCAACGGTTGCAGCTCTTTCCGTTGAACGCTATATTCGCAACCTCAAAGGGAACGTATCATGACCGCACTGCTGACATCACAGAAAACCCGGGGCTGGGCCTTGAGCCTCCTGTTTGCCGCCATCGGGGCCTTTTTGCTCTACAGCCCGGAGACTCCCAAGGTCACCACCTACTGGTTCATCACCATCTTTGCCATCTCCGGCTTTGCCTTCGAGATCATGCCCCTGTTCACCACGGCGGTCCTTTTGCTGATGCTGTACATCGTCACCGGTATCGCCTCCCCGGACCTTGCCTTTGTGGGCTGGACCACACCCATTCCCTGGATCATCCTCTGCGGCATGCTCATCGGCGCGCTCATGGAACGCACCAAGCTCTCCGACCGCATCGCCCTTTTGACCATCTCCCATATCGGCTCCACGCCCCTGCGCCTCTACGGGGCCTTCATCATCGCAGGATACGGCCTGGGGGCCATCATCCCCGACGTCATCACCGTGGTGATCCTCTTCATGGCCATCGCCTCGGGCATGTGCAACAAAATGGGGATGGAAAAAGGCTCCAAAGCGGCCACCACCTTGATCATGGCCGCTTTTTTCGGGGCCACCGTCCCTGCCACCAACTTTTTGCCCAACAACGTCGGCATCGTGGGCCTGCTCATGGTCAAAGACATGGGCGTACCCATTGAATGGCTCAGCTTCTTCAAAGACAACCTGGGATACAGCCTCCTCAACGCCGCCGGCTGCATCGGGATCCTGCACGTCTTCGGAAGCCGCGAGCTGGGCAGGTACATCGAGCAATGCCGCATCCATGCCAGTGCAGAGATCCAGGCCATGGGCGCCATGAGCAAGGACGAAACCAAGACCCTGGTCCTCACCCTCCTTGCGGTGACCGCCTTTGCCACGGAAAAATTCCACGGCATCCCGGGCTACTACGCCTTCTGCGCCATCGTTCTTCTGGGGTTCACCCCCGTCTTCAGCCTCCTCAAGGCCGAAGACGTCAAAGGCGTTCAGTTCTCCATCCTCTTTTTCATCATCGCCTGCATGGCCGTGGGCATCGTAGCCGGAAGCCTGGGCATCCCCGCCTGGATGGCCGGAAAGGTCGTGCCCTACTTAAAAAGCATGGAGAGCCTGGCCGGAACCTCCATCTTCGCCTACCTCGTGGGCATCCTCGCCAACTTTGCCCTCACACCGGTTGCCGCGGCCAGCTCCCTGAGCATTCCCATGGCCGAAATCGCCGCCAACCTGGGGCTGGACACCCAGCCCCTGCTCTACAGCTTTTTCTACGGCCTCGACCAGTTCCTCTTCCCCTACGAACTGGCCCCGGCCCTCATCATGTTCGCCACCGGCTACGTACGCATAAAATACCTCATGCAGATCATGGCCACCCGCATGGTCCTGTCCGGTATCGCCGTGGTCATCGTGGCCACCACCTACTGGCAGTGGATCGGCTATTAATGCAAGGATCGCGAATGCTCCGTGGGCTCGGACCTCGCCCGCGTCACATTCGCTGACGGGCTGCGCCCGTAAGCAAAAATCCTTTGTAACGATTCAGCTCAAAAAAGCCTCCGGCGGCCTCCCCGAGACTCAAAGCATTGAAAAATCCGAGAAAGGGGCTTTAAGGAGAGTGTTAATAGGCCTACTTTTGTCGACACTGCATACGCTGCCGACTCACCGATTCTGAGAGAGCCCTTTCCCTCAGCCCCTGAAGGGGTTGAGGGAGAGGGCTCTCGCTACCGGAACGTTTTTGCGGAGCTTTTTTCAAAAAGCGACCCGCCGGAGGCAATCTGAGCTATTGCCTTTTTTATCCTCTTTTTTCAAGGACATCCCATGCCCACGGCATTTCTTTTTCTGCTTCTTGTCGTCGCCCACATCATCTGGGGCGGCGGGTTCATTGTCATCAAGCTGCTCATCGGCACCTTTAGCCTGCCCCAGATCCTGCTGGCCCGGGTGTTCCTGGCGGCGGTTATCTACGCCCTGCTCTGGCACAAGATCCCCAAGCCCGAATACAGAAAGGGGGACTGGAAATTCCTGGTGCTGCTGGCCCTGTGTGAGCCCTTTCTCCTCTTTACCTTCGAGACCCTGGGGCTTGCCTACACCACGGCCTCCCAGGCAGGCATGATCGTGGCCTGCGCCCCCCTTGCCGCCGCCCTGGGCGCTCTTTTCTTCTACAAGGAAAAGGTGAACACCCGGTGCGCCCTGGGCATCTGCGCGGCCGTGGCAGGCGTCGTGGTGGTTTCGGCCTTCGGCGAGGCCGACGCCACGGCTTCGCGCCCCTTGCTGGGCAACCTCTTTATCTTCTGCGGGGTGCTCTCCTCCACGGCCTATGCCCTCACCGTCAAGCACCTGGCCGAACGCTACTCCTTCCTCTTCCTCTCAGCCGTCCAGGTCTTCGAGGCCACCCTCCTCTTTCTCCCCGGCGCCCTGGCAGGCCCCATGCCCGCGGCCATCTCCTGGAAAGTCCTGGGAGCCATGGTCTACCTGGGCGTGGGCATCACCTTTTTTGTCTACGTGGTCATCAACTACGCCCTCACGCGGATCAAAGCAGCCCACGTTATCCTCTTTGCCAACCTCATCCCCGTCTCCACCCTGGTCCTGGCCTACCTCATCCTGGGGGAACGGCTTCTCCCGGCCCAATACGCGGGCGCAGCCCTGGTCATCTGCGGCGTGCTCCTGGCCGGAGCCCCGGAGAGTTCGGGAACAGGGGAGGAGCCCGTGGGAATCCGGGAAACGAGGGGTGAGGTGTAGGATGGGCAAAGGCACAGCCGTATCTGCTGAGGTTACGACGCCCCTGGCGCCGTGCCCATCGCGTGTGATGATGCTCTCTGGCATGGGTTGGGAAGGTGCGGGTTAACCGTGCAAAGATGGGCACGCTCCGCTTTGCCCATCCTACGTGTGACACACGGCCACCGGAGGCGATGACCCGAGGTGGTGTAGGATGGGCAAACGCTCAGCCGTGTCCGCTGAGGTTGCGACGGCCCTGGCGCCGTGTCCATCGCGTGTGGCGATGCTCTCTGGCATGGGGTTGGGAAGATGCGGGTTAAGCGTGCAAAGATGGGCACGCTCCGCTTTGCCCATCCTACGTGTGACACACCGCCACCGGAGGCGATAACACGAGGGGCTGTAGGATGGGCAAAGGCACAGCCGTATCCGCTGAGGTTACGACGGCCCTGGCGCCGTGCCCATCAAGTGTGACGATGCTCTCTGTCATGGAATTGGGAAGGTGCGGGTTAAGCGTGCAAAGATGGGCACGCTCCGCTTTGCCCATCCTACGTGTAACACACGGCCACCGGAGGCGATGACCCGAGGAGATGTAGGATGGGCAAAGGCACAGTCGTGTCCGTTGGGGTTGCGACGGCCCTGACGCCGTGCCCATCGTGTGTGGAGATGCTCTCTGTCATGGAATTGGGAAGGTGCGGGTTAAGCGTGCAATGATGGGCACGCTCCGCTTTGCCCATCCTACGTGTGACACACCGCCACCGGAGGCGATAACCCGAAGTGATGTAGGATGGGCAAAGGCACAGCCGTGTCCGCTGAGGTTGCGACGGCCCTGGCGCCGTGCCCATCGTGTGTGGCGATACTCTTTTGGTATGGGATTGGGAAGGTGCGGGTTAACCGTGCAAAGATGGGCACGCTCCACTTTGCCCATCCTACGTGTAACACACGGCCATCGGAGGCGATGACCCGAGGAGATGTAGGATGGGCAAAGGCACAGCCGTGTCCGCTGAGGTTACGACGGCCCTGGCGCCGTGCCCATCAAGTGTGACGATGCTCTCTGTCATGGGGTTGGGAAGATGCGGGTTAACCGTGCAAAGATGGGCATGCTGCGCTTTGCTCACCCCTACGACGCCTCGCCCCACTTTTCCCGTGCCCCCCGGCCCAAAACATGAGATACTCGTGGACTGAAATTTGCAACGTATCAAGGGTAACCCTGGGTGCGTGCCCCGCCTGAAATCGCCGCAACGCCCCAACGTCGTGAAAAACCCCACATCATGTGCAAGGCAGGAACCTCCATGGCAAAAACCATCTTTGGAAAAATGCTACCCTTTCTCATTTTTCTCATGATCTGGCAGGCAATGGCCCTGATGATCCAGGCCAACCGGCACGTGGCCTTTCCCACCCCCTGGGAGGTGGGCCAAACCCTGGCGGCCCTGGTGTCCGGCGCGCCCCTCTCCGAAGCGCCCCTGGTGCGCCACATCGGGGACAGCCTCCTGCGCTGGCTCGCGGGCTTCGGTATCGCCGCGATATGCGGCACCTTTTATGGCCTGCTGGCGGGATGGTCCAGGGCCTTTCGCAACGCCACCCTTCCCATTCTCCACGTCCTGCAGCTGATCCCGGGCCTGGCCTGGATCCCCGTGGCCATCCTCTGCTTCGGCATCGGCGAGGCCGCCACCGTCTCCATGATCGCCATCACCGCCTTTACCCCCATTGCCTTAAACGTCCTGTCCGGGGTGCAGCAACTCGACGAAACCTATCTGCGGGCGGCGCGCATGATGGGGGCAAGGAGAAAGACCCTGCTCCTTCGCGTGCTGCTGCCCGGGGCCCTTCCGGCCACCATCAGCGGCCTTCGCATCGGCCTGGGCAACGGGTGGCGGGTTTTGGTGGCGGCTGAAATGGTGGTGGGCACGGGCACAGGCCTGGGCTACGCCATCATCGAAGCCCGCTGGACACTGGATTACGCCTCGGCCTTCTCCTGCATCGGCATCATCTGCCTCATCGGGCTCCTGGTGGAACGCCTCCTGTTCAAGCCCCTTGAAGAGAGGACCATCGCCAAGTGGTACCTCACGGGGGACGACGCATGATCTCCTGCACAGACCTTCATAAAGCATACGGCACAAACGGCGCCTCGGGCCCGGCCATTTTATCCGATGTCTCCCTCTCCCTGGGCCATGGGGAGTTCACCTGCATCCTGGGCCCCAGCGGGTGCGGTAAAACCACGCTCCTCAACCTCATTGCAGGATTTGTCCGGCCCTCCTCCGGGGCCCTTCTGTTTCGGGGGAAACCCATCAGGGAACCCGGGCCGGAACGGGGCGTGGTCTTCCAGGAAGCCACCCTCTTTCCGTGGCTTACGGTGCTGAAAAACGTGGCATTCGGCCTGGAGCAACAAGGCAAGCCGGAAAAAACCTGCACCGAAGAGGCCCTGCACCACCTGGAGCTCGTGGGCATGGCCGACCACGCCAGGGCCTACCCCCACACCCTGTCCGGCGGCATGAAACAGCGGGTGGCCATCGCCCGGGTCCTGGCCCTTGCCCCGGACGTCCTGCTCATGGACGAGCCCTTCAGCGCCCTGGACGCCAACACCCGGGAGAGACTCCAGGACGAGCTGCTCCGGCTCTGGCAGCGCTTCGGCCAGACCGTGGTCTATGTCACCCACAGCGTGGAAGAGGCCGCCTTCCTGGCAGACCGGGTCATCGTCATGGGGCCTTCCCCCCGCAACATCCGGGCAGACAAACCCATTGGCCTTCCCCGCCCCCGTACCCGGTATTCACACGACATGGAGGCGGTGGTCCGCGACCTGAGACGCGAACTCAACGCCCTGCCCTGCTGCATCGGCCCCACCCGCATCGATGCATGAAGAAAGCAGGCCTTCGGACTTCGCCCGTGGACAATGATGCGTCCTGTTTTTCGTGGGAAACAGACGCCTTGAGGTTATGGTAAAATCAAGTTGTAACCATTCAGCTTGCCTCCGGCGGGTCGCTTTTTTGAAAAAAAGCTCCGCAAAAAACGTTTCTAATACGAATATGTCGGAATTGTTTCGGCGGAGCCTATGAATGATTACTTGAGACCTGTTTATCAAACTTTTTAAACGTTTGGCCCCCGGCAGGGCCGCCGGAGGCTTTTTTGATCTGAATAGTTACGTTTTCTTTTAAATTCACGTTAACCAGCGTTAAGGAACCATACACATGAAATTCACAGCTCTTTTCCCAGGCCACACCGCACCGCGCCATCGAGGCCCTATCCCTCTCCTGTTTACCGCCCTGGTCCTTGGCCTGTCGGTCGCCTTTGCCGCCTGCACCCAGAAATCGGAGACGGCCTCAGAGCCCATCCGTTTTGCCTTCCAGAACCGCATCGGCAGTGCCCTGCCCGTCATCGCGGTGGAAAAAGGGTTCTTCGCCGATGCGGGCCTTGACGTAAAACCCCTTCGCTTCAACAACGGCCCGGCCTGTGCCGAGGCCCTCTACTCCGGCTCCGCAGACTTCGGCACCATGGGAGACACCACGGCCATCATCAGCGCCTCCCGTTCCGAGAACCTCACCATCATCGCCAGCCACTGCACCGGGGAACATCGCCACCGCCTCATCGTCCGCAAGGACTCGCCCTACACCACCCTGGCCGACCTGTCGGGCAAGCGCGTGGGCATCAAAAAAGGGACCTCCACCTACGGGGGATTTCTTGCGGCTTTAAGCGCCGCAGGGATCCCGGCAGGGGCCATCACCGTGACCGACCTGTCGCCCTCCACCCTGCCCGAAGCCCTGGCCGCTGGCTCCATCGATGCCTTTGCCGCCAGTGAGCCCACCCCTTCCATGGGAGAGCTCAAAGGTGGAAGGGAGCTCATGACCTTCGGAGGCCTGGGCAACCGCTACCCCATCATGCTCCTGGCCCAAAAGGAGTTCCTGGCCAATCGCCGGGCCGACACCCTGGCGTTCATGAAGGCCCTTAAAACCGCCGAGGCCTTTGTGCAGGCCCACCCGGCGGAGACAGCCGATATCATGGCCCGGGCCACGGGGCTTCCCCGGGGGGTGATGCAGTCGGCCATGGCACGCCACACCTACGCCCTCGCCCTGGACGCCTCCATCATGGAAAGCCTTTCGGATACCGCCGGCTTTTTAAAGGCCCAGGGCAAGGTCCAGACGGTCCCCGATTTTTCCACCGCCTGTACAGACCGCTACCTGAACTGAAAATAGGAAGCATGCAACCTACCTGCCGGGGGCAGGGCCCTGCCCCGCCCCCCCAAATCTCCCGCCATCGCCTGCACAACAAACCCTCTGCATATCAGTGCATTACACGCCCCCGCCCTCCATTTACTGATTTCTATAAAAAGCCCATTTTACTTACTGACTTATTTTTTTGTTTAAAAAGAAAAACAAGCGTTGACCAGGAGTTCACTCGTATGGTTTATATCTAACTAGGACACGGAACAGTGTGCCTGATAACATCTTATGTTTTCTGGTTTTAAAAATCCCAGGATACCTCTCGGTTCATACATACTTTTTTCCCGAGCGCCCCCCGACGCCCAAACTGTCGGAGAAGACGCTGGAAAAAGCCAAACCTGTTGTGAAGCAGGGACGGAAAGCCACGGGTCTTCCCCAAACGAAGACAGCCGGGTTGCCCTTGGATGACGCCCGATGGCCGCCTTCGCAGCCCAAGTGCCGTCACCCGTGCGACCGCTCCATGGAGCCCTTCCCACCCCCCTCCCGCCACACTGGCCCAAGCACCCGGTTTGCTTTTTCACCCCCGCAGGAAACACATGCAGTCAGGGTGGCTGAACCGCCCCCTGATCCGTTTTTTTGTCAACCGCAAGATGGCAAGGAGAAAAAGCAGACATGACATGGTTTCGCAAGGTCGCCCTTGTTGCAGTGAGCCTCATCGCCCTGACCTGCACGGCCCAAGCCGCAGAGCTGACCCACTGGCCCGGGGCTCAACGCCACAAGTTGATCCGCCTCATCGAACGCAACGCCTTTCAGGACAAGTTTGCTGTCTTTGCCTGCGACAACACCCTCTGGTACCGAAACCTGGACGCATCCCTGCTGGCCTACCTGGAAAACAAGGGACTCATGACCCCGGAGTCCATGGATCCCGCCCTTGAAATCGTCCCCCTGCTTCCGGGAGACACCCTCACCTCTTATGCCCGACGGCTTTTCGAGATCGATCCCAAGGTGGGATCGCCCTGGCTCGCCCGGGTCTTTTCCGGGTTTACCTTAGAAGAGCTCAAGGGCCACGTGGACGATCTCTTCGCCCTGAACGGCGCGTCCATTCCCGCCAAGTACCGGCGAAACGGCGTGCTTACCGAGATAGAGGTGGAGGCTCCCCGGATCTACCCCGGCATGCGGGAGCTCATCAACGCCATGCAGGAGAACGGCATCGAGGTCTTCCTGATCTCCTCCGCCCTGGAAGAGCTGGTCCGTATGGTGGCCTGCGATCCCCGGTACGGGCTCAACATCAAACCCGAAAACGTCATCGGCGTCAGCACCCTGCTCAAGGACCGCGCCACCGGCAACATCACCACGGCCCGCCTTCAGATCCAGAAAGGCCATTTTCTCGATGAGAGCTACCCCAAGGCGCGGCACATGGCCATGGAGCTTACCCCCACCCTGTGGAGCCCATACACCATCACCTCCGGCAAGGTCTGGGCCATCGAAGACTATATTCATCCGGTGAACCGCCCCATTTTAGCTGCAGGGGCGTCCCCCAGTGATCACCCCATGCTCTTCAAGGCCGAGGAATTCGGGGGCATCAAGCTCTGGATCAACCGCAAGGAAGAGCTCTGGGACGCCACCCAGGCGGCCCGAACCCTCCGCGCCCGGCAACAGCAGGAGGCCTGGCAGTACCCGTCTGCCAACAAGCGCTGGCTCATGGTCCGCCCAGACGACATCGGTATTTAACAACAAAAAAACGGCGGCCCTGCCGGAAAGCCAACCCAGCAAAATATCCTGCAAGCACGCCTCACCATGATCCTCGAGGCCTTTTTTCCGGGGAACCGCGCACCTTTTCCTGGCACCATGACCCATGCCGTCCCCACACGGCATCCCCCCCCCGATGGTGCCGTTCATCCAAGGTGCCGGCTCCCCGCTCCGCCCCACTGTGAGCAAGACACGGGGCGGAGCCTCTCCCATGAAAAAACCCCCTGAAGCATTTTGCTTCAGGGGGTTTTTCACGTGATGGCATCCACCCGGGGGGAAAAGTCGGGTGGATGCCCACGGTCAATCAATATGGTCGGACAGCCTTTTGTTACACCGCGTCCACCTTAAAGGCCGCGATGGAGCTGATCATGGCAAGTGCCGTCTCCTCCATCTCGTCCATGCGGGCGGCGGTGGCGAGACTGGCCTCCGAGGTATCGGAGCTGATGGTCCCGATGGCTTCCATGGATTGCGTGATCTTCTCCGACTCCCTGGCCTGGTCCTCGGACGTGCGGGAGATGCCGCCGATGAGTTCGGCGAGCTCGCCGGAAACTTCCCGGATCTCCTCCAGCTTGGCGTGGGCGTCGTCGGCTCGCTTTGAGCCCTCCACAACCCTCTGGATACTGGCGTCCATACTGGCGCCAGCCTCGGTGATCTCCCCCTGGATGTTCTTTACCAGGGTGTCGATCTGCTTGGTGGAGTTGGTGGAACGCTCTGCAAGGCGCTGAACCTCTTCTGCGACCACGGCAAAGCCCCGGCCCGCGTCCCCTGCCATGGCCGCCTGGATGGAGGCGTTCAGGGCCAGGATTGAGGTCCTGTCGGCGATGTCCCCGATGATCTGCACGATGTTGCCGATCTCCTGGGAACTCTCCCCGAGGCGCTTGATGGCCCGGGCCGTCTCCTGGACGTTCTCCCGGATGGCTGACATGGACGCGTTGGTCTTGCTCACCGCGTCGGCCCCTTCACGGGCGCTCGCCGTGGACTGCTCCGATACCGAGGCCGAATGCACGGCCCGCTCCGCCACCTGACGAATGGCGTCTGCCATGCCCCGGATGTCGGCGATGGCCGAGGCGATCTGCTCGGCCTGGAGGGTACTGGTTTGGGCCAGCTTTTCCGTGGATTCATGCACCTCGCCGGAGGTGTCGTTCACGCGGCCCGCAGCAGCCTTGACCTCCCGGACAACCTGGCCGATCTGCTCGGCCATGAGGTTGAAGGAGTCGGCAATGGCGCCGGTCATGTCTTCGGTCACCTCCGCCCGCACGGTCAGGTCCCCTTCGGTGAGACCGCTGATCTCGGTGAGGAGCTTCATGACGCTGCCCTGGATGGCATCACGCTCTTCACGGCTCTGGATCAGGGAGAGAGTGTTGTCCAGCATGGCGTTGAGACTTTCGGCCATGATACCGAGTTCGTCCCGGCTCATGACCTCGGCACGGGCGTCAAAGTTACCGATACCGATCTCACTGAAAAGGGACATGATGTTGTTGACCGGCCTGACGACAATGCGCCGTGCCACCAGCCAGACAACAGCCAGGCAGAGAATCAGGGCCACCACCGCGCCCACGGAGATCTTGGCGATCAGGGCGTTGATGGGGGCTATGATCTCCTCCTTTTCAACGGCCAGGCCCACCACCATGCCGGTGGTGGGAAGAAGGGAGAACACATAGTAGATCTCTTTACCGTCCGAGGCCCGTTTCTCTTCAAGCATTCCGCCCTTGTGCTCCTTGAAGAACCGGAAAAATGCGTCGGAGTAGCCGGGCTCCTTGTACACGGATGAGCCCACCTTGGCCTGTCCGAAGAGCTCCCCGGCCAGGATCGTCCCCTTCTCGCCCACAAGGAACGGAAGAGCCGTGGCATAGGGCTTGAGCCGCTTCAGGTCGGCCTGGGCGTTGATCATGGACATGTCCACGGAGACCACCCCTTTGAACTCCCTGTCCCGGATAATGGGATGCACGATGGAGACCGTGGGAACCCCTCGGGTCAGGTAGACATCCGAGTAGTACATCAGGTCTGTCACGTTTCGGCCCCGCAGCATCTCAAGGGCGTTTTTCTTGGGCACCTGGTACCACCCTTTGGCGGTCTGGATACTCTTACTGGGCACCATCTCCTCGCGCTTGAGCCCGTCTTTCCAGTGATAAAACGGGAGAAACCGGCCGTCGATGGTGTGCACGGTGTCGCCACGGTACGCCTCATCCTGGCCGTCGGCGTCGGGTTCGTAGTTGATGGCAATACCAAAACAGCCGGGAAAAGCCTCCATGCCGGACTTGATCTGCTCAATGGTCCCTTCGCGGTCCCCGAACAGCCCCGATGCCTGGGAGATGGCCGTTGTCCGTACCATCTGCGCCGTGGCCAAGATATCCGCCTCGGTGGACTGGCCCACGTTCTTGATCGAGGCAATCATCAGGTCTTGGCTGTTGGCAATCAGGTTTTCGCGGTAAGAGTTGATAATGGTCGTCAACAGGACCGCCATCACCAACACGATCATCGATACGATGCCAAAAGACAGCTTGGTACCGATCTTAAGGCTCTGAAAAAACGATTTTATGCGTTCCAATGCGCCACTCCTTCCTCGTGGCGACGGCCCGTGCACAACGGGCCGTCGAAAAAACCCCGCGTAACCAGGGGAGAATCAAACCGAACCCGATGGATCAGAGCAGCGCCTTGACCGCATCCAGGTACTCACCGTTATCAAAGGGCTTGGTCATGTACCCGTCGGCCCCCTGCTTCGTCCCCCAGAACCGGTCGCTGTCCTGGGTTTTGCTTGTAAGCATGATGATCTTGATATCCTGGGTGTCCGGGGCCGTCTTCAGCTGCCGGCACACCTGGAACCCGTTCTTCTTCGGCAGGATCACGTCCAGGACAATGAGATCGGGGTGCTCGCCGGTGGCCTTTTCGAGGGCCTCTTCGCCATCCACAGCCGTGATGACATCGTACCCCGCCTCGGTCAGGGGGGTGGTCATAAGGATCATGTTCGTCGGGCTGTCCTCGACAACCAGAATTTTATGTTTCGCCATTGTTTCACTCCAGAATTACTCAAAAACCCATGCAGCGCCGGTGCAGGCGCCCCGCTTACCGGGGCGCCCTGGACACATCGTCCGTACCTGCGGCCCTACCGCTTCACAAATTGATCGATGCCCTCTTCCTTCCACACCTTCAGCGTCTTCTCATCCTTGGGGTTGATCTTGACCCCGATGGCGTTGACGGGAACATCATGTTTTTTCTGCACGTCGATCCAGTTTTTCTTCACGGCGTTGTCGATGGTCATGATTGCACTCCTTCTTGGTCTATGGATTGATGGACGACGCCCTTTGGCCCAAAGGCCATGCCGTCGCCATGTGCCCGGCTTCTTCAGACAAACTCTGCCAGCAGATCCTCGATCCCTTGCCGGGTAAAGGTCTCGGGCCCTTCGGGGCCCACCACGGAGACGGCCACATGCTTCAGGGCCCTGGCAAGGCCGCTGCCTGCGGTCTCCTTAAGTTCCGCACACCCCACCGCGTCGATGGACGAAAGGATCTCCTCTCCGGAGAGAAACCGCTCGAAATAAAAGGCCTGGGTGGCCAGGCGGCTCATGCGGGTCGAGGAGTTCTCCGAGGCGATGAGGTGTTGGGCCCGCAGCTGCATCCGGGCCTTCCACAGCTCCTCTTCGGAGACGGGGTCATCCCCTGCGGCAAGCTGCCACAACTCCACCAGCACAAGGCACAGGACCCGGATGAGATACTCCGGGGCCGTACTCCCTTCGATGACCAGCATACCGCCGTCGGCATAGGCGTGGTATTCCGAGCCGATGCGGTACACCAGCCCCCGTTCCTCCCTCAGCCGGACATAGAGCCGGGAGCTCGATCCGCCGCCGATGATGCTGTTAAGCAGGTGCACCCCGTAGCGTCCCTCGTCCCCGTAGGGCAGGCAGTCAAGGCCGATGGCAAAGTAAGCCTGGGACACAGGCACGTCCTCCACCACCACCCCGGAAGCAAACGAGGGGCTGGGGCTATGGGTCTTCTCCCCGGTCCCCATCATCCGCCAGAAGGCGTCCCGCACCTGGGAGAGAAAATCCCCGTGGTGAAGGTTGCCTGCGGCCGCCACGATCATGCGGTCGGGAAGGTAGTACCGGTGGACAAAATAGATCAAATCCTCCCGGGTCATGCTCCGGACCACCTCCGGCGAACCCGCCACGGAGCGCCCCAGGGGATGTCGGCCCCAGACATGGGATTTCAGGGCGCCATGGGCCCTGCTTGAGGGGATGTCGGCCTCCCCGTCGATCTCCCGGAGGATCGAGTGTTTTTCCCGCTCCAGGGCCTCTTCAGGAAACACCGAGTTAAGGAGGATATCCCCCATGAGATCCAGGGCGTAGGTGGTGTAATCGTCCAGCACCGTGGCCGAGTAACAGGTGTAATCCCGGGTGGTGAAGGCCCCCATCTGCCCGCCGGACTCGTCCATCATCAGGGCAATGTCCCGGGCGCTGCGGCTTCCCGTGCCCTGGAACATCATATGCTCGGCCAGGTGGGCCAGGCCGTGACACCCTTCGGGCTCATCCCGGGGTCCGACATCGATCATGATCCCCACGGACACAGACCGCGTCTCGGGCATGGACTCGGTGACCACGCGGATACCGTTTTCAAGTGTCGTGGCTGAATACACCGCTCAACTCCCCTCCCAGGATGTGTTCAAGATGGGGTACCACCAGGAGCCCCTCCTCCCATCGGTACATGCCCTTGACCGCCGGAAGAAGGGATGCTTCCAGATACGCCCCCGCACCCAGGGGCTCGGTGCGGGGAGCGCTGCCAAGGAGCCTTGCCCCGGGAGCGATGCGCACAAGGGCCCGATTCCAGTTCTCCGGCTCCCCCGAAAGGCCTGCCTTTCGCACCACCAGCATGCGCGTGCCGCCGTACCCGGCCTCATCGGGGGCAAAGCCCAGGAGTGTCTCCAGGGAGAGAACCGGCAGGGCAAGGCCCCGCCAGTCCCCGAGCCCGCCGACATAGGCAGGGGCAAAGGGCACCTCGGAAAAGGCAAGGGATCCCAGAATATCTTCCACCTGGGAGATGCCGAACAGAAACCACACCGGCTCCCCCTGGGCAAAAACCCCAACGGCCGGGGCCAGAATCAGGGAACCCGATGAGGCGGATTTGTACTCTCTTACGTCCATGTTTTTCTCTTTTTACGATGGTGCGCAGCATGACCGCGCAACGATTCTCACAGACCTTCGTCCCCAGGATAATCAGCTGCCACGGAATCGGCCGCCAGCTCTGAGACCACCTCAACCATCATGCGTTTGACCACACGGTGGACCACCTTTTCCAACAGGGCGGGGGAGATGGCCTCAGCCAGGGCATCGTCTGTAACAGGGGTTTCGCGTGCGTCCACCGCAATCTCGCTATCAGGGGCAAGGAGTTCTTCGGCTTCCGGTGCATCACACGCTTCCACCGTTAGCTCGATATCTGGAACAAGGAGTTCCTCTGCCTCAGGGGCATCGAACGCTTCCACCGAAAGCTCCATGTCAGGAACAGGGAGTTCTCCTACCTCAAGGGCATCAAATGCTTCCACTGCAAGCTCGATGTCAGAAACAAGAAGTTCTTCTGCCTCAGGGGCATCGAACGATTCCACCGATAGCTCGATATCAGGAACGGGGAGTTCTTCGGCTTCAGGGGCATCACACGCTTCCACCGATAGCTCGATGTCAGAAACAAGAAGTTCTTCCGCTTCCGGGGCATCACACGAGTCCACCGTTAGCTCGATATCTGGAACAAGGAGTTCTTCGGCTTCAGGGGCATCACACGCTTCCACCGAAAGCTCGATATCTGGAACAGGGAGTTCTTCGGTTTCAGGGGCTTCGAACGATTCCACCGATAGCTCGATGTCAGGCACAGGGAGTTCTTCGGCCTCAAAGGCATCAAATGCTTCCACGGCAAGCTCGATGTCAGGCACAGGGAGTTCTTCGGCCTCAAAGGCATCAAATGCTTCCACGGCAAGCTCGATGTCAGGCACAGGGAGTTCTTCGGCCTCAAAGGCATCAAATGCTTCCACCGCCGGTTCGATGCCAAAAACCGAAAGATCGTCTGTCACCGGGATCCGGCTTCGGGAAACAGCCGCCCTGCCCACGGCTTCCGGACGAATCAGGGGAACCCAGCCATCCGGGCCGTGCAGGGCCTCCGGGAAGAGGTCCTTTGCCGGGCCGTTAAAAACCGGAGGCATCTCCGCCAGATCCTTATCAGCCCCTTCCAGCACCTTGCCCACTCCGTCCACGGACAGGGCCACGGCCCCGTCTTCCAGGCGAAGGATCACGGTTTTGGCACCGGAAGTGTCGCCATTTCGGAAACCGGTCGCCCCCAGGAGCAGCGACGCGCTGTACAGGGGCACAGCCTCCCCTTGGAAACCAACCGATCCCATCTGCACGGCGGCCTGCCTGCCGCCATGCTCCGGGCGGCCCTGTTCCACGGAGACAACAGAGCCCATGTCCACGCCCAGGGTCAGGGGCCCCACAGTAAACGATAAATAGGTATGCATCTGGACCCCTTTCCGGGTCATGAGGGTGGGCCGTGCCCCAGTCACCGCATGGCCAGTCGTTCAATCAGGTTGAGAAACTGCCGGTTGTCGAAGGGCTTCACGACGTACCCGTCGGCCCCTAAGGCCCTTGCCTTTTCCCGGTACTTGGCCGTGGACCGTGAGGTGAGCATGACCACCGGAACCGTGCGGCAGGACGGGTGGGACCGCCTCGCGCTCAAAAATTCGTACCCGTTCATCCTGGGCATCTCCACGTCCAGGACAATCACATCGGGGGTAAGGGAGGAGAGTGTTTCCAGGGCCTCCACCCCGTCCCTGGCAAAGGTGGTTTTCCAGCCCCGGCTTTCCAAAAGCCGGGCCACCACCTGGCGGACGCTCACCGAGTCATCCACAATGAGGACCTCCAGGGGCGTGTCGGCCTCGGGGTCCTTCACCGGCGCGGCAGGCCGGGCGTTCCCCACCTCACCGTCCAGCAGCTCCCGGACGTTGAGGATGGGAACCAGGCTCCCGTCCCCCATTACCGTGGCCCCGGAGATCCCCTTGACATATTGCAGGTGACTGCCGAGGCTCTTGATGACAATCTCCTGCTGCCCCACGAGGCTGTCCACGGCCAGGGCCGCCGTCCTCTCGGGGGACTCGATCTTGAGCACAAGGGGCCTGTCCCCCACGCCCTGTCGGCTCGCAGCGTCATCGGCCATGCCCAGAACCCGGGAGAGGCGATAAAACGGGAACACCTCGTCATCCACCCGTACCGACTCCATGGGTTCGCGCACCATGTTTTCCGGATAGACCCTCAGCATGTCGCTGATTTCGTTGAGGGGAACGGCAAAGGTCCGGCCCGCCGCCGTACACAGCACAGCGCGGGTCACGGCAAGGGTCAGGGGGATACGCACCAGGAGCACCGTTCCCTGCCCCGGCCCGGGTGATGAGATGCGCACCGAGCCCTTGAGTTCCTCGATATTGGTTTTCACCACATCCATGCCCACCCCGCGGCCGGAGATTTCCGTCACCTCACCCCGGGTGCTGAACCCGGGGGCAAAGACCAGGGAGACCAGCTCGTCGTCGCTCAGGGATGCGGCATCCACACCGGCCATGGCCTCAGCCCTGCTGCGGATGGCCGCAAGGTTCAGACCGGCCCCGTCATCCCGGATCCGGATCAGCACCTGGTTCCCCTCCCGGGAGGCGGAGACCGCGATGATACCGGTGTCGGGTTTGCCCGCCTTCCGGCGTGTCTCCGGGTCTTCAATACCGTGGTCCACGGCGTTGCGAAGGATATGCAGCAGGGGGTCGGACAGTTTTTCCCAAATCACCCGGTCCAGCTCGATGCCCTCTCCGCGGATGGTCAGGCGCACCTGTTTTGCCAGCCTGTCGGCCACCTCGCGAACCGCCCGCCGCATCCGGGTCGTGATCACGGACATGGGGGCCATGCGGATGTGCATCAGCTTGCCCTGGAGCTCGCTCAACAGGACCCGCTGCCGGGTGACGTACCCTTCAAAGTCGCTGTGAAGGGTCTGCATGACGCTGTAGATCTCCCCGATGTCCACCGCGGATTCGGCCAGATCCCTGAGCATGAGGTTGAATTCGGAGTAGCGGTCCAGCTCCAGGCTGTCGAAGTCGCCGAAGGGATCCCCGTCACCGGCCTCGGCCAGGGCCGCGCCCGGTTTTGCGATGGCCTTGACCTCGTAGCCCACCTGCAGGCTGCGGGAGGTCTCCCGCAGGCGTGCCCGGGACAGGTCCAGCTCGGAGACCGTCCCCATGAAGGCGTCGAGCTTCCGGTCAAAGGCGCTCAAGGCGATGATCTGTTCGGAGGCGAGGTTGACCAGGTCGTCGAGCTTTTCCATGCCCACGCGAAAGGTCCCCGACAATGCGGGGCCCGGGGCGCTTGCAGCCTCCCGGTCCATGGCTGCCTCATCCTCAAGGGACAGGGCATCGAAGATCCCCACGCTCTCTCCGGGCTCACCGTGGGGGCCATCCCCCGCCCCAGGGGCAGGTGCTCCGGGGGAGGCGCCGCGGATGCGGCAAAAATCGGTTTCTAAGCCGGACATCTCCTGATCCGTTACCCGGGACGGGTCGGTCAGGAAGAGGGCCATGATGTCTGTTGCCCTCAAAAGCACGGCCACGGCCTCGGGCGTGATCTCTTCGGCCTCGTCGTAGAGCCAGTCCAAAAGGTCTTCCACCCGATGCGCCCAGGCGGGGAGCCCGGTCATACCCACAAGGCTTGAGGCCCCTTTGATGGTGTGCACGGCCCGGCGAACCTGGCGAATCTTCTCTTTTTCGTCCGCCCCCATGATCATGGGCTCCGCCACCTGGGCCTCTAAGGCCTCCAGGTTTCGGTTGATGGACTCCACATGCTCTTCCACCTCGTCGTTGAATACGGCGAGGATCTCCGGGGCCACCCCGCTGGGGGCGTCGCCGCTCTCCGGCAGGGCCCCGGGCAGGCTGTCCGGTTCCTGTTCGGGAACGGGATCGGGACGTACCGGGGGGGCATCAAAAAGAAAGGGATCCACCGACGCCACGTCGTCGTCCTCGGGCATGGGCATCCCTTCAAGGCCCTCGGCACCCGAAGGGACATCGCCCAGGAGAAGCTCGGCTTCGTCATCCCCTTCAACGCACAGGGTGGGTTCAAGGTCAGGCTCCGGCACCCCGATCCCGGGAACAGAAACGTCCCCGGGGCCGGGGTCTTCGCCGAGCTCTTCCAGAAACAAGGCCATGGCCTCCTCGTCCCCTGTTTCGGGCAACCCCCGGAGGCGCCTGAACACCGCCACCGACCGGGCAACCATGGAGATCTCATGGGCACGGTCCGTAATCCGTCCCCGGGCAAAGGCGTCAAAGTGATCCACGGATTCTGCCATGGCATCAAGGAAGGGGGCATCCACCGGCAGAGCGCCTTCCATGGCCTCTTCCAGCGCCTCTTCCACGGGGGCCGCCGCATGGCTCAGCCCCACAAGCCCCACAAGGGACGCCGCCCCGTGGATGATATGAACCAACCGGTGGAGTTCCTGAACCTCCTCCACACGGCGAGGCTCGGCGGAGAGCGCCTCGATCCCGCTGCGAAGCAACGGAATGTAAGTTGTCACTTCATCTATAAACCCATTGACAATGCTGCTGTTTTGAGATCCCACGATACAATTCGTCCCCCATATTGACTGTCGTAACGGCTCGAACGCTCCGTGTTGAGCCTCCGCTCCGTATCCGCTCACGCCTTTCGAAAGCTGTTCATCCGGTCCGAAGTCAGCAGTGCCTTCACATCAAGAAGGTAGAGCAGCGAGTCGCCGGTGGCGGCAACCCCTGCGAGATAGGGCGTGATATCCCCCCTGGTGAACGGGTTGGAAGAGACCTTCCACGCCCCTTCGGCCAGGGAGACCATCCCCTCCAGCCGATCCACTCGAACCCCCACCTTGAGGTGGTGGGCATGCAGCACAACCATGCTGCCCCCTGCCGGAGAGGCCGAAGGCCCCCTGCCGAAAAAGGCTTTCAAGTCGACCATGGAGACCACGTCCCCGCGAATGTTGCTGATACCCGACACCCAGCCGGGAAGGTTCGGCAGCGGGGTCACCTTGGGGAGCCTCCCCACCTCCAGGGCGCAGCCCAAAGGAACCGCAAAGTGCACCCCATCCATCCGAAAACGGATGTAGGGCTCGGAGTCGGCCTGGGCAGCCTCCGGTTCCCGGAATGGTCCTGTCTTTTCGGAAGAAAAGGAACCCTCCGGCTCCTCCGCCCCCATCTCAGCCAGCAGCTCGTCCAAAGGGGGCGATGTGTCGCTTCCCGCTTCCGGTCCGAACCCGTCGGTTTCTCGTTTGTCCATTTGTAACATCCCGTTTTTCAAAACAGGGCCGGAACACGGTCCACGCCCTACATGTGCTTGACTATGGTCTGCAACAACTCATCGGGGTTAAAAGGCTTGGTCAGGTACGCAGCGCTTCCTGCGATTTTTCCCTTCATGCGGCTCATGAACCCGTCCCGGCTGGTCAGCATCACAACGGGGATGGCCTTGAGGTCTCGCTTGTTCTTAATGATGGAGAGGATCTCGTATCCGTTCATCTTGGGCAGGATGATGTCCAGCAGGATCAGGTCAGGCCGCTCTTCGCTGAGTTTGCTCAAGGCCTCCAGGCCGTCCACGGCCTCAATGATGCGGTACCCCTTCATGTTCAGGGTCGCCCCGATGACCTTGCGCGTGGTGGCGCTGTCCTCAACCACCAGGATCGTCTTGCCGTCCCCCACGGTCTCGGCCTGGGGAGAGGCTTTTTCCCCCGTTTCATCCGAGACCTGCTGGGCGGCCATCCAGGTAAGGTAGAGCTTCAGCTGATCGGAAAAAAAGGGCTGTTCCCCGGCCAGGGCCACGGTATCGTTGAAGAGCTCTAAGGTTCGGTCTGTGTCCTTGATGTTGAAATGGCACATGGCCATGTAATACGACGCATAAAGGTTCCGGTTCGCTTCCCTTGCCAGGACCCTGGCAAAACGCTTCACCGAGGTGTCCACAACGTCGGAATCGCAGCTGCTGTTGCCCGGGGAGAGACTGGTACGGGTAATGAGAAGCTGCATCCCGCAATCCGTGCAGAGCACCGCCTTCATGTTCAGGGGCGCCCAGCAAAAGGGACAGCGCTTCACCCGGTCGTCGGTGACGGCGCCACGGGCCCTTTCGAACCGCTCTTTTTCCTCTGCGATCTCCTTGTCTTCCGGAGCCAGGAACAGGGCCCGTTCCAGGGCCCCCTGAATGGTCTTGAGGGTGCCGATGGTCCGGGAGTACCAAAGCCAGGCCCCGGCCAGGTGCTTGTTGCGGTTCAAGAGCGCCACAAGGAGCTGCTGCCCCCGTTTCAGCCGAAACCCCTCAATGTGGGCCACGGCCTCTTCAAGGGACCGGGCTTCATCGGCCCTCTGGTCTTTGGCCTCATCGTTGATCCGCTTGCCCTCGAGAAGCAGCTGCATCATGGAGGTGTGGATCCGCCGTGGCCGGTCACAGAATTTAAGAATTTCAATTTCAGGGGTGTCCCAGGAGATCAGCTCCAGGGCGGCGGCGTGGCCCGTCAGCTCCCACACGGCGGCGTCTACAATGGCCCCGTTCCTGAAATAGAGATACCCCACCCGACCCCCGGACCTCAGCTTCAGGGACCATGTTTCCTGGTTCATCTCAATCATGGTCACCATGCTGTCCAGGGAAAAACCCCTTACATAGTCATGCGAAGTACCAGCCAAAATCACCACCTTGCTCAGCACCTGGACAGATGCATCCTGTTGTTGTTGTTCTTGCTCGCCTCAAAGCATGCAGCAGCCCCCCGCAATAAAACCGCGCAATGCTACGCGGAAGATGAAAGCAGAAAACGGGCCAGATTCTTTCCCTTGTCATCTTTTCTAAACGCAAGGAAAACTCCTTTATACGCAACCAGATAAATTTACATGTTTTTTCTCATTGACTACATAATGAGCCCAGCCTGTCCCCCTTTCTGACCTCAACCGGCATGCCTTCGATGACTCATCAAAACCATGGCATTGCATGCCGAAATTACACTAAAGTGAACAACTGTCCGAAAAACAAAACGCAGTCATGCGCATCGGAAACAGCATCCGGGCTTTGTCTATTTTCTACAGCAGACAGCCACAAATACTGCGGCTGCGTTCCCTGTTTTTTATACCAACAGATTCAACAATTAGACAAAACAGATCCCGACAGGGGAACGCCCCCATAGCGTTCACTATGCCGAACAAACCGCACCCCGGCTCCGGCCAAGGCAGGAAAAACAGGGCATGGGTCTGTCAGGATTCTCCCCGGGGAAATGGAAATAACGGTGGATTTGAAGAGACAAAAAACCCCATGCCGACGGGACGACATGGGGTCAAAAGGAAGGCAAAAGAATGTTACGGAGCTCAGTGGGTCAGGATCTTGCTGAGGAAGAGCTTGGTGCGTTCATTTTCAGGGTGGGTGAAAAAGGCATCCGGGGTGTTGGTCTCCACCACCACGCCTTTGTCCATAAAGACAACCTCGCTGCCCACCTCCCGGGCAAAGCCCATCTCATGGGTCACCACCACCATGGTCATGCCCTCCCTGGCCAGATTCATCATGACCTCCAGCACTTCGTTGATCATCTCCGGGTCCAGGGCACTGGTGGGTTCATCGAAGAGCATAATCCGCGGCTTCATGGCCAGCCCCCTGGCAATGGCCACCCGCTGCTGCTGACCGCCTGAGAGCTGGGAGGGGTAGGCATCGGCCTTGTCGTGGATCCCCACCTTGGCCAGGAGCTCCATGGCGATCTCCCGGGCTTCCTTGTCCCCCATCTTCCGGACCTTTTTCGGGGCCAGGGTGATGTTGTCCAGCACCGACATATGGGGGTAGAGGTTGAACTGCTGAAACACGAACCCCACCTCGGTGCGTAGCCGGGTCAGGTCGGCCTTGGGGTCGTGAACCGCGATGCCGTCCACCACGATGGAACCGGAGTCGATGGGTTCCAGGCGGTTGATGCATCGGATGAGGGTGCTTTTGCCCGAACCGCTGGGCCCGCACACCACGGTGACATCCCCGGATCCCACGTGAAAGTCCACGTCCTTGAGAACATGCAGGTCCCCGTACCACTTATTTACATTATCAAACTGAATCATCCGGCCATGCTCCCGATGGATTGCGCGCGCCGCCCCGTATCCGGGACGGGCGGTTGATTCTGGTGTGGCGCCCCTTAAAACCCCCAGCGGCCCTTCAGGCCGCGTTACGGAACCTTTACCTCGTGCACGGGGAATTTCCAGTGGTCGCGTCATGTTTCAAGGCAACGATTGTTCACGACAATGAAACAAAAGTCAATCGTGAAGGCAAGGCCCAGCCCGCAGGTGCCTTTGTCCCTCAACCCGCCCCGGTGCCCCGTGGGCGGCCACAGGAAGATTCTGTCAATCCTCCTTTTATGCTATAGAAAAACAGATTCTCCCGGGGACTTCCCTTTCCGCGCCCGCTGCCGGGCCCGGCCGGTCGGAACCCGGCCCGACGTCCACCTTATGAAGTGACAGGTACCATATGAAACGTCGAGCGTCCCTTAAAAACCGGTTTTTTGCAGGGGCCTCCGCCATCCTGCTCCTTTTTTGCAGCGTGGTCTCCCTGGTGGAGTACGCCTGGCTCTCGGACCAGGTGGAGGAACAGGCCGCCCACAACGCCGCGCGCCATCTTGCAACGGCCTCGGCCATCCGCACCTATGCCAAGGATGTCCTGCGCCCGGTCATGGAAACCGAGCTCGCTGCCAACCGCTTTGTCATCGAATCCATGTCCACCTCCTACATCTCCCGGGAGATCATGAAGAACCTCAACGAAAGGTTCCCGGAGTTCACCTACAAACGGGCCGCAGGCAACCCCCGCAACCCCCTGAACCGGGCAGACCCCTTTGAAGAGGAGCGCATTGCCTGGTTCGACACCCACCGCGAGGAGGCCGGCTGGGAGGGCATGATCACCCGGTCGGACGGCACCCACTACGTCAAGATGGAACCCATCACCGTGGAAGCCTCCTGCCTGAGGTGCCACGGGGTCCCCGAAGACGCCCCGAAAGAGCTCAGGGAGCGTTACGGAGACACGTCCAGCTACGGATACGCCGTGGGAGACGTGGTGGCGGCCGACACCCTGTACATCCCCATGACCCACTACCGCATCCAGATCAAGGAGAAGGCATGGGGTGTCTTTATCGTGGGGTTTGCCGCCCTCTTCTGCCTCATGGGGCTCTTTCGCCTCCTCTTCAACCGCACGGTGCACAACCGCCTCTCCCACCTGCTGGAGACCTTCACCCGGTTGTCGGGAACCTCCGGCGATACCCCCAGCGACCCCATCGCGGCCGGTGACGAGGTGGACCGCCTGGCCCTGGCCTTTGAAGAGGCCGCCGAGAACCTGGAAGCCGCCCACCACGACCTCACCCGCTCCGAGAGCAAGTACAGGCGCCTTTTTGAACACAGCCCCAACGCCATCCTTCTCTTCGGAGCTGACGACCGCCTCACCGACATCAACCGGGCAGGCCTCTCCCTGTTCAAGCTCGACTCAATGGCCGAAGCCTTTCTCATGGAAGCCTTCCACACCCTTTTCTGGGACGGCCGAGACGCAGCTACCGTGGACGCCCAGGTCAAGGAAGGGCTCGTCCTCTACGAAAAAGAGCTCTCCATGGTGGACCGCTTCGGGGTGCGCATCGACGCCCTGGTCACCGCCACCGGCCTCTTTGACGAGGCCTCGGGCCGCTACCTGGGCATGGAGATGGTCTTAAGGGACATCACCCGGCAAAAGCAGATCAACGCCCACCTGGCCCAGACCGAAAAACTCGCCTCCATCGGCCAGCTCGCCGCAGGGTTTGCCCATGAGATCAACAACCCCCTGGGGGTCATCAGCTGCTATGCGGACCTCATCGACAAACAGGTGAAGGGCAACGCCCAGCTCAAGGAGGACGTGGGGGTGATCACCAAGCACGCCTCCCTGTGCACCCACGTGGTGGAGTCCCTCCTCAACTTCGCCCGTGTCAACAAGCCGGAATTCCTCATGCACGACCTCCACGGCATCCTGGACGATATCCTCTCCATCCTGCGCCACCGCATGGAAAAAGTAGGGGTCACCGCCCAGACCCGCTACCTGGCCACCGGGGTGGAGCTGCCCCTGGACCCGGAAAAAATCCGGCAGCTCTTCATGAACCTTGTCATCAACGCCATCCAGGCCATGGACAAAGGAGGCGAGCTCACCGTTTCGACGCGCCTTGTCGACGCCAGCCACCTGGAGGTCACCGTGGCCGACACCGGCGTGGGCATCAGCCCCTCGGACCGCACGCGCATCTTTGAGCCCTTTTTCACAACAAAGGCCAAGGGCGTGGGCACGGGCCTGGGCCTGTCGGTGAGCTACGGCATCGTGCGGCAGCACGGCGGAACCATCGACGTGGAGAGCACCCCCGGGGAAGGGACCTGCTTTATGGTCACCCTGCCCCTGAGGGCAAAAGAGACGAAGAACAAACCTCCGACGGACAGGGGATAACCCCCTCGCGAATGCCACGAAACCGTTCGCGAAATGGTTTCCATAGGGTTTCCCGATGCCCACCTGGCCGCAGGAGGCATGCTTTTTGGACCGACTTTCACCATAAGAAGACAAAGGACATGAATTACATATGGAGCGCCTTGAAACCATCCTCATCGTGGACGATGAAACGGACCTGACACGGGGCCTTGCACGCACCCTTCAGATGGCCCTGCCCGTGACGGTGCGCACCGCCGCAAGCGGCGAAGAGGCCCTGGTCATCCTGAAACAGGAATCCGTAGACCTTATCCTCACCGATATCAGCATGCCGGAGATGAGCGGCATGGAACTCCTGGAACAGATCCTTGCAGACGATGCCACCCAGACCGTTATCCTCATGACGGCTTACGGCACCATCGACGTGGCGGTCTCAGCCATGAAAAAAGGGGCCTGGGACTTCCTTCAGAAGCCCTTTGCCTCGGACACCCTCGCGCGCATCGTCACCAAGGGCCTGGAGCGCCACCGGCTCCTCAGGGAGAACCGGGAACTCACGGCCCGCCTCGCCGAAACCTCGGGCAGCCCCCTCGTGGGCAACAGCGTCCCCATCCGCCAGACCCTGGACACCCTGGCCATGCTGGGACAAAGCGACGTCACCGTCCTGATCCGGGGAGAGACCGGCACAGGCAAGGACCTGGCTGCCCGCATCATCCACGAGGCCAGCGCCCGCAAGGCCAAGCCCTTTGTCACCGTCAACTGCCCGGCCCTGCCCGAGGGGCTCCTGGAGAGCGAACTCTTCGGCCACAAAAAAGGGGCCTTCACCAACGCGGACACCGACAAAGTCGGCCTCTTCGACCAGGCCAGGGGAGGCACCCTCTTCCTGGACGAAATCGGCGACCTCACCCCCGGCCTCCAGACCAAACTCCTCAGGGTTCTCCAGAACCGGGAAATCCGCCCCCTGGGCGACACCGAAAGCCACACCGTGGACGTGCGCATCCTGGCCGCCACCAACCAGGCCCTTGAATCCAAAATCGACGACACCTCGTTTCGGGCCGACCTTTTTTACCGCCTCAACGTGGCAACCGTCACCATGCCCCCGCTGCGGGACATACGCGACGACATCCCCCTTCTGGTGGAGCACTTCCTCTCCAAGGCCTCCCGGGACCTCAAGCTCCCCAGGAAACAGCTCTCCCCCGTTCTCATGGCCTCGGTGTGCAACCGCCCCTGGCCGGGCAACACCCGAGAGCTCGAAAACACCCTCACAGGCTGGGTGGCCCTCACCCAGGGCGACACCATCGACCTCTGCGAAGTACCGGACACACCGCCCCATGGAGCCCCCCCCACGGATTCCTTTGCCGTGCCCTACCTGGACCAGAAGGAGAAAATCATCGAATCCTTCACCCGGGACTACCTCCACCGCCTCTTTACCGAAACCGGCGGCAACGTGGCCCTCTCCGCCCGCAAAAGCGGCATCAAGCGCCAGTCCCTCCAGAAGATCATCCAGCGCTATGCCATCGACGTGGAGTCATACAGAAAGTAGGGGAAAGGATAAAGACAGGGAAAAAACGGCATCCCTTGGGATCCATACAGGCGAAACACCTCGAAATCAGCGCACAAGTGTGCGTTCTCTATGGCCCCATCGCCTCACCATCCAGGCCATCTTTTCCCTGCCCCCCCAGCACGGCAGGTGCCCCCCCAAGGAGGCACCCTATCATCTCACCCGCCGGGGGCTGTCTTGCCCCTTGCCCTCCAACGCTCTTCATCAAATACGCTGATGGATTTCATTCATTGCCCTTGCGCCCCCTGCAGGGGGCACTCCGCGACACCCGGCAATATCCATAAGCGATTTTTATCGGTTTCATTCCGAGAACTTATGCATTCCGTTGCATCACCTGGCATTCCCCTTGCTCCTTTACAGGGCATGAATTGTTTGCCGGGCGCTGCCCTCCATGCAGGGGGCAGGGGCCTGCTTCACCCGGGCACACCTTTTACGAGGGACGCTGTTTCACCACCATTTGGGAGGAGAAGAGAGATATGACAACGGAAACCAAGGACAACATCGTCTACGACAGTGGCAAAGGGCGCCTGTCGGACTTATGGAAAAAAGAAGATTACTGGGCCATCTGGCTGGGCTTTATCCTGCTCTTTGCGGGCATGATCATTTACTTCCCCAAGGGAGACGCCGCGGTCAAGGCCAAGATCACCGAGGCCAACGCCACCTTGACCCAGGAGAGTGAACGGGCGCCGTTCAAGACCATTGAGTGGTACTCGGCCGTGGACGCCAAGAAAAAGCTCAAGGCCACCTCCAGCCCCGTGGGCAAGGCCATCAAAAAATTCACCAGCAAGCCCCATAAATGGAGCGGCAACCCCATCTCCGCCTTTTACCTGAGCGCCGAAGATGCCAAGGCCCTGTCGGCCAAGGGGATGGTGAAGTACGACGCGGGCAAGGCCAAGGTGTCCGAGGCCCTTGAAGCGGCCACCGCAGCCCAGGCAGCGGCGGCTGCCGCAAACTTCGGCGACACCGCCCTCAATGCCGATGCCGGCAAGAAAATCGATGACTGGCGCAGCGCCCACGCCAAGCTGGGCAGCCTCAAAAAGAAGGCCAACGTCAAACCCTACAACCTGCTGCCCGGCCTCATCGGCTTCATGATCTTCCTGGCCCTCTTCTTCGGCGTGGGCATCGCCTTCATGGGAGACTCCTTTGCCAGGTTCGCCAAGGCCTTCTGCTTTGTCTTCGCCGTGGCGGTGCTGGCTTACGTGGCCGCGGCCAACGCCACCATGAAGCACTACGGCATCGGCTACGCAGCCTGGGCCATTCTCTTCGGCATGATCATCAGCAACACCGTGGGCACCCCCGAGTGGGTGAAACCCGGGGTCCAGACCGAGTACTACATCAAGACCGGCCTGGTACTCCTTGGGGCTGAGGTGCTTTTCAACAAGATCCTCTCCATCGGTATCCCGGGCATCTTCGTGGCCTGGGTGGTGACCCCCATCGTGTTGATCTCCACCTACTGGTTCGGCCAGAAAATCCTGAAGATCGAATCCAAGACCATGAACATGACCATCTCCGCGGACATGAGCGTCTGCGGGGTCTCGGCAGCCATCGCCACGGCCTCGGCCTGCCGGGCCAAAAAAGAGGAGCTGACCCTGGCCGTTGGCCTCTCCCTGATCTTTACCTCCATCATGATGATCATCATGCCCGCCGTCATCAAGGCCACCGGCATGGACTACATCCTGGGCGGCGCCTGGATGGGCGGTACCATCGACGCCACGGGCGCCGTGGCCGCGGCCGGCGCCTTCCTCTCGGAGCGGGCCCTTTACGTGGCCGCCACCATCAAGATGATCCAGAACGTGCTCATCGGCGTCATCGCCTTTGGGGTGGCCATTTACTTCGTGGCCGAAGAGGAGGCCGCCAGCGGCCGCAAGGTGGGGCTCATCGAAATCTGGAACCGATTCCCCAAATTCGTCATCGGGTTCATCATCGCCTCCATCGCGTTCTCGACCCTCTACACCTCCATCGGCAAAGACCTGGCCTATGTCATCATCGACCACGGCGCCATCCGGGGCTTCTCCAAAATCGGTCGGGGCTGGTTCTTCTGCCTGGCCTTTGCCAGCATCGGCCTGGCCACCAACTTCCGGGAGCTGAAGTCCTACTTCAAGGGAGGCAAGCCCTTGATCCTCTATGTCTGCGGCCAGAGCCTCAACCTGTGCCTGACCCTGATCATGGCCTACATCATGTTCTTCCTGGTCTTCCCGGAGATCACCGCCAAGATCTAACGGAATAAGGAGAAAACCATGGACCCAAACAGCCCATTGTCCAAACGGATCGGAGGCCTTCTGGCAAGCATCGCCGGATGCCTTCTCATGATCTACGTCATCGGCCCCTGGCTGGACAGCCTCTCCGCCATCAAGCCCCTGGCCGATTTCATTGAAGAGCGAGACATCAACGCCAACGCCTACTATTACACCGAGGTGGCTGAGTTCTCCGATGCCGAGCTCAACATGAAAAACACCATGACCTACATGCCCAAATAGGTCTTCTCCGCCCGCCACAATGCGGAAGGGAGGGCCCAAATAAAAAACGCCCGCGTATCACGCGGGCGTTTTTTTGTTTTTCCTATAAAGGGCACCTTGCTTGAAGCCGGGTTTACTCCTTGGCTTCCAGGGTGTTGATGGGACCGGAAAAGAGGATGGGGGCCACCTCCAGATTTTCCGCGTTCATCATGGATGCGATGCGCTGAAGGGAAGAGAGCAGAAGGGTCTGCTCCCAGGATTCGAGCTTGTTGAACCGCGCCACAAACTGCTCATGAAGCAGGGACGGCTTGTTCTGGATAATCTCAAGGGCCTTGTCGGTGGCTGCCACCAGCACCCGCCGCTTGTCGGTCTCCCCTTTTTTCCGTTTCAGGACCCCGTTCTTCTCGAGGCGTTCGACGATGTTGGTCACCGTGGCCTGACTGAGGCTCACCTTTTTGGCCAGGCTTCCGATGGAAATCTCCCCTTCCCTGGCGATCACCTGGATCACCACGAGCTGGGGCCCGGTCAGTCCGTATTTCTTAACAAGCTGCTTTGAGTGCAGGTCCGTGGCCCGTATGATCTGCCGCAGGGAGATCAACAGGTCGTAGCAGATATCATGGTCATCAACCATCGGTTACGCCTCTCCATAATAAAAGTGATCATTCCACACAAAATCCCTTCTATCAGCTCTCATAAGGCTTGTACAGAACCCACCTGTTTTTCCCTGCGTTTTTGGTCTCTCACACAACCACAGCCCTCTGATTAAGCAGAACAACCCCCCAAAGAATCAACAGAAATTTGACAAGCAGGTCTTAGGCAAGCCGTTCCAGGCGCCGCCGAAATGCATGCGGATTTTTCGTTCATAAAAAAAAGATTTTGCGGCGCTTTATTCACGAAAGCGCCCCGCCGGAGGCAACTGAATCATGACAACAGAGGGAAGGACATTTGAAACTCGGAATGAGAGGGAATTTCTGGTAGGGTGCCATGGGAGCCGAGGGGCAAAGGGTGCCTGAGGATACGCCGTTAGGAGGATCCGGTCGAATAGGAAGATTCGCCCGGGAAACGTATCGCGCCCCCTGTTTCACCACATCAACAGGCGGTCGGCATCATCCTTTGCCCCTCGGTCTCCAGTGGAGGGACAGGCACACACGATGGCAAGGCATCGCGGTGCCATAAAATGGGGTCCAAACCTCAGGCCAGCATGGCCTTGGCCAGCTTGCTTGCGGACCCGGCATCGGCGGCGTAAGCATCGGCCCCGATCTCATCGGCGAAGGCCTGGTCCACGGGCGCACCACCCACCATGATCTTCACCCCGTCGCGCAGGCCGGAGGCGGTGATCTGCTCCACCGTGGACTTCATCATGGGCATGGTGGTGGTCAGCAGGGCCGAGAGCCCAACGATGTCGGGCTGCTTCTCCCGGATCTCGTTTAGAAAGGTATCGATCTCCACGTCCACGCCCAGGTCGGTGACCTCAAAACCGGCACTCTCCATCATCATGACCACCAGGTTTTTCCCGATGTCGTGCAGGTCGCCCTTCACCGTGCCGATGACCACCTTTCCGACCGAGGCGTTATCATCCTCGGAGAGAAGGGGTTTCAAAATCTCCACGGCAGTCCCCATGGCCATGGCCGACATGAGCACCTCGGGGATGAACATCTCCCCGGTCTCCATGCGCCCCCCCACCACGTCCATGCCGGCAATAAGGCCGTCGGACAAAATCACCCCGGCCTCCATGCCCTGATCCAGAGCAGCCTTCACATGGTTCACAAGGGCTTCGTCATCTCCGGCAATGAGGGTATCGGTAATGGTTTTCAGGTCAGCCATAATCAGTCTCCTTCCGTTTTTCCGTAACGCCAGTCTAAAAATATCGGCCCGTCTCCCCGGCCTCCGACGTGTCGCCGGAGGCCGGGCCGGGCTTATCAGTCACAGCACAATCAACCCAGCCGTTTCGCCACAAAGGCAGCAAGGTCACGTTCCAGTTCGGGCTCCAGGGTGGACTCGGGGCAGGCGTCAAGCCGCTCTTTGTAAAGGCGGTTGGCACGCACCAGGGCGTCTTCGCCCCCCTGTTTCTCCCACTTTTCGTGGTTGTTCCAGTCCGATACCGTGGGCCGCCAGGCCGTTCGGCAATTTTTC
Source organism: Desulfoluna butyratoxydans (assembly GCF_900699765.1). GTDB lineage: Bacteria > Desulfobacterota > Desulfobacteria > Desulfobacterales > Desulfolunaceae > Desulfoluna > Desulfoluna butyratoxydans. The sequence continues at coordinate 970,150 of NZ_CAADHO010000001.1, forward strand.
ATGGTGGTGGGGTGCATGAGAAAAGAGCCCTGGGGCCCGATGGTGCCGATGAGTTCTGCCGAAAGATCGGTGTGGATGCCGCCCACCCCTTCCATAAACCGGAGCACGCGGCTGATCATCTCCTCGTCCATGATGAACTTTTCAAAGGAGTTGGTCATGATGGAGTCCAGAACGCCCAGACACTCGTTGATGACATGGGCGCCGCCGAGCATGCACTGCATGAGGTTCTGCATGGTCTCGAAGCCCGCCTGGGCGTCCGGGACCTTGGCGTCGTTGAGCCCTGCCATGGTGCGGGTGGGCAGATGGTAGAGGTCCAGGGCCATCTGCAGGTTCACGATGTTGATGAGGTGGGACTCCGGAGAACCGGTGACGTACTGGGCGGTCATCATGTTGGGCACGGCCGTGGCCGGTGCGTAGATAACGCCTGCCCCGGGGGTGACCATCTGGCTCAGGACCAGGCCCGAAAGGATCTCGGCGTTCTGGAGCACCGCAGCCCCCAGAAGGCTCATGGGCGCGGAGATCCCGGCCAGGGCGCAGGAGAGGACCGTCACGGGCTGGTTGTACCGGGCATAGGTCATGATGGTTTCAATGGGCTCGGTATCAAAGGCCAAGGGGCTCAAGGGGTTGACGCTGGCGTAGACGCTGGGGTGGTCGGCAAGGAAGCCCTTGCCCACGGCCACCTCGTACATCGCAAACATCTCTTCGATCTCCCGGGCGGGCTGCACGTTGCGCTTCAACGGCTTGGTGGTGTGCTTGAGGGTCTCGAAAAAGATGCGCAGGGGGCGCTCTTCAGGGGGCACGTCGTTGGGCTCCACGGGGATGGCCCCGGAAATGGTGCACACCGGGCTCTGATGGGCCAGCTTGAAAAAGTCGATGAGGTCCGCCATGGTGGAGGCCCTTCGCCCGCGCTCCATGTCGTGGGTAAAGACGCAGCCGTTGCTCGGCTCCACATGGGTCCGGGTCTGGCCCTCGCCAAGGGTCACCACCGTCTCTTTGTCCCGGCCCCACAGGGAGATGGACGAAGGAGCGCTCTCAAGGGATTTCTCCAGGAGGGAGCGGGGAATCTTCACCCGGTGCCCGTCCACCTCGGCCCCGTTCTGCTTGAAAAGGGCCAGGGCTTCGTCCGACTTGAATTCGACCCCGGTGGTCTCAAGTACCTGGACGGTTGCTTCGTGAATGCGGGCCAGCTCGTCTGTGCCCACCACATTGATACGGTTTGCCAATGCCATGTCCTTGTTGTCTCCTGTCACGCAGCGGTATTACGAAATATCAAGGCGAAGGGGCGCGCCTCCCCTCCGCCGTTGTGATTCAAAGGAAGTCGTCCGGCCCAAGGACCCTGCAGAGAGAGCAGGGCCTGACTGGCCGTCCGCAAGGGACCGCTTTATGCGGCCTGTTTTGCCACCTCCTCTTCCAGGGATTCCGGAGGGGGCTGAAGAGCTGAAACGCTCCGGGTCTCATACCGGTGGAGGTCCTTGATGAAAAAGTAACCGGCCCCCAGCATGATGAAGAGCAGGGGAAAGGAGGTGAGGACCGCCACCGCCTGCAGGGGTTTGAGGCCGCCGATGAACATCAGGCTGATGGCCGCCACCCCGTTGACCACGGACCAGAACATACGGTTCCAGCGGGCGGGTTCCTTGTCCATGGGCAGCTCTTTGGTGCTCACCGTGGCCAGGACGTAGGACGCAGAGTCCAGGGTGGTGGCGCAGAAGATGAACATCAGCATGATGAACAGAGGCAGCATGACCTGCCCCAGGGGAAGGGCCGCGATGAGAGACGCGATGGTCTTGGCCGGACCGCTGGCCGCCATCATGGCGGTCATGGACTCGGCGCCGTTAAGCTCGATGTACAGGGAGTACCCGCCGAACACGCCGAAGAAGACGGCGCAGCCCAGGGGACCCCAGACGAGGACCGCAACGGCCATTTCACGCAGGGTACGGCCCTTGGAGATCTTGGCAAGGAAAACGCTCACAAAGGGAGACGCCCCGAGCCACCAGGCCCAGAAGAAAATGGTCCAGCCCTGGGGCCAGCCGCTCTGCCCGGCAGTGTCGGTCCACATGGACATGCGGATGACGTTGTCGAAAATCAGGCCGAGGCTGTTGACAAAGGTGTTGAGGATCCAGCTGGTGGGGCCCACCAGGAGCACGGCCGTCATGAGGATGAAGGCCAGAACCAGGTTGAAGTTACTGAGTCGCTTGATGCCCTTCTCCAGGCCGAAGTAGCAGCTGCAGCAGAACATAACGGTCCAGATGCCCACGACGATGATGTCCAGGGTGAGGCTGGTCTCCACGCCGGTGAATTTTGCGATGGTGGCCGACAGCATGGGTGTTCCCAAGCCCAGAACCGTGACCACGTTGCCCAGGATGGCGAACATGATGAGAAGGTCCACAAACAGTTTGAACCCGGGGCTCTTCACGTGGCCTTCAAAGGCCGCGCCGATGCTGAGGCGCTTGGTCTTGCGCTGGTAATACGAATAGGCAATGGGCACCCCGAAAACCGCGGTGAGCGCCCAGGGCACAAACCCCCAGTGAAAGATGCCGTAGCAGGCCGCCCACTCCTTGGCCTCCTTGGATCCCACCTCCAGGCCGAAGGGAGGACCCTGCATGTAATAAATGGGCTCGATAAAGGACCAGTAGATCAGGCCGGTGCCGATGCCGCAGCAGAAGAGCATGGCCACCCAGCTGATGTTGCCGAATTCGGGTTTGGCGTCCTGGCCGCCCAGCCTCACATGGCGGTAGGGGCCGAAGATCAGCCAGAGGAAAAAAATCACCGCTGCCACGGCAAAGAGCATAAAGGTCCAGCCCAGGTTGCCTGTGAAATACTTCCGGATGTTTGTCAGCACCACCAGCGCCTTGTCCTGAAACATGACGATGGGAATACAGGTGATCAGGGTCACCACCAGCGCCGAGAAAAACAGAACCGGTTCGATTTGTACGGGTTTGTCCGTCGAGTTACTCAATGTGTCACTCCTCCTTGATTGGTTGGACTTCTCTGGGACTCCGTGAAAAACCCTGCGGCTGAGCCCTGTGGCTGCGGCATGATTCCGGGATCGTCGCCTCGCCTGGACGTCGATCCCTTTGCCTGACCGCTGTGTTCTTCCCGAGCGCCCTCCCTACTCCCCCGCAACGCCTTTCCCGGATATTTCATGAGAAAACGGCCTCTGCTCGATTTTCTCACCCTTCGGGCGAGCCAAGTGCGCGCGTGCCGGACGTCGCGCCTCCCCCTTCGGCTCTGTGCGGGCAAACGTTCAGGGGCGAGGAGGCATCGGTAAAACGCAGCATCCCCGCCCCATGCGACCTAGGATCAGGGTATGGGTGATCCCCCCTGGGACCTGAGAACCGTCCCCAGGCCGCCCCCAGAAAACAAAAATGCCTGCGCGGTACACCACCACACAGGCATTCGATTTGTTTTCAGAGTTGTCAGCGCAGAAACCGCCTTACGGTCACCATGCTCCGGGCTCGGTTCAAGAAGAGAGGACCGATACACCTGGGCCACGCCGTCGGCCGGTTCTATGCAGAGCAGGCAGTGGGCCGCATCGGGCTGTGGGTTGTGTGGTTGGTTGTGCATCATGGTCTCTTCCATATCGGTCCCGTTGGCAACGCGTCCCGGCCCGAGCCCTGACGGGGGCTGGGGGCAAAAGGGACAGGGGCAGGCCATAAAACAGGAAAAACACTGCCCCCGGACCCTTCTCCGGGCGCCCTGCCCTGGCCGGGTCAGACAGGGTGCACCCTCCTTCATGCGGCGGAAGCCTTTGCCAGGCTTCGTCGGGGACGGCGGGTTTCGGTTCCCTCCCCACCACCGCCGCGGGTACACACCTCCCGGCCATGCACGGCGACTCTTTTTTTGGGTACGCATTCATTGCGTTTGCATCAGGAAATTGCATGGAGCGTGCCACCTAAGGCTGAAAGGGTAGTCATTGGGAGGGCAATAAAGTTAGAAAAGCTTGACAGCCATGGCTTTCACTCATCTAGAAAATTTCTACCGACACCCCTCGACCTCTCTCACCGCCTCTGGCCCTGCAATGTGCCCTGCCAGAGGCGCCTGACAATTCTTCAAATCTTTCGAAAGAATGCAAAACCCGGTTTACCCCATAAACGCATGCCCGGAAAATGCACACATCACGGCATCCGGACAAAGGTGGGATTACCCACGTGAAGGCATGAAGAAAAAAGAAGGCAACAGCGGGGTCAAGGCCATAAAAAACGCCCCCTTTTTAAGAAAAAAAAAGGGGGCGTGGTTCCTTGTGGTCAACCCTGTACGGGCAAGGGCGTCGACGGCCTTGGTTGCCTAATCGTCAGGCAGGATTTTCTTGCGCTGGTAGCGGAAGGTGTGATGGTTGAGGTTGAGCAGGCGAGCGGCCTTGGACTCGTTGCCCTTGGCCATCTTCAGGGCCTCTTTGAAATAAAAGGTCTCCATGGCGGTCCTCACCTCCTGGATATCGATGCCCGTGGGGGGCAGGGGCGCAAAGCCGGTGGGGCCGGATTCCATGATCTCTCCACGCCGGACGTCTTCAAGGCCCAGGTCCTCCACGGTGAGTTTTTCTCCCCTTGCGGTGAGCACCCCCCGCTCCATCATGTTCTTGAGTTCCCGGACGTTGCCGCTCCAGCTGTAGATAAGGAGACGGTCTTCGGCCTCCTCGGTCATGCCGGTGATGGTTTTTCCGAACTTCTCGGCAAAGGTGTGCATGAAGTTCCGGGCAAGGATCAGGGTGTCCTCCCGCCGCTCGTTCAGGGAGGGGACGTTGATCTTGATGACCCCCAGGCGGAAGAAAAGATCCTTACGAAAGGTCTCCTCGGTGATCATCTTGTCCAGATCCCGGTTGGTGGCCGAGACGATGCGGGTCTTCACCTTGCGCTTCACCGTGCTCCCCACCTTGTAGAACTCGCCCTCTTCAAGGAACCGAAGGAGCTTGGCCTGGGTATCGAGGCCCATGTCCCCCACCTCGTCCAGAAAGAGGGTCCCGCCTTCGGCCGCCTCGATGAGCCCGGTCTTGCCCGTGGTGCTGGCCCCGCTGAAGGCACCCTTTTCATACCCGAAGAGCTCGCTTTCAATGAGTTCCTTGTGAATGGCCGCGCAGTTCACCGTCACAAAAGGACCTTTGAAGTTGGGGCTGCGGTAGTGGATGGTGCTGGCAATGAGCTCCTTGCCCGTGCCGGTTTCCCCCAGAATCAGCACCGGTGTGTCCGGGCTCTTGGCCACCATGGTGATGAACTCCATGATGTCGTGGATGGCGTTGCTCTCCCCGATGAAGCAGGGCATGTTCTCGGTGAGCTGCCGCTCCTGCAGGGCCCTCACCTCTTTTCTCAGGCGAATGGTTTCCAGGGCGTTTTCAATGGTGTTCTCAAGCCCCTCCATGTGGATGGGCTTGATGATGTAGTCGTAGGCCCCTTTTTTCATGCAGGTGATCACGGAATTGATGTCCTCGTAAGCCGTGATCATGATCACCAGCACATCCGGATGGATCTCCTTGATCCGGCCCAGGGCCTCGACCCCGTCCATGCCGGGAAGCCCGATATCCAGGAGAATCAGGTCCGGGGCATCGGCCGTCACCCCCTTTATGGCCGACTCCGCGTCGGCAAACCCCGTGAGGGTATACCGGTCGGAGAGGGCCAGGGTGATACCCTCCCGGATTGTCTCCTCATCATCTACGATAAATATTTTGTAATCGATCGTCATCATACTCTGCATTGTCCCCATCCCGGACAGTCAACCATCCGGGCGATATAGTGATATCGGCGCACCCACCGCTACAGCCCATGCCGGACATTCCGGGATTCGCCGCGGTCGCCCTCCAGGGGCAGGGCCACCACAAACCGGGCCCCGCCGCCTTCGCCCTCTTCCACCCGGATGCTGCCGCCGTGGTCGGTAACGATGCGGTGGCAGAGGCTCAGGCCGATGCCGGTGCTGTTGTTCTTGGTGGTAAAAAACGGTTCGAAGACCCGGTCCCGAACCTCCCGGGGAACCCCGGGCCCGGAGTCCTCCACCTGAAGGATGATCTCCCCCCCCTCCAGAAAAGTGGAGACGCGAATCCGCTTCTCCCAGGGCCATGCCTTTAGGGCGCTGGCCGCGTTGGTGATGAGGTTGAGCACCACCTCTTCAATGAGCTGGGGCTCGGCATAACACCTGGGCAGGGCCTCGTCCAGCCGCTGCTCCACATGGATGTTGCTCTTGGTGAGCATCATCATGGACAGGGCCAGAGCCTCCCGCACCGGCTTGTTGATCCGGGTCAGCACGATCTTGGGTTCACACGGTTTGGAAAAGTTCATCACCCGCCGGATCACCGACTCAATCTTTCCCGAAGCCGAACGCACCTGGCGAAACACCGGCTCCAGCTCCGCCATGGACCGTCCGGCGGCCACCCTCTTTTCCAGGGTGCTCATGTAAATATTGATGCCCGACAGGGGGTTCCGGATCTCATGGGCGATGCCTGCGGCCACGTGCCCCAGGGAGGCCATCTTGTCCTGAACCACCAGCAGGTGTTCGAGCTCCTTGGCCCAGGTGATGTCCATGGTGTTGATGAGCATGGCCGACTCCCCCTGGAACTCGATGGGGTTGGCCCGGCAGGTCACCCAGATCTGTCGCCCCTCATCCTTGCTTCCGGTGGTGGGGGTAAACCGAAACTCCGCCTCATGGAGACCCGGTTCCCCGTTCATGACGGCCTCGGAAAAACGGTTCACGGCTTCGAGGTCGTCGGGGTGGATCGTCTCATCCCGGCGTGTCCCGAAGGGAGCCAGCGCCCCCATGATCCGCTCCTGCTCGGGGTTGTTGTACACCACCTCCCCGGCCTGGACGATGGTGATGCCCGTCAGGGCGCTCTCCACCAGGTCCCGGAACCTTTTTTCACTCTGCTTCAGGGCCTCCTCGGATCGGCGCCTCTGCACCATGCGCCACATCCCGGCCATGAGCAGGGTCACCTGGCGCTGGTCCGCGTCGTCATACGGAACGGGCTTGTTGCCCACCCCGGCAACGACCACCACCTCTCCGCGCTTCAATACCGGAATATTCATGTACCGGAAAATGGGGCCGACACCGGTGGGCACGCCCTTCATGGCCGGGTTGCTGGCCGGATAATCGTTGGTGGTCACCGGCACCCGCCTGGCCAGGGCCTCGCCCCAGAATCCCTTAAACTCATCGGGAAAGCCTTCCGGGGTGCAGGTGGCGGTCCACCCCTTGCCCGCGGCGGCGTACGGGGAGTCATGGACAAAGAGCCACCCGGTGCTGTCGGCAAAGGCCAGGTAGCCGAACCGGCTCCGGGTCAGCTTCACCGCCTCCTTCACGGCAAAGGCCATGATCTCGTCTAAGGAGGCCTCGGTCATCTGGTTGAGGCGCAGCAGGGCTTCCAGCCTTTTTTCGTTGACGCGCAACTCCTCGGTGCGCTGGGCCACCTGCATCTTCAGGGTGCGGTTGATGGCGATGACAGCGGCCATGATCACGGCCACCACGATGAACATGGAGCTGATCACCGTCCAGAAGGTGGGGTTCCGGTAAAAGGGGATCTGTTCCAGCCGGACCCACTTGTTGTAGATGTCTGCCCGCTCCTCCTCGGTGATGAGGGCCAGCCCTTTTTCCATGATGCTCCCGAGAAGGGGCCAGTCATTTCGGGTGGCCGTGCCCAGTTCCACCTTGAAATCAATGGTGCCGGCCAGCCTCAGGTTGGTGATCTGCTGGTCCTCGATGACAAACAGGGCGTTGGGCACCTCCATGATCATGGCATCGAGCTCCCCGAAGGAGACCATGCGCATCCCCTCACGGCCGCTGGAAACGGGGACCAGGTTGAGGTCCGGGTAGGTGCCCCTGATGTAATGGTACACGGCGTAACCGGCGGGCACGCCGATGGTCATGTTCTGCATCCGGCCCAGGGTCAGCACGCCCGGCACGCTCTTTTTGACGATGATGGTGTTGGAGAGGGTAAAAAGGGTCGGGGACCAGTTCAGGAATTCCCCCCGTTCGCGGGTATGATGGGCGGCGCTGATGATGTCCACCTCCCGGTGGCGCGCCAGGGTCAGGACATTCTCCCAGGAATCGATGCGGATCACCTTGAACCGAAATCCAAGGCGCTCCTCCACAAGGTGCATGTAGTCGGCAACGAGCCCACGGTAGCGTCCGTTTTCATCGAAAAACTCAAGGGGTTCCCAGTTGGGGGACGGGGCCAGGCGGATCTTGCCGTCATGGGCGGTGAGCCATTGACGCTCTTCAGGGGTCAGCGGATCCACAGCGGCGGGGGTGGCAGCCGATGCCGCGGCCGAAAAAGCGAAAAGCAGCAAAAGAGCTGCCAAAAGGAACCTCACGTCAGGCCGTCGCACCATGCCCCCCTCTTTTTTGTGTTCATTCGAAGCATCCCGGCCCCTGCCCTGCAATGAGCCGAGGCCATAAAAAGGGATGTTTCCGCTGATCTTTCACCTGTTGTCAGGGGTATCACAAACCCGCCGGAAAAACCAACCCTCCACCGCCCCACCGCCGTTTTCCACTCGGTGAGGTCTTGATAAAGCCGCTGCAGCGCGGCGCCCGTCCCGCCATACCACGGGAAAAAACGCGGCGGGACCAAGGCCGCGTGCAGCCGGCTTACCAAAAGGGGCGCCATGGATGCGCCCCGAAATCGTTACGCCTTGATCCTGCCTGCGCGCACGCCCTTAAGGTAGTTCATACAGAATTTATCCCCGCCTTTCAGGGCGACGGCCGTGGTCAACGTGGCCATCAGCTCGCCGTCCAGGGGGTCCATGATGGCCGAATCAAGGCCCCGGGCCATCATCATGGCCAGAAAATTGCGGTTCACCATCCGCCTCTGGGGAAGGCCGAAGGAAATGTTGGAAAGCCCGCCGGTGGTGTGCACCCCGGGAAGTTCCGTCATGATGCGCTCCACCGCCTCCATGGCCATGGTCCCGTTGCCTGTTGCCACGCTCAGGGGCTGAATCAAGGGGTCGATGAAGATGTCGTCCCGCTCCACCCCGATGGAAGCAAGGGACTCCACCAGGCGCCTGGCCCGGTCAAAGACCTCATCCACGGAAGTGGGCATGCCGGAATCGTCCATGCAGAGGGCCACCACCCGGCACGCTTTCCCTTTGAAAAAAGCCATCATGGGCTCGAACCGGTCCGTCTCCAGGCTGATGGAGTTGATCATGGGCTTCTGCGCTGCAAGGCCGTAAGCCATCTCCAGGATCGCGGGGTCCGGGCTGTCCAGACACAGGGGAAGGGAAGTCGCCTCCTGAACCACCCCAAGGAGCCAGCGCATGTCCTCTTCTTCACACCCGATACGGGCCCCGGCATTGACGTCAATGTACGTGGCCCCGGCGGCCTCCTGCTTTTTTACATCCTCTGCGATGTAGTCGGCGTCCCGGTCGGCCACAGCCGCCTTCACGCTTTTCAGGGTAGTGTTGATCCGCTCTCCGATGACAGTAAACATAGGCTCGTCGCTCCCATTATGCCGAGGCACCCCGCAGCGGGGCACAGGGCTCTCTTTCTTCGGTTACCGGTTGAGTTCCAAGGGCGTCGGCATCGGTGTCAAACAGGCGATACCGGTCCCCGATATCATGGCATGTCAACCGGCCGTGGACACCAGGAGGAGACGGGGGGCTGCATGGGGGCGCTTCAGGCAGTGGTTGGACGTTCAGGGGACGTGCCTGAAAGCGCCTGCGGCAAATAAAAAGGCGGTGGCACATGCGCCGTATCCGGGCAGGGGAGAAGCCGTCTCTTCCGGGGGGAATGGAGCTGCATCCATAATCTCTGCCGGGGCCGCCGCCTTGGCTCATTCACCGTCGCCCATGCGTGCCCTCACCCTCCGGTGGAACCGGCCGGTGATTCCCCCCTCGTGTTGCACAAGCCGTACCAAGGGAGGCCCCAAACACAAAGTCCCCGCACAGCAACCCATGGGTGCCCGCCGACCTGCCACCGGGCGGGCCCGGGGCCTGGAAAAATTGCGAAGAATTGGCAAAATCCCCACATTACCTGAAGATGGAAGCGGCGTCGCCCGCCGCACTTAACTATATATAGTCTTGAATCTGTTGCCTGTCCTTTTTCACCTAAATAACATGCGCCTGATTCTTTAACGAACGCTCCGCAAGCCGACCATTTTCTTCTTTCAATAACATACAATTTCAGATATATAGAAATATACCACACCATCAGGCACTATCCCGCATTACTTACCTTTAGCACCGCATACTGCACCTGCGAAATACCTTTTTTTGCTTTTTCACCGAGCACCCCGACAAGATGGACGATGTCGGCGCAAAACAACGGAGGGAGACCCCATGGGTGTTCCCATCCGTCACCACAACGCCCCATGGTGCCATGCACCAAAGGAGAGCCAGTCATGTTGCCCAGGTGCCCTGGAAGGGACCAGACCCTGATGTCTGTCCCCGAGCTGTTTCCCTGTCCCCACTGCGGACAGGAGCTCGAAATCTGGAGAGATGAATCAAAAGGACGGTGCCCCGCCTGCACCAACCACGTTGCCAGGCAGGAAGCCCTGGCCTACTCCGTCAACATCTCGAGCCGCGAACGTCGCATCCCCGTGGGGGAGGATGTCTCCATGGCCGTCTGCGAAGCGGCGGACCCGTCGGGGGAGCCCATCTATTACGAGCGGTTTGAAACCGTGGTGCCCCTCTCCGCCATCGAGCACCACAGCAGGTACAAAACGGCCTGCGAAGCCTGCCGCCAATACGGCACCAACCTCGCCTGCCCCCCGTTCAGCCCGACGTTTATCCACTACACGCAAGGCAAAAAAAGCGCCCGGGTCATCTGCCTTCGCCTTCCCCTGGAATACTTCTCCGGGGAGCTCCTGCAGGACCGTTACCGCCTCTGTTTCAAGCAGGTCCGCGGTTTTCTGGTGGATGAGCTCTACGCCTCACGGGAAGAGGGCTACACCATTGCCGGTGCCGGCCCCTGCATGGCATGCGATCGCTGCGTCGCTGAAGAGGGGGTCACCATATGCGCCAAGCCCGATCAACGAATCTTCAGCCTTGAATCCCTGGGGGTGAATCTCATGGACCTGGCCCGGCGATGCTTCGGCATCGACCTGGAGTGGAGCAACGAAAGCCACACCGCCCACTTCGTCTGCGCCATGGGTGCGGTTTTCTTCCATGGAGACGCCGCATAACCCTGCCCTTCCACCCAATCAGGGCCAACGCATTCAGATGTTGCCTCCGGCGGCCCTTCCGGGAGCCAAACGTTTGAAACGTTTGACAAACAGGTTTCGTTTTTTGGACGGGTCGCAACCGGCCATAGCCCCTCTCATTTTTTTCGTTTTTACTGGAACGTTTTGCGGAGCTTTTTTCAAAAAGCGACCCGCCGGAGGCAATGGAATTGTTGAGTGCGTTGGCCCTGAATATCCCCCCCTTTCACCTTCCCCGGACATCCTCAAAATGGTAGCATTGTCTTTCGCATTGATGTATATCGCAGTACGTCATTGGCAATTCCAATAATTCCCATAGAGCAGACACCTGCCGATAAACCGCCCTTTTCGAAAGGACAGCCCATCATGCTCACACGCCTCCTTTTCTGCCTGGCCCTTCTCCTGCCCCTCTCGTCGGCCCACGCCGGACCCTGGCAACAGACCCTTTCCGACGCCCGGGGGCAGACCGTTTACTTCAACGCCTGGGGCGGCAGCCAGGAGATCAACACCTATATCCGATGGGCCGGGGCCGAGGTGAAAAAGCGCTACGGCATTCGCCTTGTCCATGTGAAAGTCACGGACATCTCCGACGTGGTGGGCCGCATTCTGGCGGAAAAAGTCGCAGGCAAGACCCGGGACGGGTCCGTTGACATGATCTGGATCAACGGCGAGAACTTCAAGGCCATGAAGGAGGCCGGGCTCCTCCACGGCCCCTTTGTCAAGGAGCTGCCCAACGACACCCTGGTGGACCGGGAAAGGCTCCAGGTGGACAGGGATTTCACCGTCCCGGTGGAGGGACTGGAGGCCCCCTGGGGCGTGGGACAACTCAACCTCATCTTCGATCCCCAGCGCACGCCGGAGCCCCCCACAAACGCAGCGTCCCTGCTTGCCTACGCCAAGGCCCACCCCGGACGCGTGGCCTACCCCATGCCTCCAGAGTTCCACGGTTCCTCCTTTCTCAAGCAGGTGCTCCTGGACCTGACCGACGACCCGGCCCCCTTGTACAACCCTGCCTCCGAAGCCGACGTGGCCCGGGTCACAGCGCCCCTGTGGCGATGGCTCGACGCCCTTCACCCCGTTGCCTGGCGCAGGGCCGGGGCTTTTCCCACGGGCAGTTCCCACATGGTACAGCTCTTAGACGACGGGGAGATCGACCTGGCCATCAGCTTCAACCCCCAGGACGCCCGCGCCAAAGCCGCACAGGGCCTCCTCCCCGCCGGGGCACGGTCCCTGGTCTTTGACATGGGCGCCCTCACCAACAGCCACTTTCTGGCCATCCCCTACAACAGCGACGCCAAGGCAGCATCCAAGGTGGTGATCAACTTTCTCCTGTCCCCCGAGGCCCAGGCCAGAAAAGCGGACACCGACATCTGGGGTGACCCCGCGGTTCTTGCCATGGCCAGGTTAACGCCCGAAGAGCAAGCCCTCTTCAAAACCGCCCCCGCGCTCTGCAAAAGCGTGGCCGAGCCCCACCCCTCCTGGATGACGGCCCTTGAGAAGGAGTGGAATAAACGGTACGGGCAGTGATGCCAAAGGGACGTCTATGATGCTGCGTGTTTTCCCAACCCTTGTTGCGATCTTCTGCCTGGCCCCCCTGGCCTTCGGCTTAGCTGGCGTGGTGCTTCCCGCCCTGGGCGCGGTGCCTGCCACAGGAGCCCTGCGCCCGGGCGCAGGGGCTTTTCGCCTGCTCCTGGCCGAACCGGGCCTGGGGACAAGCATGGGCCTCACCGTGCTGTCGGGTGTCGGCGCCCCGCTCCTCTCCCTGGCCCTTTCCCTGCTTGTGGTCACCTTCACCCGGGGCACCGGCTGGTGGACGTGGATCCGGCGGGTGCTGCCCCCGGTGCTGGCCCTGCCCCATGTGGCCTTTGCCGTGGGCTTTGCCTTCCTCATCTCCCCCAGCGGCTGGCTGGTGCGCCTCATCTCTCCGGTCCTCACCGGCTGGCACCGCCCCCCGGACTGGCAGATCATCCAGGATCCCCTGGGCCTTACCCTCACCCTGGCCCTGGCCTTCAAGGAGACCCCCTTTCTCATCCTCATGTGCATGGCGGCCCTCTCCCAGATCGACACGGACCGTCAGCTCCGGCTCGGGCGCAGCTTCGGTTACCCGCCTCACCGGGTCTGGCAAAAGCTCCTCATCCCCCAGCTCTACCCCCTGATCCGGCTGCCCTTATTTGCCGCCATGGCCTACAGCCTCTCGGTGGTGGACATGGCCCTGCTCCTGGGCCCCAACAGGCCCCCCACCCTGGCGGTCAAGGTGTTTCACTGGTTCCAGGAGCCGGAGCTTGCCCTCATGCCCCGGGCAGCTGCAGGGGCCCTTCTCCTCTTCGGCCTGACCCTGGGGCTCATGGGGTGCTGGATGGCCGTGGAGCGCCTCCTGGCCCCCCTGCTCAAAAAAAACCAGATCAACGGAAGGCGCGGACGCCCAAGCCGCTTTTTGGCAGGAATCGCCCGCCTCAGCGTTCCGGCAGGGGCTCTTGTCACCCTGTCGGTCTTTGCCGGGCTTTGCCTCTGGAGCGTGGCACAAAGGTGGCGGTTCCCCCATGCCCTGCCCTCCCGCATGACCCTGGTGAACTGGACGGCGGAGCTGCCCTTTGCCTCGGAACCCATGGGCGTGTCCCTTGCCATGGCCGCCGTGGTGAGCGCTACGGCCGTTTTTCTTGTGGTGGGCTGCCTGGAGCATCAGGCACGCTCCCAGAGGTGCCTGCCCCTGGGCCTCATCGCCCTGCCCATCCTGCTCCCCCAGCTCCCCATGGTCTTCGGGATCCAGGTGGCAGCCCTCAAGGCAGGCCTCTCCGGGTCCCTCGCCCTGGTGATGTGGGGGCACCTCCTCTTTGTCTTTCCCTACACCTGGCTCTGCCTCAACGGCACTTACCTTGCCTTTGACCAGCGCTACGTCACCGCAGGGCTCTCCATGGGCCGGTCGCCCCTGGCCTGCTTTTTCAGGATCAAGCTGCCCATGCTCCTTCGACCCGTTCTCTTCTCCTGGGCCGTGGGATTTTCCGTCTCCATCGCCCAGTTCCTCCCCACCCTGATGCTCGGGGGCGGGCGGGTCCCCACCATCACCACCGAGGCCGTGGCCATCGGCAGCGGAGTGGACAGGCGCCTTGCCGCGGTCTACGCACTGATCCAGGTCGCCCTGCCCACCCTGGCCTATGCCACGGCCCTCGTGATTCCACGACTCAAGCGAGGCACCCCATGACCCACACACTGGCCGTCTCCGGCCTCACCATCCATCACGGCACCGAGGCCCTCTGCCACACCTTGAGCTTCACCGTGGCCCCCCGGGAGGTGGTCACCCTCATGGGGCCGTCGGGCTGCGGAAAATCCACCATCCTCAGCTGGATCTCAGGGGCCCTGGCCCCGGCCTTCAAGGCCACGGGAGAGCTTTCCCTAGGCGGGCGGTCCCTCTCGGGCCTGCCCGTGGAGAAACGGGGCATCGCCATCCTCTTTCAGGACGACCTCCTCTTTCCCCACATGACCGTCCTGGAAAACCTTCTGTTCGCCCTGCCCGGCGGGAAACCGGTCCAACGGCGGGACAAAGCGATGCAGGTCCTCTCGAAGCTGGGCCTCGCCGAGCTGGCACACCGCCACCCCACGGCCCTCTCCGGCGGCCAAAAAGCCCGCATCAGCCTCATGCGTGCCCTCATCAGCCGCCCCGACGCCGTGCTGCTGGACGAACCCTTTTCCAAACTGGACAAGCCCTTGAGAAAAAGCTTCCGGGCCTTTGTCTTCGACCAGATCACCGCCATGGGAATCCCGGCCCTCCTCGTCACCCACGACGAAGACGACATCCCCGAAGGCGGCCGGCTCATTCGATTGGAAAATCAGATAAAACGCTAAAAAAACGTCTCCGGCGGCCCTGCCGGGGGCCAAACTTTTAAAAAGTTTGACAAACAGGTCTTGTGAACGCCTCGGACCGGCCGAGCGTTATCGGCAAGCCGACCAGTTACAACTGATTCAGGTTAATCTGAAGTAATGTCATGGGCCTCTCGAGCATAAGCGGTTGCCCCATGTCGCACATCACGCGAATGCCCATAAAACCATTGCATCATGACTCCCTCCACGCATTCGCCTTAGGGTTTCCAGGTGCCCCCACCTGGCCGCCGGAGGCTGCTTTTAAACGGGGTTTGGCTATTGAGGGATCGTAAGAACATTAAGGAGGAAAACATATGCTGGATAAATGGAGTGCGGGGTGGGTGAAACGCCCCCTGGAGGGATTGGCCGCCCCGTTAAAGGCCCGGGGGGTGCATGCGGATAAGGTGACGATGACGGGATTCGGCGTGGGGGTGCTGGCGGTGCCGGCCCTTGCCATGGGGTGGTACGGCGTGGCCCTTGTGTTTATTGTTGCCAACCGCATCGCAGACGGTATTGATGGCATCCTGGCCCGGGACGCTGGCCCTTCGGATGCGGGAGGGTTCCTGGACATTGTCCTGGATTTTATCTTTTACTCCGCCGTGGTGGTGGGGTTTGCCCTGGCCGATCCCGGGCGCAACGCCCTGGCTGCGTCCGTGCTCATTTTCAGCTTTGTGGGGACCGGATCCAGCTTTCTGGCCTATGCGGCCATGGCCCACAAACAGGGACGTGACCCCAGCGGAAAAGCCCTCAACTACCTGGAAGGACTCACCGAAGGAACCGAGACCATCGCCTTTTATGTGGCAGCCTGCCTGTTTCCAACGGCCTTTCCAGCTCTGGCCCTTGCCTTTGCAGCGGCCTGCGGCATCACCACGGTGACCCGTGTTTCAAGGGCCTATCAAGACCTTTCATGACCCTGGAGCCCCGGCGCAGCAGGCAATATCCAGCACCTCCCTCACCTTGCTGGTGAGCCCTTCGATGGTAAAGGGCTTCTGGATAAAATGGATCCCCTCTTCCAGCACGCCGTGGTGGGCGATGACGTCGTCTGAGTACCCGGACATGTAAAGGACGCGGATCCCGCTGTAGAGCTGGGATACCCGGGTGTAGAGTTCCCGGCCGTTCATGCCCGGCATCACCACATCGGTGAGGAGCAGGTCCACGGCCCCTTCGTGGTTCTTCAGGACGGCCAGGGCCTCCTCACCGCCCGCGGCGTCAAAGACGCGATAGCCCAGGCGGGTCAGAACGCTCACCGTCATGTTCCGCACCACCTCGTTGTCCTCGGCCACCAGCACCGTCTCATG
Source organism: Desulfoluna butyratoxydans (assembly GCF_900699765.1). Lineage (GTDB taxonomy): Bacteria > Desulfobacterota > Desulfobacteria > Desulfobacterales > Desulfolunaceae > Desulfoluna > Desulfoluna butyratoxydans. The sequence goes on from NZ_CAADHO010000001.1 coordinate 986,407, forward strand.
GCCCGAGGCCACGGCCTTCTCCTCGGTCACCTCGGGCATCTCGGCCACGGGCTCCTCCTCCCGGAGGAAATAGAGGGAGAACACCGCGCCTTCCCCCTGGCGGGTATCCATGCGCACCGCCCCCCCGTGCTGGGTAATGATCCCGTACACCGTTGAGAGCCCCAACCCGGTTCCCCCTTTGCCCTTGGTGGAGAAAAAAGGCTCAAAGGCATGCTCGGCCGTGGTGGGGTCCATGCCGTGCCCCGTGTCCCGCACCTCCACCAGCACATACTCCCCCGGGGAGAGGTCCAGGTGAAGCCGAGGCGCATCGGCCTCCTGAACGACCATGCGCACGGCAATGGAGAGTTCCCCGCCGTCGGGCATGGCATCCTGGGCGTTGACGGCCAGGTTCATGAGGATCTGCTCCACCTGGCCCATGTCGGCGCGCACCGGGCACGAAGTCTCCGCCAGGGAGACGGTGAGGGCAATATCCTCCCGGAGGGTCTGCCGCAACAGAGGCTGCATCCCGGCAACAATGGCCCTCAGGTCCAGGGGGTCCAGCCGGAGCACCTGCTTTCGGCTGAAGGCCAGAAGTTGCCGCACCAGGTTGCGGGAACGCTCGGCAGCGTTTTTGATCTCCAGGGAATAGCCGTAACACTCCTCCCCTTCGGGAAGCTCGTCCAGCAGGAGTTCCGCATACCCCAGGATGGGGGAGAGCATGTTGTTGAAGTCATGGGCGACGCCTGCTGCCAGCCGACCCACGGATTCGATCTTCTGCACCTGCTGAAGCTGGGACTGCAGTTTTCTCTGCTCGGTCTGGTCGATGAAATAGGCCATGTAGGTGCCTTCACCCAGGGCCACGGCCTCGATGATGCCGTGGATAATCGCCCCGTTTTTATGGTGCAGCGGGGTCTCGGACCGGACATGTTCCTCCCGCTTCAGCCGCTCAAAGTTGGGCGCTCGCTTGCCGGTGCCGTCGGCACCGACGATGTCGATTACCTTCAGGGCCGCCAGCTCGCTTCGGGTGTAGCCCACCATCCTGCAGGCGGCCTCGTTGGCCTCCACAAAGCCCCCCTCCTCGCCGAAAATGAAAATCCCCACCGGGGAGTTGTCGATATACGCCCGATACCGCCTCTCGCTGGCCCTCAAGGCCTCTTCGGCACGGCGCCGCTCCGTGATGTCCCGGCCGATGGACTGGAATTCCCGAAGCTCCCCGTCATCGGAAAAAATGGCGCGATCCGTCCACTCCTGCCAGCCCCTTCGGCCGGTGGGGTTAATCACCTCATGTTCGTAGGTGTCCATGGGGTTTTCAGGGGTCAGCTCAAGGAAATGATCCCGCACGGGGTCCCGCACCGCCGGGGGAAGAAAGGCAAAAAAGTTCTGCCCCAAAAGCTCTTCCCGGGCCATACCGAACATGCGGCAGTAACTCTCGTTGACGTCCGTCAACCGGCCGTCGGGCAGGAACCGGCACACCATGGCCGGCATGTCTTCCACCAGGATCCGGTAACGCCGGTTGCTCCAGCGAAGGCCCTCTATGGCATGTTTCTGCTGGGTGATGTCCGTGACAAACCCTTCCAGGGCCACCACCACCCCGCCGATGCGGACCACACTGCCCTTCTCCCAGACCCACTTTTCGGTGCCGTCCCTGGTCAGGAGGCGGTACTCCATCTCAAAGGAGTCGCTGCCCGAGACACCTGCATCCACGGTCTCCTTGACCATGGCCCGATCCTCAGGGTGCACCAGGGTGTTGTAGGCCACCGCCCGGTTCCCCACCATCTCCTCCGGGTGGTAGCCGGTCAGCTCATATCCCCCCCGGCTCACAAGCACCATGGTCCATTCCCCATCGTACTTGCACCGGTAAGCCATGCCCGGCAGGTTTTTCAAAAGGGTGTCCATGACGCGCCGTGATTCCCCCAGGCCGGCCTCGGTCTCGGCCCGGTCCAGGTCCCGGTTCACCCCCTCAATGGCACGGGAGACCTCCACTTCCACCTCCTGCACCAGGCACGCCTCCTCGTCCCCGGCCGTTTCGTGGGACGGAAGGGTCACGCTCATCATCCCCAGGAGCTGCCCGCCCCGGGCCAGCCGGGTCACGATGCTCCCCTGCTGGCTGCACGCGCTCCCAAAGGAGCAGCTCGCACAGATCCCGCCGGCCTCTGCCTGGCAATATCCCCCTTCCGGAGTCAAAAGGTCCCTGCCGCACCGGGGAAGCCAGCCGGCCTCCAGTTTCCGGCCCAGGGCCTCCCCCTTCTCCCCCATGCCGGACTGAGCCCAGGTGCGTTGCCTCCTGTCCGTGCCGAACAGGACAATCCAGACCGATTCGTACCCTCCGGCATCCACCAGGGTCCGGCACACGTTTCCGATCAACACCTCGGGACTCTTCATGCCCGACGTCACGGCAAGGGACCGCCGGACGGCCCTGTGCACACAGTGGACATGCTCCAGGCGAGCACAGGCCTTGCGCAGCGAGTCAACGACACGGCGGTCTCCCCCCTGGGCGGCAAGGGTGTCTTCCATGGCGTCGATCTCACGAGACACGTGGGTGCTGGAACAGGCAAAGATATCGTGGATCCCCGCAGACTTGTGTTTTTTTTGCATGGGTAGCAATCCTCAAAAGAGCGTGCCCGCACATGGGTTGGAGGGGCAGTAGACGTCAGCTGGCCACATCAGGCGGCGATACGAAAAAAACAAAGGTGGGTAAAGGAGGCCCGGCAAGCGCTCCGCAAAAGGAAGGGGACCTTATGAAACAAGGGCGGATCACAGCCGGAAACCGATGGGTTATTATACTTAAAATCCACGGGGAGGTCAAAAGCGCCCCCGGGAAAAAGCCCTGTTGCCCTCGGCCTGATCTCACCCCTTGACGGTCAGCACCCCCACGGCCAAGAGGACCAGGGCGGCCCCGGCCATCTGGACGGGGGTCAGGGCCTCGCCGATGAACACCCAGGAGATGAGCCCTGCAAAGATCGGCTCGGTGGTGGCCGTGATGGAGGCGTTGACGGAGCTGATATTCCTCATGCCCGCCACATACAGGAGAAAGGGAGCCACGGTCCCGATCACCACCACATAGAGGCCCCAGAAGAGAAACGCGGGATCCGCGCACATGCCCACAAAGGAGAGGGGGGCGGAGGCAATGTTCCAGGTCACCGCCGCCACGAAAAAGGCGTGGAAGGTCACGGCCCTGGGATCGTAGCGCCCCACCAGCCCTTCCCCCAACAGGGTGTACACGGCAAAACTCACGGCCGAGGCCAGCCCGCTGCCCAGCCCCAGCAGGTCCAGCTCGGACAAATCGAAGTCATAGGCGCCCGAAACGAAGTAGCACCCCAGCACGGTGACGGCAATGGCCGCTGCCGAAAGCAGGGTGGGCTTTTTGGACCCAAAGGCCAGGGCCCAGAAAAAGATAACCACCGGTGCCATGTACTGCATGAGAATCGCAACGGCCACATGAATTCGGCTGATGGCAAACAGGTAGGTAAACTGCACCATGGCCATGCCCAGGAACCCCAGGGCCAGGATGCGCGGCAGGTCACGTTTTTCAACGCGAAACAGGTCCGGCCGCGTCATGGCGATCCACAGACCGATAAGCACCGCGGCCAGGGTGGCCCGCATCTGGACCAGGCCCGCAGGGGTCACCCCCATGAGAAACAGGTGTTTGGCCGCTGTTCCGGAAGAGGCCCACCCCAGGGCCGCCGTCAGGATCATCAGGGTCCCTCGGGCTTTTTGCGCAGGGGTCGTGGTGGGGGTGTCCATCTCAGGTATCGCCATCGTTTCCTCTTTTCTCCATACCGCAGGCTTCAAATCGCATCAAAAACGCCTGGATTCTCAGAATAACGCGTCGCGACAACGACATCCGCCCATTTACCGAAGGTGCGTGCCGCCGCATGAGTTTTTGCACAAGCATCGATTATGGTGTATCATATTTTATTAAGTTTGTTCATCAGTGACGCCGCCCTCCCCACAGGGCGAGCCTTCCCGGCCTAATGCCAACCGCGTCACCGTTCCTACATAACAGATCTGGAGTGATCATGAAGCGTGTCGCTATTTCCCTTGTCGTCATCACCGCATTGTCAACAGCGCTTTACTTTGGGACCAAACAGGCCCAGCGCTGGAAAAGCACGTCGGTTCAACAGGCCGTCGAACAGGAACAGGAGCGATGGATGGTTGATGTGGAGAAGCTCAAAGGAGAGGTCAAGGACCTGCGTGAAGAGCTTTACAGCGATACCACCATGGAGACCCATGAACAGAAGGTAAGCGAGGTTCTGGGAACCCCCGAGGGCATCGCCCAGCCAGCTTCCGGCGAGGCCGACGGCTGCTCGGAGTCGGAGAAACGGCTGATCTCCTTTTTTGATTACCTGGGGAAAAAATACCCCTCGGATCAAGCGCCCCAGGCCCGTTTTGAGAGCGCCCTCACCCGCCTGGCGAGCAACCCGCCGGAGATCGTGGAAAAAGACCTGGACACCCTGGCCCTTTTCCGTAACATCGCCCACCTCTACCGCACCCTGGGGGCCAAAGACATCATGGCCTTCAAAGGGTTCCTGGACAAAGAGCCCGATGCAGTGGAAGCGTTTCTCCCCGATCTCTACAAGGTCATGACGGACAGCACCTGCCACCAGGTGGTCCCCGCCGCCTGCACCCCGGAGGTGGAAACCCTCTACGCCACCTACTTCCTCCACACCCTGTCCGGCAGGAGTTACCTCCTCCGGCGAAATTCCAGGTACCGGATCCTGGCCACGTACTACGCCGTGCGTGTGCTCCACCGAGCCGACCAGTCCGGCACCAACATCTACGGCGTGGACGTCCTCAAAGCCTTGGAAAGCCTCCAGAGCGACATCGCTCTTTACAAAGGCCTTGCCAGGCAAAAAGAGTACCTGGCCACCCTTGAGGAGATCAGCGCCAGCTACCGCAACCGGTAGAACAACCCATACCCGGGAAAACGGTCTCACCCGCGGGTACCGATTCCCCCTTACGTAACATTCCAGCGGACCTGAGAAATCATGAGAGAGCTCCTGCGATATGAAACCAGGGGAATCCTGGTATCCAAATCCCTTGTGACCGTCTCCGACGGTGTCACCCTGACCCTGTATGATTTTAAAACCGACTCGTGGGAAAACAAGCCGGTCCTGCTCTTTGTGGCGGGCTGGCTCTCGGCCCTGTCCGGATGGCATGAGGTCCTTGAAGAGATCACGCCCCACTACCGTGTCATCTACATGGAATCCCGCGAAAAGCGAAGCGCCCGGCTCCCCGCAGGCCCCCTTCCCCGCTTTGACATCGACCGGCTCGCCGACGACATCGGCGAGGTGGCGGCAGAGCTCGTCCCTCCGGGAACGCCCCTCTACGTGGCGGGCAGCTCCCTGGGCTCCACGGCCCTGACCCGGGCCATGTCCGGCGGGAGGATCGCCCCCAAAGGGGCCTTTCTCATCTCCCCGGTCACCGCCTTTGCCTTCCCCGCCTGGGGCAACTTCATCATCCGATTCCTCCCCCCCTGCTTTTTCACCGTCATCCGCTACCTCATCGTCTGGTACCTGGTCAACTTCCGGGTGGACAAGAAAAAGGAGCCCGAACAGGCCCAAAAATACACCCGCACCGTCATGGACGCCGAGCCCATTCGCCTGAAGGCCAACGCCGGTGCCCTGAACGGCTACACCATATGGGACGACCTGCCCGGGGTTGCCACCCCGGTGGTGGTCATCGGGGCGGCCTCCGACAAGTTGCATGGGGTGGAGGAGATCACGAAGATGGCGGGCAGCATGCCCGAAGCAAGGGTGGAGGTGATGGAGAGCAACAAAGAGACCCACAGCGGACGCGCAGGGCGGTTCATCGCCGAGGGCATGGGAACAGGCCCGAAAGAAGAGGCAAGGGCCACGGCACCATAAAAAAAGGGGGACCTTGTCAAGTCCCCCCTTTCACGGCATATCATAATGTGTATCAGGCTGCCGGAACCAACCGCGTATCTTGTCCGTAACGCTCAGCGGACAACCGGTTTCGCCTCGGCATACCGAGCCCCATCACATTCAGGCGTCGTCCTTCTTGTCCCCTTCGATCTTCTCGTTTTCAGTCTCGGAAACGGATTTCTTGAAGTTTCGGATGCCCTTCCCGATTCCTGAGCCGATCTCGGGAAGTCGCCCGGCGCCAAAAATGATGAGAATGATGATGAGGATGATGGTAAGTTCCATCGGACCAAGTCCAAACATCTGTTCCCCCTTCATGCAAAGGTCTGTGTGGGTTTTAGTATACATCACAGTTGTTCACGCGACCACCGAACATACCACCGGCTTCGGCAGGGTGTCAATCTTTATAACTGAAAAGGGATTCAATACATTATGAGCACATTTACCCCTCAAGGCAGGCCCCTTCTCATCGGGAGCCTCCCCCTGTCCGACCACCTCCGGGCCACTGAGCTCGTCCTCGCCCACACCCCCGAGATCCCCCTGTGGGTCCAGCTCCCATCAAACCCCAAAGAGGGAATGGTGGACCAGTTTCTCCCCGGTCTCCCCGGCCTCGTGGAAACCGAAGAGACCTCCTGGATCGACCCCACCTCCGAGGCCTTTGCCGAAGAGATGCTCGCCTTCTACGAAGCCTACCTCACCGTCAGCGAGGGGGGCGGCGACATCGAAGCGTCACCCTTCGGCATCTCCAAGGAGCGCGCCAGAGGTTTTTTCACGTTGACCGACATGGCACCCGGGCTGTCCGCCCTTGCCCTCAAAGGCCAGATCACCGGGCCGGTCACCTTCGGCACTGCGGTCAAGGACCAGGACGACCGGGCCATTTTTTACGATGACCAGCTCCGGGACATCATGGTAAAACACCTCACCATGAACGCCGCCTGGCAGGCCCGCATGCTCGGCAAATCCGGGGCACTGCCCATCGTCTTCTTTGACGAACCGGCCCTGGCGGGCTTCGGCACTTCCGCCTACCTCACCATCACCGAAGAGCACGTCATCTCCGCCTTGAACGAAATGGCCGAGGCCGTTCACAAGGAAGGGGGCCTGGCCGGGGTCCATGTCTGCGCCAACACCCAGTGGACCCTTTTGTTCGACGCGGCCATCGACATCATCAGCTTCGACGCCTACAGCTACTTCGACAAATTCATCCTCTTTGAAGCGCCCCTGAAGGCTTACCTGGACAAAGGCGGCATCATCGCCTGGGGCATCGTCCCCACCGGCGAAAAGGCAGACATCGAAAAGGAGACCGTGGAGAGCCTGTATGAAAAATGGGATGCCCAGATGCGCACCCTGGAAGCCAAAGGCTTTGACCGAAAGGCCCTCATAAACGCCACCCTCATCACCCCGAGCTGCGGCACCGGCTCCCTCTCCCTGGAGCTGGCTGAAAAGGTCCTGGCATTGACCAAAGGCCTCTCGGACAAGGTGCGCGCCCAGGCATAAGGCGATCCATGCCCGGTCACCATTCTGTACGCGGCCCCTGCCCGCCGGGGGCCCGTATGCTTCCTTTTCCCGCCCTTCTTTTGACGGCCGTATAAAATTCCTTCCCAAAAAGACAAACTCTCCCTTATAATGGGCGTTTGATGTCTCAATGGAGTAATAAAACGCCCGTGCATGGGCTCGCTGCGCGACCCCATGCATTACGGTACATCCGCAGACCAACGACCGACGCTTCCCCTTCGGAAGCGACGTCACGATACAGGCAGATTTCGGGACCAGGGTTCCACGGCAGGGAAAAGGCATGCCCCGGAAGCAGAACAGCGCTCCGTCGACGCCATGGCCCACGACCCGACAACACATTGATTGGAGGCTCCGCCCCCTCCCCAAGAAAAGGAATCCCCCATGTCCTCACCTGAAAACGCCGCCGTATTCACCGGTGCGAAAAAGTACGTCCTGGATGACGAGCTGGCCAAAATCGTCAACATCTCCATGGCCCTTGAAATGCCCCTGCTCCTCAAAGGGGAGCCCGGCACCGGCAAGACCATGCTGGCCCACGCCATCAGCGAGAGCCTGCGCATGCCGCTGATCACCCTCAACGTCAAGTCCAGCATGAAGCTGGTGGAGGCCCTCTACCAGTACGACACCCTGACGCGCCTGAACGACAGCCGCTTCGGCGACTCCACACGCAACGTCTCGGACATCGAAGAGTACATCGCCATGGGCAAGATCGGCCAGGCCTTCACCGCCGACAAGCGCGTGGTGCTCCTCATCGACGAGATCGACAAGGCCGACACCGATTTCCAGGACGACATGCTCGATGTCCTGGACCAGATGCAGTTTGATATCATGGAGATCGACAAGACCATCTCGGCCAGGACGCGCCCGGTGATCCTCATCACCTCCAACTCCAAAAAGGACCTCTCCGATCCCTTCCTCGGGCGCTGCAACTTCCACCACATCGCCTTCCCCGACCCCAAGGTGATGCGCCGCATCCTCCGTGTCCACTTCCCGGATATCAGCGACGACCTGGTGGAAAACGCCACCACCACCTTCTACAAACTCCGGGAGCTCGACGGCATCGAGAAAAAACCGGCCACCCGGGAACTCATCAACTGGATCCGTGCCCTCCAGGCTGACCCGGACTTCAAGGTCAAGCAACTGACCAAAGGGGACATCCCCTTCCTCGGCGTGCTCTTTAAAAAGAGCCCGGACTACAGCCGGGCCGCCAATCAGGTGACGCGCAGGCGGATGTTTTAACATGGCATGAGCACCCCCTGATGACTTCGCAACAGCGATTTTCCTAAGGAACGAATGGAACATCGCTGTTGCAACCGGAACGTTTTTGCGGAGCTTTTTTCAAAAAGCGACCCGCCGGAGGCACCATGTTCATCGACTTTTTTTACAAACTCAAGGAGATCGGGGTTCCGGTGAGCCCCACCTCCTTTTTGCGGCTTCAGAAGGCTCTCTCTTCGGGGCTGGTGAACTCCGTGGACGATTTTTATACGGCCGCGCGCACCATCCTCATCAAGAGCGAGCGCTACTTCGACATCTACGACCAGGTCTTTGCCTGGTATTTCAAGGGCGTGGAGATTCCTGAGGACGAAGGGCTGGAGCTGGACGAGGTGGCCCGGGCCATGCTGGACGAATGGCTCCAGAATCCCAAGGAGATGGCCGAGGCCCTGGGGATGGATGAAAACGAGCTCTCCAAATACACCCCGGAGGAGCTCATCGACTATTTCAAGAAACGCCTGGAAGACCAGAAAGAGCGCCACGACGGGGGCAACAAATGGATCGGCACCGGGGGCTACTCGCCCGTGGGCCACTCCGGGTACCACCCCGGCGGCATGCGGGTGGGGGGCGAATCGCGGAGCAAAAGCGCGGTAAAGGTGGCAGGGGAGCGCCGCTACAAGGACTACTCCGGGTACGGCCCCCTGACCCAGGCCCACATCGGCGAAGCCCTGAAACGCCTGAGGAACCTCATCCCGGCCGGGCCCAAAGACCAGATCAACGTGGACGAAAGCATCTACCAGACCATGAAAAACGGGGGGGAGATCGAGCTTGTCTTTGACCAGAGCCTGCGGGACCGCCTCAAGATCATCCTCATGATCGACAACGGCGGCTGGTCCATGGAACCCTACGTCAACGTGATCCAGACCCTCTTTGACTACGCCCGGGCCCAGTTCAAGGACTTAAAGACCTACTTTTTCCACAACACCATCTACGACAGCGTCTGGCTCGATGCCAGCCGTTACCGGAAACCCAAATCCATCGACGAGTTCGCCACCATCGACCCGGACACCCGGCTCATCATCCTGGGGGATGCCTCCATGGCCCCCTACGAACTCCTCTCACGGGACGGATCCATCTATGTGCAGGACCGAAGCGGCAAACCCAGCATCGAGCGGCTGAGGTTTCTCTCCGAAACCTTTCCCCACTGCGTCTGGCTCAACCCGGTCCAGGCCCACATGTGGGGCTACACCCGCACCATCCAGGCCATCGGACAGATCTTTCCCATGTACGAGCTCTCCCTGGACGGCCTTGAAGGCGCCGTCACCCACCTCATGGAAAAATAGACAAAGCATGCCTCCGGCGGGCAGGGGCTGAGCCCCTGCACCCCAGGCCTGCAAATGCTTCGGGGCTCGTTCCTCGCCCTGCGCATTTGCTGACGGGCGACGCCCGTTAGTAACTGAACAGGTACGGGGAATGAAGGCCGAAGTGCCTTCCCAGCCCGGTCTTATCGGTGTTTGGTCACGCCGATTTTCGGGCAGAGGTCGGCAACGGGGCAGGTGGAGCAAAATGGGGAGATGGGGCGACAGAGCACCTGACCAAAGGCCACGAGGATCTCGTTGTAGATGATCCAGTGCTTTTTCGGGAGCTTTTTCCGCAGGGCCATTTCGGTCTGGTCGGCGTTCTTGGTCTTGACGTAGCCGATGCGGTTGCTGATGCGGTGGACGTGGGTGTCCACGCAGATGGCCTCCATCTGGTAGCCTTCCACCAGAACGAGGTTGGCTGTTTTTCGACCCACCCCGGGCAGGGTAAGGAGCTCATCAAGGTCATCGGGGACCACGCCGTTGTATTTGTCCAGGATCATGGTGGAGATCTCCATGATCCGCTTGGACTTGGTGGGATAAAACCCAACGGGGTAGATGAGTTTTGCCACCTCCTCCTCGCCCAGGGCCAGGAGGGTCTCAGGTGTGTTGGCAACGGCAAAGAGGCGCCGGGCCGCAGGTGCCGTCACCTCGTCTTTGGTGCGCAGGGACAAGAGGGTGGCGATGAGCACCTCAAAGGGAGTGGCGCCAATGCCCGCCATAAAGGTAATCACCGGTGCGTTCCACGCCTTGTAGGCGTCTTTCAAACGCTTTACAAACTCATTGATATCCAAAGCCATGGGGCCTTCCTGCCTTTTATTCGGGTCCTTGCCTGTCACTTTTTTTCCCTTTTTTCCTGGGCCGACCAACCAGCCCGCCCCTGCCCCACAATGGCAACATTCGGGGTCGGGTTCCCACCATACACGCAAACCGCCCTGCCTGCCAGTCGCCCCGGTAAAATTCCTTTTTTTTGACCTGAGTCAAGGCCTTTGCGTCCCGGACCGGTATGATGAGCCTTCGCCCGACAAAACGGACCGTTTCCCGCCAAGGAACCGAAACGGCCCCAAAGCCCAAGGGAGGAATCATGGCAGACATCATGCCCAGTTTCATCACCGAGGTCACGCGCCGCTCCGGCACCGTGCCCACCCGCTGTTACAACTGCAGCGCCTGCACCGGCGGGTGCCAGTTTGCCCACATCATGGACAGAAAGCCCCATGAGATCATCCGTCTCGTGCAGCTCGGCCTGAAAGAGGAGGCCCTGACCGCCTCCGGGCCCTGGATCTGCGTGGGGTGCAACACCTGCAGCATGGAGTGCCCCAACGGCATCGACATCCCCGCGGTCATGGACACCCTCCGGGAGATGGCCATTGCCCGTGACAAGGTCCCCGACGAAGAGATCTACCATTTCCACCGGGAAATGCTGGGCTCGGTCAAGCGCCACGGCCGCACCCACAAACTCGAGATCATGATGCGCTACAAGCTGGCCACCCGGGATTTTTTCAGCGACATGGACCTTGGCGTCCGCATGCTCACCCGGCGAAAGCTCCACATCCTGCCCTCGCGGGTCAAGGCCCTGGGGGATATCCGAAACCTTTTCAAAAAAGCGGGGTAATGCCATGAAATGCGAAACGCGCCCCATGGAAGTCACCTGGTTTCCCGGCTGCTCCATGAAGACGTCGGCCATGGAAAACCATGAGTCCTTTAAGATATTCTGCGAGGCCATCGGCATCCGCCTGGTGGAACTTCCCGACTGGAACTGCTGCGGCAGCTCCTCGGCCCACAGCATCGACCGGGACCTGGCCTTTGACCTGGTGACACGGAACCTGGCCATGGCTCCGGCAGGCAGGCCCATTCTCACGGCCTGCCCCAGCTGCACCCTTCGCTTTAAGGAGGCCCACCACCACCTCACCGAGAGCGCCGATGCCCGCACCCGGTTCCACAGGCAGTGGGGAATCCCCTTTGACGAGTCCAAACAGGTCATGCACTTCTTCGAACTCATTGACGGCCTGGACATCTCGGCCTTTGTCCAGGGTGAAAAGCCCCTTTCAGGCCTCACCTACGCACCGTATTACGGCTGCATGCTGGCCCGACCGCCCCAGCTCAGGCGTCAGAAAAATTTCCACGGCCTCATGGAAAAGATCCTCGGGACCTTGGGGGCCAGGGCCGTGACCTGGCAGGGCCAGAACAGGTGCTGCGGCACCTTTCTCTCCGTGGCCCGCCCCGATGCGGTCACCGAGGTGGTCAACGGCATTGTCCAAAGCGGACAGAATGCCGGGGCCGAGTGCCTCATCACGGCCTGCGCCATGTGCCAGCTCAACCTGGAGATCCGCTGCGACCTGGGCCAGAGGCTTCCGGTGCTCCACTTCTCCGAAATCCTGACCCTGGCCCTGGGCAAGGGGAAGAACACGGACCAGTGGATCAAGCGCCACCTGGTGGACCCGGCCCCGTTGCTGACCGCCAAGGGCCTGATTTAACGCTGTGCTCCGGAGCACTGAGCCCCTCTCTTTTTTAACGCGGCCCCTTGATTCCACCGGCCATGCCATAGTATGGATGTTTCACGCTTAAAACATTGGTCATCACCAGGCACGGAGGGTTCAGATGATGGCGAGCCAGCACCACGAGGCGTCCCGGTTCTTTCTGGAACGTGAACAGCACCTTGCGCGGATGGTCCGGAGGCGGGTTCCCGGCTACGGAGACAAGGTGGCCCTGGAAGACCGGGCCGACGGCCCCTGGACCCACATCACCTGGAAGGAGATGGAACAGACGGCCGACGCCCTGGCCAGGTCCCTTCTGGCATGCGGTATCGGGCCCGGAGACCGGGTGGGCATTTTCTCCCAGAACCGCTCTGCCTGGACCCTTGCCGACCTGGCCATCCTCTCGATTCGCGGGATCACCGTCCCGATATACGCCTCCAACTCCACCGACGAAGCCGCCTACATCGTCAACGACGCCGGGATCCACTGCCTCTTTGTCAACGATCAGGAACAATACGACAAAGCCCTTGCCATGGCAGCCCGGGGAGCCCCCCTGAAACGGGTGGTGGTCTTCTCACCCGGGGTTTGCCTGAGCCCGGATATCGAAAGCCACAGCTTTGAGGAGTTTCTCGATCTGGGAAAAGAAAAACCGGAGCTGCAGCGAGCCCTTAGGCGCCATCTCTCCGAGGCAAAGGGAAGCGATCTCTACACCATCATCTACACCTCCGGCACCACCGGCAGCCCCAAAGGCTCCATGCACACCCATGAAAGCATGCTCACCGGCCTCTACAGCACCGGCCACCCCTCTCCCATGTCGGAAAAGGACGTCTCTTTGAGCTTTCTGCCCTTGAGCCACGTCTTTGAGCGAAGCTGGACCTGGTTTGTCCTCTGCCGGGGCGCCCGGAACGTTTACTGCCACGATCCCAACGACGTCCAAGAGTTCCTCTCAGAAATTAGGCCCCACTTCATGGTCAGCGCCCCGCGCGTCTGGGAAAAAATCCACAGCACGGCCATGGAAAAGCTACACCGGGCCTCCCCTGTCCGCCAGGCCCTATTTCGATGGGCCCTGGGCATCGGGGGCAGGCGAAACCACCTTAAGAACAGCGGACGGTCCGTGGGCATGGCCTTGAGGATCAACTATGTGCTGGCGGGATTTCTGGGATTGGGAAGGCTTCGGACCGTCACCGGAGGACGGGCACGGTTTATTCATGTGGGCGGGGCTCCCCTTAACCCCGAGATCGCCGATTTTTTCATCAGCGCAGGCATTCCCATGGGGCTGGGCTACGGCCTCACCGAGGTCTTTCCCCTGTGTGTCCGATCCATGGAGGACATGGCCCTTGAGACCAGCGGCACCTCCATCCCCCTGATGGAACTGCGCACGGGCGCCCACGGAGAAATTCAGGCAAAGGGGCCCTGCGTGATGCAGGGATACTGGAACAGGCCCGAAGAGACGGCGCGGGCCTTCACCGAAGACGGATGGTTCAAAACCGGGGACGTGGGGCGTATCACCCCCGAGGGCCATGTCTGCGTCACCGACCGCCTCAAGGAGCTCATCATCACCTCCGGGGGCAAGAGTATCGCCCCCCAGACCATTGAGTCCGCCCTCAAGGAAGATGTCTATGTGGAGCAGGCCGTGGCCGTAGGCGACGGCAAGCCCTACGTTTCGGCCCTTGTGATCCCGGCGTTTCCCATTCTGGAGTCCCTGGCCGAGGTGATGGAGATTTCATGGGACGACCGGGAATCGCTGGTGACCCATCCGGAAATCGTCAGCTTTTACAAGTACCGCATCGACCAGTACACCCAGCGGCTTGGCCGCGTAAAAAAAATCAAACGGTTCACCCTGCTCCCCACGGAGTTCACCCAGCGGGCCGGAGAGCTCACCCCCACCATGAAGGTAAAACGCCGCGTCATCAACGAGCGGTACGCCCAGGTCATCGAAAAGATGTATGCCTGACCGCGCCGGGCTCGGTAAGCAGGCCGGGCGTCGTTTGGCCCCCTGTGTCCCTGTCAGGGGGTGCCACCGGTCAGCACAAGGTACACAAACACCATCAGCACGGCCGCGGCAAACACCCCGGCCACCACCCACACGGTGCTCAGCGGGCTCCCGGTCCCCTGGTGGGCGTCGCGCTTCTTTTTCTTTCTGTACTCAGACAATTTCACAACTTTTTTCATCATCAGACGATCCTTCTCCGAAACATGAATTAGCCACACCCCCGCCGCACCGGACCGCCCGATCCGTCCCACGACGCCTGACGCCATGCATGGCCCGTTATTTCATACGGTGTGTACCGACCACCGACGGCCCCTTTACCATAGTGATTTACAAGGAATGGCGTTTTTTTTCCAGCCCCAGGTCTGCGATCCCGCCTCCGTGCCGTGGCACGTTCCCCGGTTGCGCCCACCCGCCACCGACGGAATGCACGCCCCTGCCTGGCAGCGGCAACTGTATCCTTTGGAACCACCCCCGCTGTATCCATGGATACTTTTTGACACACCCCTGTCCGGGAACCCAACATGCCAAAGCAGCCCCCGTCCTTAAAAATAACAAAAGATCTTCGCCCGTTACTTTCTTATTTCAAAGTTTGGCACCGATCATGCAGTTTTCTCACAGCGAAACGGAGCACAGGCAGAAGGCTCACCCCCCCCTCGAGTCTCCTGCCGAACAACCGCCGGGGCTCTGCCCTCGTCACACCGCAATGGGTGGGGCCCCGGTTTCTTTTCGAACTTGCAAAAACCATAAAAGCACGATCTCCTACCTGCGGACGGGCTCTTCCGTCTGCCCCTGACTCAAACAACAGACCAACAGCGACACACACACATACTCCTCAACCAACCCGCTCCGGTGCGCCCCCCGCACCGGAGCCCCCCTTCCCCGGACCGTCCTTCCGTTCCCATTTCGCAATAAAAGTGATACAACGTCCCTGCTTCACAGGTTACACGGCCGTCACGGCCATCGGCAAGATGCGCCGGAGCCCGTCATCGTCGACCACGCCTCGCAAGCCCTCCGCCTGTGACACGGAACCCGAACCGCAACCAACCTCCCTGGTGTTCGACGCTTTGCGAGGCCATCAGCCAAAGAAGGCGACCAATCATGAATGATCGGATTCACAATTTCAGTGCAGGGCCCTCGGCCCTTCCCACCGCCGTGATGCAGGAGATGCAGGAAGGCCTGCTGAGCTACCGGGGCAGCGGCATGTCCGTGATGGAGATGAGCCATCGGGGCGATCTTTTTATGGGGATCATCGAAGAGGCGCGCACGCGCATCAAGCGCCTGTACGGTCTGTCCGATGACTACGAGGTGCTGTTTGTCCACGGAGGCGCCAGCCTGCAGTTTGCCATGATTCCCATGAACTTCATCGGTGAAGGCCAGATCGCCGAGTACATCGAAACCGGCACCTGGTCCACCAAGGCAATCGCCGAGGCCCGCATCCAGAACAAGGGGGTCCGTGTGGCCGCCAGCTCCGGGGACCGCGAGTTCTGCTACATCCCCAAGGTTTCGGACATCTCTGCCGACGCCCCCTTTGTCCACATGACCACCAACAACACCGTCCGCGGCACCCAGTGGCACGACCTGCCCGACACCGGCGGCGTCCCCCTCATCGCGGACATGTCCTCGGACATCCTGAGCCGCCCCCTGGACGTCTCCCCCTTCGGCATGATCTACGGCGGCGCCCAGAAAAACATGGGCCCTTCGGGAACAGCGGTGGTGATCCTTCGCAGGGACATGGTGGAGAAGATTCCCCAGACCCTGCCCACCATGCTCTCCTATCGCACCTACGTGGATAAGGAGTCCATGTTCAACACCCCGGCCACCTTCCCCATCTACGCCATCTCCCTGGTGACCAAGTGGCTGGAAGAGACCATGGGCGGCCTGGCCGCTGTGGAGGCCGTCAACAAACGCAAGGCAGGTGCCCTCTACACCCTCATAGACGAAGACGACTTCTACTGCGGCACGGCCGATAAGGCGAGCCGCTCCCTGATGAACGTCACCTTCCGGCTGAAAGACCGTGAGCTGGAGCCCCTGTTTGTGGAACAGAGCCTGGCCTCGGGCCTTGCCGGCCTCAAAGGGCACAAGTCCGTGGGCGGTATCCGCGCCTCCATCTACAACGCCGTCTCCGAAGCCTCCGTGGCCGCCCTGTGCGAGTTCATGAACGACTTCAGGCGCAAACACCGCTAAGCACCGGGAAGCCGGAGGGCCACCCGGGCCTCCGGCGAAAACCCCTTGCAATGCAAGAGAGATCACCGCATTATCATATGACTGACCATGCCCTTGATTCGTGGAAAGACAAGGTTCCCCTGCTTTCCCAAAAACCCGTTGCCGATGTAGAGAAGGCGGTTTGCAGGCGGCGACGCCTTGCCTCGGTCTTTCCCGCCGAAGAGAACGTCTTTCGGGCCCTCTCCCTCACCCCCTTTGACCAGGTCAAGGTGGTGATCCTGGGCCAGGACCCCTACCACGGCAAGGGCCAGGCAGACGGGCTGGCCTTTTCCGTTCCCGACGGGGTCAGGATTCCCCCGTCGTTGCGCAACATTTTCAAAGAGGTGGCCCGGGACACCGGCCGCCCCCTTGACGAAGCCTCAAGTGACCTCTCCCGCTGGGCGCGACAGGGCGTTCTTCTCCTCAACGCGGTGCTCACCGTGGAAGAGGGCAAGGCCGCGTCCCACGCAAACCTGGGCTGGAAGGGGATCACCGACGGCCTGGTCCACGCCCTGAGCGCCGGCAGGTCCGGCCTTGTCTTCATGCTCTGGGGAGGCTACGCCCGGGGAAAAAAACACCTCATTGACGAGGCAAAGCACCGGATCCTGGAAGCGCCCCACCCCTCGCCCCTGTCGGCGCACCGGGGATTCATGGGCTGCGGCCACTTCAGCGAAGCCAACCGCTTTCTGGCACAACAGGGCAAAACCCCTGTATCCTGGTAACCCAGGCAGCCGGGAAGCTCCAGCACCGACACCAACAACGAAGAAAACCATATTAATGCAAATCCTTCGACCTTAGGAGAAAAACACCATGCAGGATCTTACCGCAGTATTCAAGACCTCCAAAGGCGACATCCGCCTTGCCCTCTTTGCCGAGAAAACCCCCTACACCGTGGCCAACTTCGCCAACCTCGCCAAGCGCGGGTTCTACGACGGCCTCAACTTCCACCGCGTCATCAACGACTTCATGGTCCAGGGCGGCTGCCCCCTCGGTACCGGTACGGGCGGCCCCGGCTACCGTTTTGACGACGAGTTCGACAACAGCCTCCGCCACGAGCGCCCCGGTATCCTCTCCATGGCCAACGCGGGCCCCGGCACCAACGGCAGCCAGTTCTTCATCACCCACGTGCCCACCCCCTGGCTGGACGGCAAGCACTCCGTCTTCGGCAGCGTCATGGGCCAGGCCGATCAGGACGTGGTCAACAGCATCGTCATGGGCGATGAGATCACCTCCGTCACCATCGAAGGGGACACCGACGCCCTCTTTGAAAAGTGCGCGGACAAGCTCGCCGAGTGGAACAAGGTCCTCGACAAAGAGTTCCCCGCCAAAGCATAGCCCTGCATCAAACATCGCCCCCGGCAGCCCTGCCGGGGGCAAACCCTTTCATTTGGACCGCGCCCATGCAGATTCTCCTTCTCTCCGACATCCACGGCCACACCGAACACCTTCCCAAACTCAAGGAAGCCATTGACCGGGCGGACCTCGTCTGCCTCTGCGGGGACCTCACAAGCTTTCAAGGCCCTGCCGCGGCCTTGCGGGTGGTCGATGCCGTGAAAAAGCCCCTGGACCACATTGTTGCGGTGTCGGGAAACTGCGATGAAAAAAACGTGGAAGAGAGCCTCATCAAAAAAGGGGTGGGAATCCATGGAAGGGTGCGGCAGGTGGACGGGGTCTCGCTTTTGGGGCTGGGGGGATCCCTCATCACCCCCTTCGGCACCCCCAACGAATACAGGGAAGAGGAGCTGGCATCCATGCTGGAGCTCGCCATGGAAGGCGCTTCGGAAGCAGCCCCCCTGGTCCTTATCTCCCACCAGCCGCCGTGGGAGTCCTGCGCAGACCGCCTGGCCTCGGGGGTTCACGCGGGCAGCCATGCCGTGGCGGCCTTCATCGACACCCACCGTCCCGTGGCCTGCCTCACCGGCCACATCCACGAATCCTGCGGCATCGAAAACCGAAACGGCACCCTCATCGTCAACCCCGGTGCCCTGGCCCAGGGCCGGTATGCCATGGTCTCCATAACAAAAAAGGGCGCCGAAGCAGAGCTCGGAACCCTTTCATAACACAAACGCCTGTGGCAGGCCTGGGAAACGAAGCCCGGAGACATGCGAGATCTTACAGCAGCTTGAGGGTGTACCCCAGCTGCAACCCGGCATCGGGGCTGTTGTCGAAAAAGAAGAGGTTTTCGATGATACCGAACTCCAGCACGCCCGGCCCCACCACCTTTTTAAAGCCCATGGTCAGCTCCACCACCGGCTCTTCCAGCTCCGGGTAGTCTGCCACGGCCGAGGCGTGGTTGAGGCTGATGACCCAGGAGAAGGTATCGCTGGGCATGTACTCGAAGCTGTTCATGGTGGAGTACCTGAAGCGCTCCAGATCGAGGTTTTCGTCCCCGTCCCGGGTGTAGACGGTTCCACCGATCCCGTGATAACCGGCAAAGGCGCCCCGCCGCCAGCTCCAGATCCCCTGCAGGGTCACGTCCGTGCCGCTGTTCTCCTGGCTGTCGTAGATCCGTGACGTGGGCAGTTTCACAATGGCACGGGCCGTCAGCATGGGCCACTGGGAGACCAGCATGGAGGCGGAAAGCTGCACGTCCCCGGTGATGACCCGGTTCAACTCATCGCTCTTGTCGTGGGCCACGTTGTTTTTGTCCACCGTAATGTAATGGCTGGAGTCCCGGGGCCAGTCATCCCGATTGTGCTGCCCCACCCCGATCATGGAATGGAACCCCTCGATAAACCCGTCCAGCACCCCGCCCCCTTGGATGGCCACGGGAATTTCAAAGCCCAGGGTCATGCGGTCCCCGACCCGGTAAAGGACCGACGGCACAAAGGCCAGGGTCTCCACGTCAAAAAGAAAGCTCCCGTGCTTAAGCTCGTCGGTGTCTTTAAAATCGACCCAGTCAACGGACCGGTCCGACTCCACATGATACACCCAGGTATTGAGCCAGCGCACGTCCATGCCCACCTCCACGCGCCCGGGCATGGAATCGGTAAAAGGGCTGGCAAAGGCAGGAACTGTCCGGAAAAATTCACCGGCCCCCAGGGCGGGAACTCGGAAAGGCCCCAGACCGGCTGAGGCAATGGAAGGGGACAACATCTGACAAACAAACAACACAGGTACCACACAAAACAACATCCATCGGCAACGCATCAAACACCTCATACCAACTTAAAAATCTCACGGCCCGGCACGCCCTCAGGCGCACATTTCCGTTTTTGCCGGAGCCTTTATCTCCCCCCCGTAAATCCTTGCATGCACCCCTCCTTAGCACAGAGGCACATGAAAAAACACAGGCAAATAGCTACCTGTTCCTATCCATAGAAACATTTTCATTGCGGGGCACGCCTTTTTCTGATTATAGTCTGGCGACACCGACCCCGAAGATGAAACACCGCCACCGAAAAACCTGCCGGTTTCACGCGGGTCCGTCCCTGCTCACCCCCTGTATCCAAGGAGACATAAAAAAATGAAACGCCTTACTATATTGACGGCAGCCCTGGCGTGCCTCTTCCTCACCACCGCCCCGGCCCTGGCAAAAAAACCCGTGGTTATCGGAATCTCGAAAATCGTGGCCCACCCGGCCCTGGACGCCCTTGAAAAAGGGGTCATGGACGGCATCACCGAACGGTTCCCAAGGGCCGTCTTCGACCTGCAGAACGCCAATGGCGAACTCTCCACCGCCGCCTCCATTGCCCAGAAGTTCAAGGCTGAGAAGGTGGACATCTCCGTGGGCATCGCCACCCCCACGGCCCAGGCCCTGGTGAACACCATCAAAAATCACCCGGTGATCTACTGCGCCGTCACCGACCCTGTGGACGCGGGCCTCATCCGCTCCTTCGACCAGGGCGAAAAGAACATCGCCGGTGTCTCGGACCTCACCCCGGTGAAAGAGCAGATCGCCTTTCTGGCAAAGGTGAAAAAAATCAAAACCCTGGGCCACATCTATTCCAGCAGCGAGGCCAACGCCGTGCGCCTGGCCGAGCTGGCCGAAGAGGCCTGCAGGGAGCTGGGCATCGCCTTTGTCCCGGCCACGGTGAGCAACTCCGCTGAAGTAAAACAGGCCATCCAGACCATCATCCGGCGCGTGGACGGCATCTACATCAGCAACGACAACACCGTGGTCTCGGCCCTGTCCGCCATCACCGATGTGGCGGCAAAACACAACAAGCCGGTCATGAGTGCCGACCCCAGCTCCGCCGAGACCATCCCGGTCCTGGCCGCCTGGGGCTTTGATTACTACAAAATGGGTCGCCGTACCGGCCGCCTCACGGCCGACATCCTCTCCGGCACCGACCCGGAGACCGTCCCCACCATTTTTATGACCGACCCCTCGGACATCGACCTGCTCCTGAACCTCGACGTGGCCGAATCCCTGGGCCTCTCCTTCCCCGAGGAGGCCGTGAAAAACGCGGCCACCCTCATCAAGGACGGCAAGGTCATCAAACAATAAACAAGGCAACATTTTTGTAACTATTCAGCTCATCAAACAGCCTCCGGCGGCAAGGTGAGCCACCTTGAAAGCAGGTTGCGGATGCGTTTTGCCCCTCGTTCCTCGGGTCAAATCACATCCGCCTTTAAAATAAAACTCACCAAAAAGATTTTTTAAAACCTGTTTGTTAAACCTGCCTTTATAAAATCAGGCAAACGTTTAGCCCCCGGCAGGGCCGCCGGCGGCAAAGATGGGCTTAATCGTTACACCAAACCATACGCAACTGGATAGACGAAATGATTGAAGGTATTTTTGTTGAGGGCCTGATCTACGGGATCATGGCCCTCGGTGTGTTTTTTACGTTCCGGATCCTTGATTTTCCGGATCTTACGGTGGACGGCTCCTTTCCCCTGGGCGCGGTGATCATGGCCATGGCCATCCAAAAAGGGGTCTGCCTGTCGGCGGGGATCCTCCTGGCCTTTTCCGGCGGAGTGGCCGCAGGGGCGGTAACGGCCCTCATCCACAACAAGCTCAAGGTGCCCCACCTTCTGGCGGGGATCCTCACCATGACCATGCTCTACTCAGTAAACATCCGCATCCTTGGCAACCGGGCCAACCTGCCCCTCATGCGCAAGGAGACCCTCCTCACCAAGGCCACGGCCCTTACCCAGGGCACCCTCTCCGAGGCGTGGGCCCTGCTCCTCTTTTTCGTGCTGGTGGTGCTGGTCATCAAGGTGCTTTTGGACCTCTTCTTCCTCACGGACATGGGCCTCACCTTCGGGGCCATGGGAGGCAACCCCCAGATGGTGATCTCCCAGGGGGTCAACCCCGCCACCTACAAGGTCATCGGCGTGGGGCTCTCCAACGGCCTTGTGGCCCTGTCCGGTGCCTTTGCCGCCCAGTACCAGGGATTTGCCGACGTGAACCTGGGCCAGGGGATCGTGGTCTCGGGCCTGGCCTCGGTGATGCTCGGGGAGTTTCTCATCCGCTCCAACCGCATCTCCATGCTCACCCTGCGAGTGGTCATCGGCGCCATTTTTTACAAGGCCATCATGTTCTTGGGGCGATACTACGGCTACACCATCCACCTCACCCCCAACGACCTGAAACTTGTCTCCGGCGTCCTCATTATCGGCGCCCTTGTGATTACCCAGATGAAAAAACCGGCAAAGGGGGCCAGATGATCTCCGTAGAAAACGCCACCCTCACCTTCAACGCCGGAACGCCCAACGAAAACCGGGTCTTCGATGCCCTCAACCTCTCGGTGGACAAGGGGGATTTTGTCACCGTCATCGGCAGCAACGGGGCGGGAAAAAGCACCTTGTTCAACCTCCTGGCCGGAACCGTCACCCCGGACGCCGGTCGCATCGTCTTAAACGGCAAAGATGTCACCAAGGCACCGGAATACGTCCGCGCCAGGACCATCGGCCGCATTTTCCAGGATCCCCTGGCCGGCACCGCCTCCAACATGACCCTGGAGGACAACATGATGGTCTGCCTCAAAAAAGGGTTCAAGGGTCTCCGCATCAGCCTCAACCGGGGGCGACGAGAGTTCTTCCGGGAGCAGCTCCGGTTCCTCGACATGGGCCTTGAGGACCGTTTGAAAGATAACGTGGGGCTCCTTTCCGGGGGGCAGCGCCAGGCCCTGACCCTTCTCATGATGGTCCTTTCGCGTCCCGAACTGGTCCTTTTAGACGAACACACCGCAGCCCTGGATCCCCGCAATGCCGACATCGTCCTTTCACTCACCACCCATTTTGTGAAAGAATACGGTCTCACCACCATGATGGTGACCCACAACATGCAGCAGGCCATCAACCTGGGCAACCGACTCCTCATGATGGACGCAGGAGAGGTGGTCCTGGACATTCGCGGTGAGAAGAAAAAAGACCTCACCGTGGACAAGCTGGTGGCCATGTTCTCTGAAGTCCGAAACAAAACATTCACCAGTGACGAAGCCCTCTTGTCCCGTTAACAGCACAATCGGAGCCCACACATGAACCCACTCGGACGCGTTTTCCTCTCCCTTGCCGCCCTGCTCTTGTTCACCCTGCCCGCCCACGCCTTTGACGGCGCGGACTACCTGCTGGGAAGTAACGACACCGACCGCACCCACAAGCTGGCCATCGGGATGCGGATCCACGACGAGATCAAGGCCATCCCGGAGCTTCCCCATGACCAGGGGGACCTGAGCTGGCTCCTCGCCTATGAGTATCACTCCAACGTCGCCTACTGGCAGATCGCCCTGGGCTACACCCCGGAGAGCAACACGGACAGGGACGCCGAAGTCATCACCCCACAGGTGAACCTGATCTTCAAAGAGAGCATCTACCGGCTGGGGCTGGGGGCCTTGACAAGCTATGTGGATGAAGACGGAGAAACCGACTGGACCGACGTGTACTGGCAGGCCATCGCGGGCATCGAAATCTCCCTGGGCACCCACGCTTCCATTGGCCTTTTCGGCTGTTACGTCTTCAACAAGTGGGAGGACATCACCGACTCCGGCGACAACGGCCTGGCAGGCAACCTCCTTCTCTCCTGGGCTTTTTAAAAAAGCAGGCCTCCGGCGGCGATTTGCCCCTCGTTCCCAAGGGCAAATCGCCGGTGCCTCTCCAGCCCCCCTCCTTTCCTGACCTAAGTCAATGACAGCTGCACCCACTGTGCTAAAAAACAACATCAAAAACATGATGCCGCATTCGGCAACCTGATACATCCACCATGTATCCCCGGGCAAGGAGGGATAAGCGCGGATGTAACAGGTCCATGGGTTGCCCCGAGATGTCGCCATCCCGACAGCCCTTTTGCCGGAGATGTGCTATACACCCTCTACGTGCCACCGCCTTCAAAGGGTGCTTGATTGTCCCGGGCTGCCCCGTCACCATCTGCACCCGGCCGGGGCCGATTCACAAAAGAACCGTTCAACCCGAGGTAACCAGGCCCATGTTCAGCCGCATTTCCCACCGTCGTATGTCCCAGATCTTTTTTCTGTCCCTTACCCTTTTTATCGGATGGCGCTTTGCCCTCTGGGCCGCAGCCCTTGCCCAGGGCAAGATCCCGTCCGTCGTCCGGCCTCCTGCGGTGGACGCCTTTCTTCCCATCAGCGGCCTGCTGAACCTCAAGTACACCCTGGCCACGGGTACCATCCACGGGGCCCATCCGGCGGCCCTGCTCCTCTTCCTTGCCGTATGTGCCTCGGCCCTGCTCGTAAAAAAAGGCTTCTGCAGCTTTGTCTGCCCCGTGGGCTTTGCAGGGGAGATGGCAAGCAAGCTCGGCCAAAGGACAGGACTTGCCCGGCCCCTGCCCAGGTTCCTTGACATCCCCTTGCGGGGCATCAAGTACCTCCTCCTCGGTTTTTTCCTCTGGACCATCCTTGTCAAAATGCCCGTGCCCGCCATCCGAGGCTTTCTCTCGGGCAGCACCAACCTCACCGCCGATATTCGCATGTTCCGGTTTTTCGCCCACCCCTCCACGGGGTCGCTGGTCACCCTGGGCCTGTTCCTTGTGCTGCCTGCCCTGATCAAAAACGGCTGGTGCCGCTACCTCTGCCCCTACGGGGCCCTCCTTGGCCTCCTCAGTTTCTTCAGCATCCTGAAGATCCACCGCAGCGAAAGCGCCTGCACCCATTGCGGACGCTGCGCAAAGGCCTGCCCCTCTTCCCTTGCCGTGGATCAAAAAAAGGTGATGCTCTCCGACGAATGCACCGGCTGTCTTACCTGCGTGACGAGCTGCCCGGAAAAAGAGGCCCTTCGCCTCTCCACCTCCCCCACGGGAACGCCCTGGTCACCCAAGGCCGTTGCCCTTCTCATGGTGCTGCTCTTTTTCCTCACCGCAGGGGCAGGCCGCCTCTCCGGCAACTGGAAAAGCCACACCTCCGACAGAACGCTCAGGATGGAGGTCATGAAAATGAACATGCCCGTGAAACGCATGTAAGCGGTACAGAAAAAGCCTCCGGCGGCCCTGCCGGGGGTCAAACTTTTGCCAATTTTATGCGCTGGGTTTGACAAACAGGTTTTCAGGAAATTTTATCTCTGCTCTGCAAAAACCAATTTCGACATGTGCATTCAGAAACATCCTAGCCTGTTACTTCGAAGCCGGTGAACCAGCCCGCACATACCATCAGCGTCTATATCGGGCGAAGCCCGAGTCGAAGGCCCTTGCGCTTTGGCCCGAGGAACGAGGGACAAAACGCAAGGGCAGTAAGCTTTCGAGGTGTTTTCGCTATAGTGGTTTCGCCACCCTCGCCGCCGGAGGCACGCTTTTTGTTTTTTAATGGATCATAACTGCATCAGGAGAGAGGGCCTGTGTGCCGGCTGGCATTGCCGACAAACCCTTTGATGCTGTTTTGGAGATAGAAAAGCTCCCGAAGCCTCAGGGGCCCTTCCATGTCGAGGAAGGGCAGCACCAGAGGGTCGGTCTCCAGGATGGATTTGAGGACGCTCAGCTCCAGGTCCGCGCCCACCTGTCCCCGGCTGATCTCCGAGGTGACGATGGAGTCCCACAGCCGAAGCTGCTCCCTGTGCTGCCAGAGCACCCGTTCCCCGAACTCAAAGCTGCCGTAGTGGCCGTAGCAGAGGCGCTCGGGTTTAAGCTCCATGAGGGTCTCCAGGCTTTGCAGGGAGATATCGTAATAAAAGGGAGGCGGGGTGGAGGGCCGCATGTAGGAGATCCCCAGAACGCCCGGGAAACAAGCCCCGGCAGCCTCTCCGGTGAACAGGTAGCGATCCGTCTGGTAGCTCACGTGGTGGGAGGCATGGCCCGGGGTGGGCACGGGCATCACCGAATTGGACATAAAGCTCTCGGCGGGCACAAGCCTGCTTTCGGACACGGGGCGCACCGGCCCGTACTGCACGGCCGTCTCGCCCAGGACCTTGGCCGTGCTGAGTTCCAGTTGATGGGGATTCAGCAGGTGGGGGATCCCCCGGCTGTGGCACACCACCTGGGTCTCCGGGAAAAAGACGGCCAGGTCCCCTGCGGCCCCGGCGTGGTCGATGTGCACATGGGTCAGCAGGATGTAATCCAGGCGGCTCACCCCAAGGGATTCCAGGGCCTTGACCAGGGCCCCTGCCGTCACCGACGGGCCGGTGTCCACCAGAAAGGTGACGTCCCCCACATAGATCCAGGCGGAGAGAAAGCTCTCGTACCCGGCGATGGGGGGATTGAGGCCCACCATAAAAAGGTCATCCGACACTTTGTACAGGATATGTTCCATAGGCTCTCACAGGGTTTGCCGGTCCTTGAGCAACTCTTCCAGATGACTTAGCAGACGCTTTGCGGCCGGATCCTCACCGCCCGGGCCCTGAAGGCTCGCCCGGAATATGGTCAGGGCGGTGAGGCGGTCTTCCGGGGTGCGGAGCAACTCCGGCAAGGTGCTGATGGCCAGCTCCCGGTTGAAATTCAGCAACTGAACCTGCTCGCCCACCACCTTTTTGGCCTCCCGCTTGGTCATGTCCTGAAGGTGTTTTCGCCCCTTCATCAAGGCCTTGAGGGTCACCAGTTCCTGTTTGTCCACCACCTGTTTCACGCGACCCAGGGCCACGAGCCCGCGCATCAGCCCCTGGAAAAAGCCCCCTTCCACCATACGTGAGATCCAGTGGTCCCCGCCGTTCTCTTCCAGGGTGCCGACCCCCACATCCAGGGGGGTGTCCGGCATATCCACGGCTTCCTGGAAGAAAAAGTGGGCCATGGGGTTGTCGTACATGCTGTAGAAGAGAAGCTCGCAGGTGCTGTCCCGCAGGTCCCGGTATCCGTCGAGGAGGGCCACCAGGGCGTCGGAGTACGCTCGCTCCACCTTGCGGAAGGTGTTGTCCGCCGGGGCCTCCATGCGATGCTCCCGCACATAAGGGGTCCAGGCGCTTGCGGCGCGGGCCGCGGGGTTCATGCTGGAGACGGCATAGAGCCGTTGCCTCAACGGGGAGCTCTCCCGGATCAGGGTGGCGGTGAGTTCCGTGCCCCAGGGCTTCATCAAGGGGCTCACAGCGGATTCGTAAAGTTCGGCGATCATCTCCGAGGTCTTGCGCACATGCTCGAAGGGCCGGGCGTTGTAGTCGCCGCCGCCCCCATGCAGCTGGGAGAGGTCCCGCACCTCGAATCGAGCCTCGCCGTCCTCCTTGATCACCATCTCATAGAGGCCGGGGGCAAGGCGCTTGGCAAGGTCGACGCAGTCGATGAGCTCCTTGTGCTCCCGCTCCACCACCTTCCGTGAGACAAAGATGCCCAGGTGCCCGACCTCCTCATGGAGGAGATACACAATGATCTGGTTGCGCGCCTTGATGTCCTCCACCGAGCCCCAGACCCGCTCGATCCACCCCAGGGCCTGCTCGGGCGGTGTGATGTTGTCTCCCCTGGAGGCAAACAGGATCACCGGGTCCTTGAGTTTCCTCAAGTCCACGATCTCGCCGCTGCCCCCCTCCACCTGCCCCTCTTCCAGGCGGTTGCCCACAAAAAGGTCCCGGACCACGAACTGAATCTCCTCCTTGGTCATGAAGACAAACCCGTTCCACCACCGTTCGAAGAAGATGTACCGGTCCCTTTCGGTGTCCACCGACTGCCAGAGGTTGTAATCTTTTTTCCAGAGGCTGTTGGACGGGTTGAGGTCTTCAAAGCCCCAGACCAGCTGGGCCCCGTCAAACAGGCCGTTGCCCAGGTCCGCGGAGAGGGAGGCCAGCCAGACCCCGCCGAAAAGCCCCCCGCGGTAGCGCATGGGGTTCTGGGTGTCGCGCCCCGCCCAGTAAGAGAGGGGTGACCCGTTGAGAATCAGGGGGCCTGTGATGTCAGGGCGGTCCGCTGCGATGAGGGCGGCGGCCCATCCCCCCTGGCAGTTGCCGATGATGGCCGGGCGTTCCGCCTCGGGGTGGAACATGCGGATCACTTTCAGAAATTCAATATGGGCCTTGAACACATGGGCCAGGGTCTGGCCCCGCACCGGCTCCTGGGTAAAGATAAGAAAATAGACGGGGTGATTCTTGCGCATGACCATGCCCACCTCGGACTCCTTGCGAAACCCTCCGATGCCGGGCCCGTGGCCGGCCCTGGGGTCGATGATGACCACGGGCCGTGCGTCCGGGGCAATCTCCTGCCCCTCCTCCGGGGTGATGCGTGCCAGGGAGTAGTTCACGGGATTGTCCAGGTCGCGTCCGTTGAAGATCACCTCGTAGTCAAAGTGCAGCACCGGGGGCAGTCCTTTGCGGTTCTCCTCAATAAAGTTGTCTCCCTGCTCCCTTTTGGTGTCGAGGAAAAGGGTCATGCGCTGCCCGAAATCGACCTGATAGGCAAGGGCCTCCTGCATCAGGGCGGCCCCTTCCGAAAACATGGGCATATAAGCGGTAAAGGGGTTTTCCATGGGTACCTCCCCTGAAAAAACAAGTGGGTTGTGTGTTGGGGTGACTCATGTCTCAGTGACACCGAGGGCGTGGATGGGCAAAAAAACTCTCCGGCTGCTGGGGCCGATGGGAAGACAAGGGCATGGGGCGAGCGCCAAAGGGGCGTCTCAGGTATGACTCAACGGGGTCGCGGGATCGGCCTGCAAAGAGCCGCAGGGGGCTTCAGGCGTCTTTTTCCGAGGGCCGGGCAATCATCACCGAACAGCTGGCCTTGTGGGCCACGCGCTTGGCGATGCTGCCGAAAATCACCAGCCCCATGCCGGAAAGACCGTAGGAGCCCAGGACGACGAGGTCGCAGCCAGACTCATCCAGGTGGTTGAGGATCTCCGTGGAGACATGGCCGTCCAAAACCACGTACCGGACCTTCACCCCCCCGGGGATGGTGGATGCATAGTGTTTCTGGAGCTTCTCTTCCACCTGGAGGACCAGGTTGCTGTCCACGCTGTCGTCAAAGGTCACCGAGGTGAACACGGGGTTGTCGAAATCCGTCACCACGGGGTTCACCGGGGGCGGCACCACGTGAAGCACTTCCAGAACCGCATCAAATTTCTTTGCAAGGGTTGCGGCGGTGCGAACCGCCACATCGGCGTTTTTGGAAAAATCGGTGCAGCATGCAATGGTCTGGAAGGTCATGGTCCCTCCTTCATGTCGGCACGGCGGGCCGAAGGGATTCGGCGTAAACCGGCATCGTTGGTGAGGTATCGAGGATGGGCTATATTATAAAGGAGTTGGTAAGGCAAATCAATGTGTATCCCCTCCATGCGTCGCCTCCCTTTCCAGGAGAAGCCGGAAGCCCACGTCATCGGCTGAAAAGTGTGATGAGGCCACGGGGCGGAGAACCATACCGGCATCCCCGGGGGCGTCGGCCCATCCTCCCCCCACAATAAGGCCGGGGGAGCCCCCGTTGCCGGGATCATCCAGCCACTCCCAGACATTGCCCACCATGTTCACCAGGGCCACGGCCCCGGATCCGGCGGGCCTGGGGCCGCACCGATCGCACCGGGCACCGCCCTGGATCCATGCCCCGCAGGGATATCCCTCGTACCCCACGCAGTTGTTCCCCGAAAGGCAGGGTGTTTCCGGCCCCGAAAGGGCAAGGGCCCGTTGCCACTCCCGGGAGGTGGGCAGCCGGAACCGGCCCAGGCCCATGATGTTCATGCGGGCCACAAAGGTATCGACCTCACGGCGGGTGACGCTCTCCACCGGGCAATTGTCTCCGCAGGCGATGAACCACGAGGGGTTGTACCCCATCACCATGCGCCACTGGGCCTGGGTCACCTCACTGGCCTGGAGGTAAAGCGGATGGGAATCCTCCCCTGGAATCCGCACAAACACCATGCCCGGCATCACGGCAACCGTGGCCTCCGGCTCCCCGGCCACCCGAACCCGGGCGCCTGAGGCAAGGGTGGCAAGGGTGGCAAGGCGCTCCTGGGCGGATCGCCGCCGGTCTGTGTCCCGCTGGGAGAAAAGGACCCTGCCGGTACCCAGGTCCACCACTTCCAGGAAAAAATCGCCCCGGCTGCCCACACCAGCCCAGCGCCCCCGGGCCCCGAGTTCGGCCTCAAACACCTCCCCCACAAGGGCCAGGCAATCGGCAACCGAGGCCTCGTCTTCGCCACAGAGCCCCAGGGCAGCGTTCACCCCGTCCCCTTCAAAGAGCCTAAACCCACGGGACAGATGGGTCACCAGCGTCTCCTGGAAATAGGAAACCTCTGCCTCAGGCCTGCCCGGAGCGTCAAAGGGAAACACCACAAGCCCCTGCCCCAGGGCCTGGGAAGCAAAGGCCAGAACAACCCAAAAGGGAACCAAACGGACCATCGTCATCGCACCCTCCCGGCACGAAACATGTCATGAATCCGATATAAGATGACTGAGAAGTAAATGAAGGGCGACTTGCGCCCCGATCAAGTGGGGGGAAAACTGAGAATCCGAACAGATACGTCGCAGCCGGAAAACCCCGGCCGGAAAGGGGCAGTGCCCCGTACACCGTAAGATAAAAACCAGGCAAGCAGTGCGTAAAAAAAGAAGACAAGACGTTCTTTTATTATGACTCAACGCGTCGAAATGTCAACAGATGACAGGGTGGCTGTTGCCCCAGGACCAACGGATTTAAACTTTTGCCTCCGGCGGCCCTTCCGGGGGACAAACGCCTGAAAAGTTTGACAAACAGGCTTCGGTTTTTTTGGTGTGCACAGCGACCTTGCATGGCCCATCTTATTTTTACGTTTTACCGGAAAGTTTTTGCGGAGCTTTTTTCAAAAAGCGACCCGCCGGAGGCAACTGAACTGTTACATGCGCTGGCCCTGGCTGTTGCCCCCTTTTTCGTTTTCCGTGCCGATCACCGGTGGTATAGTGAGGGTGCATTACCACTGGTGTCACACGACGCCCCCTTCCGACCACGTGAGCATGTCAACCGCCACCCCAATGAGCGAGGCAGCCATGGCCCTGATCCCCCCTTACACCCCCCCGGACTTTTCCGCGGAGCCCCTGGCCTCCGCCCCGGTCATCACCACGGAAAAGGCACCCGCCGACGGTGTGGCCCCGGATGAATTCCACGCCACCAGCAACCATCCCGAATACGTCCACGTCGCCCCGGGGACCTGGGTTCTTTTACGAAAAAACCGTATGGACACGGTGATTCGAATGGACGGGGAGACCCCCGAGGCCGTGGAAGCAAGGCGACTGAAAAAAGGAGACTGGGTGGTGGTGGGCCGCGGAGAGGAGGGGGAAAAAGGGGTTTATATTCACACAGACGGGTTTGAACAGAAGGAGGGGCCGTCCAAAAAATTCGCCTTCATGACCAGAGGCAGCCGGGAGACCCCCTTCTCGCGAAGCTACGATCACCTCTACGACATCCTCCGGCACGAAAAAAAAGAGGGGTTCATCACCTGGGTGCTGGGCCCGGCCGTTGCCTTTGACAAGGACAGCAGAGACGCCATGGCAGGGATCATCCGGGAGGGGTACTGCCACGCCCTCATGGCCGGAAACGCCCTGGCCACCCACGACATGGAGGCCGGTGTCTACGGCACGGGGCTGGGCCAGGACATCTACACCCGGGAGCTCAAGCCCCTGGGCCACTACCACCACCTGGACCTGCTCAACAAAGTGCGTCGCACAGGCTCCATCCCCGCGGCCTTAGAAGGGCTCGGCATCACCGACGGCATCATGCACGCCTGCGAGACCTGCGGGGTGCCCTACGTCCTGGCCGGCTCCATCCGGGACGACGGCCCCCTGCCTGAGGTGGAGACCCACACCGGCCGGGCCCAGGACCGCATGCGGGTCTTTGCCGCCCAGGCCACCTGCGTCATCACCCTGGCCACCCAGCTCCACACCATCGCCTTCGGCAACATGACCCCGTCCTACCGGGTCCTGGACGACGGCACGGTACGCCCTGTCTTTTTCTACGTGGTGGACATCAGCGAGTTCTCCGCAGACAAACTGGCCAACCGGGGATCGGCCCAGTCCACGGCCATCCTCACCAATGTGCAGGATTTTATGATCAACCTTGCCAACAACCTGATCCCATGAACCAGACCATCCGCATCATCGGCGTCCCCATCGACCTCGGCCAGCACCGCCGCGGGGTCAACATGGGACCGGACGCCATCAGGTACGCCGGCCTTGCCGAGCACCTCGCCCGCCTGGGCTACCACGTGGAAGACCGGGGCAACATCCACGTGCCCGTGCGGGACACCGTGCCCGAGGTCCAGACCGTGGCCGAAATCGCCCGGACCTCGTCGGCCTGCTACGACCAGGCTCGCAAAGCCATTGAAGACGGCACCATCCCCATCTTCCTGGGCGGGGACCACACCATTGCCGTGGGGTCCGTGGGGGGCGTCACCCACGATGCCCCCTGCGGGGTGGTGTGGATCGACGCCCACGCCGACTTCAACACCCCGGCCATCTCCCCCTCGGGCAACGTCCACGGCATGAGCCTCTCCATCCTCCTTGGCAACGGGCACGACGCCCTGGTCTGTTGCGGGCGCAGCGGGGCCAAGATAAGGGCCGATCAGGTGGTCCTGGTGGGCATCCGCGATCTCGACCCCTTGGAAAAAGAGGTCCTTGCCCGCTCTGGCATCACCACCTTCACCATGCGGGACATCGATGAGATGGGCATGAGCCGCGTGGCCCGGGAAACCGTCTCCCGCCTCTCCCACCTGGGGCGCCTCCACGTAAGCCTGGACATGGACAGCCTGGAGCCTGCGGGCGCCCCGGGGGTCGGCACCCCGGTGCCCGGCGGCCTCACCTACCGGGAGGCCCACCTGCTCATGGAGATCCTGGCCGATTCCCACCTCCTGAGCTCCATGGACATCGTGGAGATCAACCCCATCATGGACACCTCCAACCAGACCGCCACCCTGGCCGTCAAACTGGCCGTCTCCCTCTTCGGCAAACGCATCCTGTAAGGCTGACGTAAAAATCTTATCGATTGCGACGGTACCGGGTCTGCACCAAGGCCCCCAGATGGACATCGGTGCGCACATGCTCAAAGGCCATGGCCTCGGAAAGCTCACCGAACAGCGGGGTGCCGCCACCTAACAATACGGGTACCGTGGTCAGGGTCATCTCATCGACGAGGTCCTCTTTCAGGAAACCCTGCACGGTCTTGCCGCCGTCGATTTAGAGGTGGTCATGCCCCCTGCCGTGAAGGGTCTTCACAACCTCTGCAAGGGTACCTCCAACCAGCTCGGCCTTCCCCTCATACCCCTTCGGCAACGACTTAAGGGTACGGCTCAGGACATACACCGGTTTGCTGTACGGCCAGTCGCAATCAAAGCCACAGACCGCCTCAAAGGTCCGTCGCCCCATGACGATGGCGTCGATGCCACCCATGAATTCCCCCCACCCGAAGTCCAGGTTGTCCGGGTTGGGCACGGACTGCAGCCAGTCCAGACCGCCGTCCCTGTCCGCAATGTAGCCGTCCAGGCTGATTCCTATGTACACACTGATTGACATCGCTGCCTCCTGTATTGAATGAGTGCCGTGATGAATGACTGGACCCCATCGGCCAACATGACAACACGCGAAAGATACGGTTATGGAAGTGATGACGAGAGAAGAGAAACAAGGCAGGGTTAAGCAGCTGAGTGTCAGCTATGAAAAACAGCCTCCGGCGGCCCTGCCGGGGGCCAAACTTTTAAAAAGTTTGATAAACAGGTCTTATGAACGTCTCGGCTCCGCTGAACGTTATCAGCGAGCCGACTGTTTTAAATGTACGGGCATGTATCGAAAAGCGGCCCGCCTGGGGCAAGCCGAATAGGCACAAGAGAAGAAAGCCTGCGAGCACCCCATGCAGGGCCCCGCAGGCTCATCTGTGGTTACACGCCATGGGCATCATGGGGAGCGGTCCCGTCGTCGAGTTCTCCCACGAGTTTTTCGGAAGATCCCGGGCCCCGGTCCTTTTCCTGCCTGGCCAGGGCCTCCTTGGAAAAATCCACCAGGACCATGCCGGAGAACTTCTCCTGGTTGTAGAACTCCACCCGGTAGAGCATGCCCGCCTTGTCCACGGAAAAACGGCGCTGGATGTTGCGCTGGGAGATGGGAATCCCGGATTCGTTGCGGATATTCTTCTGGGTAAAGCCGATGACGTTGACCCTCAGCCCGGAGGTGGGATCCACAGTGAACTCCTCCCGCACCGGGACAATCTCCCCGAAGGCCACCTGCCTGCTCACCCCGTCCACGGTCATCTGAACGGAATCAACCGAGGTGTCGTACTCGAAATACTCCGGGTGCAGCCAGGTAACGCGCCTGTTTCCGTAATAGATCCGAACGCCCTGGCCGGTGTCCACGGCGGCCATGAGGGGATTGCTCGGCGAGAACTCCATGGGGTTCTCTTTTTTCAAGGGGATGTACCGCAGGTTGTTCCGGGCGTTTTTGACGTCTAACACGATGCGCTTGTCGTTGAGGGCAAAGCTCACGTTGCCGTTGATGGCGTGCTTCACCCCGGCAGAGGTCAGGTCAAAGCGCCTCTGGAAGGTGATGTCGAGTTCCTTGAAAAAGGACTCGATGGCACGGATGTGGTAATACGCCCGCTCATGGGTGGGCAGCGACTTGCTGGCCTCGATGCCGAAGGCAGGCTTGTTGTTGCGGATGGTAAAGTAGGTGAGGGTCTTGGCCATCTCCACGTTGCCCTCACGGGTTCGGGTGTTCATGAAGGTGTAGGTGTGGGACGGGTCGAGGAGGGTATTGTTGACCTTTTCAACTGTTCGGGTCGCCATCTCCGAGAGGTTGCCGAACCGGACCCCCTCCAGGGCATCCTGATCCGCGATGACGCACTGCCCCCAGCGGTTGGGGTTGTGGAGCCGGTCGATGTACGTGTCCCGGTAAAACCCGCTTCCGTCATGGAGGTTCAGCACCAGGTCCACCTCATCGTTCAAGATGAGTTTCTTGATCTTTTCGATGGTGCCGTATTCCGGGTCGCTCTCCTTGATGTCGGCGAACTTGCGGTTCAGGTCCCCGTACACGCCCCTGGAGCGCTTGATGATGCTGAGAAAATTGAGGTTGGGAACCACCCAGACGCTGCCGGAGGTGATGGTATAATGGGTGGTGATGATGGACGCTGCGTTAAAGCCCCCCGGCTCGTCGCCCTGGATGCCCCCCACAATGAGGATCGTGTTTCCGGGAACCCCGGACTCCATCTTATGAACGGAAAACTCCAGGGACGATGCAAAGGCCGCCGACGTTGATACGATGGCGCAAACGACTAGTGCGATGAATCTCAGCATGATTGCAACTTTACCTTAATATGCCATGGTTCAAAACGGACCCCGAGGTAATTCCCTTTGCTGTACCGGAGTTTGATGTAGCCCAGGTCTTCGAGTTTTTTGTAGATGGGGGTGTCCGTGAATTTTTCCGTAAAATTGAGCACCCCGAACCCCACCTGGCCCACATCAAAATCGCCGACGCCGTGGAAGGAGTATCCCGGGGGAGCAAGGGAGCGGGAGGCCAGGGAGAGGTTGCCGTCGTTGCTGTGGGCTTTGCTCAAAAAGAGCATGAACTGCTTGGTGACGCTTCGCAGGCCCGAGGTGAGGATTACGTCATCACCGATGTCTTTTTTGATTTTCTTGTACATCTCAAGGGGGAGCCCCTTGTACAGGTAGTTTCCCGTGTAAGGGATCTTGACGGCCTTGGGTTCGTCAATGGTGTCGGTGAGATTCTTCAGGGGCTTGTCCCCCATGAACCCGTAGAGAAAGCTGTCCTCATAGAAGATCATCTCCATGAAGTCCAGCTCCTTCTTGGTAAACCGCCCCACGCTGGTGTAGGCTTTGGCTGTTTTAACGGCACCATCGAAGCTCAGCAGGGCAAAGTGACCGTGCCCCACGATGCGTTGGATACGTTTCAGGCGACTCAGGGCGCTTTTGAGGGTCACTTTCTGGTCGGCACGGAGAAAGATATCTTCGGTGTGCTTTTCGTCAAAATTCTCAATCTTATTCAGGTAATCCTTGATGTACCGGTCATCGATGGGCTGCACCTCGTCTTTGAACACGGACATCCACGCAGCGTAAGCCGGTGACGGGACCATGGACCCAAGGGTACCTGCGGCAGCAAGCCTCAAAAAATCTCTTCTGTTCATAATCACCAGAAAAATAAAACGTTAGTATCACTGCCGGCGCACCATGTTTCAGCCCGCCTCACAGCCTTTGCCGACAGTGTATAATTGCGTATCAACCTACCATAACACGTCACCCGGATCAAACCTGCCACAAGAAAATCCAGTCGAAACCTGGGGCCCTTTGCATGCCGTCATGCCACATGAAATTCAGCATTCGCACACACGGATTTCGCTTCATTTTTTCCGGCTTGGCCGCATCGCCGTTTTTTCCTTTCCGGCCGGGGCCTGCCCCTGTCTTCTTCCCCCGGGTATAAACCTGTGATATGACCCTTCTGAGATAAAAGCCCGGGCAGGCACACCTCCCATGGGAAAAAAGATTTTCCCGCACGCCCCAGTGCCCGACACAACCACACGGTTTCCAACACGTTCCGAATCTCCAAGGAGTCACCATATGAACCGCACCGAACACGCTCTTCTCACCCTGTTCCTTGCAGCGCTCCTCCTGCTGACCTCGGCATGTGCCACCAAACAGCCCGCGCGGACCGCAGGCGCTCCCCGTCCCTACAAAGTCCTGGGCAAATGGTACCAACCCCTGGCAACGGCCGACGGGTACGACGAGGTGGGCATCGCCTCCTGGTACGGCCCCAAGTTCCACGGCAAGCCCACGGCAAGTGGCGAGACCTACGACATGCACGCCATGACCGCCGCCCACAAGACCCTCCCCCTGGGCACCATGGTCCGGGTAAAGCACCTGGGCAACGGCAAAGCCGTCACCTTGAAAATCAACGACCGCGGCCCCTTTGTGGGCAAGCGGATTATCGACCTCTCCAACAAAGCTGCCCATGCCATCGGCATGGTGGGCACCGGCACGGCCAAGGTGCGCGTCACGGCACTGAAGCCCAAAAAAACCGCTGCGGCCAAGCCCCTGACCCGGGGTGATTTCGGTGTTCAGGTCGGCGCCTTCAGCAACCGAAGCAATGCTGAGACCCACGCGGCCCGCCTTGCCGACCGGTACAGCCTTCTTCCCGTCAAAACCATGGAGGGGCCAGACGGCCTCAACCGGGTGGTGGTGGGACGCCTCCTCAACAGGGAAGCCGCCGTGGACCTGAAGCTCCGCTTAATGGAAGACGGCTTTACCCAGGCCTTTATCCTCTCCCTATAGGACAGATTCGCATGCCCATCACCACCGTATTCATTGATCGCGACGGAGTCATCAACCAGGACTCCCCCCACTACATCAAAACCGTGGACGAGTTCCACTTTCTTCCCCGAAGCCCCGAAGCCTTTGCCCTCTTGAAGGCCCACGGCCTCTCGGCCATGGTCATCACCAACCAGTCCGTCATCGGACGGGGCTGGGTCACCCGAAAGACCCTCTCGGCCATCTTTGACAAGATGACAGCGGGCATTGAAGCAGCCGGGGGCTCGGTGGACGGTATCTTTTTCTGTCCTCACACCCCGGACGACGGCTGCGCCTGCCGGAAACCCAAGCCCGGGCTCATCCACGACGCCTGCAACACCCACGGCATCGACCCCGCCTCCTCGGCGATGATCGGGGACAGCGCCAAGGACATCCTCTGCGGCAAAGCCGCCGGGTGTGCCGCCACCGTGCTGGTGCGAACCGGAACCCCCGACAAGGCCCTGGCCGCACTGGACGCCGAAGGCCAGCGCCCCGACCATGTGGCAGACACCCTCTTCGACGCGGTCCGCTGGGTCTTAGACACCTTGGGCTCGTAGCAAGGCAGATCCATGAACACCATCACCCTGTCCGGACGCATCAAACGCATCCGCTACCGAAACGAAGACAACAGCTACACCATTGCTGACCTTGTCACCGACGACACCGGGGTCACCATCACGGTGGTGGGGACCCTTGCGGGCATCGACCTGGAGGACCGGCTGCGCCTGTCCGGCACCTGGGAGAAACACCAGCGTTTCGGCGATCAGTTCCGCATCAGCGAGTACGAGCTGATCTTTCCCGAAACCGGGGAAGAGATAAAAACCTACCTCAAGCGCCTGGGGGTCAAGGGCCTCTCCACCCCCAAAATCCGAACCCTGGTGGAGCGATTCGGCGCCGAGACCTTAAGCGTCATCGAAACCTGCCCGGAAAAGATCACCGGCCTCAAGGGATTCGGCAAGAAGACCATGGAGAGCCTGCGCGAGGCCCTCACCCGCCAGATGGAGGTCAAGCGCCTCATCGCCTTTTTAAAGGAACACGGCATCCCCGTGTCCCAATGCGCCCCCATCCACAAGCGTTACGGGGCAAAGGCCACCGAGTGCATCACAGACAATCCCTTTACTCTACTCTTCGACATAAACGGCATGGACTTTAACACCGTGGACCATGCGGCCCTCTCCCTGGGGATCGCCGAAGACGACCCAAGAAGGGTCCGGGCCTGCCTCCTTTTCGTGCTGGAGCAGTTCACCTCGGACGGCCATGTCTTTGCCCCTGCAGGCAGCCTCATCACCCGCTGCATGGAGCAGCACCACATGGAACACGAGCCCCTCACCGCGGCCCTGGAAGAGCTCAAGGCCAAGGGACGCGTTATTTCAGAGCCCCTGGAACGGAACGGCGAAGCCATCCAGGCCGTCTACCCCAAAGAGCTCTTCCGGGCCGAAGAGGGCATTGCCCGGCGCCTGGCCATGATGCTCTCCATGCCCGAAGAGGCCCCCGCCATCACCCGGGAGGAGATCCTGGAGACGGTGCTGTCGCGCCTGGCCATCAAGCTCTCCGACGAGCAGCTCGAAACCCTGGAGGAGATCCTCTGCCACCGTGTGGCCGTCATCACCGGGGGCCCGGGCACGGGAAAGACCACCCTGGTACGCTCCATCGCGGCCCTGTGCGACCACCTGAACCACGAGACCGTCATGGCAGCCCCCACAGGCCGGGCCGCCCGGCGCATAACCGAGGTCACCGATAAAAAAGCGTCCACCCTGCACAAGCTCCTGAAATACGACTATGCCACCGGTGCCTTCGAGCACAACCGG
This sequence comes from Desulfoluna butyratoxydans, assembly GCF_900699765.1. Lineage (GTDB taxonomy): Bacteria > Desulfobacterota > Desulfobacteria > Desulfobacterales > Desulfolunaceae > Desulfoluna > Desulfoluna butyratoxydans. The sequence goes on from NZ_CAADHO010000001.1 coordinate 1,025,361, forward strand.
GACAAGCCCCTTTCCGGCGACGTCTTCATCATCGACGAGGTCTCCATGGTGGACACCCTGTTGATGCACCGCTTCCTGGACGCCGTACCCGTTGAGGCCACCGTGGTCTTTGTGGGGGATATCTTCCAGCTCCCCTCGGTGGGGCCGGGCAACGTCCTGTCGGACCTCATCGCCTCGGACCGCCTCAAGACCTATGCCCTCACCCGCATTTTCCGCCAGGCCCAGGAGAGCCCCATCGTCATGAACGCCCACAAGGTCCGCACCGGGGAGTTCCCCGATGCCAACCCGGAAGAAGGCAAGGGGCCTTCGGAGTTTTACTTCATTGAAACCGGTGACCCGGTGAAGGTGATGCAGCGGGTGGTGGAACTCTGCGCCAAGCGGATCCCGGCCACCTACGGCTACACGCCCCTGGAGGAGATCCAGGTGCTCACCCCCATGCACAAAGGGGACGTGGGGACCATCAGCCTCAACGTGGCCCTGCAGGAAGCCCTGAACGAAACCGGAGATGCCCTCCAGTCCCTCGGGCGCACCTTCCGCGAAGGCGACAAGGTGATGCACCTGAAAAACAACTACGAAAAAGAGGTCTTTAACGGGGATATCGGGATCATCTGCGAGGTGAACAAAAAAGAGAAGACCCTGAAGGTGAATTACGAGGGAAGGAAGGTGGCCTATGAGACCGAAGAGCTGGACGAGCTGACCCTGGCCTACGCCATCAGCGTCCACAAATCACAGGGATCGGAGTACCCTGCCGTGGTGGTGCCCGTTACCACCCAGCACTACCCGCTGTTGCAGAGGAACCTCCTCTACACGGCCATGACCCGGGGCAAAGAGCTGGTGATCCTTATCGGCACCCGGCGCGCCGTGGAGATCGCCCTGTCCAACAACCGGCCCAACATGCGCTGCTCCCACCTGGACCGACGCCTGGCCGGGATGTCCTAGAACCGGTCAAAAAAAGCATGCCTCCGGCGACCAGGGAATGCTCTTTCGCCTTCGCGGCTCTGGCTCAGGCTCATCACCGGTGATTGTGAATCGTTGGAGTCAAAAAAGAAATAATCCAAGAAGCAGAAGCATGTATCATGCTAGGCGTCTTCGGTGCCTTTCTTGGCGGGAAGGGGGACCTTGAACAGGGGGACACCCTCTTTTTCGAGGACTTTTTCCTCTTCCGGGGAACTCACCCCCCGGATGTTCCGGGGCTCGGAAACGCCGTAGTGGATTTTCAGGGCTTCCTTGGCAAAGTTGGCCCCCACGTCGTCAAAGTTCTGCTCCATGAACTCCACGATCTTGGCGCTGACGTCTCCCACGGCAAGGCCGCTGCTCTGCCGGGGACCCGACGGGGCGTTCACCGCCTTGGGGATGGCAAAGGTGCTGGGAACGATAAACACGTTTCTGTTGTCGCAAAAGGGACAGGTAACCAGCCCCTGTTTCTGCTGGTCTTCAAAGGCTGTCTTGTCGTCGAACCACCCTTCAAAGGTATGTCCGTTGGCACACTGCAGGTCAAAGGCTATCATACTATCACCGGTATCGATGGGATCGCTAATGATCAAATATAGGGTTTACGCGGAATCCGGCCGTCATGGAACGGGTATACATACCATACTTGAACCATGGGTAAACAGTGATTTTTTCCTTCCAATGGGGCGGTGAGTTTGTATATGGTAAACCATCCCGAGGGGTGGGAACCACACCGCCCAGATGACGATACGCCATCGCCACGGGAGATAATGTTTTAGTTAAATTGGGATGTCCATCTGGACCGCTTCAACGGTTCACCAGGGGAACGGAAAAGGCGGGTTGCGCCCATGCACCTTTCCGGGCCCCTTAAATATTGACAACACCGGAACGCCTATCCGAACCATGAACCCGGAAAGGGGCACAACGTCACTTTCCGAAGGTCCCGTTCCAATGCCCCTCACGTGCTCTTGATCCAGGGGCCCAACGCGCAGGAGTCAACCATGAAAATCAAAGCTCTCATTACAGCTTGTCTGCTCTTTTCCGCGGCACCGGCCGCAGCCCAAACCCTGTACATCACCGACCGTATCAACGCGACCTTTCGCGGCGGCCCGGGGACCGAGTACAGCATCCTGAGGGGACTGCCCTCGGGCACGGCCGTGGAGGTCGTCGAGGATGGGGAGAAGTGGACCCGTGTCACCGTGGACGGAGAGGCCGAAGGCTGGGTACTGACCCAGTGGCTGGTCCCCACCCCCACCAAAGGGGTGCTCCTTGACAAGCTCCAGGCCAAGCACGACCGGGTCCTCAAATCCCGCACCGAGCTGAAGGGCCAGCTGGCAGAGCTGAAGAAAGAGAACAACGAGCTGAAAAAGAACCTGACCGACACGGAAAAACGCGCCACCGAATCCGGCCAGGCGTATCAGGAACTCAAAAAGAAATCCGGCAACTTCCTGCAGCTGGAAGAGGACTACAAGGAGACCAAGAACCAGCTGGCCAACCTCTCCAAAAAGGCGGACATCTTAAACGACCGCCTGGCCAAGAAGAACATGATCTGGTTCCTGGCCGGAGCCGGAGTCCTGCTCGTGGGCTTTATCATCGGCTCCAGCTCCCGAAAGAAGAGAAGTTCATATTATTAATGTAGGGGATGCGTCCCGCCCGGGACTGCCCGCTGCGGGACCGCCCCTTTTAATAAAGATGTCATGGGGCCTCTGCCGGCCGTGCCCGGATAACACGCATCGCACAGCGTCACGATTTTCATCGTTACCGAGGCCTTTATGAACATCACGTCTGATTTTCTCGTTATCGGGTCCGGCGTCGCCGGACTCACCTTCGCCCTGAAAGTCGCCGAACACGGCACCGTCACCGTCGTTACCAAAAAGGCGGTCTCCGAAAGCAACACCGCTTACGCCCAAGGGGGCGTGGCCGCCGTCCAGAGCGACATCGACTCCTTTGACCTTCACATCAAAGACACCCTTGACGCCGGGGACGGCCTCTGCAACCGGGATGTGGTGGACATGGTGGTCACCCAGGGCCCCGAACGCGTCAAGGAGCTCATCGACCTCGGGGTCAAGTTCAGCCTCTGCGACGACGATGCCCACAGGGCGCCCGGCACCGACTACGACCTGGGTCGCGAAGGGGGTCACTCGGAAAAGCGGGTCCTCCACGCAGAGGACATGACCGGCCGGGAGATCGAACGCGCCCTGGTGGAGCAGGTCCGCGCCACCCCCGCCATCACCCTCCTGGAAGAGCACATCGCCATCGACCTCATCACCGTCTCCACCCGGGTCAAAAGCGGGATGATCACCACCACCCGGGATACCACCTGCTGCGGGGCCTACGTCCTGGACAAGGCCGCCGACACCGTCAAAACCATCGCCGCCAAGGTGACGGTCCTGGCCTGCGGGGGCTCGGGCAAGGTCTACCTCTACACCAGCAACCCGGACGTGGCCACAGGCGACGGCATTGCCATGGCCTGGCGGGCAGGGGCCTCCGTGGCCAACATGGAGTTCATGCAGTTTCACCCCACCTGCCTTTACCACCCGGAGGCCAAGAACTTCCTCATCTCCGAGGCCGTGCGCGGGGAAGGGGCCGTGCTGAAAAACGAAAAGGGCGAATGCTTCATGGAGAAGTACGACCCCTTGAAGGACCTGGCCTGCCGGGACAAGGTCTCCCGGGCCATCGACTCCGAGCTTAAAACCAGCGGGGCCGACTCGGTGTTTCTGGACATCTCCCACAAGGACCCCGCCTTTGTCAAAAAACGCTTCCCCAACCTCTGGCGACAGGGTCTGAAGTTCGGCTTCGACATGACCAAAGACCCCATCCCGGTGGTGCCCGCCGCCCACTACATGTGCGGCGGGGTGGCCACCGACCTGGACGGGCGCAGCGACATCAAGCACCTCTACGCCATCGGAGAAACGGCCTGCACGGGCCTCCACGGCGCCAACCGCCTGGCCAGCAACTCCCTTCTGGAAGCCCTGGTCTACGCCCACAACGCCGCGGCCAGTGCCATCGAAGACGCCAGGGCCTGGAAGGCATCGGACGTTCAGCTCCCCCGCTGGGACGACGTGGGCGCCACCGACAGCGACGAGGTGAGCCTTCTCACCACCAACTGGGACGAAATCCGCCGCTTCATGTGGAACTATGTGGGCGTGGTGCGGTCGGACAAGCGCCTCTCCCGGGCCCTGAACCGCATCGAAAACATCCAGAGCGAGATCCGGGAGTACTACTGGAACTTCCGCGTCACCGCCGACCTCATCGAACTGAGGAACATCGCCGTGGTGGCCGAGCTCATCATCCGAAGCGCCATGAAAAGGCGCGAATCCCGGGGGCTCCACTACACCATCAACTGCCCCGAGAAAAACGACGCCGCATGGCTGCGGGAGACCGTGCTGAAACGCACCCTCACCAACATATAAGACAGGAACAACGTAACTGTTCAGCTCAAACAAGCCTCCGGCGGCCCTGCCGGGGGCCAAACCTTTGAAAAGTTTGACAAACAGGCCTTAAGCAAGTCGTTCCAGGCTTCGCCGAAATAGGTTCGACTTTTTCGGTCCATTGGGGATATTTTTTACGGAGTTTTTTTCATAAAAGCGCCTCCGGCGGCAAGGTGGCCAAAAGATAAAAAGGGCCATGGAGATCAACTCCATGGCCCTTTTGTGTCTGATTCGTAAAAATGACTTAACAGCCTGTTGCCTGACATTCTGCAGGGTGTGCTTGCGCACCATCTGTTCGGAAAACCGACGCCTTTTGCCATGTCTATGCTGCGTGAAGGTCACCCGTGCATGGGGCTTCATGACCGTTACGATCCTTCGGCGGTGCGCAAGCGCACCCTACCTCACATCCCCTGCACCGTCGGCAACGCGTCACACTCTCATAGGGGTGCGCTTTCCCCCGAGGACTCCGCCAGCCCCCGTACAAGCAACGACATCGTATCCTCTTACGTCGAAGCATGTGATGCCGCCCGCACAAATCATCTGCGTTTATGTCGGGCGAAGCCCGAGCCGAAGGCGTATGCGCATTTTCCTGAGGAACGAAGGAAAATGCGCATACGCAATAAGCTTTCGAGGTGGCTCACCTCGCCGCCGGAGGCGCGCTTTTGGCTTTTACACTTTCAACCCATCACCCGCACTTGGTGTACCCGCAGAGATGGCAAGTGACGCACCCTTCTTCGTGGGCCATGGCGCCGCCGCAGTCCGGGCAGGGGTCGTCGATGAGGGAGGGCTCCACCTTGACGCCGTTTGCCGGGCCTTTGCCTTTGAGGTAGCGTTTCTCCAGCACCCGGCCGATGGCATCGGGGATGGAGAGAACCCGGCCCCCTTTCTGGAACACGGCGTGCTCGCCGCCGATGCCTTTCACCTGGTGGATGATCTCGGAGACGTCCACCCCGGAGCGAAGGGCCAGGGAGATGAGCCGTCCGATGGCTTCGGTCTTGGCCGTGGTGGATTTGCCGGACTTACCGATGGTGGCAAACACCTCAAAGGGGCGGCCGTCCATCTCGGTGACGGTGACGTAGAGCTGGCCCATGCCGGTGCCGATCTTGGAGGTGAAACCTTCCAGGATCTCGGGACGCTCCAGCACCCTGTGGGAGGGCTCGGCCGGGGCCGCCTCTTTTTTGGCGTCGGAGACGGAGAGGACCTGGTTTTCCTTGCTTCCGTCCCGGTAGATGGTGACCCCTTTGCAGCAGAGGTCAAAGGCCATGTCGTAGATGTCCCGCACCTCGTCTTCGCTGGCCTGCCTGGGCAGGTTCACGGTTTTGGAAACGGCGTTGTCCGTGTGGTTCTGGAAGGCCGCCTGCATGCGGATGTGCCACTCCGGGGAGACGTCGTGGGCGGTGACGAACACGGCCCTTACATCCTCGGGGATCTCCTCCATGTGAGCGATGGTGCCGACCTTGGCGATGCGGGCCATGAGCTCGTCGCTGTAAAAACCCCGGGCTCGCGCCGTGGCTTCGAACAGGGGGTTCACCTCCACCAGTTCGTCTCCGTCCATCACCCGCCGCACAAAGGAGAGGGCAAACACCGGCTCGATGCCGCTGGAGCACCCTGCGATGATGCTTAAGGTCCCGGTGGGGGCGATGGTGGTGCAGGTGGCGTTGCGGTACGCCCGGGCCTCATCCCCTTTGAAGACGCTCTTGTCGATGTTGGGAAAGGCCCCCCGGGAGACGGCCAGGTGCCTGGAGGCCTCGTGGGCTTCGGCCTGGACAAAGCCCATGACCTTTTCCGCCAGGGCCACGGCCTCGTCCGAGTTGTAGGGAATTCCCATCATGAACAGAAGATCGGCAAAGCCCATGACCCCCAGCCCGATTTTCCGGTTGCCCTTGACCATCTCGTCGATGGCGGCAAGGGGGTAGCGGCTCATCTCAATGGTGTCGTCCAAAAAGCGTACGGCAAGCCAGACGGTCTCCTTGAGGGCCTCGTAATCCACCCGCGTTTTGCCTCCCTGGACCGCCACGCACCGGGAGAGGTTCACAGACCCCAGGTTGCACGCCTCCATGGGCAGCAGGGGCTGCTCCCCGCACGGGTTGGTGGACTCGATCTCCCCGATCTCCGGGGTGGGGTTGTCCCGGTTGATGCGGTCCAGAAAGACGATGCCGGGGTCCCCGTTGAACCAGGCCTGATGGATGAGGGTCTCGTAGACGGTGCGGGCGTCCAAAGAGCCCCGGGGCTCTCCGTTGCGGGGATCGATGAGGTCATAGGCCTCCCCCTGGCGCACCGCCTGCATAAAGGCGTCGGTGACCCCCACGGAGATGTTGAAGTTGTTCAGGGCTTCGTTGTCCTCTTTGCAGCCGATGAACTCCAGGATATCGGGATGATCCACCCGCAAAATGGCCATGTTGGCCCCCCGCCGGGTGCCCCCCTGCTTCACCTGCTCGGTGGCGGTGTTGAAAATCTTCATAAAGGAGACCGGCCCCGAGGCCACGCCCCCGGTGGAGCCCACCCGGCAGTTCTTGGCCCTGAGCCGCGAAAAGGAGAAGCCCGTGCCACCGCCGGACTTGTGGATCAGGGCCGCATTCTTCACCGCATCGAAGATCCCCTCAAGGCTGTCGTCCACGGGCAGCACAAAGCAGGCCGCCAGCTGCCCCAGATCATTGCCTGCGTTCATCAGGGTGGGGGAGTTGGGCAGAAATTTGAACTCCGTCATCACACGGTAAAACGCCTCGGCAACCTCCGAGGGATCAAGACCGTCCTCGTAGTATCCTTCTGCCTCGGCAATACAGCTTGCCACGCGCTGGAAAAGCTCTTCGGGCGTCTCCTCAAGATTCCCGGCGGGATCCTTTTTCAGGTACCGTCTCTCAAGGACCGTTCGTGTATTGTCCGATATTTTCAACATACCGCTCTCTTTCATGATTCCCTCTCGCGTTGTCGCTGTCATCTTCTCTCCGTTATTCACAGGTCATCTCAACCGAATTTTATCATGTATGTTCCCCCCGGTGTCACCTGAAAGGAGTCGGAACCCCATGGGGGGAACCAACACACCGGACACCCGAGCAGGCAGGAGAATCAAAGAGAATCACCTCTCTTTTTTCTCTCCCATGGGCCGCAACCCGCTTTTTTTTTTACTGGATGGGTGTTGTCAGGAAAACGCCTCCGGGAACACCGGCTGTCTCTGGATGGGCTCAACTGCTCTAAACGCCATTTTAGCACAAGATATAGTGGCGTCAAGATCAATTTACGCAGCATATAGCGGCATTGACATGGTTTTGGTCGGCTGCTATCGTTCTGAGTTTACCGAGACAACACAACCATGACTGACGGTAAGGGGATCGGGACCATGACAGGGAAGACACGCGGTACACAACCGCTCCAGACGATGCAATCCGCCATCGTAACGAGGCCTTGAACGCCCACCCAGGCAAGAGGTATCGGCCATGGCCTTTCCCCTTTGCCGAATCCCGGATTCAGGCAGCCCAGCCCCCCGCCACGCCAACGGAGAGCCACATGAAAAACCACACCGAGATCAAAGTCAGGGGCTATCACCTGGACCTGTACGGCCACGTCAACAACGCACGCTACCTCGAATTCATCGAAGAAGCCCGATGGGCCCTTTTTGAGGAACACCTGGGCAACCTGGCGGCTAAGGGGTACTCCTTTTTTGTCGTGAACATCAACATCAGCTACCAGAGCCCCGCCACCCTGGGGGACACCCTGGAGATCGACAGCCGCATCACCCGCTTCGGGGGCAAGAGCTGCACCCTCAGGCAGACCATGACCAAAAAAGGCACGGCCACCCCCGTGGTGGAGGCCGATGTCACCTTTGTCATCGCCGGTCCCGAAGGCCGCGCCCTGCCCGTGGAAGGGGACATTAGAGAGATGCTGGCCCCCTTTGCCGCGTAAAGACCCAAACAAGCCTCCGGCAGAGCCGCCGGAGGCATTGGTCTTGTGTGTTTTGTTCTTATGCCGCCGCGTAACGCCCTCCCAGGGGCGGACGCCCCGTCGCCACCTGTTTACGCAATGGATAAATGAGCCGCAATGAAAGAGCATTCCCCCGGAAAATGGACGGTTTTCGCGCTGGTCACCACGGGCAGCTTCATGTCCACCCTGGATTCCAGCATTGTCAACGTGGCCCTGCCCACCCTCATGGGCAGGCTGAACACCACCATGGTCACCATCGAATGGGTGGTGCTCATCTACCTCATCGCCTTTACCTCCCTGATCCTGAGTTTCGGGCGGCTGAGCGACATTGTGGGGCGCCGCATGGTCCTGGTGGGGGGCCACGGCCTTTTTACCCTCTCCTCCCTGCTCTGCGCCCTCTCCCCGTCCGTGGGTGCCCTCATCGCCGCCCGGGCCCTCCAGGGCACGGGGGCGGCCATGATCATGTCCTGCAGCCAGGCCCTCATCGTGGACGCCTTTCCGGAAAACGAGCGTGGCAAGGCTTTAGGCAGCATCGCCACGGTGGTGGCAGCAGGCCTTACCTCGGGCCCTGCCGTGGGCGGATTTATTCTCACCCATTTTTCGTGGCGGATGATCTTTGCCGTCAACATCCCCGTGGGGCTCACCGTGGCGGTTCTGGCCGCGCGTATCCTCAAGGGTTCCGAGGCCGACACCCGGCGCGACGAGCCCTTTGACCTGCCCGGTGGCCTGCTCATCGCCCTGTCCTGCGGGGCGCTCTTCACCGGCCTCACCCACGCCCACGCCTGGGGCTACACATCCTTCCGGGTCCTTGGCCTCACCGGCACAGCCATTGCCCTGGCCCTGGTCTTCGTGGCCCACGAAAACCGGACCGCCCACCCGGTCATGGATCCCAGCCTTTTTAAGGAGCGCATCTTCCGGCTGCCGGTGCTCTCGGCCATCACCCTTTATACGGCCCTGTTCACCATGGTCTTTCTCATGCCCTTTTACCTGCTCTTTCCCATGGGCTACTCCGAAGCCCAGGTGGGCACCGTCATGACGATTCCCTTTGCCCTGCTCTTTGTGGTGCCCCCCTTTTCCGGCGCCCTGGCCGATCGCATGGGCTCGCGGATCCTCTGTGTCCTGGGCATGGGCATCCTCAGTCTGGCCCTGGCCCTGCTGGCCTGGCCCACGGAGGTCACGGCCTTTCCCCCCATTGCGTTCAAGCTGGCCCTGGCCGGCTTTGGCGTGGCCCTTTTCCTTCCTCCGAACAACACCACCATCATGAGCTCGGTGCCCGCTCCCCGACGGGGCGTGGCCAGCAGCGTGGTGGGTGCCGCACGGAACCTGGGCATGGTCACGGGTGTGGCCCTTGCAGGGGCGGTCTTTAACCACACCTACACGGCCCTGTCCGGGGCCAACGGGCTCTCCACCTACACCCAGGCACTGCAGGGCCCCTTTCTCACGGCCTTCCGCTACGCCCTCTTCTGCGGCGCAGCCACAGCAGCCCTGGGCAGCCTTCTGGCCTGGCTACGGGGGCCGGACACTCCGGCCAGGTGACCCCGGTGTGATCCAGCACATAGACGGATTGAAAACCAGCCGTGTAAGCTGCGTCTTCACTGCCGGTAAGGTGGGGACGCCTTGAAGCCCCGGCCCGGATATTTCACGAGAACGCCTGACGGCTCACACCAGGAGATCGCCCATGAAACGACTTGCCCCCCTTCTTTGTCTCATGCTCCTTTTCTGGGGATGCACCGAGACCCTGAACCACCGATCGGTCCCGCCGGAGCCCGTCGAGGCTGAAAAGGCCATGCCTCCCCTCCCCACCTTCGGCATGCACGCAGATGAAGGCGTCATGACCCGGGAGGCAAAAAGCGCCCCGGTACGGAAACGGGGCTTAGGCGCGCCCTCGGCCTCGGCCTCCGGGCTCAAGGCCGCCTACGCCGATGACAACCGGCAGTTCAACCACTTCCTCGATTTTCTGGAGACCTACAAAGAGGTCCCCCATATCCCCGCAGATGTCAGCGAGCGCATCACCCTTTCCGTCCTGGACCAGAAAGGGCGCACCCTGCCGGACTGCACCGTCCGCATTGCCCTGGGGGGCAAGACGGTGGAAACCGGGAAAACCACCGCAGACGGGATCTTCCGCACATACCCCGCCCTGTACGCAGGCACGGCACAAACCCTGACGGCCACCCTTCGCTACGCTGATCTGGAGAAGAAAATCTCCCTTGATCGCAGCGGACGACGCGACGTGACCGTCACCCTGGACACCCACAGGGCCCTTCCCGCGGCCGTGCCCCTGGATCTTCTTTTCATCCTGGACACCACGGGCAGCATGGGCGAGGAGATCGAGCAGCTGAAAACCAGCATCGACCTCATCAACCTCAACCTTTCTCAGCTCTCCGTGCGCCCGCTGATCCGATACGGCATGGTGATGTATCGGGACGCAGGCGATGAGTACGTCACCAGAACGATCCCCTTTACCACCGACTTGGAAGCGTTCAGGCAGCGGTTGTCCCGCGTGCGGGCCGGAGGGGGAGGCGACACCCCGGAAGACCTGGAAAGCGCCCTGCAAAAAGGAATCGACGAGATGGACTGGAACGAGGCTGGCATCCGCCTGGCCTTTGCCGTCACCGACGCGCCGCCCCACCTTGATTACGACCACGCCTTCACTTACATGGATGCGGCCCACACCGCCCGGGAAAAGGGCATCAAAATTTTCTCCGTGGGCACCGGCGGGCTCTCCCTTGCCGGGGAGTATGTGCTGAGGCAGCTCTCCCAGCTCACGGGCGGGGCTTACATTTTCCTCACGTACGGGGAGAGGGGGGAAAGCGACGGCGGCGCTCCTGGGAGCGTCAGCCACCACACCGGGGCCAACTTCACCTCAGACAAGCTTGAAGCCGTTATCATCAACATCGCCCGAAACGAGTTGAACCACCTTGTGGCCCAGCCCGACGAGACACACGGGGAGTACTTCGAAGGAGTTGCCGGCAGCCAGAAGCCCGATGAGGTCACAGCCGAACTCTTTGAAAAGGCCGTGGGACAGCTGGCGGATTACGCGGCCATCTCCCTGTCGGGAAAACCGGCCACCGCCGTGCTCCCCCTGGCCTCGGAACTCTCCGGCCCGGACGCGTCCTACCTCACCTCGGCTCTTCTCATTGCCGCCACCCGCCACCCCCTCTTCACCGTGGTGGAGAGGGACAACACCTCGGCCATTGCGGATGAGATCACCCTGGGACTTTCCGGGTTCGTGGACGAAGAGACCGCGGCAAGGGCAGGGCGCCTCACCGGCGCCGAGCTGCTCATGGCCGGGCGTGTCGTCACCTCGGGATCCAGGGTCGATGTCATCGTTCGCCTCGTTCGCGTGGAAACCGGAGAGGTCCTCTCCGCCACCAGAATTCTCATGGACACCTCCCTTCTTCCGTCGGCCTGGGATTGACACCGGGATCCCACAGGAAACACAACACATGGCGCGATGCGCGATATCAACAGCGAATCGCGCCATGGCACGTCTCGCAAGATTTTTTCACGGATGTGATTTATTTCATAGAATCCTGATAAATAATTTACTATGTATGTATACTTCATTGATGATCAAGGATTCCTCGTAAAACCTGTACACCGCTCCTAAAGGGTGAACTGGGTCTTCACCAGGAGACAATCATCGGTGAACGTATTATAATGTATTGATTAGTTGAAAGGAAATGTCATGAAGAAGTGTATTGTAGCCCTGGGTGCCCTGCTGCTGGTTGCCGGCACCTCCTATGCGTCCACCGTCAGCGAAAACTGCGGTTGCGGCCTCGGCAAAGAACTCATCGGCGAAAAAACCGGTCTTGCCTGGAACATCCTCGGTACCTCCCTCAACGGTACCAGCGGAAACCAGACCTTCGGTATCTCCTCCGGAACCCTGGGTTGTGACAAGCCCGAGAGCTTCGTCAGCAACGAGCGCATGGACGCGTTTGTGGCCGACAACATGGACAGCCTGGCTGTTGACATCGCCTCCGGCAACGGCGAGAGCCTCGACGCCCTGATGGAAATTGCCCAGGTATCCGGTTCTGAAAAGGCCGCTGCATGCCAGGCCCTCCAGGCAAACTTCGACACCATCTACCCCACCGTCGACGTTGAGCACGCTGCTGTGTCTCAGTCCATCCGAGGCGTTCTTGCTCAGATCTAGCACAACATCCGCATGGAATTGCCCCCGCCTTTCGGCATGGTATTGCCGGCTGGCGGGGGCTTTTTTGCTGCTTTGTATCGCACTGGTCCCGGCCCCGCTATTCGCCGAGCCCCCGGACGCAGGCACGGAAGCACTCGTGCGCATCGCCCGCGAACGCAAGCTCTCCGAGAACCCCTACTGGCGGACCCTGCTCCACTGCCCCGTGGGCCTGACCCCGTACCGGAGCTACATAGACGACCCCGCCTTCTTCCTGGCAGAGACGGGAAAGACCGATGCCGACGCAGAACTCACCGCCCTGATCCGCACGTTTTTCACAGGAGAGGCCCCCGGCGACGTCCCCCTGTGCCGATTCATCGCCCGATACACCTGGGTATACGACCAGCTGTCCGATGTCCTGGATACCCCGCCCCTGGTATGCGAGGAGGCCGCAAGGCTCCGTCCCTCATCGGCCACCCTGATCTTTCCCACCTACCATCTCAACAACCCGGCCTCCATGTTCGGGCACACCTTTCTGACCATCGAGACCGACTACCAGGCCCCGGTGCTGGCCGACGCCGTGAACTACGCGGCCCTGCCCGACAGCCAGAACCCCATCACCTACATGTTCAAAGGCATCGTCGGCTCCTTCAAGGGGTATTATGCCATCCTCCCCTATTACAAAAAAATCCAGGAGTACGGGGACATGGCACAGCGGGACATCTGGGAGTATCCCCTGACCCTCACCCCGGAAGAGACCCGGCGCATGGTCCTTCATATCCTTGAGCTGAAGGAGAGCTACAGCTACTACTATTTCTTTGACAAAAACTGCTCCTACATGCTCCAGTTCCTGCTGGAAACGGCCCGGCCCGGCCTCTCCCTCACCCATGAAAAAGGGCTCACCGTCATCCCCATCGACACCATCAAGGCCATGCAGAAAGCGGGCCTCATCTCCGAAGCCAGATACCGACCCTCCCTGGGAAGCCGCATCCAGGCCGGCGTAAGACGCCTCTCCAAAGACGAGGTACGCCTCGCACAAAACCTCAGTGACGGCACCCTGCCCCCGACGGACTTTCTCGCCATGGAGCTTCCCGATCGCACCAAGCGTGTCACCCTGGACCTTGTCACCGACGTCACCCGCTACAGGCGCGCCAAGAAAAAACTCTCCCAGGAGGAGTTCAGGCCCAGGTTCCTTGGGACCCTCAAGGCACGCAAGACCCTGGGCAAGGGAAGCCCCGAAGAAAAGGCCGTGCCCGCGCCCCCCGAGCCCACCACGGGCCATGATGCGTCACGTGTCTCCGCCACCTTCGGGGTCCGTGACGGGGACAGCTTTGAAGAGCTCGCCTTTACCCCGGCCTTCACCAACCTGCTCACCACCGACTACACCCGGCGCGAAGGCGTCCAGATCGAATTCCTGCACACCCGGGTCCGCTACGACAACGAAGACAACGAGCTGGACCTGGAAGCCTTCACCGTCCTGGACATCCTCTCCCTGTCCCCCCGCAACCCCTTTATCCGGCCCCTCTCATGGACCTTCCACGCCGGGTATGAAAAACGGATGACCGAAGCGGGGGACATGAAAGGCGCCTACTCCCTGCGTGCCGCAACGGGCATGACATGGAACCTTTCAGACGACAGCCTCTTTTTCATCCTGCCCGAAGCCGAACTCCTCGCCTCCAAGGGCCTGGACAAAGGGATCTCTGTAGGGCCCGGGCTCCGCACGGGGCTCCTCTTCTCCCCCACGGAGCGATGGCGCATGCTTCTTTCCGGCAACATCACCCGGCGCATGCCCGACGACACCACCGAAACCCACGCGGCCTTTGAAACCAACCTCACGGTAAACCGCAACAACCGCATCGGCCTCTCGATCTCCCGCACCGACGTCGAGAGCCAGCATGCCTGGGAGACCAGCCTCTCCTGGCATCGTTATTTTTAGGCCAGAAGGGGACGTTGCCTCCGGCAGGGACGCCGGAGGCAACTGAACAGTGGGGCCGTACCTTTAACTGCCGGCCGCCACCCGGCGTCAACACCGGCAACACGTTGCGATCCTTCGGGATTCCATGGTAGAGTAAAAAATCAACCGTTTACCATCCATTTACCCCACACCGGTGCGCCCATGAAACCACACACCCGTCGCAGCCCCAGGCCAGCGTGGCTCCTTGCCCTCTACAGGCAAAACGACCGCTATCAGCTCCACCCCATTGCCGTGCATATTCCCAACGGCATGGTGCCGGTGGCCGGAATATTCATGGCCGCAGGCTGCCTCTTTCATATCCAGGCCCTTGTCTTTGCGGCCTACGTGAACCTGGTTGTCATTGCTCTGTCCATGCCGGGGGTCATCCTCACCGGCATCGCTTCGTGGCAACACCGGTACAAGGGAGCCACCACCGCCCTGTTCCGCACCAAGCTTGTCTGCAGCGCCCTGGTCCTTGCAGGTGCTGTCCTGATCCTTCTCTTCCAGGCCCTGTACCCGGTGAACGTGCACCGGCTCACCGGTTCGGCAAAAGCCCTTGTCGCAGCCTACCTCCTTCTGCTGATCCCCACCATCCGTGCGGGTTCCCTGGGCGGCAAGCTGGTCTTCGGCGGCCGAAAGCAGATATAAAAAAAGGGGGGAACGCACGTTTACGCGCATCCCCCCCCCGTCAATTCACGCGGCCCGATCCGGGCTGTTTCCTCCCCCCTTACAGGGTCGTGAACATGGACACCTTGGGCTTGACTTCCACGGTCTGCATTTTGGCCAGCCCGTCGGCCAGGGCCTTCTGGATCCGCTTCTCGCTCCAGGGGTTTCGCAGAAACGAAAGGGTGGTAAACCCTTCGGCCTTGGCCTGGAACACGGCATCCCCTTTCTGGTCCAGAATCTGAATCCCCAGAATGACCCGATAACGCTTGAAGAGAAGGTACTGGTCCTGATCCTCGATCTTGAGGTTGGCAGACAGGAAGGCCTCCTTCCTGTTTTTGCCCTTGAGCTCGTTGACCACCTTTTTGCGCAGGGAGGTCCCGGCCATGATGTGGTGGAACTCACGGTTGGAGGTGGCCGGGTGGACCCACTCGCAGGTGAGGCTCGAAAGCAGGGCGTCCACCTGGCTGTTTCCGGTCTTGTAATCCTTGATGCGATCGAGTTTTTTTGCCCTGCGCTTATCAGTCTTGAGATCAAACCCAAAGGGTTCCAGGGCCTTTTTCATCTCCTTGTACGTATCCATCCCCAGGGTGCCAAAGGAGTCTCCCCCGGCCACCTGCTTGGCCAGGTCGATGACATCGGCCCCGCCGTCGCTGCTCACCTTGTAGTGCCCCACAAGGACGGGAACATGCTTTTTATCCATCCAGTCCGCGTCCTTCTGGACCCAGGTGGACGCGCAGCCCGTCAACATTGTGCCTGCCACCAGAGCCACCAGTACCGTGGCCATGCC
Organism: Desulfoluna butyratoxydans; assembly: GCF_900699765.1. GTDB lineage: Bacteria > Desulfobacterota > Desulfobacteria > Desulfobacterales > Desulfolunaceae > Desulfoluna > Desulfoluna butyratoxydans. Next base: position 1,041,197 of record NZ_CAADHO010000001.1, read on the forward strand.
CTTCCATCTCCTGCAGCCTTTTTCCACAACAAACCTCCGAAATCCCAAAAATAAGACATTCATCCGCGGCCTCTCCCACCTGAGGGCCCTTCACGAGAAACCGTTCCCCGTCTACCTGCCTGCCCGTTGCCTCTGGATAAAACGGGGTATAACCAGGGACCAATCATCTGCCGGGGGCAACATCACTCCGCCGGATATATACATGCGGTTCTTCAGTAAAAAAAGTTAAAAGAAGGCCAAAAAAAGTACTCAAACGCAATACACAGAGCCTTTATTGGCGATTGACTCGGCACTTCTTTTTGTCATATAAGCTATGATTATTTTGCTAAAAAGATGACGCAACGAATCATTTCGGACAGGTACGCCGTGCGCCGTCCAAAAGCATGAGTCATGAAGGAACAATGCATTACTCCTGGCACACCGTTTCCTCGGCACAGAAGGGCCATGGTGGTGAATGAGCTGAGGCAAGGATCGGACAAAGCGGTTTCCATGAATATACTTGTTGTCGAAGACGAACAGACGGACTTTATCCTCATCAAGCACGCCATTGAGCAATTGGGTACCTCGTACACCGTCCTGCACGCCGAGGGGTGCAGGGAGGCTGTCCGGACCATCCACGAAACCCCTGTCTCCCTGGCCCTGGTGGACATCCTCCTGCCGGACGGAGACGGCCACAAGATCACGGCTCACCTGCAGAGCCACGACATCCCCTTTGTCATGGTCAGCAGCAAGTCCCTTCCCGAATCCGTGGTGCGCTCCCTGAAATCGGGGGCCGAGGACTACATCCGAAAGCCCTTTGACATTGCGGAGCTGGCGGCACGACTGGAGTGTGTCCTGAGGCGCACCCCGGAGCTCGCCACCGCAAAGAACGACGAAGCACTTCCCGGTGCCGCCGCCCTCGACATCGACTTCACCCCCATCGAGCACCGCCTCCTTCACCGCCTCCGCCTCCGATTCGACACCTATGTCCCCTCGGACGAACTCATTGAGGCGGTCTGGGGCACCGCAGGCCTGGAGACCTCCAAAGGAGCCCTGAGGACCTACATCTCCCACATCCGGAAAAAGCTCACCCAGGCAGGCACCCCCCTTGCCATTGTGAGCAAATGGGGGCGGGGGTACAGGCTCACCCGTACCGACGGCTCCGAAGCGTGATTCGCACAGGGCAACGCGCCACAGGGGCCAGCGCCCCCGGGACGGCCCCATGAAGCTCTCCCTGAAAGTCATCAGCATCTTTTTTATCAGCGTGCTCTCCGCCCTGATGGTCATGGCGGTCATCGGCATCAACATCTCCATCAGGCAGTCCACCCGCAACCTCAAAGAGGCGGCCAACATCGCCCTGACCTCCATTGCCACGACCCTCTCCGAAGACATCGGCACGGGATTTTCCCATGTAAAAGAGATCGCCGAACACCCAACCGTGGCCGCCCTTCTCACCACCCCGAAGGCCCACAGAAGCGAGGCGATGATCCAGGAAGTCAGGGACCTGTGCCGCCACTACCGGCAATTCAATTCACGCTTCAAGTACGTTTACCTGGGCACCCGGGACGGGAGCCTCATCGTGGACAGGGAAATTGCCCTGCCCCAAGGGTACACCCCCGTTGTCCGGCCCTGGTACACCGGGGCCCTGGAAAAACCGGGCACCCCCTTCATCAACGACCTGTACAACAGCGTCCCGGACGGGCTGGAGATCACCTCCATCTCCCTGGCCGTCAAAGGCCCATCCGGAGAAATCGCCGGGGTGGTGGGGGTGGACTTTCTGTTCTCCCGGTACCATACCATCATGCAGAACCTGGCCTTTAAATCCGGGTTCATCGTCATCACCCACAACAACGCCTCCCTCATCGCCCACTCCCAGGATCCTGCCGCAGGCTACACAAGCCTCTCCACCCCGGAGAACAGGGACCTTGCCCGGGCCAACACCGCCGTGAACGGAGAGACCGTCATCATCCACGGCAAGCGGTACACCGCCTACACGCGGCAGATGGACCGGTACGACCTGAAGATCCTCACCTTTGTCTCGGAAGCCACCCTCCAGGATATCCGACAAAGCTACATCCTCCTGTACACCCTCACCGCCGGGGTGATCCTTCTCATCGTGGGCATCACCGGGTCCCGCCTGGCGCGGAACACCCTGGCCGTGGAACAGGCCTCCATCCGGGCCAAGCAGGACTTTTTTAAAAACATGAACCACGAGATCCGAACGCCCTTAAACGCGGTGGTGGGGTTCATCGATCTCCTCAGCGAAACACCCCTGGACCCAAAACAGAAAACCTACGTAAGCCACACGCGCACGGCTTCCAAGCACCTGGCCGGCATTGTCAACGATGTCCTGGATATCTCCAGCATCCAGGCGGGAAAATACCGCATTGTGGAGCAGCCCTACCTCTTCCACGACCTCATCGGCCATATCGTGGCCCTGGTGGAACAGACCCTAAGGGGCAAAGACGTTCGCCTCCACGTCTCCGCCTCATCGGAAATCCCCCACGCCATGAAAGGGGACAGCATGCGCCTGAAACAGGTGCTCTTGAACATCCTGCAGAACGCCGTCAAATTCACGGACAGCGGCATCATCTCCCTGCGCATCGGGTGCAAAACAGAGGAGGACCGTATCTGCCTGGAGTTCACCATCACCGATACCGGCTCCGGCATCGCCCCGGACCACCTGCCCCATATTTTCGATGAGTTCACCCAGTTTGCCGAAACCAATGTCCAGGGGACCGGCCTGGGCCTTACCCTCACCCGCAAACTGGTGGAGCGCATGGGGGGCAGCATCTCCTGCACCAGCAAGCCGGGCAAAGGGACGCGCTTCACCTTTTTCGTGGTGCAAAAACCCGTCCACAAAAGGGGCGACGAGTCTCCGGAAAAGACCTCCGGAGCCCCAGCCTCTTCCCCCCTTTCCCAGTGCCCTGTCCATGAGTTTACGGCCCCGGGGGTATCGGTTCTCCTGGTGGAAGACGACCCCCTGAGCCGCACCATGGTCTGCGAACTCCTGAAAGGCCACCGCATGGAGGTCCACACCGCCGAGACCGGCAGGGCCTTCCTGGACACCATGACCTCGGACCGCACCTTTGACCTGGTCATCACCGACATGAAACTCCCGGACATCAACGGGCGCACCGTCGTGAGGCGTTTAAGGGCCCATGTCCCGTCCCTTGCCCTGCCCCCTGTCATCGCCTTCAGCGCCGTGGACACCGAAGAACAGCTGAAGCAGAGCCCCTTCGATGCCTTTATCCGAAAACCCATCGACATCATCACCTTTCGAAAGACGCTGCTTGCCTGGCTCCCCCGTGAACGCGTCGTCACCGGTGCCCCCCGGCCCAAGGCACCTGCCCCCCTTCTTGCCGGGGAGACATGCCGGGAAAAATACGGCACCGGACTCTATGTGAAACTGCTGCACGTTTTTCTGGAGGATCATCGGGAAGGCATACAGATCATGGAGACCATGATCCGGGAGGAACGATTCTCGGACCTGGAGGTGAGGGTCCACCGCTTCAAGGGCGCTCTTTTGAACATCGGCGCCCCGAAGACGGCGGCCATGGCCGAATCCCTGGAGCACAGGCTTGAGGCAGGGGAAGCCATCGGGATCGATGAGCTGGCCCCCCTGGCCGGGGAGACGGCCAGGGTCATGGAGGAGGCCCGCGGCCTCCTGGCCACCTTGGAAAAAGAAGCGGAAACGTAACCAGAACAAGCCTGCCTTCCATGGTTAAAGTCGAATAAACCACAGGATCAAGAAAGCTCAGCAAAGGCAAAAACGATGCCTTCTATGGTTAAAGTGGGCTCAAAAAGCGTGCCTCCGGCGGCCAGGGGATTTTTGGCCTAAGTGGCTTCGCCACCCCTGGACCCCAGGTTGCGAAAGCCCTCCCCCTTCGTTCCTCAGGGGAAGAGCTTCCGCGAAGATTTTCGTGAATATTGAGCAAAACCTGTTTGTCAAACTTTTCAAAAGTTTGGCCCCCGGCAGGGCCGCCGGAGGCATCTTTAACTTGGCTGCCTCCGGCGGTGAGAGTGGCGAAGCCACTTAGGCAAAACACCTCGAAAGCAGGTTGCGAATGCGCTTTCCCCTTCGTTCCTCAGGGAAAATCACATTCGCTGTTTCAGATGAAACTGCATCTGTTTAGTAAGCCTGTCGTTATGAGATCCGGCAAAAATTTTGCCCCGGCAGGGCCGCCGGGGGCCTGCTTGTTTCACCCACGCTGCCCACAGAAGGCAAGCTGGCGAACACCGGTCACCCCCGTGCCAGTATCGCGTCCAGGCGGCGGACCGCGCGGGCCACGAGCTCCTGCACCCGCCCTGCGGCCCGGATCGCCGCCTTTCCCTCGGGGGTGGAGGGGTCAACCCCGCCGTTGAGGGCTTGGCAGGCCAGGGCCCCATGGTCGGCCACAAACCCATTCCGAAAGGTGTCCACCAGCCCCCGGACCCGGTCCCGAGCCCCGGGCTCCGCGATGGTTTCGGGACCTGCCGCCAGGCCGATCACCAGGCAGGCCGAGGTCATCACCCCGCAGGTCCCGCCTCCGGCCCCCATGCCCCCGGCAAGGCCCGACGCCAGCTTCAGTGCACAGGCATGCCCCAGCCCCATCTCCTTTGCATAGGTGAGCAAAAGGGCCTCGGAACAGGAGTACCCGGCCTGAAGAAAATCCGTGGCAACGGCCACGCGCGTTGATGTCGTCATGTATCCCCCTTATGGTATGTCAATTCTTATGCACAGACGGCCTGGCCCCCGAAACGGGTCCCGGACCATGCCCTCAACCCTGCACCACGACGGGTGCCCCTGTATTGGACAAATGCGACTTTTTCCAGGGAGGTCAGGCCATGCACTGTGAAGGGGAGTAATCGGCCAGGCTGAGGCACTCGCGGATCAGGTGGGACTGGTCAAAAAAACCGCACCGGGCAGCCACGTCGGCGGCATGGGAGGTGGAGAGGTGCCCCAGGGCACGGGAGAGACGAAACATGCGGGCAAGGTGCTTCGGAGTCACCCCGATGCGCTCATCAAAGAGTCGCTCCAGATGGCGTCGACTCACCCCGCACCGGGCGGCCAGGTCCTCCATGCCCACATGGCCCCCCGCCTGGCGAATAAGGGCCACGGCCGTTGCCACCACCCGGGCATAGGATAAAAAGGCGCTCCTGCGCGCCTCAAAAAAGGCATTGAACCCATGCGCGTAGGCCTCCGGCGCATCGCCTTTGTTCCGGGCCACCGCCTCCACGCCCAGGCCCTTGAGCTCCCAGAGTTCGTCCAGAACCACGCACTGCCCGGCAAACTCCATCTGGGGCATGGAGAGAAAGGGGAAGACCCCGCAAGGACAAAACCGAACGCAAAAAAGCCTCAGGTCGCCGTCTGACCCGAGCCCCACCCGACGCGACATGCCCCCCAGAAGAAAAGAGGAGGACACCGTAAAGGGAGCGCGCCCCTGAACGCTTACGGACACGGGATCCCCCAGGTTGAACACCAGGGCCACCCCGCCGAAGAGCTCAAGGGCGGCCTCGCCTTTCAGGTAGCGATACGAAGAGATAAAGGGAGCGAACTCCGAAGGAGGGGCGATGACGGCCATGGGCACCTCAACGGGCCACGCTGTTTTTCAAGCGTTCCACGCGTTTTCGGTTAACGCCGAAGTCGCTGTACCCCGTGCGGGAGGCCGATCGGAAATGGATGGTGCGGCTGGCCTCGTCGATATGCACCTCCAGGTCATCCACAAACCGGAAAAGGGCCGAGCGAACCTCGGCGTGGAGGTAGGTGTCGGTGCGGGTCACCAGGGTGACGCGGGGGGTCTTCTCAAGGGCCGAGACAATGCGCGCCATGGCCTCTGCAGGGGAAACCGTTAATGGCAGGGGAGCGATTCCATGGGTGTCGTCATCGGCCTGGGAGGAGACGCAGTTGGGCGAATCCGGGCAGGGGGAGAGTCTGCCCTCCATGACGCCCAGGTTATCGGGCTTTTTCCCGGCAAAAAGCGAGCACCCTGAAAAGAGACAAAGGACAATGGCACCAAACACAAGGGCCTTGATGGTCATGGAAAACCTCCTGATATGGGGTGGCGGTGGCAATACGACACGTAAGCGTAACCCAGTCGTAACGATTCAGTACCAAAAAACTGCCTCCGGCGGCCCTGCCGGGGGCCAAACTTTTGAAAAGTTCGACAAATAGATTTTGTCCAATTTTCTCAAAGCCTTCGCGAATGTCCTCGCCCTGAGGAACGAAGGGCGAGGACATTCGCAACCTGGGGTCCAGGGGATCATCCCCTGGCCGCCGGAGGCACGCTTTTTGAACCGACTTTAGCCATAGAAGGCAAGCTGAATCGTTACACCCAGTCAAAAAAGCGGCCCTGCCGAGCCGACCCGGGCTATTTGCGAACAAACAGAAACATGTCTGTGGTGATGCTCCCGTCCGGCTCCGGGTAATCGCTCAGGTGGGTCTCCACCACGGCAAGGTGATTCTCGGCAAGCCAGCCCTTCACCGCCTCGGGGTCGTGGTAGGTAAAATGAAGCTTGCGGCCCCCGGAAAAACCGGCGGTCTCGTACCCGTCTTTTTTCCCCACCATGAAGCTCAGGTAGAGAGCGCCCCCGGGTGCCAGGCAAGAGGCAACCTCCTTGATGACGCCCCTGGCCTCTTCAGGCGAGATATGCACGATGCAAAACGAGGCAATGACCACATCAAAGGTGCCGAGCCCTGAGAGGTCCCGGATGTCCCCCACCCGAAAACAAAAGTCCCCGGACGGCATATGGGCTTTGGCCAGGCTCACCATCTCGGCCGAGAGGTCGATGCCGGTGACGGACGCCTTTTTCCCGGTCATCAGTACGGCGTTGTTCCCCGGGCCGCAGCCGATGTCCAGCACAGCTGCCCCTTCCGGCACATAACTGTCGCGAAAACGGATCATCATCTCCCGGTACGGAGCGTAATCCATGAACTTGTCCGCGTAGGCACCCGCGGAGTCATCGTAGGTGGAAATGGTGGTCTTGAGGCGGGATGTCATAACGGTCTCCGGGCTAAGGGCTAAGGGCTAAGGGCTAAGGGCTAAGGGCTAAGGGCTAAGGGCTAAAATAGCCGAATACATTCAGGTATCAACTCAAAAAACGAAACGTCAACACGAAAACCAACGTTTGTTTTACTTATGCCTGCGGGGGCTGAATGTTTAAAAAGTTGTAACTATTCAGCTTGCCTCCGGCGGGTCGCTTTTTTGAAAAAAAGCTCCGCAAAAAACTTTTCGGTAGAAAGGTCAGAACAGTCAGAATCACTGGAATTCATGGCAAAGCTGTCAAAGCCTGTTTGTCAAACTTTTCAAAAGTTTGGCCCCCGGCAGGGCCGCCGGAGGCAAACATAAGCTGAATAGTTACAAAAAGTTTAACACACAGCCTTAAACATTCGTCTTAAGTGAATTCCGGTTTAAATGCGGATGTGATTTGACCCGGGGAACGAGGGGCAAAACGCATCCGCAACCTGCTTTCAAGGTGGCACACCTTGCCGCCGGAGTTATTCCGGTTAAAGTCAACCAAAATTGTTCTTTGAAAATTCGATAAAGCACCACAACAAACTATACACCTCCGAGGGCTTTTGTTACTGTGAAGCCCTTGGAGCACGATCTCTGATCCCGCATTCGACAGTTTACCTGTCTTGGGACTTGATCTGCTCCATTCTTTTTTTGCTCTGACGCCTTGATATTGGTGCTTTCGCGTCATATCCCTGATACCGTCTGTCCCTCCCTATGGCAGTATTTTGTTCTGCAGGAGAGCTCTTCTGCCGATTTAACTCATCAATCGTTGGGTTAAAGGGCTTCTTAGAGGCCAGTACACCGTAAGCAATACGTACAAGCTTGTGGATGCATACGCCTATAGCGGCCTTAGCAACCATCCCCTGAGCCTTTTTGTCATCATAGAGCCTTCGGACAATGGGATTTCGGCTCTTTTTTGACAGCCCAGCCAGAACAGCCATGTAAAGCATTGCTCTTGGGGCTTTTTGGCCTTTTTTGCTCATACGGAAGCTGCCCTTTTTTGTGCTATCACCGCTGAGCCTGTATTCGGGATGGACGCCTAAAAATGCAGCGAGTTTTTTTGCTGAGTCAAAGCGCCTAATATCCTCAATATAGAGCATCAAGACAATGGCCGTCATTCTTCCAACGCCATCGATGGTCATGAGTAAATCGACCTCAGGCCAGTCGCACATTTTTTCCAGTCGCTTTTCATAAAGCTCAATGCTCTTATCCATGTGAACAAGCTGGCGCACTGTCGAAGTGATTAAAAAGGCCGTTGTTTCATCAGATTCTTCAGCCGTACTGGCCTTTGCATTCTTGATGAGTTCTGGGGCTAACTGCCGTTTTAAAAAAGGGATAGAGGCAACGCTTTTCAACCGAGCCCGTGAGAGCAGATCGGCTGTCGGGTACTTCATTAAAAGCTTCAAAACCCATTGCGGCATTTTGTTTCGGCAGTACTGTAAAATCTCAGGATTCCCACTATATAACAATGATTCAAGCTCGTTGAGATGATCCCCACGCTGCCGTTTCAGCATTCTCAGGTGTACCCAGACTTTTTTTAAGCTGGCATAGGGGTTCGTCTGACCATAGGGAACTTTTTCAGGGTGGCGGACCTGGTATTCAGCAACACTTCGGGCGCTTATCTTATCTGTTAGGTTACGGACCATTCCGGCTTTGTTGTCATGGGCGATTCCATTTGGGTTCACCCGTGCCGCATGTAAGTCGTATTTTTCTTGCTGCTTTAACAGGAAGCCATACCAGTTGTTCTCGTATCCACCCGTACTTTCGACGGCTGCATACAGGACGGCTGAAGGGTATTTTTCAAAGAGCTTGTCGATCCGGTGACGAAGTTCTGCATGGCCTAAGGCCGTGTCATCAAGCTGGAAATTTTCTTCCACGCAGTTCAAATCTTCATCAATAATTACAAAATCTGAGTACCCTTTGCTGACATCGCAACCCAAATAGAATTTCTGCACCACTCACTCCAAGTTTTTAAACTTTAAGGGAAAACCAGATATCATCAGCCTTCTAACTATGCGGCCTCGGAGGCCAAGTTATTCCAGGATTTTAGTCTGGTTAGAGGAAGAAACTCCGGCACGGCTTCGAGAGCCAAGGCAGTTCCCTTCTCCCCAACGAGTAAGGTGCTTTATCGAATTAACATTCGGATCAACAAGGGTGAACTTCGTTAATGTTGAAAGTCGAACAAATGAAACAGGGCTAAAGCTTAAAAAAGCGTCGAAGTCTGAAAGAATTTGCCCCGAGGAACGAGGGGCAAATTCTTTCAGAAACCTGGGGTCCAGGGGATTTATTCCCTGGCCGCCGGAGGCCTGTTTTTTTCACCCACTTTAACCATAGAAGGCAGCTTTTTAGCGGCACGGGACCGTAACCTTAAATATTACGCAATGGCTTTCACAGCCTCGGCAAAGGCCTGAATCTCGTTCTCCGTGCTGGCAAAGGAGGCCATGAGACGGACCTCGTTTGTCTGGTTGTTCCAGACATGGAAATGAAACCGCTGCTGGAGTGTCTCGATCATGTCAGCCGGCAAAACGGCAAAGACGGCATTGGCGTCCACGGGCTGGGTAATGGTCACCCCGGGGGCTCCCTTTAGGGCATCGGCGATCTTTCGTGCCATGGCATTGGCGTGGAGAGCGTTGCGTCTCCAGAGGCCGTCCTTTAAAAACGCCTCGAACTGGGCCCCCACAAAGCGCATCTTGGACACAAGCTGCATGCCCTGCATGCGGCTGTACTGAAAGGCCTCGTCAAACTCCGGGGTAAAAAAGACAACGGCTTCGCCGAACATCATGCCGTTTTTGGTGCCGCCGAAGGAGAGGAAGTCCACCCCGGCGTCTTTGGTAAAGGCTGGGAAATCGAGGCCCAGGGATGCGGCGGCATTGGAGATGCGGGAGCCGTCCATGTGGACCAGGAGCCCGTTGTCATGGGCGTACTCGCAGATGGTTTTAATCTCATCCACGGAGTAGACCGTGCCGTACTCCGTGGTCTGGGTGATGGAGACCACCTTAGGTTGAACCCTGTGGTAGTCCGGTTCCCGCTCCACCCAGGGCCGTAGCCCTTCCACAGTGAGCTTGCCCTGCTCCGAGGGCACCGTGATGAACTTGCTGCCGGTGAACCGCTCCGGCGCACCGCACTCGTCCATATGGAGATGGGCGCAGTCTGAGATAAGCACCGCCTCAAAGGGCCGGGTCACGGCGTCGATGGAAAGGATATTGGCGGCGGTGCCGGTCATCACCAAAAAGGCGGAGGCCTCTTTGCCAAAAACCTTTTTGAAGCGTTCCGCGGCCACGGCCGTCCAGGGGTCTGTGCCATAGGCACCGGCCGTGCCTGCGGCAGCGGCCGCCACCGCTGATACAATCTCTGGGTGAGCCCCTGCATGGTTGTCACTGGCCAGACTGATCATCTCGTCTTGCATCTACATCTCCTTCCATACATCAACACGTCCCGTGTGCTATCACACCGACATTTCAAGTTCATTGGAAGAAAAAAGGTACCCCCCGGAACACCCGTTGTCAATGGGACAAAAGCCAGGCAGCAGGGTCAACGCCTTTAAACATTCAGTTGCCTCCGGCGGGTCGCTTTTTGAAAAAAGCTCCGCAAAAACGTTCCGGTAATCAAGGCGCTTATCAAACGTTTCAAACGTTTGGCCCCCGGCAGGGCGCCGGAGGCAAAAATCTAAATGCGTTGCCCCTGAGCCAGGCAACACAAAACGTGCTCACCGTAGGGGACTCTGACCGGACAAGGCCTTTGAAGCACCCCGGTACGGAAAATGACCCCACAGGCTCACCACGATCCCGCCTGCCGTCAGGAAAAAAAGGCCCAGGAACGTATCGTGGAACCCGCAGATGTCCGCATAATGATCCACCGGTGGTAGAACCGAGCCTCGGGCACCGCCTGAATGAACCGACACCCTGAACACCCAGAAGGCCCCCACCACAGCAGCCCCCATGGCCTGCCCCAGAGTCCGGGCAGCCGTCAAAAGCCCGGAGGCGATACCCAGCCGATCCCCGGGGACAGCGCCCATGATGGCGCTGTTGTTGGGAGACATGAACAACCCCATGCCGGCTCCCAGGGCAGCCAGCCGTGTCACAAGGCCCGGCATGGACGTCCCGCCGTCAAGAAAGGAGGCAGCAAAATACGCCCCAAGGGAGACGCAAAGCCCGGCCGTTGTCACAAGCCGGGTACCCAGCCGATCCGAAAGCACCCCGGCCAGGGGCGACACCACCCCCAGGGAAACCGGCACCACCGCCATGAGGAGCCCGGCCTTGCGGGTTGAATACCCGGCAACCTCTTCCAGGTAAAAGGGCAGAAGCAGCACCATCCCGGCATACGCCACAAAGGCGATAAACCCTGTCACCAGGTTGATGGTAAACCGCCGGTCCGAAAACAAGGTGACATCAATGAGAGGGTGGGCAGACCGGGCTTCGCAGGTGATGAACACGGCAAAGGAAAACCCCGCGCCCACGGTGAGGGCCGCAAGGAAAGCAAAGCCGTGAGCCTGACCCCAGGTGAGCCCCGTGAATAGAAGCACCAGGGTGGCGGCAAGGGAGACGGCACCGGGAATTCCCAGGGCCTCACCCTTTATAGGGACATCCTCAGGCACCACCGCCTTGACCATGGCACACCCCAGGATCCCGATGGGCACATTGAGCCGGAAAATCCATGGCCAGGACAGGGCCTCCATGCACACACCGCCGAGGACCGGACCCAGGGCGATGGCAGCAGCGCACAACGCCGAAAGGATCCCGATGGCCCGCCCCCTCTCCTGTGCCGGAAAAGCCTCGGTGACAATGGCAAACCCCAGGGCCATGATCATGGAAGCCCCCACCCCCTGAATGACCCGAAACGCGATAAGGGCGGAAAGGCCCATGCCCCAGCCGCACAGGGCCGACCCCACGGTAAACACGGCAAAGCCCGCAAGGTAGATGTTTTTCTTGCCAAAAACATCTCCGAAGCGCCCCAGGGGAAGGATCAGCGACACCACGGTCACCATGTAGGCCAGCACCACCCACTGCACCCGGGCAAACCCGGCGTCAAACGCCCTGACCAGGGTCGGAAGCGACATATTGACAATGCTGCTGTCAAGGGACGCCAGAAACGCCCCCATGGAGACAGCCCCCAGGACCCGCCACCTTGCATGGGGGTCGTGTTTTTCCTGCGCGCCCGGACACCGGACTCCGTTGTGTGAATCCATACCCGCTCTCCTTTGCTGGTTCATTCTCAACCATCTCAAAAAGTGAACCTTAGTTCACGTTATACCCAGCAATATGAACTTTAGTTCATGTTGTCAATTTAAAAACATGAACCCATGTTCACCCCTGTTTGACAGCATCCCCCCGGGTGTGGGAATAATCGGCAGGTCCATTCACTACTCGCAAAGGAAAAAGAGCGCACATGAACCAGGGGACGCAGCAAACAAGAAAACCTGTCCAGCAGCGGGGAATCCGGACAAAGGACAAGATTCTCAAAGCCGCCGAGGGCCTTTTTGCTGAAAAAGGCTTTCACAAGACCAATACCAAGGAGATCGCCGCCGAAGCCGGGGTGGCCACCGGAAGTGTCTATGCGTACTTCAAGGACAAAAAAAGCGTCTTCTTAGAAATTTACGGTGCGGCCTCCCATGCCTCCTTTTTGGAGAGGGCCTGCCGGGACATTGATTTTTCGGAAAAAACCAACCGGGAAGCCATCCTGGCCTTGTTGCAACGCCTGGCAAAAGAGCATACCCTCTCCCCCGGTTTCCGCCGTGAAGTGGCGGCCATGAGGGCCAGCGACAAGGATGTGGAGGCAATCCACGCCCGGCAGCACGACGCCATGCGGACCCAGCTGGTCGACACCCTGGGCCGCAGGGAAAAGGCCCTGCGGGTCACCGACCTGGACGCCGCTGCCTTTGTGATCCTGTGTGCCTGTGAAGAGGTGATGCACGCCTGCAGCACCGAGGCACCCGGCATGGCCCAAAACCGGCTGCTCGACGCCCTTGCCGACATGGTGGCGCGGTACGTCTTTCGGTGATGGGGTTCACCCCGCCACATGACGCCTGTGGGTCGCCTAAGCTAAGTCCGCCGCGGGACAGGACATTCGGCGCCCGTTTTTTTCCATTGTGTGTTGACACGGAATCGTTCAAATCATATATTGCCATATAACGATATACCATCCATCAGGGAGAACCCGATGAAACCGTTTATCAAAGTAATGAAGGCCCTGTCCGACCCCAGCCGGGTGAAGATCGTCAAGGCCCTGCAACATCGGTCTCTTTGCGTTTGCGAATTGAAAGAAGCCCTGGGCCTGGCCCAGTCCACGGTGAGCAAGCACCTCAAGGTGCTGGAAGAGGCTGAGTTGGTGAGCTTTGAAAAGGATGGGCTCTGGGTCAATTTTCAGCTGAACCGCCAGCCGGGCAACACCTATGCCGTGGCCATGCTGGACCAGGTGAGCGACTGGCTCGAAGCCGATGCGGACATCCGGGAGATGCTGGACAGGCTCCCTGACATTGATCGGGAGTTCATCACCCGGGGCTGAGGAGTCTGCCAAATACCCATGAGTGAGTGGGGAGGGCACCGGCCCTCCCGACGATGATGGCAGCACACCGCTTCGTTATGCTGAAAGGACCTGTTTTACCCCTTGGGGCATGACAGGTTCATTCTTCCCAAAGCCCGGGGTTTTATACCGGCTCTGCGGTTTCCCGCGGGGTGGAATGGCACCAATTACATCGCCAAATGGCAATACATAGAATTATAAACCCGGCGGTCACACACGCTTCGCGTCCATGAATCCACGGATCACCCGAGCTTAGCGTCCCCGCCACCATGGATGTCTGTTATGAAAGAACGCACCAAATTCGTCTGGATCGCCGGCCTCTACCTCGCCGCCTACCTCATGCCCTGGGGCTCCCCCACCATTCGCCAGGCAGGCCTGGAGGCTTTCATGATGCTGCAGGAGTACGCCCGGCAGCACGTCCTCACCTGCCTGGTACCGGCCTTTTTCATTGCCGGGGCCATCAGCGTCTTTGTCTCCCAGGCCTCGGTCCTGAAATACTTCGGCGCCCAGGCCAAAAAGGTTCTCGCTTATTCCGTGGCCTCTGTCTCAGGGGCCATCCTGGCGGTCTGCTCCTGCACGGTCCTGCCCCTTTTTGCCGGAATCTACGCCCGGGGAGCGGGCATCGGTCCGGCCACGGCCTTTCTCTACTCCGGACCAGCCATCAACGTGCTGGCCATCATCCTCACGGGCCGGATCCTCGGATGGCAGATGGGCCTTGCCCGGGCCATCGGGGCCATCTGCTTTGCCCTGGTGGTGGGGCTCCTCATGGCCTTCTTCTTCCGTAAGGACGACGCGGCCCGCGCCACCGGCCCCATGCACCTTCCCGATGAAGAGGAGAACCGAAGCCTTGCCCAGAACGGAATTGTCATGGCTGTCATGGTGCTCATCCTCGTCTTTGCCGCCTTTGCCAAACCCGGCCCCGACGAAGGGGTTGTGTGGCAGACCCTTTTCGGGGTCAAATGGTACCTGACAGGGGGCCTTCTGCTTCTCCTGGCCTGGCTGCTGAAAGCCTGGTTCGACGCCGATGAACGCACCGACTGGGTGGAATCCTCCTGGGGGTTCATGAAACAGATCTTTCCCATGCTGGCCATCGGGGTCCTGGCCGCGGGATTCCTCCTGGGGCGCCCCGGCCACCCGGCCCTCATCCCCGAGGCGTGGATCTCGGCCCTGGTGGGCGGAAACTCCTTTTCCGCGAACCTGTTTGCCTCCCTCTCCGGCGCCCTCATGTACTTTGCCACCCTGACGGAGATCCCCATCCTCCAGGGACTCATGGGAGCCGGCATGGGCAAGGGCCCGGCCCTGGCCCTCCTGCTTGCGGGACCGGCCCTCTCCCTGCCCAACATGATCGTCATCAGCGGCGTCATGGGCGTAAAGAAAACATCCGTCTTCGTAGCCATCGTGGTGGTGATGTCCACCCTTGCCGGCATGATCTACGGAGCCATCTGACACGTGCAAATCAATAAAAGGAAAAAACCATGATCATCAAAGTCCTCGGTCCCGGATGCACCAAGTGCAACAAAACAGAAGCCATCGTCAAGGAAGCCGTTGCCGAAGCAGGCGTTGACGCCACTGTGGAAAAGGTCACCGACCTTCTGGCCATCGGGTCCTACGGCGTGTTCGGCACCCCGGCGGTGGTGGTGAACGAAGAGGTGAAAAGCGTGGGCAAGGTGCCCAAGAAAAATGATGTCATCAAATGGCTCACGGCCTGATTTAGTGGCCTTGCTGCATACCTCGTCACCTGCGGCCGCATCGCCTGTCCGGCGTTCTGGCAACAGGTGACAAGCAAGAGCCCTGTCCGCACCCGCTCTGAACCACTCACCCATGGGGGAAAACCATGAAACGACTGATTCTCGTATCAACCGTCCTGCTGTGCCTTGCCGCAACCCCGGCCCTTGCCGACACCACGCCCGCCTCCGAAGTCCCCGCCAAAGGCATGGTCACCATGCTCGACCTGGGTGCCCACAAGTGCGTCCCCTGCAAAATGATGGCACCCATTTTAGACGAACTTCAAAAAGAGTATGAGGGCAAAGCCGCCATCGTCTTCATCGATGTGTGGAAAAACAAAGATGTGGCAAAAAAGTACGGCATCCGGGCCATTCCCACCCAGATTTTCTACGACAAAAGCGGCAACGAAGTGAAACGACACGTGGGGTTCATGGACAAGAAAAGCATTGAGGCGGAGTTGAAGAGCCTCGGTGTTCAGTAAACCGCGAGCCACCGCCTGCACGCCGCAGGCAAGGATGTTCAACGCAGTTTAACCATGAAAGGTAAAGGCCCCCCATGCTCTACGACCTTCTCACCACCGTCAACACCTGGATGGCCGGCACCTTCGGGCTGGCCCTTTTCGGCTGCTTTCTCTGGGGCATGATCAGCGTCATCCTCTCCCCCTGCCACATGGCCTCCATTCCCCTGATCATGGGATACGTGGCAGGCCAGGAAAAGGCACTCCAGGCCCGGAGCGCAGCCCGATACGCCGTGGTCTTTACCCTGGGACTCTTCATCACCATCGCCCTTCTGGGCATCGCCTGCACCCTTCTGGGCCGCATGCTGGGGGACGTCAGCCCCTACTGGACCCTGCTCATGGGCGGCATCCTCATCTGGGTGGCCCTGGACATGCTCGGGGTGGAAGCCTGCGCCATGTCCGGCGGAGCCCTCTCAAAACTCCAGGTCCGGGGGCTCTTCGGGGCCTTTGTCCTGGGCCTTGCCTACGGTATTCTCTCCGGTTCCTGCACCTTCGGATTCATGGCGCCCATCCTGGCCGTCATCACCATCCAGGAAAAAATCGCCGCAGGGATCCTCCTCGTGGTCGCCTTCGGCATCGGCCACTGCGTCCCCATTGCCGTGGCGGGCTCCAGCACCGCCCTGATCCGTCGCCTCCTCACAAGCCAAAGCTTCCAGAGCGGAAGCCTGTGGTTCAAAAAAGGAGCAGGGGTCATCGTGGGGGGCCTGGGGTGCTATTTCATCGTAAGACCTTTTATTTAAAAAAAGCCTGCCTCCGGCGGCCAGGGGATCATCCCCTGAACCCCAGGTTGCGGATGCTTTCCCCCCTCGTTCCTCGGGGTGAAAGCATCCGCGAAGATGTTCATAAAATGCCCCCAAACCTGTTTGTCAAACCCAAAGCATCTAATTGGCAAAAGTTTGGCCCCCGGCAGGGCCGCCGGAGGCACAAGCTTTCGTTAAACAAAAAATCCCCTCCGCCGGAAACAGGCGCGGAGGGGATTTCTCATAGGGGAGACTGTATGTGGGAGCGTATCTTACAGTCTCAACCCACCGTTCACAGAGAGACAATGCCCCGTGATAAAGGAGGCCTCATCCGACGCCAGGAAGAGGCAGGCGCTGGCGATCTCTTCGGGCTCGCCAAGACGGCCCAGCATGGTCTTCCGGCGAATGGGGTCCAGCACTTTATCGGGGACGGTCTTCATCATCTCGGTATTGATGTATCCCGGCGCCAGGGAGTTCACCCGCACGTTGGCGCCTTTTCGGGCAAACTCTTTGGCCCAGCTTTTGGCCATAGCGATGACGCCCGCTTTTGTGGCGGCGTAATTCGTCTGACCGACGTTGCCGTACTCGCCCACCACCGATGAAATGTTCACGATGGAGCCTGTGCCCTGGTCGATCATCAGGGGGCCCACCAGCTGGGTGAGGTTAAAGACCCCTTTCAGGTTGACGTCACACACCAGGTCCCACATCTCTTCCGTCATCTTCTGAAGCAGGGCGTCCCGTGTGATACCGGCGTTGTTGATGAGCACATCGATCTTGCCGAATGTCCCCACGATATCCTCCACAAACGCTTTGAGGCCCTCCCGGTCGGTGACGTTGCAGGTGTATCCGAAGACGCCTTCGCAGTCGTAGTCGGGCTTGGTCATGTCCACCGCGATGACGGTGGCGCCTTCTCTTGCAAAGGTTTCTGCAATGACGCGGCCGATGCCTTGTGCGCCACCGGTGACGATGGCTGTTTTTCCACTCAATCTCATATCAACCTCCACGTGGGTTACTTGGATGGTGTGTCCAGGGTCAATCCCATGAGTCCCGGCTGAAAAATGGCCGGATTCATGGTTTTCAGGGGCTCGGCAATGGCAGGTTTGAACCCCATGTGCCGCAGAATGTCTTTTTCGAGGTCCATGCCCGGAGCGATCTCCGTTAAGGTGAGCCCCTCTTCCGTCAGTTCAAACACGGCCCGTTCGGTGACGTAGACCACCTTCTGGCCCATGCGGTAGGCATACTCACCCGAGAAGGTGACCTGTTCCACCGCCTCCAGAAACTTGCTGCCACGCCCCTCCTCCTCAATAATCAGCTTTCCATCGGCCACAGAGGTCTTCAAGCCGCCCACGGTGAAGGTGCCGCAATAGACCACTTTGCCGGCATTCTGGGAGATGTTGATAAAGCCTCCGCAGCCGGCTACTTTCGTACCGAACCGAGAGACATTCACATCCCCTTTGCCATCGCACTGGGCCAGGCCGAGAAAGGCCACATCCAGGCCACCGCCGTCGTAAAAATCAAACTGCGCCGGCTGATCGATAATGGCCGATGGGTTGATGGCGGCCCCAAAGCTCAGACCGCCTGCGGGCACCCCGCCGATGGCCCCGGCCTCGGTGGTGAGCACCAGGTTGGTGACCCCCTCTTCATTGGCCACCATGGAGACCCCTTCGGGCATGCCGATGCCCAGGTTCACGATGGCATCGGGGACCAGCTCCATGGCCGCACGGCGGGCGATGATCTTGCGTTCTCCCAGGGGCAGGGGAGGAATGCTCTTGCTGGGAATGCGGATCTCGCGAGAGTAGGCGGGGTTGTACTGCTCGGCAAAGGTCTGCATGTGCTCGCGGGGTTCCGCCTCCACAATGGCATCCACATAAATGCCTGGAATGCCCACCCGGCTGTGATCCAGGGTCCCGTTTTCCACAACCCGCTCCACCTGAAGGATCACCTTTCCCCCGGAGTTTTTGGCGGCCTGGGCAATGGCCAGCATCTCAAGGGTCAGGGCCTCCTTCTCAAAGGTGCAGTTGCCCTCACTGTCCGCATAGGTCCCGCGGATCAGGGCCACATCGATGGGCAGGGCGTGGTAGAGGAGCCACTCTTCGCCATGGATACTCACCACCTCCACGAGGTCCTCTCGGGTCACTTCGTTGAGCTTGCCGCCATCCATGCGAGGGTCCACAAAGGTGTGCATGCCCACCTTGGTGAGCACCCCTGGCTTTCCGGCGGCAATCTCCCGGTAGAGATGGGAGATGGCCCCTTGGGGGAAGTTATAGGCCTCGATTTTGTTCTCAAGGGCCAGGGTTCCCAGCTTGGGGGCAAGCCCCCAATGGCCGCCGATGACCCGGCGGACCAGCCCTTCATGGCCAAAGTGGTTCAGGCCGCGTTCCTTTCCGTCGCCCTGCCCCGCTGCATAGATCAGCGTTAAGCCCGTGGGCAACCCGGTGCTGAGAAACGCCTCCTTCACACCCCGGGACAGCGCCTCGGGGTGCATGTTTCCCACAAACCCGCCTGTGGCCACCGTGTCCCCGGATTTAATCAGGGCAACGGCGTCGTTTAGAGTTACCTGCTTTGACATCTCCATCTCCTTTGCGCTTTAAACCAATCCGGTGAGCAGGTGAAAAACCATGACGCATGTCACCGCGATAAGGGGGGCCCCCACGGTCATGGCTGCCAGGTCAATATAACTTTGCTTGTGATCGAGTTTGCAGACAGACAACAGGGTGATGACGGCACCGCAGTGGGGAAGGGTGTCCAGGCCCCCTGCCGCCATGATCATCACGCGGTGCAACACCTCCGGGTGAATGCCCATGGCGAGGAAATCTTTGGAGAGCACCTCAAGGGCGATGGCGGTACCGCCGGAAGCTGAGCCGACGATGCCCGCAAGAAGCGTGGTGGAGATACCGACTTTAAACAGTGAGGGGATGGCCAGGGCCACAATCCCAAGCTTCAAGGTGCTAAATGCTGCCAGGGACTTGATGACACCGCCGTACCCCACCTCGGATGCGGTGTTAAAGATGGGCAGCAGGGATCCCACCGCGCCATCGAAGATGGTCTTGTTGGACTCTCTCAGGTATCGATTCATGGAGATCAGGATAAACACAACCGCCACAGAAAGACCGATCACCACAGGCCAGGTGCCGTTTACAGCATAGCCGGCTGCGGTATACTTTGCCTTCACCGCGTCAGAGGCGAAGTAAAACTTGGTCAGGATAAAGTTCAACACAAAGACGATGGCGATGGGTGTGATGGCCAGGCCAAAGCCCGGGGCTTCCCCTTCAAGGTCCTCGAGGCCTTCGTTCAGATGGACGCCATACCCCTCTCCGGCCCGCTTGGCTTCTTTCGCGCGATAGTTCAGAAAACCGGTGCCGCCAAAAAAGATGATCATGGAGCCCAGGAGCCCCAGAATGGGAGCGGCATAGATATCGGTGTCGAAGTAGACCGTGGGCATGGTGTTGATGTACTGGGGAGATCCGGGAAGGGCCGTCATGGTAAAGGTAAAGGCTCCCAGGGCAAGGCATGCGGGGAGAAGGCGTTTGGGAACATCCGCCTCCTTAAGCAACATGGAGCCGATGGGATACATGGCAAAAACCACCACAAAGAGAGAGACCCCTCCGTAGGTGAGAAGGGAGGTGGCCACCACCACCGCATAGATGGCGTAGTCGGGCCCGATCTTCTCAGAGATGAAGTGAGCGATGGAGCGTGCGGCTCCGGTGGCTCCCATGAGCTTGCCAAAGACAGCCCCTGCGATGAACACCGGGAAATACTTACTGATGTAACTGGCGGCCGCAGGCATAAAGACATTGGACAGCGCAGACAAAGCGGGGATTTCACCCGAAAGCAGTGCAGCGCTCATGGCCAGGATCGGCGCCAGAACAAGGACGGTAACACCACGATAAGCGAAGTACATTAAAGCGAACAGCGTTAGGATAATTGCGAGAACTCCCAGCATATTCATGCCTCCTTCGAAATTAGCCCGGATATGTCACGAGTCGAATGCACCCATGGTCAAGGCATCAGAGCTCCAGATGGTGCGCTTAGCTCAAGGCTCTGATAACGCAGAAGTTGGGTGCACCCAGCTCGCCCGAAGGGTGAGAAAATCGAGCAGAAAACCGTGAATGGCATGTTGTGCTTTTAAAATGCCTGATTCTTTCACAGTAACTGGTCGTAATGATTTTTCATTTTTTCAAATG
This sequence comes from Desulfoluna butyratoxydans, assembly GCF_900699765.1. Taxonomy (GTDB): domain Bacteria; phylum Desulfobacterota; class Desulfobacteria; order Desulfobacterales; family Desulfolunaceae; genus Desulfoluna; species Desulfoluna butyratoxydans. The sequence continues at coordinate 1,061,856 of NZ_CAADHO010000001.1, forward strand.
AACCGTTTTCTCATGAAATACCCGGATCAGGTGAGTTGCAGCAGGTATAGAATATAAAAGACAGCGAACAGCAGGCAGGTGACCATGCCCCATAACATTCCTTTCATGAAGCCAGGGCGTTTGCCGGCATGGGCCCTGTGATGCTCCGCGATGGAATCCAACCCGTCAGGGTCTCTGAATACGCTGATCAAACGATGAAGAAGGGCCACCGTGAGCAAGGTTTCCACCATGAGCATTGCAAGGTAGGCCGCTTCAAGATTGGAGGGTAACAGATGGTCTGCAACGGTCAGCAGGCTGCATGCCATGGCCGAAGCCAGCAGCAGGTAATCGTTCTTTCCGGACGTTGCAACGGGCGAGAGCAGATCTCTGAAGACCATATAGACAAACACCAGAGCAAGATGCAGGTATTTGTTAGGCTGAGGATAGTAAATCTGCTGGGCAAAGATCAGAACGAGAGCGCCCTTAAAAAGAAACTGAAGCCACGAAGCCTCGTGTGCAAAGTAGCGTGGAACCCATGTGGTTGATCGAAAAGAAGTCATATTGTTACCTCCTGCGAACCATAAAGCAGGAAGCATGCCACCTGAAAAAGTCCCTTTAAAAAACACAAACCGTGCGATTCAAGGGCCTTACAGACATTCAATACCGGTACCGGCGTTCACACCCGGGAACAGCACTGTAAAGATAAGTTTACGATATCATCCCATTTCTGAAATGCGTGTTAACTTACATTTACACATACAAGCCGATCTCCCGGAGTGTAAACCAAGGTTTACACCCCCAGCTCACTTCATGCTGTACTTCTCAAGTTTTTTGTGGAGAGCCACCCTGGAGATGCCGAGATCGGCAGCGGTCTTGGTTTTATTGCCGCTGTGGAGAATCAGGCGCTCGGTGATGACCTTCCGTTCCATGTTTTCCAGGATGTACTTGAGCGGCTCCTGGCTGGCGTTGATGTTGCCGCCCCTCAAGAAATGGGGCAGGTGCCACGGCTGAATCAACTCTTCCCCCTCCATAATATGGTAGGCTCGCTCCACAACATTCTTCAGCTCCCGTATATTCCCCGGCCACGAATAGGCCTGAAGAAGACAGCTCGCCTTTGGGGAGACCCCTTTAACCCCTCGTTTCATCTTTCGGTTCAGGGCGCAGATGGCATGGCCCGCGATGAGCTCAATATCTTCCCGCCGCCTTTTCAAAGGAGGGATGGTTAAGGTGAAAACGTTGAGGCGGTAGAGGAGGTCTTCCCGAAAGGTCTTCTTCTCCACCATCTCGGAAAGATTTTTGTTGGTGGCGGCAATCACGCGCACGTCCACCCGTTTGGGCCGACTTGCGCCGATGTGCTCCACTTCCCCTTCCTGGAGCACTCGCAGGATCTTGGCCTGCATCTGAAGCGGCATGTCACCGATCTCATCCAAAAAAATGGTGCCGTTGTTGGCCAGCTCGAACTTGCCCAGTTTCGTACTGGCCGCTCCGGTGAAGGCCCCCTTTTCATGACCGAAGAGCTCCGACTCCAGAAGGTTTTCAGGGATGGCAGCGCAGTTGACCCTGATAAAGGGCTGAAAAGATCGGGGGGACTCCTGATGGATGGCATGGGCGAAGAGTTCTTTGCCCGTTCCGCTCTCCCCGAGAATCAAAACGTTGGAGTCTGATTGGGCGATGACGCGGGCATGATTCTTCAATGACTCCATGCGTGCGTTACGCGTGAAGATCACATCCATGCAATACCGTGCCTTATGAAGCTTGGAGATCTCATTTCGATACCGGTTCAGCTCTTTTTCCATGATATCCAGTTTCTTATTGATCTCACCCAGCTCATCCACATCCTGGAAGATCACCTTGCCCACAACCCCGGCAAGCTTGCCGTCCACCGTATAAGGAATGCGGGAGGCAACCATGTGGTTGCCCTGTATCCTCTGGATATCGTTAATCTCTGCCACCCCTGTCTTGGCGACAATATGAAGACGCGTGTTCTCCACCACCTCGGTGATGTGTTTGCCCACCACCTCCTGATCCGTGACCCCCAGAAAGCCTTTGTAGGCATTGGACATCATCGTGATGCGCCCATTGGCATCGGTGACCACCAGCCCGTCATACGCGGTTTCAAGGATATGCTTGAGCAGGGATGTCTCCCGCTGACACGCTTCAAACTGCCGGGATAATTCACCCGCCTGGCTGACATCCTCAACGAGGACCACCACCCTGTCGGGGTGGCCCTTGGACGCCATGGGGATGACGTTGACCTGATACGTCAAGTCGCCCATCAAGGCTGTGGCGCTTTTATCTTCCCCTTCTGCAATCGCATCGTCCACACCAAGCTTTGAGAGAAAATCACCGGCTTTTTCATGGGAATTGTAACCGGCAGAGCCTGAAATCAAGTAATGCGCACTCGTATTCAGGCAAAGAAATTCCTTTTTCTTGTTCATCAAAAAAACAGCATTTGAGATGGTATCGAGAATATGGTTCAGGGGTATCTGGCTGGTTTGCGACGGCTCTCCCACGATCAAAACCTCCTTCTTTTCATACACTTAATATCATCCAGAGAAGACTGGCCGGGACCGCGTAAAGCGGCCCTGTCCCCAACGGAGTTTTATCAATCCCATGTGTTAATGAAAAAACAGCGTACACCATTGAGTAAGGAATTTCAGGCCAATAAGTGACACGACATAAAAAAACAGAACTTAGCAATGTGATACATCTCAGAGAAACCCTCCGAACCGGTTCGGGCAGGATCCACCTTGAAATCAAGCTATTTGGTTGACATTCCCCGGTGCTTCTTCTATATCCGCAGATGCAGTGACGGCGTGATTTCAGCAGGCGCCGCCCGGTGTAATAGTCGCAGAGAAGACCACCGACCGGCAGGCGTGGTTCCTCGCATGATTTTTGGAGTGGGTTATGGTTGAAATTCTCGTCATCATGGCAGCAGGCATGCTCATCGGCTACCTGCTGCGCCGGAAAAAAGCTCTTTTTCCCATCCTGGACCGCATCGTCATGGCGGTCATCTTTCTCCTTCTCTTTGTCCTGGGCATCTCCGTGGGGTTGAACGAGACCGTGGTAAGCAGCATCCACATGATCGGCATCAAGGCCGTGGTCCTCACCTCAGGAGCGGTTTTCGGCAGCGTTCTGTGCTGTGCCCTGGCCTACCGCTTTTTCTTCGCCGACACCTTTGCACATGCCGCATCCGAATCAGCCGACAGGGAGGTGCCACATGAAGGGTAGCCTCACCATCCTCTGCTGCTTTATCGCCGGGGTCCTGGCCGGGCTCTTTGCCGAGCTTCCCGCCTGGGTCACCGAATCGGACCTCACCCTCTGGGTCCTTTATGCCCTCATCTTTTTTGTGGGCATCGGCATCGGGGGCGACGCCACCACCTTCTCCGTGCTGAAAAAGAGCAACGTCCGCATCTTTCTGATCCCTGCCGCCATCATCGTCGGCTCCCTGGCCGGGGCCGCCGGGGCCTCCGTCTTTCTGTCGGATGTCTCCGTCAAAGACGCCATGGCCATCGGATCGGGCCTGGGCTACTACAGCCTCTCCTCCATCTACATCACCGAGATGCGCGGGGAGACCCTGGGCACCATTGCCCTGCTCTCCAACATCCTGCGGGAGATCTTCACCCTGCTGGCCGCCCCCCTTCTCGTGGCGTGGTTCGGCAGGACCGCCCCCATTGCCTCGGCAGGGGCCACGGCCATGGACACCACCCTTCCCATCATCACCCTGAACTCCGGCAAGGACTTCGCCATTCTCGCCCTGTTCAGCGGGGTGGTGCTCACCATTGCCGTGCCCATTCTGGTGACCTTTATCCTGACGTAACGGGTAGGCACAATTTCCCTTGCGATTACGGCCCAGTGGTGCTGACATAAAGGCCATGGCAAAAAAGACAAAAGACGACATACGGATCATCCGGCCCGAGCCGCTGCCCACGGTGGAGCTGCTCACCGGACGGATCCACGATCACGCCTACCGCCCCCACGCCCACGAGGAGTATGCCATCGGCGTGGTGGAAGCCGGTGTCCAGAGGTACCGGGAACCCGGGGGGACCTACCCCGCCCCGGCAGGGACCCTCTACACCCTCAACCCCGGGGACGTCCACGCCGGGGAAGCAGCCACCGAGGCGGGCTATCACTACCGCCTTGCCTATGTGCCGGAAAACCTCCTCCACAGCTACCTGGAGATCGAGTCAGGGGCCTTTCCAAGCCACCCTCACTTCCGGCAGCGCCTGACCCAGGACCCCGCCCTGGCCCGGGAATTCAACCGAGTCCTGGCCTCCCTGACCGATCCCGCCACCTGCCGCGTCAAGGCAGAATCCGAGCTGGTGCTCACCCTGCGCGCCCTGTTCCACCGACACGGTGAACTGGCCCCAAAGGAGCTCCCCGACGCCGGAGCCCATGCCATGCGCCGGGTCAAGGCGTACATCAAGCAGCGCGCGGCCGAGCCCCTCACCCTCACGGAGATGGCTGAACAGGCCGGGCTCTCCCGATACCACTTCATCCGGGTGTTCAAAAAACACACGGGCCTCGCCCCCCACGCCTACCTCACCCAGGTCCGGGTCTTCCAGGCCAAGGCCGCCATCGAATCCGGTCTCACCCTGGCCGATGCGGCCCTTGCCTCAGGCTTTGCCGACCAGAGCCACATGACCCGTTCCTTCAAGGCCATCTTCGGCATCACCCCCGGCAAGGTTCAAAAACACCACTGAGAATAAGGCCAAAGCGTGCCTCCGGCGGCAAGGTGGGGGCACCTTGAAACCCTATGGCGAATGCATGATGGCAGCCATTCGGCCTGCGTTATCGGGGCATTCGCGTGATGTGTGACATCTGGCAACCGTCTTTGAAAGAGAGGCCCATGTCATTCTTCGAAAAAACACGATCCAGAACGTTTGTGATTCGCGAGTTTTTCATCATCATATCCAGGCTCCGCCGAACAATTCAGGCATGTTGTACCAGTGCGTCGTTTTTTGCAGAACTTTTCTTCAAAAAATCGACCCACCGAAGGTGATGCACTTCAAGCCACAAAGGACACGTGGCGAAAACGGATCCTGTAACATCGAAGCTTGTGAGCCTGCCCGTACAAACCATCAACGTTAATGTCGGGCGAAGCCCGAGTTAAAGGCCCTTGCGCTTTGCCCTGAGGAACGAAGGGCAAAGCGCAAGGGCAATGAGCTTTCGAGGTGGCTCACCTCGCCGCCGGAGGCCTGTTTTTCCACCCTCTTTAACCATAGAAAGCAAAAACAAAAAAGCGACCGCAATTTTGTTCAAGCCACCGGGCGCCGGTGCGGCTATGCTTGCCGGGTAAACCTTCCGGGCGGCCCTGGGGACGGCCCGGCCTCTTATCCACGTTTTTTCAGGATGTTGATGATGTCGCGATTTTATGAAGGATGCAGAGATGCGCTGCCCGTGTCGGTGAGTGTGCTGGCCTACGGCAGCGTGCTGGGGGTGCTGGCCGCCAGGAAAGGGGTCTCCCTGGCCCAGCTTGCCGTCATGAACACCGCCGTCTTTGCCGGGACAGCACAGTTCGTGATGCTGGAGATGTGGCAGGACCACCTGCCCCTCATTGAAATAACCCTTGCCGTTCTGGTGATGAACCTGAGGTATCTTCTTGTGGGCGCTTCCCTGCGTTCCCTCTTTGCCGGGAAACCCCTCTGGAAAAAGCTGGCCTTCATGCACCTGGTGGCCGATGAGAACTGGGCCATGACCATGGCCGCCCAGCGGCGGGGCAAGGCGTCCGTGGGGCATCTTTTCGGCGGCGGTGTGTGTGTTTACCTCTTCTGGAGCGCCGGCACTCTGATGGGCCATACCATGGGTGCGGCCATCTCCAACCCCGAGGCCTTTGCCCTGGACTTTGCCTTTATCGCCGTGTTCCTGGCCCTGGTGGTGGGGCTCTGGCGCGGAGCCCGCAACGATCTCCTCCCCTGGATCGTGGCTGCGGCGGCGGCCATCGCCTGCGAGAGGCTCTTTCCCGGCAAGTGGTACATCCTGGCTGGGGGCTTCAGCGGCTCCCTGGCCGCCGCCCTCACCGGAAACAAAGCCCCACACACCGACACCGAGGAGGCCGCCCATGCCTGAGTTCATCATCCCCCAATCCCTGGCCCCCTGGGTGTCCATTGCCCTGGCTGCCCTTGTCACCTACAGCCTCCGGGCCGGCGGCCTTTTTGTCTCCCAATGGCTCCCCGGAACCGGGCCCATGCGCCGGTTCCTGGATGCCCTTCCCGGCACCCTGCTCCTCTCCCTGGTGGCCCCGGGCCTTGCCTCGGCAGGCCTTTCCGGCCTGGTGGCCGGGGGCGCCGTGGTGGGGGTCACCGTCAAAACCGGCAACGCCTTTATCGCCATGGTGGCGGGCACCGCCATCGTGGCCGGGTTCAGGGCCCTGGGCATCTGATCTAAAAAAGCCTGCCTCCGGCGGTGAGGTGAGCCACCTCAAGAGCTTATTGCCCTTGCGCTTTCCCCTGCGTTCCTCAGGGCAAAGCGCAAGGGCCTTCGGCTCGGGCTACGCCCGATATAAACAGGAAATCCGTTGTTAAAACCTGTTGATCTAACGCCAGGTCCCCAACAGGATTGCCGGAGGCACGCTGAGCCGTTACACAAAAAAAAACGTTTGCCGCCCCCGGAAAACCGGGGGCGGCAAACGTCTTATCGACAAGGAGATGTCGTATTCATGAATGCCGCTGCGGATGCAGCGGCATTTTTTTTATCGCTGCGCCTTGATTATGAACTCGCTTTCGCCTGGTCTTCAAGCCCTCCGCCCAGGACCTTGTAGAGGCTGACCCTGTTGGCCAGTTCCTGGCGCTGCAGGTCGATGAGGGTGGTCTGGGAGGCAAACAGAGAGCGCTGAGCGTCCAGGACGCTCAGGAAAGAATCCACCCCTTCGGTGTAGCGCCTCAGGGAGAGGTCGTAGGCCTCCTGGCTTGCCTGGACCAGCATGTCCTGGGCCTCCAGCTGGCGGCCCAGGGTCTCCCTGGCGGCCAGGGCGTCGGCCACCTCTTTAAAGGCCACCTGCAGGGTTTTTTCGTAATTCACCACGGCAATCTCCTGATCGATCTTCGCGGCTTTGAGCAGGGCTTTGTTCCGCCCGCCGTTGAAGATGGGAATGGAGATGGAGGGGCCAAGGCCCCAGGCACCGGCGTCCGAGGAGGAGAAGAGGTCCCCCAGGTCCGTGCTGGAGTAGCCGAGGCTGCCGGTAAGGGCAATGCGCGGATAAAAAGCAGCCCGTGCCGCCCCGATATTGGCGCCTGCCGCCTTCAGGGAAAATTCGGCCTGGAGGATATCCGGGCGACTCAGCAGCACCTCGGAGGAGAGCCCCACGGGGATCTCATCCATAACCGCCGATTTCTCGAGGTTTGCCGTCATGGGAATCCCTTCCAGGTTCCGGGTTCCCAGGATCAGCACCAGGGCGTTCTTGTCCAGCTGGACCAGCCGGGTGTACAGCACCGTGTTCACCCGGGCGGACTCCAGGGCAATGCGCGCCTGGGAGAGATCCTGACGGGTGGCCACGCCGTTCCGATAGCTCTTGTCCACCAGCTCGTAGGTCTGATGGCGCGTCTCCAGAGATTCCCTGGACAGCGTCAGGGTCTCCATGTCGCTGGTGAGCTGCAGGTAGGCATTGGCCGCCTGGGCGATGAGCGAGATGGTGATGCTTTTCCTGGCCTCTTCGGTGGCCAGGTAGTTGTTCAGGGCCACCTGGCTCAGGTTGTCCACCCGACCAAACAGGTCAAGCTCATAGGCGGGCATGGCAAGACCGGCGGTGTAGGTTTCGGCGGTGTTGCCGCCAAAATCCTTTCTGTACTCCCCGGTCCCCGCCGCATTGATCTCCGGCAGAAGCTTGGAGCGCTCGATGCGATAGAGGGCCTGGGTTTTCTGAACGTTCAGGGCCGCGGTCTTCAGGTCCCGGTTGTTGGCCAGGGCTGTTTCCACCACCTGCTGCAGGGCAGGGGACTGGAAGAAGCTCCGCCAGGGGATGTCGCTGGCAAGGCCCTGGTCAGCCTCGGAGGCGTTCTCCTGAACCGAGGACCAGTTTTCTGCGGTCACCGAGCCCGGGCGCTTGTATGTCGGGGCCAGGGAGCAGCCCGACATCATCAGGGCCCCGGCCAGCACAACGGTTGCAATTCTTTTCATCTAGTTCACCTCACCCTCGCCCAGCTCCAGGGCAGGCTTCTTTTTTCTTTTGAATGACGAGACGCGCTCGACGAGAACGAAAAACAGGGGCACGAAGTAGATGGCCAGAAAGGTGGCCCCGAACATGCCGCCGATGATGGCCAGGCCGATGGCGTTCTGGCTGGCCGCCCCCGCCCCGCTGGACTTGGCCAGGGGAAGAACCCCGAGGACAAAGGCCATGGAGGTCATGATGATGGGTCGGAACCGCAGCTTGAAGGACTCCAGGGCCGCATCCACCAGGGGGGTGCCCGATTCGTAGAGCTCCTTGGCAAACTCCACGATGAGGATGGCGTTTTTCGCACACAGCCCCACGGTGGTCAGAAGGGCCACCTGAAAGTACACATCGTTGCTCAGGCCAAAGCCCAAGGCCGCCACCACGGACCCCAGCACGCCCAGGGGCAGTGCCAGGAGCACGGAAAGAGGAATGGACCAGCTCTCGTAGAGGGCCGCCAGGCTCAGGAACACGATGATGATGGAGATGGCGTACAGCGCAGGCCCCTGGGACCCGGACAGCTTCTCCTCATAGGAGGTGGTGGACCAGGCGTACCCGATGCCGTCGGGAAGCTCTTCGGCCAGTTTTTCCATCTCGGCCATGGCCTCACCCGTGGAGACGCCGGGAGCGTTGGCCCCCTGGATGTTGATGGAGGAGTATCCGTTGAACCGCTCCAGGCGGGGAGACCCGTAGGTCCAGTATCCCGTGGAGAACGAGGTGAACGGCACCATCTTGCCCTGGCTGTTTTTCACGTACCACTTGTCGATGTCCGAAGGCTGCATGCGGTCTTCGGCCTGCCCCTGGACATAGACTTTTTTCACGCGGCCGTTGTCCATGAAGTCGTTGACGTACGCCGAGCCCCAGGCGGTCTGGAGGCTGGCGTTGATCTCGCCGATGGACAGGCCCAAGGCCCGGGCCTTTTCCATATCAAGCTCAATTTTGTACATGGGCACGTCGTCCAGGCCGTTGGGCCGGACACCCACCAGTTTCGGGTTCTGGCGAGCCTGGGACAGCATCTGATCCCGGGCTTCCATGAGCTTCTCGTGCCCTGCCCCCACGTAATCGATGAGCTGGAGGTCAAAGCCGGAGGCGTTGCCCAGGTCGATGATGGCCGGCGGGAAAAAGGCGAAGATCATGGCGTCCTTCACCCGGGACATGGCCTGGTTGATCTGCCCGGCAATCTCCATCACCGACATGTCCCTGTCTTCCCAGTCCTTCAGGTTCACAAAGGAGATGGCGGTGTTCTGGCCGTAGCCGGAAAAACTGAAGCCCACCACGGTCATGTACTCGCGGAACTGATCGGTCAGGTTGGCGTCCATGAAATCGGTGTACTTCTCCACGGCCGAGGCGGTGCGGGCCGCCGTGGCCGAAGCCGGGGTGGACACCTGGACGATGAGCACGCCCTGGTCTTCGTCCGGCAGAAAACCGGTGGGAATGCGCACGAACAGCACCCCGAGCCCCACGAAAACCATGAGGTAGACGGCCATTGAACGTTTCCAGTTCCGCGTGATTTTGCCGGAAGCCGTATGACTGGCACCGCGGGCCTTGTTGAAGGCCCGGTTAAACCACCCGAAAAAGCCGGTGGTTTTTTCGGCGTGACCGGCAGCCACCGGTTTGAGAATGGTTGCGCAAAGTACCGGGGTCAGGATCAGGGCCACAATCACCGAAAAGGTCATGGATGCCACGATGGTCAGTGAGAACTGCCGATAAATGGCTCCAGCCGAACCGGAAAAGAAGGCCATGGGGAGGAACACCGCAGACAGAACCATGCCGATGCCGATGAGGGCGCCGGTGATCTGGTCCATGGATTTTCGGGTGGCTTCCATGGGGGAGAGCCCCTCTTCGGCCATGACGCGTTCCACGTTCTCCACCACCACGATGGCGTCGTCCACCAACAGGCCGATGGCCAGGACCATGGCAAACATGGTGAGGGTGTTGATGGTGAACCCGAACAGGTGGAGGGTGGCAAAGGTACCCAGAAGCACCACGGGCACTGCCAGGGTGGGGATCAGGGTCGCCCTGAAGTTCTGCAGGAACAACAGCATCACGAAAAAGACGAGAACAATGGCTTCCAGCAGGGTGTGGACCACGGACTCGATGGAGATCTCCACAAAGGGCGTCGTGTCGTAGGGAAAGGAGTAACTTACCCCGTCCGGCAGGTACTCGGAGAGTTCCGCCAGTTTGTCCTTCACCCGCTTTGCCGTGTCCAGGGCGTTGGCCCCGGTGGCAAGGCTCACGCCAAAGGCTGCTGCGGGCGCCCCGTTACGTTCCACCACGGTGCCGTAGGTCTCCTGGCCCAGGGAGATGGTGGAGACATCCTTCAGGCGCACCTGGGAGCCGTCTTCGTTGACCCGCAGGATGATGTCCCGGAACTGATCCGCTGTGTTGAGGCGGGACTGGGCCAGGATGGTGGCGTTGATCTCCTGCCCCTTCACCGCGGGCAGGGCGCCGAACTGACCTGCCGAGACATCGAGGTTCTGCTCGGAGATGGCGTGCAGCACCTCATTGGTGGAGATGTTGTAGGAGTAGAGCCGGTCCGGATCCAGCCACACCCGCATGGCGTAGGGCGAGCCAAAGGTGCTCACCGAGCCCACGCCCTTGACGCGGGAGATGGGGTCCTGGATGCGGGAAGCCACCAGGTCGGCCAGGTAGGTCTGGTCGATGTCCGGGTTGGTGGAGTGATAACTGGTGACGAACAGAAAGGAGGTGGACGCTTTCTCCACCACCACGCCCTGGGACTGCACGGCAGCCGGGAGCTGGGGCATGGCGGTCTGCACCTTGTTCTGCACCTGGACCTGGGCGATGTCCGGGTCGGTGCCCGGCTCAAGCGTCACGATGATCTCCACCTTGCCCGTGGCATCGGAAGAGGAGCTGAAGTACCGGAGGTTGTCGATGCCGGTAAGCTGCTGCTCAATGACCTGGGTTACCGAGTTCTGCACCGTGTCTGCGGAGGCACCCGGATAAAAGGTGCTCACGGATATCTGTGGTGGTGCCAGGGTGGGGTACTGCTCCACCGGCATCTGCGGAATGGACAAAGCCCCTGCCAGCATGATGAGCAGGGCGACCACCCAGGCAAACACCGGGCGGTCCAGGAAAAAACGAGACATGACTGTGTGTCCTTACATGACGTAAATCGGTAAGCCCGGTGCGGGTACAGCCCCCCCTTTGTCGGGGCGGACAGGCACCGGCACCGGATCTGGAAAATCTGCTGTCTGTGGAAGTGGCCTTAGTCGGCCAGGGCCAGCTTGGCGGGTGAGACCTCGACATCGGTGCCGGGTCGCAGGCGCTGGAAGCCCTCGGTTACAATGGATTCTCCTTCGGAGATGCCGCCTTTCACGATCCAGTTGTTCCCGTAGGCCCCGTCCACCTCAATGGGGCGGGGGTGCACCTTGCTCTCCTGGTCCACCACCCACACGATCCGTTTCCCGCTGGGCTGGAGGATGGCCGCCTTCTGGGGCACCAGGATCACATCGGCCTTGTCCAGGTAAAGGGTGGCGCTGGCAAAAAAGCCGGGGTACAGCTCTTCATTGGGGTTGGGGAACAGGGCCCTTAAAACCACCGAGGAGGTGGTGGGGTCCACGGTGACCTCGGAGAACTGAAGCTCCCCCTTGTGGCCGTAAGCCCCGTCCTTGTCCCCGTAATCCAGGGCCACTTCGACCTTTTCGGTGTGGACGCTTTTTGCCTTGAACTCAGAGAGTTTCTCTCGGGCCTGCTGCATGTCCACATAGATGGGATCCAGCTGGGTGATCTTGGCCATCATCTGGGGCTGGTTGGCTGTGACCAGGGCCCCTTCGGTGACCGTTGACTTGCCGATACGCCCGGTGATGGGAGCGTAGACACGGGTATAGTCCACGTTGATCTTGGCCTGGGCCACGGAGGCTTGGGCCACGGCAATGGCCGCGCGGGCCTTGAGCAGCGCGGCGTGGGCATCGTCGTACTCCTGACGGCTCACCGCTTTGTCCTCCACCAGTCGGCCGTAACGCTCTTCACGGGCCCGGGTGGTCTCCAGCTGGGCCTTGGCCTGAAGGAGGTTGGCCATGGCCGAGGCGTACACCGCCTGATAGGTGGACGGATCGATCTGGTAGAGGGGCTGCCCCTTCTTCACCAGGCCGCCTTCCACGAAGAACCGCTTGGTCACGATGCCCGTGACCTGGGGCCTGACTTCGGCCACCTTAAAGGCGTTGACCCGTGCGGGAACGGTCTGGGTGTACTGAATGGATGTTTTTGTCAACGACATGGCCGAAACGGGGGCCTTGGTCTCGGGCCCCTGGGCCAGACCGACGGACGGTATCACGACGAGCCCCAGGATCACGGCACCGATCATGGCCATGACCCCTGCGGGGCGATACAGGTTGCGCAATGATGATGTTGATCGTTCACTCATGATGGTGTGTCTCCGAATCATACTTTTTTTGACCTCTTCAGCCCCCGGACCAACCGGGGAACCATGATCGACCGCGCAGAAATAGCGGTCTTTATCCGGCGCGTAAACGCGCAGATCGACTAAAAAAGCCCCAGAGGGGCAAGCCTTGGAAACAAGGCGGGTATCCTGATGTTTTTTACGCTGTGAATATCGTAGGAAAACGAAGTGGCCCAAGCCCTTCGGTTCGGGTCGACAGGTCGGCCCGGGGTGCCATGGCATCCTTTACAATTCGACCCCCAGGTTGGATAAAATCCGAAGATGAATCCTTTGCATGGCCTCAAGGTCCTCATCGGTCAATCCGGCAAACACAAGGCCTGAAAAATCCGACATGATGGGGGCATACTCATCCAGCACGGCGCGCCCCTCTCCGGTAAGGAACACAAGCTGTCGGCGTTTGTCCCCGCCGTCGGAGCGACGCTGGACATAGCCCTTCTGCTCCAGGCTGGCAATGATGCGGGCCATGTTGTGCCGGTTTTTCCGGGTGAGCCGTGCCAGCTCGCTCTGGTGCACGCCCTCCTGGTTCACGAGCATGGCCAGCACCACGAAGTTCTCCGGTGTGATGGCAGCCCCGGCAGCCTCGAAACGCCGCCTGATGCCTGCCCCCATCTCAATGTCCATCAGATGAATAACCATACCCCTCGCATCCCTGTTCGGAATCACGGGGTGATCGAACATCACAAATTCTTTGGGTCCTGTCTTTTTTGTTGCCATAGTAACGTTACCATAGCAACATAATTTTCACAGATCAATAGCCTGGCACCGATTTTTGTCAACCGGCCTGCCCCCAAAGCCTGCCCAAGAAAAATATCTCCCTGAAATCAAGACAATAGGACGTGTGCCCCCCAGTAAAAAAAACAGCCCTCACCTTTTTTTGGTTTTTTTATCCCGGCAAGGGAACAGACAGAATCTCAGTGATCCCGGGGCACCCTTTTGTTATGATGTCAAACAATTGCCATCCGCCTGACGACCCGCTTGAGCCTGAAACCCACCACCAACAACCCACAACGAGGTGCCCCATGAAACGACCCCGGATAGTGACGGTGTGTTCCCTCCTGATTGTCGGCCTTGCCCAACTGAGCCTTTCCGCATGCACTCCACCCAAAGAGAAAACCGACACCACCCCCCAGGCCACCCGGTCCGTCACCCTGGACTCCGGCCTCTGCCTTGAATACCTGGAAGCGGGATCCCCCGACGGCATGGCCGTTGTCTTTCTCCACGGCTACACCGACAGCCACGACTCCTTCAGCCGCGTAGCCCCCCTCATGCCCCGGGAGGTCCGTGCCTTTTACCTCACCATGCGGGGCCACGGGAATTCGGGCAAACCCGGGGCGTATGCCATGGAACTCTTTGCATCGGATGTCACGGGCTTCATGGATCGACTCGGCATTGAAAAGGCCGTGGTGGTGGGGCACTCCATGGGCAGCTTCATTGCCCAGGAGGTGGCTCTGTCCCATCCCGAGAGGGTCAGCGGCCTGGTCCTCATCGGCTCGGGCGCCTCGTGCAGCGACAACAAGGTGCTGGCCGAACTGAAAGCCTATGTGGATACCTTGAAGGACCCCATCGACCGGGGGTTTGTGCGGGAGTTCCAGGCAAGCACCGTGGCGGCCCCCGTGCCGGACGCCTTTCTGGACCACGTGGTGGACGAGAGCATGAAGCTCAAGGCAAATGAGTGGCAAAAAGTTCTGGCAGCCCTCATGGCCGTGGACCACCGGGAGCAGCTCAGCACCATTGCCGCCCCCACCCTGGTCCTGTGGGGCGAAAAAGACGAGGTCTTCGGCGCGTCCGAGCAGCTCTTTCTGGGCACCCACATCCCGGATGCGACCCTGAAGCTCTACGCCGACACCGGCCACGGGCTCCAGTGGGAGCGCCCCCAACGCTTCGTGGCCGACCTCTCGGACTTTCTCCAGGCAACACAACAATAAAAAACGCCCTGCGGTGAGTCACCACAGGGCGTCGTCTTCTTCGTGCCTTAAAACCGCTGTCAGACGAACTTCTGGGGCAAGCGCCCCAAAATGTGCTCGATGTAGCTGTCGTCGTCTTCGGGTACCAGCTCCAGGAGCTTGGTGCAGATGTCGATGGCCTCGCTTCGGGAGGCGGGGAGCACCTCCTTGATCTTGTAGATCAGGCTGTACTCGAAACGACTGATAAAAGACTCGATGTCGTGGTATTCGGGTTTCAGGGCGATGTCCCGGTCCCGGAAGGTTCCGGTGCCCGCGGGCTGCATCTGGAGCATGCTGGAGTGATTGCACACCTTGATGTACCCGTCGAGTTTCCGGGAGCTCACCACGCGCCCGTCGTCAAAGGTCATGCCCTCCAGATCTTCGACGATGGAGTTGACGGTGAAGGTCTCGGCCCGGACCATGTTGTCGTGGATAAAGGCGAGCATGCCGTCCCGGGAGGCACGGTCCCAGTCGATGTTGAGGCCGCTGAGCTTGGCGCGCAGCTTGGGAATGATGTCATCGGCCTCGTCCCTTTTGGGAGCCCTGTTTTCATACCGGGCGGCCTTGATGTAAAAATCCCCCACGGTCTCGCTGCGCTCCACGGTGGCGACGTCGTCCAGGGCAAGGATCAGGTCGATGAACTTGCGGAACCCGTACCGGGACTCGTCAAAGGACGAGGAGATGTGGCGACGGATCAGGGATTTGAGCTGGGCCCCCAGAATCCCCTGCTCCCCCACATGGCGCTCCAGAAGGTCCCGCAGCTGGGCCTTGAAGACGTTGAGCATTTCGGTGTTGCCGCCGCTGTGGGGCCTCAGCTCCGTGTCAAAGATATCCTGCAGGCTCTCGTAGTTCACGAAGCGGTCACACAGCTCGGCTAGGTCTTCCGAGGCGCAGTTCTCAGGCGAGACCCCCACGATCTCTTTGTTGTGCAGCTTGAGCTTTTTCAGGAGGTGAATAAAATCCCGGTCCCCGCTGACAATGACGTACCGGTCGATCTGGGGACGCTCGTAGATCATCTCCATGGCATCCACGGCCATCCGCATGTCCACGGCGTTTTTCTGGCCCTTGCCCAGGACGTGCACCAGCTCCACCCCGTGCTGGTAAAGCTTGAACTGATGCTGGTTGTAATCCCGGTGGCGCCAGTCCGCATAGGCCAGGGCCGTGGTGAGCTTGCCCTGGTCTTCAGAGATCTTCAGCAAAAGGGACGGGTCAAACAGCCCTTCGTCGCTGTCCGCCGAATTGTTGCCGCTCAACCCGCAGATGAGGTTTTCAAAATCGATAAGCAGTGCCGTATTTTTGAGTTTCATGCCCTTATTTTATTTCCCGATCGATGGTGCGTTCTTAAAAAAATCACGGCCCGTATCGTCCCGCAACCCCATCACCTTTAACACATGCGACAAAAAAAAACAGGGCGATCCGACCCCGCCGCCAAGGCCAGCGCATTAAAAAATCCGTTGCCTCCGGCGGGTCGCTTTTTGAAAAAAGCCCCGCAAAAACGTTCCGGTAAACGGAAAAATCAAGATGGGCCATGCAAGGTGGCTGTGCACACAAAAAAGCGGCGCCTGTTTGTCAAATGTTTCAAAAGGTTGGTGCCCGACGGGGCATCTGGACAGAAAATCTAAAGGAATCAGCCCTGACATGCAGCCCCCTGCCCGCCACTCGCGCCTTGAAATTTGCCACAAAGGGTGCTCCAATACAGACTTTACTTCTTTTTCTCAGCATCGGAGCACTGAATCATGGACATCTTTTCCTTAGCAGGCTTGGCCGCCGCCATGGTGGTGCTGGCCCTGACACCCGGCCCGGGGGTCCTCGCCACCGTGGCCACGGCCCTCTCACACGGATTTCGGGGTACCCTGAGCCTCATCGCCGGGCTGGTCACCGGCGACATCTGCTACCTCCTTTTCGCCGTCTTCGGCCTCTCCATGGTGGCCGAAGCCCTGGGTGAGTGCTTTATCCTCATCAAACTCTGCGCAGGGGCCTACCTGGCGTACCTCGGTATCAGACTCCTTGCGACACGACCCGATGAAAATGCCCGTGATTCGGCCCCGTCCACGCGCCGGTCCTACACCAGCGGGCTATTCATCACCCTGGCCAACCCCAAGGTGATCCTCTTCTACTGCGGGTTTCTCCCCGCCTTCATGGACCTTTCCGCCCTTACGCCCACGGGCATCGGCCTGACCACCCTTACCGTGGCCACGGTGGTCGCCTCGGTGCTCTGCGGCTACGCCCTGCTCGCGTCCCGGGCCCGGCAGGCCATGACCGGGCGGCATGCCGTTTCTGCCGTGCAGAAAACAGCCGGAGGCCTGATGCTCGCCGCAGGCTTCAAACTCGCCACCGACGTCATCACGGAATAAGAGAAAATGAAAAAAACGATCCCGGTCCTCATGATTGCCGTAGCCCTTGCCCTCTGCACGGGCTGCACCACCATGATCTCACGGGTCGTGGAGAAGAGCGCCCTGTCCAGCATGAAGGAAAAGCCCATCCACGAAGCCTTCTACGTATCCCCTGCCACCCGCTGCGGAGATACCGTCTACCGATGGTACCACCATGACGAGCTGGACAGGGACTTCGGCTCCTGGATTGAGGTGCTGGAGATCAACGGAGAAGAAATCCACCTGGCCAGTTACCCGGAAGGAGATATTTTCCTGCACCGGGTCCACTACTGGGTAAAAAACCACAAGGTGGTCAGGGCGGAGCTGCACTACAAAAACGAGGTCTTTCCCCTGAAGGTGGAACCGGCCCGGCCAAACGGTATGTTCACCGCCTTCGAAGCCCTGGACCTTGCAGTCCCCCAGGAGCTGACCTTAGGTGATACCACATACAGGGTCCACCGCATCGAAACCCTGAGCGTCCACGCCGTCACCTCGGCCATGGGCACCACCCACGGCACCGACTACAAGTCCATCCGGTACATCTCCAACGATGTGTCCATCGGCGCGGTGAAGGAAGAGACCTTCTTCAGCACCCAGGTGCTCCGGGACAACTGGGAATACGTCAAACTGGGCCTTAAGGCCCTGGACCCCATGCGTTCGTCCGCCGACACCCTCATGGGCCTTGTGCGCACCTTCCGGGAAAAAGAGAAAACCAATTTTCAGATTGAGTTTTTTCAGGAAAAAAGAGAGAAAAACGCGCCCGTGGCAAGCGCCGGGTAATACGCCCTGCAGGGGGCCTACTTTGTATCTATTCAGGGGCTAAAAAAACCTCCGGCGGCCCTGCCGGGGGCCAAACTTTTAAAAAGTTTGACAAACAGGTCTTAAGCAAGCCTTTCCAGGCCCGCCGGAGGCAAGCTGAATAGTTACATTTATCCAAGCATTTTTTTTAAGGTCTGTTTTGCTTAACGTTCTTGTGGTGCCGTGGCCCTTGGGCGAGTGCGGATTAAACGTTCAGCTTCCGGCAGGATCGCCGGAAGCATTGTGGCCACGGGGACCTATTTTTTGTAAATGGTCACCTTGGCACCCGGCATGACAACGGAAACGGGCTCGTACCCACTCCCGTTAAACTGTCGGCAGATCTTCACGTCGTAACCCCTGTAAAAATCTTCCCCGTCCACGTGGTAAAGCCCCCGTCCGGTGCCGCTTTTGCTCAAAGGAATCCCCAGGTCGTTTTTGTTAACATACCACTGTTCGGCCGCCATCCCGACATAGACGAGTTCCATCCCCCTGGATTTCGCGGTTTGTGCGGCCACCCGTTTCATGGCCGAGGTCTTGTAAGGATAGTCTGATTTTTTAAATTTCAGCTTCTTTCGAACAGATTTGACGGATGCTTTCAAGGTATCTTGAAATGCCTTGATTTCTTCGATTTTTTCTATGGGCACAGGAAGGCCCGTTGCCTTGCAGACGGCCCGTGTCTTGGTGATGCAATTGAGAGGCTCACCGAAATTCGTAAGGTGCAGGTCGTTGAGGATACCGGAGACCACCAGGTTCTTTTCAAGGATACCTGCATTGGCTTTGTTGAAAAAGGCAACCTGACTTGCCAAATCCTGATCAATGGTCTTCTGGGCCAGGGCATTTCTGTAGGCAAGACGGTTTTCTGCAAGGTCGAAAATAGATTTTACGGTTTCGCCCTCAACCTCCCTGTCCGGGTCCTGCTCCAGAAGCAGTGTGTACTTTTCCCGGCATGTCGCGTGAAAGGTGTCCAACGCGCCGAAATTTTCGAAGAGGGGTTCCAGGCTGACGAGGCTGTTTACGGTCTGGCCGTCCCGGCCCGCCTGGAGGTAACTCAGAATGCGTGCATTGTTTCGTACCTCGGACTCGAAACGTGTCCGGAGCCTGAGCATCTCGTTTTTCTTTTCAATGCCTTCCTTGCGCGCGGCAACGGCCCGGGTAACGATTGCGTTCATCTCGTCAAAGGTCTTTTTGGTTGCCTGTACCCCGGGGTCCTGCTGGAATTCCGGGCCGATTTTCACGTACAGTTTCTCCGCATCGATGAGGCGCCGCTTACAGATAGCGTAATCATTTTCCTGAAAAAACCGATCGGCTTCGGTCATTTTTTTCTCAAAACGGCTGGCGTATCTCTTTGCTTTTTTAAGCGCCTTGGAGTCCAGACCATAGGTCTCCGCTGACTCTGCGGATGCCGCTGCAACAACGGTTCCGGCTGTCGCTGTAGCGCCCATCTTTGCTGCAAGCGCTTCGTATCGAGCATGAATCGCCTGAACATCGGCCCTGTTTCGCTGGCCAGAAGGGATGGCTTCGTAGCTGGCAAGGGCCTTTTTCAAAAATCGCTTTGCATTTTTGGTGTCTCGTCGGTCCAGGTACTTCTGCGCCTCGGTGACCTTTTTATCAAACGTTTTGACCGACTTTTCCAGGCCGGCGAGGGCCTTGGCCTCATCCACCTGAGATGTGAGCTCATCAAATCGTTTCTTTTTGATCACGACGTCCGGGTACAACCGGTAAGGAGCGAGCATTTTGTTATAGGTACGTTCGGCATTGGCAAGCCTCTTGCCCGCCATGCTCAGGTTGTTCTTCTGAACGAACTGCTCCGCCTGATCGACCTGTTTCCCATACTGTGCGGAAAGGCGCTTTGCTTTTGCCAACTCCTTTGAACTGAGGCCTGCCGCATCGAACGTTCCTGCCGCAGCACCGGAGGCAACCAGCAAGACCATCATCACACACAGGCAGAAAAATCTGCCGACCATGGACACCCCTGTACTCTGTCTCATAACTCTCCTCATATCTTTATCTAAAAAAATGTCACCCAAACGCGTTTTGCTCACCAACGGTCACCAGTCCCACGTCATGTCCACCAGAGAAAAATGGAGCACCACACCGCCAGCAACCGGTAATTTCACGAATAAATCTGTCCCCGCACAAGTTGCAGGACATTGGGCCTTGTATTCCTTCCCAGCCCCACGATAAAGTAACCGCAGGCCATGAATGAATAGTGCGTTTTTTGTTTTCACTTAGTCACAGCGTAACGCGGGAAGACCTGTCATCACGATGCCCCCCAAACCACATCCCTCAAACAGGCCTTCCCTGGACGAGATATCCTTAGCCATTGAAGAGGCCAGCCATCTCGACACCCAGGAGGTCCCCGAAGACATTGGGCAGGGGCACACCCGTACCATCAACATCGGCGGTCGGATTCGCCTCATCAACAGGGATATCACCCCCAATGAAACCGCCACGGTCCACTACCGGAACAAACTCCCCGACCAGGCCACGGTGGGCGCCATTTCCCTCTACGGTGGTGCCCTGACCGACTTGAACAACACCCGATGCCAGCTGCACCACTGCCAGGGAAATTACCACTGGGGCCATATCCCCGAAGATGACGGCGGCATCATGTTTCGAGGCCAGGAGCGTTCCGGCATACTCTACCTGAGTGTAAGTCATGACCTGCTCACCCAGTTCCCCGAGTCCATGGAGTCCATTGAGCAAAGCAGCATCTGGCGGCTCATGACAGGTCGTGAGGACGGAGTATCCGCGCCCCGCTTCCTCCCCAACGACACCATCTCCACCCTGAGGGACCTGGTCGCCAGCCCCATAACAACCCCCTGGGACTGGATGCGTGTGGAGGCAAAGGCCCTTGAAGCCATCTCCACCTGTATTTTTCACTATGACCGCAATCCCGGTGACGCCTCGGAGATCCCCCTTTCACCGGATGACACACGGCACATCACGGACGCTCGGGACCTTTTGATCCATCGTATGGACAACCCGCCCACCATCGCCGAAATGGCCAAAGCCGTGGGGATCAATGCCTTTAAACTAAAAAAGGGGTTTAAGCAGCTCTACGGCACCACCTTGTTCGCCTACCTGCGATCCAGGCGACTGGACCGAGCTTACGAGTTCATCTCGTCAGGGGATATGAACGTTACGGAAGCCGCCGTTGAGGTGGGCTATGCCAACCCCAGCGCCTTTACCTCAGCCTTTCGAAAGGCTTACGGAATCAACCCCATTGACTGTCGGAAAAAGCACTTTCGGGTAGCCGGGCCCACACCAAAGGGCTGACCCGGAGCCCCACGCCGCAACCCCATGTCATTAGTCCAGCCGCAAAGCATCAACCACCTCCAGCGGGAGTCTTTTTAACGCTTAAAGGAATCCATCGGAAAAACGGGACAACAAGTGCACCGGTTGCTGCCCTCGTTTTTGGGGAACAAAGGACGAGGGTGCGACTTTGTCTTTGGGTAAATATGGGGTTGAGATGGGTTGGATGAAGGGGATGAGGCAGGTAGGAATCCGAGGCCAAGGGGTGCGAAACCGCAGGCCCCTTTTTCCGCCGGAATTACAAAGAAATAAAACAAACGCGACAGAACCCTTGCCAGAGAAAGGCTCTGGCCCGGCTACCGCTCCATGATCTCCACCCCGCAATCGATGGTGTAGACCATGCCGGAGATGGAGTTGTTTTCAAGAAGGCTCACCGAAAGGCTTGCCACGTCTTCTTTTCGTACGTTGGTTTTCAAGGGGGAGGCGTCCCTTGCCTTTTCCAGGAGCTCCAGGGTGTTGCCCACCTTGGCAAGGGAGTAGGTGGGGACAAAGCCGGGGGAGATGCCGTTGACCTTCATCTTCCTGGCCTTTCCCAGGGACTGGGCCAGGCCGCGCACCATGGACTCCAGGGCGGCCTTGGCCGCACAGACCACATTGAAGTTGGGTACGGCCACCCGCCCCCAGCGAAGGGAAACGGCCAGGATGGATGCATTCTCCCGGAATACGTCCAGAAGCCTTCCTGAAACCTCCACCAGGGAGAAGGCCCCTACCCGGATGGCGTCGGTGAACTCGCCCCATTCCACCTTCACCAGGGGCAAATTCAGCTTGGCCCCAGACGCCGTGGAGTAAGAGATCCCGTGGACCAGGGCGTCGAGCTTCACCCCTTCGGCCTTAAACGCCTCAACAAAGGCATCCAGGTCCTCGTCCTTCCTTGCGTCGTATTTAAAGAGCTTGCGGATTCCCAGGTCCTCGGCCACCTGCTCCACATCCTTTCGGGTCATCTCATCCTGATAGGTGGCATAGAGGGTGTACCCGGCCTTCTTCACCTCGGCGGCAATGGAGGTGCAGAGGCTCTCTGTGTTTCGAATCCCGATGATCAAGGCGTTTTTGTCCGTCATGGTCATGGTCTCCTTGAATAAAGCAAAAGCACAAAAGAAGGACGCCTCCGGCGGCCAAAGGTTTGACAAACAGGTATTTAGTGCGCTTTCGGCCCGTCCACACATGTTCGTATACCGCTTAATTTACCCGGGTTAAGCACATTCCCCTCAGGACTCCTTGCCCACACGGACCAGGACGCTGGACCCGCAATCCACCACGTACGAGCCCCCGTTGATGGACGGATTGGTGATCACCTCGTAGGCGATGTTTCCGATGTCCTCCAAGGTGGCGGTGCGATCCAGGGGCGTGGCGCTGCGCACGTGATTTATGAGGTCTGAAAACCCGCCGATGCCGCTGGCTGCCCGGGTCATGACAGGCCCCGGGGAGAGGGCGTTGACCCGGATCCCCTTGCCACCGAGTTCCGAGGCGAGGCCTCGGACCAGGGCCTCCAGGATGCTCTTGACCGGGCCCATCATGTTGTAGCCCTCCACCGCCAGGTGAGAGCCGATATAGGAGAGGGTCAGGATGCTGCAGCCCGGGTTCAACAGGTCCGCGTCCAGCATCCGCCGCGTGATCTCCACCAGGGAGAAGGCGGAAATCCGGGTCGAATCCCGAAAGCTCTTCCAGGACACTTCGTGGAGCTCTTTTCGTATCTCCGAGGCGTAGGCAATGCCATGGAGGATGGCATCAAGGCGCATGCCCCTGGCCCCCAGGTACGCCACAATATCGTCCAGCTGCCCGGTATTGCCCACCTCAAAGGGCAACAGGGCATCCTCCTCCACCCCCAGGGGGTCGGTCACGTCCCGGACATGGCGCAGGGCCTTTTCATTAAGATAGGTTGCCACGATCCGGTAGCCGTTTCGATGAAGCTCTTCAGCAATTCCGGCGCTTATACTCTCCCGGTTTGCGATGCCGATGACCAGAGCGTTTTTCTTTCGCATAGGTTGTCACTTCGCTGTGGGTGAAAAGCACGTCGAGCCGCAAGGGGACTCCCCTATTTTTTATCCGCCGTTGACACCGTCTTGGAAGCCGACCAGATACGATACCTCACCTCATACCCTTCCGGCGCATAGACCACGATGGGGAGTTTGCTGTTGTAGCGGACCTTTAAGGGGCTCCCCATGACAAAGGCCTCCACCTGGGGGGAACCCTCGGGCGGAGCCATCATCGTGCTCATCATGGCTGACGACCCCGTCACCTCGTAATAGGTGTACCCCCAGCCTTCAAGGGGGCGAGGTTCGATGGCGCTGCCCAGGCGCACCAGGTTGACCCCGTCGGTCATCATCATCTTGCCCGCCATAAGCTCCACCATGCTGGCGTCCTCTTCGGCTTTTGCCTTTTCAGGGAGCACGATCACAAAACGCTCCATGCCCTCCGAGGCTTCCGGAAAGGCTTTGAGCTGCCCGTGCCCTGCGCAGGAGACCGACCCGAAAACCATGAGAAACCCCAGAATCCCCGACAACATCACTGTTTTTTTCATCTTGACTCACTCCTCTGCCATAACCGTTCACAGCACTGGCCGCCCCGGAATCAGGACGACCCATGCCTCCTTAGTATACCGAAAACAATCCGTCGAGCATTCGTACCATGCCATATCCCGGCCCGGCGAACATTGATTTGCATCACAGGCGTGATATAGCCTATCTGGTATACAAACGGCACGTATGACGCCCGAGCCACCGAAACAACGACCACCCAGGGGACCCTGACTGCCATGAAAAAAACTGTCCTTCTTCTTTTCCTTCTCCTCCTGCTCCGGCCTCCGCTCCTCTCGGCCCGGGGTTTTACCGGTACAGGCATCTGCCCCACCCGCAGCCAAGCAGAAAAAGAAGCCCTTGCCGACCTCTCCCAGGCCATTCACGTGGAGGTGGTCAGTGACTTCAGCTCCGTGGTCACCCAAACAGCCACCACCGCAGATACCTTGAAGACCAAGCACCTCCAGATCTCATCCCGCCTGCCTCTTCTGGGGGCAACGGTGTCCGTTGTGCCTTCGGGCACGGAGTTTTCAGCCACGGCACGCCTCTCCGAAGACGCCCTGCCCCTGTATTCAAAAGAGATCACTGAGACCTGCCGGTCCATCACCCGGGCCCTGACCAGGGCAGACACCTTCGGAAGCCATGCGGAGAAAATCGCCGTGCTCGAAGAGGCCCTCACGGCCCTCGACCGGTTCCAGCGCCTCAGCCTCGTGGCCCGTCTTTTGGGTGGAACCGCCCCTGCCGCTCCAGAGGTCACCGAGGCCGGTCTCAAAGCGCGCATCCGAAAGCTGGAGCAGAAGGCGGATACCCTTGACGACGGACTGAAACGCATGGCCGGGCACTTCACCCAAAAAGGGATCTATGTCTTTCCCCCCGCCACGGGCACGTCCCGCGAGGTCACACCCTTTGCAAGCGCCGTCAAAAATCACCTCTCGGTCTTCCTCGACACCTGCCCGACCCCTGCCACAGCCGCCTTTATCCTCACCGGTGAGTACACCGTCACGGGCCAGGGCGTGGAGCTCACCTGCCGGCTCATGGACCGACAGCAAAACACCCTGCAAACAGCCATGGCCTGTTTTCTCCCCCCTGCCTGTCAAGGCTACCGGACACAGCCCGAAACCCTCGATTTTCAAAAACTCATTGCATCGGGCATGGTGGTCTCCAGCGACTTTTCCGTGGACATCAAAACCGCGGACGGGCGAACCGACCTCCTCTACACATCCGGTGAGTCCATCACCCTGCTCATCAAGATGAACCGACCGGGCTACTTCTACCTCATGGGCCACGCCTTCAAGGAAACCCCGTACACGTACCTGGTGGAACTAAACGATGCCCCGGGGGATCGCAGGTTCATCGCTTACGTGGGCCCGGACGATGCCGGGAAATGGATTGAACTCGGCGAATTCGAAGCTGTGGCCCCCTTCGGGGTAGAGACCGTTCAAATCTATGCCGCCACTGGCGACCTTGAAGCAAACGTCCCCAGAACCTTCCAGGACCCGTCTACGGGCCTGTTCAAGGTCGGCAGCCCCGAAACGGGAGGCTCGCGCCCTTCCAACGCCGTGGCGACCACCCGGGGCCTCATGCGGAAAAAGAAGAAGGAGACCGCACACGCCGAAGCAAGCCTGACCATCACCACCATGGCACGATAGTCTGTCTGGTTCATGGGGAAACCACCGCACCAAAGCAGTAAATTTTATTGCGGATGACTACATTGAAAAACCCAAACCGCTCAATGTGGCGGTAACCTCAGGGCAGGGGATACCTTGCCAGGGTTTCGGCCTCGGCTTCACAGTCACCGGACGGGGCAAGGCCCTTGGCAACGGCCACAGCATACTCGGCCTTGGCCGCCGCCAGGTCCGCGCAGAACGTGGGATCCGCGTGCAGCTTCGCCACGGTGGCCGCCCCCATGAACCGCCCCTCCATCACATCACTGTACCAATGATAGTTACAGATAACCCGACTCTCCCCAAAGGCCCTGCCGCGGGCAATGATCCTGTCGGCGCGTTCCGGGGCAATCTCGGTGAGGATCAGCGCCCAGGCCCACCCAATGGCGGTGTGACCCGACGGATAGGACCCGTCGTTTTTGAAATGGTCCTCATCCTTGGGAAAACAGGTGGGCTCTGCCTTCGCCGCAAAGGGGCGCACCCGCTTGTAGTGGTCCTTGGCCGCGTAGGTGGACAGGCCCGCATCGGCCAGGCTTCGCCTCAACAGGCGATACAGGTAGGGGGTTTCCTCTTTTGTAATGGCGATCCCCAGGGCACAGGAGAAAGTCTCGGCCGCGGCGGGAAACATCCACTCCGCATCCACGGCAGCCAGCTCCCAGCGAGGCGTATCCACAAATTTACTGCTTAGCTTCTGAACATCGGTGTCCAGGGCAAAGGCGGCGGACCCCTCTTCCGGGGGAAGGGGAATCAGGGCCAGGCTGTTGGGCAGGGCCTCCGAGGGCAGGTACCCTTTAAGAACTCCCGGCTTTATCTCGGAAACGTCTGCCATGGGTGAGGGCGTGTCGGCCGTTGCACAGGCAGACAACAAAACAGCCCCCATCAGGAAAAACATCGCACGTCGAAAGAACATCCGGAATCCGTCAGTCATCTTCATAGAAACCTCCAAGTCCTTTTTGTCATTCCATCATGGATTCATGCATGCCTCCGGCAAAGAGGCAAAGGAAACGCAAAGACAGAGCGCTCACGGATGCCGACGGGGCAGCGTTGGAATCACCGGCATGTGGTCTCCGTATGATGCAGGAAAGGCCGTCTCCCATGGACGGGCAAACTCAGAAGGGCCGCTTGAATGGATTATCAATGGTTGGACAACAGGTTGTGGCAGGAATAGCAGGATGTAAACAGAGTACCCTTAGTGCCTGATAAAAAACAACAAAAAAAGAGAGGTCGTCCCCGGACGGGTTGGTTTCAAAGAGAATTCGCCCCCATCCACAGGGTTAACGCATGTAGGTTTTTGCCTCCGGCGGCCCTGCCGGGGGCCAAACATTTGAAACGTTTGATAAACAGGTTTTGTTCTTTGAGGATGCGTCCCTGCAAGGCATAGCCCCTCTTCTTTTTTTATTACCGGAACGTTTTTGCGGCTTGTCACGGCGTAGCCGAAGGCGAAGACGGAAGCTTTTTTCAAAAAGCGACCCGCCGGAGGCAACTGAATTTTTAAATGCGTTGCCCCTGCCCCATCCACGGGGATGGTTGAACCCGGATCAAAAGGAGGGTATAATAGCCCCCATCGCTGCCTCGCCGCACGGCAGCAAAAGGACACATCGGAATACGGTTGGACACGGCGTCAGGCGCATGTTCCGGGCATGCCCGGATGACAGTCGTGCACCGCAAGGCGCGCAACCTGCGTAATCGATCTTCAGCAATACTCTCCCAGCATGTAGATAGAGCCTGATCAGCACCGGGCCTGACCGTTCATCTTAGGTGACGAGTCGCCACCTTTTACCCGGCAGGTTTACTTTGTTCCCGTTTAAAACCATACAGTTTCAGGGCCATCCCCACCGGCTCCGCATCACGCCGCCGCACCTGCAGACCAGGGGACGGGGCCGCCGTGCGCAAATTGACGGAATGCGATTATTCGAGGCCACGACACACCCAACCAACCAACCAAACCATGCATAAAAAGGCCAAAAACCATGGAAAAATCGTTTACTCGACGAGACTTGGAATCCGGTGAGTACAAGGTCATTTCCAAGGGACGCTGGGGCAACGCGCAGCTCTATCAATACACAAAGGGGCAAACCACCTGGGTTGTCAAAGACTTCTCCCGCTGCCCCCCGGCCATCAAAAAGACCTGGGGACGCCTGATGGCCAAAAGGGAATTTCTGGCCCTGAAAAAACTCAAAGGTCTTGACGGCATTCCTGCCGACCCATTTTTTCTGGATATGTATGCGGTGTGTTATCAGTACCAGCCCGGTACGACCTTGAAGGAGACCCCTGCGGAATTGATCAGTGACGACTTCTTTTTTGAATTTGAAGACCTGGTGAAACGCATGCACCGGCACAACATGGTGCACCTGGACATTCGGAACCACCGGAACATCCTGGTGACGGACAAGGGCCGACCGGCCCTTTTGGATTTCCAGTCCAGCCTGAACCTGGAAAACACCCCCCGGGCCCTGCACAAGCTCATGAAGGACATCGATTTGTCCGGGGTTTACAAAAACTGGCGCAAAAAGAAACCCGGCTCCCTGGACAGAGCCCGCCAGGAACACCTGGACGCCTTGAATCGCATTCGCTTTCTATGGTTTCTCAAAGGCTACCCCTTGAGCACGAAAGCAAGCCGCAGGGCCTGACCCCCTCCCTGCAGCGTTCCCAGGGCCTCAACCGGACCGGAGAAGAACAGAGACAAAGAGCAGGGCATAACACAGACAGGGAAAGACAATGTTGGTCACCACGTTGTTCTGCACGACACTTTCCCTGTTAAAGGACCACAACCCGGCCGGATCAAACCGTTTCATTCCCGGGCGGTACGGGCGAACGTCCCGGCAGTACGCCGTGTACTCCTCTCCGAACAGATCTTCCAGAATCCGCTCTTCACGCCTTACCCTGTTGACCATGTAAAAATAGTAGACAATGGAAAGCACCGCCAGCCAAAAGGGGCTCCCCGTCATCATCACGATCCCGAACACAAAAAGATACCGCCCCAGGTACATGGGGTTTCGCACAAACATATACGGCCCGGTGACGGTGAGCCGTTTGCGGGTTTTGATGGTGGACATGCACCACAATTGAATCAGTTGCCCCACCACCGACACCAGCAGGCCGGGCACAAACCAGCCGGGCTCCACCCGGACAAGCAGCAGCACGAAGAGCAGCCCCCCCAGGGGAACCCGCAACGCAAGGAGGGTTTTTCTCAATGACTTGTTGTTGAAAAGAACATGAATCGGGCCTGCGACATTTTCCGGCATGACACCTCCCATAAATGATGATTTTCGTTCCTTTTTTCAACAGCACTGTTTTTATGGTATCAATTCTTCCACAAGTCAAACCCTTTTTCGCAACGGGCCGTCGCCCGACTTACCGAAAGCGGCAGGCAATCGGAGAGAGGAGATAGAAGGGGTCTTTAAGGCAGATGTCCATCCGGCCCGTGCGTGTCATTAACGCACAGGCCGGATGTTTTTATTGGGGGGCAGGAAAATTATTCGAAGGATGCGATAAAGGACTTGATCCGTTCAATCGCCTTGGTGCGGATGGTGTCCTCTTCGCAGAGGATCTCGTGGTATGCGGCGTGCTTTCCGTTGATATCCGCATCAAACCGGACGTACTCCCTCAGCACACCGGGCCGGAGACCGTCCGCAAAGGTCTCATGGCCTTCGGATGTGGTAAAATGATCGTCCACCGCTTCAAACAGAAGAAGGGGCGTGGTGATTTTCCAGGCATTGCGGCGGAGTTTGAAAATGGCGGCATAGCCCTCTTCCAGCCAGCGCCAGGTCACACCGATGATGGCACCGCCCGCAAGGAGCTCCGGATTCTCGGAAAGGTACTCCTCATTGACCAGCCAGCGCTTGTAGCTGTGGGTGACGGCCTCGGAGAAAAACCGCTCCTGGCCCTCCTCGTAGCCCACGTCCTGTCCGAAATCTTCGGGGGCCTCCTGCTTCAGGCCATACTCTTTCCCCTTGCCGGCAATGACCTTGCCCAGGGCCAGGGCGTATCCGGCTTCATCGGACATCTTGATGAAGTCTTCGGTGTTGATCCCCTGCATGGGTGCGCACAGCACGGCCCCGTCAAAGACGTTCGGGTACTTTTCCAGGTAAAGGCTCCCGATGCCCCCGCCCATGGAGTGGGCCACGAGAAAGAGTTTCTCATGCCCGTCCCGTCTCCGGACGATGTTGCTGATCAGGTAGTTGGCATCTTCCACGTAGTCGTCGAAATCCTTTACATACACCTTCATGGGATCGGGAAGCATCCTGCCTGAGGCGCCGTGCCCCCTGTGGTCCAGGAGGTAGATGGCGCACCCCGTATCCCTCATGTCGTAAACAAACTCAGCGTACTTGGTGAGGTTCTCGGATTTGCCGTGGAAAATAACGATGGCCCCCTTGTCCGAGTCTGTCTGAAAGGCCCTGTAAGCGATGTCCACACCGTCGACACCTGTAAAATAACCCTCTTCGCCCGTCTCGAAATACGGCATGACCGTTGATCTGTAATACTCCCTGTGGAGGGCAACCTCCTCCTGGGTATCGATGTCGAACACCTCTTTGCACCCCACGCCCGTGAACATGACACCCACCACGAGCAACACGGCGCACAGCCTTGAAATACGATGATTCATGGACAATCCCTCTGTATTGCATTGATATATGGTTCTACATGCCGTCGGGGGCGCAAAACCGCCGCCTCCAACGTTCTCCCTTATACGCAACCTTTCCCCATCTTGAACACATTCGCACAGCAGGACTACGGCGACCCCGGACAAACATTGTTTTACATCCGACCGCATGGGGCTTCGACCCGCCATAATGTTCATAACTCAACATGTAATGTTCGTAAGATTACATCACAACAGAGAGATTGTGTATACTCATTTTTTACCAACAAGGGGATAAAATACTGAGAGAGCCGGTGATGAAGAGTGCCGATCCCGGCACCGCCCATGGTCAAAAAAGGCGTGTTCAGGCCATGGCACCAGGCCTTTCAAAAACATGAATACACCTTTAAAATGGGCATCACCACACATATAGCCCATACCCCCGCCATTTGATTCTCCGCAGGGGCCCCGTGCCATTCAGCTAGAACACAGGCCCGACACAAAAAAGAAACGGAACATAGCTAAAAAGCGTTGCCCTGTATTTTCGGATACGAAAAACCATTCTTCCCAAGGACAGGGGCGATAGCGATCATTGACGGGAGGCACTGGGGTCCGGTTGCCCCACCCACCGACGCGAGGAAGCGGCTCCGGCCTCCCGCGCCCCGGTAAGGGCTTGCCAAAACAGAACCTTAACTATAAAATATTATTCCAAATCAAACCGCCGCCCAACCATTCCCCAAGCCCCCCGGCGCAATACATGTCAAGCCCCCATCCCCCGGAGCCCCTCCAGCCAACCAGCTGCCCAACAGGCGGTGGCAACAGAAGATACACCCCTTTCATTTTCCAGCCCCACCAACACATGGTTTTGTGAACCCTTACCCGCAAAGGAGCACATCATGAAAGCGTACGGCGCAGAATTTATCGGCACATTCTGGCTGGTTCTCGGCGGATGCGGAAGCGCAGTCCTGGCAGCGGCATTTCCCAACGTGGGAATCGGTCTTCTGGGGGTCTCCCTGGCCTTCGGCCTGACGGTTCTGACCATGGCCTTTGCCATCGGCCACATCTCCGGATGTCACCTCAACCCGGCAGTATCCTTCGGCCTCTGGGCCGGCGGCCGGTTCCCGGGTAAAGAGCTGGTGCCCTACATCGTGGCCCAGGTTTTTGGCGCCATTGCTGCAGGCGGGATCCTTTACCTCATTGCCAGCGGCAAGCCCGGATTTTCCCTGTCCGACGGCTTTGCGTCCAACGGATACGGAGCGCACTCACCCGGAGGGTACGGCCTGCCTTCGGCCCTGGTATGCGAAGTCGTCATGACCGCCATGTTCCTCGTCGTCATCCTGGGTGCCACGGATCCGCGCGCCCCCAAAGGTTTGGCCCCCATTGCCATCGGCCTGTGCCTTACCCTCATCCACCTGATCAGCATCCCGGTGACCAACACCTCGGTGAACCCTGCCCGCAGCACGGGTGTGGCGGTGTTTGTCGGCGACTGGGCAGTGACCCAATTGTGGCTCTTCTGGATAGCTCCCATCATCGGGGGCATCCTCGGCGCGACACTGTATCGCCTTATCGGACGTGATGAAGCCTGAATGACGGGACAATCATAAGAGTCAGGGAAACGGTGTGGGCCGGCCACCTGAACCCAAAACACACAAGGAGCGTATCATGCGATTCGCAAGATTACTCGGCTTGACAGTCATCGCTTTATCCATGGGAACCTTTGCCTGCGCCAGTGGCATTGTGCATGACGGCGAATACAATTTCGTCAAAGCACAATACAGCGATGCATGGGCGGAACAGGACAAACAGATTGACACAAAACTGACGGAAATCCGGGAAAAGAACGGAGGAAAACGACCCAATATCCTCTACATCCTCATCGATGACGTGGGATTCGGAGAATTCGGCATTCCCGAACTCAACTATGTCCGAGGCACCCAGACCCCCCGCATCAACAAGCTGGCCGACGAAGGATTGTCGTTTATGCGCATGTACACCGAGCCCTCGTGCACCCCCACCCGTACAGCGATGATGACGGGGCGCCACCCCGTGCGAACCGGCCTCAAAGAGGTCAAGGTGGCCCTTGTGGGCGAAGGACTGTCCAAAGGCGAGGTGACCATTGCGGAGGTGCTCTCCAAGGCAGGGTATGCCACGGCTCATATCGGCAAATGGCACATGGGCGACATCAAAGAATCCTATCCCCATAACCAGGGATTTGACTTTGCGGCGTTCCCCCTGAATCAACAGGTTCAACTCTCCTTGATGACCGAGGATGCGGAGCAATCCAATGCCATGACGGGCTATGCAAAAAGCTCCTATACGGATCCGTTCGCGCTGGACAAAAAGTTCAAGCCCTTTGGCCTGGTGACGGGTGTTGAGGCGTACAAAGGCAAAGATGCCCATGAGGTAGGAATGGAGGCCGGAGAGCAGTGGACCCAGGAAAAATACAATGAGATGAATCAGCGCTACCAGACACAGACGCTGGAGCAGTTACGTACCCTGGCCAAGCAGGAAAAACCCTTCTTCCTTCAGTACTGGCCCCTGATTCCCCTGAATTTTGCGCGGAATGACCGAGAGCAGTTTCTCATGCAAAACGGCGGCACCATGGTGGAGAGCATGAACCAGCTCGATGGCTGGGTGGGTGAGATCCTCGACGAGCTGGACACCCTCGGCATCGCAGACAACACGCTGGTTGTCCTGATGAGCGACAATGGGCCGTTCCTGATGGGATACCAGAAAATAACCGGCATGAGCGACATGATCTACCGGGGCGGCAAGACCGACCACCTTGAAGGCGGGGTGCGTGTCAATGCCTTTGCCCGATGGCCCGCAGCCATCAAGCCGGACACCCTGGCAGGGGACATGATCCATGTCTGCGACCTGTATACGACCTTTGCCCGTTTGGGAGACGCCACCAAATACATCCCCACGGACAGGATCATCGACGGCATCGACCAGACAGCCCTGCTTATCGAAGGGGAAGGAAACGGCCGAAGGGATTATGTGTACATTTATGAGGGTGTCGTCCTGCGCTCCATCGTCAAGCAAAAATTCAAGATGCACATGCCGGCCCCCGGCTTGCCCGGAGCAGCCGCACCGGTCTTTGACCTTGCAAGGGACCCCCGCGAAATGACCCCGTTGATCGAAGCCGCACTGTGGTCGGGTGCCAGCTTTCAGGACATGCTCCAGCGCCACATGATGGGCATCAAAAAATACCCCCATGCCAAGGGCGGAAAAGACAAGCCCTATGAAGGCATTGATAACTTACGGCCCGAATCCCTGGATGCCGTGGAAACCTTTATGTCCTGGCATTGAGTTGTCCGCCTTCGGACAGATCCTGCCCCCGAAAGGTCGGAAAGCCCGGTTTCAGGGCTCTCCGACCTCTTTTCTTTAACAGGCCACCCCCCTGGCCCGGGCCTTGCCAAACCGGGTAAAACGTACTACGCATGGCCCACAAGCCGGACAAGCCACTATCAAAACGCTGTGCCCGGTTTACCGGAAGCAAAGGTCAAAAGGCCCCACACCGAGAAACATCAGCCAGAAAAAGGCAGGACAACCAGAATGACCGCAATATTGGACCATGTTTTCATATTTGTCTCCGAAGGAGCGCCTGAAGCCGATTGCCTGCTGACCTTCGGATTCACCGAAGGCACCCCCAACACCCACCCCGGCCAGGGCACATCCAACCGAAGGTTCTTCTTCAACAACATGATGCTCGAATTGTTATGGGTCAGCAATGTGGACGAAGCGAAACGCGACGTGACGAAACCCACCCGGTTTCTTGAGCGATGGAGCAGACGCACCCGGGACGCCTCTCCCTTCGGCATCGTCCTTGGCGCCCCTTCAGGAGACCTTCCCTTCGACACATGGGACTACGCCCCCGACTACCTGCCCGCAGGCCTCTCCTTTGCCGTGGGTACAAACTCGGACAGACTCGCCGAGCCCATGGTTTTTGCCATGCCCTCCGGCGGGCAAAAAGTCCTCAGCACAAAAGGGCAGCCGCGCCAGCAGCTGCCCCTGTTTAACCAGGTGTCCTCCATCTGCGTACGGATGCCCGCCGAAGCGCCCCGCTCATCCGTACTGGAGCAACTCGGCAACGCATCAAAGGAGATACGCTTCGGAACCTCAGACACCCACACCATGGAGATCGTCTTCGATCACGGGGCCGCAGGCAAATCCCACGATTTTCGCCCCCACCTGCCCCTTATCATAAGCTGGTAGCCACGCTCCGGCCCGGGCGCCTGACGCCATGCCCCAGCCCCCGGTTGCCTGTCCTCACCGGCAGGCAGCCACATGTTTTGCCTTTTTCCCGCCCCCACCTTAAATCTTCACCAGGCCCCTCCGGGCGCAATTTTCTTCAAAACCCAGCGGACTTTTCCTGCTATAGTCCCTATCCACAACCTACAGCTGCGCAATCCGCTTTCGAGGCACACACCTCGCCGCCGGAAGCGTGTTTTTTTGCCTGATCACAGAAGGATCCACAAGCCATGACATCACACAAAAACCACCTCCCCCTTCTCATTTTTGCTGTTCTGGGCGTCGTCTGGGGAAGCAACTTCATCTACATGAAAATGGCCGTGGACCTGATTACCCCCGGGCAGGTTGTGCTGTACCGGGTATTATTCGGCTTCGTCCCCGTGCTGGCCTATGCCGGAATGAGGCGGGACCTGCGCCTTGGCCACCTCCGCCATGCGCACCACTTCCTGGTGATGTCGGTCCTTGCCACAGCCTTCTACTATTACTGCTTTGCCAAGGGGGCCAGCCTGCTGCTCTCCGGCATTGCCGGGGCTGTCAGCGGGGCGATCCCCCTCTTTGCCTTTGTCATGGCCGTGATCTTTATCCCCGAAGAAAAGGCCACGGTGCGCAAGCTATGCGGCGTGCTCGTGGCCCTTGCCGGGGTGGTGCTCATCTCACGACCCACGGGCCAGGAGGTGCTCACCACCAACCTGGAAGGGATCGGCTACATGGTGGCGGGCTCACTGGGCGTGGGGGCCTCCTTCGTCTATGCTCGAAAATTCATTGTCCCCCTGCACATCCCGGCAGCGGCCCTGACCACCTACCAGCTCGGCTTCGGCCTCCTCATCCTGGCCCTTGTCACAAACACCTCGGGCATCGGGCGCATCTGGACCGCTCCCCACGCCTCCATCGGCCTCGTCGTGGGCCTGGGCCTTCTGGGAACAGGCTTTGCCTACATCCTCTACTACTACATTGTGGACACCATGGGCGCGGTGGCAGCCTCGTCCGTCACCTACCTGCCCCCGGTGGTGGCCCTTTTTATCGGCGTTCTCCTCGTGGGCGAACCCATCACGCCCGCAGACTTTGCGGCCACGGGCATGATCTTTGTCGGGGTGTTTCTTCTTAAGGAATAGCGATGGAACCCATAAAAACGAAAGAGCCTCCGGCGGCAAGGTGAGCCACCTTGAAAGCTGATTGCCGCTGCGCTTAAAGAAGAACTATGCCCCGTTGAGGGCATGGGCCAGAATCCTGCGGCTCACCTCAGGGGTCACGTCACCGGTCTCGGACAGGGCCACCATGCCGTGGGCTTCCAGGGCTTTCACCACGTCATCGATCTTGTCTTCGGTCACCCCGTAGTCGGAGAGCCGGGTGCGGATGCCCAGGGACTCGAAAAAGGCCCGGGTCCTTCCGATGGCTTCGTCGATGCGGCTCTCCTCGTCTCCTTCGGTGATGCCCCACACCCTTTCGGCATACTGGAGAAGCTTGCCGCGTTTCTGCTCTTTTCTCAGGGTCCAGATGGAGGGCTGAAGCACGGCCAGGGTCTTGCCGTGGTCAATGCCGAACATGGCGGTGAGCTCGTGACCGATCATGTGGGTTGTCCAGTCCTGGGGCACCCCGGCGCCGATGAGCCCGTTTAAGGCCATGGTGGCGCACCAGACAAGGTTGGCCCGGGCGTCATAGTCCTCGGGGTCTGCCAGGGTCTTTTCCCCCACCTCAATGAGAGTCTGGAGGATGCCCTCGGCCGTGCGATCCTGAAAACCTGCCGATACGGGGTAGGTGACATACTGCTCCACCGTATGGATAAAGGTGTCCACGATGCCGTTGGCCACCTGGGTGGGGGGCAGGGTAGCGGTCAGGGTGGGGTCCAGGATGGAAAATACGGGGAAAGACAGGGGGCTGAACACAGGAAATTTACCCTTGTTATGGCTGATGACGCCGCCGGAGTTCATCTCCGAGCCTGTGGCGGGAAGGGTCACCACCGTGCCCAGGGGAAGGGCCGTCTCCACCGGTACCGGGTTAAACCCGCAGGCCAGAAGCTCTTCGGGATTGCCTTCAAAACCGGAGGCCAGGGCCACGAACTTGGTGCCGTCCATCACCGAGCCGCCTCCCACGGCCAGAAGGAAATCGACCTTCTCGGCCCTGACCACGTCCACGGCCTTCATGAGGGTGGTATACTTGGGGTTCGGCTCGATGCCGCCGAAGGTCACCACGTCCCGCTCTTTCAGGGCTGTTGTTACTTTCTCCAGGGTTCCGAAGCGCTTTACGCTGCCGCCCCCGTAAAGAACCAGCACCTTTGCCCCTTTGGGGACGAGGGTGTCCAGCTCTGCCAGTCTGTCCTTGCCAAAAACAATACGTGTCGGGTTATAAAAATCAAAATCAAGCATGGATGCATTCTCCCATTAGGGTTTCAGTTTATTGCTGTAAATACAATAATACATCGCCTTTTTATTGGAATACACAATCCTCGCGAAATCATGCCCATTCCTGCTTATCAAAGCAGAACCAGGCTCTTTGTGGTAGACTGTTTTTCATCCCGGACATCAGGCAAAGGTCACAAGCGCAAGGAAGCACCATGACAACAACCGCAGAACTCATGAACAGGCTCGCACCCTCGGTGGGGCTCAACAACACCCGTCTTGACGGCGTGCGAATCTACAAAGCCACCCAAAGCTCACCACGTTCCCCCCTCCTCTACACCCAGGGCATCATCATCGTTGGGCAGGGAAAAAAACGGGTCTTCTTAGGGGAGACGGCCTACGAATACACCCCGGACCGCTACCTGGTCATGTCGGTTCCCATTCCTGCGGAATGCGAAGCCCCGGCAACCGAAGAAGAGCCCTTTCTGGCCATGCTCATCGACATCAACCTCACCCACGTAAGCACCGTCATCGGCAAAATGGGAGATCACCTCCCCCCCTTTGCCGCCACCGGTGACACCAGCCGGGGCCTCTTCCTGGCCGAAGCCGATGCCCCCTTCAAAGAGACCACCGCCCGCCTTCTCAGGGCCCTGACCTCTCCCATGGAGACTGAGGTGCTCGGAGACGACCTCCTTAAAGAGCTGTTCTTCCGGGTCATGTGCGGAGACAACGCCGCCTCCCTCTACGCCCTGGCCGTGAAAAACACCCACCTCTCCCGCATCGACAAGGTCCTCAAACAGATCCACAGCCACTATCACCGCCCCATGGACGTGGGCCAGCTCGCCGGCCTGGTGAACATGAGCCCGTCGGCCTTTCACCGCGCCTTCAAAGAGGTCACCGCCTCCTCCCCCATCCAGTACATCAAAAAGGTCCGGCTCAACAAAGCCCGGGACCTGCTGGTCCTCTCCGGGGCACGGGTCAACGAAGCCGCCACCCAGGTCGGCTACGAATCCCCCACCCAGTTCAGCCGGGAGTTCAAACGCTATTTCGGGGAGAGCCCGGTGGCCTTCAGCAATCAGGCGGCCCGCGCCACAGCGTCACAGGTCGGCTCGGCATCCCGCTTGTAGATCACCGCCCCGCACATGGCGGTAAAGGGGGCCACGGTCACAAGGCCGATGCTGCCGGAGAGGGTGTGGATGATCTCCGAGGAGACCCACGGGGTGTTGAGCATGACGGACAAAGACACATTCTGGGCCATCATGGCCATGAGAAGGGAAGTAAACCCGCCGGAGTAGGCCAGAAGGAGGGTGGTGGTCATGGTGCCGAGGACGGAGCGCCCCACCCGAAGACCGGAGCCCATGAGAGCCACGGGAGAGAGGGTGGCGTCCACACGGGCCACCTCGGCCATGCTGGCGGCAATGTCCATGGCAAGGTCCATCACGGCTCCGGATGAGGCAAGGAAAATCCCTCCGATAAAGATCATGGAAAGGGAGAGGTCGGCGTGCCCGGCGTAAAGCAGGGCCTCGGAAAAAGGTTTCACGGCTCCATTAAGGTGAATGACCTTGCCCGCCACAAGAGCAATAAGGCAGGTGGCAAGGATCCCCAGGGTGGCCCCGCAAAAGGCGGTGAGCCCCAGGCGGTTGAGACCGCCCACCAGAAAAATCACGGAAAAGTTGAGTATCATCACCACGCCGAAGGAGACAAAAAGAGGGTTCCACCCCGCCAAAAGAGCCGGAATCATTACCTTCCAGATCATGGCCCCCGTCAGCACAAAGGAGACCAGGGCCCGGGCCCCGGTCTCTCCCCCCGTGATGAGGAGCAGCCCGAAAAAAAGGGCCACCATCACCCAGAGCCCCGTAAGCCGGTAATGGTCCCGCGGGGTTACGTGGATGATCTCTCCGTCCTCCCCCACGGTGAGGACGGCAAGAAGGCTGTCCCCTTCCCCGTAAAAGGCGTCGAGCTCCAGCTTGCCCATGAGGTTGGAGGCTGCCGAAATAACCTCTCCGGCATAGGGTCCGTTTTCCACCCGCAACTCCAGCTTCTGGAACCCGGTCTTGATGAGCCCGTGCTGCAGCACCTGGCCGTTGTCTGCGGAAAGCACCGTGGCCCTGCACCTCACCCCGCCGTCATCGGGCCTGTCCGCAGGCCAGAGAAGCAGCACCAGGGTCACCAGCACAAACACGCCCAGGGAAACCCGCTCCCGTTTTTTTGTCATCTTCATATCCCCTGGTTCGCGAATGCTCCAATCCTCGTGCCTCGGATTGTCGCATTCGCTTACGGGCTGCGCCCGTGATTAACGGAATTATTACGGATACAGTCAAGCGAAGCCTCCGGCGGCCCTGCCGGGGGCCAAACTTTTATAAAGTTTGACAAACAGGCCTAAAAAAAACCTTTTCCAGGCTCCGCCGAAGCACGGGTCCAATAGGACAGTTTTTTGCGGAGCTTTTTTTCAAAAAAGCGACCCGCCGGAGGCAAGCTGAATGGTTACCACCGGGTTTCCCTTAAAGATTCATGACGCGGGCGATCTTCCTGGCGATGTCGGTGTTGTCGTAGCTGCCGCCGAACAGGGTGGCCCCTGGGCCGGAGGCGGAGGTAAGGACGGGCACGCCGGTGTGGGAGTAGGTGGTCCAGCCGAGGCCTGCTTTGCGGTTGAGAAGGTGGGTCAGCTGCATGGTAAAGGGATCGTAGCTGCCGTAAAGCATGTAGTCGGCCATGCCGGGTTTGAGGGTTTCGCCCCGGAGGCTGGCGTCAAAGGCGCGCTTGAGTTCGGCCACTTCAAAGGGTTTCAAGGCGAGGGGGCCGTCGGCGTCCGGGGCCAGGCCGAAGTGGGCCTTGACCAGCTTCATGGCCGCCTCAAAGCGCCCCTTTTTCTTAAGGTGGCCTGCAAAAACGTCGTCGAAAAAGGCCTGGTGGCTTTTGGCCTGACGGTTCATGAGGCTGTAGGAGGTGGCGTACTTGGTGCCGGAAAACCCTAAGGCAAGTCCCCCGCACTCATGGTCGCCGGTGACCACGATAAGGGTTTCGTCGGGGTGCTTTTCGGCAAACCCCACAGCCACGGCAACGGCGTCGTCAAAGGCCAGGGTGTCTTTGATGGCGGCGGCTGCGTCGTTGGCGTGGCAGGCCCAGTCAATCTTGCCGCCTTCCACCATGAGGAAAAAACCGGCGTCGCCGTCCAGGAGCTCCACGGCCTTTTCCGTAAACTCGGCAAGGCTCACGTCTTTTCGGTTCCGGTCCATGTCGTAGGGCAGGGCCTTGCCGTCGGGCAGGCGCGGGTTGACGGCGATGACCTTGCCTGAGCCTTTTTTAAGGCCCATGATCTCACGCCTGGTGTCCGCAACGGTAAACCCGTTGGCCTTTGCCGCGACCAGGGCATTGCCCCGGGGTGCCTCGGACTTTTTCCCCTCGGGGTCCTTCAAGCCTCCCCCGCCGAAAAAATCCATGTCGCTTTCAGCCAGGGCATGGTCGATCTCGTGATACATGCTCCGGGAAGGTTCGTGGGCATAGAAAGCTGCGGGCGTGGCGTGGTCGATGGAGACGCTGGAGACGATCCCCACTTTAAAGCCCCTGCCCTTGGCCCTCTCGGCCAGGGTGGCCACCGGCCGCAGGGCAGGGTCCACGCCGATGCACCCGATGTTGGTCTTTACCCCAGTGGCCATGGCCGTTCCTGCGGCGGCAGACCCCGTAATGAACCGATCCGCCGCATGGGTGGAGGTGACCCCGTGCACGGGCATGGCCTCCATGGCCAGGCGCCTTTCTGTGCCGCAATCCTTGAGAAACTCCGTGGCTGCGGCACGCTGGGGCATGCCCAGGCCGTCCCCGATAAACAAAAACACATATTTCGCCCTGCCTCCCTGGCCCCCCGGCAATGGAGCCGCTGTCGCTGAAACAGTAAAAAGCCCTGCGACAAGCACTGTGATGGCGATGAAGATGAACAAACGACGGCATGGTGACATGGGGTCCTCCCGTGATGGAATGGGTGAATAGTAAGGAGCGCAGCCATGGGCTCATGTGCGCTCCTTTGTCACGGGAGACTATTATGAAAGGGTGTTCGGATTGTGTGAGTGTTTGGTGATGATCCGTTGAAAAGAGCCATGGGCAGGGAACCGCTGGTCATGGGCTCCCTGCCGGTTGTAAAGTACGCCTGTTTTCAGACCTTGAACTGCCCCACCACCGAGTTCAACCCACCGGCAAGCCGGGAGAGATCTTCCGAGCGGTCACGGACCGTGCTGCTGCCGCCGGTAAGCTGATGTGCCGAGCGGCTCACGGCCCCCATGTCCCGGGCAATCTCTTCGGCCACACCGGAGCTCCGGGCCACCTGGCTGTTCACCTCCTGAAGGCCCGCCGATGCCTGGGCCAGGTTTTCGGCAATCTCTCCTGTGGAGACGGATTGCTCTTCCACGGCTGCCGCAATGGCTGCCACCAGCTCACTGACCTCCTCGATGACCGTTGAGATACGGTTGATCCCCTCCACGGACTGTACGGAAGAGGACTGCACCCCGTTGATGCGCGAACGGATCTCCCCGGTGGCTTCTGCGGTCTGGGCCGCCAGGGCCTTGATTTCTCCTGCCACCACGGCAAAGCCCTTGCCGGCATCTCCGGCACGGGCCGCCTCGATGGTGGCGTTCAGGGCCAGCAGGTTGGTCTGCTCGGAGATCTCGGTGATGGTCTCCGTGACCTTCCCGATCTCTGTAGCAGCCTGCCCCAGGGCATCCATATTGGCCCTGGCACCATGGGCCTGATCAACCATGTCCGAGGTCACGCCCCGCGCCTTTTCCGAGCGTTCGGCGATCTCGGCGATGGTGGCCCGCATCTCTTCGGTGGCCGCTGCCACCGTGTTGACGTTGGTGGCCGTCTGCTCCGATGATGCCGCCACGTTAACCATGACGGAACTCATCTCCTCAGCGGACCGGGTGACGCCCCCTGCAAGCTCATTCATCTCACTGGCTCCGCCGGACATCTCATCCGACAACCCGGAAAGCTCGACGCCTGCCCCGGTGACTTTCTCCGCATGCAGGGAGAGCTCCCGGATGATGGTGTGGACCTTCTCCACAAAGGCGTTGAACCAGGTGGCAAGCACTCCCAGCTCATCCTTGGAAGCCACCTCAAGGCGACGGGTCAGGTCCCCTTCCCCTTCGGCGATATCCCGCAGCATTTCTGAGGTGCGGTTGATGGGCCGGGTGATGGCGTTGGCGATGAGAAAGGCAACCCCAACAAACAGGGCAAGGAGCACCCCGCCAATGGCAACCACCGCAAGCACCATTTTATTCCCGGAGGCCATCACCTCCTCCTTTTCGATAACCCCCACATACTTCCACCCCAACTCAGGAGAGGTATAGACGCAGGCGTAGTAGGCCACCCCATCTTCTTCCAGCTCCACCCGCCCCTCGGACATGCGGTGAAGCGTTTGAAAAACCGGGTGATCAAGCTCCGACATCTTTTTAAAATTCGTCTCCGGGGCCTTGGGGTTGGCCAGGATGGTCCCGTCTCCCTGGGCAAGCAGGACAAACCCGCGCTTGCCGATCTTGATGTCCAGAACCATCTTTGTCAGGTTCTTCAGCGGGACATCAATACCCATGGCCCCCACCAGTGTCCCTGCGGGGTCAAATGCCGGTGCCACCACAGAGATAACACCGGATTGGTCGCTGCCACCGGTCACGCTCCGGTATGCCGAGGTGACGGAGGGAGCCCCTTTCTCAACGGCAACCTGGTACCAGTCCCTTTTGCGCGGATCGTACCCGGGGGGCAGGGCGCCTTTGTTGGACGAGACAAACCCGCCCCAACGGGTTCCGAAAAAAATTTCAAAAAAGGCATCGTTGGATGCCTGTACCCCGATCAAGACCCGATAGATGGCCGCATTGACCGGCCCCTCCTTCTCCGGGTCAGCGGAGTGAGCCGGAACCCCCGGAAGATAGCTCAGCACCGAGTTGTCCGCCCCCTTCAGCTCCGGCCTGGCCGCCACGTACGCGGCCGATGTCTTCACCATGTCCGCAAACTGCACCATGGCGTTGTCCAGCTGCTTGAGTTCACGGGTTGTTGAATCGACGAAATTCGCCTCGGAGATGGTGTTCACCTCCACCACAGTCACCGCGCAGATCACCGCCACTGGAATTAATGCCACGAGAGAAAACGCAGCAATCAACTTTGTCTTGATTGTCAGATAGCTCAAAAAAAACTCCTTCATTTCAAATCCATTGAACCTGCCGCCATTCCCTATCCATTAGGAAATACGACCCCTTCCCACGGGATGGCCCAAATTCATATCGGACCAGAGCTAGAATTCTTTAATATTATTTTGCACACCATGCAAATCAATCAAACAAAACACATGCACCATGCATACAGGCACATAATCAAACCCTGGAGGAACAGTAATTAAGCTATTTCGTTTTCACTGCGACACAGGCGAAATCCCTTCGCCCAACACCCGCACCGACACAAAAAAAAGGCCCGGCGATTCTCAAAAATCACCGGGCCCTTCCACATGGACGCAGATATGTCTCTTTGCAAGCGCCCTGCCGAACCAGGGTCAACGCATTTAAAAAATCAGTTGCCTCCGGCGGGTCGCTTTTTGAAAAAAGCTCCGCAAAAATTTTTCGGTAATCAAGTCGCTTATCTTCACCCCCGCAGGGGCTGAAGATAATCGCCTTGATAAATCAGAAAAGAAGAGGGGCTATGCCCTCTATGGACGCATCCGCAAAAACAAAACCTGTTTATCAAACGTTTCAAAAGTTTTGCCCCCGGCAGGGCCGCCGGAGGCAAAAATCTAAATGCGTTAACCCTGCCTGCCGAACATCCCATCAGGCCATCTGTCACACCTTGAACTGCCCCACCACCGAGTTCAACCCACCGGCAAGCCGGGAGAGGTCTTCCGAGCGGTCACGGACCGTGCTGCTGCCGCCGGTAAGTTGATGTGCCGAGCGGCTCACGGCCCCCATGTCCCGGGCAATCTCTTCGGCCACACCGGAGCTCCGGGCCACCTGGCTGTTCACCTCCTGAAGGCCCGCCGATGCCTGGGCCAGGTTTTCGGCGATCTCTCCTGTGGACACAGATTGCTCTTCCACGGCTGCCGCAATGGCTGCCACCAGCTCACTGACCTCCTCGATGACCGTTGAGATGCGGGTGATCCCCTCCACGGACTGTACGGAAGAGGACTGCACCCCGTTGATGCGCGAGCGGATCTCCCCGGTGGCTTCTGCGGTCTGGGCCGCCAGGGCCTTGATTTCTCCTGCCACCACGGCAAACCCCTTGCCTGCCGCTCCGGCACGGGCCGCCTCGATGGTGGCGTTCAGGGCCAGAAGGTTGGTCTGCTCGGAGATCTCGGTGATGGTCTCCGTGACCTTTCCGATCTCTGTAGCGGCCTGTCCCAGGGCATCCATATTGGCCCTGGCCCCATGGGCCTGATCAACCATATCCGAGGTCACATCCCGCGCCTTTTCCGAACGCTTGGCGATCTCGGCGATGGTGGCCCGCATCTCTTCGGTGGCCGCCGCCACCGTGTTGACGTTGGTGGCTGTCTGCTCCGATGACGCCGCCACACTGACCATGACAGCGCTCATCTCTTCGGCGGACCGGGTGACGCCCCCTGAAAGCTCGTTCATCTCATTTGCACCGCCGGACATCTCATCCGACAATCCGGAAAGCTCGACCCCAGCTCCGGTGACCTTCTCCGCATGCAGGG
The DNA here is from genome assembly GCF_900699765.1 of Desulfoluna butyratoxydans. GTDB lineage: Bacteria > Desulfobacterota > Desulfobacteria > Desulfobacterales > Desulfolunaceae > Desulfoluna > Desulfoluna butyratoxydans. The sequence continues at coordinate 1,105,856 of NZ_CAADHO010000001.1, forward strand.
AGAGCTCCCGGATGATGGTGTGAATCTTCTCCACAAAGGCGTTGAACCAGGTGGCAAGGAGCCCCAGTTCATCGTTGGAAGCCACCTCAAGACGGCGCGTCAGGTCCCCTTCCCCTTCGGCGATATCCCGCAGCATTTCAGAGGTGCGGTTGATGGGCCGGGTGATGGCGTTGGCGATGAGAAAGGCAACCCCCACGAACAGGGCAAGGAGCACCCCGCCAATGGCAACCACCGCAACAACAAGCTTGTGCATGGAGGCCATAACCTCCTCTTTTTCGATGACGCCGACGTACTTCCATCCCAGCTCCGGTGACGTGTACACACAGGCGTCGTAGGCAACCCCGTCCTCCTCCAGCTCCACCCGGCCCTCGGACATGCGGTCAAGGCTTGCAAAGACCGGATGGTCCAGTTCCGACATCTTTTTGAAATTTGTCTCAGGGGCCTTGGGGTTGGCCAGGATGGTCCCGTCCCCCTGGGCAAGAAGGACAAACCCTCGATTGCCGATCTTGATGTCCAGGGCCATGGTGGTCAGGTTTGTCAGCGGCACATCGATGCCCACAACACCCACCAGCTCCCCCGAGGGGTCGAAGGCAGGTGCCACAAAGGAGATCCCCCCTGCCCGGACACCGTCAGCTCCCATGCTCTCGTACGCCGAAGTGACCGCTGCGGCCTTAGTCTCGGCGGCAGCCGTGTACCACTCCCTTTGACGCGGGTCATACCCCTTGGGCGGCACGGCTTTCTGGGACGACACAAAACCGCCCCATCGGCTCCCGAAGAACACCTCATGAAAAGCGGGGTTGGAGGCCTCGATCCCTGCCAGCATGTGATAAATCGCGCTGTTCACCGCCCCTTCCCGCTCCGGATCATTGGAGTGGGCCACGGCCCCGGGAAGGTAGTTCAACACCGAACGGTCCGCCCCCATAGCCTCCGGCCGCGACGCCGCATACCGCGCAGACGTCTTCACCATGTCGGCGAACTGCACCATGGCATTGTCCAGCTGCTTGAGCTCACGGGTCGTGGAGTCGACAAAATGGGCCTCGGAGATGGTGTTCACCTCCACCAGCGTCACCGCGCAGATCACTGCGACGGGAATGAGTGCCACGAGGGAAAACGATGCGATCAACTTTTTCTTGATGGTTAAATAGCTCAAAAAGAAACTCCTTTACCTCAAATCAATTGGGCTCGCCGCCTTTTCCTGCGTCCCGGAAAAGAACTCCTGAACCACGAGCCGGTCTCCATTCATATCGGATCAAAATAAAAAATTCTTAACCACCTCCTCCATCCACCACGCCCCACACAAAAACCAGTTTCCACAATATTAACAAGTCATTTCATCAACACACCCTTAACCCTCAATGCCCTAACTACCCCACAAAAAAACCAGAAAAACCCGCCAAATTTCAATAAAAAATTATCACTCCATGATTTTCCTTAATTTTGAACAAAAAAAAGCCCGGTGGTCACGATGGCCACCGGGCGTGTGTGTTCCGTTCTTTTCGCAAAGTCCCTTACTTCAACGCGTCGGAAGCCTCCACAAGTGTTTCGTAGATATGGGGCGAAAGATTTCTCGCCTTGAGGGAATCCCCCATCTTCATCCGCATAAAGGTACTGGTGGTGTAGCGCGTCACATCGGAGTAGAACCGGTTCATGAGGCTTTTCACCATGTCCATGTACTCATCAATGAGTTCGGGGGAGATATCGAAGTTGTCGTAGTTGACGATGGCTTTGACCCTGTGCCCCACCGGCGACAAAATGGCCGCCACCTGCTCGTCAATGGTGCGGATCTCATGGCGGGACCGGATGGCCAGGCCCTCGAAGTTGACGTAAAAGACCTGACGGGCTGCGTCATAGACCAGCCTCTGATCAATGGGAATGGAGAGGAGTTCGTCCTTGAGCCCCATGGGCTCCGGGGCGAAAATCCGGGGGTCCATGGTCCGGGGCGTCTCAGGGATCAGGGGCCGGAAATCCATCTGGGCCAGGATATCCCGCTCCAGGTCGATGCCCGGAGCGATCTCCGTCAACACCAGCCCCTCGGGGGACAGGGTAAAGACGCATCGCTCGGTGACATACAGGACCGGGTTTCCGGTCTCTGTGGCCACGCGGCCCGAAAAGGTGACCTGCTCCACGGCATGGACAAACTTTCTGACCTTCCCCTCCTGTTCGATACACAGGGCCCCGTCGCAGACAGACACCTTGAGCCCCCCTGCGGTGAAGGTGCCCACGAACACAATCTTTTTGGCGTTCTGACTGATATTGATGAAGCCGCCGCACCCGGCGAGCCTCGGGCCGAACTTGCTGACGTTGAGGTTACCGACCCCATCGGCCTGGGCCAGCCCCAGGACCGTGATGTCCAGGCCGCCCCCGTCGTAGTAGTCGAACTGGTAAGGCTGGTCGATGATGGCATCCACGTTGGCGGCGGCCCCGAAGCTCAGCCCCCCCGCAGGGATACCGCCGATGACCCCCGGTTCTGCCGTCAGGGTCATGTAATCAAAGACATTCTCCTCTGCGGCCACGTTGGCCACCCCCTCGGGCATGCCGATGCCCAGGTTCACCACGCTGTTGGGGATCAGCTCGAAGGCGGCCCGCCTCGCGATGATCTTCCGCTCATCCAGGGCAAGGGGCTTGATGGAGGAGAGGGGTACCCGGAACTCCCCGGCAAAGGCGGGGTTGTATGGGACGTCAAAGGTCTGCATGTGGTTTTCCGCTGCGGTTGCCACCACCACGCAGTCCACCATGATGCCCGGGATCTTCACGTCCCGCTGCCTCAGGGCCCCTTTGCCTGCGATGCGCTCAACCTGGGCGATGACGAATCCGTCGTTGTTTTTCGCGGCGATGGCAAGAGAGAGGCTCTCCAGGGTCAGGGCCTCTTTTTCCATGCTGATGTTCCCGTCCGGGTCGGCGGTGGTTCCCCGGATAATGGCCACGTCAATGGGCTGGGTCTTGTAGGCCAGGTACTCCTTGCCGTCAAAGGTCACGAGCTCCACCAGCTCCTCGGTGGTGCGCCCGTTGATTTTGCCCCCGCCGTTGCGGGGATCGATGTAGGTTCCCAGCCCCACCCGGGTGATGGTCCTCGGCTTGTGGGCCCCTGCGTCCCTCAACATATGGGCCAGGCACCCCTGGGGAAAATTGTAGGCTTCGATCTTGTTGTCCATGGCCAGCTTCTGCAACTTGGGAATCAGCCCCCAATGCCCGCCGATGGCCCGTTTCACCAGCCCCTCGTGGGCCAGGTGGTTGGCCCCCCGGTCCCTGCCGTCCCCCTGGCCCGCAGCAAAGTAGAGGGTCAACGCCTCAGGGGACCCGGTGGAGAGGAACCGCGACTCCAGGGCCATGGCCACCTCTTCGGCAAACCCGCTCCCCACAAAGCCGCCCAGGCCGATTACATCGCCGTTCTGGACGATCTCCACGGCTTCCCGGGCAGTCACCACCTTGTTTTTGTGAATGGGCCCGGGCTCCAGGCCGGCGTTAAAGGGATGAGACAGCGTGTTTTTTTCCATCCTGTTCTCTCCTTGTTTTGCACGTGAAGGCAAGCCACTTCAAAAACAGAAATCAACACAACCGGCCCGGCAGGCCATGGGGCATCGCCCATGATCATTGCCAGGACAACACATTGATCATACACAAAATACCCCGCAACGCAACAACCGAAGCCGGATATCCCCGCAAGCCGAGCCCACCCACATACCCGTCAAAAGAGATCCTTATCATGGCACCATGATCCCCACCATGGCTCCGGTCATCAAGGTGGTCAGGGTGCCGGAGACAATGGACTTCAGACCAAGGCCCACAATCTCCTCCCGGCGCTCCGGGACCATGGCGTTGAGCCCGCCCAGCATGATGCCCAGGCTGCCGAAGTTGGCAAACCCGCAAAGGGCATACGTCATGATGAGCTGACTCCGGGGGGAAAGGGTCCCCTCGGGAAGATTGGCCAGCCGGATGTAGGCCAGAAGCTCATTTAAAACGGTCTTTACCCCCATGAGGCTCCCTGCTGCCGGGGCTTCGGACCAGGGAATGCCCATGAGCCAGACCAGGGGCGCCATGAGCCACCCCAGGATCCGCTGCAGGGTCAGGGGCTCGCCCCCCAGCCCCGGCAGAAGCCCCATGCCCTGATTGATCAGGTGCACCAGGGCGATGAGAACCAGGAGCATGGCAGTAACATTGAGGAAAAGGGTCAACCCGGCCTGGGTACCCTGATTGACAGCATCCATGCTGCTGGAGACGGTTTGCTCAGGGACAAGGGCACCCGACGTAACAGCCTCTGTTTCCGGAACCATGAGCCGTGCCACCATAAGGGCAGCGGGCACGCTGATAAGGGACGCGGTGAGGATATGCCCCAGGGCGCCGGGAAGAATGGTGCCCACAAACCCGGCGTAAAGGACGAGGACCGTTCCGGCCACGGTGGCCATGCCGCAGGTCATGACGGCAAAGAGCTCGCTTCGTGTGAGTTGGGCCAGATAGGGACGGATCAGCAGCGGGGCCTCCACCATGCCCACAAACACGTTGGCCGCAGCCCCAACCCCCAGGGCACCGCCCACGCCCATGCTGCGCGTCAGAAGCCAGGAGAACCCCTTCACAACCCTGGGCAGGATGCCCCAGTAGAAGAGCAGGGAGGAGAGGGCGCTCATGACAAGGAGAATGGGAAGGGCTCGAAACGCCAGGATAAAGTCCGCCCCGGGCACGCCCGATTCAAAGGGAAGGGGCCCGCCCCCTAAGTACCCGAACACAAACCCCGTGCCCGCCTGGGTGGCCTCCTCCAGGGCCAGGACCACCCCGTTGAGGGTAATGAAAACATCCCGGAACACCGCCCACTTCAACAACAGAAAGGCCAGGGCCGCCTGAAGCCCCAGGCCCATGAGAATGTTGCGCCCCTGGGACACCCGGCGCTGTTCACTCATCCCCCAGGCCATGGCCGTCAACACCAGCACCCCAAACACACTTTGCAGCATATCCTCCCCCCATCACATACGTATCGTCCAGAGTTACCCAGCCAACCAGCCGGTATCCTTGAAAGCTTCCCTCCATGTGACCAAGGCACAAAAAAGTGCCTGCTTGTCCCACGCCGCCCCGACTCCTATACTGTCCACAGGAAACAAAGCCGAGAACATGCCACCGACCAAACGCAAGCCACACAGAAACAACATTGTACGCGCTGCGACCGCATTATTCCCACTTTTATTTATCAGGAGACACCACATGGATCCCTTCAACATCTTTTATCAACGCAAAAGCGTCAGGAAATTTACAGAAGAAACCATATCAAGGGAGACGTTGACGCAGCTCATCAAGGCAGGCATGGCCGCCCCCACCGCCGGCAACAAACAGCCCTGGGCCTTTGTGGCCGTGGATGACCCCGAAGTGCTGGCACGGCTCGGCGCCGTGCTCCCCTATGCAGGGTCAAAGGGGCTCCCGCAGCCATCGTGGTCTGCGGCGATCTCTCCAAAGCCTTTGACGGGGTGGAGGAACCCTTCTGGGTCCAGGACTGCTCCGCCGCCACCCAGAACATCCTGCTGGCCTGTGAAATGAAGGGTCTGGGAGCGGTCTGGACGGGCGTCTACCCCCTGCAGGAACGCATGGACGCCGTAAGCGACATCCTGAACCTGCCCGAGCACATCGTCCCCCTCAACGTCATCCCCCTAGGGACCCCGGCAGGCAACCCCAAACCCAAAGAGAAATGGGCCCCTGAAAACCTCCACTGGCAGACATGGTAAGGCACAGGGCTGGGGCAGGACAAAAAAGCATTGAAAAAGTGGGTAGCTATTCAGCTCCAAAAGACCGCCTCCGGCGGCAAGATGGGGCCACCTTGAAAGCCTATGGCGAATGCATGGAGGCTGTCGTTATACATGCGTTTTCGGAGCATTCGCGTGACGTGTGACATTGGGCAACCGCCTCTGCAGGAGATATCCATTTCATTCTTCAAAAAAGCACGATGCGAGGCTTTCTGGTTTAGCCTCCGGCAGGTCCGTCGGAGGCCAACTGAGCAGTTACATTTAGGGCTCAGACAAAAATCCTACGTGAATGCCGCTGCGATTTAACCCGAGGAACGAGGGGTAAAGCGCGGCGGCAACCAGCATTCAAGGTGGCTCACCTTGCCGCCGGAGGCGTTTTTATTTTTTTGCAGGCTGGTTAAGGCGGGTTCGAAAGAAGGCGACCATGTCGTCGAGTTTGTTGTCCCACTCGGCGCCCTTTAAGGCATCCACGGTGACGGAGCCCACCACCTCGCCACCGGAGCACAGGGGAAAGGCGAGCCCCACGGCCCCGTCAACGGCCAGGTCGTAGGCGTATCCGTAGCCGCGGTTGCGGGAGATCTCAAGGAAGAGCTTCAGGGTATCCCAGCTTCCCACCATCCGCTCTTTGAGCTCGGGCTCGTTGCGGGCCAGGATGGCATCCCCTTCGTCTGTGGGAAGCACGGCCAGAATCCCCAGGGTGCAGGAGCCGAGGCCTAAGGGGCGACGCTCTCCCACCCGGCTGGAGAACACCTGGATGTTGTGGGTCCCTTCCACGCGCTCCACGCAGGTGCAGTCGTCGTTGTCCCGGGAATAGAGGGATGTGGTGTACCCGAAGGTCCGGGCCGCTTCGTGGGCCAGGGGGGAAAACCGGGAGAGGATCCGCTGGTCGCGGTCGAAATTGGGTCGGATGATGCACTCGTCGCCCACCCGGTACCCCTTGGTGTCGGGATCGCAGGAGACGAACCGGCACTCCTTGAGGACCGAGAGGAGGCGGTGCACGGTGGGGGCTGGAATGCCCAGCCGCTCGCTGATCTCCCGGGGTGAAACGGTCTCCTCGCTCTCCTCCACGATAAGGGAAAGAATATTGAGGATCCGGTATGCGCTTTGAGCTCCTTTAATCATAATGGGGTGAATCTACCAGCTCCCCTTTCACGGGTCAACAGGGGTTCGCCAATGCGCCGGGAAGTGGCCTTCTATGGTTAAAGTGGGTGAAAAAAAAGGCCTCCGGCGGCCAGGTGGGGGCACCTGGAAACCCCATGGCGAATGCATGGGTGCAGACATCCTGCAAACGGTTTCGGGGCATTCGCGTGGTGTATGACATGTGGCAGCCGTTTTGGCAGGAGAGACCCATTTCATTTTTCTGAAGACACGATGAAGGGCATTTGGGATTCACTTGACTTTAACCGGAATAACTCCGGCAGCAAGGCGTGCCACATTGAAAGCATATTGCCATTGCGATTTGCCCTTCAAACAAACGTGGCCCTGATCATCGTTTAGAGCATCGGCGTATTTACAGCACCCCCGAAACACCCTTGGCCCCTGAAGCGCCGCACTCCTGTGCGACACGGGTAACCACGGACTAAAATGCCGCACCGGAGTGCGGCGCTCCGTTTCGGTCGAGCGTTCTCGATTTTTTTGACGGTCACGGCAGAGCCGCCGGAGGCATCGTTCACATGACGGGCCTTCCCATGGAAATCACGTCAGGCCATTACAGCCCGTGGTACACCTTGCGTTTCACGGCGTAGCGGGCGTACTCGATGAGGCCGTCGATGTCGTAGACCGGACAGCCGATGCGCTCCTGAATGCTCCGGGCAAAGGCGGAAAGGTCGGTGCACTCCAGCACCAGGGCGTCAAGATTGTGCTCTGCCATCAGGGCCTCGGCTGCCCCGCAGATCTCAGCCTCCAGTCGGTCCATGTCAAAGTCGGTGCGCCTGGCCTCGATGATGGTCTCCCAGAACTCGGGGCAGCCCTCCATGCCCTTGATGACCACGTCGTTGATGTCTCCTCCTACCTGGGCAAAATGCATGGGGGTCAGCGCATCCCTGCTGGCCGTGAGAACCCCGATGACGGCATCCGGCCCGTGGAGCGTCCGCACCATGGGAATCTGGATAAGGCTGGAGACAAGCACCGGAATTCTCACCGCCTCGGTGAGCTCCTTCTGAAACCGGGCAAGAAACCCGCAACTGCCCGTGATGGCCATGGCCCCCTCCCGCTCCAGCGCCCTGGCCGCCTCAATAAAGGGCGCCACCAGCTCCGGGGTGGGGTTGAAAAGAAGCGTGGGCACATCGATCCCGCGCAACACCTTGTAGGTGACCGGAAAATCAAAGGTCACCGGATTCCTCAGATGCCCAGGTGGCTTGGGAAAATAAGACTCCAGACACAGCACACCGATGGGGGTGTCCGTATGGAGAAGACCGCCCTTTAAAATCATCATCCCTCCTTACTATGTTGGAAAAGCATGCCTCCGGCGGCGAGGTGAGCCACCTCGAAAGCTCATTGCCCTTGCGGTTTGTCCCTCGTTCCTCGGGCCAAACCGCAAGGGCCTTCGGCTCGGGCTTCGCCCGATATACTAAGTTGACGGCTCACACGGGGTTTCGTACAGGCTTTGAAATACCTGGATACGTTGCCGTGCCTTGAAGATTATCTGGTTTTGCCTGTGTGCCCCAGATTCGGGAATGCTTTTTCGCCAAAGGATCCGTATGACGATGCCCTGCGATAAGCGAAACAGTGACCGGATTGCCATCCCTGACTTGCACGTGCACCCCCACATCAAAATCATCACGGGCGAAGCCCGTCAGCGAATGTGAAGGGCGAGGAACGAGCCCTGAGCATTCGCGCCCCTGGGGTGCAGGGGATGTATCCCCTGCCCGCCGGAGGCATGCTTTTTCGTTTTTCCTTAGTCCCCGCCCCCGAGGCCGCAGATCTCGCCGAAGAGGACCGGGCGCATGGGGGGGCGGATGCGCAGGGAGCCCACGTCGGGGACTTCGCGTTCCAGGGCGTTTGCCGCGATCTCGGCCAGGGCCGGGCCGCACATACGTCCCTGGCAGGGGCCCATGCCGCAGCGTGTCCTGACCTTGATGTCGTTGACCTCGTGGCATCCCTCTTTGACGGCCTCGCGGATGGCCGAGGCGGTGACCCCTTCGCAGCGACAGACCAGGACATCGTCGTCCACCTCGTAGAGGTCTTTGCGGGGGGCGAACCAGCCGTCCACGAACTTTCGCGGGGCCAGGGCCTTGCTCAGCACCTTGCGCGGGCGGGTGCGCTTTCGTTTGGCGTCTTCATCGGTGAGCACCCGCAGGGAACGGGCCACGTCGATGCCTGCCAGCTCGCCTTTGGCGGCGGCTGCGGCGGCGCCATGGACAAAGACCCCGTCCCCGGCCACGTAGATGCCTTCCCGGCTGCTCTTCCCGTTTTCGTCGCACACCGGGTACCAGTAGCGCTGCACCGGGTTCCAGGCGTGGTCGAGGCCCAGGGCCCGGCTCATGTGGGTGCGGGGCAGGATCCCTTCATGGACCAGGAGGGTGGCGGCGCTCACGCTGCGGGGGGTGCCGTCCACTGAAAAGCTCACCCGCTCCAGGCGATCCTTGCCAAAGGCGTTGATATCAGAACCGTTGCGATAGATGGGCACACGGCTTCGGGTCATCTTGGCCACCATCTTGAGCCCTTTGAAGAGAAAGGGGATGTCCCGGAGGGCCATGGGCATGTGGGGAGCGGCTTTCATCATGTTGGCCTTGGGGGTGGTGTCCACCACGGCGGCGATGTCGGCTCCCAGCTCCAGGAGATGGTTGGTGATCAGGGGAATCAGGGGCCCGTTGCCCGCCACCACGATGGGGCCTTTGGGCACCACCGAGCCGCTTTTGTAGAGGATATCGGCGGCACCGGCGGCCATGACCCCGGGCAGGGTCCACCCGCTGAAGGGAACGGGGCGCTCCATGGCCCCGGTGGCCACGACAATGTTCTGGGTCTTGTACTCCCGGGTCTGGGCGTCCCGGGTGGCCAGGACGCGTCCGGGTTCTGCAAACCAGACGGTGCTGCGGGGTTCGTAGGCCGCCCCGCTCTTTTCAAAGCGCCTTAAAATCCGAAGCCCTTCGGCCCGGTCCTCCTTCTGGAGAAAACGCCCCTTGGCTCCGGGGGCGTCCACGGAGCGATAGATCTGGCCGCCTGCAAAGGCCTGCTCGTCCAGGAGCACCACCTCCAGGCCGCACTCAGCGGCTGCGGCTGCGGCGGAGAGTCCCGCGGGTCCGGCCCCGATAACAACAAGGTCCCACTGCTGCTGGATCATTTCCCCTCCCGCTCCGCCGGTTCACGCCGGACGGTCATTCCCTCTTGGACGATGGTGACGCAGGACTGCTGGTTGGGCCTGCCGTCGATCTCCATCATGCACTCAAAGCAGACCCCCATCATGCAGTAGGGAGCCCTGGGCTCGTCGGTTACGCTGTTCTTGCAGGTGTGCCTGTCGTGGGAGTGGCCCAGGACAGCGGCGGCAACGGAGATGCCTTCCGGAACCGTCATGGGCTCACCGTCCACGGTGATGGTGACGGTCTGCTCCGCCTTGGCTGGTTTCTTGCTCATGGTTTCCTCACTTGGCCCCGGTCTTGTTAAACCGTGAAAGGCTGAAAATCTTGCCGTCCTCGGGCAGCCCGTTGCCGAGCACGTAGTCGGGAAGGGTTGCCACGTGGATCCCGGAGAGGGTCACGGCGCTGTGACAGTTGAAAACAAAGACGTTGTCGTGACCGGGCACGGTGTCGTAGATGGGGAGCCCGTCCACGGGCATCACCCGCAGGCAGCTCCAGCACCGGATCACGCGGAGCTTTGCCAGGTCCGGCCAGACAGAGACGGCCCACCGCCCTTCCGAAGCCACGGCCTCGGGGGTAAAGCCCGTGTCCGTGCCCACGTACTCATGCTTGTAGCCCACCATGATGGTCCCGCCGGGGGTCTGGGTGAGCCCCAGGATGGGAATGGGCAGTACGTTGTCCGTCACCCGCTCGGTGAGGAGATCCTGGGCGCGGTCCGGGGTCACGGGCACCTTGAGGTCAAACCAGGCCCCCAGCTGCCGGTTGCTCAGGCCACCGGCCAGAACCAGCTTGTCGCAGGCGATCTCTCCCCGGCTGGTGGTGACAAGGTAGCCGGAGCCCTCGCGCCGGATGGTGTGGGCGCGGCATTCGGGAAGGAAGGTCCCCCCTAAGTTCACCATGGCCTTGCGCATGGCAAACATCATCTTCAGGGGCTCTAAAAAGCCGTCCTCTTCGCACCAGGCAGCGCCGCACACCTTGTCGCCAAAAGAAATCTTCGGGAGCAGTTTTTCCAGCTCGGACCGGCTGATCATGGTGCCGTTGTAGCCGAAGTCCCCCGCCTCTTTGCGAAGCCCTTCGATGTACTCGGCCCTCCGCCCGTACTCTTCTTCTCCCACGCAGGGGATGAGGCCGCCGGTGGGGTTGTAGGGGATGTGGATGCCCGAGGTCTCTTCGAGCTCGGCGATGAGCCCGGGGAAATGGCGGGAGGAGTTAAAGCCCCAGCGCATGTACTCGGGGATCCCCAGGGCCTTGGACTGCACCCAGATGAGCCCCATGTTGCTGCGGGAGGCGCGGTCCACCACCGGGGTGTCGTCGATGACGCACACGCGGACGCCTTTTTTCGCCAGGCCGAACCCTACGCCGGCGCCGGTGACCCCGCCGCCGATGACGAGCACATCCACCTGCCTGCGATCCGCCGATTTTTTCGATCTGTTTCCTAATATCATCGTCTCTTGGATCCTGTGATTTTCATGATGCCCCTGGTTAGGACGCCTTAAAGGCGATGCAGTCCACTTCCACCTTGCAGTCGCACATCATGGAGGACTGGATGGTCACCCGCGCCGGTGCGTGGGCAGGGGAGAATCGGGCGGCGAACACCTTGTTGAACTCAGGGAAATCCCTGGGATCGTCGATCCACACCCCCACCCGGACCACGTTGTCCAGGGTGTATCCGGCGGTTTCAAGGACCTTCACCATGTTGTCAAAGGCGAGTTCCGCCTCCGCCTTCATGCTGCCGGCCAGCAGCTCGCCCTTTTCGTTTCGCGGGACCTGACCGCTGACATAGAGCCAGCCGTCGGCCTCCACTGCCTTGGAGATGGGAAGCCCCCCGCCCGTGGGGGTGCCGTGGCGTTTGATGTCTGACATGCGACCTCCGATAAATCATATTATGATAAAAGTTCATATTATGACCAAGTGTATACGCCACCGTTTTTCAAAGTTCAAGAAAAATCAATACACTTGAAAGAAGACTCCGCCATCCGTATTTTTATCATATAATGATAACAAGATCACATAATGAATATTTCTCATTGACAGAAATCAGATATATCAGATATTGTTCTGGAAATCGAAGCGACAAATGGCGTACACTTTTGAACATTGATGATGGCCCGACCCGCGGTTCAACCCAGGCAACGGCGCCTGCCGTACAGACCGAACCATCATCATCTTCTCCGGCCCCCACCAGGGAAACCGAGGTGTCTGTCGCTTTGATGAGAGTTCACCCGCACGGCCTTATTTAAGGTCGCGCCCGTCTCTTTCATCGAATCTACGTAGGAGGTAGAGGAAGTATGGCAGTATCCACGTTGGACATGATACTGATCTTCGGGTATTTCGCACTGGTACTCGGCATCGGCGTCTTTTCCATGAAAAACATCAAAGATTTCGACGACTATTCTGTTGCCGGCCGTTCCATCCCCATGGCCATTCTCTTTGCAACCGTGGCTGCCACCCTCTGCGGCGGCGGTTCCACCATCGGGCGTATCGCCTTTGTGCACAAGCAGGGCATCATCGTCCTCATGGGCATCTCGGGCATGGCCCTGGGCCAGGTTTTAAGCGGGCTCTACATCGCCCCGAAGGTGCGTGAAGCCGGTGCCAACGTCTACACGGTGGGCGACCTGTTCGGCAGGAGCTTCGGCCGAAGCGGCCGCCTCGCTTCGAGCATCGTGGCCTTCGCCTTTGTCATCGCCCTGTTCGGGGTGCAGATCCTGGCCATGGGCCGCATCCTCCAGACCGTCACCGGTATTCCCCTGATCCCGGCAGCCGTCATCTCTTCGGTAATCACCATCGCCTACACCTGGGCAGGCGGCATGCTGGCCGTTATCCTCACCGACGCCATTCAGTTTGTGGTCCTGGCCCTGGGCATCACCCTCTGCGCCTTCCTCTCCCTGAACCAGGTGGGGGGCATCAACGAAGCGGTGCAGACCGTCATCGCCATGGGTCCCGAGTTTGCCGACAAGGTGGACTTCTTCCGCTCGGACTGGAGTACCACCAAGATCTTCGCCTTTTTCCTCACCTTCATGTTCGGTGAGATGGCCGCGCCCTACTTCATCCAGCGCTACGCCACCGGCGCCTCCCCCAAGGACAGCAAGTGGGGAGTCACCATCTTCGGCGGCTATTACATGTTCTTCCTCGTCACCACCCTGGTCATCGGCGTGTGTTCCCTGGTGATCCAGCCCGATGTAAGGCCCGACCTGGCCCTGACCACCCTGATCCGGGAGACCCTGCCCCCCGGCATCTCCGGCCTTGTCTTCGGCGCCCTGCTGGCGGCGGTCATGTCCACAGGCGACTCCTTTATCAACACCGCGGCGGTTATCTTCACCCGGGACATCTACAACGAGTTCATCAACCCCAAGGCCAGCCAGCAGGAGCTCCTCTCCTGGACCAAGAAGATCACCATCGTCATCGGTGTCGGCGGCGTGGGCATTGCCCTGGCCTTCCCCAAGATCTTCGAGCTGATGATCTACGTCTACAACCTCTGGGCTCCCGCTGTGATCCCGACCCTGCTCGTGGCCCTCTTCTGGAAGAGAGGCATCTCCCCTTACGTCGGCGCCCCGGCTGTGGTGGTGGGCCTTTTAACGGCCTTTATCTGGGGCCCCAAGGTCCTGGGCGATCCCCTGGGCCTGCCCTCCAACATCGTGGGCATGGCCGCCAACATCCTCACCATGGTCGTGGTGCACCAGATGACAAAGAACACGACACCGTCCCGAAACTTTCAACCGGAGTCTATCTAAAGGAGGGTGACCCATGCTTGAAGCCATTATCTACACATCCCTTGCCATCAACGTCCTTGCAGCCGGCTATGTGACCCTCGGCATCGTGAAATACGTTCTCAGCATCAACAAATCCTGACCCCAGCCCCGAAGGCGCCCACCCCCTGAACGGGGCGCCTTCGGACTTCCTCCCCTGAGATGTGCAAAACGGGCGCCCCATCACTACAGATGGTGTCGCCCGTTTTGCTTTGCAGCGAGTACCTGTAAAAAAGCCTCCGGCGGCCCTGCCGGGGGCCAAACTTTTGAAAAGTTTGATAAACAGGCTTTAAAAATCAATCCAGTTCAATTTGAATCAAAGACGAAGGTGATTTTCCCTGAGGAACGAAGGGGAAAACGCATTCGTAGCCTGCTTTCGAGGTGGCACACCTCGCCGCCGGAGGCAGGCTTTTCCATGCACTATTACCTTAAAAGTCAAGACGCCGGGGTGCAGATGTATTTAATGGTCATGGGGTTCGCGCCGGCAGGCGGCGTCGGCGATAAGATCCGTGTCGTCGCACACCTCAAATTCGGGCTGCAACAGGACATGGGTGATGTGGAACCTCCGGCGCAGGCGCTCTTCCATGGCACCAAGGATGGTGTTCACCCGGCTCAAGGGGAGGTCTTCATGAAAGTCCACGTGGGCCTCCAGGTGGATGTCGGTGTCGGTGAGCTGCCAGACGTGGAGATGATGGATGTTGCGCACCGCTTCCTCTTCGAGCATGGCCGCCTCCACCGTTGAAACGTCCACGGAAGGCGGGGAAAACTGCATGAGCACAGCCAGGCTCTGCATCACCAGGCCCCAGGAGGCGTAGATCAGGTACAGGGCGATGCCCATGGAGAGCAGGCTGTCCAGGCGGTGCACCCCGAACACGGCCACGGCAACACCCCCGGCCAGGACGGCCACGGAGGTGATCATGTCCGTAAAAAGGTGCAGGGAGGCAGAGCGGATGTTGAGGCTCCCTTCGGCTTCTTCCTTTAATAAAAGGACGCAGAGCCCGTTGAGGGCAATGCTCAGGATCGCCAGGAGGATCACCGGCCCTGCGGACACGCCCACCGGATGGATCAGGCGCGTCACGGCCTCTTTAATGAGAAGCAGGGCAATGGCCATGAGGGTGACGCTGTTGATCATGGCAGCCACCACCCCGGCTCGCCGGTACCCAAAGGTTTTCTCCGGGGTAGAGGTTCGGGTGATGAGCTTTTCGGCAATGGCGCTGATGATGAGAGCCACCACGTCGCTGGCGTTGTGAAGGGCGTCGGAGAGAAGGGCCAGGCTGCCTGAGAGAAGCCCCCCCGCCACCTGGGCAACGGTGATGACGACATTGAGGACGATGGTGGCCCCCAGGCGGCTTCCGGTGGGGGCATGGTGGTGATGATGGCCGTGGCTCATGGAGACCTCCCGAAAAAAGGGTTGGGACGGTCACCGACAGCCGTCGGCGGGAGCGCGCAGAAGCCTCGGCATGGGTGACCGCTGGGCCAACCGCCTGATTGATGGGAAAAAATCCGCCTTATAGTGTACCGTGCATTGAAAAAAAGCGAAAGCACTGAGCCGCGGGAGCCTGGCGCGATCCTTGGCGTCAGGGTAACGAGAAAAACAGTTTGCATCGGGCGATTTAGGGCTTACGTTTGAAATGCATAGTCAGCCCACCCATCCACCAGCAAAGGGAGAGTTTCATGAACACGAAGCCCAATCCACTGGCCGCCCCCCTCACCCTCCCGTGCGGAGCCGTCCTGAAAAACCGCATCGTCAAATCCGCCATGAGCGAAATCATGGGAGACCGTGGCCACGGCCCCACACCGGAGCTTCATCGCCTATACAGCCGCTGGGCCCGGGGAGGCACCGGCCTTCTGGTCACCGGAAACGTCATGGTGGACCGGCGGGCCCTGGGTGAGCCCAACAATGTGGTGATTGAAGACGACCGCCACATGGAAGCCCTGTCCCGCTGGGCCGAGTGCGGCAAAGCAAACGGAGCCCACATCTGGGTGCAGCTCAACCACCCGGGACGCCAGTCCCCGGCCTTTCTCTCCCCGGAACCCGTGGCGCCTTCGGCCATTCCCTACGCATCGGACCTCAAGCGGGCCTTCAACACCCCCCGGTCCCTCACCGACGCCGAGATCCTGGAGATCATCCACCGGTTTGCCAAGGCAGCTGAAACCGTCAAGCGTGCCGGTTTCACCGGGGTCCAGATCCACGGGGCCCACGGCTACCTGGTCAGCCAGTTCCTCTCGCCCCTGTACAACCACCGCACCGACCGCTGGGGCGGAGACATCACCGGGCGCATGCGCTTTGTCCTGGAGACCTACCGGGCCATCCGGCGGGAGGTGGGCCCTGAATTTCCCGTGGGCATCAAGATCAATTCATCGGATTTCAAAAAAAACGGATTCACCGAGGAGGAGGCCCTTGTGGTGATCCGCGCCCTGGACGCCGAGGGCATCGACCTGGTGGAGGTCTCCGGGGGAAACTACGAGGCACCGGCCATGATGGGCGGAAGAAAAAAAGAGGGAACCCCCTACTTCCTTGCCTTTGCCGACCAGGCGGCCCGGACCGTCACAGCGCCCCTGGTCCTCACCGGCGGATTTCGATCCGACGAGATGATGAGGACGGCCCTTTGCGAGACCGCCGTGGCCATGGTGGGCCTTGCCCGCCCCCTGGTGGTGGACCCCGAGCTGCCGGGCAAGGTGCTTAACGGGAACACTGTCACCAGCACGGTCCGTCCCCTGACCACCGGCGTCAAACTTTTGGACCGCATCACCATGCTGGAGATCACCTGGTACGAAAACCAGCTGCGCTACCTGGGCATGGGCCAGGAGCCCAGGCCCCATGAAAACGTCTACAAGACTGTCTGGAAGATCCTCTCGGGCATGGGCACCATGGCCTTCAAGAGGCGTCGGGCCTGATCGCACCGGGCACCGCCATTGTAGCGCATATTCAACCACTTTTACGCTTCCGTCGCCCTTTTTTATTTTACTCCCAATCAATTGCTGATATGTTGACCATCATTGTTTTTGCAGTTATTTCAATCTCGAAACCCTGACACATATCTCACGGAGATTTTATGAAAAAAGTACTCGGCGGCATTATCCTTCTTGTTCTCGTTCTTCTGATGGGCGCCCCATGGTACATCGGCAAACAGGTCGAAACCTTCTACACCCAGCTTACCGATGAATCCCTGATGAACAACCCATCCATGGGCATCAAGGACCTCGACTACCAGAGGGGCTGGTTCTCTTCTGTCATCACCGGGGACATCATCCTCAAGGCCATGGGAGAAGACCTGGCCCTTCCCGCAGTGATCCGCTTCAAGAGCGAGGTCACCCACGGGCCCGTATTCTGGTCTGCTCTGTCTTCCGGCTCCCCCATTGGCCTGGCCCTGGACCGCTCCTCTGCCTGGATTGAGCCCGTGGAAGAATCCGATCCAGAGCTGGCCGCCATCATTAAGGAGTTCCCCTCCTTTGAAATGAAGAGCCACATCGGATTCGACAAGACCATCGCCAGCGTCTACAGCATCGCAGCTTATGCCAAGACCTTTAAGGAAACCAGCAAGCCCGTGGTCATCGACTTTGCCGGACTCAACGGAAACGGCACGTACAACTGGGCCTCCAAGGACTTCGACTTTGAGGCGGAGATGCCCTCCTTTTCCATCACGGAAAATGAGGCCGACGTCTTCATCGTGGACAAGATTCTCCTGTCCGCGGCCAAGGCGGGCGGCGACACCAGCGCACGATACGACATCGAACGCATCGCCTTTAACAACAAGATATCCCACACCCGTTTCAATCTGGACAAGGCCTATGTGGCGGCCATGAGCAAGGAGGCCGAAGAGGTCTACAACTCCACCTTTGAAACCGGATTCGACAACCTGACCAACAACGACCTGAGCTTTGCCCCGGCCAAGCTCGAAATCATGCTGGACAACCTGGACAAAGCATCCATGGACACCCTCCGGGAGACCATAAACGATGTCGCGGCCTCCGGCAGCATGAACTCCGATATGTACGGCATGATGATCATGGGCAAGCTGATGGAACTGCTTCCCGAGATCCTCAAACGTGATCCCAAGTTCACCCTGACCACCCTGAACCTGGGCACCGGAAAAGACGAAGCCCTCACCGCCACCGGCTATGCAGAGATCCTCGGGGAGCAGGCCGCCAACCTCCCCTCCATGACCATGCTCATCCAGGCTGTGAACGCTGAATTCGAGGCCTCCCTTCCCAAGGCGTTCCTCAACACCTTTATGGACCTGGGCCAGCTCATGCAGCTCATGGACCAGGGGCTCCTCGTCTCCGACGAAAACTACTATCGCACCAAGGCCACCATCAAAGAGGGACACGTCACCATCAACGGAAACACCATTATGTAGCGTCCCCATAAAAAAAGCCCCCGGCTTCTCGCCGGGGGCTGTTCCCGCAAGGGAGATCCCGCCATGCCACAGACCATCGTCAACGGCATTTCCATGCACTACCAATCCCACGGGGACGGTCCTCCCCTCCTCCTGATCCACGGCCTGGGCTCCAGCCTCAGGGACTGGGAGTATCAGGTGGACCACTTCACCCCCCGGTTCCGGGTCTTCACCGTGGACCTGCGGGGCCACGGCAGAAGCGACAAACCCAAAGGGCCCTACGCCATGTCCCTGTTTGCAAAGGACGTGGCGGCCTTCCTCAAAAAAATCGCCGGAGAACCGGCCCACGTGGTGGGGCTCTCCATGGGAGGGGCCGTGGCCTTTCACCTCGCCCTGGACCACGCCCACCTCGTCAAATCCATTGTCATCGCCAACATGAGCGGCATGGTGCCGGTGGACACCTTCACCCGAAAGCACCTCTACTACAGCCGCCTGGTCCTCTCAGCCCTCATGGGCCCGGGGGCCGTAGGCAAATTCATCGCAAAGCACGTCTTCCCCGCCCCGGAGATGGCACCCCTTCGGCACACCATGGAGGCCAGATGGGCGGAGAACCCCCGAAGGCCTTACCTCGCAAGCCTCAGGGCCCTGAAAAACTGGAGCGTCATGGACCGGCTCCACCGCATCGCCTGCCCTGCCCTGCTCATCCACTCCGAGCACGACTACGCCCCCCTGGACCACAAAAAAGAGGTGGCCGCGCGCATGCAAAACGCCACCCTCATGACCCTGCCCGGCACCCACCATGTGGTGAACGTGGAGGAGCCGGCCTCATTCAACGCCCTGGTCATGAATTTCCTCAAAAACCTGGAAGAGCGCCCCGCTGAGTAAAGGGCGGAACAAAAGTAAAAGCGATGCCTTCTATGGTTATAGTGAACAGGAAAAGCATGCCTCCGGAGGCACGTTTTCTCGCAGCCCCTTACCCTTCGGCCACGCGGCTGAGGTTGGCGTGGATGTCCGCCACGGCCCCGGAGAGGTCCTGGAGGAGACCCGAAGCGTTGTGGGTGTTGGTGCTCTGCTGCTCCACGGCTGCGGCAATGGAGACCTGGTACTCTTCCAGGGTCGTCACGTAGCCGCGCAGGGCGTCCATGGCCTGGTTGACATTCTTGGAGGCGGAGACAATCTTTTCCGTAATCTCGCGGATGCGCACCACGGCCCCGGCCGTGGAGTCGGCCAGGCCCTTGACCTCGGTGGCCACCACGTCAAATCCCTTGCCCGCGTCCCCGGCCCGTGCGGCCTCTATCTTGGCATTCAGGGCCAGCAGGGAGAGGTTGTCCACGGTGTCGTTGATAAACTGAAGGACGTCGGGAATCTCCTGACTGGCGGCCTGCAGGCCGCTGAAGGCCTCCCCGGAATCATCCACGTTGCGGGACGCCTCTTCGGCCACGGACTTGCTCTGCTGGACGTCCCGTGAAATCTCGGCGATGCTGGTGTTGAGTTCGTCAATGTTGCCGGAGATGCTCTGCATGTTGGTGGAAAGGTCCCGTGTGGAACGATCGATGGAGGCGATCTCTTCGTCCTGCATGGCCCGGGCGTTGATGCGGTCGATGAGCTTTTGGTTCTCATCCATGATAAAGTGGGCGCAGTGCTCCGGCTTGTTGATGCCGTTGAAAATGGCCACGGCCATGCCTTCGCAGGAGTTGTAGCCGCAGGCCGAACAATTGTAGAGATCTGCTGCGGTGTGCTTGCCCATGCTCCCGTAGACAGCCTTGAGTTCGGCCTCGGAAGGGGTGCGGATGATGTTGTCCGCGCTTCGGTCGGTGTAGCTCCGGGTGTAGAGGCCGGGCTCCCAGTACGCATCCAGCAGCTTCTCCAGGCTCTTTCTCGTCCTCGCCTCGGCCCCGGGACCTGATTTCCGGTAGCCCTCCTGCATGGCCCGGCTGCGTTTTTCCACCTCGTGCTCCAGGCGGTCCGGGGACAGGTCCCGGGCCGGGGTGGCCGTGCCTCCGTTGCAGCCGTGGTCGCAGTTCAGGCAGTCCACCAGCTGGGGGGCCACGCCCTCTTTGACGCTCTGTTTCAAGGTCTTCAGGTACGGATAGACCACAGACGGCCCTTCGATCTTCCGGGCCCGGGTGTCGGCCCCGCCCTTCCAGCGCGCCACTGTCCGAAGGAGGCCACCGGGGCTGGAGAACAGCACGGCCCGCTCCGCGGGCGGGTTGGTAAACTCCACCGCCGGGAAATCCCCCAGTCGAATGCCTTCCCGCTGAAAGTAGTCGGAGAGCTCCTTCATGGTGACGTTGTAATCCCCCATGCCCACCTCCACATACTCGCGTTTTTTGGCAAGGCAGGGAGAGACCACCACGATTTTATGGTGTGCCAGATCCGGGTGAAACCGCTTGATCATCTTCATGGCATGGAGCATGGGACTGTCTGCCGGTGCAAGGTGGGGAATCAGTTCGGGGGCGTAAAGCTCCACGAAGTTGACGATGGCCGGACAGGGCTGGGCGATGACGCAGGAAGGGGAGTCGGCCTTCATGTGTTCCAGGTAGCTCTTGACGGTGAGTTCCGCCCCGAAACTCACGTCAAACACCGCAGACACGCCCCGGGCCCGGAGCCATCCGTTGAGGTTGAGGGTGCGCCCCGGAAAGGCGCACGCCACGGCAGGGGCCACCACGGCCACCATCTTCTCCCGCCCCAGGTCACGCAAGAAAGCCGGGGTATCATCCAACACGGTGCGTGCCTCATGGGTACAGACCCGCACACACTCTCCGCACCCGATGCACATGGCGTGATTCACAACCAGCCCGTCCCCGGAGGCGTCGTTACAAAACTTCACCGGGCAGGCGGCGATACAGACATAACAATTGACACATTTCTCCTGATCGATTGAAATCACTTCAGCAAGGGATGATCCCATTTTTATATCGACTCCTTAATTCAGTTTTTCAAGACAGACCCCTCATATCAATTGACAAAATCGGGTACATTCACCGCAAAAAGATCAACTGAGCCCCCCCGTGATCTTGGCCGTGTATACCTTCATTAACGGCCGAATTTAAGCAGGCCTTAAGAAAAATAACGAAACGCGGCCTTCGAGAAGGTTACCGCTACCCCCCGTTTCTGTGATAAAAACAGCATAAAACCGTTCACCCAACCCACAGGAACTCCATGGAACCTCTGCTGACGCACCTGACACGACAAAGGGCCAGGGAAATCGAGCTGCTGTTGACCACCGAGGGAATCGCCCACCGCATCGATGCCGAGCACGGGCGCCTGACCCTTCTGGTGGCCCCGGAGGACGCCCTGCGCTGCGAGGCCCTCATCGCCACGTACGACGCGGAGAACCGTCCACGTCCGGAGCGGACATGGACCCTTGCTCCCTCCTGGTCCGGCTTCTTTGCCGCCGCCGTCATCCTGGCTGTCTTCCTCAAAACGGGCCCCCTGGACGGCCTCCAGGAGCCCGTGAAGCTTTATGCCGCCTACTCCTCGCGGATCCTTGCCGGAGAGTGGTACCGAACCCTCACCGCCCTGTTTCTCCATTCGGGCTGGCCCCACCTTTTGGGCAACATGGCCGGGCTCATTATTTTTTCCACGGGTGTGTTCCAGATCTGCGGAGACGGGGTGGGCTGGTTTCTCCTGCTGGCGGCCTCGGCCCTGGCCAACGCGGTGAACGCCTTCTGGTTTGCCGGCATGGGACACATCTCCTTCGGAGCCTCCACCCTGGTATTTGCTTCGGCAGGCCTTCTGGCCTCGGGTGGCACCCTCAAGCGCCTCCTCTCCCATGCCACACCCTGGCGGGCCCTGATGCCCCTGGGAGCCGGTCTGGCCATCCTCGCCTTTACCGGTGTGGGACCGGGCTCCGATGTCTCCGGTCACCTGCTGGGGTTCGGCTTCGGCCTCGGGGCCGGGGTCCTTCCGGGCCTGATCCCAGAAAAACAGGGCCCCCTCCTCCAGGCCGCGGGCCTTGCCGTATCGGCCCTTGCCTGCAGCCTCGCCTTCTTTTCCGGCCAGGGGGGTGCCCTGTGAAAAAACGGATGCTCCCCTTTGTGACCGCGCTCCTCCTGCTCACCTCCTGCACCCTGCTCCAGGACCTTCAGGAGGCAGCCCCCTATCCCGAGGGCCCGAGGGAACTGGCCCCAAAATTCACCGTGATCACCTGGAACGTGGCCAAGGGCAATGAGAGCTCCGGCCAGGAGGTCACCGAGGTGCTGAAAACCCTCAGTTCAAACCTCAGCGCCCCCATCATGGCCCTTCAGGAAGCCACCGGGGAGATGCTCGCCCTTCCGGGCCTGGGCGCCCACTTTGCCCGGAGCTTTCGGTGGTGGTGGAGCGATGCCGATTCAGGGGTGGCCCTCATGGCCCCCGTAGCGCCCCTTTCCGCTCGTCCCATCACGGTCAGGCCCCGTGAACTGGGGTTCATCACCCCCAAAATGGGGCTGGCGGCAGTCTACCCCCTGGCAGGTGAAGACGGCACGCCCCACAGGCTCCTGATCATCACCCTCCACGGGCTTAATTTTGAGATCTCCGCCCGGGGCCTCTCGGCCCAGATGGCAGCCGTCCGTGAGGTGGTGGAGGCGTTCAGGGGGCCGGCCGTGGTGTGCGGGGACTTCAACACCTGGAGCAATCGTCGGCTCGCCGTGGTCACCGAGGCCCTCCCCGGCTTCACCGAGGCACCGGTCCGCGGCGGGCGCACCGGCACCTCTCGCCTGGTGGTCCTCGCCGGGGGCGACAGCAAGCTGGCCATCGACCGCATTTTTTACCGCGGCCTTCGCCTCGACGGTCCGGCAACGGCCGTGCACACCACCCTCTCCGACCATGTGCCCGTCATGGCACGATTCACCCTGCCGTGACATTTACAACAAGGCGCCTTTCTGCTCTAATGAGCCATTGAACCGGCCGCTTGTTTGTCAGGCGGCCCTTCTCAACCACCAACACCCTTGCCACACATGGAGATCATCATGATCCTCAATATATCCGTTCTTTCCGAAAATTGGAGCGAGTTCTCCGCAAGCGAACCCGCCACCCGTTTTTCCGTCCTTTCCGACCTGGAAAGCAAGGGCGAGGTTCGATTCACGAGCCCCCTTGACATTGCCCTTTCGGCTCGCACCCAAGGAGGCCAGGTGGAGGTCAGAGGGACCGTTTCCGTCACCGTGGAGCAGCCCTGCGGGCGATGCCTCGAACCCTTCACCGAAGCCCTCACCGCCGAGGTGGACCTGCGCTTTGTGGAGGAAGGTGTCCAGGCATACGAGACCAAGGTGGCCGACGAAGTGGAGCTCACCGAAGAGGCCCTGACCCGGGAAACCTTCAGCGGAGATTCCATCGACCTCTCCGCCAACCTCCAGGACGAGGTGATCATGGCCCTTCCCCAGAACCCCACCTGCAACACAGCCTGCAAGGGCCTCTGCCGGGAGTGCGGAAAAAACCTCAACCAGGGGTCCTGCGACTGCGACGTGGCCACCGGGCACCCCGCCTTTGCCAAACTCAAAGTCCTGAAAGGGGGAAAGTAACCCATGGCGCAACTCCAGGGATTCTCCGACTACAAAAAAGCGCACTACCAAACCTCCTGCTTCGACGCCCTTGAGGCCAGCGGGGAGCCCACCCGGTTTCTCCTGCACGGTGGCGCGTCCCTCACCGGGCCCGTCACCCGCCAGACCCCCTACGACATCTATGTCACAGGAGACGACGGGGAGGCCCTGGTTCCCAAGGTGGAGGTCATGTGCCACTTCCCCGCCTCCTCGGAGGAGGCCCTCACCAAGCTCATTAAAATAGACAAGAAGGTCAAATCCATGGACCTGGGGCCCATTCACGCCCCGGCCCACCGCTACTTCATCAAGAACAAGACCCTTTACCCCCTTATCAAGGAGAGACAGGTCATGTTCGTCACCCTGCTGGAGGGGGAGATCATCAAAGGGCTTGTGGAGAATTTTTCACGATATGATATCGAAATGCGGATGAAAGGCGGGGTGGCGATCACGGTGCTTCGCCACGCGGTCTATGATATGCGGGACAAAAAAGGGCGCTGCTACCTGAAGAGCTTTCAGAAGCAGGCAAGGGACTGGCAACGCAGCGAGCTGTTTGCCTGATAACGAAGGCATGCCCTGCAGGCATAAAAATCACGCCAGGAGATCTTTTAAGGCCCCTTCCAGGGAAGGAAAGGCAAAGGAAAAACCCCAGGAGGATAGCTTTTCCGGGACCACGCGCTGGCTGGCGATAATCTCGTCCCCCAGCTCCCCCATGGCCATGCGCAGGGCAAAAAGCGGAACGGAAAAGGGAGCCGGACGCCCGAGGACCCCGGCCAGGGCCTTGGAAAAATCCCGGTTCCTGACCACATACGGGGCACAGAAGTTCACCGGGCCTTCGGCGCTCTCCTGGCCCATCAGAAAAAGAAGGGCCCCCACGAGATCGTCCATGTGAATCCATGGAAACCACTGATCCCCACCGGCCAACGGCCCGCCCAGGCCCAGCTTGTACGGGGTAAGCATGGCATCCAGGGCCCCGCCACCCAGGCCGAGGACCCCGCCGAACCGCATGATCACCACACGCCCGCCCTTTTTCGCAGCGGTCAGGGCTTCGGCTTCCCAGCGTCGGCTCACGTCGGCAAGGAACCCGTCACCACCGGAGGCATCCTCGGCAAGCAGTGTGTCCCCCCTGTTCCCGTAGTACCCCACGGCAGAAGCGCTGAAAAGGGAGGTCTTTCCGTCGGAAGGCAGGGCCTTCACCACGTTTTCCGTGGTGAGCAGGCGACTGTTGACGATCTGCTCTTTTTTCTCTTTGTTCCAGCGGGTAAAGATGCTGCGGCCCGCAAGGTTAATCACCGCGTCGCTGCTCGCCACCGCCTCCTGCCAGGGCCCTTCGACGGTGGTGTCGCAGGCCATGGCGCGGAACCTCTCCCCTTCGGGGATGGGCGACTTGCCGCTGCGCCCTGTCACCGTCACCTCGTGTCCTTCGTCCAGAAGGCGCCTTGCCACCGCCGTCCCTATAAAACCGGTCCCCCCTGTGATCAGAACATGCATGCCGTCGCCTCCCATGGGTTTCACCGGGGGAAAAGCCCCCCTTGAAAAACAATTCGCCGACAAATCGATCTCCGACCAAGAAAGGCCCCGGAAAGCAGCCGCCACCTTATCGGCAAGCGGCGCCCCAGGGCCCGTGAATCGTGCCGCCATGGTTTGCGGCATCACCCTTCCCAGGTGATACAGTCGGCGGGGCAGGCGTCCATGGCTTCTTCAATCAACCCCACGTCCCCTCCCTCGGCCATCACCACCAGGGCCTTTCCTGCGTCATCGTCAAATTCAAACACGTCCGGCGCGATCTCAACACAGGCCTCACATCCCATGCACTCCTCTTCATCAATGACAACTCGCTTTCCCATACTCTCCTCCTGTTGATAGTGAACTGCTGATGATTTTTCGATACCGGGAACTCGGACGCAACGCATATGCCGGGCACGGACGCCATGCGCCGGAAAGGGCATTGCCCTTTCCGGTGTCCACTCAAGAGCGTCCAAACATATACGGAATGCGTACTGCGTTCCCCGCTGGTTTTGATGCGCCTACGCCAGGGTGACACCCCACCCCACTCGAAAGCGTTTGCTGCATCTGGGACAAATCAAGATAATCTCAGCACGTGGTGCCTTGAGGACAGAAAAAGAGACGTGAAATCCGTCTTCATACCCGCAGGCATCACAGCGACTGAACTCTTTATCCACGTGGACGAATTCCGGGACATGGGCCCCGGTGTCTTGATCACTCATCAATCGGTACCGGGTTGCATACGTCTTTTTCACTGACGGCGCTTCTGCCGCAATCGTTGCAGAAGAACTTGAACTCCAGTATCTGGGGCTTGCACACGTGTTTTTCGTTGGCCACCTGCTTTCCGCAGTGCTCGCAGGCATAAATTTTCCCCACCTCCGTAGGATCACAGAGGTGTCCTTTCTCCATGGTCACCTTACCGCAGGTTTTGCATTCGTAGGCTGTCATGATCGCTCCTTTCCCTTACTCCGCTGAGTCGGGGATATAGAAACATGGGGTCACGGGGCCTTTTGCCCCTTGCCCGGGGCCTGAGCCCCTGTGGGCGGGAACACGGGGACGGCGCAAATCGCCAGGAATGGCCGCACACACCGCGCTGGAGGAAATAACACCGAGCCACGCCATCTGAAAAACTGAGGCGGGCCCGTCAAAATGCAGAATCAACTCCGGGGGATAACGCGATTTAAGCCTGTCTAAATCTGCACGAATCCCATACACTTGTCAACACCATGTTGCCCCTGATTCCTGGGGAATCGCCCCGGTTCCAGACCGCCTCTGCCAGCACGGCTTACCAGAAAAATCCACAGGTTAGAAACGATTCCCTTGACTATCAGGGCAAAACTAGCAAATAGTAGATTGGGAGTGGAAACGGTCATTTCACCCGTCCATGCACAACGCCCCTCCCTTCCCCCCGGCCCACCCTGGCCTGTTTGGAACACCCCGATACCTGACGTTTACCCATCGCGATTCAGCTGGAGGTGCCATGCAGAAACCGTTGACGAGTCCCGCCCCGCAATCACCCGATACCCCGGAACGCGACCCCTTGAAACCCGAAGAAAAACGGGCCGTGGTCAAGCGTTTTTCAACACATCTCAACAAAGGCCAGATACGCTACCTCAGGGCCGGTCATCTGGATATCCTGGAGCGCCACCGCACCGACCTGGGCTTTACGGATCCGGAAACCGGACGCGTCATGGTGGACTGCTTTACCTCGGCCGGCTGCTTCAACGTCGGACGCAGCAACCCGGCCGTCCAACGCGCCATTGAGGAGGCCCTGACCACCTGCGACATGGGCAGCGGCCACCTCCTCTCCGAGGCCAAGATCCGCCTGGCAAGGCACCTGACCGCACGGGCCCCTGCCGGGCTCACCCACCTCTTCTTTGCCGCAGGGGGCGGCGAGGCCGTGGACTGCGCCCTGAAGCTGGCCCTGGGAGCTTCGGGTAAAACCGGGATCATCGCCACCCAAAAGGCCTACCACGGCCACACGGGCCTGGCCCTCTCCGTCAACGGCAAAGACCACTACAGACGCCACTTTGAACCCCTCATGCCGGGGGTTCGCTTTGCCCCCTTCAACGACCTCGGGGCGGTACGGGACATGGCCGGCCCCGACACTGCCGCCGTCATCATCGAACCGGTCCAGGGAGAGGCGGGAATCCATGTGGCGACCCAAGCCTATATCCGGGGCCTCAGGGAGCTCTGCGACGAGCTGGGGATTTTCCTTATTTTTGATGAAGTGCAGACGGGCTTCGGCCGCACCGGGGCCCTCTTTGCCGCGGAACACTACGGGGTCGTCCCCGATATCCTGGCCACGGCCAAATCCATGGGCGGGGGCCTGTTCCCCAACGGCGCCGTGCTCTACGCCATGAACGACAACGTGGCCCGGTTCCTGGAAACATGGCCCGCCTTTCACCTCTCCTACAGCGGGGGCAGCGACATCGGCTGCCGCGTCTCCCTGGCCGTGCTGGACGAAATCGACCGCCTGGACCTCTGCAGCAACGCACGGGACAGGGGCGAAGAGTTCCTCCGGGCCCTGGAGGAGATCCGCGGGGAAAACCCCGGTATCATCCGGGAGGTGCGGGGCATCGGCCTTATGGTGGGCATCGAATACATCCACGAGTTCATGGGGCCCATGATGTCCAATGCCCTGGCCGAAGGGGGCATCTTTGCCGCCTACTCGGGAAACGCCCCCCAGGTCATGCGGTTCATGCTGCCCCTCACCGTGAGCCGGGAAGAGATCGAGCAGGTGGTGGAGGTGATCCGAAAAGCCATCCGCACCATGAAGGCCCTGCTCCCCGTGGCCCTGCCCGCCGCCAAGATCCCCGGGGTCCTTCCCCTTCTCAACAGCGAAAAAATCCAGACCGTCACCTTCAACTGGCTGCGCACCCTGGAGACCGCCGCCCACCTCATGACCCGAAAGCGCAGGAGCTAGCCCATGGACCATGCATCCGAAACGCCACTCCCCTTCAACCCCGGCACCCTCAAGCGAATGAAGCGCCTCGGCCATGATTTCCTTGAAAGCGCCCCCGACGGCAGCTGGATAGAGGATTCGGAAGGGACACGCCTCCTGGACGCCACATCGGCCGGTGGTATCTGCAACCTGGGCAGGCGGCCCCCGGCCCTTACCGAAGCGCTCAAAAAGGCCGCCTTTGCCACGGACCAGGGCAACTTCCCCCTCATCTCATCGGAAAAGGCGGACCTTGCCGAAGCCCTTGCTGGTTTTGCGCCGGAAGGGCTTTCGCGGGTGATGTTCAGCGTGGTGCGCGGCGAATCCGTGGATTTTTCCTGCAAGCTGGCCAGGGGAGCCACCCGGCGCACGGAGCTCATCTCCCTGTCGGGCTCCTGGTTCGGCCACACCGGCTTTGCCATGGCCCTGTCCGACCGCCGGGACAAGCACCTCTACGGCAGCCTGATCCCGGATACCCGCACCATCCCCTGGGGAGACCCGGCCCGCGCCGAAGAGGCCGTCACCGAAAAGACCGCCGCCCTTATCCTGGAACCCGTGCAGGCGGAAAACCGGGGACGCACCGCAACCAGAGAGTACCTCTCGGACCTCCGGGCCATCACCCGCAACAAGGGCGCCCTGCTCATCTTCGATGAGACCCAGTCCGGCTTCGGAAGGTGCGGGGACCGCTTCGCCTGCCGGGCCCTGGGGGTGACCCCGGACATACTCATCACCGGAGAAGCCCTGGGCGCAGGGATTTTTCCCATCTGCGCCACCCTCTTCACCCCAAAGCTCCACCGCTTTCTCAACGCCCATCCATTGATTCACCTCTCGACCTTCGGCGGATCGGACGTGGGCTGCCGCGTGGCCCTTGCCGCCCTGAGGGAATACGAGCGCCTTGCTCCCTGGAAAAATGCCCTGGATATGGGCAAAAGGCTCAAAGAGGGTCTCACCCGGCTCCAGACAGGGTTCCCCACCCTTCTCACCTCGGTGGACGGCATGGGCCTGCTCCTGGCCCTCACCTTTGCCTCCCAGCGAAAAGCCGTGGCCTTCTGCCGCATGGCCGCGGGAAACGGGCTCTTTACGGTCCCCGGGGCCGTGGCCTGTGAAAGCGTGGTTCTGCGCCCCTCCCTCCTGCTCACAAAAGAGGAAGGGGACATTCTGCTGCATGCTGTGGAAACGTCACTTCAGGAATTGAAAGAGGCCTCCTCGACGGAGGCCCCTGGGGAATGATATCAGGCGGAAGGTTTTGAGGCGGATAGCCTGCGAAGGCCGAGCACCAGAAGAATGAGGCCCGCAAGGACCATGGGGATGCTCAGCATCTGGCCCATGCTGAGAAAAAACCCTTCCACCCAGGGGGCCTGGCGGGTTTTCAGGGGTTCCAGGAGAATCCGGCTGGAAAAAATCACCACAAGGAACACACCCGACAAGATGCCGCGCCCCCGGCTCGCCCCGGCCCTGTCGCAGATAAACAGAAGCAAAAAGGTTACAAGACAGACCAGGGATTCGTAAAGCTGGGACGGATGCCGTGGAAGCGTGTCCACCCGGGCAAACACAATGGCCCAGGGCACCTCCGAGTAAAGCCCCACGATCTCGGAGTTAAAAAAGTTTCCCAGGCGCACCAGGGCCCCGCCAAAGGCCGCAGGCACCGCCAGCACATCCAGGAGAAAGAAAAAAGGTGCCCCCTCCCGGCGGGTAAAAACCCCCAACGAGAGAAGAAACCCCACAAGCCCCCCGTGACTTGCCAGCCCCCCCTTCCAGACCATGAGGATCTCCAGGGGGTGGGCAAAAAAGTACCCCGGCTCGTAAAAAAAACAGTGGGCAAGGCGGGCCCCCCCAAGGGTCCCTACCATGAGGTATAAGAGCAGGGCATCGGTGTTGACATCCATCCCGGCCCGGGCCGTTCGGCGCTCCGTATAAAAAAATCCGAAAAGAAAGGCAGAGGCAAAAAAAAGGCCGTACCAGCGAACTGCCAACGGTCCGATGGACAAGAGCTCAGGGGAAATGTTCCAGACCAGATGGTCCATGGGATTCGTTCCTTTCCGTTCAGTGAAGCAATGCTGAAAACTGCCTTATGGGGTTAAAGTAGCTGGCAAAAAGCGTGCCGCCGGAGGCATCTTTTGCTTTTTCTCCAAGTCGTTTCCAAAAAACAAAAAAGCCGGCCCCGAACACTGTCGGGAAGACCGGCCTTTTTCGGTAAAGGCCCAAGGCAGGTCCTTTACGGAAGAGCGTGCTGTTACGCTTTTTTCTTCGGGGTTCGGGGCGTCTTGGGTGCCGCCGTTTTCCTGGTAGGTTTCGGCGGTGCCTCGGCCTCGGGTTCCGCGGCTTTGGGACGGGGAGAGGCGCCCTTGAGAATGGCCGCAACCTGGTCCCTGTGTTCTGCAAGGTACATGGAGAGGCTCTCCAGGGTCTCGTCCGAGAGTTCCACGCCGGATGCACCGATGAAGCCGTTCAGGTTCTCGGCGATATCGAGCATCTTGTCGTAGGCATCCGCCTCTTTTTTGGTGGTAAACGTCATCTTTTCGACCCCATCGCGAACCACAACATATTTTACGATGACTGCCATCTGTCTCCTCCGAAGGTCGGTTCGGGTCATGGCGGCGGGCTCAGCCGCCCGCCGTCGTCCACCCGCCGTCGGCACTGGTGCCTGAAAAGGAGTTACAGGGTCCGAGGCCTTAAGGCGGCCGAACCCGTCCCCTTGTCCGGGGCCTTATGCCAGGTCGTCGGGAATGTCTGCGTTGGTGTGGACGTTCTGAACGTCGTCGCAATCGTCCAGCATGTCCATCATGCGGACCATCTTCTCGGCGTCCTTGCCTTCCAGGTCGCTCATGTTCTGGGGGATCATGGTCACTTCGGACATAACCGTGGGGATGGAGGCAGCGTCGATGGCTTCCTTCACCTCGTTGTAGTCCTCGGGGGCGGTGATCACCTCGAAGTTCTCGCCTTCGTCCTTGACGTCCTCGGCGCCCGCTTCGATGGCGGTCTCCATGAGGGCCTCTTCATCCACGGCGTCCTTGGCCACCACGATGAGCCCTTTTTTGTCGAACATCCAGGAGACGCAGCCGTTGGCGCCGATGTTGCCGCCGCACTTGGTGAAGATGTGGCGGATCTCGGCGATGGCGCGGTTCTTGTTGTCGGTGAGGGACTCCACGATCACAGCAGCGCCGCCGGGGCCGTAGCCTTCGTAGACGATCTCTTCGTAGTTTACCCCTTCAAGTTCACCGGTGCCACGCTTGATGGCGCGCTCCAGGGTGTCCTTGGGCATGTTTTCGGAACGTGCCGCTGCAACGGCAGAGCGCAGGCGCGGGTTGGCGGAAGGATCGCCTCCGCCCATGCGTGCCGCCACGGTCACTTCCTTGATCAGCTTGGTAAAGATCTTGCCGCGCTTGGCGTCTTCGCGACCCTTCTTGTGCTTGATGTTGGCCCATTTACTGTGTCCAGCCATAAATCCTCCTATTGGTCATGCCTACTGCCAGGCCATCGTCACGCGTGTGCCTGATTCGCCATAAAGGCGGTGTGCATTCAATAATGTTTCGATATCGCTCTATGTCAAAAGGGCATGCAGACGCCCTGGTCACTCTTTCCTGCCGATGCCGATGACGTAAATCTCTTTGCTCTGCTTGCGGCAGCTCTCGGGCTTGAAGATCTTCACCTGCCTGAAGTGCCCCTTGACGTGGGTCACGTAGGCGTCGAAGTCGCCACCCTGGAAGATCTTGCAGACAAAATGCCCCCCTGGGGTAAGCCGCTCAAGGGCCACGGTGAGGGCCATCTCGCAAAGCTCCAGGGAACGTGCCGCGTCCACGTCCTTCATGCCGGTGGTGGCCGGGGCCATGTCGCTGATCACCGCAGAAAAGCCGGAGGAGAAAGCCTCTTCCAGCTCCGGGGTCAACGCCAGGATGTCCCCCACAAGGGCCTCGGCATGGGAGGGCAGCTTAACGGTCACCGGCTTCAGGTCGATGCCCGTCACGTGCCCGCTGCCGCCGGTGAGCTCCGCAGCGTAGAGGAGCCAGGAACCCGGCGAGCATCCGAGATCCAGCACCTTAGCACCTTTTTTTATCAGAGTAAACTTGCGTTGTATTTCCTGAAGTTTATAGACACTTCGCGCTGGGTACTTCTCGTCCCTGGCCTTGCGGGTGTAATGATCTTCCCACTGTCCCTTCTTCTTGGGAGGCCTTGAAATTTTTGCTTTTTTTACTGCCATTAAAATAATATCTCCATGGCCTGGGCCACGTGGCGAACGCCGCTGACCTTGAGGCCGTCAATCTTTTTCAGGCGCTTGGCGCCGGATTCCGGCACGATGAAGTGGGTAAACCCCATTTTCCGTATTTCGGCGGCGCGCCCTTCCAGCTGGCTGATGCCCCGCACCTCGCCGGTGAGCCCCACCTCCCCCAGAACAACGGCCCCTTCGGGAAGAGGGCGGTCCAGAAAGCTGGAGGCTGCGGCAGCCAGAATGGCCAAATCCACGGCGGGCTCGGTGACACGCACCCCGCCGGCCACGTTCATGAAGATGTCCAGCCCGGCCAGGTTCATGCCGATCTTCTTTTCCATCACCGCCACCAGAAGGGCCACGCGGTTGCTGTCCAGGCCCAGCACGGTGCGCCTGGGGGTTCCCAGGCCCGACCGGCTCACCAGTCCCTGGACTTCCACCAAAATGGGCCGGGTGCCCTCCATGCTGGCCGTCACCACGGATCCCGGCGCACTCTCCGGCCGCTCGGCAAGGAACAGGGCCGAGGGGTTGGGCACCTGGGCCAGGCCTCCGCCCCGCATTTCAAAGACGCCGATCTCGTTGGTGGAGCCGAAACGGTTCTTCACGGCCCGCAGGACCCTGAAGATGTGATTGGTGTCCCCTTCAAAATAGAGGACCGTGTCCACCATGTGCTCCATGACGCGCGGGCCTGCGATGGCTCCGTCCTTGGTCACGTGGCCCACGAGGAAAATGGGGATCCCGCTCTTTTTGGCCGCCACCATGAGTTTCATGGTGGTCTCCCGCACCTGGCCCACGCTGCCTGGGGCCGATGCCAGCTCGGCGTTGTACATGGTCTGCACCGAGTCGATGACCACCGCCGCGGGTTTCTGGCTCTCCAAAAGGGCAAGGACAGCGTCCACGTGGATCTCGGTGACCACCATCAGGGAGCCTGACGAGACGCCCAGGCGCTGGCTCCGCAAATGGATCTGGCCCTTGGACTCCTCCCCGGAGACGTAAAGGACCCGGCGGCCGTCCCGGGCCAGGCCGTCTAACGCCTGGAGCATGAGGGTGGACTTGCCGATGCCGGGGTCCCCCCCGATGAGCACCAGGGAGCCCGCCACGATGCCGCCCCCCAGCACCCGGTCGAACTCGGGAATGCCCGAAGGCATGCGGGGTTCCTCCTGGGTCTCGATGGCCAGGATGCTCTCGGGTTCCGGGGTGGCCACGCGCTTGGCAGACGGTGAGGCCTGGAAGCGATCCCCTTCGGTGATCACTTCCTCCACCAGGGTATCCCATCCTCCGCATTCCGGGCAGCGCCCCATCCATTTGGGGGTCTGATACCCGCACGACTGGCAGCTGTAGAGGCTTTTTCTTCTCTTTTTCACGGTGTCAATTCATCCCGGCTTCTGGTAAGATGGCTGGCCTGTAAAGGCCGTGGAATAATTATAGTTGGTAAAGGCAATGATTGACTACCACATCCATACATTGTTGTGCAACCACGCCGTCGGCGGCATCCGAAGCTACGTAGACGCCGCGGTCCGCGCCGGTTTGACCGAAATCTGCTTTCTCGAACACTTCACCCTGGATCGCACCAGCACCGCCCACTCCATGGCCCCCGGAGAGGTCCCCTTCTATGTCTACGCCGTCCGGGAGATGAAAGAGGCGTACAAAGACCGCATCACCATCCGCACCGGCCTGGAGGTGGACTTCTGCCCCGAGGCTGTCCCGGCCCTCACCGAGATCATCGACCGTTTTGAATTCGACCTCATCGGCTGCTCCATCCACTTTGTGGACGGCATCAACATCGCCAGCCGCCGGAACGCCTCGGCCATTCCCGACAAAGACTTCGACGCCCTGTGCAGGCGCTATGTGGAAAGGGTCCGCCAGATGGTGGAAACGCCCTTCTTCGACGTGGTCTGCCACCTGGACGTCATCAAAAAAAGCGGCCGCCCCCTGCCCGCCGATGTGGAAAAGGGCCTTGCCGAGGTCATCGACATCATGGCCCAACAGAACCTTGCCCTGGAGGTGAACACCGGCGGCCTGGCCCATCCTGCAAAGGATTATTATCCTTCCGAGGCCCTCATTGCCCGGGCCGTAACACAGGAAGTTCCCCTGACCACGGGGTCCGATGCCCACAAGGCCCAGGCCGTGGGTGCGGGGATTCCCGCTGCCATGAACACCCTCCGAAACCTGGGCGTTACCCACCTGGCCCGGTTTGACCGCCGACAACGCATTCTCGTCCCCATGGACACTCAACCGACCCCACAGGAGTCCCAATGACCCGTCGCCTGCTTGTCACGTTTTTCCTGGCCCTGATGCTCCTGGGGCTTGTGCCGCCCTCCGGCCATACCGCCACCAAGAGCCCCGACCCGTTTAAATCGGTACGAGCAAGACTGGTCAAAGACGGATTCCCCGAAGAGAAGGTGGACATCTATTTTCAGGAAGGCCTGCGCCTCTTTGCCGTTAAAGGGGTCTCCGGCTACTTCATGCACAACGAAGGCAAGCTCAACTACGGCCGCTTCCTCACCAAAAGCTCTCTTGCCACGGGCCGGGCCTACCTGAAGCGTCACGCAGCATCCCTGGATGCGGCCGAGGCAGCCTACGGCGTGGACAAGGAGATCATCACCGCCGTCCTCATGGTGGAAACCGCCTTGGGCAATTACATCGGCAACCAGCGGGTCTTCAAGATCCTGGCCACCCTGGCCTCTCTGTCGGACAACACGGCCAAGGCACACCTCTGGCGGGAAGTCCCCCCCAATCGACGCATCAGCCGCAAGCGCTTTGAGAAAAAGACAAAGGACAAGGCCCAGTGGGCCTACCGCGAACTCAAAGCCCTCCTGACCTACAGCGACCAGGTGGGCAAAGACCCAAGGAAATTCATCGGCTCCTATGCCGGGGCCATGGGCATTCCCCAGTTCATGCCCAGCCGCATCCTCCAGCTTGGTGTGGACGGAAACAACGACGGCGTCGTCGACCTCTACACCCACGAGGACGCCATCGCCAGCGTGGCCAACTACCTGCGCCACTTCGGCTGGAAACCCGGCATCGAGCGCAAAAAAGCCATCAAAGTGCTCATGCGGTACAACCACAGCATCTATTACGCAAACACGCTCCACGACATCATGGATGCCCTGAAAAAAACAACCCCCTAAACCAATACGCCAAGGAACATACACCCCATGAACGGACTGACCAGCTCCACCCTCGGCACCTGGGTCGTCATCGGCTTCGTCTTCTTCACCCTCACCATGCTTGCCTTCGTGGATGTTGCCAGAAAAGACTTCGGCACCACCGGCAAAAAAGCCCTCTGGGCCATCGTCGCCCTCATCCCCTTTGTGGGATGGTTCCTCTACCTCGTCCTGGGAATGCGAAAGGGTTCCGTGACCAAAGCGGAGTAACAAAAAACAGCCTCCGACGGCGAGGGTGGCGAAGCCACCATTGCGAAAACACCTCGAAAGCTGCCTGCCGTTGCAATGTGTCCCGCGTTCCTCGGGCCACATTGCAACGGCCTTTCGGCTCGGGCTTCGCCCGAAACATATGCTGGTGGTTTGTACGAGCGATGCGACAAGCCTTAAAGGGCTACGATTCGTTATCGTAACCCGTTGACTATTTAGCTTAAACCGGACTGGCTCCAAAGGAGTTGGGAAATTTTAAAACCTGTTTGTCAAACGTTTCAAACGTTTGGCCCCCGGCAGGGCCGCCGGAGGCACGCTTTTAAAGCCCACTTTAACCATAGAAGGCTTTCCTTATAAACGTTGAAGCAGGTAGAGGAACACCGAGCCCTGGCCCATGCGTTTGAGGGCGGTGAGCTCTTTGAGGGTTGTGCGCCGGTCTGCGTGATTTTTCAGGGGCGAGAGGTAGAGGGGAGCGTCCAGGGTACGGCGGGAGGCCACGAACCGTGCCAGGGATGTGTGATGGGATTCGGGCAGGCCTGAGCCGGTGACCATGTTTAGGGAAACCGACACCCCGCTGAACCGTCTGTTGACCTCGTCGGCCCGTGCCACGGCCTCGGAGACCAGGGACAGGGGAGTGGGCCGTCCCAGGTAATTCAGGGTCGCCTCATCCAGGGATTCGATGCCGGTATTGATCCGCACGTCAAAGGGCAGGCGGTCCAGGGCCTGCCACTGGGCATCGGTCACCTTCACAAGGGCATCGGGACTTCCGAAGAGAAAGAGGCCCGGTGCATCCGCCACCTGTCGCTCTGTTGAAAAAAGGGGCTCGCAGACCTGGGCTGCCCGGATCACGGCGTCTGCCCCTGCGGCAAGGGCGTCATGCTCTCCCAAGAACACCCCGCCCATGTCGGCCAGATCACCTTTAAAATACCCTGCCAGGGCATTGGCCCCTTCCGCCACATGTTCACCTGTTTCCACAGAAAACCCATGCCGGGACTTCACCCCGCAGAACCGGCAATGGTAGAGGCAGCCTTTGGCCAGGCGCAGGGGCAGGATATCGTAGTCCACATGACGGCAGTCCGGTGGCAGAACCGTAACAGGCCCGTGGGTCAGGCTGTGGAAGCGGTCTGCCAGGGTGGCCAGGTCCCCTCGGGAATTTTTCCGGGACACGCGGCTCAGGAGTTCCGCCACCTCGGGTGGCGCCCCGCTGGCCGCCTCACCCGCCCAGGCTGTCAGCTCTTCCAGTGCATGCAAGGCTGTGTTCAGTGTCCCCTGGGGGTAGGCCTTTTCCCCGATTACCCCGTTGCTGGAATAGGGGAACACCGGAATGTAGTGCTCGCCGATGGCCGAAAACGCGCCGTTGTATCCGCCGGACGAATAGTAGATCCAGTCCCCGCCCGCCGTGCGTTTGAACCAATCCCCGTGGTTGGGCCAGGTACCCGGACGTCCCTGGATGAACCGGATCACCCCTTCCGGGCTGAACTGAAACAGGTAGGCGGGTGTCCGGATCTCATGGTACAGACCGTACCTCACCGCCCAGCTCGCCTTGAGGTATCGCACCGCCCCCACAAGCCCCGTCCGCACCGTGATCCCGTCCCGTGAATACATCTTCCCCCCTTACCCAGCCGTTGCCCTATCCCCCACTCACCATTCACTACTTACTGTTTTTCAAACAAAAACACCCCATGACCGTTGCCGGCATCATGGGGCGTTTCAAAATCGTGCACTTAAACGGAAAGTCCTGAAAAGTCCTGCGTTACTCCTGGCC
This sequence comes from Desulfoluna butyratoxydans, assembly GCF_900699765.1. Classification (GTDB taxonomy): domain Bacteria; phylum Desulfobacterota; class Desulfobacteria; order Desulfobacterales; family Desulfolunaceae; genus Desulfoluna; species Desulfoluna butyratoxydans. The sequence continues at coordinate 1,143,266 of NZ_CAADHO010000001.1, forward strand.
TCCCAGGGTGTAGGTCGTACAGGAACCGCTGGAGCACTGCCGTTTCTGAATGCCGGACTGGTTTGTCGGGTTGCCGCCGGAGGCAGCCGCCCCCATTTTGAAATTGGTGGTGCTGATGACCCGCTCAAAGCTCTGGGAGCCGCACTTGGGGCACTTCAACTCCTCTTCGTCGTTGCTGCCCATAACGAGCAGTTCAAAGAACTCTTCACACTTGCTGCACTTAAATTCGTAAATGGGCATAGATTCCCCGCCTTTTCATCGTCTCACCGCGACTGCGCCGCGGAGTATATCCAAAAAACATCCCGCGCCATACGGGATCAAATCCTTCGTCAGTTCCGTACATTATGGGCACTTTTTAAGTGTTGTCAAGGTCGGTGCAGGGTTAACGCATTTAGATTTTTGCCTCCGGCGGCCCTGCCGGGGGCCAAACTTTTGAAAAGTTTGACAAACAGGTTTGGTTTATTGAGGATGCGTCCCTACAAGGCATGGCCCCTCTTCATTTTTTATTACCGGAACGTTTTTGCGGAGCTTTTTTCAAAAAGCGACCCGCCGGAGGCAACTGAATGTTTAATTGCGTTGACCCTGAGATCGGTGCCTTACTTAAGGCCTTACCCTGCTGTTTCCAGCATCTCGCGGGCATGATCCAGGGTGGCGCGGGTCACTTCGACCCCGCCGAGCATCCGGGCCATCTCGCTTACGCGCCCCTCCTCGGAGAGGGGGGTGATGGAGGTACAGGTGCGCCCGGCCACCACCTGCTTTTCGATGCGGTAGTGGTGGGTGCCGAACTTGGCGATCTGGGGCAGATGGGTGATGCATAGCACCTGGTGGTGGCCTGCGATCTCCTTGATCTTCATGCCCACCACCTCGGCCACCCCGCCGCCGATGCCGGAGTCCACCTCGTCAAAGACCACGGTGCCCACGGCGTCCCCTTCGGCCAGGATGGTTTTCACGGCCAGGACCACGCGGGAGAGCTCCCCTCCCGAGGCGATCTTGGCAAGGGGTTTTTCCGCTTCCCCCACGTTGGGGGCGATCATAAAGACCGCGCGATCCATGCCGGTCTCTCCCATGCGGACCCCTGCGGGGCCTTCGGCGGTGCCGCCGGACTCCGCGCCCAGGGGGGCAACGGCCACATGGAATCTGGCCCGGGGCATCTCCAGGTATTTCAGCTCTTTTTCCACCAGGGAAGAGAGCTTGCCCGCGGCCTTTTGCCGTTTTTCCGAGAGGGTGAGGCACAGGGCATGGAGGGTTTCACGGGCCTCGCTGATGGCCGCCTCCAGGCCTTCCATCTCCACCTCCAGGTTTTCCAGGGCCGCCAGCTCGGTTTCAATGGCCTGACGGCGATCGATGAGCTCCGAGAGATCGGCGGAAGCACCCACGTACTTGCGCTTGAGTTTGTTGAGAAAATCGAGGCGCTCTTCGGCGGCGTCCAGGGCTCGCTCGTCCACGGTGATGCCGTCGCGATACTGCTGGAGGTTGCGCGAGAGGTCTTCCACCCGGTAGCAGAGCTCTTCGGCTTCGGACAGAAGGGGCGCCATGCCGCTGTCGGCTCCGGCCCCTTTCTCCAGCTCCTTTTTCAGCTGGGTAACCTGCTCGTAGACAGCGCCCTCGGCGGTATACAGGGTGGCCACCCCGTCCCCTGCCGTGCGCAACAGGGACTCGGCGTTTCTCAGGCGCACCCGTTCGGATTCAAGGAAAGTGTCCTCCCCCGGCTCCAGGGCTGCGGCGTCCAGCTCCTCTTTCTGAAAACGCAGGAGCTCTTCCTGCTCTTGCTGGCGCTGTTTCAGGGCCTCTTTTTTGCGGAGGGTTTCAAGGAGAGGCGCCAGGGCGTGGTAGGCCTTTGCCACCTTGTCCCGCAGGGGCATGAGCCCTGCAAAGCGGTCGAGGAAGAGGAGGTGGAGTTCCTCCTTTAAGAGGGCCTGGTGTGCGTGTTGACCGGAGATGCTGGCAAGGTTTTCCGTGAGTTCGGCCAGGAGCTGCATGGTGGCAAGACGACCGTTGATATAGACCCGGTGGCGGTCCGTGGCCGAGATCACCCGGCGCACGAGGAGCCCTTCGGCAGGGTCGTGCCCCATGGCGGTGAGCCTTTCGGCGGTGTCGCTCCCTTGCGGAACGGCAAAGTGCCCCTCCACCTCGGCTGCGGCCTCTCCGGTGCGTACAAGGGACGCGGAGGCCCGCCCTCCGAGAAGAAGGTTCAAGGCGTTGATGATGATCGACTTGCCCGCGCCGGTTTCCCCGCTGAGAACGGTCAGTCCCTCGTCGAACGAGATGGAAAGATCATCGATGATCGCGAAATGTCGAATGGAAAGTTCTGTGAGCATGGGCGATGCCTTCCCCCCCGGAATTGACGTGATGTCCACAATACACAGCAGCCCGCCCAAGGCATGGGGCGCCGGTATGTTATGTCACAGCATCCCGTCTTTGTAAAGCAGGCCCGGGGTGGACAACACAGGGAGGCCCATGAAAAAAGGTGGGACCAGCGGCAACGATAACCTCTTGAAACACCGGGTCTTCAGTTCATGAAACCCTTGAGAAAGGCCCACAGCTTGCCGCACTCCAGCTCCAGGTCCGCCAGCTTTGACTCCAGCTCGTTGAGCTGGCCTCCCCGGCCCGTTTTTTCCAGTTCAAAGGCCGCTGCTGCAGCGGGTCGTGCCGCGAGGTAGGTGAGGCTCCCTTTCAAAGCATGTGCGGCCCTCTCCAGGGACTCGCCGTCCCCTTTGGCCGATGCATCACGGATGGCCGCAATCATTCCGTCGTATTCCCGGGAGAAATCCACAAGGCACTCCCGGATCAATGTCCGGTCGCCGCCCATGATGTCCATGAGCTCGTCAACGTCGATGGGAGCCTCGTCGTGGGTTCGTTTCATGGATGAGGTGTTCCTTCGTATAAAGGGGGCCGCCCCGGCCGGAGCCAACCCGTTGAAACGTCAGACATACATCCTGTCGCCCTGTGGGGTCTTTCTGGCTGAAAAGTATACCGAAGCCTTTTCACGGGGTCAAAACAAATCATGGGCGCGACCGGAGTCGAACCCATGAAAACGAACCCTCACCCGCCCTGCATCGCCGGGGGTCAGATATTGATCACCTTGTCCGCCACCTGGAGGCTGGTGACGATATCAAGCATGTTGGTGGTAATGCCCGCACCCTTGTCCTCCATGAGCCCGAAGTGTTCGAGGCAGGTGCCGCACACCAGGAGGCTGACCCCGTTTTTCTCCAGGGCGGAGAGCTCGGCCAGGGTCTCGGTGTCCCGACAGACCAGCTTGACCCCCTCGTTGACCAGCATGATCCGCCAGAGGCCATCCCCCATCTCGGGCAGGGTCTTCAGGAAGTTGAGCATGAGCTTGCCGCCCAGGTCCAGATCCCCGGTGCCGATGGTGTTGTGGGTAATCATCACCAGAACCGACCCTGTAGAACCGGTCCCTTCGGAAGCCGCGGGTGAAGCCCCGGCTTCGGTGCGTCGGCCGGAGACGGTAAAGAGGTCGTCGCCTCCTTCCGTGGCCACGGCAAAGCCCTGGCCTTCCAGAAAACGGGTCACATTTTCCGCCGCAGCCCTGTTGTCCACCTGTACGGCGAGATCAAGGCAGTCGGCGGTTTCTTCCAGATACGCCTTGGTGCGAATCACGGGCTGGGGACATGCCAGCCCTTTAAAATCGAGTGTTTCCATGATATTCCTTCATCGGGTGTCCGAAAACTGTCAACGCCATGTATCACGGGCACGACGCGGCCCGTCCGAATTGCATAATCTCCGCCCCCAAGGGCCCTGTCCAATTGTTTCTATCGATACAAATCCACGTTTCCATAGACAGCGTCCCTACCGGGTCCTCCGGAGTTTTTTGGTGACAGGGTCAACGCGATGGGTGTATATATGATGGCCTTGCATTGCAGGGTGTTGGAGCCCGACGAGGTACTACATACCGGGTTCCCCCGCATGCCGGGCGCATGATCTTGTAGAGAGTGGCCTCGGGATGCCCTATGACTTGAACCCATCGCCGCCCCGCTCGACGCCCGTGATGAGCCACACAAATCACTGCCTCGGTTCACGCTGATCACAGGAGGTAACATACCCATGAAACCCCTTGCGCTGTTCATATCGGTTGCGATCCTCGCCGGATGTTCCGCCTGCGCCACCGGCGGCAAGGCCCCTGCGCCCACCAACCCGTTTTATACCAAGGGCGCCCGCGCCGTGGAGACCGGTGACCGCTTTGCCATCCGGGGCTGTTCCACAAAGGCCGTGGAGAGCTACTTCAAGGCCGTGGAACTCTTCACCCTGGCCGACGACCAGGACGCCCTGGCAGCCTGCTTCAACAACATCGGCAATGTCTATCTGGAAAACGGGCAGGCTGGAGATGCCCTGGTCTTCTACGAGCAGGCACTATGGATCCACGAAAGCAGTGAAAACACCCGGGGCGAAGTCCGGGTGCTGACGAACATGGCCGCCGCCCACCTCATGGGCAGATCAGCGGTTCTGGCGGAGAGCCGCCTTGACCTGGCGGACAGCAGCGCCCTTGAGGTGGGATTCTCCTGGCCCCAGACACAGGTTGTCCGGGCCAACCTCATGCGGGAAACCGGGGACGCCCAGGGGGCGCTGACCATGCTTCAGGCCCTTGCCCAAAAGGAACAAAGCCCGGGCCTTTCGTTCGACGCCTCCCTGAACGTGGCCATCGGCAAGTGCCACCTTTACCTGGGACGTTTTGACGAAGCCTTTACCGCGTTCTCCAAGGCCCTGAAGGCGGACCAGGAGCGGGGCGCCCTGCTCCGCATGGCCGGAGACCTTCGGGAGATGGGCCGCTGCCTGGCACTCATGGACCAACCCGAGGACGCGGCCTGGCATCTCCAACGGGCCCTGGGCATTGCCCTGCTCCTGGGCGACGAAACCGAGCAGGAGATCACCGAGACCATGTTGACAGACCTTCCCGGGGAGGTCGGCACCACGCCCGTCCCCGATTACTTTTTGGAGCGCTGGACCCAGGGCGACAGCAGCGCATCGCCCTGCGACTGACCCGCAACCCCACTGACATGTGAACCACAAGGGATACCTTAGTATAATGGAATCAACGGAACAAAACACAGAGATGGTCAAACGCCTGACGCGTAACGGCAAGGAGTACATCATCATCGGCACCGCCCACGTCTCCCGCGAGAGCGCCGAGCTCGTGGAGCGCGTCATCGAAGAGGAGAAGCCGGACACCGTGTGCGTGGAGCTCTGTCAGGCCCGCCACCAGTCCATGACCGAACGGGACGCCTGGCGCAACATGGACATCATCAAGGTGATCCGGGAGAAGAAATCCTTTCTCCTCCTGGCCAACCTCCTCCTGGCTTCGTTCCAGAAAAAGGTGGCTGAAAAATTCGACATCCGGCCCGGTGAAGAGATGATCCGCGCCGTTGCCAAAGCCGACGAAGTGGAGGCCGAGCTGGTCCTGGCCGATCGGAACGTCCAGACCACCCTGTCCCGGGCCTGGCACTCCATGGGCTTTTTCAAGAAGGTTTCCCTGCTCTTCCAGATGCTTCTTTCCGTGGGCAGCGCCGACGACATCGAAGAAGAGGAGATCGAAAAGCTCAAAAACCAGGACATGCTGGAGAGCGTGCTGGAAGACGTGGGCAAATCCCACCCGGCCCTCCGGGAGATTCTCATCGACGAAAGGGACCGCTACCTGGCCCACAACATCCGTCACGCGGCCGGGAACAAGGTCGTGGCCGTGGTGGGGGCAGGGCACCTGCCCGGCATCCTGCGCTACTTCGACAACACCATCGATATCACCTCTTTAGACGAGGTCCCCCCGCCGGGAAAGACCGGTAAGGTCCTGAAATGGGGCCTGCCCCTTCTGGTCACCGCCCTGATCATCTACGGGTTTTCCAGCGGCGGCGCCGAAGCCGGTGCCGGCATGATGGGCTGGTGGATCGCCGCCAACGGCATCCTGGCCGGTATCGGAGCCATCATCGCCTTCGGGCACCCCGCCACCATTGCCTCGGCGGTCCTTGCCGCCCCCCTGACCTCCCTGAACCCCATGGTGGCTGCAGGCTGGGTCTCCGGCCTCGTGGAGGCCTTTGTGCGCAAGCCCAAGGTCATGGACTTCGAGAGCCTGGGAGACGACATCCTCTCGGTCAAAGGCTTCTGGCGCAACAAGGTGACCCGGGTCCTCCTCGTGGTGGTCTTCACCAACTTAGGCAGCACCATCGGCACGGCCGTGGCCCTGCCCATGATGGCCCGAATCCTTAACGGATAAAGAGCAGGGGATACATCCCCTGCACCCCAGGTTCGCGAATGCTCCCGGCCTTCGTTCCCAGGCTCTGCCTCCGCCATTGCGGACGATTCGCCCCAATCAATCTCGCCTCACAAAACACAAAGGCCACGCCCATGCAGTCCCATGGGCGTGGCCTTTCCTGTTCTTCAACCAGGCGTTTTCAGCAGATCAATCCTTCTCGGGAAGAATCTCCACCACGCGGGTGCCTTCACGTTCCACAACGTTCAGGCGGTCTTCGGCATAAAGCCGGATACACTCGGGGAAGAGGCGCCACTCTTCGGCCAGACCTTTTTTCTTGACGGCGTCCAGGTCGTCGCCCGGGTCAATGGAAAAGCTGCTCTGGCCGATGATGGGGCCGGAGTCCTCGCCGTAGTCCACAAAATGAACGGTGCAGCCCCCCACCTTGCAGCCGTAGCGAAAGGTGTCCCCGTAACCGTCGGTGCCGGGGAAGGCGGGGAGAAGGGCCGGGTGGATATTCATAATGCGGGGCCGGTTCGGGTCGGTGTTGAGGGCATCAATGAAGTAAGGGGTCAGGACCCGCATGAACCCGGCCAGAACAAGCAGATCGATCTTGTAGGGTACCAGGGCGGCCAGCAGGGCTGATTCGGCCATGGCGCGCTTCTCAAGGAAGGCCCTCAGGGAATCCGGGTCACTGCCTTTCATCAGGCTCTGGCGGGCGGCCACGGTCTCCAGGCAGAAATCTTCGGGCAGGGGAGCCCCGTCTCGCCAGCGGCCGAAGAGGGCGCCGTAATCGGTGACAAAGGTGGGAATGCCCGCCTTATCGGCCCGTTGCAGGCCGCCTGCATCGGGGTTGTCCGAGCCCACACAGGCGATATTCACATCCAGGTCGCCCACGGCCACGGCATCCATAATCGCCTGGAGGTTGGACCCTCCCCCAGAAACCAACACACCGATGTTCATCTTAGAATTCCCTTTCATCCGACTCCTTTACCTGGTTTTGTCGTGCGGTCCCGCAGCAAAACACTTCTCTCGGGAGCGACCGTCTCTTTTTCTTTTGACCGCCCCTCGCTGTTTCCCTATACTTTCGGCTCTTGCACAGACACCAGGGTTCGACCAGGTTCAACGGCACACCGGGGAGTAACGACAGATGGATACCCATATAGCACGGCAACCGATCTTTGATACACGCACGCAGGTCTACGGTTATGAGCTTCTCTTTCGAAACGGCAGGCACAATGCCATGCCCGAAGAGATGGACGGGGACATGGCCACGTCTCAGCTTCTCTCCAGCAGCTTCTTTACCATAGGCATCGACACCTTAACAAACGGAAAGTATGCCTTTATCAACTTCACAGAAAAGCTGATAAACGACGGAATCCCAAGCCTTTTCCCCTTAAAGCAGACCGTCATCGAGGTCCTGGAGACCGTGCCTGCCACCCCAAAAGTCGTGCGCGCCCTGGCCGAAGCACGGGCCCGCGGATACACCGTGGCCCTGGATGATTTTGTGCTGGACGCCGCCTCCAGCCCCTTCCTTGATGTGGCCGACATCATCAAAGTGGACCTGCTGGACACCCCGCCCGAAAAGGTGGAGGCCCTGGCGCGCTCCGCCCGCCAAAGGGGGATCACCCTCCTGGCGGAAAAGGTGGAATCACGGGAGGTGTTTGCCTGGGCCGCCGGGCTGGGCTTCAGCCTTTTCCAGGGGTACTTCTTCTGCCGGCCGGAGGTCATCTCCGGCAAAGAGATCCCCGCGTCCAGCCTCACCCTGCTGCGGCTGGTGGCCGAGATCAATCGCTCCGACGTGGATGTGGAGGCTGTGGAACGCCTCGTGGTGACGGACGTGGCCATCGTGTTCAAGCTCCTCTCCCATTTAAACAGCGCCTGGTACGGCCTCAAGCATCCGGCCTCCTCCCTGAGGGAGGCCCTTCGCATGCTGGGCCTCGACGAGGTGCGTCGCCTGGTGGGCCTCATCGCCATGGGCAACCTCGCCTCGGACGTGCCTGAAGAGCTGCTGCGCGTCTCTGCGGTGCGCGGACGCATCTGCGAACTTGCCGTGGGCCACTCCAGCCTGCGCACCGACCCTGCAGAGCTTTTCACCCTGGGAATTTTTTCCCTCATCGACACCATTTTGCATCGCCCCATGAAGGAGGTGCTCAGCCACCTGCCCCTCTCCCCGGCCACGGTGGCGGCCCTCACCAGCGGCACCGGCCCCCAGGCCCCCTTCCTTCGGTTTGCCAGGGCCTTTGAACAGGGCCAGTGGACTGAGATGGCCCGGGAAGCCCGCACCATAAACCTTGCGGAACATCACATCGGAAAGATCATCACCGACACCCTCACCTGGAACCAGAGCCTGCCGGTGTAGGGCCCACCGGCGCAAGAGGCCTTTCCCATTCGCGCCAAAGAAGGTATACTCAATGAAATCCAGGTCCCGCAAAAGCCAGAGCGTGTAACAACACCGCCGGGCCGCAGCCCGGCACCAATGCCCACCCCATATCGAGGCACCCCATCTACCGGGGATGCCGACGTTTTTTTCGTTGCCTCAGGCCACCCTGCCCTTCGGAGGCTACACCGGCCCGGGAATCCCGAAGGGGGCCACTTGACAAGGCCGTGAAGCGTAAATATATTTCAACGCAAAGAAAATCATCGAAAAACAACCCATATCAAGCAAAGGAAAACGATCATGGCTGAAGGTATCCTCAATATTACAGATGACACGTTTGAAACTGAAGTGATGAGCGCCGACCTTCCCGTTGTTGTGGACTTCTGGGCCCCCTGGTGCGGCCCCTGTCGAGCCATCGGTCCCATCATCGAAGAGCTCTCCGGCACATACGACGGCAAGGTAAAGTTCGTGAAATGCAACGTGGACGACAACCCCCTTTCCCCCAGCCGCTATGAAGTGCGCGCCATCCCCACCCTGCTCTTTGTCAAGGGCGGCGAGATTGTGGACACCATCACCGGCATGACGGCCAAGGCAAAGCTGGAAGAGACCATCGGCAAGCTTCTCTAAGACTGACCCGATGACCGCGCCCTGCAAAGCGCCCCGACCCGGGGCATGATCCGCAGAACACGCGCAGGCATCATACGGACGGAGCACGTCCGGGCGTATACGCGGCCCGCTCTTTTCGCCGAAAGGCAAAGGAACGGGCCGCACCGTCATCTGTGCCCCGTCGATTCTGGATGGAAGACATGGCAGAAAACAATTACGACCTGATCATCATCGGCGGTGGCCCCGCCGGCCTCACCGCAGGCATGTATGCATCCCGCGCACGCCTCAACACCGTCCTGGTTGAGAAAGCCGCCACCGGCGGCCAGGTTCTCATCACCGACTGGATTGAAAACTATCCCGGCTTCCCCGAGGGCATCAGCGGCCCCGACCTCTCCGACAAGATGCTGGAGCAAGCCCGTCAGTTCGACCTTAAATTCGAATACGGCGAAGTGGAGAAGGCGGAACTCGAAGGCGAGGTAAAGTCCATCACCGTCGGGGACAAGGTCCTCACGGCAAAGACCGTCATCATCACCACCGGGGCCTCCCCCCGCACCCTCCACGTGGGCGAGGATAAATTCCACGGCAAGGGCGTCTCCTACTGCGGCACCTGCGACGGCCCCTTCTTCAAGGACAAGACCGTGGTGGCCGTGGGCGGCGGCGACACCGCCGTCCAGGAGAGCCTCTACCTCACCAAGTTTGCCAAAAAGGTCTACCTGGTCCACCGACGCGACCAGCTCAGGGCCGCCAAGATCCTTCAGGAGCGGGCCCTGGCCAGCGACAAGATCGAGATGGTCTGGGACTCCGTGGTCACCGGCCTGGACGGATTCTTCGGGCTTGAGGGCGTCACCGTGAAAAACGTGAAGACCGAAGAAGAGAAGAGGATCGCCGCGGAAGGCTGCTTCATCTGGATCGGCATCCTTCCCAACACCGACTTTCTGGGCACCGCCCTGGACATGGATGAGTGGAACTTCATCAAGACCGACGCCAACATGGCCACCAACATCCCCGGTGTCTTTGCCGCAGGCGACGTCCGGAGCACCCCCCTGCGCCAGATTGCCACGGCAGTGGGCGACAGCGCCATTGCCGCCACCTCGGCTGAACACTACATAGAAGGGCACTGATCCATGAAGCGTCTGATCTCCCTCGTACTCATCGCCTTTGTCTCGCTTGCCTTTGTCTCCTGCGGTCCCAAGACCAAAGAAGAGAAGCTGGCCCCGGAGCTGGCCGAAGACGCCAGGGTCCAGTTTGAAAAGGAACGCTACGAAGAGGCCATCAAGATCTACACCAAACTCAGGGACTGGTACCCCTTTGACAAACTGGCCGTGGAGGCGGAGTTCAACATCGCCGAGGCCCACTTCAAAATGGAAGCCTACGACGAGGCGGCCATTGCCTACGAAGAGTTTGAAAAGCTCCACCCCCGGCACGAGTCCATCGACTACATCATCAACCAGCAGGCCCTTTGTTACTTCAACCGGCTGGACACGGTGGACAGGGACCAGGCCCAGGCCATCAAAGCGATCTCCATCTTTACGCGCCTGATCAGGCAGTACCCCGAGAGCGCCTATGTGGATGAGGCGAAGAAAAAGAGGGAGGTCTGCCTGAAGAGCCTTGCCGGTCACGAGATGTACGTCGGCCGCTATTACCTGAAGAACAAAAAGTACAAAAGCGCCCTTCACCGTTTCCAGACGGTGATCGACGCCTACGCCGGTCTCGGGTATGACGAAGAAGCCCAGAAGCTGGCGACTCAGTCCCGGGAAAAGCTGGCCGAAGAGGAAGCCAAGGAAGCCGAATAGGCCGGTTTCCCCGTGCGGTCACCCCCGTAAGCAACCCGCAGGAAGCAAAAGGGCGGGCGTTGAAGCGCCGGCCCTTCTTCCCGTTTGATTCGAAGCGATAAAAAGGCTTTACACGGCCTGACTTTTGTTTTATACAGACTCGTTATTTTTTTACGTCACCTGACGCCTTGACGGGTTCGTAAAAAAGAGCCGGTAAACCACTTGTGTCTTGCCGAATGGATATCCGGCCCTACCGGCCGTTTTACAAAGCCATCAACGTGAAAAAAGGAGTGTGCAACATGTCCAAGATGTGTGAAATATGTGGCAAAAAGCCGATGGTTGGCAACAACGTGAGCCACGCCCACAATGTCAACAAGCGCCGTTTCAATCCCAACCTTCAGAACGTTCGTGCCCTCAAAAACGGCACCGTGAAGAAGATGACCGTATGCACCAGCTGCATCAAGTCCGGCAACGTGATCAAAGCCGCCAAGTAGTGGTTTTCGCTCAGGCTTGATTGACCGGTTCATAACGCGTTCGGTGGGTGGGTCCCGACTCCGGCACAAAGAATTTGCCGCGCCGGCAGACCTGCCTTTTTGCCGTTGGAACACCACCTGACACCGACCGCCGCCGATCCCGTCATCATCCCACGTACCGCCCGCAGAAGACCTCAGGCTCTCTTGACGCCATCAGCACCCATTCGAGAGAGCCTGTAGTGTTTTCATCCGCCCTTCCCTGCTTCACAACCCGTCGTTATGTCTCACGATAGGTTCCTGCCCTCCCCGTCTCCACAAAAAAATTGCGAAAACTTCAAAAAAGGTTATGATACCGAAACCGGAGCGCCATGGCGGCCATCTTTGGTGCTGCCTTCCACGGTCGGCCTTCGTCACGAACGGCCCATCTTCCGGTATCGGCAAACCCCACGGCACACGCGGCAAGCGCCGCTCCTGCCGGATGTATCCCTTGCGTTTAAAAGACGTTGAATCGGATTTTCTAGGAGTGTTGTTTCACCACTATGGACTTGCATGAAAAACGATATGATGCGGATGCCATCGAGGTCCTCAAGGGCCTTGACCCCGTCAGGCGCCGTCCGGGCATGTACACCGACACCGACCGCCCCAACCACCTGGCCCAGGAGGCCATCGACAACAGCGTGGACGAGGCCATCGCCGGGTACGCGGACAAGGTCTCGGTGGTGCTCTATGAGGACGGCTCCCTGGAGGTGAGCGACAACGGACGCGGCATGCCCGTGGACATCCACCCCGAAGAGGGGATCACCGGTGTGGAGCTCATCATGACCCGTCTCCATGCCGGCGCCAAGTTTTCCGGCAAGAACTACACCTTTTCAGGCGGCCTTCACGGCGTGGGTGTCTCGGTGGTCAACGCCCTGTGTACCCGTGTGGAGGTTGAGATCCGGCGGGACGGCAAGAAATACGCCATCGCCTTCGAACACGGGGAGACAGTCTCTCCCCTGACCCAGGTGGGGGAAGTGGGCCGGAGGAACACCGGCACCACAGTCCGGTTCTGGCCCGACGCCAGCTACTTCGACACCGCAAAATTTTCCGTAAGGCGACTCATCCACATCCTCAAGGCCAAGGCCGTTCTCTGCAAAGGCCTCACCGTCTGCTTCCGGGACATCCCCGGGGGAGAAAAGCACCGCTGGTATTATGAGGACGGCCTCTCCGCCTACCTCACCGAAAGCCTGGGCGACTTGGAGCAGGTCCCCTCCCCGCCCTTTATCGGAGAGCTGGAAGGGGACAGCGAAGCCGCCTCCTGGGCCGTCACCTGGCTCCCCGAAGGGGGTACGGTGGTGGCCGAGAGCTACGTCAACCTCATCCCCACGGCCCAGGGCGGCACCCACGTCAACGGCCTGAGGAGCGGCCTGCTTGCCGCCTTGAGGGAGTTCTGCGACATCCACAAGCTGCTGCCCCGGGGCGTGCGCCTTGCCCCTGAAGACATCTGGGAAAACTGCGCCTACGTTCTCTCCGTAAAAATGGCCGACCCGCAGTTCTCGGGCCAGACCAAGGAGCGCCTCTCCTCGCGTCAGGTCGCCGCCTATGTCTCGGGCATTGCCAAGGACGCCTTCAGCCTCTGGCTCAACCAGAACACGGCCGAAGGGGAGTTCCTGGCCGAGATGGCCCTGGCCAGGGCCCAGAAGCGCATGAAGGCCGGTAAAAAGGTGGCGCGTAAAAAGATCACCCAGGGCCCGGCCCTTCCCGGCAAGCTGGCCGACTGCGTGGAGACCGACATCGCCCGCACCGAGCTCTTCCTGGTGGAGGGTGATTCCGCAGGCGGCTCGGCCAAACAGGCCCGCGACCGCCAGACCCAGGCCATCATGCCCCTGCGCGGTAAGATCCTCAACACCTGGGAGGTGGAGCCCGAGATGGTGCTGAACTCCAAGGAGATCCACGACATTGCCGTGGCCCTTGGCGTGGACCCCGGCTCCGACGATCTTAAGCAGCTGCGCTACGGCAAGGTGTGTATCCTGGCCGACGCGGACTCCGACGGCCTGCACATCGCCACCCTGCTCTGCGCCCTGTTCCTCAAGCACTTCCGCCCCCTGGTGGAAGAGGGCCATGTCTATGTGGCCATGCCGCCCCTCTTCCGCATCGACATCGGCAAGGAGGTGCACTACGCCCTGGACGAAGCGGAAAAGCAGGTCATTCTGGACCGCATTGCCAAGGAGAAGAAGCGCGGCACCGTCAACGTGGTGCGATTCAAGGGCCTGGGCGAGATGAACCCCTTGCAGCTCCGGGAGACCACCATGGCCGAGGACACCCGGCGGCTTCTCCAGCTCACCACAGGGGACGAGAACGACGCCCCGGACGCCCTGTTTGACATGCTCCTTGCCAAAAAGCGGGCGTCGGACCGACGCAACTGGCTGGAGACCAAAGGCGACCTCGCCGAGGCCAACACCCTGGTTGTGTAGCATGTGAGGCCCCTGAAAAACGAAGGGACGGAGCATGTGCGACCCTGAGGGCCAGGGCGAAGATGAAAGTCCCTGGCGCCGGAGGCATGCTTTTTGAACCGGCTTTGACCATAGAAGGCATTTTTCTAAATGAAACACGAAACACATTTCACCGAAGAGGGTGGCGAGCAGCAGCCCATCAAGCACTTTGCCGAGGACGCGTACTTGGAGTACTCCATGTACGTCATCCTCGACCGCGCCCTGCCCCACATCGGGGACGGGCTCAAGCCGGTCCAGCGGCGTATTGTCTACGCCATGAGCGAGCTTGGGCTCAAGGCCACGGCCAAGTACAAGAAGTCGGCCCGTACCGTGGGCGACGTGCTGGGCAAGTTCCATCCCCACGGGGACTCGGCCTGTTACGAGGCCATGGTGCTCATGGCCCAGGACTTCTCCTACCGCTACCCCCTGGTGGACGGCCAGGGCAACTGGGGGGCCCCTGACGACCCCAAATCCTTTGCCGCCATGCGATACACCGAGTCCCGCCTCTCCCCTTACGCCCAGGTCCTTTTAGACGAGGTGGGCCACGGCACGGTGAACTGGATCCCCAACTTCGACGGCACCCTTCAGGAACCGGCCGTGCTTCCGGCCCGGCTGCCCAACCTGCTTTTAAACGGCACCACGGGTATTGCCGTGGGCATGTCCACGGACATCCCGCCCCATAACCTCCGGGAGGTGGCCGATGCCTGCGTGCACCTTCTCTCTCACCCCGAGGCCGACACCCGGGAACTCCTTGAACACATCAAGGGCCCAGACTTTCCCACGGAGGCCGAGATCATCACCCCGGCCGAGGACCTGCGCAAGCTTTACGTCACGGGCCACGGCACCGTAAAGATGCGGGCAGTGTGGAGCCGGGAAAACGGGGACCTGGTCATCACGGCCCTGCCTTACCAGGTCTCAGGGGCCAAGGTCATCGAGCAGATCGCCGCCCAGATGCAGGCCAAAAAGCTGCCCATGGTGGCGGACTTAAGGGACGAATCCGACCACGAAGCCCCCACCCGCATCGTGGTGGTACCCCGGTCCAACCGCATCGACAGAGAGGCCCTTATGGATCACCTCTTTGCCACCACGGACCTGGAGCGCAACTACCGGGTCAACATGAACGTCATCGGCACATCGGGCAAGCCCCAGGTCAAAGGGCTTGTGCAGCTCCTCTCCGAATGGCTGGAGTTCCGCAAGGACACGGTCACCCGCCGCCTCACCCATCGCCTGGAAAAGGTGAGAAAGCGCCTGCACATCTTAGACGGCCTGTTGGTGGCCTTCCTCAACATTGACGAGGTCATCGCCATCATCAGAAGCGAGGACAAGCCCAAGCCCGCCCTCATGGAGCGCTTCGGCCTCACAGACCAGCAGGCAGAAGCCATCCTGGAGCTGCGCCTGCGCCACCTGGCCAAACTCGAAGAGATGAAGATCCGGGGCGAGCAGGAAGAACTCGCCAAGGAGCGGGACGAGCTGGAAAAGATCCTCAGCTCAGGCAAGCGCCTGGTTAAGCTCATCCAGAAAGAAATCAAGGCCGACGCCAAGCTCTACGGCGACGACCGCAGGTCCCCTGTGGTGGAGCGCCAGGAAGCCCAGGCCCTCTCGGAAAAGGACCTCATCCCCACGGAACCCGTGACCCTGATCCTCTCCAAGAACGGCTGGGTCCGCTCGGCCAAGGGCCACGACGTGGACCTGTCCCGCATCAAGTACAAAGCAGGGGACGAACTCCTCTGCGCAGCTGAAGGCAAAAGCTCCCAATTCGCCGCCTTCATCGACTCCACAGGGCGAAGCTACAGCCTGGAGTCCCATACCCTGCCCTCGGCCAGGAGCCATGGCGAGCCCCTCACAGGCCGCTTTGCACCGCCTTCAGGGGCCACCTTCCGGCACATGATCACCGGAAGCCGCAAGGACCTTCTCCTGATGGCCTCGGACGCCGGGTACGGGTTTATTGCCAAGTTCGGCGACCTCCTGAGCAAGAACAGAGCGGGCAAAGCCCTTCTCACCCTGCCTGCAGGGGCCTCGCCCATTCCGCCCCTTGCCGTCCCCACGCTGGACGACACCCTGCTGGCCGCCATCACCAGCGAGGGCCGCATGATCATTTTCCCCTTACGGGACCTGCCCATGCTCCCCAAGGGCAAAGGCAACAAGATCATCAACATTCCGTCGGCAAAAGCCAAGGCCGGAGAAGAGCTGCTCATCCGCCTGTTCACCCTCCAGAAGGAGAGCAGCATCATCATCTACGCGGGCAAGCGCCACCTCACCCTCAAGCCCGGCAACGTGGCCGAGTACATGAGTTCACGGGGCTTACGGGGCAAAAAACTCCCCCGCGGCTACCAGAAGGTGGACCGCGTGGAAGTCAAGGAACCGGAACAGCCCATGCTCCTCACAGACCCGGATTGATCCAGCCCCCCCCCTCTTTCACCAAAAAACGCCCTGCCCCCCACCGGCAGGGCGTTCCTTTTCCCCTTTTCCCCTTTTCCCCTTTCGCCATTAACCTTCCGCCTTCCCCCTTCGCCCTTAGCCTCCCCTCCCCCAACAAAAAACGCCCCGCCAACACCGACGGAGCGCCCCCATTCACCATTCACCCTTTAACCTTTCGCCCTTAGCCCTTCGCCTCCCCCACCCCAACAAAAAACGCCCCGCCAACACCGACGGAGCGCCCCCACTCACCACTCACCATTCACCCCTTCGCCCTTAGCCCTTCGCCTTTAGCCTTTAGCCTTTGACCTTCCCCCTTCCCCATCTTCCACCTCTCCGACACCACCATCCCCAGAAGAATCAGCGCCGCCCCCCCGTACTCCATGCGTCCCATGGCCTCACCGGCCAGGACCCAGGCAAACAGGGCGGCAAAGACCGGCTCCAGGCAGAAGATCAGGGCGGTATCCGAAGGGGAGACCCATTTCTGGACCGTGGTCTGGATGAGAAAGGGAAGGACAGTGGCCAGAAAGGAGCACAAAATCAGGGCCACGGCGATCTCCGGTTTCCAGGAGAACAGGGGCTGGCCCTTGGCAAGGGCCGCGCCTCCGCAGAGCACGCCGATGGTTCCCAGCTGGATCACGGCAAGCCAGTAGCTGTCGCACCGAGACGCATAGCGGCCGGTGTAGAGGATGTGCAGGGCGAAAAACACGGAGCAGGCCAGGGCAAGGAGGTCGCCCCGGTTCACATGGCCGAGGCCTTCCCCGCCCAGGAGGCCGCACATCAGGTAGATCCCGCCCACGGCCAGGACAGCGCCCACGGCCTTGGGGGCTTCCAGGCGGCGCTTGAGCAGGGGCACGGCCAGGATGGGCACCCACACCACGTTCAGGCCCGTCAGAAAGGCGGTATTGGATGCGGTGGTGTCGATGAGGGCCACGGTCTGGAGGGCATAGCCCATCACCACCAGCCCCCCCAGAAGCACGCCGCGCCCCAGGGTGTAGGTGTTCAGGGGAGCCTTGGCCAGGGGCCGCGCCACAAACAGAAGCCCAAAGGCCAGAAGGAACCGCTGGGCAAGGAAAAAGGCAACCGGGACATCGTCCAGCGCCTCCTTGATCACGGTAAAGGTCATCCCCCAGAAAAAGGCCACCAGGACCAACCCGGCCATGCCCACGAGACGTTTGTTGCCGTTCATGCATCACTCCATCAAAAGTCAACTGCCTGTATATCAACGCTGCTCTGTGCCGGGCCCCCTAAAGCGCCCCGCAAAAACGCACCCGGCCCCTCCCATGCACCATGGAAGGGGCCCGAAGGAATTGAGTCTACACCATCTTTGGCCGTGGCCGTTAACCAATTTTCATCCCGTCGTCCATGGCGGTGGACCGATTGACACCAACATGCCGATCTGATAGTTTATTTCCTAGTCTATCAACCCGCAGATCCTGCCCTACAGCCCAGGATTTCGAGCCCAAGACACACCGGGACGGATTCACGCCAGAATTCCTGCATCGTAACCCACCGGGATACCGCTGCAAAACCGGATTTTTCATTTTCCCCGAGCCACAAGGGGATTCACGCGTCATTCTAAGGTGGTAACCGAATCGATGAAGATTGAAGTTGGAGGCCAGATACAGGGGATTTCCCTCAGCTCATTCCTGCAGATCGTCCAGATGGACAAGACGTCCTGCACGCTGAAAATCTACGCCAATGATGACGTCGGCTACCTCTGGATCAACGACGGCAACCTCGTGGCCGCCGAATCCGGAGCCCTCCACGGCCTCGACGCAGTGTACGAAATCATCTGCTGGGACGACACCGTCATTGTCATCGACAACGCCCCGGCCCCCGAGCACAACATCACCACCCCCCTTCTCACCATCCTCATGGAGGGCCTCAAACTCCGGGACGACAAGGCGGCCAAAGCCGCCGCAGAGGGGCCCCCGCCAGCCCCCGCCCGCACAGCCCCTTCCGTGGACGACCAGATCGCCATGGAATTTGTCATGGAGGAAAAACCCGAGCCCGCGGCTCCTCCGGGTGATCTCCCTCCCCTTCCGGACATGCCCTCCATGCCGGATGCGACACCGCCTGCCATGCCGGTGACCGCCTCGTTGTCCCCGGGCGTGGACCTGGGCCTGGACGAAGAGCCGATGGACGAGGAAGCCGAGGAAGAGGGCGACGGATCCTGGGTCTATGAGTACGAAGACGAGGATCAGGAAGAGCCGTCCAGCCCCATTCGAACCATTCTCATCGTCTTTCTTGCCTGTGTGATCATCGGCGGCGGTGCCTTCGGAGGCTACATCTGGTACCGTGCCCACACCCTGGAAACGGAATTCAACACCCTCATGACCGACCTGGCCTCCATGAAGCAGTTCCGGCAGCAGAAGACCCTTCTGGAATCCTATCTGAACAGCCATGTTATCAACCGGTTCACCCTGCAGGTCACCGAGCGCCTCAACGAGGCCAACGCCCTGATGGAGATGGACCGCCACATCGACACCCTGCCCCGGGACGGGGAGTTCATCGACACCTCCGTGGGCATGATGAAGGCACACCTGAAGGCGAATCAGGGCACGCCCTTTGCCACGGCCATCCGCCTCAAGATCAAGAGCCTTCCCGCCCAGCTGGACGACCTGGACTACCAGACACTCCGCCAGGCAGAAGACCGGAGCGCCCAGGAGCGCCTGGGGCTCTACCGGGCCTATCTCTCGGATCACCCCGACGGCAAGCACATCCGACCGGTCACCAACCTGGTGGCTTCGGTGAGCGACGACTATTACCTGATGCTCAAAAGCAAGGCACCCACCTGTTACAAAACGGAAAACTGGGAGCCCTGCATTGCCCTTGCCGACACATTCACCGCCGAGTTCCCCGAAGACAGCCGCTTCAACGAAGTGTGGCTGATGCGCGGCGAGATGATCGACACCATCGAGTTCAGCAGGCTGCGGCGTGAGACCGCGGGCCTCTCCTTTGAAAATGCCCGGTCCATGTACATCGCCTTCCTCCAGAACAACCCCCACACCACCCAGGCCTCGGAGATCAGAAAAGAGATCGCTTCCCTCGCCCGGAAAGCCGACCAGCAGGGGCAGTGGAAAGAGGTCAGGGCGGTTGCGGACAACCCCAAGAACCCCATCTCTGTTCGCATTCAGGAGGTGGAGCTCTACATGGACCGCTACCCGGACGGCGCCTTTATCAAGGAGGCCCGTACCTTAAAGGGTGAGCTGGAATCCCAGAGGGGGCGCCTCCTGGCAGAGGAACAGGCCTCCCGCCAGACCCTCCTGGCCCGCCAGGCTGAGGCCCGGCGCCTGGAAGAAGAGAAGAATCGCCTCCTGGCCCAACAGCAGGCCCAGGCCGAAGCCCGGCGCAGGCAGGAGGCTGCCGCGCGGATTGCCGCACGGGAAGCCGAAATCCGCACCCTTCTCCGGGACAAGGGCAACCGATTCGTGGACCACAGGAACGGCACCTTCACGGACACCCAGTCCGGCCTCACCTGGATGATCCTGGACTCCAGGAACTCAGGGAATGGGTGCATGCCCTTTGCCTCGGCCAAGGCCTGGGTGGAGCGCCTCTCCATCGGCGGATTCACCGACTGGCGCATCCCCCTGCCCAACGAGCTGGCCCTGCTATACAACGGCAAGCCCTACTACCCCACCAGCGGGGCCCCGTGGTACTGGACATCGGAACTGGAGACCGGAGCCTGGGGCACCAGCACCGAGGCCGTCACCTTCAACCCCAACAACAAAGAGACCTACATTCGGGAGTCCCATCCCCTCACCGGCTGCGGCTTTGTTCACGCCGTTCGCACCCCTTGACCCGGATATTTTAGGAACGGCAAGAAAACCGACAAGCAAACGCCCTTTCACACGTTGTAATTTATCATTTCAACCATCTGAATATTCCCCAATAATTTCCCGCGCCCCCCGCACATTGCGTTGGACGGGCCCTTTTCCCCGGACATATCCGGGCCAACGCTTTTGTTTGACACCCTCCTTCAAGTGTGAAAAAGTTTTTGCCCAAGGGCCTTGCCCGCCTCCCCTGCCACACCGTGCGCGCCACGGGGAGTTCCCACCATTCGGTCTGTTATGCGAAGCCGCCATTAAAAAAATACTTTTAGGAGGGTTGCATGCCACACGATCACGATCATCATCATCATCACGACCACCACCACAGCCACGGTCACAGCCACGACCACGACCACCAGAATGACTCCGCCCCCCTTTCCCTTCAGGAACAGCTGGCCACCCTGCTCACCCACTGGGTCAATCACAACGACGCCCACAAGGGCAATTACCTCACATGGGCAGAACGTGCCCGGGAAGGAGGCTACGATGGCGTATGCCGACTGCTGGAAGAGGTTGTAGAGCTCACCGAGACGGTCTCGGAAAAACTCAAAGAGGCTCAAAAGGAGGTCGACACCGCCCCATGACGCCTCCTGTCTCCGACATGAAAAAAGCGCACCCGAAGGCCTCGGATGCGCTTTTTATCTATTACATCGAAGGGGTGATCCACCCGGCCACGCCCGTGGATCATCCCGATTTCCTCGGCAACTGGGTGGAGGACGCCTCCACCTTCCTCTTTTTCGGGAGCCCCGCCGACGAGGAGGTTGAGCGCCTTACCCGAAACGCTCCCCACCTCACCCTCATCGACCGCTACGACATGACCTACGACCAGTGGCAGGGAGGAGACGCCGAGCCCTTCACCGCCGGGCCCCTTACCGTCCGGCCCTTTGGGCGGGGTGCAGCCCCCGCTGGCGCACCCGGCCCGGACGAAATCTTCCTCGATGCCGGGGTGGTCTTCGGCAACGGGGCGCACCCCACCACCAGCTGCTGCCTCTCGCTGCTGGCAGACATGGGCCCGGGCCTTTCCGGCAAAATCGTTCAGGATCTGGGCACGGGAACCGGACTTCTGGCCCTGGGCGCGGCGCGCCTTGGAGCGAGCCGGGTCCTGGCCGTGGACCTGAACCATCTGGCCGTACGCACCACCCATGAAAATGCCCGGGTCAACGGGCTCTCGCACCGAATCCTGGCCGTCCAGGGACGTGCCGAGGAGCTGGTGCACGCACCGGCGGATCTTGTGGTGGCCAACATCCACTACGACATCATGAAGCACCTGGTTGTCTCGGAGGGGTTTCTCGGAAAACGGGAGGCGATCCTCTCCGGCCTTCTCACCACCGAAGCCGGAAAGATCGAGGCACAGCTCGTCTCACAGGGGTACACCATTGCCGCCCACCATGCTCAGGATGGGATCTGGCACACCTTTCACGTAAAAAGAGGGTAATACTGGTCCCTTTCCGTGTGGTCGTTCATCTCATCGACCTGTTCGGCGGGAATTTCAAAAAAGAGGTGGGTGCCGTCACCGGGGGTGGACTCGATGCGTGCCCTCCCCTTGATGAGCCTCACCCGGTTCTCCATGCCCCTTAATCCCATGCGCTTCTCCCTGAGGACCTCATCCATGCGACGGGCCACATCAAAGCCCTTGCCGTCGTCATCGATGCGCAGGATCACGTGGGGGTGGGCCGCCACCAGCCGGATAATCACACCGTCGGCACCGGCATGTTTACGCACGTTGTTCAGGGCCTCCTGGATAATCCGCTGGATGTGATGCTGCTGCTCCTTGTCCAGGTTCACATTGTGCATCCCGGCCGTGTAGAAATCCACGGAGATCCCGAACCGCTCGCTGAACTCGTCGCAGTAGTTGTAGATGGTGTCCACCAGGCTCATGTTGCCCGTGGTGGGGGGCTGCAGCTCGTAGGCCATCTCACGGACCGTGTTGATGGAACTCTGGAGGATCCCTGAAAACCCGCTGACGGTCTTTTCAAACTCCGACGGGGATTTCCGGGCCGCGTCCACCAGGGTGTCGCAGCTGATCTTCAGGGTGGCCAGCTCCTGGGCCACGTTGTCGTGCAGGTCGTAGGCAATGCGCTGGCGTTCGCCTTCCTGGGCCAGAACCAGCTCTCCGGTAAGGGTCCGGATGCTCTGCTCGGCGTCCTTTAACGGGGTGATGTCATGGGAGTAGAAGGCCACCTGCTCCACCACGCCCCGGATGTCGAACACCGGGTAGATGACGTTGGAGAGAACCAGGCCGTTGTTGTCGTCTTCAAAACGCACGGGGTGACCGCTTTTCACAACGGCCTTCACCTGCTTGCGTCGAAATCGGGCCAGGTCCCGGGAAAAGAAGTCGTAAAAATGTTTGCCCTTGGCGTGGTTCTGACTGATCTTGAGCCGACGGGAAAAGGAGCTGTTGATGGCCAGAATCTTGCCTTCGGTGTCCAGCAGCGCCGCCGAATCGGTGGTGGCGTTGAGAAGGGCCGAGGCCAGGGCCTCCCTTTTCTTGAGCTCCATGGTCAGCTCCACCTGGCGCATGGAGCTGATGAAGAGCCCCTCCACGGTTTTTAAAAACCGGGTAATCATCTCCTCGGGCCACAGGTACTCTTCCTCCGGCCCACCGAACAGGAAAATCCCCCCCTCTTTGCCGTCCCGGCTGTTGAGGTAGAGCCCCACCAGGGCCCTGAAGCCCCGGGCCGTCAAAAACTGCCGCTGCTCGAAATTCAAGTCCGCCAGCTCTGATTTTTGACTCAGAATCAGGATTTTCTCTTCACGCATGGGGGGAAGGAAAACGGAAAAGGCCTGGGGCGAGATGGGCTCGAAACTCCCTTCGGGGTCCTCCTCGGAGATCCACTCGAAAAACAGGATGCATTCATCCTGGCCCCGGGGCACCAGAAAGGCGATGCCCCGCTTGGCCCCGGCAAACCGGGCCA
The DNA here is from genome assembly GCF_900699765.1 of Desulfoluna butyratoxydans. Lineage (GTDB taxonomy): Bacteria > Desulfobacterota > Desulfobacteria > Desulfobacterales > Desulfolunaceae > Desulfoluna > Desulfoluna butyratoxydans. The sequence goes on from NZ_CAADHO010000001.1 coordinate 1,166,327, forward strand.
CCCGTTTCAAGGCCTTTTCGATAACGTCTCCGGTCCACTCCCCCGTCACGTTCATGAAATCGGACGAGACCGAGGCAAGCATCCGATCCAGTGCCCTTCGGTCCTTGATCTCCTCCCGAAGTGCTTCGTTTTCGGTGATGATATCGGCCAGGGACTGGCCTGTCGGCAGTTGAATCACTTCCGTCATGATTTCCTCCAACTCGTGTCGAGCGTGTCAGGGGCCATCGAAGGGAAAGAGACAATACTCCCATCAACCTTGAAAAAGGAACCGGCGAGCCGGTACAAACGGAATGTTACTTGGAAAGACTCGATTCGACTCGAGGAGAAAAGATGAAACACACCAGAGGTTCATGTGATGACCTCAGACATAGTATATAATCATCATGGTGTCAACATCGTATCCACTGGTTAACCATTTTAACGCACTGATTCAAATAAAGAATTGCCATTCACCGCGAACTCAAACGCCTGACAGGCACCTTAAAAAGGAACATATCGAAAAATCCATCCAACACGCCCGCCCGGAATTTAACCCACTGAAACGGCTCACGATGAAGCCCCAATACAAAAAAATGAAGTTAGAATATTTGTAAGGAATCCGCCGAAACGTCAGGCCGCGGGCAATCCCGCCGCCATGGTTCCTTGGGACGCCGCCTTGGAAAAGGCGTTCTCTCGCCCAAAACAATCTGATATAATATCAAGACTATACCATACCACCATTCGTCTTCAGCCCCATTCCGGCCGTTTCCGGAGACACACCGATCCGCCGGGCACCCACCCGACAAACCGCTTTCTGCATCCAGCCCAGGGAGGCTGCACCATGGCCCACCCGAACCGTCGGTCTTTGGTTTTCGTCGCGTGCCTTACCCTTTGCCTTTTCTTCCCGGGAACTGCCCTTGCCATGGAAAAAAGGTCGTCCGCCGACGACCTCATCGCGGCAGCCCACCCCATAGAGCAGACCAAGACAAAAGGAGACCAGCCATGCTGAAAAGGTATTTCGCAGTGCTCTTGATTCCCCTTATGTGTGCTGCATGCACCCATGGAACCCAGCCAGCAAGCCAAGAGGCATATGGTGTGGCCCATGTCGAAACGGTCAACGGGATCCCCACCCCGGCGTCCTCCACAACCCTTTACGAGGCCATGGATTATTACGGTGCCGTGCTGGCCTATCTCTGGGCCATGCCCGCCATGGGCCTGAAGGGCTGGGAAAACGCCAACGTGGACATGGGGGCCGACCCGAGCCTGGACGGCCGGATCTGCCTCTACCAGGGCTATGACGGTGCCGCCGGTATCCTGACCCCCAACACGGAGGTCACCTACGTGATCTCCTTTGTGGACACCCATGTCCATGGCCCTGCGGTCTGGGTCATTCCCCCGGGCAGCACCGCCGGATATGTGGGAGACCAGTGGCAACGGCCCATCCTGGATACGGGGGTCACCGGACCGGACCGGGGAGAAGGCGTCAAGCTGCTTATTGTCGGCCCTGAAAACGAGGTGCCGGACCATGACGGCAGCTACACGGTGGTGGAATCCCCCACCAACGTGGTCTGGCTGGGCACCCGGAACATGGCCCCCAAGGGCCCGGAACATGACCGCATCAACGCGGCGTTTGATTCCTATCCCTTTGGCAGCCCGAAGCTTGCGGATCGAGTAAAGTTCCAAAAAGGCACAGGCGCCTTCAAGCAGTACCAGCCCCACGGCATGGCCTTCTGGGAGAACCTCAACGCCATGGTGCAGCGAGAGGTAATGGCCGACCGAGATCTCTTCTTCTACGCCATCCTGCAAAACCTGGGCATCGAAAAGGGCAAGCCGTTCAGCCCCTCACCGGAGCAGATAAGCCTGCTGGAGGAGGCCGAGCGGGTCGGGTATCTCATGGCGGTCAACAACAGCTTTAAAAAACGCATCGACGGCGCCCGGTACTACCCGGACAGGCGCTGGTATGTGGCGCTGATCAACACCCCCGACCAGGTTCAGCCCACCCACGGAGAGCTCTTCGAAAGGGCGTCGTGGTTCCATGAAGCCATCGGCTCCACCCGGGCCATGAAGCTGTCGAAACCGGGCCCGGGAAGCACCTACCTGGGCCAGTACGAAGACAGCCAGGGCATTGGATTCGACGGCGGAAAAAACTACAGGCTCGTGGTGCCCGCCGACGTCCCTGCGGGTCAGTTCTGGGCCCTCACCGTCTATGAGAGCGACTCCCGCACCCTGATCCGAAACCAGCAGAAAAAAGCAGAAATCAACTCCCTGAACAACGTGACGGCAAACGATGACGGCACCACCACCCTTTACATCGGCCCCGATTCCCCTAAAGGCATGGAGAGCAACTGGATACAAACAGCCCAAGGCCAGAACTGGTTCACCTACTTCAGGCTGTACGAACCCCGTCAGCCGTACTTCGACAAATCCTGGGTGCTAAACGACATTGAGCAGATGCCATAAGCACCGGACTGACAGCCACAATAAAACGATGGAATAAAACGGAGGGAACCACAATGATTGCCCGGAAAACACATCGTAAGGTCGGCAGAGGACCAACGGGGTTTTGGATACATGGCGTCAAGACGGCACTGGTTGGATGCCTCCTGGTTGGTATCCTGCTGCAGCCTGCCCTGGCCGGGCCGGAAGCACAGGACCAGGCCGGAGCCTCCTCATCCAACGCAGAGGCACAGGCCAATAACCCCCTGGCCAACATGAAGGCCTTCAACCTCCAGAACTATTACATCGGCAAACTCACCGAGTCCGATGAAGACGCCAACCAGTTTGTGTTCCGCTATGCCCAGCCCATCAGTATCGGAGAGACCTCCTGGCTGATGCGGGCCTCGCTGCCGGTGAACACCTTTCCGACACCGCCTGATGGAAGCAAAGAGACCGGCCTGGGGGATTTCAACATTTTTGCAGCCTACCTCTTCGACACAGGCAACCCCGGGATCAGCGTGGGCCTGGGGCCGCAGCTCACCGCTCCCACGGCAACAGACGACGACCTGGGCTCCGAGCAGTGGTCGGCCGGGCTGGCCCAGGTCACCTTTGTGGCCACCTCCCCTGTGTTCCAGTACGGCTACCTGCTGACCTGGCAGGCCAGCTTTGCCGGTGAAGACGACCGGGATGACGTCAACATCGGGGTGTTGCAGCCCTTTGCGTTCTTCCAGCTGGGGGACGGCATCTACCTGCGGGCGGCGCCCCTGTGGGTCTACAACTTTGAAAGGGACTATTACTCTGTACCCATGGGCGTCGGCATCGGGAAAGTCATCAAAAAAGGGACCACAGTCTACAACCTCTTCATCGAACCACAGTATTCCGTGGCCGACGACGGTCCCGGTCAACCCCAATGGCAGATCTTCTTTGCCCTGAACATGCAGTTTCTGGGCGGATAAATCGCCCACGGCCCCCGCTTGACAACACAGTGTCAATATGACACCTTGTTGTCATAAAAGGGGGCCGCAATGCACCACACAAAAACCGGACGCAAACTCACAGATCTTATCTTAGAGATATTCCGGGCCAACGGGGCCATCATCAATGCCGGAAATGCCCTCGTCAAGGACCTCGGCCTCACAAGTGCGCGATGGCAGGTGTTGGGTGCATTGACAGAAGGGCCCGCAACCGTCTCAGACATTGCCCGGCACATGGGCCTGTCTCGCCAGAATGTGCAGCGCATAGCCAACCAGTTAATCAAAGACGGCTTTATCGATACCCGGGACAACCCGGCCCACCGCCGTGCAAAGCTGTGCTCGCTCTCCCCGTCGGGCAGAAAAGCCATGGACGAAATAACCACAAGACAAATTGCCTGGGCCAACGAATTTTCAAAAGGCATGGAGCTTGAAGAGATGACCGTCGCGGCCTCGAAAATAAGAAGCATCCGAGAAAAATTAACCAATGACCACGAGGTGAGTGAGTGACCGCGACCCAAACCGTTTACCTGTTTCTTTTTGATACCCTTTCGGACTGGGAAATAGGCTATGTCACGACAGGGCTGAACAACCCCATGATGCAAAAGACCCCGGGCGCGTATCGGTTAAAAACCTTCAGTATTGATGGCAGGCCGGTCCGATCGGCTGGCGGGCTCAACATCACACCGGACATAAGCATGGATGAGGTTACGCTCTCGGGTGCTGAGATGCTGATACTTCCCGGAGGGGCAAGCTGGGAGAAAGGCGCCCATGAGGACGTGGCTGAGCTGGCGAAAACATTCCATGACAACAACCTGAAGGTGGCGGCTATCTGCGGTGCAACATACGGCCTTGCACGCATCGGACTACTTGATTCCATCCGGCATACAAGCAACGCCAAAGCGTACCTCGAAGCGTCGAATTACCAGGGGGGCAACCATTACGTCGGTGCCCTGGCTGTCCACGACGAGAATGTGATCACAGCTTCGGGAACGGCGCCCCTGGAATTTGCCAGGGAGATATTTCAAACGCTGCATCTTTACAAAGACGACGTACTGAGGGCCTGGTACGAGCTGTTTAAAACCAGTTCACCAGAAGCGTTTCCTGCCCTTATGAACGCATTGGAAGCGTAAAGACATCTGCATCAACAGGGCTGTCTCCTCCCCTGATAAACCAACGGGAGGCGGCATAAAGCCCCCCCTTCAGCCACAATCCCAAAACTCTTCACGTCATGGTCCGGGATAATCCTGTACACGTGGTCTTCCGGGTAAAGGACAGAGCGCCAGGCGTGTCCATCGTTTCCTGTAAAAGCGTCTCCACCGCCAAAATGCCTTTAACAAAAAGGCCTCCACTTTCATGCCGATTGCTATGGCGTTGGCCGCATGACACCGTTTTTATCCCGCTTCAACGGATGGGCCTGGACAGGAAGCGGGGCGCCAGGGACCTCCGTTACGGAAACACCATGGGGCCACTGCTTTGGAGCAACGGCAATATATCGCGCGTAGCCACCTGTGCCCCCCTTTGGCTTTGCAAAGCCGATAATGATCAGTGCCCCTGCCTCCGGTACTTTGTCGAGGTTGGCCACCCCTTCTGCCTGGGCAAAATGGTTATGCATCAGCCAGTATTCCCCTTCGAGTGTGGGTGTCGTATCCGTGTCCAGGGGCTCATGGCCGTGGAACAGGATGTGTCGTTCCAGGTGAAGAAACTTGAGCGCCTCCAGGCCGACCCCGGGGAAGGGCTTTTTGTTGAACCGCTCGGTATCCGCCCACTGCTTGTACCAGTCCGACCGGACCATCACCACAGCCCCTTTCGGGATGCGGCCATACTTTTTTTCCCAGGCTTTGATATCTTCGACCTGCAGGTGGTAGCCCTTGTCTTTTTCTACTTTGCCATGGATATCAATGACCACCAGGGGACGAATGGCGTAGGTCGCCGGGATGTCGCTTATGGTCGCCCCGAATTTGTCCCAGTGGGCCGGTGGGTCAAGCTGTGTTCCGTACTGATCAGTCGTCAGCATATATGCTGTGGCCACGAAACCATGCTTGTCATAGGTAAATTCCTGCCCGGGAGCCACATACCCGTCGATGCCTTTGCCCGCCCTGGCCGGTTTAAATGACGCATTGGCAAACCCCGGCCACACCGGCTGCTCAGGCTCAAATGCATGGGTAAGATCGATGTACCTGGCGCTTTCAAACACGTCGGAATAAACACCCCAAAGCCCCGGGGCTGCCCCGTCGGCAGACGCAGGAAGCCCGGCAAACACAGCGACACAGATAACCACCACACAGACCAGCTTTTTCATGATGCTTCCCCCTTCAACGTGAATGGATTTGGGAGGCCTGCGACAAAGCCCCCTGGTCGGAATACGTGCTCTTCTTTTCAATGAAACAAAGCGATATGTAATGTGCACCGTATGCCCCGCCCCCAATGTGATATGACAAGTCGCAAAAACCCATCATATATTGCTCACGATCTCCAGCGCATCCTTTCCCCCTAAATCCCACCAAAGACAACCAACAACCCATACTCATGATCAAATTTAGTAATTCGGGGTTTTAAATCTAAATAATTCATTAGGATCATAATAATAGAAAATACCTGCAAGCATATGATAATTGTAATATGACCATTCAGAGTCTTTTTTGTTTGTTTTTACAGACCAAAAATAAATGTGGGAGGGTTTGAGGGCAACTTCAACAGAGTGTTCTGGCTCTGATAGATTTTCACGAAAATACACCATATTGGGCTTAAATGTTTTCCACCCCGGTAAAAACTTTATTTTCGCTTCAGGTCCTTCATGGATAACTAAGTCGTATTTTACATTGGTATCTTCCGCTCTTTTCCACTTTAAAGTCGGTTTAAGGTTGTCGACCTCCACAATATGATAAGCCGGATGCCCAACATCAGGAGATATAGGCTTGACGCCATTAAAAGTGGCGCAGGCATTAAGAGTTAAAGCCATTAACACCCCACAAAAAATGTGCAAAAGATGCTTCACAGCGTATCCCCTTATTTTGCAAGTTCTGTTGTGCCTGTAGAACAGCCTGCGCTGAAGAAATATCGTCGCCCTATGTTACAACAAAACATCAAGGAAACATTTATATATTGCAAAGTAAAACAGGGCGGACCAAAGGCCATAAATACAAAGTTCAACACTCAGCGTCTGACATAGCGAATAACGACTCTACAATGTAGAACAAGTCTAAAAATTCAAGCATGTCGCCCATTGTTTTTATTTTAAATGCCCCACGTCAAATTCAATAACGAATTCTTTAAACCCATGGTCGATAAAGCAATCATTCGAAACACCATCAATTTGATTGAAAGGTGAAAGCTCCTCTATACACCTTACAGCGCTTAGATCGAATGTATCAGATCCACTACTTTTAGTTATTTGCAAATGCCTGACCTTAGACATTGGATCAACTTCAAATGATATTATGGTTCTGAAGTCAGGTTCTGTATCGCCTGAAAAATGCCAATTCTCTCGTAAAGCAATTTCCAGTGAAGTTAAGCAGCTAACTGCATCTGCATTTTCATTCTTTTGTAAATTGTGCTTCGAGATACAACCTACAAGCATTAAAATCATTACGGATGAGATTAACGATAGTGGGAAAACAACCTTACACCAACAATAACCTATTGAACTATTATCATTTCTCACGAGCAACTCAAAAAACCTGCTCCACGTTTTTTTTTCAACCAAAATAACTCTTCTCCACATATTGAACACGATCATCCCCGACAAAACCTGCGATGCCCTCACTCGTAGGATGGGCAAAGCGCCAGCGTGCCCATCTTTACCCCTCACGCCTCCACCAACCGATTCTAAAGCACATCCCCACAAAGAACATATCCCGGGCACTGCGCGAATCGAGTCCCCCAATATTCAAGGTATCAGAGTTGAAAACATGAATGCCTCCGGCCCGGCCAAAGGGAAATAGCCCTGAGCAAAAAACAGCAAATTACATGCTATTGCTTTGGCCAAGCCGTTTTGCCGTGAAACATCCGGGTTAGAACCTCTTTACCAAACCAACCCGAAAAGAATCTGCTTCAAAATCTACGTTATGATTAAAGCCGTCATCAGGAAGGTTTGGAAGCCTGCTCTCTACTTCAAATATGTCATCAAACTTGTAGTAAGCATATTCCGCTTTGATTCCCCAGCCATTGGAGATTTGGTATTCATAGCCTACTCCGGCGGTCCATCCCCAAGACGTTTCACTTTCATCAACCTGGGTCTGTTGCAATGAGTCTTTGAAAGAAAATTCATATGAGAATTTTGAAAGCGCTACGCCACCCATCACATAGAAGAGGGAATTTTTGTAAGCATACCCGACTCGAGGTGTGAGGCTCACCATCCAGTCAGTCTCAAAGGTTGTGGAAAGGTAAAAGGTATCAGCGTTGGTATCGTATATATCGCTAAAAGATTCCTCTTCAGAAAATGAAGAATACATAACGGCTGCTTCCAACCCAAGCACGATTGAATTGAGCTGATAATCCCCCCCAAAAAAGAGACTTCCGGACATATTTTGTGCATCGATCTCCTTCGAGGCTATCGGATCGAGCTGAGCGGCATCACGAATGGGCGTAAAATATGAATCTGCTACAGTGGTCACGGAAGGGTTCGCCTCTCCGTCAAGGGCTCCGACTGTGGCTCCGGCATAAAAGCCTGTCCAGTCGGAATCAGCCATCGCGCATGTAGCGGCAAGGCAATACAGTATCACGGTAAAAGCAAGAGACGTTGTCATGCGAAAAGCAGTCGATGTGAATTGATTCTTCATAACCCCTCCTTGTGGATAGTCCCTGAAAGTCTAATTAACTCGATTTCAAATCGTCACGTTTGAGTTGAAACGGACACCACCCTCCCATCCCGGGGAGAGGCCCCTATGGATTCTACAGAACCAGAGAGAAAGGAAATAAGTTCATCCTCGATAATTAACTTCACGAGGAACTCATACGTAATTGGCGGAGCCTACCCCATATGAAACTGACTTGTAAATATCATATTGTAATCGCAACAATGAAGCTGTGCACATGGTATATGCATGGAGCCAAAAGAAACAGCAAAGAGGGTTGGTTTCCTACTCATTCGACACAATCTATTTCTTAACCCGAATATTTCACGAGCCGAGTGCACTCATAGTCAAAGCATCAGAGCTGCAGAAGTCGTGGTTTTATAAAGGCCCTGATAACGCAGAAGAAGGGTGAGAAAATTGAGGTGCTCTTTATTGATGACAGGGTCGGCTGACACAGCGTTAAGGAAAGAAGCAACGCAACCAATCCCCATCCTAACCAATCACCCCAAATGCACCGGCGGCAGAAGGATCGGCAAGGTGCACGTATGCCCCGGCCTGAGTGGCTTCAGCCATGTGCTCTTTATCTTCCGGTTCGAACACGATCAAAACGGGTAGAGTCTTTAATTCAGGGGTGTTACGAACCTCGTTGAAAAATGCGATGCCATTCATAATCGGCATATTCCACGTTGTGACAACGAAGTCATATGCTTCTTCTTTCAGCATGGATAAAGCGGTATGACCGTCATCGGCTTGAAATGTATTTGTAAAACCGTTATCTCGCAACAAGGCCTTGATAAATCGTCTCTTTGCAGAGGAATCATTCACAATGAGAACCTTCATATCCTTGTCCAAAGCAATCCCCCCTGTAAATATTCGAACTGTCGGCAGTTCCTCCGGCAGAGCCCGTTCTAATATAATCCCGCAAACTGTTTTACGTTGCACTCTCCTGCCGCTCAAAAGGCCTGAACGGCTGAAGAGAGGGAACATGGATGTTAAACCCTATCCCGGATATTTCATGAGTCGAGAGCACCCATATGCAAGGCATCAGAGCTGCAAATGTCGTGGTTTTAGAAAAGATCTTCAATCATGCCACGTTTCGGTTAGCAGCTTTTCCACCCTTGAACACCTATCCTCTGCATGTGCAATGGCTTTCTTGATTTGGCTCCAGTTTATAAGGTCGTTCTTCCATTCATCAGGCCGATTTGCTGCCAATTCTAAGATCCCATTGGCTTTATTAACACTTTCTTTAAACTTTCTTTCATATGTGCGCCGTTCAGAGGTATATTCCGCTGAATTTTTTGGAAACGGTATCATCAACTCGAATCTTATGGGCAACACCATCTGCAACACGATGAGTTTGCACGTCCTGACAACCTTGCCATTTTTATATGAAAGCTTGGCACTTACCCATATCTCTTTCTGATAATCCTGGGCATCCAACAAATACGCTGCATAATTGCCAATTTGTGCCTTTGTAAGAGACTGATTCAGAATATCCCAAAATTCGTCATGCATTTCCCTGGTTACAGAACCATTAAGGGCAGTCGTCCTATAAAAAATCTCTTTCAGCTCAGGGGGATAGTCTATAGCGTGCACTTCAGCTTGAGGTGTAAAAGCGAAAATCATCAAACATAACAACATGTTTTTAAACAACTCTTATATCTCCACTACACATACATAAAAAGAGACTCCCCTGCTTATAGGGGGGCAAATACACACGTCATCTTATCCTCAAGCAGAACACAATAGAAATAAAACTAACTGAAAAACTTTCCCTTAAAAAAATTCTCATGTCCAAGTTTCTTTGCAGTCATCCGAAACATAACGCAACCGTCCGGGCAAACAATGTCCTTGTTGTATTTACCATTTCCACCGATGTTCTCTAAATCGCCACCACTTCTGACCGCCTCCATGATTGGGAACATCATCATCATTACTTTGGAGCAGATACCCTGACCATCCTTATTCACAGGGCAGCCATACGTGCAGGCGTACTTATCTCCAATCTCCTCGCCGTTTCTGCAATATCCCTCTGTTTGATCACCTCGAAGAAACCCTGTCACCTCGATGTCCCATTCATATTCTTCATCATACCATTTTTTCACAATCAACCTCCAAGCTATTGTTTGTAAACCTGAAAACTTATTCCATTTGATGTACCCTGAGATGAAATTTAAAACCGCGCAGACTACTGAGGTCAGGCTTACTCACTTAGGACAAACCTGCTTTCTATGTCTTTTGTGTATTTCTACTTTTGCCAAACACTGTCTTAACAAACCGTATCCTTGTAAATCGCCGCTTTTACGTATAAGGTTTCTGTCTGTTTTTCAGACACAATCTACCATCAATCAACACACCGTCACTGTCTCGGCTTTGACACTGATGTGGTGATCCTCAAAGGTATAACTCACGCAATGATTCGCCCAGCTATCAAAACAGTACTTCCACTCTTCGGCATCCTCCTGGCCGCTGCGATCGTGGTTGCCGACCCCAACGATCAAATCCTTCACAACACACAGGAAAACACCCTGCAGTCGGCTCCTTGTTCCCATCAGGATGTTTCAGGGTCCCCCCGAGCGTACTACACAGGAAAATCGGGCCAGCGCCTGTTGAACCCCGCCACAACGCAGGCGTTTCCCACCACGCGTCAGGCCGTGTGGAAAAATCCGCCTCTGAGAAGCGATTATCCGAACTAAGGCCCATCCCGAAAGAACGCCTGCACGTCCCTCAATGCATCCGCTCAAGCCTCGGTCAGTCGCTTTAGAGAATACACCCCTTCAATTCCTTTGACACGCTGCGGGATCTTTTCCCGCGTCGTCTGGAACCGGTCTTTGAACGTTTCGTAGCGGGTTTCGACAAATGCCCTGGACCCGATAATCCCCGAATCCGTAAAATACCGGGACCTGTATCGAAGGCGTCTGACGCGATTCATCTCGAACCCTCGCACCGTCTCTTCATCCAGAACCCTTTTGGATATCCGCGCTTTTCCCCTCTTCTCGATGGCTCCGGCATGGTAGAGATACTCTCTGTATGTCCTGAGCTGCCTTGAGGCATCGTCAACACCGAAATCAGGGGACCCCAGGTCCGACGAGAGAAAGCCATCCTTATTGCCGGTCTGAATGTGATATCCAATTGAGCACCAACGATAGTCCTCGGGGCGTTTCACGATACCGGCCCTCACCGCATTCAGATCGATGTAGGCAAGACAGTGGATCAAGGTGTTTCCCTGCTCAACAATCACGCTCTTAAAGCGCTCTCCCCAAAGAGTCCCTTTTCGCTTTTTCCGCTTATTGTAAAAGCACGAAAACCGCTGCTTGATGTCCTTCACATAGGCCGACAGGCTGCAGAACCGCTCCCGGTACTCCGTAAGCCGCCCCTCGGGAAACGCCGCATCTTCACCATAAAGACGCTGAAACCGCCGTCGCACCTCCTCATCGGAAATCATATCGCAAGGGCTCACCTCAACCAGCAGATGAAAATGATTTCCCATAACGGCAAATCCCAGAACGTCCACACAATAAACCGATGAAAATGTCTGAATGATGCGAACCAGCTCATCCTTTTCAACCTTCCCGAACGGAAGGCCGTCTAAGGCAGTTCGGCTGATCACATGATAGGCGGCCTTTTGACCTGAATCCGTCACGACCATACGGGGAACTCGCGGCATAGCACCCTCCTTCACGGTCTTACAGAATTTGATATGACTTTGGTTTTGGTGAGTCGATTTTGATATGATTACGGAGTGATATTGATTTATGGAACTATCTCACAGAAAGGGGCGAGGGGTCCAGCATAAAGAGCCTGTCCCCTGTTTCCATTAGATTTACCAAACATACAGAATAGAGCAAACAGTATGGAGACTACCAATACAATCACAGATAGAGTTAATACAATCCCTGCAATTTTTTTCATCATGCTCACATTCCTATATCATTCTATAAATGCCTGAGTGACCCGAACAGCCTGCCCCCTCTTTCGCTCTTGTAAAAAGACTGTCCCCTGTTTCACGATTCTTAAAACAAAACCAGCTATTTGGTCAAACCGGTACATATTTGATAAAACGTTATTAGTGCAAAAGGGGTACTTATCTCCTACACACAAGATCCTATCTTTAGGAACGCTATATATCCAAGGTGGCCCTGGAGTTGCTACCCATTTATAGTTACCGTTTTCGTCAATAGTACTGAAGTCACTTTTCCCGAAATATTGATTGACATGCCAGACAAAACAATTTTGATCTTTTCCATTGTCCATTAGAAATGGCACATCATTAACAAACATACGGCCATCATATTCAATTCTGATAACATCTCCAGGTAGTCCTGCAACTCTTTGCACATTCATCTGATAAAAGAATAAATCATCTAACCTGAAACTACTTGTTGAATGTTTACTTGTATCAACAAGAACAATAGCCCCTCTTTCCAACTGCCTTGGTTGAAAATCAACCATCATGACATCGCCCTTTTTTACAGTAGGGCTCATCATAGAATTATGTGTTACATAGTAATCTGTAATATAAGTTCTAACATATGCAATCATGTTTGAGGGAGGGGCACCACCAACAAGAATCAAAATTAATATAAAGGCGAGTGGTAACTCCCGTATGCGTTTTAAATAAAGGAACTTCAAACCGAACACGATGATAAAGCATGTAAAAAAGGAATTTAAAATTGTTATTAATAGAAGGGGAACGCGAAAGTATACACCGATGCAATGGGTCGTAATACTTAATAATAACTGAATTATAAAGACTACTTTCCCGATATAACCGCTGTTTCCTATTCCAGTCCAACATGTCGTCAAAAAAGTATATTTCCAAGATGAATAAGAAGCTTTTCTTGATACATATGGAGCCAAATTCCTATATAGTATGAAAGGTGAAATCCATGTTAATAATACAAAAAAAATCAACCCCATAATTGGAACATGTATGGAAACAGATGGTGTAAATATTTCAAAAAAAAGTAAGCCGCTAAACAATCTGAATACGAAAACAAATACACCGGTGGCTAAATTTCCATTTAGTACGTGACCGCTCCCTGTTACGAGGAGTTCCCAACACAGCAACTTCCACATCCTACCTGCAGAAATATTTCTTTTTTTGTATACTGAACTCAATTAATAGCCTTTATCTTGATTATTTATGCCTGCATTATCGTAAGATGATAAATCAACCAGTATAAAGGGCCAGCCACCCAATTTTATTTTGCTCGTGTCTATTTGGCGACAGTGCCGAAAACAAAAAACAGAAGTTGTATCACTACTGGTACCCCTAAAACGTACGGCAAGAACTTTAAAAATTTCCATTTGGCTGTTTTATTGTATGAAATGTAGTTAACAATAAAGCAAATCGAAACCATTACTGTAAATAATGAAATGCCAAACCAATAAAAAAAAGAATAACTTGTATATATACCAAAAGAGATACTCACTGTTAATATTATTAAGGCAATTGCAATAGGTAGTCTCGTTGCTTTATTGATTATTTTCATTTTATTAAATTTAGTGATTCAGTAGAATAACCGATTTATAAGGAATACCCAAATAGGCTGATAGCATAAGGAGCCTGTTCCCTGTTTCCCTGTTTCCCTATTTCCCATAACGGCAAACCCCAGGACATCCACACAATAAACCGATGAAAACGTCTTAATGATGCGAACCAGCTCATCCTTTTAAACCTTCCCGAACGGAAGGCCGTCCAGCGCAGTTCGGCTGATCACATGGTAAGCGGCCTTTTGACCTGAATCCGTCACGACCATACGGGGAACTCGCGGCATAGCACCATCCTTCACGGTCTTACAGAATTTATGTGGATTTGGTTTTGATAAGTCGATTTTGATATGATTACGGAGTGATATTGATTTATGGAACTATCTCACAGAAAGGGGCGAGGGATCCAGCATAAAGAGCCTGTTTCCTGTTTCTCTGATTCTGTTTCCATAAATGGGTTTGCAGGACCACCTCACAGGTGAATATGAGAGGTCCCGCATAAAGAGCCTGCCCCTATTTCTTTCTACTTCATCAAAGCATTACCTCGGCTGCTTTTCCCATTAAATCCTTTTTTCTTATACCCACGTTGTGACATCTGTACCGTCGTCTTTTTACTGTCCCATCGCTTCTGATTTTATCAGGCTTTTTCGAAAAGTACACAACCAAGCAATAAGTTGGTGTGAAGCAGTACCAATGTTCAATTGTCCCACAATAACTATTTTTGTAATCCGGTTCTTTATCAAGAATATCCTTAACACCACCACGTTTTTTTTTAATTAATTTTTCACTATATTGATTGTATATTTTTTTTATGGTGCGACTATCTTCTGCCTCAGAAGAATATCCTATCGATACGGAGAGAAAAGAAGAAAAAAACATCAGTATGCATAATGCCGCTATATATCTCATCATGGTTCCTATCGTGGTAAAAAGGGTTGTGAGTATATTTAATCAATAATTTGTTAGATGAATAGAGCTAAATATTTGCCAAAGAGGGGTAGGAGCTATACCAACATATTTGGAACGAGCTTTCTATCTTTTACAGTTTTGATTTTTTTTTACCGGAACAGAAAATTGATAGTCCCGAAGATGCGCCACACACTTCAGTAAGGGCAATGCCATAACCCCTATCTCATGCCGACTTTGTAAATCGCCTTATGGATAGCCTAACACATAAAAATTATATACAATTAAATTTAGTCAAATTTACATATCTACCCCCTTTCGTCTTTTATAGCCTTATGAGATAAACCCGGGTGAACATTCCTATATATACTTCCATTTTATTAACTTTAAAGATTTTGTAGAATAACTGATTTATAAGGAATACCCAAATAGGCTGATAGCATAAGGAGCCTGTCCGCTGTTTCTCCCTGTTTTCATCTTAGACGCCAAAATGTCAAATGTGTAGGCCTGCCCCCTTCACGCGCCGTAAGCCCGGTCGGAGTGAAAGGGCATTGTTCAAGAAAGCCGCTACGCGGCAAATCATTCCTCAACCTGCATAGCAAAAATCAATATCCCTGCATCCCAGCATATTTAAAACGAAAGAAAAACATCGTAGCCTTCCTGTAACT
>NZ_CAADHO010000002.1 GCF_900699765.1 Desulfoluna butyratoxydans
GGCCGCCTACGCGCCCTTTACGCCCAATAATTCCGAATAACGCTTGCACCCCCCGTGTTACCGCGGCTGCTGGCACGGAGTTAGCCGGTGCTTCCTTCAGTGGTACCGTCAATTCCCTTATCTATTAAATAAGGAAGGTTTCTTCCCACTTGACAGAGCTTTACGACCCAAGAGCCTTCATCACTCACGCGGCGTTGCTGCGTCAGGGTTTCCCCCATTGCGCAAAATTCCTCACTGCTGCCTCCCGTAGGAGTCTGGACCGTGTGTCAGTTCCAGTGTGGCTGATCATCCTCTCAGACCAGCTACCCATCGTTGCCTTGGTAAGCCGTTACCTTACCAACAAGCTAATGGGACGCGAACTCATCCCCAAACAAGAGCTTCCAAGGAGAGGCCCTCTTTGATAATCCAAACCGTGGTAAGGATTATGTCATCCGGTATTAGCAGCCCTTTCGAACTGTTATCCCAAATTCAGGGGTAGATTATTCACGCGTTACTCACCCGTGCGCCACTGTACTCGTTCTCCGAAGAAAACTTTCTCGTTCGACTTGCATGTGTTAAGCACGCCGCCAGCGTTCATTCTGAGCCAGGATCAAACTCTCCAATTAAATCATCTAACAAAATGACCCAATAGGGTTTGATTTTGACGAAAGACTCGCTAAAGTCTTATATGTTTCGCTGCTTACTGATTTTCAAAGATCAAGCAAAGATTAAACCGCTTGAATTTAATTTCAAACGAACTCAATCAGTTTATCTCAGCAAGGCGATGAGGTCAAGGAAAAAGTTATTTTTTCTTGGCCAACCTTGCAGGTCCGAGGCGCTACCGCCGCGTGATTTGCGTCGGTTCCGCGCTGAAGACTTGAAGGTTCTACCCCGAAAGACGGCACCTGTCAAAGGCTTTTCGTACCCTTGGTGCTTTTTTTTTGGAACGGTGCGAATTTCCATTGAAATTCGCACCGCCAATTCAGCCGCCAAAACGGTTACAAGCCTTGTCAGCCCGCAAGAATGACACGAAGGTAACGCTTTTTCCCGGCACGAAGGAGCATCTCGTTGCCCTCAAAATCATCCAGGGTGATGGAACGATCAAAGGCAGTGAGCCGCTCTCCGTTCACATAGCCGCCCCCCTGCTGAATGAGCTTTCGTGCCGCGCCACCGGATTGCGCCAAACCGGCCTGGGCAAACAGCTTGAAAGCGGGCATCCCCTCCCCTTCGAACTCACCTGCAGCCAACTCCAGGGTCGGCACCGCATCCAGTGCGCTGCCGTCATCCCCCCGGGGAATGCTGCTTGACGGGAGAAGGGTCTCATCGATCTTCTTCGCGCCAAACATGGCCGCAGCAGACTTGTAGGCTTCAAGGGCCGCATCCCGGCCATGGCACAGGGCGGTGGCCTCAAAGGCAAGGACAGCCTTGGCGTTGTTCAGGTCTGCGCCGGACAGGCCGGAGACAGCCCGAATCTCTTCCATGGGAAGAAAGGTAAAGAGAGCCAGGAACCGTTCCACATCCGCGTCGTCCGTGTTGACCCAGAACTGATAGTAGTCGTAGGGACTCGTTCGCTCCGGGTCAAGCCAGACAGCGCCCTTGTGTGTCTTGCCCATCTTGATACCGGCCGCAGTCATGATCAGGGGAAAGGTAATCCCAAAGGCCGTCTCCCCCGCCTTGCGTCGCACCAGCTCCACACCGGCCACAATATTGCCCCACTGATCGCTGCCCCCCATCTGGAGGTAACAGTCGTGGGTTCGAGAGAGCTCGTAGAAATCGTATGCCTGGAGCAGCATGTAGTTGAACTCGATAAAGCTGAGCCCTTCGTCGGAATCGATGCGTGCCCGGTAGCTCTCGGCCTTGATCATGCGGTTCACGCTGAAATGACGCCCCACATCCCTTAAAAAGGGAATGTACTCAAGCCCTGTCAGCCAGTCGGCGTTGTCCAGGAGAAACGCCTTCTCATCGGAAAAGTCGAGGAAGCGGGAGAGCTGGGACCTGAGACCTGCCTTGTTCTCTTCAATGGTCTCTGTGGTGAGCATCTTGCGCATCTCGGTTTTCCCGCTGGGATCCCCAATCATGCCGGTCCCCCCGCCCACCAGGGCAATGGGGCAGTGACCGGCACGCTGCATGTGACACAAGGCCATGACCGTTACGAGGTGACCGACATGAAGACTGGCCCCTGTGGGGTCAAAGCCGATATAGCAGCGTCTTCCAGGGGTGGAAAGATACGAAATCAGTTCCTCTTCATGGGTTGTATTATCCACAAAACCGCGCGCTCTAAGCGACTCAATGACATTCATAGCATTCTACCTCGTCTCGATTGGTTCGATACCGACTCAGTGCAGCGAAAAGCGGTCGTTGAATAAACACGCTCCGAAGCCCGAGACGGACCATTGATATAAGGTGCCGTTGGACGACACCCCGGTGTTCCCGTTCGTTTTGTGGGATCGGTGGCCGTTGCTTCCGTTCCCCTGATACTAAAATAGCCGAACCACTAAGGCAGGGTCGGAATCATCCATACAGACAATTCCGCCCTGCCCTTAAGCGTTCGGCTTATTACGTTCTCCTTGAAATGGCCGGAGATGCCCTATTTGTTTGCATACCCCACAGCGCGGGTTTCACGGATTACCGTGACACGGATCTGCCCGGGGAAGGTCAGGCTCTCTTCGATCTGCTTGGCGATGTCGCGGCTCATGACCACGGCATCTTCGTCGCGGACCACGTCCCCCTCCACAATCACGCGGAGCTCACGCCCGGCCTGGATGGCGTAGGAGTTGGCCACACCTTTATACCCGTTGGCGATCTTCTCCAGATCGTCCAGTCGCTTGACGTAGTTTTCCAGCAGCTCTTTTCGGGCACCGGGCCGTGCACCGGAAAGGGAGTCGGCGGCCTGGACCAGAAGGTCGTAGACCGATTCGGGGGGCACATCCTCATGGTGGGCGGCAATACCCTGGACAATCTTGGGGTTCTCCCCGTACTTCTTGGCCAGATTGGCACCGATGACGGCATGGGGGCCTTCCACCTCGTGGTCCACAGCCTTGCCGATATCGTGGAGCAGACCCATGCGCTTGGCCAGCTTCACATTGAGACCCAGCTCAGCGGCCATGACCCCGCAGAGAAAGCCCACTTCCACAGAGTGCTGAAGCACGTTCTGGGCATAGCTGGTGCGGAACTTCAGGCGACCAAGGATGGCGATCAAGTCGTTGCTGATACCGTGGACCCCCAGGTCAAAGGCGGCCTGGTCACCGGCCTCTCGAATGGTCTGGTCCACTTCCTTTTCAACGGTCTTCACCACCTCTTCGATGCGCGCCGGATGAATTCGGCCATCGTTGATCAGTTTGGTCAGAGAGAGACGGGCCACCTCGCGGCGCACCGGGTTGAAGCCGGAGAGAATCACCGCCTCAGGGGTGTCGTCGATAATCAGGTCGATGCCGGTTGCCGCTTCCAGGGCCCGGATGTTGCGCCCTTCCCGGCCGATGATCCGCCCCTTCATCTCGTCGTTGGGCAGGGGCACCACAGACACGGTGCGCTCGGCCACAAAATCACCGGCGTACCGCTGGATGGCCGTGGCGATGATCTTTTTGGCTTCTTTGTCGGCGCTCTCCTTGGCCTCGCTGGTCACCCGCTTGATCATCTTGGCCCCGTCGTGACGGGCTTCGTTCTCCATGGCGCTCAAGAGGAGCCCCTTGGCCTCCTCGGAGGTCATGCCGGAGATCTTCTCAAGCTGCATTTTCTGCTCGGTAACAAGGGCGTCGCACTCCCTGTTCTTGTCGGCAAGGGTGTCGGCGTCTTCGGTGAGCTGCTTGCTTCGCTGGGACAGATCGGTTTCAATGCGCTCAATCTGATCCTGCCGGCGATCAAGCTTTTCCGCTTTCTGGTTGAGGCGCTTGTCCAGCCCCTTGAGTTCCAGCCTCGTCTCATTGGTCTCGGCGTCAAACTCGCTTTTCATCTTGATAAGCCGGTCCTTGGCCTCCACATTGGCTTCCATGAGAAGGTTTTCGGCCCGAAGCCCGGCGTCACGTATTATTTTCTCGGCCTCTTCTTCGGCTTCCTCTGCCCGCCTGCTGTCCACCCGACCTTTAAGCACAAAGGTGAGCGCAGCGCCGACAAGAAAACCGACGATGCCGGTTGCCATAATTTTCACTACCATTTGATTCCCCCGAGAATATATCCACCTCAGTTATGACGGAAAATCCGCCTTACGGACTCCACACAATAGACATTCGCCCAACCATGAGGTCACATGTTTTGCATCCCCAACAGACCGCAGCGGGTATTGTACGAACAAAGGGATCCGACGTGTGCCATGCGACGGCTTCACAATCTTAAAAAACGGAGACAATGCCGCATCGACGCGGGGCATGAATATAGCTTTGGACGTCGGAAACCCTTGACAGAGTCATCGACTTCGAGGGGTGGTGGTTGGAAGGAAGGGTCGGGCAAACGGGGAGACATTGATATGAAAATATCCCCACCCGAGTGCCGTGTTGAATTAAGGTCTTTGAACCGATTGTTCAAAGGGGGGTGCCTCTGTAACTTCTTCAGGCTTTTCTGTCAGGCAGAACATGCGCACCAAAGCCAGAGGAGGCTCCCGTGATATTGCCATTGGGTCAAAGGATATACTCCAATCACGAACACGGCAGGGATATTTTTATTCAAATTGTATCGTATTTCGACAATGCAGAACAGCCTTTTCTGTACCGCCGTTACGGTTGACACCCCCCCAATTTTTCAATGAGGGTGGCCGACTTCCGGGAGAGTTTCTCATGAAGATCCGCATGGCTCTTTTTCACCTCAGCCAACTCCTTTGCGATATTCAAGGTGGCCACCAGAAGCTGAATGAATTTGCGGTTCTCGGTTAAAGGGCCTTTCATGCCCTCACCGGCTCGCGCCACTTCACCCATAATGCTCTCGACAATGGCCGATGCCTCGCTCGGATCAGCGTCGGTCTTGAACTTATACGTTTCCCCAAAAAGGTCGACTGTCAGTATCTCTTCCAATGAATCCGCATTCGCTTTTGTCATTCGGTTAGAGATCAGGAGTCCACATCGATGTAAGTGTTCAGGCGATCCATCAGCCCATCAATCTTCCCTCGAATGGTCTCCCGCTGTTCTGCGAAGGCTGCTTCCGACTGGGTTTTCTCCTGAAGCTGACCTTCAAGTATTTCAATCCTGCCCTTGAGCTCTGCTTTCTCTGATTTCAGGCTGTTGCAGAGTTCAATGAGAAAATCTACCTGTTCTTCTATATAATCAATTTGACCAACTATTGCTTCATCATCCAATTTAGCACCTCTCGAAATTCAAATCACTATAGTCTTCAATTTTCAATAAAGTCAAGGGAATTCATGTGGGCCGCTCTTCCAGCATTTGCCGTACGGTTTCAAGGTCATTTACGGTATTTACACCCGTCACTTCCCGGGCTGATCCCCCGGTTACGACCCCTGCGCCGGCCCCATCCTGAACGGCTATCTCCACGATATCGGTGAGATAGTACTCCCCTTGTGCATTATCCGATTTCACTTTGTCAAGAGCAGAAAAGAGAAAATCCGCATCCACGCAGTAGATACCGCTGTTGATCTCTTTAATGGCCTTCTCGTCAGCGCCGGCATCCTTTTCTTCCACGATGCGAAGCAGGGCCCCGTTATCGCCGGTAACCATGCGCCCGTAACCCGTGGGGTCATCAAGCGAGACCGCCAGGACCGACACGGCCCTTCCGGCAGCTTCATGGGCCCGGACCAGCTCCTTGAGGGTTTCGGGCCGGACCAGAGGCACATCCCCGCAGAGGATCACCACCTGCCGGGTGGCTTCCCCCACGGCATGCCTGGCACACATCACGGCATGGCCCGTTCCCAGCTGTTCGTCCTGCCGGGCAAAAAGCGCCGCGTGCCGCCGGGCCACTGCGGCCTTCACCGCATCGGCCTGATGACCGACCACCACAACCACGTCGGAGCCTGCGATCTCCGCAGCCGACGCCATCACGTAGTCCACCATGGGGCGGCCATGGACCTCATGGAGGACCTTGGCCTTGTCCGACTTCATGCGTGTCCCCTTGCCCGCGGCAAGGACAACCACCGCTGTCTTTCCTGTGGTTTTACTCAATTTTCCCCCTTGTTGCAATAGCACCTGACCGGCATGCCAAAAAACATGGTTCCCAGTTGCCTCCAAAACAGACCGGAGCGTCTTCCGTACAGCGCCGATACACCGACGACAAAAAAAGGGGCAACCCTACCGGGCCGCCCCTTTGCAACTTACGCGCTGTCGTTCCTGCCCAGGCGACAAAGGAGCCGCTTTAACGGCCCATCGTCTGAACTCCCGGAGATGTTACCTGCTCTCCACTGCCTGGATGCGATGCAGTGCCCGGGCAAGGGCCGCCTTGGCACGGGTCTCGTCAATGGTGGCCCGGTCACCGGACAACCTCTGCTCCGCCCGATTCATCGCCGACTGAGCACGCTTGAGATCAATGTCTCGACGACGCTCCGCGGACTCGGCCAGGATGGTTACCCGATCGGCCAGTGCCTCGGCGAAACCGCCGTTGATGAAGACTCCGCACTCGTTGCCTGCAGCGTCCTTGAACCGGGCCATGCCCACCTTCAGGGAGGTGAGAAACGGAGTGTGCCCGTCGAGCACACCGAACTCACCCTCCGAACCGGGGGCCATGACGATCTGTGCGTCCTCGCTGACCACACGCCGTTCCGGCGTCACGATTTCGAGTCTGATAGTGTCTGCCATATCAACCCCTCATAGGTTTGAAGGGGCAGGAATACTCCCCTGCCCCGTTCAGATCAAATTAATCGGCCATGTCCTTGGCCTTGGCCACTGCATCTTCGATGGTCCCTACAAGGTTGAAGGCGCCTTCGGGCAGCTCGTCGTGCTTGCCGTCCAGGATCTCCTTGAAGCTTCGGATGGTGTCTTCGAGCTTCACGTACTTGCCCTTAAGGCCGGTAAACACTTCGGCCACGTGGAAGGGCTGAGAGAGGAATCGCTGAATACGACGGGCACGGGTTACCACCACCTTGTCCTCATCGGAGAGTTCGTCGATACCGAGGATGGCGATGATGTCCTGGAGCTCCTTGTACTTCTGAAGCACGGTCTGGACCTGACGGGCCACAGCGTAGTGTTCGTCACCGATGTAAGCCGCGTCAAGAATACGAGACGAGGAGTCCAAGGGGTCCACCGCAGGGTAGATGCCCAGCTCGGCAATGGAACGGGAGAGAACCACCGTGCCGTCGAGGTGAGCAAAGGTGGTGGCCGGAGCCGGGTCGGTGAGGTCGTCCGCGGGGACGTACACGCACTGAACCGCGGTAATGGAGCCTTTGTCCGTGGAGGTGATTCGCTCCTGCAGACCGCCCATGTCCACCGCCAGGGTGGGCTGGTAACCAACCGCAGAAGGCATACGACCGAGAAGGGCCGAAACCTCGGAACCCGCCTGGGTGAAGCGGAAGATGTTGTCGATGAAGATCAGAACGTCCTGGCCTTCCACATCACGGAAGTACTCGGCGCAGGTCAGGGCGGAGAGGGCAACACGTGCACGGGCTCCCGGAGGTTCGGTCATCTGACCGTAGATCAGGGCACACTTGTCGAGAACGCCGGACTCCTTCATCTCGTGGTAAAGGTCGTTGCCCTCACGGGTACGCTCGCCAACACCCGCGAACACGGAGATGCCGCCGTGCTGCATGGCGATGTTGTTAACCATCTCCATCATGATAACGGTCTTGCCAACGCCCGCACCACCGAAGAGCCCCATCTTGCCGCCTCGGGGGAAGGGAACGAGAAGGTCGATCACCTTAATGCCGGTTTCAAGAACGGTCACCGAGGTGTCCTGCTCGGTAAACTCGGGAGCGGGACGATGGATGGGCATGGTGTTTTCCATGCTTACATCGCCGAGGCCGTCCACGGGGCGCCCCACAACGTTGAGGACGCGACCCAGGGAAGCCTTGCCCACGGGCATGACGATGGGGTTTCCGGTATCTTTGACGTCCATACCGCGGACGAGGCCGTCGGTAACGTCCATGGCGATGGTACGCACCACGTTGTCGCCCAGGTGCTGAGCCACCTCGATGACGAGGTTGTCCTCTTCGTCATTGATGGCGGGGTTGGTCAAGGTCAATGCTGTAAGGATCGCCGGCAGTTTTCCAGGTTCAAACTCCACGTCAACAACAGGTCCCATGACCTGTGTGATTTTTCCGATATTGTCAGCCATTGAAAAGTACCTCCTATTGTACCTAAATCTATGCTGTATATGCGATAAGCGAGTTACAATCAGCCCTTCAAGGCCTCTGCACCACCGACGATATCCATAAGGTCTGCAGTAATTGCCGCTTGTCGTGCTTTGTTATACACCCTCTGAAGATCAGTGATCATGTCGGAACACGCCTGGGTGGCGTTGTCCATGGCCGACATTCGGGCCGCATGCTCACTGGTCGACGTCTCAAGAAGACCACGGTAAAGCTGAATATACACATTCCTTGGGAGCATCTCGCCAAGGAGCTTGTCCGCGCTGGGCTCACAGATGTGCTCTGCCTGGAACGGCTTGTCCTCGGCAGCCTCCTCTTCCACCACCTCGATGGGGGGGATGGGAAGAAGCTGCTGGACCACAGGCACCTGCCTGGCCATGCTGACAAACTCGGCATAGATCAGGTAGACCTCGTCGTACTCACCGGCGAGAAAGCCGTCGATCAGCTTCTGCCCACCGGTGGACGCGACGCCAAACCCCACCTTTGTCCCAACGACCCCGACGTATTCATCCGCCCGGGTCTGCCCCTCTTTACGGGCCCAGTCTCGGCCCCTCTTGCCAAAGTTGGTAAAGGAGACCTCGGCCCCCTCCCCCACTTTCTCTTTGATCAGTTTTTCCGCTTTTTGGATGAGGTTGATGTTGAAGCCCCCACACAGCCCCCTGTCCGATGTCAGGAGAACCACATGAACCTTCTTCACCTCCTCGCGTGCTTCAAGGAGCGGACTGGCTCCTTCACCTGCCTTCTGAGCAAGGCTTCCCAGCACCTCTGCGTATTTCTCCGCATAGGGTCGGAAGGCCTCCATGGCTAACTGAGCACCACGCAAGCGGGAAGTCGCGACCATTTTCATGGCGCTGGTGATCTGCTTGGTCTTTTTGACGCCAGAGATCTTTAATTGTACTTCCTTTAACGTTGCCATATGCCATTTACCTTTACGTGTCTCAAATTAATAGATCTGCTCTTCAGCGCAAGCTACTTGATGGTGTCCTTGAACTCCTCGGCGTACGCCTCGAGTGCTTTGACAATATCGGCTTCGATTTCAGAGGTGATCTTTTTGGCTTCCGCAAGGGCGGGGAGGATCTTGGGGAAACGGCCTTCCACAAAGGGGTAGAGACCCGCTTCGTACTTGACCACCGCCTCACGGGGGTAGTCGTCGATGAACCCTTTGGTGCCTGCGTAAAGGATGAGAACCTGCTTTTCCAGGGGCAGGGGTGCGTACTGGGGCTGCTTGAGAACTTCCACCAGACGCTGACCACGGGTGAGCTGACGCTGGGTGGAGGCGTCCAGGTCGGAGCCGAAGGCGGCAAAGGCCTCGAGCTCGCGGAAGGCCGCCATGTCCAGACGCAGGGTACCGGCCACCTGCTTCATGGCCTTCTCCTGTGCCGCGCCGCCAACTCGGGAAACCGAGAGGCCTACGTCAACTGCGGGACGCATACCGGCGAAGAACATCCCCTTATCGAGGTAGATCTGACCGTCGGTGATGGAGATAACGTTGGTGGGGATAAAGGCGGACACGTCGCCTTCCTGGGTTTCGATGATGGGCAGGGCGGTGAGGGACCCGGCGCCCAGCTCATCGGAGAGCTTGGCGGAACGCTCCAGGAGACGGGAGTGGTTGTAGAAGATGTCCCCGGGGAAAGCTTCACGTCCGGGAGGACGACGAAGCAGCAGGGAGACCTGGCGATAGGAGGCAGCCTGCTTGGAGAGGTCGTCGTAGATGATCAGGGCGTGCTCACCCTTGTCGCGGAAGTACTCGCCCATGGCGCAACCGGCGTAAGGGGCGAGGAACTGAAGGGCCGCGGGATCGGAGGCACAGGCCGCAACCACGGTGGTGTACTCCATGGCGCCATGCTCTTCGAGAACGGCCACCACCTGGGCCACGGTGGACTTCTTCTGGCCACAGGCCACGTAGACACACTTCACGTCCTGGCCCTTCTGGGCGAGGATGGCGTCAACGGCGATGGCGGTCTTGCCGATCTGGCGGTCGCCGATGATCAGCTCACGCTGGCCCTTGCCCACGGGGGTCATGGCGTCGATGGCCTTGATTCCGGTGTAGCAGGGCTCGTGCACGCTCTTTCGCTGGATAACACCGGGAGCCACCATCTCAAGTCGACGGAACTCCTTGGCATCAATGGCGCCCTTGCCGTCAATGGGCTCACCTACGGTGGTCACGACGCGGCCGAGAACGGGCTCGCCCACGGGAACCTCGGCGATACGGCCGGTACGCTTGACGGTGTCGCCCTCTTTGATGTGGGTGTCATCGCCCATGATGGCCACACCCACGTTGTCTTCTTCCAGGTTAAGGGCCAGGCCGAGAATGCCGCCGGGAAATTCCACAAGCTCCAGGGCCATCACTTTTTCCAGGCCGTAGACCCTTGCGATGCCGTCGCCCACTGAAAGAACGACGCCGGTTTCGGACAACTCGACCTTCTTGTCGAAATCCTTGATCTGCTCCTTGATTATTTGGCTTATCTCTTCAGCTTTGATTTCCATTAGACACTCTCACCCCTTTTAAAAGATTCTTTCATGTTCTGCAGCTGTGTGCGCACACTGCCGTCAAGTACAAGGTCACCTATCTTCGTTACAATGCCCCCAATCAACCCGGGGTCTTTTTCCAGATTCAAAATGACGTCCTTGCCTGTCAATGCGGAGAGGGATGCCTTGATTTTCTCCACAGCGTCTTCCGACAGATCCACGGCGGAAACCACATGGGCGTGGGCGATGCCGTTCAGCTCGTCAACCAGCTCCTGGTAGGTTTCATCGATGGAACCAAGGTAACCGAAGCGTCCCTTGTCAAACAAAAGCAGGACAAAGGATGCGATGACAGGGGAGAGGCCCAGCTTCTCCACCACCACCTTCAGCACACCGCGCCTGCCGTCACATTCATAAATCGGGTTGGCGATGGCGGTGGAGAGCTCCACCTCCCGTGCAAGAAACGCCGCCACCCCGCTGAGCTGTTCACGGTAGGTCTCTGCCTGGCCGTCCTCTTTGCCGAGGAGCAGCAGAGCCTTGGCATAACGCCTGGATATCGCGAAATCTTTCATTGCACCACCACCTTGTTCAGATAGTCATCCACCAGCTTTTCCTGGTCGTCGGTATTGATCTTCTCCTGGATCAGCGACTCGGCCTTTTCCAGGGCCAGGGCCATGATTTCGGCTTTGAGATCCGTACGGGCGGCCTTGAACTCATGGTCAATGTTGCGTTTGGCCTGCTCTTCGAGCTTAGCGGCGTGGAGCTTGGCCTCTTCCATGATGCGTGTGCGGGCGGCCTCCCCCTGCTCCCGGTACTGACCCAGGATCACCTCCACCTCGCTTTCGAGGGTGGCAATTCTGGTTTCATACTCGGCCAGGGTCTTTTCAGCGTCCGCCTTCTTTTGTTCCAGGGTATCCAGTTCGTCACGAATGGAGCCGATACGCCCGGACAGGGCACTGGAGACCGGCTTGCGAAGAACAAAGAACAGGAACCCCATGAGCACCACAAAGTTGAGGACACGGGCCGTGTCCGTGGTGAGCCAGTGCTTGGCCTCGGCGGCATGGCCGCCCCCGCTGGAGGCGAATGCCATTCCCGCACTCAGGGTCAATGCCGCGAAAAGGCCCCAGAACAAAAGCCTGCGCCCTCCGGACGATTTCATCTCATCACGCATTACAGAGCCCTCCCCAGAATCTTTTCGCCGATTGCCTTCGCAAAATCGTCCACTTCACTCTGCAGACTCTCCCGCACAGCAACCATCTCTTGAGAAATCTTAACGCGCACGGCGGCAAGATCGTCCTGGGCACGACCGGTAATCTCGCCGATGATGCGCCGCTCTTCCCGTGACGCTTCATCGATGATCGCGTCCTTAAGCTCAACGCCCTTGGCACGCCCTTCTTTGATGCCTGCTGCAAACGTCTCCTCCTTCTCGCGCACGCCCACAGATGAGGCATCGATGCTGTCATTGAGCCCGTCTATGGCCTCACGACGCTTCGCAAGAACTCCCCGGATCGGCTTATACAAGACGATATTCAAAATAAGGATCAAGAGGATGAAGTTGACAATCTGCACCAATAAGGAATAATCCACACTGACCATTGGTGACCCTCCAACAAAAGTTAATAAGAATGCCAGATAATATTCATAACAACACAGACCAAGGCTGGAGCAAGCCTTAGAAATTCCCTCATTTTAGCACCGAACCTATATCAGTTTTTCTCTTTTTATGTCAACCTGTTTTAGAAAATCTTCCCGTGATTAGCAAGTGATATCAGCTTTTTCCATCGCGGCTTAGCCCTTGCGAACCGCAGTCGTCAGGATTTACCAACAAGCATTATGTTGCCCCGAAGTCCACGGTCAAAAGACACAGGAAGCTAAGCATTTCACCTGCACCTGCTCATACCACAATAAAAGAGTAAAAAGCCACCCCGGAAGGGCCCCCTTTTCCACAGAGCCGCTCGCCAAAAAGACAACGACCCGCCAAGGGGCTTTATTTCTTGAAGCGACGCATGCTGACTCCCATGAGGAGCCCGATGGCCATAAAGCTGGTCACCACGGACGAACCGCCGTAGCTCACCAGTGGAAGAGGAACCCCCACCACAGGCATGAGCCCCATGACCATCCCCATGTTGATGAAGGCCTCCCAGAAGAGCATGGCCGTCACCCCCACGGCGGTGATGGTGCCGAAGGTGTTCTTGCTTTTGTGGGCGATGTTGAGGCTCCAGACAAAGAGGGTGCCGTACATGAGCACGAGAAGCACCGTGCCCACAAAGCCCCACTCCTCTGCCAGGACAGACAGGATAAAGTCGGTGTGCCGCTCCGGAAGAAAACTCAGGGTGTTCTGGGTCCCCTTGAGGAAGCCCTTGCCCGTGAGCATTCCGGAGCCGATGGCGATTTTGGATTGGATGATGTGATACCCCGCCCCCAAAGGATCGCGGTCGGGGTTAAGGAAGGTCAGCACGCGCTGTTTCTGGTAGGCTTTGAGAAAGAAGAGCCAGGCCGCAACGGCCAGGCCGAGCCCCGCGCACACCAGCATGGTGAGGGTGCGGCGCTCAATCTTGACAAAAAGGGTCATGATGCCGGCGATCATCACGATGAGCAGGCCGGTGCCCAGGTCGGGCTGAAGGTAGATCAGAAGAAAGGGCAGCAGCACAATGGCCGCAGGCTTGATGAGCTCCCGGAAACCGAGCCCCCGGGTGGTGGCGTTGCGCGCGTAAAACCGCGCCAGCATCAGGATCACGCCCACCTTGGCAAGCTCCGAAGGCTGAAGGGTCATGGGCCCCAGCACCAGCCACCGTCGGGACCCGCCCACCATGCGCCCCACAAAGAGCACGGCCACCAGAAGCCCCATGCAGCAGGCATAGATCCCCGGCGTCCAGCGTTCAAACTCCTTGGGGTCCACGCAAAAGGTGGCGATCATCACGCCCATGCCTGCGCCCAGCCAGACCAGCTGCTTGACGAACAGGGGCCTGAGGGACGGATCGTTTCCCGCGTACACGGCGCTGTAGAGGGCCACAAGCCCCAGGCCCGACAAGGCCAGGGTGATAAGCAGGAGCCCCCAGTCAAAATGTTCCACCACGCGGCGATCAATCACGTACAGCCTCCCCTTTCCCCAGATAGGTCTCAATCACTTCCTTGGCAATGGGGGCGGCCTTGGTGGACCCGCCTTCACCATGCTCCACTATCACCGCCACGGCGATGGTGGGATTTTCCACCGGCGCATAGGCGACAAACCATGCGTGATCCCTGAATTTTCGGATACTCTTTTTGGTTCGGGAATCCCTCTTGGCCTTGCTGATGACCTGTGCGGTCCCGGTCTTCCCGGCAACGGTCACCCCCTCCACGGCGGCGACCTTTGCCGTCCCTTTTCGGTCGTTCACCGTGCCCCAGAGCCCCTTCTGGACCAGGGTCAGGGTCTTCTTGCTGGCGGGGAGCCGCCCGTTTTCCACCGGATGGGTCTCTTTGACCAGAGCCCCGTCGGCAGTTTCCATTTTCCCTAAGATGTAGGGCTTGTAAATCACCCCTCCGTTGGCAACGGAGGCGACGAGCATGGCCATCTGAATGGGGGTGACAAGGTTGTAGCTCTGGCCGATGGCCAGGGAGAGGGTCTCCCCGCTGTGCCAGCTTTCATGGAGCTTGCGGCGTTTCCACTCCGCCGTGGGGATCAACCCGGCCCGCTCGTTGTCCAAATCCACCCCCGTGGGTTTGCCCAGACCGCACCCCCGGGCGTAAAAGGCCAGGCGGTCCACCCCGAGTTTTTCCCCCACCTCATAGAAGTAGACATCGCAGGACTGAGCAAGGGAGTCCTCCAGATCAATGGAGCCGTGGCCCGCCCGCTTCCAGCACCTGTAGACACGGTCTCCGAAGGCGTGGCTCCCGGAACAGAAATAGCGGGTCTTTTCATCCACCACCTTCTCTTCCAGGGCGGCAATGGAAGAGACGATCTTATAGATGGAGGCAGGGGGGTACAAAGCCTGGGTGGCCTTATTCTCCATGGGCCGCCCCGGATCGTTCTGCAAGGCGTTCCACTTGGCATACGACAGGCCGCTCACAAAGTCGTTGGGATCAAATGCAGGGCTGCTGGCCATGGCCAACACAGCCCCGTTACGGGGATCCAGAGCAACCACGGAGCCCACATCCCCCTTGAGCAGCGCTTCGGATTTTTTCTGAAGCTCTGTGTTAATGGTCAAAAAAATATTCTTCCCGGGGTCCGCCTCCACACGCTTGAGTTCCCGAATCACCCGACCGCGGGCGTCCACCTCCACCTGGCGCCCGCCCTGGGCTCCCCGCAGGAGAGGCTCCATCACCTTTTCGATACCGAACTTGCCGATAAAATCCCCGCCGGAGGCCTCCGGGTGCTTGCCGCTGGAGAGTTCCCGGGCGTTGATTTCGCCCAGATAACCCAGCAGATGGGCCGCCATGCCCGGGTTGAGATAAAAGCGCTTGGGCCGGACCTTTACCTTCACACCGGGCAGGTCAAAGCTGTTCACCTCCACCGGGGCCAGGGCATCCCGCCCGATGTCCCGCTTAAGCACCACCTGCCGGGACGAATTCTCTCCCCCCTTCTTGGCGATCTTGGCCGCCATCTCTTCCACGGCGATCCCCGTAAACTCGGAAAGACGCTCCAGGGTCTCGGGAACGGGCTGGGCATCCCGGGGCACGATGACCAGGTCAAAGGCCGGCCGGTTGTCCACCAGGAGATTGCCCTGGCTGTCGTAAATCAACCCCCGGGACGGAGGAAGGCTCTGAAGGCGGATGCGGTTGTTGGTGGAGAGTTCGCGATAGACCTGACCGTTGATGATCTGAAGGTAGAAAAGGCGGACAAGGATAACGGAAAAGGCAATGAAAATAAGAAGCATCGTCCCTTTCAGGCGGCTATTGAACCACTCCCCGTCGGGACTGTTGAGGTACCCCTCCGAGCCACCGGCCCTTTTGGCGTTCCGCTTTTGGGGTAAATCAGACACCCTTGCCTCCTTCCAGACGACAGACAATCTCACGGGCCAAGGCCCCGCCCAGACGATAGCCAAGGGCCATAATCACATAGACCACAGGCCCCAGGAGCGCACCCCAGAGCAACTGCCTGCCCCCCTGCTCCACAGCCCACATCATGGTGGGGGTGGCGGCTCCGGACACGCTGAGCACAAGAAGGGCCACAAGGTTTTCCAGGACGATACCGGCCAGAATAGCGAGATAAATAAGGATACGGCTGTAGACGTGCAGGACCTGAATGGCCACACGAAGCGTAAAAAACAGCCAGAAGTAGCTGGTGAGATAAAAGCCGAAGGGGCTCCCCGACAACCCGTCCACGAGAACCCCCGTCACCAGGACAACCACCCCTCCCTGAAGCCTGGGCAGAGCAAGGGCCGTAAAGACCACCTGCACCACCAGCAGATCAAAGGGAGGCCGCATGGACATCTGTGGCAGAAGGGCTGTCTGGATGAGAATCAGCAAGATGGACACCAGGGTGTATCCGATGACCGCCATCACTCCTCCGCTTCGGGGCTCATGATGACAAGCACCTCTTCCAGTGTCTCAAAGTTAACCGAAGGGGCCACCGCCACGTCCTGAAAAATACCGGAAACCCCTTTGCGGACCTCGCTGACGGTCCCGATAAAAAAGCCCTTGGGGAACACCCCGTCCAGCCCGGAAGAGACAATCCGCTGACCGGGCTTGATGGTGTCGTTCCGGTTGGCGTAGGCGAACCGGCACTCACCGGCCCCGCCCCCTTTGAGGATTCCACGGACACGGGTATCCTGGACCAGTGTGTCCACGGAGCTGTTGCGGTCGGTGACAAGAAGCACCTTGGCGTAGCGACGGGAAGCCTCAATAACCTGCCCCACGATGCCGTCGGGGACCACCACGGGCTGCCCTTTGGCCACGCCGTTTTCCGTGCCTTTGTCGATGATGAGGGTGCGATACCAGAGGGAGGCATCCTTGCCCGTGACCATGGCAGCCACCATGTTGCGGGCTTTGGCCTCTTTAAAGGAGAGGAGGCCGCGCATTCTTCCGTTGAGCAGCTTGAGTTCGTTGTACCCGTTGAGCTGCTCCCGGAGCTGCGCCACCTCTCTGCGAAGGGCCTCATTCTCCTCGGCGGTGGAGACGAGGTTGAAGTACCCGTACCAGATGGAACGGATCCACCCGAGGGATGCGGTCAGGCCTTTTTGAAAGGGAGCCGTCAGGTGCAACGCAATGGGCGCTGCACCTCCGGCAGAATCGGGACGGCTGCTAGAGACGGTCAAAGCGGCAATGTTGAGCAGAAGCAGCACCAAAACCGCCACAACCAGTACCATACGCCGAGAAAACATAGGCTACCTGATGACCACCTGCCGTAAAATTTCAATGCTGTCCAGGGACATGCCTGCGCCCTTGGCCACGGTGGAGAGGGGATCCTCTGCCACGGTGATGGGCAGGCCGGTGTTCTCCTTGAGAAGCTTGTCGAGGTTCTTTAAGAGGCCGCCGCCGCCGGTGAGCACAATGCCCCGGTCCACGATGTCCGCGGCCAGTTCGGGGGGGGTCTGCTCCAGGGCGATCTTCACGCACTCCACGATGGCGTCGATCTGCTCGCTGATGGCCTGGCGGATCTCCTCGGAGTCGATGGCCAGGATCTTGGGAATCCCGGAGACCAGGTCGCGGCCCTTCACTTCGATGGTCTCGATGTGCTCGGTGTCGGGGTAGGCGTTGCCGATGGTGGTCTTGATCACCTCGGCGGTACGCTCGCCGATGAGAAGATTGTAGCGGCGCTTGATGTACTGCATGATCGCTTCGTCGATGCGATCGCCTGCCACCCGCAGAGAGCGGGAATAGACAATACCGGCCAGGGAGATCACCGCCACTTCCGTTGTGCCCCCGCCGATATCCACCACCATGTTACAGGTGGGCTCGGTAATGGGAAGACCCGCGCCGATGGCTGCTGCCATGGGCTCCTCCAGAAGAAAGACCTCACGTGCCCCTGCCGACTCGGCAGACTCTTTCACCGCGCGTTTCTCCACCTGGGTAATGCCGGAGGGAACGGCGATGATGATGCGGGGACGGACAAATTTCTGGCGGTTGTTGTGCACCTTCTTGATAAAGTGGCTGAGCATTGCTTCGGTCACTTCAAAGTCGGCGATCACCCCGTCGCGCATGGGGCGGATGGCCACAATGTTTCCCGGTGTTCGACCGAGCATGTTCTTGGCCTCGAGGCCCACGGCCAATACCTTGTTCTTGGATCTGTTGTCGGTGCGAACAGCCACCACGGACGGTTCGCTGAGCACAATGCCCTTGCCTTTCACATAGACAAGGGTGTTGGCCGTTCCCAGGTCAATGGCCAGGTCACTGGAAAAAACTCCCAGCAGCGAGTCAAGAAGGTTCATAGTCAGCCTTTGTTTCCGATAGTAAGTAATGGCCTTTGACAACAGGAATCCCTGTGCCGTCGACATCGTCTCTGCGGCGGTCGGGGCTTGTTTCCTGAAGTCGTCGTTACATGAATCGATTGCACACATCCCCGTCCGAAAGAGGGCTTCACCGAAGCCATCTTATCCCGAGGGGCGTGTCCCGGGGCCAGCAGGACAAAAAAACGCAATAATCAACCTTCACCGCTATCAGAAATCATGCTTCTTGACAACTTAAAAAGCGGGACCGGAGCAGTGCGGCGCCCCCGTTGCGAAGGCGCCGCGACAAACCATTTCCATAACGATATCGTGTACCTCGGGGCGAAACACGCGAATCGCCGTGTTTTCCCGGGATGGGTGCACGCGATTTGTGAGCAGTACCACCACCACACCCCGGGTGGGGTCGACCCAAAATGAGGTCCCGGTAAAGCCCAGGTGCCCCACGCTCCCCGTGGAAAAATAGCGCCCGCTTGCCGATCCCCGGGCCGACGGCAGATCAAATCCCAGCCCCCGTCCGCGGCCCCGGGATTCCCGGAAAAAAGCGGTGACCACATCCCGGCTGAAGGGCGAGCCCGCCACGCCGTCCCTGTGATGGGACGCCAGATGCCACACAAGGCGTCCCACCTCCCGGGACGTGCCGAAGAGCCCGGCATGAAGGGCTGCGCCCCCCATGGCCCAGGCATTGTCGTCGTGGACTTCTCCGCAGAGGGTCTTGTGCCGCCAGGGACAGGCTTCGGTGGCAGCCACCGCCCTGCCCTCGGGCAGGTCCGGGGCGTACATCACATCGCGAAGCCCCAGGGGCCCACGCACCTTCGCCTCAAAGAGATGCCGCACATCCGTTCCGGCCACGGCCTCCACCACCTCCCTGAGCACCATGAATCCGATATCGCTGTAACACACCCTCTCCCCGGCCGGAGCCTCAAGGGAGCACCCTTGAAGAAGCGCCCGAAGTCCCTTGGCCCTTTCGGCCACGGGCATGGTCACCAGGGTTTCGTAAAGGGGCATCCAGGCCGGCAGCCCCGAGGAGTGATCCAGTAGGTGCCGAAGGGTCACCGACTCCCTGCCGCCCCCTGTGAACCAGGGCAGGTAACGGCTCACCGGGGCCTCGATCTCCAAAAGCCCTTCGGCCACCAGCGCCATGGCAAGGGTGGCACCGGCCAGGGGCTTGGTGAGGGACGCCAGGTCAAACAACGTGTCGGGGGTCACCTCGGGCCCTCCGGTCCAGAGGGTTCCGGCACACGGCTCTGCCACCACCTCTCCATCCACCATGACCAGGAGCTGGCCTCCGGGAAAAACCCTGGAGGCCACCCCGTCCGCCATCTTTTGCACCAGGGCCTCACACATAGCGAAACCCCGCAACAGACGATAGAACCACCTGCTCCCCGAAGACCATGGGCAGATTTGTGGGGCCGTGTCCAAAGCGCCCCCCGGTCACCACCGGAATCCCCAAGGGGGCAAACACCTCCCGGAGGACCGCCTCAGGCGCCCCTTTTTCTCCGCAGTGCAAAAATTCTCCCACCAACACCCCCCGTACCCCGTCAAAAGCGCCGGAGAGACGCATCTGGGTAAGGGCCCGATCCAGGCGGTACGGGGCTTCATGGACATCCTCCAGGGCCAGCACGCACCCTGAAAAATCGGGTTGAAGCGGGGTGCCGCAAAGATGGGCCAGGGTGGCCAGGTTGCCACCGGTGAGCAGCCCTTCTGTTTCTCCGGCCACCAGAAAGTCCCAGGCATCGCCCAATGGATTGGGACGAACACCGGCGCTGAAGAGCCCCTCCAGTGCGTCCAGGGTCTCCGGGCAGGCCATGGCCAGCCCCTGAATCGTGGGGCCGTGGACCACGCGCCGCCCCAGGCCCACGAGCCTTACCAGAAACGCCGTGGTATCACTGAAGCCCATGAGTGGCGGGAGCTCCAGCAGCTCCTCGTCTGTCAACTCAGCCAGAAGCCGCATGGCGCCGTACCCTCCGCGGGCCGCCACCAGAAGGTCGGGGCGCGCCTGGGCCATACGAAGCAGAGAGGCCCTTCGCACGGCCTCACTCCCGGCAAGATAGCCCATGGCATCCCCCACGGCCGTGTCCACGGCCACATCCCATCCGGCCGCCCTGAGGACTGCCATCCCCTTTTCCAGTTTTACGGGGTCCACAACCCCGGACGGGGCCACCACCCCGATCTGCGCATCTTGTCCAAATGGAAATATCATCCGGCCGCCTTTCGCCAACACATTGATTTTACGCACACCTTCCATGGCAATATTCCACAGCCACCCTCGCGTTTGGGGCCATTATGGGGTCGGGTCGATTTTTTGTCAAAGAGTGCTTGACATCCCTTGGGGCATGGGGGTATAACCCTCCTGTTTTTGGCGGGGCGTAGCGCAGCCTGGTAGCGCACTTGACTGGGGGTCAAGGGGTCGGAAGTTCGAATCTTCTCGCCCCGACCAAAACACAAAAGCAAAAAATACAAAGGACCTGATCGATTTCGATCAGGTCCTTTTTTTTTGGTTTTTTGGTAACTATTCAGCTCCAGAAAACAGCCTCCGGCGGCAAGGTGTGCCACCTTGAAGAAGGCAATACTCACCCTTCCGAGGCAACCCTCTCGATCTCAAAGAAGAGCTCCTCCTCCCGGATAATCCCCTGGCACTGGCCCCAGGCCATGACAGCCAGCCTGCGTTGCCTCAGGGACGTCATCATGTAGGCAGCCTCCATGAGGTTGGCCTCGATGTCCACTTCCGGCGGTGCTTCGGTCATCACATCCGAAACCTTGCGCGCCATGAGCTTTTTCGCCTCGGAGGTGAAGAGCCCCTTCCAGAACATGGGAGAGTACCGGATGGTGGAGGCCGTGCTGGGAAGATCGGCATGAATATAAGCGGGCAGCAGGGACTCCATGAGGCCCCTTACGGAGATCACCCCCTTGACCTCACCGTCGGCGAGCACCAGCAGGGACCGCTGGCCCGACTCAATGAGGGAACCGGACAGGGTCCGGGGCGAAAAGGAGGCCCGTAAGGCCCGCACCGCGTACTCCACGGTCTGATTGGGCCGGGCCGTTTCATACTCTGCCAGGGGAATCATCACCTCCCCGACGGTCTTTTCCTCATCGGAGTCCGTTCCGTGCCCTCGCCCGGCTTCATAGATCTTGGTGGACAGCAGATCAATGTCGCAGGGTTTTGCCAGAAAATCATAGGCCCCCGCGGCCAGGGCCTCCTCGGCGGATTCCCCGGTACCGTGGCCGGTGAGCATGATCACCGGGACCTTTGGCTTGCGGGCCTTGATCAGGCCCAGGGCCGTGAGACCATCCATACCGGCCATGCGGATATCCAGCACCACCACATCCGGCGCCTTGTCGAGGCGCTCCAGGGCCGCCTCCCCCGATTCCGCGGAAATCACCTCAAAGCCCCGGCGTTCCAGGACCTTTTGCGTGGCCACGCGAAAGCGCTCCTCATCATCTACAATCATCACACGTATCTTTGAACTCATCGTTGTCTTCTCCTTTCACGTCAATCAAGTGCTGTGCACCGACGCTTCAAACGCCCTGCAGCATGAAAATCCCCTTGAACAGAGCCACCAGGGCCACAAGAATGAGCCCCACCGCGGCAAAGGCGCGTCGGCCGCTTACCCTTCCGAGTTCCCGGAAACCGGTCCCGATGACGCCCCATTTCCAGGGCTCCGTGAACCAGAAGGCCCCGGGAATCCATGAGACAAGCAGGGTCACCCCAAAGCCGTAAGCCACACAGGGCGCCACAACGGCCAGGCCGGACCGGCGAGCCCCCACCATCTTCAGGGCCACCAAGCCCAGAAGGGAGGAGAGCAGGGCCATGCCCAGGGCGTTGGCCGCCGATACCGTGGCCAGGACCGCCCGGCCACCACCCGGCACCAGCATGCCCGTCATCAGGCCGTGGAGGACCACCGCAGCGGACAAGCCCCACAGCAGCCGGTGAAGGGTTCCCCGGGCCGCCAGGGCGCCATAGACCCGGGAGGGCGACAGCAGCACGGCCGTAACCCCGATCTTCTCTGCAGTGGGGGCCGGGCCCCGTTTCAGGTCAGCATCCATGGCTACCCTCCCAGGGCCCAGGTCACTGCGCCGTACACCAGCATGACCAGGGTCAGCACAAAGCACACACGGCGCTCTGCCTCAGCAGTAAAAAAGAGCTTTCCGCGTTTCCATCTCATCGAAGGTTTCATGGTGTCTTGTTCTTTCACCGGTCCTTTCTCCTTACGATTCATGGGTGATTAAAACCCCGGCAGGGCGTTGAACCCGCGCAGGACCCAGTACGCTCCGGTGAGGAGCAGAAGGATCGCGTTGGCCACAAACCACAGGGGAAGCCCCACCCGGAGGTAGTCCTTGGGCTCCAGGTAACCGGAGGCGTACACGATGGCGTTGGGAGGCGTGCCGATGATCAGGCAGTAGGCAAAGCTGGATGCAATGGCCGTACTCATGGCCATGAAGGGCAGAAAGGTGGTCCCGGGATGCACCAGGCCCGCCATGTTCAGGGTAATGGGACCTACGGCCGCTGCGGCCGGTCCATCTGCCATGAGGTTGGTGAGCACGGCGGTGAGCCCGTTGGAGACCGCCATGAGGGGAAGGCCGGAGTCCATGCCGAAGGGTGCCAGAAAATCGATGACGGTACGGGCCAGCCAGTACGCGGCGCCCGTGGTGTCCAGGGTCCTGCCGAAGATGATGGCACCGGCGTAGAGCCAGACCACGCCCCAGTCCACCTTTTCATGGTAATCACGCCAGTTCACCACCCCGGTGAGCAGATAGGCCACGGCACCAGCCACGGCAATGACCCCGATGCCTAAGCGAATGGGGTAGATCCCCAGGTTGTAGAACTCTTTTTCCGTGAACCAGCCGAAGACCATCACCAGGAACACCACCAGGGCGATGATCTGCTTGCGGTTCCAGGGCCCCATTTTATGGATCTCTACGCGGAGGTGATCCATGGCCGGAGCCAGGCTGGTGACCTGCGGCTTGAAGCGCCAGTTCACGATGAGCCAGGTGATGGGAATCATCACAAAGAGGAAGGGGAAGCAGTAGGTGATCCACTGGAAATACCCGATATCAAACCCGAACATGTCGGTGAGATACGTCATCATAATGACGTTCCTGGCCCCGCCGGATGGGGCGCCCGGCCCACCGATGTTGCAGGCCATGGCAATGCCGATCATCAGCATCTTGGCCAGCTCCGGGTCTTCCGGCACCTCGCTGGTGAGGCTGTTCTGGTAAAGAAGCATGCCGATGGGAAGGAACATGGCAGCCAGGGCATGGTCGGAGATAAAGGCAGCCAGGGGCGTAATAATGAGGAAAAAGATGAGGGTGATCCACCGGACGTTGGGCACGGCCAGCTTTTCAAACATCATCAGGCAGACCCGTTTGTCCACCCCGGTCTTTACAAAGGCCGCGGCAAACATAAGGGAACCCATGATGAACCAGCAGGCATCCGACCAGTAGAGCATGGCCACCTGCTTTCGGGTCACCACCCCGGTGAACACCAGGATCAGACCGATGCAGAAGGCCACCCCGGGCAGGGGAATGCACTCCGTAAGAAAACAGATCACCACAAAGACCACCATGGCGATGGCCACCTTGATATGCCAGCTCCCCTTGTCGGCGGCGGCCTTGTCCTTGCCGGCCAGTTCCGCATAGTCAAGGACATCGCGCCTCTGCTTCAGGGCGCCCTCCATGAGGGCAAGAAACCTGGCGTCGTCCACCTCGTCCCTGATAAAGGCGTGGGCGCGCTTGAAGTTGGCCCCGGCCGCAGGGATCTTGTATTTTTTGCACCATTTTTCGTTTCGTTTCAGAAAACGGGCCTTGGTCAGGGCGCCCATGCGCATGTTGCGCTCCATCATCTGGGCCGTGAGAAGCTGCCACTGGGGCAACTCCGTGCTTTCTGCCCCGAAGAGCTCCTGGCTCAGGTAGGCGATCACCGCCTTGGGGCCCACCTTGTATTCGGCCCCCACATCCTTCATGCCGCCGGGCGTGGGCATGAGCAGGATCAGAAAAAAAAGGACAACGGGAATGGAGAAGATCTTCCAGTCCACGTACTTGTCATACCCGGTCACCTTTTGCTTGTCGCGTTCTCCCATGAGTATTCCCCCTTCCTAGGCGTCGATATCCGACCCCTGCTGCTTCATGATATCCCTCGGGCTCTGCATGCTTCGTTCAAGCATGGCCAACCGAATCTTCTCCGCATGCCGTCGGTACGAATCCCAGG
Organism: Desulfoluna butyratoxydans; assembly: GCF_900699765.1. Lineage (GTDB taxonomy): Bacteria > Desulfobacterota > Desulfobacteria > Desulfobacterales > Desulfolunaceae > Desulfoluna > Desulfoluna butyratoxydans. Next base: position 24,251 of record NZ_CAADHO010000002.1, read on the forward strand.
CCTCGCTGACCTTGCCCCAGAGCAGGTCGATGTCCGCCGGTTTCACCAGGTAATCAAAGGCCCCGGCCTTCAACCCTTCCACCGCCGAATCCACGGTACCGTGGCCCGTCAGCAGGATCACCTCCACCAGGGGATGGCTCTTTCGTATGGCACGAAAGGTTTCATGGCCGTCCATGCCGGGCATCTTCACATCCAGGACCACCACGTGGACCGGGTCTCTGGACAGCACGGACAGGGCCTCCATCCCGGAGCCGGCTGTCAGCACGGTGCACCCCTTGCGGGCCAGAAGCCGTGAGGTGGTTTCGAGGTAACGGGGCTCGTCGTCCACGAGCAACACATAAAGAGTATCCATTCACTCCTCCTCAATTAATCTAAGGTTCTTCATTCCCAAACGAATGCCTTAAAGATTGACTCTCACGAGGAAATGCACGGGACATGCCAAGTCAGACAGACGCGCCAACAAACTGTTTTAAAAGACGATTTATAAAACACCCTCCAAGATTATCCCGTTGTATTGTCAGCCCGGTTTACAAGGTGTCGGGCAATGTAAAAACCGGGCATAAAAAAACCCCGGCCACGTCCTCATGTAAGAGGTCATGTACCGGGGCCTGAAATGTTTAATGGATGAAACCCGATTGATGTGAGCAGAGGGCAAATCGCAATGGCAATAAGCTTTCGAGGTGGCTCACCTCGCCGCCGGAGGCACGCTTTTACGTCATTGTTCGAGGTGGCGAGGCAGGGAGATGGTGAACACAGAGCCCTCACCCACGGTGCTGGAGACATGAATGCGCCCGCCCATGCCCTCGATGATGCCGAAGCAGACCGAGAGCCCCAGGCCCGTACCGGAACCCGGGGGCTTGGTGGTGAAGAAGGGGGAAAAAATCTTGGAACGGGTCTCTTCGTCCATGCCGCTGCCGTTGTCCGACACGTCCACGCACACGGTGTCGACCTCCTCACGCACCGCCACGCTGACCTTGCCCCCGCAGCTGCCGTGGCGGGCTTCCACGGCATCCAGGGCGTTGTTGATAAGATTGAGGAACACCTGCTGGAGCCGCGAGGGGTCTCCCCAGACCCGGCTGCCGTTTTCCGGCACCTCCGTGAGGAACTGCACCCCGCTCACCTCGGCCCTGGAGCGGACCATCTTGGCCACGTCGGCAAGGAAGTCCCCCATGACCACAGCCTGGTCCCGGGTGGTGCTCTTGCGACCGAAGTTGAGGACCGACCGGGTGATGTCCGAGCAGCGCCCGATCTGAAGACGCATCTGGTCCAGGGACTCCCGGATCATGCCCACCTCCTCGGTGCCCTCCTCCACGTCACGGACGGTCTCGGCCATGTAGGCCAGCTCGCTTTGCATCACCTGCAGGGGGTTGTTGATCTCATGGGCAAACCCTGCGGCCATCTCCCCCAGCTCGGCCAGACGGGCCGCGCGATAGAGCTGCTCTTCCAGGTGCACGGCCGCGTCGTCGCTTCGCCGGATCCGGGAGACGATGCGGGTGGTCAGCCCGTAGCCCACGCCCAGAAGCGCCCCGCTGCCAGCCACCATCACGGCAAAGATCACCAGATAGATACGCATGCGGTTCTCAAAGGCCTCACGGGTATCCTGCACCACCACCAGCCGCCAGGGCTTTTCCGTAAGCCGCACCGAGGCAAAGACACGCTTGACCCCGTCCCGGCAGGCAATGACCCGGGCACCGGCCCAGCCGTCTCCCATGACGTAGGCGTCGCTGTCCGGGTCCTTTTCCATGAGCTTGCCCCTGGAGGGGCGAATGCTCTGATACACGCCCTCGTCGTTCAGGAGAAAGGCCTCTCCGGTCTGGCCGATGCGCACCTCACCGGTGACGGCCTGGAACACGTCGGTATCAATGGTGGCCCTCAGCACCCAGGGACGCCCTGCCCCTTGAGCACGCACCGCCACCACCACATGGGGGGTCTTGCGGAAACCGGTGAATACATCGCTGATCCAGGAGCCGGTGGCCATGGTCTTGCGAAACCAGAACTCCTCCTGATAGTCGATGCCCTCCAGACGGTAAGGCCCGGTGTAGGCCACGTGGACCCCGGCCTCGTCAAACACCCCCAGGTCCATGAAAGCCCCGGAGCTGGCCTGGAGATTCCCGAAGGCCGTCTCCAGATTCTCAGGGGAGGACAACGCCTCAAAGGAAGAGATGGAGGCCAGGAGCGCCAGGTCGGCACGCCGCTCGTTTAAAAAGGAGTCCACCATCATGCCGTGGTCCCGGGCCGTCTGGGAGATCCGAGCCATGATGCTTTTTTCCATGGCCCCGGAAAAGAGGATGGCCCCCACCACCAGCAACACCAGAAACGGCACCAAAGGGACGATCGTCATGTTGCCGAGAATAAACCGCGCGATCTTCCGATCGTATGCCCTGCCTGTCATCATCGCCTCCTTCTCTGGAGAAAAAACGCCTCCGGCGGCAAGGTGAGCCACCTTGAAAGCTGGTTGCGGATGCGCTTTGCCCCTCGTTCCTCGGGTCAAATCACATACGCCTTTCAAAAAAAATTGTAACTATTCAGCTTGCCTCCGGCGGGTCGCTTTTTTGAAAAAAAGCTCCGCAAAAAACGTTCCCGAAAATGGCAAACTACCAAAATTGGTTCGGCGAAGCCTGGAAAGACTTACTAAAAACCTGTTTATCAAACTTTTCAAAAGTTTGGCCCCCGGCAGGGCCGCCGGAGGCAAGCTTTTCCATTTTTACTGCTTTGCCGGATCCTCTGTGTCTCCGGCATTGATGCGAGCGCCCACGGTGATGCCGTACTTGTCCATGCGGGCGTGGAGGGTGGGCCGTGAGATTCCCAGAAGCCGTGCGGCCTGGGAGCGGTTGCCCTCGGTGGCGGCCAGGGCTTCGGAAAGGATCACCCGGGAGCACTCGTCCAGGAGGCGTTCGAACAGGTCGTCTTCCCGCCGTTCCAGGCGCCCCCTGACCCAGCGGCGGATGATCTCCTCCGGGTCCTTCCAGGGATCCTCGGAAACAACATCCTGACCGAGGCTTCGTGCGATGCTCTCCTGGGTAATGGCCCCGCCCCGATGAAAAATAAGCAGCTTCTGGATCACGTTGGAGAGCTCCCTCACGTTGCCGGGCCACTCATAGCTTCCCAGGAGCTTCAGCCCTTCCTGGCTGATGCCGGGGTTGGCCATGCCCAGTTCCAGGGCGTGGCGCCGGAGAAAGTAGTCGGTGAGAAGGGCAATGTCCCCTTTGCGCTCCCGTAAAGGGGGCAACGCAAGGGTCACCACTTTGAGGCGGTAGTAGATGTCTTCTCGAAACCGCCCCTCCTTGATGGCCCCTTCCAGGTCCCGGTTGGTGGCGGCGATGATCCGCACGTCCACAGGAATGGTCTCCCGGCCCCCGATGCGCTCGATGCTCCGCTCCTGAAGCAGGCGCAGGATCTTGGTCTGGAGCTCCAGGGGCATGTCCCCGATCTCGTCTAAAAAAAGGGTCCCGCCGTTGGCCTGCTCGATCTTGCCGATCTTCCGGTGGGTGGCTCCGGTAAAGGCCCCCCGCTCGTAGCCAAAAAGTTCACTCTCCAGAAGGGTCTCGGGTATGGCCACGCAGTTGATCACCACAAAGGGCCGCCCGCTCCGGTTGCTGTGCTGGTAGATGGCCCGGGCCGCAAGCTCCTTGCCCGTACCGGACTCGCCCCGGATCAGCACGGTGGCGTCGCTTGCCGCCACACGGCCAATGGACTTATACACCTCCTGCATGGCCGGGCTGATCCCCACAATGCTCTCTTCATCCCCTCCGGGCACGGCGCCTGCCCCGGTGCCCCCCAAGGTCACGGTGGACTTCATGAAGCGCCCCGCCTCGGCCGCCTGACCAATGAGACGCAGCAATGCTGGAATATCAAAGGGCTTGAGCACGTAATCAAAGGCCCCCATCTTGGTGGCCTTGATGGCGGTTTCCGTGGTGCCGTAAGCGGTCATCACAATAACCGGCATCAGGCTCGCCACCTCCTTGAGACGCCCAAACAGCTCCAGCCCCCCCATGCCGGGCATCTTCATGTCGATGATGGCAAGGTCCGGCTTCAAGCGCTTGGCAAGTTCAATGCCCTCAAGGCCGTTGGCCGCGCTGTGCACCCGGTACCCCTCGGCCGCAAGCAGCTTTTCAAAGGACGCCCGCAACGAGTCGTCGTCGTCCACAATAAGAATGGTAACCATATTGCTCCTTATTTTAAGGAATAGCCTCCGGCGGCAAGGTGGGGGCACCTTGAAACCCTATGGCGAATGCATGAATGCCGCCGCTATGCTGCCGTTTTAGGGGCATTCGCACGACGGATGACATAATGCGATCGCCCCTGCAAGAGAGACCCGTCTCATATTTCTAAAAAACAAACTCGGAGCTTTTCGTATTGAATTGGCTTTCACCCGAATACCTCCAGCCCCCTGCCGGGAAACAACCTATAAAAAAGATTTACACATATTTTTTAAAGATCTCACACGTTGATCTTCACCATGAAATCAAGTTTCATTCTCCACGGGCAAAGCCCATCAGCGAATGTGATCGGCCTGAGGAACGAGGGCCGGGAACATTCGCGACCCTTGGGTCAAGGGGCTTTAGCCCCTTGCCGCCGGAGGCGTTTTTCCATGCACGTTCCCCTATTTTTTTTCTTCGCTGTCCATGGGCAGGTAGACCACAAAGGTGGTGCCTTTGCCCTGGACGGAGTCCACGTCGATCCAGCCACCGTGGTTTTCGATGATGCGCTGGGAGATGGGCAGGCCCAGGCCGGTGCCGTCCTCCCGGGTGGTAAAAAACGGTTGGAACACCTGTTCAAGTTCCTCTTCGGGGATGCCGCACCCGGTATCGGCAAAGGAGATCTCCGCCAGGCCCGCGCCGTCGGTCTCGGAGACCACGCGTTCGGTGATCACGATGCGGCCTCCGCCGCCCATGGCTTTGCAGGCGTTTTCCATGAAGTTGACGAAGGCTTCCTTGAGCTGCTCGGGGTCACAGGTCACGTTGGGCAGGGGCTTTTCGCGCTTGACCTCCACGGTGACTTCGTAGGAGCGGAGGCGATGGGAGAGGAGTTGGAGGACCCGGTCCACCACGGTGGAGGGGCTTTCCAGCTGCATGGCCAGACGCGGGGGGCGGGAAAACTCCAGGAAGTTCTGGACGATGGTGTCCACCTGGCCGATCTCCCGTGTGATCACCTGGAAATCCTCCTCCTGCTCCCGTGTAAGGGGCAGGGACCGATTCAGGGAGAAGAGACGCATCTTTACCGAGGTCATGGGATTGCGGATGCTGTGGGCCATGCCCGCGGCCAGTTTCCCCACCAGCACCATCTTCTCGGCCATGAGCAGGTTCTCCCGGCTCCGGGCCAGTTCGGTGTGGGCTTCTCCGGCGCTGCGGATGAGGTTCTCGATGCGGTGGGTCACGGCCTTGACCTCATTGGGCTCCATGAGGGCCAGTTCACCCGCCTCTTCCCGGGCCAGGCGACGCAGGGGAGCCAAAACCTGGCGTCCCAGCATCAGGGTCAGGACGCCCCCTAAGCCGGTTACAAACACAAGGGCCGCCACCGTGACCCAGCGCAGCTGCTCGGCCCGGGCGTGCACAGCCTGGCGCGCGGCAAAAAGCTCTTCCTCATGGGCCTTTTTGTACGCCTCGCAGTGATCAAGGATCTTGAAGAACTGATCCCTCACCCCGGCATGGGCCTCTCCCCCGGCGATTTCGTCCCCGTTGATGTAAAGGCCCAGGGCCTTGTCCTTGGCCGCCACATAGAGGTCATACGCATCTCCGATGGACGCAAGGGTATCCCGCTCCTCAGCAGTTCCGGCAAAACCCTGGGCCCGCTCCAGCCGCATGCGAAACAGCTGCCGGTACTCCCCCAGGCGCTGGAGCCATTCGGGGTTTCTGTCCATGACATAATAGGACATGAACCCCTTTTGGTTCACCAGGGCCGTTTCCAGTGCCTCGGCCGCCTGGTACGCCGCCACCGAGTCGCTTACCATGCCTTCGATGAGGCGATCCACCCGGTAGGTATTCCATATCATCACCCCGCCACAGGCCATGGTCACGGCCACCATCAGGGCCACAATGGATGTCGTCTTTGTTCGCAGACTCAAAAAACCCGGCATCCTTCTTTCCTCCTTGCTTACTTCTGAGCATCCACCGCGCATGGGACCGATTCCGTTTCAAGGCCCATGCGGTCTGCCAGCCAGGCGTACCGCTGAGCAGGCACCACCAGTGTCCGCCCCGGGTGCAGGGCCATGAGCCGCCACACCGCTTCCTGGGGATCCACCAGGGAGTCGGGCAGATCCACCACGAGCCGTCCATCCCATCCGATACCACCGTAAACCATAACCTCGCAGGTCGATGAGGCTGTGCGCCCCCCGTTTCGCCCGGCCACGGTTGCCATCACCTCCGGCAGGCCACGGTCTCCTTCCACCCGCATGGACAGGGTGTAGGGAAGCCTTTCCTCAAAAAGGGGCGGTGGATTGCCCCGCCGACACATAAAAGAGCCCAGGGCACAGGTGCGCCTCACCCGCGCTTCCAGCTCGGCGTTATCCAGGGCCGAGGCGTTCCACACCGTCACCCCGCCTCCGTGGTGCCAGAACACCACCTCCACCCCGCGGCGCACCAGGTCGATTTCGGCTTCGGCCATGTCCATGGCAAGCCGCAGGCGATCCCGGGTCAGGGGGCGCCCGGGATCCCCCACGGCAACGGCCACCCGTTCCAGGATGGCCCTGGCCGCGTCCCCCACCGAAAAGGTCCCGCAGGGGAGATACATGTCGTAAAACCTGTGGTGGAGAAAACTCCGCCCGAACAGGCGCCTGCGACGCCTTACCCAGTTGCGACGCCCGGCCCCGGGGACATCGGCCATGAGGACCCGGAACACGGCCACGGGAAACCGCTGAAGCAGGTGCCCCAGGTCCCCGTAAAAAATCCTCACGCCCCGCTCCAGGGCCGATGCCATGGCCCGGCACAGCCGAGCCCTTGCGCATGCACGCTCCTTGACCATGCGATCTGCCAGGGGGTGAACGCCGAAAAGCGCCCACGACAGGGACAGGTGCCCCCCGCCCCCATGGGCCGCCATGGCAATGAGTTCGTCATCTCCCATGGCAACTCCGCCGGTCTCCCGCTCCAGATGCCGGACCAGCGCCCGGACCTGCTCGTTTTCACCGCCTGAAATCACAATGGCCGTCATATGTATTCTTCCTCCGCCCTGTAAATCGGTGTGTGCCGGTGCGTGTCGTGCCCGGGCACGGCACCCTCACGGTGCCTTGCCTGCCCGGAGCCGGCGTTCCATGGCTCTCATGGTGAGCAAGACCCATGCCAGCATCCCCCACCTGAAATCCTTTGAAAATTTCCGATGGAGCAGGGTGGTTTCGGGCTTCAGGTTTACACAGTGGAAACTTTTCTGACACCCTTTTTTCCCGGGAGCCCGCCGTTTACATTCCCCTTGACACCACCTCCCGGGTAGGCAAAGGATAAGGGGCGTGATCACACCACCGGCCCAGGTGCTGACCCAACAGACAAAGGAGTCCCCCATGCCCATCCCCACTCCGGCCATCGTTCACCTTCTCTCCTCCGAACTCTCCTTCGGCCGGTTCATGGATGAAATCCCCCTGGCCACGGCGGTGATGGACAAGGACTTAAACATTGTCTGGCTCAACCGCGCCTTTGAGGCCCTCACCGGCTTTTCCCGACGCGACGCCTACGGCATGCCGTGCCGCCACGTGGTAAGAAGCCGTGCCTGTGTGGAGAGCTGCCCCAGGCAAAACGGGGTGGTCACGGCCCCGGCCCCCTGCGAAAGCGACATCATCAACCGGGACCGGGTACGCCTGCCCGTCAAGCTGAGCCTGGCCCCCCTCACCGATGCCAACGGCAACCACACCGGATACATGGAGACCATCGAGGACCTGCGGGCGGTCCGAAGCCTGGACAGCCAGAAAAGCCAGGCCTTCAGCTTCGAAGGGATCATCGGCCGCAGCGAAAAGATGGACAAGATCTTCCAGACCCTGCCCATCCTCGCCCAGAGCGACGCCTCCATTCTCATCACCGGGGAGACCGGCACGGGCAAGGACGTGGTGGCCGAAGCCATCCACCAGACCTCCCTCCGGGCCGGGGGGCCCTTTGTCAAGGTCAACTGCGGAGCCCTTCCCGAGACCCTTCTGGAAAGCGAGCTCTTCGGCCACGCCAAGGGCGCCTTTACCGGTGCCGTGGAAAACAAGCCCGGCCGGTTCCGCATGGCCCACAACGGCACCCTCTTCCTCACGGAGGTGGGGGATCTTCCCCTGGCCCTGCAGGTGAAGCTGCTCACCTTCCTGGACGACCAGGTGATCTACCCCCTGGGCGAAACCCGCCCCTTCCACGCCAACGTCCGCGTCATCGCCGCCACCCACCGCAACCTGGAGCAGATGGTGGCCGACGGCACCTTTCGCCAGGACCTGCTCTTCCGCCTCAACGTGGCCCGGGTCCACCTGCCCCCCTTACGGGAGCGCAAAGGGGACATCCGCATTCTTCTGGACCACTTTCTGGAGATCTACCGGCGCCAGCTCGGCAAGCGGGTCACCGGGTTTTCCCGGGACGCCCTGGCCCTGCTCGCCCATTACCGGTTCACCGGCAACATCCGGGAGCTGCGAAACATCGTGGAGTTTGCCGTCAACATGGCAACGGAGCCCACCATCGACGTGGAGTCCCTGCCCGCGTACCTCTTGGAAGGGCCGCCCCAGACCCCGCTGCCGGAGACGCCCGACCCGTCGTCCCCCACCGCCCCCGACGCTCCGACGCCCCAGGCCGCCCCCCGCACCTGGGCCACGGCCGAACGGGAGATGATCCTCGACGCCCTCCAAAGGGCCCGGGGCAAGCGACAGGAGGCGGCCAAGGCCCTGGGCTGGGGCCGCAGCACCCTTTGGCGCAAAATGAAACAATATGGCATCAATGAATAGGCACGTGTTCAGGCTGGTGCCTCCGGCGGCCCTGCCGGGGGCCAAACTTTTGAAAAGTTTGACAAACAGGTTTTGCTCAATTTCACAGAAGCCTTCGCGGAAGCTCTCACCCTGAGGAACGAAGGGGAAAGGCTTTCGCAACCTGGGGTCCAGGGGTGACGAAGCCACTTAGGCCAAAAATCCCCTGGCCGCCGGAGGCAGGCTTTTCCATGCACTTCAACCATAGAAGGCAATACGGTTAAGTCGACAATGAGCAAGCAGCAGCAACGTATCCTGTGACGTCGAAGCTTGTGAACCAGTCGGCACAAACCATCAGCGTTTATGTCGGGCGCAGCCCGAGCCGAAGGCCCTTGCGCTTTGACCCGAGGAACGAGGGGCAAAGCAAGGGCAATAAGCTTTCGAGGTGGCTCACCTCGCCGCCGGAGGCACGCTTTAACGCAAACACTTTAAGCGCTTGAAACAATTTAAAACCCTATGATACAGTTTTCCCTATGTTAACAAAGATCCTCATCCCCATCGCCGCCGATGAGGTGGCCCCCCGCTTTGACCTGGCCGCCGAGGTGCACATCGTCACCCTGCTCCGGGGCGGCGACACCGAGGACAAGACCGTGGTGCTGCCCCAGGCCTCTGCGGAAAAGCTCTGCCATCTCATCCTCACCGAGAACATCACCTGCGTGATCTGCGGGGCCATCGAGGAAGAGTACTTCCAATTCCTTGCCTGGAAAAAGATCACCGTCATCGATGCTGTGGCCGGGCCGTGGGAAAAGGCCCTCATCCGCCACCTTCAAGGGGACCTCTCCGAAGGGGAGATGCTCTTCGACCGCATTGTGGAGGGACGCCATGTGGACCATCCGTAGCTTCATCGACAAGATCGATGACCTGTTCAGCCGGGGAGCCGACTCTCCGGGCCACTACCGGAACCTCACCCGCAACATCATCATCACCATGCTGGTGGTCACCATCACCCCCTTGACCGTCATGGGGATTCTCAACCACTTTCAATACGGACGCCACCTGCAAAACGAGCTCATCACCCCCCTGGCCAACACGGTGAGCAAAGCCAAGCACTCCTTTGAGCTCTTTTTTGAAGAGCGCCTCTCCACGGTGCGGTTCATCGCCAACGCCTACGACTTCGAGGAGCTCAACGACAGCCGGACCCTGCACCACCTCCTGCGGATCCTGAAAACAGAGCTGGGCGGGTTTGTGGACCTGGCCATCATCAACGCCGACGGGGACCTGGTGAGCTACGCCGGACCATACAACCTGGCGGGCAAAAATTACGCCAGCCAGCGTTCCTTCCAGGAGGTGCTGGTCAAGGGCTCGTACATCAGCAACGTCTTCATGGGCCACCGCCAGCTTCCCCACATTGTGCTGGCCGTGCAGCGGTATACCGACGACGGCACCAACTGGATCATCCGGGCCACCATCGACACGGAACGCTTCTACACCCTGTTGGGAAGCCTGAGGCTCTCTCCCCAGAGCGACGCCTTTCTCGTCAACTCCGAAGGGATCATGCAGACCAACTCCGCCCTGTACGGCAAAACCCTCAAGGCCTGCCGCCTCACCATCCCCACGGGCACCCGGAGCACCTTTGTGTCGGAGACCACCGACCCCGACGGCCGCCAGATCCTTCTGGCCTGCTCCGGCTTCAACAACGCCGATTACGTTCTTGTCATTGCCAAGCCGCGCTCCGTGGTGCTGAGGTCCTGGTATGCCCTGAAGTCCGACGCCCTTCTGGTCTATGCCTTGAGCCTTCTGGTGATCATCTTCATGGTGGTGAAGATGACCGGCACCCTGGTGAGGCGCATCAAAGAGTCGGACGAGCGCCGGGAGACGGCTCTCACCGAGCTGCAGCACAACCAGAAGCTCTCCTCCATCGGCCGCCTGGCCGCAGGGGTGGCCCACGAGATCAACAACCCCCTTGCCATCATCAACGAAAAGGCAGGCCTCATGAACGACCTGGTGGCCGCCGGGGAAGACTTCCCCCACCGGAAGCGCCTGGCAGAGCTCACCGAGGCCATCATCGGCTCGGTCTCCCGCTGCAAGACCATCACCCACCGCCTCCTGGGCTTTGCCCGTAAACTCGACACCCTCATGGAGCCCCTCTCCATCAATGAGATATTAAAAGAGGTCATGGGCTTTCTGGAACGGGAAGCCCTCTATCGCCAGCTGGACGTCAGCATTGACCTGGACCCGTCCCTTGCCGACATTCTCTCGGACCGGGGGCAGCTCCAACAGGTCTTTCTCAACCTGCTCACCAACGCCTTTGCCGCCGTGGAAGACGGCGGCACTGTCAGGCTCGCCTCCATGCCCGCCCAGGGGAAGGGGGTCACGGTCACGGTCGCGGACAACGGCTGCGGCATGACCGAGGATGTGGCCAAACGCATCTTCGACCCCTTCTTCTCCACCAAGAAAGGCAACGGCACCGGCCTGGGCCTCTCCATCACCTACGGCATCCTCAAGAAACTCGGGGGCACCATCACATTGAACACCCGGCAGGGGGAAGGCACCACCTTCACGGTGACGCTGCCTGACAAGCCCCCGGCCGACACACAAAAAGGAGGACCCACCCCATGACCACCCATGTCCTGCTGATTGACGATGAACAGGAATTTGTCACCACCCTGGCCGAGCGCCTCGATATCAGGGGATTTGCAACCGCCACGGCCCAAGACGGTGACACAGGCCTGAGCCTCATCCGCCAGAAGGCCTTTGACGTGGTGATTCTGGACCTGCTCATGCCGGGCATGAACGGCCTGGAGACCCTGAAACATATCCGCCACATCGCCCCGGACCTGCCCGTGATCCTTCTCACCGGCCACGGCTCCACCCGGGAGGGCATGGAAGGAATGCGCCTGGGCGCCGTGGACTACCTCATGAAACCCCTGGCCATCGAAGACCTCCTGGACAAGCTCAAGGAGGTTGTCGCATCATGAGCCTGACCCCGGACCAGGAGACCACGGCCCTCATGGGGGCCGTCACCGCCCCTGCCACCCACGACCTCATGAACGTGCTGGCCATCATCAATGAACACGCGGGGCTCCTCTCGGACCTTCTCCATCTTAAGGGCAGCGGCGGGCTCCCACCGGAACAGCTGGAAAAGAGCCTCGCCGCCGTGGAGGCCCAGGTGGCCCGGGGCCGGGAGCTCCTCGCCCGGCTCAACAGCCTGGCCCACGCCCCGGATCCCGGTCCCGGCGGCCCTGCCGATGCCGGGGCCGCCCTGGAGGAGGTGGTCTGCCTCACCCGGCGACGGTTCCACGGACGACTCACCGCACCCGCCCCCTCCGCCACGGTCCAGGCCGACCCCATGAAGCTGCGGCTGCTCATCTTTCGCCTCCTGGAAGCCGCAAGGCACCCTCAGCAGGCCCGGGAAACAGACATCACACCAACCCTTGGCGAGTCTACCCTTGCCCTCACCTTTCAGGGCCACGATGCCATGGAACTGCCCGGGGCTTTAAGCGCCCTGGCCCAGGACCTCGGCGGTTCCCTCTCCCACACCCACCACACCCTTTGCCTCACCCTGAAACGGGGTTAGCCCCTCTTTGCCTCCGGCGGCCCTGCCGGGGGCCAAACTTTTAAAAAGTTTGATAAACAGATCTTAAGAAAGCCTTTCCAGGCTCCGCAGAAATAATTTCCACTTTTTGCATTACAAAAGTTTTTTGCGGAGCTTTTTTCCAAAAAAGCGACCCGCCGGAGGCAAGGGTGGCGAAAGCACCTGGAAACCCCAATGGCTAAGGCGGATTAAACATTTGGCCACCGGGCAGAGTCGTTGGGGGCATGTTTGAGGTACACAGCCACCATTGAACGAACGGTGCCCTGCCCCGGCACACCCTTTATCGTACCGTATTGTTTCAAATTGTTTGTTTCATTTGGTTTCATTTTGTTTCTATCAATATCTCCCACCCCACCCACCCGCCACACAACCCGCCGTTATAAATACACATTCCATACATGGCACACCCCTTGCAATCCATCAATTTAACTGAATCAATTCATCAACAACCCACATTGCAAGGAGCCGCATATGCCTTCCATCACCATCACCAACGGCGCCTTCAGCCAAGCCGGAGCCATTGTCGACGCCCTCAGCAGCGCCACCGGCATGAAGGTATTCACGGACCGGGAGATCATCACCCTCACCGCCCAGCGCGAAGGGCTGAAGGAAGCCTCCCTCCTCAAGATCCTCAAAGGACAGACCCCCACCTTCAACACCTTTACCAAGGAGCGTGAAAAGAGCCTGGCTGCCGTCAAGCTCACCCTGGCCGAACTCCTGGCCGAAGGCGACATCATCCTCCATGGCTTGAGCGGCCACCTCGTCCCGGCCTCCCTCACCCCGGTGCTGCGCACCCTCATCATCACCGACAAAAAGCGACGCATTGAAAATGCCCGGGAGACCCGCAACATCACGGACAAAGAGGCCACCGCGCGGATCCAGGCCCTGGACGAGGCGGCCCAGCTCTGGTGCAGCGCCCTCCACGGCAAGAGCGCCTGGGATCCTGAGCTGTACGACGTGGTCATCCCCACGGACAAGACCCCGGTACCCGAGGCCTTGAGCCTCATCACCGAGAGCCTCTCCCGCATTGAGGTGGATCCCGAAGAGGAGGCTCGGCTTGCAGCGGACTTCTCCCTGGCAGCCCGGGTGGAACAGGTCCTCGTCGACACCGGAGAGGGGCTCACCGCCGAGGCAAGGGACGGCCACGTGACCGTGACCATCAACAAAAACGTCCTCATGCTGGGAAAATTCAAACAGAAGGTGGAGGCAGACGCCGCGCGCATCAACGGGGTGACATCCGTGGAGACCCGTATCGGCAAGGGGTTCTACAAGGCCAATGTCATGTACGACTTCGACCTGCCCACCCCGCCCCGGGTCCTTCTGGTGGACGATGAAAAAGAGTTTGTCCAGACCCTGTCCGAGCGGCTCCGCATGCGGGAGATGACCACCTCTGTGGCCTATGGCGGGGAAGAGGCCCTGGCCATGGCCGGCAAGGAGGAGACCGACGTCATGGTCCTGGACCTCAAGATGCCCGGCGTCAACGGCTACGACGTGCTCAAGAACATGAAGGCCAATCGCCCCCACGTGGAGGTGATCATCCTCACGGGCCACGGTTCCGAAGAGGACCGCAAGCGCTGCCTTGCCATGGGGGCCTTTGCCTACCTGCAGAAACCCGCGGACATCGAGCGCCTCACCGAGACCATGAAAGCGGCCTACGACAAGATCCGGGCAAGCCGCGCTGAAAAGGCCCCGGCCAAAGCGTAAGAGACTGCGCATGGCGGCAACGCACCGCACCCTGCGCCGACACCTTAATTTGGAGGAGAAGCAAAAGATGACTTACACACCCCATGTACTTGTGGTGGACGACGAAAAAGAGTTCGCCAACACCCTGGCCAAACGCCTGGAGCTGCGGAATTTCAAGACCAAGGTGGCCTATTCCGGGGAGGAGGCCCTGGAGATCCTCACCGAAGGCCTCACGGACATGGTGATCCTCGATGTCCTCATGCCCGGGCTTGACGGCTGCGAGACCCTGGTCCGCATCAAGGCCGACCACCCGCTCATCCCGGTGCTCATGCTCACCGGGGAGGCCACGGTGGAACGCGCCATCACCGGCATGAAGGCAGGGGCCCTGGATTTTCTCATGAAGCCCTGCGACATCGGCGTCATCGCCGAAAAACTCGAGGCGGCCTACAAGCTCAAGTGCGATCACGAGGCCCGCATCCGCGATGCGGAGATCAACAACATCATCGAAAAAAAAGGCTGGTAACGGGCCCTTGCCGCACCACCCCCGCCCCCTTCGGGGCGGGTGCCACCTTCTCGAGACTCCCTGCATGGAGGTTTATTTATGGTAACGGAAACCCTTCAGGCCGAAACACGGCCCATTGACTGGAAACGCATCTTCTTTCTCGGCCTGGGGCTGGGCCTTTTTGTCCTGGTTTACTACAGCTCCGCCTGGCCCGACGCCGTCGACCCCAACGGCGAACGCTTTGTCCTCACCACCGAAGCCAAGGGCGCCATCGCCGTCTTCCTGCTGGCGGGGATCTGGTGGGTCTTTGAGGTCCTGCCCATCGGGGTCACCAGCCTCACCATCGGGGTGCTGCAGGTCATGTTCATGATCCGGCCCGCCAACAAGGCGTTTAAAGACTTCATGGACCCGTCGGTCCTCTTCATCTTTGCCTCGTTGGTCATCGGCATGGTGTTCACCAAGACAGGGCTCACCCGCCGCATCGCCTACAAGATGCTCTCCATCGTGGGAGAGCGCACCAGCATGATCTACCTGGGCAGCTTCGTGGTGACGGCCGCCCTCACCCACATCATGGCCCACACGGCCGTGGCCGCCACCATGTACCCGCTGCTGCTCACCATCCACGCCATGTACGCCGACGACCGTGAGCCCACCCGCTTCGGCAAGGGCCTCTTCATCGGTATGGCCTGGGTGGCCGGGGCCGGTTCCATCATCACCCTGCTGGGAGCGGCCAGGGGAGCGGTGGCCGTGGGCTTCTTCCGGGACATCGTGGGCCGTGAGGTCTCCTTTTTCGGGCTCACCTATTACATGGCCCCCGTGGGATGGATCATGGTCTTCGTCCTCTGGGCCTTTATCATGCTCTTTTTCCGGCCGGAAAAAACCCGCATCGAGGGCATCAAGGAGCGTTCAGCCTTTATGCTCAAAGAGATGGGCGCCTTGAGCCGCACCGAGGTGGTGTCGGCCATCATCATCTTCGGCTGCATCTTCTGCCTCTCCATGCGGGCCTTTATCCCGGCCCTGTCCGGTGTCAACAAGACCGCCATCATCCTGGTCTCCACCATCCTCTTTTTTGTCCTCAACATCTTGGACATCAAGGACCTGGAGGCCATCCCCTGGAACATCATCCTTCTTTTCGGCGGCGCCATGAGCATCGGGTTCTGTCTCTGGGAGACCGGTGCCGCCCAATGGATGGCGGTGAACTGGCTTACCCTGTTTAAGGAAGCCCACTGGTTCGTCTTTGTCATGAGCATCGCTTTTTTTGTCATGGTGATGACCAACTTCATCATGAACGTGGCGGCCATTGCCATCTCCCTGCCTGTGGCCCTGGTCATTGCGCCCTACCTGGGAGTGGCCCCGGAGGTGATCCTCTTTGCGTCCCTCATCACGGCGGGCATGCCCTTTATCCTCCTGGTGGGGGCGGCGCCCAACGCCATCGCCTACGACTCCGGACAGTTCACCACCGGTGAGTTCTTCTCCTACGGACTCATCGCGAGCCTGATCCTCATGGTGGTTACCGCCCTGTTTGTCCTGGTTGTCTGGCCCATGATGGGCATGCCGGTTTTACTCCCTTAACCAAGCAACGCTCACTGGCGCCGGAGTCAGGCAATCCGGCGCCAGACATCTTGACACATAAGACAAGATATCAGCAGTATATACACGATAAGAATAGACTCATTGAAGTCATTTACAGCCAGCAATAGGAGGAACAGGACCAAAGGCATGAACATGTTTCCCGGAAAGGAAATCCCAAAAAAGGCAGGGAGCTAAGGGGGGATGTTCCTTGGCGACACAATGCGCCAAAGGCGAAAAGGTAGGTATATTTATCAGCAACTTACGGCGTTTTTTTTAATGCTAATTCATAAATTTAATTGAACATATTCATCAATCGCGGAAACTTCTTGACACCCCAAATGATCTTTTGCAGAATACCCATTTATCCACGGTCGTCACACCTCTGGCAAGGCCCTGGTTTACTCGGTCTCAGCGTGCATTTCGAGCAGTTGAGGGCTATGAGAAAAATAAAATATACACGCATTGGCTAATAAAACAGCACTCTTTGAGTACTGCCTGCCCAATACTTTACGCTGTATCACTATTATTTTCCGGCCGAGCCCCCACATACTTCCCGGATAGATGATGCACCCGCACCGACCGTAAGGTGTGACGAGCGGACACGTTCGTCAACCGTGTCCATGGTCCGTGACACGCGGGCACTTCTGCCCGACATTTCTGACACTGCCCCGGATCATCCCCCGGGTTGTCTCAGCGACAGTGTCAACACTGAGGAAGGTAACAACTGTGACAAGACAAATGAACACCCCGCCGCCGCACGCGGGCCGGACAAAAGCCGATAGCGGCTTCCGGCTGGTCCCCTTTGCGGTCACCTTTGCGGTCATGATGACAACCTGGGTGGCCTTGTCGGGAAAACTCGACATTTTCCACCTCTCCCTTGGCGTCATCTCCTGCGTGATCGTCTCACTCTTCTCATCGGATCTTCTCATCACCGCCACCACATTCAAGGGAATGCCAGGCCTCTGGCTGCGCTTTTTTCTCTACCTCC
This sequence comes from Desulfoluna butyratoxydans, assembly GCF_900699765.1. GTDB lineage: Bacteria > Desulfobacterota > Desulfobacteria > Desulfobacterales > Desulfolunaceae > Desulfoluna > Desulfoluna butyratoxydans. The sequence goes on from NZ_CAADHO010000002.1 coordinate 41,439, forward strand.
CGTGGCTCATCAAAGAGATTGTCCTGGCAAACCTCCACCTCCTCAAGCTTGTCTTTCATCCCAGGCTGCTTGATGAGATCAACCCCAAGCTCATCCAGTTCCGAAGCCGCATGAACGATGACATGGGCCTGGTGACCTTTGCCAACTCCATCACCCTGACCCCCGGGACCATCACCGTCTCCCTCTCCGTCTTCGGGGATTATGTGGTACACGCCATCGACGACGCGTCGGCCGAGCCCCTGCCCGGCGAGATGGAGAAACGCGTCGCAACCGTATTCGGAGAGGACCATGACTGATTTTTTTCTCTGCGCAGCCATTGCCATCTGCCTGATCTCTCTGCTCTCGCTCTACCGCGCCATAGCAGGGCCCACCATTCTGGACCGCATCATCGGCATCAACGCCCTGGGCACCAAGACCACGGTGCTGCTGGTCATTATCGGGCTTCTCTTTGACCGGGTGGACATGTTTGTGGACATCTCCCTGGCCTATGCCCTGCTGAACTTCATCACGGTTCTGGCGTCGGCCCGCTATTTCCACAAGAAAAAGGGGCTCCACGGCGAGTCCCTCACCCAGAAATAAGGAGCGACGAACGATTATGACCATCTTAAGCCTTCTGCTCATCGCCCTGGGCATCTTCTTCTTTTTTGCCGGAGCCGTGGGCGTGATCCGATTCCCCGATTTTTACTCCCGGCTCCATCCCGCCGGGATGATCGACTCCATGGGCCTGCTCCTCTCCATGAGCGGCCTGGCCCTTTTTGTCCTCAGCCACCACGGCCTCTCCGGGACCAACATCCTCACGGCCATAAAACTCATCCTCATAGTCATCTTCGTCTACATCACCAGCCCCACCGCCACCCACGCCATCGTGGACGCCGGCATCCGGGCGGGACTGGCTCCGTGGACAAAAAAGAAAAACGGAGGCAGCGATGACGATACCCATTGATCTGGCGATCCTCACCCTTGTGGTCATCAGTGGCATCGGCGCCCTGGCCGTCAAGGACCTCCTCGGAGCCGCCATTGTCTTCAGCGCCTACAGTTTTCTCATGTGCCTTGCCTGGGCCGTCATGGGGGCTGTGGACGTGGCATTCACCGAAGCAGCCGTCGGAGCGGGCGTCAGTACCGTCTTTTGTGTGGCGGCCGTCTTCCACACCACACGGAGGACCAAAGATTGAGATTCTTAGCCATGATCGCCGTCGTCCTCACGGGCGGGCTCATCATCTTCCACACAGGGGCCTTCCCCGACTTCGGTGATGCAGACTCTCCGGCGAACACCTACCTTTCGCCCTATTATCTGGAACATGGACAGGCCGACACCCACGCCCCCAACGTGGTCACCAGCGTCCTGGCCGATTACCGTGGCTATGATACGATGTTCGAAACCACGGTGGTCTTTGCCGCGGGCCTGGCCTGCTTCTTTCTGCTGCGCCGGAAAAAAAGCCCGGAAGAGACCACCCGCATGTACCGTCACCTGCCCACGGGGGTGACCCTGCACATCAAGGAAGGGGGCAAGCTCCCGGCGGAAGACTCCCAGGTCTTCCGGCGCCTGGACTCCCACTTCGTGCCCCATCAGATCATCATCAAAAACACCTGCCGCCTTGTGATCCCCTTTATCCAGATCTTCGCCCTCTACGTGGTGGCCCACGGCCACTACAGCCCCGGGGGCGGGTTCCAGGGCGGGGTGCTTTTGGCGGCGTCCGTCATCCTGTATGCCATCAGCCACGACCTGCGGCGCGCCATCCGGCGCTTTCCTGAAAAGATCGCGGCCCTGTTCGGCTCCCTGGGCGTTCTCATCTACGCGGGCACCGGGGCCCTGTGCCTCCTGTTCGGGGCCAACTTCCTCAACTACGAAGCCCTGGCGCCCCTTCTGGGAGTCGATGCGGTCATGGCGCGTTCCCACGGCATCCTCATCGTGGAGATCGGCGTGGCCTTTGCCGTCATGGCGGTGATTATCTGGATTTACTACAACCTGTCCTCGGCAGGGAAACACGACGAGGGGCTCTGATATCATGACCGACCTGTTGCCTCTCATAGCGGCCAAATACAACTACTGGATCTACACCATCCTCATGATGATCGGTCTTTATGCCATGATCGCCAAGAACAACCTGGTGAAAAAAATCATCGGCATGAACATCTTTCAGACTGCCATCATCCTCTTTTACGTCTCCATCGCTTACAAAAAGGGGGGGACCCTGCCCATCATCATGGGCGACGCCCACGGAGGAGGCCACGCAGCCGTCCACGCGGCGGACTACATCAACCCCCTTCCCCACTGCCTGATGCTCACGGCCATCGTGGTCTCTGTTGCCACCCTCGGCGTTGCCCTGGCCCTGGCCATCAAGATCTTTCGGCAGTACGGCACCCTGGAAGAGGATGACATCAACCACCAGATTCGCATGCAGGCAGGACAGTAAGAATGACACAGCATTTTCCGGCACTCCTGATTATCATACCGCTGCTGTCGGCGCTCATCGTCTCCGCCATGGGGTGGATCGACCGGCGCTGGTGCTTTCCCCTGGCCGTGGCATCCCTGGCCGGGGCCCTGGCGGTTTCCGTCGGCCTCTGCGCCCAGGTCATGGCAGCAGGCCCCATTGTTTACAAAATGGCGGGATGGCGCCCTCCCATCGGCATCGTCTACGTCATCGACTATCTGAACGCACCGGTCCTTGTGGTGATCCTGTCCGTGGCGCTCTTAAACCTCATCAGCGCCAAGACCTGGATCGAGAAGGATTTTTCCGACAAACTCAGCGCCTACCTGGCCCTGTACCTTCTCTTTCTGGCCGGCATGGTGGGCATTGTGGCCACCGGCGACGCCTTCAACCTCTACGTTCTCCTGGAGATCGGCTCCCTCACCGGCTACGCCCTCATCGGCCTGGGCAAGGAGCGGGCCCCGCTGTCCAGCCTCAACTACCTCTTCATGGGCACCATCGGCGCCTCCTTTTACCTTCTGGGCATCGGCTACATCTACATCGCCACCGGTACCCTGAACATGGCTGATATCGCCCGCCTGATGCCCACCCTTGCAGGCTCGGGGACCCTTTTCCTGGCCCTGATCATCTGCATGGCCGGGCTCTTTGTGAAGATGGCCCTCTTCCCTCTGCACGGCTGGCTGCCCAACGCATACAGCAACGCGCCCTCGGCTTCCGCCGGGCTCATTGCGCCGCTGACCACCAAGGTGATGATCTACGCCATGGTACGGGTGGGACTCACGGTCTTTACCCCGGAGTTCACCTTCTCCCGGGCCCTGCTCTCCGAGGCCATCGTCTGGCTGGCGGTGGCGGCCATCGTCACAGGGTCCCTTCTGGCCCTGATGCAGCGACGGCTCTCCCGGATGCTCACCTACATCATCGTGGCCGAGGTGGGCTACATGGTGGGGGGCTTCTGGCTGGGCAACACCTCCGGCGTCACCGGCGCCACCCTTCATATCATCAACGACGCTGCCATGACCCTGACCCTCTTCATGGCCGTGAGCGCCATCGTCTGGAAGCTGGGAAGCGATCGCTTCGAAGACCTCCAGGGGCTCTTCGGCAAGATGCCCTTTACCATGACGGGCTTTGTCCTGGCGGCCCTGGCCGTCATCGGCATCCCCCCCACCTGCGGGTTCTTCAGCAAATGGTACCTCATCACCGGCGGCATCAACGCCGGGCAGTGGGGATTTGTGGCCGCCCTTCTCTTCAGCAGCCTGGTCAACGCCGTGCTCTTCTTCCGCATCTTTGAGATCGCCTTTTTCGAGCCCTTTGCAGAAGGCCACGGCCACCACGACCACGGCCCCGTCATGAGCGAGGCCCCGGTCACCATGGTGGTGCCCCTTCTCCTTGCGGCCCTTTCACTCATCGCTTTAGGTCTTTTCACCGGCGACATTGTCACGAAACTCATTCAGCTGGCCATACCGGCAGGGATTGCATAGATATGGAACTGCTTTACTCAGTCAAACCCCTTGCTGCGATTCTCGTCTCCTTTTTCGTGGTGCCCATCATCTTCTCCGCACGGTCCGAGAACGTGCGTGAGGCATGGACCTTTGTCGCAGCAATTTTAAAATTCGCCATTGTCCTGTCCATGCTTCCCTTTGTCTTAAAGGGAGGGCAGATCGCCTGCACCCTGGCCGAGGTGCTCCCCGGGCTGGCCATCGAGTTCAGGGTGGATGCCTTCGGCATGCTCTTTGCTCTGGTCTCCTCCAGCCTGTGGATCGTCACCTCCATGTACTCCATCGGGTACATGCGGACCTTGAAAGAGCACGGGCAGACCCGCTACTACGCCTGCTTTGCCCTCTCCCTGTCCGCCACCCTGGGGGTCGCCTTTGCAGGGAACCTTCTGACCCTCTATCTCTTCTACGAGATGCTCTCCTTTGCCACCTACCCCCTGGTGACCCACCACCAGGACCGGGAGGCCAGGAGCTCGGGCAGAAAGTACATCACTTATATCCTGGGGGCCTCCATCGGCCTGGTGCTTCCGGCCATGCTGGTGATCTACAGCCAGACCGGCACCTTTGAGTTCGCCCCCCAGGGATTTATGAGCGGCCACTTCTCCCAGGGCGCCATGGCCGTGCTGCTGCTTATGTTTGTCTTCGGCTTTGCCAAGGCAGGGGTCATGCCCTTTCACTCCTGGCTGCCCGCCGCCATGGTGGCGCCCACGCCGGTCTCGGCCCTGCTCCACGCCGTGGCCGTGGTAAAAGTCGGGGTCTTCTGCGTGGCCCGGGTCATCACCGGGGTCTTCGGCACCAAGATGCTGGCCGATATGGGCCTGGGCACCCTGGTCTGCTACGTGGCCTCCTTTACCATCATTGTCTCGTCCCTCATCGCCCTGTCACAGGACGGCCTGAAACGGCGGCTGGCCTTCTCCACCATCGGCCAGCTCTCCTATATCATCCTGGGGGTGGCCCTGCTCTCGCCGTCCGGCATGACCGGCGGCATGCTGCACATCGCCATGCACGCCTTCGGCAAAATCACCCTCTTCTTCTGCGCCGGGGCCATCTTTGCCGCCTCGGGCATCAAGAACATCAGCGAGATGGTGGGCATCGGGCGGCGCATGCCCATCACCATGTCCGCCTTCCTGCTGGGGTCTTTGTCCGTCATCGGGCTGCCCCCATTGGGAGGTTTTATCAGCAAGTGGAACCTTGTCATCGGCACCCTGGAGTCCGGCCAGATCTTTTTCCTCTTTGTGCTTTTGGCCAGCTCGCTTTTAAACGCCGCCTACTTTCTGCCCATCTCCTACAAGGCCTTCTTCTGCACCGACGAAGAGGCCATGTTTGAAAAGAAAGTGGACGAGGTGCCCACCTGGTGCCTGGTGCCCCTGTGCATCACGGCCACCTGTTCGGTGATCTTCTTCTTCTATCCCCAGCCGTTCCTGCAGCTGGCGAAAATGACGGTGAGCACCATTATCGGCGCTCCCATGCCCTAAGGTTCAGAGGTACGATATGACGTCAGACAACACACTTTTCAGCAGCCCAAAAACCTTAAAGACCGTGATGGTCATTTTCGCGATCTTTCTGGGATGCCTGCTGGGGGCCGACTTTCTCATTCACCCCCACGCATCGTTTACCGTCGACGGATGGCCCGAGTTCAACCCCATCTTCGGGTTCCTCTCCGGCCTGGCCCTGCCCGTCCTCGCCCTGGGACTCTCGTTCCTGGTGAAAAACGGAAAATAACAGGTAATCCTTACAGGAGATGTTCGATTCCATGACACTTTCCATGCCTTATATAGATATCCCCCCGGCCCTGATCATGGTGGCCGGGGCCCTGGCCCTGCCCATCCTGAAAGGGCGCTTAAGGTCCGCCTGGATGACGGTCCTGCCCCTTCTGGCCCTGGTGACCCTGCTCTCGGTGCCCAACGGCACCCACTGGACAGTCCCCTTCCTGGACTACCAGCTCGTCTTCGGACGCATCGACGCCCTCTCCCGCGTCTTCGGCACCATCTTCTGCATCGCCGCCTTTGCCGGCAGCGTTTACGCCATGCACGAAGACGACGCCCTGGCCCACACCTCGGCCATGATCTACGCGGGCAGCGCCGTGGGCGTGACCTTTGCCGGTGATTTTTTCTCCCTTTATGTCTTCTGGGAGTTCATGGCCGTGGCCTCCACCTTCCTCATCCTTGCCCGGCGCACGGATAAAGCTCAGAAGGCGGCCTTCCGCTACATCATGATCCACATCCTGGGGGGGCTCTCCCTCATGGCGGGCATCGTCCTCCAGATTCAGGAGACCGGTACCATCGCCTTTTCGGCCATCGAGCTGGCCTCGCCTGCCTCCTGGTTCATCTTCGTGGGCGTGGCGGTGAACGCAGCGGTCTACCCCATGCACGCCTGGCTCAAAGACGCCTACCCGGAAGCCACGGTGACCGGCGCGGTGTTCTTAAGCTCCTTTACCACCAAGAGCGCCGTCTACACCATGGCCCGCATCTTTGCCGGAACCGAGATCCTTATCCCCTTGGGCCTTGCCATGGCCCTGATTCCCTTGTGCTATGCGGTCATTGAAAACAACATGCGACGGGTCCTGGCCTACAGCCTCATCAACCAGGTGGGCTTCATGATCGTGGGCATCGGCATCGGCACCGACCTGGCCATCAACGGGGTGGCGGCACACGCCGTCTGCCACATCCTCTACAAGTCCCTGCTCTTTATGAGCGCAGGGGCCGTGATTCACCAGACCGGCAAACAGAACTTAAGCGAGCTGGGGGGCCTCTTCCGCTTCATGCCCTGGACCGCCACCTTCTGCATCGTGGGGGGCCTGGCCATGTCCACCCCCTACTTCTGCGCCTTTGTGAGCAAGTCCATGATCATCTCGGCAGCAGCCCACGAACACCTCACCCTGGCCTGGTTTATTCTCCAGTTCACCGCCGTGGGCGTCTTTGCCTATGTGGGCATCCGGGTGCCCTTCCTCACCTTCTTCCACAGGGATTCCGGCTTAAAGCCCTCTGAAGCCCCCTGGAACATGCGCATCGCCATGGGCTTTACCGCCCTGGGCTGCGTCTACGTGGGCATCCACCACGAGGTGCTCTACAACATGCTCCCCTTTGCAGCAGACTACGAGCCCTACACCGCGGCCCACGTCATCGGCCAGCTCCAGCTCCAGTTCTTCGGCACCCTGGCCTTTCTCCTGTTGCTGGCCAAGGGGCTCCTGCCAAAGCTCTCCAAGGCCACCTTTCTGGATACGGACTGGTTTTATGCAGGCGCGGGGCGCGTCCTCTACGTGATTTTCGACAAGGTGCTCAACGGCATCAACGCCGCCTGCGACGCCCTGTTTGTCAAAGGACTCACCGGACGTGTCAACCGATTCGCCCAGGGAGCGCCCGAGTCCATTGCCGTGGCCCTCATGGCCCCCTTTACCCATCTCTTCGGCAAGGGGAACCCCAGCCAGGCGGACGTCTCCGACCGGGTGAGGCTGGCCTTCAGGACAGGTACCGTCCCCTCCGGGGTCGGCGCCTTTATCGCCGTACTTTTCATCTTCCTGCTCTACGCCGTCAGAGGATAGCCCACGCGGGGTGAGGGGACCTTGCCGGTCCCCTCGAAAACGGACACCACAACCCGGCTCTTTGAAGCTGCAAGCCCAACACGAGGACAACAGATCATGATCTCACGAGACGATATAAAAAACGCCTTTCTCTTCTCCACCCTTCCCGATGAGCTGGTGGACCGCATCATCGCCATCTCCAAACCCCGTTCCTTTGAGGAAGGAGAGGTAATCTTCGCCGAAGGGGGCCAGTCCGGCACCTTCTACCTGGTGCGCTCCGGCACCATCCTCATTGAGCAGGAGATGACCCGCCACATGACCGTCACCGTGGCAACCCTCAACGCTGGCGAATGCTTCGGCTACTCCTCCCTCATGGAGGAGATGTCCTTCAGCACCACGGCGGTCAGCTCCGAAGCCTCCGAGGTGATCCTCATCGACGGCAAGGCCCTGGTCGAAATCATGGAAAAGGACCACAGCCTGGGCTACCTTATCCACCGACAGATGGTCCAGATGATGGCAGGACGCCTCCAGCGGCGCACCGAACAGTTCCTCCGCGCCCTCTCCACCCACCCGGAGATCCACGAACTCGAAAAATCGTAAAACGCCTCCGGCGGCAAGGTGAGCCACCTTGAAAGCTGGTTGCATTCACATTCTTCACGGGCGCAGCCCGTCAGCACATGTGATGGCCCTGAGGAACGAAGGGACAGAGCATGTGCGATCCTGGGGTGCAGGGGATTTATCCCCTGCCCGCCGGAGGCTTTTTTGGTTTTTTACCGGAGGGATGAGTAACGCTAACTCTTGAAGAAAAACAGGATTGCGGAGACCAGGGGCGGAAAAAGGGAAAGGGCCACTTCGCGGCGTTTCGGGGTAAAGGCGTGGGTGTGGCGCGCGGCCATGACGGCCAGGTAAAAAAGGGCCAGCACAGGAAGGGCCGGAACAAAGGCACCCAGGGTCCAGGCGGCTGAAACGGCCAGGAAAAGGCCGAGGACTGCAGCGGGGATTCCGGCGATCCGGTCCGGAAGGGAGAAGAACCGGGAGGCGCTGCCCAGAAATACCACCATGAACCAGTCGGCCACGCCGAAAAAGGGATGGAGGGCATCGGTGCCGGGGCTGGGAAACTTCATGAGGAGTACTTCGGAGAGAGGGTAAAGGCCCTGTCGCCCCCCGGTGTAGTAAGCAGCCACGTCCTGGGCAATATGGTGGGTGGGGCCCACAAGAAAACTCACGGCATCGGCACACACCATCACACTCACCAGGGGCAGCAGCTCGGCAGGGGATTTTAAAAAACGTGGCAGGTAGCCCGCCGCCACAACAACAACCAGAAGCTGACCGCAGGTGCTCAATGCCTCCCAGCTAAGCCGAAAAGGCAGGCCAAACCGAAGGGCGGTCCAGCTGCCCGCCGTGATCATAAACCCCACCGCCAGGATCCCCCAGCGGTGCAGCGCCGGAACTTCTGGAACGGCCACACGGCGCACACACCACAGGGAAACCGCCCACAAGGCCACGAGGATCAATGCAAGAACCGCCAGTCCCCCCACAAACCCCGAGACAATGCCCAGACGCCCCATAAGGGCGGCCCCCGCCATGGAGACGCCCCACCATCCGGCCACCAGCACCAGGGCAGCCCCAAGTCCGCTGTATAAAGAAGATTTCATGGCGGTCATTACACCACAAAGCACTCGAACAGGCACAGAAAAAAATAAAAAGCACGCCTCCGGCGGGCAGGGGATAAATCCCCTGCACCCCAGGCTCGCACATGTTCTGCCCCTTCGTGCCTCAGGGACATCACATGTGCTGACGGGCTTCGCCCGTGCTACATACGAGGGCAAAATTTCTCATTAGAAACGTTTTTTGCGGAGCTTTTTTTCAAAAAAGCGACCCGCCGGAGGCAAAAAAAACACCCACGCTCTGCCCGCAGGATGCGGGCAAAGCGTGGGTGTCGATAACTTGATCAAGGGCCAGGCGTTACTCGGCGACCTTGGAACCCCAGGTCTTGAGGGTGGCCATGCCGCCCTGGACGCTCACGGTGTTGGTGATGCCCATTTCACGCAGGTTGATCTGGGCCTCAAAGGAGCGCACGCCGGTGTTGCAGACCAGGACCACCAGTTTGTCTTTGGGGACCTCTGCAATGCGGTTTTTGATCTCTCCCTGGGGAATGGTATTCCACTTACCGGAGAATTTCTCCTTAAAGGGGGTGGAATCGGGCAGCTCGCGGCAGTCGATAAAGACGCAGTCGCCCTCTTCCCAGAGCCCTTCGAAGGTGGCCAGGGGAATGGACTGAAGCAGGCCGTCCACAGCGTTGTCCGCCACGTTGGCCAGGGAGTTGACGATGTCCATGGCAGAGCTGAAGGGCGGGGAGTAGGCAAACTCCAGATTGCTGATGTCTAAAATGGTGGGTTTGTACTTCAAGGTGGCTGCCACTGCGTTGATGCGGCCCACCATGGCATCGCCGCTGCCGGCAAAACCCTGGATACCGAGAACCCGCTTGGTGGCCTTTTCCACCACCAGCTCCAGGAACATCAGTTCCTTTTCGGGGTAGAAGTGAGCGCGGTCCAGCTGGCACATGGAGACACTGATGGCGTCGATGCCGGCTGCTTCCGCGGCCTTGAGGGTCAGACCACTGCCCGCAAGGGACTTATCGAAGAGCTTGACCACAAAGCTGCCCACCGGGGCTTCGGTGGTGGCGTTGCCGCCTGCCAGGTTGGTGCCGATGACGCGGCCCTGGCGGTTGGCAAGGGAACCCAGGGGATAGACCCCGGGGGCACCGCTCACGGCGTGGTTGAGCTCGATACAGTCGCCCCCGGCGTAAATATTGGGATCCGAGGTCTCCAGGCGCTCGTTGACAACGATTCCGCCGGTGGGGCCCACTTCCAGGCCGGCTTCCCGGGCCAGTTCGCCGTTGGGGTTGATCCCCACGGCCATGATGACCAGGTCAGCTTCCAGGGTGCGCTTGTCGGTGACCACCCGCTGGACGGCTCCCTCCTCGCCTTCAAACCCCTTGACGGTTTCTCCGAGGTAAAAGCTCACCTCGTTCTCTTCCATGGAGCGCTGGGCCATATGGGCCATCTGCTCACTGACAACCCCCGGCATGATCTGGTTGCCGATCTCCACCACGGAGGTCTCGATGCCCCACATGTCGGCCAGGGCTTCGGCCATTTCCAGGCCGATGAACCCGGCACCCACGATGACGGCTTTTTCCACCTGTCCGGCGGCCACGAGCTTCTTGATCTCCATGGCGTCTTCAAGGTTGCCCACGGCGTGAATGTTGGCAAGGTCCTGGCCCGGAATCTTGAGATCCCGGGTGCGGCTTCCCGCGCCGATGACCAGCTTGTCGTAGGGGTAGCTCTTCTCCACTCCGTCCTTGCCCTTGGCCCAGACCACCTTGGCCTCCCGGTCGATGCGGGTCACCAGGGTTCCGGTGACCAGGGCCTCGAAGCCTTTGATGGTCTTGAAGAACTCTTCGTTACGAACCATATGATACGCGGTGCTCTGAAGGGCCGTATGATCCGCCACATCACCGGAGACATAGTAGGGAATGCCGCAGCCTCCGTAGGAGATGTAGTCATCTTTGTCGATGAGGGTCACATGGGTCGAGGGGTCGATGCGTTTCACTCGGCAGGCAGCCTTGGTCCCCAAGGCAACGCCGCCGATGACAACAACTCGTCTTGACATTTTCTTGTCTACCTTTTTGCTTGTGCTTATCGCCACTGGCCCGGCGTCGCGGGACTCACTGACCCTGTCCCGGGGCGTCGCGCCCAACACGCTGAAATTGCGTCTCCCGGCCTGAAAAAGAGCCTGGTTTATGTACAAAACCAGCCACCTCGTCAGCCCGGCCACCACACGGTTGTAGTATCTTATCCTCTGAATTACAAGAAAAACAAAGGTGAGGCAAAGCCCGCAAGGGTTTGCCCTCTTTTGAGACTTTGACGGGCCTGACCACAAACCCGGATGGGCGTGTTTTCAAAGGGGGTTGCCAGAACGCAAAAAACCGGTCATGGGACTCCCACAACCGGTTTGACCAACGCACACGACCCGCATCTTGCCAAAGGGGCCTCAGACCCTCAGGTGATGCTTCTCCCGCTTCAACAGATCCGAAGCATCGTTGAGGGTGGGAACGTCAAAGATGGTCAGGCCATTCTCTTCAAAGATGGCATCCACCATCTCCTTGAGTGTTTTGGGCATGCCGTCTGAGATACGAATGATACGGGAAACGCTCATCTGAGCCAGGGTGCAGGCCACTTTGCGGATATGGAAGGCGTTTTTTTTGTCGCCGTTTTCCCGGATACGGCTGATGTCCACGATAATGTCGCACTCACTGCGAAGGGAGTCGAGAACGGAGAGGATGTGGTTGGAGAACTGTTTGGCACCTTTGTAATCAAACTCACCGGCCATCTTGACGTAGAGGCGGTTTTCAGCGGTGAACCCCCGGATGGCCCACATGGCGGTACGTGTGCGCCCCACCTTGCTTTCGCCCTTCTTCTCGCGCTCCAGCTCCTTGATGCGGCGCTTGGCCCAGAGGATCTCCTTTTCACGCTCGTCGACCTCTTCCAGGAGGTTGAAGATATCCTGTAAAATCTCCTCCTCGCCCAATCCGTCCAGGTGGTTCGTCCTGTATTTTTCAGCAATACTGGAAAGTCGACTCTCCATATCGGCCATGCCTGTCTAACCCCGCTTTAAGGCGTTCATATCTATTCTCTTGACTTTATTATCGGATTTACACTATTTTTTTTTAGCTTCTTTTGGCTTTTTTTTAACAATCCTTCGATAAAATCAGGCATATGCTGACATTCCAAGAGCTTCTAGACCTTGTCAAGGACAACGAAATAAAATCTCGTAAATTCAATCAGGTTGAAACCAAAATCCTGACGATTTTGAATTTCAAGGACCTGTTTGAAACCCTCCTTTCCGAAATATCCAAGCAGTTTAACATCCCGTATGTTTGGATCACCCTGGTCAAGGGGAGCGATACATCCAGGCTCCTCCTCAAGGCCTTCGGGTCATCGGAACTCCTGCCCGAACGGGTTAACCTGGCGACACGCTCCCAGTTCCAGGGGCTTCTGGGGACCGGTACCACCCCCACCCTCGTCAACCAGGATATCCACGAGTACCGGGCACTGATCCCCCCCACCAGCAACTGGCTGATCCGTTCCATGTCCATGTCGCCCATCACCCTGGACGGTGAAGTGATCGGCTGCCTCAACCAGGCTGACGTCTCGTCAGACCGATTCTCTCCGGACAAGGACCCGGTCCTCCTCGCCCAGCTGGCCTTGAAGTTTTCCCTGTGCCTCTCCAATGTGACGGCCCATGAGAAATTGCGCCTGCTGGCCTTTAACGACCCCTTGACGGAACTTCTGAACCGACGGGCCATGGAACATGCCCTGGAGCAGGAGTTTCGCCGGGCCATCCGCTACAACCGGGAGCTCTCCGTGGCCTTTCTCGACCTCGACAAGTTCAAGGCCGTGAACGACCGCTACGGCCATGACGCAGGGGACAAGGTCCTCATGGACGTGGCCAGGGCCCTGTCCCGATACACACGGGAGAGCGACATCCTCTGCCGGTTTGCCGGAGACGAGTTCGTACTGGTCCTTCCAGAGACCACCCTGGACAAGGCCCAGGCCATGATGACTCGCATCCAGGATGAGATGGCGGCCATGCCCATCCCCATCAACGGCCACACCCTGCACCAGCACGTCAGCTTCGGCATCGCCTCCCTGCGGGTGGAGAACACCCCCACCTACCCGGCCCTTCTTAAACGGGCAGACAAGGCCCTGTACCGAAACAAAACGCGCCTCAAGCCGGTGTGTGAGGTCACCCCCTAAACCGACAGAACAGATCACCAAACAAAAAAAGCCCGCGGCATGAAATGCCGTGGGCTTTTATGTGCAACAGGTCACAGCCACCTCCTGAGCAAACGCTCCTTGGCTGTTACTAACTGTTCATGCAGAGGGACCGGAAAGGGCGGATGCCCTTTACGGATTTACGCGTCGGTTGCTGCGCTTTCGACCTTGGGAGCGGTAAACTCCACAATAGCCATGGACGCTGCGTCACCGGCACGGAAACCGATTTTGGTCACTCGAGTGTAGCCGCCGTTTTTACCGCCGAAGCGTGCGGGAGCTTCTTCGAAAAGCTTGTGCACAACTTCTTTTTCCATAATAACGGCCATTGCCTGACGTCGGGCGTGGAGGTCTCCACGCTTGGCCAGGGTAATCATTTTATCCGCCCAACGACGAAGCTCTTTGGCTTTGACGTCGGTGGTTTTGATCCTCCCATGCTTGAACAGAGAGGTCACCATATTGCGAAACATCGCTTTGCGATGGGCAGAAGTCCTGCCCAGCTTAACGCCTGCTTTTTTATGTCTCATTTCCTCTTACTCCCCTTCAGCTCCGTCTTCCTCCTTCGGGCTGAAACCGTCAAGTTTCATACCGAGGGAAAGTCCCATCTCCGCCAAGACCTCTTTGATCTCATTCAGAGACTTCCGACCGAAGTTCTTGGTTTTGAGCATTTCGGCTTCGGTTTTCTGCACGAGCTGATAGATCTTGATGATGTCGGCATTTTTCAGGCAGTTGGCACTACGTACCGAGAGTTCAAGCTCATCCACATTTCTGTAGAGGTTTTCGTTGAAATCTCTGTCCCCACCCTCTTCACTGACGCTGTCGTGTTCAGGCTCGATATCCTCATCAAAGTTGATGAAAGGACTCATCTGCTCTTTCAGGATTTTAGCGGCGTAAGCCACGGTGTCCTCAGGAAGCAGACTGCCGTCCGTCCACACCTCGAGGGTCAGCTTGTCGTAATCGGTTTTCTGCCCCACGCGGGAGTTGGAAACCGTGTAGTTGACCTTTTTGATGGGGGAAAAGACGGTGTCGATGGCTATGGTCCCGACCGGTGCGTCCTCGTCCTTGTTATCCCTGGCCAAAGCGTACCCGCGCCCCACTTTAACAGTGAGGATCATGTCGAGTTTACCGCCCTCGTTCAAGGTCGCAAGATGAAGATCTGGATTGAGGATCTCCACCCGGCCATCAGGACTGATGAGGTCTCCGGCGCACACCTTGCCGGGGCCTTCGGCCTTCAGCTCCAGGGTGCGCGTCTCGGTGTCGGTCACCTTCAACTTAATCTCTTTAATGTTGAGAATCAGCTCAGAGACATCCTCAAGAACCCCGGGAATCGGAGAGAACTCATGCAGAACATCCTCAATTTTGACCGACACGACGCCGGCACCGTAAAGGGATGAAAGGATGATCCTCCGGAGGGCGTTACCGATGGTAATGCCGTATCCCCTTTCAAGAGGTTCGCATACAAACTTACCGTAAGTTGAACTGCCGGACAGCAGCACTTTGTCCGGACTGATCATCTCACGCCAGTTCCTGTATATCATTTCGTTTGATGTCATATTGATCTCCAGAATTGTGCCAAGAACAACAGTTTACTCACGTTAAAAGGCTCCGCTACTTGGAGTAGAGCTCGACGATCAACTGTTCCTGAATCGGCAGGGTGACGTCTTCGCGTACAGGAAGATTTACAACTCTGGCTTTCATGTTATCTTTGTCCAGTTCAAGCCACTGGGGCACGCCTCGGCGAACCACGGCGTCAATGGCGTCCTGCACAAACTGAACCTTCTTGCTCTTTTCACGAATTTCGACCACATCGTCTTTGCGGACAATGTAGGAGGGGATGTCAACCTTGCGGCCGTTCACGAGGAAGTGCCCGTGGCGTACGAAGTGACGTCCCTGGGTGCGAGAGTTGACAAAGCCGAGTCGGTAGACCACGTTGTCAAGTCTGCATTCGAGGGCCTGAAGCAGGTTGGTGCCGGTGATCCCTTTTTTCTGGTCCGCTTTCTTGAAGATGATGCGGAACTGCTTTTCGGAGACACCGTAAATGCGTCTTACTTTCTGCTTTTCCCTGAGCTGGATGCCGTAATCGGAAAACTTGCTGCGGCGCTGGCCGTGCTGGCCGGGTGCGTAGCTGCGTCGATCGAAGCTGCATTTGTCTGAGTAGCAACGATCGCCTTTAAGGAAAAGCTTCATGTTTTCACGTCTGCAGAGACGGCAGACGGAACCCCTGTATCTAGCCAAATCCTCCTCCTTTGATACTCGGAATATTTGGTATCATGTTCAAATAGTCTTTTTTAAACTCTTCTCTTCTTCGGGGGGCGACAGCCGTTGTGAGGAACAGGGGTGACGTCCCTGATCTTGGTAATCACAAAGCCTGCAGCCTGGAGAGAGCGGAGAGCCGATTCCCTGCCGGCGCCGGGTCCCTTCACTTCTACTTCCACGGTTTTCATGCCGTGTTCCTGAGCCTTTTTGGCCGCATCTTCAGCAGCCAGCTGGGCAGCAAAAGGGGTGCTCTTGCGGGACCCTTTAAAGCCGTGCATACCGGCACTGGACCAGGAAATGACGTTACCATTGGTGTCGGTAACAGATACAATGGTATTGTTAAATGTGGACTGGATATGAACCACTCCACTGGATATGTTCTTTCTGACCTTTTTCTTCTGTCGTGCGCGTGTCTTCGCCATGACGCTTAAAAGCCTCCTTTAATCGTGACCAGGTGTCCCAAGCTGCACCTACTTCTTCTTCTTAACGGCAGCTCGTCTGGGGCCTTTACGGGTACGTGCGTTGGTTTTGGTTCTCTGTCCATTGACAGGGAGGGATTTACGATGACGAAGTCCACGGTAGCAACCAAGATCCATCAAACGCTTGATGTTCATGGACACCTCAGTGCGGAGTTCACCTTCCACACGGTAGTCTGCATCAATGGTCTTCCTGATAAGGTTGACGTCGGATTCGGTCAGATCCTGAGTCTGTGTACTCGGGTCAATATCGTGCTTAGAGAGAATCTCTTTGGAAGTGGAGAGCCCTACACCATAGATGTAGGTGAGCGCGATATCGATTCTTTTTCTTCTGGGTATGTCTACCCCTGCAATCCTTGCCAAAATTTATCCTCCTCTATCCCTGTCTCTGCTTATGACGTTTGTTTTCGCAGATAACCCGTACAACGCCGTGACGACGAACAACCTTGCACTTAGGACATATCTTTTTTACTGAAGCTCTGACTTTCATTTGGGTTATACTCCCTCGTCTTATCCTTCAAATTTCGTAAGGATACCTACTTGGAACGGTAGGTGATTCGTCCTCTGGTCAAGTCATAAGGCGACAGTTCAACGGTCACCTTGTCCCCGGGTAGAATCTTGATAAAATGCATGCGCATTTTACCCGAGATGTGAGCCAGGATCTGATGCTTGTTTTCCAGTTCCACTTTGAACATTGCATTGGGCAAAGTCTCAAGTACAGTTCCCTGTACCTTAATGGGCTCCTCCTTTGCCATAACTCTCCTCCCACGATAATCGCATCTGTCTGGTCCAAATGGGTTAAAACGGCTCACACCGCTTTCGACCAGATTGCAGAGTTTACCTTACGAATGATATCCAAATATCGAGTATCTCACACATTGCAACTCAACCGGCAGTTCCATGGAGAGGTGGCCACGAAACAAAAAAAACCAGCATGATGTGATACTACACTCGCAAATGGATGACAACCCCTTTTTTCCGGACACCTCGAAATAGGCGCCCGGTGCAAAGGGGTGACCATCCATATACGTTCTAAACTTACCTGTCGCTATCGGCGACCTTTCATCGCTTTGCCGTCCCCGAGAAACCCGCTGTAGTTTCGCATCACAAGATGCGATTCCATCTGGGCAACGGTATCGATGGCAACACCCACCACAATGAGGAGGGCCGTGCCGCCGAAGTAGAAGGGAACGTTGGCCTTGGTGATCAGCATGGTCGGCAGCACGCAGATGGCGGAGACGTAAACAGCCCCCACGACGGTGATGCGGGTCAGCACCTTGTCGATGTAATCCGCGGTGCGCTTGCCGGGCCGGATCCCGGGGATGTACCCCCCGTTCTTTTTCATGTTCTCAGCCACATCCGTCGGGTTGAACTGGATGGCGGTGTAGAAAAAGCAGAAGAACACGATGAAGGCCACAAAAATGACCGTGTAGAGCACGCTGCCCGGAGCCATCAGGTCACTGATGGTTTTCATCACCGGAACGTCGGGAAAAAACGAGGCAACGGTGGTCGGGAAGACGATGATGGAGGAGGCGAAGATGGGCGGGATCACACCGGAGGTGTTGATCTTCAGGGGCAGATGCGAGCTCTGCCCCCCGTAGACCTTGCGGCCCACCACGCGTTTGGCATACTCCACAGGGATCCGGCGCTGAGCCGTCTCCATGTAGATGACAAACCCGATGACGCCCACCATCATGGCAACGAGCATCAACACCTCAAAGAGGCCCATCTGATCATTGCTGATCAGGTTGAACACGTTGGCAACCGCAGCGGGCATGCGGGCAATAATCCCTGCAAAGATGATGAGGGAGATACCGTTCCCGATGCCACGCTCGGTGATCTGCTCACCCAGCCACATGATAAACGCGGTGCCGGCCGTCAGGGTGATGACGGTCATGATGCGAAAGCCCCAACCCGGTGAGGTTGCGGCGTGCATGGCTTCCAGGCCCACACTGATGCCAAAGCCCTGGATCACGCTCAAGAGCACCGTCCCGTACCGAGTGTACTGGGTGATCTTCTTCTGACCCTGCTCCCCCTCCTTCTTGAGCTGCTCGAGGTGGGGGACCACCACGGTCATCAGCTGAAGGATAATGGAGGCGCTGATATAAGGCATGATACCCAGGGCAAACACCGAGAGTCTCTCGAGTGCCCCCCCGGAGAACATGTTGAACATGCCCACGATGCCCTCGCCGTGCGTGCGAAAGATCTCGGCCAGGGAGTCGGGGTTAATCCCGGGTGTTGGAACGTGCACACCGATGCGGTAGACGAGCAACAGCATCAGTGTGGTAACGATCCGTTTCTTCAATTCCGGCAATTTGAATAGGTTCTGGAATCCGCTGGTCGTCATATGGTCTTAGGCCTCTACTGTTCCACCTGCTGCTTCAATTTTCTCTCGGGCGCTCTTGGACACCTGGCACTCTTTGATGGTGAGCTTCATGGTGATCTCACCGTTGCCGAGGATCTTGATGCCGTCACGACGGCCTTTAACGAGGCCAGCCGCTACGAGAGCCGCTTCATCCACCACCTGGCCCTCTTCAAAGCGGGCAAGGTCCTTGACGTTCAAGATGGCGAACTCTTTTTTGAAGATGTTGGTGAAACCGCGTTTGGGAAGACGCCTGTGGATGGGCATCTGGCCGCCCTCAAACCCGGGGCGGACGTTGCCGCCGGAACGGCTCTTAAATCCCTTGGTACCACGACCAGCGGTTTTGCCCCAACCGGAGCCTACACCGCGACCGATACGCTTGCGCGCTTTAACCGAGCCTTCGGCCGGTGACAGTTCATTAAGCTTCATTGGCGTTCTCCTCCACTTTCACAAGATGAACGACCTTGGAGACCATGCCTCGAATGGAGGGGGTGTCTTCCAGCTCGACTGTTTTGTTCATCTTCGTCAGGCCCATGCCTCTGAGTACCTTGCGGTGCTTTTCGGGTCGGCCGATCATGCTTCTGACAAGAGTGATTTTCAGCTTCTGTGACATTTGCTAACTCCCCCGATTACAGATCTTCAGGTCTCAGACCCCTGCGTCGGGCCACCTCTTCACGGCTCTGGTTTGCTTTCAGGCCGGCGATGGTGGCTTTGACTACGTTATGGGGGTTGTTGGAACCCATGCATTTGGTCAGAATGTTTTTCACACCCACGGCTTCGAGGACGGCGCGAACAGCACCGCCGGCGATGAGGCCGGTACCTTCGGAAGCGGGCTTGAGCAGCACGCGACCGGCACCGAACTTGCCGATTACCTCAGAGGGGATGGTCCCATTCACGAGATTTACCTTCACCATGTTTTTCTTGGCGGCTTCCACGCCCTTGCGGATGGCTTCGGGAACCTCACCGGCTTTGCCGAGCCCGAAGCCGACGCTGCCCTCTCCGTCACCGACGACAACAATGGCACTGAAGCTGAATCTGCGACCACCCTTGACGACCTTGGCGACGCGGTTGATATAGACAACCTTGTCGATCAATCCGTTATCTTCTGTGTCTTTCTTAAACAAAGGACGCCTCCTTCAGAATTAAAATTCCAGTCCTGCTTCACGAGCCCCTTCTGCAAGGGATTTCACACGACCATGGTAGATGTAACCGCTGCGATCGAAAACGATGCTCTTGACACCTTTTTCCATGGCCTTCTCCGCGACAAGCTTGCCGACCATCTTGGCCTTGGCAGACTTATCGGCACCCTCTTCTGCGCTGTAGCCTTTACCGACGGTGGACGCCGATGCAAGGGTCACACCGGCAGTATCGTCGATGAGCTGCGCATAGATGTGCTTGGCGCTGCGAAACACACAGAGACGGGGACGTTCCTGAGTTCCGACAATCTTCTTACGGATCCTGATCTTTTTTTTGAGTCGCTTCTCTTTGCGAGAGTTTGTAGTACCCATATCTTTATCCTGTATATGATAAGCTGAACCTTGGCGGGACCTGAAGAGTCAGGTCCCGGCCACACCATAGCTGGCGCCACAAAGTCAGGCTTATTATTTTCCTGTCTTTCCAGCTTTCCTCTGGATGTGCTCGTCGACATATTTGATCCCCTTGCCCTTGAAGGGCTCGGGGGGACGAACGTCACGGATGTTGGCGGCAACCTGCCCCACCAACTGCTTGTCGGCACCCATGATCTTCAGGATGTTCCTGTCCACCTTGGCTTCAATGCCTTTGGGGAGATCATAGCTGACAGCGTGAGAGTATCCGACGTTCAGGATGACCGTCTGACCTTTGACTTCCACCTTGTAGCCGATACCGTTGACCTCAAGGGCCTTTTCAAATCCAGTGCTGACGCCAGTCACCATGTTGGCGGCGATGGCTCGGACCATACCATGATACGCTCCCGCATCACGAACGTTGTCGATGATTTCAACGGAAATGACGTTGTCCTCAATCTTCAGGTCCACTACAGGATGAATCTCCTGTTCCAGCTTGCCTTTGGGGCCTTCAACCACAAGTTTTCGATCCGCATAGGCCGCCTTGACGGATGCAGGCAGCACAATGGGCTTTTTTCCAATTCGAGACATAATGTCGCTCCCTTGCTACCAAATATTGCAGAGAATCTCGCCGCCGAGTTTCTGCGCTTTCGCCTGCTTGTCGGTCATCACACCCTTGGAGGTGGAGACCACGGCCACGCCGAGTCCGTTGAGGACCGGTTTCAGGTCCTTGTACTTTGCGTACATACGTCGGCTGGGCTTGCTCACTCTAGTGATTCCGAAAATGGCGTGCGTACCTTCCTGGTCGTACTTAAGGTACAGCCTCAGCATGCCCTGCTTTCCGTCGTCGACAAACTTGTAGTTTTTGATGTAGCCCTGTTCCTGAAGAACCCGTGCAATCTCCACCTTGATCTTGGATCCGGGGATATCGACTTTGGGGAACTTGGCCTTGCCGGCATTGCGGATGCGTGTCAACAAATCCGCAATAGGATCACTCATCGTCATGATTAACTCCGTTGAATAGTACTGTAAAGGTTTATACCAGTATCGAGGGTAAAGGAAAAAATCCCTTACCAGCTCGACTTAGTAACACCGGGTAACTTGCCGTGCGATGCAAGGTTCCTGAAACAGATACGGCAGATACCGAACTTTCGCATGTAAGCCCTGGGCCTCCCGCACATCGGGCATCTGTTGTTCGCACGGACTTTAAACTTGGGCTTGCGTTCGGCTTTCACCATCATTGATTTCTTTGCCACAGCTTTCTCCTTGCAGACTTCCTTGCGGGGACTCGGTCTCCCTTATCGCCCCCTTCATGAAGTCAGGTCTTTTTCCTCTAATTCCGGAAAGGCATTCCAAGGAGCCTGAGAAGCTCTTTGCCTTCCGCGTCGTTCTTGGCAGTGGTCACGATCGTGATATTCAGCCCCTTGATCTGATCGATTTTATCGTAATCGATTTCAGGGAAAATAATCTGCTCACGAACGCCCAGAGAGTAGTTGCCTCGGCCGTCGAAGGCCTTGCCGGAAATACCGCGGAAGTCCCGAACGCGGGGAAGGGAGATGTTGATCAGCCTGTAGAGGAAATCCCACATCTTCTCCTTGCGCAGGGTCGCCATGCACCCAATGGGCATGCCTTCGCGCAGCTTGAAGGCTGCGATGGACTTCTTGGCTTTGGTGATCACCGGCTTCTGACCGGAAATGGTCGCCAGCTCGGCAGCTGCCGAGTCGAGGATCTTTCCGTTCTTGATGGCTTCGCCCAGGCCCATGTTCAGGACAACCTTCTCAACCTTGGGAACCTCCATGAGGTTTTTATACCCGAAGGTTTCCATAAGCTTGGGAACCACTTCTTCCTGATACTGTTTTTTAAAATCTGACATTTACATCCTCCGCCTTGGCCCTAAGCTTCGATGGTTTCATTGCATTTTCTGCAAACACGGACCTTCTTACCATCTTCCAGGACCTTCATCTTTATCCGGACGGGGTTGAGGCAGTGGTTGCACATCAGCTGAACATTGGACAGGTGAATGGGCGCCTCGGCTTCAATAATACCGCCCTGGGTGTTCTTGAAGTTAGGCTTCTGGTGTCTCTTCACCTTGTTGATGTTCTCCACAACAACCCGGTTTTCCTTCCGGATGACTTTGAGGACTTTGCCGATCTTGCCCCTGTCCTTTCCGGTAAGAACCTTAACTTTATCATCTCTACGGATATGAGATTTTTCACTGTTCATAGTTTGTCTCCAAAATAGCGACCGGGTTCTTTTCCGGCATTAAAGGACTTCAGGAGCCAGTGAGATGATACGCATGAATCGCTTCGCCCTCAGCTCCCTTGCCACCGGGCCGAAAATACGCGTTCCGATGGGTTCCTGGCTCTGATTGACCAGTACCGCGGAGTTCTCGTCGAAACGGATGTAAGATCCATCGGCTCGTTTGATGGCCTTCTTCGTGCGTACAATCACGGCCTTCATCACATCGCCTTTTTTTACCTTGGCGTTGGGAATGGCCTCCTTGACAGACACGACGATGATGTCGCCGACACCTGCGTATCGCTTTTTGGAACCGCCCAATATCTTGATGCAGTACAGCTCCTTGGCACCGGAGTTGTCTGCCACGGTCAATCTAGTTTCTGTCTGAATCATCGTTGTCTTCCTTCTTTATCAAACCGCCTTTTCAACAATCTTGCTGACGCGGTGCCGTTTGCTTTTGCTCAGGGGCCTGCACTCGGTGATGACGACCTTGTCGCCGATGCCGCATGCGTTCTCCGCGTCGTGGGCTGCATATTTGTTGTGGCGCTTGATATATTTCTTGTAAAGAGGATGCTTAACCAGCCTTTCCACAAGAACGACGACGGTTCGATCCATCTTATCGGACACCACAGTTCCCTGCAGCTGTCTCTTCATTCCTCGTTTTTTCATAGCGGTAACTAGTCTCTACCTTTAGAAAGTTCAGTTTTCCCGGATGACCGTCTCGACCTTGGCAATGTCCCTGCGCACGCTTTTGAGCATGGAGGTCTTCTCAAGCTGCCCCACGCCGTGCTGGAAGCGCAGGTTGAAGTGCTCTTCCTTGAGGTCCTGAAGTTTCGCCTTCAGATCATCCTTGCCCATGGCACGAATATCTTTGATCTTCATTAGTAGTCGCCCCTCTCAATAAAACGTGTTTTAATGGAAAGCTTGTGGGCGGCAAGACGCATTGCTTCGCGAGCCAGATCTCTGGGAACACCTTCGAGTTCATAAAGGATCTTGCCGGGTTTGACAACGGCAACCCATGCCTCGGTGGAACCTTTACCTTTACCCATTCGGACTTCGGCAGGTTTCTTGGTGATGGGCTTGTCCGGGAAAATCCGGATCCACATCTTTCCGCCACGCTTGACGCGACGGTTCATGGCAATACGGGCAGCCTCGATCTGGCGTGCGTTAACGTAGCCGCACTCCAGGGCCTGCAGCCCGAATTCGCCGAAGCTGAGGGTGGAGCCACGGTAGGCTTTCCCCGTCATTCTTCCACGCTGCTGCTTTCTGAATTTGACCTTTTTAGGACTCAGCATTTGGAAACTCCTTCATTATCCTGTCAAAGCAAGGGCCACATCAGTCCTTACCCAGGATCTCTCCTTTGAAAATAAACACTTTGATGCCGATGACCCCATAGGTCGTATGGGCTTCGGCAAAACCGTAGTCGATATCCGCACGGAGGGTATGAAGGGGCACCCTGCCTTCCCGGTACCATTCGGTACGGGCCATTTCAGCGCCACCCAGACGGCCGGCACAGATGATCTTGATGCCCAGTGCGCCGAAACGCATGGCCGAGGAGACGCAGCGCTTGATGGCGCGGCGGAAGGCCACACGGCGCTCCAGCTGGAGGGCCACATTTTCAGCCACCATCTGGGAGTCAAGCTCGGGACGTTTGATCTCCTGAATGTCGATCATCACGTCGCGCTTGTCCCCACCGGCAGAAATCAGCTTCACCAGGTCGGTCTTGAGCAGACCGATCTCAGAGCCCTTCTTGCCGATGACGATCCCGGGGCGGGCAGTGTGGATGCGGAGGCGGATCCTCTTGGAGGATCGCTCAATCTCTACCTTGGAAATACCGGCATGGTACAGTCGCTTTTTGAGAAACTTGCGGATCCGGAAATCTTCCATGACAAAATCCGCATACTGCTTGTCGGCGTACCAGCGGGAATCCCAGGTCTTGTTGATTCCGAGTCTAAGTCCTATTGGATTTACTTTCTGGCCCAACTTTTTATCTCCTTTTCGTTACGCCTCATCAGCCACGACGACTGTGATGTGACTGGTTTTCTTCAGGATGCGGGATCCTCTACCGCGCGCTCTGGCCCTGAACCGCTTCAGGCTGGGCCCTTGGTCAACCGTGATATTCTTAATAAAGAGCGCGTCAACGTCGAGTTCGTTGTTGTGATCGGCGTTGGCGACAGCTGACCGCAGAGTCTTCTCGACGATTGCAGCGGCTTTCTGAGGCATAAATTTGAGCGAATTGATGCCTGATTCGACAGGCTTCCCCTTCACGGCGCCGATAATCTTCCGCACCTTCTGAGGAGAAATTCGCACATACCTTGCTACAGCTTTAACCTCCATTGTAAGTCATCCTCTACTTAAAGGTTTGCGGGGCGCTATTTGCCCTTGGTCTTTTTATCAGCCGCATGCCCCCAGTAGGTGCGTGTCGGTGAAAATTCCCCCAGTTTATGGCCAACCATATTCTCGGTAACGAATACCGGAATGAATTTACGACCGTTGTGTACTGCAAGCGTCAACCCTACCATCTCGGGGAAGATGGTAGATCGTCTCGACCATGTCTGGATGACCTGGTTGGATCGGCTTTCCTGAGCCAAGAGCACTTTCTTGACAAGCTTTGCATCAACAAACGGCCCTTTCTTAAGCGAACGTGGCATTTTGTCTCCTGTTCTTAATCTTTCAAATTACCCGTAATTGCTTTACGCGAGCCTGTTACTTCGTGCGTCGCTTCACGATGTAACGGTTGGTGGTCTTGTTCTTTCTGGTGCGGAAGCCCTTAGAGGGTACGCCCCAGGGTGAACAGGGGTGACGGCCGCCGGAAGAGCGTCCTTCACCACCACCCATGGGATGGTCAACAGGGTTCATGGCCACACCGCGGACACTGGGACGAACGCCCATCCAGCGGGTACGGCCGGCTTTGCCCTTGTTGATGCTGCTGTGCTCTGTATTTCCAAGTCGCCCGATGGTCGCCTTGCACGTGGCAAGGACCATGCGTACTTCACCGGAGGGAAGTCGAACCATGGCGTAGGCCTTCTCTTTGGCCATCAGCTGTGCAAAGGTTCCGGCGCTGCGAACGATCTGCCCACCTTTGCCCACCTTGAGCTCAATGTTGTGGATCTGGGTACCCAGGGGAATGTTCTCCAGGGGGAGGCAGTTCCCGGGCTTGATGTCGGCCTCGGGGCCGGACATGATCTGATCGCCTACATTGAGGTTGATGGGGGCCAGGATGTACCGCTTCTCGCCATCGACGTAGTGAAGCAGGGCAATCCGAGCGCTGCGGTTGGGATCGTATTCGATCGTCGCTACTTTAGCAGGGATACCGACTTTGTCACGCTTGAAGTCGATGACCCTGTAATGTCTCTTGTGTCCACCACCCTTGTGACGGCAGGTAATCCGGCCGTTGACGTTACGACCGCCGCTTTTCTTCAGGGGCCGCAGCAGACTCTTTTCGGGTTTGTCGGTGGTAATCCCTTCAAACGTCGAATATTCCTGGTGCCTGCGGCCAGGTGATGTCGGTTTGGTTTTTCTAATTGCTGCCATTTATCGCTCCCGGTCTATACGCCTTCAAAGAATTCAATGGTACTTCCAGGCACCAGCGTCACAATCGCCTTTTTCCAGTCTTTGCGCTTTCCGACGATTTTGCCTCTCTGCTTGACCTTGCCCTTCACGTTAACCGTGCGGACATCTTCCACGCCGACTTTGAAGATCTTCTCGACAGCCTTCTTGATCTCAATCCGGTTGGCCTTCGGGGCGACTTCAAAAGATACCTGGTTCAGCGTCTCTTTCTGAATCGTGGTCTTTTCCGTGTTCAACGGCTTGATAATGATATCGAATGTATTCATGCTGAAAGCCTCCCTTCGATGCCTTTGATGGAAGACTCAATGAGGACCAGCTTGTTGTACTTGAGAATATCATACACATTGAGGCCCTCGGTGCGGATCACCTTGACGCCTTTGATATTGCGCGCTGACAGCTCAAATTTGATATCTTCCGCGTCGGTCACGATCAGAGCGTTGTCGACCTTAAGGTCGGTAAGGGCCTTGACAACGGTCTTGGTTTTGATCTCGTCCACTCCGAAGGTATCGACAACCATGAGGTTATCGCCCTGGAAACGGCTGGAAAGAGCCATTTTCAGTGCAAGTTTCCGCACCTTCTTGGGCACTTTGTACGCCCAGCTTTTGGGCTGGGGGCCAAAGATCACCCCGCCACCACGACGCAAGGGCGACTTGATGGAGCCGGAGCGGGCGTTGCCGGTACCCTTCTGCCGGTAAAGCTTTTTGGTGCTACCGGTAATATCGGAGCGGTTCGTAACAGATGCAGACCCGGCGCGCCGGTTGGCCAACTGCATCTTGACCACTTCGTGAAGGACACTTCCTTTTACGGCTACATTGAAGATATCGTCCGCAAGCTCAGCCTGCGAGACCTTATCTCCTGTAACATTCAGTACATCAACGACAGCCATAACTTCCCTCGTTTTTTATTTTCATGCACCCACTTCGCAGGGTCCCTGCGGTTGGGCACACGTTGATGTTCATCGTTTACTTGCCAAACTTCGGCTTCTTGATCTCAACAAGACCGGACTTGGCACCGGGAATGCAGCCCTGAATGAGAACCACATTTTCGTCGGCACGAATGTCCACAACGGTCAGGTTTCGAACGGTCTTTCTGACGCCGCCGTACTGTCCGGGAAGCTTCTTTCCTTTAAAAACCTTGGCAGGCCAGGCGCTGCAACCGATGGAGCCGGGGGCCCTGTGGTTACGGCAACCGTGGGTCTCGGGGCCGCGGGAAAACCCGTGGCGCTTGATGGTACCTGAGAAACCGCGGCCTTTGGAGGTTCCGGTCACGTCCACGAGTTCACCAACCTCGAACATCTCGGCGGTGATTTCCTGGCCCAGGGAGTACTCAGCGGGATCAGCCACTTCAAACTCACGGACATCGGAAAAAAAGCTCTCGCCGCTCTTGGCGAAGTGGCCCTTCAGGGGCTTGGTGGTGTGCTTTGCTTTTTTCTCACCGAATCCGAGCTGAACGGCGTTGTATCCGTCCGTGTCCACGGTTTTGATCTGAGTTACGACGCAGGGGCCTACCTGTACTACAGTGACGGGGATGTACCTCCCGTCTGAGGAGTAGACGCCTGTCATCCCCAATTTTTTACCCAAAAGTCCTCTACTCATTGGTAATATACCCCTTAACTACAGTTTAATCTCTACATCGACACCGGGCGAAAGATCCAGCTTCATCAGAGCGTCCACGGTCTGCTGGGTAGGTTCGAGAATGTCCAGCAGTCTCTTGTGGGTTCTGATCTCAAACTGCTCACGTGATTTCTTGTTCACGTGGGGTGAGCGAAGAATGCAGAATTTGTTGATACGTGTGGGCAATGGAATGGGCCCGCAGATCTTTGCGCCTGTCTTCTTGGCGGTGTCGACAATATCAAGGGCTGATTTGTCGAGAAGCCTGTGATCGTATGCCCTGAGTCTGATCCTGATTTTGGTATTGATCATCATGATTTGGTACCCACCTATTCAATAATTTCAGATACGACACCAGCACCAACGGTACGGCCGCCTTCGCGGATAGCGAAGCGGAGCTCTTTTTCCATGGCGATGGGGCTGATCAGTTCAGCAATGATGGCGGTGTTGTCGCCGGGCATAATCATCTCAACGCCTTCGGGGAGGTTCAGGATCCCGGTGACGTCGGTGGTACGGAAGAAGAACTGGGGACGGTAGCCGGAGAAGAACGGGGTATGGCGGCCGCCTTCCTCTTTGGAGAGGACGTAGATCTCTGCCTTGAACTTGGTGTGGGGCGTGATGGTACCGGGCTTGGCCACAACCTGACCACGCTCAACTTCGTCACGCTTGGTGCCGCGAAGCAGCAGGCCAACGTTGTCACCGGCCATGCCTTCGTCCAGGAGCTTGCGGAACATCTCAACACCGGTACAAACGGTCTTGGCGGTGGCACGGATGCCCACGAGTTCCACTTCGTCGCCGGTGTGGATCACACCACGCTCGATACGACCGGTTACAACAGTACCACGGCCGGAGATGGAGAAGACGTCCTCGATGGGCATGAGGAAATCTTTGTCGGTGTCGCGCTCGG
The DNA here is from genome assembly GCF_900699765.1 of Desulfoluna butyratoxydans. Classification (GTDB taxonomy): domain Bacteria; phylum Desulfobacterota; class Desulfobacteria; order Desulfobacterales; family Desulfolunaceae; genus Desulfoluna; species Desulfoluna butyratoxydans. The sequence goes on from NZ_CAADHO010000002.1 coordinate 69,678, forward strand.
GCTCGGGGATGAAGCTGTCGCACGCGTCCATGAGCTCGAAGATGCAAGCAGCGGCTGCGTCTTCGTGGGTGTCGGCTTCCAGGGCGCGCAGGGCGCTGCCGCGAATGATGGGGGTGTCGTCGCCGGGGAAATCGTACTTGGAGAGAAGCTCCTGGAGCTCCATCTCAACGAGCTCGATGAGCTCTTCGTCGTCGACCATGTCGCACTTGTTGAGGAACACAACAATACGGGGGACACCAACCTGACGGGCGAGCAGGATGTGCTCACGGGTCTGGGGCATGGGGCCGTCGTCTGCGGACACAACCAGGATCGCACCGTCCATCTGGGCGGCGCCGGTGATCATGTTCTTAATGTAGTCGGCGTGACCAGGGCAGTCAACGTGTGCGTAGTGACGGTTGGGAGTTTCGTACTCCACGTGAGCGGTTGCAATGGTGATGCCGCGCTCTTTCTCTTCCGGTGCCTTGTCGATCTCGTCGAAGGCAACGGCGCTGCCTGCTCCGGCTCGGAGGGCGTTCTGCTTGGTAATCGCAGCGGTGAGCGTGGTCTTGCCATGGTCGATGTGACCGATGGTACCGACGTTTACATGCGGTTTGGAACGTTCAAATTTTTCTTTTGCCATGGGTTGTTTTTTCCTCCTCCGACCTTGGCGGGTCGGAATGTGATGGTGTTTGCCTTCATGCAGGCTGACATAAAGCGCGCTTCAAAGCGTCTCGCATACAGTGCAATCGGTCGCGTAACAATTGGATCCGGATTACCACCTGTAGTGGGCGAATGCCTTGTTTGCGTCTGCCATCTTGTGGGTGTCTTCACGCTTCTTAACGGAAGCACCGCGGTTGCTTGCTGCGTCCATCATCTCGGCGGCCAGCTTGGCTGCCATGGATTTTTCGGAACGCTTGCGCGAATACTCGATGACCCAGCGAATGGCCAGGGCCCTGCGCCGTGAGGGACGGATCTCAGTGGGAACCTGGTAAGTGGATCCCCCCACCCTTCGGGACTTAACCTCGATGGCGGGTCGCACGTTTTCAAGGGCTTTTTCGAACACCTCAAGGGGAGGCTGACCGCTCTTCTCCTTGATGATGTCAAAGGCGCCATAGAAAATTTTCTCGGCGGTGCTTTTTTTCCCGTCAAGCATAATGGCCGCCACGAATCGTGAAACCAGCTCACTGTTGTATCGGGGATCGGGCATTACCGGTCTATGGGGAACTTCCCTTCTTCTTGGCATAGCTACTCACTCTTTGAACAAATCTTGGTTAACGAATCAGATGGAGAGTCGTCTTACTTCGGCTTGCGTGCACCGTACTTGGAGCGACTCTGCTTCCTGTCTTCCACACCCAGCGTATCAAGGGTACCCCTTACAATAGTGTAACGGACACCCGGAAGGTCTTTTACACGACCACCGCGAACCAGGACAACGGAGTGTTCCTGGAGGTTATGGCCGATGCCGGGGATATAGGCGGTAACTTCCACGCCTGTGGTGAGGCGAACCCTGGCCACCTTCCTGAGTGCTGAGTTTGGTTTTTTCGGAGTCGAAGTATACACACGAGTACAGACACCACGCTTCTGAGGCCCACCCATCAGGGCTGGCGTGCTGGTCTTTTTCTTCGCGCGCGTTCTTCCTTTCCGGACCAACTGGTTAATCGTAGGCATTTCGTACCAAACTCCTTTAATTGTTTGTCATTTTCCTAAAACGCAAAATACGGCATGATACTTATACCACCCCGTTTTGTCAAGGAATAATTTCCTTACCCATTTGTATCCAAAGCGGGTTCCCCCGAAAAACCCGAAGAAACCCGCTTTTTTTTTCTACAGATCGATGACGTTGCTCTCTTCAACAACCTCTTCGAGGTCGCTCTGCACTTCAATATTGCGGTACTGAGCGATGCCGGTACCGGCAGGAATGAGCCGGCCCATGATCACGTTTTCCTTGAGACCCCGCAGGGTATCCACCTTGCCGCGGATACCCGCCTCGGTGAGGACCTTGGTGGTCTCCTGGAAGGAAGCCGCCGAAATGAAGCTGTCCGTGGAGAGGGAGGCCTTGGTGATCCCGAGGATCAAGGGCTCGCCCTGGGCAGGCTGCGCACCCTCTTCCACGAGGGCCCGGTTCACGTCGGCAAACTCGGTGCGGTCCACATGCTCTTCCATGATGAAGTTGGAGTCGCCGGAGTCGGTGACTTTTACCCGCTTCATCATCTGGCGCACGATGACCTCGATGTGCTTGTCGTTGATGCGGACGCCCTGGAGGCGATAGACCTGCTGGACCTCGTCCACCAGGTAGCTGGCCAGGGCCACCTCGCCTTTGATGTTCAGGATATCCTGGGGATTTTCGCTGCCGCCGGTGAGTTTTTCACCCGCACGGACGTAGTCCCCTTCGTAGACGTTGATGTGACGCCCTTTGGGAATCAGGTACTCGCGCTTCTCGCCGGCATCGGCGTTGGTCACGGTAACCTTCTGCTTGCCCTTGGTACCCTTGGCAATCCCCACGTAACCGTCGATCTGGGTCAGTACCGCAGTCTCCTTGGGCTTGCGAACTTCAAAGAGTTCGGCAACCCGGGGAAGACCACCGGTGATGTCCTTGGTCTTGGTGGTGGCTCGGGGCAGCTTGGCGATGATGTGACCCGCCTTGACCTCGTCGTGCTCCTCCACCAGGATAACCGCTTCCACGGGCAGGCTGTACCGGGCCAGGGCCCCGCCGCCGAGCTGGACGGTCTTGTTGTTCTCGTCCTTGATGGAGATGCGGGGACGGGCATCGCCGATGCGGCTCTCAATAATGGTACGACTGGACTTGCCGGTGACGGGGTCCAGTTTTTCCTGCATGGTCTTGCCGGACTCGATGTCGCCGAATTTGACCTTGCCGGATACCTCGGTGATGATGGGCACGGTGAAGGGGTCCCAGGACGCCAGAAGCTGTCCGCTCTCCACAGATGCTCCGTCTTCCACCAGGAGGTGGGCACCATAGATAACGTGGTGCTTCTCACGTTCACGGCCGGTGTCGCTCACAATGGAGAACTCCCCGCCGCGACGGTTCATGACGATGAGCTCGCCCTCTTCGTTCTTGACCACCTTCAGGTCGTCGAGGAACTTGATGTTGCCGTCCACGCGGGCCTTGATCTCGGCAACCTCAACCTTCCGGCTCGCCGTACCACCGATGTGGAAGGTACGCATGGTGAGCTGGGTGCCGGGCTCGCCGATGGACTGGGCGGCCATGATGCCCACAGCCTGTCCGATCTCCACGGTGTCCCCGTGGGAAAGGTCTCGGCCGTAACACTTGGCGCACACCCCGCCGCGGGTCTTGCAGGTCAGGACGGAGCGGATCTTGAGGCTGGTGATGCCGGCATCTTCCATAATGGAGAGGATCTTCTCGTCGATCTCAACACCCTCTTCCACCAGCACCTCATCGGTGAAGGGGTCGTAGACGTTCTCCAGGGTGGTTCGACCGAGGATACGCTCACCAAGGCGCTGAATCACCTCGCCGCCTTCCATGAGGGCTTCCACTTCGATACCCATGGTGGTCCCGCAGTCCGGCTCGATGACGGCACAGTCCTGGGCCACGTCGGCAAGACGACGGGTAAGGTAACCGGAGTTGGCTGTTTTAAGGGCCGTATCCGCCAGACCCTTACGGGCGCCGTGGGTGGAGACGAAGTACTGAAGCACCGAAAGGCCTTCGCGGAAGTTCGCCTGGATGGGCGTCTCGATGATCTCACCGGAGGGCTTGGCCATGAGGCCACGCATACCGGCCAGCTGACGCATCTGGTCCTTGGAACCTCGGGCCCCGGAGTCAGCCATCATAAAGATGGAGTTGATGTTGTCCACGTTGCGGGTATCCAGGCGGATGTCGTGCTCTCCCTTTTCGGGGAGCTCCACCGGCACCTTGGGCTCGCTCATGGTATCCATCATGGCGTTGGCGATGTCGTCCGTGGCCTTGGCCCAGATGTCCACCACCTTGTTGTACTTCTCACCCTGGGTGATGAGGCCCTCGGCGTACTGACGGTTGATCTCAACCACCTTGTCTTCGGACTCCTTCATGATGTCCCATTTGTTGCCGGGAATCACCATGTCGTCGATGGAGATGGAAAGACCGCCGATGGTGGAGTAGCGGTACCCCAGGTTCTTCAGGCGGTCCGCCAGGAGCACCGTGGCTTTGGGGCTGATGTAGCGGTAGGCAAAGTCGATGAGGTCCCGGGCTGCCTTTTTGTCCATGACCTTGTTGATCATGGCGAAGGGCACGCCGGGGCGCCTGTTGGCCACATAGAAGATATTGTATCCGCCCTGGGTCTCGATGGGATCGCTGATGTCACCGATCTCCATGGCAAAGATGACTTCCAGGGTGTCGTCGTCGATACGGAAGACCTTGCGCATCTCCTCGTGGTCCATGTACCCGATGTCCCCGCCACGCTTCTTGTCGGAGGTTTCGGATCGCTCCACCAGGTCGGCAAAGGGGGTTCCGGAGGCCAGAGCCTTTTTGATCTCATCGGCCTTGTCGCGGTCTTTGACCACAATACGGCGGAAGCTGAGCTCGGGATGGGAGGGGATGATGTCCCACAGAAGGGTCCTGCCCACGGTGGTATCCATCATCTTCTCGCCCATGCGCACCTTGATGGCGGCGTGAAGCCCCATCTTGCCGTGATCGTAGGCGGTGCGGACCTCGTCGAAGCTGCCAAAATGGGTCCCTTCGCCGCGGGCGCCGTCCACCTGACGGGAGATGTAGTACAGCCCAAGGACGATGTCCTGGGTGGGCACGATCACCGGCTGGCCGTTGGCAGGCGACAGGGTGTTGTTGGAGGCGAGCATCAGCACGCGGGCTTCCACCTGGGCCTCAATGGAGAGGGGTAGATGGACGGCCATCTGGTCACCGTCAAAGTCGGCGTTGAAGGCGGTACAGACCAGGGGGTGCAGCTGAAGGGCCTTGCCTTCCACAAGCACCGGCTCAAAGGCCTGGATACCGAGACGGTGAAGGGTGGGCGCACGGTTGAGCATCACGGGATACTCTTTAACCACCTCGTCCAGGGTGTCCCACACCTCGGGCACTTCGCGCTCCACCATCTTCTTGGCGCTCTTGACCGTGGAGACCAGGCCCTTTTTCTCAAGGCGATGGTAGACGTAGGGCTTGAACAGCTCCAGGGCCATCTTCTTGGGCAGGCCGCACTGATGCAGGCGCAGGTTCGGTCCGACGGTAATAACGGTACGACCGGAGTAGTCCACACGCTTGCCGAGGAGGTTCTGACGGAAGCGGCCCTGCTTACCCTTCAGGGTATCGGACAGGGACTTCAGGGGACGCTTGTTGGTACCGGTGACCACCCGGCCGTGACGGCCGTTGTCGAAAAGCACGTCCACGGACTCCTGGAGCATACGCTTTTCGTTGCGCACGATGATGTCGGGCGCTTTGAGCTCCATGAGGCGGCTCAGGCGGTTGTTCCGGTTGATCACCCGGCGGTAGAGGTCGTTCAAGTCCGAGGTGGCGAAACGACCGCCCTCCAGGGGCACCAGGGGACGCAGGTCCGGCGGCAGGATGGGCACAACGCTCATGATCATCCAGATGGGATCCACGCCGGAGTTGTAAAAGGCGTCGACGATCTTGAGTCGCTTGCTCAGCTTCTGCTTTTTGGCCAAAGAGGTGGTGGTTTTGAGCTCCTCGCGCAGGTCGTTGTAGATCTGCTCCAGGTTCAGCTCTTCCAGGAGCGTCCGCACCGCTTCGGCGCCGATGCCCACCTCAAAGGCTTCCTTGCCGTACAGGTCCAGGGCCTCGATGTATTTGTCGTCGGAGAGGAGCTGGTACTTGGTGAGACCGGTCTCCTTGGGGTCCATGACGATGTAGCTGTCAAAGTAGAGGACCTTCTCCATGTTCTTCAGGGTGATGTCCAGAAGGTTGCCGATCTTACTGGGCAGGCTCTTCAGGAACCAGATATGGGCCACGGGGGTAGCCAGCTCAATGTGGGCCAGACGCTCACGGCGCACCTTGGACTGAATGACCTCGACGCCACATTTTTCGCACACCACGCCCCGGTGCTTCATGCGCTTGTACTTGCCGCAGTTGCACTCATAGTCCTTGGTGGGACCAAAGATCTTGGCACAGAACAGGCCGTCCCGCTCAGGCTTGAACGTACGGTAGTTGATCGTCTCGGGCTTTTTGATCTCCCCGTGGGACCACTGCATGATCTGCTCGGGGGAAGCCAGGGCAATCTTTACGCCGGAGTACATCTTGGGATCTATCGGCTTGGCGAAAAAATCGTATAGGGTTTCCAATATCTGCTCCTTAGTTAGTGCCTTCGATTAAGGTTACGTCCAGTCCGAGGCTCTGCAGTTCTTTGGTAAGAACGCGGAAGGATTCGGGCATTCCCGGCTCGAGAACGGCCTGCCCCTTCACGATCTTTTCGTACATTCGGGTACGACCGGCCATGTCGTCGGACTTGACCGTAATGAACTCCTGGAGCGCATGGGACGCACCATACGCTTCCATGGCCCAGACCTCCATCTCCCCGAGACGCTGGCCACCGAACTGCGCCTTGCCGCCCAGGGGCTGCTGGGTCACAAGGGAGTAGGGACCAATGGATCGGGCGTGGAGCTTGTCGTCCACCAGGTGGTGGAGCTTGAGCATATACATGGTGCCGACCGTCACCTCACCGTCGAAAGGCTCACCGGTCCGGCCGTCGAACAGACGGGCCTGGCCGGAGGTTTTGTACTCCGCCTCTGTCAGGTAGTGCTTGATGTCTTCTTCTTCGGCGCCATCAAAGACCGGGGTGGCCATGTGGACCCCGCGTCGATAGTTTTCAGCAAAGGTATAGATGTCGTCGCCTTCCAGGCTGTCCATCATCTCGTGGTCCGCCTCGCCGGTGAAGATCCGCTTGAGCTTGGTTCGCAGGTCTTCGGCCTTCTTGGCGTCGATGAGGTCGGCAATCTGGTTGCCGAGGCCCTTGGCGGCTCGACCCAGGTGAATCTCCAGAATCTGTCCCACGTTCATTCGCGAAGGAACGCCCAGGGGGTTCAGGATCATGTCCACCATGGTGCCGTCTTCAAAGTACGGCAGGTCTTCCTGGGGAAGGACGCGGGATACAACACCCTTGTTCCCGTGACGGCCCGCCATCTTGTCACCCACGGAGAGCATGCGCTTCATGGCGACGTAGACCTTGATCATTTTGATGACGCCCGGAGGGAGGTCGTCCCCCTTCTCGTAGCGCACCACCTGATCTTCAAAGGTCTTCTTGATCTTTTCGATCTCTTCGTTCTTGCGGTCCAGGATCTCGTTGACCCGCTCGGTGACGGTGTCGTCGTCCAGGATGATCCCCTCCAGCTGAGAGAGGGAGACCTCGGCGAACATCTCGTCGGTGATGACGGTGTCGGCCGGGATCACGACCTTCTTGGCCTTGCGCAAGGGGGTGGGGCAGCTCTTGCCCACCACCATGGCTTCGATCATCTCGCGGGCTGTTTTTTCGATCACCTCGATCTTGTCGTTGCGATCTTTTTCAAACCCTGCGATCTCGTCGTCCTCGATGTGACGGGTACGGTCGTCCTTGTCCACGCCGCGTCGGGAGAAGACCTTGGCGTCCACCACGGTGCCGGTGACACCGGGGGGAACCCGCAGAGAGGTGTCCTTGACGTCCCCTGCCTTCTCACCAAAGATGGCGCGGAGCAGCTTCTCCTCGGGGGAGAGCTGGGTTTCGCCCTTGGGCGTGATCTTGCCCACGAGGATGTCCCCGGGGTTGACCTCGGCGCCCAGGCGGATGATCCCGCTGTCGTCCAGATCTTTCAGGGCCTCTTCCCCGACGTTGGGGATGTCCCGGGTGATCTCTTCCTTGCCCAGCTTGGTGTCACGGGCCACCACCTCGAACTCTTCGATGTGGATACTGGTGTACACCCCGTCGCGGACAATGGCTTCGGAGACGAGGATGGAGTCCTCAAAGTTGTAACCGCCCCAGGGCATGAAGGCCACGGTGACGTTCTGGCCCAGGGCCAGTTCGCCCTTCTCGGTGGAGGGGCCGTCGGCCAGGACCTCGCCTTTTTTCACCTTCTGACCGTTGACCACGATGGGTCGGTGGTTGAAGCAGGTGTTCTGGTTGGAGCGAATGAACTTGGAGAGGTTGTAGATGGTCACCGGGTTGAACCCGGGCTTTTCCATGTCCACATCGTGCTGGAGCACGATGCGCTCGGAGTCCACCTCCACCACGGTGGCGTCGGCCTCGGCCACAATGGCCACGCCGGAGTCACGGGCCACAACACCCTCAACGCCGGTGCCCACCAGGGGCGCGCGGCTCTGGGTCAGGGGCACGGCCTGGCGCATCATGTTGGAGCCCATGAGGGCTCGGTTGGCGTCGTCGTTTTCCAGGAAGGGAATAAGCGACGCGGAGACGCTCACCAGCTGGTTGGGGGAGATGTCCATGAGCTCGATCTCTTCGCGCTCCACCATCTCGAATTCCCCTTCCACGCGGGAGGTCACCAGAGGGTTCACATAGTCGTTGTTATCGTCCATGGGCGCGTTGGCCTGGGCGATGGGCAGGGCCTTCTCCTCGAAGGCGCTGAGCATGCGAACATCGTTGGTGACATGGGCGTCGTTGACCACACGGTACGGGGTCTCGATAAACCCGAAGTCGTTGACACGCGCATACGTACACAAAGAGACAATGAGGCCGATGTTGGGGCCTTCAGGGGTCTCAATGGGGCAGATTCGCCCGTAGTGGGACGGGTGCACGTCTCGCACCTCAAAGCCTGCACGCTCACGGGTCAAACCGCCGGGTCCCAGGGCCGAGAGACGACGCTTGTGGGTGGTCTCCGACAGGGGGTTGGTCTGGTCCATGAACTGGGAGAGCTGGCTGGTGCCGAAGAACTCCTTGACCACGGCGGACACCGGCTTGGGGTTCACCAGGTCGTGGGGCATGAGGGCGTCCACTTCCTGCATGCTCATGCGCTCTTTGATGGCACGCTCCATGCGGACCAGACCGATGCGGTACTGGTTTTCCAGGAGCTCGCCCACGGCGCGAACGCGTCGGTTACCCAGGTGGTCGATATCGTCCACCACACCCTGGGTGTCGCGGAGCTGGACCAGGGTCTTGGCGGTGAGAAGAATGTCCTCACGGCGCAGGGTCTTGATATTGATATCGGTGTTGAGGCCCAGACGATGGTTCATCTTGAGTCGGCCCACACCTGACAGATCGTAGTATGCCTCTTTAAAGAAGAGGTGGTCGATGAACTCCTGGGCGACCTCGGGGGTGGCCGGGTTGCCGGGACGGAGGCGGCGGTAGATCTCTACCAGGGCCTCTTCCTTGGTGTTCACCTTGTCGGCCACGATGGTCTTGCGGATGGCATCCGAAGAGTAAGCCGTGTCCTGATAGAGGAGTTCAAAGCCGGTGACGTTGGATTCTGAGATGCGCTCAAGCACCTCCTCGTCCACCAGGTCCCCTGCCATGGCAACAACATCGCCGGTCTTGGGGTCCACCAGTCGGGTGGCCAGGCCACGCTGCTGGATGTCGTCGGGGCTGATGGGCAGGGTCTCGGTGCCCAGGGCCTTGAGCTGCTTGATGGCACGCTTGGTGAACAGGCGGCCCTGCTTGACGATGACTTCACCGGATTCGGGATCCGTGATGTCCTCGCTGGCACGCTGGCCCTTGAGGAAGTCTTCGTTGAAGACGCGCTTGAACACGCCGCCTTCCAGGAGGATCTTCTCTTTGGCATAGAAATAGGTCAGCAGGTCTTCGTTGGTGTATCCAAAGGCCTTGAACAATACGGTAACGGGAAACTTCCTGCGGCGGTCGATGCGAATGTAAACGATATCCTTGGGGTCGACTTCCATGTCGATCCAGGAACCACGCACGGGGATAATCCGTGCCGAATAGATAATCTTGCCGCTGGAGTGGGTCTTGCCTTTGTCGTGGTCAAAAAAGACACCGGAGGACCGGTGGAGCTGGCTCACCACGACACGCTCGGTGCCGTTGATGATAAAGGTTCCCCGCTTGGTCATCAGGGGAATGGTGCCGAAATAGATCTCCTGCTCTTTGATGTCCCGGATATTGGAGATACCGGCGTCCTTATCAATGTCATAGACGACGAGGCGAACGCGAATCCGAAGGGAGATCTCATACGTCATCCCACGCTGGATGCACTCCTCCATGGAGTGCTTGATCTCACCAAAGGAATACGATACGTACTCAAGGGAAGCGCTACCTGTAAAGTCCTTGATGGGGTAAACGGACTTGAAGACTGCCTGGAGACCTATATCCTCCCTCTTCTCAGGCGGAACATCCATCTGCAGAAAACGGTTGTAAGAATCTCGCTGCATACCGATAAGATCAGGAATCTCAGCGATTTTATGCTTCCCTCCGAAATTCTTCCTTAATCGCTTTTTCGCCAAGGGGCTTCCAGTCATATCATCTCCAAATTTTTTGTTGAGACTGCAGAAACAGGATTAGCGGATTAAAAGGCAGGCACAAGTGCCCGCCTTTCATCCGCAAAGGTGATAGTAATTGGGTATGGGTAGGCTAATTAAGCGTTTGATTACTTAAGTTCAACCTGAGCGCCAGCTTCTTCGAGCTGAGCCTTGACTTTTTCTGCTTCGTCTTTGGCGATGCCTTCTTTAACGGGCTTGGGAGCTTCGTCAACGAGAGCCTTGGCTTCTTTGAGACCGAGGCCGGTGATGGCGCGGATCTCTTTGATCACGTTGATCTTCTTGTCGCCAGCAGAGGTGAGGATGACGTCGAACTCAGTCTTTTCCTCAGCAGCACCGCCTGCATCGCCTGCAGGGCCAGCAGCCATCATGGCTACGGGAGCGGCAGCAGAAACACCAAACTTATCTTCAAGTTCCTTAACGAGCTCGGAAAGCTCGAGAACAGTCATGTTTGCGATAAACTCAATTACATCGTCTTTGGTAATATCAGCCATTGTTTTATAACCTCCAGAAAAACTTATCTTATTCTAGTGTATCGATTGTGTCGTAAACGGAAACCCGCGCAAATTACGCCGCTTCCTTCTGATCCTTGATGGCCGAAAGGACGTTGACCATCTGTCGGGGAACCTCTGCAAGAACGCGTACCATACCCGTGGGCACCGCATTCATGGCGGAGAGTACCTGGGAGAGGAGAACCTCGCGTGAAGGCAGCTCGGAGAGCGCCTTGAGGCCATTCACATCCAGGGTCTTTCCTTCCATGACGGCTGCCTTGATCTGCATCTTCTCGTTCTCTTCGACGAACTTGGAGAGGATCTTGGCAGGGGCCACCGGATCATCAAAACTGATGGCGATGGCTGTGGGCCCTTTGAAGGAGTCGGTAATCAGCGCTGCGTCAGTCTCTTCGGAAGCGCGCCGAAGCAGGGTGTTCTTGGCCACGTGAAACTCGACGCCGACCTTGGTCAGTTCGGCCCGGAGCTTGGTCACGGCAGCCACATCCAGCCCTTTGTAATCCGTCGAAATGACGATGGCGGACTTCGCAAGCTTTTCGTGCAGGCTATCTACAACAGCCTTTTTCTTATCCAGATTCAATTCTTTCACACCTCCTTTAAGCAGATTTTTCTACATGAGGTGCCAACTGTACCAAAACGAGTGTCTCGGTAGGCCGGCCTCGCCGATTAAACACGGTGAACCTAACGTGTGCACCTACTGTCTGTGACATATATAGAACCCGGACCTTGCCGCACCAGGTGCGGCAGGCGGGTTATGCCCAAATGAAAAAATCGATATAGTATATACCTTGAGCAGATCAAAGGCAAGATCTATTTTGCAACTTCTTTCAGAGCGGCGGGATCGACCCGGTAGCCGTGTCCCATGGTAGAGGAAACAGTGAGGCTCTTGAAGTAGGCGCCCTTGGCTGCGGAAGGCTTGAGCTTGATGAGCACCTCAAGAAGTGCGGTCAGGTTTTCGGTGAGTTTTTCAGCACCGAAGGAGACCTTTCCGATGGGGGCATGGATGATCCCTGCCTTTTCCACGCGGAAGTCGATCTTACCGGCCTTGAGCTCTTCAACGGCCTTGGACACGTCAAAGGTGACGGTGCCGGTCTTGGCGTTGGGCATCAGGCCACGGGGACCGAGAACGCGACCGATCTTGCCGACCACGCCCATCATGTCGGGGGTGGCAATGGCTTTGTCGAACTCGAACCAGCCGCCCTGGATCTTCTCAACGAGATCCTGGCTTCCTGCGAAATCAGCACCGGCGTCCAGTGCCTCTTTCTCTTTTTCGCCCTTGCAGAACACAAGGACCTTCACCTCTTTGCCGAGGCCGTGGGGAAGGATGCAGGTGCCGCGCACCATCTGATCCGCATGACGGGGATCGACCCCGAGACGGATGGCCACGTCCACGGTTTCGTCAAACTTGGCGTATGCGTTGGAAACAGCAGCCCCCACGGCTTCAGCCAGTTCAAACTTCTGCAGGGGAGTTACATCTTTCCCAGCTTCTATGTATTTTTTACCACGCTTTGGCATCGTACCCTATTGCTCCTTATCTAAATCCAATTAGACGACGTCAATTCCCATGCTTCGGGCTGTGCCTGCAATGATCTTGCTTGCAGCCTCGAGATCGTTGGCGTTGAGGTCTTCCATCTTGATCTTGGCGATCTCTTCCACCTGATCCATGGTAATTTTTGCGACCCTGTTGCGAAGGGGATCGCTAGAGCCCTTCTGAAGCTTGGCTGCTTTTTTCAGAAGCACCGATGCCGGAGGGGTCTTGGTGATGAACTTGAACGTCCTGTCGGCAAAAACGGTAATCACCACCGGGATGATCATGTCAGGCTCTTCCTTGGCGGTTCGCGCGTTGAACGCCTTGCAGAAGTCCATGATGTTCACACCATGCTGACCAAGCGCAGGACCAATGGGTGGTGAGGGGTTGGCTTTGCCGGCCTTTACCTGTAATTTTATCTGTCCAATAACTTTTTTTGCCATTGTACTTACTTACTCCCGATAGTGAATGCTATAACTTCGTTACCTGAACAAAGTCCAGTTCAACTGGCGTAGCACGTCCAAAGATACTCACCAGCACTTTGATCTTTCCCTTTTCAGGATTGACTTCTTCTACCGTGCCGTTGAAATTCGTGAAGGGCCCGTCGATTACGCGAATCTCGTCGCCAGTTTCAAATAGAAATTTCGGTTGAGGCTTCTCTTTGCCCGCCTCCATGCGGTTCAGGATCTTTTCGGCCTCGTCATCCGAGATCGGCGCAGGCCTGTTCCTTCCCCCAAGAAAACCGGTAACTTTCGCGGTGTTGTTGACGATGTGCCAGGTATTGTCGTTCAGCTCCATTCGGACAAGGATGTAGCCCGGGTAGAATTTTCTTGAAGACTCACGCCGCTTCCCCTTGACCAGCTCAACGACCTGCTCCGTGGGAACAACGATCTCCTCAAATTTCTCCTTGAAGGGTGATGCGGTTATCCGCTCTTCCAGGGCAGCTTTGACCTTATTTTCAAAGCCCGAGTATACGTGAACCACATACCATTTTAGAGCCACTGAACTATCTCCTCGGTTTTAGTGAAGAACGAGACTGATTAGGCCCTTTAAACCCACATCGACCAAGCCCAGAAAGGATGAGATGAGAATCACGAGGACAATGACCACCGAGGTGGAGGCAATCGTCTGTTTCTTTTCAGGCCAAACAACCTTTTTTGTCTCTAATTTCACCTCGTTAAAGAAAGTTTTCACCTTCTCAATCAAACCAGGCTCATTATTGATTCCGGTCGTCTTCACCGAATAATGAGCCTTGGTCTGAATCTGCTTTTTCTGATCAGGTAACTTCTTTGACGAGGGCCCTTGGTCCGCCAGAACGTCAGCTTGTGATTCCCTTCGAAGCTTCTGCTTCTCCTTTTGCTTCAGTTTCTGGCTCTCTGTCTTTTTGCGCTGTATACGACCCATACCTCTCCTTCTGTATCTGTCGATAGGGAGGTCCCAGGGAGCCCCTCTAATCAAGGTTTGTGGCAGGTCAGGAGGGACTCGAACCCCCAACATTCGGTTTTGGAGACCGACGCTCTACCAATTGGAGCTACTGACCTGCAAGGTAAACCTTTTTCAAGCGACCGGGGTGAATTCGGTGGGACCCACCCCGGCTATGGACCTGATTACTTCGTCTCCTTGTGAGCAAGATGCTTCTTGCAGAAGGGACAGTACTTCTTGAATTCAAGCTTGTCAGGCGTCGTACGCTTGTTTTTTGTCGTGGTGTAGTTTCGCCTTTTGCACTCGGTGCAGGCGAGAGTCACTAGAGTTCGCACTTATCGGCTCCTCGATCTATTCGATGATTTCGGATACAACCCCGGCACCGACGGTACGGCCGCCTTCGCGAATCGCGAAACGAAGCTCTTTTTCCATGGCGATGGGGCTGATCAGTTCAGCAATGATGGCGGTGTTATCGCCGGGCATGATCATCTCAACACCCTCGGGCAGGTTCAGGATACCGGTCACGTCCGTGGTACGGAAGAAGAACTGGGGACGGTAGCCGGAGAAGAAAGGAGTATGACGTCCGCCTTCTTCCTTGGAGAGAACGTAGATCTCTGCCTTGAACTTGGTGTGGGGAGTGATGGTCCCGGGCTTGGCCACAACCTGGCCGCGCTCGACCTCGTCACGCTTGGTGCCGCGGAGAAGCAGGCCTACGTTATCACCGGCCATGCCTTCGTCGAGGAGTTTGCGGAACATCTCAACACCGGTACATACGGTCTTGGCGGTGGGACGAATACCCACGAGTTCCACTTCGTCGCCGGTGTGGATCACACCGCGCTCAATACGACCGGTAACAACGGTACCACGACCGGAGATGGAGAAGACGTCCTCGATGGGCATGAGGAAATCCTTGTCGGTGTCACGCTCGGGCTCGGGGATGAAGCTGTCGCAAGCATCCATGAGTTCGAAGATGCACTGAGCAGCGTCGTCTTCGTGGCTGTCGGCCTCCAGGGCGCGCAGGGCGCTGCCGCGGATGATGGGGGTGTCGTCGCCGGGGAAGTCGTATTTGGAGAGAAGCTCCTGGAGCTCCATCTCAACGAGCTCAATGAGCTCTTCGTCGTCGACCATGTCGCATTTATTAAGGAAGACCACAATGCGGGGAACGCCAACCTGACGGGCGAGCAGGATGTGCTCACGGGTCTGGGGCATGGGGCCGTCATCGGCGGACACAACAAGGATTGCGCCGTCCATCTGAGCAGCACCGGTGATCATGTTCTTAATGTAGTCGGCGTGACCGGGGCAGTCAACATGAGCATAGTGACGGTTGGGTGTCTCATACTCCACGTGTGCGGTGGCAATGGTGATTCCGCGCTCTTTCTCTTCAGGAGCTTTGTCAATCTCGTCGAAAGCGACGGCTGCGCCTGCTCCGGCACGGAGTGCGTTCTGCTTGGTGATCGCAGCGGTCAGCGTAGTCTTGCCATGGTCAATGTGACCGATGGTACCGACGTTCACATGCGGCTTGGACCGCTCGAATTTTTCCTTTGCCATGTCAACTACCTCCCTGTACGTTTGGTGCTTTACCCAAATTGTGTTCTTAATATAATATGGTGTGACTTGCTTACTTACACCTGCCGCAATATCAGAAGGCTAAACACAAATCAGCGTGGAGCCCATGATCAGAGTCGAACTGATGAACCTCATCCTTACCAAGGATGCGCTCTACCAACTGAGCTACATGGGCTAAATCGCTGATTATGCGGCCGGGCAATGCCAAATGGAGCGGGAGACGAGATTCGAACTCGCGACATTCAGCTTGGAAGGCTGAAGCTCTACCAACTGAGCTACTCCCGCCGACCTAACCGGTGTAAAACACCGGAAGCAAGTTTTATGCAGGCAGCCGTGTAGTCGCGGCCATTTGGCCTCCTACACCCGGCTTGCTTTTCCGGGATGGTGGTGGGGGGAGGATTTGAACCTCCGAAGGCTGAGCCGTCAGATTTACAGTCTGATCCCTTTGACCACTCGGGAACCCCACCATTTTGGAACGTGTTCTTTTTGGAGCCGGCACCCCGAATCGAACGGAGGACCATCTCATTACAAGTGAGACGCTCTGCCAACTGAGCTATGCCGGCTCGATTTGAAGACTGCCGTCGTCAAAGAACGAAGCCTTTTTACCCATGAGGCCATAATTTATCAATGCCGATTATAGGTGATTAGATGGAATTATCAGCCCCAAAAGCCAATATATCGCCTAAAAGCTCCGTATTTCTCCCGCAAATGCGATTTTGCAAAAAACCAGCATACCCACAGGACATCCTTGGACCTAATTGTCGGATATTACCATACAATTGGTTTTTTATCCCCTTAAATTTGTCTCTCTTTTTTTCCCGCTGCCGTCTCCTTTTTTCTCTGGCTGCCCGGAGGTCCCCACCGTCCTCCCCTTCCAAATCACTTGACACCACATGCCCAAGCCTGTAATTCCCCTGTATTCAGATAACAACAACTTACAGCCATATAAGAGCCAATACCCTATGAAAAAGACCTCCCTTATTACATGCGCCTTCGTGCTGCTCACCACCGCATGCACGACGCCGACGGCCCCCCTCAACACCAAGGCGCCACGTTATCCTTATATAGGCCTGGAAAAAACAGCGCCGGAACCCACGGACTTCAACTTCGCCACCAACCGGCGCAATATCTCCCTGGAATTGCCTGAAGAAGCCCAGGAGGAGCTCCCGCTCTTCGACCATGCCATCGAGTACTGCAAGGCGGCCCAGTCCTTTTGGGAAAAGGGCGACATGGACGGTGCCCTCTCCAGCCTTGACGAGGCCTACGGCCTGATCCTCAAGGTCGACACGGGCAACGATCCCCTGCTCCTCCAGCAGAAAGAGGACCTCCGGTTCACCATCTCACGGCGGATCCTGGAGATCTACACCTCCCGGACCACCACCACCTCCTTTACGCGCAACGCCATTCCCATCACCATCAACCAGCAGGTGCAGCGTGAGATCGACATCTTCACCAAAAAGGACCGCCGCTTCTTCGCCGAATCCCTGAAGCGGTCCGGGCAATACCGACCCATGATGGTCAAAAAGCTCCAGGAGGCAGGCCTGCCCGTGGAGCTCTCCTGGCTGCCCCTGGTGGAGAGCGGGTTCAAGGTCAAGGCCCTCTCCTCTGCCCGGGCCCTGGGCCTCTGGCAGTTTGTCCCGTCCACGGGGTACATGTACGGCCTCAAGCGCACCACCTTCGTGGACGAGCGCCTGGACCCCGAAAAATCCACGGACGCTGCCATCGCCTACCTCGACAGGCTCCACAAGCTCTTCGGGGACTGGTCCACAGTTCTTGCGGCCTACAACTGCGGTGAAGGCCGGGTGCTGAAGATCATCCGCCGCCAGAACCTCAACTACCTGGACAACTTCTGGGACCTCTACTCGCGGCTTCCTTCTGAAACGGCCCGCTACGTGCCCAAGTTCATCGCCACCATCCACATCGTCAACAACCTTGAAAAGTACGGCTTCCATACCGTTACGCCGAACACACCGCCCACGTTCGACACCGTCACCGTCAAAAAGCAGGTAAAACTCGCGGATGTGGCCAAGGCCATCGGCGCCCCCTACGCCACCCTCAAGCGCCTCAACCCCGAGCTGCGCTACGGCATCCTTCCCAAGGAGAGCTACAGCCTCCGGGTTCCCGTAGGCAAGAGCAAGGCCACCCTCACCGCCATGAGCTCCCTGAGGGTCTCCCTGCCGCCCCAGCGCGCCTTCGTCTACCACAAGGTTCGCCCAGGGGACACCCTCTCCACCCTAGCCAAGCGCTACGGCACCTCGGTGAAAGCCATCTCCAGGGCCAACGGCCTCTCCAACCGCCACGTCATCGTGGCCGGGAAGAAGATCAAGATCCCCCAGCGGGGCTACACCACCAAGGGGTATTACGCCAACACCGCCATCCCCAACGCCAAGCGCCCCACCCGGCATGTGGTGCGCAAGGGAGAGTCCCTCTGGCTCATTGCCAGAAAATACGGCACAACCCCCACGGCACTCAAGGAGACCAACCGTCTCTCCAGCAACACCCTCACCGTGGGCCAGGTCATCAAACTGCCCAGCCCGGCGTCGCCCAAGGCCCGCCGAGCAAAAAAATCCGTCTATTATGTCAAACGCGGCGATAATCCCTTTACAATTGCCACAAAACATAATATCTCAGTCGCGAGATTGCTTGACCTGAATAACCTGACCTCAGGAAGCACCATTTATCCTGGTCAACGTCTCTATATAGATTAGTGCCCCCATAGCTCAGTGGATAGAGCATTGGATTCCTAATCCATGTGCGCAAGTTCAATTCTTGCTGGGGGTACCACAAAAAAAGCATGTAAGTTTAGGGGGCTAACGTCGCGAGCGTTAGCCCCTTTTGCTTTGGGGCTTGGGGAGTGTGCCCAAGCTTGTGCCCAAAGCGTGCCCACCCTGTGTCTCCAGGTAAGCCTCCTGCTGCTTTGCAGCCCTCTTCAGATCCTCATCATTGACAATGTTGTACCGCTCGAAGACCGAGCGGGTCTTGTGCCCCGAGATCTTCATGGCAATGCCCTCCGGCACCCCTGCCCTCACCATGTTCCGGACAGCCGTCCGCCTCAGGTCGTGGAAGATCCGGTCCACCCCCGCCTTACGACAGGCCGTGGCCCAGGCCCGGTCAAAGCGGTAATTCCGGTCCGTCCCCTTTCGGTTTACGAACACATAGGGACAAAAGCTTCGCCGCTGCTTCCGCTTGTCCCACAACTCATCAATAAGGGCCTTCAGCTCCGAATCAAAATAGATCGTTCTCGCTTCGTCCCCCTTAGTGATGTCCGCCTCTACTCGGGCGCACCCGTTGTGCCGATCCACCTGGGTCCAGGGCAAGGTGAGGATCTCCGTCATGCGCCACCCCGTCTTGTACCCCATGGTGACAATGGGCTTCAGGTGAGGCGGCAGGTGCTTCCGGAGGCGTTCAAATTCATCATGCTCGAAGAAGCCCTTCCGGGTGTTGTTCTCCTTCAGCATGTTGATTGCCGGCACACGCTCCACCAGGGGAGGCGTGTGCTCTGCTCCGATGCGCATCATACGCTTCAATGCAGACAGTTCCCGGTTGATAGTGGCGTTGGCCGCGCCTTTGGAAACACGCTCACTTCCGCAAAACGGGCAACGGTCCCCATGGAACCACACCCTCTTGCAATCCAAGCAGCTCCACTGCATGCGCTCCTCGATGTATTCATCGATGAGGGCCGTGGTGATCTCCCCTGCCCTTTTCCCCTGGAAAAACTCGGCCAGGCGGTTCACGCTAATCTGGGCACGCACCAGGGATTTTTTCCCGTTGATCCGGTAATCCCGGACCAGAAGCCCGCTGAGCCGTTCAAAGGTCACCGCATCTCCAGAAGGCGCTTGTGCCGTCGGCGCGATCCCGGCCTCGGCCATTTTCATCACCTCCCGGGCCTCCATCTTCTTCTTTTTGCCCGTGCTCTTTCGGATGGGCTCTCCGTTTACGTGGTACTTCATCCACCACGTCTTTCCTCTGAGATATAATGATCCCATATCAGATCAACCTCCACATTGTGTGTGACGGGCACAACAGGCTGTGATCCGACAAAATTAAGCCACGGAATACCGTCACACACAAACTAAAATGGAGTTCAAAAAAAATCATCCCTGCTGCTTCATCTCCTGGATCAGCTTCTCGATGTCCTGCCGGTCGAACATATGCTTGTTCCCGAACCCGCAGTTCTTGAGCTTTCCCTGCCACTTCTTTGTCCGCCAGAACCAGATGGAAGCACCAAACTCGTCAACAATCTGTTTGTAGGTCATGAGTCGTCCGGACATCGTGCTATCTCCTCTTAGTCTTTTACGCTCATGGGGTCCTGAAGGATCTCATCCAGGACTTCCTTCATGGCTTTTTTCGTGGTGTGCCTGCTGACATGCTTCCAGCTGCCCGTGGGTGAAAGCTCTTTGATCACCTTTTCGTGCTCCGATACCCGGAAGAGCCGGAACCCGGCATCAAGCAACTTCCCCCGGCACGTTCCGCTGAGATGCAAGCCCTCTTCTGGGTCTTGCATCTTTTCATCATCAGGAATCGACGGTTGGGCCTCATGAAACTTGCTCATGTCTATAGCCGGAATCCGCTCAAGCTCAGTGAGCAAACCCTTCAGGGCGACAGCTAACGGGGCAGAGTCTCCCGGCGTAAAGCTTGCCTGTCCCATCTTTCTAACCTCTTCTGCAATCTTCCACACTTGCGCGCTTATACGACCCGCCTGGGGCGGCTTAGACGGGTTAGATGGTTTTGGCGTTTTTTTTCTTGCAGGCTTTATGCCCTTTCCAAGACAACGATTGAACGCCGCCTCCATCTCTTCTGGAGTCTCTTTCCGGGCTACCTGGATCAGCTTCCGCTTGGCAATGTCTACGCGTAGACACTCCTTTTTAATCGCCTCCGGAAGTCGATTCAGACTCAGGGTTTCCGTAATATTGTTCCTGGACTTCCCCACAACCCGTGCCAACTTGGCTTGGGTGTAACTGAACTTTTCCTGCATCCGGGCATAGGCCTCTGCCTCTTCAATTGGCTTCAGGTCCGAACGGAGCATATTACCGATCAGGGCCACCTCCGCAGGCTGACCGGTGGTGACGTAGCACGGCACCGTCTTTTTCCCGGCAATCCTGGATGCCCGCCACCGCCTCTCTCCATCCCCTATGTAATAGATCCCGTCATCGATAAAGATACACAGAGGGAGAAGGACACCCTGTTTTTTGATGGATGCCGCCAGAGCATCGAGCTCCTCCTGTTTAAAAAAAAGCCTGGGCTGATAGGGGTTCGGCTTCAATTCATCCACCGGCACGTTCAGAAAGGTGCCCTGCTCTGGTTTAACCTGGTGCACTGCACCTGCATCTTCCGAAAACACATCCGCCAGCTTCACGCTTTTGCCTGATCCAAGTTTCTTCATAAGGCCAGGAACTCCTCTGTAAGGCGGGTGTAGTCATCGGCCCCGATGGCTCCGGGGGCATATTTAAAAATGCTTTCCCGTTCGATGGACGCTTGCAACAGGGGCTCGCTCCTCCGGATCTTAGTCTCCAGAGTGATCTCCTTGTAATGGGCCAACTGGTCTTCGGCCCATTCATTGGTGCGGGTGGTGCTGCTTCGATACATGGTGACAAAAAGCCGTACGACCTTAGATGATAAGCCGATCTCCTTGATCTTCTCGACGATGTTGGCAATCCCTCCGATGGAGAAACTACCATAGTCGCAGGGAATCAGAACATGGGTTGCCGCCACCAGGGCGTTGACCGTCAGGAGCCCAAGGGAAGGCGAACAGTCCAGGACCACATGATCATAGGAAAGCCCCTCCAATGCCTTGGCGAGGCGGGTCTCTGAAAAGAGCTCTGGAACCAGGAGGTCTTCTGCCCTCTTCAAGGTTTCATCCGCCGGAACAAGGTCCACGCGCCCTTCACTATCCAGGACATCCTTGACGATGGCATCGGTAATGGCCACCTCCCTGTGCAGGACGTGTTCGATGCGATAGGCACACCCGGATGCAAACACTCCGGAGGCCTGGGTGAGGTTGCCCTGGGGGTCCAGGTCAATGAGGAGAACCCGCTTTCCCGCCTTGGCGAGCCCAGCGGCTATGTTGATGGCGGTGGTGGTTTTGCCGACGCCGCCTTTTTGGTTTGCGATGCAGATAGTGTTCATGAGATGTGTCCTTATAATCAAACAAAGAGAGTTCAAATGGTTAGACCTACAGCGTTTTTTCTGTAAAGTGCCCCTGGTTGTTGAGCCTCCCCAGCCCCTGGACAGCCCAATGCCTGATCTCATAAATTTCATTCTCCAGCTCATGAACCAGGTTGGGGTTTACAACGGAAGGATGAAACGAGAAGGCTACACTGATACATCTTCGGTTCTCGCATTGAGGGGTGTTGGCCTGAAATACCAGCTTGCAGGTAGGGCAAAAATCGAATGGATCTTCATATTTCAAACTCGCCGTCATGGGATCACCCGTGACGACACATTTAAAGTACGGACTCTCAAGATCAGCCGGTTTAAGATTCGATATATTCAACCACTTGCTATTCAGTTCAGCCCGAACGAAATGGTCCCCCAAGTCTTCCATCGAAACAGAAGATGTATTCTCTTCCCCGACCAGTTCGAGCAGGATACGTATAAACGTGGTTTTGCCGACGCCCGTTCCATGCAACACAAGTGCCTTTCCCCAGACTTTTTCCGGCACAAGGCAAGTGCCTGCAAACTCCTGCAACTGGGTGATGGCCTCCACATTGCCGCCTGTGACCTCATTTAAAAAGTTGAGCCAGGTGGGGCAACCAGGTTGTGTGACTACCCCTCCTGCAACCAGGTACTCTTCCGGCACTACCATTGCACGGGTCATAGTTTCCTCTATCTCGTCCATTATCCCCATGATTTCTTTAAATTCTGAGTTCCTCATTTCGAGAGTCTCCTTTGCGGTGCGGTTAATTGATCTCTTCAATTTCAAGAACCGGATTTGTAGTGACGTTGTACACGGCCAGCATCACGCCATCGGAAAGGCCGGTTTCAACGGGCATGTCACGGGGCAGCATTTTCAGGTATTCGAGTAGGTCGCCCACGGTTTCAACGATGGGCTTGTCGCGGCTGGTGAACTCTTTCGGGATCTCTTCCTGACGCATCTTCATTTAGTCCCCCCTTTCGTCTGTTCCACATGGCTCAACGCCTCAAGATCCACACACCCCGCCTTCCCCTCCAGCCACGCCACCTCACGATTCCCCGGCAGGCATCCGATGCCCCGAATGACGTAGATCTTGTCATCATGGGGGCCTCCGATGACGGAGTGGTAATGGACCGGATCTCCCTTCACAAAGATGGGGTTGAGGTTTCCGAGCTGGGTTGCCGACGTTTTTTGTTTTTCTGAGGCTGTGATGCCTGATTTTCCTCGCTTCATGGCTCTCCTGATTTTGGGCGCACTTCACCTGTGGCGATGAAACGCCCTTTTGGTCTGCCTGGTTGTCAGGTGGATGATTTTGGCCAGCGTCTCACACAGCAGCCTTCCATCAGCTCAATTGTTCAGCCTGTCTCATCAGTGCCGGGCGGCCAGTCCCGGTCAGACTCCCTATCAAGGGAGTTTCGACTTCTTCCCTCTATGTCAGCTTAGAGAGCCCTTACCTTCGTCAGCTCCACCGGAAAGGCAAAACCCTCCAGCCACACCATGCTTTTGCCTTTTCCGGAGACAAAGGCTCCGGATCGAGTCACGGTGGCAGTTTTCCGACCTACGGAGACGGGGGTTTTGACTGGGTGCATCTGATTCCACTTATCGATTCCGGTATTATCCATAATTCCTGCCCTTTGATTTATGTAGTTCCTGGCCGATTCCTGGCTTACTGTGATACCGCATGAAATTTCGGGATAAGGCCCTACCGCGAAGTGGGCGCGGCCAAGGGCCTCGTGTAGCGAATAGGACCATGGTGTGTCACAAGGGGGGTTCCATGGGGAACCCAGGCGCCACGTTTCTTTTTGATTCCGGCCTATTGCATTGCACCGCCGCCGGTTCCCTGCTAAGGGAGTGCCATGGATAAAATGGAAAAGAGCACCGACATTCACATCAGATGTACCCGGGACCTAAAGGAGCAGCTCAAAAAGATCGCTGATGAGCAGGAACGCACCCTCTCCCGGCAGGTGATCTATTTTCTCAAAAAATCCATCAAGCAGTATCAAGGCAGTGGGTCAGGTTGAGCCGCTGCTTTTTTTATGGCTGTCTTGATCTCTTCGGGCGTCCCCTCAAGCCAAAGAACTGGCTCAGTGCCAGTCACTTCAGCCAATACCTTTGCCTTTTTCCAGGAAGGCCGTTTTTTGCCAGAAAATATTTCACTGACAAAACCCGCGCTCAATTTCGTCTTATTCACAATGTTTGTTTGAGTTCCTCGTTTCATAATTATGCTTTTAGAGAAGTTTTACTGTATCGTCAAGAAAAACTTTCCTGTCAGCAAGAAAACTTCTGTTGTTTATTTTTCGCTATTAGCTAAAGATTGGCCTTATGATAAGGAATGACCCCACATACAATAGATTTATGCGTGCGCTTCAACATGTCGTTGAAAAAGATTGGCATAGAAAAAAAAGCGTATTGGCCCTTGAATCAGGCATTTCAGGGGGCTATTTAAGTGAGGTTCTGAATGGCAATAAAAGAGCATCCTTTGATAAGCAAAATGCCATTGTCAAAGCCTGCGGCTACACATACGATGACTTTCTTGCTTTAGGAGAAAGTCTTTTAGCTGGAGAAGACCCAGGCAGCCTTAAAAAAAGCAGCGACGCCAACCTGACAAAAGAAGTATCCAGTAAAGAAGTGAAGGTTGGTAAAAAAATGGAAGTCGAAGAATTGAGAGAGCTCCTCCAGCATTACAAGGAAGAGCTCTCGGAGTTGCGCGAAGAGATCCGCTACCTGCGTGGAGAGTTGAAAGAAGCAAGACAGGAGACGGAGACCAAAGACAAGCCGTCAAAGCCTGAAAAAAAAACGGCCGTTTGATCCCATTGCCCACTCGCACCGAAGCGAAGGTGCATTTTTTTTACCCCAAGAGGGGACATTGTTCTCACGCAAGGAACGCGTGATTATTTAGTGTATGAGTTACCGGGCTGCGGATGTGGCCCGGCTGTTTTGTTTTTATAGTCTTTGCTTGATGAGGTGCTTTATGAGTGACCAGGAAAATGATGTGAAAACAACGAAGGGAAAGAAGGGGTGTCTGCCATTTTTTATTGTGGCCGTGTTGTTGTTTACGGCCATCGGATTCTTTATGGACGATGAAGCACCACAGAACCCAACCAGCACACCGACCCAGAAAGCGTGGTACAGCGGTGGGAGTTTACACCAAGCAAGCGCACTCTCCTGGCAAGATGCCGACTATGCCGACAAGCTGGCAACATCAGCTGACTTTATTGCAACACTTTGGAATGGGAAGCGATTTAACCCAACTGTGCACAATAAAATTCAATCCGTTGATGATATCAAGCCTTTTGCAAAAGAACTGGTTGTGTTTTTGGACAAAGCTACTGAAAAGAACCCCGACGCAGAACAGAACAAGAAGGTCTATACCAACCAGAAGGTGAGTGACATGGCCGTCATGGGTATGATGATGATGGGATGGACTAAAAAGTAGCCTTATGTTTTTGCTCAGACTATTATTCAAGTTGGCTTACTTACGTTAAAGACAAATTTAAAAGTGGAAACAAGTAATAACGAACGATATCAAACGACCGTTTTTCGAGACCATATAATATATGGGTGATACTGAATTCTGAAGTTACAAGTCATTTTTTCAGAAGACCTTGCCATTCAAATTTTATATTGTACACATTAGTAATGTGCAGTTTTATATATACTGTAATTCATAAGCCTTCTAATCCACTTCTTTTGGAAGTATCTTTTCAAGGTCTAAATGGTGCCGTTTAAGTTTGTTATTCAATGTTGTTCTTGTAATATTTAAAATCTTTGCAGCTTCAGTTTTATTCCCTTTTGTCTGCTTCAATGTTTCAATGAGGGCAATGCTTTCAATTTCATCAAGGGTTTTTCCCCCGCCGGAAAGCTGAGATTCAACAGAATTTTCTGGTTCATAATCCTTAAGGACATTTAATGGCAGGTCTTTTTCAGAGATGTACTGGCCCAAACACAGAATAATTGCTCTTTCAATGACATTTTCAAGTTCACGGACATTACCCGGCCAGTCATAATTAGTAAGGGCATCCATTGCCATAGGGGTGAACCCCTTGATCATCTTGTTGTTTTCATTCGTGTATTTGTTTAAAAACCTTTGGGCAAGCAGGGGTACATCATCCGCTCTATCCCGTAACGGAGGTACTGTTATATTGATCACATTGAGCCGGTAAAACAGGTCTTCTCTAAAACGGCCTTTTTTAACCTCTTCTTCCAGACACCTGTTTGTGGCAACAATAATACGCACATCAATTTTAATGGTTTTATCACCCCCAACTTTCTGGATTTCCCTTTCCTGAATGGCTCTAAGCAGTTTTACCTGCATTGACAAAGGGATCTCTCCTATTTCATCAAGAAAAATCGTACCCTTGTCAGCTGCCAAAAAGAGCCCGTCTCTTCTCTTGTCTGCCCCTGTAAAAGCCCCCTTTTCATGGCCAAACAATTCAGATTCCAGCAAAGTCTCATTTATGGCAGCGCAGTTCACTGAGACTAAGCGGTTTTGCTTTCGGTTACTGTTATTGTGAAGGGCTTTTGCAAATAGTTCTTTCCCTGTGCCGCTTTCCCCTGTGATCAGAATTGTGGCACCTGTAGGAGCCGCAATCTTTGCGGTATTAATAACTGCCTGCATGGCAGGGCTTGAGCCGATAATTCCGGAAAAATTGCTCTCAGACAGCAACTGCTCCTTGAGCTGGGTGTTTTCCAAAGACAATTCTAAATGCCTTGTCACCCGTTCTACGGACAACTTCAACTCTTCAAAATTCAGGGGTTTGGTCAAGTAATCATCTGCCCCCATCCGCATGGCCTCCACCGCCTTATCGACAGAAGAGTATGCTGTCATGATAATGATTGGTATGGAAGGGTTGAAGGCCTTTATTTCTCGGAGCGCTTCCATGCCGCTCACATTGGCCATTCTGACATCCATAAGAATGAGGTCATAAGGGTTCTCCCGTGCCTCACGGATTGCATCTTCTCCGTCTGTTACACATTCAGTGGACTGAAAAAGGCTCTTCAAAAGTGTTTCAAGCATTGAAAGATGTGCTGTGTCATCATCGACGATAAGTATTTTGCCTTTCATATCAATTCCCTGTTGTTTTGCTCTAACGGTATTGAGATCATAAACGTGGTCCCTTTGCCCTTTGAGCTTTCAATACTGATCGCCCCGCCATGGCTTTCTATAATCTTAAAAGCGATAGCAAGTCCAAGGCCTGTGCCTTTCTTTTTGGTTGTAAAATATGGGTTGAATATATTGGCTTGGTCTGCGGCAGATATACCATCGCCAGTGTCAGAAATTTCAAACCTCAATCTGTCTTCCAAGGTAAAAACTTTAACAGTCAGACTTCCCCCGGATTCCATAGCCTGGATACCGTTTATAAAAATATTGAGCAGAACCTGGGTAAAGCGGTCTTTATCAATCGCAACATTGGGGATATCAGCTTCTATGGAGCTGATTATCTTTACTTTAGCCAAATCCGCTTCACACTTTATCAATCTCAGAGCCTTATCAACCAGCTTATATATCGCTGCTTCCTTCAATTCCAATTTCATTGGGCGTGCGAACTCAAGCAGCTCAGAGATTACCCTGTTAACCCGATCAACCTCTTCGGCCATGATACGTGCAGCTTTTTTGTTATCGCTGTCAGAATCGAACAAGCTGCCAAAATATGTGGCGTATCCCCTTATCGAACTCAAAGGATTTCTGACTTCATGGGCGACCCCTGCTGCAAGGGTGCCCACAGCCGCAAGTTTATCTTTCTGCTGGATTTCAAGCTCCAAGGCTCGGATATCGCTTAAATCTTTTAAGATGAAAACATGTCCAATGAAATTCCTCTGCTCCCCAATAATCTCCGTTATGGTTACGGCAACCGGTGCGGCTTTGTTTGTTTTAGTTTCAAGTATTAATTCTTTTTCTAAAACAGGATTGCCATTTTTCACCACATCAAACAGTTCTACCAGGGAGGGCGGCAGTAGATCCGTTGCTTTTTTGCCTTTCGCTTGATTAATAGCTCTGTTTATAAGCCTGGCTGCCACTTCATTGACATAAACGATATTTGATGTTCCATTTACTGCGAGAATGCCCATGGGCAGACTTGTCACCAATTCAGATGCAAATGCCCTTGTGTCCTGAAGGAGGCTATGGGAACGAGCATGGTTTTGAGCCCAAAACAAAGAAACCACCCCACCCAGCCCGAGAAATAGTATTACCGTAATCGTTATTCCGCTGTTGCGCAGATCTTCCTTTCTGGCATCTTCAAAAGGTCCGACATCCATTCCGATAAATATCGTTGGCCGGTTTTCGGGGTCTAACAGGCGGTCTTGGGACAATCCTTTGATCCATCCCGGCGAACACCACATGGAATTACCCATCTGGCCCATCATCTTTTTTCCTTGCCCCATGCCTTGGCGGTTCAACACAGGTAAGAAGGTCTTATAGACCTCAAAATAATCCTTTTGCCCGCTGCCTTTGACTATCCGCCACTGAGGCTGGTCTGGTGGTAGCGTATTGTTTTTTGAAAGGAGGTCTTTAAATTGGGTGCCTATTTTCTGTTTCTGGTTGTGTGCGAGTATTTCACCTGTGTGATCAACAATAAATATATATGATATATCTCCCTGGGCTGCAGTCTCCTCTAATAAGGTTTGCAAGTGAGCTTCATTCCCCATCCGTCCCATCATTCCTGTCCTGCTGCCCGCCTCAAAGGACCGAATCAACGCAGAACCTTTTTCTGCAAGGATCTGCCCCATATATTTTTCTTCACGATTGTAATTCGTCACAGCTTGAATAACGACCACGCCGACTAAAACGACACTGATTCCTATGATCATCCAAGGCGAGACTGAACTGTTTAAAGGGCTTGTATTTTGATTAAGCATAATAGTTTCCAGTTGACCGATTAAATTTTAATCGCACGATTCTAAAACCACCGATTAAATTTTAATCACTGAATGCGCTTTTACAATGGAAAGAATATTAAAAAAAACATCACGCCCCAAAAAAACACTTTCAATGCAGGGGCTTATATATTCCCACGGCAATTGGCATACCCGTTGCAACCTATTAATGCCAGACAACGAAAGCGTTTTATTAACACATACAAAAGGGAATCAATCATGAAAAAAGTTATTACAGCAGTCGCAGCAACCTTGCTCATCGGATTTTTTGCAGCCAGCGCATATGCCTGGGGATGTGGTGGTCACGGCTATGGCGGTGGCATGCATGGAAATGGATATTACAACCAGTCCGGAGACACCAATGGGGCGTATACTTCCTTTATGAATGATACCCAGACACTCAGGTCATCAATCTCAGCGAACAGAGCGGAATTGAATGCATTGATGGCAGGTACAAACCCTGACCCCAAGAAAGCGAGGGCTTTGTCTGAGAAAATCAGCCAATCTGAAAGTGAACTGAGGGCCAAAGCTCAGCAGCACAATATTGCACGCGGAATGGGGAGCTGGGGATACAACCAGGGATGGAATTGCGGTATTAACAGTCATAACCATACCTTTGCCGGATGCTGGTAAACCGTAAAGTAAAAAAGATGCCGGAGAAGGGAAGCGTTCTCTCTTCGGCATTGGCAATTAAAGATTAATTCTGGAGGAACGAATGTGGGGTTGTACTTATAACGGAGCAGGTCTCGGACATTGGCTTTTTGGCGGTGGAATTTTTGGGTTTGGCCTTACAGCGCTTATCGTTATCATCATTGCAGCATTGGTATTAAAAATTGCAAAGGCACCTCATCACAAGAAGAACGAAAATTTAGACACATTGGACTCTCTAATGATCTTAAAAAACAGATTCGCCAAGGGTGAAATAACGGAACAGGAATACCAGAAAATGAAACAAACCCTTTCGGTCTGAGCCCAAGAGGACTTCGACTCACCGCCCATTGCCCTCCTCCATAACCATTTTGTCCACCCGGGCAAAATGGTTATGTCATTTTTAGGCACAACCCTTGAAAAATCGTCATAAACAGCTCGCAAGACAATATGTTCCCGAAACGTATTTCGGGAACATAGGCAAACCGCAAAATGAAGCCATATCGAACCATTTCACCCAACATATCCGCAATGCATTGATTAATACCCTTCCCTTCAGCCGCCGTCCTGGTGGCGATCTCGGCGTGCAGCTCCAGCGGCACCCGCAGGTTGAATTTCCCGGAACACCCTTTGCTCGATAGTTGGCAGAATAAGTGACTCGTAAGCCCCGTTCAGCCACACCTCCCGAATAAACGCCTCCTATTCCGTAAAGTGCATATATGATAAAATTTATATTGACTCCGTACATAGGTACGGAAGCTATCTTGACAGGTAAGAGATGAGGGTAAGCATGACTGATTTAACGATTGGAGCCTTGGCAAAAAGCGCAGGAGTCGGCGTTGAAACGATACGTTTTTACGAACGTCAGGGGCTGATAGAGCAGCCGCAAAGACCTGTCGGTGGATTTCGTCATTACCCACAAGATGTGGTTATGCGGGTACGCTTTATTAGGCGCGCCAAAGAGCTTGGTTTTTCGCTCAAGGAGATTGGTGAGCTGCTCGATTTAGCGCTCGATCCGATGCAGAGTTGTAGCGAGGTCAAGCGACGGGCCGAAGCAAAGGTTTCCGATATTGACAGAAAAATTGAGGCCCTTGCAAAAATAAAGGAGGAACTTAGCCGCCTGGTTGTTGCATGCGGAACGCAGAACCAACCGCAGGGCTGCCCGATAATTGAGTCGATTGTCGGAGAAGACCCTGATACCGGTTAAAAAAGATAGAATCGTTGGAGAGATGCAAATGGCTGCAGAAAAAGGAAAAAGCTCCAATGTGGGCAGAATCGGTTTAGGGGGAGCACTTGTCACAGGGTTCTTTGCCTCCGCTTGCTGTATCGGCCCCTTGACAATGGTATTTCTGGGAATCAGCAGTGCTGGCGCATTGGTCGCCCTCGAACCTTATCGGCCAATCTTTTTGACTCTGACCCTGTTTTTTTTGGCTGTGGCTGGCTATCGCACCTATCGCACGCCCCGCAAGGCGGATTGTCATGAGGGGGCGTGTCAGACAAGTAACGTAAAACGTCGCAAGATCATTTTCTGGGGGGCTGCTCTTTTCGTATTGGGCATATTGTTCTTCCCGCAACTGATGTTGCTGTTCATGGACTAAAGGAGAAGGAAGATGAGAGGTATTCGGCGAACTCTCAATCTACCAGCACTGCTCATGATGTGCTTCATTCTGCTTACGTTTACCATGCCTGTAGGGAGCGCCTGGGCAGGCCAAAATCAATCAATTGAACTACCCATCACAGGAATGACCTGTGCCGCCTGTAGTTTAGCTGTCAAAACCGTCCTCAAGCGTCTCGATGGTATTCACCAAGTCAGAGTCAGCTTCGAAAAGAAAACTGCTGTTGTCATTTACAATCCGCAACAGGTCACTCCCGAACAAATGGCACAAGCCGTCAATGACACTGGAAAATTCGGTACCGACCTGCATGCTGTAGAGAATTATCCTCAAAGGGAAGACACCAAGAATGGATCGAAAAATTTGTTATTGTTTCAATCACAGTGAAGGGGAGATCCGACAAGATGTCCGTAAAAATAATGGGAAGTCTACAATTCTGGAAAAGATTCTTGCCGCCAAACGTGAGGGCGCCTGTCAATGTGCGATAAAACATCCAGAAGGAAGATGATGCCTGCTTGACGTCCGCCGTGTTGTGGATGCAACCAGAAAAGAGCTGGAGAAATCATGAATGTTCAGACTGAATCAATATTGACCTGCCCCAGGTGCGGCAAGCAGGAAACCTTGGCAATGCCGACCGACGCCTGTCAATACTTTCACCAGTGCAGCGGCTGCCAAGAAATACTCAAACCATTACCGGGGGATTGCTGCGTTTTCTGTTCTTACGGAGATATCCCCTGTCCACCGATTCAACTTACCCCTTAAACTCAACGCTTGGAGGTTGCCATGACACACATACGCCGGGAGGAGCTATTGTGACCTCGATGATCTCCAAGCAACTTGTTGTTGACAGAACTCCCTTCCTTTACTATTGAAGTAAATCACTCACACAGCAACACCCCGCACAGGCCGGAGACAAGGCCCGGCGGTCCTTCCATCAGCTCATAGCCGAAAGGCATGGGCTATTTTTGTTTCCATTCCTTTCTTTCAGCCTGATCTCTCAGAAAAAATCCACTTTTTTCAAAAAAATTTCCGTAACCTTGCCCTATCAGGCTTACGGACTGTTTTCATGGGAGATACCGGCAATGGTATTAACGAGCACTGAACGTGATGAGATCACCAACGAGGCAAACATAGCGGTCAAGCATCGCTGCACAAAGCCCGAGGTGGTGAAACGAATTTCTGACCTGACAGGCCTTTCTGAGCCCACCGTCTATGACTACCTGACTGGCCGCATCAAGATGAACCTTCGCTTTCTGAAGGGTGTTGTTGCGGTGACCGAAGACCCCTTCCTCAAAAAATACCTCGAACCCCAAGGCATGACCCTCATCCCCAGCGAGGAGGTCTTCTCCCCCACGGACAACTGGGACAAGGAGTCCTTTGACGTGGTGGCGGCCATCTCCGTGTTGCGGGAGAAGGCCCAGGAGCTGATGACCAACGGAAAGCCCACCAAAAACGCCCAGCTTGAGCTCCTTGCAAGTTTCCAGGAGTGCCGACGGGAACTGGACGAGCTGGAGGCGCTCATTTTGGGACGGGTCAGTAAGGAAAAGGTCGCGTGAGGCGGGAAGCTGTGCTTCCCCTGGTGAAAAGGCAAAAGAAAAGGGCCCGACAGGTGCAACTATCAAGGCCCTTAAAGTAGAACGAAATGTACTCAATAATTAACACACGTTTTTTCGCCACACAAGAAAAAAAGGTGTGTTGTTAGAAAGGGTTAATCGAATGGGAATTGCGCTGGACAAATTGACGGAAGGCCAACGGGCCGATATCGCAAAATCGTTGTTTTGTGTGGATAAAAATGCCTCTACGGAGGCTGAGCTTCGGGGCCTTTGCCCAATCCATCTGGAGAGTCATCCATCCTTCAGTTACAACGTGAAAAAGGACGTTTACAATTGCCTTGGGTGTCAGGCAAGCGGCGACCTGGTGAAGCTTTACTGCCAGTGCCGGGGCCTGGATGCCAAGGATGGGTTTAAATCTTTTCTACAGGAGTACGGCATCGAGACCGACCGCAAGGCCCCTGTGGGAATCTCGACGCCTGCCCAACCCAAGCCAAAGACAAAGGCAGAGCCCGAATCAGACGCCCTTGATTACACCGCCATGCGGGAAGCCTGGGCCAAGTTTCCACCCCTGCCTGACACCTGGGTTGCACACCTGGCCCAGACCCGCATGTGGACCCGGGAAGCCATTGAGGCCCTTGACCTTCGGATGCAGACCCACAGACAGGACAGCAAAACAGGGGCGTTGGTTTTCATCAAAAACCCGGACTGGCGGAAAATCGCCTTCCCCATCTATGAAGCCGGGGAACTGGTCAACATCATCCTCTACAAGCCCGGAGCTTCAGAATACAAGATGGTTTCCTGGGGCAAGGGTTTTGGCTCGACACGGCTGTTTCCCCCCGCCCCGCTTCATGATGGGCCGGTCCTTTATGTGGAGGGAATCACCGACGTGGTATGCGCCCTCTCCATGGGTTTTAATCCCATCGGCCTCACCACCAAGCCAAAGAAGTGGTCCAAGAAGCACCTGAATCAGTTGATGGACCGGGACATCATCATGGCCCGAGACTGCGACCAGCCGGGTATGGAATACGGCGAGGTGGCCTGCCAGAACCTTTACACGGTGTGCCGAAGCCTGAAGCTCATCAACTGGCCCGGCTTTATGGGGCGTCGCGACGACGGCCAGTGGCCGGAAAAGCACGGCGAGGACCTCACCGACTTTTTTGCCAAGCACGGCCAGAACCCAGACGACCTGCAAAACCTCATCGACCAAGCCGAACCCTACGTCATGAAGGACCCTGGAGAGATCTCCTGCGCGCGAGAGTTCTTCTCCTATGGCGTTGGGGACCGACTCTCCTTCAAGCCTCGACTCCTGGCCGAGCGGATCCTCCAGGACCTTTCCCTTCTGAACGACCCGGAGACGGGCCTTCTGTACAAATGGAACAAGACCCACTGGGTGGTCTTCAAAGAGGACCACGTCAAAAAGCGCTGTATCAAACTCCTCGGTGAGGAGTCCAAGGCCAACCGGGTAAGCGACGCGGCGCTTCAGGCGCGAGTGCTGAGCACCATCCCCCACGGCAGGGCGGTGAATGACCAGGATGACTGGGTGTGCCTTGAAACCAGCATGCTCAACTTGGAGACCCTCAAAACCCGGCCTCACCACATGTGCTTTTACAGCACCTGTTGCCTGCCTATCGACTACGACGCCCACACCAAAGCACAGCCGGAGCGGTGGTTCCAGTTCCTGGAGGAGACGATCCAGAACCCGGCAGTTATCGACCAGCTCCAAGAGTTCTTCGGGTACTGCCTGACCCGAGACACCCGGTATGGGAAAGCCCTTTTTCTCTTCGGGCCGGGAGCGGACGGCAAGTCCCTGGTGATCAAGATTCTTCGGTACATGGTAGGGATCCAGAACTGCTCTTCCATCGGCTTTGCTGACCTTGAAGACCAATTCCTCCGGTCCAGCCTCTACAACAAGCTTTTAAACATCAGCACGGAGGTGGGGGCCAAGGCCCTTGACAGTCCGTTCTTCAAGGCCATTGTCACCGGGGATCCCATCACGGCGGCCTTCAAGCACCAGGACGCCTTTGACTTTACGCCCTATTGCAAGCTGATCTTCGCGGCCAACAAGAAGCCACGCGTCCTGGACAACTCGGACGGCTTCTTCAGGCGCGTCCTGCCCATCCAGTTTAAGCGACAATTTATGGGTAAAGACGCAGACACACAGCTTGAAGAGAAGCTCCTGGAGGAACTCTCCGAAATCTTCGCATGGTCCCTTGAGGGCCTCCATTGTCTGCGCAAGCAGGGGGGCTTTTCCCACAGCAAGGAAACCGATGATCTCCTCATGGAATACAAGTTCAGCAACAACCCGATCCTGAGCTATGCCGAGGACCGGTGCGATGTGGGTAAGTCGGCAGGATACACCGCAAAGGATGTCCTGTTCAGGGATTACAACGAGTGGGCCAGGGGCCGTAATTTCGCCCCCATGAGCTACGACAACTTCTTTCGGGAGTTGTACCTGGCCATTGATTGCTTAGCTCAGTATCGGGCCCGTGAGGGGCAGAAAAGGGTGCAATGCGTCAAAAACATCAGCCTGAAGATTATCTCCTGATGTCCCCCGCCCCCTTGAGTCCGTAAGGGACGCCGATTCCCCGAGAAAATGGTCAGGGGTTGGTCAGGGGGTGGTCAGCCCTAA
Organism: Desulfoluna butyratoxydans; assembly: GCF_900699765.1. Lineage (GTDB taxonomy): Bacteria > Desulfobacterota > Desulfobacteria > Desulfobacterales > Desulfolunaceae > Desulfoluna > Desulfoluna butyratoxydans. Next base: position 104,524 of record NZ_CAADHO010000002.1, read on the forward strand.
GCGCAAGACCCCTGACCGGATATCGCTAATAAAGTTGGGTTGATAGGTGGGGTGGTCAGCCCGGTCAACCCTAAACGCCACCTATTGCGTGTGCATGCGTTAAGAGCCCCCTTAAAAAAGTTTTTGATTTCTAAAAAAAAGGGCTGACCACCCTGACCAAACAATAGAATTCAGGCGCTTAACCCCTGACCGCCCCGCCTGACCGGGGGTGACCGGGTTGACCGGCGAGGGAAACGGGCCGGAGAGGCCCAAACGGCTTGGGTCCTTCTCAGGCTTTGCCCCATGCGGGGACTAATGAGCGCGATAGTTCTTCGCACTTAAATTTTAAAACGAGCTGGAACAATGGAACATCGAGAAAATACAGACCAATGCAACACAGCCAACGGCAGAGAGATCTTCACCCCCGCCGAGGCCGCCGATGCCTTCGGATCGGAGTTCCTGGACCTGGAGTGCTGCCGGGGCTGGATCCTGAACCGGATCCACAAGGGCGAAGCCCGTTGTCCCGGGTGTGGATCTTCCATCCAGGACGAACAAAGGCTCTTCAGGTTTTGGAACGGAAAAAGATTGTCCTGCCCGGCCTGCGGGAAAAAGTTCACCAGCCTCACCGGGACCTTTCTCTCCGGAAGTCACATGGACCATCGCGCCCTCTTCCTGCTCTTCGTTTCTTTTGGTCAGGGCTGTAAGGCGCAGGAGACGGCCAGGCGGATCGGATGCGACCCGGCCACGGTGAGGAACTGGCGCAGGAAAATTGAAGGGATGAAATAGAGACTTATGACAGACACACTTCCAAACCCCAAGGCCATCACGGCCTACCTGAAGGAGGCCGGGTACAAAGTCAGTCAGTCCACGGTGTACAAGCACCGGGACGAAGGCCGGATCCCGGTACAGAAAAATGGGTCATTCCTGGTGAAGGATGTCGACCGGTATGCGGCCATGCACCTGAAGCCCTTGGACGGATCCAAAATGAATGAAGGCATGGAAGAGCTTCAAAAGGAGAAGCTCCAGGCTGAAACCAAAAAAGTGAAAGCCCAGGCAGAGCACTGGAGCATCAAGACCCTGGTGGAATCCGGGCAATATATCGACCGGGAACTGTTTAACCGGGAGCTGGCCGCGCGCGCCTCCATCTTCAAAAAAGACCTGGAGACCTTCGTCAGGACCCAGTCCGGAAAGATGATCCGACTGGTCGATGGCAATGCCGAGCTGGGGCCTGACCTCATTAATTTTTGGTTGGAGAAACTGGAGATTTTTATCGGGCGGTACTCACAGCCCAAGAAGTGGCAGGTCAAAACGGCACCCCTGACAGAGCCCGAGGAGGAGACAGAATGATAGAGCATGTAGTCTTTACAGAGGCCGAGCGAAGTGTGTTCAAGCCAAAAGAGAAGGTTACTGTTTCCCAGTGGGCAGAAAAACACCGGTGGGTGGCCAAGGGCCCGGCGCAAGGGCTCTGGACCAATGACCTTACACCGTATCTGGTGGAGCCCATGGATGCCTGGAACAAACCCTGGGTGCAGAAGATCCTTCTCTGCTTTGCCCCGCAGACAGGAAAGACCCAGGTGGCAATCAACTGCATGTGTTATGCGGCGGACCAGGACCCGGATCCAGCGATGTATGTGATGCCGGACGAAAAAGTTCTGAAGAGGATCAGCAGACGGCAGATCATTCCGGCCTTCAAAGGCTCCCCGCGTACCGCCAGCCTGTTGAGTAAGAAAGCCGATGACGTTTCGACATACGCCATCAACTTCACCAATGGCATGGATCTTATGATGGCCTGGGCTACTTCACCTGCCGTTATGGCATCCGAGTCTGTCCGGTACCTCTTCTTTGACGAGCCGGGCAAGTACCCTGAGTTTTCAGGGAAAGAGGCGGATCCCTTCAGCCTGGGGGAGGTAAGAACCAACGCCTACCCCTACACAAAGAAGATTCTCTACTTTTCCACCCCTGCGAAGCACGGGGGTGCTTTCTCCAGGATCATGGAAAAGGGAGTGGACCTCTGGTACCACTATGAAGCCCTCTGCCCTTTTTGCGGCACCTACCAAAAAATGGAGTTCGGAAGTATCCACTGGCCCAAAGGCTCCCAGGCGGATCCACGAACTGTCGTCAGGAAGAAGTCAGCCCGGTACACTTGCACCCATTGCCCCATCGAATGGGATGACATGGACCGAAACCGAGCCGTTCAGGAGGGCAGATGGGTCCCGGAAAAGGAAGTGGACCGGCCTATTTTTGTAGGATATCACCTTCCGTCCTGGTACTCGCCCTTTGTGAGTCTCTCCGATGTGGCGGAGGCGTTCCTGGAGGGGCTTGACGACCCTAAGCAGATGGTTGCCTTTGACACCCAGCACAAGGCCGTATCGCACAGACCGATCATGGCCACAACCAGTGAGTCCGAGCTTCTCGCCCACAAAACCGATATCCCTCCGGGCATCGTGCCCAAAGAGGCCATCGCCCTTACCTGTGGTATCGACATGCAGAAGAGCAACTTCTATTTTGTGGTCAGGGCTTGGGACGAGGGCCTCACAAGCTGGCTCATCCAGTACGGGACCCTCTCCGATTGGGATGATGTGGAAAACCTTGTCTTCAACACCCGGTATCCCGTCCAGGGCACCACGGAGACCAAAGGGATCTTTCGGGCCGCCCTGGACACCGGCGGAGGGATCAATGCCGATGACGACTGGTCCCGAACCCAAGAGGCCTATGAATGGCTGAGGGATAACAGCCGGGGCGTTATCTTCGGAATCAAGGGGGCTTCCAAAGAACCGTTTGACACGGTGCAGGTAAAAATCATGGACAGGATGCCTAAAAGCCGAAAGCCCATTCCCGGCGGCCTGGAGCTTCGCCTCCTGCACACACAGAGACTGAAAAGCTTGTTGCATTCCCGATTGCAGCGTAAAGAAGCCGACCCGGAAACAGGCCGCAAAGAACAAAACCAAAGGTTCTATCTTCACTCCGAAACCGGCCCGGACTACGCCAAGCAGTTCCTGGCCGAAGAGAAACGCTGGGATCAAAAGGGCAAGAAGTTTCATTGGGAACAGATCGGGGGCCGGGCCAACCACCTCCTGGACTGCGAGGTCTACGCGGCCGCCTGTGCCGACTCGTCTTGGACGCCAAGCATCCAGTTTTTAGCAAAGGTCGAAGAGAAGAAAAAAGCCGCCCCCAAGCCCAAACCGGCGCCGAAGACAGAACCCCAGGACGTCCGACAAAGAATCACAGGAAATCGAAACCGGCCCAGCTGGTACAACAAGAGGTAATGCAATGATTGAACGGACAATAAATGTAATAAAAGCGGCAGAAATGATCTCTTGCTCACGGGCACATGCCTACAGGCTTTTGGAGGCGGGTGAGATAGAGGGGTATTATACGGGGAACCGGCGGGGTCTGCGGGTGATTGAGAAGAGTGTGGTGGAGTTTATTGCGAGACGAAAGGAGGAGGCTGGAGTGGGAATTTAGAGATGTCTACGCGTAGACATTTATCGCAAATCTGTAAACACGGAATGTTGTGCCCAAATTGTGCCCGTCACGTAAAAATAAAGTGGCACCCGATCACGCGCCACCAAAAATGAAACTCGAAAGCCCCGTCATTCAAGGCTTTCAAAATGCGCCGTTTTTGGAATCCGCCTTAATTCGATTCCTAATCCATGTGCGCAAGTTCAATTCTTGCTGGGGGTACCATCCTATAAAAATATACGCATGTTTCAAAGGGTTGGGACGATTGTCCCAACCCTTTTTGCGTTGAGGCCTCACCACGTCCCACCCCAGGATCAGCGCATGTAAAAATTCTGTTGCCTCCGGCGGGTCGCTTTTTGAATAAAGCTCCGCAAAAACGTTCCGGTAATCAAGACGCTTATCTCCAGCCCCGCAGGGGCTATCCCCTGTAGGGACGCATCCTCAAAAAACAAAACCTGGTTGTCAAACGGTTCAAAAGGTTGACCTTCGACAGGGCCTCCGGAGGCAAAAATCCAAATGCGTTAACCCTGACGTTCCACCGCCTTCGCATTGCCGCCCGGCCTTCCCCGTGATATATTAACAATGTTAGCGCTTTTGACACCCCTTACCCGGCACTTGTCTCCCGTTTCCCTCTCCTCCGCCGGGCAGGTCAACATGCCGCGGCCCTTTGCCCTTCCCGCTGCCGTTCGTATGGTGCACCGACCACATCGGCAGCCTGGAGATCCCCATGAAAAAGTCACGCCCCCCACATTGTCGTGCCATCATTGCGTGGACCCTCGCCATCGGGCTTTGCCTGGCCCTGCCGGCCGGTGCCACCGAAGACTTTACCGAACTCTCCATCGAAGAGCTTGCCAACATCGAGGTCACCTCGGTCTCCCGGAAACCCCAGAAGCTCTCCCACGCCCCGTCGGCCATCTTTGTCATCACCTCCGACGATATCAGGCGCTCCGGGGTCACCAATATCCCGGACGCCCTGCGCATGGTCCCGGGCATTCAGGTGGCCCGCATCTCTTCGAGCAAATGGGCCATCACCGCCCGGGGGTTCAACAGCCAGTTCGCCAACAAGCTCCTCGTCCAGATGGACGGCCGCACCCTCTACTCGCCCCTCTTCTCCGGGGTGTTCTGGGAAGACCAGACCACCCTTTTAGAGGACATCGACCGCATCGAGGTGATCCGGGGCCCCGGTGCCAGCCTCTGGGGAGCCAATGCCGTCAACGGCATCATCAACATCATCACCAAGACATCGGACAAAACCCAGGGGGCCCTTGCCACCAACCGCGTCGGTACCCTGGAGCGCAGCGGCGGCGGCGCCCGCTACGGTGGCGAGGCCGGATCCAAAGGCCACTACCGCCTCTACGCCACCTACGCCAACCGGGATGAGTCCGTCAGTCCCGAAGGCGAAGGCAGCGGCGACTCCTGGGACACCCTCCAGGGTGGGTTCCGCAGCGACCTTACCCCCACGGCCGAGACGCGCCTCACCTTCCAGGGTGACGTGTACTCCGGGCGATTCAACGAGCGAACAAATCTCCCGTCCCTTTCCGCGCCCTACACCACCTTGTACGAAAACGAAAACGACTCCAGGCACATGAACCTGCTGAGCCGCGTCACCCGCAGCCTGTCCACCACCTCGGAGTTCACCTTCCAGGCCTACTATGACCGCTCGGAAAAAGAAGAGAACGACCTCTCCTGGGAAGGAGACCTTGCCGACCTCGACTTTCAGCACCGGTTCCAGCCCCTTTCAGGCCACGAGGTGATCTGGGGACTAGGCTACCGCTACTATTCGGACACCATCGAGTTCAGCGACAACTTTTCCCTGGCCTCCCCCTCCACCACCGACCATCTCATCAGCACCTTTCTCCAGGATGAAATCACCCTCACACCGTCGCTGCAGCTCACCGTGGGCACCAAGCTGGAGCACAACGACTACACCGGAGTGGAGATTCAACCCAACGCCCGGCTTCTCTGGGCACCCAATGCGATCCACAGCACCTGGCTTGCCGTCTCCCGGGCCGTGCGCACCCCCAACCGATCCGAAACCCAGATCCGGATCCGCCAGGGGGTTATACCGCCGGGGACCCCGGTCAATCCCTCTCCCCTCCCCCTGGAGGTGCTCATCACAGGGGACGAGGACTTCGAATCCGAAAAACTCATCGCCTTAGAGGCCGGGTACCGCCTCACGCCGGATCCCTTGTTCTCTCTGGACCTGGCACTCTTTTACAACAGCTACGACGACCTCAGCGGCTACCTCACCGCCGACCCGGTGCCGAACATAGGGGCGACCCCGCCCCGCGTCACCCTGGAGACTACCATCAACAACGGCATGGAGGGCCACACCTGGGGCCTGGAGGTTGCTTCCAACTGGGCCCCCCGCCCCAACTGGCGGCTCCAGGCCTCCGGCACCCTCTTCCAGGCCAGCTACGACACCAAGTCCGGCTACGAGGGAAGCTTTTCCGATGACACCGATGACGCAGCGCCCAAGGTCCAGTTCTCCCTGCGATCCGGCCTGGACCTGTCACCAAAGGTGACCCTGGACCTCTGGCTCCGTCACATGGACGATATTCAGGAGGGCCGCGTGGATGCCTACACCGAACTCGACGCACGCCTTGCCTGGAAACCGCAGAAGGGCGTCGAGCTCTCTATCACCGGCCAGAACCTCCTCCACGAAAGCCACGCGGAGTTCGCCGAGTCCCTTCTGTGGGTCGCGCCCACGGAAGTGGAGCGTTCCGTCCACGCCCAGGCGACCCTTGCCTTTTAACCCCAACGCGGCAGGCCACGTTTCTCGGTATTCCGCACGTTTTCTCAAGGTCATGAACAGCAAGCAACGCCTCACCATCACCGTTCTTGTCTTCTGCATCGCTCTTTTCAGCGTGGGACCTGCCCGTGTGTCTGCGGAACCGGCAACGGAGAGCCGCATCAAAGCGGCCTATCTCCTGAACTTCGCCCGGTTCGTGACCTGGCCCGAGGAGGCCTTTGACAACAGCGTCGCCCCCATCGTGCTCTGCGTCCTGGGTGACGACCCCATTGACTCCGCCCTGCCCACCATCCAGTACAAACGGGTCCAGAACCGGCCCCTGGAGATCCGCCACATCACCAGCTTAGGGGAGTTGCCACGCTGCCACATGCTCTTTGTGGGGGAGACACCCCCGAAAACCATCCAGCAGGTCCTCACCGCCATCGGGACCCGGCCCATCCTTACCGTCAGCAGCCTCCCGGGCTTCTCCAGCCGGGGGGGCATGCTCACCTTTATAAAGACGGAAAACAAAATCCGTTTTGAAGTCAACCTGTCCACCACCCGGACAGCGGGACTCTCCATCAGCTCCCGCCTGCTCAAGCTTGCCCGGCTGGTGCCCTGACACAGACACAGGCGATCCCATGCTCACCTACTTCAAAGCCCTGCCCCTCCGGCAGAAACTTGTGGCCCTGATGACCCTTATCTCAGGTATCATCCTGATACTGGCCACCTTGCTGCTGCTGGCCACCGAGGCCTTTACGTCCCGGCAGGAGATGCACAACAACCTCTCCATGCTGGCCCGTATCATCGGGTACAACTCCGTGGCCCCCCTCACATTCAACGACACCAAGGTGGCCCGGGAGAACCTGGAGGGGCTTTCCGTGGACCCCAGCCTGGACCGGGCCCGCATCCACAAACCCGACGGGACCCTCTTTGCCCAGTACCGGCGCGTTCCGCCCTCCCCGGATGCCTCGGATTCCGCCCGGCCCCGCCGCCTGCTCAACGGCCTGCCCTTTCCGGCCACCCACATCGAGGTAAAAGAAGAGATCCGCTTCGACGGTGAGCTCCTGGGCTCCGTCACCCTGCAGGCCGACCTCACCCGGGTCTATCGCCGCCTCCTCTTCTACCTTGCCGCAGCCATGGGGATCCTGGCTCTCTCCATCTTTGCCGCCTACACCATCTCCTCCCGCCTCCAGGCCATCGTCTCCGGACCGATCCTGGAGCTCACCGGCATGATGAGCGAAGTCTCGGAGGAAAAAAACTACACGGTCAGGGCCGTCAAACGCACAGAAGACGAAATCGGCCTGCTCATGGAAGGGTTCAACGACATGCTGAGCCAGATCCAGCGGCGGGATGCCGAACTCCTGAAACAGCACGAGGGCCTGGAGGAGACCGTGGCCCAGCGCACCGCAGAGCTCCGGAAGACAGTGGCGGATCTCAAGGACGCCAAGGCAGCCACCGAGGCCGCCAACTTTCACTTAAGGGAAGCCATCCACAACGCCAAGGACCTGGCCCGGGCCGCTGAGGCGGCCAACCGGGCCAAAAGCCGCTTCCTGGCCAATATGAGCCATGAAATCCGCACCCCCATGAACGGCGTCATGGGCATGACCCGGCTCCTCATGGGCACCCCCCTGTCCGAAGAGCAGACCCACCGGGTACACACCATCCAGAAAAGCGCGGATGCCCTGTTGACCATCATCAACGACATCCTTGATTTCTCGAAAATCGAGTCCGGTAAGCTGGAGCTGGAAGCCATCGACTTTGACCTTCTGACCATGCTGGAAAACATCAACGACATCATGGCGGTCAAGGCTCAGTCCAAGGGCCTTGAGTACATCTTCCGCATGGACCACGACGTCCCCTTGCGCCTCTCCGGGGACCCGTCCCGCCTGCGGCAGGTGCTGATGAACCTCATCAGCAACGCCATCAAGTTCACGGCCAAAGGCGAGGTGCTCATCCACGTCACCCGATGCACGGAGCGGGAAGGGGACTCCCAGGTGAAAGTCCCCCTGTGGTTTGCCGTCTCGGATACGGGCATCGGCATCCCCGAAGAGGCCCGCGACAACCTGTTCTCCCCCTTTACCCAGGCCGATGTCTCCACCACCCGGCGGTTTGGCGGCACCGGGCTGGGGCTCTCCATCTCCAGACAACTCATCACCCTCATGGGAGGCGAGATCGGCGTGGAGAGCGAGGAGGGCAAAGGAAGCACCTTCTGGTTCACCGTGATGCTGGATGCCTGCCCCCCCGAGGGGAGCTTCTGCATGACCCCGGCTGCCGATATCCGCGGCTGCCGCATTCTTCTGGTGGACGATAACAAAAGCAGCCGAAAGGCCCTGAAAAGCCAATTGGAGGCCTGGCACTGCCGCACGGACGAGGCGCCCAGCGGCGAAGCGGCCCTTTCCCTTCTGGTGTCAGCCATCCACCGGGATCCCTATGCCATCGCCGTCATCGACAGCGACATGCCGGACATGGACGGCGAAACCCTGGGCAGGCGTATCCGTACCCACGAGGCCCTGCAAGGGCTTTCCCTCATTTTCATGGCCACCCTCTGGCAACGGGGCGATGCCAGCCGCTTTAAATCCGCTGGGTTCGACGCCTACTTCACCAAGCCCTACAAGCGCTCTCAACTTTACAACTGCCTGGCCACGCTCCTGGGGGCGGCCCCCATGGAAAACCAGCCCGTCAAGCCGTTTATCACCCGGCACACCATGGCCGAGCTTTCGCGGCGCAACCACCGGATCCTTCTGGTGGAAGATTTTCCCATCAACCAGGAGGTGGCCTTAGGCATCCTGGAGAGCTACGGCTTCCGGGCCGATGTGGCGGAAAACGGCCTCCAGGCCGTCAAAGCCATGGAAACCACCGCCTACGACCTCGTCTTCATGGATCTCCAGATGCCGGAGATGGACGGGTTTGAGGCCACCCGCGTGGTGCGGGATCCCCTGTCGCCTGTCATGCGTCACGATGTCCCCATCGTGGCCATGACCGCCAACGCCATGGAAGGCGACCGGGAGAAATGCCTCAAGGCAGGCATGAACGACCACATCCCCAAACCCATCCTCCCCGAAGCGGTATACCATGCCCTGCAGACCTACCTCCTGAGCCCTCCACGTCCCCAGGCCCCGTCTTCACTCCCGGCTCCCCAGGAAACCGAAAAGCCCCCGGACGAGCTTCCGCTGTTTGACCGGGAAGACCTGCTCCTGCGCATCCAGGGAAACACCCGGTTGCTGGACAAACTCATCACCCTTTTTCTTGAAAAAACACCCCAGGAGCTGGCGCGCCTGAGGGAAACCGTGGCCCAGGGGGATCCCGAACCCATCCGTGCACAGGCCCACAAAATGAAGGGGTACTTTGCCAACATCTCGGCCAAGCGGCTGGAACAGCTGGCCGCAACCCTTCAGAGCATTGCTGAAAAAGGAGATATAAAGGGGTGCGCCGACCATGCGGCGGCCATTGAGGAGGGTGTGGAACGGTTCGTCAAATGCCTGGAGGAAGGCATGTAGCTTACATACCCCGGCCCTGGCTCTTCACGATGGCCTGGAAGGTCTCTTCCAGCGCCAGGAAGGCCTCCACCACATAGGGGTCAAACTGGGTGCCGTCCCCTTCCAGGATGAGGTTTTTGGCCACATCGTGGCTGTAGGCCGGCTTGTAGACCCGCTTGGAGATCAGGGCATCGTAGACGTCGGCAAGGCTGAAGATACGTGCCGCCAGGGGAATGTCCCGCCCTTTGAGGCCCCTGGGGTAACCGGTGCCGTCAAAGCGTTCGTGGTGGCACAGGGCGATGTCCCGGGCGATGCGCAGAAAAGAGGCGTGGGGGGCCACCTTGAGGACGGAGTCCAGGGTCGCGGCCCCTTCGGTGGTGTGGCGTTTCATGATCTCAAACTCCGCATCGGTGAGGCGCCCGGGCTTGAGGAGCACGTAATCGGGTATGGCCACCTTGCCGATATCGTGCAGGGGGGTGGTGAGGTACATGTTCTCGATGAAGGCGGTGTCGATCTCCCCGCTTAGCGGCCCTTCGGCCCCCATGCGCACAGCCAGGGCCCGGGAGAATCCCCGCACCCGTTCCAGGTGGGCCCCGGTTTCCGGGTCCCGGGATTCGGCAAGCTTGGCCAGGGCAAAGATGGTCATGTTGCTCGCCTCAAGGGACATGAGCCGCAGCCCCGAGCGCAACCTCACCTCCAGCTCCGAGGGGTGAAAGGGCTTGGACATGAAATCGTCGGCCCCGGCCTCCAGCCCCTCCACCACGTTGGCCGTGCCCCCACGGCTGGTGACCATGATGATGTAGACATAATGCCCGATGCTGTCCTGGCGGATGCGCCGGGTCAACTCCAGGCCGTCCATGTCCGGCATCTCCCAATCGGTGATCACAATGCGGCACTCCCCGTGATCCCGCAGGTAGGCAAGGGCCTCGCTCCCGTTCTCACGCACAGCCACCTCATACCCCGTTCGGTTCAACGCCTCTTTCAGGAGCTCCACGGAGAGGATCTCGTCATCCACGACCAGTACATTCATCGGCTTGTCTCTCTGATGGGTTGTTGTAAGTGAAGGATGGCCCCGAAGGCGGCGTTCGCAGCCGGGGCCCTGGGTGTCGGATTGATTCTGGAGGGTCTGCCGTGCAGGCGGGGTGTGCCGAAGGCCCGGGGACACGAGGGGAAAAGGAGGAATCCCCGTCTGGACGATACCTGTTTTTTTACTCTACCACAAAACAGCGGTTACCCATAGGGGAATCAACGGGTTACCACCAGATGCGCACCCCTCCGGTGGGCCGAACTCAACCCGGATGATCCCTGAGGCATCCGGGAAGAAAGAACCGTTTTCATTTAATAACGCTTCCTGTAGAGTAACCTAAGGAATAAAGGCAGCCGCAGCCTCGCCCTGCCCCGGCACTGACGCGGGCACGACGCAGGACGCCTCGGATTGCGGCAAAACCCAGATGACGGACAAGGCGGGTAACCTGTGCAAAAAAAGACAAAAATCGTAGCAACGATCTCCAACTTGAAATGTGATGTGGACTTTTTACGTGACCTCTACGACGCCGGTATGAACGTGGTGCGGCTCAACACAGCCCACATGACCACGGACGACGCCCAGAAGGTCATCGACAACGTCCGGGCCGTCTCCGAGAACCTGGCCATCATGGTGGACACCAAGGGCCCGGAGATCCGAACCGTGGCCATGGACGAAGGCCTGCCCGTCATCGCAGGCGACCTCATCGACGTGCGGGGTGATGCAGGCGGCACCTCAAAACCCGGCCTTCTCTGCGTCTCGTACAACGGACTGGCCGCGGACGTCCCCGTGGGGAGCCAGCTTCTCATCGACGACGGCGACATCGCCCTGGCCGTCACCGGCAAAACCGACACCACCCTCCACTGCACCGTGGAAAACGACGGCACCATCAAAGGGCGCAAAAGCATCAACATCCCGGATGTCACCATCAACCTGCCTGCCCTCACCGAAAAAGACATCGCCTTTGTCAAGTACTCCGCCGAGCAGGACGTGGACTTCATCGCCCACTCCTTTGTCCGCAAAAAAGAGGACGTCCAGGCTGTTCAGGAGATCCTTGATGCCATGGGCAGCAACGCCAAGATCATCGCCAAGATCGAAAACCAGGAAGGCCTGGACAACATCGACGAGATCCTGGACCACGCCTTCGGCGCCATGATCGCCCGAGGGGACCTGGCCATCGAGATCCCGGCCGAGCGCATTCCCCTCATCCAGAAACGCCTCGTGAAAAAGTGCGTGGAGAGGCGCAAACCCGTCATCATCGCCACCCAGATGCTCCACTCCATGATCCACGCCCCGCGCCCCACAAGGGCCGAAGTCTCGGACGTGGGCAACGCCTGCCTGGACGGCACCGACGCCATCATGCTCTCCGGCGAAACCGCCAACGGCAAGTACCCGGTGGAGGCGGTCCAGACCATGGCCCGCATCGCCCTGGAGGTGGAGGAGAGCCGCAGCACCTTTAACGACACCCCCTACACCCCGGAAAGCGTCACCACCGACTACCTCACCAAGGCCGCGGTGAAGGCTGCCCTGCGCCTGCCCACCAAAGCCATCGTGGCCGATACCCTCACCGGTCGCACCATCAGGGGCCTGGCCGCCTACCGGGGAGAAAACCCCATCTACGCCCAGTGCTACAGCAAGCGGGTGATGCGGGAACTCGCCCTCTCCTTCGGGGTCCTCGGGAGCTACATGAAGCTCAACCAGACCACCAACGAATTCCTCCATGAGGCCCTCACCCGCCTCCTGTCCAGGGGATCCTTCAGCCAGGAGGACCTCATTGTCGTTCTGGCCGGCCACTTCGGTGCGGCAAACGGCGCCTCCTTCGTGGAGATCAGCACCGCCCAGAACCTTCTGAACAGGGGATAATCCCCTGGTTCGCACATGCTCCGGGCTTCGCCCGTGAAAATCACGCCAACCACAAAGAGCCATGGGAATACCTTCCCATGGCTCTTTGTGGTTGGAAAGCGGATAAAGGACCAGACAATTTCAGCTGAAAATGGGGATCACATAGAAGAGCACGGCGAAAAAGTGGAGGATACTGCCTGTCAGCACGAAAAGATGCCAGATGGCATGGTTGAAGGGGAGCTTCTCCCACACATAGAAGACAATGCCGAAGGTATAGGCAAGGCCCCCGAAAAGCAGAAACGCCAGGCCACCTGTGTCCACCGAGGAGAGAAGGGGTTTGACGGCCACCACCACCGACCACCCCATCCCTGCATAGAGCCCGAGGGAGAGCGCCTCCCAGCGATGGATGGAGATGATCTTCAAGACAATACCCACCAGGGCCGCGGCCCAGATGCCCCCGAAAAGGACCCAGCCCCAGGCGCCGCGAAGGCTCACCAGGGTAAAAGGGGTGTAGGTGCCGGCGATGAGAAGATAAATGGCGGAATGGTCAAAAACCCGAAGCACGGATTTCAAGCGGGGGACGGTGACGCTGTGGTAGAGGGTGGAAAAGGTATAGAGCAGGACAAGGGCTGCCCCGAAGACGCTGCAGCCGACGATATGCCAGACATCCCCGTAAAGGGCGGCGAAGGTGGTCATGATGCACAACGCCGAGATGCCGAAAAGAATCCCCACGCCGTGGGTAATGCTGTTGGCGAGCTCCTCGCCGACACTGTAGCGGGGCAACGCCGCAACTGCACTCATTGTCTCCTCCCGATAAAATCCCTGGGCAGGTGTAACCCGTTAAATCAGAAGGAAAGATTACACCTTGGCCCGATTTATCGCAAGAAAAAATGCCCCGAAAAAAACGGGGTAACTGTTCAGCTCAAAAAAACAGCCTCCGGCGTCAAGGTTGGGGCACCGAAGGCTTACGCTTTTTTCCCGGTAAAAAGAGTCACGATGCCGAAGGTCATGGGGCGGGCGTGGACATCCGAGAATCCGGCCTCGGCCATAATGGCCTTGAACTCTTCGTGGCTGGGGAACTTCAGGACCGACTCGGGCAGGTAGGTGTAGGCCCCCCTGTTTTTGGAAAAAAGCCCGCCGATAACAGGAAGGATTTTCTGAAAATAGAGAAGGTAGAGACTTTTCAAGACCTTGTTGGTGGGGGTGGTGAGCTCCAGGACAGCCACACGCCCCTCCTTTTTGAGGCAGCGGTGGAACTCGGTGAGGGCACCCTTGCGGTCCATGATGTTCCGGATGCCGAAGGCGATGGTCACGGCGTCATAAGCGTCGTCAAAGCTGGGCAGGGCCAATCCGTTGCCCTGGGCCAGGGTGATGGCCTTTCCGTGGGGCTCTTCCGCTACCTTGGCCTTGCCCAGGGCCAGCATGTTGAAGGAGAAATCCGTGGCCACCACAGAAAGGCGCCCCTGGGTCCTTCGCACCGCTTCGATGGCCATGTCGCAGGTGCCGCAGGCCACGTCGAGCATTTTTTTTCCGCGCCCGTTGCCAAGCTTGAGGGAGGCAATGGCCCTGCGCCTCCAAATCACGTCCTGGTACAGGCTCAGGCTCCGATTCAACACATCGTACTTCGGGGCAATGGCGTCAAACATCTCTCGAATGAAGGGCAGCTCTACATTATTCATTGACAACACCAAATTCTGATTTAATTTAGTCCATGGTTCTGCCGACATGGGAGGGGTGCGCCCTGTATGAACGTCACCTGATGGTGGCGGAACCACGCCGACGGCCGAGCCCCATATTCCGGGCAGCCTAAAGGGATGACCCCGCGCCCGCAAAGGGCGTATCGCAGGACCAAGCCATCGAAATTATCACAATTGGTCAACCGTGACAACCTGTTGGAAGCGTATCGGAAATATACATGACGACGAAAAGAGACTACTACGAAATCCTCGACGTCGATCGCGAGGCAAGTGCCGAAGAGCTGAAAAAGAAATACCGCAAGCTGGCACTGAAATACCACCCCGACCGAAACCCCGGGGACAAGGAAGCCGAGGATAAATTCAAAGAGGCGGCCGAAGCCTACGACGTCCTCACCGACCCCAAAAAACGCCAGATCTACGACCAGTACGGCCACCAGGGCCTTGAAGGCAACGGTTTCTCCGGCTCCGGCGGGTTTGACGACATCTTCTCCAGCTTCGGCGACATCTTCGAAGACTTCTTCGGCATGGGCGGCGGAGGCCGGGGCCGCGGACGCGGCAGGAGCCGGGTCCAGCGCGGGGCCGACCTGCGTTACGACCTCACCATCGATTTTGAAGAGGCCGCCTTCGGCACGGAAAAAGAGATCAAGCTGGACAAGCGCCAGACCTGCACCACCTGTGAAGGCAACGGCTGCAAACCCGGCACCGAACCCGAGGTCTGCCATCTCTGCAAGGGCACGGGCCAACACACCCAGAGCCAGGGATTTTTCACGGTGCGTTCCACCTGTCCGGCCTGCCAGGGCCGCGGCAAAACCATCAAGACCCCCTGCCCCGACTGCAACGGCCGCGGCCAGGTGGCCGTGAGCAAGACCGTCTCCCTGAAGATCCCGGCCGGCGTTGACACCGACTCCCGCCTGCGCCTCACCAGCGAAGGGGAAGCCAGCCCCAACGGCGGCCCCGCAGGAGACCTCTACGTCTTCATCTCCGTGCGCCCCCACAAGCACTTCCAGCGCAACGGCAACGACATCATCTGCCTGGTGGAGATCTCCTTTATCCAGGCGGCCCTTGGAGCCACCATCACCATCCCCACCCTGGAAGGCGAAGAGTCCCTCAAGATCCCGGCAGGGACCCAGTACGCCGAGACCTTCCGGTTCCCCGGCAAAGGCATTCCGTCCCTGCGGGGCGGCAGGCCCGGGGACCAGATCATCCAGGTGGAGATCACCACCCCCAAGAAAATCTCCAAAAAGCAGGAGAAGCTCCTCCGGGAATTTGAAAAGCTCGATTCGGAAAAGTTCACCAACAGGCTGAAGAACCTCCTCAAGGGGTCTGGCTACTAAACGAAGGAGAGCCCATGTTTGAATTGAAAGTCACCACCCGTTTTGCCGCTGCCCACCGCCTCACCATGGTGGGCGAACAGTGTGAGAACCTCCATGGCCACAACTGGCACGTGGAAGTGTACGTTCAGGGAGAAAAGCTGGACAAAGGCGGGGTCCTCATGGACTTCGGCATCGTCAAAAAAGAGCTCAAAGAGGTGATAGGTACCCTGGATCACACCTACCTGAACGAGTCGGACATCTTCAAGGACGCGCCCCCCTCCTCCGAGCACATTGCCATGTACATCGCCAAGGAGCTGGAACGCCGTATCGACGTGGACGGGGTCAAGGTCTCCCGTGTCTCGGCCTGGGAATCTGAAAACTCCTGCGCCACCTACATCGCCGACTGATTGCACTCCAACGGGACAGGAGACCATGAAATTCAGACCGTGCATCGACCTCCACCAGGGGGTCGTCAAACAGATCGTGGGCGGCACGTTGACCGACTCGGACGAGTCGCCCACCACCAACTTTTCCGCCACCCGGCCAGCCTCCTGGTTTGCCGAGCTCTACCGCAAGGACAACCTCACCGGAGGCCACGTCATCCAACTGGGACCGGGTAACGAAGAGGCGGCCTGCGGGGCCCTTTCAGCCTGGCCCGACGGCTTGCAGGTGGGCGGTGGCATCACTTGCGACAATGCTGTCTCCTGGCTTGACCGGGGGGCTGCAGCCGTCATCGTCACCTCCCACGTCTTCCACGACGGCCGCATCGATGAAGAGCGCCTGGCCAAACTGGTCAAGACCGTGGGCAAAGAGCGGCTCGTCCTGGACCTGAGCTGCCGGCGCAGCGACCAAGGCTACCGCATCGTCACCGACCGCTGGCAGACCTGGACCGATGAGGTGATCACCCTCCCCCTGCTGGACCGCCTGGCAGACTCCTGCCATGAGTTCCTCATCCACGGCGTGGACGTGGAGGGCATGGTCTCGGGTATTGAAGAACCCCTGGTGGAACTCCTGGGAAAGTGGGGGAAGCGCCCCGTCACCTACGCCGGGGGAATCCGCTCCCTTTCGGACATTGAGACCATCGACACCCTGGGCAACGGGGCCATCGACTTCACCGTGGGAAGCGCCCTGGACATCTTCGGAGGCGACGCCCTGGCCTACGAGACCCTGAGCCAGCGCTACAGCGGCTGACACGCCTTTGTACAAATCGTGCAAACCAACCTGCTTGGTTTGCACACCCCATTCCCCTCGCCGCCCCGAAACCAGCCGTCACCCCATCGTGAACCCCCTGCATTTCCGAAACATCCCACCGACATACGCACCAGGCACAATGCTTGCATAAACCTGTTGCCGAACCCCGGCCGATCAGCCTGCACCACAGGCCCGTCCGCGCCATCACCGGACCCGTCACGCATGGGCGAACGAGGTGTCCGAAACCGGCCTGTCACCAAGGCCCACAACCCCACGGAGGTCACCGACCATGAGATCCATTCTGCCCGGCCCCATCAGGGGGGTCCTCGCTTTTCTGCTCTATTTCCTCAACTCCATTGTCACCATTGTGCCTTTGGTGACCGTTGCCATCACCAAGCTGGTGATCCCCTTCTCCTTCTGGCAACGAGCCTCCCGGAAGATCCTGGATGTGCTGGCCACAAACTGGATCGACGTCAACACTTTCAACATGAGGCTCATGCAGAACATCGACCTGGAAGTCACCGGAACCGAAGGCCTCAAAAGGGACATGTGGTACCTTGTCATCAGCAACCACCAGAGCTGGGTGGACATCCTCATCCTCCAGAGGGTCCTCAACCGCAAAATCCCCTTTCTGAAGTTTTTCCTCAAAAAGGAGCTCATCTGGGTCCCCATCATGGGCCTCGCCTGGTGGGCCATGGATTTTCCCTTTATGAAGCGCTACTCCAAAGAGCAGCTCAAAAAACACCCCAACCTCAAGGGAAAAGACATCGAGGTCACCCGAAAGGCCTGCGAAAAGTACAAAACCATCCCGGTCTCCATCGTCAACTTCGTGGAAGGCACCCGCTTCACCCCGGGCAAACACACCCGGCAAAGCTCCCCCTTCACCCACCTGCTCAAACCCAAGGCCGGGGGTGTCGCCTTTGTCCTGGGTTCCATGGGCGAGCTTATGACCGGCATCGTCAACGTCACCATCGTCTACCCCAACGGCACAAAGAGCTTCTGGGAATACCTCTGCGGTAAGATCGACGCCGTCAAGGTCCACGTGGAGCTCATGGAGGTCACCGACGACATCATCGGCTCCTACGAGAACGATCCCGACTTCCGCGCCCACTTCCAGACCTGGATCAACGGCGTCTGGGAAGCCAAAGACCGACGCATCGACCAACTGCGCAAGGCGGCATAAAAACCGAGAGGCCTCCGGCGGCCCTGCCGGGGGCCAAACTTTTAAAAAGTTTGACAAACAGGTCTTAAGCAAGTCTTTCCAGGCTTCGCCGAAATAATTTCCACTTTTTGCATTACAAAAGTTTTTTGCGGAGCTTTTTTTCAAAAAAGCGACCCGCCGGAGGCAAGCTGAATAGTTACTGCCGTTTTAAATGCAGATGAGATTTGACCCGAGGAACGAGGGGCAAATCACATCTGCCATCAGCTTTCAAGGTGGCACACCTTCCCGCCGGAGGCTGTTTTTTGGAGCTGAATAGTTACGGGATTTTTTCCTTCCTGACGCCCCCCATGACCACATGCCACGCCCCATTCCCCTCAGTCCCATCCAAGACTCGCTTCCACAGCCGGCCATCGCTCCTCGCCCAGCCCCCCTGGGGGAACATTATCTATGGCTCATATTCAGCTATTTACAGGCTAAATCAAGTAGGATACGGTTTTTCAGGACGGACCGGAAGGTGATGTGGAGCAACTCTTTTTACCGGGGAGACAAACGATGGAGTTCGGTGGTTACAGGTGTCATGGGGTGGAGATGTGCGATTTTCTTCTGGACGGAGGCGCCATGTTCGGGGTGGTGCCCAAGCCCCTCTGGGAAAAAAAGATCGCCTCGGACGACAAAAACCGCATCCCGCTTAAGGCGCGGTCCCTGCTCCTTCGCGGCAACGGCCGCAACATTCTGGTGGACACCGGCTGCGGCACGAAGTTCAGTGACAAGGAGCTTGCCATCTACGGGGTCACGTCCACCCGCAGCCCGGACCAAGCGCTGAGCGACTTCGGCCTCTCCACGGCGGAGATCACCGACGTCATCCTCACCCACCTTCACTTCGACCACGCAGGGGGCACCACCTTTCTCAAGGACGGCAAGGCAGTCCCTACCTTTCCCAACGCCACCTACTACACCCAGAAACGCCAGCTCAACTGGGCCAAGCACCCCACCTTGAGGGATCGGGCCAGCTTTTTTGCCGAGAACTGGGCACCCATGGAAGAAAGCGGGCAACTCACGGTCCTGGACGGCAACACCCTGCCCATCGACGGTATCGACCTGCTCTTCTCCGACGGCCACACCTGCGGCCAGCAGCTCCCCCTCATCCACGGCGAGGAGGGCGCCCTGCTCTACTGCGGCGACCTGATCCCCACCTCGGCCCACATCCCGGTCCCCTGGCACATGGGCTACGACAACCAGCCCCTGCTCATCATGTCCGAAAAGGAGAACGTCCTCAAACAGGCCGTGGCCGGGAACTGGACCCTCTTTTTCGAACACGATCCCGCCATCGCCGCGGCCACCGTCAAAGAGGGCCGCAAAGGGATCGAAAGAGACCGGGTCGTAGAAATATTATAATACGAGGTAACGATTCAGCGCCAAAAAGCCTCCGGCGGCCCTGCCGGGAGCCAAACTTTTATAAAGTTTGACAAACAGGTTTTTAAATCTCCCAACACCTTGGAAGTAGTCCGGTTAAAACTGATTATCAACGGGTTACGATAACGCATCCCGGTCCTCCAAGGTTTGTGGGATAGTTTGTACAATCCACCAGCTTACGTATCGGGCGAAGCCCGGGCCGAAGGCGCGTGCGCATTTTTCTGGGGAACGAAGGAAAATGCGCACGCGCAATCAGCTTTCGAGGTGGCTCCACCTCGCCGCAGGAGGCTGTTTTTTGATGCTGAATAATCACAAAACAAACTGCTTTACCACGGACGTATACCTTACGCGTCATTGTTAAACCCCACACCAGCCCCGGAGGCGCCCATGCTCACCTTCATGCTCACGGTTATACTCATCCTCGCCCTGATCCTCCTTACCCCCCTGGCCCTGCTCAAGATCAAGCTCGCCCGCGGCATCAAACGACAGAAGATGGAGAATGCCGCGTACCGGGCACCGACCCTCGACGCTTCCCACGGGGTCTCCTCCCTCACCGTGCTGCCCCTGGTGGACTACCACGCAGCCGAGCCCGGCCTTGCCACCGAAGCCGGGGTCTCCTACCTCGTCAGGGCAGGGGACACTAAGATCCTCCTGGACGTGGGCGCCAATGAAAAGGGGGAGCACCCCTCTCCCCTGCTGGCCAATGCCGAAGCCCTCGGAGTGGATTTAAACAGCCTCGACGCCCTGGTCCTCAGCCACCTCCACCGGGACCACGTGGGGGGCATCCCCGAAGAGAAGGAGAAACGGTTCTCCTTTTCCCAAGGGCCCTTTTCTGTGGTCGACCTCCCCGTCTACACCCCGGAGCCCCTCACCGGTCACCTGCCCGAAGGATGCCGTCCCATAACAGTCACCGAACCCCGGGAGATCGCGCCGGGGGTCTGGTCCCTGGGCCCCATGGGCCGGTCCCTGTTTTTCATGGGCTATACCCTGGAACAGGCACTGGCCGTCCACGTCCAGGGCAAAGGCATGGCCCTTATTATCGGTTGCGGCCACCCCACCATCGAAGGACTCATCGAACGCTGTGAAGCCCTTTTTCCCCACCCTGTGTTTGCCGTCATCGGCGGGCTCCACTACCCCATCCGCGGAGGACGCATCAAGGTAGGCCCCGTGAACATCCAGAAATACGTGGGCTCCGACAGAATGCCGTGGAACGGCCTCACCGAAGCCGACGTCCGAAGCGGCATCGAAACCATCAAAAAGGCCGGAGTCACCACCGTGGGCCTCTCCCCCCACGACAGCTGCGACTGGAGCCTGGACCAATTCCGAAAGGCCTTTGGCAAGGGCTATGCCGAAGTGCAGGTGGGGCGCCCCATTGCCCTGTCTGAATAGACCCTTCAGAATTTAAAAAACAAGCCTCCGGCGGCAAGGTGTGCCACCTTGAAAGCAGATTGACAATGCGCTTTGATCCTCGTTTGGGCCATCGGCCGGTTGCCCCCCGAACTCCCTTGTGCCCTGGAGCGCCGCACTCCGGGGCATTGTTGAGCCGAATACTCATTCGGTACGCATAAAACAAACGCCCGGTGAGACTTTTTTATCCACCGGGCGGCATCGGGTGACTCCAATGGAGTCACCCGGATCTTTTTTTCCCTTTTCCCATCCCTGCCCTTTGGGCCCCAAAGAAGACCAGAAGCCCCGTTATTCAGGGTTCCATAAATTATTTTCCCATCTTGGCACGGACTGTGTATTAGGTAAGAGTACTCCCACACAGGGAGTTTCTTCATCATATTCTCCTATCGTTCACAGCTTGGTGGGGGGGACGCTCAGCCGGAAACGGCCGCGACCCCCACATCAAATGCTGTGAGATTCTGAGCCAGCGTCTCCCCGTCAAACCGCTTTTCCGCAGCCCCTTCAAACAGCTCCCGTGCCAGGGGAAGTTCACCTGTTCCCGCCAAAGCCCCTGCCATGATGACGTTGCCCAGCACCGGCGCTCCGATCTTGACGGCTTCTTCCGTGGCATTGAGGAACCAGGCCCCCTCTGTCATCTCCAGGATCCAGCCCCTGATCTCCTCATCCGAGGGGTAACTGAGCTGCCCGGAGATCACCCCCACCGGCAGAAAAGGACGCGTGTTGGTGATCACCTTCACCTGACGGTTCCCAAAATCCTTGAGCACCCGAATCGCCTCGGAGGGCTCCATGGAGACCACCATGTGCGCCTTGCCCAACGGAATCTGCGGCGACCAGCTGCACCGGGCGGAAATACGAAGGTGGCTCATCACCGAGCCCCCACGCTGCGACGCCCCGAAGGTCTCCCCGATGGTAACAAAAAAACCCTGGGCCGCCAGCATGGAGCCGATGGTCCGCGACGTCATCACGTTGCCCTGCCCGCCCACCCCCGCAACAATCAAATTGTACGGATCATGGGGAAGTCCTCTGCCATCCATATGCTCTCCTCTGTCCGCAAAAAAGCACGAACACAAAAACAAGTTCAACAAACGCCTCCGGCGGCCCTGCCGGGGGCCAAACTTTTGAAAAGTTTGACAAACATCTTTTGAATATAATTTTGGGTATTTCATCGATAGCGGCAAATCATATGCCTTTTCTTCATGGCATTTTTGAACCATGAAAAAAATGTATAGCCCATGACCTTATTCTCGGGCGCAGCCCGTCAGCAAATGTGAAGGGGCGAAGCCCCGGAGCATTTGCGAACCTGGGGTGCAGGGGCTCAGCCCCTGCCCGCCGGAGGCGCTTTTTGCCTTTTCTTTTATACCGGTGCCACCTTGCCGATGGCGCCCACAGGGCAAATATCCGCGCAGACGCCGCAACCGGTGCATACCACCTCATCGATGCGGGCTGTGCCTTTTTCTTTGTCCCAGACAAGGCCTGGGCAGGCAAAAATGCGGGTGCAGAGGCGGTTGCATCCGCAGGTTTCTCCCAGGCAGGTGGACTCGTCCACGCTCATCTCCCAGGCTTTGGTGCGTTTTTTTTCAGGGCTCAGGGCGCAGGCCTGCTTGAGGACCAGGACGCCAACGCCCTCCTGCTCCATGAGGTCAAAGAGGGTCTCCCGGGTGGTGGCCACCTCAAAGGGATCGGTCACGCTGACGCGGGCGCCAAGGGCCTTGCACACCGTGGGGATATCAATGGAGTGGGCGGGGCTTCCCATGGCATCGACCCCAAGGCCCGGATGGGGCTGAAAGCCTGTCATGGCCGTGCCGCTGTTGTCCAGGACCACAAGGGTCAGGTTGGCCCGGTGGTGGATGGCGTTGGCAAGGGGGGGAAGAATGGAGTGAAAAAAGGTGCTGTCCCCGCAGACCGAGACCACGGGCTGGTCCATGCCAAAGGGGGAGAGCTTGCCGAATCCGCTGGCCACGCCAGTGCCGGAGCCCATGGCATGCAGGGTCTTGAGGGTCGAGAACCCGGCCGGAAGCACGGCCATGGAGTAGCAGCCGATGTCTCCGCATACAAAGCCGTTGCGGTTGTCCATGGACAGGACCGTGTTGATGGACCAGAAGGAGGCGCGATGGGGGCACCCCGGGCAGAAGGTGGCCTCCCGGTTGGGGGAGCCCATGAAAGACACCTCGGTGGCCCGCTGGGCGTAGGCAGCCTCCAGGCCTTCATAGGGAATCTCCAGGATGGCGGACAGGGCACCCACCACGCGGTCCGGGTTCATCTCCCCGGTGGAGGCGAGGTTCCCCTCTTTTTTACCAAAGAAGTGTTTTACGCCGATTTCCCCTGCGGACTCAGCGGCCAGGATCTTGATCTCCCCTTCCAGGAACGGAAGAACCTCTTCCACCACCAGAACTTTTTCGGTGGAGGCCAGGTGTTTTTTCACCAGGACCTCGGGCAGGGGCCAGGTGGTGCCGAGCTTAAGAATCCCCACCCTCTCTTGGGCCTTCAGAAGGCTCACGGCCTCCCGGCTGTAGAGGGCACAGACCGAACTGGTGATGATGAGCAGCTCCGGGTTGTCCGGGCCTTCGTAGGTGTTAAAAGGAGAGGTCTCAAAAAGGGCCCGGGCCTTTTCGAGTTTCTCCTGCTGCTGGCCGTGTTTCCACTCCACGGGCGGGCTCATCACCACCCCTTCCATGGGGTCGATAATAAACCCGTCATGGGTAAAGCGCGCCCTCTTCTCTGTCTCCTGAACATTACCCATCACCACGGTGCCGCTGGCATGGGAGAGCCGGGTCACGGTCCGCAAGAGCACCACGTTGCGGATGCTCTCGGAGAGCTCGAAGGCCCAGGCTGTCATCTCTCTTGCCTCCTGGACATCCCCAGGTTCCAGCAGGGGCACCTCCATGAGCTTGGCGTAGGGCCGGGTCTCCCCTTCGTTGACGCTGGAAAGAGCCCCGGGGTCGTCGGCAGAGACCAGCACAATGCCCCCCCGGGTACCGGAGCCCGACAAGTGGAGCAGGTAGTCTGAAGCCACGTTGAGGCCCGGCTGCTTCATCACGGCCAGGGACCGCAGTCCGGCAAAGGAAGCGGCAGACGCCACCTCCAGGGCCACCTTTTCGTTCACCGACCACTCCACATAGAGCCCTTGGGATTCAGCCGACTCCGAAAGGGTTTCAATGATCTCGGACGACGGGGTTCCAGGGTAGCCTGCGGCAACAGCCACTCCGGCCTCCAGGGCCCCACGGACAATGGCCTCGTTTCCCATGCAGAGCCGACGCGTTCCCGGCTTCTCTTTATGCAGATGGCTCATCGCACCTCCCTGACGCCAGGGACCGGCGGCCCCGGTTCATGATCTTGTCCACAACGGCAGGGGCCACGCGAAACATCGACGGCCCCTCTTCACTGTTGAGCCCCCCGTCCTCACGGGCCTTCAGAAGGGCCCGGGCTTTTTTTGCGGCGGCGGCCTCCATGAGGCGGTCCGCCTGGGCCGGATCCACGGGGTCGGTATCAAGGTAGCCTCTGCTTACGGCCATTTCCACCAGGGCGTCTCCCACCTCGGTCCGACAGATGAGAAGATTCCAGGACGTGTCCCCCTCCATGGCCCCCACGGAAAGGTCGGTGAACTCCGCGGTCATGTCCGGGCAGACCCGGCAGCCGTCCGGGATGGCGTTTCGAATGGACTCCAGGGGAAGGTTGACGGTGCCGTCCGGGGTGTGAAGGGAAAACACCGAGGCAGGGGGCGGTGGTACGTCCATTCCGGTGACGGCCCCGGCATCCACCCCGTCGGGGACCAGGTCGGAAAATTGGCGGGCGTCTAAGGCCCAGGTGCAGAAAAGGCCGATGGTCAGGGTCACGGGATCGGTTTCAGAGCGATCCAGGGAATCGCACCGCATCTGCCCCACGGAGGTCACCTGGCAGGGCGTCCCCACCATGGCGATGCGCCGGAACCCTTCGGCCACGGCTTCATGTACGGCACCCACCGTGGGGGATGCCATGTACTTGGAGGAGGCACAGGCCAGGACCCCGGCCACGTCGGTGACCACGCGGGGCAGGGGCATCAGGCCCTTTCGATCGGTGAGGGCCGCGGCGTCGATGAGCCCGGTGTCAAAAGCCAGGGCCAGGAGGGAAGAGACGGTCCCCCCGTTCTGGTATGACGCCCTGCCAACCATCTTCTTTCCGGCACGGGCCTTGACCATGCGAAGAAAGCGGCCTGCGGGCTCTCCTGTGTAATGGCCCCCGGGAAGCTTTTTGCTAACGGCGTCCAGGTCCACTTCCGCCCTGGGGCAGTGGGCGTGGCAACGCCCCTTCTCGAGGTTGCAGTCGAAAAGCATGGCCACGCGCCCCTTATGGCTCCGAAAATAGGGACAGAGCCCCACGCAACCACCGCAATCCACGCACAGCCCCTTGTCCAGAACATCACGCACCAGCTCCATCCCTCCGCGAATCTCCATGGCAGTCTCCCTTGCATCGCACAAACGGGTGAATCGAAACCAGTTCTCCGGTTCCACGGAACAGGGGCCGGACGTGAGCCGTTGGCCCTCAGTTGTTCGACATCATCAAACAGCGTATATCATTATAAAAAAAGTATACGGGCATCCCATTTTTCCTGTCAACAAAATTATCGAACACTATTTTTATGTTGCGATCGTCGTTCATTTTAAGATACACACCTCATATTCCCTCCCATGGCTGTCCGGCCTGAAATATTTCACTTTACCTCGGGGCAGCATATTCGTATCGTGGTTTTCGGCATTACCAGGAACCGAACAGCTCTTTATGTTTCGATATACAGATCGTCAACCTTCCACTCGGAGAGATGCCATGTCACCCAGGAATAACGCTCTTTTCGTTTTACTCATCGCCCTGTCGTGCCTTCTGCCTGCCTCGGTGTCCGCCCAGGGCATGGTCAACGCCAGCTGCTCCTCCCAGATTGCCGAGGCCTTCGGCAAAACCGTCCTCAACGACTTCAAACAGACCACCGGTCTCAATGTCACCCTCCATGTCTTCTCCTCCCAGGTGTCCATCAACCGGCTGAAAAACGGCTTCTGTGAGCTGGCCGCCTCGGCCCTGCCCCTCTCTCCGGAGGATCGAAAACAGGGCCTCGTGGCCATCCCCATCTGCAAGGATCCCATGGTGGTCATTGCCTGTACGGAGATTCCGGTGGGGGACCTCTCCCTCACCGAAGTAAGGCGCCTTTTCAGCGGCAACATCCCCAACTGGAAAGAGGTGGGGGGACCGGACCTGCCCGTGCGCATCGTCACCCCGGTCAAGGAGACCGGGGCCTATGTCAACTTTGTGCGTCAGGCCATGGGCGCGTCCCAGATGAAATTCGATTACCAGGCGGCCCACTCCTCGTCGGCCGTTGAGGCAGTGAGCCACATTCCCGGGGCCCTCTCCTTTGCCACACGCAGCGTGGTGGCCAAATACGACAACGTCAAAATCTTCACCATCGACGGGCTTGAGCCCGGTTCCGAAGATTACCCCTACACGCAGACCTTCTCCCTGGTGACCCGGGGCCAGCCTTCCGGGGTGGTCCGGGAAGTGCTCAATTACACCCTGTCGGAAAAGGCCAGGGCAAACATGACGCGCCGGGGGCTCACCCCCCTTATCCAGTGATCCGTCATAAAGCCAACCGCCACCAGAGCAACGGGAGAACACCATGCACCTGAAAAGAACCATCGGCCTCATCTGGCTTTCAAGTCTCCTTCTCGCCATGGGGTGCGCCTCGGCCCTGACCATGTCGGCCCCGCGCGTGGAGGAGACCCGCACCGGAGACAAAGGGGTGGGCCAGCGCATCAACGCCGTCTACATGCTCGAAGAAGACGAAGGAATCTACACCCTCACCCGCCAGCCCTACTGCAAGGAGACCATCGAGGAGATCCAGATCTCCCGAAAGCGTCCCAGGGGCTTCATCATCGCCCTGTGCGAACTCCCCCTCTACGGCCTGGGGGCCGTGGACTACCTCATGGCAAAGATCTATGCCAACGCCAGCGAAGAGGAGCTGGGGCGCCTCATGGCCGACTCCGGCGACGTCATCCCCTGCGGGGACGTTGAAAAAGCCCCGGGGGAAAAGGTCCTTCTCCAGTTCCCGGATTCCGGAAGGCTCAAAAACCTCCTGACGGACGACAACGCCGTCATCCAGCTCGACGAATGCTTCAAAAAAAGCTGCCGGGACCTCCAGATCCATGTGTTCGTCAAAAAAGAGAACGACATCCTCTACATCTCAACCATCGACAAGACCTATACGCACTGAACAGGTGACGTTGAGCAAGAAAAGCAAGCCTCCGGCGGCGAGGTGAGCCACCTCGAAAGCTGATTGCCATTGCGCGTTGCCCTTCGTTCCTCAGGGCAACGCGCAATGGCCTTCGGCAGGGCCGCCGGAGGCATGCAAAACCCACAAACAAAAAAGGCCGTGATTCCCATGGAATCACGGCCTTTTTGCGTTTGGTTTCTCTGAGGTTCACCGGGGGTGTTCTACTTCACCTCCGGCAGGTCGGCTAACGTTTCGGCGAGGCGTTCGCTGATGCGCGCGGCTTTGTCCTTTGCCACATAGGCGAGGATTTTTCCTGCCACGTCTCCTTTGAGGTTCATGAAGAGGCGCTCGGCAATGACGATGTCCATGCTGTCCACGATGGCTGCGGCCTGTTTGGGCTTCATGCTGGAGTAGAGCTTGACCAGCTGCTTGATCTTTTTCTCCTCCTCCAGGCGCTGGGCTTCGTTCACCGCCTTCTCCTTTGCTTCCAGGCGGCTCAGGCTGGTTTCGATCTGACGGCGGAGGGTCTCCAGGGTTTCACGGGTGGCGTCCAGCTCGGCTTTAAGTTCTTTGAGCTTTTTCTCCTCCAGGCGAATGGCTTCGGCCCTGGCTTCAAGGGCGATGCGCTTGGCCTCCAGGCCCCGGAAGAGGATTTCCGGGGTCTCCACCACGGGGGCGGCAGCTTCTTGGCCCTCGGGGGCTTCCCCGTCCTGGGGATCGGCTGCCAGCACAGGAGCCCACAGGCTCCAGCAAATAAGCATCCCCACCATCACAACTCTCATTGCCTTCATCACGTCCTCACTCCCGGCTCCGGGCCGTGGCCGCCCGGTGCACCAGTACTGTCTCTTCGTCCAGTTTGCGCTGCTCTTCGTCCTGTTCGCGGAGAAACGCTTCACGCTGTCTCTCCTTCAGGGTTTCCATGGCCTTTCGCTCCACCGCGCACTTGGCCAGCTCACCGCGCTTGGCGTCCAGGTACCGCTGGACCTTCTCGGACAGGACCAGCTCTTCCTGCCACCGAACGGCGATGCCCTTGATGTAGGCCTGAACCCCCTGGAGCTCGGCGCCGCTCATGCCGTTGCCCATGCGACGGGAAAGGTTCTGTTCCACCTCGGCCCGCTCCTCCTCAAGGGCCGTCATCTCCCCCTTGACCCGGGCCAGCTCCTGGGTGAGGGCCCCCACCTCCTGCATCACAAGGCGCTCCTTGTGCTCGCGCAGGGAGAGCACCGACTCTAATTTGAATGTAAATTTTTTCATAAAAAAACAGTGCCTCCGGCGGCCCTGCCGGGGGCTAAACTTTTGCCTGATTTTACAAAGGCGGGTTTAACAAACAGGCCATAAAAACCGTTTGGGCAAATGAAGAATGAAATGGGCCGATTTTGCAAAAACAGTTGTCGCATGCCACACATCACGCGAATGCCCGAAAACGTATGCGTAATGTCTACCGCCCTGCATTCGCCATAGGGTTTCAAGGTGCCCCCACCTTGCCGCCGGAGGCTTTTTTTAAAGGCTGAACGGTTGCCCCCCTCCTTACGCCATAAAAAGGGCCTTCAACCGGTTGAGGGAGACGCCGTAGCTGCACTTCATCTCCACGTTCTGGCGAAGCAGGTCGTCGATCTTGGGCTTTAAGGCAATGGCCTCGTCGATCTGGGCGTTGCTGCCCTGGTTATAGGCCCCGATGGCGATCATGTCTTCGGACTGACGGTAGGTGGACATCAGCCCCTGGAGCCTGCTTCGCAGGGCCAGGTGGTCGGGTCCCACCACGTCGCTTGCCACACGGCTCACGCTGCCCAGTACTTCGATGGCGGGGTAATGGCCCCGGTTGGCCAGGTCCCTGGAGAGAACGATGTGGCCGTCCACGATGGAACGCACGGTGTCCCCCACAGGATCGTTCATGTCGTCCCCTTCCACCAGGGTGGTGTAGAACCCGGTGATGGAGCCCTTGCCCTCCACGGCCCCGGCCCGCTCCAGCAGGATGGGGATCTTCACGAAAAATGAAGAGGTGTAACCGCGGTTGGTGGGGGCCTCGCCTGCGGAGAGCCCCACGTCCCGGGAGGACATGGCAAAACGGGTGATGGAATCGATGATCAGGAGCACATCCTTGCCCTGGTCCCGGAAGTACTCTGCCAGGGCCGTGGCCTGGTAGGCACCGCGCATGCGCACCAGGGGGGGGCTGTCCGAGGTTGCCGCCACCACCACGGCCCGTTCCAGGCCCTCTTTGCCCAGGGTCTTGTCCACAAAATCTTTGACCTCACGGCCGCGCTCGCCGATGAGGCCGATGATGACCACTTCGGCTTCGGTGTAGCGGGTCATCATGCCCATGAGCACGCTCTTGCCCACCCCGGAACCGGCCATGATGGCCACGCGCTGGCCGCGTCCCACCGGGGTCATGAGGTTGATGGCGGAGATCCCCACGTCCAGGAATTCATCCACGGGCCGACGCTCCATGGGGTTAATGGGCTTTCCGTAAAGGGGATAGTCCACACAGGGCCCCAGAGGACCCTTGCCGTCGATGGGGTGGCCCAGGCCATCCACCACCCGGCCCAGAAAGCCGTCTCCCACGCTGGCGGCGGGCTCGGATTCAGACAGGCGGATGCGGTCTCCCTCGCACACCCCGGCGATGTCGCCGTAGGGCATGATCACCACGCGGCCTTCCCGGAACCCCACAACCTCCCCTGCCAGGGCTCTGCCCGAAGCGGTGAGGATGGTAACCAGGCTGCCGATACCCGCCTTGAGGCCCCGGCCTTCCACCACGAGCCCCAGGACCTGCTCTACACGGCCTTCGGAGGAAAAGAGACGCGTCTGGCGGGCCGCCTCTTCCATGATCTTCCAGACCCCGTGGTCATACGCCACCCGGCACCTCCCCGGGGTCGCCCATGGAAATGCCCGCGGCTTCGCCCACGCGGGAGAGGACCTCATCCAGGCGTTTTCTGGCGTGGGTTTCCAGCCAGCCGTTGTCGCTCTCTAAGCGGACTTCCCCTTCCTCAACCACCCCGTCCGGAAGAATGGTGATCTCCTGGAGGTTGGCAACACGCTGAAAAAGGTCGCCCCTCAGGCGCTCCACCGAATCAAAGTCATCGGGATTCACCCGCACGGTACAGGTCCCGGGATTCTCCAGGGCTGCCAGGGCTTCCACCAGGGAGCGGGCTGCCATTTCATCGTCCCGGTCGGCCTTGGCCAGGGCCACTTTTTCCGCCACCACCAGGGCCAGGCGAACCACCTCTTCTTCCCGGTTTTCACAGCTTTTACGCCACGCACCTTCAAAGCCAAGGATCAGGTTTTCAAGGCGTACCAGCATCTCCATGGCCCGCTCTTCCCCTTTGCTGAAGCCTTCGCGCTCACCCTTCTCAAAACCCATCTCAAAGGCCTGGCGCTCCACCTCAAAAAGGCCGGAGTCCTCGGCGGGAGTGGCTGGTGCGGTCTCCTGGTCACCGGTTTCCACATCGGCGGTGTCGGGCTCAGGGGGTGGTTCCGGTGCTGGCGGGGGCGTCGGTGTCTCCTGAACCGGGGGAGGCTCCGGCGCTTCCGGCGCAAAGGGGGCCTCTCCGGTCTCCACCGGCTCGCCCCCTTCGGGGTTGGGCTCTTCCTGTTTGAACTCCAGGCGGTGGAAATTCTGTATCCCTCCGCTACTCTCCCCACTGGGTACCGTTGATGTTTCAAACGCTCCGGAGGAGACCCCCACCAGGGGGCGAAACCCGTTTTCCGTCATACCGTCTCCCAACCAGCCCGGTACCCCGGGCAAACCATTCAAACTCACACTGCCTGGTGCGTGTCCGTTCCTGCGCAAATGCGGCCGCGGACACCTTCTGGGTTACACCAGGATATCGTCTTTGCCTTTTCCGGCCAGGGTAATGGTGCCCTCGGCCTCCAGGTCCTTGGCCGCCTGCACAACGGCCTGCTGGGCCCCCTCCACCTCGGAGAGTTTCACCGGCCCCATGACCTCCAGATCTTCCAGGATCATCTCGGCGGCACGTGAAGAGAGGTTGCCGAGGATCTTGTTCTTCATGTCTTCGCTGGCGGTCTTCAGGGCAATGGTGAGCTGAGCCCCCTCCACCCGCTTGAGCACCTCGCGCATACCGCGATCGTCCACGCCCACGAGGTCTTCGAAGACAAACATCATGTCCCGGACGTTCATGGCCATTTCCATGTCCTCTTCCTCGATCATCTCCATGACGGTGTCCTCGGTGGCCTTGTCCACGCCGCCGATGATGTCCACCAGCACCTGGAGTCCGCCCACTTTGCCGCCGGAGCTGACCATGTTCTTGAGCTCGTCCTTGAGGGCGCCGTCCACGTCCCGGACGATCTCCTCGGGGATCTGCCCGATGCGGGCCACCCTTAAGGCAACGTCCCCTTTCATCTCCTCGGGAAAGGAGATCAGCACGTCCGCCGCAATGTCCGGGGGCAAATGGGCCATGATCATGGCGATGGTCTGGGGATGCTCCAGGAGCAGGGCCGTGGAGAGGGATGCCACGTTGACGTCCCGGCTCCAGCCAAAGGGTTTGTCCCGCTGCAGGGCCTCGATCTCTTTCAGGATCTCTTCGGCACGATCCGCAGGCAGGGTGTTTTTGATGACGTTTCGGAGGAAGTCTCCGGACTCCACCATCAGCTTGGTGTCCCCTTCGAAGAGTTCGATGAACTCGTTGGCCACGGCGGCCAGGTCTTCCGGGAGGATCTCCCGGATCTGGGTCATGGTGGTGGCCACCAGCCGGATCTCGGCGTCGTTTAATTTCTTGAACACCTCGGCGGCCCGGCCTTCCCCCAGCGAAAGAAGGAAAATGGCCGCCTTCATGGGGCCTGTCATGGCCTTGTCCCCTTTTTGTGCGTTTTCTGCAGGCATTGTCCCTACTCCTCCCCCAGCCAGCCTTTGATAATGTTGGCCGCTTTGTCCACATCTTCACGCACCAGTCGCATGGCGCGCTCCTGGGGCGTACCGTCCCGAAGCACCCCGTCGGCCTGGGCATCTCCCCCGATGGAGACGGTGACGCCGTCGTCGTCCTCATCGAAGATATCGTCCTCCTCCTGCTGGTTCACCTCACGCAGGGTGCGGATCAGGGGCCGCACCACAAAGAGGAAGACCAGAAGGATGGCCAGCAGGTTGAGCCCCAGCTTGCCGTAATCGTCCACAAGCTTGTCCACGCCCTTGGCCGGAGGCTGCTCCAGCTCCCAGTCGTCGTCCATGGTAAAGGGCATGGACTCCACCGAGACCTGGTCTTCCCGGTCTGAGCTGTAGCCCATGGCCTGGCGCACGATGGTGGTAAAGAGCTTCATCTCCTCGGCGCTTCTGGGCACGTATTTACGGCTCCGGGTGCCGTCTTCCGAGATCTCCGTGGTGTAGGTACCGTCTAAGACCGCGGCCACGGAGATGCGCATCACCTCCCCCAGGGGGCGGGTGGTGCGGCGGGTGGTGCGGCTGATTTCATAGTTAACCGTGTCGTCGTTGCGCTGCTTGCTCTCGGTTTTTCGATTGGGGTCCAGGTCGGCCAGGGGGTTGACGCTGGAGATCTTGTCCGGCCCGACGTTGGTCTTGTCGCTCTTTTCAGCCACATTCTGGCGGCTTCGCACCACCTGCCCGTCGGGATCAAAGAGCTCTTCACTCACGTCCACCCGGGAAAAATCCATGTCCACGGTGACACGCACGATGCACTTGCCCTGGCCCAC
The DNA here is from genome assembly GCF_900699765.1 of Desulfoluna butyratoxydans. Lineage (GTDB taxonomy): Bacteria > Desulfobacterota > Desulfobacteria > Desulfobacterales > Desulfolunaceae > Desulfoluna > Desulfoluna butyratoxydans. The sequence continues at coordinate 137,111 of NZ_CAADHO010000002.1, forward strand.
GATGCGCTCCAGCATGCTCTGGATGCGCTGGGTGACGTTCCGCTCGTAGGCGAGCTTGTAGGAGAGCTGGGAGTTGAGGAGCTGTTTATCCGCATCCTCGGGGGTGCCGCTGGAGAGGATCTTGCCCCGGGAGTCCACCACGGTGACCCGGTCCGGGGTGAGGTCTTCCACGGAGCTTGCCACCAGGTGCACGATGGCTTCCACCTGGCTCTGGGGCAGGGTCTTGCGCAGCTTTAAGAGCACGGAGGCGGACGGGGGCTTGGACTCTTCAACGAACACGGAGTCCTTGGGCATGACGATGAGGACGCGGGCGTCCCTCACCTCCTCGATCTCCCGGATGGTCCGGGCCAGCTCCCCCTGGAGGGCACGCTGGAAGTTGAGCTTCTGGACAAACTCCGTGGTGCCGAACTCGGTCTTGTTAAAAATCTCAAAGCCCACGCCGGAGCCCTTGGGCAGGCCTTCGGAGGCCATGGAGAGGCGCAGGTCGTAGAGCTTATCCGCAGGCACGGAGATACCGGAGCCGCCGGATTCCAGCTTGTAGGGAATCTTGAGTTCCTTGAGGCGGGTCACCACCTGGGAGGCGTCTTCGGGGGAGAGGCCGCGGTACAGGGAGCGGTACTCCACCATGTTGCTCCAGAAAATAATCCCGGCAAAGAGACTGATGACCACAAAAAGGAGGGCGCCCACCGCAATCTTGCGGGAAAGGGGCATCTTGGCGAGAACGTCACGGATCTGTTGAAAAAACTGAAACACCTGCAGGTTACCTCATGGCAGACAGCGTAAATCGAGCTCCTCGGTCCATCGGAAGATGCGTCACGGGAGGGGGAATAAGACAACGGGCAGGGACTACACCTGCATTTTCATCACATCGTTGTAAGCGGAGATCACCTTGTTGCGCACCTGAAGCAGGGCCTTCATGGCAATGTCCGCTTCCTGGAGGGCCAGCATCCCTTCGTGGATGCCCTTCTTGCCGGAGATCACCTGCTGGGCGGCGCTGTCGGCGTCCTGCTGCTTGGTGTTGACCTCGGCCAGGGCGCCCTTGAAGCGCTCTTCAAAGGAGGGGCCGTTTCCCACCCGGTTTTCAGCCGAAGGCTGCGGGGTGGAGACGCCTTGTGTGAGCTGGGTAATCTTCATGGTACCACCTGTCTCCTATCAGCGCCCGATCTCAAGGGCCTTCATGATCATGTTCTTGGAGTTCTCCACGGCCGTGGCGCTGGCGTCGTAGGAGCGCCTGGCCACCATCATGTCCGCCACCTCGGAGAGGACATCCACGTTGGGCATCTTCACATACCCCGTCTCCGGGTCGGCGTCCGGGTGCTCGGGGTTGTACTCCAGGCGGTAGTCCTCGGGGGAGCTGACGATCTCCGTCACCTTCACGGTGTCACCCCGGGCCATCTCCCGTGCGAAGACGTTATCGAAGCTCTCGGGCGCTTCTTTTTCAAAGACCACCATCTTGCGACGGTAGGGCCCGCCCTCGGCGGTGCGGGTGGTCTCGGAGTTGGCGATGTTTTCCGCCACCACGTTCATCTTGGTGCGGTGGGCCGTAAGGGCCGAACTGCTGACTTTAATGGCTCCCAGAAGATCCATGGTAATTCCCCCTCAAACGTTATTTCACGCCTTCGCCGATGGCATCCCGAAGGGTGGCCACCTTGCGCATCATCATCTCCACGGTGGAGCGGTACCGGATGTTGTTCTCCACCAGCCGGGACATCTCCCGGTCCAGGTCCACGGGCGCGTCTTCCTCCATCTCTGCGTCAAAGGCCCCTGCGGGACGGCCCTGGAGGTGTTTGTCGTGGGTCCGGTCCAGGGGGCCGCCCCCCCGGGTCATCTCCATCTCCAGGGTTTTCTGGAAGTCCAGGTCCTTGGCCTTGTACCCCACCGTGTCCATGTTGGCAATGTTGCCCGTGATGAGGTTATGGCGTCGTGCGGAGACATCCATGGCCTTGCCGAGCATGGCGTAGGTGCTGTCGATGGGTAAATCGCGTGACATGATGGTCCGGCCTCTTTTGCGGTGATGGGTTGTCCACTGGCGCGTGAGCGCCCTTACGTTCCTGGGGGAGAATTAAATGCAACATCCGTGCCTTTACGGAATTTCGGAACCGTCTGCACGGTATTCGTTCAATTTGTTCCTTAAGGTCCGCACGCTGATCCCCAGGATCCGGGCTGCGTGGGTCCGGTTGCCGCCGGTCTGTTCCAGGGTGTCAAAGATCACCATGCGCTCCACCTCCCGCAGAGGTGCCCCCTTGAAATCACGGGCAATACTCCCTTCAGGTGCGACAGCGGGCTGGGGCATCTCCCCCTCCTCGAACCAGAGGGCCTCGGCCCCGATGGTCTCCCCGTCGGCCAGAAGCACGGCGCGGTGAATGAGGTTCTCCAGCTCCCGCACGTTGCCGGCAAAGGGGTAATTCCGCAGGCGATCCACGGCGTCGGACGTCAAATTTTTGACGGCGCGTCCGTCCTGGACGCTGAACCGCGCCATGAAATGACGGGCCAGGGCTTCGATGTCTTCCTGCCGCTCCCGGAGCGGGGGAATCTTGACGGGGATGACGTTGAGCCGGAAGTAAAGGTCTTCCCGGAACAGACCCTGCTCGATGGCCTCTTTCAAGTCCCGGTTGGAGGTGGCCACCACCCGGACATCCACGGAAACCGGTGAGGTCCCGCCAAGGCGGTCCACCTCTTTCTCCTGGATGGCCCGCAGCAGCTTGGCCTGGAGAATCACGGGCATCTCGGTGATCTCGTCCAGGAGCAGGGTCCCCCCCTGGGCCAGTTCGAATTTTCCGGCCTTTCGGGAGGTGGCGCCGGTAAAAGCCCCCTTTTCATGGCCGAAGAGCTCGCTCTCCATGAGGCTTTCGGGCAGGGCCGCGCAGTTCACCGCCACAAAGGGACCTGAACCCCTGCGGCTCTTGCCGTGCACGTACCGGGCGATCAGCTCCTTGCCCGTGCCGCTCTCTCCTGTGATGAGGACCGAAGCCGAGCTGTCGGCCACCCGGTCCAGCATGGAGAGAAGGGCCTCCATGCGGGGGTTGCAGGTGACAATGCGGGTCTTTCCGGCCACCCGTCCCCGGCCCGCGGCCGAGGCAGCCACCCGGGCGTCGGCCAGCAGAGCAATCTGCTCCGGGCTCACCGGGGCCATGAGGCAGTCCCGGGCCCCCTCTTTCATCCAGGCCACGGCAAGGGCGGCATCCGGGGTGTCCATCACCACCACGGCATCGGGCCCCTCCTCCTCGGCGGCCAGGGCCGCAAGAAAAGGGGTGAGACCATGGCCTGCGGACGGGGCATGGACCACCACAAGGTCGTGGTGCCCGACGGCAAGCTCAGACACATCGGGAAGCTCCGGCACGCGATCCAGGACGTGGCCCTTTGTTTCCAGGACGGGGCCCCACTCCCGGCTTCGGGAGAGCCCTTGATCAACCAATAACACCCGGCACGCTGCCATGTCCTTCCCTTCGTCTTCTCACTGCCGGCCCCACGGGCCAACCGTTTTAAAATCACAAACGCCACCGGCAGCTCCGCCGGTGGCCAAACGCTTAACGCATTAGATAAACAGACTTCTACGCATCTCTTTCCGAGCACCCCTGAAGGCAAAACCCGGAAATCTTTGCCGGTGGGATCAGCGGTCCCCCCCAAGGCGCTTGTCGAGCTCCATGGCACGGAGCCGTTCCGTGGCCATGCCGCTCCAGAACTCATCATCCGAGGTTGAGACGGCCCGGTAAAGAACCATGGCACGGCTTGTCTCTCCGCCCTTGGCCAGGGCATCGGCCCGTAAAAAACGAAGCTCTTCACCGGAGACCTCTTCACCGGCATATTTTTCCGCCCCGGCAAAGGCGGTTACCGCGTCCAGGTACTTGCCCAGCTTCATCTCCAGATCTCCCAGGCGGCGGTACGCCGCATAGAGATCATCCGACGGCACGGGCTCCCCGGCTTCCAGGAGGGGAATCGCCTTTTTAAGGCGGCCTGCGGCCCCGGCGTGGTCCCCCAGATCTTCCCGGCACCGGGAGAGCCAGACCTGGGCCTCGGCGCCCTCGCCGAAGCTCAGGCTTTTTTTGAACAGCACCTCGGCCTGCTCCAGCTCACCGGCCTCGTAGAGGATGCGCCCCAGCCTCAGGGAGGATTCTCCCTGGCCCGGAGCCTTGGGGTACCGCTCCAGGTAGCGGGTAAAAATGGTTTGCGCCTCTTTCTTGCGCCCGCCCTCGTCCAGGGCCTGCCCCAGCTGAAAGTAGAGACCGGCCAGGCGTTCCTCCCCCGACCACTTGAGCCGCTTCATGGACAGGACAATGGCGCGCTCCAGCTCCTTGGCGGCGCTGCCGTAGAGGTGGGCTGTCATAAAGGCCTCTCCGGCCAGGAGAAAGATGTCGGGATTCTCCAGCTTGTGCAGGAGGCGCCGCTCCTTTTCAAAAAACGCAATGAGATCCACATACCGACCCTCGGCCATGAGCCCCTTGAAGTGACCCAGCACGGCCTGCTCGGCACGGGCATAGGCTTCGGCCCGCAAGCCCCCTGCCCCGACCTCCAGCAGTTTTTTTACCATGGCAACGCTGGCCTCGTGCTCACCGGCCTCATCGTAAAGGGACGCCATGCGCAGCATGGAGAGGCGCGCCAGGGGGTGCTCGGAAAAATCATCGATGACCTGGGTGTAGAGGGCCTCCTTCTCCTTTCGGTCCGGAAGCTGCTCGGCCAGGCGGACCAGGGCCGTCACATAGCCCTCCCCTTCGGTGTAGCGCTCAATAACCATGCGGAAAAAGGCCTTGGCGCGGTCCGGGCGGCCGTCGTCCAGCCAGCTCTCCCCCACGCTCTCAAGGGCCATGTCCGCGCCTTGGGCATCGGGAAAAAGGTTGGCAAACTGCACCAGGTAGCGGCGCGCCACTTCACGGTGCCCCGCCCTCAAGGCAGCCTGGCCGCCGTAAAGGAGAAGGTCGGGATCCTGCCACACCGCCTCTTCGCTCTCTGCCATAAGGGCCTCAAAGAGGGCCTGGCTTTTGGCAAAATCCCCCACGTCGTAGAGGACCAGGGCCATCTCCTTTTTGGCTTCCCCGGCAAAGGCCAGGGACTCGCCCAGGTCCGTCACGGTCTTGAGCATGGGCAGGGCTTCCACGGCACGGTCCGTGCGACGCAGGAGCTTTGCCAGGCGAAAGGCCGTATCCGGGGCTCCGGTAAAGCCGATGTGGTCTTCCAGAACCACACGGAAGTACCCTTCGGCCATGCCGTGGTCCCCCAGGGCCGCATAGGTGCTTCCCAGCATGGAGAGGGCATAGGGCAGGTACGGAGAGTCCGGGTACCGGCTGATAAAATCGTTGATGCGGGCCGGAAGCGAGACAAACCCATCCTGATGGTGACTGCTCTCTGCGGAGCGGAAGCCGCTGAGCACCCGGAGGATCTCAAGGCCCTCGGCACAGCCCCGTGGCATGTCAGAGAGTTTCAGGCTCTTGGCCGCCTCCTGCTCGGCGCGCCGATACGCACCGCTCTGCATGAGGGTCAGAATGCGATCCATGCCGTCCCCCTCCCGGCAAAGGGTGCTTTTTACCTCCAGCAACAAATCGTCCACGGTGCCGGAAAAGCCCTCCCGGGCCACCAGGTGGGTCTCCTCGGCCCGGGAGCCGGCCGGAGCCGGAATACGTCCGAGGACCCGCTCCGGGGTGAGGACATCGGCCGGTCGCTTGACGCTCCGGGGCGCCTTGCTGCGAAGGGTCTCCTTGAGGGAGAGCAAAATCACGAGACGCGAGCCCGTCCATCCGTGTTCCATGGCCAAAATAGGGTCAGCCGTCCGCACCAGCAGGGTGGTGACTGACGGCGTACGGCGCCGCACCGCCACCTCAATGGTGCCGGGCCCCGGCAGCAGGCCTTCTGAAACGGTGGCGTCTTTCAGGGCAATGAGCAGTTCATGGTCGTCGATCTTCACCACTTTGGCGGCCACGGGCTCGGAAAAGGTGAGCTCCACGCGATCCGGTGCCCGAAAAACCTTCACCCGGGTCACCTCCACCGCCATGGCCTGCCCCCACGCCATCAACACGAGGGCTGCCGCTGCCCATGGAATCCATCTGCCCTGCCGTTTTGGGAATGCCGTCATCGTCAACTCCTTCGTGGTCCCTTGTGATTCCCCGCCGGATGCACGCCTGGCGCAGCCGATCGCCCATGGGTTTTGCAACCCCTGTGCCAGAAGGCCCAGGCAGGCCGTAACCATCGTAAAGCACGACAAATTGCCGTTGATTCGGAGTCGGAGCCCCTCTGAAAAGAGGCGGTAAACGAGCTGGACAGGCGCCAAGAATTTGACAGGGCAGGACAGGGGAAGTCGCACGGGTAAGGCCCGGGGCCGCAAGGGGCACCCGAACCGCGGAGAGGAGCATGCCGACACAAGGCGGCCTACACAGCAGAGGAGGTCGACCCCTCTTCAATCTTCATCTTTTTGATCTTCTCCACCAGGGTGGTCCGCTTCATGCTGAGAAGCTCGGCCGCTTTGGCCTTCACCCAGTTGGATTCGTTCAACGCTTGAAGAATCAGGGATTTCTGGTGCTGTTCCACGGACTCCTGGAAGTTGACTCCGTGGCGCACATCACAAAAGAGGGCCGCGTCCTGGGGGGCACCGCCGTCGGAAAGCTCTGCGGTGAAGTGATCGGGCAGGTCCTCCACGTCCACGATGTTGCCGTCCACCAGCACGGAAAACCGCTCCACCAGGTTCTCGAGTTCACGGACGTTGCCGGGCCAGTCATAGGCCGTCATGGTGTCCATGGCCTCAGGAGAGAAACTCTTCTTCTCCATGCCGGTGCGGCGCGCAAGTTTGTCCATGAAATGCTCTGCCAGAAGGGGGATGTCGCTTCGCCGCTCCCGCAAGGGGGGCATGATCACGGGAATCACGTTGAGGCGGTAGTAGAGGTCTTCGCGGAACGCTTTCTGCTCCACGGCCAGGGCAAGGTCTTTGTTGGTGGCGGAAATGATGCGTATGTCCACGTGGATGGAGCGCGTGGCCCCCACCCGCTCAAAGCACTTCTCCTGGATAGCCCGAAGGAGCTTCACCTGGAGGTCGGGGCTCATGTCCCCGATCTCATCGAGGAAAATGGTGCCTCCGTCGGCCAGCTCAAACCGACCCGGCCGGGCCCTGTGGGCCCCTGTAAAGGCGCCCTTTTCATGGCCGAAGAGCTCGCTTTCCAGGAGTTCACCCGGAATGGCGCCGCAGTTGATCACCACCAAAGGGGCGTTGCGCCGGGGGCTGTTGCGGTGGATGGCACGGGCGATGAGCTCTTTGCCCGTCCCGCTCTCCCCGGTTATCAGCACGGTACTGTCGGTGGTGGCCACTTTGTTGGCCACCTTCAGGACCCGCCGGATGCCCTCGCTCTCTCCGATGAGGCCCCGGCTGTCAAACCCCGCTGCCGCGGATGCGCCAGGGGCGGCAAGGGCCATGGAGCGGCAGGCATCCACCAGCTCGTCCGCGCCCACCCCGTCGTCAAGATGCAGGGTGTTCCCATAATCGGGTTCCGGGCCCTTGCCCACGAGGATAAGGGGCGGTTCACCGCATCGTTTCAGAAACAGGGAGAGGGCCGAAGCGTCGCTTTCGGACAGGTGTGAGGCCACGACGGCCCCATAACCGGAGTCGCCGGACACCTCCGTCACTGCCGTTAACTCCGGCGCCGACTCGATCTTGAGGTCGCAATTGGAAAGCATCCCCATAAGCAGAGAGCTGTCCAGCTCCCCTTTTATGAGTACTTTGATCATCCTGGTGTCCGCCATGATTGCTACGGTCCTATCTTACTGCATTCGGTCGTGGAAGTGGGTTATTACGCAAAGCCAAGGGAGGGGGAGATAACGAGGGGACACCTCGGTAGTCTATCCAATTATTTTGCCCAGCTTGTCTGCGATGGCCTCGGCCGTAAACGGCTTCACCACATAGTTTGATACACCCGCCTGCACCGCTTCGATGACGTTCTGTTTCTGGGCTTCGGCGGTCACCATAAGAAATGGAATATCTTTATAAACGGGATCGGAGCGCACCAGTTTCAGCAGATCAAGACCCGTCATCTTGGGCATGTTCCAATCCGAAATAATCAGGTCAAAGCTGCCCCGCTTCAACTCCTCCAGCGCCGTGGTCCCATCATCGGCTTCCGTGATGTTGGTGTACCCCAGTTGCTTGAGGATGTTTTTCATGATTCGGCGCATGGTGGCAAAATCATCAACAACAAGGATCTTCAAGGATGTACTCATTTCCCGATCTCCATCGATCTCTAACGCGACCCCACCGTCCCTTCACCGGGTAACCCCATGACGGTACCCAAGGGTTCTCTAATCTCATGGCCCACAGGACGGTCTCTCCTGTTCGAGACACAACACCGGATGATGGCGCCTCGTCGAGGCGGTTCCAAAATCTATCCCACACGGGCCTGCCTCACCCTAACAGATAGCACCTGCGACACAAATCCACAACAGGCGCTTTCGTTAACATTCAAGGCAAACTTCTATGGTAAATTCCCCTCCCTCGGTTGTAAAGGGGATAGCGATCTTCGGCCCGTCGGAGTAATGGGTGATGGCATGGCCCCGCCCGCTCACCACCGAAGGGATCGAAGCCTGAAACACCCGGCCGTTCTCTTCCATCTCACGCCGAGCCTGCCCCGAGATCATGTTGATGATCTCGCCGACGGCATCGGACACCTCATGGGACAGTTCGGTGATCTCCTCACCGAACATGTTGGAGACCACCCGAAGGATACTTCCCTCGTCAAAGGTCACGGCAATGGTGCCGTTGGTCTCCCCCGTCAATCCGATGATCCCGGTGACGTCCCCCGTGGCCCGGTCGTCCCGCTTCAGGTAGGGAGCCCCTGCCTTGCAGCTGACAAAGGCCATGGTCTCCAAGACATTGGAGGTGGCGTGAATAAATGGGTTGATCACATTTGCATCCATAACGCACTCACTCGTCCGTCGGGCCTTACGGCCTGGTTCGCTCGTTTGGTGTCTTCCCCCCAACGCAGGTCAGGGGCCAAAGACGTCATGCGGCCCCGGGGCTGCCCCAGGTCCGCCGAACCGCACCCGCCCTGAGCAAAGGCGCCGCAGCACATACCCGTATCACTCTTTTTTCACCGTGCCCTCAAGGCCGCCGGTACGCACCACCTTGAGGTAGGCGTCCACCACCCTGGGGTCGAACTGTCCCCCGGCCCCGTCCCGGATAATGGCCGTGACCTTGTCCAGGGGCATCTTCCGGCGATAGGCCCTGTCCGACGCCATGGCGTCGAAGGCATCGGCCACAGACAGGATCCGGGCCAGAAAGGGAATGGCCACCCCGCGCAGGCCCTCGGGATAACCCTGGCCGTCAAACCGCTCGTGGTGATGGCGGATGATCTGCGCCTCCCGGTCCCAGAGACCGAGCTGGCCCACGATGTCGGCACCGATGTCGGGGTGCTCTTTGATCTTTTCAAACTCTTCGTCCGTCAGGCGCCCGGGCTTTAGGAGTATTGCATCCCGAATCCCTATCTTTCCTATATCGTGGAGCCGTCCGGCAAAATTCAGGACATCGAGTTCCTCTTTGGTGCACCCCAGCTCCGAGCCCAGGAGAATGGCCAGCTCCGCCACCCGGTTGGAGTGCTGGTTGGTGTAGGAATCACGGGCTTCCACCGCCTTGACAAAGGCCGACAGGGTGGAAAAAAGGTTGTCGTAGATGTTCTCGTAAAGGGCCACGTTTTCCACGTTGCCCGCGGCCTTCTGGGTCATGAAGCTCAGGTGGTAGACATCTTTTTCGGAAAAATGGCGCGCTTCGTCCAGGTGACAGGTCACCAGCACCCCCAGGCTCTTGGCCCGGATCTTCAAGGGCACCAGCACCACGGAACTCATGGGAGCCTTCATCTCCCGGAGCCGGGTGCTGTGGGAGATGAGGGTGGGAACCCCTTCCAGGGCCACCTCCCGGATGAGCGCTTCAAGCTCACCGCCGTAGCGGGCAAGGCCATCCAGGGAGATGCGGGCACCGTTGGAACCGGTGGCCGCCATCTCAAAGGGGGTGTCCACGGACTCACTCACGATAAAAAACCGGGAGGACTCTGCGCCGGTGATGTCCACGGCAGACTCCGTGGCCTTCTTGAAGAGCTCCTCGCTGGAGCTGATGGCGGAAAAGTCATCCATGATGCGGTTCATGATGTTGAGCTCTTCCACCTTGCCCACGAGCTCGGCATTGAGGGACTCCAGCCGCTCCTTGCCTTCCACTTCCTTGGCCAGGAGCAGGTTCTTCAAAAAGAGCTCCCGCTCCCTGAAGACACGGTTGACGCACAGCTCCATCTGCTCGAGCTTCACCGGCTTGATGAGAAAATCCACAACCCCGTTTTTCAAGGTGGAGAGGGTGTTTTCCAGGGAGGGAAAACCGGTCATGACCACCACGGGAATGGAGACATCCTTCTGGCGAATGTGCTCGGCGAGCTCCAGGCCGTCCATGCCCGGCATGTTGATGTCGGTAAAGCAGCAGTCCACCTGGTGGGAGGCAAGAACCTCCAAAGCCTGATGGCCGTTGCCCGCCGTCAACACCTGGTACCCCTTGTGCCTGAAGTATTCCCCGGTGATGTCGAGAATGCTCTCCTCGTCATCCACAAAAAGTATCGTTTCTTTTCCGCGTTCCGTCATCTGCTGCTTACCAATGGCATGGGATCATCGACGAATGGCATGGAGAGCCGCCGTGTGGCCGTGGGACAGGGACCGCAAAAAAGCACCGCAGAAAAGCCGGCGCTCAGGTGAGTCCCTTTCCGGAGAGCCGAAGCCGTCAAACGGGGCAAGCTGCCTTCATTTTTGCAGGCTTCGGTCCTTTGTGGTACATCATCATAGATCATTTTATAGGCCTTTGCAAAAACTAACCCGATTTAATACCGATGCACAGAGCGGGCGCGCCATCTTCGGCCCTTTCCCCCTCCGCACCGCCCAACCCCTAAGGGAGCCAGCTAAAAATTCCGTGGAAATTCGTTTAGACAACCGGGCCACCCTCATCGCCCCCCCTGGGGAGCTGGCCGATGCCGTCAAGCAGAACCTGACCCTTCCCAACCCCGTCTGGCAGGAGAACCAGCGCCGCGGCCGGTGGAACCGCGGGGTGGACAAGGACCTTCTTTTCTACGAAGAGACCGACGAGGGCTTAAGCGTCCCCAGGGGCTGCATGCGGATGATCATCACCGCCTGCAGGCACCACAACGTGGCCTTCTCCCTTACGGACAACCGCAGGACATGCCCGGAGGTCGACTTTGAATTTACCGGTTCCCTGCGCCCCTTTCAGGAAGAGGCCTGCAATGCGGTGCTGAAAAAGGAGTTCGGGGTCCTCACCGCCCCCACCGGCGCCGGCAAAACCGTCATGGCCCTCTACCTCGTGGCCCAGCGGCGTCAGCCCACCCTCATCGTGGTCCACACCAAGGACCTGGCCCGCCAGTGGATCGCCCGCGTAGAATCCTTCCTCGGCATTCCCGAAAAAGAGGTGGGCCTCATCGGGGGCGGCACCTGCCGCTTAGGAGACAAGGTCACCGTGGCCATGGTCCAGTCCCTGTACAAACGCTCGGCCGAGGTGGCCCCCACCATCGGGCACCTCATCGTGGATGAATGCCACCGGGCACCCAGCCGCACCTTTACCGAAGCCGTGACCCGCTTTGACTCCCATTACATGACCGGCCTGTCGGCCACCCCCTGGCGGCGGGACAAACTCTCCCGCCTCATCTTCTTCCATTTGGGGGAGTCCGCCTGGCAGATCGACAAGAGCCCCCTCATCGAAGAGGGGCACCTCCTGAAGGCCGAGGTGCGCTTCCGTCTTACACCCTTCTATTCAGATATCGACGGAACCACCCATTATCCTAAGCTCATGGCGCAACTTACCGGAGACCCGGAACGCAACGCCCTGATCGTCAAGGATATTTCCGAAGAGCTTCCCCACACCCAGGGGACCCTGCTCGTCCTCTCCGACCGGAAAGCCCACTGCGAAAACATGAAAACCCTTCTCTTCTACAACCACGGCATCGAGGCCGACCTCATCACCGGAGACCTCTCAAAATCAGCACGGACCGAGGCCCTGGAACGCCTGGAAAAAGGAGAGACCCGGGTGCTCTTTGCCACCAGCCAGCTCCTGGGGGAAGGATTTGACGCCAGCTGCCTGGCCACCCTGTTCCTCACCTACCCCATCCGTTTTTCCGGGCGGCTCATCCAGTACCTGGGGCGGGTCCTCAGGCCCGGAGCGGGCAAGGACAAGGCGCTTATCGTGGATTACGTGGACGCTGAAATCGGTGTCCTGGAGTCTGCGGCCCGGGCTCGGCTCTCGGTCTACCGGTCCAACAGCATCGCCATTGCCGACGGTCCCCCACCGTCAGGGGACGACGTGATTAATTCTTGATCGACACTTTTTAACAGAATTATATTCTGCAGCATTACAAATAACCAGAACTATATTCTTGACACCTTCCTTCCGGGCGAGGTATCTTTGCTATAAACCATGGAGAGAACCCAATCATGACCCTTGACTGCATCAGCCTGACCATCCTGAAGATCCTTCAGGAAAAAGCCCGGATCCCCAACGTGGAAGTGGCCCGTCGTGTCAACATGGCCCCTTCGGCTGTTCTGGAACGGATCCGCAAACTGGAAAACCAGGGCTACATCAACGGATACGAAGTCATCCTCAACCCCGAAAAATTCGGCAGGAGCCTCATTGCCTTCGTGGACCTGGCCGTGGACGATATCTCGCGTCTGGATGACGCCGGGCAGCGCCTGGCTGCCCTGGACGAGGTCCAGGAGGTCCATCTCCTTTCGGGAAACACCGGCTTCCGCATCAAGGTCCGGGTGGAGGACACGGCCAGCCTGGCGGCGTTCCTTGCCAGCCCCCTGGGCTCTCTTGAGGGGCTGCGCCCCACGGCCACCTCCGTGGCCCTGTCAACCTACAAGGAGACCTCCCAGATCCCCCTTTCCGCAAAGGAGTGTGACCCATGCCCATGAGCCCGGACTATACCCAACGCCTCACCCCCGCCCTGCAAGGCATCGCAGACCACTACGGGACCCCCTTTCACATCTACGATGAAAAAGGCATCCGAGACACCTGCAGGGAGCTTAAAACGCTCTTTTCCGGCCTCCCCGGGTTCTGCGAATACTTTGCCGTCAAGGCCCTCCCCAACCCCGAAATCCTGAAGATTTTCAAGGACGAGGGCTTCGGCTTCGACTGCAGCTCCACACCGGAGCTGGACCTGGCCCGCATGGCCGGAGGCCGGGGCGAGGAGCTGATGTTCACCTCCAACAACACCAGCGACGAGGAGTTCCGTGCGGCAGCGGCCCACGGCGGGTGCGTCCTGAACCTGGACGACATCACCCTCATCGACAAGGTACCGGAGATGCCGGAGCTGATCTGCTTTCGCTACAACCCCGGAAACCGGCGGACGGGCAACGAGATCATCGGAAATCCCATGGAGGCCAAATACGGGGTCAGCCACGACCAGCTCGAAGAGGCCTACCGCAAAGCCATGGACAAAGGGGCCACCCGCTTCGGCCTGCACACCATGCTTGCCTCCAACGAGCTGAACTACAGCTACATGGTGGAGACCGCCGCCATGCTCCTGGACCGCGTCCGGGCCCTGCGCAAAGCACTGGGCATCACCTTTGAGTTCATCAACATCGGCGGCGGCATGGGCATCCCCTACCAGCCCGGCCAGGACGCCCTGAACGTCCGCGCCATGGCCGAGGAGATCACCGCCCTGTTCAAGGAGTTCCAGGCCGAGGAAGGCTACATGCCCCGCTTCTTCATGGAGAGCGGCCGCTTCATGGCCGGGCCCCACGGCGCCCTGGTGACCCGGGTGATCAACCGCAAAGAGACTTACCGCACCTACGTGGGCGTGGACGCCTGCATGTCTGCTCTCATGCGCCCCGGCATATACGGCGCCTACCACCACATCACCGTGCCGTCCAAGGCAGACGCCCCCGGCGATACCGTGGTGGACGTGGTGGGCTCCCTGTGTGAAAACAACGACAAGTTTGCCGTACAACGCCCCCTGCCCGCCCTTGAGGACGGGGACCTTCTGCTCATCCACGACACCGGCGCCCACGGCCACGCCATGGGCTTCAACTACAACGGCAAGATGCGCCCCAAAGAGCTCCTCCTGGAGACCAACGGCGCCGTGCGCCAGATCCGCCGGGAAGAGACCTTCCAGGACTACACCGCCACCCTGAACTGCGACGCCGACCCGTACATGCCATAAACCACATGGCACACCCGAAGGTTTGTCTAACTTTTTAGTAACTATTCAGCTTGCCTCCGGCGGGTCGCTTTTTTGAAAAAAAGCTCCGCAAAAAACTTTCCCAATTCACCCGCCCTTTGTTTTGATCGCCCCGAAGGGCGATCAAAACAAAGGGCGGGTGAAGAAATGACGAATGTATTTCGGCGGAGCCTGGAATGTCTATCTTAATACCTGTTTGTCAAACTTTTCAAAAGTTTGGCCCCCGGCAGGGCCGCCGGAGGCAAAGATAAGCTGAAAAATAAAAAGGGGAGAGACCGCCAGGCGGTCTCTCCCCTTTTTGTTGAGTGTTACTGCCTCAAACGAGAGGCATCACGGGCTACCGTGATCAGATGGCCTTTGCGCCCTCCAGGGCAAGCAGAACAACCTTCTGCATCACCTTCTCTTTCATGGTCCTGGGGGCGTCCAGGTCGAGGCGCTTGAGGTAGGGACGGGCCGCTTCGGGAACCGGCGCCATCATCTTCTTGATGAGGTCGCGCCCAAGGGCCACTTTTTTGTTTGCCCGGGACTTGAACCCTTTCAGGGCTTTGCCGATGATGATCTCCTCATCGGTGAAGTCCGTGCCAAAGGGGAAGGCCTGGAACAGCCCGTTTTGGCGATGGGGGACCAGGATTTTCTCAAGGCGATCGGGGGTGTTGTTCCTGAAGGCTTCGGGGATCTCGTAGTCCGCAGGGACCTTGCCCTTGGCCTTGGCCGTGTCCAGGAGCTGCTGCTGGAACCGGGAGTCTGCGATGCAGATCAGGCGGGTCATGGCTACGTGGTCCTGCTGGCCCCTTAAGTCGGCGATGCCGTACTCCGTCACCACGATGTCCCGCAGGTGACGGGGAATGGTGGTGTGGTTGTACTGCCACACGATGTTGGAGGTGGCACCGGCCCCGGAGCCGCGCGTGCTTCGTACCATGGTGACGGCTCGGCCGTCGGGCAGGGCGTGGGCCATGGAGATAAAGTTGTACTGCCCGCCGGGCCCGCTGATGATGCGGTGGTCGTCCAGGCCGTCGGCCACGGTGGCGCCGTTGAGCATGGCCATGAGGGCTGCGTTGATGAACCGCCCGTGCTTGCGCTGGGCCACGCGCAGCTGGTAATCGTCCCCGTAGAGCTGGTTGATGAAGGCCACGCTGCGCATGTCGATGAGCTTGAGCTGGTCTTCCGGCAGGGCCTTGAGGGTCTCGTAAAAGGCCTCGGGCCCCACAAAGAACCCGGCGTAAATCACCACGGCCTGATCCAGGCACTCGCCCAGACAGCCCGCAATCACCGCGTCACGGTTGGCCGCATCGGAAAGATCTGCGGAGTAGCGGGTTTCGCCGTCCACCAGCTCTTCGCCTTCAAGGACAATCCCCTTCTTGAAAATGCCGAAAGCCGTGAGAAAGGTCACGTCCTTTTCCCGAAGCTGGGGCCGGATCACCTCACGGTCCAGCAGCACGTTGAGCATTTCAGGGGTCACCTCTTCGGTGATGGTCCCTTCGTTGAGGAGGGTCTGCAGATCCAGATGCTCGTAGACCTTGCGCTTGAGGACCCCGCACTTGAAGAGCTCGATGAGGGTGTCCACGAACATTTCCGTGGAGCTCATGAGCCCCTCGTCGAACACGTCGAGGCCGCCCCACTCCTCAATGAGAGTCCCGTATCGTTCCATGACCCCCAGCTCGCCCATGACGGACTTGTAGGCGTCGTTTTCCGTGTGACGCATCATGATCCCTGCCACAATGGCATCCCCCAGGGAGCCGATGCCCACCTGCAGGGTTCCGCCGTCCTTGACCAGGGCACTGGCGTGGAGACCGATCATCCAGTCCGTGGTGCTCACGGATTCTTTGGGAGCGCGGAAGATCTTGAACTCGTAATCGGGGTTTTCGATGATCATGTCGTAGTGACCGGGCTCCACCACGGCGTCCCCGTACATAAAGGGCATGTCGCCGTTCACCTGGCCGATGATGGCCCGGGGAATGCCGTCCCCTTCGTTGGCCCGGATGTACTCGGCTCCGTCCAGGTGGGTGTCCGGGTTGCAGCCCATGGAGAGAAAGGTCTTGCCGTCGATCTCTTTTTTGGCCACCAGCTGGGAGATGACGTTGGCCCCCTGGAGCAATCCGTCCCGGATGGCGTGGGTGTAGTTGGAACCCAGGTAGTGCTGCTGGGCATGGGGACAGTTCATGAACTGGGCGGTTTTGTTGTAGAACTCCACCAGCTCAAAGTTTTTCGGGATCTCATTTTTGCGAAGGTCGCCGATGTAATCGAAATCGGGAAAATCGCCCCAGATACGCTCCACAAGGGGTTGCATGAAGCGCCGTTCCAAATCGTTGCCCCAGGAGGGCTTTTCCAGGGTCACGGCGGTGATGAGGGTGAGGTGCATGGAGGGATCGGTCTTGAGCCTCCGATAGATGGCGTTAACCAGATGGTTCGGTTTGCCCACGGCCAGCGGGACAGCCATGATGATCTTCTTGCCCACCTTGGCCACCAGATCATCAACACATCGTTCCACATCCTGATAATAGACAGGTTCTCTTGATTCCATAACTCTCTCCTGCTTCCTTACCTTCAGCCCCTCCTGATTGGGCTGTCCCCTTCGGGGCTTCCCATCCCCTCCGGCGAAATGATTCCTTGATTACATAAATAGAATTGAAATTCTATAATACAACCCGCTGAGCTTGTAAATCACAATTCCCCTGCAAAACGCTACAAAACGTTTCTTACATGATTGCCTTTGCTTTACAAACGACCCTTTAATGTATCAATGTTCACCACCTTTCCAAATAAAAAACCCCATGCCGAGCAGCGCTCGGCATGGGGTCTTTTTCAAAAGCGATGTATCGGGTCAGGACCCGGGCCTTTGGCTATTTGATGGCCGCACCCTCCCTGGAGCCCTTGACCACCACGGCAAACTCGGTGAGGTCGTCGGGAAGCTTTTCAAACACCACCATAAAGGGCACAAGTTGCCCGGGGCTGACCCGCGCGTTGATATTGTCCTTGCCCAGAGTGGTCTTGAGCCTCTGATCGATCTCTTCCATGGACAGGGTCGCCAGCTCAGCGTCCGTCATGGCATTGCCCGCATAGAACTCCTTGGATTGAACCTCAAGGTTCTCCTTGGTGTAAAGCTGGCCCAAAAGCTGAATGGAGTGCCGTGTGGTTCCGTAGTTGTTACGCACCTTGCCGGTGATCACAAACAGGTCGCCCAGGCTGGGACTCACCACAAAACGCCCGGTGACGTCCTGGGTCAGGAGATGGCGGGTCCCGTCGGGATCTTTCTCGGCGGGCTTCACCCAGTCACTCACCAGGGGAATCCCTAAGCCGGAAAGGGTTTCACGGGCCTTTTCCACGGCGTTGATGGTGGGGATGGCCACCCCCGTCCGGTCCTGGATCTCATCCCGCATGGCGTAAACACCCACGAGGATGGCAAAGAGAAGGACCACCACCAGGAGAATGGTGAGGAAAATACGCAATCCGCTTCCCCGGCCACCGTCCCGGGCATGGCTTCGGGAAGCCTTGGCCGGCGCCTCGGGCTCCGGTTCGGGTTCGGGCTCATCAATGCGGACTGCCTCGGCCACCGGTTCGGGGGCAGGCGCCACAGGAGCTGACACGGGCACAGCGGCAACGGCCTCTTCGGCCTCCGGGGCAAGGTCCAGCTCAAGCTCAAGGTCCACCTCCCCGTTGACGTCGGCTTCCACATCCAGAGGAGTGTCGTCTTTTTCGAGCATCGCCTCGATGTCGCTGAAATCCGAATCTTCCAGGGTGTCTTTCTCCAGGGGGTCAAACTCCTGGGTCTTCTCATCGCCCTTGAAGTCAAAGTCGAGTTCCAGCTCGATGTCATCGTCTTCAGGGCGGTCCTCTCCGGCAGCGGGCTCCTCCTGAAGAAGCCCCTCCAGCTCCGAAAGGTCCAGTTCTTCATCCAGAGAACTCTCCAGGGAAGCCTGCAGGGGCTCCTCGTCCCCCAGATCGAGATCCAGGTCGAGTTCCATGAACCCGTCTTCGGCGTCGGTGTGGGCCTCGGCCGTGCCTTTCGCCGCATCCACGGGGCCATCGTCCAGGGAGAGTTCCAACTCACCCAGCCCCCCCATGCTCAAGGCAGCGGCGTCGCCGTCCCCTGCGGAAAATGCCGGGGACTCGGCATCTCCCACAAGCTCCACGTCGCTTCCTCCCCCGTCCAGGGAGAGGGCCATTTCAGAAAAATCAAACTCCTCTTCCGGAGCGGCGGGCTCTTTGGCGGTATCGCCGTCCGGGGCCCCTAAGGCCGCCTCCAGATCAGAGAAATCGAGGTCGTCATCAAACACGGGGGCATCCACCGTCCCCTCGTCATCCAGGGAGAGGCTCACATCTGCAAAACCGGAATCTTCCTGGCCGGGGGCCTCGGGCTCCAACCCTGCAAGGGACTCTTCCAGGCCGGAAAAATCCAGGGTCTCCTCTACTTCGCTGCCCTCGGCCGGAGCCGCAGGCGCCGGACCTTCGTCCAGGGAGAGATCCAGATCCAGATCGGCCAGGTCAAACTCAGAGAGGTCCAGATCATCGGGCATGCCCATGTCCGGGCTCGCCTGAAGGTCCAGATCCCCCAAGCCCAGGTCGTCGAGGTCGATATCGTCTATGGACTCGGCAGGAGCCTCCTCGGCCACGGGTTCAGGTGCCGGTGCCTCGGCGGGCGGTGTTGCCGCGTCAGGAGCGGCCTCTTCACCCGGCTCGTCCTCTTCCAGCCCGAACAAACGATCCAACTCCCGGTTGAGTTCGCTTTGCAGGTCGTCGCCTTCATCAAGATTTCGTGGAGCAGGGGCCGCGGGTGCCTCGGCCGGAGGGGCCTGGGGAGGCTCCTCAACGGACGGGGCCGCCGTCTCCGAAAAGACTTTGAACACGTGTTTGCAACTTGAGCATCGTACCTTGCTGCCCGTGGGTTTGATCAGTTTATCATCCAGAACGAACCTGGAATCACACTCCTGACACGTGATAATCATGTGCGCGTCCCCTTTTTCATCATGCGAATGCAACCCATCCTGTCGATCGGCTCTGTTTACATTTCCAAATGGTAAATCCCGGGAAGGTTCCGATAGTCTTCGGCGTAATCCAGGCCATACCCCACCAGAAACCCTTCAAGGATCTCGTGGCAGGCATAATCCACCTGGACGTCCATGACGCGGCGTTCCTTCTTGTCCAGAAAGGCGCAGACTTTGACACTTCGGGCACCTTTCTCCTTGAGGTAGTTCACGATGAACCGCAGGGTCAACCCTGTGTCCACAATGTCTTCCACAACCAGAACATCCATTCCGGTGACATCGAGGTCCAGCTCCTTGGTGACCGTGGTCGTCCCGGAAGACTCGGCGCTTTTGCCGTAACTGGAGACGCCGAGGAACCCGATTTGTACCGGAACCGTAATCTCACGTGCCAGGTCGGCCATAAAAATAAAGGCCCCTTTCAAGGCACCCACCAGGGCCAGTTTGCCGCCCTGGTAGTCATGGGAGATAACTTCCCCCACTTCGGTGATACTTCTAGCGATCTCTTCTTTCGAAAGTACTTCAATAAGTTCGGACATTCTGATTACTTTATCATTACTTTATCCCTTACGCCACACCTGATTACAGACCGGCGTCCGCAAGAGAGTATATGTTCACGCGTTATGAATCGGCGGTACCGAAGATAAACATCCGTCTCATGGCCGTATCGCAAAATCAACAGGATGTCAATCATTTTAAGCCATTACAGCCCGCTTTTCGCCAGATCCTCTACTGCCGCCCGCTGACTATCCGTCAGGGTTTTCGGAAGGGAGATACCAATTCGGACAAACAGGTCGCCTTTGCCCTCCCCTTTCATTTCAGGCAATCCTTTGCCTGGAATTCGCATCTTTGTCTTGTGCTGGGTACCGGCTGGCACCCGGAGATTGATCTCACCACCGTCCAGGGTGGGCACGGTGATGGTGGTCCCCAGGAGTGCTTCGGACACCCGGATGTCGGTGTCGTAAATCACGTTCTGCCCGTCGGGGAAAAAGCCCTTTGCCCCCACCACGCGGGATCGGATGTACAGATCACCGGCAGGGCCGCCGTACGGACTGGGTTCCCCTTTGCCGGAAAGCCGGAGCTTCTTGCCGTCCACCAGCCCCTTGGGAATGCGCACGTTGATGGTAGACGCCCCGCCACCCACGGAGAGGGAACGGGTGGTCCCGGTGTACACCTCTTCCACGGTGAGGGTGATCTCCAGGGTACGGTCCTCACCCTTGGCCTGGCGCCGGCCCTGGAACCCTCGGCCTCCGCCACGGCCGCATCCGCCATTGCCGAACCCGCCGTTGCCAAACCCACCACCGCCAAAGCCGAACTCCCGAAAGATGTCCCCGAGATCAAAGCCCCTGAAAATATCTTCCTGACTGTATCGCTGCTGAAACCCCGAGGCCCCGAAGGTATCGTATTCCTTGCGCTTGGCCGGATCGCTGAGCACAGCGTAGGCCTCGCTGATCTGCTTGAACTTGTCCTCGGCGGCCTTGTCTCCCTTGGTCTTGTCGGGATGGTATTTCATTGCCAGCTTGCGGTACGTCTTCTTAATCTCGTCGTCGGAGGCGCCTCGTTCAACGCCCAGTACTTTATAGTAGTCCATTTCGTTTGATCCAATCGCAAGAGCCCGGCACGGGAAGAAACCCTCTTCTTCCCCGGGGTCGGGCCATACGTTATTACCATGTTGTCACCCCGTTTGCTCACCTGCCGGAGATCCAAACGCTTTCGATACAAGGAAAATAGGGCCAATGGCCCCACGTGTCAAGGACGTCGCCACAATCTTAACCACCGCGGCCGCCGGCCTTGACCAGGCGGTCCAGGCGCAGCCTCTGCCGGTCGTCAAACAGACGCCTGGCCCCCACGGAAACAGCCAGGACCGCACCGAACCCCGTGCCGGCACTGACAATGAACATGATGAGGATCTGATACTTTACGGCCTCCATGGGAGGGCTCCCCGCCAGGATCTGGCCGGTCATCATCCCCGGCAGGCTCACGATACCGGCCACGGCCATGGCATTCAAGGTGGGAATCATGGCACTGCGAATACTCTCGCGCCGGATCTCCCCCACGGCCTCGTCCCAGGTCTGACCGAGGAGCAGGCGCCCTTCGATGACCGCGCTGTCCCGCCAGGCCGTGGACGTAAGGCGCTCCATGCCGATGGCGATACCCGTCATGGTGTTGCCCAGCATCATGCCCAAAAGGGGAATGGCATACTGGGGGGCATACCAGGGGTCGATACGGATCACGGTGGAGAGCACCAGGCAGGTAATGGAAAACGAGGAGAGGGTCATGGCGGCCGTGCCCGTTGCAAATCCCCAGGGGCCGGTAAAGCGCCGGGTCTGACGGCTCATGACTTCACGCCCCGCCGTGGTCACCATGATCACGGCAATGGCGACCAAAAGCAGGGGGTGGGCGTGGTCAAAAAGGGTCTTGAGAACCATCCCCACCAGGAGAAGCTGCAAGGTGGTGCGCACGGCGGCCACCACGATCTGACGTGTCACCCCCAGGTTCATGCGAAAGGAGAGCAGGGCCAGGGCCACCACCAGCAGGGCGGCAATGGACAGGTCCACCGGGGAGAGAGCGATCACCGAATTCATCGGCACACCTCCCCGCCGGCTTCTCGCAGCACCCCGTCCGCATCAAAGGAGACCACCCGCTGCGCCACGCGATTGAGCTGATCCACGGAGTGCCCCACCCAGATCACCGGCGCCCGGTGCGTCTGTGCATAATCCAGAATCAGGGACTCCACCCGCCGGGTGCTCTCGCCGTCCAGGTTGGCCGTGGGCTCGTCCAGAAGCAGGGCCCGGGGTCGGCGATCCAGAAGGCGAAGCAGGGAGAGGCGTTGCCGCTCTCCGCTGGAGAGGCGCTTCACCGGCCAGGTGAGGACCTCTTCACGGAGCCCCAGCGCCTCGGGGCACACCGCCTCCGGCGTCAAAAAATGTTGGGCGACCCCATCGGCCCACCAGGCACTCTCGCTGGGCAGCAGCCCCACCATGCGACGCCACTCGGAAGCGCAGAGGGCATCACGGTCCGTGGCCCCCAGGCAGACCCGGCCGTCATGGGGTTCCATGTCGGCCACGGCACGCAAAAGCGAACTCTTGCCGATGCCCGAAGGGCCGGACACCCCCACACAGGTTCCTGCGGGCACCGTAAGCCGCACCGGGCCCAAGCCTCGAATGACCAGGTCGTCAATGATCAGGTCGCCGCCCTGCACTTAGTTTCCTCCAAGCCGTTTAAGATGAATCATGAGAACCGAAAGGGCTGCAGGCGTAATGCCGTCGATACGTGACGCCTGCCCCAGGGAGACCGGTCGCACCTCCATGAGCTTGGCCCGCAGCTCGTTGGAGAGGCCGTGCACCTCCTCAAAGCGAAAATCCTCGGGGATGCGAATCTTTTCCATGTGCTTGAACTTTTCAATCTCGGCCAGCTGGCGATCGATGTATCCTTCGTATTTCACTTCGATCTCCACCTGCTTGGCCACCCGGGCCTCCACAGGGGGCTCGGCCGGGGCCACGGTCTCCACCACATCGTAGCCCACCTTGGCCCGCTTGAGGATCTGGTCCAGGGGCGCCCCGGTCTTGAGGGGCGCGGAATCCCGCGCCTCCAGGTAGGTGTTGATCTCCGGGGAGGGCTTCACCACCACCCGACGGATCCGACCCATCTCCCGGTCGATGGCGGCCTGCCGCTCCCGGACCTGGCGTACGGTGTCCTCGCTTACCAGGCCCAGGTCGTAGGCAATCTCGGTGAGCCGGAGGTCGGCGTTGTCCTCGCGCATCATCAGGCGGTACTCCGCCCGGGAGGTAAAGATGCGGTAAGGCTCCAGGGTGCCCCGGGTGATGAGATCGTCCACCATCACCCCCATGTAGCCCTGGGAACGGTCCAGCACAAAGGGAGGCCGTCCCATGACCTTCAAGGCCGCGTTGACGCCGGCCCAGAGTCCCTGGGCAGCGGCCTCCTCGTACCCGGAGGTGCCGTTGATCTGCCCGGCAAGAAAAAGCCCGTGGATCGACCGGGTCTCCAGGGAGGGGCGCAGCTGTACCGGGTTCACGTAATCGTATTCAATGGCATAGCCGGGACGGATGATCTCCGCCTCTTCAAACCCGGGAATGGACCGTACAAAGGGGATTTGAAGGTCCACGGGCAAACTGTTGCCCAGGCCCCCGATGTACATCTCACAGGTGTCGATCCCCTCGGGCTCCAGGATCACCTGGTGGGAGACCCGGTCCGGGAATTTTACGGCCTTGTCCTCGAAGGAGGGGCAGTACCGGGCCGACACGCCCTTGATGGTGCCGCAGTAGAGGGGCGAACGGGCGAGGTTTTCCATGACAATGTTGCGGGTGGCCTCGGTGGTGTGACCGATAAAGCTGGGCAGCTGGGGCAGGGGGGCGTAGGTGGATGAGAACGAGAAAAAGCAGGGGGTCTCGTCGGCGCGGTGCTCCTCCAGCTGAGAATAGTCGATGGTGTCCCGGTGAACCCTCGGCGGGGTACCGGTCTTCATGCGCCCCATCTCCAGGCCCAGCTCCTTCATGCAGGCTGCCAGGCCGTAGGATCCGAATTCACCTGCTCGTCCTGCCTTGATGGCGCACTCACCCACATGGACGAGGCCGCCCAGAAAGGTCCCGGCGGCAATGACCACAGCCCCGGCTCCGTACCCGAAACCGGTCTGGTCCACCACCCCTGTCACCGCGCCCCCTTCCACCACCAGGCGCTCCACCATCCCCTGCTTGAGGTGCAGGTTTGCCTGGCCTTCGAGCACCGCTTTCATGGTACGATGGTAAATGTTCTTGTCGTTCTGGGTCCGGGTGGAGTGAACGGCGGGTCCCTTTTTGGTGTTGAGGGTCTTGAACTGAATGGCCGAGGCATCCGACGCCTTGCCCATCTCCCCGCCCATGGCGTCCACCTCCCGCACCAGGTGTCCCTTGGCCGTGCCCCCGATGGAGGGGCTGCAGGGCATGGACGCCACCTTGTCCAGGTCTATGGCCAGAATCAGGGTGGAAAGCCCCATGCGGGCCGAGGCCAGCGCCGCTTCACACCCGGCATGGCCGCCCCCCACCACAATCACATCATATTTTCGTGTCGTTGATACCATCACTCGCCTGCTCGTTTGTCTGCCAGAAGGATCAAACAACCGGAGATCATTTTTCATTTCGACCTCTCCGGCCGTTCGATGTATGATGGGCCTCTGCCGGGGGATAGCCCCAACACAAAAAGCCGGTTTTCACCGACTGCGCCCATCGGCAGCTCCGGGGCCCTGCGTGGCGCAGGATCCCGAAACGCCATCACATTTTTACGATCATCCCCTTAATATATTATCGGGTTTCAAGCAAGGTCAATATGAACGCAACACAGGCAAAACGGTACACAGATCTCAACAGCCACCTCAAGGAACGCTTCGGCAAACGGGTGCAGAAACTCACCGTGGACGCGGGATTTACCTGCCCCAACCGAGACGGGCACACCGGAACCGGGGGGTGCATTTTCTGCAACGAAAAAGGATCGGGCAACGGGGCCCACCTGCTGGGCACCTCGGTGTCGGAGCAGATCCGCCAGGGCCGCCTCGCCCTGTTCAAACGTTACAAGGCAAAGCTTTTTCTGGTCTACTTCCAGGCCTACAGCAACACCTATGCCCCTGTGGAGCGCCTGAAAGCCCTCTACGACGAGGCCCTGGCCTTTGACGATGTGGTGGGCCTGGCCATCGGCACAAGGCCCGACTGCGTGGACGAGGAAAAACTGGCCCTTTTAGACGCCTACTCCAAAGAGAAACTCGTCTGGATCGAGTACGGCCTTCAGTCCGCCCACGACACCACCCTGGCCGCCATCAACCGGGGGCACGACGTGGCCTGCTTCAAAGAGGCCATGGCCCTCACCCGAAAAATCGCCCCCGAGGTAAAAATCTGCGCCCACATCATCCTGGGGCTCCCCGGAGAGACCCGGGAGATGATGCTGGAAGGTGCCAGGCTGCTGGCTGACCTGGGCGTGGACGGGATCAAGCTGCACCTCCTGTACGTGGTCAAGGACACCCCTTTGGACACCCTCTACCTGAACGGGGACTACACCTGCATGGAGGAGGACGACTATGTGGAGACCGTGTGCGACTTTCTGGAGCTGCTCCCCCCGGAAATGGTGATCCAGCGCCTCACCGGCGATCCCCATCGCGACGAGCTTCGCGCCCCCCAGTGGCCCCTGAAAAAAGGGACCACCCTGGCCCGCATCCAGGCCACCTTAGAGAGCAGGGGCACCTGCCAGGGCTCCCGGTACATCAAGCCGGAGCACGCATAGCGACACCGCAAATCACCCCAGGGCGCCTTTAATGGCAGCCACAATCTGCTCAGTTGACGGTACCGCCCCGTCGGCCTGCATCACAATATGGTGACGGCCGTCCAGGGGCGTGTAACGAAAGGGAACCGTGGAGTAGAATATCCCGACGCTGGGGGTATGGGTGGACACAGCCACGTTGCGCACCCCCGTATCGGGAGAGACAACCAGCCTGGCTCGCGCAACCCTGTCGATCAATCCGTCAAGGGGCAGACAGGGCTGGATCGACACATTGTCCCGTTCCGTCAGGCCGAGAAAACAATCCCCTTTTTCGTAATCGTTTTTCCCTTCCAGATAAACATGCTGGTACCCGGGAAGCTCTCGGGAGGCGATCTCAAGGACCTCTCGCATCTGTGCTTGGGGCAGTATTTTAAGTACCGATGAGGCGCCGTTGAAATAGAGGATGGCTGGGGTGGGACTGGAGGTATCATATAGTGACAAATGACTCGGGTACCCGAAATCCAGGGGGCGCGAAGGATTGTGCCCCAAAAGCTTGAGCATATCCAGCATGCACTCCAGCTCCGGCTGAAAGTCGGATCGGAACACGGTCACGTTGTACAGGGCGCGACCAAAGTATGGCCTGTAAGGAAAGCCGACCTTCAAGGTCGCTTTGCTGAACAGCGTCATCCACCGGGATCGGCTGGTCCCGGCAACATCAAAAATAATATCCTGGGGCGGCAGCTGCCTGAAGTCCCGGAGCCGGTCCCCAAGGCTCATGGTGCCCTTCTGCTCCCTGCCCGCCATCACAAGGGTGATATCCGCCAGGTCGGACGGCATGCCGTACCGATAGTTGGACACGCCCACCAGGGTGATCTCGGCGTTTGGGAAAAACTTTCTGACCTCGATGAGGAAGGGCCGGGCAATGACTTGGTCCCCAAGGGCAGCATGCCGAATAACGGCGATTTTTTTTATTTTCTCAGGAGAAAACTCCCGCTCAATATATCGGCGCACTTTTTTGGAGGCATACCCGCCGCGCTGAAACCATAAGTGATTCATGTCGGATTATCCAATACACGTATCGATCACAACCATTTAACACAACTGCTTCCGATATGGATACTTCACACCAAACCAATTACTGATAGACGTCATCTGCGCCTACAACAAACATTGATAGCAACAGCAAGCAAGAATTACAAGAAATTCAAAATTCGACGTTGGAAGGGAAAAAAAATGGTGCTGCGTATTGTCGGACTTTATGACACCACACCCATAAAATCCGACAATACGTGCCAGAAGGGAATTCCTGAGATGAATAAAGAAAGGGCCAGGAGCTGCGTACCTGACAGTTTTCCGTCGCGGGCCTTGGCACCGGTCACGGGCAGCAGGTGGGCCGTTTGTCGGTGGGGGCGCCGGGGTGGAAGCACGACGTCGAACTAAGTTCGCATCGAAGTACACCCCGTTGCTTTGTTGGAGATTATATGCAGCCCCCCCGGGCTTTGTACATAGAGTAATGCATTCATTTACCTAGGGGATCCCCCCAAGCCCATCCGTGCAACGGCTCAAAACACGGCAAAACAAAGCATTCAAGAGCCTCAAAGGCGTGGTTTTCCGAGAGTTTTACCTTTACTACTCTGCCATCCGAAGGCAGCGCAGGCCCGAGATAAAAAAGAAAATAACGGGTTCCGCCCCCATCGGGTGCCACCGCATCAGATCCGCTTGGCTATGGGATAACGCCGCCCGCTGCCAAAGGCCTTGGCCGTCACCCGAAGCCCCGGGGCCGCCTGCTGGCGCTTGTATTCATTGATCTCAACCCGCCGGACCACATCGGCCACCACCGCCGCGTCAAACCCCATGGCCTCAATCTCCGATGGCGACTTCACCTCTTCCACGTAGGCGTGCAAAATGGCGTCCAGCACTTCGTAGGGGGGTAATTCGTCCTGATCGGACTGGTCGGGCCGGAGCTCAGCCGACGGCACCTTGTCGATGATACGCTGGGGAATCACCTCCCCGTTGCGGTTCACATACCGGGAGATATCCCACACAAGGGTCTTGGGTACGTCGGAGATGACGGCCAGCCCCCCGTTCATGTCCCCGTAAAGGGTGCAGTACCCCACGGCCAGCTCGGACTTGTTGCCGGTGGTGAGCACCAGGGCCCCGGTCTTGTTGGAGAGGGCCATGAGCAGCGTGCCCCGGACCCGGGCCTGGATATTCTGTTCGGTGACCCCGTGCTCCTCCCGGCAGAACACCTCCGACGCACCCAAAAAGGCATCAAACATGGGAGCGATGGGCACCACATCGTAGTGGGTCCCCAAATTCTCTGCCAGGGACCGGGTGTCCACGTCGTTGTCCGAGGAGGTGTACTCCGACGGCATAAAAACCGTGGAGACATTCTCGCCCCCCAGGGCGTCGGCGGCAACCGCAGCGGTGAGGGCCGAGTCAATGCCCCCGGAGAGCCCGATGACCACTTTCTTGAAACCGCACTTGGTGACGTAATCCCGGGTGCCCATGACCAGGGCGCGATACACCTCTTCCTCCACGCAGGAAGGAGCCGGGGCAATGCGCTGGGGGCTCTTCTCCATGGGTTCAAAGACCAGAAGATCCTCGTCAAAGGAGGCGGCACGGGCGGCCAGGGTGCCGTCATCGTGAAAGCCCAGACTCCCTCCGTCAAAAAGGAGGTGGTCGTTGCCCCCCACCTGATTGACGTAGCACACCGGCACCTTGTAGCGGCGGGCCACTGAGGAGAGGAGTGTCTCGCGAAAAGCGGGTTTCCCGGCGTTAAAGGGGGATGCCGACATGTTGATGAGCAGCTCAGCGCCCTTTTCGCAGAGGTCCGACACAGGATCCACGCGATACTTCCGGGAGGAGAAAACCTCCTTGTCGTTCCACATGTCCTCGCAGATGGTGATGCCGAGCCGTACCCCGTTCCACATCACGGGCTGGGACTCGCTGCCCGGCTCAAAGTACCTGCGCTCATCGAACACATCGTAGGTGGGCAACAACCGTTTCCGAACCTTGTGGAGCACCCGGCCGTCTTCAAAGAGAAGGGCTGCGTTGTAGAGGTTGTTCTCCCCGGGTTCGCCGTTTCTCTCCACATACCCGAGGAGCACGGCAATGCCGCGGACCCGTTCCATGAGGCGCTCAACCGCCTCCAGGTTGTCCGCAATAAAGGAGCGCCTCTCCAGAAGATCGCGCGGCGGGTACCCGCTCACGGCAAGCTCCGGAAAAACCACCAGTCGGCACCCCGCCTCCCTGGCCTTGGCCGCAGCCGCCTCCATTTTTCGGCAATTGCCCTCAAAATCTCCGATGACCGGGTTGATCTGCCCTGCTGCTATTCTCACCATATTCATGCATCCGTGCCTGTTCCGCTTTTCCAATCACGCCCCACCATGGCAGAGCCCCTATCCACTTGAATTTTAGACACATTTTACCTGTGCCATCATTCTTCCCCCGGATAGTATCCCACCCAGGCCATCGCGGTCAAACCCTATTCATACCAAGGGCTTGTTCCGGCCACAGCGGGGTATCTTTCAGCCACAGGGTGTGCTATAGTCTCCTGCCTGTCGAGCAGATATCCCAAGATGCCGTATTGTATAAAAAAAAGAGCCCAAAGGGCTCCCACACAGCGACTGAGACGCCATGAACACCACACACCATCGTTTGAAATCCACAGCCATGGCCGTTACCGCCTGGCTACTGGTCCTTGCAGGGGCGGGCACCCTTGTGCCCTGGGCACAGGCCACGGAAACCAACGTCATCGGTTACCGCTCCCTCTGTTCCTTCGCCCCCTTCTCCACCCTCATCTGCCTCATGGGTGCCAACATCCTGCTGACCCTTCGTAAACGCCTCACCGCAGCGTCAGAGGAGTAGTCGTGCCGAAAATAATCCGACTCTGTCTTATCGGCGCCCTCCACGTCACCTGCTACCTGTGGCTGATCCCACAGGTCATCATGCCCCGCTTCGGATCCACGGGCTCCAAGGCGGCCGTGGCCTGCGTGGTGACCCTCTCCCTGGTTCTGGTCACCCTCATGTTCCGCAAGAAAAAACAGCCGGAAAAAAAGACCGGGCGTTAAACGTCCTCCAGTTCCGTGCGGATCGTGTTGCGCACACGGTTGACAATGGCCCCCAGCTCCTCTTTTTTGTAGGCCCGGACATCCACCGGGTCATGGACCACAAGGGAAACGCCCCCGGGCATCAATTCGGTGCTCCCCTTGGGAAGAATGGCGCGGGTCCCCTTGATGGTCACGGGAAGGACGGGCAGTCCCAGGTCGTGGGCAAACCGGAAAGCCCCTTTCTTAAAATGGTTGAGGCTGCCGTCGTCACTTCGGGTCCCTTCGGGAAAAAAGATCACTGAGGTGCCCCCCCGGACCTTTTTGCGGGCGTGGTTGAGGGTCGAGACGGCCTTCGCGCTGTCGCTGCGGTCGATGAAGATGTGTCCCATGCTCTTGCAGACCCAGCCGATGAGGGGAACCTTCTCCAGCTCTTTTTTCATCACCCATTTGATGTCCAGGCCCAGCCAGCCGTAAAGGACATAGATGTCGTAGTGGCTGAGGTGGTTGGCCACCACCACGTAGGAGACCCCGTCCCGGATCTTCTCCCGGCCCGATACCGAGACCCACATGGGGGTCATGAAGCTGTTGACGCGGGCCCAGAAGGTGGCGATGGTTTTCGACGCGAAATTGGGGGAGACGATCACGGAAAGCAGCACGGCCAGGGGGGCCAGCACCAGGGTGGAGAGCCCCAGAAACGGCACCACCACGCCCCATCGGTAGGGCCAGTACAAAAAGCGACCGAACCGCCCCCATGCACACTCCACATTGCCGCCCCACTCTTCTGCGTATCGCCTGAGGGCGGCCTCCACGCTGTTTTTTGTCCCGTTGCCGGTTGCCATCGTCTCTCTCCTACTGGGGAATCCTGCTCCCAAAAAATAATCATTGGCCATGGAGACATGCTCCGCACGTCTCCGCGATCTTAGTTTTCCTTAACCATGACCAAGGGTCTGCGACAGAACCCTGGGGCCGCGCCTTAGACCTTGTCCTTCACCTCATTCCAGAAACTCTCCACCCCCTCTTTCCATCCGCTCAGGTAGGTGTCGATGAATCCCTGGAACCGCTTCTGGGCGGTGCGCCCCGTAACGGCGAAGCGCTCGGACTGATGCTTCAGGACCTGGGAAAAGTAGTCCCCCAGATGCTCGTCCTTAAAGGGGTTGCTCCCCGGCGTCCAGCCCAGGGCATACTGCAGCTCCCGGTAGTGGGCCGTGCGGGACCACTCCAGGCCCGCCCGTTTCCCCTCTTCAATGAAGTTGGCTTCAAACTCGGCCTTTTCACGCTTCAGGCGTTCCACCACGCTGGACATGTCCAGCTCGTCATGGATCTTCTGTCGCAGCGCCTCCTTCTTACGGATCATGTTGGATATGGAGCGCTGGAAAACCTGGGAAAAATTCATGCTCGAACGCCACTCTTTCATGCGCTCGTAGAGCTCGTCCGGCACGCTGATCGTCACTTTTTTTGCCATGTGTATCCCCCGAAATGGTCGCAATGTTACCCAGTACAACCTGCCACACCCCATCAATACGTGTCAATAAAACAATACGTACTCCCTCACCACTACGTACCGCACCGCCACCTTCGGATAACGGGGCCATGGCCACGGCCGCCGGTATTTTCCCGCCGCCGTGCGCTCCTGGGGAAAACCCTGTGGCCCCGCCCCCGCTTCTGTGATAATGAATGATGCAGTTGTAAAATATTGAGGTTACGGCGCCTCCCGTGAGGTTCTCGGGGGCCGGTATGAATGTTTTTGGAGTGATATGATGAAACAGTGGGTTTTTGTAGTGGTCCTTTTGGTTCTGGCAACCGCCTGTGCACGCCCTCCCCAGTATGTTCCCAGCAAAAAACCGGCCCGGTTCAGTTATGAATCCGCCGTGGACGGTCAGATCGGCACCCTCTCCACCCAGGTGGCCAAGCAGCTCACGCGACGACGCATCCGCCGCGTGGCCGTCAAGGAGTTTACCCGCATCGACGGCAAGCGCAAGCAGCTGGAAAAATACCTGGAGATGGAAGTCTCCGACAAATTGTTCAAAACCGGCTACTTCACGGTGGTGCGCAGCGAGATGCTGGAGGCCACCGGGGAAGACAGCGTCCTCGGTCTCGTTGAGAGCGCGGTGACCAAAAACTCCGATATCAAGGAAGAGGATGCCCGCAAGGTGGGCCGCGCCCTGAACATCGATGCCATCGTGGTGGGCCACACCGTGGTGCTGGGCAACGCGGTAAAGCTCTCCATCCAGCTCATCTCCACGGGCACGGGCGGCGTCTTCGGATCGGCATCGGCCATGATCACCAAGGACCGGAACATACGCACCCTGCTGGACGAAAAGGCCGCGGGCAAGGCAGCCTCCCTGGGCCGCAACGGAGAGTACGGGGACTTCATCAACACCGGGGAAAACCAGTACCACGAGCTGGTCCCCGACCTCTACACACTCTACGTGAAGCAGGTCAACGACCAGATGGACATCTTTGCCGAGACCGGGCCCACCGTGGAGCTCTTCTTGAACGACGAGTACAAGGTCATGGGCGTCGACGAAATGGTCTCCTTTACCCTG
Source organism: Desulfoluna butyratoxydans (assembly GCF_900699765.1). Taxonomy (GTDB): domain Bacteria; phylum Desulfobacterota; class Desulfobacteria; order Desulfobacterales; family Desulfolunaceae; genus Desulfoluna; species Desulfoluna butyratoxydans. Next base: position 169,114 of record NZ_CAADHO010000002.1, read on the forward strand.
GACGAAAAGACCTACGTCCTGACCCTGCGCAAAATCTCCGGCCGAAGCGCTGTCTTCAGCTTTGCCAAGCTGAGAAACGCCTCGGATGACGAAGAGGCCCAGGCGCCGCCCGAGCCCTAATCGTCAGTGGGCCCCGGTGCCGAACCGGGGTCCCTGTCCTTAAAGAGCTTGGGGTTGTTCCAGTGACGGGTCTTGTCCCGGGCGCTTTTTTTGGCAAGGTTTCTGGCCAGGGCCTCGGGCAGGTCCACCCCGGTCTGGTTGGCGATGCAGACCAGCACAAACATGAGATCGGCCAACTCGTCCCCCAGATCCGGGGCGGGCTCTTCCCGCTTGAAGCTCTGGTCCCCGTACACCCGCGTCATGATCCGGGCCACCTCACCGGCCTCTTCCAGCAGGATCCCCAGGTTGGTGAGCTCGGAAAAATACCGTACCCCCACCTCTTTCACCCAGCGGTCCACCATCTCCTGGTATTCGCCTATGCCTGTGTCGTTTTTCATGCCGTGCGTCCTTTTCTGTCGCTGATTTTGGGAACGGCTCCTCCATACCACGGTGCGTTGCAAAGGGGGAACCCTTTTGGTAGAGTCGTCACGTCCGGGTGCCGAGGCCCACAGGGCCCGTCCCCTTATCAACCTTATATATACAATCCAGGCCCCTGGGGCCCGGAACCCCGTACCCAAGGGATACACGAATCATGAGCAACCGAGTTGAACTCCTCGCACCGGCGGGAAATCCGGAAAAACTGGAAATTGCCGTCCACTACGGCGCCGACGCCGTCTATCTGGCGGGCAAGGCATTCTCCCTCAGGAACTTTTCAGGCAACTTTACCTTGGAGGAGATGGCGGCGGGCATCCGCCACGCCCACGCCCACGGCGTCAAGGTCTACGTGGCCTGCAACGTCTATGCGCGAAACGACGAACTCGACGCCATGCGCGATTACCTCGCCGCCCTGGCCGAGGTGAAACCCGACGCCCTCATCGTGGCCGACCCGGCCATCTTTGCCGCGGCCCGGTCCATCGCCCCCGGTATTGATCTTCACATCAGCACCCAGGCCAACACCACCAACCAGGAGACCGCCCTCTTCTGGAAATCCCTGGGCGCCACACGCATCAACGTGGCCCGGGAGCTGCCCCTCACCGACATCAAGGGGGTGGTGGACAACGGCGGCCTGGAGGTGGAGGCCTTTGTCCACGGGGCCATGTGCATCTCCTACTCCGGCCGCTGTCTTCTCTCCAGCTACCTCACCAACCGGGACAGCAACCGGGGCCAGTGCAGCCACCCCTGCCGGTGGAAGTACTCCGTGGTGGAAGAGATGCGCCCGGGGCATTACCACCCGGTGCAGGAAGACGAAAGGGGCTCGTACATCTTCAACTCCAAAGACCTCTGCATGATCGACCACGTCCCCGCCCTCATCGAATCAGGGATCCACTCCCTGAAAATCGAGGGGCGCATGAAGGGCATCAACTACCTGGCCTCGGTGGTGAAGACCTACCGGGAGGCCATCGACGCCTACTACGAGGACCCGAAACACTACACGACCCGTCCGGAGTGGGTGGAAGAGCTCTCCCGCATCAACAGCCGGGAGTACTCCACCGGCTTCTACTTCGGCTACGAAGGGGACGCCGCCCCCAACTACGGGGACTCCCGTCCCGGCACCATCCACCGCTTTGCCGGCAAGATCACGGCCGTGGACGGATGCCGCGCCACCCTCCACGTGCGCAACAAAATCACCGTGGGCCAGGAGGTGGAGGTCCTCACGCGAAAAGGGCCAGCCCGCCCCGACACCATCGCAGCCATTGAAAGTCTTGACGGGCGTGCCCTGGAGCTTGCCCAGCCCAACACCTGTGTGGGCGTCACCCTCAACGGGAGCTACGCGCCAAACGACCTGATCCGCATCGCCGAAGAGAGCACCTACGGCCACGCCCCCGGCGCGTCCCGGCTGCCCAAAAACGGCAGCGCCCCGCGTTCCTGATCAAAAAGCAGCCTGTTTCAGGAGAGTTGCAACCTCCTGACAGGCTGTGATATTATGAATCCATAGCTCCCGGTTCCAACCAGACCCTGTCCCCCCCTTTTTTTACTGAGTCCCCCAAAGCGCCCCTTCTCCGTCCCTACCCCATTGGGAGATATCGAGCCCGTCCCTGCGGCTCCGATCATCCCGGGAACCCCCGCCAGCCCCCACCCGTTCACCATGACAGAGGTGACCCATGAATAACAAAGTCGTTTTTGTGGATGACGAAAAACCCATTCTGGACTCCATCTCCCGCGCCTTTCGAAACGAGCCCTACAAGATCTACGCCTTTGACGATCCGACCACCGCCCTTGAAGAGATCCACGTCATCAAACCGGCCGTGGTGATCTCCGACCGCATGATGCCCGACATGGACGGTTCGGAGTTTCTGGAGAAGGTCCGCATCCGCTGGCCCTCGGTGGTGCGCATCATGCTCACCGGTCACTCCGACATCGACGCCACCATCACCGTCATCAACAAGGGCCACATCTTCCGGTTCATCAACAAGCCCTGGAGCAAGGCCGAGCTTAAAATGTCGGTAAAAAACGGGGTGGACCACTTCAACCTGGCCATGGAAAACAAACAGATGTCCCAGGTGATCAAACAGAAAAACGAAGCCCTGCTGGCCCTGAACAGCGAGATGGAAAACCGCCTGAGGTCCTGCCTCACCGATGTGGAGGAGACCGCCAGACAGTACAAGGAACTCAACTGCCGCCTTCAGGAAACCCTGACGGCCATCATCACCGATATCGAACAGGCCAAGGGGAGTTGAAAAAAAGGGGGTTCCAATGGCCGAGATCCTCGACGAAGAAAAAAAAATCGTCATCAAGATCGTCTACTACGGACCGGCCCTCTCCGGGAAGACCACCAACCTCATGCAGCTTCACGACCTCATCCGGCCGGGCCGGTGCGGCGACCTCATGAGCCTGGAGACCCGGGGCGACCGCACGCTTTTCTTTGACCTGCTACCCATTCTCGCCAGCACCGACGGGGAGTACCGGGTGAAAATCAAGCTCTTTACCGTCCCCGGGCAGGTAGCCCACGACGCCACGCGCAAAGCGGTCCTCTCCCGGGCAGACGGGGTGGTGTTTGTGGCCGACTCCCAGACGGCACAGGCCCTCAACAACTTTCAGAGCTTTGAAAACCTGGAAAAAAACGCAGGGCGCATCGGCCTGGACTTCGAGCACCTTCCCCTGGTGATCCAGTTCAACAAACGGGATCTTCCGGACATCCTCACCACCGAGGAGATCCGCTCACGCTGGGAGCCGTCGGGGCTCCCCGTCACCTTCTCCACCGCCCTCACCGGTCAAGGGGTCCGCACCACGTTCGAGACCATCCTTTCGGCCACTTACCGTAATCTGGACGCCTCCCATGACCTGGGAGGCAGCTACCGGATCATGGAAGAGAACCTTCATTCGGTGCTGCCGTCCCACGCCGACCCCGTGAGCCATTGACCCAAACCCAAGGAGCCCAGCCCATGGAGCGTTCCCATGAGACCATCACCCCCTTTGACAGGGAGTACTCCTTGAGGGACCTGCTCCCCCCGGAGGTTGTCCTCACCTGGGCCCGTGCGGCTCCGCCCCTGGGCCTGGGCCACCTCTCGGTGCTCATGCCCGACGGCACGCCCCTGCTCCCGGATGCCGGATGCGGGGAGGTGACCCGCGCCATCGGAAAACGCCTGGCTGAAACCCGACCCGGGACAAGGGCCCTGAAGGAGACCCCCAAGGGATGGGTGATCCTCACGCCCCTGATCCACGAGCTGGACATCCTGGGCTATCTGGTCCTGGGGTTCAATCCAGACGGCAATATCCCCACCGACGAGCTGACGGCCGCCGAAACCATACTGGCCACGGCCATCACCCAGATCATGAAAAGCGGGTGCGGCCTGGCCATGGCCTCCCGGGTCCACGGCGAGGTGGTGGAAGACACCTTTGCCAACCTCAAGGAAAAAGCAGCCCAGCTGGCCAAATCCGAAAAGAAATACCGGCTCCTTGCCGCCAGCCTGGACAAAGAGGTCAAACGGAAAACCGAAGAGATCCGGCAAGCCCAGGAACACCTCATGCAACAGGAGAAAATGGCCTCCATCGGTCAGCTGGCCGCCGGGGTGGCCCACGAGATCAACAACCCCATGGGCTTTATCACCAGCAACATCAACAGCCTCGATGAGTATGCAGGAGAACTCATCCGCTTTGTGACCCTGCAGCGCGACCTCATTGACGAAGCTCACCGGGCAGGCCTTTTCACCGATGACAAGACGGCCCGCCTCCTGTCGGAGCTCCGCCACATCGACGAAGGCGCGGACATCGACTTTATCCTCAAGGACATCCCCCCGCTGCTCAGCGAATCCATCGACGGGGCCGAGCGCATCCGCAAAATCGTCCAGGATCTGAAGGACTTTGCCCACCCCGGCGAGGAGACCCTCTGCCTGGCCGACCTCAACACCAACCTGGACAAAAGCATCAACATCGTGGGCAGCGAGCTCAAGTACAAGGTCACCCTGGAAAAAGACTATCGACCCCTTCCCCCGGTGCAGTGTTACGCCCGGCAACTTGACCAGGTCTTCATCAACCTCTTGGTCAACGCGGCCCAGGCCATCACCGACAAAGGGACCATCACCGTCACCACCAGCCATGACAGCACCCATGCCGTGGTGGCCATTGCAGACACAGGCACCGGTATCCCCAAGGGAAAGCTGAAAAAAATCTTCGATCCCTTCTACACCACCAAACCCGTGGGCAAGGGTACCGGCCTCGGCCTTAACGTGGTCTACAACATCGTCAAACGCCATCGGGGCTCCATCAGCGTCAAAAGCGAGGAGGGCAAAGGCACCACCTTTACCCTGCGCCTTCCCCTGCACCGAGCCCTCCCCGCCGAGGAGAACGAACCATGAGCCGACTCGCATCCCTCTTCCTGGGCAAAGACCCTCCCGACTCGGAAGAGCCCCCCGAGGACACCCGGCCCTACGCCATCCTCTTTGTGGATGACGAAGCCGGTGTGCTGTCGGCCATGAAACGCATCTTCCGAAAGGAGACCTACCGCATATTTACCGCGTCCTGCGGCGAAGAGGCCCTGGAGTGCCTCCGGCGGGAGGAGATCCACGTCATCATCACCGACCACCGCATGCCCGGCATCACCGGCGCCGACCTCTTGCGCCGAATCAAGCGGGAGTACCCCAACACTATCCGCATCATGCTCACCGGCCATGCCGACGTGGGGGCCATCATGGGGGCAGTGAATGAAGGGGCCGTGTACAAGTTCATCACCAAGCCCTGGAGCGACGAAGACCTGCGCATCACCGTGGGCCTGGCCCTGGAGCAGTACGACCTTATCCGGGAAAACCGGGCCCTGAAAAAAAACCAGGTCTCCCAGACCAAGCGCATCAACCAGATGAGCCGCTTCATCAACACCCACCGGAGCCAGGTGGGATCCATCCTGATGAAGCAGAACCTCCTTCGAAAAAATGATCTGGAAAATGCCCGGGAAATCCAGGCAAAGAAAAACCTGCCCATGCCCCAGGTACTCATGGAGATGGGCCTGGTGGACGAGGGAACGATCTTGAACGCCATCCAGCGGGAGATGGGCATCAACCGCGTCTACCCCGCGGAGTTCAGCACGCCCGAGGCCCTGGTGGCCCTGATTCCCCGGGAGATCTGCAAAAACAACCTGCTGGTGCCCCTGAAGCGCACGGAAACCGGAATCATGATTGCCATGAACGATCCCAGCGAATACCTGAAGATCGAGGACCTTCAGTTCATCACCGGCCTGCGGGTGGAGCCGGTCATTGCCACGCGCAAGGAGATCATCAAAAAAATCGAGGAGCTTTACGGAGAGGAAGAGGCGGGCCTGGATGAGCTCACCGTGCTGGAGATGGAGGACCCCACCGAGGCCATTGAGATCATCCTCGACGAAGAGGACGAGGAAGCCGACCTCAAAGAGCTCCTCATCGCCAAGGACCAGCCCCCGGCCATTCGCATCGTCAACGCCATCATCTCCGACGCCCTGCGCCACGAAGCCTCGGATGTGCACATCGAGCCCAAGACAAAATACGTCATGGTGCGGTACCGCATGGACGGGCTCCTCAACGACAAGATCCACGTCCCCATCACCATGCACCCGGCCATCGTCTCCCGCATCAAGGTGATGGCCGAGCTGGACATCTCCGAGCGAAGGCGCCCCCAGGACGGGCGCATCACCGTGAAGACCCCCTCGAAAATGGTGGACATCCGCCTCTCCTGCCTGCCCACCATCAACGGGGAGAAGGTGGTGTTCCGCATCCTGGACCGCAACGCCTCCATCAAGAGCGTGGAGGACCTGGGGCTCACCAACGAGGAAAAAGAGATGGTCACCCGCCTCATCAACCGACCCCAGGGGTGCATCCTCACCACCGGCCCCACGGGCAGCGGAAAGACCAGCACCCTCTATTCGCTGATGCAGGAAAACGCCTCGGTCACAAAAAACTACACCACCATCGAAGACCCTGTGGAGTACTTCATGTCCATGGCCGAGCAGGTCATGGTCAAGGAGAAAATCGGCCTGAACTTTCCCATCATCCTGCGGGCCATCCTCCGCCAGGACCCCAACGTCATCATGCTGGGAGAGATCCGGGACTTCGAGACCGCCGAAGTGGCCTTCCACGCCGCCCTCACCGGACACACGGTCCTGAGTACCCTCCACACCAACGGCAGTATCCCCACCATCACGCGCCTCAGGGACATGGGCATCCAGCCCTACGTCATCGGCGAGGCCTTGAGCGGTATCATCGCCCAGCGCCTGGTCCGCCGAATCTGCGACAACTGCAAAGAAGAGGAGGCCCTCTCCCCGGCCACCGTCGATGCTCTCGGCATCAACGCCAACGGCGGGACATTCCCGGCCTTCCACGGCAAAGGCTGCGACCGGTGCAACAACTCGGGCTACCGGGGGCGCACCGGCCTCTTTGAGATCCTCACCGTCACCCAGGAGATCAAGCAGCTCATCAACACGGCCGCCTCAGAGTCCGAGCTCACCCGGGCCGCCCGATGGGCCGGTATGAAACCCCTGGTGGAAGACGGGTGGACCAAGATCAACCAGGGCGTCACCACCGCCGAAGAGGTGCTCCGGGTCCTGGGCCCCCAGAACACCCTGGAGGTCAAGTGCCCCCACTGCAACGCCAACTTGAGGGAGCGCCACCGCTACTGCCCCTTCTGCTCGGGCCGAATCCTGCTCCAGTGCATCAACTGCGGGTGCTACCTGGAGCCGGACTGGAACGGCTGCCCGGACTGCGCCACCCGCGTCACCGACCGCTGAAAAACCCATTCGCCCTTCACCATAAAATCCGGGAGGGGTGCCTTACCCCTTTTTCTCCCGTGCCCCGGCGCCCCCTTGGCCGCCCCTGCGCTTTGCAGGCTCGTACTCCACCCGATTCCTTCCCTTGCTCTTTGCCCGATACAAAGCATCGTCCGCCCGGCCAATGGAAGCCTTGATGTCCTCGGACGGGGTGTACTTGGTCACCCCCACGGAGATGGTCACCCGAAAATCCGCAGGAAGCCCGTCAAAAGCAAGCCCTTCGGTGAGAACCCTCACCCGCTCGGCGCATTGCATGGCCTCACTCACCCCGGAGTTGGTGAGAATAAGGATAAACTCCTCCCCCCCGTACCGGGCGATGTGATCGATGTCCCGCAGGTTCTTCTGGATGGCCTGGGCCACGGTGCGCAGCACGATATCTCCCGCCTCGTGGCCGAAGGTGTCGTTGACCCGCTTGAAATGATCCAGATCGAAGATGCAGATGGAAAAGGGGTGAACCCCGCGATCCCCCAGGGCCTTCTCCCGCTCCAGGATCTCGAACATCTGGCGGCGGTTGAACACCTGGGTGAGGTCGTCGTGGATGGCCAGCTTCTCTATGGTGGCCATGGCCCGGGCCACCTTTTCCCGAAGGCTGGTGATGTAGCCACCCACCAGGGAAAACCAGGGAAGCACCACCATGAGGATGAGCAGGTTCATCACCTCCAGCCGGGTGTTGAAGCCGTCTGGGTCCTGCCTCTGAAGGAGAAACAGCACCGCCCCGTAGCTTGCGATGGCAAAGGCCGAGAGAAAGAGGAACTGCCGGACCTTGAGCCGGAACAAGCCGTAGACGAACACCACAAGGTAGAGAAGAAGCAACCCGCCCCGGGCCTCCCCCGAGTAGTAGACCCCCACCATGACCCAGAAGGTCCCCATGCCCATCTGAAACAGGGTGAGGCTCGGGTCCTTGAAGCACCGGTTCAACCCGCTCAAAAACACCAGCAGCAGGGCGATGTTGCACAACGCCACCAGGCAGGTACACCGCCACAACACGGCCCAGGGAATCTGGGAGAGCCCCATGTAGCGAACATAGGCAAAAAGCCCCAGCCACAGAAGGTAGGTGGTTGCGGCCATGGCAAACCGCTTGAGCCGAAGCCCCTGGTTGAATGTTGTCTCGGACATACCTGTCACCCCGTTGCTTGCGTTACCTGCCAGGCACACGGAGGGCGGAGGACGCCCCCACCGTGTGGTCCATTGTCCGTTGTCGCGAAGCCTTTCTGCCCCCTCAGAGACGAACCCTGAAAAACAAGGTGTAGAGAACCGGCACCATGCCCAGGGTGATCACCGTGGCAAAGACCAGCCCGAAAATTATGGAGACCGCCATGGGCTCGAAAAGGGGCCCGCCCCCCACCCAGAGGGGAATGAGCCCGCCCACGGTGGTGAGGGTGGTGAGCAGGATGGGACGAAGGCGCCGCTGGGCCGCAATCACCACGGCGTCGCCTGGCTCCAGCCCGTTCTCTTTGATCTCGATGCGGATGCGATCGAGCAGCACATTGGCGTTGTTGATCACAATGCCCGAAAGGGCCACCACCCCCAGAAGGGTCATGAACCCGAAATAAGACCGCGCCACCAGAAGCCCCACGGTGACGCCGATGAGCCCCAGGGGCACGATGCAGAGAAGCAGGGCCGTCCGCCTCAGGGAGTTGAACTGGAGGATGAGAAGCAGCATGATCAGCATGGCGGCAAAGGGCAGCTCATCGGCGATGGCCTGGTTGGCCTTGGCCGACTTTTCCGCCTCCCCGGCCACCTCGTAACGGTACCCAAGGCCCCAGCCGCCGCTCTGTTCCGCCAGCCAGGCCGAGACCTTCTCGTTGATGGCCAGGGCGTTGAATCCCTCGAAGAGATCGGCGTACACCTCCACGGTGCGAAGCCGGTCCCGGCGAATGATCTTACCGTGCTGCCAGTCCGTGTCCATATGGGCCACCTGGCTCAAAGGCACGGACTGGCCTGTTGCCAGGCTGTAGATGCGCAGCCCTTCCAGTTTTTCGATGTCGTTTCGGTCCTCGGCCACGGAACGCACCACAATGGGGATGAGGTCGTCCTCCTCCCGATACTGCCCCACCTGGACCCCGCTTAAGGTCCCCTGAAGGGAAAGAGCGATATCCCGGCTGGTGATGCCAGCACGCCGGGCCCGCTCCTGATCCACCCGCACCACCAGCTTGCGGGTGTGGCGCCCCCAGTCATCCCCCACCTCCCGCACCCCCGGTTCCTTGCGAAGGCGCTCTTTGAGCCCGTTCACCAGCGTAAAGAGCACGGCATCCCGCTTGCCGGAGATACGCACCGCCACCGGATGGTTCACCGGCGGCCCCACGGACAGACGGGACACCTTGGCCCGGACCTCGGGAAGTTCGGCGTCGCAGAAATCCTGAAGCCGGTTCACCACCTCGGCCACGGCCTCAAAGGAGGTGGTGTTGATGAGGAGATAGGCAAAGCTGCTCTCCGGCGGATCCGGCCGGTAGGAGAGGATAAACCGCGGGGCCCCTTCGCCGATGAAGCTCCCCCAGTTCACCACCCCTTCCCCCCCATCTTCCGCCATGAGGTTGGCCTGGATAAAGGCTTCCATCCGCCTGACCATGGCTTCGGTGTGGGCGATGTCCGAGCCCGGGGGTGTCTCCACGGTGGCGGTGATGATGCGGCGGTCCGAGTCCGGCATGAACCGCTTGGGCACATACCGAAACCCCGCCATGGCCACCACGAAGGCAAGGCACATGGCCGCAACAAACAGCAGTCGGTGGCGCAGCACCCCCAGAAGGGCCCGCCGATACCGGGAATAAAAAGGCGACTGATACCCCGGCTCCTTTTCCGGGCCCTTGACGCGCAGGAACCGGACACAGAACAGGGGGATCATGGTGAGGGCCAGCACCCAGGAGCTGAGGAGGGTAAGGGTCACCACCTTGAACAGGGGTGAGGTGTACTCCCCGGTGGACGATTTGGCCATGTAGATGGGCAAAAAGGCAAAGGAGGTGGTCAACGAGGCCGTGAGCAGCGGGCGCGCCAGCTCCTTTGCCGAGGTCACCGCAGCCTCGGCCACGCTCTGGCCCTCCCGCACCTGGGTCATGATGGACTCGCTCATGACAATGGCGTTGTCCACCAGGATTCCCAGGGAGATCAGCAGGGCCGTCAGGGAGACCTGGTCAATGCCGATGCCAAAAAAGCCCATGAGCAGAAAGGCCATGAGGATGGTGACGGGGATGAGGCTGGCCACGAGGAGCCCCGTCCGCACCCCCAGGCTCACCAGCATCACCAGGCAGACAATAACGATGCTCTGCATGAGGTTGGAGAGAAAATCGCTGACGCTCCGGTGGACCCTCTCGGGCTGACGGGCCAGGAACTGAAACCCCACGCCGATGGGATAGAGGGCCTCCAGCCGCTTGGTAAAGGCCGTCACCTCCTTGCCCAGGGCGATGATATCCCCGCCGTCGGACATGGAGATGGCCAGGGCCAGGGCCGGAGCACCGTTGAATCGCATGCGGGTGGAGGGAGGGTCTTTATACCCCCGGGTCACGGCCACCAGGTCCTTTAAGTAGACCACCTCCTTGCGGCCCGGCACCGAGATCACCGTATCCAGGATCTCGGCCACGGCCTCAAAGTTCCCCGTGGGCTCCAGATTGATCCGCTCCTGCCCCGACTCCAGGGCCCCGCCGGGGGTGATGATGTTGCGCTGGGAGAGCACCTGCTGGAGCATGAGGGGCGAGATGCCGTACCGGGCCAGGCGCGCGGAGTTGAACTCCAGAAACACCTGCTCCTCCTGGGCGCCGATGATCTCCACCTTGGCCACGTTGTCGATGCGGAGCAGCTCGTCACGCACCTCGTCGGCCACATCCTTGAGCTCACGATACGTGTACCCCTCGCCGGTGAGGGCCAGAACCTGGCCAAAGACATCCCCGAAGTCGTCGTTCACAAAGGGCCCGATGACCCCTTCCGGGAGCCTGGGTGTCTCCCGGTCCACCTTGCGCCGCAACTCATCCCAGATGGGACGCATGGCTTTATAGGATTCGTCGATATTCACGTAGATAATGGAGATACCGGGCCGGGACTCGCTCTCCACGTAGTCGAGCTCGGAGATCTCCTGGATCGCCTTCTCCAGCCTGTCGGTGACCAGCTGCTCCACCCGCTCCGGGCTGGCGCCGGGAAAATAGGTGGTGACCATGGCCACCCGGATGATGTAGCCGGGGTCTTCGTCCTGGGGCAGCCTGTGCAAGGTCACCCAGCCCCCCAGCACCACCATGAGGATCACCACCAGGGTCACCCGGTTCATGCGGATCGCCGCTTCCGTGATGTGCATCATGGCGCCTCCCCGACTTTAAGCAGCACCCGCATGCCCTCGCTCAGGCGACTCATGCCCGCCGTCACCACCCACTCGTCGCCGGTGAGGCCGGAAAAGACCTCAAGGCCGTCCTGGGTCAGGGCCCCCACGGCCACGGGAAGGCGCCGGATCGTTGCCTTGCCCTCCCCGTCGGGCTCTGCGGCAAAGAGAAAAGGTCCGGACGCATCCTGCCCCACCACATGGGAAGGGACAAGGAACCGCTCCCCCCCGCGCCCCGGGAATCGAAAGGTGGCCTCCGCCGCCATGCCGGGCAGCACCTCCCTGACCTCGTCCACAAGGCGAAGGGTCACGGGGTAGGTGGCGGCAAAGCCGGTGGCCGCCGTGCCCACCTCGTACACCACGGCCGGAAAGGGCCTCTTTCCCATGGCGGCAAACCGCACGGCCACCGCCTGCCCTGCCCGGATGTCCGAGATCATCACTTCGGGGATATCCACATGGACCTCGACCCGGCGCCCGGAGGCAAGGATGGCCACCGGCACCCCTGCCCCGGTATTTTCGTTCTCATCGGCCAGGACCATGGTCACCGACCCCGACATGGGCGACACCAGGCGGGTGTATCCCAGCTGGCGCTTTGCCAGGTCCCGCTTCTTCTCGATGGAGGTCACCTGGGCCGTGGCCGACTCCCAGGCCGCCCGGGCCCGGTCCAGATCGCTTTTGGAGATGTTGTCGTTCTCCCAGAGCCGCCGGGCCCGTTCATAGGAGAGGGCGGCGTTGCGGGCCTGGGCCCTGGCCTGATCCAGGCCTGCTTCGGCCTCCTGGACACGCAGTCGGTAGTCCCGGTCGTCCAGGGAGGCCACAAGATCCCCGGCGCTCAGAACGTCCCCCACCTTCACCGGGATTCGCTCCAGGGTACCCGGCACCTTGAAACTGAGCCTGGACTCCACCGAGGCCAGGGCATACCCGGAAAAAACCCGGGAGACCTCCGGGGCCACCTGCCTCGCCTTCTGCACCCGCACCGGCCTCAGATGAACCTCCTCGGCTGCCCTCTCCCCCGAACACCCCACGCATTCCAGCGCCAACAGGCTTGCCGCCAGAACCACTCCTCTCCACACCCGACCGCCCATACCCTCTCCTTATGCAATTCCGTCTCGGTTCATGCATCACGTGGCCGGCAATCACATCGGCGCCATGCCCGCGTCTCTGCTCCCAACCTCCTCTGCTGCGGCCTTTGCGAGCCGCCTGACCATCGTCTCTCCGGCCCCCCCGGAAAAATCCAACCGCCCCAGCAAACGCTGGAGTCGAAGCATGGCCGCCATGTGATCGTAGACTGCATTGTCTGCGGCAATACGCGCTGAAACCGCCGTGTTCTGAGCGTCCAGCAGGGTAATCACCGCCACGGCCCCTTCGGCGTAAGCGTCGGTGACCAGGGCAAGGTTTTTCTCAGCGGCATCCCGGGAGGTGGCGGCCAGCCCGATGGTGGCCCCGGTGGCCTGGACCGCGTCGGCGGCGTCGGTGATCTGCTCGGCCAGGACCGTCATGAGATAACGCCGTTTCAAAGAGAGGGCCGAGGTCTCCTCGGCCGCCTGCCTCAGATCAGCCAGGCGCTCGCCCCCCGTGGCCAGGGGAAAGCTCGCCTGGATGGCCACGTACCACTCCTTCTCATCATAATTGGGCAAGACCCGGTCGTAACCTCCCCGGTCGAAAATCTCGGTGACGGCCCCCTTCAGGGCCACCTCCGGAAGGTAGAAGGCACGCCGAGCCCCCCGGACACGGCGACGGCCCGAGGTCAGGGCATGGTCCACCTGAAGAAGCTCCGGCGAGGCCTCCCGGCCCACGTCCACTAAGGAGGCCACCAGCGCCCCGAACTCCGTGGGCCGATCCAGCATCTCCCGGAACGCAGGGTGCACGGTCAAAAGAACCGCCTGGTCGGCCTCGCCGTTCAGGGTGTCCACCGTATCGGTCACCTCCATGCCGCACAGCCGCTTCAGGGCGTTTGCCGCAAACCGCACCTGAACCCGGGCGTTGAGAAGCGCCGTGCGATTGCTCGCCACCTCGCTCTCCCACCTGAACAGCTCCGACGGGTTGAGGGCCCCCACCTGTTTCCGGGCACGGGCCCTCTCCAGGTTCTCCTGGGTCACCCCAAGGTTTCCCTTGCGCACGGCTGCCAGGCTGCGCGCCTTGAGCAGGTTGATATAGGCCTGGCCCGCGGCCAGCGCTTTGTCCAGCTCCCGGGCCTTCTGCTCCGCCTCTCGGGAGAGCTGAAAGGATTTGGAGGCGCTGTAGCCGCTCAAGGCCGCTTCGGAATAGATCACCTGGGTCAGGGTCAGGCTGCCTTTGACGGTATCCTCGGACTCCGTGCCCCGGCTCTTCTCCGCGCTGTTCTCGTCGATGCGGATCCCGGTCACCGACGCCTCGATGCTGGGAAGCAAAGCCGCCAGCACCTTCTTGGACTCCTGTGCCCCGGCCTCCACCAGGCGGGCCTCCGAGGCCAGGTCGGGGTTGTACAGACGGGCCCGTTCCATGGCTTCCGCCAGGGAGAGCAGCACCGGCTCCGGGCTCTCTTCCCCCACCTTTTCCGCATAGCGGTACAGTTCCCAGCGAGGCGTAAAACCGATGGCCTTTGCCGTTCCCACATGGATCACGGGGGTCCCCTCCACGGCCCACTCATCCCGGTCCGACCCCACCGTCTCACCCCGGGCCATGCTGTACAGGGTCAATGCCGTCCGGCGGGCCAGACGCCTTGTCTCGCCCTTGGGCACCGAACCGAAGAGAAGCCCGGCCTCCACATCCCTTCTTCCTCCCATGGCATAGGAGGGGCGCTTCCCGGCCCTGAGCTCAGCCGCCACCCCGGCCATGGCCGCCTGGGACATCCCGGGAAACGGGGAAAAAATCACCCCGCCCGTTTCGTGTCGCACCGCCTCACGCAGGGCATCGCCCCGGGCAGGGACCGTGCGCAGGGTCCAGGGCACCTCCTGCAGAAAAGGAACGGTTCCCAGAAACGCCTCGATGCGGGGAAGGATGGGCCGGGCCTGCTCATCCACCAGGACCGTTACCCGGGGCACTGTCACTGCCCCGAAAAACTGCCCCAGCCCCGTGCGAATCAGGGGCCCCACCACAATGCCCCGGAACCCGGGGGCTGAAACCTCCGGCCGGACCAGCAGGTGGGTGGCCAGCACCGGGGTGTTCCACCGGGTCCTCTCTGCAGCCGCCCCCGAGGCCACGTACCCCAGGGCCACACCCAGAGAAACCTCGCCGTCGGCCTCCAGGGCGTCAAAGGCCGAATCCATGCCCTCCGGGGTGGGCTCTCCCCGCCACACCTTGTCTTCGGGGAGCACCAGCTCCATCTCCGGCCCGGCAAGGGTGGCAAGTTCACGTCGCACCCCCGTGAGCAAGGCGTCCTGGGAAGGAGCAGCGCCTCCGATAACAACCCCCACGACCCTGCGCACCGGCGCCGCGTGGGGCACGGCCGCCCCAAGGAGGATCAGCCAGACCAGCACCCACCCCGCCACCCTTTTTCCCCCACTGCCTGCCCACCGCCTCCCACCACCCATCAAAGCCTCCTTGCCACCTCTCGGTGGTCCGGGGCCGGAAGGCCCAGGACCTGTGTCATGCTCTCGGCCATGTAGCTGGCCGTGGCCGTTAAAAAAGGTTTGTCGTACCCGGGCAGGTCAAAGGCCATGAGCACCGCCTCCCGCTCCATGATGTAGTACTGGATCTGGGCCATGACGCTGACATACCAGTACTGCACAAAGGAGTCACCGACCCCCGGGACATGCTCCCGAACAAAGGTCCTCAGTTTCTGGGGCTCCTCCAGCCGCATGAGGGCCCGCGACGATTTGGGGTGCAGGTCCATGCGGGACCGAACCATGAGGATGCCGTACCATTCGGGCACCCCCGGCCCGAGCAGGGCCAGGAGGCACCGGTGCATCATGTACCCCATCACATCGGACACCTGCTGCGGCGTGGTGTACTCTCCGGTGTCCAGGGTGCCGAACAGGCCGGGCAGGTCCAGTTTCTCCTCCATGATGTGACGGATACACGCCAGGTAGAGCCCCTCCTTGTTGGTGAAATGATAATTCACCGACGACAGGGAGGTCCCCGCCTCTTTGACGATTTCGCGGATACCTGTTCCGTCGAGGCCCTTTCTGGCAAACAAGGCCCCTGCGGCATCAATGATGGCCTGACGGGTCGACTTGAAAGGCAGCATAACGGGTCCCTTCTCCGGCATGGCGGCGTGCCCGTCCCTGCGGACAAAAAGAACACGTCACCCGGCAAACTCGGTTTTTATGAGAGAAACAATGTTATAGGAGATATACGAACGTTCGTTCGAATGTCAATATTTATTCGCAGGTAACAGACAGGGGAGAAGGATCAGAAAACATGGGAGAAAGGGACGACCGGACGTAACCGCGGGGCGAAACGCGCCGGTGGCCATAAAAATAAAGAAAGAATCGATGGTAACTGTTCAGCTTGCCTTCTATGGTTAAAGTGGGCAAGAAAAGCCTGCCTCCGGCGGCCAGGGGATTTTTAGCCTAAGTGGCTTCGCCACCCCTGGACCCCAGGTTGCGAATGCCCTCTCCCTTCGTTCCTCAGGGTGAGGACATTCGCGAAGGTTTCTGGATAAGCGAGCAAGACCTGTTTATCAAACTTTTCAAAAGCTTGCCCCCCGGCAGGGCCGCCGGAGGCGCTTTTGAGCGGAATCGTTACACCACCGCTTTCGCAAGACCCATTCAGGTCCGGAGGGTGGCTTTCAGGCGATTGGGGTGCAAAAGCAGGTCCAGGGCTGCCAGCACGTCCGGGCACACGATGTCCGCGGACATCAGGGCAGGGGAGGCCGCCCCTTCCGGCCCGGTGACGGCCACGCCCACACAGGCCAGGCTCAGCATGCGGCAATCGTTGCGACCGTTGCCCACGGCCACCACCGAATCGGCTCCCAGGGTCTGCACATAGGTGGCCTTCTGCTCCGCCTCCTCCCCGGGGGTCAGGACGGTGAGAAACACGGGCCAGTCGGCCAGGGCGTCCCCGGCCCGGCCAAAGGTGTCGGCGGTGACCACGTGAATGGTCAGGGACCCGCTCAGGGCCTCAATGCGCTCTCTGACCCCCACCAGGGGTTTCCCGTCCAGGGCAAGGGTCCCGTTGTAGTCAAGGACCAGGTGAGAAACGGCAATATCGGAAAAACCCGGAATGGATTCGGTGATCATGGAAACCCCCTCGCGTCGATTTTTTTGGAAAAAAGTGCTAAGTATGCGCCCATGCCCTCCCTGAAGGTCGCAGGCCATGGGCCTGCACGGCACTTAAGGAGACGCGGCACGGCTATCTGCCGGAATGCTTATACCATACACCACCCTGGAGGAAGAATGAACAACCCGTTGATCAGCGTGATCATCCCCACATACAACCGGGCCTGGGCCCTGGCCGGCGCCGTGGATTCCGTCCTGGGCCAGGACTACCCCGAGGTGGAACTCATCGTGGTGGATGACGGCTCCACGGACGAAACCCCGGCACTGCTGGCCGCGTACGGGAACGCCCTTCAGGTCATCACCCTGGACAACGGAGGGGTAAGCCGGGCGCGAAACCACGGGGTTGCCGCGGCACAGGGAGAGTACATCGCCTTCCTCGACTCCGATGACCGGTGGTTGCCGGAAAAGCTCTCGGAACAGGCCGCCTTTTTCAAGGCCAACCCCGAGGCGCGGATCTGCCAGACCGAAGAGCTCTGGATCCGAAACGGAAAGCGGGTGAACCCATGCAAGCACCACAAGAAACCCTCCGGGGATATCTTTGAGGCCTCTCTCCACCTCTGCCTGGTGAGCCCGTCGGCGGTGATGCTCCATGGCACCCTCTTGAAGGAGGTCGGCCTCTTTGACGAGGCCCTTCCCGCCTGCGAAGACTACGACCTCTGGCTCAGAATCGCCTGTACAACCCCTGTCTACACCACCCCGTCCCCTTTGGTGATCAAGCACGGAGGCCACGACGATCAGCTCTCCAAAACCCCGTTTCTGGACCGGTTCCGCATCCAATCCCTGGTGAAACTGCTGAAAAGCGGCGTCCTGTCCACGGCCCAGGCCGAGGCGACACGAGCTGTTTTAGAAAAAAAAGGCCGGATTTACGCCGGAGGCTGCCGAAAACACGGACGGGACGAGGAAGCCGACGCCATCACCCGTCTGGTTAACCAGACGATCCCGGCAAAAATCAGCTAACCCCTTCTCATTCTTACCCTTTATCCTTGATTTACCCTCCACCCTGCTCTAACATAATACCGAATTCATTCATACAAACAGCGTTCCACATCATGACCTTCACTCCCCCCCTGAATGTCACGGGAAAGGTCTCCAACCCAAGGAGGATCACCCAATGATTCGATGGATAGCTGCTTTTCTCCTGGCCCTTGCCCCCATGCAAGCGGCCCATGCCATGGGCTCCATGCCCGGCGAAGCCTTTACCCTCAGCCCCTCGGACTACCGCTGGACCTATCAGGAAGTACTGCACATCACCAACCCCGAAGACGGGGTCACCCTCTCCTGCAACCTCTTTCTTCCCGAGCCCAAGGTACCGGGGGAGACATTCCCCGCCCTGGTCATGCCCAACAGCTGGCTCATGGAAGAGCACGAGTACTGGGTCCAGGCCAAAACCTTCTGTGAGAAGGGCTACATCGTCCTCTCCTACAGCGCCAGGGGCTGGGGCCAGTCCGAGGGCGTGGTGAACGTGGGAGGTCGAAAGGACACATCCGACATCACCACCCTCATTGACTGGCTCACGGCCAACACCCCGGTAGCCGGGGTCGTAAAGGCTCCGGACGGAAGCGTCGCCGACGACTCCGACGCCAGGATCGGCATGTGCGGCATCTCCCTTGGCGGGGGCCTCTCCCTCATGGGGGCCGCCTTCGACACCCGGGTCAAGGCGGTCATGGCCATGGTCCCCTGGGGAGACCTGGTGGACTCACTCTATCTCAACCAGAGCCCCAAGCCGGTCTGGGTCAAGGTGATCCTCGTGGGCATGGGCGAGATCGCCGCCAACCTGGACCCCGAGCTCAGCATCATCACGGATCAGCTCTTCAACCATGAGCACGAAGCCCATTTCGATACCCTGCTTCCCTGGGCCCTGGAGCGCTCCCCCGTCAATTTCCTGGAGCGGTTCAACGATGAGGACCGGGACCTGGCAGTATGCATCAGCACCAACCTTCAGGATTTTCTGTTTACCCCCAACCAGATGCTCCGCTTCTATTACGGCCTCAACGTCAAGGCCAAGCGCATCGACTTCAACCGGGGAATCCACGCCACGACCGAGGGATCAGGCCTTATCGGCATGCCCAACATCGTCTGGAACCGGGCCTACGCCTGGTTCGACGAACACTTGAAGGAGATGGACACAGGCATCATGGACAACCCGCCCATCTCCATCGACAACAAAAGCTCCACAGACCGCCACTACCTTGACCACCTTTACATCAAGGACATCAACGGCACCCACCTCGAAGGCATCTCACGGCCCCCCATTGATAACGACATCGTGCCCGAGAAGCGCTACCTCACCCACCGCCCCTGGTACAGCTACAGAGGGGGGCTGGCAACCCAGGCAGGGGACGGGTCGGACACCATTTCCTCAGGCCTTGTCTCGGGACTCACCCTGGGGATCCCTCTGCTGAGTTCCCTGTTGGAGGCCCACACCCAGTTCCTGAACATCACGGCCAGCCTGCCCCTGTCCAGCCGCAGCAAGGCCATCGTCTTTGCCACGGAACGGGTGGGCCAAACCCGCACCCTGGTGGGTACCCCCACCCTCAGCCTTACCCTCACACCGTCTGCCCAGCGGGTGCAGCTCATCGCCCACCTCTACACCGTGGATGCCCTGGGCATCGGGACCCTCATCTCCCACGCCCCGCTGGTCCTGGTGGAGTCGGACCGTCTCATGCCCAGCGCGGAGCCGGGAATGGCCAAGACCTACGAGTTCAACTTCATCACCACCGCAGCAAATGTTCCCAAGGGCCACCGCCTGGCCGTGGCCATCGATACCTTTGACATCTCCTACAGCAGGCCTTCGGACGAAGGATTCGACATCACCTTCCATTACGGTGAAGGCTCGTTCCTCGAAATTCCGTGGCTGCAGTAAACGCCCCTGTTTAAATCTGCCGGGGGCTAACCGTTTAAAAAGTTCAACATACAGGTCATAAAAAAATATGTGCATGAGTGCCGTTTTAAATGCGGATGTGATTTGCCCCGAGGAACGAGGGGCAAATCACATCCGCTACCTGCTTTCAAGGTGGCACACCTTGCCGCCGGGGGCAGGCGTTTGAATCGTCACAAAAAAAGCGCCGCTGCAATCTCTCTGCAGCGGCGCTTATCATGTGTGAACCTGCCTCTTTTGTTTTCCCTGCCCGGGCTTTTTCCCGGGAGCCGTCTCCGGCTATGCCCCTTGAAGATGGGCCTCCAGAAAATCCATGGTCTCGTCCACACCTTTCCCCTGGTGCACCACGCCGTTCAAGGCCTTCACGAGGAGGGCGGGGTTCTCGTCCTGGAAGACGTTGCGGCCGATGGAGAGGCCCGCGCCTCCGGCCTGGTTGGCATCGTAGACCATCTGCACGATGTCCCTGTGACTGGACATCTTGGGCCCTCCGGCGATGACCACGGGGATGCAACAGCCGTCCACCACCTTGGCAAAGGTTTCGGGGGATCCGGTGTAGGGCACCTTCACCACGTCGGCTCCGAGCTCTTCGGCCAGGCGCGCCGAGTGCTTAACCACCTCCACGTCGTACTCATCCCGGATCCCGGCCCCACGGGCGTAGACCATGGCCAGGAGCGGCATGCCCCAGGAAGCGGCCTCGGAGCTGATGCGGCCGAAGGACTCCAGCATCTCCATCTCCTTTTCGTCCCCTAAGTTCACGTGGATGGAGATGGCGTCGGCCCCCAGGCGGATGGCGTCTTCCACGGAGCCCACCAGGGTCTTGGCGTTGGGGAACGGAGAGAGCACGGTGCTTGCCGAGAGATGGATAATGAGGCCGATGTCGTTGCCGTGGCCCCTGTGGGTCCGGCGCGGCAGCCCTTTGTGCATAATCACGGCGTTGGCGCCGCCTTCGGCAACCTTGTCCACGGTGCCCTTCAGGTCCACCACCCCGTAGATGGGGCCCACGGTGACCCCGTGGTCCATGGGGACGATGATGGTTTTTCCGGTGTTGCGGTTGAAGACGCGTTCGAGTCTGATGGCTTTTCCAAGAAGCATGGCTCCTCCTTCATCGGCTCTGCAGGGTTGAGCTTCGGCGGCGGCTGGTGGGTGTGTGGTTTTTAAAAACAAAAAAAGGCCGCCGGCTTGTCGTCGCCTGCGGCCCTTTGCTTAGTCGTTTTGGTTGGTTCAATACGATCGGCAAACACCCCAGGCGCAGGTAAAAAACCAGAAAAACCAAAAAAATGCGCGGGTGTGGGTGAGTGATCGATTCATGAACAAGTGTGTTACCAGAACACCGTCCCCCTTGTCAAGCAGGGGTTATGCCTTTGATCAACCCAGACCGAAAAAACCTTAAAACCGTTACTATTTAGAGTTGCCGAAGCGCCCCACCGCCCCTATCAGGCTGACGATGCGCTCCCAGAGATTTTTCCGGTAGACCACTTTGAGGTAGAGGTTCCCGGGTCGCCCGCCCCCTTTGCCCTCTTTTCCCATGCCGGTGAGGCGAATCTTCTGTCCTTCCCGCACGCCGGGGGGAATCTTCACCACCAGCTTCTTTCCCCGGGCCTTATGAAAATAAGCAAAGGGGCCGCCGGATGCGGCCAGCGCTTTTTCAATGGTGATGGTGTCCATGACATCCCCGCCCTTTTTGGAGCCCTTGGAGAGAAGGGAGCCCAAAAGGGACGCGGCCTGCCCGCCTAAAAACCCGCCGCCGGAGCCTCTGTCTTCCACACCTCGATGGTTTCCGCCCCCCGAAGACCTGAAAAAAGAGCCCTTCATGAAAAATCCGGGCCGTGAGACATGGAAGGATTTCCAGCCGCTGCCGTAAAATTCCTTGAAGATGGCATCGCCCCCCCGAAACCCGAAATCCTTGGCCAGCTCCTCGAAAATGGCATGGATGTCCGTGCCCTTGAAGATGTCCTGATCGGTATAATCCTGACGGAAGCGATGGGCGGCACCAGAGCCGTAGGAACTTCGCATGGCGTCGTAATTGCGCCGCTTGTCCGGGTCTGAGAGGACGGCGTAAGCTTCGTTGACGGCTTTCATCTTCTCCGCAGCCTCGGGGTTGTTCCGGTTGCGGTCGGGATGATGAATCAACGCGAGCTTTCGATAGGCATCGCGGATGGTGGTCGCGTCGGCGTCCTTGGTGACGTCGAGGGTGGCATAGTAGTCGGTCTGTTCCATGAACCTGCTTATAAAAATAGTCTTATTGGGAGATGCGCTCTTCCACGTCCTCGAACTCCGGGAGCAGCTTCTCGTCGATGATATCGCCTTCAATCTGCTTAAGGCTCTCGTCGGTCACAAGCACCTTGCCCTCTTCGTTGATCACCGTGTTGTTGTCCAGGATAATCAGGCCGGTCTTCTCCATCACCCGGTTGCGGTAGTTCCACCGCTGCTCCATCTGGTATTTCTGCAGCTTGAATTTCCAGAAAAGCCAGAAGAGAAGAAAGATGAGGGTCCCTGCCACCAGGGCGCCCAGGCCGATGAAGAGGTAGTAGGCCGTTCGCTCCCCCACATGGCCGATGGTGGCCAGGATCACGTCGAGCTTGTAGAGCACCACCGAACCGAGCCCGAGGATGAAGATGCCCGCCAGTGCAGGGAGCTGATGGATCACGGAGACAAAGCTCTGAAAGGTGCGCCCCAGGTTTCCGCGCCCGCGTCCATCCTCCTCGCCGTCCGCCCCTTCTTCCGGTTCCATGTCCGGGGCGTTGCCAAAAAGATAGAAGTTGAAGCCGATGACCACAAGGCCGATGAGGAACACCATGACGAGGGGGGCGATGAAGGAGACGAAGAAGTATTGCTTCCAGGGGAAGGGGCCGCTTTCGGGGCCGATGGAGCCGATGAAGTGCGCCACAAAAATGACGAATTCAATACCCGAGAGAAGAATAAAAAAGGTATTGAAGTACTCTTTTATCTCTTCCGCATCAAAGAGTGAGGCCACCCCGATGCGGTTTCTGTTTTCTGATTCCATGTCAACAACCCCGTGGTTCTGAGCGCCAATTAATGATGCGTTGTAATTAGCCGACGTGAAATAGCGCCTCGCACCACCCTACGCCTTACCTGTTACCGCCCCTCCCGACAGGAGAGAATGGCTTGATCCATGAGTCTGCGAGGCCATCAGTACAGGTCTCCTCCCTCGGTGCGGGGGTGGTGTTGCCATCCCCTGGGCGGGTTGCTGTGCACTCGCGATGCATGGTCTGCGGTGGAGCATGGATGCCCTTCAATCGCCCCTCCGCGCCCAATATCAAGCCGTTCATGATACTGAAACAGCCCTGTCTTGTCAATCCGGGGAAGGGCTCTGCTGCGGAGATACGCGCCCTGTTTCAGGTGGTTACAGGGGGGGCGTGGGGCACGCGCCTCAAGTCATATGATATAAAGTATACCACGACCGACGCTGCAAGACCCGGTTTTTCATCCCCGCGACACCGTGACCAGGGGAAACGGCGGCGCCCCGTCTCAGGCGCCGCCGTCGGCCTTTATCGCAGGCAACCTGTTGAAACCCCGGCAAAACAGGTTACGTCACCGGCCCATGCCTCAGTTGGCCAGCTTCTTCAGACCGTCCACATGGAGCATGTCGGCCAGAAAAGGCGCTGTGTACCCTTTTCCGGAGGCAGCCACCTGTTCGGGGGTGCCCGCCACCACCACGCGGCCGCCACCTTCGCCGCCGTCGGGCCCCATGTCCACGATCCAGTCGGCGCTCTTGATCACATCAAGGTTGTGTTCGATGACCAGCACAGTGTTGCCCCCTTCGGTGAGGCGCTGCAGCACCTCAAGGAGCTTGCGCACGTCCTCGAAATGAAGGCCGGTGGTGGGCTCATCCAGGATGTAAAGGGTCCGGCCGGTGCTTCGCTTGGAGAGCTCCCGGGCCAGCTTGATGCGCTGGGCCTCACCACCGGAAAGGGTGGTGGCGGCCTGCCCCAGCTTGATGTAACCGAGCCCCACGTCCAGCAGGGTGTCCAGGATGGCCGTGATCTTGGGATGGTTCTCAAAGAGATCCCGGGCCTGTCGCACGGAAAGGTCCAGAACATCACTGATGGAATGGCCGTTGTACTTGATCTCCAGGGTGGCTTCGTTGAACCGCTTGCCCTTGCAGCTCTCGCAGGGGACGTAGACGTCGGCCAGAAAGTGCATCTCCACCTTGAGGAAGCCGTCCCCGCAACAGGTCTCACAGCGCCCACCCTTGACGTTGAAGGAGTAGCGCCCCTTTTTGTACCCCCGGGCCTGGGACTCGGGGAGCATGGCAAACAGGTCCCGGATGTGGTCGAACACCTTGGTGTAGGTGGCCGGGTTGCTTCGCGGGGTGCGGCCGATGGGCCGCTGGTCGATGTTGATCACCTTGTCCAGATGCTCCAGCCCCTCGATCTTTTTGTGACGCCCCACCTGCATGGTGCCCCCGTTGAGACGGCGGGAGAGGGCCGGGTAGAGGATCTGATTGATCAGGGTGGATTTTCCGGCACCGGATACCCCGGTCACCGCCACAAAGAGCCCCAGGGGAACGGCCACGTCATCTCCCTTGAGGTTGTTCTCCACGGCCCCCTTCACCACCACCCTGGGATGGCCCTTCTTCTTCACCGGGCGCCTCGTCTCCGGCACCTCGATGGCGCGCCTGCCCGACAGGTAATCCCCGGTGAGGGAGTGGGGCTGGTCCATGAGGGAGTCCGGGGTGCCCTCGGCCACCACCTGCCCGCCGAGATGGCCGGCGCCGGGGCCCATGTCCACCACCCAGTCCGCGCACTCGATGGTCTCCTGGTCGTGCTCCACCACAATAAGACTGTTGCCGATGTCACGCAGGTGGCAGAGGGTCTTCAAGAGCTTGACGTTGTCCCGCTGATGCAGGCCGATGGAGGGCTCGTCCAGGATGTAGAGAACCCCGGTGAGCTCAGACCCCACCTGGGAAGCAAGGCGGATCCGCTGAGACTCGCCGCCGGACAGGGTGGGCCCGCTGCGGTCCAGGGTGAGGTAATCAAGGCCCACGTTCACCAGAAAGCCCAGGCGGTCCCCGATCTCTTTCACCAGCTCTTCGGCGATAACCCGGCGATTGCCCGACAGGTCCAGGTCCCGGATAAAGCCATGGGCCTGGGTGATGGTCATGGCCGTGACGTCGATGATGGAGACCCCGTCGATGAGGATGTTCAGCACCTCGGGCTTCAGGCGCCTGCCTTCGCAGCTCCGGCACCGCTTGGAGCTCATGAAGGAGGCGTACCACTTCTTGCGGCGCTCGGAGTGGCTCTGGTGGTAGCGACGCATCATCTCATGGACCAGCCCCTCGAAGGAGGTGGTCACCTCCCCCTTTACGGACTTGGAGTTCCAGTCCACCACCAGGGTCTTGCCGTTGGAGCCGAAGAGGATGATCTCCTTCATCCAGAGGTCCATCTGCTCCCAGGGGGTGTCGAAGTCGATGCCCCACTGCTCCTCCATGGCCAGAAGCTGACTTACGCCCCAGCCCCCGGCCCCCAGGTCTTCCTGCTTCAGAAAATAGTTCTTCCAGGGTACCACCGCGCCCTGGCGGATGGTCAGGGAAGGGTCGGGCACGATCTTCTCCTCGTCCATGACGAGGTGGGTGCCGATGCCGTTGCACTCCGGGCACATGCCCAGGGGGGAGTTGAAAGAGAAGAGGGAGGGTTCGGGCTCAGGATAGGCGATGCCGCAGCAGGACCGCGCCTCGCTCATGCGGATGTCCTCCCGGCCCACCACGTGGAGGATGATCTCCCCGCTGCCGCTCTTCAGGGCCGTCTCCACCGAGTCCGTAAGACGCTTGCGGAACTCCTCGCCCTTCTTGATGGCCAGGCGGTCCACAACCACCTCGATGTTGTGTTTTTTATTCTTGGCCAGGCCCTGGACGTCTTCCAGCTCATGGACCACCCCGTCGATGCGCACCCGGCCAAAACCATCATTGCGCAACTGCTCAAAGAGGTCCTTGTGCTCCCCTTTGCGGTTCTCCACCAAGGGGGCCAGGATCAGGATTTTCGTGGCAGGGGGAAGCTCCAGAATCTGCTTCACCATGGACTCGGCATCGCCTCTGCCCACTTTTTTTCCGCACTTGATGCAGTGCTGCTCCCCCACACGGGCAAAGAGCACGCGCAGGTAGTCGTAAATCTCCGTGATGGTCCCCACCGTGGAGCGCGGGTTCTTGCTCGCCGCCTTCTGCTCGATGGAGATGGTGGGAGAAAGGCCCCTTATGGTCTCGTACTTGGGCTTTTCCATCTGGCCGATGAACTGGCGGGCATACGCAGAGAGTGACTCCACATACCGACGCTGCCCCTCGGCATAAATCGTATCGAATGCCAGGCTCGATTTGCCCGAGCCCGACACCCCGGTCACCACCACCAGCTTCTTCTTGGGGATGGCTATGTCTATATTCTTGAGGTTGTGCTCCCGGGCACCCTTCACAAGCACCGCGTCCAGCTCCACACCTTTGGTATCCATTGTCTCGTCCATCGTCCGTCACCACCTTCAACTGTAAAACAGCAAAAACCCAAAAAGCCTCCGACGGGCAGGGGATGATCCCCTGCACCCCAGAAGGCGAATGCTCCCGGCCTTCGTTCCTCAGGCCGCTCACATTCGCTGACGGGCTGCGCCCGTGGCAGAGAAAGCCTTGGGCCTGGCTTTTCGCTGGTGTTTTCAAACCAAAAACAAAGGGGTCTCACAATGCGCAACGCATCGTGAAACCCCTACAATGTGGTACCTGAACCGGCTGTTGTCAAGACGATTGACCCAGGAAACGGCTGCTGCTTTTTTCGTTCATTGCCGACCCCTTGCACTTCAAGGGTCGAGGCCCATCCATCACACCAGCCAGAAATAATCCTGCCGAAAACCGTAATGGGGCCCGCACAGAGGAGATACCATCACGACTCCTCCCCATAACCACTCAGCTCTTCACGGATCACCTCACGAAGCCGTGCCTCCGTCAACGGGACATCGGCAAGGGCCAACGCCCGCCTCAGGGCATCGTTGATCAAGGTCTGGTACCCCTGGCCCGACGACTCAGCCTTTGCCCTGAAGGCATCAATCACATCATTGTCAAGATAGATGGTGATCCGGGTCTTGCCGGGTTGCCGAACCACGGCCCCCCTCTTCCCCTTTGTAAAATCATATTCCTTTTCCATAACTTTTCCTCTCGCGCTTTGTCGCTTTTCGAGCCGAAATAATGCGTATGCACTCTCCGCGATACACATACACGACAACCACCAGGAAACCTGTCATCGACATGCCAAGCGTGACATGCCGTTTTTCTCCGGCATGGACCTGCTCTTCCAAAGTCAGGGCAAGGGCATCCCACAGCGCTGCCTCAGCATCAGAAAACCGAACACCGTGCTTGATCATATTCAGCGCAGCTTTATCAGGGTCCCATATGATTTCCATGGGTTAAATTATACATATGTCGTATGCATAAACCAATAGCTGGACGTATTTTATTGATGAACACGCCGCGATGATGAACCTCTTGCGATAGCTCCTGAATCAATGCGGCAACAAAAAAATGGATGGGGAAAAGATATAAAAAAGCGTGACGATTCAGCAAGCCTTCGGCAGCGACGCCGGAGGCAGTGCGGTTAAATCGATAAGGAACAAGCGACGACAACGTATCCTGTTACGTCGAAGCTTGTGGACCAACCCGAACAAACCATCAGCGTTTATGTCGGGCGAAGCCCGAGTCGAAGGCCCTTGCGCTTTGGCCCGAGGAACGAGGGACAAAGCGCAAGGGCAATCAGCTTTCGAGGTGGCTCACCTCGCCGCCGGAGGCAAGGCTTTTTCGCCCTTAGAAATATTTCACCTCAGGGTGGAAGCAGACGATGGCGGCAGTGGAGCTGGTGGGGTAGAAGCCCCCGGCGTCGGTGAGGACGGCGCCCAGGCTTTCGCCTCCCAGCAGGTCGAAGATCTGGCGGTTGGCTTCGATGTTCACACCTGGGTAGCCGGGGCTGAAGCGCTTGCCGTTCCCGTTGGAAAATCCTGCCATCTTCTTGACCCGCTCATTGAGCAGGGCGGCGAAGTCTTCGGCCACGCGGTCGGCCACGCCCTGGAGGAGATGGGCGGAGGCGGATTCGTTGGCTTCCTGAAAGGCGTTCACCTGGGAGGCTGAGGCCTTTCCGGCTGTTGCCATCTGGAAACCCACCACGTCTGTGACGCCGTCTCCCACAGGGCGGAAATAGCGGGCCAGGCTCACCTTTTTGCCGTCCACGGCCATGGGGGGCATGGGAATGCGGCAGAGCTCCACGTCATGGGCGTCGGGATCGTAGACGATGAGGTCGTCGCCCTCGCTGTTGCAGGGGTAGAGGGCCACGCGCCCCTTGGGCACCACCCAGCCGTTCTCACCGGCATTCTTGATCCAGGCATCGATCTCGGCATCGGCGGCCTCGTCGGTGAGCCCCCGCTCCAGGCGCTTGCTGCGGCTCCCTTCCCGCCAGTTCAGGGCCAGCAGGGATTTTCGGTTGAGGGGAATGTCCTCCACCCTGGGCGAAAAGGTGATGGTGCCGTGGCAGATGGAGTCGCTGAGCCCTTCAAAGGAGATCCCCAGGGCGGGCAGCTCTTCGGGTGCTGCCTTGGGCTTTCCGCCCAGGGCGGCTTTGAGGGCCTCGCCGTTGGCCTCGATAAAGGCGTCGCGATCATCGGAGCAGAGGTGCTCCATGACGTTGACGCAGGTCATGGAGGAGTCGCAGTAGAAGACGTCTTTCCTCATGGCCTCGGGGTTCTCGTCCCCTGCCATGGCCACGGAGGCCGCGTGCTTCATGTTCACGGGAGCGCCCCCGATGAGAATGGGAAGATCCAGCCCGGCTTCTTTGGCCATGGCCGCCACGGTGATCATGTGGCCTGCGGTCTGGACCAGAAGGGAGCTCATGCCGATGGCGTCTGCCTTCTCCCGCTTGGCGGTCTCGATGAAATCCGCCAGGGGCACCTGGACCCCCAGGTCGATGACCCGGTAGCCGTAGTTTTCCAGCAAGGTGCGGGTAAGATCCTTGCCGATGCTGTGAACATCCTGGAACACGGTGCCCAGCACCAGGGTTCCTTTATAAGAGACCGCGCCCCCTTCGGAGGTGCCCAGCACCGCTTCGATGTACGTCATCACCTGCTTCATGACGTCGGCGGACTTGAGCAGGTGGGGCAGGGAGACCTCGCCCCGGGCAAAGCGGGCCCCCAGCTCCTCCATGGCCGCCATGAGGTGGCCGGAGATGAAGTCGATGGGCTCGATGGTCTTCAGGGCCTCGGCGGCCTGAACCACCACGGCGTCCTTGTAGGCAAACTCGGCACCGCGAACCTCCAGGGTGCCGGGCCGGGCTTCGCGAACCCCGTCCTTGATGCGCTCACACACCGCCTCGTCTGCGGGCAGGTCGTCGTAGTTCTTCTTCTTCACCTTGCGCAGGCCGCTCTTGGCTTCGGCCACCTCTTCCAACTCGGCATAGGCGTCCATGTCCCGCTTGAGGATGATGGCAAGGGCCAGGTCGTAGTCCTTTTTGTCGATGCTCTCCACGGGCACATAATGGTTGGGGTTGACAATGGCCGCGTCCAGGCCGAGCTTTTTGCCTTCGTCCAGGAAGACGGAGGTCAGCACCATGCGCATGTAGGGTTTCTTGGCCAGGCCGTTGGTGAGGTTGCTCACCCCGATGGTGGTCTTGAGACCGGGTGCCAGGGCCTTGATCTTCGGGATAGAGTTGAGGGACTCCATGGCGAAGTTGAGCCCCTCTTCGGATTCGGAGCCGATGGGAAAGGCGTTGATGTCCACAAAGAGCTGGCGGGGGGCGATGCCGTAGGTGCCGCACACATCGGCCATGGCCTTGGCGATGCGCACCTTTTCGTCCGCCTTCTGGGCCGGGCCGGTGTCGTCGGCGCAGAGGCCGATGTACAGGGGCGAGTGAAAGGCCGTGGTTTTCAAAATCTGTTCGGCTTTGCTGATGCCGCCCTCCACGCTCTCCATGGAGATGGAGTTGATCAGGGGACGTCCCGGGTAGGCCTTCACCCCTTCTGCCAGGGCCTCGGGGTCAAAGGAGTCGATGCTCATGACGCCGCGGAAATCGCCGGTCATGGCCTGGATCACCTCGGGCAGCACCTCGGCGGTGTCCACCACGTTGGAGTCCATGCAGACGTCGAGGACCGAGGTGCCCAGGTCTTCGATCTGCTCCCGCACCACCTCGGCCAGGGCGTCCACGTCCATGGGGCCTTCGCTCTCCACGGCGTCCCGTACCTTTTTGGAGCCGCGCACGTTGAGCCGCTCGCCGATACGGAGGAACTCCCCCTCTTCGATGGCCACGCTCTCCTGGGGCCCGGAGAGGCGCAGGAGGCCGTCGGGCTGCCGCCGGGCAGGGGCCACGCCCTTAAGGCGATCGGAGATCGCCCGGATATGGTCCGGGCTGGTGCCGCAGCACCCCCCCACCATGTTCACCCCGTACCGGGTGACAAATTTTTCCAGCTGATCGGCAAAGAGGTCCGGCCCCAGCTTATAAACGGTGCGGCCGAACTCGGACTCGGGCATGCCCGCGTTGGGAAGCACGGAGATGGGAATGTCCTGGGTCTCGGACAGCTTCTTGATGGTGGGTTCCATCAGGTCCGGACCGATGGAGCAGTTGATGCCGAACACATCCACACCGCAGGCCGCAAGGGTGGTGGAGGCCGCCACGATCTCCGTGTTGAAGATCTGCATGCGGGAGAATTCGTTCACCGTCACCTGTGCCATGAGGGGCAGGCGAACGCCTTTTTCGTCCATGGCCTTTTTGGCTCCGGCCACGGCCGCTTTCAGCTCCAGGATATCCTGCTGGGTCTCCAAAAGGAGGATGTCCACCCCGCCGTCGATGAGGGCCGTGACCTGGTGAAAAAAGTTCTCCTCGATGAGCTCCCAGGTGCCCCGCTTGAGGTCGGCGTCCGTGGGAGAGAGCACGTAGTTGGACGGCCCGATGGACCCCACCACGTACAGGGGACGGCCGTCGTAATCGGCATCGGCCTTGTGGGCATCCACAGCCCGACGGGCCACGGCCGCGGCCGCAAGGCTCATCTCCCGGGCCATCTCATGGGAGGAGAGGGAAGCCAGGTCCACGCCCTCGGGCACGCCGCGAAACGCCGTGGTGTCAAGGTCCGTGAAATCGTACTCCTCAAGGCGCAGGGCGCTGGCACCAAAGGTGTTGGTCTCAATGGCATGGGCCCCGGCCCGCAGATACTGCAGATGGATGTCCATCAAATCATCGGGCCGGGAAAAACTGAGCAGGTCGCTCAGCATCACATACGACTCCCCCCCGAAATCCGCAGGGGTGAGCCCCAGCTGCTGAATCATGGTCCCCATGGCGCCGTCCAGGAACACCACGTTGTCCTTCACATACCGCAAAAATTCTTCGTGCTTCGTCATCGTCAATCACACCTTCGTATGTAAATCGTATCCATAAAATCTGTAAAACCGAAAAGCGTTTGCCTCCGGCGGCCCTGCCGGGGGCCAAACTTTTAAAAAGTTTGACAAACAGGTTTTAAGCGTCATTTCAATCTATTCGAGTGCCATCGTGTACCGGCTTTTCTCAGATTCCCAAATCCGTCAGCACATGCTCCGTCCCTGAGGAACGAAGGGACGGAGCATGTGCGATCCTGGGGTCCAGGGGATTTATCCCCTGGCCGCCGGAGGCAAGCTTTTCCTGCCACTCATTCCCACACGGCACAGGCTTGAACGGCCCGGAAGCGTTCGCTGCGTGAGGGAGGGAGGGTCTCCAGGGAGGTGATCCGAAAGCCTGCATCTTCCATCATGGACTCCAGGTCGGTGGCGGCGAACCCCAGGTGGAGGTGGCCCAGCTTATCCGTGACCCAGGCCTCGTCATGGGGCAGAAGCTCCATGAGGATCAGGCGTCCCCCGGCCTTGAGGAGCCGTGCCGCCACCTGAAGGCCCACCATGGGGTCGGGCAGGTGGTGGAGGGTCTGGGAGAGGACAGCCACGTCGCAGCAGCTGTCCGGCAGGTCCAGGGTCGTCATGTCCCCTTCCACGAACCGCACGTTGGTGAGCCCGACGCGCTCGGCGTGGGCCCGTGCCGCAGACAGAGCCGAACCACTGATATCCACGCCCACCACTTCGTCGCAGGCCCGGGCCAGTTCAGCGGTGAGGATCCCGCCGCCGCACCCCAGGTCCACGGCACGTTCCATGGTAGGCAAAAGGGTCATGATCATGCGGGACCAGGCGTGCCAGGACTCGCCGGGAGCCAGAAGCCGCTCGTGGAGTCCGGGGGTGTCGCCCTCCCGGGCTTCCAGCACGTCGGCCAGGCGCACCAGGTCGTGGCGGCTGTCCTCGGTGCTGCGGACCCGGTCCATGAGCAGAGCCCAGAGGGGTCGCCCCTCTTCCGGCACCTCGCCCTCTTCCGAGAGACGATAGAAGGTTTTCAGCCCTTCCCGGCGCTCCCGCACCAGCCCGGCTTTCTTGAGGGTCCCCACCTGCTTGGAGACCCCGGACTGGGCCAGCCCGAGGATGGTGGTCAGCTCGGTGACGTTCAAGGGGGTCTCGGACAGGAGCCGCAGCACGCGAAGCCGGGTTTCATCGGCCACGATCCGCAACAGGGAAGCCATCTCTTTCATCCGTTTGCTCCGTTGTCAGTTAATATCACCACATTCGAATACAGTGATAAACCCTTATCTGTCAATGATTTTTCTTGGGATTGGAGGACGGGCTGTGGTACCCAATGACCAGTGAGGAAAAAGGAAAAGAACGCACACCCACCAGCACAAACCCAGGGGAGGCCACCATGGTTGTGGGCGTACTGAAATTGCAGTTTCAGCTGTTCGGGGTCACGAGCCTCAAGGAGAAACGAAAGGTGGTGAAGGGTATCGTCGGCCGCATCCGAAGCCAGTTTGATGCTGCTGCCGCAGAAACGGGCCTGAACGACCTCCACCAGAGCGCCGAGGTGGGCGTCACCATCGTGGGCAACGACGCCCGCCTCATCAACTCCCGTCTGGACAAGATCGTGGACGCGGTGGAGGCCTGGGGGCTGGCCGTTCTTTCAGGTTCGGAGATGGAGATTATTCATGTCTGAAACAGCCATTCCGTATGCCTTCTATTGTTAAAGTCGGAAGCAAACACAAGCCTCCGGCGGCGAGGTGAGCCACCTCGAAAGCTGATTGCCATTGCGCTTTACCCTTCGTTCCTCAGGGCAAAGCGCAATGGCCTTCGGCCCGGGCTGCGCCCGACATAAACGCTAATGATTTGTACGGGCTGGCTCACAAGCTTCGAAGTCACAGGATACGTTGTCGCTACTTGCCCATTGCCGATTTAACCGCACTGCCTCCAGCGGATCGCTTTTTGAAAAAAGCTTCCGTCTCCGCCTTCCGATACGCCGTGACAAGCCGTAAAAACGTTCCGGTTATATGCTGGCGCCCCCGAAAGCAGAGGCAACAGCACGTTGAGTCATGACGCCTAAGCATTTAATTCAAACACGTAGACACCCCGGCTCTGAAACAGCAACCGGGTCCTGGTCTTCAGAAACCGGTCAAACCCCTCGGCTTCCCCGGGCCGTCCATCTTCCGTGAGGTGTGGCCAGACAATGGACATGTTGATCACGAGGTGAGTGATCCCCTTTGCCTTCAAATAACCAACCATCTCATCGGCAGACCGAAGTGCCGTCCCCCGGTTCAGGAGCCCCCGCAAATGCCCCCCGCTGTCCGGCACATAGGGGATATCGCAGTAGTAGCCACGCTTTCCCAGGTAGACAAAATAGAGCAGGTCCGTCGGGGCCAGGGCCTTGTTGACGAACCGAAAGGCATCATGTTCCACGCGATACCGGGCCACATAGCTGTCCCGGTCCACCTCCCCCGCCAGATAGGGCAGGGGATTGACGTAGCGGTACAGGTAGGCGGCGTAGGCTCCGTTCACAAAGAGGCCGTAGGCCACAAACAGGGCCAGGCAGGCCAGCCCCACCCGTCGCACCCTGGGCCGTGTCGCCTGCCCCAGGGTATCCATCGACAGTTTCAGCCCGTACACGGCCAGCAGCACCAGGTGGGGCACCACAGGCACCAGGTACCGCACCCGCACCGCCGTCAGGCAGATGGCCAGGCCAATATAGATCCAGGAGATAAACAGGAGGCAACCCACATCGCTACGCCAGGCATCGGGCATGCGTCGCCAGAAAAGAATCAGGGGGACAAAAAGAAAGAGAAGGGGCGAAAACCGCCCGTCAAAGAGCCGAGAGTTGCCATCCTGTCCCTGAAAAAAAAGCCTCACGGGCAGCAGGGCCAGGTCCAGGGAGGATTCGTCATAGATCAGCCGCCGCACCTGAAGCGGGTGCATGCGCCCAGGCCCCTTTTCCTTCGGCGAGGCAGAGGCCTTCACAGCCGCCACCGGGGCCTTTGGCGGAGGCTCAAACAGAGCCTTCCTCACCTTCTGCACCGTGCCGTTGTAAAGAGGGTAGATAGGGTTGCCCGTCCACACCGTGTTGCGAATCCCCGTGGGCCCGTAGGCCAGCAGGGCCGCCACCACAAACAGGGCGGCAAGCCCGATGGCCCTGATATCCCGATGTGCCTCTTTGGGCACGGTTCGGCTCACCATCAGGGGTACCAGGGCAGACAGGATCATGAGCACCAGCAGCCCGTTGTACTTCACCCCCAGCCCAAGGCCGCAGAGCACCCCGGCCCAGGCCACGCCCTTCCATCCGGAGAAGCCGTTTTCACGGCACCGAAAAAGAGCCAGGGTCGCCGCCAGGGAGAAAAAAGCCAGCCCCAGGTCCACGTACACCGTTGTGGAGAGCTTCATGATGACAGGCGTGGTCAAAAACAAAAAAGCCCCGGCCAGCCCCCAGGGACCGCCCAGGGCCTTGCGCAGGTACCGGTACAAGAGCACGGCCGTGCCCAGGCCAAAGGCAAAATGGATAAACTTGGGCAGGGTGTCGCTGCCCAGGGCCAGGCTTGCCCAGTAAAGCACATCCAGGTTCATGGGATAGTACGCCCACTCCATGGTGGGGATCTCCACCATACCCCCGGCTTTAAGATAGAGTTTGGGCACCGCCAGGTGATGCACCAGGGCGTCCCGGCTCACTGGGGGCACCAGGCACAACAGCGCGATAAACCCCACCACACAAGCCAACCCCGCCCACAACCCTCTGCTCAGTACCCGACTCCTCTGCAAATTGCATCTCCCTTCATGTTTACAACCCCTTCTAATGGTCAAACTCACCGGAAAAAGCATGCCTCCGGCGGCGAGGTGGAGCCACCTCGAAAGCATATTGCCCTTGCGCTTTGTCCCTCGTTCCTCGGGCCATAGCGCAAGGGCCTTCGGCTCGGGCTTCGCCAGACATAAACGCTGATGGTTTATGCCAGCTGCTTTACAAGCTTCGAAGTCACAGAATACGCATCCATCATTTTGCTTCTTAGCAGGTTTCACCGCACTGCCACCAGTGGCAAGGTGGGGCACCTTTTAACCCTATGGCGAATGCATGAAGGTCGCTGTTATACGTATGCTCACAGGGCATTCGCGTGATGTGTGACATGGGGCAACGGCTTATGCTGGAGAGGCCCATTTCATTCTTCTGGAAACACGACAAAGGACATTTGAAGTTCGTTTGACTTTAACCGTATTGCCTCCGGCAGGGTCGCCGGAGGCTTTTTTGAACTACCTAGTGGCACGCAAAAATAGGCTCATTCGATGGCCTGGTCATCCGGCCCCGTGGTTTCGATCAACTCGATGCGGTACCACCGCTCCCCGATCTTGATGGGGGAGTGCTTCTCGATCTCCTCCACGGAGCCCCAAGGGTCTGCCAGCTTTGCCTGGTATGCCTCATGCTGGTACGCAACATAGGCAGCCCCGCCCATCAGAACAGCCCCTGAAAAGATCACCAGGGCAATGAGCTTCAGCATCTTCCGGGGCGGGTCACACACAACAGCCACCACCCCGCCGAAAAAAAGAATCAGTCCGACGGCGGTCAGGAACATCACCATGGTCTGTCCTCCCTATATGACAAACGCCAAAAGAGCGGGTATCGTGTTTCCCGAAACATGAAATGGGCCTCTTCTGTAGAGACGTTGTGGAACGTCATCCTTCACGCGAATGCCCCTAAGGACAGCCTGCCATAGGGTTTCAAGGTGCCCCCACCTTGCCGCCGGAGACTGCCATGTTAAAGATGCCTCCGGCGGCCCTACCGGGGGCCAAACTTTTGAAAAGTTGGATAAACAGGTTTTGCTCAATTTCACAGAAGCTTTCGCAACCTGGGGTCCAGGGGATCATCATCTAGCCGCCGGAGGCAGACTTTTCCTGGCCACTTTAACCATCAGAAGGCAGTAGGGTTAAATCGATAATGGACAAGCAACGACATCGTATCCTGTTACTTCGAAGCTTGTGATCCAGTGCGCACAAACCATCAGCGTTTATGTCGGGCGTAGCCCGAGCCGAAGGCCATTGCGCTTTGCGCTGAGGAACGAAGGGCAAAGCGCAATGGCAATCAGCTTTCGAGGTGTTTTCGCTATTGTGGCTTTGCCACCCTCGCCGCCGGAGGCTTGCTTTTTCCACTCGCTTTAACCATAGAAGACTTCCATATTCACGTTCACATCTGAATCTTACCCTTTAAGCTTCAGCCCTTTGGATTCCAGCTTCACCAGCTCATAGTCCCGGGAGCCCAGGCCGAGCTCTTCGGCGTGGGCCAGTTGGAGGGGCCAGTCCACGTGGGGGTGGAGGCCCTTGAACTTGTCGTCGCCGGGGGCGGTGTTGGTTTTCAGGCAGGAGCCCGGGTTGGCGGCCTGGGCGTTGACAAGGTCCACGCAGGCCTGGTCGATGGCCACGGGGTCTGTGGAGGCGAGGATGCCGATATTGGGAACAATGGGCACGTCGCTGTGGCCGATGCAGTCGCACAAAGGCGACACATCGGTGATGAAGCTGACAAAAAGGGTTTTTCCCTCTTTGCCTATCAGGGCGGCCTTGGCGTACTCCATCATGATTTCGAGGAAGGAGGGCACCGACTGGTTCCACTGGATCTGCACGGCACCCGTGGGGCAGACGATGATGCAGTCTCCGCAGCCGATGCAGGTCTCGGGGTCGATGATCGCTTTTTTCTTGCCGTCGATCTCTTCCAGGGCAATGGCTTCAACCGGGCAGTGGCTGGCGCACATGCCGCAGCCGATGCACTTCTTCCGCTTCACTTTGGGGCTCACCGTGGAGTGCTGGGCCAGCTTCCCGCGCCGGGAGGCACACCCCATGCCCAGGTTCTTCAGCGCGCCACCAAACCCGGAGAGTTCATGCCCTTTAAAATGGGAGAGCACCACCAGGGCGTCGGCGTGGTGAATATCCGCTCCCACATAGGCGGTCTCCACGTGCTTGCCGTTTACAACCACCTCTTCGTCGCTGTGGCCCCTGAGCCCGTCGGCGATAATCACCGGCGCTCCCACCACGGAGTAGGCGAACCCGTTCTCCACGGCGGTGTTCAGGTGGGACGGGGTGTCGCTCCGGGTGCCTGCATAGAGGGTGTTGGTGTCGGTGAGAAAGGGGGAGGCCCCGGTCTCCTTGATCTTGTCGATGATTTTTCGCACGAACACGGGGTTGATAAAGGCGGTGTTGCCCTTTTCGCCGAAGTGAATCTTTACCGCGGTGAGCTCGCGGTCGGCGCACACGGTGTCAAGGCCTGCAGTCTCGACCAGGCGACCGATCTTCTCGGGAAGACTTTCCTGGAAGGTGGCGCGCAGGTCAATGTGATAGACGGTGGAAGCCATGGGATCTCCTTTTTCGTTGCATCATCGGATAAGAACCTGTAGGTCGGGGATGGCTAAACCATCACTATGCCACATGCCATACACCGCTTCAAGTAAGAGAACGGGATGTTTCAACACGGGATACGGCCTGCCCGGCCGCACCGGAGCACCCGTACCACAGGAGGATGTTTTTCATGGATGCCCGGCTGAAGACCCTCGATATTATCTATTCGGTCCACGAGGCCCGAATGGCCGACAACAACCTCGCCTGCGCCAAAGGCTGTGCCACCTGCTGCACGCGAAACGTCACCCTCACCACCCTGGAAGGGCGGCGTCTCTTTGACTGGATCAACCGGGAAGCCCCCCATCTCATGGAGGGGGTCAGGCAGGAGGCCGAAAAACCCCGGCAGATTCCAACGTACACCATCAACGGCCTCACCGACATGTGCATGGCCGGTGACGACGTCCCCGAGGAGCCCAGCGATCCGGGCTGGGGAGCCTGTCCCCTTCTCTCCGAAGAGGGCCTCTGCCAGGCCTACGAGGCCCGCCCCTTTGCCTGTCGGAGCATGGTCTCCCAGAGCCGCTGCGAAACCGGAGGTTTTGCCGAAATGGACGAGATGACCCTCACCGTCAACAACGTGCTCATGCAATACATTGAACACACCGACGACAAAGGCATCACCGGCAACCTCACCGACATTCTCCTGCTTCTGGAAAACGAAGACAACCGCACAACCCACGAGGCCGAAACCCTGACGCCACCAAACGAGGCCTTCGTTGCCAACCGGCCGGCCCAGGTCCTCATGGTACCGCCTCCCCACCGCGATGCCGTGGGAGCCATGATGCAGGAAATTCAGGCACAGAAAGGATAAAGCGTGGCCGCCGCATCAAAGATGGGGCCCTCCTATTGACAAACAGCCGTTGGGAGTTACTATTTAAGCTGATCGGATTCATCAATTTAAATGATACACCTGTAGGACACGGCAGGTTAAAAAGATATGCATTCAGGACATGCGCTCGATGCTGGTCAGCTCTGATACGAATTGGCGCGCATGCTCACAACAGCGAGAAAGGGAGAATGTGATGAACATCGAAACCCGCGAAGAAGCTCTGGAAAGGGTCCTGGCACTTGAAAAACCCAAGTGCCCTCACTGCAATCAGGAGATGCAAATCTGGGAAGTTCCCCAAATTACCTGCGGGGACGGCCTCGGCTGGGGCGAGCCCTTTCTCTTTATCT
Organism: Desulfoluna butyratoxydans; assembly: GCF_900699765.1. Taxonomy (GTDB): domain Bacteria; phylum Desulfobacterota; class Desulfobacteria; order Desulfobacterales; family Desulfolunaceae; genus Desulfoluna; species Desulfoluna butyratoxydans. The sequence continues at coordinate 207,709 of NZ_CAADHO010000002.1, forward strand.
GTTTCAACGACGAATGCCCGCTCTTCAAGGGGGGCTGGGACGAGCTCATGGAGCAGGTGGGCCAGGTCTCTTCCTACCGCTGCATGAACTATCCCGGCACGGACAATTTCGAGCTTCTGCCCGTATTCAGCCACATGGGCGGGGAAGGCCAGATCATCACCGACGAGTCCATGGCCCAGCAGGCAGCCCAGGAGCAGGCCATCAAATCCGGCTTCTCCATCCTCGCCGACTGCTATGTGAACCATGACCTTGTCCAGCTCCTCAAGATGACCCTGGACCCCTCCGAACCAGGCAGGGTTCGCCTCAAGGCCGCTGAGATGCTCGGCGACCTCGCCGACACCGAGGCCATCGACCCCTTACGCAACACCAAGTTCGGCATGGCCAAGCTCCAGGACGCCGTCAACGAGGCCATCAAGAAAATCCACGCGCGCTGCTTCACGCGGGAGTGCCCCTTCTGCGCAGAGATCATCAAAAAGCAGGCCAAGATCTGCAAGCACTGCAACAAAGAGGTGGCAGGCCAGTAAGCGGCCCTTTACGCCCTGCCCCCACTCAAACCATACGCCATTGCATCAACAAAAAAAGCCCCTCTGCACAGACGATGTGCCGAGGGGCTTTTTGTTTGCAGGATGGAAGGGCTTCGGTTTGCCTTTGCCTCCGGCGGTCCCACCGGAGGCCTCCCTATTCCCCGTAACCTATTTTCCTATCCCCTATTACCTATTACCTGAATTACCTATTTTCCCGGCCAGCAAAAGAGCTCCGGCATGCTGTTCTCGGGGATGGGACCGGGCAGGATGATGGTACCCAGCCCGTCTCCGCCCCCCACCTCGGCCCCGAGGCCGGCGGCGAATCGACGCACGGAGGCAGCCAGCAGGCAGGCGTCCAGCATGTCCTTGGGTCCTGGGGCGAATTGGGAAAAGTCGAGGGTGAGGCGCATGTCGGTGTTGCCCTGAAAAAGGGTGTAGATGGCCGAGGGAAAGGCTTCGTGGGTGACGGCGACGGGATCCAGGGCCTGGAACAGGGAAAACCCGACTTTCATCCACTCCGGTGCCGCATCCAGGGTGGGGGTCCATTGGGGCCTGCCCAGCCCCAGGGCGCTGATCACCACCTCGCAGTGGCGGCCGTACCCCCTGTCCCGAGGGGTCTTGGGGCGCCACTGTCCCCTGGAACGCTCCCAGTACCAGGGCCGAGGCTCGGTGAGGGGTACCCTGCAGGCGTCGATGGCCACATGGATAGCGTGACCGCCAAAACGACACAACAGCTCTTCTTTCATCCAAAGCGCATCCCGGAACCACCCGGAGTCCACGATGACACCCTCCTCATCGGAGACGGCGTAGCAACAGGGCCGCTTCACCTGCACATCAATCCCCACAAATCGTGCCATGGATTTTCCTCCCCATGTGTCAGAGACCGTAAAAAGAGCCGCCCGGCGGCATGTGCCCCTGACCCGGATATTTCACGCCATTGACATCAAATACAGTCAGATATACACTACGCATAAAGTGTTACGCATTATGCGTAACACATTGTGCGTATCATAACGGAGGCATCATGGAGAACCCTTTTCATTTCACCGGCATCGCCAGCGCCCCCTCGTTCTGCAACCGGGCCAAAGAGTGCTCGGACCTGACGCACTACATCCGCAACTCCCAGAACGTACTCCTCTACTCCCACAGGCGCTTCGGGAAGACATCCCTCCTGCACAAGGTCCTCGGAGAGTTGGACGGCGTCACCCCGTACTACATCGACCTGTACGGCACCACCACCGTGGAGGAGTTTATCACCTCCGTGGTCCAGTCCCTGACGCGAACCCTCTCCCCCATTGAGCGGACCATGGCCTGGCTCCGGGAGAAACTGACCCGCCTCACCTTCCAGTTCAGCCTGGACCCCGTCAACGGCCTGCCCGTGGTAAGCCCCTCTTTCCACGGTGGCGACCAGGGCCCTGTGCTCACGGAACTCTTCCATCTGCTCCACAGCCTCTCGGAAAAAGAGCGGCTCGTGGTGGCGTTCGATGAATTCCAGGAGGTCACGGCCTACGGGGACCCGGCCTTTGAAAAAAAGCTCCGCAAGGAGATCCAGGGGCATGGACGCATCGCCTATATCTTCTCAGGCAGCCAGCGCCACCTGCTCTCGTCCATGTTCAGCGATACCAACCGCGCGTTCTACAAGCTCGCTGCAAGCTACCCCCTGCCCAAAATCAGCACGGACCACTTTCTCTCCTGGGCAAAAGAGCTGTTTGAAAAGGGAAATAAACCGCTGCCGGACACCGTCATCCGGGAGGTGGTGGAGCGCTGCGAAAACCACCCCATGTATGTTCAGGAATTTCTCTACCACCTCTGGGAAGAGGGTCTCGGAAACCTGGGGCTGGATGCCCTGGAAGCCACCATTCTGGAGAGGCGGGCCATCGAGTTCATCAACCTCTTCAAAGCCATGACCCCCAACCAGAAAAAGGCCGTGAAACTCGTGGCCCAATGCCAGGGGAAAAAGCTCTTCTCATCCCAGAACCTTCAACGCGTGGGCTTCACCACGCCCTCCCAGGCCACCAGGGCCCTGAACTCCCTCCTCACCCGGGACGAGGTGGTCCACAACGGCTCATGGTCCATTGCAGACCCCCTTTTCAAACGGTGGATCCTGAGGCTGAGGTAACGCCGCCTTAACGGTTGATGTTCATGGAGTCGTAGGAGCGAAAGACAATGCGGGCGCGGTCCAGCTCTTTGGGGGCAAGGGGCTCGGAAGGAGCGGCAGCGATCTCAGCGGCCCGGGCAGGGGTGGGAATGGCGCTCAGGCCCTCGCCCACCTGCTTGCGAGTGAGGGTATCGAAAACCAGGGCGGTGTTGCCGTCGGAAACCACGGCCAGGGGAACGGGGACGTCAAAGGCAATACGGGCGGCAGAAACCGCCTCTTTTTCCCTGGACCCCAGGGAACCTGCCGCGCACTTGATCACCATCACAGGGGTCTCCCCCACGCGGACCACAAGGTCCAGCTTGGTTTTCCAAGGCTCTCCGGCAGCGATGAACTCAAGCTTCCGATCCACCTCCACGGCGTCCTTCTCATAACCAAGTACCTCCACCAGATACTGCTCCACCTGCTGGCGATTGAGCTCAGCCCCCACAAGGGGAACCCTGTTGCCGGTGATGAAATCCTTCATGAACTCGAGATCTGTCAGAAACGCCATGGTCCTCTCCTTCCTGTTTAATATGCGAAACAAGGAATTTACCCCTGCCAATGGAAAGCTGCAAGGAAAAACCAACAACATGCCTTCTATGGTTAACATGAGTGGAAAAAGGAGGCCTCCGGCGGCCAGGTGGGGGCACCTGGGAACCCTGTGGCGAATGCATGAAGGCAACCATGATGCAATCGCCACAGGGGCATTCGCGTGATGTGTGACATAGGGCAACCGTCTTTGCAGAAGAGGCCCACTTCATTCTTCTGGAACCACAATGAAAGGTATTTGGCTGGACGATTTCGCATAGGCACAGGCGCAGCCCGTCAGCAAATGTGACGACCCTGAAGACGAAGGGATGGAGCCTTTGTGACCCTGTAGTCCCTGCCCGCCGGAGGCCGTGCGGTTAAATTCACAATGGACAAGTGGCAACAACGTATCCTGTTCGGTCGAAGCTTGTGAACCGGCACGCGTAAACCGTCGGCGTTTATGTCGGGCGAAGCCCGAGCCGAAGGCGCGTACGCATTTTTCTGAGGCACGAAGGAAAATGTGTACGCGCAATCAGCTTTCGAGGTGGCTCCACCTCGCCGCCGGAGGCACGCTTTTTGAATCGGCTTTAACCATAGGAGGCAATTATTGGCTTATTTAGCCCTACCTGATCAGGGACTCACCGGTCATGGCATCGGGCTTGGCAAGGCCCATGAGATCCAGGAGGGTGGGAGCGACATCGGCGAGTTTGCCGGGTTTCAGGGTGACGCTGTTGCCGGTTCCGTCCACGAGGATCAGGGGCACGGGGTTGAGGGTGTGGGCGGTGTGGGCCCCTCCGTTGCCGTCGGTCATCTGCTCGGAGTTGCCGTGGTCTGCGGTAACCAGCAGGGCGCCGCCCTTGGCCTTGAAGGCCTCGACCACGCGGCCCACGCAGGTGTCCACGGTCTCCACGGCTTTGACGGCGGCTTCGATGATGCCGGTGTGGCCCACCATATCCATGTTGGCAAAGTTCACCACAATGAGCTTGTGATCCTTTTCTTCGATCTGACGGATGAGCTCGTCGGCCACGGCCACGGCGCTCATCTCGGGGATGAGGTCGTAGGTGGGGAACTCCCGGGGCGAGGGAATGAGGCAGCGCTCTTCCTGCTCAAAGGGGCTCTCCTCCCCGCCGTTGAAGAAGTAGGTGACGTGGGCGTATTTTTCGGTCTCGGCGATGCGCAGCTGGGGAAGGCCAGCCTTGCTTACCACCTCACCGAGGATGGCCTCATGGTGCTGGGGCCCGAAGGCCATGGGCAGCCCGAAACTCTCTTCATAGAGGGACATACAGACATAGGAAGCCAGGGTGGGCTTGATTTTTCGGGAAAACCCGTCAAATGCGTCCACGGTCATGGCCCGGGTGATCTGGCGGGCGCGGTCCGCGCGGAAGTTAAAGAAGATCACGGCGTCGCCGTCGGTGATGGTGCCCCCGTCGGTTCCCAGGGACACGGGCTTGACAAACTCATCGGTCTCCCCGCGGTCATAGGCGTGGGCCACGGCTTCTGCTGCATGGGTTTCGGCCATGCCCTCGCCTTCGGTGTAGAGGCGGTAGGCCGCTTCGGTGCGTTCCCAGCGGGTGTCCCGGTCCATGGCGTAGAACCGGCCGCAGAGGGTGGCAATGCGCGTGTTGGGAAAGTCTGACAGAAAGGCGTCCAGGGTTTCGATATAGCCCTTGCCGCTGTCCGGCGGGGTGTCCCTGCCGTCGAGGATGGCGTGAATCCGCACGGACTCAATGCCCTTGTCACGGGCCATGCGTACGAGGGCCATGAGGTGGGTAAGCTGGCTGTGGACCCCGCCGTCGGAGACGAGCCCCATGAGGTGCAGGGTGGTGCCCTTTGCCTTAACGGCGTCCATGGCTTCAGAGAGGGTCTCGTTGTCGTAGAAGCTGCCGTCCTCAATGGCCCGGTCGATGCGCAGGAGGGTCTGGTACACAACGCGCCCGGCCCCGAGGTTGAGGTGTCCCACCTCGGAGTTGCCCATGATCCCTTCAGGAAGCCCCACAGCCTCTCCGGCACAGGCCAGGGTGGTGGTGGGACAATTCGCCGCAAGGGCGTCCAGGTTCGGAGTCTTTGCCAGTGCCACGGCGTTTCCCTCGGCATCGTCCCGAAGGCCCCAGCCGTCCAGTATCATCAGCATGCAGGGTCGTACAGTCGTCAATGGTCTCTCCTTTTTTCAATCGCAATTCAGCAAGGCCTGGCGAGGTGAGCCACCTCGAAAGCTGATTGCCCTTGCGCTTTGGCCCTCGTTCCTCGGGCCAAAGCGCAAGGGCCTTCGGGCCGGGCTTCGCTCGACTCGTAAGCTGTAGGTTATTCAGGCGTCGTCAGGTGATGAAGATGGCAAGCCCCCGGTCCATTTAGGCTCGAAAGCCGTCACCCATTCATCATCAACACAGCGTTTAGGCCAGGCCCCATACCCGATGTCCTATCAACCTGCTTTAGTCCCAAACGCAAAAAGGGTGCCCGCAGGCACCCTTTTCAACCGGTCACGCCATGGGCTACTCGATGCCCTCGTGGTCGATGACCACGGCATCTGCCCAGAGCCCGTCGAGATCGTAATAATCGCGGGTCTCTTCATAGAATACGTGGACGATGACGTCCCCGTAATCGAGGAGCACCCAGGAGCCTTCATCGAGGCCATCCACGGTAATGGGCTTGATCTCCTCTTTCTTCAGTTCGACTTTGATGTATTCACCGATGGCGGCCGCCTGCCGTGTGGAGCGGGCGCTGGCCAGGATGAAGACGTCGGTGTAGGAGGTGAGCTTGCGCACGTCCAGCACCTTGATATGTTCTGCTTTTCGACCCTTCACCGCCTTGATGATGGAGACGAGTCGGGGATCCAGCTCTTGGGTCATCTGTATAATCCTTTATCTTCGATATATCGGAGAACTTCCGGGTGGAGCAGATCCGTCGGACGGTCTCCCTGTTCAATGCATGTTCGGACATCCGTGGAGGACAAGGGCGACACCAGGGTCACCGAGAGGGGTACGATCCCGCACAAGGTCGGATGCACGAAGCGCTTTTGCGCCGGGTCCCAGGCGTATCCGGAATCGATACGGTCCGTCAGGTAGCTCTGCAGCTCTCCGACGGGCAGGTCGCCGTGGGGAGTCCCGGGGCGGTTCACCACAATAATCCCGGCCATGGAGAGAATCAGCTTCTCATCCCGCCAGGTGTGAAAATCAAAAAAGGCGTCCACCCCCATGGTGAGGTAGAGCTCCGATTCCGGGCCCACCTCCTGCCGCAGGGTGCGCAGGGTGTCCACGGTAAACGAGGTGCCCTTGCGCTTCAGCTCCACGTCCGAGAGCACCACGGGCAGCCCGGCCATGGCCATCTTCAGCATGGCCATGCGATGCTCGGCTGAAACGATCTTTTTGCCCGGTTTATGGGGCGGCACCGCCGCAGGCACCACATAGAGCCCATCGGGCTCCAGAAGTCTCAAGATCTCTTTGACCACATGGGTGTGGGCCAGGTGAACCGGATTGAAGGTGCCACCGAAAACAACCACCTGGCCTGGCCTGCTCTGTTTGTTTGTCTCTTCCATTCCCACCGGACTATTTCCCCACCGCTCTCTCGGGGCTTCAGCCCCTGATCTGACCGTCTCCGTAGACCACGAATTTTCGGCTTGTCAGCTCTTCGAGACCCATGGGACCGAAGGCGTGGAGCTTGGAGGTGCTGATGCCGATTTCAGCGCCCAGGCCCAGTTCGCCCCCGTCGTTAAACCGGGTGGAGGCGTTGACCATGACCGCAGACGAGTCGGCACCCTGGACAAACCGTTTGGCCGTCTCCTCGTTTTTGGTCACGATGGCCTCGGTGTGGCCGGAGTTGTACGCCGCGATGTGGTCCAACGCATCGTCCACGCTGTCCACCACCTTCACGGCCAGGGTGAGGTTCAGGTACTCGGCGGGCCAGTCGGATTCCTCGGCCTCTTCGGCCCAGGCCAGGTGCTTGCGTGTTTCGGGACACCCTTTAAGGGTAACCCCGGCCTCTTTAAAGGCCTCTCCCACCAGGGGCAGGAACGCCGACGCCACCTCTTTGTGAACGAGCATGGTTTCCATGGCGTTGCAGACACCGGGTCGCTGCACCTTGGCGTTGACACAGATGGCTTTGGCTTTTTCCAGGTCCGCCTCTTTGTCCACGTAGACGTGGCAGACCCCCTTGTAGTGCTTGAGCACGGGAATCAGGGAGTTGGCCGTCACAAACCGGATGAGGCCTTCGCCGCCCCGGGGGATCATGACGTCAATGAAATCTTCCTGCTTGAGCAGGATGTTCACCGCCTCGCGATCCCGCATGGGGATAAGCTGTACAACCTCTTTGGGCAGGCCGTTCTCCGTAAGGGCATCGGCAATGCATTCGGCAAGGACCGTGTTGGAATGAAACGCCTCGGAGCCTCCCCGCAAAATAATGGCGTTGCCCGCCTTCAGGCAGAGCCCGGCCGCGTCGATGGTGACGTTGGGGCGGGACTCGTAGATCATGCCGATAACCCCCAGGGGAATGCGCACCCGCGACACCTTGATGCCGCTGGGTCTCTCTTCCGTGGAGGTGACCTCGCCCACGGGATCGGCCAGGTCCGCCACCTCGCGAAGGCCCCCTGCCATGGAGGCAATGGTGGCATCCGTGATGGTAAGCCGGTCGATCATGGCCGGGGACAGGCCCATCTCCCGGGCCCGCTCGATGTCTTTCCTGTTTTCCGCCTGAATGGCGTCTGCCCGGGTTTCGATCTTGTCGGCAATGGAGAAGAGGACACGGTTTTTCTGATCCGTGGTGGCGGCGGCCACGTCACGGGCCGCTTTTTTCGCCTGCCTGGCCATCTCAACAATAGTCGCTTCTACGCTCATGGGTCTGTCACTCCCTGGTCAGATGAAATGAGGATGAAATGGATGCTTCCGTGTATCCGGACCCGCCGTTAAGGGGCCGTGACCGTGACCACCAGGTTGTCCCGGTGAATCACCTCATCGTACTCCTTGGATCCCAGGCGCTCGGCAATCTGGTCGGTCTTCAGCCCTTTGATGGCCCGGATGTCTTCGGCGTTAAAGTTGGTGAGCCCGCGTCCCAGCTCGTTTCCCCGGGCGTCGCACACGGCCACGGCCGCGCCCACCTCAAAACTTCCGGAGACATTGAGAATACCGCTGGGCAAAAGGCTTTTTCCACGTTCCACAAGGGCTTTGACCGCTCCGTCGTCCACGGTGACCTCGCCAAAGGTCTGGGAGGTGAAGCCGATCCACCGTTTCCGGCTTCCCAGCTTGTCGGCGCGGGGCACGAAAAAAGTTCCCTGGGCCACGCCCTGGAACAGATCGGTGAGGACCTTGGGCCGGGAGCCGCAGGCGATGACCATGGGAACGCCCGAGGCCATGCTCTTTTTCGCCGCCTCGATCTTGGTCCACATGCCGCCGGTGCCCATGACGCCGGGACGCCCCTTGGCAGAGGCTTCAATGGCCGGGGTGATCTTGTCCACGATCTCAAGGCGTTTGGCATCCGGGTTGATCCGGGGATCGCCGTCGTACAGGCCGTCGATATCGGTGAGGTTGATGAGCAGGTCCGCGTCCAGAAGAAGGGCGATCATGGCCGAGAGGTTGTCGTTGTCGCCAAAGCGGATCTCGTCGGTCACCACGGTGTCGTTTTCGTTGATGATGGGAACCACCCCCCAGGCAAGAAGGGTATTGAGGGTGTTCCGTGCGTTGAGGTAGCGTCCCCTGTGGGAGAGGTCGTTGCGCGTGAGAAGAACCTGAGCCACCTTGAGACCGGCCTCGGCAAAGCGCAGCTCGTACTCAAGGATAAGCCCTGCCTGACCCACGGCGGCCGCCGCCTGTTTCTCAGGCATGCTGGCGGGCTTGCGCCCCAGGGCCACCTTGGCGACCCCTGCGGCCACGGCACCGGAGGAGACGAGGATCATTTCGCGTCCCCCCTGGCTCAGGGCAGCCATCTGGCGGCTGATGGAGGCCACCACGTTGTGGTTGATCCCCCCGTCAAAGGAGAGGACCCCGCTCCCCACTTTCACCACCACCCGACGGGCGTGGTCAAAAAGTCGTTTCTGGTCTTTATCCATGAGATAGCCTCGCAAAACGTCAAACATCAAACAGGCCATATCGCGTTGCGATATGCGATGATTCAGGTCCTCGGTACAGCACATGGCCATGTTGCGAGGCGCTCTGGCGGTGACGAATCACGAACGCATCATCCACGGGGGTCTCGCAAAAGAATTGAACAAGCCAAGGCAACCGGGCCGTCGAAACGACAAAAACGGCATGAGACAGACGGCGCGCTGAGCGCCGGTCTTACTCATCCCGTTCGGTGCCGTTGACCGCCTGGTTCAACTTCGCTTTAAGGGTGTCCACCCCTTGGGTCGACGCCGCTGAAATACGCAGGACAGGCGTGTCTCCCAATGCCTTTTCAAAGGCATCGGCGTTCTCCTCCGCCCCGGTGATGTCCAGCTTGTTGAGAACCACAAGCTGTTCCCTCTCCTTGAGTGTGTCGCTGAAGAGAAAAAGCTCCCGGTTGATGGCATCGTACTGGGCCAGTGGATTGTCCGGGTCGATGGCTGAGGCATCAATGAGGTGCACCAGCATGCGTGTGCGTTCAATGTGCTTGAGAAACGTCGTTCCCAGGCCAACGCCTTCATGGGCCCCTTCGATGAGACCGGGAATATCGGCCACGGCAAAGGGTTCACCCCACTCATGCTGAACCATACCGATGCTGGGGGTCAGGGTGGTAAAGGGGTAGTCGGCCGTTTTGGGTCGGGCCGACGAGATGACTCGAATGAGGGTCGACTTTCCGGCATTGGGGAACCCGACGATCCCCACATCCGCAAGCAGTTTCAGCTCGAGATGGATGGTCAGGACTTCGCCCTCTTCGCCGGTCTGGGCAAAACGGGGGGCTCGGTTGCGCGACGTGGTAAACCGTTTGTTTCCGCGCCCCCCCTGACCGCCCTTGGCGATCACAAAGCGTTCACCGGGGTTCACGAAGTCATGAATGATCTCCCCGGTTTCTGCATTGCTGACCACCGTGCCGGCAGGGAGATATACAACGATATCTTTACCGTTTTTGCCGTGTCGGTTGGCACCCATGCCGTAGCCGCCGTTGTCGGCTTTGATCAGACGCTTGTGCCTGAACTCGTACAGGGTGCGCGTGTTGATCGTGGCTTCGAGAACCACGTCACCGCCGTCGCCGCCATCTCCGCCGTCGGGGCCTCCGAATTCGATGAACTTCTCTCGTCGAAAGCTGACGCAGCCCCTGCCTCCGTTACCGGATTGAACAGTGATGGTTGCTTCGTCTATGAATTTCACGCGGCATATACACTGACTTTTTTGCGGCTGCGACCCATGCGCTCATACTTGACCACACCGTCGATGGTGGCAAAGAGGGTGAAGTCTTTGCCAAGGCCGACGTTATTGCCGGGGTGGATGGAGGTGCCAACCTGACGAACAAGGATGTTGCCGGATTTAACCGCCTCGCCACCGTACTTCTTGATCCCGCGTCGCTGCGCGTTACTGTCGCGACCGTTTTTGGTACTGCCGCCAGCTTTTTTATGTGCCATTTCGAATACTCCTTAAAGCCGTGTAGGTGTCTGTATGGAGGTGCTGCCGCTAAAAAAACCCAATGCCCACCGCAAGGGGAGGGCACCTCTGTTGTTCACTGATTTTTCTGCCGGCATCACGTCCTGCGGAAGCTCCGCACGCGGAGCGGCCGACTTACGCCTTGATCGTGTTGATTTTAACGGCGGTATAGGGCTGACGATGGCCCTGCATCTTGCGATACCGCTTGCGGCGCTTGTACTTGAATACAAGAACCTTCTTGGACTTGTCCTGCTCGACGATGGTGCCGGTCACTTCGGCGCCCTCGAGAACGGGTGCTCCCAGGGCAACATCGGTGCCGTCGGAGGTCATCAGGACCTGATCGAAGGTCACGGTGGATCCGACGTCCCCGGCGAGCTTCTCAACTCGCAGGATCTCGCCTTCCTGAACCTTATATTGCTTGCCGCCCGTAGCAACTACAGCATACATAGTTTATTCTCCCAATTGTGCTTTCTAACTTGAGCCTCTGGATCAAAAAAACCCAACCATTCTAAAAACCTTAAGCGATTTGTCAAGAAATATTTTGCATTTTTCGCGTAAGGGTAGCCCTCACCCGTGAAAATGCCGACAAATCCGGGGTTCCGTTGTGGGTCTCACATGTTGTGGGCTGTCATAACCGGCCCACGCGGGACCATGATCACATCATGGTCAATCCCCTACAATACCACGGCAAAAAAAAATTTCAACCCAAAGCTTTCCCTGCCACGGAATCACGGTTGCGCCACCAGGGCAGAGGGCCGAACCAGGGTCACCCGCCGATGAATCTCCGGCATCATCTCCGCAAGGACCGTGCAGGTGACCTTGTGGGGGTGGCCGATGCCCACGGCGCTGCCGTGCTTCTCGGCAATGGCCAGCATCTTCTTCACCTGGCGCACCACGGCCTCACGGGACTGGACATGGTCCAGAAAGACGTCCCGCTCGGCAAAGGGTACCTGCATGAGCCGGGCTGCCGACCGGCTCACCGTCTTTGACGATGTGCGGCTGTCGATGAAGTAGAGCCCCTTCTGCTTTAAAAGGGTCATCACCTGGTACATCTGCGGAGACAGGGAGGTGAGCCTGGAGCCCATGTGGTTGTTCACCCCCTTGACCCCGGGATAAGCCGTGAGGTTCGCCTCCAGGGTCTGGAGCAGCTGGTCCGGGTCCATGGCCTCGAAAAGCGCTCCGGGACCGGGATCCACCCTGGGATATTCGTTGGGTTCCATGGGCTGATGAAGCATAAGCTCCATCCCCTTTTTCCGGGCCGCTCCGGCAATGTCCTTGCCGTGGGGGCTGCCGGGAAGAATGGAGAGGGTGATGTTCGAATCCAGAGCCATGAGGTCATAGGCCGCGGACTCGCTGTACCCGATGTCGTCGATGATCAGGACCAGGGTGGGTTTGTGGGGCGCCGGCGGTACCACCGGACGTTCCTCCCGGTCGGGCACCGCGTGTTTTTCAAACACCTCATACTGGGGAGGGATGGTGGCAAGGTCGGACTTGCGCACCGCCGCGTGTTTCTGGGGCACCATCCTGGGGGGCAGGTACTTTATCAGCAAAAGGCCTGACACCACCACGATACACGCCACAAGCGATATGGCAAAAGCCACCCGCCCGAATGAACTGCTGGAGGGCGCCTTTGCGCTCCCTTTTTTCTTCTTTTTTTTGGCCCCTGCCATGGTCTCCCTTTCCCGGTTCCACTTATCGCAGCCACCCCGCGGTGGCACCACACAGTCATTTTTTTCGTGCCGCAACCATTCAGCGCCAAAGCGCATCCGCCTAAAAGAAAATGCTTTCAAGCCATTGTCTTCAATGCCTGTTTGTTCAACGTATTAAACGTTTAGCCCCCGGCGGGGCCGCCGGAGGCATAAAAACTGAATCGTTACGTCGCCCCTTCATACCCCAAGGAGGGGGGCAAGGTCATGGAAAAATCGCCCGACCCCATCACCCGTTGCCGAAAATATCCCGACTCAGCAGCAGTTCCAGGGCCCGCTGGACCTGGTTGTCCCGCCTCAGGCGTTCCGGTGCCTTGAGCAGGGGTTCCTCCTCCTGGGCCCCACTGACCTCAATGTGGTTGGGCAGGTCCCGCTCCGCCAGGTGCTTCTCTTCCGGGGTAAAGGCCATCTCCTGGAAGGGAAGCTCCACATCGGGCACAATGCCGCGGGCCTGGATGGAGACCCCGGAGGGGGTGTAGTAGAGGGCCACGGTCAGCTTCAGGCCGTACCCGTCGGAGAGAGGGATGATGTTCTGGACAGACCCTTTGCCAAAGCTGGTGGTTCCCAGGATAAGCCCCCGCTTGTGGTCTTTCATGGCCCCGGCCACGATCTCCGATGCACTGGCCGACCCGCCGTTGATGAGCACCACCACGGGAAAGCTGCGCACCGCCTTCTCGGTGGTGGCCCGCCACACCTGGCGCTGCTCCTCGTCTCGCCCCTTGATGGAGACGATCACCCCTTCGTCGAGGAAAAGGTCCACCATGTCCACGGCCTGCTGAAGGATGCCGCCGGGATTGTCCCGAAGGTCCAAGACCAGCCCTTTCACAGGCCCGCGTGCCTCATGGGCCACAAGGGCCGCTTCAAAATCCCGGGCGGTGTTGTCGTTGAAGGAGGTCACCGCGATAAAGGGGAACCCCCGCTTCAGCTCGTAGTGGGCCACGGACTGCAGGGGGATCTCGTCCCGGCGCAGGGTAAGGTCCACCTCTTTTCCCCCCTGCTTTTGAAGGACCGTCAGGGTCACCATGCTCCCCCTGGGCCCCCGCATGAGGGTAATGGACTCCTCCATGGTCAGGGCGGCGGTCTTTTCACCGTCCACGGCGATGATCACATCCCCGTTCCGAATCCCGGCTTCCTTGGCCGGTGAGCCTTCAATGGGCGACACCACCGTCAGCTTCTCGTTTCGGATGGCCAGCACCAGCCCCACCCCGGAAAAGCGCCCCCGGGTGTCCTCCTGGAGTTCGCTGTGGGCCTGGGGCGGCAAAAGGGCCGAGTGGGGATCCAGGCTGTTGACCATCCCCTTGATGGCCTCTTCGATGAGCTTTTCGGAGTCGGGCTCGTCCACATAGCTCCGTTCGATCTCTTCGATGACGTCGGTGAAGATCCGCAGGTTCCGGTAGGTGCCGTTCTCCGCCGCGGACGCGGCAAAGGGAACGAGCAGAGCGATGAGGGTCACGATCATATACACGCGCTTCATAGGCAGGTATCTCCATAAAAGGATGTGAAAACGCCGGGGCCAGCGCAAGCCCCCCGAACAACGTCGAGGGACACCTGCGCCCGTGCAGGATACACGCAGGGCCACAAAGGGAGGCCTTCCAGGCTCACGCCATGGGAATGCCGCCCCTTATTTTTTAAACCAGGGACCGGGGTTGAGAGGTTTGCCGTGGTGTCGAATTTCGAAATGGAGATCGGGATACCCGGAGAGGCTGGAGTCCCCGACGGTGGCGATCACTTCCCGTGCGTCCACGCGATCGCCTTTCGTTTTGAACATCTCGTCGGTGTGGGCGTAGAGGGTGTACCAGCTCTCACCGTGGTTGATGATGAGGAGATTGCCGTACCCCTGCAGCCAGTCTGCGAAGAGCACTTCACCGGAAGAGACGGCACGCACCGGCTCCCCTCGCTGGGTCCGGATGCTGATGCCGTTTTCAAAGGTGGTGACGTTCATGCGGGGATCTTTGTGGCGCCCGAATGATGACACAATTTTACCGGTTACAGGGTATTTCAACAAGCCTTTATACCGAACAAAGCGATTTTTCGAGGAAAGGGCTTTCCTTGCCTTGGCCAGCTCCGCCACCTTGGCCTCCAGGATCCGCTCGGCCTCTTTCATTTCGGCAATGGCCGCCAGGCTGAGCTTTTCTTTCTCCCGGACCTCCTTGAGCATGGCCGCCCGCTTGCGATACCGTGCCTCCACATCGGCCAGGACCTTTCCATGCTCGGCGGCGGCAGCGGCCAGGGCCGTCCGCTCGGCGGAAAGCTGCGCTTCCACGCCTTTTCGCTCCCGGAGCAAGGCGGTGTACCGGGTCAGCAACACAGCATCGCTGCCCAGGATGCGGGCCAGGGCCCGCTTCTTCACCACCATGTCGTGGAAGGAGCCCGAGGCGGCAAAGGTGTTCATCTCGCCGATCTGGTTCAGCTTGTGATAGGCCACCAGACGCGCCATGAGCCGCTTTCGCCCCACGCGGATATCTGCCTCCACGCGGCTCTTCGCCTTAAGGGCGGCAGACACCTTGGCCTCCACCGCAGCAAGCTCCCGGTTGAGCTCCCGCTCCCTTTTCCGTGCCTGGGACAGCGAGGCGTTAAACCGGTCCAGCTCGCGGATCACGTCCCGCTCCTCCTTGCGCACGGCCAGGAGCTTTTTCTCCTCGGCCTGCACCGCCTTACGGATCCCGGCCAAAGAGGTGTTGGCCCCCTTCTCGGAGACCGGGGCAGCCTTGCCGCCCTTCTTCTTCACGGTGCGGGGAGCCTTTTCGGTGTAGAGAACGGCCAGCCGCTCGGAGACGGCAATGTAGCCCCGCCCCCTGTCCACCCGCACCAGAACCCAGTCCCCTGCGCGGCGCTCCACCAGGCCCACGTCCCCCCGGGACAGGGTCCAGAGCACCTCGGCCGAGGCTGCGGGGTGCCGCCGCACGTTGAGGGTGTCGGCCACCACCACGACGCGATCCGGCCCTCCGGCCAGGGCAGCCACCGGTCCCCCCAGAAGAAGAACCCCCAGGATCAGGAGGAGGCTTCTTTCATAAATTCTCGAAGAGACAAAAAACATCCGAACCACCCCACAAAAATCCCGTAGAGAAAGACTCCCCCCATGGACACCGGAGAGAGAAACGACAAATCAAAGGCCTCGGGGCCGCCCCCCGTGCCCGAGGCAAAGAGCGCGTAAGCCCCGAACAGGGCCAGAAGCGCCAGGAGTGACCCCATGGCCCCCTCCAGCACCCCGGCCAGGTAAAGGGGAATCTTGATAAACGCACCCGTGGCCCCCACAAGCTGCATGATCTCAATCTCGTCCCTGCGGGAGTAAAGGGCCAGGCGCACGGTGTTGTACACGATAAACAGGGCCACAATAAAAAAAAGACCGGCCAGGGCCACCCCGGCCAGCTCCACCATGCCCAGCAGATGGGAGACCCGGGCCAGCCAGGACCGCCCGTACTCCACGTCGTCCACGGCGGGTAACCTCACCATGGCAGCCGCCATGGCCTGGACCTGCTCCCACTCCGCGGCTTCGGGGGTCACTTCCACCTCGTAGGCATCGGGCAGGGGGTTCTCCCCCAGCCCCTCAAAAAGGGAGCTTTGCCCTTCCATGCTCTCCATCAGGTCGGTGAGGGCCTCGTCCCGGGAGATAAAGGAGACCCTGGCCACGCCGCCCATGGTTTCCAGGGCATGGCCGGCCTCCTCCACATCTGCCGAGGCGGCTCCGTCCTTTAAGTAGACCATGACCCGCACCCCGTTTTTCCACGAAGAGATCACCGCTTCTCCGTTCTCCACCACCAGGAGCAGAGCCCCTGCAATGAGAATGGTAAGAGCAATGGTCACCACGGTGATGCCGTGGAGAAAGGCGTGGCTGGTAAAATCCTTGAGTGTTCGCTTCATGTGGCGTCTCATGGCCGTCCACCTCCCACGGGCTCCGGCGCCACCAGGCGGCCCTCTTCCAGGCGGATGATCCGCCCCTGTTTCCGGGCCAGGAGCTCCCGGTCATGGGTGGCCACCATCACCGTGGCCCCCTTTTCATGGTAGGCGGCCAGAAGGCCGATGATAATCTCTGCGGACTTCGGGTCCAGGCTGCCCGTGGGCTCGTCGGCCAGGATCACGTCCGGCTGACCGGCAATGGCCCGGGCCACGGCCACCCGCTGCTGCTCCCCGCCGGAGAGGCTCGCGGGCATGGCGTCCATGCGCTTGTCCATACCCGCATGGCGCAGGATGTTCCGGGTGCGCTTGTCGATCATGTTCCGGGGCTCTCCCCGGGCCTCCAGGACCAGGGCCACGTTTTCAAAAACGTTGCGGTTGGGAATGAGCTTGAAATCCTGGAAAATGATGCCGAACCGGCGGCGCAGGAAGGGCACCTCCTTGGCGGTGAGCCGGTTCATGTTGGTGCCAAAGGCAAGAACCTGGCCGCTGGTGGTCTTCTCGCCCAGGTAAAAGAGCTTGAGGAGGGTGGACTTGCCCGCACCCGACGGGCCGGTCACATAAAGCCACTCCCCTTTGTGAATATCCAGGGTAATATTGGAGAGGGCCAGCTTGGCGCCGAAACGCTTGCTGACATTGAAGAGACGGATGACGGCGTCGTCCGCAGGGTCTGGCTGTGTCATAGGCTCCGGTCCGGGGGAAAGGGCGGGACCCATTGGGAAAAATCCATTTCCACCGAAACGATTCCCGTTGATTTTTCACCCCATTTTCTGGTAATTGGACTTGCACGAGTCAAGGAGTGCCGCAAAACGGTTTTCCTTACGTGTGAGCCTCCACTGACTATCCCAAATGGCTTCTTCCATCAGTGGAGGTTTCCTGTATCTACAGGTCGGATATTGTCCGTGACCTTTTTACATAGCCATCACCTAGGACAAAAGCAACCGATTTTTATCCAGAACTCTTTAAGGGGACCTTCCATGAAAAACGAACTTTTAGATATTGTCTGCAAAACCTCCTTCAAATTTTCCGAAGAGCCCACCTTTAAACTGGCCTCGGGCAAAATGAGCCACTTCTACGTGAACTGCAAGCCCACCACCCTCTCCCCCAGGGGCATGGTCCTTGTAGGGAACCTGGTCTTCGACGCCGTCAAGGACCTCGACATCACCGGCATCGGCGGCCTCACCTTCGGCGCCGACCCCATTGCCGTGGCCACCTCCTTTGCCTCCGAGCTGGGCGGAAAACCCATAAAGGCCTTCTCTATCCGCAAGGAACTCAAGGACCACGGCATCATCAACTGGGTGGAAGGGGACATGGCCAAGGGCGAGAAAGTGGTCATCATCGACGACGTGGTCACCACCGGCGGCTCCACCATAAAGGCCATCGAGCGCGCCCGCGTCCAGGGCCTGGAAGTGGTCCGCGTCATCACCCTCATCGATCGCCAGGAAGGCGGCGTGGAAAACATCAAGGAGCACGTGGAAGACGTCCGCTCCATCATCACCCGCGACGACCTCATGAAGCACCTGGGGGTTTCACTGTAACGAAAATGCCTCCGGCATGCAGGGGATAACTCCCCTGCACCCCAGGTTCGCACATGCTCAGAGGCTCGTTCCTCGCCACTTCACATATGCTGACGGGCTGCGCCCGTAAAAAAACGCACAATAGCCATGGAGATAAGTTTCTCCATGGCTTTTTTTGTCACCATTCAGCTTGCCCCCGGCAGGGCCGCCGGAGCCAACTCCCCCCTCTTCACCGCTCACCACGGGCGAAGCCCGTAAACGAATGCGACACCCCGAGGGACGAGGGTTGGAGCATTCGCGGACCTCTGGTTTCACGAAAATTTCACATGGGTTTCACATCTGTTTCACACCCTTTCACGTAGCCTGACATCAACCAATGGCTATTCTCAACTGAAAGAAGGAACAAACAGATGCCGAATATAACCAACCATCGATCCCCCAAGGCGAGGGCAGCGCTGTGCGCCCTGGTCCTCCTGACGGGCCTCTTCGCCATGAAGGCCCTGGCCGGACTCAAAAAACCGCCCGAAGCCCTCGACATCCCGGAAACGCCTTTGGCCGTAGAGGTCACCGAAGCACGCTCCCGGGAGGTCCAAACCGTGATCTCAGGCTACGGTGAGGTGACGGCCCTCAACACCGTGGCCTTGAGCCCGGAGGTCTCCGGCCGGGTGGTGGCCCTTCATCCCAACCTCGAAGAGGGAGAGGTCATCGAAAAAGGTGAACTCCTCTTCGGGCTGGACACCGAGGCCCTTACCATAGATCAAACCACGGCCGAGCGCCGCCTCGTGACCCTGAAACGCAACCGGGACCTCCTGAAAAAAGAGTACGAACGGACCCGGCGGCTCTTCGACACCATGAAGACCGGCAGCCTCTCCGACGTGGAAACCGCAGAGCAGGCCTACAACACGGCACGGGATTCCGTGGACCAGCTGGCCCATTCCCTGGCCGAAACCGAGCTGAACCTGAAAAAATCAACGGTCCGCGCCCCCTTCAGGGCCCGGGTCAAATCCGTCTCCATTGAAATGGATCAGTACCTCACGGCCGGAACCCAGGTGCTGACCCTTGCCGATGACGCCCTCCTGGAAGTGGCCGTCCCCATCAAGGGAGACGAAGCGGCCATGTTCCTGGAATTTGCTAAGGGCGCTGCCCCCACCACCTGGTTCGGCCCCCTGGTCCCCAAAGAGTGCCTCGTCTCCTGGAACGACAGCGCCGCGACGGCCACCGGCACCCTGGACCGGGTCGTGCGCTACGACGCCGCCTCCCGCACCGTCTATGTTGCCGTTCAGATGAACGGGCAGTCCCAGGAGGGCTTTCCCATCACCGAGGGGATGTTCTGCCGGGTCGCCATCCCTGGAAAATCCCTGGACCACCTCATCCCCCTGCCCTCCCATGCCGTCACCTCCAGCGGCGCCGTGCGCATCGACAACAACGGGCGCCTGAAGACCGTTTCCGTGGAAACAGCCTACACCCACGATGGATTTACCTATGTGTCTGCCGGGCTCGACGAAGGCACCCGGGTGATCACGAGCCGCCTGGCAAGCCCCCTTGAAAACGCCCTGCTCTCCATCACCGTTCCCAAGGAGCTGGCCTCGGGGGGGACCCGATGAAAAAAATCGCCGAAGCCTTTGCCCGAAATACGGTATTTGCCAACATCCTGCTGATCATCATCCTCCTTGGGGGCATCGGGGCTGCCATGCTTATGATCCGGGAAGATTTTCCATCCATGACCCTGGACACCGTCACCGTAAACCTCGCCTGGGACGGCGCCTCCCCCGAAGACACGGAAGAGGGAATCTCCCGGAAGGTGGAAGACGCCATCGACTCGGTGGAAGGCATCGACACCTACACCACCACCTCCACGGAGGGCAGCTCTGCAACGGTCATCACCGTCAAGTACGGGTACGACACGGAAAAGGTCTACGACCGGGTCAAAAACGAAATCGACCAGATCTCCACCTTTCCCGACGACGCGGACAACCCGGTGGTCAACGTGCCCACCGTCATCTTTCCGGTCATGACCCTGGGGGTGAGCGGGGAAATGGACGAAAAGACCCTCAAAACATGGGCAGACACCATTGAAGACGAACTCACGTACCTGCCGGAGATCTCCCAGGTGGAGGTCACCGGTACCCGGGACTACCAGATCACGGTGGAACTCTCCGAAGAGATCCTGCGGAAATACGACCTGACCCTGTCCGATGTGGCCACCGTCATCTCAAACACCAGCCTGAACCTCTCCGGCGGCAAGGTGAAAACCAGCGGAGAAGAGTTCAGCGTCCGAACCGTGGGCAAGCGCTACTCCGGTAAAGAGCTGGCAGACATTGTGGTGGTGGCAGGCACCGGGGGAGAAAACCTCACCCTGGGCCAGCTGGCCACCATCAAGGATGATTTTCATCAGGACAAGCTCGCCATCCAATCCCAGGGCAACCCCATGGCCCTGGTGGTGGTGTCCAAAACCGAACTGGAAGACGCCATCACCATTGCCGACCGGGTCACCCGCTACGTGGAAGAGACAAACCGCACCCTTCCCCCCGGCGCCCGCATCTCCATCCTCTCCGACAACACCGAAGAGATCCGCACCAGCATCGGCATCCTTCAGAAAAACGGCATCATGGGCCTGATCCTCGTCTTTGCCGTCCTCTGGCTCTTCCTCGACACCCGCCTGGCCTTCTGGGCCGGTATGGGCATCCCCGTCTCCCTGGCCGGGGGCCTGGCCATCCTCTGGCTCACCGGATACACCATCAACACCGTCTCCCTCTTCGGGCTGATCATGGTCCTGGGCATCGTGGCCGACGACGCCATTGTGGTGGGTGAGGCGGTCTACGTTCAGAGAAAAAACGGGGCAGGCCCCCTTGCCGCAGCCGTAAACGGCCTCATGGAAGTGGGGATGCCGGTCCTTGCGGCCGTGGCGACAACGGTGCTGGCCTTTGTTCCCCTGATGCATATCCAGGGCACCATGGGAAAGGTCATTGTCTGCCTTGCCGTGGCCGTCATTGCCTGCCTTGTGATCTCCCTGGTGGAGTGCCTGATCCTCCTGCCTGCCCACCTCTCCAACCTGCCGGATCCCAACAGGCAAACCCGGTCACGGTTTCGGCCGATGCGTGCCCTGGAAGCCTTTCACACCCGGAGCGTGGCCAGCATGGAGCGTGTGGCCGAAGCCGTCTACCGCCCCGTGCTGATCTCGGTGCTCACCCACCGCTACCTGGCCGTGTGCGTGGCCGTGGCCATCGCCCTTACCACGGTGGGCCTTTTTCGGGGCGGGCTCCTCAAATACAACATGTTTCCCGAACGCGACGGATTTGAATTGGCCGCCCAGCTCACCTTCCCGGAAGGGACGCCCTATGGGGTAACCCAGGCTGCCGTACAGCGCATCGAAGCCGGCATGCGCTCTCTGGCAGAAAAAACCGACACCGCCTCGGGCGCCCCCCTGGTGAAACACATGCTCACCGTCACCGGCCAGGCCGTCAACAGCCACATGGGATCCATGGGCAGTACAGGCGCCAACCTGGGCGGGGTGCAGGTCGCCCTGCTCAACGCCTCGGAGCGCGGTCTCCACACCCGGGATATCTGCCTGGCCTGGGAACAGGAGGTGGGGGAGATCCCCGGAGTGGAAAAGCTTACCTACACCTCAGGAAGCGGAGGCCCCCCCGGAGGAGACATCGAAATCGCCTTAGAAGGGGACGCCCTTGACGCCCTTACCGGGGCAGCAGGCGAGGTCATGGAGAGGCTCAGGCAGATCGACGGGGTCTTCCGCATCGAAAGCGACAGCTCCCCCGGTAAAAACGAAATACGCTTCACCTTAAAACCTGAAGCCCGAAACCTGGGGATCACGGTGAGGGACCTTGCCGACCAGGCCTTTGCCGCCTACTTCGGCAAAGAGGCCGTCAAGATCCAGCGTGGAAACGATGAGGTGGACGTGAAGGTCACCTACACCGAGGCAGAACGAAACACCCTGGAGAGCCTCAAGGACCTCATGGTCAAATCCCCCGACGGCACCATGGTGCCGGTGAAGGCCGTTGCCGACATGGAGATCCGTCCCGGGTATTCGACCATCACCCGCACCGACAACCGCCGCCAGGTCACGGTCAGCGCCGACGTGGACAGCACCAAGCTCGTTGCAGGGGAGGTGCTGGAAGAGCTGGGCGATGGGTTTTTCAGCACGTTGGAAAAAAAATGGGACGTGGAGGTACGCCTCAAGGGCAACGCGGAAAAGGACAAAGAAGCCTTTGGAAGCCTTGCCCTGTGGTACCCCCTGGCCGTGCTGAGCATCTACATGATCGTGGCCGCCATGTTCCGCTCCTATATCCAGCCCCTCATCATCCTGCTCACCGTGCCCTTCGGCCTCATCGGTGCGGTCCTGGGCCATGCGATCCTGGGGCTGAACCTCTCGTTGTTCAGCGTCTTCGGCATGGTGGCCCTCTCCGGGGTGGTGGTCAACGATGCCATTGTCCTCATCGACCGCATCAACACCAACCTGGGGCAGGGGATGCCCCTGGTGAACGCCGTGGTCTCCGGGGGTGTCCGGCGGTTCCGGTCGGTGATGCTCACCAGCGTCACCACCGTGGGCGGGCTCCTGCCGCTGATCCTGGAAACCGACCCGGCCGCCGCCACCATGGTCCCCATGGGGGTCTCCCTGGCGGCAGGGGTCACCTTTGCCACGGTTCTCACCCTCCTGCTGGTCCCGGCCCTTATGGTGGTCATCCATGACGGCCGGTGTGCCCTGGCCCGACTGCTGGCACCATCGCCACAAGATCACGGGACCCAACGGCCTGTCCACGCAGGCAGCGACACCTGATGCCGTGCCCCCGGCAATCCCGCCGGGGGCCCATGTTTGAACTCCTCGACACACAGGTACACAACCATGTTTTTGAAAGCACGTATTCTCGTTTACATCGGCCTGATGGCCCTGGTCGCGGTCCTTCCGGCGGTAGCAGGCCAGGCAGGCCCGCAGCCCATTGCCTCCCTCAAGGTCCTGGACCTGGCCACGGCCCAGGACATTGCGGTCTCCGGGAACCCCTCCATCCAGGCGGTGCAGGATCGCATCGAGCAGGCCCGGCAACAGGTCAGGCAAAAAGAGGCGGCCTGGTTTCCCAGCCTCGACGCCGCCACCTCCCTCACCCACACGGAGGACGCGGCCAACGCCACCCTGGCCAACGACGGAGACACATACGATGCATCCCTTTCCGCCACCCTGACCCTCTTTGACGGGTTCAGCAGATCCTATAACCTCAAATCGGCCAGGTACGGAGAGACAGCTTCGGTGGCGGCGGAAAAAGACGCGCGGCGCCTCCTGATCTTTAACGTGGCCCAGAGCTACTACACCCTCCAGAGCGCAGAGGAAAATATCGCCATTGCCCTGTCGGACAAAGCGTACAACGCAAGGCAACTGAAGGAGGCCGAGGCCCGCCACAAAGCAGGGGCAGGCTCCCTGAGCGATGTGCTTAACTTCAAGATCAAGGTCAACACGGCCGCAGCCACCCTGCTCACCGCAGAAAAAAACCACGCCGTGGCCCTCACCGGCCTGGCGGCCCTCATGGGCCTTGACGAGGCCGCCCTGCCCGGGGACCTCACCCTGGCCCCCCTTGAAACAACCGGTACCTGGGACACCGCCCCCCTTGTCACCGAAGACCTGATCACCACGGCCCTGACCCTGCGCCCGGACCTTGCCCAGAGCGATTCAAACGTCAAACAGGCGGAAAGCGCCGTGGGAATTGCCCGCTCCGGCTACTACCCCACCGTCAGCCTCACGGGGGCCTTGTCCGGTTCCCGGGAGGACGACGCACGCTACGAAGGAGATGACTTCGGCAGCAGCATCGGGGTCACCGTAAAACTGAACCTCTTTTCCGGCGGCGAAACCCGGGCAAAGGTGACCGAAGCCGAAGCCGCCCGTCGGGAAGCCCGTCACAATCTGGAAGACGTGGCCCTGACCGTTAAAAAAGAGGTGCGGGAAGCAGTGGAAGAGATTGACACGGCCTTCAGGCAGGTTAAGCTTCAGGAGGAGACCGTGGCCCTGACCCGGCAGAGCCGGGACCTGGTGGAAGAGGAGTACCGTGCGGGAAAAACAGGCGTGGTGAAACTCAACGAAGCCCAGAACAACCTGGTCAGCGCCGAAGGCGGCCTCGTGGACGCCCGGGTGAGCCTCCTCACCGCATGGGAAAAGATCCGGTCTGTCACCGGGACAAACCTGACCAGGTGAGATATCAAAGCAAGGGTGAAAAATGCGCCTCCGGCGGCCCTGCCGGGGGCCAAACATTTGAAAAGTTTGACAAACAGACCTTGACAGCGTTGACATGAATTTCAGCGATTTTGACTGTTCTAATCTTTCGGAAAGTTTTTTGCGGAGCTTTTTTTCAAAAAAGCGACCCGCCGGAGGCAAGGCGAACCTGGGATGCAGGGGATGTATCCCCTGCAACGGAGAAGGCACGGACATGACACACAACGCGTTGCGCATTCTGATCATCGAGGACAACCGGGACATTGCCGAAAACATCGGCGACTACTTCGACGCCCGCGGCCACCTCACCGACTTTGCCATGGACGGCATCACCGGCCTGCACCTGGCCCTCACCGAGGCGTACGATGTGATCATCCTGGACCTGATGCTCCCCGGCATGGACGGCCTGACCCTCTGTGCCAAGCTCCGACAGGAGGGAGGAAAAGCCACCCCCGTCCTCATGCTCACCGCCCGGGACACCCTGGACGACAAGCTTGCCGGGTTTGACACCGGGGCCGACGACTACCTGGTGAAACCCTTTGCCCTGGAAGAACTGGCCGCACGGGTGATGGCCCTGTCCAGGCGAAGCAGCAAGCCCGCAGCGGCCCTCCTCCGGGTGGGGGACCTCACCCTGAACACCGCCACCCTCAAGGTGCACCGAAAGGGCCGCGAAATCGAACTGAACCACACCTGCCTCACCATCTTGAAGCGCCTGATGGAGGCCTCCCCCCATGTGGTCACCCGCAGGGAGCTTGAGCATGCCCTCTGGGGGGACACCCCGCCGGGGAGCGATGCCCTGAGGTCCCACCTCTACACCCTGCGCACCAAAATCGACAAACCATTCAACGACCCGCTGCTCCATACCCTCCACGGAATCGGGTACCGGGTGGAGGCAACCTCATGATGCGCCCCCAACGCCCGCCCAGGGAACACAAACCGAGATTTTTCAAAACCCACGCGTTTCGGGTCTTTCTCTCCTTTGTGCTCTTCGGCTCCCTGCTGACCCTGGGCTACGGCCTGGCCGTCTCTCACCAGATGCGCCAAATTCATAACAAAATGGAGAACTTTCGCGTCCAGGAGGAGATCAAAAACTACCTGGACAACTACGACGAAGACAAGGCCCCCATTCTCACCCGGAGCCTGTTTATCAATATTTACGATGAGATCGAGGACATCCCGCCCAACTTTCGAGACCTGCTTCGGGGCCTTCCGGACGGGACCTACTTTTCAAGCAGGCCCGACGGCATCGGAGGGCCAGCCTTCCACCGGTACCTCATCCGAAGCCTGCCCGGACAAGAGAAAAAGCTCTACTTCATCATCGATGACGGGGGATTTGAGGCGCGATTCGGCCTCCATGACCAGATAGACAGGGTGTTTCGGTACGGCTTTTTCGTGGCGGCGGCCTTAAGCATCATCGTGGGCCTTGCCAACGCCCACCTGCTGATCCACCCCATGGCCAGACTGCTGGAGCGGGTCAGCCGCTCCCGGCCCGAAGACCTGCCAGTGGGATTCTCCGAAGAGTACAGCCACGACGAGGTGGGGGCCCTGGCCCGGGCCATGGACAGCACCAACAAGCGCATCCGGGCCTTCATCGAGCGGGAACAGCAGTTCACCCGGGACGCCAGCCATGAACTCCGGACCCCTGTGACGGTTATCAAAGGGGCCGTGGAACTCATGGAGCAGCTCACCGAAAAAGACAAAAAAAACATCCAGCGCCCCCTCAACCGCATCCAGCGCTCGGTCTCGGAAATGGAAACCCTCATCGAGAGCCTGCTGCTGAAAGCGCGGGAAGAGACAGCCATGGGGACCGCATCTTTTTCAGCCGACACCCTGGTGAAGGATGCCATGCAGGAAAGCGGCTACCTCGTGGAAGGAAAGGGCGTCATCCTCTCCTTCGAGTGCACCGGGAATCCGAGCCTTGATGTGTCGGGCCCCGATTTCAAGATGGCCGTCTCCAACCTCATCCGCAACGCCTGCACCTACACACGGGTGGGTACCGTCACCGTACGGCTGGAGCCTTTGTGGTTTGAGGTGGAAGACACGGGACCGGGCATTGACCCCACCGTCATCGACCAGATCACCGATCCTTTCGTCAAATGCGAAGCAAGCCAGGGCCACGGCATCGGCCTGTCCATCGTCAAGCGCGTCTGCGACCAGGCGGGCTGGGACCTTGCCATCTCGTCCCGGGCCCACGGGACCCGGGTTCGCATCACCTTTTAAGCCCGGGTCACGCCTTGAAGGTCCCGGCCACAGCCGGGGGAGAGGTAGACCCCGCCATAGGCCCTGGCAAACCAAAGGCAGACCACAAGGGTTGCCAGCTCAGCCGCAGGCACCGACATCCAGACCCCGGGCAGCCCCATGACCCGTGGGAGAAACCAGACAAAGCCAAGGGTAAAGACAAAGGTCCGCAAAAAGGTGAGGAGCGCAGAAATTTTCCCGTTGTTCATAGCGGTGAAAAAAGCCGAACTGAAGATCGTCAACCCATTGATCAGAAAGGTGAAGGTAACGATCTTAAGCCCCCCTTCGGCAACAGCCGTCACCACGGGCTGCCCCTCGGCAAACAGGCGGATAACCTGCCCACCCCACACCCAGGTGAGTACAAAGGTGACCAGGGACGTGACGCCGATGACACGGAACGAGTGGCCGATCAAGCCCTTGAGCTTTTCCACGTTCCGGGCGCCGTAGTTAAAGCTGAGAACAGGAGCCACCCCCATGCTGAGGCCGATGTACAGGGAAGAGAGCATAAAGTAGAGGTACATGATAATGGAGAGGGCCGCCACGCCCTTTTCTCCGGCATACGTGATGATCACCAGATTGAAAACCAGGGTTTTTACCCCGCTGGCGATCTCCGAGATCATCTCGGAAGAGCCGTTCAGGACGGTATCCCGCAAAAACGGGACATCAAGCTTTGGCCGGGTGAAGGTAAGGGAAACAGAACGCTTCAAAAAATAGAAGATCCCCATCGCACCGGAGAGCCCGATACCCGCCGCCGAGGCCACGCCCGCACCGTGGAGCCCCATGTCCAGGCGCACGATGAGCAGGTAGTCCAGAAGGATATTGGTAAACCCGCCTGCCAGGGTGATGTAAAAGGCCCACACGGGCTTGCCGTCCAGCCGGATAAAAAACTCGAAAAAAATCTGCAGCACCACAACCGCGAGCCCCACCCCAAAGGCCTTGAGATACACGGCGCAGTATGGAAGCAGGGTATCCGTGGCCCCCAGGAGCCGGGAGATCCGCTCCCCCCCCACCCCCTTCAGCATCACAAGAATTGTCACCGCCACCACCACAAGGCTCGCAAAGGCCAGGGAAAAATGGCGGTTGGCGCCTTCCCGGTTCCCCTCCCCCAGCTCAATGCCGATGATGGCGCTGGACCCGGCGGCCACCATGATGCCGATGCCGAAGCAAAAACTGAACAAGGGCATCGTGATGTTCATGGCGGCCAGGGCAAGGGGCCCGGCATACCGGGACACAAAAAGACCATCCACCACCATGTAAAGGGAAATGGTGATAATGCTCAATATGGACGGGGTGACAAACCGGAGGAAATCCCCCATGCCCCACTCTCTTTTAAAATGCTCTTCCATCTTGGTCTTCGCTCTCATGAATGTATGTCGAGTAACGCTTCATCTGCCAAAAGGCTACCCTCTATAGAGGGAAAAAAACAAAGAAGCCTCCGGCGGCAAGGTGTGCCACCTTGAAAGCAGGTTGCGGATGTGTTTTGCCCCTCGTTCCTCGGGTCAAATCACATCCGCCTTTAAAGTAAAAATTCACTCAAAAAGATTTTTTAAAACCTGTTTGTTAAACTTTTTAAAAGTTTAGCCCCCGGCAGGGCCGCCGGAGGCATAAGCTGAATAGTTACAACCTGTGTAACTATTCAGTTGCCTCCGGCGGGCCGCTTTTTTGAAGAAAAGCTCCGCAAAAAACGTTTCTAATGCATCCGCGCTTCGTTTTGATCGCCCCGAAGGGCGATCAAAACGAAGCACGGGTGCGAAAATGTCGGAATTGTTTCGGCGGAGCCTATGAATGATTACTTGAGACCTGTTTATCAAACTTTTTAAACGTTTGGCCCCCGGCAGGGCCGCCGGAGGCATTAAGCTAAAAAATTACGATATGAAAATGGTCATCTCTTAAGGTATATAGTTACTATAGGGTCAAGAAAAAAGGAGGCGTCATGCAGGTTAAATTTATGGCCGGAGAGATGGCGAGATTGCACAATATTTCTAAGCAGAGCCTGCTCCACTACGACAGGATCGGCCTTTTTAAGCCCAGGGAGGTCCACAGCAGAACAGGATACCGGTACTACACCCTGGACCAGTTCGAAGACCTGGATGTGATCCTCTGCCTGAAAAACCTGGGGATGAAGCTTGAAGAGATCAAAACCTACCTGACCAAAGAGTCCATTGACGAGCGAATCACGATTCTCGAAGATCAGGAGTCGTTGATCCGGCAAAAGATCCTTGAGATCAAGCGAACCCGCGGGCGGCTGTCATCCATCATCACCGCCCTGAAAAGCCGGCGAACCATCGACCCCATGGACATGGGCATCCGGTGGTTCGACACCATGCATGTCGTCCGAGAGCCGGTGGAATCCCCCCATGACCTCTATGCCCTGGAGCTTGCCATCAAAAAGCTGTTTCAAATCACCCGCGGAAACGACCAGGCAGAAGACCACGAGCTGTTGACCTGCGCCGAGGTCTCCCCGGAGACAGAAGAGCGCTTTCAAAGCGTCGCCCTCCAAGTTCCCGGGGCCACAGGGGCCACCATCCCGGCGGGAGAATATGCATACCTCTACCACAAGGGGCGTTTCGAAGACCTCCCCCTGTCCAGGGCGAAGCTGTGGGCGCATATCGCCCGGCAGGGGTACACAACCGACAACACAGCCATTGAAAAGGTCCTCCTTAATTCCCTGGCCGTCCCCCGTGAAGACGATTACCTCATTGAAATCCGCATGCCGGTAACCAAAAGTCCCGCCCCGTAAGTCACCAGGGCGCCTCTTATGACGTCCCCCCTTCCGCTTTCAACAGATAACCCAGCCAGATATCCGCGTTGCCCCGGGCTGACGCGGAGCGTGACATGGAGAGAACCGACAACCCGGCCCCTTGGGCGACCTGCCTGAAATCGTCATCCTGCCAGTAATAAAAGGAGCGGTCATCGGCATCGGTCCCTTCCCCTTTGCCCTCTTTCACCGAAACATACAGGCGACCGCCGTCTGCCAGGGCTCCTGCAAGGCGGAGAAGATGACCGGGCACCGTCCCGTGGGGAAGATGAACGAGCACCCCGGAAACCAGGATGCCGTCCCAGGGGCGATCCAGAAAATCGGTGGTGGTGAGCTCCCCGACGGTCACGGGGCAGCCCGAATGGGTTTCGGCCAGGGCGGCCAGGGCAGGGGAGGGCTCCAGCCCATGGGGGTAAAAGCCCCTCTCCTTTAACCAGAGAAGGTCCCGGCCGGAACCGCAGCCGATATCAAGGATCCTGGCCCCGGGCAAAAGGGCCTCGGCCAGGGGGGTAAGAATGGGGGTGGGGTCGATGTTCACGGTGGCGTCGAAAAACCGCTGCGCCTCCTGCTCGTAATAGTCCCGTGTGCTGTCATCCATGGCAAAGGCTCCCAACATATTCATTTTCCGGCATCTTTAAGAGAACGAACATTTATTTATTATATAAGTTTCTGAGAAGGCACCGTGGCCCAATACACGAAGCACCACGCGTCGCTATCGCAGTGCCATCTTCTTCTATAGCTTCCAGAGGATTAAAGGCAAGCATTGCCTGACTGAGTGAAGCAACACGTTATCAACGGGACCGCCCAAACGAGCATTCGTTTATCTGTGAAACGGACCAAAATGTTCCTGCCGTCTTTTCCCAGACAGCGGATTCCCCCCCTTTTGCACCAACGGCCCCCCCCCGTGAAAAACCGAGGTGGCCACCCGTCCCCTTCGGCCCC
Organism: Desulfoluna butyratoxydans; assembly: GCF_900699765.1. Lineage (GTDB taxonomy): Bacteria > Desulfobacterota > Desulfobacteria > Desulfobacterales > Desulfolunaceae > Desulfoluna > Desulfoluna butyratoxydans. Next base: position 237,705 of record NZ_CAADHO010000002.1, read on the forward strand.
AAAGCTGACACCTCGGAGCTGCGAAGCAGCCGTGAACGCATCGCGCCAACCCCCTTGAATTTTTCAGCCAAATACTTTTAAACGAATATTCATTCATTTTATTTTTTCGATGGTTTTCTGTGGGGAACGTTCCTCGTGGATTTTCCATAGCACCCTCTTTTATGTCAAGGAGCCCGAAACACAGGTGTCTTGGATCTACCGGGTCAGACAAAAGGATATCCACAGAGACGAAAAAGCGAACAATCATTTATTTTCATTTTTTAAGTAAAAACTGTGGAGACACTGCCCTCTTTTTTTTAGAACACCCTTTCCTTATGGCCCGCCATTTAGTAGGTCTCGTGGATACCTCTTTCAAATCGGAGACCAACAGACGGAGCAGTGCCATGGGCTTTGAGACGGACAACCTTCCCCTTTTCGAAAATTCGAGCGACGCCATCATCGTGCTTCAGGACGGCATCATCCGAAACGTCAACGCCAACGGCGTCAAAGTCCTCCGGTACGAGGCCCACGAACTGGTAGGCCATCCCTACGGGGACTTTGTCCATCCGGACGACGCGTCCCTGGTGGACATCCGCTACCGAAAACGGATGAACCACGAGTCCGTTCCCCAGGTCTACCCCTTCCGCCTCATCACCAAGGACGGAGAGATCGTCTGGTTCGAGATCCACGCCATTGAGATCCTCTGGGACGGGCGCCCCGCAAGCCTCACCTTCTTTAACAACATCACCGAACGGGTCCGGGCCCAGGAGGCCCTCCAGGAGAGCGAAAAGGTGACCCGGGGTATCTTGAACGCCATCCCCGACACCATCATCCGCATCATGGAGAGCGGTCGCATCACCACCTACAAGGGGCCGGAGGGCTCCATGGCCGGAGGGAAAGCCCCATATGCCGGCAGCCACCTCTCCGACTTTCTGCCCCGGGAGAAATATGAAGAGGCCATGGACGCCATCGGCAGGGCCCTTGCCAACCACACGGTCCAGCGATTTGAATTCAAATGGGCCGAGGTCCGGGGCACCCAGTGGTACGAGGCCCGGATCATCGCCCTGGCCGGAAATGAGGTGCTGGGGATCCTCCGCAACATCACGGAACGCAAAAGGCAGGAGCGGGCCCTTACCGAACGCCTCCACCACCTGGAGACCCGGGTCAAACAATCCCACGCAATGGGAACCATCATCGGTCGGAGCAAGCCCATGCAGGATGTCCTGGAGACCATCCTCAAGGCGTCCCGGACCACAGCCAACGTCATCGTCTACGGGGAGTCCGGCACCGGAAAGGAGCTGGTCTCCAAGGCGGTCCACGACCTGAGCGACCGGGCCGGGGGAAAATTCGTGCCCGTGAACTGCGCGGCAATCCCAGAAAAACTCATGGAGAGTGAATTCTTCGGATACAAAAAAGGCGCCTTCTCCGGTGCGGACCGGGACACAAAAGGGCTTTTGGAGCTGGCACACGGAGGCACCCTCTTCATGGACGAACTCGGAGAGATCGACCTCAACATGCAGGCCAAGCTCCTGAGGGCCATCGAAGGGGGCGGTTTCCTCCCCGTGGGGGGCCGCGAGACGGTCTACCCGGATATCCGCATCATCGCCGCCACCAACAAAAACCCGGAAGAGCTCGTGAAGCACGGCCTCATGCGCGAAGATTTCTTCTACCGCATCAGCGTCATCCCCATCACCCTGCCCCCCTTGCGGGACCGGCTCGACGACCTCCCCTTTCTCATCCACCACTTTCTGGAAAAACTGGTCACCGGAGAAAAACTCCCCGTGATCCCCTCCCATGTCATGAGCCGGCTCCAGGCCCACCCCTGGCCCGGCAACATCCGGGAGCTCCAGAACGTGATCCACCGGTACATCACCATGACCCGCCTTGACCTGCCCATTCCGGAGCCCCATGCAGACCTGCCGCCGGAACCCCGGGAGGAGGGGTGCCCCAGGCCCCTTGGCGAGGTCCTGGCCGAGGTGGAAAAGGCACACATCCTGCGCACCCTGGAATCAACCCGCTGGCAGAAAGCCCGGGCCGCAGAGCTTCTCGGGGTGCACCGAAAAACCCTGTTCCGAAAACTCAAAGGCTACGGAATCGAATAGTCCCCCGGCGGGACATTTTTGCCCCGCAGCCGCCTTACACCTGTAATCCCGATCCGTTACGTCCTGCCCTCCCACCGCACGTGGCACCAGTGCCACATCCGCGTTTTCCCGGAGGCGCCCCGCGCCTCCTGACCCACACCCCTGTTATCATTGGCCATATACCCCACCCCGGCAAACTGGCATCCCTTTTGCTCATAAAAACAATATTCACAACAAAGAAAATCTGATCTTTCGAGTTCTGACGGTGCAAAGGAGGAGTATGAACCGATACAGCAGCCAGTACAGTGAAAAGTGCGTGCCCGCCGAAGAGGCGGTAAAGGTCGTCAAATCAGGGGACGTGGTGGATTACGGATTTTTCAACGGCAAGCCCGTGGTGTGCGACATCGCCCTGGCGGCCCGCCATGACGAACTTCAGGATGTGGAGATCCATGTGGCCGTCACCCTGCCCCCGGTACCCGAGGTGGTCAAGCACCCTGAGAGCTTTGTCTATCACGATCTCCAGTTCAGCAAGATCTCCCGGGTCCTGCAGAGAGACTTCAACGTGGGGTTCTACTACCCCATCATGTACCACCAGGCCCCCTCGTGGTTCCGGGAGGGCGTGGCCCCCCACCGCAACGTGGTGATCTGCACGGTCTGCCCCATGGACGATCACGGCTACTTCAACCTGGGCCTGCACAATTCCGCCACCCTGGCGGCCATGGAAGAGTCGGACTGCGTCATCGTGGAGGTGAACCCCAACCTGCCCGTCTGCCCGGGGGGTGCCGAAGAGGCCGTCCACATCTCCGCAGTGGATTACGTGGTGGAGGCTCCCGCCGATCTCGCCCTGGCCGATCTGCCCAGCCCCGAGCCCAACGAGCAGGAACGCACCATCGCCGAGCTCATCGTGGACCACATCACAGACGGCTCGTGCATTCAGCTCGGCATCGGCGGCATGCCCAACGCCGTGGGCAAAATCATCGCCCAGTCCGACCTGAAAAACTTAGGGGGACACACGGAAATGCTCTCCGATGCCTACGTGGACATGATCGAATCCGGCCGCATGAACGGTTCCCAAAAAAGCCTGGACCGTTACCGGGTTCCCTACACCTTTGCCATGGGATCCAAGCGCCTCTACGACTTCGTGGACAACAACCCGGCCGCCGCGTCCTACCCGGCCGACTACACCAACGATCCCCGGATCATCGCCAAACTCGACAACTTTGTCTCCATCAACAACGCCCTGCAGGTGGACCTCTACACCCAGGTGAACGCCGAAAGCCTGGGCACCAACCAGGTCTCGGGCAACGGAGGCATGTGGGACTTTGTCATCGGCTCCCAGTGGTCCAAGGGCGGCAAGAGCTTCATCTGCCTCACCTCCACCTTCACCAACTCCAAAGGAGAGCTCCAGTCACGCATCCTGCCCACCTTTACCCCGGGCTCCATCACCACCATTCCGCGCCACATGACCGATTATGTGGTCACGGAATACGGGGCCGTCCAGGTACGGGCACTGTCCACCTGGAAACGGGCCGAGCTGATGATCAGCATCGCCCACCCCGACTTCCGGGAAGGGCTCATCAAGGAGGCGGAAGCCATGAAAATCTGGCGGCACTCCAACAAAAAATAACAAAACAAGAGGTTGCCTCCGGCGGCCCTGCCGGGGGCAAACCGTTTGAAAAGTAAAAAAGTCAGGTTTCAAGGCAGTCTTCGTTCCATCCAAAGGCGTCTGTTTTCCGGCTGTATTCCAGCAACCGGAAGGTTTTTGCGGGGCTTTTTTTAAAAAGCGACCCGCCGGAGGCGCAATGCTGAATAGATTAAGGAGCACCACATGACACACCGCATGAAAGCCCTGCTGGCCTTCCTCACGGCAATGGCCTTTTCTTCCACGGCCGGAGCAACCCTCATCGAAAACAACACCAACCTGAGCGCGGACTGGACCCGCATGCCCGCCCGCGTGGCGGCCACGGACTCCGTGGACGCGGTCCTCTACAACCCGGCCGGCACCATCCGGCTGGGCGAGGGCACCTTTATCATGGCGGGCAACCAGTTCCTGCCCAAGGAGTATAGCCACACCAAGGACGGGGTGCGGCACGAGACCACCACCCTCACCACAGTGGTGCCCAACCTCTTTGCCGTAAAAAACGGAAAAAAATGGAGCGGGTTTGCAGGCTTCGGGGTCATCGGCGGGGGGGGAGCCCTGGAGTATGAAAACGGCATGATCAATAACAAGGCCCTTGGCTACACCGTCACTCAGCTGGCGGGACTCAAGGCCTCTTTAGCCATAGACCCGTCAAACCCGAAAGTAGGTCCTATTCTGACAGAAGAGGTGGCCTCGGCCTGGATCGGAGCCTACGTGGGCGGGGCCTGTGCCGTGAGCGACACCCTTTCGTTGTCCCTGACCGGTCGGTTGGTCTACGGGACCAACACCTATGAAATCGACGACGGCCGATTCCTGGACTATGAAAAGACCGGCACGGGCTTTGCCCCCATCATCGGCTTGAACTACACCCCAAGTCCCACCGTCAACATCGGGTTTCGCCACGAGTTCCGCACCCGGGTGGAGTGGGAGGTGGACAAGATCGACGGCAGCGCCGCAGGGGCAATGGCTTCTGCCCTGGGCAGCAAGGGCGACAAAACCCGAAAAGACTTCCCTGCCATGACCGCCCTGGGCGTCTCCTGGAAGGCCACCGAGTCCCTCACCCTGGCCACGGACGTGAGCTATGCCTGGCATGACGACATCGACTGGGAAGGGGCCGAAGAGGGCCTGGACAACGGGGTGGAGGTGGCCTGCGCCTTTGAGTACGCCGTTACCCCCGGCTTTGCCGTGAGTGCGGGCTACTCCTACTCCAACGCAGGGGTGGACCCGGAGGACTACAGCACGGCCCTCTCCAAAAACGTCTACCACGGCCTCTCCGCAGGGTTCATGGCAGAGCCCGTTGAAGGCCTCCGGTTCAACGTGGGGGCCACCAAGCTCTTTTACGAAGACGACACCGACAGCCACGGCATCACCTATGAAAAGGACCTCTGGATTATCGGCATGGGCGTCCAGTACGCCTTCAGATAAGACAAAGCCACACCGTCCACCCTCATACCTGGCCCTCGGCCTCACCAGCCGACAGGTATAAAAAAACGCCTTCGGATATTCCGAAGGCGTTTTTTGGTTCTCAGTCACCCGCAGCCGGGGATAGAAAAAGGGTGGTCTGGGCCTTTTGCATGCCGTCTATGACGACAAAATAGAAAAAGCGATGCCTCCGGCGGCGAGGTGTGCCACCTCGAAAGCAGGTTGCGAATGCGCTTTCCCCTTCGTTCCTCAGGGAAAATCACATTCGCTCTTAAAAATAAGGGGTTACTCACCAATCACTTTTTTTAAGACCTGTTTGTTAAACTTTTTAAAAGTTTAGCCCCCGGCAGGGCCGCCGGAGGCAACTCTCACCCCTGCGCTTCATCCCGGGGCCGGGTCTTCCAGCGGTTGTGGACCCAGAACCACTGCTCCGGGAATTTCCGGACCATCTTTTCCATGGCATAGCTGAAGTTCTGGGTGTTGGTGCGGACATCGGCCTCGAAGTCACCGGTGTTCACCAGGGGAATCTCCGGGCCGAACTCGCCCCGGACGAACCGGCCGTCCCGGGCCACGAAGTAGGGGATCACCGGAGCGCCGGTGGTGAGGGCCAGCTGGGCGATGCCGTTGTTGGCGCTGGCGGTCTTGCCGAACATGGTGACAAACACGCTTTGGTGGGGCTTGGGGGCGTTCTGGTCACTCAGGAGGCCCACGGCGTTGCCTTGGGAGAGCTCATCCAGAATGCCTTTCACCGCCTTTTTGGTGGGATACATGCGGCAGCCGAAGCGCTCGCGCATCTCCAGGATAAAGCGGTCCATGGGCTTGAAGTCCAGGGGGCGGTACACCGCCGAGATCTGATACCCCGTGGCCCCCATGGAGACGGGGAGAAATTCCCAGTTTCCCATGTGGCAGGTCAGTACCAGAACGCCCTTACCCTTTGCGTGGGCCGCCTTCAGGTGAAAAATACCGTAGATCCGAAACCGGGCCTTGAGATCGGACCAGCTCCAGCGAAGGCTGCGCCCCATCTCAAAGGGAACCAGGGCAATGTGATCAAAGGCCTTCCGGCTCAGTTTCCTGATCTCTTCTTCAGACATCTCCTTGCCGAAGGCGGTGGTCATGTTCTTGATGGCCACCTCTCGGTGGCGCTTGTCCCGCCGGTACCAGATGCCACCGATGGCACTGGCTATTTTCCCGGCCACGGGCTCGGGAATGAGCCCCAACAACAGAAACAACAGACGAACGACCTTGTATACCAGATATTCCATTCCACACATCCACACCCAGGTGTCTCATCACAGGGCAGCACCCGCCTTCCACAGGAAAAAGAACGGTGTGCACCCTTCAAACGTTCCTTCTAAGAGCATAGAACTATACTGACACACCAGGGGTTTGGCAATGGGAAACAGGCTCACGTGCAGGGCGCACGCATGGGTGGGAGATGCAAAGAACAACCCATCAAAACAAGGCTGCCCCCTGGTGAACCACAGGGCCCAGAGGGCTCAGGAAAAAAGCCGGAAAGAAGCCTCCGGCGGGTCGTTTTTTTGAAAAAAAGCTCCGCAAAAAACGTTTCTAATGTGAAAAAGTGGAAATTATTTCGGCGGAGCCTGGAAAGGATTGCTTAAGACCTGTTTGTCAAACCCGGTTTTATAAATCAGGCTAAAAGTTTGGCCCCCGGCAGGACCGCCGGAGGCTGACTCCTCCTCGGGGCGGGTCTTCCAGCGACGGTGCCCCCAGAGCCACTGATCCGGGTAGCGACGCACCATCGTCTCGATGACCCGGTTGAAGGTCTGGGTGTTGGTCACAAGATCCTGCTGGGGATTGCCGGTATCCACCACAGGGAGTTCCGGCCCGAACTCCGCCCGGAACTTGCCGTGTTCGCGCACCACGAAAAAGGAGATCACCGGCACCCCGGTCACCGCGGCAATCTGGGCCAGGCCTTTGTGGGCACTGGCCTTGCGACCCATAAAGTCCACAAAAACCCTCTGGTGGGGCTTGCTGGCGTTCTGATCGATGAGAAGGCCCACCAGGTTGCCCTGATCCAGCTCACGTAAGATCCCGTCCACGGCCTTGCGGGTGGGGTACATGCGGCAGCCGAACTTCTCCCGCATCTCCTTGGTGTAGCGATCCAGGGGCGCAAAATCCAGGGGACGGTACACTGCGGCGGGCTGGAGCCCCGAGGCCACGATGGCCGGGGCCAGGAACTCCCAGTTGCCCATGTGGGCCATGACCACCAGCACCCCCTTGCCTTTTTTATGGGCGTTGATGACGTGGTGTTGACCGTAGTAGCGAAAGTGGTCACTGACGCTCTTCAGGTGCCATCGGGTGCTCTGCCCCAGCTCAAAGAGCATCCGGGCCGTGTTGACAAAATTGCGCCGGGCAAGGGCCGTGAGTTCCTGCTGGTCCATGGAGTCCCCGAAGGCGTGGGTCAGGTTGTCCATGGCCACGAGGCGGCGCCGTATGTCGCCTTTGAACCAGGCATGTCCGAGAAAGTGGGCGAGCCGGTCGGCTCGGTGCTGGGGAATCAGACCGATGAGGGTCAGGGTCAGTCTGATGAGGTGGTAGGCCATGTGTTCGAAATAGTGTTTTATGGTCATCACTACATCCTTCGTGCTGAAAACTCCTCCAAGGTTTTTTACGCAAAAGAATATAGTCCCCCCCGGGCCAACCATGCCAAGGGGAACAGCGATGGAGCCGCACGGGGAATCCCCGTGCGGCTCACAACCGTCTGTCACACTGTTTGTTATGCACCGCCCGAAGGCGGAGACTCAGGACCGAAGCCCCACAGGCCGATCAAGGATCTCCTTCCAGACGATGGCTTCTTTAAGCCTCGTGCGGCGCTTCCTGCCCCGGGCACATGTGCCGTCCTCGGGTGCGGGCGTCACCGACTGGGCCCGCCGTTTTGCCGGCCTCTCTTCCGAGCTGTCCCAGAGGGAGTCAGACTCGTCCGTGGCGTTCCAGCGCTCATGGAGAGCGGGCCTTTCGTCCTCTTCGTCCCAACGTTCATGAAGCTCGGGTCTCTCATCTTCTTCATCCCAGCGTTCATGGAGAAGGGGGCGATGGGCGTCGGAGTCCGCCTCCAGGGTCTCCTCCCGAAGGGGCTCCGCATCCTCCCGGAGGTCGGCCCAGGGGTCGTCGTCCAGGAAGTCGTCCTCCTCGCCTGCGGCTTCACGCTCCGCCTCAAGCCGGGCCCTCTCCATCTCTTCTTTCATCTGGGCGATGATGTCCCCCAGCTTCCCTCTTTTGGGGCTATCGCCCCCTTCCGGGTTCACCGTTGAGATGATCTTCCGCATGACGGAGCGGAAGACGAGGTAGATCACCACGAGGGTGATAAGGAACTTGATACCGCCCATCAGGTGGTCTCCTTGTCATCCGGTCCTTTCTCATCGCCTGCAATGGCGCTGCGCATATCGGTATCGGCCATGATGTTCTTCATTTTATAATAATCCATGATCCCCAGGTTGCCGCTGCGGAATGCTTCGGCCATGGCCAGGGGAACCTGTGCCTCGGCTTCCACAACCTTGGCCTGCATCTCCTGGACCCTGGCTTTCATCTCCTGCTCCACGGCGTAGGCCATGGCACGGCGCTCTTCGGCCTTGGCCTGGGCGATCTTCTTGTCCGCCTCGGCACGGTCGGTCTCCAGATCGGCGCCGATGTTCTTGCCCACGTCCACATCAGCGATATCGATGGAGAGGATCTCATAGGCCGTACCGGAGTCGAGGCCCTTGGCAAGAACGGTTTTGGAGATGGTATCCGGGTTTTCCAGGACCTGCTTGTGGTTTTCGGATGAGCCGATGGTGGAGACGATGCCCTCGCCCACTCGGGCCAGGATGGTGTCTTCACCGGCCCCGCCCACCAGGCGATCGATGTTGGCCCGCACGGTGACTCGGGAGATGGCCTTGAGCTGGATGCCGTCCTTGGCCATGGCCGCGATCTTGGGGGTCTCGATGACCTTGGGGTTAACGCTCATCTGAACCGCCTCGAGCACGTCGCGCCCGGCCAGGTCAATGGCCGCCGCCCGGTTGAACTCCAGGTCGATGTTGGCCTTGTCCGCTGCAATGAGGGCCTGGACCACACGGGCCAGGTTACCCCCGGCCAGGTAGTGGGATTCCAAGAGGTCGGTGCTGATATCGATACCGGCTTTGACCGCCATGATCTTGGACTCAATGATGAGCTTGGGCGGTACCTTTCGGAACCGCATGAAGACGATGTTCAGGATACCCACATGGGCACCGGACACCAGGGCCTGGATCCACAGCTTGATGGCGGAGGCGACCACAAAAAGAATCACCAGCACGATGGCCAGGACGACAAAGGTTAAAATCATGTTTGGGGACATTACGTTCTCCTGATTTTTCACGTTATATACAGGGCCCTTCCATAACGAAGGGCCGGGTTTCAATAAGAGGGGTTCAATCGGCCGCGATCTGCTGTTTCACCACAACGGAGTTGGCCGTGACGGAAAGGACGGTGACCTGGCAGCCTTTTTCTATGTATTCACCGCGCGTCACCACATCGATGCGCTCATCGCCGAGGAGGGCCACGCCCGAGGGACGCAGGTCGGTGAGGGCCTCGCCCTCAAGGCCGAGGAAATGGTCCAGCCCTTTTTTCTGGGACGTGGCTCCCTCCTCGCTTTTCAGCTGTTTCTTAAGGGTCACCGGGGAGTGTTCCAGCACCTTGGCCCCGATGAAAATGGCGGCGGGAATAAGAAAAATATCGGCCAGCAGCAGGGCATAGCCCATCTGGGTGGAGGCCTCGGTAAAAACCATGTACACCGAGAGCACAAACAGGGCCGCGGCCACCACGGAGATCACTCCGAAGGAGGGGATGACAAACTCGGCGATGATGGCGGCAACACCAAGAACTTGAAGGACAATGACGGTTAAGGCAAGTTTCATGGGCTTGGCTGGGTTCCTTTATGCAACAGGTTCGGAAGGGGACTCTTTCCGGGCCACAATGACACGGTTCCCCTCCACGGCGGTGACCACAACATGCTCGTTTCGATCAATAAAATCACCCCGGGTGACCACATCAAAGGGCTCGCCGTAAAACGCGGCCTTTCCGGCCGGCCGCAAGGGGCTCAAGGCCACACCCGTGGCACCTTTTTCAATGCGTGCCGTCTCTTTGGAGTCGGCATGGGATTCCTTTAAGTCCGCGTCCAGGTACGGCCCGCTCACCCGACCGGCCATGGCCGGGACAAGATAGCGCAGCATGGCCATGGCCATGATAAGGGAGGCGCCGAAGGAGGCCACCACGGTAAGCAGGTTTCCCCGGAACAGGTCGCCCTCCCAGGGCAGGTCCGGGTCGGGAATCACAAAATCCTGCAGGGAGAGGATCAGCCCCAGTATCACCAGCAGAAAGCCGATCATACCAGCCAGCCCGAACCCCGGGAGCACGAAAATCTCCACCACCAAAAGCAGCAAGCCGATGACAATGATGAGGATCTCCGCATAGGTGGCAAGGCCCGCAATGTGGTGGCCGAACAAGGCCAGCCCCAGGGCACAGAGCCCCACGATGCCGAAGACCCCGAAGCCCGGGGCCTTGAGCTCGGTGTACAGGGCTCCCAGGCCGATGATCATGAGAATGGGGGCGATGGAGAGAATCCACCCGGAGAGGTCCTCGGACCAGGAGGGGTCCACGCGCTCCGGCACGACCCCGCCCTTGCCCTCGCCTGCCACCACCTCGGCCAGGGTTTTCAAGGTGGCCTTGGAAAACCCGAAGGCATTGGCCTCCACATCGTCCATGGTCAACAACTCGCCTTCCCGCACCACGGTTCGCACGTGGTCGGGCTTTTCCTTCAAGTCCTCGTAGGCCTGCCTCTCCAGATAGACGGTCTTGCCGTCGGCTTCATAGGCAACGATCTCCAGCTCCGCCGTCACCATGGACTCGGCCAGGGCTTCGCTGTAGCCGTTTTTCCGGGCCAGGGCGCGGAACTTGGCCCGCAGGGGAGACTGGAATTTCTCCCCCAGCATCTTGGGGCCTTCCTGACTCACGGCAATGGGGGCGCAATCCCCGATGGTGGTGCCCGGGGACATGGTCAGGGCGTCGGCAGAAAGGGCGATAAGGGCCCCGGCGCTGATGGCTTTTGTCTTCACCCAGGCCACGCTGGGGGATTCAAGGGCCGTGATGGCGTCGACTATTTTAAAGGCCGAATCCACCCGACCGCCGAAGGTATCCATCTCGAAAATCACCAGGGAAGCCCCTTCGGCGTCCCGTGTGGCACGCTCCACAAAGGCGGCCATGGCCGGAGAAACTTCACCGGAGATAGGAATGACGAGGACCTCGGGCCCTTCGGCCCGGGCCGTGGCGCAAAACGGGCCCGTCGACAGAAAACACGACAGAATCCATCCAAAGAAAAAACATGCCGCAACAGGAAAAGAGGTCAACTTTTGCATGGTGATGCCTGGGGTTCAGGTAAAGAGAGCGATGCCGGGAGCCGGACAACACGCCGCCGGAGCAGGGAAGTATGGCCCTGACAACCCTATAAATGAAGGATGCGCACCGGTTTTGCCTCCGTGGGAGGTAAATTCGCCGGATGACACCTGATTGACTATTCGTATATACAGGAAAAGGGAAAACCGTGCAAGATCACGTCGCCCCCGAGCCGCAACCATCCATCAACACGAATGAACAATGAAATCAAAATAATTCACGTTTGAGCACCATTTATTTGGCCCCGCGCTTCTGCTATAGTGCGGCGGTTTATCAGGAACATAATCAAACCATGGAGCCATACGACAAGGAGGCCGCCACCGGACCGGAGCACGGTACCTGCGGGCAAACCGGCGTGCCCTGAGTCGGCGAGCATGCCCGGGCCATCACGGTGCGGCACCGCTGCCGGGTCATCCTGTGATTTTCTCCTTTGTCACCTTGGCCTCCGGCCCGGCAAGCCCACTGCCCGACGGGGAATAGGGCATGATTCCCACAGGATTCGCCTTGGGGTAAGCCATGGTTTTTGATACCGTTTATACTATCAAAACCCTGGAAGGTAACGAAGGAAAAACAGGTTCGTATCCTTACGGGTAGGCAAACGCAATATCCTTTAACGATGCATACTTCAGCCTCGTTTGAAAGGAAAGTAGTTCTTGACACAAAAACGGAAATTGTTCTATATCAATCGTTTAAACTCGGAAAGTTCCGTTTCATCATTAAGTTGCTGTTACAAATGTAATTCTTAGGAAACCCGCGTGCGCATGCAGGCGGGTGCGAGGAACCATGGGTATTTACAAACACCTCGACAGCCATGCCAAAGAGATCATCAGCGCATGGACCGCACGTTTTGCCGGAAACTACTCTTCCGACGGCAGCCGATTCATCATGAAGGAGAAAGACCCCTTCAACAACCCCATCGGCGCCATGGCCAAGGAAGGGTTCACCGACGTTTTTGCTCTGGTGGCCGCGAAAAACGAGCCCGACCCCGAGGTACTCCGCCAGAAGCTCGACCCGCTCATCCGGTTGCGTGCGGTGCAGGCCTTTGTCCCCAGCGAAGGGGTGGCCTTTATCTTTGCGCTGAAAACCGTGGTGAAAGAGGCCCTGAAAAAAGAGATCAAAGAGGGCAAGGTGACCCAGAAGGATCTCGACGGCTTCTACAACCGCGTGGACCGGCTCAGCCTGGCGGCTTTTGACATCTACATGGCCTGCCGGGAGCAGATCTACCGGCTGCGGGCCAGCGAAGTGCGTACCCGCACGCTCAACATTCTGAAGAACAAGGATATATTGTGTGAGGTTCCCGAAGTCGGGACCGAAATTTTACCACATGATGTTTATAAAAACGGGGGCTTTGAGAAATCGGACGAGGAACCGGATCGAGGGCTGTAGGGCGGGGGTGTGTCAGCCTCTCCGGGAGGGTTGCCGGCCTTCCCGACATGTGAGGTTGTGTCCGTCTTTTACAAACTTTCAATTCGGGTGCGTTCGTTTGATCAAGCACCAAAGGGTGAGGAAAAGGTATGAACGTTAATATTGTGTTGTCCCTGGTAGCGGTCGTTGTGCTGGGTGCACTCGCCTTTCTGGGCGGCAGTGCGCCTGCGCTGCAGGGAGTGTTTGGGATCCTGATACCCTACATCGCCTTTGTCGTGTTCCTGGGCGGTTTTATCTGGCGTATCATGAAGTGGGCCAAGTCACCGGTTCCCTTCCGCATCCCGACCACCTGCGGTCAGCAAAAATCATTGCCCTGGATCAAGCATGACAAGCTTGAGAACCCTTACACCGGACTCGGTGTGGTGGGCCGCATGGCCTTTGAGATCCTGACCTTCAGGTCTCTGTTCCGCAACACCAAGGCGGAAATCAAGGGTGACCGGATCTCTTATGAATGGGAAATCTGGCTCTGGCTGTTTGCCCTGGCATTCCATTACAGCTTCCTGGCGGTGCTCGTCCGTCACATGCGCTTCTTCCTGGAGCCTGTGCCGTTCTTCATCGAAGCTCTGGAATTCATCGACGGTTTCTTCCAGATCGGCCTTCCCATCGTGCTGCTCTCCGGGGTGGTCCTGCTTGCCGCAGTCTGCTTTCTCTTCCTGCGGCGTGTGACCAAACCCAACCTTCGGTACGCCTCCCTGGCAGCCGATTACTTCCCCCTCTTCCTGATCATGGCCATCGCAGGTACCGGCATCTACATGCGATACTTCCTGAGGGTGGACGTGGTGGCCGTCAAAGAACTCACCATGGGCCTGGTGACACTGCACCCCACGATTCCGGCCAACATTGACCCCTTCGTTTACGTGCATCTGTTCTGCGTATGCGTACTCTTCGTGTACTTCCCCTTCAGCAAGCTGATGCATGCCGGTGGTATTTTCCTTTCTCCCACCCGAAACATGGCCAACAACAGCCGAGCCAAGAGACACATCAACCCCTGGAACCCCGATCTTCCGTTCGTAACCTACGAGAAATACGAAAACGAATTCAGAGAGAAGATGATCGAAGCGGGTCTCCCAGTGGAAAAGGAGTCATAAATCGTGGATATCAAACCGGAAGAGATGATCAAAATAGACAACGCTGTTCCCAAGAAGTCGTGGATGGACACGCCGCCGGACCTGTCCGAAGGCAAGTTCTGCTATCCCGCCAAGGCCAAGACCTTGGACTACCTTGGGCTCCCCAACGGCCGCGACTGGTCCCCCGCCGACGAGGACTGGCAGCTTCCCGAAAACTGGCAGCAGATCATTCACGAAGGCTTCAAGGAGCGCCTGGACAAGTACCGCTCCCTCAAGGTCTTCATGGACATCTGTGTCCGCTGCGGTGCCTGCGCCGACAAGTGCCACTTCTACATCGGCTCGGGTGACCCCAAGAACATGCCTTTCTTAAGGGCTGAGCTGCTCCGAAGCATCTACCGAAACGACTTCACCACCGTGGGCAAGCTCCTCGGTAAGTTCGGCGGTGCCCGGAAGATGACCCCCCAGGTCATCAAAGAGTGGTTCTCCTATCTTTATCAGTGCACCGAATGCCGAAGGTGTTCCGTCTTCTGCCCCTACGGCATCGACACCGCCGAGATCACCATGATGGGCCGCGAGCTCTTGAACCTCCTCGGCGTGAACATCAACTGGATCAAGGATCCCGTGGCCAACTGCTCCAAGACGGGTAACCACCTCGGTATCCAGCCCCAGAACTTCAAAGAGATCATTGAGTTCTTCTGCGAAGACATCGAAGAGATCACCGGCGTCAAGATCAACCCCAGCTTCAACCGCAAGGGTGCCGAGATCCTCTTTGTGACCCCTTCAGGTGACGCTTTCGCCGACCCCGGTACCTACACCTTCATGGGGTACCTGATGCTCTTCGAGCACATCGGCCTGGACTACACCCTCTCCACCTACGCCTCTGAGGGCGGCAACTTCGGCCTCTTCACCTCCGCCGACCAGATGAAAAAGCTCAACGCCAAGATGTACCACGAGGCAGAGCGCCTCGGCGTCAAGTACATCCTGGGCGGCGAGTGCGGCCACATGTGGCGCGTCATCAACCAGTACATGGGGACCATGAACGGCCCGGCCAACTTCCTGGAGACCCCGGTGAACCCCATCACCGGAACCGTCTTTGAGAACGCCGCGTCCACCAAGATGATCCACATCGCTGAGTTCACCGCCGACCTCATCAAGCACAACAAGCTCAAGCTCGACCCGAGCCGCAACGACCACCTGAAGGTCACCTGGCACGACTCCTGTAACCCGGCCCGTGCCATGGGTATGCTCGACGAGCCCCGCTACGTGCTGAAGAGCGTCTGCAACAACTTCCACGAAATGCCTGCCAACACCATCCGCGAGCAGACCTTCTGCTGCGGCTCCGGTGCGGGCCTCAACACCGAAGAGATCATGGAACAGCGCCTCCGAGGCGGCCTGCCCCGTGCCAACGCGGTCAAGTACGTCCACGACAAGTACGACGTCAACACCCTGGCCTGCATGTGCGCCATCGACAGGGCGGCCCTGCCTCCCCTCATGGACTACTGGGTACCCGGCGTGGAAGTCACCGGCCTCCACGAGCTGGTAGCCAACGCCCTGGTCATGGACGGTGAAATTGAACGAACCACAAACCTGAGGTTTGAGGATTTACCTGGAGCGGAGGGTGATTCTGATGAATGATAAAGGTAAAATATTAGCCGGAGTGGCCATCTTCGCCGTCCTGGTCTCCTTCCCGTTCTGGTACAACACGGGATCGGCCAAGCCTGCGCCGGAGCTGGTCATCGCTCCGGAAGCCAAAGCCGCCGGAGCATGTATCCTCCCCAAGGACCAGATGGCCAAGGAGCACATGCAGCTTCTGGACGGCTGGAGAAACTCGGTGGTTCGCGACGGTCACCGCATTTATGTGGCGGATGACGGCAAGAAGTACAACATGAGCCTGTCCAACACCTGCCTTGAGTGCCACACCAACAAGGCGGACTTCTGCGACAAGTGCCATGAGTACGCCTCTGTTAACCCCTACTGCTGGGATTGCCACGTGAATCCGAAGGAGAAGTAGTGATGAAAGAGAGCAGACGAAGCTTCCTGAAGATCGCCGGCGTATCCGCACTGGGCCTGACAGCCGCGTCCAATGCGCATGCCATCGGCGAGTACTTCATCCCTTCAGGCAAAGCCATCAAAGACCAGAAGGTCACCGAAGCGGATCGATGGGGCATGGTCATCGACACCCGCAAGCTCACCCACGAGCTGAACGAAAAGATCGGGAAGGCATGCCACCTGAACCACAACGTTCCCGAGCTTGACAACAAAAACCACGAGATCAAGTGGATCTGGGAAGAGCACTACGAGCACGCCTTTACCCAGCAGCCCAACGAGTACCAGTCTGAAAAGGCGGAACACGCCCCCATCCTGGTCCTCTGCAACCAGTGCGAAAACCCTCCCTGCGTCCAGGCCTGCCCCACCAAGGCGACCTTCAAGCGGGAAGACGGCATCGTTCTCATGGACTTCCACCGCTGCATCGGCTGCCGCTTCTGCATGGCTGCCTGCCCCTACGGCTCCCGCAGCTTCAACTTCCAGGACCCCAGAAACGGCCTGGAAGACGGAAAGCCCACCAACCCCGAGTTCCCCACCCGTACCAAGGGTGTCGTGGAGAAGTGCAACTTCTGCGCGGAAAGACTGGCCGTTGGCAAGGACCCCTACTGCGTTGAGGCTTCTGAAGGCGCCATCGTCTTCGGCGACCTCTCCGATGAAAAATCGGAAATTCGCAAGGTCCTCAAAGAGAACTACACCATTCGGCGAAAGGCCAGTCTCGGTACCGGGCCTTCGGTCTTCTACATCGTTTAACGGGAGGTCATCATGCTTGAAAAAGCATTAAGCGGAAGCAGAAATTACTGGCTGTGGCTTGCCGGTCTGACGGCCGTCATTGCTGTGGCCTTCATGGGATACATGGAGCAGTGGGACTTCGGTCTCGGTGTCACCGGCATGAGCCGGGACGTCTCCTGGGGCTTTTACATTGCCCAGTTCACCTTCCTCGTCGGTGTTGCCGCCGGGGGCGTGATGCTGGTCCTGCCCTACTACCTGCACGACTACAAAGCCTTCGGCCGCATCACCATCCTCGGTGAGTTCTTGGCCGTGGCCGCCGTGGTCATGTGCATGCTCTTCATCGTGGTGGACCTTGGTCAGCCCACGCGTGCCATGAACGTGGTCTTAAATGCCACCCCCCACTCGATGCTCATGTGGGATGCCATTGTTCTCAACGGCTATCTCTTCCTGAACATCATCATCGGCTGGAAGCTCCTGGAAGCCGAGCGGAATGCGGTTCCCGCACCCAAGTGGGTGAAGTTCCTCATCTACGTCTCCATTCCCTGGGCCTTCGGTATCCATACCGTCACCGCCTACCTGTACTGCGGCCTTCCCGGTCGTGGCTACTGGCTCACGGCGATCCTGGCTCCCAGGTTCCTGGCCTCGGCCTTTGCCGCCGGTCCCGCGTTCTTGATCCTCCTTTGCTTCATCGTTCGCAAAGTGACCAAGTTCGATCCCGGCACAAAAGCGATGCAGACCCTCATGAAGATCATCACCTACGCGCTCATCGCCAACGTGTTCTTCTTCCTGTGCGAAGTCTTCACCGTCTTCTACAGCAAGATCCCCGAGCACATGGACCACCTGAAGTATCTCTTCTTCGGCCACGGCGACAAGGCAGCCCTTGTGCCCTGGATGTGGACCTCCATGTTCCTGATGATCTCGGCCATTATCCTTCTTGTCATTCCCAAGATCCGGAACAACGAGAAGTACATGCCCTTCCTCTGCATCATGGTGTTCCTCGGAACCTGGATCGACAAAGGCATGGGCATGATCGCCGGCGGCTTTGTCCCCAACGCCATGCACACCTACCATGAGTACGTCCCCACTCCCCTGGAGATCCTCATCACCGTAGGTGTCTACGCTGTTGGCTTCCTGGTCGTGACCATCCTCTACAAGATCGCCACCAAGATCAAAGAAGAGGTCAACGCCTAAGGCCCACGCATCCGACAGGTTGTATTAATCCGGAATGCCAACTGGATTGTTAAAAAAACCCGCTCTCCTGATTTCAGGGGAGCGGGTTTTTGTTTTGTCTTTCACCCCGCAGAAACAAAGATCCTCCACCCTAAGTTCGATTTGACCCGGCTGTGTCGTTCAACCCTTTGATCTTGACTCACCCCAAAGAAAATGTTTAAAAAAGCGCATGCGTTAACGTAGAACACATATTCTAGAATCGAACCCCCTCCCCCCGGAATACCGCCCTCAGCCCCATCTGATCCCCCACCTCCGGGGGGGCACGACCTTTACGAGAGAGAGAAAGACAAGAGGTGCCCATCCATGAAAGCAGGACTTGACTTCGGATCCAAATATATCCACTACGCCGTCCTCGACGCCCACCGCGTCGTTACCAGCGGCAGCATCCTTCACAACGGCAACCTGGAAGAGGCCCTCACCCGGTCCAGGCATGCCATGGAAGCCGAAGCGGGCGGCACCATCTCCCGGTTCGGGGTCACCGGTAACATCACCCTTGCCGAGGCCCGCGTCTTTGACCCGGTCATCGCCTCGGTGGAGGCCGCGGCCTTTCTCAAGACCCCCTGCCGGAACATTCTCTCCATCGGGTGCGAGAGCTTCTACCTCATCCGCCTGGACGATGAAGGCAACTACATGGAGCATGTGGTGAACTCCGACTGCGCCTCGGGCACCGGCTCCTTCATCGACCAGCAGGCCGAGCGCCTCGGCTTCACCACCGAAGCCCTTGCCGAAAAGGCTGCTGCCTTCACCGGCAAGGCCCCGTCCATTGCCACCCGCTGCGCGGTCTTTGCCAAGAGCGACATCATCCATGCCCAGGCCCAGGGCTACGCCAAAGAGGCCATTGCCACCGGCCTGTGCGAAGGGGTGGCCCGAAGCGTCCTGGCCAACACAGTAAGGGGACGCGAGCTTACGGGGGACATGCTCTTTATCGGCGGCATGGCGGCCAACGCCAAGATTGTCCGGGAGGTGGAGGCCGCCCTTGGCCTTGCCGTCACGGTTCCTGAAAACGCCCAGGCCGTCAACGCCATCGGGGCCGCTTCCCTGGCCGACCAGCCCTGGGAGTCAAGCAGAAACCTCATCGCCCGCATGGGCCGGGAGCGAACCGTGCGCCCCAGCCTGGATACGGACATGCCCCACTACCCGGAATTTGACGGCCTCTCCGCTTACGAAGCCGACGGCATCGAGGTGACCCTCTACAGGACCCCTGAATCAACCTGCGAAGCCTACATGGGCATCGACGTGGGCTCCACCAGCACCAAGGCGGTCCTCACGGACAAAGAAGGCGCCATCCTGGCCGGTCTCTACGGACGCACCCAGGGCGACCCCGTGGATGCCGTCACCCGCCTCTTCGGCCAGGTCAAGGAGCTTTTCAAGGAAGTGAACCTCGTCATCTGCGGGGTGGCCACCACCGGCTCGGGCCGGGAGCTCATCAAGGAGGTCGTGGGCGCCGACCTTGCCATCAACGAAATCACGGCCCACGCCAAGGGTGCCACCTTCCTGGACCCTGCCGTGGACACCATCATCGAGATCGGCGGCCAGGACTCCAAGTTCACCCTCTTAAACGACGGGGTGGTGAAGCATGCCGTCATGAACTACGTCTGCGCCGCAGGCACCGGCTCCTTCATCGAAGAGCAGGCCAAGCGCCTCCACATGACCCTGCCGGAGATCTCCGACATCGTGGAAGGGGCCAAGGCCCCCTTCACCTCAGACCGCTGCACCGTCTACATGGAAAGGGACCTCAACACCTTCCTGGCCGAAGGGTGGAAACGGGAAGAGATCATGTCCGCGGTGCTCCACAGCGTCCGGGACAACTACCTCTCCAAGGTGGTGGGCAAAAGCACTCCCGGCAGTCGGGTCTACTTCCAGGGGGCCACAGCCCGCAACAAAGCCCTGGTGGCCTGCTTTGAGCGGGAGCTGGGCCAGGAAGTCCGCGTCTCCAAGTTCTGCCACCTCACCGGCGCCCTGGGCTGCGCCGTGGCCCTGAAAGACGCAGGCCTTGCAACCTCCACCTTCACGGGCATCGATTTCTCCTGCACCGTGGAGACCGAAATCTGCGAGCTCTGCACCAACCGCTGTGAGCTGCGCGTCTACACCGTGGGAGGCAAGAAAAACGCCTGGGGCCTCAAGTGCGGCAGGGACTATGAAGAGAAAAAGGTGGGGGGAAAAGAGACCGTCTCCCGCCTTGAAAAACAATTCAAAGCCACCTTCAAAACCGAGGACACCGCGGTCGAAGGCAACAAAACCGTGGGCATCCCCGAGACCCTCTTCATGGTGGAGTACGCCCCCCTGTTCAAGGACCTCTTCCAGCGCCTGGGCTTCAACGTGGTGGTGGAAAAGAGCACGGCCAAAAAACTGGCCCAGGGCATGAAGCTCATCAACGCGGACTTCTGCACCCCCATGGCCCTTACCCACGGCATGGTGGCGGCCCTGGATCGGCCCGGAGTGGACTATATATTCCTGCCCACCCTCATCAGCGAGCAGAGCCTCCTTGAGACCCTTCCCATGGAGCAGCCCTTTGCAGAGAAAAGCACGGACAGCTACTTCTGCTACTACTCCTCCTATGCGGCCACCATCATCAACAACCTGCCCGGCATGGACTTCGGCGGCCGCCTGCTCCACCCCACCGTCCGCATGAACAACGTGGCCGACGAAATCGTGGGCGAGCGCCTCGCCGCCGACCTCGCGCCGGTGCTGGGCCTGCCGGAAGAGGCCGTGGTCCATGCCTTCATCGACGCCAAAAAAGCCTTTTCGGCCAAGAAAACAGCCTGGGCTGCCGAAGGCACCAAGCGCCTGGCCACCCAGGGCGACACCCCCAAAATCCTCCTGCTGGGCCGCCCCTACGCCCTCTTTGACAAGCGGGTCAACCTGGGCATCCCTGCCCGCATGGAGTCCATGGGCTTTGAGCTCGTCTCCCAGTCCATGCTGGACCTGACGCCCACCCCCGACGACCTGCCCGATCACCTGGCCAACATGCACTGGTACTTCGGCCAGCAGATCCTCCTGGCCCTGGACGCGGTGCGGAAAAACCCCGACCTCTACCCGGTTTTCCTCACCTGCTTCCGATGCAGCCCGGACGCCTACCTGATGAACCACATCAAGGACGCCATGGAGAAAATGGGCAAACCCTACCTCATCCTCCAGCTGGACGAACACGCAAGCGACGTGGGCTACCTCACCCGCATTGAAGCAGCCATCGACACCTTTGTGGCCGACTACGATCGCAGAAAAGCCGAAAGCAAAGAGATCGTCATCCCCAGGACCACCTTTGCCCCGGACACCCCCGAAGAGGGAGACACCGTCCTCATCCCCATGGTGGACGCCCGCATCAACCGCCTCCAGGCCGAGGTCTTCAAGGCCGCCGGGTACAAGGCAGAGGTCCTCCCCATGGACAACACCACCTTGAACCTCGGGTACCGCTTTGCCAGCGGTGGGGAGTGCCTGCCCAACGTGGCCATCGTGGGCTCGGTCATCTCCCGGCTCTCACAAGGGGACCTGGCACCGCACAACGCCATTGTCTACCTGCCCAACATCTGCCTCTCCTGCAACTTCAACCAGTACGCCAACCTCATCAAGGCTGCTGGCGCCAAGGCAGGCTTTGCAGGCATCAAGGTGATGAACACCAACGGACAGGCCGCCGTGCCGGGCATCTCCGCCCGCCACAACGCCCAGCTCCTCTCGGTGACCATCTTAAGCTCCATCCTCTCCAAGCTGAGGTTCCGCTTCCTCCCCTACGAAACCAAGGAAGGCGACACCCTCGCAGCCGTGGATGAGGCAGAAAAGATCATCGCCTGGCATATTCAGAATCGAAAATCCCTCATGACCGCCGCGGAAAAGGTGCGGGAACTCTTTGACGGGCTCCCCCTGCCGAAGACGAGAAAACCCCGCATCGCCATCCTCGGGGACATGTACGCCAAGTACAACGAGGTCTTGAACGAAGCCATCTGCGACCACGCCGAAGCCTTGGGCGGCGAGGTGATCCTCCCCTCCTACAACGAGCTGGTGGTCCACTCCATCTTTGCCGACACCCGGCAAAACCACTGCGGAGACAAACTCCTGGGCACCATGACCGGCTACGAGGAAAAATTCGAAGCCATCTTTGAAGGCCTCCTCGAAGGGGTCACCGAGCCCCCCTTGGACGAATGCCAGGCCCTCATGGAAGAGTTCGGCCTCACCAGCTTCATCGCCGGCGAGACCGCCGTCTCCTTAGGTAGAATGCTCTACTACGTGAAGCACGGCCTTGTCTCCGCCGTGATCCACGTCAACCCGGTCTTCTGCTGCCCCGGGGTCATCAGCGCCTCCATCTTCCGCAAGATCCAGGAGCGCTACGGCGTGCCCGTCATCGACCTCTTCTACGACGGCACCAACAAACCCAACCGCATGATCGATCCCCACATGTTCTACCTCACGCGCAAGGCGGGGTAAGAAACAAGGCCTCCGGCGGCCCTGCCGGGGGCCAACTTTTTAAAAAGGTTGCCAAACAGGTTTTAAGAAGGCGGTCCAGCGCCGCCTCCTGAAAAACTGGACACCGCACAGAAAAAACCGTAAAATCAACCATTAATTCATTCCTTATAAAACACCCATCTTACAATCACGTTGGTCAATCCCCTTTGGAGCACTCCATGAAACCGCACCGCCTGGTGTCCCCGGTTTTTTTCGTCGTCCTCCTGTGTCTGGCGGCCGTGGCCCTTGCCCTGCCCGATGTCCCGGATGACCCGACCCTGGCCGCCACCAACAACACCATCACCGTCTCCTGGAAAACCGTGGCCGATGCCGACGGGTACACCATCTTCTGGGGCGAAACCGAAACCGAGGTCACCAACGAAACCAACCCCCTGAAACGAACCAACAGTGAGCTGGGGCTCACGGACCCGGTGGACGCGGACGAGGATGTGAGCTTTACCATCGGTGCCGCCTCCGGGGTGACCCTGGAGCCCGACACCACCTACTATGTGGCCATCTCCGCCTTTGAAAGCGACCGGGACAGCGCCCTCTCCGGCATCGAATCCATCACCACTGAGACCGACCCCGAGGTCCCGCCCGCCCCGGCCAACCTCACCCTGGACCTGCGAACCGATGCCAGCATCACCATAAGCTGGGACAAGGCCGCGGACTCCGATAATGTCACCGCCTATACGGTCAGCGTGGAAAAGCGCGTTGCAGGCGTCTTTCAGAGCGTCTCCCTCACACCGGATTCCCCCATAGACGTCAACGACCCCAAGGCCACCTACTCCGGCCTTGATGCCGACACCCGCTACCGGTTCCGGGTCACGGCCACCAACGCCCAAGGCAACTCCGAACCGTCGTCCTGGCTGGTGGTGGATACCTTTGCCGCCGGTCAGACCCGGGACAACCTGGCCCCGGAAACGCCCATCCTCTCCCAGGACGACCACCCCCCTGAACTCCTGGAAAACCTGAGCGTGCGCGTCCTCTTTGATGGAAACAACGACGGCATGGCAGACCTGTCGGTCTACAGGGTGTACTACGGCACAGACCCCGCCAACCTGACCGACCAACAGGACGTGTCACCTGAAAACGACGCCATCATCCCCGGCCTTGCCGAAGATACCCGCTACACCTTCCGCGTTTCGGCCATCGACACCAGCACCAACGAAACCCCCCAGTCCGACGAAAGCGTCTCCATCTTCGTGGAAGAGGTCCACGCCCTTTTGGACGACCCGGAGACCTTTGAAGGGGGCTGCTTTGTCAACGCCTCCCAAGAGAGAGCCTCCCCCCGGCCACTCCCCGTCGTCCCTATGGCCCTGGCCATTGCGGTCCTTGGCCTTGCCATAAAACCCCGGGGCATCCCCCTCCTGCTGACCACCCTTCTCCTCCTTCCGCCCGCCACCGGCCACACCCAAGACCCCAACACCATCGGCATCAAGGCAGGCTTCCACCGCCTCACAGACGACCGTTACAAAGACATCTACGGTGAAAACGCCATCTCCGGTACCCTCTTCTACCAACGATCACTGAGCGGCCCCCTCACAGCCTCCCTGGAAGCGGGCTACGTTAAACGCACCGGCACCAAACGCACGGACTCAGGCCAGGAAAGCAAGGCCGAAACCGAGCTGATCCTCGTTCCGCTCACGGCAAGCCTCACCTGGGAGAGTCGCGTGGCACAAGAGGTCATTCTCTTTGCAGGCGGAGGGCTGGACTACTGGTACTACAGGGAGACAAGCGATACCCATAAGGTGGATGCATGGGATGACGGGGACTACGGGGTGGCAGGGTACCACGGACGCGCCGGCATCAAACTCTTCACCCGCGACCCCTATTTTGACAACAAGGCCGGGGTCATCATCGAAACCGTCTACTCCGTCATCGACCGGTTCGGCGACAACGCCATCGACCTGGGCGGCTGGACTTTCAACGCCGGTATCTTCCATACGTTTTGACAGAACCAGGCAAACGTGCCTCCGGCGGCTCTGCCGGGGGTCAACCTTTTAAAAAGGTTGCCAAACTGGTTTTGAAAGCTATTTCATCTTGTTCGGGTGCGTTATCTAACCGACTGATTTACATAAACAATCTATAATTCCCCAAGAATACCGCTGGGATTTGACCCGAGGAACGAGGGGCAAAGCCCGGCGGTAACCTGCTTTCAAGGTGGCACACCTTGCCGCCGGAGGCGCTTTTTCATTCACGTTGGTGCTGTTATTCCGGGGATTGGATCTGGATTCGATGGGGGTGGGTATAGACGAAAAGCCCTTCGCCCCGGGCAAGGGAGCAGAGGGTGATGCCAAGGCCTTCGGCCAGTTCCACGGCAAGGGCGGTGGGGCGGGAGACGGCTGCGATGATGGCGATACCGGCACGGGCGGCCTTCTGAACCATCTCGTAGCTGATGCGGGAGGAGAGAACGAGGAAACGGGCCTGGCCCAGTTTTTTTTCAAGGAAGAGCTTGCCCACGGCCTTGTCCAGGGCGTTGTGGCGACCGGCGTCTTCGGCAACGGAGAGGATCGTGCCTGAGGCATCTGCCAGGGCCGCGGCGTGGGAAGCCCGGGTGATCTCTCGAAGGGGCTGGTGGGACCCGAGCTCGTCCAGGGCGTTGCTGACCACCCCAAAGGCCACGGGCGAGGTGTCCACCATTGAGGTGGCCTGGCGCAGGTCGTCGATGAGCTCCTTGCCGCAAATGCCGCAGCTGGTCTGGCTGATAAAACCACGGCGGTCCAGGATCTCCGGGACGATATCGCTGCGCTGGGGGGTCAGGGTCACGGTGACCACGTTGACGTCTTCATCGCAAAAGGCAAGGGTCCCGAAATCCTCCACCGCATCCACGATGCCCTCCCCCAGGCAAAACCCCGCCACATGGGCGATCTCATCGCCGGGGGTGCGCATCACCACGGTGTAAGGGTTTCCCTGCACGCGAATGGAGAGAGGCTCTTCGGCCAGAAGCTCCTGGGTGGTTTCCCGCACCTCACCGGACACAATGTGACGAATCCGCTGGGTACCGTGACTCTTCATGATGCCTTCCTTAATAAATAAAACAGCAAAAAAACAGTGCCTCCGGCGGCGAGGTGTGCCACCTCGAAAGCTGGTTGCGAATGCGCTTTCCCCTTCGTCCCTCAGGGAAAATCACATTCGCCCTTAAAAATCAGGGGTTACTCGCCAATCATTTTTTAAGACCTGTTTGTTAAACTTTTTTAAAAGTTTAGCCCCCGGCAGGGCCGCCGGAGGCATCTTTAACCGGGCAGCCATGATACATCACATCCGCTGCCCGGTATGGACACGGATCAGGACCCTGCGGTGAGTCCCTGGTTCCCGGCTCGCCTGGTCTTTCCACCGGCCACGGTGGTCTCCGTTACGCACACGTGCTCTTCCACACGGGAGCCGATGAGCTGTCGGACCATCTCGGCTGTCTCTTCCACGGAGAGATGGGCGTAATCCGCGTTGGGGATTTCGTCCAGGACCTCAATGTCCAGGTGGTGCTTGCCGTGGAAGTTCATGCTGTGCTTGGGCAGGGCCTTGCGGGTCCCGTTAATGGCGATGGGCAAAATGGGCAGCTTCAGCTTGTGGGCCAGGATAAACGCCCCGGGCTTGAAGGGCCTCAGGTGCCCGTCGAAAGAGCGGGTGCCTTCCGGGAAAAAGTAAACCGAAGCACCCTGCCTCAGGGTCTTTTCGCAGACATCCATCATCTCTGCGATGCTCTCCTTATCCCCCCGCTTCAAACGGACATACCGGTTCATCACCATGTTCCATCCCACAAAGGGCACCTTGAAAATCTCGGCCTTGGAAACCCACTTAAAGGGGAAAAACAGAGTAAAGGCAGCCAGGATATCCAGCTGGGACTGATGGTTGGAGACCACCATGTAGGTCTTCTTCCAGTCCACCTTGCCGCGTCCCCGGGTGGAGATGCGCCAGGCAGGCATGGTCCAGATATACACCGAAGCCCAGAAGCAGGAGTAAAGGTGAAGCACCACGAGCCGTTTGTCAAAGGGGCGGGTCACCAGCCAGATAAGCACCGCACCCAGGTAGAAAAAGACACAGGTAATGCCGATGTAAGCCAAAAACAAAGTGGAAATCAGTCGATTCAACATGAGGATTCGGTCCCCTTTTCATCAATGTCTATTTTATGAAACCGTCGTTCTATTTGTGGCACAAAGTGATCTTTATTTCAAGGCGTCTGCTCTGAATCTCGTTTCATTGACCACCCTCTCCATGCTATGAAGAAAACAAACTTTTTTATTGCACAAGGGGTCCTGACCAGCAAAGGTTCCCCCCTTCATCCAAACACAACCAGACCCCGTGCGATCCCCTTTTCATTCATTCCGAAAAGATGCGACGCCACGGTGACGATATCGCAACCTGTGAGGAGGCAATATGGCGGTCCAGTGGTACCCCGGCCATATGAAAAAAGCGAGCGATGAAATTCGCAGCGCATTGAAAAAAGTGGATGTGGTCATCGAAATCATCGACGCCCGCATTCCCGTGTCCAGTTCCAACCCCATGCTCAAAGAGCTCAGGGGATCCAAACCCTGCGTTAAAGTCCTGAACAAAAAGGACCTCGCCGACCCGACAGTCACCGCCCGCTGGATCCAGACCATGGAAAAAGAGGCCAACACCCGGGCCGTGGCCATCGAGGCCCTCAAGAAAAAAGAGGTGGACAAGGTCAAGGGCCTTGCCGCCTCCCTGGCTCCACCCGACATGAAACGCGGGGTCCGGGCCCTGGTGGTGGGTATCCCCAACGTGGGAAAATCCACCTTCATCAACACCCTGGCAGGCCGCAAGGTGGCCAAGACCGGCGACGAACCCGCCGTAACCCGCCACCAGCAGCACGTCCGCATCGACGGCGGCCGGGACGGCTTTGATATCGCCGACACCCCCGGGGTGCTCTGGCCCAACCTCGCAGACCATCGGGGCGGCATCCGCCTGGGTGCCACCGGCGCCGTGCGGGACACGGCCCTAGACTACCTGGAAGTGGCCCCCCAGGCCGTGGTGGACCTTCTCACCCATTACCGGGAGCTGCTGGTGGGCCGATACAAGCTCAAGACCGTTCCCGAAGAGGGGCTGGAACTCCTGGCTGAAATCGGCAAAAAACGGGGCTGCCTTCGCAAAGGCGGGGTGGTGGACCTGCACAAGGCCGCTGAAATCGTCTGCAAAGAGATCAAAGCCGGTGACCTGGGCCGAATCTCCCTGGACTGGCCCGAAGATTATCAAAATGAAGAAAATGAGGACGATGAGTAAAGCGCCCTTACCGAACAAGTAAATCATCGGTCCACACGGGATTGCACGGCAGAAAACCGGAAAAAATCATCATGCGATCCTGACCCTTATGCCGATAACCGATTGACAAACCGCCGACAACTCATTTAGATATACTGAAGCGGAAAAAGGAATAAGAGGTGTATTCAAGGCCCGCACCCGGGCCTTGACGGGGTGGTCAAATCCAGTGAGCTTTTTGCCAGTGTTTTTTTGATTCATACGCCTGAAGACAAGGCGTCCCGCATCGATAATCGGTTTGGTAATGTCTATCCGAGCCCGGACAAATCATTTCTTCTTATCCACAGATAGAGATGCATAACTCAGGACCTATGGAAAAACGATCCAAAGCAAAAAGAGAGATGTCCCTGTCTGAAGCGACCTCCCGCCTGATCTCCCATATCCTCAAAATGGGCCAGGCTGAAATCATGGATCTTCTGGAGCTTGTCGAAAAGAAACACTTCGAGAAGAAACGGAAGTCTCCGCGGTTCGAGTACTACGGCGAGGCTGTCTATGTGGTCAAGGGAAGGGCATACACAGGGTTTATCAAAAACATCAGCACCGAGGGGGTCTTCATCGACACCCCGGATGTGGCCGAGTCCGGCGAAAAGATCATCCTCTCCTTCGAACTTCCCGAAGGGGAACACATCCGCGTCTCCGGCACCGTGGTCCGGGGCGAAGGAAACGGTTTTGCCGTCTCCTTTGACCGCACCATCGACGGCAACCTCTCCCACCTCAAGCGCCCCGTGGCAGAGACGGACGCAGCCGGTCCGTTGAGGCGGGGAAAATAGCTCTCTTTTTCCACAACCCAGAAACACAAAAAGGCCCGCCTTATCGGCGGGCCTTTTTTTATGTGTTCGCGCCTGCGTGCCGGAAAAAGGGCCTACAGCTCGTCCAGCTTAAACGCGTCGTGGAGGATGCGCACGGCCAGCTCGGCGTAGCGTTCGTCGATGACGCAGGAGATGCGGATCTCGCTGGTGGTGATCAGGCGGATGTTGATGTTCTCGTCGGCCAGGGCCTGGAACATGCGGGACGCCACACCGGAGTGGTTCTTCATGCCCACGCCGATGACGGACACCTTGGCGATGTCGTCGGCCACGAGGACCTCTTTGCCCCCAAGCTCTTCGGCCACCCGTCGGGTGATCTCGATGGCTTCCTGATAGTCGGTCTTGGTGACCGTGAAGGTCAGGTCGGTCTCACCGCCGGAACGGGTGTTCTGGATGATCATGTCCACCTGGATGCCGGCTGCGGCAAGGGGGGAGAAAATCTTGGCCGAGACACCGGGCTGGTCCGGAACCTTCTTGACGGTGATGCGAGCTTCGTTTTTATCTAAGGTCACGCCGGAGACGACAAGCTGCTCCATGCCGGAATCTTCGTTGACAACCATGGTCCCTTCCTCCTCATTGAAAGATGATCTAACGTGGATCGGCACGTTGTATTTCTTGGCAAAGCCCACGGAACGAATCTGAAGGACCTTAGCCCCCAGGCTTGCCATTTCGAGCATCTCGTCATAGGAGATCCTCTCAAGTTTTCTCGCTTTATCGCAGATCCTGGGGTCGGTGGTATAGATCCCATCCACGTCCGTATAGATTTCGCAGGCGTCAGCCCCCACCGCCGCAGCAATGGCCACGGCCGAGGTGTCGGACCCGCCGCGCCCCAGGGTGGTGATGTTGCCGTCGCAGTCCATGCCCTGGAATCCCGCCACCACAACGATCTTCTTCTCATCCAGAAGGCGTTTGATGCGGCTTGCGCCGATGCGCATGATCCGGGCCTTTCCCGCCCCGTTGTCTGTCTGGATCTCCGCCTGGAAACCGAGGAGGGACTCGGCCTTGTAGCCCATCTCCTGGAGGGTCATGGACATCAGGGAAACCGTTGTCTGCTCGCCGGTGGAGAGGAGCACGTCCATCTCCCGCTTGCAGGGCTTGCTCGAGGCCTGATGGGCCATCTCAATCAGTCTGTCGGTAACGCCGCTCATGGCTGAAAGCACCACCACCACGTCGTTCCCCTCGTCGTAAGCCCTGGCAACGCGCTTGGCCACATTGTGAATGCGCTCCAGATCCCCGACGGATGTACCGCCATATTTTTGTACGATCAGTGCCATTGTTTCTCCATTGTAAAAGCCGTATATGTTTCAGGGTCTTGTATCAGACTTGCGCCTTCAAGTCCACATCCGGATGCACACACTGCATGGTGATCACACGCTCATCCGGGCCTTCTTCCCGAATCGTAACCACCAGATCCGTGCCGAGCTCGGTGTCATCGGATCGCTCGGGCCACTCCACCACAATGACACCGCCCTCCTGGAGCATGTCACGATACCCGATCTCCTCCAGCTCGTCGCCCCCGCCCAGACGGTAGAGGTCGAGGTGAAACAGGGGCAGACGCCCAGGGTACTCGTTGACGATGGTGTAGGTGGGACTCGTCACGTGATACGCCTCGTCCACCCCCAGTCCCCGGGCAAGTCCCCTTGCAAAACAGGTCTTTCCACTGCCCAGATCCCCGGCCAACGTGAGCACAAGGGGGCCGCTCACGGCACAGCCCATGAGGCGTCCCACCTCTTCGGTCTCTTCCGTGGATGCCGTGGTCAGGACCACGCGGCCCCGGGCGAGCAACTCGCCGATATACGATGAATGTTGGGTCATTGATTCTGCCATGCTGCGGCACATCACCGGCCGCCGGGTCAAAGGGTTGAAAAACAGCCTCCGGCGGCCCTGCCGGGGGACAAACTTTTGAAAAGTTTAACAAACAGGCCTTACGAACGACGCGGACCGGCCGAAAGCTCTCGGTGAGCCGACTGTTTTAAACATTACGGACATACCGGAAAGTTTTTGCGGAGCTTTTTTCAAAAAGCGACCCGCCGGAGGCGCCATTCAGATGACCCGAGTTTCGGGGGCTCGGGGTTCAAGGTTGCCGGCCATGGCGTCTGAGAGGACGCCGGGCAGCAGGTCAATGAGACGCGAAGCGGCCATGCCGGTCTGAAGCCCCTGGTCCATGAGGCGGTTGGCGGCTTCGCCGTGGAGGTACACGCCCATCTCCGAGGCCTCTCTACAGGAAAACCCCTGGGCCAAAAGGGCACCGATGAGGCCGGTGAGCACGTCCCCGGTGCCGCCCGTTGCCAGAAGGGCGTTACCCGTGGGGTTGATGGCACAGCGGCCATCCGGGTGGGCCACCACAGTGCCCGCCCCCTTGAGGACCACATGGAGCCCTGTCTGTTTGGCAAAGGCCCGGGCAGCCCCCAGGCGATCTTCCTGGATCTCACGGACCGATGCGCCGGTAAGCCGCGCCAGTTCCTTGGGATGCGGGGTAATCACGGCCTCGGCCTTGATCTCGCGCATCAGCTCGGGCTTTTCAGCCAAAAGGTTCAGGGCGTCGGCATCCAGAACCATGGGGACAACGGAAAAATCGAGGAGAGCGGCAAGGGCGGACAGAGCCCCCCTGGCGGTGGTCAGGCCGGGTCCTGCGGCCACGGCATCCTTACCCGAAAGAAACCCGGCCAGGGTTTCGCCGCACCCCGGATGAAAGCTGCCGTCCTCCCCGTGGGGCAAAGGCAGGCTCATGGCTTCCAGGCAACGGGACTCAAAGGCGGTGTTGATGCACGCGGGAAGGGCCACGCTCACCAGCCCGGCACCGCCGGAAACCGCGGCTCCGGCAGCCAGGATCACAGCCCCGCTCTTTCCCGAAGAGCCCCCCATCAGGGCAAGGTGCCCCCGGGTGCCCTTGTGGGCGTGGGGGCTGAAAGGAGCCATCTGCCCCATGACCTGCTGACTTGTAATCAGGCTGCAGGCTATCCCGGCCTGCTCCACGGCCCGGTTCGGAATGCCGATGTCCACAACGGTCAGCTCGCCGCAATGCTCCCAACCCGGATAAAGAAAATGCCCCGCCTTGGGAAGGCAGAAGGTAGCCGTGGCCTGGGCCGTCACCGCACACCCCAGCACCCGGCCCGTGTCCGCACACACCCCGGAAGGGATGTCCACGGCCAGCACCGGGCCTTTGGAAGCATTCACGGCCGAAACCACCTCCGCGTAAAGGCCGGTGACCTCCCGCTGAAGACCGGTTCCGAACAAAGCGTCCACCACCATGTCGCAGTGGGACAAGGCACGCGTCAAGGCCGTCAGATCCACCTCTTCGACCACCTCCACCACCGCAACGCCCAGGGCCTCCAGCAGCGAAAGGTTCTCAAAGGCCTCCCCGGAGATACCGTCCGTTCCCCCCACCACAAACACAGGGGCCTCCACCCCGCGCTCGGCAAGGTACCGGGCCACCACAAAACCATCTCCCCCGTTGTTCCCCCGGCCAGCCACCACAACCACACGCGAAAGAGCCCTGCCCCCGGCCAACCGGTCAAGGGCCGCCACACACCCGCGCCCCGCACTCTCCATGAGCACGCGCCCGGGAATGCCGATCTCAAGAATGGTCCGACGGTCGATCTCCTGCATCTGCGTTGCGGTGGTTACCTGCATGGGAGCCTCCTTAACAAATATGCCTTGTTATGCTCAAAATCGCAGAAAAAACCCAGCCTCCGGCGGCGAGGTGAGCCACCTCGAAAGCTGATTGCCCTTGCGCTTTGTCCCTCGTGCCTCGGGCCAAATCGCAAGGGCCTTCGGCTCGGGCTTCGCCCGAAACATATGCTGGTGGTTTATACGAGCGATACGACAAGCCTTGAAGGGTAAGGTATCCTTATCGTAACCCGCTGATTATCGGGTTTACCCGATGTGAATCAGGAAGACAGGCGAACCAATCAAAAAAACTCGCACCGGGTATTACATATAAATAGAAAAGGCCTCTCCTGCAAAGGCGGTTGCCATATGTCCCCCTCCACGCGAATGCCTCGAAGCCGTTTGGGTACCGATGGCCTTCGTGCATTCGCATTCAGGTTTCAAGGTGCCCCCACCTTGCCGCCGGAGGCGTTTTTGCCGTTAGTTATGCAGCTCTTTCACGAGCTGGGCCATGTCGCGGACGGCCTGGTCCAGACCGATCATGGAGGCCCGAGCGATGATGCTGTGGCCGATGCTGTACTCGTCGATCTCAGGGACCTCTTTAAAGGCTTTCACGGAGTCGTAGTTGATGCCGTGGCCGGCGTTGACGCCCAGGCCCAGTTCGTGGCCGAGTTTGGCGGCGGCTTTGATGCGGTCCATCTCTTCGCGTTTTTCAGCGTCGGTGACGGCGTCGCAGAAGGCCCCGGTGTGGATCTCGATGAAGTCGGCGCCGATCTCTTTGGCGCAGCGGATCTGGTCCAGGTCCGGGTCGATGAAGATGCTCACGGGGATGTCGCCGTCCTGGAGCTCTTTGACGGCTTCTGCGATATGGGATTTCTGGGCCAGCAGGTCCAGGCCCCCTTCGGTGGTCACCTCTTCGCGCTTTTCAGGCACCAGGGTCACCAGCTCGGGCTTGATGTCCAGGGCGATGGCCAGCATCTCTTCGGTGGCGGCCATCTCCAGGATAAAGCGGGTCTGGATGACCTGGCGAAGCAGGCGGATGTCGCGGTCCTGCACGTGGCGGCGATCTTCCCTCAAGTGGGCGACAATGCCGTCGGCACCGGCCATTTCAGCGCGCGTGGCAGCGGCAACGGGGTCGGGGTAGGTGGCCCTGCGGGCCTGGCGAAGGGTGGCGATGTGATCGATATTGACTGCAAGTCCTGCCATGGATGGGTACTCCCAATTGGATCGGTTGGTTGTAATGGCTCCGCTTGCGTCGAACATGGAATAGGCGAAGCGAAGGAGTTGTCGAGCATGGAAAAGCAGGGGCCGCAGAGGGCGGTACCCGGCTGCTTTTTCCGGAGTGTAACACCGGGGTTATCCCGGATCAACCCCCGTTGATCACCTCCTGCGAGTTCTCCAAGAAGGATTGATGACAACAGGTTCCCTGCCTTGCCACGCCCCATAAAAAAAGGGCTCCGGATTGGAGCCCTTATATATCGTTGAGGAGTCTTGCGAATCAAAAATAGTCCAGCCCGGCCCCGGGTTCAATGAGGCCGAGGAGTTCCACGCTCTTTTCGGCCATGGCGGCCTCCTCATCCTCCCCCAGCTCATGATCGTACCCGGCCAGGTGAAGGATACCGTGGACCAGGAGCTGGCTGTAGCGTTGATCAAGGGTCACGCCCCGATCGTCCGCCTCACGGGCCGCGGTGTCGCAGGAGATGATGACATCGCCCAGAAGCGGAGAGACAAAGGAGGAGTCGCCGTCGTCCATGGCAAAGGAGAGGACATTGGTGGTGGCGTCTTTTCCCCGGTACTGGCCGTTGATCTCGCGCATCTCTTCGTCGTCCACAAAAGAGAGGGAGAGTTCCCGGTCACTTAATGCCAAGGCGCTTAAGATGACCTTCCCCTTCTCCAGGATCGCGCTCTGGGGGACCGGGTGCGTCCCCTGCCGATTGTCGATTTGAATCTCCATTTTTTGCCTTCTGTCCGTTGCCCGATTTTTCGGGGTATTTGATGCGGTGGTGGTTGATGCCGCTGAGCACCACGTTGAATCGCTTGGCCATGATGTGGAGGTCTTTTAAGGTGATCTCACAATAATCGAGCTGACCCGAGGCGAAAATCTTGTTGATCAGGTTCTGCACCAGCCCCTGAATACGTGCCGGGGTGGGGTTGTCCAGGGAACGGGTGGCCGCT
The DNA here is from genome assembly GCF_900699765.1 of Desulfoluna butyratoxydans. GTDB lineage: Bacteria > Desulfobacterota > Desulfobacteria > Desulfobacterales > Desulfolunaceae > Desulfoluna > Desulfoluna butyratoxydans. The sequence goes on from NZ_CAADHO010000002.1 coordinate 272,050, forward strand.
TCCAGCACGTCGGCCATCATGACGATGGCGGCCTCAACGGTCTGGGGTTTGGGCCCGGGGTACCGGAAATCATCGGGGTTCACCGTCTCTTCGGTGTCCTCTTTCTGGGCTTTTGCCTTTTCGTAGAAAAACTCGATGATGCTGGTGCCGTGGTGCTGCTGGATGGTGTCCATGATGGGCTTGCCCAGGCGGTACTGCCGGGCGATCTCAATGCCCGCCTTGACGTGCCCCGTGAGGATCAGGGCGCTCATGGAGGGCGCCAGCTTGTCGTGGCGGTTCTTCCCGTCGCTCTGGTTCTCGATGAAGTACTGGGCCTTTTCGATCTTGCCGATGTCGTGGTAGTAGCCGCAGACCCTTGCCAAGAGGGGGTTTGCCCCGATCTCCGAGGCCACGGCATCGGCCAGGGTCCCCACGATGACGCTGTGGTTGTAAGTGCCCGGCGCCTCGATCATGAGCCGCCTCAAGATGGGCTGGTCCAGGTTGGCCAGCTCCAGGAGCTTGATGTCCGTGGTGTAGTCGAAGAGCATCTCCAGAAGGGGCGCAATGCCTGCGGTGACGATGCCCGAGGCGATCCCGCCGGTAAAGGCGAACAGGGCGCTCCACAGGTAGATCTCCAGGGAGATGTCGCTGGTGTAGGTGACCACCCCGGTGGCCAGGACCACGTTGAGAAGCCCCAGCTTGGCGCCGGCCTTGATGAACACCTTGCGTTCCCGGCAGTTTTTCAGCCAGAAGGCGGCCATGGCCGAGCTCAGGAAGATGTAGATAAACATGGGAAACTGGTTGGCAAAGACCAGGGTCACCAGGGCGGCAAAGACGATGGAGAAGAAGAGGGCCGCCTCCATGCCCATGAAAAGGCAGACAGCCATGGCCCCGGCGGCCACGGGCATGCCGAAGTAAACCGAGATCTCATGGATGTCGAACTCCACCGACGCTCCAATAACACCGGGCACGGACAGGGAGATCTTGGCCACAAAGAGAAAGGTGACAAGGACCGTGGCCAGAAAGAACATGTTCTTGTTTCGGTCTTCGATGCCCTCGTTTTTCGGCCGGTAGTGGACCAGAAAGGCGATCATGAGGAAAAAGGCCGTCACCATGGCCGCGCCGATGCTCCGGGAAAACAGGTGGCGGTTCCGGGTCTGGTGCTGGAGTTCCTGGAGTTTTGCCAGCTGAAGCTCGGTGACCCGCTCCCCTTCCCGCAGGATCATCTCCCCCACCTTCACCTTGAAAAGAACCGGCTTCACCTCTTCGGCGGCCCGTTTGGCACGGCTTTCGGTCTCGCTGCCGTTCAAGGTGATGTTGGGCTGCAGCATGCGCTGGGTAAAGTCCACAATGAGGTTCAGGGCGGTGTAGTCCACATCCGCCGCCTCTTTTTTGAACAGGGGGTCGGCCACGATGCGCACCATGGTCTGGGCCTGCTCCAGGCCGTAGTAGGCCTTGAGGTTCTTGGCCACGGACTCTTCCTTGCCGTCCACGGTGCGCAGGGTGATGCCCCTGTCGCCCTGACGAAGCAGGAGGTCCTTGTTGGCCACCACCCCGTTGGTCATGATCTCGGTGTAGATACGGCAGATGAGGTCCTCGATGGTCTTGGAAAAGAGGTGGGTCTCAAGGACCTGGAAGGCCCCCCGGCTCACCTCAATACCGATCTTGTCCTCAAACTCCTGCTTTCTCAGCCACACCTCTTCCAGGGGGGTGGCTGCAACCGTGGTCTCTTTTCCCGGCTCCACCGAAGGCTGGGGGGGCGGGGGAACCGGCGGCTGGGTCAGGATGGTCCGAAACTCGGAAAAAGCGCTCCGGACATTGGCCACCTGGCGGGCCACCACCTCCGTGTTGTTGTCGTACACAGGAAGGACCGAACGGATGGCAAGCTTCCGGCTTGCCTCGGTGGCGGCGTCGTCCTGGATCAGAAAGTCTCGGGGGGCCTTGATGTTCTTTTCAGCGATGTCTCCCACGCTGTAGGAGAACTTGGTCACGGAGAGGTTGGGATAGATGATCAGGGTAAAAAACAGGGTGATCAGCCCCAGCAGGATCCAGAGCACATGGCCGCTGGTCACAAAATACGCACGGACCGACTCCCGAAAGGGAAGCCGCTTCTCAGGTCGAAGATTCATCTTGTATCGTACGCCTCTTAAAGTGCCTGTTCCGCGCGCCGACGCTTGGAAAGGTCGTTCTTCTCGTAGGCCGAGATAATCTTCATCACCAGCTTATGGCGCACCACGTCGTCCTTGGTGAATTCCACAAACGAGATCCCGCGGATTCCCTTAAGGACACCGCGGGCCTCTTTGAGCCCCGGCACCTTTCCGTTGGGAAGATCCACCTGGGTCACGTCACCGGTGATGACCGCTTTGGAGTTGAACCCGATGCGGGTCAAAAACATCTTCATCTGTTCGGAGGTGGTGTTCTGGGCCTCATCCAGGATGATAAAGGCGTTGTTCAGGGTCCGCCCGCGCATAAAGGCCAGGGGGGCCACCTCAATGGCTCCCTGCTCCATGAGCTCCGTCACTTTTTCGTAGCGCAGCATGTCGTGCAGGGCATCGTACAGGGGACGAAGGTAGGGGTCCACCTTCTCTGCCAGGTCTCCGGGCAGAAACCCCAAAGACTCCCCGGCCTCCACAGCCGGACGCGTAAGGATAATACGGTTCACCTGCCCGCTTGTCAGGGCGGCGACGGCCATGGCCATGGCCAGATAGGTCTTTCCGGTCCCTGCCGGGCCGATGCCGAAGACAATATCGTGCTCCCTGATGGCATCGATGTACGCTTTCTGATGGGGGCTCTTGGGGGTGATGGGGCGTTTCGTGGCGGTGGTGAACACCGTGTCCATGAAGATGGACTTCAGGTTCACCTCGGGATCACCGCTCACCGCTTTAATGGCGTGATCGATGTCGCTGGGGTAGAGAGGCAGCCCCTCTTTGACGAGGGAATAAAGCTGGTTCAGCAGGGTGACGGCCAGCTTGCGGGCCACGGCATCTCCCTGAAGGGTCACCTTGTTGCCCCGGGCATGGATGGTGATGGCCAGGGCGTCTGCGATCTTGGTGAGGTGACGGTTCTTCTCACCGAACAGCTGCATGGCGTGCGCGTTGTTTGAAAACGACAACTCGCTGGTGCTGTTCTCCAAATTTTCTTCCATGTATGAGCCTTCGCGATGCCCTGCCCTGTCACAACATGAAACAAAGCCGGGCGTTCCCTTATATGTTGCCTGACCCGATTTCAGCAGGGAAAATCAAAAACGGTGGTAACGTCAGAAAACCGGAACGGTACAGCCGCCCGGTGCCCCTCAGGGTCACCATTTCGGGGGTATCTGCCTGAGAGTGAAAGTCATTTTGACATGTATGCATTCTTAGCACACATGATTTGCCGAATGCAAACTGAAACGTAACCCCCTCTAACCCAAGGAAAAATGCCTTGACTCCCCGCCTCAGCTTCTGCTAAGCAAGCAGATTGATCGGTGCGAAGGCCGCACCGTGCCGTGGCATTCGACGCTTTCACCTTACCGTTTTACCAGGCGCATCTCACCATGGAGGCCCGCTGATGAACCCACTGGATATCACCTTTTGCATCGTAATCGCCTTCTGCCTGATCCGGGGCGCCTTTCGGGGTATCGTCAAAGAAGCCTCCGCCATCATCGGGGTCTTCGGCGGTTTTTTCGCCGCCTACACCTACTACCCCCTGCTGGCAGACCAGCTCAGCCGGTTCATCGATTCTGAAGCCTGGCTCAACATCATCAGCTTCCTTGTCATCTTCGGCGCTGTCTTTGCCGCTGTCTCCGCCCTGGGCGTCCTTATCAAATACCTGCTCAAGGTGGTGTTCCTGGGGTGGGTGGACCGCCTCTGCGGTGCCGGGTTCGGCCTGGTCAAGGGCGTTTTGATCTCTGCCGTGCTCCTCATGGTCTTTGCCACCTTCCTGGACAAGGGCGCCCCCCTGATCCGGCAGTCCAAGACAGCGCCCTACATCACCATCGTTTCAGAGGCCCTCTCCGGCTTTGCGTCCAAGGATCTCCGCCAGGAGTTCACCTCCAAAATCGAAGATGCCAGAAAAATTTGGGAAAAGCGCTTATAGCGCCACCGGCCGCCCGGCCCGACCCCAGCCCCGAAAAAACCAGCCCTGCCCTGTGCAGGGCCTTTTTTATTAAAAGGTCACCCTTGTGAACGACACACGAAAACTCATCCAGCGCCTCAGGGCCGAAAATGGTTGCCCCTGGGATCGAAAACAGACCCCCGTCTCCATGGTCCGGTACCTCATTGAAGAGAGCTACGAGCTCCAGGAAGCGATCCACGGCGGGGACCCCGGTGAAATGGCCGAAGAGCTGGGGGACACCTGGTTTCAGATGGTCTTTCTCATCCACCTGCTGGAAGAGGCCCACGGGCTCTCGTTTCCCGAGGTGGCCAAGGCCAACCAGCGCAAAATGATCCGGCGCCACCCCCACGTCTTCGGGGACGAGACCGCCGACACCGTGGATGAGGTGAAGACCCACTGGGCCAGGATCAAAGAGGAGGAGAAGGCCGAGGCCCCCGCCTCCCTTCTGGACACGGTCACCTCGGGCACCCCGCCCCTCATGAGGGCCCGGGACGTCTCCAAGGTCACGGCCGAGGCCGGGTTTGACTGGGACGACATGGACGGGGTCATGGACAAGGTGGACGAGGAGTGGGGCGAATTTAACGAGGCCCTTGCCTCGGGGGACAAACAGGCCGCCTCCCTGGAATTCGGCGACCTGCTCTTCACCCTGGTCAACGTGGCCCGCTTTGCCGGCATCGACGCCGACGCAGCCCTGGCTTCCTCGGTGGCCAAGTTTGAAAAACGCTACCGCCTCATGGAGAAGCTCCTGGCCAAAGAGGGGCAGCGCCCCGACCGAAGCAGCTCCTCGGCGGTGGACGCCATGTGGGAACGCGCCAAAGAGATCAACGACGGGGCAGACGATGCCCCCAACACGTAACTGGAGATGTGACACACCATGATAGCCATCATCGACTACGAAGCCGGCAACCTCACCAGCGTGGAGCGGGCCATTCGGTCCCTGGGTCGCGACTGTGTGGTGACCGGTGACGCCCGGACCATCCGAGAGGCCGAACGGGTAATTTTCCCCGGCGTGGGCCAGGCGGGCAGCGCCATGGCAAGCCTGAAGCGCACGGGCCTGGACACCGTCATCCACGAGGTCTACGAGTCGGGCCGCCCCTTCATGGGCATCTGCCTCGGCACCCAGATCATCCTCTCCCACAGCCGTGAGCACGACACCCCCTGCCTCGGCCTCCTCAACGGGGAGGTGGAAGCCTTCCCCGCGAAGATGAACGATACCGACGGCTCCCGGCTGAAAATTCCCCACATGGGCTGGAACCGCATCCGCCCCGTGGCGGACCACCCCATCCTGGAAGGGATCACAGCCGAAGACGAGTTCTACTTTGTCCACAGCTACTACCCCGAGCCCGCGGACCGGGCCCATGCCCTGGCCGAGTGCACCTACGGGATCACCTTTCCCGTGATGCTGGGCCACAAGAACCTGGTCTCATCCCAGTTTCACCCGGAAAAGAGCGGCAAGGCCGGCCTTAAAATCTTAGACAACTTCTGCAGGTGGCAACCATGTTAAGCAGGCGCATCATCCCATGCCTGGACGTGCGCGAAGGGCGCACCACCAAAGGCATCAAGTTCAAGAACAACGTGGACATCGGGGACCCGGTGGAGATGGCCCGGCTCTACTACGAGCAGGGCGCCGACGAAATCGTCTTCTACGACATCACCGCCTCCCATGAAAAACGCAACATCATGATCGACGTGGTCCGCCGCGTGGCCGAGACCATCTTCATCCCCTTTTCCGTGGGCGGGGGCATCCGCACGGTGGAAGACATGCGGGCCGTGCTCCTGGCAGGCGCCGAAAAGGTGAGCGTCAACTCCGCGGCCGTCAAAAACCCGGAGATCATCCGCCAGGGTGCCGAAGCCTTCGGCAACCAGTGCGTGGTCCTGGGCATGGACGTGAAACAGGTGGAGGTCAGCGAGACCATCCCCTCGGGCTACGAGATCGTCATCAACGGCGGACGAAAACACATGGGCATGGACGCGGTGCAGTGGGCTCTCAAGGCCCAGGAGCTGGGAGCAGGCGAGATCTGCCTCAACTCCATTGACGCCGACGGCATGAAGACCGGCTACGAGGTGAACCTCACCCGCCTCATCTCCGAAACCGTGGACATCCCCGTCATCGCCTCGGGGGGTGCCGGAGAGCCCGAACACCTCCGGGAAGTGCTGACCGACGGCAAGGCAGACGCCGCCCTCATCGCCTCCATGGTCCACTACGGCGACTACACCGTCCCGGGCATCAAGGACTACCTCCACGACGCCGGGGTCAAGGTCAGGCACCGCTGGTAACAACCGGCTCATCAACTGACCCGTAAAAAAACAAAAAGGCCGAAAACGATCTCTTTTAAATCGTTTTCGGCCTTTTTTGTTCGTGTCGCTGCGGACACCCGCGCCTTGTATAAAATCTCAGCGGCCTTCATCATCAAGGCCTGAAATGTACGCCCTTAACCCGGATATTTCACGAGTCGAGTGCACCCAGATTCAAGGGATCAGACATAATCACCGCGCCTGAACTTCACGGCTTCGATACCGGCCAGGGCCGCGCTCTGCTCGGCCAGCTCCCGCACCTTGGGGTCGGGCTCATCGCTTAAGGAGGCGGCAAGCTCCGTGGCCAGGGAGCCCATCTCCCCCACCAGGGATTCCACCTCTTTCAAGGGCACATCCGGGGACTCCATCTTCAGGGTGTAGTCTTCCAGAAGGTTCAACAGGGCGGCGGTGCGCTCGGCAGTGGGTGACGGGCCTGCTGCGGGAATGACAGGGGGCATCACCGCACGGATCTCGCCCAGGGGAGCGGCGGCTGAAGCAGCTCCCGGGGCCTTGGTTGCGGTCCCTTCGGAAGGACCGGCCTGTTCCCGGGCCGCCTGGTTCAGCACCTGATCAAAGGAGGCGGCCCCTTCCCGGGACGTGGCGGCGCCTGCTGCGGGTTTCGCGGTTCCCGCGGGCCCCATGGGGTTGATGGAATTGAGTTTCATGATGGACTCCTGTGGTGGGATCGGTTGACCGGGGCCTCACCCCTTGCGCGCGTTGTCGGCCCCTCTTTCTCGGTTCCGGTTAAGCACGCCCGCCACGCGATCCGACGGATTATCTGTACGCCTTGCCCCACGGTACGAAGCAAAGCCTGCCACCCTCAAATCTATTCAAAAGGTGTGCCACAGATGGAGCTTTCTGGCTGTTTTTCATCCAAGCCCGCCATTGACGGGGCTTGCGCCGCCCTTTGGATAAAAAAAGGCACCGGTATAGGGGAAAAATTTTCCCACCGGTGCCGTCGGGCTGTCTGTAATAACGAGTCGGCCGGGGTCACGGTGCCCCTGTGTCCGGTCAGACGTACTCGTTGATGGCCGAGGCGATGATCTTGTCGGCCACCTTGTCTGCGGGCACGGCGTAGCGCCCCTCCTTCACCTCGTTCCTGAGCTCCTCCACCTTTTCGGTGCGGATGTCCGGGGTGTTCATCATGGCGTCACGGGCGATCTGCATGTCACGGGAATCCCTGGAGAGGGTGACCCTGTCCTGCGCAGCACGCTCTGGGCCCTTACCGGCCTGCGTCCCCTGCTTTGCAGGGTTGGCTTCCGACACCTCTCGCATGTAGAGCTGCCTGCCGTAATTGGCATTTGATTCAGAGATTTTCATGTCTCTCCTCCGGGTCGGGGTTTCCGTCCTCACGTCTGTAATGATCCATCAGGGAGCGGATCCTCTGTCCCTGGGGACCGTTGTTGCCGACGGTGAGTGTGCTGGTGGTCTTCTCATCGTTTTCACCGATGTAGTTGTACACAAACCGCCCGTTTTTCTTGCGTTCGAGCTCGGACTCCCCGCCCTTCTCTTTCCAGACCTGGGCGGCCGCCTCCACGTCTTTGTCACCGGATGCGCCGGTGGTGGTCAGGCGATTGATGATGTCAGAAGCCACTTTATCGATAACGGCCTTCCGCTTCCCTTCCGCCGATAAGGTAATCTTATCATGGGTCGGTGCATTGTCAAGACCGAGATCTTTCTGACGATTCAATGCCTTATTCTGGCTCACCTGCTTGCTGTAAGTCTTTAAAACATTGTTTATCTGGTATGACGGTACATGCATGACATCTTTCTCCTTAGTCTTGGCATCGGCAAAAATTGCCCAGACATTAAGGAAAAAAACAAACAAAATAAGCAGGGAAGCCGTGGAGCCCGTCAGTTGCGGGTCAGAAGATAGTTCCGAATAAAATGACGGTGGCTGCGGAAGGCGATCTCCGGCAGGTCATCCAGGGGAAAGAAACGGGCATCATCGGCATCATCCCCGGCAACGGGCACACCGGTCCAGGACCGAATCAGGTACCCCATGAGCAGGACGGTGCCGTAGTCGGGGTTGGGGTTGGTGGTCACCCCCAGCAGGCTCCGGATGCGGCCGTCGATGCCGGCCTCCTCCCGGAGTTCTCTGACGGCGGCCTCTTCCGGGGACTCCCCCAGTTCCATGAACCCTCCGGGAAGGCACCACATCCCCACCTTGGGAGGCACGTTGCGTTTGATGAGGAGCAGCCGCTCCTCGTCGTCCACCACCACCACACAGGAGGCGGGAACCGGGTTTTCATACAAAGGGGTGGCGCAGGCCTCGCAGTAAAGGCGGTCCCGGCCCTCCACAAATCGCCTGGAAAGGAGCCCCCCGCAAAAGGGGCAATGGGTCTTCTGTCGAGACGTGGTCACGGACTCTTTTGGATTGCTGCACGCGGAGTGCATTGCATCAGGTGCCATGGGCCCTCCCAAAAACAAAGAAAAAGGCGGCCCGATAACACATCGGGCCGCCTGAAACGTTTCACACAGACGAGGGGGCAAAACCACGGCCTCGCGCCCCCGGGAGCCGGATCATGGGATCCGTTGCCGCCTGCTACTCGTCAAAGTCACCTTCCGGCCCTTTGTCCGAGCAGATCAGTGCGGCCTTGGCGCGGATCTTCTCTTCGGTCCACTCTGCCTTGTCCTCCACCACCTCGGCCTTGGGGCCGGGGTTGTAAGAGCCTGTCTCCAGGATGTCCTGGACACACAGGGAACCGGTACCGCCGGCGTTGAAAACCTCGGTGAGCAGGGTGTAGGTGAACTCTTCCACACGCTTGGTCATGCGCTCACGGATTTCACGTGCCTGGCCGAGGATCTTGTTCTCAAAGGGGAGGTTCAGCTTCTTGAAGTTGCTGCCCTTGATGCCCTTTTCATCGGCATAGGCCTTCATCTCCGCCCAGAGCTCTTCGCCGAGGCCTTCACCCTTGATCTTGATGAGGTCCCCGTTTTCATCCATCACCGCGTTGCCGAACTCGTTGACCTCCATGCCCCAGGAGAGGAGCTGCAGGGCCGTGGCCACGTTGGCCTTTGTGGTGGCGGTCTTTTCGGCGATGGCGCGCAGGCGGTCGGAGTCGTTGCCGCTGGTGCCGTGCTGGGCACCGGAGACCTTGTAGGGCTCCAGGGCCTTGTGGATCTCTTCGGTCAGCTCCACGTTGATGCCGGAGCCGCTGGCCTCAATGCCGTGGGTGGTGCCGTTGTTCAGGGCGATCCAGTCCGCATGGATGTTGTGGGCGTTGAGCCCCTGAATAAGGAACAAGGCCTCTTCCGGTGAGGAGAGTCCCTCGGTGCCTTTGATCTCACCCACCTCGGTCTCCAGACCGGCCCACTCGGGGATGTAGGGGTTGATGGCGATGTTGGCCAACAGGTTCTCGTCATCGGGCTGATGGGACGCGTCGATGGCGATGGAGGTGACCCCGGCGTCAAAGATGGAGGGGATCTCCACCTTGCCCGCTTCAAGGTCGGCCTGGGTCTTGATGGCGTAATGGTCGGTGTGGATGGCCACGGGCACGGTGACCCCCAGCTCGTTCATCACCGCATCCACCTGGCGTGCCATGTTCCAGAGGCTGGTGGGGCAATAGGCGTTGGCCCCGCCTTCGGACTTGGCAATCTCGATGATGATGGCGGCATCGGCACGCTGGGCCGCGGCCAGAACGCCGCGGATCACAAGGTGGCTGCGCCCGTTGGCCGCAATGGTCATGGCCCCGCCCTTCTTTCGCATGGCACGGTCGATGTACCGACCACTCACGAGAAGAGCCTTGGAGTTGGGAAAAAGTTTTTCTACTGTGGGGGGACGACCGATTTTGAGTGCGCGATCAAAGTCAGACATGGTCTCTCTTTTTCTCCTTGTATATTAGGGACCGACAGGGCCCCTTTGTCGCGGTTGAAAAACATGTAAAAAGCCGATACTGCGATCCTTCCTGGCCTTGCCTTGCCGTCGGAACTGTAAACGCAGCCTTTGCCCCGCCCGGGGCGGCTGCAGTCTGACAATCTAACTTTTTACAATCCAAAATATATTTTATTATTGTAAAGCAATTGTAAAGAAAAAAACAGCGGAAGCCCCAATTGTCAGCCCGTGTTTTTTTCACGATTTCAATGAGGTATCTCAGGAATAGCGTTTCTTGACTTTGAGGGGTACAATGGCATACATGGTTTCGGGTACATGGATGCCCGGGCATCCCCAGTCCGCCCCTGATTCATCTTTCATCTTCTTTCCCAGGGAGTCCCCATGACACGCGCCGTTCCACGTCTCGTCGTATCAGCCCTTGCCCTCCTCCTGGCAGGGTTCTGCCTCTTTTCAGCCTCCCCTGTACGGGCCGACGTTCCGGTGTCGGCACCCGCAGAGAGCCCCGATCGCAAAGTCGATCAGCTCACGCGACTCCTCACCACCATGGACCAGGTTGAACGGGAGGTGGCAGAAGCCCAAAGCGTCCTTTCCAGCCCGGAAGCCCTGGGCAAAGAGGAGCGCTACCGAGCCCGTATCACCCGTCTCAGCGCCCGACTCACCGCCCTGGAGGAGGGATTTGAACAGCTGGCCACCGGCGTGGAAAAGTCCACGACGCCACAGGCGGGCGGAGCCAGTTCCTTTGAATGGAACACGGAGCTCAAAGAGCTTTTAGCCCCTCTGATCATGGAAATCAAGCACATGACGTCCCGTCCCCGGGAAATTCAGGGACTCCGCAGCACTCTGGAGGGTTACGACGAAGAACTCTCCCGCATTGCCACAGCCATGAAGAATATCACAGCCCTGCAGGCCAAGCCCAACCTCTCCCCGGCCCTGGCCCTTGAGCTGGACACCCTGGCCTCCAAATGGCGGCACCGTGAACAGGAGCTGATCTCCCTGAAGGGCCTGGCCGAGCTGAAGCTGGAGGAGAAGGAGGCCACCAAACGAACCCTGTCCGGGTCTTTCCAGGATGTGACCCGCCTCTTCTTCAAAAGCCGGGGCCGCAACCTCCTCATGGCCCTGGCCGTCCTCTTCGGCACCCTGTTTGCCATGGGAAAACTCAGGTCCGTCATCGAAAAACACAGCCGCCTCTACGGCAAGGCCCAGACCGTCTACGCCCGCATCTTTGACTTAAGCTACATGATCGTCACCATCACCGTTGCCCTCCTCTTCACCATAGGCTCCCTCTACCTGGTGAGCGACTGGGTCCTGCTCTCCATCCTGCTGATCCTTGTGTTCGGACTGGTCTGGACCTCCAAGGAGGCCATCCCCAAAGTGTGGGGCCAGGTCCGCATGCTCCTCAACCTGGGGGCGGTCCGCGAAGGAGAGCGCCTCATCTACCAGGGAGTCCCGTACAAAGTCACCAGCATCAACCTCTACTCGGAACTGGAAAACCAGGCCCTTCAGGGCGGCCGCCTGCGCCTGCCCCTGAAAGACCTCTTTGACCTGCGCTCCCGTCCCTGGCACCCTGACGAACCCTGGTTCCCCACCCTGAGTGGAGACTGGGTGCTCCTATCCGACACCACCCACGCCAAGGTGACGGTGCAGAGCCCCGATGTGGTGAACCTGCGCCTGTTGGGCGGAGCCATACGCCGGATCACCCCGGCAGAGTTCCTGTCCCTGGCCCCCACCAACCTCTCCCAGGGGTTCCGCCTGGAAGCCCGCTTCCGCCTGGATCCGTGCCACCGCACCGAAGCCGCCACCACCATCCCTGCTGCCCTTGAAAAAAGCCTCACCACGCGCTTCGCCGAAACCCGCTGGATCCCCGAGGACCTTTCCGTGCAATACCGTCGCACCCTCCCCTCATTCCTGGAACTCTCCGTCCTCGCCGACTTCCCCGGCTCCTGCGCCGAAGACCACCCCCTCATCGCCATGGCCCTGGAACAACACTGCCTGGAAACCGCCGCTTCCATGGCCTGGGACCTCCCCACCCACCGCATGGCCGTTCAGATGGTGCAGGGGAAAAGCTAAAAAAGCGTGCCTCCGGCGGGCAGGGGATACAGCCCCTGCACCCCAGGTTCGCAAATGCTCCGTCCCTTCGTTCCTCAGGGACGTCACATTTGCTGACGGGCTTTGCCCGTAGTCAGCGGCGTGGGGTATTCATGATTAAAATCCAGTCATGTAAATCGTTAAGTCCGTTTCATTCTTCTGGAAACACGATGAAGGACAATTCGAATTCGCTTCGCTCCTCAGAAAAAAGCCCAGAAACGTTCCCTGCGAGCTATGCCCGCCATAAACGCTGATGCGTTTTGCGTATTTCTTTACACGAGTCAAATACATCAAAAGGGGACACCCGGGTATTTGCGACGCTGGGGTTCAGTGGGTGCCTCCTTAGCGGCCGGAGGCTGGCCGGTTAAAGCTGATCATCAACGGATTACGGTAACGCATCCTGGCCCTCCAAGGCTTGTGGGATAGTGTGCACAAACCGCCAGCTTATGTATCGGGCGAAGCCCGAGCCGAAGGCGCGTGCGCATTTTTCTGAGGAACGAAGGAAAATGCGCACGCGCAATCAGCTTTCGAGGTGGCTCCACCTCGCCGCCGGAGGCATGGTTTTTCGAGCCACTTCGACCATAGAGGGCTTAGCGCATGGATTCCCCTTACCCGATCATGATGTCTTCTTCGGCCCAGCGATGGGGGGGAGCGATGTCGCGGCTGACGGCCACGGCAATGGCCATGGGGCCGAGGCGGCCGACAAACATAAGGAGGGTGACGCAGAGGCGACCCGGGGTGGAGAGGGTGGGGGTGACGCCCATGGAGAGTCCCACGGTGCCGAAGGCGCTGACGCTCTCAAAGAGGAGTTCAAGAAAGCGGCCGCGGCTCTGGGTGTGGGCAAGGCTCCCCATCTCGCTGGAGAGGAGCACCAGGGTACCGAGGATCACCACGGCAACGGACATCATCATGAGGTGGGTGGCTTTCTCCACGCTTTTGGCGGGGATGGTCCGGGAAAAGGCAGAGACGTGGGCAGCCCCTTTGAGGCGGCTCCGGCCCATGAGAAAAAGGGTGGCTGCGGTGGTGGTCTTGACACCGCCGCCGCAGGAGCCCGGCGAGGCGCCGATGAACATGAAGATCAGCGACAAAAAGAGGGTGCCGTTGGCCATGGATCCGAAATCAAGGGTGTTGAAGCCCGCGGTACGAAGGGTCACGGACTGAAAAAAGGCGGCCAGGAATTTTTCGTGCATGGGCAACGGGGCCAGGGTGTTGCGCCACTCCAGGAGCAGGGTGACCAGGGCCCCTGCAAGGAGGAGGATGGCCGAGGCCGTGACCACCAGGCGGGTATGGAGACTGAGGCGCTCCCAGCGCCAGCGCCCGGGACGAAGCCGCCCCTGGAGCTCTGAAACGGCCAAAAAGCCCAGGCCCCCTGCGATGATCAGAAAGGAAATGGTGCCGTTGACCAGAAGATCTCCCCGGAACCGGGTGAGGCTGTCCGGATAGAGGGCAAACCCGGCGTTGCAGAAGGCGCTGACGCTGTGGAACACCGAGAGCCACAGGGCACGGGCCGGGGTTGGAGAAACCGGGTAAAACCGGATAAAGAGAAAAAGTGCCCCCAGAAGCTCAATGATGACAGTCACCCGGATCACGGCCCGCAGGATATCAGCGGGGCTCTTTTTCCCGCTGTGGGTGAAGCTGTCCTGAATAATGAGGTTCCCGGCAAAGCCCACCCGTCCCCGGGCGCCCAGGATCAACAGGGTGGAGATGGTCATGATGCCCAGGCCCCCCAGCTGAATCAGGGCCAGGAGCACCCCCTGGCCGAAGAGGGTCAGGGTGGAGGCCACATCCAGCACCGAAAGGCCGGTGACACACCCGGCCGAGGTGGCGGTAAAAAGGGCATCCACAAAGGAGAGGGACCCCGTGCGGGACGAGGCGGGAAGCATCAGCAGCAAGGCGCCGATGGCGATCATGACCATAAAGGATAGGATGAGGCGGCGGGCCGGGGATTGAGCGCGAATCACCGCACGCCATGTGGGGGCAAGAGATTTCATGGCACCTTATGTACCAGAGTGCGGAAATCATGGCAATTGGTGACGTTCTGTTACTATTCAGTATTGCCTTCTATGGTTAAAGTGAGTTGAAAAATCAGGCCTCCGGCGGCGAGGTGAGCCACCTCGAAAGCTGATTGCCTTTGCGCTTCGTCCCTCGTTCCTCGGGCCAAAGCGCAAAGGCCTTCGACTCGGGCTTCGCCCGATACATAAGCTGATGGTTTGTCCGAGTTGCCCCACAAGCCTTGAAGGGCCAGGGCTCGTTATCGTAACCCGTTGAGTATCCGCTTTAACCAGACTGACTCCGGCGGGTCGGTTTACGAAGGAGAAAGAGCATTCCCGCCCTTAAGCTTCAGCTCTTTTTACCGCGCATGGGCGTTGCCATGGCCGGTCGGCGGCGATCCCCTTCGGCATAGCGCCGATCCTGGGAGACCCGTTTCTGGGCGGCTCGGCGCTCTCCTGCGGTGCGGCGGTCGATGGAAAGTTCCAGCACCTCCACCATGTCGGAGACCAGGTGGATGGTCAGGGCCTTCACCACCTTTTTGGGCAGCTCGGCCAGGTCCTTTTCATTCTGGCGCGGCAGAATCACGGTCTTGACCCCCACGCGATGGGCGGCCAGCACCTTCTCCTTGACCCCGCCCACGGGCAGCACCTTGCCCCTTAGGGTGATCTCTCCGGTCATGGCCAGGTTCTTTCTCACCACCCGGTTGATAAGAAGGGAGACCAGGGCCGTCATCATGGCCACCCCGGCCGAGGGGCCGTCCTTGGGAATGGCCCCTGCGGGCACATGGACATGCAGGTCGATGCCCTTGAAGATCTCGTCGTCGATGCCCAGGCCCCTGCTGTTGCTCCGCACAAAGGAGAGGGCGGTGCTCACCGACTCTTTCATGACGCTGCCCATCTGACCGGTGAGGTTCAGGCCCTTGTTCCCCTTCATGGCCGTCACCTCGATGTAGAGGATCTCGCCGCCTGCAGGGGTCCAGGCCAGGCCCATGACCACGCCGGGTACGCTGATGCGGTCGTTGACGTCGTGACTGAACTTTTCCGGGCCCAGGAACTTGGGCACGGTGACCACGTTGACGGCCACCTTCTCGGCCTCCTCCTGGGCAATGAGGGTGGCGGCCCCCCTGCACACCCCGGCCACTTCCCGCTCCAAATTCCGAAGGCCCGCCTCCCGGGTGTACCCGGAGATGATCTTTTTCACGGCCCCTTTGGTCATGGAAAAATTCCCGGCGGAAAGACCGTGGGCCCGACGCTGCTTGGGAATCAGGTAGCGGTTGGCGATCTTTACCTTCTCGTCATCGGTGTAGCCGGGCAGCTCCAGAACCTCCATGCGGTCGAGGAGGGCATGGGGAATGGTGTGGAGCACGTTGGCCGTGGTGATGAACATCACGTGGGAAAGATCAAAGGGCACGTCGAGGTAGTGGTCGGTGAAGGTGTGATTCTGCTCGGGGTCCAGCACCTCCAGGAGGGCCGATGAGGGATCTCCCTGGAAGCTGCTGCCGATCTTGTCCACCTCGTCCAGAACCACCACGGGATTGCGGGACCCCACACGCCGCAGCCCCTGGATGATCCGCCCGGGCAGCGCCCCCACGTAGGTCCGCCGGTGGCCACGGATCTCGGCCTCGTCCCGGACCCCGCCCACGGCGATGCGGATGAACTCCCGGCCCATGGCACGGGCCACGGAGCGCCCCAGGGAGGTCTTTCCCGTGCCCGGAGGTCCGGCAAGGCAGAGGATGGGCCCCTTGGAGGCCTGGGTGAGCTTGCGGACGGCCAGGTACTCTATGATGCGCTTCTTGGGCTTGCTCAGCCCGAAATGGTCATCGTCCAGCACCTTTTTCGCCCGCACGATGTCCAGGTTGTCCACGGTCTCCTCCTGCCAGGGCAGGGAGGTGGCCCACTCCAGGTAGGTGATGGCCACGGTGTACTCCGACGACGAAGGATGCATGCGCGCCAGGCGCGAGAGCTCCCGCTCCGCCTCCTTTTTCGCCTCTTCGGGCATGTTGGCCGCATCAATGCGGGCCCGGTATTCGGACACCTCGGCCGCGTTTTCCCCCTCTTCCCCCAGCTCCTCCTGCATGGCCTTGATCTGCTGGCGCAGGTAGAACTCCTTCTGCTTGTTGCTCATGTCCTCCTTGACCTGAGTCTGGATTCGGGTGCCGATCTCCAGGATCTCCAGCTGGTAGTTCACCAGCTCCGTCACTTTTTTCAAGCGATCCCGGACCCGGGAGAGCTCCAGCACCGCCTGCTTCTCCTCAAGCCCCACGTTGATGGTGGAGGTGATCATGTCCGCCAGGGTGCCGGGGTCGGGAATGGAACGGGCCATCTCCCCCAGCTCCTGGGGCAGGGCCGGGGTGAGCTTGACCACCTTCTGGTACTGGGTCAACAGGTTGGCCGCCATGGCCCCGGCCTCTTTGTCGTCCATGCGCGTGTCGTGGATCAACTCCACACCGGCGCGGAGAAAGGGCCTCTCCTGCACGTAGCCACGGGTCCCGAACCGACCCATACCCTGGACCATCATCTGGATCTTGCCGTCGTCCTCCCTGGCCATCTTAAGGATCATGGCCACCGTTCCCACCTGGTGGAGTTCCGAGGGGATGTGGCGCCCTTCGGGACTCTTTTTCTTGGACAGGAGCAGCCCGATGATCCGGCTTCCCTGCATGGCGTCTTCCACCAGATCCGAAGCGGCCCCTTCCGTGGCCTGGAGCGGCAGCACCATCTTGGGAAAAAGGGACACATCATAAACGGGGAGAATCGAGAGCTCTTCCGGGATCTCTTCAGGTGCCAGGGTCCCGCTGGAGAGTTCATTAATGGACATGGTCGCCTCCAAAATCAAGAACAGGGGAAAAGCACCCTGCGGGTTGTGTGACCCACCCCGGGAAATCAAACCGTTACGGGGGAGGATTTTACATGGCGTGTGGTGTGCATTGTCAGGTGGGTGTGCTATAACGCTCGACAAGGAAGAAGAGAATGAAGATAAAAAACGCGTGATCCGTTTTTCTGGGAGTTGCCGGCGGAAACGCCGGGACACGGCAGCGTAGAAAGCGACTGCCTGAAAGGGCTCCTGCCCAGGATTTCAAGCCAGCTCGCCACGGGTACCGCTTGCAATCAATCCGGCAACCATTGAGGTGACCACAGGACGCACTTCGACCTGCGGTGCTCATGGAACCAAAACAAAACCTTTGGGTTAGATTAAATCGCCGGGTTATCAATAAATACCACGTTCCCCGGATTGATGTAAAGGAAAGATGGGCCCAACCCCTCGCAACATAAGCACAATCCCATCGGGAGCCCGCCCCCCTTCGGTCATTCTGTCGGCCCACTATTTCCTCTACTTCGGCATGATGGGCATCTTCCTGCCCTTCTTCAACCTCTTCTGCCACAACATCGGCCTGTCCGGCTTTGAAATCGGGGCCATCAACTCCACCCGCACCGTGGTCATGGTCCTCTTCTCCATCCTCTGGGGGGCCCTGGCCGACCGCCTGGCCCTGAGGCGGCCCGTTTTCATCCTCACCAGCTTTCTAAGCGCCCTTGCCTTCGGAGGCTACCTCTTCACCGACACCTTTCTGCCCATGCTGGGCGTCACCGTGGTCTATGCCCTCTTCTTCGGCCCGGTCATCCCCTTTCTGGAAGCCTTCACCATGGAGGCCCTGAACCGCCCCGGCGCAGACCCCAACGCCTACGGCCGTATCCGGGCCTGGGGGTCCCTGAGCTTTATCGGGGTGGTCATGGTCATGGGCAGGGTCATGGAGATCAGTTCCACCCGCCTTGTGCCGCCCCTCATCCTCCTGGCCTCCCTGATGCTGGCCCTCTGCACCCCTGCCATGCCCAGGGACCTCTCTCCCCTGAAGCCCGCCGGGACATCGGAAATAAAAAGCCTTTTTAACCGCAGGACCCTGGGGTTCCTCCTGGCCAACTTTCTCATGCTGGCCGGCCACGGCACCTATTACGGGTTCTTCTCCATTCATCTGGAACAGACCGGATACGGCCCGGGATTCATCGGCCTGGCCTGGGCCCTGGCCACCCTTGCGGAGCTGGCTGTCATGACAGGCTCTTCCCGGATTTTCAAGCACCTGCCCATCCACCGGGCCCTCTGGATTGCCTGTCTCCTGGCGGCCCTCAGGTGGGTGGTGCTCTTTGCCTTCACCTCCCCGGCCGCCATTCTCCTGTCCCAGCTTCTCCATGCCGCCACCTACGCCCTGTTTCACATCGCCTGCATCCTCTACACGGACCGCCTCTCCACCCCCGGCAACCGCACCGTGGCCCAGGTGGCCAACAACGCCGTATCCTACGGCCTGGGGCTCATGGCAGGTTTTCTGGTCAACGGCTGGCTCTACGACCGTTACGGGGCCGGTCTCTTTCTCATGAGCGCCGGCATCTCCCTGGGGGCCGCGGCCCTGCTCTTTCTGGTCGCCTCCCGGTCCCCGCGCCCCTGACCCGCCACAACGGCCCGGGAAATGTCTACCTTTCAGACCCTTTTTCCCAGAAATTTACGGGCTCTTTTACCCCACCATTCCGGTATAGATTGGAGACAAACCTCAGCCCGCCACGCACCCCTAAAGGGCACAGAGAGGGAATAAAAACACGCCTTTCAAGCACCCAGCAACAGCCCTGAGGTACCATCACTCACAAAATGCTCTCTGCCCGACCTTTTTTACTCGAAAACTGCCCGGGTGGTAAAAAAAACATCGTTCCGATCCCCCTCCGGCAACTCGTCCTAAATGGGCACGATGACAGTAAGTATATGCAAGCAGGGTCGATTGCTGACCACGGGTCAAAGAAAAAACAATAATTTCACTATTGAAATGGGAAAAATATTTTTTTATATCCGTTTTTTACCCAGATTTTCATACGAGTGGAAAATTATGGCGGACGTTCTTGATTTTTTACTCACCAAGGGGGATAAAACACCATGGAACATGACTCAGGCAAAGGTAAGCAGGTTGTAAAGTCCATCGGCAAAGCCATGCAATTCTGGCGAAAACTGGAAGGCCATGACCAGAAGGACTTTTCTGAGGTGATCGGCACCTCTCGCTCGTATGTGGCCAAGCTGGAAAACGGCCACGTGGGTGTCTCCATCAATCGCATCGCTGAAATTGCGGAAGCCCTGGGCATCTCGCCTTACACCCTGATGCGCGGCGTACCCGAAAAGGAAGAACTTGAAGCCCTCCTGGACCTCTATACCGACGACGACCTGCGGGTCACCAAATCGGAGATGGAGGATCTCTTCTGCGAGCGGCTCCGCAACCACCGGGTCCCCAGGGAATATTACATCCATCTGCTGGAGCTCTTCCGCTCGGGAAAATACAACAGGGTCGCTTAAAGCGCCTTGGCCCGCCCGTCTCAGGGGCGGGACCCTTTTACACACACAAGCACTCGGCCCGGGACACCCGCCCCGGACCGACACCAAACGGCCGCCACGATGATATTCAATGGGCTCCGACACGACACCAAAGAAATTGGGGTCGGGCCCATTAGCACGGCAGCAGCCCGCAGATAACCGCGCAGCCTGCCCCCGTGCCCCTTCCCAGGCCCATCAGTCCACGGCCCGCCCCGCGGCAAAGCCCTGATGCACGGCATCAAAGGCCAGTGCGATGCCCCCGGCGTCTCCCACGACGTTACAGGGGATTCCCTTTGCTTTCACCACCCACTCAAACGGGTTTACCGGAACAGCCCCCGAGGCCAGGACCACGGTGTCTGCAGCCAGGACGACCATCTCTTCCCCGCACTGCACACGAACCCCCTCGTCGGTGATGGCAAGGGCCCGGGTGCCGGTCCGCACGGCAACACGGCTTCGTCTCATCTCCTGAAGCATCCCCCACCGCGAACTCTTCCCGATGTCCCGTCCCACGCTGTCTTCCATCTCGATGAGCACCACCTCCTTGGAACCCCGTGTGGCCAGGGCCCTTAAGGTCTCCGGGGACTCCCCGCCGTTGACCAGCAGGCACTTCACGGCCTCGGCCGAAAGCGTCCCCTTCTCCGCCAGGAAAAGGGCCGTCTCCACCCCCACGGCGCCCCCGCCCACAATCACCACCTGTTTCCCGGTACGGGCCCTTCCGGCCAGGACATCCCAGGCCTGCACCACCTGGGGACTCCCCACCCCGGGAATGGGAGGTGTCAACGGCTCCGCACCCGTGGCCAGAATGACATGGTCCGGCGTTTCCGCATCGATGAGTGCCTCGTCCACCACGGTGTTCAGCATCAGGCGGATGTCCGTGGCCGCCAGCTGGTTGGCCAGGTCCTCGGCCAGGGTCAGAAACTCGCGCCTTCCCGGAGGTGCCGCAGCCAGATGAAGCTGCCCGCCCAGGCGCGCCCCCTTTTCATAGAGGGTCACCACGTGGCCCTTTGCATGGGCCGAAAGGGCCGCGCTCATCCCGGCGGCACCCCCGCCGATCACCATGACGCGCCGGGGCTCGGCCGCCTTCAGGGGAGGGGTTTCCCACTCGTGCCCGGCCCGGGGGTTGCACAGGCACTCCACGTGCTTGAGTTTGAACAGGTTGTCAAAGCAGCCCTGGGCACAGGCAATGCAGTGGAGGATCTCCCCCTCCCGGCCGGTGCGGGCCTTTTCAGGGAGGTACGGATCGGCAATGAGGCTGCGGCCCATGGCCACCATGTCGCAGCACCCCTCGTCAATGAGCTCCCGGGCAACGGCCGGGTCGTTGATGCGATGGCTGGCGATGACGGGTACCCCCACCTTCTCTTTGACGTTGCGGGCAAGGTAGCCGTACATGCCCCGGGGCACATTGGGGGTAAGCTGGGGCACTCTGGCCTCGTGCCAGCCCCCCTTGACGCACAGGGCGTCGGCCCCCGTGGCCACCAGCTTCACGGCAAAGGACTCCAGCTCCTCCCGAGGGGTGCCCCCTTCCATAAAGTCGTTGTTGTCCAGGCGCACCAGAACCGGAAAATCATCTCCCACCCGCCCGCGGATGGCCGCAACAATCTCCAGGCCCAGGCGCATGCGATTCTCCGGGGAGCCCCCGTAGGCATCGTCCCGGGTGTTGGTCAGAGGCGAGAGGAACTCGCTGATGAGGTACCCGGTTCCGGCCAGGACCTCCACCGCATTGAACCCCGCCTGTTTCACGCGGGCCGCTGCGTCGGCAAAGGCGTTAATCACCGCGCGGATCCCCTCCGGGGTCAGGGCTTCGGGCACCTCGCCGGTCATGCGGGAGGCAATGGCCGACGGGGCCACCGGGCTCCTGCCCCCCATGAGCAGGGAGTGACTGTACCGCCCGGCGTGGTTGAGCTGCACGGCAGAGCAGGCCCCGTTGCCGTTGATGGCCGCGGCCAGCCGGGTAAGGCCGGGAAGGTGGGCATCCGAATGCGCACCGATGTACAGGGAGTTTCCGGATCGCTCGTCCACGGTGGCGTTTCCCACCACGATGAGGCCGGCCCCACCCTTGGCCCGCTCCGCATAAAATGCCACCAGGCGATCGCTCACCAGAAAATCCTCGCACATGCCCAGGTGCATGGCCGGAAGGCAGATGCGGTTCTTCAGCTCCAGCCCGTTGATGCGAATCGGTTCATATATCGGATCTCTCATGGGTCCCCCTTACTTAGGTCGGGCGTCATCCTCAGCGCCAAACAGGTCTTTTCGGTTCATGGAGCACCGGGCCTCACCTCGGTACGGTGCCCGGTGCAGATGTGGCCGCCCATTATTCGTATACGAACTATAAGCCCCCACGACGGCCCACCGGAGAGGCGCCGCCCTGCACCACACCCAAAAAACCTGGTTGATTCCACCCGTTACAGGAACATCAAGCGATCAAACGTGGATTTTCAGAAACAGAACACGCCCCTACATGGTTTGTGTACAAAGTATTTGCTTCCCATGTGACCTGTCAAGGGAAAAAGCCCCCGGCAACTAAAGAGTTACCGGAAGACGGCACTCCAGGGAGACGCGCTCTTCCGTCACCCGGGCTCGCCACGCCTCAATCTCCACCCCCTTGGACGCCACCTCCCGCAAGGCCCTGCCGTAAGCGGGGTCAATGTCGTCGGCCGGGGTAAAGCTCCGGGCGTCGGGACGCTGAATGAAAAAGAAGATCAAGCTGCGCTCCCCCTTGGCCTTAAGCTCGGCCAGGGTGAGCAGGTGCTTTTTCCCACGTTCCGTCACCGCATCGGGAAAGGCGGCCACCCCGTCCCTTACCAGGGTGCAGTTTTTCACCTCCACGTTGCAGGGGGGATGTCCCTCCTTGTAGAGGACCATGTCGAGGCGTGTCCCCTTGGCCACGGTCACCTCCCTGCGCAGGCTGTCGTAGCCGGCCAGGGCCGGCACGGCCCCGGCCTCGATGGCGCGGGACACCAACAGATTGGGGAGCAGGGTGTTGATGCCCACCAGGCAGTCCCCGGCCTCCACCAGCTCCCAGGAGTACGCATGCTTCCTCCGGGGGTTGTCGTGGTGGCTGAGCCAGACCCGGGAGCCGGGTTCCGCACACCCCTTCATGGACCCTGTGTTGTTGCAATGGGCCGTTACCAGGGTGCCGTCTTCCATGCGCACATCCACGAGAAACCGCTTGTAACGTTTCACAAGCACCCCGCAATACAGCTCGGGAAGTTCAACACATGCCCTGTTTTCCTCTTTTGACTCACCGGACACAGACCGTCCCATAATCCTCCAATACGGTTGTAAAACAAGATAAAATGCATTATGACTTATGCCTTAACGAACAGGCAGTTACGAGATGCCTGCCTGTTCCCCGAGCACGCGCCATTGACACACAATGTTACCGCTTCGGCTCACCTTCTCATCACCCCGGGCCGGCGTCAACACCCGAGGCAGCGGCCCGCAAAAACCCGGCGGGATCACCCGCCACCTCCGGCAAGGAGAGCCCCATGCCCCTATACAGCCTGAAAGAGCACAGCCCCTGCTGCCACCCCTCCGCGGTTCACCTGGCAGGTTCGGTGGTGGCCGGACGCGTCACCCTCGCCGAAGAGGCCTCCGTCTGGTTCAACACCGTCATCCGGGGAGACGGCGATGCCGTCACCATCGGCGCCCGCACCAACATCCAGGACCTGTGCATGCTCCACGTGGACCCGGGCTGCCCCCTTGCCGTGGGCGAAGAGGTAACCGTGGGCCACCGGGCCATCCTCCACGGCTGCACCATCGAGTCACGCTGCCTCATCGGCATGGGTGCCGTGGTGATGAACGGGGCCCGCGTGGGAACAGGCTCCATCATCGCCGCCGGGTCCGTTGTCCTGGAGCAGGCGGTGATTCCCCCTTTTTCCCTGGTGGCGGGAATGCCGGGAACCGTCAAGAAAACCCTCTCCGAGGAGGTGCTGGACGTGATCCGCGCCTCGGCCGAGATCTATGTGGAGAAATCCCGCATCTACGGCCAGCCCCGCCTCTTCAAACCCATGGAGTAAGGCATGAAGCCCCTTTCCGCAACCCTGGCAGGGCTTCAGCGCCACTGGGCTCCGATTCCCGCGGCCATGCAGGCCGATTTCAACACCCACGTGCGGCTCACCAACGCCAGGCGGCTCAACCTCGTGTTTGCCACGGTCATCGTGGCCACCACCGGCCTCTCTTCGTTCCGGGCCATCATGGCCCGCAGGCTCGGCCCCCCCGACCACCACAGCCTCTTTCTGGCCATGGGGGCGATAATCATCGCCACCGCCCTGACCCTGCTGCTGATCCATCGGCGCATTGACCACCGTAAAAAAGGGTGGCACGCCCCCTTTTTGCTGGGGATGACCGTCTTCAGCCTGGGCGGCACCCTCTCGGTGGTGGCGGGCGTGGAGTACGCTTCGGTGGGCGGAATCACCCGGTTTTACCTGACCATCTTCGGCCTCTGCACCGCCCTGATCCTTCCCCCCGGCCCCCTGATCCTCTCCTTTGCCTGGACCTTCACCTGCCTGCTGGCATCGGTCCGGATCACCCAGGGCTCCCTGAGCCCCTTTCTCCTTGAAAACATGCACCTCATCGGCCTCTTCCTGCTGGGCGGGGTGATCTCGCGCACCGTGGCCACCACCTTTATCCGGGACTACCTCCTCTTTCAGGAGGTCACCCGCTCCAATCAGGAACTCAGGCGGGAGATCCGCGAGCGGGAAAAGATTATGCGGCGGCTCTCCCGATCGGAGCGGGAGTTCAAAAACACCTTCAAATACGCCCCGGACGCATACATCCTCACCGACCCCAGCGGCAAGGTGAGCCGCGTCAACCGGGCGGCCCTGGAACTCATGGGCAGGACATCCAAAGGGGTCAAGCACAAGCGCCCCCATGAATTCAAGGTCCTCAAGGGCAACAACCTCTTCCAGGTGGAGCGCATGCTTCGCGAAACCCTCATCTGCGGCCGCTCAGGGCCCTGTGAACTGGAAAAGGTCTCCCTCAAGGGATTCAGGGACATTCACCTGGAGCTCCACGCCTCCATGCTCCACGTGGAGAACCGGGAGATGATCCTCATCATTGCCCGGGACATCACCCAGAGAAAGGAGGGGGAGGCGCTTCTGGAAGAGTCTCGACGGCGCCTGGAAGAGCGGGTCAGGGAGCGCACCGAAGAGCTGGAACACATCAACATCCGCCTCAAAGGGGAGATCAACGAACGCATCGCCACGGAAGCGGCCCTGGCCAAGGCCGAAACCCACTACCGGCTCCTGGTGGAGAACATGAACGAAGGCCTGGCCATTTTCGACGCCCAGGGACGCTTCACCTACATCAACGACTGCCTCTGCGCCATGACAGGCTACAGCCGGGAGACCCTCACCGGCAAACTGGGTTCCTTTGTCATGTCCCCGGAACCCCCGTCCCTTTCCAAGGAGAAACTCACCACCCAGGCCCGGGGGGACCGCACCTCCTACGAGGCCCGGCTCACCACGGCCTCGGGCAACACCCTTCACATCCAGATCTCACCGGAACCCCTTGTGGACAAGGAGGGCACCAACCGGGGAAGCTTTGTGGTGATCACCAACATCACCGACCTCAAGGCGGCGGAGCGCCAGATCCGCACCCTCTCCCAGGAGCTTATCAAGGCCCAGGAAAACGAGCGCCAGCGCATTGCACGGGACCTCCACGACAACGTGGCCCAGAACCTGGCCACCCTGAAGATCGGCTGGGACACCCTCCTGGACGGCCTCACCGAGACCACCCCCGTCCTCCTGGAAAAAACACGGGCCCTGTCTCGGCTGCTGCGGGGCTCCATCGACAGCATCCGGGGCCTGGCCTACAACCTCCAGCCCCCGGAGCTGGAACAGCTGGGCCTCATCACGGCCATCAGGCGTTACTGCGAAGAGCAGACCACCCACTTCAACCTGCCCATCGACCTGTTCACCGCAGGGGTCCAGGAACTCAAGCTCTCCTACGACACCCAGATCAACCTCTACCGCCTGGTGCAGGAGGCCCTCTCCAACGTGCGCAAGCATGCGGACGCCACCCGGGTGACCATCCGCCTCACCGCGTCCCACCCCCGCCTTATCTTAAACGTGGAGGACAACGGCATGGGGTTTGTGGTCAACGAACGCCTCACCGAAGCGGTCAATGAAAAGCGCATGGGGGTTCGAAGCATGGAAGAACGCGTGAGCCTCCTTAAGGGCACCATGAGGCTGACCTCGTCTTTGGGGGCGGGCACGCGCCTGCGCATCGAGGTGCCTGCCGAGCGCAACGTCCGGGAGCGCCCCGTGGCCTGAGGGGCTCGACAGGAAAGCCCCGGCGGTGGTACACTTTTGGCTCAACCACCACACGCCCAACGGGCAAAAAAGGACCCCGACATGAACAAGCTCCAGTTTAACGACGAACTCCTCTCTTTTATCGGCGCGTCTCCCACCCCCTACCATGCCGTGGCCCTTCTGGTGAGCCTCTTTGAAGAAAACGGCTTTGAGCGGCTCCACGAGGCAGACCGATGGGAGCTGCGCCCCGGAAAGCGCTACGTGGTCACCCGAAACGACTCCTCCCTCATCGCCTTCACCACGGGCCGCAGCCCCTTTTGCGACACAGGCCTCTCCATGGCCGGTGCCCATACGGACAGCCCCTGCCTGAAGGTAAAGCCCGCCCCCGACATGCAAAACAACGGCGGCAACCGCCTGGGGGTGGAGGTGTACGGAAGCCCCCTGCTCA
This sequence comes from Desulfoluna butyratoxydans, assembly GCF_900699765.1. Classification (GTDB taxonomy): domain Bacteria; phylum Desulfobacterota; class Desulfobacteria; order Desulfobacterales; family Desulfolunaceae; genus Desulfoluna; species Desulfoluna butyratoxydans. The sequence continues at coordinate 298,367 of NZ_CAADHO010000002.1, forward strand.
CCACCTGGTTCGACAGGGACCTCTCCCTGGCCGGGCGGGTAAGCACCACCCGGGACGGCGAAAAGAATCCCCGGGTGGAGCAGACCCTCATCGACCTGAAACGCCCGGTGGCCGTTATCCCCAACCTGGCCATCCACCTGGACCGAAACGCCAACAAGCAAAGGCAGGTCAACCCCCAGACCGAACTGCCCCCCCTCACGGCCCTTCCGGGAGAGCTTCCGGGGGACCTCCGCGCCCTGCTGCAAAAGGAGCTGGCCACCATGGAGATCGTCGTGGACAGCAGCTCCATCCTGGAATACGAGCTCTCCCTTTACGATGCCCAGCCCCCGGCCTTCCTGGGCTGGGACCGGGAGTTCATCACCGGAGCCCGCATCGACAACCTGCTCTCCTGCTTCACCCTGGCCCACGCCATGGTGGGGGCCACGGACGAAGCGCCCAGCCTGGTGGTGTTCAATGATCATGAAGAGGTAGGAAGCCACACCCCGGCCGGGGCGGGCGGAAACTTTCTGGTGCAGGTCTTAGAGCGGCTTATCCCGGACCCGGAAGAACGGGCCATGGCATCGGCCCGCTCCCTGATGGTCTCTTCGGACAACGCCCATGCCGTCCATCCGGCGCACCCGCAAAAATACGACCCCGACCACAGCCCCCGCCTCAACCGGGGCCCGGTGATCAAATACAACGCCAGCCAGCGCTACGCCACGTCAAGCGCCACGGCAGCGTACTTCAAAGAGATCTGCCGACGCACCGGGGTCCCGGTCCAGGCCTTTGCCATGAGAAACGACATGCCCTGCGGCACCACCATCGGCCCCCTGACAGCCGCTGCCACCGGTATCCCGACCTTAGATGTCGGGGTGCCCATGCTGGCCATGCACTCCATCCGGGAAACCGCCGGGTGCGAGGACGCCTTTTACCTGTACCGGGCCATGACCGAATTTTTTCAAACCAGGGCGTAACCCTTCAGCGCCCAATGGCCTCCGGCGGGTCGCTTTTTTGACAAAAAGCTCCGAAAAAAACGTTCCGAAAGATTAGAACTGTCAAAATCGCTGAAATTCATCAAGGCCTGTTTGTCAAACTTTTCAAAAGTTTGGCCCCGGCAAGGCCGCCGGAGGCAAACACAAGCGGAATAGTTACGAAAATTTTATCAAAAAGAGCCCCGCCCGAGGCAACGGAATCGTTACGCACAGACGTGATACAGTGGATCTACAGGGAAAAAAAGCGTGTGTGGGGAAAAGAGAGGTTTCCGGAGAATTCACAGGCGGGCCCGCGCCCAGACAAAACAGTGCCACACGCGTGGGCGACGAAACCCTTGCGTGCTTTGGTTCAGGAGAGAGTTATGGCGTTTGGAAGACGCGGACCCCGGCCTGTGAAACCGGATATGCAATACAAAAGCAGAGCATACTATATATGAATACGACGGCCATGGTGGCATCGCCCAAATGGGGCAAAACCGGCACATCATATGGGTGAAGTGAAACCGTTTTCAGGATTTTTACACAAAAAAAAACCCAAAAAGAAGAGAAATGTGGCGTCCCCAAGGGGATTTGAACCCCTGTCGCCGGCGTGAAAGGCCGGTGTCCTGGACCAGGCTAGACGATGGGGACGCAAAGATTTCTTTTCTCTTTCAGGTTTGTGGCGGGAGTGACGAGACTCGAACTCGCGGCCTCCAGCGTGACAGGCTGGCGTTCTAACCAAACTGAACTACACCCCCGCAACCTAAAAAGGTTGTCAGGTGGTGCCCAGGGGCGGAATCGAACCACCGACACGGGGATTTTCAGTCCCCTGCTCTACCGACTGAGCTACCTGGGCTCACCAAACGAGAGAAGGTTTAAAGAAATTTGCTTATGGTGTCAACCAAAAGCTGCGCTTTTCCCGTAAAAAAGTGACCCTCCAATTAAAAACAACATGATTGCGCCCGGTTACCACACAAAGAATTTTACGACCTCAAGGCCTCTCGGCCCCTAACGCCGGAGGTTTCCGGCGATTGGTACCCCACGCCAACACGCCCTGCGTCACCCACCAGGGAACATGCCTGTTTCGCAACGCCCCTTGTCCGGGAACGCCCATCCCCGGACAAGGAAAAAAGCGGATGGGCGACGCCCCTGCTCCATGGTCCTTCGGCCGGAGGCGCCCAAGAGGCCGCCTTTGGGTTAATGAAGGCCAAATCCATTTTTTTTGGATTTTGGGGTTGACTCTGCAGGAGGGATGGGGGTATATAGTCTCCCGTGCTGAGCGGGAATAACTCAGTGGTAGAGTGCAACCTTGCCAAGGTTGACGTCGCGAGTTCAAATCTCGTTTCCCGCTCCAACATGACGATACAGCCCCCGGATCCGCAAGGATACGGGGGCTTTTTTGTTTTGGCCCTGCGCCCTTTGCCCCCCGCTGCCGTCCCATGCTCCGAAGGCCCCTTTCCCTGAGCCCCCCGACCTGTGATATAAAAGACATTCCGGTACCGGCATCCCGGTCCCCCAAAGCAACGCACCCTCATTATTTATGGAGACGCCAATGGAAACCCAGGTATTCAACGCACAGGATAAAGAGGCAAAAACCTTTGACAACGGACCGGCCAAAGGGGTCACCGGACGCATCCTCATCGGCCGGGAAACAGGGGCCGAAAACTTCTGCATGCGCCTGTTTGAGCTGGCCCCGGAGGGCCACACCCCCAGCCACACCCACGACTGGGAACACGAAATCTTCTTCCACGAAGGCTGCGGGGAGGTCCTGGCCAACGGCACCTGGACCCCCGTTAAAAAAGGATCCGTGGCCTTTGTACCCGGCGGCGCACCCCACCAGATCCGAAACACCGGCACCTCTCCCCTGACCTTCGTCTGCCTCGTCCCCAAAGGCGCGCCCGAGCTTTAAAAAAAGCATGCCTCCGGCGGCGAGGTGAGCCACCTCGAAAGCTGATTGCCGTTGCGTTTTGTCCCTCGTTCCTCGGGCCAAATCGCAACGGGCTTCGCCCGAAACATATGCTGGTGGTTTTTACGAGCGATACGACAAGCCTTGGTTACCGGTGCGAAAAATGATGCTACCGGAAAGTTTTTGCGGAGCTTTTTTCAAAAAGCGACCCGCCGGAGGCCTATTAATACCCCAGTTCTTCGCCCACGACGAGGACGGTGACGTCGGTGAGCATGGGTTTGCGGTGAAGGATGGTGGTGATGTTGCAGATGCGCATGGGGGCGTTGCAGTCGGAGCAGACGCCGGTGACGGCGCAGGGGGTTTCCACGCCAAGGCTCTTGGCGCGCATGGGGGCGGCCACCTCCCGAATGCGGCGCAGGGCCCCGTGAAGATCCGGGGCGATCTTGTTGGTACCGGCCACCACCACCACGCGGGATGGGCCGAAGGCCATGGCGCTGGTACGGTTACCGATGCCGTCCACGTTGATGATCTCCCCGGTCTCGCTCAAGGCGTTGGCGCTGGTAAAAAACAGGTCGCAGCCCAGCTGACCCTTTCGCATGGCCAGGGTCTCGTCATAGGAGAGGTCGGGCCTGTGGTGATCAAAGAGGGTCTTGCCCATCTCTGCTGCCAGGGTGTGCAGGCCCAGGGACCGGACAGTATCCGAACCGCCGAAGCCTACGGTGGCGGCAGCGTCCAGCAGGGGCTTCACATGTTGGGTCACCTCCGCCCCGCTCTCCAGAAAATGGGCATCAAACCGGTGCTTGGCAAGATTCTCCACGCAGCGGTGGGCCCGCCGCTCCAGCAGCCATGATTTTTCCTCTGAGGTCATGGGTCTCTCCTTTCCATCAAGGGTCTCGTCGTTGTCAGGGCATCTTCAGGGTCACGGTGCGGCGCACGCGGTAGACGGCCCCTGTGGGCGTGAGCCGGCTCTCATACAGGCAGACCCGGTCCATCTCCCACGCAAGGGGCATGATACGCCCACGGGCAAGTCCGGGCAAGGAAGCGCCCGGATTTCGCACGCGGCCCAGGGTCACATGGGGCGTAAAACCTCGTTTCTCCCGGGCCACACCCTCCCCAAGGGCCCACTCCTCCACGCATTCAGCCAGCTGCAGCAAAGGCTCTCCCCCCGTCACCCCTGCGGCCACAACACGGGGCCGACGGGCTCCGGGCAGCAGGAGCAGCCCGTCCACACGGGCCGCCAGAGCGGGCCACCCCGCAAGGACCCGGGCAAGCCCCTGGGAAAAACCGTCCACGCGCCCGCAGGGCACGGCCCCGATAAACTTAACGGTCAGATGAAGGTTTGCCTCGGGCACCCACCGCACCGCGTTTCCGGGAACGGCCAGGGCCTTCCGGGCAGCCAACAGGTGCCTTCGCACCCCGGTGGCCAGGGGGATCCCCACAAACAGGCGACACATCGATTCATGGGCCATGGCAGCTCCTGCCTCAGGGAAGGGGCAGCCCTTTTCCCCTGGGCTCTTCCAGGACCAGGTAGCCCTCATCGTCCATGTCGGGATAGGGTTTGCCCTGCTTTTTATAATAAGGAACCAGCCGGGGGTAGCCCCACTCAAACAGCAGGGTCCGGTAGGTCTCGTCGTCCATGGAGCGCTCGTCGTACATCCCCTTTTCCTGGCGCTGCCTCTGGGCTTCGTACAGGATCAGGGCCGTGGCCACGGAAACATTGAGGGACTGCACCATGCCCAGCATGGGCACGATGATGGAGCCGTCGGCCTTTTCCACGGCTTCGTCGGTGATGCCTTCCAGTTCTGCTCCCACCACAAGGGCTGTGGGCTGGGTAAAATCCACGGAGCGAAAATCCACGGCCTCCTCGTCAAAATGGGCGCAGAGAATGCGAAACCCCTTGCTCCTCAAGTGGCCGTAGGCCTCATCCACGCTGCCGTGGCGCCTGACCCCCACCCACTTCCGGCTCCCGCTGGCCGCCCTGGGCCGCAGCACCACATCCTGCATCTCGCTGATGGCATGGGTCTCAAACACCCCCACCGCGTCGCAGCTCCGCGCCACCGCCGCCAGGTTGTGGGGCTTGTGCACATTCTCCATCACCACGGTCAGATCCATCTGACGACTCGTGAGGATGGCCTTTAACTTTTCAAAACGTTCCGGTGTCATCCGCGTTGTTCCATTTCATATCCATGTAACCATTCAGCCCGGTACAGCCCTCTTTGGTCAACGTTGCAAAAAACCGCCTCCGGCGGGTCGCTTAAAAAAAGCGCCGCTAACCCGGTTACCCTTCCGGGGACGCCCCTGTTTTGTAGCACGCCACGCATAAAAAAGCATGTACGCCGGCAACCTCGCCCTCGGCCAATCCTCTGAAACCTCGTGACAAACAGCCCAAGGGCCGCATCGTGGTTGACTTAAGGCTCGAGCGAGCCCGGGACCTGATAGGCCGGAGGAAGGCTCTTGAACAGCCGGGGGTCCCCCACCCCGCCTCCCTGGGCGTGGGCCAGATCGGCCACGGGCAGGCCCACGGACTGCACGGAAAACAGGTTGGCGCCTTCCTGGCGGTAGAGGGTCCGCCGCCAGGGCTCATAATAAGGAGAGACGGCCAGGCTCCCACCGTAGAACCCGGTGTTGCAGATCACCACGTTGCAGAAGAGGGTTTTGGAAAGGGCATCGGCCAGGTGGTAGAAGGACTCAATGTCCCGGTTGTAGGCCAGCACAAAGAGGTGATGGATCCGCCCCCGGTAGATGGCGTAGCGTTCCACGTCCATGAAGTCGTAACAGATACACACCCCGATGCGCCCGTAGGCACCGGCATCGATGATCCACACCGCCGGATCGGGAACAAAGGTGTTTCCGCTTTTTTGAATACCGCTGGCCTCCGGGGGAGCCATAAAGCTCTTGCCGAACCAGAAGGTGCTGCACAGCCCGGCCCTTCGGGGGCTCAGCCAGTGCCTGGGAACGGTGACAACGGCCCGGTTGCGAACCTGCCGGGCTGCGGAGTCCACCAGGTAATCCACACCGGTGACGACGGCCACCCCGCTTCGGACAGAGAGGCGCTTGAGGCTCTCCAGCCGATGCACGGGAAGGGCCAGCTCCGGCATGATGATAAACGACGGGGCAGGGCCCGCCTGGGTGAGAATCCGGAACCCCTCACGAATCTGGTGCCAGGCGCGATCTCCCTCGGCCCGGCTCATGCGGGGGCCGTTGCGCCAGGCAGCCCGGGCATCGGTGGTGGTCTGGATAAAGCCCACCCGCATCATGGGCCGGTACCCGCCCCGGTCAAGGTCCCGGGCGGCGGTGGCATGGTGAACCATGGACACAGGAATCAGCTGTCGGGCGTGGTGGGTGCGGCCTCCGGCCTGATGGCCCTCCAGGGTCTGCATGGCGCGATCCAGCAATTCCATAAACTCAGGCAATGCTCCGCACACGGGCGGATCAAGCCTTGCATCGTCCCCCTGGGGATCCACGCCCTGCCGCCTTAAGATCAGGGTCTCCAGCTGCCTGGGCTCCAGCACCCCCAGCAGGAGCCGCCTTGTTTCAGATGAGATGGAAAGGGATTCCACAAGGCCGTGCACGGGATCATCCGTGAGGTGACCGAAGGCATGGGCCAGCCCCACCGGCAGATCAAAGCGGCGCCTGAGGATGCCCAAAAGAAGGAGCGCCAGGCCGCGCGTGGCTTCCCAGTCCCGGGCCCTGTCTCCCAGGGCCTCCACCGGCGGCCCCCATGGTTCGCCTTCGGGGTCGCGCACGAGACAGGGAAGTTCTTCGGTCACCTGGTGGCGCCAGGCATCCCAGGAAGCGCCCTCGCCCCCGTGCCCTGCCCAGGAAAGCGGAACAAAAACCTCATGGGGCCGAAGAAAGCGCGGCCCCCGTGCCATGAGCCCGCGGCACGCCTCCCGTACCACAAACAGGGCGGTCCACTCCGAGGCCCGGGGATCGAACCCCTCGGCCGAATCCGGGGTCAACCCCATGACCCAAGCCTCCAGGGGAATTTTTCCGGGAACAGGGATGGGGGCCCTGCGGCCCGGGGCATCAGGATCCGGCCCCTGGGCATGATGCTTTGCCATGAAACGCCGAAAAGCAGCGACACCTTCGGGGTCCGGGTCTGCGGGCAGCCCTTCGGCCCGGAGGGGGGCCAGCCCCGCTTCCACGAGGAGCTCTCCTGCCGCGCACAGGGCCTCCCCCAACGTCTTTCGGGCCGCGTCCACCCAGTCCGGTCCCCTCACCCCAAAATCGAGCCCTTCCCGGGCCACGGCCTCCAAAAAGCCACGGGCATCGGCCCTGTAGCTCTCCAGGCGCCGGGCATCGAGAATCGTCTCCATGCAGATCCCCACCTCACGGGCCATGCGCCCCAGGACCAGGGCGGTGAGGTAGGGGCCGTACCCCCGATCCAGGGGCAGGCGATCAAGAAGGGGAGCCAGGGAGGTGAATCCGCTTCGGCGCATGTGACCCAATGCCCGACTCCAAAGGGCCGGGACCCGGGGATTGCGCTCCGCCGCCTCCAGGAGAACCAGCAGGCTCCGCCGTCTCTGGCGAACCGACGCCGCGCGTTGTCGGTAAAGCCGGTGCCCGGCTTCTGCCTCGGAGACCTCGCCGCCGCTCCGCTCCAGGGAGCAGACCACGGAATGGTCTGGCTCCGAGGCGTGGGCAGCCCGCCGCGAGAGAAGGGCCGAGGCAAAATCGATGCGCAGGCGTTCAGAGAGCCCTGTCCCGGCAAAGGGGTCCAGGAGCAGGGTTTCGAGACGGGCGATGTAATCCCGTTTCCCTGCGCGGTCAAGGAGGGTGTAGTCGGTGGTGTGGATGGCGGCCATGGCCTCCACGGGGCGGGTCACTTCAGGCAGGGGGTTGATGGCGTCCAGCCGCACCCCGTGATCGGAGTCCCCGCCCTTGGCGCCCAGGCCGGGGGGCAAAAGGGTGTCACGGCGGATGATCCCCACGCCCTCTTTTGCCAGCAGGCTCTCATAGAGATCGATCCAACGGGCCAGGCGGCGGGCATCCCGCGCAATGATCACGTGCTCCAGGTCATGGCGGAAATGGGCCACGGCCCCTTTCATGCCCTTGGCCTCCAGGGCAATCGCTGCGCTGCGATCCGCGGGGAGCATGCGGATATTGTGGAGAAACCCGGAGACGGCAAGTTCCTCCGGCACCCCGTGGGACCCGAAGGAGAGCATGCGCTGCAGGAGTTCAACCGTCTCCTCCCCGATGAGTAAAGAGACCGAGGCAAACCCTTTGAGGGTGGCGGCCACGGGATCCGCAGCCGTGGTGTCCAGAACAAAGCTGGCCCAGTGAAGGCGCCTCACAGGTCCCTCGCCCGGTGCCCCGGTGAGGTAGGGTGTTGATTCATCCAGCAGGATCCGCCCTTCGTCCCCCCGGAAAAAACCGGGGATATCCAGCTCGCTCTGGAGCCCGGTCATGGCCCGGGTCGCCTGGAGGATATGACGGCGGTAGGCCGGCCAGACCCGTGTGGGGTGTCGGTACAGGGAGGCCGTGGTCCGTCGATGCCACCCCTCCCGGTACCGGGCCATGCCCCCGCTGCGATCGATCCACTCGGACCGGTGCAGGCGGCTGCCGTAACTCCACTGGGGCATGAGGGCCTCCACCCGGGGCCCCATGGCCTGGACCAGGGCCACCCAGAGAACCTGGTCCAGGGGATCGATAAGACACCCCGTGCCCGAAGGGGCCTGCACCGAGGCAAAGGGCCGGGGAGAGACATCGCCGTCGGCAAGCCTTGCCTTCAAGGCCTCCACCATGGCCGGGGCCTTTGCGGCCATGCGAACCAGGGCCCCCACATCCGCCCGCTGCCCGTGCCAGATCTCGTGCCGGGCGAAGGTCTGAAACGCCCAGTAAAGGTTCTCCGTGTAACCGGCCTCTTCCAACACCCCGCACCCCATGGTTTCCCTCCCGGTAGAACATCCTTGCCGTATTGCCGTTTCGTTTGTGTCGGTTACCCCTATACACCGGAAATCCCGAGACATCAACGGCCAATAAACACCTGCCTTGACACCGCGGCGAGCCATCTTTTATACTCCCCATTTACATGCAAAGTACCTTTAAAAACCCACGGCCCTGAACCCACAGCGCCGATTACTTACGGGCCAGGGCAAAAAGCAGCGAGACCCACGGCCAGCCCGGGCCGTCTCCCCCTCTTTTTCCCAGACCCTATTCACCAAGGAGCCCGACCATGACCGATTCGACCATTCTCGATGCCGTAAACGCCTTCGCCGAAAGCTGGACCGAGACGGACACACGCATGAAAGAAGCCTTCCTCAGCCTCAAAGACTACCTGAACACCAAAGAGGGCGTCAGCCTGGATTTCCACAGCCGCCCCGGCGTCAGTTACTCCCTCAGGGCACGCCACGCCGCCCAGACCGACCGCGACCTGTTTGTCATGGTGGATGTCATTGACGACGACCCGGCCGAGCGCTGGCTCTCCGTATGCTTCTACGGGGACATGATCACCGACCCCGATGAAGAGGGGGACCTCATCCCCGACGGCCTCAAGGGAAGCGACGGCTACTGCTTTGACATGGACGAATTCGACGCGGACAAGCTGGCCTACCTCAAGGCCCGCTTTGACGAAGCCTGCACCAACGCAGCGTAACCCCGTCCGCAACCTGCTTTCAAGGTGGCACACCTCGCCGCCGAAGGCATCGTCTCAGAAGGTAAATCGTTACGCCCCACCAAAAATAAAAAAAGGCGGGTGCCCTTTTCGGGGCCCTCGCCTTTTTTTGATCGATTATCAAGCCTGTTTCGTCAAAAATCCGCCGGTATGCGGCTATACCGGAATATCCTTCCGTGTTTTGGGTACCACGATATGCCTCTTTTTCGGGTCCTTGTGGGGGCGGTAAAAAATCGACATGTGACCGATCATTCCGGCCAGGCAGCTGCCCGTGCGATCCTTCAGCTCTTCGGAAAGTGTCTCCTTGGACTCCTTCTCCTTGAAGTCGATGAACTTGACCTTGATCAGCTCATGGGCGTTCAAGGCCTCTTCCATGGAGAGGATCACGGCATCGGTCACCCCTTTTTGCCCCACGAAGACCACCGGCTTGATGCCGTGGGCCAGGCCCCGCAAATATTTTCTCTGAAACCCCTGTAGTTCTTTCACTTTTCTATCTCTCCCGGGCCCTTTCGGGCTTTATGGTTCCGGCATCTCGCCGGTGTGTGCGTGACATACCGATGGCTCCGGCAAAGGAGCCCATCGTATCCGTTGTTCAGCCATCTGTCCGCGGCCTTGCCTTCGGAGCGTAACCCCAGTCCAGGGAAGGGGAAACAGCCGAAAAGCGCATCATACATTTGCCCGCTTCCCATGGCAAGGCAACCCTGTCAATTCTCCTTGATAAGTCACATTCCGTCTGGTATACTGGTGTTAACTTTACGGTATATCGTTTTCATTTCTGGAAGCCATTACACAGCTCAGCTCAGCTCGAATCCTTCCAAACAGCGATATCTGTCATTAGAGGTTTTATCAAAGCCCCTTCCACACAAGCTGGATCAATCCGTCACAATTCGGAGCTGTACCTTCCTCTATGGATATTTTTGCGCACGATGGAAGTGACCGCTTGCATGCGGGTAAGGGAAGTTTAAACGCAACAATCAGGATTCTTGGACATGATGGACAATAAATCAAAGTTTCTCAAGCTGAAAGAAGGAGAGCGGGAGGCTCGACGAGAGATTCTCATTGAAGCCACCCTGGAACTTTTCGGCAAGAAACCCTTCGATGAGATCGGCGTCAGGGACATTGCAGCCGCTGTCGGCGTCTCCCCCGCATCGATGTACCGGTACTTCCCCAGCAGGGAAGATCTCTTTGTGGAGGCCTTCATCAAAGACCTCCGGGAGATCGAGAAATGGCTCGGGAATCTGCTGGAATCAAACGAGGAGCTGACCCTGGAGCATTTCTCGGAGTCGCTGATCAGGTACCTGATCGACAGCGAGCCCACCTTCCAGATGATGAGCTACCTCATGATCAAAGGGTCCATGACCCCGGACCTGCTTCGCAAGTACAACGGCGTCCAGCGCGCCATGCTCAACAAGTTCGAGCAGGTGCTCCAGCGCAACGGCATCGCCTGTGCCGACCGCATCCACGCCCACGCCTTCTACGCCTCCCTCAACGGCATCCTGATGACCTTCAGGAACTACCCCGGAAGGACCCGCGAAGAGATCGAAAAGCACGTCAACCGGCTCTCCGCTCTCCTCTGCAAGATGCTTCGGGCTGCCAGCATCGACGATTAGACGCCCCCGGGCCATGCCCGATTCCCCGAGGCGCCCCCGCCAAGCAGGCCGAAAGGCCTGCTTTTTTGTTGCTGTTCCGTTTGCCGTTGCCGCCGGAGGCAGCCGTTGAATCGTTACCTTATCCCGAGTTCCGCGTTAAGATCCTTACAGAGCCCTGTCACCGCTCCTTTCACTGCCTGCCCATCCACCTCAAGGACCGGCACCGCCCCCATGAGGGCGTTGGTGGCCACCACCCCGTCCATGGCAATCAGATCGGCCGCAAGCAGCGGTTCGCGCACCGCCGTGTATCCCCAGGCTTCCAGGATGGGGAGCACCAGGGACTGCATGACCCCGGGAAGCACATGGGGCGAGGCCGGAAGAATCACCCGGCCCCCGGACAGGGCAAGCAGGTTGGCCGTGGCCAGCTCCGACACCGAGTTGTCTCCGTTCATCAACAGGGCTTCATCAGCCCCCATGCCCTCGGCATAGGCCAGAGCCTTGAGGCTCAGCAGGTAGTTCAGGCTCTTGTGGTCGGCCAGGGAGGTCATCCGAGGCGAGGGAAAGGAGACCACGCTGAGCCCCGGCTTCTGGACCACCTCCAGACGGTGGGTGTACGGCCGGGCGGTGACGGCCACGTGACCGCCGAAAGGCAGGCTCTGATCTTCCCCCTGCCCCAGCATGATCTTGACCGCCGCGCTCTTCCCGTCAAGCCCGTTGGCCTCCACAACCTCCAGGATAATGGCCTCCCAGGTCAACTCGGGCAGGTCTCCCCCGAAAAGCCCGAACCAGCTTTTTTGCAGGCGTGAAAGGTGGTGCCCGAGAAAGGGAACCCTGCCCTTTTCCACGCGCAGGGTCTCAAACACCCCGGCCCCGTACTGCACGGCACGGCTCATGACGGGAAATCCCGCACCTGTTGCCGCCGTCAGGCGACCGTCCAGCCACACCATCGTCTCCCGGGCCTTTCCCTTGCGATGCCCGGTAAAGGCGTTCATGAGGGTCTCTCCTTTGTGGAGGGTCTCGTGGAACTCCGCCTCGGGATCGGAGTCGTAGACCACCCCGCCCCCCACGGAAAAATTCACCCGCCCTTCGCAGAGGGTCGCGGTGCGGATGGCAATGGAAAGGTCCATGGTGCCGTGGAAGCTCACGTACCCCATGGACCCGGTGTAGACATGGCGGCAATCGCTCTCCAGCTCGTCGATAATCTCCATGGAGCGGATCTTGGGGCAGCCCGTGATGGACCCCCCGGGAAAAGTGGCCCGGAGCAGGTCCACGGCATCGGCGCCGCGATCAAGCTCTCCTTCCACGGTGGAGACAAGGTGAAAGACGTTTTTGTAGGCCTCCACCTTCTTGTGCCGTACCACGGAGACACTCCCCGCCCGGCACACCTTGCCGATGTCGTTGCGCATCAAATCCACGATCATGGAGAGTTCGGCGTCGTCCTTGGGGCTGGCTTCCAGCTCCCGCTGCAGGGCCGCATCCTCCTCCGGGGTCTTGCCCCGGGGCCGGGTGCCCTTGATGGGCCGGGACTCCACGGCCCGCCCCTCCAGCTTGAGAAACCGCTCCGGGGAGGTGGAGACAATCTGATGGGAGCCTGCCTGGACGTAGGCGAAAAAGGGTGCGGGGTTGGCGGCGAAGAGCTCCGTGAACAGGGCGTAAGGATCTCCGGTAAAGCCCCCTTCAAACCGCTGGGACATGTTGACCTGGTAGATGTCCCCGGCACGGATGTACTCCTTGATCCGCTCGATGGCGGCCATGTAGCCGGGCATGTCGAAATTGGATGTGAACCCGCCGACACCGCCGAAGCGACCCGGGGCAGGGGCAGGGCCTTTGAGCCGGTCCAGGAAGGCCTCCTCGGTATGGGCCGCCTCCTCCCGGCTCGCCGCCGTCACCCAGAGGGAGACCTCGCCGGTGCGACGGTCTTCCACCACCAGGGCCTTTGGGGCGGCAAACCAGAGCTGGGGCAGCCTGCGACGGTCCAGGGTGGTGCGGGGCAGTTTTTCCACAGCATCCTTGAGGTCGTAGGCAAGGTACCCGAAAAGGCCCGAGGCCACCGGCCCCCAATCGCTCTCCCCGTCCAGGGCAAACCGCCGGGACAGGGCCCGCACCGCGTCAAAGGGGTCTGCGGTGAAGCGCTCTGTGCGCCCCTTTACGGCAAGGGTCATCTCCTCACCGTACCCGGAAAGGGTCAGAAAGGGCATGGTGGCCAGCATATGATATCGGGCGGAGTCGAGTTCTCCCCCGCTGAGAAGCACCACGGTGCCCTCATCCCGGGCAAACCGGGAGGCAAGGACCTCAAAGGATTCTGTCAACGTCAGCGCTCTGCGCGTGATCACCAGGCCGTGGGGCCATGAATTGAAAAGCCTGTCCAACACCGTGGGGCCTCCCTGCTTCCGCCGGGCTGAAACCGGCGCCATAGATTTTTAGCGGCTATACTTGCCCCTGCAAGGGGCCGAGATTGAGAAAGTTGGCGACCATGGTCCGGCCGTGATCTGTCATGAAGCTCTCCGGATGGAACTGCACCCCCCACAAGGGGTGATCGCGGTGGGCAAGGCCCATGACCACGCCGTCTTCGGAGTGGGCCGTGATCTCCAGGGGGGCCTCGTCGGCCATCTCCACCATGAGGGAGTGGTACCTGGCCACCCGCACCGGGGAAGGCACATCCTTGAAGACACCCGAGCCCGTATGGGCCACAGGACTCTGCTTGCCGTGGACCGGCACCGGGGCCCGGACGGTTTTGCCCCCGAAGGCCTCGTTGATGGACTGCATGCCGAGGCAGACCCCCAGAATGGGTACCCGCCTGTAAAAGGCACAGATCATGGGAATGGAGATCCCGGCGTGGGCCGGTGATTTGGGCCCCGGGCTGATGAGAATGTAATCGGGAGAAAGGACTTCGGCCTGGCGCAGCGAGATGGCATCGCTTCGGAACACCTTGGTGGTGAGCCCGGGGATCCCCTTGAACATCTGGACCAGGTTGTAGGTAAAGGAGTCGTAGTTGTCGATGACAAGCAGTGTGGCCACGTCCACCTCACTCTTTGTTAAAAAAATCCTCCGGCGGCCCTGCCGGAGGCCAAACGTTTGAAACGTTTGATAAACAATTTGTAACTATTCAGCTTACGCCTCCGGCGGCCCTGCCGGGGGCTAAACTTTTAAAAAGTTTAACAAACAGGTCATAAAAAAAATATTTGCATGAATGCCGTTTTAAATGCGGAAGTGATTTGCCCCGAGGAACGAGGGGCAAATCACTTCCGCTACCTGCTTTCAAGGTGGCACACCTTGCCGCCGGAGGCTGTTTTTTGGAGCTGAATAGTTACAAGAATTTTTAAATGCAGGCCTCTCCTGCAAAAACGGTTGCCACATGTCACACATGACGCCAATGCATTCGCCACAGGGTTTCAAACGCTACATAAAAAGGGACTCCCGGTAGACAAACTGGATGCGCATGGCACCAATGTCCACGGTGTCGAACTCCCGGAGCTTCAACGAGGTCTTCAGGGGCTCGCCGTTGACTTTGGGCCGCTTGAAGCCGCTGATGTAGTTCACCTGAAACCCCTTGGGCATCTTGCTGATGGTAAAGGAGACCTTGCCCACGCCAAAGCCCGAGACCACGATATCGCACACCGGGTCCTTGCCCACCTTGGTCACTTTTTTGGTCAGGGGGATCTCGCCGCTTCCGCCCTTGAGAACGGAGAGGTAGGCGTTGACGTCTGCCGAGGGAACCGAGGTGCGATGCCTGCCCGCGTCCATCACCACGGTCTTGTCCAGGGGCGCCCGCTCCTTTTCCGGCCGGGCTTCCCCTTTGGCGTACCCGAAGATCAACCGGTGCCGCCCGATGACGATGCTGTCGCCGTGCCTGAGCTGGCTGGTCGTGATCATGATGCTGTTTAAAAAGGTGCCGTTGGTGCTCTTGAGATCGGTGATGAAATAGCCGCCTTCCAGGCCGTCGATCTTGGCATGTTTTCCCGACACCGCGGCGTTGTCGATCACCACATCGCTCTCCGGGTGCCGCCCGATGGTCAGGCTTCCCCCCGGCTCCACCCTGTGTCGACTGATCACCCGATCTTTGTACTGCAACTGAACTACCGGCATCGAATTATCCTTTCATCATGCCCCATGGCGCCGTGCGCTCGTTTTCATACCTGGTAAAAGGGGCCCGAACACCCGGCGCAGCCATCCTGAAACGGCCCCTTTTGCACCCACCGTCACCACCATCACGGTGATATTATCGTCCCCGCCCCGGGCCTTGGCAAGCTCCACCAGGGACCGGGAGGCCTCTTCGGCGGACTGCTGACACACCGTCAACAGGATCTCCTCCTCGGAAACCAGATTGCTCAACCCGTCGGAGCAGAGGACAAAGCGATCCCCGCCATAGCACTGGCTTTCGCACACATCGGCCTGCACCTCCCGGCCCACTCCCACGGCCCGGGTCAACACGTGGTTGCCCTCCTTGGGAAGGGTGTGGGGCACGGACACCATCTCGATGGCCTGGCCGTGGACGCAGTAGACAGGGCTGTCTCCCACGTTGGCCGCCACAAAGGTGTCTCCGCAGATCCACACCGCCGATACCGTGGCCCCCATGCCCTCGCATTCGCTCCGGCGACGGGCCTCGTCCCACACCTTCCGGTTGGCGTAAGCGATGGCGTCCACGAGGCACGCGGCCTGACAAGAGAGCCCGGAGTTTGCTGGAGCCAGCGGCCCCCCTTTTCGGGGCGCCTCCCGCCGGATGTATTCCTGCATGCCCTCCACCACCAGGCGGCTGGCCACATCCCCGGCCCTGTGCCCCCCCATGCCGTCGGAGACCACATAGAGCTTCAGCGCATCGCAGCCGAAAAAGGCGTCTTCATTCCGGGATCGCCTGCATCCCGTATCGGTAAGGGCGACATGTTCCACGTGCATGGTCATCAAGCCTTTTCTCATCACGGAGGCGCCCCGGCTCACCGGAACGCCGTCAGGAGATTGGGTATTCAAAGGGCTCACAAAACAGTTTTAAGGAGGGGGTCGGCTCGACCAGAGGACAAGGTAATACGTCCAAACACCTTAAACAAGCCAAAACGACCATTCTCAGGGGGGCATCCAGATCAGGCCCCTGCCGACGCCCCGGGTTGAGAAAAGTAGGTCATGGAGATCTTCTTGAGCTCCCGCTTGCTGAAGAGCACCCGGTAAACGGACACCCCGGTCTGCTCGGAGATCCGGCGCGCCGTGTCGAGGCAGGCCTCTTTGCTGGTGGCGTGAATCATGGTGTAGAGGTTATAGGGCCACGCCTCGGCCGGGTTTCGCCGATAGCAGTGGGACACCTCTTTGTACGTGGCCATGGTGGATCCCACCTCTTCCACCCGGTCCTCCTCCACCTGCCAGGCCACCATGGCGTTGGCGGTGAACCCCGACTTCTGATGGCGCAGGGTGGCCCCGAAACGGCGGATAAGCCCCTTGTCGTTCAGCCCCTGCAGGACCTCAAGGAAGGCCTCTTCACTCATGTCAAGCCCTGCGGCCAGCTCCCGATAGGGGTTTTCGCACACGGGGATGTCCCCCTGAATGGCTGAGATCACCTGTTTTTCCTGATCACTTAGCGACATGACGCCTCCTTTCCCTTCTCGGGGAAAAGGCCCAGGACCCCTTCCCCGCTGGCCTTACACAGGCCCCGTTCGGTGATGAACCCCGTCACCAGGCGGGCCGGGGTGACGTCAAAGGCGTGGTTTTCGCAGGCAGACCCTGCAGGGGGAACCAGCACCTGCACCAGCTTGCCGTCCACCTTTCCCTGGATGTAACGGATCTCATCGGGATTGCGCACCTCGATGGGGATCTCGCCAACCCCGTCGTTCATCTCCCAGTCAAAGGTGGAGGAGGGAAGAGCCACCCAGAAGGGGATGTCGTTGTCTTTGGCGGCCAGGGCCTTTAAGTAGGTCCCGATTTTGTTGGCCACATCCCCGGTCCAGGTGGTGCGGTCGGTACCGGTAATAACCAGGTCCACCATGCCGTGCTGCATGAGATGGCCGCCGGCATTGTCGGCAATGACGGTATGCTTCACCCCGTGCTTGCCCAGCTCCCAGGCCGTCAGGCGGGCTCCCTGGTTCAGGGGCCGGGTCTCATCCACCCAGACGTGGACATCGATCCCCCGGTTGTAAGCCTCGTAGATGGGGGCGGTTGCCGTACCGTACTCCACGCAGGCCAGCCAGCCGGCGTTGCAGTGGGTCAGGATGTTAACGGTCTCCCCCTTTTTCTTTTTGCTGATGGCCTCGATGAGGGATACCCCGTACTCTCCGATGAGGCGACAGTTCTCCGCCTCTTCGTCGGTGATGGCGGCAGCCTCTTCCCGGGCGGCGCGCACCCGTTGGCCGTCGCCTTCCACGGCGGCAATCCGCGCTGTCATCCGGTCCACGGCCCAGGCCAGGTTCACCGCCGTGGGGCGTGAGGCCTTGAGGCGGTCGGCCTCGGCCTGCACCCAGGCGTCGGAGACCTCTCCCCCCGGGGCGTTGATGCAGGCGAGGTACACACCCCAGGCACCGGTGGCACCGATGAGGGGGGCCCCCCGCACAAACATCTCCCGAATGGCGTGGATGGTGTCGTCCACGTCCTTTAAAGGAGCAATCACCAGCTCGTGGGGGAGCATCCGCTGATCAATCACATGAACTTCCAAAGGGTTGTCGCTGCTGAGCCAGATGGGGCGCATCTCTTTGCCGTCTACCTTCATAGGGACCTCATATCTATCGTGGGCTCCCCCCTGTCCGGGGGTGAGCAAAGGGGCTGGAACAAAAATATTGTCTCATATCACGTATTAACGTATAAGCCTTATTACCATAATTCAAGGGCCTCGTATAGCGGTATCCGGCGGTTTTCAAGGGAATCCGGGCCACCGGAGCGTCACCGGTCCCGCCCCTTCGGCCGCACGATTGAGTGAAAACCGAACGGGTTGACAACACCTCGGAAGCCGGCCTTGGCGTTTCATGATTTCTCAGCGCATCGCCCACGCACCGACACGAGGCCACAGACATTCCCAAGGAGATGCACATGATTCAGGTGGGTATCATCGGCGGATCGGGACTCGACGATCCGAACATCCTGCAACAGGCCGAGGAGGTCACCCTCACCACCCCCTACGGCGCGCCCTCGTCCCCCATCACCCGAGGCGTCATCGACGGGTGCCGGGTTCTGCTCCTGGCCCGCCACGGCCGACGGCACCAGTACAGCCCCAGCCAGGTGAACTACCGGGCAAACATCCACGCCTTGAAAGAGATGGGCGCCACCCACATCGTGGCCACCACGGCCTGCGGCAGCCTGCGTGAGGAGATCGACCGGGGCCACTTTGTGATCCTGGACCAGTTCATCGACTTCACCCGCAAGCGGTGCAACACCTTCCACGATGACTTTTCCGGAGGCGCCGTCCACACCGGCATGGCCACCCCCTTTGATGCCCATCTTCGCAAGGTGCTCTACGAAACCAGCATGACCCACGGCAACCACACCCACGAAAAAGGGACCGTGGTGACCATCGAAGGCCCCCGCTTCTCCACCCGCGCCGAGTCCAGGATGTTCCGCGCCTGGGGCGCCGACGTCATCAACATGAGTGTGGCCACCGAAGCGGCCCTGGCCAACGAAGCGGGCATTCCCTACGCTGCCGTGGCCATGAGCACCGACTACGACTGCTGGAAAGAGGACGAGGCCCCCGTCTCCTGGGAGGAGATCCTCGAGGTCTTCCACAAGAACACCGACCGGGTCAAAGGGCTTCTCACCAAAGCCATTCCCAGGATCGGCACCCCATAAAAAACAGTAAGTATCGATATAACCCCATGTCAGGAAAGAGCATGAACATCAAAGAGACCATTCGTTCCATCCCCGGCTGGCCCATCGAGGGCGTAATTTTCCGGGATATCACCACCCTTATGCAGGACCCCGAGGCCTACCGCAAGGCCTGCGACCTCTTTTACGAACGCTACAAGGACAAAGGCATCCAGAAGGTTGTGGGCATCGACGCCCGTGGGTTCGTCTTCGGAGCGGTGCTGGCCTACCAGCTCGGCGTGGGCTTTGTGCCCGTGCGCAAAAAAGGCAAGCTGCCCTGGAAAACCATTGAGGAGTCCTATGCCCTGGAGTACGGGGAGGCCGAAGTGGAGATGCACGAAGACGCCATCGAAAAAGGCGAGAAAGTGGTGATCATCGATGACCTCATCGCCACCGGCGGCACCATTGAGGCCGCCATCAAACTGGTGAACAGCCTGGGCGGGGATGTCGTGGAGTGCGGGTTTATCGTGGAGCTTCCCGACCTGGGCGGCCGGGCCAAGACCGGGGACACGCCCATCTACGCCATGTGTGAATTCGAAGGCGACTGATCGGGAACCGATTCCGGTGTAAAGCCCAGGGCAAAGGAGATCTCGCCGGCCGTCCGCATCACATCCGTGGCAATGGCCGGCACCTCCCCTGATTCCAGAAGCTCCGGGGAACCGGAGACGCTGATGGCGGCCACGGCCCGACCGGTGTGATCAAAAAGAGGAGCGCCGATGCAGGCCAGGCCCATGATGTACTCCTCGGACTCCAGGGCGTAGCCCCGGCTCCGGGCCGTGGAAAGCTCCCTTCTCAGGGCCCCCTCGTCGGTGAGGGTCTTGGGGGTCAAAGGGGTCATCCGGGTGCGGTCAAAGTAGGCGTCAAGGGCATCCACAGGCAGGGTGGAGAGCATGGCCTTTCCCACGGCCGAGCAATAGGCCGGGACCTTGGGCCCCAGGTTGGTGAAGGGAAGGGAGGGGTCGTTGGGCAGCTGGTTCAAGGTCACCAGGGCCATGCCCCGATCCCAGATGGCAATGCGGGACATCAGGGAGGTCTGCCGTGCCAGGCGCCGAGCCGCAGGGCCGCCGATCTGGTTGACCCTCAGGTGGCTGACCACGCAGGTCCCCAGTTCATACACCCTGAGGCCCAGGGCGTACTTTTTCGTCTCATCGCTCTGGCTGAGGAACCCCTCATCGGCCAGGGTCTGTACCAGGCCGTGGATGGTGGGCTTGGCAAGGCCCAAAAGGCGGGCCATCTCGGTGATGCCCAGGGAAGGCTGGGACGGCGTGAAGAGGGAGAGTATATCAAGTGCCCGTTTTACCGATTGAATCGCCATGATCGCCTCCATACAGCACAAAAACCGTTTCAGACGGCGCCCGACTGCGACGCACCCAGCCCAACCCCTTTATGTTGCAGACAATCCCTTGTAGTACATTCCCCGGATACCTGTCAATCGGCCCTAAGTTATTCAGGCACCATCCCCCCCATGAACACGGCCAGGGCCAACGCATTTAAATTTTTGCCTCCGTGGGCCCTGCCGGGAACCAAACCTTTGAAAAGTTTGACAAACAGGTCTCATTTTTTGGTATCCACAGCAACCTTGCATAGCCCCTCTTGTTTTTACGTTTATCAAGGAGCTTTTTTCAAAAAAGCGAGCCGCCGGAGGCAACTGAACTGTTACGCCTTGGCCCTGTGAACACGGCCCCTTCACCTTGACACCGCCCCCCAAAACAAGTACAACCGTCCTTGCGTTTTACCCGAGACAACTCTCAATTTTTTCAAGGAGATGACCACCATGTTTGGAATGGGGATGCCCGAAATCCTCCTGATCATGGCCGTGGCACTCATTGTCATCGGCCCGAAAAAGCTGCCGGAACTGGCCAAGACCCTCGGCAGAGCCTTTGGAGAATTTCGCAAGGCAACAAGCGATCTCAAGGAAACCTTTACGGTGGACTTAGAGACCCCTTCCACCGAAAAGGCCGGTGGTGAAATGAAAAAAGTGACCCTGGCCGCCAAAGACGACGCCTCCCCCGACACGGAAACGCCGAAACGCGAGACGCCGGACCAGACCGAGGGATAGCATACCGGGGCCGCGGCACCGCCCCCCGAGATCACCCCATAAAGAGACACGGATCATGCAGGAAGAGGACAAACTCCCGTTTACCGAGCACCTGGACGAGCTGAGAACCCGGCTCATCCGCTGCTTCATCGCCATCGCCATCGGAGCGGCCGTCGCCTACGGCTTCAAGGAGGTGATCTTCGACCTCCTCACCCGCCCCCTCATCGAGGTGCTTCCCAAGGGCGACGCCATCATCTTCACGGGGCTGCCCGAGGCCTTTTTCACCTACCTCAAGGTCTCCCTCCTGGCCGGCCTGCTTCTGGCCAGCCCGGTGATCATCTTCGAGATATGGATGTTCATCGCACCGGGTCTCTACAAGCGGGAAAAGTGGGTCATGGCACCGGCCGTCCTGCTCTCCGTCGTCTTCTTCACCGGCGGCGCCCTGTTCGGCTATTTCTTTGTCTTCCCCTTCGGGTTCAAGTTCTTCCTGGGCTTTGCCTCGGAGTCGTTGCGGGCCCTGCCCACCATGAAGGAGTATCTCTCCTTTGCCTCCAAGCTGCTCATGGCCTTTGGCCTTGCCTTTGAGCTGCCCATCTTCATCACCATCCTGGCCGCCCTGGGGCTGGTGACCCCGGCCTTCCTGCGAAAAAACCGCAAGTACGCCGTGGTCTTCTTCTTTATCTTCGGGGCCATCCTCACCCCGCCGGACGTGGTCACCCAGATCCTTTTGGCCACCCCCATGATCCTCCTCTACGAGCTGAGCATCTTCGGGGCCATGGCCTTCGGAAGGCGCCCCCTGGGCGCCACCGATGAGGATGAAGAGCCCGAAACCGAGCCCCCGGCCCAAAACGATGAAGACGCCCCCAAAAAGGACGCCTAAGCCGCTCTACCGCCAGGCTTCGCCTTCCCTCTTGATCAAGGCCTCGTGGATGGCGTCTGCCACCCCGGACGGGGT
Source organism: Desulfoluna butyratoxydans (assembly GCF_900699765.1). Taxonomy (GTDB): domain Bacteria; phylum Desulfobacterota; class Desulfobacteria; order Desulfobacterales; family Desulfolunaceae; genus Desulfoluna; species Desulfoluna butyratoxydans. Next base: position 320,191 of record NZ_CAADHO010000002.1, read on the forward strand.
GAGGCCGTCGGTGGGAATCACGATGTGAGCGCGCCCCATGTACAGGGGGTGGCGCTCCTGGTAAAGGCTCTCCACACTCATGCCCGGCTGGATCACCACGCCCCGGGCGTTTAGGTCGCTCAGCCGCTCCATGAGAACGGAAAGGGGGGTGTGAAGGTAGACGATGACCCCGCCTGAAGCCAGGTGATCCATGGCCCGCTGCCCGTAAATAACACTGCCCCCGGTGGCGATGACCGTGCCGGTGACCGCCATCTCGCACAGGCGCCCCTCTTCGATCTCCTTGAATCTGTCCAGCCCCTCCTCCCGGATAATCTCGGAAAGACGCCGCCCCTCGCACGTCTGGATGTAGACGTCGCTGTCGGTGAAATTCAGGCCCAGGCGCTTGGCCAGGATCACCCCCACGGTGCTCTTGCCCGCGGCGGGCATGCCGGTAAGTACCACGTTTTTCTCTATCATGCGTTGCGCTCCTGACATTACATCTCGTGAATCCAAAGCCTTCAAAGGGGCCAGAATAGCGCATTGCCTCCGCGCTTTCAAAGGATCCTTCCCAATGCACAAAAAAAGATGCCGGTGAAGCCATAACCCGGGGCCTCATTGGCCTTGACAAGGCCGAAGGCCATCTTTTAGGGTAGCGATGTCCCTGCCCCGTCGGCAGCGGCCAACCTTTCAAACCAAGGACAAAAACATGGCTGTCACCCTTTCCATTGTGGGCACATCGGGGTCCGGAAAAACCACCCTCATCACACGCATCATCCCCCTGCTGCAGCAAAAAGGCTTTCGGGTGGGCGTCATCAAGCACACGGCCCACGGGTTTTCCATGGACCACGAAGGAAAAGACAGCTGGAAACACCAGCAGGCCGGAGCCGACGCCGTGATGGTGGCCTCGGAGACGGCCTACGCCCTGGTAAAAAAGGTCACGCCGGTGCGGCTGGAAGAGCTGGAAGGGCAGATGGCGGACCTGGACCTCATCATCACCGAAGGCTACAAGGGCTCGGCCCGCCCCAAAATCGAAGTCCACAGACGGGAAACAGGAAAAGCCCCCTTAAAAGGCCTCACCAGGCTTGTGGCCCGCATCACCGATGCCCCCCAGGCAGACGGCCTGCCCACCCTGGATCCGGACGATGCCCAGGGCGTCGCCGACTTCATCGCCGAGACCTTTCTGGCATAAAAAAAGCCACCGGCACGACTGTCGGTGGCTCTAAACGCTTCTCCCCCCATGGGTCAGGGGCGGGTCCCCGCGTCCTGCCCCCGCACCTCGGGTCCAGGTGGCAGGTTCCCACGGATGAGGATGCTCTTTTTAAGGGATTTGACCACCTCGTCAATCTGCTCCACCCCCACCCGGATCTCTTCAATCCCCTTGACCGTTGTCTCGGTGATGGCAGGCACGTCCCGGCTTCCCACCTCCACATTTTCAAGGACCTGCTGCAGCAGGGCGATGTTGGTCTGGATCTCCATGCCGATCTCGTGGACCTTTTCCAGGTCCCGATCCACCAGGTCCACGGTGTGGGGCATCTTGTCCACGGCCACGGCCAGGCTGTCCAGGATGGCCCCCACGCGAACCTCCACGGCGTTCAAGGAGTTGTTGATGCTGTTCAAGGCCTCAAACAACGGCCCTTCGGGGTCCCGGAGCAGGGTGGCCACCTCCGAGACGTCCTGGACGGCCCGGATCACCTTCTTGGCGGTCTCCTCCACCTCGAACTTGGCCAGGAGGTCGGCCACGGACGGCTGCTCTTCCGAAGAGATCTCCTCGTCAGCCAGGAGCTCGGGCGACTCCGGGGTGCCCGGGGTGATGGAGATGTACTTGTTGCCGATGTAGTTGACGCTCTGCACCGTGGCGATGGAGTCTTTTCGGATGCGCGGGGCGTATTCGGCAAAAATGGCCATGCGCACGTGGACCACGTTGCCCACCAGGCTCACCTCCGTGACCTTGCCGATATCGGCATTGAAGAGCTTCACCGCCGCATTGGTCTCCAGGTTGTAGCTCTCCTTAAAGGTGGTGAAATAGGTCACCTTCTCCCGGAACCAGTCCTTGCTCCGGCCGATGGCCAGGACGGTGAGGGCCAGAAGGATCATGATGGAGAGCATAAAGGCCCCCACCACCTTTTCGCGGGTGTCGTAGCGAACAATCATGGTGCCAGCTCCTTTGCGAGCGTGCCGTTTTCCAGGCGAAGGTCCAGGGGGGTCAGCTCTTTGCCGAACCCGCGGTAGTTGGTGGTGTAGACAAACACGCCCCCCCGCGAGAGGACCTTCCGGATCTCAGCGATGAAGCAGGAGAAATACCCGCGCCCCACAAACTCTTCCGGGTACTCGGCCAGAAAGAGCAGGGGCTCCTTGAGGATGTCCCGCACGGCGATGGCGCGCCTCTGCTCCATGGCACTCACCAGCTCCGGGCAGAAGGGAAGGGCGTCCCGGATGCCGAAGGCCTGCACCAGCTCCTCCTTGAGCCCCTGATGACGGGCAAGGTCCGTGTCGCTGAAGTAGTGGGCCTGATAATCGAGGTTCTCCTCCACGGTGCGGTTTCTCACCATGGCGGCCATGGGGTAGAGGTACCCGATCCTGCGCTTCACGGGAAGGAGCCTCTCATACCAGGTAAAGGGCAGCTCTTCGCCGCCAAAAAGATACCGACCCCGGGTGGGCCAGCTCAAGGTGGCAAGGCACCTGAGCAGCAGGTGGGCGTCGGCCGGGTTGTCGGCGGAGAGATGAACCGCCGTCCCCGGGGGCAGGGAGAGGTCCAGGTCGGTGAGGGCCCTGCCCTTCCAGGTGTCCTCCACCGAAAGATTCGTCAACCGGACCACCGGTGTGGGATCTGTACCGGAATCCCCGGCGGCAGGTGTCGGCATGGGCATGGCATCCTCTACAGGTAAAAAACGATGGAGACAAAGGCGTTGACCAGCATGCAGGCAAAAAAGCTCTCCACGGAGGCCCGGGAAACACTCACGGGGATACGGGAGACCTTGCGGACGGTGGTGTACCCGTGGAACAGGCTCACCACGGTGATGATCAGGCCGAAGAGCAGTGCCTTGACAAGGCTCACCACCAGATCGGTGCCGCTGATGGCCCTGGCCACCTGAAAGATAAAGATGTCTCCGGACTGGCTTGTGGTGGCCCAGGCCACCACCTGGCCGCCGAAGAGGGCTGCCAGGTCAAAGACCACGAAGAGACAGACCACCGCCGAGGTGATGCCGGTGAACCGGGAGTAGGAGAGAACCCACATGGGATCCACCCCGGACATCTCCATGGCTTCGATCTCGTTGAACACGGTCATGCAGCTCATCTCGGCGGTGACGGCCGTGGCCGAGCGCAGGATGACCACCAGGGCGGTGATGAGGGGACCGATTTCACGGACAATGAGAATGACGGCGGCCTTTCCGAGCTCAAACTCCCCGGAGACCTTGGTAAACTGAATGATCATGGCGCTGCCCACAAGCAGGGCCAAAGGGATGATCAGGGGCAGGGCCTGGACAGCCGTAAAGTAGATCTGCTCCACCACCGCACGCTTCACCTGGGCGCGGCCGTCGGCCGGCCGCCTCACCAGAAGGGTGAGAATCCGCAGGGTAAAGGCAGCCCGAACCAGGGCCATCCCCACATAATCCAGGGTGACTCGCCCGACATAGCCGCATGTTCGCCCGATCCATTTCAACGCAAGCCCCTGTGGATTGGTTGTCAATATCCGCATTATCCGCTACTCTTGTTCTGCCGGAAAAGTATAGTCAATTCAATCGACAAAGATCAACCGATTTTAACCGTTTCACCCGGAGGGAACTCACCCCATGATTCGCCTGAAATACCTTGTCACCCTCTGCCTGCTCCTGTTCGTCGTCCCGCCCGTCTTTGCAGCATCCGCACCCCGCTACGACCTCTTCGAGGAGGCCTCGGGCCTTCTGGAGCAGGGCAGCCCCCTTGAAGCTGCGGCCCTTTACCGACGTATCCTGGAGGGCAGCATCGATCGAGAGGAACGCGCAAGGGCCCTGCTCTTTCTCTCCGTTCTTTACAGCCGCAACCTGAACCTGCCCGACACAGCCGTTGCCTGCCTGGAACAGATCGAGACCACCTACCCCGACACCGCGGTGATCATCGACGCCCGCTTTGCCCTGGGGGCGGTCTCCTACCGCAACGGCCGCTTTGCCGAGGCCGTGACCCACTTCCAGCGCTTTGTGGAGCTCTACCCCGAGCACATGCGCAGCTCCTCGGCCCGGGCCTGGCTGCGCCAGGCCGAGATCCTGGCCGGAGAGCAGCCCGCGCCGCAGCCCCAGGACAAAGCCATGGCAAAACTCCCGGAAAAGGTCCGGGTCCTGCTGCACCACCAGGTGGAGCAGGTGATCCTGGGCCGTACCGGAGAGCCCATGACCGTGCTTCGGGACGGATCCCCCCTCTTTGAAGGCAACGGGCCGGTCACCGTCACCACGGGCCAGGACGGCCTGGTGGTCAACGGGGTCGTGGCCGGCAACCTCACCCTGACCTTGGAGCCCGGCTCCGCGCGCCCCCGGGTGGACGGACACGCCTACCGCGGCGTGGTGACCCTCTGGCCGGATGAAGAGGGCATCTCCGTGGTCAACACCCTGCCGGTGGAAGAGTACCTTTACGGGGTCCTGCCCAAAGAGATGAGCCCCCTCTGGCCGGAGGAGGCCCTGAAAGCCCAGGCCGTGGCCTCACGTTCCTACACCTACCACACCCTCCTTAACCGCAAGGCCCACGCCCGCTTTGACCTGGAGGCCACCACCGCGTTCCAGGTCTACGGGGGCGCCGATGCCGAGGCCCCGGAGACCACCGCCCCGGTGGACAGCACAAAGGGACACTACCTCGCCTTTCAGGGCCTGCCCATCATCGCCTGCTTCCACGCCAACAGCGGCGGCATGACCGAAAGCGCCGATGCGGTCTGGGGAGCGGCCCTTCCCTACCTGAAGGGGGTCAAGGACAGCTTCAGCCGACTGGCCCCGGATGCCTGCTGGACAGGGGAGATCGACGCCGACAGCATGGTCAAAAAATTGTGGGAAAAGGGGTACCGCCCCGGGGGAATCATCTCCCTGGAAACCAGCGAGCCCTCCCCTTCCGGCCGCAACGGCCGGGTGATCATCAGCACCTCCCGGGGACGCCTTGAGCTCACCGGAAACGAGTTCAGGCTGGCCATGGGCCCCGAGGTGATCAGGAGCGCCCGGTTCTCGGTTACCCGGAAAAAGAGGCACTTCACCTTCGAGGGGTGCGGCTACGGCCACGGTGTGGGCATGAGCCAGTGGGGGGCCCGGAAAATGGCGGCCTCCGGGTTCACCTACGACACCATTTTGCATCACTACTACAAAAACGTCTCACTGGTCACCATTGACAAAGAAGGGGTTCGCTGATATCGGGTTTTTGCGAACCACGCCACGGGCCCCGTCAAAAGACCCCGGAATCGGTGTTTTTTCCAAGGGCCCATCGGTTTTCCCCTGAGCGGTATTGTCCACGACCTTTTTATAAGGCCCGTCATGAAACGACGCCTGATGACCCTTGTTCTCCTGGGAGCGCTGACGCTCCTCTCTTCCGGGCCCCTTTTCGGTGCCGCGGGCCAGGGGATAACAGAAAACTTTGATCACGGCCTCATCGACTGGAGCAACAGCACGGTGCGGGCCGAAGGGATGCATGCCCCCAATGAGAAGACCGGGCAGCCTGCCTCCCCCGAAGCAAGGGAGCATTACGTCAACCGGGCCGTTGAGGCGGCCCGGGCCAACCTCTCGTCCATCCTCCGGCGCCTTACCATCCACGGCGACACCACCGGCGGCGATGTCATGGGGGCCAGCCGGGAGGTTGTCGCCCAGGTGGACCTGATGTTTCTGTCCATCCCCATGACGGAAAAACGGTTCCTCACAGACGGATCCGTCCAGGTCACCCTGACCCTCCCCCTCAAGGGGGCCTTCTCCCAGCTCATCCTTCCGGAAGAGATCCGGCAGATCAACCCCATCAGACCTTTGTTCACGTCAGAAACCTCCGGAGCCCTGCCCACCCACGACGCCTACACCGGCCTCATCGTCGATGCCCGCGGGGTGGACGTCATCCCCGGGCTTGCTCCGCGCGTGGTCACCGAATCCGGGGAAGAGGTTTACGGCCCCACGGTCATCAGCCGGGAGTACGCGGTCCAGCGCGGGGTGGCTGTCTATGAAAGCTCCCTGGCCCGGGCCGGTCAGGGCCTCTCCGCCGGAGAGAACCCCCTCATGGTCACCGGCATCGGCACCACCGAGGATGCCCGCACCGACATCATCATCAGCAGCCAGGACGCCGCCCGCATCCGCGCAGACGTCTCCCACACCACCTTCCTCAGCCAGTGCCGGGTCGTCATTGTCCTGGACCCGCCCCCGGACAAGCGCCGAAAATAAAAAGGGGCGCCCCCATGAGGGAGGCGCCCCTTTGATGATCTACCCGTCAGACCCGTGGTACGGAAAAACCTCAGATACCGGCTTTCTCCCGGAGGATGTCCACCTTGTCGGTGCGCTCCCAGGTAAAGCCTTCGCTGTCGGTACGTCCGAAGTGGCCGTAAGCTGAGGTCATTTTGTAAATGGGCTTCAGAAGGTCGAGCTGCTCGATGATGGCTGCCGGGCGCAGGTCAAAGACCTCGCGGACAATCTCAGCGATGCGCTCCTGGGGGATAACCCCGGTGCCCATGGTGTCCACAAGGACAGAGACGGGCTCGGCCACGCCGATGGCGTACGCCACCTGGACCTCGCACTCCTTGGCAAGGCCTGCGGCCACGATGTTCTTGGCGATGTAACGGCCCATGTAAGAGGCGCTTCGGTCCACCTTGGAGGGATCTTTTCCGGAAAAGCAACCGCCGCCGTGGCTTCCTCGACCGCCGTAGGTATCAACGATGATCTTACGGCCGGTGAGGCCGCAGTCACCCATAGGGCCACCCACAACAAACCGCCCGGTGGGGTTGATGAAGAATCGGGTCTTGTCGTCGATCATCTCAAGGGGAATGACCTTGAGCACCACCTCTTTGATGATGCCTTCCTGAAGGTCTTCGTGGCTCACCTCGGGGGTGTGCTGGGAAGAGACCACCACGGTGTCCACGCGCGTAGCCTTTCCGTCTTCGTATTCAATGGTGACCTGGGCTTTTCCGTCGGGGCGAAGGTAGGGAAGCACGCCGGTTTTCCTCACCTCGGCAAGACGCTGGGTGAGTTTGTGGGCGAACACCACGGTCATGGGCATAAGCTCAGGGGTCTCGTCGATGGCGTAGCCGAACATCAGGCCCTGGTCGCCGGCGCCCTGGTCCTTGAAGAGGCCTTCGCCTTCGTTAACGCCCTGGGCAATGTCTTCGGACTGCTTGTCGATGCTGGAAATCACAGCACACGTCTGCCAGTCAAAGCCCATATCTGATGAGTCGTAGCCGATCTCGCGGATGGTGTCCCTGACAATCTGGGTCATGTCCACATAGCAGCTGGTGGTGATCTCACCGGCGATAAAGGCCATGCCGGTGGTAACCAGGGTCTCGCAGGCAACCCTGCATCGGGTGTCCTGGGCCATGATGGCATCCAGGATGGAGTCGGAAATAGCGTCGGCCACCTTGTCGGGGTGACCCTCCGTTACGGACTCCGAAGTAAAAAAGTAGTTTGCGTTGGTCATTCTCTGCTCCTTTGGAACACTTGAAATCTAAATCGCTTCGTATGAATCGACCGGTGTCTGTCGGGCGGGAGTCAGATGAGCAGGCCTCCCGGTTGGCTTGCGTTTTCATGGAAAGCACTGCTGATCATCCGATGTTCTTTATCAACTTTCCAGATCTTTTGCAAAGCATTGTCGTACCGAATCCACCACCCAGCCGCCAGCGGCCAGAGAGCTCTCAGCCAGGGCATCGTCCAGGGCCACCTCAATCCCGGCAAGGCCGTATCGCGCCTTAAGGCTTTCCAGGGTGCTGTTTTTATTCCCCCGAAGGCGCGAGGCGCTTTTGGGGTGGACGCGAAACACCGGGGCATCCCCAGGTGAAAAAAGCCGCCGGGCAAGGGCATCGGCCATGTCCCGAAACCGCGCGCTGTGGACCAGATGGCCGAAGGCGGGGTGATGGGGCCCGGCCAGGACATGGGTAAGACGCATCTCCTCACTGTCCTGAAGGCCCATGCGGATCACAGGGATATCCCGTCGGGCAGCCATGAGCCACGCCTCTTTGCTCCGCGCCACCGCCTCTTCCAGGGCAAGGGGTTCATAGCGCCCGTCACGCCAGAGGGCAGCCAGGCCGCTGCCCTTCAAGACCACGGTGGGGTAGATGCGAATGCCCTCGGGATCGAGGTCAAGGATGCGCTGAAGGGATGAGCGAAAAAGCGCCGGGGTCTCCCCGGGAAGCCCCACCATCATCTGGAGAATGGTGACGTACCCCTTTGCCTTCAACTGTGCTGTGGCCCTCTCGGTGTCTGCGGCCGTATGGCCCCGGGTGCTTGCCGTGAGCACGGCATCTTCCATGGACTGGGCCCCGAGCTCCACCGTGGTGACGGGGTACCCGGCAAGAAGGGCAAGGGTCTCCGGGGTGACGGTGTCGGGACGGGTGGAAAAGCGAATCCCCTGGATTCGCCCTGCCTTGACGTAGCCATGGGCCAGGTCCAGACAGGCCCTCACAGTTTCAGAAGGCAGCCCCAGAAAGGTTCCACCGTAAAAGGAGATCTCCACGGGATGGCGGTTTGCAGCCCAGCCCAGCCATCGCTCAATCTCCCCTTCCATGGCCACAAGGGAGGGCATGGCAGGGGCGCCTTCGCGTTTTCGTCCGGTGACAGCGTGCTGGTTGCAGAAGATACAGTGGTGAGGGCATCCCGCATGGGGGATAAAGAGGGGAACGACAAAGGGGCGGGGGGTGTCGGCGGCCATGGGCGGCTCACCGACGACGTAAAGGGGCCATGACTTTAGAGCCCCCGTTCCTTCAAAAGATCCAGGGCAATGCGGGCGGCGTCCTGTTCGGCGGCCTTCTTGCTCTTTCCGTAGCCCATGGTCTCGATATCGCGGGTCTTGAGGCAGACCTGAAAGGTCTTGTCGTGGTCCGGTCCCATCTCCGAGACCACGCGGTAGCGGGGAATCTCCTTAAGGTGGACCTGGGAGTACTCCTGGAGCAGGCTCTTGCTGTCGCTGTTGAGTCGCGAAGGGCGCGCGCCGCTCAGAAGGGGCTTGAAGTGGCGGCTGATGAGCCGGTAGGCGGCGTCAAACCCGCCGTCTAAGTAAACCGCGGCGATGACCGCTTCCAGGACGTCGGAGAGAATGGAATTCTTGTCCCGGCCGTTGGTCTGGCTCTCTCCTTTGCCGAGGCGGATAAACTGCCCCAGCTCCAGCTGCCTGGCGATCTCGGCCAGCTGGGTCTCGTTGACCAGGTTGGAGCGCATGCGCGACAAACTGCCCTCATTGAGCTCGGGGAAGTTGTGCATCAGGGCGTCGCCCACAACCAGGTTCAATACGGCGTCCCCCAAAAACTCCAGGCGTTCGTTGTCTTCCAGGACGGCATCTCCCTGTTCGTTGACATAGGAGCTGTGCATCAGGGCCGTGGCAAGAAAGCTTCGATCGCCGAAGGTGTAGTTGAGGTGGGCCTCCAACTGTGACAGGTCTTCAATGTGATTCATGGCAATGCAGCGGTTAAGGTGGCGTAACAATCAAAGGGTACATGGAGATCGCCTCGCCCCACGCCCAACTCGATACCTTTTTTATACGCCCCGTGATAATCCGACCCGCCGGTCACCACAAGTCCCAGGGACTCGGCGCAGCCGAGAAGAAAACGGGTGAGCTCCGGTGGGTGGGTGGAGTAGTAGGCTTCCACACCGGCCAGGCCCAGGCGGGCCAGGCTCTCAAGGAGCCCTTTGAGGTCATCCGGGGAGAGCCCCACGGTCACAGGGTGCGCCAGCACGGGGAGCCCCCCTGCGGCACGAATGAGACTTACCGCATTTTCAAAATCAATGCGACCCTTTTCTACATAGGCGGGACGCCCTGTGGCCAGGTACCGGTCAAAGGCCTCGGCAACCGAGCCCACCCATTTTTTCCGCACCATCACCGCAGCCATGTGGGGACGGCCCACCACAGCGCCACCGGCCTCGGCCGACACCTCGGCCAGGGTCAGGTCCATGCCGAGCTCGTTAAGGCGGTCAATCATCTGGGGATTTCGCGTCTCGCGCTGAAGGCGCAGGGATTCAAGGGCCTCCGCAAGGGGCGGGGCCTCGGGGTCGATACCGTAACCAAGAATATGGAAACTGCCCTTGCTGCGATATGGCGCAGGGGGAAGGGAGCTGATCTCAACCCCGGTGATGAAACCTAAATCGTCCGGGAGTCCGTGGGCTACCAGCTGACGGACCCCCTCCACGGTGTCGTGATCGGTGATGGCAATGGCGGCCAGGCCGGCTCTGCGGGCACGTCGCACCACTTCCTGCGGCGACAAAGACCCGTCCGAGGCGGTGGTGTGGATGTGAAGGTCGATCCCCGCCGAAGCGCGATCAGAGGCCAAGGGCTTTTTCCCTTGCTTCCGCCCGGGTCTTGCAATCGATGCACTGCGTGGTGACGGGGCGGGCCTTGAGCCGCTCGACGGTAATGTACTCTTCGCAGGTTTCGCAAATACCGAAAACCCCGTTATCAATGCGCTCCAGGGCTTGTTTTATCTTCTTGATCAGCTTGTGTTCGCGGTCGCGAATACGAAGCATGAAGTTCCTGTTTTCCTCGTGCGATGCTCGGTCCGTGGGATCGGGGAAGCTCTCCTTCTGGGCAGTCATTCCTTCAACAGTGCTGTCAGCCTGTTCCAGAAGGTCATTAAGCCGATCAGTTAAAAACTTCCTGAAATATTCCAGTGTTTCCTGATCCATACTCAAACCTCTCCTCTGAGCTTGGTTGGCGAATTTTTGTTTAACCTGCCTACTGTAAACACAGTTTACGAATTTTGTAAAGATCTATTGAGGAAGGCGCCCCGGCCCCGCAAGGGAGGCAAGGGCGCCGAAAAAGCGAAGCAACGCTCTGAATTGGCGAGAAAAAAAAGAGATTATGCCAGGGTATTCATCCAGGCATCCAGCTCTGCCATGGAAGAGATATTCACCACCTCGCAGGAGCCGTCTGAAGGCACGATTTTTCGTGCAATGCCCGACAGGACCTTGCCGGGCCCAACCTCCACAAAACGGGTCACCCCGTCTGCGAGGAGACGCGTCATGGTGTCGTACCACCGCACGGGGCTCACCAGCTGGCGGGCCATATTCTCCTTCATGGCCACGGGATCCTCTTCAGATTCGGCCGTCACATTGAACAAAAGCCCCTTGGCAGGCCCCTTAAAGGAGACCGATTCCAGGACCCGGCGAAACGGCTCCTCCGCCCCCTGGATCAGGGGACTGTGCCAGGCGCCGCTCACCTTCAGGGGAACGGCGCGCCCCTTTTTTTCGCGGGCGGCGGCGCCGAACCGCTTCACGGAGTCGGGGTCACCGCTCACCACGATCTGCATTTCGCCGTTGTGGTTGGCGGCCCAGACCCCCTTGGTGGGCGGTGCCCCCTCCTCACGGAGGCTCGCGGCCAGTGCGTCCACCGTGGCATAGTCGAGATTCAGCACCGCGGCCATGGCCCCTTTGTGCTTGCGGGCCTCCTGGTCCATGAGCTCACCACGGTTCTTGACCAGGGTAAGGGTGTCCTCCGGGGAGACAACCCCTGCAGCGCAAAGGGCGGCGTACTCGCCCAGGCTGTGGCCGCAGGCCACCTCGAACCGGTCGCCCCCCACCGAGGCCAGGGCGGCCAGAAAGCCCAGGTTCACGGCGGTCACTGCGGGCTGCAGGTTGACGGTCTGGGTGAGCTCGTCCATGGGGCCTTTGAAGCAGAGACGGGTCAGGTGGGACTTGGTGATCTCGTCGGCCATCTCAAAGACCTCGCGCACCACCCCGAACTCCTGGTAAATGTCCTCTCCCATGCCGATGGCCTGGGAGCCCTGTCCGGGAAAAAGAAAAGCGGTCTGTGTCACGTCTGAACCTCCCCTATACCGCAGAAAGGCCGCCCGGGCCCCTTCTGCAACGCCGTTGCCGGCCTAATCGTGAATGTTAAATAAGCTGCGGGCATAGCTCAGGGCACGGGATTCGTCCCGGTTGTGGCAGCCGTCCTTGATAAACCGAATGGGGTCGTGCACCACCTTGGTGACGATGGCCTGGCCCATGCGGCGAATGGCGGCCTTCTCCTCCTCGGAGAGGCCCGCCATGCCCGAGAGGGTCTTTTCCACTTCCCCTTCGGCAATGGAGGCCACCTTTTCCCGCACCGCCTTGATGGTGGGCACCGTGCGGAGCCCCTCCACCCAACGGGAGAAGCCAACCACCCCCTCCTCCACAATGCGCTCGGCCTTGATGGCCTCGGCCCGTCGGCTTTCGATGTTGCCGTCGATGACCTCTTTCAGGTCGTCGATGTCGTAGACATAGGCGTTGGAAAGACGGTTGATGGCCGGGTCGATGTCCCGGGGCACGGCAATGTCGATGAAAAAAATGGAGCGCCCCTTCCGGCGCTTGATCACCGGCTTGACCATCTCCCTGGTGATGACGCAGGTGGGGGATCCCGTGGAGCTGATGATGATGTCCACCTCGGTGAGGGTCTCGGGGATCTCCTCCAAGGCGATGGCGCTGCCGTTGAAGCGCCGGGCCAGCTCCACCCCGCGGTTGAGGGTCCGGTTGGCCACATAGATGTCCCCGGCCTGGTGCTGGATCAGATGCTCCACGGCCAGTTCCGCCATCTCACCGGCCCCCACCAGAAGGATCTTGCGCCCTTCCAGGGACCCGAAAATCTTCCGGGCCAGCTCAATGGCCGCGTAGCTGATGGAAACAGCGCTGTCGCCGATGCCCGTTTCGCTGCGCACCCGCTTGGCCACATGGAAGGTGCGGTGCATCAGCCGGTTGAGAAGGGGGCCCGTGGCCTTCTTGGAAGCGGTGAGGTGATAGGCATCCTTGACCTGCCCCAGGATCTGGGGCTCGCCCACCACCATGGAGTCGAGGCTTGCCGCCACATTGAACATATGCCGCACGGCCTCTTCCCGGTGGTACTCGTAGAGGCAGGAGTCGAACTCCTCCACGGGCAGGCCCTTGAGGGTGGCAATGTAGCCTTTGGCAGCCTTCAGGGCGGCATGGCCGTCCTTGGCCGCCATGAGCACCTCCACCCGGTTGCAGGTGGAAAAGAGCAGCACCTCGTCCACATGGGGATGCTCCCTCAGGGCGTCGATGGCCTCCATGCACTCCTGCCGATTCATGGCGAGGCGTTCCCTGAGGGCAACCGGGGCCGTCTTGTGATTCAAACCTGTCAGTACAATTTCTCGCATAACGCCGTGTCTCTCGTCCGTTAAAACCGGATGAACTCACCTAAAACCGGGTAAACTCCCCGTGGTGACCTTCCATGAAAAAATTGACCCCGAAAAGGGTAAAAAGCAGCACCGCAAACCCCGCAATGGCAAGCCAGGCTGCCTTGCGTCCCCGCATCCCCCCCACGAGCCGTTCGTGGAGGAGCACGGCGTAGATCACCCAGGAGATTCCGGACCAGACCTCTTTCGGGTCCCAGCTGATAAACCGGTGCCAGATGATCTTGGAGTAGAGCAGGCCGGTGACCAGCCCCAGGGTCAGGGCGGTAAAGCCGGCGATGATGCTGGCATACCCGATGCCGTCAAGCTGCTCCAGGGAGGGAAGGCGACGGTAAAAGAAACCCCGTTTCTTCTCCTTGATGGCGTTCTCTTGGAGGATATAAAGAATACCCGCACCGCAGGCCATGGCCAGGGCGGCTTCCCCCAGGAAGATGGTGATGACATGGGCAAAAAACCAGAAGTTGGCGTACACCGCCTCGGGCTGCGTCGGCGGCAGGTCCGGGACCCGCAGGGCCGCTGTGTAGGCCAGAAGGGCCAGGGGCGCGGCATAGACCCCCATCACCTTGATGCGGTACCGGGCCCTTAAGAACAGAAACACCAGGGCCACGGCCCAGGCGGCAAGGCCCAGGGTCTCACGCAGGTTGTGCACGGGCAGGTACCCGGTCTGCACCGAGGCGATGACAAGCCCCAGGGTGTGGACGGCAAACCCCGCCCCAAAGAGAAGATACCCTGCCTCCTGGACCCTCTCCTTCTGGAAAAAGAGATAGAGCAGGTAGGCCACCGCACTGGCCAGGTAGAGCGCCGCTGTCAGTATGTCCATGATCCCGCCTCCCATGGTTGAAGCCGATACCATACGGTGTCGTGATTACAGAGAAAAACCAAGCGTGTCGCAGGTGTAACCTTCTCCCAGTACCTCGGTGAGGAAGGCGTCTGCCCCTTTTTTGTCTCCGGCCTTCACCATCTCAAGGAGCCCGCCGGCGATGAGCGCCTCAAAAAGGGGCTTGTGCGCCTCGGGTTCGTGGGCTTCGGCCAACAGCTTTTTACGCACCAGCCCCATAAGTTCAAGGAACTCTCCGTACTCGCCTCCGAACTCCGTCTCCAGGCGCCGACGCATCCACTTGGCAAAGGCGGGGCTCTTTCCGGAGGTGGAGATGGACAGGGTCATGTCCCCCCGCTGCACGATGGAAGGGAGGATAAAGTTGCAGGCGCTGGGGTAGTCGGCCACGTTGCAGAGCTTGCAGGACGCTTCGGCGTCCCGGCTCACCCGGGTGTTGAACTCCTGATCGTCGGTGGCCACGATCACCAGGAACTTCCCGTCCATATCGGAAGGGGCGTAGGCCCGCTCCTCCAGGGTGACGGGAGCCTCTTGCGCCATGGTTTTCAGCTCATCGGTAAAGGCCTTGCTCACCACGGTCACATGGGCTCCGCAACGCACCAGGGTTTCGACTTTGCGGGTGCCCACGGCACCACCGCCCACCACCAGGCACGCCTTCCCCATAATATCAAGGCTTACGGGATAGTATCGCATGGGTCTGCTCTCTTTCAGTCTGTGACGCGCGCCGCCAAACCGGCGCAGATCACCTTTAAAGATCAAAGGGTTTCAGGTCCTCTCCGAGGACCAGCTGCCCATCATATGTTTTGCGGCACTCTTTTTCAACATCAACTTTGTCGCAGGCCGGGTAAAAATGGGTCAGCACAAGCATCCCGACTTGCGCGGCTTTTGCCGCCTCCCCGGCAAGGGAAGGGGTCAGGTGGTTGGGCACGGCCTCAGCGTCCGGGGTGGAGCACTCACACACAAAGATATCGGCTCCCCTGGCAAGGGAAACCAGGTTCTCGGACGGACCGGTGTCCCCTGAAAAAACCACGGAGCGCCCCCCGGAGAGCACCACCCGGCAGGCCAGGCTCTCCGGCCTGTGGGCCACCGGGGCCGTCCTCACGGCCAGGTCTCCCTGGTGAAAGAGGTCCTCCTGTTCCACGGAGAGCTCGGTGAGGCGAACCAGGCCCGGGCCCGGATCCATCCACTCCCCGTACACCCCCTTGAGCTGTTCAAAAAACGCGCCGAATCCTTCGCCCCCGTAAATGGGAAGGGGGCGGGTGCGGGTGCAGGCCGGATACTTGGTGGCAAACAGCAGGGGCACCAGCTCGGCCGTGTGATCCGGGTGCATGTGGGTGTAAAAGATGCCGGTGAGCTCGTCGATGGAGATCCCCGCCTCCAGCAGGCGGCGCATGGTCCCGGGGCCGGAGTCGATGAGCAGGGTCTCGGTCCCGGTCTGCACCAGGGCCGCACAGGCACTTCGGGTTAGGGAGGGGACGCAGGTCCCCGTTCCGAGGAGGGTGATTCGTGCCATGGGCGAGGGGCCTCCCTTCGTTTGTGGTGGATGGTGAGTATCTTCGACGGCCCTGCCGAGGGCCAAACGTTTAAAAAGTCTAACAAACAGGCCTTAAAAAAACATGTTTATGGATGTCGTTTCAAGGCGGATGTGATGTGACCCGAGGAACGAGGGGCAAAACGCATCCGCACCCTGCTTTCAAGGTGGCACACCTTGCCGCCGGAGACTGTTTTTAAAGCTGAATAGATACGCAGGGCCTTAAGGGGCGGCCCCAGAAAAACGGGGGAACAGGGAGATCTTCCCGGTAAAATGAAGGGCTGCCCTTATGGACTCACACTCGCCCCCACCCTATAATCATGATCACCTGTTTACCCGCCACATATTTCCCTTCCGTTTCACGCCAAGGGCGACCCGCAATGGGTCGCCCATTTTTTTTGGGCAAAAAGCGCGTCAGGTGGCCCAGCCATGGGAGAGCCCTTCCCCACGAAGGCTCTCGTAAAGGGCGATGCCCACGCTGGTGGAAAGGTTTAGGCAGCGTATCTGTCGGTTGATGGGGATGTGGTACCGGGAGTCCGGGTACCGATCCAGCACCGAGTCCGGCAACCCCTTTGTCTCGGAGCCGAAAAAAAGAAAAAGGCGCTTTGGCCTGGGCATCTCCCAGAAGGGGCGGGACCCCAGCTTGGCAAAAAGGGCCACCTCCCCGTCTTCGGGCGCCATGACCTCGGTAAAAGCATCCAAGCTGTCCCACACAGACAGATCCACATGCTCCCAGTAATCCAGCCCGGCCCGCTTCACCTGGGCGCTGTCCAAAGAAAACCCCAGGGGCTTGATCAGGTGCAGGCGCACGCCGGCCCCGAGGCAGGTCCGCCCCACATTTCCCGTATTCCAATGGACTTCAGGGGCCACCAGCACCACATGGCGCTCCGGCTCCCCCTCCTGTCGATCTATCACAACACATCCTTCCCTATAATATTAAGGTAACGCGTCCGCTGCCCCCGGCGGCCCTGCCTGGAGCCAACCGCTCAAAACGCTTGCCAAACAGGCCTGGAGTAAGCCGTTACCCGGTTTTATTCCTCTCTGACGCACAGCCCCGTTGCGGCACCGGCACCGGCACCGGCACCGGCACCACGGATATCGCTTTTGAATCCTGTTTGTCAAACGTTCCAACCCATTGTCCGGCGTCAGAAAAACCAGGTTCCCCGGACGATGAGCTCGTTGGCCGGGGCAAGCCAGCCCCCGCCGGGAAGGGAAAAGCCACCGTACTCGGTTTCGGAGCCGCCCCAGGGCAGCTGAGCCACCATGTCCAGGCGAAGGTCCTGGCGGGCATCCCAGATCACGGAAGGCTGAAGGATACCCGAAGGGTCCCCTGTGTTGGTGATGGCGGTAAGGGTGAGGTTGAGCAGGGGGTGGGCCTCCAGCTGGACCCTTGCGGCAAGATAGTTTTTCCCAAGGGTAAAGACCTCCCCGCGATCAAGGCGCTCCAGGGTGTCCGGGTCGGTGAGGGCGGCCGCGTAGTTCGAGGTGCCGTAGCCGTTGTGGTAGAACTCCACAAACCCATACCAGTTCCTGTCCCAGGCCACCCAGGAGAGGTCCATGTTGACCACGGCCGACAGGGTTCCCCCGTCTTCATCGGAGACGAGAAGGTCCGACCGCCAGGCCGCCTCCCCGGCATACCCGGAAAAGCCCACCCCGGAAAGGCTGTGGCCCCGCTGGTTGCCCAGAAGGATATCCCCTTCCAGGCTGCCGAAGGTGCCGTGCAGCTTGGTGGCGTAACTCGACCCGTCGGAGGAGACATCGCCTGTGGCGGCGTCGCGGCCCGGGCGGCCGATGGCCTGGAGCTCCATGCCCCGGGCCGTGGTGTACCGAAGGGAGGCCAGGTCATCCCCTGCCTTGTAGTCTCGGAGGGTGTCGATGGGGGAGAAAGGATTGACGAGGTCCATGGGGTTAAAGAGAAGCCCGCCTCCCCAGGTGACGGCCTGGCGGCCGATGCGCAGATCGAGGCTTCCCAGCTCCTTGTTGAGGCTGAGGCGGTCCAGGCGATGGACGGTGCGGTGGTGGGAGGAGTCGGAGATCACAGAGGTGAGATCAAAAAGGCGGTAGCGGTCCTCATCGCCACGGGCGTTACCCGGAACGGAAAGACCGGCCCCGGCAAGGTCCGAACGGCGCTTGGTGGCATCGCCCCCTTCGTAGAACAGCTCGTAGTCCACATCCAGGGTGAGGGTGGGAACGATCTCCGTCCGGGAGGCCACCCGGAACCCGGCGCTGCTCTCCAGATCGTCGTAGGGAGACTCGCCCACAGGGTCCAGGGTGCCGCGCACGTCGTCATCGTCGTAGGCAATTCCCCGGGCAGCGGCCTTCACCTGGCCCCCCACCTCCACGGAAAAGGCCGACGCCCCCGTGGCACTTACCAGGACCAGCGCTGCCACAACGGCCCCCCACCAGGAGTTCACTGAACCCGGTCTCCGTCCAGGCGGCCGTCTTTCATGCGGATCACCTTCCGGGCCGCCTCCATCACCATGGCGTCGTGGGTGGAAAAGACAAAGGTCACGCCCCGAGCCTCGTTCATCTCCCGCATCATGGCAAGGAGCCCCTCTCCTGTTGACGAGTCCAGGTTTGCCGTGGGTTCGTCCGCCAGCACGATGGACGGTCCGGAGACCACGGCCCTTGCCACGGCCACCCGCTGCTGCTGCCCCCCGGAGAGCTCCGCCGGTTTCCTGTGGTAGAGCCCGGAGAGCCCCACCTCATCCAGGATGGCCATGGAGCGCTCCCTCCGCTCCTTTTTGGGCACGCCCTGGAGCAGCATCACATACTCGGTGTTCTCCACCGCCGTGAGCACGGGGATCAGGTTGTAGGCCTGGAACACAAACCCGATGCGATGAAGGCGAAGCTCGGTGAGGGCCGTTGCCGAAAGGGCCCCTAAGTCCCGGCCGTCCACCGTGATCTGCCCGCCGTCGGGCATGTCCAGCCCTCCGATGAGGTTCAAAAGGGTCGTCTTCCCCGAGCCCGAGGGCCCAGCCAGGGCCAGAAAGGCCCCCGGATCGATGGACAAAGAGACTCCGGACAAAGCCGGCACCTCCACATCCCCCTGCCTGTACACTTTCCGAACCTCCGTCACCTCCACCATGGTCATGGTCCTCCTCAAATTTAAGGAAATACGCAAAGATGAATACACATTGATGCTGCGGCTGAAAATCGACTCCGGCGATGCTGCCGGGGGCACGTTGTTGAAAGGTGTGGCACGCAGGATGCTTAAGGTCAGCCCCTGCATTGGCTCAAGCGGGCGTTGGCCGGACGGCCCCCGGGTGGCTGGGGGGCTGTCCCCGGGCCACCTCAGGACACCGTTATTATTGTGGTATCACAGCTTAAACCGCACCACAAGGCCGCCAAGCCCCTCGGAGAGCCCGGCCAGGTCCCCGGCACTGGCCTGGACCCCGGAGCTGCTGCGGTTGATATCGCCCGCGGCCTGGTTGACGTCGGCGATCTCCTCGGAGATGCGTGAAGCAAGGCCGGCGGACTCGCCCAGGTTGTCCTTCACGTGGCCGATGCCTCCTGCCGCCTGGGTGATGTTCCGGGCGATCTCCCCCGTGGCCGCGGACTGCTCCTCCACGGCCGTGGCAATGGCCGCGATGATCCCGTCCACCTGTCGGATGGTGCCGGACACCCCCTTGATCTCACCGACCACCACGGCAAAGCCCTTGGGATGATTGACAAATTATTGACTTCTTTTTTTTCCTACCAGGTAAGCCATAAAAAAAAGGGCCGCCCGCGGGCCTGCACGGCCTCAGGGGACCGGTGAGCCCCAGGGCCCCACCGGTGCCTGGGCCAGGGGTCAAAAAATACAAAATTGTCACATCATTTTGGTGTTTGAAAAATTCCGAAAATGGAAATATGATAGCCACGTACAGTGAAGAGCAATTCAGACAGATGGATCACCGGGCCGCCGCAAGGAAACCGCCCACATGGTGCGGGAACCGTTCCCGCCCCAGCACGGCGCCCCTTTTTTCCCTCTTGCCTGCAGGATGGTTCAGGGCAGGTGGCCACCGGTGATATCGGAGTAGGATAATGGTACAATCGGCAGCCGACGAGCTGAAAAAATCTCGGGAAAAACTCAAAGCCCTCGTCCGCAAAGGGCGGGGCAGCGCCCTGCTCATGGACAGCACCGTGGCCGTGGACAACTACTTTTCCCAATGCTTTGGTGAGAGTGAATCCGGCCAGGCCCTGGCCATGGGAGGCCACCCCTTCGCCATCGTGGCCTTAGGGGGATACGGCCGGCGGGAGCACTGCCTTCACTCCGATGTGGATATCCTCTTTCTCTTTGACAAGGAGGTCCCCGACGAAGCAGGCGGCCTCATCCAGGAGGTCATCTACCCCCTGTGGGACCTGAAGATGGAGGTGGGCTACGCCACGCGCTCCATCCCCGAAACCCTGGAGATGGCGGCCAACGACCTCCATGTGCTGACCTCCATCCTGGATGCCCGCTTCCTCTGCGGGATGTCCCCCATCTACAGCGCCTTTATCCAGCAGTTCCGCAGCCGGTTCGTGGAGGGCAACCCCAAGCGCATCGTCACCCAGATCAACGACATGTGCCGGAGCCGCCACGAGACCTTCGGGGACGCCTCCTACCTCATGGAGCCCAACATCAAAAACGGCAAGGGGGGCCTGCGGGACTACCACAGCATGTACTGGCTCTCCCGGGTGCTGGTGGCGGCCGGGGAACCCCGGGACATGGAGTACGCCGGTTTTCTCTCCCACAAGGAGTTCAAGCGCCTGGAAGAGGCCCTGGCCTTTATCTGGAAGGTACGAAACCACCTCCATCTCATGAGCGGGCGCAAGCTTGACCAGATCCACTTCGAGCACCAGGTGGAGCTGGCCGAAGCCATGCGATTCCGGGGCCACACCCACGGGCAGAAACCCGTGGAACGATTCATGGGGGAACTCCACGGTCACATGGAGTTCATCAAGCACCACCTCACCCTCATGCTCACCCAGTGCACCCGCTCCACCAAGGGGTTCCTGGGGCGGAGCCTTCTCAAGCGCTCCCGCAAGCCCGGCATCGTCTCCGACGGCGGCCTGGTGAACTTCGCGGACCCGGCCGAGGTGGTAAACCGCCCCTCCCTCATCATGGACCTTTTTGAAGAGAGCGCCCGGCTCCAGTACGCCCTGGGTGCCGACGCCCTGCGCACCATCGGGGAGTTCAGCCACCTGGTCCGGGGTTTCAGGCGGGATGTGACGGTGATGAAGGCCATGGAGCGGATCCTCTCCACGGCCACGGAAAAGTTCAACGTCCTTGAAAAGATGCTCATCTCCGGGTTCCTGCAGACCCTGCTCCCCAGCTTCGAGGGCATCGTCAACCGGATCCAGTACAACCGCTACCACATCTACCCGGTGGACCGGCACAGCCTCTACACCGTCCAGACCATCAACGAGTTCTCCAACCCCAAATCCGAGCTCTGCACCCTCTACGGCAAGATCTTCGGCGAGGTCCAGGGCAAGGGGCGGCTCCTCTGGGCAGCGCTCCTCCACGACATCGGCAAAGGGGTGCCAGGGGAAGAAGACCACGGCATCTCCGGGGCCCGCCAGGCCAAAAAGCTCCTGCTCTCCTGGGGCATGGGCAAGAAAAAAGTGGACGACATCGTCTTTCTTATCCAGCACCACCTCTACCTCGTCAACGTGGCCCGGCGGCGGGACATCGACGACGAAGAGACCGTGGTCTCGTGTGCCCGGACCATCCGCGACCCCAACCGGCTCAAGATGCTCTACCTGCTCACCGTGGCGGACTCCATCTCCACCGGCCCCAAAGCCTGGAACGCCTGGACCGAGAACCTGCTCCGCGACCTCTTCTTCAAGGTGCTGGACATCATCGAAAAGGGCGAGCTGGCCACCGCCAAGAGCGAACGCTGCATCGAAAAGAAAAAGCAGGCCGTCCTGAAGCTGGTGAACACGGAAAAAATCGAAAAGTACCTGCACACCATGCCCCCCCGTTACCTCCTCTACGCCTCGGTGGAGGAGATCGTGGAGCACCTGCGCCTCTACTGCAAGATGGGCAAGGAGGGGGTCACCTTAAGCATCAAGAAAAAGGAGGGGAGCGCCACCCGGCGTGCCGAGGTCTGCGGCACGGACCGGCCCGGCCTCTTCTCCAAGCTTGCCGGGGTCTTTACCCTGAACGACCTCGACATCCTCTACGCCCAGGTCTACACATGGGGGTACTCCACGGCCCTGGACATCTTCACGGTCAAGCCCTTTTTCGACCTCACCCGGGAGGAAGAGCGCTGGGAACGGGTGGAAAAAAACATCAAAGAGGCCTTAGACGGCCGCCTGGACATCCACTGGGCCCTCATGGAAAAGGAGTTCAGCCCGGCCATCCGGAAAAAGGTCACCATCTCCGACAAACCCGACCGGGTGGAGCTGGACAACCTGGGGTCGAGCTTTTTCTCCATCATCGAGGTCTACTCCGACGACTTTCCGGGTCTGCTCTTTGCCGTCACAGACGCCATTTTTCACCTGGACCTCAACATCTACTACGCCAAGATCACCACCCACGTGGACCAGGTGGTGGACATCTTCTACGTCAGAACCGTGGACGGCCAGAAGGTCACCGGGGCCGACGCCATCGCCCGGGTCAAGGAAGCCATCCTCGAAGCCATTTTACGAATGAGATTATAAAAAACACGCGATCAGAACGAAAAGGAGTGGGGTATGCGCAAAATCGAAACGATTATCAAACCGTTCAAACTCGATGAAATCAAAGAGGCCCTGGGGGAGATCGGCATTCAGGGAATGACCGTCTCGGAGGTCAAGGGCTACGGCCGCCAGAAGGGCCACAAAGAGATTTACCGCGGCGCCGAATACGATGTGGACTTCGTGCCCAAGCTCAAGATCGAGATCATCGCCGAGGCGTCCCGGGTGGACCAGATTGTGGAGACCATCCGCAACGTGGCCAACACCGGCAAGATCGGTGACGGCAAAATCTTCATCATCCCCGTGGAACGTGCCATCCGGGTCCGCACCGGTGAAGAGGGCTACGACGCCCTCTAAGCGCGTAACGGGAAAAGGCATCGCCCGCATGACGGCACACAGGGGGGACCGCGGGTCCCCCCTTACATTTTTGTTGCCTGCCCCCCCGGCACAACCGGGCACCCTGCCCATCCCCCCGGAATACGCCCCTCTTCCCCCGGAAAAGCAGCAGAATTCCAATAAATCCCCCGGGATCGCCCCGGTAACAACCCACAAATTTGTAAGTCTTTTCCGCAAGCTTTTTACAAAAATGTCATTTCAAAGATTCTCCCTTGCCCTGGCCTTTCAAATGAAATATTCTTGGATAACAGGACCCTACCCCATCAACCCACATCTTGGCACACCTGTTGCAATATCATCCCCCCGTAACCCGTTGCGGAACTGTTTCGGGACAACCATAACGAAACCGCGCAAATGCCCCCCACAGGGCAACGGTGCTTCATCAATCCAATAAGACGGAGAGAGCATTATGAACGGCAACACGGTGAGAAGGGAAGCCATCAGGGCCATCAACAACTACTCGTTCGAGACAACCATTGACTTTAAAAACTCATCGTCCATTGATCTCTTCGGGGACAATGTCTTCAGTATTTCCATCATGAAGAAGCGCCTGCCCAAGGACATCTTCAAGAAGGTGAGCAAGACCATAGAAGAGGGAACCCGCCTGGACCCCTCGGTGGCAGACGTGGTGGCCTCGGCCATGAAGGACTGGGCCCTGGACAACGGCGCCACCCACTACGCCCACGTCTTCTTTCCCCTCACCGGCCTCACCGCCGAGAAGCACGACAGCTTCCTCATGCCCGATCTGGCGGGCAACGCCATCGCCGAATTTTCCGGCTCCACCCTTATCCAGGGCGAGCCCGACGCCTCCAGCTTTCCCAACGGCGGCCTGCGTGAAACCTTTGAAGCCAGGGGGTACACCGCCTGGGACGTCACCAGCCCCGCCTACATCATGGAAAACCCCAACGGGGCCACCCTGTGTATCCCCACGGCCTTTGTCTCCTGGACCGGCGAGGCCCTGGACAAAAAGACCCCGATCCTGCGCTCCATGCAGGCCCTTAACACCCAGGCCCAGCGTATCCTGAGGCTCTTCGGGGACGACTCCAACAAAATCGTCAACTCCACCTGCGGCGCCGAGCAGGAGTACTTCCTCATTGACCGCAACTTCGTCACGGCCCGACCCGACCTTCTCACCGCCGGCCGCACCCTCTTCGGTGCCCCGGCTCCCAAGGGCCAGGAGTTTGACGACCACTACTTCGGCGCCATCCCGGACCGCGTCCTGGCCTACATGTGCGAGGTGGAGCGAGAGCTCTGCAAGCTCGGCATCCCCGTCAAGACAAGGCACAACGAAGTGGCCCCCTCCCAGTTCGAGGTGGCCCCGGTCTTTGAAACCGCAAACCTGGCCACGGACCACCAGCAGCTGGTCATGGTCACCCTGCGAAAGGTCGCCCGGAAATACGGCCTCACGTGCCTGCTGCACGAAAAGCCCTTTTCCGGCATCAACGGCTCGGGCAAGCACGTCAACTACTCCTTTGGCAACGCCTCCCAGGGCAACCTCCTCGACCCCGGTGACACCCCCCACGAGAACGCCCAGTTCCTCGTGTTCTGTGCCGCGGTGATCCGAGGTGTCCACAAATACGCCAAGCTCCTGCGGGCGGTGGCGGCCACAGCGGGCAACGACCACCGCCTGGGTGCCAACGAAGCGCCCCCGGCCATCATCTCCATCTTCCTGGGGGATCAGCTCACCGACGTCTTCAAGCAGATCAAAAACGGAGACGCCACCTCCTCCAAGGGCGGCGGCACCCTCAACATCGGCGTGGACTCCCTGCCCAACCTTCCCAAGGACGCTGGGGACCGAAACCGGACCAGCCCCTTTGCCTTCACCGGCAACCGCTTTGAGTTCCGTGCCGTGGGCTCTGCCCAGTCCGTGTCCGGGCCCCTTGTGGCCATGAACACCATCTTTGCAGACTCCATCGACTACATTGCCACCGAGCTGGAGCGACGCACCGGCGGCGACGGCGCCAAGCTCAACGACGCCGTCAAAGAGGTCATCAAAGAGATCGTCGACGCCCACGGCGAGGTGATCTTCAACGGCGACGGCTACACCGACGCCTGGCAGGAAGAAGCGGCAAAGCGTGGCCTTCCCAACCTGAAGACCACCCCGGACGCCCTGCCCACCCTTATGGACGACGACATCGTGGAGCTGTTCAGCCGCTTTAACGTCCTGTCCAAGGCAGAGCTGGAAAGCCGCACGGAGATCTACCTGGAGCAGTACAACCTCAAGATCGCCGTGGAAGCCAAGACCTCCATCAAAATGGCCGACACCCAGATCTACCCCGCGGCCGTGGCCCACCAGGCCATGCTGGCAGACAGCTGCCTCAAGCTCCGGGAGCTGGGCCTGCCCTGCGACGATGAGTCCCTGACGCGGATCACCACCCTCTCTGCAGAGCTCCGGGCTGCCTCGGCAAACCTCAAGGCCCTCATCGCCAAAGAGCACGCCGACACCCTGGCCGAATCCAAACACTGCTGCGATAAGATCATCCCCGCCATGGGTGAGCTTAGGGCCGTGGCCGACGCCATCGAAGAGATGGTGGCCGACGAGTTCTGGCCCCTGCCCACCTACCAGGAGATGCTCTTCGTCAAATAATATCGGGTGCCGGTGGCTTTCACGGCTGACCGGCCCCTCCCAGGCAACGTGCGCGTTCTTTTTATGCGGATGGATCGAACGCAAAGGGCCCGCCCCCCGGACTCTCCCGGGGGCGACCCGCACGCCGGCATGATCCTGTGCCAAAACGACAAAGGGGAGGCCTGAAAAGGCCTCCCCTTTGTCGTTTCCTTCCCCTGCCCCCGCCCCGGAAAACAAAACGTTCCTTGAAAAATCATCCCATCTGACCCATAAAAAGAGAACCCCGCTACCGACTCTCACACCCCTCTGGATGGCGGAACGGCCCTGTGAACCCGACGGGTTCCCGGCTGAAAACACCCAACATGAGGATGGCAAGACGTGCTGATTTCCCCCACACCCGAGGCCCTTCACCCCGCCCCCAAAGCCCCTGAAACCGAAGAGCTGCCCCGGGATATCCGCCTCCGATGGCAGGCCATGGTCTCCCTGCTCCGAACCCTCCTGGATGTGCCCGTGGCCTTTGTGTACTGCGGATCCGGCCCCGAAGCCGACACCGTGGTCATCAGCCGGGACGACTCCGCCCCCTGGCCCCATGACGGTGCTGCGGCCCGGGACATGGGGATCAACGTAGCGGCCAGCGGCCGTCCCCTTGTCGTGGAAGGCATTCCCTCGGCCCACGGCCACCGGAAATCCCCGGCCGCGTCACACGGGTTTGCCGCCTGCCTGGCAGAACCCCTTCGCCGCCCCGACGGCGGCACCTACGGCGCGCTCTGCGTCATGGACACCGCGGCCAACAGCTTTGCCCACCGAGCCCTTGTCACCGAATTCCGGCACACCATGGAGACCCACCTCGCCCTCATGGAAACACGACAGGCCCTGGCCGACGAAGAGCAAAAGGCCGATGCCCTGGCCGAACAACTTGCCCGGGAAACCCACACCGATCCCCTCACCGGCCTTCTCCACCGCTGCACCTTTGCCGACCGGTTCCACCAGGAGATCGCCCGCCACAAACGGGCACACCACCCCCTCTCCCTCATCCTCTGCAACCTGGACCACTTCCGGCAGTACAACACCGCCATGGGCCGCACCCGGGGCGACACCCTTCTGGTCACCCTGGCCGGACTCTTCAAAGGGCGCCTGAGAGCCCACGACCTTGTCTGGCGGTGGGGAGGCGACGAGTTCCTCCTGCTCCTGCCCGACACCCCCCTCATGGGCGCCGTGGAGGTGGTGGAATCCATCCGGCACATTGTGGAGGCAACCACCGAAAACGAGCCCGACCCCCGGGTCACCCTAAGCGCCGGGGCCACGAACCTCGCCCCCGAAGAGACCCAGGATGCCTGCCTCAACCGCTGCAACAGCCTCCTTAAGGCCGCCAAGGCCAAAGGCCGCAACTGCGTGATCCTGGGGTAACCAACGTTGCCTCCGGCGGCCCTGCCGGGGGCCAACCTTTCAAAAAGTTTGACAAACAGGTTTTGCCCAATGTCCCAAAAGCCTTCTCTCATGAAAGCCACTTAGCCTGAAAACCTCCTGGCCGCCGGAGACAGTCCGGTTAAAGCCGATAATCAACGGGTTACGAGAACGAATCATAGCCTTTCAAGGCTTGTCGTATGGCTCGTACAAACCGCAACGGCAATCTGCTTTCGGGGTGGCTCACCTCGCCGCCGGAGGCGTACTTTTACTCCCGACTTTAACCTGGTTGTCGGCGGCATCCGATTTACCCATACGTCAGCACAAGCCCGACGCCCACCTCCTGCTGGGGGGCCACCTCGGCCAGGGCCTTGCGCGAGGGAAAATCGGTGCAGTGGCAGGCGTGAAGGGCCGACAGGTTTAGCGCTTTGATGTAGGCAAGGGTCCCTTGCAGCTGGCGGGGGCTCGGGGAGAGCAGGTGAAGCCCTCCCACGATGTCGGTCACCCGCTCCTCTCCGCACACCCGGCGGGCCTGCTCCACGATGTTGCAGATGCCGGCATGGGAGCAGCCCGTGATCACCACCAGCCCATCGTCCCCCTTCCAGGCCAGGGCCGTGTCATCCAGAAGCATGTCCGGCGCCCCGTTCATGACCCCCAGGGGATTTTTCCCTTCAAAATCGTTCTCCCGGGGAATCTCCCCCAGAAACCAGAGGCGCTCCGTCAGCTGCCCCGGCTCCCGGGTCAGCCCCATGGAAAAATGCTCCCCGAGCTTTGCCGCCGAGACCAGGGCCCCGATCTCCCCCATGCCCGGAAAGGTGCGGGTGGTAAACACATCCGGATGGGCCGTCACCTGTGGCCGGTGGTGGGGCCGCCCCTCCATGGCAGCGATGGAAAAGGCCCGCATCAACGGCTCCACCCCCCAGGTATGGTCCGCGTGACCGTGGGAGAACACCAGGTGGTCCAGGTGCAACAGGTCCACCCCCATCTTCTCGGCGTTCCTCAAAAAAATATCGCTGTACCCGCAGTCAAAGAGCACCCTCTGCCCATCGGCTTCGATCAAAACGGAAAAGGCGGGCTCGGCCAGAAAATAGCGGTCAATGATCGTGGTGTTGTCCACGAGAACGGTCAGTTTCATCAGATGCTCCTTGGGTGGCGTTCGAGGATGCCTCCGGCGGCCCTGCCGGGGGCTAAACTTTTAAAAAGTTTAACAAACAGGTCTTAAAAAATATTTGCATGAATGCCGTTTTAAAGACGGACTTGATTTTCCCCGAGAAGCGAGGGGAAAACGCATTCGCAACCTGGGGTCCTGGGGTGGCGAAACCACCTAGGCTATAAATTCCTTGGCCGCCGGAGGCGTGCTTTTCCTGTCCACTTCTCTCCCTTGACAGAGACAGAAAAACAACCGAGACAACCACAACAAACAACGTGCGCCCCACGGGCGCAGCCCGTCAGCGAATGCAACGGGGCGAGGTACGAGCCCCGGAGCATTCGCGACCCTGGGGTGCAGGGGCTGTAGCCCCTGCCCGCCGGAGGCGCTTTTCCCCAGCCCCTGCCTACCCCCCGATCAGGGCGCACACCTCCCTGGCAAGGGCAAGGGAGGCGGTGAGGCCCGGGGATTCGATGCCGATGAGGTGGACATGGCCTTTAAGGGGGTCGCTGTGGATGAGAAAGTCTGCCACCGGGTCCCCTGGTTTCTGGCGCTTGGGGCGGATGCCTGCCATGTCCGGGCGGAGCATGGCAGGGGCAATCCCTTTGAGGTAGCGGCTTGCGGCCCGGTGAAAGTCGGCCAGGTGGCTGGGGTCGACCCGGTAGTCCTCGGCTTTGTCGGGAAGGTACAGGGCATTGGGGCCCAGGCGGACGGTGCCGTCGAGGCCCAAGGTGGCGTGGGTGCCCAGGCCCTGATTGGCCGGTTCGGGCACCGGGTAGACCAGGGTGGTGAGATGCCCGCGGGGCAGGTCCAGGGCGGCGTACTCCCCTTTCCACCAGTGAAGGGCCGCTGTTTCTGAAGAGAGCCCCGTAAGGCCTGCCACGCGGTCTGAAAAAAGACCGGCGGCGTTAATGAACAGCCGGGTGGTGACGGCTTCTTGTCGGCCGTCCCGGTAGCGCACCGTCAGGCGGCTGCCCGAGGCTTCGGCCTCCACGGCCACGGCTTCGGTCTCAAAGGAGAAAAGGGTGCCTGCCTTTTTGGCCCGGGCGAAGAGTTTTCGCATGAGGCCGTGGGCGCTGACGATGCCTGTGGAGGGCGAGTAAAGGGCCGCCTCTGCCCGGACGGCAGGTTCCATGGCCCGGACCTGGGCCCCGGTGAGCCGCTCTAAATCCAGAACCCCGCAGGCGCGGGCGTTGGCTTCAAGGCGGTCCAGCTCGGCAAGTTCGTCGTTGCAGGTGGCCACAATCAGCTTGCCGCAGCGGCGGTGGGGCACCCGGTGCCGCTCACAGAACCCATACAGCAGCTCCCTGCCCGACACGCAGAGCCGGGCCTTCAGGGACCCTTGGGGGTAATAGATCCCCGCGTGGATCACCTCGCTGTTGCGGCTGCTCACGCCCCTGCCGAAGCCCTCCTCTTTATCGATGACAAGGACCCGACCAACGGCTTTCGAAAGGGCCTCGGCCACGGCCAGCCCCACCACCCCGGCCCCCACAACGGTCACGTCAAAATCCATGGTGATTTCATTTCCTTGATCCTGGGTTGGAAAACGTTGACACCCGCTTGCGTTCGGTTATATCACTCAGGGCGATCAGGGCAAGGAAATGGGGCCGCAGAGAGCAGGAGGCAGGCGCAAAAAAAACCTTCATGGTGTATGATGGATTTTGCGTAAGCAAGAACCAAAGGACACATAAAGCCACCTCCGGCGGCCCTGCCGAAGACCGAACGTTAGCGGCACGCTGGCGCGTTTTAAACGTATCGAACATTCAACCGAAAAGTTTTTGGGGAGCTTTTTTCAAAAAGCGACCCGCCGGAGGCAAAAGCCCCCGCAAGCCAAGGAGACAAGAACGGATGCACCTTTCCACCATGGGATGGGATGAGTTTTTTGAAGACCAGAAAAAGGCCCTGAAAAAGGTCAACGGCCGCCTTGCGCGGGTCACGGGCCTGCAGAAAAACCACGTCCGCATCCATGACGGAGAGGAAGAGGTGGTGGTCAAGGCCCGGGGGCGCATTGTCCGGGGCCACGGCAAGAACACCCTCTTTCCCGTGCCCGGTGATTTTGTCATTGAAAAGGACGGGGTGGTCACCCGCGTCTTTGCCCGGAAAAATCAGCTGGTGAGGGGAGCCGCCGGACGGCGGGGCAAGCTGGATGCCGCCCCCAAGGCCAAGCAGGTCATCGCCTCCAACATCGACACGGTCTTCATTGTCACCGGCCTGGATCGGGACTACAACCTGCGCCGCATCGAGCGCTACCTCACCCTCATCTACAACAGCAACATGGCCCCGGTGGTGATCCTGAACAAGGCCGATCTCCACGACGACCCCGCCCCCTTCAAGGCCGAGGTGGAAGAGATTGCCGTGGGCGTGCCCGTACACCTCATCTCCTCCACGGACGGTGATGGCGTGGACGAGCTGGCCCCGTACATCAGCGAAGGAAAGACCGTCTGCCTCATGGGCTCCTCCGGTGCCGGAAAGTCCAGCCTGGTCAACGCCATCGCCGGTGACGAGATCCGCATCGTGGGCGAGGTGAGCGACTTCGACGGCAAGGGCATGCACACCACCACCACCCGGGACATGATCTTTCTCTCCTCCGGGGGCATGATCATCGACAACCCCGGCATCCGGGAGATCTCTCTTTCCGACGAAGAGGGCGGCGTCAAAGACACCTTCCCCGACATCGAAGAGCTCGCCGCAGGATGCCGTTTCAACGACTGTTCCCACCAGCACGAACCCGGCTGCAACGTCATTCGGGCCGTGGAAGAGGGCACCCTGGCCCCGGACCGCCTCTCCAACTTCCTTAAAATGCGCCTGGAGCTCACCTTCCTCTCCGACCGGGACGCCAAAACCGCCGACCGCATCGAAAAAGAGAAATGGCGGGACGTGGCCAAATACCTCAAAGACGCGAAAAAAAGAACGTAAGGACTCGGCCAAAAAATAACGTTTCCCCAGCAGTGTTGGCCGTTTAAGCGATGATGATCCACCGATGTCGGAAATAAAGAAAGTAAACGATAAAACCCGCCTCTCCTGCAGAGGCGGGTGCCATATGTCACACATCACGCGAATGCCTCGATAACACTCAAAAAATGGCAACCTCCATGCATTCGCCATAGGGTTTCCAGGTGCCCCCACCTGGCCGCCGGAGGCAAAATCTAAAGGAGTTGGCCCTGCCCCCCTCCCCCCATCATCAAGACGCTGTCTCTACCTCATCCCGGAACCGCTCGGCAACCCGGATAAAAGCCGCCTCACACCGCAGAAACGCCGCCACCACGTCGGGATCGAAGTGGGAGCCTCCCTGATCCATGAGAAACATTTTGGCCTCTTCGTGGGAGAGGGCCTTTTTGTAGACCCGCTCCGAGCGCAGTGCGTCGTAGACATCGGCCAGGGCCATGAGCCGGGCGGACAAGGGGATGGCCTTGCCGGACAGGCCCCTGGGGTAGCCGCTGCCGTCCCACTTTTCGTGGTGGGCCGAGGCGATCTCCCCGGCATGGATGAGGAACGCTGCGTCTTCCCCCATCTGCTCGGCGGCACGGGCAATGGCCTCCTCCCCATAGGTGGTGTGCTTTTTCATGATCTCAAACTCTGCCTCGGTCAGGGGCCCGGGTTTCAGGAGAATGGCATCGGGTACCCCCACCTTGCCGATGTCGTGCAGCGGGGCCGTCTTGTAAAAAAGGTCGATGAGGGGGCCATCCAGGCCGTGGGATTCTGCCAGCTCCTCGGCCAGCAGGCGAACGTAGTGCTGGGTGCGGCGAAGGTGGGCGCCGGTCTCGTTGTCCCGGGTCTCGGCCAGGGTGGCCATGCTGTTGATGATCACATCCCGGAGCAGCTCCATGGTTGCGTTCTGTTCTTTAAGGCCCTCGATCATGCGGTTGGTGTAGCCTGCGATGATGCCGAACTCGTCGTTAAAGGCCACGGGCACCCGGGTGTCCAGATTTCCCTGGGCCACGTCCGTGAGGGTTCGGGTCTCTTCGGAGACAAAGAGCCGAAGGTTCTTGGCATAGGTGATAATTAGATTGGCCGTGTAGGCGGCCAGGATGAGGATGATGAAGCCGATCTCCACCAGGACCGCCCGCCGCGCCATGGCCAGGTTGTCGATGCCCACGGTCATGAGCCAGTTCAGGTCAAAGGAGATGACGAAGTAGAGAATCACCATCACGGAAAACAGGGAGATCACCGTCACCAGGGTGAACTTCTGGGGAACGGTCAACAGCGGCACGGCAACGGCCAACGGGTTGCCCCCGCGCCGCAGGGCAAGAAGACGATCCTGGGTGAGGGCCAGGTCCGCGCCGATGAAAAAGCCCATGATCAAAAAGCCGGTGCCCAGCCTGAGGGTGCTCTCCATGTCTGCCCCGTAGCGCACCATGTTGTGGACCCCGATGCCGTACCCGGCCAGGGCAAAGAGACAAAGGTCCACCACCAGCTGCACCCCCACCTGCCGCTGGAGCCCCACCCGCGTAAAGACCCACCGGCTTGATGCCATGCGAAGCCCCCGGCACACACAAAGCAGCACCAGCAGGTGAAGTCCCCAGAGCCAGAGGGGAAAGCTCTCCACCACCGGGCACACCTGCCCTCCGTACACCCCCATGACGCAGACGAGCAGGGCAAAATGGATCGAGGCCCGACCGTCGTGCTCCAGCGCTTCGCTGACAACCCGGTATCGCATGGACACCTCCATAAAAAAGAACAGCCCTTGCGTGTTTGAAAGGCCGTGGCAAGCCCAATCGTGGCATGGAATATATTTTTATGTCAATATGTTGAGCCTCTGGCGAGGCCCTGTTTTCACCCTTTGCCCCCGGGCCCCGGGCTTTTCAGCCCAGGCCTCCCTTTGCCCCAAAAAGCTTTACACCACCCGCATCAGAGGTTTATGACCTTGAAGGTTGTTTGGCATGCGAACAAAGGCAAAGGAGAGAATAAATGACGACAGGCCTGGAGATCAAAGATTACAACAGCTGGCAACTCCCCCTCATCTCGGATTATGTCCGAAAATGGGCTAAGCAGACCCCCACAAACGACGCCCTGATATCGGCGGAAACCGGGCAGCGCTTCTCTTACCGGGAGTTTGACGAGGCAAGCGACCTCTACGCCATGGCCCTGACAAAGATGGGGCTTACAAAAGGCGACATCCTTGTCACCCAGTTCCTGGCCGTACCGGAGTTCTTTCTCCTGATCTACGGCTGCCTCAAGGCCGGGGTCATCATCTCTCCTGTGGACATCCGCCTCCAGCCCCACGAGGTGGTAAGGGACATCGGCAAGGTGCAGGCCAAAGCGTTTTTCTGTCCGGGCACCACCCCCATGAAAGACTTCACCGAGGTGGTCCAGGCTGTCCGGCAGGCTTGCCCTTCGATTGCCCACATCGTCCAGTGGATGCCCTTTGGCCTGCCCGAGGAGATGGCCGAGGGATCCCTTGGGTTCGACAGCCTCTTCGGGGAAGAGGCCCTTGACGCCCTCAGGCAGGACACCGCCCTCAAAGACGCCGTGCGCAGCGTGGAAAACGCCCTCACCACACGCGACCCGGCCCTTATCATCTTCACCACGGGCACCACCGGGGACCCCAAGCCTGCCCTGCTCTGCCACGAAAACATCCTCATCAACAACATGGTGGCCGGCCGGGGGGCCAGCCTCTACGGCACCAACTTCCGCCTTCTGAACGTCATGCCCACCAGCCACGTGGCCGGCACCTCCCAGGGCCCCATGAGCGCCTGGTTCGCGGGCGGCTCCGTCTGCTCCATGGGCTTTTTCTCCCCGGACAAGGCCATGGAGGCCCTGGCGACACACCGGAGCACCTTCATCGGCGGAGTCCCCACCCATTTTCGCATGCTCTGGGCCCTGCCCGACTACGAATTCTACGACCGCAGCAGCCTGCGCTTTGCCCTCTACGGCGGCAGCGCCGTGGACACGGCCTTTTTAGAGCAGCTGGCCGAGATGTCCCCCCTCTTTGGCACGGCCTACGGCATGACCGAATCCGGCGGCTTCTTCTCCGCCACCCCAAAAGGACTCTCCGTTTCCGAGATGTCCGGCCAGGTGGGCCAGTTCTTTCCGGACCTGGCCCCGGTGACCATCCGCAAGCCCATGAATCCTGACGGCACCGCAGGCGAGGAGGTTGCCAAAGGCGAGGTGGGCGAGATCTGCGTGGAGGGGGGCATTGTCTTTTTGGGCTACGTAAACAACGAGGAGGCCACCCGGGCCTGCCGCACCACCGAAGGTATCCTCTACACGGGTGACATGGGATCGTTAAAACCCATGGGCGGCTACGAGGCCATCGTCTTTGCCGGGCGACGCAAGTTCGTCATCAAGCCCAAGGGCTACCTGGTCTTCCCGGACGAGGTGGCCGACCACCTCACCCGCCACCCCAAGGTGAGTCAGGCCCAGGTGGTGGGCGCCCCCCACGACCTCTTCACTGACGGGGTCTTTGCCTTTGTCCAGCCCACGGAAGAGGGGTGCGTCACCGAAGAGGAGCTGGCCGCCCACTGCAAACAGATCGCCTCCTACAAGCGCCCCTGCCACGTCCATTTCTGGCCCGTGGGCGAGCAGTTCCCCGTCAACAAAGTCAACAAGGTAGACCTGCTGACCCTCACCCACCAGGCCGAAGCGATTGTGGAAGAGCTCAGGCAGCAGGGGGGCTGGGACAGGTAGGAAGGACAGGGCAAAAACAAATAACAAGCCTCCGGCGGCCAGGGGATTTTTAGCCTAAGTGGCTTCGCCACCCCTGGACCCCAGGTTCGTGAATGCTCTTTCGCCTTCGTTCCTCAGGCTCATCGCATTCCCTGACGGGCTTCGCCCGTGGTGAATACCGAGGGCAAGGGGCAACAACCTGTATCATGATAGCTTTCGTTCCCAGGCTCCGCCTGGGAATGTATCCTTTATGCCGCTCTGCGTCATTCATGCAAGGCGATACCTCCAAACCACGTGAGGCAAAACATCGCAAAAACGGGTTGCCTCCGGCGGGTCGCTTTTTGAAAAAAGCTCCGCAAAAACTTTCCGGTAATCAAGGCGCTTGTCTCCAGCCCCTGCGGGGCTGGAGACAAGCGCCTTGAAAGAAGAGGGGGCTATACCCTGTAGGGACGCATCCTCAAAAAACAAAACCTGTTTGTCAAACTTTTCAAAAGTTTGGCCCCCGGCAGGGCCGCCGGAGGCAAAAATCTAAATGCGTTAACCCTGCCCTGCACCGGCTTTGACGTTTTCATTTCCCGTCAGCGGTGTTACAACACGTGGAAATTGTGCTTCTTTTTTACCAAACGCATTCCACGGGAGGAGATTTTCATGGTCATTGATTTCCACACCCATGTGTTTCAGGACGAGGTGATACAAAACCGCGCCGCCCACCTGGCCGACGAGCCCGAATTCGCCCTGCTCTACGAATCCCCCAAGTCCGCCATGGTGGACGCCGAGGCCCTCATCGCCGTCATGGACGAAGACGGGGTGGACAAATCGGTGATCTTCGGGTTTCCCTGGCGCAGCGAAAAGCGGTTCCGAGACAACAACGACGCTGTGATCGAAGCCGTACGAAACGATCCGGACCGGCTCATCGGCATGGCCTGTTTTGACCTGGGCGCCAAGGGCGCGGCCGCCGAAACCGCCCGCTGCCTGGATGCAGGGCTCAAAGGGGTGGGGGAGCTGGCCTTTTACCACTCCGGCATCGATGCCGAGGCCCTTGCCCTCATGGAGCCCGTCATGGGGCTCTGCCGGGAGGCAAATGTGCCCGTGGTGATCCACACCAACGAACCCGTGGGCCACGCCTACCCGGGCAAGACCCCCATCACCTTAGGTCAGATCTACAACCTGGCCGCCCGGTACCCGGACAACCGCATCGTCCTCTGCCACTGGGGCGGGGGCATCTTCTTTTTCAACCTGCTCAAGAAAGAGGCCAAAAAGACCCTTTCCAACCTCTGGTTCGACACCGCCGCCTCCCCTTATCTCTACGATGCCGAGATCTACGAGGCCGCGGCCCGCCTTGCAGGCGAAGACCGCATCCTCTTCGGAAGCGACTACCCCCTCATCCGGCCCTCCCGCTACCTCAAAGAGGTTGAAGGCCACGTGGCAGATGAGGCCCTGAGGCAAAAAATCTTAGGAAAAAACGCTGCGGCCCTGCTGGGAATATAAGTAAGGTCGGAAATGCTCTTGAGCCTTCGTTCCTCTGGCTCATCACATTGCCTGACAGACGCCGCTTGAATCGAAGGCCCTTGCGCTTTTGCCCGAGGATCGAGGGACAAAGCGCAAGGACAATATGCTTTCGAGGTGTTTTCGCTATCGTGGCTTCGCCACCCTCGCCGCCGGAGGCATTTTTGATTTTCCTTGAGTTTACCCTGAACACAAACGAGACCATCCATGAAGAGTTATCGAAAAGAGCTTTGGTTTGAGGTGCCTGCCCGGCGGGCCTTTATCAACATCACCCCGGACGTGGAGGCGTGCCTTGCGGAAAGCGGGATAAAAGAAGGCCTGGTGCTGGTCAACGCCATGCACATCACGGCCTCGGTGTTTATCAACGACGATGAGAAAGGGCTCCACCACGACTACGAGGTATGGCTGGAAAAGCTGGCCCCCCATGAGCCGGTGAGCGGGTACCGCCACAACGTGGGGGAAGACAACGCCGACGCCCACATGAAGCGGCAGGTCATGGGCCGGGAGGTGGTGGTGGCCGTCACCGAGGGCGCCCTGGATTTCGGCACCTGGGAGCAGATTTTTTACGGCGAATTTGACGGCAGGCGCCCCAAGCGGGTCCTTGTGAAGATCATCGGAGATTAGGTATGGCCGGTTATGACGAGATGGCACCCGGGGTGTTTCGGATCCGCCAGCAGGTGCGCAAGGGCTGGGTCCCTTTCACCATGAACCTCTACGCCCTGCCCGGGAAAGACGGGCTCCTCTTTGACGCGGGCTCCGGCACCAGGGGGGCTGTGGCCCATGTGGTCCGGTGCCTTCTGGACCTGGAGGGCCGGACCGGCTCTCGGGTGCAGCAGGTCCTTCCCAGCCACGCCCACTGGGATCACTTTTCCGGGGCCTCGGCCCTGGCGGAGCGGCACCGCATGACAGTGCGTCTCACCGAGGCCATGGTGCCCCTGGTCCGCACCCGGGCGTGTTACCGGGCGGCCTACCGGGAAGGGGCAAGCGCCCTTCGTCCCAGGGCAGGTGCCGTGAAAGAGGCCTTAAGGTCTTTGGGAGGCCGCCTCATGGACGAGGCCTTTTCCCTTTCCATGGGCATCCGGGCGGTCACCGGGCCCTTTTCTCCCCTGGCCGTGGGAGACCGCCTTGAAACCGACGCCGGCACCTGGGAGGTCCTGGCCGGTCCCGGCCACTGCGACGTCCACATCATGCTCTGGAATGAAAAGGCAGGCATCCTTTTGGGCGGGGACAACGTGTTGGCGGACATCACCACCTGGCTGGGCCCGCCCCGATCCGACCTTGTCGCCTACCAAAAAACACTGGAGACCATCCGGGAGTTGCCCGGCCTGCGCCTCATCCTCCCGGCCCACGGCCGACCGGTCACCGATCCGGTCAAGCGCACCACCCACCTTATCGCCCACCGAAAAAAACGGCTGGCCGAGATCCGGGACAAGGTGGAGACCGCAGGCCCCAAAGGGCTCACCGGCCGGAGCCTGGTCCGAGCCTACTACCCCCGCATGGCGCCCCTGAAACGCAGCATTGCCCAGGGCTGGATCGAGGCCACCCTCCTCTACCTCCTCCGGGAGGGAGATGTGGCCCGCACCGCGGAAAAGGGGCTCTGGCGGTACCATACGCCGTAGGGAAGCGCCCTCACCGCAGCATACCGTGTTTCAGCCATTTACATGGCCATGGCCCATGGGGTAGACTCCGCCAATCGTGTGTGATTTATACGGATAAGAAAGCAGGTTCACGTAACCCCATCATCCATTATGGAGAGTTCAAGAGTTCATGGTATGGCTTCGTTTGTTCACGGTATCGTTTTTGGGATTAACCGGGCTTGGCGCCCTGTTGCGGGTGTTCTTCTACCTCTGCCACCGGGAGAGTTTTGCCGGGCTCTCCGCCTCCAAAGCCGCCTACAGCCTGGTCTGGGGCCTTCGGTTTGACCTGGCCCTGGCGGCCATTTTTACCCTTCTGTGCCTCCTGCTGGGGGCCGTGCTGAGCCTTAAGAAAAAACGATGGGTTTTAGCCCCACTGGGCCTTGCCGCAACAGCCATTGTGGCTCTCCAGACCTCGGACATCATGTATTTCCATGATGCCAGCCGGCACATCGGCTACGAACTCTCCGACGCTGCCACAGACTTTGGGAGCCTCGTGGCCACGGCCTTTACCCAGTACGCCTCCGTCACCCTGGGAGGGTTCATTTTGCTGGGGCTGGCCCTTGGGACCATCTTCAAAGCCCGGGGCTGGGTCCTCAGGGAGACCCCGGCCCGGCTGGGGATCATCAAGGGGACCCTGGCCAGCCTGGTGGTGGCGGCCGTCCTTGTCATCTCCGTACGAGGTGGGGTCACCGGCCTTCCCATGAAGCCCCTGTTTGCTTACAAAATCGGGGATCCTGTCCAGGCCACCCTGGCCCTTAACGGCGGCTACAGCGGCCTCTATTACCTTTTTCGCAACCGGGACAAGATAACCCAGATCCCGGTGCCGGCCCCCGTCTCCACAGACGACCACCGAAGGATCCTTGCCCGTCTCTACCCGGACGCCCCCACCAAAGAGGCCCTGACCTTTCGCCCCGTCAACGTGGTGGTGCTCCTTCTGGAAAGCTGGCCTGCGGCCCTGATGAAGAGCTACGGGTACGAGCACGAGACCACCCCATTTTTCGACAACCTCACCACCCGGGGACTCCGGTCCGACGCCATGGTGGCAGGGGGGCATCGCACCACAGAAGGGATCTTCACCACCTTCTGCTCCTACCAGAACCCGTTGGGTCAGAGCCTGGCCAAGAGCCAGCTCACCACCTACCCCTACCGGAGCCTGGCCCAGAGCCTTTCGGACAAAGGCTGGAGCACCCTCTTTTTCCAGGGAACCCGCAAGGACACCAGCGGCACCGGGGCCTTTGCCCAGAGGCTGGGGTTCCAGGAGAGCTACGGCAAGGAGGAGATCAGTGAGCGATCCTTAGGCACCAACCGCTGGGGGGTTTACGACCAGGACCTCTACGCCTTTGTCCTGAAAAAACTCAAGGCCACAAAGCAACCCTTTCTGGCGGGGATCAACACCTGCACCACCCATGACGACTCCCTGCCCCCTTCTGTGACCCCCGCCTTCGGCATGGACACACCGTTGAACCGGAACTTGAGCGTCCTGCGCTTTGCAGACGAGGCCCTGGAAGGGTTCATCACCGCCTACGAGGCAGACCCGGCCTTCGGCCCCACCCTCTTTGTCCTGCTGGCCGACCACACCGCAAAGGTCACAGGGCCGGCCCTGACCCAGTACCTCATCCCCTTTACCCTCTTTGCCACCGACGGGTCGGTGGCCCCCCGGGCCGTCAACGCCCTGGTCTCCCAGCGGGACATCGCCCCCACCGTGGCCCAGCTGCTGGGGGGTGAGATTCCCGCCTTCACCGGCCGCTCCCTGCTGAAAGAAGGCCCCCGGGCCGCCGACTACTACCACCAGGGCCTTCTGGGCTGGGTGGAAGGAGACCACGTGGTGGAGATCAACCTCCTTGGATCGGGGGAGACACAAACCTACCTGCGCAAAGGCCCCCTGGCACCGCTCATCCCGGTGGCCGCCGATGCCGTCCACGCCCGCATGACACGGGAAGCCCTGGCCTTTACCCAGCGCTCCCAGGACCTGCTCTTTAAAGGCAGGACCCTGGCGTTTTTCGATCTCTTCACGGACCGTTCCCAGGAGTAAAGGATCCGGCCCATGCTGCCGGCACCTTCCGCCGGCAGCGGCCACGCCGGGCCGCCCTCTTCTCACTTTTTCCTACGCAAATCCCATGGTTTGAGCTACTATGGCAGTGACAAGGGCCCACCTGCCAGGCGGCCCTTTTGCCCCTTCAAGGCGGCCACGCCAAGGCCCCTGGGCACACGCATTCCCACAGAGCACGCCAACCCGACACCCCAAAACACACCCTTCGGGGGCCTCCCCGAACAGACAAGGATATGCCATGAACCGTTCCGACAGAATGCTTCGCTCCCTGGTCTATTCCCCGGTGGACAACCGGGAGGGGTACGACACCCACATCCCCATGATGAGCCGCATCGTGGGCGGCGCCGTGCGCTCGGTTTTCCAATACAAAAACATCATGAAAGAGGTCTCGGCCCTGCCCGGCACCACCTGGGCCCAGTGGACCCACGACACCCTGGAGGCCACCGTCACCCGCCCCATCCGAACCCACGCCCAGGTCGCCTCCATGCGGGGGGACAACCCGGATACCTTTGTCTACTCCGATGAGCTGGTGGAACGCCTTTACGCCTCCATGCTCCGGGACGTCACCGGGGAGTTCATGGATGAGACCGGCCATTTTTCGGAAGAAAAGGCCCGCCAGGTGATGGTCACCAGCGCCCTGAGGCGCCGTTTCAGCCAGCAGGTGGAAAACTTTCGCTACCTGGAGTGTGCCTACGGCACCTTCGGTCTCTCGGCCCTGAAAGCCCTGCGGGAGCTCCTCACCACCCTGGTAATGGCCGTCACCGAAGAGCGTGTCGACGGGCCCCTGCCCTACGCCGAAGGCGAGACCCTCTCCTTTGAGACCTACCTCACCATCGCCAGAAAACGTCTGGAGAACCTGTTTCGCCACGACGCCTTTTACGTCAAGGACTTCTCCGAGCGCACCACCGGCGGCATCATCGGGGTCTCCCCCTACGAGGTGGTAAAGGGCTCCCGCCTGGGGCCCTGCACCCTGCGGCGGTACCGCTCCCCCCAAGGGGCCACGGCCCCCGGCCGCATTCTCTACCTTGCCAGCCC
Organism: Desulfoluna butyratoxydans; assembly: GCF_900699765.1. Classification (GTDB taxonomy): domain Bacteria; phylum Desulfobacterota; class Desulfobacteria; order Desulfobacterales; family Desulfolunaceae; genus Desulfoluna; species Desulfoluna butyratoxydans. Next base: position 360,825 of record NZ_CAADHO010000002.1, read on the forward strand.
TCTGATCAACAAGCCGGACATCTTTGACCTGGCCCAGGGAAAATCCGTGGTGGAGGCCCTCCTGGCACGGGGCTACCGCATCTACCTCAACGACCCCGGGGAGCCCGGAGAAAAATCCGACGGCCTGGACCTGGATTTTTACGGAAAAACGGTGCACGACCACAACATCGAGCTGATACAAAAGGAACATCCGGGGGAAGAGATCTGTGTGATGGGATACTGTATGGGGGGCACCCTGCTGCTCCCCTGGCTGGCCCGACGGGCCGAAGAGAAAAGGGCGCTGAAAAAGCCCATGGACATCGTGAAGATCGCCCTCATGGCCTCCCCCATCCGCTTCAACGACGGACTGAGCGGCCAGGGGCCCATGCGGGACGTGATACGGCACGATTACGACCCGGACCTCATCGCGGAGATGTACGGCGGGGTGGGGGTGCCCCCCCAGATCATCGATGCGGGCATGAACGAGATCCAGCCCGGGGTGCGGTACTTTGTCAGGCGGGGATTTTATCAGCGGGCGGGAAAGGCGGAAGAGCTCCTGGAAGCGGCCCCCTTCTTTTACTGGCTCACCCACGGTACCCGGTTCGGCACGCGCTCCCATCTCACCTGGATCGGTGATCTCTTCATGGACAGCGCCATCGAAAAGGGGACCTATCCCCTCTCCTCTCCCGTTCCGGAACTCCACGGCAAACCCGTGTCCATGACCTCCCTCTCACGCATGGGCGTGGCCCTTTTCGACTACCGGGGAAAACGGGATCCCATCTCCCCGCCGGGGGCCTGCGTGTCCAGCGAGCTGTGGGGAACCGAGGAGGGACGAACCGAGACAAAGGGGGGGCTGAACCGAACCATCGAGAAAAACGCGGGCCACATCTTCGTGGTCAGCCGCCGCCTCCTCTCCGAGTTCATTGAGAGCGTGGACGCCTTTTTCCAGGGGTAACGGGCATGGGAAAAGGCCATTTTCAGGGGGCGCGGGCATGAAGGCCTGCGCCTTGCCTGCGTCAGAGAGCGGCCCCTGTCTCCCGGATAAAGATCTTGTGATCCACCAGGGAGAGGGACTCGATGGCCCCCTTGATGAAGCGCTGCTCGCCGAAAATATTGATGAGCTTGAGTTCCCCTTCTTCCGTGGGAACGGCCACGTCCACCGACTCCATAATCAGTTTCGGCTCGCCGTCGGTAATGATATAGGCACTGGCTTCACACATGGGATACCTCCGTTTACGCGATTCATCCGGCAACCATTTCTTCAATTATCCAAAGGGCATGAACCTTACAGGGTCCATGCACGCGTCAATCGCCGGTTCCATACTGAAACATGCCGGTCTCGCACCGTCAAGAAAAACACCGCATAAGCGGCGCTGGCTGCGAGGGCATCAGTTCAACAGGGTTTTCAACCCCGATTCAATCAACTCATCCACCAGGTGGGGCAAGGGAGCCTTGTGCACCCCCACCACCTCCACGTTGTCCTGGGACAGGGGAAGCAGCACCTTTCTGGCCGCACAGCCGGAAATGGCCTCGGCCATGGCCGGGGTCACCTCCCCCATGAGGGCATGGGCCATCACAATCCCCAAGGGCCCGGTGGCCACATCGCAATGCTGGACGCTCCGGACAATGGCGTTTTCTCCGGACGCCCCACGGTTGGCACCGGCCTTGAGCATCTGCGCCGTGGCCACGGCGTTGGTGCCCAGGGCGATGATCTCCACCTTCTCGGCAAACAGATCCTTGATTCGTCTGATGATGGCGCTTCCGATGCCGCCCCCCTGGCCGTCAATGACGCAAATTCTCAGCATGGCGAATTCTCATGTGTCTGGCGGTCGATAAAAAAGCCGTCGTTTCCGTTGACAGCCCAAGGCCCTAACCCCCTTCGTTGCATACCCATTGGTATCAAACCCACCTCCTCCCCGTCAATGCCGTCGCGTAAAAATCGCAAACCCCGAGATGCGGAGATCTCCCCGCCCGAAACAGCCCCGCCCTCCCTTTCTGGTGCAGGCACCCGGTTTCAAGCCGCTCCGAAACGCAGAGAAACGGGTCCGTTTTTTCCTATCAAAAGGAATCAAGAGTTGAAAAAAAATTGATATTCCGGCAAAAATGAGAATTTAAATTAAGGACGTGCTGAAAAAGGCAAGCCTTTTCCAGACACCTCCCGGCGGAGGGCCCCTGACGACACGAGGTGCCCTCCAGGCAACTCCGCAGCCGGAGCGCCCCTGGCCCGAGAGCCCCGTCGTTACGTGTTCCGCGGGCAGGGAAAGGAACGTTGTTCCTGCTTTCATCCACCATCGGTTCGTTTCCGGCGGCCATGACACATTCCAAACAGCGTGCTGTTCTATGTCTTATATTGAAGCGTTACATCTCATGCGGGACCCCTTCGCCGACTACGTGGACGAGGCCTCGTTTTTTCCTTATACCAAGCTCATTGAAACCGTCGCCCTGGTGCGCAATCTGATGGAGGCCCCCCACAACGTGGTCCTCATCACGGCCGATCCGGGGGGAGGAAAAACCCTCCTGCTCAAGCAGGTGCTGGCCGCAGATGAAGAGAGCTGGAGCGTCTGTACCCTCCAGCTGCCCACCGGGGGCGCCCCGCTGCGGGCCTACACCATGCTGCGCGACGACCTGCCCGTCATCATGGTGGACGATGCCCACCGCCTGGAGCCCGACGCCCTGGCCGCCCTCATCAAGCAGACCACCGATGAGGGGGAGCCGCGCCAGTTCCAGCAGGTCCTCTTAACGGGGCTGCCCCACACGGCCGCTCTTTTGGACACCCTGCGCCACCTGGTTCCCGGCCATGAGGGCATCCGCGAGGTTCCCCTGCCCCCCATGGGCCTGGGCGAAATGACGACCTACCTTGAGGGACGTTTGCGGTCCGCGGGCCATCAGGGCGAGCTGCCCCTCACCGACGGCCAGGTGATGCGCATTCACGTCAATTCCGGGGGGTACCCCGGAGCGGCCAACGCCGAAGCCGCCAAAGAGCTGGCCCAGGAGTACGCCGGCGCGGCCTCGACACCGTCCCCCAGAAAAGGGCTGCTGGGACGGTTTTTCAAGCGATAGGCCCCCTGACCCTTACAGACGGGGCCGCCCGCACAAGGGCTGCCCCACCACCGGAGACGCCATGGAGATCCTCGACCTGTCTGCCCCGCTGGATTCCGACACCGCCTGGGCCCCCTGGTGGGCCCGCACCCGTGTCAAACGCCAGGGCCACCGCTTCGGCGCCCTGACCGTCTTTCTTCTCACGGGGCTGACACCCCGGTTCCTGCGCCGCCGCCTTGGCTGGGCCAACGACACCCTCTCCCTCTCCTCCCACGGCACCACCCATCTGGACGCCCCCTGGCACTACGCCCCGGACGCCGGGGGCAAACGCGCCATGACCATCGACGAGGTCCCCCTCTCCTGGTGTTTTTCACCGGGTGTCTGCCTGGACATGAGCCACAAAGAAGACGGAGAGGCCATCACCGAAGCCGACATCACAGCCTGGGAAGAGGCCCGGGGGATCACCATCGCCGCCGGGACCATCGTGCTCATCCGCACGGGCATGGACCGGCTCCTGGGAGACCCCGCGTACTTTACCGCCGGTCCCTGGGTCACCCGGGGGGCCACGACCCTCCTCACAAAACGGGGGGTCAACATCACGGGCATCGACGCCTGGGGATGGGACGGCCCCCTCTCCCACATGGCAAGGCGCGCCAAAACCGGAAAGGGTGAGTTCTGGGAGTCCCACTACCAGGGGGCCGAGACCCCGTACTGCCACCTGGAGCGCCTGGCGGGCCTCCACCGCCTCCCGGACCAGGGCTTTACCGTCTGCTGCTTCCCCTTGAAGGTCAAGGGCGGCTCTGCCGGACCGAGCCGTGTGGTGGCCCTCATGCCCGACGGCGAGGAAGGGCTCCTCCCATGACACCGACCCGGGCTCCCCGCCATCTCCCCACCCACCGCCGCGCCGGGCCCCTTGCCCGGCTGGGTGCCGCCTTGCTGGTGCTCCTTTTGCCTTTGGCGGCCCGGGCCGCGACCCTGGACGTCACCAACCTTGAAACCAGCCTCTCACCGGGGCCGTCCCTGCTCTGGCATGCCGACGCCGAAGCAACCCTCACCGTCACCGAGGCAGCCCGCCCCGACACCCTCTTTGCCCCCCTGGAGAACCTGGAATACGCCTTCGGGTTCATGGGCTACCCCCTGTGGGGACGCCTCACCCTGAGCAACCAGGGCGATGCCCCCTTTGACGCGGTCATCACCATCGACTACCCGCCCCTGGACGAAGTGATCTTCTACCACCCCGGCCCCGAAGGCTTCGAGCGTGAGATATGCGGCGACACCCACCCCTTTGCCGAGCGGCCCCTGGCCCACCCGGCCGTGGCCTTTCCCGTCACCCTGCCCCCGGGGGAAACCACCGTCTTTCTGCGCATCACCACCCGGGGCGCCATGGTCCTGCCCGTCCGGGTCTGGAACGCCGACGCCTTTCCCGCAACAAACCGTGGTGGCCCGCCCCTGTCGTGGCTCTTCTACGGGGTCATGCTCGCCATGGCCGCCCACGCCCTCTTTGCCTTTCTGACCACCCGGGAGCACACCCGGCTCTCCCTGCTGCTCTTTGCCCTTGCCCTGACCCTCCACGCCATGGTCCACGCCGGTCACGCCTTTCAGTTCCTCTGGCCGGAGGCTCCGGGCTGGGTCAACACGGCCAACCCCCTGCTTCTTGCGGCCGCCACCTTTTTTGCCCTGCTCTTCTCCCGGGGCTTTCTGGAAACCCGCACCCTCTGCCCGGACCTGGATCGCCTCATCAAGGCCGGGCTGGTACTCTGCCTGGGCCTGGCGGCCTGTGCCCCGATCCTGGACTACCGCATCATCAGCCAGTGGACCACGGTCACGGGCATCGCCACTGTCCTGGTCATGCTGGCAGGGGGAGCGGCCATGGCTGCCAAAGGGGTCCGCACCGCACGCTTTTTCCTGGTGGCCTGGCTCCTCTTCCTGGCCGGGGGCGCCCTCTCCGCAGGAAGCCTTTACGGGGTGGTGCCCTTAAGCCCCCTCTCCCGCTGGGGGCTGGAGATGGGCTACGGCCTTCTGGTCCTTTTTCTCTCCTGGGCCATGCACGACAAACAGCAGGCCTGGCAGCGCCGACGCACCGAGTCCGTCAGGGCCCTCCGGGACTCCGAAGAGACCTACCGCAGCCTGGTGGACAACGCCAGGGACGGCATCGTGGTGGAGGTCGACGGCCGGGTCACCTACGCCAACCAGGCCATCATGACCATGTGCGGCTACGAAGGCGAGGCCTTCTACACCGTCCCCGTCATCGACCTGTTCGCCGATGCGGACACGGGGCGGGCCATGGTGGATGACCGGCTCCGCGCCCGGCGCCAAGGGCAGAGTCCCTCGGGCCAGTACGAGGCACGGCTCCGGCACAGAGACGGCGATATCATCGATGTCATCATCTCCGAGACCCCCGTCACCATGGGCGGACTCCCGGCAACCATGGCCATTGTCACGGACATCACCCGGCAAAAGCAGGCCGAAGAGAAGATCAACCGGCAAAACGAAGAGCTCACCGCCCACCGCAACCGCCTGGAGGAGCTGGTGGCCGAGCGCACCGCCCAGCTGGAAAAGGCCATCGGCAGCTCCGAGCTGGCCGTGGAAGAGGCCAAGGAGGCGGCCGTCACCAAGAGCACCTTCCTGGCCAACATGAGCCACGAGATCCGCACCCCCATGAACGCCATCATCGGCATGAGCGATTTGGTGATGCGCACGGACCTCACCCCCCGCCAGCGCGAGTACCTGGGCATCATCCGCTCCTCCTCGGGCTCGCTGCTCCAGATCATCAACGACATTTTAGACTTTTCCAAGATGGACGCGGGCAAGCTCCGGTTCGAGGAGATCCCCTTTCGCCTGGCCGAGGTGGTGGAGGCGGTCACCGATCTGTTCATCGAGAGCTGCGTGAGAAAAGAGATCGAGCTGGTGGTGGACATCGACCCGGAGGTGCCCGACGAGCTCATCGGGGACCCCTTGCGCTTTCGCCAGGTGCTGGCCAACCTTCTCTCCAACGCCTTTAAATTCACCGAGGCAGGGGAGATCGCCATCACCGCCACCTGCCTCAGGCGGGAAGAACACCACGTGGAGCTCTTTGTGGCCGTCCGGGACACGGGCATCGGCGTGGACCCCAAGCGGTCGGACCGCCTCTTCGAGGTGTTCAGCCAGGCCGATGGATCCACCACCCGCAAATACGGCGGCACGGGCCTGGGCCTTGCCATCTGCCGCAACATCGTGGAGCGCATGGGCGGTGCCATCTGGGTGGAACAGGTCCACGGGGGAGGAAGCCGGTTCTGCTTCACCGCCCGCATCCGGTTCATGGACACCGACGCCCAGCCCACCCTCATTCCCCATGAAATGCGCCGGGGAGCCGTGCTCCTGGTGGAAGACAACGTCGCCACACGCACCGTCCTGGCCCGCGACCTTACGGGCTTCGGCTTCACCGTGGCAGAGGCCGAAAGCGGAGAAGAGGCCTTGAGGCACTTTCGAAAGGGGAGTTACCCCCCTTTAAGCCTGGCCGTCATCGACCTGCAACTGCCCGGCATCAACGGCATCGACACGGCAACGGACCTGGTGAAAAGCGGCGGGGCAGACAGCCCCCGGGTGATCCTCATCGGCCCCTTCGGCCGGGAAGAGGAGGTGGTCCGGGCCCGGCGCAGCGGCTTTGCCCACTTTCTCATCAAGCCGGTCAAGCCCTCGGCCCTGTTCGACGCCGTCATGGAGATTTTCGGCGCCCCCCGCACGGCCACGGGCCCGAGGTCCCCGTCAGCCGCCCCCAGGGACCTGAGGGGCGTGTCCGTGCTCCTGGTGGAGGACAACCCGGTGAACCAGATGGTGGCCAGCGAACTCCTCAAAGGGTGGGGCATTGACGTCACCCCAGCCGCCAACGGCCTGGAAGCGGTCAAAAAGGTGGAGACCCACCCCTTCGACCTGGTGCTCATGGACCTTCAGATGCCCATCATGGACGGCCTGGAGGCAACGGCCATGATCCGGGACAACCTGGCCATGCCCGATTTGCCCATCGTGGCCATGACCGCCCACGCCATGCAGGGAGACAAAGAGCGCTGCCTCCACGCGGGCATGGACGATTACGTGGCCAAGCCCATCCACCGGGAACGCCTCTTTGAGGTCATCGCCCGCCACACCGTGGGGACAAACGCACCGGCCGACCACGAAGCGCCCCTTGCCGGGGGGTGCGTCCTCGACTTTGACGCCGGGGTGGAGCGGCTGGGTTCCGAGGCCCTCTACGACCGGGTGCTCCAGCGCTTCCAGGCCGAGTACCGGGACTTTACCCGCAAGCTGGCCGGGCTCCTGGACGCCTCGGACCTTGCGACCCTGCGCATGGAGGCCCACGCCCTCAAGGGGGTGGCCGCCAACATCGCCGCCGACATCCTCTCGGCCGAAGCCGCGGCCATGGAAGAGACCGCAGCCCGGGAGGACCTGTCCAGCGCCCGGGAGCTGGAGCCCGCCCTTTCCCGCGCCCTCTCCCACGTGCTCTCCGCCGTGGAAACCCTGGAGCGCCCCGCGGGCCTGCCCCCCAAAGCCCCTGCGTCTCCCCCCGAAAAGGCCCGCGACACCATGGTGGCCCGCCTTCGGGACGAATTGACCGAGGCCGATCCCGTGGGCTCGGCCGAAACCGTGGGGGCATTGATCCGACACCTGCAGGACAAAGATCAGGAGGCAACCCTTGCCGCCATGCAGGAGGTTGCAGAGCTCATCGACGCGTACGACTTCGACGGGGCCCGGCACCGGCTCGCCCTGCTCACCGGATGATCCCCCTTTCCAACCCATGGGGATATGTGGTAGAAAACGAAGCCCCATGGGGGGCCTTTACGGCACAAAAGTGCCGCCTGCTTACCCGCAACAGACAAACAGATACGAATCGCATGACGAACCCAACAATACTGACCCGTCAGGGGTTCCCCTTTGCCTTTGACCCCGCCGCCTGCGAGACCTGCGAAGGGCGCTGCTGCAACGGAGAATCCGGAAACATCTGGGTCACCCGGGACGAAAGCCGGGCCCTGGCCCATGCCCTGGGGATAACCCCGGAGGCCTTTGCACGGGACTATTTAAAAAAAGTGGGATACCGCGTCTCCATCGGAGAGCGGCAGGAAGGAGAGAATTTTGCCTGCCTTCTCTACGACAGGAACAAAGGGGGGTGTTCGGCCTACGAGGCCCGCCCCGCCCAGTGCCGGACCTTTCCCTTCTGGGACTACTTTCGGGAGAGGCCCCACGAGGCGGCGGCGGAATGCCCGGGCGTCATCCTTGACGAAAGCTGCCCGGACCATCGCTGACCATGGGGATAAGAAACCGGCGGCTGGCCGATCAGGCAAGGGAGATGGAAAGGGGCACCACATGAAGGGCCCGGGAAACCTCGCGGGTCCGGCCGATGCGCCACTCCCCGCAGGTTGCTGACTCGCCCAGGGCAGCGTCGATCTTGGCCACCAGCCCCTTGAGGTTGATCAGGGGGTGCCGCGTAAAGACCTCGGGCAGGCCGTAGGTGAGGCTGCAGACAAGGCATTTGCCCGGCCTCTGGGTCAGGTGCAGCTCGAACTCAAGGCTCTTGTCCCCTTCGCCGGCATAAACCAGGGAGATATCGTAAGCCCCGTCTTCGGCATCGCCGTAGAGTGCTTCAAAAAACTGGTCGGAAAGATCAGCCGGAAATACCTCAGCGAGAAAATCGGCAGTAAACAGGGACCGAAATGTATCCGTGCTCATGGGTGGGTGCTCCTTGGTCATGTTTGATTATGAGTTACAGGTGATCCCGGTGAGTTACCATCGGAATCCCACATGATTTTTGAAGGAAAGAAACCATATACCACGGAAAAGCCGCCGGTCAAACAAAAAGCGCCCCGAAACCCGGTATCAAAAGCCCGAGGATGTTGACCAACGACGTGTGACAAACCAATCAGGAGTGTGACGATGCTTACCGCATACAGACAAAGCGAGGCCCAACGGCAAGAGATGGGAATTCCCCCGAAACCCCTCACCGACGCCCAGGTGACAGCCCTGTGCGAGCTCCTTGCGGATCCCCCCGCAGGCCAGGAACAAGAGCTCCTGGACCTTCTCACCCACCGGGTCCCCCCCGGCGTGGACCCGGCCGCAAAGGTGAAGGCGGAATTTCTCGCAGCCATTGCCAAAGGCGAGGCCACCTGCCCCCTCATTGCCCCCAAAGAGGCCGTGGCCCTTCTGGGCACCATGGGGGGCGGCTACAACACCGGCGCCCTCTTTGACCTTCTGGCCCACCCCGAGCTGGGCACCCCGGCCGCCGACGCCCTGGCCCGCCTTGTCATCGTCCCGGACGTCTTCGACAAGGTGGTGGAAGCCGCCAAAAACCTGCCCGCAGCGGAGAAGGTCCTCTCGGCCTGGGCCGACGGCCTCTGGTTCACCGAGAAAAAGGCCTTGCCAGACGCCCTCACCGTGACGGTCTTTAAAGTGGACGGCGAGTGCAACACCGACGACTTCTCCCCGGCCGGAGAGGCCTGGAGCCGCCCGGACATCCCCCTGCACGCCCTGTCCATGCTCACCAGCCGCGACGAAAACGCCCTTGCCACCATCGAAGAGCTCAAGGCCAAGGGCCACCCCGTGGCCTTTGTGGGCGACGTGGTGGGCACCGGCTCCTCCCGCAAGTCCGCCACCAACTCCCTGCTCTGGCACATCGGCGACGAGATCCCCTTTGTCCCCAACAAGCGCGCAGGGGGCGTGGTTTTGGGCGGCAAGATCGCTCCCATCTTCTTCAACACCCTGGAAGACGCAGGGGCCCTGCCCGTGGAGTGTGACGTCACCGCCCTTTCCACCGGCCAGGTGGTCACCATCCGCCCCTACGAAGGCACCGTCACCGATGAGGCCGGTACCGTGCTCTCCCGCTTTGCCCTCAAAACCGAGGTGCTCTTTGACGAGGTGCAGGCCGGGGGCCGCATTCCCCTCATCATCGGCCGCAACCTGACCGCCATGGCCAGGAAAGCCAAAGGGCTTGAGGAGAGCGACCTCTTCCGCGCCACGCCGGTGGCCGCCGACACAGGCAAGGGCTTTACTTTGGCCCAGAAGATCGTGGGTCGCGCCTGCGGCATGGACGGGGTCCGCCCCGGCACCTACTGCGAGCCCAAGATGACCACCGTGGGCTCCCAGGACACCACCGGCCCCATGACCCGGGACGAACTCACCGAGCTGGCCTGCCTCTCCTTTGCCTCGGACCTGGTGATGCAGTCCTTCTGCCACACCGCCGCCTACCCCCGGCCCGTGGACATCGCCATGCACGACACCCTCCCCGGCTTCATGACCAGCCGCGGGGGCGTGGCCTTAAAGCCCGGCGACGGGGTGATCCACTCCTTTTTAAACCGCATGATCCTGCCCGACACCGTGGGCACCGGCGGCGACTCCCACACCCGCTTTCCCATGGGGATCAGCTTTCCGGCGGGCTCCGGCCTGGTGGCCTTTGCCGCCGCCATGGGCCGCATGCCCCTGGACATGCCCGAGTCTGTGCTGGTGCGCTTTACCGGCACCCCCAAGCCCGGCATCACCCTGCGGGACATCGTCAACGCCATCCCCCTTGCCGCCATTGAAAAGGGCCTGCTCACCGTGGCCAAAGAGGGCAAGAAGAACATCTTCTCCGGCCGCATCTTAGAGATCGAAGGCCTTTCCCACCTCTCCGTGGACGAGGCCTTCGAGCTCACCGACGCCTCGGCCGAGCGCTCGGCAGCAGCCGCCACCATCCGCCTCTCAGAGGCCCAGGTGAGCCGCTACCTGAAATCCAACGTGGCCCTCTTAAAGTCCATGGTGGCACAGGGCTACGAAGCCAAAGAGACCTTAACGGCCCGCATCAAGGCCATGGAGGCCTGGCTCAACGCCCCGTCTCTCCTCACCGCCGACACCGATGCCGAGTACGCCGAAGTCATCGAGATCGACCTTGCCACCCTCACCGAGCCCATCCTGGCCTGCCCCAACGACCCCGACGACGTCAAACGCCTCTCCGAGGTCACCGGCACCCCCATCGACGAGGTCTTCATCGGCTCCTGCATGACCCACATCGGCCACTTCAGGGCCGCCGCCGCCCTCCTCGAAGGAGACGGCGAAGTGCCCGTGCGCCTCTGGATGACCCCGCCCACGGTCATGGACAAAGACCAGCTCCGACGCGAAGGCCTCTACAACCCCCTGTGCCGCGCCGGCGCCCGCATGGAGATCCCCGGCTGCTCCCTGTGCATGGGCAACCAGGCCCGCGTGGCCCCGAACACCACGGTGCTCTCCACCTCCACGCGCAACTTCCCCAACCGCATCGGCGACGGCGCCAACGTCTTTTTAGGCTCCGCCGAACTGGCCGCCGTCACCGCCCGTTTGGGCAAACTCCCCGACCCCGCCACCTACTTCACCGAGATGGAGGCCCTTGCAGGACGGGAAAACGAGATCTACCGCTTCATCGATCTCTCGGAGGACAAAGAATAAAAAAGCCAGGGGATACATCCCCTGGACCCCAGGGTCGCACATGCTCCGGGGCTCGTCCCTCGCCCCGTCACATCTGCTGACGGGCTGCGCCCGTAAGAACCAAAAAAACCCTTTTCCGTGTGACGGAAAAGGGTTTTTTGATCCAACATATCGCTGCCCTTCGGGGTGCGAAGCGTAGGGTGCGGCCCCCGCACCGACAGACGCAACGCACGCCTTTACCGCTGGGGTTTACCGTGCTTCATGGACATAAAAAATGGAAAGGGGAACCAGAATTAATAAAAGGGGAAAAACGACCCATGCTTAGAGAGCCAAACACCGGCCAAAAAAACAAAAAAGCCCCAACAAGTCACCTTGTTGGGGCTTTATAAGCTGTTGTGGCGGAGAAAGAGAGATTCGAACTCTCGATGGGCGTTAACCCATACGCCCTTAGCAGGGGCGCGCCTTCAGCCACTCGGCCATTTCTCCGCATCATTTGGCGGAGGAGGTAGGATTCGAACCCACGGAGCTTTGACACTCAACGGTTTTCAAGACCGCCGCCTTCGACCACTCGGCCACTCCTCCACTCAAATTCACTCGGACTAATTACCATTAGATCCGGCAGAGGTCAACAGCTTTGTTGGACTATTTCCCCCAAAGGGAAAACAGCCCGGAACCGGCCCCCAAAACCCCTGATCCCTTCTGTGTGTTGACATCGAAAGATTTTCGCTTATTATTATGAACTGATGACCCCCCGAGGGGCCCGCCAGGGGCCTTAGGCGGGTTTTGCCTATCGCCGCGGCTAAAATGTCGGGGAAAGCCCCCGCAGATGGTAAGCCCGGCGTTTTTTCTGGGGCCTGCCCATACCCAAAGCAAGGGCCCCACCTTATATGATAAAGAGTCTGTACCTTCTGTCCCGACGGCACGCCGGGCGGAACAACCATTCGGAGATAAATCATGGATCAAAAGTACGTCGTTGACAAGGACCTTGAAGCAGGCACCCTGACCCTAAAGGAGATGGCCGAGACCGATGTGGGCAAATTCAGCGTCCTCCACCAGGAGAGCTTTCCCCTGGAGGTCGTGGAGGCTGCCCTGCCCGGGGGTGCCGACGCCCTCATTGCCATGTTCCGCAACCACGACTTCTTCCCCCCCGCCTTCTCCGCCAACACCCTGGCCGAGGGGATCCTCTCCATGTTCGGGGCAGACGAGAAGACCACCGTCAAGATCGCCTTCTGCGACAACGACGCCCTGGAAAGCGCCCAGGAAGAGCCCCAGGAGGCCCTGGTCACCGACGAAAAAGAGCTGGTGGAGATCGACAAGCTCTTAGACGACACCGACGAAACCCACCCCCCCGAAGTGGAGCCGTGATCCGTTTTTAAAGAGAAAAAGGGCCGGGGCTTCCGCGGCCCTTTTTTTTATGGGCACGCCCCAAAGGGCCCCGCGCCTTGACTTGCGGGGGAAAACTATTTATTACATAATGTTCTTTTAAAATGGGGCTTTTGGCATGGCGTTTACGCCCGGCCGCACCCAGGCGCAAGGCCCCCTGAAAGCCGGGTGGTCCCTTGGCGTGCCGAGGCGGCACCCGTATCGACATGAAAAAGGCTGCCCAGGGCAGCCCGCCCGCGCAGGACGACCCACCATGGCGACCTCAATTTCCAGACAAGGTGCGGCCACACGGTGTTTTGGCAAGCACGCCTCGGTTGTGCTGGGGTTTCCCCGGACCCTTTGGCTGTGCCAGGCCGTCATGAACCCTAACGTAAAGCAGATCCGATGAAGCAGACAATAAAGACGTTGATCGAACAGGCCGCCCGTGCGGCTTTTGAAAAGGGGGCCTTGCCCTCCGATGCCTTCCCCCCCTTCACCGTGGAAGAGCCCAAGGTGGAGAGCCAGGGTGACTTTGCCACCAACATCGCCATGGTCATGGCCAAGGCCCAGAAAATGGCCCCCCGGAAAATCGCCGAGGCCCTGGTGGCCGAGATGGCCCTTGCCGGCAGCATCGTGGACAAGGTGGAAATTGCCGGTCCCGGCTTTATCAACCTCTTCCTGGACAAGGGCGCCTGGCTTGATGCCGTCACCCGCGTGGAAGACAAGGGCGACACCTACGGCGCCTCCACCCTGGGGGAAGGCAAGAAGGTGATGGTGGAGTTTGTCAGCGCCAACCCCACGGGCCCCCTTCATGTGGGCCACGGCCGCGGCGCAGCCGTGGGAGACAGCACCGCCCGCATCCTCTCCTTTGCAGGCTTTGATGTGGACAAGGAGTACTACATCAACGACTCCGGTCGCCAGATCCGCACCCTGGGCCTCTCCCTGTTCCTGCGCTACAAAGAGCTCTGCGGAACCCCCGTGGATTTTCCCGAGGACTGCTACCAGGGCGCCTACATCATCGACATGGCCCAAGGGGTCAAGGCCGACAAAGGCGACTCCCTTCTGGAGATGCCCGAAGACGAGGCCGTGCTCCTCTGCGCCCGCCACGCCGCCTCCCTGATCCTGGAAGGCATCAAGACCGACCTGGAGGCCTTTGGCGTCCCCTTTGACTGCTGGTTCAGCGAGCAGAGCCTTTACGACAACGGCCTGGTCCCCGAGACCATCGAGACCCTCAAGGCCAAGGGCACCCTCTACGAAAACGACGGGGCCCTCTGGTTCAAGACCTCGGAGTACGGAGACGAAAAAGACCGCGTCGTGGTGCGAAGCAACGGGCAGACCACCTACTTTGCCTCGGACATCGCCTACCACATGAACAAGTTCGACCGCGGCTACCAGCGCCTCATCGATGTGTGGGGGGCCGACCACCACGGCTACATCCCCCGCATCAACGCCTCCATCACCGCCACCGGGCACAACAAGGACGATTTCGACGTCATCCTCGTCCAGCTGGTGAACCTTCTGCGCGGGGGCGAGCCCGTGGCCATGAGCACCCGCTCCGGGGAGTTCGTCACCTTAAAGGACGTGGTGGACGAGGTGGGGGCCGACGCCGCCCGCTTCATCTTCCTCTCCCGCCACTACGACAGCCCCCTGGATTTTGACCTGGAGCTGGCCAAGAAGAAGACCAACGACAACCCGGTCTTCTACGTGCAGTACGTCCACGCCCGTATCTCCAGCATCCTGGAGAAGGCCAAAGCAGAGCGGGGCCTCACCGTCTCGGCCGCTCCCATGGAGAGCCTCACCCAGCCCGAGGAGATCGCCCTCATGAAGGCGATGCTCCGCTTCCCCGAGGTGGTGGAGACCGCGGCCAAGCTCATGGAGCCCCACCGCATCTCCTACTACCTCATGGACCTGGCCTCGGCCTTCCACAGCTACTACAACAAGCACAAGGTCCTCACCGATGATGCCGTGCTTTCTGCCGCCCGCCTGAGGCTGGTGGCCTCGGTGCGCCAGGTGATCAAGACCGGCCTGGCCCTTCTGGGTGTGTCGGCACCGGAGAAGATGTAACGTGACTTAAAGGCCCCGGCAGCGGCCGGGGCCTTTTCGGACCAACAACCCTTGAGGGAACCATGGCAAACGCGGCAAAGGCAAAACCCAAAGCCCGCCCCCCCTTCATCACCCTGAGCAGCCGGGAGACCCTGGGCTGGAGCACGGCCCTTTTTCTCCTCTTCGGCTGGCTCTTCTTCCTGGGGGTGCTGGTGGGCCGCGGCAGCATCGAGGTGGAACTCATCCCCACGGCGGTGCAGCGGGAGCTGGCCGTGATCCCGGACAAACAGGCCGTCCCCCAGCCCGATAAGGAGACCCTGCCCCCGGAGGCCGTACCCCCGGATGTGCCCCTCTCCTTTTACACCGAGGTCAAGCAGAGCGAAGAGGCCATCACCAAATCCAGCCGCATGACCAAAGCCGACAAAACCGTGCTGGCCCCGGGCCAGGCAGCGGTCCCCCTTGCGAGCCCCGTGCCCCCGAAGCCCAAGGCCGCGGTCGCCAAGGCCCCCGCCCCGCCCCCGGTGGTGACGGCACCGGCCAAAGCATCGGCCCCCATGGCCCCGCCCACCTCCGGGTACACCATTCAGGTGGCGGCCCACATTAAGGAGTCAGCCGCCGAGGCCGAGGCCCAAACCCTTCGCGAAAAAGGGCTCTCCGCTTACGTCATGGCGGCAAAAAACAACAAGGGCCAGACCTGGTACCGGGTGCGCGTGGGGCATTTTACCCAGCGCGACCAGGCCAAAGAAGAGCTCACGCGCCTCGCCCGACTCAAACGCAAGGCCTATGTCGTCAAGCTGTAGGAACGGCCGTGCGGCAACACCGATATGACACGCCCGGCACGAGGGAATCGACCCTTGCCGGGCCGGACAAAGGAATCCTTAGTATGAAGATCACGAAAGAAGAGGTCCTCTACGTGGCCAACCTGGCCCGACTCAACGTGGACGATGCGGACGTGGAGAAGCTGGCCGCAGAGATCGGGGACATTCTCTCCTATGTGGACACCCTGGAGAAAGCCGACACCGACGGCGTGGAGCCCACCACCCACGCCATCGACCTGACCAACGCCTTCAGGGAGGATGTGGTGCACACCCACCCCGGTGCGGACGTGACCCTTGCCAACGCACCGGACAAGGAAGATGCGATGTTTGTGGTTCCCAAGGTGGTGGGTTAGATGAAAGGAGAGGCAATGTCACTGCAAGAGATGACCCTGACCGAAGCCCACGGGCTTCTTCGAGATAAAAAGGCAAGCTCCCGGGAACTCACCGAGGCCGTGCTCTCCCGCATCGAGGACGTTGACGGGAAGGTGGGCGCTTACATCACCGTGGACAAAGAGGGCGCCTTAAAACAGGCCGACGAAGCCGACGCCCGCCTGGCCAAAGGGGAGGCCCATCCCTTGACCGGCCTGCCCGTGGGCCTCAAAGACCTGCTCTGCACCGAAGGGGTGAAGACCACCTGCGCCTCCAAGATGCTGGAAAACTTTGTCCCCACCTACGACGCCACGGTGGTGACCCGCCTCAAAGAGGCCGGGGCGGTCTTTCCCGGCAAGCTCAACATGGACGAGTTTGCCATGGGCTCCACCACCGAGCACTCCGCCCTTCAGACCACCCGCAACCCCTGGGACCTCACCCGCTTTCCCGGCGGCTCCAGCGGGGGCTCTGCCGCGGCCGTGGCCGCCGACCTCTGCCTGGCCTCCCTGGGCAGCGACACCGGAGGCTCCATCCGGCAGCCCGCCTCCCACTGCGGCATCGTGGGCATGAAACCCACCTACGGGCGGGTCTCCCGCTACGGACTGGTGGCCTTTGCCTCCTCTTTGGACCAGATCGGCCCCATGACCAAGACCGTGGAAGACTGCGCCCTGATGATGGAGGCCATCAGCGGCCATGACCCCAAGGACTCCACCTCGGTGCCCAAAGAGGTCCCCGCCTTCCGCCAGCTCATGAAGGAAGGGGAAGACAAGGGTCTGGCCGGTATGACCGTGGGCATCCCCGCCGAATACTGGGAGGCCGACGGAGTGGACGCTGACGTCATGAAAGCGGTCACTGAGGCCAAGGCCACCCTGGAATCCCTGGGAGCCCGCTGCGTGACCGTGGCCCTGCCCCACACCGAATACGCCGTGGCCGCCTACTACGTCATCGCCCCCTCCGAGGCGAGCTCCAACCTCGCCCGCTACGACGGGATCCGTTACGGCATGAGCGAGCGCAACGGCGAGGACCTGCTCTCCATCTACAAGACCACCCGGTCCGAAGGTTTCGGGGACGAGGTAAAACGCCGCATCATCATCGGCACCTACGCCCTCTCCTCGGGCTACTACGACGCCTACTACAAAAAGGCCTCCCAGGTGCGGACCCTCATCCTGGAAGACTTTAAAAAGGCCTTTTCGACCTGCGACTTCATCATCTCGCCGGCAGCGCCCACGGCCGCAGGGGTCATCGGCGAAGGCGCCGACGACCCCTTGAAGATGTACCTCTCGGACATCTTCACCCTCTCGGCCAACCTCGCCGGCATCCCCGGCATGAGCGTGCCCTGCGGGTTCACCGGAAACGGCCTTCCCGTGGGCCTTCAGCTCCTGGGACGCCACTTTGACGAGGCCACCCTCCTCAAAGCAGCCTGGCACTTTGAGCGGGCCGCAGGCCTTGTGGGCAGGCGACCGGCCCTTTAACCCAAACGGGGCCCGGAGGCCGTTTTCTCCTGCCTCCTTAGGCCCCCGACACCCCTTCCGGGAGGTGCCCATGACTGTTGTCCCGCTTAGCGACCGAATGAAAAAGGCCCTCTCCTGGGCCGTGGAAGAGAAGAAGGACCATCCGGCCAAAGGCCGCCTCGCCCTGGTGGACGAGGCCGGCATGCGGTTCAACCTCTCCCCTGCCGAGTCGGACACCCTGGCCCGGCTCCTGGCCGACACCCCCCGGACGTAACCGAAACACCAAGGGGCGGCCCTTTTCCTTGGGGCCCGCCCTTTTTATGGCGCCGTGCACCCCGGCGTCTTCTGGAGCCCCCCTATGAGCAAGGTTCGCATCCTCCCTGATATCCTCTCCAACAAAATCGCCGCAGGCGAGGTGGTGGAACGGCCCGCCTCCGTGGTCAAGGAGCTGGTGGAAAACGCCCTGGACGCCAAGAGTCGCTCCATTGCCATCGATGTGGAAAAGGGAGGCAGGCGCCTCATCCGCGTGGCAGACGACGGCTGCGGCATGGCCGCCGACGACGCCATGCTTGCCATCGAGCGCTACGCCACCAGCAAGATCTACACAGACGAAGACCTCTTCAACATCTCCACCCTGGGCTTCCGCGGGGAGGCCCTGCCCAGCATCGCCTCGGTCTCCAAGTTCTCCCTCACCACCCGGGCCCAGGACCTGGATGTGGGCTGCACCGTGGAGATGGAAGGGGGCAAGGTGACCAAGGTCTCGGAAACCGGGGCCCCCAAGGGGACCCTCATCTCCGTGGCCCACCTCTTCTTCAACACCCCGGCCCGGCGAAAATTCCTCAAAGGGGAGGGCACGGAGATGGGCCACATCGCCGACACGGTGTCGGCCATTGCCCTGGCCTGGCCCCAGGTGCGCTTTCGCCTCACCCACAACGGCAAGGCCGTCAGAAGCTGGCCGGCCACCGACGACTTGCGCCAGCGGGTGGAAGAGGTGCTGGGCCGCGACGTCCGGGGCCACCTGGCCGAGGTCTCCCTCACCCGGGGGGAGCTCACCGTCAGCGGGTTTGTCTCCTCCCCGGAGGTGACACGCAGCACCACCCAGAAGATCTTTCTCTATGTCAACGGACGGCCGGTGAAAGACCGGGTGATCCTCAACTCGCTGCTCTCGGGCTATCGACCCCGCCTCATGAAGGGCCGCTTTCCCATGGGCATGCTCTCCATCACCCTGCCCTGCGACTGGGTGGACGTCAACGTGCACCCGGCCAAAAACGAGGTGCGCTTTAGGGACGCCTCCTCCGTGGGCCTGGCCGTGGAAGACGGGGTCAAGGAGGCCCTGGCCCAGGCCGAAGCCGCCTCCCGTCAGTTCGGCAGCGGACGGCCCGCCACCGGCTTTGTCCCGAGCGCCCCACCGTCCATGCCCATGCCAAGACGGGAAGACCTCGATGTCCGGGTGGCCGAGCCAAGCGCCCTGTTTGTGGAAGAGCCCGCCGCCCCGGAGCTGTGCTCCCCCCTGCCACCCCAGGCCTGGGAGGAGGCGGACGCCGAGCCCCTCTACACCCCGGCAGAGCCCACCGCCCCCACCGCCCCCCTTCCCCCACTCCCGGAGGAAGAGACAGAGCCCGCGGAACCTGCCCCTTGCCCCCCCACAGGGGACCACGCCGGACAGTTCGCACGCCTTCGGATCATCGGACAATACGCCGACACCTACATCCTCTGCGATGCCGGAGACGGTCTCATCCTCATCGACCAGCACGCCGCCCACGAGCGGGTGGTGTTCGAACAGCTCAAGGGCCAGGGGAGTGTCCTCTCCCAGCGCCTGCTGGTGCCCGAAACCGTGGAGCTGGGCTTCCGGGAGGCCGACGCCCTCACCGGCATCCTGGAGGAACTGACCCGGTTCGGCCTGGAGGTGGAGCCCTTCGGTGGCACCACCTTTGTGGTGAAATCCGTGCCCGCCATGCTGGCCCCGGACGGCATGGCCCGCCTCATCAGCGAAATCGCCGAAAAAATGGTGCGCATGGGCCAGCGGGATACCCTGGAGCGCTGCCTGGACGAATGTCTCATCCTCATGGCATGCCACGGGGCCATCCGGGCGGGCCAGGCCCTCTCCACCAAGGAGGTGCACCGCCTCCTCACCGAACTGGACGCCTGCCGGGACCCGTCCTTCTGCCCCCATGGCCGCCCCACCTGGATCCGCTGGAGCACCGGGAGCCTGGAGCGGGCCTTCAAGCGATAAAAAGACACTCCCGCCGCCAAAACAAAAAAAGGGGCCTGCACCGCCACTCTCTCATCGCGGTACAGGCCCCTTTTGGAGTCGATTGTCCTTATTTTGTCATGTGCTACAGCCGCATGACGCTTTTTGCAGCACACCCTCGATCGCTCTCTTCAAGCTCAAAGGAGACCCTCTCCCCCTCCGACAGGGTACGGAACCCCGGCATGTCGATGGAGCTATGGTGAACAAACACATCGGATCCATCTTCCCGTTCAATGAACCCGTACCCCTTCTTGTCGCTGAACCATTTTACTGTTCCTTCTGCCAAAACACCTTCCTCCTTGTTATGGTTGACTCACGACGCTTTTGGCCAGAACTCCAAAAGCGCTTTTTTATCTATCCCGCCTGCCGAAATGTACCAAAGGACCCGTAAACGAAGCGATCCACCATGATATCGGCAAGGGGAATGTGTATGCGGTGTCGGTGGTTGGAAGTGGTTGATGGACACTATCTTGAAAAGAGGCGCTGGGCGACAGCTACCCGTGATGTTCAGCATGAAGACTGATGGCCGGGTGTCGTGAACGTTTGCTCCGAAATCGCATGCTGCGGATACGACAAAGGGGCCTTGCTTTGGGGGGGGCACCCTCGTTACTTTCGGGAAATCAGAATCTTTAGAAATTGTCTTGTGGTCGTGTGCGAATCTCGGGTATTCCTCTTTACGCTACTTTTATGTGTCTTTAACATGAGTTACCAATATGAATCAAGAAAAAAATCTCAAAAAGTCAATAGAGCATAGCAATGGGCGATATGAGAACACATCATATTGATATAGAATTTTCAATTTTTGCCATATGTTGTTGTTTTCAATGGTTTGCGAAATGACCATTCTATTTCGCGAAAAAAGAGGAAAACAGGGAATTTCATTGGAGCCCGCCCTTGGATCCCCCGGAATCCTGCCCCCGGTCCAAAACGACCGGGAACAGGGATAAAAAGGGCTTATCCGGCGGCGATGATCTCTTCCAAGGCCCCTTCGATCTCCGAGCGAATGACGCCCAGCCGCTCCTGGCTCAGGGCTTCAAAGCGCAACACCAGGGCGGGCTGGGTATTGGAGGCCCGCACCAGCCCCCAGCCGTCGTCGTAGAGCACCCGGGCCCCGTCCACATCGATGACGGTGTGGGAGGCAACAAACCGATCCTTCAATTTCCCGGCAATGGAGAACTTCACCTCATCGGGACACTCGCGACGGATCTCCGGAGTGGTGTAGGTCTTGGGCAGGTCGGAGAGAAGGGAGGAGAGGGGCTTGCCCTGATCGGCCACGATCTCCAGGAGTCGCAGGGTGGCGTAGAGGGCATCGTCGTAGCCAAAGTAGCGGTCGGCAAAAAAGATATGGCCGCTCATCTCACCGGCCAGCTCGGCCTTGGTCTCCTTCATCTTCTGCTTGATGAGGGAATGGCCGGTCTTCCACATGATGGCGTTGCCGCCCCGGGCGCGGATATCGTCGTACATCACCTGGGAGCACTTCACCTCGGAGATGAAGGTGGCCCCGGGCTTTCTGCCCAGGATCTCCCGGGCAAACAGCACCATGAGCTGGTCCCCGTAGATGATGGACCCTGTTTCGTCCACCACGCCGATGCGGTCGCCGTCCCCGTCGTAGCCGATGCCGAGGTCGAGCTTCTTCTCCCGGACCAGCGCCACAAGGTCGGAGAGGTTGGCGAGCACCGTGGGGTCGGCCTCATGGTTGGGAAAGGTACCGTCCATCTCGCAGTAGAGGGGGTGCACCTCCAGGTCAAACCGGTCCAAAAGGGGCAGGGCGATGGGGCCGGCCGATCCGTTGCCCGCGTCCACCCCCACCTTCAGGGGACGGGAGAGGGTGACCCGCTCGGAGAGCTCTTTAAGGTAAGGGGTCAGGATATCGATGGTCTGCCGCGTGCCCTCCCCGCGGGCAAAGTCTTCGGCATCGATGAGGTCCCGAAGGGCCAGGATCTCCTTGCCGTGGATGGAGTCGGTTCCGCAGCAGAGCTTGAAGCCGTTGTACTCGGGCGGGTTGTGGCTGGCCGTGACCATCACGCCCCCTTCCAGGCCCAGGTGATGGATGGAAAAGTAGAGCACGGGCGTGGCACAGTACCCCAGCTCCGTCACATCGCAGCCCGTGGACAGGAGCCCTTTGATCACCTCCTCGGTATACAGGTCGGAGGTGGTGCGGCAGTCCTTGCCCACGGCGACCCGGGTCTTGCCCTTCCCCTTGAGGTAGGTCCCCACGGCCTTGCCGATGCGCCGGGCGTCGTCTTCGTTAAAGTCCTCACCAGCCACACCACGGATATCGTATTCTCTGAAAATAGTCGGGTTCATGGTCACTCCTCAAGCAATGGTTGTGCGTTGGTCATGAAAAAAATCAGGTAAAAGGGGCCTGCCGGGTCACCATCCCACCACCAGGGCGGCAACCCCCACAACAAGACAGTAGGGGGCAAACACGTGAAGCTTTCCCCTCCCCACGATGTAGACAAGAAAGCGAAGGGCCAGGTAGCCTGTGACGGCGGCCATGGCCGTGCCGGAAAGGATCACCCACCAGGGGGGCAACACCGTGGACGAAATGTCCAGGATCGCCAGCAGGCTGGCTCCGACGATGGCCGGGATGGACAGGAGAAAGGAGAAGCGGGCGGCCCGCTCCCGGCTTCCTCCCATGAAAAGGGCCAGGGCAATGGTGGAACCGGATCGCGAAAGGCCCGGCATCACAGCCATGCCCTGGATCAGACCGATGAGAAGGGCCTTGGGCAGGGTGATCTTCCGATCCCCCTCCATGGGAATCAGGGCCGTGGCCGACAGGAGCAGGGCGGTGATGCAGAGCATTCCTCCCACAACCAGCAGGGAGGAGAAGATGGCATGGGAGTGCTCCTTAATGATCACCCCCAGCACCGCCGTGGGAACGCTCCCGGCCAGGATCAGCCCCACCATGGCAAGCTCGGAGCGCTCTTCAGGGGAGAGGTCCCCCAGCTTTCCCCGACAGGCCACTGCAGCCAGTATCGCCTGGCCGAGGGCCGCGATATCCCGGCGAAAAAAGAAGCACACCGCCCCCAGGGTGCCTAAGTGCAGGCAGATATCGAAGAAGAGTTCCGGCTCCTCAAGGCCGAAAAATCGCTGAAAGAGCACCAGGTGACCGGAACTGCTCACCGGAAGAAACTCGGTGAGCCCTTGAATAAACCCCAAAAAAAGCGAATGAAAAAGTCCCAAAACCATGCCTTTTGATCTGGCCCCCTGCCCTTATGATCAGACAGGGGGTGCGATTAACACGTATGGAGTCCCCTTCGTCTCCCCCACACCGAGGGAAAACAAACCACGGGAGACTCCCCTTCCACGGGCCGTCGGCCCTAAAATGTCGCCACCACCTCGCCGGTGGTGTCCGTGCTGTAGCCCCCCAGGGCCAGGACGCGCGTTTTGAATCGTTGGGAGCGGATGGTGGCCAGAAAGGCCGTCACCATGGGGGTATCAAGGTAGTCGTTGTCGATGAGCAGGTCGTACTGTTCGGTCACCACGGGAATAAAATCGAGATCCAGGGCCCGGGCGGCGGCATAGATGCCGAGGCCGGCATCGGCGGTTCCGGAGAGAACGGCCACGGCCACAGACATGTGTGTATACTCATCCCGAGTATAGCCGTCAATCAATTTATCATCAATTCCCAATGTTTTAAGGCGATAATCCAGGAGGATACGGGTACCGGAGCCCCCCTGCCGGTTGACAAACCGGACCCCGTCAGCGGTGAGGTCCTCCATGCCGCGGATCCCCTTGGGATTTCCCTTGGCCACCATGAGGCCCTGCTCGCGGGTGACCAGATTCACCAGGGTGAGGCGGCGATCCGGCAGGTAGGTCTCCACATAGGAGCGGTTGTAGCTGCCGTCGGAGGGGTCCAGAAGGTGAATACCCGCCAGGTGGCAGGTGCGGCGCTTCAGGGCCATGAGCCCCCCCATACTCCCCACATGGCTCGAGGAGAGACGCACATCCCCTGCGTCCCTCCGGATCTCGTCGGCCAGAAGGTCCAGGGTGTTGTCGTGGCTTCCCACCACCACCAGGGTGCGCCCCACGGCCGAGGCGGGCCGCAGCAGCTCGCAGGCCACATCGGTGCCTGCGGCAAGCCCCTCCACATGGGCCGGAATCCGAATGATGCCGTCGGCCTCGGTGATGCTGGTCAGGGTCCCTGCCCCCCCGGCAATGGGGGTGGCGATGACCCTCTCCCCCACCCGGCCGAGCTTCACCCGGAGAAACTCCTCCACCCCCAGCTTGGAGGCCACCTTGCGGGAAGGAGAGGCCGAAAGGGTGGGTTTGGGCTCAAAGGAGCGCCCTGCCAGGGAGGCCAGCAGGGGCGAGAGGCACTGCTCAAAGGCGACAATGGCCGACACCGGATACCCCGGCATGCCGAACACCGGCACCCCTTTCACCTCCCCTGCCAAAACGGGCTTGCCCGGCATGATGGTGACCCCGTGAAAGAGAAGGCGACCCAGCCCGGTCACCACGGTGCGGGCGTAATCGGCAGAGCCCGCCGACGAGCCCCCGATGATCACGATGGCATCGACCCCGTCCTCGGCCGCCTTGGCCACGCAGGCGGAGATGGCGTCGGGGTCGTCTTCGATGATGGGATGAGCCAGGGCCTCGCCCCCGTCTTTCTCCACCATGGCGGCCAGCATGTGGGAGTTGGACTCAAAGATGCGCCCCGGCTCCGGCGTGGCCATGCCTTCCCGGTCAAGGGCCACAAGCTCCGAACCCGTGGGGATGATGAGCACCCGGGGCCGTTCGTGCACCGCCACCGTAAAGATGCCTGCGGTGATCAAGGCCCCCACGCAGTACGGGGTGACCAGGTGGCCCGTGGGGAAAAGAAGCTCGGTGGCAACGATGTCCTCTCCCATCTTTCGGACGTATTGAAAAGGGTAGGCCGGGGCCTCGATCTCCATCTCGGTGTCGGAGACAGGGTTGACGGCCTCGATCATGATCACGGCATCGCACCCTTCGGGCAGGCGATGCCCGGTGTTGACGGGAAAGGCGCTCTCCCCCACCACCAGGGTGCGGGGACGGCCTTCCGAAGCGCCGTAGGTGGTCTCGGCCAGCACGGCGATGCCGTCCATGGCCGCGGCGTGGTACCCCGGGGAAGAGGCCCTTGCAAATACCGGTTCGGCCAGAACGCGGCCTGCGGCCCGGGCCGAGGGGATCGTGACCGTCGGCATGCGCCGAGAGCCGAAGTGATGCGCAATCCGTTGCTGCGCCTCGTCAAGGGAGATCATGTCAAGGTAGACGTTTCTGTCCATGGGGATATGCCCTTTGTTCCAAAGTGATCGTCAAATAACAGGTCGGCATGCGTACCGCCCCGGGCCTATGGCAGCAGGCGGACCGGGACGATGGCGTCCCGATAGAGCCCCTCGGTGTCGCGGTTGATGCGGATGAGCCCGTGGGCATGGACCATGGTGTGGATCAAGCCGGATTTGCCGGGCAGGGGCTCGGCCCGGTAGCCGTCGCCCTCGGCGACAAGGCGGGTGCGGACGAAATCGGTGCGTCCCTGGGCCGAGGCGATGTTGCGGGTCAGGCGGGCCGGTACCACAGGCCGCGCTGTAAAAGGCGCACCGGTCGCTGCCAGCAAAAAGGGGCGCACCACCACCTCAAAAACCACCATGGCCGAGGCCACGTGGCCGGGCAGGCCCCACACCGGCTTGTCGCCGATACGGGCCAGGATCGTGGGCTTTCCCGGGCTGATGGCGATGCCGTGGACCAGGACCCGGCTTTCGGGGGCCCTTTCCATGGCCGACAGGGTGCGGTCCCGCATGCCCACGGAGCTGCCCCCGGAGATGAGGACCATGTCGCAGGAGGCCAGGGCCTTTTCAAGGAGGGGCTCCAGCTCCCCTTCGCCGTCGCCGGCGATGCCGAAGGAGAGGGGATCGCCCCCGGCCTCGGTGACCATGGCCGAAAGGGTGTGGGTGTTGATGTCCCGGATCTGCCCCCGGACAGGGGTTTGCCCCACGGGAATCACCTCGTCTCCGGTGGAGACGATGCCCACCCGGGGCTTTTTCCTAACGGCCACCGTGGTGCAGCCCGCAGCGGCCAGCAGGCCGGCCTCCGCCGGCCCAATCAGGGTGCCCGGGACCAGAATCCCGCGTCCCCTTTCAAAGTCTTCGCCCCGGGTAATCACGTGATGCCCGGGGGCCACGCTCCGGTAGACCTCGATGGTGGCCTCGTCCACCCGGTCGGTATGCTCCACCATCACCACGGCATCGGCCCCGTCGGGAAGCATGCCTCCCGTGGAGATGGCCGCCGCCTCCCCCTGACCCAGGACGAAACCGGGCTCTTCGCCCATAGCCACGGTACCTGCCAGGCGAAGCCAGGCCGGAGAGCCGTCGGACGCGCCAAAGGTATCGGCCCCCTTGACGGCGTACCCGTCCATGGTGGCCCGGTCAAAGCCGGGGATGTCCACATCCGATGCAATCTCCCCGGCAAGGGTGCGGCCCAGGGCGGCCTCAAGGGGAATCTCTTCGGCGCCTGTCACGGGAAAACTCCCGACGCGGGCGATCACATCATCCAAATCTGAAACGTTGAAAAATCCTGTCATGAAGCGGTGATTCCATGGTTGTGTGGGGTGGGCGATGGGGGTGCGTGCCCGGCATGCCCGGGCGGCCTCTCCTGCGGCAGGGCATGAGTGACGCGGACATCGTTTCCCTACGTGATACCATACCCCTTAGCGGAGTTCAAATCAGAGATTTGTAACAGAGCAAAAGGCCTTGCTATGGTTGGAAAAATTGGGTATGGGATGGCCTTGGCACCGATAAATCCCCCTTACCCCAACCCTTATGGAGGGTGTTTGTGAAACGGACTTTTTTCCTCTTGTGTCTCCTGCTCATCCCCGTCTCCGCCTTTTCGGAGACAGAAACGGGCCCGGCTCCTGATGCCGCAACCCTTATTCAACGCGTGGCCAGCCGCCTGGGCGCCGAGGGCTTCTCCGCCCGATTTTTCCAGGAATCGCCCTTGAAGGCCATCGGCATCGTGGAGACCGCCGAAGGAAAGGTGTGGTTCCGCAAGCCCAACCGGGTGCGCTGGGAGTACGAAACACCGGACCGCCTCCACTACGTCACCGACGGCAAGACCCTCTGGGTCCACAGCCTCGACGATGCCCAGGTGTGGACCGGTTCGGCCGAGGCCTTCTTCGGCCAGAACGGCGGCGCCCGTTTCCTGGCCGATGTGGAAACCGTCACCGAGCGCTTCACCCCCGCCCCCCCCACCCGGGAACAGGAAAACTTCCGCCTCGAACTGACCCCCAAGCAGGAGAGCGACCCCCTGGGCCGTGTGGTGCTCTTCATCCATGCCGGCACCTACGATATCACCCGGGTGGTCTCCACCACGAAGACAGGGGAGGAGACCACCCTCACCTTCAGCCACCTTGTGCGAACCCTGCCGGAGCTGTCCCGGTTCACCTTTGAAATCCCCGAAGGGGCCGTGGTTTCGCCCCTGGAGTAATTCAGCCTCACGTGTCACGGCCCCGGCCGTTCAAGGACCTACAGCAAGGAGTACCCCAAGCAATGGAAGCAACCAAACAACACATCCGAGCCCTGCTCAAAGAGAAAAACGCCATCCTTCTGGCCCACAACTACGTGCTGCCGGAGGTCCAGGATGTGGCGGATCTCTGCGGCGACTCCCTGGAACTCAGCATCAAGGCGGCCGCCACCGACGCCGAGGTCATCGTCTTCTGCGGGGTTCACTTCATGGCAGAGACCGCCTCGATCCTCTCCCCGGAGAAAACCGTGCTCCTGCCCGTGAAAGAAGCGGGATGCCCCATGGCCGACATGGTCACCCCCGAGGCCCTGGCTGCCCGCAAGGCCGAACTCCCCGGCGTGCCCGTGGTCACCTACGTCAACTCCTCGGCGGCGGTGAAGGCCATCTCCGACGTCTGCTGCACCAGCGCCAACGTGGTCAAGGTGGTGGCAAGCTTAAAGGAGAAAGAGGTCCTCATGACCCCGGACCGCAACCTGGCCCAGTACGCAGCCTCCCAGACCGACAAGACCGTCCACCTCTGGGAAGGGTACTGCCCCTTCCACAACACCTTAACGGCCAAGACCGCCCTGGCCGTCAAGGCCAAGCACCCCGACGCCGTCTTTATGGCCCACCCCGAGTGCCCCCCGGAGGTTCTCGAAGTGGCCGACGTGGTGACCTCCACCTCGGGCATGCTCACCTATGCCAGGCAGTCCCCCGCCACCACCTTCATCGTGGGCACCGAGGTGGGCATCCTCTATCCCCTGTCCCGGCAGAACCCTGAGAAGACCTTTATCCCGGCCTCCCTGGAGATGACCTGCGCCGACATGAAACGCATCCGCTTAAACGACATCGTCACCTGCCTTGAGACCCTCTCAGGAGAGGTGAAGGTGCCGGAGGAGGTCCGCGTCCCGGCCCTCTCCGCCGTGGAGAAGATGATCGCCATGAAGTAGCCCCCATGGGCCGGAAGGGCCTTCCCTTCCGGCCACCGGCCTGGCAGAGCCCCGGCCAAAGTCATTCGTCTACAAAGCATTATCCCGCCCCGTAAATACCCACCCAAACCCGTACCCAACAGCCATCATCCCCTTTTGACAAGAAAATGAAAAAGGTTGATCATCGCCAGGGGATATGATTTCTCTTACACAGCATACAAAATAATTTGGGTGGGGATAGGGCCCCACGAACACAAAGGAGAGAGAAGACCAATGGCATTGTTTACGGTGGACCAGGCGTTGTGTAACGGAGACGGCATCTGCGCGGCAGAGTGCCCCATGATGATCATCCAGATGAAGGAGGGCACCCCCACCCCGGCCAAAGGGGCGGAGAAGATGTGCATCAACTGCGGCCACTGCGTGGCGGTCTGCCCCAAAGGGGCCCTCTCCCTTGCCACCTTGTCCCCTGAGGGCTGCCTTGCCGTGGAAAAGGACTTAAGCGCCTCCCCGGCCCAGGCCGAGCAGTTCCTGAGGAGCCGCCGCTCCATCCGCAACTACAAAAAGACCCCGGTGGACAAGGCCCTCATCGAAGACGCCATCCGTGTGGCAAGCCACGCCCCGTCCGGCCACAACTTCCAGCCCGTGCGCTGGCAGGTGATCTACGACACCGACAAGGTCAAGGAGCTCTGCGGCCACGTCATCGACTGGATGAAGTGGATGATCAAAGAGCAGCCCGACACCGCCAAAAAACTCCACCTGGACCTCGTGGTGGCCGGCTGGGACTTCGGCATGGACACCATCAACCGAAACGCCCCCCACCTCATCCTCGTCAACGCCGACAAGCGCAACCCCACGGGCCAGGCCGCCTGCACCATCGCCATGAGCTACTTAGAGCTCATGCTCCCCTCCCTGGGCCTGGGGGGCTGCTGGAACGGGTTCTTCAACGCCGCGGCCATCTTCTGGCCCCCCTTGCAGAAGGCCCTGAACTTAGGTGAGACCACCGGCAACTACGGCGCCATGATGGTGGGCCACCCGAAATTTGCCTACCACCGCATGCCCCCCCGCAACACCCCGGAGGTGGCCTGGGTGTAACCCGGCAACACCGGCTTCCACGCTCAGGTTAGCCGGATAAAAACGCCTCCGACAGCCAGGGGATGATCCCCTGGACCCCAGGAGGCCCCCCCCTCACCCTCGTACCTCGGGGTGAGGGGGGGGGCAAAAGCGATGAAACGTCTGCCCCCCGGCAGGGCCGTCGGAGTTTTTTGGGGGCTGAACAATGTAAGGAAAAGACCATGCATGAACTGCCGGTGATGAACAGCATTTTAAGGGTGGTGATGAAACACGCGGCCCTGAACCGGGTCACCAAGGTGGCGGCCATCGAGCTCAAGGTGGGAAAGCTCAGCGACCTGGAAGAAAAGTGGATGCAGCACTACTTCGACTTTCTCACCAAGGGCACCCTGGCCGAAGGGGCCAAACTGGAGATCGAGTGGGGGGACGTGGTGATGCGCTGCAGCGGATGCGCCCGGGAGTTTTCCACGGAGCCCGCCCACGATACCTTCGGCGTCTGCCCCCACTGCGGCAACAAGGGAGGCGAGATCCTCTCGGGCAAAGAGTATTATGTCAAAAACATGGTGGCCCAGTAAGGACGCCAGAAAAAAAGACACAAAGGATGAAACCATGGGCGACAACGTCAGGCTCATCGAAGTCAAAGAGAACGTACTGGACGACAACGACAAGGTGGCCAAAGAGCTCAGGGCCCGCCTGAAACAGGAAAAGACCTTTCTGGTAAACCTCATGGCCTCCCCCGGGGCGGGAAAGACCAGCACGGTGATCCAGACCGTCCGCCGCCTGGGCGAAACACTCTCCATCGGCGTGCTGGAGGCGGACATCGACTCCATGGTGGACGCGGAAAAGGTGGCCGAGACCGGTGTCACCGCCGTGCAGATGCGCACCGGCGGCTTCTGCCACCTGGACGCCACCATGGTTACAGACGGCCTCTCGGCCATCGGCTCGGAAAACTTCGACCTCATCATCCTGGAGAACGTGGGCAACCTCGTCTGCCCGGCGGAGTTTGACACGGGCTCTGCCGTCAACGTCATGGTCCTGTCGGTGCCCGAAGGGGACGACAAGCCCCTGAAGTACCCCCTGATGTTCTCGGTGTGCGATGTGGTCCTCATCAACAAAATCGACACCTGCGAGCTCTTCGACTTCGACCGCAAGCGCTTTGAAGAAGGGGTGCGCAAGGTCAACCCGAACTGCACCCTGTTTGACATCTCCTGCCGCACCGGCGAAGGCCTCGACGCCTGGACGGACTGGCTCAAGGAACAGGTCAAAACCCACAACAACTGACCCGGCAAAGCCCTTCCCCTCCCTCAGTTGTCGCTGGGGGGGGAAGGGCCAACGCATTTAAAAATCAAGTTGCCTCCGGCGGGTCGCTTTTTGAAAAAAGCTCCGCAAAAACGTTCCGGTAATCAAAAAAGAAGAGGGGCTATGCCCTGTAGGGACGAATCCTCAATAAACAAAACCTGTTTGTCAAACTTTTCAAACGGTTTGCCCCCGGCAGGGCCGCCGGAGGCAAAACTCTAAATGCGTTGACGCTGGCGGGAGGGTGAATCGGGCTTGCATTTTTTTTTCGCATGATATAACAATGTTCACAGTTGATACTATCGATCCGAATGGACGCAACCGTTCCATCACCCCCCCAGACCGACCATCGATAGACGAACGGACATCCCGGAGAGCCCATGATCCCGACCCTGTGCCGGCCCACTGCCGCCCCCCCACCTACCCGCTCCACCTCGGCTGCGTTGCGCCTTGCCCTGGGTGGCTACGGGCCTGGGTGCGGGCCCGTCGATGCCATGGTCCCGCTCTCCATCATCAACCACGGATCCAGTCCCTCCTGTGACAACCGCACTGAGCGCTGCCCCTTCCCCGCCGTCCCCGGTGACCGTTACGCAGCCTCCCTCTGTTTTCAAGGGGCCCCCACCTGGTATATGCCCCGACCCGTCAATTTAAGATCCGGAGCAGCAGCAGCACACTGAGACCTGGGAGGGGGCGAAGGCGCGCGCCCCCTCCCGGACACCTCAGCCATCCCATTGTCATTCCAAACGAAACGGTGTAGGAAAGAGACACCCTGCCGCGGTTTCCGGTGGCCCCGGAACCCGTTGGAGGGCATCGTCGGATCCATGGGCCTTACCCCATGAAAGGCGAGGCCAATGGGGATAAACGGCCGCCGCTGCGGTGGTCTGCCCCCCTCTTTTCCGATACGTCAGGAACACCACAACGTGAAACAAGGGAGTCGACCATGGAAGCCATCAGAAAATCAGCGCGAGAAAAGATGAAGGGATACTGCAAGGTCTGCCCGGTGTGCAACGGCAAGGCCTGTGCCGGGGAAGTACCGGGCATGGGCGGGCTGGGCACGGGCTCGGCCTTCCACGCCAACCTCGAAGCCCTGGACTCGGTACGGTTCAACATGAAACTCGTCCACGGCGTCAAGGCCCCCATTACCCATACCGAATTTTTGGGACTCTCCCTGTCCATGCCCCTTCTGGCCGCGCCCATCGGCGGGGTCTCCTTTAACATGGGCGGAGGCGACGTCACCGAAGGGGCTTACATCGACGCCATCGTGGCAGGGTGCAAGGCCAAGGGGCTCATCGGCTGCACCGGTGACGGGGTGCCGGAGATCATCCACGCCTCGGGCAACGCCGCCATCGAAAAGGCCGGGGGCCACGGCATCCCCTTTATCAAGCCCTGGGAAGAAAAAGAGTTCTTCGACAAGCTGGAAAAGGCTGAAGCCACCGGCGCCACCGTCTTTGGCGTGGACA
Organism: Desulfoluna butyratoxydans; assembly: GCF_900699765.1. Taxonomy (GTDB): domain Bacteria; phylum Desulfobacterota; class Desulfobacteria; order Desulfobacterales; family Desulfolunaceae; genus Desulfoluna; species Desulfoluna butyratoxydans. The sequence goes on from NZ_CAADHO010000002.1 coordinate 392,745, forward strand.
TCGACGCTGCCGGCCTGGTCACCCTGGCCAAGATGGGCCGCCCGGTCTCCCCCATGACCGTGGCCGACCTGGAACAGGTGATGAAGGCCACCTCCATGAAGTTCATCCTCAAAGGGGTGATGACCGTCCATGACGCCCTCTGCGCCAAAGAGGCCGGGGCCGAGGCCATCGTGGTCTCCAACCACGGCGGCCGGGTGCTGGACTCCACCCCGGGCACCGCCGAGGTTCTTCCGGAAATCGCCGAGGCCGTGGGCTCGGAGATGACCGTCCTGGTGGACGGGGGTATCCGAAGCGGCGGCGACATCCTGAAGATGCTGGCCCTGGGTGCCCACGGGGTGATGATCGGCCGCCCCTTCTCCGTCGCCGCCGTGGGCGGGCTCCAGCAAGGGGTGGAAACCTACATCGACACCCTGCGGACCCAGCTCCTCCAGGCCATGGTCCTCACCGGCACCGACGACGTCAACCGGGTGGAATCGGGGATTCTCCGGTAAAAATCGCAAAAAACGCCTCCGGCGGCCCTGCCGGAGGCTAAACTTTTAAAAAGTTTAACGAACAGGTCATAAAAAAAAGGTACATGAATGCCGTTTTAAATGCAGATGTGATTTGCCCCGAGAAACGAGGGACAAATTACATCTGCTATCTGCTTTCAAGGTGGCACACCTTACCGCCGGAGGCTGTTTTTTTTTAAGAGCGTGACAAAAAGTTATGACATTCAAATTTACCGGGCCTTCCGCCCATCGAGACGACTACCGGCGCGTCCTTGACGTCAGCCTGCCCCTGGTGGCGGGCATGGCCTCCACCACGGTGATGGAGTTCACCGACCGGATCTTTGTGGGAAACCACTCCGTGGCCGAGGTGGCAGCCGCCACCCCGGCAGGCATCGCCTATTTTCTCCCCCTCTCCCTTTTTCTGGGCACCGTGGGCTACGTGAGCGTCTTTATCTCCCAGTACCGGGGGGCCGGAATGGAGGGACGCATCGGAAGCTGCCTCTGGCAGGGACTCTGGCTCAGCCTCCTGGCAGCCGTTGTGATGCTCGGCTACTCTTTTTGCGCCCGGCCCCTCTTCGACCTGGCGGGCCACGGGGAGACCATCGCCGCCTATGAGCGCATCTACTTCCGCACCCTCTGCCTGGGGGCTTTTTTCAGCCTGGCAAGCTCGGCCCTCTCCGGCTACTTCTCCGGCATGGGGCGCACCCGCCCCGTCATGGTGGTGAACATCATCGGCATGGTGGTGAACATTCCCCTGGATTATGCCCTGATCAACGGCATCGGTCCCTTTCCGGAACTTGGCATCTTCGGGGCGGGCCTTGCCACGGTGAGCGCCTCGGCCCTCATCTTCATTCTCTTTGCGGGGCTTGTCCTGGCCCGGGAAGGGGGCCAGGGCCTGGGCCTCACCCGCTGGGTGCCCGTGCCCTCCCTCATGAAAAAAGTCCTCCACTACGGCCTTCCCGGAGGACTTCACCTCTTTCTGGATATCTTTGCCTTTACCTTCTTTGTCTTTCTGGTGGGCCGCCTGGGGGAGACAGCCCTTGCCGCCACCAACATCGCCTTGTCCATCAACTCCCTGGCCTTCATGCCCCTCTACGCCTTTTCAAGCGGCACCAGCGTCCTGGTGGGCAACCACCTCGGGGGCGGGGAGCTCAAGAAGGCCGAGTCCGTCACCTTTGCCTCCCTGCACCTGGCCCTGGTCTATGTGCTGCCCTTGTGCGCCCTCTTTCTCTTTGCCCCCGAGCCCCTCATCAACCTGTTTGCCCCGGCCGGGGGAAGCCCCGAGGCCTTTGCCCCGGTCCGGGAGGCAGGGGTCGTCTGCCTCCGGTTCGTGGTGGTCTACCTCTTCTTTGACACCGTGGGCTTTGTGGCCTCCGGCGCCCTGTCCGGGGCCGGGGACACCCGCTACATCATGTGGGCCACCCTCATCTGCGCCTTCACCCTCATGATCCTTCCCGCAGGCACCGGCGTCCTCGCCCTGGGCCTTGGCCTCACCTTTGCCTGGTGCTGCCCCACCGTCTACATTGCCGGCCTCTGCCTGGCCACCGTGGCCCGCTACATCAACGGCCCCTGGCGCTCCATGCGGCTGGTGGAAACAGACACGCCTCCGGCCACCAAGGTCTGAATGCGTCATGCCTCGGCATGTCGCATTCGATGACGGGGTGCGCCCGTAAAATAGAGGCATCACACCCCGCGCGAATGCCACGGAAGGGTTTCAAGGTGCCCCCACCTTGCCGCCGGAGGCCTGCTTTTTACATTCCTTTCCAGTCAATCCGATAGAGGGTTCCGGCGTGATCATCGGAGACAAGGAGGCTGCCGTCCTCCATCACCTCAAGGTCCACGGGGCGGCCGAATACCTCATCGCCCCGGTGCCAGCCTGAGGCAAAGGATTCATAAGAGACGGGGGTATTCCCGGAAAGGCGGACAAGGGAGATGCGGTACCCGATCTTTTCCGAGCGGTTCCAGGAGCCGTGCTCACAGATGAAGACCTGGTTGCGGTATTCCGGGGGAAAGCGTGTGCCGGTGTAGAAGCGCATCCCCAGGGAGGCCACATGGGGCCCCAGGGGCTGGGCGGGCGGGGTGGGAAAAAGCCCTTCGGGCACCGTGTTAAAGCCCGGGTCCGAAAGGTCGGTGCCGTGGCGGTAGGGAAAGCCGAAGTGAAGGCCGGGCTGCGGGGCATGGTTCAATTCGTCCGGCGGCAGGTCGTCGCCCAGATGGTCCCGGCCGTTGTCGGTGAACCAGAGCTGACCGGTGCCGGGATGCCAGTCCAGGCCCACGGAGTTGCGCACCCCGCGGGCAAACACCCCTACTTTTCCCGTGGCAACATCTAAGGTGGTGATGGTTCCGAACAGGGTGCCTGAGGTGTCGCACACGTTGCAGGGAGCTCCCACGGGCACGTAGAGCAACCCGTCCGGGCCAAAGCGGATCACTTTGAGGCCGTGCCACCGCCTGTCCGCATAGCGGGCCACCACCTCAGGTTTCGGCGGTGCATCAAGACGATCCAGGATCCTGGGGTAGCGCAGGATGCGGTGAATCTCTCCCACAAAAAGGTCCCCGTCCCGAAAGGCTACCCCGTTGGGCCGGTTGAGGCCGGAGAGAAGCACCCGCACAGACTCAGCCTGTCCGTCTCCGTCGTCATCCCGCACCAGGTAGACCCGGTCCCTCCGGGTTCCCACAAACCAGACCCCGGCAGGCCCCCGGGCCAGGGCCCTGGCATGGGGGACCTGGTCGGTGAACACCGAGATGTGAAACCCTTCCGGCAGGTCCATGGCAGGTGCCGCGCCCCCGGGTGACGAAAGCCCGAGCAGGGCAACGATCACAATCCCTGCCCACCGCTTACGCGGAGAGCACGGAAAACCCAGCCTCCTTCCACCCCTCCACCCCGCCTTTAAGCGCTTTGGCATTGGGAAACCCTCCGGCAATCAATGTGGCCGCAAGACCTGCGGCGCTGTGTTCATCGGGTCAATTGCAATAAAAGACCACTTCAGTGGCCCTGGGCATCATGGGCAGGCGCCTCTGGAACCGTTCCAGGGATATGGCCCCGTCCAGGTGCATCTGCCTGAACCTCTCCTCCGCCTCATAGGCACAAACCAGCCAGGCCGCCTTGCGGGCCAGCTTGCCCTGCATCTCCCAAGGGGTCACGCGGGGTATGTCCATCATGGTCCACCTTTTTGTCATCCATAGAAGGGGTTGAAGAACGCGGGTGCCCTGACAGTGCACCCGATGAAAAACCCCAAAACGGCTTTGGGACTCTACGCCGGACCGGCGGGAGGGGACGGGAAAAAATCGCGGGACGAAAAAGGGGAGACCTCATGGAAAGGGGTTGAATTCTATTTTACCATACCCCTTGTAAAACTCAACGATCCAGAGACGTTGAAAGCCCTTGCCCTCCGCAGCTTTCGGCAGCCACATAGATCATTTCTATAAATCGATACGAAAACATCTATTCAAACAATTTGACATCTTCTCCCGGTTTCGACTTTCCTTCACCCCACCGAATACCCCCAACAATGACCAGTCACAGCCCGGGAGGCTCCCATGCACCGAAAAAAACGCGTGATGGTGGTGTGCCACTGCATCCTCAACGCCAACGCCAAAATCCACCCCCTGGCACGAACCGCAGGGATCTACCAGGAGGTCATCGCCCCCTGCCTTGAAAAGGGCGTAGGGCTTGTGCAGCTCCCCTGCCCCGAGCTCTCCTACCTCGGCATGAAGCGCTGGGGCATGACCAAGGAGCAGTACGACGTCCCGGCCTTCAGGGCCCACTGCCGCACCCTCCTGACACCGGTGGTGGACCAGCTGAAACTCCTTGCCGACGACGGCTGCACCATCGAAGGGGTGGTGGGCATGGACGGGAGCCCCAACTGCGGGGTGCGGAAAACCTGCACCGGATACACAGGGGGCGAGATCGCAGGGAGCACCACCCTGCCCGACCAGATGGCCAACCTCGCCATGGTCAAGGGCATGGGGATCTTCTTTGAAGAGCTCTCCGCCCTGATGCAGGAAAACGGCCTCTGCGCCCCCTTTGACGCCGTGGATGAAAGCTGAAAAAAACGCGCCTCCGGCGGGTCGCTTTTTTGAAAAAACGTTCCCTACAGACCACGCTGTCGAAACGGTTTCTGCAGAGCCCTCTAAAACCGATTTTAAAACCTGTTTATCAAACGTTCCAAAAGTTTGCCCCCCGGCAGGGCCGCCGGAGGCATCAAAAAGGAGAAACCCATGAAACGAATCATATCTGCGCTTTTGGCGTCACTTTTTATCAGCGGCGTTGCCCTGGCATCCGACGAATCTTTGGAAAAGGTCCGGTCCCAAAAGGAAGTGGTGGTGGGCTTTTGCGCCCAGTACCCGCCCTTTGAGTCCAAAAACCTTGAAACCGGGGCTTTTGAAGGGTTTGACGTGGACCTGGCCAGGGCCCTGGCCAAGGAGATGGGGGTGTCGGTGCGCTTTGTGGACGCTGAGTGGCAGGGGCTCCTGGGCGGCCTGGGCAAGGGGGATTTTGACATGCTCCTCACCTGCATGTCCAAGTCCGAGGCCCGACACGCCAACGCCAACTTCAGCAACGTCTATTACCGCCTGGCAGACGTCATCGTGGTCAGCACCAAAAACACCGACATCAAAGGCCTTGCCGACCTCTCGGACAAAACCGTGGGGGTCCAGGTGGGCTCCGGCAGCGAGCAGCTGGCCGACGGCATGAAAGAGCGGTTCAAGAGCCTCAAGCGATACAACTACAACCCCGAGGCCTTTGCCGACTTAAAGTTCGGCCGCATCGACGCGGTGCTGGTGGGCATCACCTACGCCCTGCGCCAGAACAAGGTGGACTCGTCCTTTAAGGTGGTGGGCGCGCCCCTGGCCGAGGCCGAAATCGTGGCCGTGATGAAAAAAGGCGCCGATACCCTCACCGGTGAGGTCAACGCAGCCCTCGGCCGCCTGAAAGCAAGCGGCGAATACGCCGCCATCCATGACCGCTGGCTGGCCATGTAATCAAAAGCATGCCTTCTATGGTTAAAGTGGGTAAGAAAAGCCTGCCTCCGGCGGCGAGGTGAGCCACCTCGAAAGCTTATTGCCATTGCGCTTTGTCCCTCGTTCCTCGGGCCAAAGCGCAATGGCCTTCGGATCGGGCTTCACCCGACAGAAACGCTGAGGGTTTGTGCGGGCTGATTCACACGCCTTGAAGTCACAGGATACGATGTTGCCACGTGTCCATTATCGCAATCGTTACAGGAGTCACATACAATGGAAGGCTTTCAATTTGACGTGCTGCAGCGGGGCTGGCCCCTTCTCATGGACGGGCTCAAGGTAACCCTGGGCCTTTCGGCAGCCGCCTTTGCCCTGGCCCTGGTCCTGGGCATCGGGGTGGGGGTCCTCCGCTCGGAGAGCTCCTGGTTCCGAAGGCTCCTCTCCCCGTATGTGGAGGTGTTTCGGGGCACGCCCCTTCTCATCCAGCTCTTTTTTATCTACTACGGCCTGCCATCCGTCGGCATCACCCTGTCCAGCACTGCGGCAGGGGTCCTGGGCCTGGGCCTCAACGGCGGGGCCTACATCTCCGAGATCATCCGGGGCGCCCTTTTTTCCGTGCCTTGCGGCCAGAAGGAGGCGGCCACGGCTTTGGGCCTCTCCCGCCTTCAGGCCCTGGGCTACGTGGTGATGCCCCAGGCCCTCCGAACAGCCACCCCACCTCTGGTGAATGCCTTCTCAGCCACCCTCAAGGAGTCCTCCCTGGTTTCGGTGCTGGCCATCACCGAGCTCACCCGGGCCAGCCAGCTCATCTACACCCGCACCTTCCGGGCCTTTGAGGTCTACCTTGCCGTGGGCCTCCTCTACTTTGCCCTCATCTACGCGGTCTCCCGACTCTCCAGGCGCCTGGAACAACAAAAGGCGTTTTCCCCCGCAGCCTGATGCGGGAAGAGAAACGCCTTTTCTTTGAAGGACAAGACAACGCCTCCGGCGGCAAGGGGCTACAGCCCCAGAGTCGCACATGCTCGGCACAAGGCAGGAGACAGCTTAACCCCCTTGCCACCCTGCTCTTTAGCCCTTTGCCTTTCCCCTTTTGCCCTTTCTCCCTTTTACCCCCTCACCTTCCTGATCTTTTCAATGCTCGCATCCGGCCCCAAGAGCACCATCATGTCGCTCTCCTTGAGGACAAAATCCGCGGTGGGGATCATGTGCATCTTCTCCGGCACGAACTCCTTGATGGCCACCACCTGGACCCCGAAGCGGTTGATGAGGTTGAGCTCTTTGAGGCTTTTTCCGATAAAGGGGCCGGGCACGGCCATCTGCACGATGCCGTGGCCCTCGATGAAGGGGAGGTAGTCCAGCATGTCCGGGGTGTGGAGTTTTTCGGCCATGGAGATGGCCAGGTCCTTTTCCGGGAAAAAGACTTCCCCCACCCCGATCTTATGGAGAATCCGGGTATGGGGCTCGCTGATGGACTTGGCCATGAGGTTGGTGATCCCGAGTTCCTGAAGGTTCAGCACCGTCAGGATGGAGTTGCTCAGGATCGAGCCGATGCAGACCACCACCCGGTCCATTTCGGTAAGGCCCAGGCCGGCGATGGCCTCCGGGTCCGTGGTGTCGGCCACCAGGGCCCGGCTCACGTGGCCCTTGATCTTCTGGATCAGGCCCGCGTCCGCGTCGATGGCCAGGACTTCATGGCCCTTCTCATAGAGGTGGCAGGCAAGGTACCATCCGTAGCTTCCAATGCCGATGACCGCAAACTGTTTCATCCTTATATTCGTCTCCCTTGGTTGATCCATGCCGCTCAAAGGCGGCCCCTTTTCGCTTATACCCTTCCTGGGTTCCTTTTTCCAGCACAGGCCCCCTGGGGCCCCGCACCGATGCCGTTTCTGTGTTCCTTTTCCGGACCTTAGTTATAAAAGCAATTTCCATGCCGCCAAACAAAATACTCGCCTCTCGTATCACGCTGATTTAACAACGGAGACACAGGGATCATAAGAAATTGCCTTGACAAAAATGCGCCATTTCTCATAGTATTGAATGGGTATTCATTCATAATCAACCGGGGAGTCGGATTTCCCCCAAATTCCCAGGCGTATCAACTGGAACCATATGAAATCAGACAAATATCATCTTATCATAGAAGCTGCCATCACCGTCTTTGCCAAGCAGGGCTACTACCAGACCACCGTGGCTCAGATCGCTCGGGAAGCCGGTGTTGCCGACGGCACCATCTACCTCTACTTCAAGAACAAGGAGGACATCCTCCTCCAGATCTTCTCGTTTCGAGCCAAGCAGATTTTCGACCAGTTTTACGATGCCGTGGCCCATTGCGATCATTCCGAAGAGAAGCTCCGGAGCCTCATCCGGAACCAGCTCACCGCCTTCCAGGCCGACAAGGGGCTGGCCGTGGTCTTCCAGGCCGAATCCCGCCAGGTAAGAAAATCAGACGCCCTCACCGAACAGATCAACCAGATCTCCAAGCAGTACCGCAACCTGGTGGGAGAGATCGTGGAGAAGGGACAGGAGGAGGGGTGCATGCGCAAAGACCTCTACCTCGGCCTGGTCAAGCGCTTCATCCTGGGGGCCGTGGAAGAGGTCATCAACACCTGGGTCCTGGCCGGCGGCCGTTACGATCTGGCCTCCATGGCCGATCCCCTGGTGGACCTGTACATGCGGGGCATCGGCAACCCCGAGTCGTAACCGACACGTGAAAGAGAACGGCGGGGCCATCTTGGCCGCGCCTTTAACAACATTAGGTTCTAAGGAGAGAAGGAAACATGGCTCAAGTCATTTCAGAGCGCAGGGACGTGGAGTTTGTCCTGCATGAACAGTTCGAGGTGGGCAACTTAAGCAAAAACGACAGGTTTGCCGAGTTCAACAAAAAAACCGTGGACATGATTGTCAACGAAGCGCGCAACCTGGCCGTCAAAGAGCTTCTCCCCATCAACAAGGACGGGGATGAGCAGGGGTGCACCTTCGACGCCGGCAAGGTCATCGTGCCCGACTCCTTCAAGCGCGTCTACGACCTCTTCAACGAAGGGGAGTGGCTGGCCATGACCGAAGACCCCAAGTGGGGGGGCCAGGGCATGCCCCACGTGGTGGGCCAGGCAGCCGCCGAGTACTTCAACGGGGCCAACTACCCCTTCATGATGTACGGCAACCTCACCCACGGCGCCGGCAAGCTCGTGGAGTCCTTCGGCACCGACGAGCAGAAGGCCACCTACCTGAAAAAGCTCTACACCGGTGAGTGGGGCGGCACCATGCTCCTCACCGAGCCCTGCGCAGGCTCCGACGTAGGGGCCCTGGAGACCGTGGCCAAGAAGAACGACGACGGCACCTACTCCATCAGCGGCTCCAAGATCTTCATCTCCGGCGGCGAGCATGAGATGGTGGACAACATCATCCACCCGGTCCTGGCCCGCATCGAAGGGGCGCCCGCCGGTACCCGCGGCATCAGCCTCTTCCTCGTGCCCAAGTACCTCGTCAACGAAGACGGAAGCCTGGGCGCCTTCAACGACGTGGTCTGCACCGGCATCGAGCACAAGATGGGCATCCACGGCAACTGCACCTGCTCCCTCACCCTGGGCGGCAAGGGCCAGTGCGTGGGCACCCTCATCGGCGAAGAGAACAAGGGCATGGCCCACATGTTCCTCATGATGAACGAGGCGCGCCTCCACGTGGGCATGCAGGGCTTTGCCTGCGCCACCGCCGCCTACATGTACGCCCTGGACTACGCCAAGCAGAGGGTCCAGGGAGCCAACCTCACCAAGCCCAAGGACGGCGGTGTGCCCATCATCCAGCACCCGGATGTGCGACGCCAGCTCCTCACCATGAAGGCTTACGTGGAGGCCATGCGAAGCACCATCTACTACATGGGCCTGTTGCGGGACTACACCCATGTGGCCGAAGACGAAGAGACCAAGGCCATGTACGAAGGCCTCATCGAGATCCTCACCCCGGTGGCCAAGGGCTATGTTACGGACCGCGCCTTTGAGATGTGCAGCCACGCCGTTCAGGTTTACGGCGGCTACGGCTTCATCGAAGAGTACCCCGTGGCCCAGCTCCTGCGCGACTGCCGCATCACCATGATCTACGAAGGCACCAACGGCATCCAGGCCATGGACCTGCTCGGCCGCAAGCTCGGCATGAAAAAGGGCAAGGTCTTCATGGACCTCATGGGCGAGATCGGCAAAACCGTGGCCGCGGCCAAAGAGTACGAGGTACTGGCCCCCTTTGCCGCCAAGGTGGAGGCCTCCCTCATGAAGCTCGGCGAGCTGGCCATGCACATGGGCAAAACCGCCATGAGCGAGAAGGTGCAGAGCGCCTTTGCCTACGCCCACCCCTTCCTGGAGGTGACCGGCGACGTGGTGATGGCCTGGATGCTCCTCTGGCGAGGCACCTCCGCGGCCAAGGGCCTTGAAAAGGCCAAGAAGAAGGACATCCCCTTCTACGAGGGCCAGATCAAGAGCCTCGACTTCTTCACCGGCTGCGTGCTCCCCGTCACCGAAGGCAAAATGGAGATGATCAAGGCCACCAACAGCGCCATCGTGGACATCGCCGAGGAGTCGTTCATCTGCTAACGGCACCGTAACGGCCCGGCACACGGTGCCACAGGCTGAGGCGGAGGGGGGCGGCGTTCCCGCGCCCCTCTCCGCCAACCGTTCCGAGGGAGGTAAGCATTGAAAACAACGGCATAAGCGGACCGGCATAAACATGGGCCATTCATTTTCAGGGAGGGGCACCGGGGCCATGCGTTTTTCTTGCATTTCTTCCCCTGACACACCCCGATTTCCCTTGCCGCTTGCCTCGATTTTATGCACAACCAAGGAACATTTGTCTCACTCTCCTACTTTTTGATCGAGGCATGGCAGAATGCCATAAAACCTTTGCCTTTATACAAGGAAAGGGTGTAATTATCCAATAACGCTTACGATCGAAAAGGTGAAAGCTTTTTTACTTGACGGAACCGTGTTTGTCATTTACATTTGAAGGGTTATTCATTTCAATTATGGAGTAAAATGGCACAATTACTATGTGCTGTTTGAGGATATTGTATCATTTCAACTAAGGGAGAGAGGGAAAGCTAAGTATGGAACATCTTATTTCACCTGCCCATTCAATGATTTTGGGATTTATCCCAGGATGGCTGATTTCGTTTCTCTATGTGGTTGTCGGTGTGGGAATCTTTGCTTACATCATCGCAAAACGTCTGGCCCCCCTCGTCAAGGCGGCACCTGACAACAGCCGGTTTGGTAACATTCCGGCGCGGCTTAAAAACGTTCTGGTCGTCTGGCTGGGACAGATCAAACAGCCCCGCTACATGTTCGCCGGCGTGCTCCACATCTTGATCTTCTTCGGGTTCCTGACCCTGGCGCTCCGGACCTGCTCCCTTGTGGTCATCGGGATGTTCCCGGATTTCGCCCTTCCCGGCCTGGCTCCGGATCAGCCCCTGGGCGCCGTCTACAACGTGCTCAAGGACTACGCGGCCACCACCGTCTTCTTCGCCTGTCTCGTGGCGGCCATCCGCCGCGGCGTGTTCAAGCCCGCCCGCTACGCGGTGCCCGAGAAGTACGGCCACGACCACACCGCCGAGGCGGTATTTGTCTGCTGCATCATCATGGGCCTGATGCTTACCGAGAGCCTTTTTGAAGCGGTTCTGGTGGCAGCCGGTCACGAGGCCTTCCTGGCTCCCCTGACCCTGGCCTGGTTCTTCTCCAAGGTCTTTGCCAGCGCGCCCCACGGCCTGCTGCAGTTCCTCCACGTTCTGGCTTACTACTGCCACAACACCCTGTTCTTCTTCTTCCTCTGCTTCCTGCCCCTGGGGAAACACTTCCACGTCATCACCTCGCTGTTCAACGTGCTCTTCATGCGCGTCCAGCGCGGGAACATCAAACCCGTGGTTTACGGCATCACCGCCGAGGGTCTTGACGAGCTGGAATCCTTCGGTGTCAAGAAGATCGAGGACTTTACCTGGAAACACATGCTGGACTTCTACACCTGTGCCGACTGCGGACGCTGCTCCGACCAGTGCCCGGCCAACCTGGTGGGTCGTCCCCTCTCCCCGCGCTTTATCACCATCAAGGCCAGGGACTACATGTTCAAGAACTACCCCCTGCGCGGTGAGCTGAAAAAGAGCGAGCCCCTCATCGGCTCCATTTATACCGCCGACGAAATCTGGTCCTGTACCACCTGCGGCGCCTGCGAGCAGGAGTGTCCCCTGGGCATTGAGTACATCGACAAGATCGTCGACCTGCGCCGCGGCCTGGTGGACGAAGGCGAAGTGCCCCAGACCCTCCAGAAACCCATGAAGGCCCTCGGCAAGCGAGGCAACCCCTGGGGCAAAGTGGAGAAAAAGCGTGCGGACTGGACCAAGGACAAAGAGTTCGCCGAAGAGTGCAGTGTCAAGGTCATGGACAACGGTGACACCACCGACACCCTCTACTTCGTGGACTCCATCACCAGCTACGACGACCGCATGGTCAACATCGCCAAGTGCACCTCCAAGATCCTGGACGCCGCCGAAGAAGACTTCTTCATTCTCGGCAAGCAGGAGAAGGACAGCGGCAACGAGGTGGTCCGTTTCGGTGAAGAGATGCTCTTCCAGCAGCTGAAAGAGCAGAACGTCGAAGCCATCAACGAGTCCGGGGCCAAGAAGATCATCGCCTCCGACCCCCACGCCTACAACGCCCTGAAGAACGACTACCCCGAGCTGGATCTCCCCGTGGAGCACATCTCCGAGGTCATCGTTAAAAAGGTCAAGGACGGCACCATCAAGCTCAAGGCGGTGGAAGACCCCTCCAAGGTCTACACCTATCACGATCCCTGCTATCTCGGCCGTCACAACGGCATCTACGACGATCCCCGTGACGCCATGGCCGCCATTCCGGGCCTCCAGATGGTAGAGATGGAGAAAAACCGAGACCGCTCCCTCTGCTGCAGCGGCGGCGGACTCATGCTCTTCTACGAGCCCCATGAAGAAGAGCGCATGGCCGTGCTGAGGGTCCAGATGGCCCACGAAGCCGGCGCCAACGTCATCGTCTGTGCCTGCCCCTTCTGCATGGTCAACATGGAAGACGCCATCAAGGTGGCTGGTCTTGACGATCAGCTGGAAGCCATCGAGCTCACCGAGCTCATTGAGCAGCACATGGAAAAGTAGTCAACCAAAATGGGGCCGCGCGGGCGGCCCCATGTATATTCCTGTGAATCATGTGCCTCTATCCGCCCACAGGGCGTAAGCCCTTGACGGCGCACCAGATACGAGATTGTCAAGATTCGGGTATATATTAACTTTTTGGGAGGAATAACATGGAAATCTTAGTATGTGTCAAAAGAGTTCCCGACTCGGCTGAAAACGAGATCGAAATGAACGCCGAAGGCAACGACATCGAGCGTGACGATCTGGTTTTCTCCGTAAACGAATGGGATAACTACGCTGTCGAAGAAGCCATTCAGATTGTTGACAAGGTCGGCGGCACCGTAACGGTTGTCACCGTTGGCGATGACGAGTCCGACGAAGTGCTCCGTCGTGAAATGGCCATGGGCGCTGCCAAAGGCATCCTCCTGACCGACGACGCCTTCGAGGGTTCCGATTGCAAAGGCGTGGCCACCATTCTTAAGGGCTGCGTGGACAAAGGCAACTACGACCTCATCTTCACCGGCGCCCAGGCCGACGAAGGGGCCGGCGCTGTCGGCGGCATGCTCGCCGCCATGCTCGACTACCCCTATGCGTCCCTGGTCAACAAAATTGAAACCGGTGACGGCAAGCTCACCGTCGGTCGTGAGATCGAGGGCGGCAACCAGGAGATGAACGAAATCGAAATGCCTTGCGTTCTCTCCATCCAGACCGGTATCAACGAGCCCCGCTACGTGGGTATCCGCGGTATCCGTCAGGTCTCCGGTGTTGAAATCCCCGAGTTCGGCGCTGCCGATCTGGGCGTTGACGCCGCCGCCGTTGGCGAAGCCGGTGCCAAGGTCAAGAAGGCCGACTACTTCGTTCCCGAGGCCGGTGATGGCGCTGAGATGCTTGAAGGAAGCAACGAGGAGATCATCGAAAAACTCATCGAAATCCTTAAGGCGAATGGAGGGCTGCAGTAATGGCACAGGTATTTGCATATTTGGTACACAACGATGGCGCTCTTGATGATTCTGCAATGGAACTGGTCGTGGCTGCCAAGGCCGTAGGCGATGATGTCACCGCCATCGTCACCGGCTCCGGTATCGACGCCGTGGCCGACGAAGCCGCCAAGATCTTCCCCAAAGTCATCAAAATTGACGACGCCGCCCTGGCCTACCCCAACGCCGAAGTGGTTCGCAAAGCCCTGCTCACCGTCATCCCCGCAGGGTCCATCGTCCTCTTCGCCAACAACACCTTCGCCATGGACTGCGCCCCCGGCCTTTCCATCAAGATGGATGCTGCCTACGTCTCCGACATCATCGGTCTCGAAGCCGACGGCACCACCCTCAAGACCGTACGCCAGGAGTTCGGCGGCGAAGTCAACACCCACGTGGACGTGGACGCTTCCAACGGCGCTGTCGTGGCCCTTCGCCCCGGCACCTTCGCAGCCGACGAGTCCAAGTCCGCTGGCGGCAGCGTAGAAGCTGCTGCAGCCGGCGATCTGTCCGCCAAGCGCAAGTTCATCGAAATCGTTGAGCCCGAGGCTGGCGACGTGGACATCACCAAAGCCGACCTGCTCGTCTCCATCGGCCGCGGTATCGAAGACGAGGACAACATCGAGATGGCCCACGAGCTGGCCGAAGCCCTCGGCGCAGGCGCCGAAGTTTCCTGCTCCCGTCCCATCGTCGACGCCAAGTGGCTTGAGCCCTCACGCCAGGTTGGTACCTCCGGTTGCACCGTCAAGCCCAAGGTTTACCTTGCTTGCGGCATCAGCGGTTCCTTCCAGCACCTGGGCGGCATCAAGGGTGGCTTCATGATCGCCATCAACAAGAGCGAAAACGCCCCCATCTTCCAGGTGGCGGACGTGGGTATCGTTGCCGACATCCTCGAGTTCCTCCCCGAACTCACCGAGGCCGTCAACGACCTCTAAGAGACTTGCGGGGCTTTGCTCCCGCTCTCTGACCTGAAAAGCCAAAGGGCGCATCGACCATGTCGATGCGCCCTTTTTGTGTTTGGCGGGATACCCTTTCTCCATGGGTCGCAGAGGGAGAAATGGTGTCATGCCCACTTTATGATACATACCGGCGGCCATGGTCCGTCTCAACCCGACAGCTGAGAGACATTTGCCCTGGTGCATAAATGCACCCTACGCATCACGGTTGATGCCATGTTTTCCGGTGTGTGAGCCGCGTCAGTGCATGGGCCGTTTCTCAGCCTTCGAGGTGTCTTGCTACACGCTCTTGTCTATTCCACACGGGCGCAGCCCGTCAGCAAATGCCTAGGGCGAGGAACGAGCCCCGGAGCATTTGCGAACCAGGGGATTTATCCTCTGGACGCCGGAGGCATCGCTTTTATTTTCCGTTCTTCTCTTTCCTCTTTTTCACTTCCGCAAGCCAGGCGGCCTGCTCCTTCTGGTAGGCCTCTTCGCTCTGTTCGGGGAGGTTTGGCTCCTCAATGCGTTTGGGTGCACCGGGCCTGTTTTCAAGGGATCGGAACAGG
This sequence comes from Desulfoluna butyratoxydans, assembly GCF_900699765.1. Taxonomy (GTDB): domain Bacteria; phylum Desulfobacterota; class Desulfobacteria; order Desulfobacterales; family Desulfolunaceae; genus Desulfoluna; species Desulfoluna butyratoxydans. The sequence goes on from NZ_CAADHO010000002.1 coordinate 407,802, forward strand.
GAGATGAGGCGGTCCACCTTTTTGGGTGCCATCCCCTCGGCCACGGCAGGCCGGGGGTAAAACCCGGTAAGAAGGATCAGGGAGGGCAGCACCAGAAGGGCCCCGATGGTGGTGGCGGTCATGGTCACGGCCATGAGCAGGCCAAAAAGGACCACGGCCACGAAGTTGGAGGTGGCCAGCACGAGAAAGCCCACCACAAGGGCCAGGGAGGTATAGCTGATGGCCCGGCCCGACACGGCCAGGGTGCGCAGCAGGGACTCCTCCTTGGAGAGGTTGGCTTTGGCGTGGTGGCGGTAGGCCAGGAGAAAATGGATGGTATCATCCACCCCGATGCCGATGGTGATGGAGGCGATGATGCTGGTGAGCATGTCCAGGTGAACCCCGAACCAGCCCATGATCCCGAAGTTGATCATCACCGCAGCCCCCATGGGCACCATGGAAAGAAGGGCGGCGTGCACCGAGCGGAACCGCACCAGCACAATGCCGAAAATCACGCCCAGGCTCAATAGGAGGCTGGAGAGCTGACCCTTTACAATGTAGTCGGTGACCTTGACGTCGATCTTGGGAAACCCCGTGATATGGGCGGAGCCCCCTTGGGGCAGGGCATTGTCCAGCCAGGCCTCGATCTCACCCATGATCCGGCCGGTGCGGGTCGTGCCCACCGAGGCCCCGTCCCCGCTGTAGAGGCGGCACAACAGGTTCATCACCTGCCAGTCCGGGTCCACATAGGCCTCGAACTCATCGGGCCTGCCGTCGTCGTTGTCGTCTTCGCCCCCGTAGATCTCAAAATAGTCCAGCACATCGCCTGCGGAATCGGGCAGGCGATAAAAGGCCGGGTCGTCCCCGTTCATGGCCCGGTGCATCACCATGAGAAAATCGGTGAGGGAATCTGTGCGGCCGATGCACCAGTCCGCCCGCTCCGGCCGGGTCAGCTCCCGGCGAATGGCCTCCACCTGTTTCAGAAAGGCCGGGTCCAGAACCCCGCCGGGGGTTCCGCTGTCGATCAAGAGGTTAAAGCCGGAGCGACCCTTGAACTTCTCTCCCACGGCCCGGGCGCTCACACGGATCTCGTCGTTTTTCTTAAAATAAAGGAGAAAGTCGGACTCCACCTCCAGGCGGTACATGCCCACCACACAAAGCCCCAGGACCAGAACCGTACCGGCCACCACCTTTCGGGGATGCCGGGTCACCAGCCAGGAGAAGAGGTGGATGCAGCGGTCCACTGGGTGGCGCCTGCGTTTTCGCACGGGCGCCTGGGGCACCTTGCCCACCAGGGTGAGAATGGCCGGAATAAGGGAGGAGGCCAGGATCACGGAGAAGACCACGCCCACCGCCGAAAGGAGCCCCCACTCCCGCACCGCGGACAGGCGGCTCGTGGCAAGGGTGGCAAAGGCGATCATGGTGGTGACCCCGGCAAAAAGAACGGTCTGGCTGATGTGCTCCATGGCAAGGCAGAGCCCTTCGGAAAAGCCCTTCTCCTCCATGAGCCGTGAGTCTGCAAGAAACTGGTTGTAGATGTGGATGGCATAGGAGCTGCCCACCGAGACCATGAGGGGAGGAAGGGAGATCCCCAAAGGGGTGATGGAGTAACCAAACCGCCCCATGAGCCCCATGATCCAAACCGTGGAAAGCACCAAAGAGCACAGGGGCAGAAGAAACCCCAGGGGCGACCTGAAATTGATGAAAAAGGTCACCCCCATCACCAGCACCACCAGGGGCAGAAACCGGCGAAGGTCCTTTTGCATGTAAGTGTTGAACCGCACGTTCACCACAGGAGAGCCCTGGGGCATCACCTTGAGATCCTGCTGGGCCTCGCAGATGGCGATGACCTCCCGGGAAATACGGTCCACCCGGGGACGCTTGCTGAAGGTCACCACGATGCCGAAGTCCGTGATCTCCCCTTGAGCGTTTTCCGCATAGATCCCGTGGCGAAAGGCCGGGTTGGCCCGCATGCGCTCCAGAACAGCCGACACATCGTCCCCGGTTGCCGGCATGATCCGCTTTCCGTCGTCGTCTTCTTCCAGGAGCTTGCCCGTAAACAAATCATCGCCCTCGGCGCGGATATCCGAGACACTCATGGGGGAGACCACCCGCTTCACCGGGGCTTCGGCCATGAGGGCCAGGCTCTCTTTCACGGACAGGACAAGGGCATCCAGAGCCTCGGTGCCCAGGGGCTGGCCCGCATCCAGCTTGCGGGCCACCAGGCGCTGGAACAGAGGCCAGGAGGAAAGGTCCTCCAGAAGGGCCTCGGCAGAGGCCGGAGGCTCTTGGGCCAGGTCCGTCAAGCGCTTTAGGCCTGCGTCCATCTCCATGGACGGGTAGTCCTTGTACGCCTCAAGGTCCTCCACCAGGGTCTCCACATGCCCGAAAAAGGCGGGGGTCATGGCCTTGCCGGAGACCTCGATAATAAAAAACCGGCTGTTGTCCCCGTAGATCTCCTTGGCTGCTTCGTTTTGAAGGTAGTCGCGATCGTCCCGGGGCATAAAGGCCTCCAGGGCGTTGTTGAAAGTCAGGAGCCCCAGGCCAGGGGCCAGGTAGGCCGTGATGATGGCAAGCACCCCCAGAACGAGAAGGGGGTGAGCAATAACAAATCGAATGTAGCGTCTCATAAATTTCACCTGTGTCGAGAAAGAGCAGATACCGTTGATCACCCACTATTTGTACGACAGGTAAAACAAAAGGACAAAATAAAACAGCCCTCTCAGGGCCAAACAGATGCCTCACCACCAAAGGCACAACGAACAGAAAAAAGCCAGCCTCCGGCGGCGAGGTGAGCCACCTCGAAAGCAGGTTGCGCATGCGCTTTCCCTCTCAGTCCTCGGGGAAAATCACATTCGCCTTTGATTTTGATTGGCCTGAATCTGTTTTTCCAAAATCTGTTTATTAACCCCGTCTTTCTAAAATCTGGTAAGGGGGCGGTAAAAATAAAATATCCAAACGCCGAATGGCGACGCTGAAGCAATCACCTTGAACGATAGGTCGATACGCAGCAGCGTTGATTCGGCCGGAATCGGTCACTTGTACAATTGTTTTTGTAACTATTCAGCTTGCCTCCGGCGGGTCGCTTTTTTAAAAAAATGCTCCGCAAAAAACTTTCCGGTAGAAAGATTAAAACAGTCAAAATCGCTGAAATTCATGTCAAAGCTGTCAAGACCTGTTAGTCAAACTTTTCAAAAGTTTGGCCCCCGGCAGGGCCGCCGGAGGCTTTTTTCAAATGAACCACGCCAAAAAGCCTTCGCATATAAGTGTGTTTGAATACCCCACACCGCCCACCACGGGCGTAGCCCGTCAGCAAATGTGACGTCCCTGAGGGACGAAGGGATGGAACATTTGCAAACCTGGGGTGCAGGGGACTTATCCCCTGCCCGCCGGAGGCGAGCTTTTATACGTCTTTTTTCTTGTTTACCCGGGCCCGGGTGACGGCGTATTTTCCGAATTTTTCACGGATGGCATCCACGCTGTGCTCCACCTTTTCCCAGCCGTCGTCCTGGGCCTGGCGGCGGGCGACCTGGCCGAAGAGATCCAGCTGGCTGGGGGCTGCGGATTCGTCGTGGGTGAGCTGGGAACAGCCGAGGCCCACGAGGCGGATGCGCTGGCCTTTCCATTCTCGATTGAAAAGGGCCACGGCTTCTTCGTAAATCCGGCCGGAGAGGTGGGTGGGGGTATCCAGGGTGGTCTGGCGGGTGATGCGACGGAAGTCGGCAAAGGTGAGTTTGATGGCCACGCGCCTTGCAAAGAGCCCTTTGCGGCGGAGCTGGGCAGCCACCTCGTCGGCCTGGGCGAGAAAGCGGGTGTGGACAAGGGCCGGGTCGGTGGTGTCCTTATCCAGGGTGGTCTCGCTGCTGATGCTCTTGGCTTCGTCGGCCTCGGACGACACCTGGGAGCTGTCCCGCCCCCAGGCCAGGTCGGTGAGGCGCTCACCGGCGGATCCCATCTTGTTGATAAGGGCCTGGGCGGGGTACTGCCTGACATCCCCCAGGGTCCGGATGCCCAGCTCTTCGAGGAGGGCCACGGTCCGCTTGCCCGCCCCCGGGACCTTTTTCACGGGCAGGGCCACGAGAAAGGCGTCCATGGCTTCGGGGGAGATCACGTACATGCCGTCGGGCTTGTTGATGTCCGAGGCGACCTTGGCCAGGAATTTCAGAGGGGCCACGCCCACGCTGCAGGTGAGGCCGGTCTCCTCGGCCACCCGCTTTCGAAGGGTGCGGGCGATGGTCTCGGGGGGGCCGAAGAGGCCCTGGCACCCGCTGACATCGAGGTATCCTTCGTCGATGGAGACCTGCTCCACCAACGGGGTGTACTCCCGGCAAATGGAAAAAACCCGGGCAGAGATCTCCTTGTATCGCTGCCGGTTTCCGGGGACGACCCGGGCATGGGGACAGAGCTTCAGGGCCTGATAGAGGGGCATGGCCGAGTGCACCCCGAAACGACGCGCCTCGTAGCTTGCCGTGGAGACCACGGACCGGGCGGAGTGGCCGGAGACCACCACGGGCTGCCCGCGCAGCTCGGGGTGGTCCAGCTGCTCCACTGCGGCGAAAAACGCATCCATGTCAAGGTGAAGAATCATGCCGGATCCCCGTAAACGATCATTAGAATTAAGGTGTGGAGCCAAGGCGAGCCCGCCCTCCTGCACACATGTAAGGTAGCATCGGCCCCTTTGCTTTTCAACACGGGGAGGGGGAACCGGCAGGGTCAACGCATGTAAAAAGCCAATTGCCTCCGGCGGGTCGCTTTTTGAAAAAAGCGCCGCAAAAACGTTCCGGTAATAAAAAAAGAAAAGGGGCTATGCCTTGCAGGGACGCATCCTCAAAAAACAAAACCTGTTTGTCAAACGTTTTGCCCCGGCAGGGCCGCCGGAGGCAAAAATCTAAATGCGTTAACCCTGGGGGAACCGGGCGTTGTTTTGGATTATGATATATAATATATCAGATATCTTGCACCATATCCAAAAAGGGAACCAAATTCCCGACAGAGCATGCTCACCACAGCTGACAACACCGACTTTCCCCTCCACCGGTACCCGGTGATGACAATGAGTCCATAAATCGCCAGGGGAACGCACATCAAGAACCATCCAAAATCACACAGGATCCGCCTGTTTTACCGTCTACCCCTACAGACGCCGGATATTCCGTGCTCCGGCCCCTTGAAATTTAGTTGCCAAAAATTACAAATTTGTTGCCTTCACCCCGGTTTTTCCCTATCACTGACCCATGGCGGCGGCTCGGGAAGGAGACGCCTTCAGTCAGCCGCCCCCGCCCGACGGCAGGCAAAAGGCCTGTCGCCCGGCCCCCTTATCAAAAGGCAGCCCCCCTCGGCCCTGCCGGGGAGTCGATGCCATTTCAGAGCCTTTGGGAGACGGCATGAAACGCCTGAACGAAACGAGACTCTTCTTTGAAATCAGCAAAGCCCTCCACGAGCACCTCGACCTCAAAAACGCCCTGTACAATGTGCTGAACATCCTGGAAGAGGGGATGGATATGGAGCGGGGCACCATCACACTCCTGAACTCCAGGCGTAACGAGATCAACATCGAGGTGGCCCACGGCCTCTCCAAGAGCGCCATGCGCAAGGGCAAGTACCGGCCCGGAGAAGGGATCACCGGCACCGTCTTTGAAAAAGGCGAGCCCGTTGCCATTCCCAAGATCAGCGAAGAGCCTCTTTTTCTGGACCGCACCGCATCCCGCAAGCACAACGGGGTGGAGTACTCCTTCTTCTGCGTGCCGGTCATCAAGGGAAAGCGGGTCATCGGCGCCCTGAGCGTGGACCGGCCCTTTGAGGCGAGCTTTTCCCTCACCGAAGGCACGGAGATCCTCTCGGTGGTGGCCACCATGATCGCCACCCACGTGATCAATTTAGAACGGATCAACCGGGAAAAGGAAAAGCTCAAAGAGGAGAACACCCGCCTGCGCACGGAGCTGGAGAACAAATACCGGTTCACCAACATCATCGGCAACTCCAACAAGATGCGGGAGGTCTACCAGATGATCTCCCAGGTGTGCAAAAGCAACGCCACCGTGCTGGTCAGGGGTCAGAGCGGAACCGGCAAGGAGCTGGTGGCCAACTCCATCCACTACAACTCCAACCGGGCCAAACACCCCTTTATCAAGGTCAACTGCGCGGCCCTGCCCGAGAACCTCATCGAAAGCGAGCTCTTCGGCCATGAAAAAGGTGCCTTTACCGGTGCCATCAACCAGAAGCAGGGAAAATTCGAGCTGGCCCACAAGGGGACCCTCTTCCTGGACGAAATCGGATCCATCAGCCTGGATGTGCAGGTGAAGCTCTTACGGGCGCTGCAGGAAAAAGAGTTCGAACGGGTGGGGGGACACCGCACCTTTAAAAGCGACGTCAGGATCATCGCGGCCACCAACAAAAACCTGGAACAGGCCGTGGACGAGGGGTCCTTTCGGGGCGACCTCTACTATCGGCTCAACGTCTTCCCCATCTTTCTCCCCCCTCTAAAAGAGCGCAAAACCGATATCCTCCTTCTGGCCGACTACTTTGTGGAAAAGTACGCCAAGGAGAACGAAAAGGAGATCCGGCGCATCTCCACCCCGGGCATCGACATGCTCATGAGCTACCACTGGCCGGGCAACGTCCGGGAGCTGGAAAACTGCATTGAGCGGGCCGTGCTCCTCTGCAACGAAGGGGTGATCCACGGCTACCACCTGCCGCCCACCCTCCAGACCGGCACCGAGTCCGGCACCCTGCCGGCCAAGACCCTGGAAGAGGCCACGGCCAACCTGGAGCGGGAGATGATCATCGACACCCTCAAGAACACCCGGGGCAACATCACCGCCGCCGCCCAGATGCTGGGCACCACCGTCAGGAAATTCTCCTACAAGGCCCAGAAATACGATATTCATTACAAGGATTACAGATAGGGCATGCTTAAAATCTGGGTAACTATTCCGTTCATCGTTGCCTCCGGCGGCCAAACGTTTGCCTGGTTTATTCAAAGCGGGTTCATCAGAAACGTTTTTTGCGAAGCTTTTTTCAAAAAAACGACCCGCCGTAGGCAACTGAGTAGTTACAAAATCTGCTCACCAAACATTTCAAAAAAAATGCCGCAGCACGTTGCCCTTGAACCTCGGGTAACTCACTGCGGCATTTTATTTGAAAAAGCGATCTGTTGTTCAGTGGCCCACAAGGCGCGGGGCAAGGCCCAGGTCCTGGGAGACTCCGATGCGCACATCGGTGTGGGGCCCCCGTGCATCGAGGATGATGACGCACCAGCGGGTTTTCTTGTTGAAAAGAAGCACCGTGGAGGGCTCGGAGGCGCAGGCCGTCACCAGGGTCCACTCTCTCTTCTTGAGCTCGGCCCTGAAGAAGATTTCCAGGGAGGTTTTCAGGACCCGTCCTGTGTAGACAATAAGCCCGGTCTTCTCGCCCCGGGTCTCCATCAGCAGGGTGTGCTCGGCCACCTCATAGAGTTCGCCCGGCACCGGGATGTCCCCGAACTGGGAGAGAAAGGGGCGTACTTCCAGAAACTGTTCCTCTTTGTGGATCTGCCGGGACATCAGATAGGCCTGTCGCCTGTCCACAGGCTCCACCCGCGCCACACAGGAGGCCATCAGGCAGGCCCCCAGCACCATCATCAAAAACCGATATCGGATCCACCCGGGTTGTGCCATCACCTCTCTCCCACGCTGCGTCGTTATAGATCCACCCGAATCAGAGCATCACTGGTCGGTTACGCCTCCGGCGGCACGCTTTTTTAAAAAAAGCGCCGCAAAAACGTTCCGGTCACATCCCTTTTTGCCGCTCAGCCCCCATGGGGTTGAGCCGCAAAAAGGGATGCTGATTTAAAGGAGCCGCAACACCCGGCCCCACACTCCCCTTTTCGGCTGGTTTTCCCCTTAGCTTTACCCCTGCTTTGAGGGCAAAAGACGAGCAAACGTAAACGTTCCTTCCCATGACACGCCCCTTAAGCCTCATGGCCGCCGTTGATCTTTGCCCTGATTTCGGGGAAACTATTCAGATCGCCTTCTATGGTTAAAGTCGGTACCAAAAGCCTGCCTCCGGCGGCAAGGTGGGGGCACCTTGAAACCCTATGGCGAATGCATGGAAGCAGTGGCCTTACACACGCTTTCGGGGGCATTCGCGTGGTGTGTGACATATGGCCATCGTTTTTGCAGGAAAGGCCCCTTTCATAATTCTGGAAACACGATAAGTGGCACTTGGGATTCGCTTGACTTAAACCGGGATAACTCCGGGGTGTTTGTTTTTTAAAAAAGCTCCGCAAATACGTCCCGGTTGCACATCTGTTCGGTGTGAAGCAATGGGCTTATCGGCAACGCCATATAAGAGCATAAGCGTTTACAAGACCTGTTTGTCATACTTTTTAAAAGTTTGGCCCCGGCAAGGCCGCCGGAGGCAAACAGATACGAAACAATTACATTTCGGGCTAGCTTTTGAGCCAGCCGTTTACCCCTTATTTACCGGAGATCCCCATGACCGCTGTTTCCCTCGACCCCCGACTGGACCATGACTGCTTTACCCTGGGCACCTTAAACGGGCTCTGTCTGCTTCTGATGAACAACAAAAAGGTCCCCTGGTTCATCCTTGTGCCCCCCACCCAGAAGACCGAGCTCTACGAACTGGAGGCTCCCCTTCAGGAGGCCGTGCACAAGGCGGTCTGCACTCTTTCCCGCCTGACGAAAGAGAGCCTGGGCGCAGAAAAACTCAACGTGGCCGCCATCGGCAATGTCGTCTCCCAGCTCCACATCCACGTGGTGGGCCGCTTTGCCTCCGACTACTGCTGGCCCGCACCGGTCTGGGGAGCCCCCGGCGCTGAGCCCTACACCGATACCGAGGCACAGGAGCTCATCAACACCCTCAAAACCCAGCTTGGCGACGATTTTCTATGGGCTTGAGTGTGACCTGCAGGACAAACGCATTGAGATGTTTGCCTCCGGCGGCCCTGCCGGGGGCCAAACTTTTGAAAAGTTTGACAAACAGGTTTTGCTCAATTTCACGAAAATCTTCGCGGAAGCTCTTCCCCTGAGGAACGAAGGGGGAGGGCTTTCGTAACCTGAGGTCCAGGGGATCATCCCCTGGCCGTCGGAGGCAGGCTTTTCCATGCACTTTAACCATAGAAGGCTGTTGTTTGGAGCTGAATCGTTACATGCGTTGGCCCTGATTAAACCCGTGCCACCCGTGTGGTGCTGCCGGTTTCCCGGTCGGGGGTCAGGCGCAGGTGGTGGGTGATGCAGGAGAGGGTGTCGGTCTCGGTGTGGGTGACGTAAATCAGGGTGGTTTTTCCGCTCATGCCCACCCGGTCGGCCAGGTTGAGGACAAAGCGGCTGTTGGCATCGTCCAGCCCCTGGCAGGGTTCGTCCAGGATGAGAAGGGCAGGGGCCTTGATCATGGCCCGGGCAATGAGGACCATGCGCTGCTCCCCTGAGGAGAGGCTGCGTAAGGGGCTCTCTTTGCGATGGGACAGGTTCATGGCCTCGAGCCAGGCAAGGGCCGCCTCTTTCTCTTTTGGGGAAAACCGCCGGTAGGTGCCGATGGAGTCGGTAAGACCCGAAAGGATGGCGGAAAAGGGGGTGGCAGAGGCTCTGTAGCCAATCTGGAACTCGGCGGAGAGGTAGCCGATCTCTTTTTTGATGTCCCAGATGCTCTCTCCGGTGCCCCGCCTGCGCCCGAAAAGGGAAATGTCTTTGCCGTAGGCCTTGGGGTTGTCCCCGTTGATCATGGAGAGCAGGGTGGACTTTCCCGAACCGTTGGGCCCGGTGATCATGAGGTGCTCCCCTTTTCTCAGGGTAAAACTGACCCCTGACACCACAGGCCGCCCGTTGTAGGCCACGGACACGTCCTGAAACCGGACCAGAGACTCTCCTTCCATGAACATGGTAGAGTCTTCTGCCGGAACAAAGCAGGCATCGGAAAGCGCCGCAGGGGCCGAAGCAGCCCCGGCAGGTCGCTTTTGGGCCCACCCGTCTGCAGGACCACAGTACACAAGCCGCCCCTGGTTCATCTCGGCCACATGGGTCACCCAGGGCATCATCTCCTTTTCCCGTCCCAAAATGAGCACCGGGGTCACCCCGGCACGGGACAACCCGTGGATACGCTCTCCCAGGGAGGCTGTGGCCCCTTTGTCCAGACCGCAGAAGGGGTCGTCCAGGACCATGAGGGTGGGCTCTTTCATCAGGGCCCGGCAGATGAGGGTCTTTCGGATCTCTCCGGTGGAGAGAAAGCGCAGGCCCCTTTCAAACAGGGTCTCCAGGCCAAAGGATTCCCCCAGAAGGCGTGCCCTGGCCTCGTCCTTCACCTGCTCCATGATAAACCCCAGCGCAGAACGGCCGGGATCGATGCGGTCCATGTAGTCGGTGTCGTCTTCCCGGATTTCCCGCTCAATGGTGGCCAGGTGCTCTTCAAAGGAGAGGTGGCCCACGGCCTCGGGCCTGCCGGTGAGGCTCCCGGAGGTGGGCTCGGCCTTACCGGCCAGAAGGGTTCCCAGGGCTGATTTTCCAGAGCCGTTGGGCCCTGTGACGGCCCAGACCTGCCCCGGAGAAAGGGTGAGGTTGATGTCGCGAAGCCAGGCGTTGCCTGCGATACGATAGTCCACGGATGCAAGTGTCATGTCCATGGGGCGTATATAGCACAGCCATGGCCCAAACTTTAAGGGAGATTCTTTGTAACGCTTCAGCTTACCTCCGGCAGCAAGGTGTGCCACCTTGAAAGCAGATAGCAGATGTCATTTGCCCCTCGTTCCTCGGATCAACTCACATCTGCATTTAAAACGGCATTCATGTAACTATTTTTTTATGACCTGTTTGTTCAACTTTTTAAAAGTTTAGCCCCCGGCAGGGCCGCCGGAGGCTGTTTTGATCTGAATGATTACGATTCTTTTTCCGGCCATGCTGCCCCAGAAGCCCCCGGTGCATCGAGGGATATCGCCCATAATCGGGCTGTGCCAGCCCATTGCCCCCCACCGAAGAGGGCATACCCACCTTAAAAACCATCATTACACCAGCTTCAACCAACACAAATCCACCAAAACACGCAACAGGCCACCTATTTTCTCCACAACACCTTTACCTGGCACCTTAATTTGTATACCAGCCCCATTTTTTCACCAAAACTCTACCCAAGAAGCTGAAAAAAGCCCAACAAAACCCCCAATTGTTCATAACTTTTCACCTTTTTCCATCTCTTTTCCGCGTTCCGTTCCCTTGCCCCACCCCTTCCCAAGGGGCGCCCGAGGCGCCATTTTCACCCAAACCCATTGAGATCCATAGAAAAACAGCCTTTTTATTTACTGATCGGTATGGTAATTTTTTAAACAGACCCAACGCCATGGGCACCCTTTGAATCCGCCTCCCCACCCTTTTCCACGCCCCCCTTGTCCCATGGCCTGCCTGATGGTCGGTAACAAATGCCTCCCAGGGGTTCGGTTTCCATATTTTTAACAACAGCAGGACAACATGCGTATCACCTCGTCCCACAACTGCCGGCGCCACCCCACAGGAAGCATCACGCACCACTCCGCCCGCGTCATCCGGGCGGGCATCCTCACGCTGCTGGCCCTTGTCCTGATGCTGTGGGGAACCTGCCGGGCCGAGCCCCTCACCGTGGGGTTCCTTGCAGGGGGCGGAGGGCTCGGGGACCAGTCCTACAACGACATGACCTGGATCGGGCTGGCCAAGGCCCGCGAGCAATACGGCATTCGCCTCATCTACGCACCGGTTGAAGAGAACGACGCCTCACGGACAGAGGCTTTGGACACCCTGCTCTCCGCCGGAGCCACGGCGGTGGTCTGCAACGGGGCGGGCCTTCTGCCCCTGATCAAGTCCGTGGCATCCCAACATCCTGAGGTCACCTTCATCATCAATGATCACCTTATCCAAGGTTACGACAACATCGTCTCCACCACCTTTGCGAACCACGAAGGGTCTTTCCTGGCCGGGGTCCTGGCCGGTGCCATGACCAAAACCCGGCGCATCGGGTTCATCGGCGGGGTCCGCATGTGCGCCATCCGCTCTTTTCACATGGGGTTCACCCAGGGGGTCCGGTTCGCCAACCCCCAGGCCACGGTGATCACGCGCTACATCGCCGAGGCCGGTGACTACTCCGGCTTCAGCAACCCCGATGCCGGCTACGCTCTGGCAGATGCCCTTTACAGCCAAGGCACGGACATCATCTATGCCGTGGCCGGGCTTTCGGGCAACGGGGTCATCCAGGCCGCACGGACACACAACCGCTACGTCATCGGCGTGGACGCCGACCAGGACCACATGGCCCGGGGGCTTGTCCTCACCAGCATGATGAAGCGCCTGGACCGGGCCTCCCTCATGGAGGTGGAAAAGATCCTCTCCCGGCGCTTCCAACCCGGAGAGAGCCCGTACAACCTGAAAAACGGCGGCGTCAGCTTAAGCCCCATGCGGTTCACCCGGGACCTGATCCCCGAGGCGATCCATCGGCAGCTGAAGCTGGCGGAATCCGACATCATCTCAGGAAAACTCACCGTACACCGGTGCGAGGAGGCCGCCCCATGAAATCACTCATCCTTTTTCTGGCAGCCCTTTTGATCGGTGCCGTTCCCGCTTCGGGGTCCTCCCTCACCGTGGGGTTTCTCGTGGGCTATTCCGGCATCGGGGACCAGTCCTTCAACGACATGACCTACGCCGGCCTCATCAAGGCCAAGCAGGACCTTGGCATCGGCGTGGTGGTGGAGGACATGGAAAAATCACAGGCCGCGGCCGAAAAAGCCATGCAACGTCTTCTTCAGCGCCCGGTGCAGGTAATCGTGGCCAACGGCTTTGAGTTCAAAGAGCTGGTGACCACCTACGCCAGGCGTCACCCCGAGGTCTATTTCATCATGCACGATGTCCCCATCAAGGGCCTCCCCAACGTCGTCTCCACGGTGTTTGCCGTGGAGGAGGGGTCTTTTCTGGCCGGCCTCCTGGCAGCCTCCATGCCCGGCGCCCAGAAGGTGGGATACATCGGTGCCGTGGACATCCCGGTGCTGACCCCCTTTCTCACCGGGTTTCGCGCCGGGGTACGTTACGCCTCCCCGGGCATCCCCCTGGAGGTGGCCTTTATCTCCGAGGCCCCGGACTACAGCGGCTTCAACGACCCGGCCAGGGGACATGCCGTGGCCACCGAGATGTACGAACGGGGAGCCACCACCATCTTTTCCGTGGCAGGCCTGACGGGCAACGGCGTGATCCAGGCGGCCCGGGCCGCCGACCGCTTTGTCATCGGCGTGGACTCGGACCAGGACCACCTTGCCGTGGGCCATGTCCTCACCAGCATGATGAAGCGCCTGGACATCGCCACCTACAAAGAGGTGGCCAAGATTGCCATGGGCCGCTTTCACCCCGGCATTCGCCACTACGGCCTTTTGGAAGAGGGGGTGGGTCTGTCCCCCATGACCTACACCCGCACCCGGATCCCCGAAGCCCTCCTTGACCGTTTAGAGGAGGTGCGCCTGAAGATCATCGCCGGTGAGATTCGCCTTCCCCGAACCGCTGTCCCGCCAAAAGGAGCGCCATGACCTTTGCCTGGACACTCCAGCGAAAAATCACCACCGGGATTCTCCTGATCCTCCTGGCGGCCCTGATCCTGTCCGGGGCCCTCATCCTGGACAAGCAGCGGCACCAGCTCATGGGGGACCTTACCCGGCAGACCGAGCGTCTCACCGCCCTGGTGGCGGAGTTCAGCGTGCAGCCCCTGGAAAAGTACAACTACTTCATCCTGGAGGAGGTGGCCTTGAGCGTGGAGCAGTTTCCCCAGGTGGCCTTTTGTGAAATCTACGATACCTCCGGCAACTCCCTCATCAACATCAAGACCATCATCCGCGGCAAGGATGTCACCAAAAAGCAGCGCCGCACCGGCAACAACATCCTCATCGCCTCCCGGGCCATCACCTCCGATATCGGTGCCCCCTTAGGCGAGGTCGAAATCGGAATCTTCACCGACACCGCCGTTGCCCAGCTCCGCATGGACGCCATCACCTTGAGCGTGGGCAGCTTTCTCATCCTGGGGCTGGTGGCTGTGAGCCTCCACCTTTTCCTCTCCAAAAGCATCGTCACCCCGGTGGTCACCCTCTCCACCATGGCCAAGGCCCTCTCCCGGGGAGAGTTCGTCAAGCCCGACCTGGGGGTGCGCACAGATGAAATCGGAGAACTCTGCCACGCCTTCCAGGAGATGAGCAGCAACCTCAAGCACCTGTACGCCCACCTTGAAAAAGAGGTGGAGGAACGGACCGGGGAGCTGGAAGGGGCCAACCGGCTCCTGCAGGAAGAAATAGAAGAAAAAGAGGCCATGGGTGAGGCCCTGCACAAAGCCAAGGAAGAGGCTGAAGTGGCCAACCGGTACAAGAGCATCTTCGTGGCCAACATGAGCCATGAAATCCGTACCCCCCTAAACGCCATCCTGGGCTACGCCCAGCTCCTCCAGCAAAAGGAGCTGGGTGACCCGGACACCACCCACGCCGTGGACACCATCGAAAAAAGCGGGACCCACCTGCTGGGGGTCATCAACGACATCCTCGATTTTTCCAAGATCGAAGCGGGCCAGATGGACCTTCGGGTGACCCCCTTCGACCTCATGGCCCTGCTGGCCAACCTGGACACCCTTTTTGCCCTGAGGTGCAAGCACAAGCACCTCGCCTGGGAAGTCTCCGGACCCGAGGGCCGCACCTGCCTTCCGGTGGAAGGCGACGAAGGCAAACTTCGCCAGGTGCTCATCAACCTGCTCAACAACGCCGTCAAGTTCACCGGAGCCGGAGCCATCCGCCTCCGTGTGCGGGAAACCGCCCCGGACCTCTTTCACTTTGAAGTCCGGGACACCGGCACCGGCATCCCGGAAACAGCCATGACAACCATCTTCCTTCCCTTCCGCCAGGGCCACACCGACGCCCGGGAAGAGGGCACGGGCCTGGGCCTGCCCATCTCCGACCGATATGTCCGGCTCATGGGGGGCAAACTGGAGCTGGCCTCGGGCGAGGGCCTGGGAAGCTGCTTTCACTTCACCCTCAAGCTGCCCCAGGTGCCCATGGAAAGCCTGCCTGCCCCGCCATCGCCCCCAAGCCCCAGGACCCTGGATAAAAACGGGGCCCTTACAGCCATGGTGGTGGACGACAACCAGCACAACCGGGACGTCCTTGCCACCATCCTCAAAGGGCTGGGATTTGACGTTGCCACCGTGGACAACGGACGGGACGCCCTGGCACAGCTGGACACCCGCCCCACGGACATCCTCTTTCTGGACTACCACATGCCCGGCCTCAACGGACTGGACACGGCCCGGAAGGCCAGGGCCAGACAAGGTCCGGCCCCCGTCCCCACGGTGCTGGTCACCGCCGACGTCTTTGAACTCAAAGAGCAGCTCGCCCAAGAGGAGGGCATTGACCACTGCATCCCCAAACCCCTTCGCATCGACGACGTGACCCATGCCGTGGAAACCCTGCTCCCCGTGGCCTTTAAGCCTGTTTCCAAGCCATCCCACCCACCGCCCCCCACAAAGGCTGACCTGCCGCCGGACCTTCGCCGCGCTGTGCGGGAGGCAGCCCGATTCGGAAAAATCAGCGAACTCAAAAAGCTTACGGGACAACTGGACGGAGAGGCCAAAGAAACCATGACCCGACTGATGCGAAAATACGACATGGACGGCATCATCGCCCTGATGGATGCTGCCGCCCAGGGAGATCCCCATGCAGACCCCTGACGAACACACCCCCGCCCCTCCGAGAATCCTCATCGTGGACGACAAGGCGGAAAACATCGACCTCATCATGAAAATCCTGGAACCGGAAGGATACAACCTCGCCTTTGCCACCAACGGCACCAAGGCCATTGAGGTGGCCCGCCACTTTCTCCCGGATCTCATCCTCATGGACGTGATGATGCCCCCGGGCCCCGACGGATTTGCCACCTGCAGCGCCCTCAAGGCCGACCCCCTCACCGAGGACATCCCCGTGGTTTTTGTCACGGCCAAGGGCGAAACCACGGCCATTGTGGAAGGGTTCCGATGCGGGGGCCAGGACTACATCCCCAAGCCATTCAGGCGAGAAGAGGTCCTCTCCAGGGTCCGCACCCATGTGCAGGTGCGCCTCCTCATCGCCAAGCAGGCCCGGCTCATCGAAGAGCTCCAGCAGGCCCTCTCCCATGTCAAAACCCTCCGCGGCCTCCTGCCCATCTGCGCCTCCTGCAAAAAGGTGCGCGATGACGACGGCTACTGGCACCAGATCGAAAAATACCTCTCCACCCACTCGGAGCTGGGGTTTACCCACGGCATCTGCGCCGACTGCGCAAGGCGTCTCTACCCCGACCTCGACCTCTCGGACCTTTCGGATGTCCCCGACGACAACGTGTGACCGCCTTAAAAACGCATGTCATAAGCACCAGGGCGGCAAAACCATGGCCACGTGTATCATTCCTGCCCTGAAGAGGGGTATCCGGCACGTCAGAAGGGTAAAGGGGTGCGTCAAAAAAGAACAAAAACACAGCATACAACCCAAACATAGGCCATTATCCATACCCACCCAGCCAAAACACATCAAAACCCATCCACACCCAGCCAAAATTCAAGCAGAATAACTCCAAAAACAACATTTCAAAAAGAACACACCCCCATTGTTCATAACTTTTGCGTTTTTCTGAACAATCGGTTGCCTCCCGCATTTTTTGAGGTTGCAGTGGTCTGAAGGCCGTGATATTGGTCATACCAAAAAACATCTTCATGGAGTATTGGTATGACCAAAATAGAGACGGAGGGCCGCCTCTTTCACACGGTGGCCAAAGCCATTGCCGCCCGCATCCAGAGCGACGAGTGGCCGCCGGGCACCCGGCTTCCCTCGGAGCGAAGCCTGGCCGAACACTTCGGTGTCTCCCGGAGCTGCATCCGAGAGGCCATCCGAACCCTCTCCGAGCAGCAGATCGTAGAAACACGCAGGGGAGCCGGGACCTTTGTCTCCGAGCCCGACGAATCAGCCCTGGCCGCCCACCTGGCCCGGGTGGTCCCTTTGAAAACCGAACGCCTCGCAGAGATCTTCGACGTCCGGCGCATCATCGAACCCCAGCTTGCTGCCCGGGCAGCCCTTCACATCACCGAAGAGCAGATCGTCCGCCTCAAGCTGCTGGTCTTTGAACAGGAAAAACGGGCCCTGGCCGGAGAGACCACCGAAGACATAGACCAGGCCTTTCACCTCTGCCTTGCCGAAGCCTCGGGCAACGGCATCCTGCTCAATGTGGTGAAAAACCTCACCTCCATCCTCACGGAGTCCCGCACCGAGGCACTCCAGACCCCGGAGCGCAGCCGCCTGTCGGTCATCGCCCACGTGGAGGTCATCGATGCCCTGGAGCGGGGAGACAGCGCAGGGGCCGAAGCCGCCATGCGCCGCCACCTTGAAACCGTGGAGCAGGCCGTATTTGAAGGGGAGGAGTCACAATGGCCTCCGGCGGACAGCTGATTGCCCCTGTGGTTCGTCCCTGGTTTTCCGGGGTGAAATGATTCGCCAAGGCTTCCGCAAAGCCCAATCAAAACCTGTTTGTTCAACTTTTTTAAACGTTTCGCCCCCGGCAGGGACGCCGGAGGCTGCTTTTAGAATCCAGAATAGGACGGAATCGAGATATGCTGACATCGTTTATGATTTACGCGGTTGTGGGCGCCATCGCCGGCGTCCTGGCAGGACTCCTCGGCATCGGGGGCGGTCTGGTAATCGTGCCCATGCTGGTCTTCAGTTTCACCCTTCAGCACATCCCCCAGGAGCTCATGATGCACCTGGCCCTGGGCACCTCCCTGGCCAGCATCATCTTCACGTCGGTCTCCAGCTTCCGGGCTCACCACAAGCGCGGTGCCGTACGCTGGGATGTATTCAAGCGCATCACCCCGGGCATCATCGTGGGGACCCTTGCCGGGTCCTGCGTGGCCTCCACCCTCCCCACCCACATCCTCAAAGGGATCTTTGTGGCCTTTCTCTACTACGTGGCCACCCAGATGATTCTGGGCAAAAAACCCGCGGCCTCCCGGCAGCTTCCCCGCACCGCAGGCATCTTCGGGGCAGGGGGCGTCATCGGCTCCTTTTCCAGCCTCGTGGGCATCGGGGGCGGCACCCTGTCGGTTCCCTTCCTCACCTGGTGCAACATCCCGGTCCACCACGCCATCGGCACCTCGTCGGCCATCGGGCTGCCCATCGCCCTGGCAGGGGCCTTCGGCTACATCCTCAACGGCCTGGGCACCCCGGACCTTCCCGACCTCTCCCTGGGTTTTGTCTACCTCCCGGCCCTTTTCGGCACCATCTGCTTCAGCGTGCTCACCGCCCCTGTGGGCGCCAAACTCGCCCACAGCCTGCCCGTAGACAAACTCAAACGCATCTTCGCCATCCTCCTCTACGTGGTGGCCACCCGCATGCTTATCAGCGTGTTTTAAAGTCAAAAAAACGCCTCCGGCGGCAAGGTGAGCCACCTTGAAAGCAGGTTGCCATTGCGCTTTTGACCTTCGTTCCTCAGGTCAAAAGCGCAATGGCATTCAAACCGGGATTCGGGTGTATGCGGCCCGGACCACAAACGTCCAAATAACAGGATACGTTACCGTAGCGTGACGACGATCGGCATTAACGTCCATACCTCCAGAAAGATCGCCGGAGGCAACTCTACACTGACTAAATAAAGAGGCCGTGTGTCACCCCATGGGCGGCACACGGCCTCTTTTATTTCACCGTTCAAGGCAGCCCAGAAACCGGTCACCCTTTCCGGGCGAAGCCCGTCAGCGAATGTGATCGACCTGAGGAACGAAGGTCGGGAGCATTCGCGAACCTGGGGTCAAGGGGCTTGCCCCTTGCCGCCGGAGGCTTGTTTTTTCAACCACGTTGCCCATAGAAAGCCTTTTTTAAGACTTTACCAACCCGTAGCCGGTCTCGCCGTGGAGGACCTGGTCGAGTCCGATAACTTCGGACTCTTCGTCCACGCGGAAGCCCAGGGTCTTTTCAATGACGATGCACAGGACAAGGGTCACACCGGCGGCCAGAAGGATGGTTGCGCCCATGCCGGTGAGCTGGACAAGGAGCTGGTCAAGGGGGCCCCAGGCTTTTCCTGCAGCGACCGAGGCCTCGTCCATCCAGCTGTCCCGGATAAAAAAGGAGAGCATGAGAACCCCCAGGCCGCTACCCACGCCGTGGATGCCGAAGCAGTCCAGGGAGTCGTCGTAGCCGAGTTTGGGCTTGAGGGTCAGGGCCCAGTAGCAGAGACAGGACGAAAGAGCCCCCAGGATCAGGGCACCGCCGGGCTGCACCACACCGGCGGCCGGGGTGATGACCACAAGGCCAGCCAGGATGCCGGAAACAAAGCCCAGGGCCGTGGCCTTCTTAAAGATCCATGCCTCGATGGCCAGCCAGGTGAGGGCGCCTGCGGCGGCGGAGATCTGGGTCATGGCCAGGGCCCGGGCCGTGTCCAGGCCGCTGCCCAGGGTGGAACCGGCGTTGAACCCGAACCATCCCACCCAGAGGAGGCCTGCGCCCATCATGGTCATGACAAGGTTGTTGGGGTGAAAGGCTGTTTTCGGAAACCCCTTGCGGGGCCCTAGGTACAGGGCGGCCACCAGGGCGCTGATCCCCGCGGAGACGTGGATCACCAGCCCCCCGGCAAGGTCGATGACCCCGGCTGCACCGGTGTTCAGCAGCCACCCGTCCGGTGCCCAGATCCAGTGGCACAAGGGAGCGTAGACAAAGAGAAACCACAGAGCGATAAAGGCGATGTACCCCCTGAACTTGACCCGCTCGGCAATGGCCCCGCTGATCAGGGCCGGGGTGATGATGGCAAATTTTCCCTGGAACATGGCGATGATGTAGTCGGGGATCCCGCCTGTCACCCGGGAGTCGATGCCGGAGAGCAGAAAATAGTCAGGGTTCCAGCCCCAGAATCCGCCCAGGATGCTCTCCCCGAAGGTAAGACTGTATCCACACACCACCCAGAGCACCCCGATGACGGCCAGGGCCACAAAGGTGTGCATCATGGTGGAAAGCACGTTCTTGGTCCGCACCAGCCCGCCGTAAAACATGGCCAGGCCCGGCACCATCAAAAGCACCAGGGCCGTTGAGATCAGCATCCAACTCGTGCTGCCCGTGTCCACCCCGTCCCCTGTGAGGGCAAAGGCCGCCCCTTTGAGCGTCGCCCATGCCCCTGCCGCCATCACCGCTGTTCGAACCCAATGTCTCATCGTTTATCCCCATCAGAAAGTTCACAATAAGTCCCTTACGAAAAATTTCTTCATGATTTCGGGGATATCCCCAATCAAGTTCCGTGCCACCGCAGAGCGACCCAAACCATTGATCAGAAATTCAGATAGTTCCATGAAAATCCACACACGACAACACCGCAAAGAAAGTTACACTTATGTAATTCACAAGCCGTATTGATTGCAGTTTTGTTGTTTTTCGCCCCTCGATAAAACCTTTAAAAGACGTAACTATTCAGCTTATGCCTCCGGCGGCCCTGCCGGGGGCTAAACTTTTAAAAAGTTTAACAAACAGGTTTTAAAAAATCATTTTGAGTGAATTTTTACTTTAAAGGCGGATGTGATTTGACCCGAGGAACGAGGGGCAAAACACATCCGCAACCTGCTTTCAAGGTGGCACACCTTGCCGCCGGAGGCTGTTTTTTTGAGCTGAATAGTTACTAAAAGACAAGCCTTCGATTCAAAAAACGGCCTCCGGCGGCCAAGGGCTGAGCCCTTGGATCCCAGGATCGCAAATGCTCCGGGGCTAACGCCCCTACACATTTGCTGACGGAGGCACGCTTTTTGAGCACAGCCCTTAGTCGCTCTGCTTCATCTTTTTGAGGCGTTTGCTTAAGGCGGGCTGGGAGATGCCGATGAGGCGGCTGGCGATGGACTGGTTGCCGTCGGCACGCTTCATGGCCTCGGTCACGAGGAGATCTGTGACGTCATGGACGGAGGGCAGGGATTTGGTGGCCACGAACACGCTGTCGTCCTCAAGGGAGCTTCCGGGTTCGTGGTCATGGGCGGGCAGGGTCATGGAGCCGATCTTGCGTTTAAAGGCATCCAGGGAGAGCATTTTTGCCTTGTGGGTACTCACGGCGTCATGGGCCATGGCCTGGAGTTCCCGGACGTTGCCGGGGAAGGGGTAGTTGGCAAGGAGGGTCTCCAGCTCCCGGGGGTAGGTGGGCCGCTTTTTGCCCAGGGCGTCGGCGGCTTCGCCGAGGAAGTGGTTGAGGAGAAGGGGAATATCCCCTTTGCGCTCCCGCAAGGGGGGGATATGCACGTGGTGGGCGCAGAGGCGGTAGTAGAGGTCCTTGCGAAACTCGCCTTTGGCCTGTTTCTTGTCCAGGTTCTGGTTGGTGGCCACCACGATGCGGGCGTTCATGCGTTTGGGGCGATCGCTGCCCAGGGGGTAGTACTCCCCGTTCTGGATAAGGCGGAGCAGTTTTACCTGGGAGGTGACGCTCAGGTCGCCGATTTCATCGAGGAAGAGGGTGCCCTGGGCCGCCTGCTCCACCATCCCCTTGCGCACCCCGTGGGCACTGGTAAAGGCCCCGGGGGCATGCCCGAAGAGGGTGTCGGAAAAGACGTTGTCGTCCAGGCCGGCCACGTTGATGGAGATGAGAGGCCCTTCCACCCCGCTGAGGCGATGGGCGGTGTGGGCAAAGAGCTCTTTTCCCACGCCGCTCTCCCCGGTGATGAGGATGGGCATGGCGCTTTTGGCCACGGACTCCATGTACTGAAACACGGCCCGCATGGATTTGTCGCCGGTCAAGATCTCTTCAAAGGCGTCCGGGTGTTCCAGGCGATCGTGGAGGAGTCGGCTTCTGATCTCCTTGTGCTCCTTGGACATCTCCACCATCTGGATGGCCCGGTTCACGCCCATGACCAGGCGGTCTTCCTCATTGGTCTTGACGAAGTAGTCGTAGGCCCCCAGCTTCATGCACCGCACGGCCGGCTCGATCTGGTTGATGCCGCTGATGATGATCACCACAACATCGGGATGCTCTTCGATGATGGACGAAAGGAGCTTGTCCCCGGAGAGCCAGGGCATGTTCAAATCCAGGAGCACCAGGCCAAAGCCCCCTTGGGACAGGATCCCCATCACCTCCCGGCTGTCCTGACAGCGGGTGAGGTTGTTGATGCCGGCCGACCGCTCCAGAGCGATGGAAAGACTTCGGATAAAAGGCTCTTCATCGTCAACGATCAGCACCTTGAATGAGGGGTAGAGGGATTTTTTGGGAATCACGGTCACATCCTTTTGAACATGGGGAGTCGAAGGGAGACGGTGGTGCCTTCGCCTGGCTCGGAGGCAAACGACAGCACCCCGCCGTGCTCGTTGACGATGGTGGTGGACACCGAAAGGCCCAGGCCGGTGCCGCCGGTGTCCCGCTTGGTGGTAAAAAAGGGATCGGTGAGGTGGGGCAGGTGATCCGGATCGATGCCGCTGCCCTGGTCGCGCACCTCCAGGACCACGCCCTTGCGGTCCGGGCTGTTGAAGGTCCGAAGGGAGATGGCCTGCTCCGGTGCGGTGAGGGCCTGGCAGGCGTTCAAAATCAGGTTCACCACCACCTGCTCGATGCGCTGGGGGTTGCCCCGGACCTTGCACAGCCCTTCGCCACAGGAGACTGAAAAAGAGTGGGTGGCCTTTTTGATGGAGTTATCCACCAGCCGCGTGGCCGCGCGCACCACCTCGTTCAGATCCATGACCTCCATCTGGCGGGAGTTGTCGATGCGGGAAAAGTCCTTCAGGTCTTCCACGATGTGCTTGATGCGCTTTCCCCCGGCCTGCATTTCAGCCAGCATGTATGGGATCTCCTCACGCATGCGGGTGTACTCAAGGCCCCCCACCCAGAAGTCTCCGTGTTCCTGATAGTAAGCCTCCAGGATGGGCCACAGGTCGTCAAAGGAGTCCATGATCACCGGGGTGTTCAAAAGCACCAGGCTGTTTGGGTTGTTGATCTCATGGGCCACCCCGGAGACCAGGATCCCCAGGGAGGCCATCTTGTCCGCCTGGATGAGCTGCTGCTGCTGGAGGTGGAGCTCCCGGGTGCGGTTTTCCACCTCCCGTTTCAGGGTGCGGTTCCACATGAGGATGGCGCCCATCATCAGCACCAGGGGAATCACCACCACCATGCTGAGTTTGACGATGCGGGTCCACGACGGGGTCCTCGGCTCCAGGACCCCCAGCCATTTGTCGTAGATCTCCTGGTACCGTCCCGTGTTTTTGAGAATGGAGAGCCCCTCGTTAAGCCGGGCCTGAAGCTCTGCATCCCCCTTTTTCACGGCGTAGCAGTACTTGAAGCTCACCGCGGTCTTGCCCGAGGTGACGATGTTGGAGAGGCGGTGTTTGCGTCCGAGGTAAAGCCCCGGCAGGTTGGCCACGGCCGCGTAGTCGTGTTGGCCTGCGGCCAGCATCCTCAGGGCGTTGGCATGGGTGTCCGAAACTATGACCTTGATGCCGCCGTGCTTGACCAGGGTGTCGTGCATGGATCCGGCCTCCTGGACAATGACCTCGGAGCCCACCAGGTCGTCGACGCTCTTGGCCGGCCTGGAGCCTTTGCGATAAAAAATGGATTGGTGGATCAGGGCGTGGGGGACGAAATCGAACACGGACAGTCGCTCTTCGGTGAACACCGTGCCCGGCAGCATGTCCACTTCCCCATGTTGAAGGGCGGTGCGCATCTCGCTCCAGTTGCCCAGGCGGATCTCGATATTCAGGCCCATGACCTCGGCAATGGCCCGGGTGAGCTCCACGTTGTAGCCCTTGGGATTGCCCTCTTCATCCAGGTACTCATACGGGGGATAGTAGTAGTCGCCGCCCACGATGTAGGTTTTGTTGGAATCCACGGGGGTGAGGGCCCGGGCGGCTCGGGGGGCCAGGGCCTGGGACAGGAGAAGAAAAAGCAGAAAAAGGGCGGCGCACCGTGCTGCCCACGGGCACTTCGGACCGCGTGACACGGCCCCTGAAGCAAAAAAACGACAACCTCTCATAACCGACATGTTCCTTGGATAAACCATTTACACCTGTCCTTGGTTATGGCCCCCGAGGGCTCTTCTGTCAATACGGGTTTCATCTTTTCAACCCCTTGCCCCAGATGGCAAAAGCCATACAAAAAAGGGAACGATTCAGTGACCTCCGGCGGGTCGCTTTTTGAAAAAAGCTCCGCAAAAACGTTTCGATTGAATCTCCGATACGTTTACACCGATCGGCTTGCCCATACCTTTCCCCGGTCCGAGGCGTTCACGATGACCTGTTTGTCAAACCCAATCCATAAAAATGGGCATCCGTTTGTCCCCCGGCAGGGCCGACGGAGTTATTCCGGTTAACGTCAAGCGAATCTCAAATGCCCTTCATCGTGTTCATAAAAGAGTAAAATACGCCTCTCCTGCAAAAACGGTGGTCCCATGTCACACACCACGCGAATGCATTGATAACGCATGTAGAATGGCTGACGCCATGCATTCGCCATAGGGTTTCCAGGTGCCCCCACCTGGCCGCCGGAGGCCTGCTTTTTCCACTCACCTTAACCATAAAAGGCAGTGTCGGGCTGAATAGCGATCCAAACAAAACGGGCCGGACACCTTATTTCCCGGCGGGAAAAACGCATCCGACCCGTTTCGTCAGACCTTACAAGAGAGACGGATTAGAGCTCCACGGAGGCTCCCTGTTCCCAGACAGCCTGGTCAAGTTCCCCTTCGGACTTGGCCACTGCGCAGGTCACAGCCAGGTCGCCGGTGACGTTCAGGGAGGTTCGTCCCATGTCCAGCAGGGCGTCGATGCCGAAGATCATGGCATAGGCTGCGGCAACAGCGGAGCCGGGCTCGACTTTGAGGCCCACGGACTCAAGGACCATGAGAAGCATGATGGCACCGGCACCGGGGACCCCGGCAGACCCGATGGAGATGAGAACCGCGGTGGCAATAACCGTCAGCTGCATGTCCAGGGCCAGGGGAGCGCCGATGGCAAGGCTCACGAAGATGGCGCAGACCCCCTGGTAGATGGCGGCACCGTCCATGTTCAAGGTGGCGCCCAGGGGCAGAGAGAAGGAGTAAACCCCGCGGGAAACCCCGAGGTTCTTCTCGGCCACTTCCATGCTCACGGGAAGGGTACCGCCGCTGCTTCGGGTCACAAAGGAGGTGATGATGGCCGCGCGGGCTCGGGAGAGGAACTCAAAGAAATTGATGCCGTAAAGAGTCAAAAGACCACCGTAGACAAACACCGCATGGCAGATAAAGGAGGCGTAGACGGTGAGGGTCACAAGGGCCAGGGGACCGAAGGCCTGGGCACCCTGCTTGCCGAAGACAACGGCGATGAGGGCAAACACACCGATGGGGGCCACTTCAAGGATCCAGCCCACAACCTTGTACATCACCTCGGCGCCGCCTTCAAAAAAGGCAAACATGGTCTGGGCGGCGTTCTGAACCCGGTCGTCGTCGCTCTCACGCAGGTGGGAAAGGCCGATGCCGAAGAAAATGGCGAAGAAGATGGTGGGGAGCATCTTGCCGGAGGTGATGGCCCCAAAGGGGTTGGTGGGGATGATATTGAGCAGGGTGTCCACCATGGAGGGCGGGGTCACGGACTTGCCCTTGGCACCGGCAATGCCCACCAGCTCCATGCCCGATCCGGGGTTGAAGAGGTTGGCAAAGATAAGGCCGATGGCCACGGCAAAGGCTGAGGTCAGCAGATAGAGAACCAAGGCCTTGACGCCGATGCGGCCCAGACGGGAGGGGTGCACGCTGGCCGCGCCAACCACCAGGGTGAAGATCACCACCGGCATTACGATCATCTTCAGGAGACGGACAAAGGCGGTTCCCAGGGGGGCCACGGCCGCAATCTTGGGCCCGAAGATCAGGCCGGCCACGGCACCGGCCACCAGGCCGATGAGGATACGGAGCAAAAGGTTTGTGTTGAAATACCAGCCAAACAGGCCCGATTTCTTTTCATTGCTTATCTGTGTCATGTCTATTCCCCATTTTTGATGAATAAAACTTAAATACAATCCAAATTAATTTGATTGAATAGAGTTAGAGCACAGACAATGCCAACCGTCCCATTAAGTGCATGACCCCCTGTTATCACCGGCATAATTTCCGTCAAGGCGCTCCATGCGCACCCTCGGAAGGGATATAACCTGTTACGCGCACGGCTGCCCGGCACATGGGTATCCATGATAAAAACCAGGCAGATGCCCTGTTTCCCCCAGGTTATAGCGGGTCTCAGGTTATAAGGGTTTGAAAAAAGATCAGGGGTGCTTATCTTATCTCCCAGCAGCCGAAAGCCCGATCCCCGGCTTTCAGCCCCCATGAATCCCCTCAAAAGGAGGTACCCATGAACTTCCAGAACGCTCAATTGCCCGTGGGCGCAGAACGCGCCGGTGCCACCCCCACCATGGACGAAACCACCATCGCACCGGGCATCCTGGCAAAACACATGGCCCCCAAAGGCAAGTGCGGGCTTCTCGTGGTGGAAGAGGGGGCTTGCCAGTTCGTCTGGGAAGACGACCAGGCCCACCCCATCGACTGCGACCCCGAGCACCCCGTGGTCATTTTTCCGGAGCGCTACCACCATGTGGTGATCACCGGCCCCGTGAAACTGCGGGTGGAGTTCTACACCCTGCCCGTGACCCTTCAAGGGCTCGATTCCAAGGCCCCACGGCCCGGGGAGGATTTTATATAGCCCTGTGATTACCCATTGAAATCCATCTGTTGCTGTGCAAAAACAGGGGAGACACGGCCGCGTTATCCTTGCGTCCACCTGCGGCAACCCACCACCCCAGGAGCCCGTGATGAAGCTGCTTTTCCCCCACCGCACCTTCCAGAAAAGCCTCCACGCCCCACGGGGCGTGCTTTTGTTGACACGCGTCCTGGCGGGCCTTCTCCTGCCGGTGCTGTGTCTCATGCCCGCCCCCTGCGCCGGGGAGTCGGCCGAGCCCATTGTCCGGGCGGCCTTTGACTACTGGCGCGGGGAAGCCTCCGTCTCCCGGGTCACCATGACCATCCACCGGCCCACCTGGCAGCGCACCGTTTCCCTCGACGCCTGGACCCAGGGGGAATCCGAGAGCCTCTTTGTCATCAAGTCCCCGGCCAAGGACAGGGGCAACGGCACCTTGAAAAAAGGGCGGACCATGTGGATCTACAACCCCAAGGTCAACAAAATCATCAAGCTCCCCCCCTCCATGATGAGCCAGAGCTGGCAGGGCTCGGATTTCTCCAACAACGACCTGGCCAAGACCGACAGCCTCATCTACGACTACACCCACAGCCTCACGGGGCAGACCATCCAAAACGGCCACACCGTTTACAGCGTGCAGTCCGACCCCAAGCCCGACGCCCCGGTCATCTGGGGCAGGATCACCCTTGAAATCCGGGACGACCACATTCTCTTGAAAGAGACCTTCTTTGATGAAGAGCTGGAACCGGTGAAGGAGATGACGGCCTCGGATATCCAATCCGTGGACGGCAAGCTCTTTCCCATGACCTGGAAGATGGCCAAGACCGACACACAGGACGAATACACCGTCATGGTCTACGAGGCCCTCACCTTTACCCGGGAACTCCCAGCCAACACCTTTACCCGGGCCAACCTGATCAAGGTGGGAAAATAAGGGTCGCAAGAAAAACCCATTTTTTTTCGTAACTATTCAGCTTATGCCTCCGGAGGCCCTGCCGGGGGCTAAACGTTTAAAAAGTTTAACAAACAGGCCATAAAAAAAAGGTAGATGAATGCCGTTTTAAATGCAGATGTGATGTGACCTGAGGAACGAGGGGCAAATGACATCTGCTCTCTGCTTTCAAGGTGGCACACCTTGCCGCCGGAGGCTGTTTTTTGGAGCTGAACAGTTACTTTTTTTCTTAACCCCCCGCCCCCATGAGGCCTTTCAATGAACACAGACATCTCCCTGGCATGGCGAAATATCTGGCGGAACCCGAGGCGAACGCTGCTGACCATTGCCGCCATTGCCTTTGCCGCGCTGCTTCTGGTGTTTATGCTCTCGTTTCAATTCGGGACCTACGAGACCATGATCAACGCGTCGGTGTCCCTGCGCACCGGGCATCTTCAGGTGCAGGCCGAAGGGTACCAAAAAGACCGGGAGGTGCGCCTGGCCCTGAACTGGAATGATGAGACCGAGGCGGCTCTGTTGGGCGGGGATGTGCGGGTGGTGGCCGCGGCGCCGAGGGCCAACGGGTTTGCCCTGGTCACCAGCGGCTCCCGAACCTACGGGTGCATGGTCACGGGGGTGGACCCGGAGCGTGAAAAAAAGGTCTCCACCCTGGCGGCCATCATCCGGCAGGGAAGTTATTTCAAAGGGGAAGACGCGGCCCTGGTGGGGGAGACCCTGGCCCGGAACCTCAAGGTGGGGGTGGGGGATGAGCTGACCCTTCTGGGGCAGGGCCGGGACGGGTCGGTGGCTGCCACGGTGGTGAAGGTTCAGGGGGTCTTCGAATCGGGACTGGACGCCTACGACCGCAACGTGGTGCTCCTGCCCCTGGTCTTTTTCCAGGATCTCTTCACCATGGAAGGCGGGGTGCACGAGGTGGCCATCCGGGCCAGCAGCCTGTCGGAGGTGGCGCCTTTAAAGGCCGAACTCAGCGCCAAGCTGGCGGAGCTGCCTTATGACGGGCCATCCCCCGTGGCCCTGGACTGGATGGACCTCATCCCAGGGCTTCTCCAGAGCATCCAGATGGATCTGGTGAGCGGGCTCATCATGTACCTGATCCTCATCATCGTGGTGGCCTTCAGCATTTTAAACACCTTTGTCATGGCCATCTTCGAGCGCACCCGGGAGTTCGGGGTGATGATGGCCATCGGCACCACCCCGGGACGTCTCATGGGGCTGGTCTTAACCGAGTCCTTTTTCATGACGGCGACGGGCCTTGCGGTGGGCATCGCCTTCGGGACAGCCCTGACCCTCTGGTTCGAAGCCCACGGCATCCTCATCCCGGGAAGCGACCAGATCATGAAGGCTTACGGCATCAGCGGTCGCCTCTATCCGAAGCTCTCGCTGCTCTCGGCCACCATCGGCCCGGTGGCCGTCCTTGCCATCACCCTGTTTTCCGCCCTGTTTCCCGCCCTGAAGATCCGGAACATGAACCCTGTGGAGGCGATGCACCATGCATAATGAACTGGCCTGGCGCAACATCTGGCGCAACCCGAGGCGCACCCTGGTGATCACAACGGCCGTGGTCATCGGGATCTGGAGCATCATCCTCTTAAGCGCCCTGACCCGGGGCATGCAGCGGGAGATGCTGGGCAACGGCATCAAGACCCTCACCGGCCATATACAAATCCAGCACCCCGAGTACATGGACGATCCGGTGGTGGATTACGCCCTTGATGAGGGCGCCATCGACAAAGAGGTCCTCTCGAAACGCCTTCCCCGGGGAAGCCACTGGACCGGCCGCATCCGCGTGGGGGCCGTGGCCGCCAACGCCCGCCACTCCGGCGGGGTGACCCTTGTGGGCATGGACCCGGAGCGGGAGCCCTTTGTCTCCTTTATCGGCGGAGCCGTCACCGAAGGGCGACCCCTTAAGGCCTCGGACAAAAGCAAGGTGGTGGTGGGCCGGGCCCTTCTCAACGCCTACGAGGCCAGGATCGGCCACAAGCTCATCCTCATGAGCCAGGACACAGAAGGGGAGATCGCCTCCAAGGCCTTTCGCATCGTGGGGGTCTTTGACGCGGACCTGGAAGCAACGGAAAAGACCTACCTCTTTGTCCCCTTTGGGGCTGCACAAAAGATGCTGGGGCTGGGGGACCACCTCTCGGAGGTCTCCATTGTTTTGCCTGAGATGGGGGACGAAAGGGAGGTGGCCAAGGCCATAAGCCAAGCCCTCAACACCGAGGCCCTCACCGTCACCACCTGGCAGGAGCGCCTGCCCATGCTGGCCGCGTACCTGAAGCTCTCGGACTCCTTTATCTATATCTGGTACGGGGTGGTCTTCATCGCCATGGGCTTCGGTATTGTCAACACCACCCTCATGGCCGTCTTCGAGCGCATCCGGGAATTCGGCCTTATCCGGGCCCTGGGCATGAGCCCTACGGGCATTATCCGGGGGGTACTTCTGGAGTCTCTTTTCCTGCTGGTCCTGGGCCTTGCGGCTGGCAACATCCTGGGCATTGCCACGGTCTTTCTCATCGCCATTCACGGCATCGACCTCTCCGCCCTTGCCGCGGGCACCGAGATGTGGGGCATGCCCCGCATCATCATCCCGGTGCTCACCCCCACGGACATCCTCACCGCCAACGGGGTCATTGTCACCCTGGGGCTGGTTGTGAGCCTTTACCCGGCAACCAAAGCGGCCCGCATCACCCCGGTGGAGGCCCTGCGATATACCTAAAGGCTGGAATGCTCCTGATCTTAAAGGGGGCGTTCCACGGCCCGGCGTGGCCTGTTCAACGGGGATGCCCTGGTTTTCCGGCTGGGTTCGGCATCCCGTACCATGGCCCATTCAACATCGAAAAATCAACGTATCTTAAACGTTGACAGAGCTCCCATCAACCCCTATAAATTACAAGGTTTACCCAAACATTCATCCCCATGGGCCCCCTTGTATTCACCGCCGTTCTGCACCCACCATCGTCTCCTTCTCCACCACAGATACCCCCACCTTCTTTCGGTTGCCGCACCAGCGGTTGCGCAGATGCCGTCCCATGGGCACAGCAATCCCTTAACCTTCGTTTGACCGACCCAAAGGAGACCACCATGGCACAACAAAAATTTGACGGCACTTACAACGTAACCATTTTTATTCCGGAGCGCGGCAGTTACCAGTCCATAACCGAGACCATGACCATTGCCACGACCACGGAAGGAAGCGATGAGATTCTCCAGCCCGGGAGCCAGCTCTCGTTCATGAGCTACACCTTTGAGCTCAGCGGCCGCATCAACACCCAGACCGGTCTGGCCACCATCAGCGGACAGGCCACGGACTCCGGTACCTCACTGGATCCGGCCCTCTGGAGTTTCGTGTCCACCCCGGCTCTTCAGTCCGTAAGTGCCGCCCGGATTGTCTTTAACGGCGCCGCGGCCATCGGTTTCTGTTTCTCTTTGTTCGGCATGAAAGAGGGGCAGGAGACCTTTGAATCCCAAAGCATTCCGGAGATGTTCATGAGGGACTTCCAGGCCACCTCACGGCCCGTGCCCAAGCTTTAGGCTTCTTGCGTGGCTGTCACACCTTCTCTTTGGATCGCCGCATCACGCTGTCCACCTCTTCCATGGCGTAGTCGTAGAGGCGGCCGTACAAAAAGAGGGTGACACCCTTTCCGGCGGTGCGCCATCCCAGGCCCGCAGCCACCTTGAGGAGACCGCCCCTGGCCGTAAGACGATAAGCGGTCAGGGGCCACTTAAGCCAGCCATAGGCTTTTTTCCCCTGGGTGACGGCCTCTTTGAGGCTTTTGGGCAGGCTCTCCCCGGCATACCGGTGAACCGTTGCCAGGGTGTCCAGGCGGACGCGAAAGAGACGCCCGGCAACTGGCAGAGATTCTCCCCTGCCCAGCTGCGCCAGCAGGTGGCGGGTTCGCTCCAGGATGGGGCCAATTCTGGCCTCGTCCAGGGGGGAGTCCGCCTCGGGGAAGTGTTTCTGGGCAAGGAGCTCAGCCGACTCGGTGACGGTTTTTCCGAATACGGTAAGGCCGGGGGTGGGATGAAAAAGCGCGGACACCCCGGTGATCCGCTTTCGAAGGGGTGCAAGGGCAGGGTCCATGGCTGCGGGCGGGGCATCGTCGAGCCCTTCAAGTTCCTGTAAAATCTCCTCCATGGCCTCGGGAGCAGGCTCCTCGCCCAAGGCCTCTTCTTCGTCAGCCCGTGAGCCGTAGAGTTCCAGGGCGGTGGTGCCCACAAAAAGGTATAGATCGGCCAGAAGGCACTTGCCCAGGACCATGAGGGAGAGATTTCCGGAGAGGGTAATCAGCCAGGAGACAGGATCGGGAAGGAGAAGCAGGCGAAACACGTTCATACCGGATACCCAGCGCCTGAAGCGAAGGTACCAGCGCACCGGAGAAAACCCGGTGACCCGTTTCAACCGACGGGTGCTGGTCTTGACCGTGGCAATCCTCACCCGCCTGAGGCGAGCCAGGCCAGGTCTTTCAAGGACGGCATCAAAACGATCCAGGGAACGGTTCAGGGTTCGGATCAGGTGGCCCACAGATACCCTCAGTTCCGGGCGAGGCGCCTCGGGATGAAAGGCGGCGGCAACCTCGGTGAGGTAGCCGTGAAGATCCTCAAAGTCCGGAAGGTCGGGAGAAAAAGAGCGAAGAGTCGTCCTGCAGCGAGAGACCACCACACCAAGGGCGGCGGCTTCATGATCCGGTGCGATTTTGGCCCGCGCCTCAAGGGCGCGTACCTCACGGGAGAGGGAGAGGGCCCAGCCGATGATACGCAGGGCACGGACAAGGGCCAGCGCTGCCACGGGTACCAGAGCCACCCAAAGCCAGAAGGTCCATTCTGTGAACAGGGAAAACGTCATTGTGTCCTGGGGCTGTGTTCAGGCAGGGTCCTGTTGAAAAGTTATGAACAATCCAGACTTTTGGAAGGGCGAATCAGAAAAAGTTTTCAACATTCACCCACACCAAGACCAGAAACCCTTTATTAAAGATAAAAAAGACCGATTTTCAGAACAAACAGGCAGGGGTTTGACAGGCAAAGCGCGACTCACCCCGAAAATCGACGCCGCAACCTATCGTTTCAAACACAAAACAGGATAGAATTTCACAAGAACCCCATCAGGCGGGGCGTGTCTGGGCACAGGAGATTTTGTGGATGACAGAGCTGAGAAAACGGCACACCGTCTCCATCTCCTCCGGGGTAAACCCCTCTGAGGCGAACTCGTTGAATTGATCCACCAGGGGCAGGGCAAGGGCGGCGGTTCGGGCTCCCTTGGGGGTGATATACACCTGGAACGCACGCCCGTCTTCAAGACAGCTGCGCTTTTCAATGAGCCCTGCTTTTTCCATGCGACTCACAAGGCCTGTAATGGCAGAATTGTTCAGCCCCAGCCCCCGGCTCAGCTCTTTTAAGAGGCACCCGTCTTCCTTTTCAAGGATAAAAAGGGCTGCAAGCTGGGCCGAGGTGACGGAAAGCTTCTCCATCAGGATGGCATCGGCCCACTTCAGCAGCACATGACGGCTTCGGTTGATGAGAAAAAAAAGGCGGTTGTCAGGGGTTTCGTCCATAACACCTCAATGGGTATAGGTCTTTTTCCATCCGTTTCGGGTCTTCTTGCGGTGGTCGTTCAGGGCAAGAAAAAAGGCGCCCACGGAGAGTTCCGCACAATGGAAATGATCTTCTTCCAGGGTCTTTAAGTAACCGGCAACCTTTTCAGGGGTCACCTCCCAGGCCTCTTCCAATGTCCGCCCCTCGGTCATGGAGGCCACGGTGTTGGCACAGGCGATGGTGTTGAGGCACCCGTCAATCTGAATGGCGACGTGCTTGATTGTCTCCTCTTCGATGGTCAGAAACATCTCCACCGTGTCACCGCAGTCCCCCACGCGCTTGCCGTAGCCGTCGGGGTTCTCCACGCGTTCCAGCCTTTCGTAGCTGTACGCCATTTCAATATACTCGTCTGAATGCTGCTCCAGAAAATTCTGCTCGTGATGATCCATGATTAAAATACTCCGTTGACCTTCGATAATATCCCGGAAAAGAGAACCATCTCCTCCTCAGTCAGGGCCGCTGCCATCTCTTCGGTTAGGCTCACATGATATTCATGGTGGCGCCTGAAAAGTGCTTCGCCTTTGTCTGTCAGCACAATTTCATAGGAACGGCGGTCTTTTTCATGGGCTTCCCGCCGGAGGTAGCCCTCTTTTTCAAGACGGTCCACCGTCACCGTCACCGTTCCCGTGGTGACCCCTTTTTTCTCGGCCAGCTCCCGCATGCGAAGACGGCCTTCGTGGCCCACGATCTCTATGGTGTGCATCTGGGAAGGGGTCAACCCGCTCCCCTTGACCACCGAATTCTCCCAGGAGGAAATCTTTTCGTAAAACTCAACAATTTGACGGGCAAGCTGCCTGACCTTCACCGATGCCTCCTGCAGAAAAAAAGGATCCATCCCCCTGGCTCCACCCAACATTCTGAGCCAAAAGGAGATAGTTAAAACACAGAAGGCCGTACCCCGGTTACCCCACAAGGAGTCGCCCCGCTGAACAGGCGCGCCCTTGTCCACGGGCAGGCCCCAAAGGGGGCATGCTTTCCGGAAACCAGAGCTAACCGACCGATTTACCCTCACTATACAAGACGGAAACGGCACCTTCTGCGCCACCCGATGCAATAGCATAGTTGAAGAAAACTGCAATGGATTTTATGCGGTGGCCGGGCGTATAGGGGCCGTATCCTCAGGGTCCCAAGGCCCATGAGTGTACCCCGAACGCCCTTAAATTTCCAACAGGCTTTTTCAATTGATCAATTTACACCCCGAGGATAGAATAGCGACCCAGGAATTTTCCCATCGGGTCCAGGCCCGCAGATTAAACCCATGGAGACGATCATTGAAGAAGCTCAGCCCCCCTTTGTCCTACGCAATCGGCCTTCTTTCACGGGTCCTTTTTTCCCTTCTTTTTGCCACCTGCCGACTGGAGATTTTCGGTAAAGATAGCGGTGCCGCCCACAAACGGGGCCGCACCCACGGCAATGTCCTGTATGTCACCTGGCACCAGCGACTGATTCCTTATATCTGGTACTACCGCTTCAAAGAGGTGGTGGTGATGGCCAGCATGAGCCGGGACGGTGAGCTGGCCTCCCGCTATGTCGAGGCCTTCGGCTGGATCTCCGTGCGGGGATCCTCCAAAAAACGGGGCCGTGAAGCCCTGCTGGAGATGGTACCCTACGTCAAAAAAGGCCACCCCGCGGCCCTGGCCTGCGACGCCCCCACCGGACCGGCCTACATCTCCAAGATGGGCATCGTGGCCCTGGCCCAGAAATCCGGCCGAGCCATCCAGGCCGGCATGTGGAGCTGTGACAACCACTGGACCTTAAGGAGCTGGGACCGCACCATCATCCCCAAGCCATTTTCCCGCATCATGCTCATGTACGCCGAGCCCATCCATGTGGAAGAGGGCGCCTCCCGCGAGGCCTGTGAAGAGGCACGCCAGCTGCTTGACGACCGGCTCAATGCCATGATGTACCAGGCCGATCGCTATTTCGAATCCGGCGTCTCCGACCCCCGGGATATTCCGGTTCCCACCCCGGTTCCACGCCCGGACCCAAGGGACGCCCTTCAAAGGTAACCTTTTATAAACACATCATAAATCAAATGTTTTCCACTGGATAAATCCACTGAGAACCAATTGACATTGAAAGTTCCCCCTGATAAGATCACCCCGTTTATAATTACTGTAAATGGTGATTTTAGGGGAATCACGCTTTAAACCGGGACGGCCGCTGCGGAGTTGACGACACAGCCACGGGCTGCACCTTTCGTACCGAACCGTCACCGACTGGGAGAGGAAAGGAAACTAAAAATGAACAAAACCCGTTTGATTACGCTGCTGTCCGCCCTTGTGGTCTCTCTTGCAGCGGTGAGTCTTCTCTGGGCAGGGACCACCGTGGAAGACACCTTTGACATGAAAACCAAAGAGTACACCGAAGCCGGCGGACACAAGTACAGCCCGGTACCGTTTACTCACAAGAAACACCACGAAGATTACAAGATCGGCTGTGGTGAGTGCCACCACGATGAAAACGGCAAAGCCCTGGAGCTCACCATGGGTGATGATGTCCAGCGCTGCATCGATTGCCACGACAAGCTCGGCCGGGCTCCCAAGGGCAAAGGCAAGAAAAAGCTCAAGGGCAAGGAAAAGCGTCAGTACCATGCTGAGGCCGTCCATGATAACTGCATCACCTGTCACAAAGCCTTCAACAAAGAGTTCAAGAAGAAGGCCAACGACAAGAAAGCCAAAGGGCCGGCCCCCACAAGCTGCAAAAAATGCCACACCGAAGGCAAGATTAAAAAGTAGTCGTCCTTAGATTATAGGGCATCTCTTTAAAGGCGCTTTTTTCCTTTTCAGGAAAAAGCGCCTTTTTTATTGCCTGCACCCGTCCTTCACTTCCGGACGCCTCTTTACTCCCTCCCTCTTCCCTTTCCGGTCTTCCTTTACCCAATCCACAGGAAAAGACCGTGGGTGCTCCCTTGAGGCTACGGTCCGGTATTCACTTGAATTCACACAGGGTTCCCCCGAAATTCTTCTTTAATTTAAAAAAGTTTCTAAAAATTCCGAATTAGTTCTTAAGTAAACATAGTTCCGTGCCGTTAAAACTACATTAGTGAGATTTAACCATGTGTACAATACCTCACAATGCACAGACCAAAACGAATGACCCCATGGGTTATCAGTAAAAATGAAAGACCACCCCAGACCTTTTATTCTTCGTTAGGCAATATGTGGAGAGCCTTTCTTCACCCCTTAATATTTCAACGTTGGCACGGAGAACCACACATGAAGCTACGACTTAAATTCCTTATACCAGTCCTTCTCATCATCCTCACGGGCCTTGTGGCCATCACCACCCTGGGGTACGTAAGCTCCAAAAACGCCCTCAAGCAAAGCGTTCACACCCAGCTCACCTCCCTGACCGAGGCCACCTCCGAGGTCCTGGGAAAATTCATCCGAGACAACCGTTCCCTGCTGCACTACTGGGGGTCGGACAGCTTGTACCGACACTTTGCCATCAACCAGGATGCCATGATGCGCAAGGCCGTCCACGAAAAGCTCTCCCGCATCCTTGAGACCTTTCCCAGCATCGAAAACTTCATGATCACCCTGCCGGACGGAACCATCATCGCCTCGGGCATCCCGGGGGTGGAGAACTCCCTGAACATTTCAGACCGGAGCTACTTCAAGGAAGCCCTCAAGGGCCAGCCCGTCACATCACGGGTGATCAAAAGCAAGGTGAGCGGTGAGCCCGTCTACGTGGAATCCCTGCCCCTGACGGCAAACAGCAGCGTTGTCTGCATCCTCAGCCTCGTGGTCAAAATGAACACCGTCACCGAGCTCTTCATCGACCCCATCAAGGTGGGAGAAACAGGCTATGCCTTTGTCATGGAAGAGAACGGGGCCGTCATCGCCTACCCGGACAAGAGCAAGATCCTCACCCTCAACGGCAACATGTTTGATTTCAGCAAGGAGATCCTCCGGTTGAAAAACGGGTTGAGAACCTATGATTTCAAGGGCAAGGAGAAGATCTCCGTCTTCAAGCAGGAGGAGCTGTCCGGCTGGATCACCGTCATCAATGCGCCGTCTGAGGAGGTGTTTGCCGCAGCCGTCACCCTCCGGAACCAGCTGATCATCATCGCCACCATCACCATGGTGGTGATCTGGCTCGTGGTGCGAACCCTCACCCAGGCCATGGTGGTCACCCGCATCAAGCGCATTGCCTCCCGCATGAAGGACATCTCCCAGGGGGAGGGAGACCTGACCATGCGCATCCGTATCCAGTCCGGGGACGAGATCGGCGAGCTGGCCCAGTGGTTCAACACCTTTGTGGGCAACCTCCAGGATCTCATCACCCAGATTGCCGGCAAAACCAAGATCATCGACGGCGCCTCCACCGACCTCTCCGGGGTCACCCACAAGATGAAATCCGCCTCCGGGGACATGAGCGACAAGGCCGTTTCCGTCACCACCTCCGGCAAGGAGCTCAACGCCCACATGGCCGATGTGGCTGCCGCCATGAACCAGTCTTCGGCGGGCGTGGGGATGATCGCTTCGGCCGCCGAAGAGATGACAGCCACCATCACGGAAATTGCCGGCAACTCAGGACGGGCCCGGGAGATCTCCACCCAGGCGGCCAGCAAGGCCAGCGGGGTGGCCAAAGGGGTCGAACAGCTTGCCGCGGCCGCCCGGGACATCGGGGTGGTGACCGAGACCATCTCCGAGATATCGGACCAGACCAACCTCTTGGCCCTGAACGCCACCATCGAAGCGGCCCGGGCCGGTGAGGCCGGCAAGGGGTTTGCCGTGGTGGCAGGGGAGATCAAGGACCTGGCCCGCCAGACAGCCGATGCCACCGGGGAGATCACCGACCGGATCCGGGGGATCCAGGAGTCCACGGACGCGGCCAGCAGCGACATCGCCGAGATCGATACCATCATCTCCAATGTGAGTGAAATTGTTGCGGGCATCGCCGCGGCTGTTGAGGAGCAGTCTGTCACCACCCGGGAGATTGCCGACAACGTGGCCCAGACCTCCATGGGCATTGACGAGGTCACCCGCACCATCTCCCAGAGCAGCGAGGAGACCCACGGAATCACCGAGGAGATGGAGGAGGTCAACGGCCAGGCCGGGTTCCTTGCAGACAACAGCGCCCGCGTTCAATCCGACGCCGATAACCTGGCCAGCCTCTCCGATGAAATGAGCGCTCTGGTGAGTCGTTTCAAGGTCTGAAAGTGAAAAAGTGACTTTTTTTTCAACTTGGGGGGCTTTGGTCCCCCATTTTTTTTGTCTCCAAAGAGAATTTATGGTATGGATTTCCCAAACCCATCATCTTGAAGTGAAAGCATTTTTCTTCGGTAGGGGAGACAGGGGTCTCACCCGTGATACCGCCAAATGATTTCCTTCGGTGCGGCTTTTTAAGGGCCCACGACAACACATAGACCCCGTTCATCGTTGCTATCCGCCTGGGTATTGAGTCATATCAGCCAAGGGTTAAGGCGGGTTTTCCCTTTGTCGGGGGAAGCGATCCTTACTATGTGTTCCCGTGGGCCGTTTTGTGTTCCAAGCCGTCACAGCAAACGCACAGCAAGTCATGACAGGAAGTGAGACCGTTGAAGAAGGATGTAAAGATCAGGGTTCATTTCAAACCCGGTAAATCAAAAAGAGCGTGCAAACCTCTCTCCCTGCTGGGAGATCTCATTGAATCTGAGCGCATGGAACTGGCCGTCCAGTCCATCATGGCCGAAAACCTCTACCATATCCATGAAAAGAGCCAGAACCGCAGCGTGGCCCTCATGAGCGGCCTCATCCAGAACCGCTGCGACAAAGGCTGGGTCTGGATCAAGGGCGTCATCGGCAAAGGCCCCATGAAAGGCCAGGTCCATTACTGGCTGGAGAACGACGGATGGGCTGTGGAGAGCACCGACCTTCCCGGGTCTGTCCTCACCGATCCCCACGGGGTCCTCGTCATGGACGCGGTCATGTACCGAAAAGAGATGAAGCTCAAGGCCGTCACCACCCGAAAGGCCAAGCAGGTGACCCAGTGGCTCCTCAAGCAGAAGAAAAAACGCGACTCGGCCATGAAGGGTAATCAGCCGGCACCGGCCCAGCCCGTGGCCAAGGCCCCCGAGGCTCAGCCGGTCCCTGCTGCTGCCGTATCACCCAAAGCTGCGGTTGAGGCCGCACCTGCTCCTGCAGCTCCTGCGGTTGAAAAGCCCGCACCGGCTGCCCCTGTAGCAGAGCCCGCCACCCCCAGTGACAGCGACCTGGACAGCGTGGCTGCAGAGCTCGCCGTCATGGGCGCCGAAGACAAAGGGGCCTTCAAGGACCGCCTCATGGAGGTGATGGCCGAATTCAAAACCCAGGGCCTCACCCAGACCCGCATCGCCACGGCCTTTTTAAAGGCCAAGGTCCCCACCCGCTCCGGCCGGGGTACCTGGAATCCCCGCATGGTTGGGGATATCTTCAAGCAGGTTTAATGTCCTGCTAAAAGGCCCCTTGGGCTTACCAGGCGCCGGAGGGTGCACCCAGCCCGCCCGCACGGGACTGCCGTTTTTTAAACAGGTAGTCCCATGTGCGGGTGCGGCTTCCGTACCTTCCGGCGTGATGGCCGGTCATCCCTGGATCCCGCCCCACAAGCACACAAATCCCCAATAAAAATCCCATGGAGATCTCTTTGCGGGCATACCCATGCCGTAACCGCACAGAGACAACACGTCACCATATTTAGATGACAGAAAAGCCCACGTGCGCGACGGCACCGCTTTCTGTGAAAGATGCGAGGCAATGGGGTGGTCTTGCGGACGGGCCGCATCAATCGGGGCCGCATCAGCCGGGATTGTTAAGATCGATTTTTGTATTCTAAGGCTTTGGAAACAAAGGAGGGTGCCCAGGCAGGGGTGCCCAGGGCATGGATGTGGGTGTAGGTGGCCAGGGCGTTGTACCTGGTGATGCCGTCGGCCTTGTCGGCCATGCCCGTGCCCCGTGCCATGGTAAAGGCGGCGTCATTGTCTTCCCGGTCCCATCGGGTGATTTTGGAGTAACGGAACTCATGGCCCTTGATGCGGGTTCCCACCTCAAAAAAGGGATTCTCACCGGTGATCTCGGCCACCACGTACCCATGGCCCTGGGGCCTTTTGGATACGGAAAAGGAGAGGGGAAACAGGCCGGTCATGGGATAGATCTCTCCGTCCACTTCCAGCTCTTCTCCCATGTAGATCAAGCCGCCGCATTCGGCGTAGAGGGGCATGCCCTCTTTGATGCGGGCAAGAAGGCTCTGGCGGAAGCTCACATTCTCACCCAGCTCACGGGCGTGGGTCTCGGGAAATCCCCCGCCGATGTAGACCCCGTCAAGCTCGTCGGGGAGTTCGGTGTCCCTTAAGGGGCTGATCATCACCACACGGGCGCCTTCGGCCTCCAGGGCTTCGATGTTTTCCGGGTAATAGAATTGAAAGGAGGCGTCGCGGATCACCCCGATGACAGGTCGGTCGTCGGTCCCTGCGGCCTCGACCTCGGGGACTCTGACGGTGC
Source organism: Desulfoluna butyratoxydans (assembly GCF_900699765.1). GTDB lineage: Bacteria > Desulfobacterota > Desulfobacteria > Desulfobacterales > Desulfolunaceae > Desulfoluna > Desulfoluna butyratoxydans. The sequence goes on from NZ_CAADHO010000002.1 coordinate 448,423, forward strand.
GCTCAAAGGATTCTGCTGTTTCCGCAAGGGAGATGATGCCCGGCACGTCCGCATTATCCCGGATAATGGTCTCGGCGTTTTTTACGGACTCAAAGGCCCAGTCGTGTTCGGGGGTGGGGACAAGGCCCATGTGCCGCTCGGGGAAGTCATGGGTCCTGAGTTTGGGTATCGCCCCGATTACCTTCACACCGGTATGGTATTCGATGTTGTTGATCAGGTTGTTCTTGTGCCGCGGGCCTGCAATGCGGTTGAGGATCACCCCGCCGATGGTCACCTCCGGGTCGAAGTGGAGGCATCCCAGGACGGCCGCTGCCATGGTGCGGGTGCTCTTGGAACAGTCCAGAACGAGGACCACGGGTGCCTTGAGAAGCTTTGCGGTTTCTGCGGTGCTGGTCTTGCCGTCGATGTCGATGCCGTCGTAGAGGCCGCGGTTGCCTTCCACAATGGCTATGTCCGCGCCCAGCTTGGCTGAATTGGCAAGGTAGGAGGAGACCACGGTGTCGTGGTCGATCAGGTAGGTATCGAGGTTGTAGCAGGGGTTCCCTGCAGCCAGGGAGAGCCACCCGGCATCGATGTAGTCGGGCCCCTTTTTAAAGGGGGCAACCTGTTTGCCAAGACTCCTCAGTGCAGCGGTGATGCCAATGGTCAGAATGGTTTTCCCTGATCCACCGCGAAGCGCGGAAATAAAAAGGCCTGGGATACTGCTGATTCTTTCAGATTTCATCAATCACTGCACTTGGGAGTCTTAGACAAATACGCTGGAAAGCCTGTCAGCGAAACAGGGGAAGATTACTCTTCGCCTTCTGCGCCGGCCTGCTTGCCCTGGCCTTTAAGACCGATCATGGTGGTGGAACCACTGGACCAGTACTCGAGAACTTCGTCTTTTACGAGGGCGTTCACGATATTCTTTACGGCGCGGGGCTTCTCATCGGGGAAGAATGCGTAGAAATCCTTCAAGTAGAACTTGGACTTGGATTTGGACTTCTTGGTCAGTTTCTCGATGATGACCTCTTTGGCTGCTTCTTTTTCTAATGCCATTGGGGACCTCCAATTTATAGGGCAGGGGACCTGGAGACCAGGTCCCCTGCAAGTTATCCATTTCCATACGAAATGGATGCGTGCTCAGCGTAAATTAGAACTTGAACTGAGTGGTCTGACGCCAAGACTGGTACGCAGCATCGCGGAAGTCGTCGATGAGGTGGTGGGTGAAGTCGAGTTCACACACGTCAAAGAATCGCTCCCAACCGATACGCTCAGCCCAGTCACCGAAACGCTCGTACTTACGGGCGCCTTTGGCGTACTCTTCGATCATCTTGTTGATGGTCTTGGTCATGGAAGGCCAGCGCGGGGTTTCGTTGGGCAGGAAAGCCACAACAACCTTGGAGAACTTGGGTGCGCTGATACGGTTGGACACCTTACCACCGGCCATGAGCACGATACCGTCGCCTTCGGCGTCGGAAAGGGGCATGGAGGGGCACATGGTGTAGCAGTTACCGCAGTACATGCAACGCTCGTTACGAACCGCTACAGAGTTAACGGTCTCGCCGCTGGGGAGCTCTACCTTGGCGGGCTTGATGGCCGCGGTGGGGCAGGAAGCAACAGCCAGGGGAACCTCGCACACCTTGTCAAGGTACTCGTGATCCAAGATGGGAGGCTTACGGTGGTAACCGAGGATGGCGATGTCGGAGCAGTGAACTGCGCCGCACATGTTGAGGCAGCAAGCCATGGAGATCTTGAGCTTGGCAGGCAGTCTGTGATCCTGGAAATCAGAGAACACTTCGTCCATGGTTGCCTTTACGGTGCCGGAGGCATCGGTGGCGGGGGTGTGGCAGTGAATCCAACCCTGGGTGTGGACGATGTTGGAGATACCGGCGCCGGTACCACCGATGGGGAACTTGTAAGACCCACCGGGGAATTTGCGCTGGGCAAGATCAGCCTTGAGGGCTTCAACCTTGTCCTTGGAATCCACCATGAACTCGATGTTGTTACGGGTGGTGAAACGCAGACGACCGTCGCAGTGCTTGTCAGCAATGTCGCAGATCTCCTGGATGTGGGTGGAGCTCATGAGACGAGCGCCGCCGCAACGTACGGTGAACACTTCGTCGCCGCTTTCAGCCACGTGGACCAGAACGCCGGGCTCGAGGATCTCGTGGTGGCTCCACTTGCCTTTGTTCTTCTTGATAACTTCGGGATAGAACTGGTCGTAATGCTTCGGGCCAATGTCCGTGATTCGACCTTCCATCGGTTTTTCGGGATCGTATCCTGAGGAAATAAAAGCCATGGTATACCCCTCCTAGCGTGCGTGATGCTTTCTGTATTCGTTGATGTCACGGTCCCAGCCACCTTCAACTTCGTCTTCTTTCCAGAAGATGTAGGGGTTGGTACGGGGATGATCGACGTGTACGGCCTGGGGCTCCATGTTGATCTTCTCAAGGAATTTCTGGAGACCCTGACGGATCATCAGCTCGCCGAGACGTTCACGGTTCTTGCCCTCTTCCATCCAGTAATCCCAGACAGACTCGATGACTTCAGTGAGCGCTTCGTATTTCTCTTCCAGGTACTCCATCCACTCTTCTTCGGAGTCGAAGTCGGCCAGCTGCTTATTCATGGTCTGGTCGATTTCAAGGAAGGGAACCACGAGGGTACCCATCTGAGCGCCGTCAACGATGGGGGCCTTGGCGCCGGCGAGGATGGAAACACCACGCTGCTTACCGACTTTCAGGGCCTTGGGCATAACGTTGATGCAGTGCATGCAACGGTTACACTCTTTGTCGTTGATCTTGAGTTCACCGTTTTCGTACTTCATGCACTCGGTGGGGCAGAGGGCAAGTACTTCGGCGTCGAGGTCAAATTTCCCCCAGTCGCGACCGCTGTGAGCGCCGGCGTTGGCGGGGTTGGTGCCGTCAACGTACTTGGCCACTTCAGCCTGGTCCACCTGGATCTGATCTTTCCAGGTACCGATGAAGGAGAGGTCGGAACGGGCCATGGAGGCCACGCAGCCGTTGGGGCAACCGTCGAACTTGAACTTGAACTTGTAGGGGAACGCGGGACGGTGCAGTTCGTCCTGATACATCATGGTCAGGAAGTAGCAGAGCTCCTGGGTGTCGTAGCAGGCGTATTCGCAGCGGGACTGACCGATACAGTCAGCGGGGGTTCGCAGGTTGGACCCGGAACCGCCGAGGTCCTGATCCATCTCGTGGGTCAGGGTGTAGAAGATCTCTTCCAGCTGAGGCGTGGTGGTACCGAGCAGAACGATGTCGCCGGTAGAACCGTGCATGTTGGTGAGACCGGAACCACGGAACTGCCACAGATCCATCAGTTTACGCAGGTACTCAGTGGTGTAGTACTTTGCACCAGGCTGAGCCACACGTACTGTATGGAAGGAAGCCACGCCGGGGAATTCTTCGGGCTTGTCGCTGTAACGCCCGATGATGCCGCCGCCGTAACCGAAAACACCTACGATGCCGCCGTGCTTCCAGTGAGTGGTGCCGTCCTTGTAGGAGAGTTCCAGAAGACCGAGCAGGTCGTCGCAAGCTTCAGCAGGAATCTGAAAATCAATTCCTTTTTCGTTTTTTGCCCTGACTTCGGCTTCCTGCTTGATGTCGGACACAAAGCTTGGCCACGGCCCGGATTCCAGCTCGTCCAACAAAGGGGTTTCATGCTTTGCCATTGCCTTACCTCCATTGAATAAATAATTTTAACTCAACAAGACGAAATCAAATGAAACCATTTGACTTTGATTGCCAAGTCACTCAAACCTTAAACCTTAAACCACATAAAATAACAGCCAAAACAAACCGTCCCAGCTGCTACTGTCTATGCAATTTCCATTAATCAACTATAATGGCCCTATTATCAAACTCCATGGTATAAAGTTATTGCCTTTTCTTGTCAATAAAAAAGCTTTTTCCCGTGGTTATTAAGGCTTTACATTCCAAAGGCCTTTCAAGGCCTCTCCCCCGCTCATTCCCCTTACGATAAATTGTCAGACGAGTTAATCTATTGAGACCTAACGATATCTACATCGCAATCAGAAAATCGGGTCAAAAACAGACCCCTTCTGCAAATAACACCTTTCAGGGAATATCTCATCGTGTTTCACGGCGAGTCACACCATCGCAGGGTATATCTCCCTGTATATCAACACCCTGATTTCTTATCCCAATACTTACTTTTGAACATAAAAAAAACGGACCCCATGGGGGGTCCGCCTTTGAAGATATGCCTAGTTTTATTCAATTTAAATGAACAAATAAATCAGAATTATTTTCCATTTTCTTCGGTATTCATCTGTTGAACCGCACGGTAAAACGCGGCCCCGTGTTCGGCAACCTTTGCCGTCACCACCCCCATTTCCGAAGCCCCGGGGTTGAAGGACGAAACCACGCCACAGGCAGTCTCGACAAAATCTTCCAGGGTATGGGCGACCAGATACCGCCCCACCCAGTCCCCGAAGGGGCCGTCCAGGGGCCCCACATCGGTGAGGTGGGACACCCCGTCGAAAAACCCCTGGAGGGTGGCGGCCACGCAGTGGTCTCCCACCCAGGCCACCTCACCGATGCCGTCGTACCGGTCCAGGCGGTTCCTAAGGCTCAGGAGCATCAGGAAATAGAGGGCTCCTTCCAGAAGCTCCTCGGCCCCGGGCTCTTCCACATCGGCCATGGGGGTGTACTGCCGCACGGTGATGAGGCGAACCCTGGGCTCTTCCCCATCGATGTTCACCACAAAATCCCCTGCCGCATGGTGCCAGGGCTGCACCAGCTCAAAGGTCAGAGGGTTGTAGAGGCGGGTCAGGATCTCGGCGGCCTGGCGGTACACCGAGGCCGCCTGCCCCTGGGGCAAAAGGACGTGATCGTCACCGGCCCAGACCACCACCCGGTCGTCCCCGTCATGGCGGGTCTGGTGAAACTCGTGATAGCCTTCAAACCACTCCCCGAAAAAAAGCACCACGCGGTGGGTGTCCACGTCCACGGCGTCCAGGGCATACACCTCAGGCAGGGCCGTGCTTCGACGGGAGAGCTGTTTCAAAATGGCAAACTCCCCTTCGGCACAGGCTCCCCCTTCGGGGGTCACGGCCAGGTTCACCACCAGGGCCCTCTCCCCGGCATCCGTGGACAGGGTCATGCGTGCCGGATGGTAAAAATGGCCGTGCTTGAGGATCTCCACATGGACGGAGCCGACGGTGGGAAGGGGGGCCGGAAACAGGGCCCGGAACAGACCGGTCCCTTTGCCTGCGGCTTCTTTTTCAAGGACGGTCTCTACGGCACGGACATAGTGGCCGTAGCACAAGGTCGCTTCCCCGCAGGTACGGTCCGCGGGCAGCGGAGTGGCAAGGACCGCTTCATCGATCTGACCGCCGCGGCTGTGACCGGGCAGACTCCAGGTAATCTTCATGGGTTGCTTCTTCATCAAATTCAGGTTGCAAGGCAGATATTTGCCATAAAAAAAGCCCCCTGCAGGGTGTGCAGGGGGCGTTGGATCCGAGTGCTTAGCTGCGGTGGGGTTCCACCTCTTTCAGCAGGGCCTCGGGCACCTCGTAGCCCATGGACTGGGCTATGTCAAAGTGCTCAATGGCCTTGGCATACTCTTCCTTTTCAATGTAGGCGATCCCCAGGTTGTGGTGGGGAATGGGAAAGTCAGGCTGAACCTCAAGGGCCTTCTTGCTGGTGGTGATGCTCTCGTCCACCAGGCCCTTCATCAGGTAGGCGTTGGCCAGGGTGGTGTACGCCTGGACAAACTTGGAGTTGTGCACAATGGCCTTCTGAAGGTTCTTGATGGCCTCGTCCACGTTGCCGCGCTGCAGCTCAATGAAACCGATGTTGCCGTACCCAACGGCAAACCCGGCCCGGGACTTGGTGGCCAGCTTATTATAATAAAGGCAGCCCTCCACGTCTTCACGCTGCAGGGCAATGCTGCCGAGCATCACATAGCCTTCGGCGAGGGTGGGACTGCATCCCACGGCCTCGTTGAAGCTGGCTTCGGCCTCATCATATTTTTTCAATCCCATCAGAGCCACGCCCAGGTTGTAGTGGCTGTTTCCGCAATCGGGATTTCCGGCAATGGCATCCCTCAGTTGAGCAATATGTTCTTGCGCGTTCTTCGGCTTTTGCATGATCCCTCTTTGTCTGGTAACCCATCCAAAACGAGAAGAAACCCCAAACCGGGCATCCCTCGCTCAGAGCCGGGTATTTTTTTTATGTCACGGCCAGAAAAAAGTGGGCACACCCCCTTATATAAAGGTGCAACCCGCCTCTTCGGTTTCTTTTTTTTTAATAAATTCACAAACTATACCGCCCTCCCAAGGTTGTCAAATCAAATCGAAAGGGTCTGACCCCTTTCATGCGAAAGAGGTTCCGGTGGGGATCCCAAACCAACAAAGGAAGGGGCCATCCCCCTGAAATCAAGCCTTTGGTATTGACACACCATTCTTTTTTTTTATATTTTTCCAAGGTTTGTAATCTTTAGCCACCTTACAGTCACATTTGCGAAGCCAGAGGTAAGACAATGAAAAAAGGCTGCTACACAGCACTGATCACCCCTTTTAGAAATGATCTTGTGGACTACGAGGGCCTCGAAAAACTGTGTCGCTTTCAGATCGAAAACGACATCACAGGAATCTTGGCCGTCGGAACCACCGGCGAGAGCCCCACACTCGCTTGGGACGAACACAACAGCCTGATAGAGATTATTTCCAAACAGACCAAGGGGAAATGTTTCTGTATTGCGGGCACCGGAAGCAACAACACCAATGAGGCGCTTTCAGCAACACGGCACGCTGTGGAAGCCGGGGTGGACGCGGTCCTCCTCGTGGACCCCTACTACAACGGCCCCAGCTCCCTTGAGATCAGAAAAGAGTATGTCACCCCCGTGGCCCGGACCTTCCCGGACATCACGGTGATTCCGTACATCATCCCCGGTCGCACCGGCGCCCAGATGCTTCCCGAAGACATCGCTCTGCTTCACCGGGAGTGCCCCAACGTCTCAGCCGTCAAGGAGGCCACGGGCAACCTGGACAACATGAAGCGCACCCGCGAAGTCTGCGGTCCCGACTTCAGCATCTTCTCAGGTGACGACGCCCTGGTGGTGGAGATGATGACCGACCCGGCCATTGCCGCCTCAGGGGTCATCTCCGTGGCCTCCAACATCGTACCCGGACCGGCCTCCAAGCTCATCAGGCTTGTGGCCGAAGGCAAGATGGATGAAGCCGAGACCCTGCACAAGGCCCTCACCCCGCTGTTCAAGCTCACCAGCGTGGTCACCATGGAGGAGACCCCCTTCGGCGAGGTCAAGTGCCTGGCCCGAAACCCCCTGGCCGTGAAAACCGCCATGCAGCTCCTGGGGATGCCCTCGGGATCCTGCCGCAAGCCCCTGGGCAAGATGACCCACAAGGGACTTGACGTGGTGGTGGGCTACCTCACCGAGGTAATGGACAACAACCCCGAGCTCCTGGCTCCGGTGGAGTCCTTCTTCGGGGTGGACATCAAGGCCCGCCTCACCGACAAAGCCCTCCTTGAGAGCCTTGTCTACGACGAGACCTATTAGCGGCCTCCTCGTTTAACGCATAAAAAAAAGCCGACGCCCTAAAGGGAGTCGGCTTTTTTTATGAACAATAGACAGGGCCAAGGGTCTTTTACCTGAAAAGTTATGAACAATTAACCCTTTCTTTACTAAACAGACCTGAAAAGGTCTCTGTCACCCTGGGCTATGCCGGATTTTTCGGCTTAAACAGCTTGTCTTCGTTTTCCTTTAAGAAAAAAACGTCCTTGAGCCAGAGAAAACCAAACTCGAGCAGGGCCAGTTCGTCGGTCTTCATCTTCTCGACACGCTCGTCTTCCACCTCGAACTTGTCAAGAAAGGGGCTCTCAAAAACAAACCGCTTAAAGGCATCCAGGTTGTAGCAGGCCATGAAGAACATCTCTTTGGCCTTGGGGGTCCACTGGATGTTGGGGGGAAAACTGCGCTTCCGGACGATAAGATCTGCCCAGCCCGCGTTGATCTCGTCGTGAATGTCCACGCCCTGATCTTTTCGCCAGGAGTCCACGGTCCACTCCTTGGCCTCTTCAAATCCTTTGCAGTGGGGCTCGTTGACAAAGAAGAAAAAATCCTTGTCGTCGTCACCGCCCTCTTCGCCGTGGCTGAGGTTGCCGACCCCTAAGGGGTAGTAGCGACATGTGGTGGGGCGGTCATCGTAGACGAGGCAGCCTTCGTCCCGCACAAAGGGACAGGACCGGATCTCGTCATCGAGAAGTTTCAGCGTCACCACGGGAAGGTCGGTTTTTTCAAACAGCTGGGGCTCGGTGTAGATGGCCAAAAACTCTTCGGACGGAAGTTCCAGCTTGTTTTTCAGGCGAATGATGTCGTAGGGGGTCAGGATGATATCAATCCCCCGACAGCATTTGGTGAAACAGCTGACACCTTTGTGGCATTCAAATTGAAAACCGGAGCTGCGTCCCAACCGCACCGGTACGATGTCTGCCTTGTTTTCAGATTCACTCATATTGATCGCTCCTCACTCCTTCTATGTCAAAAACACGTCCCATATGTGTTTTTAGTTCCCAAAAAAGGAGTAACATAATAATTTCACTCCGGTTTTACAATAAAAATTTACCGACACCCCTTGATTTCAGACGCCATTCACCGTATATCACAACAAAAAAGTCTCACTGCCCGCCGTCGTGAACTCACACTTTCACAACATCAAACCATCAGGATTCGACTTTATGAAAATACGAAAAGCGGTGTTTCCAGTCGCCGGTCTCGGCACACGATTCCTTCCGGCAACCAAAGCCCTCCCCAAAGAGATGCTCCCCGTGGTGGACAAACCCTTGATCCAATACGCTGTGGAAGAAGCTCTTGCAGCCGGTATCGAGCAGATCATCTTTGTCACCGGCAGGGGCAAGGAGGCCCTGGAAGACCACTTCGACCACTCCCACGAGCTGGAATCCATCTTAAAGGAGCGGGGCAAGGACCAGACCCTGGAGCTCATGGAAGCCCTGGTCCCTGAAACCGGAACCATCATCTACACCCGTCAGAACAAGCCCCTGGGGTTGGGTCATGCCATCTGGTGCGCCCGGGACGTGGTGGGCAACGAACCCTTTGCCGTCCTTCTTGCCGACGACCTGGTCAAGGCTGAAAACCCTGTGCTCTCCCAGATGATGGGCGCCTTTGAGACCACCCAGTCCTCCATGGTGGCGGTAATGGAAGTGGACCCGAGCCAGACGGACAAGTACGGCATTGTGGATGGCGCCAGAGAAAACGGCAGCCTCATCCGAGTGCAGGGGCTTGTGGAAAAACCCGCCCCGGAGTCGGCCCCCTCCAACCAGGCTATTATCGGCCGCTACATCCTCACCCCGGAGATCTTCGAACTCCTGGAAGCCAAAGAGACCGGTGCAGGCGGTGAAATCCAGATCACCGACGCCATGGAAAAGCTTCTGACCACCCAGGATATCTACGGCTTTCTCTTTGAAGGCACCCGGTTTGACTGCGGGGACAAGGCAGGGTTCCAGATGGCCAACATCGCCTATGCCATGGACAACCCGGAGATCAAGGGCCGCCTCACCACCTACCTCCAGACCCTCCTCAACTGATCAGCCCGGGCGAGGGGGACACAACCTCCTCGCCCGACCCGAAGTATACGCATGGGTCAATGGGCGCTGTAATAGGAATTGAACCGTTCCACCTTGGCCACGTAGGCCCGGGTCTCGGCAATGGGCGGGATACCCTTGTGATGTCTGACGGTTGTGGGACCTGCGTTGTAGGCTGCCAGGGCGAGTTTCCGATTGCCCTTGAAGTCTGTGAGCAGGCTCTTGAGGTAGGCTGTCCCCCCCATGATGTTTTCGTACGGGTCATAGGGGTTTTTGATTTTGTAAAAGGCCACGTTGTGAGGCATCAGCTGCATGAGCCCCTTGGCACCCTTGGGGGAAAGGGCCCTTGGGTTGAACCCCGACTCCGCGTGAATGACGGCTTTCACCAGGGCAAAGGAAATGCTGTGGGCCTCGGCGGCACGGACAATGATGGCGTCATAGGCCGACGAACTCCACATTCTCCCGTTTTTTTGTTTTTTCTGCCCCCCCATGGGCCGTGCCCCCATGAGGTCGATCTGACGGGCGTCCGGTGAGTCCGTATAACACAGGGTACCCGAGGCGTCCCTGTAGATATAGATGTCGGCCTCCGCAGCGGTTAATCCCATGACCATCCACAACACAATCATCCATCGGCTCCGCGCCATAGCGCCCCCTGTCCAAAATTGGGTCCTTTAGGTGTCACGACCCGATGCTGTTGTACCGTCCCCGTTTTTCCACAAGAATTTTCCGGACCACGCCGCCGGTAAACGAAGGGTGGGACAAATACGCAAGACCGGTCTTGAGAAAGGACCCTGTCACCTCTTCAAAGATCCTCTCTTTGTCGGACGCCGCAATAAAATTCCGCTCCAGCCGCTTTTCATAGCGCGCTGTGGTTCCCCCCAGGGCCTTGGTCAACTCGGCAAGGGAAAGGCCCACGGCGGCAGCCTCGGTCTCGGTTACCTCAAACTCAATGGAAAAAAGGGCCGTCACCACAAAGGCGTCCTCGCTGATCCTTCGGGACGCGTCGTCAAGAATCAAGGTGAGACCGTTTTCAAGTTTCATTGATTTTACACAGTTTTTCGTCATCATTAAACTCCATTTTTACATCGACTATGGGGCTGTACCCCCTGGTATGGGGCCTTTTTCACAGGGTGAGTGCGCCTTTTCATCCCTTTTCCCATGACGGGTTCACAGCGCAATACGTAAACGGGGTATACGGGGCAGCCCCCTTAAAAATCAAGATATAATGCCTTGTTTGGCTCCAGTATTCACGATATAAAATGCCTTTGGGCCGCCCTAATTTCCGGTGCCCCTCATCAACCCGGCCCCCTTTTTGTTACATCCCCTGTGCACAGAAAGCACCCAGGAAACGATGCCGCCGGGTTATCAACAAAACCAACCGACACCACGAAGGACTACCCTATGGGATTGTTATCAGCCACCCAGACCATCGCCCGATACCGGGTGGAGGGAAGCTTCTCGGAGAACCCCACCGAGCAGGTTCGCAAAGGGCTAAAAAAACAGATCATCACCGATATTGACAACGAAGCCCAGGACATGGCCGTGGGCTGGACCTCCTTTGAGGCCCCCTATACCCCCGACTTCGACGACGCCACCTTTCAGATCGGCACCCACTATGTCTTTGGCATGCGTATCGACAAAAAGTCCATTCCCACCAAGGTGGTGAAACAGCAGGTGGCCATTGCCTCGGCCAAACGCCTGGCTGAAAGCGACCGGGAGTTTTTGTCAAAAAACGAAAAAAGCGAAATCAAAGAGCACGTCATGAACGTCCTCACCATCCGCATCCCGCCCACGCCCAACGTCTTTGATGTGGTGTGGCAGTATGAGGAGCAGGAGGTGTGGCTCTACTCCACCCAGAAGGCCGCCAACGAAGAGTTCGAGACCCTTTTCAACAAAAGTTTTTCCGGCCTGAAACTCATTCGCCTGTTTCCCTACACCCAGGCCGACCTGACCTTTTCCCTCTCCGACACGGACCGGGACCGTCTCTCGTCCATCACCCCTGAAGACTTTACGGAGTAACCCATGCTCGACATCGCTGTCTTATACAACAAATACAAATTCCTCGGCCATGAGTTCCTCACCTGGCTGTGGTTTACCCTGGAAAACGACCCCGAGCGCCTCAAAGACGACGAAGGCATGCCCGTGCAGCTCACCGTGGGCAACCGCATCGTCCTGGAGGTGATCCGGGAGGAAAGCACCGTGGAGAGCGTTACCATCAAAGGTGACAACGCAGACTTAAGCGAAGGCATCGTGGCCATCCGCAAAGGGGCCCTGGTCACCGAAATCTCCCTGGCTTACAAAAAAGGGGACCTGGGGTGGAGCTTCACCCTTAAAGGGGAGAATTTCAACATCACAGGCCTGAAAACCCCTGAGACGCCCCCGGTGGAATCGGGTGACGAAACCGAAGGGGCCGTCATCGACAAGCTCTTTCTCTCCCGGGAGGTGGTGGACCTTACCGGAGGCCTCTTCCGTGACTTTGTGCGGCTGCGCATCTCCGAAGCCTGGAAAAAAGAGACGGTTCCCGCCATCAAGGGCTGGTTAACAGCTTAGAATCAAAAAGGTTTTTCTTATTGTTCATAACCTGTTCATAACCAAAACCCCCTGTATATACAGGGGGTTTGAACGAATATCCCAAGGGGTGCGGTCTTCCGCGCCCCTTTTTTATTGTCCAAAACCGGTTCACGGATTGTTCAAAACCTGTGGGGTTATCAACAATTTTTCAAAACCTGTCAAAAAGCAGGGGGTTTTCAACAACGATTTAGACCGAAGAAACCCTTTTTTTGACATTTTTATTTCTATTCATTTAAGGTCTTTACCCCACTTATGTCACTTATCAACACCCTTTATTATGATGATCTTTTATAAAAAGTTTAAAATAAGAACATACCCCATACCTCTTCACACTTCCTGTCCCTGAAACACACCCAACAAAAAAAAGCAGCCGGAAAGGCTGCCTTCACACATCCCGCTTTATGAAAACGGAAAGAATTTTTAAAAAGTTAGACCACTTTTCAAACCCAGACCCAAAAGCCCCTCAAAAGATCCCCAAAAAAGGGGTAAATGACTTTTTTTTATATTGATAATTTCGGTATAACTTACTATGACATAGGGGGTGATCAGGTCCTGGACCCCTTCATTCACAAACCGAATCGTTGAATCCAAACCCCTTGATTGAACGACCTGATCCCAGTCTCGACCACACCCCGGCTGCACCTTCGGACACCATGTACCGGTTGCACCGACCATCGAACCACGGATTCAGCATGAAACTTTGGAAAACCTCATGAAATTCAAAATAGCCAAAAAAGATATCTCCACCATTCTTGGACGGGTACAGGGGATTACAGGACGTAAAAGCAACCTGGCCATTACCGCCAATGTTCTGATCAAAGGGGAAGGCCAAGGCATCTCCTTTGTGGCTACGGACCTTGAAACAGGGTTTGAAGGACACTACACCGCGGATGTGGAGCGGGAAGGCGCCATCACCATCAATGCCAAGAAGCTCTTTGAGATTGTCCAGAATTTTCCGGGTGAAGATGTTCTCATCGAAGAGATCGAGCGCCAGTGGATCGAGATCAAGAACAACAACATCGTCTACCACATCGTCGGCATGAGCCCGGACGACTTCCCGGATGTTCCCAGGGTGGATGAGGTGGTCTTTACCCGCGTCCCCACGGGCGGCGTGCGTGAGATGATCGAAAAGACCGTGATGATCCAGGCACCCTCCGACGAAAAGAGGGCCCACATCACCGGTGTCTGTTTCGAACGGATCCAGCGCAGCGGTCAGAACCTCATGCGCATGGTCTCCACGGACGGTCGCCGCCTGTGCAAGGTGGATGTGGAAATCGGAGACGACGCCAACTTTGTCCCCGGGGAGAGCGTCATCGTTCCCAAAAAGGGCCTCATGGAGGCGGCCAAGATCCTGGACAAGGACGCCGAAGACGTGGAGGTGGGGGTCAAGGACAACTACCTGATCTTCAAGATGGCCAAGGAGACGGTGATCATCGGGCTCCTGGAAGGGGATTTTCCCGAGTACGAGCAGGTCATCGAAAAAGACGACGCCTTTGACATCGAGGTGGACCGTAAACTCTTTTCCATGATGCTCAAGCGTATGTCCATCCTTTCGTCCGACAGCTACAACAGCGTCATTTTCAACTTTTCCGATAACCGGCTGGAGGTGACCGCCACCAACCCGGACCTTGGGGAGTCCAAAGAGGACATGGCCATCGCCTTTGAGCGGGACGAGGTGGAGGTGGCCTTCAACCCCAAATATTTAATCGATACATTGAATGTGATAAACGATGAGCGTATTCTGGTGAACCTTCGGGACAACCACCACCCCTGCCTTGTGGAAGGGGTGGAAGCGAAGCGCTTTTTGAGCATCATTATGCCCATGAAGATCTGATCCTTTCCCTTTCATCGACACGGCAGGGACGCAGGGGATCAACTCAACACGTGGGCCAAAGGCTATAGAGACGCATGACAGAAGAACAGACCAACAGCTACAACCAAGACAGTATCACGGTATTGAAAGGACTCGAAGCAGTCCGGAAAAGACCGTCCATGTATATCGGTAACGTGGATATCCAGGGGCTTCACCACCTGGTCTACGAGGTGGTGGACAACAGCATCGACGAAGCCATGGCAGGCTACTGCGATACCATTTCCATCGTCATCCACCCGGACAACTCCATCAGCATTGAAGACAACGGGCGTGGAATCCCCACGGGCATGCACGAGACCGAGAACATGACCGCGGCTGAGGTGGTTCTCACCAAACTTCATGCAGGGGGCAAGTTCGACGACAAGTCCTACAAGGTCTCCGGTGGTCTCCACGGCGTGGGTATCTCCGTGGTCAACGCCCTGTCGGTTTTCCTGAACCTGGAGATCTACCAGAACGGCAAGATCCACCAGATGTCCTTTGCCAAAGGGGAGAAGACCAGCGACCTTAAGGTGACGGGTGAGACCGAAAAACGCGGGACCAGGGTTCACTTCAAGGCCGACACCGAGGTGATGAACGACGACAACTTCAACCTCGATATCCTGACCAAACGGCTCCGGGAGCTGGCCTTTTTGAACAGCGGGATCCGCATCACCATCGAAGACGAACGCTCCGATGAGAAAAAGGCCTTTCACTATGAAGGGGGCCTCAAGAGCTTTGTGGAATACCTTAACCGGTCCCAGACAGCCCTTCACGAGCCCATCACCTTCGAAGGAGAGCGGGACGGGATCCAGGTGGAGGTGGCGGTTCAGTACAACGACACCTTCAACGAAAAGATCTACTCCTTTGCCAACAACATCCATACCCATGAAGGGGGGTTTCACCTCTCCGGGTTCAAAGGCGCCCTGACCCGCACGGTGAACACCTACGCCACCAGCGACAACGTGCCCAAGAACATGCAGGGCAAGATCTCCGGGGACGACACCCGTGAGGGGCTCACCGCCATCGTGAGCGTCAAGGTCCCCGAGCCCCAGTTCGAAGGCCAGACCAAGACCAAGCTGGGCAACAGCGAGGTCAAAGGGGTGGTGGAGTCCCTGGTCAACGAAAAGTTTGCCGACTTTCTCCAGGAGAACCCGTCGGTGGCCAAAAAGCTCATCACCAAAGCCGTGGAAGCGGCCCGTGCCCGGGATGCGGCCAAGCGCGCCCGTGACCTGGCCCGCAGCAAAGGCGCCCTCATCGACTCCACCCTGCCCGGCAAACTGGCCGAGTGCCAGTACTCCGAGCCCGAGTTCCGCGAGCTCTTTCTCGTGGAGGGCGACTCCGCAGGGGGCTCTGCCAAGATGGGCAGGGATCGGCGTTCCCAGGCCATTCTTCCCCTCAAAGGCAAAATCCTCAACGTGGAGAAGGCCCGGTTCGACAAGATCTTACGAAGCGATGAGATCAAAAACATCATCACCGTCCTCGGCACCGGCGTGGGCAGCGAAGAGTACGACATCGAGAAGATCAAGTACCACAAGGTGGTGATCATGACCGACGCCGACGTGGACGGATCCCATATCCGTACCCTGCTGCTGACCTTCTTCTACCGCCAGATGCCGGCCCTTATCGAGCGCGGGTACCTCTACATTGCCCAGCCCCCCCTCTACAAGGTGGGCAAAGGCAAGAGCAGCGTCTACTTAAAGGATGAAACCGGGTACCGGGACTTTATCTTCAAGCGTATTTTTGAAAACCGCAACATCACGGCAGGGGGCACCGAGATTTCAGGGGAAGCCCTTTTCAACATGCTCATGGACCTGTCCACCTTTGTTCAGGCCATGGACACCATGGAGCGCCGGGGCTACGACCGCAGGCTCCTCATGGAGATCCTCAAAGAGGGCATGATCGACAAGGCCTACCTGACGGACCGCGAGAAGATGGAAGCCTTCCGCTGCCGCGTCGTGGACAGCGGGTTTGACGTGGGCGACCTGGCCTACAACCCGGAAAGGGAGCGTTACCGCTTCTATGTGGAGAAAAAGAGCAAGGCCGACGACGACGAGGTGACCCTCCATATGGGTGGCACCATGGAGGTGGGACGTGTGCTCTTCTACTCCTCCGAATACATCGCCGCCGTCACAAGCCTTGGCAAGATCCAGGCGGTCATGGACGGGGAGGTGCTGGTCACCAACAGCGAGACCGGCGAGACGGTCCACACCGCCACAGACCCCTTTGAGCTTTTCGACCTCGTGATGAAGGACGGCAAGAAAGGGATCAACATCCAGCGCTACAAGGGTCTCGGGGAGATGAACCCGGACCAGCTCTGGGAGACCACTATGGATCCCGAGCGTCGAACCCTGCTTCAGGTGACCATCGACGACGCGGAAAATGCCGATGACATCTTTTCTCTGCTCATGGGGGAAGAGGTGGAACCCAGGCGGGCGTTTATCCAGAAGAACGCCCTTGAGGTCTCGTCCCTGGATATTTAACCGCAGGTATCCGAAGGGATACGTATTTTTCTAAAGGGCTCGTGCAAGGTCGCCGGGGTACGATGAAGGGATCACCTTTCTTTGTGTGCGGCAGGTTTTGTCCGGGCCCTTTGGTTTTTTGGGAGCGGCGTGGGATTGGACTTTTTTACCCGAAAAGAGATCAATAATGGCTGAGACCCCCACATATCGAGAACTTGAAAAGAAAATAGCCGCCCTGGAAGCGGAGCTTGACTCCCTGCGCGAAAAAGAGATCTCCCAGGAGCGCAACCGCATCTTCGGGCGCGTGGCCCATGAGTTCAACAACCTCATGATGGTGATCCAGGGGAACATCTCCATCATGCTCCACGACACGGACACGGACGACCCCTTCCACGAGCGCCTTAAAAACATGGAGCGTTACATCAGAAGCGGAACCCGCCTCACCGAAAAACTCCTCAATGTGGTGGAAAAAAGCACGGACTCCGAGGGCAAGGCTTTTTCGGTCTCGTCCCTGCCGGATGAAAGGGAACTGGCACGTCCACCGGGCGGTGCGCGCCGCGGCATGGATATCTACCGCCAGGCCTCGCCGGAGACCCACCGGGTCCTGCTTGTGGATGACGAAGCCCTTATCCTGGACGTGGGGGCCCAGATGCTGGCCAAGATCGGACTGGACGTGATCACCGCCGAAAACGGGGCCGGAGCCGTGGAACTCTACAAACGGGAGAGGGGGACCATCGACCTGGTCATCCTGGACCTCATCATGCCGGGTATCGACGGCATCGACACCTACCACCTGCTCAAAGACATCGACCCCGGGGTCAAGGTACTCATCTCCAGCGGGTACCGCAAAGACCAGCGGGTGGAAACCTTCCTCACCGAACCCAACACCGGGTTCATCAAAAAACCCTTCAGCCTCGCTCACCTCTCCGACGAAGTCCGCAAACTCCTGCGGAGCCCTTCTTAAAAACCGCCTCCGGCGGCCCTGCCGGGGGCTAAACTTTTAAAAAGTTTAATAAACAGGTTTTAAAAAATCATTTTGCGTGAATTTTTACTTTAAAGGCGGATGTGATTTGACCCGAGGAACGAGGGGTAAAGCGTATCCGCAATCTGCTTTCGAGGTGTTTTCGCAATAGTGGCTTCGCCACCCTCGCCGCCGGAGGCATGTTTTTCGCTGCTTTTTTTGTTATGTGTCAGCCTGGACGGCTCGGTTGATGTGGGCGGTGTAATCGGGTTGGGCTGATTCATAGGGCGTGCTGAACCAGCGGCTGGTGACAAAAAAGTCTGCCGAGGCCTGGTTGCAGGCGATGGGAATGTTGTGGACAGCGGAGATGCGCAGGAGGGCTTTGACGTCCACGTCGTGGGGTTGGGCGGTCATGGGGTCCCAGAAGAAGATGAGCATGTCCAGGCCGTCGTTGACGATGAGGTTGCCCAGCTCCAGGTCCCCGCCCAGGGGCCCGCTCTTCAGGCAGGTCACCTCAAGACCCACTTCCGAGGTCAGGAGTCCGCCGGTGGTGCCGGTGCCGTAGAGCTCGTGCTTTTCCAGTTCGGCTTTGTGGGTCAAGGCCCAGGCCATCATCTTGGGCTTCATCTCATCGTGCGCCACAAGGGCAATCCGTTTCCTGGCTTCCATATCTCTCCTCATTTCTGAAAAACGGTTTTCATGGTTAAACTAAGGGAAACACGCCTCCGGCGGCCCTGTCGGGGGACAAACTTTTGAAAAGTTTGACAAAC
Organism: Desulfoluna butyratoxydans; assembly: GCF_900699765.1. GTDB lineage: Bacteria > Desulfobacterota > Desulfobacteria > Desulfobacterales > Desulfolunaceae > Desulfoluna > Desulfoluna butyratoxydans. Next base: position 466,620 of record NZ_CAADHO010000002.1, read on the forward strand.
AGGTTTTAAAGCATCATTTCGCGGCTACGCCGAAACAATTCAGACTCTTTCCCAGCAGTTCTTTTTTTGCGGCTTGTCACGGCGTAGCTTGTTTTTACGGACCCATAGGGTTTCCAGGTGCCCCCACCTGGGCCGCCGGAGGCTTGCTTTCTAAAAATCGATGCTTCCCGGGGTTCGGGGGAAGGCGATGACGTCGCGGATGTTGGTGATGCCGGTGAGGAGCATGAGCAGCCGCTCGAAGCCCAGGCCGAAGCCGCTGTGGGGGACTGAGCCGAAGCGGCGGGAGTCCAGATACCACCAGTACTCCTCTTCGGGCAGGTTCATGTCGGCCATGCGCTTGCGCAGGACATCTTCCCGCTCTTCCCTCTGGCTGCCGCCCACCAGCTCGCCGATGCGGGGGACCAGAAGGTCCATGGCGGCCACGGTTTCGTTGTCGTCGTTGACCCGCATGTAAAAAGGCTTGATCCCTTTGGGGTAGTTGTAGACAAAGACCGGCTTTTTAAAGTGTTCTTCGGCCAGGTAGCGTTCGTGTTCGGACTGGAGATCAATGCCGAAGGAGACCGGGTACTCGAATTTTTTCTTTGCGTTTTGAAGGATTTCCACGGCCTCTTTGTAGGGCAGGCGCTCGTAGGTGTCGTCCCGTAAGGAGGTGAGGGTGGCCATAAGGGTTTTGTCCACAAACTTGGCAAAGAGGGTGATGTCTTCGCTGCAGGTCTCAAGGACCCCTTTCACCACATACTTGATGAGGGCCTCGGCCACGTCCATGTTGCCGGCCAGGTCGCAGAAGGCCATCTCGGGCTCCAGCATCCAGAACTCGGCGGCGTGGCGGCTGGTGTGGGAGTTTTCCGCCCGGAAGGTGGGGCCGAAGGTGTAGACGTCTCCCAGGGCCAGGGCCATCATCTCAGCGGAGAGCTGGCCAGAGACGGTGAGGTTGGTCTCTTTGCCGAAAAAATCTTCGGAGGCCGGTGTGGTTCCCTTGACCGTGGTGATGCGGAACATTTCCCCTGCGCCTTCGCAGTCCGATCCGGTGATGACGGGGGTGTGGATGAGGAAAAAGCCCTCTTCCTCGAAAAAGCGGTGGATCAGGTGGCTGGTGCGGGAGCGGATGCGCATGATGGCACCGTACTTGTTGGTACGGGCCCTTAAGTGGGCGATGGTGCGCAGGAACTCGTCGCTGTGTCGTTTTTTCTGTAAGGGATAGGCGTCTCCTCCGGAGCCTCCGACGAACTCCAGGGCATGGGAGCGGATCTCAAAGGCCTGGCCCTTGCCGGGGGAGGGGACCATCTCTCCTGTGACGGCAACGGCCGCTCCGGTGGAGAGGTCGGGGAGGTGTTCGGAGCCGGGGCTGCCTGCGTCCACGATCACCTGGATGGAGGCCAGGCAGGAGCCGTCGTTGATTTCAAGAAAAGAGAACTCTTTGGTGTCGCGCCGGGTGCGGACCCAGCCTTTTATCAGGACTTTTTCCAGGGGAGCGGTTCGTGCCAGAAGCGCCTTGATTTTTGTTCGATTCATAAAACACCTGTGTGTTGGTTGGTTCGTGTAATTAAAGGTAGACCGTAGTGTAATACCCAGGCCCACCCCGGACAACAAGAAAGATTTATCACGGGGTTGTCACATATGCAGACGGCCAGAATGTTTGGCCACCGGCAGGGCCATCGGAGGCAAAAATCTAAATGCGTTAACCCTGGGGATTTAGCGTATGGTATTTTATTGAAATGTGGTCTATTATGAAATGTTTACAATTCGATGCGAAATAAAATCCTTAAGATTTCAAAAGGTTATAAAATAACGTAACATGGACAATACGACGATTCAAGACCTCCTCACCGAGGTGGCCCAACCGAGCCGGTATCTGGGGACCGAGGTGAACCGTGTGGTGAAAAACCCGGAAGCCGTGGATCTGCATATGGTGCTGGCGTTTCCGGACCTTTACGATATCGGCACCTCCCATTTCGGGATCCAGATTCTCTATGCCCTGCTTAACAAGCGGGAGAACATCTATGCCGAGCGCGTGTTTGCCCCGGCACCTGACATGGAGGCCCTGCTCAAAGAGAAGGGAGAGCCTCTCTTCTCCCTGGAGACACGGACGCCCCTGGGTGACTTTGATGTGGTGGGGTTCAGCCTCCTCTACGAGCTGAACTACACCAGCGTCCTGACCATGCTGGACCTGTCCGGGATTCCCTTCCTTGCCAAGGACCGGGATGCATCCCATCCCCTGGTGATTGCAGGGGGGCCCTGCACCTTCAACCCCGAGCCCGTGGCCGAGATTTTCGACTTTCTGATTGTGGGCGACGGTGAAGAGGCGCTGGTGGAGGTGGCCGAGGCCATTGCCGTCTGGCGCAAGAGCGGTGCGGACAAAGAGGCCCTGCTCACCCAGGTGGAGCAGATTGCCGGGGTTTACGTGCCCTCGCGATTTGATGTGAGTTACGAGGCCATGGGCGACGAAGGCGCCACTGTGGCCGTGGTCAAGCCCAGGAATCCGTCGATTCCCAGGGTGAAACGGGCCATTGTTCCTGAGCTTTCCAAGGAATCCTTTCCCGAAAAGCCGGTGATTCCCTTTGGCAAACCTGTGCATGACCGGCTTCGCCTGGAAATTTCCCGGGGATGCACCCGCGGCTGTCGTTTCTGCCAGGCCAGCATGATTTACCGGCCGGTGAGGGAGCGCAGCGTGGACGATCTCCTGAGCTTAAGCGGCGAATCCCTTGAGACCACGGGGTACAACGACATCTCCCTTCTCTCGCTAAGCACCGGGGACTACGAGCAGCTGGCCCAGCTCATGCGGGGGATCACTTCGGGGTGTTGTGCCGACGGGGAGAAGGTGGCGGTTTCCCTTCCTTCCATCCGGGCGGGCCGCCTGACCGGCGAGCTCATGGAGATCATCAAGAACGTCCGCAAGACCGGGTTTACCATTGCACCGGAAGCGGGGACCCAGCGCCTTCGGGACGTCATCAACAAGGGGATCTCCGAAGAGGACATCATCGGCACGGTTAAGAGCGCCTTTGAACTGGGCTGGACCACCATCAAGCTCTACTTCATGATCGGGCTTCCCACGGAAACCGACGAAGACCTCCAGGGTATTGTGGATTTGGTGAAGACCTTGCGCGGTCTTACCCGGAACAAGCGGGCGGTCATCAACGTGAGTGTCTCCACCTTTATTCCCAAGCCCCACTCGGTGTTTCAGTGGGAGGGGCAGATTACCCGGGACGAGGCGTGGGAGAAGATCTGCTGGCTTAAAGAGAGCCTGCGCATGCGCGGTGTGACCCTGAAGTGGGGAAGCACGGACATCAGCTGGCTGGAGGGGATCTGGTCCCGCGGGGACCGTCGCCTGACCTCCCTGTTGATCCGGGCCTGGGAGAAGGGATGCCGCCTTGACGGCTGGAGCGAGTACATGGACCTTGGGCTCTGGCGTGAGGCCGTTGAAGAGGAAGGGCTGGACTGGGACCTCCTCTGCCGTCGTCATCGCAGCCTGGACGAGCCGTTGCCCTGGGATCACATCGACTCCGGTGTCACCAAGGCCTACCTGAAGAAGGAGAGGGCAAGGGCCCTGTGTGCCTCCCTGACCCCTGACTGCCGGTACGGAAACTGTTCCGGCTGCGGGATCTGCGATTTCAAGACCATCCGCCCCGTGATCTGCGCTCCCCTGGAAGACGAGGCTCCGGCCACTCCGGTTCAGGCTTTTGAACCGGGGCCCTTCGTGAAGTACAGCCTGACCTACACCAAGGTGGGTAATGCCCGCTTTTTCGGTCATCTGGAGCTGGTCAACATCGTCACCAAGGCCTTTCGGCGAGCCGGGCTTACCATCGAAAAGTCCCACGGGTACAACCCCCGGCCCCGGATTACCTTTTCCGATCCCATGCCCCTGGGCATGGAGAGCCTGGAGGAGGCGTTCGTGGTTTCCGTGGCCTCTGAGCTCTCTTCAGGTGAGATAAAAAATAAATTGAACCAACATCTTGTTGAAGGAATAGAAATTCGGGATATCGCGCCATTTGTTAAAACCAAAGGCCCGAAAGACGATACGTTCAGATACAAGGTACAGGCGCGATCCGATCTTTTTGATGCCCATTGTTTAAGTAAATTTATGGAATTAAATAATTTTATAATTGAAAAAAAGGGCAAAAAAGGAAATATAAAAGAGGTTGATTTAAAGCTGTTTGTCAGAGGAGTGGAGATTCTCTCCCCCTCTCAGTTGACCATCGATCTCAAAGGGATTGATGGCGTGGTCATCCGTCCTGATCTCGCAGTGAAGCATATTTTCTCCCTTGCCGATGACGCCGCTGCTCACCTGGGTCTGGTAAAAATCTGCCGGATTGACGAAGTCTCTTAACCCGATAACCGAATCGTGGTCCCTATACATGTACAAGGAACTGGTTGTTAACGTAACGGAACAGGAGACCCGTGTGGCCCTCCTGGAAGATGGTAATATCGTTGAGCTTTTTGTTGAGCGCGGCGATGATACCAACATCAACGGCAATATCTATAAAGGCCGTGTGCAGCGTGTCCTGCCGGGCATGCAGGCTGCCTTTGTGGATATCGGCCTCAACCAGGCGGCCTTTATCTATGTGGACGACGTTCAGAAGAAGCAGAACATCGGGGAACATGAGGCGCCGTACAGCGAAAACGGCAACAAGGAGTTTGCTCCGGACAACACCGGCCGGCAGATTCCCATTGAAGAGCTGCTCCGAGAGGGCCAGGAGCTCATGGTCCAGGTGGTGAAATCCCCCATCGGCACCAAGGGGGCCCGCATCACCACCTACATCTCTCTGCCGGGCCGTTACCTGGTGCTCATGCCCAACGTGGATCACATCGGCATCTCCAAGCGCATTGCCAGCGAGGAGGAGCGCACCCGTCTGCGGGATCTGATCAGCGACAAGCGGGATGTCCCTTACGGATATATTTTCCGTACCGCAGGGGAGGGGATCGCCGAAGAGCAGCTCAAGCGGGAGATGGACCTTCTGGTCAACTCCTGGGAGAACATCAAGAAACGGTACCGGAGCTTTTCGGCTCCCTATCGTCTCCACCGAGACCTCACCGTGACCTTTCGGGCCATCCGGGACCTGTTGACCCACGAGGCGGACCGCCTCACCATCGACAACAAGTTCGGGTTCGATTCGGTGAACAACTTCATCCGAAAGATCATGCCCGAGCTCAAGGTGAAGGTGGAGTACTACGATCGGTCCGAGCCTATTTTTGAGGCCTTCAACCTGGAAGGGGACATCACCCGTGCCCTGAAAAAGAAGGTGTGGCTCAAGTGCGGGGGGTACATTGTCATCGAGCAGACCGAGGCGTTGACCTCCATCGACGTCAACACCGGTCGCTACGTGGGCAAGCACAACTTTGAAGAGACCATCTTCAAGACCAACCTGGAGGCGATCCGGGAAATTTCCGCCCAGGTGCGCCTCCGGAACATCGGGGGAATCATCATCCTCGATTTTATCGACATGGAGAATCTGGAGAACCGGGAGCGTGTCTTTGAGTCCTTGAAGGAGGCGTTTAAAAAGGACAAGTGCCGGACAAACATCCTTCCCATGAGCGAGATCGGGTTGGTCCAGATGACCCGAAAGCGGGTAAGAAAATCGTTGACCCGGATGCTCTGCGAGGAGTGTCCTTTGTGTTACGGGGACGGATACACCATCTCAAAAACCACCATCTCCCAGAAGATCTATCGGGAGATCCATCGTCACGCCCGGGACATGATGGGGGATATTTTTACCCTCAAGGTGAGCGAAGAGATGGCCGATTACCTGCATCGAGACGAGGTCAGCACCATCAGCGCCATAGAGTACCGGCTGGGAAAGAAAATCGAAATCTATCCCATCCGCCGTTTTCACCGTGAAGAGTTTGAACTCACCGAGAAATTCAAGTAAAATATGGCTGTTGACACCCGTCGCATTTTATGATTAAGTTACCGGGTTTATTTTAACGTCACAAAAGTGTGAAATCAAACGTAAAATAGGGGTATTCACATATGAAACGAACATTTCAGCCAAGCAACCTTAAGCGATCCAGAAAGCACGGTTTTATGAATCGTATGTCCACTCCCGGTGGTCGTCGTATTATCAAGCGCCGTCGTGCGAAGGGCCGTAAGCGCCTGTCCGCCTGATACGCACTTGATTTTTATGATGCCTTCGTTAAAGGGTAGCTCCGAGGGCCTCGTTTGGGGGATCGGCAGGCCGGAAACGGCTTGCATTATGGTCCGCCGGAACGAGGCACGACGGAGTGTACGATGATACAGGGATACATAAGACTTGCGAGCGAACGCCTTTACAAAAGAGCTGAGGATTCTCAAGAGACATCAGTTCCAGGAACTCTACCGAAAAGGGGCAGCCGTCCATAACCGCCACTTCGTTGCCAATATCCTGGAAAACAACCTTCAGACATCCCGCATAGGCATCACTGTATCAAAAAAGGTTGGGGGTGCTGTCACGCGTAACCGCATCAAACGGATTGTACGCGAGTATTTTCGGAAAAACGGTCGACACTTTTTTGAGAATCGGGATATCCAACTTATTGCCAAGCGCACAGCGGCTCAACTCAGCAATAAAGAGACCCTTTTATCCCTTGAGCATATTTTTCAAAAAATTAAAGCAAGTACTGAGTCTTAAGCAGGTCTTTGTCGGATTGATAAAGGCCTATCAGTATTTGATCTCCCCTTTGATTGGTCCCAGATGCCGTTTTTATCCCACATGTTCGGCATACGCCATTGAGGCCTATGAACGGTATGGAATCCTTAAGGGGTCCTTTTTGGCGGTGAAACGCATTCTCAAGTGCCACCCGTTTCATCCCGGAGGGTTCGACCCGCTTCCATAAAATCCTTCATCAGAGCTTCAGCACCCACCCACCGACCAGAAGAACCCGCAAACACCCGATGATCACGCCAGCCCCTCTGCGCATGAATGGTTGTGCCGTGCATCATCCGTAACATTACGAAACCGTCCAGAAGATTCCAGCGCCCGGCAACAGGCACCTTGATGTTGCACCATTTGTGAACCCACGGGGCAGGGACGGGCCATTGGCACATGAACAAGGCACCATCTTTCTTATACAAAGAAGATGAACAACGGAGAACCTAATGGAACAAGTCAGACTCTTTGCAGCAATCATTCTTTCCATCATTGTGTTTGTAGGGTGGAATTTTCTCTTTCCTCCCCAAAAGCCCGTGGACGTTCCCCAGGAGACACAGGTGGAACAACCCGTGGCCCAACCCGGGGAGCCGGCAGCAGCTGCCGTGGATATCAAGCCTGTGACGGTGGTGGCGGAAAACATCACCGTGGTGGAGTCTCCCCTTTACCGCATCGAGTTCACCAACCGCGGAGCCGCGGTGAAACGGTTCGAACTGAAGAAATACAAAGAGACCCTGAAAGGGGACGCCTTTAAAAACCTCGTGCCCGAGGGAGTGGACCGCACCTTTACCTTAACGGTGACGGGCAGCGGTGTGGAAGGCGCAGTGGACGCCCTGTTTGAAGTGGACAAGGAAAAGGTTCTGGTCGGCGAGAACGGTGCCAGCCTTACCTACCGCTGGGTCAGCGCTTCGGGCGTGGAAGTGGTCCGCAGCTTCAACTTCAACCCGGACTCCTACGACATCGGCTCCACAGTGACCCTGCGCAACGGAAGCCCCCTTGCCATCAACGATAATCTGGCCTTCGGCCTGATCTCCACGGTGGAAGGCGGCAGGACCTACGGGTTCGAAGGCCCCAGCGGTTTTGTGGACGGCCACCTCGAAAACGTCAAGGTCAAGAAGATCGAGGACAAGAACCTTTTTAAAGGGAACGTGGAGTGGGTGGCCCAGCAGAGCCGCTACTTCATGACCGCCGTCATACCCAAGGGTGTTGCCGGTACCTCCATGGCCCTGGCAGACAACAGCGGGGTGATCACCGCAGCCATGAACCTGCCCACGGGCATGATTCAGCCCGGCGGGGAGAAGACCCTCACCGTGGACATCCTGGCAGCCCCCAAGAGCTACCGCATGCTCAAGAAGCTCGATTCTTCGGTGCACAAGGCGGTGAACTTCGGCTGGTTTGACATCATCGCCAAGCCCTGCCTCAGCCTGATGAACCTGATCCACGACCATGTGATTGCCAACTACGGCATCGCCATTATCCTTTTGACCATTCTCATCAAGCTGATCTTCTGGCCCCTGGGCAACAAGAGCTACACCTCCATGCACGAGATGAAAAAGCTCCAGCCCATCATGGCCAAGCTCCGGGAGAAGTACAAAGACGACAAGCAGCGCATGAACCAGGAGGTGATGGCCCTGTACAAGACCTACAAGGTCAACCCCATGAGCGGCTGTTTGCCCCTGGTGGTACAGATGCCCATCTTTTTTGCCCTCTACCGCATGCTCTACTCTGCGGTTGAGCTGCGTCACGCTCCGTTTTTCGGATGGATCACCGACCTGTCTGCTCCGGACCGTCTCTTCCATTTCGGGTTCAACATCCCCATGATGGCCGAGCCCTCCGGGATTCCGGTCCTGACTCTTCTGATGGGTGCCACCATGTTTCTCCAGCAGAAGATGTCCCCTTCCACCGGGGATCCCACCCAGGCCAAGATGATGATGATGATGCCCCTCGTGATGACGGTTATCTTCGTGAACTTTTCATCCGGGCTTGTACTCTACTGGCTTGTAAACAACATCCTTTCGATTTCTCAGCAGTACTATATCACCAAGAAACTCTCGTAACCTCTGGAGGAGTGTATGAATTCGCTTAGGGAATTTGAGGGCAGAACCGTGGAAAAAGCCATTGATGCTGCCTTGCAGGAACTCGATATCCCGAGAGAGGAGCTGGACTACAACGTGGTGACCAAGGGGAGCGCCGGTCTGTTCGGCCTCTTCGGGGCCAAGAAAGCCAAGATCTCCGTAACCCTCAAACAGACCAGGGCCAAGCAGGGACGGGCCGCCAAATCCCTCGTGGACGAGGCCTTCGGGACTCCCAAATCCGAGGAGCGTACCACCGCGGAATCCGACGGCTTCAAAGGGGAGGACCGCACCTACGAGTACACCGAGCGGACCTTTGAAGAGGGCTTTTTCAAAGGACTCACACCTGCCGAGGCGGGCGTGGAGATTTTAAAAGAGATCGCCTCCTTTATTTCCGAGGAGTCCGAGATCGCCTACAGCGTGGAAGGAGACATCCTCACCTACAACGTCACCGGCGGCAACGCGGCCGTGATGATCGGTAAAAAAGGGCAGACCCTGGAAGCGATCCAGTACCTGTTGGATAAGATCATCAACAAGCACAGCATGGAGCGTGTGCGGGTCCAGGTGGACATCGAAGGCTACCTGGAGATGCGCAAGGAAAAACTCCGTCAGCACGCCCAGCGTATGGCTGAAAAGGTCAAGAAAACAGGCAAGCCCCACACCATCGGGCACATGTCTTCCCACGACCGCCGCATCATCCATCTTACCCTGAAGGATGACCGGGGCGTGCGCACCCAGTCCATGGGCGAGGGGTATTACCGGCGCCTTGTGATTTTTCCCAAGAGAAATAAGGGAATGCGCAATAAAAACAGATAGATAATCTGGGTTTTGACGCTATTGAAGCCCGTTTGGCCGTTCCCCGGTCAAACGGGCTTTTTTTATGGTCGCCCCGCAGGCGACGTGGTAGTTTAAATGTGATAAATTGCCTCTGTGACGTGGTCTCCCTTTGCCTCCGGCGGGTCGCTTTTTTGGAAAAAAGCTCCGCAAAAAACTTTTCTAATGTAAAAAAGGGGAAATTATTTCGGCGGAGCCTGGAAAGGCTTCCTTAAGACCTGTTTGTCAAACTTTTTAAAAGTTTGGCCCCCGGCAGGGCCGCCGGAGGCATTATGATCAGCAGGTATAACAACACAACAGCAGAAAAGAGCTATGAGCTATTTGGATCTTGATACCATTGCAGCCATTGCCACGCCCGTGGGGCGTGGCGGCATCGGCATTATAAGGGTCTCCGGCCAGAAGGCCGTTTCCATTGCCATGACCTTTTTCAGGTCCGCCTCCGGCGTCACCAACCCCAAGAGTCACCGGGTCTATTACGGCACCTTTGAGGACGGCAAGGGGGCATCCCTGGATGAGGTGATCCTTTTTTACATGAAAGGACCCAAGTCCTATACGGCTGAAGATTGCGTGGAGATCCAGTCCCACGCCAGCCCCGTGGTCATGCGTCAGATCCTGGACCTTCTCATTGAGGCCGGAGCACGCCTTGCCGAGCCCGGGGAGTTTACCAAGCGAGCCTACTTGAACGGCCGCATCAACCTCTCCCAGGCCGAGGCCGTCATCGACCTGATCAACGCCCGGACCACCACCTCCCATGAGATGGCCATCTCCATGGTCAAGGGGGAACTCGGTGAAGCTGTTGCGGGCTTGCGGGAGACCCTCAAACAGATCTCCGTTACCCTGGAAGCGATCCTTGATTTCCCCGACGACGTGGACGAAGAGATCCAGGCCGAAACCATTCGTGGTCAGCTCACCGGTACCGTGGCCCCCACCCTGGTTTCTCTCATCGACAATTTCGACCAGTCGGATATCTTCCGCCATGGAATCCGCGTGGTCATTGCAGGACCTCCCAACTCCGGCAAATCGAGCCTCCTGAACCGCCTTTCGGGTCAGGATCGGGCCATTGTCACCAATGTCCCGGGCACCACCCGGGACCTCATCGAAGAGTTTATTCACATCGACGGCATTGCCTTTCAGGTGACCGATACCGCTGGGATCCGTGACACGGAAGATCCCGTGGAGAAGATCGGCATCGAGCGGACCCTCTCCAGCATCGAGGCCTCGGATCTGGTTCTCTACCTGGTGGACGGCTCCGAAGATCTGGACACTGACTCCGTTGCTCAGATCCGCCAGCATGTGGCCTCCCGGCAGTGCCTGGTGCTGGTGAACAAGGCCGATCTGGACCCGGGGGGAGCGGCCGACGGGCTCAACGCCCAGGGCATTGAGCACCTGGTGGTCTCGGTGAAGACCGGGGAGGGGCTAACCGCTGTCAAGGAGGCGGTGGTGGCCAGGATCCTTACCCGTCTTCCCGAGGACCGCAGCGCCCTGGTTCCCAACAGACGCCAGGTGGCCCTGGTAAGAAAGGCTTTAAATAATGTGGAAAATGCTGTAGAGGGTATAGATTCTCATCTCTCTTTTGATGCCATCAGCATCGACATCCGTTCGGCCATGGACCTGATGGGTGAGATCCTGGGCGAGGAGGTTCAGGTGGATATTTTAGATGAGATCTTCAGCAATTTCTGCATTGGAAAATAGACCGGCGCCTGCGGAAGGTGGCCGGTTGTTTCACGTGAAACATTGATTACCCAGGACAAGGGCAGGACCGTCATGGGGACTGCCGACCCTTTTGGGGTGACGGCATCCTGGGCCAAAGATATAGGATGGAATGGTCATGGATTTTTCAGAGGCATTTACCCGTTACGAAACGCTGGTGGATCAGGTCGGCCAGGTGTTCACCAAGGTCAACTCAGAGTTTCCCACCGAGGTGACCTGCAAGGCCGGTTGCGACGATTGCTGCCATGCCCTGTTCGACCTCACCTTTGTGGAGGCCCTCTACATCAAAAGCAAGTTTGATGAGCACTTCACGGGCAAGGCGCGCTACGAAATCACCGAACGTGCCAACACCGTGGACCGGGCTCTGGCCAAGCTCAAGAAAGAAGCGTACAAGCGCCATGAAGCCGGAGAGACAGATGCGGCCATCATCGAAGAGGTCTCCAAAGCGCGCATGCGCTGCCCCCTTCTCGGGGAAGAGGGGACTTGCCTGATGTACGATTACCGCCCCATCGCCTGCCGGGTGTACGGGATCCCCACCTCCGCAGGGGGCCAGGGCCACACCTGCGGTCTCTCCGGTTTTGACCAGGGCAAGGCCTACCCCACCCTCAACATGGACCTGGTGTACAACCGTCTCTACAAAGTTTCAGGGGAGCTGGTGAGAAAGCTCGACTCCCGTTTCACCAAGATGGGAAGCGTGCTCATGCCCCTGTCCATGGTCCTGTTAACCGATTTCAACGAAGAGTATTTAGGGGTGGAGGTCAAGGTATGAGCACCGTCGGCATGACCCACAACGAGTTTACCGATGAGGAAGTCGAGGCCAAGAAGAAGGCCATCTTCGACTCCATGGGAAAACGGGGCCAGAAGATGATCATGAAGCAGGGCTACGAGAACTGGAACCCCTTTGGTGATCCCAAGGACCCCCTGGATATCCGGGTGGACGGCTCCGAGCGCACCGTGGATCAGCTTATCCGCGAGTTCCTGGCCGAGGTGGGTCCCGAAAATCCGTCCAATCAGTACTCCCAGTCGGTCATGGAGATGGCCATGGGGGTGATGAACAACACCGACAAGGTGCGCGCTGCCTTTGAGTTTGTTCACTGGTACGACGAGCTCTTGAAAAAAGAGGGGAAAACCCTGACCTTTGATTAACCGGGAGGTCAGTATGCCTCCGGCGGCAAGGTGTGCCACTTTTAAAACGACACTCATAAACATGTTTTTGATGACCTGTTTGTTAGACCCAAGGGAACTATTCAGCTCCCCAAAAAAGCCTCCGGCGCTCCTGCCGGGGGCCAATATTTCACCACTTTTATGGACTGGGTTTGACAAGCAGGTCTTACGAACCACGTGGACCGTCCGCAAGCTTTCGGCGAACCGACTGTTTTAACCATAACAGCCATTCAACCGGAACGTTTTTGCGGAGCTTTTTTCACTAAGCGAGTCGCCCGAGGCAAAGCAGGGAACTGTATGGAAACGATCTGTGTTGATGATGTTGTGATTGCCCATGTAAATGGGACCACCCGTTCCCTGACGCCCGCTGAGATCATGGCCACCCTCATGGCCGATCACGGCATGACCCGACGGACGGCCCGGGCCTGTCTGACCCGCTGTGTGGAGAACAACCATCTCGCCTATCGCCAGCAGCTGGGACGCACCGTGGTGGTGCCGTCCCTTAATCGGTACCATTCCCTGGTCCCGGGGGTTGTCCTGGCCCCGCCTCACCTTCCTTCCTCCACCGACGGTTCCTGTTGCATCACCATGAAAGAGGGGATCAGTTTCGGCAACGGAACCCACCCCACCACCCGTCTCTGTGCGGAGTTTATGACCACTGCACACAACAACGGTTCCCGCTGGAACCGTGCTCTGGATCTGGGAACCGGCACCGGGGTGCTCTCCCTTTTAACCATCAAGCTCGGGTGCTCCCATGTGGACGCCACGGAGATTGATCCCATTGCCATGCACGATGCCCGGGAGAACGCCGTGCTCAACGGGTACTCCCATTGCCTTCACGTCCATCACGCCGATGGGTTTTCTTCTGTCCACAACTATGATGTGGTCACAGCCAACCTGAGATACCCCACCTTGATCTCCCTGGAGGACTCCATTCATCGGTGGACTGCACCGACAGGGGATCTGGTACTGTCGGGCATCAAGTCAGGGGAAGAGGGCAGGGTGATAGAGGCTTACGCGTCTCATTTTGATATCAAAGCGCAAAAAACCCGCCAGGGGTGGGTTGGATTGCACATGAAAAAGAGCTCTCTTTGATATTTGCGCATAATTCACCGTTTTGCCCTCTTTTCTGATTATGGATGTTTGTCCCCTCAAGAGTGTGAGTTCTTGTGAATTTGGCTGTTTTCTTTGTAATATCCTGATTATATAGCTTAATAATGTCCATATTCTGGTGTTTTGTGCCCATTAAGGGCACGTTTTTCCCATTCTCTCCCTTTATCACCCTCCGACACCTTTCTACCGGATCACAACCCGTGCTATTTGAAAGCAACCAGTGAGCAGGCGCGCGATGCAGGTTGTTTTGATCTTTATGGCGCGCAACCATTCAGCTCATCTTTGCCCTGGCTTTTCTGCTGGGGGCCTTATTTTAAAACGTGTGACAAACAGATCTTCGGAGCGACCTGCAGCTGCCGAGAGCTTTCGGCGAGCCGTGTGATCTTCCCATAACGGCCATTCAACCGGAACGGTTCTGCGGAGCTTTTTTCAAGAAGCCGCCCGCCGGAGACGATTTTGAGGGGAGGTTTAACAGAGGGGTTGTTGGGGCAGAGCATGGTGTTGTGGATGGTGTTTCACGTGAAACATCATCCACAAAAAGGTGAGGGGTGCCGACCAGACCGGCCGGAAGACACCCGTAAAGAGTGGCCTTACCTCTCCATATCAGCGGCACAGGCCACGCAGTGGGTGGCTTCGGGAATGAGTCGCAGGCGGGCCAGGGGTATGGGTTCCTCGCAGGCAATACAGAGACCGTAGTCCTCATCATCCACATGGTCCAGGGCGTGTTCGAGGCGAGCGATACGCGTTTTCCTGGCTCGGGCTGAGGCTTCCCCGATGTGGCGGCTCTGCATGGCCTCCACCCGGGAGATGCGTCCGATGGCGCTGTCCGGGGTCACAGCGGGTTTGGTGTGAGCTTCGGTGGCCGCGAGCTCCTCTTTGAGCTGCGTGAGTTCATTTTCCATATGGGTTTTCAGTTCCCGGCGCTGACGTGGGGTCACAGGATATCGAGCTCCTTGAGTGTCTGAGAAAGGTTGTCTACGCCGCAGACCTGATGGGCCTTGATACCCAGGGCGCGGGCAGCGTCGATGTTGACGGGGGTATCATCGAAAAAGAGGGTCTCCTCCGGGGGCACCTGAAGGGTGTCAAGGACGTGGCAAAAGGAGGCCTTGTCCGGCTTCATGCACCCGAGTTCGTGGGAGGGAAAGTTGTGGTGAAAGAGCCGGTGAATGTGCAGGCTGTCGCAGAGGTTGTTCCAGTGAAGCTCATTGGTGTTGGAGAGGGAGGCGGTGAGGTAGTCGCCGTTGAGGCCCGCCATGAGCTCCTGAAAGCCCGGAAAAGGCTGGGTGGTCCAGGAGACAAAGGCTTCCAGAAAGGTGGGGACATCCACAGGAAGAGAGAATTCACGGATCAACTCAGCGGCAAAGGTGTCGGGTGTGATCCGACCGGTTTCAAACTCTTTCACGGCCCGGGAGTTGATCCAGAGTGTCCAGAGTTCTGTTTCCGTGTGGAGGCCCCTTGTCCACGAAAGCATCTGGTCCACGCCGGAGAGCTGGATAAAGACGCCGCCGATATCAAAGAGCAGCAGCTTGACGGGTTGGTTCATTGGGAGCACCTCAACCAGTTGGATCGCGTTGTCACGCGATGGCTTGTGTGAAGATAACCGATGACCCGGAGGAAACGAATCCATGGAGCCCTTCCGGGTGGCCGGAGGTTCACCTGCATTGTTATCAAAAAAACAAAAAAAAAGCGCCGCTTTTTCAAGCGGCGCTTTGTGTCATCAGGGGGCTTTATCTGTCGGTGCGAGGCTTGCTCGTGTACCGGCCTCCCGAACGCTTGCGATACTTAGGTGCGTTGGGACGGCGGGTCTGACGAATCGGTCGGGGACTCTTCGGCTGACGCGAAGTGGCCTTGGGTTCATTTGCCATTTCGACAGGTGCTTCTGCAGGGGCCGTTTCAGGTTCTTCCGCAGGGGCTGCCTCAGGTTTTTCCGCAGGAGCTGCCTCAGGCTCTTCCACAGGAACTGCCTCAGGCTCTTCCACAGGAACTGCCTCAGGCTCTTCCACAGGAACTGCCTCAGGCTCTTCCACAGGAACTGCCTCAGGCTCTTCCACAGGAGCTGCCTCAGGCTCTTCTGCAGGAGCAGTTTCAGGCTCTTCCACAGGAGCTGCTTCAGGCTCTTCTGCAGGAGCTGCTTCAGGCTCTTCTGCAGGAGCTGCTTCAGGCTCTTCTGCAGGAGCAGTCTCAGGTTCTTCTGCAGGAGCCGCTTCAGGTTCTTCTGCAGGAGCCGCTTCAGGCTCTTCCGCAGGAGCCGCTTCGGGTTCTTCCACAGGGTCCGCTTTAGGCTCGGGTTTATCCGTAAGGGTTAACTCGGGCATGGCTACAGTGGACGTCTCTGGGATATCCGAGGTTCCTTCATCTTCCGGCGGCTCTTCCATGGCGATGGGATCAAGCCAGGGAGAGTGGGCTGCCGGGCCTTTGGCGGGTCCTTTTTTGGCCCGGGGTGACCTTGATTTACGGGGTTCCCTGGGGGCGGTCTCCTCACGGGGAGTATCCTCTTCCTGGGAACTTTCAAGGTCAGGCTTCTGGGTATCGGCTTCCTGTGCCTTGGGCTCCTGACGGGAAGACTGGGGCTTTCGAGATCTCTGACGCTGATTGCGTGACGGAGACTTCACCTCCTGAATCAGCTCGTCAGCGGGGTACTCGCAGCTCAGCTTGTGGCCGAGGAGCTCCTCAATGGCCGGGATGTAATAGGAGTCGTCTTCACAGGCAAAACTCACGGATGTGCCTGTGGCGCCTGCCCGGCCGGTACGACCGATACGGTGGACATAGTGCTCGGGGTCCTGGGGCAGGTTGTAATTGATGACGTGGCTGATTTCATCGATGTGAAGACCGCGGGCGGCCACATCCGTAGCCACGAGCACCTCGACCTTGCCGGATCGAAAATCCTCCAGGGCACGGATGCGCTTGTTCTGGGCCACTTCTCCGGAGAGCAGGTCAGCCTTGATTTTGAGCTTGTTGAGGCGCTCGGCAAGGTTTCGTGCCTGGTCCCTTCGGTTGGTGAAGACCAGAACCTTGGTGAGCTTTCTCAAGGTAATGAGGTTGTAGAGGAGGGGGAACTTCTCATCGGTGGTGACCAGGAAAATCTTCTGGTCCACGGATGCGGACTCCACGGTTTCGGGCTCGATCTCTGTGTGATGGGGATCCCGGGTCCACTGCTCGGCCAGGCGCATCACATCACTGGAGTAGGTGGCGCTGAAAAAGAGGGTCTGGCGCTGCTCCTTGTGGGGAGTGGCGTAGACGATCTTACGGATATCGGGGATGAAGCCCATGTCCAGCATGCGGTCGGCTTCGTCGATGACCAGGATCTCCACGCGGGAGAGGTCCACCAGCCTCTGGTTCTTGAAGTCGATGAGGCGGCCCGGGGTGGCCACGATGATATCCACGGGACCGGCCATGCCTTTTTTCTGCTTGTCGTAACCGGTGCCCCCGAAGAGGGAGACGATGGTGTAGGGGGTGAACTTGCAGAGGGCCCGGGCATCTTTTTCGATCTGCAGGGCCAGCTCGCGGGTGGGGGCAAGGATCAGAGCACGGGGAAATCCGCGCTCGGGGCCGCCACGCATGGGGTGCTTTGCAATGTGGTTGATGATGGTGATGAGAAAGGCCGCACTCTTTCCGGTACCGGTCTGTGCTTTGCCGATGGCGTCCCGGCCCTTCAGGGTTTCAGGCAGGCAGCCCGCCTGAATGGGGGTGGCGTACTGAAAGCCCAGGTCGGCAATGCCCTGCATGAGCTTGATGGGCAGGTCAAGGTCGTGGAAACGGACCTCGCCTTCTTTTTCCGGAACCTGAAAATCTTCAAGCTTCCAGGCAGGCTTTTTGGGCTGCTTCGGGGCCGCGTTTCGTTTTGGGGCCTCTTTTTTGGGAGAGGCCTCACGCTGGGGTCGCTGGCTCTGGGAGTTGCGGCCGTTCCGGTTTGGTGCTTTCTCTTCACGGGGTTTCTGGCCTTCGGAGGCGCGTTTGGCAGGGGCCTGTTTGGTTGTCTTGCCCTTGGAGCGCTGTCGGGAATCACCGCGTTGGGACTTGGCCGCGTCCTTTTTCTGGTCGGTGTTCTTCTTGTCCCGGGGCCGTCGTTTTCGTTCAGCCCGCTCTTTTTTTGCCTGTTCTTCCGCTTTTTTGCGTGAGAGTTCCGCGAACGGTATGGCCGACGAGTCGTCGTCCTTGCTCGATCCTGTGACAAATTCCGCTATGCGTTTAAATAGGTTTCGTATCAATCGTATTTCTTCCCAAATCGTTTCAGTTATGTTGCGTGTGATTGGTGATTGAGACCATGGCCACGGTGCGTAAAGTCAGGCGTACGTGTGGCTCGGGGAGTCGTGCCCTGATCGCTTTGGATGGCTCAGATTCCGATGAGGCCTTCGAAGAGCACATCCCTTTCGTCGATGGATGGATGCGGGTGCGGCCTGCCGGCATCACGATCCTTCGGTGGGGGGGATATCGGAGCGGTCATCCTGTGAAAAAAAGACGGTTTGACGCCCCGGTCCTTTGTGCTACAACCAGGGCATCCCGCTTTAGGATGTACCTTATATACAGGCAAGAGGCCCATTTAGGCAATATTTTTGATAAATCCTTTTAAATATAATAGATAACGGGAAACAATTCCAGTGGTAAGAGCGCATGGTAAAGAGAGGCTGGTGACCGCCCTGGTGGCAAATGAAAAAGGCGAAATCTTCGATCTGGAAGGTTACGCTGCCGTGGGACGATGCGGAGAGATGCTCATTCCCCTCACCGTAGGGGAGACCTTGTTCATGCCGGACGGAGGCGAGCTGATGCGGCTTCCCGACCGGTACGCCCTGGTCTGGAACATGGAAGAGGGTGTGGTAGAGACCCTCTCCCACAACCCGTACAATCCCGAAGAGCGTATTTTTCCGGTGGCGGCCTTCAACTCGCCGGGATACGTGAACACCGCCCAGGCCGCGGCCGTGGAAGAGGACGGCGCAGAGCCCCTGCCCCTCTTCTCTTATTGTGCCGTGGGGTGGTATGATGAGGGGTTTCGCACCGCCTCCTTCAGGGTGGACGCCGAAGAGCGCCAGGAACTTCGCCTCATGCCCATTCCCAAGGTCAAGGACGGGGTGGAGGAGATGCGTGAAAGGTTTCCCGACAACCGCCTGTTCCGTCATCTGGAGCGTTGCGCCCTCTCCTACGGGTGCCCGGCTGCCAAGAACCTGTATATCGGACGATGCGAAGCGCCGCTGCCCACCTCGCGCCAATGCAACGCCCGGTGCCTGGGGTGCATCTCCTTTCAGAGCGGCCCCTCCCTCTCCTCCTGCCAGGACCGCATCGATTTTACCCCCAGTCCCGAAGAGATCAGCCAGGTGGCCCTTACCCACTTTGAGCGGGTACCGAACGGGGTGGTAAGCTTTGGTCAGGGCTGCGAAGGGGACCCCTTGCTTGCCGCAGATGTGATTGAACCGGCCATTGCCCTGATCCGTGCTCAAAACACCACAGGGACCATCAACATGAACACCAACGGCAGCCTGCCCAAGGTGCTGGACCGCCTCTTTGCCGCAGGCCTGGACTCCATCCGGGTGAGCATGAACAGCGTGAGAAAAGAGATCTACAGCGCCTATTTCCGTCCCAATGGCTACTGCTTCGAAGATGTGGTGGAGAGCTTTGCCGTGGCCAAGGAGTACGGGGCCTACAAAGCCATCAACTACCTCAACGTGCCCGGGGTTACCGACTGCCTGGAGGAGGTGGAGGCCTTAAACACATTTGTTGAGGCGTGCTCCGTGGACCTCATCCAGTGGCGCAACCTGAACTTTGACCCCTTAAGGTACTACACCCTGATGCAGGAAGCCGGTCCCGTGGGACTGCCCGTGGGCATCCGGCGCATGATCATGAAGCTGGAAAAACGGTTTCCAAAGCTCAAACACGGCTATTTCAACCCTTCCCGGGAGATGTACGACACCCGCCCCGGGGGCCGGAACGTGCCAAAAAAAGCCGTGGGCAAGGCAGCAAGCGGGGCCAAGAAAAAACGGAAGTAGCCATTTAGCTTAAAAAAGCCTCCGGCGGCCCTGCCGGGGGCCAAACTTTTAGAAAGTTTGACAAACAGGTCTTACCAACGACTTGGACCCGTCGAACGTTATGGATAAGCCGACTGTTTTAACCTATCGGACATACCTCGTAAGAGGGAATATAAGAAATAAATAGTCGAATTGACCATGAATGCCCCAGCGCTTTTCCCCGAGGAACGAGGGGGAAAGCGCTGGGGCAACCAGCTTTCAAGGTGGCTCACCTTGCCGCCGGAGGCATCGCTTTTGGTTGTTTTCCAGGGGCCGAATCAGCAACACAGTTAAGGAGAATACTGCCATGGCATGGCTTGAGATACGTGTGACCTATACCCCGAAAGGGGACCTTCCGGCCGATGAGCTCATCGCCGATGAATTTACCGCAGTGGGGATCGGATCGGTCTCTGTTACCCTTCCCGATGTCGAGCCTGTGGAGGGGTGGGATCCCGGCGGATACAGCCAGGACACCGAATACGCTGTCACCGGCTACCTGACTGCAGACGGCACCGAAGGGGAGGCAGTTGTCGCCCTTGAAAAGCGTCTTGGTGCCCTGACAGAGCGAACGGGCATTGCCTGTGTTGTTACCACCGACACCATTCCCGACACGGACTGGAACGAGGCCTGGAAAGAGAACTTCAAGCCGGTGCACCTTACCGAGCGGTTTGTGGTGCGTCCCACCTGGGAGGCCTATGAGCCCGCCGAAGGCGAGAAGGTGATCTCCATCGACCCGGGCATGGCCTTCGGCACAGGCACCCATCCCACCACGCGCCTGTGCGTGGAGATGATCGAGCACCACACCAAAGAGGGTATGACAGTCCTGGATGTGGGCACCGGATCCGGGATTCTTTTGGTGGCGGCCAGCCTGTGCGGGGCAAAAGAGGGGCTGGGGGTGGACAACGACCCCGTGGCTGTGGAGACCGCCGCCGAGAACCTTGCCCTCAACCAGGTGCCGGATTGTTTTTCGGTTATCTGCGCCGATCTCATCTCCCAGGCGGGTAAAGCCTACGACCTGGTGGTGGCCAATATCCTGGCCGAGGTGGTGGTGGAGCTTCTCGGTGACATCCACAAGGTGGTCCACGACGACTCCCTGGTGATCCTTTCCGGGATTCTGGATGAGAAGGGCCCCATGGTGGAAGCCCGCCTCGATGAGACCGGGTTTGACCTGGTGGAGAGTCACCTTGAAGAGTCCTGGCTCGTGATGGTGGCAAAGAAAAAAGCATCGTAACGGTTCCGTTCAAAAAAAAAGCAGCCCCCGGCGACCGTGCCGGGGGCCATCCCCTTGCCTATTTTTCAAGCTGGGTTTGGCAATCTGGTTTTCTTTGTTGACGCCCCGCAACACTGCCTCGCCTTTTTCGTTTTTCACCTGCACCAGAACATTTTTTTACGCAAAGCTGAACGCGAAGGGGACCTTTTTTCAAAAAGCGTCCCGCCGGAGATATTCCGGTTAAAGCCAGGTGAATTTCATATGCCCATCATCATGTCACCAGCCAGCCCATCTCACCGGGTCACGGCTCCACAAACGAAAGCAGAAAAGAGCACTCCCGACCCCGGGGGCCATGCCTTAAAACAGCAGGCGCGTCAGGAATAGCTTGCCGTTTCTTGACGTTTTGTGTTTATCTATAAGATCTTTATCGTATGTACCTCGCCGCTGGGAAATGCTTCCTTGAGAATCGCCGACATCTTTCATGATGACCACGCAACGTGTTGACCAAGCGATATGGCTTTGTCGATATCTGTGGGTGCTCTTCTGTATTCAAGGGGCGGCGACATGATGTGAACCGGATCAGTGAACGGATGGAATGAATCATGATGATATCTCGCAGGAATCGCAGGTGGGGGTGCATATGGCTGGCGGCCCTTCTGATTGCCGGTTGGTCTTCTGCCCTGTACGCCGGGCCCCTTTTTAACGAGGGACGGACCCTGTACGGAAAGGAGCAATACAAAGAGGCCTCGAAGGTGTTGAAGCAGTCCCTGGAGGCCGAGGCCGAGAGCAATGAGTCGGCGACCCTGCTCCTGAGCGACTGCTACCTTCGGCTCAAGAAACGCTGGAAGGCCGTCAGTGTGCTGAAAAAGGGGGCCGAACGCCACCCGGAGAGCTGGGAGATCCACTATCGTCTCGGCAACCTCCAGGAGGAGACCGGAGACTACTTCGGGGCCCTGTCCGCTTTTTATCAGGCATCGCAGCTGAAGCCCGATGACCTGCCCACCACCTTTCGGCTGGGCATGGCTTATGACGAAACAGCTCAGATGGAAAAAGCCCTTGAGGTATACCGGAAACTGCACCGAGCCGGGTCCCCCCTGGCCCCGAAGCTGCTGCGGATCATCCAGGGCATGGATTGACAAAGCCAAGAGTGGGGACCGTGTTCAGCTAAGCAGGTTTCATATTAATGCACTCGTTGAGGCGCACAATGCGGCTGCCTGGGCGATGTGACACCACACCGATCAGCTTCCGAGGCCCTGAAGGGGAGGGATGGAAACTGTCTGATGACCCAGGCTGATCGTTATTCAAACATATCGTAAGGAGCATGAAAATCATGGTGAAGGTAGGTATCGTCGGATGGAGAGGAATGGTCGGCTCGGTTCTCATGGAGAGAATGCGGTCGGAAAATGATTTTCAGGGCATCGACCCGGTCTTTTTTACCACCAGCCAGGCAGGCCAGAAGGGACCGGACATCGGAAAAGAGATCCCGGTGCTCCAGGACGGGTTTGATGTGGAGATCCTTAAAGGCATGGAGGTCATCGTCTCCTGCCAGGGCAGCGACTACACCAAAAAGGTACACCCCCAGCTCCGCGAGGGCGGATGGAACGGTGTCTGGATTGATGCGGCCTCTGCCCTGCGTATGTCCGAAAAAAGCATCATCGTCCTGGACCCCGTAAACCGTGAGGTCATCGACAAAGGGTTTGATGCGGGCATTCGGGACTTCATCGGCGGCAACTGCACGGTGAGCCTCATGCTCATGGCCTTGGGCGGCCTGTTTGAGGCGGGCCAGGTGGAGTGGCTCTCTACCATGACCTACCAGGCGGCCTCCGGTGCCGGCGCCAAAAACATGAAAGAGCTGGTCTCCCAGATGGGCGCCATCAACGAAGCGGCGCAGCCCATCCTTGACGGCCCCGTGGCTGCCGTGGACACTGCCGTGGCCGGTGCCATGCGGGGTGACGCCTTTCCCACGGACAACTTCGGTGCCCCCCTGGCCGGCAGCCTCATTCCCTGGATCGACAGCCCCATGGAGAACGGTCAGACCCGGGAAGAGTGGAAAGGGGTTTCCGAGACCAACAAGATCCTGGAAAACGAGACGCCCATTCCCATCGACGGTATCTGTGTGCGCATCGGTACCATGCGCTGCCACAGCCAGGCCATTACCCTTAAGCTTAAGGACGACCTGGAGATCGCCGAGGTGGAACGCCTGCTGGCATCAGCCAACGACTGGGTGAAGGTGGTTCCCAACACCAAGGAAGCCACCTTGAAGGACCTCACCCCCACGGCCGTTACCGGGACCCTCACCGTGCCCGTGGGCCGTATCCGAAAGATGAACCTCGGTCCCGGGGTCATCAGCCTCTTTACCGTGGGTGACCAGCTCCTCTGGGGAGCGGCCGAGCCCGTGCGCCGCATGCTGAATATTGCTGTGGAGAAGCTCTCCGCCTGATCCCTTTGCTTCCTGCGGGAAGCACACCTAAAAGAGATCTGTCAGTTGTAAAGAAAGCCCCCGGCATACCTGCCGGGGGCTTTTTTTGTTGCCGGGGAAAAGCGAAAGGCGCCCCTGCAAATAGCCTTTTCATGGGCGCGCCTCCGGCGGCCAGGTGGGGGCACCTGGAAACCCTGTGGCGAATGCATGAAGGCTGCCATTGTGCAAGCGTTATCGAGGAATTCGCGTGGGGTGTGACATATATGCATGGAGGCAGTCATCATGGCCTTGAATATGGGCCTTGGGCAGGCCATACGCGCCCGATCCGCAGCAGGGGAGTCCGGGAGTCAGATCACTGATGGAATCTGATACTTTTGATATCAAGCAAATATCGTCACTTTAACTGTTGCGAATGCGTTTTTTTCAGATTTGCTACCAAAAAATGGCGAAATCCCGAAAATACGCCCGTCGCCGGCTTCGTAACGCGGAATGGATCACGATGGCTGGGTGGGGGTGTTTTGTATCTGGTATCTGATATATCTGTGTAATAAACTAAAATTATTGCTTTTCTTGTTCGAGTTCGGTAATAATACCGATTTACCACCCACGATGGACGGTTTCGGAAGGGCTTCCCAGCGATGGCTTTTGCGAAACCACGACCTGGTTTATCTCATGCATACCACCTTGCGGTGTTTCCCGACAGGACGGCCAAGAGCCCGCCCCATAGGGAGTGGTGGCTTTGGATGTCTCCGTCTTGTGGCCCCGTTGGCCGCAGTAAAAAGGGAGATCCCGGCAGAGAATAGGCCCCATGCCTCAGTCAGGCATGGAGGCAGCTAACCGATGTGGGACCAAGGGGGTTGTTTGAAAATCTTCGAGATCACTTTGCGCCGACGGATGTCTCGCTGGCGTGAAATGATCTTTTCTCGTGTGAGATATGGATTCGCACCCGTGTAAGGAGAGACAAAGATGTGTCGTTTGTTTGCAATCACCAGCGAAGATCCCGTATCGCCCATGGTGGCCCTTGAGGCCCTGGACGTGATGCGGGAAGGCCATGACGGCTCCGGTGTCGGGCTCTTTTTAAGGGACCTCGGCGGACCGTTTGAAACCATGAAGGATGCACCCATCCTCTCGGGGATCTTTACCGAGGCCGGGCTCCGTCGCCTTGACGTCAAGATGATGGAGAAGGGCTTTATTACCAAATACAAGATCTCCTTCAAACTCGACAAGACCCCCCCCGAAGGGGTGCCCAAGCGGGACGTTTATCTCATCCGCGCCTATGAATACCCCGAGGAGTGGGAGGACTGGAGCTGGGAGAAAAAGCAGGAGGAGCTTACCCGCATCCGCCTGGAGCTCCGCGCCATGGGTGAAGAGGAGAAAGACATGATCGTCTTCTCCTTCTGGCCCGATGTCATCATGATCAAAGAGATCGGCGATCCCCTGACTGTCGGACGCTACCTCAAGCTTGACGCCAACGACATCCAGGCCCGCATCATCATGGCTCAGGGACGCCAGAATACCAACTACGCCATCAACCTCTACGCGTGCCACCCCTTCTTTGTCCAGGGCTTCTCCACCATGACCAACGGGGAGAACACTGCCTTTATTCCCATCCGGGAATTCCTTCAGAAGAGGGGCTTTGAGGGGTACATGGGGTTCAACTCCGACTCCGAGGTGTTCACCCATATTCTGCACTACATGCAAAAAGAGCTGGGCCTGGGGCTGGAGTTCTACAAGCACATCATCACCCCCCTGGCAGGAGAAGCCCTGGCTTCCCACGCCAACAGCGATCTGCTCACCCAGCTGAAACACACCTGCAGGCGCCTGATCATCGACGGGCCCAACTGTGTCATCGGGAGCCTCCCGGACCACAGCCTGTTTATGGTGCAGGACAGAAAGAAGCTGCGCCCCGGGGTCATCGGGGGACGGCCCGGAATCTTCGCCTACTCATCTGAGATTTGCGGCCTGGATTCAGCCATTCCCGACCGAGACAAGTCCAAAGATTTTCAACCCATGTATCTCGACACGGCCATTGTGGGTCCCGATCGTCAGGAGGTTCAGATATGTCGGCAAACGGAACGATTACACCTTCCTCATTAAGCATCAAGGATCTGCACTGGCAGATCGACTGGAACAAGGATGCCTGCACCCTCTGCGGCCAGTGCACGGCAGTCTGCCCTGTGAAGGCCCTTGAGCTGGGGGTCTTCCGCAAGCGGCACGTCGACGTCCCCATGGGGCTCAGCGGCAAGGTGGAAAACAAATTTTCCCTGTTCTACGGCATTCGCCAGAAGACCGAGCCCAAGCACGCCTGCATCGGGTGCGCCATGTGCTCCCAGGTCTGTCCCAACGACGCCATCCTTCCGAGGCGGAACGACGAAGCGGACAAGCAGCGCTACCACATCGACCAGGGCGGTCAGCCCCTGAAGCGGGGCGGTCGCAGGAAGTCCGAAGGCGCAGGGATCCTCGATCGGATCAAGTTCACCCGTATTTCCATGCTCACGGACCCGGCCCTGGATGCCGGGCGCCACGAGTTTGATATCAAGACCCTTCTGGGTCGGGTGCTGCCTCCCAAGGAGCAGATCCAGCGCCAGATGAAGGGCGAGTGGGTCCCCCCGGTGCGGGAGATCTATCCCCTTGTCATCGGCGGCATGAGCTTCGGTGCCCTGTCCCCCACCATGTGGGAAGGGCTCCAGATGGGAGTGGCCTACCTGAACGAAGAGCTGGGCATGCCCGTGCGCATCTGCACAGGTGAGGGCGGGTGCCCTCCGCGCCTGCTGCGCTCCGAGTTCCTGAAATACGTCATCCTCCAGGTGGCCTCCGGCTACTTCGGCTGGGACGAGATCATCCACGCCATCCCCGAGATGAAGGTGGATCCCTGCGCCATCGAGATCAAGTACGGCCAGGGCGCCAAGCCCGGCGATGGCGGTCTCTTGATGTGGCATAAAGTCAATAAACTGATTGCGGCCATCCGCGGCGTCCCCACCGGGGTCAGCCTGCCCAGTCCGCCCACCCACCAGACCCAGTACTCCATTGAGGAGTCCGTGGCCAAGATGATCCAGTCCATGTCCATGGCCTGGAACTTCCGGGTGCCGGTGTACCCCAAAATTTCGGCGTCTTCCACCTCCCTTGCGGTTTTGAACAACCTCACCCGAAACCCCTACGCGGCGGGTCTTGCCATCGACGGGGAAGACGGGGGCACCGGGGCGGCGTACAATGTCTCCATGAACCACATGGGGCACCCCATCGCATCAAGCTTACGGGACTGCTACAAGACCCTGGTGGAGATCGGCATGGAGAACGAATTGCCCCTGTCTGCCGGCGGCGGCATCGGCAAGAACGGGAACCTGGCGGCCAACGCGGCCTCCCTCATCATGCTGGGGGCCAGCATGGTGCAGACGGGCAAGTACGTGATGCAGGCGGCAGCCGGCTGTGTCGGTTCCGAGGCCGACCGGTGCAATGTCTGCAACCTGGGGATCTGTCCCAAGGGGATCACCTCTCAGGATCCCAGGCTCTACCGTCGCCTCGACCCGGAGCATGTGGCCCAGCGCGTGGTGGATATGTATGTCTCTTTTGACACCGAGCTCAAAAAGATCATCGCACCCCTTGGCCGATCCACCTCCCTGCCCATCGGCATGTCCGATGCCCTGGGGATTGACGACCGCGACGCGGCAGAACGTCTCGATATCAAATACATGGTGTAACCGACATGAAGAGCAAGACGAAAATTACCATCCATGGAAAGGAAGAGGGAACCCGCATTGCTTCGCGCCAGATGGAGGAGAAGATCCAGAAGGCCGTCGCCAAAGGGTACCGACAGATTGAGGTGGATGCCTTAGGGCAGCACGGCATCGGCGGCCGCCTTCACGGCGCCGGTGATGAGAAGGTCTCTGTCAGGATCACCGGCACCTGCGGTCAGCGGACCGGGTCCATGGGATTTCCCAACACGACCATCGAAATCATGGGGGCGGCCTCCGACGACATCGGCTGGCTCAACGCCGGGGCCGAGATTATCGTCCACGGCAACGCCTCCAACGGCGCGTGCAACGCCATGGCCCAGGGCCGTGTGTCCGTATGCGGCAACATCGGCGCCCGCGGCATGACCATGACCAAGGAGAACCCCCGGTTCGAACCCCCTGAACTCTGGGTGCTGGGGTCGGCCGGTGACTATTTCGGCGAGTTCATGGCTGGCGGCACCGCCGTGGTCTGCGGCTGGGATCCCCAGAACGAAGAGAACGTCCTCGGCTACCGCCCCCTGGTGGGCATGGTGGGGGGACGGGTCTTTTTCCGGGGTCCCATCAAAGGCTACAGCCAGGGCGACGCCCGCATGGCCCCCATCTCCGATGAGGAGTGGGAGTGGCTTGCAACGAACCTGAAGTCCTTTCTTTCCCGTATCGGCAAAGAGGACGCCTACACCAAGCTGGCCCGTCGCGACGACTGGCAGCTCATCGTGGCCCGGACTCCCCAGGAGAAGATGGGAAGCGCAACCCGGTCCATGGCCTCCTTTCGCCGTGAGGTGTGGGACAGCGAGTTGGGGGAGGGGGGACTCATCGGAGACCTTACCGACCTGGACATGAGCCATGTCCCCGTCATCACCACCGGAGAGATGCGGCGTTTTGTGCCGGTGTGGGAGAACCAGAAGTACGTGGCACCCTGCCAGGGGGCCTGTCCCTCGGGTATTCCCGTTCAGCAGCGCTGGGGACTGGTGCGAAACGGTCTGGTGGACGAGGCCGTGGAACTGGCCCTTCACTACACGCCCTTTCCCGCAACGGTGTGCGGCTACCTCTGCCCCAACCCCTGCATGGCGGCCTGCACCAAGCAGTCGGCCTTTATGCCCTCCATCGACATCAAGCAGCTGGGCAAGGCGAGCATTGCGGCCCAGGTACCCAGCGTGCCGGAGGTGTCCGGTCGCAAGGTGGCGGTCATCGGCGGCGGGCCCGCCGGAGTCTCCGTGGCCTGGCAGCTGCGCATGGCCGGCCATGATCCCGTGGTCTACGACACCGCCCCCACCCTGGGCGGAAAGATCGCCTCGGTGATCCCGGAGAGCCGGATTCCCAAAGAGGTCCTGGATGCGGAGCTTTCTCGCATCAGCGAGATTCTGCCCCACATCCATCTCCAGCAGCCCTTGTCCGCGGTGGAGCTCGATCGGATGAAGGCGGACAACGACTTTATCGTCATGGCCGCAGGGGCCCAGAAACCCCGCATGCTCGATATCCCCGGAAAAGAGCGCCTGGTCACCGGCAACGATTTTCTGGCCGAGGCCAAGGAGAACAAGGCCAAGCCGGGCAGAAAGGTGGTGATCATCGGTGCGGGCAACTCCGCATGTGACGCCGCCACCGAGGCCGTGCGCTGCGGGGCTGAGGATGTCACCCTCATCGACATCCAGGAACCCGCCGCCTTCGGCGAAGAGAAAGAGGCCGCCGAAAAGGCCGGGGCCAAGTTCAAGTGGCCCTGCTTTACCCGGGAGATTACGGACAAGGGCGTGCTGCTCACGGACGGAGAGCTTCTGGAAGCCGATACAGTGATCCTCTCCATCGGGGACATGGCCGATTCGGAGTTTCTGCCCCGAAGCGTCACCATTGCCCGGAACGGTTACGTCTCCGTGGACGAGAACGGCCAGACCACCGACCCCTCGATCTTTGCCATCGGCGATATCACGGGGCTCGGGCTCATCACCGACGCCATCGGCGCGGGCAGGCGAGCCGCCGAGACCATCGACGCCATCAGTAAGGGCAAGCGTCCGTCTGGACGGGACCCCCGGGAGGTGATCGCCAAAGACCGCATGAACCTGGCCTATTTCGACCCCAGGCTCTCCGTCTTTGAAGATCTCCAGACCTGCGGAACCGAATGTTCGTCATGTGGGAGTTGCAGAGACTGTGGTATCTGTGTTACCTTGTGCCCCAAAGAGGCGATTGAAAGACGCGAGACGGGGAATCCGAGCTCGCCTTTTGAGTATGTGGTGAAGACGGATCGCTGCATTGGCTGCGGATTTTGCGCCGATGCCTGCCCGTGCGGGATCTGGACCCTGATCACCAACACCCCCATGGGGTAAAACCGGTTTTATATCGGTTTCAAGGTGAGGGGAGCGCCCTTTTATCTTCACCGACACAACAGCTGACAGTTTCCATTTGGTTTATTGCTATCCCGCTTTTTACCGCCTGCGTAAGAAGCGGGATAGTTGCGCGCGGACTCCGGCAAAGGAAAACACCCCTTCAAAGAGCCGTAATGACGATGGATCCACGTGATCCGTCTCACCATGATTCATGCATTATGGACGGGCCATGCAGGGCCGCCCTTTGGTGTCCCGCATCGTTTGTCAAATAAGGAATCACCTTTCATGAAAGCACTGCTTGCCCTCGAAGACGGACGAATTTTTTCGTGCCGCAGCTTTACAGGTCCCGGCGAGGTGGGTGGAGAGGTTGTCTTCAACACCAGCATGACGGGGTATCAGGAAATTCTCACCGACCCCTCCTACCGTGGACAGATGGTCACCATGACCTATCCCCTCATTGGAAACTACGGCGTAAGCCGTGAGGACGTGGAGTCCTCCCGGATCCAGGCCTCAGCCCTCATCGTCCGAGAGTATCAGGACGATTACAGCAACTGGCGGGCCGACATGAGCCTGGCTGACTACCTCAAGGCAGCCAATGTCGTGGGCATCGATGAACTCGATACCCGGGCACTGACCCTGCACCTCAGGACCCACGGCGCCAAGCGCGGCATCATCTCAACGGATGTGGCCAACCCCGAGGCCCTCGTGGAAAAAGCCAAGGCCCTGCCCTCCATGGAAGGGTGCGACCTGGCCAGCGGCGTCTCCACGGACAAGCCCTACCGCCTGGTCAACGACACCCCGGTCTTCATTCAGGAAGAGCTGGCAGAGGGCCTTTTTACCGCCCGAGGCGAGAAAAAAGCGGTGGTGGCCTTTGACTTCGGCATCAAGTTCAACATCATCCGCCTTCTGGAAGCCGCAGGTTGCGAGGTGATTGTGGTGCCCGCAAACACCACCGCTGAGACCGTCAAGGCCATGAACCCCGACGGAATCTTTCTCTCCAACGGCCCCGGCGACCCCGAGCCCGTGACCTACGCCGTAGAGACGGTGAAAGCCCTCATCGGGTACCGCCCCATTTTCGGCATCTGCCTCGGCCACCAGATCATGAGCCTGGCCCTGGGCGGAAAGACCTACAAGCTCAAGTTCGGCCACCGCGGCGGCAACCAGCCCGTGCAGAACACCGAAACATCCAAGGTGGAGATCACCAGTCAGAACCACGGATTTGCAGCCGACATGGACAGCCTGTCCGCAGCCGACGTGGAAGTGTCCCATGTGAACCTCAACGACCGCACCGTGGAAGGCTTGAGACACAAGGTTCACCCCGTGCTCAGTGTGCAGTACCATCCGGAGGCGTCTCCGGGCCCCAACGATGCCCAGTACTTGTTTGATGAGTTTGTTTCCATGATGGAACGTTTCACTGTTTAAGAACAGGGCACTTGTTGCCCTGTTTTTTTATGCCCGAAAGTTTGCCTCCGGCGGCCAGGGGATGATCCCCTGGGCCCCAGGTTCGCGAATGCTCCTGACCTTCGTTCCTCAGGTCGATCACATTCGCTGACGGGCTTCGCCCGTGGTGAGGCTGAGGTGAATTGAATGAGGTCAAAATGCTTCCGGTCATGTTTAAACCTGTGCAGGTCAGGAAGACGAAGGCACCTCACGTGTTTATAACCTGTTTGTCAAACCCAGCTCATATACATTGGGCAAACGTTTGGCCCCCGGCAGGCTCGCCGGAGGCAACCATAACCGATAGATTAGTAGAGGCAAGGGATCATGCCAAAACGCACCGACATAAATAAGATATTGATCGTAGGCGCCGGGCCCATCATCATCAGCCAGGCGTGTGAATTTGATTACTCCGGGACCCAGGCGTGCAAGGCGCTGCGGGAAGAGGGGTACGAGGTGGTTCTGGTGAACTCCAACCCTGCCACCATCATGACCGACCCGGAGACGGCCGATCGCACCTACATTGAGCCGGTGACCCCGGAGACCCTGGCCAAGATCATCGAAAAGGAGCGGCCCGACGCCATCCTTCCCACCCTGGGGGGCCAGACCGGCCTCAACACCGCCATCGGCGTGGCCGAGATGGGCGTTCTGGATAAGTTTGGTGTGGAGATGATCGGCGCGGACGTGGCCACCATCAAGAAGGCCGAGGACCGCGAGCTCTTCCGCAACGCCATGAACAAGATCGGCCTGAACATTCCCCGAAGCGGGTTTGCCACCACCATGGACGAGGTGAGGCAGGTTGCCGATGAGATCGGCTTTCCCATCATCGTCCGGCCCAGCTTTACCCTGGGCGGCACCGGCGGGGGCGTGGCCTATAACCCCGAGGAGCTGGAGGCCTTCTGCAAGGCAGGTCTTGAGGCCAGCCTCAACACCCAGGTGATGCTGGAGCAGTCTGTCCTCGGCTGGAAAGAGTACGAGCTGGAGGTGGTCAGGGACAAGGCGGATAACGTCGTGATCATCTGCTCCATCGAAAACCTGGATGCCATGGGGGTCCACACCGGGGACTCCATCACCGTGGCCCCGGCCCAGACCCTGTCCGATAAGGAGTACCAGAAGCTGCGTGACGCCTCCATCGCCATCCTCCGCGAGATCGGGGTGGACACCGGCGGCTCCAACGTCCAGTTTGCCGTGAACCCGGCCGACGGCGAGATCATCGTGGTGGAGATGAACCCCAGGGTCTCCCGAAGCTCGGCCCTGGCCTCCAAGGCCACCGGCTACCCCATTGCCAAGATTGCCGCCAAGCTGGCTGTTGGCTACACCCTGGACGAACTCAAGAACGATATCACCGGCGAGACCCTGGCCTCCTTTGAGCCCAGCATCGACTACGTGGTCATGAAGGTGCCCCGCTGGACCTTCGAGAAGTTCCCCGAAACCGAAGATTACCTCACCACGGCCATGAAGTCCGTGGGTGAGACCATGAGCATCGGGCGTACCTTCACCGAGTCCCTCCAGAAGGCGATCCGCTCCCTGGAGATCGGCCGCTTCGGCCTGGGCAGCGACGGCCGTGAGGTGGAGGAGCTTTCCAAGACCGACATCGAGCACCACCTGGTGACCCCCAACTCCAAGCGCCTCTTTTACCTGCGCCAGGCCATGAAGGCGGGGATCTCCCTGGAGGCGATCCACGCCATGACCAAGGTGGACCCCTGGTTCCTCCACCAGATCAAGCGCATCAGCGACATGGAAGACGTGATCCGCGACGCAGGCAAGAAGATGGACGCCGACCTTCTCAAACGCGCCAAGCGCAACGGGTTCTCCGATGTGCAGATCGGTGTGCTCACCGGTACGGACGAAGACTGGGTCCGTGCTCAGCGCTACGCTTTGGGCATCCGACCCGTCTACAAGCTGGTGGACACCTGTGCCGCCGAGTTCGAGGCCTCGACCCCATACTACTACTCCACCTATGAAGAGGAGTGTGAAGCCAGGGTTACGGAAAACAAGAAGGTGATGATCTTGGGGGGCGGCCCCAACCGTATCGGTCAGGGCATCGAGTTCGACTACTGCTGCGTGCACGCCTCCTTTGCCCTGCGCGAAGAGGGCGTGGAGTCCATCATGGTCAACTCCAACCCCGAGACCGTGAGCACCGACTACGACACCTCGGACAAGCTCTACTTCGAGCCCCTCACCAAAGAGGATGTCCTGCACATCGTGGAAAAGGAGAACCCCTACGGGGTCATCGTGCAGTTCGGGGGACAGACCCCCCTGAACCTGGCCCTGGGCCTCAAGGCAGCCGGGGTGCCCATCATCGGCACCCAACCCGAGAGCATCCACCGCGCCGAAGACCGCGACGAGTTCCAGGCCATGCTCAAGAAGCTGAAGCTCACCCAGCCCGAGAGCGGCATCGCCATGAACTACGAGGAGTCCCTGGTGGAGGCCCGCCGCATCGGTTACCCCGTCATGGTGCGTCCTTCCTACGTGCTGGGCGGTCGGGCCATGCGCGTGGTCTACTCCGAAGAGGACCTGGAAGGGTTTATCCGGGAAGCCATGGAGGCCTCTCCGGGCCACCCCGTGCTCATCGACAAGTTCCTGGAGGATGCGGTGGAGCTTGATGTGGACGCCATCTCCGACGGGAAGAAGACCATCATCGCAGGGGTCATGCAGCACATCGAAGAGGCGGGGATCCACTCCGGCGACTCAGCCTGCGTGCTTCCGCCCATGAGCATCCCCAACCGCCTGCTCAACGAGATCCACGAAGCCACCCGCGCCATGGCAAAAGAGCTGGGCGTGGTGGGGCTGATGAACGTTCAGTACGCCATCAAGGACAACCGCCTCTATATTATTGAGGTCAACCCCAGGGCGTCCCGTACCGTTCCCTTTGTGAGCAAGGCCACGGGCATCCCCTTTGCCAAACTGGCCACCAAGGTGATGCTGGGCAAAACCCTGGCCGAGGTTGGCCTGGAGAAGGAGTTCGTTCCCAGCCACATCTCGGTGAAAGAAGCGGTGATGCCCTTTGACCGGTTCCCCCATGTGGATACCCTGCTGGGTCCCGAGATGAAATCCACGGGCGAGGTCATGGGCATCGGCGATGACTTCGGCATTGCCTACGCCAAGGCCCAGATCGCTGCCGGAGACGACCTGCCCACCGAGGGCACCGTCTTTATCAGCGTCAAGGAGGGAGACAAGGGCCAGATGCTGCCCACGGCCTCCCTGTTCAAGGCCCTTGGCTTTACCATCATGGCCACCAGCGGCACCTCGGACTTCCTTACCAAGAACGGGGTGGCCAACGTGCTGGTGAACAAGGTCTCGGTGGGACGCCCCCACGTGGTGGACGCCATCAAGAACAACGAGATCCAGCTGGTGATCAACACCCCGTCCGGCACGAGCGAGACCACCCATGACGGGTACAAGATCCGCAGGGCCGCCCTGAAGTTCAAGGTGCCCTTTGCCACGACCCTCACCGGTGCCATGGCCGTTGCCCGTGCCA
Organism: Desulfoluna butyratoxydans; assembly: GCF_900699765.1. GTDB lineage: Bacteria > Desulfobacterota > Desulfobacteria > Desulfobacterales > Desulfolunaceae > Desulfoluna > Desulfoluna butyratoxydans. Next base: position 500,722 of record NZ_CAADHO010000002.1, read on the forward strand.
TTGCCCGCCTGAAAGAGGAGAGTTGCGCGGTCAAACCGCTCCAGGACTACCACTGCTAATCCCGCCCATTGAAAGGCGCGGCTCTGCCGCGCCTTTCACCCCATCATTGACCCGGCCATGGATGGTCCGGAAAGCTCCTCATCTTTCCCTCGTCTTTGGCTAGTCCACGGCAAGACCCACCCCTTTTATCCAGGACCCTGTCGAATAGATTTCGGCGAAGCCTGGAAGGGCTCTCCAACGACTTGTTTGTCAAATGTTTTAAAAGTTTGGCCCCGGAAGGCTTGTTTGGGCTGAATAGTGACAATTTTTATTGAATAATCTGCAAACAGGGACTAATTTGAGGATTGTGTCGGATGTACCGACGGGACCGCTTGGATTTCTCTATGGAAAGGAGGCAGGAGGCTTCATGATTGAGACGCGATATCTCAAGGATAATATTCAGAATATCCAGAAACTCATGAGCATTCCAGCTTTGAAGAATTTCGAAACCCGCTACCTCGGAAAACTCCTGAAGCTGAGTAAAATCCGTGAGTATGAGGACGGTGAGAAGATCATCAAAGAAGGGGATCGGGATCCCTGGCTCTATTTTTTACTGGCCGGTTCCGTACGGGTATCCAAAGAGGACGTGGAGATCACCCGGTTGACCAACATCGGGGAGCTGTTCGGGGAGATGCGTATCATCGACTCCCTGAAGCGGTCCGCCACGGTGACGGCCGTGGGACGAACCACCTGCATTGCCGTTAACACCATGGCCGGGGAGAAGCTGGAAGGAGACGGGGCCGACCACGACGAACGCCTCGACTTTCTGTTGCTCCTCTACCGCATCTTTGCCGAGTACATGTCCATTCGCCTTCGGGCAACCAACGAGGAACTGATCAAGACCAAACAGGATCTTCAGCGCATCAGAGAAGAGAAAATGAACGTCATCATCAGGCGCCACATCGAAGGCTCCCAGCAGTGATGGCCGACTGAGACCGCTCCGGGGAATACCAGGGAGTCACAACCCCATTTCTTCCTGTGCCGCGTCTTTTGTCCGTGTTCGGATCGGCAGATTGCCGGGGGGAGTCTTTTCCCCTGCCTGAAGGTCCGAACGAGAAGGACAAACCATGAGAAAGACCGTATCCTTTACCAAAGACGCCACCAACGTCTTTTTCCATATCCTGACGGCCTGCAACCTCTCCTGCCGCCACTGCTACATCAACCCCACCCAGCACGGAACCCAGACCCTGCCCATTGAGACCATCGAAGAGTGGCTGGCCCTGTTTGCCACGCGCTCCAAGGAGGCCAATATCATCTTCCTTGGCGGGGAGCCCACCATGCACCCCGACCTTGCCCGGGCCATCAAAAAAGCCAGAGCTTTAGGCTACGCCTCCATCACCATCGATACCAACGGGTACCTCTTTCATGACATCCTGGACAAGGTGACCCCGGCCGAGGTGGACGCCCTCTCCTTCAGCCTGGACGGCGCCACCGCCGCCACCAACGACCCCATCCGGGGCAAAGGCTCCTGGGAGACCTGCATGGCCGGTATCCGTAAAGGGGTGGCCAAGGGGTTCTCCACAAGTCTGATCTACACGGTGAGCGGAGCCAACCTCCACGAACTGGATCAGATGCCCGACCTCCTGGAAGAACTCGGGGTGAACCACTTTTTTATCCAGGTGCTGGGAATCCGCGGCAACTCAGCCCGGGAAGAGGCTGAAGAGGAAGGCCTCATGCGCGTGACCCGGGACAGCTGGATGGAGGTGGTTCCCAAGGTGGCCGAAGAGGTGGCCCGAAGGGGGATCAAGGTCACCTGGCCCAAGGTGTTCTTAGAGGAGGGAGAGGCCTTCGAGTGCGCAGGCCATGTGGCGGACAACCTCTTTCTCTTTCCCAACGGCAGGGTCTACAGGTGTCCCCTGTGCGAAGATTTTCCCGTTCACTCCATGGTCATCGAGGACGGGAAACTTAAGGATGCCCCCCGCATCAACGAGACCGATCTCTTTGATCTCTCCATTGCCGAGGGGTGCGTCATGAACCGGATCATCCAGCCCGGAAACATTGTATACAAAGAAAATGGGACCCCGGAGTGGCGCGTGGCATGTTGCCTGCTCAAGGAGGAGATCACCCCGAAGTAAGTCGGGAAAGGGCGGGTGATTCCCCAAGGTATTGGGTGACATACGCATCCCTGATACCAGATCGAGTAGATTTCCATGGCGGGGGGATAGCACCGAAACAGCCCGCCCTTCCTGCTTTTCCGATGGTTCGTAGAGAAACAACTTGACAGAATTATAAGTCAAAATAATAATAAAATTTACTTCACTAACTGGGAGGGGGCGTGACGGATTCGGGACTGAGCAGAAAGGAACGGGAGTACAAACGGCGTCGGGAAGAGATTCTGGAAGCGGCACTTTCCGTTTTTGCGGAGAGGGGGTACTACGGGACCACCATGGCTCAGATCAGTCAGAAGTCCGAATATCCCCTGGGCACCATCTACAAGTACTTCAGTGGAAAAGAGCAGATTTTCCACGACATGGTGATGGACAGGGGCATCCGCCTGGGCCGCCTCATTGCCGAGGCCGCCTCGCGAAAGGATCTGGCCCCCAGGGACAGGGCATACGCCTGTCTCCAGGCCAACGCCCGCTTCCTGAGGAGCAACCAGGCCTTTGTGCGGGTGTACATTTCCCTGCGGAGCAGCGTCGACATGATCCTCTCCCCGGAGCTCAACGCCGATATCAATCGCCTGAACGACAAGATGGTGGAGACCTACACCGAGATTTTTCAGGAGGGGGTGGAAAAAGGGGAGTTCAGACCCTACCCCGCCGAAGACCTTTCGGCCCTGTTTTACGGGGTGATCTTTTCGGCCATCTGGCCCTGGGTTTCGGGGAACAAGGAGGCTTACGACATTGAAGCCTGGCTGAATCGGGCCTTTGAGCTTCTGACCAACGGCTTTTGTGTCTCCAAGTGAGGGAGAGGTCGGGATAGTTATTGACCGACAGGTAAAAATCTGGAATAATACCGCGTTAACGCTGACAATTGGCTTGTTTTAGGCCTGTAAGGGCGTTGCCACACAAGGCAGGCGGGACATTGGTTTTTTGTGTAAAACCATAAACATAGTTCTGCTTTGAGTAATAATGATTTGGTCGAAAGTGCTGTATTGGAAGGGAATTCATTAGATTTCAGAGCTGACAAGGCCCTTAATATGCCTTAAATAATCTTAAAATGTCTTAATATAAGGAGAGATTTGGTTATGGCACAACAGATTGCAGACCGCAGGGACCAGGATTACGTTCTTCACGAAATGCTGAACGTTGCTCAGTTTTCAGAGACCGAGAAGTACGGTGATTTCAACAAGAAAACCATCGACATGGTTCTGTCCGAAGCCAGGAAGTTCGCCGTCAATGAAATTCTTCCCACCCAGAAGACCGGTGACGAAGAGGGCGTCAAGCTGGAAAACGGCCAGGTGAAGGTACCCCCTTCATTCCACAAGCCCTACAAGCTCTTCTGCGAGAACGAGTGGGTTGCCATGGCCGATGCCCCGGAAGTAGGCGGCCAGGGCCTTCCCCACTCTGTTTCCCTGGCTTGCGGTGAGCTCTTCACCGGCGCCAACTGTGCTTTCCTTATGTACCCCGGCCTTACCCACGGCTGCGGCAACATCATCGCCAGCCTCGGTTCCGACAAGCAGAAGGAGCTCTACCTCAAGAAGCTCTACACCGGCGAGTGGGGCGGCACCATGTGTCTCACCGAAGCCAACGCAGGCAGTGACGTAGGCGCCCTTGAGTCCGTGGCGACCCCCAACGACGACGGCACCTACAACATCGTGGGCAACAAGATCTTCATCTCCGGCGGCGACTCCGACATGGTTCCCAACGTGATCCACCCGGTTCTCGCCCGTATCGAAGGTTCCCCCGCAGGGACCCGCGGTATCTCCCTGTTCATCGTGCCCAAGCTCTGGGTCAACGATGACGGCAGCTTCGGCGAAGACAACGACGTGGTCGTCACCGGCGTAGAGCACAAGATGGGCATCCACGGCAACGCCACCTGCTCCATCGCCTTCGGCGGCAAGGGCAAGTGCCGCGGTACCCTCATCGGTGAGAAGAACAAGGGCATGAAGGCCATGTTCCTCATGATGAACGAAGCCCGTCAGGGCGTTGCCCTCCAGGGTCACGGCTTTGCCACCACCTCTTACATGAACGCCGTGAACTACGCCAAAGAGCGTATCCAGAGCCCCAACCTGCTCTCCATGCTCGACGCCGAGCCCAAGGGTGTGCCCATCATCCAGCACCCCGACGTGCGTCGCAACCTGCTCATCATGAAGTCCTATGTTGAAGGCATGCGTTCCCTGCTCTACTACATGGGCTTCTGCTTCGACATGGTCTCCACCGCCGAAGACGAAGCAGTTCGTGACAAGTACAACGGCCTCATCGAGATCGTGACCCCGGTTGCCAAGAGCTACGGCACCGACAAGGGCTTCGAAGTCTGCTCCCTGGGTATCCAGATCTACGGCGGCTACGGCTTCATCGAAGAGTATCCCCAGGCCCAGCTCCTTCGTGACTGCAAGATTACCTCCATCTACGAAGGCACCAACGGGATCCAGGCCATGGACCTCCTCGGCCGTAAGCTCGGCATGAAGAAAGGCAAGCCCATGATGGACCTGATGGGTGAAATCCAGGCTGCCATCGCCCTGGCCAAGGAAGCCGGTCTCGAAGACATGGCTGCCAAGGTTGAAGCCGCCCTGAACAAAGTGGGTGAGTGCGCCATGGCCATCGGCGGCGCCGCCATGAGCGAGAAGCTCCTCGACGCCTTCGGTTCCGCTACCCTCTTCCAGGAGTGCTGCGGTGACCTGATCATGGCTTGGATGCACCTCTGGAGAGCTGCCGTTGCTCAGCCCAAGATCGAAAAAGCCAAGAAGAAGGACAAAGCCTTCTACGAAGGTCAGGTGGTTACCGCCAAGTTCTTCATCGAGCACATGCTGCCCATCGGCCTCGGCAAGATGGACTCCGTCAAAGGCCTCACCGGCTCCATCATGGAGATGCCCGAAGACGCATTCATCGGCTAACCGATAAGAGGTTATAGGGGATTTCATCCCTGATCAGTGCTATATATAAGCCCGGAAGAGTGTGCCTCGCATCCTCTTCCGGGCTTTGTTATTATGGGGAGACGCGTGTTACCGGCGCGGGCGTTTGGAGGGGACGCCCCCGGCCGCATGGGCGGCGAACCATGAACGGGATCTTTAATTTTAGGGCTCACAACCATTTTGAGGACGTAAGAATGCACCAAAAAGCGGGAACCGGCATCGGGAAAGTGGACGAGATACTTGACGGACTTCGGGTGGGAGACAACGTCATCTGGCATGATGATTCCGGGAGCCTGGCTTCCGATTACTGCCTGAAACTCATGGAAGCATCCGCACGGGAAGACAAGCCGGTGATTTATGTCAGTTTCGACCGGTCTCCCAACAACCTCGTGAAAAAGCTGGGACCCCTGGCCGATGCCCCCGGGCTTACCATCCTGGACTGTTTCACCCACGGCAAAGGCGGGGGCAGCGAGCTGTTCCTCAAGTACTACAGCTCGCGGGAACGAAACGCCAATGTGATCCTGGTGGAGAACCCCTCGGATCCATCGGCCCTCTCCGACGCCCTGGAGAGCAACCTGGCGGACCACGGCCTGGACACCCGGTTTATCTTTGAGTCCATCACCGGCATGCAGGACCTCTGGGGCGATGAGGAGCGGATCCTGAAGTTTTATACCCGCACCTGCCCCAAGCTCTATGAACTGAGCACCATTGCGTACTGGCTCATTGAGCACCGGGCCCACAGCGACCGGCTTAAAGCGGGCATCGCCCAGATCGCCCAGGTGGTCATCGAGCTGTCCGTCAAACGAGGCAAATTTTTCTTCAACCTCATCAAAGCCGAAGGCCGGGAACACGGCCCCTTGAACAAGCCCCAGGGCTACTGGGTGCGGGACGGGGAGGTGGTGTTCGGCTCCGGGGACCAGAAGGGCTGGGGCCGCATCGACATCGGAAGCCGCCTCAAGCACTTCCGCACCTCGGCGGGCCTTTCCCAGACCGGCCTGGCCAAGCAGGTGGGGGTCACCCCCAGCACCATCAGCCAGATTGAAAACGGCCAGATCTACCCCTCCCTTCCCGCCCTGTTCCGTATGGCAGAGCTCCTTGCCGTGGAAACAGGCTCTTTCTTCTCAGATAACTCCGCCGAAGAGGCCACCCCGGTCTACGAGCCCTCCCAGTGGCAGGACATCAACATCCCCGGCATCACAGGAAAAGGCGGATCCGTGCGCCAGGTGATCCCCTCGGGCGGGGACACGGGTTTTGAGGTGTGGCTCCTGGAGATCGAGCCGGGCCGGGTCATCAAGCAGCACTTCTTCGACGAGAAGTGTGAAGAGGTGGGCTACGTCATCAAGGGCAGCGTCCTCTTCCAGAGCGGCAGCCGGGACCTCGAAGCCGTGGAAGGCTCCCTCATCCACCTGGTGGAACGCACCCCCTCCCGCTGGAAAAACAAAGGGGAGGAAAAAGCGGTGATCCTCTGGCTCAAACTGCGCCAGGTGTAAAGCGTACGGGAAGAAAAAAAGCCTCCGGCGGCCCTGCCTGGGGTCAAATATTTGAAAAGTTTGATAAAAGGTCTTACGAATGACGTGGAGCGGTGGAACGCTTTCGGCGAGTCGACTGTTCGGAACATAACGGACAGTCAATCGGAATGTTATTGCGGAGTTTTTTTAGCAACCCGCCGGAGGCACCTCAGTTAAATATGATAAAAAACAAAATATGGCTGCGTATCCTGAGACTCCGAAGCCTGTAAAGCAGCCCGGATACACCATCAGCGTTTTTGTCGGGCGAAGCCCGAGCCGGAGGCCCTTGCGCTTTGGCCCGAGGTACGAGGGACAAAGCGCAAGGGCAATCAGCTTTCGAGGTGGCTCACCTCGCCGCCGGAGGCCGTTTTGTGGACCGGTTTTGACAGTGGAAAGCAGCGAAAGGATGTCATCATATGAAGGTATTGGTGTTTGGGGGCGGTGCCGTGGGGTTGGGACTGGCGTCGTGCCTTGCTGAGGCGGGGGTGACCCCGGATATTGTGACCCGGAAAGAGGGCGCTGACGCCATTGCGGAAGGGGGGCTCACGCGCACGGGGTTGTTGGGGCAGGCGGTGTTTCGCAACGTGCGGGCCGGGGTGTCCCCGGATGATTTTTCGGCAAACGGGCCCTATGATTATGTGCTTGTCTGCACCAAGTCCAGCGCCACGGGGGAGGCGGGAAAGGCCCTTTCAGCGGTTCCCGGGCTTCTGGGGCCCGCCACCTGCGTGGTGCTCTGCCAGAACGGCTGGGGCAACCGGGAGCGGGTTTCCCGCTGGGTGGATCCGGACCGTGTCTACAACGCCCGGGTCATCACCGGGTTTTCCAGGCCGGCCCCCAACACCAGTCACATCACCGTCCATGTGGCCCCCATCTCCATGGGGCACCTGGAGAGGCCCATGGACGGCGAGCTGGTCCCCCTGGCAGAGGCCCTCACCACGGGCGGGCTCTCCTGTACCCCGTCCGACGATGTGGGAAAAGACCTCTGGGCCAAGATGCTTTTTAACGGCTCCCTGAATTCTCTGGGGGCCATCTTCGGCGTGCCCTACGGCAAGCTCTCCCACCACCCCGAAGGGCTGCGCCTGATGCGGTCCGTGGTCAACGAGATTTTTGCGGTGATGGCCGCGGCCGGTTACCGCACCTGGTGGGAGACCCCGGAGGAGTATTTTGCGGTGCTCACCGGCGATCTTCTTCCCACGGCAGCCAGCCACGTCTCTTCGACCCTTCAGGACCTCAAGGCAGGCAAGAAGACCGAGATCGATGCCCTCACCGGCGAGGTGGTTCGCTTAGGGGAAAAACACGGGGTGCCGGTGCCCGTGAACCAGACGGTGCTGGATATCATCGGGTTTATGGAAAAGGATTGTGCGTGATGTCAGAGGACAGTGTTCGGGTGGCCGTGGGCTCGGCCAACCCCAACAAGCTTGATGCGGTAAAAAGGGCTTTTCAAAGCTTTAACGGGTTCAATAACCTTTCGTTTGTGTCGGTGGCCTCTCCCTCCGGGGTGTCGGACCAGCCAGTGGGCTATGAGGAGACCCTCAGCGGGGCCGACAACAGGGCCCAGGGGGCCTACGGCGGCTCCGGCTACGGCGTGGGCCTGGAGTCGGGCCTGGTGCCCGTTGCCGGCACCGAGACCGGATACATGAACCTCACCGCCTGCGTGATTTACGACGGCCAGCGGTTTCACCGGGGCGTGGGCCCGGCCTTTGAGCTCCCCGGCGAGGTGTGCCGGATGGTTGTGGACGGGGGCTGCGAGCTGGACGAGGCCGTGCATCGGGCCGGGCTTTCCGATAGTCGGCGCATCGGCTATGCCGAAGGGATCATCGGCCTTCTCTCAAACGGGGCCGTGACCCGTGCCGATTACATGGTCCCTGCCGTGACCATGGCCCTTGTGGCCCTTGCCGCCTCGGCAAAAGGAGAGGCCCATGCGTGAGGAGCAGACGCTTTCTGTTCTGGGCCAGACCCTTTACACCGTGTGTGTGAAAGGTGACAACCCCGGTGCCGTGCCCATCGTGCTGCTGCATGAAGGTCTGGGGTGCGTGGGCATGTGGCACGACTTTCCCGAGGTCCTCAGCCGGGCCACGGGTCGGACGGTCTGGGCTTGGGACCGCTGGGGATACGGCAAATCATCCCCTTTGACCGAGTGGGAGGCCAACTCCCAGTACCCCGCCTTTGAGGCAGAGACCATGCTGCCGCTGGTGCTTGACGCCCTGGGCCTGGACCAGGCCCTCTTTTTCGGCCACAGCGACGGCGGCACCATTGCCCTTTTGTTCGGGGCCATGTTTCCCCACCGCACGACCGGGATCGTGGTGGAGGCCTGCCATGTGTATGTGGACGAGCTCACCATCGACGGCATTGCCGATGCCGACAGCTATTTTGCCGAGGGCACCTTTCGGGAAAAACTCGCCCGGCACCATGGCGACAATACGGAAAAAGCCTTTAGGCGGTGGGCCGACACCTGGCTTTCCCCTTCCCATCGAACCTGGGACATCACCGAGGCCATCTCCGCGGTGGCGGCCCCCACCCTGGTGATCCAGGGGGAACACGATCAGTACGGTACCTGGGGACAGGTGGAGGCGATCTGCCGCTCCGTTGCCGGGGCCACGGCCCTTAAGGTGAGCGATTGCCGCCACGTGGCCCACCACGAGAAGCGGGACGAGGTGGTGGCCGCCCTGGTCGATTTCTACGATCGGGCCGCTTCCTGAAGCCCTGGGAACCCGCCTTGAACCTTTGGGGGAAGGGGTGTATATTGAAATGGAATCAGTTGGATAGGCGCGGAATCCTTGCGGGCGGTGTGTCGCCTGCAAAGGGCGGTTACGGCCGTGGGGCCAAGCCCGGTGCCGCGAACCGCTTCGTGCCTGACACGCCCTGTGCCGGGAGGTCCTATGAGTACCATTATTCATCTCGACCCGGAAGCGATGTCCCGCCTTGCGACGTTGGAACGGCGTTTCGGGCTGGATCGGCGTGAACCGTTTGAGCGCCGACAGGGGTATGGGGTGCTCCACAGCGCCGAAGAGGGCGGCGTGGAGAATCGGTGTATTTTGGAACGGAGACGTTCCAGTGAGCGTCGTTTCGGATGGTTTCGCATGGGCCGATGGAGCAGCTCCTGCGATAAAGGCCCCGCATGAGGTACCGCCGAAACGGCAAAGGGGGGCTGTATGGCAGAAACCCAGGAGAGGAGAGACGGGAATAACGATCGATTTCGCTTTGATACCTATCCGAAATGGCGACGCCGGGGCAACGAACGGCGTCAACGGGGCACTTTCGAGGGGAAAGGGCTCTTCAGGCGTCGGCCGGGGGATCGGCGCATCGGATTTCTGGCGCGCATCTCACGATACATCTTTCCCAGGGGATTTCCCGAAGATCGGTAACCATGTCAAAGGCCCCGGCCTTCGGGTACCGGGGCTCCAATACCAAGGCGAGGTTCCATGGAACCTCGCCTTTTTTTATGGCGCGGCGGCATGGGGGCCCTTGGAAAACGGGGATATTATACGATCCATACCTCCGCCTAACACAAGCCTAACACAACGGGTTTACAACCTACAGCACCCTTGACGGGCTCGTTGGCCGTCAATGCCACCCTTTCCATGGAGAACGTGATGAAACCCAAAGCACATATGCTGGTCGTGGATGATGAAGAGGACATTCTGGACCTGGTGAAATACAACCTCGAACGGGAAGGCTACAAGGTGACCTGTACGGGAAGCGGGGAGCGGGCCGTGGAGATCGCCAGGCGCGAAGCCGTGGACCTTATTGTTCTGGACCTCATGCTTCCCGGTATCGACGGGCTGGAGGTGACCCGCAGCCTTAAAGGGAGTCCTTCCACCGCGGATATTCCCATTGTGATGCTTTCGGCCAAGGGAGAAGAGGCCGACATCGTCACCGGCCTGGAGCTGGGCGCCGATGATTACGTGCCCAAGCCCTTCAGCCCCCGGGAACTCCTGGCACGGGTCCGGGCGGTGAGGCGGCGCACCGACAAGGGAGAAAGGGACGCATCCATGGATGAGGTGCTCCTCTTGGGGGAGATCGAGATCCGTCCCGGCAGGGTCCAGGTGAAGGTGCAGGGTCAGGGGGTGGAACTCACCTTCTCCGAGTTTTCCCTGCTGCTGCTCCTGGCCCGGCGACCCGGCTGGGTCTTTACCCGGTCCCAGATCGTGGACGGCATCCGGGGAGACAACTACGCGGTCACGGATCGCAGCGTGGACGTGATTGTGGCCGGGCTGCGCAAGAAACTCGGAGCCTGCAGTCAATATGTCGAAACGGTCCGGGGTATCGGTTATCGGTTCAAAGAGGTCTAAAGGGGCCGTAAACGCAGTGTATAAGGCCTTTTTACCGTCACGAGACTTATGACTGTCGGTCAAACAGGCTTTGCGAACGACTCGGACCGGCCGAAATCGGAACGTTTTTGCGGAGTTTTTTTCAAAAAGTGACCCGCCGGAGCCAAGCTTAACAGTTACCTTTATCTTTTATACAGGCAGGCAAGCATACACCCATGATACAGCGCAAACGTCTTTTCTGGCAGCTTTTCCCTTCCTATGTGGGAATCCTCGTCCTGGCCCTTACCGCGGTGAGCCTTCTGGCCATCTCCTCCATGACCTCCTTTTATCACCACCAGACCCTTCGGGACCTGGAGTCCCTGGCCGGTGTCATGGGCCTTCGGGTGGGCCCCCTCATGGAAGGGGGGCGTGTATCCGACATCGACGCTTACTGCAAGGCGTCGTCCCAACGATCCGGCAGCCGCGTGACCGTCATCGACCGGGACGGGTGGGTCCTGGGGGATTCCACAAAGGATTCGGGTGCCATGGAAAATCACGGGGCCCGTCCCGAGGTGGTGAAGGCCCTCGACGGATTGACGGGCTCGTCCATCCGTTTCAGCGCCACCTTGAGCACCAACATGATGTATGTGGCCATTCCCATTGAGCAGGACAATGTGGTGCTTGGGGTGGTGCGCACGGCGCTTCCCATGACGGCCCTAGAAGGCGAGGTTCGCTCCGTTCAGAAACGCATCCTCTTCTGGGGGCTGGCCACTGCCCTGGTGGCCGGGTTCATCAGCCTCGTGGTCTCCCGGAAGATCAGCCGCCCCATTTCCGACATGCAGCGGAGTGCGCGCCTTTTTGCCGAAGGGGACTTCAGCCACAAGCTTTACGTCCCTGACTCTTTAGAGATCGGCGGGCTTGCCGAGTCCATGAACCAGATGGCACATCAGCTGGATGAGCGCATCCGCACCACCACCCGTCAGAGGAACGAGATGGAGGCCGTGCTCTCGAGCATGGTGGAAGGGGTGATGGCCGTGGACGCCGACTTTTCCATCATCAGCATGAACGCCGCGGCCCACGGAATTTTCGGCCTGGTGCCGGGGGAGGCCGTGGGGTTCGGGGTGTCCGAAGCGATTCGAAATATCGCCTTTATCCGTTTTGTGGAAAAGGCCGCGGGAACGTCCGAGGCCATGGAGGAGGACATCAAGCTCTGGGACAACCGGGAGACCCTGCTCCACAGTCGGAGTACCCCTTTGAAGGGGGTGGGGGAGATGCGCCTGGGAACCCTCATCGTGTTTAACGACGTCACCCGCATGCGTCGGCTGGAGAGTATGCGCCGGGACTTTGCCGCCAACGCCTCCCATGAAATGCGCACCCCGTTGACGTGCATCAAGGGCGCCGTGGAGACGATCCTTCTGGAAAAAGAGAAGCTCCCCGAGAGCCATGATCGTTTTTACACCATCATTGAAAAGAACGTGGAGCGGATGACCCACCTCATCGAGGACCTTCTGGAGCTCTCCCGCATCGAACAGCAGCAGGGCGGGCTTTCCCTGGCACCGTCCCAGGTGGACGGGGTGCTGGAGACCAGCCTTACTCTTCTTTCGGGGAGCGCCGACGCCAAGGAGGTGACCCTGGAGGTGACAGGGGCCAAAGGGGTGATGGCCACCTTTGACCCCATGCTTCTGGAGCGTGCCGTGGTGAACCTTCTGGACAATGCCATCAAGTACAGCCCGGCCCGGAGCACCGTCACCGTGGATGTGGCACGAACCGAGGACAGAGTGGAGATCCGGGTGTCGGACCAGGGGGGCGGAATCCCCGCCGAGCACATCCCCCGGCTCTTCGAGCGCTTTTATCGGGTGGACAGCGCCCGGAGCCGGAAGCTCGGGGGCACAGGCCTGGGCCTTGCCATCGTCAAGCACGTGATGCACCTGCTCAACGGGGAGGTGCGGGTGGAAAGCACCCCGGAAAAAGGCTCCACCTTTACCCTGGTTGTTCCAACCTGAAAAAACAGAAAGCCAGGAAAAACAGACCCGGAGAGCCGAGCGAATTCACAACGCTCAGCTCTCCGGGTTTTTTGTTGCGGTTTTGTTTTACAGGCCCCGGACAAACAGGAGACTCCCGCCCTTTTCAAGGGGAACCTTTTCCACAATGGTCACCGGCACCATGGAGAGGGCTTCCGGGAGGTGATCCGCGGCATCGGACTGCATGAGCAAGGTGTCATAATCGGGGTCCCCCCCTTTGAGGATGTCAAAGCAGCGATCCAGGTTGTCGGTGTTGAGCAGGTGAAGCCGCCCGTAAAAACAGAGGGAGGCCCGGAGGCGGCGGTCCACCCCGTAGGCAGCGGTGCCCTTGTGGGGGTGGGTTTTGATGGCGGTGATCAGGGGGCGGATCTCAGAGGCCCGGTGACCGGTCATGGCGGAAAAGGGGCCGTTGGCCAGGGTCACCCAGAGGATGGCGGTGACGGTGAGGAGTCTCCCCGTGCGGGTGAGGGGGATGGCCTTTACCACGCAGGTGACGGCGGCCAGGACCAGCTCTGCGGCGGCAAAGGGAGAGAAGAGGTCGCCCCGGAGGAGCCCCGGCAGGAGGGCGTGGTCGGTGCGAAGGCTAAAGGGGCGCAGGCCCGGGGAGAGGGCCAGGATGAACAGGATCAGAATCACCGCCCAGGACCAGGCTGCGGCAAAGGGGCGGACCCACATGGGCATTCCGTCCTTCAGGACAAAGGCTGCCATGAGGGCCAGGGGGGGGAGTATCGGGCTGAGCCCCGTCTCACCGGTGATGGTGGGGAGAAGGGAAGCAAGGAACCAGAAGATAATGAACATGGGGGCAGGAGACAGGGTACCGCTGCGCAAGGTGCGGGCTGTAACGCGTCCCACATAGATAAAGAACAGGGGCGTCCAGGGCCAGGTCTGGGCAAGGATCTGAAGGGCCAGCTTGGTGGGTGCCGGTGGCGGACCCGGGTCCGATGCGGGAATCCAGAATCCCTGGGTAAGGGGTGCTGCCGTGTGGCCGATGACCTGGGTAGCCATGCCTCCGCTTGTGAAGACGAGGAGGGCCAGAAGAGCGGCCAGGTGAAAAAAGAGATGGCTGACATGGCTGGCTTTTTCCGGGCCTCGGGAGCTGATAAACCAGACGATGCCCGCGGCCCACACACAGGCGATGAGCAGGAGCCCGTCCCATGAGCTGGTGAGAAAGGCTCCGGCCGTTGCCGTCCCCGCCATGAGGATCCAGGGAGGGGAATCGTCCACAAAGGTTCGAAAAGTTGCCGTCACCGAAGCCATCAGGAAAAAAAGCAGGGCCGGGTCCCGGCCGATCCACCCGGCACCGAAGGCAAAACCGGGCATGGTGGCCAGAAGGGCCGTGGCAAGGAGCGCAAACCTGCTTTTTCCGTAGCGCAGGGCAAAGCAGAAGAAGAGCACCAGGGTTCCCAGGCTGAAAAGGGCCGACGTCAGGCGAAGGGGAGCCATGCCCTCCAGAAAGGGGGCTGTGGCATGGGACAGTGTGGCCGCTGCAAGGGGGTAGAGCGGGGGAAGGCCTGCGAGGTACTCCCGAACCGTGGCCAGGGAGAGGGATGGGGCCGCGGCCATGTGCAGGGCGGCTGCCGCCGTCACCGGGTCATCGGTGGCAAGGGGAGCCTCTCCCACCAGGCCGGTAATGGGGAGAGTGAAGGCTGACACCAGCACCAGGGTCAGGAACAGGGCGACCCGCGGGTTGTTGATTCGGACCATGGCTCTCTGCAGTATGGGCCCGCTTGAAAAGGGCCGCGTCGGGTGGTTTGGGTTGAAAAGGTGCCGGGGCAGACCCATCCTTCACCAGACAGGATAGGTTTTGATGTACTTGTTTATTATGTTGGTTGAGTGTTTTAACTAAAGAACATTGGTTATCAGGCCGAAAAAGTCAAGACAATTTCATGGGGACGTGGGTGGGAAATGCCGGGGGACCCGGAGAGCCCCTTGCAAAGGGGCCCGTCCGGCAACAAGGTTAATCCAGGGCTTCTGTGTGGCGGATGATCTCACCCTTGCGCATGTAGATCACCTCTTCTGCGATGTTGGTGGCGTGATCGGCAATGCGCTCCAGGTGCCGGGAGACAAGAAAGAGGTTGATGAGGTACCCGGCTTCGTCCGGGGTTTGGGAGATGACCTCCTTGATGCGGTCGTAGGCCGCATTGCGCATGGCGTCCACCTCTTCATCCATAAAGCGGACCTTTTCGGCCATCTCGTCGTCCTGGCGGACAAAGGCATCCAGGCTCATTTTGAGCATCAGCCCGGCTTTGTCCGCCATTTCTGTGTAATCGTAGGTGAAGCCCGGCTTTTTTTTGGACGCCAGTGTTTTGATGCGTACGGCGATGTTCACGGCCTGGTCGGCAATGCGCTCCAGGTCGTTGTTGATCTTGATGACCACCACCAGGGATCTCAAATCACCGGCCACGGGCTGGTGCAGGGCCAGGACCTTAAGGCACTCCTCTTCGATCTGGACCTCCTTTAAGTCGATCTCCTCGTCTTTTTCAATGATCTCCCGGGCCAGGTCCAGGTCCATGTCGTTCAATGCGCGGATGGCCAGCCGGAAGCGGTCTTCGGTGAGGGCTCCCAACGAGAGGAGCATGCGCCGGATTTTATCAAGTTCCCGTTGCAGATGGATGGTCATGGTTTATCTCTATCACCCGGCACACCGGGTGCCTCCTTGAAGGTAAAAAAACAATAAATGCTTAAAAAGAGGCCTCCGGCGGTCCTGCCGGGGGCTAAACGTTTTCATGATCTTATAACGACGGGTTTAATAAACAGGTCGTGCTCAATTACATTTAGGAACCGTCGCGAATGACCTCAACCTGAGGCACGAAGGTTGAGGTCATTCGCAGCCTGGGGTCCAGGGGATCATCCCCTGGCCGCCGGAGGCATGCTTTTTCCCTTACCCGAACCGGCCGGTGATGTAGTCTTCGGTCTCTTTTTTCACCGGTTTGGTGAACAGGGTGTTGGTGTCCCCCACCTCCACGAGTTTGCCCATGTAGAAGAAGGCGGTGGTGTCGGAGACCCGGGCCGCCTGCTGCATGTTGTGGGTGACGATGATGATGGTGTAGCGCTCCTTGAGCTCCAGGACGAGTTCCTCGATTTTCTGGGTGGCGATGGGGTCCAGGGCCGAGGCGGGCTCGTCCATGAGCAGGATCTCCGGTTCCACGGCCAGGGCCCGGGCAATGCAGAGGCGCTGCTGCTGCCCCCCGGAGAGTCCTAAGGCGGGTTTGTGGAGGCGGTCTTTGACCTCGTCCCAGAGGGCGGCCTGGATCAGGCTTCGTTCCACCCGGGAGGCCACCATGGATTTGTTGGTGATGCCGTTCACCTTGAGGCCGTAAGCCACGTTGTCGTAGATGCTTTTGGGAAAGGGGTTGGGCTTCTGAAACACCATGCCGATGTGCCGCCTGAGGAAGACCACGTCGATTTTTTTCTCCAGGATGTTCTTCCCCTCAAAGATCACCTCCCCCTCGCTGCGGGTTCCTGCGGTAAGGTCGTTCATGCGGTTCAGGCACCGTAGAAAAGAGCTCTTTCCGCACCCCGAAGGGCCGATGAGGGCGGTGACCTGCCTTTCGGCAAAGGGCAGGGTGATCCCGTGGAGGGCTTGGAAGTCTCCGTAGAAAAGGCTCAGGTCCCTGGCGTGGATAATGGTGTCGTGGGTCTCGTTTTGTCGGGTCATGTTAAGTCACTTTTTATGAATGATACGTTTTTCGGTAACGGTTCTGTTTAAAAACACGCGGCGAGAACGTGTCCTGTAGCCTCGACGCTTGTGAACCAGCCCGTAGAAACCATCAGCGTTTATGTCGGGCGAAGCCCGAGCCGAAGGCCTTGCGCTTTCGAGGTGGCTCCACCTCGCCGCCGGAGGCTTGTTTAACCGTAGATGCCCTTACACGCGGCTCCGTTTGCGCAGGCGCGAGCGCAGGAGGATGGCGCACAGGTTCATGCCGAGGACCAGGGCAATGAGGACCAGGGCCGTGCCGTACTGGAGGTGGCGCGTCTCTCCGATGTGGGTGCCTGCCGTGGCCAGGACGTAGATGTGGTAGGGCAGGGCCATGACCTCGTCGAAAATCGAGGTGGGCAGGTCCGGGGTAAAGAAGACGGCACCGGTGAACATGATGGGGGCGGTTTCGCCCGCGGCCCGGCCCAGGGCCAGGATGGAGCCGGTGAGGATCCCCGGCAGGGCAGACGGCACCACCACCCGGCAGATGGTCTGCCACTTGGAGGCCCCGAGCCCCAGGGAGGCTTCCCGGTAGGTATCGGGCACGGCCTTTAAGGCCTCTTCCGCGGCCCCGATGATGACGGGCAGGCTCATGACCCCCAGGGTCAGGGCTCCTGCCAGAAGGCTCACCCCCATCTTGAGTACCGTGCAGAAGAAGGCCAGGCCAAAGAGGCCGAAGACCACGGAGGGGACCCCGGCGAGGTTGGCGATGGCAAACCGGATGACAGAGACGATCTTGCCCTGGCCGGCATATTCATTAAGGTAGATGGCCGTGCCCACCCCCACGGGAAAGGCGATGGCCAGGGCCCCGAAGGCCAGGGAGGCGGTGCCCACGATGCAGGGAAGAATCCCCCCTTCGGTCATGGAGTTCCTCGGCATCTGGGTGAGGAACTCCCAACTGATGGCGGAGAGGCCCCGGGTGATGATGAAGAGGATCACGGCAAAAAGGGCCAGGACGTTGATGGCTGCGGCCACACGGAAGAGGGTGAACCAGAGCGTCTGGGTGGTGCCGCGCCTTCGGGACTGGATGCTTTGAGACATGGAAACGGTCATGATTACCCCTTGAGCCGGTATTTGCGCGAGACGGCCATGGCCAGGACGTTAAAGACAATGGTGAAGAGGAACAGGGTGATGCCCGTGGCAAACAGGGCGTGGTAGTGGTCCCCCCGGAAAG
This sequence comes from Desulfoluna butyratoxydans, assembly GCF_900699765.1. Taxonomy (GTDB): domain Bacteria; phylum Desulfobacterota; class Desulfobacteria; order Desulfobacterales; family Desulfolunaceae; genus Desulfoluna; species Desulfoluna butyratoxydans. The sequence goes on from NZ_CAADHO010000002.1 coordinate 518,425, forward strand.
GAGCTTCCCCCATTTCCGCGGCGATGCTCGCCGGCATGGGGCGGATGGGGTCGAAGAGGGATTCGGGCACCATGGCCGCGCCTCCGGCCACCATGAGCACCACCATGGTCTCGCCGATGGCCCGGGACATGCCCAGGATGATGGCCGTGGTGATGCCGGAGAGGGCCGCGGGCACCGTGACCCTGGAGATGGTCTCAAAGGGGGTGGCGCCCAGGGCCAGGGAGGCTTCCCGGTAGGTGACCGGCACGCTTCGCAAGGCATCTTCGGAGATGGTGCAGATGGTGGGGATGGACATGAAGGCCAGCATGATGGAGGCCGTGAACATGTTCAGCCCCGTGGGGATGTCAAAGAGATTCTGCATGAGGGGGGCCACCGCCACCATGCCGAAAAAGCCGATGACCACCGACGGGAGGGAGGCCAAGAGCTCGATGGCCGGTTTGAGCCACTCCGCCACCTTGGGCGGGGCCAGTTCCGAGAGGTAGATGGCCGTCATCACCCCGGAGGGTACCGAGATGAGGGAGGAGAGCAGGGTCACGGCAAAGGAGCCCACGATGAGGGCCAGGATGCCGAAGGCCGGGGGCTCGTCCGTGGGGTACCAGAGCACGCCGCCGATGAACTCCCGCACCGAGACAAAGGAAAAGGTGGGGCTCCCCTCCAGGATCAGGAAGAGCATGATCAGGCCCAGGATGAGGATGGAGATCAGGGAGATGATCAAAAGGGAAGACTCGGCCACCCACTCCCCTACGGCGGTGCGCCGCCCGGTGAGGCTTCCCCGCTCCGGGGCGGTTGTTTCACGTGGAACCCGGCCCGGGGGGGACACCGGGGCGTGGGGTGCTGCGGTAGACTCGCTGTGTGTCATGTAAAGTCGTCCTTGGCTTGTGGCAAAAAAGCGAACACGCAGCCGACGCGCCGTGTACTGGCCTGGCGTGTCGGCTGAGTGAACCCACGGTCCCGCTCAGCGGGAGGCGTCATGCTTAGTAAAGGGAGATGCTTCCGGCCTCTTCCACCAGGGCCTGCCCCTTTTTGGAGAGGATGAAGTTGATGAACGAAAGGGTCTCTCCCTTGGGCCATCCGTTGGTGAACATGAACAGGGGGCGGCTGATGGGGTAGCGGCCGTTCAGGGTGGTTTCGGCAGAGCCCATGACCCCGTCTACTCGAATGGCTTTCACCTCTTCGTTCATGTACCCCAGGGCGATGTAGGCGATGGCGCCTTTGGTGGTGGCCACCTGGGTCACCAGGCCGCCGTTGGATGGCTGGGTCAGGGCGCGGGGGGTGACCCGCTCTTTTTTCATGACCAGGCTCTTCCAGGCGTCAAAGGTACCTGAGGAGCTGTCCCGGGAGATCACCACGATTTTTTTGTCCGAGCCGCCCACCTGCTTCCAGTTGGTGATCTTGCCCAGGTAGATCTGCTTGAGCTGGTCCAGGGAGAGGTCTTTTACCGGGTTGTCCGGGTGAACCACCGGTACGATGCAGTCCAGGGCGATGCGGTGGGGCACGGGAAGCACGCCCTTGCCTGTTGCCAGCTTTACCTCTTTGCCCTTGATGAAGCGGGAGGAGTTGCCGATGTCTGCGGTCTGGTCGATGACCGCCTTGATGCCGTTACCGGAGCCGCCCCCGGACAGGGAGATTTTTACCTCCGGGTGGGAGGCCATGTACGCCTCGGAGATTTTCTGGGCGATGGGAAGGACCGTGGTGGACCCTTTCAGAACAAGCCTTCCGGCCGATGCCGTGGTAACGGACGCCGCAAGGAAGAGGGTGGAAACAAGGGCGGTGAACCAAAGACTCTTTTTCATGATATCTCTCCTGTGGAGGTTGGTGATGGTATGTCGCGAGCCGTTGCCGTCGGGCAACGGCATGTTTTCCGCACCTTGGGGGGCGGTGGGCCTTGACATGTTCCACAGGAAGATAGTGTCGGCGTGTTAGGGTTTGGTTAGGGCGTTGTGAGCGGTTGATGTGTTTGCCCTTTCGGGCGAGGATCGGGGGAAAAGGCCTGTGTCGGAAGCGCTGATCGTCGAGTTCTTGCAGGATGCTGACATGTTTCACACATACCCGGTGCACCCTTGATCCCATGGAACAGATCAATGAGCCCGTGTGGCAAAAAAACAGAGACCAAGAGGGGCCGGCACGGACCGGCCGGATTCTGGAAACCATTCATCCCAGAGCGATTTTCTTCAAGACCCAGGAGGTGATGGTCAATATCATGACCGTCTATATCATCGTGGTGCTGGCTGCCGGTCTGGGGAAAACCCTGCTGGACGCAAGGCACCTGCTCCACATGATGGACGGAGAGGGGTTCACCTTTGTGGTGGCCGAGATCCTCTCCTTTCTCGTCATGCTGGAACTCTTCAGGGGGTTCGTGGATTTTTTCAGCACCCGACGCATCCGGCTCCACACCATGATGGATCCGGCCATTCTCTTTGTGGTGCGCGAGGTGATGATCACCTTGTACCGGGACGAAGCAAAGGGCCCCTCCTGGGAGGTCCTCACCGGATTTGCCCTGCTCCTTGTGAGCCTGGGCGTCATCCGCACCCTGGCCGTCCGCTACACCCCGGGGTCGTAAATGCTCCCAGCCCACGGTTGCCGCGTGGTAGCCCGACGACACAGGATGACCGGCGTCACACAGATACAATTTCAGGCCTTGGGCATCGTATGGTCACCAGGGTGTTCTTAATGAGATCGTCCCAAAAGGCCGACAGCCCGTAGGGTGCACTCTTTGCACCGTGTCCGGACCACCCAAGGCTTTGATGTTGGTGTGCGGAGTGCGCTTTGAGGAATCGGCTCTTTGCAGGTCGCGGCCCAAACGACGATTAAGGCCCAATTTCAGGAAAAATACCGCTGTGATTTACCCCGGGGAGTCCGACTACGCCGTGACACGCGAGGGGGACAATCACAGCGGCAACAAGCTTTCAAGGTGGCTCACCTTGCCGCCGGAGGCATCATGACCCTTTATCCTCTGGCGTGTTTGGAGACGTGGCCGAGTTCCGGGAAGATGAGGTTTTTGCAGGCGAGTTTGCAGGCGGCCAGGCTTCCGGGGATGACAAAGACCGCGGTGTCCGAGACGATGCCCGCGGTGGCGCGGGAGAGGATGGCTGCCGAGTCGATCTCGTCAAAGCTCAGCTGGGCGAAGATGGGGCCGAAGGCGGTGAGCTCTTTCCTGAACATGGGCCGGACCGCTTCTAAGGTAAGGTCCCCTGCGGTGATGCCGGTGCCGCCGGTGACGATGATGCCGTCGGCGTTGTGATCCCGGATGATGTCCCGGATGGCCTTTCGCACCTCTCCTTCCGAGTCCATGACCACCAGGCGGTCCACCACCTCATGGCCCTCTTTTTTTGCCTGTTTTTCAATCCACGCGCCGCTTTCGTCCGTGTCCATGGTGCGGGTGGAAGAGACGGAGACGACGGCTACCTTCAGTTGTTTCTTGCTTTGGCTTCTGTGCTCTTGGGTTCCCATAGGCTACCTCTCAGTTTAGGGTTACCAGGTCAGAGTCATCGTGCTCGCTGAGCAGGACGTTGACATGCTGTTCGTATTCACTGTCCACTTTCTTGCCGGTGTAGTCGGGTTGGATGGGAAATTCCCGGTGTCCCCGGTCCACCAGAACGGCCAGGCCGATGCGCGAGGGGCGTCCAAAGTCCATGAGGGCGTCCATGGCGGCTCGGATGGTGCGGCCGGTGTAGAGGACGTCGTCCACCAGGAGGATCTCCCGGTCATTGACTTCAAAGGGGATTTCCGTGGGCTTGACGATGGGCTGGTGGCTGATGCGGGTCCAGTCGTCGCGGTAGAGGTTGATATCCATCTCACCGCAGGGAAGCGAGTTGGCCTCAAGCCCTTCGATGGCTTCGATTTCGCGTTTCAGGCGGCGGGCGATGAAGACGCCGCGGGTCTGGATTCCGATGAGGGCGAGCCCCTGGGCCCCCCGGTGGTGTTCGATGATTTCGTGGGCCATGCGGGTGATGGCACGTTTAATGTCCGTGGCATCGAGAAGAACGGTTGCGCTGGTCATAGCAGGGTTCCCAATGGGTGGATGCCTGTGTAGGAACGTTTCGCCGATACCTTGTCGGGGGATCGTCACGCGTGGGTGTGGAAGGGCTGTTCACATACGGGCATGCAAAGGGTTGACGATGCCATCGGCTCGCAGTCCGATGGAGGTGGGATGCCAAGCGGCCGGTGCCGCAGGCATCAACCCCTTATTTTTATCCTATTGATGGACGATTGATCAAGTCAAATGTGGCGAAATGGGGCGTAAACGCCTTGGTTTGACCTCTTTGAAATGCCTTGATTTTGCGGATTATTTTTGACAGACTCCCCTCAGAAACCAAAGAGGGAGCAACGAGTGCAATGGGGATTTTTGATTGTACCGGCGTGATTCTGGCCGGTGGGTTGAATTCCAGGATGAGCGGAACCAACAAGGCCCTCCTCGACATCGGGGGGCAGAGCATCATGGCGCGCACCCTCGACCTGTTTGAGGAACTCTTCGGCCGGGTGCTGGTGGTCTCCAACAACCCCCTGGACTTTCTCGAATTTGACGTCAAGGTCGTCTCGGACCTCTTCCCGGAACGCTGCTCTTTGGCCGGCATCCACGCCGCCCTCTTCCACGCGGAAACCCCCTGGATTTTTGTGGCCCCCTGCGACAACCCCTTCCTCTCCCGGGAAATGGTGGAACTGGTGCTCTCGTATCGCACGGACGGCGCCACCATCGTGGTGCCTGAGACCTCCAAGGGCATGGAGCCCCTCTGCGCCGCCTATTCCCGAGAAAATCTCACCCTGGCCGAAAACAGGCTGGCCGAAGGCCGTTACAAGATCCAGAGTCTCTTTCGCAAGAAGAGGACCCGCAAGGTCCCGGAAGAGGAGATCCGGCGCATCGACCCGGAGCTGCGCAGCTTTTTCAATATCAACACCCCCGAAGACTACCAATGGGCCCTGGACATGCTTGCCCGGAAAGGCGATGAATAACCTTGTCTTTTATTGGGCAATGTAGCTGAAAAAAAACCAGCCTCCGGCGGCCAGGTGGGGGCACCTGGAGACCCTGTGGCGAATGCATGCAGGCAGACACCATGCAATCCTTTTCGGGGCATTCGCGTGATGTGTGATATGTGGCAACCGGTTTTGCAGGAGAGGCCCATTTCATTCTTTTTGAAAACATGATGAAAGGCATTTGGGATTCGCCTGGCTTTAACCGGAATAATTCCGGCGGCCAACCGTTTGACAAGCAGGGGGTAATCACGTCCTTACAAACCAGGTTAAACACATAAGGAAAAAGAATGATTCACATCGCTGAGATGATTCAAGAGATAAAGGCCCACCCTGATTTCGGCAAGGCAGGCATGGTACTGGCCCACAACGGGGTGGTGCGGGAAAGCTCCCGGGACGGACGCCCCGTCACAGGCCTCACGGTCCATGTGAACCACGCACGCCTTGACGAACTCATGGCCGAGTACCGGAGCCGGGCGGGTATCGTGGAGATCCTCATCGCCATTGAAGAGGAGAAGCCCCTGGCCGTGGGGGACGACGTCATGGCCATTGTGGTGGCAGGGGACATCCGCGAGAACGTGCTGGCTACCCTTGAAGGGCTCTTAAACGCCGTCAAGGCCGAGGTGACCTCCAAGACAGAGCATTTTACCGAAAGCTAGATTGGCATAGGCCGGGGGGCGCTGTTCAGCTCAAAATTGCCTCCGGCGGCCCTGCCGGGGGACAAACTTTTAAAAAGTTTGACAAACAGGTCTTAAGTAAGCCTTCCAGGCTACGCCGAAACAATTTCGACATTTTCGCATCCGCGCTACGTTTTGATCGCCCTGAAGGGCGATCAAAACGTAGCGCGGGTGCCTTAGAAAAGTTTTTTGCGGAGCTTTTTTTTAAAAAAGCGACCCGCCGGAGGCATGCTTTATAAGAAAGGATTTTTTCATGAAAGAATTTACGCATATTGATGAGGACGGCGCGGTTCGCATGGTGGATGTCACGGACAAGGCGGCCACGGACCGTCGGGCCGTGGCCGAGGGCCGCATTGTCATGAATCGCGACACGTTTGAGCGGATCACGGACACCCGGGTGAAAAAGGGCAACGTCCTTGAGACCGCGCGCATTGCAGGGGTGATGGCGGCCAAGCGTACCAGCGAGGTCATTCCCATGTGCCACCCATTGTTCATTACCGGGGCCCGTGTCGATTTTTATCCGGAGCCGGAGAACCATGCCTTTCGCATTGAGGCCGAGGTGCGGGTGAAAGGGGAGACCGGGGTGGAGATGGAGGCCCTCCATGCGGTGTCTGTTGCTGCCCTGACCATCTACGACATGTGCAAGGCCTACGACAAGGGCATGACCATTGAGGGAATTCGCCTTATGGCCAAGAGCGGCGGTAAGTCCGGCGTGTACCAGCGGGAAGGGGCGTGATGGCAGTCTCTGGCTTGTTGGATATGCTGATGCAGCCCGCCCTGGGGGCGGGGCTGGTGGCCGGTGCGGCCGCAGCCTGGGGTCTTGCCGGACTTCGGCATCGCCGGACGGTTCGCGCTTTGGACGAGGCCCTGGAGAGCCGGGATGCCCAGGAGGAGCGACTCTTTGCCTTGGCTGATGAAGCGGCCGAGGCCCGGGGACGCCTGACCAACCTTCTCACCCTGGAGCAGGGCATCAAAGAGAGGGATGCCGCCCTTCATCAGAAGGGAGAAACAGAGATCGCCCTGCGGTCCCGCATGGCGCGCCTTGAGGCCGAGCTTGTGAAGGAGCGGGAATCCGCGGGCGAGAAGGTGGCCCTGCTCTCTGCCCAGAAAGACGAATTGCGCCAGATGCTCAAGGCCCTGTCTGCCGATGCCCTGGCAGACAACGCAAAGACCTTTGCCCAGCTCTCTAAGGAGACCCTGGAGGCGGTGGTTGGCGAGGCCCGGCGTGATTTTACCCGCCGGGGGGAGGCGGTCAAAGAGATCGTGGCCCCCGTGGCCGAGGCCATGAAAGCCTACGACGAGAAGGTCCGTCAGATGGAGATGCAGCGGGAAAAGGCGTACGGGGCCCTCACCGAGCAGGTGGAGACCCTTGCCCGGACCCATGCCGTGCTCCAGAAGGAGACCACCAAGCTCTCCGGGGCGTTGCAGGTGCCCAATGTGCGCGGTCGCTGGGGCGAGATCACCCTGAAGCGGGTGGCCGAGCTCTCTGGCATGGTGGACCGGTGCGATTTTTTCGAGCAGGTGAGCATGAAGGGCGAGGCCGGTGCCATGCGACCGGACATGGTGGTACAGCTCCCCGGAGGGCGGCGCATTGCCGTGGACTCCAAGGTCCCCCTGGCCGCCTATCTGCGGGCCATGGAGGCCACCACCCAAGGGGAAAAGGCGAAACATCTGGACGAACATGCCCGGGCCCTTCATCACCATGTGCAGGTTCTCTCGGGCAAGGCGTACTGGGCGGGTCTCAAGCCCGCCCCTGAGTTTGTGGTCCTCTTTATCCCGGGGGAGAGCTTTTTCTCCGCGGCCCTTGCCAAGCGGCCCGGCCTTATTGAAGAGGGCATTGAAAAAGGGGTGGTGCTGGCCACTCCCACCACCCTGATCTCCCTGCTCAAGGCTGTGGCCTACGGGTGGCGCCAGGAGCAGGCCGCTGAAAGCGTTCACGAGATCCAGGCGCTGGGCAAGGAGCTCTACAGCCGCGTGGTTACCTTTGCCTCCCATTTGAACAAGCTGGGCGGGGAGATCGGCAAGGTGACCTCCACCTACAACCAGCTGGCAGGCTCCTTTGAGCGGCGCCTCTTTGTCTCGGCCCGGCGGTTTGAAGAGTTGGGGGTGCGGGAGAAGGATACGGCTGTTATTGAAGCACCGGATCCCGTCGAAACGGTGCCCAGAAAGGTGGAGGCAGGATGATGGACGCCTTTAAACGAACCGGTGCACGGTGGTGGCTCGTGGCTGCTGCGTTGGTTTTTCTGTGCTTTGGCTGCATCACCACGGGCAAAGAGAAGAGCAAGGCGCTTCCTGCGCTGGTGCCCGTGGTTCCGGGGGAGGCGGGGTACCCCTCCTTTGAGGACGACCTGGATTTTCAAGGGCTTGAAGAGGCCCTGTTTCGGAGCCTGGTCTACTACAACAGGATTCCCAAGACGCGTACCTTTACTGTGGGAGAGGACCGCTACAGCGTCTCGGAGATGATTCGCTCGGCCGTGGCCCTTCTCTACGCCATTCACGAGGACCCTTCCCCTGAGGCGGTTGCGGGATTTATCCGGGACAACTACCGTGTGTACCGGTCCACGGGACGGGACGGAAAAGGGGAAGTTCTTTTTACCGGTTACTACGAAGCCTCACTTTTCGGCCACACCGAAGAGACCGAGCGGTATCGCTACCCCGTGCTCTCCCGGCCCGACGACCTGGTGACCATCGATATCTCCCGGTTTCCCGGGGTGAAGGCCTCGGGAAAGCGGCACCTCATCGGCCGGGTGACGGAAAAGGGAACGGTGGTGCCCTACTACACCCGTCATGAGGCGGACAACGGCAGCGCTCTTCTCGATCGCACCGAGCCCCTGGCCTGGGTGGATGATCCCGTGGATCTGTTTTTTCTGGAAATTCAGGGTTCGGGGGTTATCACCATGGAGAACGGGGAGGAACTCAGGGTGCACTACCAGACCAAAAACGGCCATCCCTACCGCAGTATCGGCAGGTACATGATCCGGCAGGGGTTTCTGGAAAGGGAGGCGGTCTCCATGCAGTCCATCCGCAGGTGGCTGGAGGAGAACCCGGAGCGCAGGCAGGAGGTGTTCAACTACAACCCCAGCATGGTCTTTTTTATGGAAGAGGCCAAGGGGCCCCTGGGCTGCTACAACGTGCTCGTGACCCCCAACCGCTCCATCGCCACGGACAAGAGGCCCTTTCCCGCCTGCGGCATCGCCTTTATCACCACGGAAAAACCCGGGGAAACAAGGCCGGATGAAGTGCTCTCCTGGGAATCCTTCGGCAGGTTCGTGATGAATCAGGATACGGGCGGGGCCATCAAAGGCCCGGGGCGGGTGGATCTGTTCACCGGCCATGGGGAAGAGGCGGAACTTACGGCTGGCCACATGAAGCAGACCGGGTCCCTCTACTTTCTCGTGTTGAAGCCCTCGGTGAGGTGACGTGCCATGGTCGGCGGCCCTGCCAGAGGCCAAACGTATCCGCTGCCTGCTTTCAAGGTGGCACGCCTTGCCGCCTGAGGTTGTTTTTTTGATCTGAAGAGTGACAACAAAAAAAGGGTGGCCCCTGCCAGCGGGCCACCCTTGGAGAGTGAGCAAACCTCCCCGAATACCACCGGAACTCCCTTTGTTGTACGTTAACCTTTCGGGCCTTCACCCTGCCCAAGGTTACATGAATGGTGTTGAAGCTCGGCGGTAATCTCAATTTTTCATTTAGCGTATGTTTACCTTATCTTTCCTGGAAAAACGTTTCAAGATCAGTCAAAGTTGTTGCTAAAAAACAAAGTTATAACGAGTGGTTAATCCCGTCTTCCCCTTCGTTGGCAGGGCTTTCGGCGGGGACAGGCCGTGCCTCAATCTTTCGATTTCCTCCTATTTTTTATCCCCACACTCAAATTAAGTGGACCTCTGGCTTGGTTTAATAATTATTTCATGTGATTGAGCAATGATCTTTCCCGTGAATTGATTTGACAACCGACAGGCCCGGTGATTCAATGGTGTCAGACTGCCGACGCCCCGGGCGTTGGCGGATTTTCCTCATCGATTACCCTTCTGGGTCGGAGCTTTGTGTCTTGCATCCGACCTGAGCGCACCCGGTTTCCATCTCGTGCCCTGGAACCGGGCCCGCAGCCGCCCGCAAAAGACGGCCTGACCAACACCACCCGCTGAGCACTCGCATACCTGAAATGACGAAGGTTTCATGAAAAAGGGGGACCGGATGGACGCTGAGATCTTTTTGACCACAGAAGAAGCCAAAGATGCCGTATGCCTGGACCTGGAGCAGTACGGTCTCCAGGAGGACACCCTGGAAGAGATGGCTGCCATGGCCGGCGGGGGGTGGCCGGAGCGCTTCCGGGAGGTCATGAGCGGGGGGGAGGGGAGCCTGTACGAGATGATCGCCCTGGTCCAGGAGTTTCTGAACAGCCCAACCCTCACCGAGGAGACCCTGTGCCGGGCCTTTTCCCTCATGTTCTGGTCGGATGTGCGAAAGGCAAGAGGACCCGAAGGGGAAGAGGGGGTGGCCTTAACCACGGAACTCCACGACTTTACATGCCTCCAGTGCGGTCAGTGTTGCACCAACCTGGACTACAGCCGTGCCCTCACCGCCGAGGACATTGCCATGTGGAAGAAGGCCGGACGGGACGATCTCCTGGCCTGGGTGGGAAAAGACAAGGTGGACGGGGGCTACACCATCTGGGTCGACCCCGGCACGGGCGAGCCCCAGGACCCCTGTCCCTTTCTCACCATGGAAGGCGGCAAGGCCAAATGCGCCATCCATGATGTGAAGCCCGCCATCTGCCGGGAATACCCCGCCACCAAAAAACACGGTTTTATGACCGGCTGCATCGGTATCGAACAGTTAATCCAGAAAGAGTGCGCGAGTTAGGCCGAGGGCTCCTACGGCATTTACAGTCTCTTTGACCTTTGTCACATGGGTGAAATCTGCGCCCAATTAAAACCATTTTGGGGCAGTATGCTGCTTTTAAGGGGCAATGGATATAATGGTATCAGTCCAATATGCGTTCATTAAGAGGAGCTCTGCTTAGAAAAAGTATCAATTTTTAGGCTATTGGACTGTACACCCTTCCATCGGTTTGGGTTTGATTTCGATCGTTATGTACACCACTCATTTTTTAAATTCCATCAGTCATCGGTGACATCTTTGCCGAAAATAATTCGATGAGTGAGGTTTAGATTCACGTTGATCTGTCCTTCACCCAATAGATCAGCAAGCTTATTGATAGCATCGGCAAGAGTCTTTGTGGATGCCTCACAGGATGGGACTGTCTTATTTTCTATGGGACTATTAAGAATGGATTGGCGCAATTCAGAAATTTGGGCTTCGAGTTCCCGTTGGTTTTTTTGCATTTCTTCCAATGTTGACCTATACCAGGCGGGCGATCCTTGCAGCTCCTCAGGGGAGTGTAATGATCGAAGATCTTTGGCGGTTTTTGATACAGGTAGCTCTGGTATTTCGGCTTGTTCCGTTAGCATCGTATAAGAATGCCTTTTTCCCATTGGCCGTGGGTCTTTTGAGAGATCAACCTTTTTAATTGCTTTGACTTTTTGGGTAATATTCTGGAGGGTTATTTCACCCCTGGCATCATAAAGGCTGTATGCCTCGTCTAAGGTCATGCGGCATGCGTCAGGGTGTAATGTGTACTTATATGCCCCCTTGTCGTCATTTTTAGCACGGGTAATGAAAAAACCAAGGTCTGATCCATAGATTTTTGTCAGAATACTCGAGTATTGCGGGGCTCCTTTATTTACACCGTATTTTTCAGCCCCGATTATGGACATTTCCAAAGAGGTAAGTCCCTCCCCTGAGAGTAACATTGAAAGTGCCGCGCTGGTAAATGCTGATTTTCCTCTGCTTTTCATATTTTCTTCTCCTGCATCAAGCATATCTTACTTTGCTTTACTTTGAGGTCTTCTTTCAGTCTTGAGCGTCTTCGTGTGGTATTTCATTGGTTACCCGTTATGTCTGGTATAGTTCGTTCTCGGGTTCAATGGGATATGGAGCGTTGACACCTGTTTGCGCAAAGAAGACTTTTGCAAGGCGTGGCAGGGCCAATGACGAAGCTTTGAATCCTTCATATAAAATGAATTTTTCCGTAGTACCAGTGAGTTCAAAGAATACCCGATATAAGTATTTGGTTGTATTGCTCTGTATTATTTCGGGTAATTGATGAATTCATTGACGGGTATATACGTATTGCCTGTTATTCAGGGTTGCGTAATTTCCTGTTGTTTTGAGAAATTATATGGCTGTTCCCAGAGTGTCAAGGGCTTTGCGAGCAAATTCTGCAGGACCCCTACCTGTGATCATGGGAGATTACGAATGTTGTGTGAACGGTCAAAAAATGGAATCGCTCTAAAGGCCTCGTGTAATAGAATAATAATATGAAGATTTTAATGGTTGTCAGCAATTGAAACAAGCCAAGGACGCGACGTATTATTTAACAGGAAGAATTAAGGGGGGCATTTCATCAGATCTGCCTCCGGGGTCGACTTATTCACAGATTATTTGGTTATGGTTTCATTTTGCCTGATAGAGAATCGAAGCAAAAATCGAGTACCCTTTGAAAAGGACGACGGCGAATACTTCTTGCAATTTGGCTGATCCATTTTTCACATATTATGTGACCAAAAGGGATAATGTGTCATTGACATAATCTATAAAAAGAAGCATGTTGCGAGTAAAAATAAAGATGTATATTGTATAATTTGGAAAGCTTAAGCGAGACGATATGACAGCACGATGCCTGAAGAATATATTACTGGAGAGTCGACGGCAGCTTCCTGGCGGACTTAACCAATTGTTGATTATGCTTTGTATTTTGGATGCGGAATCACCCCTCAGTCAAAAAGATATTATCCGAAATGTCTTGATCTCCCAGCCATCGGTATGGCGAAATATTACGTTACTTGAGGACAGGGGGTTGGTTAAAGCCGATAGCGAGCGGCGAATATCTTTAACGGCCCAGGGTTCAAGGTTAATGAAGCATATACTTTCTAAATCTGAGTAGATCGAATAATGTAGTACTTTTGTGGTTATAATATATTTAAATTATAGACTTCTAACTAACATTTGACCAATGTGAATGTTGAACTATCGAATTTTACGCAGTATATCGTATTCATGATGAATATTTCTTGACAGTATTATGCGCCCTGTGTAAGTAGCCTTATGTCGATGCGATGAGCATTTTATTCGCTCTATTTGAATGATCAAGAAACACTTTTTTGCGAGCCGGTTTTGCAAGTGAGGTAGATATGCTCGATGTTGAAAGAGATACACTGAGGGGGATGGAACGGCTATTACGAGCTAATCAGTTGCTGGAGCAGTTAGAATTGTTGGGCCAACGACGTGATCTTGTTCTGGAAGATATTATTCTTGTCGAGAAAGTATTAAAGAATGTGGCAGAGGTTATCAGGGCTTTTTTCAATGAAAATGAAAGTTATTTCGAGACTTGTCTTTTTGATATTTCTCTTATCGCGAGCAATCAGTGATATCCTTGGTGGTGCTGGACGTGCGGGAGTGTTTATCTAATAAAGGTGGTATTTATTTTTATGGCCAACCCACCGATTGACTATATTTTAAACCCACTTGCCCAGGAGAGCTTTCACCAGTGGTGGTTCTGGGTTTGAACACAACAGGTGGCCTGTCGCCCAGCGACTGCCAAAGGCAGTCGCTCGCTCGGAATTACAAGTATCATGGTTTCTGCTGGAGATTTGCATAGACAGGTTAAGGAAAAGCTTTTTTGAGAAATGGGAGGGACTTTTTTGCTCAATATCTTTTCTTGTTGAATATCGTTCAGCTTGATTAATACATGTCCTCATAAAGGCCTGCAAGTCCCGATAACCCATCGAGACCGTCGGTAATATCATGAAGCTCAGGTATATTGCGACAGATCTTGAAGAATAGTTTAATAGAGCCTTCTTCGAGGGTTTTCACATCATCGGTATAAAGGGCGGCCGATAGAATGTGTTGAACATTAATCCAAATATCCGGGTATAAAGATTTGAAAATGATGACCCTAAACAAAGGGTTCTGGATTTTATAAGCGTGAATGAATTTGTCTATCGCTTGTGCAGGTATAAGAGCCTTGCCTTTTTCAACCATATAAATGAAATTGGTACTCTTATATCCAAGGGTGTTGGCCACATGGGTTTGAGATATCCCTTTTTTAGATCTGATATCCCTTAATATACAGCCAATCATTCTCTTCCGCTGCTCCTCAGTGAGGCCGTTGAAAATGTCAATAATGTCCATTGTGGTCTCTTCTTATAGTCGGTTTGCAAGATCAAAAGAATTTTATGCCATGGCTGATTAGTAGGTGATATCGACTTTCCAAGTCAAGACAAATTTCAATCTTATAATTGAAAAATTTTCAACTATTAAACTTGAAGTATTCGAGTTGTTCTTTCTTGCACGAAAATAAATCAGTGCAGAATGACCCCGTTTTAGGGAATCTATGGGGCCAGTCGTGAAACAGCGTTCCGTACCATTGAGAACGTGGATGATCGAATCTCCTCGCTTATTGAGATACGGCCAAGGGAGAGGACCATCGGTCATAGGCTGGTCTTGCCAAATCACTGATGCCATGATCCTTTCCTTTAGAAACAAAAAAAGCCCCATGCTACTCCGTAGCATGGGGCTTTTTCGTTATTCCGGCTTGTTGGGTTTATCGGCGTTGCCAAAAACTGCATCACAAGCACCCATCATGATATCGTCCCAAACGTGACTGGGGTCATCCACAGCCTTTTTGAGCGATTTCCGCACAAAGGTTCTGTAAATGATTCCCAGCACAGTCCGAATCACGTTGATTTCTTTCAATTGCATTTTATACCTCAATTTTTAAATGAAAGGGAATGCCTTAGAATATTCTTCAGGTAGTCCTCGTTGACGTAGCGACCCGATGCGTTTTTTCGGGGAGAACCCGCATTGTAGGCGAGGATACCCTCGTTCAGACCGTATTTCTTGACCTTTCGGGCCAAATGCCTGCACCCGTATTCGAGTTGGGATTCAGTGTCGTTGAAAAGTGCCGTAAGCCATCCCTTATAACCGTATTCGCGGTACACAGCTCCCATCACCTGCATGAGGCCGAAGGAGGTCATTTGTAGATTTTTCTCGGTAGCTTTAGAGCAGAGTGGGGGGCAAACTTCTTCAACTTTATAAAGCCATCGATAACCTGGCTCAAAGCGAGCCGCAATTGGGATTAAGCGGCTTTCCTGGACACAAACTCCGTAGACGATTTCGGGTGGAAGCGAGTGTTTTCTCGCAAAGATGGTGATTTTTTCGATTAAGTTGGTGGTCATTAATTTCCTTGAGAAAGGCAGGGGAACATGATGAGCTTTAGGCTCAAAGTTAATCTTTTTTTGCAGCTCGCTAAACCCGAAGTTTGTAAAAGTTGGACTTGAGTGAGCTGGATTGGGGATCTCACCTTCGCCAGCATAGGTGTTATCGAAAACAACATTTATCCCATCACTCTTCGAGCGGCTTGTTGGGCATCTGGAAGGCCAGTTCATTGATATCCGCTGGTTTGTTAGCTCTGTTGATTGCCTTTGCAATATACCTGGCTCAAATGAAGGCAAAAATTTTAATTTAAGACCTGTATTAGCCTTCGTGACATATGGCAAGAGGGCTCCAGTCGCTACTCCTATTGAACCTATTACGAGATGGATAGGGGGCATGTCATCACCATGCCAGCATAATTATCATCAGAGAAATGCATTGCCAGATCTACAGGACGATCACTATACTCTGGTCCTAACGCAACCAACTGAATCCACACCTTTGATCTTAGTGGCTTCAATTGTAATTTCATCGCAGTAAGGCAGGACGTTAACCTCGTTTAACCACAGGGCTTTTTCATCAAGTTTTCGAATTTGCTTAAACCCCTTTATTTCGATGACTTATAAGGTTTTTGAATAATGCTGTAAGCCTTTCCGGGTTATGCGGGTTGCCAGCGAGGGGTAACGGTAGGGATTTCGATCAAATCCAATTCAGCAAGAGATGTTGCATTTTTTACCTTGGTAAGAAGATTAAATTCCTCGGCCATGGTCTTTGCCAGGATTTTTTTGAAAGAGGTGGCGTTGGAAAGGACCTCCTCCACAAGCGCCGCCTTGTCAGACACGTTCAAATCAGCCCTGTTTGCGATCAATGCATCAAGGAAAGGTGTGGACGCTTTTGCATCCGCTTCGAAAGCTAAAGCTTCCGACTCCTGCATCCGCCATGTTTCCATTTCATATTGAGGAATGAATTTGCCCCATGTTTGCCAATTTTTTGCTTCATAAACATTTCTGATATCGGTGGATTTCTCATAACGGGTTTTCTCAAGGTCTCTTGCATCATAAAAAGCCTCGGCTTTGAAGTTCCACTTGAATCCCTCTGAGGGAAGAGGTGAACATTCCCCTTTGGTGAAATATATGGCGTAAATGTCGGTGGCGGTTGGGTGGTCTTCCCATGTTCCATCCTCTCGTACGGCAATTTCGACTTTTTGCCATGCCCCGTCACGCCAGATGTGTCCTTCTGATGGAGGAGCCGTATGGACTGCCTTATCACCCTCTTCCATCTTTGCTGTATCCACCAGACCACGGTACACCCCGTCTAAATCTACAACATGAACCGGTTCATCCGGGAAAGCGTAACCAGAAATGAATAAGTTTATTGCGTTGATTTCTTCAGAGGTAAGTGGAATGAAGGCCCCCCCTTTGACAACTTTAAAAGCGTTGCCAATCTCGGGCTCATAGTAGAGCCCATCAAAGGGGAAATCCAGAGAGGGTTTCGTTTTGATGTCACAGCCAATTCCTTTAGCGTTGTCTACTACAAAGCCTTCTGACAGTTCGTTGTTCCAGACGATTGTGTTCATTCTATTTCCTTCATAATTAGAGAAGGGTACGGCAGATTGCGTAGTACCACTTGTACCAGTTCTTATCTGATTTCGACCAACTATCCTTATGTGTGGACCTACTATACCTGTAGCCTCCATAGTTATAGGTGGTAGGGCCTTTCCTGAAGTGTGTAAAAGGCCTGGAGCTTCCGTAGTAAAGAAGAGTCCTGTAGGTCGTGAAACTACTTTCTTCAAGCCACGTGTATGTAGATTTATTATATGTGGGGCAGGTGGTGCAGGATTGTTTGTTGCAGTAACGCCACGTTGCAGGTTTGGCAGTTGTGCATTTTGAATTTGTAACGGTCACACCATCCGAGCGTCTGCAATAAACCGAGCGAGACTGGCTGCCTGTCCCACAGGTCTTTGTGCAACCTCCATAGGAACCGGTAAACCAACTATATGAATAACCATCATGTGCCTGACGCCACGTACCGTTGATACGAACGTAGATAAGTTTAGCCTCTCGCCACGTGCCACTGACTTTGACGTAAGCCCGTGAGAAAGAACGCCATGATTTGTTTATTTTGACGTATGACATTGAACCTCTTATAGATACTGAAACCAGATATCTCCATCTGCCCCACCTGATGGCGCGGCGGTTGAAACTGTTTTATTGGCCCCGCCCCATTTCGATGCATTTGCAGCGGTTGAAGTAGAATCAAGTTTGCCGTTCCAAGTTGCTTTTTCGGTGTCAGTGACGAACCTATGTGTGGAATCTTGAGAGAGGTTGGAGACCGGATCGTCTCGAACAAGTGCTTTTTTGCCGCCAATGATGAGACCATTACGCGCAAATTGAAAGGCTTTGTCGTAGGCTACAGTATCTCCTACTGCCGCTGCCTTTGGGGCCAAATTGATGATAATTGTCCCATCACTTTCAGCGTAGTTAAATGTCATTTTTACCGCACCATCGCCTGCCTTTTTGTAGGTGTCAGCGGTACAGCATCTGTCACAACCCGCCTTAAAATTAAGATTCCCCCCTCCATCATGGACAGTCACTTTGAAATCACCGTTGTCGAGTGAAATTGGAGTCCCATTGCCTTCAGTGTGGTTGATACCAACTGTCGGCTCCCCTTCAAGTACAACTCGCTTGTTGTAACCTTTCCCCGCAAACATATCCCCGTTTACGTACATGGGTTTGTCAAAGTGGAACTTAGGCCGGTCGGTGTGAATGTGAGCGTAACTGCTGTTGTAAGGGCCGACGTCAATGTGCCCATGAGGGGTGGTGACACGAAGAGGCCCCTCAGAGCGGCCCTGGGTTAAAGTCGCATTCGCTATTTTAATTCCCCTTGGAATGGTGAGATCTCCGTTGCGGTCAAACTTGAACGACTTGCGAACACCCCAACCATCTTGGAGGCCTGCCAAGACGTACACATCACTGTCCGCCCCAAGATAAAGATACTCCAAATTTGGATCTGTATTGTTAACGACCTCGTCTCTTTTATCACCAGCAACGATAACTATTGAGTCATCTCGGCCCATGGCTACACCACCTCGGGCCGTTATTTGCTTCATGAAAGAGCCGCCATTCGTTCTGACAATGTCGTGACCATTACCTTTTGAATCAACACGAAAGGCGGTAGTACCTGAAACCCAACTATTCCATGTCATACCACCATCACTGGTCTCTCGAGTGTAACATTGTCCAAGGCAATCAAAAGCGAGCTGTACCGCATGCGTCGGAGGAATTCGTAGAAGCTGCAAAATTACAGAGTTTTGATTGAATGGCGAATTCGGATTTGACTTACCAACAACAAAGAAATGGGTATACATGTCTTGATTGTTAGGCTCTTTGTTTGGCAGGTTGGCGTCACCAAGGCCATGTAGACTTTCAAACCACATCTTAAACGCATCTTTAGTTACAGATCGATGGTAGTTGTCCCCAGAGTTACTATTTCGCATGATAACCGCAGCACTTGAATTGATTCTACTATCGTTTACGTAGGTGCTCCGGGGAAGGCGCATATTAATGTCGCCAGCGTTGGTTCTGCGCGGAATTGTATCTGCTGTCGGGGACGCTGTCACATCGATTTTTTCTACTTTACCTTCGTCCAGTGAGGCAAAGTTTTCGTTGATGTCCTGGCGGCTATCTGCCAGGCGCTCCCCCTCACCAATCACCTTGAGTGTTGTCATTTAAACTCCTAATTTTCCAAGCCACGCAGGCCGTTTGCAAAATACATCCGAGCGATGGTCTGGCCGTAGGTCCAGCCACACATACGCTTTTCATCCAGATATTTTTGTGGGTCGTTGTCATATTCGTAGGGGATTGCCACGCACGCAGAACAGTACTGAGCCACAGGGCAGCTCTGGCATTCATCCGGAAGGGCTTTGTACTGGGTGATAATCTGCTCTTTGAGAAAGTGGTTGCAGGGAACGATTTCACCTTTGTTCAGGATACCGACGTGCATGTCGTCCCGATCCATGGTGCAGAATCGGTTGCAGCCATAGATCTTGCGATCAAAACCAAGGCAGGTCATGTGCTCGGTACTGCCGCAGGCGTTTCTGCCTTCGTTACCGTGGCCAAGGGAGGTTTGGTAGTTCATCCCCTCGATATCCTCAAACCCGTTGAGTTGAAAAACCTTCACTTTATCCTGCAGGTTGTTTTTGAAGAGGTATTCGCCAACATCAATGAGCTGTCGGGCTACCTTCATGCCGAAGACCTGGTCGTAGGTGCCTTCGAAAATCAGGTTCGCCCCAATATCAATAAAACCGAGGTCAATCAAGCTGATGACGCTCTTTGCGTAATCGTCAAACGTGTCTTTGGTGAAGGTAGCTTTGACACCGATCCGGTGTGGACAGTAGTTTTCGAAAAGCCAATTTGCGCCGGCCACAACGTCGTCATACGAACCTTTGCGAGACGTTTTATAAACCCGATGCTTGTCGTGGTTCTCTTTGAGGCCGTCAATGGAGAGGCCGACGTGGAGGTCGTGCTTGTATTTCAGGAGAAATTCCTGGACGTCGGGGGTGGTAATGAGCGTACCGTTCGTCGAAATGGACGCACCATTGAAGCCGACTTCATATTTCTCGCAAAGCATCTTCGCGTGATCGATGGATAATGCGAGAAGTTCGGGATACATCAGGCACTCACCGCCCACAAAGGTTACATTCACGTCGAAGTCTTTCTCCTTATCCCGTTCAAAACATGCTTCCAGGAACTCCCGGATATCTTCGATTTTGTTGACCTTTTTGCACTTTTTCTCGTAACAGTACGAGCAGTCCAGGTTGCAGTTGAGATTTGTCAGGATCTGGTACTCTTTGGGGATGGAATTTGTCATGGTATGTCCTACGTCAAGAGGTTATTGGTGAGTTGGCATGCAAAGGAGGCTTTTAATGTACCTTTAGATGCAAATTCGCCTGCAGCCTCAGGGAAAATGTTTGCGAGTTGGCATCGGGTATGTAGCGAGCAATCTCGGCAACAGGCCGGCATGCATGGCCACATTCTTTCGGGTATCGATTTTAGAGAGGTCACATACCCCAGGGAGAACCGGGAGCCGCGTTTAAAGCTATAAGAAAGCTCTCCGTTTACGTGGAGCCGAAGCTTGGGCGGTTTGAAGCTGTATTCCCGGCTAAGATCTTGGATTACCTCTTGAGGGATGCCTGCAAGGGCCTTAGCGAATGGGGTTGATTCGAATTTGCAAGGATCATCAGAGATCAAGACGCAGTAGTCAATGTTGGCTTGCAGCTCGTTGGCCAGCGATTGGTATTTTGCCAATCCCACCGTCCAAGGACCGACTGTATGGAGAAGTGAGGCCGACATAAAGCTTCGGGCGTTCCGGAGGTTGGAAATAAGGCTCGCCTGATGCTTGCGAGTCATCCCTCTGGGATTACACTCGTCAAGATCAAGAGAGTCCAGAGAGGTAATGACCCCCATATTTACTGTTGCTAAACGATGCAGGAAGTCGAAATCCAGTAGTTTTCCGTTGGTGACAACAAAAAACTGGATCCCCGGGTAGGCTCCGATGATTTTCCAAAGAAACTTTTTGTAGAGGAGGCACTCCCCCCCGTAAAAAAAAACCTTTCGGGGGGTCACCAACTCCATGGCCAGGTCAACATCTTCTCTGGAGATCCTCCCCGGGAGCCGGTTTTTGAGGTAACAGTATGAGCAGCGCATGTTGCATTGTTCGGTGATGTGAATTGCGAGTGATTCAGACTGCGAAGTAGCGGTTGAGGATCTTTCGGTAGAGGGCATAATTCTCTTTTCCCATGCTGTTTTCAAAAAGCGAACAGCCCTCAACGATGTTGTGATTCCCCTGAACATCAGCCAGGGTGGTCATGGATCCGTCGGCGTTCATAACGTGGCTTTCAGAACAGTCACAGCAGTTTCTGTTGGTGCCGGAGAGGAAGAGCCAGCTAAGATCTCCGGCATACCAGCGGTAGAGCTTATCTAAGCTGACTTCGAAATTCATCAGATGCTTTGCACCGAACTCATCCAAGGTGGTGTAGTCGGGCGAGACGTGAATCCTGAGGGGGCTGAAAACTTCTTTCAACATGGCAGTCTCTGTGGCAAACTCACCCTCATCAAGAGTAACAATCTTTCGGATGTCGAGTCTGTCGATTTCTTTGAGGTGGCCAATCACTTTGGGGCCGGCAGCAGCCTTGGAGGAGATTTCAGCCAGGGACTTTTCACCGCCGTTGACGGAGTTTGTTGAGAGGGTTATTTTCACGCATTTTTCATTAAAGAAGTCGACAAGTCCGGGGCTAAGCTGCGTACCGTTCGTGATGACCGTCACCCGTGTTTCTGGCGTCATTTCGTTGATAATTTTGACCAGTCGAGTGACGTATTCTGGAATCAACAGGGGTTCGCCACCCATGATCGAAACGAATTCGTAGTTGTACTTAGCGAGATGCCTCTGGAGGGGCTCTC
The DNA here is from genome assembly GCF_900699765.1 of Desulfoluna butyratoxydans. GTDB lineage: Bacteria > Desulfobacterota > Desulfobacteria > Desulfobacterales > Desulfolunaceae > Desulfoluna > Desulfoluna butyratoxydans. The sequence goes on from NZ_CAADHO010000002.1 coordinate 539,804, forward strand.
GCAGATCGATACAGGGGTATTGTTTCTGCGTCCGCTGAATGCAATATGAACAAGACATGTTGCATTCAGCGAACAGCTTGATAGACAGGCTGGTTCGCTGAATCATGTTTACTACCTTAGTGTTTTGAGACGTGCGCCGAGGGCGCGGTGGCGAGAGTCGACACGAGCGAGGCTGGCATGTGACATCTCAGTTTCAAGGAAGCCTGAAAGGAGAGTTTGTTGCTCCTCGGTCATGTCGTTCTGGACGAGTTGCAGAAGGAATGTAACGAGCTTGACCAAGTCGGCAATTGCCGCGCTGTCGTTGCCGACAATACGGTGTGCCTCGTACTGGCATTTTAGTCTGAAGAAGTTACGTTTGGCCACTTCATCTGGGACATGTACAAACCCCTTTTGATCGAAGTCGTAACTGTAGGCAAAATGAAAGGCGATGAGGTCAGCCATCTCCTCGCTTTCTGGGGCCAGGTGAACTTCTAAAGCTGTGTCGGCATCCTGGCCGTTCTCTATCACCGTGTACATTCCGAGGCTGTTTTGCTTACTTAAGTCTATGTGGCTAAAATTGCCGTATATATCGACGACCGGAACGTAGCGGCTACCTTCGACGGAGGCAGACTGGATCAAGAAGGAATCATGCTGTGCAGACAGTACTTCGAGGTTACCTCCGGCATTTGAGAACACTCTCCGTTCTGATAGAGGTGTTTTTAGAAACTCAGCAACCGGCCTTGCTTCTGAACTCTCGGGGGCGTGATGAATTGCTATGGATTTGTAACGAGTCCAATCTAATGTGTTGTCGGCCATCGTAGCATTGGTCGCCGTTTTAACCGAATCAGCCTTAACCTCATCAACCAGGTCAATAACATGTTTGACGAGGCTCGAAAGAAACTCATCATAGGTGGCAAAAGCATAACAAATCGTTGGAAGATTTTGAATTGCGTGTTTAAATTTCAATTTTCCTCCTAATGATCGCGGCAACCAGAACAATCACCACTACAACCAGTACATCTACCTGTACATGAGCTGCATCCGGTGCATGCGGTACATTTATTAGAACATCCGCCAGTGCAATACGTCGAACACGTCCAGGAACATCCTGAACAGCGATAGTAACCCGAGGTCTGCCCTGCAAGCTTTGAGGCGTTCGCTGCTGTTGAACCAGCTCCGAGTTTTGATGCGATCGCAGTGTTGATTGTACTCAACTTTGAATTGATCTCCGACTCGGTGTAATACCTGGAGTCATGGGAGTGGTCGACATTGGACTTTGTGTCCAACTTCGTTTCAACCTCTTCCCTGGTATAGTGCTCCGGGTGACTGTGGCCGACGTCTGATTTTGTTTCAAGCTTCTGAGTTACTTCGGTTTCAGTGAAGTAGCGATCATCATGGGCATGATTCTTGGCAGCCTTCTCAGCAAGCAGAAGGTTCACTTCGTCTTCGGTGTAATAGGTGTCGTCATGGCTATGACCAACATCGCTTTTCTGCGCGAGTAGAGTATTTATCTCGCCTTCCGTAAAATAACGTTCGTCATGGTTGTGAAGCGCAGGATCGGGCTTCCAAGCATCCTGATCGTAGGTTTCCCAATGACCATCCTTGAAAATTCTCTGACCCTGGACTGGGTTGTCCGGGTAGGTCGATCCGGCAAAGTTGCTTTTGAGCTGCTGGAAGTTGTGGTTAATGTCGGGCCGCGACTCGGAAACGATGTCGTCGGGCTGGATTACTTTTAAATCTTTTGTCATTCATCCTCCGATGAGGTTAATATCCCTTGGCTTGCCAGTTCACAGAGCCATCGGCATTGGTGTCATCCACTTTTCTGAGTCGAATTTCAAAGCCGGTTTTGTCGGTTGAAACGACCTCTGGTATGGCAAAATCATTACAGGTTCGAACGGTGGGCGTGACGATGGGTGGCGAGGTAAATTTTCTGTTAAACTCAACACGCTGGACTCCGGAGACAACTGCGGTGCCGGCGTCAATAACATCCTCGACATCACAAACGATCACTTCCTGCTCAAGGCGGGTTTCTGTCTGGCCGCCTGGGGTGTTGTCTTTGACAGACAGGCGGATGAGCGCATCCTGGTACTCATATTCGCCATCCACAAATGGCCTCCAGGGAACCATGCCGGCGGGATAGTCGTTTTTCGCGAAATTCTCAGCAGACACCCCCGTCATGTCTTCTGTTACAAGGGAAACATCCGAAGTCACCCCTGATAAGAATGGCTTAATGAAGGCATCCCGGATGGAGATTTTCGAACCTGCGGGTTTGGCTACCTGCTTTGCTATCGAGTCTGCAATGGACACCGTTTCATAGTAGTTTCGACTGTAGTCGGTGGGGTCTGTTTCAACCTCGGCTACCGCCACACTTTCTCCGCGGTTCAATGCAATATATTTCGCCGTGATGTCGCTAAGCTCGCAAATCTCGGCACATGGCTTGTTTGTTTGCTTGATGATCTCTTCGCCTACCGTTACCCGCGTGGCATGAGATCGCATAAACGTGGTTTCTCTTGCAAAGTCGTCATGTACCGCCAGGTCTTCGGTGAAAGGCAGGAAGATCTCTTTGGCAGTCGAGTCCGATAACGTCGCAGTCTCCGAGATATCAAGGACATGATGGATTGAGTTGGCAGCCTCCCATGTAAAGAGACTGTCACCCCAGGTCGTCAGCGCACCGCCCCATTCGATATGATGAGGGTATTGTGAGGTTACAGCAGTGCCCATTTACATTCCTATGCGAAGGTGAAGGTAAAGGTGACGGTCAGGACATCGTTCAATTCTTTGTTGATGACGCCAAAAGTGAGTCGATCCAGAAATGTCGAGCTTTCGTTTCCAGCGGAATTGTTAGTGACACCGGCCTCTTTAATGGCTCCGGAGGCCTCTCCTGCCTCAAAGGTGGTTGTCAAAGTAAATGATTTGGTGCCACCGGCATGGGCGTAAGTCGCTTCCTTAATGCCGATTTGCCCGAGAAGGCCTTCCTGGGTGGGTGCTGCGGTTGTAGAATCGTTTCCAACAGCGATATATTTCATAATGTTGGGACGGCCGGAGGGGCTGGCGAGTGCGTTGCAAATGAAGTCGAAACCTTCATTGAGAATGAGGTTTTTCTCTTCGAATTCATGCACATCTCCATTGGGCTTGATGAGTGTGGCATTCATTACGCCGCACAGGCGCAGTTCGTGTTCTTTCAGCATTTTAGGCTCCTACAGATATTTGGGTTGGTTTAGAGAAGTTGAGCTGGCCGGAGTTTGACCCGGACTCACCCTCAGTCATGTTATGAACAAAAAAGGTGAACTGGCCTGACTGATTGGATGTTACTCCGAAGGCGAGGTCATCCTTGGGTTGGATGGGAGACAGGGAAACCGAGATTTGCTGAGACATATCCCAAAGCCAGAATTCTCCGGTAGGGAAGGCGACTATGTGGAGCCGCCCGGTGTCATTCCCCAACGTGAAGACAATGCCGGTCTCCGGGTTTTCACCAACGGTGTGCCTGAGGCGGAGAGTATAGGCATCAGGCAGGGAGATGTCGTATGCCAAGCCTGTGTGCACCCCTTGAGAGATCCCTCTATGGAAGCAACCTTCGTCGTAGACCAGGTCTTTGCTTATGCATGGCGTTCGGCCCTTTTCAGAGAGGGTGTTTCCATCAAGCCGAAATACATCGATGAAGTTTTCGGTGAGGCCGGTTGAGTAGGAAATCTCGAGGTCGGTCTCAATGTTGTCGAGATCGTCAAGGATTTCCCAAGGGCCGTTTCGTTCGTCCCATGTTCCGAAGGCGTTTTCCCAGATGGTTTTATCAAACGCCACGGAGGCCAGTTGGATATCCACTGAGCTTCTCGCTCGAACCATGGCACCATGGCGGATGAGAGGCGTTAGGTACCTGCCGTACTTGATCCCAGGCGGAAGCCGAAGGCCGCCTTCAATCATTTTCTCCATGTTCTTCATAGCCCCAGGCCATGAATCTTTCCGCTGATCGAGGCGCAGCAGGATGTTTTGAGCGGGCGGAGAAACGACATCCACTTCGTATATGGAAGGGAGGTAAGACCAAACGCCAGAGGTGTTCCGGGCTTTGATGAAGTACTTTTTCTTCCCGATGCCTTTGACCGGGATGGTTAAATGGCCGTTCTTGGTAAAGCCCACCTTCTGGCCAAGGGTCCAGTCTCCCAGCCGCACCTCGTATCGGTCGATCACCGTGTTTTCCACAGGAAGCCAGGTGAATTTGAGATCGCGGCCGACCTGGGTGACATAAAAATCCTGAACATTGTCGGGAACGGGTGGCTCGCCTGTGGGGGTGATCTCCCACCTGAGCCGGGAGTCACTCATATCAATGTAATTCGTCACGCCGTATTGCGTCCACGGCCGGACCAGGATGTAGATCTTCTTTCTAATGGGCATGTTGCGAAGCACGTGCTTGCTGCCGATGGCCCGTTCACCAGACCAGTTCTTGCCGTCGGTGCTCCAGAGAATCTCATACCGGACTATTTTCGCCAGGGAGTTGTCCGGCATGGACACAGGTGCGAAATCGATATGGATATTCGAAACAACCTGCTGGTTGACAATCTCCACGCTCTCTGTCAACTCGATCTTATCCACATACGGGGGCTGATCGTAATGGCTGGTCTGAACGGCGGGGTTGTCGGCGAGTTTGATGGGGATCGGGTCTTCGGCCGTACCATCGAGTTCATATCTCTGAGTAATGCCGAGGGAGGAGTATCGAACGTCCTCCACTTCAATCGAGTCATCTTCGGTGTAGATCGATTCATTGTAGACTTCACCGCTGACCTCAACCGTATTGTCGGTTTTTTTCGTGATCGAAGTCACCCGGTAAGGTTTGGCCTCTTTCTTGATCACGCCAAAGGCATAGACATCACCGACAGCACATTGCGGGGTCTCATTGATCTTAATTTCACGGGTTTCGCCGGTGAGCTCCGCAACCAGGTTGTATACTTTCTGGGTGTTATCTCGGCGGCGAATCCGGAGACAATACTGAACGCCCTGTTCGACCTCGGCGGGTGTATCGAGCAAAACAGAACTCTGGAGAACTTTTTTGATGCGGCCACCTGCAAGGCCATACTCGGGGGTGTGATGCTGGAAGAGGAAGACATCTCCAGGCTCCACCACAACGGCGTCGACGCCGGCAGAGAACGTAATTGAGGTGCCTAAGGCCCGGGCTTTTTTCAGGGCAAACATTGTGTCCCGCTTAATGCGCGACATCTTGGTTGTGCCTTTTATCTGGATTTGCCGGGAGAATGTCGGCTCGTCCATGCGGGCTTTGTCCACAGCCACCACGGTATGACGGTTGAAATCATCTTCTTCGTCATAGAATGTGGCCTCGATCTGATTGGGCACATCCAGCATGCCATAGTAGGTTTCTTCAAAAGAGTCGGCGATGATGTTGCCCATGGAGAATAGCTGGGCCGGTTCAGATGGCCTGTCGATGGCAAATTTCAGCTTGTCGCCTGACCAGTAAGGCATTGCCCGGCATGAGGCACAGATCATCTCGATGAACTCACTTGCTTTCATCGGCTGATCGAGAACCATGTTAAACGCATGCCGTTTCTCTTTTTTGGTCTTCCAGGCCCCGATAGCAGAATCCCAGTATTTATAGGTGGCCTCTTCATCGCAATAGTCGGCCAGGGCCTTGAGTGACTCGATATCAACCATGCCCTCGTTGAACCACCGCCCCAGCCCAAATCGATGGTCCGTCAAGGCTCCGAAAATGATATTCGCATGGTTGTCGGTCCAGGCCGGAGCCTTTTCAAGATCCCTTACATCTCGAAACTTCAAACCTTTGACATCTGCGGTAATGGAAGGCATTGCTCCGGATAGCTGGTCCGTGGCCAGGATTTGCATGCCGAGAAGGGCCGTGTGAGGGTAACGAAGAGAGGCATTTTCAACCTCGGACACCGCTGCCAGGTTCGCATCGCATGCCTCTGTTACCTTTATTGCGTCAGGTGTTTTTCGAGTTATCCGGATGAGATACTGATCTCGTGTTGGCAGGGGGGCCAGGTTGTAACGGAATTCCACCTGAGACCGGCTCTCGGCCGTGGCTACCAGGGTTCCATGCTTGGTCCAGGGAATGTCGTTGCGCTTTTCGTACAGGATGTACTCAATGTCGAACTTGACCGTATTTTTGGCCAGGTTTTGGCCGTCCATTTTATAGAGGGCTTTAAATGAGACGTCCAGGACCGCTGAATCCACCACACCATTTGTTTTGTAGATGTACGGCTTGTTGCATTTGAGGACGGCACGGGAAAGAGAGTGATGTCGAACGATCTTTGAAAAACCGTTCATGGCCGTCTGGTCCCAGGTGCCGGTACGGACCTGGTGCTTGATGCCGCCGTAGAGTTCGATGTCCTTTTTGTTGAGCTGGATGCTGCCTGGGACAACGCTGTCAATTTCGCCTTCGGATAGAGCCGAGATGACGTTCAAGTATTTCTTCTCGGAGAGGCCGCTTTCCTTGTCTCCCGAGATAAAGGCCTCGACAATGGCCCCACCCACTCGGTGTTTTCCAAACACCAGGGGCATTGTTGTTCCTTCTCCGATGATGTTCTGGACACCACTCCAGGAGTAGGTAGGAGTGTTGTCCGTGCCGTCAGGCGTTGGGACGTCGGGTGTAGGCATGAGGTAGCCCATGATTCCGCCGATAACCATCCCGACACCAGCACTCATGAAGCCTGCTGCGTATATGGTGCCCGCGATTGGGTTGATTAAACTTAACCCGATCAATGCCGCGCCAGCAATTATTCCTGTAGCTTTACCCTGAAGGTCTGCTACGAATATCACTTCGTCATCAATGGTGTGGATATAATCCCACTCGACCCTGCCGCCAGAAACGACAGGAAAAAAGTCCATTCTGTCCCCCACTTCGAGTGCATCGAAAAGGGAACCGACAGACTGGTATGTGTAGTCAACCTCTCGGATTTCAATTTCTGTCTTGTCCAAGGGGTTTGTAATGATCTTAACTTGCATTTACACCTCGATATCGATAGTACCCGTGGACCTTTGACTGCCACTCCGTCAGGCGGGATACGACAACCCCTGCCGGATGGATCATATGAATGATTTTTTCGTTGCCGATGTAGATCGCGACATGGTTGGGGGTTTTTGAGTCAACGTTGAGCAGGATGCAGTCGTTTTCTCGCAAGGTTTCGACTTTCTCGAACTCCGCTTCGGCGTTATCTATAAAAATGGTTGAATTACGCACATCTGCATAGGCGGGAGGGATTATGTCTTTGTAATCCCGGAGTTTTATCCCGAGTTTGCTTTCGAAGTAGAGGACGACAAAACCCCAGCAATCCGCCCCCGTAAAGCTCTTGCCGTTGTGCTTGTAGGGGATTTCGAAATACCGAACCATCTGCCCTCCTTAGAAATACAACCGTTCGTTGATCACACCGGGAAATCCGCCGAAGTTCGCGATATTTTTTTTGCGATGGCAGTCCTCAAAGGTTTTGCTGCAATATTTGTCAGGGCCTTTGTACTGGCAGATGTTGTCCTTGAACCGCCAGGAACAGGATTTCGAAAAGATCTTCCGGCCGGGGACTTCCAGCTTGAGGACATCAAGGCCGATGCCTAGGGTAAAGGTGGCCACGTCTTTCTTGGCAGTAACCGCTTTGATGGTGAGATTGTAGACGAGATCACCGATGATAGTTTCCGGGCCGTTTGCGCCGAAAAATTTTACGGCATCGGCGCACAGGTTTCCGGCAGCGCCAGCCTTTCTTTTGAGCCTGATCAGGGCGTCGTTGTCGAACTCATACTCGCCCAGGCGAATCCACTGCCCACCGCCGGTCTTCTGGCTCAGCTCGATGGTGTCAAGTAAAACATCATTGGTGTAGATGTCGAAGACAGCTTGATCGGTGTGAGAAGCGTCCTCCGGATACCAGGCGTAGACTTCCTGGGGCCCATTAACCATACGCCGCCACCCGAAAGAGCCTGTGCCGTCGCTTACCATGGCGGAGGAGCCGTAAGCCCCTGAGAGATCTGCGGTCACCCAGTCTCCGGTTGCAGAGACATGCTCCTCATCTTGGGCGTCGACGATCGTCTCTGTATTGCTTCTTCCCCAGAACACCTGAGTGACCTTAACGGGTTTGCCGATGAGGTCGTACTGATTGATATAGTGCTGGATGATGCGATCCAGGTTACCGACGGTCACCGAAACATCGTTGATTTTCCCATCGGTATCCTGCGAAATATCGGAGTGCTTGATTGTCGAGGGCTCATAGGTAAAGCCGTTGTGAAGAACGGGGTTTTTGCCCCCTACCCATCGGAGGACACCGCCTTCCTCGTACTCAAGGTCATAGAGGTAGCACGACCTGATTTCCGGGGCGGTAAGTACTCGATTCAACTCTTCGGAAACCTTTAGCATGCTTTCACCAACTTGACCTTCGTGCTGAAAAATCGTGCCTTAAGGGGCTCGAAATGCAATTTGTCTTCTGCAAATCGAACTTGATAGGTTTTCCCGTCGATATAGTTTTTAAAGTAAAATTTGCGGAATTTTCCGCGCTTTTCCCGAAAGAAGCTCGACAGGATGTCAGCCTCCTCCTTGCCCAAGAAATAATGCTCGAGGGTAAAACCCTCCTGGCCCTCGTCCCAGTTGGCGGACCTCTGCTCCCAGCCGTTTTCGAATTTTACCTCGGAGGTTTTAAACTCGATTTCGAATTCGGAGATCCTGTTGGGGACGAGGGGGTATGTGTCTCCCATACCCTGCCTCCTTCTTTTATGTGTATGCTCGGATTGTTTTGTTAAGAGAGCCGTTTGACGCGATATTCCCGCCGACGGTGTCGACGATCATTCGCCTCAGCTCGGGGATGGCTGAAAGGACGCTGTCCTTGTCCCGGGGTTCGTTGATGGTGATGTTGACCTGCGCGCCACCGTTGCCGCCATTTTTCAAATAGCCCTTCAAGTCTTCGTTGGTTCTGGAGTCGACCACGCGCTCGCCCTTGTTCAGGAGCCAGGTCCCCTCTTCGGGGATACTGTCCATGCCGTCGTGGGCCATGCCGGCCAGGGTGGAGCCGGTTACGAAGGCCCCCATGACAGCCATGCCCTTCAAGGCTGCAACGGCCTGTTCTGCGTGGGGACGGCCATTTAACTGATCGTTCGTCTCGATCATGGCCATAATGCCATGATACATGGCCTGCAGCATAAACTGTGTCAGCATTGCTGCTGCTTGTACCTGGATCTGCTTCACGAGGCTTGCGGCCAACTCCTTGTAAGCAAACTTTCCTGTTTCCTGAACGGTTGTGAAAAAACTTGTAAATGCCCCGGCCATGCCATCAAGCTGGCCTTTAAGGGCTCCTGCGGTAGCCCCCATGTCATAGGACTTCTTAAAGTCCTCCGCGTCTTGACTCTTGAGACCAAGCAGAGTGTTCTCTCGGGTCATCCAGGCCTCTGCCGGGTTACTCCTGGCAGTGTTGAAAGCGTCTGTATAGGTTTCATCAGTGGTCGCGTTAGGATTCGGTGATCCTGGCGTGGCATTTTTTGTTGCGTCTCCGCTTTGCTTGTTGGGTGTTGCATTATCAGCGGAAGTGACGATTTTAGCCGCTGCGGAGGCAATGATTGTAGCGGCTGCCGGGGCATTGATGGTCGTAGCTGCCTCGGTAAGTTTGTTGGTAGCTGAAGTGCCAACTGTTGTGTCGGAGGCGGGGGCTGGTGCAATCTTTGAACCTGATTTTGGGGTAACCTTTGTATCAGTGGTGGACTTAGCCACACTGTTCATAGAGGAATCTGTATGGTTGCTAGAGGCAGCCTTAAAAGCCTCTGTACAGGTACATTCAAGGTGAGCGCATGCCTTCTTTAACCCTGGTGTTGTATCTTGGGACGTAACGATTTTAGCGGCTGCGGAGGCAATGATTGTAACGGCAGCAGGAGCGATGATAGTCGTAGCTGCCTCGGTAAGTTTGCTGGCGCCTGAAGAGCTGACAGTTGCGTTTGCTGCGGGGGGAACCTTTGCGTCGGCTGCGGGGGCAACTTTTTTATCGGTTTTGATGGGAGTAGGTGTCTCAACCGAAGACAGTGTATGATTTTTGCCAAAAACTTCTTGGAAAAAAGACGGTAAATTGTCTATTAACCCGTTGATTTCTTCACTGTGATCAAGAAATATGGGTTTGGCTTTACGTTTCGTGTGTGGGGTTCTGCCCTGAACTCGAACCCAATTGTCCGGGTTTTCGGAATCCTCGAATGGATCAAAAAGACGATTCCAGAAATCGTTAGCCCTGTAAAAGTTAGAATATACCTGACGCAGACTGCTCTCTATCGCCCATTTGCCCGCATCGGTGGTTGTTTTACCTATGGCTCTGGCGATATCAATGATATGATCTGAATCAGTAAAATCGTTGAGTATTTTTACGCTACCGCGAGCAAGATCGAAAAACCCCTCGTCTGCTATTGTTTTTTTAAATGCAAACCATTTGTTTTCAAATTGTTGAATCCGTCCGTCGAAGGTTTCTAACTTGCGGTCGGAAGCTCCTTTAATGCTGGGATTTTCGCTTCCTTTTTTTATTTGGGCGAGCATCCCGTGGGGGGTGTAGGTCTTTTTTTGATCTATACCGAGGTCATCAATCACTCCACTCTGCAGGAGCTTACCCGCCTTCTTTGTATTACCAGAATTAATAAGTTGACTAAGTTCAGCCGCAGCCTTCGATGGGGGTGAACTGCTAGCCGCACTTACATCGGCAAGTATGCGATACCAAACATCTATCGGCTCATTAAATTTTGCCAATATTGGCGATATCTTAACCATCGCGGCGGACATTTCATCGAATGTCTCAGCTGTTTCGCCTATCTCATTTGTAATGTGTTTTACAGCTTTGACACCTTTACTAGTATCGTTGAACCCTTCAGTTAAACTAAATTCTACATTCTCAGATTTTCTTCCCACAGCAAGCAAGCTGGAACAGACTGCTATAAATGCGTCAAAAGCAGGGACCAATCTACTAAATTTTCTGTCGATATTCTTGCAAGTTTTGCTAATATCTTTTTCTGATTGCTTTGAAAGGCCAGGTGTTGATGACTTACTATTCATTACACATTTCCTTTCATCATCATACGAAGCCTCTGGTAGCCAGACTTATCAAATTCTGAATTACCTTGATCGATACGCACAATCACACCTCTTTTTTCCTCTAACTCTTTTGCATATGAATTGGTGTCGCCTCCGATTACCTGGCTCAAAAGGCCAAGCATGCGCATATCTTCGGATGCCCTCTGCCTTTCTGCGTTCCGGGATAACTCCCAAAACGTATAAATTGGTAGGTCAAGGAGGCTGGGGAGTGACATGGCATAATGGTGCATCACATCACTCGCCAGAAAGCCGAAATCAATTTCCCCGATTTCTACTTTTTTTCCGGGGATCCCTCCGGAGCACCTTCCTCGATTTCCGGATCAATACCCTGGCAAACCTTAAACAGGGCCGCGAGAACACCAGGTTCCTGATCGACCAACACATCTCTGGGAATGTTCGTGCTTTTTTCGAGCTTATCGATGAAAAAATTAAACTGATCCTGTGCGTTTTCAAATTCATGTTGTTCGCCGCCGTTTTCCAGGAATTGCCGTACAGTCATTCCGTACACTTCGTATTCGACACCTTCGAGGGAAACAGTTTGCGTTGTTCGGAAACGATCCAGATTGATGACTTTCATATAGCCTCTCTTTTTTTGCGGCCCCTTACATACACCTGCATGCAAGGGGCTTGTTTTTACGAAATATTTAAGCTGACAAGCGGTTTTAACTAAGCTGCAACAACGGTGGTGTCACCAAAGGTTACAAATCCCTTGGTCCCTTTAAGTGCCTTGAAGGTGATTTCAAAAACACGCTGTCCGTCACGCTCATAGGCATATTCAAGGTTGGGGACAGGCACGGCGTGGTGCAGGGTGACGGCATCGTTCGCTCCGCCACCGATAGGGTGAATCTTCAGTTCGGCTGCTTTTTCAATAAGTGAGCCGCCGGCGGAACCGGAAAGGTCCATGCGTACTTTTTCGCCATCCTTGGTGACGGTCGCTCCGGGAAGCAGGGCCGCAAATCGGTCGAGGTCATACTCGGCAAGGGGGACTTTTGCTTCAAAGGTCTGTTTGGTGATAATCTCGTCTACGGGGGTGTCTTCCTGGTCAACCTCTTTGGGCTGGGACTCCGTGGAGTAAGAAACACTCACGTTGCCCTTTGTGTAACCAAGGTCCTCTCCGTTAAAAGATACAGTGCATGCGCCCATGCGCACTTTGGCAGAATCGCCCATAATAAATCTCCTCATAAAAATGTGTATTAGATAGCTTTCCGGTGGTGGTTGACTTGAACCTCAAATGAAATATCTTTATAGCCCCCATCGGAAACAAGAATCGGGAATCCGAGTGCTTGTGTCGAATAGATGGTGTACAACGCATCGCCGCTGACCGAAAAAAGTCCGTTTGTTTCCTCGGCTGATTCAACGAGTCGTTCACCCAGTTTCAGCCCTTCGGCTGCCGTATAACCTCGAAGCATGATTTGAAGTTTGGAGGTCCGAAACTCAGAGTTTGTACCTCCTTTCGTGGGGGTGTTGCTTGTCGTAATGACGCTTACGCCCTTTTCTGTGATCACGTGTTCTGAAAACAGTGTCTGATCAACCTCAAGCTCAGGAATGGTCGATGCGATTTGCTCGACCAGTACGTCTGAAATCATGATTGCTCCTATAAAATTGATTGGTGACATCCCCGTTCATGGGGTGATGTCCTCCATGGTTTCCTTCATGGCCCGCCCAAGCAGCCCCCCTTAGCTCTTTGGGTTTATCTGCTTTTATGCGCCGTTACATTTTTATGTAGCGAACGATGAGCGGTGCTAAAAACATGCCTGCGCTGATCGCTCCGACCCACATAAGTACCCGTTTTTCAAGGGGGGTGATCTTGTTACCCAGGTCCGTAAGTTCATTTTGGGTGTCAAGCATCTCCCGGCGAAGGGCCTCTATCTCAGCTCTGGTTTGAACGGCTTCCGGGGTGTTCCCGCTCTCGAGGTTCTTGACGCGAGAGTTGATATTTCCAATAATTTGACCGCGTTCAACGCATCGGTTAAAGCCGCCGTTATCACTCACTTTTCTTATGAAGTCCGAGGTCTGGTCGACCTTGGATTCCAATCTGATCAGGATTTCTCTCTGTTGCTTGAGAGCGTCTACGTCCTTCGCAAGAGACTCAACTTGGCCTTCGATGTGCTGGAGGCGGCCATAAACATTATGATTGTCCATGGAAGCTCCTTTAAAAAAATGATTTCGCCGAGCTGGGTTCGTTGTTGGCCAGCTTATCCCTGATGATGCCCTTTAATTTCCTCTGGGGAATGTTTGGGGGCGGCCGGAAACGGAGAACAATAAACCATCCGAAAGGGATCGACTAATAAATGAACAGGTCGGCGAAACAGATGTTGGAGCGGGATTTTGTAGTTCCAAGCGAGGTACGCCATACTGATTTGAGTGGTTGCGGGAGCTGGATTTGAACCAGCGATCTTCGGGTAATGAGCCCGACGAGTTAAACCACTTCTCTATCCCGCAACAAAAATTGTAGCCCCGGTATTACGCAGCAGCAGTTTTTACGACAGCTTGTGAGTTCGTGGCACCTGAGTGAGTTGACGGTTTGTTTTCTGAAAAGATGCTCCAGAACAACTCAGCATTACCTGGTGGCATAAACTGTCTTCTGGCTTATATACGTTCTTCGGGCCGTGCTTTTTCCAATTTAACGCAGGATAAAAGAGGTGGGGTGGGTAACAAGTTGATATATTATGTTTTTGTTGAGCGTCTGTGCGCGCGACTTTTGAGAAGACCCTTTGGGTTGATGGTCTCGGGTATGCTTCAAACCGAGTTCTTTCCACTGTGGAGATTGTCATCAAACAGAACCTTTCGATATTGGTTACGGACCAGCTTTCGCCGCAGGTCCCGGATCTGACTCGTCACAACCACAGCAAGCCACCCTTCAAAGGGAATGCCCTTTTCCTCGTCGAAGCTATCCACGGCCTTCCTGTACCCTTTCAAGACCGTTCTGGACACGTCGCTGGCATCCACCTCAACTCCAGTTCGCATCAAGGCGTTGGTATGCCTTTTCGTAAGGGCCAGTACCAGTTCCTGGTCACCAGGCTCTCGGAACAACATCGCCTCATATCTTGTTTTCTTGCTGGTCGCATCCGGTCTGACCCTGAATCCCCATTTTTTCAGCCGTTGAGCTACCCACACCTCTGATTTTTCGACCCTGGCGGCTATATCTGGGATACCCATTCCGTCTGAGACCATTTTTGCAGCCATGCTTTTTGCCGCGTTTTCGTTGCGGGCCTGCATTGGAGATCGTTCCAGCCGTCGGTAGATTGTTGCAAGAGACACTCCGAGCTCTTTGGCCATGGCTTTTGGAGAAGTGCCTTTTGCCAACAACTCCTCAACCGATTGGGTTGTTACAACCAGGGGACGGCCCTTTTTTCCAAAAGAGCTACGCATGCTTTCCATTCCTCTTTTCCTTGGCCATTCGGTTTTTCAGTGGCTTAGAGCTAAGAAGCGTAGCCTTATTTCTTTGACCGGTAATCTGTTTTGGTTTTCTCATGATATGTTCATGGGCTGACTTGTAAGTTTCTCAGATAGGAACTGCTCGAAAGAAGAACCCTTCATTTCAGTTAATCTCCAGTTTGGTGTGGCTGGCCATGGCTAGTTTCATCTCATCTGCGTCGGGAGCTCGATTGAAAACCAATGCGAAGGCCTTGGTGACGGTTTCTTCGTCCAGGGGTGTGTTTAGCTCTGTAACGATCCTCTCACCGATGGACGTCACCTCCTCTTTGTTGGAGCAAGCCAAAAGGTCCCTGGTGATTTCCAAGTGCGTTTCAAGCAGTTCCTCGGTGGGGAGGCCATTCTCGTCAAGCTGAAAATGGGATCCGACAATGGGGGCCGACAATATTTGGCCTTGATCACTGATTCTGGACGTGACGGCAATAACCGTAACCGTTTGCCTTGCTCCACCTTCTATACCGGCCTTGGATTTGCGTCCGAAAAAATCATTAAAACGCATCTGAGACCATACGATGGGCTCCAGATCGTCTTTGATGATGACGAAATCGGTGGTGGGGGCTTTATGCTTTTTTTGGAGCATAAGAACGAGCATATCCTTGCTCAGAAATTCTGTGATAAAGTGCTCAAGCACATCCTCACCAGGCTCCCAGTTCCATCGGGATCTGTATTTGACGTCAAGCTCTTGGAGTTTTTGATCATTTTCTTTTAATTCCACGGCTTCGGCCAGAAATGAGAGAATATCAGGGTGTAAACCACCCTTTTCATCAAACTCTATAAGGCCACAACTCACATCGGGCGTATTCGGGCCATCAGCTTCTGCCGAAATATGGATGGCGGCAGCTTTCTTGCCCGCAAATTGGGTCAAATTTATTCCACCGGGAGCAAGGGCCCCTCGAGAGAGAAGGTCGGGACCTGGCAGTTTAAGGGCGTCGGAAGTATTTTCGGGGTCGAAAATGTAATTGATTTCGTAGTTCATGGATATTTCCTCCAATAAATTGTGGCGATGTGCCTATGGGCTTGGTCGCCAAAGTTAATCTGAATTTATAGTGGTTATTTACGAAAAGGGGCCCTGCGTTTGGGACAATGGGTAGCAAACAAAGATAGAGCAATGAGAAAAAACCATCAGCAGGCATGTCAAAAAACGCTATTTCAACCCGTGAGTTGATATATTGGGGCTGAATTGGGAGTGCTCACAGGGCTCGGAAAGGATTGGGGTATCGCTTCGAAGCGGCCTTTATCGCTTGTAAAAGATATCTGGAATTTCTTTATATTGTCTTTGTGCTTGAGCGGGGGTGGGGGGGGGCATACAATTCGTCTTACACCTCTCATGACGCTGCTGGTCGGTTCTTTCCTCGACATGTCCGAGGGCTTTACGCATGGATACAGGATCCAATTTCAAGGCACAGCCTCCTGAGCTTGCGACAATGTCCCGATACACGGAGTTTGCGTCAAGGCAATTTCCGAAGATCTCTGCCCACTTGCATTTTTTTGCACATTTATTGAGGTCAATGTTGTCGAGATTGTCGCCTTGTGTGTCGATGCAATGTGGGCAGAGCTCGCTGTCGTTGACCATGCGGCCTGATGTTCCCGCATCAATAGACAGCATGAAGTCGATGGATGCGTTTACCACTTTGATAACCTTTTCAGCTCGTGATTTGTCCCAACCCAAAATATCCAGGAGAATCCTTTCGTCAGAGAATTCATCTCGGTCAAGAGCATCTGCCTTGTAGTTCATAAGGTTAACGATTTTTTGATTTTGTGAGTTCATCCTAAGCCCCTATAAATCTGAGTATTCGAAATATCCGATGTCGCTGGTACTGCCCGCTTTTTGTTTGTTTACATGTCGTGCTTTATGATGGCGTTATTGATTGACAACTCATTGCAAAAATTCACTTCCCCTGGCCTTCTGAAATGCAGGGCGATACCCTTGCGCGTTTGGAACGATTCGTTTGTATCAGGTATGATTTGTACGGTGGGGGTTAAGCATTTGACAAATTAAGAGAAGGTTTTGAGGGGCGTTACCATTGACGTGAAGGTGGAACCGAGAGCGCCCTTTGCTTCCGTAGAAACAGGCCTTTTCACTCAACTTTTTTCAATCCCTTAAGGGAAACGCCGCTTCTCTGGAGGTGTGATAATATAGTCGGCTTCTTGCAGGCAGAGTTCGAAGTGCCTTAAGGCTTTCCGGACATCGACGGGAACATATTTTGTTGGTCCCTGGATGGCATACTGAAAGACATGGCGCCGTTCATTCAGGGGTAACTTCAGTAACATCGTCTCAATATCAACCGCAACCAGAACCTCTTCCTGAATTCTATCTATGTTGTAGCCTTCTCCGGGCCTGGACATACACTTTTCAATCTCACCGTGCTGAACGGCATGCTTAAATCGTATGTCAGAAGCCACGGCAGCTACTGCATCATCAATTGACATTTCCTTGGAGCAGGCCAAGGTCTCAGCGATGGCATGTTCATTAAGGAACAGGTTTATATCGATCTTTTTGACGGTTAGATACCAGATCATGGCATCTTGACCACTTGCGAATTTCATATCATTTTAACTCCTTTTATCTGTTTATCTATGGAAACGCTGGCAGACTGATTTCGATAAGATGACATCATGGGTTTTGGCTTTGATGCATCGGCAAGCACTTTCAGGCTTTTTAATGGATTGTGGTTTGAACGCCTGAATGATGATGTCTGATATCGGACGGGGGAATTCAATCGCAGGCCTGTCCGGCCTATAAGTATTCAGCTGGTTTTTTGAGGGTTTTGTTTGGACTTGAATTTTTGAAGGGAAAGAATAACGACTTCAGAGTCTATCATGATGGTGTCGCTTGATTCCCAATCACAAATCGAACAACGGGTATATTGGCCTTGAATCGTATGGCTCTTTCCGACCACCAAGCCGATGAGTTTGGCGCAGTCAAGACAAACGGGCCTCAATCCCGTGTTGTGGGTGGGCATTATGACGTTCTCCCAAGAGCTTAATTAACGGCACATCACAGGTTATCGGTGGTGTGGCTGATAATGGGGTTGGCACCCCATTCATCGCATTGAAAATCGTCTTTTTGATGAAATACATTTGGATGCTCATGGCATGGCTGCGTCATTCTTCTCGACATGACACGCGCCATCGTTGTTTTTTGTCCACGATTGCTTATTGCCATCTTCATCGTAAGGGTCTTTCGGAATTTCAAGGGAGGGGAGCTTTGCCAACTCCGATTGGATGGCTGTGTCAATTGCGTTGCGATAACTTGACTGAAATCCCTGGGAGTTAGAGGTCGATGCGGTTGTTGTGAATTGTCCCAAGCGAGGGAAAAATTTAACCCGGTTGAATACAGGGACATCTCGCAGGCATGCCTCGATATAGTTAAGTCGGTCCGTATCTGAGATGAAATCCAACATACTGTTTACTCGATAGTAATTCTCGGTAGAGGTCTGAATGGTCTGAGAAGAAACCATCATGCAGTGTCTGCAGGTCTGGTGGGTATTACTCTCTGTGCTCTTTTCAAGCTGCTCTTGCTGGAAGCCAAGCTTCCGGGCGCAATCCAGGCAAATGGTTACATCGCTTTTGGGGGGCATATTTAGTCCTCGGTCTACGGCGTTAAAAGTGATTGTGTTTCGATTTATACGTGGCCAGTAATTTTGTGTCAACACTTTTTCAACTAATTAGTTGAAAAAGTGTTGAGGCATTGCGCGGAGCTGCTCGTTTCAACTGTATGATAGAATGTTCTGGCGAATAGAGTGCGCTTTCATTTCACTGCTGCTGTAGTCTGTTATTCCAACACATAAAGCACATGCACAAGGGCGGCCGATGTGATTTCAATTGGCCTTGGCTGTCAGGTAATGCAAGCACATCTTCGATGTGTTCGAAGGGCTGTGTAGGAAGGGAGGGGCATGCAAAAGAGTACACTTCATGTGTTGTCAGGTTTTTTCAATAGAAGGGATTTGAGATTTTTGAAATCGGATAAGCGGTCCAAGGAGTTGCTGGGCTTGTGGGGATTGTTTCCGTGCAGGCTGATATCATCGGCCCTTTGCTGAGCAAGCAGGTTCCCAGGAGGGCGGTGCGTGGGCCGGTATGTGAGTAGGGTTTGCGGGTGGGGCATGCACAATTGGAAAAAGGGCCGGGAAGATTCAACTGCTGACGGTGTGCTGTAAGGGGCTTGAGGGGCGGCGTTTAAGGAGCCGGTCTCAGCAAAGACTTTTCAATGGGCTTGATTTATGTTGGTTCAGGACGTGAGGCAAGCCTGACAAAGAAGAACCCTTTGGATGGGGTTTTCTCGGGTCATCTCAAATAGTTTTCAAATTATGTTTGCTCAACAATTCAGATGGTTGTCCGCCGGAGGATTGGCCTCACGTCCCTTTACCGCATTGCCGGCATGTTCCCCTCTCGGGTATGCTCAAAGAAATCTTTGATGTACAGAATGTGCTCGGCCATGGCGGCGTAGGCGTTGCCGCTGTCGCGCCGTGCGATGGCCTCAAGGATGCGGCGGTGCTGGGTGAGGATCTCTTCGGTGCGGTCGGGCATGTCAAAGAAGCGTTTCAGGCTTTCGTTGATGCCGTAGAAGATGAAGTCGTGGAAGTACTTCATCATGTGGACCTGCAGGGGGTTTCTCGTGGCGTGGGCGATGGCCATGTGGAAGTGGGCGTCTTCGTCGGTGCCCACCCGCCCTTCGGCGATGGCTTCCTCCATGGTGGCGATGCTTTTCTCCATGGTGCGGATGTCGTCCAGGGTCGCCTTTTCCGCAGCCAGGGCCGCGCCGTTGCACTCCAGGCCCATGCGCACCTCCAGGAGGTCCGTGATGGTGGCGTTGTGGGAGGCCATGAGGTCCATGATGGGGTTGTCCTGAACCGACCCGAGGCCTCGGACAAAGGTTCCCTGGCCCTGTCGCTGATCCACCAGTCCCATGGCCACGAGCTTGTTCAGGGCCTCCCGCACCGAGTTGCGGCTCACGCCCATCTCTTTCATGAGCTCCCGCTCGGGCATGATTTTCTCCCCCGGCTTCAGGTCTCCACGGAAAATGAGGTCACGGATCTGTTCAAAGACCTGGTCGGCAACGCGTTTGGGTTTGACAGGGGCCAGATGGCTGTTCATGGGGTCGGGTCCTTTGCTTGGAGAACGTCTGATATAAAGCCGTGCCGTTTTTTGCGTCCCGGGTGCTCTGCAGGGCCCGGGGGCGATGATCCGCCATTCGTTATCACGAAGGCGGATTTTTTGTGTGGGGTTTTTTGGCCTCGAAATGGTCGTACCTTTTTGCTGAACCCCTTCTGACTTGGTGTTTTATCAAAATCCTCACCGGGAATCAAAACAAATCAGGCGTGGCTTGTTCAGGGTATGGCGGTGTATTTCCTGTGGGTTTTGGATTTTTTCTTGACAGGCGGGCAACGTGTGCTTCATATTGGTACTACCAATTTTTGGTAGTACCAATGACGACATGGTGGCAACCCCAGGCCCGTGACCAGCTTCCACACGCGGAAGAGATCCGGGGGGAAAGAGGGCTTCGGGCCGTTGCCATGCCATCAGGACAATGCCTTTGAAACGAACGCTGTTCAGCAGGCTGTTCGGCGCGTTAGGCGCCGATGGGTGTTTGAAGGGACGACGACGTCCCGATTCGTTTCAGGCGGTAACGAAGGATGCCTGGTTCCAGGCGTTTTAAGGCGGCGGCCTCCGGGGTAACGGAGGGCGCACGTGTCAGGGGCCCCACATAAGCGGGGCGGTCCGGGCCGAGGCATCCACAAGCAAGGAGGGCAACGTGAGTCAGGGTGAGATTCTTGAATCCATGAAAGCGGGGGCGGAGAAGGTGGCTGCGGTTGTGGCGCCGGCTGCATCCCTTGATGAGGCGATAACCTACGCGGTCAACTTGACGGCGGAGGAGGGCGGCACCACCATGGCGGCCCCGGGCATGGTGGGTGCAGCGCGTGAGGCCCTGGCCTCAGCCTGCGCCGAAAAGGGGATTGTCCTTCTGGAGTCCCCCCTGCGGGCCCACATGAACGGGATCCACACGGCCTTTACCTGGGCGGACCGGGGCATTGCCGACACCGGTACCCTGGTGCTCAACTCCGATTCCGAGGAGCTTCGCCTGGCCACCATGCTCAGCGAAACCCATGTGGCGGTCCTTCCCACGGACAAGGTGGTCCCGGACATGGACGCCCTGGAGGGGTACATGAGCGATCATTTCAAAAAGGGCGCGGGGTACGTGGCGTTTATCACCGGGCCCAGCCGCACCGCGGACATCGAGAGGATCCTCACCATCGGGGTGCACGGGCCTGAACGACTTCATATTTTGTTGGCAGACCTTGCGGACGGAGGTGACAAATGATCCATACCCCTGAAACCGATAAAGCCTTTAAAAAGCAGATCAAGGAGTCCCTGGACAAGGACTTCATGCGCAAGACCCTCAACACCTTTTCCGTGGCCTACCGCCAGTCCCGCGCCAACGCCTTTGCCGAGCTCGACCTTGACGGGTTGCGAAACGACGTGGCCTGCATGAAGGACGAGGGCATCCCCCATCTCTCCGAGCTTTTTGATGCCTTCAAGAAAAACGCCGAGGCCGCAGGTACCGTGATCCATGTGGCCCGGGATGCCGACGAGGCCAACCGGATCATCGCCGAGATCGCCAAAGAGAACAACGTCAAGAGCATCGTCAAGTCCAAGTCCATGACAGCGGAAGAGACCTTCCTCAACGACCATCTGGAAAAGGACGGCTACGAGGTGGTGGAGACCGACCTCGGAGAGTGGATCATCCAGATGCGCCACGAAGGCCCCTCCCACATGGTGATGCCCGCCATCCACCTCTCCCGGTATCAGGTGGGGGAACTCTTTTCCGGTGTTACCGCCAGAAAGCAGGACCCCGAGGACATCGAGGGTCTGGTGAAGGTGGCCCGCAAGGAGCTGCGTCCCAAGTTTATCAACGCGGACATGGGGGTTTCCGGGGGGAACTTTGCCATCGCAGATACCGGGGCCATCGGCCTGGTGACCAACGAGGGCAACGCCCGTCTCACCACCACCCTGCCCAGGGTCCACGTGGCCCTCATGGGCTTTGACAAGCTGGTGCCGGACATGGCTGCCGCCATGAAGATCCTGAAGATCCTTCCCCGAAACGCAACGGGCCAGGCCCTTACCTCCTACGTCACCTGGATCAAGGGCACCAACGAGTGCGCCACCGGGCCTTCAGGGCGCAAGGTCCAGCATATCGTTTTTCTGGACAACGGCCGCTTGGAGCTGGCCAAGGACCCGATCTTTGCCGAGGCCCTCCGGTGTATTCGGTGCGGGGCCTGTGCCAACGTCTGCCCCATCTACCGCATGGTGGGGGGGCACACCTTCGGGCATGTGTATATCGGTGCCATCGGCCTGATCCTCACGCCCTTTTTCCACGGCAAGGAAAAAGCCCGGGAGATCGTGAAGTGCTGCCTCAACTGTCAGTCCTGCAAGAGCGTCTGCCCGTCCAAGATCGATCTGCCCTACCTTATTAAGAACGTGTACGCCAAGGTTCAGGACGAAGACGGCAAAAAGCCCTTCAAGACCCGCATGACTTCCATGCTCCTGAAAAACCGTCGGCTGTTCCATGCTGCCCTGAAGACCGCCTCCAAGATCCAGGGACCGGCCACCGAAGGACCTTACATCCGCCATCTGCCCACCTTTCTCATGGGAGAGCACAACTTCAGGCGCCTTCCGGCCATTGCCGACCGTTCCCTTCGGGACGACTGGAAAAAGGTGAAACCCAAGGTAACCAAACCCGCTCTGAAGGTGGCCCTTTTCGGGGGCTGCGCCGGGGATTTCATCTACCCCGAGCACGGCAAGGCCTTTGCCAGGCTCTGCGAGGCGTACAACATCGCCGTGGACTACCCCATGGACCAGACCTGCTGCGGCCTTCCCACCATGATGATGGCCCAGATGGACACGGCCAAGGAGATCGCCGCCCAGAACGTGAAGGCGTTTCATGCGGGCAACTACGACTACATCGTGACCCTGTGCGCCTCCTGTGGTTCCCATATCAAGGAGAACTTTCCCAAGCTTCTGACAACCGAGGGGGCGGTGCCAGTCGATGTCCAGGCCATGGCCGACAAGCTCATCGACTTCAGCTCCTTTATGAACGACGTGGTCAAAGTAAAGGCCGAAGACTTCATGAACCTGGGACGCAAGGTGACCTACCACTATCCCTGTCACCTGGTGCGGGGACTGGATGTCACCGAGGCGCCCATGGCCCTTCTTGAGAAGGCCGGGGTAAACTTTACGGAGTGCGACGAAAGCCAGGTCTGCTGCGGTTTTTCCGGGTCCTTTTCCGTGGATTTCCCCATGATCTCCAAGAACATGCTGGCCCACAAGCTGGACAACGTGGAAGCCACCCAGGCAACCACCCTGGTCACGGACTGCCCGGGGTGCGTGCTCCAGCTCAAAGGCGGCATCAAGGCACGGGGCATGAACGTCACCGTCAAGCACATGGCCGAGGTGCTGCTGGAAGAAAAGAAATAAGCAGAGGATCCGGGCACGAACGTGCCCGGTGATCCCCTGGTTTATCACTCGACTGTTCAGCTTATGCCCCCGGCGGGTCGCTTTATAAAAAAAGATCCGAAAAAAAATTTTTCAGGAACATGCCGTCATTGTTTCGGAGAAACCCGGAAAAAAGCCATTTACGACCTGTTTGTCAAACGTATTAAGCGGTTGGCCCCCCAAGGGAAGGGGGCGCTGAAAAAAGACCCATCACATTTGATTGTTCTGACCTCGCCCGCCCCGGTGTTGACGACCATAGCCCCCTCCCACAGGAACATGGTGTCACCGGGGCGGGTTTTTTTTATCCACCCCAGAGGGGAGCCGGCCCAAAGGGTCCTTTCCCCGGAACGGGGCCTTCCTTTTTTCCATACGCGGGGTTCGAAAAATCGGACTTTTCCCGCTGAATCAAAGATGTTAAAAATGGAGGATGTGTGATTAACGTCCCGGTTATATACGGATATATTTCTGCGGCCCTTCTTCCGGCGTTCAAAAGGCGAAACGCCCCCGGAAAAGCCCGTTGCGGCCGGTAACGTGGATCATTTGATGCCGTTTCGTTCACAGGGTGTATGGCCATCGGTCATGGCGTCCATGGTGCTCACCGCGGGATACGCAACGGACGGCTGTTTCGCGTGGATAACAGTCCCCGGGGCGACCCAACCGGGCCTTGGGGACCAAAAAACGTGTTTTGGCAAAAATGATTTTCCTTTCGTTTCAACCACAAGGTTCCTCCTCTCCTGACGCTAACCTCCTCTTGAAATAGCCTTTTTTGGGCGTCGTTTTTTAAAGGTACATTCTGCTTGATCACGGGATCCGAGCAGGTAAGCGTTGTTTGCTTGAAATTGTGGCACGACTTTTGTATGTTTCCCGGGTTGTCGAAAACCGCCCCTGCGGGCGTAATGCCAAAACACCAGAACATTTTTCACCTTCTTTCCTTATATGAAAAATTCCACTCCGCATGGGTGGTTTTCGACTTCTCATAATGCCCATATCAATCAACTGCCTGGTTTTTCAGGCGGTTTTTTCTGATTGGTCCGGGAGCCGGAGGCAGAGATTTTGTTTTTTGTGCCAACCGGCAGCACCGACACAGGCAACACACTCCGTTTGCGTTAACTCAGGCGGGGTTCATATAACAACGACGTGCATCCGTCCGTCCCCTTCGGGGCGGTGCAGCCGGCGGACCGCACCAGCCAGGGCTGCGGCATGAGAACAAACAAAGACAAGGGAGTCTTCTTGTGAATCAGACGAAACAGTTTAAAAAGACGATTGACGGTAACACGGCAGCGGCCCATGTGGCCTATGCCCTGAGCGACGTGGCGGCCATCTATCCGATCACCCCCTCTACTCCCATCGGCGAGAACGCCGATGTGTGGGCTGCCGGCGGTAAGAAGAACGCCTTCGGCGAAACCCTCACCATCAAGGAGATGCAGTCCGAAGCCGGTGCGGCGGGCGCGGTTCACGGTGCCATTGCAGCCGGTGCGCTGACCAGTACCTTCACCGCTTCCCAGGGCCTCCTGCTGATGATCCCCAACATGTACAAGATCGCCGGTGAGCTTCTCCCCTGCGTCTTCCATGTTACGGCCCGCGCCCTGGCTTCACACGCTCTCTCCATCTTCGGAGACCACCAGGACGTCATGGCTACCCGTCAGACCGGTTTTGCCATGCTCTGCTCCAACTCTGTCCAGGAAGCCCACGACATGGCCCTGGTGGCCCACCTGGCCACCATCGAAGGCCGCGTGCCCTTCCTCCACTTCTTCGACGGCTTCCGTACCTCCCACGAGATCCAGAAGATCGACGTGCTGGAGTACGACGCCATTAAAGAGATGGTGAACATGGACGCCGTTCAGGAGTTCAAGGCCAACTCCATGAACCCCGAGCACCCCGAGATCCGCGGCACCGCCCAGAACCCCGACATCTACTTCCAGGGCTGCGAAGCTGCCAACCTCTACTACGATGCCATCCCCGCCATCGTCACCGACTACATGGACAAGGTGTACGAGGCCACCGGCCGTAAGTACCGTCCCTTCGACTACGTGGGTCACCCCGAAGCCGAGCGTGTCATCGTGGCCATGGGCTCTGCCTGTGAGACCATCGAAGAGACCATCGACCACCTCTCTGCCCAGGGCGAGCGCATCGGTCTGGTCAAGGTTCGTCTTTACCGCCCCTTTGTCACCGAAGCCTTCCTCAACGTGCTGCCCGCCACCTGCGACCGCATCACCGTTCTGGACCGTACCAAAGAGCGCGGCGCCATCGGCGATCCCCTCTACCTCGACGTCTGCACCGCTTTCATGGAGAGCAACGTCCTGACTCCCCAGATCACCGCTGGCCGTTACGGCCTGGGTTCCAAGGAGTTCACCCCCTCCATGGTGAAGGCTGTCTACGACAACATGAAGGCCACTTCACCCAAGAACCACTTCACCGTGGGCATCAAAGACGACGTTACCTACACCTCCCTTGACGTGGTGGACGAGATCCACCCCGATGCCGAGGGCACGGTTCAGACCAAGTTCTGGGGCCTCGGTTCCGACGGTACTGTCGGCGCCAACAAGAGCGCCATCAAAATCATCGGGGACAACACCGAGAAGTTCGCCCAGGGCTACTTCTCTTACGACTCCAAGAAGTCCGGCGGCATCACCGTGTCTCACCTGCGTTTCGGTGACACCCCCATCCGCTCCACCTACCTGGTTACCGCCCCCGACTACGTGGGCTGCCACGTACCCGCGTACGTGAACCAGTACGACGTCCTCGAAGGAATCAAAGAGGGCGGCACCTTTGTGCTGAACTCTTCCTGGAGCGCCGACGAGATGGAGACCCGTCTCCCCGGCAGCATGAAGCGTACCCTGGCCACCAAGAAGATCAAGTTCTACACCATCGACGCCGTGAAGATCGCCGGTGAAGTGGGCCTGCGCAACCGCATCAACATGGTTATGCAGACCGCCTTCTTCAAGCTGGCCAACGTACTTCCCATCGATGAGGCCATCGCGTACCTCAAGGCCGACATCAAGAAGACCTACGGCAAGAAGGGCGACAAGATCGTCAACATGAACATCGAAGCCGTGGATCAGGCCATGGACAAGCTCGTGGAAGTGCCTGTTCCCGAGAGCTGGGCCGAAGCTGAGCTTGAAAAGCCCTCACAGGCTGATCTGCCCGAGTTCGTCACCGACGTGATGAAGCCCATCCTGGCCCAGAAAGGGGACACCCTGCCCGTCAGCGCCTTCGAGCCCGACGGCATTTTCCCCGTTGCCACCAGCCAGTACGAAAAACGCGGTGTGGCCATCGAGGTTCCCGAGTGGGTTGCTGAAAACTGCATCCAGTGCAACCAGTGCTCCTTTGTCTGCCCCCACGCAGCCATCCTGCCTGTGCTTGCCACCGACGAAGAGCTGGAAGGCGCACCCGAAGGCTTCTCCACCCTGCCCGCCATCGGCAAGGAGCTCAAAGGCAAGTACAAGTTCCGTATTCAGGTCAACACCCTGGACTGCCTGGGTTGCGGCAACTGCGCAGACATCTGCCCTGCCAAGACCCCTGCTCTGGTCATGAAGCCCCTGGCTACCCAGACCGCCGTTGAGGTACCCAACCACGAGTTCTCCGAGACCATCGAGTTCAAGGATGAGGTCATGCCCAAGACAAGCGTCAAAGGCAGCCAGCTTCAGAAACCCCTCCTTGAGTTCTCCGGTGCATGCTCCGGTTGTGGTGAGACTCCCTACGTCAAGCTCATCACCCAGCTCTTCGGGGACCGCATGTTCGTGGCCAATGCCACCGGTTGCTCCTCCATCTGGGCTGCTTCTGCTCCCTCGTCTCCCTACTGTGTCAACAAGGACGGTTTCGGTCCCACCTGGGGCAACTCCCTCTTTGAGGACGCTGCAGAGTACGGTTACGGCAAGCAGGTGGCCATTACCCATCGCCGCAACGCCCTGAAGAACCAGATCCTGGCTGCCATGGAACTTGAGATCTCCGACGAGCTCAAGGCCGCCATGGGCGAATGGGTCGAGAACATGAACGACGCCGAAGGCTCCAAGAAGGCCGGTCAGACCATGGAAGCCCTCCTGGTTGTCGAGCCCCTGGAAGACGAGCTGATCGATCAGATCGCGGCTCAGGCCGACCTCTTCACCAAGAAGTCCTTCTGGGTCTTCGGCGGTGACGGCTGGGCATACGACATCGGTTTCGGCGGCGTGGACCACGTCCTGGCCTCCGGCGAAGACATCAACATCTTCGTTATGGATACCGAGGTTTACTCCAACACCGGCGGTCAGTGCTCCAAGGCTACCCCCACCGGTTCCATCGCCAAGTTCGCAGCCTCCGGCAAGAAGGTCTCCAAAAAAGACCTCGGCGCCATCGCCATGAGCTACGGTTACGTCTACGTGGCCTACATCTCCATGGGCGCCAACAAGCAGCAGACCCTGAAGGCCCTGCTGGAAGCCGAAGCTTACCCCGGTCCCTCACTGGTCATCGCTTATGCTCCGTGCATCAACCACGGCATCAAGAAAGGCATGGGCAAAACCCAGGAAGAGTCCAAGCTGGCTGTTGAGTGCGGCTACTGGCCCCTGTACAGGTACAACCCCCTCCTCAAAGACGAAGGCAAGAACCCCTTCATCTTCGAGTCCAAAGAGCCCAACGGCACCATCCAGGAGTTCCTGGGCGGTGAGAACCGTTACGCAGCCCTGGAAAAGAGCTTCCCCGAAGAGTCCAAAGCCCTTCGTGCGAAGATCGAAGATGACATGCTCAAGAAGTACGAAATGTACAAGCACCTCGCTGAGCGTGACATGGGCGGCGAGTAGGCCCCCGGTGAGCTGACACCGTAAAAAACGAAAAAAACGCGCATCACCTGATGCGCGTCGAATAAAAAAAAAGCCGCCCTTTCCGGATTATTTGGAAAGGGCGGCTTTTTTGTTTTTGAAAAGGCGGTGGCTAACCCAAGGCCCGGGATCAGAGGTTGGCTGTGGTCAGCAGGTCTTCAAAGGCTTTCTGGCTCTTGGTCACCTGGCCCTTGAAGGTCTCGCGGCCCTGCTTGCATGCATCGAACCCGCTCTTGACGATCTTTTTGGCCGGCTCGGGGAAGAGGGGGTTGTCGCCGATGAGCCGGAGGGTGACCTCTTCCGCCTGCTCCTGGAATGAGCCCATGGCGTTGTAAGCATTTTCAAAACCGTTTTTGTTGAACTCGTAGGCCTTGCGGATAAAACTGGTGGTCTCACTCATGCTGCACCTCCGTAATATGGATGGGTTAAGGGAAGGTTATGTTGGGTAAGGCAGGTTTGTAACGTTCGAGTATTGTTTCGATAAACAATGTAACTCAATATGCACCCGTGTCAAGCGTAAAAATGTTGCAATGCAGCATAATGAGGGGCAGGCCATGTGGAATGCCCCGGGGGACGGGTGTTTTGACGCAAGGGCGGCTGCACGAAAAAAAAACAGGGGCAACGGTGCGGGTGGGGTAAGGCGGCCATGGGGAGGGTGGGGACCGGGGGCCCGGAAAAGGCCCCCGGTGAGCTTGGGGCAAAGGGGAGGGACGGGCGCGTATCAGACGTGGTAATCCACCACCCGGCGCTCGCTCATCACCTGCTGGATAAAGGCCACGACCCGCTGGTGCTCGGGGTGGTTGGCGTAGCGGTCCAGGGCCTCTTCATCGTCGAACTCGGAGTAGAGGCAGATGTGGGCGGTCTGACTCCCGGAGAAGATGTTGATCCCCACCTCAAAGGCTCGGATCTCGTCGATCTTGCCCACCAGGGCGTCGAGCATGGTTTTGAGCTTTTCTGCGTTCTCCGCGGCGCTGGCGCCTTTGGCTTCGTCCTTGAGTTTGAGCATCACAATATGTTTGAGCATGGTTCCTCCTTCTAAAAAAACGGGTGCGCGACCCGTCCGGTTGTGCGTTGGAACCATTCCCGCCTGGCGTCCCGGCAAGAATGGCAGGGCGTCTGTTCATGACCCGTGGGGTATAGCACTTTTGGGTACCAAAAAAAAAGATGAAGCCCGGCATCAACCGCTGGACGCCAAGGGGATGGGCCGAAGGGAGATGCCGGGCTTCAGGTTCCCCGGCTGAAGGGAACCCACGGAAGACAGGATGTCGGTTTTCAGTGACGATGGTTAAAGGCTCCCTGTAAAAGAGCCGTGTTGTTCGGTTCTTGTGTCCCGCCGTGCTCATGGTGCGGCGATTGAGGGCCCGGGCTGCCGAATGCAGATCGGCCATCGGAGGTGCTGCACGGGAAGACGGCTGAGGGTTGGGACGCTGCGCATGGGGTTCGAAGGGAGATTGATGGGGGGGACCCGGACGGGTCCCCCCCATCAGACGCAGTTTTGGAGTATTTCTGTGTAACACTGTTAAACCCAGCAGGAGAAAGAGAATCTAACAGGTTGTCTTTGTTAATATACAAATATTATGCCATGCACAATAGAAAAGTGTAACGCGTTGATAGGTAAGGTGTTGGGAGTATGGCGCTTCCGGCGTACCAGAAAAACCGGGGCCCTTTCCGCCGCATCTTATGAAAAATAGGACCGAAAGTCCGAAATTCAGAACTCCGTCCGAAAGGGAAACAGTGGTTTCTCTCCTGGCTAGGGTATTGCCCCTTTCGGCCCGAAAAAAAGGCACTCCGTCCTGGGCCGCAGAGGCTCAACGCCTTTGAAAGCACCTGTTCAGGGGCGAAGGTACCCTGACAGCCGCGGTGCTCAGCCCTGCCACGGGGGCTTAATCCGAGGAGATGGAGATCTCCTTCTTTTTAAGAAGGGTGTAAAAATGGGACTTGGAGAGCCCCGAAATCTGCATGATTTTTTTGGCGTTTCCCCCGGTGTGGCGGATGAGCTCCCGTAGGTACTGCTCCTCCATGATACCCTTAAACTCCTTGATCTCCGGGATGCGGTTCCCGAAATGGCGGCTCACCTGGGCTTCGGTTTCCGACAGGATCCGGCTTACGGGCGGGTTGGTGTCCCCGGGGGCGGCCTCCGGGGTGCTCGCCGAGTCCCGGGTGAGGGTGGCCTTGGCCACCTTGATGCGGATGTTGCTGGGAAGGTCCATGGCATACAGGGTGGTGGTGCGCCCCGAGGTGATGAAGGCCATCTCCAGGACATTGAAGAGTTCCCGCACGTTGCCGGGCCAGTCGTAGGCGGAGAGGGTCTCGAAGAACTCGGCGTCAAAGCCCTTGTTGGGGACCCCGTACTCTTCGCAGAGGTGGTCCACAAAGAACATGGCCAGGCGCTTGATGTCCCCTTTGCGGCTTCTCAAGGGGGGCAGCTCCAGGTGAACGGCCCAGAGGCGGAAGAGGAGGTCCCTTCGGAACTGGCCCTTTTCCACCATCTCTTCCAGGTTGCGGTTGGTGGCGGCGATGAGGCGGAAGTTGCTGGTCACCTCCTGGGTCTGGCCCACGGGCCGGAACCGTTTTTCCTGGAGCACCCGCAAAAAGGAGCGCTGGATGGACAGGGGCATGTCCCCCACCTCGTCCAGGAAGAGGGTGCCGCCGTCGGCCACCTTCACCAGGCCGGTGCGGTCGGCGTCCGCTCCGGTGAAGGCCCCTTTGCGGTGTCCGAAGAGGGTGCTCTCCAAGAGGGTCTCGGTGAGGGAGGCGCAGTCCACGATGACAAAGTTGTGCCCTGCCCGGGCGCTGTTTTCGTGGATGGTCCGGGCAAAGAGCTCCTTGCCCGTGCCCGTCTCCCCGGTGATGAGCACCTGGGAGTTGGAGACGGCGGCCTTGGCCACCAGGTCAAAGCATTTGCGCATGGAGGGGCTCACCCCGATGATGTTGTCCAGGTTCAGGGCCACCGGGGTCTCGGCCTGTTTTTCCTGGCGGTACTTTAGGGCCCGGGAGAGGCTCAGGCGTGTCTGCTTGATGGAGGTGGGCTTCACCAGGTAGTCCCACACCCCGCCCTGGATGGCCAGCTCTGCGCCGTCCGGGTCCCCCTGGCCCGTGAGGATGATCACCTCGGGCTCGGATGGGGCTTTTTTGATGAGGGGCAGGGCCGTGAGCCCGTTGCCGTCGGGGAGGCGCACGTCGAGGAACACCACGTCCACGTCGTTTCCTGCAAGAAAGTCCGAGCCCGCCTTGAGGGTGTGGGCCGTGACGCAGCGGTGGTCCATCCTCCCCACCAGGCTTTCCATGGTTTCGCAGAACTCGATGTCGTCGTCGATGATGAGGATGGTGGTCATGGGATCTCCTTGGGCTGCTGATGCAGGGCGGTGTTGATGGCCTCGGACAGGCTTTGGCGGTTGTAGGGTTTGATCAGAACGCTCCGGACATTTTCCGTGCGATCCATGGAGAGGCTTTTCTGGCGGCCCGAGACGATGATGACAGGGCAGGCCGGGGCGATGTTGCAAAGCTTGGCGGCAAGGACGAAGCCGTTGTCGCCGGGCATGTCGAAGTCGGTGATCACCAGGTCCACGGCCTCGGTCTGGGCGGTGATGACGGCAAGGGCCGTGGTGGCGTCATTGGCCACCAGCACTTGGTACCCAAGGCGTTCCAGAACCCGGGGCACGGTTTGCCGCTGCTCTTCGTCGTCCTCCACGAAGAGGATGGTGCCCCTGCCCGTGGCAGGGGAGAAAGAGCGCTTGGCTGTGGGAGCATCGGGTTTCTCCGTCCTCGGCAGGTAGATGTCGAAGGTGGTTTCGATGCCGGGCAGGCTGCTGACGTGGATGCCCCCGCGGTGCCCTTTGAGTATACCATGAACCACGGCAAGGCCAAGGCCTGTTCCCACCCCCTTCTCCTTGGTGGTGAAGAAGGGGTCGAAGATCTTGTCCATGAGCTCCGAAGGGATGCCCGGGCCGTTGTCTGAGACCGTGATACGGCAGTAGTCCCCGGCCTGGATGCTGAGCAGGTCGGCCAGGTGGTCGTCCACCTCGGCCGGGGCCACGGAGACGGTGATGGTGCCGCCCCCGGTCTTCATGGCGTGGAACGAGTTGGTGCACAGGTTCATGATGATCTGGTGGAGCTGGGTGGGGGCGGCCAGACAGATGCACTCCGAGCACTTCTTGATCTCATTGAGCTCGATGTTCCCCGGAATGGTGGAGCGGAACAGAGAAAGGGCCTCGGCCACCACGTCGGTGACGTTGACGATCTGGTGCTCTTCCCGGGACGGACGGCTGAAGGCCAGGATGCGGTTGACCAGCTCGCTGCCCCGGGCGCTGGCCTTGAGGACCCGCTTGAGGTCGTCGGCGGCCATGGCCGTGGGGTCGATGTCCTCCAGGGCCAGCTCCGTGGAGTTGATGATGGAGGTCAGGATGTTGTTGAAGTCGTGGGCAATGCCCCCGGAGAGGGTGCCCAGGGCCTCCATTTTCTGGGACTGCACGAGCTGCTTTTCCAGGTTCACCTTTTTGGTGATGTCCTCGGCCGTGCCCAGGATGCCCGTAATGTGGCCGTTTTCGTCGCTCAAGGGGATCTTGTTGATCTCCAGGCACACCTCTTTTCCGTTGCGCTTTTTGATGTTGCGGCGGATCCGGTAGCGCGGGGATGCCGAGCGGATGACCGTGCGATCCACCTCGCAGGAGGTGCGGATGTCCTCGGGTTCGGCCATGAGGTCCGTGTAGGTGACGTTGACCTCTTGGGCCGGGTCCAGGTCGTAGAAGAGCTTGAAGGAGCGGTTGCCCCCCACGTACGTAAGGGAGGGGTCCTGCCAGTAAACCAGCTGGGGGATGTTGTCCAGGACGATCTGGAGCTTGTTCTTGGACTCTTTCATGGCGATCTCCGCCAGCTTTCTCTGGGTGATGTCCTCGCCGATGCCTTCGATGTGCTCCAGCTCCCCCTGCTTGTTCCTCACCAGTCCGGCGTTGAGGGACGCCCACCGTTTTTTGCCGCCGATGGTGTAGAACTCGATCTCCAGCCCCTGGATGTTGTCGCCTTTTCGGATCATCTCCCGGAGCTTTTCCCGGGTCTCCTGGGTGGCGTAGTGGTTTTCGATCTTGTCGACATGGGCCAGAGCCTCCTTTCGGCCATCGTACCCCAGCATCTGGGCAAAGGCGTTGTTGATGTTCAGGAGCCGCCCGGAGAGATCGGAGAGGAAGATGCCCTTGGTGGCGTTTTCAAAGATGCTCCGGTACCGCTCCTCGGCTTTCTGCAGGTCCCATTGCGCCTTTTTCATGTCGTTGATGTCCAGAATGGCCCCCACGAGCCCGCAGATTTCGTTTTTGGCGTTGCGGTAGGTGGCCTTGTGCAGGATCACGTGGTGGTTGTCGCTGCCGTGCTTGAAGATGCGGGAATGATACACCCGGATGTCGTTTTCCGCGGTGAGGTGGGAGTCGCTTTCATCGGAAAGGGGGGGGACTCCCTTGGGGTAGAAGAGGGCGTCGGTGTGGCCCAGGACGTCCGCTCGTGTCACCCCGAACCACTTTTCAAATTCCCGGTTCATGCCCTGGTAGTGACCGTTTAAGTCCTTGACGTAGATGGGGACGGGCACGGTCTCCATGAAGATCTCCAGAAACGAGAGCTGGTCCTTTAAGTCCTCCTCCACCCGGCGTCGCATGATGATGTTCATGACCAGGAAGATCAGCACCACAGTGAGGGTGACAAAACTCACCACCAGCACCCAGAAGAGCTCCCGGTTCAGCCGGTAAAAGGGCTGGGGCATGTTGAGAATCTCGGCCTCGTCCGGCAGGGCGGTTAAAGGGATGGAAAACTTCTTCAGCTGGTTATGGTCAAAGATCCAGCTGTACTGGGCGTCGTAGGAGACAGGAAGCTCCGAGACCGGGGTCCCGCTCAGGATCTCCAGGGCCATGTGGGCCGCTGTCTCGCCGTGGAGGCGACCGCTGGTGACACGGCCCCCCATGGTCCCCTCGCCCACCATGAATTTCCAGAAGCTGTAGATGGGGGCCCGGGAGTTTTTCTCCAGGTCGGGAACGATGTCGGCTGTACCGTAAAAGGTGCCGTCCCCTGCGCTGTACTGGGGAATGAAAAAGAAGATGGTGTCGTCGGTGGCCCCGCGGACCGTTTGAAAGAGGTTGTCCCGGTTGGCCATGTTGATGAACTCGATGTGCAGCTGCCGGTCGGCGTCGGGATAGATCTCCCGGATCTCACTGCTCACTGCCACCCCCGTGGCCGACGAGTCGGTGATCACCACGATGCGGTTGCGGGTGGGGTGAAGCTTCAGGGCGATGTCGATGTTTCCGGAGATATCCACGGATTCCGCCGCGCCGGTGATGTTCGTCTCGCCCTGGAGCAGCTCCGGGCTGTAGTTGTTGACCCCGCAGAAGACCAGGGGGACCTCCGGGAAGAGGGCCTGGCGGTGGGTGACGGCGAACCGGAAGGCGTTGTTGTCCGAGACGATGACGATATCGGGGCGGAAAAAGGTGAGCTTGTGGCGGTACAGGGCCAGCAGGGTCTCTTCCACGGCCTCGCCCCGGTACCGCTTGGAGTCCATGTACTCCACCTGCAACTCGATGGGCACGCCGCTCTCCTTGAAGACGGCCCTGATTCCTTCCAGGATCTTGTCGGACCAGGCGTATCCATTTTCATAGGAGTTGAGGATCAGCACATTGGTCTTACCGGCCAACGCCGGTGTGGCTGTCAGGAAAAGAGCCGCGGCTGCTGCCAGCCAGAGGGTAACCGTGCGAATCATGACCGTCCTCTCTCTTTTTGGATCTTGTTTTCTCAATGGTACCTTTTTTCGGAAAATCAGCGTATTATGGACAAAGCATGCCGGAAAACGCCCCACCGTACCATCCGTCCATGGGGATTCCCCCGCACCCCTTGACCCTCGCCTCTTCTTACAGAACGGAATGTTCAAGATCCATGCCAGCTGCCCCCTTTTGAGTGCCCCTTGTCGTGGCTCCCCGTGACGTGCTGTGACCGGTTTGGCAGCCCCGGCCGGGATGGGCCCGGGAACCCGGAGGCCCCTGTGCGGTGGAAAACACCGGATGTTCCTCATCACCTTACACCACCTGGCAACATGGAGAAAGGGCACCGCAACCTCCCCGGGCCGAAGGTCCGCAAAAAAGGACCTGGCCGATTCTGCCTGAAATCAGTGGCTTTTTCGAACAGAACCCGCAGATGCCTCATGGCGGCGTGCCCTTCTATCTGCCATGAATACAAGGCGATATCTCGGTTTCTCGTCAGGGATGTCCCACAGGGGAGGAGCCGGAAGCCCCGCAGGTTGCTGGCGGGGCACAGGGCGCGGGAAGTCCTTTTTTTGGAACCGGCCCACGGGTCGTAATCCCGGGAAATTGGTCAGACCGGTTTGTTTTTCGGGAAAGGGCCGGGCGTTTTTATGGGGAACACCGTTACACGCCCGGGACGATATTCAACCCCCGACCATGGCTAACGTCGCGTCGAATAAGGCGAAACAAAAAAGGGCGGGTTGTAGGCACGGAAATTGAAACTCGGGTGTGGAAGCGTTTTGTGGCTTTATCTGCATTCCTTCTCTTACGGCTCGGGGCCGTCCCCATGGTGTAGGCGGGTGAACGTGGGTACCAAACATACCTTGCACATGCAGGGTTCATCGCACTCAAATCTAAAGTTAGGGGGATTTGAAATGTCGTTAGGTGTATTAGCACTCATTGCCTTTGTTCCCATTGCTATCGTACTGATCTTTATGGTTGGTATGAAATGGCCTGCCACCAAGGCGATGCCCTTGGCCTGGGCCGCCTGTGCCGTGATTGCCATGGCCGTCTGGAAGATGCCGGCCGGTTTTGTTGCGGCGTCGACCCTTGCGGGTTTCGGAAGTGCCGTTAACGTCTTGATCATCGTCTTCGGGGCCATCATCATCCTGTATACCATGCAGGTGAGCGGGGCCATGGAGACGATCAGTTACGGGTTCCTGGGAATCTCCCGGGACCGTCGAATCCAGACCATCATCATCGCCTTTACCTTCGGTGCCTTTATCGAAGGTGCGGCAGGTTTCGGTACGCCGGCAGCCATCGCGGCTCCGTTGCTTCTGGGACTGGGGTTCCCCGCCCTTGCGGCGGTGTGTGTGTGTCTGATCTTTAACTCTGTTCCCGTGACCTTTGGTGCCGTCGGTACCCCGGTCTGGTTCGGGTTTAAAACCCTTCGAACCCCCATCGAACAGGCCCTGGCGGACGGAGCCGTCGAGACCGGTTTCACCACCTTTGATGGGTTCCTCAAGCATGTGGGCCAGTGGGCTGCCATCACCCACGCCATCATCGCCTGCTTCCTTCTCGTCTTCGTCATCTGCTTTTTGACCCGCTATTTCGGCAAGAACAAGAAATGGAGCGAAGGCCTGGGCGCCTGGAAATTTGCTCTCTTCACCGCCGTGACCTTCGACGTTGTGTACCTCTCCACCGCCTTCCTGGTCGGTGTTGAATTCCCCTCTCTTATCGGTGGCCTCGTAAGCCTCGGTATTGTCGTGACCGCAGCCAAAAAAGGGCTCTTCATGCCGGAAGAGATCTGGGATTTTGGCGAGCGCGCTTCCTGGGATAAGGATTGGGTCGGTGAAATCGAGCCCGGTAAAACGGATCTCAAGCCCCGCATGAGCCAGCTCATGGCCTGGATGCCGTACGTTCTGATTGCCGTGATCCTGGTGCTTACCCGTTTAAGCTCCCTGCCCTTTAAGGGATGGGTCACCTCATGGGTGATCAGCTTCCCCCATATCCTGGGGTATGAAAGCGTCAACTTCGCCACCAAGCTTCTCTACCTGCCCGGTACCATTCCCTTCATGCTGGTGGCCATCATCACCATCGCTCTCCACAAAATTCCTGCAGAAAAAGCCATCGGCGCATGGAAAGAGAGCTTCATCCGTATGAAAAACCCCACCATCGCCATGCTCTTTGCCGTGGCCATGGTGGAGATCATGAAGCAGTCCGGTCACAACGTCATGGGTTACAGTTCCCTGCCCTTGACCATGGCAGAGGCTGTGGCGTCCATTACCGGTAAGACATGGCCCATGTTTGCCTCCTATGTCGGTGCCCTGGGATCCTTTATTACCGGCTCCTGTACCGTGTCCGACCTTCTGTTTGCCGACTTCCAGTACGGCCTGGCCACCACCATCGGCGCCAGCCGTGAGATCATTGTCGCCCTCCAGGGCGTGGGCGGCGCCATGGGCAACATGATCTGTGTCCATAACGTGGTTGCGGTCTCCGCCACCGTAGGTCTGGTGGGCATGGAAGGCACCATCATTCGGCGTACCATGATTCCGCTGGTACTTTACGGCATCATGGCCGGTACCATCGGTACCGTTTTCTGCTACGTTCTGTTCCCCGGGGTCTTCTAACCCGGCCGCACAGAAACCATACGTATAAAAAACACCAGGGGGCCCCACCAGGCTTGGTCCGGCAGGGGCCCCCTTTTCATGTCCGGACCTGAGTTGTGAGATAAAAACCCATAAGAAACATAAGGAACCTGTGGGAGGGGGCTATATGATTTCTGAGAATTTGAAAAAAGAGTTCGAGGCCCTGCTGGGTGAGAAAAACGTAATGAGTGACGAAGTCACCCGCATGAACTACGCATACGACGCAGCGGTCCTGGACCCTGTGATGCCTGCGCTGGTCCTGCGGCCCGACTCCAGCGAGCAGCTGGGCTCAGCCATCCGCCTGTGCGGTGAAAACGGCATCCCCGTCACCGTGCGCGGTGCCGGAACCAATCTCTCCGGGGGGACCATCCCCTTTAAAAACGGCGTGGTGATTCTGACCAACGCCATGAACAAGATCATCGAGATCAACGAAGCGGACATGTACGCCATTGTCCAGCCCGGCGTGGTCACCGCGGACTTTGCAGCGGCCGTTGCCGCCAAGGGGCTCTTCTATCCTCCGGACCCGGGCAGCCAGAAGGTCTCCACCCTGGCGGGCAACGTGGCGGAAAACGCAGGGGGCCTTCGGGGCCTGAAGTACGGCGTCACCAAAGACTACCTCATGGGCATTGATTTTTTCGATGCCGAAGGCAACCTGGTGAAGACCGGCTCCAAGACCGTGAAGTGCGTCACCGGGTACAATGTCGGGGGCCTCATGGTGGCCTCCGAAGGGACCCTGGGGATCTTTAATGAGATCACCTTGAAGCTCGTTCCGCCCCCCAGCGCCTCCAAGTCCATGATGGCCGTCTACGACAGTGTGGCTGATGCCACAGAGTCCGTGGCCGCCATCATCGCTGCCAAGATCGTCCCCTGTACCCTGGAGTTCATGGATAACTTCACCATCCGTGCCGTGGAAGACTACGCCAAGGCAGGCCTGCCCACCGAAGCTCAGGCCCTCCTGCTCATCGAAGTGGACGGCCACGCCGGACAGGTGGCCGATGACGCCGCCAAGGTGGAGGAGATCTGCAAGAAGCACAATGCCACCCGCATCCAGGTGGCCAAGGACGAAGAGGAGAAGAACAAGGTGTGGGAAGCCCGAAGGGCGG
This sequence comes from Desulfoluna butyratoxydans, assembly GCF_900699765.1. GTDB lineage: Bacteria > Desulfobacterota > Desulfobacteria > Desulfobacterales > Desulfolunaceae > Desulfoluna > Desulfoluna butyratoxydans. The sequence continues at coordinate 578,009 of NZ_CAADHO010000002.1, forward strand.
CCCTGTCGGCCCTGGCCAAGCTCAAGCCCACCCTGGTCCTCGAAGACGCCACCGTGCCCCGGAGCAAGATTCCCGAGATGGTGCGCGGCCTGGACACGGTGGCTGCCAAGTACGGCCTGTCCATCGGCACCTTCGGCCACGCCGGGGACGGCAACCTGCACCCCACCATCCTGTGTGACCGCCGAAACGAAAAAGAGTGGCACAAGGTGGAGACCGCCATCGAGGACATCTTTGATCTGGCCCTCAAGCTGGGGGGCACCCTCTCCGGAGAGCACGGCATCGGCATCGCCAAGGCCGGGTTCATGGCCCGTGAGGTGGGCGAGAAGTCCCTCACCTATTTCCACAAGATCAAACAGGCGGTGGATCCCAAGGGCATCCTGAACCCCGGTAAGGTCATAGGAGATTAAGCCATGAAAGACATCGCCAATCTCCGGACCACCCTTGCCGAACTGGACGACCTGCTGGTGACCTGCATGCGCTGCGGGATGTGCCAGTCGGTGTGCCCCGTGTTCAAGGACTCCATGCTGGAAGGGGACGTGGCCAGGGGCAAGCTGGCCCTCATCGACAGCCTGGCCAAACGCATGATCGACAGCCCCGTGGAGGTCAAGGACCGTCTGGAAAAATGCCTCCTGTGCGGCTCCTGCGAAGCCAACTGCCCCAGCGGGGTAAAGATCACCGATATCTTTATCAAGGCCCGCGCTATCCTTACCGGATACATCGGCCTGTCGCCCATGAAAAAGGCCATTTTCAGGGGCACCCTGGTGCATCCACGGCTTTTTTCCGGGCTTCTCTCCATGGGCTCCAAGTTCCAGGGGATCATGACCAGTGAGGCGGACACCTTCCTGGGGACCTCCTGCTCCAAGATCATGTCTCCCCTCATCGGGGACCGCCACTTCATGCCCCTGGCCAAGCGGCCTTTCCGCAAGGACTACTCGGGCATGGACACGGGCAAGGGCACTGCAAACATCCGCGTGGCCTTTTACCCGGGCTGTGTGGTGGACAAGATGCTCCCCCAGGTGGGCCACGCCGTGATCAAGGTGCTGGAACACCACGGATGCGGTATCTACCTGCCCAAGAACCAGGCCTGCTGCGGGATCCCCACCCTGGCCTCAGGCGACGAGGAGAGTTTCCTGAAGCTCCTCAAGCACAACCTGAAGCCCTTCTCCAGCGGCAACTACGACGTGCTGGTCACCCCGTGCGCCACCTGTACCTCCACCATCAAGAAGCTCTGGCCCAAGATGGCGGCCAAGATCTCTCCTGAAGCGGAGAAAAAGGCCCAGCGGGTTGCTAATCGCACCATGGATATCAGCGAGTTCCTCGTGAAACATTTCAACGTGGATCTCGCCGCCCAGGCAGGCAAGGGGGCGACCCAAAAAGTCACCTGGCACGATCCCTGCCACCTGAAAAAGTCCATCGGCGTCTCCCAGGAGCCCCGGGCCATCCTCAAAGGCCTGCCCGGCTACGAGTTCGTGGAGATGAACGAGGCCGACACCTGCTGCGGCAACGGCGGCAGCTTCAACCTGGCCCACTACGACACCTCCAGCCGCATCGGCGGCCGCAAGCGGGAGAACATCCTCGCCACCGGCGCCGACGTGGTCACCACCGGGTGCCCGGCCTGCATGATGCAGATGACGGACATGCTCTCCCAGGCCCACGACCATGTGGCCGTCAAACACGTCATCGAACTCTACGCCGACGCACTTTAAACCCCACCAAAGCGTCTCTCCATCGGCGTGATGCCGAATCAAAAAACCCCCGCCCTTAGATCAGGGCGGGGGTTTTTTGTTTGGGCAAAAACTTTGGGAAAAACGCCTCCGGCGGGCAGGGGCTGAGCCCCTGCACCCCAGGTTCGGGAATGCTCTCGGGCCTTCGTTCCTCAGGCCCATCGCATTCCCTGACGGGCTTCGCCCGTGGTGAAAGCCCGATGCAAGGACCCATTTATTGAATCAGGGCCCTTTCAACGGAGGCTCTGCCTCCACGATTGAAAGAACTTAATTTTATGCGGTGTGTAAGTAATTGTTTTCTTTGATGTTTGGGGTGGGTCTTTAGGCCGGTATTTGGGGGCATGCACGAATCGCCTTCAACGTTGGTGGCGGGCGGAGTCCTCAGCGAACGCCCTTGCGCTTTGCCCTGAGGAACGAAGGGCAAAGCGCAAGGGCAACCAGCTTTCGAGGTGGCTCACCTCGCCGCCGGAGGCATTTTTTAACTTAGGCCACGTGATGCTCGGCGAGGACGGCGTCGGTGAAGTGTTCGGTGTAGAAGCGCATGGATTCGAGTTGGGTGGCTTTGACCTGTTGGGAGATCTCTTTGGCGTGGTCGCCCAAGAGGCTCACCACCCGGGGTTCGATTTTGCCGTTGTCCGCCTGGTTTTTCAGGATGCCCAGGGCTTTGTCCAGGGGCATGCCCGTGCGGTAGGGACGGTCTTCGGTGAGGGCGGTGAAGATGTCGGCCACGGCCATGATGCGGGCCCCGGTGTTGATCTTTTCGGCCCCCACGCGGAAGGGGTAGCCAGTGCCGTCGAGTTTTTCGTGGTGAAAGGCCGCCCATTCGGCCACCCGCTCCAGGCGGTCGATGGAGTGGATCACCTCGTAGGTAAAGTAGGTGTGCTGTTTCATCACCTGGAACTCTTCCCGGGTGAGCTTGCCCGGTTTTTCCAGGATGGCGTTGGGGATGATGAGCTTGCCCAGGTCGTGGAAGTGGCCTGCCAGGCGCATGAGTTTGACCTCGCTCTCCATGTAGCCGAAGTGCTGGGTGAGAAGGGACGCGCACTCGGCCACACCCGCGGAGTGGGTGGCGGTGAAGGGGGACCGGAAGTCGATGAGTTTCTGTATGACCCGGGCAATGGAGCCGATCTCTTCTATGGGGGTCTCGATGGACCGCAAGGGGCCGTTTCGAAGGAGAAGCCCGTAGAGCCGGGTTGAGGAGAGATCCAGCCAGAACTCCTCTCGGTCCGAGGTGCGGATGAAGAGCTCCACGACGTCCGGGTGAAAGACGGTGTGCTCCATGGTGCGGATCTGTGTGGTGATGACCTCCATCTGGCTGAGGATAAAGGCGTCCCGTTGAATAAGCCTTTCCACCCAGTCTGCCAGGTGGAGGATCTGGGCGTCGAGGACGTCCGGGTCCCCGATGGGGGCCTCACAGTCGCTCCAGTTGCGGTGGTGGTGGCGGATAAGGGGCGCTGCCGGGGCCAGCAGGGGGACGGATTCGAAGAGGACCTCACCCCTTAGGCAGTGGGCCAGGATGTCCGATTCCTCAAAGGTGTGGAGCCGTATTTTGTCCTTGGGGGTCATGGCCCCGATGTCGTGGAGCAGGGCCGCCATGTAGAGCCGCTTGATGCGCTCTTTGGAGAGTTTGGCGGCTTTTCCCATTTGCCAGACGATGTAGGCACAGCGCATCTGGTGGCAGGCTATGCTCGGGTTGGCAAGGTCGATGGCATCGGACAGGGAGAGAAAGACGTTGTTTAAGTCGACGTTAATTTCACGCAACATGGGGTAAGGCTCCACATACTGATCAAATCAGAAAAGGCTTATTTTTATGTAACTATTTAGCTGAAAATTGCCTCCGGCGGCCCGGCCGAACGTTACCGATTACCTGACTGTTTTGAGCGTAACGAACAGGCATCGTCTTCTGCCGCCCAGCCCCAACGGGGCAGGGCGGCAGAAGACGATGCAACCGGAACGTTTTTGCGGAGCTTTTTTCAAAAAGCGACCCGCCGGAGGCATAAGCTGAATTCGGTACATTTTTATCAGACACGTTTCTTATCGGATCAAAAGAATGGAGCCTGAAGGCTTTTTGATCAGGCCGTAAAGAGGTTGAGGTTGGGAGTGGCGGCCAGGTCCAGGGGTTCGGCAAAGGTTTGTCGGACGTTTTCCCGCAGACCGTCCAGGGTGTCGGCGTAGGCGAGTTGTTTGAACACGGGGTGGCCGAATTTGAAGTTGGCGGAAAAATAGATGACAAATTTCTTGAAAAGGCGCACGGCGTAGGCCGGGTCAAAGGCCTCTTCCACCAGATCGAGGAAGCGCAGGGCCACCTGGGGGTAGATGTCGGGGCCGAAGCTCTTTCCCTCCAGCATCTCGGCAAAGACAAAGGGCCGGGCAATGGCGATGCGTCCCAGGGAGACACCGTCGCAGCCGGTGGTGTCCACCATGCGGGTAAGATCAGCCGGGGTAAAGACGTTGCCGTTGCCGAAGACGGGGATGGTGACGCCCTCCTTTACGGCCTTTATGTGCTGCCACTTCGGGGGGCGGCTCCGGCGGTCCGGCGAGACCCTGGGGTGAAAGACCAGGGCGTCGGCACCGGCGTCTTCAAAGCGTTTTGCCATGTCCGAGGCAAAGACAGGGTCGTCTGTCCAGCCCGTGCGGTACTTGACGAACAGGGGCAGGGAGGTGGCGTTGCGGACCTCTCGGACGATGGCCTCGGCCCGGTCGGGGTCACGGAGAACAGCAGCCCCGCTCTCCTTTTTGCAGATACCGGCCACGGAGCAGCCGAAGTTGATGTCCACTCCGAAAAGCCCCTCTTTCTCGATGCGCTCGGCGGCAAGGGCCATCTCCTGTGGGGCGGCGCCGACGATCTGCATGACAAGGCGCTTGGCCTCCTGGTCCCGCCAGCGGAACATGGGGGAGATGAGTCTGTTTTCTCCTGGCAGGGCCTTGGCGCTGCACATCTCAGAGAAGAAAAGGCCGCAGCCGCCGAATTCGTCGATGATCTGCCGCATGGCCACGTGGCCGAGACCGGCAAGGGGGGCCAGGAAGAGGCGGTTGGGGATCTCTTTGCTCCCGATGGTGATGGGGGTTTTTATGGTTTCAGGTATGGTGGTCATAGCTCGTGTTGCCGTGTTGCGACGTCTCTCTTTATTGGGGTTATGGTCAACGCATGCCTCCGGCGGCCCTGCCGGTGGCCAAACTTTTGCCCGATTTTATGAGTCGGGTTTGATAAACAGGTTTTAAAAAACGTTCGTTCGGCGCCTCATTTTTTCACAAGGCGATCCACTGGCGGCATACGCATCTCACCGGGATGCTGGCGCAACATCCATGGTTGGGGCGCGTCAACCTTCTTTACGGGCACTGCCCGCAAGGGAATGTGATCCCCCGGGGTACGGGGGAGGAGCATTCGCGAACCATAGCATATTCGGCAGGGGGCGGGAAGGTGGATGCCGATTGATCTTGGTTAGATAGTGTACTATAGTTGCGGGATACCTTCGACCTTCGTTGGCATGAGTGGAAACGACTCTGATGATATGGATACGCGATGATTCTGGTGTAACGACAGAGAAGGAGTAAGGAAGAGATGAGCGAAAGCACGTACTATCTGGTGGAAAAGAAAGGCCATGTGGCCTGGGTATGGTTTAACAGGGCGGACAAGAAGAACGCCATGAGCCAGGACGCCTGGATGGACTCCCCGGCCGTGTTCAAGGAGCTGGACGAAGACCCTGAGATCCGCGCCATCGTGGTGGCGGGCAAGGGGGATTGCTTCTGCGCGGGCATCGACCTCATCGGCATGGTGGGCGCCATGCCCGAGCTGATGGAGAACGAGCAGAAAGGGGGGCTCAAGTGGAAGCTCCTCAAGAAGATTTATCCCCTCCAGGAGACCATGAGCGCCATGGAGAAGTGCCGCAAGCCTGTTATCGCGGCCATTCACGGTCACTGCATCGGCGCCGGCCTCGACTTTGTCACCGCCTGCGACATCCGTCTCTGCACGGAAGACGCCACCTTCTGCCTCAAGGAGACCGCCATCGGCTTTGTGGCCGATGTTGGCGTGCTCCAGCGCCTCCCCTTCATTGTGGGTCAGGGGGTGACCCGGGAGATGGCCTACACGGCCAAGAGCATTGATTCCCAACGCGCCCTGGATGTCAACCTGGTCAATGAGGTGTACAAGGACGTTGACACCCTGTTTGCCGAGGCCCAGGCCATGGCCGACACCATCGCGGCCAACCCGCCCATTGCGGTGCAGGCCTCCAAGGACGTCCTCAACCACGCCACCGAATCCACGGTGGCCGAGGGGCTCAAGTACGTGGCTTCCATCAGCTCAAACATCATTCCGTCCCACGATTTGATTGAAGCGTTTACCGCCTTTGCGGAAAAACGAAAACCGGTTTTTACGGGCAACTAGCCCAGACGGCAAGTCCCCTGATTCTCCCATGATCCCCGGGCGCCTTTTTTTTGGAAAAAGAGCGCCCGGGTGATCCGCGGTGCTTGGGTACGGGCCGTTGTATCAGGAGTTTTTTTTAAATCCCATGAACATTTACCTGGTCAGCCTGGGTTGCGCGCGCAACCTCGTCGACAGCGAAGTGATGCTGGGCCACCTCACCGAGGCCCGTTGCACCATCATCGATTCACCGGAAGAGGCGGATGTCATCATCATCAACACCTGCAGCTTCATCACGTCCGCCGTGGACGAATCCATCGACACCATCCTGGAGATGGCGGAGTACAAAAAAAAGGGAACCTGTCGCTACCTGGTGGTGGCGGGCTGTCTTCCCCAACGATTTAAAGAAGATGCCGTGCCCGAGCTTCCCGAAGTGGACCTGTTCATCGGCACCGGAGGGTACGAGCGCATCGCCGAGGAGGTCAACCGGCTCATGGCCGTGGACGGGCGCATAGGCAAAGCCACCTGCCTGTTTCCTGATCCCAACAGCACCTCCCCTGCTAGGACCCATTCGCCGCGCATTACCACCACAGGCCCCCTGGCTTACCTCAAGATCGCCGAAGGCTGCAGCAGGCACTGCACTTACTGCATCATCCCCAGCCTCAGGGGCCGGTACCGCAGCCGCTCCGTTGCGGACATCACGGCTGAAGCAGGACGCCTTATAGATGCGGGCGTTCAGGAGCTGAACCTCGTGGCCGAGAGCACCACCGATTACGGGGAGGACCTGGGCGAACCCGGCAAGCTTGCCGAGGTGCTGGAGACCCTGTCCGACCAGGCACCGGACGCGTGGATCCGGTTCCTCTACGCCTTTCCCGACACCCTGGACGACGCCACCATCAAGCTGGCCGCCGACAGGGAGAATGTCTGCGCCTATTTTGACATCCCCATCCAGCACGCCTCGGACCCCATCATCAAGAAGATGGGCCGCCATTACACCCAGGCGGACCTGAAGGCCCTTTTTGCCCGGCTCCGAAAGGAAGTCCCGGGTGTGGCCCTGCGCACCACTCTCATCGTGGGCTTTCCCGGGGAGACCGAAGAGGATTTTCAGGAACTCCTCGATTTCATCACCGAGGTGGAGTTTGATCACCTGGGTGTCTTTACCTATTCCGATTCCGAAGAGCAGGCCTCCCACGCCCTGCCGGGCCATGTGGACGAAGAGATCGCCCAGATGCGGCAGGACACCCTCATGGCCGCCCAGGAGGAGATCTCGGCCCGCCGGAACATGGCGCGGGTGGGCATGGTCACCAAGGTGCTCATCGAGGAGAACCCCGAAGAGGGTGTCTTCATCGGCCGCACCTTTTTTCAGGCCCCGGAGGTGGACGGCGTCACCTTTGTCTACGGTGACGGGATCACCGTCGGCTCCTTTGTGGACGTCCGCATCACGGACGCCATCGTCTACGATTTGTCAGGAGAAGTGGTATGAGCGACTTGAAGGCGAGAATTCTGGGCGAGGTGGCAGGCGAGCTTTCTGCCATCGAAGCCGCGTTGAAAGAGAACCTGAATCCCTGGGCTGAGCTGGCCGGGGAGGTGGCGGGCCATCTCCTCTTTTCCGGGGGGAAACGCCTTCGCCCCCTGCTGATGATCCTGGCTGCCCGGGCCTGCGGGTCCGATCGACAGGATCTTGCCCGCTACTCCGTGCTCTTTGAGTACCTTCACGCCGCCACCCTCATCCACGACGACCTGGTGGACGAGGCGGTGATGCGGCGGGGCAAGCCCGCGGCCCACGGGGTGTATGGCGCTCCCGAGGCGGTCCTGACCGGGGATTTTATCCTGGCCCGGTGCCTTACGCTTACGGCCGAGACCCGTAATTTTGCCGTCATCGACGAGATCTGCGGGATCACCGAGGCCATGAGCCAGGGGGAGATCCAGCAGCTTTACAACAAAGGCCGCATGGACCTCACCGAGGCCGAGTACCTGGATGTCATCGAGCGCAAGACCGCTGTCCTTCTCAAAGGGGCCTGCGTGACCGGCGCTCACCTGGCCGGTCAGCCCGACGAGGTGGTGGACGCCCTGGGGCGCTACGGATGGCATATCGGCATGGCCTTTCAGATGGCCGACGATTTGCTGGATTACACCGCGGACCTGGCCAGCCTGGGCAAGGAACCCGGGGCGGACCTCAGGGAAGGAAAACTCACCCTGCCGGTGATCTATGCCCTTTCCAAAGCCTCCAACGGTGAGAAAGAGCGCATGGAGGCCATCATGGCCGATCCAAATTTTACAGCGGACGCCTTTGCCGAGCTGGTGGCCATGCTCACAAGACTTGACGGCATCGGGTACACCGAGCGTTGCGCCAGCGACCACGTGGCACAGGCCAAGAAAGCGTTGGAAGGGCTTCCACACAGCCGTGAGAAGGAGCTGTTGCTTCTCGTGGGGGACTACAGCCTGGGACGTAAATCATAAAGGATGGAGCACCTGATGCAGAAACGGATCTTTTCATGGACTATGGCCATGCTTCTCGCCCTTTCCCTGACACTGCCCTGCACCCTGCGTGCGGAAGGGGAGGGATCCCTCAAGGTCTTTCTTGCCCTGGGCAAGGGCGTGATTGCCCGCAGCAACATCCCGGACGCCAAGGACAAGGCCGTGAAGGAGGGGTTGTACACCGCCGTGGAAGAGGCGTTGTTTCATATCCTCTCGGACCGGGCCGTGGCCGCGCACTTTGAGGCGGTGACCGAGATACTCACCGAGTCCCCTGCAACCTATATCGACGGATACAAGGTGGTGGCGGAGCGACGTTCCGGCACCTATTACCATGTGGCCGTGGAAGCGTCCGTGGCCATGGATCGTCTGGAAGGGCGCCTCACCTCTTCGGGCATCGTCCTTGAGGGCACGGAGAAGCCCAAGCTGCTGTTCCTGGTCTCGGAAAAGCTGTCGGGAGGCGACTCTTTTGTGCACTGGTGGGGACCGGGCATGTCCATTATCTCCACGGTCTCCGATGATGCCATTGCAAGCATCATGGCCAAGCGTGGCTTTGAGGTGCTTCCCCATCGGGCGATCATCGACGACGCCGCTCCCTTAGGGCCAGACGGGCTGGTTCACCGGGAGGAGGCCTTGCGCATCGGCCGGGCCTTTGGTGCCGACGTGGTGGTGGTTGGACGGGCCTGGACCGAGCCGTCCGGCAACGTCATGGGGGATGAACGATCCATCAGGGCGTCCGTTGAACTGGAAGGGTTCCTCGTGGGCTCGGACCGGTCCACAGACGGGGTCCTCAGGGCCAGCATTGCCGTGGGTACCGATCCTGTGGACGTGGGCACCCGGGCCATGACCGATGCGGCCGGGGACGCAGGCCGGGACCTTTCGGCCCAGATCGTCGACGCCATGAAGGAGAAGAAGAGCCGCACCACCATGATCGAGGTGGTGGTGGAGGGCACCAACTTTTTCGAGAATTTTACCCAGCTCTCCCGCGATATGGCGGGGCTCAAAGGGGTGATTTCCGTGAGGCCCAGGGAGCGCCGCATCGAGCGGGCGGTGATGGTGGTGAACTTCACAGGGGAAGGCAAGCAGCTTGCCGAGCAGCTCCTGGCAAGGAACTACAACGGGTTTTCCATCACCCTTTCCGAGGTCTCCAGGGATCACATCAAGGTGGACATGGTGGCCGGAGGGAAAAACACCTTCATGCAGTAAGGGCATATCCTCCTTTGCCGAGGAGGGGTTAGGGGGGATACCCGCGGGGAGGGTCGATTTTTCGGGCACCTCGGTCTTTTTCCCCTTGACACTTCCGGCCCATCGCTGCTAAATGTATCTTGTTTTTACAGGTAACACCTGAAGGCGCGTAGCTCAGTTGGTAGAGCGCTACCCCGACACGGTAGAAGTCACCAGTTCAAGTCTGGTCGTGCCTACCATGCATATTAAAGGGATCCAGTTTTCTGGATCCCTTTTTTTATTGCCTCAAGGCCGCTCTGCCCGCCAGAGCGCGTCCAGTACCTCGCCTCCCATGGGACGTGCCACCACGTACCGAATCTCCCCCTTGGACATATCGTAGATCTCCATGACCGGCCCCTTTTGATCGGGGTGGGCTTTGAACCATGCATCGAGCTTGGGGTAGACCTTCAAGGTCCCCAGAACCACCGAGAGCTTTCCCTTGTAAGGGAAGGTGATCACAGGCAGGGTTGCGCCGGGAAGGGTTCCGATCAGGTAGTCTGTGCGGAGTTCTTCCCATTTTTCAGCGCTCTCGTCAGGCAGGATGCATCCGGCCAGGGAGCGCAGGTTTTGCACGGCCACCTTTTTGGGGTTGTCGTAGTAGAGCCCCACACCTTGTGTGGTAGAGATGCCCTCCTTATCGAGTTTCCAATACATGTCATTCATGGCGCGACCGCTTTGGCGGTAGTTTCCCGTCTGTTTCTTGTACGCAAAGCTGAAAGAGGGGATGGTCTGCTCGGATAAGGTGGTGGGGGCAAAGAGGCCGTACCAGGAAAGGATGGCGACAATGGCGGCCAGGGCGATGAGCGTGACGGAGAGTATCGGTTTCATCCGTGATTCCTCATTGTGGGTGGGTGAGGTCCGGCACAAGGGCCTCAGCCCCTGTTGCCGGTGCTGTCGCACCCGCCTTTTCTTCCTGATTCCATTGCAAGCAGATGCAAATACCCTTTATCACAACATCTAGGTGGGGACAAGAAGAGCAATACGTCCGGCCAGGGCCAACGCATGTAAAAAATCAGTTGCCTCCGGCGGCCAGGTGGGGACACTTGGAAACCCTGTGGCGACTGCATGAAGGCAGTCATTATGCCATTGTTCTCGGGGCATTCACGTGATGTGTGATATGTGGCAACCGTTTTTGAAGGAGAGGTCGATTTTATTCTTCTGGAAATACGAGGAAGGCCGTTTGGCAACTGTCCCACGGGCGCAGCCCGTCAGCACATGTGACGCCCCTGAGGAACGAAGGGACGGAGCATGTGCGCCCCCCTGCTTTTTAGTCGGCCGTGATGATCACCAGACCGCCGTGACCGTATCCGTAGGGTTTCAAGAGGCCTCCGTAGTGGCTGGCAATGCCGTCGGCAAAGCGGGCAAGGGAGACCTCGTAGGGGACGGGCTGGTCTGGGTCCACGTCCAGCATGAGAACGGTCTGGGTCTCGGGGTTCCATCGGCCCACAGGCGAGATATGGGGAATGGTGAGGACCGGCAGGAAGGCGCCCTGGTCAAAGTGGGCGATGAGATAGAGGCCGGGGTCGTTGGCAAACCGGTCGAGGATGGTTCCGGCCCGTGCCATGCGGGTTTCCAGGGACTCTTCAGGGTAAAAGGGCACCACCTCGGTGAGGGCGTGGATACCATGGTAGGCCAGGGCCGCAGGCACCACCTCTGCCAGGACTTCCAGGGGCAGCCCCCGGCGGCCTTGCCATCCTTCCGGCGAAAGGCGCTCCTTCCAGCGCCCGGCACGGATCGTCTCCAGAAGATCCATCTGGTTTTCGATGCGCGGGTTTTTCCCATCCCCCATGGCGTTGAGAACGCAGGCCACGGCCGCCGCCGAACAGGATGACTCGGTGACCTGGGGCGTGCGCGTGGCAAAAAGCCGTTTGAATCGCTCGTCCTTGTCCCGGAGCGTCGCCAGCTCCGCTGGGGAGAGGTGGTGAGGCGCCTCGCCGTGGGGACCCCTCTTGAGGGTGCGCAGCCAGAGAACGCGGAGCCGCAGAAGGCTTCTGAGAACGTGGCGGAAGAGAGTGGCTAACATGGGGTTCATGGACATCCTTTTGCCAATGATTTGAACGTATCAAGGTGAATATTTAATCTTTATATAGCTGCCTCCGGCGGCCAGGGGATTTTTAGCCTAAGTGGCTTCGCCACCCCTGGACCCCAGGGGCGCGAATGCTCCCGGCCTTCGTTCCTCAGGCCGATCCCATTCGCTGACGGGCTGCGCCCGTGAAGAAATCCATGGGGTGGCGTTACCGGTGAAATACGAGACGCTATGTTAATGATTGTTTATCGAACATCTGAAATCCTTGCCTTGCGGTAGGGCCGCCGGGGGCAGTGTGGTTAAATCCACAATGGACAAGTGGCAACAACGTATCCTGTTCGGTCGAAGCCTGTGAATCGGTCCGCACAAACCATCACCGTTTATGTCGGGCGAAGCCCGAGCCGAAGGCCATTGCGCTTTGCCCTGAGGAACGAAGGGTAAAGCGCAATGGCAATATGCTTTCGAGGTGGCTCACCTCGCCGCCGGAGGCTGGTTTTTTTCTGCCGCTACACAACCTTTTGAAGCAGTTCCGTCAATCGGGTAAAGCGCTTGATGGTTTTGTTGGTACGGACGGCGATGGCAAGGGCCTTGTAGGACCCCACGAGGACCACGAGCTCTTTGCCCCGGGTGATGCCGGTGTAGATGAGGTTTCGCTGGAGCATGATCTGGTGCTGGGTGGAGACGGGGATGACCACGGCCGGGTACTCCGATCCCTGGGATTTATGGATGGAGACGGCGTAGGCCAGGGTGATCTCGTCCAGCTCGGCGGCCTCGTAGGTGACCTGGTTGTCGTCGAAGCGTGCGGTGACGCGTTTGGCGGCAGGGTCTGCCTCCACAACGCGGCCGATGTCCCCGTTGAAGACGTCTTTGTCGTAGTTGTTTTTAAGCTGCATTACCTTGTCCCCCAGTCGGAACCTGAACCCGGCTTCGTCCGGGGCTCCCGGGGGCCTGGGGTTGAGGGTGTCCTGGAGGAGCTGATTGAGGCGCTCGCCCCCCAGAGAGCCCCGGTGCATGGGGGTGAGGAGCTGGATGTCTTCCATGGGGTTCAGGTTAAAGCGCCGGGGGATCCGCCGGGCCACCAGCTCCACGATGGTGCGGGCCACGGCTTCGGGGTCGTTTCTCTCGATGATGAAAAAATCCCCGCCCGGTTCGCGGGTTCCGGAAAAAGGTTTTTCCCCTTTGTTGATGCGGTGGGCGTTGACCACGATGAGGCTTTTTTCAGCCTGCCGGAAGATTTCGGTGAGGGTGGTGACCGGGATGCATGTGGAGGCGATGATGTCCCGGAGCACGTTGCCCGGGCCCACCGGGGGCAGCTGATGAACGTCCCCCACCAAGATGAGGGTGGCGGTGTCGGGCACGGCTTTCAAGAGGTTGAACATCAGGGGCACGTCGATCATGGAGGCCTCGTCCACCACCAGGACGTCGCAGGAGAGAGGGTTCTCCCGGTTTCGCTGAAAGCCTCCCTTTTGAAAGCTGAATTCCAGGAGCCGGTGGATGGTCTTGGACGTAAAGCCCGTGGACTCGGTCATGCGCTTGGCCGCACGGCCCGTGGGGGCGGCCAGGAGCATCCTGGCCCCGGCCTTGTGGTAGATCTTCAGGATGGCTTTGATGATGGTGGTCTTGCCCGTGCCCGGGCCGCCGGTGATGACCATGGCTTTGGACGAGAGGGCCCCTTGCACTGCTTCCCGCTGGCGGGGAGCAAGGCGCATGGAGAGGCGTTTTTCCATGGCAGCCACCTCCCCTTGGGGATCTTCGAACACAGGGAATTTTTTTCCCCGTGCCACCTGGGCAAGGGTGTTGGCGATGCCCCGCTCTGAGTGAAAGAGCCAGGGCAGGTAGACGGCCTCGCCTATCTCCGGGTTGTCCACCTTTTTGGTGATCACCTTTTCGTGTTCGGCAAGGTGGGCGATGCCTTTTCCGATGGGCTCGGCCGGGAGCTGGAGAAGCTCCACGGCCTTTTGGAGGAGCTGGTCTGAGGGCAGGAAAAGGTGTCCCTCGTCCGTGGCGTGGGAGAGGACGTAGAGAAGCCCTGCGTGGATCCTCTGGGGGGCGTCCATGGCAAACCCGGTGGAGCGCGCAATGCGATCCGCCGTGAGAAACCCGATGCCCGCCACCTCCGTGGCCAGGGCGTAAGGGTTTCTCGTCACAACAGACACCGCCTTTTTGCCGAAGGCCTTCACGATGCGGGTGGCAAAGGCCGACCCCACTCCGTGGGAGTGGAGAAACACCATCACCTGGCGCACGTCCATCTGTTCTTCCCAGCCGGACAAGATCTGCTCGGCCTTCTTTTTGCCGATGCCCTCCACATCCAGAAGTTTTTCCGGCTCCTTGTCGATGACCTCCAGGGTCTTGGTCCCAAAGGCGGCCACAAGCCTCTCGGCCATTTTCGGCCCGATGCCGTGGATGGCCTTGGACGACAGGTATTTTTCGATGCCCGCAGATGTCACCGGCAGGGCCGTGGAGAATGTGTCGACCTTGAACTGCAACCCGTACTGGGAGTGGGATTCAAACCGTCCCATGGCCTCGATGAACGTCCCGTCCGGAGGTCCCATGAGCGGCCCCACCATGGTCACTTCACCACGCCCCTTCACCTTTACCTTGGCAATGGTAAACCCCGTCTCCTCACTGGTAAACGTGGTGCGAACAATCTCTCCACAAAGGGTTTCGGTCATGATGAAAAGCGAGCCTTTCTATGGTTAACGTCGGTGGAAAAGTGTGCCTCCGGCGGCAAGGGGCTGAGCCCCTTGACCTCAGGATTGCGAATACTCCAACCCTCGTGCCTCGGGTTGTCCCATTCGCTGACGGGCTTCGCCCGTGTTTATCGGTACGTTGAAACCGTTCTTTTATACGTTATTCACTAATAGACTACATAGTCGGCGAAATGCCAAGATTCAAGGGAAGAGCAAAATTAAAAAGTAACGATTCGGTGTGTGCCTTCCGTTGCCCTGCCACGGATTCCAAAACAACCACGAAAGATCGACCAAAACGGAGCGCCGCACTCCGGTGCGGCATTTTAGTCCGTCGTTACCCGTGCCGCACAGGAGTGCGGCGCTCCAGGGGACAAGGATGCTGAGGGGGGATGTGATTTGACCCGAGGAAACCGCCTGTGCCCGTTGATGTAGCACTATTTGTTCCACATCAACGGGCTACGGCGCGATAAGCGATTCGTCTTCGCCTGCGGCCAGTGCTTTCAAGGCGGTAAACCTTGTCGCCGGAAGCAGGCCGGTTAAAGCTGACTTTTAACGGGTTACGATAGCGCATCCTGGCCTTCCAATGCTTGTGGGACCGTTTGTACAAACTGCCAGCTCACGTATCGGGCGAAGCCCGAGCCGAAGGCGCGTGCGCATTTTTCTGAGGAACGAAGGAAAATGCGCACGCGCAACCAGCTTTCGAGGTGGCTCCACCTCGCCGCCGGAGGCTTTTTCCCTTAGCTATCCATCCACAATCGCCAGCGTGGCGTGGCCGTCGGCTGTGCGGGTCACTTCGATCTGGGTGCCCAGGCGGTTTTTGAGGAGTTCCACGTGGGAGATGACACCGATGGTGCGGCTTGACAGGCGCAGGTTTTCCAGGGCGGCCAGGGCGGTGTCCAGGGTGTCTGAGTCGAGGCTTCCGAAGCCTTCGTCGATGAAGAGGCTCTCGATGCGGGTTTTCCGGCCTGCCATTTCCGAGAGGCCCAGGGCCAGGGCGAGGCTTACGAGAAAGGATTCGCCGCCGGAGAGGCTCTTGGTGGGGCGCACGGCATCGGCCTGGTAGCGGTCGATGATTTCGAGCTCCAGGTCTTCCCCCGGAATTCGCTGGATCTCGTAGCGGGGGTTCAAGGTGACGAGGTGCCTGTTGGCCAGACTCACCAGCTGGGCCAGGGTAAGGCCCTGGGCAAAGGTGGAAAACTTGCTGCCGTTGGAGGAGCCGATGAGGTCTTTCAGAACCAGCCAGGGGCGGGCTTCGGCTTCCAACGCGTCGATTTGTTTGAGCTGGTCGGCCTGGTCGGCGCGGGCTTTTTTGTCTGCGGCAAGGGCGGCGCTTATTTCGCCCATGCGTTTCAAGAGGTTGTCCCGCTCTTTCTCTTTTTCCTGTTTCAGCCGGGTGAGCTCTGCGGCCTCTTCGTCTGTGGGCGGCTTTTTCTCGGCGAGACGGGCCAGGGCCTCTTCGGTCTGGCGGGTCAGGGTCTCCAGGCGGACTTTCTGGGTTTCGAGGCGCTGGCTTTCGGCTTGGAGGCCTGCCAGGGTGTCTTCATCCAGGAGGGCCGACGTAAGCTCCGTGATGTCCGCAAACCCCCGTTTGATGGCATTGGCGGTCAGTTCCACGTGAAACGCTTTCCGTGATGTTTCGCCATCGGCAAGCTCACGTTCGGTGGTGGCGATGCGGGTGGCAAGGGCGGCGAGGGCAGAGAGGGCTTTTTCGCAGAGGGTGCGGCGTGCTGGATCTGCCAGGAGCGCGTCGGGTACCTCAGGGGAGGCAACCTCGATGTCGCTGAATGGGGCGCTTTTTTCAGTCCATTCGTTGCGTTCTGTTTTGATGCGGGTGATCTGATCGGCAAGGGTGGCAAGGCCGGCCTCGGTGGTGGTCAGGGTATGCCGGGCCGTTTTCAGCGCATCTCCCTTTGATCTCCAGGCTGCAGCCCGGGTTTCCAGGGCGGCAAGGGCCTTGGACGCCTCTTCGGGTGATGTCGCCGTAAGATTCCACGGGGCAAGGGACTGTTCAAAGGCGGTCAGGGCCTGGTGGGTGTCCTCTTTGAGGCGTGCCTGGTGAGCCCTTTGCTCTTCAAGTCGGGCGGTGGTGTCGGCCAGGGAGGCGTTCAGCTGCACGAGCCGGGCAGCGCTGGCCTCGCTTCTTCCGCGGGCCGCGATGCACGCTTTTTCGGCTGCGGTGAGTTTGGTTTCCAGGGTTTCGATGCTGCTGAGCTGACGGCCAATGGCGTCGAGTGTTTCTCTGTTTTCGGAGATCAGGGCGTCAAGTTTCGGCCGGTCACCGATGGCCATGTCAATGGCCTGCTCAGACGAGATACGGGAAACATTTTTGCTTATCTCGCTGGCTTTTTTTTCCTGTGCTGTGAGCTGCGCATCAAGGCCTTTGAGGGTGGCGAGGGTGGCCGTGAGGCTTTTTTCACAGTGCCGTTCTTTTTTCTCCAGGTCGGCCACGGTTGTTTTCTGCGTCTTTAAAGCCGCTTCGGTATCCGACGGTTTCGGGAGGTCGTGGTCTGCAAAGGGGTGGGCTGTGGCCCCGCACAGGGGGCACGCCTCTCCGGGTACGAGCTGGGCCCGTCTCTCCTCCAGGCTGGCTATGACAGAGGCCTGGGTGTGAAGCACTTCTTTGTGAGAAAGAATTCTTCGCTCGGTCTCCAGGGATTTGCACAGCTTGGCGGCTTCGGCGTCCAGGCGTTTTTTTTCGGCCTCCTGCTCTGATCGCTGGGCCTTCAGCGTTTCTTGTTCCGCACAGACGGTGAGGTGGGCGTCCATGAGGCGTGTGAGATCTTCAAGGGCACCGCGCATCTTTTCAGCCGCTTCCTTTTGCCGGGTCCACTCTGCCTTGGGCTTGAGGGCGGAAAGCTCTGCGGCCAGGTTTTTTGCGATCCCCTCTTTGTCTGCCAGCTCTTTTTTGGATTGGGCCTCCTCGGTGTTGGCTGTTTTCCTCTCTTTTTGGAGGCGATCCATGGATTGAAGGGTGAGGGCCGCTGCTTTGTCCGCTTCCATCAAACCTTGGGCCATGGACCGGATCGTTTCGGCGTTGCCGCGCAATTTGGCAAGCGCGTTTTCGATGGATTCATCGCTGCTGTGGGCTCGCTGCCAGGCTTCCATGGCGGTTATGTCAAGCGTGAGGGCCTCTTTTTGAGCAAGGCCCTTGCCTCTTCTGGTTTCAATGGCCTGGATCTGGTTTGTGCAGGCTGCAACAGCCGATGCAAAGGCGGTGGCCGCATCGTTTCGGGCGTTGGTGTGGGCTGTCTTGAGCTCTGCCAGCTGGCCCTTGAGGGTTGTCAGGGTATTATTTTTAGAGGCCCAGAGTTTCAGGTCCCCGGCAAGGGGCGCTGCCGCCTGATGGCGTTTCAGCTTTTCCCGTTGCGGCTGAAAGCCTGTGTTTTGCTCATGCCACGCCTTTTGTTCTATCTGGAGGTTCTCTTTTTCTGTTGTGGCCTTCACCCAGGCTGCGTGGCAGTCCAGGCGGCCTATGAGGGTTTTCAGCTTATCTTCCAGGGCCTGTTTCAGTTCGGCAAGGGAGCCGTGCTCCTCGTCGAGACCTTTTAAGTCTTCTTCGGAGAGAAGGGAGATGAGGTTGGCCGCGGTGCGGGCGTCCTTGATGGCCTCCTCTTTTTCCCGGGCTGCTTCGTGGGCCAGGATGCTCAGCTCCGAATAGATCTCGGTGCCGGTGATGCGCTCCAGGAGCTCTCCCCGGTCTTTGATGCCAGCGTCAAGGAACTCTTTGAACCGGCCCTGGGCGAGGAGCACGGACCGAAGAAACCGGTGGTAATCGAGGCCGGTGAGCTCGGTGACGGCCTCGTCCACCAGCCTGATCTTTGTCTCCAGCACATCGCCGGAGGCGTCCGCGAGCTGGCGCTTGGTCCCCTGGATGCGCCCATCGGGTTTTTTGCGGGCCCTGGCCAGGTCCCACCTGGCCGAATAGACCCCTTTTCCGCACTCAAAGCTCACTTCGGCAAAGCACTCTCCTGTGCCGCGGCTCATCATATTTTCCGGGTTGTTTCGCTTGTTGTCGTCGTACCGGGCAGCCTTGCCAAAGAGGGCCAGGGTGATGGCATCCAGGATGGTGGTCTTCCCGGAGCCTGTGGGGCCGGTGATGGCAAAGATGCCTGCCTCGGACAGGGGGCCTTCGGAAAAATCGATGTCGAACCGGCCTTTCAGGGAGTTGAGGTTCTGAAAGGCAAGATGGAGGATTTTCATTTTTCCGCCTCCTGGGCCAGGGTGAGAAGGTGGGAAAAGCATTCAACAAGGGTGTCGGGGGGGACCTCGCCCTCATAGGCCTCCAGGCGCCGTTGAAAGACCTCTTCGGGGTTCAGTTCGTTGATGGAGAGATCCCCCGGGGCAAGCTCGGCTGAAGGGCGGCCCGAGGTATCGAGGCCCACCTTGAGGACCTCTGCGCCGTGTTCTCCTGCCAGGGTCCGCAGCTCTTCATTGAGGGTGGAGGAGGGAAGGCTTCCTTTGACGGTGAGTTCCACCCAGGGTGTGAGGCCTTTTTCGCTTACCTCAAGGGCTGTCAGGGCCTCCTTGAGGGCATCGGCGTCGCCTTTGATGCGCAGCAGGGGGCGGAACGTGGGGACGGCGATGGGCTCCTGGGTGAGGGTGCCGCCTGCCGTGTTGATAAGCCGAATTTCCTTGGGCTGGCTTGCTTCGCTGAAGCTTAAGGCAATGGGGCTGCCCGAGTACCGGATGGTCTGGCTGCCCCCCACGGCCTGGGGGGTGTGGATGTGGCCGAGGGCCACGTAGTCGAAGGTATCGGGAAAGTCTCCTCCGGAGATGCTGCCCAGGTTGCCGATGTGGATGGTGCGTTCCGAGTCGGAGACCGAAGAGCCCAGGGCCGTAAGGTGGCCGGTGCCGATGACCGGGGTGCCGTTGCTTCTGGCGTGGGCCACCTCGGCGATCTCTGTGTAGGCGGCCCTGATGCCTGCGCGGGTTCGCGCCGACAGCTCGTCAAAGCTTTCCCCGGCCACGGCCTTTCGTACGTCCCGGTCCCTTAAATAGGGAACAGCCGCCACCCACACACCGGGATCGGTTTCATCCCGCAGGCAGGGCACATGAAAGACCGCCTCTTCCGCGCTTTCCGGCAGGGCTCCCACCACCTTGATGTTGAGGGTCTCCAGCACCGTGGCCGGGGCGTCCAGGTGGGGGGCTGAGTCGTGGTTGCCCCCGACGATGACCGCAGAACAGGTCCCCATGGCCCCAAGGCGGGTGAGAAACCGGTAGTACATGCGCTCGGCCTCCCTGGGCGGATTGGCCGTGTCAAAGATGTCGCCGGACACAATGAGAAGGTCCACCCGGCGGGTTTCAATGGTCGCAAGGAGAAAGCGCAGAAACGCCTCGTGCTCCTCAAAGCGATCCCGGTCGAAGAAGTGCTGGCCCAGGTGCCAGTCCGAGGTGTGGATGATGTGCATGGCTCTCCGGTTTCGCATATGCTCCGACCCCTCGCTTATCGGGCTCCTCACATATGCTTACGGGCTGTGCCCGTTAAAAAAATAGGGTAACGACTCGGCTCCCAGAAGCAGCTTCCGGCGGCCCTGCCGGGGGGAAACGATTTGATATCCAGAATTAGCAGTCCGGTGTGGGGGTGTCAAACGGGGATAAGCACGTGCCTTTCGTAACCGGTACATAGAAAATCCAGGGCACCGATGATGGCATCGCCAAGCTCAGATGCCGGGATGGCGGAGAGCTGGGGCGTCAAAAGAACGTGGGGGGTGTTTTCAATGGACAGCACAGGGGGCAGCCTCTCAATGGGGGTGGTGATGAGGCGGGATTGCTTTGATATGGGAGTCACAACCCAGTCTAACCAAGGCAAAAAACCTCCGCAGGCAACGGTGCCCGACGGAGGTTTTTTAATGGTTGTTTCCAGGTTGGCGTGGGCTCTATGTGATCAGACTTTGAACCGGCCCACCATGGAGGTAAGGTTTTCGCTCATGGACAGGATGCTGGAGACCCCTTCGTCGGATCGGGCGCAGCTCTCGTTCATGTCGCCGGAGGCGTGGCTGACGTCTTCGATGTCCTGGGCGATGGTGGAGGAGAGGCCGGAGGTGGCCGCGACGTTTTCGTTGATCTCGGACAGGCCGCTGGAGATCTGGGTGACGTTGTCGGCAATGCCCTGGGTGGTCTGAGCCTGGGAGTCCACGGAGGAGGCGATCTCCGAGACAATGTCGCTGGTTTTGTCGATGACCCCGGAGATCCCTTCGATGTCCCCGATGGTGGCCTGGGTGGAGGTCTGGATGTTGACGATGGTGTCGCGGATGTCCCGGGTTGCATCGGCGGTCTGGCGTGCCAGGTCCTTGATCTCGGCGGCCACAACGGCAAACCCCTTGCCGTATTCACCGGCACGGGCCGCCTCAATGGTGGCGTTCAGGGCCAGGAGGTTGGTCTGCTCGGAGATGTCGGTGATGGCCTCGGTGACCTTGCCGATGGCTTCGGCCTGGTTGCCCAGCTCACCCACGCGTTCGGTGGCGTTGCGGGACTGGGTCACGGCTTCCATGGTGATTTCCCTGGCCCTTTCCGAGCTTTCGGCGATGGTGCGGATGGTGGCCGTCATCTCTTCGGTGGAGGCGGCCACGGCCGTGGTGCTGGTGGAGGCCTGCTCCATGGCGGCGGCCACAGAGTCCATGTTGCCCTTCATCTGGTCCGATGCGGTGGAAACGGCTTCGGACTTGGATTTGACTCCGTGGGCCCCCTCTTTGAGGTTCCCGGAGAGGCGGGTGAGCTCTTCGGCGGAGTCGTTGAGGGAGGTGGCGTTGTCTGCGATGCGGGCAATCATGCTCTGGAGGTTCTCGATGAATTTGTTCATCCAGAAGGCGAGCTGGCCCACGTCATCCTTGCTGTGGACGGTGAGGCGTTTGGTGAGGTCCCCTTCGCCCTGGGCGATGTCTTTGACCATCTCCACGGTGTCCGACAGGGGCCCGGTGATAAAGCGGCGGATGATGATGAGGTTAAAGAGGATGGTGGCCACCACCACCACGATGAACAGGGCCAGGTTCATCATCTGCTGGTGCCCTGCTTCCTGGCCCACGTCGTGGAGTCGGCTCTGGAGGGCTTCGGAGCGGGTTTTGGACAGGGTGGCCAGGGATTCGGTGAGGACCTTGGTTTCATTGGCCAGGGCCTGGGATTCACGGGCTGCTTCTGTGTCCGTGCCTTCGAAGTCTTCGGCCACGCGGGTGTAGATGGTAAGGGCTTTGTCTGAGAAGGAGCGGATCTGCTGGGCCAGGGCCCGGGCCTCGGGTGCTGCTCCAGGGTCCAGCCCTGCAATGGCGTCCAGGTGGGAGATGACCTCGTCTGCTCGCTGCCCAGCAGCTTCCAGGAGTTCGGTGTCACCGGCCATGACGGCATCACCGTAGAGTTTGACCTGGGCCTTGAACTTGGCAAGGGTGGTCAACGATTCCATGGCTGCAGGGAACATGGTGTCCGAGACTTGGTTCAGCTCCCCCCGCATGGAATAGCCGCCGATGAGCCCGACGCCCGTGGTAATGGCGTAACCCGCCATGAGGATCAACAGACTGCACCAGATTTTTTTCCCTGTGCTCAGCGATTGCCACATATGGTTTCCCCTCCACTGGTAAATTGTATGTCAGATACGTTTGTGTCCGTACGGTGTGTTTCGTTTGGTATCGGTGATCTCTTATTTAATATCGGTTCCTGTTCACTGTATATTTAACGGGTGTTTGTGTTTTGTGCCTGTTCTGTGATTACTCTTTATACTTGTCTCGCCGTATTTGATTGACACTGTATTTTTGGTTACTAACCAGCTGTACGGCGAGTATGATAGTCCGAAAATAAAGAATTATTCAGCTATGGTATTTCTAGATTGATAAGACGGTAAAGGATATCGATGGTTTTTGTCAAAGAAAAACTATGTATACAAAGTTTTTGCGCAGGGAGGTGCCGGATATGGATACGGGAGGCTCAAGAAAGGGCAAATAGATATTTCGAATATAGAACGGCGGTTGTATAGAGCGAACGCTCGATAAAGTGGTCAACCTGTTTCACGGAGACGCCGGGTGCTGTTTTCCGGGCTGGTAATGTCAGTGCCCGGAAGGGTCCAGGTAGGTGACATCTCCGGAGAGAATTCGCAGGGCCTCACCGGCATCGGTGGTCACAAGCAGCACGCCGTCTGCGTCGATGTCCGTGACCCGGCCTTCGATCTCTTCGCGCATCATGGAGACCCGGACCCGTCGTCCCACAATGTCGGAGAGTTCCTTCCAGCGGGTGAGAATTGACTCCGGGCCCTGGGTGGCCAGGGTGTGGTAGTGGGTTTCAAAGCTGGAGAGAATGGCCTGAAGGAGGGCGACCCGGGAAAAGGGGGCGGAGGATTCGGCCATGACCGAGGTGGCGATGTCCCGGATGTCCGGGGAAAACGCCTCGGTGGGGGTGTTGACGTTGAGGCCCAGGCCGGTGATGACGTAGTCCACGGCATCGAGCTCCATGCTCATCTCCGTGAGGATCCCCGCGAGTTTTCTCCCCCCCACCAGAATGTCGTTGGGCCACTTGATGCGGGCGTCGATGCCGGTCTCGCGGATGAGGGCCTCGGCAACGGAGACGGCGGTCATCAGGGTGATGAGGGCGGCGCGTGACGGGTCCATGTCCGGGCGCAGCACAAGGGAGAAGAGGAGGCCTTCCCCGGGCCTGGCCAGCCAGGAGCGACCTTTCCGGCCGCGGCCCGCGCTCTGGGATTCGGCCACCACCAACGTGCCCTCGGGGGCGCCGTCGCGAGCCAGCTCCCGGGCCCGGGTGTTGGTGGAGTCGGTGAGATGGTGGTGGACGATGCCGTTTTTTCCCATGACCGAGGTGCCCAGCCCGAAGAGGATCTCTTCGGCCAGGAGAAGATCGGGGGCTTCGGTGAGGAGGTACCCCTTGCCCGGCGCCGAGGAGATGGCGTAGCCGAGCCCCTTGATGGCGGAGATGTGTTTGGAGATGGCGGCGCGGCTGATGCCGAGTTCACCGCTGAGCTCTTCTCCGGAGACCCAGTGGCCGGTGCGGCTGCGCAGGGTGGACAAAAGGTCCTGGCGTTTTCCTGACAAGGTCATGGTGGCTCCCATGGGGTGAAAATTCAGGATCGGTCCCCGAAGACGCTTCGCCGGGCCCGTGGGGGCCCCGGGAAGCGAAGGGGAAACCGGGTGGGGCGATGCCGACGCTATTCCGGGCTGAGGAATTCGTTGAGCTTTTCGCACATCTCTTCCGGCCAGACCTCGGCGTGGAGGAAGAGTTCCACCTCTTCATCGGTGAGGCTTTTCCGGATGTTGGGGGGAAGGGCATCCAGGGCCATCTGACGCTCCGGATCCACGTTGTTCTTCTTGCTCTTCTTGTTGCCCATGGGGTGTGTTTCCTGTATTTCTATGTATTATTTACGAATCATTGGGGTGTCTGCGGCAGGGTTGTGGGATCGAAAAGAAAAGACACCCGTCTTGTTCTTGCTTCGGTCCTTCTCGTGCTTGGTACCCGGCCTGCCGCACTCTCTTCGAGCTACTTATCACACAACCCCCGGAAAGGGCAACGTGATCCCCACGGGAAGGCCAAACCCATGAGCACCCAACAGGAGCGAAGTCTCAGGACACGGAAAAAACTGGTGGACGCTACCCTGTCGTGCCTCCAGGACTACGGTTACGCAGGGGCCAGCCTCTCCCGGATCCTGGACCGGGCCGGTGTCTCCCGCGGGGCCTGGAGCCACCACTATGAGACCAAGCGGGCCATGGTGGCTGACAGTGCCAAGGCCCTTTTGGCCATTGCCCTTGAAGAGGCCCGGGAGGTGGGGAGCCACCTGGCGTCCGAAGCCCCTGATCTGGAAACGATTCTGGAGGAGGTCTGGAACCGTTTTTATCAGGGCCCGTACCGGGATGTCTGGGTGGAGTTCAACGTTGCCTGCCGCACCGACGCCGATCTGCGGATTCGGTTGACACCGGTCATCGAAGGCTTTTTCGACGAGCTGGACGCCATCTGGCGTTCACGGCTTCCCGATGCCGCCACCTATGCCATGGCCAAAGACCTTCTGGACCTCTCCCTTTATCTTTTGCGGGGCATGGCCATCCAATCCCTCTCCCTGGACCGTCCCGACCATTACCGCCATCTCAGGCAGGCCTGGGCTTCGATCATTCGACATACCGCGGCTTCCATACCTTGAACGGAACCATGCCGCTTGCCTCCGGCAGGACCGCCGGAGACCTGTGTTACCTGAGTTGATCTTCCTGAAAATCCATTCCCTCTCCGGGAAACCGGCAACGCCACGGAGCGCCCACGCTGCGGGTCTGTCCGGGTATGATATTTTTCGTTTGTGTTGTGGAACAATGTTCCTTGGAGTGGGATAAGATCTTTACTTTATTGGCTTGAGGTGTGACAATCCATAAACAGACTGTGTGGTCTGTTTTAGGTTGGCGCGGTGGCCGCCTGCTTTCAAGAGGGCTCACTTTGCCGATGAAGGAAATGCTGAGCATGTCTGGTGTGAATCCTGAATCAACCGATGGAACAAGGGGGAGAGATGGCGCACAGGCGGTTTGAAGCGGATGTGGTGATTGTGGGCGGGGGACTGGCGGGCATGACCGCCGCCTTTGAGCTCCTCGGGCTGGGGGCTAAGGTCGTGATCCTGGACCGGGATGTGCCGGAGCGGTTCGGGGGCCTTGCCAAGGAGTCCTTTGGCGGGGTGATGATGGTGGATACGCCCCTGCAGCGAAAAAACGGAATCCGGGACTCCCCGGAGCTGGCCCTGGCCGACTGGCTGAGCTGCGCCGATTTCGAAGAGGGCGCCCACTGGCCCAGGAAATGGGCCGAGCTGTATGTGCACCGGTCCGGGGACATCATCCACGAGTTCCTCAAGGATCGAAAGGTCACCTTCCTTCCCGTGGTCAACTGGCCGGAGCGGGGGCTTTTCAAGCCCGGGAATTCGGTGCCCCGCTGGCACATCGCCTGGGGCACGGGGTTCGGGATCATTGAGGCCATGGAAGCCGGTCTGAGCGGCCATCCCCATCGGAGGAACCTTGAGGTTCACTTCGGGTGCCGGGTCGAGGCCCTGGAGCTGAGCGCAGGGGCCATCACCGGGGTCCGGGGCACCAGGGAAGAAAACGGGGAATCTTTTTCCGCAAGGGGCGAGGCCGTGATCCTGGCCGCAGGGGGCATGTGCGGCGGTGATCTGTCCAAGGTGCGGGAGAACTGGTACGCCCCCTGGGGCGAGCCCCCGGACAAGCTCCTCAACGGCTCCCACCGCTACGCAGACGGCCTGATCCACGACGCGGCCGCAGCCGCCGGGGCCACCATCACCCACCTGGACAAGCAGTGGCACTACGCAGCCGGGGTGGACTACCCCGACGCGGATATGCCGGGCAAGGGGCTCAGCCTGGTGCCGCCTCGGTCTGCCCTCTGGGTCAACGCCCTGGGGGAGCGCATCATGGATCCGGCCCCCCTGGTGGGGTACACCGACACCCGCTACCTGGTGGAGCAGATCTGCAGGCAGCCCGGAAAATACTCCTATCAAATCATGAACTGGAAAATCGCCGCCAAAGAGCTTGCCGTTTCCGGGAGCGAGCATATGAAAGCCTTTCGCAACAGGGACAAGGTGCGCCTTGTCAAAGAGCTCCTTTTGGGCAACACCGAGCTGGTGAAGCGACTCCTGACCGAGTCCCGGGACTTCATCGCCGCAAACTCCCTGGACGAGCTGGTGGACAGGATGAACGACATGGGCAACCACCTGACCGTGGACCGCGACGCCCTCAAAACCGCGGTCAAAACCTACGACGCCCAGATCGAACGGGGCCCGGCCTTTTTCAACGACGATCAGCTCCGCCGCATCGCCAACTTCCGCACCTACCGGGGCGATCGCCTCCGTACCTGCAAGTTTCGAAAAATCGACGACCCCAAAGCCCGGCCCCTGATCGCCGTGCGTGAGTTCATCCTCAGCCGAAAAAGCCTGGGCGGTATCCAGACCGACCTCTTCTGCCGGGTCCTGAACAAGGACGGAGACCCCATGGAGGGCCTCTACGCCGCCGGTGAAACCGCCGGCTTCGGCGGCGGAGGCATCCATGGCAAAGGCTCCCTCGAAGGCACCTTCCTCGGCTCCTGTATCCTCATGGGCCGTATTGCCGCCCACCATATCTGTGGCAAGGGGTTGTGAGGGGAAGAAGGGAGAGGGGAAAAAGCGAAAAACAAGCCTCCGGCGGCGAGGGTGGCGAAGCCACAATAGCGAAAACACCTCGAAAGCTGATTGCCCTTGCGCTTTGTCCTTCGTACCTCAGGAAAAAGCGCAAGGGCGTTCGCCGCGGGCTGCGCCCGCCACCAAGGCTGGTGGCTACGCAGGTATTTTTACAAGCTTCGTATGTCCACAAAATGCCAGGACAATTTCTGGCCAAAGGTTTGGCCCCCGGCAGGGCCGCTGTAGGCAAACTGGAGCTGAATAGTTGCGGGGGAGGTATCAAATGACACTGGTGGGGTAGCGTCTGGCGTTCTATGCATACCAAAACAGGCCGTGGGTGATCCGAATGGATCGCCCACGGCCTGTTTTGGTTACTCGTCAACGAAGGCGAGCTAAATGCTCTGGCTTCTGTTACGGGCGCAGCCCGTCAGCGAATGTGACAGCCCGAGGAACGAGGGCTGGAGCATTCGCGAACCTGGGGTCCAGGGGATTATCCCCTGGTCTCGATTTCCCGGCTGACGGTGGGGACAAAGGGGACGGGGCGGGGGATCTCTTCGAGGCCGAGGAACCGCCGTGCGCCGTTTAAGGCGTCGTCGATGTTGGTGTAGACGTTGTCCTCACCGATTTTGTAGTAGAGGCCCGACTGTTCGAGGCAGATGAGGGGCTGGGCGTGGACGCCGGAGAGGATGAGCAGGGTTTTTTCCCGCTGGGCCTCGTCCACCATCTCTTCCAGGGCCCTTAAGGCGGTGGCGTCCATCATGAGGATGTGGCGGCATCGCAGGATGAGCACCTGGGGTTTTTCACGCACCACCCGCAGGGTGTCCTTGAACCGGTTTGCAGCGCCGAAAAAGAAGGGGCCGTTGATCTCGAAAATCTCCACGCGGCGGGGCACCTTGCGGCAGGCCAGGGCGTGGGGGTCGTTTTCAAAGTCGTCGGTGCGGCGCTTGATGCGGGTGAGGTTGGCCATGCGGTTCATGAAGAGCAGGGAAGCCATGACCACACCCACCTCGATGGCCACGGTGAGGTCCACGAAGACAGTCAGGCCAAAGGTCACCAACATGACGGCGATGTCCGAGGGCGGGCTCTTGAGGAGCTTGACGAAAAAGCGCCACTCGCTCATGTGGTAGGCCACCATCATGAGGATGGCGGACAGGGTGGCCATGGGGATGAGCACCGCCCATTTGCCGAAGAAGAGCAGGATGAGAAGCAGGGTCACGGCATGGACCATGCCGGCCACCGGGGTGGTGCCGCCGCTTTTGATGTTGGTGGCAGTTCGCGCGATGGCTCCGGTGGCGGGGATGCCGCCGAAGAGGGGAACCACGAAGTTGGCCAGGCCCTGGGCCACCAGCTCCATGTTGGCGTTGTGGCGTTTGCCGATCATCCCGTCGGCCACCACAGCCGAAAGAAGGGACTCGATGGCGGCGAGCATGGCGATGGTAAAGGCCGGAGAGCTGAGCTGCTTGATCATCTCCCAGTTGACCTTGGGAATGGACGGGGAGGGAAGGCAGGAGGGCACGCTGCCGAAACGGCTCCCGATGGTCTCCACGTCGAGGCCGAGAAGGGCGGTGATGACGGTGGTGGCGATGATGGCCACCACGGACCCGGGCACTTTTCGGGTGACCTTGGGCCAGAAGAGCAGGATGGCAAGGGTCACGGCCCCCACGGCCAGGGCCTGGGTGTTTAGGGTGTCCATGCCTGCTATATAGGCACCGATCTTGCCGATGAAATCACCCGGGGTGTTTGCCAGGGTGAGCCCGAAAAAGTCCGGGATCTGCGTGGTGAAGATGATGAGGGCAATGCCGCTGGTAAAGCCCACGGTCATGGGGTAGGGGATAAACCGGATGGTGGCCCCCAGCTTGGAGAAACCCATGATGAGGAGCATCACCCCGGCCATCATGGTGGCCACGGCCAGCCCTTCGTAGCCGTACTGGGCCACAATATCGAAGACCACGATGATAAAGGCCCCGGTGGGGCCGCCGATCTGGACCCGGCTTCCTCCGAAACAGGAGATGATAAAGCCGGCCACAACCGCCGTGAAGATTCCCTGTTCGGGTTTGACCCCCGAGGCAATGGCAAAGGCAATGGCCAGGGGCAGGGCCACAATACCTACGATGACACCGGCCATGACGTCACTGACGAGGATCTTTTTCGAGATCCCCTCCTTGAACGCACGCACCGATTCCGGAACAAAAAGCGAAAACATCTGACAACTCCTTGAAGAAGACAATCACCAGTTTTTTATGAGTCATGCGTATCGGTTGATTGGTCTGTCGGGTTGCCGGTGACGGCAAGGCGGCAATGGGGCGGCACGGGCAGCGACTGGGCGCTGCTTCGGTCGTGGCCAATCAAAGGATAACAACCTTTAGAATGGGGCTTGTTGCGGTTGATACGAAGGGAGGGCGCACCATGCCATGGCCCGGAAGGGGGTGATATCTCCGGGTTGTTCAGCGGGATGCGGTCCGCTTGTTCTATCAAAAATACTTATGATAATTATGAATTTTAATAAGTATCCAACAAGACGACGCCGCTACGGTAACGCCATCACACAGTGATGTCAAGGAGGAATAAGGAGCATACTATTGTTGATTCTTCAGGCAGATGGGGTATGGTAAACGACGGATGCGGGACGCCCGGAACGGACAGTGGGGAGGTGACGGTCCGGTTCGATTTCAATCCTGATGCGACCCGCGAGCTGACCTTGATAACCCTGGATCGAAACGTACACACCATGACCGATATATTCTCACGAAAATTGAAGGTGAGGCTCTCCGAGGTGGACCCCCGGGCCCTGCTTAAGGTGCAGAGCCTCTTTGACTGGCTTCAGGACGGCGGTTGCGAGCATGCTTCCCAGCTGGGGATGAGCGCTGCAGAGCTCCTGGCCAAGAATCGCACCTGGGTGCTCCTGAAGTATCAGGTGCGGGTGTCTCGCTATCCTTTCTGGAACGAGGAGGTGACCCTCACCTCGTGGCGGTCGCCCTTGAACGACCTTTACGACCTGCGGGAATTCCGGGTGACGGATGCCTGGGGCGAGACCCTCATCACCGTGAACAGCGCCTGGGTGATCATGGATTACACCACCCGAAAACCCACACGGCTGAGTCGCTGCCTCTCTCCGGAGCAGCGGTCCGGTGCCGGGGCCATCCCCGACAGCTTTGAGCGGATCCTTCCGGTCAAGGAGCCTGCGCACACCACCGATTTCCGTGTGCGGATCTCAGACCTTGATTTCAACCGCCACGTGAACAACTCCATTTACATCGGCTGGGCCCTGGAGGCCCTTCCCGAATCCTTCCTCAGCCAGCACCTTCCCACCCGGCTGGAGGTGCGCTTTATCCGGGAGATCTCCCGCGGCAGGGGCGTTGTCTCCGAAGCCCAGGTCGATGAAACCGAAGATAACGCGTTTCTCCATCGCATCTCCGGCAAAGGCGGCGAAGGGGAGCTCATGCGCATGCGGACCGTCTGGCAGCCCATGGAGGCCTTTGAGGTGCCGGAGGCGCTTCATTCCATTTGTTGACCGGGCGGCGCCGTCGCATTGCAACCCCAATACCTTCTTTTTGCGTGTGACGCCATGACTGTACCTGGTGGTTGACAGTCGCAATGTTCTCTGTCTATGATTAAGGCATTCCTTTTCATTGATTTTCGGTTTTATCTCTCCCATCAGATTCCGTAACAGAAGCATGCACCCCCAGGCACAGGAGGATCATCCATGGTCTATCAGCCCGGCGAGCCGTATGACTACCCCCTTATTCTCAAGAAACTTCTGAATACGCCGCTTGTTTACTCACCGGAGCAGGAAATTGTCTATCGGGACCAGGTACGGTTCACGTACCGGGATTTTCGTCAGCGTATCGGCCGCCTGGGATCAGCCCTGGGGCAGCTGGGCGTCTCGACCGGAGACGTGGTGGCGGTCATGGATTACGACAGCCACCGGTTCCTCGAATGTTTTTTCGGCGTGCCCATGACCGGGGCCACGCTGCAGATGGTCAACTGGCGCCTCTCCCTGGAGCAGATGGTCTACACGGTGAACCACGCCCGTGCCCGGGTGCTTTTTGTGAACACCGATTTTCTGCCCCTGGTGGAGGCCATGCGCCCCCGCCTGGAGACGGTGGAGTCCGTGGTGCTGATGCAGGAGGGGGAGAGCCGCGTCAGCCCGTCTTTTCCCGTTGCCGGTGATTATGAGGGGGTGCTTGGCGGCGGAGACCCGGCTTACGAGTTTCCCGACCTGGATGAACGTACCGTGGCCACCACCTTTTACACCACGGGCACCACAGGCAACCCCAAGGGGGTGTCGTTTACCCACCGCCAGCTGGTGCTCCACACCCTGGCCGGTGCAGCGGCCCTGGGAGCCTTCGACTCGGTGGGGCGCTTTCGCTCCGGGGACGTGTACATGCCCCTGACGCCCATGTTCCATGTCCATGCCTGGGGCATGCCCTACCTGGCCACCTTGCTGGGGGTGAAGCAGGTGTATCCCGGCAAGTACGAGCCGCCCATGCTCCTGAAGCTCATCGTGGGCGAAAAGGTGACCTTCTCCCACTGCGTGCCCACCATTCTCCAGATGATTACCTCCAACCCGGCGGTGGCCTCCTTTGACCTGTCCCGCTGGAAGGTGATCATCGGCGGGGCGAGGCTCCCCAGGGGCCTGGCCGAAGATGCATGGAAGATCGGAATCAAGGTGTATGCGGGGTTCGGCATGTCCGAAACCTGCCCCCTCATCAGCCTGGGCATGCCCGGGGCCGACTGGGAACTCCTGGACCGAGACGCGCTCATGGAGACTGTGGTGAAAACCGGGCGCCCGGTTCCCCTTGCCGAGGTGGAGGTGGTGGACGAGGTGGGCCGGTTCCTCCCCCATGACGGGGTCTCCACCGGGGAGCTGGTTTTCCGGGCGCCCTGGCTGACACAGGGCTATGTGGCCGATGCGGAGCGAAGCACCGAGCTGTGGCGGGACGGGTGGCTCTACAGCGGGGACGTGGGCATCATCGATCCGGACGGCTATATTCAGATCACGGATCGCATGAAAGATGTCATTAAAAGCGGGGGTGAGTGGATCTCGTCCCTGGACCTGGAAAACATCCTGAGCCGCCACGAGGCCGTGCTGGAGTCGGCGGCCATCGGGGTGCCCCATGAAACGTGGGGAGAGAGACCCATGATGATTGTGCACCTGAAGCCCGAGTTTGTGGGAAGCGTGGGCGCCGAAGATCTGAAGGCCTATCTTCAGGGGGCGGCTGAAAAGGGGGATATCCCCCGATACGGCGTGCCCGACGCCTTTGAGTTCGTGGACGATATCCCCAAGACCAGCGTGGGGAAACTGCACAAAAAAAGCATGCGCAGTGCCTTTCGATAAGGAGGTTTGCCATGGAATATGACAAGTCGACACGTACGTCTCAGCCATTGAAGCAGGAGCCCCGGGAGGCCGGTCCGGGTTTTATCCGGGATCTGAGCGAGACCTGGGCGTTTTTAAAGGACATCACACGAGAGCCCACCTGTGCGGAAGAACTCGGCTGGCCGGAGTGGCGGCGGTGGTTTTGAGCCGCCGGTTTCCGGTGACGCCTGCCGCCTGAGCAGGGCTCGCTCACAGGATCGAAACGGAGCCGACCCATGACACACAAAAGGTTTGAGGTGGTGGTGGAGGTGGTGCCTCCGGCCGGGGCCGATGTGGAGCCGTTGCTCTCTGCCCTTGAGGGGATCAATGACCTTTCCTTTACCGGGTTCAGCGTGGCCACCAACCCGGTGGCCAAGCCCCGCATGGATGCCCTCTCCTTGTGCCGGATTCTCCAGGACGAGCTGAAGCGGCCCGCCACCCTCCATGTCACCACCCGGGACCACAATCGGTTGAGCCTCCAGGGGATCCTCTGGGGGGCAAAGGCCCTGGGCATTACCACGGTGCTGGCCATGACCGGGGACTTTGTGCCCCTGGCCGAAAAGGGCATGACCAGCTCGGTTCGGGATATCTCCCTGACGGAGCTCATCGGCATGGCCAGGCAGGCCGGGCTAAACGTCGGGGTGGTGATGAACCCCTTCACCGACGAGCTGCGCCTGGGTATCGCGGTCAAGCGCTTGAAGGAGAAGGTCGCTGCCGGGGCACAGTTCGTGGTGACCCAGCCTGTCTACACCGCAAAGGATGCCGAGATCCTGGCAGGAGCCCTGAACCCCCTGGGGATTCCGGTCATGCTCGGAATCCTTCCCCTGCGCACGTTCCGCCATGCCGCCTTTCTTCACCACAAGGTCTCGGGCATTGAGGTGCCCGATGAGGTGAGGAGCGCCATGGCAACGGCTGAAAATCCCACGGCCGAGGGGATTCGCCAGGCCCGGGACCTTTTGACCGCAGCCCGGACGTGTTTTGACGGCGTGTGTATCATGCCGCCCTTCGATCATTTCGAGATTCTTCACGGGGTGTTGCCAAGGGAAGGGGGAGACGCGGGGTAAGGGCCCGGGTGCGTTTCACGTACAGAGAGTGGGGGGGAAGGCCTGGCAAAAGGCGAAAAAGCCGTTTTGCCGGGCCTTTTTTGTTTACGTGAACCTGCACCCGGGCCGGGTGGAATCAGTAGCCCCAGGGAATGGCCGGGAGCGTGGGGTTTTTGGTGGAGAAGATCAGCTCAAGCTGACGCTTGACCTTCTTGAGCGACCTGCGATGGGTTCGC
The DNA here is from genome assembly GCF_900699765.1 of Desulfoluna butyratoxydans. Taxonomy (GTDB): domain Bacteria; phylum Desulfobacterota; class Desulfobacteria; order Desulfobacterales; family Desulfolunaceae; genus Desulfoluna; species Desulfoluna butyratoxydans. The sequence continues at coordinate 611,264 of NZ_CAADHO010000002.1, forward strand.
ACGGTGCTTCGTTTTTTGAGGTCGGTGAGGTACTGCTTCAGCACCGACAGGTCGGTGTTGCCGATTTCAATGTCGTACATGGCGTGCCTCCTTTGTCTGTGGGTGAGCTTCCGTGCCGTGGTCAGGACGCTGTCACGCCCGGCGCGCCTTCCGGGCCTTTGGCTTCCGGATCTCAGGGCTGTGAAGATCTGGCCCAGGTAGGTTCTGGTTGAATGTCGGTCCCGGATGCGGCAAGCCGCAGCGTTGGGGCCATAAGCATTTGCTTTCGTTGGAAGGATAGAGTCAAAAGGCGTGCCAAGGGATGCGCAAAAATGAAATATCTATTGATATCGGTTGGATAGAAAAATGCCCATGGGACCGGCATGGCCATGGCGTGTGCACCCGGTGACGGGCATGTACGGCAAAAAGGCAAAAATGAATGGCGAATGTTCTGTGAGTTCAGGGTGTTGAATAGTGTGGCCGGTGAGAAATAAATCAGGGCTATGGGGCAGGGTGCGCTTGCGCACCGCCGAAGAATCGTAACGGTCATGAAAACCCATATACGGGTACACTTCGCGGAGTAAAGACGATTGAGACACCTGGCCCGGATATTTCATGAGAAAGCAACCAGCCAAAAGGAAAGCACTATTATTTCGAATGGCTGGAGTAAAAATGTCAGCTATTTTGAAAATGCAAAATATAAATAGACGTTTGCTGTTTGATTTTCTCACCCTTCGGGCGAGCCGAGTGCACCCATCTTCTGCGTTATCAGAGCTTTGAGGTAAACCACTACATCTGCAGCTCTGATGCCTTGAATATGGGTGCACTCGACTCGTGAAATATCCGGGTTGGGCAAAGAAAGAGGCGGGGTACAAACGTGAAAGCCCCCCCGGCGCCATGCGCCAGGGGGGCTTTCGTGTGTGTGGCGGGTGGTGGTTACTCGATGACGCAGAGGACATCGCCGGTGGAGACGGTGTCTCCTTCGCGGCAGGGGAGGTCCCCGACGGTGCCGGAGGCCGGAGCCGAAAGGACGTTCTCCATCTTCATGGCTTCCAGGACCACGACCACGTCGCCTTTTTCCACCTTGTCACCGGGCTTTTTCTCGTAGCGGAGAACCACACCGGGCATGGGGGCGGTGAGGGTGGCCCCTCCTTCTGCGGCAGGTGCTGCAGAGGGTTTGGGGGCGGCGGGCTTGGGAGCCGGTGCCGCAGGTTTGGGCGCGGGTGCAGGGGCCGGAGCCGCGGGCTGGGCCGGGACGGGTGCCGGAGCAACCGGTGCCGCAGGCGCAGCCACCGGGGCGTGGCTCAGGATGGTGGGGCCTCCCACTTCATCCACGGCCACTTCAAAGTGATCACCGCCCACAAAGACGTTGAAGGTCCTTGCATAGGGGCTCTGGTCCGGGGCGTTGGACTTCCGGGCAAGGGCGTCCATGTCCCCTTCGAGGATCTTCTCCGCAATGGCGGCGCGATCCAGGGCCTCTTCCAGGGAGAGGAATTTGGCCTCTTCCGGAACGCGCTTCACCCCTTTCTGCCACTCCAGGTGGCGTTTGCCTTCCACGGGGAAGAGGGCCATGATCACCTCGTCCTCCAGGCCGTTGGCCAGGGGATTGCGGCCTTCCTCACCCTTGAGGGCGGCAGGGAGAAGCTCCGGGGGAAATTCGGTGGTGGGGGCCTCGCCCCTGGGGTAGCCTTCCAGGACGGTTTTCACGATGGCCGGGTCAATGGCTGCGGTCGGGCGGCCGTTCATGCCGTAGCAGTGGTCCTTCACCGCTGTGGTGGCGATGGAGTAGCGGGCTTCCACGTTGTCGAAGACCACGTTATTGATGGACTGGGTCACAACCATCTCATCCAGGGGAAACTTCAGGGCGATGTTGCCCAGGTCGTTTCGCACGGCAAGGATCTCGGCCACCACCTTGTCCATAAGATCGGATTTGTCGATCTCGGCCAGCTGGTTCACAGCCACGCGCAGGGTGGTCACCGGGATGCGGTATTTCAGGGCCAGGCTGCGCAGGTGGAGGTTGGAACGCTTCATCAGGGTGCTCAGGTGCCGGGGTCGGATCTCCTCTTCAAAGAGGGCGGCGGCTTCGCACAGGGGTTCCAGGGCACCTTCACGGGCCATGTTGAGCGAGTTGATGAGGCCTTCGGAGGGGATGGTGACCCCGCCGTCGGCAAAGGGGGAGAGGGCGGCTTCCACAACGGCTGCCCCGGCCTCAAAGGCGGCGTGGGCCGCGGCCGTGCCGCACATGGCGGTGTTGGCGATGGAGAGGTGCACGGGGATGGAGACCGCTTCGTTGACACGGCTCACCAGCTTTCTGGTGCTGTCCGGGCAGAGGAAACCTTCGGTGTCCATGAGGCAGACGGCGTCGGCGCCGAGCGCCTGGATGCGGACGGCAATCTGGGCGATCTCGTCAAAGGGGGTGCGCTTTCCCGAGGTGGGGATGAGGATGGCGGCAACGGCCGTGGCTCCCAGCTCCTTGACGGTTTCCAGGGGCGCGGAAAGGTTCCTCAGGTCGTTCACCGGATCGAAGATGCGGAAAATGGAGACCCCGGCTTCAAAGGCGCTGCCCAGGAAGGCCTGCATCAGGTCCAGGGGGGCGGCGGATCGTCCGGCCATGTGAAGGGCGGAAAGGGTCATGGCAACGGGGGTGTCGTCCATGGCTCGTTTGATGGCCCGGATGCGGCCGAAGGGGTTCTCGTTGAGTTCGGCCAGGGTGTGCTTGAAGGAGAAGCCCCGGGTCGCCTCCACGGCGTAGAGACCGGCTCGGTTGAGAAAGGGGGCGATGCGTTCCATCTCAGACGTGCGCATGAGGCCGGAGAGGAGGCTCTCCTGTCCGGCGGTGAACGAGGTGTCGTATATTCGAATGGTTGATTGGCTCATATTTATCGTTGTGCTCCTGTGGTTCCTCCTGCGCCATGACGTGTGGGGCTTCCGGCGCTAGGGTTCGCGAAGGGTCCGGCCTTATATCACTGGCGGACGGGGCCCGCGTGACGAGTGGGTGTTGGGTTCTGCCTCACGGTGACGGGGCCACCGATTACCTGCGCCCCAGGGAACGCAGCTGCATGAGGTTTCTCAGCTCCATGCTCTGGCTGCGCCCGGAAAGGCCCCAGGCATTGGACCGCTCGGCCACGACGGGCTCGGTCTCCTCTGCCTGTTCGGTGGCCAAGAGGGTGAGGACAGCGCTGATGGCCGCTTTTTTCCTGAGTTCGAGTTGCTTTCGTGCGTGGGTCTCCATGACAGCTCCTTAAAGGGGGATGTTGCCGTGCTTTTTGGGCGGCCGCATCTCACGTTTGGTGGAGCAGATCTCCAGGGCCTCCATGAGCCGGACCCGGCTCTCCGAGGGGACGATGACCGAGTCCACATAGCCCCGTTGGGCTGCCACGTACGGGTTTGAAAAGAGCTCCTGATACTCTTCCACCTTCTCCCGGCGCTTTTCATCGGGGTCCAGGGCGTCCTTGATCTCCCGGCGGTGGATGATGTTGGCCGCGCCTTCGGCACCCATGACCGCGATCTCTGCCGAGGGCCAGGCAAAGGCGAAGTCTGTGCCCAGGTGCTTGGAGCTCATGGCAATGTAGGCACCCCCGTAGTCTTTCCGGGTGATGAGCAGGAGCTTGGGCACGGTGGCTTCGGCGTAGCTCCAGAGCATCTTGGCGCCGTGGCGGATGATGCCTCCCCACTCCTGCTGGGTGCCCGGGAGAAACCCGGGAACGTCGGCAATGGTGAGGATGGGAATGTTGAAGGCATCGCAGAACCGGATAAACCGGGCCGCCTTGTCCGATGCGTTGATATCCAGGCAGCCGGCCAGGACGTTGGGCTGGCTGGCGATGATGCCGATGCTTCGTCCCCCCAGGCGCGCAAAGCAGGTGATGATGTTGGGGGCGTAGGTCATGTGGGGCTCGAAGATGGAGCCTTCGTCCACGAGGTGGCGGATCACCGCGCGCATGTCGTAGGGGGCCGAGGGCGAATCCGGGATGATGGTGTCCAGCTCGGGAATGTAGCGGCGCCCGGAGTCCTCGCCCTTGATCAGGGGGGGATCCTCCATGTTGTTGGACGGCAGGTAGGAGAGGAGCTTTCGGATATCGCTGATGGCCTCGGTTTCGTCCTCGCAGGCAAAGTGACACACCCCGCTCTTGGTGGCGTGGGTGTCGGCTCCGCCCAGGGTCTCGAAGTCCACGTCTTCCCCGGTGACCGACTTGATCACTTCGGGGCCGGTGATGAACATGTGGCTTGTTTTTTTCACCATGAAGATGAAGTCGGTCATGGCAGGCGAATAGACGGCGCCGCCCGCGGAGGGTCCCATGATGGCGGAGATCTGGGGGATGACCCCTGAGGCGGCGGAGTTTCGGAAGAAGATCTCCCCGAAGCCGGCCAGGGCGTCGATGCCCTCCTGGATGCGGGCACCGCCCGAGTCGTTGATACCCACAATGGGCACCCCGGACTTCATGGCCATGTCCATGACCTTGCAGATCTTCCGGGCCTGGACTTCGCCAAGGCTGCCCGCCCGGGAGGTGAAGTCCTGGGCATAGGCGTAGACCGGGCGACCGTCCACCAGACCGTAGCCGCAGACCACGCCGTCGCTGGCGATGGACACTTCCTCCATGCCGTAGTTGGTGCAGCGGTGGGTGGCGAACATGTCCACCTCCCGGAAGGTGTTCCGGTCGAAAAAGAGGTCCAACCGTTCTCGGGCCGTGAATTTGCCCTTGGCTTTGTGGGCTTCCACCGCTTTTTTGCCCCCCATCTGCATGATGAGGTGCTTTCGTTGTTTCAGATCGAGGATTTTATCGCTGACTTTTTTCATAATAGAACGTCTTTTCGCTCCTTGCGGTAGGCCTTCGGCGGGCCGCTTGTGTCAATACAAAGCTCCCTGTAAACTGGTTTACTTGCTCAACTGGGCCGAAAACCGTGGTTAGCCAACAGAAGGCAGGCCGGCCTGCGCCGCCTGCAAAAACCTGTGTGTCAAACCCTGTTAGAGATGGGGGAAAAGCTTAGCCCCCGGCAGGATCGCCGGGGGCTTTTTTTTAACTGAGAAAACTCCAGAGAACTCCTGCACCGATGGCAGAGCCGATAACCCCGGAGATGTTGGGGGCCATGGCGTGCATGAGGAGAAAGTTCGTGGGGTCCTCCTGCTGGGCCACGGTGTGGACCACCCGGGCTGAGTCAGGCACAGCCGAGACGCCGGCAGCGCCGATGAGGGGGTTGATCTTCTCTTTGAGGAAGAGGTTCATGCCCTTGGCAAAGAGCAGGCCGCAGGCCGTGGCAACGCCAAAGGAGAGGGCCCCCAGAACAAAGATACCGATGGACTCTTTGGTGAGGAAGATGTCCCCCTGGGTGCTCGCGCCCACGGTAATACCCAACAGGATGGTCACCGTGTCGATGACGGTGTTGCGTGCGGCTTCGGCCAGGCGCTCGGTGACGGTGGCCTCCTTCAGGAGGTTCCCGAGGAAGAGCATGCCCAGAAGGGGCAGGGCGGCCGGGGCCAGCAGGCAGCTTAAGATCAGTCCGACAATGGGAAAGATGATGCGCTCTTTTTTGGAGACCTTTCGGGGCTCCCGCATCTTCACGAGGCGTTCCTTCTTGGTGGTGAGGAGCTTCATGATGGGGGGCTGGATCACCGGGACCAGGGCCATGTAGGAGTAAGCCGCGATGGCAATGGGGCCGATGAGCTTGGGCGCCAGCTTGGAGGTGAGGAAGATGGCCGTGGGGCCGTCCGCACCGCCGATGATGCCGATGGAAGCGGCCTCTCCGGGACCGAACCCGAGCATGAGGGCTCCCAGGAAGGTGATGAAGATACCCGCCTGGGCCGCGGCTCCCAGCAGCATGAGAGAGGGCCGGGCCAGCATGGTGGAAAAGTCGGTCATGGCGCCGATGCCCATGAAGATCAGGGGCGGGTAGATGCCCTTGGTCACCCCGTAGTAGAGGTAGCTGAGGACACTGCCCTCTTCGTAGATACTGAGCCCCATGCCGTGGATGACGGGGATGTTGCCCATGAGAATCCCGAAACCGATGGGCACTAGGAGCAGGGGCTCGTAGTGCTTGGCGATGCCGAGGTAAATAAAGAGGGAGCCCACGCAGAGCATGATGATCTGGCGGTAGTCCACCAGGGCGAACCCGGTGTTGTTTAAAAACTGTAAAAACAGATCTTCCATAAGTTGTCTATGTCTTCATGAGGCGGCGGATCGCCGGAACGTGACGGTCGGCGGGCGCGTTCTCATCCTTCGCTTTTTAGCAACGGCGACCGGCAGGGGCCGTGCGTTGCGGGATTGGTCTCGGGTCGGGCGGTGCGGGCAAAGGGCCCTTCAGTGGCCCGGGCTACTTGGCCGCAGATTCTTCCCAGGTAAAGAGGTTGCGCACCTCTTTTTTCAGCAGGCCCACCTCAAGGAACTGGCGAACCATCTTTTCCGGGGGCGGGTTGGTGATGCCCCGGCCTTCGGCAAAACGGATGAGCCCTTTGAGGCTGAAGCTCTCCCCTAAGAAGGGGGTGAGACGCTTGTAGCGGGCCGCCTCCAGCTCCAGGCTGGGGGTCAGGAGGGACGCCACCTGTTTCTCTTTTTCGCGGCCCATAAAGAATTGACGTATGTTGAGGCGCAATTGGTCCCGGTTCTCGATAAACTCAAGAATTTTATGGATGCGGGAAATGGCCAGGGCCAGGATGACGAGACAGGAAAAGACGATAATGATGCCTGCCAGGGCCATGTTCCAGCCGTTGTGTGCAGAAACCTGTTCAATAAGTGTCGCAATCTGCATCTGTTACTCTCCGAAAATGTTGGTCCCGAGGCGCCTCATGCATATGAGAGCACATGATGTGCATCGGGTGTTGATGCGTGTATTCCAGGGGCCTATGCCTCGTGGCGGGTCTCTCGCTGGGGTAACATCCTGTATCTGTGATGTATCATTGAGGGGGTCCGTCCGTTATCCTGGAGGTGATCAGGCCTTTTGTGAGGTCACAGGTAAAAGTAAGCATATTGCGTGCCAATGTAAATCCGGACACGATAAAAAAATGGCTCGACGGGAACCGGGGCGGAGAGGTGCAAGGGTTATACGTTTCTTGAGACGCAAAACCAGATCGTGTTCATGCCGGGCAGGGGAAAGGTCCGGGGGCCGAGGAGGGATGTGAAGAATAGTCGCGATCGCTGCAATGTGCGGGGATCGATTCAGTGCCTGCAGGTGTGCTGAGACGCCGATCCGGAAAAACGTTCCTGAACAGGTCTATAGTATACTCGCAAGCAGCAGGTAACATCAACGCCCTTGGTGCAATAACTCAGAATCGATGCCTGCGGGGGGATGGGAGCGGTGCCATGTTGCCCGGATAGCTTTTTGAGTGAATTTTTACTTTAAAGGCAGATGTGATTTGACCCGAGGAACGAGGGGCAAAACACATCTGCTATCTGCTTTTAATGTGGCATACCTTGCCGCCGGAGGCTTTTTTTTGAGCTGAATAGTTGCACTTTTCGAACGGTTGGCCCCGGCAGAGCCGCCGGAAGCCCTGCCACAAACAACGAAGCCGCCCTTTCCAGTGGAAAAGGGCGGCTTCAATGGGTCCCCCGGAGCCGCAGGGTGTGGCTCCGGGGTGTTTATCCTGATCAGGCGGCAGATACTTTGCCGCTGATTTTGTGCTTGTCGTCGAGTCGGGACAGCTTCACCATGCGGAAGTTGGTCAGATCCAGATAGACCTTTCCGGTGAGGTCGGTGAGGACCATGCGGTAGGTGTTGGTCCGGTCGTCGGAGGCCACACGCTGGGTGATGCAGTAGTACTCCTTGCCGCGCTCCACGGGGCGGACGAACTCGAATTTCTCCAGCCCGTAGGGCAGCACCAGCTCGCTGGTGGTGAAGAACTCGAAGAGGCCGCCGGTCTGGAACATGGCATCCACCATAATGACGTCGGTGAAGAACTCGGGGCGGGTCTCGCCCTTGAAGAATTCACGTTCACCATTGTGGATCACCTTGGTCACCAGGGTCTCGCCGTCAAAGGATGCGATGTCCCGGATGGTGCGGAAGGAGCCGTGCATGAAGAGGCGCTCCGGATGGTAGACCAGCTCGTCCACGGTGCCGTCTAATTTCACTTTCGTGAACTCGGGAAGCGCCATGACGCGGTCCTCCACGGGCTTGTCCGTGAAGTGGAAGGTCCCTTCGTAGTGCAGGGTGGTCTTGCCGGTGATCTTCCCTTTGCGGAAGGTGGAGGTGATGCGGCAGTTGAGGGCGTCCTCGCCTTTGTCGCTCTTCTCCGTTTCAATCTCCAGCTCCTTGGGGCGCTCCTTGAGGATCTTGATGCCGTAGGGGATGGAGAAGTCCGTGACGCTCTCAAGCCGTGCGCCGGACCGGGGGAAGAGGCGGGAAGCCGCTTCGGCCATGGTCTCGATGCCGGTGGCGCCCAGGAAGATGGGCACGTCCTTCATGCTGTGGTCTTTCAGGAAGAGGTCCCGCTTCAGGTCCAGGACCCGGGTAAAGACCATCTTGTCGTCGCTCTCGGCCTTGACCTCGTCGATGAAGGGGGTCTGCCTGTCAAACTCGGCGGCGTCCACCTCTTCGAACATGAAGTCCCGGTCAAAGGCGATGTCCGGCCCGGTGAAGAGGCTCTCGCAGCTTTCGGTGCCTGCCAGCTCGCCCATGAAGAAGTCCACGCCCCGGTCAAGGGGCAGGAAGGTGAGCCCTCGGGATTCGAGGACCTTCTTCACGGTGTCGTTGGTGGCGGCCATGCCGCTGCCGCTCCAGGCGGTCCAGTCCATGATCTTGGCGATGCAGCCTTTTTCCGCTCCGAATCGCTGGACCATGCGGCCCAGCATGTCGTTGGCGCAGGTGTAATCCACCTGGGCCTCGTTGCCGAAGCGTGCGGTTACCGAGGAGAAGGTGATGACAAAACGCGGTGTTTTGCCTTCAAGGCCTTTGAAGAGGTTCTCCGCTCCCTTGATCTTGGTGTTGAAGACCCGGTTGAAGGAGGAGAGCTCTTTCTTCTCGATCATGGCGCTCTCTTCCAGGCCTGCGGCGTGGATGACCCCGTCGATCTTGGCGTAGCCCGCCATGGCCTGGGTGACGGCCTGGGTGTCTGCCGCGTCCACGGCGTGGTAGGCCACGCTCTGGGCGGCCTGCCTCAGGGTGTCGAGGTTGTCCCGGGTTTCGCGGATTTTGACGATCTTGCTTGCCGCGCGCTTCAGCTCCAGGGGTTTGGCCCCTTTCATGGTGGCGCGGAGCTTGGCCATGACCGCTCCTTCGGAGAGGTCGCCCGTGGCGAACTCGGGGGCAAGGCCCTCGATGTCCGAGCGACCCAGGATCACCAGGTTGCAGGGGGCGTGGGCCACGACTTTTTTAAGGATGTCGTAGGTGATGCCCCGGGCGCCGCCGGTGACCACCACGGTGTCCCCGGCCTTCATGAGCGGGGTGCCCTTGGACGAGGACTCGGCCACCAGCCTGAGGCCTAAGCGTTTTCCGCTCTCAAGGCCCGTCTCCACGCGGCGGCTGCCGTTGGTCAGCTCGCCCATGAAGGCGGCGGCTGCCATGCGGGCATCTGCAGCGGTGATGCCGGGGGCCAGGTCGATGATGCGGACCAGGGCGTTTTCGAACTCTTTGTTTACCGTCTTCAGCATCCCGGAAAGCCCGGCAAAGGCGGGGTGGCTCTTGGCGCCGCCCGCGTCTCCGTAAGGGAAGACCACAGAGCCTACGGAGAGGGCGCCGATGAGGGCCCCGTCGCGGTTCAGGGACTCTTGGAGCTCCCGAAGGATAAGGAAGAAGCCTTTGATGGCGCCTTCAGCGTCGGCGGCAACCCCGTTGGGGCAGTTCTCCAGGTAGCCGTCCATGGCAGACAAGTGCAGGAGGCCGTCCACAGAAGGTTCCCGTTTCTTCATTTCGGCCAGGGTGGCCACAAGGGCCTCGTGGTCGGCGAGATCACAGGGGTAGGTGGATGCGGCGGAACCCAGGGTGATGACGCGGCCGCCCCGGGCTTCCACCACCAGCTTGACCTGGTCGGCAAAGCCGTGACGGTCCTGGGTGACAAGGATGGTCTTTTTGGCAAGGTCCACATGAACGCCGGAACGCTCTCCCAGCTGCTTGACGCGGATGGCGTAGCGGTTGACCCCACCCTCTTCAAAGGCGGGGACGCCTAAGTCAGTGACCCCGGACCCTGCTGGGGCGGGAGCGGAAGGAGAACCACTCTCCGGCGCCTCGATGTGGGCCCTTTCGGTGACGTAGCCTGCCAGGCTCTCGATGGAGTTTAAGTCCCGGAGCTGCAGGTCTTCGGGCACGTCCAGGCCGAAGTGGGCCGAGATCTTGCCGAAGACTTCCACCTGCTTGACGGTGTCGATGCCGAGGTCGGCTTCCAGGTCCAGGCCGTCGTCCAGCATGTCCACGGTGTAGCCGGTCTCATCGGCGATGATGCCCTTGATGGCAGAGACAACGCCGGTGGCCGCTGGCGCCGTACCGGAAGCAGCCGGGGCAGCGGGTGCTGCTTCAGCAGGGGCGGTTCCCCCCTGGGCAGCAATGTAGCCTGCCAGCTTGGCGATGGTGTTGAGGTCGCGGAGCTGGAGGTCTTCGGGGACATCCAGGCCGAACTCAGCGGAGATCTTGCCGAAGACTTCCACCTGCTTCACCGTGTCGATGCCGAGGTCGGCCTCAAGGTCGAGGCCTTCGTCGAGCATGTCCGTGGTGTAGCCTGTCTCTTCTGCGATGATGTTCTTGACTGTCTCCACGGCGCAGGAGGCGTCTGCTGCAGGGGCTGCGGGAGCTGCTTCAGCAGGGGCGGCAGCTGGTGCGCCACCCTGTGCTGAAATATACCCTGCCAGCTTGGCGATGGTGTTCAGGTCGCGGAGCTGAAGGTCTTCAGGCACATCCAGCCCGAACTCAGCGGAGATCTTGCCGAAGACCTCCACCTGCTTCACCGTGTCGATGCCGAGGTCGGCCTCCAGGTCGAGGTCCTCGTCGAGCATGTCCGTGGTGTAGCCTGTCTCTTCTGCGATGATGTTCTTGACTGTCTCTACGGCGCCGGAGGCGTTTGCTGCCGGGGCTGCGGGAGCTGCTTCAGCAGGGGCGGCAGTTGATGCGCCGCCCTGTGCTGAAATATAGCCAGCCAGCTTGGCGATGGTGTTGAGGTCTCGGAGCTGAAGGTCTTCGGGGACATCCAGGCCAAACTCAGCGGAGATCTTGCCAAAGACCTCCACCTGCTTCACCGTGTCGATACCGAGGTCGGCCTCCAGGTCGAGGTCGTCTTCGAGCATGTCCGTGGTGTAGCCGGTCTCTTCTGCAATTATTTGCTTAACTGTATCCACAGCGCCGGAGGCGTTCGCTGTCGGGGCTGCGGGAGCCGCTTCAGCGGGGGCGGCTGCTGCTGCGCCGCCCTGTGCTGAAATGTAACCTGCCAGCTTGGCGATGGTGTTTAAGTCTCGGAGCTGAAGGTCTTCGGGAACGTCCAGGCCGAACTCAGCGGAGATCTTGCCGAAGACTTCCACCTGCTTCACCGTGTCGATGCCGAGGTCGGCCTCAAGGTCGAGGTCGTCTTCGAGCATGTCCGTGGTGTAGCCGGTCTCCTCGGCAATGATGTTCTTCACTGTGTCCACAGCGCCGGAGGCGTTTGCTGCCGGGGCTGCGGGAGCTGCTTCAGCAGGGGCGGCAGCTGATGCGCCGCCCTGTGCTGAAATGTAACCTGCCAGCTTGGCGATGGTGTTCAAATCCCGGAGCTGAAGATCTTCGGGGACGTCCAGGCCGAACTCAGCGGAGATCTTGCCGAAGACTTCCACCTGCTTCACCGTGTCGATGCCGAGGTCGGCCTCCAGGTCGAGGTCGTCTTCGAGCATGTCCGTGGTGTAGCCGGTCTCCTCAGCGATGATGTTCTTCACGATGTCCACAGCGCCGGAGGCGTTTATTGCCGGGGCTGCGGGAGCCGCTTCAGCAGGGGCGGCTGCGCCGCCCTGTGCAGAAATATAGCCTGCCAGCTTGGCGATGGTGTTGAGGTCCCGGAGCTGAAGGTCTTCGGGGACATCCAGGCCGAATTCAGCGGAGATCTTGCCGAAGACTTCCACCTGCTTCACCGTGTCGATGCCAAGGTCCGCCTCCAGGTCGAGGTCGTCTTCAAGCATGTCCGTGGTGTAGCCGGTCTCCTCAGCAATGATTTTCTTAATCGCGTCCACGGCGCCGGAGGCGTTTACTGCCGGTGTTGCGGGAGCTGCCTCAGCCGGAGCGGCAGCCGCACCTCCTTGAGCAGAGATGTAGCCAGCCAGCTTGGCGATGGTGTTGAGGTCGCGGAGCTGAAGGTTTTCGGGCACGTCCAGGCCGAACTCAGACGAGATCTTGCCGAAGACCTCCACCTGTTTCACCGTGTCGATGCCAAGGTCGGCCTCAAGGTCGAGGTCGTCTTCGAGCATGTCCGTGGTGTACCCGGTCTCTTCGGCAATGATCCGCTTCACCGTGTCCACGGCACCGGAGGCGGCTGCGGCGGGCGCTGCTTCAGCCGGAGCAGGTTTCTGCTCCTGAACCTGGGCTGCGGTCTGGGCGGCCGGAGCGGGCGCGGGCTTTTCAGCGGGAGCGGCCTGGGCATTTACATGTGCCGGGGCTTCGATGGTCTTGCGGCCCCCTGGGGTGGTGTCGGACTGAACCCTCAAGGTGTGGTCCACCACCTCCAGAACGGGGTACTCCTCGCCGGAGATGTGCTTGAGCCAGTTGAAGTAGTCGGCGTTGTTCTCGCGGCTGAGCTCGGCCTCCTCCCGGATGAAGAGGAAGGCGAAGTGGGAGCCGAAGCCCGCGGCAAAGTGGATGCCGTACTCCAGGTCTTTCTCCTCGCCTCGGGAAAAGGTCAGATCGGAGAACTCTTCGGCCAGGTCCGTGAGGTTGGCGATGGGGGGCGCCTGGTTCTTGGCCAGGGCCTTGACCATCACGGCGTCTTCAATGGCCGCGCCCAGGGTGTGGCCGGTGAAGCCCTTGGTGTTGGCGATGGTCACCTTGGAGGCGTGCTCACCAAAGGCTGCGCGCAGGGCCTTGATCTCGGCGTCGGCGCTGCCGCCCCGTGCCGGGGTGTAGGTCTCGTGGGACATGAACAGGGCCTTTTCGGCGTACTGGTCACGCTTGAGGCCGTGGCGTGCTTCGATGCGGGAAACAAAGCGGCTCAGCTCCCGGGCCAGGTGCTCCTGGTCGATGCGGGTGGAGTGGAAGGCGCTGTTGCCGATGTAGGAGCCGAGGATATCGGCCTGGCCGCGCTGGCCCCTGCCTGCCAGGGAGTCTTTTCGCTCCACGATGAGGGAGACGGCACCGGCGCCCAGGATGGTCCCGTTGCGGTTGGTGTCAAAGGGCTTGGCTGCTTCGGCCACGGTTTTCTTGATGCTGGCAGCCCCCATGGAGAGGAAGCTGGAAGCGATCCAGGGCACCTGGGCCTTGTTGGTGGCTGCCTCGCCGCCGATGACGATGACGCGCTCGCAGCGGCCCGTGCGGATCCAGTCCTCGGCCGTGGCGCAGGCCTGGGTGGTGGAGGCGCAGGCACCGGAGAGCAGGAGGTTGGGACCCTTGGCCTTGATCATCTGGGCAAAGTGGGCGGAGCCCAGGGCGATGGCGTTGATGATCAGCTCCCGGTTGAACTGGTAGGGGGTCTCGGGCTGGTCCTTCTTGAGGCCGAAGAACCAGTCTGTGAGGCGCCCTTTGAGCTCGGTGTCCTTCACGGTTTCCATGAGATAGTAGTAGATCTTCTCCATCTCTTTGAAGGGCTTCACGGAGAACTTGTCCCGGCAGTAGTTTTCCACCTCGGTGAGGAGGGTCTCCCATCCCTGGAACAGGGAGGTCATGATGACGCCGGTGGTCTCCTGCATCTCTTCGGGCAGGGCAAAGCCGTTGGTGATGCGCTTGCCGCTGGGCCCGGTGGTCCAGTTACGCACCAGGGGGATGCCTGCGTCGCGCAGGGCGTTGATGCCGGCTGCGATCCCCAAGTTGATGCTGATGTCGTAGTTGTACTTGATGCCGAAGTCGCTGTGGTGGAAGTACCCGAGCTTACCGGCCAGCTGGATCACCTCCTCGGGGGAGTTGATGGCCATCATGCGGGCGTTGCCGTTGGGCGCCTTGTGGATCCGCACGATGTTCTTGTCCAGCATGAACCCGCGCTCTGCCTCGGTGAGGTTCTCGATGCAGTTGTGGCCTGCGATGATCTTGTCGAAGTTGGCCTCGTCAAAAACACGTCCGGAAGAGCCGGGCAGGCCGATGGAGACACCGGCGATGGAGATGGAACCGGTGTAGAACCCGAAGGTCTCCACCTCGCGCAGGCGCTTCTCGCGGCGGGATTTGATGTACTCTTTTTCGATGAGGGCCTTCAGGCTCTCGGAGTTGTCCTGCAAAAAGGCGTTGAAGTCGTCGTGGTCGCCGGAAAAGGTGCCTTCGGCCTCGGAAGGCGCGGAAGCCACGGGCACGGCCGCAGGTGTCGGGGCCTTGGGGGCGGCGGCTGCGTGTGCAGCGGGTGTGTCTTGTTGAACAGTGTCGGTCATAACGGGTCTGATGGTCTCGATAAGTGCCTCAAGGGAGGCCGCCTCGCCCTTTCCTTTGTCCACGGAGAGGTGAGCGGTGTAGCCCTCGGGCAGGATGTATTTTAAAAGCCCGGTGAGGATCTTGCCGGTTCCCACCTCGTAGAAGGTGCGAACCCCGGCTGCGTGGACGGTTTCCACGGATTTTATGAATTCCACCGGAGAGATAATCTGGTTGATGAGGAGGCGTTTTACCGCGGCCTCGTCATTGGGGTAGGGCAGTCCGGTGACATTGGAGATCACCTTGGAAAAGCCCTGCCGGTTGAAGGCCATGCCTTCGATGAACCGGGCCAGCTCGTCGGCGGCGGCCCTGAGGATAGGGGTGTGGAACGCTCCGGTCAAGGGGAGCTTTCGGAACATGGCACCCTTTTGGGTCAGGAACCCGCAGAATGTGTCGATGGCCCCTTCGAGACCGGAGACAGCCGTCTGCTTGGTGCTGTTCTTGTTGGTGACGTAAATGTCGCCGATGCCGGACTCCGCGATGAGGGCCGCGGCCTCTTCGGCGTTTTTGAAGAGCACCAGAATGCGGCCCGGGGTGTTCTGGTCCGCTTTTTTCATGAGCTCGGAGCGCTTCATCACCAGGCGGAAGGCGTCGTCAAAGGAGAGGATGCCGCTGGTGTAAAGGGCCGAGTACTCGCCCACGCTGTGGCCGATGTGGTAGTCGGTGTCAAACCCGGCTTCGGAGAGCAGGTCGAACACCGCTGCCGTGGCCAGGAAAACCGCGGGCTGGGTGAAGTCCGTGGAGTGGATCCTCGCGTCCTCCTCGGCAAACATCACCTCCAGAAGGGAGGTGCCCCGCTCTTTTCGGAAGAGGGCGTCGGCCTTGTCGAACATCTCCTTGACGTAGGCGTTGCTCTCGTAGACGGGCTGCATCATCTTCGGGTACTGGGAACCCTGGCCGCAGAGGAGGGCGCAGGATTCTCCGGCGTGGACCTCACCGTGGGGCATGGGTGCAGCCACGGTTTCGGTGGCGGCCTCTTCAGCAAAGGAGGCTGCCTCCTCGGACATCCACCGGGGCAGGGTGCTGACAACGGCGTGGCCGTGGTTGGCACCGAAGCCGAAGAGGTTGGCGCCGAGGCTCAGGCGATGCCCCTTGGGCGCGTCTGCCAGGTCGAGGCCGGGGACCAGGTTGTAGCGGTCCGCCACAATGGAGTGCTCGGAGGAGTGGCTGTGGTGGGGCAGCAGCTTGCCGTGCTTGGCCATGAGGGCCAGCTTCACCAGGGCAATGGCCGGGTTGGCGCCCTTGTAGTAGCCGAACTCGGGCTTGATGTTGCCCAGGCGCGTCTTGTGGCCGAAGCTCTTGGAGGCGGCCTGGAGCTCCACCTGGTCGAGCATCAGGGAAGAGAAGCCGAAGAGGTCCACATGGGCCACGTCCTCTTTGATGACGTCGCAGCGATCAAAGCGGCGGGTGGTCACCTCGCGGAACAGGGCCTCGGACGGAGCGTAAAGGTTACGGGCCGGGTTGGAGCGGAAGCCGATCTCGGAAAGCTCGGCGAACACGGGCATGTTCAGCTCTTTGGCCTTTTTATAGGTGGTGAGCACCAGGGCCGCGGCCCCTTCACCCAGGTGGATGCCCTTGGCCCGCTTGTCGCAGATAAAGGTCTCGGCGTCGGTGAGAACCCCCAGGCGCTTAAAGACCATCATGATGGCCGGGTAGAAGCTGGCGTCCACGCCCCCTGCCACGACCATGTCGAAGTCTCCTGCCTTCAGGCCTTTTACAGAAAGGTCGGCTGCAATGCCGCCGGAGGCACAGGCTGCGTCCACCACGAAGTTGGCACCGTTGGCGCCGAAGAAGTTGGCGATGCGGCCGGTGATGATGTTGGTGAGAAGGCCCGGGGTGGTGTCCTCGTTGTTCTCCATGAACCGCTCACGGATGCTCTCCATGAGGGCTTCACCGGCCTTGGCTGCCTTGGCAGGGTCCACACCCGGGGTCTCGGCGATAAAGCTCGCAACCAGGGGGGCGCGGGTCCGCACGATGTTCTCCACGTGCTTCTCCCCGCTGATGCTGCCCATGATGACGGCGGTCTTGTTGGCTTTGCCGAACATCTTCTCGCGGTCCCCGCCGCAGGCTTCGTCAATGGCCTGGGTGGCGGCGTCCAGGGCGAAGAACTGGGCGCGGTCGATGGATTTGGCCGTTTTGGGCGGGATGCGGTACTTCAGGTTGTTGAAGGTGTAGTCGGGGATCACCCCGGCCTTGACCCTGGGCAGGCTGAAGTCGTTCTCTTCATCCACGAAGTAGTCGAGGTGCAGGCGGTTTTCCGGCATCTCGGAGAGGATCTTCTTGCCGTCCACCAGGGTCTCCCAGAACTGGTCCGTGGAGAGGCCGCCGGGAAGGACGGTGCCCATGCCGCTGATCACGATGCGGTCGTCGTTGTAGTCCCAGGCCGTGTCCGGGAAGATGGTTCGCGCCGGGGGCTGGTAGTCGGAAGTGAACTCCTCCACCACCGCATGGTAGTTGATGCCGCCGAATCCGTAGGCGGAGACAGCTGCACGCTTGGGTTTTCCGGCTTCGGTGGTCCAGGGCTTGGCATCCTTGATGATGTAAAGCTTGGAGTTGTCGTCCAGCTCGTGCTTGGGGGATGCCTTTTCAAACTGGCCGTTGGGGGGCAAGATGCCGTGTTTCATGGCCAGGAGTACCTTGATAAGGCCTGCTGCGCCCGCACCGCCCAGGAGGTGGCCGATCTGGGACTTCACGGAACTGATCCCCTTGGGCCTGCCCGTGTCGTAGACCCGCTTCAGGGTCTTGATCTCGGTGATGTCCCCCAGGATGGTGGAGGTGCCGTGGGCTTCGATGAAGTCCACGTCGTCGAAGGTGAGGCCACGAGCCTGGTCGAAGCAGCGCCTCAGGGCGTACTCCTGTCCGTCGGGGTTGGGTGCGGCAATGGCCTTGCCCTTGCCGTCGGAGCTGCCGCCCACGCCCTTGACGATACCCAGAATGGTGTCTCCGTCCCGCAGGGCGTCCTTGGCACGCTTGAGGACCACCACACCGGCGCCTTCGCCCAGGACAAAGCCGTCGGAGCGCTCGTCAAAGGGCCAGGAACCCTTGGCCGAGAGGGCCCCCATCTTGGCAAAGCCGATGAAGGTCTCGGGGTTGATGCTGGTGTTGATGCCGCCGGTGATGACCACGTCGTGGCTGCCTGAGAGGAGCTCCTTGATGCCGGAGTCCAGGGCGGCAAAGCTGGTGGCGCAGGCCGCGTCCACCACGTAGTTGGCGCCCAAAGCGCCGATGGCGGCTGCCACGCGGGAGGCTTCGATGTTCAGGGTGGCGCAGTCCGGGGACTCGTTGCGGTAGTCTCCGGCCATGCGGTCCTTGAGGTGGGCCAGGACTTTGACCTTCTCGTCCTCGGTAAGGGCCTTGAAGGCGTCGCTCTGCTCTAAGTGCCAGCGCAGCTCCGGGTAGTAGTACTTGAGGTTGAGATGGTGGCTGGTCTCGTTGCCGAGGCAGCTGCCCATGATCACCGCGGTGGTGGCCAGGGGAAGGCCCTTGCCCTGGGGATACCCTGCTTTTTCCAGGGCCTCGAAGGTGGCGGTGAGGGCCATCTTCTGGCTTCGGGAGATCTGCTGGCCGGCCTTGGGATCCTGTCCGTAGGCAGCCGGGTCAAAGACGAAGTCGTCCACGGTGGCAGCGATCTTGGTGTAGGTGCTGTCCATGGCCTTGCGGTTTTCGTTGTAGAACGGTGCAAGGTCCACACGGGCCGGGTCCACCTCTTTGATGGAGTAGCGCTTGGACTCGATGTTCTTCCAGAAGTCGTCGGTGTCATGGGCGTCGGGATAGACACAGCCCATGCCGATGATGGCGATCTCATCGTTCATCATCCCGCACTTGGCGGTCATGACTTCCAGCTCGTTTAAGTTGGCGGAGAGGCCTTCCTTGCTCTGCATCTGGCCGTCGTGAACCGCCTTGACCGAGGTGGTCTCGGCAAAGAAGGCGAGGCTGTTGCCCACGGAGTAGTTGCCCTTGTGGAAGGCCTCGTCGTCGTTGTACTTGATGTAAGAGAGGGGCTCACCCTTCTTGAGCTTGTCAAAATCCGGGGAGAAGCCCTTGGCCGCGATGAGAAGCGAGCCGATGTTGTCCTTTTCAAAGGCGCGCTTCCGGTCCGAGAGAGAAACCTTTTCCACGATGCGCTGGTATTCGTTGGCCACGATCTCCATGGAGAAGGGGGTCTTGATGGTGCGGCAGGCAAGGCCCACGGTGGTACCGATACGCAGGGTGGTGATCTCTTCCCGTGCCACGTCCTGATATTTTTTCATCAGGGCGCCGGTTTCAACGATCTCGTCGGTGAAGAGGTAGGGGGTGCCGAGCTGGATGCCCACCTTGGCCCCTTTTTCGGCCAGGACCGCGGACATGGCGGAGATGAACCAGGAGCCGGTGCGGGTGGCGATGCCCCCTGCAAAGATGGCGGTCTGGTTTGCAAGGGCCCCTTCAGGCTGGGCCAGGAGGTGGGTGATGCCCATCTCCCAGAGGACCAGGCTGCTCAGGCGCCCGACGTGGCCGCCTGCTTCAGTGCCTTCGAAGATGAAGCGCTTGCAGCCCGAGGAGAGAGCGTTTTTCAGCATCCCCGAGGCCGGGGTGTGCAAAAAGGTCTTGGTGCCCGCTGCTTCCAGCTCAATGGCCTGGGAGGGGATGCCTCCTGCAAACAGGGCAAAGGGGACCTTGTATTTTTTTACGGTCTCGATGTGACCGGCAACTGCTTTGTTCAGCGCTTCGATGCCGATGAGGCCCGCACCGAAGCGAGGCACCTTGCGGGAGCCCTCTTCGATGATCTTCTCGGCCAGGTCGGCCGGAAGGCTGCCCATGGCAAAGTAGGGCAGGCCCCCTTCGCGGAAGACGGTCTCGGCAAAGTCGGCGTTGTCGCTGATGTTGGCCATGGGGCCCTGCATGATGGGGTAGCGGGTGCCGAGCTCCTGGGCCAGGGGAGAGTTTTCTTTTAACGGATCGTGGGCATCCACCAGGGCGGTGAGTTCACCCACGCGGGTGAAGAAGCGGTCGATGACCGAGGCCACATCCGTGCCTTCGGCCACAAAGCGCTTGGCAAAGACCCCGTCCTGCCCCAGGAAGAAGAGGCTCTGGACCGGGTTGGCCCCTTCGGTGTTGATGGGGGTGAACCGCTTTTCGATCTCGCGGCGCAGCACCTCGGCCTCGTCCGCGTGGTTCAGCAGGGCGGATTCCATCTCCCCGAGCTCCTTGACCACCTTGGTGGCGAGCTTGCAGAAGAAACGGAAGCGGAAGGGCAGGGTGCGTCCGATGGAGATGGAGTCGAACTCTTCGAGTTTTTTGAGCTGCTCCTTAAAGGCCGGGGCCACCGGCGCTTCGTCGGTGAGGTAGAGCTGGGAGTCGAGGACGACGCCCGAGGCGCCGGCACCGAAGAGGCCAGCAGCGGTGTGGAAACCGACACCGCCGTGGACGAAGACAGGAAAATCGCTCTTTTCCAGGTACCACTGGAGCAGGATAAAAGAGGTGTAGCGGGAGATGCATCCGCCCGCTTCCGAACCGCGGACCACCACGGCGTCGGGCTTGCCGTCGGCCAGGGGAAAGGTGGTGCCCAGGTTCACGGCTTCCACCACCACCTTGCAGCCCAGGCGGCTCTTGGAGATGGCGGAGAAGTGTTTGGCAGCCGCAGCCGCCACAACCACCAGGTCCAGGGTGGGGATGCTGCTGGTGTCGAGGAAGTGAATCAGCCCGCCCATGGAGGTGCGGAGCCGGACGCCGAAGGGGAATCCTTCCTTGGAAAGGGTTTTCACGCCTTCAATGGCGGTTTTTTCGTCCATCATTTCGGTGTCGAACACAGGGAGCACGCCGGCCCTGGAGAGCGCGCGGAAATAGCCGATGTCGAAAGCGCCTGTGGGGTTGTAAGCCAGTGCCGGCAGTCTGGATCCTAAGACTCGTTTGATCATTCAAAGACTCCTGAGTATCTCCGGACCCGAAGGGGCTTAAGTGCCTCGTCGGGGCCGGGGTTGTGTCATCTTCTGCATCGTGTTTGAGCGCCATGGGGTCTTGGGGCCGGTAATCTTGCCCGGAGTGACCCGTACGTGAGGCGGTCGTGAATACATGCTGTCTTGGCCGGGCAGACTCGGCGCCCGTGATGCGGGCCGTTGAATATGGCCCTGATGCAGAAAAAAATGAATAGCATTCATAAATTTTGAGTCCCAAACGGATGCAAAAGGCGTGCCATTTATTTTAAACTGGGGTAAGCTCTCGATTTGCCGACCTTTGATGCCCATGCTTGCCGGGTACCTTGGGAGGGTGCTATGGTAAAAAGTCGACACCCCGTGCACTCGGTGTGCATGAAAGGAACAGTGTGGGGAAAGGAATATGCCAGTGATGCTCAAACGAAGTACGCGAGTCGGAGAACTCACCCCGGAAGAACGCGAATTGTTTACCCTGGTGGGCCGCGCCCCCCGGGTCAACCCCTTTGGGGAAGAGCGGATCGTCCTGGACCGGAAGATCGCCGGGGTCCCGGAATCCACCTCCCCGTCCCGCGCCGTGGAAGCGGCGGTGAAGCGTGTAGAGACCGAGGCGATCCGCATGGAAAAAGAGAACCGCCTGGACCTTCGAATGTATAAGGGCGAAGATCGCAAGCTCCTTACCGGCGTGGTGACCTTCGTCTTTTTTTACCGATACAGAAAAGAGTTCGACCGCCTCATCAAGGCCCAGGCAAGGGCCGGGGAGCACCAGATCCGCGCCAGCTTCCTGCGGGAAGCCATCAGCGGCCTAGAGGCCGCGGGCCTGGATCGCGACGAAGCCATCCGAACCGTGGAGGGGTGCTACCAGCTCCGCCGCGCCTATCATTTTATCCACTACTCCCTGGTGGGGCCCAGCGAGTCCATGGTGGCCCTGCGCTACCGGCTCTGGAACAACGTCTTTACCCACGACATGGAGCTCTACAGCGGGATCCTCTGGAACCGCATGGAGGATTTTTCCACCCTGATTTTAGGCGAAACCGGCACGGGCAAGGGCTCGGCCGCCGCCGCCATCGGTCGCTCCGGCTACACCCCCTACGACCGCAAGCGAGGCTGTTTCAAGGAGAGCTTTACCCGTTCGTTTCTCTCCATCAACCTCTCCCGGTTTCCCGAAGCCCTCATCGAGAGCGAACTCTTCGGCCACCGCAAAGGCTCCTTTACAGGCGCCATCGACGACTACCAGGGGGTCTTTTCCCGGTGCAGCCCCTGGGGGGCCATCTTCCTGGACGAAATCGGGGAGGTCTCCATTCCCGTGCAGATCAAGCTTCTCCAGGTGCTCCAGGAGCGCGTCTTCTCTCCCGTGGGGAGTCACAACGAGGTGCGTTTCAAGGGCCGGGTCATCGCAGCCACCAACAAGCCCGTGGAGCAGCTGAGGAGCGAAGGCCGGTTCCGGGATGATTTCTACTACCGCCTCTGCTCGGACGTCATCACCGTGCCCCCGCTTCGCCAGCGCATCGAAGAGGACAAGCGGGAGCTGGTGGACCTGGTGGAACTCCTCGTGGCCCGCACCGTGGGCAAGCGCTCAGCCAACCTCACGGATATGGTTCTGGATGTCATCGAGACCGATCTTCCCAAAGGCTACCCCTGGCCCGGCAACGTCCGGGAGCTGGAGCAGTGCATCCGGCGCGTCTTCCTCAACCGCAGCTACCACGGAGACGCCTCCCAGACCGCCCGCCACACCGGACAGGTCCCCGAAGGCTTCGGCGACCTGGAACGGGGCGAACTCTCCGCCCACGAACTCGTCACCGCCTACTGCCACATGCTCTACCAGAAATATGGCAAATTCGAAGAGGTGGCCCGGCGCACCAGCCTCGATCGCAGGACCGTTAAAAAGTACGTGGTGGAGTGGCAGGATCGGTTGGATGGGGAGGAGGAATGAGGCAGGATATAGGAAAGTGATCAAATACAAAAAATTAAGGGTACCTATTCAGTTCAAAGAAGCCTCCGGCGGCCCTTCCGGGGGCCAAACTTTTAAAAAGTTTGACAAACAGGTTTGAAGCAAGCCTTTCAAGGCTCCGCCGGAGGCAACTGAATAGTTACAAAAATAAGTAGACAATTACTGAAGAATCGGCCAAAAAAAAGGTCGGTTCAGTCATGGGCATCCGGATTGAACCTGGGTGCCTTTTTTGTGGCCTGAGATGGGCGATGTATTGAGAAATAAGATATCCGTGCCGCAGGTGGTATCTGATATTGCAGGTGAAAGGAAAAGAGGGATGAGGTTTATGAAGACGGGCCTGGTGATGGCCCTTGGCGTTTTTTTACTCAGCGGGTGCGCATCCATTGTCAAACACGACATTCCGGTCACTGAGTGCCAGCCGGTGTCATTGAGTGCGGATGCCAGGGGGGACATGACCTACAGCGTTGAGGTTCATAACAACCTGCCGGGGAGCGCAAGTGTCTCCATGCATGGGGTAACATTGAGCGGTTCAGACTGGACGGCCACGGAGTCCCAGGTCAGCCGGGCCATTAAGCGTCATTTTTCTGAGACAGGCTATTTCAACACCGTCAAAGAGGTACGGGACCCCGGGAACTTTCATATCCGCTTTGACGTGACCATGAACCCCAGCCCCAATGAAGCCAGCGGTTCCTACCTTGCCGGATTTACTCTTTTCCTTCTCCCCGTGTGGTACTCCCACAACTGCGAATGGGTGGCCACCCTGTATGAGCACGGGCAAAAGGCCGAATCCTTTTTCTCCCGGGATGAAGTGACCCAGGTGTGGTGGCTCCCCCTCCTGCCCGTGGGCCTCTTCAAAAACCTTTCAACCGCAGAAAAAGAGATCGCCAAAAATTATATCAACTCCCTGGTGCTTGAACTCAAGGGCAAGGGGTACCTTCCCGTAAAAAAAGAACCTATCCCCAATACTGTGGTGGCTGCTCCCGGGGTATCCGGGTAAAGAACCCGGCCCATCTGCCGGTGGGTTGGCTTTTAAAAAAAGTCTGTGAAAAGCGGTTTCGGCTCCTTGCCGGAATCGCTTTTTTTTTGCTTTTTACAAGTGACGGTGGCTATTCTTCTGGCGTTGGTAGTAGGAATAATGGAATGCTCAAAACCTGTTTGTTAAACTTTTTAAAAGTTTAGCCCCCGGCAGGGCCGCCGGAGGCTTTTGTAAAGCATGAAAGGCGGACGGTATGACGATATCAAGGATCCAGGCCATGTACTTCAGCCCCACGGGCACAACCAGGCACGTGGTGTGCGGGCTGGCAACGGCCCTTGCAGAAAAGGTGCTCGGCAGCGCAGAGGTGGAACAGAAGGACTTTACCCTGCCGGGCGCAAGGAAAGACGTGGTCTCCTTTGGTCCCCAGGACCTTGTGGTCTTCGGGGTTCCGGTCTATGCCGGGCGGGTTCCCAATGTCCTGCTGAAATACCTGGATACCATCGAGGGGCGGGGGGCAAGGGCTGTGCCTGTGGTACTTTTCGGCAACCGACACTACGATGATGCCCTTGTGGAGCTGGCCGATATCCTGCAAGCAAAGGGCTTTTCCATCGTGGCCGGAGGCGCTTTTGTGGGTGAGCACTCCTTTTCCAAAACCCTGGGGCAAGGGCGCCCCGATGGCAAGGACAATGCCCTCGTGGCCGATTTTGCGGACAAGATCGCAGCAAAGCTGTCAGGCCCTGAGCCAGCCGCCCCGGCTCCCCTCAAGGGCCATCGTCCCTACCGGCCCTATTACAAACCAAAAAATCCGGACGGGGTGTCCGTGGACATCCGTAAAGTCGCTCCCAAAACCAGCGTCGACTGCACCGATTGCAAGCTGTGCGTCACCGTCTGCCCCATGGGTTCCATCGACCCTGAGGATGTCTCGACCATCAACGGCATCTGCATCAAATGCGGGGCCTGCATCAAAGCATGCCCGGTTCAGGCCAAGTACTACGACAACGAGAACTACCTTCGGCATAAGCATGAGCTGGAAGTTGAGTTTGCTGATCGGAAAGAGCCGGAGGTGTTTGTCTGAGGGTGGCAGAACGATAAAGGGGCTAAAAAGCGTGTCTTCTATGGTTAAAGTCTGATGAATCACAGGGTCAAGAGGGCTCAGGAAAAAGCAAAAGCAATGCCTCCGGCGGCGAGGTGTGCCACCTCGAAAGCAGGTTGCGAATGAGCTTTCCCCTTCGTTCCTCAGGGAAAATCACATTCGCTATGGCCCTATAGAGCGAAAGGGCTCTTCGGTGAGTCCATGCCTCCTGGCATCTGGTTGAGAGACCTTTTTTTTGTGTCTTTCCTGTAGAAAATCGATACTGTAGAGAATCGATGAAATTGGCTGCCTGCTTTTTTGAATAAGGTGGAGAAACGATATGCCGCGTCGCGGCTTTATTGAACAGGAGAGATACGATGAGTGCGTTTTTCGAAGAACTGGATTACCAGCAGACGGCCCTTGGTGAATTGATCCTGAGGCGTCGGCGTGCGCTGGAAATGGGCGGGCGTGAGGTGTATGAGGTGAAACTCAATGAAGAATTTCTGATGTCTTCTCTGTTTCATGACGCCGAAGTGGCGCTCACGGATCTGGGGCTGGCAGGCCTTGCGGGGGATGCATGGGATATCGTGGTCGGAGGCCTGGGCCTGGGGTACACCGCCGCAGCCGCATTGAAATACAGCCAGGTGGCCCGCATGACGGTGGTTGAGGCGCTGGCCCCGGTCATTGATTGGCACCAGCGTGAGCTGGTACCCAACGGCGCGCTGCTCTCCAACGATGACAGGTGTCGCTATGTCAACGCAGATTTTTTCGCCCTTGCACGGGGCGATGGCTTTGATCCGGATGAGCCGGGGCACCAGTTCGACGCCATCCTTCTTGATATTGACCATACCCCGGATGCCCTGTTGAACCCGTCCCACGCAGATTTTTATTCAACAGAGGGGCTGATGCGCCTTCGCGCCTTCCTCAAGCCGGGGGGCATCTTTGCCATGTGGTCCAACGATGCCCCGGAGAAAGGTTTTCTGGATACGTTAGCCAGCGTCTTTGCTGAGGTCCACGGGCATGTGGTTGAATTTGAGAACCCCATCCAGGGCAACACCGCGGAAAATGGGGTGTATGTAGGGAAAAAGTAAGGTGGCTATTGCGTTTAAGCCTCCGGCGGCCCTGCCGGGGGCCAAGCTTTTAAAAAGTTTAACAAACAGGTCTTAAAATGACTTTTTGAATGAATGTTACTTTAAATGCGGATGTGATTTGCCCCGAGGAACGAGGGGCAAAACACATCCGCAACCTGCTTTCAAGGTGGCACACCTTGCCGCCGGAGGTAGCTTTTTAGGAGATGAATAAATGCCAGCCGAATGGCTGTGGGGCGTGTCACGGTGTGTACGTGATACCATTGTCCTCGCACCAGGCCACAGCAATCTCTTTGTGGGCTTCCCCTAAATAACGATACCAATCGTCTTCGATGCCGTAGCGGCGGAGGTTGTCCCGAAATTTCCTGAAGGCACCTCTTCCCTGAAGCCCATTGCACATGGCCTCTCGAACGTTCTCCTGCGGGAGCGTTTGGCAGAATCGCTCCATGATCCGGTACTCGTGGATCTCAAATTTTGTGGGCAGGGCAATGTGGTCCTCCTGGGTGTCCAGAAATTCTCGGACCTCTTCAATGGCCTCTTGTTCCCAAGCCGGGTGGTCTGAGGTGTCCTCGCCGTCTTCCACAATGCAGATGTAATCTGTGTTTATCAGAATAAATTCTCCGGTTTTTTTGTTGAAAAACGCTTCAAATTCTTCGGACTGCAATTCCAGCTGTTCGATGACGTCGCTCAGTTTAACAGAAGATGGCATGGAGTCTCCTTGTGCGGTTTCATACCCTTGTGGGCCGGGGTGGTTTCGGTGTTGTTGAAATGTGACTTTCGAAGGTATGGGCGATTCTATCCGTTTTTTTATGAAATGTCCGGGCTAAGGTTCGAAAAAATAACCCAGGGCCTTTTCCAGAGC
This sequence comes from Desulfoluna butyratoxydans, assembly GCF_900699765.1. GTDB lineage: Bacteria > Desulfobacterota > Desulfobacteria > Desulfobacterales > Desulfolunaceae > Desulfoluna > Desulfoluna butyratoxydans. The sequence goes on from NZ_CAADHO010000002.1 coordinate 637,573, forward strand.
GCTGTTAAAGAATGTCCAGTTGTGCTCCCCGTCCCACACCTCAAAGGAAAAATCCAGGCCCAGCCTTTTCATCTCACCCTCAAACCGTTTGTTCTCCTGATACATGGGGTCCTGGGTGCCGCATGCGGCGTAGATCCGTGGTGTGGTCCCTTGTTGGGCCGCCGCTGCGGCCAGGGCAAGGATGTCGTGCTCCGGCTTCCAGGTGAGGTCGGGGCCAAAGGCGGCCTCAAAATCGTTGAGAAGCTGGCAACCGTAGGTTTTCTCTAAATAAGGCCTGTTTGCAGGGTCCCTCTGGGCATCGAGCCCCTCCTTGAGAAAGAGGCAGGGAGAGGAGAACGCCGCGCAGCCGCCGTAGGTCTCCGGGTAGGTCAGGGCACATTTCAGCGCACCGTACCCGCCCATGGAGGTACCCATGACATAGGTCTCCTCGCGGCGTGATGATACCTGAAATACCGAGGCGCAGACGGCAGGCAGCTCCTGCGTGATGTAGCGGAAGAAATGCTGGCCGTAGGCCATGTCCGTGTAAAAGCTTCGGGCCACCTCCGGCATGATAAAGACGCAGTCGAACCGCTCCGCGTACACCGGCAGCATCGAATAATGGATCCAGTCTTCGTTTCTGCCGCAGAGCCCATGGAGCAGATAGACCACACTGTGGTTGCCCCTGGTAAGAGAGCTGTTGGGAACCAGGACGGACAATCCCGTTTCCATCTCAAGGGTCTGTGAATAAAAGGAACCTTTTAGAATCATGGGCGTTTCCTGTTTATTTCAGGCGCCATAAACCTGTTTAGTTTGCCTTCAAGGGTCAAAGCCAGTTCAAAAAAACAGGGGATAAATCCCCTGGACCCCAGGTTCGGGAATGCTCTTTAGCCTTCGTTTCCAGGCTTCGCCTGGGAGCGAGAAAAAGCGATGCCTTCTATGGTTAAAGTGCATGGAAAAACCTGCCTCCGGCGGCGAGGTGAGCCACCTCGAAAGCTGATTGCCCTTGCGCTTTGTCCCTCGTTCCTCGGGCCAAAGCGCAAGGGCCTTTGGCTCGGGCTTCGCCCGACATAAATGCTGATGGTTTATGTGGGCTGGCTCACAAGCTTCGACGTCACAGGATACGTTGTCGCTACTTGCTCATTGTCGATTTAACCGTACTGCTTCCGGCGGCGAGGTGTGCCACCTCGAAAGCAGGTTGCGAATGCGCTTTCCCCCTCGTTCTTCGGGGAAAATCACAGTCGCCTTTGATATGGATTGGCCTGAGTTTGCTTTTTAAAACCTGTTTGTCAAACTTTTCAAAAGTTTGGCCCCCGGCAGGGCCGCCGGAGGCTTTTTTTATCCTTCTTTATTCCGCCCAGTATCCCACAACACGCGCGCAGATCCGCAGGGCTTTATCCATGTCCTGGAGGCTGACCCACTCCATGGGGCCGTGGGGGTTCTGCATGCCGCAGAAGATGTTGGGGGTGGGGATCCCTTTTTCGGTCATGAGGGAGCCGTCTGTGCCGCCCCTGAAGGCGAGCATGTTGGGGATGAACCCTTCGTCGACGTAGGCTTTTTTGGCGATGTCGGCCGGGCGCATGTCGTTTTCCAGCCAGTAGCGCATGTTGCGGTACTCGGGCCGGATGTTGCAGGTGATGCGGGCGCGGGGCTCGGTTTTGGCCACCAGGGCGCAGGTCTCCTGCAGGAGGGTGGCCTGCTCTTCAAGGCCTTCCAGCTCAAAGTCCCGGAGGTTGAGCTTTAAGGTGACTTCGGCGGCGTTGCCGGAGATGCTCTCGGTAAAGATGAACCCTTCCCGGCCTTCGGTGGACTCGGGGCTCAGGCGGTGCTTGGGCAGGAGTTCGATGATTTTGGAGGCGAGGTAGAGGGCGTTGACCAGGCGGTCCTTGGCGCAGCAGGTGTGGATGGAGACGCCCTTGATGTTGATCTCGGCCTGGTCGGCGGAGAAGGTCTCGGCCACGAGATCGCCGGGGTTTTCCCCGTCCAGGGTGTAGGCAAAGTCGGCGTGGATGTCTTCCATGAGGGCGTCGCTGACGCCCCGGCCGATCTCTTCGTCCGGGGTAAAGCAGATGCGCACATCGCCCCGGGGGATCTCCGGGTGTTCGTTCAAATAGTCGATGAGGCCCATGATGATGGCAATGCCCGCCTTGTCGTCAGCCCCCAAAAGGGTGGTGCCGCTGGCCGTGACAATGTCTTCGCCTTTTTTGCCTTTCAGGTGCGGGTTCTCCTCCGGGTCGATGACCACGGCCGGATCGTCGGGCAGTACGATGGTGGTACCGTCCCAGTTGTGATGCACAATGGGCTTGACCCCTTCGGCGTGGAAGGAGGGGGCGGTGTCCACATGGGCCACAAAGGCGATGGTGGGGATCTTCCGGTCCGTGACATTGCCAGGAATCGTCCCGAAGACCGCCCCGTAATCCGTGAGCCGTGCATCTGCAATGCCCACGCTTTTCAGCTCTTCCACCAGCATCCGGGAAAGGTCGAGCTGACAGGGCGTGCTGGGAGCCGTGGGTGAGGTTGAGTCGCTCTGGGTGTCGACTTTGCAGTATCGGACAAATCGTTCTTCAAGTGTGTTGATGCGTGCTTCAGACATGGGGTCTCCTTTGATTCGATGCATAGAGAAAGGGACAAAAAACGTGCCTCCGGCGGCAAGGTGAGCCACCTTGAAAGCGGGTTGCAGCAGCGCTTTGTCCCTCGTTCCTCGGGTCAAATCACTGCGGCCTCTTTCATAAAAAGTGGGCATCTATTTTTTGCGCGAGTCCTTACACATGCAATGGCGGGCTGATTCGATCATGCCACGGGAAAGGCTGGGATGAAAAGGGGGAGCTGGCGAGTCGTTTGTTGTAACGGCAGGAGCATAGCGATTCCACGCCCGGTCACCGATGGTTATTAACGAATACCCATTGCGTTGTCTTTGTTTCTCCGGTGTTGGTTCATGGGAGGGTGAGAAAGGGGCGCATCCTCTTCCTCACACACCCGTGTTGATACAACCGGTGACGGTACGCCGGGGGTGACGCCTTCTTGGGTGCGTCATCGCTATGCCGCACCGGAGTGCGGCGCTCCCAAGCGTACCTTACTTTGTTTCAGTGCTTTATATTGTGGCTTTCATAATCCTACGGGCGCTTTTTTTACGTAGAGCCCGTGAAAAAATACAATATACAAAAGCGATACCTACGGCTGTTCTGCGGTGGATAAACGAACAAACAGGCCTTAACTGAATTCGTTTTAAAGGCGGATGTGATTTGCCCCGAGGAACGAGGGGCAAAACGCATCCGCAATCTGCTTTCGAGGTGGCTCACCTCGCCGCCGGAGGCAGGCTTTTGGTATTTCCTTACACTGCCTTGGCTTCACCCTGCATCTGGTCTGCCATGACCTGTTCGGCCAGGTGGCAGGCCACGAAGTGTCCGGGGGACACCTCGTTGAGGGCCGGGGTTTCGCTGGTGCAGGCGCCGATTTTCTCGTAGTAGCAGCGGCCCGCAAAGCGGCAACCCGGGGGCGGGTTGATGGGGCTGGGCACGTCGCCTTCGAGGATGATCCGTTCCCGGTCGAGGTTGGGCTTGGGAATGGTGATGGCGGACAGAAGTGCCTTGGTGTAGGCGTGGACCGGTGCGTTGAAAATGGTCTTGTAGTCGGCCATCTCCACGATGCGGCCCAGGTACATCACGGCGATGCGATCAGAGACGTGATGGACCACGGAGAGGTCGTGGGAGATGAAGAGATAGGTGAGGCCCATCTCTTTCTGGAGGGTGTCCAGAAGGTTGAGGACCTGGGCCTGGATGCAGACGTCCAGGGCGGACACGGGCTCGTCCAGGACGAGGAACTCGGGGTTCAGGGCCAGGGCCCGTGCGATGCCCACGCGCTGGCGGCGTCCGCCGTCAAGCTCGTGGGGGTAGGCGTTGGCAAGCCGGGATCCCAGGCCCACGATGTCCATGAGCTCACGCACGCGCTGGGTGCGGTCTGCGCTGGAGCCGAGGCCTTTGACGTCTAAGGGTTCGGAGATGATCTCCGAGACGGACAGGCGCGGGTTGAGGCTGGAGTAGGGGTCCTGGAAGACCATCTGCATCTTGGCGCGCATGGCCTTCATCTCTTTTTTGGGCAGGGGCAAAATGTCGCTGCCGTTAAAGAGGACTTCCCCGGAGGAGGGCTCCAGGAGCCGGATGACGGCCCGGCCCGTGGTGGACTTGCCGCAGCCCGACTCGCCCACGAGTCCTAAGGTTTCCCCTTTGTTGATGTCGAAGGTGACATCGTCCACGGCGTGGAGGGGCCCTTTTTTGGTGTCAAAGTACTTTTTCAGGTTGTTGACCTGGATAAACGGGGCGCTCATGCGTCACCTCCTTCCAGGAAGCAGGCCACCATGTGGCCGTCTTCGCGGACGACGGGTTGCGGGGTCTCGGTGCTGCAGCGGGGCATGGCCTTGTCGCACCGGGGGTGAAAGGGGCACCCTTTGGGCATGTCCGTGGGATCCGGGGGAAGGCCCGGGATCACGGCGAGGCTCTCGCGCTCCTCTTCTACGTTGGGGATGGAGGCAAACAGCCCTTGTGTGTAGGGGTGGCTGGGGTCGGCGTAGAGCAGTTCGGTGGTGGCCTCTTCCACGATGCGGCCTGCATACATGATGGCCACTCGGTCGCAGGTTTCGGCAACAATGCCCAGGTCGTGGGTGATCATGATCATGGCGGTGTCGAATTTTTTCTTCAGGGCCTTCATGAGTTCCAGGACCTGGGCCTGGATGGTGACGTCCAGGGCCGTGGTGGGCTCGTCGGCGATGAGCAGGGCCGGGTTGCAGGCCAGGGCAATGGCGATGATGACCCGCTGCTTCATGCCCCCGCTGAACTGGTGGGGGTACTCCCCTGCGCGATCGGGCTGGATGCCCACGGTCTCCAGCATGGCAAGGGCCCTTTTGAGGGCCTCTTCCTTGGAGACCTTGTTGTGCAGGGCGATCATCTCAGCCACCTGTTCATCTACGGGGATGATGGGGTTCAGGGAGGTCATGGGGTCCTGGAAGATCATGGCGATCTTGCCGCCCCGGATTTTGCGCATGTCGGCTTCGGAGGTCTTGGTGAGGTCCTGGCCTTCAAAGAGGATCTCCCCTCCGGTGATGCGGCCTGGAGGGTCGGCAATGAGCTGCATGACGGACAGGGCCATGGTGGTCTTGCCTGCGCCGGTCTCCCCCACGAGCCCCAAGGTTTCGCCCTTGTCGATGGAAAGGTGAAAGTCCGAAATGGCTTTCACCGCGCCGTTGTCGGTGCTGTACCGGACGCTTAAGTCCCGGATGGATAGCAAAGGTGTGTCGGACATATATCGTGACTCCAAATCAGAGCTGGTTTCAAACTTAGTTCTTGAGCTTCGGGTCCAGGGCGTCCCTGAGGCCGTCGCCCAGGAAGTTGAGGCCCAGGATGGTGATCATGATGGCCAGGCCGGGGAAGACGGTCATGTAGGGGTAGTCCCGGATGAACTCGCGTCCGCCGGAGAGCATGGCGCCCCACTCGGGGGTGGGGGGCTCCAGGCCGAGGCCGATGAAGCTTAAGCCCGCTGCAATGAGAATGGCAAAGGCCACGCCCAGGGTGGCCTGGACAATGATGGGTGCCATGCAGTTGGGCAGGATGTGGCGACAGATGATGCGCAGGTCGCTGGATCCTACGGAGACGGCGGCTTCCACGAACTCCTGGTCCCTTATGGAGAGGACCGAAGCCCGGACAAGGCGGGCGTACTGCGGGATGGCGGCAATGCCCACGGCCAGCATGAGGTTTAAGAGGCCCGGCCCCAGGGACGCGGCCACGGAGATGGCCAAAAGCAGCTGGGGAATGGAGAGCAGGATGTCCATGAGGCGCATGAGGATGTTGTCGGTGCGGCCTCCGTAGTATCCGGCCACGGCGCCGATGAAGCCACCGGCCATGACCGAGAAGCCCACGGCCACGAAGCCCACCTGCAGGGAGATGCGGCTGCCGTAGATGATGCGGCTGAAGATGTCCCGTCCAAACTCATCGGTACCGAACCAGTGGGCGGAAGAAGGCCCTTCCAGGGTGGCGAAGAGGTCCTGTTCGTCAAAGGGAAAGGGGGCGATGACATTGGCAAAGAGGGCCGTGAGCAGCAGGGCAAAGAGGATGAAAAGGCCCATCATGGCCATGCGGTTTTTTTTGAGGCGGCCGAAGACCTGGCCCCAGAGAGAATTTTTCTTGGTCTGCACGGAGGCTCCTTTACGTGTACTGGGATTTGATGCGGGGGTCGAGCCAGGCGTAGAGCAGGTCCACTCCCAGGTTCACCAGGCAGAAGGCCAGGGCAATGAAGAGAACGCCTCCCTGGACCATGGGGTAATCCCTCATTTCAATGGAGCTCACCATGAGGCGTCCCAGCCCCGGGATGGAGAAGATGATCTCGGTTAAGACCGCACCGCCCAGGAGGATGCCGAACTGGATGCCGGCGATGGTGACCACGGGAACCAGGGCGTTGGGCAGGGCGTGCTTGCGGATCACCACGCTCTCTTTCTGGCCCTTGGAGCGGGCCGTACGGATGTAGTCCTGGCGAACCACTTCCAGCATGCTGGAGCGGGTCATGCGGGTGATGATGGCAACACTCTGGAGGCCCAGGGTCACGGCGGGCATGATCATGGCGGCAAGGGAGTCAAAACCCGATGGCGGCAGCCAGGCGAGTTTAACCGTAAAAAGCAGGATCAAAAGCAGGCCCAGCCAGAACACCGGCATGGAGATGCCGATGAGGGCAAAGAGGGTGACGATGTTGTCGAAGATGGAGTATTGCTTCACGGCCGTGACAATGCCGCAGGGGATCCCCACCAGAAGGGCGATGCCCATGGCAAGGGCCGAGAGCTTCAAGGTGATGGGAAAGGCCGTCATCAGCTCGTCCCATACGGGGCGCTTGGTGATGTAGGAGCGGCCGATGTCCCCGTGCACCACGGCTTTGTAGACATAGCGTCCGAATTGAAAGAGAAAGGGGTCGTCAAGGCCCATCTCCGCCCTCAGGTTGTCCACATCCTCCTGGGGCGCCTGCTCCCCCAACACCATACGGGCCGGATCGCCGGGCGTGACGTACATCATGACAAAAACAATAAAGACAACGCCAAGGATCACGGGGATCAGCATGGCGCATCGTCTCAGAATATAGCCGAGCAATTCGACCTCCTTCGTTTAAAAAAAACGCCTCCGGCGGGTCGCTTTTTTGAAAAAAAGCTCCGCAAAAAACTTTTGGTTGCCGCCTTGCTTTTCCCTATCGTTCATCAGGGAAAAGCAAGGCGGCCCTCCAAAGTGACTCTTCAGAGGGCCTTTTTCTGAAAATGGACATGTTTCGTAACTATTCAGCTCAAAAAAAACAGCCTCCGGCGGCAAGGTGTGCCACCTTGAAAGCAGGTTGCGGACGCGTTTTGCCCCTCGTTCCTCGGGTCAAATCACATCCGCCTTTAAAGTAAAAATTCACTCAAAAAGATCTTTTAAAACCTGTTTGTTAAACCCGCCTTTAGAAAATCAGGCAAAAGTTTAGCCCCCGGCAGGGCCGCCGGAGGCATAAGCTGAATCGTTACCATGTTTCTTACAAAAAAGCGTGGGTGCAGCCTGGCACCACATGGTGTGCAAGCTGCACCCTGAAGAGCATGCTTCTTTCTGCTTACTTCTTCATTTTTACTTCGTAGAGGGCGTGGAAGCCGTAGGGGCTGGGGGTGAACCCTTCCAGGTAGTTCTGCATGCCGTAGGCGATCTTCTTGTTGGCCAGGAAGACCCAGGGCGCTTTTTCACGGAGCTTGTCCTGGATGTCGAAGTAGAGGGCCTTACGCTCGGCACCGTCGGGGGTGATGCGGGCCTTGTCCAGCAGGGCGTCCACCTCGGCATCGCCGAAGGCTGCAAAGTTGTTGCCGCCGATCTGCGATGAGTGGAAGGTGGGGAATACAGCCATGTCGGGGTCGGGGGTCTGGCAGGTCCAGCCCACGATGAAGAGCTCGTGCTTGTTGTCCTTCAGACCCTGGAGGTAGGCACCCCACTCCAGAACCTGGATCTTGACGGTGACGCCGATCTTTTTGAGCTGGGCCTGGATGATGGTGGCCATATCCACGCGCACCTTCTTGGAGTTGGTCCAGAGGGTGGTGGTGAGGCCGTTGGGGTAACCGGCTTCGGCAAGGAGCTTTTTGGCCTTTTTGATGTCGGTCTTGGAGGGCTGAAGGTCGTTGTTGGAGTACTTGACGTTGGGGGCAATGGGGCCGTAAGCGGGGAAGGCGTTGCCGCGGAACACGGCTTTGACGCTGCCGGGGATGTTGATGGCAAGGGTCAGGGCCTGACGGAGCTTCTCATTGTCGTAAGGGGCCTTGCTGCAGTTGAAGCCCATGTAGGTGGTGGCGGTGTCCACCAGGGTGAGGAGCTCCAGGTTTTTGTTGGCCTTTACGCGGGAGACGTCCAGGGAAGAGACCTCAAAGGAGATGTCCACATCGCCGCTCTCCAGCTCGATGGTGCGGTTGGAGGCCTCGGGGATCACGCGCAGGACCATTTTGGGGAACTCAGGCTTGGTGCCGTGGTAGGCTTCGAAGCGCTCAAGCTCCATGCGGTCGCCTTTTTTCCAGGAGGCGAGCTTGTAGGGGCCGGTGCCCACGGGCTTGAAGCCGTAGTCGTCGCCGGCTGCTTCCACGGCTTTCTGGTTGAGGATGACACCGCCGCCGAAGTGGGTAAGGGCGGCCAGGAAGGAGCTCATGGCCTCCTTGGTCTTCACTTCAAAGGTGAGGTCATCGATTTTTTTGAAGCCTGCGGGATCGATGACACCCAGGATGTGGCGAACAGAAGCACCTCGTTCATAGGCGCGCTTCAGGCTGTAGAGGGCGTCGTCTGCGGTGAGGGTCTCGCCGTTATGGAATGTGACCCCTTTTTTCAGGGTAAAGCGATAGGTCTTTCCGTCAACGCGGTCGATTTTTTCGGCCAGGGAGGGAACCACGTTTCCTTCGGCGTCGATGGCCACCAGGGTCTCATAGATCTGGCGCATGGCGTTGGACGAGGCCACGTCGTTGGTCATATAGGGGTCGAGGGTTTTTGCGTCGTAGGTGGTGGCGACAACAAGGGTATCGGGGTGCTTGGACGTACGGGCAAGGGCGTTGGGAGCTGCGACCATAAGGGCGAGCAGGGCCACCAGGCCGCCCTTGGCCAGACGGCTGAACGAGAGCGTTCGATTCATTGAAAAACCTCCAGTGATTATAAAAAATAAGATGAACTTTGATTCTCATTAATAGGTAGGCCCTGTCAATTTTTTTGTCTGATTTTACGCCCATGGAATTTTGGTAAAAAGGACTTAATTTGACTTATAAAATAATGCCCTTTGATGATTTTGCCCGGTATATCGGAATGTTGTCCGATATACCGGAAAGTCCATTAAGAAAGAGACCTCCCCGTGGAGGAAAGGGGCGCTTCGCTCCCTTTTTTCAGGGCGACGCCATTTTTAAATATTAGGCAATAGGGGATGTATCAAGGGGTTGTGTGGTGCCTGGGTGTACCTGCAGGGGGTATATTAAGCGTGAAAATGGGCTGACAGGTTGCATGGTGGCTGGTACACTTTCCCCCGATGGGCGCTGCGGTGCAGTGGCCGGATCAGGGAGTGCCAGGAGAGACGGGGGGATGGGCAACCACGACCCCGGCCGTGGCGTCGGGACAACATCAATAAGGAGGATCAGATGATCAAGCATGTCGTCGCATTTCGAATGAACAAGGAACTGAGCGCAGAGGACAAAAACGACGCGATGCATAAAATGAAAACCCTTCTGGAGGCCCTTCCTCCGAAGATTGCCGAGCTGGAGACCGTGGAGGTGGGCATCAACTTCAACCCCACGGAAGCGGCTTTTGACGTGGTTCTCACCACTACCCATGTCAGCAAAGATGCCCTGAGCGTCTACGCGGGTCACCCCGAGCACCTGGAGGTCCTGGCCTATATCCGGTCCGTCATCTCCGACAGGGTGGTGGTGGATTACGAAAGCTGAATCCATCCTCGCCCTTCATCGGTCGCTTTTGTAAAACAGGCCGTGCTTGATCCTGCCGGATCGATCACGGCCTGTTTTTTTCCGGGAGGGCGGATGAAAGAATGGCAGGTGACCGACGGGGTGGGTGCCGGTGACATGGGGAGCGTTCCTGCTAAAGTCAGGGTTGTCATGGGTCGATGAGATACGTATCAACCTGGATGTAGCGCGCCTGTTAAGGGGCGTTCGGGCAAGGGGGCGGCCTGGGTGCGTAATAGCCTGTCGATTTTAGAAAAAAGTGGCTTGATTCGGAAAAAAACGGTCTTATATTTGTTGGTATCAGATTTTAGGAATACCCTTTCCACTCTTTCGTTGTTTCCGTCTTATTCGCTTTTCCCGAAGAACCCCCTGGTTCGACAATTCAGGTTTCTTTGTCTGGTGTGTCAGTGTTGGGAGGATACAAGCCCTTCCGTTTTATTGACGGGCGTTAGCCTGAAGCATCGCAGGTGTGGTAGTGAAGTTTTTTTTGGCCGCTTTGTCGGCATTTGTGGTAAGTGCGTGTGCCACGACATCGGAGTGGAAAGTAGATCCGGTGGCTGTGGAAAGAGACGTGTCCAAAACCCTCCAGCTTTATCCCTCCCAGACAGACTACAGTATCCTGATCGTTCCGGACAGAGAGGCCGTGTCCAAGGAGCACAACCGCATATTCGGACGCCCCACGAACGTGCCGGCCTTTTATGCTGCCGTGGAGAACCTCATCGTGATCCCCATGGAGTGTGAGATCCGCATCCTGCGCCATGAAATCGGCCATGCCGTGGTGAGGGCCTACTTCAACGAGCCGATCCCCAGCTGGCTCCACGAGGAGCTTGCCCGGAAAGCGGAATCACCTGCTCCGGAGTCGTGAGGGATAACGATCGCCACCTGCTCTTGTCGACAGTCTGGGCCTAAGGTTTGAGAAACCGATCCACCCCTGCCACGAGAAACGTCACCGCGTCTTCCCCAACCTTGAGGATGTCCGCCTCTTCCTCTTTCCAGAAGAGATAGTTGTAAGCCACCCGTTCGTAGATCCCCACGATGCTGACAGCCAAAACGTCCGCGGAATCCGGGTCGGTGAGGGGCCGGCCCATGTTTTCCGCCATGAATAGAATCGCCTTGCGCACATCCTCGGTGAGTTGGGTAAACCCTTTTTTCCTGGCTTTTTCCACGGCCTGGCTGTGTCCCACCGCTTCCCGGAAGAGGAGGGTTACCTTTTCAGGGTGGGGAATGCAAAAATCTTTAAAGAAGGAGATCCCGGCCCGCCTGAACCCGTCCAGGGTACCGTCGGAGTTGGTGAACTCCGAGCCCACCAGCTTCCTGAGTTCATAAGAGATCTCTTCGGTGAGGCGGATGAGAAGGGCCTCTTTGTTTTTGAAGTAGAAGTAGACCGTGCCCACGGACACTTCGGCGGCGTTGGCGATTTCATTGGCGCTGGTCTTGTGAAAACCCTTTGCCACAAAGAGATTTAAAGCCGCATCGAGAATGGTGCGCTCCCGGTGGGCTTTTTCCCGCCTGCGCCTGGCCGTTGAGGGTTTTTCTTGTCTGGTGGTGTCCGTGTTTTCCTGCATCAAGCTCTCCAAAGTCTGTATTTCCGCGCAATCCATCCACATTCCATAGCAAACCCCACAACGCGGGCCAAGGCAAAGTATGGGCGGTTCCCGCACCGCTTTGCATAACGCGAGCCGCCAGCGTGTATCGTACGTCAAGCGGTGCGCACGGCGTACCCTTGCGTTTTGCTCGAGCCGCATCGGAGTATCCGTGGCCTGTAGGGTGCGGCTCCCGCACCGATTAGCGCAACGCAAACCGCCAGCGTGCCTCGTACGACACGGGGTTCGCACGGCGTACCCTTGCGTTTTGCTCGAGCCGCATCGGAGTATCCGTGGCCTGTAGGGTGCGGCTCCCGCACCGGTTAGCGTAACGCGAACCGTCATCGTGCCTCGTAAATCAAGCAGTGCATACAGCACACCCGCAAGCTGCTTTCAAGATGGCACAGCATGCCGCCGGAGTTCTTCCGGTTAAACCGATAATGGACAAGTTTCGATAGCGTATCCCATACCGTCGATGGGAGAGAGCTTGTCCGCCCAAACCACCGGCGTTTGTATCGGGCGAAGCCCGAGCCGAAGGCCCTTGCGCTTTGGCCCGAGGAACGAGGGACAAAGCGCATGGGCAATCAGCTTTCGAGGTGGCTCACCTCGCCGCCGGAGGCACGCTTTTTGAGCCGACTTATCTCAGTCCGTCTCCCAGCGCCTTCGGTACCTCCATGGGCTGGCACCGGAGGTATTCCCCCAGGGTTTTGGCCTGGGCGTCGATGCGGGAGGAGGCGGCGACGCCGTCGCCCAGGAGGCCCCGGATATAAAAATTGACGGCGTTCAGGTTGGGCAGGGACCAGCGGTCCACGGCAAAGGGGGCCAGGTCGGGCAGGAGCTCTTTGAGGCGCGCCGGGGTGAGGGTTGCCTGCAAGAAGTGAAATGCCTCGGGGGTGCTGGCCCAGACGCCGAGGTTGGCGTTGCCGCCCTTGTCCCCGGAGCGGGTGGCGAACAGGTGGCCCATGGGCAGGGTGACGGTGGCGCCTGTCGCTGGCGCTTCGTCACCGGGCGTATCCGGGGGCAGGGCACCGGCACTATTGCCCTCTACGGGGTCCACGAGGATGGTGGTGTTGTGGATGTGGACGGCTTCGCAGAGATTGCCTTTGTGGATGAGGGCGGGCCAGTGGATGATCTCCGGGACCGCAGGTGCCGGAGGGGCCGTGAGGTTGAACCCGGGGATGGAGGAGAGGGCGAGCTCCACCACCTTTGCGGTGAAGGCGCGGCCCACTTTTTTCTCGTCCGGGTCCCGCACGGTGATTCGCAGGAGGTTCATGGCCTCTTCCATGCATCGGGGGCACGGGTGAGCGCTCTTGAGGAGCTGGGTCTCCACCGAGGCAAACCGCTTCTGCCCTTCAGGCCCGTCAAAGAGCATCTCTTCCACGATGCGGGCTTTTGCGTCGGGGTCAAGGCCCGTGAGAAGCACCGAGACCGTGTTCCGGTAGCCTCCGATGGTGTTGATGCACACCTTGGCCGTGGCAGGGGGCGATGACCCCTTGCACCCAGAGAGCCGCACCCGGTCTTTTCCGTCATCGGTAATGTGCAGGGTGTCGAAGCGGGCCGTGACGTCCGGGTTCAGGTAGGCCGGGGATTCGATCTCATAGAGGAGCTGGGCCGTTACCGTGCCCACGGAGACCAGGCCACCTGTGCCCTTGTGCTTGGTGATGACCGAAGAGCCGTCGCGCTCCATGACGGCCAGGGGAAAACCCACCTTTGTCCAGGAGGGGACCTCCTCAAAATGGGAGTAGTTGCCTCCGGTGGCCTGGGTGCCGCACTCAATGACGTGACCGGCCGCCACCGCGCCTGCCAGGGCGTCCCAGTTATCCCGTTTCCAGCCGAAATGCCAGGCGCAGGGACCGGACACAAGGGAGGCGTCGGCAAGGCGCCCGCCGATGACGATGTCGGCCCCCTGACCCAGGGCTTCGGCAATCCCCCAGCCTCCCAGATAGGCGTTGGCCGTGATGGGAAAGACCCCGCCCTCGGACAGGGGCGTGCCCCGGTCAAGGTGGCAAAAGCTTTCTCCGCTTTTCTGAAGGCCTGCAAGGTTGGGCATGAGGTCGTCCCCTTCGATGCAGGCAATGACCGGTGAAAGCCCCAGTGCCGAAGCCATCTTTTCAAGGGCCGCGCAAAGCCCCCTGGGATTGAGTCCCCCTGCATTGGTCACCACGCGGATTCCGCGCTCCAGGCAGGTGCCCATCACCTCTTCCATCTGTTTCAAAAAGGTTCCCGCATACCCCAGGGACGGATCCTTGCGCCGGGCCTTGAACAACAGGGCCATGGTCAGCTCTGCCAGGTAATCCCCGGTGAGTACATGGATCTCCCCGTCCTCCACCATCTCCTTCATGGCCGTGAATCGATCCCCGTAAAAACCACTGCAATTGGCGATGATCAATTTTTCGTCAGCATGTTCGTGTGGCATGAGGCCTCCTGCTAGCTTATACCTCCGGCGGCCCTGCCGGGGGCTAAACTTTTAAAAAGTTTAACAAATAGGTCTAAAAAACTCATTTTTGAAGAGATCTCGTTTAAAGGCGAATGTGATTTGACCCGAGGAATCCGCCTACGCCCATGGCTATGAGTCACCATTCGATTAACGTCAATAGGCTACGGCGCGACAAGCGAGGGGCAAAGGGCATTCCGCCGGAGGCTTTTTTTATTATGTTCCGGTAAACTCCGGTGTCCGTTTTTCCATAAAGGCTTTGAGGCCTTCGGCGGCGTCTTGTGTGGCGATGACGCGGGTGAGGGCCTGGGCGAGGCTGTCGACGGCTTTGTCAAAGGGCAGGGCCTCCACGGACGCGAAGGCCTCCTTGCCCAGGCGCAGGCCGATGGGGCTTTTGCCTGCCAGCAGGGAGAGGAGGTCTCGGGTCTCGGTCTCAAGGGTTTCTGCGGGGTGCAGGGCCGTGACAAGGCCCATGGCCAGGGCGTCGGCAGCTTCGATCATGCGCCCGGTGAGGATCATCTCCATGGCTTTCTTGCGGGGGACGTTGCGGAAGATGAGGGCGCCGATCATCATGGGGAAGAGCCCCACGTTGACCTCCGGGGTGCCGAAGCGGCTCTTGTCGTCGGCCAGGACCATGTCGCAGGCGAGCATCAGGCCCATGCCCCCGGCCAGGCAGTACCCCTGGACCATGGCCACCGTGGGCTTGGGAAAGGTGTGGAGCCTGTGGAGCAGCCGGGCGTAGGCCAGGGCCGTGGGCAGGGCGTCCCCGTCGGTCTTGATGGCCGAGCCCAGGTCCGCCCCGGTGCAGAAAGCCCGGGATCCCGCACCCCGGATGAGGACGCACCGTACCGAGGCATCCGTCTCCACGGCATCCAGATGATCGTGGAAAAGGGCGATGGCCTCCGGGCTCAAAGCGTTTTTACGGGCCTCGCGGTTGATGGTGATGCAGGCCACGGCATCCGTGAGCGTGTAAAGCAGGTGGGGTGCGTCCGTCATGGCAATCTCCTTTGTTGTGGAAAAAATGCCTTCTATGGTGAACGTCAATTGAAAAAGCAAGCCTCCGGCGGCGAGGTGAGCCATCTCGAAAGCTGATTGCCTTTGCACTTTTTCCTTCGTTCCTCAGGAAAAAGTGCGAAGGCCTTCGGCTCGGGCTTCACCCGACATAACGGTTAACGGTTTATTCGGACATAGTCGCAGGAATCGTGATTTTAAAATGTTGATTGTCCGGTTTAGCCGCCAGTTCCTGTTTTTTCTTCCTCCTGCCCTTTGGCCTCAAGGCTTACAAGGATCTCACCCGGCATCACCTGATCGCCCGGGTTGGCGTTGATGGCCGAGACCCTGGCGTCAAAGGGGGCTACCAGGGTGGTCTCCATCTTCATGGCGGAGACGGTGACAAGGGGAGTGCCTTTGTCCACCTGGTCGCCTGGGGCCACGAGGACGGCAACCACCACCGAGGGCATGGGCGGAGTGACGTCTCCGGGCAGTTCGTCGGGGGCGCTTGGTGGGTGGGCAAGCCGGTCCGCATCGAAGATTTCCACAGGGACGCCGTCTATGGTGACACGCTTGCCGCCTTCAATCTCCTCGACATGGGCAAGGAGGCCCCGGCCGTTGATAAACAGATGGAGCTTTGTCTCATCCACGGGCGCAGCAGAGACGGTGTAGGGGGTTTCGTCGATTTCTGTGGAGAATCCGTCCTTGTGGGTGGTGCAGGTGAGAGTGGTTTCGGTGTCTCCTGTTTTGCATCGGTAGTCCATGGTCTTCTCCATGTCGGATGAAAGGCGGTTTGGTGACCGTCGGTGATCTGCGATGACTTTGTTTGCGGTTACGGGCGAAGCCCGTCAGCGAATGGGATCGGCCTGAGGAACGAAGACCGGGAGCATTCGCGAGCCTGGGGTGCAGGGGATTTATCCCCTGCTTATATTCGAAAAGGCCCGAGCCGGGTCCAGGGGGACGGGTGGGCAGAGGGGCCTTGGGGCTGTGCAGCCTTTGCCTGGCCGAAGAGGTCATGGGCCACGTAGGCGAGCAGGGCTTCCACCTCCGGGCGGGTCGGGGACCAGCCCGAGAGGGTGGTGTCGATGGTGTCGGTTTTGACCTGGCCGTTCCGGAAGGTCTCGGATTCCAGGAGGTCGATGAGAAAGGGCACGGGGCTTTTGATGCCGGTGATGACGGTTTGTTTCAAGGCCTGGACCATGCGCTGGGTGGCAGCCTGTCGGTCCTGGCCGAAGGTGATGAGCTTGGAGAGAATGGGGTCGTACTCCATGGGCACGGTCCATCCCTGGTAGACCCCGCTGTCCACGCGGACGCCGGGTCCTGAGGGTTCCTCCAGGGTCCGGAGGGTGCCGGGGCAGGGCATGAAGTTGTTTGCCGGGTCTTCGGCGTAGATGCGGCATTCCACTGCGTGGCCCCGTGGGATGATGTCTTCCTGGGACAAGGCCAGGGGCTCGCCCGCTGCAATGCGGATCTGCTCTCTCACCAGGTCCACGCCGGTGATCATTTCGGTGACGGGGTGCTCCACCTGAAGGCGGGTGTTGACCTCCAGAAAATAAAAGTTCATCTCCTGATCCATCAGGAACTCAAAGGTGCCTGCGTTGGTGTACCCCACGGCTTTGGCCGCGTTGACCGCCGCCATGCCCATGGTGTGCCTGAGCGTTTCGTCCACCACAGGCGAGGGACACTCCTCCACGATCTTCTGGTGGCGCCGCTGGGCCGAACACTCCCGCTCAATAAGGTGGATGGCGTTTCCGAAGGTATCGGCCAGGATCTGTACCTCGATGTGGCGGGGCCCTTCTAAGTATTTCTCGATGTAAACCTCGCCGCTTCCGAAGGCAGCCAATGCTTCGGCTGAAGCTGCCGCCAGGGCCGCCTCCAGCTCCGCAGGCCGCATGACGGTTCGCATCCCCTTGCCCCCGCCCCCGGCAGCCGCCTTCACCACCACGGGATACCCCATGGCAAGGGCCGCCTTCTCCTGCTCTTTCAGGGAGGCCTCACCCCCCAAGGTCCCTGGGATGATGGGAAGCCCTTCGGTAGACAGCTTTTTTCTTGCCGCCGTCTTGTCCCCCAGCAGGCGGATCACCTCAGGCTCCGGTCCAATGAAGAGAAACCCCTCGGCCCTGCATCGCTCGGCAAACTCCGCGTTCTCCGCCAGGAACCCGTATCCCGGGTGGATCGCTTGAGCCCCCGTGCTACGTGCCGCCCCAACAATGGCGTCCATGTTGAGATAGCTCTGCGCCGCCTCGGCAGGCCCGATACACACCGCCTCATCCGCTGCCAGCACATGGGCCGCCTTGCGGTCCACCTCCGAATACACCGCCACTGTCTCAATCCCCATCTCACGGCAGGTGCGCATAATCCGAACAGCAATTTCCCCTCGATTGGAGATCAATACCTTATCAATGGTTTGAGTCATTTTTGCCTCGTCGTTAACATCGGGTTAAAAAGCGTGCCTTCGGCGGCGAGGGTGGCGAAGCCACACTATAGAAAAACACCTCGAAAGCTGATTGCCCTTGCGCTTTGTCCCTCGTTCCTCGGGCCAAAGCGCAAGGGCCTTCGGCTCGGGCTTCGCCCGACATAAACGCCGATGGTTTATACGGGCTGACTCACAAGCTTCGTAAGAGTGTGGTCACGGTGTTATATTTTTGCCGCAAATAGGATTTAATATTGGTGCCTTTGGTGAGATCTCTTACTTTTTTAAGGCTGTTTTAGCGTTTTCGATACGTTTTGTTTCTCAGTTTCTTTACCCACGGGCGCAGCCCGTCAGCGAATGTGACGTGCCCGAGGAATCCGCTTCCGCCAACTCTTCGTCTCGGCCTTCAACCTGCATCAGCGGTTTGCGGTGCGACAAGCGAGGGCTCGGAGCATTCGCGAGCCTGGGGTCCAGGGGATTATTCCCTGGTCACATCCTGAACACTCCAAACCCTTCCTTGTCGTCACGCAGGGGGGCGTTGAGGGCTGCGGAGATGGAGAGGGCCAGGACGGTGCGGGTGTCTTTGGGGTCGATGATGCCGTCGTCCCAGAGGTGGGAGGTGCTGTAGTAGGCGTCACCTTCCTTTCGGGCGGCGTCCATGACCGGGACCTTGATCTGATCAACCATCTCGTCGGTGAGGGGCGGCTGTCCTTCCCGGGCGAGCTGGTCGTTTTTGAC
The DNA here is from genome assembly GCF_900699765.1 of Desulfoluna butyratoxydans. Lineage (GTDB taxonomy): Bacteria > Desulfobacterota > Desulfobacteria > Desulfobacterales > Desulfolunaceae > Desulfoluna > Desulfoluna butyratoxydans. The sequence continues at coordinate 655,674 of NZ_CAADHO010000002.1, forward strand.
GGTGACAAGGACGCCTGCGGCCTGCTCTCCGCCCATGACGCCTATTTCGTGGCTGGGCCAGGTCCAGAGGAGGCGGGGGCTGTAGGCCCTGCCGCACATGCCGTAGTTTCCGGCGCCGAAGGAGGCCCCCACCATGACGGTGAACTTGGGCACCGAGGCGGTGGCCACGGCGTTGACCATCTTGTGGCCATCCTTGGTTATGCCCTGGGCCTCGTAGGCCTTGCCGATGATGTAGCCGTTGATGTTCTGGAGGAAGACCAGGGGGATGCCACGCCGGTCGCAGAGCTGGATGAACTGGGTGGCCTTGAGGGCGCTCTCGGAGAAGAGGATGCCGTTGTTGCCAAGGATGCCCACGGGGTAGCCGTGGATATGGGCGAAGCCGCACACCAGGGTAGAGCCGTACAAAGGCTTGAATTCGTGGAAGTCGCTGCCGTCCACGAGGCGGGCGATGATCTCTCGGACATCGTAGGGTATTTTCAGCTCATGGCTGACGATGCCGTAGAGCTCTTCGGGGTCGTAGAGGGGCTCGGTGGGCTCGGCCATGGGCATGGTGCTTTTGCCGTTTCCGGGAAGCTGGCGGACAGACTCGCGCACCATGGCAAGGGCCTGGGCATCGTCCTGGGCCTGGTAGTCCGAGACCCCGGACTCCCGGCAGTGGAGGTCGGCCCCGCCCAGCTCTTCGGCGGTGACCTCTTCGCCAGTGGCGGCCTTGACCAGGGGCGGGCCGCCCAGAAAGATGGCTCCGGTGCCCTTGACATGGACCACCTCGTCGCTCATGGCCGGGATGTAGGCGGCCCCGGCCGTGCAAAGCCCCATGACCGAGGTGATCTGAGGGATGCCCATCTTGGACATCATGGCCTGGTTGTAGAAGACCCGGCCTCCGTCGTCGATGTCGGGAAACACCTCGGACTGCAGGGGTAGAAAGGCCCCGCCCGAATCAATGAGATAGACCGTGGGCAGGCGGTTCTCCATGGCCACGGCCTGGCACCGGAGGGTCTTTTTCACCCCCATGGGGTAGACCGTGCCCCCTTTGATGGTGGGGTCGTTGGCGTGGACCATCACCTCCCGGCCGTGGATCACCCCGATGCCCATGACGCTGCCCGCACCGTGGACCTTGCCGTCGTACTGGCCGTAGGCTGCCAGGGCCCCCAACTCCAGAAAAGGCGTGTTGCGATCCAAGAGAAGGTCGAGGCGCTCCCGCACCGACAGCTTGTTCTGCTGGGCCAGCCGGGATTTTGCCTTGTCCGACCGGGCCTCCCGTGCCTCCTTGAGCCGTTCCTTCAACATCCCTACCCGCTCGGACATCGCCTCCACATTTTTCCGGTAGGTCTCAGACGTCGTATCCACCGCAGATCTGATAACAGCCATATATCCTCCGTATTTGGAATCATTTTTTAGGGCACAGGAAAAAAACAAAAGCGTGCCTTCTATGGTTAAAGTGCAAGGAAAAGCCTGTCTCCGGCGGCGAGGGTGGCGAAGCCACTATAGCGAAAAACACCTCGAAAGCTTATTGCCATTGCGCTTTGCCCTTCGTTCCTCAGGACAATGCGCAATGGCTTTCGGCTCGGGCTGCGCCCGACATGAACTCTGATGGTTGATGCGGACTGGATCACAAGCTTCGACGTTACAGGATACGTTGTCACCACCTGCCCTGTGTTGATTTAACCGCACGGCCTCCGGCGGCGAGGGTGGCGAAGCCACAATAGCGAAAACATCTCGAAAGCATATTGCCCCAGCGCTTTGTCCCTCGTTCTTCGGGTTAAAGCGCAAGGGCCTTGGGCTCGGGCTTCGCCCGAAACATATGTTGGTGGTTTGTACGAGCGATGCAACAAGCCTTAAAGGGTTAAGATTCGTTATCGTAACTCGTTGACTATTTGGCTTAAACCGGCCTATCTCCAAAGGAGTCGGGAAATTTTAAAACCTGTTTGTCAAGCTTTTCAAAAGCTTGGCCCCCGGCAGGGCCGCCGGAGGCTGTGTTTTATGCCGTTAATATTTCAGCAGCATGTTGCCGATGGCCTCTTTGGTCTGGCCCACGGAGGCGCCTTCCACGCGCAGGGCCTGGATGGTTGCCAGGCGGTCGGCGGGGCCTCCTTTTTCAAAGCCTTGTTCGCCCATGACGGAGAGGGCGGAGGAGACGATCTCTTCGGCGGCGTCGCTGCAGAAGACCCGGGCGCAGTGTGCGGCCATGGCGGCGTCGCTCTCTTCGGTGGCGATGAGGGCCGAGGCGTTGGCGTTCATGAGGCGGCTGGTCTGGAGCAGGGTGTACATGGTGGCCAGGGTGAAGCCCACTTCCTGACGTGCGATGGGGGGCTTGCCGCCGCCGGGTTTGGTTTTGGCCGCTTTTTTGGCCTGTTCAAAGAGGGCGGCGGCGTGGCCGGTGGCTTCGGAGGCCTGGAGCTGGGTTTTTAAGAGGGTGAGAAGAGAGGCCATGGGGGCGCTTGGCTCAAGGACGGTCACGTGGGTGTGGGCAAGGCTTGCGCCGCGGGCCGTCAGGGTAAACAGGCCGGTGGCTCCCCGGGTGAGGGAGATGTCCGGGGTTCCCTGTTCGATGAGAAAAAGGGCCGGGGCTTCGTCCACGGTGCCTGCGGCCACGATAAGGTCGGCGATGTCGGCACCGGGGATGCCCGTTAAGGTACCGGATATGAAGGTCTCGTTTGTGTGGGGTGTCCCGGTGAGGCCTTTTGCGCCCGGAGGGGTCTCAAAGGCTGCGGTGGCAAGGGTTTTTCCGCTTTGGACGGGGGCTACCCACTCTGCCTGCCAGGATTTCTGGCCAAACCGTTCCATGAGGGGCGCTGCAATGCGCAGGCCGTATTCTACGGTGCGGTAGGCTGTGGGGTTCCATTGGGCCAGGCGTTCCTGCGCACCGGGAAGGGCGGTGGCGAGGCCGGGGGCGTCCAAGGTGGTGTAGCCGGTGTCCGAGAGCAGGTTGATGAGGGCTTTGGGGTGCTCGTCGGGGTGGGTGCCGAGGATGGTTTCAAGGGAGAGGAACAGGTCGCGTTCTTCCCGGGTGTGCTCAAAGTTCATGGCAGGTCCCCCTATATCATTTTGGAGATGATCATTTTCTGGACATCGGAGGTGCCGCCGCCGATGGGGGCGAGGCGTCCGTCCCTGAAGATGCGTTCCATGCCGTACTCGTGGCAGTAGCCGTATCCGCCGTGGAGCAGGAGGGCGTCGTTGCTTGGGCCCAGGAGCCAGTCGCCCACAAAGAGTTTGGCCACGGCCGCTTCCAGGTGGTTGACGGGCTTGCCCTGGCCTTTGCACCAGGCGATACGGTAGACGAGGAGTTTGGCCGCTTCGGCGAAGATCTTCATGGAGGCGAGCTTCTCTTTGGTGGCGTAGAACGCGCCGATGGGGCGCCCGAACTGTTCCCGGCCTTTGGCGTAGGCCACGGAGCGGGCAAGGGCGTGGTTGATGCCGCCCACCATGGGGGAGAGCAGGGCGCTGCGGTCCCACTCCACGGTCTGCATGGCCATGAGAAAGCCCGTGCCTTCGGTGCCCACCAGGTTTTCCGCAGGGATGACGCAGTCGGAGAAGAAGAGCTCCGAGGTCTGGGAGCTTCTGCAGCCCAGTTTGTTCATGGGAGGGCCTGCCTCAAAGCCGGGGGTGCCTTTTTCCACGATGAATGCGGAAATGCCGTCGTGGGCTTTTTGGGGGTCGGTTTTTGCGTAGATGAGGGCCACATCGGCGATGGGGCCGTTGGTGATGAAGGTTTTGCTGCCGTTTAACACATAGGTGTCGCCTTTTCTGGTGGCCGTGGTTTTCATGGAGGCGACGTCGGAGCCGGCGTTGGGTTCGGTGAGCCCCATGCAGCCGATTTTTGCGCCGGAGATGAGGTCCGGCAGGTATTTTTGCCTTTGGGCCTCGGTGCCGTGGCAGCAGAGGGTGTCGGCGCAGAGGAAGGAGTGGGCGCCGTAGGAGAGGGTGAGCCCTCCGTCCACACCTGCTTCACCCAGGGCCTCTCCTGCCAGTACCGTGGTGACCACGTCGGCGCCGGAGCCGCCGTAGGTTTCCGGGAGGTGGAGGCCCAGAAGGCCGAACTCTCCCATTTTCCGAAAGGCGTCAAAGTCGAAGGTGTGGTTCCGATCGTTCTCTTCCACGCGAGGGACGATCTCTTTCCGGGCGAATCGGATCACCTCTTTTTTGAACATCAGTTGGTCTTTGGTAAACGCGAATTCCATAAGGCCTCCAGGGGTGGGATGGATGGATCCGGCGAAAAGGCAGGGCCGGCGGGAAGCTTGGGTAAAACGCAATTCCATAATTGAATGATATTCAGAATAAAAATATAATTCATATCAAAAGTCAAGAAAAGAGTGGGAAAATTCGGGGCAAGGGCCAGGTATTACCCGACATTTCCGGGGGCGGCAGGCCGAATACGGCATGGCGATGAATTCCCATCTAATATTAGGAAATCTTGTGTTGAAAATGTCCCATTGTCCGAAAATTTAAATCTGTGAAACAGCGGGTTACGTGTATGGCGAGATTCCCTTGATGGGCGCACGTCTGCGCCATAAGGCTTGGATGGGGCGCTGTTAGCATCATAATTACAAGGGTTTTAAAGTTCCCTTATTTATGTTAGCCTGTTTCGGTTTTTGCGAGATGACTGACTTTACCGTGCTTTTTAAGTGCGGTCATGTTTTGAAAAGTTATTTGAAAACACATTGTTGCTTTATTGCTTTCTTAGTATTTTAAATTTCGAGTGGTCTGCTGCTCGTGTAAGGTATGAAGTGAGTGATCATCCCGCATGTTTTCCCGGCCCACGGTAAGGTTGTCCTTAATGCCCGCGGGCCGGATTCCGGTTGTTCCGGAGAGGCGAGAAGGATCTGCAGGCATATTTTGCATGGGGCCCGCACGGCAGCTTTCCGGCAGCAACACCCGAGGAAATCAGGTTTATGGCTTGATTTCCTCGGGTGTGCTGCAGGGTTTCATGATGCTCCGAAGGCCCGTTTATACAGGGTCGGCGGCCAGGGATCTTCATCGCCCTTCGGGTTTCTTGAAACACTCAGTGGATTTTTCTTATGACAGACAGCGAGTTAAACCCTCAGGGGGCTTCCGATGCCTCTTCTGCGCCTTCGGGCGCGTCTCCCCGCTTTGATGTCCATCCCCAGGTTTTTTTCACCTCAGCAGCCATTATTGTTGGCTTTGTGGTGTTCACCATCTTTTTTCATCAGAAAGTCGGCGATTTTTTCGGTCCGCTTCAGGCGGCGATTTCCTCCAATGCCGGCTGGTTTTTTGTCTGGACCATGAACATCATTCTCTTTTTTGCCCTCTACCTGATGTTCAGTCGGTACGGAGATATCCGGCTCGGGGGGGAAGACGCCGAACCTGACTTCAGCACCCTCAGCTGGTTTTCCATGCTCTTTTCCGCGGGCATGGGCATCGGCCTTCTTTTTTACGGGGTGGCAGAGCCCATGTACCACTTCGGTGCCAGCCCGTTTCCTTCAGATGGCCCCACGGAAGCGGCGCGAACCGCCATGGCCATCACCTTTCTCCACTGGGGGTTCCACCCCTGGGCCGTCTACTCCATCGTGGGGCTGGCCCTGGCCTTTTTCAGCTTTAACAAAGGGCTTCCCCTCTCCATCCGTGCGGTGTTCTACCCCCTGCTCGGGGAGCGTATCCACGGTTTCTGGGGCAATGTCATCGATATCCTGGCCACGGTGGCCACCCTTTTCGGTGTGGCCTCTTCCCTGGGGTTCGGTGTGCAGCAGATCAACGCCGGTCTGGCCCACCTTTTCGGGTGGGAGCAGAGTGCCACCACCCAGCTATGGCTCATCGCAGGGATTACGGCCATTGCCACGACGTCTGTGGTGAAGGGGCTGGATGCGGGGATCCGAAGGCTCTCGGAACTCAATGTCTGGCTGGCCACGGGGCTGTTGCTCTTTGTTCTGGTGTGCGGTCCCACGCTCTTTATTTTCAACGGCCTCCTCGAAAACATCGGATCCTACATTCAGAATTTTCCCAAGCTGGCCACCTGGAGCGAAACCTTTGAGAACACCAACTGGCAGAACGGCTGGACCGTCTTTTACTGGGGTTGGTGGATTGCCTGGTCTCCCTTTGTGGGGATGTTTATCGCCCGAGTCTCCAAGGGGCGCACCGTCCGAGAGTTTATCATGGGGGTCCTCTGCATTCCGGCCTTTGTCACCTTTGTGTGGCTGACGGTGTTCGGGAACTCCGCACTGTTCATCGAGATGTTCGGTGGCGGCGGCATTGCCGAGGCTGTGGCCAAGAACGTGCCGGTCTCTTTGTTTGTCCTCCTTGAGCACTTTCCGTTATCCGGCATCTCCTGTGTGCTGGGGGTTCTCGTGGTGGTGAGCTTTTTTGTGACCTCGTCGGACTCGGGGTCCATGGTCATCGACATCATCACCGCCGGCGGCAACCCGGATCCCCCCATTCCCCAGCGCCTTTTCTGGGCCATTCTGGAAGGGGTGGTGGCGGCGACCCTGCTGCTCTGCGGCGGCCTGGCCGCCCTGCAGTCTGCGGTGATCACCACGGGGCTGCCCTTTGGCATTGTCCTGATCATCATGTGCGTGAGCCTGAAGAAAGGGCTCAACGAGTACATCGGGGTCCAGACCTTCAGCGTGAAGACCGGCAAGAAGAAGGGCGAAGAGTTTGAGATCGAGGGTGCCGAGGCCCCCCACGTCGTGTTTGCGCGCAAGAAAAGCGCCTGATCTGCAAAAGGAGGATAAGCGATGTTACAGGATGTGAGTCAGAAATTTGCAGGCGGGTGCATGATGCTGGTGCGGAAGAAGGAGAGCTCCGTTGTGTTTTTGGGGACGGCCTTTCTCATGCACGACGACGGGTACTTGCTGACGGCAGCCCACCTCATTGAGGAGGACCCCGAAGGCTTGATGGTGGTTCCCACGAGCAACCCGGACGATTTCATGCCCATCAGCCTGGATCGGGTGTCGGCCATGAGCGTCTCGGTGGCGGCTGCGGACACGGTCCACAATGTGGCGCTTCTGGAGATCGATCGAAACCTGCGTATCCGGACCCCGGATCACCTTGGGGGGACCACCGAGAACCTGATTATAGGCACCAGCCTTCTCAGCCTCGGGTTTCCCTTCGGCCACGATGAAATGCATAACCTCGTGGCCCAGAGTGCGATCCTGAGTTCCAAGGTGTGTTCCAGGAACGGAAAGCGGCTTTTGCTTTTCGACACCATGGTGTTTGACGGCGTGGCCGGAGGCCCCCTGGTGAATGCCGATGACGGCCGGGTTATCGGGGTGGTCATCGGGCGGTTTTCCCCGGTTGAAGACGGTGGGGATTTTGCCCGGGGCAGTCGGCCTTCGGGATACGACACCCAGATCAGCTATGCCGTCTCCATTGAGTACGGCCTGGCCTTGATGGAAAAAAAGGGGCTTGAGGTGTCCTGACGAACCTGATGTGACCTGTTGAAAAATAAAAAAACGCCTTCGGTGAGAACCGGAGGCGTTTTTTTGTGGCTGGCATGACTGGCTGGACGGTTAACATCGTGATGACCTATGCCCTGAACATTCACGAGTTTCTGGAGGAAGAGACCCGAACCTTCACCGCCGTAGCCTCCGGTGATTTCGACACCCGAGTGCCAGCGACACCAACCGGATGATTGAAGGCCTTAAAGAACAGAATTTTAGGGTGGCGCGGCTTCGGGGCCTGATTATCAACAGCATGGCCTCCCTCGCCGAGGAGGCGCTTTCCTCCATGAAAACGACATCCATTCTGCTGTTTTTTTATGGCCTGTGTGTCAAAACCAGCCCCAAAAAATCGGCAAAAGTCTGGCCCCGGCAGGGCCGCCCAAGGCACATCAGTCGCCGATTCGGCGCACCTCTCGGACGGAGCGGATGCGCTTGATGTTCTGGATGACCTTTTTGATCTGGTCGGTGTTGCTGACATTGAGGGTAAAGGTGCATTCGTAGCCGCCCTGGTCCTGGCGGCTCATGACAAGGTCCACGATGTTGGCGCGGCTGTCGCTGATGGCCGAGGTGATCTTGGCCAGCAGGCCCACCTGGTCCTGGGAACGCACGAGGATGCTGACGGGCAGGCTTTCCTGGGTTTCGCTGGCCCAGGTGACGTCCACGCAGCGCTCCGGGCTCATGGTAAGGGCATTGGTGCAGTTGCTGCGGTGGATGGTGATGCCCTGGCCCTGGGTGACGTAGCCGGTGATCTCATCCCCGGGCACGGGGTTGCAGCATTTGCCCAGACGGATGAGGATGTTGTCGATGCCCTTGACGATGACGGCATCCCCCTCTTTCTTCTTTCGTGATCGGCCCATGAGCCGGTGGAAGAGGGAGTGTTCGGGTTTCTCCTGCTTGCTCTCCTGGGGGAGGAAGCGGTTTGCCACCTGACGGGGGGTCACCTTGCCGTAGCCCACGTTTTCCACGAGGGAGGAGGCGCCCTTGAAGCCGAAGGCGGCGGCGGCCTCTTCCATCTCCGGCGTTGCTGAGAGCTTGTTGAAGTTGAGGCCGTGCTTCCTGAACTCTTTTTCCAGCAGGTCCTTGCCCAGGGCCACGCTGTGTTCTTTCTCCTCAGAGCGGATGAAGTGCCGGATCCTGGAGCGGGCTTTTACGGTCTTTACAAAGCCGATCCAGTCCTTGCTGGGGGTGTTGCCCTTGGTGATGATGATCTCTACGGCGTCGCCGGTCTGGAGCTCGTAGGTGAGGGAGACCAGGCGGCCGTTGACCTTGGCGCCGCTGCACTGGTTGCCCACCTCGGTGTGGATGGCGTAGGCAAAGTCGATGGGGGTGGCACCCTTGGGCAGGGTTTTTATCTCCCCCTTGGGGCTGAAGACGTACACCTCGTCCTGGAAGAGGTCGATGCGGACGTTCTCCATGAACTCGCCGGGGTTCTTCACGTTTTCCTGGTTCTCCACCAGGTCCTGGACCCAGGCGTAGGCTTCCCCCAGCTTCTCGTCGGCCACCTTGCCCTCTTTGTAGGACCAGTGGGCGGCGATGCCGGATTTGGCGACTTTGTCCATCTCCTTGGTGCGGATCTGCACCTCGATGCGGTGCCCGCCGGGTCCCACCACCGTGGTGTGGAGGGACTGGTACATGTTGGGCTTGGGCACGCCGATGTAGTCTTTGAATTTTCCGGAGATGGGGTTCCAGGTGCTGTGGATGATCCCTAAGGCCGTGTAGCACTGGGGGATGGTGTCCAGGATGATGCGGAAGGCCACGAGGTCGTAGATCTCGTCAAAGGTGAGCTGCTGGGAGACCATTTTGTGGTGGATGCTGTAGAGTTGCTTGTAGCGTCCCATGACCTGGCCGTGGAGCCCTGCATCCTCCATGAGCTCCTTGATGCGGTTTTTGGTGGAGGCGACCACCTCTTCCTGGGACAGCTGATCGTCTTTCACCTGCTCCCGGATTTTCTTGTACTCTTCGGGTTGCAGGGTTTCAAAGGCGATGTCCTCGAGCTCCTGTTTGAGCCAGTAGATCCCCAGGCGGGAGGCGATGGGCACGTAAAGGTCCATGGTCTCCTTGGCGATCTGCCGCTTTTTCTCCTCGCGCTTGTGGAACTTCAGGGTGCGCATGTTGTGGAGGCGGTCGGCCAGCTTGATGAGGATGACGCGGATGTCGTTGGCCATGGCCAGGATCATCTTACGGATGCTCTCGGCCTGGCGCTGCTGGGAGGTGGCAAAGCTGAGTTTGCTGAGCTTGGTGACCCCGGCCACGATATGGCACACCCCGGTGCCGAAGTACTGGGCGATCTCCTCTTCGGTGGCGTGGGTGTCTTCAACCACGTCGTGGAGCAGGGCCGCAGCCACGCTCTCCACGTCGAGTTTCATGTCGGCCAGGATGTAGGCCACTTCCAGGGGGTGGGTGAGGTAGGGCTCTCCGGACAGGCGTGTCTGGCCGTCGTGGACGCGCGCGGAAAAGATGTAAGCCCTTTCCACGATGTCCAGGTCGGCATCGGGATGGATTTCTATGATTCTGTCCAGGATATCGTTTATACGGATCATCGGTACTGCTGCCTCACCACGTGGCCCCGGGGCCATTTTTTACGTTAAGGTTTTTTTGCACATGTAACGGTTCAGCCTTTGGTAACGCGACGCGTTAAAGCGCAACGTTTAAAGAAAACCGTTTCGTTACGTTGACATCAAACAAAAACCAAAGGGGCCGTCACCGGATGTGGCGGCCCCTTTGGGGGTATTAGTATGCCTTGGCGAAGATCACCCGTTTTTTGCTGGGTTTGCCGCAGCAGATGCAGGTGCCCTCTTCTTCCTCGCCTTCAAAGGGGATGCATCGGATGGTGACCTTCAGGTCGGTTTTGATCTTTTCTTCACAGTCGCCGTCTCCGCACCAGTGGGAGAGGGCAAACCCGCCGTGGATTTCGGGCTTCTCTTCATTTTCCGGGGTGAACCAGGCGTAGAAGGCCTCTTTGTCGTCCATGGGACGGGTGTTGGCTTCTCGGTGGGCCAGGGCCCGGTCGAAGAGGGTCTGCTGGATCTCGTCCAGGATGGCGGGCAGGGTGGCCAGGAGCTCTTCGCGCTTGACGCCGCGCTTCTCCTTGGGGGAGAGGTCGCGGCGGGCCATGAAGACCGAGTCCTCTTTCATGTCCCGGGGGCCGATCTCGGCGCGGACGGGAATGCCTTTTTTGATCCAGTCCCAGCCTCGGGCGCCGCCGATCTCGCGCTCGTCCACTTCCACTTCGATGGCACGGCCGTGGTAGGTCACCTGGGAGAGCTCTTCGGCCAGCTTGCGGGTGTAGGCCAGCACCGCCTCTTTCTCTTCGGGCTTGCGGAAGATGGGCAGGAGCACGATGTGGGCCGGGGCGATGCGGGGGGGCATGATGACGCCGTCGTCGTCGCCGTGGGTCATGATCATGCCGCCGATGAGGCGGGTGGAGGTGCCCCAGGAGGTGGTCCAGGCGTACTCTTCTTTTTCATCGGCGCTCTGGAAGGTGATGCCCGATCCCTTGGCGAAGTTCTGGCCGAGGAAGTGGGAGGTCCCAGCCTGCAGGGCTTTTCGGTCCTGCATCATGGCTTCGATGCAGAGGGTGTCCACGGCGCCGGGGAATCGTTCGGAGTCTGACTTGCGGCCCCTGATTACCGGCATGGCGAGATACTCTTCAGCAAAATTGGCGTAGACCTCCAGCATCTGCTCGGTGCGGGAAATCGCCTCTTCGGAGGTGGCATGGGCGGTGTGCCCTTCCTGCCAGAGGAACTCACTGGTGCGCAGGAAGGTCCGGGTGCGCATTTCCCAGCGCACCACGTTGGCCCACTGGTTGATGAGGACGGGAAGGTCCCTGTAGCTGGTGATCCATTTGGCAAAGGAGTCCCCGATGATGGTCTCGGAGGTGGGGCGCACGATGAGGGGCTCGGCGAGCTCCCCTGCGGGCACCAGGCCCCCTTCGGGCCCTGCTTCAAGGCGGTGGTGGGTCACCACGGCGCACTCCTTGGCAAAGCCCTCCACGTGTTCGGCTTCTTTTTCAAGGAAGCTCAAGGGGATGAAAAGGGGAAAGTAGGCGTTTCTCACGCCGGTTTTTTTGAACTTGGCGTCCATGGACTTCTGGATGTTTTCCCAGAGGGCATAGCCCCAGGGCTTGATCACCATGCACCCGCGCACAGGGGAGCTTTCGGCCATGTCGGAGGCCTTGACCACCTGCTGGTACCACTGGGGGTAGTCTTCGGTTCGGGTGGGGGTAATCGCTGTCTGTACCTTTTTTGCCATTGTCGTCCTCATGGGTATATCGGCCGGTTTTTAATGCAGGCCGTGATCGTTTCTTTATGGTCTGTTGAGTCGTTACGCTTTATTTTTTTCAAAATCATCGATGGCGGCCAGGAGCACCTCCACCAACTGATCTTCGGGGAATTTTTTCACCACCTGCCCCTTTTTGAACAGAATCCCGATGCCGTGGCCGCCCGCAACGCCGATGTCGGCTTCCCGGGCTTCTCCGGGGCCGTTGACCACGCATCCCATGATGGCGATCTTGATGGGCGTCTTTCGGCCGATGAGGGCCTGTTCCACCTGTTCCACGATGGAGAACAGGTCGATGTTGCAGCGGCCGCAGGTGGGGCAGGAGACGATCTCCGGGCCGAAGCGCCGGAGTTCCAGGGACTTTAAGATCTCCTGGCCCACGCGGATCTCCTCCACGGGGTCCCGGGTCAGGGAGACGCGGATGGTGTCCCCGATGCCCTCGGAGAGGAGCATGCCGATGCCGATGGAGGATTTTACCACCCCGGGAAACAGGGAGCCAGCTTCGGTAACCCCCACGTGCAGGGGGTAGTCCACCTGACCGGAGAGGAGGCGGTAGGCCTCCACAGTGCGTGTGACGTCCGACGCCTTCAGGGAGATCTTGATGTCGAAAAAGTCGAGCTCCTCAAGGATACGGATGTTCTCCATGGCACTGGCCACCATGGCCTCGGGGGTGACCCCGTCGAACCGGTCCAGGATCTCCTGGGAGAGGGACCCGGCGTTGACCCCGATGCGGATGGGCAAGCCGCGTTCCTTGGCGCAGGTGACCACCTTGACGACCTTTTCCCGGCTGCCGATGTTCCCCGGGTTGATGCGCAGGGCATCGGCTCCGTTTTCAGCGGCGGCAATGGCCAGCCGATGGTCGAAGTGGATGTCTGCGATGAGGGGAATGGCGATCTCTTTTTTGATGGCGGCGATGGCTTCGGCCGCCTCCATGCCGGGAACCGCCACCCGGACGATCTCGCACCCTGCCTCTTGCAGGCGGTGGATCTGGGCCACGGTGGCCTTGATGTCTTCGGTGCGGGTGTTGGTCATGGACTGCACCGAGATGGGGGCGTCACCGCCCACGGCCACCCCTCCGACACGGAGGGTTCGTGTTTTTTTTCGTGTCTGAACCAGGGACATGGGTCGTATCTCTTTCGTCGGAAGGGGCCGGTGCCATACGGCTTCGGCAGGGTGGGGCCGTTACGGGCCGGGGCAGACTCACCCCGGCGCGATGCCGTGGGGCTTGGCGAAAGCGCCTTCCAACTGTTATTGTATCAGACGGGTTGTGGGCAAACCAGACGGTTCCCTCTCGTCGTGATGCATGTCTGAACGTCGGGCTCCCGGAAATGTAACAAACAGATCACTTGATTCACGGGGTTGCCGCCTTGTCCGGCGGTGAGCCGCCAGGGAGCCTTGTCTTTGTGGCGACCTGCTCCGCGGGGCGCGATCCGTGGGATACATCCGGGGGTCTTTCTTTATGTAACGACACGGAAAAACAGACAAACATCCCGTGCGCCACGGGGCGGTGTCCGTGGCCATGGTCTTGGAGACGATGGTCACCACCGGAGCGTGGATGCCACCTGCCGGTCGGGATGAGTGGAGTGCGTTGTTTTTGGCGGGAGCCGTTACGGTAAATGTTGGAAAAGAGTATCAGAACAGCACAGCCCATGGCAAGGGAAATGAGGTGTGGAAAAGGCCCGTTTTATGGGGGCTTGGGGTAAATCAACCGAGGAACGATCTGTGTACGGGGAGGTAGCGCAATGGCAGTGTCAAAAGACCAGGTAGTCAAAGAGTTGAAAGGGGCTGCAAGGCAGGGGCGTATCAGCTGCGCCCTGGCCTTGTCCACGGCCCTGCGCTGTGGTGTGACCCCCGGGGAGGCCGGGTCATGCCTTGATGAGCTCAAGATTCGTATCGAGACCTGCCAGCTGGGGCTGTTCGGGTTCGGTCCGGACAAGCAGAAACGGATCCAGATTCCTGAGATCATCTCCGAAGAGGTGGCCGGCTGGCTGAATGAACGTGCCGAGGCAAAGGGGCACGTCACCTGTGCGGAGATTTTTGTCAAGGCCAAGGAGGACGGTCTCTCCCGGGCCCTACTGGCCGGGGCCTGCGAAAAGACCGGGGTCAAGATTCGGGCATGCCAGCTGGGGGCCTTTGGATAAATTAGGCCGCGGGTATGGGGGGCTGAGGCAAAACACCTTGGAATAATATCGAAAAACTTGGTAGGTTATGCCGTAGTGCCCTTTTGTTGGTTCCGACAGCAGCCCGACATGATTGTGGTGTCGACCCCCCGTCAATCCTTTCAGGAGGTACTTCCATGGCTTCACTCAAAGACATGTATCAATGCCAGGTCCACAACTGCGGTTATGTGTACGACCCCGACAAAGGGGAACCCAAAACCAGCACCCCGCCCGGCACCGCGTTCAAGGATCTGCCCGATGACTGGGCCTGCCCCTTCTGCCAGGCCTCCAAAAAGAGTTTCCGGCCCCTGGCCGGTCCCGGCTCGGTGGCGGAGGAGGAGGGGTAGGGAGGCCGGCGGGCCGCCGGAGGCTTGTTTGATCTGAATAGTTACCGCTGTGACGCCTTAAAAAAAACGGGCCGTATCCCATCCTTTTTTCGGATGGGATACGGCCCGTTTTGATTTGGTACCGGAGTCCGGGCGTCATGCCCGCCCCCTTCTACTTAAGAAAGGGGTTGTACTGCTTTTCGGTGCCGATGGTGGTCTTGGGACCGTGGCCGGTGTAGACCACGGTGTCATCGGGCAGGGAAAAGAGCTGCTCCTTGATGCTGGCGATGAGGGTGGCGTAGTTGCCGCCGGGGAGGTCGGTTCTTCCGATGGAGCCGTAGAAGAGGGTATCCCCTGCAAAGGCCGCCTTCTCGTCCTTGCAGTACAAGGTGATCCCGCCGGGGGTGTGGCCCGGTGTGTGGAGGACCGCCAGGGTCTTGTTGCCGAAGGTGATGGTGTCACCGTCGGTGAGGAGACGGTCGGCCGGGGGCGAGTTTTCCGCCTTGAGCCCAAAGGCCATGGCCGTCACCGAGAGCTCCTGGAGCATGGACGCGTCGGCTTCATGGATCATGAGCTCGGCGCCCGTGGCCTCTTTCAGGCGCTTGTTGGCCCCCACATGGTCAAAGTGGCCGTGGGTGTTGATGATGGCTTTAACGGTGAGCTTTTCATCGGCCAGGGCCTTCAAGATACGTGAGGCGTCGTCGCCGGGATCGATAACCACTGCTTCGCGGGTGGTTTCACATCCGAGGATGATGCAGTTTGCACCGATGGGTCCCACAACAAGGTCTGTGATCAACAAGGTCGGGTCCTCCTAAAGTTTAGCTTTTGTCAGCGGACACGGCATCGAGGATACCGTTGATAAAGGCGCCCGACTCTGCGGTTCCAAAGTGTTTGCCGATCTCAATGGCCTCGTTGATGGCTACCTTGTCCGGGACATCTTCAAGGAACATGATCTCAAACACCCCGACCCGCAAGGCATTGCGATCCACGGAAGACATGCGGTAGACCTTCCAGTTCTTGGATCGGTTTGCAATGGCGGCGTCGATCTCTTCCAGGTTGTCCAGGACACCTTCGGTGAGGGTATCGAAAAAGGGCAGATACGCCTCGTCGGTGATGTAGTTGTCCCGAAAGAGCTGCACCGCGTCGTGGCGGGCCTGGGGCTTTATATCCGCAAAAAAGAGAGCCTGCAACGCAAGCTCCCGTGCGCCTCGTCTTACTCCCATTTACTTCTGTCCTTCATCCATGACGGTCATGAGGTTGGCCATTTCGATGGCAGACAGGGCACAGTCAAAGCCTTTGTTCCCGGCTTTTGTGCCGGCCCGTTCAATGGCCTGCTCGATGGTATCGGTGGTGACGACCCCGAAGATGACGGGGATGTTGGCTTCCAGGCTGACATGGGCCACGCCCTTGGATACTTCGGCGCAGACGTAGTCAAAGTGGGGGGTGGCCCCGCGGATGACGGCACCCAGGCAGATGACGGCATCGTATTTTTCGGTCTGCACGGCTTTCTGGGCCAGCAGGGGAATCTCAAAGGCACCGGGGACCTTGATGATGTCGATGTCTGCGTCTTTTGTGCCGCTGCGCGTCAGGGCGTCCACGGCACCGCCCACAAGGCGTTCGGTGATGAAGTCGTTGAAACGGCTTACGACGATGGCAAATTTTTTGCCTTCGGAGGTCAGGCTGGACTGGATGATATTGGGCATGGTGAGTCCCTTTCCCTATTGGTTTATAGGCGTCAGTCTAAAATGTGAAAACAGGAGCGGCAGGCAAGCCGACCGCTCCGGGTTTGTTGTCCTTGGGGACTCCCTACATGTTGTGGGAGTCTTTTTTGGGCTCGATGTTCAGGGTGTGGCCCATCTTCAGCTTCTTGCAGGTCAGGTAGCCCTGGTTGTAGACGTTGGTGTGCACCTCAATGGGTACCTGCTCCACAACGGAGAGCCCGTAGCCCTGAAGGCCAACCATCTTCTTGGGGTTGTTGGTCATGAGGCGCATCTTGCGCACGCCGATGTCGGCGAGCATCTGGGCCCCGATGCCGTAATCCCTCAGGTCTGCCTTGAAGCCGAGCTTTTCGTTGGCTTCCACGGTGTCGTAGCCCTGGCGCTGGAGCTCGTAGGCCTTCAGCTTGTTTACCAGGCCGATGCCGCGGCCTTCCTGGCGAAGGTAGAGGATGACCCCTGAGCCTTCGTCGTTGATGCGGGCCATGGCACGCTGGAGCTGATCGCCGCAGTCGCACTTCATGGACCCGAAGATATCGCCGGTCATGCACTCGGAGTGGACGCGTACGAGAACGGGCTCCTCCGGGTTGATTTCCCCTTTGACCATGGCGATGTGGGTGAGGTTGTCCAGGTCGTTTTCATAGGCGATGATCTTGAAGTCCCCGCCAAAGGAGGTGGGGATGATGGTCTCGGCGGCCCGCTTGACGAAGGACTCCTTCTTCATGCGGTACTCCACCAGGTCCGCCACGGTGCAGATGCCGATGCCGTGCTCCTTGCTGAACTCCTCCAGGGAGGGCATGCGGGCCATGGTGCCGTCGTCATCCATGATCTCGCAGATAACGGCGGCGGGCTTGAGACCGGCAAGGCGCGCCAGGTCCACGGATCCTTCGGTCTGGCCCACGCGGACCATGACCCCGCCGTCACGGGCGCGCAAGGGGAAGATGTGGCCCGGGCGGGCAATGTCGGCCGCCTTGGTCTCATCGGCCACCGCCGTCAGGATGGTGGTGGCGCGGTCCGCGGCGGAGATGCCGGTGGTAACCCCTTTTTTGGCCTCGATGGAGACGGTGAACCCGGTGCCGAACTGGCTGGTGTTGTCGTCCACCATCATGGGCAGGTCCAGGTGGTCGCACATCTGAGAGGACATGGGCAGGCAGATGAGCCCCCGTCCGTATTTGGCCATGAAGTTGATGGCCTCGGGAGTGACCGCCTCGGCGGCCATGGTCAGGTCTCCTTCGTTTTCACGGTCTTCGTCATCGGCCAGGATGACCATGCGACCTGCGCGAATCTCTTCAATGGCTTCTTCGATGGATATAACGGGCATATCAGACTCCTCTTACTCCTCTTGCTCTCACTATATAAAGGGACCCGCATCGGTCCCTTTTTCTTGCGTCGTCGGCTTACAAAAATCCCTTGTCGGCCAGAAAGGCCATGTCGATGGAAGGGGCTTGGGGCTTCTGATCGGGCTTGGGCGTCATGAGAAATTTTTCGATGTACTTCCCCACCATGTCGGTTTCGATGTTGACGATGGAACCGGGCGGCTTCTGGCCGATGCTGGTGATTTCTGCTGTGTGGGGAATGATGCTCAGGGTGAAGGTGGTGTCGGTGACGGCGTTGATGGTCAGGCTGATGCCGTCTACTGCCACGGAGCCCTTTTCAATCATGTAGCGGGAGAGGTGCTTTTCCACGGCAATGGTGACGATGACCGCGTTGGCCTGACGCTCTTTGCTGACAATGGTGCCCACGCCGTCCACATGGCCGGAGACGATGTGGCCGTCTAAGCGGTCGGAGAGGCGCAGGGCGCGTTCCAGGTTGACGCGTGAGCCCACGTGGATGGTGGAAAAGACGGTGCGGTTAATGGTTTCGGGGGCTACGTCCACTTCAAAGCGGCGGCCGTCCAGGACCACGGCGGTGAGGCAGGAACCGTTCACAGCGATGCTGTCCCCGATCTTGACGCGGTCGAGGGGAAAGTCTGCCTCGATGGCAAAGCGGGACCCCTGGCCTGTGGGGCGGATGTCCCTGATGGTGCCGAATCCTTCAATAATTCCGGTGAACATACCTCATCGCCTCTTCTCAAGAAAGCTGGTCCTGAAACGGCTGGCACGCCCCGCAGGGCGATCGGCATCTTTACAGGTAGCCCTCGATCATTACGTCATTGTCAAAGTGTCGAACAGCAACCCGGGAAAGGGTCAGGGCCTCGTCCATGGAGAGGGGCCCCTTGCCTGCGGTGACGGGAAACCCGTCGCCTCCTGTGAGGAGCTTGGGCGCGATGTAGATGCGGAACTTGTCCACGATCTTTGCGTCCAGGGCGGATTTGAGAAGGGTCGCTCCCCCTTCGAGGAGGATGCTCTGGATCTTCTCTTTTCCCAAGGTTGCCATGAGGCGGTCAAGATCCACGTGATTGTCCTTTAAGGGGACCTCAAGGACCCGCGCTCCGGCCGCCTCAAGGAGCGCCTTTTTCCGGAGGGGCTCCTCGGCGTCTGCCGGGATCTTACCGCAAACGATTATTGTATCAGAATCGGAATTGAGCTGCAATACCCTCGCCTGGTCGTCAATGGTGAGGCGACTGTCGAGGATGATGCGGACGGGGTCTTTTCCCCCGGATTCCAGGCGGCAGGTGAGGGAGGGGTTGTCGGCTTTGACCGTGCCGATGCCCACCATGATAGCGTCCACGGCGTGCCGGAGCTCGTGGACATGGCGCCTGGAGGATTCGCCGGTGATCCACTGGGAGTGGCCCGTGGATGCGGCGGTGCGGCCGTCTAAGGTGGCGGCGCTTTTGGCCACCACAAAGGGGCGGCCTGTCTGCACGTGCTTGATGAACCCTTCGTTGAGGGCTTCGGCTTTTTCCCAAAGGATGCCGGAGGTCACCTCGACTCCCTGGGACCTGAGGCGTTCGATGCCGCCCGAGGCCACGGGGTTGGGGTCTTCCATGGCAATGAAGACACGCCGGATCCCGGCGTTCAAAATCTTTTCGGTGCAGGGCGGGGTCTTGCCGGTGTGGTTGCAGGGCTCCAGGGTAACATAGATGTCGCCGCCTTCGGCCCGGTCTCCTGCCTCATCAATGGCAAAGACCTCGGCATGGGGGCCGCCGCAGGCCTTGTGCCAGCCGCGTCCCACCACCTGTCCGTTGTTGACCACCACAGCCCCGACCGCGGGGTTGGGGGAGGTCCATCCGATGCCTCGTGCCGCCAGGGCAAGGGCCATCTCCATGTACTCCTGAGCCTCCATGGCTCCCCCTTTGTTGCGCTGTTTGTAAAGCGCCGTCCCTTTAATGTGCCGGGGACGGCTCGGCTACTGCGACTCCTTTGAGAGGAGCCCCTTGAGCTCCATGACAAAGTCGTTGACGTCCTTGAACTCCCGGTAGACGGAGGCAAAGCGGACGTAGGCGATGTCGTTTTTGCCGTGGAGCCAGATCATCACCTTCTCACCGATCTTCTGGGAGGGGATCTCTTTTTCTCCGGTCTCCCGCAGGTCCCGCTCCAGCTCGTCCAAGTAGGCGTCGATGACGTTGACGCTGATATCGAGTTTTTCACAGGCCCTGTAGAGGCCTGCGGCCACCTTGCTTCGGGTAAACTCTTCCCGGCGGCCGTCTTTTTTCACGATCATGACCGGGAGTTTTTCCACGTGCTCGTAGGTGGTGAAGCGCCTGCCGCAGGCGAGGCACTCCCGGCGCCTCCGGATTTCATTTTTATCCTTGGTGTCCCGAGAGTCCACGACTTTTGTGTTGTCTTCGGCGCAGTAGGGGCATTTCATGGCGTTCTCCTTGTGACAGTGGTCTTGTGGGCCAATACTCCGGTTCAGGGGACCTGAATCACTTCAACACCGGCTTCGCTTAGCATCTCTTCGGAAATCGCGTCGGCATAACCCGACTGGTACACAATCTTCTTCACCCCTGCGTTGATCAGCAGCTTGGCGCAGATGGAGCAGGGGAGGTTGGTGCAAAAGAGGGTGGCGCCGTTGATGGACACCCCGTAGTGGGCGGCCTGGACAATGGCGTTCTGTTCTGCGTGGACGCCGCGGCAGAGTTCATGGCGTTCCCCGGAGGGGACGCCCAGCTGCTTTCTCAGGCATCCGGTCTCGGCGCAGTGGCGAACCCCGCTGGGGGCGCCGTTGTAGCCCGTGGCCAGGATCCGCTTGTCCTTGACAAGGATGGCTCCCACCGCACGGCGCGTACAGGTGGAGCGCTTGGCCACCAGCTCGGTGATGTCCATGAAGTACTGGGCCCATGAGGGGCGAGTCTGTTCCGGTTCCATGTGGGCGGCTCCTTGGCGGTGGGAGGGCCCGGCTTTGTGGGCCGGCCCTCCCTTCGATCAACGGGTCGGTGACCTGTTAGTCGGTAAACAGGGGGAAGGCGTTGCAGAGGGCCTTCACGTCCTGTCGAATGGTTTCGATGACGGCGGGGTTGTCCTTGTTGGTCAGGGCCTTGGCCATGAAACCCGCCACCTGCTTCATTTCAGCTTCCTTCATGCCCCGGGTGGTGAGCACCGGGGTACCGATGCGGATCCCGCTGGTGACAAAGGGGCTGCGGGTGTCGAAGGGAACCACGTTCTTGTTGGCGGTGATGCCGGCGCGGTCCAGGGTCTCTTCGGCGTCCTTGCCCGTGATGTCCATGCGGGTGAGGTCCAGGAGCATGAGGTGGTTGTCGGTGCCGCCGGAGACCAGGTCAAACCCGTTCTCCATGAGGGCGTCGGCCAGGACGGCGGCGTTTTTGACGATCTGTGCCTGGTAGGCTTTGAATTCGTCGGTGGCCGCTTCCTTGAAGGCGATGGCCTTGGCCGCAATGACGTGCATGAGGGGACCGCCCTGGATACCGGGGAAGATCTGCTTGTTCATGACGCCTGTGAGGTCTTTGCCGGAAAGGATCAGGCCGCCCCTGGGACCCCTTAAGGTCTTGTGGGTGGTGGAGGTGACCACGTCCGCGTAGGGGACGGGGTTGGGATGGACGCCACCGGCCACCAGGCCGGCGATGTGCGCCATGTCCACCATGAGGGCGGCGCCGGTGCGCTGGGCAATGGCGGAAAAGGCTTCGAAGTCGAGGGTGCGGGGATAGGCGCTGGCACCGACGATGATGAGCTTGGGCTTGCACTCGCGGGCCATGGACTCCACATGGTCGAGGTCGATCATGCCGGTCTCTTTTTCCACGCCGTAATGGACAAAGTTGAACAACTTGCCGGAGAAGCTGGCAGGGCTGCCGTGGGTGAGGTGGCCGCCGTGGGCGAGGTCCATGCCCATGACGGTGTCGCCGGGCTCAAGCATGCCGAAAAGGGCCGCCATGTTGGCCTGGGAACCCGAGTGGGGCTGGACGTTGGCATAGGCTGCGCCAAAAAGCTCTTTGGCCCGCTCGATGGCAATGGCCTCGGCGGTGTCGACGTGGCCGCAACCGCCGTAGTATCGCTTGCCGGGGTAGCCTTCGGCATATTTGTTGGTCAGGGGGGTGCCCATGGCTTCCATGACCGGGGTGCTCACCGCGTTTTCCGATGCGATAAGTTCGAGGTTGTTCTGTTGCCGTGAGATTTCGTTCTCAATGGCAAGGGCAATATCCGGGTCCACATCTCTAATACACTTCAGGTTCACCTTTGCTTCCTCTTCAGCCGTGTGTTCGGCGCGTCAGCCGGTTTTGGCTTGTCAGCCGGGTTTTCGGTTGGTGAAGGACGCCACGTCGAATGGCTTGTTGAAGCGCTGCCGGGGTCCGTGGGGACCGACCGGTGTGCGGTGGACGAACAGTGTGCGTTCGTCCCTGCCGGGTATTTTCCCTTTAAGCCCTTATCCCCAAGGGCGGCAGGTTGCCTTCGACGTGGGTCATCGCGATCAGGCTCACCGCCTGCGACCCCTGTCGCCGGGAACCCCGCCGTGCAGGCCCTGCTTTCAAGGGTTCGCTCCCCATAGAAAAGCGGTGTTGCCGTGCAGTTTCCCCTGTTGATCAGAAGGACTCAAACATCTGGATACGATCCAGGTGACGTCCTCCCTCAAAGGGGGTTTCCATCCAGATCCGGACAAGGTCCAGGGCCAGGGATTCGCCGATGACGCGGGCGCCCATGACCAGGATGTTGCTGTTGTTGTGCATGCGGCTCATGCGTGCGGAAAAACCGTCGCTCACCAGGGCCGCACGGACACCTTTGAAGCGGTTGGCGGCCATGGACATGCCGAGGCCGGTGCCGCACAGAAGGATGCCCTTCGGGTGTGTCCCGTCGGAGACCTTGCCGGCCACCTCTTTGGCGAAATCGGGATAGTTGACGGACTCCGGCCCGTGGCATCCCGCGTCCACCACCTTGACGCCCTTTTCAGCAAGGAAAGCCTTTATGGTCTCCTTCAGGGGGTAGGCGGCGTGGTCGCATCCGATGATGACTTCGGTCTCATACGGGGTTGTGTCGTTGCTCATGATCTTATCGTGCCTTATAGATACAAGGAAGGGTGGGAATGGCCCACCCTGTCAACCTGATCGTCATGGTCTTTTTGTCTCTTCTCCCCATGGAGGGGAGCCTTGCCAGGTCGGCCTTGCGGCCGGACGCGCTACATGCGCGCTTCGATGTACTCGATGGCGTCTTTGACGCGAACGAGCTTTTCTGCCTCATCGTCGGAGATTTCGATATCGAAAACCTCTTCCATGGACATGATCAGCTCCACGAGATCCAGGGAGTCAGCTCCCAGGTCGTTGACGAAGTGCGCTTCGGGAACCACGTCACCGGCTTCGACTTTCAGCTTTTCAGAGACTACTTTTTTGATTTTGTCTTCTACGGACATCGCTACCTCATTGTGTCGTTATGATGTGAACATCCCCCCATTAACATGAAGTACCTGCCCGGTGACGTAGGCTGCCCGCTCTGAGGCGAGAAAACCCACAACACCGGCCACCTCGGAAGGTGAGCCGGTACGTTGCATGGGGATCTGGGCGATGATGGATCCGATGGCCTCCTCCGAAAGGGCGGCGGTCATGTCGGTATCGATGAACCCCGGTGCCACGGCATTGACCGTGATTTGCCTGGAGGCCAGCTCGCGGGCCGCTGAACGGGTAAGGCCGATGAGCCCCGCCTTGGAGGCGCAGTAGTTGGCCTGGCCGGCATTGCCCGTAACCCCAACCATGGAGGTGATGTTGATGATGCGGCCGGAACGCTGCTTCATCATGGGCCGTGCCGCGGCTTTCAGGCAGAAAAAAGCCCCTTTGAGATTGGTGTCGCACACCGTGTCCCAATCGGACTCTTTCATGCGGACCAAAAGCCCGTCCCGCGTGACGCCGGCATTGTTGACCAGCACATCCACGCGCCCGGTATCGTCCACCACCTTCTTAATGAAGGCGGAGACCTCCGCTTCGGAGGTGACATCCACACGGATGCCCACGGCCGAACCACCCTTTTCAGCGACAAGGGCTTCGGTCTGCCGTGCCGCCTCCTCGGAGGACGCGTAGTTGAAGTAAATACGGGTATCGGGACCGGCAAATTCGAGACAGACCGCTCGGCCGATGCCCCGGGACCCTCCGGTGACGACGATACTGCGTGGATTGGTGTCAGGCATGGACCCTACACTCCAGGGGAAAAACGTGGCGCCTTGCACGCGTTGTTACTCGCGTGCGGATTCGACACATCGTGTGATCGCTACTCTTCGTCTTCAGCCAGTACGTTGCGGCCCTTGTAGGTGCCACAGTCGGGGCATGCCTGGTGCATCATCTTGGGCTCACCGCACTCGGGGCAGACGGACACGTTGGGGGCGTCAGTCTTGTAATGGGTGCGACGTTTTCGCGATCTGGCTTTGGAGGTCTTACGCTTAGGTACTGCCATGGTTATCTCCTAACTCATTTATTTCTTTAAAAAATTATGTATAATGATGGAACAGTCTTAACCGCCCTTATTTATTTTATTTAAAGGCGATTGTCAAGAATATTCACGTGCTTAGATTTTGGCTACTTGTGCTGGCAAAGCAACTGTGGTAATTGGCCATGAGCCGTAGATAGCGCAGATCCCTATCGATCCACAACGTTTTTTTTCGGGCGGGTGCGGATTGAAGGGCAAAATTTTTTTTAAAAAAATAGATACCACAGGAGATGCTATGGGTGAGATTATAACACGGTTTCCTCCGAGCCCCACGGGTTACCTTCATGTCGGCGGAGCACGCACCGCCCTGTTCAACTGGCTCTACGCCCGGAAAACCGGCGGGACCTTCATCCTCCGCATCGAAGACACAGACCTGGAACGTTCCACCGAGGCGTCGGTTCAGGCCATCTTCGACGGGCTGGAGTGGCTGGGGATCGACTGGGACCAGGGCCCCTTTTATCAGACCAAGCGTTTTGACCTTTATAAAAAGGTGATCGACAAGCTCCTTGAGGACGGCCACGCTTACTGGTGCACCTGCACCCCCGAGGAGATCGACGAGATGCGGGAGACCGCACGGGCCAAAGGGGAGAAACCCAAATACAACGGCAAGTGCCGCGAGAAGAACCTGGGCCCCACCGAAGGGGCCGTGGTGCGCTTCAAGGTACCCCTGGCCGGGGCCACCGCCTTTGACGACATGGTCAAGGGGCGGATCTCCATTCCCAACGCAGAACTCGACGACTTCATCATCCAGCGTAGTGACGGAACTCCCACCTACAACCTGGCTGTTGCCGTGGACGACCTGACCATGAAGGTGAACACCATCTTAAGGGGCGACGACCACGTCAACAACACCCCCAAGCAGGTCCTCATCGTCAAGGCCATGGGGGAAGAGGTGCCCACCTACGGCCATGTGCCCATGGTGCTGGGGGCGGACAAGGCCCGTTTGAGTAAGCGGCACGGTGCCACCAGCGTTACCGAGTATCGGGACATGGGGATCCTTCCCGATGCCATGATCAACTACCTGGCGCGTCTGGGATGGTCCTGCGGGGATCAGGAGTTCTTTACCCGCGAAGAACTCATCGAAAAGTTCACCCCGGACAACATCGGCCGCTCCCCCGGTGTCTTTGACCAGGACAAGCTCATGGCCATCAACCACGAGCACATCCAGGCCAAGTCTACCGAGGAGATCACCGACGCCCTCCTGCCTTTCCTTGAGAAGGCGGGCATTGTGGCCGAGGACCGCGCGCAGCTGGAAAAGGCCGTGAAAACCCTGGCCCCCCGAAGCCATACCCTGGTGGAGATGGCCGAGAACGCCCGGTTCTTTTTTCAAGGCGTGAAAGCGTACGATCCCAAGATGGCCAAAAAAGCCTTCAAGCCCGAGGCAGCGGACGTGCTCCTCGTGATGAAAGAAGCCCTGGCTGAGACCGAGTTTACCCAGGACGCCCTGGCCGCGACCTTCAAGGCCGTGGTGGCCAAGCTCGAGGTGGGATTCGGCAAGGTGGCCATGCCCATGCGCCTGGCCGTCTCCGGCACCGGTGCCAGTCCCGACATGTACGAGATGCTCGACGTCCTCGGCAAAGAGGAGACCTTAAAGCGTATCGACGACGCCGTGGCCCATATTCGGAGCCTGGGGTAGCGAGCCGGGCGGACAAGGCGCTGGCGTTTTTTTCTGCGCCTTGTTCAGGGCAAAAATGCCCTTTGCCCAAAGAGGGTTAGGGGAAGCCCTCGGAAGGGGTCTTGAAAAAGGCGAAATTTTTGCTTGACTCAACCGGCCTCACCGGACTATATACCCTCTCGCAACCAATTGAGTTGCCTGCTGGGATGTCGTCTAATGGCAGGACTACGGATTCTGATTCCGTCTATTGGGGTTCGAATCCCTGCATCCCAGCCAATTAAAAAAATAAAGCCCCTTCGAGCAATCGAAGGGGCTTTTTG
Source organism: Desulfoluna butyratoxydans (assembly GCF_900699765.1). Taxonomy (GTDB): domain Bacteria; phylum Desulfobacterota; class Desulfobacteria; order Desulfobacterales; family Desulfolunaceae; genus Desulfoluna; species Desulfoluna butyratoxydans. The sequence goes on from NZ_CAADHO010000002.1 coordinate 681,280, forward strand.
TGTTTTTGGGGACTAAGGCCATGGTGTTTTCATGGCGAGATAGCAGGTGTGTTTTGCCCCTCGTTCCTCGGGTCAAATCACATCCGCCTTTAAGGTAAAAATTCACTCAAAAAGGTTTTTTAAAACCTGTTTGTTAAACTTTTTAAACGTTTAGCCCCCGGCAGGGCCGCCGGAGGCATGGGCTGAATAGTTACAACTATTGTTGGCGTGCATCCGGCTTATGCAAGTTCAAGCCCGGACTGGGCCCGGGTCGCTTTGTCGTGGAAGGAGACGACGCGGGAGATCTCTTCGTCCATGGCATCAGAGCCGAAGTGGTTGATCAGTTCACAGGTGGCCAGGTCTCTGGTTTTGTCCCCATAGGCTGATAGCCATTGGCGAGCTTTCTGCTCTGCGGCTTTATCCTGCCAGGGATACGAGACAGGCAGGGCCGGAAGCCCGCACCGCCAGGGTTTGGGGGTGAGGCGGGCCCGAAAGCATTTTTGGGTCTTGCAGAGCCGCATGTAAAGGGGGTCGGCGCCAAGGACCTCCATCATGCCGGAGGTGAGCTCAGAGGTGGGGTCGGCGTGGGCGTGGGTAACCAGATAGCGGAGCCCGCCCCGGGTGCGGTAGGCGCGGATGCCGAAACACGGATCTGCCCGGACCATGGTCTCCACCTTGGACAGGGCTTCATACTCCTTTTGCTGACGAGGGGGCAGAGCATGGGTGCCCGTGAGCATCCGTGCCTTGTATTTGAGCCAGTCCCACAGGGACGGTACCGGCAGGTCCACGTCGATGAACATGGCCCGTGCCGTGTTGAGCACGCGGCATCCGTATCCGTTGAGGGTGACGGCGGCCCAGGTCGTGCCGTCCTCCGATGTCCATTCATCAAGAATTTCTTCCCGCATGGGGCGATCGCCATAGAGGTAGGTGTCCGGCCGGTTGCCCTTGAGGATCATTTCTGCAACGGCGTCCGCCCGTTTGCGCCCCTTTTCCCTGGCGTCGGCAAGGCTGGTGTCGGACCAGCCCCAGCAGGCGAGGGGAGCCATGGGTTTGCCCGTGAGGATGTTTCGCATGCGAACGTCGTGTCGTGTGGTGCCTTTGGCCCAGTATTTTGGAATGTTCATGGCTTAGAATACCACCCCGGTGTATCCCACGAAACTGTCCGAGGGGCTTTTGTCAAAACTGGTGGTGTGAGCGATCTCAAGGCCGCGGGGGATGCCCAGGGACCGGGCTGCGGCCAGGGTGGCGGCCACGGCACCTGCGCAGCAGGCATTGCGCCGGGCCAGGGCCTCGTCGGTGAAGTAGGCCGCATCAAGTTGTGTCATGTGGTCGATGGCCTCTCGGTCGTTGGTGTCGCAGACCCAGGCCCTCGCCTTTTCCCCTTTGCCCTGGGGGGTGAACCCGAAATTTGGGCCGTAGTGGGTGAGGTCGGTGGAGCCGATGACCTTGACGGTGAGGCCCAGGGTGCATGCTGCGTCCACCACGGATTTGCCCACGGGCTCCGCGCACTTGTTGGGGGCCACGCCCATGAGGCAGACCGGAGTCTCTCCGAAAAAGTACCGGATAAAAGGAAGCTGGAGCTCCAGGGTGTTTTCAGGGGCCATGAAAGGGCTCATCTCCCGCCGTATATAAGGGGTGCTTCCCAGGGTCTCTGAGAAGGTTTCGTGGACCCGCAGGTCTCCGAAGGGGGTTTCCAGGGTTCCTTCGGCCATGACGCTGGTGGGCTCCGACGGCCCCAGATGGTGCCCGAACAGGACCACCAGGTCCGGCAACTCACCCCGGGCCACGGTTTCGATGACCCGGCAGGCAATGCTGCCGGAAAAAAACCATCCGGCGTGGGGAACGATCCCTGCTTGAAATGCGTCCCCCGAGGGGCGTTTCAGCCACCCCTCCTTCCGATATCCTTCCACCTCCTTGAAGCAGGCCTCCCGGCTTTCCGGATACCACTGCCCGCGAAGGGCCGCGCGTTTTCGTGCACCCATGCTCTTTCCTCCTGAAATTTTGTCTCTATACGGTAGTATATCACGGGGTTTTGGGGAAGAAAAAGAAGGGGCGCAGCAACGTATTCAGGTGGCCTCCGGCGGCCCTGCCGGGGGCCAAGCTTTTGAAAAGTTTGACAAACAGGGTTTGTTTTTTTGAAGATTGATCCCTGCAGGGCATAGCCCCTCTTCTTTTGTAACAATTCAGCTTAAAATTGCCTCCGGCGGCCCTGCCGGGGCCAAACTTTTAAAAAGTTTGACAAACAGGTCTTAAGTAAGCCTTACAGGCTACGCCGAAACAATTTCGACATTTTCGCATCCGCGCTACGTTTTGATCGCCCTGAAGGGCGATCAAAACGTAGCGCGGGTGCCTTAGAAGAGTTTTTTGCGGAGCTTTTTTTTAAAAAAGCGACCCGCCGGAGGCATGCTTTTTAAAGCGGGATATTTCCGTGTTTTCGGGGCGGTCGGGTTTCGTGTTTTGAGCTTATGACGTCCAGGGCATCGATGAGATGGTTGCGGGTTTCTGAAGGGACGATGACGGCGTCGATATAGCCCCGGGAAGCGGCGATGTAAGGGGTGAGGAACAGGTCGTTGTATTCGCAGATTTTTTCATTGCGCATGGCCTCGGGGTTGTCGGCGCCTTTGATCTCTTTTCTGTGGATGACATTGGCCGCGCCCTGGGCTCCCATGACGGCGATCTCGGCCGTGGGCCAGGCAAAGGCCATGTCCGCCCCCAGGTGGCGGGAGCTCATGGCAAGGTAGGCGCCGCCGTAGCTCTTTTTGGTGATGAGAAGGAGCTTGGGCACGGTGGCTTCGGAGTAGCTCCAGAGGAGCTTGGCCCCGTGGCGGATGATACCTCCCCACTCCTGCTGGATGCCGGGAAGAAAGCCGGGCACGTCGGCAATGGTGAGCAGGGGAATGTTAAAGGCGTCGCAGAAGCGGATAAAGCGGCTGGCCTTGTCCGAGGTGTCGATGTCCAGGCACCCCGCCAGGACCTTGGGCTGGTTGGCGATAACCCCCACGGTGCGGCCCCCCAGGCGGATGAAGCAGGTGATGATGTTGGGGGCAAAGAGGCTGTGGGGTTCAAAATAGGTCCCGTGGTCGGCAACGGCCCGGATAAGGTCGAACATGTCGTAAGGCTTCACGGGGTTTTCGGGGATCAGGGTGTCGAGCTCCGGGCAGAGGCGGTGGATGGGCTCTTCCGAAAGGGCCCGGGGCGCGGTCTCCTTGTTGTTGGCCGGAAGGTAAGACAGGAGTAGTTTTATGCGGTCGATGCACTCTTCATCATCCTCGCAGGCAAAGTGGGCGACCCCGCTTTTGGTGCAGTGGGTCACGGCCCCGCCCAGGGTGTCAAAGCCCACGTCTTCGCCGGTGACCGAGCGGATCACGTCGGGGCCGGTAATGAACATGTGGCTGGTCTCTTTGACCATGAAGACAAAGTCGGTCATGGCCGGCGAATAGACGGCCCCGCCCGCCGTGGCCCCCATGATGGCCGAGATCTGGGGGATGACCCCGGAAGCCGAGGCGTTTCGGAAAAAGATCTCTCCGTATCCGGCCAGGGCATCCACCCCCTCCTGAATGCGTGCACCGCCGGAGTCGTTCATGCCGATGATGGGCACCCCGGCTTTCATGGCCATGTCCATGATCTTGCAGATTTTTTTGGCGTGCATCTCGCCCAGGCTGCCTGCCCGGGAGGTCACGTCCTGGGCATAGGCAAAGGCGGGGCGTCCCCCCACGAGGCCGTGTCCGGTGATGACACCGTCGGCGGGGATCTCCACGCCCTCCATGCCGAAGTGGGTGCATCGGTGGGTCACAAAGCGGTCGATTTCCCGGAAGGTGTCCCTGTCAAAGAGGCGGTCCAGGCGTTCCCTGGCGGTGAGCTTGCCTTTGGCCTTCTGCTTTTCTACGGCCGGAGCACCGCCCATGATCAGCGTCTGTGCGTCTTTCTCTTTCAGGTTGTGGATTTTGTTCTGGACGCGATTCATGCTGCCTCCTTGGGGGGTTCCCGGTTGATGATGGCGATGCGCTTTGCATGCAAGTGATAATCGGGGTGAACATTATTATCATGAAAGCAGGATCAGGGAAATGGGCCCCTTCTATTTTTGGGCCGAAAACCTGCAGCGGAAAAGTCTCGCCGGTTGCATGTGTGTCGGGTGCTTTGCTCCTGGTCTGAGTTGTGCCTGGGGTACGCCCCTGAGCGATCAGCCGTGGGGCCGGGATGAGAAGGTGTGGCAGGGCTGTGCAAGGAGGCTGAACGGTCGCTCAGTCACGAATTGTCTACCATATTTTTTTTGGGGCTGTCAAGGCGGGGGCGTTCTAACGCATTGCAATTGTGGTTTAAATGGAGGTTCTGAATGAATCGGACAGTTTCTGGGTTTGTCACTGTTCAGCTTAAAACAGCCTCCGGAGCTTTTATTCAAAACGCGACCCGCCGGAGGCAGAGTGGTTAAATCGGCAACAGGCAGGTAGAGACAACGCATCCCGTGACCTTGAAGCTTGTGAGCCAGGCCGCACAATCATCGGCGTTTATGTCGGGCGAAGCGCAAGGGCAGTGAATTTTCGAAGTGGCTCACTTTAACCATGGAGGGCAAGCTGAACAAGTTACGATGCGTTGTGGCATAAAAAAAGCCCCGTTCCGGGGGAACGGGGCTTTGGGATTTTCTCATGTCGGGATCCGTTGACCGGATCAGGTGCTGTTTACCCGCAGAGGGCCAGGAGAACACCTGCGGCAACCGCCGAACCGATGACGCCGGCCACGTTGGGGCCCATGGCGTGCATCAGCAGGAAGTTGTGGGGGTTCTCTTCAACACCCACACCGTTGACCACGCGTGCTGCCATGGGAACGGCGGAGACACCGGCAGCGCCGATGAGGGGGTTGATTTTCTCTTTGCTCATGCGGTTCATCAGCTTCGCCAGGAGAACACCTGCCGCGGTGCCGATGGCAAAGGCCACGAGACCGAGGAGGAGGATCCCCAGGGTTTCAAGCTGCAGGAATTTTTCCGCAGCCAGCTTGGAGCCCACGGAGATGCCCAGCAGGATGGTGACGATGTTGATCAGCTCGTTGGCGGCGGTCTTGGAGAGGCGCTCCACCACGCCGCATTCCTTAAGCAGGTTGCCGAACATCAGCATACCGATCAGGGGCGTTGCATCCGGCAGGAGCAGGATACAGATGCCCAGGACCATCAAGGGGAAGACAATCTTTTCCACCTTGTTGACGTGGCGAAGCTGCTTCATCTCGATGCCTCGTTCCTCCTTGGAGGTGAAGGCTTTCATGATGGGCGGCTGGATGATGGGCACCAGGGCCATGTAGGAGTAAGCCGCAACGGCAATGGCACCCAGCAGGTCCGGCGATAGCCGTCCCGCAAGGAAGATGGCCGTGGGGCCGTCCGCGCCTCCGATGATACCGATGGCGGCGGCGTCCTGCAGGGAGAAGTCGATGCCGGGAACCACCTGGCTCAGCACCAGGGCGCCGATGAGGGTGGTGAAGATGCCGAACTGGGCGGCTGCCCCCAAAAGGGCTGTCTTCGGGTTGGCGATGAGGGGGCCGAAGTCGGTCATGGCTCCCACGCCCATGAAGATCAGCAGGGGAAAGAGCCCTGTCTTGATCCCGAAGCCGTAAATAAGGCCGAGGAACCCTTCGGGCCCGGCAATACCCGCCACCGGAATGTTGGCAAGGATACCGCCGAAGCCGATGGGAATCAAAAGAAGGGGTTCAAACCCTTTTTTGATGGCCAGCCAGATCAGGATGCAGCCTACGGCAATCATGATGAGCTGGCCGATCCCCAGGGGAATCAGCTGGTGGTTGTCGAGGGTTTTCTCTGCAAAGATTTCTTTGACACCGTTGACAAAGGCGTTGAGTCCGGTGCTTTTCCAGAGCTTTTCCACTTTCCCCATGGAGGCGTCCGCAGCAGGAGCCGGCGCTGGCGCGCTGGCGGCACTTGCCATGGAGACCCCGCTGAAGAGGCAGAGTGCGACAAGGGCTGCCACAATCGCCAGGGGCTTGGTGGAGATTTTATGTGTCAATCTCATGTATCGAGTCATGGTCCTATCCTGTCCGTTCAGTCGTTTGAAGGCATAAAGAGTGCGATGGAGGATCACCTTAAGCAATGGTGACCAGGCTCTGGCCGGATGCCACCTGATCGCCCGCGGAAACAGCCACGCTGGTGACGGTGCCGTCAACGGGGGCCTTGACCTCCACTTCCATCTTCATGGCTTCCTGAACGAGAAGCGTGTCTCCGGCTTTCACGGCGCTGCCGTTTCCAACCAGGACCTTGATCACGGCACCGGGCATCTGCGCCTTCACCTCTTCGCCTGCCCCGGCGGGGGCGGCAGGTGCTGGTGCAGGGGCGGCCGCGGCAGCAGGAGCTGCGGCTACGGCGGGAGCGCCGGCGGTTTCGATCTGGATGAGGACCTGATCGGCAGTCACCTGGTCTCCGGTGGCCACGAGGATATCGGCCACGGTACCGTCCACGGGGGCTTTCACCTCCACTTCCATTTTCATGGCTTCCTGGACGAGCAGGGTGTCACCGGCCTTGACCTGGGCACCCTTGGCAGCAGAGATGCGTACCACGGCGCCGGGCATCTGGGCCTTGACCGCTTCTTTCACGCCGGGGGCCGCAGGGGCGGCTGCGGCAACAGGAGCGGCGGCGAGGCCTTCGGCCACATTGACGTTGTAGGCCTTTCCGTTGACCACGGCGGTGTTGCCGTCGATTTTGACAGCGTAGGTGCTGCCGCCAACGGTGACGGTGTAGCCGTCCGGGGCTGCCTTGGCTTCGGCCTTGGGTGCTTCGGCCACGTTCTTGCGAACGCCGATGGTGGCTTTGCCCAGAAGGTAGTTGATGCCCTTGTCGCCACAAGCGCCCGCGATGAAGATGTTTTCATCGGTGGTGGGCAGGCCGTTCTCTTCGAGCTTTTTCTTGGCAGACGGGATGCCCTTGTTGGGATCCTCCTCGTTGATGTCGAGGGGGCTGCGGGTGGTGGGCTCAAGGCCCAGCTGCTCGGAGGCGATCTTGATGATTTCGGCATCGGGGGGCACGGGGGTCTTGCCGAAGTAGCCGAGGACCATTTTGCCGTAGCCTTCGGCGATCTTCTTCCACTTGCCCATCATGACGTTGTTGAAGGCCTGCTGGAAGTAGAACTGGCTCACGGGGGTTACGGAGGTACCGAAACCGCCCAGGCGAACCACCTCGTCCATGGCTTCGATGATCTCGGGGAAGCGGTCCATGATGTTGTTGTCACGCATCATCTGGGAGTTGGCCGTAAGGGCGCCGCCGGGCATGGGAGACCAGGGAATGATGGGCTCGACAGCCTTGGCTTCGGGGGGCAGGAAGTAGTCCTTCATGCACTCTTTGAAGACTTCCTCGGCCTCACGGATCTTGTCGATGTCGCAGTCCAGCTCGTACTCGGTGCCGCGCAGGGCGTGCCACATGGTCATGATGTCGGGCTGGCAGGTACCGCCGGAGCAGGGAGCCATGGAGAGGTCGATGATGTCCACGCCCGCGTCCAGGGCGGCCTTGTACCCGATGACACCGATACCGGCGGTGTCGTGGGTGTGGAACTGAACAGGAATGTCCGCCGGAATGATCTCCTTGGCCCGCTTGATGGTCTCGTAGACCGTTGACGGGAAGCTGGTGCCGGAGGCATCCTTGAAGCAGATGGAGTGGTACGGGATGTCCGCATCCATGATCTGCTTGAGCATGTCGACGTAGAAATCGGCGTCGTGGGCGCCGGTACAGCCCGGAGGCAGGGCCATCATGGAGATGACCACCTGATGGTTGAGGCCTGCTTCGGCGATGCACTGGCCGCTGTAGATAAGGTTGTTGACGTCGTTCAAGGCATCGAAGTTACGGATGGTGGAGATGCCGTGCTTCTTGAACATCTGCGCGTGCAGCTTGATCATGTCCTTGGGCTGGGAGTCCAGGGCCACCACGTTGATGCCTCGCGCCAGGGTCTGCAGGTCGGCGTCGGGGCCAGCGGCCGCGCGGAACCTGTCCATCATATCAAAGGCGCACTCATTGCTGTAAAAATAGAGTGCCTGAAACCGCGCGCCGCCGCCTGCTTCAAAGTAGTTGCAGCCCGCTGCGGCTGCCGCTTCAACGGCAGGCATAAAATCGTCAGTAAATACTCGCGCTCCGTAGACCGACTGAAAACCATCACGAAACGCTGTGTTCATGAAACGAACTAATTTCTTAGCCATAATCTTCTATCCCTTTCGTTAGCTGCGCGCGCAGGCTTTTACAGCCGCAATGGCCACCGCGATTTCAGTCAGGTCATCTCCAGCCTTTTGAAACACTGCGGTTTTTGGTTTTTCCAAAGGTCCACCCGTCACTTCGGCATCGGTAAATCGCTCTAATACCTTTGCCGAGATTTTCATTGCGTAGACCAGGAGGGTCAGAAATGCGAAGACCACCCCCATGCCTGCAACCATCAATCCCAGACCTTCAACTATCATACTCTATCCCCTCCACATAATAATCGATGTCTTTGACCGGAGGCGTTTCACGTGTGGGTTCACAGGGGTGAATGTGCGGGGTCGACGGTGCGGTCGATACATCCCGCGGCAGGCAATAAAGCCACGCCCGGTGCGAAAGCATCTTTTCTCATGATGATGCCGTGTTGCCACGGCATCCATGTATGCCGAACGGCACCTGCCCGTATCCCATCGGGCAGGGGGCATTCGCGCATCAATCTTCAATATCGGTAAAGGCGGGCCAAGTCCCCGAAAAATCGGTAGTCAATGGGCCCTCAGGGGGCAGTACTCCCTTGGGGTGACACGTGTCACCTTGAGACGGCTCCCAATTCCTTTTTTGTCGTCAGACGTACGTTAAATGTGTCGTTCAGATCGAGGTATTGGCCATGTAGGCACTGAAAGTATATTACTAGAATCGAACAATTTTGTATATTTGGGCGACAATGTCAAGTAAAAAAATTCGAGCTATTGTAGGATGATACCTTGGAATTGACAGGGAGCGATGGGGCGGGGAACTTGGCAAGCAGTGGAATTCATGAATATTGGGTGCGAAAGGGGACGGGGTTGTGGTGACAGCCCATGGTGTAGCAGACCTTCACGGGCGGTGCGTTGATTGGTTCTTATTTCGTATGGTTGGGCAGAAGGCGGCTGGGGGCAGGTAAAAACCCGGCGGAAAGATGCGCGTGAAAAAACATCTTTCCGCCGGGTAACCGTTGAAAGGAATGTAAACGGAGTTTATCGCCGTTTTCCTCTGCGAGTAACTACTTGTATTTTTTCATCACCCTGGCAAATCCCGGGAGGGCCTCGGTGATGGTTTTCGCGTCCACGCAGAAAGAGATACGGAAATGGCCGGGCCCTGCGAATCCGCTGCCGGGCACCACGAGGATCAACTCCTCCTGGAGTTCCCGTACAAACTCCACGTCGTTTTCGATGGGGGCCTTGGGAAAGAGGTAAAAGGCCCCTTTGGGGGCGGTGAACTCATACCCGGCCTCGGTGAGGCCGTCCACCAGAAGCTCCCGGTTTTTTTCGTAAGGCGTCATGTCCACGTTGACGCCCTGGATGTCGGCGATGACCCGCTGCATGATGGCCGGAGCGTTTACATACCCCAGGATGCGGTTGCACAGGGCCAGGCCACCTAAGAAGAGGCCCTTGCCCTCGAAGTCGGGGTGGATGGCAATGTAGCCGATGCGCTCTCCGGGGATGGAGATGTCCTTGGAGTAGGAGGTCACCACCACGCTGTTGGCGTAACTGGTCATAATGGAGGGCACGGTGATCCCGGCATAGGTGATCTTTCGGTAGGGCTCGTCGGAGATGAGGACGATGGGGTGGCCGATGTCCCGGCTCTTGCGGGCCAGAAGGTCTCCCAGAGCATCAAGGCTCGCCTTGTCGTACACCTGGCCGGTGGGGTTGTTGGGGGTGTTGATGAGGACGGCCTTGGTCTTATCAGAAACGGCCTCTTCGATGGCGGACAGGTCCAGGGTGAAATCCGGGTTGGTGCGAACGGTCTTTACCACGCCCCCGTGGTTGTCTGCATAGAAATTGTACTCCACAAAGTAGGGAGCCGGGCAGATCACTTCGTCGCCGGGATCAAGGAGGGTCTTGAGAACCACGTTGAGGGCGCCGGCCGCTCCGCAGGTCATGACGATGTCGTTTTCATCCAGGGTGACCCCCTGCTGCTCGGAAACAAACCCGGCCACGGCCTCGCGCACAAAGGGGTAGCCGGTGTTGGGCATGTAGGAGTGGATGCCTTCACCGGAAGAGGCCGCCACCTTCATGAGGCTCTCCTTGAATTCAGCCGGGGGGGCGAGGTAGGGGTTGCCGAGGCTGAAGTCGTATACCTTGTCCGCTCCGTGCTCTGCCTTGAGGCGGGCTCCTTCCTCAAACATTTTGCGGATAAATGATGATTTTTCGATGGCACCCTTGATCTTGGTCGAAATGGTCATGAAATCCTCCGGTCCGTCTATCTCTTGTGGTGAATGAAAAGAACGCATATCAGCCACGAAGCCTGCGGTGTGTCCCGGGCAGGCGGTATCGTCGCGGCGTCCATGTTTTTACCTGGGAACCGATACGGCTGCTGCAAACCAAACGAAACGTTTGATGAGATCGGTGTGAATCACTTTTATTTCACAGGATGTGGAAAAAAATCAAAGAAATTTATCCATACGAAGGAAGGGACTGAGAAAACGGGGGGAGAATCGGCGTTGCTTATGCCTCATCGGGTAGTTGTTGGGAAACCCTTTGGTGGGTTGGACTAATGAAGCTTCATGCATCGCAAATCTTAGAAGCCCTGAAGCCGTATTGCGATTACAAGGCCCGTCAATGGTGCGCAAGCGCACCCTACAGTTGGTTGATGCTTCTGGCACCCTCGTGACAAGAGCGGACTCCGCTTGTATGCCGGAGGTTGGCCACCCTCTTCCGTAAGCAACGGGCGGAGCCCGTCATAGGGTTTCAAGGTGCCCCCACCTTGCCGCCGGAGGCACGTTTTTGTTTCACTACTGAATCCCGCCCTCCATGGCGGCGTAGAAGTCTTTGCGCCAAGCCATGAAGCGGTCTTCGAGGATGGCCTGCCTGATCTCTCCCACGAGGTTCATATAATAATGAAGGTTGTGGATGGTGTTGAGGCGGTAGGCCAGGAGCTCCTTGGATTTGTACAGGTGGCGCAGATAGGCCCTGGAGTAGTTGCGGCAGGTGTAGCAGGTGCACACAGGATCCAGGGGTTTTTCATCTTTCTGATACCGCTGGTTGGCGATGTTGAGGGCCCCTTCGGAGGTGAAGAGTTTGCCGTTTCGGGCATTGCGGCTGGGCATGACGCAGTCGAACATATCGGCGCCCATGGAGACCAGTTCCACGATATCCGATGGTGTGCCTACGCCCATGATGTAGCGAGGCTTCAGGTCCGGCATCTGGGCCAGGGTGTGCTCGCCCATCTCCATCATCAGGTCCTTGGGTTCGCCCACGGAGAGGCCGCCGATGGAGTAGCCGGGAAAATCGATGTCGCAGATCTGCTCCACAGACGCCGTGCGCAGGTCCTTGTACATGCCGCCCTGGACAATGCCGAAGGCGTTGTTGCGCAAGTTGGTCTCCTGCTGCCAGAAATCATAGCAGCGCTGGGCCCATCGGGTGGTGAGCTCCATGGACTCTTTGGTGGCCCTGTGGTCCGACGGGTAGGGCGTGCACTCGTCCAGGCACATCATGATGTCCGAGTCGATGTGGTTCTGCACCTCAATGGATTTTTCCGGGGTGAAGAGGTGTCGGGATCCGTCGATGTGGGACTGAAACGAGACCCCCTCTTCCGTACGTTTGGTGAGCTTGGCCAGGGAGAAAAACTGAAACCCCCCGCTGTCCGTTAAAATGGGGTGCTTCCATTTCATGAAATCATGGAGCCCGCCAAACACATCCAGCACTTCCGTGCCGGGCCGTAAATAAAGATGGTAGGTGTTGCCCAGGATGATCTGGGCCCCCGCTTCCTCCAGGTCCTCAACCGACACGGCCTTTACAGACCCCACCGTGCCCACCGGCATGAAAATGGGGGTTTTGATTTCCCCCCGACGCGTCTTGATGGTGGCTGCCCGCGCCCGACACTCTGTGGACTGGGCTTCTTTGGTATATGTAAGTCTCATGGTTTTCCTTAATGTAAAAGCTGCCTCCGGCGGGCAGTGGCTAAAGCCCCTGCACCCCAGGTTTGCGAATGCTCCAACCCTCGTTCCTCGGGTTATAACATTCGCTGACGGGCTTCGCCCGCGTAGAACAGGCTGTTTTCATATGACGGTTGCCTCCGGCGTTTGCCTGAAAGAGGTTGCTTGAAGTCGAAACGCTTTCACGGCTAATGAGGATACTGCTCACGTTACGATAACGTATCCTGTTACTTCGAGGCTTGTGACGCTGTTTGCATCAACCGATAGCGTTTGTATCGGGCGAAGCCCGAGCCGAAGGCCCTTGCTCTTTGGCTCGAGGAACGAGAGACAAAAAGCAAGGGCAATCAGCTTTCGAGGTGTTTTCGCTACAGTGGCTTCGCCACCCTCGCCGCCGGAGGCATGCTTTTTCGGTCCGCTTTAGTCAATAAACATCGCATCGCCATAGCTGAAGAAGCGGTATTTCAGCCTGACGGCTTCTTCGTAGGCGGTGAAGATGGTGTCTCTTCCGGCAAAGGCGGAGACGAGCATGAGGAGGGTCGACTCCGGGGTGTGGAAGTTGGTGACCATGGCGTCCACGCATTTGAACTGGTAGCCGGGATAGATAAAGATATCGCAGGGGCCGGCGCCGGGGGTAAGGGTGCCGTCTTTGGCAGTGGCAAACTCCAGGGTGCGCACCGAGGTGGTGCCCACGGCGATGACCCGGCGGCCTTCGGCTTTGGCGTTGTTCACGGCGGCTGCGGTGGCTTCGGAGACCTCGTACCATTCAGTGTGGATGGCGTGGTCCCGGATGTCGTCCACCCGCACGGGCTCGAAGGTGCCGTATCCCACGTGGAGGGTGAGTTCGGCGATCTCCACGCCCTTGGCTTTCAGGGTCTCCATGAGGTCGCCCGTAAAGTGGAGCCCTGCGGTGGGGGCGGCCACGGCCCCGCGGTTCTTGGCATACACCGTCTGGTAGGTCTTTTTGTCGAAGGCGTCCGCGTCCCGTTTGATATACGGGGGCAGGGGCATGTTGCCGTGGGTCTCAAGGAGGCGGTCAAAGTCGCCGTCACACGCAAACCGGAGGCGGTAAATACCCTGGTCAAAGCTTTCCACAACGGCGGAAAAACCGTCTCCGAAGCGAATGGGCGTGTCGGGCTTGACCCGCTTGGACGCCTTGAGCAGGCATCGGCAGGAGAAAGCCCCGTCGCGGTCCATGGCTGCCATGCCTTCCCGGTAGTCCAGGATCAGCACCTCCACCTTGCCGCCGGTCTCTTTGTGGCCGATGAGCCGGGCGGGGATGACGCTGGTGTTGTTGACGACCAGGAGGTCTCCTTTATTAAGGAGGCCCGAGAGGTCGGAAAAATGTCGATGGTGCCTTGCACCGGTGTGACGCTCCAGGTGCAGAAGCCTGGAGTCGGTACGGTTTTTTTCCGGGTGGCGTGCGATGAGTTCTTCCGGAAGGTCGAATCGATAATCACTGAGTTGGTACATCTCTTACATATTCCCCAGATAAACGAGGGCAAGCCCTCCAAGCATCATGAACAGCCCCATGCTTCTCAGGCGATTTTCCGGCTGGGCGGCCAGGGTCAGGAGAATCTGGCGGGCCCTGTTCGGGAATCCGAACCAGGGAAGTCCCTCAACAATCATCACCATTCCGATAACGCAAAGAAAATATTTCATATGGTCTGCCGTGCCTTGACACATCGGTGGGAGCGAGCGGTGTTCGTGGTTTGTCCCGTCCGGTGTGGTTCGTTTCATGTGCCGGTCACCTTGACGTCGGCGCAAAACAGTTTGAAAAACCCGTATTTATAGTATGGCGATCGGGGTTTGTCAAAACGTATATTTTTGGTATCCGTGTTTGGTGGCGAGGGGATGGGAAGGGCCGTGAGAGAGCGTGACGAGTCTGGTGGTGCGTAACGATCCGTCGGGCCGGGAAAGTCCCTCGGCCATGAATAAGGGTTTGTCATCAAACCTGAAATCTTCTATAATCCTTACTTTTATATACATACCGGTCTGTCGGCTTGATGGACCGGTTCTTTGTTATGATATCGCCCATGGAGCGGAGTCGGATATGGAATATGAAGTCGTCATTGGCCTTGAAATACATGCGCAGCTGAAAACCAAAACGAAAATCTTTTGCGGGTGCTCCACCGCCTTCGGGGCGGAGCCCAACAGCCAGACCTGCCCGGTCTGTACCGGCATGCCCGGGGTGCTTCCGGTGCTCAACAAAACCGCAGTGGCCTATGCGGCCAAGGCCGGGGTGGCAACCAACTGCACCATCAACCGGGTGAACCGCTTTGCCCGAAAGAACTATTTTTACCCGGATCTTCCCCTTGGCTACCAGATCACCCAGTTTGCCCTGCCCATTGCCGAGCACGGTCACTTGGACATCGAGCTCGAAGACGGTTCCACCAAGCGCATCGGCATTACCCGGATCCATATGGAAAACGATGCGGGCAAACTCAATCATGATCCCATGCGTCCCATCAGTCTGGTGAACCTCAACCGCGCCGGAGTGCCCCTCATCGAGATCGTCTCCGAACCGGATATGCGTTCTGCCCAGGAGGCCGGTGCCCTGGTCAGAAAAATCCATCAGCTCGTGCGCCACATCGGGGTATGCGACGGCAACATGGAAGAAGGGAGTCTGCGCTGCGACGCCAACGTCTCCCTGCGGCCTAAAGGGCAGGAAGAGTTCGGCACCCGCACCGAGATGAAGAACTTAAACTCCTTCAGGAACATCGAGCGGGCCATTCGCTATGAGATCAACCGTCAGGCTGATATTCTGGACAACGGCGGCGAGGTGATCCAGGAAACCCGCCTCTGGAACGCTGACAAGGAGATCTCCACCTCCATGCGCAGCAAGGAAGACGCCCACGATTACCGGTATTTCCCGGATCCCGATCTTCTGCCCGTGGTCATCGACGATGCCTGGTACGATGAAATCGCAGGCAGCCTGCCTGAGCTGCCCGATGCCATGAAGAAGCGTTACGTGGAAGAGCTGAACCTGCCTGCGGCGGATGCCGATGTCCTCACCTCGTCCATTGAGCTGGCCACCTACTTCGACAACTGCCTGGCAATCTTCGGCTCCAAGCCCAAGCAGGCCAAGATGGTTGCCAACTGGGTCATGGGCTCGGTCTTGGGGCTTCTGCACACCGACGGCATGGACCTCGGCAACGTGCCCGTGTCCCCAACGATGCTGGCAGGACTCCTCTCCCTTGTACAGGAGGATGTCATCAGCGGCACCATGGCCAAGACCGTCTTTGACGAGATGGCAGCCACCGGTAAAGAGGCCAAGGCGATTGTGGATGAAAAGGGCCTTGCCCAGGTCTCAGACACCTCTGAGATCGAAGGCATCGTGGACAAACTTCTGGCCGACAATCCCAAAGAGGTGGAGGCCTTCCGCGGCGGCAAGAAAAAGCTCATGGGCTTTTTCGTGGGGCAGGTCATGAAAGCCACCAAGGGCAAGGGCAATCCCAAGGTGGTGAATCAGCTCCTGAACGAGAAGCTGAATGGTTGATGGCCTGAAAAAGCAAACGTAAAACGTATAAAAAGCCTCCGGCGGCCCTGCCGGGGGCTAAACTTTTAAAAAGTTTAACAAACAGGTTTTTGCATACTTT
Organism: Desulfoluna butyratoxydans; assembly: GCF_900699765.1. Lineage (GTDB taxonomy): Bacteria > Desulfobacterota > Desulfobacteria > Desulfobacterales > Desulfolunaceae > Desulfoluna > Desulfoluna butyratoxydans. The sequence goes on from NZ_CAADHO010000002.1 coordinate 696,938, forward strand.
TTCACCTGTTCGAGTGTTTCGGCTTGTCGGATGCTTTTGTGTTGACCAAATTAATACCATCTACTGATGGTGTCGGTAATATATGAAACCTCTGCTCATCCATGAGCAGGGGTTTTTTATTGGGTATGGGGAGAAAAAGGTTCTTTTGAAGACTTCCCGCTGAAACGCTTAGAGGAGGGAGTTAGGCTATGGCGGCAAGGGGGGGGAGGGCATGTTAGGAGATAAAAAAAAGGCCCGCCGAAAGGCGGGCCTTTTTTAAACTAACCGAAAATCTAAGTATTGCTTAAATTAGAAAGCAACGTTGATTTTGGCGTAGCTGTCGATGCGAGCCTGGGGGAAAGAGGAATCGTCGGCGTAGTCACCGTCAAGATAGGCAATACCGCAGGAAAGAGTGACAGCGTCAGTAGCCTTATAGAAGGCATTTGCGTCAAATTCGTAAGCCTTGTCGAAGGCGTACTTGAAGCTGACATCGCCGTCATCGTCAACAACAGTAGCTGTTTTGTAGTCGTCGTCCAGGTTGGTCATGGTGTAAGCCGCGGAAAAGTCAACACCCACTTTTTCAGTAATGGCTTTAGCTACCTTAACTCGAACGAGGCTGGCGCCATCGATGAGGATGTCATCGCCAAGGATTTCCATGGGGCAGAGTTCGTCACCAACATTGTAAACTACTGCATCGTCAGTGCCAGAGTAGAGGATGCCTGCATTGATGCTGAGGCCAGCAACAGTAGTGCCAGCGTCAACCCAAGCACCGAAAACGCTACCTTCGTTGGCGTCAATTTTGTCATCGGAGAAGTCGGCATAACCGAATTCAGACTCAATGCTGAAGGCGCCGAGTTTACCTGTGGCTGCAACCATGAAACGGGCTTCAGTTTTGTCATCCTTCTGGTTGTCACGGTAGTAGACAGCGGGCATGATGTCGAAGCCACCAGCCTTGGTCTTCAGGCCGAGGAGGTAGCCGTCTTCGTCAAGGTTGTCATCGGTAAGTTCATTTTCTTCAATTTTTTCGTTTTTCAGGACCAGGGTACCGAAGGAGAGGGCCTGATCGATCTGAACGAAGTAGTTCTTGTCGGCGTCATCGCCGAAGAGAGTACCCCAGGAATCACGGTTGCCGGAAACACCACCGGTGAAGGAGGTGCCGGTGGCGAACTTGTGGGTCAGGGTGGCGGTGGTGACCTGAAGGTGGTTCTGGGCTTCCCCGGAAACAGCAGTTCCGCTGGTAGTCGAGACAGTTTTGTCAGCGGCCTGAGAGACACCCGTTGTGACACCGATAGTGTCAGAGTTGGCAGCGCTGGAGCTCGTCCAATTTTCATCGAAGGCTTCAACAACGAGCTTGGCGGAGGTGGTTTCGTCCACGATGAAGTCGGTTTTAACTTCAAAGTCAGACTCGTAGTAGCTGTAGTTGTCAATCTTCTTGGAAGCTGACTGGTTGGCGTTGCCTTTGATGAAAAAAGAACCGCTCATCTTTACTTCTGCGAAGGCAGGAGCGCTGATGAAAAGGCCGGCGAGCATTGCAGCGAACACTTTCTTGAACATTAATAAATCTCCTTATCGTTCAGGTTTCAAATAGTCCCCCGGCGCGTTGGCATTCTTAGCTTCGGACAGGTCCCTGAAGGCGCGTCAGACCGATCGCAAGGCTCCATGCGCGGCATTGCCGGTGTTGACCATGACTCCGGTTTCGCAGGAAGGTAGCACCATACTGTTTGGAAATCGTTAGAAAAATACGAAGATTTCCGGGGTGTAACAACAAGCAGCAACCGGATAACATAAAGCAACACATCCATTATGTTACCTTAATTAAGATTAAGTTTTTAAAAAATTTCAATGGGAATGTCAATATAATTTTACGATTTTAGAAGGGTGTTCTTCGAGAGAATCATTAATAAAAACAGTTCGGTGGCGAGACGTGGTTTTGCGGGTAGAAAAAACTTCACCCAACGTGGATATGATGATAGTCTAAAAAAAGTGAAGTTTCTGTGTATTGTCAATACACTACTTATGTAAAGCGACCTTATATAAAATAGGTATGAACACGGCGTATTTGCCGGGAGAGGATGTCTATGAGATTCCACATGAAGAAGCGGGTTGCCGGTATGGTGGCAACCATGGTCCTCCTGCTGGGGGGGACGGCCATGGGGGCCCAGCCCTGCCTGTCCATTGACGAGGTGGCCTACAACGGACCCGAAGCGAGCGGGTACCTGAAAACCGGCGTGGCCCAGATGGTGGCCAACCGACTCGGGGAGGCAGGGGTCTCCGTTCTTACTGAGTGTGACGGCCCCTCCCTTGATATCAGCGTCACCCTGTTCGGCGGTACCGCCAACCTCGGCGCCTCCATGGAGCAAAAGGGCTTCCATTTTTCCCGATCAGGCACCGAAGCCGAGCTCATCGGTTTTGTGGGTGAGCTGGCAGATGAGGTGGCCGGCAAAATGACTGCCGGAGTGGAAGCGCCCAAGGCATCATCGGTGCCTGCACCGGTTGTAAAAAATGAGGTGGCAACTCCTGCGCCTGCTCCCACCGAAGAAGATTCCGTGCGAAGCGATATTTTTTCCATGGAGGTCCAGAGCGTGGTTGCTGCGGACTTGAACGGAGACGGGGTGGTGGAAGCCGTGGCCGCAACAAGGGGGACCCTGTTTCTCCTGAACGTGTCTAAAAAAGCCATTGCCGAGTCTGGCCGGGTGAGTTACCCCGATTACCTCAAGCCGGTTCGTTTGGATACCCTTGATTTTGACGGAGACGGCAATGCAGAGGTTCTGCTTTCTACCGTTCACTCCGTGAACCAGGACCCCTTTACTCTGGTGTTCAGGCATGATGGGACCTCCCTTGTTCAGGTGGGGAAACCCGCACCGTTTCTTTCGGCTGTTGTGACCCTGCCCGAGGGCGGCCGCGCTTGCATCGCCCAGAGACTCGACGGCATCGATTATTGGGGCGATATTCATCGGGTGAGCTTAGAGGCCAAGGGACTTGAACTGGGACAGCCTCTGGAGATGAATGATGCCTTCCATGTCCTGGGGTGGGACACGGCCCCTGTATTGAAAGGCGATGGCAACGGGTACTTTCTTCTGTCTGAAGGTGGGCGTCTTGGTTTCTGGAATGACGCCACGGCCACTGCCAGTGTCTACCGGAGTGATGAAAATTTCGGGGGGTCCCGATTCTTCCTGACTAAGGCTGAAGGGTCCAAGAAACAGGAAGAAAGGCGCTACCTGGTTTCTCGCGTTAAATCCGTGGGCCACGGTAACCTTAAAGGGGTGGGCGTTCTTAAGCATAAAGACTCTCTGGGGCATTTTTTCCAAGGCATGAAGCGTTACAAGAACGGTCAGGTCGTGGTTGTGGGCTGGAACGGCTATGAGCTGGCACCGGTTGCAAGCTCGGCAGCCTTCAAGGGGTTCCTGATCGATTTTGATATCGTGGATATCGACGGAGACGGCGAGCTGGAGGTCTTCGGTGGCGTCCTCAACAAAAAGGCCGGCCTTTCCGGGAAGGGCCGCTCCTACTTTGTTTTGTCTCCCCTGAAGTAATTCAAAGGGGACAGATCCATCCGTAAAGGCTGATTTGACATCAAAAAGACGGCACCGCTCCTTATCATCAAGGGGCGGTGCCTTTTTTTTGGCCTTTTTTCATGCCGGTTGTTGTCCCTACAGGTGGTGTGGCGGTTTTGAAAATGCACCATATGGGGTGAAAAAACAATCAACCGGTCAAAAATAAAGCGGAATTGTGAATGCGATAAAACTTTTATCATCATCTGTGTTGATGAAAGTCCTAAATTCAACTTGACAAAGTCGGCCTTGTTTCCTATTCATCTACTTTAATAATAGAGATAACGCACATGAAGTAAATGTGAAGAACATTTATTCGAATTATATCCAAGTCATTTTTTTTAATGAAAGGAGACGTGCTCATGTCCAACTTAGTTGCTCCCCATGGTGGGAAAGGCCTGACCATTTGCCTTCTCGAAGGTGCTGAAAAGGAAGCTGAACTCAAAAAAGCCGAAGGGCTCAAGAAAATCACCATCAGCCCCCGCGCCGAAGGCGACCTCATCATGATGGGCATCGGTGGTTTCAGCCCCCTTACCGGTTTCATGACCAAAGCCGACTGGAAAGGTGTTTGCGACGATTTCCTCCTGGCTGACGGGACCTTCTGGCCCATCCCCGTGACCCTCGACGCCTCCAAAGAAGACGCTGACGCCATCACCGACGGCGAAGAGATTGCCCTTGTGACCGCCGAAGGCGAGATCATGGCTACCATGAAGGTCACCGAAAAGTACGAGATGACCGAAGCCGACAAGCGCTACGAGTGCGAGAAGGTCTTCATGGGCGAAGGCACTCCCACTGCAGAAGAGTTCTGGAAAATCGCTGAAGACGATCACCCCGGCGTTCAGATGGTTATGAAGCAGAAGGCTTTCAACCTGGCCGGTCCCGTGAAGGTTCTCTCCGAAGGCGACTACCCCGAGAAGTACAAGGGTGTTTACCTGACCCCCGCACAGTCCCGTGCCATCTTCGAAGAGCGCGGCTGGAAAACCGTTGCTGCCCTGCAGCTCCGTAACCCCATGCACCGTTCCCACGAGTACCTGGCCAAGCTTGCTGCCGAGGTATGCGACGGCGTGTTCATCCACTCCCTCGTGGGCAACCTGAAGCCCGGCGACATCCCCGCGGAAGTACGCGTAAAATGCATCGATACCCTGGTTGACAAGTACTTCGTCAAAGAGAACGTTCTCCAGGGCGGGTATCCCCTTGACATGCGTTACGCTGGCCCCCGTGAAGGCCTCCTCCACGCCACCTTCCGTCAGAACTACGGTGTCTCCAAGATGATCATCGGTCGTGACCACGCTGGTGTTGGCGACTTCTACGGCATGTTCGAAGCCCAGGATCTCTTCGACAAGATCCCCATGCCCGAAGATGCAGGCAAGCGTCTCCTCTGCGAGCCCCTGAAGATCGACTGGACCTTCTACTGCAAGAAGTGCGACGGCATGGCTTCCCTGCGTACCTGCCCCCACAGCAAAGAAGACCGCGTTATCCTTTCCGGCACCATGCTGCGTAAAGGCCTCTCCGAAGGCACCGAGATTCCCGATCACTTCGGTCGTGAAGAAGTTCTCGTCATCCTCCGCGAGTACTATGCCGGTCTCACCGAAAAAGTTGAGATCAAAACCCACGCTGCCGCTCTCGGTAAATAGCATGGGTGGTCACTCCTGACGGGGTGAAATAATAGGTTTGCTTGTCAAAGGGCGGTGCAGTGATGCACCGCCCTTTTTTTATGCCTCCGGTCAGGGCCGTCGGAGTTTTTGCCTTTGAAACACATACCACACCCATACGCCAATGCCCTGAAAGCGTGTGCATGGTGTCTGCTCCATGCATTTGCCACAGAGCTTCAAGGTGCCCCCACCTTGCCGCCGGAGCCTGTTACTCCATTCGCTTGAACCATAGAAGGCTTCGTCTGAATCGTTATTCGTCGGAACATAGACGGAATGCCAGGTGGCGAGGAAAGGGGAGTGCCGCACCCGTCACCATGGGTGTGAACCGTCTTGAATGCCACAACGTGGGCGCATACAGAATCCAGAGAGTCTGTGGGCATGTCAGTCTTTATAAGTGTAAGATGGCTGCTCAAGGTGTCAGACAGGCTCAAAATGGAATGAATTCTTATTCAGATATGGAAGGGGTACGGCGATGGTGAAACCCTTACTATGAGCGTTTTTGGTTTTCCTGTGGATATTGGGTAGGCATTGGAGAACGAAACTGCCGGGAAGGTGAGGCGGTTCTGGAAGGAATTGGGTCTGCCATGGTTTTTGAGGCATTGGCCATGCCCCGTTCGGTATGGTAAACCCAAAAAAAAGGAGAGCCGCGCTTTGCGCGGCTCTCCTTTTTTATTCAGATGCAGCTTCAGCCACTACTGGCGGTTTGCATACTCTGCGTAGGTCATGCCCACAATGCGGTAAACAAAGTGTGCCAGCTTGGAGAAGGGCACATACGCAAAGAGGTGGAAGACCGCGATCAGGTGGATGTAGTAGAGCAGGTAGGTCCCGAAGGTGCTGCCTGCCAGGCGGGCCATCTCCGTGAGGAGACCGGTGGCGCCCAGGAGAACAACCAGGCCGAGGAGGTACCAGTCTTTGTAGTTGCTGGTCTTATCCTTGCCGAGTCGGTCCTTGATCATCAGGGCTGCGCCCAGGACGATGAGGATACCGCCCAGGTTACCGAACCACTTGAGGGGGTTGACCTGAGAGTAGGGGCCTGCACTCCCAACCACATAGAGAAGGAAGAAGCCGATGCTGGTGGCGATAAAGCAACCCACAAACCCGTAGAGGACCATCATGTGAGCGGTGCCGCGAGCTTTGTTCTCTCCGCACTCGTTGAACTGGGTGTGCTTGAGGATCTTGGGAATCACGGCGGGGATGGTTTTCAGGAATGCCTTGATGTCCAGGTCCTGCTTGTCGGTTTTGCCTTCGGTCAGGGCGTTTTCGTGCATGTCGTTGAGCATGCGCTTGAGGCCGAGGTAGAAGACGGTAACTGCGGCAATGGCAAGGGGGATAAAGGTAAGGTCCACCAGCCAGGAGGAGATGAACCGGGCCTGGGCGATGGGGGCGTCGGTGTGGTGCACCCAGTGAGCGCCGAAAAAGCCGAAGAGCTTTTCCATGGTGCCGCCCATGGTCATGGTGATGATGGCCATGAGGGCGAACCAGGCCGCGGGAATGGCTGTAAGGATCCAGAACTTGCTCTTGTCGGTGACCATTTTGGCCAGCTTTTTGGGCTGGGCGTACTCGGTAATGGCATAGGAGCGAATGGCCGAGAGCACGTCGCCGGGCTGAGCCCCTCGGGGGCACAGGGTGGAGCAGTCTCCGCACTCATGGCAGAGCCAGATGTCGGCGCTTCCCACCAGGCGATCCTTGAGGCCCCAGGAGGCCGCAATCATCTCTTTTCGGGGAAAGGGTGAGTTTTCGGGGGCGATGGGACATGCCACGGCGCAGGTTGCACACTGAAAACACTTCTTCAGGGAGTCGCCACCGAGTCCCACCACTTCATCAATGAACTCCAGGTTTGGATTCACAAGGGTTTTATCGGACATGAGAATTCCTCCTCATCGTTTTCTGCGTTAGAAACTCGCTTGAAGGGGCCTCCCCCGAAAGCATCAGGGGAGGCTCCGATCATTGCATCATAAGAGCCGGGTCTTAGAAGCCCTTGAAGGGGTTCGGACCCAGGGCCACCACCTGCTCGACAAAGCCGTTGACGATTTCAGGCAGCTTGTCTGCCTCGTCGATGGCAATTTCGAACTGGGCCACGCGCTCTTCCTCGAGGGCGAGGGAGGCCAGGGCGTCGCCGATCTTTTTCATACGGACATCGGCCAGCTCAGAGCCTTTGACGAAGTGGCACTGGTAGTCGTCCCCGTGCTTGCAGCCGAGGAGGAAGACACCGTCCATGCCCTGGGAGAGGGCGTCCTTGATCCAGACCACGTTGACGGAACCCAGGCAACGAACCGGGATGAAGCGAATCTGGGCGTCAACGCCGAGTTTCTTCATGGCGGCCATGTCCAGGGCGGGCAGAGCGTCGTTCTCGCAGATCAGGCCCAGGATACGCATGGGGGGCTCGTAGTAGTCGTCCTCGGAGGGAACCCAGACGGACTTGACCTGGGAGCCCACGGAGTCGATGCTGTAATCGGCAAAGCCGATGATACGCTCGGGGCAGGCACCCATGCAGGTACCGCAGCGACGGCAACGCGTGGGGTTGGGTTTCGGGGTCCCGCGCTCGTCGTCGTCCAGGGCGCCGAAGGGGCACTCTTCGGTGCAGCGCTTGCACTGGGTACAGCGCTGGAAGAAGAAGTCCGGGAAGGTCATGTCCCCGCTTCGGGGGTGGACTGCCACGCCGCGGTTGACGGACTCAAGGCACTGGATGGCCTTGAGGGCCGCACCGGAGGCATCCTCGATGGACTCTTCCATGGTCTGGGCCCGGCGGATGGCGCCGGCGGCGTAGATGCCGGTACGCTGGGTTTCGTAGGGGAAGCAGATGAAGTTGGAGTCTGCGTATCCGTCGAAGATGTCGTTGTCGCGGAAGCCGGGACCCTGGCGGTAGGCCAGGTTGATGACGGCGTCGTCCACGGTGACCGGGACCATACCGGCGGCCACGACCACGAGGTCGGCCTTCACCTTGAGGTTGTCGCCCAGAAGGGTGCCGTTGGCTTCAACGGTAAAGGCTTTGCCTTCTTTGGTAACGGAGGCGATGTCGCCCTTGGTCATGAAGACCCCGTTGTCCTGCTGCATGCTCTTGTAGAACTCCTCGGTAAGACCCGGGGTGCGCATGTGCTGGTAGAAGATGTATGCCTTGCCGTCTTCGTAGTCTTCACGGACGTACTTGGCCTGCTTCAGGGCCACGAGGCTGGTAACGGAACCGGCGTACTCGAAGTCGCGGTCGCTGCCGGCACCGGGGCTCTGGATGAAGACCACGTTCTTGGCCTCTTTGCCGTCGGAGGGGCGAGTCAGCTTGCCTGCGGCTGCCATCTCTTCAAACTGGGCGTTGGTGATCACATCGGGATCGTCGATGGAGAGGTGGGGGTATGCCTCGGCGGTGAGCTCGGCGGGGCGCCAGCCGGCGGCCAGGATCACGGCACCGAATTGTTCCCCTTCGGGGTCGAGGTGGAGGATGTCCTCACGGCCTTCGTTGTACTCTTTGTACTTTTCAGCCAGGGCTTCGGCGTCCAGCTCGTTGCCGGCCTCATCCACCTTCATCTCCTCGGGAAGGGGGAAGGGCACGTCAAAGGGGATCTTCTCACCGGGCTTTTTAAGGGTCACGGTGAAGTCACCGGGCTGACCGGCGATACGGGCCACCACCGTGCTGGTCTTGACGGTGATGTTGGAGAAGCCGTCAAGCTTGGCGAGGGTGTCGCCGATGACCGGAGGCAAGAGCTCGGTGTAGGGCTCGCCCTGGGGCATCTGCTTGCGCATCTTGGCTGCCCAGCCGCCCAGCTTGGCCTCTTTTTCCACAATGGTGACGTCGGCGCCGGTTTTGGCTGCGTCGATGGCCGCGTTGATACCGGTGATGCCGCCGCCGATAACCAGGATTTTGTTGCTCTGGTTCTCAAGCTTGAAGGGCTCGGGCTGCTCGATCTTCTCGAGGCGTGCCAGGCTCATGCGCATGTAGTCGTTGGCGGCCAGCTGGATGTTGTCCACAAAGTAATCGTCGTCTTCGGGACCTTTGGCCGGGTACTTCTCGCGGCTCATGCTCCAGACCACCTGCTCGCGGATGCTGGCGCGGTCCACCAGGCAGTCGTCCCACTTGAAGATGTCGTAGTTGACCCGGCGGGAGCAGGCGTTGATGGACAGTGCGTTGACGCCGTCTTTGACGTCGGCGTTGAGCATCTCAAGGCCCTCTTTGCCGCAGAGGCATTCGTGACGCTTGACGGTGTAGCCCTCGTCCTCAGCCACACCCGCCAGCTCGTCGATATTGAGGACATCGCCGATTCCACAACCTGTGCAGATATATACACCATATTTTTTTGCCATGGTTATTTACCTCCCTACTACGGTTTGAATCGCTTTCAGGGCCATACCTGTAGCATTCTGGTTGGAAGAGACAACGTCAGCGGGCTTGTTGGCGCAGCCGCACCCGAACATGCCGCCCTTGTCATAATCGTTGATGATGAAGCCGTTGTCGTTGAAGGTGAGATCCGCCTGGGGCTTGTCTGTTGCGAGGCTGGGCTCCATGCCCGTGGCCAGGACCACCATGTCGGCTGTCTGGCGCACTTTTTTGCCGGTGACGGCGTTTTCAGCCACCACGGTGACGCAGCCGTTGTCGGCCTCAGCCACTTCGGCCACCTTGCCCTTGACGAAGAAGACCTTCTCGTCTTCCTTGAGCTTGTTGTAGAATTTTTCGTAGCGCTGGCCCGGTGCGCGGAGGTCGATGTAGTAGATGGTGACCTCGCAGTCGGGGTACTGCTCGCGCAGGTACGTGGCGTGCTTGAGGGATGCCATGCAGCAGATGTAGGAGCAGTAGGGCAGGTGGTTCTCATCCCTGGAGCCCGCGCACTGCACGAAAGCCACGGATTTCGGGGCTGCATCGTCCGAGGGACGAACGATTTTCCCTTCGGTGGGGCCGGTGGAGGAGGCCATGCGCTCCAGCATCATGTTGGTGATGATGTTCTGGTGACGACCGAAGCCCAGGTTGTCGATGCGGGTGGCGTCGTAGGGCTTCCATCCGGTGGCCCAGACCACGGAGGCCACCTTCACGGTGGTGGTGGTCTCGGTCATGGAAAAATCAATGGCTCCGTACTTGCAGGCCTCTTCGCACTTCTTCTTGTCGTCGGCGCTGATGTACTCGCTGATGATGTACTTGGCGGGGAAGGCCATGGGGTGGGGCAGGTAGGCTGCCTTGGTGCGATCCATCCCGAAGTTGAGCTCGTTTTCGATTTCACCTTCACACGCTTCGGCGCAGGCGCCGCAGCCGGTGCAGTTGTCGTTGACGTAGCGGGGGCGGGTTTTCAGGGTCACCTCGTAGTTGCCGGGGGTCCCTTCGACCTTCACCACTTCGGTCATGGTCTGCACGTGAATGGCAGGGTTGTCCTTGATCCGGCGGAAGTTGATTTCAAGCCCGCAGGTGGGAGGACAGAGTTTGGGGAAGTACTGGTTCAACTGGAGAACACGCCCGCCGAGGTAGGCGTTTTTTTCAACCAGGATGACCTCGTGGCCGGTTTCAGCGGCTTCGAGGGTGGTGGTCAGTCCGCTGATCCCACCGCCAACGACCAAAATGCTTGCACTAGCAGGGGCTGCTTTGTCGATTGTCATGCTATCCCTCCATGCATAAATGTTTATAAACTGTCGAAACCATCGTATTCGCTACTCTTTTTTGTGGACTCCGGGGACAAGATGGTGCTGTTCACCTTCTCCTTGGTCACCTTGGTGTGCGTGTCCACATTCCGTCGGGCTCCGGCGTAAGGGCTGAAGCCCGCAAAAATCTGGACACAACATTTCGGCGAAGGAAAAAGTGTTTACAACAAAAAAATAAATTCAGTCCCATGAAAGAGCGCGGGGCATTAAAAAAAGCCTCCAGACATCGCAAGGGACATCTGGAGGCTTATTTAAGCTACTTCATCACAGCTTCCCTTAGAATTACTTCATGGGGATGATTCTGTGGTAAGGCTCTTTCTTCATGGTCCACTCGTCGGACTTCCTGTCGTAGGCAGAGTTAACGAAGCAGAACCACTCTTCATCATCCTGGCCGGGGAAGTCTGCCTGGTAGTAGAAACCGGGGTAACGGGTCTCTTTACGGAACTGGATGTGCCGTACGTGAGCTTCTACGGTGTAGAGACGGTGGAAGATTTCCCAGCAGCGCATCAGCTCGTGCAGGTCGCCGGCTGCGAGTTTCTCGCAGTCTTCGTGCATCATCTTGAGCAGGTCGTCGATGAGGATTTCGAGGGCCTTGGAGCTGGTCTGGTAGTAAGTGGCCGTACCACCGCCGTACTCGTTGGTGGCCTTCATGAGACGAAGGGCCATGCCATCGGGCTTGCAGTAGTTGGGGTTCACGTTCTGCGCAGTGGTGAACTCGCTGTTGTCGAGGTAAGTACGGACGGGCTTCCATACGAGGTCGACGAGCTCTTCTTTGGTCTCGGCCAGTTCAGGCTTGAAGGGGTTGTCAGTGATGTACTGAACCATGCCCTTGGCAGCCACACGACCTTCGTAGTGAGAACCGGAAGAGAACTTGTGACCGGAGCAGCCAACGCCGTCGCCAGCGGTGAAGAGGCCGGGAACGGTGGTCATACGGTTGTAGACCTTGTCGCCGACGCCCCACTTGTAAGACTCGGGTACCCAGTCCTCATCGGGACCGGAGCACCAGAGACCGCAGCAGCCGGAGTGTGAACCGAGGAGGTACGGTTCGGTGGGCATGATCTCGGAGTCTTTCTTCTCGGGCTCGGTGTTGGTGGCGCACCAGAGGTTGGCCTGGCCGCAGGTCATGTCAAGGAAGTCTTCCCAAGCTTCGGACTCGAGGTGCTTGAGCTCTTTCTTGTCCATGGTCTCGCCGAGTTTCTGCAGGGCGTTGGTGGTCTTCATGATGATGGGACCACGACCGGCCTTCATCTCGAAGAGCATCAGGTGGTTACGCAGACAGGTCGGAGTGATGGCTGCGGTGCCGTAAGGCGCGTAGTTGGCCAGCTCTTCTTTGGAGCGGTCGGTGGCGGCGTAGTTTTCGCCGATACCGTTTTCAAGGTGAGCCTTGAAGAGGAGGAACCAGGCACCCACGGGGCCGTAACCGTCTTTGAAACGGGCGGGGGTGAAACGGTTTTCCATCATGGAGAGCTCAGCACCTGCACGGAGACACATGGTGTAGGTAGAACCTGCGTTCCATACGGGGTACCATGCACGACCTTTACCTTCGCCAACGGAACGGGGCTGGTAGATGTTAACCGCGCCGCCGCAGGCACACATCATGGTCTGGCACTTGATGATGTAGACTTTGTTTTCACGGGTGGAGAAACCAACGGCGCCGGCGATCTTCTTGGGATCGTTTTTGTCGTTGAGAAGCTCGACGATGAAAACACGCTCAAGGATGTTCTCTTCACCGAGGGCCTTTTTGGCGGCTTCGGCAACGATACGCTTGTAGGATTCACCGTTGATCATGATCTGCCACTTACCGGTACGAACAGGAGTGGCGCCATCTTTAAGGAGGCCCATCTTGAGGCCCTTCTTGCCGTCCATGCTCTTGCCGTCGGCAGACTTCTTCCACATGGGGAGGCCCCACTCTTCGAAGAGGTGAACGGAGTCGTCCACGTGGCGGCCTACGTCAAAGGAAAGGTCTTCACGGATGATACCCATGAGGTCGTTACGGACCATGCGGGTGTAATCGTCGGGGGTGTTCTCGCCGATGTAGGTGTTGATGGCGGAGAGACCCTGAGCAACCGCGCCGGAACGCTCCATGGCGGCCTTGTCAACGAGAAGGATCTTGGTGTCGTCGCTGGCCCACTTCTTGACCTCAAAGGCCGTACCGCAGGCAGCCATGCCGCCGCCAACAATCAGAATATCCACTTCCATTTCGACGACTTCAGGGTCGCGAACAGCTTTCAGTTCTCCCAAAGGCTTGTTAGGTAATGCCATTGTCATTTCCTCCTAAAAAGAAATTTTTTGAATCGTAATCAGAAACACCTTCGTGGTGACCAAAAAGACTTATGCAAGCTCGAGGGGCTGTGCAAGGGTCTTACCGTCCGCTTCCTCAGTGGAGAGGAGGGCAGAGCTGAGGTCTTTGCCTTTGAGACCTTCGTAGGCATTGGCGGAACCTTCGGCGGTGGTTCGGATGGGGAACTTGAAGCGTTTGACGACACCGTTACGGAACTTACAGGTCCACATGATGTCCTCGGTGCCCATCATGGGCATGATGCTGGAGCCCATGGGCACGAAGTCGGAGTAGCCGCGTACTTCAATGGCCTGTGAGGGGCAGATTTTAACGCAGGAAAAGCACTCCCAGCACTGATCGGGCTCCTGGTTGTAGGCCTTCATGGCAGTGGGGTCCAGAACCATCAAGTCGTTGGGGCAGATGTACATACATGCTGTCTTCTCCCCGCCTTTGCAACCGTCACATTTTTCAGCGATTACATAGCTTGGCATTTGCTATACCTCCCTGATAGGGCATTGATCACCTGTTCAATGCCTCGTTAACTTTTGGCGAAACTCCCAAAATGGAGGTATCGCCACTGACACTGTTGCCTGAGGTGTTACACCTCTTGGCTACGATAATAAAAAAATTATGTATCCGCAGAGTTCGTCCTCTCCGCCGATATATAATGTTCTTCTCAAATTGCTTTTTTCTAATAGGTGATAGTGTCTATCAATCCTACTTCCCATGATAATAATTAAGCTGCAAAGTATCACCGGGTCTGACCCTTGTCAACCATTTTTAGGGGCTGAAATTCCCAGAAAAAAGAGCTATCTACTGTGTTTTTCGTGGTATTTCCACATCTTCTATAATGAGTGGTAGTTCATACCAGATATAGGTATCTGTCGGATTTTAAATGGAAAGCGTTGCATGGGGATGAGGGGGGCGGAGTGTGAGGTAACATCTCTAAGATGCGGGGGTTTATGGTGCTTTCCAGGCCATAAATTTTGGGTTGTTAAAAGGAATTTATCATAAGTCGACGTGAACGATGTTCTAGTAAATCAATAATTTTGAAGGTTTCCATCAGTGAATTGACGTTCAGTCCCGGGGCCACCCCTCAGGCGGTCTTGACATTGGTACCTGCCTGGGGGACCATGGTGCCTCCGGAGCGATGCCGCACCGGGGCCGGGGGGTGACTTTTTCCGGCACAAGGCTCAAGAAATACAGTCGGGATGCGTTGCCGCCATACCCAATGGGGCGGGGTCGGTCCCGGCACAATATGTTTTTGGGGGGCATGGCCCCGGACGGAGGTGTTATGAGCGGTGAACCACAGTTTATTGGAATCGACGAATCCTTTACCTTTGCATGCGGCGCCCAAAAAGGGTGTTTCAACCAGTGCTGCTGCGATCTCAACCAGTTTCTCTATCCGTACGACATCCTCCGGCTGAGCCGGGCCCTCAAGGTGTCCACCCGCGAGTTCCTCGATACCTATACCTTTATATACACAGGGGATAGCACCGGCCTTCCCGTGGTCTCTTTCAAGACCTCCACAAGGGAACACAATGCCTGTCCCTTTGTGACCGACAAAGGCTGCGCCGTGTATGACGACCGTCCGGCCTCCTGTCGTTTCTTTCCCCTGGCCCGTGCCCTGGCCCGCTCCCGGGATGACGGTTCGATCTCCGAATACTTTGCCGTCATCGAAGACCCCATCTGCGAGGGCTTCATCGGCGGAGAGGTGTGGACCCCGAGACGCTGGATGGAAAGCCAGGGCCTTGTGGCCTACAACGAACACAACGATCGAATGATGGAGCTTATCAGCCTCAAGCAGCAGCACATGCCCGGTCGCCTGGAAGGAGATGACCGCAAGGCCTTCGAACTCGCCTGCTACGACCTCGACGGTTTCCGTGGCCAGGTGGCCGACGGGACCATCTCCCTGGATGCAGAACGTAAACAGGCCGTGCTCGAAGACGACGAAGCCCTCCTCGGCGAGGCCATGGGCTGGATCCGGGAGCGCCTCTTCGGCACCCGACGGGCGTCGTGATGTAAAGTCCGGACATGGCCAACGTGGGTGATAACAAGCATGCCTCCGGCGGCCAGGTGGGGGCACCTGGGGACCCTGTGGCGAATGCGTGGCGGTGCACATCATGCAGGCGCTTTCGAGGCATTCGCGTGGCGTGTGACATATGGCAACCGCTTTTGCAGGAGATGCCTATTTTATTTTTCTGCAAAGAAGTGAAGGGCATTTAGGAGCGCTTGTTTGAAAAAAGCTCCGCAAAAATGTTCCTGAAGGGATCGCGCCTGAACTGTTACGGTGGATCCGAGGCATGATGATTTAAGATCTGTTTGTTAGTCTTTTTAAAGGGGTTGGCCTCCGGAAGCAGTGCGGTTAGATCCAAAATGGACACGTAGCAACAACGTATCCTGTTACGTCGAAGCTTGTGAGTCAGCCCGTATAAACCATCGGCGTTTATGTCGGGCGAAGCCCGAGCCGAAGGCCCTTGCGCTTTGGCCCGAGGAACGAGGGACAAAGCGCAAGGGCTATCTGCTTTCGAGGTGGCTCACCTCGCCGCCGGAGGCATGCTTTTGGCTAACAGAAAAGGAATTTGAAAGATGGCAGACGAACGTGTGGCGTTGGTGTTGGGGGCGGTGAAGGGGATTGGCCGGGAGATCGGGCTCTCGTTGGCCCGCCGCGGGATTCGGACGGTGTTAACCTGGCACGACTGGGAGGAGAGTCTTCCGGCCATGGAGGCTGCCTTTGCCGAGGTGGGGTGTGACCATGAGATCGTTCGCGTGGACTTAACCGACACCGAGGTGGTGCCGGGGCTTATCAAACGCGTGATTGACCGCTTCGGGCGCCTGGACATCCTCATCAACAACATCGAGCGGGGCGGCATGCCCGTGGTCCACGGTACCTACACAAAGAACCAGTGGGAGCTGGAGGTGGCCACCACCCTCACGGCCAAGCGCTGGGTGTTTGAAGCGGCCCTGCCGTATTTGAAAAAGGCCCCGGACGGCTGCGTGGTGAATCTCACGTCCATTGCAGGGGTGGTGGGACGAAGCGGTCCTGCCAGCTACCTGTTTAACGAGGGGTATTCTGCCCTGAACCGTGGCATCTCCCTGCTCACCGAAACCTGGGCCCGCCTGGGCGCGCCCAATGTCCGGGTCAATGAGCTGATGCTGGGGGTTATGGACACCCGCCACGGCAAAGAGACTAGAGGCTGGGGCATGCATCCCGACAAGGTTAAAAAGGGTCTGGTGGACCATACCCTCCTGGGCCGCACCGGCACACCGGACGATGTGGTAAAGGCCGTGAGCTTCCTCGCGTTTGACGCCCCCTTTATGACGGGTTCCGTCATTCGCCTCGACGGCGGGTATGTCCTTGGCGGTGATCGGGTGTGGGAGATGCCGGAAGGGGTGGAAAAGCTGTAAGGCATGACCGCTATGGTCAACGTTGCCGGGAAAAAGCGTGCCTCCGGCGGCGAGGTGAGCCACCTCGAAAGCAGGTCCCCCTTGGGCTTTGTCCCTCGTGCCTCGTGCCAAAGCCCAACGGCCTTCGGTTCGGGCTTCGCCCGATATAACTACGTATGGTGTATGCAACCGGCCAGCACGCTTTGAAGTGAGAGGATACGTTGGCATGTTTTGTACATATTTTTATTTGACTGGGCTTGCGTCCGGCGGCTTAGCTGGGGGTGCAACATAACGATCCACCGACTTTGTTCTGGGTAAAGTCAGGCGAATCCCAAGGGGCTCTTATTGTGTTTCCAGAAGAGCGAAAAGGAGCTTTTTGTAAGGACGGTTGCCATGTGTCACACATCACGCGAATGCCCCGAAAATGTCTGCATGATGGCCATCTTCGAGCATTCGCAATAGGGTTTTCAGGTGCCCCCCACCTGGCCGCCGGAGGCACCCGCTTTTATTTCATGTGGATCATGTTTGACGGCATGCCCAGGAGAAAGACCCGGATCCATTCGAAGCCGAATTTCATCACGGCCACGTCATCCCTTCTCAGTTTCATCTTGAGGTCGCTTTTGATTTTGCAGCGTTTCAGAAGCGAGCTTCCAAAGATAAATTCCCTGAAATCATCCACGTTGTAGGCGGCCATGAAGGCCATTTTGGCGCGCTGGCCCTTGGGACCTTCTGCGCCCCAGGTGTTGCCGGATAGAAGCGTCTCCACCTCTCCCCAGAGTTCGTTCATGGCGTTGTGCTTTTCGGCGTTCTGGTCTTTTTGCCACGCCTCCGGTGTCAGTTCCTGCTCTTCGTGGATGCCCCGGCAAAAAGAGGGGGGGCGAAGGAAGAGGACCCGTTCTTTTTGGCCCTCTGCGTTGTAGTAGAGCCCGTGTTCGCAGGGGAAGGTGCGGCAGGTGTCCGGACGGAAGTCGTAGGCCGTGCAGCCGGCCTCGGAGAGAAAGACGCAGGTGGCCTCGTCATCGTCATTCATGCGGAGCAGGAGCTCTGGAAGGGCCTTTCCTTCTCTGAGTACGGCATCGGTGTATTGGTCGATGAATTCTCCGGCCGTGATGTTCAGGCCCTGTTTGAGGCGCAGCACGTCGTAGGGACTCAGGAAGAGGTTGAGGTTGCGGCAGCAGCGGTTGAAGCATTCAAGGCCTGAGTGGCAGCGGAACCGGAAGGTTTCGCCCTCTTTGATGCGGCCTTCGAGGCCGTCCAGGGTGGGGGTGTCAAGGTGTTTCATGGGCTTATGGTCTCCGGCGGATCGCCTTTTATTGATTAAAGCAGGATCATCTCGGCGATGGTGAGTCTCAGTCGGTCGGCAAAGCCGGTCTCTTCCCTCAGCTCCTTTTCAAGGATGGCCATCTCCCGGTAAAGGGGCGTGCGGTTCAGGGGCAGGCTTTGGGTGCTGGCCTGCTCGTATCGGGCGCACCCGGGGCCGTCGATGACGGTGCCGTCCGGCCGTTCAAGGATGTGGGCGACGCCGTGGAGCCGGCAGACCATGGGGCGATGTTCATAGAGGATGCACTGCCCCTCTTCCATGAGGGGGCAGGGGACCTTCTCCTCCCGCTCTCCGTTGGCACGCTGGTGGAGCAGGGGAGCCGCTTCCTGGGCCCGGAAGGTGACGGTGGCAAGGGTCTCTTCCGGCAGAGTGGCAAGGCCCTCTTTGAGGTAGAAGAGTTCCATGAGGGTGTGGTGATAAAACAGGGAGAGGCAGCAGTTGTCTTCACAGCCTGCGCAGGTGAACCCGCTTGACGATGCGGCCGCAGCATAGCTGCCGTCCATTTTATCGAAAAGGTGCTTGATCCGGTGGGCCCATTCGGGATTATCGATCTTGATGAGGGGGCGGGTTCTGTTCATGGGTGTTTTTGCCTTGTGTCTCGTGTATGGGGCCTCGGCTGGCTGTGCGGGCCCGCTGTGGTTTATACCAGCGACGACGGAAAAAAATGGCGCTCGTAAAGTTCCAGGGCGTACCGGTCGGTGATGCTGGCTATGAAGTCGCAGACGGAGCGCTCTTTGGAGCGGATCGTGTTGTGGTTCGGCATTTCCAGGGCGGCCAGCTCGTGCGAGAAGATGGTCTCGTTGGCATCCTGGAGAAAAAAGGTGTAGAGCTCCCTCAGGATCTTTTTGGATTTGACGAACTCATTGTGGACCTGCGGAGACCGGTAGACGTTGTGGTAGAGGAAATTGCGCAGCTCGTCCATGGCCCGGTGTACCTCGTCGGTGATCTGGAGCTTCAGCTCTCCGTTTTCCGGGTGGGAGGCGTAGATGAGGTCCCGGACCATGGTGGTGGCCCGTTCCGGGTGGTTGCTGCCGAGGACCCGGACACATCGTTCGGGGATCTGATCCTTGCAGATGACCCCGCTTCGGATGGCGTCGTCCAGGTCGTGGTTCAGGTAGGCCATGATGTCGGCCACCCTCACCACCTGACCTTCTGCGGTGCAGGCCTTTTCCCGTTTGGACTCCGGGATGATGGTGCCGTACCCTTTGGAGTGCTTGAGGATGCCGTCGCGCACTTCCAGGGTGAGGTTGAGCCCCGCCCCGTTTTTTTCCAGGATGTCGATGACCCGAAGACTCTGGATGGGATGGGAAAAGTTGCCGGAGTAGATCTCCTTCAGGACCGTCTCTCCGCTGTGGCCGAAGGGTGTGTGGCCGAGGTCGTGGCCCAGGGCGATGGCCTCGGTGAGGTCTTCGTTGAGGCGCATGGCGCGGGCCACGGCCCGTGCAATCTGAGCCACTTCAAGGGTGTGGGTCAGGCGCGTTCGGTAGTGTTCCCCCAGCGGGGAGAGAAAGACCTGGGTTTTGTGTTTCAGGCGTCTGAAGGCGTTGCAGTAGACGATGCGCTCCCGGTCGCGTTGAAAGTCGCTCCGGATGGGGCAGGCCTCTTCCTCCCGTACCCGGCCCCTGGACTGCGAGCTGGGCAGCCCGTAGGGGGAGAGAAAGCTCTCCTCCCTTTTTTCGAACTCTTCACGTGATGTCATGATGGCCTTGTCCCTCTTTTCAGAACCATCTCGGGTGGCGTGCAATGCGCCGGAAACGAGCGGCTGGTCGGGGCTTGCATGTGGTGCCCCCTTTGCACTGGATGCGAGCGGCCATGGCGCACCATGGCAAAATAAAATAACCTTTATATAACAGGTTGAGGGGTAAATACAAGGTGAAGCCCTGAAAGCCGCAGTGTGGGCGCCTTTGGCGGGCGTTTTGTCCGAGGGGTGCCTCCGGCGGGTCGCTTTTTTGAAAAAAGCTCCGCAAAAACGTTCCGGTAATAAAAAAGAAGAGGGGCTATGCCTTGTAGGGACGCATCCCCAAAAAACAAAACCTGTTTGTCTAACGTTTCAAAAGTTTGGCCCCCGGCAGGGCCGCCGGAGTCAATACCTGAATGTGTTTGCCCCGGGTAAGGCGCGGCAATTCTTGTTTCGCCCTGCTGAATCGGTTAGACTGAAAGATGGTCAAAGGGATTTGATGGTCGAGGAGGCGCATATGAGCGAAGGTCATCACCTGATTCTGGGGACGCTGACGGACTGCCTGACGGGCAAAACATTGACGGACACCCATGACGAGCGGTATCGCCAGAAAATTGCCCGGCATCTTATGGATGTGTGCGGGTTTGCCCCGGGTGAAATTGATGCGTCCCGGGTTGTGGAGGTGGGGGCCGGGGAGAAGAAGGCCCGGTTTCCTGTGGATTTTATCGTCTCGTCGGGTGGGGTCGCGGCCATGGTGGTCCGCTACCGGCCAGGTTCCATTGTCACCCGTCACCGATCGGGCCAGGCCCTGTGCCTGGTGCTGGCTCCCCATGAGATTCCTGTGGTGGTGGTGACCAACGGCGAGGACGCCGATGTGCTGGACGCCGGCACCGGGAAAGTGAGGGGGAGCGGATTTGATGCGATCCCCGGCCGGGGCGAGTTGGAGGCCCTGGTCTCGGAGGCGTCCATGGCGCCGGTGCCGGAGCGGCGCAGGGAGATGGCCCTTCGGCTTCTCCATGCCTGCGAGGTGGATGACAGCTGTCCCTGCGACACCACCATCTGCAGGCTGGAGTGATGGTTTTTTGTGGTAACTATTCAGCTTATGTCTCCGGCGGGTCGCTTTTTTTGAAAAAAAGCGCCGCAAAAAACATTGCGGTAAACGCCTTGATAAATGAAAAAATATGAGGGATTATACCCCGTTTGGGGTGCGTCTCCAAAAAACAAAACCTGTTTGACAAACGTTTTAAGCGTTTGGTCCCCGGCAGGGCCGCCGGGGGCAAAAATTTAAACGTGGGAGTGTGAGTGTGTCTGAAGACGATATCCGTTGGATGGAGGTTGCCCTTGGTGAGGCCCGAAAGGCCCTTGAAGGAGGGGATTTTCCCGTTGGGTGCGTGGTTGTGTCAGGGGGGCGTGTGGTGGCCACGGGGCGACGAAGCGGTACGGCCGCAGGGCCCGGGAACGAGCTGGACCACGCCGAGGTGACGGCCCTGAGGAGCCTTCTGGAATCCGGGGGGCTTGCCCAGGGGGCCAATGCCACGCTGTATTGCACCATGGAGCCTTGCCTGATGTGCTTTGGGGCGATTCTGCTCAGCGGGGTCTCCCGTGTGGTGTGGGCCTATGAAGACGCCATGGGGGGCGGGGCGTCCTGTGATCTCTCCAGTGTGGGGCCCCTGTACGCCCAGGCCGGGGTTGAGGTCCGGGGGCGCGTTCTCCGGGAGGAGAGCCTGGTGCTGTTCAAGGCGTTTTTTTCCAATCCGGACAACGGGTACTGGAAGGACAGCTTTCTGGAACGGTACACCTTAGAAGCCGTGTAGTCTGCCGAGCCCTTTTGTTCCCTGTGGTTTCAGGGATTAACAACCCGGAAAAAGTAACTTTTTTCTTGCATTTGTGCCAAATCTTCTATAAATAGAACGTTTGTTGATGATACATTATCCGCAAAATAGACTGTGATTGCGGACTGATAGCTTGAAACAGTAGACCACGAGGAGGAGAACATAGCTAACCGCAGCAAAATCAACGTCAACAACAAGATCAGAGCAAGAGAAGTACGCGTTATCGGTTCCGACGGAACCCAGCTTGGCGTGCTTCCCATTCAGAAGGCATTGAACACAGCCGCTGAAGGCGGACTCGATCTTGTTGAGGTGGCACCGAACTCGAATCCTCCTGTTTGCAAGATTATGGATTTTGGTCGTTTCAAGTACGAAGAGACCAAGAAGCGGCAGGAGGCCAAGAAGAAGCAGAGCTCCTTCCAGATGAAGGAGATCAAGGTCCGGCCCAAGACAGGTGACCATGACCTGCAGACCAAGGTCGGTCACATCAAAAAGTTTATCGGCAAGAAGAACAAGGTCAAGGTAACCTGCATGTTCCGCGGGCGTGAAATTACCCTCTCCGCCCTGGGACGCGAGTTGCTTGCCCGTGTCGCCGAAGAGACTGCAGACGTCGCGACGGTAGAGCAGATGCCCAAGTTTGAAGGGCGTACCATGTTCATCATCCTCGCTCCCAAGTAAGATGCCTTCGCAAAGCACAAGGGTCACCCTCCGTGGTCTTCCGGTATGCCGGAGACCTGGCCGGTGACTTGCGGCTTTTTGCGGGGTCGTCATAATGCCTTCGACTCCGGGGTCCCCGTTTCCCGGTTCGGGGCGTCAACGTGATGACATTCGGCGCAGGCGGTACCGTACACGTTCGGTTCGCCTGTGGTTATTCGGCCTTCGGGCGGCAGATGTCTGCGCCACCTTAAATGTGAAAGAGGTTTTACACCATGCCCAAGATCAAGACCAACAGAGCAGCTGCAAAGCGCTTCAAGAAGACCGGTTCCGGCAAATACAAGTTCAACAAGTCCAACTCAAGCCACATCCTCACCAAGAAGACCACCAAGCGCAAGCGGTCTCTGAGGCTTGCACAGGTTCTTGATGCAACCAACGTTAAAGCTGTCAGGAGAATGCTCCCCAACGGGTAGCCTTTCTTGAAGCAGAGGCGATTGTCCCCGCCTGGAACCCCAGCCCCTTAACGGCTTTGCCGTACGGGATCCGGAGGTCACCAGGTTCAAGCGGGCCGATCAACGGAATCGAAAATGAGATTTTGAACCGTTGCTGGACGTTTAAGATTCGGCGCGGTCACCATCACCAGAAAAAAACGGCGGACATCACGGACCACTGTAGGTAAACGGTCAGGCCGTGATGTAACGAAGGAGATAGAAAGACAATGAGAATTAAAAGAGGAACTAAAGCGAGGCAGCGTCGAAATAAGGTTCTTAAGCTGGCCAAAGGCTTTCGTGGCGGTCGCAGCAAACTGTTTCGCACCGCGGCCGACTCCGTAGACAAGGCGTTGATGTACGCCTACCGCGACCGCAAGCAGAAAAAACGCGAGTTCCGTAGACTCTGGATCGCCCGTATCAACGCCGGCGCGCGTATGAACGGTCTCTCCTACAGCAAGTTTATCCATGGCCTGAAGCTGGCCAACATCGATCTGGACCGTAAAGTCCTGGCTGAACTGGCCGTTTCCGACCCTGCAGCGTTTTCCGTGATTGCAGAGCGAGCGTCCCAGCAGCTTTAAGGAGATCGATTCCCTGCCACAGTCGGGTCGTGCATTGACGGCCTTGGTGCCACGCATGTCGACCCGCTCTTTCGGATGGGCCTTTTTCGGGGTAAGGCGGCCTCGCTTTTATCAAAGCACGCTGCCTTGCCTCGTTTTTTTAACAGGTCCCGACCCTCTTGAAGGTTGAGGCCATCCAAACTGGATACGTAGCGCGACCGTGGAAACTAATATCGAACAGATCTACAGTGAGGCCCTTTCCGACATTGAGGCGGCCTCCGATGAGAAAAGCGTGAAAACCCTTTCCACCCAGTATTTGGGTCGAAAGGGTTTTGTGACTCAGTACCTTAAAAATATCTCCGCCCTCCCTGCGGAAGAGCGTCCCCTGGCGGGCAAGCGGGCCAACGAGATGAAGCGCGGGCTCGAAAATGCCGTTGCAGAGCGCCTGGGCGTCCTTGCGGCCGAGGCCGAGGCGTCTGACCCGGGGATTGATGTCACCCTTCCCGGGCGCCGTGCCGAGGTCGGCTCCTTTCATCCCATCACCCGCATTGCCACGGAGATTTGTGAGATTTTTACCCGTCTCGGGTTTTCCGTGGTGGAGGGGCCCGAGGTCGAGAGCGACTACTACAACTTTGAAGCCCTCAATATTCCCAAGCACCATCCCGCCCGGGATATGCAGGATACCTTTTATATTTCGCCTGAAACCGTGCTCAGGACCCACACCTCTCCGACTCAGCCCCGCGTCATGGAAAAGAGCGAGCCTCCCGTCAGGATCATCGCTCCGGGCAAGGTGTACCGGTGTGACTCCGACTTGACCCATACGGCCATGTTCCACCAGGTGGAAGGCCTCTATGTGGACAAAGACGTCTCCTTCGGGGATTTGAAGGGCGTTCTCACCTCCTTTATTCACCAGATGTTCGATCCCGGCATCTCCCTTCGGTTCCGTCCCAGCTTTTTCCCCTTCACCGAGCCCAGCGCCGAGGTGGACATCAAGTGCGTGATCTGCCGGGGCAAGGGCTGCCGAGTCTGTTCCCATACCGGCTGGCTTGAGATCCTCGGCTCCGGCATGGTGCACCCGGCTGTTCTGGAGAACGTGGGCTACGACACCGACAAGGTGAGCGGCTTCGCCTTCGGCATGGGCATCGAGCGTATCACCATGCTCAAATACGGCGTGGATGATATTCGGAAGTATTTTGAAAACGACATCAGGTTCCTGAGGCAATTCTAAGATGAAATTCAGTCTAAGCTGGTTAAAAGAATACATACCCCTGGAGATGGGTCTCGAAGGCCTCACAGACGGGCTCACCATGGCCGGCCTGGAGGTGGACTCCGTAACCCCTCTGTATGACTCCCTTGACGGCGTGGTCGTGGCCCGGATTGTCGAGGCAAAACCTCATCCCAACGCCGATAAGCTCCGGCTCTGCCAGGTGGACGTGGGTGCCGACGAGCCCGTGGGCATCGTCTGCGGCGCGCCCAATGCAGCCGAAGGCCTTGTGGTGCCCTGCGCCCTTCCCGGCGCGGTTCTGCCCGGGGGGGTGAAGATCAAGAAGGGGAAAATCCGCGGTGAGAAGTCCGGCGGCATGCTCTGCAGCGCCCGGGAACTTCAGCTGGACACCGATGCCTCCGGTCTGATGGAGCTCGGTACCGACCTTGAGCCCGGTACGCCCCTGAAGGAGGCTCTGGACCTGTTCGACTCCATGGTGGAGATCGACCTGACCCCCAACCGTCCCGATTGCCTCAGTGTGCTTGGCGTGGCTCGTGAAGCCGGTTCTCTTCAGGAGCCTCCCGTGGTGCTTACCCGTCCGGCAGTTTCCCTTCCCGAGGCCGACGCATCCCTGGGCACCATTGGTGATCACACCTCGGTTACCATCGAAGACGCGGATCTGTGCTGGCGATATGCCGCCCGTCTGGTCTTTGACGTCAAGGTGGGGCCGTCTCCGGCCTGGCTCCAGCGGCGACTTCTCTCTGTGGGTCTGACGCCCATCAACAACATCGTGGATATCACCAACTTCGTGATGATGGAGACCGGTCAGCCCCTGCACGCCTTTGATTTTGACCGCCTTGCCGAGAATCGCATCGTGGTGAAGCGCGCATCCGAAGGGGAGGCCTTTACCACCCTGGATGAAAAAGAGCACAAGCTCAACGCCGAGATGCTGATGATTTGTGACGGCGAGAAATCCGTTGCCATCGGCGGGGTCATGGGGGGTATGAACTCCGAAATTGAGGAGGGGACCACCCGCGTACTCCTGGAGAGCGCCTGCTTTAACCCCACCTCCGTGCGGAAGACCTCCAAGCTTACGGGGATCCATTCCGATGCGTCCCATCGCTTCGAGCGCGGCACCGACCCCGAGGGCGTTGTGTATGCCCTGGATCGGGCCACGGCCCTTATGGCGGAGCTCGGCAACGGGCGCCTGGTGGAAGGCCTCATCGACGAAAACCCCGTGCCCTATGCGCCCCGGACCATCACCGTGGACGTGGACGCCCTGAACAGGCGCCTGGGAACCTCTCTGTCGGCCGATGACATGGCAGGGTACCTTGCCCGCGTCGAATTTACCGTCACCGTTTCAGACGCCAACACCCTGGAGGTGGTTCCGCCCTCCTTCCGCGTGGACGTGGAGCGGCCCGAGGACATCTCCGAGGAGATCGCCCGGCTTTGGGGGTACAACAACATCGAGACCTCCTACGCCAAGGTTGTGGCTGCCAAGGAGAGCTATCCTCCTGCCTTTGAAGCGCGTCAGGCCGTACGCGGCGCCTTTGTGGGGCTTGGTTTCAACGAGGCCGTCAACTACAGCTTTATCCGGGAAGACGCCGTGGACAGGCTGCGCTTTGCCGAGGCAGACCCACGCAGGCGCCTGGTGACCATCCTCAATCCCATTTCCGAAGAGCAGAAGGTGATGCGAACCTCCCTTGTGCCCGGGCTTCTCTCTTCTGCCGCTCGAAACATCAGCGTCCAGGAGCGCAGCTTGCGGCTTTTCGAGGTGGGGGCTACCTTCATCGCAGGAGAAGGGGAAACCCTTCCCCAGGAGCCGGAAATGCTTGCCGGCCTTGTCACCGGTGACCGTCGGGCCGCCTCCTGGTTCGGCAAGGAAGAGTCGTGCGATTTCTTCGACCTCAAGGGCGCCCTCGAAGGCTTCTTTGAGGCCCTGCACGTTTCCGGGGTTGCCTTCCGGCCCATGGCGGCGGATGATTGCAGCTATACCCGTCAGGGGTACACGGCTGAGATCCTGCTGGATGGTGAGGCCATCGGTCTTGCCGGCAAGGTCCACGGCGATGTGCTGAAGAGCTTTGAGCTCAAGCAGGATGTCTTTGTCTTTGAAATGGCCATGGCGCCCCTTGCGGAGCGTATCTCCGGAGACCGTCAGGCCACGGCCATTCCGAAGTTTCCCTCCGTGACACGGGACGTGACTATCATCTGCGAGGCGTCTGTCCGCTCAGGTGATGCGGTGGCTTCCATTCTTGACGAGAAGCAGCCCCTCATCGAGCGTGCATGGCTCCTGGATCGGTACGCCGGGGAGAACATCCCCGAAGGCAAGCAGAGCCTCACCTTCAGGGTGGTTTACCGATCTGCGGACAAGACCCTCAACGACAAGGCGGTCAACAAGATCCACAACCGGATCATGGAGATGCTGTTAAAGCGTTTCGATGCTGTCCTTCCCTGATTCCATCGAAGGTACCGACAACACAGGAACGCTGTGATCGGGCAGGAAAGGGGCGTCTTTGGCGCCCCTTTTTTTTGAGGCGTCCCGGCCTTGGGCCGGGGCGCGACGCAAACGAGGGTGGGGTTCCGAAAAGGAGGTTGGTGCGGGCTGGACGCGGTGACGGTCCGGTGACCAGGACACGCAAGGCGGGGAGGATAAAATGGGTATTGTTCCTCAGAAAAAGTATTTCAAAATCAGCGAGGTGAGCAGCCTGACGGGGCTGGAGTCCCATGTTCTGCGTTTTTGGGAGGGCGAGTTTTCCGCCATTCGTCCCAAGCGTACGGAGTCGGGGCAGCGCATGTACCGCAGGAAAGACATCGACACGATCCTGGAGATCAAGCGCCTGCTCCACGATGAGCGCTATACCATTGAAGGCGCCAAAAAAATGCTCGGGGGCAAGGGGAAGGACAAAGAAGCCGCCCCGGCATCCACCCGGGATTTTCTCCAGGGGATTGTGGACGAATTGCGGCTGATTCGGGCCATGGTTTAGGCAGCGCAAGGCCTCGGGCGCGGCATCCCTGATTAATATATTGACAATACACTTTTTTTATCTTATTAGAATAGGCTGGAAATTTGAGGGAGCTGCGCGCAACGCTTGCTCCGGGGGGGTAAAACCCGCCGGTACCTGGCGTCGAAGGGTTTGGCCCTGTCGTATTTACCACCCGTGCGCCCCTTGAAACAGTCCCATTTTCGGGGCTTTTTGCTGGGTGAGCCCCGTTCCTTGAGGCCATTCGGCAGTGGTGTCTGCCCACTCGGGCGATACCGTGACATGAAGGTCTGTTGCATTCGGGAACGGGCAAAACGCCCGTTTTTTGTTTTTTACTGCGCTGTGTTACAGTGGGTTGAACGGATAAACGGTATGGGTACCAGCTCCAAAAAACAGAAAAATCGAAAAAAAGAGGGCCGATCGCATTCGGCGATCACCGGACGGCACCTTGCCGAGGCGCGGCGCCTTGCCGATGACCTGTGCGAGGGCGAAGGGCTGGAGCTTGTTCACATGGAGACCGTGACCGAGTTTGGCCAGACGATTCTACGCCTTTATATTGATAAAGAGGGCGGGGTGAGCCTGGGCGACTGCACCAATGTGAGCCGTCAGCTGGGCGACCTCATGGACGTCTCCCTGGACATCCGCGGTGAATACCGTCTGGAGGTTTCCTCACCGGGCCTTGACCGACCCATTTCCAAACCAGCGGATTTCGATCGCTTCAAAGGGAGCATGGCTGTCATCACGACCCATTCCCCCGTTGAAGGGAGAAGCCGTTTCAAAGGCACACTCCTCGGGCAGGCCCCGGGTGAGATGGTGTGCATGGACGTGGATGGAACAACGCACGAGATTGCCCTTGAGAACATCAAACGTGCCAGACTTGTCGGAAATATTGGAGAGAGCTGATGCAAATTTCAGAGATCAAACGAGTTGTTGAGCAGGTCAGCAAAGACAAGGGTATCGATTTTCATGTGCTGATCAAGACAATGGAAGAGGCCCTTGCGTCTGCAGCCCGGAAAAAACTGGGTAAAAATGCCGACATTGAGGTTCAATATAACGAAGAATCCGGTGAGATCGAGGTCTTCCAGTTCAAGGAAGTCGTCGATGAGGTGGTGGATCCCGACGTGGAGATCACCATCGAAGAGGGCCGAAAGCTGGATCGGGATTGCGAGATGGGGGACAGCCTCGGCCTGAAGGTCGACACCTCCACCTTCGGTCGCATTGCCGCCCAGTCGGCCAAGCAGGTCATCATCCAGAAAATGAAGGATGCCGAGCGCGAAGCCATCTATGAAAGCTTCATCGACCGCAAGGGAGAGATCATCAACGGCATTGTCCAGCGTGTGGACCGGGGGGACCTCATCGTCAACCTCGGCAATACCGAGGCCGTGCTGCCCGTGCGGGAGCAGATTCCCCGGGAGACCTTCCGTCGAGGCGATCGGGTTCGTGCCCTCATCAAAGATATCCTCCTGGAGTCCCGCGGACCCCAGGTTATTCTGACCCGGGCCAGTTCGGAGTTTCTCATCGCCCTGTTCAAGACCGAGGTCCCCGAAATCATGGAAGGGGTGGTCAAGATCAACGGCGCTGCCCGGGAGTCCGGTGTACGTGCCAAGATCGCCGTCAGCTCCATTGATTCGGACATCGATCCCGTGGGCGCCTGTGTGGGCATGCGGGGAAGCCGCGTCCAGAACGTGGTTCAGGAACTCAAAGGGGAGAAGATCGATATCATCCCCTGGCACCCCGATGCCGCCCGTTATGTTTGCAACGCCCTGGCACCTGCGGAGATTGCCAAGGTGATCATCGATGAAGACACCATGACCATGGAGGTCATCGTCCCTGTGGACTACCTCTCCGTGGCCATCGGAAAGAAAGGGCAGAACGTCCGGCTCGCCTCCATCCTCACAGGATGGCAGCTGGATGTGGTCAGCGAAGAAGAGCACAGCCGGTCGCTCAAGGATGAGTTCAACAACCTCATGAGCATTCCCGGTGTCGGTGCAGCCCAGGCCGAGGCCCTTCATTCCAGCGGGTACTACACCGTCGATGATGTGGCGGAAGCCTCCATGAGCGATCTTCTCGACATCGACGGCTTTGACGAGGAGCGGGCAACCCTGGTCCTTGAATCAGCCCGAAACCCGGAGCCTGCGGAGACGGGAAGCGAAGAAGATGATGAGTCAGCGGCAGACGACGCCGCTGCGAGCGACATCCCCGAAGACGATATGTCGGAGGAATCCGAGCTTGATACGCCGGTGGCCGAAGAGGCTGACGGTGCAGACGAGAGCGCGGAGCAGGAAGCAGAACCCGAGCCGGAACCCCTGGACGCCGATGAGGCCGACAAGGAGGGCGATAGCCCGGAGCAGGAATCAGACCCCGAGCCGAATCTCGACGCGTAAGCCTTAAAACCCGGGCGGGCGTCACACAAGGATTGGTTTTTCGGTAAGCCGTGTGAACAGGGAGTTGTTGCAGAATATATTGCAGAATATATTAGGGGGAGTGAATGGCAAAAATCAGAGTTTATGAACTTGCCAAAAGCCTGAATATGACCAACCGTGCGTTGCTCAACAAGATTGAGGCCATGGGCATTGAGGTTGGAAGTCATATGAGTTCTCTGGAGGATGAGACCGTTGAGTTGATCCGAAAGAACCTCTTTGGCGATAAAGATCCGGAGACTCGGGACAAGCGCGTTCGAAAGACCGTCATCAGGCGACGCAAGCGCAGTAACGATGCAGAACACGCCGAGGCAGAAAGCGCCTCCGACGTGGAGCCCGCCGCCGTGGCGGAAAAAGAGGTGGTGCGCCCCGAGGTGAAGCCTCCTCAGCCGGAAACCGCTGACGAAGCCGCCTCCGAGACCACTCCCCCTGTTGAAGAGGTGGTAAAGGCGGAGACGCCTGTGGTCGAGGCAGAGGACGAAGCAGCCGAGGCCGAGGCCAAGGCGGCCACCGAGCCCGTGAAACCCAAGAAAGCCAAGAAAAGTGAGCCGGCCCGCATCATCAAGCGACCCGTGGTTGAGACGCCTTCCCAGGAAGAGCCCGCAGCCCCCGAGGTCGCCCCTGAGCCCGCAAGCGTGACGCCAGCTCCCGTTGCCGAGACGCCGGAAGCACCCGTTGTCGAGGCCAAGAACGAAGAGGAGAGTGTCACAGAGATGAAAGCCGAACCCGCCCAAGAGGCGGCACCGGTGGCTGAAAAGGCCGCTGAAAAAGATGTGGCTCCGGCAGCTGAAGCCGGAGAAGGCGGTAAGACGGGACAACCTGATGAGGCGGATGCTTCTGCGGCTGATAAAGATGAGCCCAAGAAGAAACGCAAGAAAGTGAAGAAGTTCACGGCTGCCAAGATTATCAAACTCCCCGAGCCCGGGACCAAGCCCGCGTTCCTCCGGGACAAAGAGGCGTCAACCCATCGTGGTAACGGTTACTCCCGACCTTCGACGCCCAATAACAACACCCACGATCGCAACGAACGAACCCATGAGCCCCAGATGCCCCCCACGGGTGGCGAGATGGCCGGTGATTCACGCGGCAAGAAGGGCCGTCGCGGGCGTGGTAACGAGACCGGCGGAGACGCCTTCGGCTCTCGCAAGAAGGGTCGTAAGAAGACCGTGGTGGAGGGCAACGCCCTGTACTCCGAAGGCCGGGGCCGCAAAGGCCGTAAGGGCGGCAGGCACAAGCAGCAGCCCGTGGGCCAGAAGACCCAGATTACCGTGCCCAAGGCCATCAAGCGACGCATCAAGGTGGATGATACCATCGTGCTGGCCGAACTGGCCAAGCGCATGGGCATCAAGGCCAACGACATGATCATCAAGCTCATGGGCATGGGCGTCATGGCCACGGTGAACCAGACCATCGATTACGATACCGCAGAGCTCGTTGCCGTGGAATTCGGTTTTGAAGTGGAGCGCGCGGCCTTTGAAGAAGAGACCATCCTGAGCACCTCCTCCGTGGACGAGGATCCCTCGAAGCGTGTGACCCGATCCCCCGTGGTCACCATCATGGGCCACGTCGACCACGGTAAGACCTCTCTGCTTGACGTGATCCGTAAAAGCTCCGTCACCTCAGGGGAAGCCGGGGGCATCACCCAGCACATCGGTGCCTACCACGTGCAGACCGAAAACGGGGCCATCGCCTTTCTCGACACCCCCGGTCACGAGGCGTTTACCGCCATGCGTGCCCGCGGTGCCAAGGTCACCGACCTGGTTATCCTGGTGGTTGCCGCCGATGACGGTGTCATGCCCCAGACCGTTGAGGCCCTGAACCACGCCAAGGCGGCCGAGGTGCCCATCATCGTCGCGGTGAACAAGATCGACAAGCCCGATGCCGATCCGGATCGTGTGAAGCGAGAGCTCTCCGATCACGGCGTTCTGGCGGAAGACTGGGGCGGAGACACCATCTTCGTCAACGTCTCGGCCAAGAGCCACGAAGGTATCGGCGATCTGCTGGACATGGTCCTTCTCCAGGCAGAAGTCCTGGAGCTGGATGCCAACCCCGATCGTTTGGCCATCGGCCACGTGGTGGAGTCCAAGCTCGACATCGGGCGTGGCCCCCTGGCCACTGTCCTGATCCAGGAAGGTACCCTGAAGTCCGGGCAGTCCGTTGTCTGCGGCATGTACCACGGCAAGATCCGAGCCATGTTCAACGACAAGGGCGAGCAGGTCTCCACGGCCGGTCCCTCCATGCCTGTTGAGATCATCGGCCTCACCGGTGTTCCCGAAGCCGGCGACGAGATGGTTGCGGTCAAAGACGACAAAGACGCCAAGCAGGTGAGTGCGCATCGCCTCCAGAAGGCCCGTGCCCGCGAGCTGGCCAAGAACAGCCGCGTGACCCTGGATCGTCTCTTCGAGCAGATGGAAGAGGGCGAGGTCAAGGACCTCAACCTGATCATCAAGGCCGACGTTCACGGCTCCATCGAGGCCCTCCGCGAGTCCCTCGGCAAGCTCTCCACCAGCGAGGTGAAGGTCAATGTGATCCACGCCGCCACCGGTACCGTCACCGAATCCGACGTCTCCCTGGCAGCGGTCTCCAACGCCATCATCCTCGGCTTTGCCGTCCGCCCTGCCACCAAGGTCCAGAACATGGCCAAGGAAGAGGGCGTGGACATGCGGTTCTACGACATCATCTACGATGCCATCAAGGACCTCAAAGACGCCATGGTCGGACTCATGGAGTCCACCTTCGAGGAGAAGATCCTCGGTCGTGCCGAAGTTCGCGACACCTTTGTGATTCCCAAGAAAGGGACCATTGCCGGGTGTTACGTTCTCGAAGGCAAGATTGTCCGTGGCAACAAGGTCCGCCTCCTGCGCGAGGGGGTTATCGTCTACGACGGCAACCTGGCCTCCCTCAGGCGGTTCAAGGACGATGCCAAAGAAGTGGCCCAGGGCTACGAATGCGGTATCGGCATCGAGAACTACAACGATGTCAAGCTCGGTGACACCATCGACTGCTACTACCTGGAAGAGATCAAACCTTCCCTCGATTAGCGCATCCTGCCGGCCTTCGGGCCGGCATTCTATTCTGGTATTTCTGAAAAGACTTCCACGCTGCAATGCCTCGCCATACGCCTTACCGGTTTTTCATGACGGGGCATTTCAGCGTTTGACACCATAAGGATACATACCCAGTATGAAGCCGTTTTCTCGTGCTGAACGGGTCAGCGTTAAAATTCAGTCCACCCTTTCGGAATTGCTGCACAAAAAGGTGAGCGATCCCCGCCTTGATATGGCCACCGTGACAGGCGTCAAGCTCACCGACGACCTGCGCCATGCCCAGGTTTTTTTCTGCGTGTCCGGTGGAAAAAAAGCCAAGTACGACGCCCTGGCCGGGTTCAAAAGTGCCTCGGGGTTTCTGCGAAAATCCCTGGCCGGCAAGCTCGGGCTGAAGTTCATGCCGTCGCTGACCTTCGTGTATGACGAATCCTTTGACTACGGTTCGCATATCAACGAGGTCCTCAAAACTCTCTCGGTCAATGGTGACTCCGAATCAGAAGGCGAATCGGAGTCGTAACCCGGTAACTTCAGCGACGACGTCACGCGTTGGTGCGCAGGGTGCCGTGGTTTTTCCTGTGACCGTATACAGACGGATCGTTCAGAGCTATGCGAGGCCATCAGGATGATGATTCTGGAATCCCTGAAAGAGAGCAGGAGCCTGCTCCTCGTGACCCATATCCGGCCCGACGGTGACGCCATCGGGTCGCTGTTGGCCCTGGGTCGCGCCCTGTCGTTGATGGGGAAAAACGTGCGGCTGTATAATGAGAGCCCCATTCCCGCCATTTTTCGTTTTCTTCCCGGCATCGAGCGGATCATGTCCGATCCCGGGAACCTCTCGTCCTACGACACCGCCGTGGTCCTGGATTGCAGTGACCTGTCCCGGGTGGGGTCCCATGCCGACGAAGTGGGCCGGATTCCCACCGTGCTCAACATCGACCACCACGTGACTAACACCGGCTTTGGCCTCCACCAGATGGTGGATCCGGCCGCGTCGTCCACCGGAGAACTCGTTTACCGCCTGGTGACGGACCTGAAGGTGCCCATCGACGCCTCCATGGCGTACGCCATTTACACGGCCATTTTTACAGACACCGGCTCTTTTCTCTTCCAGAACACGACCCCGGAGGCCTATTTTATCTGCGGTCGCATGGTGGAGATCGGGGTGGACTCCTACAAGGTGGCCCAGACCCTGTTTGCCACCTACTCCCTGGGGCGCCTCAAACTCCTGAACATGGTCCTGGACACCATAGAGATCTCCGACAACGGGAAGCTCTCCGTCATGTACCTGACCCAGGAGATGCTTCGGGAGACCGAGACCAGCGTGGACGACATCAACGGCCTGGTGAACTACGCCAAGCACATCGAAGATGTGCAGGTGGCCGTTCTCATTCAGGAGTCCCGGCCCCTTCCCGGGGACAGGCCCAAGCCCCACTACCACGTCAGCCTGCGCTCCAACGGCCCCGTGGATGTGGGGATCATTGCCGCGGCCTACGGCGGCGGCGGCCATCCCGGCGCAGCCGCCTTTACCTCCTTTACCAGCCTCAAGGACATCAAAAAGGAAGTGCTTCGGATCTCCGACGCATTCTAGATAAGACAGATGAACGACGGTATTTTATTGATCGACAAGCCGGCGGGAATCTCGTCGGCATCGGTTGTCTACCGCATCAAAAAGCGGTTCAAGTTCTCCAAGGTGGGCCACGCGGGCACCCTGGACCCCTTTGCCACGGGCCTCATGGTGATCACCGTGGGAAAGGCCACGCGGCTTTCCCGCTTTTTCCTTGATGCAGACAAGCGCTACGCAGCCCGCCTCGGTCTGGGGACCCTCACCGACACCCTGGACCCCGACGGCGATGTGCTCACCACCGAGTCCGCCGAGGCCATGGCCGCCCTTGAGGCGCGCCTGGGGCTTTCCGAAGCCGAGGCCCTGTGTGCCGCCTTTACCGGGGATTTTATGCAGGTTCCGCCGATCTACTCGGCCCTGAAACACAACGGGGTGCCCCTCTACAAGCTGGCCCGAAAAGGGCAGGCCGTGGAAAAGCCCCCCCGCCCCGTGACCCTCCATGAAAACCGGCTTGTGGCCTTCTCCTTTCCCCACATCGATTTTGAGGTCAGCTGTTCCAAGGGGACCTACATCCGCAGCCTGGCCCGGGACATGGCAGAGTCCGCAGGGACCGTGGGGCACCTCACCGCCCTTCGCCGTATCGAGAGCTCCGGGTTTCATGTGGACGAGGCCCTGCCCCTTTCCGAGGCAGAGACCATGGAACGGGAAGACCTGTCCATGATCCCCATGGCCGAGGCTCTCTCCCACCTGCCGTCCATGGTGGTGGACGAGGCCACCCGAGCCCTGGTCATGAACGGGAACCCTTTGGCTTGGACGCCTTGCGGACAGGAGGCCGGGGCTGATTTCTGCCGGGTTCTGGACGGCCACGGCGCCCTGATTGCCGTGGTGGAGTCGGCAAAATACGGGGCACATCATAAATATTGTTGTGTTTTTAACGCATAAAGGTATAATTATTCGTTATTTGTGCGTCGGGGTTCCCTGTGGGGGACTTACGGTCGCACTTATGCGAGCAGAAGCAACCGCCCGAATGATGCAGCCGGTCTGAATGGAATATCGGATCGGAGAAGGCCGGGCGGGGCTGGCAGATACGTTTGCCGAACGGTTTGCCGGTTTTCATTATTCCAATTTTATTCATTAAGGGCGATCAAGCACGACGGAGCGGAAAAACGTCCCTCCGAAGGGTGCGCGCCCAGATTTGGAGGCAAGATCCATGGTATTTACCACTGAGCAGAAACTGGGAACCATCGAGCAGTACAAAACCCACGAGTCCGATACCGGCTCCCCCGAAGTGCAGATTGCACTTCTGACCGACCGAATCAAGTACCTCACCGAGCACGTGAAGGTACACAAGAAAGACCACCACTCACGTCGTGGCCTTCTGATTCTCGTCGGCCGTCGCCGTCGTCTTCTGAACTACCTGAAGAAGAAGAACATCACTCGTTACCGTGAGCTGATCGCACGACTCGGCCTCAAACGATAGATGGTTTTTGCGGAAGGCACCGGAAATGGTTCCGGTGCCCTCCGCACTCCCATACCCCTTGACCGCCGCACACGAGGCAACCCGAAACCGAACTCCTTTTAAATAAGCACACCTGAGGTATCGACCCCCGTCATATGGGTGGATGGCTCACGCGTGCCGTTATTTATGAGGACGTTCGATGAGGGGCCTCACAAATGAACGCAGCGGTTTCACCTAACCAAGGAGCAATAGATGCAAGAATACAGCTTTGAAACCGAGCTGAATGGAAAGACACTGACCCTTAAAACCGGCAAAATCGCCAAGCAGGCCTCCGGGGCCGTCATCGCACAGATGGGCGAAACCAGTGTACTGGTTACCGTCGTAGGGGCCGATAAGAACAAGGAGGGAATCGACTTCCTTCCCCTCTCCGTGGAGTACCAGGAGAAGATTTACGCGGCCGGACGTATCCCCGGCAACTACTTCAGGCGTGAGCAGGGGCGTCCCAGCGAGAAAGAGATTCTCACCTGCCGCCTCATCGACCGCCCCATCCGACCCCTCTTTGCCGACGGGTACGGCTGCGAGACCCAGGTCATCGCCACCGTCATGAGCATGGACAAGGAGAACGAGCCCGATGTTCTGGCCATGATCGCCACCTTCGCGGCCCTGCATATCTCCGAGCTGCCCTTTGAAGGGCCCATCGGCGCCGTACGCGTGGCCCGTGTGGACGGTGAGTTCGTCATCAACCCCACCCTGAGCCAGATGGAAGAGTGCGACATCAACATCGTACTGGCCGGTTCCAAGACCGGTGTCACCATGGTGGAAGCCGGGGCCAAAGTGGTTTCCGAAGCCGAGATGATCGAGGCCCTGGAAGCAGGCCACAACGCCATCCAGCCCCTCATTGATATTCAGGAGCAGATGCGTGCGGCTGTGGGCCGTGAAAAGCGCGTGGTGGAAGCCCCTGCCGTGGACGAGTCCCTGGTTTCCTTTGTGGACGGCCAGGCGGCCGCCAAGGTCCGCGAAGCCCTTCAGGTGAAAGACAAGATGGCCCGTAAAGCCGCTGTCTCAGCCGTTAAAGCCGAGCTCATCGAAGGCCTCTCCGAAGAGATGGCTGAGCGCAAGGACGAGATCTCCGATATCTTCAGCTCCCTGAGCAAGAAGGTGGCCCGCGCCATTATCCTCGAAGACGGGCACCGCATCGACGGCCGCGCCTTTGACGAGATCCGCGACATCACCTGCGACGTGGACGTACTGGCCCGCCCCCACGGCAGCGCCCTGTTCACCCGCGGCGAGACCCAGGTCATGGGTATCCTGACCCTGGGCTCCGGCATGGACGAGCAGCGTGTGGAGACCCTCTCCGGGGACACCACCAAGCCCTTCATGCTGCACTACAACTTCCCTCCCTACTCCGTGGGAGAGTGCAAGCGCGTGGGTGCACCCAGCCGACGTGAAATCGGTCACGGTGCCCTGGCCTTCCGTGCCATCGAGCCGATCCTTCCCTCCAAGGAAGACTTCGAATACACCGTGCGCCTCGTCTCCGAGGTCACCGAGTCCAACGGCAGTTCCTCCATGGGTACGGTATGCTCCTGCACCCTGGCCCTCATGGACGGCGGCGTGCCCATCTCCAAGCCGGTTTCCGGCATCGCCATGGGCCTCGTGAAAGAGGGCGACAAAGTGGCCATCCTCTCCGATATCCTCGGGGATGAAGACCACACCGGCGACATGGACTTCAAAGTGGCCGGTACCTCCGAGGGCATCACCGCCCTTCAGATGGACATCAAGATCAACGAACTCCCCAAGGAGATCATGGTCAAGGCCCTGGAGCAGGCCCGTAAAGGTCGCCTCCACATCCTCGACAGGATGCTCGACGCCATCGACGCACCCCGTGAGGAGATCTCTGTCCACGCACCCAAGGTGCACGTGGTCAAGATCAACCCGGACAAGATCCGAGACATCATCGGCCCCGGCGGCAAGAACATCCGCCAGATCCAGACCGACACCAACACCCGCCTGGAAGTCTCCGATGACGGCACCGTGAAGATCACCGCCGTCAACGCGGAAGACGCAGCCAAAGCGGTTCAGATCGTCAACGACATCGGCACCGATCCCGAGCCCGGTGAAGAGTACGAAGGCACCGTGGCCAAGATCGCCGACTTCGGCGCTTTTGTCACCATCCGCCCGGGCGTGGACGGCCTCGTCCACATCTCCGAGCTGGCCCACTACCGCGTGAACAGTGTCTCCGACATTGTCAGCGAAGGGGACAAGCTCAAGGTCCGTGTCCTTGAGGTAACCCGCGACGGAAAAATCCGCCTGAGCCACAAGGCAGTCCTGCCCGCCCCCGAAGGGGAAGAGGCACGTCCCCACCGCGATGACCGCGGCGGACGCCGGGACGACAGGGGCGGCCGAAGGGATGACCGCGGACGCGGCGGACGAGGTGGTCGAGGGGGCAATGACAGGGGCCGTCGATAAGACCACACTGACAAACGGCGTACGCATCGTCTCGAGACGGATCGACCATGTGCGGTCCGTCTCCATGGGCGTCTGGGTAGACGCAGGCGCCCGTGACGAGGCCGTGTCCGAAGGCGGGCTCTCCCACTTCATCGAGCACATGCTCTTCAAGGGAACCCAAAAGCGGTCGTCCTACGACATCGCCAAGGCCTTCGACGCCATTGGCGGGCAGACCAACGCCTTTACCTCCATGGAGAACACCTGCTATCACGCCCGCGTGATGGATGAGCATCTCGTCACCATGGCGGACCTGCTCAGCGATATCTTTCTGAACTCCACCTTTTCCCAGGAAGAGGTGGAGAGCGAAAGGCCGGTGATTCTCTCTGAGATCGGCATGGTGGAGGACAACCCCGAGGATCATATCCATACCCTCCTGGAAGAGTGCTTCTGGGGGGATCACGCCCTGGGGCGGTCCATTCTGGGTACCCGGGAGCAGATCTTGGGGTACGGGCGGGAGGATCTGGTTCGGTTCTTTTCCCATCTCTACCAGCCCGACCGGGTGCTGATCTCCTGCGCAGGCCATGTGGACCACGAGGAGATTGTCTCCCTTCTGGCCCCGGCCTTTGAAGGCATCAAGGCCCGTGACGGGTTTCCCGTGCGGAAGGTGCCTGCCCCCCTGTCCGGGGTGAAGGCCCTGTCCCGGGACATCGAGCAGACCCACGTGAGCCTGGCGTGGCCCGGCCTCTCCGTCACCGACGAGATGCGCTTTGCCTCCTCCCTGATGAACACCATCCTGGGCGGGAACATGAGCTCTCGGCTTTTTCAGGAGATCCGGGAAAAGCGTGGCCTTGCCTACAACGTCTACTCCTTCAACGCGTCCTACGTGGACAGCGGCATGGTCGGTGTCTATGCGGGCGTCAGCCCGGACCGGCTCACCGAATGCCTGGAGGTGACGAATCAGGAGCTCATGAGGCTCTGCGAGCACGGCGTGGACCAGGAGACCCTGGACGAGGCCAAGGCCTTTACCAAGGGAAATATCCTCCTGGCCTCCGAGAGCGTGGACAGCCAGATGGCACGACTTGCCTCCAGCGAGTTCCACTTCGGACGCCAGCTCTCCCTGGATGAGGTGGTGGCCCAGATCGAGGCCGTCACCGTGGAAGAGGTCCGAAAGGTCGCGGACATGGCCTTCAGCCAGAAACCCGCCGTGGCCGTCCTCGGTCCCGACCCTTCCGAAGCAGAGATCCGAAAGGTCTTCGGGTTGTGATGGCGTCCGGCTGACCCCATGGCCGGCTCCCCATGACACCAAAAAAATTAAAGGTACCTCCTGTGTGGGGGTACCTTTTTTTGTCTCTGCCTGTTACGGTATTTTTTTGCCGCTCCGTAAAACGAGTCTCCTATGGGCAAGGGTGCTGAAAAAAAGCATGCCTCCGGCGGGTCGCTTTTTTGAAAAAAAGCTCCGCAAAAAACTTTCCAAAAGAAGTGACGAATTTCTTTCGGCGAAGCCTGGAATGACTTTCTTAAGACCTGTTTGTCAAACTTTTTAAAAGTTTGGCCCCCGGCAGGGCCGCCGGAGGCGCTTTTGAACTGATTAGTTACGCATTTTTTTATTATATGGAGCCGATATGACCGACAGACCCCGGGTGGCCTTCAAGCGCCTTGACCCGCAGAAAAACAGCGACGTTCCCTTGCCTCGTTACATGACCGAAGAGGCCGCGGGCATGGATATCCATGCGGCCAATGAAGCACCCGTGACCCTGGCACCCGGTGCCGTGGCCCTGATCCCCACCGGGTTTTCCATGGCCCTTCCCAAGGGATTTGAGGCCCAGATCCGGCCCCGGAGCGGCCTGGCCGTCAAGCACGGCATCGGTATCGTCAACGCACCGGGCACCATCGACAGCGATTACCGGGGCGAGGTCAAGGTGGCCCTCATTAACTTTGGCGCCGAGCCCTTTATTATCAATCGCAATGAGCGCATCGCCCAGATGATCGTGACCCGTGTCTGGCAGGCCGAGATCACCGTGGTGGACGACCTCGACGCCACAGAGCGCGGAGATGGCGGCTTCGGGCACACCGGCGTATAAAGCCGGTGCAACATCAAAACAAAAAGTAACGATTCAACTCCAAAAAACAGCCTCCGGCGGCGAGGTGAGCCACCTCGAAAGCTTATTGCGCAAGCGCATTTAAAAAATAAGTTGCCTCCGGTGGGTCGCTTTTTTGAAAAAAAGCTCCGCAAAAAACTTTCCGAAAGGTTAGAACAGTCAGAATCGCTGGAATTCATAGCAAAGCTGTTAAGATCTGTTTGTCAAACTTTTCAAAAGTTTGGCCCCCGGCAGGGCCGCCGGAGGCATTATATTCTTTGGGATGACATGAGATGACTGAGATTCAGGAACCGGAAAACTGTTTTTGCCAGCTCGCCAGCGGCAGCAAGGGCAACGCCCTGTACGTAAAGGGGGGAGAGACGGCGGTCTTGTTTGACTGCGGTCTTTCGGGCCGTGAGCTGGAGCGGCGCATGTCTGAGCGGGACCTCGATCCCACGACCCTCTCTGCCGTGGTGGTCTCCCATGAGCACACCGACCATGTGGGGGGCGTGGGGGTGGTGTGTCGAAGGTTCGGGATCCCCCTGTTCATCACCGAGGCCACCCGCACGGGGTCGGTCAAGAAGCTCGGCAAGACCAAAGCCATGGACATTCAGGCCATGGAGTGCGGCAGGCGTTTTTGCGTGGGGGGGCTGGAGATCCATCCCTTTTCCATCTCCCATGACGCGGCCGATACCTCCGGATTTCGGGTCACCACCCCGTCCGGATCGACCCTGGGCATCGCCACGGACCTGGGCATTGCAGGCCACCTTGTCAAAGAGCACCTGTCGGGCTGCAACGCCCTGATCCTGGAGTCCAACCACGACCCGGAGCTCCTCTACGACAATCCCAACTACCCCTGGCCCCTGAAACAGCGCGTGCGCAGCCGTGTGGGCCACCTTTCCAACGAAGAGGCCGCCACCCTTTTGGATGCCGTGGACCGGTCCCGGCTCTCCCACCTTGTCCTTGCCCACCTGAGCGAGGAGAACAACACCCCCGATCTTGCCCTTGCCGCCGCCTACAGCGTTCTCAGCGGCAGCAACACCTCCATCTCCGTGGCCAAGCAACACCTCTCCACCCCCGTGATTTCATTTTAGACGCATAAAAAGCCTGGCGCTGGCAGCGAGGTGAGCCACCTCGAAAGCATATTGCCCTTTTGCTTCGCCCATCGTTCCTCGGGCCAAAGCACAAGGGCCTTTGGCTCGGGCTTCGCCCGACATCAACGCTGGTGGTTTGTCCGGGGTGGCATACAAGCTCAGAATGAGAAGGATACGTTGTCGCTACTTATCCAGTGTCGATTTAACCGTACTGTCTTCGGCGGCAAAAGGCTGGGCCCTTTGACCCCAGTATCGCAGATGCTCCAAGCCTTCGTTCCTCGGGCTCACCACATGTGCTGACGGGCTGCCCGTATGCTCTGGTCGGTATAGCCATTCAGGGTAACATTGCCCCTGCGAACCGCCGAAGCCAACGGTAATAGAAGTCAAACATGAATAAAAACGCCGTGTTCTTGATGTGCTTATAATAAACGAATAATCGTTTGTTTATATGTGTCCATAAGAGGGAGATGGGTATTGTGGGAACCCTATTACAGACGAGGACACCTGTGGCATCGGGTGCAATGGTTCTGGACTCTGTTATCATCATACTGCTTCTAAAAAGATATAATAAAAGAACGATCGTTTAGCACTTTTCAATGAAAAGTGTGGCCCCGTTGCCATGGGCGGTCAGGAAGGGAGCTGAACAGGACGTTGTTTTTGGGATTAGCCTATACCCAAGGAATAACCGCGTTCCTTTTCTAACGTCGCAACGTGTGCGGTACAAGCTATGTGGCATGGGGGGCATATGGGAGAAAAGGACTTGGTCTTACGCCATGGCAATACACAGAAAGATTGCAAAATTTTATAATAAATGAACGATTGTTTATTTGTAATAGTCTAATAAGGTATCTTTTTCATCCCTTTGTCTACAGTCTGAAGCAGGAGGGCGCTTTTGGGGCACTTTCCAACAGCGGAGTCAGGTTATCATCAAGTTACGGCGAATTTAGCAGACATGGAGTGAAAAACTGGCGTGGGTTGGGAAGCACAAAGAGGAGAGAAGCAAAGGCGATGCCTTCTATGGTGAGGGGGGCAGAGCCCCCGGAGGTTCCCTTTTTTGAAAAAAGCTCCGCAAAAAACTTTCCGAAAAATTAGAACAGTCAAAATCGCTGGAATTCATGCCAAAGCTATCAAGACCTGTTTGTCAAACTTTATAAAAGTTTGGCCCCCGGCAGGGCCGCCGGAGGCAAGTTATGCCTCGGGGGCGGCCACGGCGTCCCAGGCACAGGAGAAGGCGGCTTCGAGGCCGTCGTCGTCCATGGCGATTCCCTCTTTGACGTGTTGTTTGGCCAGCTGGGTGAGGGGGTGAAAAGCAAAGGCCACGAGGAGTTCCATGGGAACCTGCTTGAGGATGCCCTCTTTCTGGCCTCGCTCGATGAGGTGGGTGAAGGGTGCGAAGAAGCCTTTGGCCTCCTCTTCCTCCACGGCATCGGCGATGGGGGCGTTGCAGAACTGTTCGGCAAAGACGAAGTGGTCCGGGTAGGCCAGGTAGTAGGCGTAGAGGTTTTCCCACATGAAGCGGAAGGCGTCCCGGATGTCCAGGTCGTCGTCCAGGCTGTCCAGGATGGCCCGGCTCATCTCCCGTTTGACCTCCACGTAGAGGGTGAGGAGAAGATGGTCCTTGTTCTCGAAGTAGATGTAGATGGTGGCGGGGGAGACCCCAGCCTCCCGGGCGATTTTGGACATGGAGGTGTGGGCCAGACCCAGGGTGTTGATCAGCACCATGGCGGCATTTAGGATGGCCTCTCGTTTGGTTTCGTCTTTGGGTCTCATGGGAGTTTAATAAACGATCATTCATTTAATGTCAAGGGGTGGATATCCCCGGCTCTCCCTTATTAGGTTGGCCAGAATGCCTGTGTTATCCTCTATAATCATGATGGGTTGTGGTCGGGCGGCCAGGGCCGGGCGACTTGGCAGCCAGTCGCGGGCTTCGAGCAAAATCGGGTTTTCCACAGGGTTTTGCTTCAGTTTGCCGCCGCACGGTGCACGGCCTCAGGGTGGTCGGCGAGGCGCTCTTTGACCTCGATCACCTGGAAAAGGATGCCCATGAACTGGTTGATCAGGTTCGGGTCAAAGAGGTGTCCCGATTCCTTTCGGAGGTAGTCCACTGCCCGGCTGACATCCCAGGCGTCTTTGTATGGGCGCCTTGAGGTCAGGGCATCAAAGACATCGGCCACGGCCACGATGCGGCCTTCGATGGGGATGGCTTCGCCCTTGAGTCGGCGGGGGTAGCCGCTGCCGTCCCAGCGTTCATGGTGGGTGAGGGCAATGGTGCGGGCCATCTGAAGCAGAAGGGAAGGGTTGGGGCCGATGATCTCCGCCCCGATTTTGGGGTGGCGTCTCATGATCTGCCATTCGTCTTCGGTGAGGGCCGTCTGTTTCTGGAGGATGCAGTCCGGGATGCCGATTTTACCGATGTCATGCATGGGGGCTGCATTGTACAGGCGGTTGACCTCCACCTCGGGCAGGCCGATGGCCTGGCCGAGCAGACGGGCATAGTGGCTCATGCGCAGGATGTGGAGCCCGGTTTCGTCATCTTTGTACTCCGAGGCCCTTCCCAGCCGCTGGATGATTTCAAGGCGGGTGTTGTTGAGCTCCTTGGTGCGCTCCTTGACCCTGGCGTCCAGGGTGCGGTTCTGGTTGTAGAGGGCCAGGTGGGTGGCGATGCGTGCTTTGAGGATGGCGGGGCTGATGGGTTTGGTGATGTAGTCGGCGGCGCCCATTTCCAGGCCCGTGGTTTCGTCTTCGATGTCGGTCATGGCCGTGACGAAGATGACGGGGATATTCCGGGTCCTGGGGTCCTTTTTCAGGGCGACACATGTCTGGTAGCCGCTCATCTTTGGCATCATCACATCCAGGAGGATGAGGTCCGGCAGGCTGCCAGTGGCCATGGCCAGGGCTTTGAAACCGTTTTCGGCAAACATCAGCCGGTAGTGATCTTTGAGGATATGTTTGATGACCTCTCGGTTGATGGGCTCATCATCCACGGTCAAAATGGTCCATTTTTCCACGGAAGGTCTCCTGATAAGGATGGGTTGTTCGGGTAACGGATACCGGGGCTCATGCCTTGTCGCCCCATTTGTTGAGAACCCAGAGCAGGTGTTTTTTGATGCCCATGAAGGCCTTGACCAGGGCCGGGTCAAAGTGGCCGCCGGATTCGTCGGCAATATGGGCCATGGCTTTTTCCACGGGCCACGCCTCCTTGTACGGGCGCTTGCTGGTGAGGGCATCAAAGACGTCGGCCAGGGCGACAATACGCCCTTCAAAGGGAATCGCCTCACCGGCAAGGCCACCGGGGTACCCGGAGCCGTTCCATCTTTCATGGTGGGTCAGGGCAATGGTGCGGGCGTATTTCAGGAGTTCGGAGTCGTCCTCGCCGATGATCTCCGCTCCGATGGCGGGGTGGCGCTTCATGATGACCCACTCTTCGGCAGTGAGGGGCCCTGGTTTCTGGAGGATGTTGTCGGGGATGCCGATTTTTCCCACATCGTGCATGGGGGCGGCGGTGAAGAGGCGCTGGGCCTCCTCCTGGGAGAGCCCGGCGGCCAGGGCGATCATCCGGGAGTAGTGGCTCATGCGGATAATGTGGGCCCCGGTTTCGT
Organism: Desulfoluna butyratoxydans; assembly: GCF_900699765.1. Classification (GTDB taxonomy): domain Bacteria; phylum Desulfobacterota; class Desulfobacteria; order Desulfobacterales; family Desulfolunaceae; genus Desulfoluna; species Desulfoluna butyratoxydans. The sequence continues at coordinate 741,816 of NZ_CAADHO010000002.1, forward strand.
CGTCTTTGTATTCCGAGGCCCTTCCAAGGCGCTGGATAACCTTGAGGCGGCTGGAGTGAAGGTCCCGGGTTCGGCGGGCAACGGCATGTTCGAGCTCCCGGTTCTGGTCATAGAGTGCCAGGTGGGTGTTGACCCGGGCCTTGAGAATGGGGGGGCTGATGGGTTTGGTGATGTAGTCCACGGCCCCGAGCTGCAGCCCTTTTTTTTCGTCCTCCACATCCCCCATGGCCGTGACGAAGATGATGGGGATACGCCGGGTCCTGGGGTCTGCCTTGAGGTTTTGGCACAGGTCGTATCCGTTGAGGTCCGGCATCATTACGTCCAGAAGCAGAAGGTCGGGCCGGTGCTTGTATGCCGCGTGGAGACCCTCCCGCCCGCTGGTGGAAAAGGCCAGATCGTAGTGGTCCTTGAGGATGAGCCGGATGATCTGAAGATTGCCGGGCTCATCGTCCACCGCGAGTATTTTATGTTTTTGCGCCATGGGCTTCCCCGTTTAGGTAAATGTTCATGTCTCGGGCTGTGTTCCTGGCCTCTTCCTCTGCCCCTCGGAAGTCGAACAGCTCCACCCTGTCCTGGATGGCTTGGGTGTGTGCCTCGGAGATACAGGCGACTGTCGGTTCCAGAAGGGGCGCCACCCGGTCCGGGTTGTCGGTGCCGAGGGCGTTGAACAGCTCGGCAAACCAGGTTGCCGTCTGTTCCGGGGAGCGCTCGGGGTGGGCTGTGGTCGGGGCCTTCCGGTCCGGCAGTGTCAGGGCCTGGGCCAATCGTTGGAACGCGCCGTGGAGGGTGAGGAGAAGGGGGCGCGCTTTGTGGCTTTCGTCGGGGCCCGGCAGGGGTGTGAGGGCCTGGCAGGCCCTGTGAACTTCGGTCATGCAGAGGTTGGCAGACGCCCCTTTGATGGCATGGAGTTTCTGGTGGATGCCATCGGTGCCCCCCGCCTCCACGGCTCGGAGCATGGCCTGGGGGGTTGCTTTGAATTTCTGCACGAATGACGAGAGGGCTTTGAGGTAGACGGTCCGGTCTCCCCAGGTGGCCATGGCCTTTTGCATATCGACCCCTGTAATTCTCGGCCAGGTGTTGCAGGAGTCATCAGTAGGCTCTGCTGTGGGCTGGGCCGTGAGGCCCTCAAAGGGGAGGGTGGCCTCAATGGCGGCAAAGAGGCGCGTGAAATCGATGGGCTTGGTGACCACCTCATCCATGCCCGCGCCCAGGCATTCCATGACATCCTGCTTTCCGGCGCTGGCCGTGAGTCCGATGATGGGGATGGTTCGGGGGGCCTTGCCGGAAGCACCGTCGCGGATTCTGCGGGTGGCCTCCAGGCCGTCCATTTCCGGCATGTGAACGTCCATGAGGATGAGGTCAAAGGGCCTTTCGGCAAGGGCTTTGAGAACCTCCTGCCCGTTGGAGACCGACACGGCCCCGTGTCCCTGCTGCTCCAGGCGGATCATGATGAGCTTGGCGTTTTCATCGATGTCCTCGGCCACGAGGACGGAAATGGCTGCCGTCACCGGGACCGGCACATGGGGCTGCGGCGCTTCCCGGTGGGGCGCTGTGGCCTCCGGCAGGGCGAGGGTCAGGTGAAAGGTGCTTCCCTTGCCCACCTCGCTTTTGACCCAGATGGTGCCGCCCATGAGTTCGGTGAGCTGCTTGGCAATGGCGGTTCCGAGACCGGTGCCCCCGTATCGTCGGGTGGTGGAGTCATCGGCCTGGGCAAAGGGCTCGAAGATACGCTTCAGCTGGTCTTCGGGAATACCGATGCCCGTGTCGTTGATGGCAAAGTGGATGTTCGTACCGGTGAGGGCTTCCACATGAATGGTGACGCCCCCGTTGTGGGTGAACTTCACGGCGTTGGAGAGAAGGTTGAAGAGGACCTGCCGGAGGCGCATGGGGTCTCCTGAGCAGTACCGGGGCATGGGCGTGGCCATGTATAACCGCAGGTAGAGGCCCTTTTCTCGGGCGGCTGACGCCATGGTCTGGGAGATGTCCCGCAGCAGGGCGGTGAGGTCAAAGGGGGTGAACTCCAGCTCCATGCGGTTTCCTTCAAGCTTGGAGATGTCGAGGATGTCGTCCAGGAGGCCCAGGAGACTCCAGGAGGAGCGGTGGGCAACTTCCAGGTAGCTTCGGAGTTCTGCAGGCAAGTCGTCCTTTTCCAGGGCCAGGGCCAGAAAGCCCAGCAGGGCGTTCATGGGGGTGCGGATTTCATGGCTCATGTTGGAGATGAAGTTGGATTTTGCCCGGTTGGCGGACTCGGCCTTCTCCATGGCGACCTCCAGGTCCTTGGTGCGCTCATGGATCATGGCGCGCAGGTTGTCCCGGTGTTTCATCAGCTCGGCATCTGCGCTCTTCTGCTGGGTGATTTCCAGGATAGATCCCACAAACATGGGCTCTTCGGTCTGTTTCATCTCCGAGACCGCAAGCCAGATGGGGAACACCTCGCCGTTTTTCCGCCTGCCCTTGACCTGCTGCTCGATGCCGATGGCTCGTTTTTCTCCTGACTGGAGGTAGCGCCGTATGAATCGGTCGTGTTCCCTTCGGTAAGGCCGGGGCATGAGGATGCGGATGTTTTGTCCGAGGACGTCCCTGGATGCGTATCCGAACATGCGTTCCGCCGCCTGGTTGAGGGATCGCAGGGTCCCTGCATGGTCGATGGTGATGAGACCGGCCGCCGCGTTGTTGATGATGGCCGAGAGGCGTCGCTGGTCCTCGGTGCCTTTTTTTTCCCGTTGCGCAAGGCGGGTCTTCATGGTGTCAAAGGCGTGGGTCAGCAGGCCGATTTCATCGCCTGTGGCCCCGGGAAGGGTGACGCTAAAATCGGCGCGTGCAATGTGGTGTGCCGCAACGCCCAGCCGGTTCAGGGGCCGGGTAATCCGCCGGGTCATGTACAGGAGCAGGGCCATGGTAAGGATCCCGGGCAGGGCAATGAGCAAAAGGCCCATGCGGGCGGCGGCCTCGGTGCGCTTTGCGGTGAGGGCTTTGACATTGGCGCCGAGGCGCAGGGTGGCAATCTCCTCCATGCCGTGGGTGATGGAGGCGTCGAACCAGGTCAGGGGCGTGGTTTCGGGGGGCTCCGGCGTGGGGGGGTAGACCTGCTTTCCCCGGGCATCGGTCAGGATGACGCGACTCCAGACCGGAGAGGTCTCAAGGGTGTGCTCCAGGGCGCCCACAAGGCCCCCCGGCGGCGCAGAGAGGATGCCGGGCCGCATGGCCTCGGCAAGGAGGGCGACCTCGGCCTCTCCCAGTGTGATCAGGTCGGATTCGACCCGCCGGGTATACGCCGGGAGCCACCATGCGAGATATGCGCCGAGCAGGGTGGCCGTAAACAAGGCCATAAAAAGCGTCAGTTTAAGGCGAAGGCTCATGGCAGGTTTCCTTTGGGCGGCGGCGCATGGGCACAGGGGCCGCAAGGGAAGGGATGGTGCCGGTCTTTTTGGGTCGGGGTGTGCGATGGCGAAGAGGGCCTGCAGGAAGACTCCGGTTCCGGGTCGACGGGGGCGGGGCAGGCATCGCGAAGGTGCGTTTGCAATGTGCCAGTATACCACAGATAAGGAGCGGCCATAAAGGGGTGAGAAAATCTGCATTGAAACCCGGAAAGAGCCTGTGTAGAGTGCAGAAGGCTCTTTTATCGGCCCGGTTACGGGTGTGTTCGAAGGGGAGCCGCAGACACGCCACAGGAGCTGTGTGCCGAATTCACCGGGTCGAAGGGCTCTGGGAAAGGCATTTTTTAACACGTGACGCTGGAGAGAATCGTTTATGGACACCTATGCCATTGTTCGCCCCGAACACCTCAACCACCACGGCTATCTTTTTGGAGGGGCCCTGCTCAAATGGATCGATGAATATGCATGGCTCGTTGCGTCGCGGGATTTTCCCGGCTGCACCCTGGTGACCATCGGCATGGACGACATCGTGTTCAAGCAGAGGGTGATCAGCGGGGCCATCCTGCGGTTTCAGATCGAGCCGGTGAAAAAGGGGGGCTCTTCCGTGAGGTACGGGGTGGAGGTTTTCTCCGACGAGCCCGGGGCCACGAACGAGAGGCACGTGTTCTCCACCACCATCACCTTTGTCAGGCTGGACGAGCAGGGGAAAAAGTGCGACCTCCCCGCCGAGGTGCGGTACCGGTCCCTGGCCGGAGGGACCCTGACTGCCTGATCTGCACCCCAAGGGCTGCGGATTTCCCGTGCCCTTTTATGTTACGGGAGTGTTCATGACTTTTCTTGTTGCAGCGCTTCTTATCCTGGTGATTCTCTTCGGGCCCCAGGCCTGGGCACGATACATCCTTGCCCGCTACAACCGGGATGCCTATTTTTCGGGCACCGGACTCGATTTCGCCCGTCTTCTGATCAAGGAGCTGGGGCTGAAGGAGGTTCGGGCCGAGGTCTCCCTGCTGGGGGATCATTACGACCCTGGGCAAAAGTGCGTGGGGTTGCGACCGGCCTTTGCCCAGGGCAGGACCCTTTCCGCCGTTGTGGTGGCCGCCCATGAAGTGGCCCATGCCCTCCAGCACGCACGGGGTTACCCCCCTTTTTTTGCCCGGGGGCGCCTCATCAAGCTGTCGGAGGCCGTGGATCGATGCGGCACCCTGATCTTTATCGTCTTTCCCCTTGTGGGCGTGGTGCTCAAGGCTCCCATCATGGGTCGCCTGATCCTGGTGGGAGCAGGAATCCTGCTCATCACGCCGGTGCTGGTCCACCTGGTCACCCTGCCCGTGGAGCTGGACGCCAGCTTCCGCAGGGCTTTGCCCCTCCTTCAATCTGGTCCCTACATCCCCAAAGAGGACCTTCCCGCCGCCCGACGAATCCTTGTGGCCTGTTCCCTGACCTACGTGGCCGCGGCCCTGGCCGGTTTTTTCAATGTCTGGCGCTGGGCCCGGGTGCTGCGTCGCTGAAGGGTGACCGCTTAGACCACCGCATTTGGATTTTTGCCTCCGGCGGCCCTGCCGGGGGCAAAACTTTTGAAAAGTGTGACAAACAGGCTTTATTTCTTTGGTGTACACAGCAACCTTGCATAGCTCCTTGATTACCGGAACGTTTTTGCGGAGCCTTTTTCAAAAAGCGACCCGCCGGAGGCAACTGAATTGTTACATGCGTTTACCCTGGGTGACCGGCTGTGCGGCATTGCCATTCCCCGCGGGTTCGATTATCGTGTCGCCGTGCCCGGTGTGTAGCGGGTGTTTTTTTTATAAAGAACGGATGGGTAAAGATGGGCGAAGCAGAGATGAGGGCACCAGGCATGGTGGGACACGGCAACGGACGTGTCGCTGGCAGTGGTTCGGAACATGTGAATAAAGGGCGTGGGGCTGCCATGCCCGGAGCTGCGAGTCGGGCGGCGCTGATGCTGGTTGCTGTGCTGGGACTTGCCGCGATGGTGATCTTCGTGGCGTGGGCTTTGGCCACCGGTTCGCTTGTGGTTGCCCTGGGCCGTGGAGCCATGGTGCTCATGCTTGCCCTTCCCTGTGTCGTGGGGCTGGCCCTGCCCGTGGCCGTTTGGCAAAAAGGCCCAACGGGCTGTCTGTGGGAAAGGCAACCTGGGGGGCTGGCACGGTTCGGTCGGGTCGACACAGTGGTTTTCTCCAGCAGCCGTATGCTGACCCGGGGGCGGCCCCGGGTGATCCATGCGGTGCCCATGAACGGTGAGACCGAATCCCGGCTGGTGCGCCTTGCCGATGCAGCGGAGGCGGACTCAGACCACCCCCTGGCGAAGGCCGTTGCGCTGTACGCCGAGCGGGTGGGTAACTTCCGAAGCCGGGCAACCGACTTTAAACCCCACGGAGAAGGGGTGGAGGCGGTGGTGGACGGCCGGATTGTCCGGGTGGGCAAGGCCAGCTGGCTGGCGTCCCTCGGCGTCTGTTTTCATCACGAAGGGGAGGTACTGGACGCCCTTGAAGCCGACGGGAACACCACCCTGGTGGTGGCATCCGAAAAAACGGTTCTGGGATTTCTGGCTGTTTCCGACTCCATGACAGACAGGGCCGAAGCCGCTGTGGCCTCCTTGAAACAGATGGGGCTCACCGTGCTGTTTCTGACCGGGGCACCTGCCGCCTCCGCCGGTGTCCTGGCCTCGCAACTGGGCATGGACGGGGTGCTGGCCGATCTGCCTTCAGGGGAGAAGGGAGGGGCCGTGGCAGCCCTTCGTGACCGGGGAAAAAATCTTTGCGTGGTTGGGGATGGGTCGGAAGACGCTCCGGCCATGGCTAAGGCCGATCTGGCTGTGGACCAGGGCAACCCACTCCATGGCACCCCGGAGGACGTTTTTATGCCCCTGGTCCATGCCCTGGGCGCAGGGCGCTCTTTTCTTGGAACCCTGCATCGAAACCTGCTTTTTTCCGCTTTTTTTGCTCTTCTTTTGTTTCCTTCTGCTGCAGGCCTCTGCCGGGACCTTACCCGGCTTCCCGGGGTGTTGCGGGATCCCAGCCTTATGATCTGGGGCGCTTTTACGGCCCTGGCCTGCCTTATTATGGTGCTGAGCAGTCTCTACACATCAAGGAAAGGCTATGGCCAACGCATTTAGCCCGGATATTTCATGAGAAAATAATCTTCCAAATGAAAAACACCATGATTTTAGTTATCTATAATAAGAATGTCAGCTATTTTGAAAATGCAAAATGTAAATCAGCGTTTGCTGTTTGATTTTTTCATGAAATATCCGGGCTAGGCTTTTGCCTTTTTGATACGTCGGGCCTTGGGCTAGTCGCTGACCGGTGTTGCCGGGGCCACCAGCCTGAAGCCCACGTCGGGGAAGGTATCGTTTCCGTCGGCTTTGGGGTGCATGGTCGGGCGCGCAAGGACGGGTTCAGGGGCCACGTCCCCTTCGGCCAGCACCCACTCGGTCATCACCGGCGTACCCACGCCTCGGATGCCGAAGGTGTTGGGCTTAAAGACAAGTACGGGGAAGGGAAAGGGGAGGCTTTCCGGTGTGGCATCATCGGATGGCGGCACCGCTGCTGCGGCCTCCCACTGGTCCAAGCTGGGCAGGGCCTTGCCGTAGAACTCGGCATAGGCAAGGGCCGCGTATCCCGAGATATTGACCACGGGGCAGGCGGCGCTGTCTCCGCTGATCAAAACAAACTGTCCCTTTTTAAAGGTAATGGGGGCCTGGTGGTCGGACGTCCCCGGAGGCGGAGGGAGAGGCTGTTTTTTCATGAGCATCCAGAGCCTGCCGTCTCCCATGACCCGGTTGCCGTCCACAGTGACCCGTGCCCTGGGCTGCTGGTTCAAAAAGGCGATGAACTGGAGGTTGGTGACCTGGGTTTCCGACATGTAAAAGGAGGCCGGGGCTCCCTCTTGGGCACGGGGCGAGTTGATGCGAAGCATGGTGGTGTTGTTTTCCGCCAGGAGGGGCTGGCCCCCCGGAGGCTCGCCGGCTGCTCCGCCGCCGAGGTGATTCACCGGTTCCGGGCCGGAGAAGTGCCAGACAAGGATGGCACACAACAGCGCAAGAAGGCAGAGGATGGCCCATGTGTAAAGGGCGGGCACCGTTTTTTTCGTTGAAGCCGTGGCCGGGCTGCCCGTGAGGGAGAGGGCCTCTGTGAGCCTGCTGCTCAGCTCCGCCACCGTGGCGGTGCGCTCTTCCGGGATCTCTGCCGTGGCCGAGGCGATGATTTGGTGGATCTCTTCAAAAAAGGGCGACTCCGGGGACGGAAGCCCTGCCTGCTTGAAGGTGAGGGGCCGCAAGGCTTCGGGCCCGGCCATGGCTTCAAAGAGGATTTTGCCCAGGGCGTAGACATCGGACAGGTGGGTGGTCCGGCGGACATCGGCCATGTGTTCCGGCGACATGTACTGCAGGGTGCCCAGCATATCCATGGTGTGGGTGAGGCCCTGCCACTTTCCCGAGCGGGCCAGTCCGAAATCGGAAATCTTCGGGGTGGCCCCATCCATGAGGATGTTTTCGGGCTTCAGGTCCCTGTGGACGATGCCGCCGGCATGTATGGCCTCCACCCCTTCCAGAAGGGGCAGAAAGGTGTGCCGGATCCACCGGGCCGCCGGTTCGTCCTCCGGGTCGAAGCCGCTTTCCGTCATGGTGTCTCGCAGGGTGGCCCCGGGAACAAACTCCATGGCGATGAACTCCAAGGCCTCCCTGCCGTCCGGCGGTGTAAAGAGGCCGTGGTCATAGACCTGGATGACGCAGGGGTGCCGGATGGAGGCCATGGCTTCCACCTCTCGCCTGAAGCGCTTAAGGGCCGTTTCCAGCTCTTCATCGTCCCCCTGGAACGAGAGGAGCCACTCCCGGGAGATGACCTTGATGGCCACGTCGCGTTTCAGGTTGACCTGGTGGGCCCTGTACACCTCGCCCATGCCGCCTTTGGCGACAAATTCGAGGACGATCCACTTGTCGTGGATCACCGTGCCGATGGGGAGGTTGGGGGTGTCCTGGGACGGTGTGTTTGTCATGGTCAGGGTCTCTTGGTCGGTCTTTGAGGGGCTGTGAAAGGGGTGCCTTGGAAAACACATGTGTGCTTTACGGTAACACGTTGTCAGAATAGGTGCTGTGGGTCAAGGGTTTTGGAACAGGGCAAACGCATTTAGAGTTTGCCTCCGGCGGCCCTGCCGGGGACCAAACTTTTGAAACGTTTGATAAACAGGTTTTATTTTTTTGGATGCATCACAACCGGCCATAACTCCTTTTATTTTTTTGTTTATCAAGGCGCGTCTCTTCAACCCCGGGACGTTTTTGCGGCGCTTTATTCAAAAAGCGACCCACCGGAGACAAAAAAAGGGCGACCCGTAACGGGTCGCCCTTTTTCGTGTTTACAGATCTTGCCTCAGGGGAGAATCGCTACCCCATGCCCTTGAAGCCGAAGAAGGCCAGGGCAATGAAGCCTGCGGTGATGAGGCCGATGGAGGTGTCCCGCAAGGGGCGGGGCACTCGGGCCAGGATCACACGCTCCCGGACCCCTGCAAAGAGGACCAGGGCCAGGCCGAAGCCTGTGGCGTAGCAGAACGAAGAGATCAGGGCCTGCATGAAGGTGTACTCTTCGTTGATGTTGATGAGGCAGACCCCCATTACCGCACAGTTGGTGGTAATAAGGGGCAAAAAGATGCCGAGGCCCGCGTACAGGGAGGGCATGCTCTTTTTAAGGAACATCTCCACGAACTGCACCAGGGAGGCGATGATGAGGATGAAGGCCACGGTCCTTAAGAACTGAAGGTCCAGGGGCTTCAAAATCGCCGCTTCCACCGTCCAGGTGGTGATACCCGCCATCACGAGAACGAAGATGACGGCCATGCTCATGCCCACGGCGGTGTCCATGCTCTTGGAGGTCCCCAGGAAGGGGCAGGCCCCCAGGTTCTGGGTGAGCATGATGTTGTTGACGAAGATACAGCTGATGGCCAGCAAAATGTATTCGGTCATGGTGTCTCGCCCTCCTTTCTATTTCGACGATGCGATGTTCATGAGGCAGAGGAGAATGCCCAGCCCGATGAACGCGCCGGGGGCCTCAACCATGAAGGTGAAGGGCTGGAAGGCGTCTCCGAAAACGCTGTGCCCCAGAAAGGTCCCTGCACCGAGCACTTCGCGGAAGGTACCCAACACAGCCAGGGAGAGGGTGAATCCCAGGCCGATGCCCAGGCCGTCGGCCAGGGAGTGGGCGACATCGTTCTTGCAGGCAAAGGCTTCGGCCCGGCCCAGAACGATGCAGTTAACCACGATGAGGGGGATGAAGATCCCCAGCTTCAGGTAGAGGGGGTAGGCAAAGGCCTGCATGAGAAACTCCACCACGGTAACGAAGGTGGCGATGATGGTGATGAAGCAGGCGATGCGGATCTTCGAGGGGATGACGTTTCGCAGCATGGAGATCAGCAGGTTGGAGCAGACCAGCACGAAGGTGGTGGCGATGCCCATGCCGATGCCGTTCTCCACGGACCGGGTGACGGCCAGGACCGGGCAGAGGCCCAGCACCAGGCGAAATGGGGGGATCTCTTCCCAGAGACCCTTGACGAACTCCTGGGATAATGACTTGGCCATCAGTTGCTCCCTCCTTCAGACGCGAGGTTGTCCATGCGTTTTACCAGCTCCGGCTTCAGGCGCGTGTAGAGGGCACCTGCTTCGTTGACGGCCACGCACACGGCACGGCTGGTGATGGTGGCGCCGGAGATGGCGTCGATGTCGCCGCCGTCCTTGCTCACCGAGGCGGTCTGGTCGGTGCCGGTTCCTTCGAACTGGGCCACAAAGGAGGGGTCCTCCTTGGCCTTGGAGCCGAAACCCGGGGTCTCGGTGGAGATGGTGACTCCGCTGCCGACGATGGTGTCGTTGTCGATGTCAAAGGCCACCAGCAGCCCCACGGGGCCGGAGAAACCCTTGCCGAAGGCTTCGAGGGTTACGATGTTCTGATCGCCGATCTTGGCGGGGAAGATGGTGTGGGACACTTCGCCGTCTTTGACCTTGAAACGATCGGCCATGGGGTCATTGTCCGCATCCGCCAGGATGGATCGAATGACCGGTTCCTTTTGAAATTTGAGTTGCTGGTACTCGATGCGGTCCATCGTCAGGGTTCGAACCCCGGCCAGCACCCCGCCCGAGACGGAGGTGAGGACGGCGAGAACCAGTACCATCTTAAACATATCGTTCATGTTACACCTTTCCCAATGCTTTCGGTCGGATCATGTCGAGGATGGGGTTTGCCAGGTTCATGAGAAGCACGGCAAACAGGGCACCATCCACCCAGGCCCCTTTGTTTCTGATCAGCACGGTGAGCACCCCGCCCCCGAAGCCGTAGATGAGCATGGGGACGACGTTTACCGGAGAGGAGGCGTCTTCCGTGGCCAGGAAGAAGGCGGCCACCAGCGTGTAACCGCTGAGGAGATGGAAGACGGGTCCTGCGTAAAGGTCCGGGTTGCTCATGCTGAACAGCCAGGCGCTGACAAAGACGCCCGCCAGAAAGGAGAGAGAGATCTCCCACCGGTTGATGCCGCGGATCATCAGGAAGATGCCGCCGGCAATGAGCCCGGCTCCGCAGACCGCTCCGATGCCACCGGCCTGGTGGCCCATGAGGAGTTCCATGGGGGGGTAGAGCTCGGCCATGCCCGCGCCGAAGAACTTCACGTTGATGAGGGGATCCACCATGGTCCACATCATGTCGTAATCCACGAGCATGCCGTTGAAGTTCATGAGGGAGGGCCAGGAGACGGTGAGGACCGCCGCGGAAAGGGCCGGCGGGCAGAAGGGGTTGCCCCCGATGCCGCCGAAGGCCACCTTGCCCATGATGATGGCCACAAAGGTGCCGGTGATGACCATCCACCACGGGGCGGTTGCGGGCAGCAGCATGGAGAGGATGAGGCCCACCATGGCTGCGTTGCCGTCACCGACGGTGGGCTGCTGCTTCATGAGGGTGTTGGCGGCCAGCTCCCAGAAGATGGCCGAGGCCACGGCCAGGGCGGAAACACCCAGGGCAGGGGCGCCGAACATGACCCAGCCGGGGATCAGGGCCACAAGGGCAGCGGCCATGATGAGGTAGCTGCGCTTCATGACGGTGCAGGCGTCCCGGTAGAAGGGCGCGTGGGATACAATCAGTTTGGTTGAATCAGTCATTGGAGCCTCCCGTTTCAGCACTCTTTTTACTCTCGGCAAGGGTGTGCCGCGCCAGCATGATCTGCTGGAACAGAGGCATCTTGGCCACGCAGATGAAGCTGCAGAGGCCGCATTCCACACAGGCGTCGAGATCGTACTTTTCCACCGCCTCTTCGTAGAGGCCGTTTTCCAGCATGCGGATAAGAAGGTTGACCGGGATGTTGGCCGGGCAGACACGCACACACTTGCCGCAGTTGATGCAGAATGTGTCGGTGAGGCGCGGCATGTTCTCCGGGCCGTAGCAGAGGATGGCGTCGGTGTCCGGGTCCACGGGGAAGTCCGGTGTGTAGACCGACATGCCGGTGAGGGGGCCGCCCACGATGAGGTGGTCTCGCTTCACAAGGGTCTCGCCCACCGCTTCGAAGATCCGGGAGATGGGGGTGCCGATGCGGGCATTGACCAGCTTGGTCTGCTTGTTTTTAAGGGTGAGGCTGACGAGCTTTTCCTGGGGAAGGCTTCGGGTGCGAAGGGCCTTTCCGGCGGCCGCCACAGACTCGGGGCTGAAGAAGAGAAAGCCGGCCTCTTCCAGGGTTTTGCCCGCTTCCACCGGGGTGCCGGACAGGCGCTTGGCCAGCAGGAGGGGGTTGCCGTTGGGGTAGAGGTTTTTCACCCCCACAGTCTCGCAGCCGGTGTCCCCGGCTTCGGCCTCCAGGTACTGGGGCAGGGCCAGGACCACGCGGGCCTTGGGCGCCAGCTCCTTGATGAAGTCCGCGCCGCGCTTGAAGTCGGCCTTACGGGCCTGGAGTGCGTATTGGTTGACGTTGGTGAAGAGGTCCTTTTCCAGGGCGCTCAGGATCACGGTGTGGATGCTGTCGCTTCCGAGCCGGGCAAAGGGCGGGCGTCCGGGAAGGTTGGACAGAAAGGCAAGGCTTGTTTCGCCTTTGGGGTCCTGGTCCAGGGCCTCGGAAAAGGCCGGGGAAGGCTCACCCTCTTCGCTGGTGGCGATGTTCACCAGGGCGAAGTGCCGTCCGTAGTTGCCGGTGCGGGTTTCCACGCTGCCGACGGTGCCGGAGACCGGCGCGGTCAGGTCGTGCTTCTTTTCATCAAACAGTCCGTAGAGGGCTCCCCGTTGAACCTCCACCCCTTTTTTCAGGATGGTTTTCTTTTTATCCACGAGGCTTTTCTGGTCGGCACCCACCTGAATCTGGAGGGTGACTTCCCCGGGGAGACCGGTGTCCACGGGGTCGGGAAGTCCGCCCTGCACCGTCTCGTAGGGCAGTTTTGCCGCCAGGTAGCCGAAAAACGATCGTCGTATCATTGTAGTAGTCTCAGTCCCTGTGTTGTGATGGTGTTTTGGTGATGAGTCCAGCCGCCCGGAACGTTCCCATGGGTCGGGCCCATGGCCTTTCAGGCGCCGGCAAGGGGGTCGTCAAGGCATGGGCGGTGGCGTCATCTCATGACGAATAGGCCCGTTACTTTGGCGTGGCATGGCATTCCGCACATTCGGCGGGACCAGCCCCCATCTCTTCATGACAACCGATACACTGGGCGTGTATGGCGTCGGTTCGACCCATCACATCGTCGTCTTCCGACGCGCCGGGTTCATGGCATTCGCTGCAGTTGTACTCTTCATCACCGTCATCCAGGTTGTGATGGCATGAAGCGCAGTCCGTGTCGTACTCATTGACATGGATCTGGTGGGTAAAAAGTACATCCCCCGCGCTTCCCTTGAAGAGCATACGAACCGGTTCTTCCGGCGCGTCAGGCTTCAGCACCGTGTAGCACAGCGCCGCTGTCGCCAGCAGAACCAATCCCAGTATGACGGCCAGTTTCCTCTCGTTTTCTGGGCGCATCCTAAGTCAACTTCCTCTCTCATCCTTGCAGGCCTTGGGCGGAAGGCGCGAGCCCTTTGGTTTTCCGGCCATGGGCGAGCCGAGGCCCGGCGCCCATGTGCAAAACCCTCCGGCGTGTCGACGGGTGTTGCATCCCTTCTTCCAACTTAAGTCCTGGGTGGTTAAATAGTGAGTGTGTTTCTCAAGGCAGCGTCAAGCGGTAAGGACCGTGGGCGTCCATGAAAACAGCGACCGGACAGCTGACCGGCGTCACGTAACGTGACCGGTGAGGTCGCCGCGTGCGGATGCACGTCGTTCATGTTCCCGGGTCCCCGACTATACCCCCTTCATGTGATGACACCTTCGTCCGGGGCGGCACGCCCGACAAAATTGAGGTAACCGTCCCGTGTACTCCACGTGCCTGAGAAATCCCTGTTTTTTGGCCGTTCCGGGGGAACCCCTGTGAATCTATGATGAAACCGGGCACACCCTTGGGCCAGGTGAAAAATTATCAAGCAATTAATCGCAAGAACTGTACCAGAAAACATTCTTATTGTGTAGCGATGGATTTGACAACGGGAGGGGGATTTTTTGTTTCGGAGGAGCGGAAAGCTGCGATTGACAATGGCTTGCCTCCGCAAATCAGGAAAAAAAGGTCTCATTTACAGGAGCAATTCCGGAAAAAAGAGGAGAGCCGTCTTGAAAAAAGGTTCCCCTGAAGGGACGTTGGTTGCGTGATAGGACCGTTGTCAGGCCAGGGGCGCTCCGGGAAGAATGCGAGTAATGCGTGGGGTGTAGGAGTCCCCCCGGGCAATCTTCCCCTCAAAGAAGCGGATGATGACAAAGGAGACGGCCAGGGCCCCGAACCCACCGATACCGGCGGCAAGGGAGGGGTTCATCCCGTGGGCCGGGCCCAGGGTGTTTCCGGCGGCCGCCCCTGCCATGAGGGCAAATACCGGAAAGATATAGGCCAGAAGGGACATCTTGATGAGGGTGCCGGTGCCGATGGAGACGAGGACCCGGTCCCCGATGTGGGCTCCGGCATCGTTGATGGCGCACACCTCCATGGATTTTCCCGAGGCATGGCAGGATCCCTTGGAGGCACAGCCCTCGCAGGCGGAGGTGCGGACGGTTTCCACCCAGGCGCGGCCGTGGGATGCTGTTTTGATGACGATGCCTTCTTCTTGTCTCATGGTGTGTCCTTCAAGGTGGTTGGGTCCATCCCCGCGCTTTTCAGCTGGGGCACATGGCACCATATAAGATGCCCGCACAAAAATCAAAGGTCCGGTGACCGTGGCCCCGGAGGGGGCTGATTCGGGCTGGGGAACCGGGGCAAGGGCCCCCCGGAAAAAGAGGAACCCGCATCGTCGACAGCGGCCAAACGGGTCAAGAGAGTGAAAAACGGGGGGATGGTTTCCATTCTCAGAACAAGGGGCCGGGACGATGCGGGTCCGGTGCCAATGCAGGCAGGAGAGAAACATTACAACATGCGTGCCATGTGGGCTGGAAAAAATTTCCCCATGATTTCAGCAGGTGAAAGGGGCGTTGGGGACCCTGTGGTGTCCGAAATAACGGATGGGGGCGGGCCGGTGTACGGATTTTTGGAAAACAGGCGGGTTGCACGCCCGGAAGGGGAGACATTTGGCGTTGTTGGGCGGTGTTCGGGGGAACAATGGAAAAAAGATGCATTTGAAAAAGTGGCATAATTTTTGTAAGAAGTAGGGGACAAAGACGGGGCTTAACCCGTTATGGAAAGGGGTGGCCGGAAAAGCCCGATGCAGGGCATGTCCCCGGTGGAGCCACAGGACGTATGGCAACGGGGCCATTCCATGTGTCGGCACATTTTATCCGGGTCACCATTTTGCTAAAATGGTATCGTTGTGAAAAGTCGGGTATTTACATTTTTGGAAACCGGCTGTAAAGTGACCTCGACCTCATGGCTTGCCGAGGTCGGGACGACCCGTCGGCTCATCGACGTGTGACACGTTTATCAAGACTGTGTGGCGGGTGATACAAGGCGACCCGGGGGTTGCCGGAACCAACACCTAATATCCTTCTATGGGGTAGTTATGACCATTGTGATTCCTTTACTGGTACTTTGTGGGCTGGGAGCTGCCATTGGCCTTCTGCTTGCCCTTGCCGACAAAAAACTTGCCGTCGAGACCAACCCTCTTATCGATGAGGTCGCCGACATCCTCCCTGCGGGTAACTGCGCCAACTGCGGCTATGCCGGGTGCGGACAGTACGCCGAAGCCGTGGTGGAAGACCCGGAGGTGCGCCCTGATCTCTGTACGCCGGGGGGCAACGAGGTGGCCCAGAAAATTGCCGCGCTCACCGGAAAAAAAGCTGCGGAGATCAAGCCTGTAAAGGCCGTGGCCCGTTGCAAGGGCTGTCCCGAAACCAACAGCACCACCAAATACATCTATAACGGCTTAAACGACTGCGAAGCCGCGGCCAACCTCTTTGCCGGTGAAAAAGGCTGCGAATACGGCTGCCTTGGACTGGGGAACTGCGTACGTGCCTGTCCCTTTGACGCCCTTGTCATCGGCGAGCTCAACGTGCCCAAGGTAAACGTGGACAATTGCGTGGGATGCGGCCTCTGCGTCACGGCATGCCCCAGGGACATCATGGTCCTGGTCCCCGACAACGCCGTCAGCGTCATCGGCTGCCAGAACCGCCAGAAGGGCGGCCAGACCAAAAAGGTCTGCAACGTGGGCTGCATCGGCTGCCGTCTCTGCGTCAAGGCCTGTCCCCATGACGCCATGAAGGTGGTGGACAACCTCTGCGAGATCGATTACGACAAATGCCAGTTCTGTGAAGACGCACCCTGTCTCCAGGTCCAGTGCAAGCCCGGGGTTATCGCCCCCGGCTACGGCGCACCCATCAAGTTCCTCACCGGAAAGATGACCGAGCTTGAAGAGAAGGTCGAGCCCAAGGCCACCGAGGCCGCACCTGAAAAAGCGGCAGAGGCTCCCGAAGCAGAAGCACCCAAAGAGGAGAAGAAGGAAGCGGCAGAAGCCGAAGCCTGATTCTAAGAGGGTGAGCGCACCATATTGTGCATGATATAAAGGGGCACCGACCTTAAGGTCGGTGCCCCTTTTTTATTGGGTTGCCAAAAGCGCCAGGGTCGCCTCCATGAAGGGAAGGAGATCGGCCTCAATGATAAGGTCGCTGACGGCGTGGATGGCCGCATCCGGGTCGCGGTTCACCGAAACCACGGTGGTGCCTTGGGGGATTCCTGCAAGGTGCTGGGTGGAGCCGGAGATGCCCAGGGCGATGTAGAGATCCGCGGTGATGGCGGTGCCCGTGATCCCCACCTGGCAAGGATAGGGCATCCAGCCCATGTCCACGAGGGGGCGGGAGCACCCAGTGGCGGCACCGGGCAGGGCGTCGGCAAAGCGGCGGAACAGGGACAGGTTCTCCTGTGAGCCGATGCCCCGGCCCACGGAGACCACCACCCGGGCGCCGGACAGGGCGGTGTTTCCTTTTTCCCGAGCCGATGTGGAGCGGATGCGGACAGGGCCCGGAGCCACAGTCAAAGGGCGGACAGTGACACGCCCCGTAACATCGGCGCCCGGAGCAGGGGAGAGCGCCCCGGCCTGCAGGGTGATCACCCCGCCAGCGGGGGCCTTGACGTGGAGGCGGGAGGTGCCTGATCCGGCGCTGCGAAAAAAGGTCGCCGTTTCCGTCTCGTATCCTGTCACACAGGGAACCGTGGGGAGTCCCAAGCCCACAGCCAGGACCGGGGCCACTTCCATGGACCAGGGCGTGTGGGACAACAGGAGGTGCCGGAGCCCTTGTGCGGGGAGCACCGCCCTGAGGGCCGTTGCCATGTCCGCGGCAGGATGGGCTTCCAGGTCACACACCAACCCCAGGGTGTCTATTCCCGAGGCTTCGGCAAACCGGCTGGCGCCAAGGGCCGCCTCTTTTCCGCACACCACTGCCATGATGCCGGATGTTTCGGTTTTGTTCAGCCGCAGGGCCAGGGCCGCCAGCTCCATGGAGACGGCGGGCAGGTGGGTGCCGGAGATGTCGATGATAAGTGCGATCATGATGTCAGGATAAAGTAGATAATAGGAAATAGGTTATAGGTTATAGGCCGTTGCGCTTTGGCCCGAGGAACGAGGGGCAAAGCGCAACGGCAATCTGCTTTTGAGGTGGCTCACCTCGCCGCCGGAGGCCTGCTTTTTTTATTCTGGCAACACCTGGCGTTCCTTGAGATAGGCGATGACGTGTGCGGCCTGCTCTTCCGGTGATCCCTTGATGCGGAGGCCGCGGCCCCTTTGGAGCGGGGGGGAGGTACCGGTGACCGGGGTCGTGACCGTGGGGGCTGCCGGGGGCGCTTTTTGGCACTCAACGGGCTGGCTGCGCGCTTTGATCATGTGGGCGATGTTGGGGTAGCGGGGGGTGTTGAACCCCTGTTGCACGGTGACAAGGCAGGGAAAGGGCAGGCTCACCACCTGCCGCATGCCTGCCCCGGCGTCCCGGGTGACCTCCAGAACGTGGGGGGCTTTTTCGATGCGGAGCTTTTCCACGACCTGGCAGGTGTGGGTGATGCCCAGCATGGCGGCAAGGGCCGGGCCGGTCATGCCCTGCATGAGGTCTTCGCTCATGGCCCCGCAGAGGATGAGATCGGGCCTGAGGTCGTCAAGGACCGGAAACAGGGCAGCAGCCGTTTCCGTGGCGCAGAGGGGCTCAATGTCTGCCTTGATCTGGATGGCTTTATCGGCCCCCATGCCGAGTCCGCGCCTCAGGGCTTCGGTGACCCGGTGGGGGCCCACGGAGATCAGGGTGAGCACGGTGCCCTCCATGGACTCTTTGATGCGAAGGGCCTCTTCCAGGGCGTGTTCGTCCAGGCGGTTGATGCGAAAGTCCCCGGGTGATGCCTCCGTGTCCGGCTGGAGCTGCGTGGAACCGGTGTTGTGGATCTGCTTGATGAGCACAGCGATGTGCATGGGACCTCTCCCCCTTTTTCCGGTTTCGTGGGTACATGGTTACTGTAGCGTGGGGGGAAAAGGGTTTCAACAAAAAAAAGCGAGCGCTCGTTTTTTTTCTTGACAGGGGGCGTCGGCCTTTTTAGAGTGTGATTCAGCAGCGATACCGCGGCAGCACCAGGCAGGGGCTGCCGATGATCCGTGTGGCCGGTCGCGGGCCAGCCTTTCCTCACTGACACATCTCCGCGGCCGGTCATCTCACCTGAACGAAGGGGATACGGACATGGCCCGAATCATTTTCATACGGCACGGGCAGGCCGCCTTTGGAAGCCAGCGCTATGACAGCCTCACCGACCTGGGAAAAGCCCAGGCCAAAGCGGTGGGGGACCACTTCAGCGCCTGCAAGGTCTCCTTTGACCGGGTGGTGGCAGGAGAGCCGGAGCGCCAGCAGGCGTCCGCAGCCCTGGCCCTGTCCGTGATGAACACGCCCCGGGATGTGGCGGTTTGTTCCGATTTTAACGAATACGACCACATGGGCATCATTGACGCTGCCCATCCCCTCATTGCCCGAAGCCATCCCCATCTGACAGAGGCCCTTGACGCCCGTTTTTCCAACCATACCTTTCAGCCGTTTTTTGAAGAGGCCCTCTCTCTCTGGGTGGGCGGCATGCCCCTGCCTTCGGGGGTGGAGTCCTTTGGCGCGTTTGCCGGGCGTGTCCGTTCCGGCCTTATGGGCCTTGCAGCAGACCTTGCCCCCCGGGAAACCGTCGCTGTCTTTTCTTCGGGCGGTGCCATTGCCATGGCCCTGGGGGTTGCCCTCAACCTGTCGCCGTCGGAGTCCATGGCCCTTTCATGGGAGCTTGTAAACGGGGGGTATTCGACCCTGCGTGTCGGCAAACGAGGGATACGTCTCATGGACGCCAACGTGTCCGCCCATCTGGCCCTTCTGGGCCGGGAGTGGGTGACGTATAGATAAAGATTTGGCGCAACCATTCAGCGTGCCTCCGGCGGGTCGTTTTTTTGAAAAAAAGCTCTGCGAAAAAGTGGGAATTATTTCGGCGGAGCCTGGAAAGGCTTGCTTAAGACCTGTTTGTCAAACCCGGTTTTATAAATCAGGCTAAACTCTAAATCGAGGAGACCGTCATGGATTTTGGCGTATCGGAACGCATTGAGACCATCGTCTCGATGATCAACGAGTTTGTGGATCGGGAGCTGATTCCCATGGAGCCGGAGTACCTCGTGCATGATTTTAACGACATGCTGCCGAGGATTCGGGAGAAGCAGGCCATGGTTCGGCAGATGGGGCTCTGGGCACCTAATTTTCCCGTGGAGTGCGGGGGCATGGGGCTCTCTCTGGTGGAGCACGGGCTGGTCTCCGAGGCTCTGGGGCGCTCTCCCCTGGGTCATTTTGTGTTCTGGTGCCAGGCCCCGGATGCGGGGAACGTGGAGATCCTTCACATGTTCGGCACCGATGAGCAGAAAAAACGTTACCTGAATCCCCTGGTGGCGGGCGACATCCGCAGCTGCTTTTCCATGACCGAGGTGGATATGCCGGGATCCAACCCGGTGATGCTGGAGACCACGGCGGAGAAAGACGGGGACGACTACGTCATAAACGGCCACAAGTGGTACACCACCAGCGCCGACGGAGCTGACTTTGCCATTGTCATGGCCGTCACCAACCCGGACGCTCCCCCGTACCTCCAGGCCAGCATGATCATCGTGCCCGGTGACACCCCGGGGTTCAACATCGTGCGCAACATCCCGGTCATGGGCCATGAAGGCAACGGCTACGCAAGTCACGCCGAGATCCTCTATCAGTCCTGCCGGGTGCCTCAAACAAACCTTCTGGGACCCGAAGGCCAGGGGTTTGTCATCGCCCAGGAGCGCCTGGGCCCGGGACGTATCCATCACTGCATGCGCTGGCTGGGGATCTGCCGGCGGGCCTTTGACCTCATGTGCAAGCGGGCCAACGAGCGGGTCATCGCCCCCAACGGGAAAACCCTGGCCACCCGCCAGATCATCCAGGGCTGGATCGCCGAATCCGCAGCCGAGATGGAGGCCGCCCGCCTCATGACCCTCCACGCCGCCTGGCAGATCGACAACGTCGGGGCGGCCAAGGCCCGGGACAGCATCAGCATGATCAAGTTCGTGGTGGCCAACACCATGAACCGCATCGTGGACCGGGCCCTGCAGGTCCACGGTGGCCTGGGCATGACCGACGACACCATTTTGGCTTATTTCTATCGCCACGAACGCGCCGCCCGTATCTACGACGGCGCCGACGAAGTCCATAAAACCTCTCTGGCCAAACGGATCCTGCGGAGCTATGAAGGACGGGAGGTGAGGTAGAAAAACGAGCCTCCGGCGGCAAGGTGTGCCACCTTGAACGTTGGTTACGAATGCGCTTTGCCCCTTGTTCCTCGGGTCAAATCACATCCGTATTTGTGTCGGCGTAAACGTAAAATATGATTTTAAAATCTGTTTGTTGAACTGTTCAAAAGGTTAGCCCCCGGCAGGGCCGCCGGAGGCATAAGCTGAATGGTTACCATTCGTTTTTAGTTTGGGTAATATCAGTATGAGACAAGGGCAAGGGGCTGACGTGACGACGAAAGATTATCGTGTATTTCAAGAGAAGTTCGAGGTCTCCAGGGAGGAGATGATCCGGGAGCTGTTCCGGGAAAACGCAGGGTCCATCCGTGTGAAAAAAGAGGCCACGGCGGTGAAGAACCTCCAGCGGATCATCCAGGCGGTGTTCGCCATTTCCATGGAGAAGGGGTTCCAGGCCATGAGCATGCGGGACCTGTGCACCGAAAGCGGTCTCTCCATGGGCGGGCTGTATGGGTATATCCAGAGCAAAGAAGAGCTCCTTGCCCTGATCCAGGGGCAGGGACGGCGGATTCTGGAGCGGTTTTTACGGGAGAGCGTCACAGACCTCACCGACCCCTTTGACAAACTCGCTGCCCTGATCCGGGCGCACATCTACCTGAGCGAGGTGGCCCGGCCGTGGTTTTTTTTCAGCTTCATGGAGTCCCGCCACCTGGGCAAAGAGGATGTCAGCCGGGCCCTTGCCATGGAAGCGGCAACGGAAAAAGCCCTCACCGATCAGATTGAAGAGGGCATCGCGGAAAAGGCGTTTGCCCCCTGCGATGCCGCCCTGATCGCAGGGCTCATAAAAGCCATGCAGCAGGACTGGTACCTGAAACGCTGGAAGTTCAAAAAACGGGGCACCTCCGTGGAATCCTACGCTGACGCCGTCATCGAGATGGCCTTCTCTCGGTTAGCATAAGCTCAAGGAAAAGCTGCCTTCTATGGTTAAAGTGACCGGCAAAAAGCGTGCCTCCGGCGGCGAGGGTGGCGAAGCCACGATAACGAAAACACCTCGAAAGCATATAGCCCTTGCGCTTTGTCCCTCGTTCCTCGGGCCAAAGCGCAAGGGCCTTCGGCTCGGGCTTCGCTCGACATAAACGCCGATGGTTTATGCGGGCTGTCTCACAATCTTCGACGTAACAGGGAACGTTGTTGTTACTTGTCCATTGTGGATCTAACCGCACTGCCTCCGTTTTGGGAAAAAAGAACCGTAAAACGTTCCCCATGGAACATGACAACCTGTCGAGGTTGTCTCGGCGGAGCCTTAAAAGATAGTCGTAAAACCTGTTTGTTAAACTTTTTAAAAGTTTAGCCCCCGGCAGGGCCGCCGGAGGCTGTTTTTTCTGTCTGCCTAATTCAGAGATATGGAAGAGGAGAGCGCATGAAGGACACAGCACAGGCGATTCGTGACGGAGAAGGGCTGGATGAGGGCAAGCTGTATGATTGCCTGGTGGCCAACATCCCGGGGCTTTCCGGCCCCCTGACACTGACCCAGTTTCCCAGCGGGTTTTCCAACCTTACCTATCTGGTACGCGTGGGAGAGACCGAGATGGTCCTGCGCAGGCCTCCCTTCGGGGCCAGGATCAAGAGCGCCCACGACATGGGCCGCGAGTACCGTATCTTAAGCGCCTTAAGACCCCATTTTCCATACTGCCCCGAGCCGTTGTACTACACCGAGGACCCGGAGGTGATGGGGTGCCCCTTTTACGTCATGGAACGCATGGAGGGGATCATCCTGAGAAAGGACCTGCCCGCAGGCCTTGCCTACACTCCGGCCCAGGCGAAAGGCCTCTGCGAAAGGGTTCTGGACGTTCAGGTGGCCCTCCACGGTATCGACGTGGAAGAGGCGGGGCTTGATTTTCTGGGCAAGCCCGAAGGGTATGTAAGGCGTCAGGTGGAGGGGTGGAGCAGGCGCTACCGCAACGCCCGGACCGACGACGCCCCGGACTTCGAAGCCGTCATGGAGTGGCTTGCGGACCACATGCCCGAAGACACGCCGCAGCCCACCATCGTCCATAACGACTACAAACTGGACAACATCGTGTTGTCTGAGGTCGATCCCATGGCGATCATCGGGGTTCTGGACTGGGAGATGGCCACCTATGGCGACCCCCTCATGGACCTGGGCAACTCCCTGGCCTACTGGGTGGAGAAAGACGATCCCGAAGAGATGCAGATGATCCGCCTTATGCCTACGAACATGGACGGGGCGCTCTCCCGGTCCGAGATGGTGGCTCGCTACGGCAGGCTCACGGGCCGTGATGTTTCGAGGTTTGATTACTACCATTGCTTCGGCCTGTTTCGCCTGGCCGTTATTGCCCAGCAGATTTACCAGCGGTACCACAAGGGCCTCACCAGGGACAAGCGGTTTGCCATGCTGATTTTTGCGGTGCAGATCCTTGAGAGGGCCGCTCTATCATATGTACTGAACCGGAAATCAATGGATCATGGGAGGTAGGTATGGCTGTATCGGTTTCACTTGAAGGGAAAACAGCGCTGGTCACCGGCGCAAGCCGGGGCATCGGAGAGGCCATATCCATGGCCCTTGCAGAGGCCGGGGCGACGGTGGTGCTTTCGAGCCGCAAGATCGAGGGGCTTGAAGCGGTAAAGGCAAAAATCGAAGCGGCAGGGGGTACGGCCCATGCCGTGGCCTGCCACACCGGGGATCTTGAGCAGATTGCCCATTTGACGGCAGAGGTCAAGCGCCTCTGCGGAGGGCTGGATATCCTGGTGAACAACGCCGCGGCCAATCCCCACTTCGGGCCCATGGTGGACGCCGAAGAGTGGGCCTGGGACAAGATCTTCGACGTAAACCTCAAGGGCCCGTTTTTTCTCATCCGAAACGCCGCCCCCCTGATGAAGGAGAGGGGCGGCGGGGCCATCGTCAACGTGGCGTCGGTGAACGGGGTCCGGCCTGCTTTTTTTCAAGGGGTCTACTCCGTGAGCAAGGCGGGGATGATCGCCATGACCCAGGCCCTGGCCAAGGAGATGGCCCCGGACAACATCCGGGTCAACGCCCTGCTTCCGGGCCTGACCGACACCAAGTTCGCCTCTGCCATCACCCGGAATGAGGACATCATGAAGGAGGTGAACCGCCAGATCCCTGCAGGCCGCGTGGCCGAGCCCTCGGAGATGGCCGGTGCGGTCCTCTACCTCGTCTCGGACGCGGCCTCCTATGTGACGGGCAGTTCCCTGGTGGTGGACGGGGGCATGCTGGCCTGATTATTTTCTTTTTTCGGTAACTATTCAGCTCAAAAAAACAGCCTCCGGCGGCAAGGTGTGCCACCTTGAAAGCAGGTTGCGGATGTGTTTTGCCCCTCGTTCTTCGGGTCAAATCACATCCGCCTTTAAAGTAAAAATTCACTCAAAAAGATTTTTTAAAACCTGTTTGTTAAACCCGCCTTTAGAAAATCAGGCAAAAGTTTAGCCCCCGGCAGGGCCGCCGGAGGCTTTTTTGATCTGAATAGTTCCCTTTTTTCTAACGGTAAAGGCGTGTCTTTCGGAGAGAGCTCCGGGGGCATGCCTTTTTTTGTTTTGGCGACACGGCATGGCGGGAAAGGGCTGCCGAGGGGATAGCCCCTCAAGGATAATGGCTTTTCGCGTGGTTTTAAAAAATGTTCCCCCTTTGTGGCAAATGAAAAACTATGGTAAAGATGTGAATGATATTCCTACACTAAATGACGGTGCATATCGAATTTTACAATGTGCGCCAGGGTGATCGCAGATTATGAATCGTGGCCTTTCGGAAAAGGGCGGTGGTTGAGGGCTTCAATGGATGATTCGCACCTTGACCCCGTCGCTGTTTTCCGCCGGTAAGGCCGTTTATTATGTTATGCGTGCCGGATCGTTTGCTCGGGGGGGCTTTTTTTTAATTGATTTAGGAGAAATCGTCCCACGCATGTATCGGAGATTTGTACATTATGCTCAAGGCAGGTATTTTTCTTGATGTAGACAACCTCAGCTTCAATGGTGGGTGGGGCATGCGTTACAGCGTCATTCGCGACCTGGTTTCCGCCCAGGATACCACCATTGTACGGGCCAACGCCTATCTGGCCGCGGATTTCGACCGGGAGGAGTTTGACCACGAATACCGCATGCGCAGCGAAGAGTACCGAAACGCCATGCGCCGGGCCGGTTTTCACCTGATCTTAAAACCCGTGAAACGCTACTTCAATGACGACGGGGACACCGTGGTCAAGGCCAACGCCGACCTCGACCTGGCCGTGGACGCCCTGCTCCAGTCCGAGAACCTCGATTACGTGCTCATCGGCACCGGAGACGGCGATTTTCTGCGCCTGGTCAGGGCCCTCCAGAACCGGGGGAAGCGCGTGGACCTGCTCTCCTTTGACAACACGAGCTCCGAGCTGCGTCGCGAAGTGGACAACAGCTTTTCGGGCTTCCTCGTACCCGGGCTCATGCCCAGCCGGTTCGACAACAAGCGCCGGGAGCGCGGCATCATCTACTCCGTGAAAGAGGGCCGCGAGTACGGGTTTGTCAACATGCGCACCGGCCTGGGGGTCGGCGAGGTGCAGAGTAATGTCTTCTGTCACGTCAACGACTTCGAGCCCAAGATCGTCAGCGATCAGCTGATGCGCTACAAACGCGAAGGCGTCATCCTGGAGTTTGACGCCATCGAGCAGGGCCCGGACAAGTACAAGGCGGAAAACATTCAGGTGTTTGACTGGAAAAACAGATAAAGCACATGCTCCGGGGCGTTGCCCCTTCACATGTGCAGACGGGCGGCGCCCGTGAGCGGGGATGTGGGGGCTGCTTGTCGCTGCGCGATAAATGATCACAGAACATGGCAAGGAAAAAGAAAAGGGCTCGTGAATCTTTTAAGATCACGAGCCCTTTTTTTGTAACGATTCAGTTGCCTCCGGCGGGTCGCTTTTTTGAAAAAAAGCTCCGCAAAAAACTTTCCGAAAGGTTAGAACAGTCGGAATCGCTGGAATTCATGGCAACGCTGTCAAGACCTGTTTGTTAAACTTTTTAAACGTTTGGCCCCCGGCAGGGCCGCCGGAGGCCGTTTATCTGCCCTATGGCATCACCCCGTAGGCTTTGAGCTTTTTGTGCAGGGTTTTTCTTGTGATGCCGAGCTGCCTTGCGGTTTCGCTTTTGTTGTTGCCGGTGGCGTCCAGGGTGAAGAGGATGGCCTCTTTTTCCACCTCTTCCAGGGGCCGGACTTCGCCGGAAAATCCGGCGGTGGCGTGGGCGGGTTCCAGCTGCTCTTCTTCCATGAGGCGCAGGGACTCGATGCCCACGTAGGGGCTCTGGCAGAGGACGACCCCGCGCTCCACGGTGTTGATGAGTTCGCGCACGTTGCCGGGCCAGCGGTAGCGCACCAGCATGTCCATGGCTTCCGGGGTAAACCCGGAGATCTCTTTGCGGTTTTTCTCGGCCAGGCTTTTAAGGTAGTGCTGGGCGATGGGGGGGATGTCGTCGCGCCGCTCCCTTAGGGCGGGCAGGTAGAGGTCCACCACGTTGAGCCGGTAGTAGAGGTCTTCCCTGAATTTTCCCTCCCGCACAAGATCCGCCAGGTTTTTGTTGGTGGCGGTGATGACGCGGACATCGATGGGGATGACCTCTTCGCCCCCCACCCGGGTGATCTCCCGTTCCTGCAGGACCCTCAAGAGCTTCACCTGCATGGACAGGGGCATCTCCGAGACCTCGTCCAAAAAGATGCTGCCACCGTGGGCCTGGACGAATTTTCCCTCCTTGCGGCGCTGGGCACCGGTGAAGGCCCCCTTTTCGTGGCCAAAGAGTTCAGACTCCAGGAGGGTCTCGGTGATGGCCGCGCAGTTGATTTTCACAAAGGGGCCTTCCCGCCGGGTGCTGTTGTAGTGGGTGGCCCCGGCGATGAGCTCCTTGCCGGTGCCCGACTCCCCGGTGATGAGGACCGTGGCCTCGGAGGTAGCCACCTGGGCCACGGTGTCCAGGAGCTGGGTCATCACGTTGCTTCGGGCGATGATGTTCTGCCGGTCGAACTGCTCCTTTAACGAAAGGCGCAGGCGCTGGTTCTCTTCCTGAAGGCGCTGGCGTTCCGTGGCCCGTTCGATGGTGAGGCGGAGCTTGTCGAAGTCGATGGGCTTGGTGAGGTAGTCGTAGGCCCCGTTTTTTAAGGCCCCCACCGCCGTCTCAATGGAGGAGTAGGCGGTCATGATGATGATGGGAATGGCCGGGTTGATCTGATTGATCTTCTCCATGGCTTCCAGGCCCGAGACCTTGAGCATGCGGATGTCCATGAGAATAAGGTCGAAGTAACGCTCCTTGACCATCTCGATGGCGGGCTCGCCGTCGTTGGCTTCAAAGATGGTGTAGCCCCACCCGGTGAGAAGGGTGGCCAGCATGGTTCGATGGGAGGTGTCGTCGTCAACAACCAGAATCGAGAAGTTTTTTGTCATGATCTGTCTGCTCCGCTTTGGTTGGGATGACCAGGGTGATGGCGGTGCCTTCACCTTCGATGCTCTTGATACGGATTTCGCCACCGTGGGCTTCCACGATGTTGTGACTGACGGCCAGTCCCAGCCCGGTTCCAGATGCTTTGGTCGTAAAATAGGGGTCAAAAATATGGGCGAGGTTCTCATCGGAGATGCCGCACCCGGTGTCGGTTACCGTGAGGACGAGATTGGTCGACCCCACGGGACGGGTGACGTTCAAATCGATGCTGCCCCCCGGCTCTGTTGCCTCAATGGCATTTAAAAAGAGGTTGAGCAGCACCTGGCTGATCTTGTCCGGGTCAAAAAGGGCTGTCTCGGGTGCGTCGTCAAAGACCGTGGCGATGGTGATGCCCCGCTCCCTGGCCCGCATGCTGACGAGCTTGACGCAGTTGTCGATGAAGGGGTCGAGTTCCACCCGCTTGGGGGAGAGGCTCACGGGCCGGGCAAATTCCAGGAGCTGGCCCACCACCAGGTTGAGGCGGTCCACCTCTTTGATCATGATCTGGGCGATGTTCAAGTCGTTGGGGTTGTCCTTGTATCGCTCGCTGAAATAGGTGGCAAATCCCTTGATGGAGCTCAAGGGGTTGCGGATTTCGTGGGCCACGCCCGCGGCGAGCTTGCCCACCGAGGCCAGGCGGCGGCTTCGCTCCACCTCCCGCTTCAGGCTCCGCACTTCGGTGAGGTCTTTGAAGAGGCAGAGGTACCCGGTGACCAGGTTCTCTTCGTCCCTCAAGGGGGCGGCGCTCACCTGAAGGGGAAGAAAGGCCCCCTGGGGGGTGGTGCACTCCACCTGATCCTCCACCATGCCGATGCCGTACTTCAGCTCCTGGATGCGGTCGGTGAACTCTCCGGGCAAGAGGGCCCGGGCTTCTTTGCCCGTGGTGTTGTCCGGCAGCTGCATCACCTTTTTGGCCACGTGGTTGAAGGAGAGGATCCGGAAAGAGCTGTCAAAGGCGATGAGCCCGATGGGCAGGTTCTCCACGATGGTATCGGAAAATGCCTTTATGCGGGAGAGGGAGCTTCGCGTGGACTGGTAGGCCTGGATCATGAACAGGAGGATCACCCCCCCGAACCCGGACAGGAGCAGCACCACCCCGGAGATGAGGGAGTCCTGCATTTCTATTTTTCCGGCTTTTTCCACGGAACTCATGTCCAGGCCCACGAAGATGATACGCTCAGGGGCCTTTTCAAGCTGGAGCACGGCATCGGGGAGGACCCGGTTGTCGTATTTGGAGATCTGCATCCGCAAGAGGCTGGAGGCCTCCTGGGTGAATCGGCGGAAAATGACCAGGGTCTGCTTGCCCCCCTCTTCGTGGATGATCTGCCAGAAGAGGCGGCCGGACCCGGCGATGCGCTTCAGGTCCAGCTCCTTACCCTGGTAGGTGAGGTTCAGGTGCTTGCCCGCCAGGGAGGCCTTGTTGTGGGCGATGATGCGACCGTCGTCTTGGGCCACGAGGATATAGGAGATGTCTGGCTGACGGGCCGTTTCAAAGAGGAGTTTCTGGAGTTTTCGGTTCTCCCGGAAGCTGTCGGCCATGAAGCCTGTACGGGTGCTGGCTTCAAAGGAGCGGATCAGGGCCGCCCCTTTTTCAATGAGGAGCTGGATGCTGTTTTCCCGCTGGCGTTTGATTTTGTCAAAAGTGACCCAGGAGGAGATGGGCAGAAGCACCACGACCGCTCCGATAAAGATCCAGGGCGGGACTTCCGACCAGAATTTCCGTTCCGATGGCATACCGTCTCTCTTGTTTTATAATGGTTCAGGGCATGGCCCGGTCGCCGGACCGGGGGGATGGTGCATAAAGCCCAATGGAATCTGAATAGCAAAACCGGTGCCAGGCCGTGCGCCATCCAGGCCCTGCCTGGCGAGCCTTGGCTTCAAGGCCCTTACCTGAAAGGACGATACAGGGCCCGAGATCGTTTGGACGAACGGACGGGTGCTGTACCGCCTTGGGGCAAAGCGGGCGTTTTCTGGCGCAGGTGGTTAAAAAATAACCATGGCCATGCGGTTACATGGGAATCATATGGCTAAAAAGTATCCACCATGTGGCCCGGGCCTGCAAGAAAAAAAAGAACGCGGCTGTTGAAGAATAAAGAAGGCTGTTTATCTTTTCTGTTATGACAGCAGGTTACAGGGCGCTTCTGTGGGGTGGTTTTACGTTTTGGCACAGCGGTTGCACTAACTCGTCTCCAAGCCTTCCGAAGGCCCGGCTTGTTCAGCAAGACGCAACACACCCAAAGAAGCCTCTTTTCCCCCTTTTTGGAAAACCCCTCCAAGCCGGGCCCTTCGGAAGATTTTTTAAAACGAGACGACAACGTTTAACAACGGAGCTACCCCATAGATGATGCACACACGAGAAACAGCCATCCCGCAATCGTCACACCCTTTACGTATCGCAGCCCTGATGATGCTTTCCCTGGCCGTGCTCCTGACGGCCGTTCCCGTCAGGGCGGAAGCGGTCAAGATGATTCCCGCCGATTTTTCCGAGCTGGCGGAGAAAGCCTCCCCGTCCGTGGTGAACATCCGGACCGAGAAAACCGTCAACGGCGGTGGCCGTGTCTCCCGGCATTTTCAGGGCATGGACCCCAACGACCCCATGAATGAGTTCTTTGAGCGGTTTTTCGGGGATCAGCGCCAGCGTGAGTTCAAGCAGCGCAGCCTGGGCTCCGGCTTTATCGTGGACCCGTCCGGTTACATCGTGACCAACAACCACGTGGTGGAGAACACCACGGAGATCAAGGTGATCCTCAAGGACGGCCATGAGTACGAGGCCACCATTGCGGGGCGGGACCCCAGTACGGACCTGGCCCTGATCAAGATCGATGCGGAAAAAGAGCTTCCCGCCCTTGAGCTGGGGGACACCCAGGAGATCAAGGTGGGGCAGTGGGTCATGGCCATCGGCAACCCCTTCGGCCTGGGCCACACCGTCACCACCGGTATTGTCAGCGCCAAGGGGCGGGTCCTGGGCAGCGGGCCCTACGACGACTACATCCAGACCGACACCTCCATCAACCCCGGGAACAGCGGGGGACCCCTTCTGGACCTTGAAGGTCGGGTCATCGGTATCAACACCGCCATTATCCAGGGCGGCCAGGGGCTTGGCTTCGCCATTCCCGTGAAGCTCGCGGCGGGCATCATCGCCCAGCTCAAGGAGGACGGCAACGTCACCCGCGGGTGGCTCGGGGTCTCCATCCAGGAGATCGAGGGTGACGTGGTGAAATACTACGGACTTCCCGGTGCCAAAGGGGTCATGATCATGGACGCCTTCAAGGGTGACCCTGCGGAGAAGGCGGGCATCAGGGCCAAGGACATCATTCTTTCCATCGACGGCAAAAAAGTGGAGACCTTAAAAGACCTCACCGGCATTGTGGCCTCACAGAAGGTGGGGGACAAGGTCAAGGTCACCTTTCTCAGGAACGGCAAAGAGAAGACCGTGAAGGTCAAGATCGGCAAGCGTGAAGATCGCAGGACCGCAGGCGCCCAGGGCATGGGCAGCGGGGATGCGGACCTGGGCATCGACATCGCCTCCATCTCTCCTGAGATGGCCAAGCGTTTCAACCTGTCCGACACCCAGGGTGTTCTCATCACCGGGGTGAAGCCCCGAAGCAAAGGCAGCCAGATCGGCCTGGTCCACGGTGACATCATCAAAGAGGTCAATCACACGCCCATTCGATCCGAAGACGACTACTTCGAGGTGCTGGAGGGCATCGATGAGGGTGAGCAGGTGGACATGCTCATCATCCGCAGGGGTCGGGGGTATGCCCTGGTCCGGTTCACGAAATAGACCATGATCCAAACCTGAAGGACATACCACCATATCGCGGCCCGGTGGCCCGGGCCGTCACGGTGTTCACATATAGCTTCATCCTTTATTCTCCTGAATTGCAGTGGTGCAATACGTAAAATCCCCGTGGCATGGTGCCCCGGGGGTTTTGCGTTTGGTCCTGGAGCCGGCACGGGTGACCATTCAGCTCAAAAAAGCATCCGCAAGCTGGGGGCCAGGGGAGTCCTGGCCACCGGAGGCTTGTTTCTGCTCCCTGCTTTACCAAATAGAAGGCAAGCCGACTCGTTATCGGTAAGGTCGTGTTCCAGTGCGGTATGCCGTGCCTGTCTTGGTGCGTTGCCGGAGCAGGTGGCTACAAAGTAACCAAAGCCTTCGGGTGAGGGGGTAATCATATGGTTAAAAAGTATCCATGGTGAGGGCGAGGTGGCGAGCTTTGCAAGGGTGAAAAACGTATGCTGAATCTTTTTGTTGGGCGTATGGCCTTTGATAAAGGGTTGTTATGAATTTTAACCAAAAATAAATTTTGGTTTGGCACGCGGGTTGCAAATTAACCAAGACAAGCCTCTCGAAGGCCCGGCTCAACCGAACAAAACGCAAAACAACCCAAAGAAACCTCTTTTCCCCCTTTTTTGGAAATCCCTTTGAGCCGGGTCCTTCGGAAGCTGTTTTAAAGAATCTCCTCATCGCGATCCGGTGGCCCGGGTCGTCAACACGGTGTTTACATATATTCTTCATCCTCCTATCTCCATAAGGTTGAAGGGGGTGCCGCAAGGCACCCCCCGAAATCTGAAAACAGCAAGACTCTTTTCTGAAGCGCCCTTAAGGGGACGGTTCAGGGAAAAAATCATCCTTATATTCTCCTAAATTGTAGTGGTGTAAAACCCCCGGGGCAACGGTGCCCCGGGGGTTTTGCTTTTTGGGTGAGTGCGTGGTGGAAACGGCGATCAGGGGGACGTAACGGCCATGGGCCCGGTACTCCATGGGGAAGAGAGCCTTTCATCTGAGAAAAGATCCTTTGGTGAGCCTTCAGCGGTGACGCCCCCGTTTTCAAGGGCCACTACGTGGGCTGCCAGGGCGCGGATTTCATCAGGTGCATGGCTGACGTAGAGAACGGGGATGGAGACGTGGGCCGCGAGTTTTTTGATATAGGGGATCACTTCGGCCTTTCGTGCCGTGTCCAGGGAGGCCAGGGGTTCGTCCATGAGGAGCATGGCCGGGCTGGTCAACAGGGCCCTGCCAATGGCCACCCGCTGTTTTTCCCCTCCGGAGAGACCTGCCGGTCGCCTGGTGAGGAGATGGCCGATGCCCAAAAGGGAGGTCACCTCATCAAAATCCACAAAGCGCAGGTCAGCGGGCGTCCGCCGCATGCCGTAGGTGAGGTTGGAGTGCACCGAGAGGTGGGGAAAGAGCCGTCCCTCCTGAAACACATACCCGATGCGCCTCTTTTCCGGGGGCAGGTCGATGCCCAGCTTTGAATCAAAGAGACAGAGCCCGTTGACGCAGATGCGGCCGGAGTCGGGCCGGACCAGCCCGGCCACCATGTTGACCACGGAGGTCTTCCCCGC
This sequence comes from Desulfoluna butyratoxydans, assembly GCF_900699765.1. Lineage (GTDB taxonomy): Bacteria > Desulfobacterota > Desulfobacteria > Desulfobacterales > Desulfolunaceae > Desulfoluna > Desulfoluna butyratoxydans. The sequence continues at coordinate 774,238 of NZ_CAADHO010000002.1, forward strand.
CCCGGACGGGCCGAAAAGCGCCGTGACCCCGGTTCCGGGTGCCTCAAAGGCCACATCAAGGATAAACCGGCCCTGTGTATGGTGGATCTGTAAATTCAGCACGGGATGGAATCCTTCCTTGTCACTGTTCAGCTTATGCCTCCGGCGGACCTGCCGGGGCCAAACGTTTGAAACGTTTGATACACAGGTTTTAACAACTGATTCAGTTTAATCTCAATCAAAGGCGACTGTGATTTTCCCTGAGGAACGAAGGGGAAAGCGCATTCGCAACTTGCTTTCAAGGTGGCACACCTTGCCGCCGGAGGCTGCTTTTCGGAGCTGAATTGTTACCCCTCATTTATGCCTTCATGCGGGCTGCGACTCGGCGGGCAAGGGTCTCGGAAACGATGAGGGCCACCATGGCGATGAGCACCGACAGGATGCACAGGCGCATGGCACCGGTCTCGCCGTCCGGCACCTGGGTGAGGGTGTAGAGGGCCAGGGGCAGGGTCTGGGTCTCTCCCCGGATGTTGGAGACAAAGGTGATGGTGGCGCCGAATTCCCCCAGGCTCCGGGCAAAGGCCAGGAGGGTTCCCGTGAGGATACCCGGGGCCATGAGGGGCAGGGTCACCGTGAAAAAGACCGCGACGGGTCCGGCCCCCAGGGTGCGTGCCGCGGCTTCCAGCCCGGGGTCCACGCTCTCCAGGGAGAGGCGTACGGCGCGGACCAGCAGGGGAAAGGCCATGACCGCTGCAGCCAGCACCGCTCCTTTCCAGGTAAAGGCCAGGGAGATGCCCAGGTAGTTGAAGAGGGGGCCTCCGATGGCACCGTTTCGCCCCAGGAGCACCAGCAGCAGGTATCCCATGACCACCGGAGGCAGGACCAGGGGAAGGTGGACCAGCGCCTCCAGAATGGATTTTCCGGGAAACCGGCCCCTGGCAAGGGCCCAGGCCGTCAAGATCCCTGCGGGCAGGCTGAGCACCACGGCCCATCCTGCCACCTGGAGGCTTAAGGTCACGGCTTCACGCTCCAGGGCGGTGAGGGTAAAAATGCCCATTACCTGACGCCGAACCCGTATTTTTGAAAGACAGTCCGGGCTTCCGGGGTCTGCAGGAAGTCAAGGAATCGCCGGGCTTCTTCGGCGTTGCCTCCCTTGACGGCGGCCACGGGGTAGACGATGGGCGGGTGGCAGGACTCGGGAAAGGTCCCCACCACGCGCACTTTTTTTGAAATGGCGGCATCCGTGGCGTAGACGAGGCCCAGGGGGCATTCACCGCGCTCCACCAGCACCAGGGCTGCCCGCACATCTTTCATGGGGGCCAGGCGGTCTTTGACCTCGTCCCAGGACCCAAGGCTCTCCAGGGCCTTTTTGCCGTACATGCCCGCCGGGACGTGGCCGGGGTCTCCCATGGCCAGGCGCCCGGTTTCGCCCAGGGCCGAGGCAGGGGAAAAACCCTGTTTGACAACCATGTCCGTGAGGGCACTTTTCGCAGGCGCGATGAGGACGATGCGGTTTTTCAGGAGGTCGGCGCGGCTTCCCTGGCCCACCAGGCCTTTTTGGGCGATGTAATCCATCCATTTGGTGTTTGCCGACAGGTAGACATCAGCAGGCGCCCCGTTTCCGATCTGTTTGGCCAGGGTGGAGGAGGAGGCAAAGGAGGGCACCATGCGGCCAAGTTTTCTGGCGGCATAGAGTTCACCGATGTCTGTGATTGCGTTGGTGGTGGATGCGGCGGCAAACACCACCACATCGGCCCGTGCAACGCCCAGGCCTGACAGGAAGATCAGGGCGGCGGCCATGAGGGAAGCTGTGCGTGTGAACGGTTTCATCTGTTTGATTTCCTTTGCGAGTATTTGTCTGACGTATATATGGCGTTTTTAAGCGTCATTTGACATACTCACATTGCATTTGGTAAGAAATCAGTCAATTCCTTTTTTGGCTTTTTGTGCGTCCGAAAGGCCCATGGCCAACGAATATGAGGAGAGTTCCATGCAACTGATTCGAAACCTGTCGGCGCATTTTTCCGATAAGGCGAGCCGTACCATTGTGACCTCTGTGACCATCGGTCTGAAATACACGGCCGTGACCACCGACGACGGGGGCATCGGCCTGGCCTGGACAGACCCTTCGTCCCTGGGCTGCGGCAAGGCCGGGGAGTATCGCGACTTTGAGGGGCTTCCCGCCACCGAACTCCTGGACCTTTTGCAGTCCGGCGTGCCCCTTCATCGCACCATGGCCCTGGCCCTGGTCAATGCCCTGAATTACCACGAGGCCTGCGGGTACCCGGAAGATGCCGGGGACGGAGGCTGGATGGATTCCTTTGCCATCGGCCCCGAGACCCGGGTGGCCATGGTGGGGTTCTTTCGGCCCCTCATGAAAAAGTTTACGGCCCGGGGCGCTTCTGTGGAGGTGTTGGACGACACCCAGGGTGTGGGCGATCGCCCCTCCTTTCTCCAAAAACTCAACGGCTGGGCCGAGGTGCTGCTGCTGACCTCCACCTCCATTCTCAATCGCAGCACCGAGGAACTCCTTGCCCAGCTGCCCCGGGACATGACCCGGGTGATCATGCTTGGGCCCAGCACCCCGGTGGTTCCCGCGGCCTTTGCCCACCTTCCCGTGCGTATCCTGGCAGGCACGGTTCCCGAAGACCAGGCCGCCGTGGTTCGGGCCGTCCGGCACGGCCAGGGCACCCCGGTGATCCATCGCTTCAGTCGCAAAGTGTGTGCCCCGTGCAGCCCATCGGTTCACCCTGGTTGAAAAACAGCCTCCCTTCTAAGGGACGATTACACTCTTAACGTGGCCTTCTCTCGACTCACCGTGGAGGTGGGCTTTGCACCGTAGTCATGGCCCGGCCATACCACCGTGTCCCCCGGCAGGGTGAAGATCTTTTCGCGCAGGGAGCGTTTCAGGGTTTTCAGGTTACCTCCCGGAAGGTCTGTTCTGCCAACCCCTCCCACAAACAGGGTGTCCCCGGTGATGACGTGGCCAGGCGTGTAGAGGCAAATGCCTCCCCGGGTGTGGCCGGGTGTGTGAAGGACCGTCAGGCGGCCTTTTCCCACCTCAATCACGGAGCCGTCTTTCAGGAGCCGGGAAGGCTTGGGCGATCCCTTGCCCCCCAGGGCCCGTGTGAGGGTCCGGTTTCCCATGCCGGAAAGCGCCTTGGCATCATCCCGGTGAATCATCAGGGGAGCACCGGTCGCCTCCACCACCGCCCGGTTGCCAGCCGTATGGTCGCTGTGGCAGTGGGTGTTGACGAGTCCCACCACCTCCAGTCCCAGGATGTGAACCTCCCGGAGAATTCGTTTAACCTCAAAAGCCGGATCCACCAGAAGGCAGCGGTGTGTGGCTTTGTCTTCAACGATGTAGGCAAAAGTGGCCATTTTCGCCAGGCGAATCTGATGTATGTTCATGGGGTCTCCTGTCAAGGGCTCGATGGGGCCGGGCTATCCCGGATATGTCATGAGAAAACGGGCAGCCCTGAATCGTTAAGGTTGTTACTGCTGTCGGTTAATAGGAAACGTCACGATGTCAAAAAGACAAAGTAACTATTCTGCTTATGATTGCCTCCGGCGGCCCTGCCGGGGGGCAAGCTTTTGAAAAGTTTGACAAACCGGTCTTGACAGCTTTGGGGCGAATTTCAGCGATTTTGGCTGTTCTAATCTTTCAAAAAAGCGACCCGCCGGAGGCAAGCTGAATAGTTACAAGACAAAATGTCATTCACCGATTTCGGCTCGTTTATCTCTCCCTTGGGGTGAGCCGAGTGCACCCATCTTCTGCGTTATCAGAGCGTTGAGGTATCCACTGCATCTGCAGTTCTGACGCCTTGAATTCGGGGGGGGCCCTCGACCCGTGAAATATCCGGGCTATGGTTTTTATCTGATTCGGTGGTATACCAGCCCATGGGGGGAGCGATCAGGGATCGGACCACAGGGTAACCCGGGGGCGGGGCGATGTCCATGGTTCGTGTGCAGGGCTTTATGTTGACGTGTATCTCAAGGAGTGGGTGATGAAATCTGCGTTGTTGGTCATTGACGTTCAAAAGGGGCTCTTCGGGCCTGAACCCGCGCCCTTTGAAGCGGAGCCCGTGATATCTCGTATCAATGAGCTGGCATCCCGTTGTCGAAACGCTTCGGTTCCGGTTATTTTTGTGCAGCATGAGACCGAAAACGGGGGCCTCGTTTATGGCTCTCTCGGCTGGGGGCTGGACCCAAGGCTTCGGGGGGAGCCCGGGGATCATGTGATTCGCAAAACCACACCGGACTCTTTTCTGCGAACCCGTCTTACCGAACTTTTGACCAAGCTGGGGGCAACCCACCTGATCCTCTGCGGCTACGCCACGGAGTTCTGCGTGGACACCACCGCCCGCAGGGCCGCCGGATTAAAATATCGTGTGACGTTGGCCGCCGATGCCCATACCACCCATGACAAGCCCCACGCCTCCGGAGATGCTATCCGGGCACACCACAACGCCACCCTTCCCGCCATCAGGAGCTTTGGCGTGCCCATTGACGCGATACTCTCCGGCGAAATCGTGGTTTGACGAAGGATGACTCCATTAAAATAAATGACTCAATCAGTATAACGTGTTTATCCGATTGATCTTTTTCTCTTTGTGTGCGATGTTGTTGTGGACAAGTCATAACGTCTCGTACATCTCTTCCTTTCCAGTATTGATTTTTAAGTAAAGCCCCAGGGCTCTATGGCAGTGGGGCCAGGCCGAACAGGTGCGATATCAGGTGAGCCTATCTGCGATCCGTGACGCACTTTTTTGGAGAATCACAAAACCTTGTTTATAAAAAAGGTCTTATGACCTTGTTCTGCAATATCTGTTTTTTTGCATCGCTTTTGGGGATGAACGCATGATTCGCGGTGATTGACCAGTAACCTCATTGGGAAAGGGATTGCCATGAAACGCAGGAAGCAGAAGTTGATTCACGTTTTCTTTATCTCGGTCTTTGCCCTGGCCGCCCTTGGCGGCACGGCATATGGCGCTCCGGAAAAAGAACTCCTCGAAATGCAGACACAACTTGCCGACCAGGCCAAAGCCCTGGAAGAGATGAGGGCCACCATCGACGCCTTGACCTCTGAAAAAGAGGATGGGGCCAACTTTCGGTCGCCCTTTGTGTTCAGTGGGAACAAGGCCTCCTCGGTGGTGCTGTACGGCCATATCAACCGCGCCCTCCTTGCCGCCGATGACGGAAATGATGCCGACGTGTACCAGGTGGACAACGCGGCTTCCCAGTCCCGATTTGGTATTCGCGGAACCATCAAGGTTTCCGACGAGCTCATGTTCGGGACCCTTTTGGAGGCCGGGCTCAATTTGAACCTTAGTGATGGTGTGAGCCAGGAAGACCCCAGGGGTGACGACGTAGACAACACCTTCAAGCGCAGGCACGTGGACCTGTATATGAAGCACACGAGGTGGGGGACTTTATCCATGGGGCATGGGTCCACGGCTTCGGATGACACCACCAGCCTCGATCTTTCGGGGACTTACCTGGCAGGCGCCTCAGCCGTGAGCGATTACGCCGGCGGCCTTATTTTTTACGACAAGAACTTGAACAGCTTGACGGGTATCAACATATCAAAAATTTACAACAGCATGGATGGATTGGGCAGGGACGACAGGATGCGATACGACTCTCCCTCCTTTGCCGGGATGATGGTCTCGGGGTCCTGGGTGGCCGACGGTGGAGGCGATGTGGCGCTCAGGTACGACGGGGAGCTGGCTGATATCCAGATGCTGGCTGCCATCGCATACGCCAGGCCCAGCGATGCCTCGGATACGGTCAAGAACCAGTACGACGGCTCCGTGGCCCTGCTGTTTGATTCCGGGTTTAACCTGGCCTTTGCCAGTGGGCTTCAGGAGTACAAGCAAGACCGTGCCGATGACGGCTCCTTCTATTACTTTAAGTTTGGTTACAAGACCATGCTCGCCTCCTTTGGGGAGACGCGTTTTTCCGTGGACTTCGGCCAGTATGACGACATCCTGACTTTAGATGGCAGCATTGCCCGGCAGTACGGCAAGGGTGATGTCATCGGCGCCCAGGTGGTTCAGGACATCAAAGACTTCGGTGCCGAGCTTTACGCCGGGTACTATTTTTACGACCTGGACGCTGATATCAGCAGCTACGAGTCGATCCACGCACTTATCACAGGGGCGCGGATCAAGTTCTGATGCCCTGTTTCCGGGGAGCAGGCGATCAGGGCTCCAGCCACATGTCGCCCGGCTTGATCCAGCCGATGCGGCGAAGGTATTCCGAGACACCGTAGGCGATGGCTGCCGGAAAGATAAAGTGGATGAGGGCGATTTTAACGAACAGGATCGCGGGGTGCTGGGTGCCGATCATGGTGTTCCAGGTCATGATCTGGCCCACGAGGCCTGAGGTGCCCATGCCCCCGCCGCTGGGATTGTTCTCCATGCCGAACAGCACCGTGGCGATGGGACCGGTAATGGCGCTGGCCGCGATGGCCGGGATCCATATCCTCGGATTTTTTACGATGTTGGGCATCTGGAGCATGGAGGTGCCAAGGCCCTGGGCAAAGAGGCCGTTGGCTTTGTTTTCCCGGTAGCTGGCCACGGCAAAGCCCACCATCTGGGCTGCGCATCCTGCGGTGGCTGCCCCTGCGGCGAGGCCCTTGAGGCCCAGGATGATGGAGATGGCCGCCGAGCTGATGGGCAGGGTCAGGAAAATCCCCATGCAGACCGAAATAATGACCCCCATGACAAAGGGCTGCTGGTGGGTGGCAAAGAGGATGATCTCGCCCAGGTAGGTCATGAAGGTGGAGATGGGCGGCCCGATGAGAAGGGCAATGATTCCGCCGCTTATCAGGGTGACCATGGGGGTGATGATGATGTCGAGCCGGGTCCTGCCAAATACCCGGCGCCCCACCTCAATGCCTGCCAGCACGGCAATAAACGCGCCCAGGGGCTCCCCCGGGCCTGCCAGGTGAACGGCGCGCCCCACAAAGACACTCCCGGCCAGGATCTTACCGGCAAAGGCCCCGAACATTCCGGTCACAGCCGAGGCGTAGATGATCAGGTTGGGAGCTCCCAGCTTGTGCGAGACCCCCACGCCGATGCCTGCTCCGGTCATGGCAAGGGCCATCCCTCCCACCTGAAGCAGCACCCCTCCGGTGGTGCCCCCGATGCCCGCTCCGATCTGTTTGATGATCAGCCCCACGATAAGGGTCGAAAAAAGCCCCAGCGCCATGCCGCTCAGGCCGTCAATGAGATACCGGTTGATCAATTTTCGAAACAATCGTTCCTGTGACATACTCCTGCACCATCCCCCTCAAGTTATTGTTGTCTTTAAAGTAGTTGGGTTTAACCACAATTTGCCCAAGATTTCAAATCGTCAGGGGACAGGCTCTTTATGCTGAGCACCCACCAGGTTCCCATGGGATCGTTTCGAAGTGGTCATATGTTCTTGATTATTGGCAAAAATGAGTTTTTGTGCCCGGTGCGAGTATTGGTTCCACAAATATTGAGAGGAGGAGGGCTCCATGCCACGCATTCCCCGAATGGTCGTTACAGATTCAGGTCAGAAATCAGCATACCACATCATCAGCCGAACCGCCCTGGACGGTCTTCCCTTCGGCCCTGCCGAGAAAGACGAGCTGGTTCGTATCATTCAGAGGTATTCGGTGGTTTACTGTGTTGAGGTAATAGGCTTTGCCGTCATGGGCAATCATTTTCATTTGCTTGTGGAAATTCTTCCCGGTTCCATGGTGTCGGACGACGAGGTGCGGAGGCGTTATCGGCTTCTTTATGGTGACGATGTGGAGTTCCCTGAAGGAAGCCTCAATGAGTATCGGGAACGGTTTTCCAATCTTTCTGCCTATGTTAAGGATATTAAGCAGAGGTTTTCCTGCTTTTACAATAAACGGAAAAAGCGAAAAGGGACTCTCTGGGGTGAGCGGTTCAAGAGTGTGATTGTTCAAAAGGGAAACACCCTGACCCATTGCCTTGCATATATTGACCTTAACGCCGTGCGAGCCGGGATCGTGAAGCGTCCTGAGGATTATCGCTGGTGCTCCATCGGGTACCACGCCCAGACAGGAAACAGGGATGGGTTTCTTTCTGCGGACTTTGGGATGCCTGATTTCGGCATGGAAAATCCGGCTATGCGGTTTCGTAAATACAGAGAATATCTTTATCATGCTGGGGCCATCGAAAAAAAAGGGGCCGCAAATATTTCCGAGGAGATATTGAATGAGGAGACCCTCGGAGGTTTTGAGTTGGCACGGGTGAGACGGTTCCGGCACAGGAGTCGCTATTTTACGGATTCGGGGATCATCGGTTCAAAGGCATTTGTTGAAGCAGGTTATGAGGCGTTTAAAGACCGTTTTCGGGCAAAGCGGGATAAAATTCCGAAACGGGTGACTGGAATTGAAGGTATGTATTCCTTGAAACGCCTGGTTGATGCCTGATTCGGTGTTTGGTTGCCGCTGATTCCCCTATGCCTTTCTTGAATAAAGAGCCTGCCTCTTTCCATTACCAAAGGAGAATACATGCCGGCAAGCGCTGCAATATATATTCAATACGACACGGCGGTTGATCTTTCGGATCTGTTTGAGGACGTTAAAAGTGACAATGGTCTTTTTAAGACGCCAACGTTTTTTGAGGTCAGGATAGGGGACGATGTCGTTCGGTTCAACGTGATGGAAAGAACCCTCGTGCCTGAGCACATCAAAGGCTTTCTCGGATATATCTCTTCTCGTGTCCATGACTTTGAGACAAGGGCGGATATATGTCATGCCATTGGCCATACGCGCATCGTGCTTGGGCTCACCACCGACAAAGAGTTTGAAGAGAATCCTGCAATCTGGGAAAGCCTGTTCAGGATTGCAGATATGTACGATGGATTTGTCTTTACGTATGACAGCCTGTTGCTTCCCGATGGGGCTGTTTTATTTGGCCCGCTGATGGACGATTGATAGTGGCAGGATTCTTTTCACAAGGCCTTTTGTCGTCGATAGCGTAACACGGCTTTTGGGCAGGAAAGCCGATGCTGCTGCCGTTCCATTGGGACGCTGGTTTGGTTCAGTATAAAAAGCCTGTCCCTTTTCTTTTGATTTTTTTCTTGAAGGCACCCACGGATCGGTTTAGAGCTTTTTTCGATCGCTCAATCAATAACCGAAGGTGTGCCCATGAAATCTGTTTCCAGCGTCCCTGATTCCCCATCTGTTTGTATTGAAAGAAAAGGACCCGTAACAACACTTGTAATCAATCGTCCCCATGTCCGTAACGCCATCGACACTCGTGCTGCCCAGGAGTTGTCGGAGGCTTTTCTGGCCTTTGAAAACGATCCGGATGCCCGTGTGGCCGTTGTGTGCGGCAGGGGAGGGCATTTTTGTGCTGGCGGAGATCTGGCAGCCATGGTGGCCGAGGGGTGTAATCCGATAAAGCAAAAGGGGGACGGCCCCCTGGGCATTTCGCGTCTTTCCCTTTCAAAACCGGTGATTGCGGCCATAGCCGGATATGCGGTGGCAGGTGGCCTTGAACTGGCCCTCTTCTGTGATATTCGCATCGCCGAAGAGAGCTCAGTCTTCGGCTTTTTCAACAGGCGATGGGGGCTTCCCCTTTGCAACGGCAGCACGGTGCGCCTTCCTCGCATTATCGGCCATGGGCGGGCCATGGAGATGATCCTTACGGGGCGTCCGGTCTATTCGGAAGAGGCCCTCTCCTACGGCCTTGTGACACGGGTGGTGGCGGATGGAACTGTGCGCGAAGAGGCCGAAGCCCTTGCAGCGAAGATGGCTGGATTCCCCTTTGAGGGGCTGATGTGCGACAGGTGCAATACTTTGAGTCATTTTACCATGCCCATCGATGAGGCCCTTGACCATGAACTTAAGAATGCCGCTGTGGTGTTTGACAATGATGACGCTTTGAAAGGGGCCAGGGCATTCGTAGCAGGCAAAGGGCGCCACGGAGCCTTTGGGGGCAACGTGGGGACGCCTTGAAATGTTGTGACCAAGGCATGGAGGGTGTTCAACGGAGCCATTTTCAGAGTATTTACCCCAAGGGTAACACCCATCCTCTTTCATTTTCGCCAGAAGAGACTCCCGTACCTTAAACTTTTGACGCTTACGATGCGGCATTTTCCCGGCTGGATTGGTTTTCTTTCGGCAAAGCCATTTCCACTGCGGGGGCCCCTGGGGGGCTGTGCTCTTGAGAGAACATAAAGAGCCTGTCCCTATTTTAGACTATCATCCTTGGGTATCATTCTCTTTTTTTCAGGTGATGGCAATCGTCCCAGACATCCCATCCCAGACATAAAGAACCTGTCCCCCAAGAATGTCCCCCAAGACAAACCGGGGCGCATCATCAGGATGTGTGCCCCGGTTTTTTTGCGCGGTGTCAGGATGTTTTGAAGCGTCCCACCAGGGAACCCAGCTGGTCGGCCATGGTGCGCATCTCTTCGGCGCTGGCCTGGAGGGATCCCCCGATACGGGTGACGCCTTCGGCGGCGTTGTTGACCTCAGCGATGTCGTTTCCGATCTCCCCTGCCATGACCGTGCATCCGGCGGCGTTTTCATTTACCTCCTGGATGCCCAGGGATGCCTGGTTCACGTTTTCGGCAATCTCGCTGGTGGCGGCGGACTGCTCTTCCACGGCCCCTGCGATGGTGGCCACAATGTCATTGACTTCGGTGATGACCGAGGTGATCTCCAGGATGCCGGTGCTCGACGCCGTGGCAGTGGCCTGGACGCTTGACACGATTTTTTTGATGCCCTGCGTGGCCTCGGCGGTCTGGGCTGCCAGCTCTTTGATTTCGTGGGCCACGACAGCAAACCCCTTGCCGGCTTCTCCGGCACGGGCCGCTTCGATGGTGGCGTTTAAGGCCAGCAGGTTGGTCTGTTCAGAGATTTCGGTGATGGTCTCGGTGACCTTGCCGATCTCCTCGGCTGCGCTGCGGAGGGCGTCCATCTCCCGGGACGTGCCGTGGGTACGCTCCAGAGCAGTGGCCGAGACCCCCCGGGCGGTTTCCGTGTTTTTGGCGATTTCACTGATGGTGGCGGACATCTCTTCCGTTGCCGTTGCCACCATGGCGATGTTGGTGGAGGACTGTTCGATGGCCGCGGCCACCCCGGTGAGGTTCTCGGTCATGTCCCGCGTGGACTGCTCCACCCGTGTGGAACGGGAGGACGCGTTGTCCGCGCTCCCGGCCAGCTCTTCGGACATGGACAAAAGGCCTTCGGAGGCGTCGTTTACCGAGGAGACCCCGGAGGCCACCTCCCGGATGAGGCCCTGGAGTTTTTCCATGAAGAGGTTGAACCCCGAGGAGAGCTCGCCGATTTCGTCTTCGGATCGAACCTCAAGGCGCTTGGTCAGGTCCCCTTCCCCCTTGGCGATGTCGTTCATCATGGCGGCGTTCTCTTTGATGCGCCCCACAATGGAGGTGGCGATGGCCCAGGCCACGGCCGCAAAAATCAGAAAGGAGAGCACCCCGATGGTGATGTTGGTGACAAGGATCTTGTCGGCGTTGGCCATCACCTTGTCCAGGGGCAGGGTGACGAGGAAGGACCAGTGCTGGCCCGTGTTGCCGATTTCGATGGGGACGAAGAGTCTTAAGGTATCGGAGTCAAGGTGTGCGGAGTGGTCGGTGAAGCGGAAGGGCTCTCCCTTTTTGACCGCTTCACCCGCCCTGGCCCAGTCGCCCTGATCTCCGATGGACTGGCCGATGCGCTTTTTGTCCACATGGGCGGCATAGGTGCCGTTGGCTGCGATGATGGCGGCATATCCGGTGCCGTAAGGGGTGATGTCGGCCACCAGGTCGGAGAGGCTGTTGAGTTGGATATCAAGCCCCACAACCCCGATGGCTCCGCCGTTTTCCATCACCGGAGTCGTCAGGCTGGTGAGGATGACCTCCCTGCCGCCGATGGTATAGACCGTGGGCGGTGTGATGTACTCTTTGCCGGTCCGCTGGGGGATCACATAGTAGTTGTTGGTCTCCGGGACGGTGTAATCGGTGAGTTTGTCCACGGTGAGGGGCGAACCCAGGCGGTAGAGATAGGGAATGTAGCGACCGGAGTCGTCGTGGTTGGCCGTGCCCGCAAACTCGGCATCCCGACCGTCCAGGGCGTCTGGTTCAAAACAGGCCCAGATGCCCTGGAGCTCGGGGTCGTTGGCGATGACCCCCTTGAGGAGCCGGTTTAACGCCGTTCGGTCGGGTATGCCCCCCTGACCCTTCAGGCCCATGATGCTCCGGGCAACGGTGCGTGACGACTCCAGGGGCAGCTCCAGCAATGCCTTGACCTCATTGCCGTGGCGGTTGGCCAGTTCGATGCCCTTTGACAGGGCTTCGTCTTTGACCATGCGGTGGGTCTTGGTTGTCATGACCGTTATGGACACGGTGAAGGCGACGAGGGCCACCAGGGAGATGAGCAGAACGATTTTCCCCCTCAACTTGAGTTTTTTGAACATGAAAAGTCTCCTTGTATCGATCCGCGTGTGTTGCAGCGTTTTATTTTTTTCGTTACATGTTATACGGTTATGAGACAGAAGGTTGTGCCATGTCACCCTGCCCTGTGTGGCACGCACCTCGCCTGACGGAAGGACAGAGGAATTCCCGCAGGGGATCGGGATCGTCTCCGCAGGGACTAAACGGCACGTTTTTCAGGGGCGAACATGAATGTGTACGATGTATTTTATTATATCGGCTCGCAGGTGTTCGATATTTAGGACAAAAGCCCGTGCTTTTTCATAAAATGCAAGGGGAAGGTATGCGCTGGCCCTGGATTTTAGTATGGCCGACAACCCTCAACAGCAGGAGCCGCCATGTCGTTTAAAGACAATCTTCTGGAAAAGCTGGCGTTGGACCGCATGAAGCAGCGGGTGCTTGCCAGCCTCGGTCCCGTGGGCAGCGGCAGGAAGATCGATAAAAAAGCCATGCGGGGACTCCTTGTGGCCGCCGGGTTCAGAAGCCGTGAGATCCGGGGACTGGAACTTTACCTCCCCGAAGGCGCCACAGGGGAGGAGCCGCAGACCCTCCTTGTGCTGGATAACGATCTGCCCGTCTATAAAAGTACCGTGGATGATGTGGCCATGCGCAAAGAGCCCACCTTAAAAGAGATGATCAGCATCCGTAACGCCATGCGCATCCTAAGCGACTCGGATGTGGTTATCAGCCGCAAGGCGGCGTCGGTGGAGAGTGTCTATCAAGAAGCCATTTCGCGCCTGGATCTCTCCTTTACCGAGGCCGACATCAAGCAGCTTGAGTACGAGGGGAGGGCGGCCGTGGAGTGGAAGGATGCCGGCTCTGTGGAGGAAAGTGTGGCCCTGTTCGGGGAGCTGCTGACGCTTGGACCGGAGCCGGCGTCCTTTGCCATTGAACACTGCCTTGTCAGGGGGCGGCTTTCCCAAGGGACCGGGGAGGATTTCTTCGGGCCCGCCGTGGTGTTCCATACCGAAGATGGAGCCCTTCGTTGGATTGAGGGACGAATCGCCCTTTCCGACAGGGAGGGCATCCGGCGCTTCAAAGAGAAAGCCAGGGGAGAGCGCGAGCCCGACCTTGCGGGCACCGGGGTGATCAAGCACCTGGCCGCCCAGGTTATCGAGGGCATGCCGTCTTCCTGATACCGGGCCCCTGCAGGAAGGCTGGTGCTCCGAAAATTCCTTACTATAAGGAACGCATCGCGAGACACCGCAGCGACAAAGCGCACCAAGGCACTCCGGTCAATCCCCATGACACGCCTTTCGTCTTTTTCCCGCCATGGATTTTTGCATGTGTAATGCAGATCACACCCCCAATACTCCGGTTTCTGGCATAACATGAAGGACTCTGGGAAACGTTTGCAACGACAGGGCCGAAGCCACGTGAGCGGAAAATACCATGAAAGCACGTTCACAACCTGCCTTCAAGGTGGCTCACCTTGCCGCCCAGGGCAAACGTATGTAGATCTTGCCTCCGGCGGCCCTGCCTTGCCGCCGGAGTTATTCCGATTAAAGGCAAGGGAATCCCAAATACCCTTTATTGTGTTTCCAGAAGAATGAAATGAGCCTCTCCTGCAAAAACGGCTGCCAGTTGTCACACACCACGCGAATGCACCGAAACCGCTTGCAGGGTGTCTGCTCCCATGCATTCGCCATAGGGTTTCCAGGTGCCCCCACCTGGCCGCCGGTGGCATGTTTTTTCCCATAGAAGGCATACGCTTTAAACACACCCACGCGAGGTTTTTTATATGCACCGTTTTGTGCGTGTTTTTCTCTTTGTTGTTCTTTTCGTTGGCTGCACCGGGCCTGTGTCTGCAGACACGTCCTCCGGTACGTCCACGTTCAACGGAAAGACCGTGACCTACACGTTCACAGGCGATGTGGTCTCGGCCTTGAGTTACGCCGAAGGCTCGGTTTGCCGGGTGACGGCCAGGGTGGACGGCAATACCCATCGCATTGTGATCCGGGAGGACCGGCTGGAATGGAACGGGGCTTCGGCGCCCCTGGACGGGTTTGAAACAGTACGGATCGTCATGGACAAGTCAGGGGCCCGCTTTCTCGTGGATGGAAAGGAGATCGTGGTCGGGCCTTCATCGTGAGTTTATCTACTGTCCGACAGGGGCGGTGGTGAAGACCCCGTAGACCGGGTAGTGATCGGAGACGGCTTTGGCCTCCTTGGCCGACAGGCCCAGGATCTCGTCAAAGGGAAAGACCCCGGAGGTGCCGGTGAAGTACGGGGCGGTCTCCTCGGTGATGATGATGCGGTCGTAGGCGCAGGCCGACCGGGCGAGGTTGGTGTCCATGCCGTTGGTGATGAGCCACCTGAACCCCTCGCCCCTCAAGGGAGAAGAGAGTTCGTCCTCATCGTAGTAGGCGCAGTCCGCGTTCAGGTCCCCCAGGATCACGAAGCGGGTCTCTTCCGGGAAATGGGCGCGGGCATCGGTCACCACCTGCGGCAGGGCGTTGATCTCCGAGGTGGCATCGTCCGGGTCGGTGTGGAGGGTGATGAGGACAAAGGAAAAATTGCTCTGCCGTGTCTTGAACTGCGCGATGAAAGGCTCCCGGTGGAAGGTATCTTCGCGTGAATCGTCAAAGGTGTAGGCCTCGATGAACTCAAGGACATCGGTCCTGTAGAGGTAGGCGTACTGCTCTTTGGAGGAGGTGCGCCCCAAACGCGGGCCGATGACCGTTTCGTAGTCCCGTCCCAGGGCGTCCACCTGCTCTTCCAGGGACTGGATGGCTTTTCCGCTTTTGTCCCTGATCTCCTGGACGGCCACCACGTCAAAGTGGGAGATAATGGATCCCAGGGCCTCCATCACCTCGGGTTTTTTTGCTTTAGAGACACCGAATACCTGGATGTTGAAGTTGGCCACGGCCAGGGGCTCTGCGGATGGGCCCGGATCGTTTTGGGCGATCACAGAGGGTTCGGAGTCGCACCCGATGCAGCCCCTGGCTTGGCAGGCCTCCGACAGGGGCGTCCCGTCACCACAGATCGTCACCCCGTCTTGGCAGACCACGCCGCCGTGGCCGGAGCAGCAGCCCCGGCAGTCCCCAAAGGCGGTGGGTGTCATGATCAGGAGGATAAAAAAGAAGACAAACACAGGGTGAAGCAAATCAGGCAGGGCACGTCGCAAATCAGTCAATCTCATATCACCAACTTTATTCTATAGCGTCAGACGGATGGAACCATGGCGTAAGGGCTATGCCCTAACAGAAACCGTGGAGAAGCAAATCCTTTATTTTAGAAAAGGAAATAGACCGCATCGGTTTACTAATGCAGGTGCATATGGGATGTAAAGGGAAATGCGTATGGCGGGGTGACCTATGAATCGTTACCATACCCCTTTTTTTGATGGAGAAAACGTAACTGTTCAGCTTATGCTTCCGGCGGCCCTGCCGGAGGCTAATCGTTTAAAAAAATTTAACAAACAGGTTTCAAAAAATCTTTTTGAGTGAATTTTTACTTTAAAGGCGGATGTGATTTGACCCGAGCAACGAGGGGGCAAAACACATCCGCAACCTGCTTTCAAGGTGGCACACCTTGCCGCCGGAGGCTGTTTTTTTTGAGCTGAATCGTTACGAGAAAACAAGGACCACACGATGGACAACAACGATATACTGAGGCGGATTCGCTATGCCTTTGACTTCAGCGATCCGAAGATGGCGGAGCTCTTCGTCTCAGGGGGCCTTGAGGTCACCCGGGAGCAGGCTGCCGCCTGGTTGAAACGGGAGGAGGATCCTTCCTTTGAAACACTCTCCGACCGCAAGCTGGCGAGTTTTTTAAACGGGCTCATCATCCACAGGCGGGGCCGGAGAGAAGGCCCGCAGCCCGAGGCCGAGACGCGCCTGACAAACAATCTTATCCTTAAAAAGCTCAAGATTGCCTTGAACCTCACCTCGGACGACGTCCTGGCGATCATGGCCCGGGCGAATTTCGGCATGAGCAGGCACGAGCTGAGCGCTTTTTTCCGAAAGCCCGGCCACAAGCATTACCGGGAGTGCAAGGACCAGATCCTGCGGAATTTTATTCAGGGGATGCAGGTCACGTATCGCGTCTGAGGGTTATGCCTTAAAATATTAGTACCTATTCAGCTCAAAATTGCCTCCGGCGGCCCTGCCGGGGGCCAAATTTTAAAAAGTTTGACAAACAGGTCTTAAGTAAGCCTTCCAGGCTACGCCGAAACAATTTCGACATTTTCTTAGAAGAGTTTTTTGCGGAACTTTTTTTAAAAAAGCGACCCGCCGGAGGCATAGCAGAATAGTTACAAATATTAATACAAAACGATACTCTGCTTCACATTCGTTATGTATTGACGCATCGATCAAAAAATCATGCTGAGGACTTATGAGATGATCCCGTCATGTGCCATTTAATCTTGGCATGGTCCTAACGGTAAGGCTTAAAAAAGACTCAGGCCAATCCAAACCAAATGCGAATGTGATTTTCCCCGAGGAACGAGGGGGAAAGCGCATTTGCAATTAGCTTTCGAGGTGGCTCACCTCGCCGCCGGAGGCTTTTTTTTGCTCCCGATTTTAACCTTAGAGGCTGTCCTTATTTTTAGGAGATGGTATGAAAAAACAGGAAACGATGAGAAAGACCGGTGATTTTATACGGAACTCTGCCACGGTGAAGGTGATCTCCATCGGCGTGCTGGTATTGGTGTTGCTCATTCCCATGGCCATGGTCTCTTCCCTGATGCGGGAGCGGGAGTTCCGGCGCGATGACGTGGTGTACGAGATCAACGCCAAGTGGGGCAACAGCCAGACCGTGACCGGGCCTTTTTTCACGGTTCCCTACAAGTCCTACTTCCGCGATGAAGACGACAAGTTGACCTACACCCTGCGGTACCTTCATGTACTGCCCGAGGAGGTGGCCATCAAGGGGCAGCTCGATACCGAGGTCCGCTACCGAAGCCTCTACGAGGCCGTGCTCTACACCGCCGGGCTGGAGATCTCCGGGGCCTTTGCCCTTCCCGACCTGGCCCGTTCCGGCATCGACCCCGACCATGTGCTCTGGGATCAGGCGGTTTTTTCCGTGGGGATTTCGGACATGCGGGGGATCCGGGACACCATCTCCGTGACCTGCGGGGAGGCGACTTACAAGGCAGGCCCGGGGCTCAAAACCACGGACATTGCCTCCTCCGGGGTGCAGTGCGCCATCCCCCTGTCCCCGGACCGGGCCAAAACGCCCTTCTCCCTGCGGCTAAAGCTCAACGGCAGCGAAGAGCTCCACTTTATCCCCGTGGGGGAGACCACCCGGGTGACCCTGGCGTCAAGCTGGCCTTCCCCCAGCTTTAACGGCTCGTTTCTCCCCAGCCAGCGGGAGGTGACGGACCGGGGCTTTTCCGCGGATTGGTCGGTGCTCCACCTGAACCGGAACTACCCCCAGGTGTGGTCCGGAAACCAGTACAAGGTGGGAGACTCCGCCTTTGGGGTGAACCTTCTGGTGACGGCGGACATCTACCAGAAGTCCATCCGCATCTCAAAATACGCGGTGATGTTTATCGTCTTTACCTTTGCCGCTTTTTTCTTCTCCGAGATCATCAGCAAGAAAAGGGTCCACCCGATTCAGTACATCCTCATCGGGCTGGCCGTGCTGCTCTTCTACGTGCTGCTCCTCTCCATCTCCGAGCACCTCAACTTCGATCTGGCCTACATCATCTCGGCAACGGCCGTCACGGCCCTCATCACGGGATACTCCCGGGGGATTCTGCGCAACAACCGCTTCACCGTCACGGTGTTCGGGATCCTGACCGTGCTCTATGCCTACCTCTACATTGTGCTTCAGCTTGAAGACTACGCCCTGATCATGGGCAGTGTCGGCCTGTTTCTCGTGCTTTCGGTGGTCATGTACATCACCCGGGGCATCGACTGGTACGCCCTGGAAAAGGACGACGTAGACTGAAGCCGCAGAGCATTTTCGCAAGATCCTCCAAGATTCCGGAGACGCGGGCAGGTAGTGTTGCCGTGACGTCAACACGACCCAACCAAATTTTTTGACTTGGAGGATGCCATGGAAATGGAAAAGGAATTGTTTGCGGCAATGGCCAACGGCTCTGTAACGTACAAGGGAGAGGAGGCTCCGAAACAGACCGGCCCGTGGAACCCTCACCCTCTCTTTAAAGGGGTGTACTTAAAGTCCCTTGTCTCCGGTGAGGGCACGGACGGGGCGCTGAGCGCCCACATGGTTCGCATCGACCCCGGCTGCACCCTGGAGTCCCACGTCCACGGGGAAGAGTGGGAGCTCCATGAGGTCCTGGGCGGGGAGGGCTCCCTTGAGTTTGACGGAAAGCACCACCCCTACCACATGGGGCGCCTTGCCGTGATACCCAAGGGGGAAGCCCATGGCGTCAAAGCTGGAGACAAAGGGCTCCTGCTTCGCGCCACGTTTTTTCCTGCCTTGCCCTGAGCAACTGAGAGATCCGTGAAAAAGCCTGTCCTCGATGGTTAAAGTCGGCTCCAAAAGCGTGCCTCCGGCGGCGAGGTGAGCCACCTCGAAAGCTGATTGCCCTTGCGCTTCGTCCCTCGTTCCTCGGGCCAAAGCGCAAGGGCTTTCGACTCGGGCTTCGCCCGACGTAAACGCTGATGGTTTGTTCGGGCTGGCTCACAAGCTTTAAAGTAACAGGATACGATGTCACAGGTTGTCCAGTATCGATTTAATCGCATTGCCTTCGGTGGCCCTGCCGGGGGCTAAACTTTTAAAAAAAATTTAACAAACAGGTCTTAAAAATTTCTTTTGAATGAATTTTGCTCTAAATGCGGATGTGATTTGACCCGAGGAACGAGGGGCAAAACGCGTCCGCACCCTGCTTTCAAGGTGGCACACCTTGCCGCCGGAGGCTGATTTTCGGAGGCCAAAAAAGAGACCATGGCAACACGGGAGCGCATCACATTTTCGAGCCTTCCCTTTTTATGCGGCGTGGAAGCGGTGGCAGGGCAGGACGTGTCCAACACCTTTGAATCCCATAGTCACACAACCGCTGTTGTGGGCATGGTGGACGTGGGCGTTCGGGTGATCGCCCACGGGCATGGCGAATCGCGCATTTTGAGGGGCGGGCTTTTCTTTCTGAACCCCGGTCAGGTGCATGCCTGCGCTTCCGGGGAGGAGGGCGCCCACAGCTATCGCCTCCTGTCGGTGGATCCGGCGGTTTTGGCCCGCGTGGCCTCCGAGATCTCTGAAAAGAGCGTGTCCGGGGTGTGGTTCGGCTGCGTGCACGCAACACATGACACCATTTCCCGGGATTTTGGGCGCTTTTTCAGGATGCTCTCCGATCCCCTGGCCCCAGCCCTTGACAAGGAGAGCCTTCTTTACGGCCTGCTCTCTGAAATCATCCTCTCCTTTGCCCAGGATCCGCCGGAGGTGTGTGCGGTGGGGCGGCAGGATGCGGCCATGGCGCGGGTGCGGGACCACATCCGCACCCACCACGCAGAGCCCCTGACCCTGGCCACCCTGTCGGCCGTTGCCTGCCTCAGCCCTTTTCACCTGCAGCGTCTTTTTACCCGGCGATACGGCATGTCTCCCCATCGGTACCTCACCCATCGGCGCGTTGCCGAGGCCCGGGGCCTTCTCTCGGACGGGGCGGGTATCGCCGAGGCAGCACTGGCTGTGGGGTTTTCTGATCAGAGCCATTTGACGTATCACTTCAAGCGCGTGGTGGGGACCACGCCGGGGCGCTTTGTGCAGGACAACCTGTTGACATACGAGTGCGCGGCAAAACCGGAGACCTTCTATGATTAAAGTGGGGGAAAAGCAGGCCTCCGGCGGCGAGGTGAGCCACCTCGAAAGCAGGTTGCCCTTGCGCTTTGCCCTTCGTTCCTCAGGCCAAAGCGCAAGGGCCTTCGGCTCGGGCTACGCCCGATATAAACGTTGATGGTTTGTGCGGGGAGGCTCACAAGCTTCGAGGTAAGAGGATACGATGTCGCTCCTTGTCCATTATCGATTTAACCGCACTGCCTTCTATGGTTAAAGTGGGTGGGAAAGCCAGCCCTCGGCGGCGTGGTTCGTGACATTCGGCAGTCGTCTTTGCAGAGATATCTGTCTGGTTTTCAGGGCCTTCAGGAAATAAAAAAGGCGGAACCCCAATGGGTTCCGCCTTTTTTAATTGATTTGGATGCGCTGAATCGCTTTAGCCGAAAGGGTTTAGGCGATGAGCTTGCCGTGGAGCTTGCTGATCTCTGCCTCGGCTTCTGCCGCCATGGAGGCGAGGAGCTCTTTGCAGGTGGTGACCTCGTGGATGAGGCCGATGGACTGGCCCACCATCATGGGGGCGACGTCCACGTCTCCGGTCTCCCAGGCCTTGAGGCACTTGTCCCCGGTGATGAGGGGGATGATCTTCTCCAGGCCGCCGCCTTTGCTTTCCACGTCCAGAACGGCGTTGGTGGTCTCGTTGATCAGGGCCCGGCCCTGGAGGTTCACGGATTTGCAGATGAGGGTGGTGTCGCGTTCCTGGCGTTTCACCAGCTCGTCCTTGATGTTCTGGTGGATATCGCACTCTCTGGTGGCCATGAACCGGCTGGCCATCATGACGGCGTCGGCTCCGAGCATCAGGGCGGCGGCCATGGTTTTGCCGTTGGCGATGCCCCCGGTGGTCACCACAGGGATGTTCACGGACTCCACGATGCGGGGGGTCAGGAGCATGGTGGTGACGTCGTCGTTCAGGGGGTGGCCCCCCTCTTCGATGCCTGCGGCAAAGATGCCGTCATACCCTGCTTTTTCCGCGTGCATGGCGTGGCGCACGGAGCCCACCTTGTGGAAGAGCTTGACCCCTGCTTTTTTCAGCATGTCGATGTATTCCATGCCGCAGGCCTTGTCGATGGGCGCCCCTGAGATCTCCAGGGCGGGCACCTTCTCTTCGGCGCAGACCGTCAGGTACATCTTGTGGTGTTCGGGGGTGATGTTGATGGAGGGCAGCAGGGTGATGTTGACGGTGAAGGGCTTGTCCGTCAGCTCCCGGGTTTTCCTCAAGGCGCCCCGGAATTCCTCTTCGGTCTTGTAGATGGCCGCGGTGATGTTGCCCATGCCCCCGGCGTTGGAGATGGCGGCGCACAGCTCGGGTTTGCAGATCCACATCATGGCACCGCAGATGATGGGGTACTCGATATCGAACATCTCAGTTATTTTTGTCTGAATCACTGATCCTCCTTCCTGAAAAAAAATTGCCTCCGGCGGCCCTGCCGGGGCCAAACGTTTAAAAAGTTTGGCAAACAGGTTTTGAGTAAACCTTTCAGGCCTGAGAAAAATTTTTTGCGGGGCTTTTTTTCAAAAAAGCGACCCGCCGGAGGCTTCATTGCCGCTTAAGCTGCCGCGTCGATCGCCAAAAAAAACGGGACCCCTCTCTCCAGCCGGGCCCCGCTTTTCTTAGATCGTGTGCCCTATGCCTTGACGGCTTTCAGCTGCTCAATGAGCTGGGGCACCACGTCTTTGGCGTCGCCCACGATGCCGTAGTGGGCAAACTTGAAGATCTCGGCGTTGGGGTCTTTGTTGATGGCCACGACGGTACGGGAATCAGCCATGCCCGTGGTGTGCTGGACCGTGCCGGAGATGCCCACGGCGAGGTAGAGCTCGGGGCGGACCGTCTTGCCGGTCTGGCCGATCTGGACGTCGTGGGAGATGAGGCCGGTCTCAAAGACGGGGCGGGTGCCGCCGATCTCGGCGTCCAGCTCCTTGGCCAGGTCTTTGAGCTGGTCGAAGCAGTCGCCGGAGCAGGCGCCCATGCCGGCGGAGACCACTCGGATGGCTTCCTGGATGTTCTGGGCAGAGGCCTCGTGCTGCTTCACTTCCAGAACCTTGACCTGTGCGTCCTCTTCCTTGGCGGTCACCTCAATCTTGATGATCTCGCCGGTGCGGGACTCATCTTTCTGGGGAACGGCCATGACGCCGGCACGTACGGTGGACATCTGGGGCCGGTGATCCGGGCAGAGGATGGTGGCCATGACGTTGCCGCCGAAGGCCGGACGGGTGGAGACGAGGATTTTCTTGTCTTCGTCGATGTCAAGCTCGGTGCAGTCTGCGGTACAGCCGGTGTGGAGCCTGAAGGAGATGCGCGGGGCCAGGTCGCGGCCCGTGGCCGAGGCGCCCACCAGGAGAATATCGGGCTTTCGCTCTTCGGCTTCCTTGCAGATGATGTCGGTGTAGAGCTCGGTGCGGTAATCGGCCAGGACCGGGGCATCGGCCATGAGCACCTTGTCGGCACCAAAGGCGATGAGCTCCTTGGCGGTTTCCTCGACGTTCTCCCCGAGGATGACGGCGGTGAGCTCGCTGCCCAGCTTGTCGGCGAGCTTGCGGCCCTCTCCGAGGATCTCCAATGAAAGGGTGGAGCGGGTCAGCTTACCCTGAAACTGCTCCACGAATACCCATACGCCTTTATATGCACTCAGATCTTTTTTAGCAGTCATGATCGTCTCCTTAGATGGCATTGATTTCCTGAAGTTTTTCCACCAGCTTCTGCGAGGACTCTTTGGGCGTCCCGTCGAGAAACTCCACCTGAGCCTTGGCGCGCTTGGGTGAAAAGACCTTGCGCAGGCGCGTGGGGGAGCCCTTGAGGCCGAAGTTGCCCACTTCGCCGTCTACATCGGCCATGCCCAGGACCTGGATCTCTTTTTCAAAGCATTCGAACACCAGGTCCATGCGGGGAATCCTGGGGACGTTGAGCTCTTTTTCGCAGGTGATCAGGGCAGGCATGGGGCCTTCGATGACCCGGGTGAGGTCTCCCATTTTCTGGTGGATCTTGACGGTGCCGTCACCCACCTCGATGCTTTCGGCGTAGGAGAGCAGGGGAAGCTCCAGGAAGTCGGCGATTTCGGGGCCCACCTGGGCGGTGTTGCCGTCCATGGCCTCCACGCCGGAGAAGATCAGGTCGAAGTTGCCCAGCTTCTTGATGGCAAGGCCGAGGGTGTAGGCCGTGGCCCAGCAGTCGGCGCCGCCGAACTTGCGGTCCGTCAGGAGCACCGCGTGGTCGCATCCCATGGCCAGGGCCTCCCGAAGGGCCTCCTCAACCTGGGGGGGCCCCATGGAGACAACGGTCACCTCGGCGCCTTTCTCCTCTTTCAGGGTCAGGGCCGCCTCAATGGCGTTCTTGTCGTTGGGGTTGATGATGCTGGGAAGACCGGATCGGATCAGGGAGCCGTTTTCGTCCCATTTTACCTCGGTTACGTCGGGAACTTGTTTTATGCATACAATGATTTTCATCTTAGAAGTCCTCTTAATCGGTAAAGTCGTCGATTCGCGTGTGATCGCGTCATGGGCTGTTTCGCCCACGGGCACCGGGCCGGCGTGTCGCCGCGTGCCTTACTTCTGAGTCAGGATCGTCATGCCGGCAATGGTCTTGTTGATCTCAAGGCTTGAAGCGACAACGCCGACGTGCATGGCGTTACGGAAGAGTTTTTCCACCTTGTACTCTTTGGAGTAGCCGTAGGACCCGTGGAACTGAACAGCCTGGCGGCACACTTCCTGGATCATGGGCACGGTGAAGACCTTGAGCTCGGAGGAGGCGGCCTCAAAGCCTTTCTTGCTCTCGTCCTGGAGCTTGACGGTTTTGTAGCACATGAGGCGGCACGCCTCGACGCGGGTCTTCATGTCGGCCAGCATCCAGGAGAAGCCCTGCATGTAGCCCATGGGAAAACCACCCACCACGCGCTCGTTGCCGTATTTCACGGATTCGTCCAGGGCTGCCTGGCCTCCGCCGATGGTGGCGGCGCACTGCTGGATACGCTCACCGGCGATCCAGCGCAGAAGAATGGGGAAACCCTTGCCCTGCTTGCCCAGGATGTTGGCCTTGGGCACGCGGACGTCTTTGAAGAAGACATCGCAGGTGTCGGCGCCGTCCAGGCCCATGAGCTCGTAGTGGCCGGAGAAGGTGATGCCCGGGGAGGTCTTGTCCACGATGAAGGCCGTGGTGTCGAAGGGCTTGCCCTTCATGGAGAGGTCCTTGGCAAAGAAGATGCCGTAGCCGGGCTTGTTGGCCATACTGATGAAACGCTTGGTGCCGTTTAAGATGAAGTCGTCCCCGTCGGGCTCGGCCGTGAGGGTCAGGGCGCGGGGGTCGGAACCGGTGTTGGGCTCGGTGAAGGCCATGGAGGCCCAGGCGGTGCCGTCGCACAGGGGCGGAACGAATTTTTCGATCACCTCTTCGGTGCCCCAGTGGCAGATGGTCTCTGCAACGGAGTTGTTCATGAAGAAGGGGAGCATGCAGGTGGACCCGGTTTTGCCCACCTCTTCGGCAATGAGGATGAGGTTGAAGTTGTCGGCGCCGATGCCCCCGTATTTTTTGGGAACGTCCATGCCGAGCATCTTGTGCTTTGCAAAGATCTCCTGGAGATTGGGCGGATAGTCTTTGTGCTCTTTCATGTAAGCATCTATCCCGGGGATCTCTGTCTCACAGAACGCCTTTGCCGTTTTGATGACCATCTTGTTCAGTGGTGATAAGTTGAAATCCATTTCAATTCCTTTCCTTCTTCATTGATGTAAGGGTGTGGGCGTTTATGAAGCGGCTCCAATGAAGGCCTGGGCTCGGCGGGCACCCCCGGCGCTTACCATCCGCCGCAATACACTTACCTCAAGTCCTTTAAAAGACGTTTTAAAAGAAGCTTCTCCTCCTGGGAAAAGCTCTGCAAAATCGTTTCATTGACGTGCTCGCGGGCCTGGAGGAGGTCCTCCTGGTATTCCCGGGCCTTGGCCGAGAGGTGGATCCGGATGGCCCGCTTGTCTTCGGCGTCGGTCTCCTTGGAGATCCAGTCGGCATCGGCCAGCCGGTCCAGGACCCCGGAAAGGGTGGCGTTGTCCAGAACCAGGCGCTTGCTCAAGTCCCCTGCCGTCAACCCGTCGTCCTCCCACAGGGCTTCGAGGATCAGGATCTGGACCGGGGTCAGGCCGTAGGGTTTGAGCATTTTCTTCAAGACGGCCTGTGATTTCTGGTTGGCCTTGGCAAACAGGAAGCAGATGCAGTCTTTGTACGTTTTTATCATGTGATCCCGTGGGTTTCGTGTGTCCGTGTGTTGTCTTCCGGGAAGAGACGTTTGCCTGGCGGAGCGGGGTTTGGGCCGTTCCGGGAGTCTTTGCGACGGGCCTCTATTTTGGAGACATGATCAATGTTCAGTATGGGGCTGTCCGGCACGATGATGTCGGGTTAAAGTTTGTAAGGATAACTTCCCTTGATCTTGCTCTTGTGCCCTATTTTTATGTTTTAGTTAATAAATTGAAAATATTATCTTGGAAAAGCTAAAAATGGTGTTTCGTCATATTAGTTTGTATGCAAAGGTATTTCTTCGGTGACCCTTGTGTCAAGAAAAATGTGTACAGGCGGTAAAAAAGAGGTGGGGGCAGGGGAGGGGGCCCAAAGGCAAAGCGCCCCGGCAGACCGACTGCCGGGGCGCTTTGAGGGGAATCAGATGCCCAGTTCGTCCATGGCTTCGTCGAGTTCGTAGAAGAAGCGGCTTTTTTTGGTGCGCTTTTTCCGCCGTGACGAGGCGGAGGTGACGTAGAGGTGGCTTTCGGCACGGGTGACGGCCACGTACATGAGGCGGCGCTCCTCCTCGAGTTCGCGGTCGCTCTCCATGGATCGCCAGTGGGGGAAGAGCTGCTCTTCCAGGCCCACGATAAAAGCCATGCGGTACTCCAGGCCCTTGCTGGCGTGGACCGTGGATAGGTGGACCCCTTTGCCGCCCCCGTCATCGTCGTCCTTGTCTTCCTGGATCAGGTTTACGTCTTCCAGGTAGTCCAGCAGGTTCTCCTTCAGGGAGGCGGTGTGGAGGAGCTCCTCCACCTGGTCCTTGCGGGTGTTGAACTCGTCCGGGGTCTTGCAGTACCCCTCGAGGTACCCCAGGTAGTCGGTGCGGTCCAGGATCTCCTGGATGGCCAGGGCCGGGGGCATCTCCTTGATGGCGTCCAGGAGCTCGAAGATCATGGTGAGGCCATCGTGCACTTTTTTGGAGAGCACGCGGTTTTTGACCATTTGCCTGGCGGATTCCTGCAGGCTCATGAGGCCCACCCGCGCCTGGGAGATCTTGGTGATCATGGAAGGGCCGATGCCCCGCTTGGGGGTGTTGACGATGCGCTCGAAGGCCACGTCGTCCCCGGGAAAGGCCGCGGCCAGGAGAAAGCAGTTGAGGTCGAGGATCTCCTTGCGCTCGAAGAAGCCCTTGGAGCCTACCATCTGATAGGGGATCTGGAGCTGGCGCAGGGCCTTTTCAAACCAGAGGGAGAGAGCCTTGGTGCGGTACATCACCACCATGTCCTCGTAGTCCACCCCGCTGCGGAATTCGGTGCGGATTTTCCGGGCCACCCACTCGGCCTCTTCAAACTCGTTGAAGAAGGTGCGGGCCTGGATGACGGCGCCTCGTTTTTCGGAGAAGCAGTGCTTGTCCATGCGGCTCTCGTTGAAGCCGATGATGCCGTTGGCCAGCTGGACGATCTCGTCTGCGGACCGGTAGTTCTGCTCCAGGCGGAAGATCCGGGCGTTGGGGTACTTGTCGGGGAAGGAGAGGAAGTGGCTGACGTTGCTGCCCCGGAACCCGTAGACCGCCTGCCAGTCGTCGCCCACGCAGAAGAGGTTTTCATGGCCCAGCAGGAGGCGGGTGATCTCCTCCTGGAGGTTGTTGGTGTCCTGGTACTCGTCCACGAGGATGTGCTGGAACTTTTCCCGGTACTCGGCCTGGACTTCGGGGTGATCCCGCAGCAGGTCCCGGGTGAGGCAGAGGATGTTGTCGAAGTCCAGGGCGTTCTTCTCTTTTAAGATGCGCTCGTACTCCCGGTAGATCCCTTCGGTGCGGCTCCGGGTGATGAGGGGCAGGGCATCGAAGTACCGGTTGACGTTGCCGGAGTTCTTGGCCCGGGAGATTTCAGACAGGATGGCCGGGGCGTGTTTTTTGTCGATGTTCTGGGTCAGGGCAATCTCCTTGATGGTCTTCTGCTGGTGGTAGCTGCTGAAGATCTCCAGGGGCATGCGGTAGCCCAGCTTGGTGCAGTGTTTCTTTAATATGGTGTAGCAGGCACTGTGGTAGGTGCGCACCCAGGGGAAATCCGTGTCCATGCGACCGGTCATCTGCATGAGACGGGTCTTCATCTCCCCTGCGGCTTTGTTGGTGAAGGTGATGGCCAGAATGCGTCTGGAGTCCACGTTGCGCTCCATGAGTCGCGCAAACCGTGCCGTGAGGGTTCGGGTTTTGCCCGAGCCGGCACCGGCCACAACCAGGGCGGGGGAGCCGAGGTGCTCCACGGCAGCCGCCTGTTGCTGAGATAATTCCATTTTATATGTACTCCGTGAGGACGGTTGAGGGGGAGTGAGGAGAACGAAAGGGATGCGAAGGCCCCTGCACCTCCACACGTCCAAGGTAACGGGCCGATGTCACATGTCATCGCCGGGCGGCCGCAGCTTGCGTTTGCTCACGCTGGTATTACCTGAATCCTTCGGGCTCCGGCGGCCCAAGACAGAAACGGCCCCTCTGGGAATAAAGGGGCCGGCTAAGGTGCCAAGACGATACGACAATGCGTCCGGTGGATCAACCTAAAAATGGGCCACAAGGGCCGAAAAGGGAGGGGGATGGCCCGCCTTTGTGGGGCTTTCAGGGGATCAGGCGGCAGCCTCGGCTTTTGGCGCGGCGTTTTTCCTTCATGCGCCGGGCATGGGGTTGGGCGTAGAGGGCCAGGATGATCCCGGCCAGGGCGGCTGATGTGATGACAAACACCATGGGGCTGCGTTCCGATGCGCGGGCGCCCGTGGTTCACGGCAACGGTGTGGAGCCGGGGCGCACACGGTGGGTTGTTGGGGATGAACAGCGTAATTTATTGATAATCGCTGTGTCGGAGGGATGTCAAGACATAATTATTTTCAAGGGGTTGGCGGCCTCGGGAGGGAACGCCCCGCTCAGGATGCCTGCCCCCTGGTGGGGAGCCAGCGGTCCAGGATGCGGGAGAGTTCGGCCTTGCGAATGGGCTTGCTGAGGTAATCGTTCATGCCGGCGTCCAGGCAGGCCTCCCGGTCTCCCTTCATGGCAAAGGCGGTCATGGCGATGACGGGGATCTCCGGGTTCAACACCCCGGACCCTTGGGCGCGGATGAGCCGCGTGGCTTCATAGCCGTCCATCTCGGGCATCTGCACGTCCATGAGGACCAGGTCGTAAGGGGTATGGCAGAGGGCCTGGACCGCCTCTTTGCCGTTGGTCACCGCATGGGTGTGGATGCCCATTTTCTGGAGCAGGAGCACGGCGAGTTTCTGGTTGGTGGGGTTGTCTTCGGCCAGGAGGACGTGGCCGTTGCGGCGCTGGTTCTCCTTGACCAGGCGGCGGGTGATGATGGGGGCACGTCCGCCGTCCACAGGGCCCTTGCCCACCACCGCGGCCAGGGTGTCGTAAAGATCTTTTTGTTTGACCGGCTTGATGAGGTAGCCGGAAAACCCGACCCCCTCCAGGCGCCGGGCGTCGCTTCTCTGGCCCATGGAGGTCATCATGAGGAGCAGGGTCCCTCGGTGAACCGGGTTGGCGCGGATGGCCCGCCCCAGGGCCTCGCCGTCCATTTCGGGCATCTGCATGTCGAGGATGGCCAGGTGATAGGGCGCGTCTTGGGCCTTGGCCCGGTCGAGGTCGGCCAGGGCCTCTGCCCCGCCGGAGACGGCCCGGGCCCGGATGCCCCAGGCCGTGAGCTGGGTGGTGAGGAGGCGCCGGTTCGTGTGGTTGTCGTCCACCACCAGCATGCGCAGGCCGTCGAGTTCGGCCAGGCGCAGGGGCTCGGGCTGGGATTTCTGCTTTTCCAGGCGCACGGTGAACCAGAAGTTGGACCCCTCGCCTTCCCGGCTGGCCACACCGATCTCGCCGCCCATGAGTTCCACGAGCTGCTTGGAGATGGTCAGGCCCAGGCCTGTGCCCCCGAACTGACGCGTGGTGGACGGGTCCACCTGCTGGAAGCTCTGGAAGATCATGGGCTGCTTGGCCGGGGAGATGCCGATGCCGGTGTCTTTGACGGAAAATTTGAGGAGCACCTCCTGGCCGGTGTCCTCCTGGAGGTCCACGTGCACGGAGACCTCCCCCTTTTCCGTAAACTTAACGGCGTTGCCCGTGAGGTTGATGAGGATCTGCTTGAGGCGGCCGGGGTCCCCTTTAAGGAAGGGGGGCACCTCCGGTGCCGGGGCGCAGATGAGTTCCAGGTGCTTCTCCTCGGCCTTGACGGCCATGAGCCCGGTAAAGTCGTCCAGCATGGCCCGCAGGTCGAAGTCCAGAAGGTCCAGGTTGAGTTTGCCCGCCTCGATCTTGGAGAAATCGAGGATGTCGTTGAGCAGGGCGAGAAGGGACTCCCCGGAGGCCTGGACCGTTTCGGCGAACTGGCGCTGTTCGTCGGTGAGCCGGGTTTCCAGGAGGAGGCCGGTCATGCCGATGACCCCGTTCATGGGGGTGCGGATCTCGTGGCTCATGTTGGCAAGGAAGGTGCTCTTGGCGTGGCTTGCTTCCTCGGCCTGCTCCAGGGCGTCCCGGAGCTGCTGTTCCATCTGCTTGCGCTCGGTGATGTCGCGCAGGACGCAGTGCAGCACCTGGCGGTCCTGAAAAGCGATGGGGGTGAGGCTCACGTCCGTCCAGAAGGCTTCGCCGTCGGCCCGCCGGTGCATCCATTCAAAGGAGGTGGGACCCTGGGCCAGGGCCTTGGAGAAGAGGGCGTCCATGGCCGGGGCCGTGGGCGTGCCGTCGGGTTGGTGGGTGGGAGAAAATCGGGATGGATGGGCGCCGATCACCTCCTCGGTGGACGGCATGCGCAGCATGTGCAGGGCCGCTTCGTTGCAGTCGATGAACCGGTTGTCCGCAATGAGAAAGACCGAGTCGGCGGTGTCGCGGAAAAGGCGCCGGAAGCGCTCTTCGCTCTGCTGCAGCTCCTCCTGGGCCAGGCGAACCGTGGTGATGTCCCGAGCGGAACACAGGACCCCGGTGATCCTGCCGGTGCCCTCCAGCACGGCGGTTTTGGAGATGAGAAGGCTCTTGAGGGCCCCCTCTTTGCTGAACGTCCATTCGTCGGTGATGGGCTCACCCTGCTCCAGCACCTCCCGGTCCCCTTTGGAGAAGAGCTCGGCCTGGTCCCGGGAAAATAGTTCCCAGTCGGTGCGCCCTTCGATGGCCTCGCGCCTCTTTTTCATAAAGGCGGTGCAGGCCTCGTTGACCATGCGATACACCCCGCCCTTGTCCTTGAGCATCAAAAGGTCGGTGGTGGACGCGAAGATGGCCTCCAGCAGGGATTGTTGCTTGAGAAGGACGGTGGAGACCCGCTGTCGCTCCTCCAGGACCTCGTTGATCCCCACGGCCAGGTCGCGGAACTCGGCGTGGCCGTAGACCGTACTGTCCAGGGGATTGCCCTCGGAGGTGGTGAAGTCCTCCTGAAAGGTCTGGAACTGGGTCACCAGCCGGGTGGAGTACCGGCGCCCCAGCCAGGTGCAGAACAGGCCTAAGGCCCCCATGGCCGCCAGCATCAGGCCGAGCCGGGCCGAGAAGTTGGTGACCATCTTCTGCTTGGCCAGGGCCACGGCCTCGTCGAGCCTGTCCAGGTTGAGGCAGGAGCCCACGGCCCATTGCCAGTCATCCACCCCTCGGACATAGGCGATTTTCTTCATGAGGGTGGGGTCCGGAGGGGTTCGGAAGGCGTGGGTTACGAACCCACCGTCCGGGTGCTTGGCCGCGGCGATGAACTCCTGGACGGTCTTCATGCCGTGGGGGTCGGTATCGTCCCACAGGTTTTTTCCGATGAGGTCCTTGCGGGTGCGGTTCACCAGAAGGGTGCCGTCGTAGGCCGTCACGAAAACATACCCCTCGCCCCCGGCATAGGAGATGCCCTCCAGCTGTTGTCGGGCCAGGGCCTGGGTGTCGCCCTGGATGTCGTCGAGGTACTCGCCGGTGCCGATGATGAGGCCCAGGGGTTCGTAGAGGCGAAGGTGGGAGAGTTTCGGGGTTTGGAACTCCTCGTCGGGGCCCTTGAGCCACTTGTACTGACTGAAGCCCTCTCCGGTCTCCTGGATGGTGGCGATGAAATTCTGGATCAACAGGACCCCGTCTTCATCGGTGAGGTCCGCCAGGTCCCGCCCTTCTAAGTCCGGGAGCAAGGGGTGGACAACCATCCGGCCTGTGGTGTCCAGGACAAAATAGTAGCCGCGCCTGTCGTTCCAGCGCAGGGCGTACAGGGCATCATAGATCCGTTTTTCGATCTCTTTTTTCGGTTGGTGCCGGTGGGTGTTGTAGAGATGATCGGTGATGCCCAGGGCCTCTTCAGTCCGGGATTTCAGGTCCCGGCGCAGGCGGGCCCGTTCGGCCTTTCTCTGAAAGGCAATGTCTTCCATGGCCCGGTTGACCTGATAGGAGATGGTTCGTCGGAGCTCTTCCATGAGCTTCAGGCGGAGGCTTCGGCTGTTGTCACGGAACTGGAGGTAGTCCTGCCCAGCCCAGAGCAGGGTGGCCAGGATCAGGACCATGGCAGGCACGGCGATGACCATCTGGGAGATCTGGGATGAGAACTGGGGCAGGGCCCTGCGCTTCCTGAGAAGCCGGGCCGAGATCAGGAGGATGTAGATGACGGCCACAAAGCAGAGAAACAGGATGACCGTGTTGATGTAAAAAAAGGGGCGGGGCAGTTCCCCCTCGGACTCTCCCCACACCACGCTGCCCAGGGGCAGGTCTTTTTTGGGGATGTTGAATTTTTTCAGCATGGCGTTGTCGAACATGTACAGGTTGGGGCTGGAGTCGATGATGTGAAGCTGTCCAGCCTCCTTTCCCTTGAGGATCCTCAAGGTAAGGGCCGCCGCACTTTGTCCTTGGTCCGTGGAATTTGCCATGCGCCCGCCCACCACACCGGTGCCCAGGAAAAAGTCCCAGAGCCCGAAGACGGGAGCCCGTGAGGCCTGGGCGATGATCCTGGCGCCCTCTTCATAAGAGAAGTACTCCCCGGCGCCGTCCCGGTGGAAGAGGAGGAGCAGGACCACGTCCCTTGAGTCCAGGTCCTTGAGCCTTCGCGTAAGGTCGTCCCGGGAAAGGCCGTTCCACCACAGTGTTTCCACCTTGCCCCTCAACTCCTCAAAGGCTTGTTGCGTCTCTTGTTTCATATTTTTGGCCGTGGGGGTGATGCCGGTGACGACGATGATCCGCCTGGTTTTGGGAAAGAGGGACAGGGCCAGCCTTGCGGTGCCCAGGGGGTCGGGCTGCTCCACCACACCGGTGATGTTGCCGTCAAACCCCTGGAGCATGGACGGGACAAAGCTGTTGATGCCGCAGAAGACCACGGGAACGCCGGGAAAGAGTTCCGGGCCGTACTGCCTGAGAAAGTTCAGGGCGTTGTTGTCCGAACAGATGATGGCATGGGGCTGTCTGGACACGTACTTCCTGGCGAGAAAGTCCCGGCTCGGACCGGCCACCTCGGCCACGGAACGTCGCTTGCTGTCCAGATATTCCACCTGGAGCTCGATGTTTCTGCCCTCAAAGGCGCGGGTGACGGCTTCGGTGATGCCGTCGGTCCACGCGTATCCCTGGTGGTAGGAGTGCAGGAGAAGGACACGCTGGGCAAGGCTCGATCCGTCCGCGTTGCCCGGCGTCCCAAGAAGGCACCCCAGCACCAGGAGGCAAAGGGCCGTCAAGCCATATGTGCGGTGCACCGGAGACGCCATGGGAACTCCTGGACCCCGTGAACCCGCGGGGTCGGTTTGTGGGAATGCCGCTGCGGGAAAAGGGTGAAGGCGGTGGCAAGGCAGGCCCATGGACAGCGGTGGGCCCGCCACTGTTATTTGCCTGGTTGAAAAACGTATTAACGGGTTGGCGCCGGGCAGGGCCGCCGGAGGCAGTTTTTTGCGATGAAGGGCTGCATCTGTACCACGGCGATCACATCGCGGTGGCATGAACGTCTCCTCCTATAGGAGGATGGCATGGCACGGGGATCCCTGCCTCCGAGACGGGCCAAAGGGTGCATGACCACTGGGGGCATTTGTGGTGTCTGATGTGCAGGCTCAGGATTCAGGTGCGGGGATCGGGTTGGGAGATGCAAGGGGCCGCCTTTTCATGCCCGTGGGGAGTCCCGCTCCGGCAAAGGCGCATCGTGGGCGGGGAAGGGGCCATGGGGTGATGACAAAGCTCTTTGTTGGTGCGGCCTGTGGGCGTTCATCACGTAAAAAGAATACGGTATCGGCCGGTTTGTGTCAAGGAGGCCTGCCTTACCGCAACAGGCCGTTTCAGGTGAAAATCGGGGTGCACGGGCGGGGCTGCGCTTCTTTGTATTTGGTGTTATTTCAGCTGTGTTGCGGTTATTGACATAAAAATGGATAAACGAATGTTTGTTTATCCGTGTGGGGGTAGGGCGGTTCCCATGGGGGAGATTTCTGGGGGCGGAGTCCTGCCGGGGTGGGCCGGGTGGGTCAGGGATCCACCCGGGACGCATTCTGGGTTCCGGCGGCTCCTTTTCAACAGCCGGAACCACCTTTGGCAGGAGGGCACTGTCTGGCGGGATGAAGTTGTAGACACGCAACGTTCCGGTATCAAAGGGTAAACGTTTTAGACAAGTTTATGGAAAAATGAACAATCGTTTATTAAAGAGGGCGGCAAGGTGCCTGGGCGTTGCAGATCCGGGCTGCAGGGCGTGACGGGAAATACGGAGGAGGGGTGAGCCTGGGTCAGGCCCAGGGAGGGGATGGGGATGCGGGGGCCTGGGGGAGGCCCCCGCGTCACCGTCGGATGAAAGACGCCGATGCCTTAAAGCATCAGTTGTCGCTTTGGTGGTTACGTCGAAGCTCGGTCTCCACCATGACACCGTATTTGTAAGCCTTGGCCCCTTCGTTCTGGGGCAGGAGCGCGTAGCCCCCTACCCAGGGCTGCTGGTCGGCCAGCTCGGCCAGGTTATTTCTGATGCGCTCGGCTTTCAGGGTTTGGTCATGGGTTTTTGCCACGTAATTCTTGGGAATGTAAACCCTTCGCTGGGAGACCCGGAGATCACCGTTGGGCATCTCTTTGGCCCGGACCTCAATGACTCGGCCCTCACCGTTTGTAAAGTAGCTGATACCACCCAGCCCCGTGTTCAGTGCCTGGGTGCCCAGGGCGTGAAGATCCGTCCCCGGCTGGGCCACGCGGCCCTGGGTAAAATCAAAAAATCCGGCGGACGCGGTGCCGGCGGTCACGGTCAGGGCAAGCAGCACGAGGGCTGCTGAAAAAAGGTGTTTTGTATAAGAGGTAATGTGTTTCATGGTTAAAAATCTCCGCTTTTGTGTTGTGTTGGATGCCCCCCGGTCTGGGTGAGTCGATCCGGTAAAACGTTGGAATTTAATTTATCTGCCTATGGGGATATTCATAAAGCGTGCCACAATGTATTTTTATTTTTTTGTCTTTAAAATTGGTAGGTTGGTGCGGTATTCTGGTCTTGGCAAACGTGGTAACACAACGAATACAGAAGGGGGGTGAAGAGATGTCTTCAACACATCGGGGACAATTCTCGGAAAGACACCTTCAAGGCCGGGAAAAGGCCGCGACCCTCTGGTCGGATTTTTCTATTACCGGCTTTCTCACCTCATAAGACCTCTCACCTGCCAGCACAGGTGGCTTTTTACCTTTTATATAAACTTCGGGTTGAGTCCGTGATGAATACTCTTCATCGGCATGAAGAATAGACTTCAACCCCATTGCCCCGACAGGGCGGAACTCTGCCGGTCGCGGGGCTATCCTACCTGAACTACAGACTGTTTTTCTCCTCGGTACAAGTTGGCATATATCCTGCTATTCACCAGGTGCAGTTCATGGGACAGCCCAAGGCTGTCGGCGGCCCCCGCGTATTTTCAAGGTCGGGGACTGCCTGTAATTTTGAAATTTTTTTAACAACAGCAAATCAGGACCTAAAAACATGAAGAAAATGATTATCGGAACATTGGCCATTCTTTTTTTGACGTCAGCAACAGGCATTGCCTCCATGGGAGGTGGCGGAATGGGATCCGGATCTGGCGGGGGGCATGGCTCCTCGATGATGGGTGGTTCCCACAGCAATGGAGGCGCGAATCACCAGTCCATGCATGGGGGCTCCACAGGGGAGACCATGGTGCATCACGGCCCGATGATGCGGAGCATGGGAAAGACCATGGTCACCATGGGAACGATGGTTCAGGGGATGCCGGAAAACATGACCCGCTCACAGAGGCGGGACATGACAAAGATGATGAAAGGTCTGTCCCGGCATTTTGATGCGATGGCAGGGGAGATGTCGTCGGAAACCGTCGACAAGGCACGTATCGAGAAGATGAACCGGCAAATGATTGACCAGATGCAAGGCATGATGAACCAGATGGACAGGTAAAGGGAAAAGGGCCGGAGAGAGTGGCTCTGATGGGTGGAAGCACGCCAAAAAGCCACCATCGTTTGTGCACCCGATATGTTCATGACGGAATGTAAAACCATGATGATGAAAACAGTGATGACAGCCATGTGCCTCCTGATTTGGACGATTACCCCGGCCATGGGGTGGGAGGGGGAAGAGTCTTTGGCCGAACTGGTTTTGGAGGCGATGGAAAACAACGCCGAGATTCGTGCCGACCGCGAGGTGGTGCAGGGGCTTCTGGACGCCTCCGAGTATGCAGGGGCCCTGCCCAACCCCAAAATCGGCGTGGGGCTTCTCAACGTGCCCACGGGAAGTTTTGATCTGGATCAGGAGGCCATGACCCAGAAACAGATCTCCGTGACGCAGCGCCTCCCCTGGCCCGGAAAAAGAGGCTTGGCTGCAGAGTCCCGGCTTCTCGCCGCCCGTCGGGCCGAGGCCGGGCTCAAGGCCAAGGCCCTGGCCCTCCAGCGGGAGGTGGCCGGGGCCTACTATGAACTCTGGTTCGTGACCGAGAGCCTTCGTCTTAACGGAGAGCTTTACGACCTGGTGAGTCAGCTGATCCATGCCTCGGCATCGCGGTACGGCGCTGGACGGGAAGTCCAGCAGGCTGTGCTCACCGGAGAACTGGAGTTGAGCGGCCTGACCAACGAGCGGCTGGCCCTGGACGGGAAACGCCGTGGGCTGGAAATTCGGATCAACCGCCTGCTTCAGCGGGAGGCTCATCTTCCGGTGATCCCGGAGACCGGCCTGGGCCTGCCCCGGCTTCGGCCATCCACATCCTGGGTGGCACAGGCAGAAAGGGGGAACCCGCGTCTGGAGGTGTTGAAGCACGAGGTGGCCCTGAGCCGGGTCTCCCTTTCGCTGGCGGAAAAGGAATCCATGCCCGATGTGGACGTGAAGCTGGCTTACGGTCAGCGGGAAGACGATCCCATGGGCAACAGCAGGGATGACTTTGTCTCCCTCTCCGCCTCCTTTCCGGTTCCTGTCTGGAAGTCCCGGCGAGAAGACCGGCTTGTGGCCTCCCGAAGGGCGACGGAGAGAGCGGCCCTGCTCAACTATGAGGGCTACCGCCTGGAGTTGCCCCATCTCATCGACGGGGTGGCAACGCAGATGGCCACGGCCGTTGACCGCCACGAGTTTTATAACAGGGACCTTGTGCCCAGGGCGCGCCAGCTTTCCCAGGCCCTGGTCTCCCGTTACGAGGTGGGGGGGAGTTCCTACACCGATATGATCGAGGCGGCCATGGCGGCCATGCGGGCCGAGCTGACGGCAAGGCAGTACTTGAGGGATGCCCTGCTGGCCGAAGTGAAGCTCATGGAGCTGGCTGGCGGAACCTTTCCCGGCGTTGCGTCGCTGATGCACGCCGGGGCTGAGAAATCCCCATCCGACTCAGACCCCACGCGGACCAAACCCAATGAAGGAGAGTGACACATGACACGGAAACGAAATGTACCCAAGTGGGCCTGGGCCGCAGGAATCGTGGTGATCCTCGCCGTGGTGGGTGTGGGGATGGCCCTGACCATGCATCGGGCGGGCCCGGCGGCCACCGGAACCACCGGCGTGGCCCATGGCGATCACACCCATGAGACCGAGGCGGAATTGTGGACCTGCAGCATGCATCCCTTCATTGTGCTGGATGAGCCCGGGGATTGCCCGGTGTGCGGCATGGCCCTGATCCCGAAGGCGGTGGAGGCACCTGCCCTGGCCCAGGACAAAGAGAGGGTGGTGGCCTATTGGCGGGCTCCCATGAACCCTGCCGAGATATATGATGCCCCCGGCAAGAGCGCCATGGGCATGGACCTGGTTCCCGTGTACGAGGATGAACTGGTGGGCGGGGTGGAGATTCGTATCGATCCGGTGGTGGAGCAGAACATGGGGGTGCGCATCCAGGCCGCGGAGCGCGCCCGACTGGCCCGCAGCGTTCATACCTGGGGCCATGTCACCTGGGATGAGACCCGTACCTACGACATCAGCCCCCGGTTTTCCGGCTGGATCCAGACCCTCCACGCCAATTTTGAAGGCCAGAATGTGAAAAAGGGCGACCCGTTGTTTACGGTCTACTCCCCGGAGCTCATCGCCGCCCAGGAGGAGTACCTCCACGCCCGGCAGCGGCTGGGGGGGCCGGGAAGCGGTTACAACGAGAGGCTCCTGGCCTCGGCGAAACGAAAGCTGCTCAATTATGCCATGGCCCCGTCCGAGATTCGTCGGGCGGAGAAGCGGGGGCGGGCCCTGGATACCGTGACAATCACCTCCCCCTATAATGGGGTGGTGGTGGACAAACGGGCCGTGGAAGGCAGGTATTTCGGGGCGGGTACCACCTTGTTCACCGTCTCGGACCTCTCCAGGGTCTGGGTGGAGGCCCATGTCTATGAGTACGAAGTGGCGCGGGTGAGGGCCGGTCAGCAGGCCTCCATGGTGCTTCCCTTCAGCCCCGGTGAGAGCCGGACGGGCAAGGTGGCCTTTGTCTATCCCTTTATGGAGGGCAAGACCCGCGACATCACCGTGCGTATGGAGTTTGACAACGACGACGCCTTTTTAAAGCCCGACATGTACGCCAACGTCACCATCGAAACCGGCACCGGGGACTCAGGGGTGGTGATCCCCTCCGAGGCTGTCCTGCGCTCCGGCAGCAAAGAGACGGTGTTCGTGCGTACCGGAAAGGGGCGCTACACCCCCCGGGAGGTCCTCACCGGCGTGACCCTGGATGACGGACGTCTCCATGTCCTCCAGGGGGTTGCCCCCGGGGACCAGGTGGTGGTCTCCGGCCAGTTCCTCCTGGACTCGGAATCCCAGCTCAAAGAAGCCGTGGCCAAGATGATGGAGGCCGTTAACCCGCCGGCACCCGAGGCCAGGTCGATGGATTCCAAAGAAGATGATTTTTTAGAGGATATGTAAGACGCAGGGGATAAATCCCCTGCACCCCAGGTTCGTAAATGCTCCGTCCCTTCGTTTCTCAGGGACGTCACATTTACTGACGGGCTTCGCCCGTGATGGGTGGTGTGGAATCTTTGCATTTTCTCATATTTCGACAAGGGCGAAGCAATTTCAAGCGTGGAGGCAGAGCCTCCATAGATCATTCCCAGGCGGAGCCTGGGAACGAAAGATATCTTGATTCCGTTTATTGCACCTTGCCCTCGGTGTTTAGCACGGGCACAGCCCGTCAGCGAATGTGATCGGCCTGAGGAGCGAAGGCCGGGAGCATTCGAGACCCTGGGGTCAAGGGGCTCAGCCCCTTGCCGCCGGAGGCATTTTTTTAAGAGACATTGTCCTTCTAACCAAGGCGAAAAAAGATGATTGAAAAGCTGATTATATGGTCTGTGCGGAACCGGTTCCTGGTGATTTTAGCCACCTTGTTTGTTGTAGCGGTGGGGCTCCTTGCCATGTCGCGGATGCCCCTGGACGCCATCCCGGATCTTTCCGATGTGCAGGTGATTGTTTATACGGACGTGCCCGGCCAGGCCCCCCAGGTGGTGGAGGATCAGGTGACCTACCCCCTGACCACGGCCATGCTGAGTGTGCCCTACGCCAAGTCGGTGCGGGGGTACTCCTTTTTCGGGCTCTCCTTTGTCTACATTATTTTTGAAGACGGCACGGACATCTACTGGGCCCGCTCCCGGGTGCTGGAGTATCTCAACGTGGTGGCAGGGCGCCTCCCCGACGGGGTGACCCCGGGCCTGGGGCCGGATGCCACGGGCGTGGGGTGGGTGTACGAGTACGTGCTTAAAGATGCATCGGGCTCCCTGGACAACCAGCAGCTCCGCAGTATTCAGGACTGGTACCTGCGCTATGAGCTTACGGCGGTGCCCGGTGTCTCGGAGGTGGCCAGCATCGGCGGGTTTGTGAAGCAGTACCAGGTGGAGGTGGACCCCTCTCGCCTCAATGCCTACAACCTGACCATCGGCCAGATTCGCAAGGCCATTGAGCGGTCCAACAACGACGTGGGGGGCCGCCTGGTGGAGATGGCCGAGACCGAGTTCATGGTGCGGGGCCTGGGCTATCTCTCCTCGGTGGAGGACCTGGAGAAGATCTCCCTTGGCGTGGATGAAAAAGGCACGCCGATCCTGTTGAAGCACGTGGCCCGGGTAAAGATCGGCCCGGAGCTGCGGCGCGGGGTCCTGGAGTGGAACGGCGAAGGCGAGGTGGTGGGGGGCATCGTGGTGATGCGCTACGGTGAGAACGCCCTGGCCACCATTGAGCGGGTGAAGACCCGCCTGAAAGAGCTGGAAGCCGGCCTGCCCGAGGGGGTGACCATTGAGATGGGCTACGACCGTTCGGGCCTCATTGAACGGGCCGTCTCCACCCTTCGGGTGAAACTGGTGGAGGAGATGTCCGTGGTGGCGCTCATCTGCGTGATCTTTCTCCTGCACTTCCGGTCCGCCTTTGTGGCCATCTTCACCCTGCCCGTGGGGATCCTCATCTCCTTTACCGTCATGTACGCCCTGGGCATCAACGCCAACATCATGAGTTTGGGGGGCATCGCCATTGCCATCGGGGTGATGGTGGACGCCTCGGTGGTGCTGGTGGAGAACGCCCACAAGCACATGGAGCGGAGCGGGGGCACCCGCTCCCACCGGCAGATCATCATCGACGCCTCCCGGGAGGTGGGCCCGGCCCTGTTCTACAGCCTTTTGATCATCACCGTCTCCTTTCTGCCGGTCTTTACCCTGGAAGAGCAGTCGGGGCGCATGTTCCGTCCCCTGGCATATACGAAAACCTTTGCCATGGCCGCCTCTTCGGTTCTTGCGGTGACGGTGATCCCCGTGCTCATGACCTTTTTTATCAGGGAAAAAGGGATGGCCGATGACCAGCCAAAAGGGCGTCGCCGTCTCCTTTACAGCCTGGCAGGCGTGCTGCCCCCTGTGGGGGTGCTGGCCGCCCGCTCCTTTGGCGTTTCGATGCCCTCCTGGAGTTTCTGGGTCGCCCTGGTGGTGGGCATCCTTGTGGTGATGGTGGCGCTGCCCCAGAGGATCCTCAGCGAAAAAGAGAATCCCTTGAGCCGCGTTCTCATTCGCCTCTATCGGCCGGTGATCCATGGGGTGCTTGCCCATCGAAAGCTGACCATCGTGGTGGCCACCCTTATTATTGCGGCCACCTATGTGCCTGCTTCCCGGCTGGGCAGTGAGTTCATGCCTCCCTTGAACGAGGGAGATTTGCTCTACATGCCCACGACCCTGCCGGGCATTTCGGTGACCAAGGCCCGGGAGCTTCTGCAGCAGACCGACAAGATCATCCAGCGCTTTCCCGAAGTGCGCCACACCCTGGGAAAGGTGGGCCGTGCCGAGACGTCCACGGACCCGGCTCCCTTGTCCATGATTGAGACCACCATCGTGCTGCGGCCCAAGGTGGAGTACGAGACCCTGGTGGTGGACCGGTTTTACGACGGCTGGCCGGGGTGGCTGGCTCGCCCTCTCTCCCTGGTGTTTCCCAAGGAGAAAAAAGGAAAAATTCTCCATGAGTGGCGCAAGCGGCCTGTGCCCCGGTTCTTTTCGGGCTGGCCCGGTTTCTTGAAAACGCCCCTTGGCTGGGTTCTCCCCGAAGAGCGCTACCTGACCATGGAGGAGCTTTCCGACGAGCTGAACCAGGCCGTGAAGTTCCCCGGACTCACCAACGCCTGGACCATGCCCATCAAAACCCGCATCGATATGCTCTCCACGGGCATCAAGACCCCGGTGGGGGTCAAGATCATGGGCACGGACCTGGAGATTCTCTCCACGCTGGGAGCCCAGGTGGAGGCCGTTCTTCGTCCCCTTGAAGGGACCCTGTCCGTCTACTCCGAGCGGGTCACAGGGGGCAAATATCTGGATATCGACATCAACCGGGACCACATCGTGCGTTACGGCCTCTCCGTGGACGACGTGCAGGAGGTGATCATGACCGCCATTGGCGGACTTAACATCACCTGGACCGTGGAAGGCCTGGAGCGCTATCCCGTGAACCTGCGCTACAGCCGTGAGTACCGCAGCGATCTGGAGAGCCTGGGCCGGGTTCTGGTGCCCACCCCGTCAGGCGCCCACGTGCCCCTGGCCCAGCTTGCCACCCTCTCCTTTAAAGACGGCCCGGCAGGCATCAAGAGCGAAAACGCCCGGCGAACCGCCTGGGTCTACGTGGACCTGAAGGGCATGGACGTGGGCACCTATGTGAAGAAGGCCAAGGAGGTGGTGAGCAGCCACGTGACCCTGCCTCCTGGGTACTCCATCGTCTGGTCCGGTCAGTTCGAGTACATGGAAAAGGCCAGGGCCTCTTTGATGCTTATCGTTCCGGCCACCCTGGTGATCATCTTTGTGCTTCTTTACTTGCACTTCGGCAGCCTCACCGAGGCCGCCGTGGTCATGGCAAGCCTCCCCTTTGCCCTTACCGGCGGGATCTGGCTCATCTACCTTTTGGGCTACAACCTCTCGGTGGCCGTTGTGGTGGGCTTTATCGCCCTGGCAGGTCTTGCCGCAGAGACCGGGGTGGTGATGCTTGTCTACTTAAATGAGGTCTACACGAGGCGTCAGAGTGAGGGGAAGATGAACACCCCTGCGGATCTCTACGGGGCTGTCATCGAAGGGGCCGTGGAGCGGGTTCGGCCCAAGCTCATGACCGTTGCCACCACCCTCATCGGCCTGCTGCCGGTCATGTGGGGCAGCGCCACCGGCGCCCAGATCATGAAGCGCATTGCAGCTCCCATGGTGGGCGGGCTTGTCTCCTCCACCGTGCTGACCCTCATCATCATCCCGGCCATCTATTACGGGATCAAGGCCAGGGAGATACAGGTTCGCAAAGGCTCCGAGGCTTCGCCCGTCTAGCGTGGGCGGCGTTCGGGTAATTTGAA
This sequence comes from Desulfoluna butyratoxydans, assembly GCF_900699765.1. Taxonomy (GTDB): domain Bacteria; phylum Desulfobacterota; class Desulfobacteria; order Desulfobacterales; family Desulfolunaceae; genus Desulfoluna; species Desulfoluna butyratoxydans. The sequence goes on from NZ_CAADHO010000002.1 coordinate 816,770, forward strand.
GGGTCGGGCCCGGGCAAAGGTGCCACGGGGTCGACAGGTAACAACCAACACAGATAGAAGGAAACGTAATTCATGAAACGACACGCATTGATCTTGAGCCTGCTGGCTCTGTTGACCCTGGGACTTTTTTCCCTTGCATCGGCTGAACACAAGGAGCACGGCTCCTCAAATCATGGCAAAGAGATGAGCATGGACCACGGCAAAGAGATGGGCATGGACCATGGAAAAGAAATGAAGGGCCATGGAATGGGGGAGGTCATCCGCACCCATACCGTTGACGACCTGACCCTCACCTACCGCCTCATCGATATGCATCAGCGAATGAAGGATATGGAGGGCATGGAGTCCATGTCCGGCAAGATGGCTTCCCACCACCTGATGCTGGATGTGAAAGGGAAAAACGGGGCCATGGTCCATGATGCCAAGGTCGGATTCGTCATCACCGATCCCGACGGCAAAGAGGTCAAAACCATGGCCATGGCCATGGGCGGCGGCCACGGAGCGGACGTGGAGATGAAACAGAAAGGAACCTACACCTTGAAAGTGAAGGTCAAGGCCGGTGACAAGGTGGTGAAGGACTCGTTTACGCACATGACAAAGTAACGGGCAAAGGAGGCGAAGGGATAAGATTCAATTTGCCTCCGGCGGGTCGCTTTTTTGAAAAAAGCTCCGCAAAAAACTGTTAGAATGCACCCGCGCTTCGTTTGATCTCCCTTCGAGGCAATTAAAACGAAGCGCGGGTGCGACATTATTTTGATGAAGTCTCGGAAGTCATAGTCAACACGGGCGAAGCCCGTCAGGGAATGGGATGAGCCTGAGGAACGAAGGCGAAAGAGCATTCCCGAACCTGGGGTGCAGGGGCTGTAGCCCCTGCCTATAGTGGGTAGGTGTAGGTTTTGCCGTCGTAGCCTTTGACGGTGAGGCTTTTATCGTCCCGGGCGAGGATGGACTCGGGAAGCAGGGGCACCTTGCCCCCGCCGCCGGGCAGGTCGATGACGTAGGCGGGCACGGCAAGGCCGGAGAGGTGGCCGCGCAGGCCGTTGACCACGGCAAGGCCGGTTTCGATGGAGGTGCGGAAGTGACCGGTGCCTTTGACGGCGTCCCCGTGGTGGATGTAGTAGGGGCGTACCCGGTTTTTGGTAAGCTTGCGCATGAGCCCGGCCATGGTTTCGGGGGCGTCGTTGACGCCTTTTAAAAGCACGGTCTGGCAGCCCAGGGGCGCTCCGGTTCGGTTCAAGAGCCTGAGCGCCTTTTCTGCTTCGGGGGTGAACTCTGCCGGGTGGTTGAAGTGGGTGTTGATCCAGAGCTTTTCATATTGGGAAAGCACGGCACAGAGCCCTTCGGTGATGCGCATGGGAAGGGTTGAGGGCACCCGGGTGTGGATGCGGATCATCTCCACGTGGGGGATGGCGGAGAGGCGCTTTAAGATGGCGTCGATCTTTGCGTCTTCCAGGAGCAGGGGGTCCCCGCCCGTGACGATGACGTCCCGCACCGCAGGGGTCTGTTCAATGTAGGCCAGGCCCGCCTCGATGGTGGCGTCCGTCACCGCGCCCTGGTGCTTGCCCACCTTTCGCTTTCGCATGCAGTGGCGGCAGTAGAGGGCACATCGGTTGGAGACGAGAAAGATGACCCGGTCCGGGTAGCGGTGGGTCAGGCCGAAGACCGGAGAGTCCTTCTCCTCGCACAAGGGGTCCTCCAGCAGGGGGGAGTCGGAAAGCTCGTCGGCGCAGGGCACGGCCTGTCGCCACAACGGGTCCCCGGGTTTTTTCATCAACTTCAGCCAGTACGGGTTGATGCGCATGGGGTAAACCCCGGCCACACGGGCGATTTCGTCCGTCTTCTCTCCCAGGACATCGGCCAGTTCTTTTGCCGATACCACCGATTTGTCGAGCATCTCTTTCCAGTTCATAAGGGCCTTTTATCACAGTTGCGATGTGAGGCACAGAGGCCGAAAGGATAGCGCATTTAGATTTTCGCCTCCGGCGGCCCTGCCGGGGGCCAAACTTTTGAAAAGTTTGACAAACAGGTTTCTTTTTTTGGTGAACTCGGCAATCCTGCATAGCCCCTCTCATTTTTACGTTTACCGGAACGTTTTTGCGGAGCTTTTTTCAAAAAGCGACCCGCCGGAGGCAACGGAACTGTTACATGCGTTGGCCTTGCAGAGGCCGGGAAGGATTGTTTCCAGTTCCTGGCGTTTGAAGGGTTTTGAGATGACCTCTGAGATACCGTTTTGGTCCAGGACTTCCGGAGTGAGGGCCTGGAGCTCGTCCTGGTAGCCGGTGCAGAGCACCACGGGAATGTCGCTACGCAGGGCCAGGAGTTCTGCGGCGAGTTCCATGCCGTTTAAAAAGGGCATCATGTGGTCGGTGAAGATCAGGTCGTAGCGCATGGGGTCGGTGCGAAAGGCCTTAAGGGCCTCCAGGCTTCCGGAAAAGGCCGCCACTTCGTAGCCCATGCGGGTGAGGAGTTTTTCCGTGCCGTAGAGCATCTGTTCATCGTCGTCCACCAGCATCACCGTGCCCTGGGTGTGTATGTTGGGGGCGGCGGCGGCCTCGCCGGGCACTGCCGCCACCCCGTGGGCACAGGGGATGAACACCGAGAAGATGGTTCCCCGGCCCGGGTGGCTCGCCACGGTGATGGCACCGCCGTGGTTCTTGATGATGCCGTGGGACATGGAGAGGCCGAGGCCCGTCCCTCCGTTTTCCTTGCGGGTGCTGAAAAAGGGGTCGAAGATGCGCTCCATGTTTTCCGGGGCGATGCCTTTGCCGTTGTCCCGCACGGTGAGGCGTGAGTACCTGCCTTTGTGGAGGTCCGGGTGGCGCAGGGAGGCTTTGCGGTCCAGCTCCACGGCGTCCAGGGAGATCTCGATGCATCCTTTCTGATTGGCCACGGCGTGGCGGGCGTTGGTGCACAGGTTCATGATCACCTGGTGGATCTGGGTGGGGTCGGCCAGCACAAACCCGGCCTCTGCCTGGACGTTGAGCCGCACGTCGATGGTGGAGGGGATGGAGCTTTTCAGCAGCTGCGTGCACTCCATGAGGATGAGGCGCATCTGCACGGGCTGCATCTCCCGGTCCTTGTTCTGGCTGAAGGTGAGGATCTGGCGAACCAGGCTTTTCCCCCGGTTGACCGCCTTGAGGACCTGGGCCAGGTCTTCCTGCACCGGGCTCTCGCCCTCCACCTCGTCTGCGGCAAGCTCCGTGCAGGTGGCAATGCCGCCTAAAATGTTGTTGAAGTCGTGGGCGATGCCCCCGGCAAAGGTGCCCATGGCTTCCATCTTGTGGGCCTGGCGGAGCTGGGCCTCCAGCGCCTTTTCCCTCTCTTCCGCCCGTTTTCTGCGGGCGATGATGCGCATGAGGACCACGATGGTCACCGATTGGTAGATGAGAAACAGGACCGTTGCCCAGATGACGTATTTGTAGCGGTAGTAGACCGTCACCGGTTCGTTGATCACCACGCTCCCCTTGGGAAGCCGCCCCATGGAGATGTCGAAGTAATCAAGCATGGTGTAATCGAAGATGGGATCCAGAAAGCTTTCCCGCATCACCGGCAGGTCATCCACCGGGGTGCCGTCAAGCACCTTGAGGGCCATGCGCGCTGCCTCTGAGGCCTGTTCCTGCACCCGCAGCATCGGCCCCCCCAAGGCCCCGTTGCCCAGGGTGTAGTCCCAGATACCGTAGATGGGCTTTCTGGCGGCTTCGAAAATCAGGGAGAGGCCCTCGGCCACGGTGAATCGGGTTCCGTCGGGCGTGACGTAGTAAGAGAGATAAAGGATGACGGTATGCTCGGGCAGGTCTGCCAGGGCTTTTTTCAGATCGTCGGGAGACATCATGGAGAGGCGGATGAAGTCCACCCTGGAGGCGTAGCCAGGGATGAGGCTCTCGAACTGGTCGCGGATGATGTGGCTGGAGGTGCCGCCCCCCGATATATAGGCCACATGGGTGGTTTCCGGGTGGATGGACAGGGCAAGGTCCAGGGTCCCCTTGAGGTCGTAGTCCTCGGCAATGCCCGTGTAGCCTGTCTGGCCTTTAAGCATGGCCCTGGAAAAGTCGTTGACCCCGCAGAACACCACCGGAACCCCGGGGAAAAGGGCGGCCCGGTACAGGAGCAGAAAATCCAGGGCGTTGTTGTCCGAGGCGATGATCACGTCAAAGGAGACCGATGCGTACTTGAGTCGGTAGACCTCCTTGAGGGTGTCGAAGATCTCCGACGGCTTGTACCGCTTGGTGTCCATGTACTCAAAGCTGAGACGGACCGAGCTGCCCTCGGCATCCAGCACCTTTCGGATACCCTTGGTCTTCCAGTCCGACCACACATACCCGGGGCTGTACGAGTTGAGCACCAATACGTCCCGAACGTCTTTCCCCTCCGAGGCCCCGGCAGCGCGTAACGGCGCAACACAGACCCCAATACACCAGAAAAACAGTACCCACCTGCACACCATGGATCCCCCCTTGTGTCCTGAACGCCCCAAGCCGGCACGCACTCTTTTTTTTATGACAAATGCCCCGCAAGCGTCAACCAAGGTGCTGTGTCAGGTCAGGGCCAACGCATGTAAAAATTCAGTTGCCTCCGGCGGGTCGCTTTTTTGAAAAAAAGCTCCGCAAAAAATTTTCCTAATGCACCCGTGCGTCGTTGTGATCGCCCTTCGGGCCGATCACAACGACGCACGGGTGTAACAAATATCGTGATTGTTTTGGCGGAGCCAGGAAATGGCGATGTAAGGCCTATTTGTCAAACTTTTTAAAAGTTTGGCCCCCGGCAGGGCCGCCGGAGGCTGGTTTTTATCTGTTTTCTGCCGATTACAGTGTCACCTCCAGGTCCACCAGGGGGGCGTGCTGTTGGGCGCCGTAGACGTCGGTTTCTCCGAGTTCTCCGGAGGCCATGGGTCTTACGATGGTGGCTTTGATGGCTTTGGCGGGTTTGAACTCGATGATGTTGATGACGTCGGAGACCGGGATGCGGTAGAGCCCGGCCATGACCTCTTCGTTGATGATTTTTTTGGCGCAGGCCGCTTCAAAGTCTTCCTGGGTTTTGAAGATGATATCGAAGGTCAGTTCGTAGGGGCCGGCGTTTTTGCTACGGATGACGTCGGCAATCTCTTTGAGTGTGGTTTTCATGGGCGCTCCTCTCCAACCGTTACGTAGTCGATGGGAAACAGTTCATGGGGGTCCACCTCCACGATGTGGTAGAGGCTGAAGGCAAAGACTTCACCGGCTTTGAAGTCCGAGGGTGAGTAGGGAAAGGCCAGGTTGCCTGCCGTGGAGATGCGGCCCTGGTATCCGTAGTGAAGCATGGTGGAGCGGGCGAACCCGCAGATGGTGTTGGCTATTTTTTGGGTATCGGCCACGGCCTCGATGACAATGCCGATCTCGTGGCCGGGGATGTCCGTACATGGCTCCAGGCTGCCCATGACCCCGTTTTTGCCGTAGATCTTGAAGTCCAGGTGGTAGGTGAACCCGGCCTCGGAGAAGTTGTCTCTGACCCGCTCTTTGACCTCTTCGATGATGGTGTCGATCTGGGAGATCATGATGCTGTCCCGGGTGCCTGCGATGGAGACCGTGCGGTAGCCCACCCGCTTGGCCCCTTCCAGCTTGATGGTGTAGGCCTTTGAGGGCACGAACCGGGAGCCCGACACCTTGACCATGCTGTCGGTGACCTGCTCGAAGGTGGTCTCCGACAGGTCGATGAGGCCGCCGGGGCCCGGCAGGTGGTAGGGGTCGGTCTTTTCGTAGAGGGTGTGGGCAGCCACGGAGAGGGTGGTGCATTTTCGGATGGGGTTGAGGGGTTCCAGGCGAAAGTGGTCTTTGGCCAGGTACCCGAACATGCAGTCGCTGCCGCTGCCCGGGGTGGCGGCGATGGCCGCGCATTCCAGGATCTTGCCCATGTGAAGGGCCAGGCCCGCATCAAAGCCCTCTTTGACGGCCAATGCGGCAAAGACCGTGGGGTCGTAGGCGCGCCCTGCGATGATCACCTGGGCCCCGTTGTCCAGGGCCGTGATCATGGGCTCCAGGCCCATCTGGCCCACGACGCGTTCGGTGCGGTCCAGCTCCTCGCCGGTGAGTTCCGGGGCGGGGTGCAGGGGGCTCACCTTTCCTTCGGCCATCTTGCGTGCCACGGTCTCCTTGTCGATTTCCGCGTGGATCACGGCCATGGGAAAGGTCAGCTCCTTTTCCCGGGCGATGGCTTGGACGATCTCCACCACCTCGGCGAGATGGGGCTCTCCGCCCGCGCCTCCGGCTGTTCCCACGATGACGGGGATGTCTGCCTTCATGGCAGCTTCGATCATGACGGCCAGGTCGCGCTTGACGGCCGTGGCATCGGTAAAGGAGATGCCCGCGCCCAGATAGTAGGGCCCGGGGTCCGTGGAACCGGCATCCACGGCAATCACATGGGGTTTTCGCTTCATGCCCTCTTCAAAGGAGGCCATGGGAAATCCGTATCCCAGTATGGCGGTTGGTGACAACACCCTGAGTTCTTGCATCCTGCATGATCCTTTCTCTTGATGGTGCGTACGGCCGGAGTCCGGGGGCGCTGGTGGGGCGGCGCGAGCGGGCCGGGCTTATGATCGGGCGGCATCCTGGGGCCAGGAGGCGCATCCAAAGACATCGTTGCCCAAGAGAAATAGCAACAGCCGTACCAAATCGGGATGGTAGGGCACAATATGCTGAAATGGAAGGGGTTTGGGGTAGGGAAACGAGGGCGCATGGAACGAGGAGACACACGTATTTCTCTTGCCCCGCAGGCATTTTTCTTGCGGGGCAGGAATGGGGCTGGGCATCAGTGGGAGATGTCGTGCCGTTTGAGCAGGGCGTACAGGCGGGACTGGGAGAGGCCTGCCGTTGCGCAGGCTTTTTTCACGTTGCCGCCGCTGCCTGCCATGAGGTCTTTGAGATAGCGGGCTTCGGCTTCGGCGCAGACGCGGTCCCGATAGGCCTGGAGGGGAGGCATGGCCTCGGGGTCGTAATGCGGGGTCACCTCCGGGCCTTGGGCCTCGGACGGGTGGTCGCCATGGCTGACCCGCGCCCGTGCCACCCGGGCCCTGAGTTTCATGGGCAGGTGCTTGGGAAAGAGGGTGGGCTCATGGCGGGAGGAGATGAGGGCCTGGTCCAGGACATTCACCAGCTCCCGGACGTTGCCCGGCCAGCTGTGTTTCTCCAGGACGTCGAAGAAGTCCGAGGAGACGCCTTTCTGGTCCCGCCCCGTCTCTTTGCAGAACCGGGCGATGTGGTAGGAGGCGATCTCGCGCAGGTCGGTTCCCCGTTGGCGCAAGGGGGGCAGTTCCAGGGAGAAGGCGTGGATGCGGTAGAGCAGGTCTTTGCGGAAGGTGCCCTCCTTGACCATGGCCTCCAAGTCCCTGTTGGTGGCGCAGACCAGCCGGAAGTGGCTTGTCACCATCTCCCGGCTTCCCACCGGCCGGATGGTGTGCTCCTGAAGGACCCGCAGGAAGGCTTTCTGCAGGGACATGGGCAACTCCCCCACCTCGTCGAGAAAGAGGGTGCCGTTGTGGGCCTGGGCGATGAGGCCGACGCGGTCCCGGTCCGCCCCGGTAAAGGCGCCCTTAACGTGACCGAAGAGGAGGCTCTCCACAAGGGATTCGGGAATGGAGGCGCAGTCCACGATGACAAAGGGCGCGTCCTGCCGCAGGCTGTTGGCGTGGACGGCCCGGGCAAAGAGCTCCTTGCCGGTGCCGGTTTCCCCGGTGATGAGGACGCTGGCGTCGCTGGCCGCGGCCCGCGCCACCAGGTCAAAGCAGTCGTTCATCACGGGGCTCTCTCCCACGATGCCCTCGCGGTTCAGGGCCACCACCGGGTTGCGCTCCATGGCCGAGACTTTTTCCCGGCGGTATTGCAAGGCACGGGCAAGGGTGAGGGTGATCTCTTTTTTCGAGGCGGTCTTTTCGATGTAGTCCCAGGCCCCGTTGATCATGGCAAGCTCGGCGCCGTCCGGGTCGCCCAGGCCCGTGAGAATAATCACCTCCGGGGCAGACGGGGCCTTCTGCAGGGCAGGCAAGGCCTCCAGCCCGTTGCCGTCGGGCAGGCGCACGTCCAGGAACACCGCATCCACATCCCCTGCCTCGGCAAGGGCCAGCCCCTCGTGCAGGGTCTGGGCCGTCAGGGCCTCATGATCGGCGGAGCGCACCACCCTGGAGAGGGAGTAACAAAGGGTTTCGTCATCATCGATAATCAGTACTCGGGCCATACACACCTCAAACATGCCAAAGAAAGGACCTTTTCGGCCCAAATCAACAAGACTCACTCCGACCATACGAAACAGCCGTGTTTGTTGTCAATGCAGGTAAAAAAACAAGCCTCCGGCGGCCAGGGGATAAATCCCCTGGACCCCTGATTCGCAAATGCTCCGGGGCTCGTTCCTCGCCCAACGCATTTGCTGACGGGCTTCGCCCGTGTTGAATACCAATGATTCGTAAGGCCCTGTTTGTCAAACCCAAGCCCTGAAATCCGGAAAAAGTTTTGCCCGGAGGCACTGCGGTTACATTGATACTGGACACGTGGCAACAACGTATCCTGAGACGTGGAAACGTGTGAGTCAGCCCGAACAAACCCTCAGCGTTTATGTCGGGCGTAGCCCGAGCCGAAGGCCATTGCGCTTTGCCCTGAGGAACGAAGGGCAAAGCGCAATGGCAATATGCTTTCGAGGTGGCTCCACCTCGCCGCCGGAGGCTGGCTTTTTTCATCCGGTTTAATTTGCGTTACAGGATGTCGTTGTTACGGAGCAGGGCGTCCACGCGGGCGGAAACCTCCGGGTCTTCGATGAGGGGCGGAGCGTGGTGGGGTTTGAGCCTGGCGTCGATGATGACGGGGCCGGTGCATCCCCAGTGTTTGTGGATGGTGGTGGCTCCCACCCCGTGGATATCGTGGCTGGGGTTGGAGCGGGTGAAGGTGACCCAGAGAAAATTGTTGAGGGTGGCGGCGGCAAACTCGGCGTCCTCGGTGAGGACCACGAGGGCCATGCCCGTGGTGTCGGCCTGGGCCAGGAGAGAGGCCAGCTCCTGGGCTGAGGCTTCGCCTGTTTCGGCATCGGTGAAGGGGGGCGCTTCCACCATGATCACGCCGGGCAGGGCAAGGCGGGCATTGGAAAAGCCGTCGGGCAGGGAGAGGTCCGGGGGCAGGGTGGTTGCAAGGGTGCGTTTTTTCTCTCCGGCTGCGGCAAAGACGACCTTGGAGCCTTCGTTGAGGCCCTCGGCGGAGTAGTCCAGGGTGTCCATGGTGGCCCGGGTCTGGAAGTGGATGTCCCGGGAAAAATCCATGCGTTCCAGAAGGTGGACCAAAAAGGCTTTTTCGTCATGGATGTCCAGGGCGGGGTTGTCCCCTTCGTCCACGATAAAGAGATACTTGGCCAGGGAGCATTGGCCGAAGCCTAGGATGGCATTGGACAGGGTGAGGAGCTCCATGGGTTTTTTTGCGTCGTCTTTGGCGTAGGGGACATAGGTCTCCTTGCCCATGGCCAGGAGCAGGGGGTGGACCCCTGCGGCGTCCACTGCATGGACAGCCGATACCCCGGGGATGGAATCGGGCACGGCAGGGCCGGTGATTTCGTGGATGAGGGCCCCGAAGCTGGTGTCCTCGGCAGGGGGGCGCCCCACCACGGTAAAGGGCCAGATGGCGTCCTTGCGGTGGTAGACTTTTTCCACGTTTAAAAAGGGGAACGGATGGGTGAGGCTGTAGTAGCCGATGTGGTCCCCAAAGGGGCCTTCCGGCTTCACCGCCTTGGGATCCACGGTGCCCACGATGCAGAAGTCAGCCTCGGCCGAGAGGGTGTGGCCCCCTTCCTTGGCGTAGCGGAAACGCCGCCCGGCAAGGGCCCCTGCAAAGGCCACTTCGGGCAGGTTTTCAGGCAGGGGCATCACCGCGGCAAAGGTGTGGGCTGGCGGCCCCCCCACAAAGACAGAAACCCTCAGGGGTTGACCCTTTTCAATGGCGTGGGCGTGGTGACGCCCGATGTCCCGCTTGATCTGGTAGTGAAGGCCCACTTCGCGATTTTTGACGTAATCGTTTCCTGCCATCTGGATGCGGTACATGCCCATGTTGGAGCCCAGGATTCCCGGCTTTTTCGGGTCCTCAGAGTAGACCTGGGGAAGGAGCACAAAGGGGCCGCCGTCGTCGGGCCAGCAGGTGACCTGGGGAAGGCTGGAGAGGTCGGTGGTGCACGCCATGACCGGTGCCTCTTTTACCTTTCGGGGCAGGGCGCAGGCCGCGGCAAAGGGCAGCATGAGGTTTTTCAGCGGGTGTTTTAAAAGGGAAGCCGGGTTTGACTTGGCCTCCACCATGCGGGAGACCCGGTCCAGGGTGTGGCGAAAGATAAACCGGGAACGCTCCAGGGTCCCGAACAGGTTGGATACCGCAGGAAAGGGAGACCCCTTGACCTTCTCATAGAACAGGGCCGGCCCCCCCGCCGCATACACCCGGCGATGGATCTCCGCCATCTCCAGGTACGGGTCCACCTCTTCTTGGATACGAATCAGGTGGCCGTTGGCCTCCAAATCCTCCACACACTCTCTCATACTGGCATAGGTCATGGTGCCTCCGGCGGCCAGGGGATGATCCCCTGGACCCCACGTTCGCCAATGCTCCCGACCTTCGTTCCTCAGGTCGATCCCATTGGCCGACGGGCTTCGCCCGTGGATAGGTTAAGATCAAAGCAGTTAATCAGGTTGTCTCCGGTTAAAGTCCCGTGGATTCCAACAGCCTTTCATTTGTTTTCAGGTAACTATTCAGCTTATGCCTCCGGCGGCCCTGCCGGGGGCTAAGCTTTTAAAAAAGTTTAACAAATAGGTCATAAAAAAGTTGCATGAATGCCGTTATAAATGCGGATGTGATTTGACCCGAGGAACGAGGGGCAAATCACATCCGCTATCTGCTTTCAAGGTGGCACACCTTGCCGCCGGAGGCCTGTTTTTTTTATTCCTCTTGAGGAAAAAGCGCTTCCGGGTTGACTGCCACACGGTGTCCGAAACCCTCGCTGTTGTCAAGGTAGAGGGCCGTCTGCGGGGTAAATCGGTACCACTTGGGTTTGCCTGCTGCGAGGAAACCGGCAAGGCTTCCCAGGTGCTGCGGGGCAAAGAGGTCCTTGAGAAAGGGGAACCGCTTCACATACCGGGAAAAGGCTCCCATGGCCCTTGGCGTCAAGCCTGCTTTGGTGATCACCCCTTCCATCTGCAGGCCTTCGATCTCCTGGAAATGAAACGGGTTTTCGTGGACCGTGGCAGCGGCTGCCTCTCCTTTTCCTTCTATAATGTGTCTCGACTCCGGGCTCGAAAAAAAGTAGAGGCTCCCCTTGTACGCCACATAATAGACAGCCGCCGCCCACGGTTTTCCGTCACAGGCCGTGGCCAGGGTCATGATGTGCGCGCGGTCGAGGAGTTCTGCTGCTTTTTTGGATGTTTTTTCCAAGGGTATGTGCCTTCTATGGCTAAAGTCGGATCAAAAAGCGTGCCTCCGGCGGCCAGGGGATTTTTGGCCTAAGTGGCTTCGCCCCCCCTGGACCCCAGGTTGCGGATGTCCTCTCCCTTCGTTCCTCAGGACGAGGACATCCGTCAAGGCTTTTGGGATATTGGGTAAGACCTGTTTGTCAAACTTTTCAAAAGGTTGGCCTCCGTCAGGGCCGCCGGAGGCATCTTCAACGTTGTTTTTACGGGCGAAGCCCGTCAGCACATGCGCAGGGGTGAGGAACGAGCCCCGGAGCATGTGCGAACCTGGGGTCAAGGGGCTCGCCCCTTGCAGTCGGAGACTTTTTTAGCTTTTCCACCGTTTTACCAGGTCTTTGGCCGGGGTGATGCCGACGTGGTCGAGGATGCGGGCCACCACGGTATCGGCCAGGGCTTCCAGGGTATCTGGCCTGGAGTAGAAGGCCGGGGAGGCGGGCAGGATGGTGGCGCCTGCTGTGGCAGCGGCGGTCATGTTGTTGAGGTGGATGAGGCTGTAGGGCATCTCCCGGGGGACGAGGACCAGGGGCCGTTTTTCTTTAAGGGTGACGTCGGCGGCCCGGTGGATGAGGTTGTGGCCGTTGCCTGTGGCAATGGCGGCCAGGGTGGCCATGGTGCAGGGGGCCACCACCATGGCGTGGACCGGGCAGGAGCCGCTGGCCGGGGCTGCGGTGAAGTCGTTCACTGCGTGGATCTCGATGCTGTCAGGCCCGAACCCGCGCAGGCTTTCGAGGAAGGCCTCTTTTGGGAGGCCCAGTTCCTCTTCGGCCACGATGAAGGCGGCGTCCGATGCGATGAGGTCGATGTGCGCACCGGCCTCGGCCAGGGCTTTTACCAGCCGGAGGCCGTAGAGGGCGCCCGAGGCGCCGGTGAGGGCGGTGACGATGCGTTTCATCTTAGGCGCCCCCTGTGAGGTGGCCGGCCAGGATCCCCAGAAAGAGCACCACGGAGATGATGCTGTTCATGTGGAAGAAGGCGATGTTGACGTGGGTGAGGTCGTCGGGGTTCACCAGCTTGTGTTCCACCACGAGAAGGGCTCCGATGAGGGCCACGGCCAGGCCGTAGGGCCAGCCCAGGCTGAACACGGGCCAGAGCAGGAGCATGAACCCGAAGGTGGTGACATGGATCCAGGTGGAGATGGACAGGGCCTTTTTGATGCCCATGGTGGCCGGGATGGAGTGGAGGCCCTTTTCCCTGTCGAAGTCGCTGTCCTGGCAGGCATAGAGGATATCAAAGCCTGCGATGTAGGTGAGAAGGGCCAGGGTCAGGATGAGGATACCGCCGGAAAAGCCTCCGGTAACGGCGATCCAGGCACCCAGGGGAGCCAGGGAGATGGCGAAGCCCAGGTAGATGTGGCAAAGCCAGGTAAATCGTTTGGTAAAGGAGTAGGCCCCCAGAAGCAGCAGCACGGGAAAGGAGAGCTTAAAGCACAGGGGGCTGAGCATGGCCGCGGCAAAGACAAAGAGCAGGGAGGAGCCGGCCACCACGAGCCAGGCCTCTTTTTTGCCGATCTCGCCTTTGGGGATCTCCCGCATGGCCGTGCGGGGGTTGCTGCTGTCGATGTCGGCGTCCACGATGCGGTTCACGCCCATGGCGGCGGTGCGGGCACCCACCATGGCCACCAGGATCCAGAAGAGTTTCAGGATGGTGAGGGGTGCTTCGGCGGTGGCAAGGACCACGGCGGAGAGGGCAAAGGGAAGGGCGAAGATGGTGTGGCTGAACTTGATCATGCGCCCGTAAACGATGAGGGTCTCTTTGACTTTTGCGGCAGAAGGGGAGGTGAAGGCCGCTGTGAGCCGATTACGAAGTCTGTCCATCAATATCAATACCGTCAATGTAGGTGCCGCAGAAGCTGCAGCGGTTGTCCTTGATATCCACGGCCGTAAGCCGGTACCCCGATCGCTGGATCACCGCTTTGCCGCAGCCGTAACAGAAGGTGTTTTCCCCCGTGTTGTGGGGAAGATTGCCCGTGTATACATAGCGCAATCCGGCTTCGATGCCAATATCCCGAGCCATGAGGATGGTTTCCATGGGGGTGGGGGGATGATCGGTCATGCGGTAGGTGGGGTAGAAGCGGCTGAGGTGCCAGGGGGTGTCGATACCCGGGCCCTCTGCAATGAATCGGGCGATCTCTTTGAGCTCCTCGGCGCCGTCGTTGAGGTCGGGGATCACCAGGGTGGTGATTTCCAGGGCCACCCCTTGTTGTTTCATGTAGAGGATGGCGTCCTTGACGGGTTCCAGGGATGCCCGGCAATAGCGGGTGTAGAAGGCCTCGGTAAAGGCTTTTAAGTCCACGTTGGCGCTTGTGAGGTACGGGGCCAGAAGGTCGATGGCCTCAAAGGTGAGGAAGCCGTTGGTGACCAGAATGGTGAAGAGCCCCCGGCTCCGTGCCAGGCGGGCCGTGTCCAGGACAAATTCAAAGGCCACGGTGGGCTCGGTGTAGGTAAAGGCGATGCTGCGCGCCCCAGCGTTAAGGGCCTCGGCCACGGTCTGTTCCGGGGTGACGGTGATGCCTGTGCGGCCGTTGTCGTCCGGTGCGAGCTGGGAGATCTCGGCGTTCTGGCAGAAGCTGCAGCTGAAGTTGCAGCCCACGGAGGCCACGGAATAGGAGAGGCTGCCCGGGGCCAGGTGCCAGATGGGCTTTTTTTCCACCGGGTCGGAGGCGGCGGCCACCAGCTGGCCGTAGACCAGGGAGACGAGGGTCCCCCCCTGGTTTTCCCGAACACTGCACCGTCCCCTTTGGCCTTCCTTGATGGTACAGCGGTGGCTGCAGAGGTTGCAGCGCACCGCATTGTTTTCCAGTCGTTCATACAACAGGGCTTCGACCATGATGGGCTCCTTGGCCATAAGGGAGGTTATCGGGGATCGGGTTTGAAGTACTGCTCCCCGATGCTCATGTTCCGGGGGCGGGGCTTGTCGGCGAACAGCGCCAGGGGACGGGTGGTGAACCGGGGAACCAGGCTGACGGACAGGCCGGTGTACGCCCCGTAGGGCAGGCGGTGGAAGAGGCGTCCCAGGAGCCGGCCCCCCGAGGGGGGATGATAGGTGATGGTGCGGGAGGTCAGGGGCACTTTGCCCAAAAGGCCCCGTATGATCTGCCGGACCTCCCAGGTGGAGAGGAACCGTGCCTTGGAAAAGACGGCGTTGCCGTGGAGGCCCTTGCCCAGGGAGGGAACGGCCCCTAAGGAGAGGCGGTTGAAAAAACCGATGTAGAGGCGGTCCTTGGCCACGCGCGCTGCCTCGGCGATCACTTTTTCCGGGGAGTCCACGAACTCCAGGGTGAGGTTGAGGACGGCAAAGTTGAAGGCGTTGTCTTCAAAAGGCAGGGCTTCGGCGCTTCCCTTGAAGAGATCGGCGCGGTGGTTCAGCTTTTCTCCGGCGATATCCAGCATGTAGGTGGAGGCGTCCAGGCCGGTGAGGTCCAGGCCCGGCTTGATGTGGTCCAGGCAGGCAAGGGTGATCCCGGTTCCGCAGCCGATGTCCAGGAGCCGGTCTCCATAGGCCGGCTTGATGAGCTTCACCATCAGCTGGCTTTGGCGCTCGGCTGCGTCTCGGTGCCGATCCATTTCAAGCCATTGGGCATATTGCCCGGCTTCCTGAAAGTTGAATACGTGTCCCATGGCTGTAAAGGTAGAAAATTGTGAGTGTTTTATCAATCATTATTGACGGCTGAGCAAAAAAACCGGGCCCGGCCGACCCCTTGATCTCAGTCGGGCTTCTCTGCTGTTACCCGGATGGTAAGGTGCAGATGACAGCCCCGCTTGCTGTAGGCCATGTTGTGGCAGTATTTTCTCATGATTTCAATGCCTCGACCCCCTTCTGAATCGCTGGCGGCCTGGCTGTCGATCATGGTCTGCCAGTCAAACCCCGGTCCCTTGTCTTCAAATTCCATGTGAACGGTGTCATCGGCCAGGAAGATGGAGAAGTGGACCTGGGCGTCGGGGGAGAGGGACGAGCCGTGGCGTACTGCGTTGGTGAGCCCCTCCCGCATGGTGATGATGATGGCAAAAAGAGCGTTGGAGATGCCGTGTTGCCTGCAGAACGCCGTGACTTCATCCACGGCGCGGTCCACCAGGGCGAGGGAGGCCTGCATGTCGATTTCAAGGCCGTTGGCTTTCGTTGTCACGACAAAAGGATTCATAGGGCTCAGATCTCCATGGCGAGGATGACCACGTCGTCCTCCTGGGCTTCCCGGTTGGGGCAGAGGTACTCAGATACGGAACGGGGGGCTGCTGTGATGGGCTCTGATCGCGCCCGGTCGCAGGCTTCGAGCATCTTTTCCGTTTCGCTGTGCCAGACTTTTTTGGTGGACGGGGACTCCACCAGGCCGTCGGTATAGATGTACACCCGGTCGCCCTTGGAGACGGTGAGGGTGGTGAGGCCGAACAGGGCGCTCTGGAACATGCCCATGGGATCGCCGTCGGCCCCCACGAGCTCGGGGGGACCGCCCTGGGGCACGTAGCAGACAGGCGGGTGCCCTGAAAAGACGATCTCCATGATCCCTTTGCGCCGATTCAGGCGGGCGTAGCAGGCGGTGAGGTACTTTTCCGCCGGGAGGATCTCCACCAGGACCCCGTTGATGAGGTTCATGCTCTCCAGGGGGGTGTAGATCTGGGTGCAGTTCTGTTTGAGGAGGCCCTTCACCGAAGAGGTGAGGTAGCCGGTGCTGATGTCGTGGCCCGAGAAGTCGGCGATGAAGTATCCGTAGATATGGTCGGAGATGTGGAGGACGTCGTAGAAGTCACCTCCGGCCTCGTGGAGGGCCAGGTAGTGCACCCCGAAGCGGGCACCGGGCTCCTGCTCGGGGGTGATGAGAAACGAGGCCTGGGCCTCGGTGAGCTGACGGAGTTTTTCCGCCTGGCTGTTGATCAGGGAGTTGGTGGCGATGGAGAGCTTCAGGTGGAGGCTGACCCGGGCGGAAAGTTCCTCGGGGTGGAAGGGCTTGGTGATGTAATCCACGGCCCCTAAGTTGAATCCTTCGATTTTGGAGTCGACATCGGTGAGGGCCGTGAGGAAGATGACTGGAATCGCCGCGGTGCGGGCATCGGACTTGAAGTGCTTGATGACGTCGAAGCCGCTTTCACCCGGCATGCAGATATCCAGGAGGATGAGGTCGGGGGGCTCTTCATCGGCAAGGAACCTCGCCTTTTTGCCGGAATCGGCCGTGACGATGCGATACCCCTCCTTTTGAAGCGTCTTGGCCATCAGCGCCCGGTTAACGGAGTTGTCGTCGGCGACCAGAATGGTGAAGCTGGGGGACATGGCTCACCTCGATGGGGGGGGACGGCCTGCCGCTGGCGTGGGATCAGGCTGTCTTGGCGTTCAGGGCGTCTTGAATATCTCCCTTCAGGGTTTCAATGGAATCCAGGACAGGGCCAAGGCTGTCCAGGGTGTGTTCTCGTGCCGCGGTTTCGATCTCTTTGGACAGACGATAGATTTCGGTAAACCCCAAGTTACCGGCGGAACCCTTGAGGGAATGTGCCGCCTCGGTGAGGGTCTGCATGTCATGGCCGTCGATGGCCTGCTTGAGGCGCGTGATATCGGCTTCCGCCGTTTCCAGGAAGAGCTCTACGATTTCGAGGAACTCGCTCTCTTCCAGGCCGAGATCTTCTCCAATTGCTTTTAGATCCATGGGTGTCAGTCCTTCGATCGCCCGTCAGGGTGGTTGGTCGGGGCAAAACAGGGTCATGTCGGTTGAACGACAGGGGCCGATTTCCAGCCGTGGCGGGAAATCATGCGGAAGGCCGGTGCAGGGCCTTGTCGGTCGGGGCTGTGTACCGCTCGCATCGCTAATTATAGCCGTGGCGTCATCGGGGTGCAAGGTGATTTTCCGGCTGTGGACGCTGGCAACCACTTGACAGGAGTAGGGAAACTCTATATATCAATAAATCTTGATATATGGATATTTTCACGGCAGGGGGATCCTTCGGGGATGAAAAGTCTGATCTATTTCAAAGCCATGGCGGACAGCACGCGCATTCGCCTCTACCATATTCTGCTGCACCATGAGATGAGCGTCAACGAGATCGTCGGGCTCATGGGCATGGGGCAGTCCCGGATCTCCAGGCACCTGAAAATCCTCACGGATTGCGGGCTCCTCTCCTGTCGGCGTGACGGGGTGTGGGCCTTTTATTCGGCAGCCAACGAGGGGGCCGGGGCCCTGGTGGCCACCCTGGTGGAGTCCTTGTCACAAGGGGAGTCCCTCATGGAGGACGACCTTGCCCGTGCCGAGGCCATCGTGTTTGAGCGCAGGCTCCGCCGTCAGAAATTCTTTGATGACATCGCCCCCCGCTGGGAACACCTGAAAGTGGACCTCATCGGTGATTTTGACCTGAACGAGGCCCTCATGGCCGATATCCGGCCCTGCAGCACGGCCGTGGACCTGGGGTGCGGCACCGGGGCCCTCATGGCCCGGCTCTCCGAGCGAGTTTCCCAGGTGGTGGGGGTGGACAGCTCCTCCAACATGCTCAAGGAGGCGGAAAAAAGGCTTCAGGCCCTGGGCGGCGGCTTCGACCTGCGCCTCGGGGAACTCGAACATCTCCCCATGGGGGACGGGGAAGCGGACCTGGCGGTCATCTCCCTGGCCCTGCACCATCTGGACAACCCGCGCCTGGCCCTCAACGAGTCGGGACGTGTGGTGGCCGACGGGGGGCGGCTTCTCGTGGCCGAGTTCGGCCAGCACGCCGACGAATCCCTTCGGGACCGCTTCGGGGATCGCTGGCTCGGTTTTTCCGAAGCAGAGCTTTTGGGCTGGATCCGAGAGGCCGGGTTTGCCGTGGAGAGCACCCGGCATTTTGCGCCTGCCCGGGGGCCTGCGGTGATGATCTGCCAGGCGGTGAAAGCCGACGGCGGCAAGGGGGGGCGACCTGATTAGCGAGCAACTTTTGTAAGTATATTCAGTTGAAAAAAACAGCCTCCGGCGGCAAGGTGTGCCACCTTGAAAGCTGGTAGCGGATGTGTTCAAACTTTTTTTATATACCGCATTAAAACAACCCAAAGACCAAACAGTCATTGACTACAGACATTCTTTAAGGAGGACGCGACATGGCGTTTCAGGAACTCGATTTGACCCTTACACACAAGGTGGCCGATATCTCTCTGGCGGACTGGGGCAACAAGGACATGCAGCTTTCCGAGCTGGAGATGCCCGGCCTCATGGCTTCCCGCGAGAAGTACGGACCCGAAAAGCCCCTGGCGGGCCTCAAGGTCACCGGCAGCCTTCACATGACCATCCAGACGGCCATGCTCATTGAAACCCTCAAGGAGCTCGGGGCGGACATCCGCTGGGCTTCCTGCAACATCTTCTCCACCCAGGACCACGCAGCCGCAGCCATTGCCGCCAACGAGTCCGCCAAGGTGTTTGCCTGGAAAGGCGAGACCCTCGAAGAGTACTGGTGGTGCACCGAGATGGCCCTGACCTGGCCTGACGGCAGCGGTCCCGATCTCATCGTGGACGACGGCGGCGACGCCACCCTGCTGATCCACGAAGGTGTGAAGGCCGAGAAAGACCCCTCCCTCCTCGACCGTGAGCCCGGCAACGCCGAAGAAAAGTGCCTGCTGGACCGCCTGAAGGCCGCTTACAAGGTGGATCCCACCAAGTGGACCAAGATGGCTGAAAAGATCAAGGGCGTCTCCGAGGAGACCACCACCGGCGTACACCGCCTCTACCAGCTGGAAGAGCGCGGCGAGCTCCTCTTCCCCGCCATCAACGTCAACGACTCCGTCACCAAGAGCAAGTTCGACAACCTCTACGGCTGCCAGGAGTCCCTGGCCGATGGCATCAAGCGTGCCACCGACATCATGCTGGCCGGCAAGGTGGTCATCGTCCTCGGTTACGGCGACGTGGGCAAAGGATGCGCCCGCTCCATGCGCGGTTACGGTGCCCGGGTTCTGGTCACCGAGATCGACCCCATCTGCGCTCTTCAGGCCGCCATGGAAGGCTTTGAGGTCGTGACCCTGGAAGACGCTGTGGGCCAGGGCGACATCTTCGTTACCTGCACCGGCAACTACCACGTCATCACCGGCGCCGACATGGAGAAGATGAAGACCGAAGCCATCGTCTGCAACATCGGTCACTTCGACAACGAGATCGACATGGCCTACCTTGAGTCCAACAACGGTTGCACCAAGCTCAACATCAAGCCCCAGGTGGACAAGTGGACCCTGAACTCAGGCCGCTCCATCATCGTCCTGGCCGAAGGCCGCCTGGTGAACCTGGGTTGCGCCACCGGCCACCCCAGCTTTGTTATGAGCAACAGCTTCACCAACCAGACCCTGGCCCAGATCGAGCTGGCCACCGGCAACTACGAGGTGAAGGTTTACACCCTGTCCAAGAAGATGGACGAAGAGGTGGCCCGTCTCCACCTTGACCGCCTCGGCGTCAAGCTCTCCACCCTTACCAAGGCGCAGGCAGACTACATCAACGTGCCCGTGGAAGGTCCCTACAAGGCGGATCACTACCGTTACTAAGGGCCAAAAGCCAGCCTCCGGCGGGCAGGGAATAAATCCCCTGCACCCCAGGTTGCGAATGCTCTGGGCCCTCGTTCCTCGGGCCCATCGCATTCGCCCGTAAAAAACAAGAAAGCCCGACACCATGCTTTAATGGTGTCGGGCTTTTTTATTGTAACCATTCCGTTCTTTTTAGCGCTCCTCGGCAGAGCCGCCTGGGGCTATCACTGAATGGTTTTTGTTGGCTCTTGAATTGTGCTGCCCCTTGAAAGAGGCGCGAGGAACGCGCCCCGGAGCATGTGCGAACCTATGCCTTGTTTTTCTCGATGAGGGCCAGGGTCTTTTCGACGATGTTGTCGGCTGAGAACCCGAACTCTTTGAGGAGGGTGCCGCCGGGGGCGGAGGCGCCGAAGCCCTCCATGGAGATGACGGTGCCCTTGTCTCCCACGTATTTTTCCCAGCCCATGGCGATGCCCGCTTCCACGGCCACGCGGGTCTTGACCTCGGGGGTGAGGACCCAGTCCTTGTAGTTCTGGGGGTTCATGTCGAAGAGCTCCCAGCTGGGCATGCTCACCACGCGGGCTTTGACGCCCTTTTCAGCCAGCTTTTCGGCGGCTTCCACGGTGATGTGCACCTCGGAGCCGGAGGCCATGAGGATGGCGTCGGGGGTGCCCTCGGAGTCCTTGAGGATGTAGGCGCCGCTGGGCACGGATCCTTCGGACTGGCTGCGGTCGGAGACGGGCAGGCCCTGGCGGGAGAGGATAAGGGCCGTGGGGCCGTCGGTGATCTTGAGGGCCACGCGCCAGGCGTCGGCAGTCTCGGAGGCGCATCCCGGGCGCAGGACGGTGAGGCCGGGGATGGCGCGCAGGGCGGCCACATGTTCCACGGGCTGGTGGGTGGGGCCGTCTTCGCCTACGGCGATGCTGTCGTGGGTAAACACGTAGATGATGGGCAGCTTCATGAGGCTGGCCACGCGGATGGCCGGGCGCATGTAGTCGGCAAAGACAAGGAAGGTGCCGCCGAAGGGGCGGACACCGCCGTGGACGAACATGCCGTTCATCACGGCTCCCATGGCGTGTTCACGGACGCCGAAGCGGATGTTGCGGCCTTCGTAAGCGCCTTTCTGGAACTCACCGCAGTCGTTCATGAAGGTGTTGTTGGAGGGCGCAAGGTCGGCGGAGCCGCCCACAAGGCCGGGCAGGTTGGGGGCGATGGCATTGAGGACCTTGCCGGACGCAGAGCGCGTGGCGATCTTGCCGTCTTCGGGGGTGAAGGTGGGGATCTCCTTGTCCCAGCCGAAGGTGAGGAAGCCGCTGACGCCGTCCACCCACTGGTTGGTGCGCTTGGGGTGGGCCTTGGCGTAGGCGTTGAAGCGCTCCTGCCACTGGCTTTCTGCCTCTTCGCCTTTTTCCATGCAGGCGGAAAAGACCGCTTTGGCCTCTTCGGGCACGAAAAAGGGCTCGGTGGAGGGCCAGCCCAGGGCCTTTTTGGTGAGGAGGATCTCCTCTTCGCCCAAGGGAGCGCCGTGGGCGCCGGATGTGCCCCCTTTGTTGGGGCTGCCGTAGGCGATGGTGGTACGCATGAGGATGACGGTGGGCTTTTCGTCCTGGGACCTGGCCTCGGTGAGAGCCGCGTCGATGGCTTCGTGGTTGTTGCCGTCTTCCACGCGGATGGTGTTCCAGCCGCAGGCTGCAAAGCGGGCTGCCACGTCTTCGGTGAAGGCGATGTCTGTGCCGCCCTCGATGGTGATCTGGTTGTCGTCGTAGAGACAGGTGAGCTTGCCCAGGCCCATGTGGCCGGCCATGGAGATGGCCTCCAGGGCCACGCCTTCCATGAGGTCCCCGTCACCGCACATGACGTAGGTGCGGTGGTCCACGATGGTGTGCTCGTCGGTGTTGTACGTGGCTGCCAGGTGGCGTTCGGCCATGGCCATGCCCACGGCGTTTGCAATGCCCTGACCCAGGGGGCCGGTGGTGACCTCAACCCCGTTGGTGTGCCCGTATTCGGGGTGGCCGGGGGTCTTGCTTTCCCACTGGCGGAAGGACTTGAGGTCGTCCAGGCTCAGGCCGTACCCGGTTAAGTGGAGCAGGCTGTAGAGCAGGGCCGATCCGTGGCCGCCAGAGAGGACAAACCGGTCGCGATCGGGCCAGGCGGAGTTTTTGGGGTTGTGGGCGAGGTGTTTGGTCCAGAGCACATAGGCGGCCGGTGCCAGCCCCATGGGGGCACCCGGGTGGCCGGAGTTGGCCTTTTGAACCGCATCCATGGCCAGGGTGCGCAGAGTGTTGATGCAAAGATCGTCAAGGGTGAGCTGGCTGTCGCTCATGGCGTACTGTCTCCTTACTGAGTATTACAAACTGAAAAATAGAGTATGGCAAACGTCTTGGGGCAGGCCGACACCTGGCCTCACCGGAGAAGGGGCGGCGGCAACGCTCCTTAAATACACGCAGAAGCGCGGCTCAGGTCTCCTCCGCGGGGAGGCGTCCGTTCCGGGGGCGCGGATGTCGATTTGCCCGAATGATTCGTTGAGCCACTGGTTTTACAGGGGGCGCTCCCCTTTGTCAAACCAAATCAATGGATTACAGGGCCCGCAAATGCTCCGGTTTCAGGGCCACTTTTCCCTCAAGGGCCCGATTGATAAGGGCAAGGGTCTCCTCCTTCTCTTCGGGCAGTTTGGCCCGGATGGGAAGGTAATTTGATGCGTGGTTGGAGTGGAAGAGGCCGTCGGTCATGTGGGTGGCCGCGATCATGGCCCCCAGCTCATGGAGCAGCTCATCGGGCTCCAGCACGGGAAATTTGCCGTCCAGGTGGTCCTGGTACAGGGGGGTGCCCGGGGTGAGCATGAGGCTCAAGGCTCCCACGTACTCGGGATCGATGGCCGAGATGACTCGGCCGGTCTCCCGGGCGTGGACCATGGAGCGCTCGCGGCCTGCGATGCCCAGAAGGACGGTCACCGAAAGCTTGATGCCGGCGGACCGGATCTTGGTGCCCATGTCGATCATGCGGGCGGAGTCCGCCCCTTTTTTGATGGCGGAAAGGGTCTCGTCGTCACCGGTCTCAAGGCCCATGTAGGCGATGGAAAGCCCCAAGTCTTTCAGCTCCTTGAGCTCTTCCACGCTTTTTTTTGCGATGCTCTTGGTGTTGGCGTAGGTGCCCACCCGTTCCACCCAGGGGAGCTGCCGCCTGACCTCTTTCAAGATGTGCACCAGGCGTTTCTGGGGCAGGATGAGGGCGTCGCCGTCGCAGAGGAAGAGGCGCCGGATGTGGCGGTGGTGCTTTGCCGCAAAGGCGAGGTCCTTCATGATCTGCTCATCGCTTTTGATCTTGAAGATTCGCTTTTCCTTGTACATCTCGCAGAAGGTGCACTTGTTGTGGGAACAGCCCACCGTCACCTGGAGCAGGATGCTGTAAGCCTCCGAAGGGGGCCTGAAAATCATGCCTTCGTAATCCATGCCGTACTCATTCATAGCGTGTGTCCGATCGTGTGTGGAAGCGCGCTCTCCGCCTGGGTTGGACGGGCGCGGCTTCGGTCGTCGTAATAAATTTCGGTGCAGCGGGCTCCGGGCCGTTGGAGGTGGCCGGGATGCCGGGCGCGGCACATTTTTTTGAACCCTTAACAAAATCAACGGGCTTGGGCCCCCTGCTTCCGTGAAAAGGGCTCCGGGTTGAATGATTACGCCACATTATCGTAGATTCATGGCGGGGTGCAAGCTCTTTCAAGGCGGGGGGCAGGCCTGGATTTTTTTTGGCCGGTGCGCTTGACATCACCTGATTCTGCATAAAATTTTATGTGGTTTATATCTCTGCCGGGGGCAGGGAAAACATATTCGGGCCTTTTCGGGCGCCCGCCGGCCAGAGGCAGCACGCCCTTGCGGCACCACAGAACAACCATGAACACACATGATGTGAGGAGAGACCATGAGCAAAGAGACGCGTCAGTTTGAAACGGAAGTTCAGCAACTGATGAACCTGATCGTAAACTCCCTTTATTCCAACCAGGAGATCTTTCTCCGGGAGCTGATTTCCAACGCGTCGGATGCCATCGACAAGCTTCGCTTCGAGGCCCAGACCCACACCGAGCTGCTGGAAGGGGAAGGCGACCTTCATATCCGCATCACGCCGGACAGCGACAACAAGACCCTTGTGATCTCGGACAACGGCATCGGCATGACCCGGGATGAGGTGGTGGAGAACCTGGGCACCATCGCAAAGAGCGGCACCGCGGCCTTTATGAAGGCCATGGAAGAGTCCAAGAAGGGCGACGCCATTGCCCCTGAGCTCATCGGCCAGTTCGGCGTGGGCTTTTACAGCGCCTTTATCGTGGCCGACAAGGTGACGGTTGAGACCCGCAAGGCGGGCGAGGGCGAGGCCGTGCGCTGGGAGTCCGACGGGCTGGGATCCTACACCCTGGAGACCTGCGCCAAAAAGGATCACGGCACCACCATCACCCTCCAGCTCAAGGAAGAGGGCCTGGAAGAGGACTTCACCGAGGAGTGGGCCATCAAGCGCGTGGTCAAGCAGCACTCCGACTTTGTGGCTTACCCGGTGATCATGAACGTGGAGAAGACCGAGCCCCTCCCCGACGAGGAGATCATCAAGGATTCCGACGGCAAGCCCATCGGAGAGACCACCAAAAAGGTCCGCGCCGACGAGACCCTCAACACCATGAAGGCCATCTGGGCCAAGCCCAAGAGCGAGGTCACCGACGAGGAGTACGACGAGTTCTACCGTCACATCAGCCACGACTGGAACGCCCCCCTGGACAAGATCCACATGAAGTTCGAGGGGACCACCGAGTACGATGCCCTGCTCTATGTGCCCTCCAAGGCGCCCATGGACATGTACTACAGCGAGAAGAAAAACGGCATCCACCTCTACTGCAAGCGCGTCTTCATCATGGACGACTGCACCGAGCTGATGCCTGAGTACCTGGGCTTCATCAAAGGGGTGGTGGACGCCTCCGACCTGAACCTCAACGTAAGCCGTGAGATCCTCCAGCAGAACCGCCTGGTGCAAAACATCCGCAAGAACCTGGTGAAAAAGGTCCTGGAGCTCTTCACCAAGATGGAGAAGGAGAGCTACGACACCTTCTTTGACGAGTTCGGCGCGGCCATCAAGTCCGGCATTCCCATGGATCACGACAACAGGGACAAGCTGGCCAAGCTGATCCGCTACAAGACCACCAAGTCCGACGGGGCCTATGTCTCTTTGGAAGAGTACGTGGCAAATATGAAAGAGGACCAGGAGTTCATCTACTACATCACCGGCGAAGACCTGGTCTCCCTGGCCGGAAGCCCCCACCTGGAGGCCTTGAAGGCCAAGGACTACGAGGTCCTTCTCATGAGCGACCCCGTGGACGAGTGGGTGGTTCAGTCCCTGCCCGAGTTCGACGGCAAGAAGCTCAAGAGCGCGGAAATGGGGGATCTTGACCTCACCGAAGTGGATGACGACAAGAAAGAGGCCTTCAAGAACTTCATGGAGTACCTCCAGAAGCAGCTGGACGAGGAGATCAAAGAGGTCAAGCTCTCCAGCCGCCTCAAGGATTCCGTCTCCTGCCTTTCCGGGGACGCCCTGGGCATGAGCGCCTACATGGAAAAGATCATGAAGGCCTCCGGCCAGGAGATGCCCAAGCAGAAGCGTGTGCTGGAGCTCAACGGGGATCATCCCCTGGTTGACGCGGTCAAGTCCCTCTTTGAAAAGGACGCCGGAAACCCCGTGCTGCCGGATCATGCACAGCTTCTGTATGACCTGGCCATCATCAGCGAAGGGGGACGCGTGGAAGACCCGGCCCTCTTCTCCAAGCGCGTGGGTGACCTGATGGCCAAGGCGCTGTAGCGCCGCCCGGGCATCGCCCGCAGCTTATCCCGACCGACGAGACAAGGCTCGCTTTCCCCCCGTGGGAGGGCGGGCCTTTTTTCATGGCGGTCCCATTGGAAGGCGGCTGAAAACAGGGCGGATCACCTGTTTCGGTCGGTTGACATCTTATAGACGCTGTACTATCCTCCGGGGCGGAGGCACATATGACAATGATGCAGATTCATGACCTTGAAAAACAGCAGTTTATCACCCTCTTCAAGGAAGAGGGGATTGATAATATTGACGAACGTTTCACCATTCTTGACACGTTTCTGAAAACGGAAGAGCACATCACCGCCGATGATCTCGCCCGGCTCCTGGCCGAAGAGGGGCACACGGTGGACACGGATTTCCTCCGAGAGACCCTTGAACTGATGTGCCATTACGGTTTCGCCCAGGAGAACCGGTTCGACAACGGCCGGACACTCTACGAGCACCGGCACCTGGGTGACCACCACGACCACATGATCTGCACCCGATGCGGCGGAATCACCGAGTTTGCCGATGCCCACCTGGAGCGGCTTCAGGAGGCCATCGCCGCCCGTCACGGGTTTCACATGCTTCAGCATCGCATGGATATTTACGGCATCTGCTCTGCCTGCCTCAAGAAAAGGGTGCCCCTTATGCCCCTGATGCTGGCAAAACCCGGCGAAAGGCTCATCATCCGGGAGTACCAGTGCGGGGAAAACCTGGAGGCCCGCCTGTTGTCCATGGGTATCCGGCGGGGAGACGTCATCGAGGTGATCACCAGCCAGGGCCGCGGGCAATTTGTCATTGCCGTGGAGAACAAGCGCTACATCCTTGGCCGGGGTATGGCCCAGAAGATCATGGTGGAGCCCATCCACTGACGAAAGGGCCTGCCCGGTATTCTTCGAACACAACAACCATCATAAATGGAGTAACAGATGCGAATCCGCAGGATGATTCCTTTCGTGCTGGCGGTGCTGCTGGCGGCACCCGCCCTGTGTGCGGCAGCTCAGCGCGTCAGTGTCAGCGTTGAGTCGGCCAATGTGCGAACCGGTCCAGGAACCGAGCATGAGATTGTCTGGAAAGGGGTCGAGAAACACTACCCGCTCCTGGTTCTGGACCAGGCCGGGTCCTGGTACTATGTCAAGGATTTCGAAAGCGACACCGGCTGGATCTTCAAGAAGCTGGTGGACAAGACCCGCACCGTGATCACCACAAAAGAGAGATGCAATGTCAGGAAGGGGCCGGGAACCAAGAAGCCTTTGGCATTTGTGGTGGACAGCGGGGTGCCGTTCAAGGTGCTGAGCCGCAAGGGCAACTGGATCCATGTCCAGCACGCCGACGGTGACAAGGGGTGGATTCACAAATCGCTGGTGTGGTAAGTCGCACCGTTTTTTTAATGCCCCGCTGATACCCGGGGCGGGGTTGCAGGAGTTGTTGACTATGTACGACAAGTTGAGCGGAGAGAAAAAAGGGATTGTCGGGGTGGGCTCTGCGCTGATGGACCTTCTGGTGTTTGAAGACGACGCGTTTTTGAAGGGAATCAGCGATATCAAGGGGGGCATGACCCTTGTGGACGGATCGTTTGCCGAAGGGGTCCTTGAAAAAGTCACCTCAGAGGTAACGGTGGTCCCCGGCGGCGCCGCCTGCAACACCATCGTGGGGGTGGGGCGCCTGAACGGGGCTGCCACCTTTGTGGGCAAGCGAGGCCGGGACAGCTACGGCGAGCACTTTGAACAGGATCTCAAGCAAAACGGGGTGACCCCGGACCTTGTGATGTCCGATACCCCCACGGGCCGTGTTCTGTCCGTTATCACACCGGATGCCCAGCGTTCCATGTTCACCTACCTGGGGGCGGCCTCTGAGCTGGCCCCCGAGGAGATCTCTCCGGAGACATTTGCAGGGGCTGCCATCGTCCTCATTGAGGGATATCTGGTTTTCAATCAGGCCCTCATGACCAAGGCCCTGGCCTCGGCCAAAGAGGCCGGTGCCCTCGTGGCCATGGACCTTGCCAGCTTTACCGTGGTTGAAGAGGCCCTCTCCTTTATCAAGGAGGAGGTGATCCCTGCTGTGGACATTCTCATCGCCAACGAAGACGAGGCCCGTGCCTTTACGGGGCTCTCCGACGAGGCCGCGGCCCTGGACGAGATGAGCCGGTGTGCCGATGTCGCCGTTTTAAAGCTCGGGTCCCGCGGCAGCCGCATCGCCGTTGACGGCACCGTGACCGAGGTCGCGCCCGTATCCGGGGGGACCATCGTCGACACCACGGGGGCTGGCGACCTCTGGGCCGCAGGCTTTCTCTACGGCATGGTCATGGGCTACTCCGCCGAGACGTGCGGCAACATCGCTTCGGCCTGCGGGTATGAAGTGTGCTGTGTCACCGGGGCGGATATTCCCGAGGCGGGATGGGCCCGCATCAGAAACACGCTGCCCGCATCCTGAAGCAAGGCGCGGGCGGTTTACGACGAGACTATTGTGGAGGATGGTGCGAGATGCAGAAAGAGAATCCCCAGGCCGTGGCCGAAAAGGATCGGTTCGTAGAATTTGTTGAGAAAACCCTGGTTGCTGTGCGGGAACACAAATCCCAGGTGACCCTGGGGGTTGCCGGCGTGGTCCTGTGCCTGGTCCTGGTTGCCGGGACGGGCCTGTACCGCCATAAGGCTGCCCGTCAGGCGTCCCTGGCGTTTCAGACACTGAAAGTGGATTTTCAGGCCCTTGAGGCCAAAGAAGGCCGTGAGGTTGCCCTGCAGCGATGGCTGGGGCAGGCCCCCGATGCCCTTGCGAGCATAAAGGGCGGGGCCGCCACCTACGACGCCGCGCTGCTCTGGTACGGCGGGCTGGCCTTTGAAAGCGGTGACTTCGAGTCCGCCTCCGCCTGGTACGCGTCGGCCGCCAAGGGGTTCGACTCGGGCAGTGCCCTTCGGAACATTGCCTTGTGTGGCCAGGCCCAGGCCCTGGAGGGGCTTGGGAAAGCCGATGAAGCCGCGTCCATATATGAAAAGGTGCGGTCCAGCGCGGCCACTGTAAAACAGGAGGAGGCAACGTTTCTCCTGGCACGCATCAAGGAAAAGAGCGGTGACACCCAAGGGGCCGAGTCCCTTTACCGCGAGATCCTCGAGAGCCCTTCGGCCTCACTGTATAAAGACCTGGCGGCGGAGAAAGTCGCAGGCAAGTAAGAACCGCATTGCGGCCGGGGCGCCTTGTCCCGGCCCGCCGCGTGACGACAGATGGAGACGGCGCCCTTTTGGGGCGCCGTTTTTTTTCAGGGCGTTGCATTGCTTATTCGGCCCTGCGCCCGGCACGTCCATCGTCCCCCCTTTTCATCTGCCCCACAATGGAAAATCCTTGACAGAATCATGTGCGAGTGGATAATCGTAAAGATATAGTATATTTTTATCCACGTCCTGGCCTGATTATTCCCCCCATTTTTGAGAAAAAGGCCGCGTTAAAGGACTCACCAAATCTTCCGGAATGTGCTCCTCTTTCGCCTTGACTTAGGCTTTGTCCAGGCCTTGGAGCCGTTGCTCGTCAAGTCACAATCAACCCCATCATTTTTACCTTTGTCGGATATTGTTACAATATGAAAAAAAGGAATGAAGAACGTTCTATGAATACAATATCTTGATTTAAAATTGGCTAATGCACAATATATGTCAGTTATCCAAGCGAGTTATATATTTCCCTTGACTTCATTATAGCAATACTCGAATATATGTACCTGACAATTAATAAAATCATAAACAGGTTTTCGCAAGGCGTACGCCACTCCGTTTCAACATTGACGCGAAAATCCGAGATTCAGATCTGTTGCACCGCAGATGCGGCGTGTTGCCCTCCGTGGAGTCATCGTATGCCCGATGGGGCATGCGCATGAAGTCCGTAAAATTCCATTCCTGTATTAGGGTGTACTTATGACATTTGGTAAAAAAGATCAGCTGATCGGTCTTGATATCGGGTCCAGTGCCATCAAGGTGGCTGAGGTGGCTGATACGAAAAACGGGTATGCGTTAAAGCGGTTCGGGCTTTACGACATGCCCAGCGGCGCCATCGAGGAGGGGGTCATCCGAGACCCGGAAGAGGTGGCGGAAACCGTCCGCGAAGCCCTTCGGGCCTATAACATCAAGACCCCCAACGCCGCCATCTCCATCGGGGGGTATTCGGTCGTGGTTAAAAAAATCAACGTCCAGACCATGACCGAGGAGGCCCTCCAGTCCACCATCCACTTCGAAGCCGAACAGTACATCCCCTTTGATATCAGTGACGTCAATCTCGATTTTCAGATCATGGGCGAGAGTGAGCACAACCCCAACCAGATGAGCGTGCTCCTCGTGGCCGCCAAAAAAGAGATGATCGCCGACTACGTGAATGTCCTGGATATGGCAGGCCTGGCCTCCTGCATCGTGGATGTGGATGCCTTTGCCCTTCAGAATATCTACGAACTCGGTTACATGGGGCCGGACGCCACCGGTGACGAGTTCGTGGCCCTCATCGACGTAGGCGCCAGCAAAACCTCCCTGAACATTCTCAAAGGTCGAAACTCCCTGTTCATGCGGGATGTCTCTTTGGGGTGCGGCCAGACAAACCAGAAAATTTCATCCATGCTGGATTGTTCTGCCGACGAAGCCGAAGAGATCAAGTTGAACAACAATGGGGAGCGTATCTCCAATGAAGAGCTCAAGGATATCGAATCGGCCGTCATTGCGGACTGGTGCACGGAGATCAGTCGTGCCCTGGATTTCTTCTATTCCACCTATCCCGAGGAGAGGATCCAGAAGATCCTGATCAGCGGAGGCGGCGGCAACATCGCCGACTTCAAGAAGATGCTGGCGCTGAGGACCTCCACCGAGGTCGAAACCATCGACCCGTTCAAGGGCGTGGATTTGGGCGACGGGCGCATTGACGAGGACTATCTCAAGCAGATGGCGCCCCAGGCGGCCATCTGCATGGGGCTTGCGATAAGGAAAGTGAACGACAAATGATACGAATCAATTTACTGCCTTTTCGAGATGCTCGAACCAAAGAGAATGTCCGCCGTCAGGTGTCCATCTTCGTGCTCCTGATTATTTTGATCGGGGTGGGAATGGGGGCTTACTCCCTGAGCGTGGGGGCGGCGGTTGAGAAGTATAAACAGGAGGTGAGCGACACCCAGGCCGAACTGAACAAGTTCAAGAAAAAGGCCCGTGAGGTGGACGCCATCAACAAGAAAAACAAGGTGCTGCAGAAGAAAATAGATATCATTGAGTCCCTTCAGGTGGTTCGCAAGGATCCTGTCCGGGTTCTCAGCGCCATGACAGACCTGGTGATTCCCGATCGCATGTGGATCAAGAGCTACGACGAGACAGGAAGGACGATTACCCTCAAGGGAGCGGCCCTGGACGAGATCACCGTGGCGGATTTCACACGGAAACTCGAAACATCGGATTACTTCTCCAGTGCCAGCCTGAGGTTCCTGAAGCTGGGGGCGTCCAAAAAGAGCGTGGCCATGAAGAACTTTGAAATCGTGTGCACCCGGGCCAAGTTGAAACAAAAAAACACCAATGCAACCGGTATGAAGGTAAAATGATGAACAAGTCCTCAGCGTTTCAGTCGATGGACCCCCTGTTCAAAAGGGTCGAAGAGCTCGACAAGATTCAGCGGATCGCCATCTGCGCCATCACCTGCATCGTCCTGATCGGGTCGATCTTCTACTTCTCCATCCTGCCCAAATACGAAGAGATCAAGCAGCAGAAGCAGACGCTTCAGTCCCTTGGAACCCAGCTTGAGATTGCCCGGAAGAAGGCCGCCCGCCTGGCCTCCCTCAAGCGGGAGTGGAAAATGAAAGAGGCGGAATTCAGGAAAGTGATGCGGGCCCTGCCGGAAAAAAAGGAGATCCCCTCGCTTCTGACGAGTATTTCTCAGTCCGGACAGGACACGGGGCTTGAGTTTATCCTTTTTCAGCCCCAGAAAGAGGTGAACAAAGAGTTTTACGGCGAAATCCCCGTGAGCCTGCATGTGAAGGGGAATTTTCACAACACGGTGATGTTCATGGATAAGGTGACCGGCTTGAACCGTATCGTCAACATCCGGGACATCAAGATCGGCGGATACAAAGAGGGCAAAATTTCAACGAAGTGTACGGCTGTGACGTATAAGTTCATCGATAAGAAAGAGCCTGCAAAGAAGAAATAATCCATCAAATACAAAGATCGTGAGCCATGCAAAAAAAGATCATGACATCGATAGTGACGGTTGCGTTTCTTGCCGGGCCTCTCTTTTTCGGGTGTGACAGGGCAGACGATGCATCACAGTCCCGGGAAGCCGTCAAGACCTTCAAGGTATCGAAAAAGGAAACGGTGCCGATCAAGGCCAAGGCCAAACCCGAGCCCGAGGCGGCGGACGCGACACAGATCCCGGCAGTGGCCGGGTTGCCCCCGGCTGATTCAGTGAAGGCCACCAAGCCGGAGGTGCTTTCTGAAAAGGCCTCGGATGAGATGCTCTACGGGAAAACCAGCTACGACCCTGCAGGGCGCGTGGATCCCTTTGAGCCACTGTTCGCACGGGGCAGCATCAGCTCCCAGGCCGTTGAGGGAGAGGCCCGCCCCACGGTGCGCCAGAGCAGGATGTCCCGGTTGACCCCCTTGGAAAAACTGGATATCGGCCAGCTGAAACTCGTGGGGATCGTGAGCATGCCGGGCCGGAGTATGGCCATGGTGGAAGAGACCGGCGGCAAAGGCTATGTGGTCCGAAAGGGGACCTATATGGGCGTCAACTCGGGACAGGTAGTGGAGATCACCAGGGACCGGGTGGTTATTGAAGAAGAAGTGGAGAATTTCCTCGGGAAAATTGTGGTTCGGACACGGGAACTTAAACTTCAGAAACCTCTTGGAGAAGACTAATATGTTTGACAAGACCTCAATGTTGCGCTGGAAGGCAGCTTCAGTCGTGCTTTTTGTTTTTTTCGCGGCGCTTGCGGCTGGCGGCTGTGCATCCGATAAGGGTGCGGTCACGCCTGCTGTTGAGACGCAATCTGTCATGGCTGAACGGGTCATTACCGGTGTGGACACCCGTGGAAACTCCGGCGAAGTGGTTGTGTCCATCCAGGGCAGTGCCATGCTGACCTATGCCATGATACCCCAGTCCCTTCCCCCGGGGGTTGTCCTGCATTTCCCCGATACGGATGTGGCGGAAGGGGCGGTTCAATCGCCGGCGAACTATGAGGTGGTAGAGACCATCACAACCTCCCGCAAGGGAAGCGCCACTCAAATCAAGATTCTCCTTACGGAGGAGGCGGAGTACGATGTGGTCCGCAACGGAAACGGACTGGACGTGGTCTTCACCACCCTGGACGCGGCCGTGCCCGAGGTGGCCCTGGTGCCTGAAGACGCACCGGCACCGGCAGAGGCCGACGTGGCCGAGATGACGGTGGAATCCGAAGCCGTGGTTGTTCAGGCCGAGAAAAAGGTAGAGACACCGCCCGTTCAGCCCGTTGCGGTGGGGCCTGCCACGGTGAGCCAGATCGATTTTACCAGCAGCCAGAGCGGGGCGTCCACCATCCTGATCGGCACCACCGGCCCGGTGGACTACAAAGTGAGCAAGAAAGATGAGAAGACCCTCTACATCAAGCTTGCCGACACCTCCCTGCCCGACTCCCGGAAGCGCCCCATCATCACCACGCGGTTCAACAGCGCCGTGAACCGTATATTGCCGGTCCAGACGGATCGGATGGCCGGTGACACCCTGTTTATCATCGAACTCAGGGATGCCGTACCGTACCTGGTGACCCAGAGCGGCGACCAGATTGAGGTGAGCATCGATCCCACCACCGTGCCTCCCCAGAAAGAGGACGATGCCAACCTGCCCAGCTGGAAAGAAGCCATTGCCGGGGCCGATGTCATGGCCCTGCCCCAAGGGGCGGACGCCGGTATGGCCGTACTCCCTGAAGGGGCTGTGGGTACCGCCCCGGTTCCGGACGTTGTGGTGGCGGACGCGGAACCGGAGATCTCCGTGGGCAAGTCCAAAACCTACACCGGCGAGAGAATCGCCGTGGATTTCTTTGAGACGGACATCAAAAACGTGTTCCGCATCATCCGGGCCGTGAGCGGGCAGAACTTTGCCATCGATAAGGATGTCACGGGCCAGGTCACCATGACCCTCCAGAACCCGGTTCCCTGGGACCAGATCCTGGATCTGGTACTCAAGATGAACATGCTGGGGTCGGTGAAAGAAAACGGCATCACCCGCATCGCCACCCTGAAGACCCTGAAGGAAGAGGAGGCGGCCCGACTGCAGTACATCGCCTCCCAGCAGTTCTCCAAGGAGATCCAGAAGGCCATGGCCCCCATGTCCACGGAGTACATCCTTATCAGCTACTCCAACGCAGACGCGGACATCAGGCCCCATATCGAGCGCATCCTTACCCCGGAGCGGGGGAGTGTCAGTGTGGACATCCGGACCAACCAGCTGATCATCACCGACACCGCGGAAAAGATCGCCCAGGCCCGTGCCATTGTCACCCAGATCGACCGGATCACGCCCCAGGTGATCATCGAGGCTCGGATTGTGGAAGCCTCATCCAACTTCACCCGGGCCTTTGGTGTAACCTGGAACGCCCAGACCGAGGGCTATCCCACCGTTGGAGAGGGCAACGAGAGCGGCACCCTGGGCGGTGTGTACGGCTACGGCGTGGCCATGGACTACGGGGTGGACACCACCAACAGCATCGGTATCAACTTTTCACGGCTCACCGGCAATACCCTGATCCTGGATGCCAAGCTCACGGCCCTGGAGACCAAGGGCACCGGTAAGATCGTCTCCTCACCCAAGGTCCTTACCCTGGACAACAAGAAGGCCACCATCAAGCAGGGGGTTGAGATTCCCTACCAGACCGTTGAAGACGGCGACGTGGACATCGAGTTCAAAGAGGTGGAGCTGAAGCTGGAGGTGACCCCCCATGTGACGGCCGACGACCGGATCTCCCTGCAGGTGCTCATCGACAAGAATGACGTGGGCAGCATCACCGACGGGATCCCGGGCCTCAACACCAAAGGGGTGGAGACCGAGCTGATCATGAACGACGGGGAGACCATCGTCATCGGCGGCATCATCAAGTCCAACAAGACCTTTGCCGAGTCGGCATTTCCGGTGTTGTCCCAGATCCCCGTGCTGGGCTGGCTTTTCAAGAACCGCACGCGTACGGAAGAGAAGCAGGAGCTGCTGGTCTTCCTCACCCCCCGCGTGGTGAAAATGGATGAATTGAAAATTTAGACATGCTTCCCCCTGCTTTCGTGGCAGGGGGAAATACCAAAGAGTGATTTGAGCAACGAAAGGGAGCAGGTGGTAAACACCTCGCTCCCTTTTTTTATGGTGGCAAAAGCATGGGGGAGGTCCGGCCCGAGCCAGACGGACGTGCTTGGGGGAGGAGACAGCTCGTTTCTCTTGAGTCTGGGGAGGCCTTATACGTGGCCCCTGCCGGAGCGCATCACTGGCCCGTGACGAAAGGTTTCACGTGGCCATGGCCCCGGTGAGAGACCGGGGCCGTGCCACTGGAAGGAGAGGGTTAAATGGAAAGGGCCGCGAGCTCACGCTGCGCTTTGGCGGCAATGGGGGTCTGGTCGTTGATTTCGATGGTTGCTGTCAGCGTGGTTTTGGCCTTTTCATAGGAACCGGAGCGCAGGTAGGCCCCTGCCAGTTCGTAGTGAAGCTGCTGAAATCTGGGGGCGGTGTCGACGGCCTTTTCAAACCAGTGCGTGGCATCGGCAAGGCGCCCTTCGGCCATGTGGCACAGGGCGATGCCCCGCATGGGAAGGACGAACTCCGGGTGGATCTCCAGGGCTTTGTTGAAGTAGCCGACGGCCTTGGCGTACATTTTTTTGTTATAGTACGCCCATCCGAGATTGTAGACCGGGTAGTGGGGCGTGGCATACAGGATGTTGTTTGACACCTGGTTGAGGATTTCGATGGCATCGTCCCATCGTTCCATCAGCAACAGGGCCGATCCCATGTTGTTTTTGGCCGGGCCGTAGTCGGGCTGCAGGTCGATGGATCGCTGGAAGTGGATGAGGGCGGTTTCGTACCGTTTTTTGGCGGTGTAGGCCTTGCCCAGGTCGTCTTGAAGGAGGTAATCGTCGGCGTAGAGGCTCTCGGCCTCAAGGAGTTCTTTGAGGGCGGCGGTGTAGTCGCCCTGGCTCAGGTAGGCCTCACCCAGGTTGCGCTGGGCCTCGGATTGCTTTTTCAACATGGGTGTTTTGCTGGCGCAACCGGCCAGCAGGGCCGCGGCCAGAAGAACGAGCAGGATGCGTGCAGATGAATTCATGATGCCCCCGGTGTTTAGATGGTGTGTGCGATGGTCGGGATCGTTGCGATTCGTATCGCCTATGGGTCATGGTCAAGCCCCCGTGAAGGGAGGTATCTTTGGAGAAAACGCTGTGTTTGCGCCTATAGCGCAACGTGCCATGAATCTCGGTTTATTGCAATTGCCAGTTGCCTCCGGCGGGTCCCTTTTTTCAAAAAGGTTCGGGCTATCGGACCTGGATAATGCCGAGTCCCTGCTCTTCGAGGAGGGCGATGACCGGGTCGGGCAATGTGGAGGCGACGATGAGCTTTTTGACCAGGGGGGCGGGCTTGACCAGGATGCCGTCCACGGTGAGGGCACAGGAAAGGCCGTCACCCGTCTTTCCGAACTCGAAGCGCGGGTTCTTTTCATGGGGAATGCCCAGCTTGGAGAGGAGTTTGAGGGTGGCGTTGAAGAGATAGTCGCCCTTACGGATGGAGACCACCTTAAGACCGGAGCTTTCGATGGCGAAAGCAGCGTCACCGTAGAGCTGGCCGAAGTCAACCAGGGCGCCTTCTCCCTGGGGATCCCGTATCATGTTGGAGGTGGTTTCCAGCTGGGTACCGGCATAGGAGAAGGAGATGGTGATGTTGGAATCGTACAGAAGGCCCAGGGCATTGGCGAGCTTTTCCACGTAAATTTTGCGTGTGCGGGGGACTATCCGTTTCAGTGAGGTGCTCTTTTCCACCGCATAGAAAACCGGCGGAAGGGCTTCGCCCTGGAGGGATTCCCGCAGCACAAGTCCGTGCTTTCGAAAGTAGGCGGTCAGGGGGACGGGAAAGCGCCCGGAGGGGTCGGAAAGGTCCGAGACGATGATGCCCCGGAAAGCCTCTGGGGATTTGGACCGGTCGTACTTAAAGGCCCAGCGCGCTTTCAGGGAGAGGTTCATGCCCTCTTCGGAGAAGGAGAGGGGCATGGGCAGGCGCATTTTGGGGTACGCAAGCTGAACCGCGTCAAGGAGCAGGGGCAGGCTGGGTTCGGTGGAGATGTCGGTGAACTGCAGGTTCTTGAAATGGGTGGCCATGATACGCCGTCGCTCTGTGGACAGGGAGAGGCCGTTTTGGACAAAGAGGATCCGTCGTCCCTCGGGAAGCTGCAGAATGGGGGTTTCCGACAGGTTCACGGAAAAGTCCGTGCCTTCGGCGTCGGGAAAATAGTATCGCCCTCGGTTCAGGAGAACGCCGCCCAGGAGCTTGGCAAGGGAGTCAAAGGGATCCTTCAGGCCGTCTGCCTCCTCTTCGTCGTACTGGGTGTCCCCGGTTTCCTCCGGTGCCGAGGCGTCGGTGGGGGAAGCGTTCAACACCACCTCACCGTCTGCTTCAAACACAGAGGAGTACCACTGTTCATTCAGAACCGACGCATCGGGGACCTTGAGTGCCTGGCCGATGTAGATGCGGTTGAGGTCCTTGACCGTGGGGTTCACCAGTCGGAAGAGTTTGACGCCTTCCCGGTAGGTCCGGCTTCCTGCGGGCCCGAACTGGTTGGAGATGATGCGGGAGACCGAGTCTCCGGGGGCCACCTTGTGGGTTTTGGCGCCCTGGGTGATGAGCTGCTTGACCGGTGCCGCCGTAATAAAGGGAAGGTCCACGACGCCCCGCCGCTGCCCGGGAAGGGCGTCGGGTTCGAGCCACTTCAGGGGGACGAAGATCCTCTGGCCGGGGTGGATGCGGTTGATGTCGGCGATGTGGTGGTTGATGAGCTTGAATATGTTCAGGAACAGCGGAAAGTTGGTGTGGGAGATCTCCCCTTTTCGCTTCAAAATCTTGATGACATAGTCGTTGGGGCGCACCGTGTAGGGCTCGCTGAGGACATCCCGGCCGTTGACGTTCTGGACGTAGTAGCGCTTGTAGAGTACCTCGGCCCGGGCGTGGCCGGACGCAACGATACAGATGACGAGAAGAACCAGCAGGGGCAACAGCCGTTTGTTCCTACAACCCATAGGCTCCGGGGCCTCCATGGTGGACTGAGGCCCTGTCCATGGATCGGCATGAACCGGGAAAGGGCCTGGGATTTGACGGGGCAGGGGCCTTTTCACGGGAAAAGGCCCCTGCCCTGCAATGATTTATGATGTTTGACGGGCAAGGTCCAGGCGGGTGGCGATGGCATCGGCCGTCAGGCGGACAAACCGCTCAAAGGACTCCCCGGTGAGGGGCGCCCCGGACGCAGGGAACTCGGTGAGGCCCTCGGCCTTGACATCCTCGGGTGCGTTGACCAGCTCCGGGTTCGGGGTGATGCCGAACTCTTCCGGGAAGGTCCCGGAGAAGTAGGTCTCCTGGAAACCGGAAAATTTCAGGGCATGGGCCGTGGAGTCGATGACAGCGGTCTCCCGGTCGGTGACCAGGCCCTGCTTGACAGCCTCCATGAGGCCGGCCAGGGTCTCGCCGCCCTGGGTGCAGGCAATGTGGCCGTTGCGGTTGGCCAGGAGCTCGCAGTCCATGATGGCCTGCTCCGTGACTTCCATGAAGAAGACGTTTTTCTTTTCGGAGAGGCGGTTGTAGGTCTCCACCACGTTGATGACCCGGGGCATGGAGACGGGGTTGCCGATCATGGCCGCCTGGGCCACGCTGGCCTTGACGGTGACGGGCTTGAACTCCCGCTTGGCCGTGTCCGGCTCCAGGTAATACTTGTAAACGGGGTTGGCGTGGTGAGACTGCACCCCGATGATTTTGGGGAGGGTCTCGATGATGCCTGCCTCGTAGAACTTCAGGAACCCGTTCATCACCGCCGTGATGTTCCCGGCGTTGCCGATGGGAACCACCACCACCATGTCCTCCATGGCGTAGTCGAAGTCCTGGGCGATCTCAAAGGAGTAGGACTCCTGGCCCAGGATGCGCCAGGCGTTCTTGGAGTTTAACAGGGCCACGTCGTAGCGGGAGGAAAGGTTCTCCACCACCTTCATGCAGTCGTCGAACACGCCCGGGATCTCAAAGACCTTTGCGCCGCTGCCCAGGGGCTGGGAGAGCTGCTGGGGCGTAACCTTGCCCTGGGGAAGCAGCACGGCGGACTTGATCCCGTCGGTGAGGTAGGAGGCATACAGGGCGGCAGCCGCCGAGGTGTCTCCGGTGGAGGCGCACACGGCCAGGATCTCCTTCATGCTCCCTTTTTTTATCAGGGAGTTGATGTAGGAGAGGGCGCTGGCCATGCCCCGGTCCTTGAAGGACGCGCTGGGGTTCTGGCCGTCGTTTTTAAAAAAGAAGCGGGCGCCGGTAAGCTCCTGGAGGCGGGTGTTGGCTTCCACCACAGGGGTGTGCCCTTCGCCCAGGTAGAGCACAGCGTCCAGGGGGACCACAGGGCCGAGGAACTCGTGGTACCGGTAGATCCCCTTGAGTGCGGGGATGTTGAGCATGCGCCGGTAGTCCAGGATCTTTCGCCAGGTGGGACCGTCTGCTTTTTTTGCCGCCAGGCCGGAGGTCTCGTGGAGCATCATGACGCTGCCGCAGTCCGGGCAGACGTAGAGCAGCTCGTCAATGCCGTGCTCGCTGCCGCAGCCCAGGCAGCGGTAGATCATGGTCCCTTCCGATGACGGAAGGATCAGGTCCCTGATGTCTTCTGGAAAATCCGATGGTTTCATTTGGCAATGACCTCCTTGCCGCCCATGTAGGGTACGAGTACTTCAGGGATCTTCACGGATCCGTCTTCCTGCTGACAGTTTTCCAGAATGGCGGCCACGGTGCGGCCCACAGCCAGTCCGGAGCCGTTGAGTGTGTGAACCAGGCGCGGCTTTTTCTCGCCTTCGGGGCGGAAGCGGATGCCCATGCGGCGGGCCTGGAAGTCTTCGAAGTTACTGCAGGAGGAGATCTCCCGGTAGGTGTCCTGGGCGGGCATCCACACTTCGATGTCGTAGGTCTTGGCAGAGGAGAACCCAAGGTCGCCGCTGCAGAGGGTCACCACCCGGTAGGGCAGGCCCAGGAGCTGGAGGACCTTTTCCGCGTTCTGGGTGAGGGTCTCCAGTTCGTCGTACGAGGTGGCCGGGTCCACAAGCTTGACCAGTTCCACCTTGTTGAACTGGTGCTGGCGGATAAGGCCACGGGTGTCCTTGCCGTAGGAGCCTGCTTCAGAGCGGAAACAGGGGGTGTAGGCCGTGTACCGGATGGGCAGGTCCTTGTCGGTGAGGATTTCGCCCGCGTGGATGTTGGTCACCGGCACCTCGGCCGTGGGGATCAGGTAGTACTCCTGGCCTTCCAGCTTGAAGAGGTCTTCTTCGAACTTGGGAAGCTGGCCCGTGCCCTTGAGGCTGTTGCGGTTGACGATAAAGGGGGGCAGTACCTCGGAGAACCCGTGCTCTTCGGTGTGCAGGTTGAGCATGAAGTTGATGAGGGCCCGTTCCAGTCGCGCTCCGGCCCCGAAGTAGAGGGGAAAGCGTGCACCGGTGATGCGTGAGGCCCGACCGAAGTCCAGGATGCCCAGGTCTTCGCCGATGTCCCAGTGGGCCTTGGGCTCGAAGGCAAACGAGGTGGGGGTTCCCACGGTCCGCAGCAGGATGTTGTCCTCGTCGGTTTTGCCCTCGGGGACCGAGGGGTGGGGAATGTTGGGGATCCCCATGAGGATTTCCTGAAGAGTGGCTTCGGCCTCGTTGACCTCTTTGTCCAGGGCCTTGATGCGGGTGGAGACCGATTTCATCATATCAATCTGGGGCTGGGCGTTTTCCCCTGATTTTTTCATGGCGGCGATCTCATCGGAGACCGTGTTTCTCTGGTTGCGGAGCGCTTCGAGTTCACCGATGAGTTCACGGCGTTTGGCTTCGCAGGCGGCGAAGGTGACGAGATCGGCTTTGCCACCTCGTTTCTTGAGGGCATCCTCCACGGTCTGGAGGTTGTCTCTGACGTACTTGAGTTCAAGCATAATAAGGTACCTGTTCTGGCAACGTGGGATGGTGGACGCTTGGCAACCCGGCCTTACAGAGCCTCGGCAGGACACACAACCACGATTTTGTGTCAGAGCTGTCGATTCCCATATCGTATTGTGTTATGGTATGGACCGAGGACCGGGCTGGGCCACGGATATCATGCCGTTTCGTGGTATGGTCGGCATTGTGGTTTTTTGTTTTTAAAAACTTAAAATTACTATCACGGTCCATGGTGGCAGTCAATAGCTTTGAAAATTACCAATCATTACTGATTTTATGTGTTTAGCGAAAAAGACTGGAGATTATATATGGAAGATGCCGGAGAGAAAAAAAAGGAAATAATCGCTGAGGTGGAAGCTGTTCTGGATGCGCTTCCGCCCGAGGAGAAGTCTCGAAAGCAGAAGACCATTGAGGAACGGCTCTTCGATTTTGCCAACTTCATGGAAGCCAAGGTTGTGCTTCTCTACCTGGCCAAGCAGAGCGAGGTGGAGACACTCGATATCATCAAGCGTTCCCTTGACGGGGGCAAGGTTGTGGTGCTGCCCGTGTTCAACCGGGAGTCCAGCAAAACCACCCTGTATAAGGTGGAAAGCAGCCCCGAAGACCTCATTGACGGCCCCGACGGCTGCCTGATTCCCGACCCCGCCCGGTGCAAGACCGTTCCCATCAACCACATCGACATTGCCATCGTGCCGGGCCAGGCCTTTGATGAAAAGGGCGGCCGCATCGGCATCGGGGACAAGTTTTACGACAAGTTTGTCCAGAAGCTCCCCATCACAACCCGAAAGGTGGCCATCGCCTTTGAAGAGCAGGTGATTGCCCAGGTCCCCACCGATTCGAGAAACAAGCACATCGACATCATCGTCACCGATACCCGGACCATCTACAAGATTTGATGTCGGCCGGGTTCTCCGTTCCTCAAGGCTGGAGTGCAGCCTGCAAGCCTGTCAGGCTTGTTCGTTTGCCCACGGCGATCACCGTGTCTCCAGGCTTGAGGACGGTTTCAAAGGAGGGGTTGAAGAGCATGGTGCCCTCCGGGGTTTTGATGGCGATGATAATCAGGTCGAACCGTTGCCGGATGCCCGAATCCTGAAGCATCACATTGACCAGCTCGGAATCGTCGTGGATGACGATCTCCTCCATCTGGATGTCCTTGTTGCGGTCCTGGAGCGCCAGTTCCAGAAAGTTGGTCACCGTGGGGCGGAGCAGCTTCAGGGCCATGTTGGCGGCCCCCATATCGTAGGGGGACTCCACCATGTTGGCCCCGGCCGTGATGAGCTTGGACCGGGACTCTTTGTAGCAGCAGCGGGCCATGATGAAGATCTCCGGGTTGAGCTGCCGGGCCGTGAGCACGAGAAAGACGTTGTCCGTATCTGTTGCCAGGGCCGCCACCAGGCAGGACGCTTTTTTGATGCCCGCCCGGATGAGGTTCTCTTCCAGGGCGGCATCCCCGGAGATGTACAGGGCGCCGTCCGCTTCCATGTGGGGCACCAGCTCCGGTGATTTCTCGATGACCACGATGTCCATGGGGGTGGTGGCCATGAGCTGGTGGTAGAGGACACGGCCGATGCGGCCGTAGCCGCAGATGATGTGGTGGTCTTTCAGACGGGTGATTTTCTTGTCCAATTTTCGCCTCCCCATGAGGGTTTGAATCTGGCCCTCCACCATGAACTGGACCACGGATCCGCCCA
Source organism: Desulfoluna butyratoxydans (assembly GCF_900699765.1). Lineage (GTDB taxonomy): Bacteria > Desulfobacterota > Desulfobacteria > Desulfobacterales > Desulfolunaceae > Desulfoluna > Desulfoluna butyratoxydans. The sequence continues at coordinate 859,330 of NZ_CAADHO010000002.1, forward strand.
CGTAAATGAAAAAACTGGTCCCGAGGACAATGATGACCATGGTGAAGTGCCGACCGACGGGGGAGAGGGGGTGTATTTCTCCGAAACCCACGGTGGTGATGGTAATCAGGGTCATGTAGGCGGCATCGGTGATGCCCCACCCTTCGATGGTCATAAACCCACCGATGCCCACCGTGATGATGAGCATCAGGAGAATGACCGAAATAGCGACCTGCTTGAGCCCTTCCAATGGATCCGCCCCTGTCGTTGACAGTCGGATGTTTGGTGTTGCAACATCCTGTGTTTAAAGGAAAATCACCTTTAGCGTCTTGCCTTTTGCGGGTGAAAAGATCCCCCATTTTACAGAAAAAAAAGCAGTATTTCCAATACTATTCGTTAATAAGTTGTGCTATACACAGCCCAGACGAAATTTCTAGTAGACTGACGGAGAGGTCGTAGGCAAGATCAAGGCCCGGTACTGCCTGTGTTCACTGCATTACGATATTTTCATCAAGCAAGGGTTGGAAGGGATGGGCATGGATGTGTTGGAGAGAAAATACGCACGCCAGCGGGAGGAGATGGTCAAGCGTCAGATCGCCGGGCGCGGCATCAGCGATCCCCGCGTGCTGAAGGTCATGGGGGAGGTGCCCCGTCACCTTTTTGTGAGCGAGGCCCTCATGGATCGGGCCTACGGAGACTTTCCCCTCCCCATCGGAGAGAGGCAGACCATATCGCAGCCTTTCATTGTTTCCGAGATGACCCAGGCCCTGGGCCTGTCACCGGATGACCGGGTCCTGGAACTGGGCACCGGATCCGGCTACCAGGCGGCGATTTTGTCCCGGCTGGTCTATCGCGTGTATACCATCGAGCGGATCCATACCCTGTATATGAGGGCGCGGAAGGTGTTTGACACCCTGCGCTATTTCAACATCGTACCCCGGTTTTCAGACGGCACCACGGGCTGGCCCGAAGAGGCCCCCTTTGACGCCATCATCGTGACGGCAGGGGCCCCGGAGATCCCGACTCACCTCACCGATCAGCTGGCGGACGGCGGACGGCTCGTCATGCCGGTGGGGGGCGCCGATACCCAGGACCTGCTTCGCATCACGCGTGCGGGCAATGAGCTGGTGCACGAAAACATGGGCAAGTGCCGATTTGTTCCCCTCATCGGGGAATTCGGCTGGAAGGAGTAACAACCGATGCAGATTATGCGTCGTCTTTACGACTGGGTGCTGAGCTGGTCGGAGTCCCCCTACGGGAGCTGGGCCCTTTTCCTCATCGCCTTTGCCGAATCGTCCTTTTTTCCCATTCCCCCGGACGTCCTCCTCGTTGCCCTGGCCGTGGGCGCCCACAAAAAGGCCTTTCGGTTTGCCCTGATCTGCACCGCAGGCTCAGTGCTGGGGGGTATGCTCGGGTACCTCATCGGCTGGCAGTTCATGGCCGCCATCGGGGACCGCATCGTGGCCCTCTTCGGCTTTGCCGACAAGTTCGCCCGGGTGGAACACCTCTACAACACCTGGGACGCCTGGGTGGTTTTTATCGCCGGGTTTACACCCATTCCCTACAAGGTGTTCACCATCGCCGCAGGGCTCTTCTCCATCAATTTTCCCATCTTTGTCCTTGCCTCCGCCGTGGGCAGGGCCGGTCGCTTTTGTCTGGTGGCCGGGCTCATCTACCTCTTCGGCCCCACCATCAAAGCCTTTATCGACAAGTACTTCAACCTGGTGGTTACCGCCTTCACCGTCCTTCTCGTGGGCGGGTTTGTTCTTATTGCCCACGTGATGTAGGGCGCGCGCTGGGGGCAGCTTGAAACCTTTCAGCGCCTGCATGAACGGAACCCATCGCTGCAAGCGATATCGATGCATTACCAATGCCCCCGTGTCTTAACCCGAGGAACAAAGGTTAAACCACGGGGGTATTCTGTTCTTGGTCCCACCTGGCCGCCGGAGGCAGTGCGGATAGATCCACATTGGACAAGTCGCAACACCATACCCTGTTACGTCGAAGCTTGTGAGCCAGCTCGCATAAACCATCGGCGTTTATGTCGGGCAAAGCCGGAGTCGAAGGCCCTTGTGCTTTGGCCCGAGGAACGAGGGGCGAAGCGCAAGGGCTATCAGCTTTCGAGGTGGCTCACCTCGCCGCCGGAGGCTCGCTTTTAACTTGTTTTCTTGAGAAAGGCGGCAAAGGCGTCTGCCAGGGGGGAGGGGGTGCGCTTCTTGTGGCGGGTGAGGTAGAAGGAGCGCTTGAGGTTCACCCCTTCGATGGCGATGGCGGACAAAAGGCCGGCCTGGATGTCCCGCTCCACGGCCCGCGTGGAGAGGATGGAGACCCCCACCCCGCACTTGACAGCCTCGCACACGGAGACGGTGTTGCCCATGCGGGCGGCGATTTTCAGGTCAGACGGGTTGAATCCGGCGTCGGAGAGACTCTGGTCCAGGGACTTCAGGGTACCGGAGCCCTTTTCCCGGGTGACAAAGGGTTCGGTTTTCAGCATCTCCACGGGGATGCTTTTTCGTTTGGCCCAGGGGTGATCGGCGGGGACGATGAGGCGCATGTCGTCTTCGAAAAGGGGCTCCTGAAAGATGGCCGGGTCCGAAAGGGGCGCCCCTGTGACGGCCAGCTCCACGTCACCGTTCAAGATACCGTCGGCAATGTCCCGGGTGTCCCGGATGATGAGGGAGACCTGGACTTCGGGGTGGGCCTTGGCAAACCGGCCGATGATTTCAGGCAGGATGTATCCGCCGGGGATGGTGCTTCCGCCCAGGGTCAGGGAGCCTTTGGTGACACCCCGGAACTGGGAGAGGGCGGTCTCGGCCTCGTCCCGCAGGGCCAGCAGGCGCTTGGCGTAGCTGAAGAGCAGGGTCCCTGCCTTGGTGGGCAGCACCTCTTTGCCCAGGCGGTCCAGGAGGCGGAATCCGCAGTGCTCCTCCAGGTCCTTGATGTGGCTGCTCACCGTGGGTTGGGAGAGGTAGATCGCTTCGGCTGCACGGGAGAAGCTCTTGAGCTCCACCACCTTGCAGAATATGGTCAGTTGCCAGAAATCCATGCCCGTTAACCCTTGCTGTATGCCTGGTGAAATTTATCTTTGAGCTTTTTCTCGATGGAGGGGGGCACCATGCCGGAGACGTCCCCGCCGAAGCTTGCCACTTCCTTGATGCCGGAGGAGCTGGTGAAGATCCAGCGCATGCCGGTCATGAGAAAGACCGTCTGCACATCGCGGTTGAGCCGCCGGTTGAACATGGCCATCTGAAATTCGTTCTCGAAGTCCGAAACCGCCCGCATCCCGCGCAGGATGGCGTTGGCGTTTCGCTTTCGGGCGTAATCCACCACCAGCCCGTCAAAGGCATCCACCTCCACGGAATCCATTCCCTGAAAACAGTCCCGGATCATGGACAGGCGCTCCTCCACGGAAAAGAGGGGTTTTTTTGCCCGGTTGTTGAGGGTCACAATGACCACTTTGTCGAAGATTTTCAATCCACGTTCCACAAGATCGATGTGGCCATTGGTGAGGGGGTCGAAGGAACCGGGGTAAACGGCGATTGTTTCCATGGTGTCAGATCCTTTTTCGCTGAATGAACAGTGGGCCCAATGTCAGAGAAGCTCTAACACAAAAAAAAGAGGGTGAACAACCTTTTTCATCGGAAATTGCATATGTTAGAGGGCTGGAGGGCGAAGGCCGGTTACCGGTTCCGCCACCGCGGCAGTGAATGCCGCGGCAGCAGGTGACGGGAACCCCATGAATTAAGGGGAGTTGCCCGGGGCGAGCCGGAGGGCCCGCATTTTTCGGGGCTCCCTTACAGGGGAGAGAGGAAGGAGAGGGCTGTGGAGCCGTAGTGCCGGGTCTCGGTGAGGGCCAGGCCGTCGGGCGCCGCCGGTGACTCGTCTGCGGCGTGTTCCACCACCACAAGCCCTTCCGGGGCCAGGGCCCCGGCTTGGATGAGGTGGGCCAGGGCCAGGTCGGCCAGGCCCTTGCGATAAGGGGGGTCCATGAACACCAGGTCCAGCCGGGCGGGGTAGCGGGAGAGGCAGCCCAGGTTGCGGGCGATGTCCCACTTTGTGACGGTGCTTCTCTCCTCAAAGCCGCAGGCGGCGATGTTCTTTCGGCAGGTCTCCAGGGCCTGGCGCTGGTTGTCCACAAAGAGGCAATGGTCCGCCCCCCGGCTCAGGGCTTCGAGGCCCAGGGCCCCGGTGCCCGAGAAGAGATCCAGGACAAAGGCCCCCCGGATGTGGTTCTGGATGATGTTGAAGAGGGTCTCCTTGACCCGGTCCGCCGTGGGCCGGGTGGCCATGCCTGGGACGGCCAGGAGTTTTTTCTTGCGTCGTTCTCCGCCAATGATGCGCATGGATGATGCCTGATGCCCTTACGATTTGAGAATTTTGGTGATGTGGCCCTTGCTGACGCCCAGGCTTTTGGCTGCTGCCGCCGTGTCGTTGTCGCACTCTGCGAGGCGCCTTTTGATGTACTCCCGCTCAAAGGCCTCTTTGGCCTCCCGGAAGTCGGCGATATCGGCCAGCTCAGAGAGGCTGTCCGCGCTCTCTCTGGCCTCCGGGGCGCGGTAGGGCGTGGGAAGATCGGCCAGGGCGACGGTCTCTTTGTTGACGGTGATGAGCAGGCGCTCCACAAGGTTCTTCAGCTCCCGCACATTGCCGGGCCAGTTGTGGTCGGCCAGGGCTTCCATGGCGTCCTGTTCAAAGGCTTTGGGCTCGGATTCGGAGGCTTTGCACCACTCCTGGGTAAAGCGCCCCACAAGCAGGGGGAGGTCCTCTATCCGGTTGCGCAAGGGGGGCATCTCCAGGGGCACGCCGTTGAGGCGGAAGTAGAGGTCTTCCCTGAAGCGACCCTCTTCGATCTCTTTTCTCAGGTCCTTGTTGGTGGCGGCGATGATGCGCACGTTGACGTCGATGACCCGGCTTCCGCCCAGGCGGCAGAAGCGTTTCTCTTCGATGACCTGGAGCAGCTTGCCCTGGTTGGCCAGGGTCATGTCCCCGATCTCGTTGAAAAAGAGGGTGCCCCCGTCGGCCAGCTCAAAGCGGCCGATGTGCTTGGCCTTGGCCCCTTCAAAGGCGCCTTTTTCGTGGCCGAGGAGCTCGCTTTCAAAAAGGGCTTCCGGGATGGCCGCGCAGTTGACCGTGATTAAAGGGCTCTCTGAATGGGTGCTGAACTGATGGATGGTGCGGGCGGCAAGCTCCTTGCCGGTGCCGTTCTCCCCGGTGATGAGGATGGGGGCTTCGGTGGGGGCGGCCGCGATGATCTGCTGCTTCAGGGCAAGGATGGGGGGGCTGGATCCGTCGATGGCGTTTTTGGCGATCATGCGGGTCCGCAGGAAGCGGTTCTCCTCTTCCAGCTTGCGAAAGTTCAGGGCGTTGTTGATGGCCACGATGACCTTGTCGATGCTGATGGGCTTTTCGATGAAGCTGAAGGCCCCGTACTTGGTGGCGGTGACCGCCGTGTCGATGGTGCCGTGGCCGGAGATCATGATAACGGGAATGTCCGGGTGGGACTTCTTGATCTCCCGCAGGGTTTCAATGCCGTCCAGGCCCGGCATCCAGATGTCCAGCAGCACCAGGTCGGGGTGCTCGGCATCGATGGTCTTCAGGCACTCATAGCCGTTGGGGGCTGTCAGGACGTTAAATCCCTCGTCGGAGAGCAGCCCCTCAAGGGAATGGAGGATGGGCTGTTCGTCATCCACAATAAGCAGGGTTGGAAACATAAGGTGTTCTCCTTGGGCGGGCTCTTGGTGAGCCGAAGCCGGGATCAGGCCGGGGCCTGTACCGGGAATTCAATGACGAAGCGGGTGCCGGTGGGATCGTTGTCCAGCACCCGGATTTCGGCGTTATGGTCGGAAACAATGGAGTTGACGATGGCAAGGCCCAGGCCGGTCCCGGATTTTTTGGTCGAAAAGTAGGGCTCAAAGAGCCGGGCTTTGACGGGATCGGGGATGCCGGTTCCGGAGTCGGCCACCTCCAGGGTGACCACCTGTTTGAGGCTGTTGTACGAAAGGGAAAGGGCGATTCGCCCCCGGCCCCGAACAGCCGCCACGGCGTTTTCGATCAGGTTGATGAGGGCCTGCTTGATCAACTGACGGTCGAGATTCAAAAGGGGAATATCATTTACAAACTCAACTGTAAACTCAATATCGGGGAGGCCTTCCCGGTAGAGCACCAGGCAGTCTTCCACGATGGGGGGCAGCTCACAGGGCTCGGGGTTGGCGGTGGGGAAGCGGGCAAAAGAGGCAAAGGAGTTCACCAGGTTGCGGATGAGGTCCACGTGTTCGATGATGGTGCGGGTGCACTCGTCGAAAACCGGCTCGGCCACCACCTTGGAGTAGCGGCGCTTGAGGCGCTCGGCCGACAGGGCGATGGGGGTCAGGGGGTTTTTGACCTCGTGGGCGATGCGCCTGGCCACCTCTCTCCAGGCCGCAAGGCGCTGGATCTTTTCCAGCTCCGTCATGTCGTCAAAGACGATGACCAGGCCCATGGGGTTACCGTTGTCGTCCCGGAGGGTGGTGGAGTGGACGTTGAAGCTCCGGGGCTTGCCGCTGATGGCAAGGGAGACGGGAAAGTTGATGCCGTTGCCGGAGTTTTCCAGTTTTTCCGAGATCTCCTTGGCGGTCTGGCTCTCCTGGCCCCCCAGGAGTTCGGTGTAGTGGTGGCGGATCACATGCTTGCTCTTGACCTGCAGCATGCGCTCGGCAGACTTGTTGATGGTGGCCACATGGCCCGACGGGTCCAGGGAGATGACCCCGGCCGAGACGCTCTGCAGGACAATCTCCATGTACTGTCGCTGCTCTTCGATCTCCAGGTTCTGCTCTTTAAGCATGCGGGCGGACAGGGCCAGCTGTTCCCGGCTGATCCCAAGGTCACGGGTCATCTTGTTGAAGTCCACCACCAGGCTTCCGATCTCGTCGTTTGCCACCACGTCGATGTGAAATGAGAGGTCCCCTTCGGCCACGCGCCGCGTGCCCTTGGCAAGTTCCATGATGGGGATGGTGATGGAGCGGGCCAGGTAAAAGGCAAACCAGATGGCGCAGAAGAGCACCAGCAGGGCCACAATGGACAGGGCGATGAAATAGGTGGTGCGGATGGGCTTTTTCATCAGCTTGATCTGCTGATACTCCTCAAAGCCCCGGGTTACCGAAGAGATGTTGCCCACCAGCTCCCTGGAGACCCGGATGGTGATCACCACGTAGGCTCGTGCGTTCTGGCGATCGGCCCGGAAGGGGACGGTGGCGATGCTGCGGATGAGTTCCTGGCCCCCGCTCTCTTCGATGAGGGTGTGGATCCCCTTGGACTGCGCAGCTTTCTGGAGTTCCCCGGCGGCGATGAGGTTGAGGGTGGTGGGGGCGGTATCCGAAGAGATGGAGAAGGTGAGGCGCTCGGTGTTTTTGCCGTAGACCTCGATGGCGTCTAAGTTGAAGGCGCGCTGGCTCACCACGATGTAATTGGACAGGGCGCTTTTTTTGCTGGAGCTCAGGTATTTTTTGTCCAGCTGGTAGGCGATGCGATCCAGGAAGAAGGCGTTGTTTTTTTCGATGTGGGTGTAAAGCTCCCGCCCGATGGACAGGGAGTTTTCAAGGGCCTGTTCCACCGGGGCGTTGAACCAGTAGGCGATGCTGGTGGAGATGAACTGCATGGAAAAGTAAAAGAGCACCACCGTGGGCACCAGGGTCAGGGTGATGAAGGCGATGACGAGCTTCACCCGGAGCTTGGAGCCCATGGTCTTTTTCCGTCTGTCGAAGTAGGCCTTGGCCAGGTTGCGGAAGACCAGGATGATCAGGGTCAGCAGCAGCATCATGTTGATGTTGATGAGGATGAACATCAACAGGGTGTTGGAGATGGGGAAGTTGGCGCCGTAGTTTGACGCCTTGCTGATGGCGTAGGAGATGAGCCCCACGGTCACGACAAGAAGGCCAATGAAGAGAAACTCCCGCTTCTGGCGCTTTTTTTCCGCCTCGGCCGAGGGGCGCTTCATGGACAGGTCCATGGGCATCCGGCCGGGGGAGGAACCGGTTTTCTGGGAAGGCTCGGTGGGGGGCGTGTCAAGGGGTGGGGTCATGGCCACCTCTTAATAGACGAAGGCGGCGTGTCGCCAGTCGGTTTCAAAGGCGTCCAGATCGGCAAAGAGGCCGATGAACTTCAGGTAAACGGGCAGGGTGAACTCTTCCAGGCGGGCCCTGGCCCGGACCTGGTAGGCTTCCCCGCGTGTCAGGTCGGTGAGGGCGGCCGCGCGCAGCCCTTCCAGGCGGCTCATGACCTGCTTGGCCTCCTCGTAGTTTTCGGTGGTGAGGCTCTGGGGCTCGGCCCAGGAGCGGGTGATGGTGTAGACTTTTTTCATGGCGTCGAACTTGACCCGGTGTTCGGCCCGGATGGAGGCGATGCGCTTGTCAAACCAGAACCGCTTCTGTTCAAAGATGTCGATGTCGTAGGAGACCGTGGTCTCCACCCCGCTCTGGACGGCGGTTTCCACCTTTTCCACAAAGGCCCCCTCCAGCTCGGTGTAAAGGAGCAGGTGGTCCCGGGTGTTGGTGATGGTGAGGCTTGCAAGCCGCGGGTCCTGGGACGCAGCCCCTGCGGCTGCGGCAAGGAGGAGAATCAGGAGCACCACACAGACGGCAAGCGTTGAGAGTCGGCTTTTCATAGGGCGTCGGCTTCCACCGTGCGTGTCTCCCAGGAGTCCTTGTGTTCGAAGAGGGTCTCCAGGAAAGCGTGGTTAAAAGCGTGTCCGGACTTATTGGTGGTGATATGGGCAAGGATCGGCATCCCCAGAAGGGAAAAATCACCCAGGCAGTCCAGGAGCTTATGGCGGGCAAACTCATCGGGGAACCTCAGGCCCCCTTCGTTCATGATGCCGTCGTCGGTGAGGGCGATGCCGGTGTCCAGCTCCGCGCCCCGCCCCAGCCCGTAAAGCTTGAGCATCTTGATGTCCCGGTAGAACCCGAAGGTGCGGGCCGGGCTGATGTCGGTGAGGAAGGTGTTGTCCCGGGAGTCCAGGGTGACGCTCTGTTCGTTGATCATGGGGTGATTGAAGGCGATGCCGCAGGTGATGGAGAAGTGGTCGCACGGCACGGCGGTTACCCGCTTGTCCCCCTCGCAGAGCTCCACTTTTTTGGTGATGGCCAGAAAGCTCCGGGGCTTGTCCAGCGCCACAATGCCTGCTTCCATGATGCCTTGGGCAAACACGCGGGCGCTGCCGTCCATGATGGGCATCTCATACCCGTCGATGGTCACCAGGGCGTTGTCGATGGCAAGGCCTGCAAAGGTGGCCATGAGGTGTTCGATGGTGGAGACAATGGCGCCCTCCTGGCCGATGACCGTGGCAAGGCTCGTGTCCACGACGTTTCGGAACAGGGCCCGGATGGTGGGGCTGTCGGGGAGGTCGCTGCGCTGGAACCGAATGCCGTGATTGGCGGGGGCCGGATGGACGGTCAGGTTGACCCGAACACCGGAGTGGACGCCGGTTCCCGAGCATGAAAAAGGTTTTGCTAAGGTGCGTTGATTCATGTAAATTGTCATCACCGTATCGTCTGCGGGGGCCTGATAAAGGCCGCCCGATATCGTCGTTTTGATCGTGTCCGATCGTTTCAGTGTCCCTTGAGAGTTTTTCCCGAAGTATCCAAATCGTTTGTGCATGGTGGTGTGATGGGTTTGTCCGATAAACGCATCAGGCGTGTCGACATCCTATGCCCTGTGAGGGCCGTCTGTCTGTGCGTGGTATCACTCGTAAAGTCGACACACGCGGGTGGATGTGGGTGCCGTGGTCCGTGGCCCCTGATTATTCGGAAAAATCTCAACTTAGTGGGTTTATATATCAAATACCATGAAATATCAAAGCCATTGTCATCCCGGAGCCCCGGGGCTCCCTGGGGGGTGAAAAGGAGGGGGCGTGCTGGCCAGGGTTTTCAGCAGTGCACTGGTGGGGGTGGAAGCCCGGGTGGTGGATGTGGAGGTGGATATCGCCCGCGGACTTCCGGCCTTTACCACGGTGGGGCTTGCCGAGACCGCCGTACGGGAGAGCCGGGAGCGGGTCAAGGCGGCGGTGACCAATTCCGGTTTTCAGTTTCCCAGGGATCGCATCACCGTCAACCTGGCCCCTGCCGACATGCGCAAGGAGGGCACGGGCTTTGACCTGCCCGTGGCCTTAGGGGTTCTCACGGCAACGGGCATGGTGCCCCAGGGCGCGGCATCGGGCTTTTTGATCTGCGGAGAGCTGGCCCTGGACGGACGTGTCAAGCCGGTGCGAGGCGTCCTGGCCATGGCCATGGAGGCCGGGCGTCGTGGGATGAACGCGGTGATGGTCCCCAGGGACAACGGCGTCGAGGCCTCGGTGGTGCGGGGCATCAGGGTCTTTGCCGTGGGAAGCCTCTCCGAGGCCGTGGGGTTTTTTAAGGGCATCCATCCCCTGGTGCCGGAGCCGCCCTTTGACGGGCTGGAGCCCGGTGCCGGCAGCTGCCCTGTGGATTTTTCAGATATCGTGGGCCAGCATCATGCCAAGCGGGCCCTTGAGATCGCGGCGGCAGGGCGCCACAACCTCCTGATGAACGGGCCTCCGGGATCCGGAAAAACCATGCTTGCCCGCGCCCTGCCCTCCATCTTGCCCACCCTCTCCTTTGATGAGGCCCTGGAGACCACCCGGGTCCACTCCGCAGCGGGCCTTCTGGACAGAAGCACGCCCCTGGTCACCATTCGCCCGGTGCGCTCGCCCCACCACACCATCTCCGATGCGGGTCTCATCGGCGGAGGACAGAACCCCATGCCCGGGGAGGTGAGCCTCGCCCACAACGGGGTGCTGTTTTTAGATGAACTCCCCGAGTTCAAGAAACGGGTCCTGGATGTCCTGAGACAGCCCCTGGAAGATGGGGATGTCCACATCGCCCGGGCCCGCATCAAGGTTACCTACCCCAGCGACACCCTCCTTGTCTGTGCCATGAACCCCTGTCCCTGCGGGTATGCCACCCACCCCGGCCGGGAATGCCGCTGCTCCTCCGTGCAGGTGGAACGATACCAGGAACGCATCTCCGGCCCCTTACTGGACCGCATTGACCTCCATGTGGAGGTGCCCGCCGTCTCCTTTGACGAACTCTCCGGACGGAAACAGGCCGGGGCAGAGCCGTCGGCCGCGGTGCGGGCCCGGGTGGTGGCCGCCGTGGCCCGGCAATCACACCGGTTCAAAGACCTTTCCGTCCGGTTCAACGGCCAGATGGGAAGCCGCGAGGTAAGAGCCTTCTGCCAGGTGGGCCCGGACTCCCGGGACCTGCTTGAAGCCGCGGTGAAACGCCTGGGCCTTTCAGCCCGAGCCTGGATGCGCTGCCTGAAAATGGCCCGTACCATCGCCGACCTCGAAGGCGCCGATGCCATCGATACCCCCCACGTGGCCGAAGCCATCCAGTACCGGGAGATCTTCTCCCGGGCCGACGAACGGGAACCCTGGGAAGCAACCTGCCCCAGTTGAAAGCGTGCCTCCGGCGGCCAGGGAATAAATCCCCTGGACCCCAGGTTGCGAAAGCCCTCCCCCTTCGTTCCTCAGGGGAAGAGCTTTCGCGAAGATTTTTGTGAAATTGAGCAAAACCTGTTTGTCAAACCCAAGACATCTAATTGGCAAAAGTTTGGCCCCCGGCAGGGCCGCCGGAGGCATCATTAGAAAGAGTGACGAGGTGCCGAATCGTGGGCTTGACATCCGTTTTTCAGGCACCTATAAGCCCTTAGCCCTTAGCCCTTAGCCCTTAGCCCTTAGCCCTTAGCCCTTAGCCCTTAGCCCTTAGCCCTTAGCCCTTAGCCCCCCATCGTTTCCTTTTTAAGGTGTCGCCACAGGGTTGCCGTGCCGATGCCCAGGATGCCGGCGGTCTCTTTTTTGTTGCCGTTGGTGTGGGCCAGGACCTTGTGGATGTAGCGGTGGGTGAGGTCTTCCAGGCTGGGAAGGTCGCCGTCGATGCTGTCGCCGGAGGGTGTGGTGTGCCGGGCTTCCGGGAGGTGATCGGTGTCGATGGGGGTGTTGCCGGCGAGGATCAGGCCGTGTTCCACCCAGTTTTCGAGTTCGCGGACGTTACCGGGCCAGGTGTGGCCTTGCAGGGCTTTTTCTGCGGCTGAGGAGAACCCCGGGTGATCCGGAGCCCGTTTTTTCAAGACGGCGTGGGCCAGGGGGAGGATATCCTCTTTGCGCTGGGCCAGTGAGGGCAGGGTGATGGGAAAGACCGACAACCGGTAGTAGAGGTCCTGGCGAAAGGAGCCTTCTCGGGCCATGGCGGCCAGGTCCCGGTTGGTGGCGGCGACGATGCGGGCCTTGACGGGGATATCCTCCAGGCCGCCCACCGGGCGTACTTCTCTTTCCTGCAGGGCGCGCAGGAGTTTGCCCTGGACGGGCAGGGGCATGTCTCCGATTTCGTCCAGAAAGATTGTGCCCTCCCCTGCGGAGACAAAGAGCCCTTTTTTTGTTTTCTCCGCGCCGGTAAAGGCTCCGCGCACGTGGCCGAAGAGTTCGGATTCCAGGAGCTCCGGGGGCAGGGCCGCGCAGTTGATGGCCAGGAAGGGGGCATTGCTGCGGCGGGATCCGGCGTGGATTCGGCGGGCCACAACCTCCTTGCCCGATCCGCTCTCCCCTAAGATAAGGACCGTGGCATCGGTGGGGGCCACCTTGTCGGTGCGGTCCAGCACGGCCCGAAAGCCCGGATCCCTGCACACCGGGTCGGCTGTTGCGAAAAAGGGCGGGGCCGCGGCCGGGCGATTTTCAAGGCCCAGGATTTCCCTCAGCTTGGTGATGTTGCTCTCCAGGGCGTGGTCGCCCTCATCATCCATGTACGGCGGGGCTTCGCCGTGGTCCCATGCCGTCGCCGGTTTTCCTTCAAAGTGGCATTCCGCTGTTCCCATGGCCTGGCAGGCCGTTTCCCTCACCACAATTTTCTCTCCGAACACCGCCGAGGCATATCCGCTGAGGATGGCGCACAGGGCCAGGCACACCGGCCGGCTGGCATGTCCCCTGTTTTTGCGGCTGTTTGTTTTGAGGTAGATGGCGGTTTCAAAGGATCCGGCCCACCGGCCGCTGAATCGCACCAGCTTTCCCTCGGGGGTGATGTCCAGGGAGGTGATGCGTTCGTTACAGTAGCCGGTGAAGTTCCGAAGCCTGCTCCCTGCGTGCAGGTGCTCCGAGGCCGATGAAAAGGCGCAGAGCCCGGACAGGGTTGTGGCCTGGCCCAGGCCGACTTCGTAGCCCAGGTTTTCGGCAATGCGTCGGCGGGTTTTTTTGTCCACCATTTCGGTGAAGTCCCGGTAAAACCGTTCCAGGGTGGCGATGCTGACGCCCAGGACACGGCTGGGGCCGAAGAGGGGGAACCCGTATTGGGGGTCCCGGGTGATGAGTTGCGACGGGGAGAAGGGGTCGGACAGCATAATGATCACCTCTGTGAATGTGGGCTTATGGTTTAAATTTTGTATCATTTTGAAACTATGATTTCAATATGAAACGAAAGGGCGCGTAACCTGTCCGTTCCATGATTCTGTGAATGTGGTGGAATGATTACTCAATAACCATTGTTCACATGATGGCACGATGGTTGCACAATTGACTTACGGTAGAAGAGTGGTACAGTGCTGCGCGGTTTGAGTGAACGCTGGTCGCATGTGTAGAAGGCGTCATTAACTTTTGAACCGGGCTTTAATATGCACCTGATGTGTAGTGTTCCGTACGGTCGGTTTTTTGACTCTGAGATCGGTGTGCTGGGTCGCAACATTCCCGATATCTTGCCGGAAACCTCCCTGGAAAGGGCGATCCATGGTGGACGGCGGGACGGTGTTTATGGATGGGGCACTGGTATGAAGGGATGATTCCGGTCCCGAGTTTCGAGCGTCGCTGCTATGTTGACATGCTATGTGTAAGGAGGAAACAATGGTGAAACGTTTTGCTTGTGCGGCGGCCTGTGTGCTTGCCGCTTCCACGATGGCTTATGCAGGTTCAGTGGATACATACGGTATCGGTGCCAGGGCCACCGCCCTGGGCGGGGCCTATGCGGCCACGGCCGACGACCCTTTTGCCGCGTACTACAACCCGGCGGGCCTCTCTCAGATTGAGGGCAAGGTCTTCTCTGTGGGAGCCCTTGCGGTGGATCCCACCATCGAGATGTCCCAGTTTACGGTGACCAACCGCTCTGACATGTCGGAAAACCTCATCGAGCCCACGGATTTCAGTGACGACTCCGACCTTCTCGTGGCCCCCCACCTGGGCTATGCCCAGAAGATCAGCGAGCGTTTCGCTTTGGGCGTTGCCGCCTACGCCCCCTGGGGCATGGAGCTGGACTGGGAAAAGGACCCTACGAAAAACCCGGGCTCTTACAGTGCCTATCACTCCTACTATAAGCGGTATGGCGTGACGCCTTCCCTTTCGTACAAGGTGAACGATAAACTCTCCTTTGGTGTGGGGGTCACCATCGGCAAGTCCGAGGCCGGTGCAGATACGAGTAAGTATCTGATTTCCAATACCACTGAGTTTGTGGGGAAACTGATCGACAATGCCGATACGATCAGCAAGAAAATGGGAACAGGTCCAATTAATAACGTTGCGGGTGCTGCCGTTGTGTATGCGAATGCAGCGGCTGCCGACCCTGAAAAGTATGGGGAGGCAGCGGCCTACTCAGCCAAGCTGAGCGCAGCCGGGATTGTGGACGGAAGTGAATTTGGGAACCTTCCCTCCCCCGACCATCAGGCCGCCATCGGCATGGAGTTGGAGGATGATGTAAACTATTCGTACAACATCGGTGTGATGTACAAGCCCAAGGAGACCATTACCCTCGGTTTGACTTACCGCAGCGAGTGCGATGCCGATTTTGAAGGCGACGTGTTTAAAGACGGTGTCAAGGTTGCAACGGCAACGATGGACTACAATCATCCCCAGCAGATACAGGCCGGTGTACGCTACCAGCCCCATGACAAGTTCTCCATTGAATGCGACCTTGTCTGGACGGACTGGAGCATTAACAAGGACCAGGTGTCCAAGCTGTCCAACCCCATAGACATTGGCGTGTTTCCTGGTGCTGATCCCATACAGAGTGGCATGGAAGAAGCCTATGAAAGGGACTGGGAAGACACCAAGCAGCTCCGCTTCGGCATGGAATACATCATCAACGACATGATCACCGTGCGCGGCGGTTACTTCTACGACCCCACGCCCATCCCCGACAACACCCTGGACATGCAGTGGCCTGATGCGGACAAGAAGACCTACTCCCTGGGAGCCGGTTTCAACTTCGGTCGCTACACCATCGATGCGGTGTTCCAGTACACGGACATCGAGCAGGCCCGTGTGGTGGGTGGCGAGAGCACGAACCTCAACGAAAGCTTTGCAGGCAACGTGGTTTCAGCCAGCGCCGACGGCTACATCGTGGGCGGGGGCGTGACCCTGACAGCCCGCTTCTGATTTTTTCCAGTCTCCCGGCACCGGCGACCGTCGGTGTCCTCGGGGGAGGGGCACCCCGCCATCGCCATTGGCCCCTTCCCCGGCATTGCAGCGATGGGCCCGGGCCCTCCTGGGTCCGGGTCGTCACTGCAGACATTGGTTGTGAGCACAAAAAAAGCCGTGCATCGGCAAAAAAAAGGGCCGCCCCGGATGGGGGCGGCCCTTTTTGCGTTCGAATGCAGCAATGGTTCGTTCGGCTGTTTTCAGGGGGTCAGTGTTTGCCGCCGTGTGCGATGTGCAGCTTCACGTCGCCCCGCTTGATGATCTCAAGGAAGGAGGCCGGGGGGGTGCGGTCGGTAAAGAGGGCATCCACCTCTTCCAGGTTGCCGATACGCACCATGGCGCTTCGGTTGAACTTGGAGTGGTCGGCCACCAGAAAGACCTGGCGGGAGTTGCTGATGATGGCCCGGGCGATGCGCACTTCGTTGTAGTCGAAGTCGATGAGGGTGCCGTCGGGGTCGATGCCCGCCACTGAGATGATGCCGAAATCCACCTTGAACTGGCTGATGAAGTCGATGGCCGCCTCTCCGGTGATGCCGAGGTCGTGGTTTCGGACCACGCCCCCGGAGACCAGGATCTCAAAGCCCCGGTTCTGGCCCAGGATGGACGCCACGTTGAGGTTGTTGGTGATGACCCGCAGGCCGGTTTTGTCCACCAGGGCCCGAGCCACCTCTTCGGTGGAGGTTCCGATGTCCAGGAACAGGGAGGCGTTGTTGGGGATGAACTGGGCCACGTGCTGGGCCACACGGATTTTCTCTTCCGAACACAGCGATTTTCGGGTGGAGTAGGTGAAGTTTTCCACGCTGTTCAGGAGACCGGCGCCTCCGTGGTAACGCTGGAGCAGCTTGGCGCTGCACAGGTTGTTGATATCCCGCCGGATGGTCTGGGGCGTCACGGAGAAGTGCTGGGAGAGCCCTTCGATGGAGACAAAGCCTTTTTCAAGGACCATGTCATAGATCGCCTTCTGACGTCTCGGCAGCGTTCGGATGACATCTGCTGCGTTGTATTCCCGATCCCCGGTGTTCACCTCTACTCTCCTTGATTTTCGGTTTTGATGAGAACGAACCTGCAAAGTTTAATGTGTGATAGCATCGTAATTCCTTTTTCTCAAGAGCTATTATCCCGATTCTCTGTGCCGGAAGCAATAGTTTTGGGTTTTCAAATCCGAAAATTTATGTTGTATTGTGAACAATCTGCTGGATGTGGATGATCAAAGGATCGATTCCGAACCTTGTGAGGGAACCGGACGCGCTGGAAATGCCATGGAGTTTATGGTTGAAAACCAAAGGGTTTACCGCAGCGTGCCCGCCGGGTATCCGAAATGTGTGTCTGTTTTGGAAAACGAACATCCTGAGCTGCGGGGGATCTTTTGACGGGCGGTCTCGGTCCATGCATGGAATGCGGGGGCGCTGTTGCACTGACGGGCAGGTCCTTAATCTGACTCTATAAGACGGAGCATCATGGGATGATGAAGCGAATAAAAGCGGATGTAACGGTCATCGGGGCCGGAGCGACCGGGTGCGGCGTAGCGCGCGACCTGGCGCTTCGGGGATTGAAGGTGTTGCTTGTGGAGCGCGGGGACGTCAACTCCGGCGCGTCGGGGGGCAACCACGGCCTTCTCCACAGCGGGGCGAGGTATCTCTATTCGGATCGGCACTCCGCCGAAGAGTGCCGGGATGAGAACGCCCTGCTCCGCGAGATGGCCCCCCAGTGCATCGAGGCCACCGGCGGCTTGTTTGTGGGTGTGGAAGGGGATGACGAAAATTACATGGCGGACTTTGAGAGCCTTCTGAGCCAGAGCGATATGCCCCACAGGCAGCTCGACGTGGCCGAGGCGCGTGCCATGGAGCCGAACCTCACCGGCGGCATTGTTGCGGCCTATGAGGTTGCCGACGCCACCGTGGACCCGTTTCGCCTTTCTCTGGACAACGTCTCCGACGCCCTGAGCCACGGGGCGGAACTCCTCTGCGGCACAGAGCTGGCAGGGGTGACCCGCAAGGGCTCCAAAGTGACCCATGCTCTTTTGAAACGCCGGGCAACGGGCGAGACCGTGGAGGTGGAAACCTCCTGCGTGGTCAACGCCGCCGGTGCCTGGGCAGGTCAGGTGGCGGCCATTGCCGGGGCCACGACCCAGGTGCGGTGCTCCAAGGGGAGCCTTCTGGTGACGGACCATCGCCTCACCACCCGGGTTGTGAACCGCCTGCGCCCGCCTTCGGACGCGGACATTGTGGTGCCCGGAGGCACCGTTTCCATTGTGGGGACCACGTCCTCCCATGTGGATGACCCGGATGCGGCCTGGCCCACCACCGATGAAGTGGATCGCATGGTGGAGGAGGCCATTCCCCTGTTGCCGATCCTTGAACGGACGCGGATGATCCGGGCCTACAGCGGGGTTCGTCCCCTGTTCGGCGCCGCCTCCGGCGGAGACGACCGCAGCGTCAGTCGAGGATTTGTCCTGATGGATCATGCGGAGGAGGGGGTGGAAAACCTGTTTACCATCACCGGCGGAAAACTCACCACCTACCGACTCATGGCGGAAAGGGCTGCGGACGCCGTCTGCCATTACCTCGGCACGGGGGGCCCTTGTCTGACCCGTACCCGCATCCTGCCGGCCAGTGGCGACGCCATGTGGACCGAGCCCGGTGCGGCCCCTAAAAAGTGGATGTCCGGTCACCAGGACGGTGACGGCATGATCTGCGAGTGTGAAATGGTCTCCGAGTCGGTCATCGGTTCCCTGGTGGCCTCCCTGGAGAGCCAGGGCCTTGCCCGGGGCCTTGTGGAAGTGGGCCTGCGAAGCCGCGTGGGCAAAGGGCCCTGCCAGGGGAGCTTCTGCGGGCTGAGGCTGGCTGCCTGGATGTACGGCCAGGGGCACGTGACAGGGGACGAGGGCCTCTCCGGTCTGGCCCGTTTTTATAAGGAGCGCTGGAAGGGGATGCGATCCGTCTCCTGGGGAGAGAACCTCGCCCGGGCGGAGCTTCATGAGGCCCTGCAGTGCGGACTCTTTGGAATGGAGGTGGGGCATGAGTAATGCAGCGGATATGGGCCTTACGGCCAGAGACCCCTGGGACGGCCAGCGAGACGTCGTGGTGGTGGGAAACGGACTTGCCGGAAGCGCGGCAGCTCTCTTTGCGGCTCAAAAAGGGCTCAAGGTTGCCGTGGTGGGCACGGGCAGCCAGCTGCCCCTGTCCAGCGGCCTGTTTGACCTGGCGGGCATGGTGCCCGGAGACAAGGGTTACTCCGCAGCCCCCTGGCAGACCGTTCAGGACCTGGTGAGCCAGGGGCCCGGTCACCCCTACGGAAAGGTCGGAGCCGACGCCATTGCCCAGGCGTTCAAAGGGTTCCTTGCGATTCTGGAAGAGGAAGGGCTGGGGTATCGAATCTGTGATACCAACGCCCGGGTGGTGACCAGCGTGGGGTCTCTCAAGGCCAGCTACGCCCTGCCCGAGACCATGGTCGCAGGGGCAACGGCCCTTGAGCAGGGTCTCAAGACCCTCATTGTCGGAATCCGAAGGCTCAAAGGGTTTGAGGCGAGCCAGGTGGCTCAGTCGGCAGCCCCCATCTGGCCCGGTCTTTCATCGGTTGTGGTGGCCCCCGAAGGCCTGGGGCGTCCCGGGGACATTTATCCCGAAGCCCTGGCGCGGGAGCTGGACCTTCCCGAAGCATGCGATCGGCTCATTGAGGCCATCCGCCCCCACCTGGACGGGCACAAGGCCGTGGGCCTTCCCCCTGTCCTCGGCATGGAGAAGAGCCGCGAGACTCTGGCCTATATGGAAAAGGGCCTGGGCGTTCCCTGTTTTGAAATCCCGGGCATGCCCCCCACGGCCGCCGGCGTCCGGCTGCGAGAAGCCTTGGACCGGGCCTTCTCAAGGTATGGTGTTGCGACCTTCGTGGGCGGGCGGGTCACAAAGGCTTCCAAAGGGGAGGGCGGGTTCACCGTGACCGCTTCCCTGAGGGGCGAGGAGCGGACCGTTTCGGCCCGTAAGATGATCCTGGCCACCGGCCGCTTCATGGGCGGCGGATTGGCCGGAGATCGGCTCCGGATCACCGAGCCCCTTCTGGATCTGTACGTCTCCCAGCCCCAGAGCCGTGACGCCTGGCACCGATGCGATCTCTTCCACCCCGAAGGCCACGCCGTGAACCGGGCCGGGATCATCGCCGATACGGCCATGCGCCCCCTGGACAGCGAAGGCAACGTGGTGGATCCGAGCCTGTTCGTGGCCGGCAGCATTCTGGCCCATCAGGACTGGAAGCGGGAGAAGAGCGGGGCAGGGATCTCCATTGCCACCGCCTTCAGGGCCGCGGCCTCCTGCAGCGTGTAAGTCTTCTGCGGACTGACAAGCGTGTGTTGAACAAAAAAAGCCCCCTTGCGTTGCAAGGGGGCTTTTTGCGTTGGGTCCCGGGCGTTTTAACAGGTCCTAGAAGGGGATGTCGTCGTCGGGCGGGTTGGTGAAACCGGGGTCACCGCCGCCGAAGCTTCCGCCCTGGTCAAAGCCGTTGCCCTGGGGCTGGGCTGCAGGCTGCTGGGGGGGCTGTTGTGCGGGCTGCTGGGGCGCGCTGTTGTAGCTGCCCGGGTAGCCTCCAGCGCTGCCGTAGCCACCACCCTGGTTTTGATTCTGGTTCTGATTGTATCCGCCGCCCTGATAGCCGCCGTTCTGGCCTCCGCCGAAGCCGCCACCCTGCTGGCCGCCGCCGTCTGCGTTGCGGCCGCCCAGGAAGGTGACCTGGTTGGCGATGATGTCGGTGGAGTATCGGGTAATGCCGTCCTTTTCATAGGAGCTGGTCTGGAGGCGTCCCTCGACGTAGACCTGCCGTCCCTTGGCGAGGAACCGGCCGCAGTTTTCTGCTGTTTTCCCGAACACGGTGATGCGGTGCCACTCTGTTCTTTCGGTGCGCTCTCCACTGTTGCGGTCCACGCGGACGTCGGTGGTGGCGATACTGAATTTGCAAATGGCAAGACCGCTGGGGGTGTAGCTCACCTCCGGGTCCCTGCCCAGGTTTCCGATAATCATCACCTTGTTTAAACTGGCCATGGATGCCTCCTTGGAAGGTCAAATCGAATGGGCCGGAGCCCTTTATTTACAGATCAATTGAGTAATGACAGCTTCGCAAAAAGTCGAACAAGCCATTATGAATGGATTAGATACAAGATATGGAAAGGGTTGTCAATCTGCTCGCCTTCCCATGCCGGGGCGGATTTCCGGGCCACAGGCGGGGTTAACCGGGGCGGGCGGGCTTCTTCGGGGAGCGTAAATCCTGTTGACGGTTGCCAAGTGCCTTCACTAAGATGATGAAATCCCATAGCCGAACCGGAGAGAAGCTCCCATGGCGGCTTTAAAAAAAACTGCAGGGATGGTGGGACCCCGAAAAGGGGATGCGCGCCTATGCTGTGACGGTTTTTTCAAAACGGGGTATGGCCTGAAGGGCGCGGGCAACGGGCGCTGAATGACCACTCTTGAGATGGCAGGTGTTGGATGAGGTCGAAACGGAACGTATGGGCCTGGCTCGTGGGGGCAGGCACTCTTTTTTTTGCGGCGGATGCCTGGGCCGACGGTCTTTCGGAGATTCACTGGGGATTTCAGATCATGGGGCTGATGGGGGGGCTGGCTTTTTTCCTCTTCGGCATGGAACTCATGAGCGACGGCATGCAGCGGGCGGCCGGGGACAGGCTTCGAACCATCCTGGCCAACCTGACCAAGAACAAGTACCGGGGGATGCTCCTGGGTATCGTGGTCACCATGCTGGTGCAGTCGGGCAGCGCCACCTCGGTGATGCTGGTGGGTTTTGTCCAGGCCGGTCTCATGCAGTTTATCCAGACCATCGGGGTGCTCATCGGGTCGGGCATCGGCATGACCATCACGGCCCAGCTCATCGCCTTCAAGGTGACCGATTACGCCCTTTTGATGATCGTGGCGGGTTTTCTCATCCGGCTCCTTGCCAAGAGGGACTCGGTGAAATCCTTTGGCGACGTGCTCCTGGGGTTCGGGGTCCTGTTTTACGGTCTCAAGCTCATGGGGGACTCCATGCGGCCCCTGCGAAGCAGCCAGGAGGTGATTACCCTGCTTTCGGGCCTTGAGAACCGGTTCCTGGGCCTTCTCATCGGGGTTGTGCTCACCACCTTGATCCAGAGCTCCACCGCCTTTATCGGTATCCTCATCGTGCTGGGCCTTGAGGGGCTCATCTCCCTGGAGGCGTCGATTCCCATGGTCCTGGGGGCCAACATCGGCACCTGTGTCACCGCGGGGTTTGCCAGCATCGGCGCCAACCGGGATGCCAAGCGGGTGGCCCTTGCCAACGTGATGATCCGGGTCATCGGGGTCATGCTGTTCATCGGGTTCATCCCCGAGTTTACCTGGTGCATTGCCTGGCTGGGGGCTGAGTTCAACTCCGACATTGCCCGTGAGATTGCCAACGCCCACTCCGTGTTTAACATCGCCATCGGCATCATCGTGCTTCCCTTCAGCGACGCCTTTGCAAGGCTCATCGTGCGGATGCTGCCGGAGACCTCCTGCCCCATCCCCAGGTATACCACCACCTTCCTGGATGAGAGCAAGATCTTCTCTCCGGCCCTGGCCGTTGACCTGGCCCGTTCCGAGATCTCACGCATGGCAGCGGCCCTGGAGTACCTGCTCAAGGCCGTGGCCATCCCCTTTGTGACCCAGAGCCCCAAGCGGGACAAGGTCTACCCGGAGCTGACCCTCATGGAGGGCATCGACATGCGCGAAGAGGAGATCGATTTTCTGGAGGAGAAGATCACCGACTACCTGCTCAAGGTGGCCCGCAGCGGGGCCTCGGACGCCCAGTTGCGCGTGGTCTACGCCATGGTCTCCATTGTCCGGGACATGGAGAGCATCGGGGATATCATTCACCGCAACGTGCTGCCCCTGATCCGGAAAAAGCATGCCCTGGCCCACGACTTCTCCGAAGAGGGCAGGGAAGAGCTCACCATCTATCACCAAAAGGTGTGCAAGCAGATCCGGCTCCTGAAAGAGGCCTTTGCCGAGCAGGACCTGGAGAAGGCCAACCGCATCATGGTCAAGGAACGAAAGTACCTGGACCTGGAGCTTCAGTACCGGGTCCACCACCTCGACCGGCTGGTGGGCAAGCAGGAGGCCTCCGTGGAGACCCACGAGGTCCATACCGAGTTGATGAACCTCATGGTTCAGATCATTGTCTACTCATCCAACATCGCCAAGACCTTCCTGGAGACCGAAACCCGGGAGAAGGCGCTGCTGATTTAATCAATAAGCCTCCGGCGGCCCTGCCGGGGGCCAAGCTTTTGAAAAGCTTGACAAACAGGTTTTTAAATTGCCCGGCCTCCTTGGAGGTAGTCCGGTTAACGCTGATAATCAACGAGTTGCGCCAACGAATCTTAGCCCTTCAAGGCTTGTCGTATCGCTCGTACAAACCACCAGCATATGTTTCGGGCGAAGCCCGAGCCGAAGGCCCTTGCGCTTTGGCCCGAGGAACGAGGGACAAAGCGCAAGGGCAATCTGCTTTCGAGGTGGCTCACCTCGCCGCCGGAGGCTTGTTTTTTATTTATGTTTTTTATTTTTGGAGGACCGGAGACTGGAAACACCTCAGGAGACGAAAAAAGGCGACACCGCCTTTGAAAAGAGGGTGCGCCGTCGTGTGGCGGGCCGAGAGCACACCTTTTATGTAAGTGCCGCACCGGGCCTCGGCGGGCTGCTGGCCCAGGAGGCCGAGGAGTGCCTGGGCCTTTCCGTGGCGCGGGTCACCGGCGGGGTGGAGTTTACCGCACGCCTGGAGGCCATGTGGCAGGCGGCTCTCTCCTTGCGCCTTGCCAACCGCATCCTGGTGCGCCTGGCAAGCTTCAAGGCCGAGAACTTTGAGAAGCTGGAGCGGCGTGTCGCTGAAATTCCCTGGGATCTCTGGCTCCCTGCCCATGCCGTCCCCGAGGTGGTGGTGACTTCCCACCACTGTCGTCTCTACCACACCGACGCCGTGGCCCAGCGGGTGGCAGGTGTGGTGGAAAAGGCCCTGCCCGGCGGGGAGGGGCAGGTGCCCCAGAAGATTTATCTGAGGGGGGAGGACGATCGCTTTACCCTCTCTTTGGATGCCGTGGGCGAGCCTTTGTACAAGCGCGGGGTCAAGACCCACGGCGGCCGGGCGCCCATCCGGGAGACACTGGCGTCGGCCATCCTCACCCTGGCCGGGTACACCGGGGAGGCGCCCCTGGCAGATCCCATGTGCGGTGCCGGGACCTTCAGCCTGGAGGCGGCCATGCGGGCAACCCGCACGCCCCCGGGCATGTATCGCCACTTTGCCTTTGAAACCTGGCCTTCCTTTCGGGAGAAAAGCTTTGCCCACATGAAGCGGGAGGCCCAAAAAGCACAGCACGAGGTGTCGGCCCCCGTGATCTTTGCCTCGGATCTGGACCAGGGGGCTGTGGAGCGCCTCGGTGCCACCCTGGAGGCGCTGCCCTTCGGCAAGGCCGTGGGGGTTGGGGCCGGGGATTTTTTCGCTCTGGATCCGGCCTCCTTTGCTTCTGAGCCCGGTGTGGTGGTGTTCAATCCGCCGTACGGCAAGCGGATCAAAGGGGGCAACGATGCCTTTGTGGTGCGCCTGCTGGAGCATCTCGCCACCCACTGGCGCGGATGGACCGCTGCCCTGGCCGTGCCAAAACAGCAGGTTCCCCGGCCCCTGCCCAAGGGGTTTCACGGGCATCCCATGTCCCATGGGGGGCTGGATCTCACCGTCCTCATCGGCCGTCTTTCCTGACGTCTTTTCTTCCGCTTTGCATCTGTCCGGGCGCATGACCGTGCGCCTGGAGCCCTCCTGTCCGATTCATCCCCCGACACATCCGAACTGCTCTGTTTTTTGTGCGATTGCGCCTTTTTTCTGATGCGGATCAAGGCCAAAAGGACCCTACGCGCGGTGAACGCCGTTTCGGGTCTGGGACCTGATTTTCGGTTTGAGTGTCCGCTTTGCCGGATGGGGAGACGCGCGGGGGGATGTCCGCGTCGGGGATTGATAAAAAATCAATGGGATTATTGACCGGACCTATTCATCGGTCAGGCGTTTGATTTTGCGTTCCCCCGGTACTCCTGCAAGAAAAAGATGAAGGGAATCATTTCGTTAGCGGCTTTACAATTGACAAAACTTTCATCGTCATATATCTGCATTCTAATTGCTCGAAAAGAACTTTTTATTTGGTTTGGGAAGGCCAATACGTGCTTTTCGGCAAGTAATCGCAAGTGGAACAGACGCCTGCTGGAGCACAAGGGACGAAACCACGCTCCAGGTGATGGCGTTTGTTGTTTTATGATCAATCGGCAGGGTTTGTGCAAGACCCTCTGCGGTTTGGACACCGGATATAAAAGGACAGGGAAGTTCCTTTTAAGAATAGGAAGAAAGAGGTTTATGTATTTAATTTTCTGATTTTCAGGGGGAAGTATCGTTATGTTGACCAAAGTGTTTCCATTTCTGCTCTGGTTCAAGGACTACGACACAGGAAAGTTCAGAACCGACGTGGTGGCCGGCATTACCGTGGCCATGGTTTTGATTCCACAATCGATGGCATATGCCCAGCTGGCCGGTCTTCCGGCCTACTACGGCCTGTATGCCGCTTTTCTGCCGCCCATGGTGGCGGCCCTTTTCGGCTCCAGTCGCCAGCTGGCCACCGGACCGGTGGCTGTGGTGTCGCTGATGTCGGCGGCATCGCTTGAACCGCTGGCCACGGCAGGGAGTACGGAATTCATCGCCTATTCGGTGCTGCTGGCCCTTACCGTGGGGACCTTTCAGTTCCTGCTGGGCGTGCTGCGCCTCGGCCTGGTGGTGAACCTTCTCTCCCACCCGGTGGTGAACGGGTTCACCAACGCGGCGGCCATCATCATTGCATCGAGCCAGTTCTCGAAGCTCTTCGGGGTCTACGTGGACAAGGCGCCTCATCATTATGAGACGATCCTCCATGTTTGCCGGTCGGCCCTTCACTACACCCACCTTCCGACCCTCGCCATGGGGGTCTTCTCCATCGCCATCATGGTGATCCTCAAGCGGGTCAATCCCAAGATTCCCAACGTGCTGGTGGCCGTTGCCGTCACCACGGTGATCTCCTTTGCCTTTAAGTTCAATCACGATGTGTTTGTACCTGCGGCGAGCATCAAGGCTCCGGCCATCACCGCCAAGATCGACGCATTTAACCGGGATGTGGCTGAGATTGCCAGCCTGGGGGCAGAGCGAGCCGCCCTTAACACCCGGCTCAAGGCCGTGGAGGATCATACCGAAGGGCCCATCCCCAGCTCCGAGCAGATGGAGCTGGATTACGAGCTGGCACGAATCAACGCGCGCATCGACACCCTGAAGGCCTCTTCTGGCTCCACGCGGGAGGCGCTGCGCCTGGTTCATTTCTCCGCACCCAAGGAGGCCGGGGAGAGTCCCGCCTTTTACGTGTGGGGCCAAGAACCCCAGGGCATGGAGACCGACGGGCGTAAGTGGCGCCTCAAGGTGGGGAACAAGCCCCTGGCCCTGGACGGCCTGAAGATGATCGGCGCCGGTGCCGTGGTGGGGGACATCCCCAAGGGCCTCAAGGTGGGCATCCCCGCCCTGCCCGACAACACCACCTTCCTGGGGGCCTTTATCCAGCTGCTGCCCTTTGCCGTGATCATCTCCCTTCTGGGCTTCATGGAGGCCATCGCCATTGCCAAGGCCATGGCAGCCAAGACCGGCCAGAAGCTGGATCCCAACCAGGAGCTCATCGGCCAGGGTCTGGCCAACATCATCGGCTCCTTCGGCCAGAGCTACGCGGTTTCAGGCTCCTTTTCGCGGTCTGCCGTGAACCTGCAGGCCAACGCGGTGAGCGGGATCTCCTCGGTGGTCACCAGCCTTATGGTGGCCCTGACCCTGCTCTTTTTCACCCCCCTTCTCTACCATCTGCCCCAGGCCGTGCTGGCCTCGGTCATCATGATGGCGGTGATCGGCCTGGTGAACGTGAAAGGCTTTGTGCACGCCTGGAAAGCCAAGCGGGCCGACGGCGCCATCAGCGTCATCACCTTCATCTGCACCCTCTACTTTGCACCGCATCTGGAAGAGGGGATCATGGTGGGGGTCGCCCTGACCTTCATCGTCTTCATCTACAAGAACCTGCGGCCCCGCGTGGCCCTGCTCTCCAGGTCCGAGGATCAGACCTTCCGAAGCTCTGTGAAGTTCGGCCTCAAGGAGTGCCAGCACATCGCCGTTGTCCGGTTCGACGGACCCCTGATCTTCACCAACGCCTCGTATCTTGAGGACAAGGTCCTGGAGTTCATCACCGAAAAGCCGGACCTTCGCCACATCCTCATCGAGTCCAGCGGCATCAACGACGTGGATGCCTCCGGGGAAGAGGCCCTGGCGATTCTCATTGAGACGGTGCGCGAGAGCGGACGCGGCATCTCCTTCAGCTCCATGAAGGAGGAGGTGGTCGCCGTTCTGGAACGGACCCACCTTCTGGAGACCATCGGCAAGGAGAACATCTACCCCAACGGGGAGAGGGCCCTGACCGCCATCTACCAGCAGATCCACAAAGAGGGCGCCTGTGGCGGGTGTCCCCTTTCCAAGTATCTGCCTGCGGAAGAGGCAGTCAGCGCCTGATCAAGGCCGAACCAAGGTGCAAGACGAGGGGGGACGGGCCATGTGCCCGTCCCCCGGCAACGAAGGACAACATTGCCGAACAGGACGGTCCATGGACCGTTTGAAGCCCGGACGACCATGCCGCCGTTTTTTTTCAAAAGGACGGCATGGGGGCAAAACCCCCCTTTCCTGTGGCGGCAATCGAAAAAAGGAGGTACCACAAGATGAAACAGTTGGAAAAACTCATTGATCGCGTGATCGCCCGGGTCAACGTGAACCTGCGGACGTTTTCGTTTGATGCGGAGCCCTATGCCAAAGATGTGGTTCCCTTTAAGCAGATGCTTCGCTTCAACGCCTTTTACGGCGTCACCAGCCACCACCCCCTCCACGTCAATTTCAAGAACTCCAGCCTGGCGGGCAGCTATTTTCTCGGCAAGTGCTTTACGGACAACGCCGTCCTGTACAAGACCGATGTGCGCGGGGACGAGCTCAAGCGCAAAGGGGACACCATGCTCTTCCAGGGCGCGGAAGTGCCCGTGGAAAAAGATGAGGAGATCCACATCAAGGACAGCTACCTCATCAAGGCCCTGATCCACAACTACTCCCACGACCCCGAAGCCCCGGAGGAGTTCCTGATCCGGAACACCATCGCCAGCTTTTATTCCAACATCCACGGCGCTCCGGTGGAAGGGTGCTATATCGCCCCCTTTGCCACCGTGGACCTGACCTCTCTGCACGGCTGCAAGGTGGGGACCTTTGCCTTTGTCCAGAGCGCCACGGACCTCTACCATGAAGAGATCCCCGACGGCACCATCTGGATCAACGGGGGCACCTTTGAATTCAAGTACACCTACGATCCCGAAGTGCTGGCCCGCTACATCAAGAACGTTCCCGGCGGCAAGCCCGAAGGGGTCCTCTGGGATTTCATGGAGGACAGGAAAGGGGATTACAGCGACATCTACAGCTCGGCTGTGAGCACCACGCCGGTGACTGTTTCCAGCAAGTCCGCCCTCAACCGGTACGCCTACGTGGCAGGGGACACCCACATCCATGAAAATGTCCTTGTTTCCCAGCGGGCCTACCTGGACAACGCCTGGATGGGGCCGGGCACCAATGCCCAGGAGCACTCCTACGTCATCAACTCCATGCTGGAGAAGAACGATGTCACCGCCCACGGCGCCAAGATCATCAACGCCAACTTAAGTGAGCGGGTGTTTGTGGGGTTCAACTCCTTTATCAACGGCAAGCCCGGCATGCCTGTTTCCATCGGCGCCGGTTCCATGGTGATGCCCCATACCATCATCGACGTGGAAGAGCCTCTGACCATTCCAGAGCGCCATGCGGTCTGGGGCTATATCAGAAACGCCGACGATCTGAAAAACCACAGCATCGCTTTGGACGATCTCTCCGAGGTCACCGGCGAGGTGACCCTGGGCAACCTGACGTTCTCCGGCAGCGGGTACGATCTGGTGCACGCCTTCGAGCACCGCATCGACCATATCCTGGAGGCCAACGGCGCTTTCTTCGGGGATGTCAGCAAGGTGAGGGGCCATGCCCAGGCCGGTCATATGATCTCCTTCAACACCCTGCAACCCTACCTGACAGGCAAGAGCAAGGGGATCTTTCCCACCATTGATATCCAGCCCTAAGGAAGAAACCCGGGTCCCTGGTTTTCAGGGGCCTTTCAAGGGGGATGGGGTGCCGTCCCCCTTGAAATGATGCCCGGCCTTGGGTATTCTTTGGCCATGCATCTCCCATTTATCTTAGGGGAAAGGGGTCGCCATGAAGATTCGAGAATGCCTTGACGTGAATCATATCTACGTGGGGGTTCACCTGCCCGGCAAGGACGACGTCCTGGCGTTCCTGGCGGACAAAGCGGCGGCCTCCGGCCTTGCCGCGGATGCCCCGACCCTTTTGTCCGGCTTCCGGGAGCGTGAAGAGAGCTTCACCACCGGCATCGGCCTGGGCATTGCCCTGCCCCACACCACGTCGCCTTTGTGCACCCGCACCACCCTGTTCCTCCTGCGCCTCACCCGGCCCGTGGACTTTGATTCCATCGATGATGAGCCCGTGGACGTGGTTCTGGCCCTGATCATTCCCACCACCAACCCGTCGGAGCACCTGCAGATCCTGGCCCGTACCGCACGCCTGTGCAAGCAGCAGGCCTTCCCCGAGGCCATTCGCCGGTCCCCGGATGCCGGGACCCTCTGGGAGACCATCCGGCGGATTGAAAAGGACGCGGAGATTGCCTGGTACGGCGGGGAGGTGTAGCCGTGTACCAGATGATGATCGTTGTGCAGAGCGAAGAGACCGCCGATGAACTTATCACCGGCTTTATGGACCTGGGCGTCACCATGAGCGCCGTGGTGGATGCCACCGACGCCCTGGAGATCATCAGCCACCATGTGCCCCTGTTTGCGGGCTTCCGTCTTATGGCAGGGGGCGGCATCACCCGCAGCCGCGCCATCTTCTCCATCGTGGAAACCGATGCCCTGCTTCGCCGCCTGAAAAAGTTCGTGGGCCGTACCATCTCCGGCCGACGCGAAGAGCGCGGGTTTTATACCGTCACCCCCATGACCGAAGGCGGCCCCCTCTCCAACCTGGTTTGATTCCTTCTTAAAAAATGCCTCCGTGGTCGCGAATGCTCCCGGCCTTCGTGCCTCAGTCCGATCCCATTCGCTGACGGGCTTCGCCCGTGAAGAAGGCTATCGGTTAACTCGGATAACCAGTAAACCATGGCTGCGCATCCAGTGGCTTAGACGCTTGTGAGCCAGCTCGGACAAACCATCTGCGTTCATGTCGGGCGAAGCCCGAGCCGAAGGCCCTTGCGCTTTGACCCGAGGAACGAGGGGCAAAGCGCAAGGGCAATCAGCTTTCGAGGTGGCTCACCTCGCCGCCGGAGGCAGGCTTTATCGCCGGTCTTTTCCCTCTTCTCCGGTCAGCACCAGGGCGCGTTTGAAGGCCACGGGGCCGATGAACTGGTTGATGGTGATGACGGCCAGGGTGAGGGTGGTGAGGTAGCTTGCGGTGAGCGGGTCTTTGCGTGCGATGATCTGGGTGAGGCCGATGGCCACCCCGGCCTGGGTGAGGTGTGCCATCCAGGCGAGGCGGCGTTCCGGTGCGGGGAGGTTTGCCATGCGCCCTGCAAGGCGGGTGGAGATGGCAAGCCCTGCGGCGCGGGAGGTGGCCAGGACCAGGGCCAGGGGCCAGCAGATGGCCAGGGCACCAAGGTCCAGGGAGGCCCCTGCCACCGAGAAGAAAAGCACGTAGATGGGCAGGGAGAGGCGCATGAGGTCCCCTTCGAGTTCTTCGCCGAAGGGGGTGGCGTTGCGGACCACAAAGCCTGCGGCGATGCAGATCAACAGGGGCTCCAGGCTGAGGTGGAGGGCGGTAAAGGCGCTGAGCTGGTGCCCTGTGAGCACGGAGAGGCGGGTGACGGTAAAGGCGATGAAGAGCAGAAAAAGGGCGTGGTCTTTTCCCACCCGCTTGTAAAAGGCGTTGATGCCCATGCCCAGAAGGGCCCCCATGGTAAGGGAGCCTGCCAGTTCGAGGCCCAGGACCCCGGCCTGGTGCCAGCCCGTGGCGCGGCTTCCGTCCAAAAGGGGGGAGAGCAGGGCCAGGGCCGCGGTGAACAGGACGATGACCAGCACATCCATGGCCACGGTGATGCCCAGGGCGGTTTCGGTAAAGGGACCCCGGGCGCGGCATTCGGTGATGATGGCCATGGCCGACGAGGGGGATCTGGCGATGGCGATGATGCCCGACAAAAGGGCCAGGGCCAGGAGCTGGGCCTGGGTGATCTGGGCGGTGAAGGCAAAGAAGGGGGCGGTGACCATGATGGCGCCGAAGACGATGAGGGGCACCAGCAGGCATTGAAAGGCCAGGTTGAGGCCCAGGGCCAGGCTGCGTCCCGACAGCAGGGTCCGGTCCAGGGCGGCCCCGGCGTGCAGAGCGATGAAGCTCAAGGCGATCTCGTTGATGAGCTGGAGCTTTTCCACGGTGTCCACATCGAGGAACTGGGTGACGTGGGGGCCTGCCACCACCCCTGCCAGTATGTAGCCGGTGATTTTGGGGATGCCCAGGTGGGCGAGGAGTTCGGCGGTGAGAAAGCCGCAGAGCAGGGTAGCTGCCAGGGTGATGTTGATGGCGCCTGCCACCTGCCAGCTGCTGTCGATGGGGATCTCCATGGACCAGGCGCACAGGGCCACGGCCATGGCCAGGGTGATGGCGTTTCGGACGATGCGGGTGGCGGGGCGAGGCGTCATGGCGTGGTCTCCCTTTTGGGGATCAGCTCGCCCCAGGTAAGCCGTCCGGAGAGGTCGCTGACCAGGGTGGCCAGGAGGATGGCGGTGACAAGGTTGTGGGTGATCGCTCCTGGAAAGGCGTGCTGGGCGTCAAAGCAGAGGGCCAGGGCCAGGCCTCCCTGCTCCATAAAGGCAATGCCAGCACGCCTGGGCAGGGCCACGCCGGTGTGCAGGTGGGAGATGAGCCATCCTCCGGCCAGTTTGGCTGACGAGCGCAGGAGAAGGTAAAGGACCGCCGTCAGCACAAGGCTCTGGGAGAAGGTGATGGCCCGGGCTCCCAGTAAAATAAGCAGGAGCAGGTAAAGGGGCTTTTCAAGGATGATCACCATGGATAAAATGCGGTCCCTGTACCGGGTGGTGTTTCCGAGGAAAAATCCGGTGATGGCGTTGGCCAGCAGGGGGGAAAAATGGTGGGTTGCCGCCAGCCCGCTCGTGAGGACCACCATGCCGGTGACAATGAGGAGCAGTTCTTCCCTGGGGCGCCGCTCCGAGAAAAAGAGGGTGTAGAGTACCACCAGGGCGGCGGTGCTCATGAGGACCATGGGAAGGTCGGTCTGGATGGACATGGAGAGCCGGTCCGGCAAAGGGTTGGGGGCGCAGAAGAAAAAGGCCGCTGCAAACACGGCGAGGCTGAGGAGGCTTCCCGCCGTTGCGATGCGCATCAGGGTCGTGACGGCCCGGGTGGGCTTCAGTCCCGGGCTGGCCATGACCAGTGCGGCCTGGGAGCTGCAGGCGGCCGTGGCCGCCGTCACCAGGGCCAGGGAGAGGGTGTGCCCCGGCTCCAGCAGGGGGAAAAAGAGCAGGATCACGGCCACGAAGAGAAGAAGGGTCATGCCGGTGTCCAGGATGACAGCAACCAGAAACGGCGGGGAGAGCCTCCGCATAAAGGGCAGGTCCAGCTGCAGGCCGTACATCAACCCCACCCACCCGGTGACCAGTCCGTCCAGGGGGTAGAGCTCCGTGGCGGTTTGTTCGTCGAGGATCCCAAGGAGGTCCGGGCCCAGGAGGTATCCTACCAGGAGAAAGGCCGCCCCCGAGAGATGAAAGCGGCTGCCCGGGCTCCCGTAGACCAGGTGGTAGCCGATGAGGGCCAGAAAAAGAATCGTGGAAAGTGTGATGAAAAGGGACATGTCTCATCCTGTGTCAGGGTGAAGGGCATGGTTTTGTTTCGGCAATTATATAGAAGGATGGAAGGAAAAGTAAACATGCCTCATGTGATGATCAGCGCCTGCCTGGCGGGAGAAAACGTTCGGTACAACGGAATTCCCGTGGAGGATGTGGACAAACGGCTCAAAAAGTGGCTGGCGGAGGGAACGGCTGTTTTGTTCTGCCCGGAGGTGGAGGGCGGACTGGTCACCCCCCGGGACCCGGCTGAGATCATCGGTGAGGGGGGCGGAAAGGCCGTGCTGGACGGCACGGCCCGCGTGGCAACCGAGAAGGGGGAGGATGTGACCGAAGCCTTTGTGGACGGCGCCCGAAAGGCCCTGGCCTTTTGCCTGGAAAAGGGCATCCGTTATGCCCTGCTCCAGGAGAGAAGCCCCTCCTGCGGGAGCCACCTCATCTACGACGGCCGCTTTCAGGGGACCCGCGTTCCGGGCCGCGGCGTCACCGCGGCCCTTCTTGAACAGCACGGCATCCGGGTCTTCAGCGAGGCCGAGATCGATGCCCTGGAATCTGCCTTTACAGGTTCTCTTTAAAGATTTCGTCGCGGTCCGCTTCCCGGGTGAGGGGCTGGGACTGCTCGGTGGGAACGGTGCCCTCTTTGAAGCATTCAAAGAGGGTTTTTTTTGTGTCCGGGCCGGGCAGGAGACCGGTTTCGGTGTCGATCTTGGCAAAGACCACCCCTTCGGGCACCTCAAAGACCTTCACGGGTTTGTCGGCGAGGATCCCCTTCATGAAGCTCAGCCAGATGGGGCTGGCGGCCCGTGAGCCGGTTTCGCTTTTGCCCAGGGGCGCTTTCTTGTCGTTGCCCACCCAGACCCCGGTGACGTAGGTGGGGGTGTAGCCCATGAACCAGGCATCGTAGAGGTTGTTGGTGGTGCCGGTCTTGCCGGCGGCAGGGCGTCCGAGCTTGCGTACGCGCCTGCCCGTGCCCTCTTCCACAACGCTTTTCAAAAGGCTTGTCATGAGGTAGGCGGTGGACGGCTCAATGGCCTGGTTTTTGATGGGCACGGCCTCTTCCAGGACGTTTCCGTCCCGGTCTTCGATGCGGGTGATGAAGGTGGGTTCCACCAGATAGCCCAGGTTGGTGAAGACCGAGTAGGCCCGGACCAGCTCCAAAAGGGAAACCCCGGAAGACCCCAGGGCAATGGAGAGGTCTTTGTTGATGGGGGAGGTGATGCCCAGTTTGCCTGCGTAGTCGATGGCGTAGGTTACCCCGATCTCTTTCAGGATCTTGATGGTGATGATGTTCATGGACTTGGTGAGGGCTTCCCGCAGCAGGGTGGCTCCGTGGAAGGTGCGCTCGTAGTTGTTGGGCTTCCAGGTGAAGTCCCGGTCTTCGTCCAGGTAGACCACCGGGGAGTCGATGATCACCGTGGCCGGGGTGTAGCCCTTGTCGATGGCGGCGGCGTAGACAATGGGCTTGAACGCGGAGCCCGGCTGCCTCCGGGACTGGATGGCCCGGTTGAACTGGCTGTTCTGGAAGTCGCGTCCGCCGATCATGGCCTTGACGTAACCGGTGTCTGCCTCGATGGAGAGCAGGGCCGCCTCCGAGGTGGGGTCCTGGTGGAGGGCCAGGGACCAGAGCTCGGACTTGCTGAGGAGGGCCTGGGTGTCGGTGCCGGGGTTGTCGGTTCCCCACTCGCCCTTGCCGTCATACATGCCGGTGACTTTGACAAGGATGAGGTCTCCCTGGGTGAGGGCCTCCGAGGGTTTTTTGATGCGGTCTTCCCAGTAGCCTCTGTTGATGTTGGGTTTTCTGGCCCATTTCATGTTGGCCAGGGGCAGCACACCGCGCCGGTTGCCGCTGCGGACCAGCACCTCACCGCTTTTGTCGTCCACCTTTTCCACCACCCCTTTTATGATGGTGCCGTCGGAGATGGTCTTGCCCTCCATCTCCCGGGCGAGGTCGGCGGCGGTCTGCTCTGCCTCGGCCGGTGTAAGGTGGCCAAGGGGGCCCCGGTAGCCCTGGCGACGGTCCAGGGCTTCAAGGCCCTGAGTCACGGATTTTCGGGCGATCTTCTGCATTTCGATGTTCACGGCGGTCTGGATCTTGAGGCCCCCTTCGTAGAGGGCGTCGGCGCCGTATTTTTTCTCCACGTAGCGTCGGACGTATTCGGTGTAGCAGGGGACCTTTTCGATGTACCAGTTGCGCCTGGGCTTGATGTCCAGGGGGGTGGCCATGGCTTCGGTGGCCTGGATGTTGGTGATGTAGCCCTCCTCCACCATGCGGTTGAGGACGTAGATCTGCCGCTGCTTGGCCCGCTCTTTGTAGCGGAAGGGGGAGTAGCGGCTGGGGGCCTGGGGGAGTCCTGCAAGGATGGCGCATTCAGCCAGGTTCAGGTCCTTGGCCGGCTTGCCGAAGTAGTTTTCCGCGGCGGCCTCCACCCCGTAGGCGCCGTGGCCCAGGTAGATCTGGTTCAGGTAGAGGTAGAGCACCTCGTTTTTGCTGAAGCTTTTGTCTAGCCGGTAGGCCAGGATCGCTTCCTTGATCTTTCGTTTGTAGTTCCGGGCCGGGGTGAGGAAAAAGGACTTGGTCACCTGCTGGGTGATGGTGCTGCCCCCCTGGACAATGGCACCGGCCTTGAGGTTTTTGGTAAAGGCCCGGACGATGCTGAACAGGTCAATGCCCCGGTGCTTGTAAAAGCGCGCATCCTCGGCGGAGACAAAGGCCTGGAGCAGCTGGGGGGGCATCTCGGACAGGGGAATGACAATGCGTCGCTCCCGGAAGAATTCCCCGATTTTGCGGCCGTCGTCCGAGGTGACCACGGTGACCGTGGGGGGCCGGTAATCTTTCAGCTGGGTGATTTTGGGCAGGTCGGCGCTGAAGTAGAGGTAGATGGAAATACCGGAAACCAGGGCGAGACAGAACCCCAGGAGCGCAACCCGCAGCAGAAAACGGAAGATACGCCGTTTTCTGGGGGCGGGCTCGGGAGGGGTAGCGTCGGTGGTGTTCGGGTCGCGGTGATCTGGGGTATCGGTCATGACAATCTCTTTGTTAGCTATGATATCGGGGGGGCGGCGCCATGGCATATTCCCCCACTGTATGCAGCCTCTCTTTCCCTGGGGGAGGAGGGCATGGGATCGTTGTGGGATGTCGTCGTACAATCGAAAAAAACTATCAAGGATTGGACCCCGATGCAAGGGGCGGGAATGAAAAAGCAATTGACAAGGGCGGAGGCAGCGATTAGGCAAAGGAGCATGCCCGGCTCGGACGCCGGGGATCTGCGGCGCGTAAGCGGCAGGGACCCCGGGCGGAGCCCCTTCGGTGACGGTACGTACCGTCGGGGTCGATCCGTGGCGGATTCTGGTGTGAAACAGCGTGATGTGCGGGGCCGTGTGCGGCCCGGCGCGAAAACGATACCTGTGGAAGGAGACGAGGTGATGGTGGAACTGGATTACACGAAATTTGACGGTCTTCTCCCGGCCGTGGTGCAGGATTGGGAGAGCGGAGACGTTCTCATGGTGGCCTTTATGAACGAAGAGGCCTTTAAGCTTACGGTGGAGACCAAAAAGGCCACCTACTTCAGCCGATCCCGGGGTAAGCTCTGGGTCAAGGGCGAGAGCTCGGGCAACGAGCAGGTGGTCAAGGAGATCCGCATCGACTGCGACGCAGACACCGTGCTGCTCAAGGTGGTCCAGAAGGGCGGGGCCGCCTGCCACCTGGGGTACAAGAGCTGCTTTTTCAGGAAGGTGGAAGGGGAAGAGCTCGTGGTGACCGGAGAGCCCCTCTTTGACCCGGACGAAGTGTACAAGAAGTAAGAGATAAAAAAGGCGTGGTCTGCCCATGCTCTATGGGGATAGAAGACGGAGGCGGCCACACGATTTGGTGATCAACGCCCGGCCGGGCGGGGGCCTTTGATGTTGGTGTATGGCCGTTTGCCGCGAGCCGGGCACAGACCGAAGTCTTCGGTGGTTTGACGAAGCCTTCATGCATGGAGTGTGTATGAACGAGCAGTTGAAACTTGGACTTCCCAAAGGCAGCCTCCAAGAGGCCACCCTTGCCCTCTTTAAGAAAGCGGGTTGGAACGTGTCGGTGAGCGGGCGAAGCTATTTTCCCGACATCAACGACGACACCATGACCTGTGCCCTCTGCCGGGCCCAGGAGATGGCCCTTAATGTGGAAAACGGCACCCTGGACGTGGGGCTCACCGGCAGGGACTGGATCGCCGAGTACCAGTCCGACGTCCACGTGGTGACGGACCTGGTCTACTCCAAGGTGAGCGCCAAGCCCGCCCGGTGGGTGGTGGCCGTGGCCTACGACTCTCCGGTACAGACCCTGGAAGACCTCCAGGGCAAGACCGTCTCCACGGAGCTGGTGGGGGTGACCAAGCGGTTCTTTGCCGACAAGGGCATCGACGTGAAGGTGAAGTTCTCCTGGGGCGCCACCGAGGCCAAGGTGGTCTCCGGCCTGGCAGATGCCATCGTGGAGATCACGGAGACGGAGAGCACCATCAAGGCCCACGGCCTTCGGGTGATCCACGAGCTCATGCAGACCAACACCCAGCTCATCGCCAACCGCGTGGTCTGGGAGGATCCTGCCAAGCGGGAGAAGATCGAAGAGATGGCCATGCTCCTGAAAGGGGCCCTGGTGGCCGGAAAGCTCGTGGGGCTCAAGATGAACGTCTCCAAAGAGGATGTGGAAAACGTGGTGAACCTGTTGCCCAGCCTCCACGCCCCCACCGTGGCTCACCTTTACCAGAGCGACTGGCTCTCCGTGGAAACGGTGGTGGATTCGGGCACGGTGCGGGACCTGATCCCCAAGCTCCTTAAGGAGGGGGCCGAAGGGATCATCGAGTACCCCTTGAACAAGGTGATCAACAAATAACCCCTTCCCGCGGCGGGAGGCTTCTTTTTTGTGGCAAGTGCCCTTGGGGTTGTGGTAAGGGTATGAAACCATTCGGAAGAAAGAGACGTTTCCCGTCCTCCGAACCTGATTGACATATACGCCCGGAGCCGTATGGCCCGGGCTTTTCGTTGTATACCACAAACTGTGGCGCCTTGACGCTCTGCGGTTTATGATGCCGCGGCATGATGCACCTGCGCACGGGCCGCCGGGAAAGAAACAGACCATGAAAATCCTGTCAGCCGAGTTTGTGACCAGTGCGGTGAAGGTGGATCAGTACCCCGAGCTCCGGCTCCCGGAGATCGCCTTTGCAGGCCGCTCCAACGTGGGGAAATCCTCCCTGATCAACGTGCTGGTGAACCGCAAGCGCCTGGTGAAGACCAGCTCCACCCCCGGGCGGACCCAGCTGGTGAACTTTTTTGACATCAACGATGAGATCACCTTTGTGGACCTGCCCGGTTACGGGTACGCCAAGGCGCCCAAGCGCGTGGTGCGCGAGTGGGGCCCCATGGTGGAACGCTACCTGGCCGAGCGCCGCTCCCTGAAAGGGGCGCTGCTCCTCATCGACATCCGGCGGTCGCCCCGGGAGGATGAGTTCAACCTCATCGAGTGGTTCCGGGCCCACGGCATTCCCTTTCGGGTGGTGCTGACCAAGGCCGATAAATTTTCCAACAACAAGCGGCAGAGCAATGTGTCGCGCATTGCCAGGGAGCTGGGGTTGAAGAGCCGCGAGATGATCGTTTTTTCCGCCCTGACGCGAAGCGGCAGAGACGAGGTCTGGCAGGCCATCACCGAGTTGATCGCGCCGCCTTCGGCCCCCATGGACCAGGAGTAAGGGACCACCTATATGGAAAACACACACGATTTCAACGGATTTAAAAGCGGCTTCGTGGCCCTGGTGGGTGCGCCCAACGCAGGCAAATCGACGCTGATGAACAAGCTGCTGGGAGAAAAGCTCTCCATCACCTCCAGAAAGCCCCAGACCACGCGCCACCGTATCCTCGGCGTGGTGCATCGGGAAGAGATGCAGCTTGTCTTTGTGGACACCCCCGGGGTGCACAAGTCCAACCGCGCCCTGAACGTGCGCATGGTGGATGTGGCCCTCACCGCCCTGGGCGATGTGGACGTGGTGGTCTTCATGACCGACGTCCATGAGCCCGACGAGGAGTCGGACGCCTACCTCGTGGGCCAGCTCAAGAAGGTGAACCGGCCCGTGATCCTGGCCCTCAACAAGGTGGACCGCATCAAGAAGCCCGAGGTACTGGCCCACATCGAAAAGTGGCGAAGCATCCACGACTTTCATGCCATTATCCCCCTGTCCGCCAAGCACGGAGACCAGGTGGATTCCCTGCTCTCGGAGATCGCAAAGATCATGCCCGAGGGCCCTCCCTTCTACCCCGAAGACGTCATTACCGACCTGCCCGAGCGCTTTTTTGTGGCGGAGATGGTGCGGGAAAAGATCTTTCGCCTCACCGGCCAGGAGATTCCCTACTCCACGGCCGTCACCGTGGATACCTTCACCCGGGAGAAGAAGCTCGTGCACGTGGAGGCCACCATCCACGTGGAGCGTGATTCCCAGAAGGGGATCATCATCGGCAAAAAGGGAACCAAGCTCAAGGCCATCGGCGAGGAGGCGAGAAAAGCCATCGAAGAGATGGTGGGCAAAAAGGTCTTCCTCAAGCTCTTTGTCCGCGTGGAGAAGAACTGGTGCAAGGACACCAAGGCCATCCGACGTCTGGGAATTTAGCGATGGACTGGTTTATTGGTGCCGATGAAGCGCACATCAAGCGAGAGCGGCGAAAGGCGCGGGAGCTTCGCCAGAGCCAGTGGTGGAAGCGCCGCTGCGCCAAGGGCGTGTGTCACTGGTGCGAGCAGCCGGTGAAACCGGCCGAGCTGACCATGGACCATGTGGTTCCCGTGGCCCGGGGCGGAATGAGCACCAAGGGCAATGTGGTGCCCTGCTGCAAGACGTGCAACACCAAGAAGAAGCAGCTGCTGCCCATGGAGTGGGACGCGTGGCTGGAGGGTGTGAAAAAAAGCAGCGTGTAAAGCGACGCGGATCGCTCCCCATGGCGTAAAGACGAATAAAAAAGGCCGGTACCTGGATATCTCCAGGGTACCGGCCTTTTTTTGTCTGGGGGGCGGAGGTCTTTAGCCTTCCTGCTGGCAGAGCCGATGGATGGTCTGGGCGTGCCATTTGCCGCGACCGGAGAAGGTGGGCAGGCCCAGCTCGGTGAGGTGGGCGGCCACTTCGTTGTAGGTGGAGCCCTGGGCGCGCATTTTGTGGATCATGCCGATGATTTCGTCCTTGGACATCTCGGCGGCCGGGGCAGCCTCCTGCTCGGGGAGGTCGTCCATGGGCTCATCGTCCACAAGGCCCAGCTCGTCTTCGTACTCACGGGCCACGGCGTCAATGCCGGAGACAACCTTGTCGATGGTGGGGAATTCGGCCCCTGCAAGGGAACTGATGATGCTTGCGATCTCTTCGATGGCTTCGGCCTTGCGCTCTTCGGCGATGGCTCTGCGCTCGTGGATCTCCATGGCCTGGTTCTGCTGGGTCACCATGGTCTCCAGGAGGTCTTTGATAAGGCCGAGGTTTTCATCTTTCTGGGCGTAGTCGTTGCGGGGGCGCTGGTGGTACCGCCGGTTGTCGTTGTTGCGGTGGTAGTTGTTCTGGTTGTCGTTGTTGTTGCGATGGTGGTAGTTGTTGCTGTTGTTCTG
Organism: Desulfoluna butyratoxydans; assembly: GCF_900699765.1. GTDB lineage: Bacteria > Desulfobacterota > Desulfobacteria > Desulfobacterales > Desulfolunaceae > Desulfoluna > Desulfoluna butyratoxydans. The sequence goes on from NZ_CAADHO010000002.1 coordinate 899,345, forward strand.
ATTGTTCTGGTACTGCTGCTGGTTGTTGTGATGGTTCTGCTGGTTGTGGTGATGATTGGAGTGGCCGCCGTTGTTGTGGTCGTAGGGGCGGCGGGACTGGTGGTTGTGCTGGTATCGCTTGTCTTTGGACTGGTTGCGAATGGATTGGAGAAAATCGCTCATGAAAAATACTCCTGTGCCTGGTGATGGTACGCAACTCCTATGGCAAAAGATGTTGCTCGGCGTCATGTGAATCGGCGAAATGTATGTTACCGATGCGGGGTCGCCCGGCGTGCGATCAATGCAGGCATGGGGTGACTCCGGGGTGGCGCCGTCATAAAAATTGCGGTGATAAATCATTCCTTTATCGGCAAACTCACCATGGGATGGGCATGTCGTCCGGGAACGTTTGCCGTCCCTTCTGGGGCGACAATTCTCTTTTTATGCGGATTTTTTTTGGTAACAGATATTTCTCATGGTGTCAAACGGAATCGTTTTTTAGGCGATAATTAGGAAGTGATGAGTATTCGCAGAGGGTACGTTTTGATAAGGTATATTAGAAAAAAGAAGGGAGAAAAGGGTGGGAGAAATCGTGAACAGCCCCGTTAAACGGGGCTGTTGTTAATCGAAGAGTCCGGTGGCCACCACTTTTTCATGCATCTCGCCGTGACAGAGTTTCTCCTTATAGGAACGGATGAGGGAGAGCCCTTCTTCCCGCGTTGAGAGGGTAACGGCCCTTTTCCTGAAATTGCTGCATCCGGGCAGGCCTTTGACAAACCATCCCAGGCGGCTTCGCATGGTCTTGCAGGCGATAAATTCATCGGTGAAGTAGTCGAGGGTGTCTGTGAAGTATCGCTCCATCATGGTGAAGTGGTCAACCAGTGACGGCTTTACGATATCCCCGGATAACAAGGAGTTGATGCGCTTGAACAGGGCCGGATCGCCGATGGCGGCCCGGCCGATCATCACCGCGTCGCAGCCGGTGGTCTCGAACATGCGAAGGGCGTCTTCCGGGGTGAGGATGTCGCCGTTGCCGATGACGGGGATGCCCATGGCCTCCTTGACCCGCTTGATGACGGACCAGTCCGAGTGCCCGCGAAAGCCCTGCTTTGCCGTGCGGGGGTGCACCGCCACCGCATCGACGCCCGCCTCTTCGGCAAACCGGGCCAGGAGCAGGGCATCGTCCCCTGACGCGTCCCAGCCGGAGCGCATCTTCACGGTAAGGGGGATGGAGATGGCGTCCCTGACAGCCTTGAAGATCTCTCTGGCCAGGGCGGGTTCGCCCATGAGGGCCGAGCCCGAGCCGGTTTTGAGGACCTTTTTTACGGAGCAGCCGCAGTTGATGTCGATCATCTCGGCCCCTGCGGCCTCCACTTTTCGGGCCGCCTCGGCCATCATGGCCGGGTCCGAGCCGAAAAGCTGGATGGACAGGGGCTTCTCTTCGGGGCGGCTGTCCATGAGGCGGTAGGTCTTTTCCGATGCGTAGATGAGGCCGTTGGCGCTCACCATCTCGGAGACCACGAGGCCGGCCCCCATCTCTTTTGCCATGAGGCGGAAGGGGAGATTGGTGATGCCGGCCAGGGGGGCCATCACCGTGGGGCTGTCCAGCTTGATGTTTCCAATGGTAAAACGTGTCATCTCTTGTCTCTATGGTTCGGGCGTACCCTGCCCGGGCGTTTGTGTTTTGCGGGCGAATGCGCCGTCCCTTAAGTCTTGGGGGCAGGAGCCTTCGCGGAACTGGCGTAGCAGTACAGGCAGCCCGTGGGGCATGGGTGCCGTGTGTAGGAACCGATATCTTTGCTTTGGGTGCACCGGCACCCGGCCTCTTTTCTCTGGCCCGAGTCCCGTGCAAGGGAGAGGTCGCCCCCGTAGAGCCCGGCCAGCAAGGGGCCGGGGATGCATGCGGACGGCGTGATGCCGCTGCCGAAGGGCAGGGCGTCCTGGAGCGCGTTCTCGCAGCAGGTAAACAGATCGATGTCGAGGGCTTGCAGCTCCCGGTTCAGGCGCAAAGCGACGGCTACTTTCTCATGGATGGGAGGATCCGTCAACTCGATTCCCGCGGCCCGGCAGCGGCGAACCACTTTGGGGTAGAGATCCGCGAAGCTGGTGATGCAGCGGCGGATCCCGGCGTCGCGGGCCGCCTTTGCGATGCGGGAAAAATCGTGGAGGTTGTCGCAGGGGGTACCGGTTGCGTCCCGGTAGTGGCAGATGGGGTCAAAGCGCCAGGCAACGGCGTCCGGGCCCACGCGACGGCAGAGCTCGGCCATGGCTTCCAGGCGGCGGTCCAGAGGGGGGACGCCGGGTTCCAGAAGTCTGTCCGTGCTGTTGACGGTGAGGTTGAAGTAGAGATGAAACCCTTTTTTTCGGAGACTGTCATCGCAGCCCCTTTTCAGGAAGGGGCCGATGTCTTTGGTCCAGAACACAAGGGTATGGACACTCTCCGGGGTGAGGGCAACCCGCCGGGTTTCACCGGTATAGGGGTGATCAACGAGGGCCTCTCCGGCTGCGACGGAGTCCATAAACCAGTCCAGGTAGTGGGCCGGGATATCGCTGCGCCGGGAAACGGAGAGGACGTGTCGTTTGGAACTGCGTGTTGCCATCCACCTTTCCGAAAGGGGCTACTTGTTCCCAAAGGGGAACTGAATCACTTTGGCATCGGGCTGTTGCGGTGACGGCTCGTCGTCGTTGACGGCGAGGTGTTCCTCCATCGCGGGCACTTCCTGCATCTCGGTCAGGGGTTCGTCGTCCCAGTCCTCGTCCTGGTCCACTTCGGGGCAGACGACTTTTTCGAGGCGCATGCGCTTGCCGCCCATGGTGAACTCATCCCCATCGATGTACGCCCCCTTGAGGATCCAGGTCGCCGAGTGCACGGGAATCTGCAGAAAGAGCAGCTTGACGTGGAACCAGTCGGGTTTGTCATCTTCCCAGATCTCCTCGATACGAGCGAAGGCCAGGGGGGTGTCTTCGTAATAGATCAGTACGATGTCCTTTTCGAACGTCATGCTACCGGACATGTCACGCTCCTTGCTTCCAACCGGGTGTTTTACAATGAAAAAAAGGCAAAGGCCCCTTTTTTGCGAAATTGCATTATGCACCTTTTTCGTCAAATTGGAAATCGAAAAGATGCCCTTTGGTATTCATGGGATACCGCGTCGGGAACAACAGCCTTGTCCGGGGCGGGGCACCGGCCGTCTGGGGCCTGCATTTCAATCCCCGGGACGGGGAAAGAGAAGGGCTCGCATCCACCCGACCACGGAGTTCCCGCGAAGTTGATCCCGATCGATGATATCGAATTCCCGGGCCAGCTGGCCGGGATTTGAGAGCCATTCCCCCCGGGTGCGGAGCTTGGTGTCGGGGTCGAGGTACTTGACGACCCGGGCCGGGTTGCCCACGGCGATGGCGTTTGCCGGGATATCCGATGCCACCACGGCCCCGGCGCCGATGATGCTGTTTTTCCCCACGCGCACCCCTTTGCAGATGATGGCGCTGTCCCCCACCCAGACGTTCTCTTCCAGGACCACCGGGCAGGTCTTGCCGATGGGCAGGCTGCGGTCGTAGATCCCGTGCCAGTCCGAGTCGGTGATGTAGGCGCCGCTGGCGATCATGCAGCTCTCGCCGATGGTGATCTCCGAGGCGGCCAGGATGCGCACCCCCGGGCAGACCAGGCAGTAGTCGCCGATGGTGATGCCCTTGACATCGGGGTCGGCGGACCAGACGGTGAGGCGCACCTTCCGGTCCGGCGCGGCGATGACCGTGGGGTAGGAGCCGATGCGGATGGGGCCGCCGAAGAGTTCCAGGTGCCAGGGCTTCATATAGGCCCCGCCCCGGCCCATGAAGTCGAGCTGGGGGCGGATGTAACGGTTTGCATAGTACTTCTGAAACAGGATGTAGAGGCGTTTCAGCCAATAGGGTCTGTGGTCTTTTTTCACGTCAAACGTCCCGGCGCAGTGTGGGGTTGATTCTAGTGGTTACAGGCATTCGGCAAGGCTCTCGCCTGCCAGGGCCTCGTGGGTCGCCCAGAAGTCATGGGAGAACAGCCGCCCGGCCGGGGTCAGGTCAAAAAGGGCGTCGGCAGCCATGAGCATCACGCCGTTGGTCCACGAGAGCTTCTCTTCGGGCCAGATCACCATGTCCGGGAAGGTGTAGCCGCACCAGTAGGAGCCGTCGTCAAACCGGGAGTCCTTGATCCAGTCAAAGATGATCTCGGCCTTGTCCCTGTGGCCCATGGCGGACAGGGCCAGGATGAACTCGGCGGTCTCGGCCACGGTGACCCATGGCTCGTCGGAGACGCACCGCACCCCCTGGCCCTCCACGACAAATTTTTTCCAGTATTTGTCCAGTCGCTTCTGGGCTTCGGCCCCGGTGAGGGCCCCGGAGAGGATGGGGTAGAACCAGTCCATGGAGAAGCGGGACTTGGTGACGTTGAAGGAGTGGGGCCGGGTGCGGATGGCTTCCCGAACGCGGCGGAGGCCTTCGGTCCAGCGGGGCATGTCGTGGCCCAGCTCCCGGGCAATGGCCAGCCCGCATTTGAGGCTCATGAAGATGGAGCTGGATCCCGTCAGCAGGGCCATGGGGTCTACGACGCCCTCGGGGCTTGTGGCCCAGTGGATCTCGCCGCCGGGTGCCTGCAGGGAGAGGGCAAAGTCGAGGCCCCGTTTCAGGATGGGCCAGTAGTCGGCGAGGAACTGGCGGTCCTTTGTAATAAGGAAGTGGTGGTAAATCCCCACGGCCACATAGCTGCTCATGTTGGTGTCGTGGGTTTGGTCCTCGGGCACACCTTTCTTATAGGAGGCGTACCAGCTTCCGTCTTCCAGCTGCATGGCGGCCAGCCAGGCAAAGGCCTTGCGCGCCTCTGTGATGTGGCCGCCCACGGACAGGCCCATGGCCGATTCCACGTGATCCCAGGGGTCGGTCTTGTCTCCGTCGCTCCAGGGAATCTCGCCCGAGGGGAGTTGGGTCCGGACGATGGAGGCCGCCACCGACTCCAGATCCAGGGTCGCCACCCTTTCCTTGTCCAATCTTTTAAACTCCATGAACGCCACCTCACTTTCCCAGCTCATTTGCACTGCAAAGGGGTTCCGGTCGGGTCCGGGCCCCGCAGGTCAGGGTGTTATACCGATTGGTAAAATATACCGATGATGTTTAGCAGAAGGGGGTGTCGGAATCAAGGGGGAACTTGGATATCTGGATTGAAGTGGGAGGGTTACCCTATGTTTCTTTTCCTGAAAAGGGGTCGTTGAATGATGTTTCATTCACCTGGTATCATTGACTTAAATGGTATGTATACAAAGTATGTGCCGAAGCGTTTAAAAGGGAGAAAAAAACTTGTAAAAGGCCATATATTAAGGCCTATGCATGTCCTGGTAAGAGGCAATTCAAAGAGACTTGTTTTCTCTTGACATACAAATAATCGGTCTGTTACAACATTCACTGTCAATATATAAATTGAACGATCATTCATTTCATGGCGTGATTGTAATTTATTATGCACAGGAGGGAATTATGAGTAGAAAAATCAGAAAAGCTGCAGTGATCGGGTCCGGGATCATGGGCGGCGGCATCGCAGCTCTCTTGGCTGCTGCAGGCGTGAAGGTGCTCCTTTTGGACATCGTCCCCTTTGACCTCACCGATGAGGAAAAGAACGACCCTGCGGCACGTAACCGCATGGTAGACAACGGTCTGAAAGCCACTCTGGCTGCCAAGCCGTCTCTGTTCATGACCAAGAAGGACGCTGCTCTCATCGAGACCGGCAACCTGACCGACGACTTCGACAAGCTCGCCGATTGCGACTGGATCTGCGAAGTGGTTGTAGAGAACCTGAAGATCAAGCAGGAACTCTTCGCTCGTATCGATAAGGTGAGAAAAGCCGATGCCATCATCAGCTCCAACACCTCCGGTATTCCCCTTGCCAAGATCTCTGACGGCCTCTCTGCAGGTTTCAAAGAGCACTTCCTCGGCACTCACTTCTTCAACCCCGTCCGCTACATGCACCTTCTGGAGCTCATCCCCGGAGCGGAGACCAAGCAGGAAGTCCTCGACTTCATCGCCAACTTCGGCGAAGTATACCTTGGTAAAGGGATTGTCTGGGCCAAGGATACCCCCAACTTCATCGGTAACCGTATCGGTATCCAGGGCATCGGCCGCGTACTCCAGGCCGTTGTTGAAGACGACATCACCATGGCCGAAGCCGACGCACTGCTCGGTCCCGCAATGGGTCGTCCCCGTACCGCCATCTTCGGCACCGCCGATATGGTAGGCCTCGACACCATGGTTCACGTCGCCGACAACTCCTACGAGCTCTGCCCCGACGACGAAATGCGCGACACCGTTGTTGTTCCCGACTTCGTTAAGAAGATGCTCGCCGACAACAAGCTGGGCAACAAGACCAAGGAAGGCTTCTACAAGAAAGGCCGTGACGAGAACGGCAAGCGCTTCAAGAAGCAGCTTGACCCCGCCACCGGCGAGTACATCGACATCGAGAAGCCCTCTTTCCCCTGCCTGGATGCTGCCAAAAAGGCCGCTACCCCCGCAGAGAAGATGCAGGCCATCGTGTACGGCGACGACAAAGGCGCCAAGTTTGTCTGGAAGTGCACCGCCAACGCCATGACTTACTGTGGCAACCGCATTCCCGAGATTGCCGACTCTCTGGTTGAGATCGACAACGCCATGAAGTGGGGCTACGGCTGGGATGTAGGTCCCTTCGAAGCCTGGGATGCCATCGGCGTACGCAAGTCCGTTGAGAAGATGGAAGCCGAAGGGCTCCCCGTCTCCGCCAAAGTAAAAGCCATGCTCGACGCAGGCGTTGAGAGCTTCTACCGCGTAGAAAAGGGTATTCCCCAGTACTACGATTTCGACAAGGCTGCTTACGTAGACGTACCCCTGTCAGCTTCCGCTCTGTCCCTGGCTGCTGCCAAGGCCGACGGCAAAGTGGCTCTCTCTTGCCCCTCTGCTTCTCTCGTTGACATCGGTGACGGCGTTTACTGCCTCGAGTTCACCACCAAGATGAACGCCCTCAACGGCGAAATCATCGACTTCATGGGCGGCGCCCTGGATTACGTAGATGAGCACGGTGTAGGCCTTGTTATCGGTAACCAGGCCGGTGGCATGCCCGGTGCGTTCTCCGCCGGTGCAGACCTCGCCTTCGTTCTCAAGAAAGCAGAAGACAAGGCTTACGACGAGCTCGACGCCTTCCTCGAAAAAGGCCAGATGGGTATGCTCCGCGGCCTGTACTCTTCCTTCCCCGTTGTGGCTGCCCCCTACGGCATGACCCTCGGCGGCGGTTGCGAAGTGTGCCTCTCTGCTGACAAGATCGTTGCCCACTCCGAGCTGTACATGGGCCTCGTTGAGATCGGTGTTGGCCTCCTGCCCGCAGGCGGCGGTTGCCTTAACCTCTGGAAGAAGTACATCACCTCTCTTCCCGCAGGTACCGACAAAGACACCGACCTTGCCAAGCTCTTCATCCCCACCTTCATGAAGATCGCCATGGCGGCTGTCTCCATGAGTGCTGCAGGCGCCGTTGCCAACGGTCACCTCTCCCCCACCAAGGACCGCATCGTCATGAACCGCGATCTCCTCATCGGCGAAGCCAAGAAAGAGGTCCTGCGTATGGTGGAAGACGGGTACGCACCCCCCATGAAGAAGAAAGTCCGCGTCATCGGCCGCGAAGGTTACGGCATGGTCAACGCAGAGATCTTCAACATGCTCAACGGTGGGTTCCTGTCAGAGCATGACGCCATGCTGGCCAAGCGCATCGCCTACGTTATCGCAGGCGGCGACGTGAAGTCCGGCACCGAAGTGAGCGAAGAAGCCATTCTCAAGCTCGAGCGTGAAGCCTTCATCGACTTCCTCAAGGAAGAGAAGAGCGTTGCCCGTATCGCGCACATGCTGAAAACCGGCAAACCTCTCCGTAACTAATAGCCGGGTTGGCCAATAGCCTTACGTTCAATTTCGATGCCTGTGAAGAGTACATGCATCACGCCGTGACGCACAGGGCGGGTCGCCCGCCCTGTGCCTCACTCCGGCGGATGCAGGAAAAAAGGGCATCAGGAAAATGGAGGAATAGAACATGAGAGATGCATACATCGTCCAGTCAGTGAGAACGCCTGGTTGTAAGAATAAGAGGGGTCAGTTCAAGGAGACCCGTCCTGAGGACCTCCTCTCCTTTATCATGAAGTCTTGTGTCGAAAAAGCAGGGGTTGATCCCCTCGAGATCGACGACGTCATGTGCGGTTGCGCCTTCCCCGAAGGTGAGCAGGGCCTTAACGTTGCCCGTGTCGCAGCCCAGATGGCTGGCTTCCCCGACGAAGTGTCCGGTGCCACCGTGAACCGCTTCTGTGCTTCCGGCATCGAAGCCATCGCCCTGGCCTCCCTTCGTATCCAGGCCGGTTGGTCTGATCTCACCATGGGTGCCGGTCTTGAGTCCATGACCTACGTTCCCATGGGTGGTCACACTCCCCGCCCTCACCCTGAATTCTCCGCCGTCAAGCCCGAGGCTTACATCTCCATGGGTGTAACCGCTGAGAACGTGGCTGACCGTTACGGCATCACCCGTCAGGAGTGCGATGAGTTCGCCGTTCGCTCCGTAAACAAGGCGGTTGAAGCTCAGGAGAAAGGCTACTTCACCGAGATCGTACCCGTTCCCGCATACAAATTTGTTGAGCAGGCTGACGGTACCTTCAAGAAAGAGACCTTCATGGTCGAAAAAGACGACGGCGTTCGCGCCGGCACCACCGTTGAAGGGATCGCTCGACTGAACTCCCCCTTCAAGGCCGGTGGCGTGGCTACCGCAGCCAACTCTTCCCAGACCACTGACGGCGCTGCCGCTACCCTCCTTGCCAGCAAGGAAGCATGCGAGCGTCTCGGCCTCAAGCCCCTTGCAAAGCTCGTGACTTACGCCGTAGCCGGTTGCAAGTCCGACGAAATGGGTGTTGGTCCCAAGTACGCCATTCCCAAGGCTCTGGAAAAAGCTGGCCTCAAGGTTGAAGACATCGACGTCATCGAGCTTAACGAAGCTTTTGCTACCCAGTCCCTGCACTGCATCAAAGAGCTGGGCCTCGACGAGTCCAAGATCAACCTCAACGGCGGCGCCATCGCCCTGGGTCACCCCCTGGGTTGTACCGGTGCCAAGCTCACCGCTACCCTCATTGCCAACCTGGAGCGTACCGGTGGCAAGTACGGTATCGTCTCCATGTGTATCGGCGGCGGTATGGGCGCATGCGCCATCTTCGAAAGGGTTGAAGGCTTCTAATTGATGCCTCCCTTCAGGGAGATCCGTTGATTGCAAGTTATAAGGGCCGTCTCGCTTGTGCGAGGCGGCCCTTTTTTTTGTCTGATTTAAGGTGTGGCGTGTGGCGGGCTTTTATCCGCGGGCGTGGGGGCAGCGGTGCTTTTTGGATTTTTCTTCGATCATGGCCCCCAGCATCTTGATGATGTCCCGCCAGCTGATGATGCCCACGGGCCGGTTGTCGTCGTCCACAACCGGGATGCAGGTGATGGTCTCGGTGTTGAACAGGCGCACGGCATCCCGCACCGACGCGTCCCGGGGCAGGGTGATGGGCTCGCGGCTCATCACCTGGTGCACCTTTTTGTTCAGGGTGGCCCGGTCTTCCTGAGTTTCTGCGGCAGTGCCCAGGTTCGGGCTGAGGGCCTTGAGCAGGGCCCGGTCGGAGAGGACGCCGTAGAGGCGTTTGTTCTCCACCACCAGCAGGTTGTGAAAGGCCACGTTGGCAAAGATATCCCTGACGACCCGCAGGGTGTCGTCGAGTTCCACGGTGACGATTCGCTTGGACATGATCTCTGAAATGTTCATGGGCCGCCCTTCCTTCGGTATCAACGTTTCCTTATCTTGCTTTTCCTTAGTTTAGGCCTGGGCTCCTGTATCTGTCAATGACTCCCGTAGCACATGCGCCGGGGCTTACCTGCGGGCGACGCAGAAGGTCACGTCACGGGATCGGTGGGCATCGCTGTCGGGCAAGAGCCCGTCATGGCAGCTGATGTTTCGGAACCCCCGGGCCCACAGCAGGCGGTGCAGCGTTTCGTGGGAGAAGGTATGGGTCCAGAAGCGGTAGGAATCCACCGAGCCGGATTCATCTGCCACGATATGCTGGCTGAGGCATACCCCTTGCTCTTCATAGCAAAAGGACCGGGACAGGGCGAGGTAGGGCCGGTCCCTCCAGAATCCCTTGTCCGAAGCTTCCCATTGCGGGTCGGGAAGGGTGGCGAGAACGCCTTCGTTCATGACGTCGAAGACAAAGACCCCGCCCGGCACCAGGGCCCGGTGGACCTTTGCAAGGAGGCGGTTCTGCTGTGAAGGTGTCAGGACCCCAAAGTCACAAAAGATCATGATGATGAGGTCGTACCGGCTGTCATGGTCCAGCTCCAGGTAGTTTTGGTTCAGGTAGGAGATCTTTAGCCCGCTTTTCCGGGCCGCCTGCCGGGCATATTTGATGGAGGTGGCGGAGATGTCCACTCCGGTGAGCCTGTGGCCGAGCCGGGCCAGCTTGTCGCAGTAGAGGCCGGGGCCGCAGCCCAGGTCCAGGATGTCAAGGGGCTTGTCCGGGGCCTGACCCAGGATCCAGTTTACCGTGTCCGTGATGGTCGCCTCTTTTCGGCTGGCGAGGTCTGTGGCCTGGCTCAGGTGGGTTTCAAGGAGCCGGGCACCGATGTACGGGTCGTCCCACATGGTTGCTGTAGCAGGGGCGTAGAGTTCGGGCTTTTTGGATGCGTCGATGAGTTGTTTGATGTTCATGAAAACCTCATGGTCCGGCCGTCCTTTGACGGAGCTGTGCCGGAATTGTCTTATGTTGAAGGTGACATACGGTGCAGGAGGGGCGGCGCGTAAAAAAAAGGCGGGGGCTGTGTCGCAAAGGCGCACCTCACCGGTCCCGGGCCTTGGCCACCGCGCGTCCCAAATAGAGAAAAGGGGGATATGTCTTAGATGGTTTTCATGATCCGATGACTATAAATGTGGTGGATGGACCTGTCAATCTCTTGTATGGTTGGTGCGTTATTTATCCCCTTAATGTATGAACAGCCCCGTTAGGAGAAAGAGAGTTCATGACGGTGACCACGGATTTGAATCAACAGCCGGAATCGGTAATGGACGATGAAGAGATGCGCTCCTGCTGCCTGGGGAACCTGGTGGTGATTATCAACACCAGGGGGGCCATTCCCACGGCCAAGGGGACTTACCCGGCGCGTTTCGGGATCTATGGCGAGATCCGGAGCCGGGAGTTTGCCTTTCACTTCAACCCCACCGGAGAGATCCGCTACATGCGCGGGCTGACGCGGGCCTGGCCCCATCCCTGGGAGTGGCTGAAGCGGAGCTGGGGCAACGACTGGGTTTACTACTCCGTGGGGCTGGACAGGGGCCAGGGCCGGGTGAAGGACTGGGTGGGGGAGGACTACCTGCCCTGCCTCTCCTATGAGAGCAACGCCATCCGGGAGGTGACCCCGTACACGGAGCCGGGCATTGCCCGGGCTTTTTCCGCCTGGTCCCAGGTCTACGGGACCCTCTGCACCACCTCCCTTGAGGTGCTGGCCCCGGAGATGCGCGCCTTTGTGGAGCAGGTCATCAAGGCCAACGACGACTCCGCCCTGATCCGGCGGGCCGAAGACCTGCACCGCATCATCGGCGGCCGGGTAAGCGTTTTGCCCCCGGACACCCGCCATGTGGACTACGAGGTGATCCCCCTGAACATCGCCGACGGCTGCCTCTACAAGTGCCGCTTCTGCTCGGTGAAATCCCGGGCACCCTTTGCCTCCAGGAGCGACGAGGAGATCGCCGCCCAGATCGAGGCCCTGAAAGGGTACTACGGCTCAAGCCTCCAAAATTTTAACGCCCTGTTCCTGGGAGATCACGACGCCCTGGCCGCGGGTGGAGAGCGGGTGGCCCATGCCGCGCAGACCGCCTGTGAGGCCTTTGGCTTCGGGGCATCCAAAGGGGCGCCCCCCTCGGTATTTCTCTTTGGGAGCTGTGCCTCGTTTTCCAAGGCCGGGGACGAGACCTTCAAGGCCCTTGAGGCGTTGCCCTGCACCGTTTACATCAACCTGGGCCTGGAGTCCGCGGACAACGACACCCTGAAGATGCTCGGCAAGCCCATTACCGCGGCCATGGTCACCGAGGCCCTGCACAAAATGGTGTCGGTGAACGCCCGCTACCCGTCGGTGAACGTCACCGCCAATTTTCTTCTGGGCACCACCTTTTCCAAGGCCCATCACGCGTCCATCATGGCGCTTCTGGGGTCGGTTTCCCGGGAAGAGGGGGCCAAGGGCTGCGTCTATCTTTCGCCCCTGGTGGAGACCCAGCGCCGCGAAGAGGTGCTGCCCATGTTCCACGAGATCAAGGAAGCAAGCGGCCTTCCCGCCTATGTTTACTTGATCCAGAGACTTTAAATTAGGACGCATCGCACCTTTTCATACCCTCTCAGGAATGCTATATAATGCGCCGTCTGAGACAATAATTTCATCCAAACAACCCGTGACGTATCATCCCCATCGGAGCCCAGCATGCACGAATTGATCATGATCCATATCTACGGCCAGGACAAGCCCGGCCTTGCCGCACAAATGACAGGTATTCTGGCTGAATACGATGTGGAGATCCTGGACATGGGCCAGACCGTGATCCACGATAATCTCTCATTGGGTATTCTCATTCGGATTCCTGTCAAGCATGAGGCGGCACCCATCGTCAAAGAGGTTCTTTTTGCGGCCCATGATCTGGATATCAACGTAAAATTCCGGCCCATCTCCGATGCCCGCTACCGGGACTGGGTGGCGGCCTCCGGGAAGAAGCGGTACATCGTTACCCTGTTGGGCCGCAAGGTCACGGCCGTGCACATGGCCGAGGTGACCCGGGTCCTGGCCGAGAGCGGACTCAACATCAACGGCGTGACCCGCTTGTCCGGCCGCATGCCCCTGACCGACGTGGAGAAGACCGAAAAGCCGGTCTGCATCGAACTCTCCCTGCGCGGCACCCCCGACGAGCTGGAGGGCATCCGCAAAAAATTCCTGGAGATCACCGCCCGCCTGGGCATCGATATCGCCCTGCAGGAGGAGACCCCCTACAGGCGAAATCGCCGCATGGTGGCCTTTGACATGGATTCTACTCTTATTCAGGCCGAGGTCATCGACGAATTGGCCGCCGAAGCCGGGGTAGGGGAGAAAGTGGCCGCCATCACCGAATCGGCCATGCGTGGCGAGATCGATTTCAAGGAGAGCTTGCGGCGCAGGCTCGGGCTCCTGGAAGGACTCTCAGAAGAGAGCATGCAGAAAGTGGCCGAGCGAATCCCCATGACCGACGGGGCCGAGCGCCTCATCGCCAACCTCCGCCAGTTTGGCTACAAAACCGCCATCCTCTCAGGGGGCTTTACCTATTTCGGGCGGATCCTCCAGAAAAAGCTGGGCGTGGACTACGTCTACGCCAACGAGCTGGAGATCAAGGACGGCAAACTCACCGGCAAGGTGGTGGGGGACATCGTGGACGCCGCCAAAAAGGCCGAACTCCTCCAGATGCTCGCCAAGAAAGAGGAGATCAATCTCCAGCAGGTCATTGCCGTGGGTGACGGGGCCAACGATCTGCCCATGCTGAACCTGGCAGGCCTCGGCATCGCCTTTCATGCCAAACCCGTGGTGAAACAGGGCGCCCGCCAGTCCATCTCCACCCTCGGCCTCGACAGTATTTTGTATCTGGTGGGCGTTAGAGATCGGGATACCCTTATCTGATCCGCCCCGACGAAACACGTGAACAAGAGGCCCCGTCGCTTTGATGTGCTACAAAAGCGGCGGGGTTTTTTATTATATAACGGGTATGTGAGGGCCTTTATGCTGCATCGGTTGACCACCGGTGGCCATTCACGGGATACTCGTTGATTGCAAGCCTTTCCCCCCTATCACACCGACGAGAAAGGAGAGACACCATGCAGTACAGGCATGTTCCGCAAACGGGCGACAGGCTGTCCGCCCTGGGGTTCGGGGCCATGCGCCTGCCCATGACCGAAGAGGGCCAGGTGGATGAGGACCGGGCCATCCGGCAGATCCGGTCTGCCGTGGACAGCGGCGTCAACTATCTGGATACGGCCTGGCCTTACCACGGCGGCCAGAGCGAGACCATCCTGGGCCGTGCCCTGAAAGACGGCTACCGGGACAAGGTGAAGGTCGCCACCAAGCTGCCCTCCTGGCTGGTCAATGCCCGCGGGGAGATGGACACGTACCTGAACACCCAGCTGGATAAGCTCGGGGTGGATTGCATCGATTATTATCTGCTCCATGCCCTGGACGGCAAAAGCTGGGATAAGCTGGAGAGCCTGGGTGTTATCGATTTCATGGATACGGCCCTTGCCGATGGCAGAATCAAGAACGCAGGGTTCTCCTTCCACGGCAGCGTGGAGGATTTCAAGCGCATTGTGGACGCCTACCCCTGGACCTTTTGCCAGATCCAGTACAATTTTCTGGACCAGGAGAACCAGGCAGGCACCGAAGGCCTGGAATACGCGGCCGCAAAGAACCTGGGCGTGATCATCATGGAACCCTTGCGGGGCGGGAACCTGGGGGCGCCCGAGGCTCCTCCGGCCATCCAAAAAATCTGGGACGAAGCGCCGGTCTCCCGCACGCCTGTGGCCTGGGCCCTGCAGTGGGTCTGGAACCGCCCCGAGGTGACGGTGGTCCTTTCGGGCATGAACGACGAAACCCACATCAAGGAGAACCTTGCCATCGCAGAGATCGCCCTGCCCGGTTCCCTGACCCCCGAAGAGTGCACGCTGGTGGACCGGGTGGCCGACACCTACCATGAGCTCATGCGCGTGGGCTGTACCGGCTGCGGGTACTGCATGCCCTGTCCGGCCGGGGTCATGATCCCGGCGGCGTTTGAAGTGTTCAACAAGGTGCACCTGTTCGGAAAGAAAGAGGAAGGAAAGTTTCTCTACGCCCTTCGCCTCGGCGGCGTCCTGAGGCCCGGCGGCACGGGCTACGCGTCCCAGTGCGTCCAGTGCGGGGAGTGCCTGGATAAATGCCCCCAGCACATCGACATCCCCGAAGTCCTCTCTGAGCTGGTGGATGAACTGGAAGACGAGCACCTGCCAGAGCGCCTGGCCGCGGCCAGGAAGATGATGGGGTTGAAATCGGCTGATTAAAGCGGCCTGTGGCGATAAGCCGGAGATGCGTAGGATGGGCAAAGGCAAGGCCGTAGCGGTTGGCATGGCGACGGTTTTTGCGCCGTGCCCATCGCGTGTGAAATAAAGATGGGCACGCTCCGCTTTGCCCATCCTACGGATGTCACAGTGCGACCGTGGTGGATATGCCGAAGGTGCGTAGGATGGGCAAAGGCAAGGTCGTAGCCGTTGGCATGGCGACGGTTTTTGCGCCGTGCCCATCGCGTATGAAATAAAGATGGGCACGCTCCGCTTTGCCCATCCTACGGATGTCACAGGGCGACCGTGGTGGATATGCCGAAGGTGCGTAGGATGGGCAAAGGCAAGGTCGTAGCCGTTGGCATGGCGACGGTTTTTGCGCCGTGCCCATCGCGTGTAGTGACGGTGCCCATGTGGGGATGTTATGGCTTTGGGGTGGTGCGGGTTCATGGTGCAAAGATGGGCACGCTTCGCTTTGCTCATCCTACGGATGCCACAGGGCGACCGTGGTGGATATGCCGAAGATGCGTAGGATGGGCAAAGGCAAGGCCGTAGCGGTTGGCATGGCGACGCTCTTGGCGCCGTGCCCATCGCGTGTGGTGACGGTGCCCATGTGGGGATGTTATGGCTTTGGGGTGGTGCGGGTTCACCGAGCAACGATGGCCACGCTCCGCTTTGCCCATCCTACGGATGTCACAGGGCGACCGGAGTGGATATGCCGAAGGTTCGTAGGATGGGCAAAGGCAAGGCCGTAGCCGTTGGCATGGCGACGCTCTTGGCGCCGTGCCCATCGCGTGTTGTGACGGTGCCCATGTGGGGATGTTATGGCTTTTGGATGGTGCGGGTTCACCGAGCAAAGATGGGCACGCTCCGCTTTGCCCATCCTACGGATGTCACAGGGCGACCGTGGTGGATATGCCGAAGGTGCGTAGGATGGGCAAAGGCAAGGTCGTAGCCGTTGGCATGGCGACGCTCTTGGTGCCGTGCCCATCGCGTGTAGTGACGGTGCCCATGTGGGGATGTTATGGCTTTGGAGTGGTGCGGGTTCACCGAGCAAAGATGGGCACGCTCCGCTTTGCCCATCCTACGGATGCCATAGACCGGCCGGTGGCGATGTTCCGAGACCACGTAGGATGGGCAAAGGCCAAGCCGAATCCGTTGGGATGGCGACGGTCTTGGCGCCGTGCCCATCGCGTGTGGTGACGGTTCCCATGTGGGGATGTTATGGCTTTGGGGTGGTGCGGGTTCATGATGCAACGATGGGCACGCTTCGCTTTGCCCATCCTACGGATGTCATAGACCGGCCGGTGGCGATGTTTCGAGACTACGTAGGATGGGCAAAGGCCAAGCCGAACCCGTTGGGATGGGGACTGTCTTGGCGCCGTGCCCATCATGTCCGGGGAAACCATGGACGCCGGCGTTTGCCTAAGCTGCCTTGGTTTCCCTGGCGTGGGATGACCGGATGCGGTGCCACAGGTTCAGGAGCTGTACGGCGGTGATGGCGGCGATGAGCCTGGGGACCCAGAGCCAGAACACGCCGATGCCCAGGGGGAGAAAGAGGGCGGGGTCTTCGATCATGGCGTGGTTGATGCCGATGGAGAGGTGGAGCTGGGTAAGCTCATGGTCGGTGAAGGTGTTCTCCTTGGTCTCTTCCACGATGACGGCGGCCCCGTAGGAGAGGCCGAAAAGGGTGGCGGTGAGCCAGAGGATGCCCATTTTCCTGTCCACGCCCATGACGGACATAAAGGGCCCCAGGGGGCGCAGGATCACGGGGATGGCCCCTCCGGCCTTCATCACCTGAAGGGCCACCATGATGGTCATGATAATGGCCAGGATCTTGGCTGCGAGCCCCGCGGTTGCCAGGGCCCACGCCTTGGCAAGGGGAGCAAAGGCCCCTTTGGAGGCTGCGGCAAGGCCTGCGCCTGCGGGGGCAACATCGGGCGGGTTCAGCACCAGGGCGCAGATGGCCACGGTGATGACCGAGGTGGTGAGGCGCAGGAGGGTGGCTTTCACCGGGTTGAGCCCGGCCTGCCCCTGGATGGCGCTCTCCTGGATGAGGTTGTGGCTGACGAGGAGGAATATCGCCACCAGGGTCATGTGTTCCGGGGCCATGGGCAGTACGAGCATGGCGGCAACAGCCCCGTAGATGCCGGTGAGCAGGCCGATGATCAGGGGCAGGGCCGCCACCGGGGGCAGTGAGAGAACCCCCATCACCGGGGAGAGGATAAAATCGAGTTTTGTGATGATGCCGGTGTAGTCCAGCACCAGGGTAAAAAAGGAGATGGGGATAAGGATCTTCATCATCCAGAGAAATCCGAACCATCCCTTTGCCACGCCCTCCCGGGCGGCTTGTGCGACTGTTGCCCTGCTCATCATGCTATCCAACCTTGACTGCGATGTTCCGCCGTTTACTCTTCCGGGGTTTCCCCAACAACTACCTTCACAGACATTTCCTGAAAGGTGACCACGTCGTTGTTGTAGACTTTCTTTGCCTTGCGGGTTTCCACCTCACCGTTGAGCTCCACCAGCCCTTCGGAGATGACGAACTTGGCTTCGCCTCCGGCTCCGACCCAGTTGGCGATCTTGAGGACTTTGTAGAGTTCGATGGGTTCCTGCCTGATGGTGATGGTTTCGGTCATGGCTTTTTGTCCTTTATGTGTGGGGTGCCGATTTCGTAACGGCACCTGGGTGTGTATACGGATTCTCCATAGAGCAGACGAAATACACGAAATGTTACCAAAAGAACAGGGAAAAACAGGGCGAATCCATTCATTTCCTACCACCCGTTGACGCGGTGCCAGGTGTCCACGACCTCTCCTGTCTTATCCACCACATGGTAGCGGTCGTACATGGCGGCAGTGGCGCAGGCGTGGTTGGGCAGGATGCGGACCATGGACCCGATGCCGCAGGAAGCCCAGGGAAGCTCTTTGCCGTTTCTGTCGGAAAGGATCCCGTGCTCCTGGTTGGCCCCGGAGACAATGAGATCCTCCATGGGTGCTCCGTCCACACCGCAGACCCTTCCGTATCCCTGGTCCAGGGCTTGGGCTGACGTGCCCCTGTCCCGGGACATGGCCATCCAGCCCGCGTCGGTGATGACCCAGCCCTTTCGCTTCTGGTGGCCGATGACCGAGGCCAGGACCGAGACGGCAATATCCTCTTCCTTGCACACCCCAAGGCCAGCCATCACAAGATCATAGAACATGTAGACCCCGGCCCTCACCTCGGTGACGCCTGTGAGGTCCTCGGCAAAGTTGGAGGTGGGGGTGGAGCCCACGCTTACCACGGGGCAGGGAAGGCCGGATGCCCGCAAGGCTTCGGCGCAGGCCACGGCCATGGACCGTTCCTGCTCTGCCATGGCGCGGATTGCCTCGGTGGAGCGGCATTGGTAAGACTCCCCTGCGTGGGTGAGCACGCCTTTGAGGGAGACTCCGTGCTCGTTATGGAGCAGGGTGCCGATGGCAATAAGATCTTCTCCTTCCAGTGTGATGCCGGACCGGTGCCCGTCGCAGTCCAGCTCGATGAGGGCCGGAACCGTGACCCCGTGCTCAGCAGCCGCCTCGGCAACGAACCGCACCTGCTCAGCAGAGTCCAGGAGCACGGTGATCTTTGCACCTTTGTCCATCAGTCGAAAGATCCGGGGCAGCTTCACCGGGGCAATGCCCACGGCGTAGACGATGTCCGTGATGCCCTTTTCGAAGTAGTATTCCGCCTCTTTCAGGGTGGAGACCGTGATACCGCCCTCCTGCCCTTCCAACGCCATGGTCATGACATCGATGTTCTTGGCGGTCTTGCCGTGGGGCCTTAGGTTCACCCCCAGGGCCTTCATGCGCGCGCTCAGATTTCGGATGTTCTTCTGCAGCTTGGCCTTGTCCAGAACCAGGCAAGGGGTTTCCAGTGTCGTCAGATGCATTGGTTTTGTCTCCATGTGACCTGTGTTTGTAACTATTGTTTCGTGCTCCGCCTGGGAATGCTCCTCGGAGGCTCTGCCTCCATGTTGGTGTCGCCTGAGCCTGCGGTGTGTTATCCCGCGTTCGCTTTTACCTTCAGGCAAGGCAGAGCCTTGCGCCCGACACTCCCAGGCAGAGCCTGGGAGCGAAGCAAACAAGCTTTACGGGCGTAGCCCCAGGCCGCCGGTGGTTTTTTCCCTTCATTTGCCTTACTCCGAAGCCATCTGCGCCTCGTAAAACGGCGTGGTCTTGATGCCCGTGCCCGTCAAGATCACCACGGTTTGTTCGTCTGCCTTGATGGTTCCCGCTTCTACAAGCCGGGTAAAGGCCGCTGCAGCATGGGCGCTGGTGGGCTCGGTGTAGAGGCCGGTGCGGGCAAGGGCGAGGCTTGTTTCGATGATCTCCTCTTCGGGGATGGCCACGGTGCCGCCGTTGCTTTCACGCAGGGCGGCCAGGATCTGTTTCATGCGGATGGGGCGCTTGATGGCCGTGCCTTCGGCCACGGTGGGGGCAAAGTCGGTCTCCACGCACTCCTCGGCACCGGCCTGGAAGCTGGCGTGTACCGGGGCGCAGTGGGCGGGCTGGGAGAGAAACAGGCGCGGCATCTTCTTGATCTCCCCTGCGGCCATGAGCTCTTTAAAGGCGATATAGCACCCCAGGACGTTGCTTCCGGCCCCGCCGGGGATGACGATGTTGTCCGGCAGTGAAAAGTTAAAATCTTCCCAGATCTCGTAGCCCAGGGTCTTGGTGCCCTGAAGGAAGAAGGGGTGCCAGTTGTGGCTGGCGTAGAAGATCTCGGCGGATTTTTCGATGGCCGCGGCCTCCGTGGCCTCCCGGGGGCCGGAGACCAGTACCACCTCGGCGCCGTAGGCCCGCACCTGGGCGATCTTGGACGGGGAGGTGGACTCCGGCACGCAGATGCAGGTGGACAGTCCGCCCGCGGCCCCGTACCCGGCAACGGAGCAGCCCCCGTTGCCGGAGCTGTCTTCCAGCACTGAGGAAATGCCCTGGGCCTTGAGCATGGAGAGCATCACCGAGGTGCCGCGATCCTTGAAGGAGCCCGTGGGCGCAAACCACTCCAGCTTGAATGAGCAGGACGCCCCGCCGAATGTTTTGGTGACCAGGGGGGTGCACCCCTCGCCCATGGTGATGGGCTCTTTGACCTCAAAAGGAAAGGCCGCCCGGTATCGCCAGATGGAGCGAACCGAGGTGTCGATCTGTCCGCGCGTGATGCCGGGAAGTTCGGTGAGCATGAGGGGGCCGCCCGAAGGGGCTCTCCAGATGGGGTCGTCGATGGGAAAGGTCTCGTTGGTCTTGGGATCTATGTATCGTGCCATGCTGTGTCCTCGGTGAGGGTTATTTTATGCCTCCGGCGGGTCGCTTTTTTGAAAAAAAGCTCCGCAAAAAATTTTCCTGGTTTGAATCTCGCAGGGGCCTCGAACGTCAGAGCAAAAGCCTGTTTGTTTAACGTTTTAACCGTTTTGCTCGTTTTGTGGAGGCAGAGCCTCCATGCACCATTCCCAGGCGGAGCCTGGGAACGAAAGATATCCGGTCTCAGGGTATTGCATCTGCCCCTCGGTGTTGAGCAACGCTGCCTTGGGCGGCAAGGGTGGTTTGGAGCGCCGCACTCCTGTGCGGCACGGGTAATGACGGACTAAAAAGCCGCACCGGAGTGCGGCGCTCCGTTTCGGGCGGTTTGTTCCGGTTTTTTAAAGGTTGCGGGTCAAACGACAACCATGAAAAACCAGAACGACCTGTTTGCTAAACAGCGGCCACCGCCTCCAGCTCCACATGGAATCCGAAGTGCAGCTCACCGTGGGTGGGCACCACGGAGCGCGCGGGCTTGTGGTCGCCGAAGAATTCCGCGTAGACGCGGTTCACCTGGTCCCACAGGGCGATGTCCGAGATGTAGATGGTGGTTTTGAGAACCTTGTCCTTGCTGCTGCCCGCTTCTTTGAGGACCAGCTCCAGGTTGGTGAGGACCTGGAGGGTTTCCTCTTCAATGGTTGCTTTCCTCTTCTCTCCGGTCTCGGCATCAAAGGCCAGCTGGCCGGAGGTGTAGATCATGTCGTTGTGGACGATGGCCTGGCTGTAGTGACCGGCCGGTTTCAGGGCGTTGTCTGTGGTGATGGTGTCCATGGTGTTACCTTGCCTTGTTTTTTTTGATTTCATCTAAGTAGCTGTAGACCGTGACCTTGGAGATGCCCAGTCGGGCCGCCACTTTGTCCATGGCCCCTTTGATAAGGAAGATACCCTTGCTCTCCATGAAGGCGATGAGCCGGATCTTTTCTCTCTTTTTCATGGAGGCGGTGTCTGCCTGGGCGATGATTTTTTCGATGAGGTCGTCCACGATCTCCACCACATTCTCCACCGGTGCCGAAGCCGGGGCAGCAGGTTCGGCTTCCACGGGCAGGAAGTCGTCGAGAAAGGCTTTGATGGGCCCCATGGCCGAGAGATCGTAGTTGATGCACAGGGCGCCGATGACTTCGCCTGTGGCGTCCCGGATCAGGGCGGTGGAGGATTTGATCTCCCGGCCGTCTTCGGTGACGGTTTTGTAGTTGGCGGTCATGTCCCCTTTGAACTTCTTGGAGAGGAGAACCTGCTTGATAAGGTGGTCAAAGGACTGACCCACCTGCCGTTCGGTGACGTGGTTGTTGACGGCGTAGATGACGGAGTTCTGGGGCATGGAGAGGTCGTGGATGACCACCTCGCAGTGCTTCCCGAAAGTGCTGGCGATCATGTCGGCGACGGGGATGTACGATGTCAGTCGGGTGTCCGGGCTCTGCATGGGAATCCTGGGGTTTTGATTAAGATTGAAATATAAAAAATTCTATAAATTGGTTTTTTGTCATGATTTATGGGTTTATTGTATAAAAAATTATACAAAAGGCAATAAAAAAATATATGGGAGAGGTGGGGAAGGGGTGCCTCACGCCTGTGCGGCTTTTTGGGGAGGCGTGGCGTATGCCGCACGGAGTGCGGCGCTCCAAAAGATGGGCAATGGCTTGGAACGGAAGATGCCACGCCTTATGTGTTTAGGTATCGCGTGGGGTTGCATGGGTGATGGAGCGCCGCACTCCTGTGCGGCTTTTTTGGTGGCGTGGCGCATGCCGCACGGAGTGCGGCGCTCCAAAAGATGGGCAATGGCCTGGAACGGAAGAAGCTACGCCTTATGTGTTTGGGCATCGCGTGGAGCGGCATGGGCGATGGAGCGCCGCACTCCCGTGCGGCTTTTTTGGGGGGCGTGGCACATGCCGCACCGGAGTGGGGCGCTCCAAAGCGAGGGACTTTTATTTAATCCCCTTCATAAACTCCGGACTGATAAAGGCGGGGTCCGGGTAGCTGTAGAACCCTTTCTGGGTTTTGACGCCCAGGTCCCCTGCATCCACGTAGGCTTTGACGAACTCGCCGTTTTTCTGGCTCTGGGGGTCTTTGGTGACCTGGGCCCAGTAGTCCGTCACCTTCCAGATGGTCTCAAGGCCGATGGAGTCCATGATGCCGAAGGGGCCCACCGCGGTTTTCATGATGCCCATCCAGGCGCGGTCGATGTCTTCCACGGAGGCCACCTTGCGGCTGGCAAGGGTAAGGGCGGAGCCGAAGAGCTGGGAGAGCATGGTGTTGAACACGTAGCCGTGCTGCTCTTTTTTGAGTTCGATGGGGTATTGCTCAATCTGGAAGACGAATTCGCGGATAGCCGAAAGGGTTTCCTCGGAGGTACCGGGGTGGGGCATGATGTCCACGATGTTGGTGATGCGCACGTCGTGGAAGTGAAGGGCTACGAAGCGGTCGGGCCGACCGGTGTGCTCGGCGATCATGGAGGGCACCAGGGTGGAGGTGTTGGTGGTGAAGAGGGTGTGGTCCGGGCAGATGGCATGCAGGGAGGCAAAGACCGAGGCTTTGAGTCTGGGGTCTTCGGGCACGGACTCGCTCACTAAATCTGCGTCTTTTCCTGCCTCGGCAAGGTCGGTTGTGGTGCGGATAAGGGCCATGGCAGCTTTGGCCGCTTCCGGGCTCACCCGGCCCCCGGCTTCCATGGCCTTGCCGATTTTTTCCATGGTGGTGAGGGCCTTGGCCAGCGCCTCTTCGCTGGTGTCGTAGAGGGTCACGTCCAGGCCGCATGCCGCGCACTGGTACCCGATCTGCTGGCCCATGGTTCCTGCCCCGACAATCAACACGCGTTCTACCTTCTTCATCCGTCTCTCCTTAAAGTGGGGTGTATTGAGATGGTCCTGCCGTCGGCATCGCAGTGCGGTGGCGCGGCCTAGGAAAAAATCAGGCAACAAGCATGCCATATGGCGAAAGGCCCGCTTGGCGGGCCTTTTGTTCCATGCGGTTGTCGTATCCGCGATATGTCGCGGTTTGTCTCCTTTCTATTGAGTGGTTCTGCGATATATCAATGGTTACGTGGCGCCGGGCGATAGCACCTGGTGGAGCGCCGCATTCCCGTGGGGCTTTTTTCGTGTCCCGTGGCTATGCCGCACCGGAGTGCGGCGCTCCATTCTTCTGATCATTATCCATTTGAATGGTTGTTTTCTCATGAAATATACGGGCTAAAGGTCAGTGCGCCTGGACATAAGCTTCCAGCTCGGCATGCCACTGATCGGGATCGCATGTGCCGGGGGTTGTGGGCTGGCCGAAAAGCAAATTCACCAAATGGTGCGGGGTTTTCCCCCCGTTGTGTATGGATTTGATGCACGATACACAGTAGACCACCACGTCTTCTTCGGGCATCTGATCCGCTCTCTGCGTCATTTTTTCTATGATTTTCTCTGTTGGCAGCACGCCCCAGGCACTGTCTCCGCAGCAGATGCTTTTGTTTTTGATTCTTTCGGCTTCCCTGACCTGGATATTCATTTTTTCAAGCAGGGAGCGCACGGCCCCATGGACCCTGTTCTCCGTTCGCACAGGGCATGGGTCAAGCACGGACATGGGTGCGCCTTTGTGGTCCGGGAAGGTCCAGAAATCTTCTTTATCGAGAATTTCCCAAAGGGATATCGTGGTGCAGTCCGGGTAGTTTTCCCTGTAGCGTTTGTCGCATCCCGCGCAGACATTTATCACGGTGGTGCCGGGGGACAGTTCCGGAGAATTCCTGCAACAGGTATCAAGCCGCTGGGTGGGCCCCATGTGTTGATTCAGAAGGGTCAAGATGCGGTCTGCCGCCCCGGGGTTTTCAATGGCCAGAGCGCATCCTGGCGCAAATACGGTATTCATGGCTTCTTCCTTTTTTCGGTCACGTGGTTGTGTGGTCTGGCCATGATCTACCATGCGTCAAAAGGAATTGCTGGCGATTATCGGAGGCGGCATTGAACTATCCGGGTTAATGCTCTGTCGCGTGCCATTCTTCATACCCCCCTTCAAGGTTGAAGGCGGTGGGGAGCCCGGCCATGGTGTGGGTCATCCAGGCCCAGCCTGAGCGGACTCCGCCGGTGCAGTAGTAGACAACGGGCTTGTCCAGGGGGATTTTTTTCCTGGCAAGAAGGGCGTTCATGGCCCCGGGGGAGATGGGGGTGCGGGAGTTTTTATCCACCATCTTTTTCCAGGAGATGTGGACGGCCCCGGGGATGTGGCCGGTGAGCCACTCCGCGAAGGAGCGGGTGTCCACCAGGGTGTAGGTGTCCGGGTTGTTCCGAAGGTCCTCGGCCGTGATAAAGAGGGTGGGGTCGGGAGTCGGTGTGTACAGGGCCCTCAAAGGGGCATCCTGAAGCCCTTCGGGTTGTTCCTTCAAGGGAAGGTTTTTATCGATCCAGCCGGGCATGCCTCCGTCCAGCAGGTAAACCGGACCCTGATGGCCGATCCACTTCAGGAACCAGGCGATCCAGCCTTCGCCGCCCCAGGATTTGTCTGCGTCGCCGGTGATGACGATGGGCGATGTCGCCTGGATACCCAATGCTCCTAAGGCTTCGGCCATCTCTTTGGGGGGAAAGGTTCTGTAAGGTATCTTTTGGTCATCGGTTTTTGTATACTCTTCCCAGTTAAAGGAGAAGGAACCCGGGATGTGCCCTTTGGCCCACGCCTTTTTCGGCCGGGCATCCAGGATAACGGGTTTTTCTTCCATGGTATCCAACGAGCCCGGGGTGATCCGTTCCACCGCCCCTGCGGGCACTCCAACGACACACACCGAGACCACCAACATGAGAATGGGTATGAGAGTCGCAAGTCTCTTTTGCATCTGTCTTGCCTCCTGGATGGGTTTGCTCTTTTGCAGCCGCCCCTTTGCCATGGGTATATTCATGGCGGCTGCCTGCGTTCAGGGGGGATTGGTTTATGCAACTGCCCGTCTCGCCGAGTCCGGCACGTGGCCCCTGAAGGCCTCGACCCTTCTGGTCGTTGCCCTGTTGCTTCGGGTGCCCTTTGTGATGTCTTCCCCTGTGTTGTCGGACGATATCTACAGGTACCTGTTTGACGGGATGGTCCAGGTAGAAGGGGAGAGCCCCTATGCACGGTCTCCCGAGCATTACGCATCACTGCTTTTGCCCGGCCGTGACGAATCCGCTGCAAAGACCATTCTGGCTGAGCTGGCCACAAAGGTCAACCACCCCACGCTGGTGACCCTCTACCCCCCGGCGGCCCAGTTTTTCTTTCGTTTTGCCGCCCCCCTGGGCATGGCCGGGATGAAGGCCCTGCTGGTGGCCGCAGACCTCGCAGTTATTATTCTGTTTCTCACGGCCTCCGGCCGGGGAGGACCGCCGCTTCACAGGCTGATTCTCTACGCCTGGAACCCCCTGGTGGTCTGGGAGATCGCCTGGTCCGGCCACATCGACGCCCTGGCACTGCCCTTTCTTCTGGCCGCCACCCTGCTGATCTCCACGGCCAGGGGCCAGAAAAGGGCGATCTGGGCTGGCGGCCTCTTTGCCGTGGCCGTGTGGGTGAAGCTGATCCCGGTGATGTTTGCTCCTTTTCTGCTCCTTGCCGCAGGCAGGCGGGCAGGGTGGGCGACCCTTGGCGGGGCCGTGGTGTCTGTCTTTCTGGTGGTGCCCTATCTGCCCCAGGCCGTCCACGCCCTGGAGACCCTTCGGGTGTACGGCACCACTTGGGAGTTTTCCGGGTTTCTCTTTCGAACCGTGCGGGACATGACCGGCATGAACGGCCTGGCCCGCATGACCATGGCAGCCCTTTTGGCCTGCGCTTTTTCCGGGCTGCTTTACCGCCAGGTGCGGTCCCCCTCAACCCCCGGCTTTTTCATGGGGTGGGCAGCCTTTGCCTGGCTCCTTGTCACCCCCACCCTGCACCCCTGGTACGGCCTCTACCTGGCCATGTGCCTGCCCTTCATGGGGGCAGGTAGCCTTGGCGTGGCCCCGGCCTACCTCATGACCCTGACCCCCCTTCTGGGTTACAATGTGCTTACGGACTACCTGTCCGCCGGGGTCTGGTCCGAAGGGGCCTGGGTCCCTTTTTGGATTTTCAGTGTGCCGGTGTGCGCCCTGGTGGTGGCATGGTGGAAGGGCAAGGCCAACGCATGATTATTTTTATAGGTGTTGTAAAAAACGCCTCCGGCGGCAAGGTGGGGGCACCTTGAAACCCTATGGCGAATGCATGGAGGCAATCATTCTCCAAGCGCTATCGAGGCATTCGCGTGACGTGTGACATTCGGCAAGCGCGTCTGCAGGAGAGCCCCGACATCCTGAGGTTACATACGGCCACCGGCGGTGATGGGCCGAAAATGCGTAGGATGGGCAAAGGCAAAGCCGAACCCGTTGGCATGGCGACGGCCCTGGTGCCGTGCCCATCGCGTAGGGTGCACTCTGTGCACCATGCCCGGGTCCCCCAGGGTTTTTATGTTACCGAGCCGTTCGACACATGACGTGTTTTGATATTGATGCACGGAGTACAAACTGAATAATTGTTCCGGCGAAGCCTTGAAATCATGACTCAAGACCTGTTTATCAAACTTTTCGAACGTTTGTCCCCCGGCAGGGCCGCCGGAGGCATAGCTTTTTTGATGTTCTTCTCCTAACTCGATCACAGAGGGCTTTTATGAGCGATATGCTGTTTCACGCGATGTATCTCCTTCACCTGATATCCGTGGTCCTGGTGGCCCTGTACGGTGTGCACCGGCTGGTTCTTTTGCGGGAGTGGCTTGGTGTGCGGCGCCGGAGAGGGGGCGTGGCGGTCGTGCCGGACGAGGTGCCCGTGGTAACGGTGCAGCTTCCCCTTTACAACGAAGAGGCCGTGGCCGAGAGGTTGATTGCGGCGGCAGGGGCTCTCTCCTGGCCTTTGGATTGCCTGGAGATCCAGGTGCTGGACGACTCCACGGACGGAACGCGTGAGGTGGTGGACCAGGGCGTAGCCCGGCTGACGGCGCGCGGGGTGACGGCCTCGGTGCTGAGGCGGCCCAGCCGCAAGGGGTACAAGGCAGGGGCCCTGGCCGCAGGCCTTGAAGAGGCCCGGGGCGACTACATTGCCGTGTTTGACGCCGACTTTATCCCGCCTTCGGACTTTCTGCTGAAGACCATGCCCCGGTTTACGTCCCCGGGCATCGGCATGGTCCAGGCGCGATGGGGGTTTTTAAACGATGAATCTTCTCTGGTCACCGGGGTCCAGGCCCTGACCCTGTCCGCGCACTTTGATATCGAGCACGCTACCCGGCATGCGGGGGGGCGCTTTTTCAACTTCAACGGCACGGCCGGGGTGTGGCGCAAAGAGGCCATCATCGGGGCAGGGGGATGGCGAGCGGACACCCTCACCGAAGACCTTGATTTAAGCTACCGGGCCCAGATGGCCGGGTGGCGGCTTTCCTATTACGGAGAGTGCGTGGTGCCTTCCGAGCTGCCGCCCACCCTCACGGACTTTATCTCCCAGCAGCAGCGATGGACCAAGGGGGCCAGCCAGACCGCGGTAAAGGTGTTGCCCCGTCTTCTCAGCACGGCCTTGCCCCGGCGGGTGAAGGTGGAGGCGATCTTTCATCTGTTGGGTGGCCTGGGCTGGGTGGCAGGGGCTGTTGCCACGGTGACCCTCTGGCCCGCCTTGATGGTCCACGGCACGCGGGCCGCGTCCCTGGCCTGGATCCCCGGGGTGGCCGCCCTCACCGGAAGCTGCGGGGCCATCCTTTTTTACTACACGGTGTATGCCTTTACAGAGCCCCGTACCCGGCACCTTGTGCGCTACGTGCCCATGATTCCCCTGGTTTGCATCGGGGTGGCCCCGTTCCTGGCCCGGGCAGCGGTGCAGGGCTTCTTCCAGAGCCACGGGGAGTTTAAGCGAACTCCCAAGTACGGAACCTCCAAAGACACCGCAACCCGGGAGACCCTTGGGGCAGGCCGCACCACCTTCGGCAGGGCCATGGTGGCCTTTGTCCTTTTGGTGGCAACGGCGTTTCCCATGCTCTTTGCCCTGGACACCCTGGCCCTGTACGCCATTCCCCTGGCCCTGGCCGTGCCTGCGGGCTATCTTCTCACCGGGGCCATCCTGGCCCGGGAGAGCCGGTTCGCGGGGGAATGCGCGCCTTCGTCCCTGGATCCGTTCGTCAGGTAGAAAACCTTCTCTGCGGATATTCGGTTTATGCAAGGGGAAAGCCGGTTTACACAGAGGGTGCCTCCGGGTATAATGCAGGCCTTTTGTGATTATTCAGCGATGCCTTTGGCGGGCCGCTTTTGTAAAAAAGCGCCTAAAAAACGTTCCGGTTACCCGGCTTTCCTCTGCGCCCACAGGTCGCGATGCAGGGACGGGACGCACGGGAATGCGGCCGCTGCGTTGGCAGTGGTCATTAACTACCTGTTTGCCGGATGATTTAAACAGGGCTGCCGAAGGCGACGTCAGGCTGAACAGTTACCCCTATGTTACGACGGATTGACCGAGTTATATAGCAAGAGACAATCTGCCCACAAGGCGGGCATGGAGACAGGACATCATGGACATTTTCAACTATCCTTCGGTAGAGGCTGAAGCCAAGGTTCGTGCCATCACGGATCGTGGCCTGGGATACACGGCAGAGGACGAAAAGGGCGTTATCGATATTCTCGAGGCGGTTCGCACAGGCGGCGACGAAGCTCTTTTGCATTATATCCGCCGTTTTGACGCCCCGGAGATGACTCTTTCTCAGCTCGTGGTTACCGAAGCCGAGATTGACGAGGCCGTTGCGTCGGTGGACGACGATTTTATGAAGGCCCTGGATCTGGCCGCCACCCAGGTGGAGTCCTTTCACCGCAAGCAGCTTGAGAATTCCTGGATCGACATGCCCCGCAAAGGGGTCACCCTGGGTCAGGTGGTCAACCCCGTGGACGCCGCCGGTGTCTACGTGCCCGGCGCCACCGGCGGCATGACGCCCCTGGTCTCCTCCGTGCTCATGGGTGCCATCCCCGCCAAGATCGCAGGGGTCAAGCACATCGCCATGGTCACGCCCCCCATGGCCGACGGCACCGTCAACAAGCACCTCCTGGCCGCTGCACGGCGCACGGGCGTGGACGTGGTCTACAAGGCGGGCAGCGCCTGGGCCGTGGCCGCCCTGGCTTACGGCACCGAGTCCGTGGGCAAGGTGGACGTCATCGTGGGCCCCGGCAACATCTACGTGACCCTGGCCAAGAAGCTGGTCTCCGGCACCGTGGGCATCGACATGATCGCAGGCCCCAGCGAGATCCTCGCCATCGCCGACGAGAGCGCCAACCCGGTATGGGCCGCAGCCGACCTTCTCTCCCAGGCCGAGCACGATCCATTGGCCTCTTCCATCTTCGTCACCACCGACGCAGAGCTGGCCAAGAAGGTCCGCGCCGAAGTGGACCGCCAGCTGGAAGAGCTGCCCCGTAAAGAGATCGCAGGGGCTTCCATCCGCGACTACGGCGCCATCATGGTCACCGATTCCATCGAGTCCGCCTGCGAGCTGGCCAACCGTCTGGCCCCCGAGCACCTGGAACTCCTCGTTACAGCCCCCTTTGAAGTGGTGGGCATGATCCGCAACGCAGGGGCCATCTTCATGGGCCACTACACCCCAGAGCCCATGGGCGACTACGTGGCAGGCCCCAACCACGTCCTGCCCACAGCCGGTACCGCCCGGTTCTCCTCAGCCCTGTCCGTGGAGAACTTCACCAAAAAGAGCAGCCTGATCTGCTACTCCGAAGACGCCTTCCGCAAAGAAGCCGAAGAGGTCATGCTCCTCGCCGAAACCGAAGGCCTCAGCGGCCACGCCCGCTCCGTAAAGGTCAGGGTTTCCTGATTTTGAGCCTATTAAAAACCGGCACCCCGATCCGGGTGCCGGTTTTTAGGCTAATAGTGAACAGTGAATAGTGAATAGTGAATAGTGCCCGAGTGATCGCCACCTCGTAGGGTGCGCCGTGCGCACCGCCCCCGCCTCAAGATCCCACTTATTTCGCAAAAAAAACACCGCCCCCTCTTTAACCGTACCCCCTCTATTTCATACCCCACAATCTCACGGCACCGTCCAAACCAATTTTTCGATGTCTTTCCCTAAAAAAAGGAACGGAGCCGAACCTCCCACCTCCCGGCACGACCCCGCCCTTTTCCCCCTTCGGTCTCTCAAGCCGCAAGCCTCCTCACCCACGGCTCTCCCAATCTATTCGCCTCTCACCACTTGCTACTCACCTTCATCCACTTTCTATTCCCAAAACCGCAGGCCCTCCCCACCCACAGCTCTTCCCAACCCATTCACCACTCACCACTTGCTACTCACCTTCCTCCACTTTCTATTCCCCAAACCGCAGGCCCTCCCCACCCACAGCTCTTCCCACCCCATTCACCACTCACTACTTTCTACTCACCTCCCTCCACTTTCTATTCCCCAAACCGCAGGTCCTCCCGACCCACAGCTCTTCCCAACCTATTCACCACTCACCACTCACTACTCCCTATTCACTTTTTTCCCTTCCCCATCCGTTCCTGCTCCTCCCTGTAAAACGCAACAATCCGATCCACGGCCTTGTATTGCCGCTCCAAAAGGTCCTCGGTAATGGTTCTGAGGCCCCATTTCTTGAAATCGATCTGAAGGCCGTTTCCTCCCGGGGCCTCGGCAGCTTCCAGTTCGGAAAAGAATGCCCCCACGGATGTGAGGAGGCGATGAACGTCCTTGATGGCATCGCAAAGCTCAGCAATCTCCGACCCGGAAAACATGACGGGGCCGGGCTGGCTGTCCGGTGAAGTCATGGTGGCTCCTTTTTGAGTGAATAGTGAGCGGTGAATAGAGAACAGGAGGCAGGGCACGGAAAAATAGTCGAAAATCAACCATTTTACCTTGAGCATAATGACATCCAGCCTTATTCGCTTTAGCCTTTAGCCTTTAGCCTTTAGCCCGTAGTGCACCATCCCGGTTTTCAGGTACAGAAAAGTAAAATGAGACCTACCGAATCGCTCAACAACGCACCAATGCCTTATCTATTCACTACTGACTATTCACCATTCACAATTTTTTTTATGGAGGCCCCCCCGGCAAAAGGAAAAAGAGAAAACCCAACCCAAACCAGAAGGCCGGGCCTGCCGCAGCACAACACAAGCTTCCGAAGGGGCGCAACTCTGCCTGTCAGTCAGAAACCCGCGTGATCAAGGGCCATTTTGTACGGCGATAGTGTTGGTGAAAGGCGCGCTGGATTGCGCGTGACGAGGAAAATACGACTTGAAATGGGGGTGAGTGTGGTGTAAAAAATCGTGTAGCCATAACGACCTCCTGTCAAGGTTGTTTTGGTCAGGCCTGGCAGGATGTTAGCGCATCCTGTCGGGTCGCAACATGCATTCCATGATCTTCGTAATAACTAGTTATTACCTCTCACCCTAATTCCATCCTTTTGACGTGTCAATAGTTTTTTATCACTAAATCATACTGTTATTCATTTCGAGCTTTACTGAAATAATATCCGTCTAACCGTTCTGAAGCGTTCACGGACAGGGCTGCGTAGTTTCATGCAGCGCTTTGGGGCCGTACCAAAAATAATAAAATACAAAAACCGATGCCTCCGGTGGCAAGGTGAGCCACCTTGAAAGCTGGTTTTCGAATCGCTATTCAGGAAAAGAGAACGCCGTATTGCATAATCGTTTCGTTATTTCGAGATATATTGAAATGAATCATGTGATTGGTTTACGGGATGTTGGATAAAGTTCTTTCTACGGTAAAATGAGTTTTTCAGATTGAAAATTCGATATTTCAGGCGTATGACTTGAAATGACTCGGTGGGCTTTGGTTGGAAAGGTGATGCATTACATTGCCTACGAAGCTGTTTTTGATTGGGGTATCAAGAGGCAAACATGGAAAATTATACGTATCCAGGAGCAAAGGTGGAAAATTTTCCGGGTATCACCGTATTAAAGCCACAAAAGTGGAAATTGTTATCGGGGTGTATCAATACCCCTTTGAGGGTACGGGTTGTATGCTCGTTGGATAGAATGATCCTTTAAAACAAGGGTTTTGATGCGTCGGGATGTATGGCATTTGCTTGGCGTGCGAGATAGTTTGATGCCCAAGATAACAGAAAATTTTGTTCGACAGTATTGTACTCCAAAACATGGAAAATAATCCCCTCGATTTTCCACTTTTGGCCCTTGAATAACCGATACCCTGGAAAATTATCCATTTTATATGGGTGATACATAGAAAATTTGGCGGGGTATTCAGAATGTTAAGGCATCATGGCAGAAGACATAAAAATAGAATTCATCGAAGATAATCGACATTTATTTTCTATTATAGAAGAGTCGTATAAAAAAGAATGGAAAGAATATTACAGACCTGGAGGCCAAGGGGATGCTCTTTCAGATATATACTCATTTTGCAATAAAGATAAACTTCCTATTTGTTTGGTAGCTTTGAAACATGGTAAATTCCTCGGTTCGGTTGCTTTAAGACAAAAGTCAGGCTCACATTATCAATTAAGCCCTTGGGTCACTTCACTTTATGTAATAGCGGAGGAAAGGCAGAAAGGTATAGGTACAAAATTGATTGATGCAATTGAAAATTTATCTGTCGATTTGGGATTCTCAAAAATTTATTCTCGTTCTGCAACTGCTACTGCTTTTTTTATACAAAATGATTGGGTTCCTATAGATCAGATTGAAAAACAAAATTTAACAATATTCAAAAAAGACATAAAGCCTTAACAAGCCGCTTGCACACGGATCGCAAAATTCTGCGCTCGTTCCTCGCTCCGCATTTTGCGCCCGGTGAAGCGCACGTTAGGCGCACAGCGTAAACTTTCAACTTTTATATAAGCAGAAAAGATGAAACTTTTTGAACCAAAATACAAAGATGAAAAGCTAAATCGTTATTTCAAGCAAATTATCACAGAAGATGTTTACAAACCTGCACTGGAGTCGATAGAAGAGTGGGCTGGCGGATTTAGTGAAAGGAAAAAGGAATCTGATAAATTCATCAAAGAGTTTCAAATAAGTTTCAGTTCTTCCTTATGGGAGCTGTATCTAAATAAGGCCTTTAAGCTTCTTGGTTTTTCCATTGACTACTCAAAAGAAAGTCCAGATTTTTTTTCTTAAACATAAATCTGGAAGAGAGTTAAATGTTGAAGCGGTTACATCTAATAAGCCCTCAGAAAATGAAATCAATGCTACTGAAATGAGCGAAGAGGACTTTTTAAATTATTCAAGCCTCAAACTTCTAAGAAAAATTAGTGATAAACGTGATTTGTTTTTAGGAGATGGTGGTAAAAAGCATCCATACTCTTCTTTAGAACATGTTAAAGGTAAGCCATTTGTAGTAGCTATAGCACCTTTTGATAACGACTTATCATTCTCTCAAAATAATACTGCCATTAATAAAGTTTTATATGGAGTAGAACCACCAAAGCAAAATTATGATGGAACTTTTAATGTTAAAAAAAGTTCTCATATAGAGACATACAGCGGAGATAAAGTAAAAGTTGGTATTTTTACAGATGATAGTTTCAAAGAGATCAGTGCTGTCATTTTTTCAACTACAGGTATGTTTGGTAAGGCAATACTTCAAGGTGGTATTGATTGTATGGTAAAGTCTACGAGGTATAGACAAAGCAATATCGTTGATTTTCTCTCCAATGAAGGAGCCAAAAAGCTCGGAATAGCACAATCTAAGCTTTCTGATACACATGAAGTAATTTCAATGCGGCAGCCACTTGATGATATAGTGTTTGGCTCGGATATGCACTTCTGTAAATCTAGTGAATATACTGAAACTCACCTTGATGGTTTGCATATTTACTATAATCCATATGCTGAAATACCGCTTCATAAAAACATATTTCAAGCCCATGAAATTACACATAACTTTTATGATACATCATCAAAAGAAATGATTTGTCATCACAACGATGGTTCATTGGTATCTCGGCAGGTCTTTACAAATAAGAACTAATTTCAAAATGCGCCTAACAATGCAAATGCACTTGGACGTCAAAAGCTGCGCCGCTTCGCTTTGCAACTTTTGCCGCCGGTGATTTGCGGCGTTAGAGCGCCAAGCAAAGCTTGGCGCATCTTGCAGGGTGTAAGTCCCTGCCGGGAAAGGTCTAACCCGCCACCCGTATCGAGTGTTGCGCCTGTTGCGGAGCTTGGAAAGTCAAGCGAACAAGACAGGTGAAGCGTACACAGAGAATTGTGCAGGCCGTAGGGAGTTCGCAGCTCCTGAGAGTTGGTACAGCTTCGAAATGAAAGTCGAGATCGACGAGGGCTTTAACGCGCACCGAAGTCAATACAGAAGCATCCGTATCGTGGTGAGGATGTGGAGGGTCTCCGGAGTCATCAGACTGTGGCATGTACAAAGAGATGCGTTCAAGAACTTGGGAGACCCACTTCAGTTCCTGCAAAGCAGGTAGGCGTAGAGTACTTTGAAGAGGAAAATCGCTGATGACGGGGTGGGAGTCGGATCATTTCATAGTACTCAGAGATTGGGAGAGCCAATTACAAGGGGAAGGGAATGACGGAAGTACGTAGCCCGCAAAGGCAACTGATGCCCGACAAAGCAGATCGGGGTAACCATGAGCCAACCTTCCTGCGGGGAATAGCAAACAAGGCAAAACGAAGACCGGACTATCGATTCAAGGATCTGTCCCGCTGTCTTGACAAGCCTCTTCTGGTCTATTGCTTTCGAAAGTTGAATCGAAAGTCAGCACCGGGGGTGGATAAAGTCACCGTGGAAGAATACAGGAAGAATTTAGATGCAAATCTGAATGATTTGATAGGCAGATTAAAACGGGAGAGTTACAAGGCTAAGTTGGTCCGGAGGAAACACATCCCGAAGGCTCCAGGAAAGACTCGTCCGCTGGGAATACCGGCGATTGAAGACAAACTGGTGCAGACAGCGGTATCGGCTTTGTTAAGTGCGATCTATGAACAAGCGTTTTATCCTTTCAGTTATGGATACCGTCCCAACCGTGGCGGTAGAGATGCTGTGGATGATTTGACCGTGAGGATGCAGTTCGGACGATTCGGATATGTTGTAGAGGCCGATATCAAGGGTTTCTTTAATCATCTTGATCATGACGTACTGCTGAAAATGGTGGCGCATAGGGTCGATGACAAACGTTTCATAAGGCTGATAAACAAATGGCTGAAGGCTGGCATACTGGAAGAAGATCAGAGCATACAGTATCCAGAGGAGGGGACGCCTCAAGGCGGCAGTATTTCGCCCGTTTTGGCAAATATTTATCTTCACTATGTCGTTGACGATTGGTTTCAGAGAGTGGTGAAACCTAGGTGCCAGGGAGATGCAGTGCTGTGTCGATACGCAGATGATTTTGTCTGTGGTTTTCAATATCAGCGCGATGCAGTGCGGTTTTACAACGTGTTACCGAAAAGACTCGGTAAGTTTAACCTGCAAGTGGCAGAAGACAAGACGAATATCTTGCGCTTTAGTCGATTTGCTCCTGGGCTGAAGAATCGTTTTACGTTTTTGGGGTTTGAGTTTTACTGGAGCACGGACAAGAAGGGGAAACCCCGGCTGTTCAAGCGCACTTCAAGAAAGAAACTCAAAATTGTGAAAGCTGCCCTGAAAGAGTATGTCAAGAAACACCGACACATGAAAATACCTTTGTTGATAAACAAGCTCAACCGGAAGCTACAAGGCCACTACAACTATTTTGGTGTGGTGGGTAACCTGTCAGCGCTGCACGTACCGTACAGTTGCGTTGTGAAAGCACTGTACAAATGGCTGAACAGGCGAAGTCAAAGGAGGAGTTTTACTTGGGATAGGTTGAAGAGTCTTTTAAGCGTGATCCAGCTGAAGTACCCGGTGGTGAAATATCAACCGGCAAAACAACAGCGGGTTTGGTGGTAAGGCTCTTATTTTTGCTGACTGCGAAAGCGAGTACAACCGAGGAGCCGGATGAGGGAAAACTTCACGTCCGGATCTGTGTGGGGGGTATTGGGCAACCGGTATTCCTACCACGACTGAGGTAAAAATGGAATATAAAGTCAGAATTGTACTAACAATAATGAGCCTTGATAAAAAAAGGTGGGCTGGCGGATATATTGATACTACACTCCCTTTTGTTCCATTTATAGGTCTTTCATTATGGGGTGAAGTTGGTGCTCGTTGGCAAACAAAACCAATTGAGAGTATTTCATACAATATTGAAGATCAAAGATTTCACTGTTCTACCCAAGAGCATGAATTTGAAAGCGATGATGGTGATTTTGTTGATATAGACTTTTTAATTAGAAGTGCTAAAAAGCATGGTTGGAAAGGTTTTGAAGAAATATATGAGAATCCCTCATAACATTAAGGATTGCTCGTGACCGAAGGTCACATCAATCCTTTGTTCAAGAAGCCCGGTTTTCGGTACTCGATGGTCTTATAGGGTATTGCTTTTCAGCAAACAGGCGGGAGCCCA
>NZ_CAADHO010000003.1 GCF_900699765.1 Desulfoluna butyratoxydans
TTAAATTTGTCGGTAAATTTTCTTCGTTTTTTTCCCATCTGCATCCTCTCGCTATTAGCATTATTGGGATGCAGATTCCACTTAAGCCTGTGGTCCTAAAATCGGGGGTAAGCGCAGGTGTCTATCCAATGAATCCAGGAGACGCAAAAAGTTGCGTCCTTGATTTCCACGTTCGCAAGAGGTCTGTTTATGTTTCTTAATGTAATTCAAGTAATCATTTTTTCATGTATTTATTGGACCATGAATGTGTTCTCGTTTTGTTTTGCATTCATGATTGTTGCACTTCCTATCAAGATTCTAACTGGAAACACATTACGATACTATTTTCCTGGAGATTATCTGCTTTATATTTTTTCCTTTGTAATTGGAATTCTCCCTTTGTATTTTAGTCTTTATTCAGGGATAGAAAGTTTGAATGTATCTCATAAATTTCTCAAAAGCTTTACTGCTCCATATTTGAAAATATACTATCTGATTAAGGGGTATCTGATCAATCAAAGTAATTCCAAGTCACAAGGCTTTTAACTTAGGCTGGACGACAAATTCTTGTTTTTTATGGCGTTATTAATTGATCGCTTTTGTCTTTCGGTCTGTAGCACAATGCGTCTCTAAGTTCATTCGTGCAGGCGATTGACCTCAAAAAATACAATGAATCAAAAAAACACGGATATTCAAAAAATCTGGCGAGGCTTGAAAAACCTCATATTTTCGATTTCTCTCATAATCGTGACCATTGCATTATTATTTTATTTATATAATGCGTCAGATTTTAGAGGTTTTGATCTTGAAAGGGCCATGTTTGAGCATCAAGATGCTGTTGTGTTTGCTATAGCAGTCTTTGGAGCAGAATTCGTTTTATTGTTACTATCCATTTATAGGGTAGCAAAATCGTTGGATAAAAATGCAGCAGCTTGGTTGATCGCCTGTGTTGCATTTCCCATGGTTTTGTATGTTGCGATAATCTATTTGTCCATTTTAGGTGTTTATAACATCATAAAGATAAAATTTACCAAAAATGTCGAACCATCGCCTTCATCCAGCGTTCGTTCACCGCTCGGCTGAACCGTAAGTTACATTTCAAAAAGGGTAAATACAAAATGAAATATGAAATTTCTGGCTTTTGGGTGAGGGTCGGTGCATTATTTGTAGACGCTTTAATTTTGTGTGTTTTTGGCCTTTTTCTCGGCCTGGCTTTTTCTCAACAATTTGCAGAATTGGGTGGCTGGGGACGGGCGATCGGATTTCCAATTGCGGCTATGTATTTTGTAATACTGAACAGTCGATTCGGTGGCGGGCAAACCATCGGGAAAAGGGTGTTTAAAGTACAGGTTGTTGATAAGACCGGTAAACTTCTCAATTTAACTCAAAGTACTCTGAGATATTCCATTATTGGCATTCCATATTTTCTGAATGGGGCCATAATTCCGGAGTCAATTTTCTTTCCTGTCGTTCTTCCGCTCGTGTCGCTGCTTGTATTTGGATTCGGAATTTCTATAATCTACTTGAGCGTTTTCAATCGAAACACTCGTCAGTCGCTACATGACATTATCACGGGTACTTATGTTATTCGCAAAGACCTTGAATCAGATGAAATAGTGAAACCTATTTGGTCGGGTCACTATGCAATTTGCACCATTATTATGGTGCTTGCGTTACTTGCTCCAATATTTAGTAATCAGTTAAGTCAAAACGAATTTTTCTCAGAACTTACTGCTACCAGGAAGAATATACAGAATCTTCCCCACGTGGTTTACGCAACCATTCAGGATGGCCAATCAACCACTATACGGGTAGGTGATGAATCCAAAACGACAACCTATTTGAATATTCAAGTTATTGTAAATGACCCAAAAATTGATGCAGAGAAATTTGCTGCCAAAGTCGTGAATATAGCTTTAGAAAGTCACAAGGAAGCAACTCAAAAAAATCAGATACAGGTTGTCCTGACCTACGGTTATGATATTGGGATTGCCTCGAAATGGATCAGCTCTCGTTATTCTTTTGCCCCGGAGTATTGGCTGGCAAAGAACGAGAAAGAAATTTGACATGAAATGAGATAACTGGCTCATGATGACCGATTGTTGTGATCATAGGCACTCTCTCATTCTGCTGAAGCGAACGTTAATATCAATATGATAGGAATTATAATGGAAGCATGGCCTTTTGATCAGGCGTCAAACGTAGCTGCTATTACAACTCGTCAAGTTCTTGAGGATGGACATCCCATTTTGAGAGTTACACATTACTCTGATGACCACTCATGGGCATTTTTATGCGGAACAACAGATAATACAGACGATGGTAGGATTGTAGGTATGGGGACGGCCTTACAAATTGATCCCTCTCTCCGTGACATTGCTGATTTACCCGTTGGTTGGTGTGCCTGGCGTAAATCTGTTGATTCTCCCTGGCAAAGGGCCAAAGATCCATCAGCTTAACAATTAATTGCGAGGAAGGGTAAGAGTGAGCGAGTAAGAAGACAGGTCTTTTGAGCTATATAAAGTACAAGCCTTAGTTCACCTCAAACAGCCCCACGCTCTACTTCCAACCAAATTCTTTTGCGGTTATAGAAGCGTCCGGCCAATGGGTAGATGACGGCGCTTCAAGTATCAGATGGGCACGCTCCGCTTTGCCCATCCTATATGTGCAGGTTTGCGAATATTGGCAACCACATCTGCTGGCGACGGTTTACCTGGGGGCATGATTTCCGAAGACGACATTCGGCTGAGGTAGCGTTTCTTTGTGGTGAGGACGCAGAGTTTCCGCAGGGGAGCTCACCACGCGATCAGGTTTTCGTGCCTTTCAGCCGACATCAGGGATATTAAGACGCATCACAAAAAGAGTTTGTTCCTTGCCGTCCCTGGTCCAATGAAAACCGCTATGGCTTTGATCTGTTTGACATGCTACAAGCGTCATCGCGCTGCGAGCTTAGTGCATCCATCTTCTGCGTTATCAGAGCGTTGAGGTAAACAATTCCATCTGCAGCTCCGATGCCTTGAATAGTGGGTGCACCCGTCTTGTGAAATACCCGGGCTAAGTGTTTCGTTGCACGGAAAAAAAGTGTTTTAAACCAAGCTTATATTAAAAAAAACAGGAATATTGCTATGTCAGTTGAAGAGAAGATGTGTCCCAAGTGTAATTCACCTTATGCCTATCCCGATGGGTTCATGTGGGTATGCCCTGAATGTGCCCATGAGTGGTCAGCTGATGAGGCTTCTGATGCCTCTTCAGAAGATGCTCCCAAGTTTCTTGATGCCAATGGCACTCCGTTGCAGGATGGAGATACAGTCACCACCATCAAAGATCTCAAGGCCGGGAAAGACACCGTGAAATGTGGTACGAAGGTCAAAAATATCAGGCTTCTTGATGAACCTGTAAATGGACACGATATCTCCTGTAAGATTACAGGCTTTGGTGCCATGTATCTCAAATGCTCTGTTGTCAAAAAGGGCTAAGAGACAAGCAGAGAAACAGGGGACAGGCTCATTAAGCTGCATAACCCACCTCAAACAGCCCCACGATCCACCTCCAAGCAACTCCTTGACGGTTTTTAAAGGGGTAAGCCAATGGGGAGATGACGGCGCTTCAAGCATCAGATGGGCACGCTCCGCTTTGCCCATCCTACATGTATCGTCAGGCTTCAGGTGTCCGAAGGTCTGGGTGAACCAGAACGGTGGCTTGTTGAGTGGGGCATCTCCTGCCCGATCCCATGGAGGCAAGACGACAGGTTCATGATGACCATAGACATCATGAACCTTGTTTTATTTCCGGCCCTGTTTCTGTAGGCTCCACGGTTACGGTTTCATGGCCTTTTCCATGCGCCGAATGGCGTCTCTTTCCGCGTTGGCTTCCTGAATGATCTGCCAGCGACAGGTCATGGATTCGGGGACGATCTGATACGCTGTTTCCATGGTTTCGACGGACCGTTTCAGGCAGGTGCGGCATGGCCCCTCTAACCGTTCTTTCTGCCTTCGGAATGCGCTGTATGGCTTCTGCTTCCAGATGTCTCTGAAATTCACCTCCTGCATCGTTCCCCAGTGGAGGCTCTCTTTTGGTGCAGAACGGCCATGGGCCCAGTGGCGGACTTGCCCGGTGACGGGAAGGCTTGACATAACGCAGGGTGCCACGGTGCCGTCAGAGGCAATCACAGCGGATTTTGCGATGTTTTCCGTGCAGTGATTGAAGAGCATGAAAGGGGATACCAGGTGAAACCGCAGCACGTTTTGCAGACCGGCATTGGCGCGCATATCATAGAGCTTCCGCTTCAGATCATCCCACTCTTGCATGGTGTCGGCCAGGCAGGCCTCCTTCTGGAGCTCGGGACGCGTGACCAGGGACAGTGAACTGAGCACCACCTGATCAACCTTTAGCTTCTTCCAGAAGGCCGGGTAGGTGTCGAGGTGGATGAGGTTCGACCGCAGCAGCATCTGGGCGATATGGACCCTGGGAAACGCTGTGTGTCTTTCGGCCTTGTACTTTTGGATGGTATTGATGCAGCGGATGACCTGTTCCAGGGAAGTGCCCTGGCGAATGGGGTCATTTTCTTCACCGCTACACCCGGCAGTGGAAAAAGCGATGAGGTCCAGGCCCATATCCACCAGCGCTTCCATGGTGTCGTCATCCAGCATCGTGCCGCTGGTGGTGGTACCGACCTTGAATCCTTTATCTTTTAAGTTTTTGATGATGGAGACCAGTTGCGGATGGGCAAAGGGCTCTCCCCAGCCCTGGAGATGGATGTAGGTCTTCGGATGAAGATGGGGGAGGATGGCGTCTATCTGTTCGGGGGCAAGAAATCTGTTTTCCCAGCATGATTCGTATGCGGTCTGCGGGCAGTACATGCAGGCATTGGTGCAGACGGAGCTCACTTCGATCTGCAGCCAGTCAAGGCGAGTGCGTTGCCATGGTGTTTTCCACATACGACGTCCTCCTTTGCGGGTCCTTGAGGTACCACATGGATGACTCTATCTGTATTTCCAAACGGATGCCAGTTCTTTTGCTTTCGTGATGGTGGGGCGGCAGCCGGATATCGAATGGGTAAAAAAGAGAAAAGAGAAAAGAGAAAAGAGAACGCAAATGAGACACGAGTGTTATTTCTGCCATATCAAGACCGTTGAGTCATTGATTCGTAAATTCAAGCCTGATGCGGATACCGCTGAAGGCTTTATTTTTGCCGTGCATGAGCTGCTGGCCGCCAATCGCGATATGGCCAACCCGCAGCTGGCAACGCAGGTTCACCGGATTGCAAGGCAGCACCTGGACAATGGGAATCTGTATGCAGCGGAAAAAAAAGAGGCCAATGACCTGCTCCTCGGCCAGTATGAAGACTGGAAAAAGAGGGTGCGTGATACAGACGACCCGTTTTACACCGCTGCGAAACTGGCCGTGATCGGAAATATCATCGATTATGGTGCCCACAGTGTCAGCCGTGATATCTCCGCTCAGATTCAGGGCTTTCTCCAGCAGGACCTGACCATCGATATGCGTGGGGAATTGAAAGAGGCGCTGGGCCGCGCGGAAAGCGTTCTCTACCTGGGGGATAACTGCGGGGAGGTGGTTTTTGACAAGCTGCTCATCGAGACCCTGGGGCATCCGAATATCACCTTTGCCGTGCGCGGAAAGCCGGTCATCAATGACGTGACAGAAGAAGATGCCGGGTATGTGGGCATGGACCGAGTGTGCCGGGTTCTTTCCAATGGCGCGGATGCTCCGTCCACACTCATGGATTTCAGTTCAGACGAGTTCAAGGAGGCGTTTTACGCGGCGGATCTTGTTATTTCAAAGGGGCAGGGGAACTTTGAGGGACTGATGGAGTGCGATCATCCGAACATCTTTTTTCTCCTGATCGCAAAGTGTGCCCCCATTGCTGAACTTTTGGGTGTGGAGAAGAACAATATGGTTATTGTGAGGCGTTAGGCCGGATATTTCATGGGAAAACGGCCTGTTTGAAGCAATGGTGTATGATTGCAAGGGTTACTGCAGAGATATTAGACGCTTCAAAAACGCAACATGTAATTCTCGGTTTTATGCTCGGTTTTCTCACTCTTCGGGCGAGCCGGGTGTACTCATCTTTTGCGTTATCGGAACATTGAGGTAAACCATGGCATCTGCGGCTCTCATGCCTTGGGTATGTGTGCACTCGATTCGTGAAACATCCGGGGTAGGGGCCTCACATTCCGAACCCATGAAGATGTCCGAGTGCGGGGACAAATTCTTCGAACTGGACATCCCACGTTCGACTGTGAGATAACCGAAAACGTAATCATCATCTCTAAATCATAAAAATATAACCCTGAAAACATACCTGGTATTCATATTTTACAAGGTCGTAAATGAGGAGCGATGCCGCAAGTTTCCCCTATGGTCGTGGTGTATTCAGACCAAAAGGCTGACTACCATGTGATCAGTCGAACGGTACTGGTCGGTCGTCGGTTCGGGCTATTCGTGAAATACTCGGGCTAACCCTGGTGGAGTGGTAGTAAAGTAAAATGTGGTCGGATAGCTAAAATAGCTCTTATAGAAATATGGTAAACCATTGTCCATGTATCAAGATTAATGAAAATACAACAAAAACGAGGCCTAAAATGTTTTCGAGTTTAAGAAAAGTTGTCGTTGGTTGCATTTGTTTATTTCTCTTGTTGGCAGTTGATGGTCAGTGCCAAATAGATTCAGATAATACCAACACTATTTCTGAATATTTGATTCAAAAAGTGAATGACTGCACTGATAGTGATTTTACTACATCACTGTTTTTACTGTCTCACTTAACTCTGACAGAAAACAATATTAGAGTACTGAGTTCGATTTACAAGAGAGAGAAAGATCCAATTCGAAAAGTATTTATTGCGTTTACATTGTATGAAAGAACACTGGAAAAACGGTATGAAAATGACTTTATAAAGTTGTATCCTGTTGGTGAACAGCAAAGGCGTATTTGGAAGATATCAAGATATAAAACAGACTATGTTAATGTATCGTCACCTTTGCAAAGAAGGTTGGCTAACTTTGCAATAACCAATCAAATAGCATTAAAAAAACTTTTGTCAGGGTATGAGTTTTCCGACGGGGCTGACAGAGAATCATTGTCCGACCAAATACTTCAAATTTATAAATCCAATCCCGATTATATAGTGAGAGAACTTCATCAACATAATATTGAGTTATCAGAACTCGGGATTAAATAAATTTGGAGGAAATTATGATATATCGCATCAAATCACAAACGTTAACATTTAATGGCCAATCGTATAATGCTGTAAGCGGTCCACACGG
Organism: Desulfoluna butyratoxydans; assembly: GCF_900699765.1. Taxonomy (GTDB): domain Bacteria; phylum Desulfobacterota; class Desulfobacteria; order Desulfobacterales; family Desulfolunaceae; genus Desulfoluna; species Desulfoluna butyratoxydans. The sequence goes on from NZ_CAADHO010000003.1 coordinate 7,270, forward strand.
AAGAGGGAAGCTGCCACCTGGTAACTATGAAATAAAGGTTAGGGAAGCTGTGGAAGGCAGCAAACTATCCTCCCCGTATTGTGCGGGAGGGGCTTGTTTTTTTATTCCGATAGAACCTCTGTTCAATGCAAAGGGGCGTACTGGGTTTGGCATACACCCTGATGGAAACGTAAGGGGTACAAATGGGTGTATTGGAATCATCGCCGATGATGCTAAAGTGTTTCTGGATGCCTGGAAAAGAATGGATATTGGTAGCAGGCCAACAAGTATAACTGTTTTGGATTGAATTTAGTGCTTTTGAGTCAAGAACACTTAAGTGTTATATCGTTGAGTAATGAATTGCTCTGACTCATTGTTTGTCCTATATAATGTTGAATGACGCGTGGGCCGGTATTGTAAGGTTTGCTGAAAAAAGAGCGTGTTCTTATTATGTATCAAAGTTGTACTTCAGCCAAACGGCTCATTGGCGTTGATTTAAGTGACTCAGAGTAGGATGAATTTTAGGATTTATGGCGAGAATCTATTACACAGAAGAAAAATTAAGCGGAAAGCCGATTGAAAGCGACATCATAACCATTGAACTGTTTGACTTTCTCTTTGACAGAACCGATCAATCTGAATTTGAATTCCAGAGCACGAAAATTGCCATTCTTGCGGGCTTTATCAAAGCCGGGTTCAACGTATTCAAGCATGTGAAGCTAAGAAATGACGGGCTTTACTATACATCAAAAGGGCAAACGTTTTTCCTGCCACGCTCTATCATCTTTTATGATGTGTCTGATTATAATTTTCCAACAAAATTTTACTTTATTGCCAACATCGGAAACCGACTTGAATTAAGACAATGCCGTGGGGGTGTCGGGGTTGAGTGGTTTCAGATTCCGGAACTTCATGGGCCTGTAAAAGATACGAAAATTGTGAAACGGGTCGAAAAGACCCTGGCAGAAGTGAAACGAATGGTGGAGAAAAGTGACAACGAAGGTATCTGGGTAGAGCGAAAGCCAAAAAAAGCCGAAGGCACGCCAAAAAGAGACGAGAACAGTCTCTCTTTGAGCAAGGATCAAAAAGAGGGGTTCAAGGAACTCATCGGGTTGTGTGTGAAACCTGATTCCTGCAAAGAGGCGATTGAAACATGCTTGGCCAACCTGCACGCTGAATACAGCGAAATTGTTCTGCTTGATCTTATATGCTTTTCAGAACACAACGACTGTGATTTCATCATGCGCATGGACTGGGCCGCTGAAGTCTCTGAATTGGATGGGGTGTTGTCCAGTAACATCCAACATAACCACGGCCTCCACATTGATCTGCCAACGCCCGATACCTACAGTGAGGACGCAACCGTTTCATTTGATCATGTTTTCGAAGATTACGATAAACCATTGCGAGAACATGGTCTGCAATTGGGGTTTATCGATACAGAATCAGATGAATACATCGTTCTTTTGCATAAGGTTCAAGATAAAAACAGGGTTGAACAGGCTGTGGCTAAAATTGGGTTTGATTATTATGAAAAATGAGACGAATTCCACTTCCGTGGGCTGTACATTTAATCCTAACAAGGACATGCTGCGGGTAGGACGTTGATGTTTGTGTTGCTGCCTTTACGGGATACTCAGCAATACTTTCTTGCATTCCATCAATGTCAGTAACAACCATCAGATGTAAAAGATATCCCCAACATCCCATGAATATAATACACGTATACTTCGGCATGAATGGAAGGTTGTCTTTGGTTCGATACTGGTTGTATTGGGTTATTCCATTCTCAGTTGTTTTGCTATCTTTGTACTACTTTAGAGGCCTGGGGTATTCTTTGGGTACGGGCACAATTAGGGTGTTCAATCTTTTGATCATTTGGCCTGCGATAGCAACTTCAGTGAAACGCCTTCACGACCTGAATAGGTCTGGCTGGTGGTTTTTGTTAAACCTTATTCCCCTAATCGGGAATTTGTTTCTCGGATTCCTGCTGTGCTTTATCCCTGGAACTAAGTCTGGTAATAGTTTTGAGTAGCTTTAAATGCCTAAAGAATATCGGAAAATAAACCTGTGTCCAATATGATTTTTAGTGATAAAGGAACCATGAAAACGATTATTAAAGTTTTCATCGGGCTATTGGTGTTGGCCTCTCAGGCTTTTGCATCTGAGCTGACAACAAAAAACTACACAATCACAATCGAGACCCATTGTGAGGAGGGTGTTGTTTCATGTGGTGATGTGACTTATGTCGGCACCCATAACAAAACAGGTAAATCCATCACGCTGAAGGGCGCCACCTGGAATTCAATGTGCGCCGATGGCGTTACGCCCAATCGTTTTATCGGGTATCGATTTAAAAATGGTGATATTTCCTATCTCGTGTATGAGGAGGGGCTTTTGGAGGTTTATCGTGGTGACGAGCTTCTCCTGAGCGAAGAAGGGACGTGGGTGTACTAACCCGGATATGTCACTGGTCCTTGATCACGTAGACGGGTTTTTCCGAATGGTCCAGCTGCTTGTCCTTAAGCATCCTGCGGGTTCGCTCTTCCCATTGGGAGCGGGCCAGGGCCTGCATGTCGGCGATGGTGTCCACCTCATCCATGATTTCCATCCCCAGCAGGGTTTCGATGATGTCTTCCATGGTGATAATTCCTGCTGTCCCTCCGTATTCATCCACCACCAGAGAGATGTGTTCCTGGCGAGTGAGAAGGAAGTCGAATATCACCGTCAGGGAGATGGTTTCCTGAACGGTTATGATGTCCCGCTTTAATTCAGACAGGGGCTTGGCCTCCTCTCCCTTGGCCGATGCCAGCAAGATGTCGTTTTTCATGACATAGCCGGTGATGGTGTCCAGGTTTTCACAGTAAAGCGGTATCCGTGAGAAAATAATATGCGGATGGGCTTCGAGGACCTGCTCGGAGAGCATCTCCTGTTTCAGGGCAAAGACCACGGTTCTCGGTGTCATGATGTCCTTGACCCGCAGTGAGTTGAACCGGAAGAGGCTTCTCAGGATGCGGGCCTCCTGCTTCTTTATTTCTCCGGATTTTTCCCCGAGTTCCGCCATGGCTGAAAATTCTTCCCTGGAGAAGGTATGTGGCGCTGTTTCAGGTGAAAAGAGGCGGGTGATGTACTTTGAAATCCAGACAAAGGGAAGCATGGGGGGGATAAGGTACGACAGCATCAGCGATACGGTTCCCGCAAGCTGCTTCCAGTAGGTGGCGCCAAGGGATTTGGGGATGATTTCAGAAACGATCAGGATCAGAAGGGTCAGTACCGCAGAGATGACTCCCACATACTGGCTTCCGAAAACCGCAGCGGCCTGTGCACCCGCTCCGGCTGCGCCCACGGTATGTGCAATGGTATTGAGGCTCAGGATGGCGGCCAGCGGTCTGTCAATGTTCTGCTTGTAATCATTGAGCCGTTTCCCCGCTTTTGGGCTTTTCTTCTCCACAACACCGATATACGAGTGGGGTATACTCAGAAGAACCGCTTCCATCATGGAGCAGGCAAAAGAGAAAAAAAGAGCGATGAAAATGTAAACGAAAAGTAATGTCATGTGGGGATCCTTTGATCCTTTTTTGCGTTACATTCTGTTTTTAACCAAGATATCAGGGATTCAGCATTGATTCAACATGACTTTGTGGGTGCATGCGACCCATGAAATATTCGGGTTATGATGACATTTTAATGCCTTGGCCTATTAGCATTCTCATGAAATATCCGGATTAGGGGGTGTCGATGATCAGAAAGGCTTGTGATTCAGATTGCATCAATTTAGCGGCACTCTCTTTGGGGGTGTGGCTTCAAACATATTCTGCGGATGGGATCTGTACAGAGAACTCAAGATTTGTTTTGTCTACTTTCAACGAAGAGTATTTTTTGCAGCGCCTGCGAGATTCCCGTTACCGGTGCCTGGTCTTTGAAGATGGGGTGTATATCAGAGGGTATGCCCTCATTAATTTGGAATCCCGATTTCAACGTGGCGTGAGTGGGTTTGAAATTGAAAAATTATACGTCCACTCCCCTTTTCAGGGACGTGGCATTGGCCAAAAGCTGTTGGCCGAGATAAAAGAACAGTTTGGGGACAGGTTCTGGTTGTACACGTGGGTCAGGAACAAGTCTGTGGGGTTTTATGAAAAATGCGGATTTGAGCATATCGGCACCCACCGCTTTGCCTTTGGGGATCATACCATCGAAAACCATGTGCTTGGCTATGACGGTTCATCATGATTGCCATCGGCTTTATCCGCACCTGTGCCGTATTTTCGGTGACCATTGTGGTTTCAATGCTGACGGATAATTAACCCTGTCGCACCTTGCTGCACGTTAGCCCGGATATGTGTTACCTCCGTAAGGATAAGAATGAATGATTGCTTACTGTGGAATTGACTGTTCGAAGTGCAAAAGCTATATAGCAACTCAGTCGGGTAAACGAGAAGAGTTGGAAACCGTTGCCCGAAATCTGGCACGAGCCTATCATGCTGAAGTCAAGCCGGAGTATGTTATCTGTGACGGTTGCAAAGAAGACAAAAGACATTCCTTCTTTTGCAGTAACAGATGCAACATGCGGCCGTGTTGCATTGCGAAAAATTATACGTCTTGTGCCGAATGCTCCGGGTTTCCGTGTGCTGAGTTAGAATGTGAAATTAAGAACAAACCAGATGCATGGGAGAACCTCGAAAAAATGAGTTGAAAAGTAATTTTCTCAGAATCCAGGCCCGATACGAAATGAAAACTCTTTGTCGTGGTTACTCGACTCGTGAAATATCCGGGCTAAGTAAGGATCAATAGGCTATGTTATTTGTAGTGCGCTTTACAGACAAGCCAGACAGCCAGTCGCTTCGAGAGACGTACCTTCAGGCTCATATTGCCTGGTTGGATGAGAGACGCCAAACGATCCTTGTTGCCGGGTCCATACGCGATGAACCGACCTCAAGTCCACTTGGCGCGTTTTGGGTCGTAGAGGCTGAGAGTAAGAGCAACGTCCATGAACTCTACAAATCAGATCCATTCTGGACCTGTGGTATGCGTGAACATGTGGATGTCTATCATTGGTCAAAAGCATTTGACGAGGAAACGTTGGTTTAGTTTTTCACGTTCACCGAGCGGGGCATTTGTCGAATAGTTAGTGCTACCCTTTCCTCAATCTGGAGAGGTCTTCCGTCTACTTGGAACCTATCACGCCTGTTATACTTGAGTATACCTGAAAAAGAGGAAAGATGACTTTTCAATCGTGGCTCATATACATGGCACTGGTGCTTGTTGCCACCGCAACCCCGGGTCCGGCTGTCTTTTTTATCATGACAAAGTCTGCGTTGCATGGATGGCGTCAGGCGACATTTGCGGCCCTGGGGAATATCGCGGGGCTTTTTTGCCTTGGGCTTGTGGCGGTTTCAGGCCTGGGGGTCGTGTTGCAAACATCAGAGACGATATTTACCGCCGTAAAATATGCCGGTTCATTGTACCTGATGTTTTTGGGGGTGAAGCTTATCTTTCACCAAGGCTCCGATGCCGGAATGGAAACCAGCGAATGTCACCAGGTCGGGACGGCGCCATGGAAAATATTCGCCCATGCATTTGGGGTCGCTGTGACCAATCCAAAAGCCATTGTTTTCCTCACGGCCCTGTTTCCACCCTTCATAAACCATGATGAAGCCCTTGTTCCCCAATTCTTGACACTTATTTCGGTGTTAATGGCGTCGTCATGTGCATTTCTGGTGTTTTATGCCCTGATCGCAGACAGAGCGACAGGCTGGTTCAGAAAACCGTACAGAATGAAGGCAATACGTCAGGCAAGTGGCTCTGTTTTTTTGGGCTTTGGCATTCTGATGGCAACGTCTTCAAACAAATGATGCGATGTAATTTTTTATGGTCGGCTGTGTCAAAGTCCCTGCACCTGATCTTTTGCGCAAGAATACCGATGTCCCGGGTGGTACGGTTGCCCCACTGAGGGCATCGCCTTGGAAGGTGGTCGGGATGAAAGCCCTCCTCGGTTGTACGAGGTGGGCTTTTTTGCGTTGATCCTTGCAACGTCCCCATATATCTCCCTCAATTCATAAGCAGGTTGTGACCGGGTATGTGACCAGCCTGTAGGCTTGAGAGCAAGGCCGCTGCGGTGTTTGGCCCGGATCTTTCATGAGAAAGCGTCTCAATTGGAATAATGAGACAATATTACAAGAAGTTATTGTGGAAAAGATCGATAATTCAAGGGTATAAAATGTAATTTACGATTTTCTGATCGATTTTCTCACCCTTTGGGCGAGCCGTGTGCACCCCCCAACGCTGCGAACCGCTTCAAGAGAGTTATCGCAGATAGTGCGAAAGCCCATGCGTTAGATGGAAGTCCGCTTTTTTCCAGAGCTTTTTTATTTCTGCCCATGATGTCCTTGATACCATGTAGATAGAATGGATCGAAAGTCCAATTCCTGAATGGCACATCCCTTGTCTACCAAAAAAGTTCCCTCTTGCTTTAGTACTTGTGAAACGTTCCCGGATTGGGTGCACCGTTTTTTGTGTTCTGCGTGAACGGCAGCAAATTCGTTGGATAATATGTCTATGAGAAGTGCTTACTGTTTTAAGATAAAAGAGTTGTGCTTTTTGTTAGCTTTGCAGCGTGTTGTCCAAAGTTCTCTTTCAGGTATGTATGGTTTTTCTAAATTGAAAAATGTTGAATTACAGCGTATGACTGAAAATATTCTAGTTGATTTCTCATTTAGGGCTACAGGTACTATCACTGTCCAATATCCAATGGGATTATGCCTGTTTTTTTTGCCGGAGTAGATACCACTTCATTCATTGATAAAGCAGGCAGTAGAGTCTTTAGACAATTTATCATAGCCACAGGCTGATTTACTATAGAAAGCATTTTTCTTTGTGATTGTATTTATGATTAAAGAGGTTTGGGAATAGATGCCATAAATTCTGTTTTTATGGGTGGGTGCGATCAGTGCATTCAGCCGATGCTCCATCAACACGCGCTTAAATCGAAACGGTAAGAGATAAATCGGAACATTTACTTTAGCTCAAGGACGGATCATGATGGAAAAAGAATTTCAAGAGAACGCAGTTGAAAAATCTGACGAGAGTTCAGGGGTTCAATTAAAAAACGTACTAATGAATGAGGGAATAACGGCTATTTGGATTGATAAACTATTAGACTGCTTTCGACAGGACTTTTTTTCAGATTTTTTTGAGAAAAGTGAGGCCTGGTTAATCAAGTGCGGCTTATATGGTTTATACATTGTCGGTATTTTGGGGCTTCTAACTTCATTGATTTTTCCGATCCGATATAATGCACTTCCTTTTATGTATTCTTTCGGGATTGGGGTATCTTGGGTGCTTTTGTGTGTGGTTCTTCACTATACGGCATATAAATTCGTCCCAAATATGACCAATATTATATCTTCAACACCAACCAAAATGTCATCGGAAGCGTTCTTAAACTCAATCGCCTTGATATCAGGCCTTTGTGGGGTTGTGTCTCTTCTCGCGGGCATTTTTTTCTGGATCAAAACATCATCATTTAACTCCTTTGTTATTGGTCTGTTTTCTTTTGTTTTTTGTGAGTATATGCTTGCGCTTTCGCTCAATCCGAATCTCCTTAATATCAATATTGATAAGAACATCTCTGCTGGAGAAGAATTCATCGGAATATTATCTTTTTTTGTAAAAAGTAATTTAAAGATAATTCCTATAATTTTTGGCTCTGGGATCGTTCTTAGCATAATTAGCTTGATAGGGGCCATGTTTACAAAATTCAACTATATTCCAGAGATTACCGCTAAGATGATGACCATTGGTGGTTTTACATTAACAGCTCTGTTGCCATTTGTAGGATATCTACTGTTTCTGTCCTACTATTTTGTTTTGGATTTAGTGGCTTCCGTTATTTCTATACCTTCGAAAATTGATGCCTTAAATCAGGAAAAATAGTGAAAACTTGACTCTTTGCATTACGGTTTGCCGTGACCGAAGGGTAGAGCAAGCCTTTTTTTCAAATCGTTGGGTTTGAATGTAACGAGAACTTGTCAGGTATTGTTTGAGTGTGAGAGGCCCGCCTCGGGGCTACGAGGTGGGCTTTTTTGCGCCGATTCTTACAATGTCCCCATGTATCTCCCCCCGTCCACAAGCAGGTTGTGGCCGGTGATGAAGCGAGCCTGTTGGCTGGCGAGAAAGGCTGCTGCGGCGCCGAAGTCCGACGGGTCGCCGAAGCTTCCGCAGGGAATGGCCGAGACCATTTTCCGGGAGATTTCCTCCTGGGGTTTGCCTTCCAGGGCGGCGCGGTCCTTGACGAGTTTGTCCACGCGGGCGGTTTTGTGGGTGCCCGGCAGCAGGGCGTTCACGGTGATGCCGTGGGGGGCCAGCTCTGTTGCCACGGTTTTTAAAAAACCGGTCAGCCCGGCCCGGGCCATGTTGGAGAGCAGCAGGTCGCCGATGGGCTGCTTCACGGAGATGGAGGTGATGGCAATGATTCGGCCCCAGCCTTTGGCCTTCATGGCCGGGCAGACATGGTGGATCAGGCGCACGGCGCTCATGAGGTTGAGGTCCAGGGCTTTGGGGTAGTCCTCCAGCTCCGTGGTTTCAAACGTGCCGGGGGGCGGGCCACCGGCGTTGGTGACGAGGATATCCGGGGTGCCCAGGGCGTCGTCCACCCCTTGGACCAACCTGCGGATCTCCTCTTTCTTTGTCAGGTCCGCCCCGAAGCCGACAGCCTCGACACCGTGGCGTCCCGAGATCTCCCGTGCAGCCTCCCGGGCGGCGTCGTCGCTGCGGGAGCACACGGCAACCCTGCACCCCTCTTGCGCCAGGGCCTCGGCACAGCTCCGGCCGAGCCCCCTGGTGGAAGCTGAGACAAGGGCTGTTTTTCCTTTGATTCCTAAGTCCATGGTTTGTTTTTCCTTGTAACTGATCAATCCAAACATGCCTCCGGCAGGGCCGCCGGAGGCATGTGGAGCTGAATAGTTACTTTTTTTTGGTTTATCAGGGGCGAAAGAAGGGGGCCAGAAGGCGACGGACCTCGTTTGGTTCTCCCACGCCTCCCTTGCCGGACATCACATAGGCCAGGGCGGGAAAGGAGACCATATCGGCTTTTCCCACGCCCTGGTTTCGCTTGATGTCCCGCTGCAGCCTGTAGAGCTCCCGAAATGCCAGGTGGGGCTCTGCCCCGGCCATGTGCTCCATGACCTTGCGCGATCGCTTGGCGCCCTTGGCAACGTCCTTGTCCGAGAGGGTCGGCAGGTCAGGGGCATCGGAGAGGTTGGCGATGAACCGCTCTGCCTGGTCCATGGCCTCCTGCTTCAGGGAGAGGCTGTCGGCAGGGGCTCCGGATGACAGGCAGGCGAGGCGGCCTGCCGGGGAGTCCGTGGCGCCGTTGATGTTGGAATCGGTGGTGCCCACGATGATGGTTTTGCCCGGGTCGGGCAGAGGCATGCCGCAGTCAACGGAGAGGCAGACCAGGTGGGCCACCTCCAGGGCGCCTGCCTCTCGGTCCAGCACAGGCATCCAGGAGCCGGGGGCGGCGCTGAAGGTGTCCAGAAAGTCGAGGAGGGCGGTGAACCGGCTGTCCGGCTCAACATGGCCGGTGGCCGGGTCTGCTTCGGCGACTTTCCGGGCGCCCAGGGAGTAGTCTGTGACGGTTTGTGCCCGCCCCGCTTCGGTGAGGACGGAAAGATAGCGGGCCGAAGCCGCCTCATGGGTCAGGCCGTCTGCGGGGCTGCCTGTGCGGAAGGCTTCTCCCGTACGGATCACCGGCGGTTCGATCCAGGTGTTGCTGTCTGGGCCGGGGATCGCCGGAACCAGGCCGAACCGGATGGGAAGGCCGACGTCCCTGGCAAAGCTGAGGTCTGCGGCGCAATGGGCCGGGTTCACGATGACCACACCGGTGCCGATGTCCGGGGCCACCCAGTCCACGGCCCAGACGGGCATGAGATCGCCGTGCAGGGGGTGACGGGCATACGTCCCGGTAAAGGCCGGAAGGCTTTTTCCCCTGGGGGCCAGTTTGTGGTGCGGGTGCACGGCAATGGCACAGGCCGCGGGCAGGGGGCTCCAGTCCGTGGTGAAGCAGTGCAGCGCATCGGGTTCGGTACCGGGTTCTGTCTCCTGGAGGGGAAAGGCCATGAGGGCGCCTTTCCGGGGTTTCAGGGCCTTTTTTGCCAGGCGGCCCAGGCTGGCTGGGGCGTTTTCCAGCCATGTTGCCAGGAAGGCCTTGGCCTCGGCAGAGGGGAGATAGTAGAGCCCGTCCCTGGAGTCGCCTTCAGGGATTCGGTAGACCAGTCCACGGTGTTCAAGGGCCGTAAGCTGCGTGCCGGGATCTTTTTTTGGGGGGTGGCCCTCTTCTGTTTCGTCGAACACTTCGCTGAGCCGCGCGTAACACGACGCGATGGCCGTGGCGCGGAAAGAGCCGTCACTGGAGAATATCTTCATGGTGTCCTTTCCATGGGCCGCCGTGGGGTGCGGCGGCCGTTTTGCATGGTGAGAGGTGACGAATTAAGATGCCCTGTCCTGGGCCAGGTCGCTTTCTGAGCCTTTGAGGGGCTCGGGGGCGCCTGCTTTGGCGGGTTTGCGCTCCATGATCACGGCGATAAAAGAGCCCACCAGCATCACCGTTGCGCCGGTCAACTGCAGGCGGCCGATGGATTCCCCCAGAAAGAGGATGGAGAAAAACGACCCGAAGAAGGGCACCGTGAACATCATGATGGTGGCGGTGGAGGCGCTCACCCGCTGCAGGCCGTAATAGTAGAACAGGTAGGCAATGGCCGTGGGGCCCACGCAGAGGTAGGCCACGTTGTACCAGGCCGTGGGAGACACCGAGGCCCAGTCCACTGCGTGGGCATGGGGAACGGCCAGGGCAATGAGGGCCACGGCACCGCTCGCCGTGGCCCACGTCGTGGCCCGCAGCGGGTCGATGGTCCCCTTGGAGAGAAGCGTCTTGGACACAATGCTGTAAAGGGCCCAGCAGCAGGCTCCGACCACGAAGAAGATGTCACCTGTCATCCGGGTCTTTAAAGACGCCCCGGTGCCTGCCCCGGCCAGGAAGATCCCCGCGCCCACAAGCCCTAAGAAGAGCCCCATGATCCTCATGGACGAGGCCTTTTCCCGGCCCAGGGTGATGAGAAGGACGGTGGTGATGACAGGGCTGAGTACCGGGACAATGACGCTGCCGTCGATGGACGGTGCCAGGGAGAGCCCCCAGAAAAAGAAGAGATTGTAGGCAAACACGCCGAGGAGGCCTGCAAATCCCGCAGACATGGCAGCCCCCCATCCCACGGGCTTGGAACGTCCGTGCATCACCATGGCAAGGACCATCAGAAGGGCGCCCCCGCCCCCGAACCTTAGAGCCGCCGCCACTTCGTGGGGCAGCTCCCCCACCACGAACTTGGAACTCGCAAATGCACTGCCGAACATCACCATCGTCACCAGCAGGCTGAGATACGGTGACGCGCTGGAACCCGTTTTCTCCCGGCCTTGAGTCTTGTCAGTCAACATACAACATCATCTCCTTTCTTACGTTTGTATTACAAAAATCTATGGAAAAGGCGTAAACGCCTGGTCCGTCGTGTTCGTGGTGAGGGCGCCGGGCACAAGGGGGCTTCTGGTTTTTTCATCTTTTCAGTACCTGGGCCCGGTGCCGGGTTTGCCGGAACCGGGCCCAGGCGCTGGCCTGCGGTTATCTTCCCGATACCCGGTCCATGATGGGCGATTCGTCACCGCCGAAATTCACGTGGATCAGTTTCTGGTTCGGGTCGCTCTTCGTGATAAAGGGCAGGAGCCCGTCCCGGTCGCTGTCGCTGCCCGTGGGCGACCACAGGGGGGAGGCCGCGAGCTGCCTCAAATCGGTGAGGCTCAGGCCGCTGATCCGTTCCAGTCGGATGGCCAGCCCCTGGCTTTCAATCTGCCCGCCCATCAGGAGGGTGCGGATCTCTCCTTGCCTGGAAACCAGGTCCGGCTGCTCGGCGGAGAGGTAGTTGTGCAGCCCGGCACATTGCCCTGCAAAGGGGGAGAAGACCATGCAGGCCAGCTGCTCGGTGTTCAGGCCGAAGGTGTCCCGGGCGTATCCTTCCACGAGGCTGCGCATGTGCGTTACGCCCTCATCCGTGGCGTAGCGCTTTTTGATGGTTTCGATGAGGTGCTCCGGAAAGTCCTTGTGCTCCATGAGTTCAATGGCGAACTCCGTGTACTGATCAATGCCTTCCCGGTAGCCCCGTCCGTAGACCCGTTCGGTGCGAAGGCCGCGCAGATGCGCCATGAGGGCGGGGTTGGCGCAATCGGACTCCGTGAAGCTGAAGGCCAGCTCGTCGAAGACAAACCCCAGGAAATCGGTGAGCAGCGCCCAGTGGGCACCGGAGGCGTAGTCCGTGTAATCGTAAATCGAAAAAAAAGTGAGGGTCTCGGAGACATCCCACGTGACCCTGCGATCCGCCAGCCGGTCTGCATGGCCTGCGCCGTGGATCTCTGTAAAATAGGCCTGGGAGATCCCGTCGAGGACTTTCAGGGTGCCCTTGAAGGAGGCGTCCCCGGACGGCTTCTGCCCGGTCTTGTGTGCCAGCTTGTTGATCCATACGGCATAATCCCGCTGTTCGTCCGGGGAGTCCCCGGTGACGATGAGGTCCACGCCGCAATGCCGGGCCGCCACCCCGAAGAAATTGGCCACGTTGAAATTGCAGGCGTTGCAAAAGGAGGTGCGGCCGTCTCCGTATGACTGATGGCCGGCCATGAGCAGGTCGGTCCGGTTAAAGTCGATCAACACGTGGGGCATGGGGGCGTGCAGGTCAAAGGGCCGCACCTCCTCCCGTTCTATGAGGAGCAGCTCGGCCATGGGGTCGTCGTACACGCCCAGTGCCTGATAGGTCCGGTGGATGTTCTGCATCACGACAAAGGGCATGCCCGAGTGACGCATCGTCACGATGACCAGACGGAACGTCTCGCCGTGGAAGCGTTCCGCCATGGCCAGGTGCACGGCCCGCATAAAGGCGGTGGTGTAGGCGCTGTCCTTGCCGCCGCCGTAGGCCACCATCACCGTGTTTTTACTCAGATTGTCTTTGTGTGGTAATCTGCCGTGCAGGTTCGTTACACACTGTTCAACCGCATCTACATCATTATCCGGCAGGGCCTTTCGCAGCGCGCTCAGTATATGCTTTTGCATTCCAATTTCCCTTGTAGGTAATGTCAGTTTAGTGACAAACGCTGCTAATTCAGCAGCATACATGGTCTCGGTTCATGGCACAACTGAATTGCTTAATGGTAAGTAATTCTTTTGACCCATGTGATGAACTCATCCGTCGCCAGCAGGTCCGTGTGACCGCCGCTGAATCGTCGGCTTTTCACGCCCTCGGTGGTGTACTCGTCCCACCCGTCGAGGCCGTTTTTCGTGACCAGGGGATCCCGGTCGCCGGACGCCGCGAAAATGGGGCAGTGCAGCCGCCCGAAATCCGGCGCATGGAAATCGCTCAGCAGATTCAGCTCCTTGCGGCTTGTGTCGATGAGGACGTCCTTCCACTCCGGGTCGGGGATTCGTTCAAAGAGGCTTGGGTCGACCATGGCCCAGTAAGCCTCGATTTCTTCGGGCGATCTCGGTAGTAACGCGGCTCCGTCCAGAACATGGGGCGCGTTGGCGCCGACGACGATGAGCCCGCCGATGCGGCATGTTGTTTTTTCCAGGGCGGTGGCAAGGGCGTAGGCGATATACGCCCCGAAGCTGTGTCCGAAGAGGATGGGTCCCTTTTCCTGCATGTCCCGGAGGCGGGGCAGGCAGGACATGGCCGCGTCGTGAAACGAGGACGTCACATCGTCGTCCTGTCCGTAACGCCAGGGGTAGCGGAGAACCTGAGCCTTGGGCCTCAACGTCCGCACAATGGGCTGAAACTCGCTGCCGAAGGATCCGGTTCCGGGAAAGATAATGACATCCCGTGTTGCTTGCTCCATGATGGTTTTCCTTATTGGTTTGTCCCTTTTCAGCATCGCAGACCCAGCTCGTCGACGATCATGGCGAGGCTGATGGCGCCCAGGCGAAAATCCCATTTCTCGTTGACGGTTTCAGGGGACGGCCCGGCCATGCATTCCGGGTTCAGGGCCTCCACAGAGGCCACCATTTCCTGCCAGTCCTGCCAGAGCTGGTGGTCGACGATGGATTTGAGGTCATAGGCCGTAAATCCGTGTTTTGCACGGTTCATGACCTGGTCCGGGACGGTGTCGCGATACGCTTCTTTCAGGCAGGTCTTTCCTTCGAAATTCACCACCTTCTTGTCGTCGGGTACCTGAAGGGCCAGGGAGACCACCGAGTTTCCGAGGAAGGGGTAGCGTCCTTCGATGGAGTTGGCCATGACCATGGCGTCTCCGTGGTCACCCAGCAGGTGCCCGCCGAGCTGGACATAGACGTCGGCGATGGAACGCAGCTGCATGGGGGAAAGCCCGGTGAGCTCTGTTTCCGAATAGGGGATCAGGCGGTTGCGCCAGAACTCCCGGCCCACAATCTCCTGGCGCGCATGGTCGGACAGGAAGGTGCGACGGCGGCCTTCCACACGGTCTAAGTCCACCTCCCAGCTGAAATCCGCCCGGCCCCATGCCTGCTCGTTGCGGGCGCTGGCTTTGGGCGGGCGTCGCCGGACGCTGTCAAAGGCGTAGGAGTCGTAGCCGAAGAAGAGCTCATCGGCCCCTTCACCCGAGACCACGCCTTTGATCCCAGCCTTGTGCACACGCTCCGAGAGCATCATGGCAGAGACGTTGTAGGTCTCCCGCTGGGGAAAGCAGCAGTGGCGAACCATCTTTTCGAAGCGGGCGGCAATGTCTTTGGGGGCGCACTGCACCTCTTCGTGGACGCTGCCTGCGACCGCCGCCACAGAGCGTTGGTAGCGTCCCTCGTCCAGACGCGGGTCGTCGAACGTCACGGAAAAGGAGCGCATGGGGCCCTTGGACAAGGTGGCCGCGTCCATGAGGATCGCCGTGGAATCGAACCCCCCGCTGAGGTAGGACCCGATTTCCACATCGGAGTGAAGGCGCACGGCGATGGAGTCCCGGACACCCTCGCGGATCGCTTCCGCATCCACGGGTCCCTTCGTTGGTGTGAAGGTGCCGTAGCGCCAGTAGCGCAGGGTCTTGCGGCCGTCTTCGCTTATCTTGACGGCGCACCCCGGCTCCACGGCAGAGACCTCTGCCACAAGGGTCCTGGGGGCCACGATATTGCCCAGGGAGAAGTACTGGTCCACGGCGGCATAATCAAGGCGCCACGGTCCGGGTACGGACTGCACAAGGGGTTTCAGCTCCGAGCAGAAGTGGGTACCGTGCCCCGCTGTGGTGTAGAACAGCGGGCAGATGCCGAAGCGGTCCCTGGCCAGGTAGACGGTGTTTTCCAGGCGATCGTGGATCACCGAGGCAAATTGACCGTCGATTTTCTCCAGGCCGTCGATGCCGTAGCGGGCCACCAGCTCCGGAAGGATGGCCACATCCACCCCGTTGCCGCTGGGCCGGGGGATGCCCAGCTCCCGGAACAGGCTCTCGGCGTTGTAGATCTCCCCGTTTGTCAGGGCCACAAAGCGTCCGCTGGCCTCTTCCACGGGCTGCCAGCCGTTTTGCAGGCCGATCATCCCGAGCCTTGCGAGTTTTGCCGACAGGGACGCCGTGTTCAGGGAGTAGGCTTCGTCCGGTCCCCGGTGGGTCAGCCGGTTGTGCATGGCCACGCAGAGGCTGCGGTCCAGCCCACCGTCCGGGGCAAAGGTTCCGCTTATACCGCACATAAGCGTTCCACCTCCTTTTCGGGAAAGGCGTCCACAAGGTCGCCGAGTGTTTCGGCCCGAAGCACGTCCCGCACGCCCACATCGGTCCATCCCAGCTCCTTGATCTTGGCCAGCAGGATGATGGTGGAGGCCGAATCCCCGCCGATGTCGAAGAAGTTGTCGTCCCGGTTGGCGTCTTCAAGGCCCGTGAGGCTTCGCACCAGTGAGAGGATCTGGGCCTCGACGGTGGTGGCCTCCTCAAAGACCTGATGGCGGGCGGCCTGGAGGGCGTGGCGATCCACCTTGCCGTTTCGCGTGTAGGGCATGGCCTCCAGGCGCTTGAAAACCGAGGGCACTTTGTACGGGTTGAGGTTTGCTTCCAGGTGCCTACGCAGCATGCGGGGCTCGGCCACGCCCTGGTAGTAGCAGATAAGGGCGTCGGCCCCTGCGTCCTCTTCCCCTGCGTGGGATTCGGCCAGGACCACCGCCTCGACGATGGTGTCCAGGCCGCAGGCCACGCCTTCCACCTCTCCGGGGTCGATGCGGTAGCCCCGTACCTTGACCTGGCGATCGCTTCTCTCCACAAAGTAAAACTGGCCGTTTCTCACCGTGACGATGTCGCCGGTGCGGTACACCCGGTGGCCTTGCGGGTCGAGGAAACGCTGCAGCCCCTCTTCGGCAAGGTAGCCGACGGCCACGCTTTTGCCGGTGATGACAAGCTCGCCCCGGCAGTCCGGAGAAGGCTCATCCGTGGGGTCGGCCTGCTGCCGGGCCACCTTGACGTCGCAGTCTCCCACCACATCACCCAGCGGGACCCCGTCGCGGCATGCGTCGGGGCTCAGGGTACCGGTCAGGAGGTTGCAGATGGTCGACTCCGTGCATCCGTATGCGTTGTGGAAGTCTGTTACGCGCGCCCATTTTTCCACCACGGCAGGTCTGCAGGCGCCGCCGCCGTTGACGACGTGGCGCAGGTGCATGGCCGGTGTGGGCCATGTGGCCGTCAGGGCAAAGGGCGTTGTTTTCAAGTGGGTGATGGCATGATGCTCCAAGGTGTTCTGCAGGACGGCACCGGGTGCCAGCTCGTCTTCGTCCACCACCACAAGGCAGGCTCCGGCACAGAGGGTCCAGAAGATCTCGGTGAGGCACCCGTCGAAGGTGAGCTTTGCAAACTGGAGCGTCCGGCTGCCGGGCCCCACGTCCAGCCTGTGGATGTGGTCCCTGATCACGGAGGCCATGGAGTCGGCGGCCACGGCAACGCATTTCGGCTCTCCGGTGGAGCCCGAGGTGTGGATGGCATAGGCGATGTCGCCGCACTCACCGCAAAGGTCTTCGCGCGGCTCGAGCCGACCCGGGGCGTCACCCGCCCAGGGGGCAGGGGTGGGCACGAGTTCGACCTCTCCGGGGGTGGCGGTGCCCCGGGCCACCTGGTTGATTCGAAGCCGGGACACCTTGCTGCGATTGGAGTCCTGGCTGTCTCTCGGGTCCATGACCACAAAGGGCCGACGGGCCCTCAACAGCCCTGCCATCGCCACAATGGTTGCGGCATCGCGCCGCCCTTCGATGCCGACAAATTCACCGGGGAGCGTCTCCTGCTCCACGCGTGATGCCAGCTGCCTTGTCTTTTTGTCCAGGTCTCCGTATGTCAGGGATGCCGACGGCGTCTCCATGGCCGTGGCATCCGGTTGCATGCGGGCACTCCGGTCGATCATATCCGCAACAGACATGTTGTCTTTGATGTTGGTCTTATCCATGTTGATTTGATGCATACCGTTCCGTTTCGTCTTACGATCGCCTGGCGGGCGGTCTATTTCACATGATGGGAGAGGTGCCCGACCTTCTCCACGACAGCCTCCACCGTGTCACCTGCCTCAATGGCTGCGGCCCCCGGGGTGCCGGTACAGATCACCGTGCCGGGCAGGAGGGTGCGGCCAGCGGAGAAATACTCCACCAGAAAGCCTAAGTCGTAGCGCATCTCGGACACCTGTGCCGAAGCGATGGTCTCCCCGTTTCGGACGGTGGACACGCGCAGGGTGTCGAGCTCTCCCGGTGCGAAGGTGTCCATGGAGACCAGGGCGGGCCCGATGCTGCAAAAGGTGTCAAAGCCTTTGGCCCAGGGAATGTAGCGGGGGTTTTCGCGGATCACGTCCTCGGCGGTCATGTCCAGGACCGTGGTCACGGCCGCCACCGCATCCCGCCAGTTTTCGCGGCGTACATTCTTGCAGCGGGTTCCGATGACAAGGCCCAGCTCCCCTTCGGCGGTGACGCGCCTGCTCTGCTGCGGCAGCTCGATGGCATCGCCGTTGGCGATGAGGCACCCGGCGGGCCTCAGGTAGGATCCGGGCCCTGAAACCGGCTGGGTGGCGTCCAGGTCTTTGGCGTGTCCCCGGTAATTGAGCCCCGCGCCCCAGATATCCCCGCCGTCCCCTGCAACCGGGGCCGCCGTGTCCAGGCGGCTTGCCGACACATCTGCCGTATCCTGGGTCTCCAGGAGGCCCTGAATGGCTTCCCTCGGCTTGTCGGCCAGAAGTTCCACCAGGCGGAAGGACTGGAATTCCTCGGGCAGGCACATCCACCTGCCGTCGCCGTTGCAGGCGTGGATTTTTGCACTCTCTCCGTGCTTCAAACGAGATAGCTTCACTCTTTTTTTCCTTTCGAACCGGCTCTGGGCCGGTCTTTGTTTCCTATGCGCACATTTTCTGGGACACGATCTCTGAGGCCTTGTAGATGTCGGATTCCTTGGGGTCGTATGTGGCAACGTTCAGGGCCTCTTTCATGACGGCCATCTCATCGATCTTCTGCTCGGAGCACACCTTTTCGATGACCGGAAACAGGCTGGTGTGCAAGCCGATGACCCCGCCCAGGACCTGGAGGTAGTGGCTCCCTGGAATGACCTTCATCTCCTGGTTGCACATCTCGGCCAGTTTCGCGAATTCGCGGTAGTCGTAGTCGCCCTTTCCCATGTTGGACAAGATGCCCGCCAGGGACTCGATGGCGGCGTTGCCGCTTCCGCGGCCGATGCCGTAGAGGGTGCCGTCGACGACCGATGCTCCGGCAGAGATGGCGGCAAGGCTGTTGGCATTGGCCATGCCCAGGTTGTCGTGCCCGTGAAAGCCCACCACGGGGAAGGTTTCCCGGACGGCTCGGACATAGTTCTCGACGTCTTCGGGCAGCATGGTGCCGTAGGAGTCCACGATATAGACCCCGGTGATCTCCGAGGGCACATTCCGGAGGAAATTCCCGATCTTGTCCGGGGAGACCACGCTGGATTTCATGAGGTTCAGGTAGACGTCATCGCAATGGGTCAAGGCATGTTCCAGATAATCCAGGTTCTCCTCCACCCGGTACGCTTCCAGGCCCACCCGCACAAAGGACATCCCTTCGCTGCACAGCCATTTCAGTGTGGAGAGGCGGCTGAACCCGGGCTGAGCGAACATTCCCCATTTTGAGGTGCTGAAGTTTTCGTTGGCGATGTCGCACCACTCGGTGAGGCTGATGTTGCTCTCCGTGTACCCGGCCCTTTCCGCTTCAAAACCAATGCCGTGGGCCACTTCCACCAGGTTGACGGAGAGATCGTTGAGCCGTTTTGCCAGGCCAATGACAAAGGCCTTGTCAAACTGAAAATCAACCGCGTAGGAGCCGTCGCGCAAGGTCGAGTCGAGCAGCTGGATCCCATGGGTTGACGCCGTCACATCTTGTTTGGTTGTCTCTTTCATCATTCATGTCCCCTTCGTGTTTATTGCAGATTAAAGGTTATCCCGCTGTAAAGCCGGGGGGCTTGAACTGTTGAAGTTCCGGCGTGGCCTGGAAACGCACGCCCGGGGTGCAGGTGGATCACCGGTCCCATGCCGTGGGCAAGGGGCCGGGGGTTGTTACTGGCATTTTTGGGTATGGACGGTTTGGTTAATGTTCTGGAATTATCGAATATTACGAGGCCGTGACTCCAATGCACGGCCTCCTTTGCCTGGATCGCAGGGGCCGGGCGTGGCGATGTTGCTCGTCAACACACCGGTTCGTCGTCATAGTGCATGCGGTCGCCGGAGGCTATTTATTGTACGACTGGTAAAACAAAAGGCCGGTTTTTTCCCGTACAGGCATCGATCGTCCCACCTATACGGGGGGGCTTGACGATGCGGCGGTGTCGGGCGTCGGTCGTATTCCTGCCGATAAATCCTGCGGCATATTGACTATGTGCTCGTGACGTCAATTGAGGATTTATTGCTTGCGTAAAATGTACGTGATTCCGAAATGTCAGGAGGCTCAATTTATGATTGCAGGGTGCAATACAATGTTTTGATTTGGGCGAATCTTATAATACGTAACATGGTGTGGGGATATTATTTTACATGTGTTAATTCTGTCAAGGTAAAATCTTCAAAATAACAAAAATGAAGCCGAAGATTTGTCGCAATGACAAGGCCGGGATGTTTCTTCGGGATGCAACGGGCTGAATCCGTGATGCATACGACATGACTTGTGATGAGACTTTTTTGAGCTTCGCTTTATTGCTTCCCACTCTGGCGCGGTGCGGGTCTGGGGTGTTTGTGGTGTCCACCGACTTCGGGTGTCGATAAATCGCGGGTTGCGAAAAGAAGGTATTCGCAGCGTGGCGAAAGTCCCGCCACTTACGGGCGCAGGTAATTTCTCATCAGGCGCCCTGCGTGCCCGAAAAATCTGTTTTTGAAACCCATGGCCAGGTACCGCCGGTTCACCTGGCCTGTGTAGACGTCGTAGCCCGCCTCCTTGAGCATGGCGCGGCAGGACGGGGCGTCCCAGGCCCTTCCGGTCTCGGTCCGGGTGTCCATGTCCCGGGGGTTGGTTCCCCGCTCCGCCACCAGGAAGTTGGCCCCCGCCCTGAGGCACAAGGGGGAGGGCTCGTGGGCGGCCAGTGTGAAGATGGTGTTGCCGAAAAAGAGGCGGGTCACGGCGGTGATGCGGGCAAATTCCTCGTCGGAGATCTGGCCGTAGGGTTCCAGGGGGCTGCCGCATATGGGGATGCGCTTCATGGTGGCCATCCAGGAGATATTGAGTGTGCGCATGAGGTCCAGGAGATCGGCGATCTCCTCGTAGCTGTGCTCCGGGCCGATGGGTTCCAGGCAGGACCCCACCAGCAGGCCGGCCCGATGGGCGTTTTCAATGGTCTGCATGCGTTTGTACGGGTCGATGAGGGTTACCACCCCTTCGCCGAGTCTCAGGGCGTGGTAGCAGAAGGTGAAACCGGCTTTTTTTACGGCCCGGGCCTGGTCCGAATCCAGGTCGCCCCAGTTGGCAAAGAGGGGAATCCGCCCTTTGAGCTCCTTGCGGACCATGGCTCCCATGGAGAGGAAGAGGTCAAAGTCGTAATCGGCGGTGGTCATCAGGGAGATGGACCCCACGTTCTGGGCTCCAAGGGCCGCGGCGTGTTCCAGAACCTCTTTTTTGTTGAGACAAAACGGGGTGTCAAGGGCGCTCCAGGTATCGCTGAACATGCAGAACTGGCAGTCGTTGCTGCACCGTTCTCCGTTGAGGCCGATCTGGCCGTGCACCTCGCCCATGTTTCCGAACTGGCGGCGGGAGAGGCCGTCGGCTGTTTTCAGGAGGGCCGTGAATGCCTCGCCCCGGGTGGGGAGCTCGTGGAGCAGCGTCAGGGCCTCGCTCTTGGTGAGGCCTTTGCCCTTGCTGCCTTTGTGGATGATGGAGAGGGTGGCCTGGTCTATCGCTTTGCTTCGCATTTTTATCACCTCACTTCGCAATTCTTCGAACGTCGCCGCGATCTGCCTGCGGCAGGGTATCGGGCAGGGAAGAGATGGCCTGCCGGTGCGTGCCGGGCTCCGGGGAGTGCATGGGCCTGTAAAAACAGAATCTCACGCCGGTGGGCCGGGGGTGAAGAGGGCGGTTTGCCCCATTTGATGCCCGGTCACCTGCTCACCGCTAAACAGATAGCAAGGCATATGCCAATGGAAGGGGCAGGGTGGGGAAGGCCCGGGGGGCAACGCCCCCCGGGTGACGGTGGCACCGGGGAGAAAACCCCCCGGTGCAGGTTACGCGGTGACAGATCAGAAGGAGGCTGTGAGGCCCTTCCAGAAGGTCACCAGGTTGGAGCGGCTGGTTTTTCTGAACTCACGCCACATGCCGGCAACGGTCATGCGGGTGGCAAACCAGGCTGTGTGGGCAAGGCCTTCGGGGAGAATGCCGACCCCCATAAACGCCTTGGCCACGGGATCCAAGGGAATGGAGCCCCTGGTGATGCAGTAGGTGTCCCGGACCTCCACCTGGTTCGGGTTGCGTTCAAAAGACTTGGGCCAGTAGCCTTTTTTGGACTGGAAGATTCCCTTGTAGTTGTACCCGTCGTTTCCGTAGTGGTAGCTGAGATCCGAGACCCGCTCCACCAGCCGGTTGGAGAATCCATGGTCGTTGTGCCTTCCGGCCATGGGGGCCAGGCCCAGGGAGAGCACGCGGAATCCCGGCTCGGTTTTGAAGCAGGCAAGGGCATCGTCCACAATGGCATCGAAGATGGCGATGTTGCGGCTGTCGTCCCGGCGGTTGATGTTGGCGTACCACCCGATTTTACGGTTCTGGTCGTACATCGCCTCAAAGGTAACGTATCCAACGAGGGCGCCGTCCAGTCGGGCAAAGAAGGTGCGTTCGTCCGGTTCGTCCCGAAACGTGGGCTCGCGGAGAAGCAGGTTCAGAGGGGTTTTGGTTTTGCGCGTCTGGCGCCATGCCTCGGAGATCTCCATGGCCTGCTGTGCCAGGGTGGGGTCGGAGTCCCACCGGGCTTCGGAGACCACAAGGCCTTTTTTCTGGGCCTTGCGGATTCGACGCCCCACGTTTTTCCCTTTGATGGTCCAGTCGTTGAGGATAAGGGTCTCAACCCCCATGTGGGTGGCGTCAAATCCGTGGCTGCTGAAATGACGCGCGGTCTCCAGGCTGCACTGCATGCCCACCAGGGGGCGGCGAAGCAGGCGGCTCTCTTTGACAAAGGCCTTGATTACCGCCGCCGCATCGCATGGGCAGCAGAAGGGGTCGCCCACAAAGATGCGAACGCCGAATTTGTCCTGATAGGCGATGGAGCCTTTTTCATGGGGGAAATGTGAGAACTGGGGGTCTTTTTTGATGGAGTAAGCCATGGTGAATGAACCGAATCTTTTGTAGTTTTCCATAAATCGTGTGTTCCTTCTTTTTTTTGCGATTGTTACGTTTCGCCTGTGTATGCATGCTTGTCGCATGGGGTGTTGTGGCGGTTTGAACATTGTGGGGTTTTGGGGTGGGAAAGGCGGGGCGTATCACAGGGGCTTTTTCATGCGAAACTGTGATGAAAACCCGGCTTTGGCGGCGATGGGGCCGTAGGGCAGGGTGCCGCAGTCGGCAAACCCGAGCTCCTCGTAGAGCTTTTTGGCCCCGGGGTTGGTGTCGACAACTTCCAGACGAACGCCGGAGAGGCGGCGGGTCCTGCCGAAGGCGAACAAGGTCTCCAGGAGCCGGTGGCCCACCCCGGTACCCCGGAAGGCGTTGTCCACCGCGATAACCTGCACCCTGACCTCGTTGTGGCTTAAGGGGTGGATGTCCTTGAACACAGAGCCGCTGAGCTTTCGCGTCACGCCCCCGAAGAAGCCGAACTCCCGGTTCAGGGTGGCAAGGTTCAGGTTGATGAATTTCTGGTTTTGGTAGTGAAAGCCCAGCATGCCTGCGACACGCCCCCGGCAGACGGCATAGATTCCCGAAGAGAAGTCCGCGCCGTCGCGATAGATCCGCAGGGCCTGGGCGCGGTCACGGGGCTTGAGCATGAGGTGGTCGATTTTTTGTCCGAATCCGCTTAGAAATACCTCAATGGCTGATTGCTGAAGTGTCTCGGGCAGCTTTCCCGTGACGATGATCGGGGTGTGACTCTTGTCCTTCATGGTGCAAAACTCCTTTTGGTAGGTAAGTAAAGAACGACCTGAAAAGGCGGGGCCTTACCGGCGGTGCTCCCGTCGCTGTGAGGGGTGTGCGCCTGGTGGCAATCTGCCCCGCGAAGACGGGTCAGTAACGAGTAAATAGTAGGGAAGGATGAGATATTGGTACAGGAGTGATTTTTTACTCTTGAGGTGGTGTTGCCGGTCCGGATATCTTCCGGGTTGACTGCACCCTTATCCGGGGCATCATGGCCGCATATGTAGTGGCTTACCTCAACGCGCTGATAACGCAGCTGATGGGGGGATGGCTTATCTGGAGGGTGAGGAAATTGAGTCGAAAACGGTGAATGGCATTTTGCGGTTTTGAAATACCTTAGATTTTTGCCGTAAAAAACTGTAATAGCACTTTATTTTTCTGTCTTAGCTGTTTTCTCGTGGGCTGTCCGGGTGGGGATGTTTTCCCGGAAGGGGTTGGTGGGGATGTCGTGGTAGGTATGATGAAGTGAAACAGGCAGGTATTGCGGGGGAGGGGCGGGCGGATTACTCCGGGGCGGTCATCACCTGGGTCATGATGCGCCGGATCTCCCCTTTGTTCTGCATGTCGGTGATGACTGCATTGAATTTGATGATGAAGTCTTTTTTGAAGTGAAACCGCCCGAAGTCCCGGCTGGTGAACCCCAGGTGGCCCCACTCGGTGCTGACGACAAGGGCCTCGCTCAGCAGGGCGTGGGTTCCCCCTTCATCGTAGAGACCCTCTTTTTTGAGTTTGTTGAGTTCCCAGAGGATGGCGAGGCGGTCGTTGATGTAGCAGTCTGTTCGTTTGATGCCCAGTTTCAAGAGATTGATGCGGTTGCTCCTGGCTTCGTCGATGCGGATGTTGTTTTTTTCGACTTCGCGGTAAAAGGCCTCGCCTCCTAAAAGAAAGCCGTCGTTGCTACCGATGGTCAGGCCGCGGAAGTCTTCGGGCCAGGTGTGCCTGGGGGCGCTCTGCAGGATCTCGTCCCGGCAGAGAAGCACCACTTTTTCCTGGAGGATGGGGGTGGAGTAGGGCCACATGTACGGCCGCGCCCGGGGTCTGAAGTAGGGCGGGCAGATGGCGAACACCTTGCCGTTTTCGATGTCGTGAAGTCCCCGTTTCCAGGGGATGGGCAGGATGGTGACGCGGTACCCCTCCATGCGCTGAAAGGCCTGCTCAAGGATGGCGGGGTAGATGCCCCGGGCCTGTCCCTCCACCGCGTAGCTGTAGGGTGGGTAGTTGTCGTCGCAATACACGACCACATCCGTTGCTGCGATGCCTGTTTGCCATGTGGTCAGGCAGGTTATCAGCAGGGCTGCAAGCCAGAGGCCTTTTTTCATGCATCCGTCCATGTGGGGGGTGATGGGGGTGTCCGGTTCGGGCCGGGCGTTGAGGTGTGTTGCTGTGTGAGAAAAGTATATCAGAGGGACTGGATGGCGGGAAAGGTAAATAAACGGGGTGGGTTGCGGCACCCGGGGCTGCCGGGGCAGCCCCGGGTGCGGGGATGTTGTCAGATGGCGTTGTTGAGCTGCTTCAGGGCGCGCATGAGGGCCTGGGTGCCCATGCGTGAGCCCCCGTGGGCCATGACGGCCTGGTAGAGCTGATTGACCAGGGCAAGGCCGGGCAGGGCCAGGTTCATCCGCCGGGCCTCCTCCAGGGCGATGCCCATGTCCTTGACAAAGTGCTCCACGAAAAAGCCGGTGTCGAACTCCCCTTTGAGGATCCGGGGCGCCAGGTTGTCCAGGGACCAGCAGGCTGCCGCACCGCCCGTGATGCTCGAGAGCATGACCTCAAGGTCGAGCCCGGCCTTTTCTCCGTAAAGAAGGGATTCGCACATGCCGATCATGGTGCCGGCGATGACGATCTGGTTGCACATCTTGGTGTGCTGGCCGGAGCCGGCAGGGCCCTGGTGGACGAGCTGCTTGCCCATGATTTCGAACAGGGGTGTCAGCGCTTTTACGGTGTCCTTGTCGCCCCCCACCATAATGGAGAGGGCTGCGTTGCGGGCGCCCACGTCTCCGCCGGAGACCGGGGCGTCCACGGCCCGGACATCTTTGGATGCGGCCTCTTTGTAAATGGTCTGGGCAAGGCTCGGGGAAGTGGTGGTCATGTCCACCACCACGGCGCCGGGGCGCGCACCCTTGAGAATACCGGATTCTCCCAGGTAGACCTCTTCCACATCCTTGGGAAATCCCACGATGGTGAAGATTACGTCCGAGGCGGCGGCCACCTCCTCGGGGGTCTCTTTCCACTCGGCCCCCAGGTCCATGAGGGGCTGGGCCTTGGCTTTGGTGCGGTTGGTGACAGTGGCTTGAAAGCCGTGGTCCATGAGGTGGCGGCACATCCACTGTCCCATGACCCCGGTCCCGATCCATCCGATACGTGTGTCGGTCGTGCTGAACTGCATGGCGATACCCTTCCTTAAAATGTAATAAATGGAAACGCTACTTCATCATCTTTTCGGGGACCACTTCGATCCAGTACCCGTCGGGATCTTCCACAAAGTAGATGCCCATGGCCTCGTTCTCCCAGAGGTTCAGGCCCATCTCCTTGTGGCGGGCATGCCAGGTGTCGTAGGCATCGGTGGTGACGGCCAGATGGATTTCGTTGTCGCCCAGGTTGTAGGGCTCTGTTCGCTCTTTGAGCCAGGTGAGTTCGAGCTGGTGACCGCCGGTGCCGTCCCCCAGGTAGACGAGGACAAAGCTGCCGTCTTCGGCCTCATGGCGGCGGACGATCTCGAAGTCCAGGGCCTCGGTGTAGAAGGCGAGGCTTTTTTCAAGATCGAAAACAGTGAAGTTGGTGTGTGCGATTTTTAAGGTGCCCATGGGGTCTCCTGTGGTTTTATTGCTGACGTGTTGAAGGAGGGGGCGCCGGGGGCTCCGGTGCGTCCTTGTTAAGGTCTGTCGGGTGAAACAGTATAGCGCCGACGCTGACTGCCGGTCAACCGGATGGAAGGGGGAGTGGGAGGGGGAAACAAAAAAGGCCTGTCGAAAAAATCGACAGGCCCTTGAAATCTTAAATGGTGGAGCTGAGGGGGATCGAACCCCTGACCTCATGACTGCCAGTCATGCGCTCTCCCAGCTGAGCTACAGCCCCACATTTTGTGTCTGGTGCGTTTGAAGATCGCTCGCAACAAACGAGAGAGTATTTAGACCATCACCGCACGGGTGTCAATGAAAAAAATGACTCTTTTTGCGCTTTCGGAATGCCCGGGGACGATAGGGCCCCGGACCCATTTGAAATACCGGGGCGCTCCGGGGGGCGGAAAATAAATTCTGTACTCTCAAAACAAGGGATGGTAAAGGTATTCGAGTTTTTTAATATAAGGGTATGAACCCGTATGGGCGTGGGAAAATGAGGTGGCGGCACTCGTTTGCTGCGGCCGCCGGGCGGTGATGGCTCACCGCGTTCGGCTATCCTGTCGTGATGCGCAAGCAACTGCCTTACCAGATGGTGCCGCCCATCCGTCCCAGCCCCCGAAACCAACGACGACAATAAGGGTACAGAGGTATATTGATGCTACAAATGATGCGTGACAATGCCGGCTCCTGGATAATCAAGATACTGCTGGGCGTTATTGTCCTGGTATTTATTTTTCTTGGACTCGGACCGGACCGCAACAGCGGCAACTCCATTGTTGCAGAGGTGAACAAGGCCGTTATCAGCTGGGACGATTACCGACTGGCCTACAATGAACTGGTGGAGGGATACCGGCGTCAGCTGGGCGGAAACCTGAGCCAGGAGATGATCAAGATGTTCCGGCTCCGTGAGCAGGCCCTGGAGAGCCTCATCACCAGTGAGCTGATGACCCAGGAGGCCGAGCGCCTGAAGCTTCAGGTGACCGACAAAGAGCTTGAGCAGGCCATCACGGAGCTGCCCTATTTCAAACGGGACGGCGTCTTTGACATGACGCTCTACGAAGCCCTCCTTCGCCAGAACGGGCTCACCGTTCCCCAGTTTGAAGCGCAGCAGAGAAAGGCCATGCTCATCTCCAAGCTGCGAAGCATGGTGGAAAGCGGCGTGCAGGTAACGGACGGCGAAGTCCAGGAACTCTACAAATACAAGAACACCGAAGCCTCGGTCCGCTACGCCCTGTTTGATCCGGCCTCCTACGCGGATGTCACCGTGGACGATGACTATGTCACGACCTATTTTGCCGAAAACGGAGAGCGATACAAAACTGACCCCGAGGCCAGGATCGCCTTTATGCGATTCAGCCGGGACGACTTCCGCAACGGGGTGAGTGTCTCCGACGAGGAAGTCGCAGATGCCTACGAGGCCAACCTGGCCCGGTACCAGACCCCTGAGACCGTGGAAGCGAGCCATATCCTCATCAAGGTGGCCGATGAGGCCACGGACGAGGAAGAGGCTGCGGCCCGGAAGCGGGCCGATGAGGTGTACGCCAAGGCCACGGCCGAGGGCGCGGATTTTGCCGAACTGGCCAAAACTTTGTCCGAAGGGCCTTCGGCCAAGGACGGCGGGCGCCTGGGCGCCTTTGACCGCAGCTCCATGGTGAAGCCCTTTGCCGACAAGGCCTTTGCCATGGCCGAAGGGGAGATCAGCGAACCTGTCCGGACCCAGTTCGGCTGGCACGTGATCAAGCTGGAGAAGAAAAACCCCGCCACGGAAAAGAGCCTGGCCGAGGTGTCCGACGAAATCCGTCAGGGCCTTGTGGATGAGCAGGCCGAAGCCGACGCCTACGCTGCGTCGGAAAATGCCTTTGACATGGTCCTGGGCAGCGACAACCTCAAGGAGGCAGGCGAGACCGCCGAGCTTCCTGTGACCGAAAGCGCATTTTTTACCCGCTGGAAAGGTCCCGAGACCGTTCCCGGCGTGGATCGCATGCGTATCGCCAAAGACGCCTTCGACCTGGAGGTCGGCGGGGTCAGCGATATTCTGGAATACAACGGCACCTACTACATCGTTCAGCTCATGGAGAAGAAAGAGTCTGTGGTGCCTGAACTCACCGCCGTAAAAGAGGCTGTACAGGCCGATGCCCTGTCTCAGGCCAAGGCTCAGAAAGCCGAGGCCGAGGCTGCCGCCCTCCTGGCCCTCCTCAAGGAAGGCAAGGACTTCCCCGAAGGGACCAAGGTCACAGAGTCTCCCATGTTTACCCGGGACGGCAAAGGGGCCGATGCCCTGGATCGCAAGGTGGTTGAGGCGGCCTTTGGTCTCAACGCCGAAGAGCCTGTTGCCGGTGAGGTGATCAGCGGCAACGGAGGCTACTATGTGGTGGCCCTCAAAGAGAAGAAGATTCCCGGCCTGGACGGGTACCCCGAGGTATCCGAAGACCTGAAAGCCGAGCTTCTCAATCGCAAGCGCAGCGATGTGCTGTCCAAGTGGGTTGAGGAGTTGCGAAACGCCGCGGAGATCAAGCGGGACCCCCGTTTCGCATCAGCCGACGCTGAATAATCCGTCCTGCGTGTCGGACTCCCTGACGCCCGAGGGCGACCCGGGGGCCTGACCCATGGCCCGAAAAGACGAGAAACCTGCCGGAAACGCTTCATTGGCTTGCCCGGCAGGTTTTTTTTATGGTAGCATATATATCTGTATGCGCTGACCAAAAGGGCTTGCGCGATACCGCCATGATCCCGCACGGGGTCCGGAGAGAAAAGCCGGTTTCCCATGCATATTTTCAAGCCAGTCGCCCATCGACCAGAAGACCAGACGACCCTCACGACAACCACTCAGCAGGAGATGGTGCATGGGAAAAGCAAAAACCAAACGGGTGTTCCCGTCCAAAAGGTGCCCGTATTGTTTTGCCAGCCTGTCGCTGGCTGCAGAGACCTGCCCGAGCTGCCACAAGCGCGTGGGGACGGTGGACCGATACGGCCTGGCCAAAAAACCCATCAACTATTTCGGGTACCTCGCCGCCGTGATGTGGGCGGGGATCTTTGTCGGGTACATCTGGTTTGCCTTTGTTCGGTAGCCACATGCACAATCGATGATTTCGAGGCCGGGAAGAACGTCATGACGTCCAACCGGCCTTTTTTATTTATTTGAGGGAGAAACCATGACAGGAAAATCGTTTCAACGTGTCCTTCACTGCCTGCTGGCCGTGATGCTGGTTGTCACCGCCGCGTGTGCCCGCCGTGACCTCGGCACCACCGCTGCTCCGGAACCGCGCCTTCCCAAAGACCCGGCCGTGGTGGAAGGGGTCTTGGACAACGGGATGACCTATCTCGTGATGAGGAACACGGAGCCCAAGGACCGGGTGAGCATGCACCTGGCCGTTAAATCAGGCTCCATGGTCGAGACCGAAGCCCAGCGGGGCGTGGCCCACTTTCTGGAACACATGCTGTTCAACGGCTCCGAGCATTTCCCCCCCGGTGAACTCATCAAATACTTTCAGCGCATCGGCATGCGGTTCGGCGGAGACGCCAACGCCCATACCGGTTTTTATGAAACCGTCTACGACGTGGTGCTGCCCGCGGGCGACACCAAGAGCCTGGCCGAAGGGCTCCTGGTCATGCACGACTATGCGGGAGGGGCTCTGCTCCTGGAGACAGAGGTGGACCGGGAACGCGGGGTGATCCTGGCCGAGAAGAGAGACCGGGACTCCGAATCCTACCGCAGCTTTGTGAAG
Source organism: Desulfoluna butyratoxydans (assembly GCF_900699765.1). Classification (GTDB taxonomy): domain Bacteria; phylum Desulfobacterota; class Desulfobacteria; order Desulfobacterales; family Desulfolunaceae; genus Desulfoluna; species Desulfoluna butyratoxydans. The sequence goes on from NZ_CAADHO010000003.1 coordinate 37,429, forward strand.
AACCTGGCCTTTGCGTTGCCGGGCATGCGGATCAATGATCGGCACCCCATCGGCCTGGAGTCGGTCATCAAGGGCGCGGATTCAGCCCTTCTGAGGAGCTATTACGACACCTGGTACCGCCCGGACAACATGGCCGTGGTGGTGGCGGGAGACGTGGATCCCGTCGAGGTGGCTGGGTTGATCCGGGACCGCTTCTCCTCCCTTGAGGCCCGTGCCCCCAAAGGGAAGCTCCCCGACGAGGGCTCCTTTGCCCATGCAGGGACCAAGGCGTTTTACGCCTACAATCCCGAAGCGGGGAGCACCACCGTGACCCTGCAGGTGTTGCATCATGTGGCGCGGCAGCCCGATTCCTTTGCCGTCCGACGGGAGCAGATGCTCTTTGACATGGCGAGCCGGATCCTTGACAACCGGCTGGAGGAGCGTATCGGAAAGCCCGGTACTCCCTTTACCTCGGCCGGGGCCGGGGCCGGAACCTATCTGCGCCATGTGCGCTACGGCATTGTGGCGGCGGATTGTGACGCAGAAAATTGGGAGGAGAGTCTTGCCGTCATCGACCATACCCTGCGCAGTGCCCTGGCCTTCGGGTTTGCACCCGATGAGGTGGCAAGGGTCAAAAAGGAGATGAAAAACGCCCTCCTGCAGGCGGAGGAGAAGGCCTCCACCCGGGACAGCAGGGCCCTGGCTTCCCTTCTGATCCAGAGCTACACCACAGAGAAGGTGGTTGTCTCCCCCGGGGATGCGCGCCGCCTGTTCGAGCCTGTGGTGGACGCGGTGACGGCAGACGAGCTGCATCGCGTGCTCAAGGAGGTGTGGAACCCCTCCCATCGCCTTGTGATGGTGGAGGGCAACCTCCGCCTGGACGCCGGTGACAAAGGCCCAGAAGCCGTCCTTCTTGCCGCTTATAAGAAGAGCGGCCTTGTGGCGGCCACCCCGCCCCCGGCCAAGTCGGCAGCGGCGTTTCCCTACCTTCCGGCCCCTGAAACCCCGGGCAAGGTTGTTTCGCGGGTGGATCACGATGACCTCGGGATCACCGTGGTCACCTTTGACAACGGGTTGGTTCTGAACCTGAAGCAGACGGATTTCAAGGCCAGGGAGGTGCTCTACTCCCTGCGGTTCGGACAGGGTGTCAAAGGGGCCCGGGGGCTTGCCCCCGGCCTGGCCTCCATTTCCGAGATGGTGACCAACGAAAGCGGCCTGGGGCGCCTGAACCGGGACGAGACCGCCCGGGCCATGGCCGGTACCAATACCTCCTTTTACTATGGTGCGGGCCAGGACGGGTTCGGTCTCTCCGGGCGCACCATCCCCGGGGAGCTGGAACTCATGTTTCAGGTGCTTTTTACCCAGCTTACCGACACCCGACTCAAAGAGGATGCCTACCACCTTTCGACCCAGCGCTATACACAGGGCCTTGAGGAGATGGATCGCACCGTGGACGGCGTGCTCCAGAAACAGGTCGAGGCCTTTCTCACCGGGGATAAAGCCCGCTTCGGGTATCCGGGCGTCTCCCTTGAGGGCATCGACCTGGAGGCGGTCAACGGTTTTGTCATGCCCGACCTGCAAGGGGCGCCCCTGGAGCTCTCCGTGGTGGGGGACATGGACGTGGAGGAGGTGATCTCCCTGTGCGGGCGATGGCTCGGGTCGCTTCCCCGCAAGGCCACGCAGCCTGCCCGGGATCACGACCTTGCCTTCCCCGGGGGAAAGCGCCTTGATCTCTCCGTTGAGAGTTCCATCGACAAAGCCGTGGTCACGGTGGCCTGGCCCACCACGGGCATGGGCGATATCCATACGGTACGCCGCCTCTCCATCCTGGGGTCTCTTTTTTCCGAGCGCCTGCGGGAGACCGTTCGGGAAAACCTGGGGGCGGCCTACTCTCCCAAAGCCTGGAACCGTTCCAGCAGGGCCTACCCGGAGTATGGCACCCTCCGTGCCGTCATTACCGTGAGCCCCGAACAGGTGGACGAGGTCATCGCAGCGGTGAAAGAGATCGCCGACGGCCTCCGTGGGGCACCGGCCACCGAGGATGAACTCCGGCGCGTGGTGGACCCCGTGGTGAACCGCATCATCGACTACCGGCGCACCAACGGGTACTGGCTCAACAGCGTTATGCAGGACTCCTCGAGGTACCCGGAAAAACTGGTCTGGCCCCGGGATATCCTGGAGGACTACGCCGCCGTTACAGCAGCTGAGCTCCAGGCCCTGGCCCAAGCCTATCTCAAGGTTCCGGAGGCCGCGGTCCTGACGGTACGTCCCGTGCCGTCGTCCTGATCGCCTTTTCTGGCCCTGAAATTTTCGCCGCCCTGGAAACGGGGCGGTTTTTTTTGCCTCTTTGAAAAAAAACGGGGGAGGGGGCGATGGGCTTTTTCCATGATATGTTTCTTGGGAAAGAACGTATCTGCAAGGGTTTTGGGTGGGATGGAAACGCAATGTATACGGTGGGATAACATCTTTATGGCAGGCCTCTGTCCGGGGCTCGTAATGGTCTTGATTTTATGCAGGTGATCATTTATATAGTCCCCACAAACATTTACGACTCACGTGAGGTGCGCCTGCATGGAGACTGAGACGGCGCGTCTGTGTAATGTACTGTTACTACAGGAGATTTAGGTGGAATCAGTTAACTGGTTGGCGCTTGTCTACGGTTTGGTCGGTGGGCTGGGGCTTTTTCTCTACGGCATGAAGATGATGTCGGAAGGCCTTCAGAAATCAGCGGGCAGCAGCCTGCGAAACATCCTTGAAAAGCTCACCACCAACCGGGTCATCGGGACCTTTGTAGGTCTGGTGGTGACCGCAGTGATCCAGAGCAGTTCCGCCACGACAGTCATGGTGGTGGGGTTTGTGAATGCAGGGCTCATGAACCTGGTCCAGGCCCTGAGCGTGGTATTGGGTGCCAACGTCGGTACCACCGTCACGGCGCAGCTCATCGCGTTTAAAATTGGTAAGCTTGCCCTGCCCGCCATCGGTATCGGCGTGTTTATGCGCATGTTTACCAGCAACAAGAAGTACCATTACTGGGGAGAGGTCATCATCGGCTTCGGCCTTCTCTTCCTGGGCCTCAAGATCATGAAGGACGGTTTTGTTCCCTTGCGGCACAGCGAGTTCTTCCAGCAGGCCTTCATCACCTTTTCCCATCACCCCGTGCTGGCCGTTGCCGCAGGCGCCGTCCTGACCATGGTCGTCCAGAGTTCCTCGGCCACCATCGGGATTACCGTGGCCATGGCATCCACGGGGCTCATCGATTACTACGCCGCGTGCGCCCTGGTCCTCGGGGAGAACATCGGGACCACCATCACCGCCAACTTAGCGGCCATCGGTACCAACCCCACGGCGAGGCGGGCCGCCTTCGGCCACTTCCTCATCAACGCCCTGGGGGTCTGCTACATGCTCTTCTTCCTGAAGTTCTTCATGCAGGCCGTGGATGTGTTGACGCCGGGGGACCCCAACTTTGTCAACGCTTCCGGTAACCTTCCTTACATCGCCCGCCACATCGCCAACGTCCACACCGGCTTTAACATCGTCAACCTCATCATTTTCGTTCCCGTGCTTCATATCCTGGCGCGCCTGTGCGAGCGGATGATTCCGGGCAAGGGCAACGGCCGGGACGACGGCCTGGTCTTTCTGGACGACTGCCTCATCGAGACCCCTGATTTTGCGGTCTCCCAGGCCAGAAAAGAGGTGAGCCGCATGTCGGGCCTGGCCCTGGAGATGCTGAAACTGAGCCGGGACGCCTTTTTCACCCGGGACACAAAGACCATCAACAAGGTCTATGAACTGGAGAACACCGTGGATCTCCTGGAAAAGGATATCTCCACCTTCCTGGTCCGCCTGAACCAGGAGCAGATCAGTGCCGAGACCTCCCGGGAGCTCAACAACATCCTGCATGTGCTCCACGACCTGGAGAAGATCGGGGATTACGCCGAGAACATTGTCAACTACACGGAAAAGCTCATTGAAAGCGACATCCGCTTTTCCGACGAGGCCATGCAGGAGATGGAAGAGATCTACGACGTGGCCATTCGTTTTACGGACAATGTGATCAAGGCCTACAACGCCGGGGGCCTTCCCAGGGCCATCGACACCGAAGACGAGAACACCATCGACAAGATGCGCAAGCAGTTCAAGAAGCATCACCTCAAGCGCCTCCAGAAGGGCTCCTGCTCCGTTGAGACAGGGATTCTCTTTGTGGATATCCTCAACAACCTGGAGAAGACAGGGGACCAGGCCTTCAACATTGCCCAGGTGGTTCAGGGCGATATGTAAGGGGCAGCGGATTGCTGAACAGATGAAAGGCCGGGCAGACAGACTGCCCGGCCTTTTTGCGTGGGCCATATTGTGAGTCAGCTATGCGACACACATGTGTATAGGGTTCTGATACGATTGACGTTGTTCCCGCGCCTTTCGGTGTGGTATCATGCGCTGCCCGTTGGGGCCGCAGGGGGCAAGGGCGCTTCATTGCCGCTCAAAGCCTTCGGCTGTGACTTTTGACAAACGCACCACGTAGATGGTGCGCCGAAAGGGATCTATGAACAAACAACAAGTGGAAAAAGGGCTGGTCGATATCCTCTGGGGTGTCTTTGCATCGGTTCGGCTTTCCGTCATCGTGCTGACGCTTCTGGCCGTCACCTCCATCATCGGAACGGTGATTCCCCAGAACGCGTCTCCCGCCGTTTACGTGGATCGGTTCGGTGAGGCCGCGTACCGCGTGATGTCGTTCCTCGATATCTTCGATATGTACCACTCCTGGTGGTTTCAGCTGTTGCTGCTTCTGCTGGGGATCAACCTGGTGATCTGCTCCATGGATCGCCTGCCCGCCGTGCTCAAGATTATCGGCAAGACACAGCGCCTCAACCCGGAGGCCTACCGCAAGGCCATCAAAGGGGAGACCCTGTCCGTGGCCGGGTCCCCTTCCGAGGTAGCCGGGGTGCTCTCCGGAAAGCTCAAGGCACCCATGGGCGCCTTTACCCCCGTGGACGAAGGGGAGACGCGCTATCTTTTTGCAGAAAAAGGCCGCTGGACCCGCCTCGGGGTTTATGTGGTCCATGGCGCCGTCCTGTTGCTCCTGCTGGGGGGGCTCCTGGGATCCCTGTTCGGGTACGAAGGGACCCTGAACCTGGCCGAAGGGGAGAGCAGCCAGGTGGTCAGGCTCAACGGCTCCAACGCGGCCATGCCCCTTCCCTTTGAACTCCGATGTGATGCTTTCTCCGTCTCCTTTTACGACACGGGTGCGCCCAAGGAGTACCGGTCCGACCTCGTGGTGACCGAGGGCGGGGCCGAAGTCCTTTCAAAGCAGATCGTGGTGAACGATCCCCTGCGCTACAGGGGGGTCAGCTTTTACCAGGCCAGCTACGGCACGGTGCCCCCGAAGTCCGCCACCTTCTCCTTTACGAGCAAGGCCAGCGGCATGAGTTACCCTCTTGACGGTGATTTCGGGCAGCCCATCGCCATCCCCGAAGGTCTGGGGACCTTTACGCCCATGCATTTCATGAACAACTACAGGTTCCACGGCAGGTCCATGGGGGGCGCTGTGCTCGGCGTTCTGGAGAGTGCGGAGGGAGAGGCCACCCGCCTGGCCCTACCGGTGAAATCCCCCGGTTTTGACCGCATGCGGCAGGGAGACGTGGTGATTGCCGTGGCGGACTTTCCGCAGCGGTACTACACGGGACTCCAGGTGACCAAGGATCCCGGGGTGTGGCTGGTGTATGCCGGGTTTCTCTTTCTCATCGCCGGGTGCTACATCACCTTTTTCATGAGCCACAAAGGCTTTATGGTGGCTGTGGAACCGACTCTCACCGGGTCGGCCGTGACCCTCTATGGAAACACAAACAAAAACAGGCTGGGCATGGAGATGGTGCTTCGCCGCTTGACCGAAAAACTCGACCGTGAGGCCATTAGTCCTGAAAGGCAGGTGGAGAGATGAACAACAGTTCCCTGATTTTGTCCATTGTGACCTTTGTCTACGGATTTTCCGCCGTTTTGTATATCTCCGGGTGGATCTTCGGCAAAGAGGCACCGGCACGAAGCGCGCGGTATATTGCCGTGGTGGGGGCACTGGGTAACCTGGCCGGGTTTCTGCTTCGGTGGGTGGAGTCCTACGGGCACGGGTACGGGCACATCCCCTTGTCCAACCTCTATGAGTCCCTGGTCTTTTTTGCCCTGACCATCGCCCTGATCTCCCTGGTCATCGAGGTGCGGTACCGAAATTACATGATCAGCACCTTTGCCATGCCCCTGGCCTTTTTGGCCCTGGCCTACGCCTCTTTGTCCCCCACGGTGAACGACAAGATCCAGCCGCTCATTCCGGCCCTGAAGAGCAACTGGCTCACCACCCATGTGGTGACCTGCTTTCTCGGCTATGCCGGGTTTGCCACGGCCTTCGGCATCGGGGTGATGTACCTGGTGAGGGAGTGCACCACCGTCCGGGAGGGGGGCCTTATTTCCCGGCTTCCGGAGGGGTATGTCCTGGATGAGCTGATCCAGAAGACCGTGATGTTCGGGTTCCTGTTCCTGACGGTGGGCATCATCACCGGCGCGGTGTGGGCCAACTCGGCCTGGGGCTCCTACTGGAGCTGGGACCCCAAAGAGACCTGGTCCCTGATCACCTGGTTCGTTTACGCCATCATGCTTCACCTGCGCTACATGCGGGGCTGGGGCGGCGCAAAGATCGCCGTTATCTCCATCATCGGGTTCATGGCGGTGATGTTTACCTATTTCGGGGTCAATTTTCTTCCCGGCCTGCACAGCTACGGCAGCATGTAAGGGAGATCAATCAAGGATTGAAGCGGAGCCGCCTTTCCCGTCAGGGGAGGGGCGGCTCTTTTTTTTGGGTGGGAACAACCCACCGGAGCCGTTGGAATTTCATTTTCTTGCTTTGTGAAACGATAAGGATCTTTTTATTGACACGTGCGGCGTCGTTACTATAGAAAAGAGGCTAGCAATTTTCAGCGTTTCAAAGCCTCATGCATGTGAAATGGCAGTAAAATCCGGGACGCCCCTTGGGCTGCTGCCCGGGGTGGTGCGGGACGGCGGCCGGGAAGCGAACCGTTGTCCCCAAGTGGGAACCGTCATGACGCGATGGCTGCATCAGACCGTCTCTGACCCGTTTTGAAACCCGTTTTCTTTTTGCCTGCCGTGTTGCTTGAATCTGTTTCTTCCGCAGGTACTTAGTTGCCTCGCCGTGGGGCCCCGGACAGGTCCGTGAGACATCGGGCGTGGTTGCCATGGCTTGAAAAAGGACGCATGAGCACGTATAAGAAACGCAATCAAATGCGTGAAGACCGGCGAAGGGGGAATGCCGGTTTGCTATACCTGGTAAGGCTGCTTGACAAGGCCGGTGCAATGCGTGCCCCGGCTCTCCGTTTCGGCCTTGCCGTTCACAGGTTCGGAAAAAGCCGTTAGCACCCGGTAAGATCACAGGGGGCCAGGGGCTTTTTGTATGTCCGCGCCCCTTTTTTTGACGTATCCGAGGACGCGGCGCATGCCTGAACCACCCGGTGGTCGGGTATCTGGTGCTTAAAACAATTAACACGTGGAGTTTTCATGAGCCTAACTGGTGAAAAACAGACTGGTCGTGAGCAAACGGGGTCACCCGGAGGTCCGGAGAAAAAGGGGGAATCGGGATTGGTAGCCCTCTTTTTTATCGTGGGCCTGGCCTCAAGCCTTGCCATAGGGTGGATCGTTTTCCCCAAACTTCTCTATTCCAAGAGTGAGCAGCCCTTTGATTTCAGCCATGTCACCCACGCCGATGCGGTGGGGGACTGCGACAGCTGCCATTACTTCCGTGAAGACGGAACCTTTGCAGGGGTTCCCACCCTGGAGCAGTGCGCGGAGTGCCACGAAGAGGTACAGGGCGAGAGCGAAGCCGAAGAGACCTTCGTCAACGAGTATGTGGCCGAAGGCAAAGAGGTGCCCTGGAAGATCTATTCCAAGCAGCCTGACTGTGTCTTTTTCTCCCACGCCGCCCATGTGCAAGGGGCGGGGATGGAGTGTGCGGAGTGCCACGGGGACATCGGCGAGTCCGAGAGCCTGAAGCCTTACGAGGAGAACCGGATCACCGGGTACAGCCGGGACATCTGGGGCAAGAACATCGCCGGCATCAAGAAAAACAGCTGGGATCGCATGAAGATGGACGACTGCGGTGCCTGTCACCAGGAGACCATGGGCAGCAAAGGTGCCTGTTTCCAGTGCCACAAGTAGACGCTGTTTTTAGCCTCAACGCGAACGATCAATCCTTTCAAGGGGTGATTCACATATGAAGATCAACAGGAGACATTTTCTCGCTTTGGGAATGGGAGCCACGGCCGGTACCCTGCTCTCTCCCCTTCCCTGGAAGTTGACGGACGATGTGTCCATCTGGACCCAGAATTGGTCCTGGACGCCGGTTCCCGAGACCGGAGAGTACTATTACGTCGGTGGGGCGTGCACCCTCTGCCCCGGCGGCTGCAGCCTTGCGGTACGCAAGGTGGGCGAACGTGTGGTGAAAATCGAAGGGAGCCCCGAGAGCGCCGTGAACAGCGGTGACCTCTGCGGTATTGGCATCTCGGCCACCCAGCTCCTCTACGGCCCCTCGCGCATCGAGGGCCCCATGGTGCGGGCCGGCAAGCGCGGTGAGGGCAAATGGAACCGCATTTCCTGGGAAGAGGCCGAAGCGCAGCTGGCGGAAAAGCTGGGCAGCCTCTCCGACGGCAAGGGCGTGGCCGCCCTGTCGGCTTCCCGCAGCGGCAGCGTTCCTGCCCTGTTCCAGCGCCTGCTGGACACCCTGGGTTCCGACCGCTTTTTGACCCTGCCGTCTGTTCACGACACCCTGGAGCAGGCCATGGCCATGACCATGGGCCGCAAGCCCGGGGAAGGCGTGGGGTTTGACACGGAAAACACCGACCTGATCCTGAGCCTCGGAAGCGCCGTGGCCGAAGGGTGGGGCGCTCCGGTGCGCATGGTGAAAGCCGCCGGTTCCAAAAAGATGATCCAGGTGGAACCCTACCTCTCCACCACCGCCTCCATGGCCGACATGTGGGTGCCCGCCAAGCCCGGCTCCGAAGGGGTATTTGCCCTGTCCGTGGCCGCTGCCATGGTCCAGGAAAAACTCTACGACCATATCTTTGTCTCAACGGCCACCGAAGGTTTCGACGCCTTCAGCGCCTGGCTCCTTGAGAACTACGCGCCTGACAAGGCCGAAGCCGTGACGGGAGTCGCTCCTGCCATGGTCAAAAAGGTGGCCGTGGCCTTTGCCGGGGCGCGCCGCCCTGTGGCCATCTGCGGTCGCGGAAAAGGGGAGACCCCCGTGAGCCTTGCCGAGGCCCTGGCTGTCTTTGCCCTGAACGCCCTGAAAGGGTCCGTCCAGCGTGACGGCGGCCTGGTGAAGGTGGGGGCCCTGCCCTACGCCGTGGCCACCGCCGAAACCGCCGACCTGGGGGCCAAGCTTGCAGAGCTTACCGAGCCCGGCAAGACCGAGCTCCTCATGGATTGGGGTACCAACCCCTTCTACACCCTGGCCACCTCGGACAAGGCAAAAGAGTCCCTGGCTGCCATCGGCACCATCGTCAGTTTTTCTCCTTACATGGACGAGACCGCGGCCATGGCGGACCTGATCCTGCCCGACCACACCCACCTGGAAAAGCTTCAGGATGTGCCGGTTCGTGCGGGCCTGGAGCGGCCCACCGTCAACCTGGCCCAGCCGGCCATCGACCCGGTGATGGACACCAAGCACACCGGGGACGTGCTTATCAGCGTGGGCGCTCAACTGGAAGGCGGCAGCGATTCCTTTGGCTGGGACGACTACGAAACCTACCTCGAAGAGAGCTGCGGGGAGATGTGGGAGACCCTCTACGACGAAGGCACCTGGCAGGGTGACATCGCCTGGAAGAAAGGCCTTGAGCGCATTCTGGGCACGTCCCAGCGCTTTACCTTTGTCATCCCCGAAGGTCCCGTGGCCCTGGCTGCCGAAGGGGCGGCTTCCGGCCTTCCCTTCACCCTGGTGCCGAGGTGGTCCCTGCGCATTGCCAGCGGCCCCGTGGCCGACGCTCCGTTTACCATGAAGACCATCTCGGACCGGATGCTGACCAAAGGGGTCTCCCATGTGGAGCTTCACCCCAAGACCGCCAGGCAGGCGGGTCTCAAAGACGGCGACACCGCCACCCTGTCCACACCCTTTGGCAGCGCCAAGGTGGTGGTCACCCTCTTCGAAGGGGTGATGCCCGGTGTGGTGGCCCTGGCCGCAGGCCTGGGGCATACCGCCTTTGACGACTACATCGGGGGCAAGGGGGCGAGCTACACAGCCCTTTCCGGCAGCATGGCCGACCCTGCCACAGGGCTCAACTGCACCTGGGGCGCCAAGGCATCCCTGGCCAAGGGGTAGCCTGAGGGCGGCAACGGCTCGTGAACAACTGACGAAAACCCATCTCATACGAGGTTTTTCATGAATACGGAATCAAACGATACGAGGGCGAAGAAATTCGGCATGGTCATCGACCTCGACAAGTGCACCGGTTGCGGATCCTGCATGGTGGCTTGCTCGGCCGAGAACAACGTCCCCGTCAGGAAAGACGAAAGCGACAAGCTTTTGAGCACGACCTGGATCCGGGTCTACCGCATCACCAACGGCAAGGATTTCCCCGACACCGAGATCTGCTATATTCCCCGCCCCTGCCAGCATTGCGGCGGCAAGCACGACGACGGCCATTCCCCTTGCGTGTCGGTCTGCCCGGCCACGGCCACGGACTACGACCACTCCACCGGCATTGTCAGCCAGATCTACACCCGCTGCTTCGGCTGCCGGTACTGCATGGCGGCCTGCCCGTATCACGCCCGTTACTTCAACTGGTGGGACCCGGTCTGGCCCGCCAAGGTGGAAGAGTCCCTCTCCCCGGACGTCTCTCCGCGTATGCGCGGGGTGGTGGAGAAGTGCAGCTTCTGCTTCCACCGCTACCAGCTGGCCAAGGAGAAGGCCTATCTGGAAGAGCGGGATGTGGAGGAGATGGAGTACCAGACTGCGTGCACCCAGGCGTGTCCTTCCGGCGCCATCACCTTCGGGGACCTGAACAACCCCGACCACGCCGTGTACACCCTGAAAAAAGACAAGCGCGCATTCCGGTTGCTTGAACGCCTGCACACCAACCCGAAGGTCTACTACCTCTCCAGCCGTGAGTGGGTGAGACGGGCAGGTGACAACTACGTGAGCAGCGAAGAGCCCACCGGAAAACCCGGAGCCTATCACCTTGAAGGCAAGGGCGGCCACTGATCAGGCCCGCTTCTATCAGGACAAGACAGACGCCCGGCAGCCACGGGCGTTTTAAAAAATCTCTAAATGGCCGCCTGCACACAGGTGGAGGCGGCGAGGGGTAAGGATTTATGGACTCTGCTTTGATACCCGAAGGTGTTGAGCGTTGCTCTCTCAAGCGGTTTACCCTTGGTCTGGTCATTCCGGCGGCGCTGGTGGTCTGGGGGCTTTACGCCGCCTACCTCTGCTGGTTCAAGGGCCTCAATCAGACCAACATGAACGATTCCTACGGGTTTGCCCTCTGGATCTGGGCCGACCTGGCGGTTATCGCCGTGGGAGGCGGTGCCTTCTTCACCGGCTTTCTCCGCTATGTGGTGGGAAAAGACGAGCTGAAGAACATCATCAACTTTGCCGTTATCGTGGGTTTCTGCTGCTACTGCTCCGCCATGCTGATCCTGGCCATCGACATCGGCCAGCCCTTGCGCGGGTGGTTTATTTTCTGGCACGCCAACGTCCACTCCATGTTGACGGAGGTGGCTTTTTGTCTTTCGCTCTACCTGTCGGTGCTGGCCATTGAGTACCTGCCGCTGGTGCTGGAGAACCGAAAGATCGACCAGAATCCCTTCTTTCACAACCTGGGCCACCGCATGCACGAGGTGATGGCGGTCTTTGCCGCCACCGGCGCCTTTCTCTCCTGCTTCCACCAGGGATCCCTAGGCGGCGTCACCGGCGTGCTCTACGGGCGCCCCTTCGGCCTGAGGGACGGGATCTTTATCTGGCCCTGGACCTTCTTTCTCTACACCTGGTCTGCGGCGGCCTGTGGCCCCTGCTTTACCATGCTCTGCTGCAAGATCACCGAGAAGATCACGGGCAAGCGCCTGGTCAAGGACAACGTCTACGACCTGTTGGCCAAGATCTCCGGCTGGATGCTGGGTACCTACATGGTGGCCAAGATCGCCGACACCATCTGGTGGGCCGTGGTGACCGTGCCCAAGACCGGCTTTACCTTCATGGAGTTCTACACCAACTCCCAGAACTACCACGGCATCTGGATCCTGATCCTTGAGCTGGTGATCTGCGGCATCGTGCCCGCGGCCATTCTCCTTAAAAAAGAGTGGCGCCAGAACAGCAGGCTCTTTATCGTCGCCGTGACCCTGGCCGTCATCGGGGTGTGCGTGAACCGCTGGGTCATGGTGATGCAGCCCATGGCCATGCCGGTCATGACCTTTGATTCCTGGGTCCTCTACTTTCCGTCGTGGCAGGAGTGGGCCACCACCATCCTGCCCGTGGCAGGGGCCATCCTGATCATTGCTCTTTCCTATCGGTACCTGCCGGTGTTTCCCCAGGAGAAAGAGCTCAACCCTGTCGAGAGACCGTAAACGACCAACCGACCGGGGCCTTGGTTTTATCACAGGCCCCGGCATGAAAAGGAGAGAGCCATGTTTCCATTTGTCTGGGAGTGGGTCTGGGACGCGGGCCATTACCTGTTTTTCGGGGGGATGTGGTACGTACTGATTATCCTCACCGTGGGGCTGAACTGGTGCATCTTTAAAGCCCTGAAGGACACAAAAGAAGGGAAGGGCGGCGGCCACTGATCTTTTTTTGAAATAAAGGCATGATATGATAAAGGGCTGATTTCCTATGGGAAATCAGCCCTTTTTTATTGCGATGTTATGTGACCACCTTCATTTTTATGCGCATTTTTTACCTTTTTTTTGCTGTGTGAAGCAGATCATACCTGATGTATCAGCCTTGTGGTAGCTTACGAACCGTCGATAGGAATGAAACCGCCTCCCTTGAGGCTTTGAAGTACCCATTATGTTTTAGGAGTATCACGATGAAAAAAGCAGTTCGAGCAGTTGCAGGGTTGGCAGTGGCCGTATGTATGATGATGACCGCAGGTAGCGCCATGGCCGAAGAGGGCGGGACCAAGTTCAAGCTGGGTGTGGGAACCTACGGGCTGATCATTGCAGATGACAGTTCCAGCGTAAACAGTCATGACGAGGAATTCTACGGGGGGGCCATTGTCGGCACCGCGTGTTTTACCAAGCATGTGGCCCTGCGAGGGGCGTTCTACGCAGCGGAAAATGATGACGATTCCAGATGGGACATAAGCGGCGGCGACCTCCAGATTCTTCTGGGTACCAACTTCTACAAAGGGTTCAACGTGTTCGGCGGCATCGGGGTTTTTACTGAAACCTGGGAGTACGACGGCGGGACCATCGGCGGTGTAAGCATCAAAGCCGATAAGGACTTCTCCGGTGCCCAGGCCTCCTTCGGTATCGGATACTCCTGGAACAAGGTGGCCCTGGATTACGTGGTCAACGTCAGGGACACCAGCGACTACGAAGATTTTACCACTGTCGACCATGACTTCGCCGTCTCAGGCGGGATCAACCTCTCCTACATTTTCTAAGAAACCCTCCTTATTCCCACAAACAGGTCCCTGAAGGCCAGGCGCAGGCGGTATTCGAGTGAATACCGCCTGCGTTTTTTTGTTTTTGAGACACACCCCGTCCATTACGGGCGCAGCCCGTCAGCGAATGTGACAACCCGAGGGACGAGGGTTGGGGCATTCGCGAGCCTGGGGTACAGGGGCTGTAGCCCCTGTATTTTAGTTTTTGATGGCGGAGGTGGCCAGCTGGTCGGCTTTTTCGTTTTCAGGGAAGCCTGCGTGGCCTTTGACTTTGACAAAGACGAGGTTTGCGAATTTTCGGGTGAGGGCGCGGATCTCTTCCACCAGCTCCCGGTTGGCCTGGGCTTTCCAGCCTTTGGCGATGAGGCCCAGGGCGTAGCTGGAGTCGGTGTAGATGCGCACGGGCAGCTCGGGCTTTTTCACTTCGGAGAGAGCGGTGCGGATGGCTTCGAGTTCGGCGATGTTGTTGGTACCCTGGCCGATGTTCCGGGAGATCTCCCGCTCGTGGGGCCCGTAGCGGAAAAAGACCCCGATGCCCGAGGGGCCGGGGTTGCCGGAGCTGGCTCCGTCGGTGAAGATGTGGATGACGCCGGGTTCGGTGGTGGAAAGACCTTCCAGGGGCACCTCGCGCACAAGGCCGGGGCGCTGGGGCGGAGGCACGCTGACCTCCCCTTTTTGAGGGGGCGCTTTTTCCTCTTCGTTTTTTTTCTTTTTGGCGCCTTTGGGGATGAGGTTTTCCGGGGCGTCGGACTTCAGGGTGTCGGGATAGACTTTGTATTCATGGGTCTGCTTGAGGTTGTACTTGATGCGCACCCGGCCGCCGTCAAGGCGAAGCTCTTCTGCTTCGTCCACCTCTGCCCACACCTTGTTGCCCTTGAAACTCATGCGTTTCCAGAGGGCACCCTCATCGTCCTGTTTGGCCATGGTCTGCTCCGCGTCAGGGGTTGTAGATCAAAAAGGCTTCCCGGCTCTTCCTGAAATCGTCCAGTCCATCCTGCCACTGTGCTTCCAGTTTATCAATGGCCGTTCCTGCTTCAAGGCTTTCCCTGAGTGCACGAGATCCCAGGATCATGTCCATGGGGAGTTTTTCGTATTCGTACTCGTAGGGGGGCTGCTTCCAGGCAAACTCATCGGGGTGGTTGGCCATGGCCGCCCGGATGATATCCAGGCTGAGGCGGTACGGGGCAAAACGCTCCCGGTCGGTGACGTGGATCTGAAAGCCCTTGCAGAGCTCGCCCGCCCATTTGCCGAAGGTGGGCTCAAAGCCTGTCTCCCGGAGGATGCAGCCCTCAAGGCTTTCAGGGGCCAGGGTGTTTATGAGTTTGGTGGTGTCGAGGTAGGGGGCGCCGAAGAGCTCAAAGGGCCGGGTGGTGCCCCGCCCTTCCGAGAGGTTGCACCCTTCTAAAATCACCTGGCCGGGGTAGACCAGGGCCGCCTCTTCGCAGGGCATGTTGGGGGAGGGCAGCACCCAGGGAAGACCGGTGTCGCCGAAGTGCATGGATCGGGTCCAGCCTTTCATGGGCACCACGGTGAGGTCGCAGCCGATGCCGAACCGCTCGTTGAAGAAGAGGGCCAGCTCGCCCATGGTCATGCCGTGGCGCATGGGAATGGGGTAGCGCCCCACAAAGGAGGTGTAGGCCGCTTCGGTGAGGTTGCCCTCCACCTTAACCCCGCCGATGGGGTTGGGCCGGTCCAGCACCGCCACGTGAAAGCCTTTTTCAGCCGCCGCCTCCATGATGTAGGTAAGGGTCCAGATAAAGGTGTAGACGCGGGTGCCTACATCCTGGATGTCCACCACCACCGTGTCGATGCCCTCAAGCATTTCGTCCGTGGGCCAGCGGGTTTCGCCGTAGAGGCTGAAGACCGGCACCCCGGTGACCGGGTCAATCCCATGGCCCGATTCGATCATGTTGTCCTGCTTGTCGGCAAAAAAACCGTGCTGGGGAGAGAAAAGAGCCCCCAGGCTCCCCGGCAGGGCCTCGGCCATGAGGTCGCGGGCGTGGCGGTACGAAGGGCCCACCGACGCAGGGTTGGCCAGAAGGGCCAGTTTGCCCTCCCGCGCCCAGGCAGGCGGTGATTCCAGAAGGTGTTCAAGACCGGTGGTGACGCGTAACAAAAAAGACTCCCGGGTTCGCGGTTGCTCTCAGCCCCTCGTTCCCCGGGTTTGATCACAGACGCTGACCGGTCATAGCGCCGAGGTTGGCGAAGGGGAGATGCACATGTTGAGACGGTTGACACTTGGGTGGGATGACCTGTGCCCGGCATTTTTTCATTGAGTGCCGGAGCACAGCCATTCCATGCTTTTTAGCCTTTAGCCTTTAGCCTTTAGCCTTTTTCTTATTCAGTATCTCCGTGATCTCCTCTTTGGAGAAGTGGTAGACGCTGTTGCAGTTGTGGCAGCGGAGCTCCACGGGAAAGGGGCCCTCATTGGCGATGGCGGCCAGGTCCTTTTTGGGGAGCATGGCAAGGTGACCTGCAAAGGCCTTTTCGGAGCAGCGGCAGAAGAACTCCACGCGGTGGCTCCCAAGGAGTTTGGGCGAGAGTTCGGAAAAGACCGTTTCAATGACCTCTTCGGGGTTTTCGGCCCGTTCGGCGATGTCCCCGGGGGAGGGGAAAGAGGCCATGAGCTCTTCGATTTTCTTGTCGGTCTCCTCAGGGGCTCCGGGCATCACCTGGAGGAAGAGGCCTCCTGCTCCCACCACCTCGCCGTCCTGGTCGAAGTTGATGCTGAGGTTGAAGACCGTGGGGGTCTGCTCCGAAGTGAAGCAGTAGTTGGCCAGGTCTTCGGCGATGTTGCCGTACTCCAGGGCCACCTGGCCGGTGTAGGGCTGTTTCATCCCCTCAATGACCTTGGTGACGGTGAGCATGCCCGCTCCGAGGAAGGGGGACATGTTGAGGCTCTCCAGGGGGGCCTTCACCGGGATGGGGCTCTTTTTAAGGAATCCGCGTACCTCGCCGTAGGCGTTGGCTTCCACGGAGAGGCCCTTGGCCGGTCCGGTGCCGTCCAGGGAGAGGCCGATGCGGTCTCCGCCCTTTAAGTTGGCGCTCATGAGGGTACACCCCAGGTAGGCGTGGCCGAGGATGTAGGTCTCCAGGATCCCCAGGTCGAAGTTGCCGCGCATTTCGTTGATCAT
Source organism: Desulfoluna butyratoxydans (assembly GCF_900699765.1). GTDB lineage: Bacteria > Desulfobacterota > Desulfobacteria > Desulfobacterales > Desulfolunaceae > Desulfoluna > Desulfoluna butyratoxydans. Next base: position 54,188 of record NZ_CAADHO010000003.1, read on the forward strand.
GCGGGTTCCATGGACAAAGACACCGCGGACGGTGTCGTCGGCCAGGAGAAAACGGTACATTTTGTCCCGTGCGCTGGCCTTGAGCTGCTCTTTGGCGTTGGCGCCGTATGGTTTTTTCTTGATCATCTCTTTTTCTATGGTATTTCGCATCGCCCCTTTCGGTGGAGGGCGACGCCGTGTTTTTCCGGTGTTCGTGAATTTCCATCCGAATTGCAGCCCGTTATATAATACAGGTGAAACGGGAATGCCACAAAAAAGGCCCCGGTGGGACACAGCCTTCCCTCCCGCAGGGTAGAATGCGACGGATGGGCAGGAGGGGCACGGGTCGGAAAATCGATTAAACCTCCCCCGGGCGGTGTCCGATAGAATCCCTATCAGGGATAAATTTCATGACATCGTTTCCGAGATTTCCCGTGGCACAGATTGAAAAAAGTAGGCAAGACCCGGAACCACCGGCATGCCTTCAACTGCCGGTACGTTCAGGATAAAAAGTGTTTTCGTTCACGGATGGAACAGCACGGCCCAGGCCGTGGAAATGTCCCCCTTCCCGGGGGAAAAGGAGCAAGGATGCTGATGAAGAAAGGGATGCTTTTGATGGGGCGCAGGTGCCTGGTGTGGATGGTGATGGCTGGCATGGTGCTTGGGGGGACCGCCCCTGTGTTTGCGGGCTGGAATCAAACCCCCGATTACATGAAGCCGTCCGACGACGTCACCTATCAGGAAGACCAGCTTTACCCCGAGGACGCGGAGATGGACACCTATCAGGATCGGTATGCCGCTCCTCTTTTTTACATGCCCGATGTCTATCAGACCCACCGCATCACAGGCTACGGAGCCGTTGCCTTAACCATTCTGGCCGTGGCCTCGGGGGATGACTCCACCTTTCACAAGATCAGCGGGGCCAGTGCCGCCCTCTGCGGCGTGGCTGCCGGTACCTCCGGTCATATGGCCTACGGCGGGGGGATCAATTTCAGGGATGGATGGACACGTGAGAACATCCATGCAGGGGCCGGGTACCTGGCCACAGCAGCCCTGGTGCTGGCCGCAGGCCTGGGAGCCGCCGACGAAGACCACGAGACCGCAGGCGCCGTTGCCACGGCAGCCGCTGTGGTTCCCGTGGCTGTGTTTGTGTTCTAAAAGAGAACCTGTCTACCGTTCCGCTTTTACCTGCCACCCACATGGATTACGAGGGTTTGTGAAAACACTCAAGCTCCATTGCGCTTTGCCTGAGCAGCGAAGGGCAAAGCGCAGTGGCAACCCGCCTTCGAGGTGGCTCACCTCGCCGCCGGAGGCGTTTTTTTGTCAAGCCTCACGGAAGGGTGCCGTGGGGCATGGTGTCCAAGGCCTTTCTCAGCCTTTGGGAAAACCCGGGGGGGACCGGTTCCTCCCCCACCTCTTCGCAGAATCCAACGGTCCGTTTCAGGGTCTCCAGGCACGTGGTGCAGCAGGGGCAGGCCTCCATGTGGGCACGGATCGCCTCGCAGGTCACCTCATCTGTCTCTCCGTCAATGTATTCCGAGAGCTTTGCAAACAGCTCCAGGCACGCTTCGTGATCATGGTGTGTGTGGTTGGCTGTCATGGAAATACCCCTTTAATTCTTCCCGCAGGAAAAGCCGGGCGCGGTGGAGCCGCACCTTGACGTTGGCGGGCGTGATGCCCAGGATCTCGGCTGTTTCGTCCGTTGAAAAGCCCTCCATGTCCCGTAAGACAAGGACCAGCCGGTACTGGGGGGGCAGCTCTTTCACCGAAGCCTTGAGGTACTCCCCCAGCTCGCGGTTCAGCACCTGGCGGATGGGCATGGCTGCCCATTCCGGCAGCTCTGTGTCGATGTCGGCATGGTCAGCGGGCAGGAATTCATCCAGGGAGAGTTCCCGCTCCGGCGCGTATTTGGACCGGCGTCGCATGCGGTGGCAGACGCTGGTGGCGATGCGGTACATCCAGTTTTTGAACTTTGTCTCCTGCCGAAAATCCTTGAGGTACCTGAAGATGTTGATGAAGGTCTCCTGGGCAAGGTCTTCGGCGTCGGAGGCGTCCTTGCAGATGCGGAGCCCGAAGTTGTAGAGCTTTCCTTCGTACCGCGTCACCAGCTCTTCAAACCTCTCTGCGGCCCCGTTCTGGATGGCCGTGATGAGCTCCGTATCCTGGTCCGTGATGTCAGGCACCCGGTTTGCGTCCCTTCCCATTGGCTTGTCCCCGACCTTTTTTCTTTTTTCCCGCCACCTGGCAGGCGTCGCTCATTCAGGTGCTGATTCCCATTTTGGGCAGGATCCATACCTGGAGGGCGAGCCAGATCACGACGATGAGTCCCATGGCAAGCAGTGCGTTCATGATGATACTCCTTCTTTTGAGGGGCATAGCGCCCCTGGTGTTTCATGGTTCAGATTATCGCAAAGCCCGGATGTTGGACAGCGAATAAACGTAACGATTCAGTTTGTCTTCTATGATTAAAGTGACCGGCAAAAAGCGTGCCTCCGGCGGCGAGGTGAGTCACCTCGAAAACTGATTGCGCGTGCGCATTTTCCTTCGTTCCTCAGGAAAATGCGCACGCGCCTTCGGCTCGGGCTTCGCCCGACATAAACGCCGATGGTTTATGCGGGTTGGCTCACAAGCTTCGACGTAACAGGATACGTTGTTGCCACTTGTCCATTGTGGATTTAACCGCACTGCCGGCGGCCAAGGGTTGTGCCTCTACGACCTTTTTATCAAACCTTCTGTATCGTGTTTTTAGAAGAATGAAATGGGCCTCTCCTGCAAAGACGGTTGCCAGATGTCACACATCACGCGAATGCCCCGAAACCTGTCGCGAAATGGTTGCCTTCATGCATTCGCCATAGGGTTTCAAGGTGCCCCCACCTTGCCGCCGGAGGCCTGCTTTTTAAACCGGTTTTAACCATAGAAGGCATTTTCTCCGTTATCCTTCGGCGGACCTGATCCATCCCGTGCCTTTGATGGCGGCCACAAGGGCGGCAGCACCCAAGGCAAAGACCCCGAAAAGGTGGATGAGGTCCAGGGTGGTGATGGCAGCCGCCGGCATGTAAACCCCCTTGAGGTTTTTGATCACCAGAAGTCCCCCCGAGGCGATGATGGCCGCATATAAGCCTGTTTTCACCCGTGCGGCGGCGGTGAGGGATCCGCCTTTTTCCAGGAGGCGCGTGGTGACGAGCCAGGCGGCCATGGCCAGGAAGAGGGCGGCGGTGAGGTAGTGGACGGCCAGGGTGATATGGAACTCCGCCAGCCAGCCGAAGCCCGGGATATCGGCGATGTAGTACCGCTTGAAGATGGGCATGTGGCCCACGCCGCTTAAGGCAAGAAAGAGCATGTTGACCCGAAAGAGGGTGCGGAACAATGGGTTCATGGGGCTTTCTCCTCCTTTGCGGCTTTTTTGAGCTTCAGAAAGACGCGCCCTGCGGCCGCTGCAAACCCGGCCAGGGGCGCCAGGAGCATGGCCGCCCCCGCGTTTTCTGCCAGGGCCATGCTGTTGCCGTGGGGGGCGAGGTCGGGCAGGCCCGGGCCCTGGTCCACGGCGCTGTTCAGGGTTTCAAAGGGGACGGGGGAGACGTAGAGGGTGGTGGTCCCCCCGTTTTCGTCCAGGCCGTAGATGTACCCGTTCATCTCCTTTGCAAGGGCCCTGGCCTTTGCGATCATCTCGTCCCTTGGACCGATGCTCTGTACTCCTTCGGGGCAGGCCTCGATGCAGGCTGGCTGTTCTCCGTCTTTGAGCCGGGTGTGGCAGCGGTCGCACTTGTACATCACCCCGTTCCCGGCAAGGGAGGGCAATAGGTCCAGGTAGAGCCCCACCCCGGTCTGGCGCTGGGGGATGTGCCAGGGGCAGGCTTTGCGGCACTTTGCACCCCCTAGGCAGAGGGCGTCGTTGATATGGGAGAGCCCGTTTTTTTCCTGGACCGCCGCGCCCCAGGGGCAGAGCTTCACGCAGGGCGGGTTGATGCAGTGCATGCAGCGCCTGGGGATGTAAAGGGTCTGCTCTTCGCCGTTCACGGTGACCTCGGCCTCCTGGATGGTGAGCCAGTTGTACGGGCTGAGCCGCCCCTCCTCATCCTGTTCATCGCTGAAGTCCTCCACCGGCACCCGGCTGGGGTGCATGGCGGGAAAGGGCTTTTGGGGCTGGGGAAAGTCCTCTTCGTGGGCCTCTTTGCAGGCCATGACGCATTCACCGCACCCCACGCACCTGGAGAGGTCCAGCAGGGTGGTGAGGTAGCCCTCGGGGTCTGCGGCCTCGGCCCGTGCGGGCAAAGCTGCTGCCGTTACCGCCGTGGCCGCGCTGGCAACGCTCCCCTTGAGAAACGCGCGTCGTGATAAAGTCGGGTTCATGGGTGTCCTTCATGTACGGGGTTCACCGGGTTGGGCACACAAGCCTCCGGGCAAATTCCCGGAGACGTTGCCATCCATGGTCCATGCCCTTTAAGAGACGCTTTCAGGAAAAGGGTTACAACATGTGCATCCCTTTGACAGGATTTTTCTATCGTCGTAGTATAGTAGCAGGTGACACGGACATGGATGCGCCGCCTCACCCCTTGCTTTCGCTCTCCATGAGTGCCTTTTCCCTTTCTCTCTCTTTTTCCGTTTGATTTCCGGCCGCGATGTTTTTTTGATCTCTTCCATGTCCGTCACCGGCCCACGACCAACGAGGGGCGGCAGCGGTGCACAGGTGCCCGCCCGAGGCAAATGCACTGTCGCTCCGGTACCCCTGCTGTATGGTGATTTAGGTCTTCCGTGCACGGGAAAGGGGGAATGGGATGAAACACAAACAGACGATGGTCAATCGCTCCGCCCAGGACAGGCGTCGCATGGAATCCGGCACGTGGAAGGGTGTTGAGCGCAGGACGCAAGAGGAGAAGCGGGAGCAGTGGCAGCGCGTCGGTAAATGGCGCAGCAAGCACAAGCCGGTCACCACGATCGACCTCTCCCACAATGCCCTGCTGTGATCCTTCGGGCCTGGCTGGCCGGGCCCTTGAAACCCAGTTTCCCTGACGCCTTGGACGGTCTCCGGAAGGCGGCCTCCAGGCGTCAGGTGACCGTCGCAACCAAAAAAACCGCCCCCCGAATACGGGGGGCGGTTTTTTATGACGGGCGTTTTGTGGACATTCCCGTTTTGATCAGGCTTTGGCTGCCATGGCTTCTGCCCAGAAGGGGGACATCTGGCGCAGGGTGTTGATGATGCCGGGCAGGCACTCAAGGACGGTGTCGATGTCCTCGTCGGTGTTGTCGATGGACAACGAGAACCGGATGGTGCCGTGGGCGGCGGTAAAGGGCACGCCCATGGCCCTCAGCACGTGGGAGGGCTCCAGGGAGCCCGAGGTGCAGGCCGATCCCGAAGAAGCACAGATCCCGAACTCGTTCATCATCAGGAGGATGGCTTCGCCTTCCACATACTCGAAGCTGATGCTGCAGGTGTTGGGCAGGCGGTTATCCAGGTCCCCGTTGACAAAGCTGTTGGGGATGGTCTCAAGAAGGCCTTTTTCAAGGCGGTCCCGAAGGGCCTTGACCCGGGTGTTCTCCTCTTCCATCTTTTCTGCGGCAAGCTCGCAGGCGCGGCCCAGGGCCACGATGGAGGAGTGGTTCTCGGTGCCGGCACGACGTCCCTTTTCCTGATGGCCGCCCATGAGGAAGGGGGCGAACTTGGTGCCCTTGCGGATGTAGAGGGCGCCCACGCCCTTGGGGGCATGGAGCTTGTGACCGGACAGGGAGAGCATGTCGATGGCCGAGTCGGCCATGTCGATGTCGATTTTTCCCACGGCCTGAACCGCATCGGTGTGGAAGACTGCCGCGCCCAAGGACTTTACCTTTTTGGCGATCTCTTCCACGGGGAAGATGGTGCCGGTCTCGTTGTTGGCCCACATGATGCTGACAATGGCGGTCTCTTCGGAGACGGCCGCGTACAGGGCTTTGAGATCAAGGCAGCCCTTTTTGTCCACGGGGACAAAGGTGACGCGGTAGCCCTTTTTCTCCAGATACTCGCAGTAGCTCAGGACCGCGGGGTGCTCCACCATGGTGGTGATGATGTGCTTCCGGTCGGGGTGAGCTGTCAGGGCCGCGTTGATGGCGGTGGAGTCGCTCTCGGTGCCGCAGCTGGTGAAGAGGATCTCTTCCGGCTGGGCGCCCAGGAGGGCTGCCACGCGACGGCGGGCAAGGTTCAGGGGCTCACCGGCTTCGGCGCCCTTGTGGTGCATGGACGAGGGGTTGCCGAAGACGTCGCGCAGGCAGGGGATCATCTCTTCGAGGACTTCGTCGGCCACTCGGGTGGTTGCGTTGTTGTCAAGATATACGGTGCGCATTACTTCACCTCCTCCACCACGAGTTCCGAGGTCACCAGCTCCCGGAGCTTGGCTTCCACATGGTTTTTCAGCGTAATCTGGGACTTGCTGCAGGAGGCGCAGGAGCCCTGGAGGCGAACGTAGACCTTGTCGCCCACCACGTCCACAAGCTCAATGTCGCCCCTGTCTTTCTGGAGGGTGGGCTTGATCTCACGCTCCAGGGTGCTTTCGATGAGCTTGATCTTCTGCATGTTGCTCATGCGCACGGGCTTGATGATCTCCATGGGCGCATCACCCTTGACTTTGTGGATGATGGCTTCGATGTCGTCGTGGCATTTGCCGCAGCCGCCGCCAGCCTTGAGGTGGTTGATCACCTGGTCGATGGTGGTCAGGCCGTCTTCTTTTACTGCGCGCTCGATCTCAAGGTCTGTGACCCCGAAGCATTCGCAGACCACATTGCCCTGGCTCTCTTTCACCACCTCGCCACGGTAATCGGCAATGGCGCGCTCCAGGCCGTCGCGGCCCATGACGGAGCAGTGGATCTTTTCCTTGGGAAGGCCACCCAGGAACTCGGCGATGTCGTCGTTGGTGATCTTGGCCGCTTCGTCCAGGGTCAGGCCTTTGACCATTTCGGTCAGTGCCGAAGAGGAGGCGATGGCGCTTGCGCATCCAAAGGTCTGAAATTTAGCGTCTTCAATGATATCATTCTCGCCCACGCGAATGGTGAGTTTCAGTGCGTCACCGCAGGAGAGGGACCCCACTTCACCGACACCGCTGGCGTTTTCAATCACGCCGACGTTTCTGGGGTTCAGAAAGTGCTCCCTGACCTTTTCCGTATAATCCCACATGGTATTCTCCCGTTAAGCATAATATATGGCCTCGCATCCACCCGGCGGTTCACGAATGCTTGCAGCCGGGTGCTGCCGACATTTCGAAAGTCCATGATGTCCCGACGAGGCGTTGTTGCCTTGAGCATTTTCGACTGGCCGTCACAGGGCGCCTGGGTTTGGAATTTTTGAAGGGCCGTATGATTTTTGGGGCTGCCGAACGTTTTTCAATGAAGATAAGAATCAACCACGATTGGTCAACCCTTTCAAGGATAAAATCGATAAAAACGATTCCCGGTGCCAGAAAAGAATCCCTTGGAAAGCCCCTGTACGCCGGTCCCCAGCACACCGCATCCCGGGGCCGAAGGAGCAAGGGGCTTGAAAAGCGGGGATGCTCTTGACAAGCCTTTCGCCCCCAAGGGATAGTAGATGGCGACATCAGCAAAACGATATCTTTTTTGTTCCATCATGAAGCATACCTGAGTCCACCGTTCATACAAGGGAGCGCCCATGGATGAGAGCACCGCACGACTGACCGAGGCCGCAGCTTATATTCGGAGCCGCTGGCCAAAGACCCCCGACATCCTGATCATGGCAGGCACCGGCCTGTCCGACTGCACCGGGTTTGTCTCGGAAGAGGCTTCCCTGATGTACGGGGAGATCCCCGGGTTTCCCCTGGCCACCGTTGAGAGCCACGCCGGGTGCCTTCTTTGCGGCGATGCGTCCGGTACCCCCGTCATGGTGATGCAGGGGCGCTTTCATCTGTACGAGGGCTACACAGCCCGGGAAGTGACCTTTCCCATTCGGGTGGCCCGAGCCTTAGGGGCCCGGACCCTCATTGTCACCAACGCCGCCGGTGGCCTTAACCCTACCTTTAAAGAGGGGAGCCTCATGGTGATACGGGACCACCTGAACCTCACCGGTGAAAATCCCCTGGTGGGTCCCAACAACGATGACTGGGGCCTTCGCTTTCCTTCCATGATCCATGCCTACAACCGAGACCTCTCCCATGCGGCCCTTGAAACAGCTCGGAACCTTCATGTACCGGCCTGCCGGGGGGTCTACGCGGGCCTGAAGGGGCCCAGCCTTGAAACCCCTGCCGAGATGCGCTGGCTCCGGACCATCGGGGCGGACTGCGTGGGGTTTTCCACGGTCATGGAGGTGATCGCCGCGACCCATGCGGGGATGAGTACCCTGGGCCTTTCCCTGATCACCAACATCAATGATCCGGATAATCCGGAAGAGGCTACGGTGGAAAAGGTGCTGGCCGTGGCAGAGAAGGCGCGGCCGGGGTTTGAGGGGGTGTTGAAACAGGTCATTGGTAATAGGTAATAGGTCATAGATAATAGGTGAATAGTGAATAGTGAGTAGTGAGTAGTGAGCAGGGGGTAGGGCGTGGCCGGGTGGGAAACGGCAGGGATGCCGTTTGATTATAGAAGCGATTCTTTATTGAAAGGGACGGAGCGATGACCAGAGGGACGACGTTAATCAAGGGCGGGTGGGTGCTCCCCATGACGGACCGCGAGGTTTACGACGGGGGCGCTGTGCTGGTGAAAGACGGGGTGGTGGGGGCTGTGTTCCGGGCGGGGGATACGCTTCCCGAGGCCGAGACCGTGGTGAATGCAACAGGCTGCGTGGTGATGCCCGGCCTGGTGAACACCCATTGCCACAGCCCCATGTCCCTGTTCCGGGGGCTGGCCGACGACATGCCCCTGGCCTCATGGCTCAACGAGCATATCTTCCCGGCCGAAGCCGCCCACATCAACCCGGAGACGGTGCGGGCAGGGGCCCTGCTCTCCTGCGCGGAGATGCTTTTGTCCGGCACCACCACGGTGTGTGACGGGTATTTTTACGAAGGGGAGGTGGCCGAGGCCGTGGTGGAGACCGGGATCCGGGGCGTGCTGGCCCACGGTGTCATCGATTTTCCCGCGCCCGGGGTGCCTGACCCTTCTGTGAACGTGGAAAAAGCCGCCGCCTTTGTGGAGGCGTGGAAGGACCGTTTTTCCCTTATCACCCCGTCCATCTTTTGCCACACCCCCTACACCTGCAGCGAAAAGACCCTGTCCGCGGCCAAGGAGGCCTGCCGCCTTTTGGGCGTCCTGTTCCAGATCCATGTGGCAGAAACCGAGGATGAGGTGCAGCGCCTCAAAGAGGAACGGGGGATTTCCCCGTATCAACTCCTGGACGACCTCCATATCCTGGATGAGTCCACCCTGCTCATCCACAACGTCTGGATGAACAACGGGGACATGGACCTTGTGGCACGCCGCGGCGCCACCGCATCCCACAACCCGGGGAGCAACACCAAGCTCGCCTCGGGGCTCTGCCCGGCCCAGGCCCTCATGGACAAAGGGATCCACGTGGGCCTGGGAACAGACGGCGCGGCCAGCAACAACAACCTGGATCTCTTCAACGAGATGCAGGTGACGGCCAAGCTCCACAAGGCCTACAGCCTGGACCCCGTGGCCATGGACGCCTGGACCGTCCTGGAGATGGCCACCCGGGAAGGCGCCAAGGCCATCGGTCTTGGGGGGAGTATCGGCAGCCTTCTCCCAGGCAAGCGCGCGGACATCATCCTGGTGGACATGAACAAACCCCACCTCACCCCCACCCACAACCCCGTCTCCCACCTGGTGTATGCCGCCTCAGGGGCCGATGTGCGGGACGTTTTTGTGGAGGGCAGGCAGGTGGTGAAAGAGGGCAGGCTCCTTACCGTGGACGTGGACTCCGTGATGGCTGAGGTCAACCGCATCGCCGCATTCATGGGGTGATTTTACAGGGAACCGCATGGTTTGACCGTCTGATACGTTGTTGTTGATAAATTGTTACCCTGAAACAATGCAATCAATTTAAGGTGGACCATGAAGAAGATCTGGTTTGGATTTGTGGGGCTGGTGCTGCTTGCGGGCTGTGCATCCCTGTCCGTAAACGAGCCTAAGACCGTGAGTAAGCTGGTGACCGGGGACCTGGGCCTGGTGGCCCCTCCGGCACGTTTTTTTGCCATCTATCCGGTGGGCAACGCCGCCTACCTTGGCTCTGGATCCGATGCGGATATGCTTGTGGGCATGACGCGGGATGCCATCCGCAGGACCATGGAAGGCAAAGGCTACGTGCTGGTGGCGATGTCTGCGGAACCCGATTTCATCATGGGCTTCGGCCTGGGGATGGAGTCGAAGATTACCGATGAGGATATTTTTCGGAAAACCGGCATGGTGGCAGGGCTTTCCACCGAAGGGATCAACCAGTCGGCCTTTCAAAAAGGCTCCATTCTGGTGGCCATGTTCAGGCCGGGAGACAAAGAGCCCGCCTGGCGGACCCTGGCCCAGGGCATGGCAGACATGAAAAAAGCGGATGCCGCCCGGAAAGAGGCCATTGACGCCCTGGTGGCGGACATGCTGAGTCCCGTCCCCCCGGCAGGCAAGGAAACCCATTAAAGGGGACGGAGCTTTTGCACCGTCCCCCTGCCCGCCGGAGGTGCGTTGTTTCCTTACTCCCGAGCCGTGGCAGGCTCTGGGGTGAGCCGCTCCACATCCTCAACGGTGGTGTTGGGGATATGGACGCCGTTTCGTTTGGAGAGGATCACCAGGGAGACCACCAGGGTGGCCATGGCCAAAAGCAGGCAGAGGGCGCTGCCCGTGATGCCTGCAAGCAGGTAGGCCACAAGGCTGACGGTGCCGTTGAGCAGGGCGTAAGGCAGCTGGGTCTCCACGTGGTCGATGTGATCGCATCCGGCCCCGGTGGAGGAGAGGATGGTGGTGTCGGAGATGGGAGAGCAGTGGTCTCCGAAGAGCCCGCCGGAGAGGACCGCCCCGATGCAGGCGTGGAGGGGGGCACCCAGGGTTTCCGACATGGGGATGACCAGGGGCATGAGGATGGCAAAGGTCCCCCAGGACGAGCCCGTTGCAAAGGACATGATCCCACCGATCAGAAAGACCACGGCAGGCACGCCCCAGGCGGGCAGGGTGCCGTGGGTCACCTCGATGATGTAGTTTGCCGTTCCCATGTGTTTTCCCACAGCCCCCAGGGACCAGGCCAGCACGAGAATCACCGCCACGTTCATCATCTTGTTCATCCCGGAAAAATAGATGTCGAAGCTTTCGCTGAGGGTTTTCACCTTATGAAAGACCATGAGGGAGATGATGGTGATGGCGGCAAAGAGGTACCCGGTGCTCAGGGCCGTGCGAAAGGTGCTGCCCGGGACCTTTTTCAGGGGAAACCCCAAGGGACCCAGGATGCCGAAGAGGGTGACGAAGAGGACGATGAGGGGGAGCCAGATGAGGATGGCCTTGCTGTTGGCGTTCCGCTCATCGTTGGCGTGCCTCAGGGGCTTGGAGTGGGGCCAGTAGCGCTCCCCGGTGTCGATGGTGCGTTTCTCGGCCCGGGCCATGGCGCTGAATTCATAGCCGGTGAACGCCACCACCGGCACCATGATGACTGCCAGGATCGGGTAGAACTGAAAAGGAATGGCCTTGATAAAGGCGGTCCAGTCGGATTCGGCGATGCCCAGGGCTGTAAATTCCTTCTGGATGAGGCCCATGACGTAGACCCCCCAGCCGATGAAGGGAACGAGGACGGCAATGGGGGAGGCTGTGGAGTCGATGATCCAGGCCAGTTTCTCCCGGGAGACCCTCAGCTTGTCGAACAGGGGTTCGGAGATGGGCCCCACGATGAGGGGCGTTCCGAGGTCCGAGAAAAAGACGATGATTCCCCCCAGCCAGGCGGAGAGCTGCACCTTGAAACGGTTGTTGACGATCTCCGTCATCTTCAGGGCAAAGGCGGCAGCCCCGCCTGATTTTTCCATGAGCCCCACAAATCCCCCGATAAAAACCAGAAGAACCAGAACGCCTGCGTTGTAGCTGTCGGCGACCTGGGCAAAGAGATAGGATTTGATCATGGTGGTGACAGCCGTGACGGGGTGACCCCCTGAGAGGATGAGAACCCCTGTGAGGACGCCTGCAAAGAGTGCCGGAATGACGTTTTTGAGCTTGATTGCGATGATGATTGCCAGCACAACCGGCAGAATCGAGACGATACCCATGTGTTCCATAGAAGAATCCTTAAAGACTGTCAGTGAATAATTTTAACTTATTTTCACTGTGCAGATAGGAGGAATCCACCGGTTTGTCAAGGGGGGAGGAGTCTAAATAACTGGGGCGTCCGGCAATATGCCGAACGCCCCAACGGTTTTTTCTTTATAGGAAAATACGAACTGATCTTCTGTCTGATACAGCAGATCTGAAATCGTGGTTCGGGTCGTGCCCGTTATCAGGGGGTGTAGTACTTCTTGTGGTACCAGCCTCCGTCGCCGGGGGGGCGGCCCATTTTTCGCCTGATGAGATAGGCAAAGAAAAGGAAGAGGACACGGGTGACGCCTCGGGAGAAGGGGGTTGCTTCCCAACGCCTGGGGGAGACAGTGACCCGTTGGGGGAGAAGCACCGGCTTTCCTGCGCGCTTCATTATCAGGGAGAGCTCCACATCCTCCATGAGCTTCATGGGGGGAAATCCCCCTGACCCATCAAGGACTGATCGCCTTACGAACTGACACTGGTCGCCGAAGCTGATGCCCGTGGTGTGGCAGCGCAGGTGATTTAACCCCCTGATGAGACGGGTGCGGGCCGTGGCAGGGGAAAACCCCATGGAAAAGGCGCCGCCGGGAACGGCGCTGTGGGCAAGGATCTTCCGGATGGCGTCGGCGCCGTGGGCCGGAAAGCGGGCATCGGCATGGAGCACCACCAACACATCCCCGTGGCAGGTGGCCCAGGCCTCGGCGATCTGCAAGCCCCGCCCCTTGCATGTGCAGCGCACCACGCGGGCCCCGGCAGCCTCTGCAAGGGAGCAGGTGGCATCCGTGGACCCTGCGTCGGCCACCACGATGTCAAGGAAGCACCCGCCCATGGCAAGGCTTGCCACGGCTTCAGCGATTCCGGCCTCTTCGTTGAGGGTGGGGATGATGGCGGTCAGTGTCGGAAAGGGGGCTGGGTGCGTTTTCATGGGGAAAGTGTGCCACAGATGGCCGGGGAGTGCCAGGGTGGTTTTGCCCTCATGGCGTGGCGGGGTCGTATTGAAATCGTAAATGGTTTTTCCGCATATCATCAATACAAACGATTGGTTTTTTTACTCACTGCCCGATATATGCATCACCATTGAAATCGGTTGAAAAAGCACGGTGATGGCAGGAGGAACCATGACATATGTTTTGAAAAACAGATGGGTTTACAGGGGACTCCGGTTTCTGGTGGCCGGAATTTTTCTGTGGTCCGGTGCGGGAAAGCTCATGGACCCGGCTGCCTTTACCGTGGTGATCGATGCCTTTGGACTTCTTCCCGAGGGATTCTCCGGCCTGGTGGCCGTGGTGTTGCCCGTGGTGGAAGTGGTGGCGGGCCTGGCCCTGATTTTCGATATGCGGGGGGCCTTGGAGACCCTGTTTGTGCTTATGCTGTGCTTCATGGCGATCCTCGGCTACGGGATCTACCTCGGGCTCGATATCGATTGCGGATGCTTTGGCCCGGAAGATCCTGAGGCGCGGGCCTTTGGCGGACTTCGCACAGCCCTTTACCGGGATGTTTTCTTTTGCGGGCTCATGGGCCTGACGGCCGTGAGCCGACGATTGAGGCGCGGTGCGGATCAACGTGTCGATGTCCAGGGGCTTGACCCTCGAATGGCATAACAGCGCATCCCGTCGGTTGATTTGCGAATTGAACAGTCCTTTTTGTGTGTTCGGATTTATGCGGTTTTTGAAACGGTTTTTTTAAGGAGAATGACGATGAAACGATTTTCTGCGGTGATTGCGGTGGGCCTGACCCTTCTTCTGGCCGGCAACGTGTTCGCTTTCGGCAAGAGCAAGTTTGAAAAAGAGGTGGAAAAAGAGACCGGCGCCGTCAAGCTCGTGCGCGAGATCCAGCGCGGCGGCTACGACCTGGTGACCACCGCCGAGTTGAAGAAGATGATCGATGAGAACAAAGAGATGGTCATCGTGGACACCATGCCCTATGACGCCAGCTACAAAAAGGCCCACGTTCCCGGCGCCGTGCAGTTCCTCTTCCCCATCCCCGACATGAACACCTGGAACAACGATGAAACCGCCGGTAAAACCCAGGCCGAATACGAAGCTCTCCTCGGCGCAGACAAAGAAAAGACCATCATCGTCTACTGCGGGTTTGTTAAATGCACCCGAAGCCACAACGGTGCGGTCTGGGCCAAGAAACTCGGATACAAGAACGTCTACCGCTACAGCGGTGGCATTTACGCCTGGAAAGGCGCAGGCTACAAAGCCGAGAAGGTCGATTAAGACCGCCTAACTCCCTTTCTTCCAGGTCCTCCACCTGAAACATGAAAACACCCCTGAACCGTGTCAGCCGGTTCAGGGGTGTTTTTGTTTGGTAAGAGTACATTCCAAAAAGTACAGCCTCCGGCGGCAAGGTGTGCCACCTTGAGAGCAGATTGCGAATGCGCTTTGACCCTCGTTCCTCGGGTCAAACCACATCCGCCTTTCAAGCAAACGTCGACCCTTGATCATTGTTTGGGCCATCGGCCTGTTTTCATCCCCACCCCCCGGACACCCTTGTTCCCTGGAGCGCCGCATTCCGGTGCGGCCCGGTCAACGACGGACTAAAAAGTCCCAACGGGGCTGGACGACTGAAGACGATATATGCCCGATACCTTTAAAACAGTCGACTTGCTGATAACTTACGGCGGAGCCGAGACGTTCACAAGATCTGTTTGTCAAACTTTTTTGTCGCGCCGTAGCCCTTGGGCGAAAGCGGATTAAACGTTTGGCCCCGGCAGGGCCGCCGGAGGCATGGTTTTTTGTCGGCTTTGCTCAGAAGCCCAGCTTTTTTGCTCGTTCCCAGGCTCCGCCTGGGAATGTTTTTCGGAGGCTCTGCCTCCATGTGTGATGTCTCCGAAACCTGTGAAGCCCTTCAGCGAATGTGACGGGGCGAGGTACGAGCCCCGGAGCATTCGCACCCTGCATTCGAGGTGGCACACCTCGCCGCCGGAGGCATGGTTTTATCGTTTTCTTGCCCACTCCTCCATGCGGCAGCGGGTGCGCAGGATAAAGAGGAGGCAGGGGATGGCGGCATCCGGGGCAAAGCCCAGGGCTGTGTCGGCCAGGAGGCGGCGGAAGGTTGTGGTCGCTGACGGGGAGGTCCAGGTTTGTGTTTCATCGGGAAAGGTGGCGGTGACCTTGTGGGTGCCCCACACCAGTGGGGGCGCGTTGCTGTTGGAGGCGGCCTGACGCACTTCGTCGGTGAGCCGGATGCGAAGGTCTCGGATGTGGGACTGGCTGACGGGGCGCTTGGGGACGTCGAACCGATGGATCCAGGGCATGTGCCCCTGGATACGGTCACAGGCCACGTCTTCGGCGCTGACAAAGGTGACGGGGATGTTGTGTTCTCCCAGCACGGCGGAGAAGAGTTCCACCTCGGTGACGGGGCTGTCATTGATGCAGAGCTTTCTTAAACGCTTATGGAAAATGTGGGGGCTGAACCCTTCCTGGTCCGGTGCTGCGTGCCAGCCGACCATCACGGCGCAGTCTGCCTCGGGCATGGTGCCGATGAGGGGCACGGGGTGCCAGCGGTGGCCTTGCTCGCAGCGAGCTTCGGCCATGAGTTTTTCCGGGAGGATGTTAAAGCCCGTACCGTGCATGTCGCCGACGGTGATGCGGTGGTAACCGGCGTCAAGAAGGCCCCGGGCCGCGGCGTTGACATCGGCTGTGAGAAGGTGCCTTGCCTTGTGCCACGCATGGGCACCGGGCGTACACTGGGCTTTGGCGTGAACGCCGATGATGCCTTCGATGTCGGCCAGGATAAGGGCGTGTCGGGTCATGGGGATGTCCGCAAGTGACTCTTTAGGGCCATGCCAAGTATAAATTACACATGACGTGATCACCCCATACGTCCTCAGCATGTTTTTTGGATCGTTGCGTCGAGACGTAATGCATTTGAGGCGAACTATCGTTATGTATTATTTTGGGGCATAGCCCTTAAATGGTTGGAACCAGAAACAGACACTCTGATGATGAAGTATTTACGATGCCTGTAAAAATTGCAAGCAAACCTTGCGACATGCCCATTTGCTTCGTTTGTCTCCGGCAGCCCTGCGTTACCTCTCCCACCCTGTGATCATGGCCTTTAAATGGGAAAACACCGTGGGACCGGTGGTGATCATGTAGACGTGCATGATGATAAAGGCCAGGACCAGCAGGGCGCCGAAGGTGTGGAGAACAGCGATGGCTTTCAGGCCCACGTCTGCCATGAAGTCGGTGCGGGTGTTGATTGTGTAGTAGAGAAATCCGGTGATCATCTGGCTCGGGAGGAGGAGGGCCGAGAAGAGGAGGTAGACGATGCGCTGGAGGGGGTTGTGCTTGGCCCGCTCCGTGGCGGGCACGGGGTGGGGCTCGCCCTTGAAGATGCCCACGGCGTAGTGGCGGACCACCAGGGCCATTTTTCGCGTGGTGGGGATGTAGTGTTTCCATTCACCGGTGGTGGCGATCCAGAAGGCAAAGAAGGCGAAGGCCACGGCCCAGGCGATGCCGGAGAGGTTGTGGACCCGGGCAGCGGTTTCAAACCCCATGAGGGAAAAGGAGCCGTGAACTTCCAGGCCCGTGACGATGAGAAGGGTGATGATCACCACCTGGAACCAGTGCCAGAGGCGCTCGTAGCGGGTGAAAAGGTAGATGGGTTGGTTCATGGTATTTCCTCCTGATACAGAACTCAGGTTTTGGGTTGTTGAATCACGTCACGGAGACAGTGAATAGTGAATCGTTAGAAGTGAATAGTGGTGGAGTCGCTTCGCTCCGTCAATTTGTGTGACGGAGCCGATTCAGGGAACGGGCTTAAGGCGTTTGTTTTATTCTGAGGTACGAAGCGAAGAAAACAAGCGCAATCCGGGGAAGAGGGGGGCAGTCCCTCTCCGCCGGGGGCACGTTTTTACCCTTTTCGCCGTGCCAGTACACGAATCGTCCCGTGAATCACGACACCGACAAGGGATGCCAGGACCAGGGCCCAGCCCGAGGCCTCCAGGGGGCCTCCGGTGTCGCGGCCCGGCATGTAGAAACCTGCCAGGTTGGGCGCGTCCATGCGGCCGCCTTCCCGGGTGTGGCATTCGGCGCAGGCCACGGTTTCCTTTTTGGGGGCCACCATGTGGGTGATGGGGAAGACGTAGCTGGTATCGGCAAAGGCGAGCTCCCCGCTGAAGGGAAGCCCGGCGTGTTCCATGCCGCTGGCCACGGCCCGGTTCCAGTCGTAGGTTTTCCAGTAGGCGTCACTCCCCTTTTTCCCGAAGAGGTGGGGGATGACGAGGTTTTTCGCCTGGGCATCCATGGGCTGTCTGGCTCGGTGGACCTTGAAGGGGAAGATGCGGGCGTTGGGATCCGTTCGGTCACCCAGGGGGCGGTTGACGGCGATCTCTTTTGACGGGTCCACGGTGTCCCGGGCCGTGAGGGTCTCGATGCTGCCGTTGAACCAGAAGTACTCGGGTTTGACCTGTTTCTCCCAGCGCATGTCCCCTTTCTTGGTCATGTAGACGGGCTTGCCGTAGGGGCCGTTTTCCACGTAAGGTTTTCCCTCTTTTTTGACGCCGGCCTTTGACCAGTCCCACCACATCTTGGTGGGTTTTTCCCGGGCAAAGGTGGGGATGTGGCAGGTCTGGCAGGCCACCTTGTCGGTGTGGTCGTTGGGCTTGGAGCCCTTTTGGTGAGGGGTTGCCGTGTGGCAGGACTCACAGGATATCTTTTGGGTGAGGTCGTCTTCCACGAGGCTTGTGCGGGTCTCAAAGGCCGGGGTGCGGTAGGAGCGGCCTGCGATGTCATGGGCCACGGTGGTGTGGCAGCGCACGCAGTCGAAGTTTTTCCCCTTGGCATCCATGTGCACATCCAGGGCGTTGTCCGGCATGAAGAGGGAGGAGTCCAAGTCGCCGTGCTTGACCCCGTCCCCACCGCCGCCGAAGAAGTGGCAGGTGCCGCAGTTTTTTCGCGTGGGGCGTGCCACGCTCTGGGCCACGGTGTTCCACTCCGGCGGGGTGAAGGTCTTTTTCCCGAATTTTTTGGGTTTGTCCACGGGCAGGCCCGCCATGGTGGGAAACTTTTTGTAGGTGCCTGTCTGCTCATGGCAGACGAGGCAGTCGATCTTCGTCTCGTCGGTGAAATCAAAGCTTTTGTCTTTCCAGCCATATCCCGCGTGACATGAGGTGCATCGGGGCTCGTTGCCGTGGATGCTGATGCAGAAGTTGTTCAAGGTCAGGCCTGCCTTGCCGATTTTCTCCTCTTCAGGGCTGTCGGGGTCCCGCCAGGTCCAGTGGATGGTTTGCATCACCTGGCTGCCCGCCTCGTTGTGGCAGGTGAGACAGGCTTTGGTCACCTCGCTTCCCGAGGTGAAATTCTGCTTCAAGATGTCATGGTCGGCATGGCTCGTGGTGATCCACGGTGTGGTGTCTGCCGTGGCCTGCCTTGCCATGGCGCGTCCCGGTGCTTCGTCCGCCCGGGCAGATTCAAGCCCGAAGCAGGCCAGGCACGCCATGACCAGCCCCAGCCTTCCCATCATGTTCCCTCCCATAACGTCTCCCTTCGATGTGTGAATAAACAGCCCTGCCTCCGGCAGGGCCGCCGGAGGCAACTGAATAGTTGCATTCATGGTTAAGAGCAAAGGGTGTGCCAGATGGCTGCATGTGTAACGTATGGAAATGGCAGCTTCATATTGCAGGTGTGTTTGGGCTGTGTTAATAAATTAACGTGAGTATGGCAACGAATGTTAATTTACGTTAACTCCGCCCGTGAGGTGACCAATGGAACACGTGATTTCCCATATTTTCGACACCCTTGCCGACGGTGTTCTGGTTGTGAACAGCAAGGGGCGGATTCTCGATGCCAACCGGGCTGCCGAGGAGCTCACGGGGTTTTCCCGGCAGGAGCTGAAAGGGGGCCCGTGCCGTATGCTGAACTGCTCGGGCTGCAAGCGGTTTGAAAAGGGCGGGGAACATCCCCACTGCAGCCTTTTTGCCTCAGGAGGGGAGAAGGTGGTGCGGTGCACCATCAAGTGCCGGAGCGGTGAGACCATCCCGGTGTTGAAGCGGGCCCGGGTGATGGAGGACGGTGACGGGCAGGTCATCGGGGCCGTGGAGATCCTTACGGACATGAGAAAACTCGTGGCCCTGGAGAACCGGGTGGACGATCTGGCACGGGAGGTGGTGGCCAGCCGGGAGCACCACGGCATCGAAGGGGAGTCCGCAGCGATCCGACGGCTCCTGGCCTTTATCGACAGCGTGGTCACCTCCACGGCCCCGGTGCTGATTCAGGGCGAGAGCGGCACGGGCAAGGAGCTGGTTGCCCAGGCCATCCATACGGGCAGCATGGGGGCGGGGGCACCCTTTATCAAGGTGAACTGTGCAGCCTTGAATGAAAACCTTCTGGAGAGTGAGCTCTTCGGCCATGTGAAGGGGGCCTTTACCGGTGCCTCCCGGGACCGGGTCGGTCGCTTTGAGGCGGCCCACGGGGGCACCCTGTTCCTGGATGAGATCGGGGACATGCCCGCCCCGATTCAGGTGAAGCTGCTGAGGGTCCTTGAGGAGAAGGTGATCGAAAAGGTGGGGGACCACACCCCGGTACCGGTGGATGTGCGGGTTATCACCGCCACCCACAGGGACCTGGGGGCCCTTGTTGAAAGGGGGGATTTCCGGGAAGACCTCTATTTCCGAATCAACGTCATTCCCGTTATCTGCCCGCCGCTGCGGGAGCGCGACGGCGACGTGCTGATCCTGGCCAACCGGTTTCTTACGCGGTTTGCCCTGCGGGACGGAAAGCCCATGACCGGCATCTCTCCGGAAGCCGCAGCCGTCCTTGACGCCTATGGTTGGCCGGGGAACGTCCGGGAGCTGCGCAACGCCATGGAGTATGCCATGGTCCTGAGCCGAAACGGGCGCGTGGAGGTGGAGCACCTGCCCGTCCATGTAGGGGCTGCCGGGGAAGCCGTCCCCTTTCAGGGGGGACGGCGGGCCGTGACCCGGGCTGACGTGGAGGCCGCCCTTTTTCGGGCGGGGGGCGTGAAAACCGAAGCCGCAAGGCTCCTGGGGGTGAGCAGGGTCACCTTGTGGAAATGGATGAAAAAAATGGGGCTTTGAATTAAAGGTCTGATCCCTGCGTCCCTTTCATTTCTTCCTCAATTTGCCTGTCCAGCTCCTCCATGCTTGTCTGCTCTTTGGGGGTGGTGACGGCGCTTTCGGCAAAGGGGTTTGCGTCTTTGCTCACCCAGCCGGTGCTGTCCCAGAGGTTGGCGCGCTCGTCCATGGACCCCTGCCAGGTGTAGGTGCCCCAGGGGGTCTTAAGGGCGTCTCCTCTTTTCCCTTCCATGCGTTCACCATCCTTGTAAAGGAGCCCGTGGTAGCCCTGGCTTCGGCTGCCCGGCTGAAGGATGTGAACCACCAGCTTCCAGCCATCCTCTTCTTTGACCATCACCTTGGGCGAGGTGCGGCCGCAGGGGGGCCGTTTTTTCATCTGGGCGACGCATGTGCGGTGCTGGGGCAGGCAGGCTTCCTGTGTTGCCGTGCAGGTGGTGCGGGGGCATGGGGTGGACGGGTCGGCCGTTTTGTTGGGGCAGGAGGACGGTGTGGCCCAGGCTGCGGAGACCACGGCAAGGGCGGCTGTCAGGAACAGGCATATGCAGGTGCGTTTCATAATGTCGTGTCCTTTTTCGTTTTCTATGTCACGGAGATGGGTTGGGTACGGTTTGCTGCCCGTGGGTGGGCATGTGAATGTCTATTTTTGCGGATGAGGGGGGAGAGGTCAAGGGGGAAAGGGCTAAGGGGGAAGGGCTAAAGGCAAAAAGGCGAAGGGCTAAAGGGGAAAGGCTAACGGGGAAAGGCTAAAGGCAAAAAGGTTGAGGGCTAAGGGGAAAAGGCGAAGGGCGAAGGAAAGGACGGGTTTTCCGGCTTGCGCAGAGGAAAGGGATCCGGCTAAAGTAAGCTTTTTGGGTAATGACTCAGCTCATCATTGCCTCAGGCGGTCCTGCCGGAGGCAACTGAATCGTTGCATTCATCATTTCTTCTCAGGACGTACCCATGAGCCATTCAGGTCCGGTCATTCGTCACGACGCTCTCTCCCATTGCCGGATGCTCTTTTCCGGTGATTTTCGCCTGCTGGTCATGGTGGCCCGTGCCGGTCAGGGCAAGACCACGCTGGCACGGCAGTTCATGGATTCTGCCCCGTCCTTCTGGCATGCCTGCACGCCGTCTGAGAGCGACCCGTCGGTCTTTACGGACCGTCTGAGCCACAGCCTGGGGTTGCCTTCCCTGCCCGAGGGCGGTTCACCGGAGAATCGCTCGGAGCAGGCCCTTGCGCGGCTTGTAAAAGCAGCCCCCGACCTGGGGCCGGGCCTGCTGATTGTGGATGACTACCACCTGGTCATGGACAACCCGGCAAACCGCACCTGCCTGCAGCAGCTCCTTGCCCACAGCCCGTTGCACATGGTGATCCTTACCCGTGAGTACCCGGATCATGTCGTTCTGGCTCCTTTGGGGGACACCCTTTTCATCGACAACGACCTTCTGGCCCTGAGCCTGGACGAAACCGCCCAGGTGGTGCAGGCTGCCGGGGGAGACCCTGCTGCGGCCCACGCCATTCGGGACATCCATGCCCTCACCGAAGGGTGGCCCGGAGGGGTGCGGTTGATTCTGGAGCACGGACGGCTGAGCAGCAGGCCGTTGACCCGACATCTCCCTGAGCTCTCCGGCAGCCGGATTCTCGGGGCCATGGACCTTCTCTGGACCGAGGCGTCTCCCAGGATGGCCCTTCTGGCGGGCCTTGAGCGCATTCCTGCGGGGATCCTCACGGACGACGGTCCCTGGCGCGTCGAGGGCGAGCTGCTCTCCTCCCTTGCGGCCAGGGCGTGTTTTGTGAGGATCCAGAAAGACAAGGAGGGGGAGTGGGTCATCCTGCATCATTTGCTTCGGGAGGCCTTTGCAGCGCGGAAATCGAGCCTGACCCAGGCGTTTTGTCGTCGGTGGGCCGAGGTGCTGGGTGCCGGATGCATTGAACGGGGCCTTGTGGAGGAGGGGCTGCTCTGCCTGAGCCGCGAAGGCTGCCACCAGAAGCTTGCCGGGGAGCTGAGTGCCCACGGCCTGGCGCTTCTTGGACGGGGCCGGTTTGCCCTGGTTGCCTCTCTTCTGGATGCACTTTCGCCCTGGTCTTCAAACAATTTTCCCTGGCTGGACCTTTTTCGGGGGATCATCCTGCTCACCGAGGACCCTGTCTCTGCCCGGCAATGGCTGGAGCAGAGCCTTGACGGCATGCGCGGGGCAGGAGACGAGAAGGGGGAACTCCATGCCATCGGGCGCCTGGTGGAGTATGAGGTACTGCATGGCGGGGCCTACGGCAGGCTTGCACCGGATATCCGGCGGGCAAGCGCCCTTCTTGAGACCATCGATTTGGCAGCCCATCACCGACGTCATATTCTGGCGGCCCTGACGCTGGGGGCCTGCTATGCCCTGGACGGGGCAGCGGCCCACGGACTGCTTCGCCTTCTGGAGCCGGAACTTAGGGCAGGCGGTGAAGATCACCTGGACCTTTTCAGTCTCCTGGTGCCCTGTTTGAACGCCATCCTGCGAACCGACGTTCCCTGTGCCCTTGCCGAACTCGATGCCAGGGTGGCGCCGGAGCGCATGGCGGGCTTGAGCCCGTCGAGCCGGTTTGCCGTCCATTTTTGCCTTGTGAACATCTTGCGTATCCGCGGCCGGGACGATGATTTTTCTCTTGCCGGGCGGTATGTGAAGACCCATTTTACGCCTTTTCTTTCGTCGCCCTACCTGGTGAAAATGACCCGCACCTGGGACGCCCTGGCTGCGTTGCGCCGAGGCCGGGCAAAAGAGGCCCTCGGCATATTCGACGAGGTGCTTGAGACCAGCGGCGGGCAAGACAATCTTCATGCCGTGACCCTGAGCTGGAAGGCCCTGTGCCTGGCTCACCTGGGCAGGCACCATGAGGCCCGGGCCCTTTCGACTGAGATCGGCCGGGTGGGAGACCTTGGTTGCGGGCATTACTACGCTCGCCATTGCGCCATGATCCAGGGGTGCAGCCGAAGCCTGGATCCGGCCGATGCCGACGCGGTATCCAACTTGGCCCGCCACACCTCCACCCACACCATCTATGAAGATGCCTCCATCCAGGCCCTAGGCCTGGGGTACCTGGCCAGGCGCCATCTGGTCGATGGCGAGGGCAGCGCTGCCATGGGGGCTGTCACGGACATGCTCTCCATCATGGAGACCGTGGATTGCCGTAACTTTTCCGGGTTTGAACCCCGCATTTTCACCCCCATGCTCACTGCTGCGGTATCCGGGGGAACCGAACGTCAGAGAGCCTTTCTGGCCGCCAGGCAAATGCTGGGCGTGGATCTTCTGGACGACGGCAGTGCCGTGCCTGTGCTGGACATCCGACCCGCCCCCGGTGGGCGCCTTGAGGTTTTTTGCCCCTCCTCGGGAAAATCGGTGGCGGTTCGAGCGGCCCAGCAGGTCCGTCTTCTTACTCTCCTGCTTGGGGAGCCCGGCACCTGCATGGCGGCCCACCGCCTGGCTGATCTTATCTGGCCCGGCAAGGAGCCAGGTGGGCTCAGGGGGCGTCTGGACAACCTGATGAAGCGCCTGAGGCAGACCCTGGCCACGGCCCTGGACGGGACGTCGCCCAGGGCTTACCTGGCCATTGACGCGGGCACGGCTGTGCTGCGCCATGTCCGGTGCGAGGCGGCCCGCCTCGATGACCTGCTGGAAGAGGGGCGGTTGATCTTGGAGCAGAAACGCCCCTGGACCGCCTCCGTTCTTTTGACCCGTGCCTTTTCCCTTCTCAAAGACCCCGCCCCTTTTGCCCCCGATGCCCGGGAGGTCCGTGGCGCTGCCCTGGCGTGGTGCCCGGTGCTGGCCCAGACCCATGGCACGGACCGGGCCCTTGACGTCGCCCGCTGCGCCCTCTCTTTCCTTCCCCTTTCCCCATCCCTTAATCGACTCATCCATGATCTCTGCCTTGATGCAGACCGTCCCCACCAGGCCCTGGAGCAGGTGGATCGTTTTCGAAAGGACCTGCGCCGGGCAGGCCACAGCTTCGAAGAGCAGGAGGCGGTCATGGAGAGTTTTTGGGGGTAGGATCTTTTTCGGACGGTTTTTGTTTTGTTTTAATGGGTTAGGAGGAAACGACAGGTCCCTGACAGGTGTGTGCCCAAGGGGGCGTATACTTTTGCCGATTGGTGGTTTAGTTCACTCAGTCAATAGCTGAATTTCGCAGAATAAGCTGAATGAAGGACTCATCGAAAGGCAGGTTATGTATTCTCCAAGATATCGACTCTTCTGGTGTGTGTGGTTGCTCTGTATGTTCCTGAGCTCTCCGTTGCATGCCCTCGAATCCCCTTCCCCTGATGCCGCGGCACAGGGCGACCCTTCCCTTTCATCAGGCAGCGCATCCCCATGGACCCTGGAACTCGGTGTGGACATTGCCGGGTATGGGGCCGAAGCCACCTCAACGTACGGGAGCGAGGCCTATGACCTGAGTGTTCGCCACAGCTTGAGCCCCATGGTGCAGGGCTCGTTTTACGTCAATG
Source organism: Desulfoluna butyratoxydans (assembly GCF_900699765.1). GTDB lineage: Bacteria > Desulfobacterota > Desulfobacteria > Desulfobacterales > Desulfolunaceae > Desulfoluna > Desulfoluna butyratoxydans. The sequence goes on from NZ_CAADHO010000003.1 coordinate 78,857, forward strand.
AGACATGGTCCCTGGAAGGCGGGGTGCGATGCGACTGGCTTCGCTGGGAACTCGATCCCTCCCTGGGGCCGGACGATGGCTCTTTCAGGGCACTGACCCTGGCCCTTGGCGCGGCCCGGCACGGGGCAGGGCGAAAGGTGCCTGTGCTGGGCCTTGCCCGTCCCCTGGTATCGGCGGCCGTTTTGTGGCGCTTTATCGACGCGGACCTGGACGGCCCTGCGCGGGACTACCGGTCCGGACCCGGGGTGGAAGTCGCCGCAGGCTTTACCCGTGACTATTGGGGGCTCCGCGCCGGTCTCTCCTATACCCATCATGAAGGGTCCGACCTGCTTCCCGGAGCCACGGCCGAAGACCTGGACCTGCTGGGGGCCTTCGTGCGTTTTACCCTTTTGATCGGTCGCTAAGGTGGGAAACCTGCGGGGGCCGGGTTGGGGGCTTTCAGCTGCATCCATGCACCGTATCGCGTCCAACCCGGTTTTGCCTTTTCTAAGTTCCCTCACCCCATGGATGGCTTTGTGATGAAAGATCCTTCTATCAACCGCCGTACACTGCTCAAGGGCATGGCCACGGCTTTTCTCTCGCTGGCAGGCTTCGGCATGGGACCCATGGCCCGGCTCGGCCGCGCTTCGGTAAGGCCCGGGGTATCCCATGAGTGGGGAACCCTCAAAGAGGCCGTTGTGGGCTCGCCGTACGTGCTGATCCCTGAGAACCTGTCCCCGGAAGTGCGCCGATGGTTTCCCCGGAGCTGGCTGGCGTTTTTCGACGCCCATGCAGGGAAAACCCTGGCCGAGGCCGATCCCGTGTTTTTCCGACGGCTGGAGAGCCAGATGACGGCGGTGATGAAGGTGCTGACGGACCGGGGCGTCACCGTTCACAGGGCCCCGGAAATGACCCGGGTTGAGCTGGCATATATGGATTCGGCATTTCCCGCCTGCGGGTCTCAACTCTATCCCCGGGATCCGCTTTTGGTGGTGGGGGACAGGTTCATCGAAACGGAACTCTTTTTCCCCTTTCGACGGCGGGAGCGGTTCGGGATTCGGCGGGCATTGGACCGGCGGTTTGCACAAGCCAAAATGGCCCGGGTTTCCATGCCGCCTCTGGTGCCGCCGCCGGTGTACGGAAAGGGGGCTGATCCATGGGGATGTGGAGCTGTCCTCGAAGGGGGGGACGTCCTTGTGCTGGGCCGGGACATCCTGGTGGGGCTTTCCGGCCATGCCAGCAACCCCGAGGGCGTTCGCTGGCTGGCCGGGTTCCTGGGGGCGGGCCACCGCGTCCATGGGGTGAGGCTCAGTCCCCATGTGCTGCACCTGGATTGCTGTCTCTCCACACCGAAAGAAGGCCTGGCCGTGGCCTATCCCGAGGCCTTTCCCGACGGTCTCCCCCAGTGCCTGCGCAGATGGGAGACCATCGACGTATCGGCGGCCGAGGCGTTGGAAGGCTTTGCCTGCAATGGCCTGATCCTGGATGAGAAAGCTTTGATCCTAACCGCGGGGGTGCCGCGCGTTGCCGACAGGCTGCGGGCCGCAGGTCAGGAGGTGATGGAGGTCCCCTTTGATGCCGTCACTTTTTTCGGCGGGTCCCTCAGGTGCTGGCACCAGGCCCTGGTGCGGGAGAGTGTCTGATGAAGGGATGCCGCGAAAACAGTGGGGTCGATAGATACGGGGTCGGGTTTTCGGTTTTTTCCGGGGCGCTTTTGGGGGTGGCCACCACAGCCCTGGTCTCCTGGCTGGCCTGGGTGTGCCTGGTTCCCTTTCTCCTTGCGGTGCGGAATGCAAAAAAGCCCGTGGCACAGGTGTGCTGGGCAGGCCTGGCCTACGGGCTGGTCATGTCGTTCTGGGTGGCTGGGGCCGCGCTAAGGTACACAGGCGACAGGTGGTGCGTGGCCCTTCTCTGCCACGGCGTGGCCGTGGGGATCATGGCTGCAAAGGCGGTAATTCTCCTGATGCTCTTTGTCCCGGTGCGAAGGAAACCCGTTGGTGTTCAGCTCCTTTTCTGGCCCCCGGCAGCCACCCTTGCGGAGATGGGGATGTACCACCTTCTGGAGGGGTTCCCCTGGTTTCAGTACCCCGTGGGGTTTTCCCAGGCCACCAACCTCTATGTCAGTCAGCTGGCGGCCGTGGGAGGTATTTTTTTGCTCTCTTTTGCCGTGCTGGTGCTCAATCTGGTGTGTGCCCGGGCGATGAAAAGGCGCTCTGCTGCCTGGGCGGTTTTGTTTGTGGTGCTCCTTGCCCTGCTTCACGGGGGTGGGGCCCTGGCGGTTCGTCAGGTGGAAGGGCTTCGTATGGACGGGTTCCGTGTGGCCCTTGCCAATGACAACTCCTCCTTTACGCTGCGGTGGACCCGGGAGCGGGTGGATGAATATGCGCAACGCCTTCTGGGGTTGGCCGCATCCATTAAAGGGAAGGGGCAGTGCCTGACCATCTGGAACGAGGGCGTCGTGCCCTGGGCCTACAGGCCGGATGATGACCTCATCCTGGCCATTCTGAAGGCCACAAACACCTCAGCCGACACCCTGCATCTTATCGGCATGACCACCGCTGCTATGGGGCACACCTTTAATTCGGCTTACCTTTTTACCGGCAAGGGGCAGGTGATGGGGCGCTACGACAAACAGAATCTTCTGAAGGGCATCGAAATGCCTGCTTCAGGGATGAAACTTCCGTTTTTTGAGGCCTCTCCCTTTGAAGAGCCTGCCGAGGCAAATCGGGGGATCCTTGCGGCAGGCCGTGCCCGCATCGGGGTGCTCATCTGCAACGAGAGCAGCACCAACCGGGTGGCAGCCTCCTTTGCCCGCAGCCCCTACGATTTCCTGGTGGTCCTGGCCAACAACAACTGGTTCACAGGCACGCCCCTGATCCGTCACCATTTTTACTTCAATCGGCTCCTGGCAATACGGAACCGCAAAGACCTGGTGGTCAACAACAACCTCGGGGTGTCCGGCCATATTTCCGCCTCCGGCATCATTGTGCAGAGGCGGGAGTCCAAAGAGCCGTTTGTTAGCTATTGCACCGTCAAAAAAATCGTGAACCATGGAGATACTTGATGAAAAAACGCACCCATTGCTTGATGGCATTGTTTTTATGCGTCCTGCTTTTTGCTGCGGATGCCTCCGCGCGTATAAATTCCCCCACGAATTGGCGCTGGCGCAATGACGACGGCACCGAAGAGACCGCCTCCTGGGCCACGAAAGAGGCCCGTCAGCCCGCGACCCTTGTGGGAAGCGATGAGATCATCCGGTTGAGGTTTGATAATATCCATGGTTTCGACTGCGGCGAGTTGAAGGTGAAGGGCGCAGGCAGTGACTTTTTTACTCTGTATTCTGACTTTTTTTGTTATGGGGACTCGCGGTTTTTGACGGACGGGGAACCGGCGCAGAGGCGGTTGGCAAGAGATTCCTGGAGCGAGTTCAGTTATCATCCGGGTGGGGTTGCCGTGGAGTCTCCCTGTCTGATCATGGCGCCACCAAACAATACATTTCAGGAGATTGAGCTTTGCCTCAAAGTCAAGGAAGGGCAGGGTATTTCTGAGGGAACCTATACCTTTCAGCTGCCCGACGGGTACCCCACCCGGGTGGGGCTTGTTTACAAACACCCCCGTGCAGCAACAGTCTCCACCCTCTCTCCCTTGGAAATCGCCGCCACCTCAGCCACGGGCCGGGGAAACCTGACGGACCTTGGGCTGCGATACCCCGTGAGCTACGGGGTGTGCTGGTCCGACTCCCAGGACCCGGATACCTCCTGCTCCAGAACCGACGGAGGCAAGACCGGCTCCACCGGAGTGTTCGGGCATGCCATGACAGGGTTGTCCCCGGGCACTACCTATTATGTGCGGGCCTTTGCCGTGAACACCGGGGGCACGGCCTACGGCGAGCAGGTGCGCTTTACCACGTTGTCCTCCCCCGATACGGAGGAGCCCCGGGTGACAGGGTGCAACATCGGAGAAAACGACGACAGCGTTTCCCTCAACATCACCCCCATGGTGACCTTCAGCGAGCCCATGGACTCGGAGAGCCTGACGCCTGTATCCTTGAACCTCACCACAGCCGGAGGCGTCAAGCCGCCTTTTCGCCATGTCTATGTGGAGGCCTCTCGAACCCTGGTGGTGATCCCCGAATCGGATCTGCCCGCCGATACCCTTTTGACCCTTACCATCTCCACCTCGGTCCGTGACCGGGCGGGAAACAGCCTGTACGAGACATTTGTGCGGCACTTTACCACGGCAAATCCGGGTGCAGACGAGGACAGCGACGGGGTGCCCGATTCCCTGGAAAAATTTCCCGGGGACAGCTCCCGTGCCACGGTGGCGACCGTCACCAACACGGGCCATTTTACCCTGGATGCCTCGGTGCTGAAACCTGGGGTGACACTTGCCGACGTGAGGACCCTCTCGGAATTCGACCCCTCTTTGGGGACAACGGGAAAACCCCGTGATGCCGAATTTCCCGACGGAGTCCTTGGATACCAGTTGCAGTCTGTTGGGGGTGGAGAGAGCGTGGAACTGCCCGTGGGGATGCCTTCAATCCTTCCCGAGGGGACTCGGGTCTACAAGGTGACGGAGGCGGGATACGTGGAGATCACGGAACGATGCCGCATGGAAGGCAAAACCCTCTACGTGACCCTCACAGATGGGGGGGCGGGGGATGCCGACGGCGAGGTCAACGGGACCATCGACGACCCCCTTGCCGTGGCCGTTCCCAAGGCAAGCCCATCGCCGGATACGGACCCCGTGGGGGGCACCGACCAGGGAGGGCCGTGCTTTGTGCGAAGCGCGGGATGGCGGTAGGGGCAAGCCTCCGGCGGCCAAGGGCTGAGCCCTTGGAACCCGGGGGCGCACATGCTCCGTCCCTTCGTTCCTCAGGGACGTCACATGTGCTGACGGGCTGCGCCCGTGGCTAACACGAATGGTACGTCCTGTTTGTTAGCGAAAACTTCCAGGGCGAAGCGATGTCAATCGTGGAGGCAGAGCCTCCGGGCAACATTCCCAGGCAGAGCCTGGGAACGAACGGTACCATATACACAAAGGTATTGCCCCTTGCCTTCGGTAGTCAACACGGGCGAAGCCCGTCAGCAAATGCGCAGGGCGAGGAACGAGCCCCGGAGCATTTGCGAACCTGGGGTCCAGGGGATTTATCCCCTGGTGTTTTTTCCGCTATTCGTGATGGGGAAACCAGGTTTTGTAGTTTTCCCGCATTTTGTACTTCTGCACCTTGCCGCTGGCCGTCATGGGGTATGCATCGACGATGGCCACGTGTTTGGGAATTTTAAAGCGGCTGATCTTTCCCCGGCAGAAGTCCCGTACGTCTTCGGGGAGGACATCGGCTCCCTGTTTAAGGACGACAAAGGCGGCCACTTCCTCTCCGTATTTTCGGCTGGGGATGCCCACCACCTGGACGTCCTGAACCCCTTCCATGGTGTAGAGGAACTCTTCGATCTCACGGGGGTAGATGTTTTCCCCGCCCCGGATGATCATGTCCTTATGGCGGCCGGTGATGGTGATGTAGCCGTCCTCGTCCATGGTGGCCAGGTCACCGGAGTGGAGCCATCCGTTATTATCAATGGCTTTTTCCGTGGCCTCGGGCATGTTGTAGTAGCCCTTCATCACGTTGTATCCCCTGCAGCAGAGCTCGCCCTGGGTTCCCGGAGCCACTTCGTCTCCGGTCTCCGGGTCGATGAGCTTCACCTCGATCTCGGGCATGGCTTTGCCCACGGTTTCCACTCTCTTTTCAATGCTGTCCTCGATGCGGGTCTGGGTGATCACCGGTGAGGCTTCGGTGAGGCCGTAGCAGATGGTGATCTCGCTCATGTACATCTTGCGGATCACCTGCTTCATCACGTTGATGGGGCAGGATGATCCGGCCATGATGCCGGTGCGAAGCGAGGAAAAATCGAACTTGGCAAAGAGCTTGTGTTCCAGGATGGCGATGAACATGGTGGGCACGCCGTAGAGGGCTGTGCAGCGCTCCTCTTCCACGGAGGCCATCACCTGGACCGGGTCGAAGCTCTCTAAGACCACCAGGGTGCTGGCGTGGGTGACGGCGGCCAGGACCCCTAAGACGCAGCCGAAGCAGTGGAAGAGGGGGACCGGCAGGCAGAGGCGGTCTTCATGGGTGAAATTCTGGTTTTCGCCGATCCAGAAGCCGTTGTTGCCGATGCTGTGGTGGCTGAGCATCACCCCCTTGGGGAACCCGGTGGTGCCGGAGGTGTACTGCATGTTCACCACGTCGTGGCAGGAGAGGGTGGCCTGGCGGGCCTGGTACGCTTCCTCTGAGACCATGGGGGCCATGGCTTCGATCTCGGGGATGGAGTACATGCCCCGGTGCTTTTCGTGGCCCAGGAAAAAGACCCGCTTGAGGTTAGGGAATGTGTCGGTTTTGAGGTAGCCGCGCTGACAGGTCTTGAGTTCGGGGATGAGGTCGCAGGCGATGTTGATGTAGTCGGCGTCCTGATACCCGTTGATGACCAGAAGGTTCTCCGACTCCGACTGCTTGAGCAGGTACTCCAGCTCGGCGGACCGGTAGTTGGTGTTGACGGTGAGGAGGATGGCGCCGATCTTGGCGGTGGCAAACTGAAGGGTCACCCAGTAGGGGATGTTGGTGGCCCAGACCGCCACCTTTTCTCCCTTTTGAACACCCAGGGCCATGAGGCCCCTGGCCACCCGGTCCACGGTCTCGCCGAATTCGCGATAGGTGAGCCGAAAGTCCCGGTCCACGTAGATGATGGCTTCGTTGTCCGGGTGCTCGGCAACGGCTTTGTCGAGGATCTGCCCTAAGGTCAGTTCCCGAAGATTGGTGGTGGTCATGGTCTGCTGCTCCGTATTGCGCTGGCCCGTTTCACGGGCCGGGTTCGTAACCGAGGGATCTTCATAGCACGGGCGTGGCGGGTATCCGCCCGAACTATTCCGGGATGTAGAGCACCGCGTAGATGCACGCCGGGGTCTCTGAAGCACAGCTTACGTAGTGGGGGACCACGGAGTTGTAGTAGATGCTGTCTCCGGCCTTGAGCAGATGGGTCTCCGTGCCGTAGATGACCTCCACCTCCCCTTGGGTGACCACGATGAACTCCTCCCCTTCGTGGGTGGAGAGCTTTTTGTCATGGGCAGATTCGGGCAGGATCTCGATGAAGAAGGGTTCCATGTGCCGGTCGGTTTTGCCCTGGCCCAGGGAGAAGAACCTGAGGGCAACGGGCTTGTCCTTGTCCGGGAGCATGTCGATCTCTCTTTTCTGGTCGCCTTTGCGCACAATAAGAGGATCTTCGCTTACCTGATCATCAAGAAGGGTGCCCAGGCGGACCCCTAAGACCCGTGAAATTTTGAGCAGGGGACCAAGGGAGGGGAAATACTCTTTCTCACGGCCGATCTGTTCCAGGAACTCCCGTTGAAGTCCCGTGCGCTCCACAAGATCCTCCAGGGTGATGCCCCGTTGTTTCATCAGGCCGGCAATACGGCTGCCGATCTTCTCGATTTTCATGCAACGACTCCTTCATGTTGTGTTGGTGGATGGCTTGCCATCAAGTATCACAAGGGGTGCCGGATTCCTTACAGGACGCAGGCACGTGGAGCGCCCCTCCTGCAGGATTGCTGACCGCCGGTCACCCTGGCGGGGGTTGAAAAGCATCGTGAGCCTGTCTCGTCGTGATCGGATGGGATGTCCACCGGTCGGGTGGGGGAAGAGGAAACAGCTTGAGAATGATCCCTTTCATGTTACAGGATCTCTTACCGAATTCATGCCTTGATTGTAAATGGATTTTTCGCGGAAAAACGTGTTTTTTTCGGTTTCTCCGCACGCGGGAAAGGCGGGTTTGCCCCCCGGGGCTCTCCGGGTGAGGGGCACGGTGAGGAGAGGCGGGCGGGATCAACGAATCACAACGGGCGTATTCCTCCTTTACGGGGAACACAATGGCTGATTACTTGGCCCAGAGGATGCGATGATTTGCCGTGTCGATGGTGTGGGGAAAGTGTTTGAGGAAATCCATGCCCAAAAGGCCTTCGTGCTGGGTGTGGCCTCCGTAATAGGGAATGACCGTGATGGTGGGGTTTTCCAGCTTCTTGGGACCCAGGGAGATGAAATCCGCCCTGGTGATACCTGTCTGGATGGTGTGGCCACCCGCCACCGAGGCCTGGCCCGTAGCCATGTTCCTCAGACCGATGCGGCGTGCCAGGGCCTTGTGGATCACCGTGGTGCTGGCCCCGGTGTCCAGGAGCAGGATGGCCGAGACCGTCCGGTTGTTGTTGCCGATGGTCACCCGGACCAGGATTTTGTTGTCGGCAAAGGTGAACCGGGTAGAGGGCGCATTGGCAACGGGGGCGGGCTTGCCCTTCCGCTCCCGCTCTTCCTTGGTCATCTCTTCCTCTTTGAGGTCGACCACGGGCTCTTCGGGCTTCTCGTCAAACTGGTCGTAGAAGACCTTTGATTTTTCCGCCTCCTCTTTGGGCACCTGGCTCAGGTCGTCGGTAAAGCAGATGACCCCGTCTTCGTTTCTGTACTGGTAGAATTCCGCATATCCGGTCCCGCTGGAGAGAACCCAGGCCGCGGCAAGAAGTCCTGCGATGATGTGTCTGAGATGCATGGTGCTGTCCTCTCGGCCTGTTGCTCGGGTTATCCCATGGCCTCGGGCAGGACCAGGGCAATATCTGGGAAGAATATCACAAGAAGGGCGGCCAGGGCCAGGGCCGCAAGCAGAGGAAGCACCCCCTTGAAGATCACGGAAAGGGGGATCTCGGGCACCACGCTGCGCACCACGTAGACGTTGATTCCCACAGGGGGGGTGATGACGCCGATCTGGGTGACCAGAACGATGACCACGCCGAACCACATGGGGTGAAACCCAAGCTCGGTGACCACCGGGTAGAAGATGGGAACGGTGAGCATGATCAGGGCCAGGGCGTCGATGAAGCACCCTCCCACCAGGTAGACCAGGACAATGAGGCCGATGACGGCATACGGGGGCAGGGCCATGTCCGCCACGGCCGTGGCGATCTCAAAGGGAATGCGGGTGACGGCCAGAAAATGGCCGAAGATGGTGGCCCCGGCCACGATGACAAGGATCATGCAGGAGATGCGGGTGGTCTCGGAGAGGGCGGCCGCAAAGCCTGAAACGTCGATGGTGCCCCGGGCCAGGGCAATGGCCAGGGTGCCGAAGGCGCCGATGCCCCCTGCTTCCGTGGGGGTGAAGATCCCGAAAAAGAGCCCGCCCATGACCAGGGCAAAAAGGAGCAGGGTCTCCACCAGGCCGCTCAACGACGCCAGGCGCTCTTTGGTGGTGCTCTTGGGCCCCCGTGGCGCCACCTCCGGGGTGATGAGGGCCCAGATGGCAACGGCCGCGGCAAAGAGCAGGGTGAGCAGGATCCCCGGAAGGATGCCTGCCATGAAGAGCCCCCCGATGGACTGCTCGGTCATGATGCCGTAGAGAATGAAGATGACGCTGGGGGGCACGAGGATCCCCAGACTCCCCCCTGCCGCCACCACCCCTGCGGCCATGGTGTCCTTATAGCCGTAACGCTTCATCTCCGGGATGGTTACCGAGGCCATGGTGGCGCAGGTGGCGTTGGTGGAGCCGCAGATGGCGGAAAATCCGGCGCAGGCGCCGATGGTGGCGATGGCCATGCCCCCGGGCAGATGGCCCATGAACCGGTAGGCTGCCTTGAAGAGCCGGGTGCTGATGCCCGCATGGAAAGCAATCTGGCCCATGAAGATAAACAGGGGAATCACGGTGAGGTTGTACGAGCCGAAGACGTCGATGGTGTCCCGCACCGCCAGGTTCAAGGCCGCGTCAAAGGAGACCAGGGCACCAAACCCCAGGATGCCGGTGAGGGCCATGACAAAGCCCACGGGCATGCCCGTAAAGAGAAGCACAAAGAGAAAGAGAAAACCGGCGGCCCCGGCGGTTGTTGGAGACATCATAAAGATACAGACCCTCAATAGCTCGGTTGAAAATGCCGAAAAGCCTCCGGCGGCGAGGTGTGCCACCTCGAAAGCAGGTTGCCATTGCGCTTCGCCCTTCGTTCCTCAGGGCAAATCGTAATGGCATTTTCTGCGGGCTCCGCCCGCAACCAAAGCTGGCGGCTTTACGGGACGGTTCATAATCTGTTTAGTCCGGGTGATATTAAGAAAATTCCAAAACCCTTCATCGTGTTTTTAGAAAAATGAAATGGGCCTCTCCTGCAAAAGCGGCGGCCACATGTCACACACCATGCGAATGCGTTGAAAACGGTTGCATGATGTCTGCTTTCATGCATTCGCCTCAGGGTTTCCAGGTGCCCCCACCTGGCCGCCGGAGGCTGGCTTTTCCTGCCCACTTTAACCATAGAAGGCTGGCTTTTTGACCATACAAGGCACGCTTTTCGCTACTTTAGCCGTGTGGCCAGTACGGCCACAAAGAGACCCATGCCTGCGGTGATGCCTGCCACCACGGGCCACACCGGGATTTTGAGGGTCATGGAGACCTCGGCGGCGTCTTTCAGCTCCAGGGCGTGGCTGCCCATGCGCAGGGTGAGGAGGCCGAAGAGGAGGATGAGCACCAGGGTGACGGTGCGGTCCAGCCATTTTGCAGGGGCCGGAGGAAGTTTTTCCGCCAGGAACGCCACGGCGATGTGGCCCCCTTTGAGGGTGGTGTCGGCCAGGGCAAAGGCCACCATGAGGGCGCTGAGGAACCCTACGGTTTCGTATGTCCCCGCGATGGGGCTGCGGAAGAAGCGCAGGACAACATCCAGGCAGGTGGCCGCCATCATGGCAAGGAGGCAGGCGGCGGCGAGCCAGGCCGAGAACGTGGCCCCCTTTGTGATGCCTGTGGTGAGCGGGCCCGGGCGGGTCATGAGTCCCTCGCCTGGAGTTGGAGGGCCATGATGCGTTTGAGGGTTTTCACCAGGGTGGTTCCGTCAAGGCCCTGTTCCGATGCCCGGGTGATGTAATCCGTTACCACCGGGCGGACCGCTTCTTTCCAGGCCGCGTTTTCCTCTTTGGAGAGCTCCACCGTGCGGTTGCCCCGGGCAAGGCTGGCTTCCATCCCCAAGGTATCCAGCTCATCCCAGGCTTTGCCGTGGACATCCACCCACCGGGCGCTGGTCTGCTCCAGGATGGTTTGCAGGTCGGCGGGTAGGGCGTTCCATTTTCGCTTGTTCATCACCACGTACATGGTGGTGGTGTAGCCCACGGTTTTGCAGAGGGTGGTGGAGGAGATCACCTCGGCCTGACGCCAGCCCTTGAGGACCTCCACCGGTCCGAAGGTGCCTTCCACCACGCCCTTTTGAAGGGCCTCGTAGGTGCTGCCCTGGGGCATGGCCACGGGCACGGCGCCCAGGGCTTTTACCACCTTGGCCGAGAGGCCGGTGGATCGGATCTTCAGGCCCTTGAGGTCGGCCAGGGAGGCCACGGGTTTTTTGGTGTGCAGCAGGCCCGGCCCATGGGCGTGGAGGTAGAGCACCTTGACCTTGTCCAGCTCTTTGGGGGCCATGGCCCGGTGGTAGGCATTGACCACCCGGGAGGCGGTGAGGCCGTCGGGATAGCCCATGGGCAGGTCACAGGCCTCCATGACCGGGAAGCGGCCACGGTTGTAGGCGAACACCGACATGCCGATGTCGGAGATGCCTCCTGTAACCCCGTCGTAGCAGTTTTTGGCGTTGGTGAGGGTACCCCCGGGAAAGACGGTGATCTTGATGCGGCCGTTGCTCTGGTTTTCCACCTCTCTGGCCCAGGCTTCGGCGGCCTTGGCCTGGCCGTGGGAGGCGGGAAAGAAGACGCTGTAGGTCAGCTTCCAGGTCTTGGCTGCGGCAGGGGTGGAAAAAAGGGCCAGGGCAAGGGCCCCGGCAAGAAGAAGGCAGGAACAGCGAAGGACATGTCGGGTCATGGTGCACTCCTCAAAAATCCTGGTGTGATGTCACGTCGAAGGCCAGGGCGCTGGCTCGGCCTGAAAACATGGTGTCTCGCCTTGTTGTGGAACGGTGATGCGTCATTAAAAAACCGTGACTGGCGGTCATTTGTCAAGGGAATTATGGCTATGGTGGGGAATCCATGATGTTTTTTGCGTGCGGGTTCCCTGGAAAGGGGCTGGGCGTGTGTTGATGGGTTGAGGCCGCCACAGGGCGCGGGCTTTTAACCCGGATAGTTCATGGGAAAACAGCCGGATGGAAGCAATGACGTGTTTTTATAGATCGTTACTGTGAAAAAACAGGTATTTTGAAAATAGAAAATGTCATTCACGGTTTTCTGCTCGATTTTCTCACCCTTCGGGCGAACCGGGTTAAGGGTGTCCGGAAGGAAAAAAGCCCTGCACGTGCCATGTTGGCCGTGCAGGGCTTTTAGACTTAGGAAAACAAACGGCTTTTCTTTACGCCGCCTTTCAGTCGTTGGGGGCGTCTGTCTTTTCCACGATGCCCTTGTGGGGCTTGACCATCTCTTTTTTCAGCATTTTCCGTATGGCCTGACGCATGTCCGGGTCCTGGGTGAGCTTGATCATGTCTTCGCTCATCTTCATGGCGTCGGCGTCGTCGTGGGGAAAATCGTAGAGCCCGTTGGCTTCGTAGTAGGCGTGATCGGCCTGGAAGACAAAGCGGTGGCGTCCCCACACGTCGTCTCGGAAGACCTTTCGCCCGCCGATGCCCACAAAGGTGGCCGGCCGGACATATCCGCGCTCGGCAAAGGCGGTGATGCGGCGGACCATGGTGTCGATGCGGGAGTCGATGAAGCCGCTTCTCTCCACCTCGTCGGTGACGGTGTCGGCAAGGTGGGCTCCCTGCCATTCGACGATGGCGTCCAGGGTCCCTTTCAGGGCCACCATCTGGGTGAGGGGGCCGGAGAGGAGCAGGCCCACCTGCTTGCCCTTCAATGCGGGGACATGGTTCTGGAAAAAGCTGCGGTCGAAGAACTGCTTCCAGGTGGATGAGAGCCATCGGTCCTTGATTTCACCGGCCAGGATGAGGATATCGGCCGGGGCCACCTTTTCCCGGGCAAAATCGATGAAGTCATCTTTGCCTTCGTAGATGCACGCGTGGTCGAACCCGCACTGGATACAGCCCAGGCAGTCCCCTTTGACGTTGAGTTCCGAGAGGGTGACCACCTCGATGTCCGCCTTGAACCCTTGGGTGCAGCGGTCCACCATGCGCCCCAAATTGGTGCCGTCGTAGTTTTCGTCCTGGATGAGCAGTACTTTCAGGGGCCCTGAGTCCACGGGCTCCGGGGCCGGGCCGCTTTCGTAGACATGCCAGCTGTAGGAGAGCGGGTAGGTGCGTTTTCCGAACATGGCCCCTGAGGTGACATCCTCGAAGGTCTGAGCAGCAAACTGAGCCAGGCGTATCTGGCCTTCTTCCTTGAGGAGATCGTAGGAATCTGCGGAGTAGGATCCGGTGAAGAGGGTGTCTAAGTCATCGTTGATGGCCCGCAGGTAGTCCACGGCGTAGTTATCAAAGAAGTTGATGGAGGTGGAGATGACCGCGGCGTATTTCCCTTTGAACAGAGGGGCTTTGCCGTCGGCGAACACCTTCTCGATGAAGCGCTTGTACTGGGCCGGTACCAGGCAGGTATAGACGGGTGTGGCCCAGATGATGAGATCTGCCTGTGTCACCGACGCCATGACGGCGTCAAAGGCATCTCCGTTTTCTTCCATGAGGGCGTTGATGGTCTGGCCGATGTGGAACACATCGTAGGTATGTTCCGGGAACAGTTTACTGATGTAGTTGACCGATTGCAGGGTAACGCTGTCCTTACCCTTCGGGCTCCCACTAAGGACGGTGATGTTCATCTTTGGACTCCTTGAAGTTGCAAAAGCAAATCTTTAGGGGTCGGAAAGTGCACCATGAAACTACTGAAATGTCTACTTCCCCCTTCTCCACTGAGTGAGTTTTAGCAGACGGTCAATTCGTGTGTAAAGCGGAAAGTTTCACTTGCCACTTTGGTGGTTGAAACTTGGTAAACAATGTTTTAATATCGGAACCATTCTTGCCGCAAGTCCCCGAGGCGCGCGGTAATTGCTTTCCTCAGTTTTAAACTCGAATTTGTTGTTTTTTATGTAACTGCTCAGACCCACTACGGTTCTTTGTTGAACCGCAGTTTTTTTTGGAAAAAAAAGGCACATGGGGGAGGAGCCTGCCACCACGGCGGCAGGGTCGTGTCGTCGGGTTTGGACAACCCGCGTCGGGATACACACGGTGACAAAATTCTACAATTCCAGGCCTGTGGGGGTGGAATTGCCAACCCATGCGAAGGATCGAGGATCAGGCACAATGGAGCAGATGATATCCGAAGACATTCCCCGTACGAATCGCGGGGTGCCTTATGTGAAAATGCGGGACCTCAAGTCGCTGACGGGGTTGCCCGGATCCACCATTCAGCACTATGCCAACCTGGGACTCCTGCCGGGGACGGTGAAGACCGAGACCAATGTGGCGTGGTACCCCCCGGACACCGTGGCGCGGATCCGGCTGATTCGCCTGCTGCAGAACCGGCACCGCCTCTCCCTGGCCCAGATCGGGGACCTGTTCCGCAAGAACGCCGCCGACGACGAGGTGGCGGTGATGGCCAGCCTCCACGAGGTGGTGTTCGGCCAGGAGGATCCCCAGGCCATTTCGCGGGAGGTCTTTATCCGCGACACCGGCCTCACCGCAGAGATCGTGGAACGGCTGGAGGCCCTGGGCCTTCTGCTGCCGGTGAGCGATGGAAAGTATGACCGGGAGGACGTGATGGTGGCGTCCCTGGCCCGAAAGGCCCTGGCCATGGGGGTGGACCTGGAGGACCTCACCTTTTATTCGGATCTGGTGGGCAAGATGGTGGCCCGGGAGATGAAGCTGCGACGGGGGGTGAGCCGGGGGCTAAGCGTGGAGCAGAACAGCGCCATGACCCTGGAGCTGACACGTATGGGGCGGGCGTTTCGTATCTACCTCTTTGACCGCACTTTTCAGAAGGTGATCCTGGATTCGGTGTCGGAGGAGGATCCGGAAACCCTGTGACGGGACAGTGCTCCCCGGCGGACAGGCCGGGGGCACTGCAGGGGCCTGTGTTTACAGGCCCAGAGGGGTGAGGCTTTCAAAGCCCTCTTCGGTGACCACGATGGTCTCTTCGAACTGTGCGGAGAGGGAGCCGTCACGGGTGACGGCTGTCCACTGGTCGTCGAGGATATAGAGCTCGGGGCCCCCTAAGTTGATCATGGGCTCGATGGTGAAGACCATGCCGGGCACCAGGGGGATGCCGTGGCCCTTGCGCCCGAAGTGGGGCACCTGGGGGCCTTCGTGGAACTCGTAGCCCACACCGTGTCCGATGAACTCCCGGACCACCGAGCAGCCCTGGTCCTCGGCGTAGCTCTGGATGGCGTGGCCGATGTCTCCGATGGTGTTGCCGGGGCGCACAACGGCAAGGGCCTGCTTCAGGCTCTCTTTGGCCACCTCGACGATTTTCACGGCGTCCTTGGACGGAGTGCCCACATAGTGGGTCTGGTTGGCGTCTGCGTAAAAGCCGTCCACAATGGAGGTGATGTCCACGTTGATGATGTCCCCGTCTTTGAGGACCCGGTCTCCGGGGATGCCGTGGCAGATGACATCGTTCAGGGAGAGGCAGACGCTCTTGGGGTAGCCCTTGTAGTTGAGGGGGGCGGGGATGCCGCCGTTCTTGACGGTGAACTCATGGACGGCCGTGTTGATCTCATCGGTGGTGATGCCCGGCTTGATCATCTCTTTGACCAGCTCGTGGGTCCTGACCACCAGGTCGCCTGCGACCCGTATCTTTTCAATGTCTTCCGGCTTTTTCAGGCGGATGTCGAACTTGTTCTTGTAATACGCTTCCACGTTGTCGGGATCGGGCTGGCCTTTTTTCAAGGCACAGCACTTCTTGTATTTTTTCCCGCTGCCGCAGGGGCAGAGTTCGTTTCGTCCGATTTTGATTCCTAATTTCTTTTTCATAAGGCCCAGTGTGAGTGGCAAGGTAAATGACATGGATAAACCCATGATGGCCTCAAAAACAAATGGGTGAGGCCGCGTTATATATACAACATGTCGCCAGCTGCCGAAGGTGCCGGGCAGGGGAAAAAAGCAATACAGCCACCCAGGTAAGGTGGTGGGGGACGACCGCTGTCCGGCCTCGGGAATGCCTCGGCGTTCAAAGGGCCCGCGCTGTATATTTGTCCGTTACTTTTTCATCCGTGCCCGCACGCCGTGTCGTCGGCTGGCGGTGACGTTTCCAACAACCGCATCAACCAGTGGTGTCGTTGCTCGAATGGATAAATATAGGGCAGGTTTAGGACAATGTAAAGGGGGGCACCGGAGTCCGGCTGGCTGGGCGGGGAGGAAAGGCGGCAGAATGTTCCTTCTTTGCTGATGAAATATCCGGGCTAAGGAGGCTTCAGGCCGTAAAACCCCGGGCGGGGAGGGGGGGATCGGGGTGACGGCCGGTGGGCTGTTCCATGGGCCGACGGGGATCTCGGCGGGTTGCACGTGCCCAGAGGCGCCGTGAGAGAAGGTCGACCTTTTCAGTGCGGCCCCGGGTGATCCAGTGGGCCAGCTCCGATGCCGTGTCGGGAAAGGGACAGGGGGCGGGCACGGGGGCATCCAGCCATGCTGCCACGGTGTGTGGGGCAAGGCGTTCCATGCGGGTCGCAAAACCCAGGAGTTCGAGGGCCCTGGCGTTGGAGAGCTGCTCCATCTGGCCGTCCACGGGTTTTACCAGGAGTTTTTTGCCCAGGTGGATCGCTTCGCTTGCAAGCTCAAACCCCGCGCTGCTGATCACCCCCTGGCAGGTGGCAAGGTCTTTTTGGAACCCTGTGCGGCTGAAGGGGCGCAGGTGCAGGTTTCCCCGGTCCCGGGGGGCGTTGATGTCGCAGTAGACCGTGTACCGGGCCCGTCCTGTCTGGGCAAGGACCTTTTCAACAACGCGGCGCTCCTCAAAGGGGAGGTAGACCAGGATTTTTCCCGGGGCCGGGGGCTCCGGGGAGCGCTCTGTGTCGATGATGGGGGGCAGGATGTTCGGGCCAAAGGGATGCCAGTGCAGGCCCACGGAGGTGGTGCAGGGAGCAAAGCATCTCATGACAAGGCGCTGCAGGGGCCGGGCCCCTTCCAGGGGGATGGGGGCCGTAAAGGCACTCTGGTGGGAGATGCCCAGGCACGGCAGGCCATGGAAGCGACAATGCCAGGCCGTGACCGGCTCAAAGTCGCTGATGATGCAGTCAAAGTCAGACAGGTCCAGGGCGCGGATATCCCGGAAAAAGGTGGGGAACGAAAGGTTCGCCGCTGTCTTCAGCGGGTCGATGCGCCCCTTTTTTGTGACAAAGGTAAGCCCCTTGCAAGTCTGGTAGTTGCCGAAGGCCTCCATGTCGAAGAGCTTTTCCGGTGGCCTGCCGGAGAAGAGCCAGGTAACGCGTGCCCCTGCCGCTTCAAGGGCACGCCCCAGGATACGGGCCCGGGTGATGTGGCCGTTTCCCGTGGCCTGGACACCGTAAAAGATTTTCACGGGGCCCCTCCCGGGATCAGGAGAAGGGCGGAGACGGTGCAGCTGATCCCCAGGGTGGTGCCGGCCAGGATGTCCGTGGGGTAGTGGACCCGCAGGATCACCCGTGACAGGGAGATGAGAAAGGCCAGGCCCAGGGCCGGGAGCAGGAAGGCGGGGTAGACGTGTCCCACCAGCGTGGCCGTGACAAAGGCGGCGGCGCTGTGGCCCGAGGGAAAGCTGAAGGTGTCCGACGGGGTGATGAAGGCTGACACCTGGCCCAGGGCGTGGTTGGGCCGGGGCCTTCGGATGGTGTGCTTCAGGAGCAGGTAGAGGGGCAGCTCAAGGGCAAAGGCCAGGAGCCCGGCCGCAAGAAAGTATGGCCCCCTGACAGGTTCGAAGAGCGCAAGGCCCAATCCCGCGGCAAGGTAGAGGTAGCCGTCCCCCAGTCGGGAGATCCAGCGAAACACCCCGGCGATGCGCCGTGCACGGGGCCTTTGGACAATCCAGAGGAAAAGTCTCACGTCACAGGTTGTGAACGTCTTCATGAGCGTGCTCATACGTGGCCTCCTTGATGATTGGTTGCATGTATTTTAAAGGCATCCCTGTTTTGTTTGTGTGTCCGGGACGTAAGGGTTCTGTTGCCTTGCATCGGAGAAAATGAAAAGCCACCGGGGCATGCCGTGGCTGCGGCCATCCGGCTCTGTGGCCCCTGGGGTAACACACGGAAGAGACGAGTGAAAAGGTTTGGACAAAGGGGGCGCCCAGGCGCATGATAAAGGGCAATACGGATTTTCAGGCTGAGATGATGACGGAGAACACGTGATGGCAGAGATGACAATTCGAGAAGCCCGTGTGCAGGATGCGGATACCCTTGCCGATATGATACGCCTATCCCACCGGGACGTTGCAGAGCGTTTTGACCTTACAAAGGAAAACTGCCCCAAGCATCCCTCTTTTTGTCTGGACTCGTGGGTTCAGGCTGACTTTCAACGGGGCGTGCGGTACTTTTTTCTGGATACGGACGGCTCCCCTTCAGGGTGCATGGCCCTGGAACGGGCGTCGGATCAGGAAATGTATGTGGAGAGGTTATCGGTTCTTCCCCACAGGAGGCGTTGCGGAGCAGGAATCCGCCTTGTTGCCCATGCCCTGGGGGAGGCGGCCAACCTGGGCGTCGACACCCTGGGAATCGGCATCATTTCAGAATTCTCCGAGCTGAAGGCCTGGTATCGGTCCCTTGGCTTTGAGACGGAGTCGGTGAAGCATTTTGACCACCTGCCGTTTGAGGTGTGTTTTATGAAACGCTGGGTACCGGTGACGGTGTAGCCGGGATATTTCACGAGCCATGCCCTTTGGAAGACAAAAAAAGCGGGCCCCGTATGGGGTCCGCTTTTCTGCGTTTGGGCCTGGGGCTGGGCTACTTGCCCTTGGCCGGGTCCGGGAAGATGAATCCCTTGGCGGCCAGCTCCTCTTTGGAGAGGGCTTCCAGCTCGTGGGGGAGGACCAGCCAGTCCTGGGAGGCGTATTTGCGGTAGTGGAAGTGGGGGGTGATGTCCACCTGGGTGTTTTCCGGCTTGTAGTAGAGGGCCGCCATTTTCACGTCTTCGGGGTTGCACTCCACCTCGTCGAGAACGCGCTCGTACACCGCCTTGAAGGTTTTTCCGCGGTCGAAGATGTCGTCCACGATGAGAAGGCGCTTGCCTTTTTCCATGCGGCGCTTCAAAGAGTCCAGGTTCTCTACCAGCACCTCACCGGCCTGAGCGATGCCCGTGTAGGACTGGGCGTGGATGGTGGTGAACTCCTTGGGGGTTCCGGAAAGGAGGCCAAAGACCTCCTGCATGTAGATACAGATCTGGGCCCCGCCCCGCGTGATGCCCGAGAGGATCTCAAAATCTTCCCCTGCCGTGAAAATTTTCTTGGCAAATCCCCAGCAGTCCCGTTCCATCTGGAGGGCGTCGATAAAAATCTTTTCGTTAACCTGGCTCATGTGAACTCCCCGGTTTTATAAAAAAGAGCCCTGTCAGGCCCTTTCTGGATTTAAGCTTGTTTGGGGGGAGTTTATACAGGGTTTTTGTCAGGATTTCCACTGAAGAATCATCCCACGGCCACGAGAACAAGTCCCACGGACATGATGGCAATGCCCGTGAATTTCGGCGCGGTGCGGCTCTCCTTGAGAATCCCCATGCCCATGAGGGCGCCCAGGGGAATGCTGAGCTGGCGGAAGGCCACCACGTAGGTGACGTCCGATGCAAAGTTCATGGCGGTGAGTACCAGGCTGTAGGTGCCGGAAACGCCGATGCCGGTGACGGCGGCGTTCTTGAGGCGCCGGGTGACCGTGTGCCGCAGACGCCCCCGGGCCGTAGCCCTTGGCAGGACCAGAAGGAGCATAAAGCCGATACTCGTGAGGTTCTGGACGAGAAGATAGAGCAGGGAGAGCCTGAAGGAGGAGATGCCCTGGCCCGTCAAAGGTGAGAGCAGGCGGATGCAGTGGTCGTCGGCCAGGGAGTAGACCACGGTGCACAGGGCCACCACAAGGGCCGCTGCCGAAGCGCGGTTGAGATAGCCCCCGGGACGGATGTCTCCGAAGGAGGCCTGGGGCAGCACAAAGCAGCCTGCCATGATCAAGGCGCCGCCCGCAAGGCAGGTGGCGGAGATGGCCTCACCCCGCCCCAGTAGAAAGGACCCGGCGGCCACAAAGACCAGGGGAAAAGCCCGGGCAATGGGGTAGACTACGGAGAGCTCCCCGCACCGATAGGCCGCAGAGAGGCTGGTGTAGTAGAGGCACTGGAAGAGCCCCCCCACCGTCAGGGGAAGCCATACCGCCGGGGGAAACCGCAGCACGGTGGGAACCACGGGCAGCACCACGGGCGACAGGGCCAGGGTTCCGATGATAGTGGCCACCAGGAAAAACGCGATGGAGGGGTGCTCATGTTTTCCCATGAGGTTCCATCCCGCATGGGTAAACGCAGAGACAATGATGAGGGCAACGGCGGTGAATTCCATGTCAGGGCTGCCTTTTCAGCATAGGGAGAATCTGGCTCAGGAGGAGGCCGGCACAGGCCTCGGGGGAACGCGTGCTGGTGTCGATGGTGAGATCCGGATTTTCCGGGGGCTCGTAGGGGGCGTCCAGGCCGGTCATGCCGGTGAGAATCCCCTGTTCTGCTCTGGCGTAGAGGCCTTTGGGATCTCGGGTGCGGCACACCTCAAGGGGGGTGGATACGTGGATCTCCACGAACCGGTTTTGAAATTTGTCCCGCAGGGCGCTTCGTTCGGCATGGTACGGGCTGATAAAGGCGCAGAGGGTGACGAGCCCGGCATCCAGGAAGAGCCCGGCCACCTCTCCGATGCGGCGGATGTTCTCTTTGCGGTCGGAAGGCGAGAGCCCCAGGTCCTGATTGAGACCGGAGCGGACATTGTCTCCGTCAAGGAGAATGGTGTGGACCCCGTGATCATGGAGCCGTTGCTCCAGAAGGCCGGCCACCGTGGACTTTCCCGATGCGCTGAAGCCTGTGAACCAGAGGAGCAGAGGGGCATGCCCCTTTTGGGACGCACGCATCCCCGGGGTGACAGGGTGGTTGTGGGTGAACACTCGGGTCGTCATAACAGCTCCTTAACGAGTCTGGACGGGGCAATGGCCGGATAGCCTTAGGTGATCCGTTCATACCATCGGACGGGGCGGGAGGAAATAGGAAAAGGGGGGTGGGGAGTGAATGGTCAATAGTGAATAGCGAGTGGGAAATAGCGAGTGGGGAGCGGTTTCAGATGCGTCCCGTCATTACATGTGACGGAAAAGGTGGCGCCGGGGCCTGGGGGTGTATTATAGCAGATGGCTTGGAAAGGTTTTTGGGTAGACGCAGGCAAGGAGAGAGGGAAATGGACGAGCCGGTATATATTGTCTCGGGATACATGCGATCCGGGACTTCCATGATGATGAAGGTGCTTGAAGGGGCGGGTATGGCGGCCCGGTACAATTCGAGAAAAGATGAGGTGCTGGGGGAAAAGTACGGCAGGGAGGGTTACCATCCCAACCCGGAAGGTTTTTTCGAGCTGGGCCGCAAAGAGTTCGATGATCCCGGTTTTCCCGGGATTTTTTCAGGGCAGCTCATTAAGGTGCTGCACTGGCGGCTCAAGGGGCTGCCCGCTCACCCCTATCGCATCTGTTTTATGACCCGGGATCCCAGGGAGATCGAGGTGAGCTACCTTAAGATGTTCAGGCGTCGTCCCCCCTTTGTCCTTCAGAAATACCACGAGCTGGTGGAAGAGGTGGTCCGGGACGTGAATGGCCGGGGCGACTCCGAGATCCTGCTGGTGCCCCACGCCGACATGCTGACAGATCCGGCAGCTGTCCTTGCCCGCCTTTCCGCGGCCGGGTGGCCCCTCACCGACCTTAAAAACGGCGCCGCCCAGGTGGACCCGTCCCTCTACCGCTCCCGCCCCGAGACCCTTGACGAGGCCCGCGACGCCGTGCCCGGCCTTCGTACCGATATTCCCGAGTGTCTGTCATAACAAAAAAGCCCCCGGAAAACCGGGGGCTTTTTTTTATATCATGCAGCGGTCGACAACGCGCCGCCTGCCAGGGGGATTATCCCAGAAGGATTTTCTTGGCAGACTGGTCGTTGATGTCCGAGATGTGCAGGATACCTGTCTCTTCGGCGGTCTCGCGGTTGGCTGCGAAGATGTCGTTTCGGGTCAGGGTGTCCATGGAGAAACGACGGGCACCTGCCATGAGCTGCTGGATGCCGCAGCCGAGCTTGTCGGCGAGGGTCCAGATGGCCATGGCGCCGTAGGGGATGTTTTCCATCTCCTCTTTGCCCACTTTCTTTTCGATGTCGTAGTAGCAGGAGAAGATCTCCTGGGGGGTGGTGCCGAACTGGGTAACGGTCTTGGGAAGTGCATCCCAGTTGCCGTTGACATTTTCCTTGCGCTCGTGGTGGATGGCGCCTTCGATGTTGGCCCCGAGGAAACCGGGAACCATGAGGGCACGACCCATGCAGATGAGCTTGGTGAAGGGGGCACCCAGGGCGAGGCCCTTGTAGATGCTGTCCTCCAGGGCAAAACCACCGGCAAAGGAGATGTCCACAACGTCCTGGCCGCTGGCAGCCAGTGCCGCAGCGTATTCGTAGGCCTTGGCGTGGAGGTTGATGGAGGGAACGCCCCAGCTCTGCATCATGTTCCAGGGGCTCATGCCGGTGCCGCCGCCGGAACCGTCGATGGTGAGCAGGTCAAGCTTGGCTTCGGAGGCGAACTTGATGGCCATGGCCAGCTCTTCCATGCCGTAGGAACCGGTTTTCAGGGAGATGCGGGCAAAGCCCAGGCTGCGGAGGTAGTCCACGCTCTTCATGAAGTCTTCGCGGACGAGCTCTACGCTGTTGAGGTTGGTCCCACCGAGGCGGCTGTGGCGGGCAAAGGACTTGATGGCACCGCTCTTGAATGCTTCCTGAACTTCGGGAAGGAGGGGGTTGGGGTCAACCACGTAGCCGCGCTCTTTAAGGAAGGTGGCGTAATCGAGGCTGGAGACCTGGATCTCGCCGCCGATGTCCTTGGCGCCCTGGCCCCACTTGAGCTCGATGATGCACTTGTCGCCGTACTTCTCTGCAACGTACTCAGCCACGCCGTTACGGGTGTCTTCCACGTTGAGCTGAACGATGATGGCGCCGTAGCCGTCATAGTAACGCAGGTAGGTATCGATGCGGCGGTCCAGCTCAGGGGAGTTGATGACCTTGCCGTTTTCGATGATGGACTTCTGGTCCACGCCCACGACGTTTTCGCCGACGACGATGGGAATACCGGTCAGGGCGCAGCCGATGGCAAAGGAGTCCCAGTATTTGGCGGCGATGAAGGTGGAACCCAGGGCACCGGTCATCAGGGGCATGCGGCACTTGGTCTTGATTTCGTTACCGAACTCGGTGGTCAGGTCCACGTTGGGGAAGATGCAGTCGTCCGGGTCGTTGGTGAGGGTGCCGTTGAGGCCCATGGCGCCGTACGCGTAGCCCTGGATTCGCAGGGAGTTGTAGGAGACGCCCAGGTGGGTGGTGTTGTTGGCACCAGCGGTGACCACACCGAAATCACGGGGGTAAAGGAGTTTACGGCCGACCATGCTGGAGAGCCAGGTCTCGCATTTGCCCTGACAGTCGGCGCGGCAAAGGGTGCAAAGTCCTGATTCAGCGGGGTTTCCACGGTTTACGGTTCCGAGTACATCGTTGTTTTTGGCAAAACGCATGACAATTCTCCTTCTCAAAGTGATCTTAAAAATATGTCAAATCAAAATTATCGTGATGCGGATGGCATGTTCTGTATGCAGCGTGATGTTCACGCGCTCGGTCACAGCGTTCTGAATGTAAATACCTGCTCAGGTATCGCAGTCCTTGATTAATAGAGAGTACAATGGCAAGCAAATGAGATCGCATGCTCGGTTCGTGATCCTGCGCAGATTTTATCCGGGGACGTCTCTGGCTGTTCAGGAGAACTCAGCAAAGGCGCAAAACATTCAGTGTAGCGCTTTGTATTATTAGTTTGACCGTTAAGATCGAACCAAAACACAGTTTATATGACAGTTCAAGAAAAAATTGAGCGAGATATTGCAAGGGATCCGGCAATGGCGTAGGCGCAAAATCCGCAAAAAAATGGGTTGAAGTAATTTACCTGCGATAAGTTTTAGAATGACTTATAAAAAGGGGGGAGACCGCCCCGAATTTTATTCGGGCTTTATGAGGATCAGCCGAATAATACAAAGAGGCCCATGCTCATTTTTTTCGCGCCGTGAACTGACGTTGACGTAAAATTCAGTCGTTGGTCCAGGGTTGGTACCCTGGCTGTTGGGCGGAAATGTTCTGAATTTATTTGATATCTGATATATCACATATGTGAGAAACAGTGTTGTTCGGTCAAGGGAACGGTTCGCCGATTCGCTGCCTTTTGCCTGTTCTGCGTCAATCGCGAAACTGAGCTGAATAATATTCGCGATAAGAAAAGTTCGGGGTGTGTTTCTGCGATTTGAGTTGAAACGATGGGGGGCTTTCTGTGGATCGGTGAGTTCCGGCATCAGGGCGGGGTATGTGGAGAACGCCCCAGATTCCGTGAACGGCGGGGCGTTTCACCTTTATACGGGTTGGGTAAGGAAAAAGGCAAAGGGGGCTGCTCTGCTGAAAAGGCCTTTTGTAACGTGACCATGCACAGGAACAGCCCCCGAAGGCTTTTCTTATACGGCAAGGCCCACGGAAAAGAGCAGGGAAAAGACCACCGAGAGCTTGGCCGTTGACGCCAGGGTCTCGTTCAGGGCGGGGCCCTTGGTGTGAAAGAGATCCTTTATAATAGGCAGCACCATGGGAGAGGCTCCCAGAGCCAGGAAGCCCGCAGCGCCCATGAACCCGGAGAGGAAGAGCAGGGGCAGCATGAAAAACGGGATGAGGACAAGGAGTCCGCAGAAGACGGAGCTCATGCCGCGCCCCATGCGAACGGCAAGGGTCCGCTTTCCTGCCACGGAGTCCGTGGGGATGTCCCGGAGGTTGTTGACGTTCATGATGGCCGCCACCAGGAGGCCTGCAGGGATGGAGGTGATGAGGGGCCGGGGGCCCATGGTGAGGGCCTGGACGTAATAGGTGCCGCAGACCGCCACCGGTCCGAAGAAGAGAAAGGCAAAAAGCTCACCCAGGCCGTTGGAGGCGATGGGGTAGGGCCCTCCGCTGTATGCCAGGGTGGAGAGGATGCACAGCACGCCGATGACCACAATGGGCAGTCCGCCCCGGGCCACCAGATAGATCCCCGTGACAGTGGCCAGCACCAGGCAGAGCACCATGGCGGCCAGGACCCGGTTCGGTGCGATGAGGCCGCTCTGGGTTACCCGCACAGGCCCCAGGCGCTTTTCCGAGTCGATGCCGTGCTTGTTGTCAAAGTAGTCATTGGCCAGGTTCACCGCCACCTGAAGGAGCATGGCCCCCAAAAGGGCAGCCAGGGCGGGGAGAAAGGCAAAGGCGTTGTCGCCCATGGCACAGGCCGTGCCCACGATAACCGGGGCCGCCGATGCGGGAAGGGTTTTGGGCCGGATGGCAAGGAACCAGGGCGATGCAGTAAGGGTTTGAACGACAGACATGGGGAACTCCTTAATTATATAAAAAATGCCTCCGGTGGAGGCTGCTTTTCGTATGCTTCTTACCCCTTTGCGTACCTTCGTTCGATGGTATGGATCAGGACATAGAGGGCCGCGCCCAAAAGGCCCATGGCCATGATGCCTGTGTACATCTCCGGGTACATGAGGACCTGGTAGGTCTCCACCACGATGTAGTAGCCGAGTCCCCAGCTGGTGAGGGACTGTTCGGCGATGAAGAGGACGGCCACGGCCGTACCCACCGAGACCCTCAGGGCCGTCAGCACAGCGGGAATGGATGCGGGCAGGTAGACGTAGCGGAAGAGGGCCCGTCGTCCCGCGCCCAGGGAACGCACCGAGATAATGAGCTCGCGCCTCAGCCCTGCGGCTTCGTCCCGGACCACCACCAGGATCTGAAAGAAGATGATAAAGGCGATGAGGGTGATTTTGGAGAGGTCGGTGATCCCCAGCAGCACGTAGATCACCGGCAGGAAGATGATCTTGGGGATGGGGTAGATGATGGCCACCAGGGGCCCGACGATGCGGTCGAGTTTGGGCAGCTGGCCCAGGGCCAGGCCCAGGGGGGCTGCCGTGATCACGGCCAGGAGAATGGCGGCCAGGACCCGCGCTGTGCTGGCCAGAAGGTGGAGGCCCAGGTCTCCGGGCAGGGCCTTGAGGAACAGGGGTACCACCACGGTGGGGGGCGGCAAAATGGGCCGGGCAAGGAGCATGGAGGCCACCTGCCAGATGAGGAGAAGGGTGAGGCTGCCCAGAAGGGTTCCCATGGGGGTGGAGCGCCGACGTACCTGGCTCATGGCTTCTCCTTTCGGGACCGGGTCTCGATGAGGGCGCGCAGGGCGCTGCACTGCTCCAGGAACTGTCTGCCCATGCGCAGGTCGGGGTCTCCGGCGTGGGGATTGTCCACGATGGTGGGCGTTTGGTTCACGGTGTCGGACAGGACGAGAATTTTTTCGCCCAGGACCACGGCTTCTTCGATGTCGTGGGTGACGGTGAGGCTCGTGAGCCCGGTCTCCCGGTGAAATCGGTTCATCACCCGCTGGAGCTCTTCGCGGATGGGGGCGTCCAGGGCGGAAAAGGGTTCGTCCATGAGCAGGAGGTCCGGTGAGAGGACCAGGGTCCGGGCAATGGCGGCCCGCTGGCGCTGGCCCCGGGAGAGTTCTGCGGGGTATTTTTCCCGCACGTGGTCGATGCCGAGCCAGGAGAGCCAGTGGCGGGTCAGGGCCTCTTCGGCCTCGGGGTCTTTTTCGGCGTCTTCGGGGCTGTGCTTGCCGTCGGGACCGTAAAACCCGCGGATCTTGAATCCCAGCTTCGTGTTCTCCTCCACCGTGGCCCAGGGCAGGAGCCCGTGGTCCTGGAGCACGAGGCCCGTTCGGGGCCGGGGTCGCTCGATGGGAGCGCCCCCCACGCGGATCACCCCTGAGTCCGGCCGGGTCAGCCCGGCCATGAGGTAGAGCAGGGTGGTCTTGCCGCAGCCCGATGGGCCGATGACACTCCACGCCTCGCCCTGGCGGATGGTGAGAGAAAAATCCTCAAAGATGGGGGCACGGTCCCGGTAGCGGAAGTTCAGGGTCTCTATGTCGATGATGGGAGCGGTCACAGGTCTCGGCTTACTCCTTGAAACGGCCGGTCACAACGGAGGTGCCGTAGGCGACGGGTTTTTTGAGAATCCCTTTTTCCGTCATCCAGGCCATGACATCGTCCCACTGGGCCCTTGATGGCACGGTGTTGACGGGAAAGGGCGGAATGACAAAGCTCTGGCGAACGTTCTTGGGGACCCGGATCTTTTTAAGCATCAGGGGCCGGAAACTCTCGGGGTCGGCGTTGATGTCTTGGGCAGCCTTCATCCAGGCGTCCACAAAGGCCCCCACCGCCTGCTTGTTGCCGGTCCAGGCTTCGGCGCTGACGGAGAGGACGCTTGCGCTGTACAGGGGGGCGCGGGTGTCGTCCATCACCACATGGGCACCGGCCTTCATGGCGGCAAAGGCCAGGGGATCGGGCAGGGTGGCGGCCTTGATCTGTCCGGAGAGGAGCAGCTGCATGCGCTCGGGCAGGACTGGCACCGATTTTTTGACGATCTCTTTGGTGGAGAGCCCGCTGTCGCCCAGGAGCCGGTCCGTGAGGTATTCGATGACGGTGTGCTTGGAGACGGCGATGGGAACCCCTGCAAGCTGGTCCGGGGTGGTGATCTTTGAGCCGGGGCTGGAGAGGATTCGAAAAAGGGGCGAACTCCCCTTGGGTGCACGGGCCACGGCCACGATCTTCATGCGTACCGTCTCCCGGTTGAAGCTCGCCGTGCCCGAGATTTCGTTGACCATGGCGTCGATGCGGCCCGCCTGCATGAGCTGGTCCCGCTCCAGGGCGCTGCCCACGGGGAAGGTCTCCACGCGGATGCCCGCCTCCTTGAAGTACCCCTTCTCCTCGGCCACGAACACGGGCAGCACGTCGGGGATGGGCAAAAGGGCGATGCGCAGGGTGGGGGGCTGCTGGGCTGCGGAGGCTGGGGAGCAGACCGACAGCAGGGCCAGCAGGGCGAACAGGGTGGTGGCAGCCTCAATGGCGAGCTTTTTCATCATAGACCTCATGGCATGGGATTGAAAAGGCGGTGTTCCCATGGGGAAAACGCCTTACCGCATTACTCGTAACCTTACGGTGTATACAGGATTTTTACGGAAAAATGTACCCGCTTGTGCCGCCGTGATGCTGACAGAAGGGGGAGGGGATCCGTATAAGACAGGGCGCGCGGGTGGTTGTGATCGCTGTTTTTGAGCAAAAACAGTTGACATGCGTGGTGGGCTGTGACAGGAAAGAAGGCAATAGAAACCTGCAGGTTTCAAAAGCAAAAAGGGTTCCTTAATGTACTTCGGCCCAGATCTGACAAGGGCTGGGATTGAGTAATGTCAAGCCACGAAGGCTGGCGCACCGCACAAGCGGTCCGTCGTCATGTCGTGGCTTTTTTTGTTTGGAGGGTCGGTGGTCCGGACGCCCATATTTCACGAAGCCCACAGGGAGGATGGTATGCAGCAATGGAAAGCCGTGGTTGCTGCTTTAAGCCTTATGGGTGTTTTTGTTCCCGTTGAGTGCCCATGACGGGATCTGGATGATCCGGGTGGAGAAAAAAGAGAAGGCCCCGACGCCGCGATGCGACAGCCATGTGATGCAGGCTGTCCTGATTTTTGGCGTGGGGTGATGGCATTGGGCCTGTGACGGGCCCGGGGCGAAGGTGCGGTTCCTGAATCGGTCAGGGGGACGAAGGCGTCCATGATCGCGCCTTCGCCCTATTTTTTTGGGCGTTGGCCTAAGGGTACCAGGCGTCCACCAGCTCGCCCACCTCAAAGGAGACGACCTCGTCGCGTTTTTCGAGCCAGGCGTTTGCCAGGGCGCGGTGCTCGTCGGTGACGCTGCCGCGGGTGGCCAGAACCACGAAACCGGCAAAGTCAAAACGGTCTCCACCGCCGCCGAAATCCAGGCCGTTGGGGTCGATCACTTCATCCAGGAAGGACTCCACAAAGGCGTCCAGGGCCTCGTTGGTGTTCTGGTCGGTGAACTTGATGGTGAGGTTGAAGCCGAACTCCTGGAACTCACCCACGTGCAGTTTTTTTCTCAGTCGTTTTTTCATGGTGGTGTCATATCCTAATTTGATGGTTTACCCATGTTGTCGTGTTGTATTGGCGCCCCAGCTTACACGAATTCAAAGGGGACGCAATACAAAAAAACGCTTGATGCCGATCCGTTAGGGGGCAGCTCTTTTTACGGCCCGGTTTTGGGGGATCGGGGCCGGATTTTTCGTGGGTTGAACCGCACCACCGCCTGCCTCAGCTCATGGGGCCTTTCGGGGTCGTCTCCATGCGGTCCGTAGGTGAGGGCCACATAAAGGCGGATGATCCTGCGTGCCTCGGGGTAGAGGTGGGGGGCTTCTTTCTTGATCCGGTCCAGGTAGTCCAGGGGGCCGGTGGCCGGATGTCGGGTGATTTTTTCCTTTTCCATTTTCTTTTGAAACAGCTCCCAGCTGGCCCGTACCGGCGGGATTTTGGTGCGGCTCCGCAGTTCCAGGATCAGCCAGGCCAGCCCAAAGGCGGCGCAGCAGAGGGCAACCCCCCAGGCTGCGGCGGCAACCCACCCTTTGGCGGATCGGGACGAGGCGCCCAGTTTTTTGAGGAACGCCTCCTGGAGGCTGCCGGAGTACCCGATGACCCGCGTGTCCCAGTGGTAGTTGAGGGCATCCCACCCCAGGCTGATTCGCTGGAGCCCCCGGGTCAGGAAGGAGGCGCCGTCGCCGATGAAAAAGGAGGGGCGGTCCGCCTCGGGAAGGCCGAAGCCCGCCCCCCGCTCCACCCGGTCCGGTGCCACGGCCGAGGTGGGGTCCACCCGTACCCAGCCCTGTCCTTTAAGCCAGACCTCTGCCCATGCGTGGGCATCGGCCTGCCGGACGATGAGGTAGTTTCCCATGGGGTTGACGGTACCCCCCAGGTAGCCGCCCACGATACGTGCCGGAACCCCTGCGGCCCGCATGAGAAAGACAAAGGCCGAGGCGTAGTGCTCGCAAAAGCCCTTTCGGGTGTCAAAGAGGAATTGGTCGATTCTCTCTTCAGAGAGGAGGGGAGGGGTGAGGGTGTAGACGAACCCGTTGGTGCCGAGATAGGTCAGGGCGCTGTCCACCACCTGGCGGGCATCCGAGGCCTGGGCTCGCCAGCGACGGGCCAGGCGGCGGCTTTTGGGGTTTCCCCCGGGGGGCAGGCGGGTAAAGACGGCCTCCCAGGGGGCAAAGGGCCCGGTGGTGTAAGCGGTGGCGGAGTGAAACCGGTAGGGTGCTTCCTTGAGGCCCCCCTTGGGCTTTTGCATGGTATGATCTGCCCATTGTGCCGTGCCCTTGGGCAGGGTGACGGGAAGGTCCAGGGGAAAGAGACGGTCCGTGTTTTTGGTTTCCACCATGATTTCGTAGGACGCAAGGGGGCCGGTACCTCTGACCGTTGCCCCCGATGGGGGGCGGGTGGCGGCGCGCCAGGAGGTGCCGTTGAAGCTTTGGAAGACGATGCCCCGGAAGTAGCGCAGGCCCGAGGGGGGAATGGTTCCGTCAAAGGTCACCCGGAAGACCGGGGCCTGGCTTTTGACCATATTGGAGACGCTGCCCGGGGAGAGGGTGGTTGAAAACCCCGAAGAGGCGCTTCGGCTGGCGGTGATCCCGAAGAGGCTTCCGTCGATGCGCGGGAAAAAGAAGAAGAGGACCAGGGTGAGGGGGACGGCCTTGCCGGTGATGGCCCCCGACACCTTGAAGGCCTCTTTCAAGGGCACCGCAGGGCAGTTGATGCGCAGCAGGATGGCGGTGATGTGGATCATGGCCGCCACCATGTACGCTGTCATCACAAGGGAGGCGGAGAAAAAGAGGCTGGAGACCACCATGAAATAGGCAATGAAAATGGCGATGAACAGGTCCCGCTCCCGCCGGGTCTCCAGGGGTTTCAAACCCGCCATGACACACAGGAGGCTGGCCCCGAAGCGGTTGTCGATGACCCCGTTGCTGGAGACAAACACACAGGCAAACCCCAGGAAGGTGAGGCACACGCGGGAAAGGGTCCGGGGCAGGGGCCACCCCTTGGGCTCGGACAGCACCGCATACCCCCAGAACCCGACACACCAGACAGGGATCCAGGGGCTGAGGTGGGTCATGTGGGGAATCAGCCCGGCCGCAAGGGCCGCCACCAGCAGGGGCAGGGTGCCTTTCACCGCCTCTTCCCTGGGATGGCGGCCTTTTTTTGTTGAAGACGTCGACACGGTGGTTGGTCCAACCTTTTCTTTCATGTTCACATGGCACGATGCTTTCGAGGTGGCTCACCTCGCCGCAGGAAGCACGCTTTTTGTTAGCCCGGATATTTCATGAGAAAACGACGTATCTAAAATAATAGATCGTGATTGCGCTATGTTATTGTGGCCGACTCGTGAAATATCCGGGTTGGTCGCTTGGTGGCATCATGGCCAGGGCGGTGAGGCATCGGTCCCGATGGGGGACGCTGGCCGGGGCGCCCGGATCGATGGTTATGCCCGGGGCCGACAGGCCGTAAGGGATTCCTTGCCGGTGGGCTTCCAGCACCAGGTGGCAGAGGTGGCTGATGCGGGCCTCGGTTCCTGTTGCCCGGATGAGGTCCCAGGAGAGGGTGACGGCGTGGTTCTGCTCTGCCTCAAAGGATTTGGTCCAGAGGCCCTGGCCCCGGGCCAGGGGTTTCCAGGCGATGCGGCTTCCGGGATCCCCCGGACGATAGGTCTTGAGTTCCCTGAAGTCGCCGGTCTCGGAGTGTGGGGAGGTTCCTGCGCCTTGACCTGGGCTAGGGGCTGTGGCCGTTTCAAAGGCATGGGGCAGGGGCGCGGGAAAGACAAGGCAGTGGGTGTCCAGTCGGATGCTTACCCAGGTGCGAAAGAGCCCGAAGGGGTAAGTGGACTCCACGATGAGGGGCGGGGGCCGGAAGCGTCCTCGCGCCAGGGTTTCAAGGGGCAGGCGGAAGGTGACGGTCTCTCCTGCAGGGATGTCCCGCACAACGCGTCCCTGGTCCTTGAACCCTGCCGCGACCCTGTAGCGGGGGGCGGCGTCGGCTTTGACGGCCAGCTCAAACCAGAGGGGCTTGCCCGCAAAGACAGGGGTGTGCTTTTCCGATACCAGGGTGAGCACTTTGATGTTTTTCTGGGTGTAGAGGGTGGACATCAGGGCCATGGAGGCCAGAAGAAAGGCAAAGAGAAACCCGGGGTTGTTGGTGTAGTTCAGGGAGCCCCCGACCATGGCCGTCACCGCGCAGGCAAAAAGAAGCCCCCGGCCCGTGGGGAGGATGTAGATGCGCAGGGCCTTGATCCCAAGGGGAAGGGGCCGTCGGGGGCCCCGGGAGGTGAACCGGAGCAGGGCGTTTGCCGCGGCGACTTTCACGGAACGGGCACCTCCATGAGCAGGTCCTGGAGCTGCTGGAAGGAGTATTCGGACCGGGTCTCCCGGGACTGGAGCCGGTGGCCGGCGATGTAGGGGAAGACAGCCTGGAGGTCTTCGGGGATCACGTGGTCCCTGCCGTTGAGGCAGGCCCAGGAGCGGGTGGCGTGGAGGATGGCCAGTCCGGCCCGGGGGGAGAGACCGTGGGTGAAGTGGGGGGCGCTCCGGGTAAAATCAAGGAGGTCCTGCACATAGTCCAGAAACGCGGCGGAGACGTGGATGGAGGCGATGCTGCTTCGGATGGTCATGACCTGCTCGGTGTTCAGCACCGGCCGGATTTTTTCAATGGCGTGCTTTCGGTTCCCGGTTTCAAGGAGTTCGCGCTCGGCTTTGCGGTCCGGGTACCCCACGCTGATTCGCATGAGGAACCGGTCGAGCTGGGACTCGGGCAGGGGAAAGGTGCCGGACTGCTCCAGGGGGTTCTGGGTGGCGATGACGAAGAAGGGCTTGGCCAGGGGGTAGCTGTTGCCTTCAACGGTGACCTGCCACTCTTCCATGGCCTCCAGAAGGGCGCTCTGGCTTTTGGGGGTGGCGCGGTTGATTTCATCGGCCAGGAGCACCTGGGTGAAGATGGGCCCCTTGTGAAAGACAAAGCTGCCGCTGGCCTGGTCGAAGACGGAGACCCCCAGGAGGTCGCCGGGGAGCATGTCGCTGGTGTACTGCATCCGGGTGAAGCCAAGCCCCAGGCAGCGGGAGAGGGCCTTGGCAAGGGTGGTCTTGCCGATACCCGGTCGGTCTTCGATGAGGAGGTGTCCACCGGCAAAGAGGCAGGTGATGGCCAGCTTCACCTCGTGGGTTTTGCCGAAAACCACCCTGCTCATGGCGGAGATGATGTCGTCAAAGGCTTTTTTCATGGCGGCCTTTATATCATTTTATAAGGCGGGCCGAGGCCCGGTTGCGTTTGGCATGGTTCCAGAAGGCGTTGAGTGCTGATATCCTTCAACGGGGATGACCACAGGTGGTGATCCGGTACGAAAGGGTATCAATTTTTTGATGATACGTGGTTGACGGCGCTTTCGTCAAATCTTTCCGGTTTTCCGGGGGCTCTTCGGGCGAGGGGGTTGTCGCTGATTGAGACGCGGGATGTTTCATGGTACGCTATGATGTTTGATGGGGCTGCCTTGTGGGGCTCCGATGCCATGAAACCAGGAAAGGAAAAAGGAACGGCCCATGCAGCGCATGATGATTACGGATTTTGACGGGACCCTGTTCCGCAGCGACCGCACGGTGGCGGATGAGGATCTCGAAAGCCTTCGGCGGCTGGGTGAGCAGGGTGTCATCCGCGTCATCGCCACGGGGCGCAATCTGTACTCGTTCATGAAGGCGGCCCCAGCGGATCTGCCCGTGGACTACCTTGTCTTCTCCACCGGGGTGGGCATCGCCCGGTACCCCGACCCGGCGGCCAACATGATCCGGGAGGCGAGCCTCTCCCATGAGGCCTGCCTGTACATCAAGGGGGTCTTTGACTCCTTTGGGCTGGATTACATGGTCCACGGAGCCGTGCCCGAGGGGCATCGTTTCGTCTACCACCGGCACGCGCCGGAGAACCCCGATTTCGATACCCGTCTCTCCTTTTACGATGGTTTTTCCGAACCCATCAACGGGCACTTTTCCGGTCCGGCGTCCCAGTTCCTGGCCATTACCCGGGAGGTTCGCGCCAGCGCCCTGTTTGCAGAGATTTCCCGGGCCCTGTCCGATTTCACCGTGATCCGCACCACCTCACCCTTTGACGGCGCCAGCACCTGGCTGGAGGTCTTTCCCAAGGGGATCTGCAAGAGCGAGGCGGTATCTTATCTTGCCGAGCAATGCGGGGTCTCTCCCGCCCAGACCATGGCCGTGGGCAACGACTACAACGATGAAGATCTCCTTCACTGGTCGGGCAAGGGGTTTGTGGTGGCCAACGCGCCGGACGACCTGAAAGCCTGTTTTGCCTCGGTTTCGGACAACGACACCTGCGGGGTGTCCGAGGCCATCGGACGCTGGGCTGCCTCCGGTTCCTGCTGACCCGGATGGGTCATAAGAAAACGATCAGGCCAGAGCCATTGGCTGAGATTGCTCCTGTTTGTTGACGCCGTGAAATATCCGGGCTGACGGTTGCATCTCCCCTTTGCCCTCACTTTTGCGACAAGACCCTTCACGGCCCGTGGTTACGGGCCGCTCTGCTTTTCTTCTCCCTTCTTTTTCCGGTTCTACTCCGATGATTTCCAGCACCTGTTCCCCGGCTGAGCATGCCCGGTCCGGGCATGCCATATCGCCTTGCGGGCCTTTGTGGGCTCCGTCTTTTGTATCCCATGACCGCCACGGGAGAGATAAATTTTAAACATATGTTTGAAATGTACAGTTGATTTAAACGTCTGTTTGAATTATTCTGGGATAGAATCCAAAACATACCGGGATCTGGCGTGGTTGAAGAGAAGAACCAACACGGCCCCATGGCTGGATCTATCAGATAACTGGAAGACGTGGAACATCTGGAAGAGGCGGAAAGCCGGAAGAGGAGACGAGAGATGGCGGTGGAAGAGACCAAGACAAATATTCTGGACGCAGCGGAGTCGTTTTTTGCAGAGATGGGGTTTTACGGTACCTCCCTCAGGCAGATCACCGAGCGGGCCGGGGTCAATGTCGCGTCGGTGAATTACCACTTCGGCAGCAAGGAGAACCTCATGGACGCGGTCCTCCGCAGACGCCTGGAGCCCCTCAATGCCATTCGGATGGCCCGGCTGGACGCCGTTGAGGCCGAGGCCGCCGAGGCCGGTGAGCCTCCGTCGGTGCGGGCGGTGATGACGGCCCTCATCGAGCCCACCCTTCGGGCGGTGGTCCAGCCGGAGTTCGGCGGGTTTTCCATTATCATGAACCGGGTCTTCACCGAGCACAGGGGGGCCATGATGGAACGTGTGGGTCCGCTGATCGAGCCCCTCCTCAACCGGTACCTTAAGGCCCTTGGCGAGGCCCTTCCGAATCTGCCCAAAGAGGAGGTTGTCTTAAGGTTTCGGATGTCCCTTGGGGCCATGCAGCACGCGATTCACGCGGTGCGCGGGTACCTGACGGACTCCTGCCCGAGGGCGCTGACCACGGCCATGCCCGAAGAGACGGTGGTGAATTCCCTCATCGATTACATTACACGGGGTATGGAGGACACATGAAACGAGGTTGGTTAATCGTTCTGGCCCTTGGCCTGGGGGCCTTTTCAGGCTGCTCCGTCCATGACCGGACAGCACCCGGGGCCATGGCCGAGCAGGCCGTGGATTTGCGGGAGGCAGGGGACACGACCCTGCGCCCGGAGGTGGACTGGTGGCTTTTTCTGGAAGACGACACGTTGAACACGCTGGTGGAGACGGCCCTGGAGGAGAACCCCACCCTGGACCGGGCCGCGGCCAACGTGAGAAAGGCTGAGGCGCTGCTTGGGGCGCAAAAGGCTGCGGATCTCCCAGGGGTCAACCTCACCGGTTCTGCCGGTCGGGCTCGAACCGAAGGGTTCATGGCCGGGATTTCCAACTCCTGGAACCTGTCGGCCGCAGCTTCCTACGAGCTGGACCTCTGGGGCGGCAGGCAGGCCCTTGAAAACCAGCGGGCCCTGGACCGGGAAGCCTCCCTTGCCTCCCTTTCCGAAGCCCTTGTGACCGTGTCGGCCCAGGTGGCGGACACCTGGTACCTTCGCCTCGAACGGCAGGTCCAGCTGGATCTGTCCGAAGAGCGGGTGGCCATGCGCCGTGAGCTTCTGGAGATGATTGAGTGGCGTTACGGCCAGGGCACGGCCACGGCGCGGGATGTCTACGACACCCGCACCGAGCTGGCCGTGGATGAGGTGACCCTTGCCAGGTACCGTACTGACGTGGCCGTGGCCGATCACGCCCTGTCTGCCCTGCTCAACCGCAAGCCCGGCGGCCTGGAGGCCGTTATCCCCGGCATTTCGGGCAAGCCCCTTCCCACCATGGCCCCCCTGTCCCAGGAACCCCTCTCATCGCGGCTGATCCTCGGGCGCCCCGACATGGTCCGCGCCATGCTGGATGTGATGAAGGCCGATGAGGCCGTTGCCGTCTCCCTGGCGGACCGGTTTCCCACCTTCAGCCTCACAGCCGGTTACGGCAGGGCCGGCGACGGCTGGGAAGCCGGGTCCAACAGCGGGACGGTGTGGAACATCGGCGGAGAACTCCTGGCCCCCCTCATCGACTGGGGACGACGAAAATCCCTGGTGGAGGCCGACAGGGCCGCCTTTGATGACGCCGTGGCCCGGTATCGCACCACGGCCCTAACCGCCTTCACCGAAGCGGCGGACGCCCTCACCCGGTGCCGCAACGGCGAGCGGGAAGACGCCCGCCTCAAGGAGTCCCTGGATGCTTCGTCGGCCACCACGGCCTACGTGACCAGCCGGTACCTGGAAGGCGCCTCAGATTACCTGACCCTGATGATCGCGCGCATTGCGGAAAATGAAGCCCGGAGCCGCCTGGCAACCAGCCGGCGCCTTCTCCTGTCCAACCGCATCGGCCTGGCCCGTGCCCTGGGAGGGTCTTTCAGCGACACATGGGTCGAGACGTATGTGACGACACACAGAGAAACGGAGTAATGAGTCATGGAAGATGAATGGCGGTCGAGCAAGGAGAGAACCATGGGACAGAACTGGCGCCCGCGGATGAAATGGATCCTCCCCCTGGTGATTCTGGTGGCGGGGGTTCTGGTGATGCGTGTGATGATCCACCTGAAACGGGCGCCGGAGAGGACCGCGGCCGAAGAGCGGGGCCAGCTGGTGGAGACCGTGCCCGTGGCCCGGGCCGATGGGCGGGCGCGTATCGTGACCCAGGGCACGGTGGTGCCCTTTCAGCAGATGGACGTGGTGCCCAGGGTGTCGGGGTATGTGGTGGCGGATCACATGGAAGTGGGCAAGTCCTTTGCCGCAGGCGAGGTCCTGTTCACCCTGGATGATGAAGATTATCGCCTGGCCTCAATCAAGGCGGAATCCCAGGTGGCCCAGGCCGCACTGGCCCTGGCCGAGGTGCGCTCCAAGGCCCGGTCCGCCAAGCTGGAGTGGGAGCGGATGCCGGGCCGCGAAGGCATGACCCCTTCCCCCCTCTTGCTCTATGAACCGCAGCTGGCCTCTGCAAAAGCCCAGCTTGAAGGGGCAAAGGCCGATCTTGCGGCACGGCGCCTGGATATCGCGCGCTGCACGGTGAAGGCCCCCTTTGCCTGCCGGGTCCTCAGCGAAACCGTGGCCCCGGGCCAGTTTGTCTCCCAGGGCATGACCGTGGCGCGCCTTCTGGCTTCGGACCGCATGGACGTGGTGGTGCCGGTGACGGCCGAAGAGCTGGCCTGGGTGGACCCGGAGCAACACGAGGTCCGGGTGAGCCTGACGGCGGGCAAAGAGCAGGTCCTTCGCACCGGACGCCTGGTGAGGCGCCTGGCCGATGTGGACCCGGACGGCCGCATGGCACGGCTCCTGGTGAGGGTGGAGGAACCTTTCAAGGATGAGGTGGCCGCCATGGTCCCCGAGATGTACGTGGGCGTGGAGCTGACGGGCAGGCCCATTGACTCCGGTTTTTCCATTCCCCTTGAAGCCCTGGTGGACGGCAAATGGGTCTATGTCCTTACCCCGGAAAACACCCTGTCCGTGCGGGAGGTGACCGTGGTGTGGCGCCGCAAAGCCCGGGCTATTGTCACAGGTCCCCTTGCCGAAGGCGAGGCCGCCATTACCTCCGGGGTGGCCGGAGCCGCCCCGGGCATGAAGCTGAGGCAGTGGCAGGCAGCGCCCTGATCGGGGTGGCCTATAAAAAAAGCCTCCGGCGGCCCTGCCGGGGGCCAAACTTTTAAAAAGTTTGACAAACAGGTCTTGTGAGCGTCTCGGATCCGCCGAACGTTATCGGTAAGCCAACTGTTTCAAACGCATCGGACACATATCGAAACGTTTCTGCGGAGCTTTTGTCAAAAAGCGACTCACCGGAGTTATTCCGGTTAAAGTCAAGCGAATTGCAAATGCCCTTCATCGTGATTCCAGAAGGATGAAATAGGCCTTTTCAGCATAAGCGGTTGCCCATGTCATGGATCATGTGAATGCTCTTGTGAGCAAGCGTATAACAGCAACCTCCATGCATTCGCCATAGGGTTTCAAGGTGCCCCCACCTTGTCGCCGGAGGCATCCAAGTTAAAGATGCCTCCGGCGGCCCTGCCGGGGGCCAAACTTTTGAAAAGTTTGACAAACAGGTTTAGCTCAATTTCTTTAAAGCCTTGGCGGATGTCCTCACCCTGAGGAACGAAGGGAGAGGACATCCGCAACCTGGGGTCCAGGGGATCATCCCCTGGCCGCCGGAGGCCTGCTTTTTAAACCGACTTTAACCATAGAAGGCATGCTTTTTTCCAGCAATTTAGACGTAGAAGGCGATGTCAGGGCAAGTATTCAAACATATAACGTTGTGTGACCCTTAGGTGCCGAAATGAAAAAATGGATTGAATGGATGGCCAACAACCATGTGGCGGCCAACCTGTTGATGATGGTGTTTGTGGTGGGCGGTCTGATCAAGGGCCTGGGGGTGAAGCAGGAGGTGTTTCCCGAGATCGCCCTGGACAAGGTCCGGGTGGAGGTGGAGTACCTCGGGGCGGGCCCCGACGAGGTGGAAGAGGGCATCATCCTGAAGATCGAGGAGGCCATCTCCGGCATCGACGGCATTGACGAGCTCTCCTCCCAGGCTTTCGAGGGCCGGGGCAGCGTCATCGCCGAGCTGCGCACCGGGGTGGACCCCAACGTGGTGCTCCAGGATATCAAAAGCGAGGTGGACCGCATCACCACCTTCCCGGAAGACGCGGAGCAGCCCATTGTCAGTAAAATCTTGAACCTTCAGGAGACGGTGTCCGTGGTGGTCTACGGTGACCTGCCCGAACGGACCCTGAGGGAGCGGGCCGAGATGGTGAGAAACCAGCTCCTGGATCACCCCAAGATCACCCAGGTGGAGCTGGGCGGGGTGCGGCCCTACGAGGTGACCGTGGAGGTGACGGAGGAGAACCTGAGGCGTTACGGCCTCACCATGGAGACCGTGGCCGCGGCAGTGCGCCAGGCCTCCCTGGACCTGCCCGGGGGCACCATCAAGACCCGCAGCGGAGAGATCCTGCTGCGCACCAAGGAGAAACGCTACAAGGCGGCTGAGTACGCCGATATCGTCATTGTCCGGGGAGGCAACGGGGCCACGGTGAGGCTGGGAGACATTGCCGTTCTCACCGATGGCTTTGAAGACACGGGCACCTACGCCCGCTTTGACGGCAAGCCCGCGGCCATGATCAACGTCTTTCGGGTGGGCGACCAGAAACCCACGGAGATCTCCGACATCGTGCTGGCCTACGTGGACGAGCTCAACGCCCAGTGGCCGGACTCGGTGCGCGCGGCCGTGTGGAACGACACCAGCGAGCTCCTGGAGAGCCGCCTTAACCTTCTGAAGAAAAACGCCCTTCTGGGCCTGTGCCTGGTGATCATCGTGCTGGGGCTCTTTCTGGAGCTGCGCCTGGCCCTCTGGGTGATGCTGGGGATCCCCATTTCCTTTATGGGCGCCTTGATGCTCATGCCCTCCTTTGACGTCTCCATCAACATGATCTCCCTGTTCGCCTTTATCCTGGCCCTGGGGATCGTGGTGGACGACGCCATCGTGGTGGGGGAGAATATTTTTGCCCATCGCGAAAAGGGAAAACCCTTTCTGCAGGCCGCCATCGACGGAGCCGCCGAGATGTCGGTGCCCGTGACCTTCTCCATCCTCACCACCGTGGCCGCCTTTCTGCCCATCGCCTTTGTGGCCGGGACCATGGGAAAGTTCATGGTGGCGGTGCCCATCGTGGTGATTTCTCTTCTTCTGGTCTCCCTTGTGGAGAGCCTCTTCGTGCTTCCCGCCCACCTGAGCGGGGGCTCGGCCAAACCCCTTTCCGGTCCGGTATTGGGGCGCATCGATGCGGTACGGGTCCACTTCGGGGAGCGGCTGGAGCGCTTTGTGGCCGGTCCCTACAAACGCACCCTGGACCTGGCCCTTGCGTATCGATACACCACCTTTGCCATCGGCATCGCCCTGCTTTTGATGAGCGTGGGGCTGGTCCGGTCCGGCCTCATCAAGTTTACCTTCATGCCCGAGGTGGAAGGTGAGCGCATCACCGCGGCCCTGCAGATGCCCGTGGGAACCACCCTGGAAGCCACGGGCCGCCAGACCGACATGCTCATCGAAACGGCCATGGCGGCCGTGGCCGAGATGGACTCACATCACGCGGAAGAACCCACCATCTTTCGTCATGTCTACGCCATCGTGGGCGGGGCCATGGCGGCCACGGGGCCTGGAAACGACGGCGAGGGCGCCGCGTCCTCAACAAACATCGCCCAGGTGGCCCTGTTCCTGACCCGGGCCGAAGAGCGCTCGGTGCCCATCAGCGATGTCAAGGCCCTGTGGCGGAAAAAGGTGGGGGAGATCCCCGGCGCCGATTCCCTGACCTTTACCACGGACCTGGTGCAGATGGGCGCCGACATCGACGTGGAGCTGCGGCACGTGGACTACCGGGTGCTGGAGGCCGCCGCCGAGGAGGTGAAAGCCTACGTGGCGGGCTACCCCGGTGTCACCGACATTGAGGACAACTTCTCCCCGGGCAAGGGAGAGATCAAGTTCACCCTCACGGATGAGGCGAAAACCCTGGGCATCACCGAGGCGGATTTTGCCCGGCAGGTGCGGGGCGCTTTTTTCGGCAGCGAAGCGTTGCGCCTGCAGATCGGCCGCAACGAGGTGAAGGTGAAGATCCGATACCCCGAAGGGGACCGCAGGCTCATGCAGACCCTCACCGCCATGCGCATCCGCACCCCCGGTGGCGGGGAGATCCCCATTGCAAGGGCCGCCCGGTTTGACCGGGGCCGGGGCTATTCCACCATCACCCGGAACAACCGCAAGCGGGTGGTCAACGTTACGGCCACGGTGAACGCCAAAGAGGGCAACGCAGGGGAGATCAACGCCGATATCCGGGAGAAGCTGCTCCCGGGCCTCATGGCTACCTACGACGGCCTCTCCTACGGGTTTGCTGGGGAGGAAAAAGAGAAACGCGAGTCCCTGGGGAGCCTGAAAGAGGGCTACCTCCTGGCCCTGTTTGCCATTTACGCTCTCTTGGCCATCCCCTTTAAAAGCTACGGCCAGCCCGTGATCATCATGTTCGCCATTCCCTTCGGCATTGTGGGGGCCATCTTCGGCCATCTTCTCATGGGCTACAATTTGAGCATGCTGAGCCTCTTCGGCGTCATTGCTCTTTCCGGGGTGGTGGTCAACGACTCTTTGCTTATGATCGACCGCATCAACACCAACCGGGCCAGGGGCATGACCATCCTCGAAGGGACCCGTGAGGCCGGGCAGCGACGGTTCCGTCCCATTCTCCTGACCTCGCTCACCACCTTTTTCGGCCTGGTTCCCATGATCCTGGAGACCAGCGTTCAGGCCCAGTTTCTCATCCCCATGGCCATCAGCCTGGGCTTTGGTATTCTCTTTGCCACCCTCATCACCCTGCTTCTCATCCCGGCCCTCTACATGATCCTGGAGGATGCCAAAAGGGCCATGGGCTGGGGCGGTGAGGTTCGTCGAGGCGATATACCGTCTTGATGGGGTCTGTGCGACGATATGTCGTCTTTGTATCCGCAACCGGGGGCGCTGTGGTGCCCTCCGGTTGACCGGTTCTTATCCTCCCTTGTTGTTTCTTTGTCGCTCGGATTATACTGCCTGAACAGAAGGTTGTCTCACCTGGCCCTACGGCGGGTCGTCGAGGCGATTTCCCTTTTTTCGTGCCTGGAACAGATTCTGCACAGTTGCGAAGGCAGTCTCGGTTGGTATGCCGACACACGTAAACGATTCGATAAACCGCTAAATCCTGGTTACTGCTCAGTTCGTAAAAAGTTGCCCCCGGCAGCCGGATGCTTGTTTTTTACCCATGGTAACCAGAGGCGGCATTTTTTCATCAAATTCAACCTTTCACCTGCATTGAAGGAGCAACCATGGATGCAAAGGGGCTTGTTGAGAAACAAAGGGAGTACTTCAACACAAACGCGACCAAGGACCCGGCCTTTCGGGTGGGGCAGCTCAAAAAACTCAAGGCGTTGCTCAAGGCCAACGAAGCAAGACTTAATGCGGCCATTTACGAGGATTTCGGCAAGTCCGAGTTTGAAACCTACCTCACCGAACTCTCCCAGATTTACCATGAGATCGACATGTTCGTGAAAAAGGTGCCCCGATGGAGCAGGAGAAAAAGGGTGCCGGGGAGCCTGGCCAATGTGCCGTCCAGAAGTTACATTCTGCCGGAGCCCCTGGGCACCACCCTTGTCATCGGGGCGTGGAATTACCCGTACAACCTCTCCCTGATCCCGGCGCTTTCTGCCCTGGCCGCAGGGAATACCGTGATCCTTAAGCCCAGCGAGCTGCCCGCCCGAACCTCACAGATCATGGCCGAGATCATCAACCAGGGGTTTTCCGATGCCTATTTCCATGTGGTGGAGGGCGGGGTGGAAGAGACCACCGAGCTGCTGGAGAACGCCTTTGACAAAGTCTTTTTCACGGGGAGCATCCCGGTGGGGCGCATCATCTACCAGAAGGCTGCCAGACACCTCACCCCCGTGACCCTGGAGCTTGGGGGCAAGAGCCCCACCTTTGTGCTCTCCGGCTGCGACATCCGGGTGGCGGCCCGGCGCATTGCCTGGGCCAAGTTCCTCAACGCCGGGCAGACCTGCATTGCCCCGGACTACGTGCTGGTGGAAAAAGAGGTGGAGGCGCCCCTGCTTGCCGCCCTGAAAGAAGAGATACAAACCCGCTATGCCCCCGGAGAGACCCTCCGGGAGAACTACGTGCAGATCATCAACGAGAGAAACCTGGAAAGGCTTGCCGCCCTCATCGACCCGGCCAAGGTGCACCACGGCGGGGAGGTGGACAGGGATACCCGGACCATCAGCCCCACCCTCATGAACGGGGTAAACTTCGAGGATCCGGTCATGGAAGATGAGCTCTTCGGCCCCGTGTTGCCGGTCATCGCCTTTTCCGATCTGGACGAGGCCATCGGCAAGGTCAAGGAGCGGTCCAAGCCCCTGGCCTGCTACGTCTATGCAAAGGACAGGGTGCGGATCCGCAAGATCCTCCGTGAGGTCTCCTTCGGAGGCGGGGCGGTGAACGACTCCCTGATGCACCTGAGCAACCCCAACCTGCCCTTTGGCGGAGTGGGGGCCAGCGGCATGGGCAACTACCACGGCAAAGCAGGCTTTCGGGCCTTTACCCACTACAAAAGCATCCTGGACAAACCCACCTTTTTTGAGGCTCCCCTGAAGTACTGGCCCTACGCCCCCTGGAAGCTGAAGCTCATCAGGCGGATGTTCAACTGACCCCGGTGTCTATGGTTAAAGAAGGGGACAAGCTGGCCTCCGGCGGCCAGGTGGGGGCACCTGGAAACCCTGTGGCGAATGCATGGAGGCAGCCATCAAACATGCGTTTTCGGGGCATTCGCGTGGTGTGTGACATATGGCACCCGCTTACGCTGGAGAGGCCCATGTTATTCTTCTGGAAACACGATGAAGGGCATGGGGGATTCGCTTGACGTTAACCGGAATAACACCGGCGGGTTGCTTTTTGAGCAAAGCTTCGCAAAAATAAGAGGGACGAGGCTGTCGGAAACACATAATCACACAATGGCTCGCCAGAATACCGCTGGGATTTGACCCGAGGAACGAGGGGCAAAGCCCGGCGGTAATTTGCTTTCAAGGTGGCACACCTTGCCGCCGGAGGCTGTTTTTTGAGCTTTTATTTTTTTCTTGCAGCCCTATGCCCCATTGGGGCGCGTTCCCAAAAAACAAAACCTGTTTGTCGAACGTTTGGCCCTCGGCAGGGCTGTCGGAGGCAATGTTGAGCTGAAAAGTGACGGTGGGGGTGTATGCAGGAGCCAGTGAGTGATTCGGAGCGGTTTTCGTTTTTCAGGGAGTCCATTGGGTGCATCAGCGCGAGCCTGGACATGGACCAGGTCCTCAAGCGATTGCTGGTGTCCATGCAAGACCGGA
This sequence comes from Desulfoluna butyratoxydans, assembly GCF_900699765.1. GTDB lineage: Bacteria > Desulfobacterota > Desulfobacteria > Desulfobacterales > Desulfolunaceae > Desulfoluna > Desulfoluna butyratoxydans. The sequence goes on from NZ_CAADHO010000003.1 coordinate 123,342, forward strand.
TACCCATGAACCGGCTTGTTCTGATCTACTTTGATTACCCGAAAAACTGCTTCAAGCGCCTGGGCTATGCCTCCTTGATGCATGAGACGTTCAACACCTTTCCGGAATACCTTCACATTGAACAGGGTGCGGAGTACGTGGAGGAGGCCTTCAAGCGCACCGAATCCGCCATTGTCATCGAGGACCCTGAGCGGGATCTTCTGGCCGGGGAGTATGTCCGCCATGCGGGCACAGCCGATGATTCCTTCATGGCGATCACCCTCATGCTCGACGGAGAGCGTATCGGCGCCCTCATCGCCGTTACCAGCGGCAGGCATCTCTTTACCTCCAGCCATCAGGACCTCTTCAGTCTCTTGAAGGAACCCATGGCCCTGGCCCTCTCCAACACCTTGCGGTACCAGGAAGTGCTCCACCTGAAAGAGCAGTATCGGTATGAAAAACATGAGCTGACAAAAAAAATGGGGAGTGCCGTGGAGGGGAGCGTCATCGGTGAAGAGGGGGGCCTGGGGCCGGTGATGGCGTCGGTGCGCAAGGTGGCGCCCCTGGACAGCTCCGTCCTTCTGTTGGGGGAGACCGGGGTGGGCAAAGAGGTGATCGCCAACGCGGTGCACGCATTGTCGCCGCGAAGCGCCAGCCCTTTTATCAAGATCGATTGCGGCACCATCCCTGAGACCCTCATTGAAAGCGAGCTGTTCGGTCACGAGAAGGGGGCCTTTACCGGTGCCGGGGAGCGAAAGCCCGGAAGTCTGGAGCTTGCCGACGGGGGCACCGTTTTTCTCGACGAGATCGGTGAGCTCTCCCTGACCGCCCAGGTCAAGCTCCTGCGCTTGCTTCAACATCGCGAGATCGTTAGGGTGGGCGGCCACAAGGTCATTGCCCTGGATCTGCGCATTGTCTGCGCCACCCACCGAAACCTCCAGGAGATGGTCCGCAAGGGGACCTTTCGGGAAGATCTCTGGTATCGCCTCAACGTCTTTCCCATCGGGATTCCCCCATTGAGGGAACGCAGGCAGGATATCCCCGCCCTTGTGGCCCACCTCATACGCAAGAAAGCCCGGGAGATGAACCTGGGCACGGCCCCTTTTCCCAACAACTTTGAACTCAGCGAGCTGGCGTCCTATGACTGGCCCGGCAATATCCGGGAACTGGAAAACATCCTGGAACGCTGGCTGATTCTGGGGTGCGGTTCCGTCTCCTTCCGTTCCCTCCTGAACCCTTCGGATGGCGCAGGTAAAGAGGCCTCGTCCCTTCTGTCGGTCTTTGACAGGGTCACCACCCCGGACCAGGTCCTTCCCCTTGCCACCATCGACCGACGGTACATCGAATCCGCCCTGAAAGCCTGCAACCATGTGGTGGGAGGCAAAGAAGGCGCGGCCGTGAGGCTCGGCCTTCCGCGGACCACCCTTCGGAGCCGCATGGAAAAACTGGGCATTCATCGCCGCCGGTGACCGCAATGGAATGAAGTTGATAATGCGTTGAAAAAAAGATAGCATCGGTGTCGGGTCCCGGTGGGGCCGCTCAAGGAGCGGCAGGGGGATTATTTACCTCCATATTTCATATTGAACACCATGCCTGGGTACAATCTGAAATATACCCATGCCCCTGCCAGTGCGCCGAGGCGCCTCACCGGGCCCCTCCAGTCCGGGCTCGCCCCCGAAGGCCGCGTGGCGGGCCTTCGGATTCTCCGCAGGTGCCCGGCTTATTTCTCTTCGAACAACCCCTTGCTCCCGTCAAAGACGATCTCCCCGTTGTACACTGTGGCCAGCACCGGGATTTCTCCGATGCGACGGGCCTCCACGGTGAGGATGTCTTCTCCCAGGATGCAGAAATCAGCCAGTTTTCCTACCTCGATGGACCCTTTCTCCTTTTCCATGTTGTCCTGCCAGGCGCCGTTCAGGGTGTAGGCACGGATCGCCTCTTCCCGCGTGATGCACTCCTCCGGGCCGCTGACCCTTCCGGATACCACGTTTTCACGAAGCACCGCTGCCTGGACGCCCTGGCGCCAGTTGGGCAGGGTGACCGGGGCATCGCAGCTGAAGGTGAGGACCAGGCCGCTCTGCTGGACCATGCGGGCTGGAAACTCCTTTGCCGCCCTTTCGGCGCCCACCACGGCAGGCTCGAAGTCGGAGATCATGGCGCCGATGGCAGGCTGCATGGATACCCCGCAGGGGTATTTGCTTAAAGCCCGGGTGGTTTCAGGGTCCATGAAGTCTCCGTGGATGAGCTGGTGCCTCACAGACACATCGGGATTGTTGTCACAGGCGTACATAAAGGCTTCGGCAGCGGCGTCCACGGCCCGGTCGCCCGTGGCGTGGATGCCTGCCATAAAGCCCTTGGAATGGACGTAGTTCACCATCTCCTTGAGGTTGTCCCGTTTGTCCTCTTCGGTGGCACCCGGGACCACGGAGGCTCCGTATCCTCCGGCCTCGTAGGGCTCCTTCATCCAGCTGGTGCCGGTGAGGGGGACCCCGTCTGCAAACATCTTGACGCCTGAAAATTGCAGCCTGAGCGGATCGGTGTCGTCGGGAATGGCAAAGGTGTCGAAGTTTTTTTTGATATCGTCAAGGGTCAGGGCCCCGTAGTCCCCCATGAGCAGGAGCACATTGGTGCGGACGGTGAGCTTGCCTTCAAGCAGCAGTTCCCGGTAGATCTCAACGAACTCGCCGCTCATGACGCCGAAGAGCATGGTTTCGCCCCCCGGGCCGATGGCCGCGTCCGTAAAGCTGGTGATGCCGTTTTTGTTGAGTTCATGAACGGCGGTGAGCACAGCCTGGCGCTTTTCCTCCCGGGTTAAAAGGGGAATGTGGGTGGAGACCATGGCAATGGCCGCCGGTTCCTTGAACAGGCCTGTGGGCTCTCCGGTGGCAGGGTCCCGCTCTATCTCCCCGGAGGGCGGTGCCGGGGTCTGGGCGGTGATGCCCGCAATCTCAAGGGCCTTGCTGTTCACCAGCAGGGTATGCCCGGAAAAGTCGTTGAACACCACGGGGTTGTCCGGTGAAACCGCGTCGATGTCCGATCTCCGGGGCATGCGGGACGGGTCGTTTTTGCACTCCTTCAGGGTCCCCACGTCCCAGCCGAACCCGCGGATCCATTCTCCGGCAGGGGTCTCGGCCACCTTGGCCTTGAGGGCGTCCACCATCTCCTCGATGGAGGTCACCGCAGGGGCTGTGAGGTCCAGGGCCAGGGGCGGCCGGGTGGCCCCAAAGTAGGGACCGTGCATGTGGGTGTCGTTGATGCCGGGCAGCATGGTGTGACCATGGAGGTCGAGAATCCGGGTGGCGGGTCCGATGTACGGGGTCATCTCTTCATTTGCGCCCACGGCGACGATGCGCCCTTCTGACACCGCCACGGCTTCCCGGATGCTGTTGTCGCTGTCGACGGTGATGATGTGTCCATTTTTGATAACCAGCTCTGCGGCCATGTGTCTTCTCCCTGTTGTGGGGCCGGGACAGGCTGCCCGACCGTTATCTGATGGCCTTCAGTCTATCGTGGGGCCCTGGGAAGTCCATATGGAAAGAGTGCAGAGAAAAGTAGGCACAGGGCTCTATATTCGGGCTAAGACTTGCCCTTTGGCCCCCATGGGATAACATGGGTGGGAACGGCAACAGGTGGCGACATATCGTCACGGCATAACGCACCTGGATGGAAGGAGAGAATCTGTGAAAGCAACGCATGGGAGAGCGCCGGTGTATGCGGAAAAGACAGCCAAAGACCTCATGGAAGCAGACATGCCGGTGGCGGCCTTGATGCTGGATCAGCGGTTTGCCCTGACAGGGTACAACCGGGGATATGCCGAGATACTCTCCCGCTACAACCTTGGGGCTCCCGAGGCGGGCAGGGGTGTCTTCTATTTTGACTGCGTTCCTGCATGCACGGAGCGGCTGAAACCCATGCTGGCACGCACCCTGGACCACGGACGCCCCATGGCCATGAGCAACGTGGCCCTGGAAGCCGACCTCGGGGACACAAAGGTGACGACCCTCTGGAATTCCTATCACGCCCCGGTTGTGGACGGCACAGGTCGGGTCAGCGGCGTGCTTGTCTTTATCCATGATGTGACCCCCAGGGCGGAAGCCGAGGCCCGGGTGCACGAGCTGGAGGCAGAGGTGGCCGAGCTGAAGTCGGCCCTGAGGACGGTAATGGCCTTGAAAGCAGAGGACAAGGCGCTTCTGGAAACCCGCCTGGCCGCCAATGTCACCCACCTTGTCCGCCATCCCCTGGAGGACCTGAAAGCCACGGGGCTCTCCTCACGCCAGCGCTCGCTCCTCGGTGCGGCCGAAGCCGGGTTGAACGAGTTTGCCTCCCCCTTTTCAGAGACCCTGGTTACCTCGGGGTGGAACCTCACGCCCCGGGAGACCCGCATCGCCCATCTCATCAAATCCGGTAAAAGCACCAAGGAGATCGCCGACCTGCTCTGCATCTCCGCCGGAAGCGTCAACACCCACCGGCACCACCTTCGGAAAAAACTGGGCCTGACCCACCGTGATATTTCGTTGAGGGCATTTCTCCAAACATGCAGCCGTTAACTTTTGGGCGCTTTTCAGGGGGGCGAAACCCCTTCATCCTGAAGAGATCGGTTGAGCTATCGAAAAGAGGCGGGGTTGTTGCAGTATTGATTCACGATGTTGGCAAATCTGCTCACGTCTTTTTGAGTGAGGGGCGCCGGACCCTTGGTGACCTCACCGCAATCACGGAAGCCCTGCATGAGGTTCCGCATGGCGAGAATGTCTTTGATGTTCTCGGCGGTGAAGCGCTCTCCCCGATGGTTGACGGCATGGGCCCCTTTGGTGATGACCCGGTCGGCAAGGGGGATGTCCGCTGTGATGACCAGCTCCCCTTTCTGCACCATGTCAACGATGCGGTGGTCGGCTTCATCGGCCCCGGACCCCACGAGGATGCTGGTGATGTGTTTTGACGGGCCCATGGTGATTCGCTTGTTTGCGATGACGATGGTGGGAAAGGCGAGGCGGTCCACGGCACGGAGCAGGACAGGTTTCAGGCGGTTGGGGAAGGCATCGCCGTCAATGTAAAGGGTCATGGGGGTGTCTCCTGGCAAAGGGCTGCGGGGCTGCTTTATGGAAGGGAAGGGGGATGTTGCCGTGCCGAAAGCCCCCTGGGGATTCAGCACGGCCACATGTGCTTTTAACGCTATGTTGAGATCAGCTCGCGCGACGCTGGCGACCGCCGCCGGAACGGCTGTGTCCGCCCTGGCGGTTGCTGCCGGAGTTGCTGCGGTTGCCGTTTCCGCCTGTCCTGCGGGCAGCCTGCTGGGGCCTTGCCCCGGAGCGTCCGGTGCGTGCAGGGCGCCTGCCTTTACGCTTGAGGATGGGCTCGGGCGCGATGGACGGGTCCGGCTCATAGCCCGGGATAACCTCGGTGGTGATCTTGCGCTTGAGGAGCCGCTGGATGTCGGAGAGCAGCTTGTTTTCATCCACGCACACCAGGGAGACGGCGTGGCCGTCCTGCCCGGCGCGGCCGGTGCGGCCGATGCGATGGACGTAGTCCTCGGGCACGTTGGGGAGCTCGTAGTTCACCACGTGGGGAAGCTGTTCGATGTCCAGGCCCCGGGCGGCGATGTCTGTTGCCACAAGGACCCTGACTTTTCCGTTTTTAAAATCGTTGAGGGCCCGGGTCCTGGCGTTCTGGGATTTGTTGCCGTGGATGGCGTCCGAGATCAACCCGTTGCGCTGAAGCTGTTTGCTGACCCAGTTGGCCCCATGCTTGGTACGGGTGAAGACCAGGACCTGGCTCCAGTTGTTGGCGCCGATCATGTGGGAGAGCAGCTCCAGCTTTCGGGTGCGATCCACAGGGTGGACCACCTGGGTCACACGCTCGGCGGCCGTGTTCTGCCGTGCCACCTGGATGGTGGAGGGGGCGTTGAGCAGGTCGCTGGAGAGCTTTTTGATCTCCTTGGAAAAGGTGGCCGAGAACAACAGGGTCTGGCGCTCTTTGGGGAGTTCGGTCATCACCTTGCGGATGTCGTGGATAAAGCCCATGTCCAGCATGCGGTCGGCTTCGTCCAGGACCAGGGTTTCCACCCTGCCGAGGTCAATGGTGCCCCGCTGCAGGTGGTCCAGGAGACGGCCCGGGGTGGCCACGACAATGTCCACGCCCCTTCTGAGCTTTGAAATCTGGGGGTTAATGCTCACGCCACCGAAAATCACGGCGGTGTGGCAGGATATGTATTTGCTGTAGTCGCGGATGCTGTCGCCGACCTGGGCGGCCAGCTCGCGTGTGGGAACCAGGACCAGGGCCCTGACCACGCGGCGTTTGCCCTTGATGGGGTTGGCCTGCATACGCTGGAGCATGGGCAGGGCAAAACCTGCGGTTTTACCGGTGCCGGTCTGGGCGCCGGCCAGGACATCATGGCCTTTGAGAACGAGAGGGATTGCCTGTTCCTGGATCGGGGTGGCCTGCTCATAGCCCTGATCCGCTATCGCGCGCAACAATTCGGCGGAAAGGCCGAGCTGTGAAAATAACATGGGGAAGAAAACTCCGGGATCACCCTGCCCCTGAGCCATGGATACATCGGCAGTCATGGGTCGGCCTGGGCCGGGCTTGTGTGTTGGACTCCGTGGGCCGCGGAACTGCGGGGCGGGAGTGGATGGCGCCGACCGAAGTGCGCCAAGGAGTGCGGACTATAACACCGGAAATCACGTCTGTCCACAGGTCAAGAGTCGGTGCAGGGCAAACGCATTTGGATTTTGCCTCCGGCGGCCCTGTCCGGGGTCAAACTTTTGAAAAGTTTGATAAACAGGTTTTGTTTTATGAGGATGCGTCCCTACACGGTATAGCCCCTCTTCTTTTTTTATTATCAAGGCGCTTATCTTCAGCCCCTGCGGGGCTGAAGATAAGCGCCTTGATTACCGGAACGTTTTTGCGGAGCTTTTTTCAAAAAGCGACCCGCCGGAGGCCGTGAAGTTAAATCAACACTGGGCAAGTGGCAATAAGCTTTCGAGGTGACTCACCTCGCCGCCGGAGGCAGGTTTTTCAATGTACTTTTACCATAGAAGGCAACTGAATGTTTCAATGCGCTGACCCTGTGTTGCAGGACTATACCCCTTGATTCTTGCTCATTGTTGGGGGTATGTCATTTAGGGACGGTTTGTCTACCGGATTTTTTTTAAATACACCATAAATCGAGAAAAGGGACACGTATGAAGCGGATAGCATGGGTTGTTTTTTGTGCTCTTTTTGTCGGGGCCACGGTTTCCGACGCAGCGGTGATCTACATGAAGAGCGGCCGGGAGATCCTCACCGATACGTACTACAAAGAAAACGGCATGGTCTATTACACCGTGGCGGGCCAGACCGTTGGCGTTCCGGAATCCACGGTGGAGCGGGTGGACGAGTCCGTCACCGACTCCGGTCCGGACCAGCGCCTCATTACCATTCGCATGCCCGGGTATGTGGAGGTGGCCTCTCCGGTTCAGGGCGTGGAAAACGGTCTGTATGAAGAGGTGGTGTCAGAAGGGGCCTGTCCTGTCTTCCGGAAGCTTTTCGGCACAGCGGGGCTTTACGGTCGGGACTGTGGCAGCGCAAAGGGAGAGTGGGTCCTGGCAAAGGGGGCCTCTGGGGCCCGGGGAACCGAGACCCTTGCCGTGTTGAGGCATGTGCCCAAGGGCCAGGGCCCGGAGTTTGACGGGGCCCACTGGACGGCGGCAAACGGCAGGGTGTGCCAGGTAACGGTCAAGGTCGTTGCGCCCCCCGCCACCACCAGTGAGAAGAAGCAGGTGCTGAAGTTCAACGGCTTTCCCAACGGGTTTTTCAACGGGATCTACAAACCCTGGGCCATCGTCAACGGCCGCATCGCCTACAAGATGACCAAGGCAAAGGACGAGGCCTTCATCGAACTCAGGGCCCACAGTGGGGATACGCCCTCCTATTACTGGGCCGTGAGCTTCGGCCACGACACCTATTATCACAGCGTTCCGTTTGATACCCCCGGGGGCCTTTTCCCCCATGAGGTGACGGTCTGGACCCACAAAGGCACGGACAACACCATCACCGGTGTGGTGGGGGAGGTGAGCACCGAACGGGAGCACACCTTCGAGTTTCGATAAAACCCAGCTTTATCGTGTCATGATGCAAAAAAGGCCCCCGGATCACCGGGGGCCTTTTTTTGTGCTGACTACATTGTGACCATTAATAATTGTCGGGCTTCAGCTCAAAGTGGGCCTGGGGGTGTGCGCAGGCCGGGCAGCTGGCCGGAGCCTCTTCGCCGGTGTGGATGTACCCGCAGTTGCGGCAGGCCCAGACCGTGCCGGCTTCGCGCTTGAAGACTTTTCCGGCCTCGATGTTGGCGGCCAGGGCGCGGTAGCGGTTTTCGTGGTGCTCTTCGGCAACGCAGATGTTTTCAAAGAGGGCGGCGATGGTCTCGAACCCCTCCTCCCTGGCCACCTTGGCGTAGCCGGGGTACATGCTGGTGAACTCTTCTTTTTCCCCTTCGGCTGCGGCCTTGAGGTTTTCCAAGGTGGTGCCGATGACCCCTGCCGGGAAACTCCACTTCACTTCCGCTTCCCCGCCTTCAAGGCACTTGAAGAATCGTTTGGCGTGTTCCTTTTCCTGGTTGGCGGTCTCTTCGAAGATGGCGGAGATCTGGACGTACCCCTCTTTTCTGGCCTGGGCTGCAAAGTAGGTGTAGCGGTTGCGGGCCTGGGACTCCCCTGCAAAGGAGGTGAGGAGGTTTTTTTCGGTCTGGGTTCCTTTCAGTGATGCCATTGTGTGTGTCTCCTTAAAAGAAAAGGTTGGGTCGTGACGACGCGGGCGACGTGTCCCGAGACGTTGGTTCATTTTACGATAAGGCCTTCTGGGGGCGACGTGCGCGGCATATGCCGGGGGGCTGCTTGGGCCTGATGGACCCGGGCACTGCCTGGCGGCTTTCATCGGACCGTGTGAACGGTCCGGGCACGAATGGATTTGATCCTACCAGAAAGCGTTGAGCGTGTCATAGTCAAAAGGCGGTTTTGTCGTCAGGGCAAACGCCTTTAGACATCGGTAAAATCAGATATATGATATGGAAGCGTGGCCTCCGGCAGGGCTCCCCGGAGGGCTGCCGGAGGCAGTGACGGACGGCGGCGTTATCGGCGTTGTTCGTCAAAGCCGATGATCTCCGATGCCATGCGTTCGGGCTCTTCCCAGGGGATCATGTGGCCTGTGGCCGGAATTTTTGCCAGGTGCGCGTCGGGGATAAGGCGGGCATACTCCTCACCCGCGGACAGGGGCACGAGCTTGTCCACTTCCCCCCAGATGCAGAGGGTCGGCAGGCTGATCCCGGTGGCGCGCCCGTCGAGGAAGTCCCGGAAGAGGCCGTCGCGGGTGGTTTGATTCAGGGTGGCCAGGTCCAGGGGGGTGTTGGTGTTGGTCAGGATGATGTCCCGGGTGCACTCCGGGTAGTCCGGACGCCCCGGGCCGGTCATGAAGAGCCGGTGGCTTCGGGCCAGGGCCTTTTCCGTGAGGAACCGGTTGATGACTTTCTGGGTCACAGGGGCCAGAGCCAGGCGGGCGTACCAGGGCAGGCGGTCCAGGACCTGCTTTAAGCCGATGGCACCGGCCAGGGTCAGGGTCTGGACCCGTTCCGGGGCTTGCAGGGCCATGCGGGCGGCGATTTCACCTCCCATGGAGTGCCCCACCAGGGTGAACCGCTCCACCCCGATTTCCGACAGCCAGGCCAGGAGCCTTTCCGCCTGTTTTTCCGGAAGGTAGGAGTCGTGCTCCTTGGATGAGAGGCCGTGGCCGGGAAGGTCCGGGGCCAGGACCCGGTATTTCTCTTTGAACAGGGGAATCATGGGTTTCCAGAAATAACCGGAGCAGGACCAGCCGTGGACCAGAACCAGGGGAGGGCCGTCCCCGGCTTCGATCCAGTGGATGCCGTGGTCATTGACCTCGCACGTCGTTGATCTGGCCTCCAAGTCACCCATGAGGGCCGTTTCCAGCGTCTCGGGGGCCAGCCCCCTGTGGCGCGTGACGAATTCGCCTGCAGCGTGCAGAACGTCTTTCATCTTTCTTTTCTCCTCTCTTTTCTCTCTTTCTTACGGGAACTCTTTATGCTTCGTATAAATCGCGCAGGTATTTATACGTGCTGTTTCTCTGCTTGTATGGCTTTTGATATCGGCTTGATATGCCGGTGGGAGTGTGGCGTGGGACCTCCCTGCTGTTTATGCTCACCTCCTTACCATATACCTGAGTCAGCAAAAGTCCAACCGGAATTGCGGAGAAGGGCAGAGCGCTTTTTTAAGGTAAGGGGCAGGCGCAGGAATCCCTTGGCGCTTTGGGGCGCCTCAGTGTTGTTGTCTCGGATTTCTCGGATTTCTCGGTGTTACGAGATGTGACCGAGATAGACCGGGGGGTCGGGGAGCTTGAAGGCTTTGAGGAATCCTTCCAGCTCTTCGGGGTGGAGGGTGAGCTTCTGGAGGGATTGCCTGGAGACCCACTCCACGGAGACCTGGTGGGGGTCCGGGGTGTGTCCCATGACGGGGTCGTAGGGTTCGTTGAGCTCGCAGAGAAAGGCAAACTCCACATGGTGCTGGGTGATCTCCGGGTCTTTGCGGGCCGGGTGGCTGTGTTCGTAGACTCCCAGGAGACCCAGGACGTTGACGGTGGCGGCCACCTCTTCGTGGACCTCCCGGACCACAGCCTCTTCCAGGGTCTCCCCGGCTTTCTGGCGCCCGCCGGGCAAGGTGTAGAGGGTATGGCCGTTGTCGTACTCCTTCATGAGCATCAGGATGTTCTGGCCGTCGGTGATGACGGCTTTGGCGATGTTTAACGAGATGATCATGGGGGCCTCCTTGATGACGGTGGCTCTGGAATGAAACCCGGTTTGTCTTGCATCTTATCCTGACTGAATTGGTTTGTGCAACCCTTAGGAAGGAACATGGCCTGTGCTGTTCTCCAGTTGCTGCATGCGAAAGTAGAGCCCTTTTTTGCCCATCAGCTCATGGTGGCTGCCCGATTCGGCGATGCGGCCCTTTTTGACCACCAGGATGCGGTGGGCGTGTCGGGCCGTGGAGAGGCGGTGGGCGATGAGGAAGGTGGTGCGGTTTTCCATGAGTCGGGACAGGGCCGCCTGGATCTCCGATTCGCTCACAGAGTCCACATAGCTGGTGGCCTCGTCCAGGATGAGGAGCTCAGGGTTTTTCACAAAGGCCCGGGCGATGGAGAGGAGCTGGCGTTCCCCGCTGGACAGGGGACGGCCCCCTTCGGTGAGGAGGGTGTCGAGGCCCTGGTCCAGCCGGTCCAGGACAAAGCCGCATCCGGCCTGGCGCAGGGCGGCGTCAAGGGCTTCGGGGGCGGGGGGACGGTCCGGGTCGGGGAGGATGTTCTCCCGAATGGTACCGGCAAAGAGGAAGGGGTCCTGCATGACCATGGCGATGCGGCTGCGCCACCTTTGGGGATCCAGCTCGGCCAGGGGGCGGCCGTTGACCCGGATGGTGCCGCCCTGGGGATCCCAGAACCGGACAAGGAGGCTGACGATGGATGTCTTGCCCGCGCCCGTGGGGCCCACGATGGCGATGGTTTCTCCTTTTTTTGCGGCAAAACTGACGTTGGAAAGAACGGGCTCTCCATCGGTGTACCCAAAGCTGAGGTCGTCAAAGGCGATGGTGTGGATGGGCGCACCCGGGTCTCCGCCGGGCTTTTCGTCGTCTGCCATGGGTGTGTCGAGGATGAGAAAGAGGCGCTCGGCAGATGAGAAGGCGTTCTGGAGGATGTTGTATTTTTCGGCGATGTCCCGGATGGGACGGAAGAACATGCGCAGGTAGCTGATGTAGGCCACAAGGACTCCCAGGCTGGCAAAGCCCCCTAAGACCCGGTAGCCCCCGTAGAAGATGATGAGCCCCAGGGCCGTTGCGTTGAGCACCTCGATGACGGGCATGAAGAGGGCAAAGATGCGCACCTGGGCCATGCCGGCGTCATAGTGTCGGTCCGAGAGGTGTCTGAAGGCGGCGTCGGTCTCTTTTTCCCGGGCAAAGAGGCGGATGACGCTCATGCCGCCGATGGTCTCGGCCAGGTGGGCGTTGATCTCGGCAATGCGCACGCGCAGGTCCCGGAAGGCGGAGCGGGACCGGCGGGCAAAACCGATGGCGGCGGCCACGGCCACGGGGATGACGATGAGGGTGACGGCGGCCAGCCGATAATCAAGGATGATCAGCATGGCCAGGATGCCAGCCAGCAGGAAAATGTCTTTAAAGACAAAGGTGATGACCGAGGTGAACATCTCCCGCAGGTTTTCCACGTCCCCTGTAAGGCGGGTCACTACGCGGCCCGTGGGGTTTCGGTGGTACCAGGAGACCGGGAGCTTGCGGATGTGGGTGAACAGGGCCAGGCGTAGGTCGTGGATGATCCGCTGGCCCATGATCTCCAGGACAAAGGTCTGGCAGAAGCCGAAGAGGAAGTTGAAAAAGAGGGCCCCCAGAAGAAGCAGGGCCGCCTTGACGGCCCCGTTGATGTCGGCCGCCCGCAGCCTCAGGCGGGTCTCGGGGTCGGCCTTGTCCAGGGCGGTCCTGGGGATGGCAAGGGTGCCGCCACCTTTTGACCGGAGCTCAGGGTGGGCGAGTAGGAACCGGTTGACCGCAGGGTCGGAGGTGTCCACGGCAATCATCCGGGTTTCGGGCCTGCCCGGGTCTGGCACGATGTAGCGGTCCAGGGCCTCTTTGGTGATCCAGGGGATGGAGAGGTCAAGGACCGTCAAAACGATCACCAGGAGCAAAGCCGCCGCCAGAAGCTTCCGGTGGGGGGTGATGAAGGGAATCAGGCGGCCTGCCAGCCGGTAGTCCTTGGACTGGGTGATATCTGTCTCTTCGATGTATCCGCCCCTACGCATGGTCTGCCTCCTCGATTTCCAAGGCCAGGCTCTGGAGTCGCCAGGTTTCCCGGTAGTAGTCGTCCGTTTTGAGCAGGTGCTCGTGGGAACCCCTGGCGCGGATGCGCCCCTCTTCCATGACGAGGATCTCGTCGCAGGGCACGATGGCGGCAAATCGGTGGGACGCCACCACCAGGGTGCGGCCTGTATCGGCAAACACGGCCTCGATGATGTGGTGGGCGGTGCGCGTGTCCACCTGGCTGACAGGATCGTCCAGGATGAGAACGGGGGACGGATCGTAGAGGGTCCGGGCCAGGGCCACCCGCTGCTTCTGGCCGCCGGAGAGCATCACCCCCTTTTCGCCTACGATGGTGTTCAGCCCGTCTTCAAACCCTTCGATGGTTTGGGCAAGGCATGCCTCGGTAACGGCCCGGTCCAGCTTGCGGGCATCCGCATGGGCCCCGGGCCCGCAGATGTTCTCTTCGATGGTGCCGGAGAAGAGCCAGGGTTCCTGGGGCATGAAGCGGACAAGGCGCCTCACGTCTGCCGTGGCAAGGTCGGGCAAGGGCACGCCGTCCATGCGGATGGTCCCGCCCGTGGGGTCGTAGAGGCGGACCAGAAGGGAGAGCAGGGCGGTCTTACCGCTTCCCGGCGGCCCGACAACGCCCACGCTTTTGCCGCTCTCCACGGCCAGGGAGATGTGCCTCAACACCTGCCTGGAGCCGTTAAAGGAGAAGAAGACCTTCTCCATGTCCAGGCGGCCTGTGGGGTTTGCAATGGGGGTGGGGTGACGGGGCTCGGCCACCTCGGGGCGCTCGTTAAAGATCACTGCCAGGCGGTCCAGGGAGGCTTTTCCCCGCTGGACGAGGTTGGTCATCCAGCCCAGGGCCATCATGGGCCAGGTGAGAAGGCCCAGGTAGCTGATGAAGGCCACGAAATCTCCGGGAGAGATCCCGCCGGTGATGACAAGCCGCCCGCCTGCCCCCACCACGATGGCCGTGCCCATGCCCGAGAGAAAGATCATCAGGGGCATGAGGCTCCCCGTGACCCTGACGAGGCGCAGGTTGCGCCGTACGTAATCCCCGGAGAGATCCTTCAGCCTGTGGTCCACCTGTTTTCCCCTGCCGAACACCTTGACCACGCGGATTCCGTCCACCGCCTCCCTCACATGTTCGGTGATGGCGGCAAGCCCCTCCTGCACCGCCTTGTGGCGGGCGTGCATGCGCCTGCCGAACACCCGGGCGCTCAGGACGATAAAGGGCATGGGGATCAGGGCCATGAGGGTAAGCCCCGGATGGATCCAGGCCATGAAGCCGATGGCCGCGCCCCCTAAGACCACGGCGTCGGTGACGGCGACGATGCCCATGCCCGTTGCCATGCGGATGTTGTTGATGTCGCTGGTGGCGTGGCTCATGAGGTCCCCGGTGCGGGTGGTGTCGAAGTAGCGGGCGTCCAGGGTGAGCAGGTGGGAAAACAGATCGCTCCGGATGGCCCGCTCCACCCGCCGGGAGGTGCCGATGAGGCAATGGCGCCAGCCGAACCGGAACACGCCGATGAGCATCGCAAAACAAACGATGATGCCGCCGTCCCGGGCAAGGAGATGCGGCGTGGCCGTGCCCGCGGACAGGGCGTCCACGGCGTGCTTGACGATGCGGGGAATAAAGAGCTGAAAGGCGTCCACGCCAAGCAGGAAGAGAAGCCCTGTGGCAATGCGACGCAGGTTTGCTCGAAAGTAAGGACGGATCAGGTCAAAGGCAGTCATGGCATATCCACGGAAACAAGGGTGGCAGGTGAGGTGATTCACAGTTCAAAATGGGGATTAAATGGCGGGAAGTCAAGGGCGTTGGGGCATGAGTATCGACCAGACAACGGCGAAAAAAAACATGCCTCCGGCGGCCCTGCCGGGGGCCAAACTTTTAAAAAGTTTGACAAACAAGTCTTAAATACGCCTTTTCAGGTTCCGTCGAAGTTATGTTATGGAGCTTTTTTTAAAAGAAACGACCCGCCAGAGGCTGATCGGTTAAATCCATAAAGGCAAGAGACAGCAATGTATTCTGTTGCGTCGAAGCTTGTGAGCCAGCCTGCCCACACCATCAGCGTTTGTGCCGGGCGAAGCCCGAGCCGAAGGCCCGTGCGCTTTGGCCCGAGGAACGAGGGACAAAGCGCAAGGGCAATGAGCTTTCGAGGTGGCTCACCTCGCCGCCGGAGGCTTTTTTTTATCCCGTCATTCCGTACTCCGCCCGTTCGATGAGTTCGATCTGCTGGGCGTGGTTGAGGCGGACGAAGTAGGCGTTGTAGCCGGAGATGCGGACGATGAGGTTGGGGTAGTGTTCCGGGTGGGCCATGGCGTCTTTCAGGGTGCGGGAGTCCACCACGTTGAACTGCATCTGCATGCCTCCCATGCCGAGGTAGGCGGTGACGTATGCGGCCATGGTATCCACGATCTTCTGGCGGTTTTCCCCTGGTTTGGGGACGAGTTTAACGTTGAAGGCGATGTTGTTGTCCATGTGGACGGGGTTGAGTCGGGCCACATCGGAGATGAAGTCGAGGTAGTTGGCCGAGGCGTGGGGTTCCGGGGTGAGGCCGGGGGTGAAGGCCTTGCCGGCCAGGCGCCCCGAGGGGAGGGTGCCGGAGAGGGCGCCGTAGGCCACGTGTTGGCTCATGGACCAGAACCCGCAGGTGTAGGGGCCGCCGCGGTGGTTGGTAAAATCGTGGTAGGTGGTGCTCAAAAAATGGGTGATTTCGTTGCAGAGGGAGAGGGCTTCCTTGCTTCCGGACCCGAACAGGGGCACGTGGTTGCAGACCAGCTCGCGGATGTGGGGCGTTTGGGCGAACTGGGTGTCCACGGCCTCTTTGAAGGTGGCAAGGGGGATGCGTTTGTCGTCGAAGACGAGTTTTTTGACGGCCAAAAGGGAGTCGGTGACATCGGCCAGGCCGATGTTGGAGGTGCCCGAGCTGTTGTATCGCGCGCCTCCCTGGGTGATGTCCGTTGCCGCGTCAAGGCAGCCGTCCATGAGGAGGCTCAAGAGGGGCGTGGGGCGCATCTCCGCGTGGAGGGCGGCGTAGGTGTTGTTTAAGGTGACGGCGTGCTGGATAAGAAAGCGCTGCTGGGTTTTCCAGGCGTTGAAGAAGGCCTCGAAATCGGAGAAGTGCTCCGGTGTGCCGGTGCGGGGGCCGAGCCGGGTGCCGATGAGGGGGTGGACCCCGTTGTTCAGGGCCATTTCCAGGCCTGCCACCAGGTTCATGAGGATGGAGCCCGTGTGCCCGGCGTGGCGACCGGTGAGGGTGGGTTCCACGCATCCGATGGCACACCAGTCGTTGGCGTGCTCTTCGGGGTAACCATGCTTGGCCAGGGACGCGGCAACGGCCAGGTCGTTGTGCAGGGAGGGGGTGGCCCCGGTGGTGTAGTTCACCTCGCAGAGGCGCTTGATGTAGGTGGCGCTGTTTTTTTCCGGGTGGATGCGGGCGTTGACGTTGGGGTCGTGGATGGAGAGCATCTCGGTGACCTTTAAGAGGATGTAGGTCATGTCGCAGACCCCGTCCTCCCCCCGGGGCGTGACGCCCCCTAAAGTGACGGCCTGATCCGGGGGCGAGCCCCCGAAGAGGTGGTTGCCGATGTCCGGGCTCATGGGCATGTGGTCGGTGAGACGAAGAAAAAAGGCACAGCACAGTTCCAGAGCCACTTTAATAAAGGCGTCTCGCTCTTCCCGGGAGGTGCACCGGGCCATGTCCGAGAGGAAAAAGGGCTGGAGGAGGCGGTCGAGGCGGCCCATGGAGAGGCCGGTGTCGGTGTTTTCCATGTTGAGGGCGATCCAGGTGGTCCAGAGGCTCTGGAGGGCCTCGTGCAGTGTCGTTGCCGGGTGGCGGGGGACCCTTGCGCAGACCCGGGCAAGGTGGGTGAGCTCTTTTTTCCGGGCGGGGTTTGGGGCTTTGGCGGCGCACTCTTCGGCTTCTTGGCAGAGGGCATTGGCATAGGCATCCAGGCCGTCAAGCATGTGGGACATGCCCGAGAGGGTTCGGGACTGCCCTTGTGTGAGCCCGGGCCCTCCTTGCCTCTCCTTGATCTTGGTGCGCAGCCCCGTGGTCCCAAGGGAGAGGATGGCGGGAAAGTCCGGGGCTGTGTGGGATACCCCCACGGACTTCCAGCAGAAGTAGGCCACCCATTTTTCATCGATTTCAAGGGGGGTGAGGTCCTTTAACCGGTTTCTTGCCTGTTCCCGGACGTTCCGGTGGATCCAGAAGGGAAAGAGGTCGTGGAGTGCTTTTTTGGTGGACGGAGAGATATCGTAGGGGTTGAGTTCCCGGCGGTGGACGGTGTCCAGCTCGCTCCAGATGGAGGTGCCGTGGGTATCGGGGTAGATGGCGACCCCGCACACCGGGTCCGATGTGGTGGTGCCCGCCAGGAGTTGTTCTGCCTGGATGACAGGCTTCTTGGACTTGAGGACGTGGGCCAGGGCGAGGCCCTGCCGTTCCACCGGGTGCCAGGCGGTGCCGTCGGGGCGGGTCTCGTAGCCGTTTTTGCGGTGCCAGGCCGTAAGGGCTGCGGCCCGCTCCGGGCAGATGCGGGGGCGTGCATTCAGGTGGCGGGACAGAAGGGCCTCAATGCGGGGAAAGTCGTCCAAATTCCAGTGTGAAAGATAGGGGTCTTGTAAATGGCGCACGCCGGGGTCGCCTTTGGCAACCGCCCTCAAGTGGTGGCGGGCTCGCCGGGCAAGCCCGGCGTGGTTTTCGGGGCGATCCGCGGGCGGGGTGTCGGTGAGGCTCATTCGTGCAAGGGCGGAGGCCTTTTTCCGGGCGCGTCCCTGCAGGGGGGATGCCAGCAGCGCCACCAGCCTGTTGACCAGCTGGATGTACGCCAGGTTGCCCGAGGTGCGGATGCGGTTTCTCAGCATCATCACCATCACTTCACTGGGGGGCAGGAGTACCAGATCCGCCAGGCTCTTCTCGTCCCGCGCCGTGAGGCAGGCGTCTGCCCCTTCGGGGATGGGCGACACAACCCGGCAGCGGCCGTTATTAAACACCAGGGCCTGGGCCACGCTTCCGTTTTCTGTGGATACCCCCACGCTGAAATCCATCCATCCTTCAGGGGATTTTAATTTATTTCGCACATGGGGCATCACACGGAAAGCCAGGGCAAGGCCTGTCAACACCCACCGCGTCAGGCGGTCCGGCGTGAACACACGATGTAAAAGGGAACAGTCAGGCATGGCGGCTCCTTTCTCTCATGAACAGCTGCTGGGCGATGTGGGCCATGCAGGCGTCCGGGCCTTCTGGCTCAAGGGGAAGGGACTGTGGTGCGGTGGAACAGTGTTCACCTTATCACCGGGCCGACGGCATATCAAGTGAACGCCGGGGCTTGTCTTTTCAATGGCCCTGGTGACGGTGGGTGAGGGGTCACCAACGGGGTGCCGGTGGTTACCGCAGGAAAGGGAAATCGGTTTTGTTTGTCTGAAAGATGATGGGTGTGATATTCTAATGATCTGAAATTATGGTGCTATATCGGCGTGTGGGGCCCTTGTCTGATGGAAGGGCCGTCCAGGGGGCATAAAATTTTATAACGTCTGGAAATATGCGCTGTGAAAGGCTTTGCACGGTTTTTTAGTAAAAAGGCAAAAAAAGTGTTTGACAGGAGGCTTCCGAGGTCTTTAAAACTTCATACATGTCAAATGTCGACATTTGGAACGGGCGCAAAGGGGAGTCCCCTTTTCCCCCTTCAATGATGGACATGATAACCCAACATAATGAAGGATATCACGCATTATGACCCAGCCGATCCAGACGCCCGACGCACCCGCAGCCGTAGGCCCCTACTCACAGGGGATCGTTTCCAACGGTTTTGTTTTTGCCTCAGGTTGCCTCCCCATTGATCCCGCCACCTCCACCATGGTGGAAGGGACCATCGCCGAGAAAGCCACCCGCGCCCTTGAAAACCTCAAGGCCGTTGCCGAAGCAGGTGGAAGCTCCCTCGACAAAGCCGTGAAGGTGACGGTGTTCCTTGCGGACATCGCCGATTTTGCCGAAGCCAACAAGGTGTACGCAGAATATTTCAAAGAGCCTTATCCGGCCCGAAGCGCTTTTCAGGTGGGCGCGCTGCCCCTGGGCGCCGCCATCGAAATCGAGGCGATTTTTGCTGTGTAAATGAATATCCGGGCGGTGATGGTACCCATGATCGCCCGTATTTAAACGGACCTTGCAGATAGATCCGATAAACGCTTATTCCCTCCCAAATAAGGAAATAAAGACCATGAATTTCACTAAATTTCCCCGTCGCGGTTACCTCCAGGGCCAGACTCCTGTCGAGCCCATGAAAAACCTCAGCAAAGCCCTCGGCGGCGAGGTGAACCTCTTCGTCAAGCGTGACGACCTGCTCCCCGGTGCGTCCGGCGGCAACAAGACCCGTAAACTCGACTTCTGCATCGCCGACGCCATCGAGAAGGGTGCCGACACCATCATCACCTGCGGTGCCATCCAGTCCAACCACTGCCGCCTTACTGCTTCCTGGGCTGCCAAAGAAGGCCTCGAGTGCCACCTCGTTCTCGAAGAGCGCGTCAAGGGCTCTTACAAGGAAGACGGCAGCGGCAACAACTTCCTCTTCGAACTCCTTGGCGTGAAGTCCAAGCGTGTTGTTGAAGGCGGTTCCGACATGATGGCTGAGATGGAGAAGACTGCTGCAGAGCTGAAAGCTGCCGGCAAGAAGCCCTACATCGTTCCCGGCGGTGCTTCTAACCCCATCGGTGCCCTGGGTTACGCTGCATGCGCCGAAGAGCTGATGAACCAGCTCAACGACATGGACCTGAACATCGACTACGTTGTTGTTCCCTCCGGTTCCGCCGGTACCCACGCCGGTATGGTTGTGGGCATGACCGGGATCAACGCCAACATCCCCGTCATCGGCATC
Source organism: Desulfoluna butyratoxydans (assembly GCF_900699765.1). Taxonomy (GTDB): domain Bacteria; phylum Desulfobacterota; class Desulfobacteria; order Desulfobacterales; family Desulfolunaceae; genus Desulfoluna; species Desulfoluna butyratoxydans. The sequence goes on from NZ_CAADHO010000003.1 coordinate 143,039, forward strand.
AACGTGTCCCGTACCAAGGAAGCCCAGGAAGAGATCGTTTTCGGTCTGGCCCAGAAGACCGCTGAGCTCCTCGACGTCAAAGGCGGCGTTGCCCGTGAAGACGTGGTTTGCTACGGCGACTACGTCGGCCCCGGCTACTCCCTGCCCACCGACGCCATGGTTGAGGCCGTGAAGCTGTTCGCCGGTGAAGAGGCGATCCTCCTCGACCCCGTCTACACCGGTAAAGTGGCTGCCGGCCTGGTAGACCACGTACGCAAGGGAACCTTCCCCAAAGGCTCCAACGTTCTCTTCCTCCACACCGGAGGATCCCCCGCCCTCTACGCTTACCTGGACACCTTCAGGTAGCATTCGGCGAGTGAGATCGTAAATTTCCGCAGCACCGGTGAAGGTTATCCGGTGCTGCGGTTTTTTTGTTTGTGCCGGTCCGCAGGGCCAGGTGCCCTGGAATGTGCAGGCGCGTGAGTTTCGGTTGATCTCACGGAGAATATGTTGCATAAAATGAGTGCAAACGAATCAATAACCCAACACCGGTCGTTCCCCTGACCAGGGAGCCCGGAGCCCGTAACGGAATATAGATGCACCATGGCGGAAATCAAAACGTACAGTGAGCAGGTAACCGAGTACATCAAGCGATCGATTCTGGAAGGGTCCCTGAACCCCGGTGACAAGGTCAACGAGGTGCACGTAGCCGCCAGCCTTTCCATCAGCCGGGCACCGGTGCGGGAGGCGCTTCAGATGCTGACCCGTGACGGGCTCATCGTTTCTGTCCCCCAGAAGGGCAAGTTCATCAACTGCCTGACCAAAAAGCAGATCAAAGAGAGCTACTTTACGGGTGGGGTTCTGGAAGGCGCTGCCGTTGCCGCCTCCATCGACGAGTTTACCGAGAATGATTTCGACACCCTCCAGGCCATTGTGGACCGTATGGAGGTGGTGGCCTCCATGGAGACGGCCGCCGATTACATGCCCGCCCTGGACGACCGGTTTCATGAGGTCCTCTTTTCCAAAACGGACAACACCCTTCTAGTGGAACTCTCCCGGCGCTACTGCCACGGCCTCTCCAAGTTTCTCCTCTTCCGGTACTGGCGTAATCTCTTCTCACCCCGTACGGTCTGGCTTCGCCACAAATCCATTGTGGACGCGCTGAAAACCCGGGACAAGGTGGTTATTGAGAGGGCGCTTCGCGAGCACTACATTGAATCGGGTGAGCGCATGTCCATGTACGGGTGCGAGCAGGACAACCCGTTGTGTAAGATTTGCAGGTAAAGCAGGTCATAGGTAAGGCAGGTCATAGGCTATAAGGTGGTGGCTGGGCGTGGATTGTGGATCACGGCAGGGGCCTGTGACGCAGCAACAGTCGCCGTATTTTTTCCCGTTTTTCTCCATTCTTTCATCCCCCATGTCCGAAGCACGGACTCCTCTACCATCCCTTCCGGTAAACCGGCAGATACAAATCGGTATATCCATTCAATCTATGTCCTCATGGGGCTTTGCTTTTCAGGTTTATTGCATTCTCTGGTGGGCGTCGTCAGTTCTCAATACAAGGGAAAGGAACAATACATTGCATCAGGGGCTCTTTCGTTCCCAGGCTCCGCCTGGGAATGACGCAGGGAGGCTCTGCCTCCACGATTGAAGTCGCTTCACCCTGTCTGTTTTACCCATTATGCCGCTATGCTCCGCACCGGCAAGGCAGAGGCCTGTTTCTAATGGGTTTTGAACAGGGCGGGGACGTTGCCTTTGGCAGGCTCCGAGGTGATGCGGCCTGTGTTGGGGTCCATGTGGCGGAGGGTGACGCCGTCGGGGCGGTCGAAGCGGGCGGGGGGGCTGTTTTTCCAGGCGGTCTCCATGAGATCGGTCCAGATGGGCAGGGCGGCCCGGGCACCGGTTTCGATGCGGCCCAGGGTGGTGTAATTGTCGTTGCCCACCCAGACCCCTGCGGCGACGTAGGGGGAGAAGCCCAGAAAGAGGGCGTCCCGGTAGTTGTCGGTGGTACCGGTTTTGCCGGCCAGGGGTTTGCCCACGCGCAGGGCGCGTTTGCCTGTACCTTCGGTGACCACGGCGGCGAGCATGTCCGTGACCACGGCGGCGTCTTCCCGGGAGATGGCCACGGCATGGCTGGGGCGGCCCTCCCAGATGACCCGTCCGTCCCGGTTTTCGATGCGGGTAATGGCCATGGGCTCGGACTTGATGCCCTGGTTGGCAAAGACCGCATAGGCCCGGGTGAGATCCATGAGGGTGGTTTCCGAGGTGCCCAGGGCCAGGGAGAGGTTGTTGGACAAAGGCGAGGTGATGCCCAGGCGGCGGGCAAAGGCCGCCACATTGGCCACGCCCAGGGAGTCGGCCAGGCGTACGGCCGGGATGTTCTTGGAGAGGGCCAGGGCCTTTCTCAGGGTGATTTCACCGCTGTATGTTTTGGAGAAGTTCTTGGGCTGCCACGGCTTTTTCCCCCGCCCCATGGAGAAGGAGACCGGGGAATCCAGGATGAGTCGGTTCTGATCGATGCCCTTTTCCACGGCCAGGCCGTAGATAAAGGCCTTAAAGGAGGAGCCGGGCTGGCGCTTGGCCTGGGTGGCCCGGTTGAAGTGGCTTTTCTTGAACTCCCGGCCCCCGGCCATGGCCAGGATGCCGCCGGATTGAACGTCCATGGCAACAAAGGCACACTGGGGCGCCGGGTTTTTGATGCGGTGTTTCTTCATGCGGGCCTCAAGGCGGGCCATGTTTTTGGCCATGGAGGCTTCCCCTGCCCTCTGGAGGGAGAGGTCCAGGGTGGTGCGGATGGTGAGGCCGTCCCGGTAGAGGCGGTCCAGCCCCACGATGCCGGCCAGCTCGCCTTTGAGGTAGTCGATGAAGTAGGGGGCTTCGAGGACCCTTCCGCGTCCGCGCTTACCGGCCAGGGCCAGGGGTTCGGCCAGGGCTGCCTTGAAGGCCGGGGTGGTGATGCGGTGGCGGTCGTGGAGAAGCTTCAGCACGAGGTTGCGCCTGCGGATGGCCTTTTCCGGGCTCACCAGGGGCGAGTACCGGGACGGAGACTTGGGAAGCCCTGCCAGCAGGGCGCACTCGGCCAGGGTGAGTTCGGAGACCCCTTTATCGAAGTAGATGTTGGCGGCGGACTCCACCCCATAGGCCCCGCTGCCGAAGTAGATCTGGTTAAGGTAGAGCTCCAGGATCTCTTTTTTGGTGTAGCGGCGCTCCAGCTGGAAGGCGAGCATCGCCTCCTTGAGCTTTCGGTCGATGCTCTTTTCCCGGGTAAGGAAAAGGGTCTTGGCCAGCTGCTGGGTGATGGTGCTGGCCCCTTCCACAAAGTTCCGGGCGATGATGTCCTTGACGATGGCCCGGGCGATGCCTTTTAAGTCCACCCCGTTGTGGTCGTAGAAGTTTCGGTCTTCGGTGTTGATGATGGCGTTTTGCAGGTGGGTGGGGACGATGGCAAGGGGCACCGGGTCCCTTTTTTCTGCGTAGAATTCGGCCAGGAGGGCCCCTTCCCTGGAGTAGACACGGCTCACCGACGAGGGCTTGAAGGACTTTAACGCCTCAATCTGGGGCAGGTCCCTGGTGGTCCCGAAAAAAAGGCCGGCCATGAGGCCGGCCGCGGTGCCGATGACAACAACGGCGATGACGGTCAATGCAAAGCGTCGATTCATGGGGTCATACTACGTTGGGATCTATTAAAAATCAACGGCTTCCTTGACGGAGAGCAGGCGGTCGATCATCTCGGCGAGGCCTTCGTCGGTAAAGGGCTTCATGAGGATGGCGTCCACGGGGCTGGCGCCGTCCCCTGCAGGGGGGGCAGCGTCGCTCTGGGTGGTGACCATGAGAATGGGCAGGCGCGAGCTGTCCGCATGCCTGCGCAGCTGGGAGGCCAGGGTGAACCCGTCCATTTCGGGCATGTTGAGGTCTGTCACCACCAGGCGCGGGGCCAGGGCCGGGATCTCCCGGGCGGCGGTCTCCGGGTTCTCGAAGGTGGCGACTTCATAGCCCAGGCCGTTGAGCTTTTTCATGTAGAGCATGAGCATCATCTTGGAGTCGTCCACACAGGCGATGAGGGGGCGGCTCACGCCGGAATCGGCGGTGGCTTTTTTGACCCGGTCGGCAAGGGCCTTGAATCGCTTCTTGGTCAAAAAGGCCACGCAGTGGGCCCGCACGTCCGGGTGGGCGTGGCGGATAAGGTGGGTCTCGGTGAGCCCCTCAAACCCGTCGATGGTCAGGAGAAAGCGCAGGGTGTTGTCCGACTGGGAGTCGATGAGGGCCCCCACCACCTTGGCGGCGATGTCGTCCCCGAAGGAGACGATGTTGGTGATGCCCTTGATCAGGGGGGTGGAGATGTTGCGGTCCACGGCTCGGGCCGCGGACATGCGCACGGCCTCGGAGTCGTCTGCCAGCCCCCGGGCCAGGTGGAGGGCCCATTTGGGGGAGGGGAGGCGTCCGGCCGCTTCGTACACGGCGTAGCGGATGTTGGGATCCCGTGGCAGGGATGCCAGCAGGCTCAGCAGGGGAGGCAGGGCCTCGGGGGCCCCGCACCGGCCCAGGGCGTTGACCGCGTGGATTACCAGGTCGGTGTTGTCGCTTTTGAGCTGGGCGGACAGGGCGCAGACCCCTTCGCTGCCTGCAGCGGCAAAGATGTCGATGGCCAGGTTGCGCAGGGTGTGCTCTGTGGATCCCAACAGAGCGGCCACCGCAAAAAAACCGGGTTTGCCCGTGAGGGGCAGGGTTTCGGCGATGCGTTGCCCCTGGTCCCGGTTCTCTTCGCAGAGGCGCTTGATGAGCATGGGCCCGTCCTCGCCGGACAGGCCGAGGGTCGCTCTCAGGGCAGCGGTAAGGACCAGGGGCGAGCGGCTGGTGGCCACCAGGTCCAGAAGGCGCGGCAGGGCCTGGGGCAGGTCCAGCTCCACCATGGCGTCGGCCCAGAAGGAGAGGCGGTTCTCGTCCATGGGCCCGAAGGTGTTGCCGGCCAGGAACTGGCCGATGATCCACTCCACCTCCATGCGGTTGCCTTTTTTCCTCAAATCGTTGGTGAGGAACTTGACGATGGGCAGTCCCGGAGACTCGCAGCTCAGGAAGAGCTTTTTGAGGGTGGTGTGCTTCATCGTTTCGGAGATGGTGGTGAAAAAGGGCATCAGCGCGCAGCCCTTGACCGCGTCGTTAAAGTCGATGCAGTGATTCAGCTCTTCGATGTACTGGCGTTCTTGTTTATCCATGGACGGCCCTCGATGGGGTCACGCGGGGCGCCGCCGAAGGGGAGGCGTCCGGCAATTGATAAAACGTGGAGTTCAGGTAACGCATGGGGACAAAGGGCGACTCCTCCTGGGCAAGGGATTCTGTGGATCCGATGAGGAGGCAGCCGTCGGGCTCGAGCTGGCGGGAGAGGTTGTCGAAGAGCCGCAGCCTATCTTCACGTGTGAAGTAGATGGCCACGTTGCGGCAGAGGATGATGTCGAATTTGCCGAGTCCGGTCAGGGGGCCGAGCAGGTTCTGCTTGCGGAAAGAGACCATGCTGCGGATGTCGTCGTTGATCCGGTAGCCGTCCCCCTTGGGGGTAAAGTATTTGCCGAGGCGGGCCGGTGAGAGGCCGCGGGTGACCTCAAACTGGCTGTAGAGGCCGTAACTGGCCCTGGCGATGGCCGCATCGGAGATGTCCGTGGCCAGAAGCTGCAGGTCGATGCCCGGTTTGGGCAGGCCCAGCTCCCTGAGGACCATGGCCGTGCTGTAGATCTCCTGGCCCGTGGAGCTGGCGCTGCTCCAGATGCGGATGGTGACCCGGCCCCCTTTTTTGCTCTTGCGGTCGATGAGGTCCGGGATCAGGCGGTGCTGAAGCAGGTTGAAGGGTGCGTTGTCCCTGAAAAAATAGGTCTCATTGGTGGAGATGGCGTCGATGATCTTTTTTTCGAGGGTCCGGGACGCTTCGGTGCGGGAACGGGTGAGCAGCTCCTGGTAGGAGCGGCAGCTGTATTCCGCGGCAAGCTGGCCCAGCCGGGTTTCGATGAGGTACTCCTTGCCTGCGGCCAGGGTAATCCCCGAGATCCCATAAATGTATTTTGAGAGCGCTTGAAATTCGCTTTCGGTGACCTTCAGTCTGTTCATCGGACCTGCTTGTTGTTGCGATGTGGTTGCCGTTTCAGAGTCCTTACGGGGCGGTGGAAACACCTTCCCTGTGCGCCGTGGTGTCGTATACGGCGCCGGGACTCGGTCAAATGGGTGAAAGGCATTATTTGAGCGTGCCCATCAAGGCGCGGGCCATGTCCGGGAGGGGGACCACCTTGTCTGTGATCCCGGCCTCGGTGGGTGCCTTGGGCATCCCGTACACCGTGCAGCTGGCCTCATCCTGGGCCAGGATGACGGCGCCGTTTTCGTGCATTCGCTGCAATCCCTTGAACCCGTCCTGGCCCATGCCGGTCATGATGATGCCGGTGGCCCGTCCCACATAGTGGTCGGCCACGGAGCGGAACAGGTAGTCGGCCGAGGGTCGGCAGCTGTTTTCCGGGGGATCGTTGGTGATGCGGACCATGCGATGGGTTCCGTCCCGGTGGGCCTCCACGCGCATCTGCTTGCCTCCCGGGGCGATGAGGGCCAGCCCCGGTTTCAGGAGATCACCGTCTTCGGCCTCCTTGACCTCGATGGCGCATTTGGTGTTGAGGCTGCCCGCAAGGGACTTGGTAAAAACCGGGGGCATGTGCTGCACAATGAGGATGGGCACCCCGATATCGGCCGGAAGTTTGGGGAGCATGGCAGCAAGGGCGTTGGGACCGCCGGTGGAGATGCCGATGGCCACCACCTCGGAGGGGCGGCTCACCGTGCGGGTGATGCGCCTCGGAGGCGGTGTGGCCGGGGTTGCGGCCGGTTTGGGTCGTGCCTCCCGCGGGACGGCGGTGCGTGCCAGGGTGGCCCGTGCGTTGTCCAGGCGCGATCGGAATTTCTTCTCCTGGATGAGCGCGGTGACCGCCGGTGTGAGCTGGGTGCGGATCTTTTCGACGTTTTCCGCGGCGGTTCCGGACTGGGGCTTGGTGATGAAGTCAAAGGCCCCCAGCTCCAGGGCGCGGATGGTCATGTCCCCGCCGGTGGTGGTGAGGGTGGAGAGCATGATGATGCGGGGCAGCTTCATGCCCGTTTTTTTCAGCTCTTGCAGGAGCTCCAGGCCGTTCATCTCCGGCATCTCGATGTCCAGGGTGATGAGGTCGGGCTTGAAGGTCTTGATCTTGGTCAGGGCAAATCGCCCGTTGGCCGCGGTACCGCATACTTCGGCACCCGGAATGGACGCGATGACGTCTCCGACAACTTTACGATAGAGAATGGTATCGTCAACCACCAGTACTCTGATGGGATCCATGGCGATTCCTCCAGGAAACAAAAGAAGGGGTTAAGGGCTCGGAACCAACGGATTCACGGGGTACCGGCAGGGGCCGGACAATCCGGCATGCTGGCCCATGCCAGCATGCGCACCCCAATGGGCTCCGGGCTGCGACGACCGCAGTGCGGAGGCACGGGGACCTCCCGCAGGAGGTCCCTTGTCCGTTGTTCTGCCGAAGGGTCCACACGACTCCGGCGAAGGTGACCTATCACCGAACGAAGATCGGGGCGACCCTTTTTTGTTTACGCTCCGTCGGGTGGCTGTGCTTACCCTTCGGTGAGGACCCGTTCGATGTCCAGGACACCGATGAGGCCCGCTTCGGTCTTGACCACCCCTTCGAAGTAGCTTCCTTCGATACCGCCCAGGTTGGCGGGGGGAGGCTCCACGTGGCTGGGGTCGGCGCTCATCACGTCGCTGATGCGGTCCACCAGCAGGCCGATGTGCTCACCCATGGAGTCCACGATGATGTTGCGGTTGTCCTTGTCCCGGGTGATGGGGGAGAGCCCCGTCTTGAGGCCGAGGTCGATGACCGTGACGATGCGCCCGCGCAGGTTGAGGACCCCCACCACGTAATCGGGGGACTGGGGCACGCCGGTGACCTCGGTCTGCTTGTTTATTTCCTGTATCTTGAGGATGTCGATGCCGCACTGGGCCTCCCCTACGGAGAAGGTGGCCAGTTCCAGCATGGACGAGTTTCCGTTTTTTTTAGCCTGTTCATTCATGGTGTCTCTCCTAACGCTGATGGGGTTGCACGGCTACAGGGAGTATTCCCGAACCACATCGATGAGCTTTTCCCGGTCCAGCTTGATCTGGTAGCTGTCGATGCCGGCCTCCTTGCCTTTCTGGATATCCCGTTCGCTGGCAAGGGAGGTGAGGGCCACCACGGGCAGGTGCCCGAAGGTTTCCGAGGCTTTGATCTTTTTGGTGAGTTCAAAGCCGTCCATGTTGGGCATCTCCAGGTCGGTCAGGATGACGGTGAAGTCGTCCACCCCTTTGTTGAGGTAGTTCCAGGCCTCGGCCCCGTCTTCGGCGGTGGTGACGATGAACCCTTCGTCGGCCAGGAAGTCGGAGACCTGATTGCGGAAGAAGGCCGAGTCTTCGGCAAAGAGGACGCGGATTTCGCCGTCTGTGGTCGTGGTGTCCGGACCGGTGGGGCGGTTCTCCTCAAACCAGGTGGGGTTCACCGTGCGCACCAGCTCGAAGATGTCCACCATGAGGGTGGTGTGGTCCCCCACGATGAGGGAGCCCATGATCCCCTCCTGCTTGAGGGTGGAGGCGTCCACGTTGAGGTCCACTTCCACGGCGTCCACAGGGGGCGTGACGAGAAGGCCTGTTTCCCGGCCTCCCACGCGGAAGACCACCACTTCGTACTGGTCGCTCTCCGGTACCGGGGCCACGTTGGCCACCTCGGAGACCTCGTTCAGGGGCAGGGTGCCGCCGCGGTACTGAATCACCCGGCGTCCGCCCACCTCTTCGATCTCATCGGATTTTATGCGCTCAATGCGTTCCACCAGGTTGAGGGGGGCTGCGAAGTGTTCGGCCTCGCCCCCTTTGAAGGTGAGCAGGGCCGTACGGTCGCTGCCCGCGTTGTTGCGTTCGTTGGCCGAAGCCTCTTCGGCGGCGCTGATGGTCTTGGATGAGGTCTCGTTGAGGGAGCCCATCTTGGCCAGGGAAGCCACGTCCAGGATGAGTGCCACGCGGCCGTCGCCCATGATGGTGGCTCCGGCGTAGCCGTCGCATTTGCTCAGGTGGCGGCCCAGGGGCTTGACCACGATCTCTTCGGAGTCCCGCAGCTCGTCCACCACCAGGCCGTATTTGAAGTTGCCGGCGGAGACCACGGCGATGTTGATGGCGCTGTCGCTTCGGTAGCGCCGGTCCTCACCGCTTCGCATGTCTCGGATCTCTTCAGGGAGGTCGTCTTCGTTCTGGCGGCGGTCGGCCAGGTTGCGGCGCTTGTCCGGGTAGACCTTGCCGTCTTCCGGGTGGACAAAGGTGGGGGCGATGTCCAGCAGGTCGGTGAGGCGCAGCAAGGGCAGAAGGGCCCCGCGGAGCCTTACCACGTCGGCATTGCCCACCTTTTCGATGCGGTCCTTTACCTGGGCCGCGGGGATGCGCAGGAGCTCGTCTAAGTTCACCTGGGGGATGGCGTAGCGCTCGTTCTCCACGGAGACGATCTGGCTGGGGATGATGGCCAGGGTCAGGGGGAGCTTGATGAGGATGGTGGTCCCCTTGCCGGGCTTGGAGTGGATGTCGATGATCCCGCCGAGCTTGTCGAGGTTGGTCTTGACCACGTCCATGCCCACGCCGCGGCCGGAGACGTCCGTCACCTGGCGTGCGGTGGAAAAACCCGGGAGGAAGATGAGGCCCACCTTCTCCTTGGTGCCCATGACGGCCACGTCGGATTCGCTGAGCAGTCCCTTGCGGATGGCTGCCGCGGCAATGGCGTCTCCGTCGATGCCGCCGCCGTCGTCGCTGATCTCGATGTTGACCTGTCCCGCTTCGTGGAAGGCCTTGAGGAAGATGCGTCCCGTGGGGTTCTTGCCCAGGCGGGCGCGGTCTTCCGGGGACTCGATGCCGTGGTCCACGGAGTTTCTCACCAGGTGGGTGAGGGGGTCGTTGATGGATTCGATGATGGTCTTGTCGAGCTCCACGTCCTTGCCCTCGATGAAGAGGTCCACCTTTTTGTTCAAGGTGCCGGCAAGGTCCCGGACCACGCGGGTGAATTTGTTAAAAACGTTGGATATGGGCTGCATGCGGGTACGCATGATGGCCTCCTGGAGTTCGGAGGTGATCATGTCGATGCGCTGCCCGGATGTTTCCACGGCCCGCGTGTTGCTTCCGGTGATGCCCTGCATGAGCTGGTTGCGGCTGAGGACCAGTTCCCCGGCAAGGGTCATGAGGGTGTCGAGGAGCTCCAGGTTGACCCGGATGGAGGTCTGGCCCTTGCTTCGGGTCTCCATCTCCATGGGCTTGGCTTCGTGTTCGTCCACCCTGACGGGGGTGGGGACAGCCTGGGGAACCGGCTGGGGCGCGGGTGCGGCCACCGGTTCCGACGGCTCGGCCGGTGCGGGGGCGCTGGGGGCTGCCGGAGCCGCTGCGGACTCGGCCTCCTCGATGATCTGGTCCATGGCAGCGTCACCGCCGCCCAGAAGCGGGGTGATGTCCTCCACGGCGGATTCGTCAAGCTCGGCCAGCAGGGGCGCGATGTCCGGTTCGATGATGGAGGCGAAGAGAACGAGGAAGGGGCGGTCTCCCTTGGCGTCGGCGGGAACCGTGGGGTCGGTGGAGTCCAGGATCATGCCGCTGTTGCCCAGGGTGTTCAGGACCTCGTTGACCACCTTGCCCTGATCGGCGATGTCCCGGTTCAGGTCGTAGGTGAGTCGGTAGACGTATTTGCCCTGCCGGAGAAATTTGTCCAGCTCCTCTCTGTCCACCTCAAAGGCGGCCAGGGGATCTTCGTCGTCTTCGGTTGCGGGGGGGGCAGGGGCCTGTGCCTCGGGCTCAGCGGGAGCCTCGGGCAGGCTGTCGATGGCGACGAGGGCATCGACAAAGGTGGTGATGTCCGCTTCGTTGCTCGTCTCGATGTTGTTGACCAGGTCCGTCAGCTTGTCGAAGGCGGTGAGCAGGGTGCTGATGACCGCAGGGGCCGGGTCCAGCTCACCGTTGCGCATCATGTTCAGGACGTTCTCCAGGTTGTGGGAGAGCTCCTTGACCGTGGTGAGGCCCATGAACCCTGCGCCTCCTTTAATGGAGTGGGCTGCACGGAATACGTTGTTGATCAACTCTTCGCCGTTTTCAAGTCCCGCCTCCTCAATGGCCAGGAGGTCGCTTTCAATATCCGAAAGGTGCTCCAGGGACTCTTCCACGTACATTCTTAGGGTGTCGTCGTCTTCAAAAATCATTGCATATACCTCCAGCTCAGCCGGTCAGGTGCATTTGGATGCCTTGTCCGTTGGACGTGTTATTCATTCGCTTAATCGTACTTATCGGCAGGAAGGGAAGATTACTTACCCTTTTTTTTACAGCAACGGTGATTTCAAATGACTTCGGTATGATGGGGGATTCGGGACAAAAATATGCGGGAAATGAACAGGGCGAGTCGGGTAAATTGCTGTTTGGTAAGGAAATACGGGCCGGATCTTTTGTTTGCCTTTCCTCGGCAACTTCCATATAATTTGCCCGTTCATTGACCGGGTACACAGATTTTTCTGAGAGAACGGGCCTTGTATCCATCCCCTTGTCCCATTGGAGTTTGAACTATATGACTGGTTTTCTGACGGTTTCGTGGGGCGCGGCCTTTGCTGCGGGCCTGCTGTCGTTTTTTTCCCCGTGCGTGTTGCCCCTGGTTCCCGCCTATTTCACCTTTATAACAGGTCTCTCCCTGGAGGAACTCCATGCCGGTGGGGCCGGGGTGCGAAAGCAGGTGATCCTCGCCACCCTGGCCTATGTGTCGGGGTTTTCCCTTGTGTTCGTGCTTTTGGGAGCGGCGGTCTCTTCCCTCGGCGGGCTGCTCTACGACAGCAAGGAGTGGCTCCGCATCGGCGGAGGAATCCTCGTGATCCTCTTCGGGCTTCACTTTCTGGGGCTCCTCCGTGTTCCCAGCCTGCAGGTGGACAAGCGCCTGAGGGTACGGCACAAGCCCCTGCACCTTTTCGGGGTGTTTGTGGTGGGCATGGCCTTTGGCGCGGGGTGGAGCCCCTGCATCGGCCCCATGCTGGGGTCCATCCTTGTCCTTGCCGGCAACCAGGAGACCGTGGCCCGGGGCATGGGGCTCCTGACGGTCTATTCGGCGGGTCTGGCCCTGCCCTTTGTCCTGATTTCTGTTTTTATCCACGCCATGTTGAATTTCATGAAAAAGGCGCGCAAGGTGCTGCCCTATGTGAACAAAGTGGCCGGCGTCCTGCTTGTGGCCGTAGGGATTTTGCTTCTGGGCGGGTATATCAATGCCCTTGCAATCCCCTGATCGTTATGCTGTTGTAAAAGGAGCGCTTTTGTTCCTGCCGGACCCCTCCGGCTATGGGCAAAGGCGATAAACCGAACCCATCGATGCCCGGGTGACCGGTCACGGTGGGAGAACCCATCCGGAGGATACCCATGCGCAACGCATTGATATCGTTTGTGGCGGCCCTGGCCTGCCTGCTGTTGACCGACACGAGCGCCCTTGCCCTGGACACCACCCCCGGCGGCATCCAGTGGAAGTCGTATCAGGAAGGGGTGGACCTGGCTGCGTCCAGCGGCAGGAAAATATATGTCAATTTCCATGCGGCCTGGTGCAAGTACTGCACCCTCATGGCCGAAACCACCTTTCAGTCCGAAAAAGTGATCGCCTACTTGAACGAAAATTTCGTTCCGGTGCAGGTGGATGCGGACCGGGAGAAGGAGCTGGCCCGCAAGTATCGGGTGAGGGGGCTGCCCTACAGCCTGTTCCTCGATGAGAACGGGGCCCAGATCAGCTTCATGAATGGATACCTGGATGCCGAGACCTTTCTGGAACGGCTCCAGTTCATGGCCAACGAGGGGTATAAACGCTAAATGGACACCACGGCCCCCTTTGATGTGAATTACGCGCGGGAGATGATTCGTACGACGACACACCCCGATTCCATCGGAGACCACCTGAAAAAGGCCTCCGTGTTTATGCTCATGCGGACCCCTGAGACCGATCCGACGATCCTGGCCATTTTAAAGGCCGACAACAAGGGATACCCCTGGGCCAACCAGGTGGCGTTTCCCGGCGGACACCAGGACCCGGTGGACGCCTCACCCCTCTCCACGGCGTACCGTGAGCTGAGGGAAGAGACGGGGATCCTGCCCGACCAGGTGGATTATGTGGGCTCTCTGGGTCACTTCCAGACCATCAAGAACACCGAGATCGAGGCGTTTTTCGGGATCTGGCACGGGGAAGAGGAGGAGGTGGTCTTCGACCCCTCTGAGATCGCCCGCATTGTCATGATTCCCCTGGGAGAGGTGGTGAAAGCCCACCATGACAAGGCCTATTCCGGCCGCGTGCCGGGGTGGGATGAGCTGCAGTACCCGGTGGAAGACATGGCCGTGTGGGGCGCCACCGCCCGCATTTTTCACTATTTTACGGAGCTGCTGCTCGTGTAGGCCTGCAGCGGACGCGGGGCTTTGGCCCGTGTCCCTCTTGAAACGACCAGACAAACTGCCCTGCGGGCGCACGCGCACCCGCAGGGCAGTTTTTTTGTGCCGTAAGGCATGGGGCTACAGGCCCTATTTGGTGAAGAGCTTGATGCGGATGGCGTGCAGGAGGATGGAGACGAAGATCCAGACCGCCAGGACAATGAGCAGGGCCGGGACCCAGATATGGGCTTCCCACATGGGTTCCGACAGGCAGACATCCAGGCCCACCCCGCCGAAAATGGCCGACACAATGGCGATGATGAGCAGCAGGCGCGTGGCCGTCCGGGACCGGTACAGCCCGCCGATGGCCCGCCTGATGTCGGGGGGCGTCTTTTCTACCAGCCGTTTGTCGGCTCGTTTGTCGTCGAACATGGCAATCTCCTTGAAAGGGCTGCTTAGGGCCCTGGATGGACCGTTTTTTACCCGGGGCCGTCGTACCGTCGGGCACCGGCAACGCGGCAAAGCATAACACGCCTTTGCCCCGGGCGGGGCGGCTTTTTTGGCCTTGGGGTACGATGGCTTGCTGGGCGGCGTATCCTCTGCTGATTCCAGGTTAGGACGGACATAAAAAAACAGGGGTGCAACGGGTGTTTACAGGCGTGGCCATGTGTATACTGGCTTGATTTTTTTCAAGATATGGCTGCTGGTGGTCCGGAGGGGGAATATACAACATGTGGGAGAATAGGGTTGACACTGACTATATATTGTGTAAACTTGAGCTGTCGCTGGGGCCAATACCAGGCCGGCGACATCCCCGGGTCACAACCTGACACCCGATTTTTCCATGCCGCCCTCTCCTGGGGCGCGGCAGGCTGAAAACCGAGTTCTCGGAAGCCCGAACAATCAGAACATTTCATGACGACATGGGGCAACAGAGGCAACCATGGCAAGGTATTTACCCGGAGCTGACTCCAGGGGCCCTTTCCCATGGGCAATGCCCGGTCCCCAACTCACTGAATGAGGAACATCCGATAAGATAATCCATGACGGCGTCGGTGGCTCACGGCAGGAAGGGTTCTGCCAGGCGGGTCCGGCGTCATGTCACGTCGTTGCCGGTCTCACATTAGGGCGTAGTTGATCCCTGCCTTGAGGGCTGTCGATCGGCATCATTCCACACAACAATTCGATGTAAGCAGTCTTTACAACATACAAGAGGAGATGGTGGTTACATAGTCTGCGGCTGTCCATGGGGATGCGTGCGTGCATTGCGGTTCCCCGGACCGTTCCGAACCGTCGGAGCGCGGCTATGCAACCGGAACCCTGACCTGACCGGTACGAGTGAGAGATGCGGCCTTTAGGCATAAGGTGCAAGAGGGCTCTCCGCCGTGTGGTCTGTGTAAACCTGTGAACGTTAAAGATGAAGAAGGGGTAGGCATTTGTTCGAACGAATCAAAAAACGAAACGGTAGCGTGGTGGAATTTGACTCTTCCAAGATTACGGCGGCCATCGCAAAAGCGGGGAAAGCCACAGGGGAGTTCGGGGAGCGGGAAGGCAAGATGCTGACCATGAAGTTTCTCTCCATGGCCCGGACCCTGCGTCTGGGGGCGGTTCCCGACGTGGAGGAGGTCCAGGACATTGTGGAGCGCGTGCTTCTGGATTCCCCGTTTTACAAGACCGCCAAGGCGTACATCCTCTACCGTGAGCAGCGTGCCCAGATTCGGAACATCACCATCAAGGCCAACACCGAGCTGATGGATAACTACATCAAGAAGCTCGACTGGAAGATCAAAGAGAACAGCAACATGAGCTACTCTCTCCAGGGCCTGAACAACTACATCTCTTCGGACATCACCGCCGAGTACTGGCTCAACAAGATTTACCCCGAAGGCATCCGGGAGGCCCACAACCAGGGGCACCTGCATATCCATGACCTGAGCCTGCTCTCCGTATACTGCGTGGGCTGGGACCTTCAGGACCTCCTGCGCGTAGGGTTCAAAGGCGTGGCCGGCAAGGTGGAGAGCACCCCGCCCAAGCATCTGCGCACAGCCCTGGGTCAGATCGTGAACTTCTTTTACACCCTCCAGGGCGAGGCGGCCGGGGCCCAGGCCATCAGCAACTTCGACACCCTGTTGGCCCCCTTTATCCGTAAGGACAAGCTCTCCTACGGCAAGGTAAAGCAGGCGCTCCAGGAGTTTGTGTTCAACATCAACATCCCCACGCGTGTCGGTTTCCAGACCCCCTTTACCAACATCACCATGGACCTTGTGGTGCCCAAGAACCTCAAGGACACCCCCATCATCATCGGCGGGGAGGACCTTGAAGAGACCTACGGCGAGTTCCAGGAGGAGATGGACACCCTGAACCGCGCCTTTGCCGAGGTGATGATGGAAGGGGACGCCAAGGGCCGCGTCTTTACGTTCCCCATCCCCACCTACAACATCACCGAGGATTTCGACTGGGACAACCCCAACCTCGACATGATCTGGAAGATGACGGGCCGCTACGGCATTCCCTACTTCTCCAACTTCGTCAACTCCGACATGAGCCCCGACGACGCCCGGTCCATGTGCTGCCGACTGCGCCTGGACAACCGCGAGCTCCTCAAGCGCGGCGGCGGGCTCTTCGGCGCCAACCCCCTCACCGGCTCCATCGGGGTGGTCACCCTCAACCTGCCCCGCATCGGCAAAGAGGTGGAGACCGAGGAGGCCTTCATGGCACGTCTTGACGAGCTCATCGACCTGGCCAAGGAGAGCCTGGTGATCAAGCGCAAGATCCTGGAAGAGTTCACCGAAAAGAACCTCTACCCCTATTCCAAGTTCTACCTGCGCCATATCAAGGAGCGCTTCGGGATCTACTGGAAGAACCATTTCTCCACCATCGGCATCATCGGCATGCAGGAGGCCCTGGTGAACTTCATGGGCCAGGGCATCGCCGAGACCGAGGGCAAGGAGATGGCCCTGAGGATCCTGGACCATATCCGCGGTCGCCTGGAACAGCTCCAGGACGAGACCGGGGACATCTTCAACCTGGAGGCCACCCCCGGGGAAGGCACCGGGTACCGCCTGGCCATGAAGGACAAGAAGATCTATCCGGATGCGGCCTGCGCCAACGAAGAGGCCTTCAGGAACGGGGACGACCCCTTCTACACCAACTCCACCCACCTGCCGGTGAACTACAGCGACGACCTCTTTGAGGTGCTGGACCTCCAGGACGAGCTCCAGACCAAGTACACCGGCGGCACCGTGCTTCACATGTTCCTCGGGGAAGAGGTCTCCGATGTGGAGGCGGTCAAGTCCCTGGTGAAAAAGGTCTCCGGCAACTACCGCCTGCCCTATTTCACCCTGACCCCGACCTTCAGCGTCTGTCCCTCCCACGGCTACATCGCAGGGGAGGTGAAGACCTGCGAGAAGTGCGGCAGCGCCACGGAGATTTACTCCCGCGTGGTGGGGTACCTCCGGCCCGTATCCCAGTGGAACAACGGCAAGCAGAGCGAATTCTGCATGCGTGAAACCTTTAAGGTGGCCTAAATATCCGGGTTGGCCATGGCATGGGTCGCATCCCGTGCCGTGGCCCATGCGTTTCAGTACGTGCTCCCCGTGTCCGAAAGGGGAGCCGACATAAGGAACGGCCTTGTTGCCGAACCCTTGATCTGTGTATCGGGGCCGATTTCTCCTTGCAGGAAAGATCGGCCCCGACTATTTTGGAGCGGCAGATGCGCGGACCCTTAGGCGGCCGCCATCTGGTGATGGAAGGAGAGTCCTGAACGATGATTATCGGTGGTTTGAACAAATGCTCGCTGATCGATTACCCCGGAAAGATCGGGGCGGTGGTCTTTACCTACGGATGCAACCTGACCTGCCCTTACTGCCACAACGCCGGACTGGTGAATGATGGTGGGCCTGAGACGCCCTATGCGGTGGATGAGGTCCTGGGGTTTTTGCAGACCCGGGTGGGGCGGCTGGACGCTGTGGTGGTGAGCGGGGGAGAACCCTGCCTTCACAGCGACCTGCCTGAGTTCATCCGCAAGGTCAAGGAGATGGGATTTCTGGTCAAGCTGGACACCAACGGAAGCCGCCCGGCGATGCTCAAGTCCCTGATGGACGAGGGCCTGCTGGACTATGTGGCCATGGACATCAAGGCCGATCCCGCCGCTTACATGCCGCTGCTCTCACGCCGCCCCATGGAGGCGGAGCTCAAGGAGAGCGTGTCGGCCATCCTGCACTCGGGCCTGCCCCATGAGTTTCGCACCACCTGCACCTCGCCGTTCATCGACGAGGCGGTTCTGGACACCATCACCGGCATGATAGAAGGCGCAGAGCTTTACGCCCTGCAGGAGTTTAACCCCAAGCACACCCTGAATCCGGACTTTTTCGACGTTTACGAAGGGATCTCACCCGAACTCCTGAAACGGTTCAAATGCGTTGCCGAAGAGAAGGTCAGGCGCTGTGTGCTCAGGATGGCGTCGTGACGACGGCGGGACCGATGCAGGCAGGCGATGATGGCCCAGGTGGCCTTGGCATGTCTGCTACGGTTCTTTTGCCGGATCAGCGCCTGTGGAGGTGCCCTTGACAGCAACCCTTAATGTCCCTGAACCCATCTTTGCGGAGATCGATCTTTCCCGCATCGCCGCCAATGCACAGATATTGAAAGCCCATGCGGGAAAGGCCCGGCTCATGGCCGTGGTCAAGGCCAATGCCTATGGCCACGGTGCCGAAGAGGTGGCCCGAACCGCCCTTGCCCACGGCGCATCCTGGCTGGGGGTGGCCCGGGTTTCCGAGGCCGTTGTCCTGCGTGAAGCGGGCATCGAGGCCCCCATCCTTATCCTGGGCGTCACGCCGGAGTCGGGGGTGCCCCTTTTGATACGCTACGGCCTGCGACAGGCCGTGGTGGACGACGGGTACGCCCGCATGCTGAGCCGGGTGGCAGGGGAACTGGGCGGCGAGGTCCTGGGGCATATCAAGGTGGATACCGGCATGGGCCGTGTGGGCTTTGACGCGGTGCAGGATCCGGGCCGGGAGTCCGCAGAGGCGTGCGCAGAAGCCATTGCCCGGGCGGTGGCCCTTCCGGGGATCCGCGCCGAGGGCATTTTTACCCACTTTGCCACCGCCGATGAAGCCAATCTGGTGGAGGCCCGGAATCAGCTGGCCCGCTTTACCTCGGTCCTGGGGTGCCTTGAGGCCCTCGGGGTCACCTTTGAACTTCGCCACGCCGCCAACACGGCGGGCATCTTCACCCTTCCCGAAGCCCGGTTCGACATGGTGCGGGGGGGCATCTCCCTGTACGGCCTGAACCCCTCTGCCAAGGTGCGCGTGGATGCCCTGGGGGTTCGTCCCGCCATGCAGGTGAAGGGGAGTGTCGTCCAGGTCAAGCGCGTGAAAAAAGGGGCGTTCATCAGCTACGGCGGGACCTGGCAGGCGGAGAAGGAGACCGTGGTGGCCACGGTTCCCTGCGGGTACGGAGACGGGTACCCCAGGCTCATGTCAAATCGCGGGCACATGCTGGTGCGGGGCCATCGCGTCCCTGTTCTGGGGCGGGTCTGCATGGACATGACCATGGTGGATGTCACCGATGTCCACGGCGTGGCCGTGGGGGACGAGGTGGTGATCATGGGCAGCCAGGGCGACGCATTGGTCTCCGCCGATGAGATTGCCGAGGTTGTCGGCACCATCAATTATGAAGTGACCTGCATGGTTGCCTCCCGGGTTCCCCGGGTCTACCGTCCATAAAATCCGGGGCGGGGAGCTGGCGCTCCCCAGCCTCGATGGCGTAGAAACAGGCAAAATTCCGGAATGTTACTTTCCTTTTTGCGATTTTCTTAAATCAGCTTCTTTTGCTCCATCCCTTCTATTCTACTTACCGCGCGTGATCTGCCTTGACCGATATCCCCTGGTTTTTTATGATTGCATGTTACTTTGGATAGCTATTATTGCTAATGGCATCGCAACACGCCCGGGAGACTCCCCGGGATAAGCCCGATAATACGGTTTTTCAAGATCGGCCCTGAACTCGTATGGAGTGATTGTGTGCTGCGGGCTTTTTGCTCTGTTGTCAACATGTTAAGGAAGGATATGCGGTGGCGGTTTTGTTTGGCGCGGCGAAAACAGCGGTGAAAATCAAGGGATACGGGGACGGTTTTCTGCTCTCCGTGGACCCCAGGGCCTCGGAAGACCATCTCCTGAAAGCCACGATTCGAATTTTCCGCCAGCTTAGAAACCTCGCGGCCGGGGCCCTGGTACAGGTGGACGCCGGCAGCTGGTCCGGCTCGTCCCTCTGGGCGGATCGCCTTGCCCCGGTGCTTCAGGACCGGTTTGCCGTCTCCGGCGTGTTGCCTTACGGTGAGCCGCCGGAGAGCGAAGGGGCCGAGGTTATCCCCACCCCTTCAGCTTCGGAGACCCAGGTCCTTACCGGGCGCGTGCGATCCGGGCAGCGGGTCACCGCGGAGCGGCATCTTCTGGTGCTCGGGGACGTGAACCCCGGGGGCGAGGTGGTGGCCGGGGGCGACATCTATGTGATGGGGGGCCTTCGGGGCACCGCCATTGCCGGATCCCCCGGAGATTCAGATTCCATCGTGATGGCCCTTGATTTCCGTCCCATGCAGCTGCAGATCGGGACCCATGTGGCGGACCACCGCACACCGGACGTCCCGGGACGTGTGGCGTATGCCTCAGTGGCCGGGGGGGCCGTGGTGGTGGCCGATTACCTGGAAGAAAATCCCTTCGCCAAAGCCCCGGTTCTGACCTGGAGAGCGTAAGCGGAACCCGGGTCGTTTAAGGGGACCCCATAGTATCAAGGCGATGCCTTTTTGAGGCTGCGCATCATCGTAAACGAACAACAACGCACGCACAGGAGAGTTGGATACGTGAAAGGCAGAGTAATCGTCATCACATCGGGCAAAGGCGGTGTGGGCAAGACCACGGCAACGGCTTCCATCGGAGCGGCCCTGGCCCTTGCGGGCAAGAAGACGGCCGTGGTGGACATGGATATCGGACTGCGGAACCTGGACGTGGTGATGGGGCTTGAAAACCGTATCGTCTTCAACGTCGTGGATGCCGTCAAGCAGCGGTGCAAACCCTCCCAGGTGGCCATCAAGGACAGGCGCATCGACAATTTGTTTCTCATTCCCGCCTCCCAGAGCGACAACAAAAACACCATGGGACCGGATGAGGTGACCTCCTTCATCGATGAGATTCGAGGCGAGTACGACTACATCCTCATCGATTGCCCGGCGGGCATCGAACAGGGTTTTGAAAACGCCGTGGCCGCAGCCGACGACGCCGTGGTGGTGTGCATGCCCGAGGTCTCTTCCATCCGGGACGCCGACCGCATCATCGGCCTGCTTCTGGCCAAGGAGATCGCCCCCAAACTGGTGGTGAACCGCATCGTGCCCCAGATGGTGGAACGCGGCGACATGCTCAGCCACGAGGACGTGGTGGACGTGCTTTCCGTGGAGCTCATCGGCCTTGTGGAGATGGACGAACAGGTCATTGTCTCCACCAACACCGGGGTGCCCCTGGTGATGCAGAAGGACTCCAAGGCCGGGCGTGCCTTTGAGCGCATTGCCGCTCGTCTTGCCGGACAGACCGATCTGCCCATCGAGGTGCCTCGAACCGACAGTGGATTCTTTAAACGCCTCGGCCGGAAAATGGGTCTGGCAAGGTAAGGAGGAGATGATGCTGAACAACCTGTTGCAGAAGATGATGGGCTCAAAAGAGGAGCCCCGAAGCAGCGAGGTGGCCAGAAAGCGCCTGAAGCTCGCCCTGGTGTGCGACAGCCTGGAGGTCTCCGACGAGGTCCTGAGCAACCTGCGCGAGGACCTTCTCAAGGTGATCTCCAGTTATTTTGAGATCGACAGGGCAGGGTTCTCCCTGGACATCGATAAAACCGACGACTACTCGGCCCTGGTGATGAACACCCCCATTTTGTCGTCCCTTCGCAGATAGGGGCGGCCTTCATTTTACGGACCCCGGAGGCGGGCTGACGCCGGGGGCCCCACGACCATTGACACAAGAGGATGCCATGGATCTCACACACGACCTGCTGCGGACCATTCCCCTGTTTCGCTCCCTGGACACCGCCAGCCTCGATCGCATCGCAAGGGCCGTCAAACCCGTGACCCTCAAGCAGGGCGAGGCCCTCTTCCGCAAAGGGGACGAGGGCAACGAGATGTACATCATCGAAGAAGGGGCCGTTAAGATTGTCCTGCCCTCCAGCGTGGGGGAGGAGATCATCCTGACGGTGCTGAGGGAACCCTCCTTTTTCGGGACCATGTCCATGTTCGACGGCCAGAGCCGAAGCGCCGATGCCGTGGCCATGACCGCCAGCCGCCTTCTGGTCCTGGAGCGCGACGCCTTTATCCACATCCTCCAGGAGGACGAACACGCCCTGCGTACCATCCTGTGCGATCTCTCTTCCATGATCCGGAAAACCGACGACCTTCTGGAAGGCCTTTGCTTCTTCAGCATCTCCACCCGCCTGGCCAAGTGTCTCCTGGAGCTTGCCGAGAAGGTCTCCGACGGCCGGGACAAGCCCGTTGAGATCGATCTGACCTTCACCCAGAAAGAGCTGGGGGAGATGGTGGGCGCCACCCGCGAAAGCGTCAACCGCGAACTCAAGAAGCTCCGCGAAGAGGGCATCATCCAACTGAACCGGGGTGTGATCACCATCTCAGACTGGGACGCCCTGGAAGAGCTTGCCGTGCCCATGGATTTTTAGGCCTGGGCCTATGTGTGAACAGATAGTTCGTTATCTGTGAATGAAGGAATGAAGGGACAGGCTCTTTATGCGATTTATTCGTAGGACTCGTAGGGGACAGTTCGTAGGGGACAGGTTATTAATGCCGAAGCAAGCCTGAAGTCGACTGGGGGCGTCTTGTTTCCATTCATGGATTGCAACGATTCCGGCTTTTTTTATTGGTGATAGCTGCCACATGGGCCACAGGACGTGTTGAACGGGGATATGTGGGCGCAGAAGGGGGAGGTAAAGCGCATTTCACCCTAAGGGCTTTGCCGCAGGCCCTTTATCGGGTATCGCCAAGGGTGTAGATGTGTTTTTTTTAGATTGCGATGGTGGTCAGGCTTCGACCAGCCGTTTCAGTGAGTACATCCCTTCGATCCCCCGTACACGCTTCGGAATTTTATCCCGAGATGCCGGGAAATGGTCTCTAAATGTTTCGTAATACCTTTCAACAAAGGCCCGGGAACCGATTATCCCTGAATCCGTAAAGTAGCGGGTCCTGTATTGAAATCGCCTTGCACGATTGATTTCGAAGCCCTGGGCGGCCTCTGCGTCCAGAATGTTTTTGGGTATGCTGGCCTTGCCCCTCTTTTCAATGGCCCCTAAATGATACAGGTACTCCCTGTAAGCCTTGAGCTGCGTTTCGGTAGAATCCATAGCAACATCAGGCATTCCAAAATCCGATGAGAGAAATCCGTCCCTGTTGTCGGTTTGGGCATGGTATCCGATGGAGCTCCAGCGGTAATCTTCAGGTCGTTTCACGATTCCGGCCCGCACGGCATTCAAATCAATATACGCGAGACAATGGATCAACGTGTTTCCCTGCTCGACGATGACGCTTTTGAATCGTTCACCCCACAGAGTGCCTTTCCTGTTTTTTCGCTTGTTGTAAAAACAGGAAAATCGCTGCTTGATGTCCTTGACGTAGGCGGACAGGCTGCAAAATCTCTCCCGGTACTCTTTGATGCGAGCCTCGGCAAATTCCGTATTGTCCCCATAAAGAAGGCGGAATCGTGTTCGCACGTCGTCGTCGGAGACCATGTCGTCGGGGATCATCTCGATGAGCAGGTGAAAATGGTTTCCCATGACGGCAAATCCCAGTACTTCGACACAGTAAATCCTGGAATACTTTTGAATGATTCGTACCAGCTCGTCTTTTTCAACTTTACCGAACGGAAGCCCGTCCAATGCGGTTCGGCTGATCACATGGTAAGCAGCTTTTTGTCCTGAATCTGTAACGACCATACGGGGAACGCGCGGCATGGAACCCTCCTTTTCGGTCTTGCAGAATCTGATTGTGGGATTGGCTTTGTCTGGCTGGCTTTCTAATGATTTTGCCATGATATCAGTTTTGTAGAGTTTGCCACAGGATGCATGGTATGTCCAACATAAAGAGCCTGTCCCGGTTTTGTCCCGGTTTTTTCCGGTTTTTGATTTGGAAGGCAGGCCTTGCTTTGATGCGGAGCTTAAGGTAGTAGAAAAAGACTGTTTTTGTTGATGCATGATGTGACGGCAGCTTTTATGCCCACAGGCTCCCGGAGCTGACACGGGCCACCGCAATGAATAAACGACGACATGCCACGAAGAGATTCCAGTGATTTGCCTCTGACGCAAGGGGAACACACTCTTTTTATGTCGGATTCATTGGGTGCGAAGGCCCAGGCCCTGTGAGAGTCCACTGCCACAGCTGGTGGTTTACCTGAATTGACATGAGGACACTATGACAGACAAACGTATCATTTACACCGCTATAGATGAGGCTCCCGCACTGGCAACCCACTCCCTGTTGCCCATACTTGAGTCCTTTACCAAGGGTTCAGGTATCCGCTTCGAGAAAAAGGACATCTCCCTTGCAGGGCGAATCCTTGCGAATTTTCCGGAAAACTTAAGCGAGGACCAGAAGGTCGCCGACCATCTGGAAGAGCTCGGGGCCCTAGTCAAGGAGCCTGCCACCAACATCATCAAGTTGCCCAACATCAGCGCCTCCATCCCCCAGCTCAAAGCGGCCGTCAAGGAGCTTCAGGACAAGGGGTTTAACGTGCCGGACTATCCCGAAGAGCCTCGGACCGATGCGGAAAAAGAGCTTCACGCACGTTATGCCAAGGTCCTCGGCAGCGCCGTGAACCCTGTGCTCCGGGAAGGAAACTCCGATAGAAGGGCCGCGGCCTCGGTAAAGGCCTTCGGGAAGAAGAAACCCCACAGGCTCATGAAAGCCTGGCCGGATCACTCCAAGGCCCGCATCGCCCATATGGAAGACGGGGATTTTTACGCCAGCGAAAAATCCATTGTGGTGGACAAGGCGTGTTCCGTGCGCATCGAGTATGTGGACCCCGAAGGCACGGTGTCTGTATTGAAGGGGGAGACCCCCCTGCTTGCCGGTGAAGTCATGGATTCCGCGGTGATGAACGTCCGGGCCCTGCGCGCGTTTTACGCCGAGCAGATCTCCCTTGCCGCAAAGGAAAACGTGCTGCTCTCCCTGCACCTCAAGGCCACCATGATGAAGGTGTCCGATCCTGTCATGTTCGGGCACTGCGTCTCCGTCTTTTACAAGGATGTGTTCGACAAGCACCTCGACACCCTTGCTCCCCTGGGCATCAACGTGAACAACGGCCTGGGCGACCTCTACGCAAAAATTCAGGACCTGCCCGAAGAGAAACGTTCTGAAATCGAAGCCGATATCATGGCCGTGTACGAGGCCTCCTGCCAGCTTGCCATGGTGGACTCAAGCAAGGGCATCACCAACCTGCATGTTCCCAACAACATCATCGTGGATGCTTCCATTCCCGTGGTCGTCCGCGACGGCGGCAGGATGTGGGGCGCCGACGACAAGCTCCACGACACCCTCGCCATGGTTCCGGACCGCTGCTACGCCACCATGTACCAGGAAGTCATCGAGGATTGCCTGAAGAACGGCGCCTTTGACCCCGCCACCATGGGCAGTGTGTCCAATGTGGGTCTCATGGCCCAGAAAGCCGAGGAGTACGGTTCCCACGACAAGACCTTCGAGGCCCCGGGGCGCGGGATGATTCGCGTTATCGACGACGCCGGAAAGACCCTCATGGAGCAGCCCGTGGAGCAAGGGGATATCTTTCGGTCGTGTCAGACCAAGGATGCACCCATCAGGGACTGGGTGAAGCTGGCCGTGACCCGTGCCCGCGTTACCCAGGCACCCGCCGTGTTCTGGCTTGACGAAGACAGGGCCCATGACGCGCAGCTCATGGGCAAGGTCAACGCCTACCTGAAAGATCACGACACCCAGGGGCTGGATATCAGGATCATGGATCCGGTTTCGGCCATGACATACTCCCTTGAGAGAATCAGGAAAGGTGAGGATACCATCTCCGTCACCGGAAACGTCCTGCGTGATTACCTCACGGACCTTTTTCCCATTCTGGAGCTCGGTACCAGCGCCAAGATGCTCTCCATCGTGCCGTTGATGAACGGCGGCGGCCTGTTTGAAACAGGGGCCGGGGGCTCTGCACCCAAGCACGTGGAGCAGGTGCTGAAGGAAGGCCACCTCCGTTGGGATTCCCTGGGGGAGTTCTGCGCCCTGGTGCCCTCCTTCGAGCACATCGCCGCAACCCACAAGGATGCAAAGGCCACCATCTTTGCTGAGACCCTGGACAAGGCCATCGGCCGCTTCCTGGAAAACGAAAAATCCCCTTCCCGTAAAGTAGGCGAGATGGATACCCGGGGAAGCCACTTCTACCTTGCCCTTTACTGGGCACAGTCCATGGCCGAGCAGACCGCCGATGCGGACCTTGCCACCCGCTTTTCCGCCATGGCAGACAAGCTGGCAGCCGCCGAAGCCGTGATCACCGACGAGCTGATCAGCGCCCAGGGAAGCCCCGTTGACCTGGGCGGCTACTACCGGCCCGACGTCACAAAGACCACACAGTTCATGCGGCCGAGCCCCACGTTCAATACCATTATCGACCAGCTGTAAGAACGTTTCCCCTTGCCTTCGGCCCTGCCGGGGCAAGCCGCGAAAGCCCATGCAATTCCCACGCCCCTTTCCTTTTTCCTCTTGGCAAGAAGGGAAGGGGCGTTTAAACATGCCCCGCCGTTGCCTCTCCTCTGTTGCTGTTGTCAATATGCAGCTATCCATATTTATAAATAAGAACAGCCGTTTTATAATGGAAGCGATACTAAAAAGCGTGCCTCCGGCGGGTCGCTTTTTTGAAAAAAAGCTCCGCAAAAAACTTTCCGGTAAGAAAGGTTAGAGCAGTCAGAATCGCCGGAATTCATAGAAAAGCTGTCAAGACCTGTTTGTCAAACCCAGATCATACAGTTTGGCAAAAGTTTGTCCCCCGGCAGGGCCGCCGGAGGCTTCTTTGGATGACCAGTGAACAAGCTGGTTAAGGGGATGTGGGGTTGGACGTGGTGCAGTGCCCCAGGTTGGGGGCGAACTCGGTCTGGATGATGGTGTGGAGCTTTTTGCCCACCTCCAGGCCGATGTCGATGAAGCCAGGCCCGTAGAGCTTTCCGGTCTGGGACCGGAAGGTTTTTTTGATGCGGGCGATTCCTTCCAGGGCCCTGGGGTAGTGGTTCATGAAGAGGGGCAGGGGGATTCGCGCGTAGGAGACCATGTCCCAGACCGTGTGGGCGAAGTTGTCGGGTCCCCAGCGGAATTTGTCGGCATCGTAGAGGGCGTCAGCCAAAAGCTGGGCATCGGGGCTTGCCGGGCAGGTGCCGTCATGGGTTTTGAAGGCTTCGTGGCAGGCGATGGCAAAGGCAATCTCGTGGATTTCCTGGGTGGGAAATCCCAGTTCGGTCAAGACGCGTTCCGCGTAAGCCGCGCCTTTTTCCGCGTGGTCCTTATGTTTTCGCATGGTGTCGTGGAGCAGGCCGGCGCAGTGGGCCTTGAACATGAGGCGTTCCAGGGAAGGGGAGTCTGCATCGCACCCTTTTGTCCCGGAGCAGCGCTCCACCAGCACGATGGCCCCGGCTTCGATGGCCACTTTTTGGGCGTGGAAAAGCCCGTGGCCGAAGTCTTCATCCAGCTCGGCCTCCAGATGGGAGATGAGTCCCTTGAGCGTTTTGTTTCGATCAAAAAGTCGGTGCGACCTTGCAAGGGCATCGGCTTCCTCTTTATAAAAGGCGGGTTCCGGGAGGTCCTTGACCAGCTCCCGTGCCCGTTGTCGAATTTGTCTGTATGTCTCATCCATACCTTAAAGTGTAGCACACACCCCGTCTTCTTGAAAACAGGCAAGGGGTGCCGGACACCGCGCAAGAAGGGTTCTTTGTGGCATGGGGCAAGGGAACGCGCGGGTGGCGACTACCCCTTTTTGTCTCTTTAGTTACGCGATGTTCCGGCCTGTGACGGCCTTGTTGTGATGGGGTGAAAAAAACATTGACAGGTCTTTCGGCCTGGTCTAAATAACAGCTTATGAGCATATGCTCATAACCAAGGAGGAGTCATGGTACGTCCAAAAAAAGAACGGGTGGTGGGAGTTCCCTCCAGCCTCAGCTATTTCAAACCGGGGGGCATTCCCCTTCGGCAGCTTGAGGAGACCCTGCTCACCGTGGACGAACTGGAGTCCCTCAGACTCTGTGATCTGGAACAGCTCTCCCACGAAGAAGCGGGACGCCGTATGAACGTGTCCCGGGCCACCCTGGGGCGCATTGTGCGGGAAGCACGGCGCAAGGTGGCCGACGCCCTGGTTCACGCCAAGGCCCTGCGCGTGGAGGGCGGCAACTATCGGATCACAGAGGAGTTGCGCCTGTTTGTCTGCAGCGGTTGCGGCAAAAGGTGGCAGGAACCTTATGGAACCGGGCGCCCGGACGGGTGTCCTTCGTGCGAGAGCGTGAAGTTCCACAGGGTCTGGAAAGAAGAAGCCGGGTTTCCCGAGTCCGAATGATGCCGTGCGCAAGCTTTTTTTGATACCGACCGATCCGGCCCCCACATCCGGGATCGGTGCTCATCAAAAGGAATTTCACAGACATCCCGTTCCGGGGATCCGACGGTTAAGATAAACCCGTAACACGGGGTAGTGAACGCCATGATGATCACGGTAGCAAGCGGCAAAGGGGGCACGGGGAAAACCACCGTGGCCACCAACCTCGCCGTGGCCGTCGGAGAAGGGGCCACCCTTCTTGACTGCGACGTGGAAGAACCCAATGTCCATCTGTTTTTGAATCCCGAGTCGGTCATAACGACCCCTGTCACCACCATGGTTCCGGTGGTGGATGAGGATGTGTGCGTCCAGTGCGGCGCGTGCAGCGAGTTGTGCCAGTTTTCCGCCATCACCCTGGTGGCAGGCGAGCTTTATACCTTTCCCCGCATGTGCCACAGCTGTGGCGGGTGCGTGATGGTGTGCCCCTCCGGGGCCCTTTCCGAAGGCACCCGCGAACTCGGTGAACTGGAGCGGGGCCGATACAAAGGCATTGAACTGATTACAGGGCGCCTCAAGGTCGGCGAAGCCATGAGCCCTCCCCTCATCGACAGGGTGAAGGAGGCCGCCGAGGGCAAGGAGCTGGTCATCGTGGATGCCCCTCCGGGGACCTCCTGCCCGGTGATCGCCGCCATGGGCGGGACCCATTACGTGGTGCTGGTCACCGAGCCCACGCCCTTCGGACTCAATGACCTGAAACTCGCCGTGGAGGCGGTTCGGGTCCTGGGTATTCCCTTCGGCATCGTCATCAACCGTGCCGACGCCGGGGATGACCGGGTGGTCCGGTACGCGGAGGAGGAGGGCATCGAGATCCTGATGTCCATCCCCTACAGCCGGAAGGTCGCGGAGTACTACGCCAGGGGACGCCTTCTGGTGGAGGCGATGCCGGAGATGGCCGAGGCCTTTGAAGGCATGGTGAACAAGATCCGCAAAGCCACGGAAGGGGGGACACGATGAAAGAGATCACCATCTTAAGCGGCAAGGGCGGCACCGGAAAAACCACGGTTACCGCTTCCTTTGCGGCCCTTGCCACCAACAGGGTGCTGGTGGACGCAGACGTGGACGCCGCCAACCTGTACATGATCACCCCCCACACCGTGGAGGAAGAGCACCCCTTTCAAGGGGGCAACCTGCCGAAGATCGATATCCAGGCCTGCACCCACTGCGGTGAATGCGAAACCCGGTGTCGGTACGGGGCCATTGAAAAGGGGCCCCGCCTCAACCGCATCGCCTGTGAAGGCTGCGGGGTGTGCGCCCACTTCTGTCCCGAAGGGGCCATCACCATGGAGCCCCGGGTGTGCGGCACCTGGTTCAATTCCAGCACGGAGAACGGGCCCCTGGTCCATGCCCGCCTGGGCATTGCCGAAGAGAACTCCGGGCTCCTCGTCTCTCTGCTGCGCCGCGAGGCGCGTAAAAAAGTGGAAGAGACCGCGGCCAACCTGATCCTGGTAGACGGCCCTCCGGGCATCGGCTGCCCGGTCATTGCGGCCACCACCGGATGCGATGCCGTGGTGGTGGTCACCGAACCCACGGTCTCGGGGCTCCATGACCTGGAGCGCGTGGCCGAGCTCACCGCTTTTCTCAAGGTCCCGGCCATGATCACCATCAACCGGTGGGACCTCCACCCCATGATGGCGGAGCGGATCCGGGAAGTGGCAAAAGAAAAGGGCATGCATCATTTAGGCGACATTCCCGTGGACGAGGCGGTAACCGCGTCCATGGTGCAGGGCAAGCCCCTGGTGACCTGTTCCGAAGGTCCTGCGGCCACGGCGATTCGCGGTGTGTGGCAGCAGGTCGTTAATTTTCTGGATGACAAACGCGGGCCACTGAAGATGGCTCTGTAACCCAAGGAGAACCCCAATGAAGATCGCAGTGACAGCTACAGCGCCGGATTTCGACGCCCCCATGGACCCCCGGTTCGGCCGCGCCGCCTGTTTTCTCGTGGTGGACACCGAGACCATGGCCTGGAGCGTGGTGGAAAATACCCAGAACCTGAACGCAGCCCAGGGTGCCGGCATCCAGGCCGGCAAGACCATCGTTGAGACGGGCTGCACGGCCATTATCACGGGCAATTGCGGCCCCAAGGCCTTCCGTGTGCTTACGGGCGCGGGCATCAACATCTACACCGGGGCCAAAGGCTCCGCCCGCCAGGCCGTTGAGCAGCTTAAGGCCGGAGAGCTTCAGGCCTCCGCCGAAGCCAACGTGGAAGGACACTGGATTTAGTCCCTTTGACAACTTTGCATTCAAGGTGGCTTTGCCTGCCGCCGCTTTTGTATACCCATGAAGGAGAAAAAAATGAAAATCGCCATTCCACTGGCCATGGGCCAGCTTACAGCACATTTCGGACATTGCCAGGAATTTGCCTTCGTCAACGTAGCCGACGGGGAGATCAAGGACACTGAAAAGCTTGTTCCCCCGCCCCACGAGCCCGGTGTGTTGCCCAAGTGGCTGGCGGATCACGGCGTCACCCACGTCATCGCCGGCGGCATGGGCGGCAGGGCCCAGCAGCTCCTCAACGCCAGCAACATCGAGGTGGTCACCGGTGCCCCCGTGGAAGACCCCGAAGTGCTCGTCAAAGCCTGGCTCGCCAAGACCCTGGAAACCGGCGAGAACGCCTGCGGTCACGACGAAAATCATATCTGCGATCACTGATTCACAGATAGACTGACGCGCCTTGAGGCGGCGGGGGAGACCCCTTGCCGCCCCCAACGCGTTTTACGGCGGGTCTGATTCACCTGTCCGTCCACTCGAAGAAGAGGGCCGGCCGTAAAACACAAAAACCCCGTTTTTGCAAAGGGACCTCCTTTTATGCAAAACGGGGTTTTTTTATGGGGCGGACCTAATTCCCTCAGGGGGCGAGGAGCCGGGAGGCTCCGGCTGCGATCTCCGGCCAGGAGGTACAGCGGGTGCAGGCGGTGAGAACCCTGCCCCGGCGGTTCCAGGGGCGATCAAAAAGAAAGGTGGGAATCTCCATGGGGCCGCTGAGAAAGGCGGCCATGGACAGGGAGTCCTCCACGGCGAGGGTGTAGGGCCTTTGTTTGACCTCGTCCAAGGTGATGAAGGGACCCTGGCGCGGGTGGTGGCGGCCGTATTTGTCGCAGATGTCAAAGCTGTCAAAGGGCACCTTCTCCCGCTTCAGCCAGGCAAGGGAGATCTCCCGGGTTTCAGGGGGACGCCCCGTGACCACGGCGATGGGGTACCCTTGAGTCTGCCAGGCCGCCAAGGTCTCTCTGGCTCCGGCCACCGGGGAAAAACCCATGAGCACCTCCGGGGTGTGAACCACCTTGAAGAGGTGCGCCAGCTGGTTTCGGCTGAGCCCAAAGGAGTTGGAGAGATCAAAGTCGGCGATACCCTCGTAGGTGGCCTCAACACCGAATTCCCGTCTCACCAGGGCCGGGTAGGTGCGCGTGGTCTCGGCGATGACATCATCCATGTCCACAAAAATGGGTGCTTTCATGGATTAGCTGTTTTTCAGGACGTCGATCATGGAAAAGCAGCCCGTGGTGCCGGAGAGGCGTTTTTTCTCCAGAAAGGCCACGGCATCCAGGGTGCCTTCGGCGTAGATGTCCCGGCCGTTGATGTTGTGGGTGATGCCGAATTCGGAGCTGCCGTCCGGGGCGCAGAGGGTGTAGGTGTGCCAGCCGTGGCCGTCTATGTGCTCCTCGGGGATGCCCATTGCTTTCTGGGCCTCGGGCTCACGGACCATGTCGATGTCTGCCTCGGTGAAGTCCACCCCCAGCAGGTTGAACTGGCGAATGATGGCTTTGGCCGTGCCGCTGGTGTCGGCCTTCCAGCTCTGGTGGCTCTCCTTGACGGTCATTTGAAAGCCCTTGAAGAGGCCGGGAAAGTTTTTGGCCCCGTATTCGATCATGGCCTGGAGCCCCACGATCTGCTTGGCCATGTTGGGGGCGATGACCGCCGGGATCGTCGAGTGATTCACATCCTCGCGGATCTGCTCCCGGTTGCCGCCGGTGGTGCCCATGACAAAGGGGAGGCCTTCGGCGCAGTAGAAGGCGACGTTGGCGTCCACGGCACTGGGGTGGGTGTAGTCCACGGTGATAAAGGAGTCGCAGCGTTTGCGGATCTCCGCAAGGGCTTCCTGGCGCTCGTCAGGGGAAACCAGGGTGATCTCCGTCTCCTTGACCCGGATGCTTTTGTCCGTGTCCGGTCCGGTGAAGGAGTAGGGCAAAACGGTAAATCGTTCGTCATCTATCGCGTGGGCCAGGATGGTGGTGGCCACCTTGCCCGGAACGCCGTTGATCATGATGTGGGTGGTCGTCATGGTGTCGCCTCGTCAGTAGGATTCGGGGTGGTTGGTTGTGGGCCTCGGCAGGCCCGCTCGGTAACCTACCATATTTGCCGGCGCGATTCAAAAACGGGGTCAGGGACAACCCATTTACGGCTCAGAAACATCAGGATGTCCCAAAACGTGTGGCTTAGGCGGCCAGGTGGGGCTCCTGGAAATCCTGTGGCGAATGCCTGGCGGCAGATTTCATGCACACGTTCTCAAAGGCATTGGCAACGCGTGTTTGTAAATTTTATAACCGTTTGGCGCTCGCCAGGGCCGCCGGAGGTGTGCTCAACATGCGTCACCCCGGACGGTGTGCCTTGTTGTCCTTGGGCCGTACGTGTGGTAAAAACGGAGCAAGATACCTTACGCTGTCTCGCCTGCCCGTGTGCATAGAATAGATGAGATGAGATGAATAGACGCACGGTGTGTCCGCCCCTCTTTTTTTCCTGTCCGATACTGAAGGAGAACCCACTGCCATGAACGCCATATCCCGTGAAAAATTTTCTCCGAAGTCCGTGTTGACCCATCTTGTCCAGGGGGGATACCTCTCCCAGGATCAGGCCAGGCATGTGGTCTCCATGCGGGAGAGCGTGGAGAGAAAACTCTCCCGGAGAAAGGGAGACGTCAAGGCCGGTATCATCGAGGTCTTGAGGCATTTGTCCATGGACCGGGCGGACAGGCCCGGAGAGCCCCTGGACGAGGACGCCATCTACCAGGCCCTGGCCGAGGCCTGGGCCATGGACTACATGAAGATCAACCCCTTGAAGCTCAACATGGAGACGGTGACCAAAACCATCCCCAAGAATTTTGCCATGAAGCACCTGGTGCTGCCCGTGGACATCAAGGACGGGGAGCTCACCGTGGCCATGTCCAATCCCTTTGACACCGAGGTCCTGGATGACCTCAAGCGGGTGAGCCAGATGCGCATCCGCCCGGTGATGGCCTGCCGTTCCGACATTGAGCGTTACATCAACGAGTTTTTCGGGTTCCGCTCCTCCATTGCCGCAGCCAAGTCCCAGTACGCCGGCACCGGCATCGACCTGGGGAACCTGGAGCAGTTCGTCAAGCTGGGCTCCTACGGAGAGCTTCAGTCCTCTGACCACCACATCATCAACGCGGTGAACCATCTGTTCAGCTACGCCTTTGACCAGCGGGCCAGTGACATCCACATCGAGCCCAAGCGGGACGTGACGGTCATCCGCATGCGCATCGACGGGGCGCTGCACTCTGTCTACGAGCTGCCCAAGACCATCCACAGCGCCCTGGTGACGCGCATCAAGGCCATGAGCCGCCTGGACATGGCGGAGAAGCGGCGTCCCCAGGACGGCCGCATCAAGACCGACCAGGACGGCACCGAGGTGGAGATCCGTGTCTCCACCGTGCCCGTGGCCTTTGGCGAGAAGGTGGTGATGCGAGTCCTGCACCCGGACATCATGTTCCAGGACCTGGAAAAGCTCGGGTTCACCGGGGAAGACCTGGGGCGATACGAGGCCCTCGTAAACCGGCCCCACGGCATCGTGCTGGTGTGCGGGCCCACGGGTAGCGGAAAGTCCACCACCCTTTACTCCACCTTGAGGCGCAGGGCGAGCCCGGAGCTTAACATCACCACCGTGGAGGACCCCATTGAGATGGTCCACGAGGAGTTCAACCAGATTGCAGTTCAGCCCCAGGTGGGGATCAAGTTCGGGACCATCCTGAGGAACATCTTGCGCCAGGACCCGGATATCATCATGCTCGGGGAGATGAGGGACCTGGAAACCGCGGAAAACGCCGCCCAGGCTTCCATGACCGGCCACCTGGTTCTCTCCACCCTTCACACCAACGATGCCCCTTCGGCCATTACCCGTCTTCTGGACATCGGGATTCCGTCTTACATCATCCAGGCCACCCTCTCCGGAGTGGTGGCCCAGCGCCTGGTGAGGCGGGTTTGTCCCCATTGCGTGGAGACCTACGACATGGACAGCGAAAAATTAAAAGGGCTTGGGCTGGACTCGGGGCGTGAGGGGATGCTCACCCTCTCCCGGGGCACGGGGTGCCTCAAGTGCCGGGGGACGGGGTATCTGGGTCGGCTGGCCATCTTTGAGATCCTTACCTATTCCGATACGATTCGTCGTCTTACCACCCAGGACGCGGATGTGGCTGCCATTCGCAGGCAGGCGGCCAAGGAGGGGATGGTGAGCTTAAGGGAGAGCGGGATCCGGCAGCTTTTGGCCGGGAACACCACCTGGGAAGAGCTGCTCCGGGTGACCTGGGAGAGCCACTGATTGCGTGACCGATAAAAAAGGCCCCCGGCGGCCCTGCAGGGAGCCAAACGTTTAAAAACGTTTGGCAAACAGGTCTTAAGAAATTTTTTTCAGACTCCGCAGAAGGCGAGCGGATTTGTTACGCGTTCTTCTCCATAAAAAAAGGCGCCCTGACCATGGTCGGGGCGCCTTTTCATTTTCTTGCGGGTGGGGTTATTTCAAGAAGGCGAAATGGTCTCCGGGGCTCAATCCCTGGATGGAGTCGGTGACCAGGATGGTGGCGGTCTCCTCCTGGGCGTCCAGGACAATAAATTTGCCGATATTGACGGGAACTCGAAGGCCCTTGTCACTCAGGGCGTCGGTGGGCTTTTTGGTCTCGTAGTAGAACACCGTGTAGACTTGGCCCTTGGCGATGCCGTCGGCGGTGCCCCGGTTGATAAATCCGACCATGTCCTCGCCAAAGGTGGTTTCTCCCTCTTCGGCAGTGATGATCTCCCCTTCCATGGATTCAAGGCCGTCCAGAATGGGAATGTTCCGGGAGCGCTTCTTGTAGGGCATGATCATGTCGTTGAGCTTGATGGATCGGTAGGAGTCGGTGATGCGGCCAATGAAGAAGCCGCCGCGTTCGCCGGTGATCTCCACCACCCCGCTCAGGTAGTGCTGGGTGCCGATCTCCTTGCGGACACGATTGAGCTTTTTCCGGTCCACGTCCAGGAACCGCGCCGTGATCTGCCTGGGGGTGAGGGTGCGGTAGGTGACGTAGCGCGCGCCGATGACCAGGGGCGTTTCCTCGCTGGCCTTGATGTAGATGGTGTCGCCTTCCCCCAGCATCAGCTGGTCGGTGCCCTTGAGCTTAAAGACCGACCCGTGGGGGGTGATAGGCTCCCGTCGCATGAAGCCGGCCCGTTCGATTTTTGAGTAGTAATATGTGCGGGGCTCGGTTTCTTTTGCCGTCTCTGCAGATTCCACGGGTTCGGCATCTTCAATGGCCGCGTCCATGGCTTTATCGGCGGTGCCCAGTTTGTCCAGGTCACTGCGATGGACGAGTTTGATTTTCTGGCCGGGGTAGATCAGGTGGGGGTTGGTCAGCTGGCCGTTTTTGCTCCAGAGGTCGGGCCAGGTGTACGGGTTATCACTGAACTTTTGGGAGAGTCCCCAGAGGGTGTCCCCTTTTTTGACCGTGTAATACACCCCTGTTTCCGAGGAAACCTGCGTGGTGGTGTCGGCCAGGCCCGATACCCCGGAGGAGAAAATGAAAATCAGTGAGAGTAGGGCGGCGTATCGGAGTTTTGCCTTGATATCCATAATCGCTCCGGTATGATGATTGAGGTAAGTTGATATAGACCGTATCCGGTCTGAAATAAGGCCCCTGCGTCACTCTTTACTGTCCGGGTTTTTCATCCGCGTGTCAACACAAAATAGTGGAAAGTGCTCACGTATTTTTGGCCCTGGCGGAGCCTGAAATATAAGGTGAACCCAAGGGGTGGGCGCCATCTGGTGCCTCTTTTTTCCATGGGGGGTTGAGATGGCGGAACAACCCCTGTATAGGGTGGCAACGGCTGCCGCCCGGATTGTCTTGTGCGGGGCCGCAGGGGGTACATACTGCTGATATATCCTGTATTGTCCTGATTTGTCAATGTATTCAAAAGTGGGTCCCCGACGGTGGGAGTAAATGCCGACAAGTTGCCGGGGAGCGGGCCGCAAAGGAAGGGGAGCGTTTTATGGAACGGATTGCAGATTTTTTGTTTGAAGCGGGGATGTTGAAGCGGATTCCTCGCTCCGGGTACCACTTTCTCGGAGGGGGCAAAGAGAGCATTGCCGAGCACTCCTTTATGATCACCACCATCGCCTTTGCTCTGTCCCGCATGGATGAGGCCGTGGATGCCGGTAAATTGCTGGCCATGTGTCTGCTCCATGACCTTCCCGAAGCCCGCACCGGGGACCTGAACTATGTCCAGAAGAAATACTGCTCTGCCGATGAGGCCCGTGCCGTGGCTGATCAGGCCCGGGGCCTTCCCTTTGGCGGCGAGTATGCCGACCTGGTGGCCGAGTTCAATGCCGCTGAGACCCGTGAGGCCAAGCTTGCCAAGGATGCGGATCAGCTTGCCTTTGTCCTGGACCTGCGGCAGCTCATGGACACCGGCCATACCGGTGCGGATAAGTGGCTGGCCGTGGTTCTGGAGCGCCTGGAGACCGACGCGGGACGAAGGCTGGCAGAGGCCATTGTGTCCAGGGCCTGGGACGACTGGTGGCTGACGGGCTACACCGAATAAAGCCCGTCCGCGCCTTGGGCCCCGGTCGGTGGGCGTCCCGAAGGAGGGCCGCTGGCCGTGCTGTTTCGGCTTATCCCGGGTGGGACGGGAAGAGAAAAGACGAAAATGGCTTTAACTTCGGGGCCGGTTTGGCCGATCAAGAGGAATGCATTCGGTATCAGGACGGATGGCCACGCGAGGCGTGACGGACAAAAAGAAGGGGGAGGCGTGCCCGGTGTGTGTGTTCGGGCCAAAGGGCGGAAGGCATGGAAAAAATGGATACGGCGAAAATTTTGTATGTGGACGATGACCAGGATCTGATCCAGATCTACACCCGGTTTCTGGAAGGGGAGAACTACAGCCTGAAAACCGCAGGCGATGCGGAGGAGGGGCTGGAGATCGCTTTGGATTTCATGCCGGACCTCATCATCAGCGATGTGGCCATGCCCGGCATGGACGGCCTGGAGTTCTGTCGCCGGGTGCGGGCATCCGAGACCCTTGGAGACGTGATCTTCATGCTGGTCTCCGGCATTGACGTGGAACCCACGGACGTGGTGGCGGGCCTGGGGGCCGGAGCCGACGAGTACCTGGTCAAACCCTTTTCCCGCGATGAACTCGTGGCCCGCATCGGGACCCTCCTGCGGATAAAAGGGCTAAAGGAGAAGGCCGAAAAAGCCGATACTTTTTTAAAAGACGAACTCCGGAACCGCGACACCCTGGAGGCCAGGCTGGCAGAGCTCAAGGAGGAGCTCGCCGGTGAACGGGAGGCCCTGTCCGGGGCCCTCAAACAGGTGGCTTCACTTGTGGGAGAGCGGCAAAAAGCCGTGGAGCGGGCCGACACCATGGAAGCCAGGGCTGCAAAGACCCTGGAAACCTGTGTGGGGCTGCTGGCATCGGTTTTGGATGCGCGGCCTGCATTTAAAAAGGGGCACGGCGCGGATGTGACCCGCCTGGCGCTGGCCATGGCCGATGAGCTCGGTCTCGACGGCGACAAGCGCCGCGAGCTGGAACGGGCCGCACGGCTCCATGAACTGGGGCTGCTCTTTGTGTCGGAGGAACTTGCCGGAAAGAACCCCCTGGACCACACCGAGTCGGAAGCAGATTTTCTCTCCCGGCACCCCGAGCGTGCCGGCAAGATCCTGGCCGGTGTGGAAGGGCTGGAAGAGACGGCCCGCATTGTCCGCCACCTCTTCGAATACCTCGACGGGAGCGGGACCCCCGGTGGCCTGAGAAAAGAGGCCATTCCCTTTGCATCGCGGATCATTGCTGTTGCAGATGCCTGGGAGACCCTGGCGGCGTGGCCCGAGGGCGGCAGCGAAAGAGATCGTCTGAACAGGCTGGAAGAAGAAGCAGGGACGCGATTCGACCCCAAGGTTGTGCACAGTCTGCGCAAGTGTCTGGGACGAAAGCCTGAAACGGAAATCGGTGGTCGTGTGGAGATGAGTGTGTTTGATGTGAAGCCCGGAATGGTGCTCGCATCCGCCATCTATACAGCCAAGGGAGCCATGCTCCTGCCCGAAGGTACGGTCCTTACGGATGAGTACATCAGGCAGATCGCACGCTACAACCGGATCGAGTCCCTGGAAGAGACTGTATTTATAAAGGGATAGGTTGGGTTGATATGGATCTGGCTTCATTGATAGGTGTGATTTCCGGGGTTGGCTTTACCGCCGCGTGTATTCTTCTTGGCAGCAGCCTGATGCTGTTCTGGAACCTGCCGTCGGTCATGATTGTCGTGGGAGGGACCATTGCCTCCTCCCTCATTGCCTACCCCCTCAAAGAGTTCCTTGGCGTGTTCAAGACCGTGGCCAAGGTGTTCATGTTTAAGATCGAAAAACCCGAAGACCTGGTCAAGACCCTGGTGGAGATCTCCAACAAGGCAAGAAAGGGCGGCCTTCTCTCCATTGAGGCGGACATCAACAACACCGAAGACCCCTACCTCAAAAGTGCCCTTCAGATGACCGTGGACGGGGTGAAGACCTCGGACATCGCCGCGGTGATGCAAAAAAGGATGGAGCTTACCCACCGGGAGCACAAGGTGGGTTACTCGGTCCTGGCCTCCATGGGAGCCTATGCACCTGCTTTCGGCATGGTGGGCACCCTCATCGGCCTGGTGCAGATGCTGGCCAACCTCGACGACCCCTCCTCCATCGGACCCAAAATGGCGGTGGCCATGATCACAACCTTTTACGGCGCCCTGATGGCCAACCTGTTTTTCATTCCCATGTCGGACAAGCTGAAGCTTCGCAGCGAAGAGGAGATCATGAACATGACCCTGCTCTACGAGGGTGTGGTCTCCATCCGCGAAGGAGAACACCCCAGGCTCATGGAAGACAAGCTCAACGTCTACCTGACGGCAGGGGGCGGAAAAGCCGCCAAAGAGGAGTAGACCATGGCTGAAGAGAACGGCACCGGCGCAGGCGAGGAGGAGGCGGCCCCGGCCCTCAACCCTCCGGCCCCCATCGGGGGCGATGACGAAGAGGGGGGCGGCGCCCCCGAATGGATGTGTACCTTCTCCGATCTGGTCACCCTGCTCATGTGTTTTTTTGTGTTGCTGTTTGCCATGAGCACCATCCAGGAAGAGACCTTCAAGGAGCTTGTCCAGTCCCTGAAATCCGCCCTTGGTGTGCAGCAGGTCCCTGAGACCGGCACCCGTGAGGGGCTGAGGATGGATCCGGGCACCGACACCACCGATCCCCAGGCCCATGCCGTGGATGAGTTGGGCGGAATGGTCCAGAAGGAGATGGAGGAGATCGTCAGCGATGTGCGTGAGCTGATCATGTTCAACAAGCTTGGCGGTCAGGTTCGGGTGGAGGAGACCGAAGACGGTGCGGTGATCACCATCGCCGACATGGTCATCTTCGGGCCCGGCGAGGCTCACCTCTCCGAGGACGGGCGCATCGTCATGGAGAAGGTGGCCATGGTGCTGGCCCAGTTCCATTACCCGGTCACCGTGTCGGGTCACACCGATGCCCTGCCCATGGCCAGGCGCAACGACGACTCCAACTGGGAACTTTCCACCCGCCGCGCCACAAGCGTGGTGCGTTTTCTCATCTCCATGGGCATCGACCCTTCCCAGCTCAAGGCCCAGGGCTTTGCCCACTACCGACCCGTGGCCGACAACCGGACCCCTGAAGGCCGCGCCAAAAACCGCCGGGTGGAAATTACCTACGAGCGTACCTACATCGCCCGCGCCCTGAGCGGGGGCCTTTACAGATAGCCCCTTTTTGCTGGTTTCTGAATGCGTTCACCCTGTCCCTGGCCATGATTGCGGTTGAACTCTCAATTTCTATCAGATAGAATACGAAGTTTTTAAAATATCGCCGGGACGACGGCGCGTCAGGGGAAAGGTGTTCCCGGACCGACGGTCGGCCCTGTTTTTGACGTTTTTTTGTGGTGACGGATATGAAATTGAGATTGGATGAGCTTGCCGAGGCCATGGACCTGCCGCGGGATACCCTGGAGCGCTGGATTCGACAGGGAAGCATCCCTGTAAAGAAAAGCGGGGCAGAGTGCTCTTTCAGCTTTGCGACCCTTAAAAGCTGGGCCGGAAAGCACAACACCACCTTTGTGCTCAAGGAGCCGTCTTCTCCTTCGGGCGATACCCGGGAGGCAGTGACCCTCTCTGATGCCCTGGAGCGCGGCGGGGTGGTGTTCGGCCTTGATGGCGACGACGTCCCCTCGGTTCTCAGGAACATGACCGCCTCGGTACGGGGGTTCGGTGAGGGGGAGCGGGACGCTCTTTTTCATCTCCTTGACGAGCGGGAGCGCCTGGCCTCCACCGGCGTGGGGCGCGGAGTGGCCCTGCCCCACCCGAGGACACCCATGGACGCCTGCAGGGTTCCGTCCATCACCACCTTTTTCCTGAAGCATCCCGTGGATTTTGAAGCCGTGGACGACCTGCCGGTGCGCGTGCTCTTCCTGATCCTGAGTCCCGATGTGGGGACCCACCTGCAGCTGCTGTCCAAAATATCCTTTTGTGTGCGTGAGCCCGCGTTTTTGCGATTCCTGGAGAGTGTGCCCTCTGAGGCGGCCCTTCTGGAAAAAGTGGCGGAGTTCGAGACCAGGCTCTAAGGGGCTTTAAAGGAGCCCGAGGTTCCAGTAAAAAAGGGGGATGGGGTCCCCTTTACAACGGGGGTGGAATCTGTTAGTCCGGCGGTGTCGGTTCGGTACCGACAGTGCTTTAGAATCCAGCCGGGAGAACCCCTGGCCCGGAGACCCTGCGGACGGGTTGGAACCCGATGCCGCAGTGTGTCCGAACCAGGCGTTTTTCAAGGCTTTTTTGCGTCGTGACACCGGGGCGCTTTTCTTGTTTATCGTCGGGAACCCGTTTCCGAACTTTTTTGGGGATCTTTTAAATGCTGAAAAGGCTGTGTAGACTTCCGTCGAAATTACCGCGTATTCAGTCGGATGATCGGTTGATTTTGATGGTGGCCGGCGTGATGGTGGGGATTGCAAGCGGACTGGCGGCCCTGGCCC
The DNA here is from genome assembly GCF_900699765.1 of Desulfoluna butyratoxydans. Classification (GTDB taxonomy): domain Bacteria; phylum Desulfobacterota; class Desulfobacteria; order Desulfobacterales; family Desulfolunaceae; genus Desulfoluna; species Desulfoluna butyratoxydans. The sequence goes on from NZ_CAADHO010000003.1 coordinate 184,351, forward strand.
TGAACCGGAGCCTTGAGGCGATGATGGAGTTTGTGCATCACCTGAAGGACTACCCCTGGGCCTTTGTGCTGCCCGGGATCGGTGCGGCCGTCTCTGCCATCTACCTTGATTACATAATGAAGGAGGGGGCCGGCCACGGGGTGCCGGAGGTGATCTATGCCGTCTCCCGCTACGGGGGGCTTTTAAGGCTGCGTTCCAGCGTGTCCCGCCTTATTTCCAGCTGCCTGACCATCGGCAGTGGGGGCTCGGCAGGCCCTGAGGCCCCGGTGGTGATGAGCGGGGCGGCCATCGGCTCCAATATCGCCAAGCTGTTTAACCTGAACGACCGACAGCGCGTCACCCTGGTGGGGTGCGGGGCGGCCGGTGCCATCTCTTCCATCTTCAACGCCCCCATCGCCGGCCTGGTTTTTGTGCTGGAGGTGGTGCTGGGTGAGTGGTCCACGGTGAATATTGTGCCCATCGCCATTGCCGCGGTGGCAGGCACCGAAGTGAGCCGCTTTTTTAACGGCAACCAGATTGCCTTCAGCCACACCGGCTTTGATATCGGTGTCGCCGACACGGTGGCTGCAGCCGGGCTGGGTCTGGCCACGGCCCTGTTTTCCATCCTTCTCACCCGGGCCCTGCGGTCCATGCACGGGGTTTCCTCCCAGGTCAAGCTCCCCAAATGGGGGCGGGCGGCCGTGGGCGGGTGTCTGGTGGGGCTTCTGGGGCTGGTCTTCCCCGATGTGCAGGGGGAGGGGTACCACGCCATCCGTGAGATGATCGTGGGGGCCTACAACGGAGCCTTTCAGCTGGCGGCCATTGCCATTTTTGCCAAGATCCTGGCCACCTCCCTGACCCTGGGGTGGGGAGGCTCCGGCGGGATTTTTGCTCCCTCCCTTGTGGTGGGCAGCTTTACCGGACTGGCCTTTTACCGGGGCGTGACCCTTCTCTGGCCATCCATTCCCCTGGTGGGGGAGGGCTGCTTCGCCCTCCTGGGCATGGCCGGGCTCATCAGCGGGATCCTTCAGGCTCCCCTCACCGGCATTTTTCTTATTGTGCAGATCACCGGGGGGTACGAGGTGATCCTGCCCCTCATTGTGGTTTCTGCCGTTTCCACCACCATCACCCATTATTTTGAGCCGGCCTCCTTTTATATGAAGGACCTGGTGGACAGGGGCCAGCTTCTGCGTCCCGGCACCGACGCCCGGGTGCTTAACGACCTTTCCCTGGGTGAACTCATCGAAAAGGATTGCCTTGCCGTGACACCCCACATGACCTTAAGGGAGTTTGTGGAGGTGGTCAAACGGTCCACCCGCAACCACTTTCCCGTGGAAGACCCGGACAGCGGTGATTTCCTGGGCATGGTGGATCTCGACAGGGTGCGGCCCTACCTCTTTGACACCATCATGTACGATGCTGTGGTGGTGGAGCAGATCATGGACCGGAAGGTGGCCACCGTGGCCTACGGGGATGAGCTGGCAGAGGTCCTGTACACCATGGATACCCAGGGGCTCTTCACCATTCCCCTGGTGGTAAACCGGCGGTTCGTGGGGATGATCTCCAAGGCCACCCTCCTTGACAAATACCGAAAAGAGCTGATGGTGCAAACCACCGACAACGCCTGATACGGGTAGGAGACCGACATGGATACTCAACTTTTTCACATTTTCCGGAACACGCCCACCGGGCGGGAGACCTTTCTTCAGTCACTCTACTTCTGTCGCCTCATGGGGGCGTCGCCTGTGGTGTACGTGCCCAAGCACACCAAGTTTCTGATGTACTTCGAGCGGGACGTGGTTCAGGTGGACCTGGACAGCTCCTATCTCACAGCCCCGGAGACAGCCGAAAAGCATGCCCGGGAGCTGGCCGAGCAGGAGGGGCTGGAGCCCGGTGTGTTCAAGGCCAAGAATTTTACGGCCTCCACTTTGCCGGACATTCCCGTGGATTTTGATTTCATGTGCTGTCCGCGCAGCATCAGCGACCTGACCAGCAAGATCGGGCTGGGGTTCATCGGCTCGCGGGTGAGGCGCATCATCCGGTCGGCTTTTTTTCCTGTTCTCATCACCAGCCCCTCCTTTCGTCAGTGGAACAGCATCACGGTTTTCTTTGGCGGCTCCAAAAACGCGGTCAGCGCCCTTCGCTTGGGGGCCCGCATTGCCCGTAAGACCGGCATGAAGCTCAGGCTCTTCACCCAGGTGGAGGGGGGCAAAACCCGGGACGATTACGAGAAGGTGATTGTGGAGAGCGGTCTTGGTGAGGATATGTCCGCCTATGTGGACGACTGGCTCCTGTTTTTCGGCGGCAGGTTCGAAGAGAACCTCTTTGAGGTGCCCCATGACAGCCTCCTGGTCCTGGGGGCCTACGGTCACGGACTGATCCGTGATCTGCTCTTCGGAAGCAAGATGGAGACCATTCAGTCGGTGATGCCCAACAACCTCATGGTGGCGGGACCCAACTACGTGGACAGGGGCGCGTGATTGGATGACGCGTTATCCCGGGGCGTTGTGGAAGAGCCCCGGATGAGGGGGCGGCAGACCCGGCGAAGCCTTTTTCGGGGACCCCTGAAAAGTGTGAGAAAACCCCTTGACAAAGGAATGGGGATGACGTAAATCTTCTCTCGCTTTTGGGGCAGTGTTCAACAACACGCTGCTCGATGAGCGCGGCGTTTCTCACCGGCCTGGTCGGTAAGAGCAAGCGCCAGACATAAGGGTAATATGCGGAGAGGTGACCGAGTGGCTGAAGGTGCACGCCTGGAAAGCGTGTGTGCTGTAACAGGTACCGAGAGTTCGAATCTCTCCCTCTCCGCCACTACCCCTTGTGCCTGAATCAAAGGGCCGCCAACAGTGAACAGGTTTTCACCACTTCCTTGCCAGCAACGGACGTGGGGCGCCTGTTTTTTTCGTTTTGGCCCTTTGCCTTGCCCGCGGCGGCAACGGGATGCACGGGGCGCTTGCAGTGCCCATCGTTTTATGGTTTCATCCCTGGTAGTGACCCCATACGTGTTGTGGGGCTTTTAAGGCGGCACCAGGCCGCGGCTGATTTGATGACACGCCGGCACCTTGCCCGCGTTCCGGTTCGGAACCGGTCTTCGGCCGGCAGGGAGAACCGGTCACCATGTCCTATCTTGTCCTTGCCCGAAAATACAGACCCCAGCTTTTTGACGATGTGGTGGGGCAGTCCCACGTCACCACCACGCTGACCCATGCCATTTCCGCCGAGCGTGTGGCCCACGCCATTCTCTTTTCCGGCCCCCGGGGCACGGGAAAAACCTCGGTGGCGCGCATCCTGGCCAAGGCCATGAACTGCTCCGGCAGGCGGGAGACCGGTTCTCCTCACCCCTGCAACTCCTGCCGTTCCTGTCGGGAGATCACCCAGGGCAGCTCCGCCGACGTCTTCGAGATCGACGGCGCCTCCAACAACAGCGTGGAGCAGGTGCGGGAGCTGCGCAGCAACGTCAGCTACATGCCCGTCTACAGCCCCTTCAAGATCTACATCATCGACGAAGTGCACATGCTGAGCACGGCGGCCTTTAACGCCCTGCTCAAGACCCTGGAAGAGCCCCCTCCCCATGTCCTGTTCATGTTCGCCACCACCGAGGTGCACAAGATCCCGGTGACCATTCTGTCACGCTGTCAGCGCCACGACATGCGGCGCGTGTCACACCGTGACCTCAAGGCTCACCTTCAAAAGCTCAGCTCCCTGGAGAACGTTTCCGTTCCCGACGAGAGCCTGGATCTTATCACCGTGGAGGCGGGGGGCTCTGTGAGGGACTCCCTCAGCATCCTCGACCAGGTCATTGGCAGCGCCGTGGACGGCGCCGTGACCCATGAGTCGGTACTGACCACCCTGGGGGCCGTGGAGACCAGTGACGTCATGGCCCTGACCGAGGCCCTGATCCGGCGGGACGGCGGGGCCGTTCTCTCGGCCGTGAACCGGTTTTATATCCAGGGAAACGACCTGCGACGCCTCTTTTCCAGTCTCACCCAGACCTTAAGGAATCTTCTGGTGCTGGAGGTGGCCGGGCCTGAGGTGCTGGACCTTCCCGACGGAGAGATGGCCGCCATGGGGGCCATGGCCCAGTCTTCCACCCGTGGGTTTCTCACCAAGGCCCTGGAGGTGCTCCTGGCCGAAGAGTCGGCCGTGCGTTATGCCGCCGCCCCCAAGATGGCCCTGGAGCTGGCCCTGATCAAAATTCTCCAGGTGCCCGATGCCCTTTCCATCGACACCCTGATCCGAAAGATCGACACCCTGCAGAAAAACGGTGGCGGTCCCCCTGCGCCTTCGGGACCGTCCGGTCCTTCCGGGGGCGGGGTCTCCGAAACACGGACTGCCTATGCTCCGGCGCCCCCTGCAGCCCCTTCGGCCGAGTCGGCGCCCGTCACCCCCGAACCAGCCGCTCCGGTCCCTAACCAGCCGCCTTTGAGCGGCTCGGCTCCGGCGATGCCCCAGCAGGCGTGCCGGAACGTGGCCCCGCAGGCACCACAGCCGGAGCCGCAGCATGTTCCGCAGCGGGCACCGCAGCAAGACGTGCCACAGCAAGCCCCGGAGCAGTCACCGCCGAAGGTGCCGGAGCACGTACCGCCGCAGGCATCGCAGCAAGCGCCACAGCAGGCACCTCAGCACGCGCCCCAGCAGCCGCCCTCCCCGGCGTCTGATCATGGGGCTGCACCCGCGCCGTCCGTGGCCCCGGGACCCTCTCCAGCCTGGAACCCCTCGGATTCCCCGGAAAAGGCCTGGGGGGCATTTCTTGATGACTTGCGGAAAAATCGGCCTTCGCTGGCCCCGCTCCTGGCCAAAAGCGCCTTGAAAAAAGTGGCGGGAAAGAGTATTGAGATCGAAATCACCGCCAACCGTTTTGCCGTGGGGCGACTCAAAAACGGCAAGAAAAAAGAGTTGGAAGATGAGATCCGGGCCTGGTTCGGCCCGGAGATGGACGTGACTTTACACACCATCATTGCCGGAGAAGAGACCCATTCCGGGGGGCGCCACGGGAACGACCGTATCGTGACCGAGGCAAAGGAGCACCCCGTGATTCACGAAGCCATTCGGGTCTTCGGGGGCAAGGTGGATGTCAACATCATTAAGGAGGAAGACCATGAAAGGCATGGGTAACATGATGAAGCAGGCCCAGAAGATGCAGGCCAAGATGATGAAGCTTCAAAACGAGATGGACCAGTTCACCGCAGAGGGCACCGCCGGAGGCGGCGTGGTCAAGGCCGTGGCCAACGGCAAACAGAAAGTGCTCTCCGTCACCATCGACCCGGAAGTGGTGGATCCCGAAGATGTTGAGATCCTCCAGGACATGGTGGCCGCAGCCGTCAACGATGCCCTGACCAAGGTGGGGGCCATCGTCAACGAAAAGATGAGCAAGGTAACCGGCGGGATGAACATCCCCGGCCTGATGTAGTTTTTTACCCTGCTTTGTTGTCCCGGGCTGCCGGAGGGCTTCCTCCGGCACGCTGTTTTCGGGCCGTGCGTTTTGCTTTGCACCCATTCCCAGGTCCAGCATGAATCATTATCCAGCCTCGTTGAAGCAGCTTATCGACAATCTCGCCCGTTTGCCGGGGATCGGCCGTAAAAGTGCCGAACGACTGGCCCTTCACATCCTGAAGGCACCGCACCGCGAAGCAGACCTCCTGGCCGGGAGCATCGCCGAGGTCAAGCGCCGGGTGAGGCTCTGCCGCCGCTGTTTTGCCCTTGCCGAGTCCGATCACTGTCCCATCTGCGCCAACACGGGGCGCGACCAGTCCCGTATCTGTGTGGTGGAGAAGCCCGCCGATATGGCGGCCATCGAGACCTCCGGCGGGTATGCGGGGACCTACCACATCCTTCAGGGGGCCCTGTCTCCCATGGACGACATCGGCCCGGACGACCTGCGTATCGCAGAGCTCCTCAACCGGGTCAAGGCCGAAGGCACCGTGGAGGTGATCCTGGCCACAGGGACCAATGTGGAAGGGGAGGCCACCGCCGCATACATCGCGGAGCAGCTGCACCACCTGTCGGTGCGGGTAACGCGCATTGCCTCCGGGGTGCCCATGGGCGGGGATTTGAAATATGTGGATCAGGTGACCCTGAAACGGGCCATGGAGACGCGACATGACACATAGTAGCACCACAAGCGAAGATATTTTCGAGTGCACCCAGTGCGGCGAATGCTGCACAGGCTTCGGGGGCACTTACATGACGGAGGAGGACGTGCAGCGCATCGCCGCCTTCATCGGCATGACCCCCGAGGAGTTCGTGGCCACCCGCTGCCAGATCGTGGACGGCATGCCGGTCATCGCCTCGGGCCAGGACGGACGCTGCGTTTTTTTCAAGGACAACTGCACCATCCATGCGGTCAAGCCCCGCATGTGCAGGGCCTGGCCCTTTATCGACGCCGTGGCCCGGGTGCCCTCCAACTGGGATCTCATGGCCGATGCCTGTCCGGGGATCCGCAAAGGGTTTCCCCACGAGGTGATTCGTCGTATTGTCTGCGGAGAGCAGGAAAAGCTCAACGAGGCAAGGCACGAGGTGGGGTCAATCTCGCCACACCTCAGGGGGCAGAAGGCGTAAGGGCTCTTCGGCCGCTTTGGCGGCGGCAATGATGCCGCGGCGCTCAAGCTCTTCAAGGGCCGCATCAAGCCCCGGGCCATCCCCGGTCCAGAGGCGCGTCACTTCAGGACGGGTCAGGGGAAGCTCCTGGTCGGCCAGGCCGGCAAGGAGCAGGTAGCACGAGACGGTCTCCGTGGGGAGGCCGAGGGTAAATATTTTCTGGTCCATGTGCATGGGACCTCCTTGTGGAAAAACGTGTGCATGACCGGAAGCGGGGACCCCTTCGGGGGCCTCACTTCGCTGACACTGCGGAGTATACCAAACGGTGTCCAATTCACAACCTTTGCGGGGCCATGGCCGACATCGGTGGACCCTTCAGCATGAAACACAGGCGTTTTAACTATTATGATTGGTATTTTTGACTCGGGCATCGGTGGGCTAACCACCTGTCGTGCCCTGAAAGAACTCCTGCCCGGTCACGAGATGATCTACTTTGGCGATACCGCCCGCACCCCTTACGGCAGCAAGAGCCGGGAGACCGTTGTGCGGTACAGCCTTGAAAACACCCGCTTTCTTATTGAAATGGGTGCGGAGATGATCGTGGTGGGGTGCAACACCGCCTCCAGCGTGGCCCCTGCGGCCATCCGGGAAGCCTATGACGTGCCTGTGTTTGAAGTGGTAACTCCGGCTGTGGAGCAGGCCCTTGCCGCCTCGAAAAAGGGGCAGATCGGGGTCATCGGGACCCGCGGGACCATCACCAGCAAGGTGTATGAGACCCGTATCAAGGAGATGCGGCCCGACGCGTCGGTGCACTCCAATCCCTGTCCCCTGCTTGTTCCCCTCGTGGAGGAGGGGTGGTTCGATCGCCCTGAAACCCGAAGGATCGTCAAGAGCTACATCCACCCCTTGCGGGTCCGTCAGATCGACACGCTGATCCTCGGGTGCACCCACTACCCCATGCTGGAGCCCATCATCAAGCAGAAGGCGGGGAAACGGGTGACCATTATCAACTCCGGTGCGGCCGTGGCCCGTCAGGTGAAAGCCTTTGTGGATGCTCACCCGGAGTGGCGGGACAAGGGCGGCAGCCGTCGCGGATGTGATCGGTTTTACGTCTCCGATTATACCCCTCAGTTCCGCTCCATCGCCGAATCCATCCTCAACCAGAAGGTGGAACTCCAGCTGGTACAGCAGTAAGCCTCCCGTCTTTCCGGTTTCGATTAAAGATTGATCAAAAATCGGATTGATATTATAAATAAATACGGCGTCTTCTTCGGGCGCCGTCTTTGTCCGGGCCGTTGACTTAGGGGGGGGCATGCCTCCCAAGCCGCCCGGGTCCTTGTCCGGCTGATTCGCCTCTTTTCCCAGTACGCTTTACGTTCCCGCCGCGCCTGCCCCTATGCCGGATGCGTTGCCCTTTCTTCTTCCGTGACATCCACGCCAGTGCATCATGCATTTCCCACCCGCAACACCGTGTGAGGAGGCCTTTATGACCGTACGCAAGATTTTTATCGCCGGGGCAGGCAATGTCGGCTCAGCCGCCGCAGCTTTCATGGCCACAAAACAACTGGGGAATATCTACCTGTACGATATCCTGGAAGACTTTGCCGTGGGACAGGCCATGGATATCAACCAGTCCCTTCCCTACTGGAGATCCGACTCCAAGGTGACGGGGTGCCGATCCTTAGGGGAGATGGAAGGGGCGGATGTGGTGGTGATCACCGCCGGTGGCAAGCGGGCCGAAGGCATGACGCGACTGGACCTTCTCTACCAGAACCTTGATATCATGTACGAGATCGGCGAGGTGGTGATGGCCCTTGCCCCGGACGCCTTTGTCCACGTTACCAGCAACCCCGTGGATGTGCTGACCTGGGCCCTGAAAGAGCGGTGGCCCAAGATGAAGGTGACGGGCCTCGGGTGCGCCCTGGATGCCATGCGGTTTCGGTTTTTCCTGGCCGAGCACCTCAACGTCTCCCGGGAGGCCGTGAACTGCACGGTTATCGGGACCCATGACGACAACATGATCCCCCTTGTAAACCGGGCCGATGTGGGGGGGACCCCGGTGAAGGAGCACCTCTCTGCCGACGATGAGGAGCGCCTTATCACCCTGGTGAAGCACGGGGGCGGGGACATCGTGAAGCGTTTGAAGACCCGCAGCGGTTTTTTTGCCGCAGCCACCAAGGTGACCCAGATCGTGGAGTCTCACCTTCACAACAAGCAGCATATCTTTCCCTTGAGCGTGATTATCAACGGTGAGTACGGCTACTCGGACATGGCCCTCTCCCTTCCTGTTTCCATCGGGGAGCGGGGAGCTCACAAGGTGTTCGAGTTTGACCTGAGCGATGAGGAGCGAGCCCAGCTGGATGTCTGCGCCGACTCCATGCGCACGGTGATTGCAGAGATCCGTGCCCGGGCTTAAGATGTGGGTGGCGTGCCGTCACAGGTAAGGCATAGAAACAGGACGGAACGCCAACCCCATGGCCCGGATACCCGACGAACCGATCCCTTTACAGGAGGTGACGGTGGTTGATTCAGGTTCTGAGGTTCCCGTCGAACGACGGATGACAGTGGACAGACGAGTGTATTCCTACGACAGACACTACCCGGAGCGTCGAAAAAGAGGCGATCGGAGAGCCGAAAACGAGTCCCTGTCGGAAGAGGCAATCCGCTCTCCGGCCGGGGCCGTCCCCCGCCCCTTGGTTCCCTGACCTGATCCATGGTGCCCGCACGGGTGGCATGGTTTCTTTCCCCCCCCCCTAATGGTGTGTGCCGGCTGTCCTTAGCCCCGCAACCACCATTGCGCTTTTTGTGCACACCCTCTCCCGCCTTTTTGTCCCCGATTTCATTTTTTCTTACCCTTGTGCATCCTGCGGCCTGGTGATGTTGAGCTGCCCGATTTTTGTCAGCAGGGTTTTGTAGCTGATTTTGAGGATTTTTGATGCGCGTGTCCTGTTCCAGTTCGTCATGTTTAAAATCTGCGAAATGGCCTCCCTCTCAACGATGTCAATGGCGCTTTGCTTTACTACCCTCAGCGAAAAATCAGCTAACTCATCAGGGGATTTGTCGGTGAGATCACGGATCTGGCCCAGGAGATTGCCCGCCATGGGCGGTGGCGAAGACCCGTTGATGCGGGGTGACTCTTCGTCCAGGATCTCGCGTAAGGTCTCTTCATCACAGCCAATGAGCAGGATCCGCTTCAGGGCGCTCAAGAGCTGCCTGGCATTGCCGGGCCAGGAGAACCGGCAGAATCGGTCGAAGATGTCCCGGCTGAGGGGGAGGATGTGCCGATCCGCGTAGGCCTCACTATAGACTCTGGTGTAGTGGCGGATCAGTTCCGGAATATCTTCTGGGCGTTCCCGTAAAGGGGGGATGTGGATACGGACCATGTTCAGGCGGTAGTAGAGGTCGGCCCGGAACTCTTTGGCCTTGATTTTCTGCCGAAGGTCGTGGTTGGTGGCGGAGATGACCCAGGTGTTTGATTTCAGGTTGCTCTCCGAGCCGAGGCGGCTGTACTCGCCGCTCTGGAGGACATGGAGGAGCTTTGCCTGGAGGTGGAAGGGCATGTCTCCGATCTCGTCGAGGAAGAGGACCCCGTCGTCGGCCAGTTCAAATTTGCCTTTCCGTGTTTTAAGGGCTCCGGTGTAGGCGCCCTGCTCGGTACCGAAGAGTTCGCTTTCAAGGAGTGTGTCCGGAATGGCGGCGCAGTTGACCTTGACGAACTCGTTTTTATTTCGCGGGGACGCTTCGTGGAGGCACCGTGCGACGACCTCTTTGCCTACGCCGGTTTCGCCTGTGATGATGACGTTGAGGGCAGCGTTTGACGCGATGCGGTTCAATGTATCACGAATTTTCTGGATGGCGGGGCTAACCCCGACGAGGATGGTACTCATGGTGTCACCCCGGGGAATGTAAAGGTTCGCATCACGTTTTGTGATATGCCAGATTGTAACTGCTTGCTTTGAAAAGATTAGGTGCGTTGGGGCGTGACGTGATTACCGACATCTCTCTTCGTCTGTGCGGTCGTTTTGTGACCGCTCCGCACCCGGCTCGAGCCCTGAGACTCAAGGCACCGATGGGGGGGCGATACGAATCGGTGTCTCTGGTCTGTCTAAAGAAGTTATTACCACGTTTATGCTGTGTCGTAATAGAACCAGAAATGTAAAATTAAGGAGTTATTAATAGATGAAAAATCATTCTATGGCAAGAGTAAAAAAGACTTTTCGCCAAGATCGCGTTGCTGTGATCCTTGACAGGTAATAACGTATTGTATTTTTTAAATCTGTTGACGCGTGTCGTTCGCGTAGGTATATAAGTTAATCTTCATGTACTCGATATTGTCTTCTACTATGACTATGTGTGGGGTTTGATGGGGGAATCGAGTAGTAATATCAATATTGATTTTGAGTTTATCGCAGGGATGGTAGTCAAGTGGTACTGGGTCCTGCTGATCCCTCTTACGATGGCCGCCCTGGCGGGAATCTATCTTATTTACAGCTCCCAGAGGTATTATGTGGCCAGCACGGTGATTCTGGTCCAACCACAGAGATTACCGCCGGATGTCGTGCGAAATATCATCGCCGAAGATATCAATACACGGGTCAGTACGCTGTCTCAGCGCATTAAGAGCCGGACAAACCTTGAAAAAATAATCGACGAATTCAACCTGTTTTCCAGTGATGGATCACAAGACATGTATATGGAAGACAAGATCGACACCCTTCGTCGTCGCATCTCATTTAAGGTAACCAACGGGCGAAATCGCAATGCGGATTCCTTTGCTGTTACCTACAAGGGCACCGACCCCGTGCGTGTGACCAAGATTACCCAGTCCCTTGCGTCCTACATCATCGATGAGAACCTGAAGCTCAGGGAGACCCAGGTGCTGGGAACCAACTCCTTTCTGGAGGATGAGCTGGAGACCATGCGCAAGAAGCTGGTCAAGACCGAGACGGAACTTAAGGAGTACCGTGAACGGTACATGGGGGGATTGCCTGAGCAGCTGAACAGCAACCTGCGCATCCTGGCTTCGCTGAGTGAGCGCCTCCCCCATGCCCGTGAAGAGGTCAGGGCCACGAAACTCCGGCTGGATGCCGTGCGCCAGAAGATCAGCAAAGGCCCCGGGCCTGCCGGAGACCCCGGCGCAGGCCCTCAGGCCGGTGAGCTGGAGCGCCTCAAAGAGGAACTGCGCGTGGGGCTGGAACGCTACACGGCCCGGCACCCGGATGTCCGTCGGCTCAAAGCGGCCATTGCCGCCCTGGAGCAGCAGCCGGCAACGCCCGATGACGCCCCGGAAGGGGACACCCCGCCGGAGGCGGCGGCAAGGCCCCGGGGCCCCTCCCTGATTGAACGCCAGAGGCAGGAGATCCTGGCCGAGCTGGCCGCCGAGGAAAAAGAGGTCAAACAGCTCAAGGCCCAGATCGGTGTGTACAAAAAGAGGGTGGAGGACACCCCTCGCCGGGAGCAGGAGCTCCTCTCCCTGCAGCGGGATTACGAGAACATCCGCAGCGCCTATCACTCCCTTCTGGGGCGTCAGCTGGAGGCCCAGATTGCCGTCAACATGGAGAAGAAACAGAAGGGCGAGCAGTTTCGCATCATCGACCCGGCGCGGGTGCCGCAAAAACCCGTGGAGCCGGACATGAAGAAAATCGTGCTCTTTGTCCTGGCGGCAGGCTTGGGGCTTGGCTGCGGGGTGGTGGGGCTCCTGGAGTTTCTCTTCCAGACCTTTCGAGGGGTCCGTGCCGTGGAGTCGGCGACGTCAGTGCCTGTGATCGCCACCATCCCGGAAGTCGCCGGCCCGGTGCGGGGCCGAACCCTCTTCTGGAAGCGCATCGTTCCCCTGTCCGGAGGTGCCATGGCGGTTTCTCTTCTGGGGGTGTTTCTCTGCCTGGCATACATCAAGGGGTGAGCCCATGGGCATATTTCGGAAAGCAGTTCCCCGCAAGGGGGCGGGGCAGGGCGGCGGAGGGCCTGGAACGCTGGTGGCACAGTTCGACCCCTGGGGGTTCGGGGCGGAGCAGTTCCGCGCAGTCAAGACCTCCATCATGTTTCCGGCCGACGGCCGCGAGATACGGACGCTCCTTGTGACAAGCGCGGTGCCGGGGGAGGGCAAGACCTTTGTGGCCGCAAACATCGCGGCCTCCATTGCCGGCAGCATGGACAACCATGTGCTCGTGGTGGACAGCGACATGAGGCACCCCTCCATGGCCGCCTATTTTTCCCTCTCCCCGCAGGTTCCGGGGCTGGATTACTACCTGAATCACCGATGCGCCCTGGAAGAGGTGATCTATCATACCGAGATTGACAAACTGTCCGTCCTTCCGGCGGGGGGAGGCGTGCCCAATCCGTCGGAGCTGATCACCTCCTCCACCATGACCCGCATGATTGGTGAGGTCCGGGAGCGTTATGAGGACCGTTACGTGATCATCGATTCTCCGCCCCCCTTGTTTGCGCCGGAAACCATTGCCCTGGCCAAGCACGTGGACGGGATCATTGTGGTGGTGCGAAACGACAAGACGCTGAAAAAATCTGTGGCAGACCTGCTGGAGCGGTTGGACCGCTCCCGGGTGGTGGGCATTGTCCTGAACAGGCACAAGGCTCCCTTTGGCGTGGGGTACGGTTACAGGAATTATCCCTACGGAAAAAGCGGTAGCAGCGACGGGTAAGGCCTTTGCATCGGGAAGTGCAAACTCTTTTCTTATGGTTTTGGCCGGGTCGTGTTCCCATGAACTCTCCCGGCAAGGGGCCTGCGGGTTCCCTCGTGACATCGGAAGTCCCCGATACCATCGGGGCTGTCTTACGAATCAACGGATCATAGATGGTGGATGTGGATTGACATGATTGAAGTGTTCAGAAGGTACTATACCATTCGCAACCTGTTTTTGATTGCCCTTGAAAGCGTGCTCCTTTACCTGTGTATCCTGCTGGCCTCGGCCCTGTTTGTGGAGGGGCAGGGGGCAGGGGACCTTTCGGGTCTCTCCCTCAAGGCGGGACTTGTGGTTTCCACCTGTATTTTCTGCCTTTACTGCAACAACATTTACAGCCTGAAAGACACAAAAGGGTACACAGACCTTGCCTTTAAGCTGTTTCAATCCTTTGGCGCGGCCATGATCCTGCTGGCGCTGTTCTATGCGGCGTTCAGCCAGGCCATCATCGGCACGCGTTTCTTTTTTATCTACATTCCGGTGGTGGTGACCATCCTGTCCATCTGGCGGTTTTTCTATGTTTACCTGCTCAAGTCCGGTGTGCTGAGCCAGAGTATCTACATCATCGGGGACGGCGACCTGGCCATCGATATCTGCCGGGAGACCGAGACCGAGATCGACTGCGGGTATTGTGTAAAGGGAATCATTTCGCCGCGTCCTTTGGAGGGAATCTCCTCGGTGAAGGCCCCCCATATCGATACCTGTCAGGGCCTGGCGGTCCGTGCCAGGGAGAACGGCGTCAAGCGCATCGTGGTGGCCCTGAAAGAGAAGCGGGGCAATTTTCCCATCGACGAGCTCCTGCTGTGCCGGGTCAGCGGCATCGACGTGGTGGAAGGCAACACCTTCTATGAGATGCTCACGGGAAAATTCCTCGTCTCTTCCATCAACCCCACCTGGCTGATTTTTTCCAACGGCTTTAGAAAAAGCAGGGTTCGGAACATGGTCAAGCGCCTGGAAGACCTGGTGGCCTCCGTTTCGCTCCTGCTCTTTTTTTCTCCCCTGATCCTGGTGACGGCCCTTTTTATCAAATGGGATTCCCGGGGCCCGATCCTTTTTTCCCAGGATCGCCTGGGGATTCGCCACAAACCCTACAGGCTCTACAAGTTCAGGTCCATGGTGGAGAACGCCGAGGCCCTGAGCGGACCGGTGTGGGCCAGCCGGGAAGACCCCCGTGTGACCCGGGTGGGCAGATTTATCCGAAAGTGGCGGATCGATGAGCTGCCCCAGCTGTTCAACGTGCTGAAAGGCGACATGAGCCTTGTGGGACCCCGGCCTGAGAGGGCGCACTTCGTGGAGCAGTTGGAAGCCCAGGTGCCTTATTACGCGGAGCGGTTCATCGTTCGTCCCGGGGTCACCGGGTGGGCCCAGGTGCGCTACGAGTACGGGGATTCCGTGGAAGATGCCATGGAAAAACTCAACTACGACCTCTTCTACATCAAGAACATGAGCATTTTCATGGACGTGGTCATTGTGTTCCGCACCATCCGAACGGTCCTTTTTGGGGTGGGCGCCCGCTAGCGGTCAGCCACGGGGCCGTATCGGAAGAGATGTTGTCAGGCGGTTGGTTTGAAGATGATGGTGACGCGACAAAACGGGAAAAAAAGCGGGGCATGTAACCCGAGGGGCGAAGCTATGTCTTGTGGTCGGCTTGTGGCGGTGATGATGATGGTGCTGATGCTGGCGTCATCGGCCGGAAAAACGGTTTTTGCGGCCCCGAAAGGCAAGGACGAGGAGAAAAATTATACCCTGGGCTATGGGGATGTTATTGATGTCCTGGTCTGGAAGGAACCGGATTTTACGGTGGAAAACATCGTGGTCCGTCTGGACGGGAAGATCACCCTGCCCCTGGTCAACGACATCCGGGCCCAGGGCCAGACCCCACGCCAGCTCAAGGCCCACTTGGAGATTGTCCTGCGCAAGTACATCGAGTCTCCTGTGGTGACGGTGCTTCTTAAGGAGGCGCGGAGCCGTCGGTTCTATATCCTGGGAGAGATCGCCCAGACCGGGGAATACGCTTTGACCAAGGAACTCACCGTGCTCCAGGCCTTTGCCCTGGCCGGAGGCTTCACCGAGTGGGCCAGGAAAAAGGAGATCTTCGTGCTCAGGCGAGGGGAGGGAAAGGACACGGTGATTCCCGTCAATTATCTCGACATCATCTCGGGAAAAGACCTCAAGGGCAACCTCGTCATCCAGGCGGACGACACCATTGTGGTCCCGTGAGATGGTGGGCGCCTTACCCGGGGGGGCGGAAAGATTGTCGGTGCTCATCCGTGCTCTCCTGGCTGCCGTGCTCTGGACGGCCGGGGCGTGGCTTCGGCCAGCAGCTTGGGCTGAGGTTCAGGTGGGGGTCACCTCCCAGGTGGAGTACAACGACAACCTCTTTCTTGAACCCTCCGGCGGGAGCTCTGATGTGTTGTTCAGGCTGTTGCCCTGGATGGATGTAGCCCATGGCGGACACCGGCACTCCGCCACCCTTTCCTACCGGCCGAGTTATACCTGGTACCGGAAAAACCCGGAACTCGATCAGGCGGGCCATGAAGCGGAGCTGGAGGTGGCTGCGGACCTTTCCCGGCGTGTGGACCTTCTGTTTAACACCCGGCTGGAGCGCAGCGAAGAGGGAACCTCGGACCAGCAGCCCGTGGAGGGGACCTCACGCCTGCCCGTTACAAACCTCTCGTCAAGCCTTACGGTGCACCGGAAAACAGGGCGGGATGAATTTTTTGATGTGACGTGTACCGGCCGCTCCCTGGACTACGACAGCAGGAGCGTTTCCGAGGACAGCCGTGAGGCCGAAGGGGAGGTCGCCCTTCGGACAATGGCGGGGGACCATCGGGCAGCCATCCTTGAGGGGCGCTATGCCAAAGGGTGGTACGATACGAGCGCATCGTACAGGCAGGGATGGGCCAGCCTGGAGGTAGAGCAGACAGTGAGCGCCATCAAGCGGCTCTTCGGCAAGGTGGATGTCTCCACGTATACCAGCGACGGGCGAACCGACTACCTGACCGTCAACCCCTATGCCGGGCTGGCCGGGGAGTGGCCCCATGGGCGATACGATCTGGGCGCAGGGGTCCTGATCCGGGATGAAGAAGGCGGGGACACCACCTGCGAGTTCTCTTTGGTGGGCACCGCCGAGATAGAGAAAACCTGGCCGCGGGGGAGCCTGACGGCCTCCCTTGAAACCGGCCACGATGAGGATTATATAGACTTTGATACTCCGGGGTTTACCACCTATGCCACCGGCCTTGTCACCGGGAGCTACCTCCCGGCCAGGGGATGGAGCCTGGACGGGCAGTGCGAGGTGCGGGGGGACGATTACCAGGAGAATCGCCCGGCAAAAGAGGACCGACGCGACGTGACCCTCACCCTGACGGTAGGGGGCCAGCGTCAGATCAGGAAATGGGGCGTGGTCCGGCTTGAAGGCAGCCACCGCGTCAGGCGATCGACCCTCAATGACCAGGAGTACGACGAGAACAGCATCATCCTGACTTTGAACGTCTATACACGCTGAGGGCAAGGGACCTTTTCTTGCCTTTCACAATGCCAACAACATAATCGAACTGGGTGAACCGTGATTCCTGAACAAGAGATGAAGATTGCCGTGATTGGCCTGGGGTATGTGGGCCTTCCCCTGGCCGTGGCCTTTGGCAGCCTGTTTGAGACGGTGGGCTACGACATTAACGACGCGCGTGTCCGAGAGCTGCAAGGGGGAGAGGACTCCACCCTGGAGGTTTCCCCGGAGGAGCTGGCCGGCGCCACATGCCTCTCCTATGCGTCGGACCCGGAGGCCCTGAAGTCCTGCAACGTGTATATCGTCACCGTGCCCACCCCCATCGACGGGAACAAGCGCCCGGATCTGACCCCCCTTGAGGCGGCCAGTGAGCTTGCGGGGCGCGTGATCGGCAAAGGCGACGTGGTGGTCTATGAATCCACGGTGTATCCCGGGGCCACGGAAGAGGTGTGCGTGCCCATCATCGAAAAGGTCTCGGGCCTGCGCCTGAACTCCGATTTTTTTGCAGGCTACAGCCCGGAGCGCATCAACCCCGGGGACAAGGAACACCGGGTGACCTCCATCCTCAAGGTCACCTCCGGCTCCACCCCCGAGGCCGCCGAGTTCGTGGACGGCCTCTACGCCAGGGTGATCACCGCAGGGACCCACAAGGCGGGCTCCATCCGCGTGGCAGAAGCGGCCAAGGTCATCGAGAACACCCAGCGGGACCTCAACATCGCCCTCATCAACGAGCTTGCCATCATGTTCAAACGCATGGACATCGACACCGAGGAGGTGCTCAAGGCCGCAGGCACCAAGTGGAATTTCCTCCCTTTCCGCCCCGGCCTGGTGGGGGGGCACTGCATCGGGGTGGATCCCTACTACCTGACCCACAAGGCCCAGGAGATCGGCTACCATCCGGAGATTATCCTTGCGGGCAGGCGCATCAACGACGGCATGGGTGCCTACGTGGTCTCCGAGGTGGTCAAGCAGATGATCAAGCGGCGGATCCAGGTCGAGGGCGCCTCGGTGCTTATCATGGGCCTCACCTTCAAGGAAAACTGCCCGGACCTTCGCAACACCCGGGTGGTGGACATGGTCCAGGAGCTTTCCGAGTACCATGCCGAGGTGTCGGTGTATGATCCGTGGATCGACGCAAAAGAGGCCGAAGAGGAGTACGGGATCACCCCTGTGAAGGAGCCGGTGAAAGGTGGCTACGATGCGGTGATTTTGGCCGTTGCCCACGATGCCTTCCGGGAGATGGGCATCGACGCCATCCGGGCCCTGGGCAAAGGGCAGCACCTTCTCTTTGACATCAAGTATCTGTTTCCGGCAGACCAGGTGGACGCGAGGCTGTGATCATGACGCCCTTTGAACGCCTTGAACAGGAGCTTGCAGGGACGCCGCGGACCTGGCTGGTCACCGGGGTGGCCGGGTTCATCGGATCCAACCTCCTGGAAGCCCTGCTGAAACTGGACCAGCACGTGGTAGGGCTGGACAACTTTTCCACGGGCCATGAAGCAAACCTCCGGGAGGTGCAGTCCCTGGTGACAAAGGCCCAGTGGGCCCGCTTTGAGCTTATCCGGGGAGACATCATTGACCCGGAGACCTGCCTTGCCGCCTGTCGGGGCGTGGATTACGTCCTGCACCAGGCTGCCCTGGGATCGGTGCCCCGCTCCATCGAAGACCCCCTGGCAACCCATGCCAGCAACAACACCGGGTTTCTCAACATGCTGGTGGCGGCCCGGGACAGCCGGGTGAAACGGTTTGTCTACGCAGCCTCCAGCTCCACCTACGGGGACCATCCGGGTCTGCCCAAGGTGGAGGAGACCATCGGCAGGCCCCTGTCGCCCTACGCAGTCACCAAGTATGTCAACGAGCTCTACGCCGATGTCTTTGCCCGAACCTACGGCACGGCTTCGGTGGGGCTTCGCTACTTCAACATCTTCGGCCCCCGCCAGGACCCTGAGGGCGCCTATGCGGCGGTGATTCCCAAATGGATTGCCGCGTGCCTCAACCGGGAGCCCGTCCACATCAACGGTGACGGCGAGACCAGTCGGGATTTCTGCTACGTGAAAAACGCGGTGCAGGCCAACCTTCTGGCCGCCACTGCGGAGCTGGAAGAGAGCGTCAGCCAGGTGGTCAACGTGGCCGTGGGGGACCGCACCTCTTTGAACAGTCTTTTCGGATCCATCCGGGAGAGCCTGTCTGTCCGGGTAAAGGATCTGGTGTTGCCCGAGCCTGTGTATCGGGATTTCCGTGCCGGGGATGTGCGGCACTCCCAGGCAGATATCTCCAAGGCAGAGCGCCTTCTGGGATACCTGCCCACCCATCGCATCGGGCAAGGCCTTGAAGAGGCCATGGACTGGTATGTGGCTGCCTTAAGGCCCGGGAAGGCTCTATGACACAGCCTGCCCGAAGAAGAATTCCCCACGGGCGCCTGTGCCTGGCTGCCCTGCTCATGCTTGGCTCAGCCCTTTTCATAAGGGCCCTGGATGTCACCGAGGCCGTGCCCTTAAAACAGTCCTTTGAGTCCTTTCCCATGGAGATCGGGACGTGGTCCGGCGAGAAGGGGCGCTTTGACGAGGCCGTCTACAGGACCCTGGGCGTGGACGACTCCATCCTGAGCAACTACAGGACCCCCCGGGGCGATCTGGTCCAGCTCTACATCGGGTACTACCACAGCCAGAAAAAGGGGGACCTCATCCATTCTCCCAAGAACTGCATGCCCGGATCGGGCTGGGCCATCATCGAGTCGTCCCTGGAAGAGGTTCCCGGCCCTGATGCGGCCGACCCTTTTCAGGTGATCCGCCTGGTGGTGGAAAACAGCGGGAAGCGCAACGTGGTGCTTTACTGGTTCCAGTCCCGGGGGCGGATCATCTCCTCGGAGTACATGCAGAAAATCTATCTTGTGGTGGACTCCATTTTGAAACGGCGTACCGACGGCTCCTTTGTCCGGCTCATTTCCCCGGTGCGGGACGGGGATGTCGAGGCCAGCACCCAAACACTGAAATCCTTTGCCCAAGACCTGGCGCCACTTCTTCATGCATACCTTCCTTCATAGACTGACACAAACCAATCCCAAGGCGGTGGGCTTCGCTTACGGGGCGCTTTTTGTGGCCTCCTTCGGTTTCTTGTACTTAGGGACCCTCACCGAACTCACCACGGACTGGAGCACCAACCCCAATTTTTCCCACGGGTACCTCGTGCCCTTGATCTCCGGGTTTCTTGTCTGGCGGGACAAAGAGCGGCTCAGGGCCCTTCCCGTCACCCCCTGGAACCTGGGGCTGGCCGTGTTGGGGGGCGGGTTGCTGCTCTTCTGGGTGGGAACCATAGGTGCCGAGCTCTTTGTGATGCGATGTTCCATGCTCATTACCCTGGCCGGGGTGATCCTCTTTTGCCTGGGCAGGCAGTGGGCAAGGGCCCTGGCCGTACCCCTGTGCTACCTGATGTTCATGATTCCCCTGCCGACCATTATCTGGAACAAGATCGCCTTTCCCCTTCAGCTCATGGCAGCTTCCGGAGCGGCTCAGGCACTTTCCCTGCTGGGTGTGCCCGTGTTTCGGGAAGGCAACGTCCTTCAGCTGGCCACCACCACTTTAGAGGTTGTGGACGCCTGCTCCGGGCTCCGGTCCCTCATGAGCCTTTTGGCCCTGGGCGCTGCCTTTGCTTTTCTTTCCTCCCTGTCTCCCTGGAAAAAATGGGTGTTGTTTTTGTCCTCGGTTCCCATTGCCGTGCTGGTGAATGTGGTCAGGCTGACGACAACCGGGCTGCTGGCCGTGTACGTCAGCCCGGAGACGGCCAAAGGGACGATGCATGATCTTTCAGGTCTGGTGGCCTTTGGGGGAGCGCTTTTTTTTCTCTATTTTGTAAATCAATGTTTAGACAGGTGAATGGATCCGTATCATGGACTGTCCGGTTGCTGTAACCCATTTTACCTCCGACCGGAGGCCCTCGCGGCCTCGGGCGTTCCTCTTCACCGTGGATGTTGAAGACTGGTTTCAGGTGGAGAACTTCAAGCCGTGGATTCCCTTTGAGTCGTGGCCGCACCGGGAATTGCGCGTGGAGAGAAACATCCACCGGCTCCTCGATCTTCTGGACGGGGGAGAAGAAAGGCGGGAGGCCACTTTTTTTGTGCTGGGTTGGCTTGCCGAGCGCTATCCCCACCTGGTTCGGGAGATTCACACCCGCGGCCATGAGATCGCCTCCCACGGGTTCAATCATCACCTGCCCGCCATGCAGACCCAAAAGGCCTTGCGGGAAGATTTGGTTCGGAGCCGAAAGCTTCTGGAGGACACCATCGGAGAGGCGGTGCAGGGGTATCGGGCTCCGAGTTTTGCCGTGAACAAAGAGGTGCTGTCCCTTATTCAGGAGTGCGGGTACCGCTACGACTCCAGTTACAACTCCTTTGACCGGCACGGCCGGTACGGCAGACTGGATGTCTCGGGCTATCCCCGAAGGGGCATTGCCATTGAGCTTGACGACTCGTTTTATGAGATGCCTGTCAGCAACCTGACGGCAGCAGGCCAGGTTATCCCCTGGGGGGGCGGGGGGTACTTCAGGATGATCCCGGCGCCGGTTTATGTGGCGGGGATGCGCCGCCAGATGGACCGGGACGGGGCTTTTGTCTTTTACACCCACCCCTGGGAGCTGGATCCCGGTCAGCCCAGGGTGAAGGGGGCATCGGCCCAGTATGCCTTCAGGCACTATGTCAACCTTGGGGCAACGGCCCGAAAGCTGATCCATTGTTTTAGCGGGCTGAAAGGGAGCCGGTTCACAGGATGCCGTAGCTATCTGAACGAGGTGACCGGCGAAGGACGCGCTGACGTGCAACGGTGCGCGTGATGGCAGGGGGTGATGTTTGCAGACGGGAAAGGGGAGAACACGCATGGTAACGGTGAGGGTTTTTCAACCCGGGGATGAAGAGCGGTGGGACCGGTATGTCAACGCCCACGCCGACGGCACCTTTTTTCATCTGGTGTCGTGGAAACACGTGGTAGAAACCACCTTCGGGCATCGGTCCTGGTACCTGATAGCCGAAGACGAAGAGGCCAGGATCGTGGGCGTTTTGCCCCTGTTTGAGATTAAGAGCCTTTTGTTCGGGCACTTTGTGGTTTCCACACCCTTTGCCGAAACCGGGGGGCCCATTGCCGACTCGGAGGAGGTGACGGCAAAACTCCTGGATGAATCAGCCAGGATTGCCAAAAAGACAAGGTGTCACTACGTGGAGTTTCGAAACCGCCACGGCATGCCGGACCTGCCCACCAAGGATCTCTATTACAATTTTAAAAAAGAGATCTCTTCCAGCGACGATGACAACCTGAAGGCCATCCCCAGAAAATCACGGGCCATGGTGCGCAAGGGCATCAAGATGGGGCTCACCTCGGAGTTCGGGGATCATCTCCTCGACGAGTTTTACGATATCCTCTCCAAGAACTACCACAGGCTGGGCACCCCGGTGTTCCAGAAGCGGTTCTTCGCCAATTTTCTCTCCTGCTGCGGGGAAAATGCCCGCATCATGGTGGTGCGGACCCCCGAGGGCAGGGTGGCCTCTGCGGTGCTCACCTTTTACTACAAAAACAATGTGATCCCCTACTATGCGGGCTCGGACTTCCGGCTCAGGCACCTGGCCCCCAACGATTTTATGTACTGGGAGCTCATGCGGGACGCCAGCTGGAAAGGGTGCCACTGCTTTGACTTCGGCCGCAGTAAAAAGGGGACAGGTTCGTTTTATTTCAAAAAGAACTGGGGCTTTGAGCCGGAACCCCTGGCGTACCAGTACCACCTCCTGGATGTGGGCGAGATGCCCGACCTGAGCCCGGCCAACCCCAAGTACCAGAGGCGCATCGAGATGTGGCGGCGCATGCCTCTTCAGGCAACCCGGGTGGCCGGGCCCATGCTGTCCAAGTATCTTGTCTGAGAGCCCAATGACTTCTATGGGTAACATCGGCCCAAAAAGCAATGTCTCCGGCGGCAGTGCGGTTAGATCCACAAGGGCAATATGCTTTCGAGGTGGCTCACCTCGCCGCCGGAGGCACGCTTTTTTAACCATAGAAGGTCATATTATCCTTTCTTTTTTGACCAGGTGGAGCCCATGAGCCGCGTCCTGTACCTTGCCCACAGAATTCCCTACCCCCCCAACAAGGGGGATAAAATCAGGTCCTACAACACCATCCGGCACCTTGCTTTAAACCACGAGGTGGACTTGATCTGCCTTGCCGACGACCGGCGGGACCTCAAGCACCGGAAAGAACTTTCCGCTTTGTGCCGGAAGGTGGCGGTGCTTCCCCTGAACACTCTCAAAGCCAAGGTCAACGGGGTGTGCAGTTTTTTGAAGGGGGCGACCATTTCCGAGCGCTACTTTTATCGCCGCAGGTTTCAGCGGATTTTCAACGCCTGGACCCGGGAGACGCCCTACGATGCGGTGATCTGTTTCTCTTCCCCCATGGCCCAGTACCTGCTGGAGGATGATTTTATCGCCACAAAGGGCGGCTCCATGCGCTTGATCATGGATTTTTGCGATGTGGATTCGGACAAGTGGGTCCAGTATGCGGGAAAGACAAAATTTCCACTGAATGCATTGTATAAAAACGAAGGGCTGCGCCTGCTGCGTTATGAGCAAAAGATACACCGGATGTTTGATCGCTCCATTTTTGTCTCAGATCACGAGGCGTCTTTGTTTAAGGAGTTGTCAAAGGATGAGGAGCGGATATTCGTCGTCCCCAACGGGGTGGACAGCGACTATTTTTCTGAGCATGAACGCGACGTTTCAGAACCTAACGGAAAACCCACGCTGATGTTTGCCGGGGCCATGGATTACTATGCCAATGTCGACGGGGTCCGGTGGTTTTGCCACGATATCCTGCCGGAGGTTCGACGGGGACACCCGGACATCGTGTTCAATATCGTCGGCAGCAATCCCCTTCCAACCGTCACAGAGCTTTCAGCCATGGACGATGTCCATGTGACAGGCTTTGTCAAAGACATTCGCCCCTATTACCAGGAAGCCGATGTCTGCGTCATTCCCCTTCGCATCGCAAGGGGGGTTCAAAACAAGGTCCTGGAAGCCATGGCCATGGGAAAGACCGTGGTGACGACACCTGCGGCGATTCAGGGGATCCAGGTGACACACGGGAAGCACGTTCTGGTGGCCGACAGCCCCAAAGGGTTTTCAGAGACTATTTTGTCCCTTATGGATGACCCCGAGCGAAGGGTCGCGTTAGGACAGGCCGCAAGGGCCTGTGTCCAGCGTGACTATTCGTGGAACCGGAATGTGTCCAAACTGATGGATATCGCCCTTCATTAAAAACTTTCTGGCCAACGAGTAAAGGCATCACATGAAAATTCTCCATATTCTCGACCACAGCCTGCCCCTGCACAGCGGGTATACCTTTCGAAGCCAGAGTATTTTTGAAGCCCAGAGAAACATGGGCTATGAGCCTGTGGTGTTGACGACTCCCAAGCAGGAGGAAAACTGGAAAGGTGATTCCACGGGCAAGGACGTTATCAACGGATTTCATTATTACAGATCGGGCAAGGTGGAAGGCAGGGCGTGGCCGGTGCTGTATGAAGCAAAGCACATGGTGAAAACCTACCGCAGGATCATGGAGATTCTAAAGCGTGAGGAGATCGGGTTGATTCACGCCCACTCCCCGTCTTTGAACGGTATTCCCGCATTGATCGCCGGGAAAAAGACCAAGACGCCTGTTGTGTATGAAATTCGGGCCTTTTGGGAAGACGCGGCCGTGGATCACGGGGCTTACAAAGAGGGCGCCTTCAAATACAGGCTGACAAAGTACATCGAAACAAAGGTGTGCAAAAAAGCGGGCCATGTCGCCATATTGTGCAATGGACTGAAAAAGGATCTTGAGGAAAGGGGCATTGCCGGTGACAAAATCACGCCGGTGTTCAACGGGGTAAACCCCGATGATTTTGCTCCATGCAAACCCGACGAGGAATACGGGAAAAAATGGGGTGTGGAGGGGAAAAAAGTCATCGGTTTTATCGGCTCGTTCTATCGCTACGAAGGGCTGGATCTGCTGGTGAAGGCCTTCGGCAAACTGAGCCGGCACGATGACGGGTGCGTGCTCCTCCTCGTGGGGGGCGGGGAGATGGAGGCTGAGCTGCGCGCCCTGGCCAGGCAGATGGGGATTGAGGATCGGGTTATTATGCCGGGGCGGGTGCCCCACGAGCGGGTCGCGGGGGTCTATGCCATGGTCGATGTGCTTGTCTACCCGCGATACCCCATGCGCTTGACGGAGCTGGTGACCCCCCTTAAGCCCCTTGAGGCCATGGCCATGGGAAAGGCCCTCATTGCAAGCGATGTGGGGGGGCACCGTGAGCTCATCAGCGATGGGGAAACAGGGGTGATGTTTCCCGCAGGAGACCTGGACGGCCTGGTGGCTGCACTGGGCAGGGTACTCTCGGACGAACACCTGGCGGCAACCTTGCAGCACCAGGGAAAGACGTGGGTCTCCCGAGCCCATACCTGGGCGAAAACCACTTCTGTGTACCGCGATATTTATGACGCCCAGGTTCACGTTGGGTAGTGTCCTTTTTTATGGGCTTGGAGAGATAGTGCAATGTGCGGAATAGCTGGCATCATCAACACGAATCATGCGCCGGTATCGCCCGATATCCTGAAAAAAATGGCCGATGTTCTGAAACATCGCGGGCCGGATGATGAAGGCTTTTTCATGAACCGCCCCGAGGCTGAACCTCGCCCAAAGTGGAAGCACGTTACGGGGCAGGGGCATGTGGGCCTGGCCCACAGGCGGCTCAGCATCATTGCCTTGGACAGCGGGCATCAGCCCATTCCCAATGAAGACCGGTCTGTGTGGGTGACGTACAACGGGGAAATATACAACTATGCGTCCATCAAAGCCGAGTTGACGGGAAAAGGGCACCGCTTTGCCACAGACTCGGATACCGAGGTGATTGTCCATGCCTATGAAGAGTGGGGGGATGCGTGCGTACAAAAATTCAGGGGGATGTTTGCCTTTGTCCTGTGGGACCAGCGCAGGGACAGGATCTTTGCAGCCCGGGACAGGGTGGGGATCAAGCCCTTATACTACTTTTTTGAGGCTAACCGGTTTGTCTTTGGCTCAGAGATCAAGGCGATTTTAGAGCACCCCGATGTGCCCAGAAAGGTGCGTTCGGAATCGGTATCCGATTACTTTCACCTGATGTATGTCCCGGGTCCGGAGAGCATTTTTGACGGCATACACAAGCTCTTGCCCGGGCATACCCTGAGCATTGAAAATGGGGCCATGCGTATTGAAGAGTATTGGGATATCTCTTTTGCGCGGACCCTTGATTTCACGGAGGATGAGTGGTGCCGCAGGGTTCTTCATAAACTTGAAGAAGCCATTGACTTACGCATGCTCAGCGACGTCCCTTTGGGGGCGTTTTTAAGTGGCGGGGTGGACTCCGGTGCTGTTGTTGCCCTCATGGCAGGCTTAAGCGATGCACCGGTCAAAACAGCCTCCATCGGGTTTGCAGACGAGACCTTCAACGAGCTTCCCTATGCCCGAAGGGTCGCCGAGCAATACAACACACACCACCATGAAAAGACCGTGGATGCCGACTCCCTGGGAATCCTGGATAAGCTCGTGTGGCATTTTGACGAGCCCTTTGCCGATTCGTCGGCCATTCCAACCTACTATGTGTCCCGGATCGCCAGGGAAAAAGTGACCGTTTCACTTTCCGGGGACGGAGGGGATGAAAATTTTGCAGGCTACAGGCGCCACCTCTTTGATTTTGCTGAAAATCGCCTGCGGGGCGTGTTTCCCGAATGGTTCAGGAAAACCGTTATTTCGGGGTTGGCGGATATTTACCCCAAGGCGGATCGACTGCCCCGGTTTTTACGGGCCAAAACCTTGTTGACCAATCTGTCCAGGGAGCCCGTGCAAGGGTATTACAACTCCATGGCGTGGTTCCAGGGTGCACCTGACCTGTTCACCCCTGAGATGAAAAAAGAACTCAACGGGTATTCGCCCGTATGTCACTATGAAAGGTATTTCAGGAAAAGCGATGCCTCATGCCCCCTCTCACGGGTTCAATACACGGACATGAAGACCTATCTGGTGGACGACATCCTCACCAAGGTGGACCGCGCAAGCATGGCAAATTCACTGGAGGTCAGGGTCCCGGTTCTGGACCATGAGTTCATGGAGCTGGTGGCCGCCATGCCCTCCAACCTGAAGCTGAAAAAGCGGGAAGGCAAATACATCTTTAAGAAATCCCTGGCCGGGCACCTGCCCCACGACTGCATGTACCGGGAGAAAAAAGGGTTCTCCATTCCCCTGTCCTCCTGGGTGAAAAACGATTTGAAGTCCGTCTTTGAAGATACCGTCCTGAGCAAGAACAGTTTTTGCGGCGACTACCTCAACGAAAAGGCCGTTAAAAGGCTTTGGGGCCAGCACCAAAAAGGGCAACGGGACTTTGCCTTCGAGATCTGGGCGATTCTTGTCTTTGAGCTCTGGGGACGGCGATGGCTTTGGTGATGGCGTCCTCTCTGGTCAAAATAAGTTCAAAAAACGTGCCTCCGGCGGCAAGGGGCTGAGCCCCTTGACCCCAGGTTCGCGAATGCTCTCGGCCTTCGTTCCTCAGGCCGATCACATTCGCTGACGGGTTTCGTCCGTTGTCATGTTGTAACATCGCTTTGTGGCCCTGTGATCACCCATGTTGACCATAGAAGGCACGGTGTTCTGTCAGGTCACATGTGCCGAAAAAAGAGAAATCAACCACCCACATGGTCTATCCCATCTTTTATCTTCTTGTTGTGGCCGTCGGGTGGGTGGCCGGTCTGTGCCGTGGGCCTTTTTGGGCGGTGTTGACCTATGTCTTTGTCTACTTCAATATCCCTTCCCACCAGTGGTGGGCCGCCAGCGTGCCGAGCCTTCGGTGGAGTTTTCTCTCGGCGGGCATAGTCCTGGTGAGCTGCGTGATTCATAAGGATCAGCTCAAGGATGGCATGAACGCTCCCTTGAAGGCGCTCATTTTTCTTCTCGTCCTCATGATCTGCATCATTCCCCTGGCCTACAATGCCGATCGATCCCTGGTGAGGATCTACGATTTTTTTCGGTATGTCCTCTTCTTTTACCTGGTGTGCAGGATTATCAAAACCTTTGCCCAGTATCGCTGGTTTGTTCTTGCCATTTTGTTCCACTGTTTTTTTCTCTCCCTTCTGGCAAGGCATTATTTCAGCGGAATGCGCCTGGACGGCGTGGGCCTGCCGGACGCCGCGGACGCCAACATGCTGGCAGCCCTTGTGGTGCTGGTGCTGCCTTTTCTCGTGGTGTTTCTTTTTTTCGGCAGCAGGTTTGAAAAGGTGGCCGCACTTCTGTTTACCCCCTTCATTCTCAATATGTTTGCCATGACACGGAGCCGGGGCGGGTTCATGGGCCTGCTGGTGGCAGCCGGGGTCTTTGCCTGGGGCGCTCGCAGGGACGTGGACATCAAAAAAATGGTCCTGGGGTTTGTGGCGGCCGCAGTGGTGGTGCTGGGGATCATGGACAAAGGGTATGTGACGCGGGTGACCCGTCTGTTTGGCGGGGAAGAGAACATCGAGGACCAAAGCGCCGGGCGCACCGATATCTGGAAGTACGGGCTGCGCATGATCAAGGACTACCCCCTGGGGTGCGGGGGCGGGGGGTTCTCTTTGTTGAGCACCTCTTATCTCCCGGATCATTTGATTGAAAAAAGGGTGGGGAGGCGCGCCTCGCACAACACCTATGTCCTTGTGGTGACCGAGCAGGGGGTACTGGGGCTGGGCATTTATCTGGTGTTTATCCTGCTTCTCTTCAAAGGGACTCGACGGGCTCGCAGCAGCCTTCACGGGATCGCGGGCATGGACAAGGGCCTTCGGAATCACATGCTGGCTCATACCTACGCCTTGGAGACGGGCCTTGCCGGTTTTTTTACGGCGTCGATTTTCATCGATCGCCTCTACTTTGAATGCATCTATCTGATTGCGGCGCTTGTGCCTGTGTTGTCCGCCGTAGCGGAAGCCGCCCAAGGCCCTGAGGTCACGGAAGGAGTTCAGCCATGATGGCGGAAAACGTGAATCCCATAGATCCCGCCCTGGTCAATGGCTTTGTGGGGGTGGTGGGCAGCCCGTCTTCGGATCGCGATGTCTGTGGCAGGCGCTTGGCAACGGCCTACGGGCAGTTTAAGAACAACCCGAATGTTCAGGTGAAACGCGGGAAACTCTGTGAGATCTCCTTTTTCATGCGTCGCCCTGTTTCGGAACCATCCGGTAACGGGAGGACGTGGACCCAGGTGGCGGGGGTGTTCTCCGGAAGCCCCTCTCCAGGTGACAGCGGTCCTGAAGAAGTTACCGGGTCCCTCCAGGGGCAGTTTTTCGGTGTGGCAGTGGACGAGGAGCGCTACAAGGTCACCCTTTTTTCCGATCACGCCGGGATTTTCAAGGTCTACTATGCTCACCGGGACGGTCTCTTTTTCTTTTCGACCTCGTCACTGGCCCTGGCCGCGGTGCTGGGGACCCCTTCACCTGACCTTCTGGGGTGTACCGAGTTTCTCTCCATGGGGTACATGCAGGGCGACAGGACCTTTTACAAAGGGATCCATGTCTTTCCCCCGGCCTCTGCCTGGGTGTTTGACGGGAAAAACCAGGCAGCGCCCCGTAAACTGAGGTACTGGCAACCTTTCTCGGGGTATGGGGCGGACCAGCCCCCCCTTACGACCCAGGACGGCGTGGAAAAAGCCCTCATGTCCCTGGACAGACACGCAAAGGCGCTGGCCGCCACTTACGATCGTCCTGTGTGTGATCTGACGGCCGGGTTTGACTCCCGGGGGGTTGTCTCCACCCTGCTCAAGGCGGGACTCCCTTTTACCACGGTCTGCAATGGGTTTGCGGGGAGCGACGATGTCAGGGTTTCAAGCGCCATTGCCAGACGATTGGGGTGGCATCATGAGGTGAATGAGCTGGGGCACATCGTGGGTGGGCTGACCATGGCCGATATCAGCAGGGCCCTTCGCCTTACCGACGGGGAGATCCCGGTATCGGACTACGTGATCCCCATGGCTGTGCATCAACACCACGGCGATAGATTTAATTTGGCGTTCAACGGCAGCGGAGGGGAGCTGTTCCGGGGGCGTTGGTGGGAAGGGGAATTCTTCCTTAAGGGAGGGCAACGGCTCGTTAACAAGGGGCGACTGGTGAAACGCCTCATGGTTCCCGGCCACGACTGGGCGCTCCTGGCCCCTGAGTTGAAACCCCAGTTTTTTAAGGCGACGGAGCGGGCCATCCAAGCGTTATCAACGGAGAATACCGCCCGTGCAAACACCGCAAAAATTGACCTGATGTATTTAAACAGCCGCATGGGGCGCTGGCATGGCAGGTACTATTCCTCGACCTTTCAGCTCATTCCGTGCAGCACCCTGTTTTTGACCGGTGAGCTGCTGGAACTCATGTTTCGTCTGCCATGGTACACCAAATACAAAAATTACATGTACAGGCATTTGCTCCAGGCGTCCCATCCTGCCCTGGCCCGGGAGCCCATGGGCGACAACCTGCCTGCGACTCCGGTCTCCTTTGCCCATGGCAGGGCCCACCTTGGATGCTGGCTGCGGGGCGCAGCAGGGAAGGTCCGGACCAGGCTCGCCGGAGGGCAGTATCTACAGGGTGCCCAGGGGATGGATATACACGGACGTGTTCTGGCAATGATCCATGATGCCGAGCCGTTGACGGACGTTTTTTTATCACAGGGGCTTAAGACAGGGGCGCTCTACGACAAGGGCGCCATGGGCGAGGTGGTCCGGCAGTCCTGTGCTTCGGGCTTTGGTCTTGCGTCAGCCCAGTTGATGCGGATGGTCACCCTTGAGCGCGCCTTTGAAGAGGCGTGCTCTGTGACGTGTGAGTGAATCGGATTTATCGGGGAGTTGTCATGACCAGAAAACGCGTGCTGTGCATCAGCTACCAGTTCCCTCCCTTTGCCGGGACGGGGGTTTTTCGTGTGCTGAATTTCGTGGAGCACCTCCCGGACCGGGGGTGGGACCCGGTGGTGCTCTCGGTGCTCCCCGGTCATTACGAAAGGGGCACAGCCCTTGATGACGGCCTCTGCGCCAGGGTGAACGGGTCGGCGCGAGTTCACAGGACAAAGTGTTTCCAGGGGATTGACGCCATGCTCAGCCTCAGGGGAACGTTCAGGGGCAATGCCACCCCGGCAAGTGCGGGGCAGGGAGAGACGGCAGGAACCGCACCGGCCGGAAAGGGGTTTTGGCAGGGGGTAAAGGACGCCGTCACCCTGGCATACCGCATTCCGGACAAGCAGGTGGGCTGGCTTCCCTATGCCCTGGCTGAGGGGGTCCGTATATGCCGCCATGAAAAACCCGAGCTGATCTATGCGTCGGGGGGGCCCTGGACCTCGTTTCTCATCGGGCTGGCTTTAAAGGCTCATTTTCACCTGCCGTTGGTCATCGATTTCAGGGACCCATGGATGAACAATCCTTATGACGAGCTGAACGTGGGGTTTCGCAGGCGGGTGAACCGTTTTCTGGAGAGATGGTGCCTTCGCCGGGCCGATGCGGTCATTGCCAATACGGAGCCGCTGCGAACCCTGTTGGCCGACACGGCGGGCTCTGGGAACAAGTGCCATACCATCACCAACGGATACAACGAGACGGAGTACGTCGGGCTGAAGGCCAGGGCCTCCGGCACGGTCCCCCTGGTGGTGACCCATGTGGGTAACCTTTACGGAAAACGCACTCCCGACAGTTTTCTTCAGGCCCTTACTCGATTGATCGACACCGGGCGTCTCGGCGTCCATGAGGTGGCGGTTCGTTTCATCGGCCATGTGGACGAGGCCCGCATCAACAATCTCATCGGCTCCCACCCGGTGAGCGCCATGGTTACCTGTGTAGGGGTGGTCCCTAAGAATCAAGCCCTTAAGATGTTGTTCCAATCGGACATCGCCCTTCTTATCCAGCCGGATACCCGCCTGCAGATACCCGCCAAGCTTTTTGAATATATCCGGTCCCAAAAGCCTATTCTTGCGGTGTGCGGGGAAGGGGCCACCCAGGAACTCATTGAAGCCCATGGCCTGGGGGTGGTGGCGGATGCCGACGACCCAGAGGGTATGGAAGGGGCCATTCTGGATGTGTTTCGGCAGGCACGGTCTGCGGAGGGCCACGTGAAGAAGGATTACATGGCATTTGAAGCCGGGGCTTTGACGACGCAGCTGGCAGGCGTTTTTGACGGGGTTTTCCAGTCATCTCCACAGATGAAAAACGGGTGATGCATGTGGTTTGAATCACGAAAAAAAGCTGAAGACAGGGTGCTGCACGTGGTGCTCTCTCTGGGGATCGGCGGGGCCGAGCGCATTGTCTCTTCCCTGATCGAAGGGGGAGATGCCGCCGGGATCTCCCATGGGGTGTGCTGCCTGGATGAGAAGGGGCGGCTGGCAGAGGCCCTTGAAGACGCAGGCCATGAGGTTCATCTGGTGAGGAGGAAACCGGGTATTGACCTGGCCCTGCCTTTCAAGATGGCAAGGCTGGCGGTGCGCTGTGGGTATACCACCCTTCACGCCCACGGGGAGACCCCGTGGTTTTATACGGTGCTTGCGGTGATTCTGACCCAGGGCCTGAGGTTCCGATGTCTGACCACCATCCATGGTTACAGCGGGGGGGACAACGCCGAGTTGGCCCATCCCCGTCTCTGGCGCCTGCTGATGGTTTTTACCCGTCGTGTCATCGTTGTTTCAGGTGCCCTTGAGCGCGAGATGAAGGCGGTCTATCCGGTGCTGGGGAAAAAGGTCGAGACCATTCGAAACGGGATTTCGCCGAACGAGAAGGTGCCAGCCCAGTCGCGGGACGCCTGGGGGCTGCGTGGAAAAACCGTGGCAGGTGTGGTCTCTCGTTTGTCCCCCGTGAAGAACCACCTGCTGCTGCTAAAAGCGGCGGAACGGCTCATCGGGTTGGGGCGGGAAGACCTTGCGGTGATGATCGTCGGGGACGGACCCGAGCGGGAGTCCCTCGAAGCCTATGCTCAAAGACCAGGGCTTAAAGGGCACGTGATCTTTACCGGTGAGCGTCTCGATGCTCTGGGATTTTACCCCCTTTTTGACATGTTTGTGCTGCCCTCCCTGTCCGAGGGCATCTCGGTGGCCCTGCTGGAAGCATCGGCTTTGGGGGTGCCCCTCATCGCCTCCGGGGTCGGGGGCAATACCGAGATTGTCTCGCACATGGGCACTGGCCTGGTCTTTGAGTCGGAGAACCTGGATGACCTTGCACGCCAGATAGAGCTGCTGCTCGACACACCGTCCCTTGCCGGGCGGCTCGCGGCCGGAGCCCGGGCCTGGGTTCGGGAGACCTTTTCGGTGCGCGCCATGGTGGACAGGTACAACCGCCTTTATCTGGAGATGGCCGGCTGATGAAGATTCTGGTTTTCTCGACCCTGTTTCCCAACAACACGGCCCCTGCCCACGGGGTGTTCATCAAAAACAGGATGAAGGCGGTTTCGGAGATGGATGGCCATGAGGTCCGTGTGGTGGCCCCTGTCCCCTATTTTCCGCCGATCAAACGATTCAAGGCGTGGTATCGCTTCTCCCAGGTGGCCGCCCGCGAGAGGGTGGATGGCCTGACGGTTTATCACCCCAGGTACCTTGTGACCCCCAAGGTGGGGATGACGGCCTACGGGGTGTGTCTTTTCCTTGGGGCTCTGAAAACCGTCAAGGCCTTGGAAAAGAGCTTTTCCTTTGACGTCATCGACGCCCACTACATGTACCCGGATGCCTTTGCGGCTGTCCTTTTGGGTAAGGCCCTGAACAAGCCGGTGACGGTCTCTGCCCGGGGCAGCGATATCCATCAGTTTTCAAACCTTGCCATGATCCGGCCCCTGCTTCGCTACACCCTGACACAGGCCGATGCCGTCATTTCGGTGTGTGATTCCCTCAAGGAGATGATGGTGGCGCTGGGTACCCCTTCGCACAAAGTGAGCGTTATCCCCAACGGCATTGACGGCACCTCCTTTTATCCCGCGGATCGGGCTGAGGCGCGGCAGCGTCTGGGAATCCCCCTTGATGCCAGGGTGGTCCTCTCCGTGGGGGCCCTGATCCGGCTTAAGGGACATCACCTCCTGGTGGAGGCCTTTGGTCGGATCGTGGCAGAAGAGACGGAGCATACCTGTTTGTATATTGTGGGCGACGGGGTGGAGCGAGGCGTCCTTCATCGCCAGGTTCAGGCACTGGGCCTGGGCAGTCGAGTCGTTTTCTGCGGGCAGGTTCCCCACGGAGTCCTTGTGGACTATTACAACGCCGCCGATCTTTTTTTCCTGGGAAGCGAGCGGGAAGGATGGCCCAATGTCATCTCCGAGTCCCTGGCCTGCGGAATCCCGGTGGTGGCCACCCGGGTCAACGGTATTCCCGAGATTGTCCGGTCTGATGATTTAGGGGGGCTGGTGGCGCGGGATGTGCCCTCCTTTGTGGCGGGAATTCGTCGGGCCCTGGACACCCATTGGGACCGCAGTGCCATCGGTGCCTATGGGCAGTCCCGGTCCTGGGCCATGGTGGCAGAAAACGTTGTTTCTGTTTTAAAGAGGGTGTCTATGCGTTAATATAACAAATAATCAATCCCTTACATATCGTGTGATGCCTTTTACGGCTGGTCCTGGCCCCTTTGCGAATGCCCTGCAAAGTTCATGTCCTATGGGGAATCCATAGTATCACGGTCGATGTTTTTCGCATGGCGAGAAACGTTGGAACGGTAGTCGGTCTGTTCTTTCCACTTCGTTTGACCATGATAGGTGAACATGATGAAAGAAACCTTGCAGGGTATCCTGAAGAGGCGTGTATGGTGTGTTGTTGTCGTGATGTTTTGCGTTGGTGGCGTTCTCCCGACCCATGGCGAGTGTGCGGTTGATCCTGCCGTGAGGATCGAGGTTCGAGAGTTGCTCCCGGAGGGCGTATCTGGGCTGGACAGGACCCATGAAGCGGCCACCTTCGGGGTACCCTTAAGGGACTGTGACGGGATTCAAACCATCAATCAGTTGGGACTTTCCGGACTATGGGATTATCAGTTCCGGGTGCTGCACAGGTACCCGAGCGGCAACATTCAATGGGTGCTCATCGACACACTGGCCTCGGTTCCGGCGGGGCAGAGCACGGTTATCTGGCTCACCAACGGCTCTGGCAACAGCTCGGGAAACAGTCTGCCCATAGACCTGGCCGCGGATAACGGCAACACCATCACGGTAGACACCGGTGCCGCCCGGTTTGTCATCAGAAAAGCCCGTTACAACGTCTTTGATTCCGTGGTGGCCGGGGGCACCTCTTTTCTTTCGAACACAGGCGGCATCACGGCTGTCAGCGGAACAACCCAGTACTCCTCGGCAAACGACGAGCAGTCCATGGCGGTCATTGAAGAGAATGGCCCCATCAAGGCCGTGATCCGGTGCGAAGGTCATCTTAAACCCGCAAGTGGTCCGTGGCTCTTTGGCTACACCATGCGCATGTACTTTTACAAGGGCTCAGGACGTACCCGCCTGGACCTGATCCTCAAAAATGCAGAGATCAGTTCCTACACCGTCAAAACCTTTGAATCGGTCCGTATTGAGCTTCCCACCACCATGGTCGCCCCTTCCTATCTGTTTTCAACCGGTCCGGGGGTACAGGCCGGAGGGTTCATTGACGGCAGCGCCCACCTGTACCAGGGCTACAGCAGTCACAAATATGTGCAGTACCTGGGGGGTGCGGATTTGCTCAAGGCACGCCTGGTCCCGGATGTGGGGCTTGAGGTTGTCAATGGGACCTCGGTGATCCACGCCTTGGGCGACGAGAAGAATTACAGCGAAGGGTTCGCCGCCATGACTACCCAGGGCATGCAGATCAACTGCGGCATCCGGAACCTTTACGGCATGTGGCCCACGGGGTTTACCATGACCGAAGACGGGCATCTTTATATTGATGTGTTCAGCCCTCGCAACACCAAAGATGACATCCGATTCGCTTTTTTTGCCCACGACAAACGGCAGGTGGTTCTGGAGTTCACACCAGAGGCAAAGGATCCCAAACAGACGTTTTATACCTTGCAATACCCCCTGGCCGGGCTGGCTGATTTTGAGCATTACGCGGAGGCAAAGGCCGTTTATGGGGAAGATCGGCTGGCAACCCATGCAGAGACAAGGGGCTTTCTTTCTGAGATCGGCCTGGGGAGCTACGAGATCTCCAATGTGGATACCCTGCGCAGGTATTATGTGTGGGGGCAGGGCGGAGGCTCCAATCAGTATGACCTCCAGCTGTGCAAGTACCTTCATTATCTTCAGACAGGCAACGGGGGAGCCTTTCTGGCCGCACAAAACGATGACCATCACAAGATGTTCGGATCCGTCAAGCACTCGGATGATTTTGATGTCTATGTCCAGGGGCCGACTCTTTTTAAAAACGTGAACACCACCTCCCCACCCGACCAAAACCTGACATACAACAGCAAGTTTTTCGACCGGGAGCACTCCCACGATGTGTCCGTACCCGTGGGGTATTTTCTCACCGGGGACGAATCGTTGATGGACGCGTGGCGTGATTACGGAGAATACACCCTCTACGATCAGGGCTCCGGAAAAGGCTCCATCAACAGTTACTACGACGGGACAACCTATGTGGGGTTCCCCCGCATTTTTTCAAGGGCGTTAAGGCGTGCCGGAGCCTATGGGCAGTATGCAAGCACGAGTGTCTGGCGGGAAAAGATCAGTCGAATGGTTGGGAATTTTATGGGGATGCGGGCAACTCCTGCAGACGACGATCAAGACGGATGGGACTTGGACCGTGGTTTTTTCTATATGAGCAGAGATGGAAGCAGACCCGATGGCGAGCGTTCCAATAAAGTCTTTATGGCATACGATATATTTCCCAACGCCTTTTGGTATTATGCCCCCGAAAATTTTGATGCCCCCTTGATGTATGAAGATTATCAGGACTATATCCTGGGGCTTGCCTACCATTCATTGCGTGAGATCATTCCCCTGGAGCACCAGCCCTATGGCTTTAAACTTGATGAAGCCAATGCGTCGGACCCTACCGGAGAGTATCCGTTTTCCTTTTTGATGGCTGCCGGGTATGAAATGACGGGGGATGACTCTTTCTTGGATCAATACACATCCCATTATCGCGTGATGCTGATTGTCCAGAGCAAAGAACGGGTTTATTCTCCCTATTCGTCAAAATTTATACACAACCATGAAAACCGTGATATTTTAACGGGCTATGTGTCTCCTGAAGGTGCCGGACGTGTCGACTTGGGAAACTCCGATGCACCGGGTGTTTCGCGTTCCGGTTCTGTGTACACATTGACCTGGCAAGCGCCCATGGATGAGATTATCCGTTATCAGATAAAGTTCTCTGCGGCACCAATGGTCGAGAACCTCAATTTCGATCAGGTGACAAGGGCGTATGAATACGCTCCTTCAGCATATGATAATTTCTGGGCGGCGTTGAACATCGCCAATGAGCCCACTCCCAAGCAGTCTGAAGGGGATGTGGAGACAGTATCCATAGACGTTGCGCAGGCAATCAACGCTTACAACACCCGGTATGGCCTGACCGCCGGCCAGCCCGCCTATCAAGTCTATGATGATCAGACAGATTACTTTTTTTCTGTAAAGTTTTTTGCTGATGCACCCATTGTCAATGGAATAGACACCCCATTACTGCCTTGCCCCCCCTAACATGGGAAGTCATTCGTTTCCCCCCCTTATTTTTGAATGGCCTGGTGACTGCATAAACAAACCGAGACAAAGAATACGCTTCATCGACGACAGGTATATTGGTTGTGTTGTTGAGACGGTTCGCGATCTCCATTGTGCTGCATGACCGGGCGTTGAGAGCTATAAGGGGGACAGATGGACATGACGATTCGTGGCGTGGGTAGTGGCCTGCGGAAGAGTCCGCTATGGCTGTTCTGGGTAACGTTCTGTTTCTGCTGTGGGGTCACGGTGCATGGATATCCTGCCATAAGCCACCCCGTGAAAATCCGGATTCACGAACTTCTCCCCGATGGCGTAACGGGGATGAACAGGGATCATGAAGTTGCATCCTTCGGGATACCGTTGAAGGAGGCAGCCGGGGTTCAATCCATCGACGAATTGGGTCTTGTGGGGGGAGGGGCATATCAGTTCAGGGTGTTGCACAGATACCCCAGCGGCCATGTTCAGTGGGTCCTTGTGGATACCCTGGCATCGGTATCGGCAGGGGAGGAGACTATTGTCTGGCTGACCAACGGAGGCGGCAACAGCTCAGGGCTTCAGTTGGCCACGGATCTGGGGGAAAAAATATCGGTGGACACCGGTGCTGCCCGGTTCGTGATCACGAAAAAGAACTACAACGTGTTTGATTCCGTTTTCGTAGGCGAAACGTCCTTCCTTGAGCCCACCGGAGGGGTTACGGCGGTCAGCGGATCAACCCGGTACTCGTCGGCCAATGATGGTGATTCCACGGCAGTGATTGAAGAAAACGGCCCGGTAAAGGCTGTCATCCGATGCGATGGGCATCTGAAATCATCCCTTGATGACTGGCTTTTCGGGTATACCATGCGTATGTATTTTTATAAGGGCACAGGCCGAACGCGCCTTGACCTCATCATCAAGAATGCGGAAATAAGCTCCTTCACCGTCAAAGAATTTGAATCCCTTCGCATTGAACTTCCCACCACCATCGCAAATCCCTCCTATCTTTTTTCCACCGGTCCGGGGATCATATCCACAGGGCCTGTTGACGGAACAGCGTATCTGTACCAGGGCTACAGCAGCCACAAGTATGTTCAGTACATGGGGGAGTCCGGTTTGCTAAGGGAGCGCCTGGTGCCCGACGTGGGGCTCAAAGTGGTCAATGGTGCCACTGTGATTCATGAACTGGGAAACGAGGCGGACCACAGCGAAGGGTTTGCATCGTATTTTTCTGGAGCTAAGCGCATCAACTGCGGGATTCGTAACCTTTACGGTATGTGGCCGGCGGGGTTTACCATGGATGACGAGGGCCACCTGTATGTTGATATCTACAGCATCCACAATTCAAAAGATGATATTCATTTTGCCTTTTACGCACATGACAAACGGCAGGTCGTGCTGGAGTTTACCACGGAGGCAAAGGCATCCCAACAGACATTTTATGCCGTGCAATACCCTTTGACCGGTCGAACCAAATTTCAACATTACAAGGATACCCGGGCCATCTATTCTCACGACAGACTGGCAACCCACGGAGAAACACGAAAATTCCTGAAAGAGATCGGCCTGGAAAGCTTTGAAATTTCAAATGTAGACACCATGCGTAGATATTATGTCTGGGGGATGGGGGGAGGGCCAAACCAGTACGACATGAATTTGTGCCAGTACCTTCACTATTTGCAAACCGGCAACGGGGGAGCGTTTCTGGCAGCCCAGAACATGGACCACCATAAAATGTTCGGATCCACCCGTCACTCGGATGATTTTGATTTTTATCGGTACGGACCTGAACGGTTTAAAAATATCAATAATATTGACCCGGACAAGCAGCCCCTTGCCTTCAACAATCGCTTTTTAGACAGGGAGCATTCCCATGATGTCTCTGTTCCCATCGGCTACCTGTTGGCAGGCGATGAATCCATCATGGATGCCTGGAAGGATCACGGTGAGTATACACTGTATGACCAGGGCTCCGGAAATCACGGGGAAGTCAGCTATTACGACGGTACAACGTACCTTGGATATGTTCGCATTTTTTCACGTGCATTTCGCCGGGCGGGGGCCTTTGGCCTGTATACAGAGGATCCTTTGTGGCACGAGAAGGCCGGGCGTATGGCAAGGACGCTGCTCAGCTTGAGGGATGACCCTGAGGACGTGAACAAGGATGGGTGGCAGTTGGATCGAGGGTACGTGTATATGCATCGCCACGGAAACGAAACCTACGGCGGAAAACGGACCAATACCGTGTTTATGACATACGGGATTTTTGCTGATTCCCTTTGCTATTATGATTCAGTTGGTTTTGGGAACCCATTGTACCACGAAGACTACTACGATTACATGCTCGGCCTCTCCTATCATGCATTGAATGAGTTGGTCCCCCTGGGGCGTCAACCCTATACATACACTTTAGACCAATCAGCCATTTTGGATGATGCCGGAGCATATCCCTTATCCGGGCTGATGGCCCATGGGTATGAGATGACGGGAAATGATCAGTTTTTGAGCAGGTACAAGCCCCATTATAACGGAATGCTGACAGCTCAGAGCAAAGAGCGTGTTTACTCTTTGTATTCATCGCGTTTTATCCATGATTATTACAACAGGAACGTGTGCACCGGATATGTGTCACCCATGGAGAACGGGCGTGTGGACATGGGCAATTCCGTAGGCATGAACATTTCGCGAAGCGGATCAGTCTACGCCTTGACGTGGGAGGCCCCCAAAAAAGGTATCAAGCGCTACCAGATAAAGTTCTCATCACAGCCTATGGTGGAGAATCTCGGGTTTGATCAGAGACAAAGGACCTATGCCTATGACCCGGCCCATTACGACAATTTTTGGGCAGCGCTGAATGTGGGCAATGAACCCACACCCAAACAGGTCGAAGGAGAGACGGAATCCGTGACCATCGACGTACGACAGGTCATCCATGATTACAATGCCAGGTACGGCCTTGAACCCGGTGAAGCTGCCTATCTATCCTATGATTCAACCAGGGATTATTTCTTTGCTGTGAAATATTATACTGTGGTTCCTTTTTTCCATGGAATAACGATACCGTCGCTTTTTTGTCCTCCTTGATCATGTCATTGAATGATGAGAAATGGCGGTTCGTACTGCATGCCCCCCCGTGTTATCACTTTCTGTTATGTCCATGCCTGTTTACTCATAAAATCTTTCTTGTCGAAATGATAGTGCTTGATTTTGTAGAAAAATATAAAGGATATGAGGTTGATGCATTCATATGAAAACCATTGTCTTGCATATGTTAAAGATCGTCGGATTTTTTAAAATAGCGAAGCATTTTTCAAAACGTAACCTGTTGATTCTCGCATACCACGGTGTTGAGATAGAAGATGAATCCGAATTCAGCCCGAAGCTTTTCATCAAACGTACAACACTCAAGGAAAGGATGGCTTGCCTTAAGGAGCACGGTTTTCATGTCGTGCCGCTGAATGAGGCAACAGACATATCGAACTGGGACAGACTTCCCGATAACAGTATCGTGATTACCGTTGACGACGGATGGTTCTCAACCCTGTCCGAGGCCCATGATGTTTTTTCTCATTATTCATTTCCCTATACATTGTATGTAACTAGCTATTACGTCGACAAAGAGTCCCCGGTGTTGAATGTGGTATTGCGCTACATGATCTGGAAAACCAACATCAATTCAGTCGGGTTCGATCAATTGGAAGAAGAGGGCCTGAAGGGGACATATTCTCTCGCGAGTTTGCATGAAAAAAAGAGGGCGGAGATTGGTCTGGTGAAATACCTGAATGCGTTGCCCACCCATGAAGAAAAGGTGAACTTCATATCGAAACTGGCAAATGTGTTATCTGTTGATTATGGAGCCATAGAAAAGAGTCGTCGTTTAAGCCTTCTGTCTCCAGATGAGATCATTGATATGGCTGAACAGGGTGTAAATATTCAATTGCACACGCATCGCCATACGATGCATCATAATG
The DNA here is from genome assembly GCF_900699765.1 of Desulfoluna butyratoxydans. Taxonomy (GTDB): domain Bacteria; phylum Desulfobacterota; class Desulfobacteria; order Desulfobacterales; family Desulfolunaceae; genus Desulfoluna; species Desulfoluna butyratoxydans. The sequence goes on from NZ_CAADHO010000003.1 coordinate 225,700, forward strand.
ATGTCGATGGTTTTAAAGATGAAATCATTCAAAATCGGCTGGTCTTGGAACGCGCTGTGAAGAGTAACATGACACATTTTTGCTACCCCTCAGGCGATTATGCTCCTGGTAGCGAAGTCTGGTTGAGGGAGCTCGGCGTTTACTCTGCAACAACGTGTCATGCCGGATTTGTTTCGAAACAAACGAACCCGTATTATTTACCGAGGTTTTTAGATGGTGAAAATATACCTCACATAGTCTTTGAAGCTGAAATTTATGGTGTATTGGAGTTTTTTAGAAAAGTAAAACGCATAATGAAACCATTAAATCATGTCCTACTATAAGCATAATCAGTGAAGAGGACTTTCTTAGTTGCTAAAAAGTTTAAGTGTGAAGGAGTTAGGCTGTGGACACGATGTGTCGAAAGGACTTCCAATGGTATGGAATGTATAGATGCATATACGGATACATTGAGTGTTTTGAAAGAAGAATGTGAACCACATCTCATTAAGTATACCGTCTCAAAAAAACCGGAAGAGCAGCTTTATGCAGTCAGTTCGTTTAAACCAGAGTCTCTTGTGACTTTATTTGAAAAAGTAAAAAGTAGCATTGGCGTGGAAGCGTTGGAACCTATTCGAAAAGTGATGATTCTCCAATCATTGTTGGCAAATTGGGATGATTTATTGTCTGAGAAATACCCGAACAGCATCCAGCAACAGTTTATGAAAAGTGCTCGACGTTTTTTAGGTATGTGTCAGAGTCAAGATGGCTGGATGTGCCATAGTGACGACGTGTACTGGAAAGATCTCGCCATCGCGAGGCAGAAGGTGTTTCCCGCCGGTGCTCAAATAGTCGAGGCATATTCGGGGTTCGGTTTGATGCAGGGCCTTTCATTGAATCCTCTTCAGGTGCTTAGCTTTCTGAAACTAATTACTCATTGTGGTGGCCGTACGGGATATTATCAAATTCATACACACGTTCCGGATTTGGACCAGTTTAATAATCAAGGTTGGATTGATTGTTTTTTACGTATCGCGGCGATGCTGAGGGTCAATAAGCATATCAAGGGGCTCTTTGGCGGTAGCTGGTTTTATGATCCTCAGCTGGTTGGAGTCAGCCCCCATCTGACATACTTACAGTCCATACCGATGGATAATGGCGCGTTTCGGTTTTATTTAGGACGGGATCGAACCGGAAATGCCTTTTCTACGTCTAAGAAAAGGGTCGATTTGTACAATGAAGGAAAGTACACACCGAAATCTTATCTGATGGTATGGCCACGAGATGCTTTGATTAGATGGGCTGCGAATCAGTAAAATACTTGTCGGGTTTGTATGGAATTGATTTGTGATCTCTTTTGATCGGGTAAACCAGGTACATGTTTGGAGTGGTTGCATGCAAGTCGATTTTTTCCTCTTTCTAATGTTTATCAAATTTTTAGGTGTGCATGGTGGTAAATACGTTGCGGTGTGAATTAGTCAAACGTGTCTTGTGTTACTTTTTCATAATGTGTTGTATCGGTGGCGTGATCCCTATGCATGGGATGTGCGGTATCGATTCGGCAGTTAAGATCTTTGTTCATGAACTCCTTCCCGAAGGAGTGACAGGGGGAAAGAGGGCCGGTGAGGTCGCATCCTTCGGCATCCCCCTGAAAGCATCTGATGGGATTCGATCCGTCAGTGAATTGGGCCTGGTCGGTTCGTCGGACTATCAGTTCCGAGAACTTCACAGGTACCCCGACGGCACCATTCAGTGGGTGCTAGTGGACACGTTGGTGTCGGTTGAGGCAGACGGGAGCAAGGCGATCTGGCTCACCAACGGTTCCGGCAACAGCGCGGGGTCTCACCTGGCAGTGAATGGACCTGAACATATTACGGTGAATACGGGCGCTGCCCGGTTTGTGATCAGGAAGAAGAACTACAATGTGTTTGACTCTGTCGTTGTGGGCGATACCCCGTTTTTACGTGATACGGGAGGGATCACAGCCGTCAGCGGAACAACCCGCTACTCGTCGGCCCTGGATAACGATTCCTCGGCAGCAATCGAAGAGAACGGCCCTGTGAAGGCGGTTGTCCGGTGTGACGGGCATCTTAAGCCCGAAAGCGGGCCGTGGCTTTTCGGCTACACCATGCGCATGTATTTTTACAAGAACACCGGCCGAGTCCGGCTTGACCTGATCATCAAAAACGCCGAAATGGCATCCAAGTCGGTCAAAATCTTCGAATCCCTTCGCATTGAGTTGCCCACCACGGTCTCTGCCCCCCAGTATTTTTTCTCCACCGGGCCGGGGGCCGAGTCCCACGGTTCCATAGACGGAACCGCCTACCTGTACCAGGGCTACAGCAATCACAAGTATGTGCAATTTCTGGGCGGCACCGCCATGCTCAGGCAGCGTCTGGTCCCCGATGTTGGCCTGAAGGTTGCCAACGGGGATTCGGTGATTCTCACTCCGGGGGATGAGACCCACTACAGCGAAGGCTTCGGGGCCATGCATTCGGCAGTAAAACAGATCAACTGCGGGATCCGCAATCTTTACGGCATGTGGCCCGCAGGCTTCACCATGGAGGACGACGGTGACCTGTTTATTGATATCTTTAGCCCCTGGAACTCAAAAGATGACATCGGATTTGCTTTTTTTGCCCATGACAAGCGACAGGTGGTGCTGGAGTTTTCGAAAAAAGAGGATGCCCCGTTACCGGGGCAGACCTTTTACGCCATACAATACCCCCTCACCGGCAGGGCGGCATTTCAGCATTACAAGGACACCGGGGCCGTCTATTACGAAAAGAGGCTGGCGACCCACGAAGAGACGCGGATGTTTCTGGATGAGATCGGACTGGAACGCTTTGAGATCGAAAACGTGGACAACATGCGCCGGTATTATGGGTGGGGGCAGGGCGGAGGTCCCAATCAGTATGACCTGAATCTGTGCCAGTACCTTCACTTCCTGCAGACCGGCAACGGCGGTGCATTTTTGGCGGCCCAGAACATGGATCACCATAAAATGTTCGGGTCTACACGGCATTCGGATGATTTTGATTTCTATGCTGACGGGCCCGGACTTTTTCCCAACGTGAATACAATCAACCCTCCGGATCAGGAGAAATTGTCCTTCAATTTTAAATTTTTCGACAGGGAGCACACCCACGATGTGTCTGTACCCATCGGGTATTTCCTGACCGGTGACGAGTCCTTTTACGAAGCATGGAAAGAGCACGGGGAGTATACGCTCTACGATCAGGGCTCCGGTAAAGGGGCCGTCGGCAGTTATTACGACGGGACCACCTATGTGGGGTATCCCCGGATATTTTCAAGGGCTCTCAGGCGTGCCGGGGCCTTTGGCCTCTACGCAGGTACGGATGTCTGGCGGGAGAAGATGCGCCTCATGGTCGGGAATTTCATGGGCATGAGGGCGGCGCCCCTGGACTACAATCAGGACGGGTGGGATCTGGATCGCGGTTTTTTTTATATGCGGCAATCCGCGAGCTGCCCGGAAGGTGTCAGATGCAACAAGGTGTTCATGGCATACGATATCTTTCCCAACTCGCTCTGGTATTATGGTCCCGAAAATTTTGACGACCCCTTGATGTACGACGATTTTCGGGATTATCTCCTTGGGAGTTCCTACCATTGCCTGTCGGAAATCGTACCCTTGGAGTTCCCGACGTATGAAATTTTTTTGGATACATCCAATGGGGCGGCTGAAAAAGGGGAGTACCCCCTTTCGTTTCTGATGGCCCTGGGGTACGAAATGACGGGGGATGACACCTTTTTGGCTCAATACAAGTTTCATTACAAGGCGATGCTGTCTGACCAAAGCGAAGAGCGGATCTACTCTCCCTATTCGTCAAAATTTATCCATGATTACTACAATCGAGACGTGGTTGCAGGCTATGTCGCCCCTGTGGGCAATGGGCGTGTGGACATGGGAAACTCCAGTGCGGCATCTGTTTCGCGCCACGGCTCCGTGTATACCCTCATCTGGAACGCCCCCCTGGAGGGAATCCATGGGTACCAGATCAAGGTTGCACCGGTGCCCATGGTGGAAAACCTGAATTTCGACCAGATGGCCCGATCCTACCAATATCACCCGGACTTGTATGATAACTACTGGGCAGCACTGAACGTGGCCAATGAACCGGTGCCGAAGCAGAAGAGGGGGGATGTCGAATCTGTCTCTGTGGATGTTGCGCAGGTCATCAGCGCTTACAATACCAGATATGGCCTGTCTGAGGGCGACCCTGCCTACCGCTCATATGACCCGTCCATCGATTACTATTTTGCCGTAAAGTACAGCAAAGTGGCTCCCGTTGCCCACGAAAAGACCATTTCTTCGTTACCCTGTCCATAAAGGACAAAACTTAAAAAGCAACGCGAATTTTGGGCTTGGAAGGCCCGGCTTCATCGCAAATCACTCCTTTTTGTCTCTCATACCGGAGCATGCTTGCGGCGTTTTGAATCGCCCCGCCCGAGGTGACTTGCCTCATTACCTACTCCAAGGATACTTTTCGAAACATGAGTTTGAAAAACAAGGTCCTCCACTCACTGAAATGGCTCACCATCGGCAAATTCATGGGCCAGGTGTTTACCTGGGCCGTCACCATTCTGGTGATCAGGCTCCTGTCGCCCTCGGATTATGGGTTGATGGCATCTGCCGGGATTTTTGTGGGTTTTTTGCAGCTTATCAGTGAGCTTGGGTTCGGGGCCTCTATTGTTCAGGCCAGGGACATTGAGGATTCAGCCATTCAACAGATTTTCGGGTTTGTTATCTGTGTGGGGGCGGTGCTTTTTGCCATGTTGTTCCTTTCGGCACCGTGTATCGGGCTGTTTTTCGACAGCGACGCCCTGGTGCATGTGGTGCGCGCTCTCTCCTTTCAGTTTCTGGTGATTCCTTTTTTGACCATTCCAAAGGCCCTCATCGAAAAAGAGCTCCTATTCAAACAGAAATCCATCATCGATTTTTTGGCAAGTGTGGCCAGCGGGGCCACGACGTTGGTTACTGCGCTTCTTGGCCATGGGGTCTGGGCTTTGGTTTCGGGAAGTTACGTACTTATCTGTGTTCAGATGGTAGGCTATCTTTTTGTGTCCCCCATCCGGAAACGGCCGGTGTTCAGGTTTCGTGCCATCGGGGCCTATGCCTCGTTCAGCGGGTATGTCACCTTTGAAAAAATCGTGTGGTATACCTACACCCAGTTCGACGTGATCTTGATCGGAAAGCTCCTGGGGCAGGAGGTCCTCGGGTATTACTCCGTTGCCATGCACCTCTCTTCCATTCTCCTCAACAAGATATCCCCGATCCTCTCCCAAGTCGCCTTTCCCGCCTATGCAAAGATCCAGAACGAATTCGAGAAGGTGTCCTTCTATTTTTTAAGAACGGTCAAGTTTTCAAGCCTGGTTGTGTTTCCTGTTTTCTGGGGCTTGTCGAGCATCGCCCCGGAGGTAATCTCCATTTGTGTGGGGCCCAGGTGGGACTCGGTTGTGGAGCCCTTTAAGCTGCTGTGTCTTGTCATGCCCTTCAGGATGCTCTCGGTGCTTCTTCCACCCCTGCTGAAGGGCATCGGTAATCCCGGGTACTCCCTGAGAAATATCATGATCACCTTTGCGGTGATGATGGTGTCCCTTTATGTGGGGGCCACCCGGGGAGGCGTCCTGGGCGTCTGTTACGCCTGGGTCGTGATGTATCCCATGTGCTGGATGGTGGTCCTCATGCTGTCCCTTCCCTTGATCCAGATCCGGGTGGCGGCGTATCTTCGCGCAATCAGCGTGCCGTTGAGCGGCAGTGTCCTGATGTACGGGGCCGTTGCCTTTTCCGGTTTTGCCCGGGGCGTGCATCCGTATCTGTCGGTTGCGCTACTCATCGGGATTGGTGCTTTAGTTTACGGGGTGTGGCTGTACCTGTTTGAGCGGACCTGGTTTTCAGACGTTTTTGCCATGCTAAAGGCCACGTGATTATATCCCTTCCATAGACGCTCATTTTATTGAGCCCTCGCATGCTTTTTCATTAATCATTCTTTCCATCGAGACAACCGACGGCAGACACGACCGCACCGGTTGCTCATCACAGGATCCCTATGTCTTTATTGTTCGGTATGTATCGTTTTGGCCACGGTGACGTTTCTTTTGAGCCGTTCAAAAAAACCGTGTTGTCGGTGCTGTCTGCGAAAAATCGGAACACCACCACGTACGAAATTAAGCGGTTTTGTTTGCTGAAAGTCGATTACGGGCTGTTTTCAGACAGCGGGTACCATGCAGATGTCTCCGGTGACGTGTGTGCAGTGGCAGGCGAGCCCTTTTTCAACCACGGGACATCTTCGGACCGATACGCCCAATTGCGCGCACTGCACCATCGGTTGCAACAGGGGAGCATCGATGTCCTCAACGGGTGCACGGGGACCTATTCATTGTGCGCTTATAACCGGGAGAACCACTCACTGACCCTGGCCACGGACAAAGTTGGTGTGAGGCCTATCTATTATGCCGCTCACAATGGCACGCTCTACTTTTCAAGCTCCCTTAAGGTGATGGAGGCATTGGAAGAGATCCCCAAGGTCCTGAAATTCAGGCAGTGCATTGAAAAGTGTTCGCTGGGGTACACCCTTGGGGCCAACACCATTTATGAAGACATTCGCGTGTTGAGAGACGGTGAGCACCTCAAAGCCGAGGGCAATACATGGTCCACAAATTACTACTTTAAGTGGGGGGACCTTTCCATCACCCAAAAGGACGCCGGCCTGCTTCGAAAGGAGGTGTACGATGCTTTTTTTGAGGCAGTGAAAAAGAGGGCGGTCCACAGGGACGAGGCCCTTGCCTTCTTGAGCGGTGGCCTGGACTCCAGGTGCATTGTCGCTGTGCTGAGTGAGCTGAATAAAAAGGTCTATGCCATCAACAGCTATGCCGCATGTGATCAGGACAACGTGTTTGCCGAGATGTACGGAACCGCTGCCCGGGTGCATCGGTATGTCTCCACAAAACGGGAAGGACGGGTCGACAGCACGGAAAAGCTCCTGGCCTCCACCATTGGCGAGGCAGAAGCAAGGGAACGCTGGGTTCAGAGAATGCCGGCCATTTTTTCCGGTGACGGCGGAAGCGTGGGGCTGGGGCATGTGTATATCGACTCCGCTTTAAATACGCTGATGGCACGGGATGAGTCCGCAGGGATCGAGGCATATCTCCAAGGCAAGCAATTCCCCCTGGGCATATTGCGTAAAAAGCATAAAAAAACCTTTGAGAACTCCTTGTATGAAAGTGTCTCCAGGGAGTTTGGCGACCTCAAACAGGTGGATCCGTCCAGACGCCTCTATGTTTTTCTCATGAGAAATGACCAGCGGTGTCATCTGCACGGCTACTTCGATAATATCGACGTGTACCAGAAAGAGATGTTGCTTCCCTTTTTTGACAGCGACTTTTTGGCCCTCATTGCCCGGGCACCAGTGGATGGTTTTCTCTACCACACGTTCTACCATGAATGGCTCCAGCTGTTTCCGGCCCACGTTACCGCCGTCCCGTGGCAGACATACCCAGGGCATGTGCCCTGCGATATCCGGTTCGAAAAAGAGCTTTCGGACCAGTGGGAGCAGAAAGCACGGGGCCGTGCCCTGGGGCACTCCCTGTCACTGCTCTCCCCCCGCAAGGCTTCCTCCAGGCTGGATGCCTTTGTACCGAAATACAAGCGATTCAGTGTGCCTCTCCTGCAGATTATTGGATCCCGTCGGTACAGGTACTTATCAGATATATTTCGGGATCTGTCGCTCATGTGTGCCAGGGCCACGGAAATCGATTTGTCGTAATATTTATCTTAATAAACTAAGAAAGGAACCCATGATGAGTTACGATTTTGTTGTTCGGAATTGTGTTGGAACCGACAAGTATGAAAGCTGTATCGAAATTTCTGGGCCTCAAGGTGTGGAGAGGTTTTGTTTCGGGTATATTGTAGATAAGTTCTCATGGCCAATGTTTTTCAATAACGACGGCGTGCTTTTTGGTGCAGCGGAGGCAACGTCGGATCCGTTTTTCTTCGCTCTCGTTTATGGCCTGGGAGGGTGGCAGGGGCCGTTTACTGGTGGCAATGGTACGCACTGGGTCAGCAGCAACAAGGCCATGATGAGTTTGGGGTGGACAGAGTATCCGTTTCCTGAGGAGTCAAACGGGTTCGGGCAGTGTAAGCTGACTGCATTGGACCTCGACTCGTCGGGTGTTGCAAGTGCCCTCATTGAATACGAATGGGAGGGGGGCACCAGTCATTCCGTCCATAAGAAGTGGGCCACCAGGGTGTAACGAGATCATGATGATACATGAATTTTGATTTTTGAGTGGGACGGCCGGGTGGCCAAGTTTTTCCGACCGTCCCATAAGTGGGAACTTTTTCCCCTTGTACTTGAGTCTTTTTGGGAGCATCGTTTTGATGTCAATTCAGCGACTATTTTGGATTGTACCTCTTTTTTTGGCTGTATGCTTCATGCCCCTTACGGGGTATGGCTTATTAGAAAAGCCGATTCCCGTCATGGTCCATGAACTGCTTCCGGAAGGCGTGACTGGACTTGACCGGGCAAACGACGTTGTCTCCTTTGGCATACCGCTCATGGATTCGGACGCGATCAAAGACATCGGGGCCCTTGGCCTGACCGGGGCCTCCCATTATCAGTTTCGCCCCCTGCACAGATACGGAAGCGGGAACATCCAGTGGGTGCTAGTGGATACCCTTGCCAGCGTATCGGGGGGAGAGATGACCCAACTGCACCTCACAAACGGGACGGGCAACAGCAAGGGGCCGAACCTGGCTCGGGATACAGGGGCAACGATCACGGTGGATACGGGAGCCGCTGTCTTTACGGTAAAAAAGGCCCATTTCAATGTCTTTGACTCGGTGCGAAACGGGGACTTTGATTATGTAAAGGGGACTGGGGCCATCACAGCCCGGAGCGGAACCAGGACCTATGCCTCCAATCGCGACCCCATGTCCACGGCCGTAATCGAAGAGAACGGTCCCGTGAAAGCCGTTGTAAGGTGTGACGGTCACCTGAAACATGAAAGCGGCGACTGGCTGTTTGGGTATACGATGCGGATCTTTTTTTTTAAGGGCACCGGCCGGACGCGACTTGATCTGATCCTCAAAAATGCCTCCTATGCATCGTACTCCATGAAAGTTTTTGAGTCGGTTCAGGTAGAGATTCCCACGACGCTCACCTCACCGGATTTTATTTTTTCAACAGGCGCCGATGAAGAGACGGGTGGTTCCGTAGACGGTTCCGCCACCTTGTATCAGGGGTTCAGTAATTACAAGTACGTTGAGTATATGGGCGGTGTGGATAAGCTCAAAGAGCGGCTGGTTCCTGATAACGGCTTGTCGGTCGTCAATGGGGCTCAGGTCATCAAGACCCTTGGTAATGAAGCGGACCATACCGAAGGTTGGGGAGCGGTATCCAAGGGCAACAGACGCATCAATTTCGGTATCCGCAACCTCTACGGGATGTGGCCTGCCGGGTTTACCCTATCTGCTGATGGGATCCTTTCTCTCGATGTCTACAGCCCTTATAACTCTAAAAAAGATATTAAATTCGCTTTTTTTGCACACGACAAACGACAAATGGTTCTGGATTTTACCACTCCGGGAACCGCTCCAAGGCATTCGTTTTATTCTCTGCAATACCCCCTGTTCGGCAGAGCTGATTTTTCTCAATACGTGAGGACAAAAGCGATTTACGGTGAGGATCGCATGGCCACCGACAAGGAAGTCCGTGATTTTTTTACCCTGGTCGGTCATGGGGACTTTGAAATCTCAAATGTCGATACCCTTCGGCGTTATTACACCTGGGGGATGGGGGGCGGACCGAACCAGTATGACCACCAGCTCTGCAAGTACATCCACTATTTGAGGTCAGGGAAGGGGGGGGCGTTTCTGGCTGCCTTAAACGATGACCATCACAAAATGTTCGGCTCCACCCTCCACTCCGATGATTTTAATTTTTACATTGACGGCCCCACTTACTGGACCAACAACAACGCAACTTATCCTGAAAATCAGGGGAAAGAGGCCTTCAACTCCAAGTTCTTCGACGATGAGCATAGCCACGACATCTCTGTACCCATCGGGTATTTCCTGACGGGTGACGAATCCATGATGACGGCCTGGGCAGACCATGCCGAATACACAGCCTACAGACAGGGCACCAGTATTCCAAACTGGAGCTATTATGAAGGGGTGTTTACGCGGCCCACGACCAGGGTTATGTGCCGTGCCCTCAGGCGGCTCGGTGCCTTGTCTCAATACCTGAAAGATCCGTCCTATTACAGGCCCAGGGCCAGGTTGATGGTCCGGCAGATTCACAGGCTACGATCCGACAGGCAGGATGATATGAAAGATGGGTGGGATTTGGACAGGGGATTTTTCTATCTGTCCAAGGATGGAAGTCGGCCAAAGCTTGAAAGATGGAACAAGCTGTTTATGACCAACGACATTTTTCCTAACAGCCTGTGGTGTTATCAGCCGGAGGTCTTTGATGACCCTTTGTACTACGAGGATTACGAAGATTTTATGCTGGGCATGGCATGGCATTCCCTGGATGAGGTGTTGGACCTGGTACACCAGCCGTATCTCTTTGCCCTTGATAAGGCCAATTTCTATGATGAAGAGGTTACGGCCGAATACCCCCTTACCTTTCTGATGTCCCTGGGGTATGAAAAGACAGGGGATGAGACCTTTTTGACTGCGTATCAGCCCCATATCGGGCGTCTTATTACCTATCAGTCCAGGGAGAGGGGATACACCCCGTATATGTCTCGCTTTATCGATTTCTATTACCATCGGGACGTGGTGGTCGGCTATGTTGAACCGGCAGGAAATGGGCGTGTGGACATGGGGAATTCAAACTCGCCCCACATTACGCGACAGGGCTCCAGCTATACCTTGAACTGGATCACCCCAAAAGACGGTATCGCTTCGTACCAGGTGAAATGTGCCCCGGTTCCCATGGTGGAACGTCTCCACTTTGATCAGATGGCCAGAACATTTGAGTATGACCCGGCAGAGTACGACAATTTCTGGGCCTCACTCAATGTGGCGGGGGAACCGTCGCCGTCGTCCAGGGCCGGTTCGCACGAGACCTTTACAGTGGATGTGGCGGAGGTCATGGCGCAATACAATCAGCGCTACGAACTGGCAGAAGGGGACGCGTGTTATCAATCCTATGATCCGGGCACGGATTACTATTTTGCCGTCAAGTACGTGCTCAATCGGAATTACCTGCAGGAATTGCCGTGCCCGGCTCCGTAGGAATTGTCCACGGCATCACCCGGTGGGAACTCAACGAGGCCGGGAATTTGATCACCAGAGGGTCCAGTGGCCCCAATGGCGGACATACAGGGCCAGGGATACGTTGGTGACGGCGTGGGCCGATACCAGGGAGATCATGTCTTTTCTCCTGATCCACACAACAGACAGGAGAACCCCGTAAACCAGTGCTGCCGACCACTCAAAGGGGCGGTGGCCCAGGGCAAAGAGAAGGGACGATAAAAAAATCGCCGAAAGGCTCCAGTCTCCCGGGGCAATCTCGGCCACGTTACAATCATCAAGGGCTTCACTCAAGGGCGAGTGAGAGCCCTTTTTTTTTGCTCGTTGCCACTGCAGGGCCAGGCGAAAGAAGTAGCCCCGTAAAAGGTACTCTTCAAAGACGGGAACCAGAAGGGTGGCGGCTGCAAGTCGGAGAAAAAAAGCCCGGGGCGTCCAGGGTGCATGGATATCCTGGGGGGCAAAGGGGATGGAGAGGCCCACCCAGAGGGCACATCCAAAAAGGCCTGCCATGGCTCCCCAGAGCATCGAGATACCGATGGACTTGGGGCCTGTTAAGGGAATGTATCGTCTCCAGCATACCGCCAGGGCCACAGGGACAAGGGACAGCCTCAAGGCATAGATGGCCTCTTGGGATTCTGTCGTAAAGGGGATGAGGACATACAGGGCGTAAGGTGCAAGGTAGTACAGGAGGAGGGTTCGGTTGCTTGTGTGTGGTGCGCAGGGATGGACCGTTGTCTCTTTTTCCATGGGTTCCTCTGTGTGCTGAATCGATAACGCGTGGACCTGTCCTTGTTTGAGGCAATGGGGTTGCGTCGATAACGGATGGCGCTGTGGGTGAATTCTACCATGGCAGTCCGATAAAAGAACAGCAAAGAGAAAAGGAGAATGGGGGACCCATTCTCCTTATTCTCTTGCTATTTCTCAGGCCGAACGCCCCAGCCTATTTTTTTGTGTACTTGCGCCGTCCAAGCCCGGCAAGGCCGATGAGACCCAGGCCGAGGAGAGCCAGGGATGCAGGCTCAGGTACGGGGTGAATGTCGATGGCCATGATGGCCATGTCGTCCCAGCCTCCGCCGGGACCTGCCCCGATCTGGTCGTCCAGATAGATGCGGGCCAGGTTGGGGTCTTTGAACTCAATGGCGATGTGATCTACGCCTTTTTCACTGTCGGGGGAGTTGAGTTCCGACTTGGTGTAAAAATCGTAGTCCGCATCGGGGCTGGATTCATCGGTGTAGACGCTGAAATAGAACCCGAAGGTCTTGTCGAATTTAACGGCACCACCGGGCTCGCCGAGGGCGTCGAAATCGTTTTCCGTGTTGATGTACCAGTCCATGCCCACTTTTTTGAAGAAGGCCTGGGCTTCAGAACCCACGGCGTCGGATTTGCTGAAGAGCTGGAATTTTTCCGTGATGGTCGGTGTATCGGTTGAGATGTTATCCACGGCAAAGAGCCCGAAGTCTGCGTGGTATCCAGAGTTCTTGACCGTCATGATAAAGGTGCTCTCGCCGTCTTGGCCTGTGGTGTAATCGGTCAAGGACCAGTAGGGTGCGTCGGTCCAAGAGTACCCAGGCGTGTTTTCCATGGGGACGGCGTAAACGCTTCCAGCCACTAAAAACGTGGCCAGGAAGGTGTAGACCCAGGTCTTGAGCTGGTTTTTCATGCTGCTTCTCCTTTTTTTCGTAAGGTGTTTAAGGTGAGTCGTCCATCGTGCGTTGCGTTATCCAAATTCTAAGGCTCAGGGTCGTCCATCAGGTCATTCGGTAAGGGCGCAGGGCATTAGCGCCATCATTATCGAGGTGAACGTGGCTGTCATAAAATTCGGATGAACGTTGATCGTTCGCGAAATGCGGCGATCTTTTCGTCGCATAGGTAAGCAGTATTGGTGCCAGTGTGCTGGATGACCTTGAGAATTGTCTTCAACGGACGGCAAAAGCAGGTTTTTTTGACTGGGGTGGAGTGAGTCATAAAGATGTTTCTTTTTGTCTTCTTGTGAAGTGGGCCACATAGATTTTTGTGTAGTTATGTAATGGCTTTCATATTTTGCTTTTTTGAATAAAAAGATTGACACAAAGGGCACGGAGATCATATCAATTTGGTTTGATATTACTTGTCGTCACCCAGTGAACAATCCCTGATAGTCAATGTGGCCCGGAGCCTGTATGAAGCCGGAGATGTGAGCAATTATGAAACCCCGGAAATACGGAAGGGCAAGCGGATTTCATGGCCGGTGAGCAATGATTGCCAAAGGCATTTCCATCCAGCGGATTGAACCTCTACCTAAATGACCTTCAACCGACAAAATCAACCGATGCCGATGAAGCATTTTCCATACTTACTATGGGGGAAGAATGATGGTATTTAAGCGTTTTGTGATGATGTTGTGTGTGGTCGGCCTGTTCGCGACCGCCTGTGCCTCCGACAGCGAAAAGCGGGATGCGTATTATGAAAAGGGGCTTTCCTATGTTGAAGAAGGAAGGGCGAGGGAGGCCCTGCTGGCCTTTAAGAACTGCGTAAAAATCGATCCCGGTTACTCCAAGGGCTGGTACGAAATCGCGACCATCGCCATTGAGCAGGGGGACCCGAAGAGGGCATTCCGGGCCTACCTGAAGGTGGTGGAGAAAGAGCCGGGTCATGCCGGTGCGCATTTTAACCTGGCCAAGCTCTACCTGCTGGCTCGAAAGACGGAAGAGGCCCGCAGGCATATTGACCGGGCCCTTGCCGCCGAACCCGAACATACCGAATACCTCATGGTTTCCGCCGCAATTTTTTCGGTTGACGGTCTTGTTGACGAAGCCCTGGCGTTATACGAGCAGGTCCTGGCGCTGAACAAAAAGGATCCCCGTCCCCTTCTTGGCATGGCGCGCTTAAAGGCCGGGGCCGGGGACATCTCCGCTGCTGAAGCCTTCCTTCGGCAGGCCATGGCTACCGAACCGGAGGCCATTCGACCGCGCCTCGATCTGGTCAGCCTGCTGACACGCAGCGAGCAGTATGACAAGGCCGAAGTCGAGATGAAGGCCATTGTGGCCGATCACAGCGACGATGCTGAGTTGTTGATTGCCTTGGGTGATTTTTACGTGGCTCGGAAAAAATATCCGGAAGCGGAGCTTGCCTATCGCGATGCCGTTGCCAGGGATCCTCAGGCCTTTCGACCGGTGATGAAACTGGCCAGGTATTATCAGGTGAGGGACGATGCGGAGAAAGCCGAGGCCATGTACCTCAAGGCCCTTACACTCAAGCCCCAGGATGCCGGGGTCAAGGTGACGGTGGCCAGGTTTTACGCAAGTCGCGGGGACCTGGTTAAGGCAGGCGATATGGCTGCAAAGGTTCTGGAAGCCTCGCCGGGGTTTGTTCCCGCCTTGAGCCTGAAAGGCGAGCTTGCGTTGCGCGAAAGGCGCTTTCAGGATGCTCTGGAGGCCTTTTCTGCGGTCATCAAAGAGGACGCGACCAACGCCGAGCCTTACTATCTGCGTGGGGTGGCCGGTATGGGGCTGGGGAAAGACGACCTGGCCAGAACAGATGTGCTCAAAGCCCTGGAGCTGAAGCCAAACCACCTCAGGGCCCAGGTGGCCTTGGGCGAACTCTATTTTAACGGGCGTGAGTTCAAGCTTGCAAAGGAGAGCCTGGAAAAGGTCCTTGTCAGGGCCCCGGGGCTGTTCAAAGCACATTTTCTCATGGGGCAGGTCCTGGCCTCCATGGGCGAGCATGACAAGGCGCAGCAGGTGTATGCCCGTCTCAAGGAGCAGGCGCCGGACAATTCCGCATTGTTTTACCGGTCCGGGATGCTTTTCATGGCCCGGGGCGAGATGGATCGCGCTCTGGAGGACCTGGCAACGGCACGTGCCGTCAATCCGGCTCTCATGGATGTGTTCGCATCCATGGTGCGCTGCATGATGGCCATGGATCAGGAAGCAGAGGCCCTTGCCCTCTGCCGCGAGCAATTGACGGTTGTGGAAGGGACCCCGGCTGCCACGGGCATGGTGCACTGCATGATGGGTGATATCTACGCCGAGAAAGGGGACCTGGCTGGGGCCGAGGAGGCCTACCTGGCCGCTGTCCGAGCCAGCTCAAAGATCATTCGTCCCTATTACGGGCTGGCTGCGGTCTACCACAGGCAGGGAGATACGTCCAAGGTGATGGCGCAGCTCAAGGGGCTGAGCGAGAAAAAGCCGAAGGACCCCATGCCCCATGTGCTCATGGGCATTGTCAGCGAGGGGGGAGGGGATGTGGAGACCGCCAAGGCGAGCTATCGTAAGGCTCTGTCCCTGCGCGACGATATTGTGGTGGCCACAAACAACCTGGCTTACATTCTTGCCGACTCCGGTGAAGAGATCGATGAGGCCCTGGAGCTTGCCAGGACAGCCAGGAGCAAAGCCACCGACGACCCCAGTGTCATGGATACCCTGGGCCTGGTCTACTACCGCAAAGGGCTTTACGACAGCGCGATTTCCGAGTTCAGGGACAGCCTTTCCAAATTACCTGAAAATGCCCTGGTGGCCTATCACCTCGGGCTGGCCCTTCATGCCAGCGGAAGAACAGAGAAAGCACGGGTCTCCCTTGAGCGGGCCCTGGCCCTTAACGCCGACTTCAAGGGGGCGGATAAGGCCCGGGAGATTTTGGCCATGGATTGATGATCCGTGTGGTCGAGTCGTGGTCCCCGCCTCTGGCGGGGGCCATTTTTCTTTAAGGCCTGCTTGCCGAATCGTTTGTCGGTTTGGCGTGGACTCGTTAACTCTTCCCCGTGGCCTGACGAGGCCTTGAGCTGAGTGAACCCATGAAATACCTTCCGTTTAAGCAAATTGTGTTTTCACTGATGTTGCCCGCCCTGATGTATGTGTGGTTTGTTCCCCTGTGTGAGAAAGGTGTTGCAGCGTATCACCGGCCCCGCATGGTGCAGGTGCTCCTTCACAGCGACCGGTCGCTTTTGGAAGGGGAGGTTGGGGTCAAGGCCGTGGTGCGGGACAACCTCGGGCGGTATGTGGAGACGCACCTGTCCCTGGCGCTTTTTTCAAGCCGCACCATTACGGTGAGGACCGGCGGTGGTGAGCTGGTTTTTCCTGTGTCTGAGATTCAATCCTCACCCCTGGATGATCGGCAGGTTGTTGCCGCTGAGAACTACCGCCTTCTTGAAAGGGGGCTGAACCTGGAGATCGCCCTGTTTACCGGGCCGGATGCCCCGCTGTCTGTCATGGCCCTTGCGCTGTTCAGCGCCGTGGCTCTTTTGGCATTGTATCGGGTGTATCGCAAGCAGGTTCGTTACAGCTCCCTGGAACGGATTGATCGGGAGCAGGCCATAGCCTCTTTGGAACATGGGCAGAGGGCGGCCCAGGAGGAACTCGACACGTTGAGTGCTCGTCAGGAGTCCCTTCAGGGTGCCCTGGAGCAGGCGCGGACGGCTCTGGTGGAGTCTGCCGAGAGCCAGACGGGCATGGAGGAAGAGATCGAGATTCTGGAGACCCTCATTGAGGAGAATGAGGAGCAGCTCATTGCTCAAAAAGGCGAAATCGATCGTCTGACAAGGCACATGGCCGATCAGCAGCGGCCCGTGAAAGAGAAAAAAAGCGGGAAACGTGCCCACCGGGAGAAGGAGCGCATCGCCAGGCGCCTTTCAACGTTATACAAGCACCTGAACGTTCACGATCGGGCGATCCAGGGGTTCCTGGCGCTGGACGAGTCCATGCGCCTGAAGTGTGAGGAGTTGATCCATCAGCTCAACGAAGATCCCGCCGGGGTGCCTGTAAAGCGTAAGGTCTTCGGAGGCAAAGGGCTGGATACCTTTCTGGAGGCGGAGTTCGCGTACAAAGGCAGGCTCTACTTCATGCGCCTTCCCGGGGGAAAGGCGGAGGTGGTGGCCATCGGGACCAAGAACACCCAGGCAACGGAGCTCGGCTACCTGCACCGCATCAGTTCCGGGATGAAATCTGCGTGAGGTGACCCGCAACCAAGGGCCTCACGGTTACCCAAAAAACAAAATAGCCGTCATTATCCAGCTTGCCTCCTGCGGATCGTTTTTTGGAAAAAGCTACCGCCTTCGCCAGGGGCTACGACGCGACAAGCCGCAAAAAAAACAATCAGAGCATGTCGAAATGATTTCGGCGGACCCTGGAAAGACTCACTTAAGACCTGTTTGTCACACCCAACGCACATAATCGGGCAAAAGGTTCGCCTCCGGCAGGGCGCCGGAGGCATAAACGGAATCGCTGGTTATGGGGATGCCTTTACCTGCAGCTTTCAACGAAACATCCCCCGCCGGATGACCCGGCTGCCCGGTCTCCCGCAGGGTCATCATCATCGTCTTCTCCGGGCTCCTCGAAATCGGCTGTGTAGTCGCCCATGCCCACGGCGATGAGGGGTTCTCCTTCGGAGGCAAAGGCAGCAGGTCGGCTTTCGCCGTTGGCCTTGTTGTAGGGTTCGGAACCCATCTTTCCCCATTGGAGAAGCTCACCGTCTGCCCTTAGTGCCGGGAGCCGTCCCGCCGGAAGGGTGGCGTCCCCTTCCACGGGCCCCAGGCCGACAATCAGCTCATGGGTGCCGTCATTGTTCATGTCCAGGCATGTGGGGCGGGTTTCACCCGTTATGGTGTTGTACCCTTCCCAGTCAACCTTCAGCCATTTGAGGTGGGTGAGGGTGTCGTCTTCCCATTGGACAACCGCCATGTTCCCATCGCCTCCTTTTCCGAGTCCGATAATGATCTCGTCTTTTTCGGGCTCACCTACCTCTTCTTCCTCCATCTCACCGCATGTGGGCCACGTCTCGCCGTTTTGCGCGTTGTATTCCTTCCAGTCGACCTGGCCCCAGGTGATGGTGTCAAAGGGGGCTGTCAGATCGGCACTGCAGGGTCTGTCCAACACGGCATAGCGGCCGTTGGGCGAGACGGCGCCTTCCTCGTCCCCTCCCAGTCCCACGATGATCTCCATGCAGTTGTCGCCGTCCATGTCACCGCATGCCGGGCGGGTTTCTCCCACGGCCAGGTTGTACTCCTCCCAGGGGAGTGTCGTTGTGGTTTCAAAGGTGACATGCTCCCCGTCAAAGGAGAAGATGGCGATACGCCCCCCTCCTCCTTTGCCAAGGCCCACCACGATCTCATCTCTGCCGTCGTTGTTGAGGTCGCCACAAGCTGGCCAGGTCTCCCCGTTGAACTCGTTGTACAGGGTGTATTCCCCTTCGGGGAGGCGTCCCCAGGCCAGGTGCTGGTACGTGGGGGAGACAACCTGGAAGAAGCCCCCGGGAATGGCTGCGTCGTCTTCCACAGGACCCAGGCCGATGATGAGCTCGGTGTTGCCGTCTCCGTCCAGGTCTCCTGACGCCACGCGGGCTTCTTTGGTCGCCTTACGATAATTCTCCCAGCCCACGGTGAGCCACAGCCGGTGCTCCATATCGCAATCAATGATCTCGACGGACGCATGTGCCGGTGTGGTCTGGGGCTCGATGGGGGTGAGGGTGTCCCGGACAGTGCAAGTGGCTACACTGGTGTTTTCGTCTGTGTCTGAAACGGTCAGGGTAAAGGTCAGCTCGATATCCTGTGGCAGGGACCGGGGTGCGATAAAATGGGCCGTGGCCTGATCCGGGGTGTCCAGGATGACATCGGGGCCTCCGGTCTGGCTCCAGTGCCAGCTCGGGGGACAGCCCTCGGGAAACCGGGAGGCACTTCCGTCCAGAGTCACCTCTTCCCCTTCACGGACAACCTGATCGCCCCCTGCGTCGGCATGCAGGGGTTTGGTGATGGTGATCACAACGGTATCGCTGTCTGCGAGGCCTTCCGTATCGGTGACCAGGACCTGGAAGACCAGCTGGACGCTGTCGTCTTCACCAAGGGCAGGGGCTGTAAAGGTGGGCTTGATGCTTGACGTATCTGACAAGGTCACCGATGGCCCCTGGGTCTGGGTCCACTGGTAAGAGGCAATACCGTCATCCGGGTCGCTGGAGGCCTGGGCCGTGAGGGTGACCGCTTGCTCTTCCAGGGCAAACTGGTCGGGCCCTGCATGGGCGTTGGGGGGGCGGTTGTCCAGAGCAAACTGCACCTCAGCGATGGCTGAATCCGTGGCCCCGTCATCGTCAGTGACCGTCAGCTGGAATGTGAGGATGACGGGTGTTTCCGGTTTATCCGGGTTTTCAGGGTCTTCCGGCTCTACCGGTTTTTCCGGCATGATAAAGGTTGCTGTCTTTGTATCTTCCCCTTGGAGGGTGACCCCCGGGTCTTCATAGCCGAATACCTGGCGCCAGTGCCAGGCGACGATGCTGCCGTCCGGATCGCTGGAGCCTTCTCCGGACAGGGTGATGGTTTGTCCCTCTACGGCAATTTGGGGCGGACTCGTGATGACATCCGGGGCCGTGTTTAGCGACCCGAAAGTTGCGGAGATCTCCTGGGAGTAGGCGGCCGGTACGTTTGCTTCGTTATAGGCCCTTACCGCAAAATAATAGGTGGTTTCCTCTGCAAGGTTTTCCACCGTATGGCTCATGACAGGCGGGGAACCGGCTGGCTGGGTAATGATGGCGTGGCCGGAATACTCTCCTTCGGCGCTCGTGCGCCATGAGAGGCGATAGTGCCCGGCAGAATCGCATGGTGTCCAGTGGACGGTGACTTCCCCTGCAAGGGCTGCCCTTGGGGGGCAGAGAGTGAGCATGCACCACAGCAAAAGGGTTCCGAAAGCAACCCATGGCCTGGAATGAACCCGGAGCGGGTGGGGAGGGCAGGAGGGCGGCGATGCCGAAGCATGGCCCCGGGGATATTTGGTTATAAACAAGGGGGGGGGGATGTGGGGGGGGCGGTGGGTGCTATCGGGTCGGTTCATCATGGTCTCGCATGCCTGGTCGGAGTGTTTTGGTTGTGGTGAGTTTATCGGGCATGGTTCCCAGGACAGGAACGCCCAAGTGCTCGGCGATTTGTTTTTCTGATTTGTATGAGGGGTCAAGGGCTTCGATGACTACCTGGGCCAGGACAAATACAAGGAGGCCCCCGGCAAAGCAGATGAGGGCCGGGATGAGTCGTGAGGGTTCCCAGATACGTCGGATGGTTCGAGATGTGTAGGTCATCTCCGGGGTACTTTCCATGGGGGGCGGTGCGGGAAGGTCCAGGCGCTTGTAACCCTCCTGTATGCGCCGGAACAAGGTGTTCCCGTAGTAGGTTACCAGGCGTTCCCCGGTTTTTCGGTTTTTTCCGATGTAGGTGACGGTGACCAGGCCTTCT
This sequence comes from Desulfoluna butyratoxydans, assembly GCF_900699765.1. Taxonomy (GTDB): domain Bacteria; phylum Desulfobacterota; class Desulfobacteria; order Desulfobacterales; family Desulfolunaceae; genus Desulfoluna; species Desulfoluna butyratoxydans. The sequence goes on from NZ_CAADHO010000003.1 coordinate 246,150, forward strand.
TCATTGAGGCCTATGGTCAGATTGTCCCTGGCTTCTGTGTAGAGCTCGGTTCGGTGGGCCTGGGTCACGATGGCCTTGTATCCCAGGGGGTAGTCGAGGATCAGATGGGGGAAGAAGTTCCCCTTGATGAACCGGGCGGCCTGTTCGGGAGAGGCGGTGATCTCGGAAAGGGTCATGGCCTCCGTGGGGGATTCTGGGGCTGTGACCGGTGCATCGGCGGGAGATGGAAACGAAAGGGCGATGGCAAAGGTATGGGGCTTATAAGCCATAGCCATAAGGTAGAGGAGGGGCAAGGCGATGGCCAGGCTCAGGTACCTGCGGTTTTTATTGATCCGATACAGCATCCGTTTGATGTAAAACAGCATGGTATTCCTTTCTGTTGTGTATCGCGGTCTGGTCAACGGGTGATGATACATGATGTGGCTTTAGCCCGGATGTTGCACGGGTCGAGTGCACTCATTTACTGATGCTTTTGCTTGTTTTAAAACTCGGATAACGCAGAATATGGATGCGCTACACTCTCCCTAAAGATGAGAAAAGCGATCAGTGAACAGTGTGGTGTATTTTGTCTTTGTGACAGTACTGAATTTAGTTGCGTCGTTAACCATTATGGCTGGCTTGTTGTTTTTGATATGGGAAATACCCGGGTTAACGTTGCCTGATAGTAAAAATGCATGGATTGCGTATGCAGGTGAATCCTGCAAAATCGACTCAAGGGGTCCGGGGGGATATGCTAGTTTGATATACTTTTATTGTTTTTGTTCGGACTCTTTTCCTATGATGCGTTCAGACGGCGCATGTCGCGTGTCTATATCGCTGAAACGGCAAAGGGAAACGCGTTCACGTGCATGATAAATACACGGGATGGCGCGTGTGCCGTGCTGTCTGGGTGTACTAGCGAAAGAATATGGGAATGCCCATACATTTTCAATGCTTTTTTGTGGCGAGTGAGTATTTTTTTACTTTGGTGCCTCTTACGGGTGGCGTGAGGAATCAACGGTTCTCGTGGCCGTGGCTGGGGAAGACATAAAGGGCGGGCGCGGCGACGCGTGATATTCCGTGCGATGCGGCGAATCAGGTGGTGCTCCGTAACATGTCGCCGTTGAGGAAAAGAGCCGGAAAACGGTATTTCTTTTTCGGTATTCTCGAACGGGGTTTTGTTTTTGAGGGGGTGTGCGGCGGTTTCCTGAACAGTTTTATGTGGTCCCTTACGGCACTTTTCTGTGGCGGTCCCCAATGAGGGGCTGATATAGGAAGCGTATGAATCCATCACCCCAAAGGGAGACGTTTGCCCCATGAACCCCGGCCTCTATATCCATGTTCCGTTTTGCCTTCGCAAATGCCCGTATTGTGATTTTTATTCCGAGTCCTCCCTGGCGCAAAAGAAGGCGTACCTTGAAGGGGTTGTCCGTGAGATGGACCTTGTGGCCAAAGACCTTTGCGTGGAGGCTCCCTTTGATACGGTCTACTTCGGCGGGGGGACTCCCTCCCTTCTCAAGCCGTCAGAAGTGGCCCGGCTCCTTGAGGCAGCCCGCACACGGTTCTCCTTTGGGGAGGACGTTGAGGTGACCCTGGAGGTAAACCCCGGGACAGTGACCCCGACAACACTGGCCGGTTTCAAGGTGGCCGGGGTGACCAGGCTTAACATCGGGGTGCAGTCCCTTGATGACGGCACGCTTTCGTTTTTGGGGCGTCTCCACAGCGCCGGGGACGCAACCGCTGCTTTGGAAGCGGCGCGTGAATGCGGATTTTCCAATATCGGGGCTGATCTCATTTACGGGGTGCCGGGTCAGGATCTGGCTGCGGTGCGTGCGGATGTGGCGGCCCTGCTCTCCCACGCCCCGGAGCACCTCTCCTGTTACATGCTGACCCTGGAATCCGGAACCCCCCTTTATGCGCGCCACGGCAACCGGGATTTTTCCATGCCCGGGGACACCGAGCAGGGGGCTTTTTTTGGTGCGGTCTCGGATACCCTGACGGAAAACGGGTACCTCCACTACGAGGTCTCCAATTTTGCAAGGGGCGCCGGTTTTGTCTCCCGTCACAACACCAAGTACTGGGAGATGGCCACCACCGTAGGGATCGGCCCGTCGGCCCACGGATTTTATACCGGGGGGGGCGCCCGTGAGCACCCCGTGAGGCGGTGGAACGTTGCCCATCTCGGCACCTGGCTGGAACACCTGGCCAGGGGAGAGCGGCCCGTGGAAGGGGAGGAAGCCCTGGATCGGGAGGCCATGATGACCGAGGCGCTTTATCTGGGCCTGCGGCGCATGGAAGGGGTGGATTTGGGGGCGCTTTCCCGGCGCTTTTCACAGGATCTGGGCTGGGTGCTTTCTCCGGTGGTGAAGGGGTTTGTGGACGAGGGCCTCATGGTGGCCGATCGAGAGGCGGTCCGTTTGACCAGGAGAGGCTTTGCCGTGGCCGACGGCATTGTGCTGCGTCTCCTGCAGGCCTTGTAAGGGGACGTTCTATACTGTTTTCCGGAATCAAAAAAGCCCGTTGCCTCAATAATGAGACAGCGGGCTTTTTGTTTGACAGCAGTATCGAGTCAGCGCGGGCTACCTATCACCTATCACCTATCACCTATCACCTATCACCTGTATCAGGTGCTCATGGTCTTGATGACAAACTGGATATAGGCCCGGGCGTGGCTGATGAAGGCGGCCATGTTGGCCCTGTGGTTGGCGAAGAATCCGCTGTAGTCGCTTTCCTGAACGACGAGGGGATCAAGCTCGGTGGCGTGCTGGAGCATCAGCACGGCGTGGTGCAGGTCATTGGCTGCGCCGCGGGAGTCCAGGACCGGTGCGAAGTCCACCATGACGGCTTCCAGGATGGTAGCCATGGCCCTGGAGACGCCCTGGGCATAGTAGAAGTAGTCGTCGGCCTTGAAGGTGCTTACCGGGGCACCACTCTCTTCATGGGTCTTTACCAGGTCGTCGTCGCAGTCACCCAAAAGGTTCTCGAAGCTGCTGAGCAGGGGAATGAGGTTGTCGGCCCGGGAGTGAAAGGTGGCCTTGTTGCTGTTCAGGCGCTCCCTGTATGTCTTCAGTTCCTCAATGGCCTGGGCGTAGGATTTTTCCGGGGCGGGGAGCCAGTATTTTTTCGGATCGTTGTTGAACTTGGCACGGGCCAGGTTGAGGTTTTTATCAAACTTGATGGTGCTGCCGGTTCGGGCGATGCGTTCCACGAGTTTTTCCGTGGTGCGCCGGGTGACCTCCAGGACGCCGAGCTGGTAGTTTTCCACGTTGTCGGTGAAGAGGGTGAAAACATCGTTGGGCCGCCAGCCCAAAGAACGCTGGGACAGTTCGTAGTCCAGGGGCTCGATGAGGGCCGTGACAAAGGCGGTGCCCCTTACGGCATTGGGAAAAAGGTCTGCCACATCCTGTTCCAGGGAGCTGTGGCCGTCTTCGGATGCAGTCTCGTGGGTCTGAGTGTCCACATGGAGGGTGGCTTCGTGGTCCTTGGCTGCAGCTCCGCCGTGGGCGGCTGCCGGTGCGCCGTGGGTGTCGGCAACGTCATGTGCCGCAGGTTCAGCCGCGTCATGGGATTGCTCTCCCGTGACGGTTGCCTCAGGGTGGCTCGTGTCCAGCATCTTTTTAAGGGCGTGGTCGGCGGATTTCAGGGTCGGGTTGTTGTCCACCACCTGGTGGTAGGGGGACGGGTGCTCGTCGCTGCCGGTGAAGAAGTAAAACAGTTTGGCACCGCCCCAAAGCACCACGAGGGTTGCGATGACGGCAAGGCCGACCCGTGAAAAGATGTATATCTTGAACTCTTTGCTTAGCTTGTTTTTTCCGGGATCACTCATGGTTTCTCCTTCTCTGCGGGAACATTCGATGACTGCTTGTTGATGACTCGGTTAGCGACAGGCAACAGTATGCACATTTTTGGGGTAGAAGTCAAAAATCTAAGGGGTGGTGAGAACGGGTTGCCAGGTAAGTAAAACCCCGGTGATCACCGGGGTTTTGTCGGGATGGGCTTAACGGGCTGCAGCGGCAAAAAAAGACGTCGCCCCGGTCCCTTCCGGCCGGGGCGCAAGGGTTTGCAATGGGCTTTTAACTGCGTCCCCTGAGCTGCCTGGCATCTCCCACCCGGATGGTGAGGTTCATGCCGTCGTAGTGCTCCAGGAGGGGAATGAGGTACTTGCGGGAGACCCCGCCGGTCATCTCTTTAAAGTCCGCGGTGGACATTTCGGTGTTGGACTCAAAAAAGGCCAGGACCCGGGACTTGAGTCCTTCAAGGGCCGGCTGGTGAAAGTAGAGGTCCTCTTTGACTTTCATCAGGACCCCTTCTTTAATAAGGAGGAGGAGGACGTCTTTGGCCTTGTTCACGGGAACCCCCAGCGATTCGCACAGGGCCTTGAAGTAGGGAGGCGTCAGGGCTGTTTCCGTGTAAGCGCTCACAATGTCTTTTTTCAACTGTTCCTGATCCACCTGGAGTTCCACGGTGTGGGATGCAAGTTTGACGGTGTCGGCGGTGAGGACCACGGCGTTTTCACCCACCAGGTGGTTGAGGGTGAGGGTGAAGACCCGGCTTCCCAGCACATCGGGGAATTTGGACTTGAGCTCCTCTTTGGGCATCCCCTCCTTCAGGGGGTTTGCCTTGTGGTATTCGGCCAGGTACTCCTGAGCGATGTCGGTGAGGCGGGTGAAGGTCTCTCCGTGGATCAGGGTCCGGGTCTCTTTGTCCGTCTGGATGACCACGCGCTTGGAGAGGAGCCCGGACAGGGCTCCGGTGAGCTGCTTTTCGCTGCAGTTGGTCATCAGCTTCAGGTCGGAAAAGGGCAGGCCCGCGTAACCCGCCTGGACCACATGGAAGGAGATGATCTCCGGGAGTTCGTTTTCCATGAGGCCGGAAAGGCCCGTGATCACATCCTCTCGGAAGCGTTTGTGCTTCGGGGGGATGGGGTTCAGGATGCGTCCGCCGCCGATGGTGCGCACTGGAGAGTAGCTTCGGATGACGTAGCGGTCGTCCTTGATGCAGGCCACGGGCTCTTCCAGGCGAAGCTGGACCGCGGCGGTGTCTCCGGGGTCCAGGGTCTCCCGGTCAAGGAGGATCAAGTAACCCAGGACCTCGCTGGTGCCGGTGTGCAGGCGGATGCGGGTGCGGTTTTTCAGGGGCTTTTTGGAGCTGGGCAGGTAGAGGAACTCCACGTCCATGAGGTAGCTGGGCTTGATGTCTCCGGGGGTGGAGACCACCTCGCCGCGCTGGATGGCGCTCTTCTCCAGGCCCTGGAAGTTGATGGCGGTGCGCATGCCCGAGGAGGCGGACTCCACGCTGTCGCTGTGGACCTGGATGCCACGAACTTTGGATTCGGTGCCGGAGGGGTAGATGGTGACGGCGTCACCCACGGAGATCTTTCCTGAAATCACCGTGCCGGTGATGACGGTGCCGAATCCCTTCATGGTGAAGACGCGGTCCACGGGCAGGCGGAACAGGGAGCTGGTACGGCGCTGAGGCACTCCGCCCGCAAGTTCGGAGAGGCTCTCTTTCAGGGCATCCATGCCTTCGCCGGTGATGGAGGATACGGGGATCATGGGGGCCCCTTCTAAAAAGGTGCCTTCGAGGAACCCGGCGATGTCTTCCTGAACAAGCTCCAGCCACTCTTCGTCCACAAGGTCGGTCTTGGTGAGGACCACCACGCCGTGGGAGATGCCCAGGAGGGAGCAGATTTCCATGTGCTCGCGGGTCTGGGGCATGACCCCTTCGTCTGCGGCGATGACCATGGCCACGATATCGATTCCCGTGGCTCCGGCCACCATGTTTTTTACAAACTTTTCATGGCCGGGGACGTCCACGATGCCCACATGCTGGCCGTTGGGCAGGTCCATGGCGGCAAACCCCAGTTCAATGGTGATGCCTCGGGTCTTCTCCTCTTTCAGCCGGTCCGTTTCAATGCCGGTGAGGCTGCGGATGAGGCTGGTCTTTCCGTGGTCTATGTGTCCGGCCGTGCCGAGTATGATCTGTTTCAACGACCCTTTGCTCCTCTTTATATGCGCATCTATTTGGTTTTTCGGTGACGCCAGTATGCGGACAAATAGCTCAGGCCCAGCAGAAGCAGGCCCAGAGCTGCGGAATAGACGATCCCCTTGCCCGGGTAAAACAGACGCATCAGCAGCGTCCCGAAAACAAAGGAGAGAACCGCACGTATAATAAAAATGGTCACTCGTTCCATATAAGTGCACCTCAAGGCGATGATTCGCCGTCCGGGTTTCATGTGTCGGGGTGGATAAACGCATGCCGGGCAAGCATGAAATCTCTGCCCCTTGGCACGGTTTCATACCTATTATAGTTGGCTGGTGGGGGTCAATAGGCAATGTCCGGAACAGAGCAGGCCCAAAGCTGCGGGCCGATGAACCACCGGTCTCTTTGGGGTGTCCCATGGCCCGGAAACGCCCTTCCTCGGGCCTGCTCCGGATTTTCTTTCCAATGCTTGAAATGTGAGCTCAGGCGTATCGGCGCACAAATTCAGGGGCTTGTTGACGGGGCGGGAAAAGGCGGGGAATTTTTTTGCATCCATGCTTGAAAAACCCTTGTCATGCCCAGATTCATCGGGTATAAGTCTCTTGTTTTTGGTGAGCGTAGCTCAGTTGGTAGAGCCCCGGATTGTGGTTCCGGTTGTCGCGGGTTCAAATCCCGTCGTTCACCCCATACACTTTGCGCCTGTAGCTCAGCTGGATAGAGCGCCGGACTTCGAATCCGTAGGTCGCAGGTTCGAATCCTGCCAGGCGCGCCACTTGGAAGACCTAAGGCCCCTCTGCGGAGGGGCCTTTTTTGTTTTGGGCAACCCCTTTAAGTTCCAAGTGATTTCCGTTCCATCCAGGCATGATTCAGTTCGTGTTCTGCGCCTCATCTCTCCGCATTTAAGTTTCCCCACCTTCCCTTCAAACCCATACAAAACGCCCTCGTGTTTCAAGAAAACTGGGGCCATGTTGGGGCCAAATTGCATGGCCCGAAAAAACGAAGGGGAAAGTGTATGGACGACAGAAGGAAGTTTAGAACGCAGTATCCCGGCGTGCGATACCGTGAGCACAAGGTGCGGAAGCATATCGGCCTTCCTGATCGGTATTTTTTTATCCGTTGGCGGAACACAGAAGAGCGTGTGGGGTGGGCCAGTGACGGCTGGAATGCCCGAAAAGCCGCCGACCTTCTTTCCATTGTGCGGCGCAACCAGGCCATAGGCGAGGGGCCGCAAAGTCTTGGCGAGATGCGCAGGGTCCAGGAGGAGGCCAGGGCAAAGCGGGAGGCTGAAAAGAAGCGCCTTATCTCTTTGGGGGGACTTCTGATTGATCATTACCTTCCACACGTCAAGCGCCGGAAGAGATCGTGGCGTGACGACTTCTACCGCATCAATCGCATCAACTCTTTTCTGGGGCACCTGCCCCTTCCCGATGTTTCCCCGGAGAATTTGGAAGGCTTCAAGGCCCGGCTTGAAGACAGCGGCCTTGCGCCGGCCACCGTGCTTCAATACCTTGGGCTGATCCGCAGCGCCTTCAACTTTGCCATCCGGACAAAGATTGACGGCGTTTTTCTTTTTGAGGGGGCGAATCCTGTAAAATCGGTTGAGTTGCCCCGGCCCAAAGGCAGGCGGGAGCGTTTTCTTTCTCCTGCAGAGCTGGACGCGCTGGTGGAGGCTGCGGCAGAGTTCGGCTGGCTTGATTTGCGGGATGCCATCGTTTTGTCGGTCAATACCGGCATGCGTTACGGGGAGATCGTGCGGCTGGAGTGGTCGGATGTGGATCTGGTCCACGGCGTCATCACTGTGCGTCATGAAGAGCATCGGAAACCCGGTGGTCCCTGCTATATCAATGCGGACACAAGGGCCGTTTTTGATGGTCGGGAGCGGGTCAGGGGTGAGCCCCGGGTGTTCCCTCCGCCCAATGGGGGCTTTATGAAAAACGGAAGCATCACCCGGGAAGACATCTCCAAGCAGTTCGCCAAGGTGGCCAAGCGCATTGGACTTAACCGGGGGGTGACTGATAGCTCTCAACAGGTGGTTTTTCACACGCTGCGGCACACCTTTGCTTCCTGGTTGGCGCTCAACGGCACAGATATTTTCCGCATCAAAACCCTTATGCGGCATGAAACCATCTCCATGACAATGCGCTATGCGCACCTCATTCCCGATGCCACCAGGGGAGCAGTGGAGAATATCAGACCGAAACAGTGACATGTGGCCGGCTCCTATATCAGGCAGTTGATGTTGGCCAGTTGCTTGGGGGCGTACCGCACCACGTACCAGTTTAACAGTGCGGTGCGCTCGTAGGCGATGCCCGCCGCCGTGCGGTACCGGATCTCCGGGCCGTTGCCGGCTCGATCCGCTTTTTCAAGGGCCCTGGCGGAGATGATGCCCCCGGTAACCTTACTTACGGCTTTCCGTGCGATCAATTTGGGGAGTTCCGGGGTCATCATATCCACAAACTCCTGCTGTTCCGGGGTCAGCTTGACCGGTTCCCACTTCTGCATGACTTAAATTCCTTGAATTCGGGCTAAGGTTGAAAACATCTCGGTCCATCGTCGGATCACGTCGTATCCTTCCCGTGCAATTCGGCGGGCCTCCACGTCGTCCACCTCTCCATCATTAGACAGTGCTTTCTGGATGGCTTCGTGAACGTCCCCCATCTCTTTTCCGATGGAGTTCATCAGCCGCAGGACTTCTTTGGTGTCATCTTTGGACGCCGCGTCAAGGGAGGCTTTTGCGCTTTCATCGCAGGACGCGGCCAGCCAATCAATCAAAATTGTGTTGCCCAGGGCATTGCAGAAAAAGGGAACATCGGGTAATGATGGCCAGTAATGGGCATTGGGGTTGCATATGCGCGTTACACGGCTGCGTGTCCATTTCAAATCATTCTGCAGGTCTGCCCGTGTCTTGCCGGAGACAGACACTGCCAATTCCATGACTGACCCAATATTCATCTTCGCCAGCGCGGTATCAGGTATCATTGAGATCACCCCTTTGTGGAAAAGTACATACTGGATATTGATTTTTTGTGTCTGTAAGGTACTAAAGAAAGCAGGTCAGTATGTATCCTTGCTAAAATACAGTGCATGGTAACATACTAAATTACATGTATTATGTGTATAACGTAGGGGGGATAACGGCGAAACTGTTTCCCAATATGTATGGTTAAATTTAATCTGATTGCAACTAAAAAATAAAAAACACGATTTTTAAATGCGGGGGCTGTATGTATCCGTCTGATTTTTTTGAGATACTGGCAAAGGTTGTTGAGAAAAAAATGTTGCAGGAGTCCATACCCATCGCGGCGTCGCGGATCGAATCGTATTTAGGGGTCACTCCGAATAAATGGCGAAAATGGCGCGACGGGCAACAGCCCACGGCCATTGATATGGCCCGTGTTTGCTGGCGCCTGGGGCTCTCTCCCCGGTGGGCTCTCCTGGGGGACGGGGGGCACCGGGCCATTGGGGTGGCCTGGCCGGATGAGTTCAAGATGGCAGACTGGCCGGTTCAGTACCACACCATCTATAATGAGTGGCGGGAGAAGCAGATCAAACGGCACAAGCGGTTCTCGGAAACTGCCTTCGGCAAGGATCTCGGCCTCTCTCCAGGGAAGGCGCAGCACTGGAGGAACGGTCACTGGCCGCATCCCCAGGACCTGGCCATGCTCTGCCAGCGTTTCAAGCTCGAACCGCTCTGGCTCCTTTTTAACATCGGGCCGATGAAAGTTGGGGCCAGGGCGGCCAAGTCGTGGGAAGGGATCCCCGTGTATGTCCAGATTGATCCCTGCGGGGATGGATGGTTTCAGACGGCCCTGTTGGAGCAGGCGCGCCTGCCGTTTATTGACGGGGTTTCCGATGACGCCTTTGCCCTGAAGGTCGGGGCCTGTATCGAATCGGAAGGGATACGCAGCGGCATGCTGGTGGTCATCGATCCCCAGGTATCACCCCGGGAAGGGGATGTGGTGTGGGTCAAAGAAACAAAGGGGAAAAGTCGCTTGAAATCGTGGGAAGGTGAATGTCTTGCGCAATTTTTGGAGCCAGTGGAGCTGGCACCGGTGGTTTGGGTGAACAGAAGGCCCGCACGATAAAAAACACCATAAAATATGTAGGAAAGGCTGCTCTCGGTTCGGTCAGGGAACGGCCTTTTTGTTTTTCTTGCCTTGGTAAAAAACTGGTTGTATGGTGTTCTTTTTTAGGGGGCTGGCTATTCATATCTATATGGAGGATAGTAATGCGGCGTGTCCTTTTTGCAGTGATTTCGGCGGTGGCTTTGGCCTTGGCCATGGCGGGGTGTTCGGGAAACGATGTGCCGGATATGTCACAGGCCCAGGTGTATGAAATTCTTGACTCTGAAAGTTACCCCGCTCCCGATGACAAAGGGCGATACAAGATCATTATTTATTCACGCGATGCCAAAACATTCGAGCAGAGAGCACAAACGGCCATTAAGGCTGCCGTGGATTTCCAGAAAAAGAAAAATGCCTATGAGGTTATAGTTTGGTTGGAAGCTCTGCCCAAGGTTTCCGAACGAGTAGCTATTGCGGAGTATTACCCTTTTAAAAAGAGCTCATGGGGAAATGATAAAGAATATATCTGGTTGGTAGAAGGCTCAGGTTATGAAGTGCGGGGTTCTGAGTTAAACCCGATGGATATTCTTCTGAATGTGTACTTACATCAATGATTGGAATTTTTGATACATTCTAAGCGCCTTTGATATTGAATGTCTGTAGAAAAATATAGCTTGTTAGGAGGTAGATCAGTTGCGCAATACGCTCAAACCGAACGATGTTTTCGTTCCAGAAAAATTTCCGATTGAAGAAACAAACGCATATGCATACCGCGGTACGCCACAGCGAGACACTTCAACAGCTTTAGAAAGGGGGTACGTGCCTCTTGTATTTGGGGGTTACGGCGTTGGGAAATCCAGCATGGTAGCCCGTATTGCTCAAGATTTTCAACCGTCCGATGCAGTGGTGTACGTGGAAACTGTTTATGCCAAGTCACTTGATTCAATCTTTCAACAAGTTCTTGAAAAACTGGGTTATGAAGTGACCGTTCAAAACACAATGAGTTCTAAAGAGGGAACTACGGCAACCATAGGTGCAGAGGTTGAGGGCGGCATTTTTCAGGCCCTTAAGGCAAAGTTCAAAAGTACGTTGTCTGGCAACCATGAAGATACGAGAACTGAAGTTTCAGAATTAGTGGTCACAACACCCACTGAGTCGAAAATTATAGATATTTGTGAACAAAACGGACTCCTTTTAATTGTTGATGAATTACACCGTGCCAGTGAACCACTTACACACGACCTGAGCGCATTTCTCAAGGCATACGCGAATAAAAACTGTAAAAATTTTAGAATTGCATTACTGGGTACTGAAAACGAAGCGTCCCGTTTGGTTATAAGTGATCCCGGTACTGATCGGATTTTGGAAGAGGTACCTCTTCCACCATTAAGCACCACTGAGGCTCAAGAAGTAATTGAAACAGGGTTTCCAAGACTCGGGATTGAGATTAGCGATGATGTCCGTGACGAATTAGTCCAATATTCTGTCGGGTCCCCTTTCGTGCTACAGTTTCTCTGTCTTGAAATCGCTGAGGCCAGTTACCGAGAAGAATCGCGAGCAGTTACGAGCGAAGACGTCAAGGAATCGCTTAAGACTTACGGACGTCGAAAGGCTCAACGTTTGATTCGTGAATACAGAGCTGCCATTGAAACTACAGGTGAGAAACGGTATAGAAAACAGATTCTTTTAGCTATGGCTAATGGCGAAGATGAGTATGTCACGATGGAGTATCTCGTTGAGAAGATATCATCGGCACTCAATATTGATGTTCCAGCTACAGCACTCTCTGGGCCACTTCGTGCTTTAAAAAATCAGAAGTATGGCTCAATACTACGAGATGTAGCGAACCCAGCAGGTGGCGGTCGGCTTGCAAACTATTCGGGCTTCAGTGACCCCGCAATGAAAGCAATCATTCGAATGGTCGAAACTGCACCTATTCCGATGGTCTAATACAGGGATTGATGCGACCGAAGGTCACATCAATCCTCTGTTGTAAGATATCAAACCGTGAGCGGCATTTCATAGATATCAATATGCAGTCATATATGCGTGAGTAGTTTTTGTTCCTTTTGTTTTATCATCGAATCTTATATATTTAGGAATCTACGATGCCGGATCAGTTTTATGCATTTGCGCGTACAGCAAAAGATCTTTCGCGAAACCCTTTGGGTATCATTGCACTGTTCATTCTCTTGATTTATGGTTTCGCCTGTTTGGTATTAGGGACTATTGGAGAGCACCTTAGAACGGTAGAACGGCTGCCATTGATTTTTTTTCTTGTTATCTTTCCTGTCGTAGTTTTAGGTGTTTTTTATTGGCTTGTCGCCAAACACCATTACAAACTGTATGGGCCTGGAGACTACCAAAACGAAGAAAATTTTTTTAAAGGAAGTAGTGCTTCAGCCTCGGTACGACAGACTTCTAAAAATAAGAATCCGGAAGGCTTATCCATTAAAAATGATCAAGATAGGAAGCCCAAAAATGATGAGCCTGGTAAGCAAGGTAATAATCCTCAGAACATAGAAGATCTTCTGTCATTCGGCAAAGGATCTGTAGTTGCAGAATTCTTTGAAATGATTATCAATAGAGATCTGAAAGAGTTCGATTTATCAACGGGGTCAACGACTGAGAAAATTTTAGTGAAGCAGCTGGCTGTTACACGTGCCGAAGTGTGGTTTGATCAAACGTACAATTCAATTTTTGGAAGTCAGATTGCTTTGCTTAAACTTCTTAATGAGAGAAAATACCCTGTGGATTCAGTCGTAATGGATAGCTATTTCGAAAAGCAACAGCAAAAATTTCCAAAACTATTCTCAACTTGGACAAAAGAAGGATACTTGAATTTTCTCTTCGTCAATTCATTAATAGTCATTGAAGATGGTAACTATAGAATTACCCCTCATGGCATAGAATTCCTTATGGTTATAACTAAAAAAGGATTGTCAGAAGATAGGGATTTTTGATTCCTAAAGAATGTATAGGCAGTTTCCACGTACTAAAAGATTACATGAAACTGCTTGTATCATGATACATAGTACTTGGTCTTGACTACTACCTGTATCGTATACCCCCCACCCAACGTATGCACCACATTCCCCACCACCCACTCCACCCCCGCCACCTCCTGCCTCATATCCGGCAGCGTGACGGGGCACTCCGTCATTAAATTCGGATTTCCCACAGCAAGGGATAAAGACCCCGTGGCCTTCTCCTGGCCCATTTTGTCGAATCGCCCCTGGGCTGCTTCCTTGGCCTCTTGTTCGTTGGGGTAGTGCTTGGGCAGTTTTAGGACTGGCTCGCCGTCTCCCACCTTTACGTCCACGTCTTTGGCTGCGTCGGCATCGCGGTAGGTGGCCACCACGCTTTTGTATTGGGCGCGGTCCGGGAATGTGAAGCGCCAGGAGGAGAGATCCGCCCGGCGGATCTCCACGGGGGTGAGTTCTTTGCCGGTCACGCTTTTGGCCTTGCCCTTGGGCACGAAGATCAGGCAGCCGCCGGCTGCCTTGGCCACGGCATCGATCTCCCGGGCAAGGCGGGTGAGAAGGTGGAGGTCTGATTCGTTGTTCTGAATGATGTGGTTTCGCTGCACTTCCGAAAGAAACGGGTCCACCTTGGGGGTGAGCCGGTGGCGGGCGGCGATGGTGGCCACCAGGTCGCCCATGCGGATCTGTTCGAAGCTGGCCGTGCGTTTTTCCTTGAGGCTGCCCCGCATTTCGGCGGCTTTGGCGGAAAGGGTCAGGGTTTCGGGTGGGCCGGAGACGCAGGTGGTGTCCACGGTGAACAGGCCCATGTAGGTGAGCCCGGTTTTGTCTGTCCCCATGTGGATGTCCAGTTCTGCGCCTTTGCGGGGAAGCTCCAGGCGGTTGTTCCGGTCATCGAGGAGGATGGAGGCGGTATCGGATTCAAACCCCGCCTTGTCCGTGACAGTAAGGCGAATCAGCCGGTCGGCGATGAGATCGGTGATGTCCTTGCCTTCGGCCACAATGCGAAAGAGTGGTTTCATGGTCAGTCCCACAGCTTGATGGGTTGGTTTTTCGTCTCGGCCTTGGGGAGCATGGGCAGGGTGATGAGAAGCCCGGCAGGGAGCACCGGCCCCTGATCGGCAAGGCCGGGGTTGGCAGCCAGCACCGCTTCCACGGTGCCGTTGGTGTGGCCGTAGTGTTTGTGGCAGATGGCATCCAGAACGTCATGTTCGCGCGTGTGATATACGGGCATTTATGTGTCCTCTCCGTAGCGTACCAGTCTAACCCGGAACACAATCTTCCGGGGTACACCGCCCTGGAGGAAAGAGTTCTGGGACTCTGAAATGGATTTGATGCACCACTTGCCCCACACCTTGCCCAGGCCGTCCACCAGGGTGAGGGGGTTGCCGGTGTCGGCCATGGAGCGCATCTTGTCCATTTGGCCAAGGCCGCCGGCATAGTGCGGGTAGATGGTGCCGGCCAGGGTGATGTCATCCCGTCCCGGTCCCAGGTACTGCAGGGCAGGGCGCCTGCCCACACGGCGCTGTGCGGACCACTTCCAGGAGGAGGAGCGTTCAAAGCTGTCATAGGCTGCCGTGGAGATGGAAAAACGGTACTCCCCCAAGCCCATCAGCACATCATTCGATGTCATACAAGGCCCCCTGTTTTTCTTCGGTTTCAATGCGTTTGATTTCGGCCATCAAGCGCCTGGCTACGGCTTCGGGATCTTCGCCGGGCGCCTGTTGAAACTGGATATTGAATTCCTTTTTGCTTTTATCAATCTTTGTGACGGCGGGCTGGGGCTTCAACGTGGGGATGGTTCCAAGATCGGGCACCGCAGCCATGGCAGGGGCCGCCATTATCATGCCCGCACCGGCCACAGCTCCTGCTTTTTTCTTGGCGTTGGCCGCGATGGTGTCCGTGTGCTGTTTTTTGTCCCTTGAAAAGAGCCCGCCCACGATCCCGCCGATCCAGTCTCCGCCGGCACCTCCGGCGATGCCGCCCACCAGGGCACCGATGGCCGTGCCCACCCCGGGGAAGATCATGGAGCCAAGGGCCGCCCCGGCCATGGCTCCACCGGCACCGCCTGCGATGCCCCCCACATCCCGCGTAACAGAGGCGGCTTTCTGGCCTTTGGTTTTGTCCTTATCCAAAAGGGTGGCCCCGATGGAGATGGCCCCGGTGGCAACGGCGGCAGCTCCTCCCAGCCTTCGTCCCATCCCTTTGCCTACGGTGAGGGCCGTGCGAAAGCCCTTGGGAAAACGCCGGGCAGCCGCAAAGCCCCGTTTGCCCAAACCACTCGCCCGTCGTAGGAGGCCGCGCCGTCCGACACCCCGGCGCCCTCTGCGGCCCCTTCGCCCCTTTTTTCGTTTCTTTTTGCCGTCGCCACCACCTCCGCCATCATCGCCCGCCATGCCTTCCATGGCCATTTCGGCACGGGTTTTTCTGGCCTGGTAGCCCATGGCGGCCATGGCGGTGGTAAGGGCTGCCACGGCAGTGACCACCGGGGCGGCCACCGTGGCAATAAGGCCCACGCCCCCCACGATGCCGATGATGGCCGTGGAGATGCCGCCGTGGTTGATAACAAATCGTTCCACCCAGTCCGTTACCTTTTCGAGCAAGGGAAGCATGCGTTCCAGGGCAGGGGCCAGGGCGTTTCCCATGCGCGCCTTGATCAGGTTCCAGCGTTGCGCCTGAATCATCATGCGGGCATCCAGGTTGTTGTCCATGGCTTTGGCCATGGCGCGCGTAAACTGTTCCCTTTGAAGCTGCGCGCGTTCAAGCTCGGTCCGTTGTGCCACAAATGCTTTTTCCTGCCCCCACATCGCCTTGAAGAACTTCACGGCCTCATCGCTGCCGAACGCTTGCTGGAGCTTGGCCCCGATTTCGGATGTGTAGTTATCCCCGAACGCCGCCCGGGCCTGTGCCAGAAGGTCGGGCAGGTCCCGCATGTTGCCCTTGTCGTCCAGGGTTTCGATTTGGACGCCCATCTCTTCAAACTTGGCGTGGGCCTGGGCTGCGGAGCGCTCCAGGGCAGACAGGGTGGTGCCAGCCACGCCCGATTCCATTTTTTGTTGAAGCATACCCAGGGCGGTCATTTGGCTGGAGAGGGACACACCGGCAGCGGCAAGGCCTGAGCCCATGGACTGGATGGCCTGCTGCATTTTCGCGCCGTCGGTTTTGAATTGCTGCACGCTCTTGGACAGGGTGGCGGAGAAGATCTCCCCAAACTCTTTGTCTGTTGCGTTTTTATAAAGGGGCTCTTTGAATGAGCCATAGGCCGTGGCAAAAAGGCTGGTCATCTGGCCCACGTCTGCCCTGGTGGCCTTGGCTGTCCACGCGGCGTTGCTGGTCATGGCCGCCACGCCCCGGTCGGTGAGGTTTGATATGCCGGATTTGATGTCATAGGCGGCAGAGACGAAGGCCGCCGTGCTCATGCCGGCCAGGTTGCGGGTGGCGTCCATGCCTGCCTTGGTGATGGTGTCGAGGTCCTTCACGCCCAGGGAGGCCAGCTCCCCACGCGATCGCTCAATGCCGCGCATGCGGTTGATGGGGTCGGCGACCATGCCCCGCGCGGTCTGTCCCACGCGCCCGGCTCCTTCGGCCACCAGGGCGATCTGGGCGGACCGCCGCAGGCTGCGGTCCATGCGCTCCCGTGCCTTTGTGACCTCTTCAGACACCTGCGCCATCTTCTTCATTTTGCGGGTGCCTTCTTCCAGCTTGCGGGCCACGTCGGCCTGGGCCGCAGCCAGATTCCGGGTGTCCACCCCGGCGCCGCGCATCTCCGTGCGCATCTCCTTCAATGCGTTTTTCTGCTGGCGGTGTTTCTCCTTCAGGGCCGCAGACGCCTTGCGGGCACGGTCAAACTCCCGTTCCAGCTTGCGGGTGGGCTTTTCGGCTTTGGCTATCTCGCGGCCCAGTTCTGCCACCCGCTTGCTGGATACGGCAAACTCGGCAGATGTTTTGCTGAGGCGGGTTTCAAGGGTACGCATCCGATCAATGGCTTTGCTTTCCCGCCCCAGGGCATGCATGGCCTTTTGGCTCTCTGTGATTCGGGTGGCCATGCGATTAGAGGACTTTTCCACCTCCGCCGCAGGCTTGCTGTAACGGTTCACCGCATCGATCACAATGGAGAGTTCAAAGTCTTTATTCATGCGTGCCCCTTATGGTGTTGCTGTGTGGTTGGCCCGGTACCGGGCCACGGCTTCCTCGTGGTAGTCCAGGAATTCATCCAGTGACAGCCCCTTGATCTCCGAAGGCTGCCACTGAAACACCGTGGCGATGTTGGCAATCATTTTGCGGCGGGTTTGCCGTCCGAGGGCTCCGGGCCAGACTGGAAAAAAGTTTCCACCTTGTCGTTGATCCTTTCCCAGTCGATCACGTCCATGGCGTCCAGGTCCTTGGGGGAGAGTTCGGCCACCAGCTGGATCAGCTTTCGGGACCGGTGGTGGGTGCCGTTCTCATTTTCCATGAGGGTGAGGTCCCCCACGGTGGGGCGTCGCAACGTCAGGGTGTCCACCACCACCCCGTCTTCATTTTTAAAGGGGTATGCCAGGTCAAATGTTTCCGTCATGGTCCGTGTCCTTTTCTTCTGCCGCCGGGGCGGCCTTGGGTGAGGGTTTCAGCTTTACGAATCCGCCGAGCACCAGGAATTCAGCCTGGCGCGGGGTGAGCTCCACGTCTGTTTCCGGTGGCACCGTGCCGCCGGAAAGGAGCACGGTGCGCCGGGTGATGTAGGTTTGCGCTTTCATCCGTTAGATCCCGATGGCTTCGCGGACTTCGGCCAGCATGTCTATTCCGCCCACCACGCGTTTCATGTTGGGAATATCGATGAGCACCACGGGGATTTTGTTAATGGCCAGGCCGTAGTAACGGCAGGACACCTGCACTTTCAGGCCGGACTTGTCCCCGGCCTTCCAGGAGCCCATATCAATCTCTTTCCAGGAGCCGGTCAGGTTGATGATGACGGGCTTGATGGACCCCCCGCCATCGTCAAAGGCCCCACGCATGGTGAGGTTCACCAGGTTTCCGGGTGCCAGCCCCCACATGGCAAACAGGGCCGGGTCATATTCGTTGACGGTAAAGCTGCCGGTGAGCTTTTCCATGCCCAGGTCCACGTCCACCGGGGCATCCATGGCGCCGCCCCGGTACTCTTCGGTTTTGATGGAGAGCTTGGGCAACTCGATGTTTTCAACCTTCCCCGCGTATCCCTTGCCGTCCACAAAGAGATTCATCGCGCGAAGGTATTCAGGCATGTTTGACATTTTTCCTCCTTGGCCAGGGGCCGGGAAAGGTTTTTGCTTAACGCTTAACGGCTATTTGAAAACTTCCTCCACGTAGCCGTTGTTGATGCGGCTGCGGAAGACGGGTCGCTCGCAGGGGAAGGGCGGGCAGAAATCAAAATCAAAGGTGCACTCGCCCTTGCTCACGGTGGCCGGGGTGTTGAGGGCGGTATCTACCCAGACGTCGCCGCCGAGGATGGCCCCCTTGGCCTGCAGCTCCCGCAGGTAGGCCCCCACCCCTTCGGTGACGTCCTCCACATAGGTTTTGGTGATGTTGCGGTCCACGGCCCAGAGGTGGGCTTTCTGGAGGCTTTCGTTGATCATGTCCGCCGTGCGCCGGACAGAGAGAAAGGCCCACTTGGGATCGCTTGAACAGGAGCGGTTGCCCCAGAGCCTGAAACCGTCTTCCTGAATGATGGTGGCCACCTCGTTTTCGTTGAGGTGGTTGGCCCGGCAATTGGCATCACCCATGGTGAAGTCAACGGGCCGTGCCGTGCCGATGATGCCGGCCACGGTACGGTTGGACGGGCTGTGCCAGAAACCCCGCTCCGTGTCGGATTTGGCGAGAACACCCGCCACGCGCGCAGAGGCGGGCTCAATGACTTCGGCGCTTGTGGCCGTGTCCCACACCTTCACCCAGGGGTCCACCACATAGGACCGTGCCGATCCCATGGTTTCCCGGAACGTGATGGCATCGGCGTCCGTGGTGTTGGGGCCGTCCAGGATGACGCATCCCCGAAGCTGATCCGCCACGGCCACCAGCTCGGTGGCCGCCGCTGCCTCATGGGAAAACCCCGGCGCGCACAGGATTTTCGGCGTCACCTTGGCGATGCCCTGGGCACCCAAAAGGGCCTTGATGCCGGTATACTGGCCGGAGCCAGCATCCACCCCGCCGATGACGGCGGAAAGGGTGGCGGCTTCGTCAGCCCCTTCGGGTACGCGGATCACCACCACCATGGCGCCGCATTGGTCAAAGATGCCGTTCATGGCCGCAGGCAGGGTACCCTTGCCATCGCCCACGGTGTCCAGTTTGGCCGTCATGGTTTCATCGCCGGGGACAAGGACGGGTTTGTTTTCCGGGAAAACGGTGGCATCCGCATCCGGGGCCGTGCCCACCACCCCGATGACGGAGGATTTCACCGTCTGGATGGGGCGGGGGCCGGAGTCGATTTCAACAATTTCTACGCCGTGGAGAAAGCCGCTCATGGGTAGCTCCTTTTGGTTTGAGTTATTGGTGGGTATCGGTCCTCATGGCCCTGTCTGCTAAGGAGGCTTTACATGCCGCCAGCGGCCCCCGCTTTTCTCTTGAATGATATTCCAGGTGTAGGGCAGTGTTTTCCATGGCATCGGCCAGCGTTGACGGTTATCCAGCACATAATCCCCGCCAGCGATTCGGGCCACCAGCACCGCATGGATTCCACCAGTTTCCGTCTTTACCACTGCCAGGCGTCGGTCGGCTGGCGGCCAACCCTTACGGGCCAGAATGGCGTCGCAGGTGAGAGCGAAGTCTTCGCAATCTCCGCGATATGGAAAGCTGCTGTGCATGATTGTCCAGTAATCGCCTCCATATTGAACCTTGTCGTCCACCCACTGGAACCGTCCCCGGACGTCCAGATGTGTCGCCACCAGATCTGCCCACCGTTGTTCGGGCGAAAGTTTCGGCCAGGGGTGCCGCAGGAAGGTTATCCATGCTTTAGGAGCATGTGCCTTGCCACCGGTGACTATAGGGGCTGAGGCCGGAGGCAGGGACGTGCAAGCCGAGAACAGGCAAACTATCCCGAGCCATACCCTTCCGCGCTTGGTAAAAGGGATATTCATCTATCAATAAGGCTTCGGGTAGTCGCTGTTATAGGTTGTGTAAGAGCGTTGTGTGTGGCCATGTTCTATGTATTTTGTAATACGGGGGTTGTCCGTTTGATCACCATCAAACAGCATAACATCAGCAATTGTTATACTCCCCGTTTCACCGGGGGCTAACCTGATATCAATACGTTCCGATGTTATTGATGGGGACGTTACGAAGCTGTATTTAAAATACTCGCCATCCTCAGGGAGGTCTTGAAATACTTCCAGTGAAGTACCAGAAATTGACGATTGCCCTATCCGTAGGGATTCCTTTGCTAAAGCATTCGTTTCGACTTTAAAGACTATCGTCATGTGCCTGGCCTCAGGAATTCCGGTAAGAGGGAGGTCGGCACTCCCATCAGCTCCAGTGATATAAATCCCTGTAGTATTGCTTCCACCACCGCCCGTGAAATGCCAATTTGAGTAATCATTGCCATTGTCGCAATGCTGGACAAGGCCCATAACGCCACTGGCCCTTAGGTCACTCATCAGCTGGTTAAGATGTCTTCGCAACGCTGGTACATCATCAGCATCGCTCCCCATTGTGCTGGCCTTTTCTGTCAAGGTGATATTCCCGCCTATGGACTCCGGTTCCCAACCGATTAATCGCAACCCTCCGACTCTGGCGAAATTTGAGATAACAGTTTGCTCTACAATATTGATTGATGTGCCCGGTGACGGTAGAGCGTATAAATCTTTGGTTCCGGCAGCTCTCCCCCCCACAAATCGTGTCCATATATTTTCAAGCGTACAGTTGAATGGATGGGAGCTTCCAGGGTGAAGGAATGTAACCATATTGTCTCTGGGGTAATCTTCAGGAGAGATGTTATGGTAGTGAACGTTTTTGAATGTGACGTAGGGAGCCCCAATATATGCAAGGGCATTTACAGTCTCTAAGTGTATGCCGTTAAATTCTGTGGAATGTCCCCTGACGAGACCGTCACTCTCAGTTCCAATGACAATAGCAAATATTGCTCGCCCATTATCCAGGCCCCCACTGACCCCCCTCGCAATAACATTCGTAATGAGTTGAGCTGAGCCTTGATAAAGGTAAAAAACATAATCAACGAAGGGTTCTGCGATAATTCGGTTTATTGTGCTGCCTTCGGTATGCTTTGTTTTGATACATCGATTCACGGTTTCGAATTTTAAATTTTCAAAGGTCATTCCATCGGCATAATTAAAGTTTCCGTCTCCCGACATATCAATGCCATAAAACAAGTTTTTAAAGGCTATATGGCAAAAATCAGCCCTCGCCACATATCCATCCCCACCATTGATGGCTTTGATTCCAACTGTAATATTCGTTTCTCTGGAGAGGTTGTTTTTAAGACTGAAATCACGCAACCTGGCATAGTAGCTGGGCGATTCAATTTGAATCATTTCTAAAACGGTTGATGTCGTAATAGCTGTTCCCAGGTCCATATGATTTCTGTCAGCCCCCACACCTGAAAGCGTTACCGGTTGCTGATTCCCAGAAGAAATATAGATTGAGTTGTCGATATTGATAGAACCGGAGGTTAATTTAACATCACCACCACCATGACGAACGCACATGGCAATAGCTGCGTTTATAGCCAAAGAGCTATCAACAGATGACCCGATTGGACCAAACCATTGGGGGTATATTTCTGTGAGAAAATTTGGCGCGAGATTGATAACCGTAGATGTATCAATCCAGTGGTATAATCCCGCGTGCAACGCTCCATTAATATTTAATGTTCCATTTTTAATAATTACCCCAGGCCTGATCGTAACCGCTACTCCTGGCGGCGTATCAACTGTTTCTCCACCAAGATCGTACATACCCGTAGGAAGAACCATACGCCCACTTTTACCAACCAAACCATCGCAGGTTTTTCGAAGGTTTCCCGCCTCATAGTTCATTCCAGACGTGATGCCGTGATTTAAAATGTTGGGGCCATTTGAGACATACCAGCTCCCCTTCAAAACGCTTGCGTTTTCTGCGTCAATTACAAGGCCAAGGTCCTTTGCGATTTGAACTGCAGCCCACTCCCGGCTAGCAAAAATCAAATCATCATTTAGCGTTGCATTCCACGCCATATCCGATGTGATGGCGAAGTTCATTCGTATCGGGAGACGTTTGGGGGCGTTCTGTGAGGGCATGGGTTTGTAGTTGGGGGGGCAGTTAGCCACGGCCACGAGAACACCTTTTGAAGAGATGCCACCAATTTCCCGTACGGTGATACCGCCGATCTCAGCAGGAATAACAGTCTCCACATGAAGTACCGGTGAAGTATCTGCATCACCCCTAACCTCGACTACGTTCACGGGGTAGGGGGCTCCCAGCTGATTGACCAACTCGGTCTGGGCCTCGTTGGGGATGACGTACTGGCCGCCACCGTCACCTATGACTATAGCAACGATATCCACGGGCTCTTTGGTTACTTTTGCATTGGCTTCAGCATGTTGCCCGGCCAGGGTAAGCAAACCACCATATTGTTGTTCCGTCAGGGGTACGTCAGGCATCTGCATTCCTCCACGGTTGGATTTCGATGTATTCGCCGAGTTCAACGGTTACAGTTCTTCGGACCGGTGGGGTGACCAGTACTTCAATCGGCGCCCAGGGAAGCACCTCCACGGTATCGCCGGTCTGGGCCGTTACAAGGTGGCGGTTCGCTTCGCTTACAAAAGTAGAAACGTCAATGGCGGCCAGCTGGCTCCGTGCGTTTTTCGTGGCGGCAATGGCCTGGCCCAGCTGGGCGTCCAGGGCCTCGTTCCACCCGGTGGTGGCACCGTTAACGTCCACGCGAAAGGACATGGGGGCAAGGCTGGGGTCTTCGAACCATTCCACCACCTTCAGGTCATCGCCACGGATGGCATGAACGGCCCGCTTCAGGGCATCGGCGGTGCCTTTTCTCTGCAGGATGTCCCGGTTTGCCTTGATGACATTTCGCTTGATCTGCTCCGGCCAGGAGGCGTCCCAGTGTTCCACGGACAGCGCCCAGGCAAGCCAGGGCAGGAGAGGGGCGGGGCAGCGGTCCGGGTCCCAGAGATCCCGAATGGGGATATCAAGGGCCGTGCGATCCATGGCCTGTTCCAGGATGCGGGGCAGGGGGCCTGCGGAGGAGGGCAGCAAGGTGGGGTTAGCCACAACTCACCTCCACGCCGTCGCACCAGGCAGCACCCCCCACGCCGGGGGCCAGGTCCTGGGTGGGGCTGGTAAGGGTTACGGCGATTACGCCGGGTTGATGGAGGGCCGCATAAACGGCGGAAAGGGGGAGCACCTCCTCCAGTTCGCTGTACTGTTCGGCCATGGCCCAGGCCGCTGCGATGGCGGCCTGTCTTACAGGCTCCGGGTCCGGTCCGGGCTTGAGGGTCAAGGTGGCCTCGATGGTGTAGTGAAGGATGGATGCCGCGCGCACCCTGGGCCGATCGGTCAGGGGGCGGATATCATCGGCTGACAGGGCGTCGCTTACATGGTCGATAAGGTCCTGGCTTGCCACGCCGCCCTCTTCGATGGACAGGACCGTGACGGCAACGTCACCGGGCATGGGGTTGGAAAGCCCGGCATCCCTTACCACGTCCAGTACGATGGAGTCGGCGGGAAGACCCGCTGCGGTCCGTTGCTCCGGGGTGAGCTCACGCCGGGCAAAGGCGGGGGCATCCACGGAGACGTCCCGCACCCGGGCATCGGCAGAGCGGGCGTGATAGACGTAAGAGCCCGTGGGGCCTGCCGTGGTGATGGCCTGGCGGGCAAGCTGGATGCGGTAGCGGTAGGGGTCGTCTTGTTCCATGACGGCGGGCACGGGCGGGATGGCCGTCTCATCAGCCGGGGATAAGGTTAATCGTTCCACCCCTTCACCGGCCCCGATGTGGTCCAGGTCCGCACCGGTGGCATAGGCGAGCATGCGGGCGCGGGCGGCGTCGTTGATGCGTGCGCGCAGGACCATTTCACGGTAGGCGGCCACCTCGCAAAGGATGGCGGCGGGTTCTGCCGGATAATCGATGGCGGCCACCAGATCGCCCCGCCCGGCGTTGGTACAGGCGGTGATGTAGTTGGATCGGATCTGCGTCAGCACGTCGTCAAAAGAAAGGGGCTCGATGACGTCGGGCGGGGCCAGGCTGGAGAGGTCGATTACCTTCATAACGCAATGCCCTCAAGGGTGATGGTTTCTCCATCGATCAGTCGGGTGAACTCCATATCCAGGCAGAGGCGGCCACCCACGCGGGAGGGGATAACCCGCTCCACGCGGATGCGGGGCTCCCATTTTTCCAGGGCAATGGCCGCATCGGCCACAATGTCCACGATGGTGGAGCGGTTCAAGGGGCGGTCCACATGCCGGGGCACGTCGGAACCGTAATCCCGGCGCATGGTGCGGGTGCCCTTCCGGGTGGACAAGATATCGGCGATGCTTTGGCGCAGGTGCGCATCCCCTGTGATGCTCCTGCCGGTTGTGGCGTCCATGCCTGTGATCATGAGATGTTCCCCTGGTGCTCGCCGTCGGGTGCGCCGCTGGTGGTGGTCACCAGCGCGTCGGCTGTGATGGCGTCAATGATCCCCTGGGAGTCCGCCACCAGGTATTCCTGGATTTTTGCCGCCACGGCTGCCGGGTCGTCGGTTTGCAGGGGGGCCACGGCATCCCGGCGGGCTTTACGTTTGGCGGCCATGCTTTCGGCTGTAAGTGGCATCGGGACTGGTTCCTTTATTTGCTGGACCGCACCGTGGCGGAGATGTGCATGTGGGGTTGTCCGGTAAGGGGGCAGAGGCAATGGCCGTTGATGGCACCCTTCAGGCCCTCGCTGCCGTCTCCGCTGAGATCGATGCCGCCGCTTGCCTTTACGGTGGCCTTGCCCTGGGAGGTGACGTCCACATTGCCTTGTGCGGTGACATTTACCGGCCCTTTGATATCCAGGGTGAGGGTGTGGCTTGCCCTGTCGTATACAGAAAAGCTGCCGTCTCCGAATTGTCGCGTCACCTTGTCCAGGCTGGTTTCCGGCGCGGGGTGGGCCGCCTGGTTCAGGCCCCGCAGCACCACGCCCTGGTTCATGTCCCCAAAGGGAGAGAGGAGCACAACCTGTTCCCCTTCGGACGGCGGGTCCCAGGTGGTGTCCACGCCTGCGGCCTGTTCCATCCAGGGGCGCCAGCCTGTGGTGAGGTCCCCCACGGCCACCTTTACGCGGGGCGGGCTCGTCTGCACGGCTGCCACGGTGCCCAGGCGGATGAAGCTTGCGAGCTGGCGCTTGATTTCGGCTATTTCGTAATGGAGGTCCGTCATCGTGTGGCCTCTTCGGCCCCGGTGCCGAAATCGGAAAAGATTCGCTCCGGTGGCTCCAGGTCGGGAAGGTCGGTCCAAAGCTCTTGACCCGTAGAGATTCGGGCGGTGAATTCCAGGCCCCACTCGGCACGTGATTTGTGCTTGTCGTCGCCCAGGTCGCCGTACCCGCCCACAAACACCAGGGGAGACTCTAAGCCGGCAAACCGTTCCCCGAAGAGGGCAGGAATGGCAGCCACTGCCAGGGCCTCCACCTGCTTGCGCGCCACGGCCCGGGAACCGCCTTCCGGTTTCTTGGTGATGATGTGAATGACCGTGCGAAGCAACAGCCCCACGCGACCGTCTCCGGGATCGATGCCGGGGTGGATATCGACAATATTCACAAAGGCGGCGGGGAAGGCACCGTCCCCCTTCAGGTCGTGGGATTCGTCATAGTCCAGGACGTTGGCAAGCTCCGGCAGGGCCTCTTGAATTCTGGATTTGCATTCATCGCGATAGGCGTTGATATCAAACATGGCCACGCTCCCATTGGGTCATAAGGAAGTTGAGTTCCCGGTCCATGTTCTGGTTCATGCGCTCGTCGGCCCGCCGCTTGACCCACAGCTCCACGTCTGGCCGTTTGAGCATGGTCCGGTAGCCGGGGCCGTAGAGCACCTTCAGCGGATACCGCTGATCCTCTTCCACACGGGCCATCACCTGGGGGGTGCCGAAGGTGGGGGACTGGCGGATAAAACCGCCCTTTACCAGGGTGCGGCCCGAATCCCGGCGGACCGTTACGGTGACGCCTTCACGGGTCACGGGTTTGCCGAAGTGCTCCGAGTTAGCCTTGATCCACTTGCCCCGTGCTGCGTAGCGGACAAGGGGGATGGAGATCTGCCCCTTTTCAAAGAGGGTGGCGGCAAGGCTTGTGGCCGTGGCTTTTTTGATCCAGAGCTTGTCCCGCAGGTCCTTGGCCGGGACCGCATACTCTTTGCGCACCATGTGCACGATATCGGTGCGCACGCCTTGAAGGGTGCGGTTTGCCGCCCGCGCGCCGATTTGTTTTGCCTTGCCGCCGAACAGTTCAATCTCGCCCAGCATGCGGTCTGTGACGCGCTGGATCTCGTACTTGTAAAAGTTGACGATTCCTTCCGGCATTAGAGTTCCCTCCACATCTTCACTTCAAGGCGGGTGCGCAGCACCTTATCCTTTGTGCTGGAGACCACCCACTGGGAGCCGTGATGCTCCACCGTGGCGTTGGTGGTAATTCCCGACGCCGCTCCGGCCAGGTCCTCCACCAGAACGGTGACCGTCCGGGATTCGCCCGTTACCTGGTAGGTCTTTTCGGCGTAGCGTTCGAAGATCCCGGTGCCTTCCCGCTTGATGATGGCGTCAAGGGAGACTCCGGCCAGGGTGGTGGCTTCGCCCCGGAGGGCCAGCACCTTTCGAAAGGCGGCGATATGCTGGGGGCTGGTGGTCATGTCTTTGCCTTGTCCTCGTGCAACCGGTCGTTGCTTGCGGACCCGCCGAAGGCATATTCCAGAATCGTTTTCCGCTCATCACCGAAGCGCCCGAGACAGACACCGATAAGGGTGCCGATGGCCGCGCAGATGGTTGCATCAATCCCCCAGATTTTTGCCGCCACCACCAGAAGGACATCGGCAAGCAACAGGGCCGGAATGATAAATGAGGTGAATTTAAACACCCAATCAATCAAGCGGTCCTGCATCTCCTTTCCGCCTTTGGTGTACATCTCGCGGGCGTCTGCCCGGTCGTCGGCCTCAAGGGCAAAGGTTGACTCGGCATGGCGGTTCCCTTCTTTGTACTTCTCAAGGGCCAGGCGTTTCAGCTCCACCCGTTCGTCGCTCTCAAGCTGATGAAGGGCCATCAGCTGTTCGCTGGTGAACTCCGGCGGGCCGTCGTGGCCGCCCAGGTTGATGCCCGTCTTCTCCTCGATCCAGGAGATGGCCTTGTCCCCCGCGCCATCCACGGCACCGGCCAGAAGAGAAAGCCCTTTCTTTGCCAACATGGCGGTGATGATCTCGATGGCCATGGCTAACCTCGTGCCATCCGGATGGCTTCCAGGATGGTTTCGTTTGAATAAGGGTTATTGCCGTTTTCGTGCAGGATGATGGCCGATACCAGCGGGAAAAGGTGGTCTTCCACCCGGATCGTTTCATCCGCATCTACGCCCACAAAATGGGCCACGTGGTGGATATAGCTATGGGTGTCGTTTTCCGATGGCGGTGCCCACCGGCTAATGATGCCGCGCACGGTGTGGATGCCACGGCGGCGCTGGTAGGTGAGCAGGGTTTTTGCCAGGGCCCGGATGCCCCAGCGGGGTTCGGTAAACGTACAAAAGGAGGCATCCGGCTGTTTTTCCGCCAGGCCGTTCCAGTCGTCTCCGTGGCGGATGTTTCCGGGGTTGTTGTTGCGGATGCCTCGTGTTTCCTGGATAGCAGTCATGGGTGTTCCTCCTGGTCTTGCTGGCAGTCCACACAGAGCTGGACGCCGGGGATGCATTGGCGCCGCTTCTCCGGGATCTCTTCCTCACAGATCACGCAGAAGCGGGCAGAGGGGCGGCCCGTGTCGGTGGCCGCCTGGCGAATGGATGCAATGGCGTGTTGCCGGGCGTGGATTTCAAGAGATTGTGCGCGGTCCAGATCGTCCATCACATCCCTCCACCCGTGTTGATGCTCGCAATCTTGGCCGCAAACCCCCGCCAGAGAGCCCAAACAGTAAAGAACGCCAGACCGATACCCGCCCACCGAACCAATGCTTTCACCGTGTCTTTTTTGTTTTGCCGGAACTGGGTGATCATCTCGTTGTTGGCCCGGAACCGCTCCACGCCCCGCTCCAGTTTGCCTTCTCCGATGGCACGGAAACTTTGCTCCACATGGGGCATCTCCCGTTTCATCTCTTCACTGATCAGGCATCCGCAGGCGTTGGTCTGGGCAGCTTTCAGGCTTTCGTCCAGCAGCTCTTTCAGTTCCTCTTTTTGTGTAGGGTTAAATCCTTCCACCGGCGCCAAATCCTTTCGGGGTTTGGCCCCATGGAATTACCGGGGCCGGGTCAGATTCATCAGATATTCAGCTTCACCATGGCCGTGGCGTCCCCATCCCCTGCCAGGGCAAAGGTACGCCCTGCGGGGGTGGCTCCGGTGGCGCTGGTGGTAACGGCACCCGTGCCGGCCACACCGTCCACCGGATCGCCGGTGGGCAGCCAGTACACGTCCACGCCCTGGCCGATGGGGCCGGTAATCTTGGGGAGGGAATACACCTCATCAATGGCCAGATCCCCGCGCTGTCCGTCGGGAATGTCCACCAGGGCCACACATACCAGGGCACCGACAACCACCACCTGGCCGGAGAGCACGCCGGAACCGGTGTCGTTAACCCAGGGCATCTTTTTGCCGTCGTATTCACGATTTAAAGCCATGTGCTTATCTCCTGACCGGGCCGGATCTCCGGCCCGAAAAAGGGTTCAGGGAAGGATTACTTGCCGGGGTTTCTCCAGAAGGCGGTGGCGGCCATAATGCCTACACCCACGACGTGGCGGATTTTGTAGAGAATTCGATCACTTTTGAACTCCTCCGCTTCGAAGAGTTCCGGCTCTTCCTTGCCGTCAAGGAAGGACATCTCGATGCCGTCGTACATGTTGGGATCGCCCATGAGGTACCAGGCGTCTTTGGAACCCCGGGCCAGGCGGGAGTTGTGAACGGGCACCAGGTCGCCCCAGATGTTGGCGGTGCCCGCGTTGTTTTCTGCTCCGGCAAGTGAGATGGAGCGCAGCATCACTTCCGTGTTGGAGCGGTGAAGCGGCGGCACCAGGATGAGCCCGGGCTCGATATCCAGATCCACGTCCCCGATGGTCTGGCCGTTGAGGAAGGTACGCCCGGCATCTAGGGTGTCATGGCTGGGCGGGCCAACGGCATCGCCTGTGGCGATGTTTCCGCGATCGGCGTGGAAGAGTTCTTTGCCGTCTTTCATCACGGGGTTGGCGTTGATGAGGCCAAACACGAGGTCAGCCTCTTTCTTGCGGCAGAGCTGTCCCAGAAGGAGCGGGCTTTTGTTGAAGGCGCGGGTGTCGTCGTTCACAATCATTTCGTACGAGAGGCCCACATAAGCGCCGAGCTTGCCCATCTTGTAGCTTTCCTGGCGCTCTTTGAACTTGATCTCCCGGTATTCGCCGTTTTCACCCACAAGTTCAACGTCCTGTGCTGCATCGAGGGCCACGCCGTGGATTTCTCTAAAGTCGTTGGCGGGCACCACATTCACCAGCCGGCGGTGGACATCGGTTACCATGTTGTATCCGCGCAGGGTGTGCTGGTTGGCCACCTCCGCGAAGATGGCGCGGAAGTCGCTGGTGGACGCGGCCAGCTCCATTTTTCCGCTGAACATCATCTGGGCAACCTCTGCAGGGGTGTAGCCCCTGGTGGAATGCCCGTGGTTCTCCAGGCACATGGCGGCCATGTCCGAAAGGCGCATGCCACGGAACTGCCGGGCCGCGTCCAGATCTTTCTGGATGGAATCGTCTGACGGTTTGTAAGCCCCCATGCGGAGCCCCTGGCCGACGGCAGCAAGGCGGCGGAACTTGTCGCTGCCGTCTTCGCCGAACTCGATGCGGGTGCCCGCTCCGAAAGCGGGGGCGGTCTTGGAGGCGGCATCCACGGCCAGGCGGTAGATGTCTTTTTCCTCGGTGCCGCCGGTCACGTGGGTGTCCACAAACTCGTTGCCCAGGTTGAACTGGCGGGCAAGGTTCTGGATGGTCCCCACCCGCTCGCGCTCCAGCTTCAGGGCGCCCTGAATGCCTGCGGAAAGATCCACACCGCCCCCGGCAGGGGGGGGCGCCGGGGCGGAGGGATCACCGGCAGCTCCACCGGCGGGGGGAGGGGAGCTGTCGGAATCGGGGGGCGCCGGCTCATTGTCCGCGCCTTCCGGCGTCATCAGCTTGGCCAGCTGGACGCGCTGGGTGTCGTCTTCAAGGGCCGTCGAAAGGAATGCCTGGGCGTCCGCATCGGAGGCGTCCTTTGCGAGGCCGAGTTTTTCGAGGTACTTCCTGAGTCCAGGGTTCATGTCATCCTCCGTGGGATTATTGGTTTCATAATCGCTCGTCAAAGCGATGCCTGCGGTGTCGTCATCCGCCCCCAGGGGCACCCACGACACCTCTTCGACAAAACTTTTCGTCCATATCTCGCACGGCCCTTCCACCTCATGACCGTTAACACGGGTTTTCTTTCCACGCTCCAGCCACCGCACTTCCCGGGGCTCGATGCCCACGCTTGCCTGCCAGGGAAAATCTTCATCCGCCAGAGCCAGAACTTCGGCGGCGGTGTCGGTCACCTTGGAGAAGGGGCCGTAAAGCAAGATGCCGGTGTCTGCCTTGCATTCCACCTTGTCCACATGCCCCACGATGAGGTTGGGGTTGTGCTGGCGAAGGGCGGGGAAACGCTCTTTGTACTCCACGCCCTTGAGCTCCACGATAAAGCGGATGTAACGCAGGTTGATCACCTTGCCGGTGTGGGCCACCAGGGCAAAGCGGCGGGGGCCGTCGCCTTCGGCTTTCTCTAATTTCACCGTTCCCCGGACGTTGTGGCGGATGCCTTCGGCGGCCAGCCGCTCGATGCCCCACCCCTTGACGCATTCGCTCATGGCCTTGGTTTCTTTGGTGCCCCCGTCCATCTTCTCTTTGACGCAGCGTTTTAAAAACGTGGGCTTGGCTTCGCCTTTTTTGGGGGTGGCCGCGAGGGTGACGCGGTGGCTATCCGTTTGCATTGTTGCCATGGGCGGGCTCCTTTGGGGCCGGGGCGTGTTCAGCGATCATTTTTTCTTCCTGGCCGATTTCCACGATGGTGTCCTCCCAGTCTCCACCGCGCTGTGAGGCAAAGGTGGTGCGGGATTCGACGCGCTTGCCGATGAGGATTTCAGCTGCCTTGGCATCCTTGTAGGGGTCGATCCAGTCCCAGCCGCCCAGGGCCCAGGTGGCTTCCACGTCCCGGTCATCTCCCAGGCCGAAGAGAGCGCGATAGCGCAGCCAGATAGGCCAAACCACATCACAGAGCTCATCTACCAAAAGGTCCTGTTGCACGCGGTAGCCCCGGCGCTCTTCCTGGATGGCGTGGCGCAGGGCGCTCATGGTGGCGTCTGTGTAGTCATTGGAAAAACTGGCGGACGACATGCCGAAACCGGTGGAGGCCCGGCGCAGGGAGGTGCGCGCGTAGGCTTCGTGGTTGTTTCCAGGGCGGGGGTTGCTGGCGATTTGAACCTCCCGGCCATGGGGCAGCTCATGGATGGACGCGGCCCCGATGTGGTCCGGGATTTCTCCATTCCCACCACCGGCAAAGGGGTTGCCTTCGAGGTCGTTACCAGTTCCCCCTGCGCCGCCGGGCCAGGCCGTTGCCTTGTTGATGATGAAGATGCCGAACTTGGCGGCCAGGCGGGAGGCCAGGCGTTCGTCGTTGTCGTACTCGTCAAAATTGTGCAGCCCGCGTGTGACAGAGATCATCCAGGGGATGGGAAGGGACTGGGAGGGCCGCTCCGGGTCGGTGAAGAAAAGGCAGGTTTCGGCATCCACGCGCAGGGACGATTGAAGGGTGCGGCCCAGAAGCCCACCGCTGTTTCCGGGATGCTCCGGGAAAAGCCAGTAGGCCGCTTCAAAGCCGTCCGGGGTGTACTCAATGCCCTTGCGGATTATGTTGCCGCTGGCCAGAATCTCGTTTTTGTTCTGGTCCAGGTGGTCCACTTCCAAAAGCTCAATGCCCAGGGGCACCAGGCCACGGCGCTGCAGGGTGGGGGCCGGGAAAAACCGGACAAACACCCCGCCGTCCATCCAGCCCCGGCGGATGGTTTGCTTTTGCTTGTTCTTCCACTTCACCGCCTTGGACCATGCGCGAAAATCTTTTTCGATGATGCGGGCGCGGATGCGGTCCGGCGTGCCGTCGAACAGCTTGCACTGTGCCTGCGGAAAGATCCCGCGAAAGACCACATTGTTCGAAATCTTGCGCAGGGCGCCGGACACGTTGTCGTTGTTGCGCTCCATGTCCCGCGCACGGGCACGGGCCAGGGCGGCGTCTTTGAAGATGAGGGCATCCCCGGTCTGGTTGGTGGGTCGCCAGCGCATGAGGCCAGGGTCTTTTCGGTCAGAGGCATGGTAGGAGAGTTTCAGGCCGGGGACGCCCAGGGCGTTCTGGAATGCGAGGAACCGGGCGGCTCTGTCCGGGTTGCGCAGAGCAATCACGGACGCAGCCGTCCGGCTCAGGGAGGAGGATATGCGGGAGAAAGCCCCCATCACAACACCACCCGATGACGGCGGATGCCGCCTGTGCCGCTTTGGGCCGCTGAAAGCTGGTGGAGCAGGATGTTGATCTGGCGGGTGATTACCTTGAGATCTGCATACGTAAATATCTCGCCGTCGATCTCGTAGCCCTGCGCACCGGCCAGAATAGCGGCTTCGGCAGCGTAATACAGGTTCAGGCGTTCTTGGATTTTTTCACGGGTCATGGGGGCTTGTCTCCGCTTTGCAAGGACGATGATGAATCGTTGCAAAAACGGTAACAAAGGAGGGGCGGGGCTGGAAAGGGAAATGCGTTATTTTTAGTACGGTACTAAATACTTTTAGTTTGGCATATTCTTTGAAATATCTGGATCATAATAGGTCCTAAAACATTGTCTATAGGTCTTTTGAGAAGGTTCTATCGTGCAGGAGATTATGTCAAGGGATCGATTTGTTTGTACTTATTTAGTTTGCATTACTTTGTCGGTGCCTTTTTTTATTTAGAAACTTGGTACACAACTGCTACAACCGCAACTTTTTGGGTTAGCATGGTTCGTGCTGTGTTTCTTTGGCTTTGATTTTGATCTGGACGTTTATCTGTGTAATGCCAATGGAGGATAGACTTATCGTTGGTGTTTTAGTTGCCACAACCATCTGTGGTATGGTTGACGTATGGCTTTTTGCTGTATATAATATGACTGTAAGTAGGCCACCGTCATCATTGATAAGGAGGAGTCCACCATGACCATGAAAAAAGTAACCGTAAATTTACCGGAAGAGCAAGTTCAGTTTCTTCAGAATATTGCGAAAAAAGAAGACATAACATTTACCGAGGTGCTTCGTAGATCAATAAATTCGGAGAGGTTCTTTGTTGAGCAAGAAGAACACGGACGTAAAGTACTAGTGGAGTCCGAAAATCATCGTATCCGAGAGATCATGCGTAAGTAATGACATAATCTATTTGCCGCGGAGGGCGCAGATGGACGAAGAAAAAACTGGGGAAAGTGGGGTTTCGAAGCTTGATGATGATCAGATTGCAGTGGGTTATGATATCTGTATGGATAATGATGACCTTGATTACAGCTCTGAAGAATCAGGGTGCGAGGTGGTTAAATCCCCACGGGAGGGTGATGAATACGATCCAAGACCTCATGAAGATAACTCTAGGCGTATGATTGCACTTCTGCTTATTGGTCTGCTCTATTTAATCGTAATTTCGATATTTCTCATGATAACCTTTTGCGATTTGATGTTTTGTGAAATCAAAGAATTTGGAGTTATATTAAATCCCATAATTGCCTTGGTTGCAGCTGCCACAGGTTTTTATTACGGAACAAAGTCGTGAGGTCTGAATCACAATAATGTTGCCTTGACCCAGTTTTAGTCTATCTGATAATGATATCAGGATGTTTGATTTTAATTATATCTGTCATAGCGCTTCTTGCTCAGGCCCTATGATTGTAGATCGATCGCCAAAAACCGCCGTACTTAGAAATACTTTGCCAAGGCAAAACACGCATTCTTCTCACCTGTTCGGCGGGCTTCTTGTAAGCCCCAAAGTTTGCCCTCGCCTATAGTGTGTCCCTAATGTGTCGCCAAAGCTGTTTACCGATGGTCTCTCAAAATCCTGAAAAAATCTGTCAGGTCCCTTGGATATGACGTTGTAGGTTTCCAGATTTGCCGACTCTTTTTGTAAAAGAACCGGTGCCGCCCCACCACAAGGCTCGACGTACTTTATGCGTGGAGGGAAGTACGAAATTACCCACGGGGCAATATTCCTTTTTCCGCCGTAGTCGCGCAGTGTGGGGCGGGTTATCATGCGGAAACCCTCCATGGCATCGCCTCTGTATAGTTTGCTCGTACCAGGGCCTCAGCTACAGGTGGACAGACGCTGTTTCCGATCAATGCTATTTTTTTTGTTTTGGAGATATCCCCTAACTTGTAATCAGGTGGAAACCCTTGGGCGAGCATAAGTTCTTCGGGTGTGAGCATGCGCATACCGATGTCCACGATTACCCAAGGCTCTCCCTTGATGAAAACCGTAACAAGTGAAAGGCGTTCTTTCGTGGTGAGGGTGTGAGCCGGCTCGCCAAGGCTCTGGCCGACTCCTTGGCCGTAGTACTTCATGAGAAATGCCGCGACTTTGAGCCCCCCCCGTTCTACCTCTTCGTTGGAGAGTTGAACATTCACCAGGGAGTGGTGGTCCGCTTGTGTGATGGTACCGATAGGGTGACGAAGATTTGAACCGACGACGCCGGTGTAATGTTTGGCCAGGAATGAGCTGCACAGGGCATGCTTCGCACCACCGGCTACGATGGTGCCGATGGGTTTATTTATATCAAGTGCCCTGGGTGTCTGACCCTTGCGCTCACCGTAACCGGTTTGAATTAGGGAGGCTGCGACGAGTTGGGTTTTTCCGCCCCCTCCGCCGGCAGTGATGGTGTTGAGAGGGGTATTCACGGAATGGCAAATCCCTGTTCCGAATTGCCTTGCAATGAGTGGCGCCATGAGGGCCGATTTGCCTCCACCGCCAGAAGTGATGGCCCCCAGGGGAGACTCCACACCACTCCCCACGCTTTTTCCAAATTGTCGAGAAATAAACGGGGTGCATAAAGAGAATCCATTGCGCCCAGTTATTGTGTGAAGCGCTTCATTTATACCTTGGCCCCGGAACGATTTATCGCCATTTCCGGTATGGTTTATTTTGCTGATAAACGGCGTAATCAGAGCGTGTCTGTTCTCTGTAGTCTGGGTTGCAAGAGGTTCAGCAAGCGATTGCCCCCTGACGTCACGGCCACCTTTTGGTCCATAATAAGGTGATACAAAAGGGGTACAGAGCGAAAAGGCACCACCTTTAGGGTTGGCCGTGATTGTTCGAAGGGGTTCGTCCACTGGATGAGCCAGAAGTCCGCCTGTGCCATAATTGGCAATAGGGACGATAAACGGTTTCTTGCATTCGATGACGTATTTCATGACTCCCTTGGCAATACGCTTTAAAGTGTTATCGGCCAAGGGCCTTCGGATGGAGGTGCCAGTGCTTTTCCGGTAGGATGAAGCTTCATCCGGGGTCATGAAAATACTGGGGCAAGGGATGCTCCAGTCAATACATTCGGCTGTGACTTTTTCCTTCTTCTGGCCCCGGCGCCTCAACCCTTTCGGCGCATGGGTCTCTCGTGGCCAGATGATAGGCTGTCCATCACAACGTGCAATCATGAAAAACCGATTCCTTATGGTTCCAGCTCCATAACTCCGGCCCCTGACCATACGATATTCGACCACATATCCGTCCCTTTCAAACGATTTGATGAACGTACGGAAAGTGAGTCCCTTGCGGCGTGGGTCAGGGCGTGTTTCCACTTGGCCTGTTTGTGGATTTTTCTTTTCAATGCACGGCCCCCAGGTTTGAAACTCTTCCACATTTTCCAGCATAATAATTCGTGGCCTGACTTTGCGACGCCATTTGACAGCAACCCAGGCAAGTCCACGGATTTTCTTAGATACAGGCGCCTTCCCTTTGGCTTTTGAAAAATGACGGCAGTCCGGTGAAAACCAGGCCAATCCCACCGGGTGCCCTTGGCAAACTTCAACCGGGTCTACCTCAAAGACGTCGGATCTTATATGCCGCGTGTGCGGGTGGTTAAGGGCGTGGACGTCCAGTGCCACTCTGTCGTGATTGATCGCTATATCCACATACCGGTTGGTCCCCGCTTCGATTCCAATCGAAGCCCCCCCACCACCAGCGAAATTATCCACAATGATTTCGTTTTTGAAGTTCAGGGCGTATTGCATCATTCCCTCCTATACAGGATTCAGTGCTTCAGCTCTTGATATGGGCCCGCAGCCCACGTGGTTGCCGGAAGGAAAAAGTGGGGCTTCATCGCCGCACCGCCCCAGGACCGTCACCCGGTCTTTTCTGGCGAGGCGCCCCGCATTGAGGCGCCGGATGCATGAAAGGCAGTTTTCCGGTGCTTTCATGGGGTCACCTCATTGAGTTTGATGCATGGGTTACTCACTTCCACGTTTCCGGCCTTCGTTACTTCCAAGGCACCATGGCGCGTCACCAGCTCCTTACCCATGGCGTAGAGCTTGAAGGAAATCCGGTCGCACAGGTCCCGGAGCACCAAGGCAATGTCGGGCCGGGCGTGGTCCTGCATGATGGCCGCACAGGCCGCCATGAACTCCGATTCGGGAGTGGGCTCACCACCGCCGGTCATGAGGGTGCTGTAACCTTCCAGGGCGGCCCCGGCAGAGGCCATGGTGTCCCCGTCCGTTGCCGCCATGCTGGCGATGGCCTGGATGGGTGAGAGTAAATTTCCCAGGTATTGGGGCAGGGGGGTGTTTGTGGATACGGTTCGTGTCATGGGGTTGTCTCCTCTTCTCGGGTTTCAATGGATTTTATGTTGTGAGAGATGGCGGCCAGGCCGCACGGTTCTGCCTTGCATACGTGGTACCGGATGCGGGTGGTGCCCTCCCAGGGCCGGGTGGTCTTGACCTTCAGGCGTGCGCCGCAGGCCGGGCAGAGGGCGCGGCCATTCTTGAAATCCACGCCGGCATCGGCTTTTTTGATCCAGATCAGAAGCAGGTGGCGAAAGTCCGTCATGCTGGTTCCTCCTCGGTTTCTGTGGTTTGCGTCGGTGCGCCGACTCCCAAACCGGAGAGGGCCGCAAGGCTGGGCTGCCATTGCCACCAGGCCATGGCCACATGCTGCACCAAGCAATCCAGATAGTGGTTGGCGCGGGTCCGCTCCCATTCCTCTTTGCCGCCCTTTTTTTTCACCAGCTTTTCGGAGGCGATCTCTTTGAGGTAAGGCTCATCGGTTGATGCATGAAACATGAGGGGGGCCTCTTCGGCTCCTCCCTCGGAGAGGCGCCAGAAAATGTCCCGCTTAAAGGCATCCGTATCGATGAGGTAAAGGGCCAGGCCGCCCCCAAGCTTTCGCCCGTCGGGAAGGGTTTCAATCACCGATCGCTTGACCAGCACACCCGGGGTTTTACGGCTCATGCCTTTGGTGCCGAAGACCACGCCGGGGCGTTGGCTGGCCAGCCAGAGGTATGCCTGGACGGGCCGGGTATCTGCCTCGTTTTTGTTTTTGCCGCCCCCGGTGTCCAGGCTGGCGCGCCAGATGCCCAGGTTCCGACCATCGGCGGTGTCATAGCGGGTGCCAAAGATGAGGCGGGTCAGGTCGGAAAACTGCCCCACTTCCCCATAGTCGATGATCACCTCACGGCGGGGGGCAAGGCCATGGGCGCAGACAGAGAACCGGAAATGGTCTTTCTGCATATCCCCTGACAGGGTAAGGCCCAGGGTCCATTCCGGGGGCTGGCGGTGGGGGATGCGCTTGGAGATGAAGGCGGCAATGGCTTCGTGGTCGGTATCTATGGCGGCAAACTTGTAGGGCTTGGCACAGATGTTGTTGTCAAATTTCTGCAATAGCCTCGGGTTGCCCTGCGCTTCGAACCACGTTGCCAGGATATCCGAAAGGGATTGTCCCGGGATTTCCCAGCTGCGCAGGTGAAATGCGAAAATAACCCCGTTATCAACGGCCCCGCGCCTGGCCACCCAGCGACCAAGGCCCATGG
The DNA here is from genome assembly GCF_900699765.1 of Desulfoluna butyratoxydans. Classification (GTDB taxonomy): domain Bacteria; phylum Desulfobacterota; class Desulfobacteria; order Desulfobacterales; family Desulfolunaceae; genus Desulfoluna; species Desulfoluna butyratoxydans. The sequence continues at coordinate 284,332 of NZ_CAADHO010000003.1, forward strand.
CTTTGTCCCTGGCGCGGTCGTCCCATCGGTACCCGCATTTTTTGCAGGCATAGCGGGCCAGCTTTCCGCTGCGGATGAGTTTGGGGTCTTTGATGCGGCCCAGGGCAAACAGGTCGGCGTGCTCCATGATCTGTGGGTGTGAACAGGCCGGGCATACAGCCTCACGCACCAGCCAGCAATCGGCCTGGGCCTGGGCATCTGCCCAGATGGTGCTCTTTTCTTCGTTGCCCTTGGGGCGGCACGTGCGGATGATTTTGGACAGGCCCAAGTCGTGGTAGGCATCGGGCCGCTCCTCAATGGCAAGGACAACCCCGGGGTCATCGTAGGTATCCTCTTCATCGATCAGAACAATGGGGGCGGAGAAGGAGCGGGTGCGGGAGTCAGAGCCCGCCCACACACCGATCCAGGCTGAGCCGTCGTCAAACCGGATTTCGTCTTTGGTAAAGCCGCCGGGCTTCACGCGCTTTCGAAGGGGCGGGCATTTTTTGATGGCCTCCGTCACGGTTCCGGTCAACATGCGGTTCACCGCCTTTTCGTCAGCCATGGCGTGGGCCACATTGTCCATGCGCCTTTGAAGGGCCGTAAAGATCCAGCCGATGGCGGTGGTGGTCTTGAATCCCTGGGAGGGCCAGATCATAAAGACCTTGCGGGTTTCTTCCCTGTCCAGAACGTCAAGGACCAGCTCGGCATGGGGGGCACGGGTGGCCTTCCACAACTGGCCGCGAAAGGGGCCGGCCACTACCCGGAAAAATTTCTGTACCCATTCATACGCCCGGGACGTGAGGGGCTTTTTAAACACAGCCGTTTCGGCTTCGCGCAGCTCCAGCGGGTTATCCACAAGACACCTCCTTGTCCCGGCTTTCGTCGAAGAGTTCCCAGGCCGCTTGCATCTCCTCGGTCCACCAGGTGCCGGTGGCGTATGCGTCAAGGAAATCCTCGATGCTCTTGCGCCAGAGGCGCACCCAGCGAGGTTGCCGGGAAAGGGAGAAATCGATGATGGCCTGGATGGCTTCAGGGGTGTCCGGTGTGCCCAGTGCCGCCAGGAGGTCGCGGGCGCTTGTCTCTTCTCCGCCGAAGAGGGAGGCCACCATTTCCCCGTTGTCCAGGCCCCATTTTTCCAGGCCCAGCTTGAACGCCTTGGCCCGCTCGCCCAGCTCTGTTTCCACGGTGGCCGTTTCCACATGGCGGCCCAGCTCCTTTTCGAGGTTGAAGCGGGCACGGGCTGCCTGAATGTTTTTCAGGTCGGCATCGGCTTGGGCTTTTGCCGTTGCTGCCCCCCCTTGGGGTTCTTCCGTGGGGCGGTCGGCCTCGGGGGCTTCATCGATGGTTTTTTCAAGGAACGCCGCAGCGTATTGGGTCACGGACTGCACAGACCAGCCACCGCCCCGGCGCCTGGGAACGGCTCTTTTGTCGATGAGATCGGTTTTCACTTTGCCGTAGCTCACTCGGCAGCCTTGCTCCGTGAGATACCGATGCACCTGGTTGATGTTTTTCAGGACTTCGCTCATGCGGCCACCTCCTTTCTGGCTTGTTCAGTCTGTATCCGTTCCACCTTCTCAGCTCGAAATTGCGCGCGGACCCATTCGGGCAGCACCGCCCAGAACCATGCCTTCAGCTCCACCCCTGCCTTAGGCAGGTCGCCCAGGTCCTTGCCGATACGTGAGGGCACCAGCCCGCGAACGGCATGGGCATACTGATTCATCCAGGCGAATTTTCCGGGGTTCCAGGGCTCGAAATGCCAGCTGTTGAAGCGGCCCGCCTGGTCGTTGTCCAGGGCGTTGATGATAAGATCCGCGCCCATGAGGAGGCGGTGGGCGATGGGGTCGGGTCGGTGGGTGGCGCCGCCCAGGGCCATGGCGCCCACGCGCAGGTGGTGGAGGTCCTGCCAGGCATACATGGCGTCCCGGATGGTCTCCACCACAATCCAGATCCGGGTCGTTGCATCTCCGAAGACGCAGAGACGGGGATTGCCGCCCACCACTTCGCGGTATCTCATGGGGGAGAATTTGCTCAACTCTTCCACCCGGATCTGCATGCGGTAGAGGGAAAAGTCTTCGTGATCAAAAACGGGAAAAACAAACCCTTTGGGCAGGAAGATTTTCTTTTCCTTGCCCTTGTCGTTCATGAGCTTGGGGAGGCCCCAGCCGGAATAGTTGCGCCACTGGTCCTTTGCGTTCCACCCGATGCCCAGCTCCGCCACGGTTTTGGCGGTGACGCCCCAGGCGGCCAGGCGGTCCAGCTGCTCCTGGTCGTACAGGAGCACTTCGTTGCAATCTGCGGCAAAGTCGCTGGCCTTCTTCATCCAGAGTTCCGTGGCCTCTTCGCGGGTCTTTGGCTCCCAGACACGTGGCGGGGCAGGCTTTTCGATTTTTGATTTCGGGGAAAAGGCCCCGCCGCAGTACTCGTTGACAAAAGAGCGGAAGCCTTCGGCGTCGTCGGTGGCCAGCCCCTTGCAGTGGCAGTAAAGCCCCACCAGGTCTTCGTTGGTGCTGCACCCGAAACAGTGGGTCACATCTTTTTCAACGTCGTACTTGAAGGCCCCGCCCGGCGTCTCTTCCTGGTGAAAGGGGCAGTGCGCCCACAGCTCGCTGCCGTTTTTCAGGTGGGACTCACACCCGCTCAAAAGGGTGCGCGCGATGCTCTCTCTTTCAGATGCCGTCAGCTTATCTTTTGCTATTCCCATATCCGGTTCCCCTTGGGATGGTTGTAGGATGGTCTAAAGACCATCGGTCGTTGAAAAACGGATTGTGTAATTGTCTGTTTTTATGCGGTTTGTTTAGGGCGTTTAGACGGTTTAGACTGTTGTCCCGCCTCCTGGCTTATTTCCCACCGCCGGTTTTCCCCTCTTCCCCGCCTTTTTAATTCACTTTTCCACCCCCACTTTTTTAAAGAGAAGGTCTAAAAGGTCTAAACTGAAAAAGAAGCCGGAGAAAAAATAGGGCCTTGGCCCGTTCCTTCCCCTCTTGAAAAGGTCTGCCGGGGAAGGTCTAAAGGGTTAAGGCTGGGTCTGCTCGGCGGCAGAGCATCCCGCCTTGACCTTGATTCCGAAGTAGTACACGTAGTTGGTCTTCTTCTTTTCGAAACGTTGTTGCAGCTGCTCGCCAAAGGTGCGTTGGGTGGGGATAAACGCCTCCGCCTTTTCCAGAACATTGCGGCAATAGAGCTTGAAGGAGTCGTAAAGATCTTTGGCTTTGGTCTTGTAGGTTTCGTTGTGCTTGTCCACCAGACACCACTCGGCCACCCAGCGGCCTATCTCGTCCATATCGTCCTGGTACTGTTCGATCTCTTCCGCCACTTTTAGCGGGTACTTAAGGGTCTCGTCTGCGAGGTACTTCCGTGCGCACCGAACGATCCAGGCCAGGATGGCCGGGCCATCCTTCTGGAGCTGGCGGTCAATGGTGGTTCGCGGGATGCCGGGGTAGATGTGGCGGGCCAGATCCACCTCATCCGGGTTGCCGACAAACTGGGCGTCAAAAGGGATGATGCGCATCCGGTTGAAAAATGCCTGATCGGCCTTGGCCACTTGGGGGGTAAAGTTGGCGTGGATAAAAAGCTTGCTGATGGCCATGAACGTGATGTTGTCCATATAGAGGCCGCGCGTGGTGATGCGGTCTCCACCGGTGACCATCTTGATCACCTCTTTATCGAACTTGGAGCCTTGTTCCGGCTCGCTGGCGATGGCCATGCGCAGGCCGTCCAGCATGAGGAGGTCAGGATCTGCACCGGAGCCCTGGTTCTTTTTTTGAAGGAGCACCTCTTTTTTAATGGTGCCGGCGGCATCACCTAAGGCCATCTGGATGGCATCGAAAAAGGTACTCTTGCCGTTGTTGGCCGTGGGGCCTTTTGCCACGTAAAACTCTTTGTGGGAAACCAGGCCCGTGGCCGCATAACCCACGACGCGCTCCACGTAATCCATCATTACGGGATCCCAGCACATGATCTTTCCGAAGGTGTCATGCCAGGAGGCGCTGTAGGCATGAAGTCCAGGGAAGTTAAACGGGCTTGCCTTGCGGATGTAATGCTTGGGCTCGCCTTTGTAGAGCTTGCCGGTTTCCAGATCAATCACCCCGTTTGGACAAGCCAACAGGGTGGGGTGTCGATCCCAGGTGGAGTCGTCGCCGGAGATGCCCATGGAGTCAGCGCCGGAGGTGGCCATGTTCAAAATCCCGGCGATGCGGCGATCGCCGCGCAGCTTTTTGGCACGATCGGAAAAGAGCTTTGCGTCTTTGCTGCAGGTCGTTGCTTCTTCGCTCGCCTCCTTGATCTCCTGATCGGCTTTCTTGGCGGCCTCTTCGTTTTCCTGTTCTTCTGCCTCTTCCTTCTTTTTTTCTGCGCTTTCGGATTTCTTCGCAGCGCTCTTTTTTGTTTTCCGTGCTTCAAAAGCCGCGCGGTCAAAATGCTCTGCCAAGGCCACCACCTCCGCGCGGATCTGGTTGACGCCATCCTCCACCCAGTGGGTGCCCACGTTGCGGTACCACTGCTTGCGTTTGTGGTCGAAAGTGTAGCGGTCGCCCACACGGTCTATGAGGAGTTCGGCATCACCCAGCTGCTCCCGCCAGCAAGCCTGCCTCAACCTCTCCACCCGGGGGCCGCGTCGCTCCACAACCCGCTCCGCCGTCCAGGGCATATGCTCCGGCGGTGGCTTCGGCTCGTCCGTGAGCTTCTTCGCCTTCTCGGTGTTGTGCTTTGCCTGGGCTTCCTTCCACGCCGCCAGTCGTTCCGCCTCAACGTCGGCCCGGATTTCCGCCTGCAATTCGTTGGTGTCCGTCTCGATCATCGTCATCTCCACGCTTGGTCATGGTCTCGTCACGGTCTGTTCCGCCTCAACACATCCCGCCCCGGATCGCCCCGGGCCCGCCGTGAAACACTGACCACTCCCGCCCACAGACGCACGATTTTCAAATTTTCAAAAAAAATCTCACCCCCCAATCGGCCAAGAGTTGGGGCTCGCAGTCCCCGTATGGGGGGGAAGCCTGGACAGGACCCAAAAAGCCCGCCCAGCTCCTTTAGACTTTCGCCGGTTTTCTTAAGAAGGGGGAAGGGGGGAAGGGAAGGGCGGGGGGCACAACTCGCCCCCTTCGGGGGCTCACCCTGTTCGGAGTCGTCGCTCCGCTCCTCCGGCATTTGGATTTGCCGGAGAAAAGGTAATGGCCATCTATAGAGAATTGGGGCCAAATTGGGGCCACCGGGGCAATCACATTGTATGGTGGGGTTGGTTATGCAGGTTGACACGGGCGCTAATAGCCCGTAGGTAATGTGTATAGTTGACTGGCGGGTTAGTTTGGGAAGGTGGATTTTGCTTAAACACTTCGAATCCGTAGGTCGCAGGTTCGAATCCTGCCAGGCGCGCCACTTGGAAGACCAAAGCCCCTTCTGCGGAAGGGGCTTTTTTGTTTTGGTCAAGTCCTTCACATTCCACGGGATCTCTGTGGTATTGCATGCCAAGGATTGTCTTGGGATCGCCTTTCGTTTTACCTCTCTGTGGTCGCTCCACTCCTCGCTTGAAATCCTTTGTGTGATATTCTCAAATTAAAAAAACTGGGGACATGTTGGGGCCACATTCGATGGCCCGTAAATCACGCCGTGACACCCCGGGGAAAGAGATAGGAGAAAACTCTGTGGGTATGGTATATATTGGCCGTTTTGCAGATCAAAGGAAAAGGCCAGGATGTTACGATGGATGCACTGCTGATAACCAAATTCCACATGCCGCCCCTGCCGGATGAGGCTGTTCCAAGACCACGCCTGAGCAACAAGCTCTCCCCAACGACCAGGGTATCCCTTATCTGTGCACCGGCGGGGTTTGGAAAAACCAGCCTGGCCATCGCCTGGCTCAGCCGGCAGACATGGCCGGTGGCCTGGCTTTCCCTGGATGCGAATGACAATGGGGCGCATCGCTTTTTCAGCTACCTGATGACCGCCCTGAACCGTTGTGTGCCCGGGGTTGCCAGTAAATCCCTTGGGCGTTTGTCCTCCCCTTCCTCACCTGATCTCATGGCTGCCATGACGCAATTGATCAATGACCTGGAGCAGGCGGGACGCCATGTTGTCCTGGCCTTGGACGACTATCACCTGATTGAAAATCAGGAGATTCATGCTGCCGTCAGTTTTCTGATCAATCACCAGCCGCACTATCTGCACCTTATTCTTATCAGTCGCACAGAGCCACCGTTGCCCATTGCCAGGCTCCGTTCGAAAAACCAATTGAATGAGATCAGGACCGAGGAGCTGCGCTTCAACACGGACGAGGCCCGCAGTTTTTTTAATCGGTCCATGTGCCTTGGCTTGACAGGGGAGCAGATCGCCAAACTGGAGAAGCAGTCCGAAGGGTGGATTACGGGATTGCAGCTCGCGGCCCTGTCCCTGAGGGAGCACCTGGACGCAAACGGGTTCATCGACGGCATGTCGGGAAAAGACCGGCATGTTGCGGACTACCTCGTCAGTGAAGTTCTTGCCCATCAGGGGCCGGAGATACAAAATTTTCTGATGCAGACATCCATTCTCAAGCGGTTTAACGCAGATGTCTGCGACGATCTCCTTGGCATTGAAAACAGCCAGCAGGTTCTGGAGCAACTGGAGAGGGGCAACCTCTTCATTGTCCCTCTGGACAGCAACCGGTGCTGGTACCGGTATCACCACTGGTTTGCCCAGATGCTCAGCAATCGCCTTCGCATGTGCGGCAGGGAAAATGTCACACGCCTTCACCGCCAGGCAGCAAGCTGGTTCATGGCCCACAGCATGTGGGAAGAGGCCATTGATCATGCGCTGGAGGCAAAGGACTACGACCGGGTTATCACGCATCTGGAAACGCACATCGACCGGATACTGGCCCGTGGGCATTTTAATATCTACCTGCAGTGGTTTAAAAAGGTGCCCGAAGACTACATGCCTTTGACCCTGACCTTGCATCAGTTGTTCTTTTTATATGAAATGGGGGAGTTTGAAGCCTTTGACCAATGCCTTCAGAGCATCGAAAAGCAGCTTGACCCCCTTGGTGAGGTCAAGGCGGGGGTAACCCCCGAACAACGAGGTGTTTTTTTGGCCATCAAAGGCATTCGCAGTGCATCTCTGTTTGCCGTGGACGAAGCAAGGGACCATTTTCATGGCGCCCTTGATGTGCTTCCTGAAGAGAAACGTTTCTGGCGAACCCTGGCACTTGGCGGCTACGGATTCTGCCAGCGGGTCAGCGGCGACCCTGCCGCAGCGATACAGATTTTCAGAAAAGCTGTCTCCATGGCCTTCAATGAGAATCTCTCTTTCTGCTTTTTTATGTATTCCATTGCGTTGGCAAAACTCTACATGGAATATGGACAACTTCAGCGGGCGCTGGAAACCTGCCGAACACTGGTGGACTACCAGGGGGCCGACGACGGAGGCGTCCCTTTTTCAGGCCTTGCCCATGTTGTCATGGGGCAGGTGTACTACCACTCAGGTGAACTTCTCCAATCCGAAAAATACCTTAAGCACGGGCTCAAAAAGATCATAAAAGACGGTGACGTCTTTTCCATTGTGGACGGGTACCTCGTTCTTGCTCTGTGCCTTCTGGATCAAGGCAAGCCGGATGAAGGTATCGAGGCCATGGATGAGATGAGTGCCTCCATTGACAACTTGACCCCACCGGATTCCGTGATCCTCATGGCTGCATCGTGCAAGGCACTGATCCATACACTGACCGGCAAGCCAGCTTCGACGAAGAGCGGGTTTTTGCCGCAAGGTGGCCGGGATCTTGCCGGTAAGGAATATCCCGACTTATCTCCCTTGAACTTTCAGGGCATCTACCGAACCGGCCAACAACCGTTGACATGTTACTCAAATGTCATCCAGCTTTTCGCTGCAAAAATGGCTGTGGAAACCCATAGGGCCGACGAGTCACTCTCCATACTCACTGAGCTTATCTCAACATTTGATGATACAACCAGCCTTCTGTTCAGGGCGGACGTGTTGATCCAGATGGCGCTTGCCCATCGCCGGCTTGGCAACGATGCCCTGGCGGTGGAGAGTCTTAAAAACGCTGTGGGTCTGGTTGCGCCCGAGCATTATTATCAGATATTCATGCGGGAAGGCCTGCCGGTCTGCGAGATGCTCAAGCAGGTCGGCAGCAAACTGGGTCCCGACAACCAGGAGGCAGCGTGTTTTATCGAGCGCATGAATGAAAAAGCAGCCGAGCCCTCCCCGTCCCGAAAGTCACGGCACGCTTCCTTTGACCTGACGCCGCGTGAGCTGGAGGTTCTTGCCTGTCTGGCCAAAGGCGCGAATTACGCAAAAACTGCTGCGCAGCTCTTTGTCTCTGTGAACACCTTGAAAACGCACATCAAAGGGATCTACGGCAAACTGGCTGTGGGCAACCGCACCCAGGCCATCAACAAAGCCAAGGAGTTCAGGCTTCTCCCGCCTTCGTAATGGCCGTGGATAAAACGGCGCTCTTCTCCCACCACCGCCTCAATACATCATGATGTTCTCACCCTTTTGTGTGACGTGCGGCTGTCTGCAAAATCACCCTCAGGGGTGATTTTTTTTCTTCCGTCTCCCTTTACTATGAACAGAGACAACATACACACGCAGGGGCACCCCCTGCAGATTTTTGTTCATGACTGGGAGGTGGAAATATGAGTGGGTCGGGTTCTCGAAAATCAACCTATCACTCGACAGTGGGGCGTCGCGATTTCATGAAGATGCTCGGGATTGGTGCCGGAGCTGTGGGAGCAGGGGCTGTCGGCCTTGGGTCAACGGCCACACCGGCCTTTGCCGATCTGGATGAGATGATGGCATCGCCTTATGCGGAACGCAACTTGCCCTGGTGGGTCAAAGAGGTCGATGAGCCCACCGTAGAGATCGACTGGGAGCATATGGAGATATTTCCTGGAGTCCATAAAACCCTGTTTAATCCCGAAGCGTGGGATAACAAGAAAGAATACAAAGCGATCCACGCGCGCAACATAGCCTCCACAACCGAGAAGGTTAAAAAGAACGTGCCGGGCTATTCCATTCGCGATCGTGCCCTGGGTGATGCCAACTGCTGGGGGTGGGGGGCCCTGAGTTCCATCGCCCCGTCGTGGACCGGGCCTGAGGTTGCGTCCTATAACGGGTGGGAGCATCCGACCATGTTCTATACCCCCGATCAGTTCGGGGTGCCCCGGTATGAAGGCACGCCGGAAGAAAATTCGCGTATGCTTCGGGTTGCCGGGCGTATCTTCGGCGCTGCGGACATGGGGTTTGTCAAACTCACGAAGAAAACCAAAAAGTTCCTTTATGGGAATATCCGTTTTGAGAAGGTCGACAAGGGCTACGATGCCGGAAACGGTACGGTCGTCCTGCCCGATAAGGACTTGTGGGTTATCTGTGCGGTCATCCCGCAGTCGTTGTGGATGGCTCAGTACACCGACCGCATGAGCTGGGCCTCGTCCAACACCGCAGCATACTCCAGGGCCAATATCTACTCCAACCGCATCAATGTGTTCCTGCACGGCCTCGGGTACCAGCACTACGGCGGGGATACGACCGCCGTTGGCCGCAGTGTCGGCTTCGGCATCATGTCCGGCATGGGGGAGTACGGACGTGCCGGTATCCTTGTCAGCCCCCAGTGGGGCACCAACTTCCGTACGGTCATGCTCACCGTAACAGACCTGCCCCTGGCAGAAACCAAGCCCATTGATGCCGGAATTGTTAATTTCTGTAGGGTCTGCAAGAAGTGCGCTGAAATGTGTCCGTCCGGCGCCATTCCGAAAACCGATGAACCTTTCTGGGGGGGAGACAAGTCCTGGCAGGCCAAAGGCATCAAGGGCTGGTATCAGGACGCCAAGAAGTGCTTTGCCTATATGCTCGGCGGCGATCCGGATTGCAGCCGCTGCCAGGCAGTCTGCCCCTTTACCAAGTTTGATGAAGCCGTCATGCATGACCTGGTTCGCATGTCCATTGCCAAAGCCCCGGCCCTCAACGCGGCCATCCGGAAGATGGACGACGTCTTTGGCTATGGGCAGGAACCCCCTTTGGAGAAGTCTCCCTGGGAAGTCGACCCCATGGATATTCCCCTGTTCGGTCTCGACAAATCACGCTCTTAGGAAAAGGAGAATGTCATGCGTATCGTTAGCTGGAACTGGTTCTGGTATGTGCTGCTCGGGTTTATCATGGGAGGGGGGGCTGTTTACCTCTTCACGCTGCTAAAAGAGAAGTGCGTGAGGCTGGTCTGGTATGAATGGGTCCTGACCCTTTTGGCGTTTATCACCTTTATGCTTCTGGGGCAGACCTTCATTGGCTCCTTCAACGAAGGCGAACCCCGGGCTGCCTGGTTAAGCGTTGTTTTTATGGGGCTGCCCATCGTCATCATGGCTGTCGTGACCTTACGGTCGGTTCGTGCCAGGCAGGCTTAGTTAACAGGCCGGGCTCCTTCCGGTCATCGTTTTGTGTTTTGGTGGGCATGCCCATGGAAGGCGGAGGGTCAGAAAGGGCCCTGGGTAAAAAAAGATGTCATCTGAATCCATGATCGAAAAGAAAAAGCCAGCCTGTAGCCACAACAGCTCCCGAAAAAGGGACCGTGTTTTAGCTGTGGGGACCCTGCTTCTCATTATCGCGGCCTGGGCTGCGGGGTTTACGTTGGAGCATGCAGATACGGAGCCCTGCCTGTATCAGGCCATGCCCGGGGCGGACCGTATCGAACAAACATCCCAGGGAAGCTATGCAGCCTATGGGGCTGACCAACTGATCGGCTACATAGGCGTCGGGGAAGGAACCGGTTACGGGGGGCCCATGAGCGTGGCGGTGGCAACGGATCTTGACGGCAAGATCACGGGTCTTGCTGTGATTCGTCACAGGGAGACGCCCGAGTGGTTTAAGCGCGTTCAGGAAAGCGATTATTTTTCCTGTTTTATCGGGAAAAAATTCAGCGATCCCTTTGGGCTTGGCGACGATATCGACGGCATTAGCGGGGCGACATACACCTCCCGGGCAGTGGCGCGGGCGTCCCTTGAGGGAAGCCGATTTGTGGCTGAAAACAATCTGGATCTTCCGGTTCCAGCCAGGAAACCCGTACAGGTTGTCTTTGGACCGCCGGAAGGGGTGCTGCTTGTGCTGTTTGCCCTTGGCTTCCTTGGCCGCCGTAAATCGTTTCGTTACAAGAAAAAGGTGCGTTGGCTCAGTATGCTCACCGGCATGATTGCTTTGGGGTTTATGTATACCAACCCGCTGACCCTCTCCCTTGTCAACAAAATGCTTTTGGGGTTCTGGCCCGATTGGCACACCCATCTGTATTGGTATGTGCTGCTCGGTGGAATCCTGTTTTGCCTGATATCGTTCGGAAAAAATCCCTATTGTGAGTGGTTTTGCCCCTTCGGCGCTGCGCAGGAGTGCCTCGGCACAATCGGCGGGGCCAAATCCCATGCCGTTCCCCGCTACAAGCTGTTCTTTACGTGGACTCAGCGCGGTCTGGCTCTGGCGGCCATTCTCATTGCCATGGTGTATCGCAATCCGGGGATATCCAGTTATGAAATTTTCGGCACCCTGTTTGACCTGAAGGGAAGTATCCTGCAGTTTTTCCTTTTGGGGCTGGTGGTGTTGGCGTCCCTGTTTATCCGTCGCCCATGGTGTCGCTACCTTTGCCCGATCAGGCCCATTGAATCACTGATCAGGTTCCTCAGAAAGTGGGTGAAAAGCAATGACTCAGCAAAAACACAGGTTCCGTAACGCAAAAGAGAGACTGGTGGTTGCCTTTGTGCTTCTTGGGTCCCTTCTGATCATGCTCCATGTTGGAAAAAACCTGACAGATGAACTGCGGGAAACATCGCACATGGATCCACCATCCTCGTGGTCTGCAGCGCAGTAAGCAAAAATCAGCACAAGCCAGGCACCGATAATCGGTCATCTTCACGGTGTTGTCGCCCAAGATCCGGGTGTCCTGCTTCGGGGGGAATACATCTTTTTTCATTGCCTCCGGCGGGTCAGCCGGAGGCAATTCAGGGCAGGCGCGTTACATCAAGTCCACATCCTTTGCTTCGGCGATTTTTACCAGGCGCTCTTGCAGGTTGGGGCTGAGGTTGTCGATGATGTCTTCCAGGTCGATATCATCAAAGCCATCGGCTTCGAGGAATTCGTCGTCAGAGATACCGCATTCGATGAGGGTTTGGATGGATTCAAAATCCGTGTCACCTCGTAAGTAGGTGTCGAACCGCTCCATCCAGGCCTCCTTGTAATCTATCTGCTGGAGCGCTTCCAGGTCCTCGATAAGTGCCTGCGGGCAACTAGCATCCGTGATGAACAGATGATAGGCGGTGATGCGGTCGTCTTTTTTGTGCTCGTTGCACCACAGGCCGAACCGCAGCATCTTTGCATTGCAGAGAAACCTCATGCCCCGGGTGGTTTTTTGAATCACGCACCATTGGTAGTGGGCGTTCTGGTGGTCCTCTAAAATCTCGGCTTTTATCTCCTCGTAGCGATCTTCGGTGATGGCGTCGTCTGAGGGAGGGTATTCGGGCACGAGAAAATCCTTCAACTCGTCGCCGGAAACCGGTTCTTCGTCGTAGGGGATCTGATGTTGCTTTAACCGTGCTTCGAAATAGTGGGGCAGGCGGGCGATATTTTTTTCCAAGGAACGACGCACTTTGTCTAAGGCCATCTTATCGAGTTCTGCCGTGAGCCCCTCCTGGCTGCCCAGGACGCGGGTGGCATGGCGATAGATTTTCATCAGGCGTCGCCGCGGCAAGCGGTGCACACCTATCCGGAGTTCCGAACGGATCGCATCAAAGGGGGCATCCAGGTAAGGCGAGCTCTTTTTCATCGCCTGTGCGGGTGCTGTCCCTTGGAGGTAAAGGGTCAACAATTGGAGGTAATGCAGTTGCGCAGCGGAGAGGTCACCCGGCCGTTCCGGGTCGATGTCATACACATCCCCATCGTCGTATATCCTGTAGAGCTGATAACTCCAATAGGCATCCTCTTCCAGGCCCAGGGGCTTTAAAGACGAGAGAGTGTCCATAAAAAGCTCCATATCGTCTATGTTTTCCAGTGCCGGCAGCATGCCGCTGAGCTGGGAAATCACCTTCATCGGAGCCATCTGAAAGGCGATCTTTAAAAACCTCCGGAAGATCTCCACCCCTTTGAGCGAGGGGATCTTCACAGCCCAGTAGGCCATGACCATGGCAAGGGTTGTCTCGTCCTGTGACCCATCAATCCATCCATACCGGGGCTGGTGTTTTGCAATCTCATCGTCGTCGATCTCGGCGTACCGGTTGAAGTACGCCACAAACGCATCCAGGGCCTTCTGGCCCGATTTTTTTTCAAATTCCCCTGTGCGGACATAGTGTTCCACCGGTTTCCAGTGGTGGTAGTTTTTAAGGATCTCTTTTTGGTGATTCTGCCGGTATTCGGTATCGTACACTGCATCTTTTTCGCTTTCGTACTCATCAAAAAGGGTCCATTGGCCCTGGCTCCCCAGGCAGGAGAGGATGAACCGGGGGCCGTAATCTTCAAGGTACGCCATGGCTGCCGTGGTAAGGTCACCAAACGCTTTGTCCCGGTTATCCCGAACGGCGAGATAGCTGGCCATGACGGCGGCAGCTGGCGGGGAGGCCGGGCAGGTTTTTTTTCCTTTTTCTTCAGTTTTTGGCTTTTCCAGGGCGAACCATTCCAGCAGGTAGGGGGCCGCCTGTTTTTCGTTTTCCTGCAGAAGCCTGAAGAATTTCGGCAGTGTTCGGTGGAGGTCGCTGAACTGGTACCAGTCCCTGACGTTGGTTGGCAGGACCTCGAATTGTTTTTTATAGGTGGTGGGGAAACGCTCTTCCAACTCCTCGTCGGTGGCAATGTTCAGCTCGTCCACAAGCCCGCGACGGGTCTCGCAATAGATGGGGGGAGAGGCCATGCATCGGTGCATCACATCGTAGAACCGGAAAATTTGCTCTTTTCCCAGGATGGGATCCTGCGCGAGGCACTCTTTTGCATAGGCGCCCATCTCCCTGAAAATCCACTTTTCCATGGGAGCATATTTTGCCTGCAAGGCCAGGTCGGAAGCCATGGCGCACTTGGCTTTTTTGGCCCCTTTTGCCAGGTCGGTTTTTTTGACGGCGTCCTGCACCTCCGGCCCTTCCCCCGTGGCGATGTAGTGCCAGAGGGCCTCTCCGTCCGGCAGCACCTTTGTGATTACCTCCTGCCAGGCATCGGCTTGCGGAGTGGCCTGCTGCTCTTTTACTTGATCTTCCAGAGCTTTCTCTTGCTCTTTTTCATCCAGGGATATGACAACCGGGCGCCCCAGGCGCTGTTCCACATCGGCCTTGAGCTCCTCGGCTTCCTGTTTGGCGTCGGTGGTCACAAAGGGCTGAGAGAGGTAGGCATCGGCGTCGAAATCATCGTCCCAGAAGTCCACGGTTCCCAGGACGTACAGCATCTCCATGACCAGGGTGCGAAGCGGGGTCTCGTTGTACTCGTCGAGGTCCTTAGAATACTGGAGAAGCGGCATCTCCCGGTAACGGTCTGCCAGCATCTGCTTGAATGTGTCGTAGGCGTCCGGGTGTTCCCGGAAGTGGGTGATCAGGTCGAAATTGCTTTCGATGGGGTCCCCGCTGTCGTCGTACCCGTCATAGGAGTCATACCCCAGCATGTTTTCCCGAACCGTGGCGTTGTCGGCATAGCAAAACGCCTTCAAGGTATCTTCGGTGATGCCCAGATTGTTTTTCCAGGCGGCCAGGCGATAGAGGGGTTCGTGCATGTGCTCGTCATCCCAGTACGGCACCAGAAAGCTGGCCAGCAGGTACCCGTATTTTGGGTAGCGGGTGGCGACGATGTGCAGGGGCTCGACCCCGAAGGGGGTTTCCACGGTGATCCACATTTCGGACGAATCGTTTAACTCACGGGCGTACCGAACCATGGCTTCACAGGTCGTTTTTATATCCTCTTCCAGTTCGGGATGAATCACAGCGCACAGGAACAACAGGTCTTCTCCGGTCATGGATGCCTGGAGGTTATCCATGTCGGAATCCTTATGGAAGTAGTAGGCGTCTTCCATGAGGTATTTTTGAAGGTCCGGATGATCGTCAAAGGCGGAAAACGGAATATTGTCACCGGTATGGTAAAAATGGGCAACACAATAGGAGGCGGTAAATGCGTCACCTGTTTGGATCAACTCTGTATATCGTTTTAACGCACGGCGCATGCTGGCAATATCTGCCGGGTGATAATTTATGGCATATTCCGGTGTGTATTCTTCAAGTCTCATCTGAACCTTTATCTTTGCATGTGTTTTTATGAACAGCACCAGGGGTGGTCATCAATTCTGGCTTTGCCCGGATATTTCATGAGTCGAGTGCACCCGTATTCAAGGCATCAGAGCGGCAGGTCCGGGTCAGGGGGTGGCCGGATAAAAATCACGCATACCAATGTGTATTTTTTACTTTTGCCATAGCCGCTGTGACGAGTGCTATAATTACTTAAAAAATAGTTTTAATTCGGGTTTGTTTTAGCAAAGTGTCCGATTGATGTATACCGTTTTTGATGGGGTTCGACATGGAAAATCAAGGACAAGCGGCTGTGCTGAAAAGCATTGGTCTAACATAGGGTCACATGCAAATGGAAATAACCTTTCGGGACATGCATCAATACTCTGGTTTTGTGGAGAAGGAACCTTGTGCATGAAACCTCTCTCTCCGTGGGCTTCAATGCGTAACCAAAAAGTAGCATAAGACTATCTCTGTTTTAATTTCTTGCTTGTGTGACGTGAGCTTTTTTCGTATCACGGAGCGTTTAGCAACGGGGCTGTTTCACGCCCTCTATACACCCTGATTCATTTCGCGATAAAGATGTCTGTGTGGTGTGATTTTTTTGATCTGTATTAAGGATGTGTTATGGGACTGTTGGGTAAGTTGAAGGCCGTGAAAAACGCCGTGACGGGCGGTGCTGCAAAGGTGTGTGTGGAATGCGAGGACTTCTCTTTTACCAGGCCTTTCACGGTCACCGTCGTGGCCCAGACCATGGATGCCCCGGTGAAGATGAGTCGGGTCTATATGAAGGTCCAGGGGCAGGAAGAGGTCGAGTTGACCGATACGGATGTGGTGTTTGATTCGGACGGGGACTCGAGTTGCCGTGTGGAGACGATCTCTGCGTCCCATGTAACGGTGGATTTGCAGTACACCGTGGCCGACGGCCAGGAACTTGAGGCCAATACGACCTACCGTTGGGATGTGCAAGTGGCGCTTCCCGAAGATGCGCCGCTCATTTACATCGGGCACAATTGCAAACACACCTATTGTGCCTATGCCGGTCTGGATTGCAGGGGAAACGACCCTGATTCCGGCTGGGTGGACCTGGTCTGACGGGCTTGCCCTGCTTCGGCACCTGTGCAACCCATGTCGAGCTGGCTCCCAGACAAAAAAGGCCCGGGAAACATCCCCGGGCCTTTTTTATTCCCTGTGAGCCGGCACCCCCGCCTTTGGTGCCGGGTCGTTACTTATCCGATGGAATCACACGGCATCGAGAAGCATGTAGGCGTTGGAGAAGCGCCCGCTTTCCGGGATAAAGCAAAGAACCTTGTGGCCTTTTTTCAGGTTGCCGGATTTGAAGAGTTCTTCCAGCATCACGTAAATGGAGGCGGAGCCCGTGTTGCCCTTGGTGCTCAGGTTGGTGAACCACTTTTCGTAGGGGATGTGGAAACCAATTTCCTGCATCCCTTTGTAGAGGGGCTCTTTGAAGAAGTGGGAGGAGAAGTGGGGCAGGAACCAGTCGATCTCGTCGGCGACGAGCCCTTTGTTCTCCACCACTTTTTTCAGGTGGCGGTGAACGGCCATGTTCACGATGTTGTCGCCGAGGAGCCGGGTGTCCTGCTTCAGGGCGAAAAAGTCGTTGTCCACGGCTTCTTCAAGGGAGCTGGTCTGCCGGAATCCCACCATTTTTCCTTCTTTGTTTTTCCTGCCGCCGGAGTACATGCACGTGTCGTAATCGCTGGCAAAAGAGATGTGGTCGATCCAGTCCACCTTGAGGGAGAGCCCCTCGGGGTTCTGCTCATTGGACATGTAGACGGCACCTGCCGCATCCGAGAGCATCCATCTCAGGAATTCGGCGTCAAAGATGAGCTCCGGGTTTTTGTCGATGTCTTTGGTGCCGTTGGTCTCTTTGTGTCTGAAAAAATTGGAGCGCAGGATGGAAGAGGCGATTTCAGAGCCCGTGGTCACGGCGTTTTTGGAGAAACCGGACGCCACGTTCATGTAACCGAATTTCAGGGCGCTGATGCCGCTCAGGCAAATGCCTGCCGTTGAGATCACCTCGCAAGGCGTGGATTTGAGCTCGCCGTGTACCATGAGGCCATGGCCCGGTGCCGTCACGTCGGGCACGGTGGAGCCGCAACACAGGCACTCGATGTCGCTGGCCGAAAACCCGTTGTAAGGCTTGAGGCCCTTGATGGCCTCGGCCGTGAGCTCGGCGTTGGTGTGGGTCATCTCCCCGGTATCCTTGTCCACGGCATAGTATCGGGTCTTGATGCCGTTGTGCTTGAGGATCTTGTTGCGGATTTTCGACGGGGTTTCGTTGATCATGCCAAGAACAGATTCCATCTCGTCGTTTCCAACAGGGGCATTGGGCAGTGCAACAGCGATGTCGTTGATGTAGACGTCTTTCATGGTTGGCTCCTTTGTGTTGAAGGTGAAACGTTATGGATTGACGACAATAACATCGGGTACGCTTAGAAAAGGGTTCGACTCTTTTAGGGCCATGCCAAGAATAAATTACACATGACGGGATCATCCCATAAGTCCTCAGCATGATTTTTTGATCGTTGATTCGATACATATCGAATTTATGTCGGAGTATCGTTATGTATTATTATTTTAGGGCATAGCCCTTACGTGCTTCCTTTTTCCGTGGCAAAGGGGTTGTGAAGGGAGGACAGGTAGGCCCCCACGCGGCCCTGGAAAAAGAGCCGGAGCACCAGGCTTCCCACCAGGCACAGGGGCACGATGACCAGAATCGAGAAAAACAACGAGAGGAAAAACAGGAACTCCATGGGGTAGCGGAGCCCGTACCAGAGGCGGCCGGAGAGTCTTGCCAGCTTGGCCCAGGGCCAGAAGAGGAGCAGGCCGAATTTTTCCGGCAGCATGTATTTGCCGCTCACCTCCGGCACCTCGTCGCTTAGTTTGACCAGGCGGCATTCATCTAACTCATCTTTTTCCAGGGCCACGGCAAGGCGATCGCCAACGGCCTCCAGGGAGTCGATGTCGCGGGTGGAGACCCCGGCGGCCGGCAGGGAGCGGATTACCTGTTTTTGCCCGGTGAAGAGCCACAGGGGGGTGGTAAGGAAGGTGGCCGAGGCGGGACCCTGGTCGATGAGCACCACATGGCCGATGATCCGGCCCCCTAGTCTCCGGACGAGGGTGCTGGCCTGGAACCAGGCGCGGTGCCACATGTTCCGGCAGGCATTGACCATCACCACGGGGGTCCCTTCAAGAACTTTAGCCCCCATGGTGTGCAAAAATCCCAGCATGGGAAGTGAGAGCTTCAGGAACCACACATGGTACCCTAGGATGACCAGGTCGTAGTCCCCCGGGTTCAATTCCATTTCAGGTGTCTCCATGGCCGGCGGAACTTCGAGGTAGGCTTCGGGAAACACATCGAAGAAACGGAAAAAGGTCCAGGGGTAGGGGTAGGCCTTTTTCGGGGAGAGAACCAGGGTCTCAACCTCCACCCCCTCCAATGCTTTGAGGGGCCGGGTCAGGGAATCCAGGCACTCACCCAACTGGCCGCTTTGGGAAAAATAGATACACAACACGCGTTTCATTCATCCGACTCCTTTTCTGGTTCTGTTGACGGGTAAGGGCTCGGTATTTGCTCATCATGCAGGAAATGGGCTCCATCTATTGCCTCACAATACCTGGCGATGAGAAATCCGTTGTGGAAAATTAAGCCCTCCAGGGGCGCGTCATTTTGCTCCCTGAGGATGCAGGCCACCCTCGGGGGTGTACAAAGGGACTGGGCGGAAAAAAATGAGGTTTCGTTTATTGGGATAAGGAGAATAAGGAAGGGTCGCCAACTTGACACACCTCGGGTGTATCTATATATTGGCTGGTAACAGTGAGAATACTTCTCTTATTCTCATGCCTTGGGGGTACAGGGTGTGGCCGCACTCTGTGCTCCCTTTTTTATTTTTTATAAAACTATACAGTATCAAGCAATGAGAGAGGTACCCGGCAACGGTGTAAATACCATCGTCGTATTTCTGGAAGGTCAGTCTCGTGTGTTCGGTGGTGGTCGTTTACAGGTGTTGCGAGGCTTAAACAGGAACAATGGTTCGTTGTTTTCAGTTTATAAATTAGATGGTTTTTCTTTGTCAAGCCATTTTGAATGACTTTTTTGCTTCCTGTTTTCTTATGGGCTTTGATGGCGTGTTTGGACCTTTTTGTCGGTAATGAAAAAGCATTGTTTTTGTGTTGTTCTTGGTCGTATATATCTGTTTATATTCTATCTATCGTTGTGGGTTCCGATTGCGGATGTTGTTTTATGAGGTGAATTGTTCGCTATGTTAGAAATGAGTTAGAGACAAAATTTGTCTTTTCTAACGGTGTTTTTTTATCGTCGTTTCGCGTGAAGGTACCCTTTGCGAGATCTTTTGGATTTCCTTTGTTAAGCTGCACGAAGAAATATGTCGGAAAAGGACCGGCACAGAGGGCAAGCTTTTAGGCCCTGGTGCGTCAATACTTGTTGTAAGATATTCTTTAATAATAATATCTTGTGAAGTTTTGCTTAGGGTGTCGAAATCATTGCCCGTGCCATTTTGTGTGTTATGGTGTGAAATGGTTTGCTTCTCGTGGGCACCCCTGTAGCAGGCTTTTGGGGTTGTCCGCGATTTCTGTGACAGAAAAAAGCCGGGGCATACCCGATTTTCTGGATGCACGCCGGTTGGAAATCCCTCGTTCCACCAAAATCCCCCCTTTGGGTCTCTTTAATTTGACAGTGTGCTGTCAATATGGGAGGGTGCTGTCATGGATACGGAAAACCAAACAAAACGGACAGACGCAGCTGAAAGGTTCACACAGATCATTCTTGAAACCTTTCGCTTCAACGGAGCTCTCATTGCGGCGGGGGATCAGTTGACGAAGGAGTTTGGGCTGACAAGTGCCACGTGGAAGATACTGGGGGCCATCCAGGAGGAGCCATTGACCATGGCACAGATTGCCCGTGACAAGGGGCTTACGCGGCAAAGTGTCCGAAGGACGACGGCTCTGCTTGAATCCAGGGGGTTCGTCGAATTGCAGGAGAATCTGGACCATCGTCGGGCCAGGCTGGTGACCCTGTCTGAAAAAGGGGGCGCTGTGCTGGCGCGGGTCACTGAGGTTCAAGCCGTGTGGGCCAATGCCATTGCCGAGGGGATGGATCCCGAGGCACTGGCCGTGACCCTTCGGACGTTGAGGGCCCTGTCTGCAAAATTGTAAACCATCGTGTATCGAAAACCACGTTGGCCAGGATAGGTGAAATATCCGGGTTAGGAGGCAGCCATGAAGACCATGAGCCGATCGCAGCAGAACATGTTGAAAGCGGTCCACCTTATTGCAGCGGGCCTGTGGCTCTCAAGCGTGATCATCATCGCGGTGATGCCGTATGTTTCGAAAGGCATCTCAAGCGGTGAAGCCCTGTACATGTACAATCTGATTTTTCATTTTATCGATATGAAGATCCTTACCCCGGCAGCCGTGGTGACGCTGATCACCGGTCTGCTCTATTCCCTTTTTACCCGATGGGGTTTCTTCAAACACGGCTGGCTGATTTACAAATGGGCAGCCACCCTTGCCATCATCCTCAGCGGCACCTTTTATCTCGGGCCCATGGTGACCCAGAGTATGGTGATATCGGAGCTGAAGGGCATGGCGGCGCTTCAGGACCCCGTTTATCTTCATGGCTTGACGGTGGGGGCCTGGGCAGCGGGTATCAACACGCTTCTTCTTGGCCTTGCCGTTGTCTTTTCCATCTACAAACCCTGGAAGAAAAAAAACGGATAGGGGTGCCTTTCTCTAAAAGGCAAAACGGGCGGCTCATCTGAGCCGCCCGTTTTTATTTTACGGGGCGTTTGGTGCCTTGCGTTTCAGTACACCGCATCTGTTTCTGGCTTGCGCCCCTTGTGACCACGGGCCTTTGGCCTACTGGTATGACACGGTAAGGCTCACGCCGGAAAAAGCGGAGTAGGCCCGGATGCCGATGTAGGTGGCCCCGGCATTGGGGGAGGCATTGGTGCAGGTTTCGTTGTTGCCCCACTTGTATGGTCTGCAGTCGTAGTCGGACTGGGTGGGCTTTTCGCCGAAGCGGGTATAAAGGTCCGCGTCACCCGAGCCGTTGTCGATGTCAATGGTGAGGTTTGAGGCCCCTGCCGGGAGAAGGACCTTGTAGTAGAGCCAGTCTCCCTTTGCAGCGGAAAGGTTGGTAAGGGTCTCTCCGTTGGCGATGACCGGGACCCCGTCGTCGGCCGTTACCATCACCTGACGGGTTGTGGTGGCGGTGAGGCCATCGTTGTCGGTGACCGTGAGGGTCACCGTGTACGACCCTGCCGCGCCGTAGGTGTGTTGCGGGTTGGTCTGGGTGCTGGTGGTCCCGTCTCCGAAGGCCCAGCTGCGGGAGGTGATGCTGCCGTTGTCGTCGCTGCTTTCGTCGGTGAACTGAACGGCCAGGTCTGTGGCTTCAAAGGAGAAGGCGGCCGTGGGCGCTCCGGGTTGGGTCACGGTGAGGAAGACGGCGCTTACGGCGCCCCAGTTGTTGGCGGTATCTTTGGCGTGCACGAAGATCATGTGTTCGCCGGGGGGAAGGCCCGAGGTGTTCACCGTGCCGGTGATGCCTTCGGAGGTGGCGTTAAAGGAGCCGTCGGCGGCATTGAGGGGGTAGGTTACGGCACCGGAGGCCCATGGGGGCGTGTCCACGGAGTATTCGGCAGCGGCGATGGCCTGGGAGGCTTCCGTGCCGTTGGCACTGCTGTACCGGGTGTCCACGGCCGTGGCTGTCAGGGTGTGGCTAGCGTCCAGGGCCAAGGTGACAACGTCCGGTCCTGCCGGGATTTTGTATGGGGCCCGGGCCACCTTGGCCGCGTAGATGAGGGCGGGCAGGTTGCCGGGGAGGATCTGGTTTTCATAGGTTGAGCAGGACTGGAAAAAGGCGGTGCCAAGCTCAAAGCAGTACCCGGCGATGCCCAATTCGCCGTAGGCGTAGTCGTCGGTGGTGCCGGTGGTGGGGTAGAGGCCCACGGCCTGCTGGGGGGTGTACTCGTTGAAGTAGGCGAACTTCCTGCCCAGGGTCTGGAGCTGGGTGCCGTTGGGGGCGGGGTTGCTGGTGTCGCCCCAGGGCCAGAGCACCAGCTCGCTGTAGCTGTGGATGTCGATGTACAGGCCCGAGGCGTCGTCGGACACCAGGCCCCCCGGAGTGCCTCCGTTGTGGTCCTCGAAGATGGCCTTCATGTAGTTCTGAACGGCCTGGGTTTCGGGTTCGGACGCGGCGTGGGAGCCCCGGTAGGTCTGGTCGCAGGTGTAGGTGCTGGCCCCGCTGCCGCCCCAGTGAAAGTCAAAATTGCGGTTCAGGTCCGCGCCGGGGGTCTGGTGGGCGCAGTAGTCGGTGTTGTGGTTTTTCCGCCAGGAAGCACCGCCCTCGGCCTGTTTGCGCCCGTCGGGGTTGGCGTGGAGCATGAGATGAACTTCATGGTGATCCAGGATCCACCTGCTGTCTGCATCCGTCTGGTAGGTTTCCAGGAGGCGGTGGGCAAAAGCCAGGGCCAGGGGAGATGTGGTGTACTCCCGCGCGTGGAGGGCACTTGTGATGAAGAGTTTGGGTTTGTCTCCGGTGAGGGTTTTGTTGGTGAGCTTCAGGACAAACAGGTCGTAGCCGCCGCTGGTGTTCTCTTTTTTCCAGGAATCCCCGGCATCGATGATCTCAGCCAGGTTGGGGTTGGACGTGACCATGGCCTGGGCGTCGCTGAAGGTGGCTTCCACGGTCTTGTAGCAGGGGTATCCGGGGATGGTGTCCGCTGATTGTGCGGACAGGGCCATGGGGGCTGCGGCATCTTTCCGGTGGAGGATGTACCCTTCATGGGGTTCGATGCGGAACCCCAGGGATGTGAGGTAGGCTTCGTCTTTCACGGTAGCGTGAATCACCAGAAACCCCTCGTCGTAATTGATCTCGGGCGGGGTGGGCTCAAAGGACTTGATCACGTAAAGGGCGATCTCTTTGTCCGTGAAATAGGCCTTGACGTAGCGCCTTGTCTCCTCGCTCTTTGCCTGGTCGGCAAAGGCTGCGGTCCCTAAGGTCATCAGAAGAACACTCGCGAAAAACAGGCATAGACATTTGGATCTCATGCACATCTCCTTTTCGATGGGTTGAACGTCCGGTGCGTGGAACAGGACCTCTTTTGATGGGACGGAGACGCCCAAATGCATGGGGCTTCGACCCATCACGACAATCGGGGGGGAGAACATCGTAAGCACATCGCAGGGCGTAGCGGTGACCCGAGCGCGATGTGCGTCATGGGTTTTCGCATTACCGGCAGGGCCATGGGGACCGGGGTCCGGTTTTTTGCTTCTATCTGTTGGTTTTCAACGGCCCTTGGGCCGGAGGCGTGATGCTTTTTTACAGATACCGTGAGTCAATGGCAGGAAGGCTATGGCTTGTGTCGTGATGACAACAGGCGTTTGATTTCGTTGGGTATTATATCGTCGTTTTTTCGGATGTCAAGGCGGCGGGACTGGGGGAGGGGGGCAGGTGATGGCGGAGGAGCACGTTTTATGGTGACGCCCGGAGCACCGCACCTCCGCGCGTTTAAAAAAAACGCGTGGGTGCGACGACACCGGGCACAACAGGTGAGTCGGGCGGCAGTGGCTTAAGGTTCGTACGCTCTCAGGCCATATGCCGGGCCGTGATGGCGTGAACGCCGCCCGACCCCATGTTGCACCTTACTTTTCGGGGTAGAGGAAGGCAAAGGCCTCCTCTTTGAAAGCGGTTCTTTCGTGCATTTCGGCTGTGGCCTTGTCGATGTTGCCTGCAAGGACGGGCACGGCATGTTCAAGGATCGCCAGGTAGTGATCGGCGTCCTGGGCGGTAAAGGCCGGGATCTTCCAGGTCTTGACGGTCTGCTCTGAGACCACCATGGAGAGAACCGCGCACATGCCGGGCATGATGCCGCCGCCGCCCACCAGGTTGTGGAGGTCAGAGGACATGAAGGTCACCCCTCCGGCGTCCTGGCTGACGATGGTGGCCAGCTCGCCCACGATGCGGACTTTTTCGCGCGCCGTGTCTGCTTCGGCAAGCGAGTTGCCCAGGGCGGCGATGCGCTCGCCCAGCTCACGGGTGCCCTTTGCCATGTCTCCTTTTCCCCTGGGAAAGGCGGTGTCGGAGTGGGTGCAGGGAAGGCCTGCCGCGTTGATCCCTTTGATGAGGGCTTCAAAGACCGAGGGGTTGTCCACCTCTTTGTTCATGCGTACCCAGAACATCTCTTCCCGGTTGTCCTTGAAGACGGCAGGGGCATAGGCCTTGCTCTCCAGAACAAAGGTGGGCAGGGCGTCCAGGCCCAGCTCTTTCATGACCCGGCCCTTGTCTCCGAGCATGACGTTGCCTTCCAGGTCCTCATCGGGGCCCAGGCCGCCTTCGCTGGCGTTGATGACCGCCATCACCGAAACGGGGATGCCGTCGATGTCCAGGACGGTACCCATGATTTTTCCCACCTTGCCGGGCATGTCCTCAACCCCGGTGACGAACTGTCCCGGGTATTTTTTTTCAAAGGTGTCCACCACGGCCAAGCAGGCGGCGGTCTGAAGGGCCACGGGCAGCTCCAGGACGCCCTGGCCGTAGATCCGGCCAAAGGCGGTGCAGGCCACGGTCTGGCTGTAGATGGCATCCATGCCGATGGCAAGGCGGGCCAGGGTCGCCTCATACGGGGTGATACCCCGGCGGGTGCTGGCTGTGCCTGTGCCGCCGTCCTCTGTGGTGACGGTGACGGTTCCGGTCTCAATGTCCGCATCCACCGAGGCGATGGTGGTGCGTGCGGGAAAGGCTTTTCGCAGAAGGGCGGAGACGACGGCAAATCCTGCGGAGTCGTCCTGGACAAACCCGAAGTTGGTGTGGACATGGCCCGCGCCCACATGGCCGGTGATGCCTAACGTACCGCGGGATACGTTGCTTTTGGAAATCTTCATCATGCTGGCTCTTTTTTTAACTGTTGAGAGTAGGGGTGCCGGCTGCGGTTATGCAGGCGGCACAGGCGATACAGAGAAAAAACGACAAAATCTGCCTCCGGCTGGTCGCCGGAGGCAGATGCACGCTGAGTCGTTTCCCCGGTGTCCCGGGGAAAAGTCCGCAAGGTGGGGTCTTTTTTTATTACAGTCCCGGCAACCAGAGGGCCAGGGACGGCACAAAGACGATGGCCAGAAGGGCCAGCACCATGGTGAGCAGGAACGGGAGTACCGCCACACTGAGCTTTTCAATGGACAGGTTACTGATGCTGCAGCCCACGAAGAGGTTGACGCCCACAGGGGGAGTCAAAAAGCCCATGGAGGAGGTCACGATCATGACGATGCCGAAGTGGATCGGGTCCATACCCAGGTGCTTGACCACGGGAAGGAGCAGGGGCGTCAGGATCAGGATGTTGGCCAGGGCGTCCATGAAGGTTCCCATGACAAGGAGAAATACCAGGATAATGGGAATCAGGATGTACCTGTTGTCCGAAATGCCCGTGAGGATGTCCACAAGCTGGTTCGGCAGGTTGTAGAACAGGAGGATCTGACCCAGGGCCGTTGCTGTGGCCACCACGAGGAAGATGGAGGCGGTGGTCAGGGCGGTGCCCTTGAACACGTCGGCGATTTTGCTCCAGCTGAGGGTCCTCAGGAAGATCCCTTCCATGATGAGGGAGTAGACCACGGCAATCACGCCCGCTTCCGTGGGGGTGGTAAAGCCGCCGTAGATGCCGCCCAGAACAATGAGGGGAACCATCAAGGCAGGCAGGGCCGACTTGAGGGAGGAGAGTACCTCGGAGACAGGGGCGCGTTTCCCGGAACCGGTGAACCCGTATTTTTTTGAGAGGATGTAGCTGCACAGCATGAGGCAGGCACCCACAAAGAGGCCGGGGATGACACCTGCGATGAAGAGGTCGCCTACGGAGACACCGGCCGTGGTGCCGTAAATGATCAGGGGAACGCTGGGGGGGATGATGACCCCCAGGCAGCCTGCGGCGGTGTTGACCGCGGTGGAAAAGGACTTGCTGTACCCTTCTTCCTCCATGGCAGGCACCATGATGCCGCCGACAGCGGCCACGGTGGCGGGTGCGGAACCGGAAAGGGCCCCGTAAAACATGCTCGTGAGAACGGAGATGTGAGCCATGCCCCCTGTGATATGGCCCACCAGGGACCGGGACACCGCCAGCAGTCTCTGGGCCATGCTGCCCTTCTGCATGATCTCGCCGGCCATGATGAAAAAGGGAACCGCCATGAGGGGGAAGACATCCAGGGACGTGACCATCTTCTGGATGAGAAATTCATACGGAAGCAGGTCGCTGAAGGTCATCCCCACGGTGACGCTCAACCCGATGGCGATGCCGATGGGCACGCTCAACAGGAGAAATGCCGCAAGTGAAACAAACGTTAAAATAATTGCCATATCCATAGGGCAGGGTCTTCCTTAATTGATTTCCATGATTGAAGGGTCGTACTTGCCCGTGATGACCCCCCAGAGTCTCTCCAGGGTACGCAGGGCCATGAGGCCTAAGCCCACCGGAACGCTGAGAAACACCCAGTACATCTGCACTTCAAGGGCCGGTGTTTTCTGGCCCGTGGTGGCCAGGAACTGAATGAACTTGATGCCCCAGAAGGTGGCGCAGGCGCAGAACACCAGGGTGCAGAGGTGAGCTGCGATGGTGACGGGCTTGGCAAATTTTCCCCCGAACATGTTCCGGATCACCGTGACTTCCAGGTGGCGGTTCATCTGGGTGGCGTAGCTGCATCCCACGTAAACGGCCCAGATAAAGAGATAGCGTGCGACTTCCTCGGACCAGTCGAGGGAGTTCTGGAGCACGTATCGGTTGAAGACCTGGACAACGGTGATGCCTGTCATCAAAACCAGCGCCAACGAGGAGAAGATCTCCTCGGATCGGTTGATGACGGATTTGGTCGATTTAATCATGCGGATGAACTCCTGTGGCCGGGTATGCCGGAGGACCGGCATACCCGGGTGTTCTTCATTACTCGGCGATGGTTGCCTTGGCCTGTTCGATCAGCTCTTTGCCGATACGTTTTTCAAACTTTTTGTAAACACCTTCGGTGGCTTTCTGCCAGCGCGCACGCTCTTCGGGGGTGAGAACGGTGACGTTGACCCCTTTGTCTTTCAGGTTGGCCAGGATCTCTTTTTCGCCGTCACGGATGAGCTTGCGCTCATAGAGCTTGACCTCTTCGAAGGTGGTCAGGACGAGCTCTTTCTGCTTGGGAGTGAGGCTGTCGAGGAATCGCTTGGAGATCATGACGAGGTGGGGGCTGTAGAAGCTGTTGACGATGGTAACGTTGTTGTTGACTTCAGGGAAGTTGTTGTGCCATGCCAGGTTCAGGTCGATGTCGATGCCGTCCACGGTTTTCTGCTGCAGGGCGGTGTATACCTCGCCCCAGGAGATGGGGGTGGGGTTCATGCCCAGGCTCTTCAGGGTGGCGATGTGCGCCTTGGAGGGGGTGGAGCGGATCTTCAGGCCCTTGGCATCTTCGAGGGTGGCAACGGACTTTTTGTTGTTCCAGAGGTTACGGAAGCCGATTTCGATGTAGCCAAGGCCGATGATCCCGCTCTTTTCGAGGGCCTTGCTGGCGTTTTTACCGATGGGGCCGTCGGTGATTTTATCGGTTGAAGGGTAATCGGGGAAGAGGAAGGGCAGGTCGAAAATCAGGAATTCGTCGGAAAAGGGGGAAAGGTTGGCGGTACCTGCAGAGCCCATCTGGAGCATGTTGAACTGGAGGCCCTGAACCACGCTGTCGAAGTTACCGAATTTTGAGCTGTCGAAGATATCCACGCGGAACTCGCCGTTGCTTCGCTCTTCAAGCAGCTCCTTGAATTTTTCGAACGCCTGTCCCATGGGGTGCTGGGGAACGTTGGGGTGGGCAAGTTTGATCACGATGGGTCCGGCCACGGCGGTGGTGGCGGTTAGAAACAGGGCGATCATCATGGCTGCGAAAATGGTCTTTAGTCTGGTCATCCTTGAACTCCTTAACTCCTTATGTATTAAAATGTCCGAGAGCCTCTCCGGAGCTCCCGGGCTGTACCGTCACGCATTCGGAATGTGGTGCCGCATACCGTTAAAGCGTGCGGTGCGCCGGATTCCATCCCCGTTGGCGTCAGGTTGCGGGGTGGCCACCGCGGTTCGAAAAGTACCGAACGCTGCGCTGGGCCTTGGTTTTCGCGTTCCCGACCAGGGGACACTTTCTCCTTTGTATGAATCTTTTTGACAGGTGTCATGAGTCTTATTGAACACACTGTGCCTTCTTAATTGGACATGATAGGGGGCTTTGGTTCAAAACTAAATATGAATACAATGTCTAAAAAATGCCTATTCAAAATGGGCATTATGCGCTGCGGCGCTGTGGCCTGGACGGGAACGATTCATGGGGAGAAAGGTGCATGATTTCGAGGGTCTGGTTTAACTGCCGGTCTATTCTATCATTTATAAGGTTTGAAGGGGAAGACGCTGTGCCTATTTTTAATGGGCACTTTGAGGGGACTTGATGGTTGTTCGGCTCTGTTCGGGTATGCTATTTAGGTGACAGGCAGTGCCCCTGTAGGGTTCAAAATGCTGTTGTCTGTGTTTGACAAACAGGTTTTGAAACGATGGGAACGCCTGGCTGTCGGTGGCAGGCAGCATGGAAACGGGTGTTGTCGGACAGGGAACCAAACGGTGAGGGTCGCTCCATGGGGGTAAAAAAAACAGGTTTTATGCCCGGGCTCTGGAAGCAGAGCCTCATGGCTCGTCTGGTGGGGTCGTTTCTCTTTCTGTCCCTGACCATTGTGAGCCTGGTGGGGTACATCGGGTATCATCAGGCCACCGACGCCCTCAAGGCATCGGTGTTCGACCGCCTGGACACCGTGGCCACCTTCAAGGCCGGGGAGCTGAACCGCTGGGTGGAAGACCGCATGCTGGATGTGGCTTTTTTTGCCAGCCTGTCCGATGTGCGCGGGCCCGCGGAAATCCTTCTGACGCACCCCTCGTCGGATCCGGCCTACGGGAAGGCCCACGCTGACCTGGCCCACGTCATGGACGATATTCTGGTCGGAAGGTCCGATCCCGAGGAGATTTTTATCCTCTCGGCCGTGGGAGGGCAGATCCTTGTCTCCACCGATTCGTCCCAGGAGGGGATGTACAGGCCCAAGGATATCTATTTTTCCCGGGGGCTCCAGGGTAACGCCATCCAGGGCGTGTATGCGTCACCCATGACCCTGAAGCCCACCCTGACCCTTGCCACCCCGCTTTTTGACGGGGCAGGGGAGCGGCGGCTGGGCGTGCTTGCCGCCCACATGAACCTGAGGCACATGGACCAGATCGTTCGCAACGCGGAAGGGCTGGGCCAGAGCGGCGAGTCCTACCTGGTGGATTCGCTCAATGTGTTTGTTTCGGCAGACCGGTTCGGGCGGCTGGAGTTTCCCCGTGGCATCCACACTGAGGGCATCGATACTGCGGTATCGGGCCTCAACGGCTCCGGTATCTACGAAAATTACGCCGGGGTGAAGGTGATCGGTGTGTACCGCTGGCTGGAGGAGCGGCAGCTGGCCCTGCTGGTGGAGATGAGCCTGGAGGAGGCCTTTGCTCCGGCCCGGAGGCTGGCCCGGAACATCATCGTCGTGGGGGTGGTCTCGGCCTGGCTCCTGGCCCTGGGAATCTATGCCCTGGCACGTCAGATCGCGCGGCCCATCCGGACCATTGCCGACACGGCCGTTCAGGTGGCCCGAGGGGACCTGGACTCCACGGTGCCGGTGCCCACCGAAGATGAGGTGGGCCGCCTGGCCCGCTCCTTCAACCGGATGGTTGCAGAGGTAAAAAAACACCGGGATCATCTTGAATTCCGTGTTGCCGAGCGCACCGCCGACCTCAAGGAGGTCAACGCAAGGCTTCAGCATGAGATTGCGGTGCGCAAAGAGGCGGAAGGGGAGGTCCGTGCCCTGAACGAAGGCCTTGAGCAACGGGTCCAGGATCGAACTTCGGAGCTCTCCGTGGCAAACGCCCTGCTTCAGCGGGCCAAAGAGTCTGCCGAAGCCGCGAGCCAGGCCAAGGGCCGGTTCCTTGCCAACATGAGTCACGAGCTGCGGACCCCGTTGAATATCATCCTGGGGTTTTCACATCTGTTGAACCGGGACGAACGAACCACCCCGGACCAGCAGGCGTCCCTTAAGACCATTACCCGGAGCGGGGAGCACCTGCTGGCCCTCATCAACGATATCCTGGAGATGTCCAAGATCGAGGCGGGCCGGACCACCCTGAAGAAGCAGAGTTTCGACCTCCACCTGGCCCTGGAGGGCATCGAATCGATGATGCGCAGTCGGGCCGAGGCCAAGGGCCTTGCCCTGACGGTGGAGACCTCCGTTGACCTGCCCCGCTATATAAGGTGCGATGAGACCAAGCTGCGTCAGGTCCTGGTCAACCTGCTGGGCAA
The DNA here is from genome assembly GCF_900699765.1 of Desulfoluna butyratoxydans. GTDB lineage: Bacteria > Desulfobacterota > Desulfobacteria > Desulfobacterales > Desulfolunaceae > Desulfoluna > Desulfoluna butyratoxydans. The sequence goes on from NZ_CAADHO010000003.1 coordinate 314,925, forward strand.
TGCCGTGAAGTTCACCGATGAAGGCGGCGTGACCCTGCGGGTCCGGTGCGGAACGGGGGGCCCTGAGGCGTCGCGTCTCTTTTTTGAGGTGGAAGACACCGGCGTGGGCATCGACCAGGGGGAGACCGGCATCATCTTCGACGCCTTTTCCCAGGCCGGGGACGGTGAGACGGAAAGGGAGGGAACGGGCCTGGGCCTTGCCATCAGCAAACAGTATGTGGACCTCATGGGGGGCCAGATTGCCGCCCAGGGCCTGGATGCCGGAGGATCGCTTTTTCGGTTCGATGTCCGGTTCGACCCCGCGGATATGGAAGAGGTCAAGGTCAAGGGTCCTTCCCGGCGGGTAACGGGGCTTCAGCCCGACCAGCAGGCCTTTCGGGTCCTCATTGTGGAAAACAACCCCGAGAGCCGCACCCTGCTGACAAAACTGCTCACCTCTGTGGGCTTTGACGTTCAGGGGGCGGGCAATGGGCGGGAGGGTGTCGACCTGTTCCAACGATGGCACCCCCACCTGGTCTGGATGGACCTGAAGATGCCGGAGATGGACGGATACGAAGCCACCCGGCGGATCAAGGCAAGCCCTGAGGGGCAGGCCGCCAAGGTCATCGCTTTGACCGCCAGCTCCTTTGACGAGCAGAGGGGCGATGCCCTGGCAGCGGGTTGCGATGATTTTGTGGGCAAGCCCTTTAGGGAAGACGATATTTTTGGCGCCATGGAGAGGTACCTTGGGGTGCGATACCTGTATGAAACAGGCGCCGAAGTGGCCGGTGGGGCGGATTCCGGGGACGAGGCGACCCGGCCTGTGGCGGCCGCGGACCTGGGCTCTCTGCCCGAGGCGCTGATCACCAGGCTCTCGGATGCGGCAACAGCCTGTGATGTGGGCAGCGTGGCAACGATTATCGAGGAGGTCAGAGAAATCGATTCCTCCGTGGCAGAGTCCCTTGCCGAGCTGGCCGATGGTTTTCGGTACGATGATATTCTTGCGTTGATCAATGGGTAATGCATGTCGGGGCGGTCTCTGCCGTGTGGAGCCCACTGATACGTTATAAAATTCTGTTTGCCCAACTTTTCAAATGTTTGGCCCTCGGCGGTATCGCCGGAGGCACGTGTATGCGGAGAGACCCAAATGGAGAAGGACCACATGACGTCGGGGCACTGGAACCACGCTGAAGGAAATATCCTTGTGGTAGACGACAACCCCGAGAACCTGAGGATTCTGGTGAAGCTGCTCACCGAGGCCGGTTACAAGGTGCATGCCGCAGCCAAGGGCTCCCTGGCCCTTGGGGCGGTGGAGCGATCCCTCCCGGACCTGATCCTTCTCGACATCAAGATGTCGGGCATGGACGGGTACGAGGTGTGCCGCCGGTTGAAGGCCGACGGGCGAACCGCGGAGGTCCCCGTGATTTTCATCAGCGCCCTGGATGATGCCCAGGACAAGGTCAAGGGGTTTGGCCTGGGCTGCGCCGATTACATCACCAAGCCGTTTCAGCTTGAAGAGGTCCTGGCGCGGGTTCGGACGCACCTGGGGGTTTTCCGCCTGAAACGCCAGCTCAACGATAAGATCAGGCTCCTCCATCATGAGATCATCGAACGCCAGCGCGTGGAGGCCATGCTCCAGGAAAAACACGATCAGATGGAGCAGGAGGTGGCCCGGCGCACGGCGGAGTTGCAGGAAAAATCCCGGCACCTCGAAGAGGTGAACCAGGCCCTCAAGGCCATGCTGGATCACAGGGACCTTGAGAAACGGGCCATCGAGGACAACATGGCCGCCAACCTGAAAAAATACGTGACCCCCTACCTTGATCAGATGAGAAGAACCGTCCGGGAGGAGGAGCACAGGACCACGCTGACGATTATCGAGACAAACCTCAATGAGCTGGTGGTCCCGATCCGCAACAGCATCTCCTCCAAGTACATGGAGCTGACCCCCACGGAGATCAAGGTGGCGGACCTGATTCGGCAGGACAAGGGGAGCAAGGAGATTGCCGAGCACCTGAATCTGTCCATCAGCACTGTGGCCAATTTTCGGCACAACATCCGAAAGAAGCTGGGGCTCAACAACAAGAAGACCAATCTCAAAACCTATCTCTCCACCCTGGCCCCGTAAGGGGGGAGGCCTGGGGAGATTGGATTCGGCAGGTTTCAGGGGACGGCACGCTCCTTTTCCGGGCGCGGCAACGGCAATGTTACGAAGGGAAAGACCATGTTGAATGTAAACTACTTATTATCCCTGCTCTGCTCCGCATTGGTGGTGACCCTTGCTTCAGGGGGCCTGTCGGGCTGCTCTTCCCCTTCGCCTCCGCCTGAGATACGCATCGGCGTCATCGCCCCCCTTACCGGAGACTCGGACGCCAGGTGGGGAAAATCCTACGTGAACGGGGCCATGCTTGCCGTTGCCCGGATCAACGAGCAGGGCGGCCTCATGATAGACGGCCGCAAGCTCAAGGTCACCCTCACCTTTGCCGACAGCCAGGGCAATCCCCAGCTGGCCCTGAACGTGGCCCGCAAGCTCATTGCCCGGTACAACGTGGACGCCCTGGTGGGGGCCCCCAGGAGCCAGGTGGCCATTCCCGTTGCCGCCCTTGCCGAGATTCGCCGTATTCCCTTTGTGACCTCCATGGCCACCCACCCAGCGGTGACCCGGGGAAGGCAGTTCAGTTTTCGGACCATCTTCAGCGATACCTTCCAGGCAGAGGTCCTTGCCCGGTTTGCCTTTCATGACCTGGGAGCCAGGCAAGCCGCTGTCCTGTACGAGGTGACCAGCGATGACAACAGCAGCCTGGCCGGTCTGTTCAAGTCAGAGTTCGAGGCCAAGGGGGGGCAGGTGGTGGCCTTTGAGCCCTATGTCTCCGGGGAGTCGGACTGGACCCGCCAGTTCCAAGCGATCCGCGCCAGCGGCGCCCAGATCCTGTTCCTGCCCAACTTCGGCAACGAGGTGCCCCGTCAGGCCCGCCTGGCACGCCAGGCCGGTATCGGCATCCCCCTTCTCGGCGGTGACGACTGGTGGGGCATCGAGACGGGAAAGGACCGCGCCGCCCTGGAAGGGGGGTTTTTCAGCACCGACTACGCCCTGGACCTGGACAGTCCGCAAAATAAAGCGTTCGTGGCAGCCTACCGCGAGCGTTACAAAGAGGATCCCAACGACAACGCCGCCCATATTTACGACGCCCTAGGCCTGATCTTCAACGTCATCGCAGAGCAGGGCCGCGTGGACTCCGAATCCCTTCGCCATGGTCTGGCAGGGGTCCGGGATTACTCCGGCGTCACCGGGACCATGCGTTTCAAAGGCAGCGGTGACCCCGTCAAAAGCGCACAGATCATCCAGGTCACCGAGGGAGGGTTTTCCGTGGTGAAGACCATGGAACCGTCGCAACATCAGTGATAGGCCTGCCCGAAGATAAATGGCCCGGGCATGGCAATGCGTTGTGGACAAGGGGCAAAGAGCGTTTTTTCTTTGAACCCTTCACCCCGCTATTCCCTTCATTTTTTCATGTTCTTCCCTGTAAATAGCCACCATGCGATCGATTTTGGCGTACTGCCGCGTCAAAAGATCTTCGGCAATGGTTCGGAGCCCCCACTTTTTAAAATCGACCTGAAGGCCGTTGCCGCTTGGGTTGTCTGTTCCGTGAAGTTCATGGAAAAAACCGCCCACCGATATCAGCAGGCGATGAACATCCTTGATGGCGTCGCACAGTTCCGCAATTTCAGCCCCTGAGAACATTTCAGGGGTGGGTCGGGTATCGGGCAGGGTCATGATGGACTCCTTTTTGAATGGTGGATGGTGAGCGGTGAATGGTGAGTAGTGAATAGTGAGTGGTGAGTGGTGAGTAGTGAGTGGTGAGTAGTGGCGGCGCTACCGTTATGAAACACCCCAGACTCAAGCCACCGTGCATGGGCCCTCAGCCCGTAGGGTGCTCTCCGTGCACCATTCCCGGGACCGTCGGGCCGCTGAATATGGACGCAGCAATCACTGCCCGACACACAGCGTATCCCAACACCGCTTCCCCTCATCTTAAAATCAAACGAGGCATTTTTTTTTGCGGCGGCCCATGCTCAAAAAGAGCACAGGTCCGCCTGTGACATCGGGAACGGGAAAACGCGCCTCAGGTGAGATCAGAAAGAGGAAACAGACGCAACACCACAACTGCCGGGGCTGTTCGAGAACGCGCAGAAATCCGAAGGGGCGTTTTCCCGATCGTTAAGCAGAAACGCGCGCCTGCCTTGGCCATTGGGCACAGCAATCGTGTCTGTGAAGGGGTTTTCTGGGACCGTGTGATAAGGAAAATACGGCTTGAAATGGGGGTGGGGGTGGTGTAAAAAATCGCTTAGCCATGACGACCTCCTTGTAAGGTTGTTTTGGTCAGGCCTGGCAGGATGTTGCAGCATCCTGTCGGGTCGCACCATTGAGATGGTTGGATCAATCAATAACTAGTTATTACCTCTCACCATAATTTCATCTTTTTGGCCTGTCAATATTTTTCTCTGATAAATTCGTGTGTTATTTATTTCGATGGCCGTGGAAACCATGCTTTGAATGGTCGAGGATAAAGGGTGCGCTTTGCTGTTTTCTGCAACCCCCGTTTTTCTTTCGGTACCCATCGGGCACGGGAGCAACCGAGCCTGGTGAGAAAAGATATCGACGGATGATCGGTGGGGGACCTTGGTCCAAAGGGTAGGCGAAGGCCGTGGGAATCTCATTTCGTTGCGGGATGGTATGTATTTATCGAGATGTGTGGGGACGATTTTGGTTCACAGCGATTCACATCACAACACCCAACACGTGCCAGTACGGTTTGAATCCCTCCTCCACAACGGCCGCTATGAGTTTTAGAAAAGGCGTGTAATCCTCTTTTGTGTGCGCGGTATCAAGGGTTTCGTAATACTCCAGGCGTCTCTCCACCGGAAGCACCACGGGCGGAAAGCCACTCTTCATCAGCTCCAGATTCATCAACAGCCTTGATGTCCTTCCATTGCCATCCATGAAAGGGTGAATTTTCACAAAATCGGCATGTACCCGCGCGGCCCGATCCACGGGATGCAACCGGGGGCCCGAGTTCTTGTACCACTCGATGAACTCGGTCATGGCGCCTTCTACCTGGAGCGCATCGGGTGGCGTATGGTCAGCCCCGGAAATGATGACGTTATTTTTTCTGTACACCCCTGCATGGGGGTCATCGATCTGCTTCAGAATCAGTTGATGAATGGACTTGATCTGCCATTGAGAAAGGGGCTCATTTTTCTGAACCAGCTCTTCCACAAAGAAGATGGCCTCCCGGTGGTTGATGGCCTCAACGTGCTCACGAATGGTTTTTCCACCCACCGTGATCCCCTCCAAAGCCACCTTCGTCTCCTTTAAGGTCAGTGTGTTGCCTTCGATGGCATTGGAGTTGTACGTCCAGCGCAGGACAAGATCTTCATGTAGATTTTTCATGACCTCGTCGGGCAGAGGCCTGTGGGCATCAAGGGTCTCTTTCATGAGATCAAGCGTGTTGAATATGTCGTCCATGGGGTGTCCTTCATTCGTTACGGCAGTATGGGCCTACTTTCTCGCCAGCAACATGCCAAGAATGCCTCCAATGGCTGCACCGGTTAAGGCCGCACCAAGGTTACCGCTCCCGACCTCTTTGGTTGTTGTCATGCCGACTTAAGTCTCTTTATTAAGCGCCGAAACACCTTCATTTACATTGGCTATGATCTCTTGAGGTTCAACCTTGATGGCGTTGCAAATAAGAAATAGCCGATTCTAAAAGCGAAAACAATTCTTATAAAAACATTAACATGAAAGGAGAATCGTGAGCACCTCAATTTGGCATCCTGCGAAGCCTCTGTGAAGCTGGTGATGATGCGTCAACTAGTTGATATGAACCCTTCATCTCATTCGGTGAAAACCCTCACCGACGGATACGCCTTCAACCCGTAGGATGGGCAAAGGTGGTGCCGTGCCCATCGGGCGCGGGACCCCTTCTCCGCTAATCCACCCATTTTCCAGGTTGGGTGTATTCCGACAGTTCGCTGAGGGTTTTGGCCAGGCGTGCTTCTTTTTTTGATATTTCTGGTTTGAGCTTTTCGTCGTCAAGCAGTGTCATGATTATGATCTGGTATTTCAATTCCCTTGCCTGCTGTAAGAGGATCGCTCCTTCTAACCGAGTCGTCCAGTTTGGGAAACCGATGGTCCGGGACTCCCAGTCCGAGTATTTGTATTTTTTTTCATGCAAATGAAACGATGCGGACTGTGAGGTATCTTTCAACAAGGGTGCATATCCCTTTTCAAGGGCATCGCGTATGCTGCTGATTTGGGCTGCGGGGGCTGAAAGTTCCGAAAGGATGGTGTCTATGGTGCTTTCATCCATGTCAGATAAAGGTAGCTGCTGCCAGTTGTTGTTCTTTGCTAACGTAATAAGTTCATGTTCCGGATAGACTTTTCCTGCATAAGCTGTAGTGCAAAATTGACCAATAAATAGTGCCATACAAAGAGACGACAGGATCCGGGTCGAGATAACCCGCAACGTATTGGATAGCCTTTTCGTGAACATAATCCTCTCCTTATCATACTGGATACAGGTGATTAAAGCACTGTAGAATAACTATCGTGACCACGTCCGATGCGAACCCGTATCAACGTGGACAAAGGTAGAGTAAAGGCCAAGGCCACCAATTTTATTGGCTGACCATAACCTTTTACATAGCTTTTTGAGCTTGGGAAGATTTGAGCACGAAATGTCAGCGACGTTTCCTTTGACATGTTGAGAGTTTGAAACTCCCCCCACTGCAGCGTTATGGGTTTTACACCTATACCCACTGTTGATGTAAATGGTTTCTCCTAATTCATTTTTTATTTCGTTGCATAAGGTTACTACGTCATCATGAATTAAATTGTTTCCACATCCACACTTGCACATAAAATCAGCTTTCGACGGCATGTCTGCTCCTATTCTGATACGGCTGTATTGATGCGTTTTAGTTATAGGTGTAGGAAGGAGGATTACTTTTTTGAGTGGCAAACGAGTAGTAACATTTTCGGGTGGTATGTTCAAGTTAAAACGAGATGTTAGAATTTGAAACGTTGCTGTGTCAAATTTGCAAGGAGGGGAAGCTAAGGTCGGGTGGTTAACGGTGGCGCCGTGCCCCTTGGGCTCATGCTCAACCGGTAACGTTGGCGACGTTAATTGGGCTCACTGATGTTGAGCCGGTCGATTTTGGTGAGCAGGGTTTTGTAGCTGATCTTGAGGATCTTGGAGGCATGGGTCCGGTTCCAGTTGGTGCGGTCCAGGACCTTGGCAATGACCTCTTTTTCCACGAGGTCGGTGGCGTTTTTTCGGATGGCTTTGAGGGAGAAGGTCTCCATGGCCTCGGGGGAGTCGGCGGCCATGGCGCGGAGTTTTTCCACCAGGCCGTTTCCGTTGGCCGGGGTGGCGTCCGGGGTGGTGGGGGCGGGGTGTTCGTGGAGGATCTCCGAGAGGGTCTCGTCGTCGCAGCCGATGAGGAGGATGCGCTGCAGCACGCTTACGAGCTGTCGCACGTTACCGGGCCAGGAGAAGTCGCAGAGCCTGCCGTAGGTGTGGGTGCTCAAGGGGGCGATGACCCGGTCCGGGTACTTGTCCTGATAGTGGCGGGTGTAGTGGGTGATGAGCTCGGGGATGTCTTCGGGCCGCTCCCGTAAGGGGGGGATGTTGATCTGGATCATGTTGAGGCGATAGTAAAGGTCCTCCCGGAATTTTTTCTCCAGGATCCTCTGCTTGAGGTCGTGGTTGGTGGCGGAGACCACCCAGGTGTTGGAGGTGATGTTGGTCTCCGAGCCCAGGCGGCTGTACTCCCCGCTCTGGAGGACGTGCAGGAGCTTGGCCTGGAGGGGAAAGCTCATGTCCCCGATCTCGTCCAGGAAGAGAACGCCCCCGTCTGCCAGCTCGAATTTTCCCTTTCGCTTGCGGTGGGCACCGGTAAAGGCTCCCTGCTCCACCCCGAAGAGCTCGCTTTCCAGGAGGGTGTCCGGGATGGCTGCGCAGTTGACCTTGACGAACTCTTTTTTTCGCCGTGGAGAGAGCTCGTAGAGCACCCGGGCCACCACCTCCTTGCCGACACCGGTCTCACCGGTGATGACCACGTTCAGCGAGGTGTCCTGGGAGACCAGGCGGATGATTTCCCGGATTTTCTGGATACTGGGGCTGGAGCCCACAAGGGGAGTGTCCATGGCGTGGCCCTCTTTGCTGTGTCCGGGTGCGTTAACGTGGCAGTATCGGGGAAGGGGAGATAAGGCGCGGAGCATCGGGTGAGGGGCCGACGGGCGCGGGCCATGCCTCGGGGTGAACCGGCGGGACATGGAGGCTCGGTGACGTCCGAGCGGGGCGCGGGTCGGGAAAGCGAGCAACACATCGTGAGATCAATGTCCCTAATACCGGCGGTGCCTTGCTGGGCCAGGGAAGGGGGGACGGGCTGTCCATCCGTATCCATGGGTCGCGAGGCGATTCCAGGCGGCGTTTTTGTTGTCAACGGATGCATCGGCAAGACCGCCCATAAGGAATACCGATCTCCTGCGGCGCGCATCATTTTACAGGCGCCGATGGTCAACGCATGTGCATGAAAAATCATGCCGTGTCGTCATTTTTCAGATCATGAATAGTGTTGAATCTTGATAAATAATAGATTATTATAAATGCCATATCAAGTTCAAAATTTCCTATCTGGTTTCATCTGAATCCTCCTCTCCTCCGGGTGTTTCACAATTTCCATTTGCCATTTTCCTGAGTCTGTTTCGTACCGACCGACGGTACCACGGGAAGTTTGCAGGATCGGTGTCCGGTGGCGCCGGGAGCCCATTGCCGCAGGGTTCACGCGGGACCCACCTGTCCTTTTCCACGCCTGTGGGAGAGTCGTCTACCGATACGTACGGTCTGCTGTCCCCTTATCCATTCATCGACAAGACAAACGAACGGACCTCATCGCTCACCGGTACGGTTCCGGTTTTTCAGAACCGGCCAACGACTGCTGGAGGACATATGAAAGGCATCCGACGCGATAAGAACGACATGGAGTTCTACATCGGGATGGTCGCAAAGTGGTACTGGATCGTTCTGATCACCCTGGCCCTTTCCCTGAGCTTCGGCATTTACCGTGTGCTGACCCTGCAGAATTTCTACGAAGCCAAAACCGTGATCCTGGTCCAGCCCCGGAACCTCTCACCGGAGGTGGTCCGGACCATCGTCTCCGAAGAGACCAACATCCGCATCACCACCCTTGCCCAGCGCATCCAGAGCCGAACCAACCTGGAGAAAATCATCCGGGAGTTCAACCTGTTTTCAGGTGACGCCCACCGGGAGATGTTCATGGAGGACAAGGTGGCGATATTGAGGAAACGCATCTCCGTGGAGCTCACCCGGGGGCGCAACCGCACCGCAGACTCCTTCACCGTCTCCTATCGGGGGACGGACCCGGTGCGGGTGACCCAGATTACCGATGCCCTGGCCGCCAACATCATCGAGGAAAACCTGAAGCTCCGGGAGAGCCTGGTCCTGGGGACCAACTCCTTTCTGGAAGCCGAGCTCAAGACCATGCGGGTGAAACTCGTGGATACGGAGGCCAAGCTCAAAGAGTACCGGGAACGTTACATGGGCGGGCTTCCCGAGCAGCTGGAGAGCAACCTGAGTATCCTGGACTCCCTGAACGAGCGCCTCACCGAGGTGCGTACCGAGGTGAGGATGTCCAAGGATCGCCTGGACATCTTCCTGCAGCGGGCCAACCAGCCCGTGGACCCGACCCTGGATGCGGTGCCGGTGCGTTCCCTCACCAAGGAACAGGAGCTGGCCCGCCTGCGGGAGGAGCTGAACTTCCGGTTGAAGCGCTACACCGAGTACCACCCGGATGTTCTGCAGGTGAAGTCGGCCATCCGGCAGCTTGAGGCGGAACCGGACGAAGCGGCCGTGGCTCAAAAGCCGCAGACCAGGCCTTTGACGGCCTTTGAGCAGCAGAGGGCGGCGCTGTTGGCCGAGGTTCGGGCCAATGAAAAGGAGCGGGACGACCTGATGGCCCAGATCCGGCTTTACAAAAAGCGCGTGGAAGACACTCCCAAACGCGAGCAGGAGCTGATCTCCCTGCAGCGGGACTACGACAATATCCGCAGCGCCTATCACTCCCTTCTGAATCGCCAGATCGAATCCCAGATCGCCGTGAACATGGAAAAACAGCAGAAAGGGGGCCAGTTCCGCATCATCGATCCGGCCCGGGTACCGGAAAAACCCATGGTACCGGACATGAACAAGCTCGTGCTCTTCATTCTGGTGGGGGGCCTGGGCCTGGGCTGCGGCATCGTGGCCTTGCTGGAGGTGACCATGCAGACCTTCCGGGGGGCAGGCTCCGTAGAGATGTACACCTCGCTTCCCGTGATCGCTAATATCCCGACCATCCAGGAAGGTTTCAAGATCAAGCGGTTTTTCGTGAAACGATTCATTCCCGCAGTGGGCGGCCTGACGACGGTGTGCCTGCTGGGGACCCTTTTGGGACTCATCTTTATCAAGGGGTGACATGATGGGGCATTTTTCCAAAGCACTTGAGAAAAGGGGGCTGGAACGCAGCGATAAACCCGAGGTCTCCACGGCTGAGGCACCTGTGCCGGAGGTCCCTGAGGACCTGGCGGCACCGGGGGAGGAGACCCCGGAGGCGCCGCCCTTGGGTATCGCCGGGCATCCGCTGGTGGTCCTGTCGGATCCGTGGAGCTACAGCTCGGAGCAGTTCCGCTCCATCAAGACGACGATCATGTTCCCGGAAGACGGCAAAACGCGCCGCGTGATCCTTGTGACCAGCGCCGTGCCCGCCGAGGGGAAGTCCTTTGTGGCCGCCAATGTGGCGGCGGCCATCGCCGGGAGCCTGGACAATCAGGTGATGGTCATCGACAGCGACTTGAGGCAGCCCGTGGTGGCGGATATTTTTTCCCTGCCCAGCGAAGCCCCGGGTCTGGATGCCTTCCTGAACAACCGCTGCGGGCTGGATGAGGTGATCCACCCCACGCACCTTGAAAAGCTCTCCGTTATTCCCGCCGGAAAGACCGTTGAGAACCCCTCGGAGCTTATCTCTTCTACGTCCATGCACCACCTCATCGATGACCTGAAGATGAGGTATGCGGACCACTACGTCATCATCGACTCTCCGCCCCCCTTGTTCGCCCCGGAAACCGTGGCCCTGTCCCGGCACGTGGACGGGATCGTGGTGGTGGTCCGAAACGACAAGACCTCCAAAAAGGTGGTGGGGGAGATGCTGGACAAGGTGGACCGCACCAAGGTGATCGGTATCGTCCTCAACAGACACGACGTCCCCTTCGGGCGGGACCGAGGCTATAGCGAGTACTACGCCTACCGAAAAGGGCGCGGAAACGGGAGCAAGTCTTAACCGAATCAGACGGGGCTCGGGTATTTCCATGATCAATCTATTTGAACGGTATTACACGATTCGAAATATCTTTCTGGTTCTTCTGGAGAGCCTGCTGCTCTATGTGTGCCTGCTGCTTACCTGGTTCATCGTCTCCGGGGGGAGCCCCTGGAGTGACCACTCGGGCCTTCACCTGAAGGCGGTGTGCATCATCCTGGTCTGCGTCTTTTGCCTCTATTGCAACAATGTCTACAGCCTCAGGGATATCAGCGGCTATTTAGACCTGGCCGTCAAGCTGTTTCAGGCCCTGGGCATGGCCCTGATCCTGCTGGCCCTGATCTATATCGGCTTCAGCCGGGCCAGGCTGGCCACGGAGTTCTTTCTCGTCTACGTGCCCGTGGTGGTCATGGTGCTGTCGACCTGGCGGTTTGTCTATGTCTTCATTTTGAAGACAGGCATGTTCAGCCAGAAGATCATGGTGGTGGGGGACGGCGACTTTGCCGTGGATATCTGCCGGGAGATCGAGCGCGAGATCGACTGCGGGTACAGCGTGGAGGTCCTGGTCACCGAAAAGCACGTGGACGGCCTCGACACCCTGAGTGCACCGCACCATCACTCCTACGAGAAGCTGGCGACGACCGCCGAAGAGTTCGAGGTGGAGCGCATCGTGGTGGCGTTAAAAGAGAAGCGGGGCAGTCTGCCCGTGGATGAGCTCCTTTTGTGCCGCATGAACGGCATCGATGTCATGGACGGCAACACCTTTTACGAGATGCTCACCGGGAAATTTCTGGTCTCCTCCATCAACCCGGGGTGGCTCATTTTTTCAGACGGGTTCAGGAAAGGGCCCCTGCGCAGCATGCTCAAGCGTCTGGAGGACATCGTGGTTTCGCTGACCCTGCTGGTCCTCTTCTCCCCTGTGATGCTGGTGGCCGCCGTCTTTATCAAGCTGGACTCAAGGGGGCCGCTCCTGTTTGCCCAGGAACGGCTGGGGCAGGGGCACAAGCCTTACAAGCTCTACAAGCTCAGGTCCATGGTGGAGAACGCGGAAAAGGAGTCCGGCCCGGTGTGGGCCCTGAAAAACGACTCCCGGGTGACCCGGGTGGGGCTTTTTATCCGGAAATGGCGCGTGGATGAGCTTCCCCAGCTGTTCAATGTCCTGAAAGGGGACATGAGCCTGGTGGGGCCGCGGCCGGAGAGGGCGCATTTTGTCGAGCAGCTGGAGGCCGAGATTCCCTACTACGGGGAGCGGTTTACCGTGCGCCCCGGGGTGACCGGCTGGGCCCAGGTTCGCTACGAGTACGGCGACTCCGTGGAGGACGCCATGGAAAAGCTCAACTACGACCTGTTTTACATCAAGAACATGAACCTGTTCATGGATATCGTCATTATTTTTCGCACGATCAGAACGGTGCTTTTCGGTGTGGGGGCGCGTTGACTGGGTCCTCCACCGTTTGGCGATGAGGTTGAATCGCCGATGTTGAAGGGGGGCTGATCTTCCTGTCGACAGGTGTTTTGGCATTTTATCCCGCATCTTTTTGTCAACAAAAAATCAACGTTTGAAGAGGGTTCTGTAACCCGAGGGGCGGAGCTATGTCTAATCAATCGCGTATGGCGGTCATTCTGGCGGTCTGTCTGATGGTGACATGTGGCACGGGCATCGGTGGGGCCCTGGCCGAGACAAAGAAGTCCAAGGTCTCCAAGAGTCCGGAGAGCTACACCCTGGGCTTTGGGGACGTCATTGACGTGCTGGTGTGGAAAGAACCCGATTTTTCCCTTGAAAACACGGTGATCCGCCTGGACGGCAAGATCACCCTGCCCCTGGTGAGCGACGTCACCGCCGCGGGCAGGACCACCCGGCAGCTCAAGGCCAATTTGGAGAGCGCGCTGCGCAGGTACATCGACAACCCGGTGGTCACGGTGATCTTAAGGGAAGCACGAAGCCAGCGATTTTATATCCTGGGAGAGGTGGTCCAGGCCGGTGAATACCCCCTGGCCAAGGAGCTTACCGTGCTCCAGGCCTTTGCCATCGCAGGCGGGTTCACCGAGTGGGCCAACAAAAAAGAGATCTTCGTGCTGAGGCGAAACGATCAGGGAGACACCAGGATCCGCATCAACTACCACGATATTCTCTCGGGAAAGGATTTGAAGGGCAACATCGTTCTCCTGGCCGATGACACCATCATGGTGCCCTGATGATGAGGGCGCGCAGGACGGCAACAGACAGCCGCAAATGGGTGGTCCCCGCGCTGGTGTTTATAGCCGTCGCCCTGGGCGGAGGCGTGGCAACGGAGTCCGTGCGGGCTGATGTGCGCATCGGGCTGGAAACCCAGGTGGAGTACAACGACAACCTGTTCCTGGACGAAGGGGACGAGACCGACGATATCATCTACCGCGTCGCGCCCTGGATCGAGGCCACAAAGCAGTGGCAGCGCCTTTTGACGGAACTGAGATACCAGCCGCGGTTTACCTGGTACGACGAAAACACGGACCTGGATTTCACCGGCCACAATGCGGACCTGGTGCTGTCCGGGAACGTCTCCCGCAACGTCAGCCTGGTGCTGGACACCCGGTTTGTCCGAAGCGAAGAGGAGAACCGGGACCGGTTCAACTCCCAGCGATCTTCCCGTCTGCCCTACACCAACCTCTTCTCAAGCTTAACCGGCACCTGGCTTACCGGCAGGGACGAGAGCCTGGGCTTTGTCGTGAGCGGGGAGGACCTGGACTACGATGAGGAGAGCCTCTCCCAGGACGGCAGGGAGTATGAGGGGCGAGTCAATGGGCGACACCGGATTCAGGACCTGGATTTTGCCACCTTTGATGTGGGCTACGCCACCGGGGAATACGAAGACGACACCACCTACGACGTCTTCAACGGCGTGGTGGGGGCCGAGCGCGGCATCGACCGGCAACGCCGCCTGTTTGCCCGGCTGGGTTTTTCCACCACCTCCGGGGACGCCAGGGCAAACTACAACACCTTGAACCCCCTGGTGGGCATCGCAGGGGAGATGAAAAACCTTCAGTACGATATTGGGGCCGGGTTTCTGGTCTACGACCAGGATGATGCCGACACCGAGATCTACCCCTCCCTGGTGGCCAATGTGGTGGCCACCAGAGGGTGGCGCCGGGGCGAGGTGGTGCTGACCTTTACCAGCGGGTACGAAGAGGAGTTCCTGGAGTCGGAGAACCCCGGGTTCAATACCTATGCCCTGGCAAGGGCCACGGGCCTGTACAGCCTCACCCAGGACTGGCGGTGCAACGCCCTGGGCGAGCTGCGGGGGGACGCCTACGAGGACAACCGCCCCAATCAGGATGACCGCAAGGATCTCTCCCTGGTTGTGGGGGGCGGCCTCGAATACCAGCTGATGCGCAGGGCCGTGGTGCGCCTGGATTATACCTTCCGCGCACGGGAGTCCGAGGACAATACCTTTGAGTACAAGGAAAACAGGGTGCTGATGACCTTGAACCTCTTCACGCTGTGATGCGTCGGGGGCAAAGGGGGATCGGCGTCCGAGCAAATGAGGGCGCAAGGTGACGGACCATGCACAGGGCCGAGCCGCTGGCAAGGGCGGATGAACATCAACACGGCGGTCTGGCACAGGATGCCGCGGGGCAGGAGCCCCCGGTGTTCCTGCTGACCGTGGACGTGGAAGACTGGTTCCAGGTGGAGAACTTCAAGCCCTGGATCCCCTTTGACTCCTGGGGCAGCCGTGAGCTTCGCGTGGTGGACAACACCCTGCGGCTCATGGACAGCCTGGAGGCCCTGGGGGGCAGCCAGCCCGTGAAAATAACCTTTTTTGTACTCGGCTGGGTGGCGGCCCGGTGCCCGGAGCTTATCCGGGAGATGGACGCCCGTGGCCACGAGGTGGCATCCCACGGGTACAACCACCAGCTGGTGCCCACCTGTGCCGACGATGAGCTCACCGAAGACCTGGTGGCAAGCCGTCAGTGCCTGGAGGACATCCTGGGAAAACCCGTGGCCGGGTACAGGGCCCCGAGTTTTTCCATCGAGCCGCGCCTGATCCGGATCCTGGCCGAGTGCGGATACCGTTATGATGCCAGCTACAACTCCTATGGGGGCAACGCCCGTTACGGCAGCTTTGACGACATGCCCCCCCCGGACCGGGGGGTGGCCCGACTTGCCAACGGCCTCTACGAGCTGCCGGTGAGCAACCTGTCCGTGGCCGGACGCACGGTGCCCTGGGGGGGCGGGGGTTTTTTTCGCCTGATTCCCAAGGGGCTGTACATAAGGGGGGTCAAGGCCGAAGCCGCCCGGGACGGGGTGTTTCACTTTTACCTCCATCCCTGGGAGATCGACCCGCACCAGCCCCGCGTCCGCCAGGCCTCGCCCATGTTCAAATTTCGCCATTACCTCAACCTGGGGCACTGTCTCGCCAAACTCACCTACCTCCTGAAGCGCCTCGACGGGTTTGTCTTTTCCACCTGCTCCGAGCACCTTGGCAAGGTCACCAACGATTCGATTGAAGGCTGAAAAAATCGATGCCTCCGGCGGCAAGGTGAGCCACCTTGAAAGCTGCTTGCTGCTGCGTTTTAACCTTCGTTCCTCGGGTTAAATCACAGCAGCATGTATGTGTGACTCCCTGAAGGGCCGGTGGCGTTATTCTGGTAAACGGCACGCACATCCCACGTCCCTTTCATCGCGTTTCCTGAGAAATGAAATGGTCCTCTCCTGCATAAACGGTTGCCACATGTCACACGCCACGCGAATGCCCCCAAAACGAGGGCATCATGTCAGCCTCCATGCATTCACTATAGGGTTTCCAGGTGCCTCCACCTGGCCGCCGGAGGCAAATTTTATTTCATGAACTATCCGGGATAGAGGGGACCCCATGCACATCGTGAACACAGAAACGGATCGCACCGTCACGGAGGAGGCCTGGAACGCCTACCTGTTTGCCCACGGCAGGGGGTCGCTTTACGCCATGGCCCAATGGGGGGAGCTGGTCCGGGAGGTTTACGGCCATCGGGATATTCGCCTTGCGGCCTTGGAGAGGCGCCACGGCGTCGATGAAGTGGTGGGGGTGCTTCCCCTGGTGGCCATGCGGTCCCGGATTTTTGGCCACAAGCTCGTCTCCATGCCTTACGTGGACATGGCCGGGGTGGTGGCCGACACCCCGGAGATCGAGCAGGCCCTTGTGACTCGGGCCCTTGAGATCGGTCGTGAAACCGGGTCGCGTTGTGTGGAGGTGAGGCAGGCCGGTTCCCTGGGCTCCTTTGACGGACAGGAGACCCTGGACATGGGGGCAGGGGTGTATACCCTCACCGTGGCCCGGGACAAGGCGCGCATGGTGCTCTGCCTTCCGTCTTCGTCCAAGGATCTGTGGAGCTCGTTCAAGTCCAAGCTCAGGAACCAGATCTCCCGGGGAACCCGGGATGGGCTTTCGGCGCGGGTGGGAGGGGACGAGCTGGTGGCCCCTTTTTATACGGTGTTTGCCGAGAACATGCGGGACTTAGGGTCCCCGGTGCACTCCAAAAAGCTGTTTCACCGGGTGATGGAACGCTTTTCCGGCAAAGCCAACATCATCCTGGTGGAAAAAGACGGGGAGCCTGTGTCCGCGGCCGTGGTCTGCTCCTTTGGAAAGGCACTCCAGAACCCCTGGGCTTCCACCCGGAGGCGGTTCAACAAGATGAGCCCCAACATGCTCTTGTACTGGCGCATGCTGGAGTTCGCATGCGATGCGGGGCACACCACCTTTGATTTTGGTCGCTCCACCCCTGGGGAGGGGACCTACCGGTTTAAAAAACAGTGGGGGCCGGAGCCCCATCCCCTGCACTGGTACAGGTTTACACCCGGAGAGCAGCCCCGGTCCGAAGGGCCCGCCGGAGAGCGGGATCGGTTTGGCAAGGCCATGGCTTTCTGGAAAAAGCTGCCCGTCCCCGTGACCCGGGTCATCGGGCCCATGGTGAGGGGGCAGATCAGCCTGTGAGACTGGGACGTACACTGCCGCCCGCAGCCGCCCCCGTGCCCTTGAAAAGCGTGCTGAGCGGCCTCAAGGGCGTGATGCGCGGTAAAAACGAACTCCGGCGTTTTGAAGAGGAACTCAAAACGTACCACGGATCTGCCCACGTTTTCCTCGTCTCGTCGGGCAAGGCCTGTCTCTACCTGATCCTCAAGGCCCTGCAGCGGCTCAACCCGTCCCGCAGGGAGGTGGTGATCCCGGCCTACACCTGTTACTCCGTCCCTTCGGCCGTGAAACGGGCAGGGCTTACGGTGTGCCTCTGCGACATCGACCCGGTAACCCTGGATTTTGATTATTCGCGGCTTTCCCGGCTTCTGGCCGAGCGGGGCGATGAGATCCTGGCTGTTGTGCCCACCCATCTCTTCGGGGTGGCCTCGGACGTGCCGAAGGTGCGCAAGCTCACGGCCGGGACTCCGGTGACGGTCATCGAAGACGCGGCCCAGGCCTTAGGGGGACGGCTTCGGGGCAAGCCCCTGGGCACCCTGGGGGACGTGGGCTTTTTCAGTTTGGGGCGGGGCAAGGCTCTCTCCACGGTGGAAGGGGGCGTGGTCCTCACCGACAACGGGGACCTTGCCAAAGCCCTTTTTGATGAGCTTGCGTTTTTTGGCGGGTACTCGGCCCTTGATCTCGTGAACCTTGCGGTGCAGGCTGCGGCCCTTGCCCTGCTCATGGATCCCAGGCTCTTCTGGCTTCCCAAGGCCCTTCCGTTTTTGAAACTCGGGGAGACCCATTTTGATACCGACTTTGCCTTAAAACGCATGTCCGGCTTTCAGGCAGGGCTGGCCCGTGGCTGGCAACAGCGGCTGGAGGAGGCGTCGTCAGCGCGGCGCCGCCACACCGATGCCTGGGCCGAGGCGCTTCAAGGTGACGGGGGCGCAGGGCTCACGAGCCCTGCCGAGGGCCTTTTGAGGTATCCCCTTCTGGTGTCGGAGCCGACGCAGAGGCAGACGCTTCTGTCGGCCAGCGAGCGCCTTGGCCTGGGCGTGATGGCCGCCTACCCGCGATCCCTGGATCGCCTTTCCGCCATGGGGGCCCATTGCGGGGACACCCACTGCCCCGGGGCCCGGGAGGTTGCGAGCCGGTTGGTGACCCTGCCGGTGCATCCCTATGTGACGGATGGAGACCGACGGCGCATCCGCAAAGCGCTTCCGTTTACCGCGACGTCCGGTGGGGAGGCCGTGCCATGAGCGCCGCTCACCGAAAAATCCGGTTGATGCAGATCACCCACGATCTGGCCATCGGCGGTCTCCAGCAGGTGGTGGTGAACTTGTGCCGCCACATCGACAAAGAGCGCTTCGATGTCTCTGTGCTCTGTCTGAGAGAACTGGGGGAATTTGCCCCGGAGGTGGAGGCCATGGGGATCCCTGTCTTCCTGTTGCCCCAGAAGGAGGGCACCGACTATTTTTCGTTTATGAAGGTGGGGCGCCTGTTGCGGCGCGAGAAGATCGAGGTGATCCATACCCACAACACCCAGCCCTTTGTGGACGGCATGGTGGGTGCCCTCATGGCCGGGGTGAAGAGACGGATCCACACGGACCATGCCCGCGCCTTTCCGGACAAATGGCGGTATATGGTTGCCGAATGGGCGGTCTCCCACGTTGCCCACAAGGTGGTGGGGGTTTCGGACCATACGGTGTCCAACCTGAGGCGTTACGAGAAAATTTCTGCTGCCAAGCTGGCCACCATCGTCAACGGCATCTCCGGGGAGACCTACGCCGTTCCCGTGGACCGCAGGGCCAAGGCCCGCGAACTGGGCCTGAATTTTGACGGGCCTGTGTTGGGGTTTGTGGCGCGCCTGGAGGAAGAAAAGGGAGGGATTTTTCTTATCCGGGCCATGCCGGAGATTGTCGCCCGTATTCCCGGTGCAACATTGGTGGTGGCCGGGCAGGGCAGCCGACAGGGAGCTCTGGAAGAGGAGGCCCGGAACCTTGGCATGACCCATCGCATCCGCTTTATCGGGCCCCGCATGGATGTGCCGGAGCTATTGGGGCTCTTTGATTTGTGCGTGCTCCCGTCCCTGCGTGAAGGGTTGCCCATGGTGATCCCCGAGGCCATGGCCGCCGGGTGTCCCTTGCTGGCCACCCGGGTGGGGGGCGTCCCGTCGGTGATCACCCACGGCGTCAACGGTTCCCTGGTGCCCCCGGCAGACCCGGGGGCCCTGGCCGCAGAGGCCGCAGCCCTTTTGGACGACGAGGCCAGGCTGGCAGCGTACCGGGACGCCGGACGGCAGGTCTTTTGGGATCGGTTCAGCGCCGAGACCATGGCGGCACGGTATGAGGCCCTCTATCTCGGGCGGAACGGGACGGACCCATCATGACTGTCGTTGAAAAAGCGTTCAAGGGCGTCTCCTGGCTGGCCCTGTTCCGTCTCTTCAGCCAGCTCTTCTCCTGGGCGGTGACGATCTTCATCGCCCGGGTTCTGGTCCCCGAGGACTACGGGCTCATGGTCATGGCCACCATCGTGACGGGCTATGCCGAGATCTTCAACGAGCTGGGCTTGGGGGCCGCCATCATCCAGAAGCAGGACATCGTCACCGAGCACCTCTCCAGCGTGTTCTGGTTTGCCCTGGGGGTGAGCTGCCTGGTGGCGGCAAGTTGCGTGCCCCTGTCTTACCTGACCGCCTATCTTCTCCGGGAGCCCCGGGTCGTGCCCCTGACCCAGGCCGTCTCCGTTATTTTCATCCTGTCGGGCCTTCAGATCATCCCCTTGAACCTCATCAAAAAAGAGCTGGGGTTCAAGTTCCTGGGGTTCATGACCATGGTGGGCACCGTGGTGTCGTGCCTGGGCATGATGATCATCGCCACCCGGGGCGGGGGGGCGTGGACCCTTCTGGGCGGGCGGATCATCTCCTTTTCGGTCATCACCGTCTTTGTCTTTGCCAAGACCCGCTATTGCCCCCGGCTGCACTTCAGCTACCGGGAGCTCAAGCCCTATGTTTTCTTCGGGCTCACCAAGGCCTTCAGCGGGTCTGTTTTTTATGTCTGGGAAAAATCAGACCAGTTCTTTGCCGGGCGCGCGTGGCAGAGCGGGACCCTGGGGTACTACTCCCTGGCCCTTCAGCTCTCGAAGATCCCCACGGAAAAGATCGTCTCCCTTATCAACCAGGTGGCCTTCTCCGCCTTTGCCAAGCTCCAGGGAAACAAGGAGGAGTTCAACCGGTTCTACTTAAGCATCACCAAGGTCTCCATGCTCCTTGTGATTCCCTTTTTTTTGGGGGGCTTTCTCACCGGGGACGTCATCGTCACCCTGCTCCTTACGGAGAAGTGGAGCCCCATCATCCATGTGTTCCGATATCTGTGCATCGCCCAGATCTTCATTGCCTTAAACGCCAACAACAGCTTTGTGCACTTTGCCCAGGGGCGGCCCAAATGGGGGCTTTACTACCAGCTGGCCTGCGCCGTGTGCATGCCCATCTCCTTTTACCTGGTTATCCCTTACGGCCTTAACGCCATCGTCATCCCGTGGCTCACCGTCAACCCCCTGCTCTGCCTCGGCTGGGTCCTTGTGACCATTCGAAAGATCGGGATCCCGGTCTCCACGTATGTTGCCAACATCATGGGGTCTTTGGTGGCGTCTGCTGCCATGGTGTGCGGGGTGACGGCCTTGCGCTACGGGGTGGACTCGGCGCCCTTTGATGTTGCCCTGGGGGCTGAGCTGGCCCTCTACGTTGTGGTCGGGGGCGTGGCCTATCTGCTGGTTCTTTTCAAGCTGGAGCGAGCCGTCTTCGACAAGGTGGCGGAGTCTGTCTCCGGGGTGGTGTCGGTGGGCATCAAGCGCCTGCGCATGAGCCATGATGCCACCAAGCCGTAACCCTTATTAAGGATCGGGCCATGCCGTGGCCCGGCCGTTGATTTCACGGGGTGTGAAACCGATGAAGAAAAAAAAGATATTTGTCGTGGCCGGGGCCCGTCCCAATTTCATGAAAATTGCGCCCATCGTCCGTGCCATGGACGCCTCCCCGGCCTTTGAGACCGTGATCGTTCATACCGGTCAGCACTACGACCACAACATGTCCGGTTCCTTTTTCGCGGAGCTGGGCATCCGGAGGCCGGACCACAACCTGGAGGTGGGGTCCGGCACCCACGCCTTTCAAACCGCTTCGGTTATGATGAAGTTCGAGGAGATCTGCCTGACGGACCGACCCGATTACGTGATGGTGGTGGGGGACGTCAATTCCACCATTGCCGCTGGCCTTGTGGCCAAAAAACTGGGGGCGAGCCTGATCCATGTGGAGGCGGGCCTGCGCTCCGGGGACCGATTGATGCCCGAAGAGATCAACCGGCTGGCCACCGATGCCATCACCGATATTTTTTTTACTACGGAAAAGGGCGCCACCGCCAACCTTGTCTCCACAGGATGCGACCCCGGACGGGTCCACTTTGTGGGCAACGTGATGATCGACAATCTGTTTTACCAGCTGGGCCGGCTTGAGGCCTCGGCGGTGTCCGGTGAGGTGGCGACCCTGAAGCAGAGCATCCGCGGAAACTACATCTGCCTGACCATGCACCGGCCCTCCAACGTGGACAACCCCGAGGTGCTGGAGGCCATGCTGGCCGCCCTCGGAGACCTGGCCGGGGAGGTGCCTGTGATCTTTCCCTGCCACCCCCGGTCGCGAAAAAACATCACGCGCTTTGGTCTGGACGGGTATCTCAGCGAGCCCCCCATCAACGGGGGTACCGTGAAAGAGGGCCTGTTGTGCATGCCGCCCCTGGGCTACAACGATTTTCTCTACCTGTGGAAGGACGCGGCCCTGGTCATCACGGACAGCGGCGGGCTCCAGGAGGAGACCACGGCCCTTGAGATCCCCTGCATCACCATCCGGGAAAACACGGAGCGGCCCGTCACCGTGGAGGTGGGCTCCAATCTTATCGTGGGCTCCGACGGCGAAAGGCTTAAAGCCGAAAGCCTGAAGGCCCTGTCCGGCCGGTGGAAACCATGCACCGTGCCGGAGCTGTGGGACGGCCATGCCGGTGAGCGGATCACGTCGGTTCTTGAGGGCGCCTGTGGCATCTAAAAACCTATTGATGGTGTGTTACTACTTTCCGCCCTTGACCGATGTGGGGTGCAAGCGGAGCGTTGCCTTTGCCACCTACCTGAAAAAGGAGGGCTGGAGCCCCTATGCCCTGAGCGTGAAAAACCCGGACAGGCACTACTGCTCCCTGGGCACCGACGCACCTCCGGACGGGGTGCCCGCGGTCTACACCCGGTCCCTTGTCAACCCCATCAAGTTTCTGGGCAAGGCCAACGGCCTGGTGGACAGAGTCCTCTCCCTGTTCAACAGGGGCGTATCGCGGAACTATTTCTACGAGTTCCTCTGCATCCCAGATTTTTTCGTGGGGTGGGTGCCGCTGACCGTTGTTCGGGCCGTCAAGCTCATCCGTGCCCACAATATCGAGACCGTCTATGTCTCCTGCTCCCCTTTCAGCGCCGCCCTCATCGGGGTGGCCTGCCGACGGCTCACCGGCAGGCGGCTGGTCCTTGATTTTCGCGATCCCTTCGGGTTGACGCTGGAGGGCTCCAAGGCCAGCCGCACCAAAGAGAGGATTGATGCCTTTTTTGCGAGGCTGTTTCTGAAGCACACCGACCTGCTCATCGTCACCACCGACGAGACCCGGCGGGAGTATGCAGCCCAGTTCCCCCAGTTCAAAGAGAAGGTGGTCACCGTCCACAACGGCTTTGACGCCACCCATCTGGTGACGGATCAGCCCGAGAAGTTCCACCGGTTCACCATCATCTATACCGGGCAGTTCTACTACAAGTTCAACCCCTCCCTGAACATGTACGCGGACAACTTCTTTTCGGCCCTGGCCCAGCTGAAGAAGGAAAACAGGATCTGTTCCGAGACCTTTCAGTTTCTCTTTTACGGCTCCGAACAGGGGGCGATCCGCGACTATGCGGCCCGCTTCGGGGTGGAGGACCTGGTGACGGTCAACGGCCGGGTGAGCCACGCAGAGGTGCTGCTGGCCATGCGGCGGTCCCATTTGCAGCTCTTACGCATCATGAAGCTGATGCTCAGCACCAAGCTTTTTGAGGGGATCCCCATGAACATCCCGTTTCTGGCCACCATCCCGCCCGGTGAGGCCGAAGAGATCATCCGGCGTTACAGCCCCGGCTCCTATGTCATCACCGAGGACTCTGCGGAGAAGATCAAAGGGGCCATTGTGGATGCCATGGACAGGTACGCAAAAGGCCCCCTGCCTGACAACCATGTTGAAGAGTTTATGGACTGCTTCTCACGGGAGGCCCTGACGCAAAAGCTCATGGGCCACCTTACCCCGGATATTTCATGAGTAAACTGGACCGAGGAGAGCGTGTGATGGAAGGCAACGGCAACAGGAAAAAGCTGGTCTTTATCGTTCCCCGCCCTTTAAGCAAGGTTTCGGAACTGTCCAAGTACGAGGACCTGTCTGCCCATTTTCAAGGGGTGGTGCTGGGCTCTTGCTACGGGCCCATGCTCAAGGTGCGCAAGGCGGGACATTTTCGGTTGATTCTTACGAAAATCCGCTACGACCGGTACCTGATGTACAACATCCTGTTTTTCATGCGGTGTGTGGCCTTTGCCCTGGCCTCACGGATGAAAAAGGACCGCTACGACCTGGTGGTTACTTACGATCCGTTGAAAACCGGGGTCTGGGGCGCTGTCACCGCCGCCATCTTAAACACGAAGTTCGCCCCGGAGGTCAACGGGGTCTACACATCCCCTGCCGAGTACATGGACGACGCCCATACCCTCTCCGTGAGGCTGAAAAAATTTTTTTACCCCAGGATCGAGGCCTGGGTCCTTAAAAGGGCCGACGGGGTCAAGCTCCTGTTTCCCACCCAGGTGGATCCCTTCAAACCGGTGATGAAAACCGACGTTATCCACAGTTTTTCCAATTACGTGCCCATCGACCGGTTTGCCGGGGGAAACGGGACCGAGAACCACGAGGTGCTCTTTGTGGGGTATCCCTTCAAGCGCAAGGGCGTGGATATTCTCATCGACGCCTTTAAGCGGGTGGCCCCGGAGTTCCCCCAGTGGCGGCTGAAGATCCTCGGCTGGTACCCGGATCCCCGGGAGCTGGAGGCATGCATGGGCAATCATCCCCAGATAGTCCATCACCCCCCGGTGGAGACCTCGGAGGTTCCGGATCACATCCGGGGGTGCTCCATTTTTGTGCTGCCCTCCCGGTCGGAAGCCATGGGACGGGTGCTGGTGGAGTCCATGGCCGCCGGAAAACCCCGCATCGGGGCCAACGTGGACGGGATCCCCACCGTGATCCGGGACGGGGTGGACGGGGTGCTCTTTGAACCGGAAAACACGGCGGAGCTGTCGGAAAAACTGGCGCAGCTCATGGCGGACAAGGCCTTGAGGGACGTCCTTGGTGAGGCCGCCCGAAAGCGGGCGTTTACCGAGCATGTGAAGGAAACCTACCTCAACAATGTCGTGAGCTTTTACAACGCCGCCATGTGAGCGTGGCGTTGTGGCAAGACCACGGGAAGGAGGGACCATGAACAGGGCAGGGGTCGGCACGGCGGAGAAAAGGGCAGTGGACCTGTCAAATCAACCCGGCACGTATTTTGTCTGGACGCTGCTGTTTTTATGCCTGGCGGCGATTTTTTTCATCATCATGGTGACGGACATGGAGCTCTATCTCCTCCTGGTGAAGGAGAGCGCCTACACCGAGCTGTTGACGGCGATTCTTTACCTGGCTTCGGGGTTGATGTTCTGGGTCCGGGCCTGGCAGGTGTACCGGGTCGAAAGGTCCTTTAAAGGGATCGTGTTCTATCTTCTCTTCGGGTTGATGTTTGTGTTTATCGCCGGGGAAGAGGAGAGCTGGGGGCAGTGGATGTTTCATTATGAGGTTCCGGAGGGCATCACCCGCATCAATGTCCAGAACGAACTCAACGTCCACAACATGGCCTTTTTTTCCAAGTACTCCCACATCTTCAACACCCACCGGCTCCTGGCGGCCATGGCCGCCATCCTCTTTGTCATCCTTCCCCTGCTGAAGGCGTGGGTCCCCAGGGTGCGGGCCCTCCTTGAGGCCCTGCGGTTTCCCGTGGCGCCCCTGCTCTGCGTTCCCCTGTTTGTGGTGGCCATTGCCTACGAAAAGGTGGCCATGATGGTTCTGGCCCACTGGTCCCACGCCGAGATCGCCGAGTTTTTCTATTCCATCGGATTTTTGCTCTATGCCCTGTCGGTCTACACGCGGGCCGACCAAGGGGACCGGAAGCTCCCGAAAGGAAATACCGCCGAAACGTGAGCAGCAACTTATTTACCTGCGGGTCACGGCCCTGAGCCCTGGCCTTGGAAACCGGATCGGAAGGCCTATGTCCAACGTAACGCAACCCGGGTTGACCATGGAGCGCGGAACCCAGCACGCGTCGTGGTTTTTTTTCACCATGATGTACCTTGTGGTGGATTACGGCAGGCCCCAGGTGGTATTGCCCATCGCCGCCATGCGGCCCGCCCTGATCCTGACCCTGGTCCTGTGCTTCTACCTTTTGATCAACGGGTACAAAGACTACCTCCAGTACCGACAGGTGTGGCTCATGGGGCTGTTCATCCTGCTGCTGGCGGCGTACGTTCCCTTTGTCCGCAACCAGTATTACTCCTTTATGGCCTTTAAGACCCAGCTTCTCTACATGCCCTTTGTGCTCTCCCTTATTGTGTGCGTGGACTCGGTCCGTCGCCTGCGGACCGTCATGACGGTGGGGGTGATCCTGTCGATTTACATCGGCCTGTACTCCATGACCCACGGCTGGATCGGGCCGGGGCACTACTTTCACGATCAGAATGATCTCTCTTTGTACATGAACATGTGGTTTCCCATCAGCTACTACCTCTATGCCACGGAACGCAGCCGGAGCCTCCGGCTTCTCTTTCTCGCCGGGGTGGGGGTGGGGCTGCTGACGGTGGTGGGCTCCATGTCCCGTGGGGGCTTTGTGGGGCTGCTGGCGGTGTGCCTTGCCATGTGTTTTTTCTCAAAGAGAAGGGCGCTTTCCCTTACCCTGGTGGCCCTGGCCTGCGTGGCCGTGGTTCTGTGGGTGGACTCCGGGTACATCGATGAGATGGCCACCATCACGGATTTGTCGGAGAGCACCGCAGACACCCGGCTCAAATCCTGGGCAGCAGGCTGGCGGATGTTTCTGGACAATCCCCTGGGGGTGGGGGGCAACAACTACCCTATCCGTTTTCCCGAATACCAGGGGAATGATTTCCAGAGGAGCATGTGGGGGCGTGCCGCCCACTCCCTCTGGTTTACCCTGATTCCGGAGACCGGCATCATCGGAACCCTTCTCTACCTGCTTCTGGTGCACGCCAATGTGAAAGACGTCTTCTGGCTGATCAGGGTGTCGACATGGGATGAGGACTGGGACGAAGACGAAGGGGATGATGATGACGAGGCCGAGGATCGCGGATTCCTTCGCGCCCTGGGCCTGGGGTTTATCGTGGCCATGGTGGGGTTCTTTGCTTCGGCCACCTTTATTTCGGTCCTGTACTACGCCCACTTCTGGTACCTCACCGGGTTGATCATCGTGACGGTCAACGTTGCAGAACCCCTGGCCGAGGCGTGGGAACCCTCCGAGGCGAGCCATGGGGCCTTTTGACCTGACGGGCGCCAAAGGCGCCGTGAAGCGGGCCATGGCCTGGGCATACTGCCGAACGGGGCTCATGGCCCGGAGGCTTGCCGATCTCTCCTTCGGGGCCTATCCCGTTCTCATGTATCATCGCGTGCTCTCCGAATCCGAGGCCGCGGGGACCACACAGCCCGGGATGTACGTGACTCCCGAGACCTTTGAGGCCCATGTGGCGTTTCTTAAAGAGCGGTTTGACATTGTCTCCCTTGAAAAAGCCCTTTTGCTGGCCCTTTCAGCCAACGGTGCCGGATCGGGGCGTCCCTATTGCGTCCTGACCTTCGATGACGGGTGGATCGACTTTTACGAAAACGCCTACCCGATTCTCATGGGGGCCAGGGCCACGGCCACGGTGTTTTTACCCACCGCTTTTATCGGGGAGGACCGCATCTTCTGGACCGACAGGCTGGTGGCTCTTTACTACGGGCGCCAGAAGGACGCAGGACCCACCGGGCCCAGCAAGGACAGCCGGGTGAGGGCCCTGGAGGGGCTCAAGGGGCCCGTGGAAGCACAGATCGAAGCTGCCGCGGCCCTGCTGAAAAAAGAGCCCATAGCAGAGATCGAAAAGGTGCTTACCCGTCTCTCCGAGAGGTGGCAGGTGGGGTTTGACCCGTCAAAACGTGCCTTTATCAACTGGCAGGAAGTCGAGGAGATGCGGGCCTCGGGCCTGATCACTTTCGGGTCGCACACCCACGGCCACCATCTGCTCACCCTTCTCAGCGACGAGGAGGTGGCCGAGGAGCTTTCGGTCTCCATGGCACAGCTTTGCGCCAGGGGGGCCGTGGATCCCGGGTTCTTGCCTTTTTGCTATCCCAACGGCAACTGGAGTCCCGCCGTTGCCCGGCAGGTGGAATCGTGCGGGTTTGCCGCGGCCGTGACCACCGAGTGGGGGTGGAACGACGGAAGAGGCGATGTGTACAGCTTGAGCAGGATCCCGGTGCATGAGGACATGACGAATTCGGACAGGATGTTCGGCTGCCGGTTGGCGGGCCTTTTGTAAGGGCCGTGGGGCGGTGTGTTTTTGCATGGGGTTTTGAGGCAAGTCGAAAAAAAACGTGGATGGAGGAAAATGATGGACGAACGGACAAGGACAAAGGGCGCTGCGGGCCGATGCTGCATGGTGATGTGGGCGGTGCTGCTCATGATTGGGGCCGGGGTCGCGGAGGTCCGGGCAAAGGCGCTGTATGTGGCACCCGGGGGCAGCGATTCCGTCTCCTACGACAGCAACACCATCGACAAACCCTGGGCCTCGCCCCGGCAGGCCTGGTTCAACGCACGGGCCGGAGACACCGTCTATTTCCGGGGTGGCAGCTACACCATCTCCTCGGAGATCGATACCAAGAGCAGCGGAAATGACGGCACATCCTCAAGTCCCATCACCTTTCGGAACTACGAAAACGAAGACGTGACCTTTGTCAGCACCCTGGGATCGGCCAAGGTGTTTGACATCGAGCGAAACTACAACGTCGTCAGGGGGATCAACTTCCGCGGGGGCGGCATCTTTTTCCATGTGGGCTACAACACCACGGCAACGAATTTTACCATCTCCCACTGCACGGCCGAGATGACCGACGGCGGGGACAACGTGGCCTTTGTCAAAGCGTCGATCCGGGCCGAAAACCTCCTTATGGAACACTGCACGGTGAGGGGGCCCGGCTTTAACGTCCACCAGAACACCGCCGGGGTGATTTTCTTCCGCAGCCCCGGGGCCAGGGTTCTCCACTGCGAGTTTTCCAACTCCCCCATCGGCATCTTTTACAAGCATGCCAACGAAGTGAACTCTCCCCAGATCGAGATCGCCTACAACTACATCCACGACACGGCCACTCGTTACTCCATCCTCACCAACACCAACTACGCCTACATCCACGACAACGTCATCGGCGTGAATAACGTTAACTTCCGTGTGAACAGCGAAAACGGCGGGGACGGGGGAGACAACAACAAGATCTGGTACAACACCGTGTTCGGGGCCCAGCTGCTTTTGAGCGACGACGCGGACGGGGCCCGGAACAACGACATCCGGGGCAATGTTTTCACCCAGGAGATCCCCATCCACCGGTATGAGAGCACGGCCCACAATTCGGTCATGGACGAGAACCTGCATCCCAGCGGGACCATCGTTATCGAAAACAGGGTGAACTATGACCTGAACGCCTGGCGCAGCCACACCGGTGGCAGCGCCAACTCCAAGCTCATGGGCTCCACCTCCGCAGATTTTGTGGGGGGCAGCTCGCCCTCTTCCCTCGACGGGTATGCCTTGAGCAGCTCCAGCGCCGGGTACATGGCCATCAGGCGGGATGTGGATGGAGACGGCACGTCCGAAGCGGCCAGCATGGGGGCATACATCCCCCTGGTGGGACCCCAGGACGGTGGGGACGAACCCGTGGACCCGGATCCTCCCGATTCCAATGTGCCGGTGCCCCGTGTGGACAGCGTGGAGGTGGTGGATGAGGTGGCCGGGGACGACACCATTTTCATGGACGATTTTGAATCGTCTTCCCTTTCCAGCGACTACTCCGACTACAACGCCGGGGACAACACCGCCCTGTCCATTACTTCGGACCAGGGGTTCGGCGGCTCCTCCAAGTCTCTTGTGGCCAAATGGTTTACCGCAGGCCAGGTGAGCGCCGGGTCGGTCTCCTACTTCTTCGGCCGAAACCCTGCGGGTTCCAAAAGCCGCAGCTCCGAGGATTTCGATGAGGTTTTCTGGCGGTTTTACATCAAGCTCTCCAAGGGGTGGGAGGGCAACGCCAAAAAAGTCACCCGCGCCTCGGTGTTTTCCGCCTCGGACTGGCGCCAGGCCATGATCGCCCACGTGTGGCACGGCAATGAGCTGGCCCTGGGAACGGACCCCAAGACCTTTGTCTCAGGCAGCACCGTCACCTCCACCACCTACAACGACCAGAACAACGGGACCTGGCTGGGGGCCAAGTCTGGGAGTACCCAGATCTATGCCACGGACAACGCCGACCATTGGATCTGCATCGAGTCCCGGGTCAAGCTCAACTCACCGGGCAACAGCGACGGGGAACAGGACCTCTGGATCGACGGGGAGCTGGAGATTCGCCAGACAGGCCTCAACTGGATCGGTTCCTGGCGTGACTACGGCATCAACATGATTTCCCTGGGCAACTATTGGAACGGTGGGTCCCCCCGGCCCCAGCAGCGGTATCTGGATAACCTGGTCATCGCCACCTCACGCATCGGCATGGCAGGCTCTCCGGTGAATCCCGCCATTTACAAAACCGCCTTTGACTATGCGGGCCACACCCAGAGCGGGTTCGAAGGGCAGGTGAGCACCACGTCTTCGGAGACCGGCATGGTGTGGGCCGGGCAGGTGTCGGGCACCGGCAACACACTGGTGGTGAACAGCAGCTCCGGTGCCTTCCAGGGAAGCCTTGCAGGCCAGGCCTCCCTGGCCCAGTGCACCACCTACTACGCCCGGGTCCGACAGGCCGACGAAGGGGGAAACCTCTCGGGCTGGTCCCCCTGGAAGATGTTCGTCACCCTTGAGGCCCCCTGGGGCGGCGGGGAGGTCGGCCCCCTTGAGGTGAACTGAAACGGCTTAAATCATGACAGCGATGCCTCCGGCAGGGCCGCGGAGGCATCGTTGACAACCTAATACTATAAAAGACCAACGGAGACCCATGGATTCACAAGGTCCATCCCTGTCCGTCATTATTCCCGCCTACAATGAAGAGGATTTCATCGGCGCCACCCTGGGGCGTGTGTTTGAGCTGCTGGACGACGACCTTCTCAAGGAGGTGGTGGTGGTGGACAACGGCTCCACCGACGGTACCGCAGCCATTGCCCGGGGGGTGGAGGGGGTGACCCTTGTCCCCCTTGCCGAGGCCGTCACCATTTCGCGGGCCCGCAATATCGGGGTTGCCTCGTCAACAGCCCCGGTCCTGGCCTTTCTGGACGCCGATGTGCTCATCACCGACGAATGGGTGAGGCAGCTCCGCCAGGAGCTTCCCCTGCTGGAGGGCGGTCCCCTGGTGGTGACCGGGGCCCGGTACGACCTCTCCGAAGAGCCCAGCGCCCTTGAGGAGGTGTGGTTCGCCCATCTGGTCCGGCGGACCCATCGGGCCGCCACCTACCTCAATGGTGGAAACATCATCACAACGCGGGCCGTGTTTGAGGCAGTGGGCGGGTTTCGGGAAGACCTGGTGACGGGAGAGGACGTGGATTTCTGCGACAGGGCCCGGGCCGCCGGGGCGGCGCTGCACATCAACCCGGGGTACAGGACCCACCACGAGGGGTACCCGAAAACCGTGAAGGCGTTTTTCCTAAGGGAGCTCTGGCACGGCACCGGGGACATGCAGAGCTTTGCGGCCTTTACCCGATCCAAGGTGGCCGTGGCCGCTTCGGTCCACAGTGCCCTGTGGTGCCTGTCCCTTCTCCTGCTGGTGACGGGGCGCTTTGCAGGGGCCATGGTGGCTGCGGTGGTGGCCGTGGCTCTCAACGTGGGGCTCACCGTCACCAAATTCGGTTTTATCACGCCCCGGGCCCTGGTGCCGAATGTGTTCTACCATGGGGTGTACCTGGTGGCCAGGAGCCTCTCTTTTCTTAAACGCTGACCCGAAAGGCCATGATGCGCGTCTGTTACATCGTCTCCGATGATCTCTGGGCCGGTGCCGAGGTCATGGCGTGGAACCTTGCCCGGACCCTGCATGCGTCGGGCAGGGTGGACGTTCAGGTCATCGCCCTGAACCCGGGGCGGCTCTCCCGCCTCCTCCGGGAAGAGGGTGTGCCCGTGTGGGTGGTGCCTGAGGAGACCCTCTCCTTTGGGGCCCTGTTGGTGAAGGTGCGCAGGATCCTCAAGGACACAGCGCCGGACATTGTCCATGCCCACCGATACAAGGAGAATATCCTCGCCTTTCTGGCCTGCGGCCTGGTGCGAAGGCCGCGGCTGGTCTCCACCCAGCACGGGATGCCGGAGACCTCCCTTAAAGAGTCAGGGATTCTGAAACGATGCGTATCACGGATCAACATGCTGCTGCTCACCCACGGCTTTCACCGGTATGTCTGTGTCTCCGACGATTTAAGGAGAGCCATGGCTCGCAGTTTCGGCCTCAAGGATGGGAAGGCCTGTGTGGTCTACAATGGGGTCACCCCCTCTGGGGGCCTTGCACACCGGCCGGCAGGGAACACCCTCACCATCGGCTCCGCAGGCCGGTTTTACCCGGTGAAGGATTTTGCATTGATGATCGATACGGCCGAGGCCGTGGGGCGCCTCCTGCCTGAGGTGAGGTTCAGGCTGGCCGGGGACGGCCCCTTGCGGGATGCCCTCCAGGGGCGGGTCCAGGCTGCAGGGCTATCGGACCGGTTCTCCTTTGCCGGGCATGTGACGGACATGCCCGCCTTTTACCGGTCCATCGACATCTACCTTAACACCTCCGTGCACGAAGGCATCCCCATGAGCATCCTGGAGGCCATGGCCGCCGGGGTGCCTGTGGTGGCCCCCGATGTGGGGGGGCTCGGCGAGATCATTACCCACGGCAGGGACGGGTATCTGGTGCCCACCCGGGACCCGGGGGATTTTGCCCGGTGCCTGGTGCCCCTATGTGAAAGCGGTGATCTGCGCGGGCAGGTGGCCCTCCGTGCCGAAAAAACCGTTCAGGACCGTTTCTCCGCCGAGGCCATGGCGGAGCATTACCATCAACTGTATGAAGGGGTGCTGGACCGGCCCGGGGGGGATCGATGAGTGCATGGCTGTTCGCGGGGTCCGTGTTCATGATTTTTTTCGCTTACTTTGGCTACCCCCTGTCCCTGAAGCTGATCCGGCCGAGGCATGCCCCGGTGCAAAAGATGTCCATTCTTCCGTCGGTGACCTTTATCATCGCAGCCTACAACGAGGAGAAGAGGATCGGGCAGAAACTCGAGGACACCCTTGCTCTGGACTATCCGCAGGACTCCTTTCAGGTGGTGGTGGCCTCCGACGGCTCCACCGACGGCACCGCCGATATTGTCAGGACCTTTGAGGACCGGGGGGTTGAATTTCTCGAAATGCCGGGGCGCAGCGGCAAGGAGCGGGCCCAGAAGGCCGCCCTGGAGCGTGCCCGCGGTGAGATCGTGGTCTTTTCCGATGTGGCCACTGTCCTGGAACCCCACGGGATCCGGGCCATTGTCGCCAACTTTGCGGACCCGTCGGTGGGGTGTGTCTCCAGCGAGGACAGGCTCCTGGCCCGGGACGGCAAGCCGTGCGGGGAAGGGGCCTATGTCCGCTATGAGATGTGGGTGAGGCGGGTGGAGTCTTCGGTTCACTCGGTGGTGGGGCTCAGCGGCTCTTTTTTTGCCGCCCGAAAAGAGGTGTGCCGGGATTTTTCCGGGGAGATGCAAAGCGACTTCAGGATGCTGCTGTCCGCGGTGGCCCTGGGGTATCGCGGGGTCAGCGATCCCAAGGTCCTGGGGTATTACCAAGACATCGCAGACCCGGACAAAGAGCTGAGCCGGAAGATCCGTACCGTGGTCCGCGGCCTCACCGTGTTTTTTGAAAACAGGCGGTTTCTGAACCCCTTCAGGTACGGTCTTTTTTCCTATCAGCTCCTGGGCCACAAGCTCTGCAGGTGGCTGGTGCCCTTTTTCCTTGTGGTCGCCTTTGGGGCCAACCTGGTCCTTGCGCTCTCGTCGTTTTTTTTCTGCCTGCTGTTTGTGGGGCAGGCGGCGTTTTACGGTATTGCCGCCGCCGAGCATGTGAGAAAGGTCCCCTTTGGCCACTCCCTGCTCCGGATTCCCGGGTATTTTGTCACCGTGAACATTGCCATTGCCCTGGCCTGGAAACTTTACTGGAGCGGGCATCGCATCGTGATGTGGACCTCATCGGAGCGGTAAGGAAAATGATGGAGGAAGAACAAGGAGGCAGTCCATGGAAAAAGGAGAATGGGGTGCCATTCTCCTTTTTTCATGGGCATGCCCCCCCCAGGGGGGGAGGCTGCTCAGTGGGCTTTCTTGGCTTCGAGGCGTCGCCGGCAGATACCGGCAAGGCCGAACAGGGCGATACCGAGGAAAAAGAGCGACGCGGGGTCGTAAACCGGCGCTGCGTCAGCCTTGGCAGCCTTTGGTGTGGTGAGGCTTCCGCTGACGGGTTGCACGGCGTGGCCCATGGTGCGGGAGGTGTCCTGACTGCTGAAGGACGTGGTGACCGTCACGGGCGAGTGGGTCGTATCGGCGGAGGCTATCAGCTGGTGATGGGTTGTGTACCCGGCCTCCGGTGCCACCATGGATTCATGGATAGTATGTGGTGAGGCAAAAACAGTTTCCCTTGCCAAGAAAATGGCGAAAAACGTCAATAGCCAAGGGGTCAAACGGTATTTCATTATGTCTCCAAACGTGGGAAGGGTAAACGATGAGACGATATGTCGGAGCATGACGGAGATGTTTGGAATCGCGGCCCATGGGCGTTGTGCGATCCGGTCATGACGAGGGGGAGTGAGAGGTTACAACTTAAGTGGAAAATACTGCAGGAATGATGCCAGAACACCCTGATGAATCGCAGGGTATGGATGGTTCGTAAATACACCATGTTCAGTTCAAGATGCCATGGGCGGGGCTGGCGCGGAGTGTGGCGGTGTGTACCTTTTTACATACTTTGATGTGTTGATGTGTAACCGATTACACAGTTTGTCCCGCCCGGGAAGCCCGAATACGCCGACGGAAAAACGTCAATGCCATTGGGTTTGATCAAACCACCAGAAACCTCAAGAGTTACCGGTTGTAACGGCATTCGTCGATTTGGTGTCATTGTTATTCCATGAAATATCCGGGCAAGGAGTGTAGCCATGTACGTAGAGCACTATAGCCTGAAGACCAAGCCCTTTGAAATCACCGCGGACCCGGAGTTCCTCTGGCTCGGGGAGAAGCACAGGGAAGCCTATGCCATGCTGCGGTACGGGGTGCTTGAGAACAAAGGGATCCTTTTGCTGACCGGTGATGTGGGGGCGGGAAAAACCACCCTGATCAAGGCCCTTGTGGGGGACCTGTCCGGGGATGTGATCTGTGCCACCGTCCCGGATCCCGGGGTGGGCGTGATGGACTTTTACAGGTTCATGGCCCGCGGGTTCGGCATTGATGCTTCCTTCTCCTCCAAAGGTCAGTTCATCACCGTTTTCGGCACCTTTCTTCATGAATGTTTCAATAGACGAAAGATCGTTCTGCTTATCATTGACGAAGCCCAGAGGATGAGCGAACGATTGCTGGATGACGTGCGCATGCTCTCCAACCTGGAGCACAACGGTGTCAAGATGCTCAACATCTTTTTTGTGGGCCAGCAGGAGTTTCTGGTTGCCATCGGCACCCAGAAGTTCAGGGCCTTTCGGCAGCGCATTACCCTCAGCTATGCCATCGAGCCCCTGGACCTGGAGGAGACCTACCGGTATATCGCCTCGCGGCTGAAGAGGGCCGGGGCAAAGACCAACTGCTTTACCAAGGGTGCCATCAAAGAGATTCACGAGTATTCAGGGGGCTCGCCGAGGGTGATCAACCTGCTCTGCGACATGGCCATGATGGTGGGCTTCTCCAAGGGGGTAACACGACTGGAAAAACAGACGGTCCGGGATGCAGCCGAAAAGCTGCCCGGGGTGACGGCTCCCGTGAAGAAAAAACGGAAGCTGAGACGGGACGAGCCCCGTGAACCGGCGGTTTGAATTGTCTTGATGTATTGAGATGCTGTGCTATAATGTATTTAATTTTTAATCCCTTATAAACTGAGCGTGACAGCCTCATACCTTGTTTTTCATCATGCCTTGCGCAGATTTGCAAGGGATGATGACGGGCTGAAAAGTGGTATCGTACCGCGTTTTTCGTGCCTTTGTTTCCGTGCGTCTGCAGCTTGTCCGCTTGCCGGGGCCTCACAAGCCGTTTGACCGAGACCGTCTTTATCCCACTCACCTCTGTACTCTGTCTTCCTTGAGCACCCCTGTCTCTCATCCCCGTGTATCCCTCAGGTTCATGCTGACATCGCAGGTTATCTCAGCGCATCCATCGGCGCCACCAGTCAATGCCGTCCACCCACGGCTTCGAAGGGATCGGATCGTTTATCGTGCGCAGGCCAAAAGCAACAACGGAAAGATTCGTCCCTCCATGGGCGACGGTGCGGCTCTGGGTGCTGGGCGCTGGTCTTTTTGTGTGCGGGGCATGCCTTCTGGCCTTGTCTGTTCCGGCCGTCAAGGTGGAGCTGAGGGCCGCCCTCGGTGGGGAGCTCATCGACGTGGATTCCCCGCTTCCGGGGAAAGTGGACGTGATTTACGTTCTGGGTGGGGGCGTTCGAAGCACCCGTGCCCATTTGAAACGGGCGGCAAACCTGTACCATCAGGGTGTCTCGGAAAAGATCCTCTACTTTCACCGGGACGGTGACACGGTGAGGGACTGGTCCCTGGGACGCGACATCAGCCGTGACGCCTGGGTGATCAGGCAACTGGCCGCCCGTGGGGTTCCCGTCCCGGCCACCGAGGCCGTCCCTGTCATGGAGGGGTTCTGGGGGACTTACTCCGAAGCCGAGGCGGTGTCGGCCCTTGTGGTGGAACGACGTCGGAAGAGCCTGCTGCTTATCACCTCGCCACACCATACAAAGCGCGTTCGGCAATCCTTTGCCTATTTTCTCCGGGGGCAGGGGGTCTCCGTCTTCGTGGGCGGCTCCGAGGACACGGCCTATCTCCGGGAGCTTTTGATGGAGCACCTGAAGGTGAGGGTGTACGGAATGTTTCTGCTGTAGGAAACCTCGATGAAAATCGACGGCGCACCGGGATCCTGTCAGGGAAAGACGGTGCGGCGGACAATGCAAGGAATCATGCCTATGTGCGGCGTTTCAGGGATATTGGGCGGTCACCTGGACGGACCGTCAAGGGAGAGGGCGATCTGCTCGATGGTCTCCACCTTGACCCACCGGGGACCCGACGGATGGGGCATCTATTGTAGCGGTGAGTTGGCGCTGGGGCATACCCGGCTCTCCATCGTGGACCTTCAGGGCGGTCATCAGCCCATGATGAGCGACCGGTTCGTGATCTGCTACAACGGAGAGATCTACAACCATATTGAGCTCCGGCAGGAGCTTGAGAAGAAAGGGGTCACCTTTGAGACCACGTGTGACACGGAGGTGGCCTTAAAGGCCTTTGAGGTCTACGGCACCGATGCCTTCTCCCTGTTTAACGGGCAGTTTGCCATGTTGATCTGGGATCGGCAGAAAAAGGAGCTGGTGGTGGCAAGGGATCGTTACGGCATCCGTCCCCTGTACGTCCTCCAGTATGGGGGCGCCTTCTATTTTTCCTCGGAGATCAAGGCCTTCGATACCCTGGAAGGGTACCGGCGCACCATGGACATGCAGGCGCTGTTCGAGCATGCCCTGCTGTGGAACACCATGGGGGACAGCACCGTTTACAACGGGATCCGCAGCGTGTCGTCCGGGACCTTTGAGCGGTTCACGGCCCAGGGCCGGGTCGGGGGCGGTCGCTATTACGAGATCGGCGAATCCTGCGGGGCGTCTCCGGAGACCCTTGAGGAGGCGGGAGAACTCCTGGAATCCCTGCTTTTGGATTCGGTGCGCCTGCGGCTCAGGAGCGATGTGCCGGTGGGGGCCTACCTGAGCGGGGGCATCGACTCGTCCGTGATCACCCACCTGACCTCGGTGTGGAACCGCGAGAAGTTCAAGACCTTTTCCGTGGCCTTTGAAGACGCCGAGTTTGATGAGTCCTTTTTCCAGCGGGAGATGGTCTCCCGCATCAACTCGGATCACCTGGCCCTTCAGGTGGGCTACAGTCACATCAACGAGCATTTCCTCGATGCCGTGTATCACTTTGAGCGGCCGGTGTTCCGCACGGCAGGGGTCCCCCTGTTCATGCTCTCTGAGAAGGTCCGGGAGCACGGGATCAAGGTGGTGCTCACCGGGGAAGGGGCCGATGAGATCCTCTGCGGGTACGACTCCTTCAAAGAGCTCAAGCTCCTGGAGTTCTGGGGGCGGGACCCCTCCTCCACCATGCGTCCTCTGCTGATCAAAAAGCTCTATCCCCACCTTCGGCACTACAGCAACCCCAGGCAGTACGGGTTGATGAAGATGTACTACGAGGGGTTTCTCGGGGAGTATGACAACGAGCTCACCGGCCTGAACATCCGCGCCGGCAACAACCGGATCCTTGCCAAATACTTCCACAAGGACCACCCCGTGACGTTCGAAAAGGAGCGCCTCATCGAGACGGCCAGGCAGGTGCTTCCCGACAATTTTTCGTCATGGACCCTCCTCCAGAAAAACCAGTTCATGGAGATGAAGACCCTCCTTTCCGGCTACCTGCTTTCGTCCCAGGGGGACCGCATGTCCCTGGCCCACAGCGTGGAGGGGCGCTATCCCTTCCTGGACCACCGGGTGGTGGAGGCCCTCTTCTATTTCAAGGACAGGTTCAAGCTCCGGGGCTTTTCCCAGAAGTACCTGCTGGGCAAAACCTACGGGCACCACCTGCCCGATGCCATCGTCAATCGCCCCAAAAAACCCTACACCGCCCCGGACCTGAAGTCCTTTTTCCATGGGGGCGGCCTCTCGGAGCAGGCGGCACACTTCCTCTCCCCTGAGATGCTCCGGGAATACGGGGTCTTTGACGAGACCATGGTGGAAAGGCTGGTAAACAAGTTCAACCGCCAGATACCTGCTGAGATCGGCTACCGCGACAACATGCTCATCACCTTTATCCTGTCGTGCCAGATGACCCACCACTGGGCGGGGCACCCGAAAAAGGACCTGCTGGATCCGGCGTCCATGACGGTGAGGATCGACGACCGGCAGGGAACCACAGGGGCTGTTGGATAGGATCGTTGACCTAACCCAAGAGAGGACCATTCCATGAGGGAACATACCCAGGACCGCTGCGTCAGCTGCGTTCTTTCCGCTTCTTTTCCGGGCATTGAGTTTAACGCTGAAGGGGTCTGCAACTTTTGTCGGAACAAGCTCCAGATAACCTCCGATGCCGAGGCCATTGCCCGCGCAAAAGAGAAGATCGAGTCCACCATCAGCCAGCAGCGCGGCCAGGGCCGGTACGACGCCCTGATGTGTTACAGCGGCGGCAAGGACAGCACCTATACCCTGATGCTTGCCGTGCATAAATACGGGCTGAGGGTGCTCTCCTTTACCCTGGACAATGGGTTTTTGTCTGCCGGGGCCATGGACAACATCAACCGGGTGGTGGACGGCCTGGGCGTGGACCAGGTGACGGTGAAGCCGTCGTCGACCTTTTTCCGGTCCGTGGTCAAGGCCAGCGCCCTCAACGATATCTTTGGGGACCGGGCCCTTGTGCGCATCTCCTCCGGGTGTCATGCGTGCATCTCCCTTGTGAACATCACCGCCCAGACCATGGCCCTTGAAAAGGGCATCCCCTTTATCCTGGCCGGGTTTACCCTGGGCCAGATTCCAGCCAACGGCGTGATGTACAAGACCAACTACCGCTTTTTGATGGACAGCCGCAAAACTGCCATGGACAACCTCAGGGCCCACGTGGGCGACGAGGTGGATGCGTATTACGGGATCCGGGAGTCCCTCATCGATGCGGTGACCTCCTACCCGTACACCATGAACCTGCTCTGCCTTGAAGATATCACCGAGGCCGAGATCGTGCGGGCCATCGAGCCCCTGGGCTGGCAGAGGCCCGGAGATGTGGACGGTTGCTCTTCCAATTGCCGCCTGAACACCTTCAACAACCATATCCACCAGGTGAAATACGGATACAGCCCCTATGAACTCGAACTCAGTCACCTTATCCGAAAAGGGCTGATGGCAAGGGACGAGGCCTTGGAGAAGATATTTGATCAGCCGGTTGATCAGTTTCAATCGGTGATGAGCCAACTCGGCATGACAGACAACGACATCGATTCCCTTGAACCCCGGAGGCAGGAGGCCTGTTCCGGGGGCCTGGGAGCGATGGGGGGGACTTGACCATGGGATCAGTGAACTCAGGAGACCGCCCCGACAATGGGGCTGAAGGAACCAACACCATCGTGTTTCGAAAAAAGGAGATCCAGGAGGCGCTGCTGGAATTCATCACACGAAACTTCATGGTGGAACGCAGTGACATCAAACTGGATCTCTCCATGATTGACGAAGGGATCATTGATTCCTTCGGTCTGGTTGAAATCGTCACCTTCATGGAGACGACCTTCGACATGGAGGTGGCCGACGACGACATGAACCGAGACAACTTCGGCTCGGTCCTGAAGATCGTGGATTACATCCACAGGCAGACCGACACCGACATCCCAATCCGTGCCGCAACATAACCCCGGGAGGTATTATGACGACCTTCAGCAGCGAGGCCGCGAGTTATCCTGCATCGGCCATTCAAGAGCAGTTCTGGCTCATCAATCAGCTCCATCCGGAGAGCTCTGCCTACAACATTCCCCTTTTATTTCGCATCAGGGGGCCCCTTGATCGCGACAGCCTGGAAAAAAGTCTCAACGACATGATCGGACGCCATCAGATCCTTCGGACCCGTTTCGCCATGGACCGGGGGGATCTGGTGCAGCATGTGGCGCCCAGCCTGAACCTTCCCCTGGCCTGCGATGTGCCGGAAGGGGAGGAGGCGGTGAACCGCTGCGTCCGTGAGGAGCTGAGGCGGCCCTTTTCCCTGTCGGAGCTTCCCCTGATTCGCTTCCGGCTTTTTCGGACAGGGGAGGAGGAGCATCTCTTTCTCATTGTCATGCACCATATCATCACCGACCTGCGGACCAAGGAGCTCTTTACCGAAGAGCTCTCCTCCCTGTACGGAGCGGCGGTGACCCGACGCCCGGCCCTTCAGCCCGCCTCGTCGGTGCCTTATGCTGAGTTTTCGAGGTGGCAGAGGGACTGGCTCGCAGGGGATGAGTGCCGCTCCATGCTGGTGTACTGGAAGGAGCACCTCAAGGGCCGCACCGATTCCCTTGACCTGCCCATGGAGAAAAAGCGGCCGTCGCTTCTCTCCCTGGAAGGGGAGGCCGTGTTCTTCCATCTGGAGCCCTCCTTTGTGGGGGAGTTAAAGCAGTTCAGCAGAGACCGCAGCGTCACGATTTTTCTGACCCTTCTGGCCGCCTACGCGGCCTTGCTTTTCCGCTACGGCGGCAATCCGCAGCTCACCATCGGCGTGCCCCTGACCAATCGTCGCAAGGAAAGATACAAGGATACCCTGGGGTGTTTTGTCAACATTCTCCCCCTGGCCGTGACCGTATCCGGGGAGACCAGCTTCCCGGAACTCCTGGGCAAGGTCCGACAGGCCATGCTGGGAGCCCACAGGCATCAGGAAGCGCCCTACCGCCTTCTGGCCCATACGGTGGAGCCCAGGACAGGGGCCAGCCACAACCCCCTGTTCCAGGCCGGGTTCACCCTGGATCCGCCTGTGGGCATGAGCTTAGAGGGCCTTGAGGTGGAACCCGTGGCCGTGCACAGCGGGGGCGCTCAGCTCGATCTCTTTTTTACCTTCTGGGAAGGGGACGACGGGATCAGGGGGTATTTTGAGTACAACTCAGACCTCTTTGACGAGGCCATGGTCCGGCAGGTGTCGGAAAATTACCGAACGCTTCTCCGGGAGGTGCTCCGGGACGGGGACCGCCCCATTGCCGCCATTCCCGTGGTGTCCGAAGGGGAAAAAGAGACCCTGTGCGTGGCGTGGAATCAAACGGAGGCACCGGCTTCCCGAGGCACGGTGGTGCACCGGCTTATCGAAGCCCAGGTGGATGCCGCCCCCCATGCCGTGGCCGCTGTATTTGAAGGGGAGTCCCTCACCTACGGTGAGCTGAACCGGCAGGCCAACCGGCTGGCCCGGTACCTTGGGACCCAGGGCGTGAAACCCGGCGATCTTGTGGGGATCCACATGGAGCGCTCCCTGGACATGCTCGTGGCACTGGTGGGGACCATGAAGGCCGGGGCGGCCTATGTCCCCCTGGACCCGGCCTTTCCCGAAGAGAGGCTCCAATACATGCTTTCCCACACCGCGGCCTCCGTGGTGTTGACCCAGGAGAGCCTCAAAGGGACCCTGCCCGCGTGCACGGCCCGCCGGGTGTGCATGGACACCGACCGGGGGGCCGTGGCCGAGCAATCCGACGACAATCCGGAGGTGGCGGTCTCCCCCGACGACCTGGCTTACGTGATCTATACCTCGGGGTCCACGGGGCGCCCCAAGGGCGTTGCCGTGCACCACGACGCCGTGGGCAACTTTTTGTCCAGCATGGCCAGGGAGCCCGGGCTCACATCCGAGGACGTGGTGCTGGCCGTGACGACCCTCTCCTTTGACATCACCGTCCTGGAGCTCTACCTGCCCCTTATCGTGGGCGCCAAGGTGGTCATCGCCCCCAGGGAGACCGTGGCAGACGGGCGGTTGCTTTTAGAAGCCCTGTCCCGGCATGGCGTGACCCTGCTCCAGGCCACCCCCGTCACCTGGCGCCTTCTCGTTGCCGCCGGGTGGCAGGGGGGGGATAACCTGAACGTCCTTTGCGGCGGCGAAGCTCTGCCCGCGGATCTGGCCGCCGCCCTTACGGCCCGGTCGTCCCGGGTGTGGAACATGTACGGCCCCACCGAGACCACGGTCTGGTCCACCTGCGCCCGCATCACGGACGGGGAGGCCAGGGTGACCGTGGGCCGCCCCATCGACAACACCCGCACCTACATCCTGGATCCCTGGATGCAGCCGGTTCCCACGGGGGTCTCAGGGACCCTTTTCATCGGCGGGGCCGGGGTGGCCAAAGGGTACCTGCACCAGCCCGACCTGACCCGGGAGATGTTTGTCCCCGATCCCTTTGCCGGGGAAGCCGGGGCCCGGATGTACAACACCGGGGACCTGGCCCGTTACCGCGCCGACGGCACCATCGAGGTGCTGGGGCGTTCGGATTTTCAACTCAAAATCAACGGGTTCCGCATCGAGGCCGGGGAGGTGGAGACCGTGCTTTCCGGCCATCCGGCAGTCTCCCAGGCCATTGTGTCGGCCCATGAGTTTGAACCCGGGGATGCCCGGCTCGTGGCGTACATCACCCACACCAACGGCGGCCAGACCCTGGTCTCCGATCTCAGGGCACACCTTGCAGGGAGCCTGCCCGATTACATGATCCCCTCCATTTTCATGCCCCTTGACTCCCTGCCCCTGACCCCCAACGGCAAGGTGGACCGCAAAGGGCTTCCGGTGCCGGATACCCGGCGGCCCCGGACGGACCAGGCGTTCATGGCCCCGCAAAGTGATCTGGAAAAGCTCCTCTCGGAGATCTGGAGCCAGGTGCTGAAGGTGGACACCATCGGCACCGGAGACAGCTTTTTCGAGCTTGGGGGCAACTCCCTGCTCGGGGTGCGGGTGGTGGGGAAGGTGGGGGAATCCCTGAAACGGAAGGTCCCTGTCCTGGCGCTGTTTCAGTATCCCACCATTGCCGCCTT
Organism: Desulfoluna butyratoxydans; assembly: GCF_900699765.1. GTDB lineage: Bacteria > Desulfobacterota > Desulfobacteria > Desulfobacterales > Desulfolunaceae > Desulfoluna > Desulfoluna butyratoxydans. Next base: position 358,242 of record NZ_CAADHO010000003.1, read on the forward strand.
TGCAGGCTACCTCGCAGGGGAATCAGCGCAACCGGCTGTGGCCCAGGACAAGATTTCTGATCGCGCCACACAGAAGAAGCGGGCAATGGCCCGCCGACGGCGGTCGCCATAAGGCGTCGGCGACGCATCACAGCCATGGATGGAGACAAGGATGAACTGTTTACGCTCATACAAAATCAAAGATTTTTCAACCAACGTGGAAGGCGAGGTAAACCGCCTTCGTTCCCAGGTGGACCTCTTCTGGCAAAAGGAGGTGAGGGCGTACCGGCGGTTCGGCCTGAAGGACGGCATGCGGGTGCTGGAGTGCGGGAGCGGTCCCGGCCACGTCATTGAAAATCTCCTGAAGGCCTTTCCGGGATGCCGGGCCACGGCCGTTGAGATCGACCCTTACCTTGTGGCGATCCTCAAGGAGAGGCTGGACGGGCGGTGCGATATCTCGGAACAGTCCATCATGGAGCTGGGCTTTGCCTCCGGCAGCTTCGACTTTGTCATCACCCGCCTGGTGCTGGAGCACCTGCCGGACCCCCTGGGGGCTGTGCGGGAGGTCCATCGGGTGCTGAAACCGGGGGGCCGGGCCGTGTTCGTGGACAACGATTTTGCCATGCACCTTCGGACCCACCCGGAGATCCCGGAGTTGAGCGACCTCTACGATGCCTACTGCCGCCTGCGGGTCGACGAAGGGGGCAACCCCCTCATCGGCCGCGAGCTGCCCTCCCTCTTGAGGAAAGGCGGGTTCACCGATGTGGACCTGGAGGTGGTGTGCGCCCACAGCACCGTGACCGGGGACGACATGTTCCTCAAATCCGAAGGGGTGGGCATTCCCTCCCAGCTTGTGAAGGAGGGGTACCTGCCCTCGGGGCTCCTGGACCGGCTCGCCGTGAAGTGGCACCGGGTGCTGCGCCATGAGCACCACTCCATCTTCAGGCAGCTATTTGTCTCCGGCGGAGAGAAACGGGCATCGGGCTCCCGCGGGATTCCCAGGCTCCACGGGGAAGCGGGCTCGGAAAACCGCCTGGGGCGGGAAGGGCAAGGCATCGCTGCGGGCAGGGGGCTGGGGCCCCATCAGGTCATGGCTGCCCAGCCCCATGAGCGCCTGGCCCTTTTGAAAGCCTATCTGGTGACGCGTGTGGCCGATGCCCTGGGGGCCTCTCCGGAGTCCCTGGAGGGCGGCATGCGGGTCAGTGACCTGGGGTTTGACTCCCTCATGGCCGTGGAGGTGATGGACGAGGTGGAGTCTCAGTGGGGCGTCTGCCTCTCCCTGATGGATTTCTTTGAGGGGCAGAGCCTCGACGACATCACGGTCACCCTGCACGGTCGGCTGTTTCAGGAGGCACCGAAGGAACCGGACGAGGCGTTGGCTGAAGAGCCACAGGCCGTCCCGAGCGCCGTCACGGGCCCGGACGATGACGTCACGGAATGGGAAGAGGGTGAGATATGAGCATCGCGTATATCATGGAAAAACTCAGCCGGCTGGACATTGACCTGTGGGTCGAGGGCGGAGGCCTGAAATATCGTGCCCCCAAAGGGCGCATGACCCCAGAGCTGCGTCGCCTGATCAAGCTGAACAAACCCGGATTGATGGTGCACCTGGGGGGCTCCGTGGGGGACGACAGGTCCGGTCCCCTGTCCTACAACCAGCAGTCCCTCTGGATCCTGAACCGCATGGACCCGGATTCCGCATGCTACAATGTGTCCTTGTCGTGCCGCATCGTCACCGAGGTCCGGCCCGAGGTGATGAAGGGGGTGTGCCGTCAGCTGGTGGCCCGCCACGAGATCCTGAGGACCACTTACGGTTTTGGCGACGACGACGGGCAGACCAGCCAGACCGTCCATGACACCATGGAACCGGAGTTTCACCTGGTGGACGCCCGGGAGCTCTCCGGGGAAGCGCTTAAGGAACGGGTCCGGGAATACCATGCCCGGCCCTTTGACCTGGAGAAGGGCCCCCTGTTGAGGGTCTGCCTCTTTGCGCTCTCCGGGGGCGAGCACATCTTTGTGATGACCATCCATCATATCGCCAGCGACGGCAGCTCCTTTCATCTGCTCATCGACGAGTTCGGCAGGCTCTACCGCGCGGCAGCGGCCGGAGAGGAGGCAAGGCTCGCCCCGGTGGAGCGTCAGTATCGCGACTTTGTCCGATACCAGCAGGAGATGCTTGCAGGAGAGGAGGGGGCCCGGCTGGAGCACTTCTGGCGGGATCGGCTGTCGGCTCCGCTTCCGGTCATGAACCTTCCCCTGGACGGAACACCCCCCGCTTCCCCCAGCTTCACCGGGGCCAGCTACCCCTTTCAGGTGACCGGCGAGGCCTATGAAACACTCCGGACCTTTGTGGGCACCGAGAATGTCACCCTCTACGTCATGCTGCTGGCGGTGTTCCAGGTGACCCTCATGCGTTTCTGCAATCAGGGGGACCTGATCATCGGCACCCCGGCCGTGGGGCGGGTACGGCCGGAGTACAAGGGGGCCTGCGGCCATTTCATCAACATGGTGGCCATGCGGGGGGACCTCTCGGCGAGCATGAGTTTTCGGGAGCACGTGACCCGGAGCAGGCGGGTGGTTCTCCAGGCCCTGGACCATCAGGCCTACCCCTTCCCCCTGCTCGTGGAGAGGCTGGGCCTGGATCGCGATCCCAGCCGTTCGCCCCTGTTCCAGGTGATGTTCAACATGCTCAACCGCAAGATCCTGGGCCCTGCCGCGGACTTTTTCATGGGCGCATCCAACGAAACCCCGGTGGATTTCGGCGGTATGGGCATCATGCCCTACCCCCTGGACCAGGAGGAGGGCCAGTATGAGCTGGTCCTGGAGATCGTTGATAACGATGAGAGCCTGGCCTGCGCCTTCAAGTACCGGACGGACCTGTTTTCCGAAGAGACCGTCGCCTCCCTTGCCTCGGCCTTTGAGGGCTGCCTCGGCCACGTCATGGCGTCCCCGGACATGCGCCTGGGGGACGTGCCCATGCCCCTGGGAAGGGACGGGGACCGGCCGGGCGGAAAGGTGCCGCGAGGGGTCTCGCCCGTGCCCTGGGAGTGGGAGCAGGGGGCGCGCCTGGCATCCGGGCCTCCCGTCACCTTCATGTTTACCGGGCAGGGGGCACAGTCTGTCCGCATGGCAGAGGGGCTGTACCAGGGCGAACCGGAATTCCGGAACTGGGTGGATTACTGTGCGGACCGGCTGGTTCCCCTCATGGGTTGCGACATCCGCCGCTTTATCTATCCTTCCCCGGAAGAGGCCCCCGAGGCCGAGGAGAAGCTTAAGCAGACCGCCGTCACCCAGCCCGTTCTCTTTACCCTGGAATACGCCCTGGCACGGCTCTGGATGAGCTGGGGCGTCCAGCCCCGGGCCATGATCGGGCACAGTATCGGTGAATACACCGCCGCCTGCCTGGCCGGTGTCTTTTCCCTGGACGATGCCCTGGATCTGGTGGCCGCACGCGGTCGCCTCATGCAGGGGCAACCCGGGGGGGCCATGCTGGCCGTGGGCCTGCCGGAAGAGAAGATCATCCCGTTTTTGGGCGACGGACTCTCCGTTGCTGTTATCAACGCGCCTTCCCGGTGTGTTGTATCCGGGCCCCAGGCCTCAATCCAGGCCCTGGAGGAGAGGCTGGGCAAGGCCATGAAGATGGAGGGAAAAAAGGCCCGGTGGAGCCGTCTGCGCACCTCCCATGCCTTTCATTCGGAGATGATGGAACCGGCCCTTGCCCCCTTTGAGGCCTGCGTGGCCAAGGTCTGCCCTGCGGCCCCGCGGATTCCCATTGTCTCCAACGTCACCGGGACCTGGCTCACCGCAGCCCAGGCCATGGACCCTGCGTACTGGTCGTCCCACCTGAGGGAGCCGGTGCGTTTTTCCAAGGGCGTGGCGACCCTTTTGACCCAACCCGCAGGGGTACTGCTGGAGGTGGGGCCAGGAAGCACCCTGGCGCTTCTTGCCCGCCAGCAGGTGGCGGAAACGGGTCGCCCGTTGATCCTTACCTCCCTGCGTCATCCCGGCCAGGGCGGTTCCGACGACGCCTTTATACGGGAGACCGTCATCTCCCTGAGGGAGGCCGGGGTCTCCGTGGATTGCTCCGGGGAGGCCTTTGGCTCAGGGACCACCCCGGGCGGATCATCGGAAACAGCGGAACTCGCCTATTGGAAGGAGACCCTGGGCACGGATCTGCCTGTGCTCCAGCTTCCGGTGGACCATCCGCGTCCCGCCCATCTGGCATTCAGGGGCGGCACCCAGCGGTTCCGTCTTTCCTCGGAGTGCATCAAGGCCCTCAAAGGCCGTGGCCTGTCCGAGGGCGGCACCGTCTCTACCCTGCTGCTGGCCGCTTACGTCACCTTGTTGACACGCTATTCTGGGCAGACGGACCTCATGGTGGGGGTCTCCGGGGCCGACGGCGAACGGCCCGGAAACGGCGGGGCCTCCTCCCATGTGTTTCCCTTGCGCGCGGATGTGTCGGATCCCTGCACCTTTGATGAGCTGCATCGCCGCATTTGCGAGGCCGCGCGCACGGCACGGGCCCGTGCCGGGATGTCCCTGGCCCGCCTTGCCCAGCTCCTGGACCCGGACCATGCCCCGGATTCCCACCCGCTTTTCCAGGCGATGTTCACCTTCCAGGACGGCCCCTTGCCCGGCGGCATCGAACAGGGGGCTTCCCTTGGGGGCCCGGGTGAGCCAAAGGGGCCTGCATGCGATCTCTCCCTGTTTGTCCGTGATGATGGCGAGCGGTGGCACGGCGGTTTTGTCTACAACGCCGAGCTCTTTTCCGCTGCCACCGTGGCGCGTATCTGCGAGAGTTTCGAGGTGCTTCTGGATGCCGTGGCCGTGGGAGGGGACGTTGCCCTGGACCGCCTGCCCCTTTTGAGTCGGTCCGAACGCGACAAGCTGCTTTTCGAGTGGAACGACACAGGGCGGACCTACCCGGAGCCTGTCTGCCTTCACGAGATGTTTGAGGTCCAGGTGGCAAGGACCCCCGATGCCGTGGCCCTGACCTTCGAGGGCGATACCCTCACCTATAAGGATCTCTCCATACGGGCCAACCGCCTGGCCCATGCCCTTCAGAAACACGGCGTGGGACCGGAAAAGCGCGTGGGCGTGTTTATGGAGCGCTCCGTGGAGATGGTCGTGGCCCTCTACGGGACCCTCAAGGCCGGAGGCGCCTATGTGCCCCTGGACCCGGATTACCCGTCCGAACGGCTGGCCTTTATGCTGGAAGACACCGAGGTACCGGTGATTCTCACCCAGGAACACCTCAAGGAGATGCTGCCGGACCACTCGGCCACGGTGATCTGCCTGGATACCCAATGGGAGACCGTGGCCGGTGAGCCCGCCGAGGCCCCTGACGCCGGGGTCACCGAGGACAACCTGGCCTACGTGATCTACACCTCCGGCTCCACGGGCAAGCCCAAGGGGGTCATGAACGACCATCGGGGCATCAGCAACCGCCTGTACTGGATGCAGGAGGCTTACGACCTTACCGCCGAGGACCGGGTGTTGCAGAAAACCCCGTACAGCTTCGACGTGTCCGTGTGGGAGTTTTTCTGGCCGCTGCTCTTCGGGGCGCGTCTTGTGGTGGCCCCTCCCCGGGTTCACAAAGACCCCGACGCCCTGGGCCGTCTCATCGAGGATGAGGGCATCACCATCCTTCACTTTGTCCCTTCCATGCTCCAGCTTTTTCTCCGGGAAGACCACGGGGACCGGTGCCGGAGCCTCACCAAGGTGATCTGCAGCGGGGAGCCCCTTCCCTGCGAGCTGCGGGATCGCTTCTTCGACACCCTGTCTGCAGAACTCCACAACCTCTACGGCCCCACCGAGGCGGCCGTGGACGTGACCTTCTGGGAGTGCAAACGTGAGGACCGCGGCCTGGTGGTGCCCATCGGCAGGCCCGTTGCCAACACCCAGATCCATATCCTGGACCGGCACATGGAGCCCGTGCCCGTGGGGGTGGCAGGGGAGCTGTATATCGGCGGCGTCCAGGTGGCCAGGGGGTACATGAACCGTCCCAAGTTGACCCGGGATCGCTTTATTCCCGATCCCTTCGGCAAGGAGCAGGGGGCGCGCCTGTACAAGACCGGCGACCTGTCCCGCTACCTGCCCGACGGGCAGATCGAGTACCTGGGCCGCAATGACTTTCAGGTCAAGGTCCGGGGCCTGCGCATCGAACTCGGAGAGATCGAGGCGGTCATCGCCGGGCATCCCGATGTTCTGGAGGTGGTGGTGGCGGCTCGGGAGGATGACTCCGGCAACAAGAAGGTGGTGGCTTATGTGGTGGCGGCCCATGGGGCCACGGGCATGGCCTCGGCCCTGCGGGGATTTCTTTCGGAAAAACTTCCCGAGTTCATGGTCCCCTCGTACTTTGTCCAGCTTCCCGCCTTCCCCCTCATGGCCAACGGCAAGGTGGACCGCAAGGCCCTGCCCCCGCCCACCACGGACAGACCAGAGGTGGGCACCCTCTATGCCGCCCCGAGCAACGACGTGGAATCCGCCATCGCCGAGGTGTGGCAGGACCACCTGGGGGTGGACAACGTGGGGGTGGACGACAACTTCTTCGAGGTGGGGGGAGACTCCTTTCTGCTCGTGGAGGTGGCCAACAAGCTGGCCGGTACATTGAAGACGGACCTGAAGGTGCACCATCTCTTTGAGTATCCCACCATCCGTGCGGTGGCGGATTTTCTCAAACCCCAGTCGGTGGCGGAGTCGGCACCGGCACGCGACGACATGGAAGCGCGTCTGAAAAAGAGAAAAGAGACATTGTCCAGGAGAAAAAAAAATAGAACGGGAGATCGCACATGAGCCAGGTGGATCAGTATGCAAACGCCATTGCCGTTGTGGGCATGTCCGGCCGTTTCCCAGGGGCTTCCAGCTGTGAGGCCTTCTGGGACAATATCGTAAGCGGCGTGGAGTCCATAACCACGTTGTCCGACGAGCAGCTCAAGGCCCATGAGCTGGATTACGATGCCGTAAAAAACGATCCGAACTACGTGCCCGCCCGGGGCATCATCGAAGGGGCCGACCTGTTTGATGCAGGTTTCTTCGGCTTCAACCCCCGGGAGGCGGCCATGCTGGATCCCCAGCATCGCCTCTGGCTGGAGTGTGTGTGGGAGGCCCTGGAGCGGGCCGGGTACGACCCGGAAAAGTACGACGGGGTCATCGGCCTGTTCGGCGGCGGGAGCTTTATCGACAGCTATTTCCTGCACAACATCACCCGCAGCCACGACCACCTGGAGCGGATGCTCCGCCAGCGAACCCCGGATGGCTTTGCCGCCATCCTGAGCAACCGCATGGAGTTTCTTACCACCCGGACCTCCCACCGACTGAACCTGAAGGGGCCCAGCGTCAACATCCAGACCGGGTGCTCCACCTCCCTTGTGGCGGTGTACTATGCCTGCCAGAGCCTGTTGAACTACGACTCCGACCTCTGCCTTGCCGGCGGGGTGTCGGTGATCTTTCCCCAGGAGTCAGGGTACCTCTACCAGGAAGGGGCCATCAACTCCCCGGACGGGCATTGCCGACCCTTTGACGCCAAGGCCCAGGGCACGGTCTTCAGCGGGGGCGTGGGGGTGGTGGCCTTGAAGCGCATGGAAGATGCCCTGGCCGACGGAGACCAGGTCATCGCCGTGATCAAGGGGGTTGCCGTGAACAACGACGGCTCCCAGAAGATCGGCTACGCAGCGCCCAGCGTCCAGGGCCAGGCCGAGGTCATCGCCATGGCCCATGCCGCAGCCGAGGTGGAGCCCGACACCATCTCCTACGTGGAGGCCCACGGCACGGCAACGCCTTTGGGGGACCCCATCGAGGTGGCGGCCCTTACCAAGGCCTTCCGCATGCAGACCGATGCCAGGGGCTTTTGCGGCATCGGTTCGGTGAAGAGCAACATCGGCCACTCCGACGCCGCCGCAGGGGTGGTGGGGCTCATCAAGGCCTCCCTTTGCCTGCAGCACGGAAAGATTCCAGCGAGCCTCCATTTCCAGAGCCCCAACCCGGAGATCGATTTTGAGAACAGCCCCTTTTACGTGGTGGACCGGGCCATGGACTGGACCCCGGAACACCTCCCGAGGCGGGCAGGGGTCAGCTCCTTCGGCATTGGCGGGACCAATGCCCACGCGGTCTTGGAAGAGGCCCCGGAATCTCCCCCCGTGGGAGAGGAGCGCCCCTGGAAGCTGATGCTGCTCTCAGCAAAGACAGAAACGGCCCTTGAGGCCCAGGCCGAGCGCCTTGCCGATTTCCTGGCAGGGTCGGGGGAGACGCCCCTGGGAGACGTGGCCTATACCCTCCAGGTGGGTCGACAGGACATGGCCGTGCGGCAGGCCTTCATCTGCCGCGACGCACAGGAGGCCATGGCCGCGGCCCGTAAGGAAGAGGGGCCGTGGTCCATGACACGCACCCCGGGCCGGCGGGATCCTTCCGTTGTGTTCATGTTTTCAGGCCAGGGCTCCCAGCACGTCCGCATGGGGGAGCAGGCCTATCAGTGCGAGCCGGTGTTCCAGGAGGCCCTGGATCGGTGTGCCGACGGCCTGGAGCCCCACCTGGGGCTCGATATCCGTGAGCTCCTCTTTCCTGCCGAAGGCCAGGAAGAGGAATCCACCCGGCGCCTGGCTCGAACCGAACTTACCCAGCCCTGCCTGTTTGCGGTGGAGTACGCCCTGGCCCGGCTCTGGCAGAGCTGGGGCGTGGAGCCCGAGGCCATGATCGGGCACAGCATCGGTGAGTACGTGGCCGCCACCCTGGCCGGGGTCTTTGCCCTGGAGGATGCCCTGGCCGTGGTGGCTACCCGGGGGCGCCTCATGCAGCAGATGCCCGAAGGGAGCATGCGGGCCGTGAGGCTTCCCCAAGAGGAGCTGACGCCCCTGCTGACCCCGGGGGTGGCCCTGGCTGCGGTGAACGCACCGTCCCTCTGCGTGGTCTCCGGCGCCCACGAGCACATCGAGGCCTTTGAGCAGGCCCTGGCCGAGCGGGAGATCGACACCAGGAAACTCCACACTTCCCATGCCTTCCATTCGGAGATGATGGAGCCGGCCCTGGCTCCCTTTGCCGAGGCCCTGGAGGGCGTGGAACTCCACCCCCCGGAGATCCCTTTTATCTCCAACGTTACGGGCACCTGGATCACCGAGGAGATGGCCATGGACCCGGGGTACTGGGTCAGCCAGCTTCGTCGTCCCGTCCTGTTCAGCGACGGGATCCGCGAGTTGCAGAAGGTCTCCGGTCGGGTGCTCATGGAGGTGGGGCCCGGAACAGCCCTGAGCACCTCGGCCCGGCAGCATCCGAACCGGGCGGCGGAGCAGACCGTCATCGCCTCCCTGGGGCACGCCAAAGAGACCCTGCCGGCCCTGGCCTGCCTGCTCAAAGCCTTGGGTGAGTACTGGCTCTCCGGCGGACAGGTGGACTGGGCAGGGTTTTCCTCTGCCGAGCGCAGGCAGCGCGTCCTGCTGCCCACCTACCCCTTTGAGCGGACGCGCCACTGGATCGAACCGGCGGACAGGGCCCCCGCAGCCGAGGTGCCGGAGACCTTTGCTGCAGCGGCTGCTGCACCCGAGCCCGCAGAGGCTGTGGCCGCGTCTGCAACCCCTCGGCAGGCAACCGGCACCGATGCCATCGTGGCGCAGCTTAAAGAGATCATGCACGAGCTGTCGGGCATCGATTTTGATGCGTTTTCCCCATCGGTGACCTTCCTGGAGATGGGCATGGACTCCCTTTTCCTTACCCAGGTGAGCAATCGCCTGAAAAGCGCCTTTGGCGTTACCCTGGCCTTTCGGCACCTGGTGGGGGAGTATGCCACCTTCCCGAAGCTGGCCGCCTTCATCGAAGCCTCCCGGCCCGAGAGTGCGCCCGCTGCCCCTGAAGAGGCCCCGGCCGTGGCCCGGCAGCCCGAGGCCGCAACGGAAGGCCCTGCAGGGTTTGCCGGGTCCACCGCAACGGAAGGGGATGCCCCCCTTTCGTCCATGCAGCAGCGCCTCTGGTACATCGATCAGCTCAACCCCCTCTCCCCCGTGTACAGCCTTCCCTTTGCCATTCGGTTTTCAGGGGTTGTGGACGGGGAGGTGATGCGGCAGAGCCTCCAGGCCTTCATGGACCGCCACGACGCCCTGCGCACCACCTTTGCCCTGGACGGGGGCGCACCGGTGCAGGTGGTTGCCCCCACACAGGAGTTCGACTTTATCGCAGTGGATTACAGCACCCTTCCTTCGGAGACCCGGGAGGAGACCCTGGCAACCTATCTGGAAGCCGAAGCGGCAAGGCCCCTGAGCCTGGCCCAAGGGCCTTTGGTACGCGCCGGGCTGGTGACCCTCTCCGCCGACGAGCACGTGCTCTTCTTCATGCCCCACCACAGCATCTTCGACGGGATCTCCTTTGTGATCTTCCAGCGGGAGCTGTTTGCACTGTACGAGGCCTTTTCAGAGGGGCGAGACCCTGAGTTGCCGCCCCTTCCCATCACCTACGCAGAGTACTCCCGCTGGCAGCAGGAGGTGTGGCTGCCCGGGGAGGACTATCAGCGACAGCTCGCCTATTGGAAAGATCAGCTGGCAGGGGATTTGCCCGTGTTGCAGCTTCCGGCGGATTTTCCCCGCCCCGCGGAGTTTTCCGGTCGGGGAGCCACCGAGACCCTGGTGATCCCCGAGGCCCTGGCAGCCCCCCTGGAGGAGCTGGCGCGCCGGGAGGGGGCCACGCTGTTTATGCTTTTTCTGGCGGCGTTCAAGGCGCTCCTGTATCGCTACACCGGCCAGGAGGAGATGTGTGTGGGCTCTCCCTTCGGCAACCGTGTTCACGGGGAGACCGAAGAGATCGTGGGCTTTTTCACCAACACCCTGGTGCTGCGAACGGCCTGTGGGGGATCCCTCTCCTTTACAGAGCTCCTCGGGCGCGTCAGGGAGATGTGCCTCGATGCGTACAACCACCAGGAGATGCCCTTCGAACGCCTGGTCCAGGAACTCAATCCCCATCGGGACCTCAGCATGACCGCCCTGTACCAGGTGTTGTTTGTCTTTCTCGGGGACATGGAGCAGGAGCGCACCATGGCCGGGGTGCCGTGGCGGGAAGAGCCCGTGACCACCCACGTGGCCCAGACCGATCTGATGTGCACCGTGGGCAGGGAAGGGGCCGGCATGAAGGTGGCCTTTGAATATGCCACGGACCTTTTTACGGCCGAAACCATGAAGCGGCTCCTTGAAAGCTATGCCGTGCTTCTTTCCGGCATCGTGGCCGAGCCCGATGCCGAGCTGGCAAGGCTGCCGGTGCTGTCGGAGACGGAGCAGGGGCTTTTGGCCCAGTGGAACGAGACCAGGGTCTCCTATCCCGAGGATGCCTGTATCCATGAACTCTTTGAGGCCCGGGTCGAGGCTCATCCCGACGCCCCGGCCGTCTCCTGCAACGGAGGCTCCCTGACCTACGGGGAGTTGAACGCCAGGGCCGATGAGATAGCCGCCCACCTGCGCATCTCCGGGGTGGGGCCGGACGTTCTGGTGGGGATCTGTGTGGAGCGGTCCACGGAGATGCTGGCAGGGCTCCTGGGGATCCTCAAGGCAGGGGGGGCTTATGTGCCCCTGGACCCGGAATACCCGGCGGAACGCCTCGCCTACATGGTGGAGAGCGCCAAGGTCTCGGTGCTCCTCACCGAGCAGGCCCTCCTCGACAACCTGCCGGAGAACAGCGCCCTGGTCATCTGCCTCGACAGGGATGTCTTGACGGGCCAGGGGCGGGGCCTGGACAGCGTGTGGGAAAATCCGGGCCCCAAACATCTCGCCTATGTGATCTTTACCTCAGGCTCCACGGGCAAGCCCAAGGGGGTTCAGGTGCCCCACGGCACCGTGGTGAACTTTCTCACCAGCATGGCCCGGACCCCGGGGATGACTTCGGAAGACACCCTGCTGGCCGTGACCACCCTCTCCTTTGACATTGCCGTCCTGGAGCTTTTCCTCCCCTTGAGCGTCGGGGGGGAGGTGATCATCGCAGACCGGGAGACCGCCCGGGACGGCCTGGCCCTGGTGGACGTCCTGAAGAATTCCGGGACCACGGTGATGCAGGCCACGCCAGGCACGTGGCGGCTGCTTCTGGCCGCGGGCTGGAAGGGGGCGCAGTCCATGAAGATCCTCTGTGGAGGAGAGGCCTTTCCCCCGGATCTTGCCGAAGAACTCACCGGCTGCGTGGGCGAGGTGTGGAACATGTACGGACCCACCGAGACCACGGTGTGGTCCACATGCAGCCTGCTGGACAAAAACGGCGGGCCCATCCGCGTGGGGCGTCCCATTGGCAACACCCAAATCCACATTCTGGACGGGCGCATGCAGCCCGTGCCCGTGGGGGTTCCCGGGGAACTCTTGATCGGCGGGGCCGGGGTCACCCGGGGCTACCTGGACCGGCCCGAGCTCACCGCAGAGCGGTTCATCCCCGACCCCTTTGCATCGGGGCCCGGGGAAAGACTCTACAGGACCGGTGACCTGGCACGGTACCATCCCGACGGAACCATCGAATACCTGAACCGCATGGACAACCAGGTGAAGGTGCGGGGATTCCGCATCGAGCCCGGGGAGATCGAGGCCAGCCTCACCGACCACGAGGCCGTGCGTCAGGGGGTCGTTACGGTTCGGGAGGAGAGCGTAGGGGACGTGCGCCTGGTGGCCCACCTTCTCTACGAAGAGGGGGCCTCGGCCACGGGGTCCCAGCTGCGCAAGCACCTGCGAAAGACCCTGCCGGACTACATGATTCCCCAGCACTTTGTGGAGATCGACGATCTGCCCCTGACCCCGGCCGGAAAGATCGACCGCAAGGCCCTCCAGGCCTCCTTCAGCCTGGGGGCGGTTGCGGCCCGGGAGTTCGTGGCACCGGAGACCGACAGCGAAAAGATCCTGGCTGCCATCTGGCGGGATGAGCTGGGCATTGCCCAGGTGGGGGTCCACGACAACTTCTTTGACGCCGGTGGGCACTCCCTGCTGGCCATACGGGTCATCGCCCGGGTGCTCAAGGAGACCGGGGTGAAGCTCAGCCCGAGGGATATCTTTTTGAACACCCTGGGCCAGATCGCGGCCCGATATCCCTTTGTTCAAAAGGACGACAACAATGACGGGCCGGGAACCAGGCTCCGCCAGCTCTGGGAGAAGGTGGCCGGGGCGCTGAAGCCCAAAGGGGATCCCGTGGAGGTGCCCGTCAACGAGAACAGGCCTGCGTGACCGCGTTGCCACAGGAAAGGTGAAACACGCCCATGGTCCCATTCTATTTCGGCGCCCACGACACCCAGTTGTTCGGAATCTACTACCCCCCGGCAGGGGCGGGGCTGCACCAGGAAGGGGTGCTGCTCTCAGCCCCCGTGGCCCATGAACACATACGGACCCACATGGCGATCCGGCAGCTGGCCCTTGCCCTGGCCGCCGCAGGACGGCACGTGCTCAAGTTTGATTACTACGGGGTGGGTGACTCCGCCGGAAAGAGCGAGGAGGGGGACGTGGCCCGCTGGACCCGGGATCTGGTAACAGCGGCCGGGGAACTGAAGGATATCTCCGGTGCCCTGCGGCTCTCGGTGGTGGGCTTGCGCCTCGGGGCCTCCCTGGCCGTGGCCGCGGCGGGAGAGGTCCCAGGCCTCAAAGAGCTGGTGCTCTGGGACCCGGTGGTGGACGGAAAGGCCTATCTGGAAGCCCATCGGCGGGCAGGGGGCACAACCCGTCCGCCCGGGGGGATACAGGAGGAGATCCTGGGCTATGCCTTCTCCCCGGAGATGATCGCCTCCATTGAAGCCGTGGACCTGCTGGCTCCTCATTCGCCCCTGCCGGGTCCCGTCCACCTGGCCCTGTCCGAAGAAAAGCCCGAGTACCGGTCCCTTGAACAGGCCCTGGCCACGGCTGGAACCACCGTGGACACGGCCCTGGTGCCGGAACCCGCCGGGTGGGAGCAGTTTAACGGCCATGACGAAGTGCTGGTGGCCAACGCCATGGTCCAGGCCATCGGAGATCGGCTGACAACTCCATGAGCAGGCGGTTCTTGCAAAAGCCTGCCTCCGGCGGCGAGGTGTGCCACCTCGAAAGCTGATTGCCCTTGCGCGCTGCACCCGCCACCAACGTTGATGGCTATATGAGCGGTGCCCAAAGGCCCATAACGGTGTGGATTATATGGTTGGCCGCTGAAGGCATTTTTTATCCCCAAAGGAGATAAATCATGGAAAAAGTGCTGGTATTCGGTGAGCACCGGAACCTTGTGGGGATTTTGTCCGAGCCGGAGGGTGGTGGCGGGGGGATGCCCGGGGTGCTTTTGCTCAACGCGGGGCTCCTGCACCGTGTGGGGCCGTATCGTCTTTATGTGGAGCTGGCCCGCGGCCTGGAGGCCTCGGGGTTCCATGTGCTGAGGTTTGACGGCTCCGGTCTGGGGGACAGCGCCATGCCCCACGACTCCCGCGATTACGACGAGCGGTCCAGAGACGACATCACCGATGCCATGGATCTGCTGACGGAAAAAAAGGGGATCGAGACCTTTGTGCTGGTGGGGCTCTGTTCCGGGGCGGACAACGCCCATGCCGTGGCAAGCGTGGATGAGCGGGTTACCGGCGTGGTGATGCTGGACGGGTTTACCTACCCCACCCTGCGGTTTTACCTGAAAGACTACGCCCCGTACATGATCAACCCTGTGCGCCTGGCCTGGTTCCTGGCCAAGTGCCTGGGCAGGGCCGTGGCCCGGCTTATTCCAGCCCTGAGGGCCTCCAAGGGCGGTGGGGATGTGTACGAACGGACGTTTCCACCCAAGGCACGGGTGGCAGGGGAGCTGGCGGAGATGGCGGGGCGGGGGGTTCGCATGCTCACCATCTATTCCGGGGGCATTGCCGGGTACTACAACTATGCGGATCAGTTCACCGACATGTTCAAGGGCACGGATTTCAAGGGGCTCCTCCAGCTGGAATACATTGAGGAGGCAAACCACACCTACACGGCCCTGTCCGTGCGACGGCACCTCATGGGCATTATCTTTACCTGGGTGACAGACCATTTTGCAGGGGACGCACCCGTGTATCTGGAGGGGACGCCATGACCGTTCACGTGTACATCACCATCGATACGGAAGAGGACTCCTGGGACACCTACCACGCCACGGACAACCCGGTGGAGAACCTGGCGAGGATTCCCGAGCTTCAGCGGCTCTTCGACCGGTACGGGGCCGTCCCCACCTACCTCATCAACTGGCCTGTGGCAACGGACGACAGGGCCCGGGACATTTTGAAGGGAATCTACGACGACGGGCGTTGCGAGATCGGGACCCATTGCCACCCCTGGAACACCCCGCCCCATGACGAAGAGATTTCGGTGGAACACTCCATGATGTGCAACCTGCCCGAGGCCCTGGTGAAACAGAAGATGACCCGCCTCCATGGCGCCATTGAAGAGCGGTTCCACCTCTCCCCTGTCTGTTTCCGGGCGGGCCGGTGGGGGTTTGACGCCAAGGTGGCGCGGACTCTCAAGGCCTTGGGCTACCGCATCGACACCTCCATCAGCCCCTTTGTGGACTGGAGTGCTTACAGCGGGCCTGATTTCAGCCGGGGGCTCAGCGAGGCCTACCCCTTTGACCCGGACCGTCCCATGGTGCCCGACCCCCAGGGGGCCCTTCTGGAGGTGCCTCCCACCGTGGGATTTTATCAGAAAAACGGGCGCCTCTGTTATGCCCTCATGGAGAGGCTCCGCAAGAAGCCCCTGTCCAGGCTGCGGCTGCTGGGGATCCTGGATCGGCTGAGGCTCCTTAACTTCAGGTGGCTCTCACCGGAGCTGAGCAGCGGGGCGGAGATGGTCCGGCTGGCGAAGCAGTGCGTTCGGTTCGGCCACCGGTTCCTCAACATGTCCTTTCACTCCACCTCCATGCTGCCGGGCAAGAGCCCCTTTGTGGACAGCGAGGAGGACCTGGCACGGTTCCTGGCCGACATCGAGATGTTCCTGGACTACGCCGCAGGCCAGGGCTTTGTCTTCTCCCCCCTGTGCGAAGCCCTGGAGGCGCCCACGCTCCGTGAGGAGCGGGGGCGCCTCGGCCAGGGCCGTTAAACCACTTCCTTTTTTCCGGTTAATCTCCCCGTGAGGTGTCGATGAAGCAGCCCGAAGAACCGGAGCCGGTGTCGGGGGTTTCCTCTTCATCGGGCTCATCCGGTGTGTCCGGGGTGTAGGGGCCCATGCCGATGGCCACGAAGTGTTCGCCGTTGGAGATAAAGGGCGTGGGCCTGCTCTCACCGTTGGCCTTGTTGTAGGGGGAGAGCCCAAGCTGGCCCCACTTCACCACGGACTGGTCCGCGGTCATGGCCGGGAACCGGCCCTCGGGCAGGTGCTCGTCTGCGGGTACGGGGCCCAAGCCGATGATGATCTCGTCGATGCCGTCGTCATTGATGTCCGTGGTGGCCGGGCGCGTTTCTCCCTGCATGCTGTTGTAGTCGTTCCAGTCCACGGTGAGCCAGCTGTGGTGTACCGGGGTGCCGTCCACCATGGCGGCGACCTCCGTGCGTCCCTCGCCGCCGGCCCCCAGGCCCAGGAGAATTTCATCGCGACCGTCGCCGTCGATGTCCCCGCAGGTGGGCCAGGTGGCGCCGTTGGAGGCGTTGTACTCGGTCCACTGGCTCTGGCCCCAGGCCATGAGTTCAAAGGGATCGTTGAGGTTGCCGTTGCATACCTTGTCCAGGACGGCGTAGCGGCCGTTGGGCGTAAAGCTGGTGCTTTCGTCCGATCCCAATCCCACCACAATCTCCATGCAGGGGTCGTCGTCCAGGTTGCCCAGGGCGGGCCGGGTTTCTCCGATGGCCTCATTGTAGGCGTCCCAGGGAACAGAGGTCCACTGCCGGAGGGCGACATTGCCCAGGCTGTAGGAGAAGACAGCCAGTTTCCCCTGCCCCCCTTTGCCCAATCCCACCACAATTTCATCGACGCCGTCGCCGTCGATGTCCCCACATGCCGGCCATGTCTCCCCATTCAGGTCGTTGTACTCCTCCCAGGGAATCTGGCCCCAGGCCAGGTGCTTGAAGTCATGGGAGATGATCTGGAAGTACCCGCCGGGGATGGCAGGGTCCGAATCCACGGGCCCCAGGCCGATCACCAACTCATGATAACCGTCCCCGTCCAGGTCGCCGCTGGCCACCCGGGCTTCGTTGTTGTGTTTGCGGTAGGCATCCCAGCCGATACTGAGCCAGTCACGGTGCTGCATGTCGCTGTCAAGGACCTCGATGGAGGCGTTGCCCGTATCGTCCGTGGGGTTGGTCTGCACCAGGGTGTCGGTGACCTTGACACTGTCCGAATGGGAGAGGCCGCCGTTGTCCGTGATCGTCAGGGTAAACTCCAGCTCCACGCCGCCCGGGGTTGATTTTGGCGCCACAAAGTGAACCACGGGATCGCCCGGAGGCGTCAGGGTCACGGTGGGCCCGGAGGTCTGGGTCCAGGTCCAGGTGGAGATGCCGTCGTCCGGATCCAGGGATGCCGATCCATCCAGGGTGACCGTCTCTCCTTCCAGCACGAACTGGTCTTCCCCGGCATTGGCCACGGGAGGCTGGTTGACAAAGAGGACCTGCACGGCGGTGGTGTCCGTGTCGGTGAGCCCCTGGCTGTCAGTCACGGTGACGCGGAAGAGGAGCCTGGTTCCCTCGGTGCTCACGATGGGCGCCGTAAAGGTGGGGCTCACGGTTTCGGCGTCGGAGAGGAAGACCGTGGGGCCTGACGTCTGCTCCCACAGATAACCGGCCAGGTTGTTGTCCGGGTCATGGCTTCCCGCAGCCGACAGGGTGACCACGGTGCCTTCGTCCACCACCTGGTCCGGTCCTGCAGAGGCCACAGGGGGACGGTTCACAAAGGTGACGGTGACCTTCACATCGTCGGTGGTGAAGAGCCCGCCCTTGTCCGTTACCGTAAGACGGAAGGCGAGGGTGGCACCGTCCGTGGAGACCGCAGGCGCCGTGAAGGTGGTCACGGCCTGGTTGGGTGTGGCCAGGGCCACATAGGGCCCTTCAATCTGCTCCCACCGGTAGGCCTGGATGCCGTCATCCGTATCGGTGGAGCCTTCGCCCGAGAGGGTCACCGTGGTTCCTTCATCGGCAAAGAAGTCCTCCCCGGCATCGGCCGTGGGGGGCTGGTTGGTGTCGGTGACGTTGATGAGGACGCGGTCCGTTGCCGTGAGCCCGCCATTGTCCGTGACCGTCAGCTCAAAGGTCAGGGTGGACCCGTTGGGGCTGTCGGCAAGGGCGGTGAAGACCGGTGCCACGACCGTGGCATCGGAAAGGGTCACCACCGGTCCGGATTTCTGGGTCCAGCGGTAGGCGGCAATGGAGCCGTCGGGGTCGCTGGAGCCTGCTCCCGAGAGGGTGACCTCGGTGCCAACGGGCACGGTCTGAGCGTCACCTGCATCGGCCACCGGCGGCTGGTTGAGGGTGGAGATGGTCACCTGCACGGTGTCGGTGGCGGTTAAGCCGCCCGTATCGGTGACCGTGACCATGAAGGTGAGCTGGGTGCCGTCGGGCAGTCCGTCAGGCACGGTAACCCTGGGAGAGACGGCCGAGGTGTCGGAGATGGCCGCAGGGGGACCCAGGGTCTGGGACCAGGCAAAGGAGGCGATGCCGTTGTCCGGGTCGCTGGAACCTGCCGCCGAAAGGGTCACGGTGCCCCCTGAAGTCAGGGTCTGGTCGGGGCCTGCATCGGCCACCGGCGGCTGGTTCACGAAGATCACGTTGATGACGGTCTGTGCCGTGGCTGCGAGCCCTCGGCTGTCCGTGACCGTCAGTTTGAAGGTGAGGCTGCCCCCGGACGGCCCCACATCCGGGGCCGTGAAACCGGCAACGGCGGTATTGGCGTCTATAAGTTCAACGGACGGACCGTCCAGCTGCTCCCAGCGATAGGAGGCAATGGGATCGTTGTCGGGATCCGACGAGTTGACGCCGGAGAGGCTCACGGGCTCCCCTTCCCGGGCGGTGCGGTCCGGTCCTGCATCGGCAACGGGGGGCTGGTTCTCAAAGGTGACGTTTACAAGGCTCGTGGCTGCGTGGGTGGCCCCTTCGTTGTCCGTGACCGTCAGCTGGAAGGTCAGGGCGCTGCCGCCTTCATCCACACTGGGGGCCGTAAAGGAGGCTGTCTCGGTGTCGGCACCGGTGAGGGGCACCACGGGCTCGTCGGCGGTGGTCACCTGCTCCCATGTATAGGCGGAGACGGTGCCGTCCGGGTCGCTGGAGTTGGCGCCGGACAAGGTGACCTCAATCTCGGGTTCCACGGTCTGGTCCGGTCCGGCGTCGGCCTTGGGCTTTTGGTTGACCTTGGTGAGGGTTACCTGGACGGTGTCCTGGGCTGTGGCACCGGCCGGGTCGGTCACCGTCAGGGTGAATTCAAGAGCGGTGTGGGAGTCCACGTCGGGGGAGACAAAGCTGGGCGTTGCCGTGTCGGCGTTTTCAAGGGTGACCGTGACCTTGGAGTTGGCGTCCGTACGGACCCAGGCGTAGCTGAGAACGCCCCCTTCCGGATCCCTGGAGCCCGTGCCGTTGAGCACCACGGTGGTGGGGGTGCCGTCTGAGGAGATCTCAGGGTGGGTCTGGTCCGGCCCGGCGTCGGCCACCGGCGGCTGGTTGAGGTGGGTGATGGTGACCTGAACGCGATCCGAGGCCGTGGCACCGTTGTCGTCGGTGACGGTGAGTTCAAACTCCAGGGTGGTGTCGGCGGAAACCGCAGGGGCCGAGAACTGCGGGGTGGGGGTATCGGCCCCCTGGAGGGAGACGGAAACCCCTGAGTTCGTGTCCGTGCGGACCCAGGCGTAGCGGGTGAGGGCACCGTCCGCGTCACTGGAACCGTTGCCGTTTAAGGTGATCATCGTGGGAACCCCACCGGTGGTCTCGGGGTGGACCTGGTCCGGTCCCGCATCGGCCACGGGGGGGTGGTTCACATGGGTGATGGTGGTGCGGACGCGGTCCGAGGCCGTGGCGCCGCTGTTGTCCGTAACGGTGAGTTCGAACTCGAAGGTGGTGTTGGCGGACACGTCCGGGGCCGTAAAGCTCGGGGTGGCCGTGTCGCTGTTTTGAAGCGAGATGGGGATGTCCGCATGGGAGTCGATACGGGTCCATGCGTATCCGGTGATGGACCCGTCCGGGTCGCTGGAGGCACTGCCGTCCAGGGTCAGGGTGGTGGGGACTCCCCCGGTGGTTTCCGGCTGGGTCTGGTCCGGCCCGGCGTTGGCCATGGGGGCCAGGTTGACGTTGGTGATGGTGATGGTGACCTGGTCGGAATCCGTGGCTCCGTTGTCGTCTGTTACGGTGAGTTCGAAGATGAGGTCCACGTCCACCGAAACACTGGGCGCATTGAAGGACGGCCGCACGGCCGTGGGGCTCGACAAAATGGTGGAGATGTCGGTGTGGGAATCCACGCGTCGCCAGTGATAGGCGATGATGGTGCCGTCTTTATCCGTGGAGCCCGAAGCATCCAGGGTGATGCGGGAGGGGATGCCCCCGATGGTTTCCGGATGGGACTGATTCTCCCCTGCATGGGCCGAAGGGGAGGTGTTCCCGCCGGGCAGGGGGATGGTCTTGTTGACTTCGTTGGAGTACTCCGACGGCTGGTTGCAGGCGTTGAACGCCTGGACGGCAAAGTAATAGGTGGTGTCCTGGATCAGCCCGGACACGGTATGGACCATCTGGGGCGGAAGGGGCGATGGTTGCGGGATGGTGGTGCTGTGTTCGGTGTAGTTTCCCGCCTCGGTGCCCCAGTGGACGATGTAGTAGGAGGCCTCGGTGGAAGCGGGCCAGGTCAGGGTGGCGTCGCCTGTCTCCACCACCCGTTCGGTGATGGTGACCCTCACCTGGTCGGTGTCCGTGGCTCCCTTGTCGTCGGTGACGGTGAGCTCGAACTCAAAGGCGACGTCTCCGCTTACCTGGGGCGCGGTAAAGGAGGCCGTGGCCGTCCCGGCGTTATTCAGGTCAAAGGTGTAGTCCGTGTTTGTGTCGATGCGCGTCCAGGCATAGCCCGCGATGGATCCGTCGGGATCGCTGGAGGCGCTGCCGCTTAAGGTGACGGTGGTGGGGGACCCGTCGGTGGTGTCCGGGTGCTGTTGGTCCGAACCGGCGTTGGCCGTCGGAGGAACATTTGTCCCGGGGGCGGTGATGGTCTTGGAGACTTCGTTGGAGAAGGCAGAGCTTCCGTTGCAGGCGTTAAAGCCTTTGACGGCAAAAAAGTAGGTGGTGCCCTCGGTGAGTCCGGACACGGTATGGGTGATGCCCGACGGCAGGGGGGACGGCTGGGGAATGTTGGCGCTCTGCTGGCCGTATTGCCCGGAGGCGGTCCCCCAGTAGACCACGTAATGCGAGGCTTCGGAGGCAGGGGGCCAGGTGAGGACGGCATCCCCTGCCAGGGCCCCGGAGGGGCCGAGGAGCCAAAAAAGAGAAACCCACAAGAGGAGAAAGGCGCGTGTTCCCGATTTTGCGGGGAGGCGCCTGTTTTCCGGTCCGTTGGCGGTGCATGGGTGCAGGTGTCGGGTTCGGGGGCGGTGATCTCGTGTTGCGGGCGTGTGTCTCATGTCGTTATTGCTTATATCTCATGGCCTTGTGAGGCGTCTTTCCCAGCGGGGATGGCGTTGAGGTTGGGGAGCCGGCCCAGGATCGGGAGCCGGGTGTCTTCAGCGATCTGTTTTTCAGATTTGTACGAGCTGTCCATGGTTTCCAGAAGGATGTGGACCACCACAAAGGCCACGAGCCCGGCAAAAAGCCACAGGAGCGTGGGCATGGCCCTGTCGCTGCTCCAGGCAAGGCGAGTTGCCGGAGGCACGGGGTCCATGCGGGGTACGTCGATGATGGGGGCCTTGATGTGGGCTCCCTGCCGTTTGTAGCCCTCCTGTATCCGCTGGTGGAGGGTGGTGCTGTAGTAAAAGACCAGGTGGCTTCCCAGCTCCTTGTCGGAGCCCCGGTAAACGGTGCGCAGGTTGTTGTCCTCGACCTTGATCGACAGGTTGGTCAGCGCCTCACGGTAGATCTCGTTGGTCTTTTTCGGGGAGATGGGAAGGCCGTAACCCCGGGGGTATCCCATGATGCGCTGGGAGTTGAAATTGGCCTTGATGAAGGCCTCCCAACGGGAGGGACTGGAAATAAGAGGGGCCAGGGGGGCCACGCCCGTGGGCGTGCCCGTCTGGGCCACGGGGGCGTCCTCGGGGACGGCAAAACTCGACGAGAGGGTGTAGACGCTGGGCGTCAGGGCCATGTAACCGACATACGCCAGGGGGGGAATCAGGACCATCCAGAAGAAGATCCAATGTGCGGTAAGGCGGTAAGCCAGTCGTTCAAGGTAAAAAATCATGGTCGACCTCATGATAGGGCGGTTAGCGGTTGGAGTGCACCAGGCGCGCTCCCGCTTTTCCCGTCCCGGATCGGCGCGCAGGGCCGTGGCTTAAGGGAGAAAGGGGGTTCCGCCATTGGTTGGCGACAATGCCGAGTACCTGGGCCCCGCTTGACTGCAGTGCGCAGCAGGCGCGTTTGGTTTTGGACTTGGGGGTGACATGGGTCAGGGCCACGAGGATCACCCCGTCGGCGGCTTTGCCCAGGAGCATGGGATCGTTCATGTTCCGGTTGGTGGGGTAGACGGCCGAGGTGTCGATGAAGATCTGGTCGTACCTGTTTTTTGCCTCGTTGATCAGGGCCGCCTGGCTGGGGATGGAGCTGGCATCGTTCCAGCTCTCCGACTTGGCAAAGGCCGCGGCCGTGAGGATGGACAGGTCGCCCATGCCGGGCACGGCGATGACGTTGTCCAGAACATCATTGGATGCATTGGGTGGGGGCTCAGCGGGGATGCCGAACTGGGTGTGCACCTCCGGTGAGAACCAGTGGTAGTCGATAAGCAGCACCCTTTTCCCTTTTTCCCGTGCGGCCAGGGCCGCCAGGTTACAGGCCAGGGTCGTTTTACCCTCACCCCACCAGCCGCTGGTGATGAGAACGCTCCGGGGGGGCGACGTCCCTTTTTGTTCGAACACGACCGAGTAGATGCGTCGTGTTTCGGCGCTGTCCCTCAGGATGGACGACGTGTTGCTGTGTTTCCGATCCATGGAGTACCTTTAGGTTTTTGGATGTGTATAAAGATACGCATTCAACGGGCCCGTACACATGGTCACCGCCCCGGAAAGGGCTCACGGCCGTCTGTGGGGTGCGGGCTACGGTGTGTTTGGGTTGAACACAACGTCTCCTGTCACCGGACACAACGGGGCCGTTGGGTGGATGCGTCGGCATGTACGGACATCGGGATGTAAAACAGAATCACTTCAGGAAGGAATATCAGCAGGTTGGAATATCCATTTCGTCAAGCTGGGAAGTGGGGTGACGGGTGGTCTGGTGAAGCTCAGGGGGAATCGATGAATCCTGTGTGTTTAAGACCAAATATAGTCGAATGTGTTCTTGTTTTCAATGCAAATTAAGGTGGCACCCTTAGTTTTTTGAGGTGAGCGATGTTCAATTCAAGGGACCCCGGGCAGGCGTAAAGCCGTTGCTTGTCCGGGGTGGTTTTGGGACCGGATTTCCCTCCCAGGGGGCTATCCCGCTTGTATTATGGGTGCAATATACGTATATCTGTCTGGCATTGAGGGATAAACACGGAACATCCGGAGCCCGGGGCCGACAAGTCGGCACGGGCCGGAGCCACAGGATCGGGACAGGGAGCGAAAAAGGCATGCAGGAGCAGGGCGGTATCACCATCACAACGGAGCAGGAACAGGGCGTGGTCTCCCTTCACGGTCCCTGGGACCGGGCGGAAACGGGCCTTCGGGTTTCAGAGTCCCTTCTCGCCCTGGGGCCGGTGCGGAGGGTTCGTTTTGATACCACGGGGCTTGTCAGCTGGGATTCCCGCCTGGCCGTCTTTGTAAGCGGCCTGGTTGAGGACCTCAAGGCCCGGGACGTGACGGTGGATGAGAAAGGGCTTCCCACGGGGATGCTCCGGCTCATGGCCCTGGCCGCCCAGGGAGCCGGTGCGGCGGGCGCCTCGGTGAAGCCGCCGCGGGAACCGCTCCTGATGCGGGCGGGCCTGAAAGCCACGGCAGCGTGGGCGGTCCTTGTGGATTCCCTTGGCTTTATCGGGGAAACAGCCCTTGGCCTGGGCCGCCTGGTCACGGGCAGGGGGCGCTTCAGGCGCGACGATTTTTTCCTTCTCCTGCAGGACTGCGGAGCATCGGCCCTGCCCATTGTGTCGCTCATCAGCCTGGTTATCGGGGTGATCTTTGCCTTTGTGGGATCGGTGCAGCTCAAGTTGTTCGGGGCCCAGATTTATGTGGCGGATATTGTGGGACTTGCCATGGCCCGTGAACTGGGCGCCATGATGACGGGCATCATCATGGCGGGTCGCACCGGCGCCGCCTTTGCCGCCCAGCTCGGCACCATGCAGGTCAATGAAGAGGTGGACGCCCTCACCACCATGGGATTGAACCCGGCGGAGTACCTGGTGATTCCGCGGGTGGCGGCCCTGGTGATGATGATGCCTTTGCTCTGCCTGTATGCGGATTTTCTGGGCATCGGAGGGGGCATGGCCATCGGGGTGGGGATGCTGGACATTCCCCTGGTCCAGTACTGGAACCAGACCCGGGCTGCCCTTGACATCACCCAGTTTATGCACGGGATCCTCAAGAGCGCCCTCTACGGGGTCATCATCGCCATGGCCGGCTGCTATCACGGCATGCGGTGCGGTCGCAGCGCATCGGCTGTGGGGGATGCGGCCACCCGGGCCGTGGTGGCCGCCATTGTGGGCATCATCATCGCCGACGGCCTCATCGCCGTGGTCACCAGCATTATCGGAATGTAGCATGACAAACACACGTGTGGGGGATCCCCCCCTGAAAGTGACGGACCTCACCATGGCCTACGGCCCGCGGGTGATACAACGGGACCTCGCCTTTGAAGTGGCAAAGGGGGAGATCTTTATCATCATGGGGGGGAGCGGCTGCGGCAAGAGCACCCTGCTGCGCCATCTTGTGGGGTTGAAGGAGCCTGCCAGGGGAAAGGTCTTCCATGGCCGGACATCCCTGTATGATGCCTCGTCCCGGGAGCAGAGCGCCTTGATGCAGCGCATCGGGATTCTGTATCAGAGCGGGGCGCTTTTCAGTTCCATGACCCTTTTTGAGAACGTGGCCCTTCCCCTGTACCAGTACAGCGATTACACGGCGTCCGAAATTCGGGAGCTGGTGATGTTCAAGCTGGCCCTCGTGGGCCTGGGCGGATTTGAAGACCACCTTCCGGCAGAGATAAGCGGGGGCATGAAAAAACGGGCCGGCCTGGCCCGGGCCATGGCCCTTGACCCCGAGATTCTTTTTTTCGACGAACCCTCGGCGGGACTCGACCCTGTCAGTGCCCGTCGCCTGGACGACTTGATCCTGGAGCTCAAGGAGTCCCTGGGGGCCACCATCGTGGTGGTGACCCATGAACTGGCCAGTATTTTTGCCATCGGCACCGATTCGGTTTTTCTGGACGCAGAGACGAAGACCATGATCGCCTCAGGGCATCCCAGGGACCTTCTTGAACGGTCGGAGGATGCGCGGGTGGTCCGGTTTCTGACGCGTGGGGAAGACAGTCGGTAGGCGTCAGGAGCCGTGCAGAAGGGAACCTAATTCAGTTTGGAGCGGGCATGAAGCAGAAAGCAAAATTCAGTATCATCGGCGCCTTTGTCGTGGGGGGCTTCCTCCTGGCTTCGGCCATGGTGGTCACCTTCGGGGCCGGAGAGTTTTTCAAGGAGAAGGACCAGTATGTCCTCTATTTCGAGGATTCCCTCAAAGGGCTTGATGTGGGGGCCCCGGTGCGGTTTATGGGGGTCAAGGTCGGCAACGTGACAAGCATCGGCCTGGTGTTTGACATGAAGAACCTCTCCTTTACCACCCCGGTCCACATCGAGGTGGAGAGCGACCGGGTCAAGCTGATGGACTACGGCGCGAATACCGAGATGATCCTGGGGTCCATGAACGAGGATGATTTCAGGGAGGAACTGGTGAAGCGGGGGCTCAGGGCCCAGCTTAAGATCGACAGCCTCCTGACGGGCAAATTGTACGTGGCCATCGGGTTCCACCCGAACAAGGCGTACACCCTCACCGGCAAGTCAAAGGATGTCATGGAGTTGCCGACCGTTCTGTCCGATATCTCGGAGCTCTCGCGGGCCGTGGAGAACATCCCTGTGGAGGCCATTGCCGATCGGTTTCTCTCCACCGTGGATTCCATCGATCGCCTCATCGCCTCGGTGGAGGAGGACGATACCTTGGGGCAGATGAGCGAAGCCCTCGTGGCCTTCACCGATCTCATGCACCAGGCCAGGAAATCCCTGGACCCGATTGCCGACTCCATCGAAGGGGCGGCCACGGAGACAAAGAGCCTTGCGGTGAACTCCGGGGAAGGGATCCAGCGTACCTTAAAGGCCCTGGAAGAGGTGGCCGTCTCCTCCCAGTCCATGGTGGCCACGGCGGAAAAGACCATGCAGAGCCTCGATGCAGGCTTGGGAGCTGATTCAGCCGTCACCTACCGTTTGAACCGTATGCTAGGGGATGTCTCCGAGGCGGCCCGGGCCCTGCGGGCCCTGGCCGATTACCTGGAGAGGCACCCGGAAGCCCTGGTGTTTGGAAAGAACAAGGGGGAGTAAGGCCGCCGAGCAACGACGCAACGACATGCGGGGCGTTCGTCTTTATGGGCCTCGCAAGCTGATCGCCTGTTAAGGCTTTGTTTCCGACGTTTATACCACTGGAGAAAAAAGATGCCGAAGACTGTTAACCTGATTGTTGTGGGCGCGTTTCTGTTGATGGCGGGGTGCGCCTCCTCGTCTGCCGTGGTGACCTATCACCTGCTTCATCCCGTGGCCGCACCCGTGGAGGCCGGGCACTGGGACCCGTCGACCTACGTGGTGGTGGGGCCTGTGGAGCTGCCCTCGTACCTGGACCGCCCCCAGATGGTGTCCCGTCGAAGCGATCACACCCTTTCGGTAAACGAGTACCAGCGGTGGGCAGAGCCCCTGGATGAGGGCATCGCCCGGACCGTGGCGGAGAACCTTTCGCAGCTCACCGGTGGGGAGAAGATGTTCCTCTACCCCTTTGATGCGCCCAAGGCATCGGCCACCATGCAGGTTTTTATGGATGTGGTGCGGTTTGACACCGATGAGGCGGGAAAGGCCGTGCTGGATGTGCGGTGGGGGCTGAAAAATGGAAAAAGGGAGACCCTCTTGACCCGGCACACTTCCCTTTCCGGGGTGGTGGACGGTGAGGACCAACCGGCCCGGGCCCGGGCCCTGAGCCGATTGGTTGCAGAGTTCAGCAGAGACGTGGCCCGAACCCTTGTGAACCCGGAGTAAGGTCCCGTCGTCAAAAAATATCATCCCAAGGGGTGTCGGGGGGGAGGACACCCCTTGGGGTTTATCTCCCGGGCGGGCCGGATCAGCTCATGGCCTTGAACATCCCCGTCACTCCGTCACCGCCTGAAAAGTCCCCCAGGTCCACCTTGACCGGCTCCAGCAGGGTGGGGTCGACACCGAAACCTTCCATCATCAGGGTGTCCAGAACCCGGATCTTGTGGCGCATCTCCTCTTCGGTGTGGGACGGCCCGATCATCCCCTGCATCATCATGGTCTCCATGGTCAGGGTCTTTAACCCCTCTTCAAACTGATGGGCTTTTTCCGCAGCCGCTTCCATGTCCTGGCGGATGGCCATGAAGTGATCCTGCAGAGAGTGACCACCGCCAAAGGAGCTCATGGTGATGATGGCGGTCACCAGGTGGTCTTCCAGGTCCGCTCCCCGTTTTGCCAGCCCCTTGAGAAGCCGATTGAGAAACCCCGTGGTTTCGTCGGTCCATCGCATTTTTTCACCCCTGAGCAGCACAAGGAAAAGATCGTCCCGTCCACCGGCCAGGTGGGCCCGTGCGGCGTCCACCACGCTTTGCGGCGGGTTGGCCTTCACGTTGAGTCGTTTGACGAACAGCTCCATGCACTCCCTGGGCAGGGTGACGCACACCGGCTCGGTGGCACCTTCCAGGGTGATGTTCACGTCCACTGTTTCTTTGCAGACGGCATCCAGAAGTGTTTTTTCGTCCTCGGCGGTGAACCTGAACTCGTCAAAGAGGGGTTCGAGCCTCAGCTTGGTCCGGCGGTCGGGGAAAAAGAGCAGCTCAAAGAGCATGTCCCGGTCGGGGTGGTCCTCATCGTTAAAAGCGAGGCGCAGCTCCTCGGGGGTGGTGATGGAAAAGGTGGACTCCAGAAAGTGTGACATCTCTTTTTCAGGGGTGATTCCCCTGCGAAGTTCTTCGAGAAGTGTACGGGTCAGCTCCTCGTGTTGGCTTTTTTTGTTCATGGTCTTTCCTTAGTATTGAATGATCCATGGTTGAACATCTGGTACCTGGCCGAACGCCTTTGGGATGGTCCAGAGTTTTGACGGGGCTGGCTTTTCGACATAAGATGGTCATGCAAATGTCAACGCGCCGGGTAATGCATGGGAGGGATCGGCGGGCCGATGTGACCGGTGCGGAGTGAAGGGGACGTGAGAAAGGAGTGAATGGCGCTTACTTGTTCATAATATAATGGCTTTACGCCGCAGCGCAAATTAATTTTCGGCGACGGACTGTTTTGCGGATGCCCGGGCACCGCTGGGAAAAACAGGACGGCGCCGGGGCGGACCTGTGGCGTGAATCGACTCAATGCAGCGGAAAAGGAGGTACCATGGATCGAACCGGGATGCTCAGTCAGGCGGCAGAACACGGACGCGTATGGGACATGATCGTGGTGGGCGGAGGGGCCACCGGCCTGGGAGTGGCCGTGGAGGCCGCTTCGCGGGGATACACCACCCTGCTTCTGGAGCAGGCGGATTTTTCACAAGGCACCTCCAGCCGAAGCACCAAGCTCATCCATGGCGGTGTCCGGTACCTTCAGCAGGGAAACATCACCCTGGTGCTGGAGGCCCTCCACGAGCGGGGCCTGCTTTTTCACAACGCCCCGCACCTGGCCCGTCACCAGTCCTTTATCGTGCCCAACTACAGCTGGTGGGAGGGCCCGTTTTACGGCATCGGCATGAAGGTCTACGACATGCTGGCCGGAAAGCTCGGCATCAAGCCGTCCAAGCACTTGAGCCGCCAGCGGACCCTTGAACTCATCCCCACCCTGGAGCCGGAAGACCTGAAGGGCGGCGTCATGTACTACGACGGCCAGTTCGATGACGCCCGCCTGGCCATCACCCTGGCCCTCACCGCAGAGGATCACGGGGCGTGCCTTGTCAACGGCATGCGGGTGGAAGGGCTCATCAAGAACCAGGGGCTGGTGTCCGGGGTGCGGGCCGTGGACGCGGAGAGCGGTGACGAGCTGGAGATCATGGGGCACTGCGTGGTAAACGCCACCGGGATGTTCGTGGACGAACTCTGCCTGCTGGACGACGCCGCCCGGGAGCCCATGATCGCCCCGAGCCAGGGGGTGCACATCGTCCTGGACAAATCCTTTCTGCCCGGAGACAGCGCCATCATGGTCCCGCAGACCGATGACGGCCGCGTCCTTTTTGCCGTGCCGTGGCACGACTGTGTCATTGTGGGCACCACGGACACCCCCATTGAAAAGCCCCTCATGGAGCCCGATCCCAAGGAAGAGGAGATCGAATTCCTGCTCACCCATGCCGCCCGGTACCTCACGAAAAACCCCGAGCGAAGGGATGTCTTAAGCGTATTTGCAGGCGTTCGCCCCCTCATCGGGTCCACAAACGCCAAAAAGACCGCGGCCCTCTCCCGGGATCACCACCTGGAGATCTCCAACTCGGGCCTGGTCACCATTGCAGGGGGCAAGTGGACCACCTACCGGAAGATGGGGGAAGACGTGGTGGACCATGCCGCAAAGGTGGCCGGACTCCCGGAACGGCCCTCAAGGACGGCCTACCTCAACCTCCACGGGTGGTCCGCAGACGAGGCGGGCAACGCCCCCTACACCCTCTACGGCAGCGACGCACGCCTGATCAAGCGCCTGGAAAAGGAGACCCCGGATCTGGCCGAGCCTCTCCACGAGAAGCTGCCCTACCGCAGGGCCGAGGTGGTCTGGGCCGCCCGGCACGAAATGGCACGCACCGTGGAGGATGTCCTCTCCCGCAGGACCCGGGCCCTGATCCTGGACGCCCGGGCCGCCATGGAAGCGGCTCCGGATGTGGCAAACCTCATGGCCGGGGAGCTCGGCAAGGACAACGCCTGGGCCGATGATCAGGTGCGCGCCTTCAGGGAATTGGCCACCGGTTATATCCTGGAAGGGTAACGGGTTACTTCATTCCCTTGGCAAGGGCCATGAGGCCCTTGCCAAGGAGCCAGCAGGCCAGGGCGAGCAGGGGAAAGGCGATGAGGGCCGGGGTGTTGGCGAGTTTGGCGGCCCCCAGGATCAACTGGCGCCGAATGGCCGAGAGCCTGTCGTCCAGGATGAGCTGGAGAAAGCCCAGGTCTGCGGCCTGGTGGGTTTTCAGCCAGGCCCAGCCCCCCTTGTCGATGACGAGCATGATTTGAAGGATAAGGGCCTTGATCGTGACGATGACGGAGAGGGTGACCCCTGCCAGGGGGATGTAGGCCAGGTAGTGGAGGGCAACCGACGTTGCCTTGGATGCCGGGTGACTCATGGGAACCTCGCGGGATTGTGTGGATGGCGGCACAAAAAAACGGACACACGCCGTGAACGCATGGTTTTCCGGGGCACATCATCAGGTTGTGGGTGGTGACGGTCAAGTTATAATACGGTTCGGGGGTTGGCAACAGGGTTTTCTCCGAATCAGAGGATAAACGGGTTGATTCCCGCCATGGTGTGGGATACACTCCTCTTTTTTTATGACCGGTCGGTCGGTCATAACATATGGAGGGCGAGATGCCGAAGATTGTGGACAAAGAGGCCAGGCGGGAAGAGATCGCCGAGAAAGCCGCCCATCTTTTTTTCCTTGAGGGGTACGAGAACACACCGGTTCGGGCCATCACCGAGGCGGCAGGTATCTCCAAGGGCTCCTTTTACGACTATTTTTCGTCCAAGGAGGAGATCCTGGGCTTTATTGCCGAGGCGCGTTTTCGCAAGTGGCGGGACCTGTTTGAAGGGGCCGTGCGTTCGGTCGAGGGCCAGGGTGCCGCAGCCGAGCTATCGGCGGTGGTGACGGAGGCCATCCGGTCGGTGGCGTCCCTGACGCCCCATACGGTGAATATGCTGGACCTCTGGCGCATGGCCATGCGCGGCCGTGGCGCCTCGGACCTGGCACACGCCATGGACCGTGCCATGGCCGAGCTTCGGGCCATTCTGGAAACGGTGGTGGACAAGGGGAAGGCCGCAGGCGAGTTCCGCGGAGACACCGACTCCCGGGCCACGGCCGTGGGTGTCCTGGGGCTGGTCTCCGGGCTTACCATGCATGTGAACATGATGAACACCACCCCCATGGATCCGTCCCACATGGCTGAGAAGACCTGCGGGCTGATTTTGTCGGGGATAGAAATAAAGGCGCTGTAACGCGCCGGACGGACAGGTATACGGATGGTAGTGTCGTTGGGAGATGGTATCTCCCTGATTGTGAATGCAGGGTACGGCGGGTCAAACTGCCTGTATGTGGACGGAGAGCAGCGGGTCCTTGTGGAGACCGGCGGGGAAGAGGGCCTGTCGGAAATCGATCCCGAGGGCGTGGACCTTATTATCAACACCCATCGCCACATCGATCATGTCAAGGGCAACGGGTTGTTTCCAAAGGCCAGGGTGTGTGTTCACCCCGACGAGAGGGCGGCCATGGGGGATGTGGACCTCGTGGCAGCCAGCGGCGGGTGGCCCCGCCTCATGGACGGGGGATTCCAGGATTACATGGACGAGTTTCCCGTGGACCCGGACCTGCTGTACGCCGAGCGCCCGGTCCACGGGACCCTTACGGACGGCGAGGTGATCGACTGCGGGCGGACCCGCATGGAGGTCCTTCATACCCCCGGCCACACCGCAGGGCATTGCGCCCTGTTTTTTCCCGAGGAGGAGCTTCTTTTTGCAGGGGATATCTGCTTAACGGCGGTGGGACCCAACTATGCCGATCCCGATGCGGACATCGACAAGCTTATGGACTCCATTGATCGGATCGCGGCCCTGAAGCCCAAAGCCCTGGTGTCATCCCACAGCAAACAGGTATTCAACGGCAATTCCGCAGAGGTGCTCTCCGAGTTCCGGGGGCGCATCCTGCGTCGGGAAGAGAGGGTTCTGGCCGCCATCA
Source organism: Desulfoluna butyratoxydans (assembly GCF_900699765.1). Classification (GTDB taxonomy): domain Bacteria; phylum Desulfobacterota; class Desulfobacteria; order Desulfobacterales; family Desulfolunaceae; genus Desulfoluna; species Desulfoluna butyratoxydans. The sequence continues at coordinate 390,348 of NZ_CAADHO010000003.1, forward strand.
GGGAGCAGCCTGCTGATATCCATGCCCTGGCGGCAAGACGGCTCATCTATCCCCGTCACCCCACCCGCTTTGTTGTGTTCTGGGAAAAGAGCATGATCGAAAAACACCTTCTCCGCCTGGAAAAGGCCGGGCTTGCCGAGGTATCCGAGGATGGAATCTGGCATCCGGTGTAGAGATGCCTCCACCTCGCCGCCGGAGGCACGTTTTTTGAGCCGACTTTAACCATAGAAGGTCGCCTATCTCAGGGCTCTTCCCTCTTTTTCTTGTTTTCCCGCGCCCCATAGGCGATGAGCCCCAGAAGGGCCCCTCCGGCCACGGCACCGTAAAAGGGGTTTTTGCCGTAGTGTGACAAAAGCTGGGTGAGAAAGCCGACAAAGAGGAGGTAAGCGGTGAATCCCAGGCCCGTGAAGGCGCCGTCCACAAGGGATTCCCGCACAGGGTGACGGCGGGGAAACCCGCCGAACCGGCTGAGGATCAGGCAGCCGATGGGGATATAGGGGGAGAGGCCCTGGACATGGGGAAAGAGCCCGGGGGCTAGGAGCCGCAGGAAAAGTTCCAGAAAGGGGATGAGCATGGAGGCGCAGAGAAGGTAGAGCATCCCCCGAAGCACGGGCAGGACGTACCGAAGGGAAGACGGCGCCTCCCTCAGGAAACAGGGCGAGGAGGACGCCCAGGAGAAGAAGGCGTTGGCGGTCAAAAGCACCAGGGTTGTGCCGCCTCCCAGGAAGAGGGCCGAGAGGACACCGGTACTCACCGAAAAGAGACTCACCAGCCAGAAAACACTGAAAAAAACCACCCACCCCGGCGGATCGATCCACACATCATAAAAAAAACGGCGGAAAAGGCGCCCCACTAAGTTCATGCGATGCTCCCTGTTGCTCAGGTTGAGACGACGTGGCCGTGCGGTCGGCCCCGGTTGTGTATGTGCTATCTGATATATCACAAAAACCATAGCACAGTTTGGACCGAAGGAGCAGGATATTTGGAAGGGGGAACCCAGGTGCGCCCCGGGTGTGCATGGATTGCCCCGGGACCGACACATATCGCGTCCCGGGGCGGGGACAAGCATGGGATGGAGCCCATGGCATCAGTCCTTACGGCTGATGACCTCCACGAGGTGGTAGCCGAAGTCTGTTTTGACGGGGCCTGTGACCACGCCGGGCTCTGCGGAGAAGACCACCTTATCAAACTCGGGTACCATCTCACCGGGCTGGAACTCGCCCAGGAATCCTCCCTGGTCACCGGAGGGGCAGGTGGAGAATTTTTTGGCGAGCTTGGCGAAATCACCGCCGTTTTCTATCTTTTTCTTCAGGTCGTTGCACTCTTTTTCGGTTGCCACAAGGATGTGGCGGGCTTTTGCACTGGCCATGATGTTGTCCTTTGTCGATGACGATGGGTTTCGGGTGTCGGCCTGTGTCCCGTTGGAGCACTGGCCCAAAGCTTTTCTATACCATGCCCCGAGCCGTGAGCGGAGGATTATCTCTGCAGGGCGTCTTCCACCCAGGCCGCGACGGCAGAGGGGGATTCGGCCACCGGGTGGCCGGCGGGCCCCCGTTCAAGGCCCCATCCGTAGGAGACGCCCAAAAAGGGAGCCCCTGCCTTTTCTGCGGCAAGCCGGTCCGAGGGCTGGTCTCCCACAAAGAGAAGGGCGGTGACCGGAATGCCCAGGGCATGCGCTCCGAGCCGGATGGCATCGGCTTTGGGCATGCCGTCGGTTGTGTCCCGGGCAAAGACGCAATGGGGGTGAAAAAGGGTGAACAGATCGCCCAGGGGGCCCTGGACATTGGCCAGGGTGTTGGCCGTAACAATGCCCAGGGGAAGGCCCGAGGCCGAGAGGCTGCGGAGCATCCGGGGAACGCCTTCGAACAGCGGAATGCGGTAGCGGTCCGTAAACCCGGCGCGATACTCCCGGTCTCCTTTTCGGGCAGCCTCTTCGGGGAACCCCACAGCACGAAAAAAGGCCGTCATGGGGCTGATGGGAATCCCGCTTGCGGCGATTTTCTTGAACGCGTCACTGTTCGGGATGTCCAGTCCCAGGGCGTACCGGGCGTTTAACTCCCTGCAGATGGCAAGGTGGGGGGGAAGGGAGTCCAGGAGGACCCCGTCCACGTCGAAAAACACGGCCTTTATTTCGGGCATGGTGTGGTTGACCTCCAACGGGCGGTTGCAGGGGCCTGGTCCGGGGCCCGGCAGCGCAGATAAAAGTGTGGGTATCGCATGAACTGGCACCTTGAGATGCACTCGAACCCTTCTTCTGCACACCATATCAGAAAAGAGTCCGGGGCGGAGGGTGTGTTTTTGGCTTTATCCCGGGGGCGCTGCCGGAAGGGGATAGTTTTGCCTGATCTTGCGTAAATGGAAGTGTTGACAGTGCTTTTCAGGTGCTGGTATCATGAAAAGGTGATTGGGTGCCTTCTTCCCCCTCAAGATTCATCTTTCGTGCTTTTCGTTTTCCTGTATCTGTTTTTTCATGCATTTTCAGTTGTGTCCGGTCGATCCGCCTGTCTGCCGATGTCAGACAGGAATGTCATGGCTTTTTTTCGAGTTGTGCCTGCATATGGGGCAACCCTCGAAGACGCCTGTGGTACCCCATAAACCTGTATAAGGAGCGAACATGATACGAGTAAAAAGTCTGGCTGTTGCCATGGTTGCCGCTTTTTTGCTGGCGTCGGCAGTACCGGCCGTTGCCGCCACCTCATTCCGGTGCGGGTCCACCATCGTCAAGCCTGGGATGCTTGACGTGGATATCCTGAACAACTGCGGCGAGCCCTCCAGCAGGGAGATTGTCGGGAAAACCACCGGTAAAATGGAGCTCAACATCGAGCGGTGGGTCTACGGCCCCATCAGCGGGTACATGTACATCCTCTATTTTAAAGCCGGAACCCTGGAAAAAATCGAATCCTACCGGCCCTGATCGGGCTTATATCAGCTTTTCCGATGCGGTTTCCCCCGGAAAGATAAACGGCACGGTCTGCCCTTTGCCCGTGAACCTCTGGTTCACGGGTTTTTTATTGGGCCGGCGCAAGCTGTCAACACTTCAGGGCCTTGGATGCGAAGGTTTTGAAGGCCGATTTTTCACGGGCGAGGCCCTCATCCACATGGGCGCCGCTCTGTACTTCGATAAAGGTTTTCACGGTGTGCATCATGGCACGGTTTACCGAAGCGATGCTCTCCGCGAGCTCCAGGGCCCGTGTGAGAAGGGCCTCCCGGGGCACCACCTCATTGACCAGGCCCCAGCCAAAGGCTTTTTCCGCCGGGACCTTTTCGCAGGTCAGGGAGATCTGGAGGGCACGCCTCCGGCCCACGGCCTGCTGAAGGAGCTGGGTCATGCCCCAGCCGGGGTGGATGCCGATTTTGGCGTGGGTGTCCATGAAGTAGGCCGTGTCGTCTGCGATGAGAAAATCGCAGTTCAGGGCCAGCTCAAAGCCTCCGGTGACGGCGTAGCCGCTCACCGCCCCGATGACCGGTGTGGCACACTCCTGAAACACGTCCACCATGTCTTTTCCGTCCCCTCGGGGGTTGACCAGGTTGTCTGTGGCAAGGCAGTCCAGGTCGATGCCCGAGCAGAAGCTGGTCCCCTGGCCGCAAAGGACCAGGGCGCCTACGTCGTTGTCGTTATCGCCCTTTTCCACGCAGTCGAATAACTCCGTGAGCAGCTGCTGGGTGATGGCGTTGCGGCGCTCGGGGCGGTTAAGGGTGATGAGCCCCACGGCTCCCTTTTTTTCGTACATTACAACCGGGGTCATGGCGGGTGTCTCCTGTGGCTACTGGTTCGGGTTGTGCATGGCAAAGGCCATGAGCATCTGGTTGCGGTCCTCCATCTGGAGGCAGGCCTCCAGGCCCCCCGCATCGATGTTGGCGTTGATGGCTTCCTTGGTCATGCGAATGCCCAACGGGTTTTTCGAGAGCATGATGGTGGCCAGCTCCGTTGCCGTGGGGATCATGGCCTCCCTGGGGACCACGCGGCTCGCAAAGCCTAAAGCCATGGCCTCTTCTGCGCCCATCCAGTTGCCGGTAAGGAGGTACTCGTTGGCCCGGCCCGAGCCGATGAGTCTGGGCAGGAAGTAGCTGGAGGCCATGTCCGCCCCCCCTAAACCGATGTTGATGTAGGCGGCGGAGAAGCGGGCGTTGTCGGCGAGGATGCGGATGTCCGAGGCCATGGTCAGGGAAAAGCCGATGCCTGCGGCGGCACCGTGGACACAGCAGATCACAGGTTGCGGTATGCGGCGCATGGCCAGCATCAGGCGGCTCATGCGTGCCTGGGCGTTGTAGGCGTCGACGGGGCGCATGGCAAAGATCTCCGGGCCGTATCCCTGCATGTCCAGGCCTGCGCAGAAGCCTTTGGCCTGTCCACCGTCCAGGATGAGGACCCCCACCTCTTCGTTGTACATGAGCTCTGCGAAAAGGGTCTCCATTTCGCGGACCATCTCTTCGTCAAAGGCGTTGTACTTATCCGGCCGGTTGAGGGTGAGTCGGCCGATGCGTCCGTCGCAGCTAAACGTGAGTCGTTCCATGGCGGTCTCCGTGTCCGTCGGTGGTTGGGTGGGGTGTGGCATCGAAAAGGTGCGCTGTCCTGCATGCTTACAGGGGGAGCTACACGGCATGGGGCGGCGCGGTGTGTTGTCCCGGAAATGCTAATGGGATTGCTCTTTGTTCGTCAACGAAAAGAGTGGCACCCATGGAAAAAAGTGGGGGCTGAGGGGTGTTTTTTCACCTTATCCCTTTGGGACGCCTGGCGTGGGACCGTGTCTTTCGCAACGTCGACAGGGCTTTTGCGATGGGGGGTCGTTTTTTTGTAACGGATTGATTTCAATGGGCTTGAACCTCCAGTTCACGGCATGGTATATTAAACTAAAATTCAATCCAGGGAGTCCATCTGATGATGCCCTGTTGATATCCTTCTCTTTATTCCATTCATTCCAAATCTTTCTTCTTTTCGGTCATACTTTCCAGACTTCTCCCCGATTGAGCTGTTCTTGCAACAGTGGTCATTCGTAATGGTGCGGGCTTCCTTCTGTTTTCGAGGTCGGCAACCCCAACGACCTGCGCATCCGGCCTGGGTCGTTCAATGATCTCGTCGGCATGCATGTCGGCACAAGTGAGCCAAATGGAGGCAAAAAAATGAAAGCTCTCAAACGATGTGTGACCCGTTTTCTTGCTGTAGCCTTGGTGGTGACGGCGGCCACCCTGGTGGCCGGACCGGTTTCTGCCGGGGTGTTTGATTTTACGTACGGACGGGTCGCCGAACCGGGCAGCGACCTGTATGCTCTGGGCAACGAAGCCCTTGAACGGGGTCTTGGGGGGACAGCCTATTTTACCAACGGTGAGGGCCGTGTGGTGGAAGTCCGGGCCAAGAAGATGGCGAGCGGGGATTTGCGCGTCACCAAGCGGCGGGTTTTTATCCCCAAGAATTACGTGGCAAAAAACCATGACCAAACCCTTGAAGCCGAGCAGACTTACAGCCGCCTTGAGGAGCTGGCCGAGGAAAGCCCCTGGGTCGGTGGGTATGCGTTGCTGCCCCAGAACGAGGGATATGAAGCCTACAAGTTTGGGGTAATGGTGGAGACCGAGTTCAACAGGAACCACGTCTCGGACAATTGATGACAGACACGTGATAACAGATAGACAGGGCAGGCGCCGTGACAGCTCGTTTCCATGGCGCCGCCCAGGCCTGATCAAAAGGGTGCATGACGTTCATGCACCCTTTTTTTATGCGCGGGGAGAGGAGACGATCCGTGGGCAGGCCCGGCCCCCATGGGGATCTTTGAACCGGCCCCTGAAGGCACCGTTGCCTTCAGGGTCGCACCAGAGAGCCGGTTTACCGGGGCTCAGCGGGGCAATCATCCGGCTCCAGAACCGGTTGCGAAGGGCCACCTGGTTCATGAAAAGGGGCCCCTCGGAGTCCATGAGGGGGAGGCCGTTGCCATCGGTCTTCGGGACCATGGCGTCGGTGGAGGAGAGGGAACCGGTGAGGATCAATCGCTCCCGTACGTCGGCGGGAAGGTGCCCGTGGAGGCGCGACCAGATCCAGGAGCCGATGCCGCGTCGTTTTAAAGCATCGGGCAGGGAAAACCGCCCCACACACATGAGGAGCTCATCCCGGCTGTTTGTGAACCAGCTCTGGGATTGGGCGTGGCGTCGGGTGGCACCGCCTGAAGAGGGATCGGGGTAGGTGAGGGTGATGGTGACGCGGCCGTGGCCCTCGGAGGGCATGGAAAAGGAGAAGGCCACCTCACACAACAGGGTGCGCTGGCTTGCACAGAACAGGCGATACGGAATAGGGGGGCTTTTCTTCACCTGGCCTGGGATTCCTCGCGCTGCATGTATCGTCTGGCAAGGGGCAGGTCGGGCTCAAGGAGGTCGTAGGAGAGAAGGTCCCGGGGGCGTACCCAGTCGATGCGGTCATGGTCTGTGGGGGCAAGGTCCCCGGACTCCCACTTCAGCTCGTAGCCCAGCAGGCGGATGGCGGCGGTACCGGTGTGGGCGATGCTCTCCCCGACGTAGGTTACGACCGAGGCACGGATGCCCAGTTCCTCACGGATTTCCCGGACAATGGCCTCCTCCGGGGTCTCTCCGTCCTCAACCTTTCCCCCGGGAAATTCCCAGCGGCCCCCATGGCGGGTGCCGGCTCGGTGCCGCGCAACAAGAATGGTTCCTTTTTTGCGGATAATGGCTGCAACGACGGTGAGCATGGGATGTTCCTTGTGGGTTCGGGTAAAAAAAAGAAATGTACCCTATCAGCTCAACCAACGGCGCGCAAGTCTTCCCGGGTGCTTCCTCTGGGCCAACGCATGTAGATTTTTGCCTCCGGCGCCCTGTCGGAGGATGCGTCCCTTCAAGGCATAGCCTCTCTTCTTTATTTTATTACCGAAACGTTTTTGCGGAGCTTTTTTCAAAAAGCGACCCGCCGGAGGCAAGTGGATTATTACATGCGTTGGCCCCCGGCGCTTCCTGGGCGCCCCTGCGTTTTTTTGGGGCCGTTGCCTCGACTTTGGGGGGGAATGGGTGTATCTGGAAGCAGGATAACCGGAAAAGGATAGACCCCAACCCACAGGACAGGACCCATGGACGACAGCCACCCCAGAGAAGACCGAAATTTTGACGACCTGGCCGATCGCTTTGCAAAGAACATCTACGGCACCACCAAAGGGCGCATTCGCCTGGCCCTGCTCACCGAAGACCTGCAGGAGAACCTGCCCGGCCTGTACGAAGGAGACCGGCCCCTGGAGATTCTGGATGCGGGGTGCGGCATGGCCCAGATGGGTTGCGAGCTGGCTGCAAAGGGGCATCGGGTGCATTTTTGTGATCTGTCTGAGCGGATGCTGGATCTTGCGGGCACCATGGCCTCGGAGGCAGGGGTGACCGAGCGTTGCTCTTTTCACCACGGGCCGTTTCAGGCGTTTATCAACGGAAAAAAAGGGGCCTTTGATGTGATTCTCTTCCATGCCGTCCTGGAGTGGCTGGTGGAGCCCAGGGCCTCCCTGGAAACCCTGGTGGGATCCCTGGCGCCGGGGGGCTCCCTTTCCCTGATGTTTTACAACGTCAACTGCCTTATCCATCGCAACGCCATTCTCGGCAACTTTCGCAAGGTGATGTCCGGGGAGTTCGGCGGATTTTCCAGGAGCTTTACCCCCCTTCATCCCCTGGACCCTTCAGAGGTGGAGACGTGGGTGGCCGGGATGGGGCTTACCGTGCTTCGGAAAACCGGGGTACGGGTGTTCACTGAATACATGCGAAAGGATGTCCTGAAGGACCGGAGCTATGAGGATACCCTGGAGGTGGAACGGGCTCACTGCCGCAAAGAGCCCTTTGCCTCCATGGGACGCTATGTGCATCTGCTTTGTCGCAAAGAGATGGAATAAAGGAACGACACGCATCATCTCCGGCGCAAGATGGGGCACCTTGAAACCCTGTGGCGAATGCACGGCGGCCGCCATCACACACATGTTTTCGGCGTACTGGCGTGGCCTCTGGCATCGGGTCAACGATTTCGTCGGTGGGCATAAAAAAACCGGCCCAACGGTCGGTTTTTTCTGGCATCCATTCTGTTTTTGGCTAAAATTCCCTATTCCCTATTCCCTATTCCCTATTCCCTATTCCCTATTCCCTATTCCCTATTCCCTATTCCCTATTCCCTATTCCCTATTCCCTATTCCCTATTCCCTATTCCCTATTCCCTGTTTTCTTCTTTGAACCGCTTCTTGTCTTCAAACATGAGGGCATCGGATTCCAAAAGCAGGGAGTCGATGGTGTAAGGCTCTGAAGGCGTACAGGTCCGGGTCCCGAAGCAGAAGGAGGGGGCCGTGATGTCGGGGTCGCCTTCCAGGATGGATTCAAAGGAGCGTCGGATCCGATTAACCAGCATGTCGGTTTCCGGCAGGCTTTTCTGGAGGGCGAGGAGCACGAACTCGTCGCCTCCCATGCGGGCTGCGCAGTCTTCGATGCGGGTGGCCTCCATGAGGGCCCGGGCAAAAGCCCGGATCAGGCGATCGCCAGCCTGGTGTCCGGCGGTGTCGTTGATGTTTTTGAGGCCGTTGAGGTCAAAGAAGGTCATGGCAATGGAGAAATCGTTGCGGCGTGCCAGCTGGACCATTTTGCGGGCAAGGTCCATGAATCCGCGGCGGTTGTTGAGCTGGGTCAGCTCGTCTTTCAGGCTCAGCTCATGGAGTTTTCGGGCGGTGACCAGCTGGCTGAGGTCTCCGTCGATGACATGTTTCAGCTGGTGCATGAGCTCGATATACTCATCGGGGAGGTCCGTCTCCTCGGTATCCATGGTGCAGAGGGTACCGAAAACCGTGCCGTCGGGCCACTGGATGGGAACTCCGAGATAGGATTTGAACCCATACTCTGTGTATTCCGGGTTGTCATCCCAGCGGTCTTCGTGGTCGGCGTTTTTGACGTACAGGGCTTTGTTCCGGGTGATGACATGGCGGCAGTAGATGTTGGCGTCCTGTGGCACGGCATCACCGGGCTTCAGGGGATTTTCGGGACCCTTGTCCGCCAGCAGGGTTTCCATGCCCGCTTCATTGGCTTGGATCAACCACGCACCGGGGGCTTTGTAGATGACGGCGATGAGGTCCACGAGGCGCTGCCACTTATCCAGGGGGATCTCCGGGGGCATGTGCTGAAAAAACGACGGCTGATCAAAGGGGGACTTGGGCATAACAGAATCTCCGGGTGCGGGGTCAAACGGACGTTGCTGAAAAGAGCATACCGACTCAGGGCAGTATACCCCATTTTTACGGAGACGTATAAGCCTTCACGCAAAAATGATGGGATCAAACAGAGGGCGGGGGTGTGCATTGCCCTGATATCAAGAGCGAAACAGGCAGGATGCCCTCCGCAGACGTAACCAAAGAGAAGCCGCTCCCCTTGGGCATGTCTGGTGGGCTTATCCGCCCCCCACCGGGGGGAAGATGCCAAGCCGGTCTCCGGCGCAGAGTTCCCGGTCCCGGTCCGCGTGCCTGCCGTTGACAAAGATCAGCCGGACCTGCTCTTCCGGGAGTTTCAGGAGCTCAATGACATCGGCCACCGTGGTGTTGTCCGGCACTTCCAGGGTGCCGTCTTCACAGGTGCCCTTCAGGTAAGGCCGGAGCGTGGCGAAGAGTTTGAGTTCAAGTTTCATGGGCTCATCGTGTCTGTGGTGTGGTTTCATGGGACCCTGACACAAAGAGCCGCGCCTTATGAATGAAGGACGCGGCTCTCCGGTTGTCAGGGGTGCCTCGGCTACCCGAAGGAGAGGGTTCCGTCGAGTTCGTCGTCGGTGAAGTCCCAGGTCACGTTGTGGGGCTCCAGGTTCTCCTTGAACATGGCGGGCAGGCGATCATCGTGCTTGGTGAATCCAGCGGCACGGTTGAAGGCTTTTTCCGTCTCCAGGGTGTTGATGCCGATGGCCAGCACGTCGTCGGCAGTCAGGTTGGTGTCGTAGCGTGCGTTGATCATGTCCACGATCATGCCGAATCCCTCTTCGCTGTCCAGAACGGGGAAGGCCACAAAGATGCAGAGGCCTGCGGCGTCCAGAACGGCGGTTGCCACCTGGAGGTTTTTGGACACGTCGATGTTGCCCTCTTTTTTCAGGGCGTCCACGTCTCCGCCAACCTTGAGGATGTTCTGGCAGACACCGTAGCCTGCGGTGTGGTCGGCTCCCATGGGGGTGGTGGCGTAGGTGACGCCCACCCCTTTGACGGCACGGGGGTCGTAGGCGGGCAGGGCCTGTTTCTTGACCACGGGAATGCGGTCCACGCCCAGTGCCTGACCGGTGAAGGCTGCGCCGTTGCCGATGATCTTGCCAACGGGATCGCCGGTTTTCACCTTGTTGAGAAGGTCAATGGCCGCGGCCTTGTCTCCCCATTCAATGAGGCCGCCCTCCATGGCCATGCCGATGGCCACACCCGCGTCAATGGTGTCCAGGCCGATGTCGTCGCAGAGGCGGTCCATCTCGGCGATGGCGTCCAGGTCGTCGATGAGGCAGTGGGCGCCGAAGGCCCATACGGTTTCATACTCGAACCCGGAGGTGAGGTAGTCCCCGTTCTTGTCGTGGTAGGCCTGGGAGCACTTGATGACGCAGCCCGGATGGCAGCCTTCCTTGATGATGCCGCCGCGTTTTTCGATGAGCTCTGCCATCATCTCGCCGCTGATTTTGTCCGCCTTGTCAAACCGGCCGCTTCGGAAGTTCTTGGTGGGCATGGCCCCGGCTTCATTGACCACGTTGACAAGAATGGCGGTGCCGAACCCGGGAAGGCCTTCACCTGAGACGGGGTGGCTGGTGAGGAGCTTGGCCCATTTTTTCGCCACCTCGGAGAAGGCCTCCTTGTTGGCGGGCTTTACGCGCTCGCAGCCGGTATCGTCGATGACCATGGCCTTGATCTTTTTCGATCCCATCACAGCGCCGAGGCCTCCGCGCCCTGCGGCACGTCCGGGGTTGCCCTTGGGGTCGGCAAGCTGGATGGAGGCGCCGGTGAGGCGCTGTTCCCCGGCCGGGCCGATGCAGGCCACGCCCACCTTCTCGCCGAACCGCTGCCAGAGGGTGGTGATCACCTCGGAGTTGGTCATGCCCACCAGATCATCGGCGGGGAGAAAAGAGACCCCCTCTTTGGTGATATGGATCAGGCTGTAGTCCGCTTCCTCGGGTTTGTCCTCAATGACAATGGCCTGAATGCCCATGCGGGCCAGTTTCTGGGACACCAGTCCGCCGGCGTTGCTCTCTTTGATTCCGCCGGTGAGCGGAGACTTGGAGCCCACGGACAGCCTGCCGGAGTTGGCGGCGGTGGTGCCTGAGAGCAGGCCGGGTGCGATAACGATTTTGTTGTCGGCACTCAAGGGGTGGCACGTCGGCGGGACCTCGTCCATGACCATGCGGGACGTCAGGGCACGCCCCCCCAGGAGGGCATACCGGTCGTCCGGGTCGGAATAGGAAAATTCTTTCCTCTTGGTGTCGATTCTGAGAATTTTGTTCATGATGCGTTCCTCTCCAAAGTAAAACACAATGAAAAAAATGATGAAATTATCATCTCTTCATGCATACCACAGCCGGAACACGGGATAAATAACAAAAACCTAATCTGCTTGATTTTAAACGGTATTTGTGTGTATTGTCTGGAATGACAGCGGCTTGACACCCAGGGTTTGACCGGGTGCCTGAAAAGGAAAAAACGGGCTGTGCTCTCACAGGGAAGAGCATGCTCGCAATGAGACTTTCGATTCCTGAATTTGTGAATCGTTGTAACGTCTCGGGAAGAAACGGGATCCCGGAGGTTGCGGCGGAGCATCTGCCTGCCCGTAAAGGGGCGGACTCCTCCGGATGAGGCATTCGGTTCGTTCCTGCCTGGACGTGGCCCGGCCCGCGTTCGTGGCTTTTTTTTCTTTGTTAACCGGGTATTGCCGGTCGGGTGCCCATGGGAGATGTGCCATGCATGATGCACCGGTCAGGTCGCCATTCTCCGTTGGAAACGTCCGTCTATTTATCGCCTTTCGCGTTTTTTTTACCGCCCGCTTTTACTACCCCGTGTTTTCCATTCTATTCCTTGACTTCGGCCTTACCGTTTCACAGTTTGCCCTGCTCAACGCCGTGTGGGCCGCCGTCATCGTGGTGGCGGAGGTGCCCTCCGGGGCCCTTGCCGACACCCTCGGCCGCAAGCGCCTGCTGGTGGCCACCGGGGCCATGATGGTGGTGGAACTTTTTCTCCTGTGCGTTGCCCCCATCCGCGGCGGAGGGCTCCTCTTTTCTCTTTTTCTGGTGAACCGGGTCCTGAGCGGGCTGGCCGAGGCATCGGCCAGCGGAGCAGACGAAGCCCTGGCCTATGACGCCCTGAAGCGCGAGGGGATGGAAGAGGCCTGGGGGCGTGTGCTTGAGGTCCAGATGCGGGTGCAGTCCGTTGCCTTTGTGGTGGCCATGGTCTTAGGCGGCCTGGTGTACGACCCGGAGGTGATGGGGCGGGTTTTCTCTTTTCTGGGCCTTGGGATCTCCGTGACCCAGGACCTGACCCTGCGCATTCCTTTGGTGCTGACCTTTGGTTTCGGGCTCCTGACCCTGGGATGCGCCCTGGCCATGACCGAGCCGGCCGACCCGGATCATACAGAGCAGCCCTCCACGGCGGAGGCCTTTGCAAAGACCCTTTCAGCCGGGCGCTGGATCCTGACCACCTCCTTTGCCCTTAAGGTGATCCTGGCAGGCCTGATCTTCGACGGGGTGATGCGCATGGTGATCACCCTGGCAAGTCAGTACTACCGGGTTATTGGCATCCCCGAGGCAAGTTTTGGCCTCATCGGTGCCCTGGTGGCGGCCCTGGGCATCGTGGTGCCGAAGATCTCCCGCCACATGGCCGAGACCCGGTCGCCGCGTTTCAACCTGATGGTCCTGGGGGGCCTTACCCTTGCCAGCCTGGTCTGGATGAGCTTTTTCCCCCTGTACCTGGGGCTTGCCCCCGCCCTGGTTCTCTTCGGGGCCATGAGCATGGTGGCCTTTTTTGTCAGCCATTACCTGAACCGTCTGGCCCCATCCGAAACCCGGGCCACGGTGCTCAGCTTCAAGGGGCTGGCATACAACCTCTCCTACGGTTTTCTGGGCCTTTTTTACGCCGTGATCGTCGCCATGGAGCGGCGCTCCCTTCTCTCCGTCACCCCCGGTCTTTCCGGACAGGGCCTCCAGGATCGCCTCTTTATGGACACCTTCTTCGTGTTTCCCTTTACCTTTGTCCTCCTCATGGTTTTTTTCCTTCTTTTTGCCATTGTTAAAAAAGACAAAAATGATCACCAGGGTGTGATGTCATGATCGATACACTGTTTTGATCAGATATCCTGATGACTCTTTTTTGGCGTTTTTTTAGCAAAAACTTAACCTTCTTTTAACTATGTTTTTTAAAGTGGTGATTTTATAACCGGCATGGATATCAATGTGTCGCGGGGACGCCGTGTTGCGTGCCGGACTGCCTTGAGTATTTATGCTGTTAATCTTGTGATTTCCGGCCCACGTGATGTGGGCTTTTTTTGTGGAGCCGGGGTCTCCAGGGGGGCAGGTCGGGTGATTTGATTTTGATGAAAGGTGTGTGTTGTGAAAACGTTTCGATTGGATTGGATGTATGCGGGGCTCCTGGCCCTGGTGATGTGCGGACCGGTTTCGGCCGGGGCAGGGGAGGCGACGCCCGTTTCTCCTGTGGTGATTTCGGGAAAAGGAAACTCCGTGAAGGTGTATTACCCGACGGTATCGGGCGTCACCGTAAAGCTTAAGGCCGGTTCCGAGCTGGCCGTGACCGGGGAAGAGGAGGCGGTTTTTCTCGGTCACGATGCCACCGTGGCGCTTGAAGAAAGGTCAACATTAAGCCTTTCCACAGATTACGAGGGCAAGGCCCCCGTCCGCGCCATCAGCATCGACGGTGACGAGAAAGCGAGCACAAACAGCGTTACCCTGTCCAAAGGTGCGGTCATATCCGTGTCCACCACCAAGGCAAAGGAGACATCAGCTATTGATATCTTTGACACGGATAACGCCCATGTTGCCCTGGATGGGGCACGGGTCAAGGTGTCTGCCGAGGGCGGGGAGGTTTCTGGGGTCAAACTGGAAAAGGTGGCCATGCCGGATACAGCGTCCCTGACCCTGAGCAATGGGGCCGGGATAGATGTATCCGGGGGGGCCGCTTTCGGAATTGAAAAAGGGGGAGACCCCGAGGGTGAGGCAAATGGTGCTCTGATAAGTCAAGCGACGCATGGGGAGGTAAGGCTTTCCGGTGGTTCGGACATAACGGTTTCGACCTCATCGTCCCTCAAGGATGCTGATGCGGGGAGCGATGGGGTGGAAATTACACGTACAGAGGCTGCAGAGGTGGCATTGAGCGGCATGTCCTCCATCAATGCCCAGGCCTTGTCCTCGGGTCTGAGCGGTTCTGCCTACATCAGCGGGGTGGATGCCGACCATATAAAGACCCTTTCCATCTCCCTGGACGACGCCTCAAAGATTTGTGGTACGGGCACAGCATCGCTGGAAAAGGGACATGCCGGGGTCTCCGGCATCGAGATTGACGAGGTGCAGGACATAGAGGTGGGGTTGGCGGGGCAGGCCCAGCTTCGTGCCGTGGCCACAGGACAGGAAGCTGTGGCAACCGCATTCCATTCCGTGAGCTCCGGTTGGGAGGGATCGGAAGACCCAATCCATGCAACCGTTGTATTGGCTGAAGGGGCTATGGTCGTAGGCGAAGCAGCCGGAGCGTACTCTCAGGCAGGCGGTGTCATCATGGAAGACAGCGACTTCGGGGTTGTCAGGGGCAACGGCGGAAGCCGTATCACCGCCAATGCTGCTGGGGCTCAGGTCAGGACATCTTCCAAAGAGGATGAGGGCATTCGCTGTGCTGCCGCTACCGTGGTGGGGATGCGAGGGGTCAAAAACGCGGCGGTTGCTTTTAGTAATACCACCCTCGTCGGTAACATGACCGCTGAAGTTCATCGTACCGATGCGGGAAACACCAGAGCTATCATAGGGCCCGGGGACAGAGGGATTTTGCCTGTGGGCATCGGTGTTGTGGGCTACACCCAGGCGGACATCCGCTTGAGGGACACCCAGGTGGTGTTGACAGCCGAGGCCACTGCAAGTGCTGCGAACGGTGAAAGCATGGCTGTCGTCGGTGACATAGAGCATATGGGGGTGCCTGTCAGCGGGGTATTGGTCATGGCTGAAGAGGAGAAAAAATTTATGCGTGCCGACGGTAAATTGTCGGCGACAACAAAGCTTGTTGAAAAGCAAACGGCGATTCACCTGACTCGGTCGAGTATCGACGTCACGGCCAGGGCTTCGGCAGAAAAGAGCCTGGCCTTGGCTTCGGGTATCACCCTGAAGGGACTTGCCGGAGAGAGTGAAGGCGATCCTGCCACCCTTGTGCTCACCGATTCCGGGGTAAATGTTGTAGCTGAGGCCCAAGGGCCCCGGACCAGGGACATGGGGCTGGAGAAGCCTTCGGCCGTGGCCTTGGGTGTTGCGACCGACGATTTGGCAGGAAAGACCTCCGTCATTTTGGACAACAGCATCATTACGGCCAATGCCGCGGGTGATATGGTCAGTGCCCTGGGAATTGCAGCCATGGACGGAGGGGAAGGCCATGGCCTGGATGTGACCCTCTCGCGGGGGAGCCAGATCAAGGCGGAGGTATCCCGGGGTATCGGGGGCTTTGCTGACGATGCCCCCAGATCTGCCGCCATTGCATTGGCTTCCGGATCCATTGCCGTGGACGAAACATCCTCTCTCCAGGGAGAGTGGGCGGTATTCAGGCAAGAGGCCACCGAGGAACTCCGAGACGGTACGCCCAGAAGGGCCGCACCCCTACTTGCATTGAACAACAAAGGTCTTGTCAAAGGGCGGTTGAGCGGCGTCGCCCTGGACAATGCTTCAACGGGCATCCTTCAGGCAGATTTTAACGCCACAGGGGATTTTTCTTACGCCTCATCAGGTGCGGATAACACCTTTTATTTCCAAACAGACTCAGCCAAGCTCACCAACGGCACCACCTTCCGTATTGTCCCTAACGAGGGGTTGGGTCTATCCAGGCCCGGTCAGACCCAGACCTATGCCCTGCTTGAGTCCGGAGCGCCCATTCAGGGAACCAAAGCGGCTTTGAATCTTGAGGCCAAAGGCAACTCTCCCTTGCTGGGCCTGAGCTGGGTCGATACCTCCAAGGATACTGAGCTGGTGGCTCAAATTCGTTTCTTGAGCCCCTCGGAAGCAGGCGTGTCGCGCAACGGGAGCGCTGCCTTTACCGCTGCCCTGGCTGATATGCCCACTGCCTTTGTCCTGGGCACCGATCCCGAGGGATGGGCACCCAGCGTTAGCGGCGCCTTTCTTTCCGGCATGACCCAGACCGTGGGTGCTTCCCATACCAACATCGGCAACCGTCTGGGCGGGCTCATGGGCCTGAACAGCGGGGATGAAATCGTGGCTTCAGGGGGCCTGTGGTATAACGCCAGCTTTACCGACGCCGATCAGGACGAGCGAGGTGGTGTGGTGGGATTCGATGCAGATACAACCGGGTTCAGCCTTGGCCTTGACCGCCAGCAAGGGGACCTTACCGTGGGCGTTGCCCTGACCCAGGGTAAATCCGAGGCCGTGGCCGACGACAACAGCTCCGAAATGGACATGGACGACTACCTCGTGAGCTTTTACGGCAGCTACGACGCCGGGAGATGGTTCGGGGAAGCCGTGCTCTCCGCCGGGGTGGGCAACGTGGACAGTGTGAGGCGTTTGGACGATACCACCTTTACCGCCGACTACGACAGCACCAGCTACAACGCCATGGCCAAGGCTGGAATGACGCTCAACGCGGTCGGTTTTCAGATCAATCCCCTGCTGACCATGGAATACTCCTTCAAAGAGTACGACAGCTACATAGAGTCCGGGGGCAAGGACAGCGGTGCCCTGGAGGTGGCGTCTCAGGACTACACTGTATTCAACGTAGGCGGCGGCGCCATCGTGCAGCGAAGCTGGGTAAAACCCTGGGGCGTCCTCACCCCTGAAATCTCCGCCATGGTTCGTTACGACCTGAAAAGCGACGGTATCCTCACCACTGCAAAGTTCGTGGGCGGCAGCACCGCCTTTATCGCCCGGGGAGCGGATCCTGCAGAGACCAGCTGGGACATCTCCACGGCCCTGACCCTGGCCAGCTTGGAAGAGAGCGCCGTAAGCCTGCGCCTGGGCTACGACTATGCCGGGCGTGACGACTTTGCCGCCCACAGCGTCAGCGGCAAGGTGCGGTTTGAATTCTAAATAAGTCCATGGCACGTAAATAGAAAAAACTGGAAACGCAACCATGCCTCGTTTATACGGGGCATGGCTGTTTGGGGTACACCACGGGAGGTTCGAATGGGACTTACAGGAAAGATCCGGCACCGGGTACTATGTGTGGTCGCGGCGATGTGCGTGGCAAGTGGGTGTGCCACGGCACCGCGTCAGCTGACCTTTGCCGATCTTGGGCAGCGCGGGAGATTGGCCGGGCTTGAGACGTGTCGCATCGAGGGCAAGCAGTTTACCCTGGCAGCCCTGGCACCGGTTCACTTCCGTTTTGCTGTACTGCGGGTCTATATCGAAGGGGATGGCCTGGCCTGGCGCACCCGCCGTCTGCTGTCCGCCCATCCGTCGCCTGTGAATCCCACTGCCCTGAACCTGATGCTTGCCGACCCCATCCACGATAAAGCCTATCTGGCGAGGCCCTGCCAGTATCTGCAGACGGACGCATGCCACCCCCGGTACTGGTCGACTTACCTCTTTGCCCCTGAGGTTATCTCAGATATGGACCGCGCCTTGGATGCCTTGAAGGCCCTGGGCGGCTACGATCGGTTGGAGTTGGTGGGGTTTTCCGGCGGGGGGGCGATGGCGGCCCTTCTCAGTGCCGGTCGGGACGACGTGGACAGCCTCACCACGGTGGCGGGAAACCTTGATACTGAGGCCTTTTGCAGGATCCATGGCCTGTCCCCCCTTGCCGGTTCCATGAACCCGGCCGATGTTGCAGAGTTGCTGGCGACCATTCCCCAACGGCATTTTGTGGGCAAGGACGATACGGTAATTCCACCTGTGGTCTGCGACTCCTTTGTATCCCGCATGGCACCTTGCATTGCCCCGTCGCCGGTGCTTGTGGACCATGTCACACACCAGGGCGGATGGGAGGCCCAATGGCCTTTTCTGTTGCGATTCCACAGACCGAAGCCGTGCCGGTTACCACCTCCCTGATCCCGGATATTTCATGAGACATCAGGTGAGTTAAAGCCATGGGGTGCTATTACACCTGGTTGTTGGGAAAAGGTTAGGTATTTTAATGATATAAACTGTAATTCACGGCTTTCTGAGCATTTTTTTTCCTGCGGGCGATGGGCCTGTCTCATTCTCCGTCGTCTTATCGCCCACTCAATTTCTTTCCTTATTTTTTGTGCGCATGGCTCCGGTATGTCTTCATCCCACGCCGGTTCTCTCTTTTCGAGTCTCCTTGCGTGGGTGCCAATGCCTCTGCCCGGGGGACGTGTGAACTCCTTTTTTCTCTTTTTTGAATTTTTAGTTGTAACGCGTGGATAGCTGCGCTGGGAGCGGCTTTGCGTATGGCGTTGTGTCGCAGACGCACCATTGCGCCCTTTGTGTATTATCCGTTGTCGGGTTGTGAATGAATAAACTTTTATGTATGCTAAGTAGATTTTAAAAATCAATGTTTATAGTTTTGGAGGCGACAAAATCTCCACGAAAGCCTGGGAGCCATCGCTGCGGTGTTGGGTCCCTCCGGTTTTCCTGCGCCCTGTTTCTGGGGCGGCTTGCGTGGATGGTTTTTGGGCCTTTGAGGTGTCTGTTCCAGGATCCGGGCTACAGATAAGCGATAAGGTGAAGTCCCTGACTTCCCTTTGGAAACCATAAAAGAAAGGAGAGAGGAGGTCCGGTGGATTCCGGGCCTTGTGTCATGCATCGACCACTTTGTTATGAAAAAAAAGGTGATGGATCGCGGTGGTCGTATGGCGCGTGTTATGAATGGTATTATCAACAATCCAATGGTAAGCATGGTGGCCCGGCGACTGGCCATCGGTATCGGGACCCTTCTTGTGATCTCGGTTCTTATTTTTGTCGGTGTGGAGGCCCTTCCCGGGGATCTCGCCGAATCGGTTCTGGGCCAGAACGCCCTGCCGGAAACCGTAGCGGCCTTTCGCGCCGAACTCAACCTCGACCTTCCAGCCCATGTCCGTTACGGGACCTGGCTGGCTGAGGTGGTTAGGGGAGACTTTGGTAACTCCCTTGCCAGCGGAAAACCCATCGCCGATCTCATCGGATGGCGGTTCAAAAACACCCTGTTTCTTGCGGGGACCACGGCCCTCATTGCCGTCCCCCTGGCGCTCTGCCTCGGCATGCTCGCCGCGTTGTACCGGGACACCTGGATGGACCGGTTTCTCTCCATCTCCACGTTGAGCGCCATCTCCTTTCCTGAGTTTTTCGTGGCCTACATTCTCATTACGCTCTTTTCCGTCAAGCTGGCTCTTTTTCCCAGCATCTCCACCCTGACACGTGACATGTCCCTGGCGGTGAAGTTGCACACCATTACCCTTCCCTGCATCACGCTGACCCTGGTGGTCCTGGCCCACATGATGCGCATGACCCGCGCTGCCATCATCAACGTGATGGACCTTCCCTTCATCGAGATGGCCCGCCTCAAGGGAATTTCCCGGCGACGGATTGTCTTTGCCCACGCCCTGCCCAACGCCCTGGCTCCCATCATCAACGTTATCGCCCTGAACCTTGCCTACCTGGTGGTGGGGGTGGTGGTGGTGGAGGTGGTCTTTGTCTACCCGGGGCTGGGACAGCTTCTGGTGGACTCTGTCTCCAAGCGCGATTTGCCCGTGGTGCAGGCCAGCGGCCTGATCTTTGCCGTGACCTACGTGGGCCTGAACCTGACGGCTGACGTGTTGTCCATGGTGAGCAACCCGCGCCTGCGGCATCCGAAATAGGGGGGGATATGAAACGGATTTTGAATACATTAAAGAGCATGCCGCCGAGTGCCCTGTTCGGGGTGGTGGTCATCGCGCTGAATCTTTTGGTCTTTCTGGTGGGGCCTTATGTGGCCCCTTACGGCGAGACGGAGGTGGTGGGGGATGTGTGGCTCTCCATGGGGCCCGGCCATCTCCTGGGGACGGACCATATCGGTCGGGACATGCTGACGCGCCTGATCTACGGCGCGCGAAACACCATCGGCATCGCCCTTTTGATCACCGTTATCGCCTTTGTCTCCGGCACCCTTTTGGGCCTTGCCGCCGCCACCTTGAAAGGGTGGGTGGACCAGGTCCTGGGGCGACTCGTGGATATCGTCATGGCCTTTCCTCCCCTTATTTTTGCCCTCATGGTGCTGTCGGTCATGGGTACTTCGGTGACCGTGCTGGTGGTGGTCCTTTCCCTGCTGGACTGCACCCGGGTGTTTCGCTTGGCCCGGGCCGTTGCCATGGACGTGGAGGTGATGCCCTATGTGGAGGCCGCCCGCCTGCGCGGCGAAGGGCTCTGGTGGGTCATGCGACGGGAGATCCTGCCCAACACCCTGCCGCCCCTCATTGCCGAGTTCGGCATGCGGTTCTGCTTTGTGTTTCTTTTTATCAGCGCCTTGAGTTTCCAGGGCCTTGGCTTTCAGCCCCCGGCCGCGGACTGGGGGAGCATGGTGCGGGAGAACGCCGGGGCCATCACCTTCGGGATTCCCGTGGCCCTCTGGCCCGCTTCGGTGATTGCCGTCCTGACCATCGGGGTGAACCTGGTGGTGGATTGTTTTCTCAACAGGCAGGGCACATCAGCGCAGTAAAGGAGAGAACGCATGGCAACACATAAGAAGGAGAAGAAAAACGGTCTGCTGACCATGACCGATATCCATATCGCAGGGGGCCAGGGGGAGCGCCGGGAGGAGATCATCCACGGCATCGACCTCACCCTCAAACGGGGGGAGGTGCTGGGGCTCATCGGCGAGTCCGGGGCGGGGAAATCCACCCTGGGCCTGGCGGCCATGGGGTATATCCGCTCCGGGTGCGAGGTGACGAAAGGCTCCATCGTCTTTGACGGCATGGACCTTATTACCATGTCCCCGTCGAAGCGGCGAAAACTCTGGGGGCCCCGCATCGCCTATGTGGCCCAGAGCTCTGCCGCCTCCTTTAACCCGGCCCACACCCTGATCCGTCAGTTTACCGAGGTGCCCCTTCAGCATGGCATCGCCGGAAAAGCCCGGGCCGAGGAGAAGGCGGTGAAGCTCTACGATCGCCTCAACCTGCCCCAGCCGGACCAGATCGGGCACCGGTATCCCCACCAGGTCTCCGGGGGCCAGCTCCAGCGGGCCATGGTGGCCATGGCCATGGCCGCAGACCCGGATATCATCATCTTTGACGAGCCCACCACCGCCCTGGACGTCACCACCCAGATCGAGGTGCTGGCCGCCATCCGGGACGTGATCCGCGACAAGAACACGGCCGCCATCTACATCAGCCACGACTTGGCCGTGGTGGCCCAGATGGCAGACCGGATCATGGTCCTCAAGGACGGGAACCTTGTGGAGGAGGGGGAGGCCGAAGCCCTTCTGGACGACCCCAAAGAGAGTTACACCAGAGATCTCATCTCCGTGCGCCTGGACAAAGGAAAAAATCGAAAAGGAAAGAAAGCCGGTGAGACGCTCTTGAAGGTCGACGGCGTCACCGCCGGGTACAAAAAAGGGGAGCGGGTGCTCAAGGAGATCTCCCTTCACGTGGAGCGGCAAAAAACCGTGGCCGTGGTGGGGGAGTCGGGAAGCGGCAAGAGCACCCTGGCCCGGGTCATCACCGGCCTGCTGCCCCCGTCCAAGGGCCGGATCCGGTTCGGAGGCGACCTGCTCAAGCCCAAAACCGCCCAACGGGACCGGGAGACCTTAAGGCGCCTCCAGATGATCTACCAGATGCCCGATGTGGCCTTAAACCCCCGCCAGATCCTCCTTGAAATCATCGGGCGGCCCCTTGTCTTTTATTTCGGCATGGACAAGGAGGCGGTGCGGGACCGCGTCTTAGAGTTGCTTTCCATGGTGGAGCTTCCCGAGGCCTACCTGCATCGCTACCCTTCCGAGCTTTCGGGCGGGGAAAAACAGCGGGTCTGCATCGCCCGGGCCCTGGCGGCCGAGCCTGATCTCATCATCTGCGACGAGGTGACCTCGGCCCTGGACCAGCTCGTGGCCGAATCGGTGCTGAACCTTCTTCGGCGCCTGCAAAAGGAGCTGGGTGTCGCTTACCTGTTCATCACCCACGATCTCAACACCGTGAAAGCCATCGCCGACGAGGTGGTGGTGATGCTCAAAGGGCGCATCGTGGAACAGGGCCCGCGGGCTGACGTCCTCAGCCCGCCCCATCATGCCTACACCGAAAAACTTCTCGCTTCCGTGCCGGAGATGGACACCGACTGGCTCGATAACTACCTCGAAGGGAGCGTGGCTTAGGGCAAAATAAACGTAACTATTCAGCCTGCCTCCGGTGGGTGCAGAAATATTTTAGGGCATAGCCCTTATCACAAACGATGGCTCGATACGCATGAACGCGGATTCGGCCTGAAGCGTTTTCTTGTGCGATTGTTTTTGCCCGCACCCTACAGAATGCCACATCACACGCTGTGAAGGTCCTTCCGGCTGTCTGAGGCAGATTGAGCTGAACCGTTACCTTTACTCATGTTTCAGGCGTTGGCTTTCGGCAACGCCGTCAACCCCGGTGCGATACGCACCGGAGAAAGGAATCTGTAAAGACGTATGCATGCATTAAAGGAGTTGGAAACACAGTTGGAGAAAGGGCGCATCTCGCGTCGAGAGTTCATGCGGCGTGCAGCCACCCTGGGCCTTGCCCTGGCCGTTGCCCCGTCCATGTTTCCCCTGGGGGCCCAGGCTGCCCAAGGGCCGAAGCGGGGCGGGCGCCTTCGGGTGGGCATGGGGGGCGCCTCCACCACGGACACCCTCTCCCCCGCGGTGATGACAGACATGATGATCCAGACCCTCGTCTACGGGCAGCTGGGCAACAGCCTCATGGAGATCGACAACGAAGGGCGTGCCGTTCCCGAGCTTGCCGAGAGTTATGAAGCCTCTGCCGATGCCGCCACCTGGGTGTTCCGCCTGCGCAAAGGGGTGACCTTCCACAACGGCAAGACCATGACCGCCGACGACGTGATCCACTCCATCAACCTGCATCGGGGGGAGAAGAGCACCTCGGCAGCCAAGGCCATCGTGAAGCCCATCAAGGAGATCGTCAAAGAGGACGCCTACACCGTGCGCATGGAGCTTGCGTCCCCCAATGCCGATTTCCCGTACATCCTGACGGATTATCACCTGGTGATCGTTCCCGAAGGCCACGACGGCACCGACGGGATCTTCACCGGCGTGTATCGCCTCAAGGCCTTTGAGCCCGGTGTCCGCAGCCTCACCGTGCGAAATGCCGATTACTTCCGGGACGACAGGGGCTGGTTCGACGAAGTGGAAACCCTTGCCATCAACGACATCAACGCACGCACCAACGCCCTCAAAACAGGGCAGGTGGACCTGATCAACCGGTGCGAACTCAAGACCCTTCGCTTCCTGGAGCGCACGCCCGGCCTTCAGCTCATCAAGCAGACGGGCTACAGGCACTACACCTTTGCCATGCACACGGACGCGGCACCCTATGCCGACAACAACGTGCGCATGGCTTTGAAGCACGCCGTGGATCGTGAGCAGCTGGTAAAAACCGTGTTCCGCGGGTACGCCGTGGTGGGCAACGACCACCCCATCAGCACCGGCAACCGCTACCACGCAGGGGACCTGCCCCAGCGGGTGTATGACCCGGACAAGGCAAAGCATTACCTGAAAAAAGCGGGGATGGACAACCTGAAGGTGGGCCTTCACGTGGCCGATGCCGCTTTTCCCGGTGCCGTGGATGCCGGGGTTCTCTTCAAAGAGAGCGCGGCAAAGGCAGGCATCGACCTGAACGTGGTGCGTGAGCCCAACGATGGCTACTGGAGCAATGTCTGGCTTAAGAAACCCTTCTGCGCCGTCTTCTGGGGTGGGCGTGTCACCGAGGACATGATGTTCTCCACCGCCTACGCCGACAACGCCGCCTGGAACGACACCAACTGGAAGCACAAGCGGTTCAACGAACTCCTGGTGTCGGCCAGGGGCGAACTCGACGAGGCCAGGCGAAAGCAGCAGTACGGAGAGATGCAGCGCCTGGTCAGGGACGAAGGCGGGGTCATCATTCCGGTCTTCGGCATGGACATTGCCGCTGCAAGCAGCAAGATCGGGCTCAACAAGCCGGCGGTGAACTGGGAGCTGGACGGGTTCCGATGTGCCCAGCGCTGGTGGTTCAAGGCGTAACGATGTGCCGTCTATGGTCAATGTTTCTGGAAAAAGCATGCCTCCGGCGGCCCTGCCGGGGGCCAAGCTTTTGAAAAGTTTGATAAACAGGTCTTAAAAAAGTCGTTCCAGGCTTCGCAGAAAGACATTCGTTATTTCTGCACCCGCCCTTTGTTTTGATCGCCCCGAAGGGCGATCAAAACAAAGGGCGGGTGTATTTGGAAAGTTTTTTGCGGAGCTTTTTTTCAAAAAAGCGACCCGCCGGAGGCAAACTGAATAGTTACCGTTTTTTATATGCTGAATGTGGCGATTCTTTTTTTGAGGCGAGTGCCGATGTCTGCCAGGGCATCGGCGTCCCGTCCCACGGAGACGGCTGTTTGAAGGATATCCCGGGAGGCTCCGTCGATTTCCGAGATATCCCCTGCGATCTCCTGGGCGGCGATGGTGCCTTCGGCCAGGTTGCCGTTGACTCCCTCAATGCGTCCGGAGGTTCGGGCCAGGCGCCCCACAACCTCCCGGGTGGCGGCGGACTGCTGGTCCACGGCTGCGGCGATGTCGGAGATGATGGTGTCGATGTCGTGGATAATCTGAGCGATGTCCTCGATGCCTTCTGCCGTGATCCGGGTGGTTTTTTGCATGCCCGACAGGTGATCGTGGATGCCCAGGGTGGCTTCGGCGGTCTGCTTGGACAGGGCTTTGATTTCATTGGCCACCACGGCAAACCCTTTGCCCGCGGCACCGGCCCTGGAGGCTTCGATGGTGGCGTTTAAGGCCAGAAGATTGGTCTGATTGGATATTTCGGTGATGGTTTCGGCCACGTGGCTGATGTCCGTTGCCGATTGGGTGAGTTCCCGGATCCTCGACGATGAGGAACCGGCGGTGGATACGGCGCGCTCCGAAATGGAGCTCGCTTTTTTTGTTTTGGCGGCGATGTTGTCCATTGCAGCCTGCATTTCCTCGGTGGCCACAGCCACCCGTGTGAGGTTGGCCGTGGCTTCTTCGGAGGCCGTGACGATGGCACTTAAGGTGGCGCTCATCTGGGCCCCTGCCGCTGCAACGGTGCCGGAGCGGTTGGCGGTGCTTTCAGCGCTGCGTGTCATGGTACCGGAGATGGCGTCCAGGTTGGCCGAGGCAGAGACCAGGGCGTCTGTCTCCCTGGACACCTCGCCGACAATGGCGTGGATGTTGCCCACAAAGACGTTGAACCAGTGGGCCAGTTTGCCGATCTCATCCCGGTTTTTCACGGGGAGGCGGACGGTGAGGTTGCCGTCCTTTGAGGCGATGTCTTCCAGGGCCCCGGAGAGCACCCGCACCGGCTGCACCAGTTTTTTGATGAGAACGCTACCCAAAAGCACCAGGCTGGAGATGACCACGATTCCTACGCCCAGGTTCAAGCGCCTGGACCGCGTGATGAGGGTTTGTTTCCTGTTTTTTTCCCGTGCTGCGATATCGCCTGTGATCGTCTGGCAGGACCGTGCATGGGCGACCATGACCGGCTCCAGCTCGGTTTTTCGCACCTGGTAATCCGGGGTGCCGTAAAGGGTGGTCAAATGACGGAAGTCGGTGATGTAAGAGTGGATTTCCCCTGTGGCCCGGGCAAGGGGCTCCCGGTACACCGCAGGCACCGTGCGGCCTGCACGGTCCAGAAGCTCCAGAATGATCTTGCAGTGGGCTTCCCATTTTTCCAGGGAGTTTTTTGTGTCCTTGCCATGGGCCGTGAACCCGCGAAGCTGAAAGTTTTTCTCCTGCCGCCTGCACTCCAGGATGCGGGTGTTCATTCCCTCCAGGAGTCCCAGGGTTTGGTCGATGGCAACGATCCCACCCATGGCCAGGTTGGAATGGATGCAGATAATGGAAACGCCCACCGTTATACCGATGAGCAGGACGACCGCTTTTTGCCTGATGGTAAGCTGTTTTGGCATGTGTATCTCTCCCATGGTCAATCATCATTTCTTTCATGTCTCACGATTGACCAGTGAGCAAGTTGCATACCAAGGGCGGGCATGGCTTTTGCGGATGGAAGTGACGTGAAATAAGGGGCTAATCGAGGCGTACGGCATGTACCTTGGGTGACTGCGGGATTTATCTGTCAGGAGGATTGGCAGGGTGTAAAGATGAGCGGCATAGCTGTTGGAAAAACGCCGGGCGCGATTTATGAACTCATGTGATGGGCCTTACCCCGGGGAAGGAAGGGTGAGGCCAGATCCAAGCTGGGGCATTGGCCCGTGATGCCGGAGACCGTGCGGTTAAATCGCCAGTGGGCACATAGCGACAACGTATCCTGTTTCTTCGACGCGTGTGAGCCAGCCCGCGCAAACCATCAGCGTTTCTGTCGGTCGAAGCCCGGGCCGAAGGCCCTTGCGCTTTGGCCCGAGGAACGAGGGACAAAACGCAAGGGCAATCAGCTTTTGAGGTGTTTTAGCGATCGTGGCTTCGCCACCCTGGCCGCCGGAGGCGGGGTATTATTAAATCCAGCCCAGACCCCCGAAGACGGCTGCGCAGGCAAAATCAAAGGCAAGGATGGAGGAGACCACCTTGACGCGCTGCCGGTCGGTTTCCATATCGTGGACCCAGAAGGAGACGACGAAGAAGGGGAGGTAGCCGATGAGGAAGATAAAAATGGGGAACTTGATGCTCCACCATGCCCAGTCCCAGGTGAGGGCCCCGATGGCGTTGAGAACGCATTCCACCACCACGCAGGCCGTGGTGAAGAGGATGATGTAGAAGGACCGGTTGGGAACCCCCAGGATTTTTTTGTCCTTGTCCGCGGGAAGGCTCTTGACCGCTGCCACGCCCATGACCATGAACATAAAGAGAATTTCAATGTTCCAGCCGATGAGGATGATGTAGCTGGAGTCGGCCGGGGCTCCCCACACCGGGGCGTATCCGGTGAAGTGAAAGACCAGGGCGTTCCAGAGTTCGTTAAAGAAATCCATGCCGATGAAGGCAAGTCCCGCCAGGACCACCTTCCAGTTTTCCTTGCCCATCTCCACGGAGTAGACATAGATGACAAGAAGAAGGATCGGAATCATGGTCCATTGAAAGTTGGCTGTGTCCCTCAGGGCGGCGAGCCCCTGCTGAGCGGCCGGTGTCATAGGCTGGTCCTCCTTGATTTACTTTGTGATGAAAGAATGGATGTAAGATATCCCATGGTTATCGGTGTTCAGGGCTGGGTGTCAATGAAAAAATGAACAAAATGATATTATGTTCATTTTTTGTGCTTTTGCTTTCAGCCTTTTTTCACGCGAAGCAGGGTCCACTCCACGTGGTGGGCGTCCTTGATGTCCACCGGAACCTTGTCTTTGAGGGTGGCCTTGAAGGCCTTTTTTTTCATGGGAGGGATGGTGCATCGAATCTTGGCGCTGCCCAGGGGCTCACCAAAGACGTTGCAGAACGAGATCTCGGCGGTGAGGGAAATTTTCTGTCGGGTGGTGTTTTCAATAACCCCCGATGCTTTGGGCCGGTATGTTTCCGCCCCCGAAGGCGGTGGTGTGAGGGCCAGGCGATCGTAGGACAGGTCCCGGTTGATGGTGCCCCGGGTAAAAAATGCCGCGGCAGGGGACGCATGCATCAGGCCGATGACGAGGCAGAGAGCCAGAACGGACAGGGCGCGTTTCATGGTGACTCCTTTGATGTGGGAAATAGGGCAGGGGGGCTTTTTTAAAATGAGGGGGATGTGATGAAAGAGGTAACATGAAGCGTGGCGTTGGGCAAGGGGAATGGTTATCCGTGAATAGTGAGTGGTAAGTAGTGAATAGAAAAGCAAAAATGCAAAGGCTGGAATAGTGGTGAATGGGGCATAGACGACAGGTGGAAGGGGGCGTGTGCGCACCGCTGAAAAAAAACGTTCATCAAACCCCTTGGGTTCGAAGGATGATTGCCTCGCAGCGTGTGAATGGAATTATGAGATAAGCTTATCCTGCAAAGGCAGTCGCCAGATGTCATACCTCACGCGAATGCCCTGAAATCTCATACAGAACAATGACCTTCATGCATTCGCAACCAGCTTTCGATGTGGCACACCTCGCCGCCGGAGGCTGTTTTTTTCATCTATTTTGCTCTTATGAGAACACTCTACCTTTGCTTTCGGAGAAAATCCTCTGTTTCGGTGCGTGTGGGAATGGAGGTCTGGGCACCCATGCGCGTCACCGAGAGGGCGGCTGCGGCGTGGGCAAAGGTGACGGCTTCGGCGAGCGGCTCGCCCCTTTGCAGGGCCGCCATGAGGGCTCCGTTGAAGGTGTCCCCGGCGGCGGTGGTGTCCACGGGGGTGACGTGGAATCCGGGGACCACGGCACCCCTGCCCTTGGCACTCACAAAGGCGCCTTTGGAGCCTAAGGTGATGATGGCCGTGTCCACCCCCATGTCGTGGAGGCAGGCAGCGGCTTCCATGGCGCTGGCAGCGTCGTGGATGGTGATGCCGGTGAGGGAAGCGGCCTCGGTTTCGTTGGGGGTGATCATGGCAAGGTGTTTTAAGAGCTCCTTGGGAAGGGGCCGGGCCGGGGCCGGGTTCAGGGCCACGGGTACCCCTGCCTTTTTTGCCTCTTCCGCAGCCATGATCACCGTTTCCATGGGCGTTTCCAGCTGCATGAGAAGGGCCGAGGCCCTTTGGATGAGGCCCAGGTGCGGGGCCAGGCGTTCAGGCGTCAGGCAGGCGTTGGCCTCGGGCGAGATGCCGATGCAGTTTTCCCCGTTTTCCGCCACAAAGATCATGGCCATGCCCGTGGGCATGGCCTCCTCGGTCATCACCCCCTGGATGTCCATGCCTTTGGCCTGAAAGGCATCCCTCATGCGACGTCCAAAGTCGTCTTCCCCCACACAGGCGATAAAGGCGGTCCTCGCCCCGAGCCGCACGGCCGCCACTGCCTGGTTCGCCCCCTTGCCCCCGGGCACCACCCGATACCCGTGGCCCGTCACCGTCTCCCCGGGCCGGGGAAGCTCTTTAACCTGCAATATATGATCGGCGTTGACACTGCCCAACACAACCAACGGCTTATCTCTCATCCCATATCTCTCCCACGTATTGAACGTAAAAGCTGGCTTTCTATGGTTAAAGTCGGCTCAAAAATCCAGCCTCCGGCGGCCAGGTGGGGGCACCTGGAAACCCTGTGGCGAATGCATGGAGGCAGACACCATGCGAAGGCTTTCGGGGCATTCGCGTGGTGTGTGACATGTGGCAGCCGTTTCTGCCGGAGAG
Organism: Desulfoluna butyratoxydans; assembly: GCF_900699765.1. GTDB lineage: Bacteria > Desulfobacterota > Desulfobacteria > Desulfobacterales > Desulfolunaceae > Desulfoluna > Desulfoluna butyratoxydans. Next base: position 419,844 of record NZ_CAADHO010000003.1, read on the forward strand.
GCCCATTTTATTTACAAAACCTGTTTGTCAAACTTTTCAAAAGTTTGGCCCCCGGCAGGGCCGCCGGAGGCATGCTTTTGGTTTTTTACTCCGTAATGACCTTCAACGGCACGGGGATGTACGGATCCACGGCGTTGCCTTTGAGGACGCCCACAGCGGTTTCCACGCCCAGGGCGCCGATGAGGGCGGGTTGCTGGGCGATGGTGGCGGCCATGTCGCCGCGCTGGACGGCTTTGATGCCGTCGTCGGTGCCGTCAAAGCCCACGACCAGGGCTTTTTTATTGGCTGCCTGGAGGGCGCGGATGGCGCCTAAGGCCATTTCATCGTTCTGGGCGAAGACGGCCTGGACATCTCCGTGGGCGGCCAGGAGGTTCTCCATGACGTTGAGGCCTTTGGTGCGGTCGAAGTCAGCGGGCTGGCTGGCGATGATGGTGAGCCCGTTTGCTTTGGCGGATGTGAGGAACCCTTTGCCCCGGTCCCGGGCCGCGGAGGTGCCTGCCAGGCCTTCGAGCTGGATCACCTTGGCCCCTTTGCCCAGTCTGGCTGCGATGAAGTCACCTGCCATGGCGCCTCCCTGGACGTTGTCCGAGGCGATGTGGCTGGACACCTTGCCCCGGCTGGCGCCCCGGTCAAGGGTGAGGACGGGGATCTTGGTTCTGTTGATCATGCGGATGGCATTGGAGACCGCATCGGAGTCCGTGGGGTTGATGAGGATGGCTTTGACGCCCCGGACCGAGAGGTCCTCCACGTTGGCCAGCTCTTTGCTGGGGTCGTTCTGGGAATCCAGCACGATGAGGGAGACGCCCAGCTCGGCGGCTTTTTTCTCTGCCCCGTCTTTCATGGTGACGAAAAACGGATTGTTGAGGGTGGAGACCACCAGGGCCAGGGTGTCTTTGGCCAGGGCCGGGGCAGAGATCCCCAGTACCACGATAAGGGCTGTGATCAAACCGGTTGTTTTTTTCATCATGAAACTCCTTGGTAATGATTTTTTTTCGTTTCCAGGCGGCCGGAGGCAATGCGGTTAAATCGACAATGGACAGGTAGCGACAACGTATCCTGTTACATCGAAGCTTGTGAGCCAGCCCGCACAAACCATCAGCATTTATGTCGGGCGATGCCCGCGTCGAAGGCCCTTGCGCTTTGGCCCGAGGAACGAGGGACAAAGCGCAAGGGCAATCAGCTTTCGAGGTGGCTCACCTCGCCGCCGGAGGCGTTTTTTCTATGTCTTGCTGCGGGTATCCACCAGGACTGCCAGGAGGATCACCACGGCTTTGGCGATCATTTGGTAGTAGGAGGAGACGTCCAGCAGGTTGAGGGCGTTGTTGAGGAACCCGATGATAAGAGCGCCGATGAGGGTTCCCATGATGGTGCCTTTGCCTCCCATGAGGCTGGTGCCGCCCAGGACCACGGCGGCGATGGCGTCCAGTTCGTAGCCTGCCCCTGCGGTGGGTTGTGCCGAGGAGAGGCGGGAGGTGATGATGAGTCCGGCCAGGGCGGCGAGGAAGCCGCAGATGGCGTAGACCGTGATCTTGACACGGTCGGTGTTGATGCCGGAGAGGCGCGTTGCTTCTTCGTTGCCACCCAGGGCGTAGATGTAGCGGCCCAGGCGTGTGTGGTTGAGGAGGTACCAGGCCAGGCCGAAGGTGGCGGCCATGATCCAGACGGGAACCGGGATGCCCAGGAGGTAGCCGGTGCCGATGGCGGAAAAAGCGTCTGCGGTGTCTGTGAAGCCGGTGGAGATGGGGCGTCCGTCGGTGTAGACGAGGGTGAGGCCCCGGACCAGGGTCATGGCCACGAGGGTGGCGATGAAGGCCTGGACCCGGCCTTTGGCGATGATGATGCCGCTGACGGCTCCCACGGCGGTGCCTGTGGCAAGGGCGGCCGCCACGCAGAGGGGGACGGGAAGTTCCATGGCGATGAGACGGGCCCCCACGGCGCCTGAAAGGGCCAGGATGGAGCCCACGGACAGGTCGATGCCCGCGGTGAGGATCACCAGGGTCATGCCCACTGCCATGATGGCGTTTACGGCGGTCTGGCGCAGGATGTTGAGGAGGTTTGCCAGGGTAAAGAAGTTGGGGCTTAAAAAGGAGACGATGATAATCATCACCAGAAGGGCGATGAGGGATTTCTGCTCGATGATCCGGTCCTTTAAGGACGGTCGCCCGACTGTCCGGGCCTTTTTTTCGTTGGGGGTCATGGGGCGTCGGTCTCCGTTCGGCCCACGGCGCAGGCCATGATGAGTTCCTGGGTGGCGTCTTCTGCGCTGAATTCGCCGGTGACGCGGCCCTGGTGCATCACGATGATGCGATCGCTCATGCCCAGGATCTCGGGCATCTCCGAGGAGATGAGGAGGATGCTCATCCCCTCTTTTTTAAAGGTGTTGATGAGCTGGTAGATCTCTTTTTTCGCGCCCACGTCCACGCCCCGGGTGGGCTCGTCCAGGATGAGCACCTTGGGGCGTGTCATGAGGCCTTTGGCGATGGCCACCTTCTGCTGGTTGCCGCCGGAGAGGTTGCCCACGGCCTGGTTCCGGCTCGGGGTCTTGACGGCGAAGCTCTGGATGAAGTCGTCCACGGCCCGGCGTTCCGCCTCGTGGTTGAGGCGTCCGGTGGCGGTGCTGAAGGCGTGGAGGGCGGCCAGGGTCATGTTCTCTTTGACGCTGAGCATGGCCACCAGGCCGTCGGCTTTGCGGTCTTCGCTGATGTAGGCAACCCCTGCGTCGATGGCGTCTTTGGGGCTTTTGATCTCAAGGGGCGCGCCAAAAAGTCGGATGGTGCCCCGGGTGACGGGGTTGGCGCCGATGACGGCCCGCATCAGTTCGGTGCGGCCCGAGCCCATGAGCCCGGCCACCCCCAGGATTTCGCCGCGCTTTACGGAAAAGGTGGCTCCGTTGACTCCGCAGGCTGCAAGGTCGGTGACCGTGAGGCTTGTTTCTTCGGGGGGTGTCTGGACCCTGGGGTACTGCTCGTCTAAGCGGCGGCCCACCATCATCTCGATGAGGGTCTCTTCGTCGATGTCCGGCACGGGGCGCTCTGCGATGAATTTTCCGTCCCGGAGCACGGTCACGTCGTCGCAGATTGCGAAAATCTCGGCCAGGCGGTGGGAGATGTAGACGATGCCCCGGCCTCCTGCCTTGAGCTCTTCGATGACGGTAAAGAGGGCCTCGGTCTCCGTGTCTGTGAGGGCGTCGGTGGGTTCGTCCATGATGATGACCCTGGATTCAAAGGAGAGGGCCTTGGCGATTTCCACCATCTGTTGGGCTCCGATGCCCAGGGTTCCCAGGCGGGTTTTGGCGCTGTGGGGGACCCCGAGCCTTGCCAGGAGGCGGTCTGCCTCGGCGTACATCTCGTGCCAGAGGATCCGGCCGAAGCGGGATGTTTTTTCCCTTCCCAGAAAGATGTTTTCCGCGATGGTAAGTTCCGGCAGGAGGTTGAGCTCCTGGTGGATGATGCCGATGCCCGCCTCCTGGGAGTGCCTGGGGCCGGGGAAGGCGACCTTTTTGCCGTCGTAGGTGATCGTCCCTGCGTCGGCCCGGTAGATGCCGGTGAGCACCTTCATGAGGGTGGATTTTCCTGCGCCGTTTTCTCCCACAAGGGCCATGACGCGGCCGGGGGTGACGGTGAGGTTCACGCCGTCCAGGGCCTTGACGCCGGGAAAGCTCTTTTCGATACCCGCAAGGTGCAGGATGGGGTGGGCCATGGGCTCTCTCCACATCATCGAGGGGGTTGTGTATGAAGCAGCATGTTGCCGTGTTGGGGAGAGGTCGGGGCAGAAGGGGGGAGGTCACATGGGGTCGGCGCCTGGCACGGCATGGATTGAGTATAGCACAATCCGGTTTTAAAAGAGCGCATCCCCCGATGCCTGTCCGCCGAAGCGGATCCGAGACAAGGGCATCGGGGGAGGCGCCAATGGGTCAGAGAAGACTGGCTAGAACCGAACCCCAGCCTTGAGGATCACGTTGGCGTACGGGGTAAATTCCCCGGTGCGCACCACGGCCCGGCACCGCTTGGTGGCGAGCTTGAAGGCTTCGTGGCGAACGGCCAGCACAGGGATCTCCCTGCCCTGGGCCTCTTCTTCCTCTTTGAGGAGGGCCATGAAAGCGTCGTGGAGCTCCGGGCTTTTTTCCGGGAACTCTTCGGCCATCTCCACCGAGTCCAGGGTCATTTCCGAGAGCACGGCCTTGACGGTGTCGATAAATGAGGGGATCCCGCGGCTTAAGGCCAGGTCGATGCGCCGGGTCTCGGCGGGGATGGGCAGCCCTGCGTCGCAGACGCAGAGTCCGTCCAGGTGTCCGAGTCGTGCCACGGCGTGGCTGAGTTCCGAGTTGATGAGTGTGCCTTTTTTCATGAAAAAAATCCCAGTCTATTCCGATTTATGTGTGCGTCTGTGCCTTTGTAAGGGGTTTTGTCCCCTGGGTTAAGGCACCGGGCGGTTTTGCCATGGCGGGCGAGGCCGTGCAGGGTACCTGCAGGGCCTGAACGTTGAACGCAACAACGCCCTGATCACTGATTTTAGTTCAATGTATCAGACGGGGAACCTTTTGCGCAAACGGTTCCCGGGGATGCTGTGTCTGGCGGGTGATGGGATGCCCTGTGGTTACCTGCGTTGGCTTTCCTTACGCACGATCTGAGATCTCCTTTTGAACATAAGGGGATACCGATGGGGGAGCATGACATTTTTTCAGTGCTCCCTGTGCTGTCACCTGTTGGGGTGTCCGATTGGTTTGTAAACAATTTTCACGGCCCGGATTTGTTTCGCACAGCGTCATATGGCGGGGCTTTTTCCGGCAGGAATGTTGCAAACCGAAAAGGTTTGGTTCCTCTTTGTGAGCGGTGCAGGGTTTCTTGTCAACCCATAGTGATCAGAAGGGAAAATTGTGTCGGCGTTTTTTCGGGGTGGATGTTCATATGTGAAAATTAAGGCAATGTAAAGTGTTTTTCATTTATCTATGGGATCAACGGAATTTATCGGGTTTGCCCTTGACTAATGGCCTGATTTTTAGATTGATGGTTTTTCGTCGGAATCTATGGTGGTGATAACACATCGCTTTTCAGTAAGTAATTGCATTTGCTTTTGCTGTTGGGTGAAGTGAGTAAAAAAAGGAAAACGTCGTTTCGGGTTTTTGTCAGGCACACTCTCATCCCGCAGCATGTTCCACAGGCTTGCCCCGTGCCGGGGGACCTCCCGGTTTCTCCCGCTTTGTCGACGTACGCCCTTCCCACGGGTGCCCATGCGCCCCCTTTCGCTCAGTTCGCCCCGTCACCCTGTATTTTCGGCTTGTTTGCATTCCCATTATCCAAAAACGTTAGTTTGATTTGCACCGGCTGTTCGGCCAGACGCAATGACCGGAGGGTAGTCATGACAAAGATCAAGTCCCTGGATGATTTACGGAAAATGAAAGAGAAGCTCCAGTCCAGTGTCCATTTAAGGGAGAACGGAGAGCGCTGCGACCAGTTGGTCCAGATTCGGGTTGCCATGGCAACCTGCGGGATCGCAGCGGGAGGCAAGGAGGTCTACGGGGCCCTTTTGGACCAGCTGGATCGCCGCAACATTGAGGCGGTGGTCACCCAGACCGGGTGCATGGGGTACTGCTACGCCGAGCCCACCATCGAGGTGACGCTTCCCGGAAGCGAGCCCGTGGTCTTCGGCGAGGTGACCACGGAGAAAGCCGCTGAGATCGTGGACCGCTATGTGGCCAACGGCGAACTCCTGCCGGGCATCATCCCTGTGAATTACGAAGTGGTGGACAAAGACTAACGCCCGGGGCCACCAGAGGGGTTTTCGCTTGACGCCGGAATCGGCGGGAATCGGTTTCCCTGGGCCTTGAAACACACGAAGGAGCATACACGAGATGGGACGATACAAAACGCACATTCTGGTCTGCGCCGGTACCGGCTGCCGGGCTTCGGAAAGCGATCTGATTTTTCAAAAACTCGACCAGGGCATTAAGAAACGCAATCTCCAGCGTGATGTCCAGGTGGTGAAGACAGGGTGCTTCGGTTTCTGCGAGAAGGGCCCCATCGTCAAGTTCATGCCGGACAACACCTTTTATGTGGAGGTGAGCCCCTCCGACGCCGACATCCTCATCGAGGAGCACGTGGTCAAGGGGCGCCGGGTGGAGCGGCTTCTCTACACCGACCCCAAGAGCGGGGATCGCATTTCCGATTCCAAGCACATGGGGTTTTACCGCAAGCAGATCCGTATTGCCCTGCGCAACAGCGGGTTCATCGACCCCGAGAATATCGACGAGTACATCGCCCGGGACGGCTACCAGGCCCTGGGCAAGGCCCTTTTGGAGATGAGCCCGGACAAGGTCATTGAAGAGGTGAAATCTTCGGGCCTTCGCGGCAGGGGCGGCGGCGGCTTCCCCACGGGGCTGAAGTGGCAGTACGCCCGGGCCGCCGAAGGGGACGAAAAGTTTGTGGTCTGTAACGCCGACGAAGGGGACCCCGGGGCGTTCATGGACCGCTCCATCCTGGAGGGCGACCCCCACTCGGTGCTGGAGGCCATGGCCATCTGCGGCTATGCCATGGGTGCTGAGACCGGCCTGATCTACATCCGCGCCGAGTATCCCCTGGCCATCCAGCGGCTCCTCATTGCCATTGAGCAGGCGCGCGAGCTGGGCCTTCTGGGCAGGGACATCATGGGCAGCGGGTTCAACTTCGACATTGAGCTGAAGTACGGTGCAGGCGCCTTTGTCTGCGGCGAGGAGACCGCCCTGATCCACTCCATGGAGGGCCACCGCGGCGAGCCCACGGTGAAGCCTCCCTTCCCTGCGGAGTCCGGCTACTACGGCAAGCCCACCAACGTCAACAACGTGGAGACCCTGGCCAACATCCCGGTGATCATCACCCGCGGGGCCGACTGGTTCTCCTCCATCGGCACGGAGAACTCCAAGGGCACCAAGGTGTTTGCCCTGGCTGGAAAGATCCGGAACGTGGGCCTCATCGAGGTGCCCATGGGCACCACCCTGCGTGAGGTGATCTACGACATCGGCGGCGGCATCTCCAGCGGCAAGAAGTTCAAGGCGGTGCAGACCGGCGGGCCTTCCGGCGGGTGCCTCACCGAAGAGCACCTGGACGTGCCCATCGACTACGACAACCTCGTGGCCAACGGCTCCATGATGGGCTCGGGCGGGATGATCATCATGGACGAGGATGACTGCATGGTCTCCATCGCCAAGTTCTATCTCGACTTTACCGTGGAGGAGTCCTGCGGCAAGTGCACCCCCTGCCGCATCGGCAACAAGCGCCTCTACGAGATCCTGGAGAAGATCACCGAGGGCAAGGGCACCCTGGACGACCTGGTCAAGCTCCGGGAACTGGGGGAAGCCATCAAGGACACGGCCCTCTGCGGCCTGGGCCAGACTTCGCCCAACCCGGTCCTCTCCACCCTGGACAACTTTTACGATGAGTACCTGGCCCACGTCACCGACCACACCTGCCCGGCCGGGCAGTGTAAGGCCCTGGTGACCTACGCCATCGACCACGACAAGTGCGTGGGCTGTACCCTGTGTGCACGCAAGTGCCCGGTGAATGCCGTGGAAGGGGTGCGTAAGCAGCCCCATACCATCGACAGCTTCCACTGCATCAAGTGCGGGGTCTGCTACGAAAACTGTAAATTCGGTGCCATCACCAAAAGCTAAGGACGAAAAACCATGGAATCCATCAAACTGACCATAGACGATCAACCCGTTGAGGTGCCCGAAGGGACCACCGTCCTCGAGGCGGCCAGGGAGCAGGGCATCACCGTACCGGCCCTGTGCCATATGGATCTTTCCGGCATTGGTTTTCACAGCAGCAACGCCTCCTGCAGGCTCTGCGTGGTGGAGGTGGAGGGGCGCCGCAACCTGGCTCCCGCCTGTACCACCCTGGCTGCCCCCGGCATGGTGGTGAAGACCCGTACCCAGAGGGTCTTGAACGCCCGCCGCATCAACCTGGAGCTGATCCTCTCCGACCACCCCAAAGACTGCCTGAGCTGCTCCAAAGCGGGCTGCTGCGAGCTCCAGGACCTGGCCCAGACCTTCGGCATCCGTGAGATCTCCTACGAAGGGGAGATGTCCCACCACGTGAAGGACACTTCGTCCCCTGCCATCGTGCGGGACCCCGACAAATGCGTCATGTGCCGCAGGTGTGAAAACGTCTGCCGCGAGGTCCAGGGCGTGGGCGTTTTAACGGCCGTGAACCGAGGTTTTGAGTCCGTTGTCGTCACGGCCTTTGACCAGAACCTGGACGTCACCAAGTGCACCTACTGCGGCCAGTGCGTGGCTGTGTGCCCCACCGGCGCCCTCTCCGAAAAGGACGAGACCGCCTCCGTGCTTCGCGCCATTGCCGATCCGGACAAGACCGTGGTGGTCCAGGTGGCCCCTGCGGTGCGCACCGCCCTGGGCGAAGAGTTCGGCATGGCCCCGGGCACCCTGGTGACGGGCAAGATGGCAGCGGCCCTGAGACGCCTGGAGTTCGACTACGTCTTTGACACCGATTTTGCCGCCGACCTCACCATCATGGAGGAGGCCTCCGAGCTTCTGGACCGCCTCACCCGCCACCTGGCAGGGGACACCTCGGTGAAGCTTCCCATTGTCACCTCCTGCTGCCCGGCCTGGGTAAACCATCTGGAGAAACGGTTCCCGGATCTTCTGGACTACCCCTCCACGGCCCGGTCCCCCATGCAGATGTTCGGTTCCATTGCCAAGAGCTACCTGGCTGAGAAGATCGGCGTGAAGCGTCAGGACATGGTGGTGGTCTCGGTGATGCCCTGTGTGGCCAAGAAGGCCGAGTGCGCCCGGGAGGAGTTTGCCGTGGACGGCAACCGTGATGTGGACATCACCCTCACCACCCGTGAGCTGGCCTCCCTGATCAAGCGGGCCAACATCGATTTCCATCGCCTGGAAGACGACGACTTCGATTCCCCCCTGGGCGAGTCCACCGGCGCGGCCGTGATCTTCGGCACCACCGGCGGGGTCATCGAGGCCGCGGCCCGTACCGCCTACGAGTTCCACACCGGGGAGACCCTGGAAAACGTGGATTTCACTGCCCTGCGAGGGGTTGACGGCATCCGGTCTGCCACCGTGGATTTTGCCGGTATCGATATCAAGATCGGCATCGCCCACGGCCTGGCCAACGCCCGCGTCCTCATGGAGGAGATCCGCAAAGGGACCTCCCCGTATCACGCCATCGAGGTGATGGCCTGTCCCGGGGGATGCATCGGCGGCGGGGGCCAGCCCTTTCACCAGGGTGACGAGTCGGTGCTCCGCGCCCGTCAGCAGGCCCTGTACACCGAAGACGAGGCCAAGGTGATCCGAAAATCCCATGAGAACCCCCATATCAAGAAGCTCTACGAAGAGTACCTGGGTAAGCCCCTGGGAGAAAAGCCCCACAAACTGCTCCACACCCATTACGTGGACAGAAGCGGCAGGAAAACCAAGTAGGATTCGATTGAACGGAAAAAGCGCCGGGCAAGGTTTCGGCGCCCAATCCTAACGATCTCATGATACAGGAATGAATCGCCATGACTTTAGTACAAGGCAAGTTGTCCCGCAACGCGGTAAAAGAGATTCAGTCCATCTGTCAAAGCTACGGCAACGACAAGGGCGAACTCATCAATATCCTTCATAAGGCCCAGGACTTCTGCGGCTACCTTCCGCCGGACGTGCAGGAGGTGATCGCCGAAGAGCTCGACATTCCGGTCTCCACCGTTTACGGTGTGGTGACCTTTTACTCCCTGTTCGTCATGGAGCCCAGGGGCAAGCATCACATCTCCATCTGTACAGGAACCGCCTGTTTTGTTAAGGGTGCCATGGACGTGATGGATGAATTCAAGCTCCTTCTGGGCATCGACCTGGGGGAGACCACCCCGGACGGGAAGTTCTCCATGGACAGCCTGCGGTGTATCGGCGCCTGCGGCCTGGCCCCTGTGGTCATGGTCGGGGACAAGATCTACGGCAGGGTGACCCCGGATGATGTCATCAACATCCTGGACGACTACAAAGACAAATAAAGGGGCGCGGCTAGTCCCACCCCTTGTTCCCCGGTGCCATGGCACGGGCCACACGCTCTGGCGGGCCTTTTGCGCACGATCTGCATCGGGGAGCGGTTCTCTATAGATCGGCACCGCCGCATCGCGTGATGCGGCGGTGCCGGTCCCTGACAGGTATGCAGGACGGCGGGTTTGCTTTGGCGACCCGCCCTGCGTATGCGATGCCCTTGGTTTCGGGTTCCGGGCGATACCGAGCGGCAGGGCATAAAAAAAACTGAAATAGCGTGGAAGATGCCATGAGCAACAATGCCATACATCATGCACTGCGGGTGGATGAGGAGAAGTGCAGGGGGTGCTGCCGATGCATGTCGGTGTGCCCCACCGACGCCATCCGGATCCGCAACGGCAAGCCGCTGATCTTCCAGAACCGGTGCATCGACTGCGGTAAGTGCTACCGGGCCTGCCCGGAGTCCGCCATCCGGGTGGAGCAGGACGACTTCAACGAGATTTACAAGTACACGCGTCGGGTGGCCCTGTTGCCCTCCATCCTCAAGGGGCAGTTTCCCGAGACCATTCCCAAGCAGCGGATCTATGCCGAGCTTCTGGAGATGGGCTTTACCGATGTGTTCGAGGTGGGGATGATGTGGCGGGTGTTCCACCTGGCCACAGCCCGGTACATCAAGAACAACCAGGTCAAAAAACCCTTTATCTCCTCCTTCTGCCCGGCGGTCCTGCGCCTGATCCAGACGCGTTTTCCCTCCCTTCTCGACCATGTGATCCCCATGAAGGCCCCCGTGGACATTGCTGCTCTGTTTTACAGACGCCAGCTCCTGGCCCAGGGCGTGCCCGACGACGAAATCGGCACCTTTTACGTGACCCCGTGCGCCGCCAAGATCTCGGCGGTGAAGACCCCCAATCCCCATGAACGCAAGATTCTAAACGGGGTGATCAACATGGACTACATCTACAACCGGGTGTGGAAACGCATCCGTGGTGAAGAGAAGTCCATGCCGCCGGAGCCCCTGGCCGAGACCCTGTGCGAGAAGGGGGTGCTCTGGTTCCTTACGGCAGGGGAGTCCGAATACGCCCGTGGGCGCAGCCTTGCCATCGACGGCATCGCCAATGTTTTCGAATTTCTGGAGAACATGGAAAACGAGGAGATCTCGGATATCGATTTTCTGGAGCTCCGGTCCTGCGACCAGAGCTGTGCCGGGGGCGTGCTCACCAGCTGCAACCGGTTTCTTACCGTGGAGCGTTTGAGGAACCGGGCGGAGCGATCGCGAAAGGCCGCTCCCCTGAAAGACCCGGACCGGTGGGACGACATCGACGACGACACGGAGTACCTGGTGGACCACATCATGCTGGGCAAGATCAATCCCAGGCCGGCCATGAAACTCGACGAGGACATGGGCCGTGCCATGGTGAAGATGGAGCGGCTCCGCAAGATCCTTGCGTTTTTGCCCGGTGTGGATTGCGGGCTCTGCGGGTCTCCCAACTGCCAGGCCCTGGCCGAAGATGTGGTTAACGGAGATGCGGTGCTGAGGCAGTGTGTGTTCCTGCAGAAAAAGCAGGTGGAGAGGGGACAGATGACCCTCACCGACGCCGGGAATATCCTGGCCGATGTGTGGGGTGACAATAGACTCGACGGCGCGTCCGTCGATCTGGAGGACTAATGAAGGTTAAAGAGCTTGTTGAAAAAATGAACCTCACCGTGTTCGGCGGGGAAGCTGGCCTGGATCGCGAGATTCGCGGGGGCTATGTGTCCGATCTGCTTTCGGACGTCATGGGGTGTTCCGATGAGGGGGACCTCTGGGTGACCCTTCAGTCCCATCGAAACGTGGTGGGCATCGCCGCCCTCAAGGACCTGGCCGGTGTCATCGTGGTCAAGGGGTTTACCCCGGATGCCGACACCATCGAGGACAGCAACCGCGAGGGGCTGCCCCTTCTGGGCGCCACGGCCGAGACCTTTGAGGTGGCGGGACGCCTCCACCGGATGCTGGCGGGCGATGCAGACCTTCCGGGCTGATCTTCACCTCCACACGGTGCTCTCCCCGTGCGGGGACGTCTCCATGAGCCCTGCGGGCATTGTCTCTTCCTGCGCGGCCCAGGGGATCTCCCTTCTGGGGATCACGGACCACAACTCCACCCGGCAGTGCCGTATCGTTAAGGAGCTGGCCGAGGAACAGGGGCTTTTTGTCCTCCCCGGCGTGGAGCTTACCACCCGGGAAGAGGTGCACCTTTTGGCCTATTTCGGCAGTCTGGAAGAGGCCGAGGCGTTCCAGGGGTGGATCGACGACCACCTGACGGTGATCCGAAACCGGCCGGAGCTCTTTGGCTACCAGGTGGTGGTGGACCGTGACGAACAGGTGGTCTACCAGGAGGAGCGTCTTCTTATCGCGTCTCTTACCACCGACATCCACGAGACCGCCGAGGCCGTGAGGGCGGGGGGAGGCCTGGTGGTCTGCGCCCACGTGGCCAAGGGCAAGAACAGCCTCTTCAGTCAGCTGGGCATCATGCCCAGGGGATTCTGCCCGGACGCTCTGGAGGTGGCCCGAAAGGACCACAGGGCACAGGTGTGCAGCCGGTTCCCTGAAGTGTCGGATCTTCCCTTTGTGTGCGGGTCCGATGCCCATTACGCCGAAGACATCGGGAAGGTGACCACGGAATTTATATTGGAAACACCCGGTTTGAGTGAGATTCGCCTGGCCTTCTCAGGGTGCGGGGGTCGGACGGTGGCGCTGTGAATGAGATGTCGCATTATGTTCTTGATATTTTGGGTAACTCGGTGCGGGCCGGTGCCCGTGTGGTAAGGCTGACCATCACCGAGAGTCCCGGGGAAAATATCTACAGGATGGTGTTTGAAGACGACGGCAAGGGGATGAGCCCGGAGCTTTTGGAAGAGGTCTTCAGCCCCTGGATGACCACCCGCAGGGAGCGCCGTATCGGCATGGGCCTGCCCCTTTTGAAGCAGGGCGCCCAGCAGTGCGGCGGGGACCTTGTGGTGGATTCCACCCCCGGCGTGGGCACCACGGTGACCGTGGCGTTCGAGTACGCCCACCTGGACCGGCCTGTGGCCGGGGATATTGCGGGAAGTGTCGTCATGACGGCGGCTTCGGCCCCTGATATTGTCTTTTTGTACACCCACACCACGGACAAGGGAACCTACCGGTTCAGCACGGTGGAGGTGGAAGAGGCCCTGGACGGGGTGTCCTTGACCAACCCATCCATCATGCGGGCCGTGCAGGAAATGATTCGGGAAAATCTGGATGAGATCGGCGCCGGGCTGGATGAGCGCACCGTGCTCCATAATGACATGATATAAAATGAAACCAATGAAAATAACCAATATTGCGACCCTTTTGGGGGGGAACATTGTCACCGGCAAGGAGAGGGTTGAGACCCGCGTCTCCTATGGGTTTGCCGCCGACCTTTTGAGCGACGTCCTGACCCTGGAGGTGGAGGGCGTTCTCCTCATCACCGGGCTGTGTACGCTCCAGACCATCCGCACCGCGGAGATGGCCGAGATCGAGTGTGTGGTTATCGCCCGGGGCAAGAAGGTGAGCCCTGCCATGAAGGACCTGGCAGAACGCACCGGCCTGATCCTCATCGAGGTGGAATGCTCGGTGTTCAGGGCAAGCGCAATGCTGTTTGATGCCGGTCTCGAACCCGTTTTTTAACCAGGGCCTCCCAACATGAAGGGGTGTTATGAAGTTTGAATTTGAGATTGAAGACGGGGATTTTGCAAAGGCGGGAACCGCCTCCAGCCAGGTGAAGCACATCCTCAAGCAGCTCAACGTGGACACCAAGATCATCAAGAAGACCACCGTGGCCATCTATGAAGCCGAGGTCAATGTGGTGGCCCACGCCGTGGGGGGCGGTACGCTCACGGCGGACATCAATCTGGAGAGGATCGTGGTGGAGGTGGTGGACCAGGGCCCCGGTATCGCGGACATCCCCCAGGCCATGACCGAGGGGTTTTCCACGGCATCGCCCGAGGTGATCTCCATGGGCTTCGGGGCGGGCATGGGCCTTCCGAACATGCGGAAAAACGCCGACAAGCTGGAGATCACCAGCGGGGTGGGCGAGGGGACCCGTGTGGTTATCACCAACTACATCTAATCCGGTAGAGCTGGTGTGTTGGCTCAATTATGGGTATGGTTAATAGAGTGAATCGGGCCCTCGGGCCTCTTCCGAAACGCGCGAACGTGGGGAAACGTTCGGGAAGCGGTCCGTGCAGGCTGAAACGTTACGTATAGATCAGGATCAGGGACGACGTTATGGGAGAGTTGAAAAAGCTGTTTCAAAACAACAGGCAGTGGTCTGCTCAGGTGACTTGCGAGCAGCCCGATTTTTTTAAAAAACTTGCCGACCAGCAGAGCCCGGACTACCTCTGGATCGGCTGTTCGGACAGCCGGGTGCCCGCCAACGAGCTGGTGGGCCTCATGCCCGGCGAGGTTTTTGTGCACCGCAACGTGGCCAACATGGTCATCCACACCGATTTCAACGGCCTGTCCGTGATCCAGTACGCCGTGGAGGTCCTCAACATCAAGGACATCATTGTCTGCGGCCATTACGACTGCGGCGGGGTCAAAGAGGCCCTTGCAAACTCCTCCAGCGGCCTGGTCAACAACTGGCTCCGTCATCTCCGGGACATCCAGTTCACCCACGGTGACTTTCTGGACGCCATCGCCGACCCCAAAGAGCGCAGCGATCGCCTCTGTGAGCTCAACATCATCGAGCAGGTGAGGAACGTCTGCCGCACCACCACCGCCGAGCAGGCCTGGCAGGAGGGCAAACCCCTCACCGTTCACGGCTGGATCTACAACATCGGCAACGGGCTCCTCCAGGACCTGGATGTGTCGGTGAGCAGTGCCGATAGCATTCGGCCCGTCACCGAGGCGGCCCTGAAGAAGGTGTATGGGCGCACTGAGAGGATCAGGGCGTAAAAGGGGCTAAAGGTTAAAGGCCAAAGGCTAAGGGCTTAAAGGCTCAGGGCCAGGGGCTAAGCGTGATGGACGTTCGGCGATCCCATGACATGGCGTCGGCGTTCATCCCCACGTATCATCCGCACAATTATTTTTTCCTCTATCTATCCGCCGGTTCCGGCATCAGCTCCATTTTTTTCCCAACTCTTCCAATCCTGCATTGGCCAGGTCCTCAGGGGACATGACGATCCGGAAATGGACATCTGCGTCAAAATTCAGGTGAAAGGGCTCCGAGTAGAAGGGCAGGCCCGAAGCGTTGGTGGCGTTGATGATCAGGACGGCGGCCCGCATGCCGTTCTCCTCGGTGAACCAGACGGAAAACGGTTTTATCTCTTCGAGGATTTCATCCAGCAGGATAACGGCGGTCCCTTTTTTCACCAGGGTGTTGAACGGCTCGTGGGGAAACGTGACATGCATGAGCATCTTCATGATGGCCCTCCTTGGGTTGACGGGTGGGTGGTGCGTGTCGGCAGCCGTGCGGCGACGGATCAATGGCCCGGGGTCGAAAGAAAGGCGCTGAGGCGAGGGGTGGGCGACGGCACAAGGAGGGGCGGCTGCGGTGGTATGGACTTGTATTAAAATACAGGGGTTTCGGGTTTGTTTCAAGGGGGAAGGGGAGGGCGGTGAAAGGTGGTAGGGGATAGGGGGAGTGAATGGTGAATAGTGAATGGGGAATAGAAGGTTGATAGGAAAGAAAGGGCATGGGGGATAGGCCGTAGGGTGCATTTTATGCACCAGGGTTCGTTTTTACTTCGTTCCCATGGTGGTGGGGAACATGGAATGGCTGTGTGTTATCAGCCGTGGAGGCAGAGCCTCCGGGCAGCATTTCCAGGCGGAGCCTGGAAACGAACGGTAAGCTTGTGTGCGGTTTGGGCTTGAACCGTTCCTGCCCCTGGGTATGGCCGTTGATGGGGCAGGGGACGTTTTTATCTCGCTCCCAGGCTCTGCCTGGGAGTGAGGTGCGCAAGGCTCCGCCTTGTCAGGTCGCACTCCATGGTGGTGGGAAAAATGGCATGGCTGCGTGGTAGCAGCCGTGGAGGCAGAGCCTCCGGGCAGCATCCCCAGGCGGAGCCTGGGAACGAACGGTGCGCTTGTGTGCGGTTTGAGTTTGAAATGTTTCTGCCCCTGGGTATGGCCGTTGAGGGGGCTGGGGACGTTTTCACCTCGCTCCCAGGCTCTGCCTGGGAGTGAGGGGTGCAAGGCTCCGCCTTGCCTGGTCGCATTCCATGGTAGAGGTAAACATGGGATGGCTGTGGGGTATCAGCCGTGGAGGCAGAGTCTCCGGGCAGCATCCCCAGGCGGAGCCTGGGAACGAATGGTACGTTTCGGCCGTTGACCACGGGCGCAGCCCGTCAGCGAATGTGACAACCCGAGGCATCCGCCTACGCCCTTGTCTGTGTGCCACCACGTGCACCATGTCGTTGGGCTACGGCGCGACACGCGAGGGTTGGAGCATTCGCGAACCAAGGGATTTAGGGCCATACCACGAATAAATTACACATGACGGGATCATCCCATAAGTCCTCAGCATGATGCTTTGATCGTTGCTTCGACACATAACGAATTTAAGGTGGAGTATCGTTATGTATTATTATTTTAGGGCATAGCCCTTATCCCCTGCCTTTGGGCTTGGCCCGGTTGGTGGCCACGGCGGTGAGGGGATCGTCGGGCCAGGGGTGTTTGGGGTAGCGGGCTTTGAGCTCTTTTTTCACCTCGGGGTAGGTGTTGGTCCAGAAGCTGGAAAGGTCACGGGTGACCTGCATGGGACGTGAGGCAGGGGAGAGGAGGTGACAGGTCACATGAATCCTGCCGTCTGCCACCTTTGGCGTCTCGGTGAGGCCGAAGAGCTGCTGGATGCGGGCGGCAAGGACCGGGGGCTCACCGGTGCCGTAGTCCAGGGGGATGCGGGTGCCGCTGGGGATGGCCATGTGGGTGGGGGCCATGCGATCTATTTTCCGGTGCCAGGCATAGGGGATGAGGGCGGTGAGGGCACCGGCCAGGTCCATTTTGCTTAAGGCCCCCATGCTTGTGATACCAATGAGAAAAGGGGCCAGCCACTGGGGGGCGGAGGTTTCCAGGGCGGTCTCCGAGAGATCGGGCAGCTCATCAAACCCTGCGTGATTGCGAAGAAAAAGAACCCGGGCCTGGAGACTTCGGGTTGTTTTGTTCCAGGGGAGAACCGACAGGCCCCGGGACTGAATACCCTGGATGAGCGCGTCGGTGACGGCACCGGCATCCGGCTTTTTCAATGGCTTTTCAGACAGGATCACGGCGCCCAGGCTGCGGCGCGTCACCGCCTCCACCCGCCCTTTTTTCTCGTTCCAGAATACCTTTTCTTCGGCTGCAATGCGGTGGCCGTGATCTGCCTCAAGGGCTTCCATGGTCAGGGGGGCGGCCAGGTAAACGCGGGCGTTCTGTCGGTTGCCGTC
The DNA here is from genome assembly GCF_900699765.1 of Desulfoluna butyratoxydans. Lineage (GTDB taxonomy): Bacteria > Desulfobacterota > Desulfobacteria > Desulfobacterales > Desulfolunaceae > Desulfoluna > Desulfoluna butyratoxydans. The sequence continues at coordinate 437,233 of NZ_CAADHO010000003.1, forward strand.
CAGATCTGCCACGGCCACAAAGGGTTCAAAGGCAAGGGGATCGGACTCATGGATGACGGCGCCGCCCCCTGAGGCCATCTGGAAGTGACCGGGCCGTCCCGGCCGTGCCATGGCGATGCGGTCTGGAAAGGCAAGGGAAACAAGACGCCCGGCAAGGGCGGGATCCTTGGCAGCCCCTTTGACGCCCAGGCGCGCGCTGAGCTGGCGGGATGTTTCCCGGATGCGGGCCGCAGCCCCGGGGTTGAGTGTTTGACCCCGAGACCCTTTTTGCATCATGGCTTCCATGCGCAGGCGGATGTCTGTTTCGTTTCGGCCTCCGGTGAGGGGATCCCGTTCCGTGAGCAGGGCGGCCAGGAGGCAGGCCTCGGGGCCCGCCTTTTTCTCCTTTGCCATAAGGATCATGTGGGCCAGCCTGGGGTGGACGCCGGGGCGCGTCATGGCCTTGCCGTGGGCCGTGATGCGGCCTTTCTCATCTAAGGCGCCCAGTTTTTGGAGCACGTCCCGGGCCTGGGCGCAGGACCCTTCGGGGGGCACGTCGAGCCAGGTGAGTTCGGCAGGGTCGGTGACTCCCCAGAGGGCAAGCTCCAGCACCAGTGGGGCCAGGTCTGCGCTAAGGATTTCCGGTGCGGTAAAGGGCGTGAGGGTGGTTGTGCGGGCCTCGCTCCAGAGGCGGTAGCAGGTGCCCGGGGCGGTTCGCCCGGCCCGTCCCCTCCGCTGGTCTGCCGAGGCCTTGGAGACGGGCAGGGTCACCAGGCGGCCCATGCCCGACCCCGGTGAAAACCGGGAGACCCGCATGAGCCCGGCATCCACCACCAGGGTCACCCCGTCGATGGTCAGGGAGGTCTCGGCAATGGCCGTAGCCAGCACCACCTTGCGACGCCCGGCAGGGGACGGCTTGATGGCCTTGTCCTGGTCGGCCTTGGTGAGGGCCCCGAACAGGGGGTAGAGGTCCGTCTGGGGCGGGAGATCCATTTTTCGGAGCCGCTCTTCCACCCGCCGGATCTCGCCTGCCCCGGGCAGGAAGACGAGCATGTCGCCCTCTTCTTCGGCAAGGCCCCTGGCCACGGCACGGGCGCAGGCGGCCTCGATGTCCCGGCGTGTGGGGGTTGGTTCTTTTAAGGGCAGGTGACAGGTGGTAACGGGAAAGGCCCGGCCTTCGGAGGTGATAACAGGGGCGTCTCCGAGAAGCGCGGCCGCAGGGGCGGCGTCCAGGGTGGCGCTCATGATGAGGATGCGCAGGTCGTCCCGCAGCACCCCCTGGCACTCCAGGGTGAGGGCCAGCCCCAGGTCGCTGTTCAGGTTCCGCTCGTGGAATTCGTCGAAGATCACCAGGCCGATGCCCGAGAGCTCCGGGTCGGACTGGATCATCCGCGTGAGGATCCCTTCGGTGACCACCTCGATGCGTGTGGCCTCCGAGGTTTTTTTCTCCATGCGGATGCGATAGCCCACGGTCTTTCCGACCTGTTCGCCGAGCATCTCTGCCATGCGTGTTGCTGAGGCTCGGGCCGCAAGGCGCCTGGGCTCCAGCATCACGATTTTTTGTCCGGCAAGGAACGGGGCCTCCAACAGGGCCAGGGGGACCCCGGTGGTCTTTCCCGCGCCGGGCGGGGCTTGTATCACGGCCGAAGGCCCTGCTTCAAGGGCATCGCGAATGTCGTCCAGAACATCATGTATGGGTAGTGTCGGGCTCATGGGTGGGTTGTATACTACGCGCCCCGGTAAATGCAAAACGTATCTGCCTGGCCATGCTCCGGCGGGTCGTTTTTCGAAAAACCACCCGCCTGCCCCCTGAAGCCGCGGGCTTACCTGGAGCTCTGTGCCGCAATGGTTACCGGTTGAGTGCGGCGAATCTCCGCAACATACGTTTCAAGGGCTTCATGGGTTGCATAGGCAACAAGGCGGTCATCCACGAAAATATTGACATACCCTTCAGGCGACCGGAGACCCACAACGGATTGCATCGTGCCGTCCTCAAACCGGAGGTCCATTTTTATGGAACTGCTGTCCGGTGTGGTGATGTCGATGGATTCCACCGGCATCCCCAGAAAGGAGAGGGGAGCTTCCGTTGCCGCCGGGTCCAGATTATCGTCGACCTTCATCCAGGCATCCACGGGGGTATCGACAATGGCCGGCTTTTTTTTGGTGATGGGGTTTGTGCCTGTCCAGAACTCGATGCTGTTGATGATGAACAGGTCGATGATGGATGTAACGGCATAGATGGGTGCCCCGAGGATATAAATCCCGGCTCGGCCGTAGCGGTTGTCAACGAGCTTGAGGTTGACGCCGATGGCTTTCTGGCTGAGGCCCATCTGTCCCATACAGCCCATGCCGTACATGGTGATCAGAAAACCAATGAGAAGTCCCGTTGTCTTTTTCATGTGATCTCTCCCTTGTTGATGGTGGGTGTCTGCACCCCATTTCCGACGGGGTGCATCATGCGGGGGTGTGGCTTTGTGGCTGGGTTCAGCGGGTGATGCGAAATAGTTGAAGATACGTGTCTGTTCCTCAGGCTTTTTCTGACGATCAGGCCGTATTCAGGCGCGTGGCGTCCGGGGCGGGTGATTTTCAAGGGGGTATGGGTAGGGGTGAAGTGGCGAGTTGCCTGGAATCGTTGCGTAAATATAACATTATTATAAACGTATTATCAATAGGGCCTGGGGGCAGAAGGAAATGGGTCTTTTCTGCAGAAACGGTTGCATGGTGTCTGCCCCTCTGCATTCGCTGTAGGGTTTTCCATGTCGCAAGAGGCCCCGAACGTATCCTGTTCGGGCAACACACTTTCGAGGTGTTCATCTCGCCACCGGAGGTTTTTTCCCATTCACGTTAGCCATAGAGGGCATCCGGATCCGGTATGGGATATTCGGGTGATCAATGATTTGTCGCGAGAATATTGAAATTATCGTTTTGACCCCCTGCGATTCCGGGTGGTACGAATCGCGGAACCTGAAACGGGGCCCGTGGGGCCGCATGGATGATGCATTGCATATGAAGGGGGAACAATGAAGATCCAAGACGAATTCACGACCTTTACGGTGGCCCTGATTCCCGTGGCCATGGCTGTCAATATCGCGGTGGGCCAGCTCGTGGCCCTGCTGAAACTCCCGGTCTACCTGGACTGCATCGGCACTCTCCTTGTGGGATTTGCCTGCGGGCCCTTTGCAGGGGCGGTGACCGGAGGGCTTTCCAATGTGGCCTGGGGCCTTTTCTCTCCATCGGCGCTGCCCTTTTTTCCCGTGGCGGCCTGGATCGGTTTTGCCGCCGGGTTTTGCGCCCGCTGGGGCCTGGCCGATACCTGGTGGAAAGCTGCCCTGTCCGGCGTGGTGGTTGCCGTGACCACTCCCTTTGTGGCAACGCCCATCGTGGTCTTTGTCTACGGCGGGGTAGAGGGCAGCGGTGCGTCTCTTATTACCGCTGTGCTGGTGAAATCCGGCATCAAGGTAACCTCGGCCGCGTTTTACAAGAACCTGATGGTGGAGCCCCTGGACAAGGTTCCCACGGCCCTGGTGGCCTTTGCCCTGATTCGTTCCCTGCCGGATCGAATGCTGGCCCGTTTGCCCCGGTTTTCGGCGTAGCTTTGTCGCCTATGCCTTCTCTTCTTCTCTCATGGACTCCCTGGACCCGGCTTTGCCTGCTGGCGGGCATGGTACCGGTAACGTTTCTGCTTTTTGAGCCGCCTTTGAGCCTGTTGCCTCTGGCCGTGGTCCTGCCCCTGGGGCTCACGAGCGGTGCGGCGGTGAAATGGGTGGGCAGGACCCTGGCCTTTTTGGTGCCTTTTGTCCTGCTCCTTGCCTTGATGTACCTTGTGGCCATGCCCCGTTCCGGCGATATTCTCTGGGCCTGCGGCCCCTTTGAGGTGGGCCGGGACAATGCTCTTCTGGCTTTATCCGTTTTTTCCCGGGTGGGGGTGATGCTCTCCTCTTTGTGCCTTTTTTCGGTCTCCACCACAGGGGCTGAGCTCCTGACCGACCTGCGCGGACGCGGCGCATCCCCGTTTCTGGTGTATGTGCTGGCTACCACCTTGAACCTGGTGCCCCTGCTCAGGCATCGTGCGTCCTGCGTGTTGGATGCCCAGAGGGCCCGGGGTCTTGATGTTGATGGACACCTTCTGGCCCGGGCACGGCGCCTGGTGCCCCTGGTGGGGCCGCTGATTCTGGGGGCTCTTGCCGATGTGGAGAAGCGGGCCATGGCCCTGGAGCTTCGCGGCGGTCTGAGGCGGCATCCGGTGGAGGATTGTTGTGAATCCATGGGAGAGGTAAGCCTTCGCCTGGTTTCAGCCGTCATGGTGGGCGGTGCGTTGGGGTATCGGGTATGGATGTTGTTCGGTTAAAAACGTGTTCCTTTACATATGCGGGGGCCTCAATGCCCAGCCTGGGGGACGTGAGTTTTTCCATGAAAGAGGGGGAGTGCCTTGCGGTGCTGGGGGCCGACGGATCGGGGCGCACGACCCTTTTGTCACTTCTTGCAGGGCTCATGGTCCGGTTTTATCCCGGCCGCCTTACCGGAGAGTGCCTTGTGCACGGGACCCCTTGTGGTGTGCGTCGTTCTAAACGCGCGGCCCTTTCCCTGGAAGACCCCACCGCGCAGTTTTCAGGTGTTGCCTTCTCCGTTTTTGACGAGGTGGGCCTGGCCCTTGGGGGCGATGGCGCAGAAAGACGCGGGGAGGCTGTGCACCGTCTCTTGTCGTGTGTGGGGGCAGACCATCTCGCGGATCGCAACCCCTTTACCCTCTCAGGCGGAGAAGCCAGGCGCGTGGCCCTTGCCGTGCTTCTGGCCGGTGCCCCCGACCTTCTGCTGCTTGACGAGCCCTTTGGCCAGCTGGATCCCGCGTCCCGGGATGAGGTGACAGGGGTGCTTCGGGACCTTAAGGCCCGGGGGGCAACTCTGGTGATTTCGGGCAGCGATGCGGGAGAGGTTTCAGGTCTTGCGGACCGGGCCGTGGTCCTTGAGACAGGAAGGCTGGTGTATGACGGGGCTCTGGCAGCGTTGCCCGAGGACGGCGATCCCGAAGGGTGGGGGCTGACCCTGCCCCTTGTGACCCGTGTTGCCCAAGTTGCAAGGATGCGTGGGCTCTACGCTGGGCCGTTGCCCCTGGATCTTGACGCCGCAGAAGGGAGGTGGCGGCTGTGATACGCACGGACAATCTTACCTATGGATACGGTGACGGGCCATCGGCGGTTCACGGGGTCTCCTTTGCCCTGACGGCCGGGACATCCCTTGCGGTGGTGGGACCCAACGGATCGGGCAAGAGCACCCTGCTGCGCCTTTTGGCGGGCCTGCTCTCTCCCTGCCGGGGGGCTGTTTCCATTGCAGGCTTTCCCATTGATACCCTGCGGCCCTCACTCCGGGCGCGCCATGTGGCCATTCTTTTCCAGAATCCGGATGATCAGATATTTGCGACCCGTGTGCGGGACGAGTTGCGGTTTGCACCGGTGCAGGCAGGCGTGCCGTCCCATGTTATCGATGAGCGCATGGACCGCGCGGCTGCGCTGTGCGGCATCCGGGAAGACCTTGATCGAAACCCCCATGACCTTTCCCGGGCCCGTCGCAAAAGGGTGTGCCTGGCGTCGGTTTACATGATGGAGACCCCCCTGGTGCTCCTGGACGAGCCCCTTTCCGGCCAGGATGCGGCAGGACGGCGGGTGGTGATGCAGATGATGGCTGCCTTAAGGTCCCGGGGCCGCACGGTGGTGGCCGTGACCCACGACATGAATTTTGCCGCATCCTTTGATTCCATGCTGGTCCTCAGGGCAGGCGGCGTTTGTGCCGTGGGGGACCCGCGCAGCCTTTTCTCCGATCCTTCCCTTGATCTTCCCCTTCCCGATGCCCTGGTCCTGGGGCGCAGGCTTGGATTGCATGATACCTGCCTGACCGAGGGGGAGCTTCTCGAGGCCCTCAACCCGCTTTAGTCTTTAGCCCGGATATTTCATGAGAAAACAACCAGTCAAAAGAAAAATGCCATTATTTCGGGTGTCTGCAGTAAAAATACCAGCTGTTTTGAAACTGCAAAATGTAAATCGACGTTTGCTGCTTGAGTTTCTCACCCTTCGGGCGAGCCGAGTGCACCCATCTTCTGCGTTATCAGAGCTTTTATAAAACCACGACATCTGCAGCACTGATGCCTTGAATATGGAGCACTCGACTCGTGAAATATCCGGGTTAGCCTCCGGAGGTGGCGAGGTGAGCCACCTCGAAGGTGTATTGCCTCTGCGATGTGTCCTTCGTCCACTCGGGTCAAACCCTGCCCGGCTTTAAAATTACATGTATTCAAACTGTTTTTGTTGAATTTGTTTGTTAAACTTTTAAAAGTTTAGCCCCCGGCAGGGCCGCCGGAGGCTTTTTTTTTGCTGAATCAGGCCGACATGCGCTTCAGGTCGGTTTTGAGTACCTTGCCCACGGAGGATTCGGGCATGGCGTCGATGATGTGGATTTCCGCGGGCCATTTGTACTTGGCCAGCTCTTTATGGCAGTGGGTCATGAGGGACTCCACCGACGGGGTTCTGCCCGGCCTGGGGGTGACAAAGGCCTTGATGTTTTCTCCGCGCCGGGTATCGGCAACACCGATGACGGCAGCTTTGAGGACGTCCCCATGGGCCTGGAGCACCTCTTCCACCTCCCTCGGGTAGATGCTGTAGCCGCTTGAGATGATCACGTCTTTTTTACGGTCCACGATGTAAAAGTACCCGTCTTCATCCATCCAGGCGATATCCCCGGACGTGAGCCAGCCGTTTTGAAACGCCGTTTCGTTTTCCCCGTACTGGCCCAGGTAGCCACAGGAGACCTGGGGGCCCTTGAACCACATTTCTCCCGCCTCGCCGGTTGCGAGTTCCCGCGTACCGGTCTCCAGGTCCATGATGCGCACCTCGGTTCCGGGGAAGGGGATGCCGATGCTTCCGGGTTTGTTTCTGCCTTTCAGGGGGTTGAGGTGGGTCTGGGGGGAGGTTTCGGTCATGCCGTAGCCTTCGTTGATGGTGATGCCGGTGCGCTCCTTGAATCGGTGGAAAATCTCTTCGGGAAGGGAGGAGGCGCCGGAAGTGATGAGTTTGAAGGAGGTCATGTCCGTTCCGGCAAGGGCTTTTTCTTCCAGGAGGTCCGAGAGCATGGTGGGAACCATGGGGGCCAGGGTGGGCTTGAACTTGCGGATGGCATCCAGGAGTTTGCCCGGTTTGGGCCTGGGCTCCAGCACCACGGACCATCCCATGTGGACGGGGAGGTTCATGGCCGTGGACATGCCCAGCACATGGAAGAAGGGGGGAGCGGCCAGCACCCGTTCATCGGCTTTTTCAAGCTGGAACCAGGCCTCATACATCTGGGCCATGCAGGTGAGGTTGGTGTGGGTCAGCATGGCCGCCTTGGGACGTCCGGTGGTGCCGCCTGTGTATTGGTAGACCGCCACCTCCTCGGGGTGGATGGCGGGCTCGGGGATGGGGGTTCCCCGCAAGGCCATGGCATCCTTCCAGCTGTAGACGCGGTCGGTTGCAGGTACTTTAGCGGCAAGGCCCTTTTTTCCGGCTTTGAAAGAAAACACCCATTTAAGGTGTGTGGGGAGAAAGTCGCCCAGGGAGGCATAAATCACGACCTCTATCTGGTTTTTGTCACGAAGGGCAATGGCCCGTTGGGCAAGGAGATCCAGGGTGATGAGAAGCTTGGCATCGGCGTCGTTCATCTGGTGGTTGAGCTCCCGGTCGCTGGCCAGGGGATTGGCCATCACCACAATGGCACCGATGGTAAGGGCCGCATAGTAGGAGACCACCGTTGCCACGGTGTTGGGAAGCCAGATTCCCACCACGTCGCCTTTGCGGATGCCCAGGGTGGTGAGGGTGATGGAGAAGGTCCGTACCAGAACCTGGAGTTCGGCGTAGGTGATATGGTGTCCCTGATAGATGAGGGCCGTGTGCTGGGGGTATCGTCCCACCGTGGTCTGGAACATCTGAGGCAGTGTGAGGCGGCGATAATCAATGACGGTGGGGACGCCTTTGTCGTAGTGAGCCAGCCATGGCTTGTCTGAGCAGGTGAGGGTGATCATGTCTTTCTCCGCAGGAGATAAAAGGTTTAACCACTGTTCATCCCGATGACGACGGTTTTAAGATACGGATAGTTGATCTTTTAAAGTCTGTCAATAACACCTCGAAATAAATGAAGTATTATGGATGGTTGTTCCCGCAATGGGTGCGGAGGCCGGGTGGTCAGAAAGAGCTGATGGGGCCTGTATGCCTGAGCCCGGGCCCCGGTTACACGAGGGCAAAGGGATGGTCAGAGGGGTTCGGTGGAAGGGGGCTCCGGTAAGGCCCGCTGAGGGTTGGTGTATGTTTTGGGTCTATAAAAAAATTAGGCACGCCTAAAATTTTAGTTGACCCAAAAAATATTTGGGATTATGTATAGCCCAGGTTCGAGAGTGATGTTCTCGCCCCACGGGGGGACAGGACATGCCCTGTATCGACGACTGATATTTACACAACCATGCGGAGGGCATATGGCACGCGCACTGATTATTTTTGGATCCACCACTGGAAATACGGAAAACACGGCAGAACGCATCGGCGGAATCCTCAGCGCCAAAGGGCTTGAGGTAACCGTTGAAAATGTGAGCGACGTCACCTTGGGCAACGAGTCCGACTATGATCTGGTCCTCTACGGATGTTCCACCTGGGGCGAGGATGAGATTGAGCTTCAGGACGACTTCATCGACTACTACGAAGCCATGGACAAGGCTGCCTTGAGTGGCAAGAAGGTGGGGGTCTTCGGTTGCGGAGACAGCGCCTACACCTATTTTTGCGGTGCGGTGGACGCCATTGAAGAGAAGGTACGGCAGATCGGTGGAAAGCTGGTTGCCGAGGGCCTCAAAATCGACGGGGAGCCCGACGATTACGAGGCAGAAATCGACGCATGGGCCGAGCAGGTGGCGGCCGCATAACGCTTATGGCCCGGGGCCTGAGGGTCCCGGGTGCTTATTACACTGATTTAAACCCCATTTAAGGATAAGGCGATACGCCGGAGGAGCTGTACGATGACGAAGAGAGAATCCAAGGTCATGCGTTCGTTTCAGATTAAGATGATGACAAGATTGGCCCAGGGAAAATTCGACTCCGTGGATTTGAAAAACGACCTCTTCGTCAAGTGGCTGGTGGGTTTCCTTGCAGAATCCAGGGTTCCTTTTAAACTGGTGCCCCTGGGCGGCGGCGTAACCCGTATCCTTCACTCCGGTGGGCTGTGCCCCCTGTGCAGCGGCACCGGCATCATCCACGCCGAGGAGCCGGTTCTTTCGGAATCCCCCGATCCCAGCTCAATCATCCCGGAAGAGGAGGCACACTCCTGTTGCGGCGATGGCTCCTGCGGCGGAGGCAGCTCCTGTTGCGGCGGTTCATGCTGTAAAGAAAAACGCAACGCTGCGTAATTTAATCCGGTTTTCTATCCCTTCCCACATCCTCCTTCCCGTAGGTTCCCAGGCAGCGACGATGCTGTCCCCTGACACAGGCAGCCCCGCAAGGGGCTGCTTCTTCCTTGTGGCCCGGATTCGACTTGTGAAATATACGGGTTAGTTCTGTGATATAAAAAGGAAATCACCGCCGTCGTGGCCAGCCTTTCGGATGTCACCGTATTCCGGGGTTTGGTCCGCGTTCAGAATCACCGTCCGTCTGAGTTGAGAGAACACTTCCGTGCCTTCGATGACGGTGTTGTTGGCCTTCAAGGCGTTGATGAAGGCAGCCGCAAAGACAGAGTGGCCGTTGCTGCCGCTGTCTTCTACGGGCTCAAGGCCCCCCGACGCCATGGCAATACGGGCTTTCTGTTTGCACAGCCGGTTGAAATAGCCCGGTATTTTGCGGTTGATATGGATTGCGCGGGTAAGTTTTCCCGAGTAACAGCTGTCGGCGACGACAAGCACATGCTTGGCTTCATTGGCGCGTATGGAGGCGGTGATGGTTGAGTTTGAGATCCAGTTGGACTCGTCGTTAAGGGTAGCGTCCGCGGGGAGCCAGTACCCCTCATCTGCTTTGTTGTCCAGCCAGCCGTGTCCGGCATAATAAATGAGGAGGTTGTCCTGCCTGGTGAGTTTATTTCTCAGGTTCCCGAGGGCGGTGATAATGTCGGACCGACCCGGATTTTTAAGGAATGTGACATCAAACCCATATTTTCGACGGAGAATGTCGGAGACAACCCGGGCGTCATTGATTGCGGTTTTCAGATGGGTGAGATTCGGGTAGTTGTCGATGCCAATGACAAGAGCGTGGTAGGTCCCGAAGTTGATGGCCGGGACGACGGGCGGTTCATTGCCCTCCGGCTTAAGGGGGGCGACGGGCTGGTGGGGCCGTTGGGGAGGTTGGGTCAAGGCAATGATCCGCTTGTCCGTTGTGAGCTGGTTGGTGATCTTTTCGAAGGCGGATTTATAGCAACTCCTCAGAGCTGAAACGGCTTTTCCGTTGCGGAAAAAGCCATAAAAAGTAACTGAAAACGGTTGACTGTCATCCGCGTCAAACTGCGCTACGCGTTTGCCTGTGTGATCATACACATGGCTGGATATGGAGACAGAGGCCTCCCCCTTTTTCGGTTGAAAAGGCCAGTATAATGGCATCGGGTAGATTGCGGGCCAGGATAACCACCAGTTGAAGTGGTGGGATTCTTTGGGGGTGATGACCGTCCTTATGATGAGTGACTTTTCCCCACGGGATGGGTCCACCTCAGTGTAGTCAAGGACATCGGAAAAGTAGCGGGCTTGGTTCAGGTAGTGTTTAAAATTGGTCTCGATTTTGTCCTGGTCTACAGGATCGGCACTGTTGATTTCAACAGAATCAACGTAAAGGGAAAAATCACTCCTTGTGGGCAAGCTGGACTCGGGCGGAATGGGGGGAAGGGATGCAAGGTTTACTTTCATGCAGCCCGATAATAGGAATATTATTGAAATGAATAATAAACAGCTGACTGATTTTGTCTTGTTCATTGAGATGTCCTTGAACCCGGTATTTTGATAAAAATGTATGTATAACATGGCCATTCGGATGAGTCAAAACGAGGGAGGCGGGCAAGGTTTTGCAAGGGGAAATGAAGCAGAAGAACTGCTATTTTATGTACTCAATGGAGAACAACAAAACGGCTCAAGGATACCTTGAGCCGTTTTGTTGCCTTATTGCGTTCTATTAAAATGTATACCCCAAGGTGACGGCGCCCAGGTGGGTCACCCCGTTTTTGGAGGTGCCGTCGAGGATGCCGGGGACGCCATTTGCTTTCTTGTAGGTTACCTTTTCCGCCTTGATGTAGGTGTAGGCCAGGTCCAGGGTCCAGCTGCCGAAGGAGCAGCCCGTGCCCACCCCGATGAGATGGCGGTCATCGGCAGGGATCATGTAATCCACGTACTGGGCGTTTTCCGGGGCTTCGTCAAAGCAGTAGCTGGCCCGGAGGTCCCAGTTGTCGGTGATGCCGTACTCCACGCCGAGGTTGTAACGCCAGACGTCGTCATAGTTTTTGGGCTGGGGTATATGGCCTTGGCCATCAATGTCCAGGTCCAGGTCGGTGTAGGTGGACCAGCGGGTTTGAATGGCCCCCACCTCCACGCTCAGGTTTTTGGCGGGGTACCAGGCGATGCCGAAGTTGAGCATGTCCGGCAGGATCACGGAGCCGGTGGTGTGGTAATCGCCGTCTTTGGGGGAGTGGGTGCCTGAGAGGGTGGTGTCTCCGCTGGCATCGATCTTTGCCTGGCTGTGGTAACCGAATCCGAAACGCCAGTTGTCCAGTCTGTAGTGGATCCCGGCGGTGAGGGCGGTGCCGTCGCCATCGGCGGTGAGGGCGGAGGTGGGGGACATGGACGGAGGGAGAAGCTTGTCATCAGGGCCTTTAGCGGGAAGCCTCTTTTTAATGTCCAGATCCACGTAAACATACTCCACGCCCACGGCCACAGAGAGTCGGTCCGTTACCTTGTAGGCGATGTTCGGGTTCAGTGAGGCGCTTTTGATGGTGGCCTCAAAGACGTTGAAGGCGCCGGGCCAGTCGTCGTGGTACTTGAAGCCCAGGCCGAAACGGGAGAATTCGCCGATGCCTGCGGCCCATCTGTCGTTGATGCGGTGGGTCAGGTAAAACTGGGGGATGGCGAAGATGTGGTTGTCGCTCTTGGACGTGGTGACACCCCCAGACGCTGGGGTTTCCACCTCACAGACGGGGTGGGCAAAGGTGGCCCCGAGGGCGACCTGGGTGCCCTCAAGCTGGGTCAGGCCCGCAGGGTTGAAGGCCACTGCCGACGGGTCGTCGGCGCGTCCCACCAGGGTACCGCCCAGGGCGTTGCCCCGTGCGCTCCATTCATACAGTGCAAAACCGGCGGCGGATGCGGAGCCCGCAGCCGCCATGACCAAAAGACACGACACAAAAAAACTCAGGAACTGACGCTTCACTTTTTCCCCTTCTGACATACAAAAAGGTCCGGGGTACAGACCACTCGCCTGCGAACCCGGCTACCCGTTCTGTGGTGATGTTGAGGGCTATGATCAGTGTTTTTATATGGGATCTTAAAACACCAATTGAGCTATTTCTTAAGAAATACTCACACATAAATCCCCAAAAAATTAAAACGCGAAATCAGCGGTGGCAGAAGCTTTCCGCTTTTATTCTCTTGATACGCCCACGCGATAAATTCAGTTATCAATACCTGTAGGAATAGAGAACTCTCTATGCAGGGCGGATAGTTCATATCTTGCCTGCTTGCCGGAAGCAATGAATTTTCAACTGTTCCCTGGCAAGGACGAATCATGCTGCACAGGGCAGGCGAAAGGAGCACCGAAAATGCGGTGGGTTAGGGCGTGCTTTCGGAAAAACGGTAACGGGAAAGCAGTTGTTGCAGATGCCTGGGGCTCTTCGGTTTCAAGGCAAGGGGACGGCAAGGAGAGGCCCTTGAAAGCAGGTGTGAGAAACGTCGGGGGTCATCTCCGGTCTTGCTCCCGCTCTTCAATCGTGGGGATGACTTGTGTGTTGCTGATCAGTAAATATTGCTATTTCTTCCTTGATCATCGGGTGGTATCTCTCGTATAGCTGACTCATCCGTTTTACCCGGATATTTTGAGAGAAATCGACCGGGACAAATTAATAAGACCTTTATTACAACCGGTTACTCTTGGAAATCAGGCAGTTCAAATCCGTGTAACCTGTAATTGGCCGTTTTCGGGCCGATGTTGCTTTTGGAGCGTTCGAGAAAAGATGGTACCGCGTTTTGCATTCACAGGTCGCGGGGTCTATGAGAAATCCATGGAGCAGGTATGAGTTCAAATTCACTTATTATTCTTTCTGTTACACTCTACAAGCTGGCCTCTCTTTCGGTGGGGAGCCTCTTCGCCCTTCTGGGGTTTCGTCTGTTTATGGCCAATATTTGGGGAAACGCGGGCGAGCTTGAAACGGAATTTGGGGATACCAAACTGGTTGTAAAGAAAGCAGCCCCAGGGACTTTCTTCGCCCTGTTCGGTGCCGCCATCATTGCCTTGACCCTGTATAAGGGCATGGAGCTGAAGAGTCACACAAGCGATTTGGTCAACGGAACGTACATCCAGACCACGGATGAGGACGCAGGGGACACGACCTGACCCTCGACGGACCAGGATTTCAAAAATCCGACGCACGTCTCAACGGCGTGTTCCCCCTATTCATTGATATTTGATGCTGTCGTTATTTTCTGACAATTTGAACTGTGAGGAGAGGACCTTGAAACTTGCATTGCGATGTTTTGTTGTGGTGGGCCTTATGGGGTTTGTGTGTGCCTGTGCGACAAGCGAGAATACCGGTGACAATGTGATGCGCGGTATGTACGAAAGCTCCAGGCAACTACAGGAAACAGATCGATGTCATGCGCCTTCACCAGGGCTGGAGATTCCCACCTATGACCAGTACAACCGGTACAGGCACGGTTAATCTCGTATCATCAGCGAGTGGGAGGTGTTTCTCCGACGGACAAGAAGTTAAGTTACCGCCTGATTACCGGAAAAGACCATGCCGGTTTCTGTAAGAGGATTTCAGCGCTCATTGACGAGGGATACGTGCTGTATGGCTCTCCGTCAGCCACATAACGGCAAAGAGTCATTGTCGCTCAAGCGGTTGTTTTGCCGGAAATACGTCGTGAGAGGGCTTCGTCCTGACATGGGAGTGTGTCTCCCCTCCTTTCGTTTTTACATGCTGCATCCCGTTACCAGGGCTCTGCTGCCATGGTATCGATATGTACGTATGGCCGGGTAGATGTGGGCCGACGTGTTCCCTGTAAAATACCGGCTATTCTTGTTTCGCATTTTGTGGTTTGATAGGACTCTGTGGGATCACAATTGGATCGGCATTTAGTTTGAGAGGGGCGGTGGATCCAAAGGGTCCCCTGTCTATTCAGTTTGCCGTGTCTATGCTGGCTCGCCCAAAAGCTGAGAAAATCAAACAGCAAACGCTGATTTACATTTTGCATTTTCAAAATAGCTGACATTTTATTGTAGCCTTTCCGAAATGATATCATTTTCCTTTCGGGTGGTTTTTTTATGAAACATCCGGCTATATAAGCACAAGGACTGTTCAATGCCTTCACTCGATTTTGAAAAAGAAAAAAAGACCTTCAGAGCATATTACGACCAGAATTTTCAGATACTCGATGAGGCAAGAAAATCCTTTGTCACGTTGGTAAAAGCACTGATAACAAATGATTCTTCCCTCACGGGTTCCACTGTCTACGGGCGTGTGAAACAGAAAGAAGAGTGCATTAAGAAATTTTCCCGTAAATATCGCTCGAAGCTTGAAGAAACAGAGACTCACTATGAAATAAAAGAATACATTACGGATTTGATCGGGTTAAGGGTGGTGTGTCTCTATCAGGACGATATAGAAAAATTATCGGACATGCTCAATGAACACTTCGATGTGATTGACGTGACGGATAAAATCTCTGAATTGGAGAGCACGGAAGACTCTTTTGGCTACAAAGGGCTTCACGTGGATCTACGATTAAATGAGGACAGGAGAAACCTTCCTGAATACAAGCCGTATAGTGAATTTAATTTTGAAATTCAAATACGAACCATTATCCAGGATTCCTGGAGTGCCCTTGACCACAAAATCAAATACAAAAAATCAATTCCACAGCACCTTAAAAGAAGAATCAATGTTCTCTCTGCGCTGTTCGAATTGGCAGATAGCGAATTTAGAGAGATACGGGACGCCACCCTTGCCGAGATTGAAAAGGCCAGCAAGGAAGATATCCCTTCCCCCACATCTGATGCTGAACCCGAACAGAAAACGAAAAAGAATAAAAATGTCTATGAACTCAACGCGTTCAACTTCCTTAGGATCGGCGGGCATTTTTTCAGTAACTACGAGTTTGAAACCCATAAAGTGGATGGGTTTGTTCAAAATGTCCATGAGTTGTGCCCGGGGATAACGCGGGCAAAATTTCATAAGCTGATAAATAAGAATATTACCAAAGTAAAAGCCTACAATGATTATTCTATAAAAAAGAATCAGACTGAGGGGTTTAACCCCTATTCAGTCATTCGGCATTGCCTGTACCTGGGGAACAGAACAACCTTTCGAAGGGTCCTTGCAAACGCTGCCAGAAAATCCTTTGACGAATGGCTTGACGCGAATCCATAAAGAGCAAAGGGCCTGCCCACCAAATGATGTAATCCATTACATCATTCCTGCCATGCTATAACCTGAATTCCCTAAATCTACCCGTGATGTTCCATATGTGGTGTTCGTGTTTTGCTTGATTCGCTACATGTTGGTGGTATGTTTTTTGCTGATTTTGGCGGTCAACACAAGAAAAAGCCAAACCCGATGTGAGTCGGGGACGGAAAGCCCACGGGTCTCATGGGGAGATGGCCGGGTTGCTCTTGCCGCAAAAGCAAAGGACTGCAGAAAATGAGAAAAATTTTATGTATGTTATGCTTTTTGGTGTTTGCTTTGGCCGGGCCGCTGGGGGCGACAACCATCGACCCCACCCAGGGCTGGACCGGGTATTTTGGCTGGACCGGTGGGTTGGGTCAGATCGACAGCATCGACCAGGATTCGACCCAGGACGAGTGGTATATTACTGTGGCCGAAGATTCCAGCATGGCTGTGGCCACAGCCTGGGATGCGTTTGTCCCCGGCGATGAGTTCGCTTTTTATGTTGATGGTGCCGAGGTGGCCTGGGACGAGACCTATGTGGACGGAAGCGGGTATTTCCATGGCCTGTACAACGACCTGTTCCTTACCGCCGGTACCCACACACTGACCTTCTTCGTGACGGCAATGGCTGACGGTTTTGACTATGGTGGCGCCTATGCAGAATTCTCTCCTGTGGATGCTGCTGCGCCCGTTCCCGAGCCCGCAACATTTTTTCTGCTTGGGGCAGGGTTGCTTGGGTTTGCAGGCTTGAGGCGAAAGAAGATGGCCAGCTAAATTTTACTTTGATGACTCTGGCGGGCAGATGGCACGATCTCTGCCCGCCTGTTTTTTTGGGGTGGGGGATAAAGAATGGGTAAGAGGGGCGGCGAGTCTCGTCCAGGCGACCCCGCCTCCGACACAGCGGAGCCTTGCCCCACTGCGTTTCAGCACGCATTAAAAAAGGGCTTTGACGGCATATTTCGCGTCAGAGCCCTTTTTTGGATGCGGGTTTCAAGGGGCTTACCGGATCAACACAGGCGCTGAGTTGGTGGTCTTCAGTTTACTGTCTTACGTGTCAGAAAGATCATGTGCAGGAGTTTTCTTTTCTGGGGCGTGGTGAGGACATCCTTGGACTTGAGCTTGTATTTTACCTTGTTGTCGATGAGCTTGGTTCCCAGGTCGGTGATGGCCAGAAGGAGCTTGTCCACTTTGTCGCTGTCAACTTCCTCGTTGATCAGCTCGTTTTCAAGGTCGATGACCTTGAACTTGATATCTCGTTTGATTTTCAGTTCATTGATCATCATCTGGGTTCTGTTGCTGATGATCTCTTTGACCTGTTTGTCGCTGAGCCCCAAGAGGTCGATGAGGTCGTCCAGCTGAACATAGGTCGGAAGGGCCTTGTCCGCATATTCATCCTCGAATTCCAGGCTGTGGACGAGGCGGAAGCGCTGTTCCTGGGTCAGGACGTTTTTGATTTTGAGGATGTACTCCACCTTGGTCCGGATCATTTTTCCGTAGAGTTTGCTGATGTCCGTGACCAGCCTGTTGACATTCCTGGCTGTTTTTCTCTCCTCACGGCTCGTTGTGACCTGATCCTCCTGGCGAAGTATGGTGGTGAGCTCGGAGAATTTGGACTCGATTTCCGTCATCATCTCGTTTTCTTTGCCAATGTACTCTTCAATGGTGTCCCCTATGAGATCCATCTGCTCGGCAGTGAGGTCAAAGGTGTCCAGGGGAAGCAGCTTGCTTTCCGCTGCGAGTGCCGAACCGGAGCTTGACAACAGAAAACCAACCAGGATCAGAAGGATCCATACACAACGTTTTTTGAGTGACATCATGGCGCTTTCCTTTGTTGGTGGTTAGGGAATCCGCAACAATAACACGGGCAATAACAGAACCTGTGCATGCCTGGGGCAGGCTGACATGGCATGGAAAAGACTGGGCAGGGAGAATCCTGCCGGGATATCTGCCCTGCTTGGATGCGTCTCAGGATGGGATGGGCGGAAAGGTGGGGGGCGCCGCCCTTCTCCCGCGCGGCAGAAGGGCGGGGGACGGCGGCGGGTATGCATGTAATCGACTCAAAGTATACGGAATTTAGGCGCGGTTAGCAACTGTGCAGCGCCAAGGCCTGCTTATTCCTGAGCGCCGGGGCCAGGGGCGGCCTTGCCGGTGAGGTGAGCGATGTCCACGGCCACCACCGTGGTTTTGTCACAGGCGTTGCTGATGTAAGCCTCCCCGGAGGAGACATGGTCGGGAGAGAGCCTGCGGACAAGGGCCAGGAGCCCCTCTTTTTTCTCGTCTCCCTCCAGGATGCGGGCCGTGCCGAAGGCCACGACGCTCTGGAACCGGGTGGTGAATTTTTCCGGTACGACCTCAGCCTGTGTCACCACGCAGAAGGAGACCCGGGAACAATGGGCGATGTTGTCCAGTTTGTGACCTGACGGGGCGCAGTGGAAAACGATCCGCCCGTCGTGGAGCACATAGTTGAGGGGAACCCCGTAGGGAGTACCGTCCTCACCGACGGTGGAGAGGGTTCCATATTCCCCTGCTTTGAGGATATCAAGGGCGGCTTCGTGGCTGAGGCCTTTTTTGGCGCGTTTCATTTCTTTGAACACCTTATTACTCCTTCGGTCTTGTTTCCGTGGTGGCTCCCCGGAAAAGGGATACCCTGGGCTGTTTTGTCTGCTGTGTCAGATGACAGCATACACCGGCTTTTGCCCGGCCAAAAGAGGGGGAATGAAAAAAGAGCTGGAAACGGGGGGCGGACAATGAAAACAAAAAGGTTTGATAAACAGGCCTTAAGAAAATATGGTTAGCCCGGATAGTTCACGACTCGAATGCACCCATATTCAAGGCATCAGAGCTGCAGATGTAGTGGTTTACCTCACTGCTCTGATAACGCAGCAGAAGACCGATTCATTCTTTTTAACCCAGGAGACCCCATGAAAACCACGACGTCCATTTTGCTCAGTCTGATTGTTCTTTTTGCTTCAAGCTCACTGGCCTTTGGCGCTGAAACAGCAACGGGAACCAACCCAACCGGCGAAATCAGGGCCGCCATGGAGACCAGCAAGGGCGTGATCAACCTGACCCTTTACGCAGACAAAGCCCCCGTCACCGTGGCCAACTTCGTGAACCTTGCCAACCGTGGCTTCTACGACGGCCTGATTTTTCATCGCGTCATCGACAACTTCATGATCCAGGGCGGATGCCCCCAGGGCACAGGACGAGGAAACCCCGGTTACCGGTTCCAGGACGAATTCCACCCCGATCTCCGCCACAGCGGCCCCGGCACCCTCTCCATGGCAAACGCGGGCCCCAACACCAACGGCAGCCAGTTTTTTATCACCCACGTGGCAACCCCCTGGCTCGATAAAAGGCACTCCGTGTTTGGCCATGTGGTGAGCGACAAAGATCAGGAGGTGGTGAACAAGATCAAGCGCGGGGATCGCATCATCAAGGTTACCATTTCAGGCGACACACGTGCCCTTCTTGATGAGCAAAAAGAGCACATTGCCGCGTGGAATAAAACCCTCGATTCAAAATAACCCCGGTGGGAGGGGGGCCGTCCGAAGGCCCGTGCATGAACGAACAAGGGTTGTGCCGTTTTTTTTTATGGCGCAACCCTTTTTTTGTTACCGTGAGGCGTCGAGCCTTTTTTCAAGGACGCGGACGCCCAAGGTCAGCGAGAGGG
Source organism: Desulfoluna butyratoxydans (assembly GCF_900699765.1). Taxonomy (GTDB): domain Bacteria; phylum Desulfobacterota; class Desulfobacteria; order Desulfobacterales; family Desulfolunaceae; genus Desulfoluna; species Desulfoluna butyratoxydans. Next base: position 456,512 of record NZ_CAADHO010000003.1, read on the forward strand.
TGAGGGCGAGGTAGAGGAGTGCCACCACGTTGTAGGTTTCGAAGAATTGAAACGTGGAGGCGGAGTAGACCTTCCCCAGCTGGGTGATGTCCTGGACCCCTAAGGCGGAGACAAGGGCCGAGTCCTTGATCATGGCCACAAAGTCGTTGGCCAGGGGAGGAAGCACCGTTCGGATGGCCTGGGGGAGGATGACGTGCTGCATGGCCTGGCGGCGGCTCATGCCCGAGGCAATGGCCGCTTCCATCTGACCGGAGGGGATGGCCTCGATGCCCGCCCGGAAGATTTCCGCGATAAAGGCGCTGTAGCCCAGGGTGAGGGCGAGGATGGCTCGCACAACAAAGCTGATGTCTCGGACGCTGATCTTATCAAAGAGGCCCGCCTCAATAAGGGGCGAGGCGACCCAGTTGAGGCCTTTGACCAGGGACGGGGCGCCCACAAAGGCGATGTAGTAGAGAATGATCAGCATGGGGATGCCGCGGACGATCTCTATGTAAAAGGTTGCCACTTCGCGGATCACCCGATTTGAGGAGATGCGCATGAGCCCGAAGAGGAGGCCCAGGGCGGTGGCTGCCGCATAGGCAATGAGGGAGACATAGAGGGTGGTGTAAAGGCCCCGGGTGAGGGCGGAGAAGATGACGCCGTAGGATTCGCTCCGCACCATGTGCCAGGTGGCGATGCAGCCGAAAAACAGGGCGGCAAGCAGCCACGAGGGGATGGACGAGAACAGGGGGAAACGCCGATGTGCAGCTTTCATGGGGGCTCCGAAAAACAGGGAAGAGTGGTCTATACGCCAGGCGGCCCTTCATCCCACGGGGTGAAGGGCCGCTGCATCAAGGCGAGCTACTTGTTGTACTCGTAGAACCACTTGGTGTTGAGCTTGTCCAGGAAGCCGTCTTTTTTCATGGACTCAATGGCCTGGTTGAAGGGCTCCACAAGATCGGAGCCCGGGGTGAAGATGAACCCGAACTCTTCTGTGCCCAGGGGGCCGCCCACGATCTTCAGCTTGCCGGGCATGGCGCCCATGTAGCCTCGGCTGGAGGCCGCATCCATGAGGACCATGTCCACGTCTCCGGCCACCATGGCCTGAACCGCGGCGCCGAAGTTTTCAAACAGCTTGATGCGGGGGTTGGCCTCGTTGCCGTCCAGAACGCTGTAAACACCCACGTAGAAGTTGGTTGTCCCGGCCTGGGAGCCGATGAGGAGTTTCTTGTCTGCGGCAAACGCCTTCTCGTCTGCAAAGCGGTCTTCATCGGCGCGCACCAGCATGAACTGCTGAGTGACCATGTAAGGCACGGAGAAGTCCACCTGTTTTTTGCGCTTTTCGTTGATGGTGATGCCGTCCATGCCCACATCGAACTGGCCCTCGCGGATGGCGGAGATCATGGTATCCCAGGTGCAGACATCCCACTGGATTTCGCAGTTGAGGCGGCGCCCGATCTCATTGACCGCATCGTATTCCCATCCCACGGCTTTACCGGTTGCCGGGTCCACAAAGTTCAGGGGCGTGTAGTCGTTGCCGGTGACGGCTGCGACCTTTCTGCCTTTGAGGTCGGGGAGGGCATCGCTGGCCGCGGCAGCCGTCGCAACGGTCAACAGGGTTGCCAGGACGGCGATACAGGCTTTTCCAGTCCACTTCATCTTGTCTCTCCTTCTTTCCGGGTGCAACGCGAGGTTCCCTCGCATGGGTCAGGCATCTTTTTTCATAACAAAAAAAGAAAAATCGGAACCATTCATATAACCTGGCCGGTACGCAAGTCAACCATTGCCTCCGGCAGGTGGCTTTTTGAAAAAAGCTCCCCCAAAAACGTTCCGGTTGCATGGCGTTGGAAGCCAGAAACCGTCGGCTCGTCAAATGCTTTCGGGACGGTGTGAATCATTAATAAAGCCCGTTTGATAAGATTTTCAGAAGGTTGGCATCCAGATAAAGCCGCCGGAGGCAAACATGATGGGAATCGTTACATTTTTTCTTGACCTTGACATGATGTGAACCTTTAGGGTGCTATGAAAGGCAGAGGGGCCTGTTATCATGGGACGATTTGTCAGGCATGCCTGGGTGGGCCCATGGAATGGGGGCTCAAAATGATATGGAAACGCTTCAAGGGAGCTGCCCTGTATGTACAAAATAAGCCATTTTTCAAAACAGACCAAATTATCCCCCCGAATGCTCAGGCATTACGACAGCATCGGCTTGTTGCAGCCGCAGCATGTGGATGAGGAGACAGGGTACCGGTATTACGCAGAGACCCAGTTTCAGGATGCCATGGAGATCATTCGGCTGAAGCGCTTCGGGTTTTCCCTGGACCAGATAAAGAGGCTCCTTGAAAACCATGACCCGGAGTATTTCCGAAGCATGCTGCGTATGCAGATCCGGACGTCGGATCAGCTCCTCAGGGAAGGGAGCTCGATCATCGATGAGATGGAGCAGCTTCTCAGCCAGGGGGATGATGTGCTGGGCAGGATGGTCCAGGCTGAGGCCTACGGCATGTATACCGGGGTGGAGCCGGAGCGGTATGTCCTCCGAACACGAGCCGTCATGGCCGAAGACGAGATGAACGAAACCGTTGAGAACCTGCACGAGGACGCCGAAAACAGGGGGCTGTTCCCGTACAACCTGTCGGGGGCTGTGTACCATGGCGAAGACCATGACCGGAATGCCGTGGACGTGGAGGTGTTCGTCCCGGTCAGGAACAAAACGGGGGAGCCGCAACCATCGGGCAGCAACCCGTGGCCGGAGCACCAGTTGGCTGTCATCCCCTCCCACACCGTGGTTACGACCCTTCACACAGGACGGTATGACGACATCGGGTTTGCCTGGCATGCCATCGAAACATGGATCGAGCAGTGGGGCTACAAACAATCCGGCAGCCCTTATGAGGTCTTTCTTCGCTCAACGGAATCGGCCGTTTCGGAGCACGAGTATGTAACCAGGGTCTGTTACCCCGTTGAAACATCATGACGGATTGCAAAGGGTCGGTAATCCCAAACGCTTTTGCTCAAGGCCACCTGCGGCTAAGACGACCAGACATGGTTACGAAAACACACAAGGGAAAAACATCATGTTATCACGACGTAACTTTATCAAATGGACGATGATCGCCGGAGGAAGCCTGTTCCTCCCGACATTTCAAATCAAGACCTCCAACGCCATGGATTTCAAGGGCTGGTATATGCCCGAAGAGGGGGAGCCCCACACGCGGACCTGGTTGGCCTTTATTGCCAGCCGGGACATCTGGTCAAGAAAGCAGATCCCCGAGGTTCAGCGTAACCTGGCAACCATCGCCAAGACCATCGCCACATATGAACCGGTCTCCATGCTTGTGAGGAAGCAGGACATGGGCAGAGCAAAAGAGCTTATTGGCGGCCCCAATGATCACAACTACCCCATCGAGCTGATTGAATTCGATATGAATGATCTGTGGATACGCGATACAGGGCCCATCTTTGTGGTGAACGGGAAGGGGCAAAAATCTGCCGTTAATTTCAACTTTAACGGCTGGGGAGAAGATCAGGACTATGAACTTGACGCAAAGGTCGCTGATTTTGTGGCCAAAAAGGCGGGGGTGAGCATTGTCCGGTCCAGCGTGGTGATGGAGGGCGGCTGTTTCGAAGTGGACGGCCAAGGCACCGCCATCATGACAGAGAGCTGTATCCTCAACGACAACCGGAACCCGGGCAAAAGCAAAAAAGAAGTTGAAGATGAGTTAAAAAAGGTGCTTGGGCTGAGAAAAATCATATGGCTCAAGGGCATTAAAGGCAGAGATATCACGGACGGTCACACCGATTTTTATGCCCGTTTTGCAAGGCCCGGTGTGCTGGTGGTGAGCCGCGATTCAGACAAATCCTCCTATGACTATCGGGTCACACGGGAAAACATCGACATCCTCAAAGCCTCCACCGATGCCGACGGCAACCCATTTGAGATGATTATTCTTGATACACCGTGGGATATCAATTCAACGTACGGAACAAAAAGTTTTGCGGCCGGTTACGTGGGGTACTACGCGTGCAATGGTGCCATTGTCATGCAGAAGTTCGGGGACAAAAAAGCCGACCGCGTGGCCAGGGAAAAAATAGCAAAGGCGTTCCCCCATCACCGCATTGAACAGATCTCCATTGACGGCATCGCCAGCGGGGGCGGAAGCATCCACTGCGCCACCCAGCAGGAGCCAAAGGCCTGAAAGGGGCGCTGAACATCATAAAGGCAGGTGGCGGAAAGGCCATGTCGGCATGCCCTTTATGCACCGTGCATGAAAGGGGAACCAAAAAAGGGGAGGGACGGAATCATCCTTTGCAGAACCAAAGGAGAATCGTCCCTCCGCTTTTATTTTAGGTGGCCGGCGTTCAGATAGAATCAGGATCTGTTTGATTTTTCGTCAAAATCTGTCATTATATTCGGTGTTTCATCATCGGTGAGACCCTCAACTCTGTCCCCTTCGGCCCCTCCCCCATAAGCTCTCGTCGAAAAACCGGGCCACGTCCCTCGCACATTCAATATCCAGCCATACCAAGTCTCTCTATCACTCAGCATCGCCTTGCAGGCTTTTTCATGTTTCGAGGCGCTCAATTTTCCGCAATCGCGACCCCGCAGAGGTGTCCGGGCGCGCCATGCCAATCGTCAGGCATGGCTCTTCTTGGCTGATTGCAAGCGCAATGGAGGATTCGGGTGAGGGAATCCTTGCTTCGGATCTGTGTGTGGGAACCGGCATTCCCGCCACGACGTTGACACGCTACAAACACAGGAGGACAGTTCATGAGATATTCGGTTATCACCATACTCTGTATGACCTTGACACTGTTTGCCGGTTTGACCACCCAGGTTTCGGCGAGGGAGGCCCTTGATCGCACGGTCCTGCCGATCCAGGAACCGGAACGGCCAACCTACAGCGAACTTGATGTGCGCAACGTGGAAACACCGCCTTTGTTTGAGGTCAAGGCCCCCGAGAAAGCCCCCAACATCGTCATCGTGCTCATTGACGACATAGGTTTCGGTGGTCCCAGCACCTTCGGCGGCCCCATTCAGACACCGACCCTGGACATGCTTGCCGCAGAGGGCATTACCTACAACAACTTTCATACCACGGCCCTCTGCTCGCCCACGAGAAATGCCCTCAAAACCGGGCGCAACCACCACACCGCCAACACCGGGTCCATCATGGAATCCTCCACGGGGTTTCCCGGAAACACCGGGCAGGTGCCCAACAGCGTTGCACCGCTGGCTGAGATGCTTCGCCTTAACGGGTACAGTACGGGGGCATTCGGTAAGTGGCATGAAACCGCTGCCTGGGAGACAAGCGTCTCCGGCCCCTTTGACCGCTGGCCCACCCATCAGGGGTTTGACAAGTTTTATGGTTTTATCGGGGGGGAGACGGATCAGTGGTATCCGCTGATCTACGATGGGGTCATCAAGGTGACGCCGCCGAAGACGGAGAACTATCACTTCACGGTTGATATGACCAACCAGGCCATCCAGTGGGTAAAGGCCCAGCAGTCCATGACCCCGGACAAGCCCTTCCTCATCTACTTTGCCACCGGCGCGGTTCACGCACCGCACCATGTTCCCAAGGAGTGGATCAAAAAGTACAAGGGCAAGTTCGACGAGGGCTGGGACAAAATTCGCGAAAAAACCATGGCCCGCCAGAAAAAGATGGGGATAATTCCTTCCAACACCAAATTACCCCCCAAACCCAAGGACATCAAAGACTGGGATGACCTCACCGACGACGAGAAGCGCCTGTTCACCCGTCAGGCAGAGGTGTTTGCCGGATTTCTGGAGCAGACCGACCACGAAGTGGGGCGCCTCATTGCTGCCATCGAAGAAATCGACGAGATGGACAACACACTTATCTTCTACATTGCCGGTGACAACGGCACGAGCGCCGAGGGCGGCTTTGTGGGCATGTACAACGAAATGACCTACTTCAACAACGTCACGGAGAAGGTTGAAGACCTGCTCCCGCTCATCGACGAGTGGGGCGGTCCGCAGACCTTCCCGCACATGGCCGCCGGGTGGGCCGTTGCCTTTGATTCTCCCTTTATGTGGACGAAGCAGGTGGCCTCGGATTTTGGCGGCACCCGCAACGGCATGACCGTCCACTGGCCAAACGGCATCAAGGAGAAGGGCGGATTACGCCGCCAGTTTTCCCACGTCATCGACATTGCGCCGACCATTCTCGAAGCGGCCGGACTTCCCGAGCCCAAGAGCGTAAACGGCACACCTCAAACGCCCATGGAAGGCACGAGCATGCTGTACTCGTTCAATGATGCAGGCGCCAAAGAGCGGCACACCACCCAGTACTTCGAGATGTTCGGCAACAGGGCGATCTACCATGAAGGCTGGTTCGCACGGACAATTCACCGTGCCCCCTGGATGGCCGTGGATATGCCTCCCCTGGAGTCTGACACCTGGGAGCTGTTCAACGTCCAAAGGGACTTCAGCCTTGCGAACAACCTGGCGGACAAATACCCGAAGAAGGTTGTCGAGCTGGAGGCACTGTTCATGAAAGAGGCTGAAAAATACCATGCCCTGCCCATCGATGACCGGGTGATTGAGCGAATGAACCCTGCCATTGCAGGCCGACCGGATATCCTGGGCGACCGGATGACACTGACGCTCTACCCCGGAATGGACGGTATGCTGGAGAACACCTTCATGAACGTGAAGAACCGCTCCAAGACAATCACGGCCAAGGTCGCCATCCCCAAAGGCGGAGCAAATGGCGTGATCCTTGCCCAAGGCGGACGATTCGGGGGCTGGTCCCTTTACATGAAAGACGGCAAGCCCATCTACACCTATAACTTTTTAGGGCTTGAGCGATATACCGTGGAATCCAAAAAGGCAATCCCCGAGGGAGAAGCCACGATTTTACTGGATTTCGTCTACGACGGCGGCGGGCTCGGCAAGGGCGGCAAGGCAACTCTCTCCGTCAACGGAAAGGCCGTGGCCAATGGCCGCATCGAAAAGACCCAGCCCTTGATTTTCTCCGCCGATGAAACGGCTGACGTCGGCCTCGACAACCAGACACCGGTGGCCGAAGACATCGGTATCGGGCGCGAAGAGACCCGTTTTACCGGAGAAATCCATAAGATCACCCTTGCGGTGAAAGATGTGAAGTAGCCCTTGGCATGATGCAGTAAAAGCGAAAGGGGCCGGGATGGACGTTGCGCTGCCAGGCTCGGCCCCGGAGCGCTGAATGACAAATCAAGACACCATGAAAAAAGGGTGGAGCAATGGCCAATGCTCCACCCTTTTCTCGTATTTTCTTATGTTGACATGGTAAGAATAATAAATTATCCCTGTTTGATTGAAACGATAGCATTTAAAGACAGGCAATTCCTTGAATTCAAGTATTCTTAACGGGGGTTCGACGTACCATGGCCAGTTCCTTTCCCAGGTGTTTCCGGTTATCACTTCTCGCGATTTTGCTTCTTTCTCATTTTCTTGTGTCCGCCGCGTGTGCGGAGACACCGCACCTTGATGCCGTGGAAGCCCAGCTTCGGCAGCTTGCTCCCGGTTCGGAAGGCACGGTCTGGAAGCGCACAGACGGCAACCTCATTGCCGGGCATGGCGTTGGCGGCAGCCATTGGCTGCTGCAGTCTCCCGACTGCTGGGGGCAGGGGGATTGCTCCAGTGCCACCGGTGCCCAGAGGCTTGCCGATGCCATCCGCAGCGATATCGCGGCAGCCCTTGAATGGGTGGATATCACCACCCTGGTTACCTACCCGGACGGCATGTTTCAGGAAGCCATCGTAAGCGGCCTCAAAGAGGCCCTTACCCACAACCCGGACATCACCATTCGCATCCTGGGGGGCACACCCCCTGTCATGGGAAGTGTGGATACGGGGTTAACCGAAACCGCCTCCAACTACATGGATCGCTTAAAAGCGGATCTGGGGTCGTCTGCGGACAACGCCCGCATCATCGTGGCCGGTGTGGAGACCAGCTGGCTCTACTCCTGGAATCACGCCAAAATGGTTGCCGTGGATGGAAAAACAGTCATCACAGGTGGCCACAATCTCTGGGAAGGTGCCTATGCTGGCGGCCCGAACCCGGTGAGCGATGTCAGCATGCGATTAACAGGACCTGCCGCCGAGTCGGCCCACATCTTTGCCGACCTGCTGTGGGACTTTGCCGAGACCTGGAGCCAGGACTGGTGGTCACGCCTTTTTTACGTGGAGGTTGTCAAAGGAGAGGGATTCAACTCCATAACTCGGTTTCCCACACCCCACGAGGTCTCCGCCTCACAGGCCGAAGGGGACGCCCCTGTCCTGGCCTTGGGCGGCCTGGGATTCGGTATGGACGTTCCCGGCGGCACGGCAGGTGGCCTTGAGCCCGCCAATGACAGCGAGGCGACCTGCTCCAGGCTCCACACCGATTACGTAAACAATGACGCGGAATACAGCGTCGCGAACCCCGAGGAAGCAGGCCTGCGGGCCCTGATCGCAAGCGCCACGGAGAGCGTCTTCATCTCCCAGCAGGATTTGCTTGCCGTGTGTGCACCCCCTGTGTCCAACTCCTGTTACGATGCCAGATTGTTTGATATACTTGCCGACAAGCTGATCCGGGAGATCCCCGTAAAAATCATTGTCAGCTCCCCCGGAGCCAAGCAGAGCCTGGCCGCTCCCTATTCAAACATGGATCAGATGACCGACATCACCGACATCCTGATTCGGAAAGTCCGGGCCCGGGCAGATGTGGACCAAACCACCGCCGAGGAGATCATCTGCCACAGCCTGCAGCTTGCCCCCATACGCATCGCAGACAACGTCGACACCTGGGCAAATGGAAGGGGCATTGCAAACCACGCCAAAGTCATCTGCGTGGACGACGCCGCCTTCTACATCGGTTCAAAAAACCTGTACCCCGCCACATTGCAGGACTTTGGCTTCATCGTCGAGGACAGCAAAGCCGCCGCCGACTTTAAGAAAGAGTATATGGATGTGATCTGGAGCGCGTCAAAACATGCCGCCATCGTAGATTTTGAAGAGGGTGTCTGTAACTTCTAACAATAAGCACGGAATACCAATCAAAGGAGAACTCCATGGAAACAAAATCAGACAGTGACAGCAGCCGCGTAGCCCAGGGCATTCGGGCTCTGTTCATGCTGGCGTTCTGGATCGCATCACGGGTCGTCCTGGCCATCGTTGTGGTCCTTGCTCTGTTCCAGTTGATCTGCAGCCTGGTAACCCGCAGCCCCAATGACAAAATCATGCGGTTCGGGAAAAACCTTGGGGTTTATCTGTCCCAGATTGTCGATTTCCTGACCTACAATACGGACCAGAAGCCGTGGCCGTTTCAGGATTGGCCTCGGTATTGACCTGTTGATATGGGAGGGGGAATAGCCAGATTGTGGTGGACGATTGAACGGTTATACGTGTCCGGTGGGGTGGGCATGTAGAGTGTGCTTGCGCATCGTCAAAGCACGGAAACAATCATGAAAACCGATGCGTGTGCTCGTCCCTTGCAGCCAATCGGCATGGCAAAGGGTGTTTGTTTACCGGGCAAATGGTGCGCAAGAACACCCACGGGGTGACGCGTGGCCGGTGGTGTGGGGGATGTTAGGTAGGGTGCGCCGTGCGCACCGCCTAACGTCTGTAAAAACAGCAAATATTAACCCTCGAAAAACGTCTTGAGGCAATGGGTGAGAGGCAGTGGCTTGCGTTGCGGTAAAAGGTGCGAAAGTTCACCCTGCTTATTATGAGGGGCAATGCCATCAGCTTCAGTTCCCATTCTTTCTGGTCAACACACCTCGCCGATGAAAACGGCAAGATATAGAATCTCCGATACCTCGAATCTGAGCAATCGGTTAGGTGCCCGGCCGATGGGCACGGCACCACCTTTGCCCATCCTGCAGGGGTAAAAATATATCCACCGGAAAAGGTTTGAGCTGAGTAGACCCAAACTGAGATGTCAGGAATTTTACAAATGATCACCGGAACCACGAAGCCCACGTAGGATGGGCAAAGCGAAGCGTGCCCATCTCTTTTTGGATTGCCTTAACTGTCCGATGATACCTTTGTAAGGTTTAAAGTGTTACCTCATGAGGGGAATCTGTGAGCATTAAACGAAACGTAGCGATTTTTAATTGAGTCGAGCATGGAGAAAGCGTATGGTTTATGTGGAAATTGAGCGTAGTTTTGGCAGGTTGGCTTGGATGGTGATTGAAGGGCGAGCATGGTCTATGCCAATACAAAACCAAACACAGTTGGTTTGAGTCGATGCGAAAGTGGATGCCGGTAACATATAAATAATTATAGAGGATAATTGATGCTTTATGCCCTCCATTCTAAAAAAATCGGCATGAAAAGTTTAAAAAAAGATTTTTGGTCAAGAGTGTAGTGTAGGTTTGTCCGTCCCCTCCCCTTTTTTTATTCTTATAACTGCCCTCAAAAGGATCGTGTCAATTAATGAAAAAGCCATCTCCTTTTCTTTCTGTTGTCGTACATGATGTCGGTGATCTTGGCGATGATCTTGCTTTGTGTGCTGGATATGAACGTGGTAATTGGCGTAATGACCAGTTTGCAGATCATATAATGGAATGGATCCCTGAGTTTGCTTTAAACTATACAGAAGTCAATGACATTGGTGCTCACAATGCCGTTAAAATGACAAGAAAAGCGGCGAGAATAGTCTACCAAACAGAGAAATACGGCCTACGAGGTGAATTTGGTGAATTATTTTTGCACATTGCTATGCGCCAAGTATATGATACTGTCCCAGCTGTGAGTAAAATTTACTATAAAAGCGCCGTAAATAAAACGGTTGAGGGTTTTGACGCTGTTCACGTAGTGAATAATAATGGTGACCTTGAACTTTGGATTGGGGAAACAAAATTTTATAATGATTTAAGTAGGGCAATCAGAGATGTTATTCCAGAGATTGTAGACCACTTAGAAACAGATTACTTACGATCTGAATTTATGTTGATCAAAAATAAAATTGATCCTCATTGGCCGGAAGCTGATTCATTGTCTGGATTGCTTGAGGAAAACGTTTCTTTGGATGAGGTTTTTAAACGAGCATGTATCCCTATTTTATTGACGTATGATAGTAATGTTGTTTCAAAAAATCATGCTATCCATGATGAATATGTAGATTTGCTCATGTCTGAAATAGGATCCAAATATGATGATCTGAGAGACAAGCTTGAATTTCAATACAGAGAGCGTTTTGGTTGTAGCTTGCCATTAGGCGTACATATTTTTTTGTTACCTTTAGAAAACAAAAAACGCTTAATTGCAACATTAGATTCTTGCCTTAAGGAGCTTCAATAATGATAAATGCGAATGAAATACGCGCAGATATTGCTACAGAAGATTGGCTGGAAGACCCATTCAAAATACTTTCTGAAGTATCCACCGTTTGCACGTCCAATTTAAAAGCAGGGCGTGAACTCGTCATTCGCATATTAGAAAGGCGAGATAAATTATCAGAAATGTATAGGCCAATTCTAAATGATCTTGCGATTCAGGTAGGGCTTTATCCTTACATTTCAAATGATTCAGATTTAGAACAGTTATCATTACGAAACGCAATTCAGCACGCTGCCCATAGGGCCGATGGCACAATGGGTAGTTATGTTCTTCATAGCGCACAGACTAGAATTTTGGTAAAGCTTTTGGCAGGCGAATCGATTATCCTGAGCGCACCGACTTCCTTCGGTAAAAGTTTGTTGATTGATATGGTAATTGCCGCAAAGGATTTCCAAAATATCGTTCTCATTGTACCGACGCTTGCGTTGGTCGAGGAGACGCGACGGAGAATGTCTCGGTTCGTTGATAAGTATGCAATCATCACTGCATCGAAGCAAAAAAGTCAAAATAATAATATTTTTATTTTGACTCAAGAGAGATTTCTTGCCATGGAATCCGAAATTCCTGATGTGGATTTTTTTGTCATAGATGAGTTTTATAAATTATCAATATCAGGTGAAGGAGATCGCGCAACACAACTTAACCAGGCATTGCTAAAACTGTCAAACACAAAGGCACAATTTTATTTACTGGGCCCATCGATCAAATCGGTACCGCCAAGTGTTATTAAAAAACTGAATTGCTCATTTCTTGTTGAAGATTTTGAAACCGTAGCTATTGAACTCCGCAAGTTACCGAAAAGACCGAATAAAGGAGAATCACTTGCAAGGCTAATTGATGGGATAGACGGGCAAACAATGGTTTATTGTAAGTCTCCCGGCAGTGCAAGAAAGGTTTTAAAAGACTATTTAGAAAGGCGTGATATTGCCTTGGCTACTGATCCCGAATTGGTTGAAGCGGCTGATTGGACAGCCAAGAATTACCATCACGAATGGCTCGTGTCTAAGGGGCTTCGCCATGGTATAGGTATTCACCACGGTAAACTGCCGCGTTCTCTTGGTCGGTTTATGATACGTATGTTCGAAGAGAAAAAAATTGACTTATTGCTTTGTACATCTACCCTCATTGAAGGGGTAAATACTTCTGCAAAAAATGTTGTGATATATGATGGTAGTCTTAACAAGCAGCCACTGGATTTCTTTACCTACAACAATATTCGCGGTAGATCGGGCCGGATGTTTCAACACTTTATTGGCAGGGTGTATGTTTTCACGGATCCGCCGCAACCAGATTTACCGTTTGTGGACATTCCTTCATTTAATCCAAGCGAAAAAACTCCGAGTAGCTTACTCTTACAAATACCTCGTGAAGATTTATCAAAAGACCTAAAATGCAAAATTGATAGGTTCACAAATCAAGATTTATTACCCATAGAGCTTTTAAGAGAATATTCAACGATTGAACCTGAATATTTACTGAATGCCGCAGATCACATCAGCAAATTGAGCCTTCATCAATTAAGTCTATTACAATGGTCAAGACGACCCGATTATAAGAATATTTTGGCAACATCGGAAATTATTTGGGATCAACTTAAAGGTGCTGCATCAGCTAAACGAAGTGCCGTATTTAGCGCGAAAATGATGACTTACTGGATTTGGGATCTATATAGAAAAAGAAACGTTTCGAAATTCAGAAGTTCGATGATAACGGATCAAATATCTCAAGGTAAAAAACCAGATGAAGCAGTTGAAAATGTTTTGTCTTTCCTTAGAGGATGGGCATCATTTAATTACCCTAAATATATGACCGTATTGGATGCGGTCGTGAATGCTGTTTTACAAAAGCGGGGGGTTCAATCCTGTAATTATTTGCCCTTTGCTGCTGTAATAGAGAAACTTTTTCAGCCTGATTCTTTTTCGTCACTTGAGGAATACGGATTGCCATTTGAAATATCGCAAAAGCTTCTTGAGAAGAGGTTGTTTAATTCCACAGATGAACTTGATGATGTTGTAAAGTCACTGCGCAAGCATAGGCTTACCGATTATGCTGATGGCATATATGAAAAGCGTGTGATTGAAGATTTTCAAGAGGGCATTGGGGGGGAATTTATCTAATTGATAACCATGTGAATGGTTGAGTACACATCTGTCAAAATGATTCCAGAATTTCATTTCCACTGAATAAGTCCCCTTCGGATCCTTTCCATTTCGATTGGGTAAGCTTCGGAAAGTCAAGTTCGATTCGGGACGGCTTTGGAGGGTAGGGGGCGCGTCTTGACATTTGACAGAACCCCTACTCATTGCTTCTCGATTCATTAATCGGTGGCTTGAGGACGATCTGGTTATAGGGCAAGGGCCTTATAAGCCAAATATTGGGCTCTGCTGTAGCATATAGTGCTTAACCTGAATGCTTTGACAGAATGTCCAATGTCAAGACGTGACCCCTTCTTCTTGCTTCTTCTAACGATTCGTTTTCCCAGTTGAAAAGGCGAATAAAGTAACGAGGGCAGTCTTTTGCAACCCGTTTTCAAATGGTTATTGTTTTGATTTTTTTGACCGCTTTAAAATGCTTCTGATTCCCGACTCCATTTTCTCTCTTGCTGAAGGATTTGCAGAGTGAACTTTTATAACTGGTGCTTGAAAGTCAGTTGTATAGACGGCCTCTTCAATCCACAGTATAACATCATAGCCAGTACCATGGTCATCATCCCCTAGGTCATGATCAAGGCTAATCTCTTCAACCTTGCCAGTTTTTAAGAGTTCAATGGCCTCTTCTGGCCAATAAACTCTTTTCCAGTCACGGGGTGTTTCCCTTTCATCATCCAGGTATACTTTCATAAGTCTCTATTGGTCCGAAAATAATGATTAAATAATTGCGTTACAAAGCGGCGTAATGAGGACCAGATTCCCCAGTGTCGGCAAACTGTCTTATTTCTCATTGGCAATGGGATACGGCTAGGAGCCGTGTGCAACGCATAATGCTTCATAAAATAGCAAATATTAATTCTGACGACAACATACTGAAGGGCTGATATATCACACCCGAGTAATTGAGTGCGCTCGTCCTTGATGGCCACGGCACCATCTATGACCGTCCTACAAGGACACACCGGGAGAGGTTTGCGGTGGGTAAACTCAAAATGAAATGTCAGGAATTTTTACGAATGATCACCGGTGCTACAAAGCCAACGTAGGATGGGCAAAGCGAAGCGTGCCCATCTTTTGTTGGGTGTACCACCATCTTACCATTCCATAGAGTCGGAGACGCTGTATTTCGTTTAGGTTTATTTTATCGTTCTTGGGCTTTGGGTAGAGGTGCTTTGCCTTGGATTTTTGCGTGGTGTGTAGGTTTATCTTTTTCTGGCTCGGGTTCTGAATCGGTTTTGTCGCGTACGGTGACGTCGTCCTCTTTTTGGCCCTCTGATGAATTTAATAATTCTAGATAGTTTGAAATAATTTCTTTTTCGTATGCTTGATCCAAATAAGAAGAGACTGTAATAGGCAAGAATACGGTGTCTAATATTAAGCTCAATGGTGTATCAATTATGAGTAATGGAAGCCAAGACGCTCCAGCATAACAATCACTGCAACCATCAGCTATGGTAATAATTTCTGCTCGAGTTCCTCCATAAATCATGGGGTCTTCAGTACCGAAGGTGTATACAATACTTGCACATCCATTTGAGATTGAGGCTATTAGAACGATGGCAAGAATTATGATTTTATTACAATAAGAATCCATAATACCTTCTACTTGGGGTGAAATGCTTAAAATACTAACAGTAGGTCAAGCCGCGATATTTACGGCGGAGGGGGTCTTAATTTCGAATATGTCTCTGCTTATGCAATATTTTTTCAGTATTATAATCCGTTGAATGGAGATGTGCTAATTAGGTCTTTAAGGGGATCTTGTTGTTTCTCAGAGAGGAAAGGCACGCGCATAAAGCCCTGTCCCCTATATCTCTATGTAAGCCTTATGCACAGACCATCTTTTTGAATAAAGGCTTGATGTGACCTTCGGTCACGAGCAATTCTTATGGCTATGTCTGTGATTTTTTGATTGTTAAATTAACTATGTCTTTATTTCCTTTTATAACTATACCCTCGTATGTTTCAATGATTATCTTGATATTTTTATTTTGTGGGCATTTAATGATTTTAAAACACTATGAAGATTTTTGATTAAATCAGAATCTGTTTCGTGCCCGAGCAATTCACTACGAGAATTAAAAGGCCACATATAAAGGCTCCTTTCCACTTCGAGTGGGTAAGCTTCGAAAAGTCTAACTGGCTTCGAGACGGTTCAGTAGTATCATGCCTGCCATGGCAGGCATACGGAGGCATAAACCCTTAACCATCAAAGAATGCAGACACCCGCAGTAGTCAAAGTTGCGCTGTGTGGCTTGGTCCGTAGCATGGGGCGAAGAGTTTTTCACTCCATAAGTGTTTCATAAAAATCCATACGCATGACCGACTTACTTCTTAACGTTTCCACTTGTGAATACAACTGTGGCAGCTTGGACAGGAACGATATCGGTTCACACAGAGTCGATTCTGCTATCCGAATTACTACAAATTTCGAAATGAATAACCCACAGAATTAACGATAAAAAACTATTGACACATCAATAAGGATGAAATTAGGGTGGGACGTAATCACTAGTGATTGCGGAGATCATGGAGTTCAAGAAGCAGCCCGACAGGATGGTCGGACATCCTGCCAGGCCTGACCAGAGCAACCTTCAAAGGAGGTCGTCATGGCTAAGCGGTTTTTTACATCACGCCCCGATCCATTTCAAGACGTTTTTTCCTCGCAACGCGGTAACCCGCGGCCCTTCTATCAACGCTATTGCCGTTTCAAATGGCCCATGAACACACGCATTTTTGCCTGACGGGTTGAATGATGCCCTTCGGGATTCCTGCGTGGTGACGGACAGCCCTGTCCCTTGTGGCCGTGGCCGGTTTATCTCCTCTTTTATTTCCTGAAGGTGCTTCCTTATTCTGCCTGTTTCAGGCCCGGTTTCAGGGTGGTTTTCTGCTCGTTTCGAGTGACGGCCGTCCTGTAAAAAAATGCCTCTCGTGGCTCGCTGACCAGTATTTCGTGCGGTTTTATCCGGGCAAGGCACCACAGGTGCCCTTTTTGCAGCTTGCCTTGCCCGGGCACGGGAGTGTTGCGGTGCGCCTTTGCCTCTTCTGCATGTTTGGGCGATACGGCGTGCCGTGGCGTGAGGAGGGAAGGGGGAAAGGACTGGGGGAGGCCCGTCCGGGCTTCTCCCAGATCCTTCTCTATTCTTCATGTGCAACCCGGATAAAGGAGATCACCATGGCCTCTTTGGATACCCATACCGGCTCCGGCATGTTTGCAGGGTCGGAAATCTCGGAGCTTTGCGATTCCATCAAAGATGTTCACAGGCTTTTGTCTTCAGTGGGGGCGTTTTATATCGAGTTGGAACAGGCCGAGGCACCGGGCGGCAACGGCCTTCAGATCGATTTTAAAAAATGGGGGATCCGAACCATCACCGAGGATTTGTTGGCCCGGCAATATGAAAAGATTGATCGGATCATGGCCATTTATAAAGAGGAGCAGGAGAAGATGAAGGTGGTGAATGTGGGGATGTGATTTTTTATGGGGGATGGTGGGGGCGGGGTAGGGGGATTTTTCGTTCGGAGTGGTGTGGTTGGTTTGAACGGTGGGGGGAATCGTTACGCTTGATGGGCACGGCGCCAAGGCTCTCATCATCCGGGAGGGTGACGACTTGCCTTTGCCCATCCTACGGGTGAAGCGGGCATGACGGTTGCCGAGATGGTTTCCGGGCTTCACCGTTGGTGCCGCGACGCGTAGGGTGCGGCCCCCGCACCGATTAACGTAGCGCAAGCCACCGGCCCCACGCCAATTCAAAATCATTCCGGGTTTCGCCCTTCGCCTTTACCCTTTCGCCCTTTCTGATGGGCACGGCGCCAAGGCTCTCATCATCCGGGATGGTGACGACTTGCCTTTGCCCATCCTACGGGTGAAGCGGGCATGACGGATACCGATATGGTTTCCGGCCTTCACCGTTGGTGCCGCGACACGTAGGGTGCGGCCCCCGCACCGATTGACGTAACGCAAGCCACCGGCCCCACGCCAATTCAAACCCGTTTCGGGGCTCCGATTGATTAAAACCACCGGGCAATTAGGGGCTTCGCGGTGCGCACGGCGCACCCTACGAGGTATCATCTCGGTTGGGCGACACGTAGGGTGCGGCCCCCGCACCGATTGACGTAACGCAAGCCACCGGCCCCACGCCAATTCAAACCCGTTTCGGGGCTCCGATTGATCAAAACCACAAGACATTTCGGGGCATCACGGTGCGCACGGCGCACCCCACGAGGTATCATCACGGTTGGGCGGCGCGTAGGGTGCGGCCCCCGCACCGATTGACGTAACGCGAACCACCGGCCCCACGCCAATTCAAAACCATTCCGGGTTCCGCCTTTAGCCCTTCACCTTTAGCCCTTCACCTTTAGCCCTTCGCCTTTAGCCCTTCGCCTTTAACCCTTGGCCATTAGCCCTTCGCCTTTACCCCTTCACCTTTCGCCTTAACCCTATCCCCTCTTACCTATTTCCTATTTCCCATCACCTGCTTTATTACGCTTCCCCCCAAAGATCAACATGTCAGCTTTTTGTTCCTTGGGATGGGGTGGCGGCATAAAGATAATGCGCCATAATTTTATTGCGACGCATTCAAAAGCTTGCGAAATCAGCCGGATGTTCCTGGTGTGCTGAAAAATTCCATCAGCTGAACTGATTAAGATGATAAGGAAAATGACAAAAAATCCGTCCCGCCCCATTTTTGGCACGCCGTTTGTAATACCGAGCAGCCAAGAGAATAAATGAATGTCATCAATTAAATTTGATGAAGCACTGTTGTTTAATAAAGCGTTTTATTCGTGATTGGAGGATGTTGCGATGTTTAAAAAGGGACGAATGATCACCATGGCCGTGCTGACCGGCCTGATGCTGTTGTGGAGCGCTACGTCGTTTGCGGCGACGGAGGCCACCATTGACACCCCGGCCCCCAAGGCCGGAGACACCCTGACCGTGACCGGGAAGATTGCTCCGGGCGAAGATCTCTACCTGGTGGTGAGCTCTTCCGAGCTGTTCAAGGCCGGGGACTCCATCGGCTCCCAGGAAGCGGCCAAGCTTGGTAAAAAATTCGGCGACACCGAGATTCCCCCGGTGTTCTACGCCGTGACCACCAACCCCTCGGCCCTGGCCACCCCCAAGGTGGTTTCCAAGGGCAAGTGGTTTGCCCCCTTTAAGTGGGACATCGAGGTCAACAAGATCAACGCCTGGGAGACCATCCCCGAGGACGTGAAGGGCAAGCTCGGTTCCGTGAAGACCGCTGAGCAGTGGAAGTTCCTCACCTTCACCCACGAGGACAAATTCGGGATCAACACCATCTCCAAAGAGCGCCCCATCGGCGGCGGCAACGCCCGCATGGTCATGGGCGGCGATGCATCCAAGAGCTGGAACAAAGACGTTGCCGTGACCCTGGACAAGGCCACCGGCGAGTTTGCAGCCTCCTTTAAGGTGAGCAAGCGCATCGCACCGGACACTGGCCTGGACGTTTTTGTCAACGGCGAGAAAGCCGGTGAAGCGTCCGTGCAGAAGCGCGGTTTTTATTTCCGCATCGGCGGCACCTACATGAACCCCCTGGTGGTCTTTCTGGGAGCCCTTGTCATTGGGTGCATGTTCGTTATCGTGGGGGCCGCAGGCGGCCTCTTTACCGCTGCTTTCCAGATTACCGTCATCGGGACCCAGGGCATGGTGGGGGTCAACGCCGCCAACGCCGTGAAGCCCACCAACCTGTTTTTGACCCTCTGCTCTCCCATCACCGGGGTCTACTCCTACTTTAAAGAGGGGCGCTTTGCCTGGCCCGTGGCCCTCTTCTTCGTGTCCGGTATTCTTCTGGGCGCTTTCTGGATCGGTCCCACGTATTCTGCCAAGTACCTGCCCATGAAGGCGTACAAGTTCTACCTGGGCTTCTTCTGCCTCGTTCTGTTCATCAAGCTCTGGTACGAATCAACCCAGAAATCCATCAACAAGAACAAGGCCGTGAAAGCCATCGTCAAGAAGTTCGACATGGAGATGGCCGCTGCCAAGAAAGAGGGCCGTGCCGCTGAAATGGGCAAGGTGGTCCTGGAAAAAGGCTGGCACGCCACCAACATCAGCTTCTCCTTCTGGGGCGAGGCCTTCCGCGCCAACCCCGTGGCCCTTTTCTTCGGCGGGATCCTCATCGGCTGCATCGCTTCTGCCTTCGGCGTGGGCGGCGGGTTCATGCTCGTGCCCTTCATGACCACCGTCATGGGCTACCCCATGTATCTGGCCGTGCCCATCTCCCTGTGCGGTACCTTCGGAACCTCCGTGGGCGGTATCTCCCGTTACATCCTCTCCGGCTACTCTCCGGACTGGATCATGGCAGCCCTCATTGCAGCCGGTGCCATCATGGGCGGCAAGATCGGGCCCAAGATTCAGAAGAAACTGCCGGAAATCTTTTTGAAACGCGCTCTGGCATTGATTCTTCTCATCGTATTTCTTAAGTATACCAATGCGATTCCCTTCCTCCGGTAGGTAAGGGCGGCTTTCTTATAAAAAATAACCACACGGCCCCCGGCACGCTGGGGGCCTTAAGTCATTACGAGGTTTTGCCATGAATTATACAGATGCCCACAACGCCTTTATCTGGAACTTTCGCCTGGATTACGATCCCGTCGGCATTCGTTACATCTTCGACGAAGACGAGATTGAGAGCCTGCCCGTCACCCACAAATCCAAGGCCAAGATCTCCTACTGCATGTACCTGGCCGCAGCCCGCTCCGCGCGTCACAGCCTCTTCATGCCCCCGGAGCGCCTCCAGTGCAAAAACGCCCAGCCCGTCTTCGGGTTCCGTGAGCTGACCCGGGACGTGGACGGCAAGAACCATGAAAAATATCTCCTTGACCCGGATCTCTCCTGGCAGGCTCCCCAGGAGAAGGCCAGGCTCGACGTGGGTGCCTGCAAAGGCATCTTCATGGCGCCCCTGGACAAATTTGACGAAGCGGGCCTTGAGCCCCACGTGGTCTTTATGATGGTGGTTCCCTTCCAGGCCTACCACATCATGAACGACTACATGGGCGGCACCGGCAAGTGCAACCTGCCCCTGTTCTGCACTCCCAACTCCGCGGTGTGCTCGGGCAGCGTCTACGCCTACAAGAACAACACCCTGAACATGACCACCATGTGCGCAGGCTCCAAGGCCTCCGGCAAGACCGAGATGAACTATATGAACGTTTTTGTCCCCGGCAACCAGATCCTGGACACCGCTGCTCAGCTTAAAAAGCGCATCGAAACCACCGGCGGCCCCTCCCTCCTCGGCAAGGGCGGGCAGGCCTGGCCCGGTCTTGATGTCTGCTCGGGCTGTCCCATGGTGAAGTTTGAAAAGGTCGAAGAGTAAGGCCGGAAAATAAGAACTAAGCCACGCATCAGGCTCGGTTGCGAGACGAGTCGCCCGTCGACTTGTCTCGCATCGGAATGCAGGGTGGAGCGCCGCACGCCTGTGCGGCTTTTTGCGTTTTTCGGCAGAGCCTTCCGTGGCCCTGTAGGACGCATGCAATGAGGTGTGTATGGATGCATTGAACGACATACTGGACCTGGCCGCCGACTGGATCTTCGGCGGCGTTGTGATTCCCCTGATGAAGGTTTTCGCTTCATTTATCAGCCTTTGCTTTTCCCCCCTGTCGGGGGCCTCGCCCGCCCTGCAGGTGTGCGTGGCAGCCCTGGTGGGGGCCCTGCTCTCCATGGGCCTGACCCGCATGAGAAAGGGCAAGGCAGCCACCTCTGCCGCAAAGCGATTCAAAGAGCGCCTCTCCGCAAAGCAGCAGGCCCGGGAGATTGATGACAAAACAGTGCGAAGTGCGGTATACAAGGGATTGGACCGTGAAGCCGACGAAGCCTACGAACACCTGATGCTCGACAAGTTTTTCGAGATGGGGATTACCTACCTCTTTCCCATGTTTCTCTTTCTGCTCTGGGTCGAATACCACGCCTTTACGCCGGACCATCTGGAAGCGCTGACCGGAAGCCGCGGGCTCATGCTGCCGGGCATTTCCCAGGCCGTGGGGGCGGGGGCGCTTTACCTCTACCTTTACAACCTGACGTTGATTACGACGGCGTTGGGGCGGTGGGGGATGAAGAAGGTGAAAGGCTAATAAGGGCTAAAGGTAAAAGGCAAAAGGCTAAAGGCAAAAGGCTAAGGGCAAAAGGCAAAAGGCTAAAGGCAAAAGGCTAAGGGCAAAAGGCTAAAGGCAAAAGGCTAAAGGCGAAGGGCGAAGGGCGAAGGGCGAAATTCGGTAGGATGGGCAAAGGTGGTGCCGTGCCCATCGGGCACGGGAATAACCGGCCACGGCGGGAGGCCGGAATCGGCTTGCCGGAATGTAACATATCATCACCGCTTCGGGCCTCCCGGTGAAAGATGGGCACGCTTGGCGCTTTGCCCATCCTACGGGGCTTTCGTTGTGCCGGCGTTGAAAGGACCCCCACACCATGGTACGCATTGTCGTTTTCTTATTCCTTTTTATTTTTCTTGTGGTCTCACCGGCCCATGCCACACAGGGGCACGGGGGCATCGAAGGGATCCTTGTCCACCAGGCGGCCCATGTGTTGTTTGCCCTGGCCATGGGGTTCCTGGCCTTTCGCATCAAGCGGGATGAGCTGCCGGTGCGCAAAGGGTGGCGCAACGTCCAGTATGCGGCCATTCTTTTTATCCTCTGGAATGTGGACACGATCTTTGTCCATTTTGTGGACGAGCAGGTGAAGCTGGTCACGGTGGAGCGCCTTGCCACCGGGCAGCTCCATATCACCTCGCCTGTGCCGGGCCTTGCCGTTATGTACTACATCGCAAAGCTGGACCATCTCCTTTGCGTTCCTGCCATCGCCTTTCTCTGGGTGGGCCTCGGTCAGCTCCTGACCCAGGCGGAAACACGCCGTAAAAAGGGGGACGCATCATGATTGTCTCCTCTTTTCCCATATTCATTGTCGATCTCGTCGGCTCCATGCTGATGATCGTGTTTTCCCTTTTCTGTTTCGGGCGCATGGTGCGGCTCACCACCCTGGAAAAGGAGAACATCCTCTGGACCTATCTCCTCTTTGTGTGCGCGGCCCTTTCCATTTTTGCCGTCTCCCGGTCGGCGGGTCATATTCTCAAGCAATTGCTGCTTTTTCTCGATTTTACGGGGGTGTGGGGGCATATCCGTCCTTTCAGCGGCTCGGTGAACACCCTGACCTTTATTCTGGTGGCCTCGGTGACGGTTTTCTTTGAGCGGGTCTGGGTGATCAACCGGGCGATTTTAAGGGACAGGCGGGCCCTGCGTCAGGCCCACGAAGAGCTCTCCTGGCTCAACCGCAACCTGGAAAAGCTCGTTGACGAGCGCACCGAAGCCCTGGGCGTTTCCGAAAAAAAATACCGCCGGATGTTTGAGCTTTCAGAGGACATGATCCTCATAGCCACAGGCGAGGGCAATGTCCTGGCCTTGAACCCGGCGGCGGGAAACCGTCTCGATACCGGGGCTTCCCTCGGGGATCTTTTTGCCGACGCCGATGAGTTCCGGGAGATCATGGAGACCGTCTCCCGCAAAGGGCGCGTGGGAAACACCGAGGCGGCCTTGAAGGATGTGGACGGTCGGTCCTTTCGGGCCCTGGTGAGCGGGGTCACCGTCACCGACATGGAGAGCCGGGAGCAGGCGGTCCTGTTCATGGTCCGGGACGTGGAAGAGACCCTCACCATGCGGGAGAAGATGGCCACCACCGAGAAACTGGCCGCCGTGGGTGAACTTTCGGCGGGCGTGGCCCACGAGGTGAACAACCCCCTGGGCATTATCCTGGGCTATACACAGCTCCTCAAGCGCAGCGCCGAGGACGAGAGCAGCCTGAAAGAGGATCTTTCCGTCATCGAAAAGCACGTCATCGGCTGCAAGAAGGTGGTGGAGTCTCTCCTCAACTTTGCCCGGAGCGGCCCCTCGGAAAAACGGGCCTGCCACCTCCACCCCATCATCGAAGAGGTCCTTGCCTTTACCCGGCACCAGGCCGAGATGGACGGCATCCAGGTGATCACCGAGATGGGCCCGGACCTGCCGGAGATCCATGCCGACCCCGAACAGATCAAGCAGGTCCTTATCAACCTTATTATCAACGCAGTCCACGCCATCGACGGCCGGGGCGAGATCCATGTCACCACCGGGGCCGAGGGGCCGGGTACCGTGTTTGTCACCGTGGCCGACACCGGTTCCGGCATGGACGCCGAGACCCGCTCCCGCATCTTCGACCCCTTTTTCACCACCAAGCCCACGGGCACGGGCACCGGCCTGGGCCTGTCGGTGAGCTACGGCATCATTAAAAATCACGGGGGCGAGATCGATGTGATCAGCACGCCGGGGAAGGGGACGGCGTTTACGGTTCATTTGCCGACGGTGGGGGATGAAGGAAAATCAGGCCATAGGGAAAATAGGTAAATAGTGAACAGGGCGTGACGTTTTTGATTCGCTCCCAGGCTCTGCCTGGGAGTGTGTTGTGCAAGGCTCTGCCTTGCCGGTACGGGATACCGTGGTGCAGGGCTTAAACCCAGGTTATCATGGATTCAGGCATGGAGGCAGAGCCTCCGAGAGGCATTCCCAGGCGGAGCCTGGGAACGAGAGCAGTAGCACGTGACGGTGGCCGCAAAACTTCTATTCGCTCCCATGCTCTGCCTGGGAGTGAGTTGTGCAAGGCTCTGCCTTGCCGGTAAGGGATACCGTGGTGCAGGGCTTAAACCCAGGGTATCATGGCTTCAGGCATGGAGGCAGAGCCTCCGAGAGGCATTCCCAGGCGGAGCCTGGGAACGAGAGTAGTAGCACGTGACGGTGGCCGCAAAACTTCTATTCGCTCCCAGGCTCAGCCTGGGAGCGTGTTGTGCAAGGCTCTGCCTTGCCGGTACGGGATACCGTGGTGCAGGGCCTAAGCACAGGTTATCATGGCTTCAAGCATGGAGGCAGAGCCTCCGAGAGGCATTCCCAGGCGGAGCCTGGGAACGAGAGCAGTAGCACGTGACGGTGGCCGCAAAACTTCTATTCGCTCCCAGGCTCAGCCTGGGAGCGTGTTGTGCAAGGCTCCGCCTTGCCGGTACGGCATTCCGTGGTGCAGGGCCTGAGCCCAGGTTATCATGGCTTCAGGCA
This sequence comes from Desulfoluna butyratoxydans, assembly GCF_900699765.1. Classification (GTDB taxonomy): domain Bacteria; phylum Desulfobacterota; class Desulfobacteria; order Desulfobacterales; family Desulfolunaceae; genus Desulfoluna; species Desulfoluna butyratoxydans. The sequence continues at coordinate 481,051 of NZ_CAADHO010000003.1, forward strand.
TGGAGGCAGAGCCTCCGAGAGGCATTCCCAGGCGGAGCCTGGGAACGAGAGCAGTAGCACGTGACGGTGGCCGCAAAACTTCTATTCGCTCCCATGCTCTGCCTGGGAGTGAGTTGTGCAAGGCTCTGCCTTGCCGGTAAGGGATACCGTGGTGCAGGGCTTAAACCCAGGTTATCATGGCTTCAGGCATGGAGGCAGAGCCTCCGATGGGCATTTCCAGGCGGAGCCTGGTAACGAGAACAATAGAGCATGACGTTATTATGTTTTTTTGATTGACCCGGGGGCCGCGTTCAGCTAAACGCCCTTAGCCCTTAGCCCTTAGCCCTTAGCCCTTAGCCCTTAGCCCTTAGCCCTTAGCCCTTAGCCCTTTTTCGGAGAAAAACAGTGACACATCGCATCTTAATTGTAGACGACGAAATTGACATGCTGAGGCTCCTCAAGCGGAGCCTGGAGCCGGACCTGGGCTGCCGGGTGGAGACCGCTTCATCCGGTGAGGAGGCCTTTGCCATGATTCAGGAGCAGCGGTTTGACCTGGTGCTCTCGGACATGAAGATGCCGGGCATGGGCGGGGCCGAACTTTTGCGACAGATCAAGGAGCTGAAGCGGGGCATCGCGGTGATCATGATGACGGCCTACGGTTCCATCGATTCGGCGGTGGAGGCCATCCGCGCCGGAGCCTATGATTTTATCGCCAAGCCCTTTGATCACGATACCCTGGTGTTCCGGCTGAGAAAGGCCCTGGAGCGAAACCGGCTCATCAGCGAAAACATACGCCTGCACAAGGCCTTTCGGGAGAAGGAATCCTTCCACAACATCGTGGGCAGCTCCCCTGCCATGCTCAAGGTGTTCGAGACCATCCGCATGGTGGCCCGCACCGACATGACCGTGCTTGTCACCGGTGAATCCGGCACGGGCAAGGAGCTTACCTGCCGGGCCATCCACGCCCAGAGCGAGCGCCGCAACGGCCCGTTCATCACCGTCAACTGTCCCACGGTGCCCGAGCAGATCCTGGAAAGCGAGCTCTTCGGCTATAAAAAGGGAGCCTTTACCCAGGCCTCTTCGGACCGCCAGGGGCTCTTCCAGGCCGCCGACGGGGGCACGCTCTTTCTGGACGAAATCGGAGAGATCAGCCCGGCCATTCAGTCCAAGCTGCTCCGGGTGATCCAGGAAAAAGAGGTCAAACCCCTCGGGGGGACGAAGTCCGTGCCTGTGGACGTGCGCATCATCGCCGCCACCAACAAGGACCTGGTGAAGGCCATCGAAGAGGGTGAGTTTCGCCAGGACCTCTACTACCGCCTCAACGTGCTTCCCTTGCGCCTGCCCCCGTTGCGGGAGCGGCGAGAAGACATCCCGGCCCTGGTGAGTCATTTTATCCATAAGCACGCCGACACCATGGGGCGAGATCCTCTGCCCGTCTCGGATAAGCTCATGGCCCTTTTGATGGAGCTTCCCCTCACGGGCAACATCCGGGAGCTGGAGAGCCTCGTGATGAAGGGGCTTCTTTTTGCCACGGGTGAGATGATGGAGCCCGAGGACCTCCGGGAGGTTCTTGCCTCGGCACCGGCCGCGACCACAGGGGACAGCCCGGCGCCGGACCTGACGGCATTGCCTTACAAGGAGGCCAAGGAGCAATGCCTCAAAGGGTTTAACGACAGCTATGTGGGGGCTCTTCTTGAGAAAACCGCGGGCAACGTGGCTCGGGCGGCCCGCCTCTGCGGTATGGAGCGCCAGGCTCTCCAGCAGGTGATGAAACGTTACGGCATCGACCCCGAGCCATATCGCCACAAATGATTATTCCTTTATAAGGTGCGAAAAACCAGCCTGTATGCTATGATGAACACATCTCCAGGAAAAAATGTTTCGGTTTCAAAGATGTCTGCGGTTTCATAATCCGTCGCATTTCTGTGTGAACAAGGGTTGGTATTGCATTGAATGATTTTGGTGGGTTGTTTGTTTTGGGAGCTCAAGGTGTCATATGACAGATCTCCTGAATCACATGCTGTTCGCACTGGTCGACTTCCGGCACCTTATCGAAGGCCAGTTTGCCACCCGGGCGTTGTGGGAGTGGATCCTCTTTTTCATGCCCGTTTTCATCTTCGGGGAGTTCCCCCGGTATATTTTCCCTGCCGTTTTTCTCCTTGGGGCCAAAGTGGCCGATCGCCTTCCCCATGACGACCGTGAAAAAAAAACGTTTTTTGCCACGGCGCCTTCGGTGAGCGTCCTTCTCGTGGGCTATAACGAAGAGGCCAGCGTGGCAATCGCCATCCGTTCTCTCCTTGAACTCGATTACCCCAACCTTGAGATTATCGTCATCGATGACAACTCGGAGGACCGCATGTATGAGGAGGCCAGGCCCTTTGCCGACAGGGGGCAGGTCAAACTCTACCGCAACAGCGCGGCCACCGGGCGATCGGGACGCCCCACCGCATCCAACATGGCCTTGTACCTCTCTTCCGGCGATTACATTGTCTCCGTGGACGCGGACACCTCCTTTGACCGGGACATGCTTTTCCACATGATCGGTCCCTTTTACGACCCCAAGGTGGGGGCCGTGGCGGGGAACATCAAGGTGCGAAATCTTGGGACCTCTGTCTGGACCCGGCTCCAGGCCGTGGAGTACGCCCTGTCCATAACCATATGGAAGCAGTGGCTGGGACTCCTGGGCATGGGCATGCAGGTCAGCGGGGCCTTCGGGGCCTTCAGGCGGGAGGCCCTGCTCTCCTTCGGCGCCTGGGACCCGGAGCTGGCCGAGGACGCGGACCTGACCCTGAAGATCAAGAAGGTGGGCTGGAAGATCGTCTTTGCCCCGGCGGCCATCGCCATGACCAACGCTCCGGAAACATGGAGGGTGTTGAGGGGACAGCGGTTCCGATGGGACAAGGGGGGCTTCAGGACCTATTTTCGCAAGCATGCCGACATCCTGAAGTTCTGGCAGTACGACTGGCGCAACGCCTTTGAGATTTCCATGGAGTTTTTTTTCACGGTGTTCCTGACCTTTGTCTATGCCCTGTACCTGGTGCTGATGCTCTGGTTTTACCCGAGGCTCCTTATCTTTGTCTGGTGCCTGGCCTATCTTATTTACGTCGGGGTGACTCTCTTCTGTTTCGCCATTTCCCTTGTCTTCAGTGAACGACGAAGTCAGGAGGTGAAGCTGATCCCCACGGTGTTTCTCTTTCCGGGGTACAAGGCTCTTTTCCGCTGGGTACGGTTCGGGGCGCTTATTTTGGAATTTTTCAGGATTAACTACCAGGAAGGCTACCTGCCTGAGTCTGCATGGCGCAATACAAAGAAATGGTGAGGTGTGAATGAAAAAAGTGTTTAACGTGGTCATTGTCGGTGCCAGGGAGGAAGAGTACCGAATCCTTGAAACAGGTCTGGAGTCCGCTCGGTTTGAGACCTCTCTCTCCATTTCCAGGGCCGAGGTGTCGGCGATGCAACGCCTCTCCGGACAGACGGACCTCATGATTTACTGTCAGGGAGAGGAAGAGTCCGAGCAGTGCCATGTGCCGGTGTTTGTGAACAAAACCATTTTTGTGACCTCCTGTTACGGCAGGGGCATCCTTCTGGAAGCCTTTAAAAAAGGGGCCGCCTACGTCCTGTTTCGCCCCCTGTTTCGGGCGGAGCTCCTTCCCGCCATTCGAAATGTTCTGTTTTTTTCCAAAAAATACCGGGAAGCCAACCTCACCGATGCCTCTGTCCTCTCATTTTTACGTGACGTGGCGGACGGCGGTGCTCCGGTCCTCGAGCCCCTTCCTTCTCCCTTTAAGCCCACGGGTCATTTTTACCCCGATGTCCTGAAGATCACCGGAGAGCTGGAAAACGAGGAAGCCTACCTGGAGGCCCTTGCCGAACGGGGTTTTTTCACCAAGCAGCTCAAAAACCGGGTCCGCCTCTGCGAGATGTGCGAATCCTACCAGATCAACTACCGGGAGGTGTGCCCGGCCTGCTCATCCATCGACATCGTCAAGGGGCAGATGGTTCACCACTTCCCCTGCGGTCATGTGGACTCCATAGAGTCTTTCAGGCAGGGCGCGGACCTTGTCTGCCCGAAGTGCGAAGAGACCCTGCGCCACATCGGTATCGACTATGAAAAGCCCACGGACTACTTCAAGTGCGCCCAGTGCCAGACCATCGTCCCCGAACCGGTGGTGGAACTCGAATGCCTGGTGTGCGGGCTGGTCTGCCGACCCGACGAGACCGTGGAGAAGAATATCTACGCCTATGAGATGACCCAGCATGCCTGGGAGGCGGTGCGAAGCGGACAGATCAAGGGCGTGGACCTGGGCACCCTGCTCTACGATCACCACACGAATCTCTACAACAAACAGTTTTTCGAGCATGAACTCAAGCGGGAGCTCATTCGCACGAAGCGCTACCACGCACCCTTTACCCTGATCCTGGCCCGCATCGAAAAAATCGAGGAGATTCGGAAAAACCACCCCGACCGCCTTGCCTGGTACGTGAACAATCTTTTCAAGGCCCTGAGCCAGGGCTTGAGGGAGCTGGACACCACGTGCGTCTGGGACGCCCAGACCCTGGGGCTTATCCTTGCCGAAACCGACTTTGACGGGGCCGTTGTGGTGGTGAACCGGATTCACGAAGCCATTCAGAAGCTGGAATACCTGTTTGACATCTGTCGCCCCGAGGTCTCCTTCAGTGTGGTCCAGGGAGACGCTTCCCACCAGACAGTGGATGACCTTATCGCTCTGGCCATGGCGGATCTTGCGGATGGATAGGAGACGTATGGCGGGCATGGTCCCGTGGATAGGATGCCTTGTGATGGTGTGCTGCCTGGGGTGCGGTATGCGCAACCGCCAGGCCGTGGAGCAGGAGGCCGACATGGCCCTGGTGCGTGAGCTGACGGCCCCGGTCTTCTTTGGCCAGCAGCAGCTGTTCGCTGCCCTGGGAACCACGGCTCACGAGCTTGTTGTGTTTGAGGTGACCGGCCAGACGGTGAAGCGAATCCCGGAGCCGGGCACCGCTCCCCGGGTGCGGTCCGAAGCGCGGGTGGTGTTTTTCAGGATCCCCGATGACTGCGGGGAGGGATGGTCACTCTATTATTTTGATTCCCGTTCTTTCCAGCTGCGAGCCCTTCCGGAGGTCAAGCCTTCCGAGGCAGGGGACGGGTCCGAAGCCACGGATTCGTTTGTGGTGTTCAAGGCCCTGGACCGCACCGGGCGATGGTTTCCCGGCGAGCATGACCTGGCCCTTGTGCGGCTTCGTTTTGAGGTGGATGCCGAAGGGGAGATCCGATTTGCAGGCAAGAAGAAGGTCCGGGACATTCCCGGAGAACCCGTGCTGCCCGTTCACCTGAGGGGCGCGGGAAGGGTCTTTTTCCTGAGCCGGGACAACGAGGGCGGCTCTACCCTCATGTCCGTGGACGAGGCCGGTGAGGACCTGTCCACCCACCTTGAAGAAGGGGCCGGCACCATCAGCCGGATCTACTCCGATGACGGAAGCACCCTGGTCTTTGAGTCGGATAAGCCCGGCTACCAGGCCCTCTACAGGTTGGACCCCGTTACCGGAGAGGTGGCGGATTACCGCCGTCTTGAGGCAGAAACCGGGGAGCAGAGCCGCTATATCCTGCGAAGCCGTTATGTGGACGGCACCGCTTCTCCGGTGGTGGTCCGGGTCCCTGAGATCCTCGGCGTTCGGGAGGTAGCCGCCCTTGTAACCGCACAGAACCCGGAGGTGAGCCTGAGGCGGGCAGAGCTGGCCGCCTCCCTTGTGGAGGTGGGCATTGCCATCCTGCCCAATTACCCCTCTTTCTACTTTGAGCTGGGCACGGTGTCCCAGGCCGGGCTCTTCAACGACCAGACCAGCTTTTTTTCCCAGACCCTCATTGACGGGCTCCTCGGGTTGTTTCAACCCCTGCTCGATATCCGGCGAAACAGGGAACTCTGGCGGGCGGCCCAGCTGACGGCTGAGGCGGCCCGGAGCCGTCTGGACAACGAGGTCAACGAACGGGTGGCCGAGGCGGTGAAGATCTGCTTTGAAGTGGCCTACCTTGACGAGCTGGAGGCCGTGCAGGAGTCGCTCCTGGAAGTGTACGGAGAGCGCCAGGCTTATTACGAAACCCTGGATACCGTGGGGGGCACCCTAAGGCTGCAACTCATGGCGGCAGAGAAAATTATGGTGGCGGCCGCCTCGGAGAAGGCCCACACACGTCGCCGACGCGAGTTTTTGATGAACCGCCTCAAGCAGCTTTGCGGGCTTGCCCGGGAGGTTCAGGTCTCCTTGGCCCCGGACGCCTTTCACCTGAGAGAAGCCGAGTTTGAAGAGGCCGCGGTGCTGAGGGAGCTGGCGGTCCTGAACCACCCCCAGGTCCGTGGTATTAACGCCGAGCTGAAAAAGGCGCGGTTCCTGGAGTCGGCCGGGCCCGAGGTGCGGGGAATCCTCAATGTGGCGGCGGAGTACGAGTACACCGGTAAGAGTACGTCCAGCGCGGTGACCGATATCATCAACCTGACCTTCAGCGGCGGCATCTCCACAGCCCACGGCAAGGCCGCCAGGCTCCACACCGCGTACTGGCGTCATGTGAAAGACGCCCTGGGCATTGAGCTGGGCCTTGTGGCGGGTAGGGTCCGCCAGGGCCTGGACGAGGCCCTCATGGATTTCAAAGCGTCACAGGACGACAGCCGGGCCAAGGCCTTGGACACGCGGTATGCCCTGGAACAAGTGCGGGTGGCCCGGCTCTACGAGGCCATTGACACCCCGGGGGATGCCGACGCCTACGACCCCCTGGCCGTGATCACCGCCGAGCAGGAGTACCTGAGTGCCGTGGCCAGGAAGGCCCGGGTGGAAAGGGACCTGGGGATCCGGTACGTCAACGTCTGGCGGGAGACCGGGCGATCCAGGCTCCTGGCCGACAACCTGTGGGCTTACTCCGACCTGAAGATGGAGGGGCGTACAGCTTCTGTCTGGCTGTGGGAGACCCGGGCCGCCATGGAGACAGAGGGCAGCCGGGATGCCTTTGTGACCACGGCAAAAGAGGCAGGTGTCAACCGGGTTTATGCTTACCTGTATTCTGATTCCCGGCTCCTTACGGAGATGATGGACCGGGAGCGGTTTATCCTCTTTTTAAACGCGTGCGCACAAGCGAACATCGAGGTGTGGGCGCTGCTGGGTGAACCGGAGTGGCTGACAGCGCCGGATGGGGCGCTGGCGCTGGGCCGGGGCGTGGATCGCATCAACCGCTTTAACGCCTCCAGAAGCCGGTTCGAACCCAAAATTGCCGGGGTGAAGATCGATCTGGAGCCCCACTCCGTGCCAGGATGGGAGACAGATGCCGCCCTCAGGGAGGAGCTGAACGTCTCTTTTCTCCGGCTCCTGAAAAAGGCGAAGAGCCGCATGACGGGTGACATGCCCCTGTGGGTGGACGGGCCCGTCAAGTGGTTTACCCAGGAGGCGCACCGGCCCCTGATGCGGCAGGCCGCGCGCCTCACCGACGGCATCACGGTGATGGCCTATTTCAACGCACCGGAAACCACAAGCAGGGTGGTGGCCAAGGTCTTTGAAGAGGCGGCTGGACCCCTGGAGGTCGGCCTGGAGTTTTCCGGCAAAGCCCCGCCTTCGGATACCCTGTATCCCCTGGACAGAGCCGGGTGGGACCGGGTTGAACAGGCCTTATCGCGCCAATGGATGGAAAACCCCGGGTATCGAGGGCTCTCGTTCCACGACTATTCGGCTTTAAAGCAGATTTTTGAAGGGGGGGAGGAGTAAGATGAAAATATCGTTCAGGAAAGGCGGTGAATCCCAGGAGCCGGTCTCACCGGCCCAACCCCGGATGCGGGAGCACAAGAGAAGGAAAACCCCAGTGCGTAAGGTGGTGCTGACCGTGTTGTGTGTGGCGATTCTGGTGGGTGGCGGCATCATGCTTTACAACCGGAACACCCTGTATACCTACGGCATGGTCACGGGGGAAACCCTGGAGCTTACAGCCGATGTGCCCACCGAGATCCAGCAGCTTTTTGTCTCCAAGGGGGACATCGTCAAAAAAGGGGATGTGCTCTTTACCCAATATTCCGTGGAGGGGGAAAAACGGGTCAGGCAGGCCGAGGCCGCCCTGGAAGCCAAGCTCTCCACGTATGATCTTATCGCAGGGGAGTCAGGGGACCAGCGGGACTATGCAGCTCCTTTGCAAAACAAGCTCCGGTTCCTCGATCTGGAACAGCAGGGCAGCGCCCTTGCCCGGGAGCGCATGCTCTCCGAGGCCCGCTTTGAGGCGCGGCGCTTGAAAACCCTGTATGAATCCAAAAAAGAGCGCCACGAGAACCTGGAGAAACTCTACCGGCTGGATGCCACGACCCTGAGCCAGGTGCGGGCGGCGAAAACCGAGAAAGAGCTTCGTTACCACGAATATATCCTGGCCCGGGACCACTACCAGCACGTGGTGGAATCCAACCGCATCGCAGAGGCCGAGGCGGAAAAAAGCTACCGTGCCAGGTCGTCCACCCTCAACCGAAGCGGTATTCAGGAGGACTCGGATGTGGACGATCTTCTCTCTGAAATCGAGCGTGCAAGGGCCTATCGGGACCATCTTCGCCAGTTGTACGGGGCCGCAGGGTTTACGGCCCCCTTTGATGCCATCATCACGGATGTGAAGGTCTCCACCGGCTCCCTGGTGGGAGGCGGTGAGCCCATCTTGTCCTTCGCTTCCCTCAACGGGCTTTGGGTGGATGTCTATGTGGCCCCGGACAAAGCATGGATGCTCACCGACGATAAGGAGATCCTTTTGTATGTGAACGGAAAGCGTGAATCCGTTGCCGGAACCCTGACGGCCATGGGGAACGTGGAACTCCGGGTGCCGGAGGTTCTGCGGGAGAAGCTGCCCAAGCTTGTGAGCGCGGTCTATTTCCATGTGGCCGTGGAAAACGATGAAAACCTGCTTCCGGGCAATGTCGTGAGGGTGGTGGTGAAGTAGGCGCTGCCGTACCATGGGGCACGGGAGGAACCTTTTTGTGGAACGCCGCACGTCTGTGCGGCGTTTTTTTGTGTGTCTTAAGCCTTTGTGATCAGAAACAGCCCGTAGGTCGCCCGCAGGTTGGGCAGGAAGGTGATGGTCTTTCCGTATCGGTCCGCCGAATAGGTCTTGATGGCCATTTCGTTGATGATCTCAAAACCGGCCTCCTGGCCGAGGTGTTTGAAATCCCGCAGGGAGAGGACGCGGATGTTGGGCGTGTCGTACCAGGAATAGGGCAGGACCTCTGTCTTGGGAGCGTGGCCCGAGAAGAGAAACTGCGTCCGGACCTTCCAGTGGCTGAAGTTGGGAAAGCTCACCACCGCGGTTTTGCCCACCCGCATGATCTCGGCAAGGAGGGAGACCGGGTCAAAGGTCTGCTGGATGGTCTGGCTGAGGACCACGCAGTCGAAGCTTTCGTCCGGGTAATCCGCAAGTTCGTTGCTGATGTCCCCCTGGATTACGGAGAGGCCCTTTTCAATGCAGGCCGATACCTTGGACTCCACGATTTCAATGCCCGTCTCCGAGACATTTTTATGCTGCTTCAGGAAGTGGAGCAGGTCCCCCTCGCCGCATCCCAGCCCCAGGACCTTGGAGCCCGAAGGAATCCATGAGGCGATGATTTGAAGGTCGTATCGAATGGGATCATGGCTATCCGTCATGGCACACCCCCTTTAAAAAACCGCGAATCATGCGGGAGAGCCTGTCGTTGGGCAGGAGAAAGGCATCGTGGCCTGCGGTGGACTCCAGCTCGCAGAAGCTGACGTCGTTGCCCCGTTTTTTAAGGGCCTTGACGATGGCCTTGGACTGGTAGGTCGGGTAGAGCCAGTCCGAGCTGAAGGAGACCACAAGGCATTTGGCCTTGGTGCCGGAGACCGGGGCGGACAAGGCAGACTCCAGATCGAAATAGTCCGCGGCCTTGGTGATGTAAAGCAGGGAGTTGGCGTCGAAACGCTCCACGAACCGTGCACCCTGGTAGTGGAGGTAACTCTCCACCTTGAAGGGGGCCTCAAAGGCCGAGGCGTGGGTCTCCGGGTCCTGGAGGCGCCGCCCGAACTTTTTGCGCATGGCCTCGTCCGAGAGGTAGGTGATGTGCCCCACCATGCGGGCCAGCGACAGCCCTGTATCCGGGCCGGGCCCGTCGTAGTAGGCCCCGTTGTTCCAGTTCGGGTCGTTCATGATGGCCTGGCGGGCCACTTCATTAAAGGAGATGGCAAGGGCCGAGTGTCGCAGGGTGGTGGCAAGGGCCACGGCCGAGCGCATCATGTGGGGGTAGGCATGGCACCACTGGAGCACCTGCATGCCCCCCACGGAGCCGCCGATGACCGAGACGAGCTGTTCGATCCCCAGGTGATCCAGAAGGCGTTTCTGGGCGTTTACCATGTCCGCGATGGTGACGACCTCAAAGTCCAGCCCGTAGGCTTTGCCTGTTTCAGGGTTTTCGGAGGAGGGGCCGGTGGAGCCCATGCACCCCCCCAGCACGTTGGAACAGATGACAAAGTACTTGGTGGTGTCGATGCCCTTGCCCGGTCCCACCATACTCTCCCACCAGCCAGGCTTTCGGTCCGTAGCGTCGTAATACCCCGCCGCATGGGAGTCCCCGGTGAGGGCGTGGGTGATGAGAATGGCGTTGTCCCGGGCATCGTTTAGTTTTCCGTAGGTCTCGTAGGCCAGGGTCACCGGGCCGATGTGTGAGCCTGCCTCCAGGGGCAGGGCATCGTCCGCATCGCCAAAGGTGAAGAACTGTTTTTCCACAAAGCCCACGGAGTCGGGGTAAAGATCGGTTTTCATCGCGTCCTTCGGTGGTTATGGGTAAGGGCGCATCGCAGCATGTCGCCCATGATGGTTTTTTTCATTTTCGTGCCGCCCTGTCACGGCCGTTCCATGGATCGCCGCACACCTGTGCGGCTTTTTTTATCCCGCCTGCTCTACGTCCACCACAAATTCTTCGGGATTCAGGGTGAGCATGGCGTCGAGCTCGTGCTCGGTCTCCTTTGTGACACTGAAAAAGAGAAAGGCAAACATGGGAAAGGTGCGGTAATCCATTTTGCGCAGGCACAGGATGGTGCTCAGCCCCTCGGCAAGCTGTCGGTAATCAAAGTCCTGATTGTCCCGCAGGGGGGTGGGGCGTTCGATGACCGCCATGGCAAACGTGTCGTCACCGGCTGTGCCGAGCACCGCGTCCCAGTCGGGTTTTCTCTTCTGGGCAAAATAGTCATAGACGTTGATGCCGTATGCGTAAGAGGCGATGTCCGTGGAGCACCACCCGGCAAAGCGCAGGGGGTTCACTTCAATGGGGCGGATGCAATCGTTTTCATCGATGCGGATCTCGGTGTGGATGGGAAGCCCCCGGAAATCCCCGAGCTCCGCCAGGTCCGCGAGAAAGCCCTCGATGGCGGAAAGGCGCGATGAGATGATCTTAGCGGAGGTGACGTAGAGGCGGTCGCTCATGTCCTGCTCGCCGCTGAACCGGTGCTTTAAGATGTTGAGTACCACCGGTTTGTTGTCGTCGTCAAAGTAGGCGTCCACCGCGTACTCGTCCCCTTCGATGACGGACTCCACAATGAAAAAGGCGCTGCTGATCACCTCTTCGGGAAAGGCGTTGGCCGTCTCCTTTGTCTCTTCCAGAAGCCGGGCCCGGACCGTTTCCCACTCGTCGGCGGTGTTCACTCTGTGGACCCCGGCGCTGATGAACCCCACCATGGGCTTGATGATAAAGGGGGCGCCCACACGCTCAAAGGTGAAGGTCGCGATCTCATCTGCCGCAAGCTTGAAAAAGGCGATGTCCGGGAACAGGGCCGCCGTCTTCTCCCGGAACTTGAATTTGTTCTTGAACAGGTCGATCTTCAGGGCCAGCTCCGAGTCCGCCCCAAAGGTCTCGACGATCCAGCCGATGGCGTTTTCGCTGTTGCTGTAGAGCCAGCGGAAGTTGTCCCGCTCCAGCTCTTTGACGGCCTCGGCATCGGAGATGTGATTGGCTGACGGGGAGACGCACGTCAGGGCAAATTCATTTTCAAGAAGAGGGGCCTGGGACTCGATGAGGTAGTTCTCGGCCACATCGGAGATGTAGGGTTGATCAAAGATAAACATGCACTGTTCCCAACTAATTAAAGATGCTTTTCGTTTTATGTGTTCGTTTCACGCGGGTGCCTCGGTAACCCCGAAAGCCATCGGTCGCCGGAATACCGCTGGGATTTGACCCGAGGAACGAGGGGCAAAGCCCGGCGGTAACCTGCTTTCAAGGTGGCTCACCTTGCCGCCGGAGGCATTCCTTTTAACCCATGCTGTCCAAAGCCTGGGAGAAATCGGCGATGATGTCGTCGATGTGCTCAATGCCCACGGTGATACGGATCAACTCCGGCAGGACGCCGGCCTTGATCTGGTCTTCGTCGCTGAGCTGGCGGTGGGTCATGCTGGCGGGGTGCAGGACGCCGGTGCGGACATCGGCCACGTGGACCACGATCTCGGCCAGCTGAAGGCTGTTCATGAGGCGCTCTGCGGCATCTCTGCCCCCTTTGGGACCGAAGGTGAGGACCCCGCTGCCCGCTTTCATGTACTTTTTGCAGAGGTCGTGGTTGGGGTCGCTTTTAAGAAGGGGGTACTTGACCCACTCAACGGACGGGTGGCTTTCCAGGAACTCGGCCAGGGCCAGGGCGTTGCTGCTGTGGCGTTCCATGCGCAGGTGGAGGGTCTCCAGGCCCTTGTTGGTGAGAAAGGCGTTCTGGGGGGACATGTAGCACCCCAAATCCCGGATCCACTGGACCCGCGCCTTGACGATATATGCCTGGTTGCCGAAGGTCTCGGTGTAGCTGAGGCCGTGGTAGGATTCGTCGGGTTCTGTGAGGCCGGGGAACTTGCCGTTGTTCCAGTCAAAGGAGCCGCCGTCCACGATGATGCCCCCCACGCTGGTGGCGTGGCCGTCGGTGTACTTGGTGGTGGAGTGGATCACGATGTCTGCCCCGTGCTCCAGGGGGCGGCACAGGCAAGGCGTGGGGAAGGTGTTGTCCACGATAAAGGGGACGCCCATGGCCTTGGCGATGGCGGCGAATTTGTCGAAGTCCAGGACCTGGGTGCCGGGGTTGGACAACGACTCGCCGAAGAGCAGCTTGGTGTTGGGCTTGAAGGCTTTTTTGATCTCATCTACTGGGGCGGCGGGGTCCACAAAGGTCATGTCGATGCCCATTTTCTTCAAGGTGTGCTTGAAGAGGTTGAAGGTGCCGCCGTAGAGGGTGGACAGGGCCACGAAGTGGTCGCCCGCTTCACAGATATTGAGGATGGACACCGTGGACGCGGACTGGCCCGAAGAGAGAGCCAGGGCCCCCACGCCGCCTTCCAGGGCCGCCATTTTGTTTTCAAGGACTTCCACCGTGGGGTTGCTGATGCGTGAGTACATGTGCCCCGGGACCTTGAGGTCGAAGAGGTCTGCGATCTCTTTGCACGTGTCGTACTTGTAGGTGGTGCTCTGTACGATGGGGGTGACGCGGGGCTCTCCGTTTTTGGGAGTAAATCCGCACTGAACTGCCTTTGTCTCGATATTCCAGCGTGTCGTATCCATATGAACATCCCGTGTAAGCGTGGTGAATCGTTATTGCCGTAGGTTTCCCTTTGAGGCGGGAAAGTGCACGCATCGGTTTTAGCCTAAGTGTTCGCCGTTTTTCAATTGACAAATTACCCCACATGCATAATCAAGTAAACTTAAACGAATTAAACTATAGGTTAAGTTATGCTAAACGATATCGATTTCAACCGACTCAAGGTGTTTTATTGCATCTACAGCAGGCAAAGCATCGGGGGAGCGGCAAAGGAGCTCAACGTTACCCCGTCGGCCGTGAGCCAGCACCTGAAAAAGCTGGAGCAGGAGATCAGGGTGCGGCTCTTTACACGGATGCACAAACGGCTCCTGCCCACGGTGGAGGCGGACAGGCTCTTCGGGATCCTCAAGCCGTTTCTGGGGGAGTTGCAGGCGGGTTTGACGCTTTTTCAAAACGGGAAGGACGAGCCGTCCGGGCTTTTGCGCATCGGCGCACCCGTGGAGTTCGGCAAGGCCTTTTTTCCGAAGGTCATGGCGTCATTTCGGAAGCAATACGGAGAGGTGACCTTTTCCCTGACCCTGGGCAATTCGGAGAGGCTCCTTGCCATGGTCAAAGGCGGGGAACTCGATTTTGCCATGGTGGATCTCTTTGCAAGCCAGAGGAAATACGTGGCGGATCTGGGGACCTATCATGTGGAGCCGGTTATCGATGAGGAGGTGATCCTGGCCTGTTCGGCGGTCTATTTCCACACCCGCCTCAAAGAGAACCTCTCCCCGGACCACATCCTTTCCCAGGATTTTATCTCTTACGAGCGCAGTCATCAGGCCCTTAACGGCTGGTTTCGCCATCACTTCGGCAAGCAGTCGGTGAAACCCAAGGTGGTCCTCACCGTGGACAGCGTCCAGGCCGTGCGCTCGGCCATCGAAAGTGACATGGGCCTGGGCGTGGTGACCCGAAACGCCGTCCGGGACCAGCTCCGGCAGGGGACCGTCATCCCCGTCAGCACGGGCAAGCGGGAGATCGTCAACAAGATCTCTCTGGTTCAGCTCCAGGACAAGGTCCCCACCTTTACGGAGAAGACAGCCCAGTCGTATTTCAGGGAGGCACTGCGGGAGGTGTCGAGGTAGGCGGTGGGACACTCCCAGGCAGAGCCTGGGAGCGAGAAAAGCTGGTTTCGAATGTGCTTTCCCCTTCGTTTCACAGGGAAAGTCACATTTGCCTTTGATTTAGCTCGAACGGAATCTTTTTTTAAAAGCTGTTTGTCAAACTTTTCAAAAGTTTGGCCCCCGGCAGGGCCGCCGGAGGCCTCGTTCATTTGGCAGTTTCCGGCGGAATGGGTGGCGAAGCCGGGGTATGATGGCATACCCCGGCTGGTTTACACGGAGTGGGGGTTATTCGAATTCAGCCAGCTCTTTTTCGAGTTTTTCCAGCATGGCTGCGCAGCGCTTGCTCAGCGCTTTTTTGTAGTAGTCGCGGACGGGCAGGGCTGCTTTGCGGAAGGCTTCATGCTGCTCAGGGGTCAGGTCCACGCGCTCGGTGTGCTTGGCCAGGACCTCGGCTGCTTTTTCGTTGGCTTCCTTCTGGAGGTCGTAGGCGTAGTCACGCATCTCGGCGACGGTTTCGGTGAGGATCTTCTGCAGGTCCTTGGGCAGGGACTTGAAGAAGCGGTCGTTCATGAACACGCCTTCGAGGTACATGATGTGGTTGGACATGATGAGGTACTTCTGAACTTCGTACCATTTCATGTCCACGAGGGCGCCTAAGGGGTTTTCCACGCCGTCCACCATGTTCAGCTGAAGGGCGCTGTACACGTCGGTGTAGGAGACCGGTGTGGGGTTGGCGTTGTAGGCTTCGTAGTTTTTGATGATGAGCGGGGTGTCCATGGTGCGGAAGGGCAGGCCTTTGAAGTCAGCGGGGCCCATGATTTTTTTGTCGCTCAGCCAGTCGCTTGCGCCCAGGGGCCACAGGTCCATGAGGCGCAGGCTTTTTTCAGCGTAGGCACCGGCGAGGTCCTTTTTGACCACCTGGCTTTTGTCCAGGAACTCATAGGCTTTTTCCACGCTGGAGGGCAGCAGGAAGTGCAGGGCAAACATCTGGCCTTCGGGCACGATGGTGGAGACGTTGCCGGGGCTGACGATGGCCATCTGGGTGGAGCCGGTGAGCAGGTGTTCCACCAGGTCCACGCCGACGCCCAGCTGGCCCACCTGGAAAATCTCAAATTTGATCCGGCCGTCGCTTTTTTCCGTTACGCGGCGGGCAAACTCCTTTGCGTATTTGTCCGGTACGGTGTCCGCGTACTCTTCGTGGGTAATCTTAAAGGTGTAGGTTCCTCGTTTGGCAGATGCGGGAAGCGCACCGGCAAACACAATCAACAGCATCAAACCAAGCGTACAAAACTTTTTCATCTCTCACTCCTAAGTAAATGATCTATTATTTCAAATTGATGAATTACTTCATCAACCCTCCCAGGAACAATGAAATTTCGGGAAACGCGGAAATCAGGAAACAGGCAAAGA
The DNA here is from genome assembly GCF_900699765.1 of Desulfoluna butyratoxydans. GTDB lineage: Bacteria > Desulfobacterota > Desulfobacteria > Desulfobacterales > Desulfolunaceae > Desulfoluna > Desulfoluna butyratoxydans. The sequence continues at coordinate 497,058 of NZ_CAADHO010000003.1, forward strand.
GCAGGATGGCGATATACGGCCCTTCGTTTCGAATGACTTCAAGGTACGGTTTGTCGAAGATGGCACAGCAGGTGAAGATACTTGTGCCGAAAGGCGGCGTGCCGGAGCCGATGGCGACCTGCAGGGTAATCAGGACACCCAGGTGCACCAGGTTGATGCCTGCGGCATGGGCGATGGGGGCAAAGATGGGGGTCAGGATCAGGATGACAACCACGGCTTCAACAAACATGCACCCGACAAAGAAGACGATGTTGACGGTGAGCAGGATGAGGAAGACAGAAGCCGACTCCCCGAGGAGGCCCTGGGTCAGCATCTGCGGGATACGGTCGTAGGAGATGACCCAGGAAAAGCACTGGCCCACGGCAACAAGGATGAACACGACGGTGGTGAGCACGCCGGTGGAAAGGGCGATTTCGTAGAGATCTTTCATTTTCACGGATTTGTAGATGATCATCTCCACAAAGGCCGCGTACAGGACGCTTGCGGCCGCTGCTTCCGTGGGGCTGAAGATACCCGAGTAGATACCGCCCATGATGATGACGGGAAAGCCGAAGGGCAGGATGCAGCGTTTGGTGGCTGCAAGGCGCTCTGCGGCGGATGCCTTGGGCAGGCGGGGGATGTTGTTGCGCTTTGCGTAGAACACGTTGTACGCAGCAAAAAGGGCGATGATGACCACGGCGGGACCGATGCCTGCGATGAATAATTCGCCGATGGACGCGCCGCTTGCCACGCCGTAGACGATCATCCCCAGGCTGGGGGGAATGAGGTAGGCCAGGTTACTGGAGTTGATGATCAGCGCCAGGGCTTCGCTGTCGCTGTATCCCCTGTCCAGGAGTTTTTGCCGAACCGGAGACCCCACGGCCACAACCGTTGCCTGGGTGGAGCCGGACACCGCGCCGAACAGGGCGCAGGTGATGGATGTGGTGGAGGCCAGGCCGCCGCTCAGGTGACCCACCAGGCTTTCCACAAAATCGAGCAGGCGTTCCGATGTCTGCCCCTTGCACATGATATCGGCGGCGAGGATGAACATGGGGATGGCCATGAGCACCGGTGCCTGAACGCCCAGGATCATCTGCTGAACGATGATGAAGGGCTGAACCATGGGCGTGTACAGGCTGATATACACAATGGTGGAAAGAAGCATGGTCATCATCATGGGGAACCCCATGAGCAGCAAGAGAAGCATTAAACCAAAAAGAATCAGCATTCTGTGTCCTCCCCCTCGGGCTTTTCCGTTCCCACGTAGAGCTCGGGTTCTTTGATGTTGATGATGATGTTCATCAGGTATTGGATGGCCCCGAGGCCGAACCCTACGGGAACGACGGCAGCGCGAATCCAGTCCGGCATTTCAAGGGCGGAGGTCACCTTGCCCAGCATCTTGGTGTATTCAATGTAGTCGAGAGCGATGGAGCAGACGTAGATGTACGTCGCCATGGTCACAAACGAGATGAAGATCATCAGTGCTTTTTTTATCTTGGGGGACAGCGTGTCGAAAATCGCCGTCATGCGGATGTGGCGTCCCTTGCGGGCGGCATAGCCTATGCCGCTGAATGTCACGAGAATAAGCAGCGACCCGCCGAGTTCATCGGCCGACGCCATGCTTTTCATAAACAGCTTGCGGGAGACGACATTGCAAATCAGGAGGCCGGCCATGAACAAAACGCCGCTGGCCAGGACCCACTCCGTAATCAGTGCAATGAGGTCATCAAGTTTCCAAAAAAGTTTCATGCATTCTCCTCTTTACCCCATTCCCCTCGGGTACGTTACACATGGTATCTTTACCAAAAACAGGTTGTACGGCAGTCAAAGCCTCATTGCTTTAACCTGCCAGCAACTGTCCGAATCCTTTTATTTCGGGCTGTTTCCCCGCAAGGGTCATGGCATGCCAGAACATGGCCTGGGTGCTTGTGACAACGGGAACTCCAATTTCAGCCTCAATCTCTTCAATGTGCTCTAATGCGCGCAAATTGGTGCAGGACATAAACAGGGCGTCCGTGGGTGCCTGGGCCAGGATGCGCCTGGCTCCTTCCAGCATCGAGTCAAAGGAGACCGTGGTGATGTCGGTGTCTTTTTCGATGCGCAGCGCCCCGATGGTGGGCACTTCAAGGCCTTCTGCTTCAAGCTGCTGATAGAGCGGGTAGTTCACCTCCGTGGGGTAGGGCGAAAAGATGGAGACCCGCTTGGCCTTCAGGTGCTTGAAGGCGGCAAGGGCTCCGGCCCACGGGTTTGTTGCGGGGATCCCCGGGTTGTTTGCGGTGAGCAGCTCCCGGATTTTGTCATTGCCGATGACAATGGAGGCCGAGGTGCAGCCGAAGGCCATGACGTCCATGGGAAGCCCGGTTGCGATGAGTTCGGCAGACTGGGTGATGCCCCGGGAAATCTCAGCCAGGGCCTCTTTGGTCATGGAGCTTGAGTAGTAGACCCGGTTGCTGAAGACCATGGCGGAGGATCCCACCAGCATGTTCAGGTCCCTTTCAATGGAATGGTCCGTTGAAAGCTGCACCAGCCCGATATGCACCTTGTCCGGCCGGGGAGCCTTGGAATGGTCCAGAAAGAGTTCGCTTGCTTCGTAATCAGACTGGCTAAGCATGGGATACGCCCTCCTTATTGCACTCGGTTGCGTAGGTTGCGCACATGGCGGCGTACATCATGGTGGCACGCAGCACCTGCTTTTTTTCCACGTATTCGTCGGGCACGTGGCATGCCGCGATCACACCCGGGCCGTAGCCGATGACGGGGATGCCGTGCTTGCCCATGATGGCGACCCCGTTGGTGGAAAACGGCCATGTTGTCAGCGTGGGCGGCGTGTTGAACAGCCCCTCGTAGGCCTTGACCGTGCTGCGGGTGACCACGTGGTCTTTTTCGATTTTCCAGGCGGGGAAGGTGCACTCTTTGCAGGGGACAAGCCCCGTGTAGGACGGCTCTTCAAAGGTGTGGAACTCAACGGTTGCCCGGGCCGCCTGAACCGAAGGCAGCTGCTGCACCTGCTCCAGGGCATACTGGGGAGACTCCCCCCATGTCAGCCGCCGGTCGATGGTCAGTTCGCAGTAATCCGCCACGGACGAGCGGGACGGCGCGCCGGAGATCATCTCCGAGACCACCAGGGTGCCTTTGCCCAGGTCCTCGTCTTCGATGGTGAGGTTGGTGCTCAACGCCTCCAGCTCGGACACGATCTTTGCCATGGCGTAGATGGCGTTGTCCCCCATGTGGGGGGCGGAGGCATGGGCGCTTTTGCCTGTCACGGAGATCTTGAGTTCCATGCGGCCCTTCTGGGCAAGGGAGATCCGGTCGTCGCTGGGCTCTGCGATGATGACAACGTCGGGGGACACCCCCTCGTTTTCGATGAGGTATTCCCACGCCAGCCCCTCGCAGGGCTCTTCCTGCACCGTGGCGCAGACCATGTAGGTGAACTGGTCGGTGAGGGAGAGGTCCCGGAGGACTTTCCCCGCATAGACCATGGACGCGATGGCCGCTTTCATGTCCGAGGCCCCGCGACCGTAGAGGCAGGTGTCGTCCTGGTCACCGGAAAAGGGCGGACGCGTCCATTGCTCCCGGTTGCCCGCACCCACGGTGTCCATGTGCCCGTCGGCGGCGATGAGGGTCTTGCCGGTTCCCACGGAGCCGCGGACGTTGCCCATGGGGTCCACGGTGACGTCATCAAATCCCAGCTCCCGCATCTTGCCCGCAACGAGGGCGGCAACCCCTTTCTCGTTGCCGGAGAGGCTTTCGGTTTTGATGAGTTCACAGGCAAACTCACAGATGTCCCGGGCATAATCCTCGGTGCGGGACACGATTTTTTCATACATATCAGACATCACGATTCCTATTTTATAATCACCATGTGTTCGGCGGCCCTGGGGGAGAGCAGTTCGGGGCCATCTTCCGTGATCACAATGTTCTCTTCGTGTACCATCTCCTTGCCGGGGGCATAGACCATGCCGGGTTCAAGGGTGATGACCATGCCCGCCTCCAGCGTGGTGTTGTCCGTGGCCGTGTTGGAGGGCCACTCCGTGAGCTGGCTGCCGAGGCCGTGGCCGAGGCGTCCCACGCCGCTGCCCAGGGCGCCGCCCTCTTCCATGACGCTCCACATGGCGTTGTAGATGTCCGTGGTGGTGGCACCGGGTCGGGCCACCTTCAGGCCGGCTTCCGTTGCTTCATACACGCAGTCGTAGGCGCGCTGGGTCTCGTCGCTGCAATGGCCGAAAGCAAAGTTGCGGTCAAAGTCCGAGAAATACCCGTCGTGCACCGCCCCCACGTCGATAATCAGCACGTCGCCCTCTTCAATGCGGCGGGGGGTGGGGCCCATGATGATGCTGTCATAGCCGTCGGGGCCGGATCCGGAGATGAGGTATTTAACGAATTCGGCGCCGTGGTTGAGCATGTTGATTCGCATCTGGCGGCAGATCTCCTGCTCGGTCTGGCCGATTTTTGCGTGGGTGGGGAGCATGTCGAACCCGTGACCGGCGATCTCGCAGGCCTTTCTGATCTTGGATATCTCCGCCGGGGACTTGATGGCGCGCAGGTGGTGCATCTCATAGGCGATGTCCACAAACTCTTTTCCGCTGATAAGGGAGGCCAGCTTCAGGTAATCCGCCGTGGGCATGCGAAGGTAAGACTCCTGGCCAAGGGTGGCGCCGATGCGGCCGAAACGTGTGGGCAGGGAGTTGACGACGCCTGCCACCAGGGAGATGCCGTCGTCTTCGGGGTTGGGTGAGGACCAGGTCAGGACGTGGTCCAGCCAGGTGCTGCGCATGCCGCTTTCGCCGATGCCGGGGATCACGGCAACGGGTTTTCCCGTAAGGGGAATGACCAGAAACCAGGGCCGGGTGGGGCTCTCCCAGAATTGGGTGTAAAAACCGGTGAAGTAGCGGACGTTGGCCTCGGTGGTGAGAAAGACGGCGTCCAGCTTTTTCTCCTGCATGACTTTCTGCATGCGGGCAGTACGCGTTTCAAACTCTTCAGCGGTGAATCCAGATTCGAGTATGCTCATCGTTTCTATCCTAAAATCACTCTGGTGGATTAGTTGTCTCGTCCGAACCACACCACGTCGCGGTAGGTCTCAGGCGAGGTATCTCCTTCGGTGTTGATGCAAAGGACCTTTGCGTCTTTGGTAAGGCCCAGTTTTTCACGTGCTTCCCGGCCCTCTTCCTCTTGCATCACCCACTGCAGGAACCCTGTTGTGGCGGCGCCGGACTCTCCGGAGATGACCTGGGGGTCGCCCTTCATGGGAGCGCCCAGGATGCGCATGCCTTTGGCGGCGATGTCGTCGGAGCAGGAGGCGTAGGCCAGGGGGTAGTCCCGCAGCATCTCCCAGCTGGTGATGTTGGGCTCACCGCAGGCCAGTCCCGCCATGAGGGTGGCAAGGGAGCCGGTGACAGCGTGGGGGTTGCCGTCGTTTTCGCAGGCGGAGACGTAAAAGCAGTTGGCTGCCTCGGGTTCCACGATGATGAAGGTGGGGGCGTCTTTTCCGAACACGGACATGAAAAAGCCCAGCATGGCCCCGGCAAAGCAGCCTACCCCTGCCTGGAGAAGTACGTGGGTGGGGCGGTTGACGCCCATGGCCTGCATCTGTTCCAGGGCTTCCAGAGCCAGGGTGGTGTACCCCTGCATGATGGAGGTGGGGATCTCTTCGTAGCCTTCCCAGGAGGTGTCCTGGACAGTGAGCCAGCCGTTTTTCTGGGCCGTGTCCCAGGCCATGCGCACGCAGTCGTCGTAGTAGAGCTCGGAGATGGTGCACTCGGCGCCCAGGGCGCGGATGTTGTCCCGCCGGATGGGGTCGGACCCCTTGGGCATGTAGATGATGGCTTTCTGGTCGAACTGCTGGGCGGCCCACGCAAGCCCTCTTCCGTGGTTGCCGTCGGTGGTGGAGGCAAAGGTGATGTCGCCCACGGCTTTGCGGGTCTCTTCGGAGCGCAGCTCGTTGCAGCTGACCTCGTCGATCTCTTTGCCCAGCTTCTGGGCGAGGAGCTTGCCCACGGCGTAGGTGCCGCCCAGGACTTTGAATGCGTTTAAGTTGAACCGGTAGGATTCGTCCTTGACCAGGATTTCCCCTAAACCAAGGTGGTCGGCGAGGTGGGTGAGTCGTGCAAGGGGGGTGGGGGCATACGTGTCAAAGGTGCTGTGGAACCTGCGCACCTTCTCTGCGATCTCCCGGCTTAATATGGAGACATCGGCTCCGGCGTCGGGAGCTTTTGGATTCTCGTTAAACTTGATATCGACTTTCGACAACGTGTTTCTCCTTTTTGGTAAGCTTGATTGTGAACGGCAAGGAAGTATTGCAGAGAGTATGCCAAATCAGGCTTTCGAAGGAGATGTTTTGCGTTTTCAATCGGTTAAACGAAATTGAGTGCCCTTTTGACGGGCCGGACATGATTCGCAATCTGAGAAGTTTCTCATCTTGCGAATCGTTGTGGAACAAAGCGCCTATTTCTCTATTTTTCGGTAGAGTGTCGCCAGGCTGACCCCCAGGGCCTTGGCCGCCTGTTTTTTCCCTTTTGTGGTGTCTCCGTAATAGGCCAGGGCACGCATAATGGCCTGGTGCTCAAGGGTTTTCAAGGGAACGACGGGCTGCTGCGTGTCGGGTTCAGGGGGCGCTTTAGGAGAAAGATTCTCATTTTGCAAAAAACCGGCGTGGAGGGTGGACTGGTTGATCTCCCCCTGGTTCGAGACCATGTTGACCAGGTACTCGATGGTGTTCTCCAGCTCACGGATGTTGCCGGGCCAGTCATAGTCCCTCATTTTCTGGACGATGGGGGTGGGCAGGGTAAACCGCTTTTTGCCGAAGAGGGTGCAGTATTTGCTGATAAAGTGCTCCACGAGCAGGTCCAGGTCTCCGAGGCGCTGGCGCAACGGGGGCGTGTGCAGGGGGATGACGTTTAAGCGGTAATAGAGGTCGCTTCGGAACATGTTCTGGGCCATGAGTTCCTGGAGGTTGTCGTTGCAGGCGGCGATGACTCGGATATCCACGGAGACGGGGCGGGTGGCTCCGAGGCGGGTGATGGTCCGCTCCTGGAGCACGCGAAGGAGCTTGACCTGGAGGTACAGGGGCATGGAGCCGATTTCGTCCAAAAAGAGCACCCCCCCTTCGGCCAGCTCGAATTTGCCGATCTGTCCCTTGCTCAAGGCCCCGGTAAATGCGCCGCCCACGTAGCCGAAGAGCTCGCTTTCCAGCAGGGTGTCCGGGATGGCCCCGCAGTTGATGGCGATAAACGGGGCGTCTGCCCTGTCCCCGATGGCATGGATGGCCCGGGCCACAAGCTCTTTGCCTGTGCCGCTCTCCCCTGTGATGAGGACCGAAGAGCGGGTGTTGCCCGTGGCCGTGATCTGTTCCTTCAGCTGGAGCAGGAGCGGGGATTGACCGATGATGTTGTCCAGGCTGCTGTCGAAGCTGGGGGCGGATCCCTGGGGGCTGTGGGATATGACCGACTGGATGGTGTCGAAGACAAAGACCTTGGAAAACCGGCTGGCGGCGGACTTGGGCTCCACGTACTTGCCCACGATGAGCTGTTGCCTGTTTTCCTGTTCCACGGTGTATTCGTTCAGGTCGGAGAAGGTGCACCCCGTCGGGGTGATTGTGAAATTCTCAAATTGCGAAGGCAGGGTTTTGTGCAGGATTTCCTTTGCCCGTTCGTTATGGTAGACGATGGCCCCCTTGGCATCGTAGATCAGGGTACCCTTGTTGTTGGTGTTGACCACCTGGCTCATGATGTCCAGCAGGTCGCTGATGTCTTCAAACTCTTGGCGCTCATTGACGCGGGCCGCGATGCTGATGGCAAGAAGGGAAAGAAAATTTAAATAGATGGCCCGCTGGCTCAGGACCCGCTCCCGGGCTTCCTGGGAAAAACAGATGAGGTCGATGGCTCCGAAGGTGGTCTTGCCGTCGGAAATGGGGGCACACACAGACAGGAGTTCATGGCAGTCGGCTTTGGTCTGGCAGCCTTTGCAGATTTCGCTCTCTCTGGGGTTGACGATAAAAAGGGGCTTGCTCCCTTTAAGGGTTGTTTTGAGCAGGTTGCCCGCGTTTTTGATGCTCTCGCCGATTCCTTTGGCGCACCTTCCCGTTCCTGCAATGCGAATCAGGTCGGTGTCCACAACATCCACGTCAAGCCCCGTCACCGTTGAGATGGTTTCGGCGTAATACTGTATCTGTTTCTGCAGTTTTAAAAGCATACCGCGGGTTCCTTGTTTGTCTATCAACGTGCCTTGGTCCCTTGTGCCTTTACACCATTTGTATGCGATCCGGGGAATAGGGCCCCACCGGAAAGCCGTTTAGAATCATGATAATATAGAGTTGGTGTCAAGAGGGAACATTGGTAACTTTTACATGCTATGGTTTTTTTAAGCGGTAAATGGGGAAGTATTGTTGAGAGTGATCCAGGGGTTGAGAAAAGGCGGGTTTGTGATGGTTTTTGGTGCAGGTGCACCGGGAAATGAGCACCGGGTGTTCCATGGGGCGCGCCGCGTGTTTTTTTTATCCCCCATGCGGGCGTGGGAAGGGTTGCTATTCCACTGCAGACGCGGTTGCGTGGGGGGGATTTGCCAATTGTTCCTTGACAATAATGACCGCCGGGGGCATTTAGGTCAGTGCTGATTTCGGTGTGTAGCCGCTTAATTAGACGTGAGGCCTCGGTGTGGTGGGCTCTGAACAACAGTGTATTATCGTTCCTTGAAAGGTTACGTCGTTTCGGATGGATCATTGTGGGGGGCATCTGTACAGGAACTGGTTGTACCAAGGTTATGAGGATTAAAATGGATCAAATGCCCTTGTCGTGGCGAAGCGTGTTTTTCATTCTGTTCATGCCGGTATTTTTTTATTCATGCACAACGGTCAGCCCGCCCGTGGCACCTGTGATAAAGCCCGTGATCGAGCCCGTTGTCAGCCCTGAGCCCGAACCTGAGGCTGAACCGGATGTCTCTCCCGAAGTGAATCCACCTGAAAAATCAGTTGACGAGCCCCCGGTCAAGAGGTCTGTGGTCAAGAAGTCGGTACCGAAGACGCCTGTTCTGACACCGCAGGAGGCCCCAGCCGTTGACCTCCTTTCCGGCCTTCGCATCATCGGAGAAGTGGAGCCGGTGACCCTGGTCCCGTCCGGGGTGACCATGCCGGCACGCATCGACACCGGGGCCACCACCTCTTCCATTGATGCCACGGAGATCGAACCCTTTGAGCGTGACGGAAAAAAATGGGTGCGCTTTATGGTGGCCGACAGGCGCAGCGGTGAGAAAGTATCCCTGCAGTGCCCCGTGTTGCGGCGCGTCAACATCATCAGTCATGCGGGTGAGTCCCTCAGACGCCCCGTGGTGATGATTAAGACCATGATGGGCGGAGTTGCTTTTGAGCATGAATTTTCCCTGACCGATCGATCGGACTTTTCGTACCAGGTTCTCATCGGCCGAAATTATCTTCAGGGTGAGTTTGTCGTTGATGTGAACCGCAAGAATGTAACCAGCCCCATGAGTGAGAATTAAAATGAAAGAGCGGATTCAGATCATCGCCATTGTTGTTGTGCTGATTGTTGTGGGTGTGGGGGCAGCCGTATACAAACATGTCAAACTGGGGTTTCCTTTTTTACCGGGTGAAAAACAGAGGGCCTGGACCGTTGAGGCAACGATCTCCTTTGTGGCCGACGGTGGCCCGGTGGAGGTCTCGGTGAACAGGCCCGATCGAAGCGACACCATGGCTGTGCTGGAGAAAAAATCCGTCACCCCCGGGTATGTGGTTTCGAAAAAAGGGGGCAGGACTGTCTGGAAAGCGGAAGACAGGCATGGGCCCCAGAAAATGTTTTTGAGATCCACCACCTACCGTCGCAGCGGCGGTGAGGCAACGCCCCGCGGGAAGGTTACATACCCTGGGGCACCTGTTTTCAAAGAGCCCCATGAGCTGGCCGCCGACGGTATCGTCTTTGCCGCTCAAAGTGAAAACACCTCCGGTGAAGCAGTGGCCAGAGCGATTTTAAAGGCCTTTAATGACCCCATGAACAACAACGCTTCACTGCTCCTTACCGACGCCGATACCTATGGGGGCGTTGTGCCCCTTGCCTGTGGGCTGATGGCCAGAGCCGGGGTCAAAGCCCGCATGGTGAAAGGGCTCAACCTTGACGAGGAAAAGCCCAAACAGAAGCTGAAAAGCTATATCGAAATAGAAGATGGCTCCGGGTTCAAACTGTTTAATCCGCGAACGGCAGAGCTGGAAAACAGGGATGCATTCCTGGCATGGCAGCAGAACGGGGAGTCCATCCTTGAGATCATCGGGGGAAGCGGCGGAGACATCTCGTTTTCCGTTATCGCCGATGAGATCGCCGCCCAGAAGGCTGCTGTGCAGCATGGCAAATACACCGGCCATGTCCTCATCGATTTTTCTATTTACAGCCTCCCCATTGCCCAGCAGAACGTCTTCAAGCTTTTGCTTCTTATTCCCATCGGCGCCCTTGTCATCGTCATCCTCCGAAACCTTGTGGGGATTGAAACCTCGGGGACGTTTATGCCGATCCTCATCGCCCTGGTTTTTCTCCAGGTCCATTTGCTGGTGGGGCTCTCTCTTTTTGTCATCATTGTGGGTATCGGCCTGATCCTTCGATCTTATCTTTCCAGCCTGAACCTGCTCCTTGTCCCCAGGATTTCCGCGGTCCTGGTCTTTGTCATCCTCATTTATGTGGGGGTGAGCGTCGCCAGCATCCGCATGGGGTTCGAGGCGGGGCTGATGGTGACCTTTTTCCCCATGATCATCATCTCATGGACCATCGAGCGCATGTCCGTCCTCTGGGAGGAGGAGGGGCCCAAAGATGTCTTTATCCAGGGCGGCGGCAGCCTTTTTTCCGCATCCATGGTCTATCTTGTCATGCAAAACAGGGTCGTCGGCCACCTGACCTACTCCTTTCCTGAGCTGTTGCTGGTGGTGCTCGCCGCGATCATCATGATCGGGAGTTATTCCGGCTACCGTCTCACCGAGTTGAGGCGCTTTGAGCCGCTGGCTGGGGGTGAGTGAGCATGTTTACCTCGCCTTTTAAATTAAAAAAAGCGGGTGTCGTGGGCATGAACCGGCGCAACGTGGTGCTCATCGCCCGGAACAACCCGCGGCAGCTTTACCCCAGCGTGGATGATAAGCTCAAAACCAAGAGACTCCTCGCAGAGGCGGGGATCTCCGCACCACGGCTCCTGGGGGTGGTCAAAACCCAGGGCAACGTCCGTGAGCTCGAATCCTTTCTGGACACCTGCCCGCCCTTTGTCATCAAGCCGTCCCGGGGCAGCGGGGGAAAAGGGATCCTCGTCATCAGCGGGCGCCACGGGCAGGATTACCTGAAACCCGACGGGCATCGGGTGACCATCGGGGAGATCAAGCGCCATGCCTCCAACACCCTGAGCGGCCTCTTCAGCCTCGGCGGCCACAGCGATGTGGCCATGATCGAAGAGATGGTGGATTTTTCCGACGCCTTTGAAGGCTTCTCCTACCAGGGGGTGCCGGACATCCGCGTGATCGTTTACAAAGGGTTCCCTGTGATGGCCATGACCCGGCTCTCCACCGCAGCTTCCGATGGAAAGGCCAACCTCCACCAGGGCGCCGTGGGGGTCGGCATTGATGTGGGCACGGGGGAGGCGCTGAAAGCCGTGCAGTTCAGTCGCCAGGTGACCCACCACCCGGACACGGGAAAAGAACTCTCCACCCTGTTTGTGCCCCATTGGCGCGATTTCCTCGACCTTGCAGCACGGTGCTACGAGATCACCGGGCTGGGCTACCTCGGGGTGGATATTGTCCTGGACCGGCTCAAAGGCCCCATGATCCTGGAACTGAACGCCCGGCCCGGCCTTGCCATCCAGATTGCCAACGGGTATGGTCTTCAACCCCGGGTGGATCGTGTGGACGCGGAGGGGGCAGAAGGAAAAAATGCATCGGAGAGGGTGCAGTTTTCCATGGAGGCTTTTTCGGTTTCCAAGGAGACAGGGGGCATGCCCTCTGTGCCTTGCCTCCATCGTTCTTTTTGACTGACGTTTGGGCCTTGGCTTTCGTCTGGCCGCGACCATCAACAAAATTGAAAAGAATCGACCGCACCGGAGCGCCGCACTCCGGTGCGGCTTTTTCGTCCGTCGTTACCCGTGTCGCACAGGAGTGCGGGGCTCCAGTGGCAAAGCGCAGCGGCATTCTATGTACACTTACTATTTAAGGAGCCCCCCATGGCTTTACCCTGGAAAACCCTGGATAGATTCACCGACGGCAACGAAACCCTGGAGCTGCGCCAGCGCGGAGCAAAGGATTTTCTTATTACCCTGGGCTCCCAGGTGCTCATGAACAGCATGGCCCAGCGATCTGAGATGGCCCTGGGAACCATGGGATGCAGGGGCCTCGAACACCATGCCGACCCACGGGTCCTCGTCGGCGGCCTGGGCATGGGCTGTACCCTCCGGGCCGTTTTAGACGCCCTTCCCGAAACAGCCGAGGTGGTGGTGGCCGAACTCAACCCCCGCATTGTGGAGTGGTGTAGAGGGCCCCTGGCCCCTTTGACCGACGGTGCTGTCTCCGACCCGCGGGTGACGGTCTCCGTGGGGGACGTGGCAGCCCTTATTGGTGGAACCGCATGCGGAACAGGCGAAAAGCCCTTTGATGCAATCATCATCGATCTCTACCGGGGGCCCCATCCCAAAACCGACAAAACCAACGACCCTTTTTACGGCACCGGGGCCATTGCCAACGCCCGCAAGGCCTTGAAGCCCGGGGGCACCTTTGCCGTGTGGGGCGAAACCTTTGACGAGGCCTTTTTAAAGCGCATGATCAAGGGCGGCTTTAAAGCCACCTGCGAGCGGCCTGGCAAGGGAGGGTATCGCCATGCGGTGTTTTTGGGGAAGAAGGCGGGGTAGGGCTCTTACACCGATCGACGTAACGATGGGTGGGGATTCCTCGTTACACCAGATGGGCACGGCGCCAAGGTTTTTGTCATTCGCGGGGGTGGCGGCTTGCCTTTGCCCATCCTACGGGGGATACGGGGACGCGGGGGGACGATGGGTGCGCTTGTGCATCGTCGAAGGTGCGTAGCGGTCATGAAAACCCATGGTCGGATATGTGTCTGGCATCTAATAAAAATCAAAAAAGATGCCCAGTGTCAGGTAGGATTCATCGTAATCCAGGGCGAACTCGCCTAAAATGGCCCTTCCGGTATAGGCATCCAGGCCTATCCGCAAATTTGAGCTGTGTTGGTTCCTGGTGATGTGAAAGCCGGTCTGCACGCTTACCCCGGGCTCCCAGTTTGTCTCGTCAAAGGCCCGCACATGGGCGGCAGCATAAAAGGCCGTGGAGTTGTTCCACAGGTCGTGGGGGCCCTGATACTGAATGCCGCCTTCGGCTGCCAGTCGCTTCTGGCGGTCCGCATTGCCAATGGCCCAGGCCCAGCTGGGCTCGACATAAATAAAGAGGTCCTGGTTCAGGTAGCAACCCATGCCGAAGGCCAGGTCATTGCGGGTGTACCCGATGCGCTCCCTGCCGGTCTCCTCGATATATTCGTCACCTAAATGGGATGAAATGTGACGGGAACCGATTCGTGCCACCACCTTATCGCTCCAGTCCCATACGCCAAAGATTCCAAAACGACCATCCCAGCCTATATTGTCCAGACCGTTGCCAGGATCGAACTGGGTAAAAAGGCAGCCTTCGATGTCCACGGCAAATTCGTTTTTGCCTTCCTGCGTGGGAGTGACTTTGAACAGGGTGTAGCGCGTTCCCAGATCACACATGATGCGGCCGGACGAGGTTTCCGGAATTTCACTGTCGGCAACGGATAAGCCCAGCTGCATCTGGGGCCGTCGCGGGTTGGCCAGGTAGTCGGGGTAGGGCTGGTCGTTGGGGTCCAGCTCCAGCACCCAGCCGGATCCAAGGCTGAAGGTGGTATCGGCCCGTTCTTCGTTTTGGGCCGCGGCCCATTTAAAACATAAGAGAACGGTGAGTATCGTCGCCATGAGTATTTTCATTTTAACCTCATTGCCTGGATATTTGATGAGTCGAGTGCCCCCATATTCAAGGTCTCAGGGCCGCGGATGCAGTGGTTCATCTCATGGCTCTGATAACGTAAAAATGGGTGCACCCGGCTCGCCCGAGGGGTGAGAAAAGCGACCAGGAAACGATGAATGACATTTGGCATTTTTTAGATACCTGATTTTTAGAGTAAAATCCTGTAATAATGCATTGTTTGTCAATTTTTGTCGTTTTCCATGAAATATCCGGGCTTGGTACATACCAAAGGCTTGCTTCTGCAGATGAAGTCGCATACTTATCCGGGGTGTTGGGGAAATTGGCAAAAAAAACTGCGGTTTTATTTTTGCTGCGTTGGAATGATTGTACTTGTCTTTGCTCACCACGTTGGTTGAACCGTTTTCTCATGAAATATCCGGGGTAGCTGACGGTTCACGTCTGGATGTCTTCATGCCTGATAAAGGAGCGACGAACACCCATGGACTCCTTCCTGATCCTTCTGATCATAGCCGCGCCACTTGTTCTTACCATCTCGCTGACGGCTCAACTCATTCTTCACTCCCACTGGCTCTATGGGCTTGTGCCCGTACTCCACGCCGCATCCATAGGCTGGTTCACCTGGGATATGGCAACAGATCGATCAAACACCGGGGACGCCACTCCCGGCGTGTTTTTCGCCTATCTGGTGATATTCCTGATCATCCATGTGATTTTTAACCTGGCAGCAGTGCTTTGTTTTGCGTTTGGCTGAACGACAGGGGGACGGGTTATCGTGCATCAATGCTACTCGGGATATTCCCGACCCATGAGTCGATGGACGCGATGCCTTTCCATTTCTCCACGGCTGAATAGTCGGTGGGGGCCTGGAAGTGGAATTGATACTCCGTGCTGGTTGTGTTTAATTTATTTCCCTCCACGCGGGAGACATCGAGGCCGATTCGATTCGGCATCGTGATGTCTGTGAATGCATAGGTGTAGTACTCGGGATAGACAATGCGGTTTTTGCCGATGAGGTGCTTGCAAAAGGGCCGGATGCCCGAAACGTTTCGTTCGTCGGCCACATCATAGTTCATGGAGAAATGGGCGGCAAAAATCTCGTAGCGCCCAGGGGAATAGGTGACGGATGGTATCCATTCGATTTCCGTCGCGGAAAATCCGATCTGCATAGCAAGGTCCTTGCGCGCGGAGTGCGAGGATTCCCATGTCGAGACAAGTGGCGCCAACTTGGGGTGGTGGCCGGTGTCGATTTTCTTAGTGAAGGTGGCGCTGCCTTCGGGATCTTCCGGCTTGTCCATGGAGCCCAGGTGGTTCAAGGTGGTGCGCACCAGGGGGCCGTCGGTGTCCAGAATCCCCTCACGGTTGACCAGCCGCGCGGTGATGGGCAGGGCATTGTATGGTAGGTTAAGCTCTTCGTACCTCTCGAAATTGGTGTGGTCCGTCCTGCACCAGACGATTATGATGATTTCGACCGGGGTATCCCAGCACGACGGTCCGCCCGGCACGATGAACGGCCCGGGCTCGCACCGGGTGTAGGGACCATGATCTGCCGTCCGGATGTAAAAAGGGCCCGCGCCCTTGAATGGCGTGGTGAGTGATTCCACCGGATCTGTCTCAAAGAGCTCGGGGTATTCGAACTGTGATGATCTCAGGGCCAAAAAGCCGTTGTCGAGCATTTTTTCCATTTTTTCTTTGTTTTGCGTGCGGTCACTCTTTTCCGTAGATAGTCCATTTCTGACTATCTTGATTAATTCCACTTTTGGCTTTTCGACGTCAATGGCAACCGGGATCTCCGTTTCGCCGCTTTTGACGCTCCGGCCAGCTTCGATTTTTCCCACATCCAGCATACACCCGGAGTTTCCCGTGCCCACAGTTGCATAGACAGCGTATCGCATCTTGCTGAATGAGCCGAGACGGTACTTGAAATCGGCATCGAGTATGTCAAATGCCAGGGGCTTCAAGCCGAAGATTTTCTCCTTTGTGAGGTGGTAAAAGGGGTAGAAGACACAGCCCCGATGTTTCACTGTCTTTCCGTTTACCACGGCCTCGGACCATGTTGGCTTCTCCGAGTCCAGAAGGGACGATTCAATGTCATGGATGAATCGTTTGTACTTAGGTCCCTTGACATTGAAGAGACCGTCCGTTCGAACAACCCTTATGGAGGCGGGATAGATGCCTTCAGGGGTATCGGTCTTAAGGATGATGAGTACCCTGATCTGGTTAAGGGGGGTGATGGGCTCTTCCCCTCTCGTATGGATGGGAGTCCACCCTTTATCAGGGAGTCCCTTTTCGTCCGCTTCTTCATCGGTCATGCCGCAATCGCGGTAGTAAATGGCCGAATGCTCAATGCAGTTGTGGTGGATGTCCGGAAAAATCGTTTTGAAATGCTCCGACAGGGCACGGTAACTATCGGAATGCGTCACATGCACAGGATAAATCTTCTGGAAATCAGCAGTGACATTGTTGGAGCTGAACATTGATTCCTTGGTGTTGTTGCCCCACTCAAATTTATGCTTTGAATCGGAGTCGCTGTTGGCAAGGTCGTTTTCGTTGAGGTCGTTTTCATAATACCAGTCCTCGTCAAGTCCCACCGGGTTGAAACCATCCTTGTTGATTACCCACTTATCCTTCAGGAGATAGCGCCTGATATAATCATCGATACGGTACTCTTTGATGATGTCGGTGTAGCGGTATTTGGTGGCTTCCGCAGTCAGCCCAGCCCGGGTGATGAGTCTCACCAATCCGGAAACGGCCTCATAGCGGATACAGACCTGGAGAACAAGGCGCTGGCCACCGTCGTTTATGTCCAGGGCACGCATGAAGTTTCTGTTCTCCTCCCCGATATTGGCCAGCATGCCCAGCATCTTCTTGTTGTCTTTATAGTCCTGATACCTTGACTTGCAGATGGCGGAGTCGATGAGCTGAATGCCTGTTTTTACGAGGGTGTATCCGCCCATAAAAAAGGCGATGAGCATGCAGGCCGGCTGGGTGGGCCCGGGAATGGCGCAACCGGTGGCAAGGACCGTAGCAATACTACTTTTGGTGAGTTTGATGGTGGCATCGTCGATGCCCGCTTTTTCAAGGATGGTGGCCAGGTGGTAGGTTTCAATTTCAGCCATTCCCTCCCGGTTGAAGGTCTCTTCACCGTAACGTTCGATGTACCGATTGGCTTCGTTGAAGAGATGGACCCTGTAGTTTTCGATGTTTTGTGCCTTTGTGTCGATTTCTGCGCCGCTGGAGACGGCAGACGTGGCCGCTGTCATCACCTCAAGCCAGGCAACCGCCCTGGGGATATTGGACAGGCCCGGGACGGATCGGACGAATTTTTTCGTATTGACATGATACAGGGTGATTTTCTTGCCAAACTTGCTATCGGACAGGGCCTTTGACATCCTGTCCAGTTTCGCGCCCCGCATAAAAACGCGCGCATAGTTGGCGTCATCCAGTTTATCCACCCATACATACCCAGCAAGGTCCTTGAGGATGTGCGTGTTCATACTTTTGGCAAAGTCATTCCAGGCGTTGATGGTGGCTTTTGTGGAAAAGGCCAGAGCAATAGAGTTGCGAGCGTTTTCATTGAGAACATTATCTCTTCGTATAAAGCCGTAAATGATGTTACCCAGCAACCAACCCCGTTCATATCCCCCATCGGCGTCGATGTATTCCAAGATCATGTGCGCCTTTTTGCTCATCCAGTTCATGCGGTCTGCGATCACCTTGAGGGAACTCGGCAGGCTGGCGTACTTGTCATCTCCTTTCCTCGTGTACTTGACGTCGGCATAGGGCTCACGATCTTTAACCGCCTGGATCAGGTGAGGGTAGGTGGATGAAAACGAGCACAGCATGGACTCTTCCACGGAGATGGGATCACAGCAGACAATGTCGAATTCGCCAGCATCATTTTTGATCTGGAAATCGATGTGTTGGGTGAATTCGTATGAATTTTGTTGCTGAGGGCTGGAGGAGGCTATGCCTCTGAACTCGCCGCCTTTGTAGTCGGTTGGCAAGGTGACCTTTACGGTGTAAAGTCCACTATCGAGTTGAATTTTTTCATTTTGGATGAGGGTTGCACAGATAACACCAGTTTCAGCTTTTATGACAGTAATTGGCCAATTTCCATTATCTGGTGTTGATACGCTTAGCTTCGAATAAATCATATTTTGACTTGAAAAAACGAAGACAATGGCCTTCGTTTTGATGATGTGATAGCCGTAGACTGTCTCGTTTTTTGCTTTGATGGTGTTGTACCATGTTGTGTAAGCTTTTTCGTCCTGCGAATCACTTGTCGGGTCCGGCTTCCTGAATCTATCGTAGGTAAGAGCGGTAATAGGCAGGGGCGTGAATTTGATGTCGGAATGGATTTTGAAATAAGACGAAAAGAATGTGGCCCATTTCTCTTTTTGAGCATACATGGTTTGTAGAACGATATCCCGGGGTGGAAGATGAAAGGCACGGGATTGTTCGATTTTAGCCACGCGACCAGGTCCTTGCCCAAATCCTTCCTCCGAGATATGGTGAAGAACCCCATTGATGTTGGTACACCAGGCTACGTATCGTTTTTCCCGTTTGAATTTTGTCGGAAGTTGGGGATGGTTGATTTTTGTTAAAACAGTCTCTTCGGAAAAAATAATTCTGTTTCGGAGTAAGTCGTAACTGCCCGCAGTGGGATTTATTTTTTTTGTTTTTCGATCCAAGCTTCCGTAGCCACAAAATACATACAAAAATGGAATTTTTGATCCTTTAATGTCAAGAAGTGTATTTGTCATAATTGGTCACTGTGAGTTATGTTTTGGCTTGGTGGGGAAAAGTTAATTCAGAGGATTAAGCATTGACAAATGGGCAATCGTGCCACCGGGAAGAGTAAAGACTTGTGTTTCTTTTTTTGTTTTTATGTCTAAATACTCAACGGATCCGTTTGAGAAATATAAGCGTTTGTTAGATAAATCAAACGCTGGACTCGAGTATATTGTGTCAGCAGCTTTATAATATACCTTTTCAGGGTTGTTTAAGTTAAAGATAATGCTGAAGGGTTGTTCTTTTCCACCGACGACGCAGAATATCATGCTACCATCGTTGGCCACAGTCTGAAATGAATGTGCTATAACACCGTAATTTATAGATTTTTCGAATAGTTTTTTCCTTTCTTTCGAATAGACCTCATAATAGTCGTGGTGAAGGGAAACAAACCTGTCATCGTTTAAAATAAAGAGTCCACTTGAATAAATGACAGGTGTGTCGTGGTTTGTTTTTGATTTGACATCGTATTTCCAGAAACCGTCATCATTGTAGTAGTAGAGGAATCGGCTGTCCGACGTCCACTGAAAGTCTGGCACATACGCCCCCCTTCCCAACTCTGTGGCTGTTTTTTCCTTCAAATCGAAAAGCATTTTGATCGTCCCCATGACCTCGTTGCTGTCCAAGGAAACCGCAAGATAACGGTTGTCCGGTGAGCGTATGGGTAAGTGAAAAATGACGCCATCCTTTGCGAAAAGCAAGTCAGGAGGTAAAACCCTTCGCAGGTCGGACCCGTCAAGCCGCGTGCTCCAGATGGTATACTTTTCCTCAGTGGGTGCTTGCCACACGAATTGAAGCCTCGGCTCGCTGAATATGTCGGGGTCTCCGTAGATCTCTTCTTTGTACACAGTCTTTTGTGTTGGCTTTTCCGGTACGGTGAATTTTTCGTTGCGGGCCTGTCCTCCGGATTCTTCGGGGGGGGAGTCTGAGCAACCCATGAGGCCGGTCATGATGATGAGGAACAATACGGAGGCAATGTGTAGGCGGAAATGTGTCTGTTTGGTGTTCACGTTGTGTCCTTGCGTTTCTATGGAAATGTTGGGGGTGAGATACATGTTGCTTCTCTTTACTGGCTATTACTGGTTTTTTTAGGCGAACATATCTGACTCCAGGACTTTGGTTACGTCGTAACGCAAATGGTCCTCCGGCAGACTTTCGAATATAAACAAGGCCTCTTTGTCGCCTCCCGGGTTGTGGATGAGCGAGTATTTTTTCTTCTTTGGAGGGCTCGGGAAGGTAAGCCGGACCCAGTCTTCTTCAACCTCCTGGAGGTCGTTCAAAGGCAGGGTGTATTCCCAGGTATTGTCGTCGCTGATCAGGGTGACGGTGTCGTTTTTTAATTCCGGGTCGTTTAGGTCGATTTTGTACATGTATGTCAGGTCATAGCCGGTTTTTTTGACCCGGATGGTGTGCTCTGTGTTCGTGGGAAGGTCGGAGATGGTCAGGGGTGTGGGGATGTAGACAATACCGGGGGATTCGTCGCCCGTAAAGCGAAGGTCCCGGCCGTCCGGGGGTGTTGTTTTGCAGCCCACGTCGTGGGCCATGCGCGCCAGGACCTTTTCCCTGTCGTAGGTTCCCCAGTTGAAAAAGGCAAGGTCCCGAAAGGTGGTGTTGTTGTCCCTGGCAATGGACGTGAAGGTTTCCCCTGCAGCGACCTTGTGCTCCGTGATATGGGCCATGTGGCGCATGCTTTGTCTGGCGTTTTCCTTTTTTCGGGTATGGACCCGGGTGGCGCCGGGGTCACTGGCTTCGGCTTCGATGGGGGCGGTTCCCATGCCGACGTAGGCAAAGGTGTTGTCCAGGGTGGCACCGAAGAGGCCGGATGTGTTCAGGTCAAGGCCACTTGTCTTGCCCTTGACGTTTTTGAGGATCACCTTGCCGTCGTTGGCTGAGACCAGCTCCTTGTGGCGGTCTTCCGTGAGGGTGACGTTGACCCGCACCCCGGGGAGGATATCGCCGGGGCGGTCTTCCACGATTTTGTAAGTAATGGTGGCGCTCCCATAGTCAGGGAGCTTACTTCCCATGCTGAAGGCATTGGTGAGTGTTTCGGTCGGTACATGGTTGGCGGTGATGCCGTGGGCGGTGTTTGTCATTGCCCTGGGGTAGACCGCGATGTCCCGTTCCACGATGAGCTTCGCCGCCTGCTGGCGAAGGGTCATGTCCGATGAAATCCAGGCCGAGCCGTGATGGTGCCTTGCCACAAAACCCTGGATATCGTGGGTGTCCCCTGTGCAGCCCATGGATGTCTGGATCAGCTCTTCCGCCTCACGGATCGATGCAAGGCGCATGACGTCGGCCTCGGAATCCGCCGAGCCGCTGGGATCCAAAACATGGTAATCGTAAACGCCGTCGGTAAGTATCAAGTCACATGCATCTTCAGTTGGCTCCAGATCCACAGTGTCCATGTTTCAGCCTCATTTTTTTTCTGCTTTCAACTGCGTGTTATGATGAAGGTTCCGGAGCTGGCGTCACGGTTTTGGTCTACATGTATGATGGGGGCTCAGCTTGCCGGTGCCTGTTTACTATGTCTCATGTGTGGGGATGACGATGGCGTATATATGTTCTTTTGTGGTCACGTTAAGTAATTGACATAGACTGATTTGTGGCGTTTTGTCAATGAATATGAAAATTTGAGGTTTTGCTTTGTGTGTGGTGGGCCTTTGGCGTACAACGCGACGTAAGCCTCTGTGGGGTGTGGCCTCCGCACCGGCCAACACTCCGAGGATTCATGACGTGAGACGTATTAGATTTTCTAATAACTCGGTTACGATTACTGACTTGAGCTTTCCGTCGCGGCCTCTTATGGTTTGCACCGTTTTTTTCGATCGCTTCGGTTGACACCCCCATGTTTCCACACAGAGATGCCGACCCATGGTGAGTTTTTTATCGGTTTTCCGGCGTGCAAGCCGGGAGACATTATCTTTTGGGAAGGTATGGTATGCTGACGACGATGATCAATACGCTGTTGCCTCTGTTTGCGATGATGGGGTTCGGCCTTGCGGCCGGTTACAAGGGGATGCTGCCGGAAGAAAGCGCCTCCATTCTGAACACCTTTGTTTACAGGTTTACCCTGCCGAGCCTGATCTTCGGCTCCCTGGCCTCGTCTCCGGCCGCCGAGATCTTTCAATGGCAGTTCATGGAAGGGTTTGCCCTTGCCATGCTCTGTGCCTACCTGGTGGCCTTCCTCGTCTCCTGTTTCTCCTTTAAATGCCATTTTACGGAAGGGGGCCTTCGGTCCACGGCGGCCAGCTTTCCCAACACAGCCTATCTCGGATTCCCTATCCTTTTGTCCCTGTTTGAGGGAAGCTCCCATGCGGTCATCGCCGTGACCCTGGCCACTTTGATGCCTACCCTGGTGCTGATGCTGGCCATTGGCAAGCTCGAGTTTCACCGGGCGGACAAGGGGCGATCCTCGTGGCATACCCTGGGGACAGTCTGCTTTTCCCTGCTGAAAACCCCTGTTATCGGCGCGTCTGTGGGGGGGATTCTCTGG
This sequence comes from Desulfoluna butyratoxydans, assembly GCF_900699765.1. GTDB lineage: Bacteria > Desulfobacterota > Desulfobacteria > Desulfobacterales > Desulfolunaceae > Desulfoluna > Desulfoluna butyratoxydans. The sequence goes on from NZ_CAADHO010000003.1 coordinate 519,296, forward strand.
TCCTGCCTCGGGCTGGGATTGCCCGAATCCCTCACCCTGTTCTTTCATGACTTCGGCATGGCATCCGTGCCGTGCGCCCTTTTTGCCATGGGCATGGTCATCGGCAAAAGCGGGTTGTCGGTCTCTCCCATGGACCTTTTGTCTGTGAGCGTGGTGAAGATGGTCATCCAGCCCGTGCTGGCCGCTTTTTTCCTCGTCATGTGCCATGTCTCCGGGGACTGGCTGATCATGGGAATTCTCCTTTCCGGGCTGCCCACGGCCATGGTTTCCTACCTGGTGGCCAAAGATTACGGGCTCTACGAAGACGGAAGCTCTGCGGCCGTCCTTGTGTCGACCCTGTTGTGTGTCGTGACCATCCCCGCCACCCTGGCCCTGGCGTCCCGCTTTGGCTTGGGCCTTGCCTGACCCGGATATTTCATGAGAAAACGACCGCCTCTCCTCCCTTTTACCTCCGGCTAATCCGCCGGAGGTTCTCGTAAATTTATTAAAATATCAATGTGGTGTGTGGTGTCTCCTGCTATACTCGGTGGGTATGGTGTGGCGACGTGTGGCGTCGCCCGTCCGAGCCGGGCCATTCTGGGCCCGGGTAACCTCGGCCGTTTTGTCGACAAACCGTCAAGGAGGAGACCATGGAAGATCGCATCAGGGATGCCGTGATGGCGTCGTTTGTGGGGGATGCCTTAGCGCTGGGAGTGCACTGGATCTATAACGTCCGGGTCATCGACCGGAAATACGGGCGTGTTGAAGAGCTTCTGGCCCCGGAGCTGGCGTCGTTTCACAAGGGCAAGGCCAAAGGCGAATTTACCCATTACGGGGATCAGATGATGGTGCTTCTGGAGTCCGTGGCCCAAAACGGCGGATTTGACGCCAAAGGGTTCATGTCTGCCTGGGTGGGGCTCATGAAGGGGGGCTCCTGCTACCTGGATAAAGCATCCCAGGTGACCTTGGGGAATCTTGATGCGGGGGCGGCCTTTGACGGGGCTGGGTCGGACTCCACGGACCTGGCCGGGGCGGCTCGGATTGCTCCGTTGCTGCTCGGCAACCATGCATCGGCCGGGGAGCTGGCGCAGCTGGCCACGGCCGAGACAGCTCTGACCCACGCCAACACCGCCGTGACCGATGCGGCGGCCTATTTTGCCTGCGTGGCCCGCCTCGTGCTGGACGGATGCGGGCCGGTGGAGGCCTTAAGCCTCGCCCTGGACGAAGCCGGGGGCGGTGCCGAACTCAGGGAGGGGGTAACCATGGGCCTTCAGAGCCGCGAGACCCCGACCCGCGAAGCCATCGCCGAGTTTGGCCAGATGTGCGAGATCGAGGCATCTCTTCCTTCCACCGTTCACCTGATCACCCGCCATGAAAAAAGCCTGAAAGAGGCCCTCGTGGATAATGTCATGGCCGGAGGCGATTCCGCGGCCCGAGGCATGCTTGCAGGGCTGGTCCTGGGGGCCCGTCACGGGATTTCCGACATACCGGAATCCTGGGTCACCGGTATGACACGGTATCAGGATATCGTTAAGCTCATGGCGCCATCGTAAGTCCTTGGTCGACGACATTGTCAATGGGTGAGGGCCGGGATCATGCGGCGGCCCCCCAGAAAGAGGATTGCCACGGCAGCGGGGTACCACAGGGCCTGGTAGCCTCCTATGACGATGATGACAAGGGCCAGGCTGGAGAGGGTGAGTTGGATTTTGAAGGATTCGTGCACCAGCATGCGCCACGACGCCAGGATGATAATGACGTAGGTGGTGAGAAAATTGGCGCTGGCGAGCTTGAGGTAGTCGTCCACCCGAAATCCGCAGACCCAGAAGAGAAGCAGGGACAGGCCCCAGATACACCCCAGGGCCAGGAGGGCGCGGCGGGGCGTGTGGGTTCTGGGGTCTACCTCTGAGAGCCAGGAGGGAAAGACTCCGTCCCGGGCAAGGCCGAACACCAGGCGGGAGGCCCCTCGGACCCAGGAGATCATCATGATGAAAATAATGGTGATGGCCGCCACGGCTGAAATGCATTCGGCATGGGCACCGATGGAGACGCGCAACAGGTCGGAGATGGAGGCGTTGCTCGATGTCAGGGTGGCTCTGGGCAGCACGCCCACGATGGCAACGGAGAGAAGGGTGAACAGGACGCCCACCACGGCAACGGAGGCTCCTAATGCTTTAACCATGTCGTTGGGATCATGGAACTCCTCCCCGGAAAAGGCCGCGTTTTCCCATCCCACAAAGGCGAAAAAGCAGATGAGGGTGGTCTCCAGGATATGGCTCGGGGTCACCCCGTTGATATCTGTGAACCTCACGGGGTCGATGTGGGAAAAGGAGAGGAGGATACCTAAGGTTACCAGCCCGAGGAATCCCAGGAACGTGTAACGCTGGATCCGCATGGTCATTTCCACATCCGCCAGGTTGATGCCGATGAGGGCCACGAGAAAGCAGTACGCCACCAGCACCTGGCTGCAGTGACTCAGGGCCATGAGTTTGGTCAGGTACTCGGAGAAAAAGAGGGCGGTGGCCGGGGCGCCCACGAAGATGGCCGTCAGGTAGAGGACCCCGGTCAACTGGCCTATCTCTTTTCCCAGGCCGTGGGAGATGAACTCGGTGACGCCGCTTGCCGAGGGGTATCTGCGACCCAGTTCGGACATGACCCGCGCCATGGGGTAGGAGATGCCCGCCAGAGCCACCCAGATGGCGATGGACCAGGGACCGGCCAGCCTGGCCGCGATGGAGGGCAGGACAATGAGGCCGAGGCCCAGGACAGAGGTGGTGTACAGGACAAACCCGTCGATTGCCGTGAGGTGTTTGCGCAGCATGTGTCGTCTCGTGTGTGAATGTATAAATCGTGGCAACGGCTCGGCTCGTTTTTTTTCGTTGGTGGCGCTGCCGGGGCCTGCCTTATTTCCTTGTGTATTAAAGCCGTAAAGCTGTTTTTTTGATGCGTAGTAAATGTCTTTAAGGCTCTTTAAAATTGGCGCTTGGGTGTTTTTGAATACTTTTTGTGTGTTGGGGTGTTTTCCTACCAGGAAATCCGGGTGAAGGTCAACGGGAAGGTTGCCCGCTGGGCGGGGCAAAACGAAAAACAATGGTGCAGGCCATCACATGGGCCTCCGGCGACTGTGCCGGAGGCCCATTGCTTTTTTTATTTCCGCACACGCTGGGCCAGGCGTTCGCTCAGGCGCAGGAGGGCAGGGGAGCGATCGTCCCTGCCGATGGAGACATGGATCAGGGAGAACCCGTCCTGGTAGGCCTCGGCATTGTCCAGGGCCCGGTCCAGTTGGGCTTCGGTGGTGACGTGAAAACCCTTTCCCGCGCTCAGGACCTCGGGGATGCGGCTGAAGTTCCATGGCAGGATGTCGTTGAAGGGGCCGTCCAGCATGGGGCGCTCCGTGCTGTAGCCTTTGTTGTCCAGCACGATGATGATGGGGTTGAGCTTGAAGAGGGCCAGGGTGGAGAGCTCCATGCCGGTCATCTGGAAGGAGCCGTCGCCGGTGAGGACCAGGGGCCTGTGGCGGGGGTTGGCCAGCTGGGCCCCGATGGCCGCCGGAACCGCAAAGCCCAGGGAGGCGTAGTAGGCGGGGGACAAAAATTCTGTTGCCTCGTGGATGAGCAGGTCGTTGGCGCCGAACAGGGTGTCTCCCACATCGGCGATGACCACGGTGTTGTTTTTCAGGAATCCGTTGAGCCTTTCAAAGAGCCGCTTGGCCGTGATGGGGTCGTTGCCGTTGCCCGCAGGCACCGGATCCGGGGTCGGAGGCTGGGGCAGGGTGCCTGGTGTTCTGGGTTGTATGTTGGTTTCGTAGAGACCGCTGACGAACTCTTCAAAGAGGATGTCGTCGTAGTGGTGGTGCTTGATGCTGACCCTCTCGCTGATGGCATAGATGGATCGGCCCGGGTCGATGTCGGCTGTGTAAACCCCCAGGTTCAGGTCGGTCATGAAGGCCCCCAGGATGATCAGGCAGTCGCTTGATTCGACATAGTCACGAACCTCCTCGCGCCCGGTGGCCCCTTCGTAGATGCCTAAGTACAGGGGTGATTTTTCCGAGATGACGGATTTCCCGAGGATGGTGGACGCCACCGGGATCCCCATTTTTCGGGCGAACCCAAGGAGCTGGGGCTGCAACCCGAACCGGTGAATCTCCACCCCGGCAAGGATCACGGGGCGCTCGGCCTCGTTGATGAGCTCTGCCGTCTCGGCCAGGGCTTCCTTGAGGCTCTCCGGGTCGCTCGTCTCTTCGGCCTGGGGGTGGGTGTGGTGGGCGGGGCACTCCTTTGTCACCATGTCCCGGGGGATCTCGATGTAGACGGGCCTTTTGTAGCGAAGAGCCGCGTGGATCACCCGATCGATCTCCGCAGGGGCCGTGTCCGGGTTGTCCAGGAGGGCCGTTGCCACGGTAAATTCCTGAAACACCCGAAGCTGGGTGTCGAACTCTTTGACCTTGTGGTGCAGCATGGGGTCGTTGAGGCGCTCTTCCACGCCCGGTGCGCCGCTGATCACCACCACCGGGGATTTTTCGGCAAAGGCCTGGGCCGTTGTGTTGGCGATCTTAAGCCCCCCGACGCAATAGGTTACGCAGACGGCCCCTAAGCCCCGTACCCGGGCGTAGGCGTCGGCTGCGAATCCGGCCCCCTGTTCGTCGCAGGTGTTGATGAGGCTTAAGGACTCGTGTCGGGCCATGAGATCAAAGAACGAGAGGACATAGTCTCCGGGAATGCCGAACACATGGTCGACGCCGTGGCCCTGGAGTTGTTCGATCAGATAATCGCCAATGGTCTTCGATGCGGTCATCGTAGCCTCCTCGAATGAAAAACGGTTATGGGTACGTCAATGGACCCTGCCCAAAGGGGATGGCGGCGCGGGCAGGTCGTTGATGCATGGCGTTGTGTCGGGATGATTTTCTCGGAAGCGTCGGCAGAGAGGCCCGTGATGGTCTTTGAAGATGTGTGCTGGAGAAGGTGTCGTTGCTAATATATCAATTTTATGTGGCCTTTGGCAAATGAGTTGCCGGGGAGGGCCGGGCTTCTTACCCGGCCCCGGCACGGGCAATCAGGGGCTGGCGGGGTCTGTTTATACGGCCGTCAGTATGGTTTTGAGAATGTGCGGAAAATCCGTGATCAGCGTGGTGACCCCGGCCTCGATAAAGGCCTTCATGCGCGCGGGATCGTTGACGGTCCAGAGGTTGACACGTTTTCCTTTGGCGACGATATCGCGAAGCTCATCCGGGGTGATGAGGTCCTGGTTGGCGTTGTAGGTGTCGTAGGCAAGGTCTCCCCAGTTGTTTTTGGGGCCGCCCGTGTCCCCGATGAGGGCCTGGACGTCAAATTCCGGGGCTTTTTCTTTGATCTCGTCCAGGAGGCTGTGGTCAAAGGAGGAGAAGAAAATCAGCTCTGGGGCAAGGCCGCTTTGGCGGACCTCCGACAGGGCTTTTTCCACCACGGGAAAGCCCACGGCGGACCCCAGAAGGGTCTTGATCTCCAGGTTGACGGGCCAGTTTTTGGAGGCGGTAAAGGCCAGGCCTTCCTGCAGGGTGGGGATGGTGAGGCCCCGGAACGATGCGGCCTCTTCCTGTGAAACGGCACCGGATTTGATCTGGTCAAAGGGGTCGGTGCGGACAAACCAGGAGCCGGCGTCGAGCTGCCGTAGCTCGTCTAAGGTAAAATCCGAGATCGCGTAGCTTTTTCGCCCGGGGAACCGGGTGAGGGCATCGGTGGTGCGCTCCAGGGTGTTGTCGTGGAAGAGGACAAGGGCGCCGTCCCGGGTGACGGAGATGTCTGTTTCCCAGAGATGGGCTCCCAGGTGAAATCCTTTTTCGATGGCGGCCAGGGTGTTTTCCGGTGCGAGGCTTCGGGCGCCTCGGTGGGCTGAGTTGAAAACCATGATGTGGTATCCTTTGCAAGGGTGACGGGCTGAGGGTCCCACCCCCGGCCCGGACACCCGTTATAATACAGAACCGGTGGTTAATCCAGGCGTGGTGGTGGGCTGGCAACGCTCTGTTTCCCTGACAGGAAGGTGGTAAAGCGCGGGTGCAGCTGGCCTGAGAAGGATCAGGCGATGTATGGCTGCGGTTTGCTGTGTATCTGTAAATAGATACAGTTCAGGGCTGAACGGTGTTAGTGTTTGGGGTGGTGGTTTTATCTCCTGCTTGACAAAAAGATAAACTTTACGTTAACGTAAAGTCCAAAAATCGCCGGTGGGAAAACACGAAGCTCCTCGCCTGCCGGACTGTCACCGTTCATGCTCTGATGCTTTACCGGAGGGCGTATGAAGATACTGGCCATTGACCCCGGTTCCACATCGACAAAAATCGGGGTGTTTACCCACGGTGAGATGATCCAGGAGGGCATGGATCACGACCGGGACCTGATCGATTCATTTGCAGAGATCCACGAGCAGGAAGAGATGCGGTTCGCCTGCATCACCAGGGCCCTTGAGACCCGCGGTTTCGGTACGGTGCGGTTTGACGCCGTGGTGGGGCGCGGCGGATTGATCCGTCCTGTCACAGGCGGGGTCTACCGGGTGTGCGACAGTCTTCTTGCCGACTTAAGGACAGGTGTCAGCGGCAGCCACGCTTCGAACCTCGGCGGTATCCTGGCCCGTCGGTTTGCCGCCTCCTCCGGGTGCGAGGCCTTGATCGTGGACCCCGTGGTGGTGGACGAACTCGACGACGTGGCCCGGCTCTCCGGCCTTGAAGGCATCGAGCGAAAAAGCATTTTCCACGCCCTCAATCAGAAGGCCGTGGCGCGCCGGGTGGCCGAAGAGAGGGGCGGCTCGTATCATCAGGCCCATCTGATCGTGGCCCACATGGGGGGCGGCGTCACCGTGGGGGCCCACAAAAAGGGACGTGTGGTGGACGTCAACAACGGCCTGGACGGCGACGGGCCTTACGCTGCGGAGCGCTCCGGCTCCCTTCCGGTGGACGGCATGGCAGAGGCCCTGCGCAAAGGCCGCTTTACCCCGGATTCCCTGGTGCGCACGGTGAGCCGCAGTGGCGGTATCTTCTCCTATCTCGGCATTGTGGACCTGCGTGAGGTGGAGCGTCGCATGGACGCGGGCGATTCCAAAGCGGTCCTTATCTGGCGCGGCATGGTCTACCAGATTGCCAAAGAGATCGGGGGACTTGCTGCGGCCATGGACGGAGACGTGGACGCCATCGTCCTCACCGGGGGGATGGCCCATAGCCGACGCCTCACCGAGGCCATTTCGGAAAAAACCGGGTTCATCGCCGACGTGGTGGTGGTTCCCGGTGAGTTTGAGCTGGAAGCCCTTGCCGAGGGGGCCCTGAGGGTGCTGGAGGGGGAAGAGAAGGTCAAACGGTATGAAACAGGGGAACAGTGAACAGTGAGTAGTGAGTGGTGAGTGGTGAGTAGTGAACAGTGAACAGTGAACAGTGAACAGTGAACAGTGAACAGTGAATGGTGAATGGTGAGTGGTGGGGGCATTGAACTGTGGTGGCGTTTTTGGGCACGGTCGGGTACACAGGTTTAAAAAAAGCGTTTGCTGAATCCTACCTGTTCAGCGTGCCTCCGGTGGGTCGCTTTTTTGGAAAAAAGCTCCGTTAAAAACGTTCCCAGCGCGGGTGCAAAAATGTCGACATTGTTTCGGCGGAGTCTGGAAAGGCTTGCTGCAGGCCTGTTTGCCAAACTTTTTTAAACGTTTGGCCCCCGGCAGGGCCGCCGGAGGCAAAGATGAACGGAATAGCTACACAATCAGGAAGGACGATATGGATATTGGGAAGCACCTGAGACGGTACATGGCGCGGGAAGGGGTCTCCGAGGCGGAGGTCATGGAGACCCTGGGGGCGGACCCAGGCAGGTTCGAGGAGCTGGAGAGCGGTGAGCTGGCCCTGGGGGTCTCGGATCTGCTCAAGCTGGCCACCCTGTTGAAGACCGACCTTCCGGCCCTCTTGCACGGCAAGGAGTACCGTGAGCGAAAGGCGATCAAGACCGCGGTGGCCGACCGTGTGGTGGTGCGGAACGAAAGGGCCCTGGACTACGAGAGCCTGGCGCCCTCCTATGTGGGGCGAAGCATGGAGCCTTTTCTGGTGACCATCTACCGCAGGGATGACGCCGAGGTGGAGGTGAGCCGCCACGACGGTGAGGAGTTTCTCTTTATCACCGAAGGCACCTTGAAAATCGTGGTGGACGGTGAAGCGCATATCCTGGAGGAGGGGGACAGTTTCTATTTCGACTCCAGTCTGCCCCATTCGGTGAACGCCGTAACGGAGAAGGTGGTGCTGGTCTCCTCCATCTACAAAGGCGAGTCCATGGTCCACCGCACGCGGGGGCGGCGCATGAAGGCCATCATCGAAGCGGCCAAGCTCTTGACCCGCCGCAACATCGTGGTGATCTCTCCGGACAAGACAGCCATCTCCGCCATCAACATCGCCATTGAAGAGGAGATCATCGACAAGGCCTATCTCGTGGGCAAAAGGGCCTGGATCGAAGAGCGGTGCGACGGAGAACTTCGGTTCCCAGCCGCCTACGAGTACGTGGAGGTTGCAGCCGAGGGCGACGACTTCGAACCGGCGGCGGCCCGGGCCGGTGTGGCCATTATCCGCAAGGGCCTCGGCCACATGATCATGAAGGGGAAGGTCAACACCAACGCCTTTTTAAAGGCCATCCTGAACAGAAACGAGGGCATCGGCACAGGCCGGAGGCTGTCCCTGGTGGGCATTTTCGAAGTGCCCGGCGTGGACCGGCTTCTCATGCTCACCGATCCGGGCATTAACCCCGAGCTCTTTGTGGGGGACGATGTGGCCAGTGGCGTGGATATCGTCCGCAACGCCATTGATGTGGCACGCTCCCTGGGCGTTGCCCGTCCCAAGGTGGCTCTTCTGGATGCCAACGAGGTGCCCACGGACAGCATCCCCACCACCGTGTTCGAGCGGAACCTTTCGGAGATGGTGTGGGAAGACGCTGACGTGGCAGGCCCCCTTTCCTACGACCTTGCCCTTTACGACACCTTTGTGAAAGCCAAGGGCATCACCGGTGATCCCGTGGCAGGCAAGGCCGACATCCTCGTGGTGCCCTACATCGCCACCGGCAACATCCTCTACAAAAGCTGGGCCATGACCATGGGTGCCGAAGTGGCCAACGTGGTCCTGGGCGCCTCAGCCCCCATCATCCTCACCTCCCGCTCAGATTCGGACATCGTTAAGTTCCTCACCATCTGTGCCTCTGCCTTGTATTCACGCTGGCTGGAAGAGAAAAGCTCGTAATGCAGTGCATTCACGGGGGCCCCGAAGCGTGTCGCGAATCGTAGGGTGCGGCCCCCGCACCGCTTTGCGATGGGTGACGCAGGTCGAATGATATGAGTCTTCATTTAATAGTGGTGGGTGCTTCAGGAGGAAAGACAAAAGCCGCCGCACGTTGACGTGGTCTACGATCAAGGCGCGGCGGCTTTCGTTTTTTGAGGCGGCAATGCCTCGCAATGGCAATGTGTTCGGTTTTTGCGTCGTAAGGCTGTTTTGATATTTGATCCGGATCACGTGTCCCGGGTCGCTGCCTGTGGTCTTTGCGTCTGACACCACGGGCGTGCGGTGGACCGGCACGCGTAAGATGCCGTCGGTTCGGGGGCGGGTGTTCATCTCCGGTGATGATGCCCCGCACGTGTTCTTCCAGCCCGATGACGTCCACCCTGTCCATGGCTTTGTTTCTGGGCAGGGGGAAGCCGAAGTTGTTTCACGCTGGGATGCCCTCCTTGACTTATGGAAGCGGGTATCCCAGCGTGGAAGCACTCGCGTGCCGACCTGACCCGCCCCGTCGTGTTGATGGGAAACGGGGCAAGGGGAGGTCTGTTATTCAATCGTTTCCATGGAAAGATCCAGTATGGGAGACTTTACATTATGGTCTTTTTCTTTTTTGATCGCATAAACCACACCCGTGGTAAACGCTATGATCGTAATAACGACGATGTAGAGTTTGATGGATGTAATTGAGTTGTAAATAATGATGCATTGCACAAGACCGGCAAGGCCCACTGATACATAGAAGGCCCACGTCGGGATTTTTCTTCCAAACTCTCTGTTTGCCCAGGCACCCGGGTATTTTTTGGGGATTTGAGCGATTGAAACCACGAGGAAAACACCCAGGATGAGGTCGGTTAACAGGTAGGTGTTTGCAATGGTGCTGACATCCCATCCCAATACAATGGGAATCATGGACGATGCCCAGCAAATCGTCAGGATTTTCCAGGGGCTGCCTTTTTTGTTGGTTGCAGCAAAGCTTTCGGGGAACCAGCCGTCTTGGGTCGCTGAGTACAGAGGCTGCACGTAGGCGGCATACACGCTGTTAATGGTTGTGGCAAGGGCCATGAAAGGCCCGCAAATGATGAAGAATACAAAAATCGGTGAAGCGAGAATCTTTTTTGCGACGTATGTAAGGGGTTGATTTGCAACCGCTTCGATAGGGAGCACTCCGGATGCAACAATAGAAACCCCCAAGTATACGAATACGATAACAATGGTTGTTCCCAGCATGCCGAAGGCAATGTCTTTCTTGGGATTTTTGGCGTGCCTGCTGAAGAACATGAGGTAGTATTGACAATACGTACAGAAGGAGAGCAAACACGTGGCTTTAAACAAGCCCTTGGGTCCGTTTGCCAAAAAATCGGGGTTCGAAACGCTTGACAGCAGCGTGAAGTCAATATGCCCCAACCCGATAAGAATAAATGTCGCAACGCCTACGACCAGGGCGGCGGTCATCATATTCTGGAATTTGGACAATGTGTCCATTCCAAACAGGTTGACGATGTAAAACGTTGTCAGTGCAATGATCGCGACAACGTTGACAGGCAGTCCCGGGATAACCGAGTGCACGTAGATGCCAAGAGAGATGGCATATATTGCGACAGTAGGGAAGTACAGAAAGAAACTTACCACATACATGCCTGCGTATTTCTTGCCCAGAATGGTGCTGATGAGGGCGTAGGGGCCGCCGTCCATGATCAGTGACCCACTTGCGAAAAGCATTGGTGCGTTGTAGAAAAAACCAAGTATAATAGCCAAACCAAAGGCAAGCCAAAGTGAATGGCCGGTGATGCCGATTGCCTGACCTACCAGCGAGAACACACCGGCGCCAATGGTACAGCCAACACCCATCGCCAAGAGTGTCCATTTGCCTAACGTGCCATTTCCCTGACTTGTGTCTAATGAGCTACTCAATTGCATTTCTCCTTTATTGCTGGGCTTATATTGAGCCCGACATTTGAGTTTGCGCACCCGACGTTTTAATTTTTCCATCGGTCCGAACCGTTGAACAGACAGAACCATTGTCATGTCGGGTGCACGTCGCACTGTAGTGGTAAGTGTTGCTTGTCAAACTCTGCGAGAACTGGACAGTTTTTCTATGCTTTCAGTGGGTAGCTTCCGTTCCATACGATGTTTTTGTATATTTCAGGATCGGTGTCCCCTTCGGTGCTGATGAACAACAAGACGGAGTCTTTTGTCAGTTTCATCTCTTCACGGATATCTTTTAATGCATCCATTGTGCAGATACCGTAAGTAACGCCAAGGCAGACTGCACCTGAGTCTCCGGACGTAACCTTTGTGTCGTCGCCCATGGGATTTGCCAAGATTCTCATGCCTGTTGCTGAAAATTCGTTGGGGCATGTGATGTAGTAATCGACAATGTCTTTCAGGACCGTGTAGGCGAAGATATTCGGCTCTCCAACGGACAGGCCGGCCATAATGGTTTCCAAATCACCATCGACAGTTGAAAACTTATTCGCCAACGCGGACTGCATGTAACAACCCGCCGTGTCCGGCTCGACGATGGTCATATGGGGCTTGTTTTCAGCCATCAACGATGAATAGTAGGCCATGATACCAACAGCGAATGAGCCTGCACCGGCCTGCAGGATAATGTGTGTCGGTTTTGTTTCATCCAACTGTTCTCTGATTTCATCCGCAATGGCGGTGTAGCCCTGTGAGATAAAGTTGGTTGTCTCTGTATAGCCCTCCCACGCCTGGTCCTGGACATGGCACCAGCCCATTTCCGCGGCTTTATCAATGACAAGCTTCAACGTTCCGTCATAGTTGTGAGGTGTGACCGTAACCTCGGCGCCCAGATTTTCGATGGCTTCAATTCTGGCTGGAACTGTCTGGGACGGCATGTAGATATAGCATTGGCAGCCGATTAATTTTGCGGCATAGGCCAGGCCTTTGCCGTGGTTGCCGTCGGTTGCCGCAATCAAAACAATATCTTTGATTTTGGCATTTACTTCAGGCTTCAAAAAGTAATCGAAGTCAATGTCATCGATGTCTACTCCCAAATGTTTGCACAGAACCTTGGACACGCCATACACAACCCCAATGGACTTAAACGCCTTTAACCCCATGCGGTATGATTCGTCTTTGACAAAAATACGTTTTACGTTCAGCTCTTTGGAGAGCTCATCAAGGGCAACAAGGGGGGTCGGTTCATATTGCTCGAGCGTTTTTGCATACCGCCTGACTCTTTTGGCAACTTCAGGGGTAAAAAGGTCGCAATCGGTCTTTCCTGCACAATCAGCTGCAAAAAATTCACAGCCACACTTCTTGTAACTCATTAACGTAACCTCAACTTGTCATCTATAATATGGGGCCGATACCGGATTGGCCGGCACGGGCCCTTGAATGGGTTTATATGTCTTGTGTTGATCATGCGGCGTGGCCGATGATGCCTTGCCCTGCCCTGGGGGAAAGGCTGTTTGCGTTGGGTATGCACCTGTCTCTATCCGTCGGCAACTCCTTGACGATTGAAATAAGCGCATACCCTATTCTCATGAAAAATCCGGGCTACACGCTGACGATGTCCCAGGGGGTGTCACCGGCAATAATGGCCTTGTCTTCATAGAAGACCAGTGTGTCAATGACCCAGAAACCTGTTTCAAAGTTAACGGCTGTCCCGGGAACAAAGCGCTGATCTTTTTTGTCCATATCGGCGTCGTAGACCGTTGCGCCACCACAGCAGTCGCCGGGCCAGAGGATGCCCATGTCGTAACCCCCAAGCCAGAACTGTTTGCCCCAGATGCCTAACTCCTGGTAGAACTCTTTGAGCTCGCTAGTGAAATCATTGATGAGCATATTGGGCTTGAGGATGCTTTGGACTTTTTCCCGGATAAGGGGGTGGTATTTTTCGGCAAGGCGCAGGAAAGCAATCTGGTCTTCCGTGTATCGGCTCGCGTCCAGGTCCCCAATGGTGAAAAGGCGACTTAAATCGGAACTGTAACGTTGGTGAGAGCCGAACAGGTCGACGATTACCACGTCTCCCTGCTCGAGTTTTTCGTGGGATGGGAAGTTGTGGCCGCGTAATACGCGGTTGCCGCCATGGATAAACGCACATCCGGCAAGTTCGCCGCCTGAAAGGGACATTTTGTAGGCAGCATACGCATAGAGTTCATTTTCAGTAACCCCGGGCTTGAGGTATTCTTTGACCGCATCCATCGCGACATCGGCAATTTTTGCTGATTTTACAATGTAGTCTAACTCGGCTTTGGATTTGACCTGGCGGATAAGGTCAAACATCTCACTTGCGTTAAATGTTTCTGTTCCTTCCTCAACAAAGGCATCGTTAATCAATTTTGTGATATGGAGCCCGTGCTTTTCGGATTCGATGCCGACTTTTCCAGTCAGCCACCCTGATTCTTTGAGGTTTTTGGCGATGGCGCCCATGAGGGTACCGCCAAGGGGGATGGTGCCTGCATTGCCGCTGATTCCGTAGGTGGGACGACCGGCATGGGTGAAGATACGGATATCTTTCGATACGGTGTCTTCGCAAACGTCGGCTTCTTCGCCAGCCACATCCATGAAGGCAAAGTCATCGTGATCGACATGGATCGCTATGCTTGCAGGGACATAGTAATTCCACTGTTTTTTTGAGTTGACCCTGTACCAGCTGAGTTTGTATCCGGAAAAATAGTAGAGAGCTTCAGGTGATGTTAAAAACAGTATTTCGACGCCGTTTTCGCGCATGATTTTTTTTGCGTGTGCCAAGCGTGCATCATACTCTTCCTGTGCGAAAGGTACATTTCTCATTGTTCCGTTTACTTCGTATTTCATAATCGCTCTCCTTACTAACTTAGCAGTGTCTTTTAAGTTTAGTTATTGAACTCATTTATGAAGGTTGTGTATATTCGGGCCGCGTCAAAGACATCTTTCATTTCGCAATGCTCGTCTTTCATGTGGCAATATTTCATAATGCCCGGGCCATATCCTATTGTGGGGATCCCCTTGGCCGTTGACGCAAATCCGTTTGTACTGAAATTCCAGTGGAAAAGTGTTGAGCTCTCCCCTGTTGCGCTTTCAAAGGCATTTTTCATGGCAACGGTAATCGGGTCGTCCGGAGCCATGGCCCAGGACTCCATAAAGCTGTACATGGCAAATTCTTTTTCGGTATAGCTTTTGCCGAGGGCGTCATAGACATTCCAAGATGCTTTTGTGCCTTCAATGAGATCATTCATCTCTTTTTCAATGACCTGAAATGTCTCTCCGCTTGCCAGGCGGCGATCAAGGTAAATGGTGCACTCGTCAGGCACTGCGTTGAGTGACACTGCTGTGCTTTCGATTTTGCTCAGTACCACAGAGCCGTGCTGGCCTTCATTTTTGTATAATGTGTTGTTGAGGTCGTTGACTCTCTGGATGATTTCAGACATTTCATAGACAGCATTGACACCGTTTTCGGGGGCGCTTCCGTGACACGATACGCCTTTCGTGTGGATTTCCAGCAATGCCCTGCCTCTATGGCCCAGTGCAATTTGCCTGTCACTCGGTTCCCCGATAACAACTGCGTCGGGCTTTTTGGGGAGCTTTTCAAGGATGTTTTTCAGCGCAAACCCGTCAAAGTCTTCTTCCATGACGGAGGCCGATATGTATACGGTTTTACCCTCCAGTAACCCCATTTTTTTCGCAAAGTACCCTGCGTAAACAGAGGATGCGATGGCGCTTTTCATGTCCGATGCGCCGCGGCCATACATTTTTCCGTTTACTACCTCGCCGCTGAAGGGACCATATTCCCATTGATCCGCATCGTTCACGACGACGGTATCCATGTGAGAGTCAATGAGGATTGTTGTGTCTCCGTCTCCAAGAACACCGATTACATCGCCGTATTCGGTTTCAATGATGTCGTCATACCCCAGTTGCTCCATGGTTTGCCTTATGGTCTGGGCAACCTCTTTTTCTTCTCCGGTATAGCTTTGTATAGAAATGATTTTTCTTAAAAAATCTGTAATCTCATTTTCATGGTCTTTGCAAATATGTTTTATTTCATCCATGATTACCCCTTAATTTTACGACATATAAATTTCAAATCCGGTTTGGGTCGTAGCGGTGTGTCTTGCAATAATTGTATTCACTTTTCAGTTATCACACACACCATGGAAAGCCACGTCCCATTATTAGAAAAGTACTTGATCCTTTGTACATTTCACTTACGGGTGCGGTCATGGATGGTCCTTACACATCGGCGGTCACTTCTATCTCAACTTCGGCTCCCATGGGGAGGGCGGCCACCTGCACGCAGCAGCGGGCAGGGAAGTCTCCGTCGAAGAATGTGGCGTAGATTTCGTTCATGGCGGAAAAGTCGGCCAGGTCGGTCATGAACACGCCGACTCGGCAGACGCGGGAAAAATCGGTGCCCGCGGTTTCCAGGATGGCCTTGATGTTGGAAAGGCTCTGGCGCGTCTGGTCTTCGATACCCTGGGCCAGTTTGCCCGTTTCGGGGTTCACCGGAAGCTGGCCGGAGACATAGAGGGTGTCTCCCTTGATGACGGCCTGGGAATAGGGACCGATGGCCTTGGGGGCGTTGGGTGAGCAGACGATCTTTTTCTTCATGCGATCCTCCTGTGTGGCTTGGGTTTGCTTTGTGGATTCTGTTTTGTTGTGGGAACCATCCAAAGCAACTCGCGGGCCAAAAGTGAGAATTAGTTTATAAGTTCTTGAAAATGATTTTCTTTTTTTAGATAAGGGCGAGCCCCCTTGTCTGTTGTGGCGTAACAATTCATTATCGTTTTGATAAAAATTACCAGAATGATAATTTTGAGGGTGCTGCACCGCTTTTGACCGGAGAGAGAACTGTTTTTTAATATGTCTTCTGATTCTCGGAGATTGGTGGTATGCCTCTGGGATGTCGTTTGACCATACGTCGGCTATCAAAATGATAATTGTTGTCTGCGCCGGTGGCGGTTCTCTCCGTGGATTGCGGTGGGTGACGCGGCTTTCATGGGCAGTGCCGGGTCAGCGAGTTTGGTAAATTCGAAATTCAGTAAAAACGGGCATAGGCCGAATATTTCATGAGACTGGTTGTTTTGTCATGAGATATCCGGGATAGCTGTCCCATGGTGTATGAGAAGAGGATAGACCACGATGCTTTATGCAATAGAAGAGTCCATCAGGAAATTTGCCCATGTCATCGCCGTGGTGGTGGGCATAGATGTGGAGGTGGTGGGGGCGGATCTGAAACGCATCGCCGGTACGGGTCGGTATGCTGAAGGAGACGGGAAAAGCATTGAAGACGAAGGGGAGGTCTACCGACATGCCCTGAACACCGGGCAGCCGGTGTGCATTGACAACCCGAAGAACGATCCCATCTGCTTTAATTGCAAGAACAGGGAGGGGTGCGAGGAGAAGCTGACCCTTTGCTCTCCGATCCTGCGCGATGGGGAGGCCTTGGGGGTTATCGGGATTATCTGTTTTACAGAGCAGGACAAGCAGACCATCCTGGAAAACAGGAACAATTACGGCGCCTTTCTCTCCATGATGGCGGATCTTATTGCGGCCAAGGCCGAGGATTACAGCCACATTGCGGAGACCACGCAGACACTGGATGTCTTGCGGCAGGTGATGGATGTGCATGCCGAGGGCATGTTTGTCTTCGGGGCCGACGGCAGCGTGACCTACGCCAACGCCCATGCAAGGAAAGAACTGGGGATCGAGGGGCCCGGCGATACCGTGTCGGTCCAGCTGATTCCCACCGGCAACACCGTGGGTGACGCCGAAGAGTACGAACTCCACTTCGGGGAGCACCATCTGGTGATCATGGGGCAGGTGGTGGATTTGCAAAAGGATGATCCCAGGTTTTCCAGGGTGATGCTCTTTGAAACCCAGACCGATTTTACACGCAAGATGTCCACCCTTACGTCGTCTGCCTCCGGTGAGGGGCTTGATGCCATCCTTGGGATGTCCCCTGCCATCCGGCAGCTCAAGGATCAGGTGATGGCCATTACCACGTCGTCTTCCACGGTGCTCATCAGCGGCAAGAGCGGCACGGGCAAAGAGATGTTCGCGCGGGCCATCCACCACGAGAGCGACCGGTGGGAGCAGCCCTTTGTGGCCATCAACTGCGGGGCTATCCCCGACACCCTTTTGGAGAGCGAACTTTTCGGCTACACCTCCGGGGCCTTTACCGGAGCCAGCCCCGGGGGCCGCATCGGTAAATTCGAGCTGGCCCACAAAGGGGTACTCTTCCTTGACGAGATCAGCTCCATGCCCCTCTATCTCCAGGTCAAGCTGCTTCGAGTGCTCCAGGAGCGCAAGGTGGAGCGCCTGGGGGCCAACAAGCCCATTGATGTGGATATCCGCGTCATTGCAGCAACCAACGACGACCTGCCGGAGCTTATCTCTAAAAACATGTTCAGGAGCGACCTTTACTACCGCCTCAACGTCATCCCCCTGGATATCCCCCCCTTGTGCGAGCGGCCCGAGGACATCGATCTGCTTGCAGAGCATTTTCTGGCCAAGTACAGCGGTCGGTTCAATAAGCGGTTCCGCAGGATCGAACCCTCCACCATGGACCGGCTCCGCGGCTACGCCTGGCCTGGGAACGTGCGGGAGTTCGAGAATATCATCGAATTCATGGTGAACATGATGCCCGCAGGCGGCGTCATCGACGACTCCCTGCTGCCTCCGCGGATACTGGAAACGCCAGCCACCTGTACCTGTGGCCGCTGCGCCGCAGAGTCCCCGGTTTTGCCCCTGAAAGAGGTGGAAAAGCAGGTTATCATCGAGGCGGTCAAGCGCTTCGGCAACGACACCAAGGGCAAGCGGACGGCTGCCTCGGCTTTGGGGATCGGGGTGGCGACCCTGTACCGGAAGATTCGGGAGTATGGGATTGAAGGTTGAGGGGGGAGGCTAAGGGCTAAGGGGGGAGGCTAAGGGCTAAGGGGGGAGGGCTAAGGGGGAAAGGCTAAAGGCAAATGGTTCCTCGTATCACCGTATGGGATATCGGTTTTCGACACGCTTTGCGGTGCGCACGGTTCACCCTGCGAGCCATCGATGCGCTCGTGAATTGTAGGGTGCGGCCCCCGCACCGCGAGGCGTAACGCGTGGCAGCGGCTTTTGTCTTTTATGGTCCCTCTCCTCACCCCAAGGCATCCTTTAACGCTCCGACGCCTCGCCTGATGGTATTTTTATCGAGATTCCCGTATCCAATCACCAGCGTGTCCCTGTGCTGGCCCGGCACGATGTTGTGGTGTGAGACAGGGTAGACCCGGGCCCCGTGAGCCTCGATGCGGGCAAGGCGTTTTTTCGTGAAGGGGATGTCCTGGAACCGGGCCGAAAGGTGGAGGCCTGTGTCGCTTCCCAGGATGCTTACGCGGTCGCCGAAGGCCTCCGTGAGGGCGTTTACGGTGGTCAGGCGTCTTTGGCGGTAGAGTTTCTTCATTTTTGAGAGGTGTCTGAGGTAGTGCCCCCGGGTTATGAACTCGGCCAGGGCAAGCTGGGAGGCGGTGTCATTGTGAAGATCGCTTTGCCATTTCAGGGTCCTGGCAGGGGTGATGAGCTCCTTTGGAAGCACCAGGTAGCCGGTGCGAATGGACGGGCAAAAGGTTTTGCTGAAGGTGCCGATATAGATCACTCGCTCCGGGCAGAGCCCGTGGAGGGAACTGATGGGCGGACCGTCAAATCGGAATTCGCTGTCGTAATCGTCCTCAACGATGAAGGCCCCTGTGGCCTCTGCGTAATGCAGCAGGTCGATGCGCCGTTGAATGGGCAGGGTACCGCCCATGGGAAACTGATGTGACGGGGTCACGAAAACAAAGGCGGGGGATGGGCCCTGGGGCAGGCGTTCGGTGATGATGCCCGCATCATCCACCGGCACCGGGAGGATTTTACCTCCATGGCTCCGGACGATGTGCTGGATATCCAGGGTGATGGGGTCTTCGAGGATCGCCTCCCGACGTTTCCGGAGCAACAGGGCGCAGACAATGCCGATGGCCTGGGTCGTCCCCGAGGTGATGACCACCTGATCCGGGTGGCAGCAGACCCCTCGCCGTTCCACCACATGGCGACAGATCGTTTCTCGAAGCTCCATGCGTCCCTCGGGGTGCCCATAGGCAAGCACCTCTTCCGGGGGGCTTGCGTAGACCTGTTTCAGCATGGAGAGCCAGGTGCGGGTTGGGAACAGGCGAAGGTCCGGCGTCCCCGATTTGAAATCAATTACCCCGGAAGTACAGTCGGTTTTCGGGGCGATCGGTGGTGTTTCCGGGGGCCCGAGTGGGGATGTGGCCGGATACACACTCCCCGGTGCGATATAGGTGCCGGAACCGGTTTTTGATTCGGTAAACCCTTCGGCATAGAGAAGGTCATAGGCTTCCAGAATCACATTCCTCGAAACCCCGAGGCGCTCAGAAAGCTCACGGCTGGAAGGCAGGCGGGTGCCTGCGGGGAGCTCTCCGTCCAAAATGCGCCGCCTGATCTGTTCATAGACCTGGCGGATCATGGGAACCCTTGAACACTTATCCAATGTCAGCCAGAGCATGGCCGCCTCCTTATAAATGGCCCTATGAAAATTGAGTGGCCCTATGAAAATGGGCCAAAAGTGGATCTTTTGTAAACCACTTGCGCTGGAGTAAGGTACACGCATTTTCATTTGCCGTCAAAGGAGGCTTTTCATGCGTTACCCCAACTCGTTTCACGGACAGGTCAAGGGTATGGCCCAGTTGGTCATGGCCATGGTTCTGGCAGGCAGCTCCGTGGTGGTGGGAAAATCCCTTACGGAGGCCCTGCCGGTTTTTATGATCGCTTTCAGTACCCTGCTCGTGGCTTTCCTTGTGTTGCTGGCCCCGGCCCTTGTCCGGTGGCGTGAGATTGTCGCATTAACACCTGACCAATGGGTGTCTCTATTTATGCAGGCCCTGTGCGGTATCGTTCTTTTTCGGGTGCTTACCCTCTATGGCCTGCAGCATACCGGAGCCGTGCAGGCGGGGGTGATTCTGGGAACCACACCGGCTGTTCTTACGGTGTGTGCGGCCCTCTTTCTCGGGGAGCACCCCACCCCGTTCGGGATGATGGGGGTAGGGCTTGCGGTGATCGGCATGATGGTTCTGAATCTTTCTTCAGGACAGCCCGGTGGGGAGGGGCATCTTTCGGGAAGCCTTTTGGTTTTTGGGGCGGTGGTGGCTGAAGCCCTTTTTACCATTTTCAGGAAAAAGGTGGCCCATGAGATTTCTGCAGTGACCAATACCTTCGGTCTGGTGCTGATCAGCCTGGTGATGATGTGTCCCTTTGTCGCATGGGAGTTCAGGGTTTACAATCTCCTGCCTGGTGTGCAGGCCTTTGCGGGCATTGTCTACTACGGTGTGTGCGCAACGGCCATGGCTTATCTGCTATGGACCCACGGCGTGGGCAGGGTCAGCGCCGAAGCCGCCGGGGCTGCCACAGCCGCCATGCCCGCCAGCTCCGTTCTCCTGGCCGCCCTCGTCCTTGGGGAGCCCTTGGATCACCGGCACCTTCTGGGGTGCAGCATGGTGATGGCCGGGATTGCCTTCAGTACCCTGTTCAAAAAGAGGGGCTATGTGGGCTGCGTTGAGTGAGCCGGGGCTGTTTTTTATGACATATCCGGGCTAACCCGGATATGCACTCGGTTCGCCCGAAGGGTGAGAAAAGCGACCCAAAAACTCGGCTTTTGTCGTTTATGGTACTTGCCACACCGCAAACGATACTGGTTTTCGAGACGTTTTGCGGTGCGCACGGCGTA
Source organism: Desulfoluna butyratoxydans (assembly GCF_900699765.1). Taxonomy (GTDB): domain Bacteria; phylum Desulfobacterota; class Desulfobacteria; order Desulfobacterales; family Desulfolunaceae; genus Desulfoluna; species Desulfoluna butyratoxydans. Next base: position 540,229 of record NZ_CAADHO010000003.1, read on the forward strand.
CTCTACAGGGTGTCGGTACGTTTCGCGAATCGTAGGGTGCGGCCCCCGCACCGCCAGGCTTAACGCGGGCCATGGGCTTTCGAAGTGTTTTCGCCACCCTCGCCGCCGGAGGCTTGCTTTTGACCATAGAGTGCCTTCAGTCCCGGGGGCCGGTCATGGTCTCGGGTTTCACCAGTGCGTCAAATTCGTCTTCGGTGACCCATCCGCTGGAAAGGGCGGCTTCCCGCAGGGTGCATCCCCGGGCCATGGCCTCTTTGGCGATGGACGCGGCCTTGTCGTAGCCGGTGTGGGGCACCAGGGCGGTGACGAGCATGAGGGATTGTTCCATGAGCTCTGCGATGCGGCGGGTGTTGGGCTCGATGCCTGTGATGCAGTGGCGGGTGAGGCTCTCCGCCGCATCGGATAACAGTCCGATGGACTGCAGGACGTTGTGGGCGATGACCGGCTTGAAGACGTTGAGCTCAAAATGTCCCTGGGCCCCTGCAATGGTTACGGTGGCGTGATTGCCCATGACCTGGGCGCATACCATGGTCATGGCCTCGCACTGGGTGGGGTTGACCTTTCCCGGCATGATGGAGGAGCCCGGTTCGTTCTGGGGAAGGGAGAGTTCGCCCAGGCCGGAGCGGGGACCGGAGCCTAAGAAGCGGATGTCGTTGGCGATTTTGTTGAGGCTGACAGCCAGGGTGTTGAGGGCCCCGGAGGTCTCCACCATGGCGTCGTGTGCTGCCAGGGCTTCAAATTTGTTGTCCGCCGTGACAAAGGGAAGCCCCGTATAGGTTGCCACCTCTTCTGCAAAGGCCTCGGCAAAGCCCATACGGGTATTTAAGCCTGTTCCTACGGCGGTGCCGCCCTGGGCCAGGGGGTAGAGGCGCTTCAGGCTGTCTTTGAGGCGATCTTTTCCGAGGCGAACCTGGGCGGCGTAGCCCGAGAATTCCTGGCCCAGGGTGAGGGGGGTGGCGTCCTGCAGGTGGGTGCGCCCGATTTTGACGATACCCTCCCATGTTTTGGCCTTGCCGGACAGGGCGGCATAGAGGCTGTCCAGGGCGGGGAGGAGGCGGTGGTGAAGCTCTTCTACGGCGGCGATGTGCATGGCCGTGGGAAAGGTGTCGTTGGATGATTGGCCCAGGTTGCAGTGGTCGTTGGGGTGAATGGGGTCCCTGGCTCCCAGGGCGCCCCCGAGCCGCTGGTTCGCAAGGTTTGAGATCACCTCGTTGGCATTCATGTTGGATTGGGTGCCGGAGCCGGTCTGCCAGATCACCAGGGGAAAGTGGTCGTCCATCCCGCCTTCAATGACATCCCGGGCCGCATCTACAATGGCCGCAGCTAGGGTTTTGTGGAGCGTTTTCTGTTTGAGGTTGGCAAGGGCCGCACACAACTTGACGATGCCCAGGGCCCGTATCATGGCACGCGGCAGGCGTTCGTTTCCGATGTTGAAGTATTGCAGCGAGCGCTGGGTCTGGGCTCCCCAATAGGCGTCGGCCGGGACGGCAATGGGGCCGAAGGTATCGGTTTCCTGTCGGGTCTCGGTCATGTTTTTTTCTCCTTGGTTGGTGATGGGCAGGCCGGAGCCGTGTCTGGAAGGGGGGAGGGGCGTGGTGTCCGGGTTGGAAGGCCTTACAACTATACTGCGACTTGGAGGTAACTGTAAAGTTTCGAGATATCGATGAATCAAGACTTGGATAAGGGCTATGCCCTAAAATAATAATACATAACGATACTCCGCCTTAAATTCGTTATGTGTCGAAGCAACGATAAAAAAATCATGCTGAGGACTTATGGGATGATCCCGTCATGTGTAATTTAGTCTTGGCATGGCCCTAAAACGACAGGCAAGAGGAGCAAAGGGGATGTGAATGCAAAGCAGTAAACCAAGGCACTCGAACAAAACCGGGCCCCAAAGTCTGTTTGCCAGACCCAGCCCATAGAAACGGGCAATCGTTTGGCCCCCGGCAGGAGTGCCGGAGGCAAGGGGCCGCTGAGCCGTTTCCTTCTTTTTACGGAACCCAGGTCACGATCCCGTCATCGGGCTGTGCGTCTTTCCAATGCCAAAACGCGTCGACATCCCGCACCCCGTCAGCAATAACGGCTTTGTATATCTGGATGCCCATCACTTTTTTCTCTGGGGGGATGGCGTCCTTGATGGTGAGGATGGCTTGGCGGGTTTCCGGGGTCAGCACCTGGGAGATGCGCTCGGCCACACGCTCGAAGTAGCCGACGTAGGGAGAGTCCTCAAGGATGTGGATCATGTCGATCTGCCAGGACTGGTTTTCCTCGTCTTCGTAAAAGGCGTGCCACTCGATGCACTTGTCCTCTGCCTCGATGAGGTTGGTGTAGGAGATGGACTTGATTCGAGGGTTCTCGGCAAGTCGTGCCATGGCTGAAAAACTGTCCGAGAGGCTGAAGGGGGCCGAGTAGATGTGGAAGTCGATGTCCCGGTTGTTGATCAAAAGCCCTGTTTGAAGCGAGCCGACCAGATTGATCGTTGCTCCGATGGAGGTCCATATGTCCATGAGCTGAGTGTCTTCAATGATGGCCCGGGCTTTTTGTTGCATGCTTTCCGCAGTCTGTAAGATACGTTCCATGGCGTTACTTTCCTTCGGTCTGGGGTCCTGTTTCAGGACCTGTGCTTTGTTGTCTTTATGTGCCCGGATATTTTTATACTGCCCCGCGAAAGCAGACAATAAAAAAAGCCCGTTCCCATGGTAACCACGGAAACGGGCTTTGTGCTTTGGCGTCACTGCTTTTTTATTCAGGGCTGATGCATTGGCCTGGCAGTGAACAGAGCACGCTGTGCAGCAATGGGCTATTCGGCGTCCAGGGCCATGGCGATGTCTGCGCCGCACTGGAAGGCATCGGCGCCCACAGAGTTCGGGAGCAGGGTATACCCGCCGAGCTTGTCGCCTGTCTGGGCCAGCTCATGGAGCTGGTCGTAAGTTGCCTCCACGGCCAGGGTACCGTCGTGGGTGGCGGTGATGTAATTTCGGGGGATATAGACGCGCTCAACGGAGACACGAACGCGTCCGTCATCGCACTGCTTGGCCTTTACATCCAGGACCCTGCCTTCGCCGTTGGTGAAGTAGGTGTCTGCACCGCCGTTCTGGTTCAGGGAAGCCATGGCCAGCTCATGGAGCTGGGTTCCTTCCTGGGCAACCCGCCCGAACATGGCGCCCATGCATCCTGCGTATGCCTGTGTGCTGATGAGGGTGAAGGCGCAGAGCGCGAGAAGGGCGGATGCCAGACCTGATTTTTTATATACTCGTGTAGTCATGGTTGTGAACCTCCTGGTTCTATGGGTGATCTAAACGCTGTATCGCCATGGCAGGGTTTTGACACCTTGTTGTCCATTTCGGCGATATGCGGTGATTGACGTGGCATGTTGCCAACCTGAGAGATGTTATACGCGGTTGATTTGTTGGCATGAAGGGGGTAAATAATCATTTACTAATTGCATTTTTTGCAATTACTGGTGCGGGCCAGGGGCTTCTTTCGGCAACCTGCTGAAATGCTTGGTAAGCACGGATGCGTTCCTGGGCAAGGGTGATCGCTAAACGTGTCGGGACAGGCCGGTTTCGGGGTTGTCGCAACACCGGAGGGACGATGAAAGGGCGCTGACAAGGGTGTTTTGCCCGAATGGCGTGACCCTGTCAGTACGGGGGCTCAAAGGAATTCGGGCGGAAAAGTCAACGAAAAGGCAATGGGGATGTTCTCCAGGGAGCGGCATGGCAATGGAAACCAATGAACAGATTTTTCTGAGGGTGGTGGAGGCAGGTAGCCTCAAAGCGGCGGCTGAGCATCTGGGGGCGGACCCGTCGTCCGTGAGCCGGAAGGTGGCGGCCCTGGAGGCCCGGCTCGGGGTGAAGTTGCTCCAGCGGTCCACCCGGCGGTCGATTCCCACGGATGCGGGGAAACGGTATTATGAGGGCATGCGGCGGCTTGTGGACGAGCAGGCTGCCCTTGAGGCGTGCGTGGCCCACGAGAAAGATGTCCCCAGGGGGCTGCTTCGGGTGACGGCTCCCAACAACATCGGCGACGTGCATGTGGCCCCGGTCTTGACGGGCATGGTCGATATGTATCCGGATTTGAAAGTTGAACTTATCCTGACAAGTGAGATCCAGGACATGGGCGAGAAGGGGATTGATGTCTCTATCTGTATCGGCAACCTTCCCGACTCCAACCTCATCTGCCGGAAATTGATTGATCTGCCCGTGCTGCTTATTGCTTCAAAGGCATATCTGGAAAAGCGCGGCACCCCGAGAAAACCGTCGGACCTGCCGGGCCACGATTTTCTTTTTTTTAACCGCATGCAACGGGATACCCCCCTTGAGTTTACCGGACCGAACGGGCCTGAAAAGGTGAAGGTATCCTCCAAATTCATCGTCAACAGCGCCTCGGTGATTCGTAAGCTCAACCGGGCCGGATTCGGGATCAGTCTGGGCAATCCCCGGGCTTTCAAGGGGTTGCTTGACAGCGGAGAGCTGGTCCAGCTGTTGCCCGAGTACACCCTTGAGCCCTATCCCCTGTATGCCACCTATGTGTCCACGGCCTTTGTCCCGGCCAAAATCCGACGATTCGTGGACCTCATGGCTGCGTACTCTGCCGAGGAGTTGACCGGGTGGGGCATGCTGGAGACATAGCGGACAAGATGTCGTTTATTTCTCGACAGCTTCTGGGAATATGCTTTCCGGTGGTGTGTTTTACGGCTTGTCTATGCCGTATACCTGCCGTGGTGCAAGGTGATCTGGAAACCTGTCCATAAGGGCGCGGCGGACAAGGGTGCAACAGTGGCATTCATCCACATACCCTTGGTCCAGCTCGACTCCGTAGTGTTCTGCCAGGCCTGTCGGCCCCCGGCTTAAAAGGGGGCCGCAGATGGGATGGGAGGTTGCGACATAGCTGCGCACCAGGTGTGAGAGGGGATGCTGCCACATGTTACCCATGCTTATTCCCTGGCAGATGTGGACATGTCCGTAGCAGTCCACATGGACCCTTGATGGGGTTTCCAGTTTTTCATGGGGGCATGTGGTGAAGTGTCGAGCGGGCCTTCGGGGTAACCCTTCTGCGAGTGTATCAACAGCCCGCCCCCTGAACATGGCACCGCCCCCAATGACAGGCGCTCCTGTGGCCTGTGCCTGGCCGGGGGCGGACTCGACAAAGGGTTTTTCAATGCAAATGGGGGCGGTGGGGATGCCCAGCCTCTGAGCTGCAGCCAGACCGCGCCCGGCAGGATTGTCTTCCATTCCATAGTGAAACGAATCGTTACTGATTCTGAGGTCCGCCACGCCAAGCTCCGCCAGGGGTTGAAGCAGTATGTCTGCGTCCTCATCGGACACCGCACCATAGATATTTGTTACGACTCCGACCTTAAAGCCCATACTTCGTGCAAGCCTGATTCCTTCAAGCAGGGAGGGATAAAATAAAAACGGCTCTCCGCCTTCGAAGTATATCCATTCCACACCGTCGATCTTTTTTGATTCATCCAGTACGGAACGAATCTGGGCCAGAGTCATTGTCCCTTTCGCCCTGGGCCCAGAGTAGAGAAAGCAATGGTCACACTCCAGGTTGCATGTGTATGTCATGAGGATGTGGATTCCTGTCAACATGGCTTTGCCCTTTTGGCTGTTGTATGGCAGGGAATGAAGAAAGGCTACGGGTTAACGTTTCCACAGCCTTGGCGAAGGTCCATGGGACGAGAACGTCACAATGGTGTTCGGCAAGACTTTGTATCCACTATGGCGCAGGGGCAAAAGGGAGCCCCCAAATATCCGGGTCAGGAATTTATTGTTCGTGTAAACCCTGCAATCTCCTCAAACAGCTCAATATCCGGGGCCTCGCTCAAGAGGTCTTTGCACTGTTTCAGGAGGTTCTGGAGGTATGGCGTTGTCATGTGGTCGTTACAGGCCTGCTGGTCTTTGTACTTTTCATAAAACAAAAATCGGCCCATGTTCTCCTGGGACCGGTGAAGGGTATACACAATGGTGTCTTTTTCAGTCTGGACGCTGGGGATAATGCCTTTGAGACGTTCTTCCAGTGAACGTTCCATGCCGGGTTTTGCCTGAAGTATTGCCTTGATAACAATCATGATCGTCCTTTGCCACACAGGCAATCTGGTTGCCCGTGGCTTTCATGGTGGATGGGTGGGGGAGGGGCTGTGCGCTGTTTAGCCATATGAATCGTCTCTACGTTACCGCATATCCACAAAAAGAACAAAGGGCTGGTAAGGGTGGGGCCGCACGATTAATTAATCGGGGCTGGTTCGCTTTTGAGCGAGTGATGATTACTCTATAAATCCGCGATCTCGCATCACGTTTTCTTTCTGGAAACATGCCATACCCGTTTTCATTTTCCGGAACCCGAGGGATTGATAGAACCCTTCTTTGCCCGGCGACGCGTACAAAAGGATGTTGCAATGCGATAGTTCGGCTAACAGACCATTCATGATTATTTTCCCGATTCCCTTGCCTTGATATTCGTCACGAACCGCACAGTCATATATGGCTGCCTGATAGGTACCATCAGATATGGCGCGGCCAAACCCGATTAACCGCGTTTCATGATAGACAAACACAGTCGTATGGCTGGCTTCAAATGCCTTTTGATGGATTTCGGGTTCGTAGAAAGCCATATTGACGCTTTTTAATGTGTCCGATACGGCTTTCCAGTCCACACCCTCGCAGCTTGACGTTACATCAATATTCATATTCATTCCTGTGCCTTTAAACCGCCGTCAACTTTTCCCATTCACTTCTCATGATGATGTGATGGTCAATCGTGTGGTCCGTAAACAAGACGCCGTCCAGATGATCGATTTCATGCTGGAAAAGTTCGGACAAATCGTCCGTGAAGGTTTCATTGATCTGTTCCCGGTCCTGGTTCCAGTACTGAACGTGGATGGATCGATGTCGGCGGGTCCGGCAGAAAAAAGCGACATCGGCACTGAAGCAGCTGTCCCAGACGTCGAAGGTTTCGGGGCTTTGGGAAACGATCCTGGGGTTGATCATCACGATTGTTCGTCCTTCGGACTCCAGGTAGACTATCCGTTTCAGGCAGCCGACTTGGGGTGCGGCAATGGCCCTGCCAATGCCCTCTTTCTTCTGGAAAAACCGGAGGGTGTCCCTGAGGTCTGCGATGTGACCTTCCACATTGTCCCGCTCAAAATCAATCTCTTTCGATTTTTTTCTGAGGGTCTCATTGCCAAGCATAAGAATGTCTCTGACTGTCATCACTCTATCCTTTCACGATGCACCGGGTTTCATGCCGCCCGTCTTGCCGAGAGCAGGTTTTACAAAGAACAAGACTACCCTTATCCCGGATATTTTATGAAAAAAACAACCAGCCAAAGCGAAAATCATATGATTTCGGAAAGGCTATAATAAAAAAAGTCAGCTGTTCAGAAAATGCAAAATGTAAATCAGGGTTTGCTGTTTGATTTTCTCACCCGACTCGTGACATATCCAGGTTATGTCTCAATAGCCGTATTTTCAATAGAAATGAAGGGAAAGGCCACCCCACCGGATTATTTTCGTGCCGCATGCACACATATCCAAGCCGGTGGTCGTGGGGCAGGAAAAATGCAGCCGTGTTTTCCTGCCCCCGATGTCCTGTTTTGGTGTGGACGTTAATTGAGGTACAGGCGGGTCACCTGATCTGCGAATTCAGGAATAGATGCGTGCTGGTTCGACAAGTCCCGTATCTGCGCCACAGCCTGTGGTTGATCCTTTGTCGGAATATCCAGCAGGGTGAACAGTGATGCCACATACTCGCCTGTGTCGGAGTTCAGTTCCGTGACAATGTTCTGATATGCCGTGACGATGTATTTTTCGGCTTCGGCCTTTTTGCTGATGGGTTGTGTCTTTCCGGAGGCGACGGGAGAGAGTGTGATGAAGTATTGAGACGGCGAGTATTCGGTGACCGAGCCCGAGAATCCGTCCGTTACGGAGCCTAAAACCCCGCCAAAGACAATGTTTCCCCAGAACCAGCTGTCCAGGCGTGTTGTCAGGGTCATGTGTTGAGGGCTGTATCCCTGTTTTTCAAAGACAATGGCCTGGCCCGGCTTTTTCTTGAGCAGCATTGTGAAAGGGGTTTGGCCAAGGACCCTTCCGTCTAATATGACAGACGCCCCGGCGGGAACCGACGTAAAGCTCACCTCCTGGGTCGGGCCTTTTACGATGGTTGCGCATCCGGTCAGGAGCAGGAAAATGGAGATACCGGTAAGAGAAATACAACGGCGTGTAACATGTTTCATACGGAATGGTCCCTCAACTGTTCAGTTTTATAAATGCCGGCATGGAGTGTTATCCCCTTGATGCCTTAAAAAGAAACAGGTTTCCCCAACCCGGATATTTCACGAGGCGAGAGCACCCATATTCAAGGCATCGGAGCTGCAGATGTGGTGGCTTACCTCAAGGCTCTTCTGCCGACTCGTTTCCATGCAGCTTCTATAGGTAAAATACCATCTGTTATCAATGTAGAAATAGGAAAGTTCGCTTTGCGGGTGCACTGATTAACGGGGAGGAAACGACCTGGTGAGGAGGCCCTTTTCTGATTTCACTGGCTGGCCATGGTGGGGGACGTCTCTGTTGTTTGTCTCGTTATGTTCTTTTGTCCATGACGATCTCGTGATTGCATCGGGGGTGGAATATGGTGTAATGCCTTCAGTATACGATTGCGCTCTGGGTGAAAGGTAAAATCGCCATGTCTTCAGAGGCAAAAGTCCCATGGGCCTGTAACGGCATGTTTCCGTGATGGCACCTGGGTACTGAGATTGGCTGAAGCGTGTTTTTCGACGTGCTTGCTTGCGAAACGAGGAGTTATCCTCTTTAATTGGTTGTGAAAAACATTGTTGACACGCTAAAATAACAAGTGTTATATAATATTTATTATTTAAAAGAGGGACTATGCCGCGGAAGACCAGGTTTGCCATTGAAGACATTACCCAGGCCGCCCTTGAGGTGGTTCGCAGGGGCGGAGTGGAAAAGCTGACAGCCCGAACCATCGCAACGGAATTGAATGCCTCCACCATGCCGATCTACTCATGTGGCAGGACCATGGCAGAGATTGAAGAGGCGGTGGTGAAAAAGGCATGGGAGGTTCTGGAGGCATTTCAGGACACCCCGAGAAGTGGTGATGTCTATCTGGATATGGGCTTGGGGTATGTTCTGTTCGCCAAAGAGGAGAGGCATCTTTACAAGTGCATTCACAGCGACAAATACCCGGGGATCAATACGGTCATGGCCGAGGAGAACCTGAAGCGCAGCATGGACAGAATTGCTGATTACCCGCTTCTAAAGGGCATCCCCGACGACATCAAAGAGACCGTTTTGATTCAGGGGTGGATATACTCCCATGGATTTGCCGATTTGATGCTGAGCCCCCTGACACAGAATATGCGAGGGCTTGAGACCGAGGCCCAGATCGTCGACTCCTTTATCAAAGCCAATGGGATGTACTGGGAGGGCCTTAAAGGGGTGGTGGAGAAACATCGCCGACCGTAATGCACCGGGTCACTTTAAAGGCCCGGTTTTTGGGAGGCGTACTCTTTGAACCGCGTAATAAATGTGTGTTATTTCGCATCGGAGCGAGTGTTTCCATAAATACAGGTAGTCATCACGTGGATCTGTGGGATATTTGGTTGTTCGGGATCCGGTAAGTATGATCGGCGTATTGGGAAGGGGGTTCATTACCTCCAACATTTCATATTGCAACCTTGCCTGGGTACAATCTGAAATCGTGTAATTCCCCAATCCATGCACCGTGGCTCCTTGCCGGGTCCCTTTTTGAAAAAAGCTCCGCAAAAAACTTTTCTAAGGCACCCGCGCTACGTTTTGATCGCCCTTCAGGGCGATCAAAACGTAGCGCGGGTGCGAAAATGTCGAAATTGTTTCGGCGTAGCCTGGAAGGCTTACTTAAGACCTGTTTGTCAAACTTTTTAAAAGTTTGGCCCCCGGCAGGGCCGCCGGAGGCAATTTTGAGCTGAATCGTTACGTCGGTTTTCTCCTTTTATGACGCCCAGGCCTTGGGTCTTGGGGGGGCTAAAAAGGGATGCATGGTTCATCCGTAAAAACAGGATCGGCAAGCCCCATGCTCATCACCCCACACACCCGAGGCTCGGGTCCTGGGCGGCCGGACGCCTCCGTTCCCGTTTCTTGTGCTTCACCTGGCACAGCAGTGTTTTGTAAACCGGGAACCCGGAGATCTCGTCGTACTGGTTCAAGTCGGTGAGCACGTTGACGTTGGCATTCTGCCACGCCTCGGTCCCCAGGGGGCCGCCGCCTCCCACGGGGGCGTACACAAAACCTTCCATGATCTTGTCGGTGACATAGGCCCTCATCACCACCGAGCCCCGGGCTGTCTTGATGATGACGGTGTCTCCGGTGGTGACCCGGCGTTTTTCGGCGTCTGCCGCATTCATTTCAATGACCGGGTAGGGGTATTTCTCCATGAAGCTCGGGATGGCCCGCAGGCAGGATTTCATGTCGGGTTTGAAGGGGCCGGTTCCCAGGATCAGCGGGTACCGCTTGTGCAGCTTCGGGTTGCTGACCGGGGTCTCAACGGACTCTTCATATTTGGGCAGGCCCTCGTAACCATGCTGTTCAAGCACCGTGGATTTGATCTCGAATTTACCCGACGGGGTCTCAAACCCCGGTTTGCCGTCGCGTCGAAGCAGGCCCTTTTCCCATTTCCGGTAGGCCATCTTTTTTTTGCCGTTGCGGAGCACATGTTTGTCCGCCTGTTTCAAGTCCTCCACGGTAAAGCCGGTTCCATCGAGGATGTAGTGCAGCAGCTCTTCCTGGCTCTGGGGGTAGAGGTGGCCGTAGCCCAAGCGTTCGGCCAATTCTGCCAGGATCTGGTAATTGGGCCGGGCTTCACCCACGGGCTCTGTCAGTTTTTCCCGCAGCCGGATGGCGTTTCCGTAGTAACAGTAGGACTCCTGTTCAAAGGCCGTGGTGGCGGGCAAGACGATATCGGCGTAGGCCGCATCCCGGGTGAGCTGGAGATCGATGGTGACCAGAAAGTCCAGGGCCTCCAGGGCTTCCTTCCAGACCCCCGGGTCGGGCCATGAGGTCAGCAATGAGGCCCCCATGACAAACATGGACCGTATCTTGTAGGGCTCTCCTTCCAGGATGGATTTCGGGAGGAGGGCGGCGTGGGGCTCGCCCCCGCAGTAATGAGAATAGACAGGAAATTTCCCGCTGCCGATGGATTTGTCATAGCCGGGGGTCTCCAGCTGGCCCTTTCGGTTCAGGTGAAGGCGATTTTCCAACCTTGCAAAACAGCGCCCCCCTTCCACATCCAGTTGGCCTGCCAGCGCCCACAACACCATCACCGCCCGGATGTTCTGCACCCCGCTTTTGGTGTACTCCAGCCCTGTGTACATGATGTAGCTTGCGCCTTCGGCGTCGGCGATGCTTTCGGCCAGGGTTTCGATGGTTTCTTCGTCGATGCCCGTGACGGCGGCAACGTGGTGTGGCGTAAACTCCTTCACATACGCCGCGAACTCATCAAACCCCAGGGTCCAGTCTTCCACAAATTCTTCGTCGTAGAGGTTGTCCCGGATGAGGATATGGGCAAGCCCTAAGGCCAGTGCCCCGTCCGAGCCTGGCCGGATGGGGAGCCACGTGCTGCCCGCAAGGTCTGCTGCTTTGGTTCGTCTGGGGTCGATGACAATGATCTCGGCTCCTTCCTCTGCGGCCGTTTTCAGCCGTTCGAACATCTCCGGCGGCGTGGAGGAGGAGGGGTCGGTGCCCCACACAAGGATCAGGTCCGAATTGTCCACGTCCGAGAACATATCGATGTGCAGGCATCCCATGGTGAGCTTGGGGGCCAGAACGCCCAGGGCGGTGTAACACGGGGCGCCCACGCCAAAGGAGTTGGGAGACCCGAAGGGAAACAGCACGCTGCTGGCCAGGTAGATCTCCGATCCCTTGAGTTGAAAGACGTCTTTGAAAGATCGCTCATAGGTCCCTGTCCCTGCATAAAAACCAACCGCCTCCGGGCCGTGGGTTTTCTTTGTCTCCTTCAGCTTGTCCACGATGATCTCAAAGGCTTCGTCCCAGCTTATTTTTTCGAACTCATGGGTGCCTTTGGGGCCCACCCGCTTAAGGGGGTGGGTGAGCCGCCGCTCGGAATAGATGATCTCTTTGACGCTGTCCGCCATGGGGCACAGGATGCTGCCTAAAGGCGCCTCGGGGTCCGGCTCCAGGTGCTCGATTTTGTTGTTGTCGTCAAAATGCGCAATGACCCCGCAACCGGGGCTATGGAAACAGATGCCGCAAATTCCGGGTTTTGGATCCACTGTGCTCATCTCCTGTTTTGCTGTCTGACCCCCACCACGAACTGGGAGGTGATGTGTTCCCACAGGTTTTCTGTCTTCCGGATTTTCCAGTTTACATCGCCTTGGTCAACGATCTCGAAGGGAGGATGGAAGGTGCCGCCCCCTTCGGACATCAGCCGGATGATGTTGTCGATGCCCCGGCCTTGAAACGGCCCTTCGGTGCGGCCGCCCATCCACACCTCAGGATGTGAGACGGCTTCATCCCAGGAAAAGGGGTCGGAGAAGACAAACATGGCGTTGTCGTCTTTGAGAACGTGATTGATGTTGGCCAGATGTTGCCTGGGATGGGGTACTTTTTCCAGGACGTTGACCGAGGTGGCCGTGGAAAAAAGGGTGGGCCGGAAGGGCAGGGCCATGGCATCGGCCACCACAAACTCCACACGATCTTCGTGCCAGCCCGGATCCAGGTCACAGCTCCTGCGTTCCGTGAGGTGGCCTTCCACGATGAGGTCGAACTCCAGGCGTTTTTCGGTCAGGAGCTGCCGCGCCTTTTTGATGAACGACAGGGAGGTGTCCATGCCCACCACCCGCGAGTGGGTCCTGCTCAATTCAAAGGAGAGGCGCCCTACGGAGCACCCGATATCAAGGGCCCATCCGTCTGTCTCGGTAAAATACGAAGACCAGGTCCTGTAGGCATCTGTGGCGTTCGTGCCGTTGAAAAATTCGGCAAAATGGCTCCACAGGTACGCCGAGAGCATGGCTCTGGAGTTGTATCCGGCATCATCGGACAGCAAGCCCATGCTGCGTTCCGGCAGGAGCACGGCAACGCCTTCGTGGATCCCGTAGGTCCGTCGGCAGCCCACGCACGTCAGCTCGCCTTCCAGCACATCGTCGCCCGTTTCGCGCGTGACGCTAAGGGTTAAGGGGTTTTCTTTCGAAGCACACTCCGGACAGATCAGCTTTTCATGCAGCCATCGTTTCATATGCGCCTTTTTGCGGCCCTTTGGAGGCATGCTCCGGGGCCGAACCGTTGCCCCGTCACGTTTCAGGGGATGATCAGGTAAGGGGGTGGGTGACGAACCTTCAGGCGAAGGTCCGGTGTGGTCGCCGGAAATCGCTCGCCACAGGTGGATACCGCAAGGTGGCACAGATCCTCAGCACCGATGGGCAGTTGTCCCACCCCGGGTTTACTGGTTGTTATGAAGGATTGTTATGGTTTTGGATATGATTGCAGGATGTTGCAAGTTGTCTCTACCATCTCACAGACGGCCGGAAAAAGTCCAGCAGAAAGAGCCCTTTCCCCAGGTTTGGTTGTGGTGGCCCACTTGTGGCAGAGAGTAAACGGAAGGGATAAAAAAAGGCCCCCTGGAAATAAATCCAGGGGGCCTTTATATATTAAATCATGCTGCACTCACTTAAAGGAGCACGATTTTTTTGCTACTGAACGGTGACGTTGGTAGCAGAAGGACCTTTGGGGCCCTGCTCGATGCTGAAAGTAACGCGGTCACCTTCGTTGAGGGTTTTGAAACCTGAAGCGTTGATGCCTGAGTGGTGTACGAATACATCGGGGCCGTTTTCCTGCTCGATGAATCCAAAACCCTTGCTCTCGTTAAACCATTTTACGATTCCATTGTTCATTGTGACTTTTCCTTAAAAATTAAATGATGTTTGTTGCATGTTCGAAACTTTCAGGTCTGGCCACTTCTTCAAATGGAAATTCCTTTGATAACGAAACACAAGCCTCCACATGAGGCAGTAACGCTGCGGAGTATCCATGGGTTTGCGTAAGGTGTCAATAAAAAAGTGGAAATTTATTTTTTTAAACGGTTGGCCACACGTGTAATTGGTTGACATAAAAGGGTTCCCCCGGGTTAATCGCACCAGAAAATAGTGAGGTCGATTCAAGGGTTCTCCGTGGATTTTACAAAAGATCTTTCCCTTAGTGTCGGTATCGTTCCCCCCCTCTGACGATGATAAATCCTAGGGTGCAGCCCCCGCACCGTAATAAGGATCAATGCACGTCCCCGCATGGCTGCCGCCAGCCGCCGGAGAGCCGTCCGTCAATCCCCTCAATTTCTCGCCCTCACGTAACCGCCCGGGCCGTGTCATCCCGTAGGGTGCGGCCCCCGCACCATAAAAGGCTCAATTCACGGCCCCGCATGGCTGCCGCCAGCCGCCTGAGAGCCGTCCGTCAATCCCCGCAATATCTCGCCCTCACGTAACCGCCCGGACCGTGTCATCCCGTAGGGTGCGGCCCCCGCACCGCAAAAGGTTCAATTCACGGCCCCGCATGGCTGCCGCCAGCCTCCGGAGAGCCGTCCGTCAATCCCCTCAATTTCTCGCCCCACGTAACCGCCCGGGCCGTGTCACCCCGTAGGGTGCGGCCCCCGCACCGGAAAAGGTTCAATTCAGGTCCCTGCATGGATACCGCCAGCCGCCTGAGAGCCGCCCGTCAATCCCCGCAATAGTTTATCCCTTATATTACGTGACCCTGAAAACATCGGGATGCTTTTCGGTGGCCCATTCGTGGCAAAGGTCGCTCAGGTACTGTTCCAGCTCGGGGCTTTTGATATCGGAAGGGACAACAAGGTCTGTTGCCGGGCGACGCTTTCCATCCGTTCCCAGATAGAACAGCGCCCATGTGTTCTCTTTTCGTAGCGCCAGTACGGTCCTGCCAAACACATTGAATGTGATTTTTTCGTCCATTTCCATCTACCTCAGTCCGTAACCCTCAGTCGGCAGGCCACTGAGCCCACATTGCTTATCATCAGGAAACCATCGGTGACCCCGCATCCTTTTCCCGCGATCTGGGTGGGCGTAAACGGCTCAGGTTTCACCTCTGGCCGGATCCAGGATGCCCAGTTTAAAGGTTTCCTTCTTCTCTTCAGCCACAATCATGACTTTTTCACGTATGGCGTGCCCGTAAATATCGGGCGCCAAAATCCCTGTCCAAGGTGCATGGTGCGATGCGCAGAGCGAATGTGCATGCAATTCCTTTGAATTCATACCATGAAGGGCATGGACCGTTTCGGAGTGAAAAGATAATTCCGGGCTCCATTCGTCGTTGCCTTGCATGAGACATGAACATAGCAAATGATAATCGAGGTGGGGACCGGTTGCAACGCAGTTTTTTGACGTCAGAAGGGAGCGGTGTTCAGGTGCCGCCAGGCGTCAGACCCGGAAAAGGAACAAAGGCTGTCTTTGGTCGGGTGGGTTGTATCACCCTGATTGAGCTGGCTTTATAGATAGGGTATGTGGCGCTGTGAATTTTTTTTAGTTTGATTTTCAAAACACTTGATCTTCAAATGAATGGTCGGTATAGAGAGGGTGTGCCGGGATTGTTTTTCCTGCGCCGGCACAGATGACATGCATGTTCTGCGACGATAGATAAGAGAGAAAACAGACCGCGAAAAAGAGGAAACGCTATGATCGGACGGTATGCAAAACTCAATGTGTATCAGGAGATTTTTAAATCATCGGATTTTATCCGTGTGGCGGGCGGGGCGCTTTTGATCCCCGTGGCCCTGTTGACGGGAATGGTGAACCAGCAGGGGCTGGTGGCCTCGCTGAACCTGAGGGACCTGGTTCTTATTTTGTCGGTGGCGCTGAACGGCCTGCCCATTATCGTGGACGCCGTCAAGGGGATCATGGCCCGGGAGGTGAATGTGGACGAGCTGGTGAGCATCGCCATCATCGCCTGCATGCTCACGGGTAATTTTCTGGAGGCTGCCGTGGTCAGCGCCATCATGGTGGTGGGGGCCCTCATTGAAGAGGCGGTGAGCGACAGCGCCCGGCACGCCATCGAAGAGCTGGTGGAGATGACCCCGGCCACTGCCACCCTTGTCAAAGAGGGCGGCGAGGTGCAGGTAAAGGTGTCGTCCATCCGTCAGGGGGACCGGCTGGTGGTGCGAAGCGGCGAAACCATCGCCGTGGACGGGGTGATCCGTGAAGGGGCCACCTTTGTGGATGAAGCCGCCATCACCGGGGAGTCCATTCCGGTGAGCCGTTCGGAAGGGGACGAGGTCTACGCCGGAACAACGTGCGTGGACGGGTTCGTGACGGTGGAGGCCTTGCGTGTGGGCGAAGATTCCACCTTCGGAAAGATCGTCAAGATGATCCAGGCCGCCGAGTCGTCGAAAACCCGGAGCGCCCGCATCGTGGATGAGTACGCCAAGTGGTTCACCCCGGTGATCCTGGCCGGTGCGGTGCTGGCATTGCTTATTACCGGGGAGATCTCCCGGGCCATTACCGTGCTCATTGTGGGATGCCCATGCTCGTTTCTGCTGGCCGGACCCGTGACCTCAGTGGCCGCCATCAGCCGTGCGGCCAAAGAGGGCGTGCTGGTGAAGGGGGGCGGATTCCTGGAGACCATGGCCGGAGCCGATGCCCTCTTCTTCGACAAGACCGGGACCCTCACCAAGGGAGAGCCCGGCGTGGTGGAGGTTTTGCCCCAAGGGGACAGGCGGCCGGAAGAGCTCCTTGCCATGGCAGCGGCCCTGGAGACGGGGAGTGCCCACCCCCTGGCCCATGCGATCCTTGCCAAGGCAACCTCTTTGGGCTGCACTGTTCCCGCTGCCCGGGAGATCCAGTCCGAGGTGGGACGCGGCGTCTCGGGCAAAGTAGGGGACGCCCGGGTTGAGGTGATCTCCAGCGGCGCCAGGGGCGAGACAGGCCTGACCACCGTGGAGGTACGCGTGGATGGCGAGCTTTGGGGCTATCTTGGCATGGATGATGAGGCCCGACCCGAGGCCCAAGAGGTCATCCGGGCTGTGGCGGCCAAGGGCCTCGGGGATGTACGCATCCTTTCCGGGGACCGGGAACCGGCGGTCCGCCGCCTGGCAGACCAGGTGGGGATTTCACGGTGGCACGCCGGGTGCAAGCCCCATGAGAAGCTGGGCCTCATCGAGTCCCATGAAGGCTCGGGTCTGATCTTTGTGGGGGACGGGGTCAACGACGCCCCGGCCCTGAAAGCTGCAGGCACCGGCATCGCCATGGGCCTCCGGGGATCGGACGTGGCCCTGGAGACCGCCGACATCGTGCTGATGAACGACAAGCTGGAGACCCTTCCTTTCCTCGTGGACCTCAGCCGCAGGATGAGTCGCACCATCAAGGTCAACATCGCCCTGAGCTTCGGCATCAACCTTGTGGCCGTGCTCCTGGGCTTTGCCGGGGTGCTCACCCCCATCCTGGGGGCTGTGGCCCACAACATCGGATCCATTCTGGTGGTGGGGCTTGCCGCGTCATTGAGGTATGCAAGATAGGGGAGATAAGTTAACTCAGCCTGCATCTGCTGGTTATCAGGGTATTGAGGTGAAAAACGACATCTGAAGCTCTCTTGCCTTGCATATGAGTGCACCCGACTTGTGTAATACCCGGGTTAAACCCATGGCTGTCGAGTAACGATTTCACATTGGCCTGTATCGGGTGTCTGGTTACGACAGATGAATCAAACCGGGTGGCGTGCAGCTTATGAGGAGGCAGTTTTTCGGTAAATGGCTTTTCCGACACGATGGATGTGGGACCTCAGGGCGGGGCTTTGAAGGGTATTGTAGTGGATGATGTCGAAAAAGTAGGGGATGAGGGTCTCTTCTTCAAGAATATCCTTAAGCTTGAGGATCTCTTCGGGGGAGACCCCTTCACCTTTGACGGCGAGGTCTATATCGGACGCTGCTTTTTCGGTCCCTTTGGCACGTGATCCGAAAATCAGAATGGATTCCACACTCGGGAACCGTGCAGCAGCCATCTGGATGGCCATGATTTCCGATGGTTTTAATCCGAACCGTTTCATGGCGTGATCCTGGCCTGCAAGGTTGTGTAGAGTTTGGCGAGGTTGGGGAAGTAGGCTCTTCGAATACGTCGTTCAATTTCTTTGGCTGTGGATTCATCATAGGTGTGCACGGTCAGATTTCTATCTTTTAATGCGTTAAGCCAGGTTTCACCATCCTCGATCACTCCGGACTGAAAGGCTTGTTTAATGGCTGCCCGGGGGCTCTGTATATCATATCCTTCCGCATCCAGATAATCCTTCATCACCTTCCATGCCAACTCAAAGGACATTTCGTAGAACTGGATGAGCCCAGCCCGCTCAAGCCGTGACGGTTCATCGACGGCAACAGCCAGTTTTAACTCGGCAAAGGCTTTCTCAAAATGCTCGAAACGCTGAATCCAGCGGATATCTCCGGCGTCTTTTGTGGTCATGTGGTCTCCTGTCCAAGTGGTGGCATCCGTTTTCTTTATACCCTATATGGGCTGTGAATATCCACGGGTGATTTCGTGGTGATGCCGGTGGGCGGAGATATCCGCATGTGGGAAGGGATGATCACCCTCCGTTTGTCTTGTTCCAATTATCCACAAACTGCGCCGACTCCTTTAAGGTCTCCACGAACCACGGCACCTCCCATTCGGGGGTGCTGGAGTAGGTGTGGAGGATCTCCTCGTCGGTCATGGAGAGGATCTGGGTCCAGTTGTCCTGATTGGCGGCGTTTACCAGGCGGGTAATGAGGGCGTCGTCAAAGGGGCGCGTGGATTTCCACAGCCACACCGGCGGGTAGATTTTCATGCCGAAGACGGCAAAGAGGGTCTGGACGCCCCCGGTGGGATCCCGCTGTTCCGACGTGAGGTCAAAGGCCTGGTTGCTGACCTTCATGGTGGTCAAGTCCACCCCAAAGTCGTCCCGGTGACATTCGTTGGGATCGCCCTGGCCGAGGCTGAGGGTGACCTGTTCCACCCACCAGCTCGGCTTGTCCGCCGGGGCGTTGTACCGGAAGTTATCCAGGGAGTGGGTCATGAGCCACCCCATGAGGGTGTGGGTGTTGTCGTTGGAGGCCTCGGCCAGGGGCGGGTTGCCCCCCTGGCCCCAGATGTGCACCGGCCCCACGAAGTGGGCGCCCACCAGGTTGAAGAAGTAGTCGTAGCGCACCTTGCGGGAGAGGTGGCTGAGCATGACGATCTCCTGGTCATCGGCGTTGCGACCGGCCATGACCACGATGATGCAGGAGGTGGCGCTGTCCGAGTAGAGGTATTTTTTGTCTGTGTCGTTGAGGCGAACCAGGCAGTAATTGTCCTGGCTGACGTAGTGGAACCCTTCGGGAAGGGTCGTTGTGGGGGCAGAGGTGGTGCGTTTGAGGGTCAACATGGCTCGGGTCTCCTTATTTGGTGATGGTCATGGTCTGCCACGGTTTGGTCCGCGGGTTGCCGTTAATCACGTATTCGCACATCAGGCCGTTTTCCTGGGTGCTGAAGATCACCGAGGCCTGGGTGTAGAACTCACCGGGCTTGACTGCGACACGGCAGATCGAGAGCTCGGTTTCGCCGAAGTACTGATCCCGCAGGAGCTTGTGGACGCCGTCGTGGTTGGGTTGGAGCAGCAACAGCCGCTCGGCCCGCTCCAGGCGCAGGAAGGTGCTCTGGTTCATGGGGTAGGTGACGGAGGTGTTGAAGAGGCGGCAGTTGTTGGTGTTGGCAAAATAATCGGCCTTGGGGGAGAGGGTCAGGACCTCGGGCTTCCCGGTCTGGCCGACCACATCGCCCAGGCCGTTGAATTTAAAGTTGCCGATGGGGGAGTACTCCATGTATACGGCCTGGCTTGTGTCGGAGAACATGGCGATGTCTGCGGACTCAAAGGGCCCCGGGTGTTCGGCGTCGCCGTTTAAGTAGAAATCCGCCAGGGAGTTGGCCGCATCCTGGGCGTTGTCGTAATCGGCCACGGCCTTTTCGTAGGCCAGGAACAACGAGTCCACGGAGCTGTTCGATCCCTGGTAGGTGTTGGTGCGGACCAGGCGGAACGGGGAGTTGCTCTCCCGTGCTGTAAGCTCGCGCGTGTAGTTGTCCGCGGCGGTGAAGGTAACGCCGCTTGTATTGCCCCCGGCCCACAGGCCCGGTCTGCCCAGACGGGTGAGGGCCAGGTAGGTCCCGGCTTTTCCCTGCCGTTCTTCCGGGGGATAAAAGGTGGTGGGGTCGGTGAGATCGCACTGCTTGAAGGATCGGACAACGGATGCGTCAAACACGGTTCCAATGGTGCACATGGGGCTCTCCTTTCATGGTTGGCGTGGGTGGAAAAAAGCGGGACCCCGGGACCCGGGAGCAACATGCCCGGACCCGGGGGGAATTCCGGGTGCAACGGTCAAAACCCCCGGTAAAAAGGCGTCACCGGGGGGCGTTTGTCATCGCCTGCGGGCCATGGTGGAGAGCAGCAGGATCTCGGGTACCGACGGCACGGCAGCGGCCGCAGTCTCTGTTGACGGGGCGTAGATGGTGTAGAACACCTGGTTTGTGTCCATGTTGTACAGGGCCAGGGAGCCGTCGTTGCCGAGCTGGAGATAGGCGTTGTGGCCGATGGTGGCGGTGTTGGTGGCCCAGAGGGGCGTGTGGCTCATGTCGTAGAACACCAGGTTGTTGTCGGACTGCATCACCAGCCTGCCCTGGGCTCCCATGTCCTGGTGCCAGACCAGGGTGGGGTTGGAGGCGTCGCTGACATCGTAGATGGCCAGGGTGCCGTCGGTGGTGTTCTGGAACTGGAAGTTGCCGTTGATGGAGAAGAGGTTTTCACCCGGCGCCAGGTAGGCGTTCTGGTACCCTGAAATGGCGTAGTAGGGGGTGAGCTCTCCGGCAAGGCTCTGGCCCATGAGGTTCTCCACGTCGGCCATGGCCATGGACGGATCCCTGGCAAGGAGTACGATGAGCTTTGCCAGTCCCGCGATGGGGGTCATGTCGTGGCCGCTGATCACCCCGGCCTCCTTGAGCCATGCCCCGGTGGCGTAAGCGTTGTAGTTGACGTCTCCGGCAAGGACCTGGGTACAGTCCACCAGGATGATGCCATCACCGTGCATCTTTTTGAGGAGGTCCTGCATGGTCTGGTAGCTGGGGATATTGCCCTCGCCGTAGGCTTCGAAGATGATCCCGGCAAGGGGCGGGGAAACCTGGCTCAGCTGTGTGAGCATGGAGGTCATGAGGGACGGGTCCCCTTCGGTGTCCTCGTTGTAGTAGGCCGGAAAAATGAGGAACTGGATGACCGATTTATTGGTGATATTGGAGGCGATGGTGGCAAGGTCTGCGCCCACCTGCTCGTAGTTGGCGTCAAGGGCGTTTGCGCCCGGCAAGGGCAGGAGGAACTGGTTGTAGAGGGTGGGCAGGATGCCGAACTCTCCCAGGGCAGGGTAGTTGGGGGAGGAGAAGGCCACAAACTCACTGGCGTTGGTTTTGACCACCCGGTTGCCGCGGTAGAGGGTGTCGGCAAAGTAGAGGCACACCTCGTTGACCCCCATGGTGAGGAACTGGACGCTGCCCAGGACGTTGCGCAGGGCGTCGGTGTTAAAAAGAAAGGGGTAGGCCGAGGGGTCGCTTCCCTCCTGGATGAACAGGGGGAGCTGGGAGCCTGTTACCGTGATGGGCTTTGTGGTTCCGGGCAGGAGGAAAGAGAGGGCCGATGCGGTCCAGGCCATGGTGTCGGTGCCGTGGAGGACCAGAAAGGCGTCGTAGTCTTTGTAGTTGTCGAAGATGTTCTGGGCGATCATCACCCAGCCCGAGGGCTGCATGTTGGTGCTGTCCAGGGTGTGGTCGAAGTAGGCGATCTCCACGTCGGTGATGGCGGTCTGGCCCGTGATCATGGGGGTGACCTGGGCGGTGAAGGCTGTCTTGAAATCCTCGCCGGACATGGGCGCCAAGGGCGTTCCCACGGAGCCGATGGTTCCACCGGTGTAAAGGATGTAAAGCTTCATGATGCGATGTCTCCTTGTTTTTTTCTGTTGGTGTGGATGGCTTTTGCCGGTCAGATGATGTCCACCCCATCGCGGGGCACAAACATGTAGGCGTAGAAATCGTAGCTCACCACCATCTCCCGTATGTCTGTTTTGCTGATGGGGCCCTGGTTCACCGTCCAGTTGGCCGTGGCGGGGTCGGTGATGGGGTTGCCCGCGAAGTCGAAGTCCGTGACCTGATCGGAGCCGTCCTTCTGGGACCACATGGAGGTGGTCAGGTCGTCGCAACGGACCCAGTGGTAGTCGCCGGTCCACCCGATGCCGGGGTCTGCTTCGGAGATGAGCAGGGCCACGTAATGGCCCGGAGCCTCATCTTTGGCATGGGAATAGACGGCTTCAAGGGTTTGCCCCACCATGGACAGGCCGTCCAGCTCGGCCCCGTATGCCACATCCGAGCCCGTGAATTTTTTGGGGAGGGTGTAGCCGTTGAGACGCCCCGGCTGGGGAAACGAGTTGCTGGCGATGACGCAGCCGTAGGCATAGCAGTTGTTGTTGGGCTGGTATTTCGCGGACATGAAATAGCCCTTGCAGTCATGGGGCGGGTCGTAGGCAGTGGACTTGCCGAACACCGTCGGGGCGTACTGCGGGACGCTGCCGACGCCCTCCACAAAGACATAGTTCGGGGCGATCACATGGTCTTCCGGGGCCTTTTCTCTGAGGATGTGGAACTTGCTGTTCGGGTGAACGACGCCACAGAATTTAAGCCTTCCGACGCCGGTGGCAGCGTCTGATTGCATGGATGATGAACTCATGGGACCTCCTTTTTCAAGGTGGGCCCGGCCCCTTGTGAAGGGCAAACACCGGGGCGCAGGCCGTTGACAGGGCGCGGGAGCAGGTCCATAGCCCCTGCAATGCTCAAAGGGTGACGGGGCGCTTGGGCTGTTTACGCGCATGGTTGTTGGATGTCTTGCGGGCCTTGTCTCGGCTGCGAAAGAAGGTGCTGGGATGGGTATGGCTCCGGGGACGTGACGCGACCGGGCATCAAAGGCCGGTGACGATCATTGTACGGGCAGGCCATGGCCTTCATACGCTGGGGTGTTGGTGGGATGCCGTTGGGGCTCTTGTGGGGATTGGCTGTAAATAAGATGTGTTGCAGGCCAAAACGATCGTTTCACAGATCGGTTGAAAAATCAAGCGGGAGAACAGGGAAAAAGGGTGAAAAAAGAGTGCCTTGCGCAAAAGGCTCGGAGGGCGTTGGCCTTCGAGCTTTTTGTTTTTAATCGAGGGCAGCGCATCGTCCTGCGTCCCGGATGATACGTCGTACCTGTAACAATTCAGCGTGCTGTTGCCTCCGGTGATTCTGTCGGGGGAACCCTCTAAAATAAATAGAACAAACAGGCTTTGATTAAGCCTCTTGAGGTGCCTCCGAAATAATTTCGATACGTTCTGTAAAGGTTTTTCAAGAAAGCGCCTCATCGGAGGTGATCTGAATAGCTACGGTTCGGTTATAATTTCCAAAAGCTGGTCACGGCTTTTTTGTCTAAGAAGTTGTCGCACCCGAAACGCTTGTCCATTTTCCGCATCATGGCGTGGGGCGGTCCGGTCATGCGGTGGTTGACCTTGCCTCTCAAACGATGGGACCAAAAATCGGTTTTGTTGAAGGGGGCAGCTGGTGATGCAGGTGGCGCAGTCGCTTTTGGCCTTTCCCCAGGCCAGAAGGCACTTTTTTGCGTCGATGGCCCATTTGGCTACCCCGGGATTGTTGCACTCGTTGTGAACGTCAAAGGATGGCTTCTTTTCCGTGGAAATGGCGTTGCCCGGGCAGGCGTCGGCGCAGCGCATGCAGGTTTCGCAGAAGTGGCGGACCCCAAAGCTCATCGGCTTGTCACAGGCCAGGTCAAGTTCGGTGAACACCTTGCCGATGCGCACCCGGGGACCGTACTCATAAGTGACGAGGAGGCCGTTTCTGGCCACCTCCCCAAGGCCTGCAGCTATGCCGTAGGGGACGCTCAAGGCAACGTCGTTTACAGCTGCAAAGGCCCTGTAGCCGATGTTGGTGATGAACCTGCGGAGGGATGCGCCTGTGATGGCCATCTGGGAGTACCCCTTACCCACGATGGCCCCGAAGTTTACTTCAAAGGCCATAACGATGACCGATTTGGGGGTAAAGGGCAGGTCCGGGGGCAGGCTTGTTCCTTTTTGTGGGTTGTAAAAGGACGCGTAGGTCCAGCGTTCATCGTAGGGGGTGATGCCCACCAGGTCGGCTCCCAGGAAGCGGGCCGTCTTTTTGATGTAGAGGGAGGCCTCTTCGGCGGATGAAAAATCGTAGGGGCTCGAGGAAACCTCGTTGTTTCGGACCTCGGCCACGATATCCGGGCTCGTGGTGGGCGCGCCGCCTGCGATGAGGGAGTCCATGTACCACCCGGCATCGGAGATGGCCTTGTCCATGACTCGCTGCCCCAGGTCTGCCGATGAGCTGCCCAGGAGCTCCAAGGCCTGGCGTCCTTCTGGGAAGGCTTCAGAGATCGCCTGGCAGAAGGCGGTGTCCTTCTGGTGAAATCGCTTGTAGGCCATTGCGTCGATGGTGACTGGAAGTTCGAGCCTCTCTTTTTTGTTGGCTCCCTTTTTTTGAGGCCTGCTATGGCATCGCATTTCACATCCTTTCGTCGTTTACGATCGCCGTTTTTTTTTGATCCTTTCCCTGAATCCATTGATCCCCCTAAATACGTCCAGTGATTGGGCCCGGCTTTGGCATGGCGTGTGACGTAGTCGTTTTCTCGGGACGGTGTGTTTCTGCTTCGGGTGCACGGTCCAGATGGGCGTGGGATGCTACAAAGTAACCATAAAACAGCATAAAGCGTGCCGGGGTGTTATGTGGTGTATTGGTGTGGGTAATTTGTTTATATCATGAATGATAAAGGGCGCGGTGAGATGTGGGGCTGTGGGGCAAAAAGTGTTTCGGGGATGATATGTCATCCCCGGGATTTTATTTCATCGGGGAACAGGGAGCGGGTTCTTGACCACGGGCCGTGGAACTCGGCCTGGGGATGCCCAGTTTGTTGATCTTGGACATCAGGGTGCGGGGGTTGAGCTTCATGATTGCAGCAGCCCCGTCCGGTCCGAACACCTTGCCGCCTGTGGTGGCCAGGATCGATGCGATGTACCGGCGTTCATTCTCTTCAAAGGAGAGGGGCGCGTCCGGGGCGTCGACGGTGGGGACCGAGGCAAAGGAGATGCAGGCCGGATCCAGGCTGTCGTCGGTGCTGAGGATGCAGGCCCGCTCCACAACGTTCTGGAGTTCCCGAACGTTGCCCGGCCAGTGGTAGGCCTTGAGAATGTCGGTGAATGTTTTGGGCACTGCTTTGTGTTTTCTGTTGAGGGTGGTACAGAAGTTTTCCGTGAAAAAACGGGTAAGAAGGGGGATGTCCTCTTTGCGCTCCCTTAAGGGCGGGGTGGGGATGGGAAAGATGCTGAGGCGGAAATAGAGATCGGACCGGAACCTGCCCGTGCGTACAAGGCTCGGAAGGTCGCGGTTGGTGGCTGCGATGACCCGCACGTCCACCTTGAGGGTGTCGGTGCCGCCAAGCCTTTCGAATTCGCCTTCCTGAAGCACCCGCAGGAGCTTGGCCTGGATCTCCAGGGACATCTCACCGATTTCGTCCAGAAAAATCGTCCCTCCGTGGGCCAGCTCGAACCGGCCGGGCTTTTTCGAGTGGGCCCCGGTAAAGGCTCCGCGTTCGTGGCCGAAGAGTTCCCCTTCCACAAGCTGGGCGGGCAACGTGGCGCAGTTTACCTTGACGAGCTTTTTTGCGGCCCTGCCGCTCAACTCATGGATCTTGCGGGCCACCAGCTCCTTGCCCGTGCCGGTCTCCCCGGAGATGAGGACCGTGGTGGGGGTGGGGGCCACGCTGCAGATGAGCCGGAAGAGCTCTCCGGTGGCCCGGCTCTGGCCGATGAAATCCCGGAAGACCTCCCGGGGTTTTTCAGAAGGGAGTTCTGCGTCGGCCTCGGTGCCATGGGAGGGGTATCTCTCCTGAAAGGCCCGAAGCATCTCCGCAAGGCGCACGGTCTCGGACAGGTCCGTGAAAAAGGCGCACCCGAAGTCTCCGTGGTCTTCATTCGCTCCGTAGACCAGGACTTTTACGGGGATCACCTTGCCGTGCTTGGTAAACAGGTTGTGCAACGTCCCTGCCCCTGGATCGTCTCCGTAGTAGGAGCCCCTCTCCTTCTGGGTGTCCAGGACGACAAATTTGTAGAGATAATTCCCCTCCAGCTCCTCCGGGGCATATTCCAGCTTGCGGGCGGCGTATCGGTTGACGCGGATGATCTTGCCGTCGGCATCGTGCCAGACGATGCCCACCGGGGCATGGTCAAAGGAGAAGAGGGTTCGTTGGTCTTCTATGGTGCTGTCGGTCATGTGCTGCGATTCCATTGCGGTGCCGTGTTAGGGCTATGCCCTAAAATAATAATACATAACGATACACCGCCTCAAATTCGTTATGTGTCGATGCAACGATCAAAAAATCATGCTGAGGACTTATGGGATGATTCCGTCATGTGTCATTTATTCTTGGCATGGACCTTACTCTGATTCTTTGAATTCCAGGATGTCGCCGGGCTGGCACGACAGGTGCTCGCAGATGGCATCCAGGGTGGAGAGGCGAATGGCCTTGGCCTTGCCGGTTTTTAAAATGGACAGGTTCTGTTCGGTGATGCCGATGGCCTTGGCCAGCTGCACGGACTTCATTTTGCGCCTGGCCAGCATCACGTCTAAATTCACGATAATGGGCATGATCTCTCCGGTTGGGTTTGTTTATATCACATGGGGTCGGCCTTGCCGCCGCAGGGGTGACCCGAATCCTTATACCGTGAATTGGCTCTCTTCGCTAAGGGCTCTTCCTTCATCCATGACCCAGGCAATGAAAAAGACGATACCTGCCAATACCAGGGAGGTGAGCTCCGGCGAGCTGAACCCCACGCTGATGACCCGCTCTCCGGGCGGGTTGCCCATGGTGAAGATCACGCTCTTGGCCGACTCATAGAGGATGGAAAAGACCACCCAGAGCACCAGGGCCTTGGCCGTGCTTCGAAACAGCCGCACGTGTTCAAAGGAGAAGATCTCTCCTTTGTTATAATAGGCAAACAGCTTGCGGAGGTTCATGAGCCCGTAGGTCAGGGCCGAAAGGGGAAGGAGGCTGCAGAGAAGGCCCAGGGCCCGAAGGGAGGCGGGCAGGTGATTGGGGATCAGCGGGGTGGCCGTGGTGTTGACGTTGATGATCTCGTTGGGCAGCTGGTTGATGAAGATCCAGTACAGAAGATAATACAAGGGGATGGCCGCCATGAAAAAGGTGATGAGAAGGTGAAACCGCTTACTGTGTTTTTTGATTTTTGACAGGTTGTCCACAACAGGCCTCCTTGGCACGGGTTGTCGATTAATCTCTATGGCGTTCTTATACATCAATCATTTATTATCGAAAAACGATAAGTAACGGTAGCGCATGGTCTCTATGAGTGTCAATCATTTATTATCGAATTTCGATAATAGAAGGGCAAAGGATAAAATCAGGGTGAGGAAGAACGGCATGCGGTGGATGGATTATACGGAACGGGGAACAACCGAAAACGATGAGTCACTATTCAGCTTATGCCTCCGGCGGCCCTGCCGGGGGCTAAACTGTTGCCTGATTTTATAAAGGCGGGTTTAACAAACAGGTTTTAAGAAATTTTTTTGAGTGAATTTTTACTTTAAAGGCAGGTGTGATTTGACCCGAGGAACGAGGGGCAAAACACATCTGCTCTCTGCTTTCAAGGTGGCACACCTTGCCGCCGGAGGCTGTTTTTTTTGAGCTGAATGGTTACAACGATGAAAGGTATTTTATTGAAGAGGCCGGTCGTTTTCTTATGACATATCCGGGTTGGGGAGGGTGGTCCCCCACTCCTTGAGGGCCAGGATGATGGGTTTGACAGGTTCGGCCATGGGCGTGAGGCTGTACTCCACCTTGGGCGGGACCACTTTGTAGACCTCCCGGTGGATGAGGCCGTCGTTTTCGAGCTCCCGGAGCTGCTTGGTGAGCATGCGCTGGGTCACCGAGGGCATCTGTTTTCTCAACTCGCCGAAGCGTTTTTTTCCCGTCATCAGGTGGTAGAGGATGATGCCTTTCCACTTCCCGCCGATGATGCCGAGGGCCTGTTCTACGGGGCAGTTGGATGCTCTGTCGGCCATGATGCATGCCTCCATGGTATACAAATTGATACTATAGTACAAAATTGTACCTACTTGACCAAAAGGTACTTTGTCCTTAGGTTGGTTGTCAACACACAAACGACATCTACACGGAGGACGATTTCATGAAAAAACAAGAGATTCTCGACGCCTTTATGTTCCGGCACGCCTGCAAGGAATTCGACGCGACGAAAAAGATATCCGAAGAGGACTTTTCCTTTATCCTGGAGACAGGGCGCCTCTCCCCCAGCTCCTTCGGGCTCGAACCCTGGCACTTTCTGGTGATCCAGAACCAGGCCCTGCGGGAGACCCTGGTGAAGGTGGCCTGGGGCGGACAGAAGCAGTTCCCCACGGCCAGCCACCTGGTGTTTATCCTGGCCCGGAAGAGCCACTTCATGCGGTACGACAGCGAGTACGTCACCGGGTTCATGGAGAACGTTCAGAAGTTGCCACCGGAGATCGTGGAGATGCGCAAAGGGTTTTACGAGGCCTTTCAGTCCACGGATTTTAACCTGCTGGAGAGCGAGCGGGCCATGACAGACTGGGCCACCCGGCAGACCTATATCCCCCTTGCAAACATGATGACCGCTGCAGCGGTCATCGGGGTGGACAGCTGCCCCATGGAAGGCTTTGACCGGGAGAAGATGGACGCCCTGCTTGCCGCAGAGCTGGGCATGGACAGGGACAAGTTTACGCTGGCCTGCGCCGTGGGTTTCGGGTATCGCAAGGAGGCCCCCATGGCAAAGACGCGCCAGGAGTTGGAGGCGGTCACCACCTGGTACGAATAGCCGCAGCCGGGCACCTGATCACGCTGGTAATGATCAGGTACCCGGAATCCCTTTTTTACCCTTTGATGTAGAGGATAAAGTTCTTGATTTTCTTCAGATGGGGGAGCACCACGATGACCACGATGGCGATGAAGATGTACTGGATAACCTGAAAGCGGTCATTTAAAAAATCGAAACCGTAGAACCAGATTCCGATGGCGGTGAGGGTACCCAGGAGGGTGGCGGACAAATTGCGTACCAGGCCCAGCCGCAGCATGTACCCGATGATGGATCCCATGACCGGGCCGGTGACGGGCAGGGGGGCCATGACAAAGAGGAAGATGCCGATCCAGCCGTAGGGCTCGATCTTGTCTTTGTGCTGCAGGGCCTTTTCGGTGAGGCGATCCATGGCGTTCATGATCCACGGGACCCTCAGGTAGCTCTTGGTGCTGAGAACGAATCCTGCGTAGGTGAAGCAGACGATGAGCACCTCAATGTAAAAGTTGTAGCCGATGGACAGGGCGGGCCCCATTCCCGCAAAGATGCAGAGTCCCACACCGGCTGCCCGTCCCCCGAAGGTGTGGGCGCCGAACACGAGGATCAGGGTCTCGGCTTGCTTGTAGTCTGTGAAGGCGCAGTATCCAAGGTACCCCAAGAGCAGGACGGCCAATAAAACGCCTAGAAGCAGGATCTTGAATTCAACGGAGTTTATTAGGGTATGTTTCATGGTGATTCTACACCGTAATATTAAGGTGGCGGATTCAGGCGTGTGACGGGTAACACACTGATAGGTAACTTTCAAAAGAACTATGAAGATGCTTTTACCACACCGGCCGTCCTTTACCAAGGGATAACCACCCTTGCCCGAGGGTGTTACCTTCGGGCTCCGGGTAGAGACGCACAAAGGCCCGCATCCATCGATGATGAATGCGGGCCTTTTTTGTTTTACGTGTCATGATACCGCTCTACTTGAGCAGCTCCACAAAGGCTTCCACGCGGGTCTTGAGTTGTCCCATGTCCTCCTGGCTGTAGTCGGTCTCAATGCGCAGGGTGGGAAGACCTGTCTCTTCCAGCTCTTTTTCCAGGGGAATGGCCTCCATGGCGTAGGGCTGGCAGAAGTTTAAGGTGTACTGGATCACGCCGTCGGCCTTGGATTTTTCGGCCAGCTCTTTGATGTGGCCGGATCGCTCGGTGTTGGGGGTGAAGATGGCGCAGTCGATGGCGAGGTAGCGGTCCACCAGGGCGTCCATGAGGCCGTCCAGGTCGTCTGCGGAGTCGTCGGTGAGGTTGCGGCAGCCGCGCTCGCCCACGCAGGACTCTTCGGCCACGATGACCGCCCCGGAGGTCTCGATGACGGCGGGGAGCTTCCAGTTGGGCACGGCCATGGGGCAGCCCGACACAAGGATGCGGGGGGTGCCGTCGGCAACCACGGTTGTTTTCTCTGCAATGCGCGTTTCCAGCTCGTCGCACAGGGCGTTGACCGCATCGGTGAAGCGGACCGGGTCGTCGTAGAAGAAGACCTGGTTGGCGATGAGGGCGTCCAGGCCGGAGATGGGCAGCACCGGATTGTGCCGCAGGGCGGCCAGACGGGCCATGGCCTTGCGCTTGTTGTTGACGATGGCGATGCCTTTTTTCAGGGCGGCCACGTCAATGGTGTTGCCGGTGAGGGCCTCCACCGCCTCTTTGTAGCGGATGAATTCCGCTTTTAACAGAGCCCGGCCCTCGTCTGATTTTACCTGGGGCAGGTCCATGACGTAGAGGTTGTCGGCCAGGGTCCCAAGGTTCTCGTACGCTTTTTTCTTGCCGTCGCAGGTGTTTTCCCCCACCACCAGGTCCGAACACTCCAGATAGGGGCAGACCTTGGCCAGCTTGAAGCCCAGGGAGGATTTGATGAGGGCGCAGGTGTTTCGGGGAAGATATTTTTCCACCTCGTCCATGGCAAAATCGGCGCCGGAGCAGAGCCCCACCTGGATGGCCTCAGCCGCCAGGGAGATCTCTTCGGGCACGAAGACGCAGTAGCAGCCGATGACTTTTCGGCCTGCGGCCTGTGCATCCACCAGCTCCTGAATTCGCTGGCCGTGGACCTCGCTCATGACAAAGTCAAAGTACCCCATTCCTTCGGGGCGGTTTTCCTGGGCAAGGTAGATGTCGCCGTAAGCCTGGCCCAGCACGCTGAGCAGGGCATCGTGGGCCTCGATGTCAAGGCCGAGGTTTTTCCACATGGGGGTGTGATCGGTGGTCATGGAAGCTCCTTTGGGTTGGGTGTTCATGTTTTGTCAATATTAGGTGAAAAAAGCAGGCCTCCAGGGGCGCGAATGCACCCGTAGGCAATGGGGGCCTTGCTGTTTTATGCGGGTAGGGTCTACAGGGCCTGCCCCCCCGGAGGCGCGAATGCTTCCGGAAACATCTGTCTGATGCTGTTCGAATGACGACATCGTTTCTCCGGCCCTCAGCAAATGCCATTGCGATTTGCCCTGAGGAACGAAGGGCGAAGCGCAATGGCAGCCTGCTTTCGAGGTGGCACACCTCGCCGCCGGAGGCATGCTTTTGTTTTTTTACCCTGTCAGATCATCTCCAGAAACGCTTCCACGCGGATCCTTATCTGCTCGGTGTCCGACGGGGAGTAGCCGGTGTTGACGTGGAGGACGGGGGTGTCGCATTCGTTTTCCAGGGTTTCTGCCACGGTGGTGTGTTCCACGGTGTAGGGGTGGCAGTTCTGGAGAGTGGCGTCCACCACGGCGTCTGCGCGGAATTGAGTGACCAGGTCTTTGAGCAGGTCCAGGCGCCTGGTGTTGGGGCTCATGCAGGCGCAGGGCGTGCCCAGGTAGTGGTCGGCCAGGGCGTTGACCATGTTGGTTTCTTTGGTGACGGGGCGGAAGATGCTTTTAAGGCCGCCGCAGTGTTCCTGGGCCACCACGAGCCCTCCGAGCTCTTCCACGAGTTTCAGGACCTTGTCCGATCCGCTTCCCATGGGGCAGCCGGTGACCAGCACCCGTGGTTTTTTCTTGCCCCGGGACTCCTCCGGGGCGTTGGCCAGGATGGTTTGAAGGAGGTCGTTCAGCATGGCGTTGTAAGCCGGAAGGTCCACGGCCACGTTGCGGGACTCCATGAGCATGAGCATCTCTCGGCCCGTTAAGGGCGGCACGGGCCCTGCCATGAGTTCGGAGATGGCCATAAGGGCCTCGTTTCGGGTGTTGAGAAGGTCCGCCTGCTCGGCCAGGGCCTCGTCGGTGATGACGCGTCCTGTGTGGTCTTCGATGAAGGCCTTCAGCCGCTGGACTTCGCTGCGCCAGAACTCTTTGGCCGGGGCGCTGTCCGCTGCGTAGGGCAGCTGCATCACGTGGACGGGTTTAAGGGACGCCATGCGTTCAAACATCTTCTTTTTGCCGTCGCAGGTGGTCTCCCCGATGATGACGTCGGCGGCCGCAAAGTAGGGGCAGGTGCCGGAGAGGGCAAAGCCGTAGCTGGACTTGATGAGGGGGCAAAGGGCTGCGGGAAGCTCGGTTTCAGCCACGGCAATGGGCTTTTCGTCCTTGCCGCAGAGGCTCACCGGGATCATGCCCGCGGCCCGGACCAGCTCTTCCGGGGCAAAGGCGCAGTAGATCCCAGCCACCTTGATGCCGTTTTCCGGGGCTTCGGCCAGGTGGCGCTGGCAGTGTTCGGACAGGAGGGTAAAGGGTTTCAGGGCCGCTTTGATGGCCGGATGGGTGGTACGGGTCATGACTGTTTTCCTGAAGATGGGGTGAGAAGGGCGTGGACGGAGACCGCGCCCATGATAACGACGCCGTAGACCATGCGGGTCCACAGGCCGGAGAGGCCGATGCTGATGATGCCTGCCTCGATCATGCCAATGATGATGGCTCCCATGAGGGTGCCGTAGATGGTGCCGGTGCCGCCGAAGACCGAGGTGCCTCCCACGAAGACGGCGGCGAAGACGAGGAGCATGTAGCCCTCGCCCTGGGTGGGCCACCAGCTGGCCATCTCCATGCAGACCATGGCGCCGGAGAGCCCGGTGACCATGCCCATGAGCACAAAAACGCCGGTGCGGACCTTTGCCGTGGGGATGCCCATCATGCGGGCGGCTTCGGGGTTGTCTCCGCAGAAGCGCAGGTGGTCTCCTGCCACGTGGCGGTTCAAGACCAGCCAGAAGAGGCCGGTGAGCCCGGCAAACCAGACCGCCTGGGCGGGCAGGAATTCAAACCAGCGGCCCACCATGAGGTGGTGAAGGGCGGTTTCCCTGATCTCGGGCATGTTCACGGCCAGGCCCCCTGCCAGGAGCACGGTGGCCCCGCGCCAGAAGAACTGGGTGCCGATGGTGGCGATGATGGCGGGAACGCCGAAACCCACCACCAGCAGGCTGTTGAGACATCCGGCAAGGGCGCCCACGGCAACGGCCGCCATGAGCCCTGCCGCCGGGCTGCCGGTGATGGCAAAGACCTTGGCAAAGGCAAACCCGCAGGCTGCCATCACCGCCGGAAAGGAGAGGTCCATCTCACCCGTGATGATGACCAGGGTCATGGCAAGGGCGATCATGCCTGCAAAGGGGATGGTGGAGAGGTAGGCGATATAGATCCTGCCGTGGAGAAAGGTGTGGGGGGCAAGGGCCATGAAGCCTGCCAGCAGCACCGCAAAGATCAGGGTAATGGCCCCTTGCACGGGGTTGTTGCGCAGAAAAGAGGGGATTGCGTTCATATCAGGACCATTTCATCAGGGTTGCCATGAGGGATTCCGGGGTTTCATCGGCCTTGCGGGCTTCGTGCACCACCCGGCCGCGCTGGAGAAAGAGGAACCGGTCCACCACGTCATGGACGTGGTGGAGGTTGTGGGAGACAAAGATCCCTGATTTCCCCTCGGTCTTGAGGGCTTTTGCAAAGCCCAGGACCTTGTCCACCTCTTTGACGGCAAGGGCCGTGGTGGGTTCATCCAGGATCACCACCCGGGCGTTGAAATACATGGCCCGCCCGATGGCAAGGCCCTGGCGCTCCCCGCCGGAGAGCACCGAGACCGGGGCGTCGGCAGAGAGCCCCGCCCCTTTGAGGCCGATGATCTTTGTCAGGACCTTCATGGCTTCTTTTTTTTCATGGGCCACCCGGATCATGCCCAAAGGGTTGGTGCGGTGGCGCCCCATGAAAAAGTTTCGCCAGATGGGCTGGGACTCCCCCAGGGATTTGTCCTGAAAGACCGTCTCGATGCCCATGTCCCTGGCGGTTTTTACGGTGTGCCTGCCCGGGTCCACGGCGGCCCCGCCGATGCGCATGGTGCCCTTGTCAAAGGTCTCCACGCCGGAAAGAATTTTGATGAGGGTGGATTTCCCTGCGCCGTTGTCCCCGATGAGGCCGATGATTTCGTTGTCATGCAGGGTCAGGTCCACGCCGTTTAGTGCGTCCACGTGGCCGTAGGACTTGGTGATGCCGGACAGTTCGATAAGGGGCGCCATGGGACTTTTACCTGAGTCCTTTTTTCGCCAGGGGCGCGATGAGGGAGAGGTTGTCCGCTCCGATGAAGCCGCCGCCGGTGTCGATGTTAAGGCCGGAGAACCCGTACTTTTCGGTGAGGGCGATCTGGAGCACGGAGAAGTAGCCCAAAAGGAAAGGCTGGGCATCTCCGATGAGGTCCACAAAGCCGTTCTGGATGGCTGTTGCCGTGGCAGGGGAGAGGGAGAACCCGGCCACGTTGATCTCGTCGGGTTTGACGGCTGCGGCCCTCAGGAAATTTTCCATCTGGGCGGTGAGGGCGCCGTGGTCGATGACCATGAGCTTGCAGTCCGGGTGGGAGGCCAGGTAGCCGGTGACCACCGGGGTGCCAAGGGACGGATCTTTGTCGATCTCCGGGGAGATCTCCAGGTAGTCCACGGTGACGCCTGCATCTTCAAGGACTTCTAAGATTCCCACGGCACGGCGGCCACGGGTGGGCAGGCGCTTGAGGCCCCAGACAAAGGCCCGATCTCCTTTTTTGAGGCCGAAGCGCTGGAGGCACTCGGTAGCCATGCTCTTGCCCTGGGTGTAGTTGTCCGGGCCGATGAACCCGAACCCTTCGGCCTGGTATTTGCCTTGGGTTTTGGGAAGCGGGGTATCCACGGTGGTGACGAGGATGCCGCTTTTCCGTGCCTCGTCAATGAGGGGGGCAAAGGCCGAATCACCGGGAAGACCCATGACAACGATGCCCGTTGGCTTTTCGGCCAGGGCCTTTTTGAAGTTTTCGATCATCTTTTCCGGGCTCCAGTCCGAGTAGACGAAGCTGATGCGTGCGCCGATGTCGCTGGCCGCGGCCTTGGCACCGTTATAGACCACGGTGTTGTACGTGCCGCCCACGGGGCCGCCGGTGTCGAACCAGATGTGCATGCCGTTGCCGGTTTTCGGCATGTTTGTGGCCGAAGCCACAGGAACGGCGGTGAAAAGGAGCAGGGCAAGGGTCAGGAGTCGCTTGATCATGTCGTGTTTCCTTATTTTTTATGTGTGTGTGGGCGGGAGCCCGCGTTACTGCCTGTTGTCTGCGAGAAGCGCTGCGCCAAAGGCAACAACGGTCTGGGGAGAGTCCGGGACCACCACCTCGGTGTTCAGGGTGTCGGACAGCAGGGCACGGATGCAGGGGTTTTTGGCCACGCCCCCCACAAAGCACAAGGGGCCGTCCAGGCCCACGCGGCGGATCATGGAGGCGGCGCGCCTGACCACGGAGTCGTGGAGGCCCCGGGCGATGTGCACGGGTTTTTCGCCTTTTGCCAAAAGGGAGGTGACCTCGGATTCGGCGAAGACCGTGCACATGCTGCTTACTTCCACGGTCTTTTCGGCTGAAAGGGCCGCGTCCCCGAAGGTTGCCGGGGAAAAACCCAGGTTATCGGACATGATCTCCAGGAATTTGCCGGTGCCTGCGGCGCAGCGGTCGTTCATTTCGAACTTGACCACACGGCCGTTTTTTCCCACCCGGATGACCTTTACGTCCTGGCCGCCGATGTCGAGGATGGTGGAGACTTCGGGGTAGAGGTGAAAGGTCCCGGCGGCGCAGGCCTTGATTTCGGTGACGGTGTCGGCTTCCATCTGCTGCTCGAAGAGGGTGCGGCCGTAGCCGGTGGCCGTGAGCCGGTGCGGGGTCTTGCCGCTTGTGGAGAGGATCTCCCGGGCACGGGTCATGGGCTGGAACCCGGTGTCTGTGGTGGCTGTGTGGGTGAGGGTGCCGTTTTCCAAAAGGACCAGTTTAATGGTACGGGAGCCGATGTCGATGCCTGCAGAGATCATGGGGCCATCCTGTGTCTGTCAAAAAAAACATGTCGCCTGTCCGTTTAAAGGGCAGGTTTTGTGTGCGATGGATTGCGATGGGTTTGTTTTGTATGTGCAGGAAAGACGGGCGTCAAAGAGATAATATTGATGGGGATAGGTAGATGCTATCGAGATGATCTATTGCAAGGCCCGGGTGGGGGTGGTGCTTTACGCTGCGGCGTGGATGATGCGGTTTCGGCCCTTGGCCTTGGCCCGGTAGAGCTGCATGTCCGCGTCGCGGATAAGGCAGGAGAGGTCTGTGTGATCCGGGTGCAGTTCAGCGGCCCCTATACTGATGGTGACGGAAAGCTCTCCCTGGTCTGTGTGAAAGGGGGTATTGCAGACGGTGGTGCGGATGCGTTCGGCCGCAATGAGGGCCTGGCGCAGGGTACACTGGGGCAGAAACACGATGAACTCTTCTCCGCCGAGCCTGCCGAAGGAGTCCACTTCCCGCAGGGCGTGCTTGCATCGGGAGGCCACCCCGGCCAGGATTCGGTCGCCGGTGTGGTGGCCGAAGGTGTCGTTGAACCGCTTGAAATGGTCGATGTCCACCATGAGAACGGAGCCGGGTGTGTGGAACCGCCTGGCGGACTTGAAGAAGAACTGTCCCATCTCAAGGACCTTTCTCCGGCTGAATACCTGGGTGAGCTCGTCGATCTCCACCAGGTTTCTCAGCTCGGTGAGGGCTGAAAATTCCCGCCGCTTGGCTTTCTCCATGTGGATGAAAAAATAGATGCCGCAGCAGTTGGCCAGGCAAAAGGAGAGGATGGTGGTGGACATGGAGGTAAAGGGCAGGGACGTGAAGAAGAGCATGGCCGCGATATACAGCACCGAGCCGCCCAGGCAGCCGATGAGGGGTGCGATGAGGCGCGGGGGGAAAAAGAGATAGCAGATGAGCACGACAAAGGAGGTGGCGGAGATGGTCATGGTGCTCGTGATGGGCGCCTTGAGGATGAGTTCGATGATTTCCGTGCCCATGACCACAGACATGTACGCGCAGACCGTTGCTGTGTGCCGCACGATATCTTTTTTATTGAGGTAGAGCTGATAAAAGGCGGTGAAGCCAGCCATGGCGGCAAGGGCCCTGCCTGCCAGCAGGATGTTGAGTTCGGGGCCGACCCCGAGTTCACAAAAATCGGCGAACCCGGCAAGGAGGTAGATGACGGCGGTGACGGCGTACACAAACTGCATTTTGTGCCGGATGCGGGGCCACTGCTCGTCCCTGAAGTGCTTCTCTTTTTCAGGGTCCTGAAATTCACCCATCCAATTGAACTGTGCCATAACTCACTCTCATTCATCAATGCGGAACGCCCTTATACCCGAACGGGGTCACCAAGGGTGGGATAAACCGCTGAGCTCAGACTCAGGACACTGGAAAAGAACGCGGCACAGGGGAACAGCCCCTGCCGGGGACCGGCCGTGGGGTCAACGGGGGGTGCTGATTCGGTCAGTGTTTATGGTCCAGACTCATATTTGCTTATATATCAGTATCGGATTGTTCCGTGCTCATTATCAGTTTTCAGTCAAAATTTAAAGGGCATTATGTCTGTCGGCTGGTTCCGGTGAGTCTTCCGAAAGGGGGGAAAGACAGATTCACCGTGGCTATGGGGCACGTTCCGTGGGCTAACCTGTTTTTGATTGACAGGCATCGACCCACGGGGATATTAGAATGAATGTTCGTTTTAATTGTCAGAAATCAAAGGAGCCCCTGTTGATGCTTACCTTGATAAATAATCAGGACCTGTCCCGGCTGAATCGGCAAGAGCAGATTCTGGTCACCTCGCTGCGCCTGTTCACCGAGCGTGGCTATTTTAATACATCGATTCATGATATCCAGCGCGAATCGAAGGTCAGCATCGGATCAATCTATCATTATTTTAAAAATAAGGAAGGGATCGCCCGGGCGCTCTTTACCGGGCTTGTTGCCTCCATGGATGAGGGCATGGACCGGATCGACAGCCAGTATGCCTCGGCCCATGACCGCTGTCGGGCTGTTCTGGCCTGGCTTATGGAACTCACCCGGCGTTCACCTGCGGTGATGCAGTTCATTCTTTACGCCAGGCATCGGGAATTTCTGCCCGACGAAAAGCCCATCTGCTCGTCCGGCCCTTTTCTGAAGATGAAAGAGATGGTGAAGCGAGGGATGGATGAGGGGGAGATACGAAGGATGGATGTGACCGTTGCTTCTGCTGCTTTGTATGGAGGTGCCATCCGCATGATCCATCTGGCCTTGGACGGCGTGCTGGTGCGTCCGCTGGAATCCTACCTTGATGATGTCTGGTCGTGTGCGTGGCGCTCCGTTGCCATGGGGGGGGAGGGCGAAGGGAGATGGGGGGCGGAAAAGGCCCCCGCGTAACCCTTTGGCGCCCTTCAGCATGAGAGGACTGTGGGGCCCCTTTTTTTGTCTGTGGGTTAAAACGAATGTTCGTTCTAATGAATTAATTCAACATGCATATGGAGGTATATTCTTATGAAAACAATGAAAAAGTGCATCTTATCTGTCTGCGCCCTGGCCCTTTTTGCCTGTGCCGTGATTTCGCCCGCCCTTGCCGGGGGACCGGATGACCGTGATGCCCTCAAGGGGGTCACCAGTGGTAAAGCCTTCTTTGACGTCAACCTGGGTGATGCCCAAAGCATGCCCCTCTACCTTAAGGTCATCGGAATGACCCATCAGGGCTTGGTGGCTCAGGGCGTCACGCCCGAGTTTGTTGTGGCATTCCGTGGGCCCGCCGTTCAGTTTATCACCGGCAAAGCCCATGCTGCCGACGACAAGCAGGCCCTGTTGTATGGTCAGATTGCCGACAAGATCCGTGAGCTGAAGGCCATGGGGGTCTCTTTTGAGGCCTGCGCCATTGCCACCGATCTCTTCGGTGTGGACAACGGCACGGTTCTTCCTGAAGTCAAGGTTGTGGGCAATACGTTTATTTCCCTTATCGGGTACCAGGCCCAGGGATACGGGACTGTTCCTGTTATGTAGTCGCGGTTATAACTATTCAGCTCAAAAAACAGCCTCCGGCGGCAAGGTGTGCCACCTTGAAAGCAGATAGCAGATGTGTTTTGCCCCTCGTTCCTCGGGTCAAATCACATCCGCCTTCAAAGTAAAAATTCACGCAAAAAGGTTTTTTAAAACCTGTTTGTTAAACCCGTCTTTATCTTTATAAAATCAGGCAAACGTTTAGCCCCCGGCAGGGCCGCCGGAGGCATAGGCTGAATAGTTACTCGCGGTTTTGTCCTGTTCTGCAGTGACTTACCTTGAAAATGATTCTCTGTTTCTCCTCCGGGATGCTATAGTTCAGAAGATATCTTTTGGCGCGGGCATTGGCATGTTGCCATTGCCCGCTCCTCCTTCCGTGTACCATCCATCAAAAAAAGTCGGTTAAGTTGTCGTGACCGTTTTACTCAACGGAGTATCCAATGGGGACGGGGTCGGATCATGCGCATCGTTATGTTTTTACAGGCGTTGGTGGTGGGTTTGGTGCTTGTTTTGTCCACAGGGTTGGCCTTTGCAGAGCAAGAGGCATCGCCTTTGGGGGAGACCCCCGACTCCCTGGGTACCATCAGCATTCCCTACGGTTTTTACAACGACAGCTTCGGTGTTGCCGTGGGGTATGTGCACAGCGTCACCGGTTACCCCCAAAAGCAGGCCGGGCTCCTGGGCACCGCCATGGTGGGGTCCCAGGGTTCGGCCATGGCCATTTTGTACGGGCAGGACATCCTGCTTCCCAACACGGAGCGGTTCCTGTTCGATCCCATTGCCTCGGTGGGGTACTTTTCCGACAATGAGAGCTATATTGACGGGAACCCCGGTTTTACCGATGAGCGGGCGGGGAGCAACGGGTCCGACAAAGACAACTTCGTCACCGGCGACGGCTGGGATAATTACTTTCGGCTGCGGTTCCAGTACCTTTTGCCCATCGCCGGGGGCAAGGTGGTCTCCTTTGACACCGTAGCCCTGAAGGAAGGGCTTCCGGTCTCGAAACCCAGGGAGGATCCGAAATGGAACCCGCTGTCAAGCGGCAAGATCTACCTGGAGCTGACCCCATTTTACCGTTCCCAGCAGGTGGACGGGGACGACATCGAATCCAAGCTGAAGACCAACGGCCTGGATGTGGGAATGTTCTGGGACAACCGCGATTTCCATCAAAACCCCTCCAGCGGGAATGCCCTGAATATCGAGCTGTCCCGTGATTTCGGGTGGCTGAACAGCACCGAGTCCTGGACCACGGTCTCCGCCGAATACGACCATTACATCCCCTTGTCCCTTTCCCCTGCATTTCGCCAGTCGGTTCTGGCTTTTGATGCCTGGACCGCCTACTCCCCGTCCTGGAACGAGACCGAAGACGGAGAGATCGAGAATCGTCCTCCGGCCTTTTCAGGGGCCACCCTGGGCGGTGAATGGCGGATGCGGGGCTATCCGTCGAATCGTTTCAGCGACAAGACAGCCGTTTACTACGCGGCCGAGCTTCGGATGATCCCGTACTGGAATCCCTTTGAGGGCTGGCCCTGGCTCCAGCATTACGTGGGGGTGGCCTGGGTGCAGTTCGTCCCCTTTGTGGAGGTGGGCAGGGTGGGGCCTTCCTGGGACCTGTCCGAGCTTCACTCGGACATGAAGGTTGATGTGGGTTTAGGCTTCAGGGTGTGGGCCAAGGGGATCGTGGCCCGTGTGGATGTGGCGGTTTCCGAAGAGTCGATGGGGGTGCAGATGATGGTCAGTCAGCCCTTTCAATTTTGATCCGGGCCTTTGCACCGGGCCCCCATGGTGCCATGGGGGCGGCATCATGGGCACGTCAGGGCTTGGGGCAGTTATGGGGCGTGGTTTTTTCGGTCTCTTTCAGTGCCTCAAGATCCACGGTGGGAAAGGGCATGATATGAACCTGGGGCTTGGCCGTGTCGGACCGCGGCGGGGTCTCCTGGCTGATGACCTTGTTTTCGATTTTTCCGGTGTTCCGGTTGATGGTGTACCTTTCGGTGGTGCCGTCGGAATAGATCCGTTCCCTTTCGATGATCTTTCCCTTGAGGGTGTCCACCTGGGTGTACTCCCGGGGCTTTTCCACGGGCTCCGGGGGCCCGGCATACGCAGACGGGATCCAGGACAGGGCAGTGGTCTGTTCGGTGGGGAATGGAAACCACTGGGAGTAATCGCCGTATTCGGCAAAGATATCACCGCCCTCATAGATGGAGAGCTTCATGTTGACGGTTTTGTGGCGGGTCTTGATGGGCACCGGAATGGTGACGATGGGCGATTTGTTGAAGTTTTCCGAAAACAGGCGGCTGTTGATCTGTTCCGAGCGGGTCTTGGGAAAGTTGATGAGGGATTTGTAGATGTCCAGACCGGCGTTGACCAGGGAAGGGATCACGAGAAGCACTGCCGTCAGTCCGATGATCCAGTTTCGCATCTCGGTCCAGAGGGATGGGGAAGAAGAGGCATGATCGTTCATGGATCGCTCCTTTCATTTAACCCGGATATTTCACGAGTCGAGTGCACCCATATTCAAATCTCTGATAACGCAGAAGATGGGTGCACTCGACTCGCCCGAAGGGTGAGAAAATCAAACAGCAAACGCTGATTTACATTTTGCATTTTCAAAATAGCTGACGCTTTTGTTGTAGGTAATTAAAATCATGATATTTTTTCTTTTTTTTTGAGGGCTCATGAAATATCCGGGCTAAGATCGGGCACTGAACTCCTTCAAGATTTGATCCAACGCGTCGGGGTCGCTCTGGCTGAGTCGTTCCAGAAGCCTGCGGGCGGCCGTCCGGGTGGCCACTCTCATCTCTTTTTTTATCTTTTCCGTATCCTCTTGAACTCCCTTGAGATCCTTGAATGCGTCCTTGCTCTGTGTTTTTTTTCCTACCTCCTCCACCAGGGAGATGAGGACCTCGGTGATGAGGCCGAGCTGCCTGCCGTAGGACGCTTTGCTGACGATGGCCTTTTCCATCCGGCCGTCTCCTGCTTCCGCGGGGATGGCGCCGAAAAAAACATCGGGGTCGATGCTCTGGACGACATCTCCGCTCCAGGGAAAGTTGATTTGAGAGCACGGGATCATGGTGGGGTCTCCTTCTCTGTTGATGGTTAGGGGGTTCCCGGCTTCTTTGGGGCGGCGCTCCCTCTGGGGAGGCCGTTTCGGTAGCAGGCCGAGGGCAGTTGGTTCATGACGGCACCGATGCATCGGTTGCAGGAGATGCATGACGATGCTTCGGTTTTTCCTTCCTTGAGTCGGTTGACAAAGGCAGGCTGCCGGATAAGGGGCCGGGCAAGGGCGATGAAGTCGGCGTGGCCTTCCGCAAGGACGCTTTCCATGTGCGTCTTGTTGCGCATGCCTCCCACGATGACCAGGGCCATGTCTCCGGCGCACTCCTTCACTGCTTTAAGGTCTTCCAGGCTCCAGCCCTCGATGAGGTCGCGGGTTCCTTCCAGTTGTTTCATCAAAAGCCATCCCACCGGTTTTTTCCATGCGGGCAGGGCCCGGACGATCTCCTTGACCGGGACGCCCCCGCGCCAGCAGCTCATGTGATCGTAGAATTTCACACCGGTTGTAAGCTCCAGGCCGCTGACACCTGAGTCCCTGAGCCATGCCGTGTAGGTGCGGGCCAGCTCCAGGGTGATGCCCTGCTGCGGGGTCAGGTCCCTGGAGTTCATCTTCACGAGGATGGGGACTTCTTTGGAGACCTTCTCTTTGATGCCGGTGATGATCTCCTGCATGATGCGAAACCGGTTTTCAGCAGAACCGCCCCAGCGGTCTTTCCTTACGTTGAAAAAGGGGCTGAGGAACTGGTTAAGGAGGTCGCCGCCTCCGGCGTGGAGGTAGACCAGGTCAGAGCCGGCCTCCACGGCGCGGCCCGCAGCAGCCACAAAGGCGTCCACGGTCTCTTGCACCATGGCATCGCTCATTTCGTCGGGCTTGATGAAGTAGGAGGGGTCCCGCCTGATGCGGGAGGGGGCCAGGGGGTTCCGTCCGATGAGGTGCTTTTCGGTCTGGCGTCCGGCATGGGAGATCTCAAAGGCGATTTTTGCCCCGTGGTCGTGGGCGGTGTCGGCCAGTCTTTTAAGGCCCGGCACCATGGCGTCGCAGTGGATGCCCGCCTGGCGTTTCTGTGCCCGCCCCAGGGGGGAGGCAAACATGTACCCGGTGCAGATCAGGCCCACTCCGCCTTTGGCCAGGCGTTCATGACAGGCAAGCATGTCGT
Source organism: Desulfoluna butyratoxydans (assembly GCF_900699765.1). Lineage (GTDB taxonomy): Bacteria > Desulfobacterota > Desulfobacteria > Desulfobacterales > Desulfolunaceae > Desulfoluna > Desulfoluna butyratoxydans. The sequence goes on from NZ_CAADHO010000003.1 coordinate 583,626, forward strand.
CGCCGATGGAGCCGTCGGCCTCGGCCAGTCCTTCGTAAACCGGTGCTCTGACAAACCTGTTTTTGATTTCAAGGGAGCCGATTTTTCCTGGCGTGAAAAGCAGTGACATGGGTGATCCTTTCGGGTGGTGTGCAGGCCTGCTCCGGGGGCGGAGTCGCATCACTTCATACTCGGAACCGGAGGCACCGGATCGGATGAACTGCGGGACCGGCCGGGAAACGCGGACGGGCCGATAAATTATTAAGTAAAAAACGACATGCGGGGTTGCTTGCAACGGGTAAGAAGGAAATCAACAAGTCATCAACGGACGACCTTTAAGGATGACTAATCATGAATGATTTCAAATACGGCTGTCAAGTGGCAATGAGGCCGCCGGAGAATTCGCCGCCGGGCGGCGGGGCCTGAAGGCCTCTGAATTCATGCGCTGCACGGTCTGGCCGTGGTTTCGCTCGTGAGACATTGGTGGTAAGTGTCATGGAGATATCGGCCCACGATACGGCGTCGGCAATGTGAACGTGAATATCAGTCGGAGGTTTTCTTGAAAGGGACGGCGGCAATCAGCAGGGGCGGTGCGAAGGTGACAGAAGGGACGGCCATCGTCATCGGGTCTCGGCTGTTCCTGGCATTTTTGTGTGTGATCTGTTTTATGGTCTGCCTGGGGTTGGTGGGGGTCTACAACGTCAAAAACGTGATGCGGACCGTGGAACACGCAGACGACAGGATCCTGGAGCTCAAGATGATCCAGGGCCGGTTGAATCATGCGCGTATCTATATTTATGATCTGGTGAGCCCCGGGGACCGTGAACAGATTGATCGCATCAAGGCCCAGTTCAACGCGGACATGGATTCCATCTCCGAAACCATCGACTCCTACGGGTTGCCCAGGGACACCTTTGACTCGGCCCGGGCCACCTACAACCGGATCATCCGTCTCACCTACGGCGAGGCGGGCATGCACGCCGACAAGGTCCTTCGGACCCTTTCCAAGATCGAGCATGAGCGCCTCTCCCTTCTCTTTGATGAAAAGGTCTCGGCCGTCATCGCCAGGCTTCAGTCCCGCATCAGCTCGGCCTACCATCGCGCCATTGTCCTGACAGTGGTGCTCTGCTCCATGGCCCTTGTCACCCTGACGGCGTGGGTGTTTTTTCTGGGAAAACTCCTGGCCGAGAGGAAACGTGCCGAGGAGATGCAGCACCGATACCTGGAGCGTCTGGACCTTCTCCACCGCATGGACCAGTCCATTCTGGGGGTACGGTCCCCGGATGCCGTGGCCCAGGCCGCCATGCATCATATCCTTCATATGGTGCCGTGTGACCGCGCCACCATCGTGACCTTTGACGAAGAGATGGGGACCGGGACCCTCCAGGCCATGTATTCGCGGCAGGAGACGGAGATCGACGTCGGGCTCTGCATGCCCCTCTCCTCTTTTTACGTCTCTTCGGCCATGACCCGCGGGGAGCCCCTGGTGATGGAGGACATGGCGACTTCAGAGCAGGACTCCCATGGGGCGCGAAAACTTGCGCTGCGGGGGATCCGGTCGTGCGCCGGGGTGCCCATGGTGATCGAGGGGCGCATGATCGGGGCCATCTATGTGGGGAAGGAACGGCCCGGGGGATTTTTGTCGGAGCATCTGGACATCGTGACGGAAGCGGCAAACTCCCTTGCCACGGTGATCTACCACGCCCAGCTCCATGCCGAGATCCTCACAAACGCCGGGGAGCTGGAGATGCGTGTGGAGACGCGGACCCGCGAGCTTGCCGCCGCCAATCGGGCTCTGATGGCGGCCAATCGGGAGCTGGAGGCCTTTTCTTACTCGGTGTCCCACGACCTGCGGGCTCCCTTGCGTCGCATCGACGGGTTCTGCCAGGCCCTGGAGGAGGATCATGGGGCTCGCCTGGACGCCGAGGGAACGGCCTACCTGGGCCGGGTGCGCAAGGCGGCCCGTCACATGGCGGGCCTTATTGACGATATCCTCCACCTGGCCAGGGTGACCCGGTGCGAGATGGTCACCGAACCCCTGAATCTTTCCAGCCTGGCGGTGTCCACACACAAGGAGCTGGAGCGGCAGCAGCCTGGCCGGGTTGTGGCGCTCACCGTTGCCCCGGGGGTGTCGGGCCAGGGGGACCCACGCCTCATCCATATTCTCTTTGCCAACCTCATGGGAAATGCCTGGAAGTTCACGGCTCGGAAGGAGAACGCGGCCATTGAATTCGGGGTGTCGGGGGCCCGGACCCATGGAAAGCCTGTCTATTTTTTTAAGGACAACGGGGTGGGGTTCGATATGAAAGGGCAGGACAAGCTGTTCCGGCCGTTTCAACGACTCCACTCCGGTGATGAGTTCCAGGGCTCGGGGGTGGGGCTGGCCACGGCCCAGCGGATCGTGCATCGCCACGGGGGAACCATCTGGGCGGAGAGCGCTCCCGGCAACGGCGCCGCTTTTTATTTTACCCTTTAAGGACACACCCGGATGAAGAACCCATTGAACGTGCTCATCGTCGAAGATTCCGAAGACGATGCCTTTCTCATTATACGAAGGCTCCGAAAAGACGGGCTTCGTCCCCATTGCGAGCGGGTGGACGGCGAGGCGGAGATGCGCGGGGCCCTTGCCTCCCGCCGCTGGGACGTCATTATCTCCGATTACGACCTGCCCGGGTTCGGGGGCATTGAGGCGCTGGAACTCTGGAAGGCCTCGGGCATGGACATCCCTTTTATCATGGTCTCCGGGGTGCTCGGGGAAGACGTGGCCGTGGAGGTGATGAAGCAGGGGGCCCACGACTACCTGATCAAGGATCGCCTGGATCGCCTCGTCCCTGCCATTGAGCGGGAGCTGCGCGATGCGGCCGATCGCAGGAAACGGGTGGTGGTGGAGCGGGCCCTGGACCGGAGCGAGGTGCAGTACCGGCTTCTCACCGAGCAGATTGCCGACGGCATCTCCCTGACCCAGAACGGGCGGTACCTCTTTGTCAACAGCGCTTTTGCCGAGATCTTCGGGTACCCGGACACCGAGTGCCTGGTGGGGCGCAACGCCTTCCACCACCTTGTGGAGGGAAAGCGTGAGGTCGTGCTGGACTGGGTCCGGCAGCTGGAGGAGGGCGAAGGCGGGCCGGATTCCTTCCAGGGGCAATGCATCGGGGGGGACGGCAGGGCGTTCTGGGTGGGAGCGAATCTTCGGGCCATTACCTGGCAGGGGAGTAACGCGGTGCTGCTCACGGTCCGGGACATCACCGAGGTCAAGGAGAAAGAGCGGCGCCTGGAGGAGGAATCGGCCCTGCTCAGGACGGAAAACCGGCTCCTGCGCTCTTCCATGAAGGACCGCTACCGGTTCGGGGGGATGATCGGCAAATCCGTGCCCATGCAGCACGTCTACGAACTGGTGGCCAAGGCCGCCGCAACCGAGGCGGGGGTGGTGGTCTACGGCGAGTCCGGCACGGGCAAGGAGCTTGCGGCCAGGGCCATCCACGACATGAGTGATCGCAGGGGGAACCACTTTGTCCCGGTGAATTGCGGGGCCATCCCCGAGGAGCTTCTGGAAAGCGAGTTTTTCGGGTATGCCAAAGGGGCCTTCAGCGGGGCCCACAGCAACAAGCCGGGGTATCTGGACCACGCGGACGGCGGTACCCTGTTTCTGGACGAGATCGGAGAGATCAGCCTGAACATCCAGGTGAAGCTGCTCCGCGCCATCGAAGGCGGCGGGTACTCTCCCCTGGGGAGCGTGGCCGTGAAAAAGCCCGATATCCGAATCATCGCGGCCACCAACCGGGATCTGGAGGCGCTGGTACGCGCAGGTTCCATGCGGGAGGACTTTTATTACAGGATCCATATCATCCCCATCTATCTGCCCCCGTTAAAGGAGCGAAGGGAAGACATCCCCCTGCTGGTGGAGTACTTCACCAACGCCCAGGGCGGGGCGCGTGACGCCGCCGTGATGGACGGCCGATCCATGCATGCCCTGCTGGAGTACGGATGGCCCGGGAACATCCGCGAGCTTCAGAACGTGGTCCGGCGATACCTTACCCTGGGGACCCTTGAGCTTGAAGGGGTGAGCCCCACGGAGGTTCCGGAGCCTGAGGAGGCCGATGTCCGGGACCTGCAGGCGGCCATGAAGTGCCATGAAAAGAAACTGCTGCTCATGGCCCTGGAGAAGAACCGATGGCACAGGGGCAACACCGCCCGGTACCTGAACCTTCCCGCACGAACCTTCTATAAAAAAATGAAGGACCATCAGCTGAATTCTGCATGAATTGTGCAGAAAATGGCAGTGCGGGATAAGGGCTGTTATTCCAGCTGGATAATGACGGGCTCTCTTCTGTTGTGCCACTTGTTGCACTTTCAGGATGGCCCTTGCCCTGCAGGGATTCTCCTTGATTTCCCTTGAAAATGAACCGGTTTTGTCTTCTTTGGCGAGTCTGGCACCCCTTGTGCAATGACTCTTTTGCATCGGCGGGGCGGTGAGCCGGATGACTCCACCGGGGGAAGCCTTTGAAACGTCATCCATACGTTTTCCAGGGGGACTCCTTCTTCTTGTTTCCTTCCTGTTTTGCAGCGGAACACAACCACCTACACCATACATCTTGAGCTCATCGCCCCGGCGATTGTTTTTTTGACTGACTTTTTTATCCGGGGACTGACGTTTGAAAGTGACCATCAAAGGCAAGATCATCGCGGCCTGCGTGATGATGCTTGCCGTATCCATTGTTTCAATCTGCGTGATCACGGGGGCGAGGCTCACAAAGAGCTCCCTTGCCCTGTTTATCCAGGAATCCAGTGACGAGCTCAGGCAGGTGGACGAGACCATTGCCCTGCTGGTAGACGCTGTGGCGTCGGATACAGCCATGCTGGCCAGGGACCCTCGTCTTCTCAAAGACGACAACAGCCTTACCTCCTACCGTGGAACCACCGGGCCCACCCCCATGACGCCCCTTGCAAACGGGGGGCTCGAAGCCGATGTGTTCCGGTATTTCCAGATCATGCTGGATACCCACCCCGCCTATGGCTCCTTTAGCTTCGGGACGCGCTACGGCGGGTATGTGCAGTGCCCTGTCAGTGAGAGGAAGCCCGGGTACGATCCCACCACCCGCGGCTGGTATCGGAGCGCCCTTGCCGATCCGGGCCAGGTTGCCGTGACCGACCTTTACCGCGCCTCCGACGGCGAGGCCTACCTCAGTCTGCTCAAGGCCGTCACAGGGCCCGGGGGAAAGGCTCTGGGGGTGGTGGCCGCTGATGTAAAGCTTTCCGGGCTTACGGCAATGATCGAGGGCATCTCCTTCGGAAAGAGCGGCTACGTGGTGCTCGCGGACAAAACCGGCACCATCCTTGCCAACCCCAGGCATCCTGAGATGAATTTTACGCGCCTGGCGGGAAGCGGGGTGGAGCTGTACGAACACATTGCAAACACCGCCTCGGGGCACCTGAGGGCCGACGGCCAGGGCGGGGATTACGATATCAATGTGTACACCTCCCCGAGGACCGGATGGAAGCTCATCGGCGTCATTGAGCATGGGGAGATTCTCGCCCATGCCCGGGGCATGTTGCGGACTCTTGCCCTTGTGGGATTGATTTTTTTCGTGGTGTCCGTCTTTTTTGCGTTTTTTCTGGCCGAGTCCATGGTGCGGCCCGTCAAGAGGGTCTCCCAGGGCCTCAGGGAGATGGCCGAAGGCGAAGGGGACCTGTCCATGCGCCTGGAGGTTCGGGGAAAAGACGAGATCGCCGAGCTTTCGGGGTGGTTCAACATGTTCATGGACAAGATTCATGCCGTTGTAACGGATGCGTCCTCCAACGCCCATGCCGTGGGCAGCGCCTCCGGGGCCCTGCTAAATATCTCTGAGAAGATGGCCTCAGGCGCCGAGGAGACGGCCAAAAAGGCCCATCGCATCACCACGGCCTCGGTGGGCACCATGGAGAGCATGGACACCATTGCAGGGGCCATGGAGGAGACCTCTGCCAGCATGGCCATGATCGCCGCGGCCACGGAGCAGATGACCGCAACCATCAATGAAATCGCCCATTACTCAGCCAAATTACGTGAGATTTCCGAAAAGGCGGTGGCCAACGCCGGGAGCGCGTCGGGCAAAATGGGCCGCCTCGGGGAGGCTGCCGGAGAGATCGGCAACGTCACCGAAGCCATCACCGAGATCTCGGAACAGACCAATCTGCTGGCCCTTAACGCCACCATCGAGGCGGCCCGGGCCGGGGAGGCGGGAAAGGGATTTGCGGTGGTGGCAGGGGAGATCAAGGATCTTTCCAGGCAGACCGAGGAGGCCACAGGGGAGATCCGCGGCAAGATCACGGGGATTCAGGACGGGACCCGTGAGGCCCTCTCCGAGATCGGAGATATCTCCACCACCATCCACGAGGTGAACGACATCACCCTGACCATTGCCAAGGCCATTGAGGAGCAGTCGGCGGCGACCCGGGATATTTCGGGCAACGTCACCGAAGCCACGGAGCGGTTCAGGCAGGTCAACGACAGCATGGCGCAGGTCCTGGCCGTCGTCCGTGAGATCACCGCCGATATAGGGCAGGTGGACGGGTCTGTGGATGAAATGAGGCAAAACAGCAGCGAGGTCAACGCCAGCGCCGACGGCCTGGCCCATCTCTCCGAAACCCTCTCGGCGGTGGTGGAGCGCTTCAGGCTCTGAGCCCGGCTCACCTGAAGGGAGAGAAAATCAAGCAGCAAACCCTGATTTACATTTTGCATTTTTAAAAGAGCTGTTTGTCAAACTTTTTAAAAGTTTGGCCCCCGGCAGGGACTACGGAGCCTTGATTGTGAAGAATAGTTACCGCTTTTTAACATTTATGTTTGACGATAATTTTAGTAAAAGATCACGATATCCGGGGGGGGCGCTGTTTCTGTTTTAAGTACTTCAGGCCGGGTTGAGGAGGCGTTTCTGATGAGGAAAAAAGATGGTGTGTCCGGGCGTGCCCCGGCTGCACCCTGATGGGTGTGAGGTGACGGTGCAGGTTCTCGTTGTTGATTGCGGCTGTTCAAGGGACAATGATCTGATGAACGCGTTGGAGTGCTTCGGCGGCTCGGCCGATTGCGTGACAACGGTGGAAGAGGGGCTCAAAGCGGCGGCGGCGTCCGAGGTTGAGCTGGTGCTCTTTGATGAGGTGGCGCCGGACGGCCACAGCGTGGACCCCGTGGCGGCCTTTCTGGATCTTCCGTCGGAGCCCGAGGTGATCGTCATCACGGAAAATGCCGACATGAAAAGCGCTGAAGCCGCCCTTAAAAACGGTGCCTGGGACTACATGCAAAAGCCCTTTTCCAGCGATGAGCTCCTGCTGGTCATGGCCCGTGCTTCGGAGTACAGGCGGCGCAAGCTGCAGGCAAGCAAGGAGGTGCGGTTCAACAGGGAGGGCATCGTGGGAAGCTCCCGCCCCATCAGAAAGGCCCTGGAGCTTGCGGCCCAGGCCGCGGAGTGCGACGCCAATGTCCTGGTGACCGGGGAGTCCGGCACGGGCAAAGAGCTCTTTGTCCGGGCGATTCATGAAAACAGCTCCCGGCGTGAGAAGCCCCTTGTGGTGGTGGATTGTGCCACCATTGCCAAGCCCCTGGCCGAGAGCATGCTCTTCGGGCATGACAGGGGGGCCTTTACCGGGGCGGACGCCAGCCGCAAAGGGCTCATCCGCCATGCCGACGGGGGCACCCTCTTTCTGGACGAGGTGGGGGAGATGTCCCTGTCCGTGCAGAAAAAGTTTCTTCGGTTCCTCCAGGAGCATGAGTTTCGCCCGGTGGGGTCGGACACGGTCATCACCTCGTCGTTTAAGCTCATCTCCGCCACGAACCGGGACCTGGATCGCATGGTCAAGGAGGGCTCCTTCCGTGCGGACCTGATGTACCGCCTCAAGGGTGTCGACATCGAGGTGCCTCCGCTGAGGGATCGCCGGGACGATATCAAGGCCATAGCCGCCCGTTGCGCGGACCGGTTCTGCCAGGAGAGATCCCTGCCGGAGAAACGGTTTTCTCCCTGTTTTGTGGATACCCTGGTGAGTTACGACTGGCCTGGCAATGTCCGTGAACTGCTGGTTGTCATGGACAAGGTCCTGGCCAGTGCCTGGAACTACGACCTGCTCTACGATTTTCACCTGCCTCCCTTTGTTCGCCTGTCCCGGGTGGGCCACGCCATGCGAGACCGCGGCAGCAGGGGGGAGGTCCGGGATCTGCCCAGCTTTCGGCAGCACCAGGCCGACAGCACCAGGGCGTACCTGCAGCGGCTGGTTCGGGCGGCAGAGGGGGACAAGGACCGGGCCTGTGGGATATCCGGGCTTTCCAAGTCCTATTTGTATAAACTGCTTAAGCAGCATGGGGTGGACATGGGTGACGAGAGCCGGTGATTCGCCCAATGCGTTGAAAATGTTGTCTTTGTTCCTGTAGGAGGGGTCTATTCTCTTATTTGAGAATGGTTCTCTCATAAAGGAATTTTTGTTTCTGCGTGCCTGAACGCCGTTCAGGGTGTGTTTCCTCCATGACTTAGCCTTTCCTTGCCTTCCCCGCCGGTCGCCTTTCATTCTCCGATAAAACAATTCAGACAGGGAAAAACGGTCCGGCTGCTCCGGTCTCGAGTGCGTATTGCATTGTCCAATAGGGGGTTATGGTCTTTTTGCGTGATGTGGCCCTGGTTTTGCTAAAGAAAAGGGCGCAGACATGGCGAGAAGGAACTGATGAGGCCTGCCGGTGGCTTGAAGGGGGTACCGGCGGCTTTGAGTACAGGGTGAGACAGGAAGGCGGTCCATGGCTTCCTGACAGAAAACGGGAAAGGGGTTGGTTTACGGTGGCACCCGAGTATCCATGGTGGAATTGATAACGGCTGGGTTTGGAGATGTATGTGAAAGATAGTGATAAGACTGTTCTGGCTGTTGATGATGGGCAAACCGTGCAACAAGAGATTTTTCCGGGCGTCATTCGCCATGTGTCATCCGTAACAGAGGGGCTTGAAGCCGCCAGTACGGGTTCCGAGGCCGATTTTATGGGGCTCGGCCAAGGGCTTCAGTCCGGTTACGAGTATGTGACGGTGCTGATGCGGGATGCGGTGGGAGTGGCCGAGCTGATCGGTGACGACAGCGGAGATCACTCCCTCAGGTCCGTCGGGGCCTCGGTGAATCAGTCCCTGGCCCTTCTCAAGCGGTGCCGGGACAATGCCGTGTCCAAGTCCAATCCGGTCAAAGAGGTCCTGGGCTCCTTTGAACAGCTGGACGCGAGGCGGGGCGAAATTGACGGGGTGGCGCGGTACTTACGGGCCGTTGCATTAAACATTTTCATCGAGACCTCCCGGTCCGATATCTCCGATGAGAATTTTTCGGTGATCGCCGGGGAGATCAAAACGCTCTCCGAAGAGATGATCCGTGTCTCAAAGAGCATCCACGAACTGACCGTGGCCTCAAAAAACCGCTTCGAGGCCATGTTTACCGAAATATCGGGCGGGATCGTCGAGATCACCGGCCTGGCCGATCTGGCCGAACACTCCGCAGGAAACTCCATTGAACAAATCGAAGAGCTCATGGGCTACTCCTTCGGCCTGGTGGAAGATGCCGAGCGCATGTCGCGGGGGATTTTCCGGGAGGTGGAAAAGATTGTGGTGGGGGTTCAGCTCCACGACTCCATGCGCCAGCGCATCGAGCATATCGTGTCGGGCCTGAGCGAAGTGGACCGGCTCTGCAACCCGGAGACCGCCTGCCTGGACAGCGGGCAGGGTCGCGCCGACGATGTGGCCACCGCCCATGCCCTCATCGGTCTTCAACGTGCACAGATCGAGCAGCTCATCGCCGATGTGGATGCCGTGTACGGCCAGACCCGGGTGGCCATGGAGGGGATCGTCGGGGACATCACCCAGTTGACCCGGTACCTCACCAACATGGGTGACCCGGCCGCAGCCCGGGAGACCCGCAGGGACGCGTCGGAAGATCCCTTCGGCATGCTCTCTTCGGACCTTTCGAACATCCGGAGCCTGGAAAGGCGGGGCGCGGACCTTGAGAGCCGGTTGGGGGAGATCTACCAGAAGGCCTTTGAGGCGGTCTCCACCCTCTCTTCCTTCACCGACGACCTGCACAACATCAGCCGGGAATCCCACAACAAGGCACTCAACACCATCATCGCCGCCAACCACCTGGGCACGGAGGGGCGCTCCCTGTCGGTGCTGGCCAAGGAGATGAAATCCCTCTCAAACCAGGCCGAGGAGTCCATCGGTGCCGTGGAGACAGTAATCTCCTCGGTTGTGGACACCATCCAGGGCGTGGAGCTGGAGACGCTTTTCAACACAGGGGACGATGATTCTTCCTCGGAGGCGAGTGTCGTGTCCATGACCCTGAGTCTGTATGAGCAGATCAAGGAGCGCACCGCGGGCCTGCTTGAGGTCTCCACAAAGCTGATCACCACCTTTGCCAGGGCAAGGGAGGCCCTGACCTTCCTGCCCAGTCTCGTGGAGATGCTCACCCGCCAGAGGGACCAGCTGGATGAAGCCAACGGGCTGCTGGCCCCCTGGGTGGACGAGACGGCCACGGTCCGCATCCCGGAGCACTGCCTGGTGGACCGGTACACCATGGAGACCGAGCGCAGCGTTCACATGGCCTGCATGGCCGGGGACACAGGCGGTGCCGCATCCGCTCCGGACGGGGGCGGCACCTTCGGCTCCCAAGGGTCGGAACCGGGGGACGACGATGACTTCGGCGATAATATCGAGCTGTTCTGATTCATGGAAGGAGGGCAGATGCATCACGAGGTGAAGATGACGGGGACGGCTGCGGCCGTGACCCTTGAAGGCAGCGTAACCATCGCCCACGCGGCAGAGCTCAAAGAGCTCCTTGTGGGGGTGGTTTCCGAGGCAACCGAGGTGGTTGTCCATATGGAAAATATATCGCACCTGGACCTTTCGGGCATCCAGCTGTTTTGTGCGGCGTGCCGGTCGGCGGAAGACGGGGGGATCCGGTTGCTGCAGGAACGGACGGACAGCGAGGTGATTCGCGAAGCCCTTGTGGAGGCGGGTTTTTACCGCCGGGGGATCTGCGCCGAGCAACGGTGCGAGACATGTTTTTGGAAAGGAGACGTATCATAATGGCTCAGACGATTCTTACAGTAGACGATTCGGCAAGTGTTCGCCAGATGGTTGGCTTTACCTTGAAAAACGCAGGCTACGAGGTGGTGGAGGCCGCAGACGGCCGGGAGGGCGTGGCCAAGCTGTCGACGTCAAAGGTCGACATGATCATCACCGACCTCAACATGCCCGGCATGGACGGCATCGAGCTGATCCGCAAGGCCCGCGCCATGGCACCGTACAAGTTCATCCCCATCATCCTGCTGACCACCGAATCCCAGGACGAAAAAAAGAAAGAGGGGAAAAAGGCCGGGGCCACGGGCTGGATCATCAAGCCGTTTAAACCCGAGCAGCTTCTTGGCGTGGTGAAAAAAGTGCTGAGGTAACCAAGGGCTCATCAGGAGTTGCGTCATGGATGTACAAGAAGAAGCCTATAAAGCGGAAGCCTGTGAGCTGCTGACCGAACTCGAAGCCTCGTTGCTGGAGCTTGAGGAGTACCCCGAGGACATGGAGCTCATAGGGCGCGTGTTCCGGGCCATGCATACCATCAAGGGCTCGGGGGCGATGTTCGGCTTTGATGCCATCGCCGCCTTTACCCACAACGTGGAGACCGTTTTCGACCTGGTGCGGGAAGGCAAGGTCCGCGTTACCAAGGAACTCATCAACCTCACCCTGTCGGCAGGGGACCACATCCGGGATCTTCTGGAGTCGGAGGAAGAGGGCGATGCTCTCCGGGAAGAGGAGATCATCCGGGCTTTCAGGGAACTGATCCCGGAGCCGGAGAGCCCCGGGGAGGCCTGTCCGGCGGAGCTCTCCCAGGAAGACGAGGACGTGCCGGTTCCTGCCGGGGCCCTGACCTCCTATCGTATCCGGTTTCGCCCGGACCCCGGGATCTTTGCCGGGGGCACCAACCCCATTCACCTCATCGACGAACTGCGGGAACTCGGAGAGTGCAGTGTGGTGGCCCACACCGACAAGATCCCCCCCTTATCGGAGATGGACCCGGAGTCCTGCTACGTCTTCTGGGATATTGTCCTCACCACGGACCAGGCCGAAAATGCCATCCGGGACGTGTTCATCTTTGTGGAGGACGAGTGCGAACTCGTCATCGGGCGCATAGATGACGATGCCGCCGAAGAGAGGATCGGCGAGATCCTCCTCAAGCGGGGAGACCTCTCCGAAGAGGATCTGGACAAGGCCCTGAAACGGCAGAACCTGCTGGGGGAGATCCTGGTGGCGGAAAAGGTCACCAGCCAGGCGGCGGTGAGCTCCGCCCTCATGGAGCAGGATGCGGCAAGGAAGCAGATCTCCAGGCGAAAGGAGGAGGCCCTTGCCACCAGCATCCGGGTGTCGGCGGACAAGCTCGACGACCTTGTGGACCTGGTGGGAGAACTCGTCATCGCCCAGGCCCGCCTCAGTCAGAAGGCCATTGCCGCCAACGACGTGGACCTGGTCTCCATTGCCGAGGAGATCGAGATGCTCACCGGCAGCCTTCGGGACAACGCCATGGGCATGCGCATGCTGCAGATCGGAACCACGTTTTCCACGTTCCGGCGCCTGGTGCGGGACCTCTCGGCCGAGCTGGGAAAAAAGATCGAGCTCACCACCTCCGGGGAGGAGACCGAGCTGGACAAGACAGTCATCGGGCACCTCAAGGATCCCCTGGTGCATATCCTTCGCAACAGCATCGACCATGGTATCGAGTTGCCCGACGAGCGCCAGGGGGCCGGGAAAAAGCCCTTCGGCACCATTCACCTTGCGGCGGAGCACTCAGGCGGCAACGTGCTCATCCGCATTTCAGACGACGGACAGGGGCTCAACCCCGAGGCGATCCGGCAAAAAGCCCTTGAAAAGGGGCTGATCCTGCCGGATGCCGACCTGACGGACAAGGAGATCAACAACCTGATTTTTGCCCCGGGGTTTTCCACGGCCAGTCAGGTTTCGGACATCTCCGGCCGCGGGGTGGGCATGGACGTGGTGAAAAAAAGCATCGAGCAGTTGCGGGGTACCATCGATGTGGACAGCACCCCCGGCGTCGGCACCACCATCACCCTGAAACTCCCCCTGACCCTTGCCATCATCGAAGGGTTGCTCGTGACCCTGGGGGAGGGCTTTTTTATCTTTCCCCTCACCGCCGTGGAGGAGTGCGTGGAGCTGCCCCCGGATGAGGCGGCCCGGGAAACCCGCTTTTTAAGCATCCGCGGTGAGCTGGTGCCCTATATCCGGCTCCGGGAAGAGTATGCCGTGGACGCTGCCAAGCCCGATCTGGAACAGGTGGTGGTCATGGAGGCCAGCGGCCAGCGGGTCGGGGTGGTGGTGGATTCCGTGGTGGGCAGCCAGCAGGCTGTCATCAAAAAAATGGGAAGCGCGTTTAAAAACGCCCCGGACATCTCCGGGGCCACCATTTTGGGCAACGGCTCGGTGGCCTTGATCGTGGATGTCAACAAGTTGTTGGATTCAAAGCTGTGAATCGGATTTTCTTAAGAAAAGGAGTTCCAGATGCTTAAAATAAAAAATATCAGGCTGAAGCCCAAGCTGATCGGGTTGTTTTTACTCATCGGCATCGTTCCCATGGCCATCGGCGGGTGGTGGGCCGGACACCTGGCAAGCCAGGCCCTCACCGAAGAGGCTTTCAACAAGCTGGAGGCAGTGCGCGTCATTCGGGAACGGCAGGTAACAAAACTGTTTGACGGCCGCAAAGCCGATATCAGCGGCCTGGTGGAGTCCGTGGACGTCCTGAAGCAAAACGCCTTTGCAAAACTCAATGCGGTGCAGGCCCTCAAGGCCGGGGAGATGGAGACCTTCATCAACACCCTGGAAAACGAGATGGCCTCCCTGTCGGCGAGCGAGGATGTCCAGGGATTTTACAAGACCCTCTCCGCTTACCGGGACGCTGCCAAGGCAGGCCCGGCCCAGCCTTTTCCCGTGAACACCGAGGCGTATCGGTCCCTGGTGAGCACCCACGGCGGGTTTCTCACGGAGTATATCAAGCGGTCGGGTTACGATGACCTGCTCCTCTTGAGCGCCGACCACGGGCAGGTGATGTTCAGCTGCGCCCAGGGCCCGGACCTGGGCACGAACCTGGTGAGCGGACCCCAGAACCGGGAGGGGCTGGCACGACTCTGGGCTCGCGTGGTGGATACCAAGGGCGTGGTCATGGAGGATTTCTCCGCCTACACCCCGGACCAGGGCCGACAGGTCGCTTTTGTGGGGGCACCGGTCCGCAATGGGTCGGGCTCGGTGGTGGCGGTGGTGGCCCTGAGGCTCTCGGAAGGGCCCTTGAACGCCATCGTGCACAACCGCCACGGCATGGGAAAAAGCGGGGCCACCTATCTTCTGGGGCGCCAGGGGGGCAAAACCCTGGCCCGAAGCTCCATCGTGGCAGGCGGCGAGACCCTCTACAGCATGGGCCATGACTTCACCGGCCAGGCCACCGACTACATGGCCAAGGCCCTGGGGGGGGAAACCGGTTCCGGGGTCTACACCGACTCCACGGGAAAGCTGACCATGGTGAGCTACAAGCCCCTTGAGATCCCGGGACTCAACTGGGCCATGATCTCCAAGGAGGACCTGGAAGAGGCCATCGCCCCCAGGCTCACCGGCCAGGTTGAAGACTACTACACCGGGTACCTCAAGAAGTTCGGGTACCAGGACCTCTACCTGATTCATCCCGAGGGCAACGTGTTCTACTCGGTGCTGAGACGGGCCGACTACGACTCCAACATGGTTTCCGGGAAATACGCGGGCTCCGGCCTCGGCAAGCTCGTGCGCCGGGTCATTAAAGACAAGGCCCTTCACATTGTCGATTTTGAGCCCTACGGGCCCAGCAACAACGAGCCCTGCTCCTTTATCGCCCAGCCTGTCCTCAACCACAACGGCGACGTGGAGCTTATCGTGGCCCTTCAGCTCTCGGTGAGCGCCATCAACGCCATCATGAACGAGCGCACGGGCATGGGGCAGACCGGGGAGGTCTACCTGGTGGGAAGCGACCTGCTGATGCGCTCGGACTCCCTCACCGACCCCGAGAACTTTTCCGTTGCAGCCTCCTTTGCCAACCCGGCCAAGGGGCGCGTGGACACGGTCTCCACCAGAAGCGCCTTTGCCGGGGAGACCGGGCGGAACATCCGCGAGGACTACCGGGGCAAGTTGATGCTCTCCAGTTTTTCCACCATCAGCATTGAAGACACGGTGTGGGCCATTGTGGCCGAGGTGGAAAAAGACGAGGTGGTGGCCCCCATCAACAAACTGCTGGTCTCCATCCTGATCATGGGGGTTGTCATGGCTGTCATCGTGGCCGTCATTGCCCTGGTGGTTGCAAGCGGCATCGTGACGCCGGTGCTCAAAGGGGTGGCTGTTGCCAAGGCTGTTGCCAAAGGGGACCTGGATGTCACCTCGGACGTGGACCAGAAGGACGAAGTGGGTGCCCTGTCCGATGCCCTGAACCTTATGGTTTCAAACCTCAAGGCCACGGCTAACCTGGCCGAGCGGATCTCCCAGGGGGACCTGACCGTGGATGTGGCCGTCCAGTCGGACAAAGACATCCTGGGCCGGGCCCTTACACATATGGTGGACAACCTGAGTTCCACGGTCACCGACGTCAAGACCGGGGCGGACAACGTCGCCTCCGGAAGTGTGGCCCTGAGCTCTGCCTCCGAGGAACTCTCCCAGGGGGCAACGGAGCAGGCAGCCGCCGCTGAAGAGGCCTCCAGTTCCATGGAGCAGATGGCCTCGAACATCCGCCAGAACGCCGAGAACGCCCAGCAGACAGAACGCCTGGCCATCCAGGCCGCAGGGGACGCGGAAAAAGGCGGGGTGGCCGTTGGCAAGACGGTCTCGGCCATGAAAGAGATCGCCGAGAAGATCTCCATCATTGAGGAGATCGCCCGCCAGACCAACATGCTGGCCCTGAACGCGGCCATCGAGGCGGCCCGGGCCGGGGAGCACGGCAAGGGGTTTGCCGTGGTGGCCGATGCCGTGCGAAAGCTTGCCGAGAGAAGCCAGTCTGCAGCAGCTGAGATCGGGGAGCTCTCCTCCTCCAGCGTGGAGGTGGCTGAGCGGGCCGGGGAGATGCTCGACCGCATTGTCCCGGACATCCGCAAAACCGCCGAGCTGGTGCAGGAGATCAGCGCCGCCTCCAACGAGCAGAACACCGGGGCCGAGCAGATCAACCAGGCCATCCTGCAGCTCGACCAGGTGATCCAGGAGAACGCCTCGGCCTCCGAAGAGATGTCGGCCACCGCCGAAGAGCTGTCAGCCCAGGCCGAGCAGCTCCAGGAGGCCATCGACTTCTTTACGGTGAAGCAGGTGGGTGACTCCGGTAAAGCCAGAAAGTCCGGCAAGCCTGCGGGCATCAAGATGCCCTCCAAGGCGACCGAGAAAGTGGCTGCCGCTCCGGCTCCCCGTAAAGCGGAGCCGGCCGTGACCGGGGTGAACCTGGACCTTGGGAGCGGCTCCGACGGGGACGCCCTGGACGACGAGTTCGAGAAGTACTAACTCGGGCATGGATCAACACCACCGTTTGACGATGCGGGTCGCCTTTTCTGGTGCCGCGCCGGGCGCGATGCACCGGAAAGGCCCTGCTCCCCGAAAGCCCAGGGGGCAGGCCCGCACCGTGAAACGGGTTGACGAGAGATATGAAGATTATGACCATCGAAGGGATCACAGAGACAGGCCGTTTCCTGGCGTTCATGCTCCACGGGGAGGTGTATGCCCTGGATATCATGCAGGTCCGGGAGGTCCTGGATTACACGGAGATCACCACCGTGCCCAGGATGCCGGACTTTATGCGGGGCGTCATCAACCTGCGGGGCGGTGTGGTGCCCGTTGTGGACCTGCGGCTCAAGTTCGGGATGCCGGCAACGGAAAAGGGCGTCAACACCTGCATTGTCATCATGGAAACCGACATCGACGGGGAGCGGGCCCTCATCGGCGCCCTGGCCGACTCCGTGCGGGAGGTCCTGGACCTTGAGCCGGATCAGATCGAGCCGGCCCCGCGCATCGGCACGCGCCTGAAGACAGAGTTTATCAAGGGCATGGGCAAGAAAAACGACGAGTTCATCATCATCCTCGACATCGACAGGGTCTTTTCCGCAGACGAACTCTCCGGGGTTCAGGAGACCGGCCTTGCGGCCGAAGCCTAAAGGACCTGACGCCCATGAACCTCACCAGAGACCGTCTCCCGGGGACCGACCGGGGAGAGGAGCCGCCCATGGCCTCTAAACGTCGCAGGGCCTCGTTTCATCCCCATCTTTCCACGCGGGATTTCAGGGTTCTTGCACGCTTTATCCACGGGCGGTTCGGCATCAAGGTGCCGGATGTGAAAAAAGGGATGATCGAGGCGCGCCTCTGCAAGCGCTTGAGCCGCCTGGATATGGGGTCCTACGCCCAGTACTGCGACTACCTGTTCAGCCCCGAGGGCATGGAAAAGGAGCTCTCTCACTTCATTGATGAGGTGACGACGAACAAAACCGATTTTTTCAGGGAGGCGAATCATTTCACCTGTCTGGTGGATGAGGTCCTGCCCGCCATCATGGGCTCGCGCCGGGTGGGGGCGGGGCATAAGCTGAAGGTCTGGAGCTGCGCCTGCTCCCGGGGGGATGAGCCCTATACCCTGGCCATGGTGCTGAGCGAGTTTGCCCGGAGCAACCCGGGGTTTGACTTCTCCATCCTGGCCACGGACATCTCCACCCGCGTGCTGGAGGTGGCTCGCAGGGGCGTTTACGACGCCTCGGAGATCGCCCCCGTGCCCCTGGCCCTGAGGAAAAAGTACCTGTTGAAGAGCAAGGACCCCCGGCGTCACCAGGTGCGGATCGTGCCCGGCCTGAGAAAAAAAGTGATGTTCCGGCAGCTCAACCTCATGGACTCGGAGTACCGGCTTGACCGGGCCATGGATATCATCTTCTGTCGCAACGTCACCATTTACTTTGACACGGAGACCACACAGCAGCTGATGCTGAGACTCTGTGACCGGCTTGCACCGGGTGGGCACCTGTTCATGGGGCATTCGGAGTTCCTGGATTGCAAGATGCTGCCCCTGGTCCCGGTGGCGCCCACCGTATATAAAAAAGTGAGAACGCATGAAAAAGAAGGTACGGGTTCTGGTTGTTGACGACTCCGCCCTGGTGCGTCAAACCCTGTGCGAAATCCTCGAAAGCGATGAGGGTATCGAGGTGATGGCCACGGCCTCGGATCCCTATGACGCCGCCCGGAAGATGAGGGAGGCGGTGCCCGATGTCATTACCCTGGATGTGGAGATGCCGAAGATGGACGGCCTCACCTTTCTGGAAAAACTGATGGCCCAGCACCCCATCCCCGTGGTGCTGTGCTCCAGCCTGGCGGCGGAGCAGTCGGCCACGGCCCTGAAAGCCCTGGAACTTGGGGCTGTTGAGATTATCCGAAAACCCACCCTGGGTACCAAGGCCTTTCTTTCGGAGGCACGCATTCAGATCTGTGACGTGGTGAAGTCCGCGGCCCTTGCCCATGTGAAAAAGGCCCCTGTGCTGCGGTCGGTGGAGCCGAAGCTCAGCGCGGACGCCGTCCTGTGCAAGTCCACCCGGGCCATGCTGGAGACCACGGAAAAGGTGGTGGCCATCGGGGCCTCCACAGGGGGCACCGAGGCGTTGCGGGTGTTTTTAGAGCAGCTGCCCGTCGATGCCCCGGGCATGGTCATCGTCCAGCACATGCCCGAGCATTTTACCAAGGCCTTCTCCAAGCGCCTGGACACCCTGTGCCGGGTGTCGGTGAAGGAGGCCGAGAACAAGGATCCCGTGATGCGGGGGCAGGTCCTCATCGCTCCGGGCAATATGCACCTGCTTTTGAAGCGGAGCGGCGCGCGGTACCACGTGGAGCTGAAAGAAGGGCCCCTGGTGTCCCGCCATAGGCCCTCGGTGGACGTGCTCTTTCGTTCTGCTGCGCGGTACGCAGGGAAGAACGCCGTGGGGGTCCTGATGACCGGCATGGGGGATGACGGGGCCAAGGGCCTGTTGGAGATGAAGCAGGCAGGCGCCGTGACCATCGCCCAGGACAAGGCCTCCTGCGTGGTCTTCGGCATGCCCAACGAGGCCATCAAGCTGGGGGGCGTGGACAGGGTCGTTCCCCTGGAGCAGATCTCCGGGGTGGTCCTGGCATGCTGCGCCGAGACCCATCATGCGTGAAAAGGCTGTCATGCCATGTGGCACGGGGGCTGTGAAGCGGGTGACCCTCTCCATCGGGGAGTACTATGCCAGCCGCGAGCCCGCCGTGATCTCCACCCTTCTGGGGTCGTGCGTTTCGGTGTGCCTCTTCGATCCTGCGTCCCGGGTGGGGGGGATGAACCATATCCTGTTGCCCGGACGGGCCGACCTGACGCGGTTCAACCTGTCGGCACGCTACGGGATCAACGCCATGGAGCTTCTCATCAACGCGGTCATGACCCGGGGGGGGCAACGCAACAATCTCCGGGCCAAGGTCTTTGGCGGGGCCAGCGTCATTCCCGGCCTCATCGAAGCCCAGGCCGTGGGCAAGAAGCTCTCGGAGTTTGTCCTCACCTTTCTGGCAAACGAAGGGATCCCGGTGGTCAACCGGGACCTGGGGGGCATCTACGTGCGGAGGCTTATTTACCATACCCGCACCGGGGATGCCTTTCTCAAGAAGAGCCGCTCCATGAAGTCGGCCCAGCTCCTGTGGGAAGAGCGGAAAAAGGCCGAACAGATCCGCGCCTCGGTGAAAGAGCCCACCCGGGTGACTTTGTTTTAACCCGGATGTTTCATGGGGAAACAAGCACCCAAAATGAAAACCATAATAGACAATGGGCACGTAGCGATAACGTATTCTGCGACTTCGAAGCGTGGGATCCAGCCCGCATAAACCATCAGCGTTTATGTCGGGCGAAGCCCGGAGGCTCCCCATTACCAATGAGGCTGGTTGCCCACCCGGGGGTTCATGACGTCCAGGGTTTCGGTGACCACCACAAAGGCCTTGGGGTCCACTTCCCGGATAATGTCCTTGACCCGGCCCAGGTCCCGCAGGGTAATCACCGCATAGAGAATCTTTTCGTCCCGGTGCGAATAGGCCCCTTCCCCGTGGATGATGGTTAGGCCCCGCCTGAACTCTTTGAGCATCCGTGCCGAGAGCCCCTCCCATTTCTCCGAGATAATCAGCACGATTTTCCGGTGGCTCGTCCCCATGAAGACAACGTTGAGGACCTTGGCGTTTACGTAGAGAAAGACGATGGTGTAGACGATGATGTCCAGGGTGGAGAGGACATAGGAGAGGATGACCACCAGGATGTTCAGGGCAAGGGTGGTGTTGCCGAGGCGGATGGAGAACCGTTTCAGCAGGAGCACCGACAGGATGTCCGTACCCCCCGAAGAACCGTAGGACTTCAGGATAATGCCCAGGCCCGTACCCGAGAGGATTCCCGCCATGAGGGCGTCGAGCATCTTGTCGTGCAGGGGGATGGGGACCTGGATGAAGTGAACGCACAGGGAGAAGATGGTAAGCCCCAGGAGGCTGTACAGGAAAAACCGCCGCCCCACGTATTTCCAGGCCACGGCAAACAGGGGGACGTTGAACATCAGGTAGAAGAGGATAAAGGGGATTTCGGGGAACTGGTAGTGCAGAAGCAGTCCCAGGCCCGTGATGCCGCCTGAGGGGAAGTGGTTGGGGATGAGGATCCCGTTGATGGAGAGGGCCGACAGGCAGCTTCCCAGGGTGAGGAGGCACACATTTCTGGCAACGTCTTTTCCGGTGATTATCCAGGCTCGGTCAGTCATGGCTCGGTGGTTCCATTTCATACTCAGGGGCAACGAAGGGGGCTCGCAACAGGGCCGTTACCCAGCCCTTTTTAAGGGGGGAGCAACGGAAGATGGGCTGGTATATACAGACGGTTTCGGGCAATGGAAAGGGGAAAGAGGGGTGTTGCCGCAGCGGTGTTTGGGGTTGTTATGTAACTATCGGGATTTAAATCTGTTTTGCGGGTGGGTGAAGGGTCCTTTTTTTCTTTGAAGGGAGGCGTTTTGCCTTGAAAAAGGGGAAGACGTTTTCTTTTTTTGCGTGTGTGCCTATAATCAGCTCTCGCAGGATTTGTCCTTGAGGATTACACCCCTTGATGCAGGAGAGACCTTTTATGTTTGAGATCACCCCGGACGCACAGGACTACATTGTCAAAAAGGGCCGTGAGGTCACGGTCTGGATGGAAACCCACCACGCTTCGGGGGGCTGATGCGCCATGCGGCAGGTAACCACCCGCACCCCGGCGGTCCGTCGGGGCACTCCCTTGCATACCGAGTCTTATATCACCACCCGGGTCTCCGGGATTACTGTCTGGCACCCCGAGGGCATGGAACCCGAGGATCGCGTCATCACCATCGGCCTTGAAAAAAAGTGGATTTTCAGGGAGCTTGTGGTGAGGGGCGTGGGGGCGGTGGTGATAAGTTAAGGCTAAGGGCTAAGGGCTAAGGGCGAAAGGCTAAGGGTGAAGGGCGAAAGGGACAATGCATTTAAAAATTCAGTTGCCTCCGGCGGGTCGTTTTTTGAAAAAAAGCTCCGCAAAAACTTTCCGGTAATCAACGCCTGTTTGTCAGATTTTTTCAAATGTTTGGCCCCCGGCAGGGCCGCCGGAGGCTTTTTGCGTTGTGTCGGAGGGGGCCCTGCATGGGCTATTTTTTTCGTGCCACCACGAAAATCCGGGTGCTTTTTTCCATGACGGGCGGGGTGGAGCGGGCTTCTTTGATGATGGGCATGGCGCAGCGTTTTCCCATCTCCCTTATCAGCTGGTCCTTTGACCTCAATACGCCCTCGTAGACAGCCAGTTGTCTTTCCTTCCAACCCTCGGTTTCTTTATAAATTTCAACCTCAAATCCTGAATCAGAAAGCTCTCCTTTGTGGTCGCTTGGCGTAAAAGGGATATTTCCGTCCCAAGACGTAAAAACAAGGCGTGCTCCTGGTTTCAGGATACGTGCAATTTCGACGAACGCTTTGTTTCTATCCGGCGTAAGCCACAATGCATCCACTGAGATCGCACCGTCGCAACTCTCTGTTTCCAAACCGGTGTCCTCAAAGGTACCGGTTTGAAACTCGGCTCTGCCGTCCAATCCGAATTCTTGGATCCGTCGAGTTGCAGAGGTAATCGCCTCTTCGGATATATCGATACCTGTCAGGCTTGCCTTCGTTTTACGTGCGACCCACATGCCCGGGCCGCCACGGCCACAGGCCAGATCAGCAAAGCAATCGCCCTCTTTAAGCTTGGAAAAGTCAGCCATATTGTTCAAGTCGGTCAGCGTGACATAACTGAAATTATCGGTATCTTCCGGGAACTCATCACCAAAGGCGTCTTTTACAATGTTCATAAATTGGCTGCTTTTATTCTGCCCCTGATAAATCGTATTGTACGCTTCTTTAAACTGCCATTTTCCATACGATAAAAAGCTGATCAACGACATCATTACCTGCTTCAATCCGTGTTGAATTGTATTCACTTGACCTCCTTGCATGACAGACCGGAAAAATCGTTTCATGTAGCTCTCACTGTGACATGTCAGCGTACCTCCGGCTGGCCCCCGGAGGCAGGGTTAAAGGGTTTGGTTGCCAATGATGACGGCATGGTTCTACTTTGCCGGCTTTTAGCCCGGATATTTCATGATAAAACGATAAAAAACAGATGAATAATGCACGATTGCAGGCTGTTACCTGAAAAACTCAGGTGCTTGGGGAATGCAAAATGTCATTTGTCGTTTTCTGGTCGCTTTTCTGGCTCTTCAGGGAATCCGGGTCAGGTGGCTTGGCTTATCAAATCTGAGATCAGAAGGCCGTCTTCATCCAAGGGGCGCCTGGTTTTGGTTTTAAATCCGCGAAAGGTCTCGATGGTGCCCTCCATGAGGGAGACCTTCCAGATTTTGGAAAAGTCCGCGTGAAAGGCGATGTAGACATCGCTGGTAGCCGGGGCAAAGACCATGGAGCAGGCGGTGGAGTGCATCGGGTCCCTGTCCTGGGCCTTTTCAAGAAGGGTGAGCCCGTTGTTGACAGAAAAGTCCGTTTGGGACGTTTCGAGGTATCGGCAGGCGATTTGATAGCGCCAGTCTCCGAGCCCCTTGGCCTCAGTGTACGTTACCCCCTTGAGGGTGTGGTTGGGGAAGTTGGCCATGGCGATATAGTTGCCGGTCATGTGGCTGAGGATGTTTTGTTTTTTTCCTGTTTCAACCACCATGGCCCTGCCTGTCATATCCGCAAAGAGGGTATGGATGGTGACCCCCTTGAGCTGGATCAGGTGGGTGCCGTCGCACGCTTTTTCGATCTCTTTGACGGTGTGGACACGTTCCGGCATGGTGTTGAGGAGGTACAAGGGCAGGTTGCCCTCTCCGGGTTCGGGTGGATTGAGATCGAAGGGATGCAACTCCTGGCAGGCGTAGAAGAGGCCTTTGCTGTTCATGCCGCCGGTGTTGGCGAAAAAGCGCTGCTTGCCGAGCTGCTTTTCAAAGGCGAGGTGGAAAGTGCGCAGGTCTCCCTTTGTGACGATGCGAAGTTTCATGGGGAATCGGGCATAGTCGAAGTTCATGCCGTAGATGGGTTGGGGGGCGTAGACGGCAAAGCTGGTGCAGGCAAGGGCCGTTCCTGAAGCGCACAAAAGGGTCAGGCCGGTAATAAGAAGGGAACGGGTAAGACGTTTCATGGGGTCTCCTTGTGATGCGGTGGCTGTTAAAAAAAAAGTGATGGACTCCTTGGTCTTGGGTCCGGTTGGGGACTGGTGGCCCGGGGTGGCTTTATTGCACCTGACATTCGCACCGCTGGTGTTGTTTTTGTCTGTGCTGGTGCGAAGTGTTTGGGTTTGTATGGTGCCGGGGCACCCGCTGTCCGGTTGTTTGGGGCAGAAGAGAACTTGGTGACACAGTATAATTATGTCTTATGAGGAAAAGGGAAGGGTTGTCAAGTGTATTGTCGCACTTTTGATTTGGGTTGGTGGGATTGGTTCGCACCGATTTTCTCTTTGAGGATGTTTAAGGTGCGATAAATGGCGGGAGTGGAGGCTATTCGTCATCCCGGGTGGCGGCTTGAAACAGGGCTTCCAGGCGGCTCTCCCTGGAGAGCAGGGCCTCGATCTCTTTGTAGTAGGGGGGCTTTGTGTCGCCGGGGGCAACAGCGGACAGGAGAGGGTGGTTCTCCCGTGAGACGCCCTGGTGGTTCTTTGAGGCCACGGCGTCCTGCTCCATGGCGCAGAGTTCGGTGACCATGGCGGCGATGTGCTCCGCATAGGGGGCCAGGTGGGGGGCCTGGGCGGAAAAGGCCTTGAGGCTGCTTTTGATCTGTCCGGTGAGGAGGGTCAGGGTGTCCAGGGCCTCTTTGCGCCGCTCCATGGCATCTTCAAGGACGGCGCCGAAGAGAAAGGGAGCCAGGTCCACGAGGTGTCCCTGGGTGGCCCCGGCCTCATCAGAGAGGGTTTTGATGAGGGTCTGGGACAGGGAGGAGATGCTGTAGGAGATTTTTCGTTTCTTGGCATCTTCGCTGGACTTGAGCATGTCGGCCAGCTTTTCCGACAGGTGGGGCAGGCCCCGTTTGTTGGAGAGGACGGCATCGGTGAAGTCCGAGCAGGGTCGCGTGCGTACTGGTTTTTTTGCGTTGTCTTCCATGGGGGCAACCCTCCGTGTGTGCCGTGTGGTGGGGAGCCTTGTCCTGTGTTGTCAAGGCCCCCCGGGTGTCTTCAAAGGTCGCAACGGACCGTCCCGGGCTGGTTAAGCAATAAACCAGGCCCCCCTGTTTTGCAAACGGATTTTCGAAGGGCTTTTTCCTGTGGACGCTCCCGGTCAAAAAAGGGGAGGGCACCGGTGTGACCGGTTCCGTTTCGACCTGGGGGCGCCTCTCCCCGATCGTTTATGGGAAAACGGCTAATCGTGAACACGTATGATGTTATCTTGGCTGTGGGGCACCCGTTCCGTGAACTGCACGGGCTAAGCTGTCAGGGTTTTTTCCAGGGGGCGGAGGATCGCCTCCAGGGTTTTGCAGACCCGTTTGGCCTCCTCTTCGTCTCCGGCGCAGCCGATCCAGCACTCCCAGGTCTCGTCATCATCCTTCCAGGCGGTTCCGTCTGGCTTGGACCCCGGGGTGCCGTTGGTGTCGTAAATCCGTTGAAAGAGCATGGCCTTTTTGAGGAAAGCCTCTTCGGTGTCCTCGCCGCCCCGGTTGCGGTAATCGGGGTAGAGGGTGTCGGCCACGCGGAGGTAGAGGCCGCGTTTGAAGTCCTGGACAAGGCGGGGCAGCGCCGCATAAATCCAGGGGGCATTGCGGCGCGCCAGGTCGCTGCGCAGGTGGTCCTTGTTTTCGGCAAGGCCGGCTTTGAGCTTGCGGGAAAGCGCCCCCATGTCCGGGGACCCGTTGTCCCCTGTGGGGACGTACCCGGTACGCCAGGTGGTGAACTCATCGGTGATGCCCTGGCGGAGGGCGTTGTCCGTGATTTTTTCTTCAAGGGCTTCCGGGGACAGGGTGAGGTCGCCCGGCAGGTCCATGAGGATCTCGGTGACGGCCCAGGGGTATGTTCGGCCGGTGGCGGGGTCCACGGCCTGCTTTTCGGTAAGGTAAAGGATCTGGAGTGCGACCCGAAGGTCCTCGGCGACAACGGCACGCATGCCCCAGGCCCGGGTCACCGGGGGGCGCTGGGGGAACATGCCGCGGGCGTTGAGATCGAAAATGCAAGGGGTTCGGTAAGGGGGCTGGTAAAGCACGAAGAATCCCCGGGGTGTGTGCATGATGAGCTCCTTTTGGCTGTGGTTGTATCTGTTCAGCTCCAACAAACAGCCTCCGGCGGCCCTGCCGGGGGCCAAACGTTTAGAAAGTTTGACAAACAGGTCTTACGAACGATGTGGGCCGGCCGAAAGTTTCAACATAACGGACATTCAGCCGGAACGTTTTTGCGGAGTTTTTTCAAAAAGCGATCCGTTGGAGTTATTCCGGTTAAAGTCAAGCGAATCCCAAAGTTCTTCATCGTGTTTTTAGAAGGAGTGAAATGGGCCTCTCCTGCAAAGACGGTTGCCAGATGTCACACATCACGCGAATGCCCCGATAACGTAGGCATAATGGCTGCCTTCATGCATTCGCCATAGGGTTTCCAGGTGCCCGGCCGCCGGAGGCCTGCTTTTTCCATTTACTTTAACCATGGAATGCAACTGAACAGTTATTCCGGTTTTTTACTTCCGGGCATGGTGCACCCAGGGCACCATGCCCGAGTCTTTACGCCGTTACTCCAGACGGCATTCCCAGTCGTAGGGAATGATGTCGTTGTCCGTGGGGCTTAAGCGGCGTTCATCCACGTTGTCCGGGTCGTAGTAGACCGAGGGCATGCCGATGACCAGGGAGATACCGCTGCCGATGTTTTTGGTGCCGTGGAAGATTCCCGGGGGGATAAAGACGGCCCGGGGGTTGCGCTCTCCCATGAAGATTTCGTTAAGCACCCCGTAGGTGGGGGAAGCTTCCCGGTAATCGTACAGCACGAGCTTGATCATGCCGGTGACGCAGACCAGGTGGTCTTCCTGCACGGAGTGAAGGTGCCAGCCCTTGACCATGCCGGG
The DNA here is from genome assembly GCF_900699765.1 of Desulfoluna butyratoxydans. GTDB lineage: Bacteria > Desulfobacterota > Desulfobacteria > Desulfobacterales > Desulfolunaceae > Desulfoluna > Desulfoluna butyratoxydans. The sequence goes on from NZ_CAADHO010000003.1 coordinate 610,186, forward strand.
GTGGGAATACGAGGCGATGGCCTGCTTGATCTCTCCGGCGTTCATGGACTCATCGTTAAAGCGCATGATCTCCATGAGGTAGCCCCTCTCATCGGAAAAGACATCCAGCGACTTGATGACGACTCCCTCGATGAGGGACTCGCCGTAAAAACCAGGGAGGGTCTGGATCCTGGGGCGGTCCATCTCGTCGTATTCGTTCATGCTCAGAACCTGGGCCATGGTGTTCTCCTTTTTTTTGTCAAAGGTCAGTTATATGCAGTCAGCTCAAAAAAAGCTGCCTCCGGTGGCAAGGTGTGCCACCTTGAAAGCTGGTTGCGGATGCGTTTTTCCCCTCGTTTTTTATGGAAAATCACATTCGCCATTGGTTTCAGATTAAACAGAGTCTGTTTGATTGCCTCTACCCTGCTGTGCTGACCGGGTCCACGCCCGAAGGGAACATGGCGGAAAAGGGCTCGAAACCCTTTGTCTCCCGGATGGTGCAGAAGTGCATGCCTTGTTTGCTGCCCGTCATCATCAGGGGAGCCGCGGCCATGGGGTCCAGGTGAAGGGTGTCGTCCAGAACCCCGTCGGCCACCTCCAGGCGCAGCACCTTGCCCATGACAAGGCTGTACCTCTCCTCCTTGAACTCCTTTTCCAGGCGGCACTCCATCCAGGCGTAGCATCCCTTGATGCCCGGTGCCTTGATGGTGTGGGAGGGCTTTTCCGAAAGGTTCGCCACGTCGAACTCATCGATTTCAGGGGCGCTCATCCGTGCCGTGGGGATCACCTTGCCTTCGAGGTCGGCCCCGGGCAGGTTGATGACGAACTCTCCGGTGTCCCGGATGTTTTTCAGGGTGTCGCGGTTTTCGGCCGAGGCAAAGCAGATGAGGTCCAGGGGCCTCAAGACCGGCATGATGCAGGAGTAGGGGGCGATGTTCCGCACCCCGTCTGCGCTTACGGTGGAGATGAAACTCACGGGAAGGGGCATGATGCCTTCCCGCATGAACGGTTTTAAGATCATGGGGCCTCCTTACCACTCGATGTCATTGCCGAGGATGACGGCCAGGGGGTTGGCCCCCAGGCGGGTGAGTCGGTCGAAATCCGCCTGGGAGGTGAGTTCCACGGTTTTGTGAACCGAGAGGAAATCTTCGGGGGCGTGGGGATTCTGGAAGACGTAGCGGTTGTAACAGGCGTGGAGCCAGAGGTCTTTGTGCCAGTCGAGTTCGTCCGGTGAGAGCCCGAGGCTTTCCACAAAATCGTTGGTCTGCCAGCGGTAGCTCAGGACCGTGGCATCGCCTTTTTGGGTGGCTTTGTTGAAGCGGATGATGACGCCGCCGATGTTTTCCCAGGTGGCCTCTTCGGTCTGCCAGGGGCGCCTGCTCGGGTAGGCCATGGAGAGGTAGCGTCTCTTGCCCGGGGTAAGGTTGAGGGCATGGGTGATGTAGTCGTCCTGGCACCAGGCCGGAATGCCCATGTAGGTGTAGGACTCGCCGTCCCGCAAGGGGCGCTGGTCCAGGATGAACCCTGCGGTGAAGTAGCCGGAGGCCACGCCGCAGCAGAAGTGATCGTGGAAGAGGGCGGCCTGGACCAGGGACTCGGGGATGCCGTCGTAGCAGGCGTTGGCCAGGGTGGCCACGGCAAAGGCCCGGGAGCCCAGGATCCTGGTGAAGGGCTCAAAGGAGGTCCCCACACCCACCCACAGGTTAAACACCTCCGAGGCTTCCAGCTGGTTCCCGGTGGCGGTGATGGAGACCGCCGCGAGCTCCCTGGGCCCTTTCTGGTGTACAAAGACCATGAACAGCGGGGCGTCGCGCCGGGCGTGGACGCTCAAGAGGTTTCCCTTGCCCCGGCCCATGGCACTCAGGCGAGTTACCGTGTCCAGGATTTCTCCCGTGGGCTGGCCCTGGTGCTCCACATATCCCGCGTTGGTCACCAGGGCCAGTCCCTCGTCTGCGGGGCTGGCCGACAAGCTGGTCATGGCCAGCATCAGGGCTCGCTGGCCCAGGGCGGGCTGGTGCCCCCCCATGGCATGGGCCGACAGGGCGCTCAGGCTCCATGCAACACACCAGACAAGCATTGCGATACACCATTTTTTCATGTTTTCTCTCCTTTGGGCATGCGTTGATTACAAATAACGATTCACTCCAATATGGTCTCCGGCGGGTCGCTTTTTTGAAAAAAAGCTCCGCAAAAAACTTTCCGAAAAATTAGAACAGTCAAAATCGCTGGAATTCATGCCAAAGCTCTCAAAACCTGTTTGTCAAACTTTTCAAAAGTTTGGCCCCCGGCAGGGCTGCCGGAGGCAGGTTTTTTCCGGCGGATAGCTTTAAAACACCGCGCTCAGCCCCACGGTGTAGGTGGCGTCGGGCATGGGGTAGCCGGCCTCTTCTTCGTACTCTTCGTCAAAGAGGTTGTCTGCCGAGGCCAGGAGGCGCAGGGTGGTTATTTTGTTCTGGAAGAGCCTGAGGGAGGCATTGAGCCCCACCACGGTGTAGGCGTCCAGGGTTTCCAGGGTGGCTCCTTTGAGGTGATCCCGCTCGCCCACGTGCCGGACGGAGATCCCTGCGGTGAAGCGGTCGTCAAGTCGGTAGTCGAGACCTGCGTTGGCCATGATTTCCGGAAAATCCGGGATCTGGCCTTCCAGGCTGTTTTCCCTGTCCCAGGGGTCCCCTTGTGTGTCGCCCTCCTGCCAGGTGAGGTTGCCCCAGGCAAAGAGGTTGAAGGGCAGGGGGGCGGACAGGGCGAGCTCTGCGCCCTGGATGGTGACCTCTTCGATGTTGTAGATGACAGTGCCCGTGCCCGGGACCATGGTGGAGGCGATGTAGTCGTCGATGTCGTAGTGGTAGCCCCGGATCTCGGCAGTGAAGGCGTGGGCGATCTCCTGGGTGAAGCCCAGCTCCGCCTGCCTGGCCTCTTCCACGGCAAGCTCGGTGTTGAAAAAACCGGTGCTGCGGTTGAGGTACCACCAGAAATATTCCGGCGAGGTGGGGTAGCGATGGGCGATGCCCAGGCGGCAGGAGAGCTCGCCGCCCTTCCAGGGCCGGAAGGAGAGGGCGGCCCGGGGGGACAGGTTGGACTCCGAGAGGTCCGTCGGGGTGGCTGCGGCGGGAAACCCGAAGGCTTCCGGGGCGATGGCATCGGCCTTGAACCACTCCTGGCGCAGGCCCGCCTCAAGGGTCCAGCGTGGTGAGACGCGCCAGGTGTCCTGGAGGTAGAGGGCGTGGGTGTCGATGACCTCTTCCTGACCCTTGAAACCCTCTTTGATGAAGGCGAAATAGGGGGAGTGGATGGAGCCGTTGAAATAGCTGGTGTCGATCTCGGTGACCGTTTGGTCTCCCCAGCCCATGCTCCGGGTTTCGCCCCCGGTTTCAATGGTGTGGTTGCCGAAGGTGAGCTCTCCTTCGGCCTGGAGGGACCAGTTGCCCGGTTCGGCTTCGGTCTCCCGTTTGTAGATTACTTTGGAGGGGTCGGCGGCATCCACGTAGGTCTCTTCCCGGTCCTGGCTCCAGGTGAGGTAGTCCAGGCGAAGGTGGCCGCGCTGGATCTCTTTTTCCACCCAGGCGGTGACGCGGGTGTTTTCATCCTCGGCAAAGCTGCCGTCTCCCCAGGTCTGGGCGCCGTTGATGAGCCTGCTGGAGATAGAGGGACCGCCCAGCTCCCGCTCGTCTGCGTCGGGCTCTCCCCCGTCGTAGGTGGGACTGTTCGGTCGGTTGTAAACGGGCATCCCGGTTTCGTATTTACTCCAGCAGACCCCGGCCCCCGCGCTGAGGCCCATGGGCAGGTTGACCGAGAGGTCCAGCTCCCCGTGGTTGCGGTCCACGGTGTTGTTTCTCAGGAATCCGTCGGTTTCGTAGTGGCCCCCCGAGACGAACCAGCTTCCGTAGCTGTTGCGCCCCATGTGGGTGAGGACCTCTTCATGGGTGGCATGGCTGCCGTAGAGCCCGCGGATTTCGGTCTCCAGGCCCTCCTCCGGGGATCGGGTGGATATATCCACCACGCCCCCCAGGGTGTTGCCATACTTGGCGGGCACGGCGCCTTTGTATATCTGGACGCTCTCCACGCTGTTGGGGTTGAGGGTGCTCCAGTCCACCGGGCCGTTGCCGTAGGAGCCGTCGCGATGGATGGGGACGCCGTTTTTCAGGATGCGAAGCCGGGTCTCGTCAAAGCCGCGCATGCGGAGTTTGCCGCTTTCGTTGCCCGAAACGGCTGTACGCCGTAGCTGGAGCCCGGGGATCCGGATGAGGTCCTCCAGGATGGTATCGGATACGCTGGGTTGCTCCATCTCTTCCCTGGTGACGACCTCCGGCTTGGCTGTGGCGGGGCGGGGGGCCTGGACCGTTACGTCGTCCAGGGCCAGGGGGGCGGAGTCGTTCAGGCCGTCGGCCCATGCCATGCACGGGACCACCAAAAGGGCCAGGCACAAGCTTGTCAAACCAATCTGTGTTACGTGTTTCAAGGGATTACAAAGCCTCCGTGTTGGGTGAGTGAAAAGGGTTGCCGCATTGCCCGGAGGTCAGGCGCTACGGCAGGTGAGGCAGAGGGCGCTGCCGTCGACCTCTTTGAGCTTGGAGGCCATGACCGGTTCGCCGCACCGGTCGCAGAGGGCAGACGGTTCGATGACGGCCTTGGGAGGAATGGCCGGTGCAACCGTGGTCATGGAAAAGAGGTCGCTCCAGGGCATGTGGAGAATCTCCTCGGCGCGCTGGTTGTGGAGTCGCCAGAACTCCTTGTGCTGGGCCTCCGTGGGGCTTCCCTGGCCCATCACCTTGTCCATGAGGGCCCGGTGCGCGTCGGAGAGCCTGATAGCTCCGGGCTTGAGGCAGAGCCGCACCGAGGCCTCCCTGTCCCTGCTGATGAAGGTCATGGCCACCTTGCCCACGTCCTTATGCATAAAATTGCCTTTGCCGAAGGTGCTGCCCGAGATCACCTGCACGGCGTCGGCGCAGCAGGCGTCGGTCTCTATGCAGGAGACCACCTCTTCGTCATGGGACCGGTCCACGCCCAGCTCTTCGAGTCCCGCCCGGGCCGCCACAATACCCAGGGCCAGGCCCGGGCAGAGGTGGCCGTGAAAATCCACGCATCGTCTGACATCATCTTCCAGGGTGTTCATGGTGTGTCCTCTCTTCCGTTGATCGTTGCCGTTTGTAAGGCCTCGGCATGCCCGAGAAAAAAAACGGGCCCCAGGCCCCGTTATCGTTGGTGCGGGCGCAGTTCTCCCGCATCGCTTGGTGCGATAAGTTGGGTCATCATGGATTGACGAAGGGAGGAAACGGATGGTAGGAATAATCCGGGCCCTCCCCTCGGGGAGAGTGTCTGATTCTTAGAAGGAGGCAGTCCTTATCTCTTGCCGGAGCCGGACTGTCTCCTTTTTTTTATGTCAGTTCAAAACACAGGGTCACCTCCAGGCTGATGGGTTCTTTTTGCATGGCGCCGGGGATCACCGGGAACGGCGCGGCGGAGAGCACCGCCTTTTTGGCCGCCGTGTTCAGCATGGCAAACCGGCTGCCTCGGATGATGGTGATCTTCTGGACATCCCCTGTGGGGGAGAGGACAAACCGCAGCCGCACAGCCCCCTCCATGCTCTGCCTTCTGGCCCGTTGCGGGTAGGTTTTTCGAGACTCGATGCGATGGCGCACCTGCGCGGCATAGAGATTGAGGAGCTCCGCACGGGAGGGCCCGGACATATCCACCGCAGGGCTTGATGGTGGTGCGTCGGCAGATTCTGCATTCGCTTCGGCGGCAGGGGTCGTGGGCGATGCCTCGGCCACACAGGTGTGCTGGGGAGGCTCTGGAACCGGTGTGTTTTGGGCCACCTGGGGCGCTTGTTCCGGCGGGCGCATCACGGGTGTTTCAGGGGATGCTTTGACCATGCGGCGTCTTTTGACGGGGCGCTCTTCAGGGGGCGAAACGGTGTGGGGTTTTGGGACCTTGGGCCCGGATTTTGTCTCTTTCTGAAGGGAGAGAAGCTCGAACTCCCCGGTTACGTGGAGTTTCTCCGCCTCAAGGCTTTCCGGCCCCCGGATGCACAGGATGGCTGCGTGGAGAAGAAGGGAGAGGGCCAGTGTGCATGTGGTCTGGGTGTGTTTTTTCATGGCTCGGTCTCCGTGGCCAGGCAGAAGCTCGCGGCCCCCACGGCCTTGGCCAGGTCCATGACCCGGACCACGCTGTTGACTTTGGCGCCCCGGTCGGCGCGGATGACCAGGCGCGTTTCAGGGGTCAGGTCCGGGGTGGCCATCAGGACTTTCTTCAGCTCGGAGAGGGTGATCTGGCTTCCTTCCCAGAGGTAGGCCCCGTCTTTGGTGACGGCCACCACCAGGTCCCGCGGCAGGGTCTGTACAGCCTCTTTGGCTTCGGGCAGTTTGATGCCGATGCCTTCGTCCGTCATGAACCCCATGGTGAGGAGAAAGTAGATGAGGAGCATGAAGACCATGTCGATGAGGGCCGTTAAGGGCGGCTGTACCGACCCGGTTTCTGCTCCGGTGTCCGCAAGGTCGATCATGGGGCGCCCGTCCCTTTCAACTCTTTTAAAAAACGGACCATGCCGCGTTTGAGATAGGCCTCCTGACTCTCTTTGCGGGTCACAAGGTAGCTGTGGGCCACCATGACGGGCAGGGCCACGGCCAGGCCCAGGGCCGTGGTGAGCATGGCCTCCCAGATGCCTCCGGCCAGGGCTGCGGCATCCACCTTGCCCCCGGTCTGCTGGATGACCATAAACGCCTTGATCATTCCGGTGATGGTGCCCAAAAGGCCCAGCAGGGGGGCGATGTTGCCGATGGTGGCCAGGAGCTGCAGCCGGGATGCCAGCAGGCGGCTCTCCAGGGCGTAGGCCTCGCGGATGGCGGCCTGCTGCGTCGGTTCATCGCAGTTTTGTACGGAGAGTACTTCGGTGAGCAGGCGCCCCAGGGCGCTCCGGGTGTGACCAGAACGGTCGGTGTCCCGTGGCACCTGCTGTTCGTGGGCCGTCTTGCACAGGGCTTCCACCAACCCGTTATCGTGTGTGCGGAGCCGGGCAAAAAAGAGCCAACGCTCCAGGAATACAGCCAGTGCCACCACCGAGCAGAGCCCGATGGGGATGACCAGAACACCGCCTTTCAAGAGAAACGACACCATAGGAACCTCACCTGCTTCCCGCGCCATGCGGGCAAACAATAAAAAAAGCCACGAAATCAGGGCGAACTAGAATTCGCCTGCCTTCGTGGCTTGGTTGGCTTGATGCGTAATATATTTGTACGGAAACTAAAAACAGCTTAGGAACGGCGATAAAACATCTCATCTTCCTGATGAGTATTGAGTACAAAACAATTGTTCATACTTTGATAACCCTGTCAACAGGAAAAAAGAGCCGTATTCCGGGCCACGGCCGCGATCTCTCCATGTCTGCCACCGAAAATCCGAAGGGGCGGATGGCGGAGGCAGCGGCCTCCGGAACGGAATCTGGAAGCCTTTTCTAAGTTATATCTTGAAGTTGTCTGATAATTCCCATAGCTCTTTGGTGAGGGTGTTGAGCTCTGTGGCCCGGGTCTTGACGGCTGCGCTGATCTCCGTGACTCCTTGTGAGGAAAGGGTGATATCGGAGATGGTCCGGGTGATGCTCGTCGAAGCATCCCTGCTGGCGGTTACGCGGCGGGCGGTGTCTTCGATGCCCTCGGATGCCCGGGCGATGTGCTCGGCGATTTCTGTGGTCACGCTGGATTGCTGTTCCACGGCTGCGGCGATATCGGTGATGGTTTCGTTGACGGCGGTGATGATGTCTGTGACCTCATCGGTACCTTGGGCTGCGTCCCTTGCGAGCCCCTGGACCCCCTCGATTTTTCCCCTGATGTCATCGGTGGCCAGGGCCGTCTGTGAGGCGAGTTCCTTGATTTCATGGGCCACCACTGCAAATCCTTTTCCCGCTTCACCGGCCCGGGCCGCCTCAATGGTTGCGTTGAGGGCCAGGAGGTTGGTCTGCTCTGAGATCTTGGTGATGACGTCGGTGACCTTGCCGATCTCTTGGGCGGCCAGGGTCAGGTCGTGCATGGTGTCCGAGGCTGCCCGGGTCCGGGAAGCGGCTCTGTCTGAGACCGTTGTGGCATTCTCGGCATGGGCTGAGATGCCCGTGGCCGTTGCGGCCATTTCGTCGATGGCCGAGGCGACCCGTGCCATGTTGTCCGTCGACGTCCTGATCATGGCTGCTCCCTGCTCAAGGTCTGATTTCATGGCGTTGGCCGAAGTCAGGACCAGGCCGGAGCTTTTGGACGTCTCTTCGGCGTTGGACGCAAGCTCCGAGGAGATGGAAAGCAGGCCTCCTGCAGAGCTGCCGAGGGCGTTGGTGCAATGGCTGAACTGCGTGATGATGCCCTGGAGCTTGTCGATGAAGACATTGAACCACCGGGCAAACCGACCTGTTTCATCCCGGGAGTCCACCTGGAGCCTTCGTGTGAGATCCCCTTCACCTTCGGCAATGTCTTTAAGCTCTTCTAAGGCGGCGTTGATGGGGCGGACAATGGCACCGGACAACAGGAGAATGGCGCCCACCACCAGGCAGGCAGAGACCAGGCATGAGACAAACCCGATGTGCCTGATCTGCCGGACTTCCTTGCCCAGGGTGGCCAGGGGCACGCTGACGGCAAAGGACCATGGGGTATCGGCCTTGCCGATGCGCAAGGGGGAGAAGAACATGTAGGCCCCGTGGCCGTATCCCGCCTGGGTGCCGGGCAGGGCATACTCCTTTCCCTTGCGGACGGCGGCAAGGAGTTCTTTCGGTGCCCCGGCCTCGGCAAGGCTCGTCCCCGTGGACTCCTTGTCGGGATGGGCAATGATGACCCCATTGGATTCCACCAGTACGGCGTGGCCGGTGCCGAAGGGCTTGATGTCGGAGATGGCCCGCTCCAGCTCGGTGAGAGCGATGTCGATGCCCACAACGCCGATGACCGTGCCGTTTTCCTTCACGGGCACGGCAACGCTGGTCATGAGGATGTTTCCCGTATCCTCTTCGGCATAGGGCGAAAGAACGGTCTCTTTTCCCGATACCTTGGCGAGCTGATAATAATCGGCCTCGGTATAGTCGTCGTTGACGGTGACGGCGACCCTGCCATCCTCCACGTACCAGTAGGGGTAGTAGATCCCTGATTTATCGTGCCATGTGGTGTTGGCGTGCCGGCTGTCTCTGCCGTCGAGCATGTCCGGTTCGAAAATGGCCCATATGCCCAGGTAGCGGTCATCGTCTCGGAGCAGGCTTTTGAGCATGTCGTCGAGCATGTCGCGGTCAACGGTGGGACGGTGGCGGACCACCCCTTCCATGACCCGGGCCAGGGCCCGGGTGTCGTTCATGGCCTTGTCCAGGGCGCGCTGCATCTCACCGCCGTGTCGATACGCGATCTCAGCAGCCTTTTCACGCGCCTCCTGTTCGGAGAGTTCGCCTGCCTTGTACGTGATATAAAACACTGCGGCAATGAACGGAATCAACGCCACCGAACAGAACACAACCAGCATTTTTCGCCTTAAGCTGTTTTTACCTAAACCCATCTTATCCCCCCTGCCGCCTGGCGTGCTCCCTTCAAAGGGAGGGCAAGCCGCCTCAAGCCTGACGGTGTGCGGAAAAACCGGCGGGATTGGGCAGATGACCCGACAGCCTGTTTGCTCCGTGGCCTTGTGTGGTCGTGTGGCGGCGCTTCAACAGGGCTTTTTTGCCCTGTTTTCGGTCCTGGAGCGTTTTACGCCCCTTTGTTCGTAATGAAAAAAAGCATGTACGTTGCTGAAATTGGCGCAAGGGATCAGGGGGGCTCACACAATTCGTGGAGAATGTGGGCCGGAGTGCCGTGGAGCGTTGCATGCAGATGATGTGGTCTTACCATGTTGGGTGCCTGACATATCTTAAATAAAAGTAACTATTCAGATCAAAAAAACAGCCTCCGGCGGCAAGGTGTGCCACCTTGAAAGCAGATAGCAGATGTAATTTGCCCCTCGTTCCTCGGGTCAAATCACATCTGCATTTAAAACGGCATTCATGTAACTTTTTTTTATGGCCTGTTTGTTAAACTTTTTAAAAGTTTAGCCCCCGGCAGGGCCGCCGGAGGCATAGGCTGAATAGTTACAAATAAAAAAACGTTTCGGGCATCGGTGATGACCCGTTGCTGTTTTTAAAACTGATATATCGGCACGAACATTAGAATACCTAAATTAGGTTTGCGCGATTCGGTGTGGGTGGGTGCGTTGTTTGACGTGGCATCTCACTGCGTTTAATGGGGCTATGGATAAGATTTCGCGGGAGTAGACGTGGCAGGGTGCCTGGATGCGATGGTCAGGAGGTGGCCACCGTGTGGGGAGCAACCGGGGTGTGGCGAGCGTATCGCAGATACGGGCCCCACCCCGGTCGTTTTGTTTCTGTAGAATTGTGTGGGGTCCCATATCATGGGGGACTTTATTGTATGGGGCTTCTGGGGGGGGGGGCTGTGTTTTGTCTGGGATTGTACTGGGATGAGTAGTTGTGATCAATAGATAATTACGATGGTGTGAGTAAAATGCATGGGGGCGGGGTTCTGGGGGGTGGACTCGATACACCTGTGGTGACAGGCTGTTGAAGGGAGTTTTCTGGTTGGCTGGGTGCGCTTGGTTGGCGAGCGTGGAAGTAATGCCTTGGAATGCGAAGGAACGCTATTTTTTAGATGCCATGCCGATGTCCGGGAATGTCACGGTGATGATTTCGTAGATGCTCGTGGCAATGACCGCGACGAAAACCATCATGGCCGTGACGAGGATCATTCCCCCCGCCTTTGTGCTCAGGATGTGCATGGTTTCGGCTGCTTTGACAGCCAGGGGCATGGTGAACCAACCGATGAGCGCGGCCAGGATCACGGCAAAGACGATGCGGACCTTGTTGGCACGCACGCCGCTGAACAACCCGAAGACAAACACGGCCAGGGCCAGCACCAGGGCTGCCACGGACAGGGTGCTGCTGACCTCGGGCCAGGCAAAATTGACGATATGTTCGGACGGCATGGTCAAACTCCTTGCTGGAAGGGTTGGGTTGGAGAGACGGCGCGCAGGGTGGTTGCATTGAACGGTTCGGGATGGCGTGGGCTGTCTGTAACTATCTCATGTGGTTGGGTATAAATCAAGTTCTGTCGTTTTATACGGCCGATTGAGCCAGAGAAAGCGTCCCCTTTGGCAGGGGTGCCCTCAGTCCTGATTGAAAAAAGGGTGGTGTTGAGATCTGTACTAATGATTATGAGGTAAATATTGCGTTAATATATCTTTTTGTTGACGAAGAAGAATAACCCGGCACATCCTCTGGGTGGAATGGCGCAGGGCAAGGCCTTTGATGATGGGATCTATGGCGATATTCCCGCCGAGTGCCCATGGGGATTGACCGGTCTGGGACACTGAAAAACAAAAAGGCAGGTGGTGATGGCGTTTGAAATTTGGGTGGCTTTTGTGGTGACGGCATCGGTGGTTCTGGTGGTGCCGGGGCCCACGGTGGTTTTTGTGGTGGCAAAGGTGACGGACCTGGGGCTCAGGAGAAGTGTGCCTGTTGCATGTGGGGTGCTGGCCGGGGATCTTGTCTGTATGTCACTCTCCCTGGTGGGGGTGGGGCTTGTCCTTGCCACATCCGCCGTTGCCTTTTCCATCGTGAAATGGCTGGGGATTGCGTATCTGGTCTATCTCGGCGTGGAGATGATGGCAAAGGCCCGCAGGCACCGTATCACAGAGGGCGATCATTCGGTGGGGCCGCGTAAGGCCGGGGAGAGCACGCGGTCCCTTTTTGCCAACGCTTTTTTGATCAACAGCCTTCATCCCAAGGGAATTATTTTTTACTCCTCCTTTATGCCTCAATTCGTCTCCGGCGACACATCCGCAACTCTTCAGTTCCTGATCATGGGCATGACTTTTTTGGGCCTTGCGGCCTTGAACCTTCTTATGTACATGGCCATGGCAAGGCAGCTGAAGCGGGTTACGGGGCCTGGGCGGGCCCGCACGGGAAGGTGGGCTGGCTATGTCTCCGGGGGCATCCTGATTGCAACGGGGCTGTGCGCCGCAGTCATGTGAGTTTTTTTCGTAACTATTCAGCTTATGCCTCCGGCGGCCCTGCCGGGGGCTAAATTTTTAAAAAGTGTAACAAACAGGTCACAAAAAAAAGGGACATGAATGCCGTTTTAAATGCAGATGTGATTTGACCCGAGGAACGAGGGGCAAATTACATCTGCTATCTGCTTTCAAGGTGGCACACCTTGTCGCCGGAGGCTGTTTTTTGGAGCTGAATAGTTACTTTTTTTCTTTCGTTCATTGACCCGGATATTTCACGGGTCGAGTGCTCCTACATTAGGTGCCGGTGGCGGGGCGGGCCTTAAAGGGGGCCCATCAGATCCCCAACATGGCATACACCCCGTTGTTCTGAAACACGATGGACAGGGTGGTCATGGTAAAGATCACGAAAGCCGGGGGGTCGATGTGGGTATCGCCCCAGGTGTTGAAGAGGTTGCCGATGATGTCCCAGAGGATGGCCGAGGCCACGCCGAAGATCGCCCCCCAGATGACGCTCCCGCTGGCGGCGGCGGCCACGGCCGCGGGCATGACGATGTGGTGGGTCACCGGTACGTTGAGGCCGAACTGGCCGAAGAGGAGGCTTGCGGCGGCAAGGCCGAAGCAGAGGGGAATTCCTGCTCCGTTGGCCACTTCAAGGGCGGCGTAGGCTGAAAAGGTCCCTGCACCCAGGCCGATGAGGGCCAGTTGAAGGGGGGTAAGGCCGTCTTTGGGCTTAAAGCGGGATTCATGGCCGGGGACCTGGCCAAAAAGGCCGCTGGAGCCAAAGAGGAGGCGGCTGGCGATGCCGGAGAGCACGACGGTGAGGCCCACGGTGTCTGTCCAGTGGCCCGGCATGGAGACCAGCAGGTTGATAAGATAGCCTCCGATGCCGAAGATTCCTCCGACCAGAAGCACGTCCGGCCTGTTTAGTCCCATGAGGGCGTTGTTGAGGTCCTTGCCCTCGCCGTTGATCTCACCTTTGCTGGCGGCATAGGCTGCAGCGGCCACACCGGCTGCAAACCCTCCCACATGGGGACCCCAAACACCAAAGGAGATGGTGGAGAGAAAGTCGCCGGACCCCGATGCCGCCTGAATGAAGACGCCGCCCAGGACGAGGAAACCCACGAGGGAAAACGACGTGGCAGCGCCGAAGGCTGCGCCCAGGATACCGCTGGCAAATGAAATGAAAACACCCGTTGCTGAAAACATGATTACTCCTTCTGTTGCATGGTTCTGTTCACAATGACCGATCGCCGTCTTGCCCCGTTCCGTTGCGTGGCGGATGGGTTCCTGCCCTCCGGTATGGAGGGTTCCCGTCCCCAAGATGGAGGAAGTGAAGAATGGGACCCCGGAGGGCAGGAAACGATACGTGGGCTGGCCGTGACCGATGGTGCCCCTGGAGCCGTTTTCGTGCTCCGTCCGGGCCTTCCCGGCAGGAATCGCATCGTGCATCCGATTGCAGATCTGATCGTGAAGTGAGCTTATAGCCGCACTGTTTTTGGTGTCAAATATCGGAGGTGTGTTGTGATTAATATATTGATTTTTCGAGTGTATATAGAAATATGTGCGAGCTAAAACGTTGAAAGGGCAGGGCTTGCGCAGGTCAAAACGTGGGGTGTATTTTTGGTCGCGGGTAAAAACGTCGTTTTGTGAGGCGTTTGCGAGATGGAACGTGACGCAGGGCATAGGAAATAGAGGCAAACGGGTCCCGTTTTTGGGAAACACGCAGATGAAACGAGGGGAAGGCCCCTTAGACCGGATGTTTCACGAGTCGAGTACACCCATATTCAAGGCCCCCGAGCTGTAGATGGCGCGGTTTCCTTCAAGGCACTGATAAGGCATAAGATGGGCGCAATCGGCGCGCCCGATGGGTAACCGCCCCGAAATCGGCGGGTTGTACTTTGTATTTTTGAAAGGGGGGGCTTGGCAACGATCTGTAATAAGGGAGCCTCTTGACATATGCGGGGAAGGGGATCGGTTTGTTTTACGAAAGGGTGGGTGTGGTGGCAATGCTTTGTTATAACGAATTGTTATGGGGTATTGTCCGGACTATATCTTTTCCTTTAACGCCTGTTTGAGTTTGATGTTCTCTTCGACGAGTTCCCGGATTTTCGGATCCGAAAAAAAAGGGCGGAATTGAAATGAGGTTTCCGGGAAGACCTCTCCCTTAAACCCGCCGGTGTGGTTGATCAGGCGGATATACCCGAGCTTTCGCCTTTCCGTTTCAAAGACATGGCGGATGTGGCTGAGGCGGGATTCCGCTTCGATGCGTATCTCAGCATCCACGATGCGTCTGCCGTCTAATACTTTTTCCATTTCATAATCCGTGCGGATGATCTCCATGGCAGCCAGCTCGTCCAGGCCCTGGCGCACCGAGGCGACGTTGTCCCTGAAGCGGCGGTTTTTCAGGATGCCCAAAGAGAGGAGGTCGCTGAGGCGCAGAATCATCGCCTGGTCGCGGGTATCGGGCATCAGGCAGAGCCATCGGAGGAGCCATCGGGAAAATCCGGACCGGCAGGCCATAAAGGTTCCGTAGTCAACACCGGCCGGGGAGGTGAAGGAGATCATGCGGAACACCTCCGGATGAAAGACGCACAGGCACCGTCGTCGGGACTCAGGGCCTGTGGCCTTGTCGATGTCCCACAGGACGGAGGTGAGGAGCCCCCCTCCGGCAATGGCGTGATCCTTGGTCTTGACGGTCATGTGAGCACCGCACAGGATGTTGAGCCCGAGTTTCAGCTGGTCGAAAGAGTAGGTGTGGTTGGAGCGCATCAGCTCCCGGCGCAGGTCGTACAGGGTGAAGAAGATCCCGGCTGCGTTGTCAGCGGTAACTCCCGCTCCTTGGGAAAACCATTTGCGCAGAACCGCCTCGATGAGCTCCTCTTTCAGCCCGGGAAGGTAGGACCGCGTGTTCCCTTTCTCCCGAATGGTGGCCGGCAGGATGGTGAGGTCGTATGGGGTCCCGGCAAGGGAAAAGGCAAGGTGAATGGGGGTTGCCTTGCCGTTGGTGTCCCTCGGCACCTTCTTGGAATAGGTAAACCGGGGCAGCGCGTCAAAGGGGAAGGCCATGTGGACGAGGTTCGCGTCGAGGTTGTGGGGTGCCGACCACAGGGCCACCGGTACCTGGCGCTTGGATACAAAGGCCTTGGCCAGGCGCTCTTCGGTGCGGCCCCGGCGTGGTGCGGGGGCACCGGAGGCCGGGCGCTGGGTGAGGATCTTTCGAGAGCCGATCTTTTTGATAACGTCCATGGTGGGCCCTTACGACTCGGCAAGGGCTCGGGACAGGGTGGTGCCCAGCTCAAAGGCCTGGGCCAGGGTCGCCTCCTTTTTCTTGACGTCACCCCTGCCGAAGACGCTGAGGACGGGGAGCTCTCCCACGATGTCGTAGCCCAGGGCTTTGAGGGGAAGGCCCATGGCGTCCATGGTAAACCCCATGTCTTCTTTGGTCTCCTGCTCGCAGATCCCCACGATCACGGCCTTTCTGCCCTGGTTTCCAAGCTGGCTCGACCAGGGGCCGGGTCGCTCAGAGGTGAAGTTGTAGAAGCAGTAGAGCCGGTCGATGAAGGACTTCATCCATGCCGTGATGTTGTAATTGTGGGTGGGGGAGACCAGCACCAGCCCCTTGGAGGCGATGATGTCCGGGTAAAGAAGGGACATGCCGTCCCTCTGGCCGGTGCAGATGCGGTCTTTTCGGCATCGCTCGCAGCCGATGCACGGGGAAAACGCCACATCCCGCAGGTGAATTTTGCGGGTGTCCGAGCCTTGCTGGCTTGCCCCTTTAAGGACCTGGGTCAGCAACAGGTCTGAGTTGCCCTTTGCCCTGGGGCTGGCCCCGATGCCCAGTACCGCGGGCTCCGGGGTGTGGGTGCTGATGGTCTGAAACAATGGGTCGTCAAAATATCGCATGGCTTGTCCTTGGGATGTCACGATGGGCCAACGGGGTTGGCGGGTTGACATAAACGTCTTGGCGGCGCACCTCCGGGGGACCGGACAGGGCCGTTGTCTGGCTTGGGCCGCGCAACCCTGCAACCATAAGGGAGATGCGAGCATAAATCAATGGTCCCCGGAAGGGTCTTCACGGCCAACGTATTTAAAAATTCAATTGCCTTTAGCAGGGCGCTTTTTGAAAAAAGCACCGCAAAAACGTTCCGGTAGACTGTTCCTTATGTTGAAACACTCGGATCGCCAGACGCTTTGAGCCGGATCTGGTCATTCGTAAGGTCTGCTTATCAAGCTTTTTAAGCGTTTTTTCCCTGGCAGGGCCGCCTGAGGCAAAATCTAAATGCCTTTGCCCTGGCCACTGGCGGGAACCCTTTTTTTTCGGTATAACGACGCCATGACATCCACGAAACTTACACAGACGGCCCTTTTTCATAAGCTTCCCGAGGCGCAGCGGCAGTGGCTGCTCGCCATGGCCGAGGCCTATGCCTTCTCCTTTCAACAGCTCAAGATGCTCACCGAGTACAGCGCGGACCTCATCTGCTGGCGCGTGGGGTCCCTGGAGCAGTTTTACCGCCCGGAGGCGGTGGGCAAGGCCAAGGGAAAACAGGCGGCGTCAGTGGTCTTTCAACAGTTTCGGGAGGGGTATGAGGCCCTGAAAAACGGGCAGAAACACTACTCGGGAACCGAGGGGTTTTCGGCTGCAGAACGGAAATTCCCTGATGAGCAGATGGTGGAGGTCCCTTTAAAAGGGAATATCATGGGGCGGTGCCCCGTGGCCTCGGAAAAGACGCGCTGCTGCAACCTCACCACCCTGGATGCGGTTCAGCAGTGCGGGTTTGATTGCAGCTACTGCTCCATTCAGTCCTTTTACCACGGCAACCAGGTGCGGTTTATCCGGGATCTTGTCTCCCATCTGGAGACCCTGGAACTGGACAAAGAAAAGACCTATCACATCGGAACCGGCCAGTCCTCGGACTCCCTGATGTGGGGCAACCGCTTCGGGCTTCTGGATTCGTTGTACCGGTTTGCCTCGGCCCACCCCAACGTGATCCTGGAGATGAAGTCCAAGAGCGGCCGTGTGGATTATTTTTTGGAGCACCGGCCCCCGGCCAACATGGTCTTTACCTGGTCCCTCAACACCCCCACGGTGATTCACCACGAGGAAAAGGGGACAGCCTCCCTGGAAACACGGATCGCAGGGGCCCGGAAGCTGGCCGATCACGGCATTCCCGTTGGGTTTCACTTCCACCCGATAGTCTGGTACGAGGGCTGGCGGGACGATTACCTGGCGGTGGTCTCACGGCTGGTCGAGACCTTTCGGCCCGAAGAGCTTGTCATGGTCTCCCTGGGGACCCTTACCTTTATCAAGCCGGTGCTGAAGCGCATCCGGGAGCGTATGCCGGACAGCTCCATCCTCCAGATGCCCACAGAGGAGTGCGCCGGAAAACTGAGCTACCCCCTCTCCATCAAAGAAGACCTCTTTTCAACGGTGTACCAGGCCTTTCCCCAGTCCTGGCACGAGTCCGTTTTTTTCTACATGTGCATGGAGCACATCGATCTCTGGGAGCCGGTGTTCGGACGCAGCTATGCCTCCAATGAAGAGTTTGAGGCGGACATGATCAAGACCTACCACGATAAAACAGCCCGGATTCGTCAGGCCAACCCATAGTCAGGCCGGTTTTCCCTCATTTCAAAATAAAAAAAAGCCCCCGTCAGAAACGCCGGGGGCTTTTTCGAGTTGCCATTTATCTTACAGCTTAAAGGCGCTGACCAGGTCCTGGAGTTTTTCGGCCATCTCTTTTAACCGCTGGGAGTTGTGGCTTACCTCCGAGCTTTGGGTGGAGATGGCGTTGGCTTCCATGTTGACATCGGCGATGTCCCTTGCAATCTCCGTTGCCACGGTGGAGGCCTGGGCCACGTTTTCCGTTACTTCCAGGGTGCCCCGGGAGGCCTGGGAGACGTTGTCGGCGATCTCACGGGTGGTGGCTGTCTGCTCTTCGATGGCGGCGGCGATGGTGCTGACGATGTTGTTGACCTCGCCCACCACGTTGGAGACCTGATGGATCTGGGAGATGGTGGAGTCCGTGGAACTCTGGATGGCCTGGGTCTTTCCCTTGATCTCTTCGATGGCGTCGAAGGTCTGCCGGGCCAGCTCTTTGATCTCGTTGGCCACCACGGCAAACCCTTTGCCGGATTCCCCTGCACGGGCCGCTTCAATGGTGGCGTTCAGGGCCAGGAGGGTGGTCTGCTCGGAGATGTCCGTGATCACATCGGTGATCTTGCCGATTTCGCTGGCAGCCGAGCCCAGTTCCCCGACTTTTTCCGAGGCCCGCGTGGCTTCGTCCACCGCTTCTCCGGTAATGTTCCGGGCGGTTTCGGTGCTTTCGGCAATCTCGTTGATGGTGGCGGTCATCTGTTCGGCGGCGTCGGCCACAAGGCTGACGTTGGTGGCGGTCTCTTCCACGGCCGCGGCCACGGAGTTCATGTTGGTGCTCATCTCTTCGGAGGCTGCGGCCACGGTGCGGGATCGGTCCGCGGTGTTGTCCGAGCTTTTGGAGAGGGTTCCTGAGATACCTTCCAGCTGGGTGGATGCCTCCAGGAGCCGGTTTCCTTCGCCTCCGATGTTTTCCATCATGTCCTTGAGCCGGGCCACCATGGCATTGAGGCGGCTCATCATGCGGCCCATTTCGTCGTCGCTTTTCACCGGGACCGCCCCGGAGAGATCGCCCTGTTCAATCTCCTTGATGAACCGGCCGGTGGCGGCAAGGGGTGCCAGCAGGCTTTTTCGGACCATGAGCCAGGAGATGAGAAGGATCAGGGCCAGGGTGCCGAAGGTGAGAAGGGCCACGTTGAGCTTTGCTTTCAAAAGCTGCCGGTTGGTTTCGGCCAGGGACATGGTGAGCTCAAAGGCACCGTGGATTTCCCCTGCTTTCCACCCCTCCTTGATGCCGCCCAGGGGGTCCTTGGAACCCCGGGGCGATCCGTGGCAGGCCATGCAGTCTGCCGTGAGTTTGATGGGCCGGAAGTAGCGGATGGCATCGTCTTCGATGACGATTTTTTCGGTAAGGCCCTTGGCCTTGATCTCAGCCAGGATCTCCTTTTCAAAGGCGTCGGCTTCGTTGGCCCTGTTCCGGGGAGAGATCTTCGGCACCCGGAATGTATACCCGGTGGAGTCTGCGTTCAGCTTGACCATGTCGATGGCGGTGACCACGGGCACGGCTTCGATGAGTTTTGCTTTGGGGATCTCGTCAAAGGGGAGGATGATCCCCTGGGTGAGCTTGTGGGCCATCTCGTTACGGGCGGCTTCGGCCATCAGGACAATGGCGCGGCTTTTCTGCACCATGCCGTCCACAGCGCTGTTTCGAATGTCGGAGACCCGCAGGATGCCCAGGATAAGAGCAATGACCAAAGGGCCCAGGGTCGTAATTGCGATGATTTTCCATTTGATGCCGATATCTCTGAATGTCATGGGCGGTTCTCCATTGGGACGTTGGGAGGTTATGCCTCCATTAGGTGTTCCTCCCTTAGAACAAAAAAGTAAGGAAAAAAAGCTAACACAGTGTGGCTGATGAGGCAACCATACTGTGTTGATTAGAACCGTCGGCGTGATTTTGTATTTTGATGTCAGAAAAGGTATTGCGGATTTTTTTTGCTGGCTTTTGGACAGGATATCTCGTGTGGTGTTGTGGGGGGACACATGGCGGGTGTCGTGTCATGCATTACCCGTCGGCGAGTCGTTTCTGGAAAACCAGATCAAAACCCGCCTTCACCCTGGGGATGCCCCAGGCTCGTTTAACCGAGCCGGGGGTCACGATTGTCTCAGGATCGATCGTACGTTCATGAGGGCAAAACCCAGAAGGTTAAGGCCATTCCACTGCTCCGGATCCCTGCAGAGAGGGTTGTCTTCGGCCAGGCCGATTCCCCAGATGGTATCCACCGGGCTTGCCTCCACCAGGATGCAGTCTCCTGTGCCCAGAAGATATGTTTTCAATGCCTCATTCTGTTCGAACTTTGCTTTGTTTCCGCGCACCACAATGTCGAACCGATGCCGGTTCCACTCCGCTTCATGGAAGTTTTTTATGCTGCGGCCCCATTTTTTTGCTTCCCGGGGATGTGCGCATTCGATGATGTTGCGCCGCATGGCCTCGTCATTGAACAGCCGCGCTTTTTCCGCCATCATGTAGACTTCCGCCGACGTGTAGCGGATGCCGTCCAGGTCAAAGGGGGCCTGCCACCACTGGCTGAAGCACTGCTTGCCTGTGCGGCCGTCCTTTCTTGGCTGATGTCCCCAGAAGAAGAGGTAGTCGAATCGCTTTCCTGCCCTTACCTCTTCTTGCAATGAGTCAATATCAATGATTTTTTCATGCATAAGACAGTTTCTTTCCTGAAGATAGATCAATATCGAGTTCAAGATATCGTTTATATCAACATCCTGCCCCAGGCAAGGTGAATGGTTGCAGGGGCAACACATTTAAACATTCAGTAGCCTCCGGCGGGTCGCTTTTTGAAAAAAGCTCCGCAAAAACGTTCCGGTAAGGGCTATGCCCTAAAATAATAATACATAACGATACTCCGCCTTAAATTCGTTATGTGTCGAAGCAACGATCAAAAAATCATGCTGAGGACTTATGGGATGATCTCGTCATGTGTAATTTATTCTTGGCATGGCCCTAATAAAAAAGAAGAGGGGCTATGCCTTGTAGGGACGCATCCTCAAAAAACAAAACCTGTTTGTCAAACTTTTCAAAAGTCTGGCCCCCGGCAGGGCCGCCGGAGGCAAAAATCTGAATGCGTTAACCCTGTGAATGGTTGGCGCTTTGCTCACCGATGGTCGAATTCAAATTCGATCTGGCCCAGAAGGTCAAGGAAGCGGCGCGTCTTGGCCGGAACAAAGGCAGCCCCCGGATAGAGGGCGTACCAGGGATAAGGGGACAGCTGGTACCCTTCAAGGAGCCTCACCACCTCACCGGTTTCGAGAAGGCCCCGGTAGGGCCACATGGGCGCCAGGGCAATACCGAACCCCTCCACCACAAGATCCCGAATCGCAGTGAGGCTGTTCACCGTGAATTTTCCGTCCGTGACGTAGACCCGTTCCCGTTTTTCCTGGCGGTGCAGTTCCAGGGGAAGCTCCCGCTGTTGCTTTGAAAAAAGCAGAAAATGATGGTGTTTGAGATCCTGGGCGGTTTGGGGGGGCGGATGGGTTTCAAGGTAGCCCCTGGACGCAACGAGGATCATGGGCATGTCCGCAAGTTTTTTGCACATGAGGTTGGAGTCGGGGAGGTCCCCCACGTGAATCTCCACATCAAAGTGGGCGGTTGGGGCTTCGGCGTATCCGCTGTTGAAGCGAAGCTCCACCCTGAGCTCCGGGTACTGTTTCACCATGTCTTTCAGGACCGGCACCACAAAGGCCTGGCCAAACTCCAGGGGCGCGCTCACCCGAAGGAGGCCCTGGGCCGTATCGGCTACGCTGGAAACCCTGGATTCCAGAGTGGATTGTTCATCCACCAGCCTGCGCATGCCTTCGTAATAGAGAAGGCCGGTTTCCGTGGGCGTGGAGCGGCGGGGAGAGCGTTGCAACAGCTTGACCCCCAGGCGCTCTTCCAGGGCCATGACCTTGCGGCTCACCGCTGACGGGTCGGTGCCCAGCTGTTCTGCCGCGGCTTTGAAGCTTCCGGCCTCCACCACCCGCAGGAAAATCCGTTCCGCTGATTCCATGCATTCCCCCTTCAATCCATACTATAAAGCGCCACGTGTGATTACCGGATTCCCCGGCGCAGCCACCGACATTGTGGGGCAGGAACCCGGGGTCACTTTTTGGGATTGTAAATTTTGCAATGTTAAAATGCAATAATAGGGCCTACATAAATGGCAATCATTTCGGTATCCTTTCGCCCGAGTTTGGACTGGGACCCGGGGTATGGGCATCACATCCCGTGGATGAGATGCCATTAAATCTGAACACGGGTTCCATCCATTGACAGAAACATGGTGTGGGTTGTTTTAAGTGGTTTAATGTTTTAATATGATTGTGAAAACTTTTAAAGCGGCGCGTAAGATATGTCCCCGCACCCGCCTTTGCGCCCTCAACCACCGATCTCCCTGCACGCAACAGAACAGCATTTCCCGAAAAAGACCCCTAACAAAGGAGCCTTGACGTCCATGGACATTCAACAAGAGATAAAGAAAATGGAGACCACCCTGGTCACCATGAAGCAGGCCTTTGACAGCAGCCCCATGCCAAGTCTCGATGCGCGAATCGAGATGCTCAAGAAGCTGAAAACGGCCCTGGTCGCGTACACGGGGGACATCAGTACCGCCATGAGCGATGATTATGGAAAGCGAAGTGAGCTGGATACGCTTATCGCCGATATCACCCCCTGCATCGGCAACATCAATCATACCATCGCCCACCTGTCTGAGTGGATGGAGCCTTCCAGGAGAGACCCCGGGCCCCTTCTTACCACGTCATCCGTGGAGGTGATCTATCAACCCCTGGGGGTTGTGGGCATTGTGGTCCCGTGGAACTTTCCCGTTATGCTCTCCATCGGGCCGCTCATTTCCGCCATTGCCGCAGGTAACCGTGCCATGCTCAAGATGAGTGAGTTTACGCCCCACACCAACAAGGTCCTCGGGGAGATGCTGAGATCGGTGTTTGATGACAGCTATGTGAGCGTGTTTGAAGGGGAGGCGGAGGTCTCGGCGGCCTTTACGGAACTTCCCTTTGATCACATCCTGTTCACCGGGTCCACCACGGTGGGGCGCCACGTCATGCGGGCCGCTGCGTCCAACCTGACCCCGGTAACCCTTGAACTCGGTGGGAAATCACCGGTCATCGTGGGTGAGGATGTCTCCATGGAGATGGCGGTGGAGCGGATTATCTACGGGAAAAGCCTTAACAACGGTCAGGTTTGCGTGGCTCCGGACTATGTGTTCCTGCCCGAGGGCAGGCTGGAATCGTTCATCGCCGAATACAAAAAGCAGTACGCAGGCCTTTTTCCCCAGGGAGTGGATTCCGAAAACCTGACCTCCATGGCAAACACCCGTCAGTTCAAGCGCATTGAAGGGCTTTTAAACGACGAACAGGAAAAACAGACCCGCATCGAAGCCTGCCACGGAAACAGCATGGACAGCGCCAAAAACCGACTGGTCACCCATATGGTTGTGGACCCGGCAACAGACGCCAAGGTCATGACCGAAGAGATCTTCGGTCCGTTGCTTCCCCTGATCACCTATGGGGATGTTCAGGAAGCCATAGCCCATATCCAGAGCAACCCAAGGCCCCTGGCCCTTTACCTGATGACCCATGACGAGGCCCTTCAGCATCGCGTGAAAACCACGGTTCATTCTGGTGGGATGTGCATCAACGACAGCGTGTTTCACCTTGCGGTGGACGATGCTCCCTTTGGCGGTATCGGTGCGTCCGGAATGGGTAACTATCACGGGTTTGAAGGTTTTCTGACCATGTCTCATTCAAAAACCGTGATGACGTCGGGAACGGAACACAACATAAAGCATCTTTTCGCAAGGGAAGACAATGAGTTCAAAAAGGCCGTACTGGAGGCCTTGTTGCGATAGCCGGCACGTGGGCCGGTAAAGAAGAATAAGCCCTTCACCCCAATCCATGAAGGGCATTTAAATAAATCAGGAATAAAAAACAATGAAGTCTCACCCGTTTGATTACCAGATGAAAACCATCGTTCACGCCAGGGAAAACGGCATTGAAAATGTGCCTTCCCTGTTCCGGCACATGGGCGCAAAGCGCGTTGTCCTCTTCTCCGACAAAGGCCTTGAAGCCTTTGGTGTCGTGGATAGGTGTGCCGATATATTCAACCGCCAGGCAGATGTCACCCTTGCCGGCACGTTTACCGCCATTGAACCCGATGCAGCCTGCCGGAACATCAATGAGGCCATCGCCTACGCAAGGGATTGCGGGGCTGATGCCATCCTTGCCGTTGGGGGAGGGAGCGTCATCGATGCTTCCAAAGGGGTCAAATATGCTCTGGACAGGGGGCTTGCCGACATTCGCGGGGTCATTGCTGGTGGTGGCAGGCTGGAGGTCTGGCCGGAGTCTCAGGGCTTTGATACCCCCCATATCGCCGTCCCCACAACCGCAGGAACCGGCGCGGAAGCCTCCCCCATTGCCGTTTTTTTTAACGAAGAGGAAAACATCAAGGCGAGTCTTGTGGCCTCGGGCCTTGAGGCGGATATCGCCATCCTGGACCCATGCATGACAACCGGGCTTCCCAAGGGGCTTACCCGCTCCACGGCCTTTGACGCCCTGACCCATGCCGTGGAAGCCCTGGTTTCGCCCCTGAGCAACAGCTTTACGGACGCCTATGCCATGCAGGCGACACGCCTTATCATCGACAACCTGCCCAGGGCGTTGGAGGCGCCCGGGGACACAGCGGCCCGGGGTGCCCTGCTGCAGGCCAGTACCATGGCCATTTCTGCCTTCTACTCTTCCCTCGGGGGGATTCCCATCCACAACTGCGCCCACGCTTTCGGGGCTGTGGGCCATATTCCCCATGGAGACGCCAACACGGTCCTGATGCCCGTTGTCATCGCGGCCTTGCCCGAGTTCTATGGGCCGAAAATCGGCAAGCTGGCTTCGGCCCTGGGGCTGATGCCCGAAGCAGACGATGCCCGTACCCTTGCGTCGGTGGTGGCGTTTTTAAAAGACTTTCAGAAGAGAATCGGGGCCGACACCACCTTTTCAGCGTGGGCCCTTGATGACGAGCAGAAGAAACGAATCATGGAGACCGTAAAAAAAGATATGGCATATCAGTTTTACGCCATCCGTGACGAGAAGATCGCTCAGATTGTCAACGGGGTGGCATAGCCCCTGTAAAAAACAGATACGTTACATCTTATATCGTTAAAAAGCGGCCCGAAACGGGCCGCTTTTTTGTTTGATGCGAAGGGGGGCGTGATGTCAGTGACCGGCGCACCGGGTGTAGAGGTCGTTGCACAGGGCCATGAGAGCCCTGTCCTGACCGTACCCGGCGACAAACGAGAGGCCCACAGGGATTCCGCCTGCCTCTGCCACAGGCATGGTGATCTGGGGCGCGGATGACATGCCTGAGATGGCGTTGACGCCCATGGCTCGCGGGATGTACTCCCCTTCGTAGAACGCCGGGGTGATCTCAGAAAGCCTGGGGGCCGGGGCCACGGTGGTGGGAAAACAGAGGATGTTTCCGTCGTTCAGGAAATCATTGAGCTGGCGCTGGAAGGTTTGCCGAAGCGTGAGGCGGCGCTGGATATCCTTGCGGTCAGAGCCTTTGGCATACGCGTGAAGGGCGGACTCCACCCCGGGGCTCAGGGTTGGCTTTTCATGGGTGACCCAGGCTCCGAAGGAGTTCCAGATCTCGATGGAGAGCAGGTACCCCAGGTTTTCGAAGAGCCAGCGCCAGTCGACATGGGGGGCTGTGATGTCTGCCATGGTGGCGGTCCGGCTGGGGCAAATTTCGCTCAGTTGGTTGCGGATGGGCGTAAGGGCGCTGAGGAACTCTGCGTCGGTTATGTGAAAGATGTCCTCCACAAAGCAGAGGCTCGGACGGGGTGTGGCAGTGTGGCCGTCGTCCGCCAGGAGAACCCTTATCACCTTATCCAGGACCTCTCCGTTGCGAGCCATGACGCCCACGGTGTCGTAGGACGGCGCCAGGGGGAGTACCCCGGACAGGGAGATGAGCCCGTGGGATGGCCTGTATCCCCAGAGACCGCAATTGGACGCCGGAACCCGCACCGAACCGCCTGTGTCCGTTCCCAGGGCAAAGTCCACCCGTCCCCCTGCCACCGCGGATGCGGAGCCGCTGGAGGATCCTCCGGGAATCCTGTCCGGGGCCTTGGGGTTTACCGGGGTGCCGTAAAAGGCGTTGACCCCCAGAAGGCTGTAGGCCAGCTCGTCGGAGATGGTTTTTCCCTTATAGATGGCCCCGGCCCCCAGGAGCTGTTCCATGCAGATGGCATGGGCCACCGCCTCGGTGGCCCGGGTCTCTTTCCATCCCGGGCTTCCGTAGCCCGGGATCTCACCGGCCACGTCCATGTTGTCTTTCAGTGCAAAGGTCAGGCCGTCCAAGGCCCCGGGGGCGTAGGGTGCGTGGGTGGTGTTGCTGACAAACGGATCAGATACGCTTTGGGTGTCACAAGGATTCATGGGATCTCTTCTTTGGTTCTGGGCGCGTTGTTGCAGCCCCATTCCCGGTTTGGTGATGGCGAACCGGTGAAAGGGTATACTATGACTTGTTATGCTGAGAATTAGGCATATGCCAATGCCCTGAACCGGTCAACGGAAAATTAGGCATGATTCCCTTACAGAGAATCGGCGGGGCTGCCGGGTTCGATGGCCTGGATTCGTTTCAGCTGGCCCAGGGCTTCCCGGAAGCTGACGCTCAGCCTCTCTTTTTCCGTGAGCAGGACAAACCCCATGTGTTGGGCCTCTTTTTCAATGTCGGGCATGTGAAGGGCTCCCCAGGGGACGATGAGGGTGTCGTAACGGGGCAGGGCTTTGGCCATCATGGCGATCAAGGCCTGGTTTCTTCGGGTGAAGATGTCGTGGGTGATCTCGGCCAATACCGATTCGTCGTCGGGCTGGGTTTCGAGCCAGGCGGTGTAACCTCGCCATGCGCCTGCGGGTGAGTCTGCTTCGGAGAGGACCTGGGCCAGGGTGTTGATGAAATCAACGGTGGCAGGAGACGCCTCGGAGAGGTCGATGTCTGCGGAGACAATATGGGGTTTGCGGGTCCCCTCATCCTGTGGCGCAAGGGGCTTGAACTCGTCGGAGACGCTGGTGGCGTCCAGGGTCATGCGCTCCTGGGTGTCGAGGCCCAAAAGGGTTCCCAGGCTGTCGTAGGAAAAATGGGTTTGGAGGAGTCCCTGCCTGTCTGAGACCCCTTCGGCAAGGATCAGGGTCCTGCCGTTGGTTATGGAGTTTCCAATATCATGGTAATAGGCTGTGCGGCCGATGTGGATCATGGGAATCAGGCGCAGGGTCTTTCCGTTTTTTCCGTAGGTTTTTTCGTTCATGTAAAGGCCGGTGAAGCTGACGCGCATGAACCCGTTGGTGCGGGCCTCCACAAAGGCGGAAAAGGCTGAAAGCCCCATGAAAAACAGAATTACTGGCACGGCCAGGGTGGTTGCGGATACATACACCAGGGTGTTTTTCGCGCTGAACCAGGGGCCCTGAAACATGGAGGGGCTCATGAGAAAGGGGTGGTCCGATTGGTGCCCAATGGCCCGGAGCCCTGCAAGGCCGATACTCAGCTGCCCCAGGGCCATGAGAATGCCGAACACCCCTTCCGGGATGTACCGGGGTGCGGGCCAGAAGAGGAGACCCCCCCACAGGGCATAGGCCGCCATGGGCAAGAAGACACGCTTGGGAAGCCGCCGGTCCAGGCCCATGGCCATGAAAACAAGTACGGAGAGAAAAAGGACCAGATATGCGAGGACATTCCTGGGCTGGACGAGCAGGTGCATCCCGCTTATCGCCGTAAAGAGTTCGTCCAGGACGGAGATGGCCCCGTCGGCCAGGAAAAGAATCAGAAAGAGATTGGCAAAACGACGCATCATGGGGTGCGGCCTTTTATCGTGTTTTTAGAAGCATGAAAGAGAGGCCGCCGGTAACAATCCAGCTCAAAAAAGCCTCCGGCGGGTCGCTTTTTGAAAAAAGCTCCGCAAAAATTTTCCGGTAATCAAGGAACTCATCTCCAGCCCCGCAAGGGCCGAAGATAAGCGCTTTGATAAATCGAAAAATAAGGTAACTATTCAGTTGCCTCCGGCGGGTCGCTTTTTTGAAAAAAAGCTCCGCAAAAAACGTTTCTAATGCACCCGCACTTCGTTTTGATCGCCCTGAAGGGCGATCAAAACGAAGTACGGGTGCGCAAAATGGCGAAATTGTTTCGGCGGAGCCTATAAATGATTACTTGAGACCTGTTTGTCAAACTTTTTAAAAGTTTGGCCCCCGGCAGGGCCGCCGGAGGCATTTTTTCATGACCTACCCTTTTAGTGCGCCTCGTTCCAGTTGTCTCCCACCTCGATGTTGACGGACAGGGGCACGGCAAGCTCCCAGACGTTTTCCATGGCCTGCTGCATGAGGCCCTTCACTTCGTTTACTTCCGCTTCCGGGGCTTCAAAGACGATCTCATCGTGGACGCTCATGATCATGCGGGTTTTCAGCTCTTTCTCTTTGATGATCTCACTGCAGCGAAGCATGGCCAGTTTGATGAGGTCGGCGGCAGTGCCCTGGATGGGGGTGTTGACCGCAGAGCGCTCGGCAAACTGCTTGACGTTGCGGTTGGCGCTGGAGATCTCGGGCAGGGGCCGGATGCGTCCCAGGAGGGTGCTGGTGGTCTTGGTCTCCCGGGCCTCTTCGATGCAGGTGTCGATGAACGCCTTTACGCCGCTGTAGCGGGCAAAGTAGTTTTCGATGAAGCTCTTGGCCATCTTCTGGGTGATGGCGAGCTCCTTGGAGAGGCCGTAGGGGCTCATGCCGTACATGATGCCGAAGTTGACGGCCTTGGCCTGGCGGCGCATCTCCCCGGTGACAAAGAGGAGGTCGCAGTCAAACATTTCGGCGGCGGTGCGTTTGTGGATGTCCTCGCCGGAGTTGAAGGACTCGATGAGGATGGGGTCCCCGGAGCAGTGGGCCAGAAGGCGCAGCTCGATCTGGGAGTAGTCGGCGGCGATGAGTTTTTTCCCTTCCGCAGGAACAAAGGCGCCGCGGATCATGCGGCCCTCGTCGCTTCGCACCGGGATGTTCTGGAGGTTGGGGTTGGAGCTGCTCAGGCGTCCGGTGACGGCCACGGTCTGGTTGTAGGAGGTGTGGATCCGGTGGGTCGTGGGATGGATCAGGCCCACCAGGGCATCGGCGTAGGTGCTCTTGAGCTTGGCCAGGGTCCGGTACCGGATGACCTGGGCCGGGAGGTCGTGCATGGCGGCCAGGGCGGTTAAGACCTCCACGTCGGTGGAGTAGCCGGTCTTCTTCTTGGTCTTTTTCTGGACGGGCAGCTCAAGCTTTTCAAAGAGGATGGTCCCAAGCTGCTGGGAGGAGTTGATGTTGAACTCTTCCCCTGCCAGGCGGTAGATGGACGCTTCGATGGTCTCCATCTCGGTTTCAAAGGTCTTGGAGATGGTGACCAGGGCCTCTTC
This sequence comes from Desulfoluna butyratoxydans, assembly GCF_900699765.1. GTDB lineage: Bacteria > Desulfobacterota > Desulfobacteria > Desulfobacterales > Desulfolunaceae > Desulfoluna > Desulfoluna butyratoxydans. The sequence goes on from NZ_CAADHO010000003.1 coordinate 639,253, forward strand.
GTTGACGGCCACGCCCGTGTGCTCCATCTCGGCCAGGACATGCATCAGGGGCATCTCCATGGTGTCGAAGAGCTCGGTGAGGTTTTTGGCCTCAAGCTCTTTTTCAAATTCCTGGGCGAGCATCAGGGTGATGTCGGCGTCTTCGGCGGCGTAGGGCACGGCCTGGGAGAGGGGCACCTCGGAGAAGAGGAGCTGGTTCTTGCCCTTGCCCGCCACCTCTTCGAACTTGATGGTCTGGTGGTCGAAGAGCTCCATGGCGAGATCGTCGAGGCCGTGGGAGCGCCGGGTGGGGTTCAGGAGATAGGAGGCCACCATGGTGTCGAAGGCGATGCCGCGAAGCTCTATGCCCGCGCCTTTTAAGACCAGCAGGTCGTACTTGATGTTCTGGCCGCACTTGCGGATGGACGGGTCTTCCAGAATGGGCTTCATGACGGCAAAGGCCGCCTCTTTGGAGAGCTGCTTGTCGGACTCCAGGCCCGTGTGGCCGAAGGGGATGTAGTACGCCTCGTGGGGCGTCACGGCAACGGAGATGCCCACCACCTCGGCCAGCATGGGGGAAAGAGCGGTGGTCTCGGTGTCCACGGCCACCAGGGGGGCATCCTTTATCTTGTCGGCAAGTTCTGCCAGGGCCTCTTCGGTGAGCACGGCGTGGTAGGCTTTGGTCACTTTCTTCTGGGGGGCGCTGAACATCTTGATGTATTTTTTAAAGCCCAGTTCCTTGAAGAGTTCAAGGAGGGTCTCGCCGTCGGGCTCGGGCACCACAAGGGCCTCTTCGTCAAAGGGGAGGTCGGCATCGGTCTTAATGGTGACCAGGTCCCGGCTGATGAAGGCCAGGTCCTTGTTGGTGATGAGGTTCTCTTTCTGCTTTTTCTTGGTGATGGTCTCCACCTGCTCGTAGAGGCCGTCCAGGGAGCCGAACTCGTTGATGAGGGCCGGGGCGGTCTTTTTGCCGATGCCCGGTACCCCGGGGACATTGTCCGAGGTGTCCCCGGTGAGGGCCATGATGTCGGTGACCTGCTCGGGCCACACCCCGAGCTTTTCCTTCACCGCGTCCCGGTCCAGGTAGACGTCCCGGGCCGGGTCCGAGATAACACAGGTGTCGGTGACGAGCTGCATGAAGTCCTTGTCCCCGGTGACGATGACCACCTCAAAACCGGCGGCCTCGGCTTTTTTTGCCAGGGTGCCGATGACGTCGTCGGCTTCCAGGCCCTGCTGCTCCATGGTGGGGATGCGGTAGGCCTCGGCCACCTTGTGGACAAAGGGGATCTGGGCCCTTAAATCGTCGGGCATGGGAGGCCGGTTGGCCTTGTACTCTTCGTACATCTCGTGGCGGAAGGTGGGGCCCTTGGCGTCAAAGCAGATGACGGCGTGGGTGGGGGCAAAGTCGTTCATCATCTTGACGATGATGTTGGTAAAGCCCAGCACCGCGTTGGTGGGGAGCCCCTCGGCGTTGGTCAAAGGGGGAAGGGCGTGGAAGCTTCGGTATATGTATGCACTGCCGTCGATGAGGTAGATTTTTTTCTTGTCGGTCATGGTCTGGATGGCTCCGGGTTGATGGGGCGAGGCCTGTTGACAGGGGCCTTGGGTTGCATTACGTTCAGCATCTGATATCGCGATGTGATCATGCGGGCCGATGCGTCGGTATGGCGATGCCCCTGCGGGGTCTTTATTATCGGGACAACCCTTGCACGGCGGTGGTGACGTGTCGGATTGTGTGGGGTTACGTGTCGATGAGGTCATTGCGCGGAAAAACCCGCTGCAATGGCGTATACCTACCATGAAAAGGGCCAAACGGCAAACACCCGGAGGTGAACCATGGCAGAGAAAAAAGGCGAGATCCTCATCTCGGACCGGCAGATCAAGGACGTGCTGGCGCGTGCAAAAACCATCGCGGTGGTGGGGCTTTCACCCAAGCCCGAGCGGGACTCCCACGATGTGGCCAGGTACATGCAGGAAAACGGGTACGTCATCATTCCCGTGCGCCCGGCCCAGAAAGAGATCCTGGGGGAAAAGGCGTATAAAACCCTTGATCTGGTGCCGGGTCCCGTGGACATTGTGAATGTGTTTCGAAGAAGCGAAGACGTCATCCAGCATGTGGACGAAGCCATCGCCGTCGGGTGCAAGGTGTTCTGGATGCAGCTCGGCATTGAAAACAGGGAAGCGGCTGAACGTTTGACAGATCACGGCATCGACGTGATCATGAACCGGTGTATCAAGGTGGACCATGCCTCGTACTTCAAAAAGAATATCCTCATATAAGCGAAAGAAACTCAAAGCCCAGGAATCGCCCTGCCATTGCTGCGGCAAAGGGCAGCTCCCCTTTGCCTGGCGCTGCCGCTGCGGCTTTACCATCTGTCAGGACTGCATGGAAGAGAACTTCTGGGGCATGACCTGCAACGGCATCACCTGGGAGTGCCCGGACTGCAGCGCCCAGAACGGGTTCGGCAATCAGTGAGACAGGTGATAGGCTTATAGGTCATAGATCATAAGCTTATAGGGAAAAGAAAAAAGGGAGCGACCCGCAAGGCGGGCGCTCCCTTTTTTGTTTTTTTATGCGGCTTGCTCTACATGAAGAACTTGAGAACAAAGATGGCGGCGATGATGTACATCACCGGTGAGACCTCTTTGGCCCGTCCGGAGAGGACCTTTAAGATCACGTAGCTGAGCATGCCGAAGACGATGCCCTCTGAGATGCTGTAGGTAAGGGGCATCATGAGGAAGGTGATGAAGGCCGGGAGGGCCTCGGTGGCATCGTCTAAGTTGATGTTCTTGATGGGGGAGAGCATGAAGAAGCCCACCATGACCAGGGCCGGAGCCGTGGCTGCGGCGGGGATCATGAGAAAGAGGGGGGCCATGAACAGGGCCACGAAGAAGAGGCCGGCGGTGGTCAGGGAGGTGAGGCCGGTGCGGCCGCCCTCTGCCACGCCAGAGGCGCTCTCCACGTAGGTGGTGACGGTGCTGGTGCCCATGCAGGCGCCGAAGGTGGTGCCGATGGCGTCGGCAAAGAGGGCCTGCTTGGCCCGGGGCAGGCGGCCCTTTTCATCCAGGAGCCCTGCCTTGGCGCCCACGCCCACCAGGGTGCCCACGGTATCGAACATGTCGATGAAGAGGAAGGTGAAGAGGACCACGGCCATGTCCGTTGTAAAAAGCTTGGAGAAATCGAACTTGAACATGATGGGGTCAAGGGATGGGGGCGCGGAGAAGAGTTTGAGCCCCTCTACGTGGGTGACGCCCAAGGGGATGCCCACCAGGGTGGAGGCGAGGATGCCTGCCAACAGGGCCCCTTTTTTGTTCAGGGCCAACAGGGTCCCGGAGACGATGATGCCGATGAAGGCCACCCAGACGGTGTGATCGCCCATGTTGCCCAGGGTGACGAGGGTGGGTTCACTTTTGACGATAACCCCGGCGCCTTTGAGGCCGATGAGGGCGATGAAGAGGCCGATGCCCACGGAGACGGCGTTTTTGATGGAGAGGGGGATGGCGTTGATGATGGCCTCACGCACGTTGAAAAAGGTGAGGACAATGAAAATAAGGCCTTCTATGAAGACCGCGGTGAGGGCCATCTCCCATGAGTAGCCCATGTTGAGGACCACGGTGAAGGCAAAAAAGGCGTTCAAGCCCATGCCCGGGGCCAGGGCAAAGGGGAGCTTGGCCACCAGCGCCATGACAAGGGTGGCCACCAGGGCGGACAGGGTGGTGGCTGTGAAGAGGGCCCCTTTGTCCATGCCGGTGGCACTCATGATGTCCGGGTTGACGGCCAGGATGTAGGCCATGGTCATAAAGGTGGTCAGGCCTGCGATCACTTCCGTCCTGACATCGGTTCCGTTCTCTTTGAGCTTGAAAAAGTTTTCCAGCATCTTTTTAGTAACCTTCCTGGTGGTTCACACATATCCCTGACGCGGCGGACAGGGCTCAACATTTGCCAGGGCCTTGTGCAGGACCCTGGCATCACTCCTTGAATCCAACATGGCACGCCCCCGGTGATTGCGTGGTCAGCCGGGGCCTTCCTTTAAAAAAAAGAGTGCCGGTATTATGAAACCCTTGGATTTGCATGATACCGGCACGAGCTTTCTATACCACTATGTGAGCGGCAGGGAAAAGGCATTTTTTGAATGTGTTATCCCGTCAAGCAAGACGGTCCCCCAGCCGTGCCTCTCTGAAGTGATTGCGAAGGAAGGCACGGGGCAGGGGTGGCGGTGCATTAAGCTATTCGGCGGAGGGGACAATCTCCAGGAGCTCCATCTCGAAGATGAGGGCTTCGTTGGGGCCGATCTTGGGGCCGTTGCCGTTGGGGCCGTAAGCCAGGGCCGGGGGAAGGTAGAGCTTCCACTTGGCACCGGTCTTCATGAGCTGAAGGGCTTCGGTCCATCCGGCGATGAGACGGTCCACCTGGAAAACGGCGGGCTCGTTGCGCTTGTAGGAGCTGTCGAAGACGGTGCCGTCCAGGAGCATGCCCTTGTAGTGGACCTTCACCTTGTCGGAGGCCTTGGGGGTGTCGCCCGTGCCTTTTGCGATGACCTCGTACTGGAGGCCGGACTCGGTGGTGGTGATGCCCTTCTTGGTTTTGTTTTCGGCCAGGAAGGCGTTGGCTTTTTCAAGGTTGTCCACGGTCTGTTTGATCCGTTTTGCCTGCATCTTCTCAATGGCCGTGGTTTTGGTCTGGGCCATCTCTTCAGGGGTCATGAGGGGCTCGGTGCCGTGGAAGCCATCCTGGATCCCTTTGATGAGGGCATCGATATTGAGTTCAAGGGCATTGGCTTTGAGGTTGGTGCCGATTTCCATGCCGATGGTGTAACCGATCTGCTCTTCAAAGGATTCGACGCCCTTTTTCTTGGCTTCTTCGGCCGGTGCGGCGGCCACGAAAGCCAGGGTTATGATGAGGGCAAATGATGCAGAGATCAGGTTTTTCTTCATGAAGGTGTCCTTTGGTTTACAAGTCGTTGGTTTGGATTCCCCTCGCAAAAGGGATCCGGGTGACGTTGGTATCAAAAAAAACGGTTGTTGAACTGCTTGTCTTTCACGTAAGCGGGGTGGTGCCGGGCCTGGATCATTCCATGGGCAGCCCCAGCAGCAAGGGGATCTCCTTAAGGTGTTCCATGTGGGCGTCGGCCGGAAGGTCCGGGTTGCCGAAGGCCACAAAGGGGACCCCTGCGGCCTGGGCTGCCAGCTGGTCCGTGCTGGAATCTCCGATGTAGAGGATCTCATGGGCCGACACCTTGAAATGGTCCATGATGCTGTGGAGCTGGTCCGGTGCGGGTTTGGGGTGGGCCACGGTCTGGGAGGTGACCACCAGCTCAAAGAGATCCGAAAGGCCGTAAAACGTCAACACCGCGTCAATGGTGTTGGACCGGTTCGTGGCCACGGCCCGCTTGCATCGGGGCGAAAGGGCCGTGAGAACGCGGATCAGGTCGGGCTCTATCTTCATATGGGGAATCAGGGAGGCGTAGTCAAAGGCGGCGGTGGCGGCGCGCACCTCGCTTAGGTCCACGCGTCCCTCAAACAGGTAGGCCAGGGCCTGACTGACGGTGGCCATGTGGACGTACCGGAACTGCTCGTCGCTCAAGGGGGGCATCCCAAACCGGTCGAGGATGGTGTTGTAGTAGATGCGGTTGGTCTCTTCGGTGTCGAACATAACGCCGTCACAGTCAAAGGCAACCACTCGGATGGCTTCGGGGGTGATGTTTGATTTCATGCCTTAAAAGCCCGGGCGTAGCGGGCCTTCCATAAATTAAGTGTCGGGGCCTTTGGTTATCCGCGGCATCAGAGGATGCCCGGAGAGAGGCGAGTCGTGATGGTACCTGCCGGGCATCGCGGGGATTGCCGCGGTGCCCGTGGTTTTTGTCAGGCTTTTTTCCGGATGTACAGGGTCACCTGGATCCGCATCTGGGGCCGGATCTCGCTGTCCGTGTCGATGTCGATGGTGCTGGAATACCGACCGCTTTTGCTTGTGACGTTTTTCACGGTGAGTTCATATTCCCTGCCGGCTTTTCCTGCCACCTCTTTGACGTCCACGGTGAAAAGCTTCGGGTTCATGGGGTTGGCAGAGAGGAGCTTGAAGGGATACTCCTTGCTGGGCACGATGCGTACCTTTGCCGTGAGTTCCTGGCCCTCTTTGCCGATGAGTCGAACCTGGGACGGGGTGATGGTGACGACTTTTTCCACATGGCCCCTGAAGATCAGGGAGGTGGTCTGCCGTTTGGGGTCGTTGGACTCCACCTGGATGGTGCGCTTGAAGTCCCGTCCTCCGTAGCCCCTGGTATTGCCGATGATTGTGATGATTCCGCTGCCGCCTGGCGCGATTCGCTTCGTAAACGAAGCGGCGGTGCAGCCTCAGCCGGGCCGGACCCGGGTGATGCGGAGCTCTTCGGTACCTTGGTTTTCTACGGTGTACTCGTGCTTTATGCGTGTGCCCTCCGGTGCAGAGCCGAAGTCAAACTGGGCTTCGGGAATATGGAGAACAGGCCCTTCGGCCTGTTCGGCAGCCGAAAGGGGCAGGGCGGTGCAGAGGATGAAAAGCACCAGCGCCACTAATTTTTTGTACATGATGTCACCTCAGTGTCGAACGTTGCTGTCGTCGCGCGGGGACGAAGGGGATGAGCGTGAGGGCTCGGGCAACACATAACCTTGCGGCTTGTCCATGGAAGCCGGGGTTTTGTCGATACGTTGTGTCGGCTGGTATGTATCGTATCCCCCAAATGGGCGGAGGATGTGCGGTTATATTTTGCGAGAGCACGGACTCGTTGCGTATCAGGTATCAGCATCGGCGCATAGTGTATGTTTCTCGCCGGGTGTTGTCAAGGTGAAGGGCGGCCTGGGCGTGGTGGCCCAGGGCATGGGGAAAGGTGATTTTGCGAATGGTTCCCTCGGTCGTGTCAAGGAGGGCGAAACTCGGATCACCGTTGGAACCCATGATTTCCCCGGGGTTCAGGAGGGTGGATCGCCCCAGCTCTTCCCTGTGCCAGGTGTGGGAGTGGCCGCAACAGACCAGGTCGAAGTCCCCGGTGGCGGCAAAGGCGCGCCCCACATCGGGCTGGTGGGTAAAGGCGATGCGCAGGCCCCCCAGGGTCACCTTGCCCACGGTTTCGTGGAGGTGGATGTGGTCAAGATCCCGGTAGGCGGCCCGGGCCAGGGTCAGCACGCTGCCGTCGTTGTTGCCGAGAACCCCGTGGACCGGGATGCCGGCCTTGTCCATGCGCCGGAGCATGAAGGGGGCCACAAAGTCCCCGCAGTGGATGATGGCCTCGGCCTCGGCTTCGGCGATGAGGTCAAGGGCGGTCTTCAGGTGCCAGATATTGTCGTGGCTGTCGCTCATGATGGCGATGCGCATGGTGTGTTCCTTTGAGAAAATGTAACTATTCAGCTTATGCCTCCGGCGGCCCTGCCGGGGGCTAAACGTTTGCCTGATTTTATAAAGGCGGGTTTAACAAACAGGCTTTAAAAAATCTTTTTGAGTGAATTGTTACTTTAAAGGCGGATGTGATTTGACCCGAGGAACGAGGGGCAAAACACATCCGCAACCTGCTTTCAAGGTGGCACACCTTGCCGCCGGAGGCTGTTTTTTCTGAGCTGAATAGTTACCGATAAAATAAGATTATCCCAGTGCATAGGGGTCCACGTCAATGGTGACGGAGACATTGGAAAATCCCCCCTCCCTGCGAAAGGCTTCAAGGGCGTCTGCGGCCATTTTTTTCATGACGGAAGGGGACTCCCCTTTGAGGAGGATCTGCCAGCGGTAGCGGTTCATGGCACGGGTCAGGGGCGCTTCGGCAGGTCCCATGATGGCCACGCCTGTGTCCGGGCGCCGGTCCCAGAGGAGCCCGGAGAGCTTCTGGGCGGCTGCGCGGCTGCGCTGGCTGTTTTTGTCGGCGATGCGAATCAGGATGATCCGGGTAAAGGGCGGGTAGGCCAGCGCGCGGCGAAACCCGGTTTCGTGGGTGTAGAAGGCGTCGGCGTCGTGGTCCACGGCGCAGCCGATGGTAAAGTGGTCGGGCACGTAGGTCTGGAGAATCACCCGCCCGGGCTTGTCGCCACGGCCGGCGCGCCCGGCCACCTGGGCCAGGAGCTGGAAGGTGCGTTCACCGGCCCTGAAGTCGGGCAGGTTCAGGGCTGTGTCCGCGCAGATGACGCCCACCAGGGTGATGTCGGGAAAGTCGTGCCCTTTGGCAATCATCTGGGTTCCCACCACGATGTCCACCTGTTTTTCACGGACCCCTTTGAGGATCTTGAGGAGGGAGCCGCGCCGGGCCGTGGTGTCCTGGTCCATCCGTGCCACGGTCTTATGGGGGAAGATGTCTTTGACGGCCTCTTCCACCTTTTCCGTGCCGCTGCCCAGGAGCTTGATCTTGTTGCCGTTGCAGATACGGCAGTGGGTCTTGGCCGGTTCAAAGTAGCCGCAGATGTGGCAGCGAAAGGCGTTTACCCCCTTGTGGAAGGTCATGGAGACGTCGCAGTGGCGGCACTTCAAGGGCTCGCCGCAGTGGGCACAGATGGGCGCGCCGGAAAAGCCCCGGCGGTTTAAAAAGAGGAGTACCTGCTCGTTCCGGTCCAGGGTCTGGGTCATGGCCTCCACAAGGCGGGGGGTGAGGAAGGTGTGGATGCCCGGCAGGTCTTTGTACTTTTTCAGGTCCACCACCTCGATTTCGGGCATGGGCTTTTTGTTGACCCGTTTGGTGAGCAGGACCTCCTTGAATTTGCCGGTGGTGGCGTTCCAGGCCGACTGGATGGAGGGCGTGGCCGAGCCCAGGAGCACCACGGCTCCTTCCATGCGGGCCCGCACAGCGGCCAGGTCCCGCGCGTTGTACCGAAGGCCGCTCTCCTGTTTGTAGGAGCCGTCGTGCTCTTCGTCCACCACGATGAGGCCGATATCGGTGAGGGGGGCAAAGATGGCCGATCTGGCTCCGATGACCACGCTGACCCGCTTCTCCGCGATTTTAACCCACTGGTCATAACGCTCCCCGTCGGAGAGGCCGCTGTGCAGGACGGCGATGCGGTCCCCGAAGCGGGACTTGAACCGGCGGTCGGTCTGGGCGATGAGGGCGATTTCGGGCACCAGAACCACAGCCGTCTTTCCGGCGGCCAGGGCCTCTTCCACCAGTCGCATGTAGACTTCTGTCTTTCCGCTGCCCGTCACCCCTTTTAAAAGGAAGGTGGCATACCCCCCTTTGAGCTGCGCCGATACCGTGGAAACCACCTCCTGCTGCTCATCGGTGAGGGGCGGCGGGGTGTCGGGCACGATCTCTTCCCCCAAAGGAGACCTCTCCACCCGGTCTTCGAAGAGGTGGACGAGCCCCATCTCCACCATGGGGCCCAGGGTGCTCTTGGCCGAGGGGAGCTTTCGGTTGAGATCGGCCCGGGCCGTGGCGCCGTGGACGCGCAGAAAGTCCAGGAGGTGCTGGCGCTTTTCCGTGACCCCTTTTTGGGGGAGGGGGCCGAAGGCCGCCTCGGCCAGGGTCTCCATCTTGGCCCGGGTGCGGGCTGTGCTGAGCTCACGGGTCACCGTGATCCATCCCTTTTCCTCAAGGGCCCGTATCTGGGCGCGGGGGACGGGCGGGTCTGCGTCGATGAGCTGTTTCAAGGGGACCGGTGCGCTCATCAGCAGGGCAAGGAGCTCTTTGTCCGCCTCCGGGCATGCCGGATCGGCTGCGGCGGTCTTTCCGCTGTCGGTGAGGGTGGCCACCTGTCGGTCCACCACATTGAGCCCGCCGGGCAGGGCGGTTTTGATCACATCGCCCATGGGGGCCATGTAGTAGTCGGCGATCCACCGGAACAGGGGAACCATGGCCGGGGTGAACAGGGGGCAGGGGTCCAGGGTGTCCAGGATGGCTTTTACCCGCATTTTCTTTTTAGGCGGGGCAAATTCCGTGATGTAACCTGTCACCGTGCGCCGGCCAAAGGGCACGAGGACCCGGGATCCCACGGCCGCGTGGGCGCGCAGGTGGTCCGGCACGATATAGGTGTAGGGACCGGACAGTGGCAGGGTTACGGTGACCTGGGCGTAACAGGAGGTGTCGGGCATGGAACTCTCGGTAAGGGTAAATAGGCGGCCCGGTGTTTCTGGTTCACGGGGCGGGCCCTGGGTTCTTGATGTCGCCCCCACTATAATGATGCCCTTGAAAAATGTCACCCCCAAAGCGTGCCTCCGGCAGGGGCGTCGGAGGTTTTTTTTGAGCTGATTGGTTATGCCCGTTTGTCAGGGCCAACGCATAAATACTGGGTAAACACCAGGCCCCGTCATGTAAAAACAGGTTGAAATCCCGGGCCGCTTTTTATATACTTCGTTGATTTTGCCGTGAGGTCAGGGCGGGGTTCGGATGAATCTGCTTGAAAGTCCGATGGGTTGTGGAGTACGGCTGCGAACGTGTCAGGCGTAGCCATGGCCCGGGGGGATATGCGTCCCACGGTCGCCACGGCAAAAAATGCAGGGACCGGATGGCCGACCCGCGGGTCGGTGTTGTCCATCGATCAAGAATTAAGATCAATAAAATAGCGTGGCACGAAAGATGACGTGGCACGAAAGCACTTGGCTTCAGGAGGACCCATGGCCGTACATATTGCAGAACACCCCCTTATCAAGCACAAGCTGGGCTTGATGCGAGCAAAGAATATTTCCACCAAAGACTTCAGGGATCTCTCCTCTGAAGTGGCCCGTCTTCTCACCTACGAAGCCACCAAGGATCTGGAGACCGAAGAGGTGGAGATCGACGGCTGGGCCGGTCCCGTGACCGTGGAGCGTATGAAGGGCAAGAAGATCACCATCCTCCCTATCCTTCGCGCCGGTCTCGGCATGATGAACGGCGTCATCGACCTGATCCCCTCGGCCAAGGTGAGCGTTGTGGGCCTCTACCGAAACGAAGAGACCCTGGAGCCCGTGGTCTATTACGAAAAGATGGCAGGGGAGATGGACAAGCGTATCGCCCTGATCCTGGATCCCATGCTCGCCACCGGCGGCACCCTCATCGCCACCATCGACATGCTGAAGAAATCCGGTTGCACCAGCATCCGTGGCCTCTTCCATGTTGCGGCTCCCGAGGGCATCAAGCGGGTGACCGATGCCCATCCGGATGTGGATATCTATGTTGCGGCCGTGGATGAACGGCTCAACGACAAAGGGTACATCCTCCCGGGGCTTGGTGATGCCGGGGACAAGATATTCGGTACCAAGTAGTTTTTCCTGAGGGGCTTAAAGCCCCTCTTTTTTTATGCCCTTTTGGCGGGTTGTGGCCCGCCATTCTTGCAAAGGGCGCCATAGGGTGGTTTGTTCTGGGTCCTTTCGGGGGCCTTTTTTATGATCTTTTTCTATTTTTTATGATGTGTGTGCTGATTCAGGAGGGGAAATGACAAGCAGCAGCAATAGCAGTTACCGGTTTAGCGTGAAGGATTCGTTTTTGGGGGCCCAGATGCTCTTCGTGGCCTTCGGTGCCCTGGTGCTCGTGCCGATTCTGACAGGGCTCAACGCCAACGTGGCCCTGTTTACCGCAGGGGTTGGAACCCTGATTTTCCAGGTGGTCACCCGGGGAAAGGTCCCGGTCTTCCTGGCGTCTTCTTTTGCCTTTATCGCCCCCATCTCCATCGGGGTGCAGCAGTGGGGCATCGCCGGAACCATGAGCGGTCTCATCGCCGCCGGTTTGTTTTACGTGGCCCTGAGTTTTCTCATCCGCTGGCAGGGATCTGCCATCATCGAGAAGGTCCTGCCCCCTGTGGTCACCGGCCCGGTGATTATGGTCATCGGCCTGATTCTCTCCCCCGTGGCCGTGAAGATGGCCACGGGTGTGGCCAACCCTGCGGCCATCATTCCCAAGGGCACAGCCCTGACTGTCTCCATGGCGGCCCTTGCCACCACGGTTCTCGTCTCCCTTCTGGGGCGCGGCATGATCAAGCTGATCCCTATCCTGTGCGGGATTGTGGTGGGGTATATTGCGGCCCTGTTTTACGGGTTGGTGGATTTCAACCCGGTGAGGGAGGCTGCATGGCTGGCGCTGCCCGACTTTACCTTCCCTGAGTGGAACTCCGCGGCTGTGTTCTTTATCGTTCCCGTGGCCATTGCCCCGGCCATCGAGCACTTCGGCGACATCCTGGCTATCGGTGGTATCACGGGCAAGGACTACCTCAAGGATCCCGGTATCGAAAACACCATGCTCGGCGACGGCCTGGCCACCAGCTTTGCCTCCCTTCTGGGCGGGCCCCCCAACACCACTTATTCTGAGGTCACCGGGGCCGTAGCCCTCACCGGCGCGCAGAACGCCGGGGTCATGACCTGGGCGGCCATCACCTCTATCCTCCTTGCCTTTGTGGGCAAACTCGGGGCTCTGCTCTCCAGTATCCCCACCCCGGTCATGGGGGGCATCATGCTGCTTCTCTTCGGCGCCATCATGGTGGTGGGCCTCAACACCCTGGTCAAGTCCGGCGAGGACCTCATGGAAGCTCGCAACCTGACCATCGTGGCCCTGATCCTTGTGTTCGGCATCGGCGGCATGAGCGTCTCTGCCGGTCAGTTTACCCTCCAGGGCATCGGCCTTGCCGGGATCCTTGGTGTGGTGTTGAACCTTGTGCTGCCCCGGTGCAGGGTGGACGAAAAGTAATGCCCGGCCCACAGAGGCCTTACTCGTGAGATGAATAAAAAAGCCCGCCGGTTCGGCGGGCTTTTTTTATTGTGTCGACGTAACGATTAATCGTTCTTCTTGAATTGAGCTTGGGCCCTGGTTGTCGTTTGGCCACGACCCTTGAATAAAACGTGAAAAATCCACCGAAACGGAGCGCCGCACTCCGGTGCGGCATTGTAGTCTGTCTTCATCCGAGCCGCACCGGAGTGCGGCGTTCCAGGGGACAAGGGTGTTCGGCAGGGGGACAGGCCCATGGTCCAAACGATGATCAAGGTCGACGTTTGTTTGAAAGGCGGATGTGATTTGACCCGAGGAATCCATCTACGCCCGTGTCTATGCGAGATCATCCGATCAATGGCAATGGCTCCGGTGCGACAAGCGATCAGTTTTCGCCTGCGGCTACGTTGTGACATGGGGCAAAGCGTATCCCGTACCTTCGAAGGGTGAGAGCCTGTCTGCCTAAACCACCGGCTTTTGTAGCGGGCGAAGCCCGAGCCGAAGGCCCTTGCGCTTTGGCCCGAGGAACGAGGGACAAAGCGCAAGGGCAATCAGCTTTCGAGGTGGCTCACCTCGCCGCCGGAGGCATGCTTTTTGAGCCGATTTTAACCTTGGAATGCAGCTTTTAAGGCTTGAATCGTTACGCGTCGAATCACCACCTTGCAAAGTGGTCCTCGCAGAATCCTGGCGCATCGGTGACGGTTACGGGGGTTCTGCCGGGTGGTGTGACGGTGCCGGTGAAGCGGCCGCAGAGCTGGGTGAAGAGGCTTCCCATGACAAGGGCGTTGACCTTCTCTTCGCGGTGGCCCTCCGGGGTGAAGGCCAGGTCGATGATGCCGTCCATGGAGGTAATGCGCCAGGGGGCGGTGGTGTTGTTTTGTTTGTAGTCGAAGTGAACGGGGCCGATGTGGGTTGGGGTTCCGTCAATCCAGACCATGTTTTCGGTAAAGCCGGTTTCGTTGACCCCGGCCGCCAGGTTCATACCAAAGCTCCTGCCGTCGGCCAGCACGGCCGCCGACGAGGCCCAGCTCCAGAAGGTGTTGCGTCGCATGTAGCCTGCGGACCAGTCGGTGAGGGCCAGCACCTGCGGTGAGGTTATCTTCGTCTGGGTGCCGTCCACTGTCAGGGTGCCGCTTATTTGGACGGGGGCCCGTTTGTCTGTGTAGGTCCAGCCTCTGTACCCGGTGCGGGAGACCACCCGCAGGGGTGCCGGGTGCGGGGCGGTGAAGGCCGCCTTGATCGAAAACCTGTCGGTGCGGCAGTCCACGCCGTCTTCGGAGATGGTGAGGTCAAGGGCCGGGGTTTTGATTCGGCTCAAAGGGGTGTCGGGGGTGGGGCGGATGGTGGCCTTAAAGGGCGTGAGGACCGAGGTTTCCGTGAGAACGCCCGTGGCGCGGTCAAGGTGATAGGCGAAGCCGTTTTTGATGAGCCCCAAATCCACCACCGCCACACCGGCCATGAAGCTGTCGGACATGAACCCCACAAAATTGAAGCGATTGAACTTAAGGCGTTTGTACAGAAAGCTGCGTCGCCTGCCGAAGGCCGACCTGAGATCAAAGTCCAGGAAGTTGAGTTTTCCCACCGGCCTGTGGTGGTATCCGTAGGGCAATGTTCCGTCTTCTCTGATCAACGAGTCCATCTCTCCTCCCTAAGTTGTCTGGTTAAGGCTGTTTCCGTCTCTATAATTTATATTGTATGCGTTCTATTTTTTGTCCTGTCTTACCCCCGGCTGTGCAGGGTGTCCACAGGGATCTTGCAGGAAAATCCCTCAATTTTGTTATGTCTGGCGAGTTGAAGCCGCCTTTGTTGTTTGTGGGGGTGTTCTCTTTTTGATGCACAATCTGTTGCTCAGCCTGCAATAAATCAATTGTATACTAAAAAAATGGCGATACATTAAGAGAACTCTGTTTCTTTCTGTGATTCGAAGATCACACATGAAACGTCGGTATTGCAAAATACGAGTTTTAACAAGGTATTAATCCGGCGAATGGAATTGTGATTCTAATTTTAGAGTGTAAATGCCGTTTGCAGTTGACAAGTGGTTTTCACGGTCTCTACTATCTCTCCAATCGTGCAAAAAAAGTTAGTTTCCTGTTCTGGTGGATTGACTCGCGGTTGCTTGTGGTGAACTTAGTTAGCTTGTGGCAACCGGTGACAATATAGGTAACAACAAACTTTTTGGGAGAGAAGTATGAAGGTGGAAAAAATGGTGAAAAAAGGATTGGTGGTCCTTGCAGCGGTGGTGCTGAGTACGTCGTCGGCCTATGCAGCCAACGTCGAAACCATGGGGATCGGCGCCATGAACACGGCCCAGGCGGGCGCCGTGTCGGCTTACTGCGACAACGTGTTTGCGGCCTATTACAACCCGGCGGGGCTTTCGCTCATCGAAAAGCCCACCATATCGGCGGGTGCCATGTACTACAATGCCAAGATTGAAGTGTCTGACTGGAATGTGGTATCGCAGGGATCCAATGCTACTTTGGATGGCGCTCCATCGGATTATGAATCCGATACCATGGACATTGTCAGCCCGTCCCTGGGCTTTGCCATGCCGGTGACCGATAGCCTTACTCTTGGTGTGGCTGCGTATACCCCTTACGGTCTTCATGTTACTTGGGATAAGGATCCTGCAAAATCTCCGTCCAGTGCCTACGCCTGGGAATCTTACTACGGGCGTGTGGCTGTATCCCCTACTTTGTCCTACAAGATGTCGGATAAATTTTCAGTAGGCGTTGGGGTGAGTCTTGGACGCTCGATCTCTGAAGCAGGAAAGACAATGGAGATTTCAGATGATTTGAAGGATCCAGCAAATTCTAATCAAGTAAAACATATGCTTGAAGTTTCAGGGAAGCCCGCAGGACTAGCGGATGTACAAAAATACATTGCGCTGGCAAATGTGTTAGATGGTGCCCAACTTAAAATGGAGTCCACTGACGACTTCAACTATTCTTTTAATGTGGGGCTTATGTACCGTCCCATTGAGCAGCTCTCCATGGGGCTTTCCTACCGAGGTCGTTCCGACGGTGATTTCGAAGGGGATGTGATGATTTCTGGTGCCATGGGGGGGACGCAGGATCTGGATGGAAGCGTCACGATGGAGTATGACCATCCTGAGCAGGTCCAGGCTGGTGTCCGCTGGATGCCCAATCGTAAGTTTTCGGTTGAGGCCGACGTCACCTGGACCAGGTGGAGTATCAACGAGAATCAGGATGAACATGCTGTTATAAATGTACCTGAAGCTCTCCGTCCGCTGGTAGGAGGCCAAGAGACCATAGAGACGACCTTTGAACATGATCGTGACTGGGAAGATACCACCGCATACAAGCTGGGGATTTCTTACCAGGCCACTGAGGCGTTCGTCTTTCGTGCCGGTTATACCTACGACCCCTCACCCGTTCCCGATGAGACCTTTGAGTTTGGCTGGCCTGACACGGATCGCAACGTCTATACCCTTGGTATGGGATGGCGGATCAATGAACGATGGAATATTGATGCTGTTGTCCAACACGTGATTTCGACGTCGAAGCGTTCCACAACAGGTGGAAGTACCGAGCTTAATAAAAATTACACTGCAGCCTATGGTGCCCCTGCTCAAGTGTACTGCGAAAACGAAGGCATCCTCTGGGGCGCAGGCATGACCCTGACCTACACCTTCTAAGGCGCGTTTGATCGTTCCCCATTGCTTTGGGGCAAAAAAGGCCGCTCCCGTCCGGGGGCGGCCTTTTTGCGTCCATGGGCCCGGAGTTGAAAAGACCGGGCCGTTCTGATAAAAACCACGGGTTGTTCGTAAAAACCGGCGCAACGCCGGTTTTTTTGTGTGTATGAATCATGGGGAGCGGAAAGTAGGACGTATGCAGGACAGTAGTGTGTCGATTTTGATTTCGTTTGTCCTCTACCTGATATTCATGGTGGGGATCGGTTGGGTGTATTACGGCAGGACAAAGACCCTCTCGGATTATATCCTGGGGGGCAGGGGCCTCAACAGCTGGGTGGGGGCCATGAGCGCCCAGGCCTCGGACATGAGCGGCTGGCTCCTTCTGGGCCTGCCGGGGTATGCTTACGTGGCGGGGCTCGAATCCTTCTGGATTGCCTTTGGCCTTGCCATGGGGACCTGGCTGAACTGGAAGTTCGTGGCCGAGCGGCTGCGGAACTACACGGAGATGTCCGGTGACTCCATCACCCTGCCCGACTATTTTGAGAACCGGTTCCGGGACACCTCGCACCTTCTGCGGATCATTTCAGCCATCTTTATCCTGATCTTTTTCCTGATCTACACAGCCTCGGGCTTTGTGGCCGGGGCCAAGCTCTTCAGCACCGTCTTCGGGCTCAGCTACAACTCGGCCCTTCTCATCGGGGTGGCGGTGATCATCTCCTACACCTTCCTGGGCGGGTTCATGGCGGTGAGCTGGACCGATTTTTTCCAGGGCATGATCATGATCGTGGCCATCATCGTGGTGCCCACCCTGGGCATCATCAAGGCCGGAGGGCTTGCCACCACCCTGGACGGGATCCGCTCCATCAACCCCGCCTTTTTAAGCATCTTCACGGACACCAAAGGAGCGCCCCTGGCCGTGATGTCCGTTATTTCTCTTGCCGCATGGGGCCTGGGCTATTTTGGTCAGCCCCATATCCTGGCCCGGTTCATGGCCATCCGCACCACCGCCGAGATCCGCAAGGCCAAGACCATTGCCATGCTCTGGGTGGTGGCCAGCCTCTCCTTTGCCGTGGTGGTGGGCCTTGTGGGCCTGGTCTGCCTGGACGTTCCCCTGGCTGCCGGTGACCAGGAGAAGATCTTCATGGTGATGGTGGATCAGCTGGTGCCCACGGTCCTTGCCGGGGTGTTTCTGGCAGCGATCCTGGCAGCCATTATGAGTACCGCCGACTCCCAGCTCCTGGTGACCTCTTCGGCCCTGACCGAGGATTTTTACAAGGTGCTGTTTCGAAAAGAGGCCTCGGACGCCGAGCTTGTGTGGGTGAGCCGATGTGCCGTCATGCTGGTGGCGGTATTTGCCTGGATGTTTGCCCGGAATCCCGACAGCTCCGTGCTGGGCCTTGTCTCTTATGCCTGGGCCGGGTTTGGAGCCACCTTCGGCCCCATCATTCTTCTTTCGCTTTACTGGAAGCGCATGACCCGCAACGGGGCGCTGGCCGGCATCGTGGCGGGCGGGGTGACCGTGATCGTCTGGAAGCAGCTTACGGGCGGATTTCTGGGGCTGTTTGATCTTTATGAGATCGTGCCGGGTTTTCTGGTCTCCATTGTTGTGATCGTGGCGGTGAGCCTCATGGACAAGGAGCCCGCCCATGAGATCCAGGCAGAGTTCGATGCGGTGAACAACACCATCTAAAGGCCTCCACAAGGAACTATCAGTGTAAAAAAGCCGTGATCGGTCATGTGTTTATGACCGGTCACGGCTTTTGTGTTTGTGCAGGCAGGCTTTTTTAATCTGAATGGTTACTATTATTTTAGGGCATAGCCCTTATTTGAAGAGCGAGGCCAGGGTGTCTGCCAGCAGGCCCTTACGGGCCAGCTCCACGAGGCTCGTGCCCTTTACGGGGACGGGGGACGTCGCCTCCACGGAGGCAAGGGCCTCTGCGTCACTGTCCATGGCAAGGACGCGGAGTTCTTCGGCCCCTTGAAGGGCGGTGGCAAGGGCGCCTTGGGGGAGGTCCCCCGAGGCCACCACGGTCCATTGGTTGTTCAGTTCCTGGTGGAGCAGAAGGGCGTCGAGTTCCCTGCGCACCAGCACGGTGCGGCGGGTGGTGCCGGAAAGGACCAGGGGAACGGCATCGCTGCCTTCGACGGTATGGTACTCCCCGTCGTGGCCGTGACCCATGCGGAAGATGACGACGCGTTTGAGCTCCTTGTCCCGGATTACAGGGATGGTGAGCCCTTCGGGGAGAAGGATCTTGTCCACGCCTTGGGTGCCCCAGGAGTCTGCGGGCCTTCTCGTGTTCCTCACCTGCCAGCCGATGAAGGCCTCTTTCAGGGTCTTAAGGGCAAAGCCCGATTCAAAGAGCCAGGCCTGGATCGATTCGTTGTGCTTGCCCCAGAGCATTTTTGTGGCTTTGACGGTTACGGCTACGGCTTTTTCGTTCCACAGTCCGGGGTCGGTGATCGTTTCGTTGCGTGTGTCCATCAGTACAGCTCCATTACGGAATGCCACCGGTCCCGCTCGGTGGCCACGGGAAGGTCCCTTTGTTTCATGGTTTTCACAAGGTTGGGTTCGTTGAACCGCAGGAAGGGGTTGGCCCGTTTCTCATCACCCAGGGTGGAGACCACGTGGTCCGGGTCGTAGAGGGTGAGGTAGCGGGCGATCTCCTTTTCGTTTTCCGGCTCGATGATGCGGGCAAAGGCCATGGACTCCTGAACATAGTCGTGGCCTGCGTAGATTTTCGTGTCGTCCGGGAAGGTGAGCAGGAAGGTGACGGATCGGTAGAAGCTCTCCATGTCCCCGGAAAAGCAAGTCCCCACCGTGCCGTTGAAGAGGGTGTCTCCGGTGATGAGGCGTCCTTTGATCTCAAAGGTGAGGCAGTCGTCCATGTGGCCCGGGGTGTAATGGACGATGAGGGGTTCCCCGTCGATCTCCAGCCGTCCCTGTCGGCGAAGGGCAGGGATGTCCAGGTGGGTGGCCTTAGAGCGCAGGATCAGCGGGGTGTTGCCCACGGTATGGTCCGGGTGGGTGTGGGTGTTGATGACGTGGGTGAGGTCAAGGCCCCGGGCGTCGACAAAGGCCAGGATCTCGTCTACGGCTCCGGGGTCTATGGCCACGGCAGATGTCGGGCCGCTGACCACATAGGAAAAATTGTCGGCGCCGTAGCGGAACTGGGTGAGGGTGAGCATGATGTCCTCCCAGAGGGTTAAACGGGTTTGACGGGCAGGGCCTCCACCGAGAGTGTGAGCTCGCCGTTGTCTGTGCGGAGGTCCCAGGATTTGATGCCCTTCATCATGGCGGGGTACCTGGACTGTTTGGCGGTGATGAGATCCAGGACAAAGCGGACGAAGACCTCCTTCTGTTCTGCGGGGAGCTGTGCTGGGAGGCGCTCTTCCACCTGGGACCTGTACCCCTCTTTCTCCCGGCTTTCAAAAAGGGAGAGGTTCCAGCCGGTGACGGCCAGGGAGATGAGGTGGTGCTTCATGGCGTCGTCGTCGCAGGCGGCACACAGGGGCGCGGCAAGGGTGAGGACCGCGTCGGCCACGTCTTCGTGGGTGCAGGCGGCAAAGTTTTTCACGGTCAGGGTGCTCATGGAAAGTCCTCCGGTTGAAAGTCAACATGACGACGCCTCGTTGCCTTGGCGGGTGCGTCGGGTTTGATCCGCTTGAATCCCGGCGGTGATGCCCCTAAACCTAAGCTGATTCCATGAAAAGTCAAGGCAAGGCAGGTCTCCTTCCGATTCGGCTCGGGGGCATGTGCGATGGGTTGGAGGGTGTGATTTGGGGTGTTATCATTGATTTTTTGTGCTGTGTGGCCGCGTGGTGGGGACGGGATGTTAGAAAATTTTACAAGCCCTGCAACGGCCGAAAGCACGGTGATTTTCATGCACTGACCCGTCCGGAATGCACCTTGATCTTTGCCATGGGCTGTTTTACTATTGCGCACCTGCCGCAGCTGGGGGGCCACGGGCCGTCAGGGGCGCGGAGACCATAACGGACAGTCGGGGCGCCGGCCGTTCATCTAAGATAAAGACCACCACAAAAAAACAGGACAACACTATGGGGATGAATATTGTGGATCGCATTGACGACCGGGTGAAGGTCGATCATGTGCTGATCAGCGTGTCGGATAAAACGGGACTGGACACCCTGGTTCCCGCCCTGGTGCGGGTCAACCCGTCCATTCGTATTTTTTCAACGGGCGGTACCTTCGGGGCCATCGAAAAGATCCTGGGCGATGCCGCGGCAAAGCACCTGGTGCAGGTGTCGGATTACACGGGCCAGCCCGAGACCCAGGGCGGACTCGTCAAAACCCTTGATTTCAAAATCTATCTCGGAATCCTGACGGAAACATACAACGATTCTCATCAGGAAGACTTAAAGAGAACCGCCGCAGTTCCGATAGATATGGTAGTTGTGAACCTTTATCCCTTTGAGGCCACCGTGGCCAAAGAGGGGGTTACCGTGGAGGAGGCCCGCAGCAACATCGACATTGGCGGACCCACCATGGTCAGGGCCTCTGCCAAGAACTACCTTCGGGTGGCCTCGGTGGTGAATCCCTCGGATTACGGGGCCGTTGTGGCGTCCCTGGAGGCCAACGACGGGGCAACAGACCTGTCCTTAAGGTACGATCTGGCGACCAAGGCCTTTGAGCACACCGCCACCTACGACCGGCACATTGCCGATTATCTCGCAGCACAGGCCCCGCAGAGCGTTTCGGGGTGTTACAGCGCATCCTAAACACCCTATCCGGACCCGACGGGGCCCACGGCGGCTTTTCAGACAGGCTGCAGAAGGGTCCTTTCGGGGGGAGAAAAGCACATGGCAGACGATCTGAAAAAGATGTACCGAACCATCATGGACGACCACTTTGCACCGGCCATGGAGATATCCTTTGTGGACGGCGACAACCGCCAGACCCTCTTTTACGAGAAAGTGGCCTGGACCATCGACCAGGTCAAAAAAGGGCTGCGCTACGGTGAAAACCCGGGCCAGGAGGCGGCGCTGTACCGTCTGGCCAACGGCAACCTGGTGGTGGGGGAGACCCAGACCATCGCACCGGGGCGTTACCTTGCCTCGGACATCGAGCTCCTTCAGTCCGGGAAGCATCCTGGCAAGACCAACCTCACCGATGCCGACAACGCCCTGAACATCCTGCGCTACTTCACCGATACCCCCACGGCAGTCATCGTGAAGCACAACAACCCCTGCGGCGCGGCCCGGGCCGCTTCCCTGGAAGAGGCCTACGCCAAGGCGTACATGGCCGACCGCATCGCAGCCTTCGGGGGGTGCATTGCCCTGAACCGCAGCGTGGACAAGGCCACGGCCGAGGCCATCAGCAACCAGTACGCCGAAGTGGTTGTGGCCCCCGATTTTGAAGAAGGAAGCCTGGAGATCCTGTCCGCGCGCAAGAACCTCCGGGTGATCCGCATCGGCAACATGGACCGTCTCCAGAGCTATGTGGGAGAGCGCGTTGTGGACTTCAAGAGCCTCATGGACGGGGGGATCATCACCCAGCTCTCCTTCGTGCCCGAGGCCAGGACGCGCAAGGACCTCAAGCTTGCCCAGTGCGAGTACAAGGGGACCCTGTACACCATCGACCGGGAGCCCACCGACGCCGAGTACGAAGACATGCTCTTCGGCTGGCTGGTGGAGTCCGGCATCACCTCCAACTCCGTGATCTACGTCAAGGACCAGGTGACCGTGGGTATCGGCACCGGTGAGCAGGATCGCGTGGGTGTTGCCGAGATCGCCGTGGACAAGGCGTACAAAAAACTTGCCGACCGTTACGCCTTCGAGACCTATGGCGTGGGGTACGTTGACCTTACGGACGCCGACAAGAAAGCGGAGATCGACGCCAGGGTCAAGGCGGAGAACGGCGGCATCAAGGGCGCCACCATGGTGAGCGATGCCTTCTTCCCCTTCCGCGACGGCGCCGACGTGGGTCTCCGCGAGGGGGCAAGCGCCATCGTCCACTCCGGGGGATCCCTGAACGACTACCAGTCCATTGAGGCGTGCAACGAATACGGCGCCACCATGGTCTACACCGGCCAGCGGAGCTTCAAGCACTGATTCCGACTGGTCTTGAACCGATGCTCCCTTGCAGCCCGCAAGGGGCATCAACAACGTATGTTCCGGTGGGGTGACGCACCGGAGATGACCGGCGGCACGCCTCCAATGCCAGTTGGAGGCGTGTTTCAGGCCCTTTTGGGAAACAGTGGTTTACAAAAGGGGACCTGGTAACCCATCTGGTGTTTTAAGCGGTGTGTGTATGACGGACAAGCCTGTGTTGAAGATTGGTCACCTGCGGATTACCGATCACCTGATTCTCGGTGTGACGGATCTCAAGTTGCGGAAGGGGATGGAGTCCTTCAAGCATTGCTCCCTCCAGCCGGTGTTGAAAAACGGGTGGAACGAGGTGGCCGACGACCTGGCCACCGGAGCCCTTGACGGTGCCTTTATCCTTGCCCCCACGGCCATGGATATTTACAAGTCCGGGGTGGGCATCAAGCTGATCCTGTTTACCCACAAGTCGGGCAGTATCCTGGTGAAGAGCCGTCGTGCCGGGATCCAGCGCATCGAAGACTTTGCCGGCAAGGTGGTCCTGATTCCCTACCAGCTCTCGGTGCACAACATGCTGTTTCACCGTCTCCTCAAGGAGAAGGGGCTTAACCCCGGCACCACCCGGGACAAAAAAGCCGACGTCTTCCTGGAGGTGGTGGCGCCTTTTCAGATGCCCGATGCCATCGACCTGGATGAAGACGGGGAGATCGCCGGGTTCATCGTGGCTGAGCCCATCGGCACCAAGGTGATCAACAGCGGCAACGGCGAGGCCATTCACCTCTCCTGTGATCTCTGGCCCAAGCACCCCTGCTGCGTGCTGGTGATGCGCGACGAAGTGATCGAGAAGAACCCCGACGCCGTCCACGAGCTGACCCGCAGCCTGGTGCGCTCCGGCATGGCCGTGGAGGCCCAGCCCAAGCCCGCCTCCATCATCGGCGCCGATTTTCTGGGGCAGAACAGCGACTTGATTTACAAGGTCCTCACCGAACCCAAGGAGCGTATCTCCACGGACGAACTCTTCCCGGTCATCGACGACCTGGCGAAAATTCAGGATTACATGAAAGATGAGATGGGGATTCTGACGGACAAGATCGATCTGGATAAGTTCGTGGACACCCGGTTTGCCCTTGATGCAGGGGCCAGGTAGAGACCGGACCTTTTTTGCGCCCCGCAACCCGGTGTCATGGGTTATGCGGGGCCGGCCTTTTCAATGATGCGGAAGATGCCTTCGATGGTACGGGTTCCCCAGGAGCCTTTTCCGCTGAAGGTGGGCCGCTCCTCGTTGTTGAGCCGCTCAGCCACCTGGGCGGCGGACAACCCTTCCCGGCGTTTCATGCCGATGATTTCCTTTAAGATAAAATCTTTGTAGGCCTCGGGGTCCGATGGCAGTGGGGCGTGTTCCTCGGCTGCCGCAGGGGCTGTGCGGGCTGCCTGCCGGGGTTGGCTTGGGGCAGGTTCTGTCTGTTGGGGCGGCGTGTCCACCAGGTCCCAGAGGTTGTCCATCTCCTCGTGGGGGACGCTTGTGGGGGCAGGAGGCGCCGGTGGTTCATGGGCCGGAGGCTCGTCCGATGTCCAGAGGTCGTCCAGGCCCGTGTCGCTCATGGGCTTTTTGGCGGGCTCCTGCGAAGGCTTTTCGTCCACCAGGTCCCAGAGGTTGTCCATCTCTTCGGTGGTCTCTGCGGCGGGCGCTTCGTCCACCAGGGCCCAGAGATCGTCAGGCTTCTCTTCGGCGGGGACATCCACCAGGCCCCAGAGGTCATCGGGCTTTTGGTCTTCGGGGGTCTCCACCAGCTCCCAGAGGTTGTCCATCTCCATGACAGGGGATGGCTTTGGCGGCTCGTCGTTTACGAGGCCCCAGAGGTCGTCCGTGTCTTCGCCGGAAGACGGCTCTTCGGAAAGGGTGTCGGTGTTATCCGGGCAGGGGTGGGGTGTTGTCTGCTCCGGGCTCTCGGGGCGCTCTCCAGGGGCCTCGGGTGCGGGGGGCATTTCTGCCGTGGGCTTCGGGGTCGGCGGTTCGGGCGAGGGCTGAGGGCCCTGGCCTGCCGTGGCGGCCAAGGGGATACCGGATGTTTGCAGGGTGCTGAGGATGGCTGCCAGGTTGCGCGATTTCTCCTCTTCCACGGCAATGCGGCGTTCCATGGCCGTGGCTTTGCGCTCTTCGGCTTCGGCCAGGCGGCGTTGCTGGATGACCAGCCTTGCCAGGAGAGCCGGTGTGGGGTTGTCGTCGTCCAGGAGGGCGAGGATGTCGTCATCGTCGTCGTGCCGAAACGCGCTGCGGGAAAAGAGGGGGCCCTTTCCCGCGGCCCGGTTCCTTAAGGCCAGACGGATCTCCTCACGGGTGAGGCCCGACTCGGTGCATTCGGAAATGTAGGTAAAAAGGTGGATGTCGTCGCGGCTGAGGGTGTCGTCCCTTGCGTCCCCGGTTGCGGAGAGGAACTCGCTGTAGATGTGTTTCCACAGGAGAAGGGTGGAAACCCCTGTTCCGAGCTCCTTTGCAGCCTCTTCCACACTGTATCGCTTCTCGTCGGCCATGCCTTCTCCGTGGGGTGGCAACTGATGGATTTGCTGATGTCAGGAGATGATCAATCACCCGCCCTAATAGTATCGGCAATTGTATCGGCGCATTTTAGTGTATTTTGTCCCAAGGTGTCAATCGACGGCCCGCTTCTCCGCCCAATGGGTAATCACCAGGTTGAAACCGAAGGCCAGGTCCAGGGCGTCGGCCTCTTCAAGGGTGAACCAGGCAATCTTCTGGCCCTCGGTGAGGTCCACGGTCTCCGGGTCGAAGTCGGCCCTGGCGGTGAAGACGTATTCCAGGCGGTCCGGGAAGTCGTAGACCCCGAAGGGGCGGATGGTCTCGGGGCAGAACCCCAGTTCCTCCATAAGTTCCCGGCGGATGCAGGCCTCCGGTGTTTCCCCTGCCTCCACATGGCCTCCGGGAAGGTCCCACATATTGGGACAGGGCAGGTGTGGCAGGTCGTCCCTGAGCATGAGCAGTACCTTGTCCCCGGGGTTGATGAGCAGGATACTGGTTCCCTCTGGTTTCATGTGAATTCCCAATGATAAATAGGTGAAAACAATTGTTTAATAATTGACAATTTTTTTTGATACAGCCTATATTTATAAGGTTTATCGGGATATTACAAGATGGAAAAAAAGGGTCAATCTTCACCGTGGTTGAGACGATAAGGGTGGTAGTGGCAACCAAGTGGACCTCTACCGTGAACGGATTGATAACCGGGCCGGGCAGTGCGACGGCGCGGCCGGTTCTGCTCGCCAGGAAGGAGCGCGTATGGGCATCTACCCGAAAAAAGACTGTGAAATCACCTTATGCCTTTCCAACAACAGCCAGCTTGACGGGCTGGTGAATATTGTGGGTCGGGACATCAGGACCTTTCTTTTGGACAACGAGTCCGACATCGTGATGTACGAGGCCGTCAACGGGGAGGACGAGAGCCGTCGCCCCATGATCGTTCCCAAGAAGCATATCCTCTGGGTGGAGGTGAGGAACGGAGACCTTACCGAGAGAAAGGTGGCCATCTATCGGAAGATGAAGATGAAGATGACCAACGGCCAGGTGGTGAGCGGAGAGATCGACATCACCGGGTACGACCGCGTCTCCGACTATTTTCTGAAAAATACGGACATGTTTACCGAGGTGTCCAATGTGGCGGTGGACGGAGAGACCGTCCGCTCCATTGTGTTCGTTTCCACCACCCAGTATCTCTGGGTCATTCCCGACGAAGACGCGTAAAGGGACCCGGAGGTCTTTCATGGCAGAATTGGATAAGGTGTTTCAGGCCGGGGTCAACCTGCGGGCCTCGGACGTGCATGTGGTACCGGGAGAGCCCATCATCCTGCGCAAAAAAGGGGGGCTGGTGAAGACCCGCACCCCCAGGCTCACCCCGGACCAGACGCGGCGGCTCATCACCGAGCTTCTCTCCGAAGAGGAAAAGGGCCGCCTGGCCCGGGACAACCAGCTCGACTTTTCATACGAGATCAAGGGCCTCGGCCGCTTCAGGGGGAGTGCCATGGCCCACAACCGGGGACTGAGCGCGGCGTTTCGCGTCATTCCCCCTTCCATCCCCTCCCTTTCCGACACCGGGCTTCCCGAGGTGGTGGCCAAGGTTCTGGACCAGCACCAGGGGCTGATCCTGGTCACCGGCGCCACCGGCATGGGCAAGACCACCACCCTGGCCGCCATGGTGGATTTCATCAACGGGCGCAGGGCCCATCACATCCTCACCGTGGAAGACCCCATTGAGTTTGTCCACCCCAAGAAAAAGGGGGTGGTGAACCAGAGGCAGGTGGGCCGCGACACCCACTCTTACCTCAACGCCCTGAAGGGGGCCTTGAGGGAGGACCCGGACGTCATCGTCATCGGCGAGCTCCGGGACCTTGAGACCATGTCCCTTGCCATCAGTGCAGCCGAGACCGGGCACCTTGTCATCGGGACCCTCTCCACCACCAACGCCCCCAAAACCGTGGACCGCATCATCGACTCCTATCCCCCCGGGGAGCAGTCCCAGATCCGGGCCACCCTGGCCGAGACCCTCAAAGCCGTGGTGACCCAGAAGCTCATCGCCTCGGACACGGAAGACCGCATGCTCATGGCCTCTGAGATCCTCATCGTGAACCTGCCGGTGGCGGGCCTGATCCGGGACTCCAAGGTGTTCCAGATTCCCAACCTCATGCAGACGGGCAAGGGCCTGGGCATGAAGCTGATGGATGAGTCGGTGACCGAGCTTCTGGACCAGGGCCTCATCAGCGTGGAGACGGCCCTGACCCATGTGGAGTCCGAAACCCTGCAGCGAAGGCTCAAGGCCGGGGCGGCAACGTGATGAAAGGAGTGACCATGGAACGGATACGGACGGCCGGAGCCGTCGGCAGGAGGGCGTGTGGCGGTTATTGATACCTATTTTACTGAGCTGATGGAAAAAGGGGCCAGCGACCTTCACATGGTGGTGGGGCGCCCGCCCTTGCTTCGATTGAAAGGGGAGCTGGTGGAGACCGGTCACCCGGTCCTGGACCGGGAGCGGATGACCGAGGTGCTCTTTGAGATCCTTCCCGGAGACAAGCAGAAGGAGTTCGAGGCCAACCTGGATTTGGACATGGCCTATGAACTGGACGGTGTGGGCCGGTTCCGGTGCAACTTTTTCTATCATCACAACGGGCCCGGCGCGGTGTTCCGGATGATCCCCACCGAGATCCTCACCCTGGAAGACCTCGGCCTGCCCGAGGTGCTCAAGACCATCGCGGGTTTTCCCAAGGGCCTGGTCCTGGTGACGGGCCCCACGGGCAGCGGCAAATCCACCACCCTTGCGGCCATGATCGACTACATCAACAAGAACAGGGAAGCCCACATCATCACCATCGAGGACCCCCTGGAGTTCGTGCACCAGAACCGCCGGTGCATCTTTACCCAGCGGGAGATCGGCTCCCACGCGTCAAGTTTTGCCGATGCCCTGAAGGTGGCGGGTCGCGAGGACCCGGACATCATCCTGGTGGGGGAGATGCGTGACCGGGAGACCATCAGTCTGGCCCTGACCTGCGCCGAACTGGGGATCCTGGTGTTCGGCACCCTTCACACCAACAGCGCCTCCAAGACCGTGGACCGCGTGATCAACGCCTTTCCCGCGGACCAGCAGGAGCAGGTGCGCACCATGTTTTCCGAGTCCTTAAGGGCCGTCATCGCCCAGCAACTCCTCAAAACCGCCGACGGCTCGGGCCGCTGTGCGGCCAACGAGGTGCTTCTGGGCTCCACCGCCCTTGCCAGTGTTATCCGAAGCGGCAAGATCGCCCAGATCAACTCCATGATCCAGACAGGCACCTCCCAGGGCATGCAGTCCATGGACCAGCACCTCATGGAGCTGGTGAAGGCCAAGAAGATCACCGGGGCTGCCGCCTACGAAAAGGCCATGGATAAATCCCTTTTCGAGGCCCTGAAACACGCGTAAGTCTCATACAGCGGCGGTATCCTTAACAGTCTCTGTTATATATCAAACCATCAAGGGCTATATGCTTTCGAGGTGGCTCACCTTGCCGCCGGAGGCACGCTTTGGGGGAAGGCTATTCGTCCCGGAGGGGAAGGTCGAGGTGGTCCACCACCTTGCCCGTGGCCAGGTCCACCAGCTCGAGGCGGGTGCCCGTGAGCCGGGCAAACCCCTGGTGGCCGCCCCTGGGGCGGGCCGGGGAGCCGGGGTTGAGGAACACCTTGCCCATGAGGGTGTCCAGGCGGGAGACGTGGGTGTGGCCCTGGACCACGATGTCGTAATCGGTGAGATCCGGCAGGTGGCGATGTCCGTGGGCCAGGAGCAGGGTGGTCCCTTCCCAGGAGAAGGCGGTGGTGAGGTCTCCCGAGAGGGTGTCCGGGTGGTCGCAGTTTCCGCAGACATACCAGGTGGGGCCGGCAAGGGCCTTGAACTCTTTCAAGATGGTGTCCGGGTCGTAGTCCGGGTGGCTTTTTCCGTAGACCGTGTCAAAGAGGTCCCCTGCCACGGCCAGGCCGTCGCCGGGTTTGAGCTGGGCCGTGATACGGCGCCAGGTGGGCAGGTGGCCGTGGATGTCGGCCGTGATGATCAGCTGCTGGGGCATGGTGGGTCCTGTTCTTGGAGTCAGAGAATTGCAAAAAAAAATCGGGCATCCGGTTTACAATGGATACAGCCGTGACAGAAGGGCCGGAATGGCCGATTCCACCCTCAGGATACGCTCTCCCATGGAGACGGCCTGGAACCCTGCTTCTTTCAGTTTTTCCATTTCATAGGGGATAAACCCTCCTTCCGGTCCCACGGCCAGGGTGACGGGGCCTTTTGCCCGCACGGGGCAGGGCACGGCATCGTAGGGGTGGGCCGCCAGTTGTTCCGTGCCGCGTGCCATGGCCGGCAGCTCGTCTTCCACAAAGGGCTTGAACCGTTTTTTCAGAAGAATCTCCGGCAGCCGGGTGTCCTTTGCCTGCTCCAGGCCGAGGACCCGCTGGGCGAGGAGGTTCTCCTCAGCGAGGCGGGGGCTCTGCCAGAAGCTCTTTTCCACGCGGACGGCGTTGAGCAGGACCAGGCGTTTGACCCCCATGCTGGTGGCGGCGATGATCACCCGGTTAAGGACCTTGGGCCGGGGCAGCGCCAGGATCAGGGTGAGGGGAAGGGGCGGCGGAGGCGGTGCGTCCAGGGCAACGGCCAGTTCCATGGCGTCTTTGGTCAGGGAGAGGACCGTGCCGGCTCCCAGGCTGCCGTTGAGGCGCCCCACGGTGAGGGTATCCCCCACCTCGGCCCGGTGGACCTCCCTGACATGGCGAAGGCGTCGCCCGGTGAGTCGTGCTGTACCCGGTTCATGGGTAAAATCGTCATCAAAAAGAAGGATCAGGTTCATCCGTTGCATTCCATGGGGTCTGTGCCACCCTTGACTGTCCAAAGGGGCGTGTCATGTTTTTCCCTATGTAGCACCGATGGTGAGAGCTTGTCGAGGTACCGTGGCCCGGCGGGAACGGTCCCGCGGCCGGAAGCGGGGCCTGCGCCGTCTGGTTTTTTCCTTCAAAGATCCCGGAGAAGAGCCCGTGGCGGGCAGCGGGGAATGGTGTCGACGCCTTGATTTCAATGGGGTTTGTGCAAGGGCACGTGGGGTGCGGGGAGGGCCCCATGGTTGTGTGGCGACGTTTTCGGGGGCGGCAATGAGCCTTGACACCCCCTGATTGCGTGTTACTTTAGACCATTGTGCAGATGTTCTGTGCGGGTGCGTAATCATTCGGGGGCCTTCGGGGTTCCCGGCCAGAGGAAAATCAATGGCCCGCTTTGATGCGGCGCCGTGAAGACG
Organism: Desulfoluna butyratoxydans; assembly: GCF_900699765.1. Taxonomy (GTDB): domain Bacteria; phylum Desulfobacterota; class Desulfobacteria; order Desulfobacterales; family Desulfolunaceae; genus Desulfoluna; species Desulfoluna butyratoxydans. The sequence continues at coordinate 669,370 of NZ_CAADHO010000003.1, forward strand.
AACAAAAGAGGCATAGAGGTTATTATGGGTTGGCTTGGAAAAGTGGTGGGCGGTGCCATTGGAATGGCCCTGGGCGGTCCGGTGGGTGCGGTTGCCGGGGCGGTGTTCGGACACGCCTTTGACAAAGACGGCAGTGAACTCAACCGGGACGAGCGTCGGGAACTTTCGGGGAACGAAGAGGCCCAGATGACCTTTTTTGTGGCGGCGTTTTCCATGCTGGCCAAGCTCTCCAAGGCCGACGGGGTCGTGAGTCGGGATGAGATCGAGTCCATCGACCAGTTCATGACCCAGGACCTCCACCTGAATCGCGAGAGCCGCAACATCGCCATCGACATCTTTCGGGAAGCCGTGAACTCCCCTGAACCCTTTGAGGGGTTTGCCCGCCAGTTTTACGCCACGTTCCGGAACCAGCCCCGCCTCCTTGAGGTGATGCTGGACGTGATGCTCCGGGTCTCCACGGCCGACGGCCAGTTCAGCCCCCAGGAAGAGGAGCTGATCCTGTCGGCGGTGCACCTGTTCAACTATCCTTCCGAAGGCTATTTAAAGCTCAAGTCCCGCTACGTGGACCAGAGCGACACCTACCACTCCGTGCTCGGGTGCGATCGGGGAGATTCCGACGACTTTGTGAAAAAGCAGTACCGGAAGCTGGTCAACGAGTATCACCCGGATAAAATTGCCGCCAAGGGGCTTCCCGATGAATTTACGCACTTTGCAGAAGAGAAGTTCCGCGAGATTCAGGAAGCCTGGGAGCATGTGAAGAAAGAGCGGGGCATGGCCTGACGGCCCGTATTTTCTGTGAAGACCGGTATCATAACGGCCCGGCACGGCATGTGCGGTGGGGGAAAGGAACGTAAAAGGGATGGGCAAAGAGGAGAAACGACAACGGGTGTATGAAGCGGCTCTCCTGCTCTTTTCCCGGTACGGTTTCAAAAAGACCACCGTGGAGGATATTGGCGATGCCCTGGGCATGACCAAAGGAAACCTCTACCTCTACGCCAAGAGCAAGAAAGACCTCTACGAGTCGGCCGTGGCCTGGGCCCTTCGCAACTGGCAGCAGAACTCCAGGGAGGCGGCCGACAAGGAGGAGAGTTGCGCGGCCAGGATCTACACCTACTTCATCACCGGGTACCGCTACCTGGAGTCGGACCCGGTCCTGCGCCACCTGATCCGTCATGATCAGGCCCTCTTCCCCCTGACCGAAGCGGAAGACCGCTTTCAGGAGATCAACCGTGCTTCGCGGAACATTCTCCAGGCCTACCTCGAAGAGGGTATCGCCACGGGCGAATTCCGTCCTTTTGAGGTTTCCGGGGTCGCGGAACTGCTCTACTCCTTTTATGTGATGCTGGTGATCAAACGGTATGTCGTGCCCGGCAATATCCCGTCGCAGCGTGACCTGAACACCGCCTTTGATCTCATCTTGAACGGTTTGCTTGCCTGATTTAAATTCCCTCCGGAGGAACCCTTGTGAGCACATACAGGACGTGGGGTGCAGTGCGTGTGGTGGGTGTGGCCCTTCTGGCCCTGCTGATGTCGGCCTGTGGCGGCAGCGGCGGCTCCGACGGTCAGGGGGGGACCACCTGGACCGTCATGGTCTATCTGGACGGCGACAACAACCTGGAAGCCGATGCCCTGGTGGATTTCAACGAGATGGAAGCCGCGGCTTCAAGCCCGGATACCCGCGTCATCGTTCTGTTTGATCGCAGCAGCGGCTATGTGCAGGACCAGGGGGATTGGTCGGAGACGCGGCTTTACGAGATACGCCCCGACGCCGATGCCTCGGTCATTGCCTCCAAAAGGCTCATCGACACGACCTGGCTGGGCCTCAGCGGGGACGGGGACGACGAGCTGAACATGGGCAGTGCCGAGACCCTGCGGCGGTTTGTCGCCTTTGGGAAGGCAACGTACCCTGCCGATCACACGGCCCTGGTCCTCTGGGACCACGGCAGCGGCTGGGCCCCGGCCGCATCGGACATTGCAGCCCCGGGCACCAAGTTCATCGCCGCCGACGAAACCAGCTTCAATGACGCCCTTTCCGTCAAGGAGGTGGCCTCGGCCCTTGAGGGGCAGGGGGTGAGCCTTCTGGGATTTGACGCCTGCCTGATGGCGGAAGTGGAGGTGGCGTGGGAGTTTCAGGACAGGGCCCGGTTCATGGTGGCGTCCGAGGGGCTGGAGCCTTCCTCCGGCTGGGACTACACCGGACTGTTGACCTGTTTTTCCCGGCTGCCCGCCTCGTCGAAGAGCCCCGAAGCCCTGGGCCGGTGCATCGCCGAGACCTATATGGCAAGCGGGGTGGGGGGCATGGACGTGGGGCTTTCCGTGGTGGACCTGACGGCCCTGGCTCCCCTGGGGGCGGCGGTGGACGAGCTGGCCTCGGAGGTGATGGCCCTTGGCTCCGATACGGTCATTGGGGCGCGGTACCAGCGAGCGGCCTCCTACAACGACAACACCTGCGTGGATCTGCGCCAGTTCGCCGAGGTCCTCGGGGCCTCCGTCGAGACCCGGGACGCCCTGGGAGAGGCCCTTTCCGATGCGATCATTTACAATGAAACCACGCGTCCGGAAAAGGCCTGCGGACTCTCCGTCTACTTTCCCGTCTTCGGCGAGAGTGACGGCCAGTATTCTCTTTATACCCCTGCCCACCTTGCCTTTGTGGCGGAGACCCGCTGGGCCGACGCCCTTGACGCCCACAGCGACCCGGCTCCATGGACCGCCTTTATTGATTTCTTGCCCTAATAACGTCTTGATAAGAGGGGTTATGTTGATATAATACCTCTTGTTTGCCGTTGTGATGCCTCGGCGGCCGTGTCCGGGGCAAGGTCCCGTCTTAAGCTTCGTGTCTTCGATTTTTGTCCGTCTGTTTCGCCTGCATGATTCGGGGCGGACCGGGGCCTTTTTCTTTTTCGAACGATCCTGCCGTACCACACATCAACCATGCCTTGCCGGGCCCAGTGTGTTCTCTGTTTTCTTGAACTGTTCTTGACGTTTTGCCGACGGCAAGGTGATTCAGGAGGGGTTATGGACGCTGCAGCAGTCAATACCGTGTCATCCGCCTTTGATTTTTTTGCACATGCTTCCGAATATGCCATTGATACGTCTCAGCGGTCCATTTTGTTTTGGGATGTGCTGCGAAAACGGGGGAACAACTACCTGGAGCACCTCGACAAAGGGCAACCCCCGGTATTGATTTTTGACTATGAGATTATCTGCGACGCACGGACCTTTGATCGCCCCGCCAATTATGCCCTTGCCCTGATCCGCGGGAAGCGAAGTCCCGAAGGTCGCGGGTTTACAGGGGGAGCCGACCGCAGGGTGAGGGGGGACGGCAAGGAAGGGGATCGCTCGGAGCCCGACCGTCGCCCCATTGTCATCATCGATCCCAGGGCCGGTCATGGTCCGGGCATCGGCGGGTCCAAGGAGGCGTCGGAGATCGGTCATGCCCTGTCCAACGGCCACTCTGTCTATTTTGTCCTGTTTTTCACAGAGCCCATGGAAGGCCAGACTTTAGGGGATGTGAAAAATGCGGAAATCCGGTTTTTGGAGGAGGTGGCCAGGCGGCACCCGGACGCCCTGCGGCCGGTGGTGATCGGCAACTGCCAGGGGGGATGGGCCACAGCCATTGTGGCTGCCGAGCGGCCTGATCTTGCAGGTCCCATTGTCCTGAACGGCGCTCCGCTTTCCTACTGGTCCGGCGTGGGGGGAACCAATCCCATGCGGTACAAGGGAGGGCTCCTTGGGGGCGTCTGGATCAACGACCTGGTGAGCGATCTGGGCGGTGGGCATTTCGACGGGGCCAACCTGGTCATGAGCATGGAAGGGCTGAACCCCGGCAACACCTTCTGGTCCAAGCAGTACAACCTTTACAAAAATGTGGACACCGAAGAGCAGCGGTTCCTTGATTTCGAGAAGTGGTGGGGCGGTTTTTTCCTGATGACCAAAGAGGAGATCCATACCATTGTGGCGGATCTGTTCATCGGAAACCGACTGGCCAACGGGCAGCTGCAGCTTGACGACGGGCCCGTTGTCAACTTGAAGCGGTTCAGCGACCCGGTGGTGGTGTTTGCTTCAAGCGGGGACAACATCACGCCTCCCCAGCAGGCCCTCAACTGGATTCCCATGGTCTACAAGTCCGTGGATGAGATCAAGCGCCTGGGACAGGTTATCGTCTATATCGTGCATCCCACCATCGGCCATTTGGGCATCTTTGTGGCGAGTTCCATTGCCGGCAAGGAGCAAAAGGAGATCATCGGCAGTGTGGAGATGATCAATTTTCTTGCCCCCGGTCTCTATGAAATGGAGATTGTGGAGGCGCCGTCCGAGGAGTGGCTTAATGACTACAAGGTGAAGTTTACCGAGCGCACCATCGATGACATCCTGGCTTACGACGACGGCGTGGAGGACGAGAAGGCCTTTGAGCTGGTGGCCTCTATTTCCGAGCGAAACAGCGCCATGTACAGCACCTGGGTAAGCCCCCTGGTGCGGGCCATGGTCAACCCGCTGTTTGTGGAGTGGATGCTTGAGATGCACCCCATGCGCTTGCAGCGAAGCCTTATTACCGACGGGAATCCCCTGGTGAGGCCCGTGAAAGATGCGGCGGAGTATGTTCGTCGCACAAGGCGTCCCGTGTCGGAGACCAACCCCTTTGTCCAGGCGGAGCGGGCCCTCTCCGATATGGTGGTGACGGCCCTGGACTGGGGCCAGTCCCTGAGCGATATGACCCAGGAGAAGGTGTTTCACCTGATGTACGACAACCCGGTCCTGGCCTGGCTCTACGGCATGGATCGAGGTCCCACCCCCGAAGAGGCCAAGGCAACCCGGGCGTCTGAGGCCCGAGAGCGAAAAGAGGACCGCCTCAAGTGGCTCTCCATGGTTGAGGAGGGGGGATATCCGGAAGGGGCCGTCCGTATGATCATTGCCATGGCCAGTGTGGACGGTTCCGTGGATGAAGCGGAGATGGCCATGGGGAGCCGCATTGTCAAGGCAAGCTGGCGTTTGAAGCGCCTGTCCAACAGGGAGCTCCACAAGATTGCCAAGGAGCAGGCCCGCATCCTGCAAACGGATTTTTCAAAGGCCCTTGACGCTCTTCCGCTGCTGCTTCCGGACAAGAAGGACCGGGAGAAGGCGTTGAAGCTGGCTCACCATATTGCCCTGGCCGACCACGACATCAACAAGAAAGAGGCCAATCTCCTTGCCCGGATGAAACAAATTCTCGGGCTATCGGCATAGCAATTCGGCGCGCCTCTTTTGGCAAGGGGGCGCGATGACATGAAAAAGCCGCCACGGTTCCCCAAGGGGCCGCTGGCGGCTTTTTTTGTGCTCTGCGGGGAGTTCTGGTCAGCTTTGGGAGAGGCGGACCACCCGCGGCGTCACGGGCCTGCGCACCGACGGGCGACGGTAGGGTTCGTCCGGGTGTCCAATGGCAATGACGGCGTGAACGGTTTCGTCTTTGGGAAGGCCGATGCGCTGCCTCAGTCCGGCATCGCGGGCCAGGGCTTCCACGGCAAAGCCGATGAGGCAGGTGCCCAGGCCCATGGCGTGGGCGGCCAGCAGGATCTGGCCGGATGCCAGGAGGGCGTCTTCGGTGGGGCAGGAGGCCTCTTTGGAGCAGCTGACGAGGATGGCTGCCGGGGCGCCGTGGAAGAGGAGGTCCTTGTGCTGGATGGTCCAGCAGGCGATGCCTTCTTCGATGCGGTCGTGGTACTCGGCGTAATAGCGGGAGAGCTCCGGCTTGCCCAGGAGGGAAAGCAGTCCCCTGAGGGGCGCGATGCGGGCCATGCGATTGAGTTTCTGAAAGAAAGAGAGGACGCCCCGACCGAATCCCTTCACCGAGGTGCGGTCGGGGAGCAGGGTGAACTGCCAGGCCTGGGCGTTGGTGCCGGAAGGGGCGGTGGTGCCGATGCGCACCAGGTCTTCAAGGACCGTGGCGGGGACGGGGTCCTTGGTGAAGTGGCGGCAGGACCGGCGGGAAGCCATGAGCCAGGCGAGGGTTTCCACCTCAACATCTCCGGGGGCGAGCCAGCCGTCTGGCATGGCAAAGGTTTGGAAATCCTGGCCCATGGGCCGGTGGCCGGTGAGGGTGACGGCCCCGGTGGGGCAGACGGCCATGCAGTGTCCGCAGGAGAGGGAGTCGTCTCCGGTGATCCGTGCCATATCGTCTACCAGGGTGAGGGTGTCGTGGGGGCAGATGGCCACGCAGGCGCCGCAGCCCGTGCACAGGGATTCGTCGATGGTTACATGGATCGGGCGTTTCATTGGGCTGTCTCCTTCAGAATGTTTCGCGCCACTTTTTCCGGTCCCAGGAGGATGGCGATCCACCGGGTCTCTTCCCGGGCTTCCAGGCTGATTTTAAGGGCCATGGTCAGGGGAACCGAGAGGATCATGCCCACAGGGCCCATGACCCATCCCCAGAAGGCCAGGGAGAGAAAGACCACCAGGGCGGAGAGGCCCACGCCGCTTCCCATGACCCGCGGTTCGATGAGGTTGCCGATGGTCACATTGGTGATCAGGTAGAGAATGGCCACCATCAGGGCCTTCATCCCTCCCAGCTGGACCGTGGCCAGGAGGATGGCCGGCACTGCGGCGATGATGGAACCGATGTTGGGCACAAAATTGAAGATAAAGGCGATGAGGCCCCAGATGGCGGGAAAATCCACCCCGAAGACTGTCAGGCCCAGGTAGATTACGCCGCCGGTGGTAAGGCTGGTGGCGCTTTTGATGGCCAGGTAGTGACGAATGCCTTCGGTGATGCGGTGGAATCCTTTGTGGGAAGCGTTGCCGTTGCCTAAGGCGGCCTGCAGTTTTACGGAGAACCCCGAGGCTTCCATGAGAATGAAGATGACCGTCAGGACGATAAAAAAGGTGTTGGTAAAGACCCCGCCGAGGCGAGAGAGCAGTCCCCCCAGAAAGGCCATCATGCGGCCCGGGTTGAGGACGTTGAGCAGGGTCTCGCTGGTGATGTCGATGTGCCACCCCTGCAGGAGGGGCACCACGTTGCTTACCAGGGCTTCCATGCGTTGCTGGTAGGCGGGGATGCTTCTGGTGAACTCTTCAATGGCTCCGGTGATGATGTTGACCAGCAGGAGAAAAAGCATGAGGACCACAAGAACGATGGCAAGGACAGCCAGTCCTGTGGGGATCTTTTTTTTCTCCATCCAGAACATGGGCGGAGAGACCGCAACCGCGATGAACACGGACAGGAGAAAGGGGACCAGAACCGGGGAGGCGGCCTGGATGCCTTTGACGACAACGACAAAACAAGCCATGGAGATGAGGATGCCGGCTCTGGCCGGTACGCCGGGAGGGGGTTGCATGGGGTGTCCTTTGGCTCAGGGGTTGGGGCCATGATTTCGGGATGGGGCGATGGGGGTGACACCGCAGGTCCGTGTGCTCGTGTCCGTGGGCCATCATGGCGGTTTTCATTGAAAAGGTGCCCATGTGATGAAATATGTATACATCAAGGCGGGACCACGGAAAATACAAAAATGGTCGTGCAGGGCGTCACCAGGAGATCAGGGGTGAGGGGACTTGCCCTCCGGAGGGTCCCCCAGGGCCTGGGACACCTTGTTCAGGTCCGGCAGGGAGCCCAGGACGGGCAGGTTGACGTATCGGGCGATCTGGCGTTCGGATTTCAGGGCGGCGTCGTTCCACTCCAGGGCCGCGATGAGGGCCATGACCGCCAGTACCGAGGCGATGAACAGAAAGAGGAGGGGCAGGAACCGGTCGGGGCGCCAGAGGGCGCGCAGGGGCTTGGTTTCAATGGCTCCCATGCGTTCAGGATGGCGTTCCCGGGCAATGTGCATGCCGCTCATGGAAATGCCCTCCCGGGCCTTTCTCACCAGCCTGCGGGCATAGTAGTCCACGAGGCTTTTTCCCATCTCGGCGTCTTTGCCGAGGTAGCGGATCCGGGCGATTCCCCGGTCGTAGGAGAGGGTGATGTCGTTGCTGACGGCGGCGGTGACGTTTCGGTAATGGTCGGGCTCCAGCTGCCCTACGTCTGCTTCGGTGAGGTTGAAGTATCGGTTGACGTCGAAGTTGTCCCGGAAGAAGATGGCCTGGGCGTCCACCACCTCGGCGACGGTGTCGAAGGAGGCGGAGGTGAACGGGGTCTCCAGGGGAAGCCGGACATCCTGCCAGACCTCGTGACGGTCCGGGGTGATGGCCGCGGAGAGCAGATAGAGGCCCGGCATGAGAAAGGCAAGGAGGAACCAGGAATTGTAGCGCTTGAGGCCGTGGGTATACCGTTTGACAAGGTAGGACATGGCAGGCTCCTTAGTGCATGATGGGGTTTTTCCACTGGTTGGCCACCACTCCGATGATTTTGGCCCCGTTGATGCGCATGGCCGTGGTGGTGCGCTTCAGGGTGGAGCGGGGAGTCCGGTTGGTCATGAAGACAAGCAGCACACCGTCGGCGATGCCGGAAAGCAGCACAGGGTCCCGCATGTTCTGATTTTCCGGGAAGGCTGCGGAGGTGTCCACGATGATGGTGTCGTATCGGTTTCTGGCCTCCTGGAGGAGGTGGTGGTCGTCGCCTTCAACGGCGGGCATGGCCCCCTGGGCCTCCTCGGGCATGAGGGCGGCGGGAAGGATGTCGATGCCTGAGCGGGTGGAGACGATAAGCTCTTCAATGGAGTCGGCCCGGTAAAAGGCTTCGGGGCTCTCGATGGGCTCCACCTGGAAGGCCGTGTGAATGGCCGGGGCGAACCAGTTGTAATCCACAAGGAGGGTCCGGCGCCGTTTGGCACGGGAAGCGGCGATGGCAAGCCCCGTGGCCACGGTGGTCTTCCCCTCTCCCCGGGCACCGCTGGTGACGACGACGCACAGGGGCTCCTGGCGGTCGGTGGCGTTTTGGACGGCGGTGAAGATGCGTTTGGTCTCGGCGATTTTTCCCAGGGTCTCAAGGTGTGGATCGTATGCACGGTTCATGAACAAAGCGCTCCTTGGCATGGGCGTGGTTTCGGTTGGTCGTCCCAAGGGGCGGGTGACGCGGATCAGGGGGTGATCCATGCGTATGGCGCAGGTGGAAGACCGTCGCGCAGGGGCTGTGCGCAATCGGCGTCTCGTGGCGGATTGTGGGTAATGGACTTATATTAGATCAAATACAGGCAGGTGGCAACAGGGGAGGAGAGTCCTTTTTTCTGCCCGTGGGTGTCGTCAGGAGGAGTGATGGGGTACAGGTTTGACCCACCGGAGGTGTTCCGGGAGATGGACGCGCAGATTGTAAGCTTTGATGCGGAAAAAGAGACCATTGAGGTGCGCTTTCCCGTGAAGCGGGGGTACCGCAACCCCATGGGGGCCATGCAGGGCGGGATGGTCGTGGCGGCCATGGACAACACCTTCGGCCCCCTGACCGTGCTGCTGGGCACCACCAGCGTAACCACACAGCTGAACACCAGCTTCGTCAAGCCCGTGGGGCGGGGTGAGTCCCATGTCACCGTTGTGGCCCGGGTAACGGCCCGATCGCGCCGCCAGATTCACATGGCCGCCGAGGTCCGCAACGCACAAGGGGAGGTCGCCGCCCTGGGCACGGCCAGTTTTCTGGTGCTGGAGACCCGCGATCCCGAATCGGCCTGACGCCCCTGGCGAGGTCCTCGGATTCGCGGTTGTTGGCAGTCTGGCTTTGGGGTATACTCATTGTATTCATGCGTTTATGTAGCTCGGAATGTGATTGACGCATCAGACACACCGGAATACGACGGCTCCGGGTTGAATCAGGAGCCGTCTGGGTCCCCATGTTGCTGAAAAGAACCCCAGCCCTTCGATCTCCGTCCTGTGTTGATACGCTTCCCTCCTTTTGGTTTCGGCTTTCGGCAACCCTTCCCCCCTTTCACCCGGTTTTTGCCTTTGGGAGCGACAACCTATGACCAAGCAGAAAACAAAGAACCCGCCCGGCCTGTTGATTGTCGATGACGACGAAACCATTCGGATGATCTTAAGGCGTGTGATGGAAAAGCAGGGGTTTGTCTGTCACATGGCTTCCCACGGCGTGGAGGCCTTGGCCGTGCTTGAAAAGCACCCGGTGGAGATTGTCCTGACAGATGTGGACATGCCCGAGATGGGAGGCCTAGAACTGGTGAAGCAGATCCGTGCCAGGCACACCGCCGATCCCATTGTCATGACCGGCCACATCGATGATTTCAGCTACGAACAGATCATCCAGACCGGGGCCGTGGATTTTATCCTGAAGCCCATGGCGCCGGGTGAGGTGGTCCTGAGGGTGCAGCGCGTGCTTCGGGAGCGCCGCCTTGTCCAGGGGCTCAAGGAGACGCACCAGGCCCTGAAGGATTCGTACCTGGATACCATCAACCGGCTGGTGACCGCAGCCGAGTACCGGGACGAAAACACCGGGAGCCACATCACCCGCATGAGCACCTACAGCGCCTTTCTTGCGGAAAAGATGAACATGGACGGGGCCTGGGTGGACCGCATCCGTTACGGCTCGGTCATGCACGACATCGGCAAGATCGGCATTCCCGATCATATCCTCATGAAGCCGGACAGGCTGTCCGGCGACGAGTTTCATGTGATCCGGACCCATCCGGCCATCGGGGCGCGGATCCTGGCCAACGCCAAATCCGATGTGCTGCGCAGCGGCCAGCAGATCGCCATCTCTCACCATGAAAAGTGGGATGGCACCGGGTATCCCCAGGGCCTCTCCGGAGATCGGATCCCGCTGGCCGGGCGCATTGTGGGCATCGCCGATGTCTTTGACGCCCTCTCCACCCGGCGTCCGTACAAGGACCCTTACCCGCCGGACGTAATCTACGGCCTCATGCAGGAGGAGAGGGAGAAACATTTTGACCCCGATCTCACCGATATTGTGCTGGATAACTTTGACGAGTTTCTGGCCATTCGTAACGGCAACTGCAACGGCAGCGCCGAGATGGTCAACTCCGGGGCCGCCTTCAGCTGGAGCCGAAGGGATGCCGGGATGGAGAAACCGAAGGGGGGCGCGGCCTCATCGTGAGGCCGCGGTGGCAGATTTTTTATCTTGTGGGATCAGGCGGTCTCGGCCAGTGCCTCCAGGTTGGTTCGGGCAAACTCGATGGAGGGATCCATCTTCAGGGCCATTCGGTAGTAGGTGATGGCCTTGTCCGTGTTGCCGAGTTCCCGGTAGTTGGAGGCGATGTTGGCGTAATCGATGGCGGAGTTGGGGTTGAGGCGGAGCACCTCCCGGAAGGCGTCGATGGCCTTGTTGTGATCGGCCAGCATGTAGTGGCAAAAGCCCATGAGATTGTAAATATCTTCGCGCTCGGGGTCGATGTCGATACCGGCCTGAAGGACCTTGAGGGCCTCCCTGTAGCGGCCCGTCTCCTTGAGGCTGACCCCCATCCACGAGCAGATGGAAGGGATCTCCGGTTCGTCGGGGTGGCACGAAAGGGCCTTTTCAAAGGCGGCGGTGGCTTCGTCAAAGGCGCCCTGGTTCAGCAGGAGTTGGCCCTTGTAGAAGTGGAGGTAGTAGCGTTCTCCCACGGCCCTTTCAATGCCGGTGATGCGGGCAAGGGCGTCTTCGGGGTCGCATGTTTCGGTGATGAGCCGTGCGGCGAACAGGGGCACGCTGGTACCCAGGCTCCGCTCCCGGAAATGGGCGCCGGGGATGATGGTGTAAAAGGCGGGGATCCCCAGCTCCGGGTGGGTGGTCTCAATGGTGAAGATCTCCAAGCCGATGGATTTCAGGGCCGCCACGTAGCGCTCGATCTCCACCTTGATGTTGGCGTCCGACAGGTCGGGCAGGCTGGCCAGGGGTACGGCGGTCTGGGCACGGGTGATGAACTCAGCCTCGGCAAGGTCGGTGTACTTGGGCAGGCCGCTGGCCACATAGTTGGCGTCGGTGTTGAAGTCCCCGGCCAGTTGAGCCACCTCGGTCATGGCCCGGCTCATGGCTTTTTCCGGGTCCGGGGCGGTGCCTGCGGTCCACACCAGCTCGCTGGACTCGGGGAAGGTGGCCGGGTCCCAGGCCAGGACCCCCACCGTGGGGATGCCGGTGTCCAGGGAGAGATCTGAAAACACAAGGTTGATACCGTTTTTCCGGTATTTGACGAGCATGTCCCGCACGGCAGGATCCGTGGCAGTGTCCGGATCGATGGTGGGGGTGACCCGCTTGCCGTGGCTCACAAGGGAGCAGACATGGCGCTCCACGATTTCGGAGATTCCCTGGCAGATGGCCTCTTCGTTGCAGTTACCGGCCGAAGGGCCGTTGAACTCGTTGATGGCAAAGAACCAGTCAAAGGGGATGAGCATGTCGGTGCCCGTGGTGAGGTTGTGGGCCGGGGTCCACTTCAGGGGAATGTCGGAAAAGATGGCTTCGGCGGTGTCCAAAGGGGTGTCGTCGTCGTGGACCGATCGGGCAATGAGGGAAAAGGGAAGGGCCCTGTCCTTGACGTTGGCGTAGGTGTCGGTGACAAAGTGACTCTCGTCGGCCTTGAAGGCGAAAAAGCTGAACCGCTCGGCAAGTTCCATGACGGCGCTGGCTTCGGACTGCACGGGGGTGGCCCCTTTGCCCATCTGCTTGGCCGTTCCCGTCAGGGCCGAGGCATCCTTGCCGCAGACACTGAAAAACACCGGAATGTCGAGCCGTCCGTTGTCTATGCGGCTCGTTTCCTTGAGAATGTCCAGCGAGAGGTTTTTCGCTTTTTCCTTGAATCTGGCAACGGTCTCTCGGGGGGAAATCACTTTGTCCTGATCGGCGGTGCAGCTTTTGATGGCATCGTTCAATACTATTCCGGCACTCATACAACACGTCCTTCCCATGGGTTCCCGGTGGCTCCGGGAATGGATGATTGCTTTGGTCTGCGGTGATCATGCAGCGTCCGGTATCAGAAGCAGGGAGGGCAGGGTATTTCGTGTGGTTCCCCCCGGTTATCCGGGGCCGGGTTCGATGCATGAAAAAACAATCTTCGTACCATACAACATGCGGAAGTGAAAAGCCTTTTTTACGTTGACCCTCCAGCGGCAATCTGGTAATTGGGTGGGGATATTCTAAGGGCTTAAGCTCCTTTTTCGGTGCCGCCCTTTTCACTATCTGCACACGGGAAGGCGGAGCCACCACCACCATCCACTGCCTTCAGCAACGCGCCTCAACTCCGATATTTCACAGGCATCACACTATGACTCGCACAGCCACCATCACGCGCAACACCAAAGAGACACGTATTTCCATCGACCTTGATCTGGACGGCAGCGGCCGGGCGGAGGTGACCACCGGGATTCCCTATTTCGATCACATGCTCACCCTGTTTGCCGCCCACGGATTTTTCGACCTCACCATGAAGGTCGACGGAGATCTGGAGATCGACGCCCACCACACGGTGGAGGATACGGGCCTTGCCCTGGGCATGGCCATTTCCGACGCCCTGGGTGACCGGGCGGGAATCAAGCGTTACGGGCTGGCCGTTACCCCCATGGACGAGACCCTTGCCGAGGTGGCCCTGGATCTGTCCAACCGCCCGTTTCTGGTCTATGACTTTCCGGATCACAGGGTTCGGGACGGCAACTTCGATGCCTGGCTTGCCCGGGAGTTTTTCCAGGCGTTTTCGGTGAAGGCGGGTATGAACCTGCACATCAACGTCCGTTATGGCGAGAACGACCATCACATCATCGAAGCGGTCTTCAAATCCCTGGGACGAGCCCTGGATCAGGCAGTGACCATCGATCCGCGGATTCAAGGGGTGCGTTCCACCAAGGGCGTGATCTAAGGCCACAGGGCCGGTCGCCCCCACCATCTAAGGACGGCCCCTGATTATCCCGGGGTCGGCCCAATCAGGGAGGTGTGTATGGGGTATCCGATGCGGGGCGTTTCCGTGGGAAGGCCGGTGTGCCTTTTTGCCATGCTGATGGTGATGGTGTGTGCCTGTTCACCGGCGCACAAGCCCTCCAAACCTTCGAAACCTGCGGTGCCCGTAACCCTCTTCTCCTGCAACGAGGTGGCGGTTCCCCCCTTTGACTGGGCGGCCCCCGAAGACACGGTCTACATCGAGAGTGAACGGGAAAAGGGGCGGGACGTGCCGTCCCTCTCCGCCTTTGCCGGGCCTGAGCTGTCAAGGCGTCTGGCCGTGAGCCTCAGGGAACGCGGGGTGGAGGCCATGGCGGTTTCCGTGGACGGCACAGACAGCCTGCGTGGGCAGGTGGCGGCCCTTGAAGCCCAGGGGTATTCGTGTGTGGCGCTGGGCCGTGTGGAGCGCTATGAAGAGCGCATCGGCTCCGACTGGTCGGTGAACCGACCGGCGTCGGTGGCCTTTAAGGTGATTCTCATGGAGGCTGCCTCTGGCCGGGTGCTCTGGAAGGGCTCCTTTGACGAGACCCAGCTTCCCTTGAGCGAGAACCTGCTGACTTTCAAGGCCTTTGTGTCACGCAGGGCCCGCTGGGTTACGGCAGCGGAGCTTGCAGAAACCGGTTTCAACGGGCTGGTGGACTCCATGCTCCTGTCGGGGGGGCGGCCACGCCCCGTGGACGAGCCGGAGCCTTGATGATGATTTTTGTTTTCGGAGTGTTCCCCCTTGGTTGGGCTGGGAAGCCGAAAATAGTTCTTGACAAACATGGTTTTGACATTAACTTATGCACCTGCTTGGGCGAGCATGAAGGGCCTGGTGCCGGTTGTAAGGTACCTCGCTTGCTTCGGGCCGTTTCGGCCATCGTTTCAGGAACCTTGGATGCGTCTTTTCCCCTTGGGGGCTGGGCGTTTTAGGCAGTATGTTCGGCTTTCATCCCGTACCGGATGGAGGCTTTCATTATATAATATGGTATGACAGACGGCCTGCCGATGGTTCGGCTACCCTCGCGCAAGGGGCCATCGATGTGGTTCTTTCTCGGATTGGATACCGGACTCTCGCGGACAGGAGCTTTGTGCACTTGATTCCCGAAGAAGTGATTTCAGACATTAAGCATGCGACCGATATTGTTCAGGTTGTCTCTGAAACCGTTCAGCTCAAGAAGACGGGAAGCAACTTCGCAGGTCTTTGTCCGTTTCATTCCGAAAAAACCCCTTCCTTTACTGTCAGCCCGACAAAACAGATTTATTATTGCTTTGGATGCGGAGCCGGAGGCAGCGTTTTCAACTTTGTCATGAAGCGTGACGGGTTGACCTTTCCGGAAACCGTGCGAGCTTTGGGGCGTCGATGCGGCATTGAGGTGCCGGAGCGGGCCCTGAGCGCCGAAGAGAAAGAGAAGATCGGGGCCCGGGAAAAGATTTTCCTGGCCAACCGCCTGGCGGCCGATTTTTTTTCACAGACCCTGAAAGGGGGCCAAGGCTCCGGAGCGCTGGCGTACCTGCACAACCGCGGGATCACCGATGAGACCATCGAGAAGTTCGGGCTCGGGTTTGCCCCGGACTCCTGGGACGCGGTGTCGGGGTGCCTTTCTTCCCATCGGGTGCCTGTGGATATAGCCGTGGGCAGCGGTCTTCTCATCGCCAAAGAGACGGGGCGGTATTATGATCGCTTCAGGAATCGCATCGTCTTTCCGATATTTGATACAGCCATGCAGGTGTCGGGGTTTGGCGGGCGCGTTATGGATGACGCCCTGCCCAAGTACCTGAACTCCCCGGAGACACCTGTTTACCATAAAGCCAGGTCGCTTTACGGACTCCACGCCGCGCGCGAGGGGATCCGGCAGAGCGGGACGGCCTTTGTCGTTGAAGGGTATTTCGATGCCCTGGCCCTGCACCAGCACGGCATTGCCCAGGCGGCGGCCACCCTGGGTACCGCCCTGACCCGGGACCATGTGCGCCTGTTGTCGCGGTGCGGTGCCGAGCGCTTTGTCCTGGTCTTTGACTCGGACGGAGCGGGAATCCGGGCTGCCCTGCGAAGCGTGCCCGTGTTCCAGAAAGAGTACATGACGGCCAAGGTGCTGGTGCTGCCCACGGGCCATGACCCCGACTCCTTTGTGAGGGAGGCCGGGGCCGACGCGTTTCTGGAGCTGGCAGACAAGGCCATGGACCTCCTGGAGTTTCTCATGGACGCTGCCATCAGGCGTCACGGGCTCAGTGTGGAAGGGCGCCTGAAGGTCCTCGGCGACATGAGGGAACCGCTCCTTGCCATGGAAGACCGGGTGGCCCGCTCCCTTTATATCCGTGTGCTGGCCGACAAGGTGGGCATCGACGAAGGGGCTGTCAGTGAGAAGATCCACAAGGCTCCGGCTGCCAATGTCCGGCCCCAGGTGGCCGAACCGTGGCAGGACGCCCCGGTAAAATCTTTGGACCGCATCAAAGAGGAGAACAGCCTGGAGTTCCAGATTGTCTCCATGCTGGTACGCTATGCGGGTATTCATGCCTACTGCAGGGACGTGGGCATTGCAGACTATTTTCAAGAGCCGGGGCTCAAGGAGATTTGTTCCCTTGCCCTGGCTTACGACGGACCCCCGGAGGCCATGACGGACTGGTTTCTGACGAACCTTCGGGAGGAGGGACAAAGGGAGCTCGTGGCGCGTCTTGCCATCGATGAGTTCCCGGTGATTCACCAGCGGTGTGTTACTCTGATTGACCAGTATGTCCGCAACAGAAACAGATTGGGCGATGACCTCTCAAAACGAATCAGGGATGCGGAAGCGCGTGGGGACCACGAGCTTTTGCTGTCGCTGCTGGAAGAGAAACGACGCTTTTCCCAGGACCTGAAGAGACGTCAGCACTAAGCCAGGAAGGTTAAACATCAATCCGGGGTTGCAGGAGGCAAAACCATATGACCAACAAGTCCGATACCTCTCCCGAGAAGAGCAAGAAGAATCAGGAAGCCGCATTTAAGGCTCTGCTTGTAAAGGGGAAAAAAGTCGGGGTTCTTACGTATGATGAGATCAATGAGGCGCTTCCGGATGAGGTAGATTCTTCGGATCGGCTGGATGACATCATTGTGATGCTTCAGGAGATGGACATCAAAGTGGTTGCGGAAAGCGACACGGAGCATGACGAAGCCGAAGAGAAAGAAGAGGAGCCCGCCGAACTGGACTCCGAACTCCCCTTGGCCTCTGAAGAGTCCCCGAAAAAGAAGGTGGCGGTCTTTGAGTCCGAAACCGGCTCCGCAGATTACGGCACGGTGACCGACCCCGTGAAGATGTACCTCCGTGAGATGGGCATGGTGACCCTGCTCTCCCGTGAAGGGGAGATTGAGATCGCCAAGAAGATCGAGATGGGGGATCAGGAGGTGCTGAGGCACCAGCTCGATACCACCATCGCCGTGGGGTATATTCTCTCCCTTGCCGACGGCATCGCCGCAGGCAAGCTTCGTCCCAAAAACGTGCTTCGGGACGTGGATGAAGGGGACGGGGCTGTGGACGAGAAGAACCTTGTGGGCAAATTTCTGGAGACCATCTCCGAGATTCGCACCATCCACGAGGAAAACACCGCCCTGCGATACCGCATCTTCACCGAAGAGCTCTCCTCGGATGAGCAGCGCAAGATCAGGCGTTCCGTCAGCCGTCGCACCGAAAAGATCTTTAACCTCCTCAAGGAGTGGCGCCTGGAGGTCAGCGTTTCGGACATCATCGACGCCAAGATCCTGGAGAACATTGCCTGGTTCGAGGCCATGAACAAGATCCTGGGGCGCTGCGCCGATACCTTCGGCACCTCGGTGACCGAGTTCAGGGGTCAGCTCGGCGATGAAGAGACTTTCATGGCCTGGGCTGTGGAGAAGAGCGCCATGGGCGAAGAGAAGCTCCGCGCCATCTACCCGGATTTTGCCTATCTCCAGATGCAGATCGATAGCCGCGAGCTCGGCATCAAGGCCAACGGCCGAATTCTTTCCCGTATTGCCTCCTCCATCGAGGAAGGCAAGGTTCGGGCCAAGGAGGCCAAGAGCGAGCTGGTCAAAGCCAACCTCCGCCTTGTGGTGAGTATCGCCAAGAAATACACCAACCGCGGGCTGCAGTTCCTCGACCTGATCCAGGAAGGGAACATCGGCCTTATGAAGGCGGTGGACAAGTTTGAGTACCGCAGGGGCTACAAGTTCAGCACCTACGCCACCTGGTGGATCCGACAGGCCATTACCCGGGCCATCGCCGACCAGGCGCGCACCATCCGTATTCCGGTGCACATGATCGAGACCATCAACAAGCTGATCCGAACCAGCCGCTACCTCGTGCAGGAGCTGGGGCGCGAGCCCTCTCCCGAGGAGATCGCCGAGAAGATGGAGATCCCCCTGGACAAGGTGCGGCGTGTTCTCAAGATCGCCCGTGAGCCCATCAGCCTTGAGACCCCCATCGGGGAGGAAGAGGACAGCCACCTTGGCGATTTCATCGAGGACAAGAAGTTCATGCTTCCCTCGGATGCGGCCGTGAACATGAACCTGGCGGAAAAGACCCGCAAGGTTCTGGCCACCCTCACGCCCAGGGAGGAGAAGGTTCTGAGGATGCGTTTCGGTATCGGAGAGAAAGCCGACCACACCCTGGAAGAGGTGGGCAAGGATTTCGCCGTTACCCGTGAGCGTATCCGGCAGATTGAGGCCAAGGCCCTGAGAAAACTCCGGCACCCCACCCGGAGCAAGAAGCTCAAGAGCTTCATCGAGATTTAGGGGCGCACCCTGCCTCTGGTTCGCCCCGGGAACGGGGCGTCCCGAAAGCCCCTGCTGTCGGGCGGATAACACTTGACAAAAGGGGCTCGCCGGAGGTAAGGATACTCACCTTGATGCACGGGCCTATAGCTCAGCTTGGTAGAGCCACCGGCTCATAACCGGTCGGTCCCTGGTTCGAATCCAGGTGGGCCCACCAGCTCAACACACCGTGAAAAGGGAGGCGCCCCAACAGGTGAGGCCAACAACTCACTTTTCATGAACCATGGCGGATGATGCACCATGAACGATGCAACAAAATGCCGAGACAGTTTTTAAACACCAAGGCGTGCTGGCTGATAAAGGCCACCACGCCTTTTTTGTTGAAGGGGTGCTTCCAAGGCGTGTTTCGGGCCGCCGGCCCGGTATCCTTGAGCCCCTTAAGAGACGATTGGAGGAGAGATGAGCGCTACGGTATCTGAGATAATCTCCATGATGGAGGAACTTGCCCCATCATCCCTTGCCGAAGAATGGGATAATGTGGGGCTGCAGGTGGGGCACAGAGACCACCGGGTCACTCGGATTCACATCGCCCTCGACCCCACCCCGGAGGTGGTGGCCAAAGCCTGCACCGAAGGGGCGGAGATGCTGATTACCCATCACCCTCTCATCTTCTCCCCCCTAAAGACCCTGGACCTTGCCAGCCCCCTGGGTGACATCATCGCCCGCTCCGTTTCTTCCTCCCTTGCCATCTACTCAGCCCACACCAACCTCGACAGCGCCCCCGGCGGACTCAACGACACCTTTTCCCGCATGATCGGCATGAATCCCGAAGGCCCCCTGGTGCCCTCGGCAGATTCGGAGACGGTGAAACTCGTCTTTTTTGTGCCGGAGGAGTACCGTCACAAGGTGATGAAGGCCCTGTTTTCCGGTGGGGCCGGTTCCATCGGCAAGTACAGCTGCTGCTCTTTCTCCTCGGCCGGGCGGGGGACCTACATGCCCTCAGCCGGTGCCGAGCCCTTTGAAGGCAGCACGGGCAAGATGAGCTGCGTGGAGGAGGTGCGCGTGGAGGCGGTGGTCAAGCGCTCGAAGCTGGATCACGTGCTGGAGGTGGTCCGGGAGGTTCATCCTTACGAAACCATGGAGTACAACATCTACCCCCTGCTGAGGACCGCCGATGCCGACGAATCCGGCGCGGGTTTGGGCCGGGTGGGGGCCTTTGATTCACCCGTTACCCTGGGTGAGCTTGCCGAACGGGTCAAAAAGGCCTTTGGGCTCCCTGCGGTAAGGGTGGTGGGAGATCCCGACATGGCTGTCCGGCGCGGCGCCGTGTGTACGGGCAGCGGGGGCTCGCTCATGAAGGCCTTTTACCGGAGCGGGGCCGATGTCTATGTGAGCGGGGAGTTAAAGTACCATGACGCTCAGACCGCCCTTGAAAAGGGCAAGGGGCTTGTGGACGCCGGCCATTTCGGTACGGAGTATTTTGCCTGCGGCCTGCTGGCCCGGGCTCTTAACGAGAAAATCCGGCAGAGGGGGCTTAACGTGGAGGTGGTGGAAAGCCGATGCGAGCAGGATCCCTTTGCCTTTGTATGACGGGGCCTAAGACGCGCCCTGTCCCAATAGAAAGACCGCAACACCGTCGATCTGGCAATGAATGATACACCGGCATACGGCCGGTCCACAGACCTTGGAGGCTTGATAATTTCCATGCGTAATCTTAATGTGACCCGGGAGCAGATCCAGACCCTGATGAGACTTCAGAACATTGAGTCGGAGTCTGCACGGATTGAAAAGAAGTTGAAAGGGGTGACGTCCCAGGCCTCCGTGCAGGGAGCACGCCTGAGGGAACTCGACGTTGAACTCCAGGGAGCCCGCGAAGCCCTGGACGGCGAACAGAAACGGTATGCGGCCATCGAAGAAGAGGTGGCCGAACTCAACACCCGTGTGGCCAAAAGCCAGGAGTACCTGCGCGTGGTAACCAACAACAAGGACTACCAGGTGCTTCGCCGTGAAGTGGATGACAACACCAAGCGGGTGGGGGAGCTCGAAGAGGTCCTGATCACCATGCTGGACGAGCTGGAAGGGCAAAAGAAACAGATTGCCGAACTCGCCGCTGTCCATGGCGAAGAGGCCGAAAAGGTCAAGAGCATCGAGCAGGAGATCTACAACGACACCGCCGAGGAGCGAAAGACCCTCGAATCCATGAGCGTGGAGCGTGAAGAGGTGATCAAGGCGCTTCCTCCGGCCCTGTTCGCCCACTACGAAAAGCTGCTTAAGACCACGGGAAGACTGGCTGTTGTGGCTGTCTCCAAAGGGGTATGCTTTGGCTGCTTCATGAACATCCCTCCCCAGCAGGCCATTGAGGTTCAACAGCAGGGCGGGCTGCACCATTGCCCCCGGTGTCATCGCATTTTGGTGAGCGAACCCAACGCCTGAGGGCAGGGGTGAAAATGGTCGTTTTCCTTTCTGTCGTTTTGAGGTATAACACGGGCACACAATCGGAAGACGGTTGGAGGGGGACAGATGATCGCCGGGTTGCCTTTGGCAACCGGGAGGAAAGTCCGAACACCACAGGGCAGGGTGCTCCATAACGTGGAGTCGCGGTAACGCGAAGGCAAGTGCAACAGAGAGTAGACCGCCACGCATCCGTTTCGGGTGCGGGGTAAGGGTGAAAGGGTGCGGTAAGAGCGCACCAGTTCTCCGGGTGACCGGGGAAGCTGGGTAAACCCCACCCGGTGCAAGACCAAATAGGGAAGTGTCCGAGGGCTGCCCGTCCGAGCTTCCGGGTAGGTCGCGTGAGGTGTCGGGTAACCGGCATCCTAGATGAATGATCATCGCCCCGTTTCCGGGTAACCGGGACGGGGAACAAAATTCGGCTTACGTGCCCCTTCAACCGTCTTCGTTTTTTTTGATGGACCCGTAAAAAGCCATCCACTCCTTTTTACGACAGACCAGAGGCAGGCGACAGGCTTTATGGCAGATAAACAGTCGGCATGTTCCATTACCTTTAAAGAAAAGGTTCAGATCTATTCCCACGATTTTCTAAAGGCCTGTGTGTACATCGCCAGGTTCGACAGGGATGATAATCCCTTCACCAAGAAGCTCTACTCCCGCATGACGGCCACCAGCCACCTGCTGGAAGACTTCCTGGACCTTCATGGGGCCAAGAACAACCGGGACTGGTTTTACTACCGGGAACTTACCTCCCTTGTCCGCCACATCAGCCTCAGCTGCTACGCCCAACGTCACATCGCCAACCGCATCCCCTTTTACGATCTCACGGATACCTCCGACTTTGAAGCCCAGGGGCGTGTCACCCTGGATTTCCTCAATGATATTTTGAGAAAAGCCGTGCCGGTCATCATTGAAGAGGCGCGGCGGCTGGACATCCGGGTACCGGAAGGGGGCTACGACCAGGCCAACTTCCCCGGAGTGGTCTCCGGCGAAATGCTGGAGTACAACATCGATGACGACGCAGGTCACGATCAGCGCAAGCACATCGTCAAGATCTCCAGTGAATTCCTCAATATTGCCAAGCTTTTTGCCCCCTTTACCTTTTACGAGGAGCAGAGCCTTGAAGCGATTCGGGAGATGGTCCCGGCCAAGGTCAACGAGGTGGAGATCAGGGGCTTTGAGATGGTGGTGCACAACCTCCAGTCCTCCTTCGACTCCTATGTTATCCAGGGGGGATTCCGCTACGGCGATCGCAAGCTCAAGCAGCTGCGCGCCCATTTCTCCGTGGTGCTTCATCTCATGGAGGTCCAGGGACGCCTGCTTCATTTTTATGAGCGCCATCTCCACGAGGTGGGCACCATCCAGACCTACCGGGAGGTGCGGAAAAGCCTTGCGGAGATTGTGGACATCGACAAGCTCCTGGATCGCACGGTCAACTACTGCCTCTTTTACGCCTGCCACTTCATGAGCTGCGGCAAACGCCTGGCCAAGGAGGTTCTCAACGAGAACATCGAGCGCGGGATCATCACCGTGGGCATCCCCGAGACCCGGGGCTTCCATGCCCGGCCCAGCCTGATGGTGGCCAAGATCGTTCAGAACTACGGCGGCGAGGTGGAGATGGTGGTCAACGGGGACCGGTTTGACGCCAGCAGCGTTCTGGATATCCAGTGGGCCGGCGGCAAGATCCAGAAAGAGGAGATCTCTCAGGTGGTCTTCGAAGGAGACACCCGGGCCCTTAAGGACATCGAAATCCTCGCCTCGGTCAACTATGCCGAAGATTCCATGGGCAAGGGGCTGCCCCTTCCCAAAGAGTTGAAATACCTGAAATAGCCGCAGCCCGGCTTCGAAAAAAAAGGGGGGGCAATGCAGATCGCCGCCATTATCGTTGCCGGGGGCAAGGGGCTCCGCATGGGGGCCGATACCCGAAAGCAATACCTGAAGCTGGACGGGGTCCCCATTCTTGTGCGGACCCTGGACGCCTTTCTCTCCTGTCCGAAGATCCATCGCATCGTCCTGGCTGCTCCGGCCGATGATTTTCCGTTTATTCGATCAGAGCTTCTTTCCCTGCTCCCCGGAGGGGACCGCGTGGTCCTTGCTGCGGGCGGGGCCGAGCGCCAGGAGTCCGTGTACAGCGGCTTAAAGGCCCTGGGCACCGACTTTAAGGGGCTGGTGGCGGTCCATGACGGGGTGCGCCCCTTTGTGTCCGAAGAGGAGATCCTCAAGGTGTGTGAAGCGGCTTCAGGGTGCGGAGCCGCCATTCTGGCCGTGCCCGCCTTTGAGACCCTCAAGCGGGTAAGCACGGACGGTGCCATCGCAGGGACCCTGTCCCGGGACGGCCTCTGGATGGCTCAGACCCCCCAGGTGTTTGACGCCGGACTCCTGTGCCGTGCCCATGATGAGGCCCGGGCCCTGGGCGTGCTGGGTACGGACGATGCATCCCTGGTGGAGCGCCTGGGGCACCCCGTGGAGGTGGTGGCCGGCAGTCGGTGCAACATCAAGATCACCACGCCGGATGACCTGGATCTCGCGTCCCTTTTTCTCCCCCGCTTTCCTCTTTCTGCTGAAAATCCTGCAGGATGAAGGGCTTTTCTGTTCTTTAACTTCCTTTAAGTGCAGGCGAATTGTGCTATTTTGCAAGTAAAGGCGAATGCAGCCTTACAGGCGCTGGTTAGTCTTTCGATTTGCCTTGGGGCAGCGATTGTGCTACAACAGTACTCCGGCTAACCGCATACGGAAGATGGCGCCTCAGGGTGGGCGCCTGTCCGATACCACCTTTTCTCTCCCCACTTGCCCATGGAGCCGCAATGATCGGACAATCCCAGGAGATGGCTGACCGACGTGCCCACAGGCGTTACCGCGCCGGTGACGGCGCTTATGCTGCATTGTCTCCGGCCTCAAGCAAGGTGGGGCCCATTGTGGATATCAGCATGGACGGGCTCTGTTTTCGGTACATTGTCCACGCCGAGCAGCCCAAGGAGCCTGTGGAGACCCATATCTACGTGGGGGACAACGGGTTCTACCTGGAAAAGATGCCCTACGAGACCGTGGAAGACGTGGAGATCGACAACCCCTCTTCCCTCTCCTCCATCATCATGCGCCAGAGGCGGGTGCGGTTTGTGGACCTCAGCGCCAACCAGAAGGCTCAGCTCCAGTACTTTATTGCTCATCGCACCTCCAAGCAGGAGGAGGTTGAGGCCGGGTAGTTTTTTAAAGAAAACGGTTGTTAAAACGCCAAAGGGCGCACACGAAAGCTTGCTTCGTGTGCGCCCTTTTTTTGTGCGGTTGGGCGTGCGGGCTAAAGAACGCCTTCCTCCACCCGGTGGCAGGCCACAAGGCCTGTGCCGCAGGGATTTACCTTGGGGATCTCCCGGATGCAGCGTTCATCCGCGTGGGGGCATCTGCCGTGGAACACGCACCCCGAGGGCAGGTTGATGGGGGAGGGCACCTCGCCTTTCAGGCTGATGTGGCTCTTTTCCCCGCTCAGCTTGGGGATGGCGCTGAGGAGGGCTTTGGTGTAGGGGTGTCGCGGTTCGGTGTAGAGGGTCTCGGCATCGGCAAGTTCGCAGAGGCTCCCCAGGTACATCACGGCCACCCGGCTGCTGATGTGGCGCACCACCGAGAGGTCGTGGGAGATGAACATGTAGGAGAGGCCCCGTTTTTCCTGCGTCTCCATGAGAAGGTTGAGGATCTGGGCCTGCACCGAGACGTCCAGGGCGCTGATGGGCTCGTCGGCAA
Source organism: Desulfoluna butyratoxydans (assembly GCF_900699765.1). Classification (GTDB taxonomy): domain Bacteria; phylum Desulfobacterota; class Desulfobacteria; order Desulfobacterales; family Desulfolunaceae; genus Desulfoluna; species Desulfoluna butyratoxydans. The sequence goes on from NZ_CAADHO010000003.1 coordinate 694,023, forward strand.
CGATAAAGGCGGGGTCCACCACCAGGGCCCGGGCGATGCTGACGCGCTGGCGCTGGCCTCCGGAGAATTCGTGGGGGTAGCGCTGGGCCCACATGGGGTCCACCCCCACCTGCTCCATGACTTCGGCGATGCGGTCCTTGACCTCCCCGTTGCTGATGCCGGGGTTGTGGAACCGCAGGGGCTCTTCCAGGGTTTTTTTCACGGTGAGCCGCGGGTTCAGGGAGGAGTAGGGGTCCTGGAACACCATCTGCATCTTAGACCGGTAGGGCATCATGGCCTTGGACGAGAGGTTGTCGATGCGGTTGCCCCGAAAGAGGATCTCCCCACTGTCGGGCTGGTGGATGCCGATGACGCAGCGCGCCAGCGTGGACTTGCCGCACCCGCTCTCCCCGACAACGCTCAAGGTCTCTCCTTCCAGGATATCCAGGCTGATGCTGTTCACCGCCTGGACCACCGTGCTGTGGAGGCTGAGCTTGCCGCCCTGGAGGCGAAGTTTTTCCAGAAAGCCTCCGGAGATGTCGAAGTGCTTGACGACGTTTTTCAGTGTAAGGATGGGCTTGGTGGATTCTGTTGTCATGATGCAAGGTCTCCCGAGACTAAATGGCATGCGGCCATGTGGCCTGTTTGTTCATCCGCAAGGGCCGCCTCGGGCCGTTTGGTCATGCAGATCTCTCCCTTCATGGGGCAGCGTGGGTTAAAGGCGCAGCCGCTGGGAATGTCCGTGAGGGTGGGCATCATTCCCGGGATCTGGTAGAGGGCTTCCCCGGGTTTACGGCTCTCCGGCAGGGCCTTGATGAGGCCCTGGGTGTAGGGGTGCTTCGGGGTGTTGATGATGGCCTGGGTGGGCCCGGTCTCAATGACCCGCCCTGCGTACATGACGGCGATGCGGTCGGTGACCTCGGCCACGACCCCTAAGTCGTGGGTGATGAGGATCAGGCTCATGCCGTCGGAGTCGCACAGTTCGATGAGCAGGTCCATGATCTCGGCCTGGATGGTGACGTCCAGGGCCGTGGTGGGCTCGTCGGCGATGATGATGTCCGGATCGGTGAGCAGGCTGATGGCGATGATGATCCTCTGGCGCATGCCCCCGGAGAACTCATGGGGATACTGGGCCAGGCGCTTCTCCGGGGAGGGGATGTGCACGCGGGCCAGCTTTTCCAGGGCGATGCGCTCAGCCTCCTCCTTGGAGACATCCATGTGGGCGTGGATGGCCTCGGTCATCTGCGTGCCGATGGTCAGCACGGGGTTCAGGGCCATCATGGGGTCCTGGAATATCATGCTGATGCGGTTTCCGCGGATGTCCCGCATCTTCTCTTCGGAGTAGGCGGAGATCTCTGTGTCGCGGAAGCGGATGGTGCCCCCTGCGATAAAGCCGGGCTTTCGGATCAGCTTGATGATGGAAAAGCCCATGACCGATTTACCGGCCCCGCTTTCTCCCACGATCCCTAAGCGCTCCCCCTTGGCCAGGGAGAGGGAGAGGTTGTCGATGGCCGTGACCTCTCCGGTGCGAAGGGCGAATTTGACGTCAAGGTTCTGTATATCGAGTATCGGTTCCATGATTGGGTGTCGCCTTTATCCTTTGTAAAGCTTGGGGTTGAGCACATCCCTGAGCCAGTCCCCGAGGAGGTTGATGACAAGGACGAGGATCACGAGAAAGAGGCCGGGAAAGAGGGTGATCCACCAGGCGCCGCTGAAGATGTACTCAAATCCTGCGTTGATCAGAGAGCCCAGGGAGGGACGGTTCACGGGCATGCCCAGGCCGAGGAAGGAGAGGGCGGCCTCGCTCATGATGGCGTTTGCCACCTGGACCGTGGAGATGACGAGCACCGAGCTCATGGTGTTGGGCAGGATGTGTCGGAACATGATGCGCAGGCGGGAAAGCCCCACCACCCGAGCCGCTTCCACGTACTCCTTGCCTTTTTCGCCCAGCACCGAGGCGCGAACCGTCCGGGCGTACTGGGGCCACTCGGCGATGCCGATGATGACCACCAGCAGGGGGACGGCCATGTCGTTGTACCGGCTCGTGCCGAACACCGTCTGGAAGATGGCGCTGATGAGGATGGCCACCATCATGGTGGCAAAGGAGAGCTGGATATCAGCCATGCGCATGAGAAAGTTGTCCAGCCGGCCCCCTAAGTAGCCCGCAAAGAGCCCCACGGTGATGCCGATGAAAGCCTGGAGCACCACGGCCCCTAAGCCGATGAGCACCGACAGGCGCATGCCGTACATCATGGTGGAAAGAAGGTCCCGCCCCTGCTGGTCCGTGCCCAGGAGAAAGGCGTCGGAGCCGCCGTGCATCCAGGCCGGAGGGAGCTCCGAGTTGAGGATGTCGATGGTCCCGGAGTCATAGGGGTCGTAAGGCGCAAGGAGTGGGGCCGAAAAGCTCACCACCATGAGAATCAGCAGAATAGCCAGGCTGACCATGGCGATCTTGTCGCGCTTGAAGCTGTAAAAGAGATACGAATCTTTGAAATTTCTGAGTGACTGTTTCATTTTCTCCCCGATACCCGGATGGTGGGATTGACGAGACCATAGATGATATCCACCATGGTGTTGACGATGACGAAGACGGCGCCCACAAAGATGATGTAGGCCACCAGCAGGGTGGTGTCGGAGCGCTGGACCGCTTCAAGGAACATGAAGCCCATGCCGGTCCACTGAAAGACCGTTTCGGTAAGGATGGTGTAGGCCAGCATGATGCCCAGCTGGACGCCGCCCACGGTGATGACGGGCAGCAGGGTGTTCTTGAAGGCGTGCACGAACCAGATGCGCGGCTTTTTGAGGCCCTTTGCGTAGGCAAACCGGATGTATTCCGTCTCCAGGACCTCCATCATCTCCGATCGGATGAGCCGGATGAAGAGCGGCAGCATGATGGAGGAGAGGGCGATGGCCGGCATGACGAGGTGTTTCAGGCCGTCCAGGGTGAGAAGGCCTGTCTGCCATCCCCACAGGTTCACCGTTTCCCCCCTGCCGTAGGATGGAAACCACGCAAGGGTCACCGAAAAGAGGTAGATCATGAGAATGGCGGTGAGGAAGACCGGGATGGAGACCCCCACGATGCTGGTGCCCATGGTGAGGCGGGAGAACCAGTGGCGGGGGTTGATGGCGGCGAAGATACCCGCCGGCACGGAGATGAGGATCACGATGAGGCTGGCGGCAAAGACCAGCTCGATGGTGGCCGGGGCCTTGGAGAGGATCACGTGCATGGCAGGCTTCTTGTGGAAGAAGCTTGTGCCCAGGTCTCCGTGGGCGGCGTTTTTGAGAAACCGTCCGTACTGGGTGAGGAAGGGGTCGTTCAGTCCCATCTGTTCCCGGAGCTGCTCGCGCTCCTGAACCGACACCCGGACCCCCACCATGTCTCGGATGGGGTCGCCGAACTGGTGTTTGATGGAGAAGCCCAGCAAGCTGATGACCAGCATGACGAACAGTGCCTGTAAAATGCGTTTTACGGTAAATGCAAACATGGGTATGGTCGCGTCCTTAATTGTCACGGTGCGAGGGGAGTGCGTTGGTGCGGCACTGGGCCGCAGCGCTTCCCGTGGGCGTTCTACCCGCTGCCTGCCGGTGTCCTGTACGGGCACCGGCAGGCAGCGGGTACAGCTGATGAGGAATATGTTCCCTCACCGGTAAACGAAACGCTCGTATTCAAGCATAGATGGGCGGTGAAATGCAAATGAATCCGCCAAAATAAATGGCCGGTTCAACCGGAATTTATCGGTGGAACCGGCCAGGGATCGTCTATTTTACATCCCTTACTTGACGACGAGATCGCCGAGGTAGGGGAAGTTCATGGTGTTGACGATGGGCTCGATGTCGAGGTTCTTCACAGAAGCCCAGGCCAGGTTCTGCCAGTGCAGGGGGACGAAGGCCGCCTCGTCGTAGAGGATCTGCTCGATCTCCTGGAGCATGGCGGTGCGCTTGGCCGTGTCGGTCTCGGACTGGGCGGCCAGGGTGAGCTCATCAACCCGGGCGTTGCAGTACGTCCCGCTGTTGTACTGGCCGTAGCCGGTCTCGGTGTTGATGCACATGGTGAGGTACTCGGTGAAGTTGCCGGAGTCTTCGGTATCCGCGTGCCATCCGATGAGCTGGATGTCGGCCACCTTGGCGTCGAATTCGTCCCAGTACTGGGCCTTGGGCATGGTCTTGAGGTTCACCTTGATGTTGATCTTGGCCAGCATGTTGGCAACGGCCTCGGCGATCTTGGCATCGTTGACGTAGCGGTTGTTGGGGGAGATCATGGAGCACTCGAAGCCGTTTTCGTAGCCGGCTTCTTTCATGAGGGCCTTGGCCTTCTCCAGGTCGTAGCGGGGCACCAGGTTTTCTTTGTAGCCCAGGTAACCTTTGGGGCTCTGCTGACCGGCGGTGGTGGCGAATCCTTTCATGATGTTCTTGACGATGCCTTCGTTGTTGATGGCATGGACAATGGCCTGACGAACGCGCACGTCTTTGAACTCGGGGCGTCGGGTCTGGTTCATCTGAAGGGTGATGATGCGGGTGCCGCCCATGGTAACGAGCTTGGTCTTTTCGTCGTTTTCAATCTGGTGGAAGTCCTGGGGGGAGACGGGATAGATGAAGTCGGTGTCTCCGGAGAGCAGCGAAGCCACGCGGGTGGCGGTGTTCTTGATGGGGGTGAGCACGATTTTTTCCACGTTGCCGGGGGATGCCTTGTCCCAGTAGTCGGCGTAGCGCTCGTAAACGGTCTTGACGCCGTGCTCGCGGGAGGTGACGACGAAGGGGCCGGTGCCGGACTCGTGGTTGAGGGCAAAGGAGGGGCCGCTCTTGACCTGGGCGTCCTTGGGCTGGCCGTTTTCATCGGTGCCGGTGTAGAAGACGCTGTCCATGGGGAAGATGTAGGTGGCCATGTTCAGGAGAAGGGGGTAGGGACGCTTGGTGACGATGTCGATGGTGTGGTCGTCGACGATGTTGATGCTCTCAAAGGGCTCGAAAAGGCCTTTGTAGTCGATGCTTTTCTGGAGACGCTTGAAGGTCCAGACCACGTCTTTGGCGGTGAAGGGGTTGCCGCTGTGGAAGGTGACGTCTTTTCTGAGCCAGAATCGGACGGTCAACGGGTCCAGGCGCTCCCACTTTTCTGCGAGCCTGCCCTCAATGGACATGTCGCGGGTCCAGCGGACCAAGGGATCGAAGGCCACGTGGGAGTATGCCAGCATGCCGCCGGAGAGCTGAATGTGGGGGTCCAGGGAGACCGGGTCGGCGTCCATGGCAAGATGGACCGTTGTGTTTAACGTTGTCTTCACTTCTTCTTCCGGTTTTGAACATCCCGATACCAAAAGGGCCGCTCCCATGAGCAGGATGGATGTCAGTGCCAGTATTCGTCTCATTCACGCCTCCTGAAATTAGTGTGTTGTAAAAAAACGGTCCGGTGGATCCGCGGTGTCCTCCGTGGGGAGAAGCTGGGTGTCCCGAAGAGGGGACATGTGCGGAGCTTCGGTCGTTGTTTCAGCTGCGGAAAAAGCGCCGGTGCATATCCGGTGCCTGTGATCCGCTGTCTCTTTCCAAAATCGTTTCGTGTGCCGTATTTCGCTTAGGTGTGCCCCCGGTATGAAATGACTTATTATTCTAGTGTCATACCAAGGTTAAGTTGTAAAAATTAGCAAAAATAAACATGGAAAGCAAATGAATTCAACAATGTTCTTAGGGGGTAACAGTGCGTTTGGGGGGCGATGATGGTCCATTATCTCGGCGAGATGACACAGAAAACACCGGGGAGGCAGGGCCCCGATTCCGAAAAAAAGTGAAAGCCTGGGGAACATAAATCGGCGGGGGCTGCCCGTAAAGTGAGGGGGAAGGGGACGCTGCGGAAAAAGGATGCATGTCTCCTGTTCCGGTAAGACCGGCTTCAAAGGGCGGTGTGACGGGCAAGAATCGGGTGTGGGGGGGAGTGGGCCGTTACACTTTTTCGTCGAAGATGATGCCGACCATCTCTTCGATTTTTGCTGCCAGGTCAAGGACCTGCTTGGCGGGAATTTCACGGATAACCTCTTCGGTATCGCGGTTCGTGATCCGAACCATGGTGCGACCGGTTTCGTCATGTCGTGTGAAATTCAGGCCGACGGCGTGCAGGCTGTCCAGGTCCCGGGAGATTTCGTCAAGGGTCTCCTGGGAGAGGTTTTCTTCACGAAGCCGGTCTTCCCGGTCGCTGCGCACTTTTTCCTGGCGCTCCTCGGTGCTGGCCTTGTTGTCCGAGGTGGCTTCGGATCCGGGGGCTCTGCGGACGGGTTCCGCGGCAGAGACATCATCCCGTCTTTGGGGCATCTGGGGTTGAACGTTCGATACGGTTTGCATCATGGTGAACTCTCTTTATCCATGCGCCCTGAAGGGTGCAAAGGCTCGCCTTGGCAGGGCCTGGTTTTTCCAAAGGTTTGTGACGGCAGGGTCGGTGCCGCCTTGTGTCAATACGGGGAGGCATAGGCTCCCCGGATTCGCTTTTTGTTTGCCGAGGCAGTGAGCTGGGACCGGATGGCGTCCATCTCCTCTTCAATGCGCTGGGCAAGGTGCCGGCTCCGTTCCAGAATGCGGGAAAGGAGCTCGGCGTGGGACCTGTCCATGGGCAGCTTCTTGAGCTCGCCCACCAGGTCGGCCTGGCGCCGGGCCAGGGTGAAGAGGGCCTCGGGATCGGCGGAGCTCAGTGATGCCTCCACCTGGTCCATAAGGGCCTCCATGCGTGCCATGACATCGGCCGGAGTCTCAGATGGCAACACAGACACCACAGCTCTCCCTTGGTTTTTCGGGACGCCTCACCGACGACTGGCGTCGGGCGCGTGAGGCCTCGGTAAAGCCTTCGTTGAGGCTTACGAGGAGGGCCTCCACCTCGCGGAGGGCTTCGGTGCGGTTGTGGATGTTCGCCTCGGTGAGGCGCCGGACCATGTAGTCGTACAGAGCGGCGAGGTTTTCGGCGATCTCCCCACCGCGCTCCATGTCGAGGGCGGTGCTGAGCTCGGTAATGATGGCCAGGACTTTGGAGATGTACTCCCCCTTGAGCGCCGGTCGTTTTTCCTCGATGCCCCGCACGGCCAGGTGGATGAACTTGATGGCCCCTTCGTAGAGCATGATGAGGATCCGATCCTGGGGAAGGTCCTCTCGGGCGGCCGATGCGGCATATGCACTGTAGGTCATGGGTGTCATGGGTGTGAACTCCTTCAACTGTAACGGAAACTAAGGTGAGTGGCACCGGTTCCGGTTCTACTCTTTGGATACCCCGGGCAAAGCCTTCAACTGCGAGGCGAGGTGATCGCTTGTGACTTTGTATTCGGCAAGCAGGCTCTCAAGGGAGTTGAACTTGTTCCGAAGTCTTTCCTCGGAACGTTCCGCCTTGTCCCCGATGCGCGTGATCTGCTTGTCGATGCTGCCGATCTTGGTTTTGAGGCCCTTGCTCCCGGAGGCTAAGATGCCGCCTGTGGGATCGTTGAACCCTTCGATGAGGGTGCACATGCGAACCGCAAAGCCCTCTTCCCCTTCGTCGATGCTGGTAAAAAACCGCTTCAGGTCGTCGGGGTGTTCTTCAAGGGCTCGGGAAAGGGTCTCCTGGTTCAGTTCCAGATAGGGCTTGCCGTACTCGGGATCTTCTTTGTCCGTGACCCGCCGCATGGTCACCCCGACATCGGAAAGATAGCGGAAGCTGTCGTTTCCGGACACTGTGCCCGCGGTGGAGCGGGTCAGTGCGCCGTTGATGCGGTTGGCGGTCTGGTCTCCGAAGAGGGTGCCCTGCTCTTCCCCTTCGCCGTTGTACTTCTGGCTGTTGAAGAAGAAGGTGAGGACATTGTTGTACTTTTCCACAAAGGTTTCGAGCTTCTCGGAGATGGCGCCCTGGTCCAGTGCCACGTTGAAGGTGGTGGCCGGGGCTGTCCCGGAGAGGGTCAGGGTGACGTCCTTGACCACGTCTTCGATGGTGTTGGAGGGCCGGTGGATTCCCTGGACCCCGTCCACGGAGATGATGGCATCCTTGGCTTCCTGGGTCACGGAAAAGGCCTTGTCTCCAGCACCTTCCCCCTCTTCATTCCCGTAGGCTACCAGGGCGGAGAGCCCGGCGTCATCCCCTGTGTCCCCGTCTTCGTCTTCGATCACGTCAACGGAGATGGTGTTGGCCGCTCCGGTGTCGTTGGCCGACAGGGTCAGGAAATGATGGGTGCCGTCAAAGATCACCCCGGCCGTCACAGCGCCTTTTTCGGCGTTGATGGCGTTGGCCAGGTCGTGGAGGGAGAAGTTGGCCCCTGCCGTGATCTCCATGGGATTGCCGTCGCCCACCTGGATGCTCAGGGTCCCGCCACCGGGAAGCGCGTCTTCAGTAAAGGGCCCGGCGGCCAGCTTCTGGCTTGTGGCCAGCTGATGGACTTCCAGGCTGTAGGTTCCGGTCCGGGCAAAGGATCCGGCGGAGACGGTGTAGCTCTCGGGGTCGGGGCTGGTGGCCGTGCGGGCGGTGTAGGCGCTGGGGTACCGGAGGGAGCGGGCAGCGTTGCTGAGGCCGGAGAGCTCCTTCGACAGGTTGGCATAGGCGGAGATCAGGACCTTGAAGTCCTCTTTCTTCGCTTCCAACGCTTTGACGGGTCTCTTTTCCACTTCGGTAATCTGCTCGACGATGCCGTCGAGATCGATCCCCGAAACGATGCCGCCTACCGACACTCCCATGATCCTGCTCCTTTGGCATCCGCCGTGGGGCGGCCCGATGCCTTTGTGAACGTTTTTTCGGTGAACACGGTTCCTGCAGAAGGTGTCGGGGAAAGCCCCCGGGCGATTGGGATCGCCCAGGGGCTTTTTCGACTATGCAGGTTCCCTGTGCACTCGTTTTATCCTGAACAATCGGATAAAGGCAAACCTTCTCTTACTAAGGGTGAGACGGCTCCTTAATGGTTACCCGATCAGGCTGAGAACGGACTGCGGCAGCTGGTTCGCCTGTGCAAGCATGGCGGTACCGGCCTGCTGCATGACCTGGAGTTTGGTCATGTTGGCCGTCTCGGAGGCGAAGTCCGTATCAAGGATACGGGAACGTGACGCACTCAGGTTCTCAGAAACGTTGGAGAGGTTCTGGATGGTGGAGTCAAAACGGTTCTGGACCGCACCCAGGTTGGCGCGCATGTCGTCCACCTGGCGGATGGCGCTGTCCACCGACTTGATGGTTTCGTTGGCCGCTTCCACCGTGGAGACGTCGGCGTTGGCGATGGAGCCCTTGGCCTGGACGTTGTCCTCGGAGAGGGTTGCGAAACCGGCGTCCGTGGCGTTGGTGCCGGACAGGCTCAGGGTGTCTGAGGCCGTCAGGGAGACAGAACCGGTGATGCGCAGGTCGTTGAAGTTAGAGTCAAAGGAGGTGGACTTCACGCCGCCGCCGAAGACGAGGTTGGTGACTTCCGCGTTGGTGGTGCTCAGCACGATGTCACGGCCGTCGTCGGCAGACAGGGTCAGCTCGCCGTCGTCATCCACGCTGGCGGTAACGCCGGTGAGGTGGCTCTTGGCGTTAATGGCGTTGGTGAGGCTGCCGTCGGCGTCGTTCTCTTTGAAGTCTGCAGGGCCCACGCCCACGCCGTTGATCATCAGGTCGCTGTTGCCGATGCGGCCGACGCCGACGTTGCTGGGGCCATCCCCTGCCACGGCAGAGCCGGAGTAGTCGGCGGCGTCCATGTCGGATGCCTGGAAGCTGGTGGACGCCTTGGCGTACACGCCCTCAAGGCTGGTGCCTTCCATGCCTTCGCCGGGATCTTCCTCGTTCATCTCGCGGATGTTGTTGATTCGATCGGCAATGGCCTTTGCACTACCGCTGCCGTAGTTGGCTGCGTTGGTGTCCTTGAGGTCGGCCGTGGAGGCGGAGGTGATGTCGCCGCCGTACTTGGCCTGGGCGATGTCCACAGAGGAGGCACCGTCCACCTGGACGCTGACGTCCCCGGCGGTGAGGGTGCTGCCTGCGGCCCCTTCCTGGATACCGATGCTGCCGGCGTCGGCGGCGTCGTTGGTCAGGGAGACGCGGGAGGCGGTGGACTGTACGATGCCGGGCTGCTGGCCCAGGGCGTTGGCCTTGACGTTGACAAGGTCCACACCGATGGTCTCGTTGGCGTTGGCGCCCACCTGGAAGGTGAAGGTGCCGGAGCTGCCGTTGAGGATGTTTTTGTTGTTGAAGGTGGTGGCTTCGGCGATTCGGTCGATCTCGGAAACCAGCTGGTCGATCTCGAGCTGGATGGATGCCCGGTCTTCAGCGGTGTTGGTGTCGTTGGCCGCCTGTACGGACAGTTCGCGGATTCGCTGGAGTCCGTTGGTGGTCTCCTGGAGGGCCCCTTCAGCGGTCTGGGCCAGGGAGATACCGTCGTTGGCGTTTCGAACCGCCTGGTTCAGGCCACGGATCTGGGAGGTCATACGGTCGGTAATGGCCAGGCCAGCGGCGTCGTCTTTTGCAGAGTTGATTCTCAGGCCGGAAGAGAGTCGCTGGAGCGATTTATTGAGGCCTGACGCGGTGTTACCCAGGTTACGCTGGGCGGTGAGAGAGGTGACGTTGGTGTTGATTGAAAGTGCCATGTGATTTCCTCCGTGAAATAAACTTTCAATGGTCGGCATCCGTGCCGTGAAGTCAACTTGTCGTATACCGTTTGGGAGCCCTGTGTGGTTTTGGAAAATCCTTTTTCCAAAGGCTGGTGCCGGATCACCCGCGGTATAAAGAACATATCGGAGGATTTTTCGTATTCTTTAAATAAAAATGACGATGGGCTGTTGAAAAACAGGGAAGGAATAGGGCGGGATGGCGGGGCTGGGATACGAAAGAATTGAAATTCAATGTTTTGGGGCGCCCCGACCCTGTTGGGCCGGGGCATTTTTTTTGGCCCTTATTGACTTAAGAGTGTGGAATATCTGCGGGGCGATCCGGCTTTTTCGTGGGGGTGGAGAGCTCTTTGAGGTTGCGGATCAGCCAGCTTACCTCGTTGATGGGGTCGATGCCGAGGCCCGAGTGGCTGATGGAGAGGCGGTCAATCATGTAACCGAACAGGGCCGAAAGGTCGGTGCCGTCCTCTCCCTGGGAGGGGGCGTGTTCCCGTGCCTCCTTGAGATGGTTCAGGATCTTGACCACGGTGGAGATGTTTTTCTTCTGGTCCTCGGCTCCGCTGCAACGGGCAAGGGTGAGGTGGTCCATGGCGTCGTCGTACATGCGGACAAGCTCTTCCCGCCCAAGGGGCGAAGAGAGGTCGGGTGTTCGATACAGGGGATGGGTGGATGGCATGGTGTCCTCCCTAATATAAGGAAACGATCAGATCTTGCGATCAACGGGTTGTCCGGGGTGCTGGTGTTCGGGCGGTGCGTCAGCGGCAAGGGGGTGCGGGGAAGGGCTCCGTCCAGGGAGAGTGGGAACGATGTCAGAATGTGTTTCGATGCGGCGTTTTAGTAAACAACGTACTGATATAGATAATACAACAGCTTGTATGTAAAAGCCATTACAAATAAACAACAGGTACATGCGGTCATCTCTGTTCCGGTTGCACGGAAGTGTGGCTCATGTTTCGGATCATTGTCTTTTGTGCGGATAAATCGATCATGGACATGCGCTTTTGAGGTGGCTCACCTCGTCGCCGGAGGCATGGACTTTGGCCATGGAAGGCTTCTATTGACGATGGGCCCTGAAGTGCCATATCGTCGGGGGTATACGTTTATTGCAAATGAAAACCTGCGCCCCTTGGCGTTGCCCCGGGTCATGCCGAGGCACGTCGACACCGCTGGTGCAGGCAATGTTTAAGAGCGGGGAGAGCTGTGCATCGTTTATCGGCATTGACGGAAGATCAGGTTGTCGCCTTGAGTGTGCTGGCGTTTGTGAGGTCCCACATCCATGAGTCCGTTCTTGCCGAATGGACGGGGAGCACCATCCGGGAGACGTCCCTTGCCCTTCGGGGGCTCCATGGGGCCGGGCTCGCACACGCCTGTGGGACAGCGTGCTGGCAGCTGGCCCCGGGTGGACTGGGTCGCGCTGAAATCAGGGCCCACCTCCCGACCCTGGAGGCCCGGGCCTACCGAGGAGGGCTTCTCTCCGAGATAGACCGGCTCCGCGGCCCTGACGAGATCGCCGTGTTTGAAGCCCTGGTGGCCGATATCTCCAACCGGCTGGAGGTTTCGGTCACGGCCGGGCTCCGGGTGCTCCTCACCGAGACTCTGGAGCAGATGCTGGCTTTCTGCGACGAAGAGCGCACCCTGGAAAAATCCCGGGAAGAGCTCTCCCGGTTTCTGGAGCTTGCCATTGCCATCCTCGGGCTCAGCCTTTATCTGGCCCGGAACCTCTCCCTTTCCATTCGCCTCTTCTTTTTTGCCAACGAAATCGCCATCCGCATCGGCGACATGCGCAAGCGCATTATCCTCAAGCTCAGCGAGGTCCTTCTGGATCATTTTACCGGGCGCTCTTCCCTCCAGGCCCTGCCGTCGCTCATGGAGAGCCAGGAGGCCATTGACGAGCTCGGGGACAACGATATCCTCTGTATCGCCGCCATGTTTCTCTCCTCCCTGCACTTCAACCAGGGGGACATGAAAAAGACCCTGCACTACTACAACGAGGTGGATCCGGCTTCCTATGTCTGGAACCTGCGGTACTACAAGGACCTCTCCGGGATTTATCCCTCTTCGGCGGCCCATTTTCTGGGGAAATTTCACCTGGCCATCGGCATTGCCAAATCCGCGTGCCGCACGGCTCACCTGAAGGGCAACGAGCTTACCGAAGGGTGGTGGTGCCTCCAGCTCACCATGGTTCTGGGGGACGCAGGTTGTGATCGCGGTGAGGTGGAAAAGTACCTGAACCGGGCCAGGAGCCTTCTGGACCCCCGGCTTCACGAGATGGCCTATGTCTTTTATCTCCATGTGACGGCCTGTACCCACAGCCGTTACGGCGAGATGGACAAGGCCTATGAAGCCCTGAAGGCGTACCATGCGTTTTTCACGTCCTGTGAATTTGAGCAGACCCTCTTTGGCCGCTCCCGCAGCTACGAGCTCAGTGTTGATTTTTTCAGGCGGGGGTATCCCCCCATCCCTTCGGTGGATGTGGAGGCGGAGACCCGGAAGAACCTGAACGGCGGGGACAAAATGATGCGAGGAGCTGCCCTGCGCCAGAAGGCGCTGTTGGCCTATGACGCCGGAAAACCCCTGTCCGTTGTGCGGCAGCTGCTTACGGAGAGCATGGAGGTGTTCCATGAGGCGGGCGGGACCATCCGTATTCCCCAGACACGACAGCTCCTGGAGCGGGTGGGGTGCCTGGAAAAAGAGGGGGCGGGCGGGCAGCGGCCTCCACTGTTTCTGGAAGAGATTGCCTGGCCCCAGGCAAAAATCGCGGACCCGGAGCCGGGTGTCGGAAGCCTGACGCAGCGGTGCACCCGGCGGTTCAAGAAGCTCACGTCCCATAAGGAGCCATCGATTTTCTACCGCCAGCTTGTCACCATTATTCAAGAGGAGTTTGAGGCCGAGCGGGTCATACTGGTTCGGGGGGTCGAAGAAGGGGCGGTGGCCGGTATCGCCGCATGCAATGTCTCCCGGGAGGAGCTGGAGCACGGGGTGTGTAACTCTCTTCTTCCCCTGGCATCCCAGGCCATTGAGCGCCAGGAGGTTGCCAGGGTGAATCTGGAGTCCTTTGCCGCGGTTGCCATTCCCGTGAGCGCCCAGGGGGCGTCCACCTGGGTCCTGTATGCCGAGAGCCAGGAGACCTCCGGGCGGCTGGGGCGCCTGCTCGGGGAGATGGATGAACATCTGGCCCTGCTCATCACATCGGAGGTCCGCTCGGCGGTGATCCTGGAGGCCTCGCAGCAACAGCCCCGGTATTACCCCGTGCCCGGCGAGTCCTCCCACGAGCCCTTTTACGGCGTCTCCATGGCGCCCCTGTTGAAGAAGTCGGCCCAGGCGGCCCGCACCGATGCCACCATCCTTATCCTGGGGGAGACCGGGGTGGGCAAGGAGCTTTTTGCCCGGCATATCCACTCGGAGAGCGGGCGCAAGGGGCCGTTTATCCCTGTGCATCCGGCGAGCATGGCAGAGTCCCTTATTGAAAGTGAGCTTTTTGGTCACGAAAAAGGGGCCTTTACCGGGGCGACCTCCCAGAAGGTTGGTTTTTTTGAGCTGGCCAACCAGGGAACCCTTTTTATCGATGAGGTGGGGGAGATCTCCCTGTCCCTTCAGGTCAAGCTCTTGCGGGTGCTCCAGAACCATAAGTTCACCCGGGTGGGGGGAACCAAGGAGCACCTCTCCGATTTCCGGCTGATTGCCGCCACAAACAGGGATTTGAAACAGGACGTCATCGACGGGACCTTTCGGGAAGACCTTTTCTATCGCCTCTTTGTCCTGCCCTTTACGATTCCCCCTTTAAGGGAACGCTCCGAAGACATTGTCTATCTCGCCCAGATGTTTTTGACCCATTTTGCCAGGCGCTACGGAAAAACAGTGCTGAGTCTCACCCCGGGGCAGATCGCCGACCTTCAGTCCCGCCCCTGGCAGGGGAACATCCGGGAGCTGAAAGGGATTATGGAAAGGGCTGTGATCCTCTCCTCCGGGGACCGGCTTGAGCTGTTTCCCGAGGCCCATGAGTCGTCTCCGTCTTTGTCTGCCCCTGTGGCAGGGGCCGGTACGGAGCTCTTTGGGGGGCTGCCGACCTTAAAAGAGCTGGAGAAGAAGTACCTCGCCTATGTTCTGGGGCTGACCGGCGGTAAGGTGGCCGGTCCCGACGGCCTGGAAGGGGTGCTGCAAACCAAGCGCTCCACCATCTACGCAAAGCTTAAACGCCACGGCCTGATTTGAATGCCATGGGTCAGCCCATTCCCTTTTTGGTGGCGTCTAAAAATCAAGACATGTGTTCATGCGCGTCCCGTTTTTTGGATCCAAAAAACGGGACGCCTCCTCCTTCTGCCCGGGCCTCCTCGCCGTCCTATGCCTGCTTTCCTCCCGCTGAGCTGTTCCGTGTCTTTTCTGCTTGATACCAAATATAGATGAATTGTCGCAGTACCTGCACATGATGTGGTGTGCCTGGCCCGCGTGTGTCGATGGGGTCTGAGGGATCTTGTCCGGCATGTGGCATGGTTTGTGCCTTGATACCACGGCAAGAACAGGCCTTCGGTGGCCAATTCTCTGTGGAAGAATGATGTCAATATGATGATCGCAGACTTTGTTAGGAGGAAACGTGATGAAGAAAGTGGCTTTATGTGTGGCGATGCTGTTTCTGATGGCGGTGTTCAGTGCTCCGGCCTCAGCCAAGGTGGTCATGAACCTGGGGTGGCAGACAGCCGATGACAGCGCTTACGGCGAGCTAGTCACCATCTTTTCCGGGCTGGTGGATGAATACACCGGGGGCGAGGTGGTGGTCAAACGTCGTTGCTGCGGACAGATCGGGGGGGAGGAAGATGGGTTTAAATCCCTTCAGATCGGCATCGTGGACGGGTTTATCATCACCATGAACAACGTCTCTCCCCACTACCCCCTCATGGACGTGTTCGTCCTGCCGTATATCTTCAACAGCCTTGAGCATGCCTCCCAGGTGCTGGAAGGACCCATCGGGGACCGGTTCCGGGATCAGCTCTACGCCAAGACCGGCGTCTACCTTCTCTCCTACAACGCGGTGGAGCCCCGGGACATGTACAACACCAAGCGCCCCATCCGCAGCATGGACGACATGAAGGGGCTGAAGCTCAGGGTTCCCAAGAACAAGATCATGATCCGTACCTTCCAGGCCTTCGGCGCAGAGCCTGTGCCCCTGGCGTGGTCGGAAATGTCCACGGCCCTTCAGACCGGGACGGTGGAAGGCGGCGACAACGGCACCTTTGTCATCCGCTCCCAGAAGTTTTTCGATTTGGCCGACAACCTCACCGTCCTGGATCACTTCACCTCTTTTTCTCCTCTCTTCTGCAGCAAGCGGTTCCTGGGGAAACTCACCGATGCCCAGCGTGAGGCCGTGATCAAGGCGGGGCGGGACGCCGGAAGGATCCATCGGGCCAACATGCTCAAGAAGATCGAGGAGTGCCGCACCTACCTTGAGGCAAACGGGATGAAGATCACCCGACCGGACCGTACGCCGTTTATCGAAGCGGCCCGCAAGCTTCAGGATGAGATCCTCTCCAAGCGATCGGCCGAGTTCCGGGAGATTGTCGATCAGATCCGCGCGTCCTCCGGCAGCAAAACCGACGCATAGCCCCTCGCCAGGGCAATGATCGCGTCCACCTGCTGTTACCTGCTGCCCCGGGAACCATCCTGAACGCCCGGGGCAGTCCTTGAATTAAAAAATTCGGCTCTGTGCCATGAGTCAAGGAGCGTTTGATGTCCCCGTCAACCCTGATGCGCTGGTTCAACACGAAGTTTGAAAGCACCTTGTGCGTGATCTCCCTTGTGGTGATGTCCTGCTGTGTCTTTCTTCAGGTGATCCTGCGATACGTTTTTCATCAGTCTGCCCCGTGGGCAGAGGAGCTGGCCATTTACGGCATGGTGTTTTCCGTTTACTTCGGCACGGCCCTGGCCGTCACCGAAAAGAGCCATGTGCGTATCCTGAACCTGGTCCAGCTGTTCCCCAGAAAAATCGCCGTGGGTCTTATTGTGGCAGGCGATGCCGTCTGGTGCGCGTTTAATGTCTTTATGGTGTTTCACGGCGTGGAGTACGTGAAGGTCCTCTGGGGCACCCATTTTATCTCGCCGTCCCTGGGCATCGAGCAGCGGTGGCCCCAGGCCGTGGTGCCCTTTTGTTTTGCGCTGATGACCTTCCGGATCCTTCAGTTCTATTACCGATGGCTCCGAACCGGGACCTGTGAGCTGACCTGCGTCCTGCCCGGTGACGAACCCGTAAAATGAGGTCCGCCCGGGCGGCATGAAAAAAAAGACCACGCGCAACCCTTCGTGCATGATGTTTTAAGGAGTATGAATTATGAACGGACCTTTGTGGATGTCCATCGCCTTTGTGGGCTGCATGCTCATCGGCGTGCCCATTCCCTGGGCGGCCGGTGTCGCCACCGTCATCGGCCTGCACATTATCGATATCCCCTTTGCCCTGCTCAGCCAGACCGCTTACAACGCCTTTGAATCCTTTCCCCTGATGACCATCCCGCTGTTTGTGCTGGCCGGAAAGCTCATGGAAAAGGGCGGGATGTCCGAGCATCTCATCCACATCGCCCGCAAGATGGTCGGCTCCCTCCGGGGCGGGACCTCCCTTGTGACCATCGTGAGCTGCGGGCTTTTTGCTTCTCTTACGGGGTCCGGACCCGCCACCACGGCGGCCATCGGCTCCATCACCATTCCGGCCATGGTGGACGAAGGGTACCCGAAAAAATTCGCTTCGGGGATTTCCGCTTCTTCCGGGGCCCTGGGGAGCATCATTCCCCCCAGCAACCTGTTGATCATTTATGCCCTCATTGCCGAGGAGTCGGTGCCCAAGCTGTTTCTTGCCGGCCTGGTGCCGGGGTTTATGGTGATCCTTTTTCTGATCCTGACCTCCACCACCGTCTGCCGTGTGAGCGGGTTCGGCGGGAGGGTGGACGGTGACTTTTCCTTTGCCCCTCTCCTGCGGGCGCTCTGGGAAGGAAAGTGGGCCATCGGCGCCCCCCTGATCATTCTTGGCGGAATCTACAGCGGGGTCTTTACCCCCACCGAGGCCTCGGCCGTGGCGGTGTTTTACGGGCTCTTCGTGGGCACCGTGATCTACAGGAAGCTTACGGTGGGCCACGTCATCGAGAGCCTGAAGTTCACCACGACCATGGTGGGGACGGTGCTGGTGATCCTGGGTTCCACCAAGGCCTTTGGCCAGCTGGTGGCCTTTTACGACATTCCCCTTGCGGTCCAGGCCTTTTTTACAGGGTTTACCGACAACCCCTTCCTCGTGCTGATGATGATCAGCTTTCTTTACATCCTGGCCGGGATGTGGATGGAGTCCATCCCCCAGGTGGTTATCTTTACGGCCGTGCTTCTGCCCGTGGTGAAAAGCATGGGGGTGGACCCCATCTTTTTCGGGGTGTTGACCGTTTTGACGTGTGAGGTGGGCTTTCTGACACCACCCATCGGGGTCAACCTGTTTGTCTCCTCACGCATTGCGGGGATCTCGTTGGAAGAGTCCTCCGTGGGGGTGCTTCCCTTTGTTATCCCGTATCTGGCCACCATCACCATCCTGTGTGCCATGCCCTGGCTGACCACGGGCATGGTGGACATGTTTTTTAAGTAGCCGTTCACCTGATGATCTAACGGAGTGTAACCATGATTGACGTACTCATTAAAAACGGCGTGGTGATTGACGGAGAGGGCGGAGCGTCCTTTAAAGCGGATGTGGCGGTCAAAGACGGTCTCATCTCCACGGTGGGCCGGATCGAGGGCGACAGAGCCGCCCTGATCATCGACGCACGGGGTCAGATGGTCTGCCCCGGGTTCATCGACCTGCATACCCATTCGGATTTTACCTTTCTGGTGGACGGCAGGGCCCAGAGCTCTCTGCATCAGGGGGTCACCACCGAGGTGGTGGGGCAGTGCGGCTACAGCTGCGCCCCGTGTACCAATGCTTCGGATTTGAAGGGCCTTCTGGGCTACCAGCCGGGGGTGGCCGTGGACTGGCGCAGTGCCGGCGAGTACCTGGACCGCCTGAAGCGGGGCGGGGTGGGCGTGAACGTGGCGGCCCTTGTGGGCCACGGGTCCCTTCGGCGGTGCGTGATCCCCGAGGGCAGGGGCCAGGCCACGGACGAGCAGCTCCAGGCCATGTGTGCCCTGCTGGATGACTCCATGGCACAGGGGTTCCACGGCCTCTCCCTGGGGCTTGAGTATGAGCCGGGCATCCATGCCGATACCCGGGAGCTGGTGGCCCTGGCCAGGGTGGTGGCCGACCGGGGCGGGATCCTGTCGGCCCATGTGCGGAACCGGGACGTGCACTACGACATGGCCTTCAGCGAGGTTCTGTCGGTGGCCCGCATCACCGGGGTGCGTCTCCAGATCTCCCATATCAGCCCCAAGTTCGGAGCCCCGGACGATGCCGTGGCCAACAGCCTTGCCATGATCGACCGGCTCAACGCCACCGGGGGGGATGTGGCCTTTGACCTGATTCCCGACAACTGGGGGCCGACCCTGATGGCCTCGGTGCTTCCCTCCTGGGCCCATGTGGGTGGGATCGAGGCCACCCTGGGCTATCTCTCCGACCCGGAGGCCAGGGCAAAGATGAAGGTTTCTCCCAACCCCATCTGGCAACTGGTGCTCCAGAAACGCTGGGACCTCATCACCCTGTTTTTTTCACCGACGCACCCGGAGCTGGTGGGGAAAACCATGGCGGAGATCGGGACGATCCTGGGGTGTGATCCCCATGACGCCGCCTTTGATCTTCTGCGAGCCTCGGGTCAGGAGATGGCCCAGGTGATCTGGGCCGGGTGGAACTTTGACGAGTCCATGCAGCGGGAGCTTCTGGCCCACCGGCTGTGCGGGGTGATCTCCGATGCCCAGACCGTGGCTCCGGACGGCCCCCTGTCCGGCAACACCGGCGCGCCCACCGTCTACGGATGGGTGGGGCAGTTCTTCCAGCGCTACGTCAAGCAGGCGGGGCTCCTCTCCTGGGAGGAGGCCGTGAGGCGGATCACCAGCCTTCCGGCCGACCGCATGCGCATGACGGACCGGGGTCGCATTCACCCCGGACTGAAAGCGGATATCACGGTGATGTCTCCGGAAACCATCGCCTGCCGGGCCACCCTCCATGAACCCAACAGGTACCCGGACGGTATCAGCCATGTGCTGGTCAACGGTGAGGTTGTCATCGAAGGTGGAAAACGGGTCACCGGGAACCATGGCCGGGTGATCCGGCACCGGGAATCCTGAAGGGTAAAACAGCATGGCCCGGGGGTGTGTCTCCGGGCCATGGTCCATGGTTGTCAGGTACAAGGGTAGGGGAACCGGAACCGTGGGCATTGGCCGAGGCGTTTTTTGGGGAAACGGCCCTGGCGACGTCCTGATGAAAACCCCGGCCTCGTTTTCGGCTGTGCTGCAAAAACGTTCCATGTGGTCATTCGTTTGACCTCGGCTGGCGAATCGGCTATGACATAGCGATATATTGCAGGCGTTTTTCCATGCAACCTCCTGAAGGCTATGGAGAATAACGCACGTGCTGCCGTTTTACGGGCCAGCCGCAACCCACCACCCGCCCTGCGGGTGTCTTTGTTGGTGGCTGCCGTAAGGGCTCATCGGTGCCTTGACGGTACCGGGCCTGTTTGAGGACAGGCCGGAGGGGGGCGACGGCGCGCGGGGGGGAAATGCCGAAACCAATGAGATCAGGAGATACTGCTTGAAGATCGTTATTGTAGGAGCCGGTGAGGTGGGTTTTCACATCGCCAGTCGCCTCTCCCTTGAAAATAAAGATGTCGTGGTGGTGGACACCAGTGACGAGGCCCTGAAACGGGTCTCTGAAAACCTGGACGTGCAGGTTGTGAAGGGCTCGGGCAGCAGCCCGGAGGTCCTCATTGACGCCGGAGTGAAAAAGGCGGATATCATGCTGGCGGTCACCGACAGCGATGAGACCAACCTGGTGGCCTGCCTCACCTGCGATATCCTCTCACCTGCCACCAAAAAACTGGCCCGCATCCGTCTGGGCGATTACGACGCCTACCATGAGCACTTCAGGACCAGTGCGCCCCATATCGACACCATCATCAACCCCGAGATCGAGGTGGTAAAGACCATCTACCGCCTGATGCGGGTGCCCGGGGCCGTGGACGTGGGTGAGTTCGAAGGCGGCCGGGTGAAGATCGTGGGCATGCGGCTGGAGGAGGGGAGTCCCCTGGACGGTCTCAGGCTGGCCGAGTTCTCTTCCCGGCTTGGGGGCGTGCGGCCCCTTATTGCGGCCATCGTGCGCAAGGGGCAGCTCATTGTTCCCCACGGCAACGATGTGCTCCAGCTGGGGGATCTTGTCTATTTTATCAGTGAAGACACCAAGCTCAATGACGTCCTGCGATTTTTCAACCGCCGCATGAAGCCCGTGAACCGGGTGCTCATCGTGGGGGGCGGGCTCATCGGGACGCGCCTGGCCGACCTTCTGGAGAGCAAGAACATCCACACCAAGATCGTGGAGAGAAACCCGGATCGCTGCCGGTACCTTGCCGAGCGCATGAACCGCGCCGTGGTCCTTTGCGGTGACGGCTCCGACCAGAGCCTGCTCCTGGAAGAAAACATCAAGGACATGGACTTTGTGGTCTCCCTGACCGACGACGAGGAGACCAACATCCTTGTCTCCCTGCTTGCCCGGAGCGTGGGGGCGGACAACACCATCACCAAGATCAGCCGGTTCAGCTACATGCCTCTCATGGCCAGCATCGGTGTGGAGCAGGTGGTGAGCCCGCGGCTCTCGGCCATTAACTCCATCCTGCAGCATATCCGAAAAGGCAAGGTGCTTTCGGCCATGAGCGTCCACGGTGAGCAGGCCGAGGTCATCGAGGCCGTGGCCCTCCAGACCTCGGATATTGTGGATACCCCCATCAGCAAGGTCTCCTTTCCCCGGGGCGCGCTGCTTATCTGCATCATCCGCGACGACGAGGTGATCATTCCGTCCGGGGACAGCGTGATCAAGCCCGAAGACCGGGTGATCATCTTTGCCACGCGCGAAGCCGTTCCCCGCATTGAAAAAATGCTCACCGTCAAGCTGGAGTTCTTCTGATGCGCTGGCCTGTCGTGACCTACATTACCGGGTTCCTTCTCTTTGCGCTGGGGCTCTGCATGCTCCTGCCCGTGATCTGTTCCGTGATTTACGGGGGCGGGGACCTTGCCGCCCTGGCAGTCTCTGCGGGGTTTACCACCGTCTCCGGTGCCATTGCCATTCTGGTGTGCCGGGACACCAGCTTCGACAATATCAGTCAGCGGGAGGGCATGGCCATCGTGGCCGTGGGCTGGACCGTGGTGGGGCTTTACGGAGCTCTTCCCTTTTATATAAGCGGGGCCTTTCCCCATTTTGTGGACGCCTTTTTCGAATCGGTGTCCGGCTTCACCACCACGGGCTCGTCCGTGCTGACCAACATCGAGGCGGTGCCCAAGGGGCTCCTCTTCTGGCGGAGCCTGATTCAGTGGCTCGGGGGCATGGGGATTATCGTCCTCTCCCTGGCCATTCTCCCGTTTCTGGGGGTGGGGGGCATGCAGCTCTACAAGGCAGAGGTGCCGAGCCCGGTGCCGGATAAGCTGAAGCCCCGGCTTTCGGAGACCGCCTCCATCCTCTGGAAGGTGTACGCCATGATCTCCGTGGTGGAGGTGGTGCTTCTCCTCTTCGGGGGCATGGACCTCTATGATGCCCTCTGCCACACATTCACCACCATGCCCACGGGGGGCTTTTCCACGAAGAACGCATCGGTGGCAGGGTTTAACAGCGCCTACCTGGACGGGGTGATCATCGTCTTTATGGTGCTTGCCGGGATCAACTTTTCCCTTCATTACCAGATGCTGAGGGGCCGCACCCTGGCATTCTGGCAGGACTCCGAGTGCCGCTGGTTCCTCATAATCGTGCTGGGCCTTTCCGTGGCGGTGACCTTTGATATCTATGGCACCGTCTACCAGAGCCTTCCCGAGGCCTTTCGCTACGGTTCTTTCCAGGTGGTCTCCATTATTACCACCACGGGCTATGCCACGGCCGATTACGAGCTCTGGCCGGGCCTGAGTCAGGTGCTGATCTTTCTGTGCATGTTCATCGGGGCCTCGGCGGGCTCCACCGGGGGCGGCATGAAGATCGTGCGGGTGATGCTTTGCCTGAAGTACTGCTACCGGGAGCTCTATATGCTGATCCATCCCCGGGCCGTGGCCACCATCAAGCTGGGTGGCAAGGCGGTCTCCGAGGACGTCATGCGCAGCATCATCGGCTTTGTGTGCATCTATGTGGGCCTGTTTGCCCTCTGCTCTGCGGTGTTGGCGGGCATGGGTGTGGATTTTGTCACGGCTTTTACCGCGGTGGGTTCCTGTATTGGTAACATCGGGCCCGGTTTTGGCCTGGTGGGGCCCGCGGAAAACTTCGCCCTGATCCCCCAGGGGGGGAAGTGGCTCCTTATCTGGTGCATGCTTCTTGGGCGCCTTGAAATCTATACGGTCATCATTTTTCTGGTGCCGGAGTTCTGGCGCAAATAAAAGGGGTGAGCCTCTATCTGGGGTGAATGCACCGGTTTAGGGCGGTGCTGTGTCGCGTGTCTGCACGAATCGTCATTTTTATGTGACTTTCGGCTTGACACCTGCGTCACAAGTTGAGTATAAGCTTCGAGTCTTTGAGACGCAGCGGGTCGTTAACTCAGTCGGTAGAGTATCTGCCTTTTAAGCAGAGAGTCACTGGTTCGAGCCCAGTACGACCCACCATGCGTCCCCATCGTCTAGCCTGGTCCAGGACACCGGCCTTTCACGCCGGCGACAGGGGTTCAAATCCCCTTGGGGACGCCACACTGCATTTTAGAGTCTTTTAAGGCGCATTACGGGTCGTTAACTCAGTCGGTAGAGTATCTGCCTTTTAAGCAGAGAGTCACTGGTTCGAGCCCAGTACGACCCACCATGTGTCCCCATCGTCTAGCCTGGTCCAGGACACCGGCCTTTCACGCCGGCGACAGGGGTTCAAATCCCCTTGGGGACGCCATTTCGCCTTAAGACCCGATCAAAGAACATATGGGTCGTTAACTCAGTTGGTAGAGTATCTGCCTTTTAAGCAGAGAGTCACTGGTTCGAGCCCAGTACGACCCACCACGATGTCCCCATCGTCTAGCCTGGTCCAGGACACCGGCCTTTCACGCCGGCGACAGGGGTTCAAATCCCCTTGGGGACGCCACTTGATTTCATGAGGGGCTGACTGAAAATCCAGTCAGCCCCTTTTTTGTGTGGGGAAAAATCAGGCGAGGCCGCCCTTTCTTGGAAAAGGGTGACATGTTCCATGCAACCCTGTATGTTCAATTCAGGCGCCCGCGCCGGTACCCTCCCATATTAATTCCATACGGACACGACCCATGAAACCCATCGTCGCCATCATTGGACGCCCCAATGTGGGCAAATCCACCCTGTTCAACCGCATCACACGAAGCCGGACGGCCCTCGTGGACAACATGCCCGGTGTCACCCGGGACCGCCACTACGGCGAAGCCCTCTGGAACGACGCCCCGTTTCTGCTGGTGGACACGGGCGGATACCTCATCGACGACGAAGACGCCTTTGCGGGCGCCATTCGGGACCAGGTGACCCAGGCTGTGGCCGAGGCCGACGCCGTGGTCATGGTCCTGGACGGAAAAGGGGGGATCTCCCCTTACGACCGCGACCTGGTCACCATCCTCCGGGAGTCCCATCCCAAGGTGTTTTATGTGGTCAACAAGATCGACGGGGAGAAGCAGGAGGAGAACCTCTACGACTTCTACTCCCTGGGTATCGACCACCCCTATCCGGTCTCCGGCGAGCACGGCTACGGCGTGCCTGATTTCCTCGACGACCTGGTGGCCTCCTTTCCCGAGGCGGCGGCCTACCCCAAAGAGGAAGAGGAGATCGTCAACGTGGCGGTGGTGGGACGCCCCAACGCCGGGAAATCATCCCTTATCAACCGTCTCACCGGGCAGAAGCGCCTGGTGGTGAGCGACGTGGCCGGTACCACCAGGGATGCCGTGGACACCATGCTCAAGCGCGACGGCCAGCTCTACCGGTTCATCGACACCGCGGGAATCCGGAGAAAAGGCAAGGTCAAGGACAAGCTGGAGAAGTTCTCCGTCTTAAAGGCCATCAAGAGCATGGACCGCTGTGACGTGGCCCTGATCCTCATCGACTCCTCCGAAGGGGTCACCGATCAGGATGTCACCGTGGCCGGATACGCCCATGAAAAAGGGTGCGGGGTGATCTTCGTCTTCAACAAGTGGGACCTTGTTCCCGAGCGGGAGAAGAACCCCAAACTGTTCAAGGAACGCCTGGACATGGGCGCCAAGTTCCTCTCCTTTGCCCCCTTTACAACCATCTCGGCCCTCACCGGCCAGCGCGTGGAGAAGATCTTCGGGCAGATCCGAAGCGTGTACGATCAGTACAACACCCGCGTCTCCACCGGAGATGCGAACCGCATCATCGAGTGGGCCACGGAGCGGACCCCGCCCCCCCTTCACAAGGGCAAGCGGCTGAAGTTCTTCTACAACACCCAGGTGTCTGTGAAGCCCCCCACCTTTGTCTCCTTTGTGAACTACCCGGATGCGGTGCACTTCTCGTACCGCCGGTTCCTCATGAACCAGATTCGTGATTTTACGGGCCTGGATCAGACGCCCATCAAACACATCTTCCGGGAAAAGACCGGGCGCATGGAGTTCGGGCCCAAGCCCGAGGAGAACACCAACACCCGGAACAAGGGGCACAAGGACAAGGAGAGCCGCAACAAGATCCAGAAGAAAAAAGAGCGGGAAAAGCAGCGGCTCAAGAAATTGAAACGCGACGGGCAGTGATAAACCCTTAGTCCCCTCGGTTTCCGCTTTTACGGCGGAAGCTGCGAGGGGCCCGGCGGTGGTGCCGCCGATAATAGGGGCTTCAGGTGCCCCCTCCTGGTCGCCACGGAGAGGCCGGTTAAACCTGATAAGCAACGGGTTACGATAACGAGTCCTAACCCCTCAAGGCTTGTCGTGTCGCTCGTATAAACCACCAGCATATGTCTCGGGCGAAGCCCGAGCCGAAGGCCGTTCCGATTTGGCCCGAGGAACGAGGGACAAAGCGCAGCGGCAATAAGCTTTCGAGGTGGCTCACCTCGCCGCCGGAGGCATTCTTCTTTTTGCGACTTTGACCATAGAAGGCATACGTCTAACGAAATTTGGGTGGGTATGGATCTGTTTGAATACAGAAATGAGGAACACGGCAACTTAAACGCGCCGCTGGCCGAGCGCATGCGTCCCCGGACCCTTGCGGACGTCTTTGGCCAGGAGCATCTCACCGGGGCAGGGGGCCTTATTTCAAGCGCCCTTGCCACGGACCACATCTTCCCCATGATCATGTGGGGCCCCCCCGGTTGCGGTAAAACCACCCTGGCCTCCATCATCGCCTCCGAGACCAAGTGCCGCTTCATCAAGATCTCGGCGGTACTCTCCGGCGTCAAGGACGTGCGGGCTGTCATCGACGAGGCCAAGAAGGAGCGCAACCTCAAAGGGCGTCAGACCGTTCTTTTTGTGGACGAGATCCATCGGTTCAACAAAGCCCAGCAGGATGCCTTTCTCTACCATGTGGAGAGCGGGCTCATCACCTTGCTGGGCGCCACCACGGAAAACCCCTCCTTTGAAGTGATCCCCGCCCTTTTGTCCCGTGTCCGCGTGGTGACCCTGAAGCCTTTGTCCCACGAGACCATCTTCAAGGTGCTGAAACGTGCCATGGAGGACAAGGACCGCGGGCTGGCCCGCATGGACGTGGCCGTGGACGACGAGGCCCTGGACCACCTGGTGCGCATGGCCGACGGGGATGTGCGAACGGCCCTCAACACCCTGGAGATCATGGTGGAGCAAAAGCGCATGGAGGCGGGCAAAGGCTGCCGTGTGGTGCTGGCCGACGCCGAGACCCTCCTGGAGCGCAAGGCCGTCCGTTACGACAAGAGCGGCGACGAGCACTACAACCTCATCTCCGCCTTCCACAAGAGCCTGCGGGGCAGCGACCCGGATGCGGCCCTCTACTGGATGGTGCGCATGCTCAAGGCAGGGGAAGACCCCTTTTACATTGCTCGACGCATGGCTGCCGTGGCCACCGAAGACATCGGCATGGCCGACCCTGCCGCCCTGTCCATGGCCCTGCACGCCATGGAAGCCTACAAATTTTTGGGTGCCGCCGAAGGCGAGCGCGCCCTGGCCCAGGCCGCGGTCTACCTTGCCACCGCCCCCAAGAGCAACAGCGTCTACACCGCCCTTGCCGCCGTGCGGGAAGAGGTGGACAGAGGCGGCTCCCTTCCCGTTCCCAAGCACATCCGCAACGCACCCACCCAACTCATGAAGAACCTGGGCTACAAAGAGGGCTATCGCTACGCCCACGACTACCCCGGAGGCTTCGTTCCCCAGCAGTACCTCCCCGACGAGATCAGCGACAAGAGCTGGTACACCCCCACCGATCGAGGCTATGAGTCCGTGGTCGGTCCCCGCCTTTCCGCCTGGAAAGAGATGATTTCAAGGACAAAAAAGAAACGCTAAGAGGGATGCCCTCTATGGTTAAAGTGACCGGTAAAAAGCGTGCCTCCGGCGGCGAGGTGAGCCACCTCGAAAGCATATAGCCCTTGCGCTTTGTCCCTCGTTCCTCGGGCCAAAGCGCAAGGGCCTTCGGCTCGGGCTTCGCCCGACATATATGCTGGCTGGTTCACAAGCTTCGACGTAACAGGATACGTTGTTGCCACTTCTCCATTGTGGATTTAACCGCATTGCCGGCGGCAAGGTGTGCCACCTTGAAAGCAGGTTGCAAATGCGCTTTCCCCTTCGTTTCTCAGGGAAAATCACATTCGCCATTGTTTCAACGGTTAGCCCTCGGTGCCCTTTCCCATGTCTGTTTTTCAAAGAATAAAAAAGGTCTCTTTTCGCCATCCTCGCCGCCGGAGTCATTCCGCTTAAAGTCAAGCGAACCCCAAAGTTCTTCATCGAGTTTTTAGAAGAATGAAATGGGCCTCTCTTGCAAAGACGGTTGCCGGATGTCACACATCACGCGAATGCCCCGATAACGCAGGCTGAATGGCTGCCTTCATGCATTCGCCATAGGGTTTCCAGGTGCCCCCACCTGGCCGCCGGAGGCGTCCTATACCGAGAATTGAAACCGTCGCTCGCCGTTGATGTCGGCAGGACCGGCGGGGGTGTAGGTGCGCTCCGTGGCGGTGAGGGTGCGGTCTGCGCTGAGGGTAACAAGGCAGCTGGAGCGGGTGCCGTAGACCTCGCTGTGGATGAACAGGGGGCCTAAGATGCGTTCCCATTCTAAGGTCATGCCGGTGTCGGGGAGGAGGGCGTCCTCGGGTACGGCCTGGTCGGCAAGGAGGGAAAAGAGGGCCTCTTCGTCGGGGTGGTCAAGGGCGCCCAGTTCTTTTTTTCCGGTCTCCACCTTGGGCCAGGGGGTGTTGAGCAGGGCGTTGCTGATGCCGTGGACCCCGGGGGGCAGCTCGGTGAGGGTGTCGGAGATATTGCTGTAGTGGTAGAGGCGGTCCACGGTGCCGAAGAGGAGGTTGAAGCCATTGTAGTTGTGCCGGGTGCGGCTCAGGGCTTCGGCAAAGGCCGGGGCGTGGTCTGTCCCTTTCAGGAACTCGGAGACGATCCAGCCCCTGGAGGCGGCGTCCGGCTTGATGCGGGACGGGTCCCGGTGGTTGGTGAGGGCGGCGAACCGGCCGGTGTCTGTGACGCCCATCCAGGTGCCTCCCTCTTTGAGGTCGGTGCCGCAGAGGACGGGCGGGGCGCTGTCGTGCCAGGCCATGGGGGCGGTTTCGCGGGCATAGAACTCATCGCGGTTGGCGGCGATGATGAGAGGAAAGGACGGGTGACTCTTTAGGGAAACAAGGATCAGGCACATGACGTATGTTGTCTTTTGTTAGCGGTTCTGTTACATCTTGGTGCGATAAAACAGGCTGTTGCGACGCCTGTTTTCGCACGTGATCATCAAGCTTTTCATCATAGCAGAAACGTTCGCAGAGTCATGACAAAATATACAAACGGGAGGAATCCATGAAAAATGTTGTGATTGTCAGCGGTTCACGGACCGCCGTCGGAACCTTTGGTGCCGGACTCAAGAGTGTCAGTGTGGCCGACCTGGGTGCCGTGGTCATGAAAGAGACCCTGAAGAAGGCGGGCCTCCGCCCCGACCTGAGTGATGAGATGCGGGCAGCCTGTCCCGACGCTTTGAAAGACCAGGGCATCACCGAGCTGGAAGCCAAGGGGCGCGACTGGGATGAGTCCGCCACCCCCGTTGTGGTGGACGAGGTGATCATGGGCAACGTGCTCCAGGCGGGCCAGGGTCAGAACCCTGCGCGCCAGGCCATGATCCGTGCCGGGTTTCCCAAGGAGACCCCCACCTTTTCCCTGAACAAGGTATGCGGCTCCGGCCTGAAGGCCATTGCCCTTGCTGCCCAGTCCATCATGTGCGGTGAGGCCGAGGTGGTGCTGGCCGGGGGCATGGAGTCCATGAGCAATGCCCCCATGGCCCTGCCCAAGGCGCGATGGGGCCATCGCATGGAGCTTACCGGCGTGGGCCAGGTTACGGACCTCATGGTCTTTGACGGCCTTTACGAGATCTTCTACGGCTACCACATGGGCATCACCGCCGAGAACATCGTTGAAAAATACGGCATCACCCGCCAGGAGCAGGACGAGCTGGCCCTGCTCTCCCACAACCGGGCACTGGGTGCCATCAAGACCGGTGTGTTCAAGCCCGAGATCGCCGATGTGGTCATCAAGGGCCGCAAGGGGGACACCATTTTCAACGTGGACGAGCGGCCCATGGAGACCTCCATGGAAAAACTCGCCCGCATGCGTCCTGCCTTCAAAAAAGACGGGTCTGTCACCGCGGGCAACGCCTCGGGTATCAACGACGGCGCGGCAACGGTCCTTCTGATGACCGAAGAGAAGGCCAAAGAGCTGGAGCTTACCCCCATCGTCAAGATCAAGGGGTTTGCGTCCGGCGGCCTTGATCCCGCGTACATGGGTCTGGGGCCCATCCCGGCCGTACGGAAGGTCATGGGCCGCCTGGGCATGAGCGTTGCCGACATTGAGATGATTGAACTCAACGAGGCCTTTGCCTCCCAGGCCATCGGCTGCATGCGGGAGCTGAACATTCCCGTGGACAAGCCCAACCAGCTGGGCAGCGGCATTTCCCTGGGCCACCCCATCGGAGCCACCGGGGCCCGCCAGATGGTCACCGGCATGTACCAGATGCAGAGGGAAAATCTTGCCACCGGCATGATTTCCATGTGCATCGGCGGCGGCATGGGTATGGCCATGGTGATCGAGCGGTAAGTTCGCAAGCACAAAATCGTCCCTGGGTGGTTTTGCCCACGGCATCTTGCGCCGGGGCGCTTCGGTCCTGCTTCACAGGCCGGAGGCGCCCCGGCGTTTGTGTGTGGGCGTCCCTGCAGGTATCTGCCCTTTTTTCAAGGCGGTTTTCCTGTGTGTCGGCTGTCGGTGGACGTTGGCAAGGGGCGCGCACCCTTTTTCGTCCATCTGACATCTCGCCAAGATCCCTTGCCCGGGGCTTTTTTGCTTTACTTGGGAGGGCGTTGTTGTTACATGTAAATCACTCGATTTAAGGGAAAATCGATTGATTTTGCGATATGCTGCTTAAACCAAGGAGGCTTTTGATACGATGGACAAGGCACAGAAGGCTGGTATCATGATCTTTTCCGGTGTTCCCGCCATTATGGGCGGCGGCATCGTCTTTGCCCTTTTCGGTCACGCATTACTTCCCGTTGTGATCTACGAAACCCTGCTCTTTGCGGGTGTGTTCTCGATCCTTCGGAAGTAGCCCATTTCAGCCGGGGGGCGGTTAGGCCGGATATGTCGGTCCCGCCCTTTACGGCCCATGACACCCCGATGAGCCCTTTAGCCGGGGCCATGCCCGGGGGTGTGGATCTTTATTTCTATGCTGGACAAGACACCCCGCGACCTGATTCTCTGGTTTTTCCTGATCCTTTTTCTTATCTCGCTGTTTCTGCTTGGAAAACTGCTGTGGCCTTTTGTCTCTGTGCTTGTCATGGGGGCTGTGGTCAGCGGTGTTTTCTTTCCCGTGTACACCCTTTTCAAGCGCCGGGTGCCTCCGAGGTACGCCTCGTTTTTTACCTGCATTCTTATTTTTCTGGTTCTGTTTGTCCCCATTGTGTTGTTTGTTGGGGTCCTGGCCAACGAGGTCCACAACTTTTATGTCAGGGCCGTGAGCCCGGAGGTGGTGGACGCGGTCAAGCAGTTTTTTGTTTCCCGGAACATCCTGGGTCGGATCAACAGCATCCTGGCCAACTTCGATTTGAGCCTCACCTTTGACGAGCTCATCCAGCCCATCACGGACATGGGCAAGTCCGTGGGGTTGACGCTCCTCAACCAGGCCAACGCCGTTGCCTCCAACCTGCTGAAGTTTGTCATCCATTTCTTTTTGATGCTCATCATCATCTATTACCTGCTTTTGGACGGTCAGCGCCTGCTTCAGTACATCATCGACCTGTCGCCGCTGCCCGACGATCAGGACACCAAATTGTTCGTCAAGTTCAAGGACATGGCAGGGGCGGTGCTGGTGGTCAACGGTATCAGCGGCATGATCCAGGGGATGGTCGGGGGCGTGGTCTTTGCGTTTCTGGGGTTTCGCTCCCCGGTTCTCTGGGGCGTGCTCATGGCCTTTTTCGCCTTTCTGCCCATCGTGGGCATCGGGATCATCTTTCTGCCTGCGGCTGTCTGGCTCATGGTCGTGGGGCGCATGGGGGCGGGGATTGCCGTCCTGATGATCTACGGGATCCTCTCCGGGGGCGTGGAGTACCTGTTCAAACCGGCGGTGGTGGGCAAGCGTATCAAGATGCATACCCTCCTGGTCTTTCTGGGGATTATCGGCGGACTCCAGCTTTTCGGAATTCTCGGGATCATATACGGCCCCCTGGTGGTCACCTTTTTTTTGACCTTATCGGATATATATAATAAGAGTTACAAAAGCCTTGTGGAGCCCGACGGACAAACGCGGATCCACCTTGATGAGGTCTCGGAAGAAAACCTTGACGAGTAGCCATCCCCCACTGGATGGCTTCTTCCTGTATAGCCCGTGAAACCGGGCGCTTCGGGTCCCCGAGGCGATGAATTTTAAATGCAAGGGACTTCAGGAAAAAAACGGGTCGGCCATTCGTGACGTGCGCCGGCCAGGCGGGCAGGGGTGCACTCTCCTGCCCGATATGCCCCGATCAGCGGGTCGGCCTCAACGGCCGGTTTCCCTGCATGGGGGTTTTTTCCCGAAAGTCCCCAACGTTTGCGAGGCCGTCACGAATTTCCGATTGTCGGTTTTTTCGGATACAGGTGCCATTGCGACTTTGGACATGCACGTTAGCAGATGAAGGTAGTGAACCCTATGACTCAACTGGAAAGCTCTCCTCATATCAGCCTCGAGACCGAGATGAAAAAATCGTACCTCGAGTATGCCATGAGCGTCATCATCGGCCGGGCCCTTCCCGATGTCCGGGATGGACTCAAACCGGTACACCGCAGGTCTCTGTTTGCCATGCGGGAGTTGAAAAACGACTGGAACAAGCCCTACAAGAAATCGGCGCGTATCGTCGGTGATGTCATCGGTAAGTATCACCCCCACGGCGATACGGCCGTGTATGACACCATCGTGCGTATGGCCCAGGACTTTTCCCTTCGGTACACCCTGGTGGACGGTCAGGGCAACTTCGGCAGCATCGACGGCGACTCGGCCGCGGCCATGCGATACACGGAAGTTCGCATGCGGCAGATCGCCCATGAGATGCTGGCGGATCTCGACAAAGAGACCGTGGACTGGGTTCCCAACTACGACGAATCCCTTCTCGAACCCGCGGTGCTTCCCGCCAAGTTCCCCAACCTCCTGGTGAACGGCTCCTCAGGGATTGCCGTGGGCATGACCACCAACATTCCCCCCCATAACCTGGGGGAGGTCATCGACGGTGTGTGTGCCTTAATCGAAAACCCGGCGCTCACCAGCGAAGAACTCATGGAGTACATCCCCGGGCCGGACTTTCCCACCCGCGGCATTATTTACGGCCGCAAGGGGATCCGCGAAGCCTACACAGGCGGCAAGGGGATCATCAAGATCCGCGCCAAGGTGGAGATTGAAAAGGCCAAGAAAGACGACAGCGAGACCATCGTCGTCCACGAGTTGCCCTACCAGGTGAACAAGGCGCGTCTCATTGAGAAGATCGCCGAGCTGGTGAAGGCCAAGGTCATCGAAGGCATCCGCTACGTGCGGGACGAGTCCGACCGAAAGGGCATGCGCATCGCCATGGGGGTCAAGCGGGACCACATGGGAGAGGTGGTGATCAACCAGCTCTTCAAGCACACCCAGATGCAGAGCAGCTTCGGGGTGATCATGCTGGCCGTTGTGAACAACCGGCCCGAGCTCCTCACCCTTCGCGAGCTCCTCGATCACTTCCTGCTGCACCGAAAAGAGGTGGTGGTCCGAAGGACGGTCTACGACCTTCGGAAAGCAGAAGCCCGCGCCCATATCCTGGAAGGCCTCAAGATCGCCCTGGACAACCTTGACGAGGTGGTGGCCCTGATCCGCAAGTCCAAGAACCCGGTGGAGGCCAAAGAGGGACTGAAAAGCCGCTTCGGCCTTTCCGACCTCCAGGCCCAGGCCATTCTGGACATGCGACTGCAGCGCCTCACCGGCCTGGAGCGCGAAAAGATCCTGGAAGAATACGAAGGGGTCTTGAAGGACATTGCCTGGTTCAAGGAGATCCTGGGCAGCGAGCGCATCGTGCTCAACATCATCAAAGACGAGCTGACCACCATCCGGGAAGAGTTTACCGATGAGCGCCGCACCAAGATCGTGGAGGCCACCGGCGATATTTCCCTGGAGGACCTCATCGAAGAAGAGGACATGGTGGTGACCGTCTCCACCCGCGGGTACATCAAGCGCACGCCCATCAGCGTTTACGAGAGCCAGCGCCGGGGCGGCAAGGGCCGCGTGGGCATGGCCACCCGTGATGACGATTTCGTGGAGAAGCTCTTTGTGGCTTCCACCCACCATATGTTCCTTTTCTTCACCAACCTCGGCCGGGTCTACTGGAGCAAGGTTTACGAGCTTCCCCAGGCGAGCCGGACGAGCAAGGGGCGGGCCATCGTCAACTTCCTCAACTTTGTGGAAGGCGAGAAGCTCACCACGGTGCTGGCCGTGCCCGAGTTCAAGGAAGGTCAGTTCGTGGTGGTCGCCACCCGCAACGGCACGGTGAAGAAGACCGACCTCATGGCCTACAGTCGTCCCCGACAAGGGGGCATCATCGCCGTGGGCCTTGCCGACGGCGACGAACTGGTCTCTGCCCGTCTCTCCGACGGTGCCATGGATGTTCTCATGGCCACCCGTGAGGGCAAGGCGGTGCGGTTCAAAGAGACCGATGTCCGCGCTTCCGGTCGAAGCGCCAAGGGCGTCCGCGGGGTGCGGCTCGTGGATGACGACTACCTGGTGAGCATGGAGGTCCTCCATCCCGGGGAGAAGGTGCTGATGGTCACGGAAAACGGCTACGGAAAGCGTACGCCCGTCGAGGAGTACCCCTTGAGGGGCCGAGGCGGCAAAGGGGTCATCTCCATCAAGACCTCCGTGCGGAACGGCAACGTGGCCTCCCTGCTCCTCGTGGACGACGAGGACGACGTCATGATGATGACCAACAGCGGCAAGCTTATCCGCATCAAGGTCAAAGACGTCTCCGTGGTGGGTCGAAACACCCAGGGCGTCAAGCTCTTCCGTCTGGACGACGGGGAGCATGTGGCCGGGGCGGTTCGCCTGCCGTGGCAGGAAGAGGAAGAAGACGACGAGGCCGAGGCCCTTGAGGGGGCCGGGGGCGAAGCCCCCGAGGCCGATGCTTCCGAGGAGGGCTCACCCCATGAGCCCGATGCCCCGGAAGAGGATTCGGGGGAGGCCCAAGGGCCCACCGATGATGCATAGATTATGATAAAGATGGCGGGGCTTGCCCCGCCATTTTTCGTTTGAGGACATTTTTTCTTTAACCATCCTGCGAACTGTTCGTAAACCATCATGGGCACCAAAGCCCTCCGGCCACCGCACCACGGAGGGCTTTCTGGATGCTCCGTCCGCACGAAAACGCGGGCGACGACGGATCGACGGGGCGATACAAGCAACAGATAAGGACTGTATGGACAACAAGACAATGAAGATCGGGGTTGTCGGCGGCGGAAGCTGGGGGACGGCCCTGGCGTTTCTGCTGGCGGAAAATGGATTTGAGCTGGATCTCTGGGTTTTTGAAGAGGAGGTGAGGGATCAGATTCTGAGGGATCGTGAGAACAAGGTGTTCCTGCCCGGTGCCACGCTTCCCGACATCATCACCCCCACCTGTGACCTCAAGCAGGCCGTGGGCGGCAAGGACCTGGTCCTTGTGGTGGTGCCCTCCCATCACATGCGGAACATCGCCACGGAGATGGCTCCCTTCATGGATGAAAAGACCATTGTGGTGAGCGCCTCCAAGGGCATTGAGAACAAGACTCACCTCACCATGACAGGGGTTCTGGCCGAGTGCCTTCCCCAGGTTCCCGAAGGACAGATCACCGTGCTTTCAGGCCCCAGCTTTGCCAAAGAGGTGGCCGCCAAGGTCCCAACGGTGGTGGCCGTTGCCGGCAAGGATCCCGAAGTGGCGCGGACCGTCCAGAGCGTTTTTGCCTCCCCCGTGTTCCGGGTCTACGCCAACAACGACCCCATCGGCGTGGAGATCGGCGGGGCCATGAAGAACATCATCGCCATTGCCGCAGGCATGTGCGACGGCATGGACGCAGGCCTGAACCCCCGTGCCGCCCTGATCACCCGGGGGCTCACCGAGATGAAGCGCCTGGGCCTGACCATGGGTGCCGAGCCCCTGACCTTTTCCGGCCTTGCCGGGGTGGGGGACCTCATCCTTACCTGTACGGGGAATCTCAGCCGTAACCACACCGTGGGCATGAAGATCGCCCAGGGCATGAGCCTGGATCAGATTCTGGACGAGATGCGCATGGTGGCCGAAGGGGTGAAGACCACCCGTTCGGTCTACAACCTCTCCCACAAACTGGGGGTGGAGCTACCCATCTGCAACGAGGTGTACCATATCCTCTTTGACGGCCGGGATCCGGCGGAGTCCATCCGTCGCCTCATGACCCGGGATCTGAAAAACGAGATGGATCTGTAAGGCAATGCCATTGGCTGCAAGCTGAGCCACCTTTAAGGATGTTTAAACCTGTTTGTTAAACTTTTTAAAAGTTGAGCCTCCGGCAGGGCCGCCGGAGGCTTACACGGGCGCAGCCCGTCAGCACATGTGACAGGCCCGAGGGACGAGGGCCCTTGAGCATGTGCGGACTTGAGGAGGGTTTTAAGATGGCGACAGGGGAGACGGATGACCGGCAGGGGCATCGGCAGAGGTTGCGGGAGCGCTTTCTTGCAGGTGGCCTTGAAGGCTTTCACGACTACGAGGTGGTGGAGCTGCTCCTGACCCTGGCAACGCCCCGGAGGGATTGCAAGGGACCGGCCAAGGCGGCCCTTGAGCGCTTTGGGTCCCTTCAGGCGGTGTTCGAGGCCGAGGACAGGGAACTCACAGCGATTCCCGGCATCGGTGCCACGAATCTCTTCGGCCTGCGCCTCATCAAGGAGGTGGCGGGCCGTTACCTGGAGGAACGGATGATCCACCAGCCCCGGATTCTCAACTCCCGGGAGCTCATGGACTACCTGACCCTTACCATCGGTCACCGTCGGCGGGAGTGTTTTGTGGCGGTGTACCTGAACGCCAAGAACCGTGTGGTGGCATCAGACGTGCTGTTTGAAGGGAGCCTTACCTCCAGCGCGGTCTACCCGCGGGAGGTGGTGAGTTCGGCCCTTTCCCACAAGGCGGCGGCCGTGATCTTCGCCCACAACCACCCCTCCGGGGAGCCGGATCCGTCCGGCGAGGACATCCGCGTGACCAAAAAGCTGGTGGGCGCCTTGCAGGTCATGGGTATCACAGTCCATGAGCATCTGGTTATCGGCGCCTCCGGCCATTACAGTTTTGCCGAACACGGCTACATTGACCGCTTCGTCCGGGAGGCCGAGGCGGTGGCTTCCGAGCCCTGAACCATAAGGAGTTGCCTGTTGTGAGCGACGAACCCAAAAAGCCTGTGTGTTACGGAGTGATGGAGGAGGTGTTTCCCCTGGGAGGGGACGGCCTGCGCCACTCCCCGGAGCGCTGCATGGCCTGCCCCCACAAGACCCCGTGCCTGCGGTCTGCCCTGTCGTCCGACCCCGAGGCGGATACCGTGCGTGAAGAGCGCATCGACAGGGCCTATGACGCCGGGAACCTCTCCTTTCTGGCTCGCTGGTCCAGGAAGAAGGCCCTGGCCGGCAAAGGGAAAAAAGGAAAAGCATAAAGCACCTTTTCGGTGACGCCACGGCTCGCCGGGTCGCTTTTTCCATTCAATTTCTATTTAAGGACAAATATTGATGAAGACAATCAAGGAACTGGACATTACTGGAAAACGGGTCTTTATCCGTGTGGACTTCAACGTGCCCATGGACGCCGGGCTGAACATCACCGACGACATCCGCGTGCGCACCTCCCTGCCCACCATCACCTACGCCCTGGAGCAGGGTGCCAAGGTGATCCTGGCCTCCCACCTCGGCCGTCCCAAGGGCAAGCGCGTTCCCGAGATGAGCCTGGCCCCGGTGGCCAAGCACCTCTCCGGCCTGCTGGGCCGTGAGGTGACCATGGCCCCGGATTGCGTGGGGGACGAGGTGGAGTCCATGGTGGCGTCCATGAAGGGCGGTGAGGTTCTGCTCCTTGAAAACCTGCGCTACTACGATGAAGAGCAGGCCAACGACGCGGCCTTTGCAGCCAAGCTTGCCCGCCTTTGCGATGTGTATATCAACAACGGTTTTTCCGTTTCCCACAGGGTTCATGCTTCGGTGGCCGCCATCACCGAGCAGGTGGCCGAGAAGGCCGCAGGCCTCCTTCTGGAAAAGGAGATTGATTTCTACAACAAAGCCATGGGGGCTCCGGTACGGCCCCTGGTGGCCATCATCGGCGGCGCCAAGATCTCCAGCAAGCTCGGGGCTCTCACCAACATGCTCAATGTCGTGGACAAGGTGATCGTCGGCGGTGCCATGGCCAACACCTTCCTCAAGGCCCAGGGGCTCTCCGTGGGCAACTCCCTGGTGGAAGACGAGATGCTGGAAAACGCCCGCGCCGTCATCACCACCTGCCGGGAAAAGGGGATTCCCCTGTACCTGCCCGAAGACGGGCTGGTGGCCAAAGAGTTCAGCGCCGAGGCCGACTTCGAGGCGGTGCCTGTGGATTCCATCCCCGACGGCACCATGATGCTGGACATCGGTCCGGAAACCGTCAAAACCTACGCCCAGGTGGTGGCCCAGGCCAAGACCATCGTCTGGAACGGTCCCATGGGGGCCTTTGAGATGGCACCCTTCAGCAAGGGAACCCTGGGGCTGGTGGCCGCCGTTGCCGATGCCGACGCCCTGACCGTGGTGGGCGGGGGCGATACAGACGTGGCCCTTCACATGGCCGGTGCCGTGGATAAGGTCTCCTATGTCTCCACCGGCGGCGGTGCTTTTTTGACCCTCATGGAGGGCAAGCCTTTGCCCGGCGTGACCTACCTTGAGGGATAAAGGTGGCATTTGGTTGCCATGCCTGTCACTGAAAAACACCATTTTTAAGCGATAATGCGCGAAAATAAACGGTCCCGATGCTTCCTTGCTGAAGCCGGGGCCGTTTTTGTTGGACGGAAAGGGCTTTAAAACACGCTGAAATAGCAGCCTATACGTTCAGTTCTGTGCGCAATCCAGTTGACCCTCCCCAGGAAACATGGTACAAGATGTTGTGATGTGTCCAGCCATGAACCGCTAAAACTTCGGATCACAGGACTTGCTCCGGCACTTCAAGGGCTCTGAACGCGCGTTGCGTACCTGCAGGGGCTTCCCTACACAGAAAGAATTCAGCAGGTTAGGTCAGGGGGCCACAGTCGCGCCGAGTGGGCGATCTGCCTTTTCGCCTCCCTTGCGTTCCCTTCGTTTCCGGCCTCTTTGTCTGCCGTGTTGACAAGTCGCTGACACCACTGCCACCTCAATTATGCTTATGCGTCCGGGGACGTGTCCGTTGATCTTTGCCGAGTCACAGGCGTTCGGACAACACGTTGTTGCGGATCACTACATGAACGACGCTCACCCTGCAACGAGGCGGGGACGGGCGATACACCTTTGACGGGGGGTCCTTTGGGATACTGGGGCTACAGGGAAGAGCTCAGCCGCGCCCACAAACTGAGGCGCGTCTATTACGAAGTGCTGCGGGACGATCTGGATGAGTTTGTCCTGCAATACGGCTTGGTGGAGTCGTACGATAATTTTAAGAAAAACAACATGGATTACCCCTTTGTCGAGCGGCGAGAGCTCAAACCGAGGGCGCGTATTCCCGGCCAGGAGTATGAGGAGCACAACGCTTTTCTCATCATCTTCATCGAGGACACCCTTCCCGCGTCCTATAAAAAGTACATCCGTTTTTTCGATGTCAACAAGACGGTGAAGAGCAACCTCATCGCCTCGGGGGTCCTGGACCTTTCCGATGAGTTTGACCGCGGCTGGAAGTACCTGGACTCCATCGGGTTCAGCGGGTTGCTTCGCAAGATGCTTCCCGTGGATTATGCCCTGCTTATCCAGAGAGACCCGGTCTCCCGTGCCACGGACCGTTACGCCCTTTCCCACTACCACGTGCGCATCGACTGGCCCATTTCCGAGGCCGCCGAAGAGATGGGCAAGGATCTTCGCTACATCATCAAGGATCTCTATGAACGCGGCGACAAGACCGCCGAGGATATCCAGAAGAAGTTTTTTGAGATGTACGGCCTGCCCATCATGGCAGGGGGGCGGCGCACGGCGGCCAGTGTGGCGGCCCAGTACCTGAAGCGGCTCAACTCCATTTCAACGGTTTACGTCTCCAGCAGCGAGTCGCGCTCCGTGCTGCGATTCTCCGAGCGGGGCATTTCCCGTTACATTCTGGTGCGGTTCACCCTCCAGGAGATGCTCGAGGTGTCCGAGGAGAACTCCATGAACCTGGAGACCTTCACCAGCAATTATGTCATCGATTACGAGGAGAAGGACGGGGTCTGCATCCTCCGCGTGGACTACGATCACACCCCGCCGGCCAGGCCTCCCCAGGACGGGAAGATCCGTGCCATCAAGGCGGAGACGGCCTGGACCACCATCTGCAATCAGCTGATCATGCCCAAGCCCGGTGTGTGGAAATACCCCCTGTTGAGTGTGAACGTGGTCTACACCTGATTCCGGCCCGGAAAAGGGTCCGGTTTCCGATACCCACAAACAAAAAACGCCCCGTTGACAAAGATTGTCGACGGGGCGTTTTTTTTATATGGAAACGGATTTGTAACTATTCAGCTTGCCTCCGGCGGGTCGCTTTTTTGAAAAAAAGCTCCGCAAAAAACTTTTCGGTAGAAAGGTCAGAACAGTCAGAATCGCTGGGATTCATGGCAACGCTGTCAAAGCCTGTTTGTCAAACTTTTCAAAAGTTTGGCCCCCGGCAGGGCCGCCGGAGGCAAGCATAAGCTGAATAGTTACACGGATTTTTATTTTCGGTGTTCATCCAGGTGGCGGCGCATGGCGATCTCATCGCAGTCCGGGAACTTCACGCAGGTGATGCAGTCGCTCCAGATTTTTAAGGGGAGTTCCGACCGGTCGATGATGCCGAAACCCATCTTTTCAAAGAATCCCGGCCGGTAGGTGAGGGTGAAGATATCCTTGATACCGAAGGCCACGGCCTCGTCCAGGGCACTCTGGGCCAGCATCTTGCCGATGCCTTTGCCGGTGTGATCGGGGTGGACGGCAAGGGAGCGCACCTCAGCGAGGTCTTCCCAGCAGAACTGCAGGGCCCCGCATCCGATGATTCCCGCTTCCCGGTCCTCATACACAAAAAAATCCCTCACATGGTCGTAGAGCTCGCTCAAGGGGCGGGAGAGGAGTTCCCCGCGGTTTCCGTATTCCGAGAGGAGGGCGTGAATCTGTTTGATGTCCTGAATGGTGGCTTTTCGTATCATGGGTCGATATCCAAGGATAATA
Source organism: Desulfoluna butyratoxydans (assembly GCF_900699765.1). Taxonomy (GTDB): domain Bacteria; phylum Desulfobacterota; class Desulfobacteria; order Desulfobacterales; family Desulfolunaceae; genus Desulfoluna; species Desulfoluna butyratoxydans. The sequence goes on from NZ_CAADHO010000003.1 coordinate 734,679, forward strand.
AAGGTGGTGCGCTGATCCAAAAACTGTCGGGCGCGTAAACAAAGCGTTGGAAAGGGGCTCGTCTCCATGGAAACGCTCCCGGGTTCCTGTCCGCTTCTGCGGCGCGGTGCCATGGCTTTATGGGGTGCCGAAGACTGGGCTTCGGGCCCCTTTTGCCCCGGGTCCCACGCTGGCAACAGGTTGAATGTATAACCGATGGAGCCTGCAAAGGCAATACACATGCTCGCATAAAAAATCAGCCGGAATCTGTACCTCTATCCCTGGGACAATTGAGCGTGTACCTACCGTGTGATTCCCGAAAGGCCCGGCACGACGTTTTGCCTGCGCGGTGATCTGGCGCGGGTCCTTTTTTCGAGACTCGCCATGGGGGCTTGGGTGGTTCATTGAAATGGTGTTGGGGGTGTAATGGTCTGTTTTTATGTGTGTTTGTATGGGGTGTCGGGGCGGTGGCATCATGCTTGCAAGGGCTCTCGTGAATGCCTCCCTCGGGGGGGCGCGGTACGGTTTTTTCCTCGGGTCCCGGGGCAATGACCCCCGAGGATTGTTGACGACAACCCGCAGACGAAAAGGACGCTTTATGGACACATGGATGCTTTATCTCTCCGTGGCCCTTTTTACCCTGGGCTGCATGCACCGGGTTTCGGCCTGGTTTACCCGTGATGTCTGGTTCCTTTCACGGGGAAGGGTCGAGGGTGCCGGGCCGTTTGCGCGCCTTAAGGCCTTTGCCAGGGGCGTCGGCGGGCTCAGGAAGGGGCGTGTCCTGCTCCAGGTGGCCTGGCAGTGCCTCAGGCACGGGGTGATGCAGCTGCAGGTCCTCAAGGCCGATGGGTACCGGTGGTCCATGCACATGCTCATTTTTGTCGGGTTCATGGGGCTGACCCTGATGCACGGCTTTGAAGAGGCCGTCAGCGAGCGTTTTTTTCCAGACTATTATGCCACGGTGAACCCCTATTTTTTCCTGAGGGATGCCTTCGGGCTCCTGGTGCTGGCAGGGCTTGCCATGGCCGTGGGACGCCGGGTGATGATGCGCCGCAAGGGGCTGGTCTCAAACGGCATGGACTACGGTGCCATCGCAATTCTTGCGGTTATCGTTGTTTCAGGGATGTTCCTTGAGGCGGTGAAGATTTCGTCCCACTCCGTGTTCGAAGAGATGGTGGATGAGTACGGCATGCTGGACGATGAGCAGGACATTGCCGCCCTTGAGGCCTATTGGGAGAAAGAGTTCGGTGTGGCTGTCCCCGGGCACAGGGGCTCCCCGGACCCCTTGCAGCTGGAGCTGGGCCAGGCCATTCACGAAGAGAGCTGCATGGAGTGCCATGCCGACTCCCGGTGGGCGGTGGCCGGCTACCCCCTGGCCACGGGCCTCGGCACGGAGACGGCCGTTCGCCTGGACCGGGCCGGAGCGGTGACCTTTTTCTGGTGGGTTCACTACATAAGCTGCGTGCTTTTTCTGGCATGGATTCCCTACGGAAAGATGTTTCATATGTTTTCCACGCCCATGGTGCTTATCGTCAACGCCGTCACCGGAAAAAAGGGCGGCAAAGAGGCCCTTGCCATCCGGCGGGCCCTGGCCCTGGATGCCTGCACCCGGTGCGGCACCTGCAGCCAGCACTGCTCGGTGCGCCCGGCCTATGAGATCACGGGCAACTCCCTGGTGCTCCCTTCTGAGAAGCTTGCCTTTTTCAAAGGGCGGGCCGGGCACAGAGAGCTCTCCGGGGAGGAGTTTGACCGGGCACGGCAGGGGGTGACCCTCTGTACGGACTGCGGCAACTGCGGCCGGGTCTGCACCGCAGGCATTGATCTGCCGAGCCTCTGGCAGCACATGAAAGGGGACCTGCTCCACGCGGGCAAGGGTGACCCCATGTTTCTCTCTCCCCTATCCTTTGGCTCCTGCATGGAGGAGGGCGGGGTGGACAGCCAGCGACTTGAGCCAGCCAAGAAGCGCCTTGCCGGTCGATTTGACGACCTTTCGGACCCTTCCCGGGTGATCCGTGTGGGGGGACAGCCCGCGGACCGGTCCCTGGCCCCCTTCGGCATTGACGCCTGCTTTCAGTGCGGGGGCTGCTCCAGCGTCTGTCCCGTGGCCGGGGCGGTGGCAGACCCCCGCAAGGAGCTGGGGCTGCTGCCCCATCAGGTGGTGCAAGCCCTGAAACTCGGGGAGAATGAGATGGCTGAAGGGGCGCCCATGCTCTGGAATTGCCTGACCTGTTACGAGTGCCAGGAGTCGTGCCCCCAAGGCGTTTGCGTGACGGACCTTTTTTATGAACTGAAAAACCGGGCCTACCGGCGAACCGGCGAGGGCCGGTCCCTTGCGTCGGGGCATCGCTCGGGTTTGAGGAGATAGAGAATCATGGGCTATGCACTTTTTTCGGGATGCACCATCCCCTCACGCCTGCCCGAATACCGGGACGCCACCACCGCGGTCCTGGATGCCTTTGGGGTGGACTACACCGATTCTGTCGGGTTCAACTGCTGCGGGTACCCGCTTCGCAACACCGACAGGGAGATCTACCTGCTGTCCTCGGCACGGAACCTGGCCCTGGCGGAGAAGGCGGGGCGCGATATCCTGGTGATGTGCAAGTGCTGCTACGGCAGCTTCAAGCACGCCCAGAACGCCTTGAATCAGGACCTGCGCTTAAGGGACGAAGTCAACGCCATTTTGCGGCGTGAGGGGCTGGCCTACCGCGGGGTGGTGCGGGTCTCCCACCTTCTCTCCTTTTTGCGCCACGAGGTGGGGCTGGATGCCATCCGCCGGCGCGTGGTCGCCCCCCTCACCGGGGTACGGGCAGGGGTGCAGTACGGATGCCACCTGCTGAGGCCGAGCAACATCAATGAGTTCAACGAGACCGGCGTGCCGGAGTTTTTTGACCTGCTTGTCAAGGCCATCGGCATGGAGAGCATCGATTACGCGAGGAAGTTCGACTGTTGCGGGGCTCCCCTCAACGGGATCAACTCGGCCCTCTCCATAAAAATGACGGTGAACAAACTCCGGGCCGTCGGTGAGGCCGGGGGAGAACTCGTGGCCACGGGGTGCCCGTATTGCCACCTGCAGTTTGCCGGAGCGGCCGACGCCGAAGAGGGGCTGCCCCGTCCGGTGGTCTATCCCCAGCTGCTGGGGCTGGCCATGGGGCTCTCTCCAGAATCGCTGGGGATGGCGGCCGATGAAAGCCTGGCCCCGTCCCGGACATGTCACGAGTCGGGTGTGCCTTCACTGGCCATACCGGGTAACGCCCGTATGCCGTTGGGACGGGGTGGCAGAGGGGCCGCCGGAGAGACCCGAATAGTTGATCTCTCTTGAAATAACCTGTCTCATATGCCATACCTTTTCAGGTAAGTTTCCTTTGATCAGCGTCCGCAGGGCAGGCGGATCCCCCCTGGATCCGCATGTTACACATCTCCTGTGAACGAGTCTTGCTGCTGCGTACCGCGTGACGGGCAGGCGTCTGATCTCGCCATGGGCAGAACCCGTGGACGCGTGAGTGGCTTTGGCGTGTCTGCAGGCGGTGTGTCCGGGGCGCCTGGGATGGTCAATGTTCATGGGTCGGTGCCTTCGCACGCTTTTGTGAAACTGGTTGTTCTCCCGGGGTTCCGGTGCCTTCCGGAATTCAGCTAAAACAGTGGCTGCATGAAAGTAAATCCCATTACACTTACATTTTCCGGCGAGGACGCCCAGCTTGAAGAGGCTTACCTGGCCAGGGATCACGAGAAGTACATCTGGCAGGTTCGCATTGTGCTGGTCCTTGCCGCCATTTTCTATATCCTCTTCGGGTTTATGGATGTGGTGCAGGTGCCGGAGCTGCTGCCGACGTTTCTTATGATCCGGTTCGCGTTTTTTCTGCCGGTGGTGGTGCTGGTTCTCTGTGTCTCCTTTACCCGGCTGTTCGCCCGCATTCAGCAGCCGCTCCTGGTGGCGGTTCTCCTGACCGGGGGCACGGGAATCATCATGATGTTGATTCGGGCCCCTTCCCCGGTGGGATACACCTACTTCCCCGGCTTGATCCTGGTGTTCATGTTCGGTTACGGTTTCGGCCGCCTTTCGTTTTTCTGGGCCAGCATCTCCTGCTGGTTCCTCACAGGGCTTTATACGGCAGCAGCCCTCTTCTTCTCGGACGTCCCGGTAAAAGTGGTGATCAACAACAACTTTTTTTTCGTCACCGCCAATGTCGTTGGGATGGCCTCCAGCTATATGTTCGAGTACTTCAACCGTAAGAATTTCTGCATCTCCTGCCAGCTTGAAAACGAACGATGGAAGGCGCGTCAGGCCAATCTGGAGCTGGAGCACCGGGTTCAGGAGCGCACCGCCCAGCTGGCCACCATCAACAAAAACCTTCGCGCCGAGATCGAGGAGCGGAAAAAGGTGGCCCGGGAACTCCGGGAGATCCACGGCGAGCTTGAGCTCCGGGTGGACGCCAGGACCCGGGAGCTGGTTCGCATGAACGACGAGCTCTCCCAGGCCAAGGAGGCGGCGGACCAGTCCGCGCGGGTGAAGACCGAGTTCCTGGCCAACATGAGTCATGAGATACGGACCCCCATGAACGCCATCATCGGCATGAGCGACCTGGCGCTGAACGAAGAGATCACCCGGGACCAGCGGCGTGAGTACCTGGATATCATCCGCACGTCGGCACGCTCGCTTTTGGGGATCATCAACGACATTCTGGACCTGTCCAAGATCGAGGCGGGCAAGCTGGACCTTGAAGCCACTCCCTTTGATATCAGCAGCCTGGTGGAGAACATCTCCTCCATGTTCCTGGACCAGATCAATGAAAAGGGGCTGGAGTTCATCATCGACCTTGGTGAAGGGCTCCCCGATCGCCTGGTGGGGGATCCCCTGCGCCTTCAGCAGGTGCTGGTGAACCTCACCAGCAACGCCGTGAAGTTCACCGAAGAAGGGGAGATCACCCTGCGCATCACCGTGACCCGGGAGAGCGAGGCGGAGGTGACCCTGATGTTTGAGGTGGCCGACACGGGCATCGGCCTGGACGCAGGGACCAGCGCGGTCCTCTTCGACGCATTTGCCCAGGCGGACGGTTCCACCACCCGGAAATACGGGGGCACGGGCCTGGGGCTGGCCATCTGCAAGCGTCTCGTGGAGATGATGGGGGGAAGCATCAAGGTCGCCAGCACCCCGGGGGAGGGCAGCTCCTTTACCTTTACGGCACCCATGGCCCGGGATACGTCCGCACCCGCGGCATCATCCTTTGACATGCCGAGTCACCTTCGCACCATGCAGGTGCTGGTGGCCGAAGGCAACGTGACCTTGAAAGGGGTGCTGGAGCGGATGCTGGGCTCCTTCGGGTTCGGGGTGGAGAGCTGTGAGACCGGCGAGGAAACCCTCTCCCGCTTAGGGGGCACCCACGGCATCGACCTTCTCATTGTGGACATGAACCTGCCCGATACGGACGGGGTGGCCCTGGCCCGGACCCTGGCCCGAGAGGAGGGCAGGCGTACCCGGGTGATTCTTCTCGATGCCTTCAGCGTCGGCGCCAGCCTCGACGGGAAAATCCGGTACGGCATCGACCGGGTGGTGACCAAGCCCCTGAGGCCTTCCACCCTGTTTGACGCCATCATGGAGACCTTTGGGGAGGCCGTGGTCTCCCGCAACCTCTCCTTTGCCGAGTCGTCGGGCCTTTCCGGTCATTTCGGTGGAGTGGAAGGGGCCACGGTCCTTTTGGTGGAGGACAACCGCATCAACCAGATGGTGGCCACCGAGATCCTCACCTTTTCCGGTATCCGGGTGGAGATCGCCGAAAACGGCCTTCAGGCCATCGAACGGGTCAAGGAGAAGACCTACGACGCCATCCTCATGGACATGCAAATGCCGCAACTCGACGGCATGGAGGCCACGCGGATCATCCGCAACGAGCTTAAGTTTACACGGGTGCCCATCATCGCCATGACCGCCCATGCCATGGAAGGGGACCGAGAGGCGTGTCTGGAAGCGGGCATGGACGACTACATTCCCAAGCCCATCGACCGGGAGCGGTTGATGGAGGTCCTCGCCCTGCACATGAACCGTGCCTCCGGTGACGCGGTGCACGAGGCCGTCTCGTCCTATGATCCCACGCCCCAAAAGGCTCCTAAGGCTTCCGGGGACTCAGGCTCCCTGCCGGTCCTGAATGTCGAAGAGGGGGTTGAGCGCATCGGCGGCAGCCATGAGATCTATCGCTCCATCGTGGAGAAGTTCGTGGCCCTCTACACCGACCGTCTGGTGGAGATCCGTGCCATGGTCAGCACCGGGGATTACTCCCGGGCCGCCCATGAAGTGCATGCCATCAAGGGGGCGTCGTCCAACATCTCCGCCACCTTTCTGTTCGCCATGGCCCGGGAGCTGGAGTTTGTCCTGAAGACCGGCCATGAAGCCGAGGCCCTTGCGGGGGTGGATGCTCTGGAGGAGGCTTTTCTCGGGGTTCGTGAGGCCGTGGAGGGGCTCTGATAGCAGGGCGTGCTTATACTGTCTGGGTCGTTTTCAACGTACTGAAAAAATCGAAGAATCTTTTGTGACCCCGGTTGGGGTATGGTATACTTTCTTTCATAGAGGCAGGTGTGCGACAGGACAGACACATCCCTTTTTCTATGGGTTTGATCCCGCCTGATTCACTTACGTTATATATGATGGCTTTCCCCTTGCTTTGTTTTTTCCGGCAGGTCCCCCACGATGATCCCATGACCCTGCGTGTGCGCGTTTCCCATGCGCCCCTATCATGATGTCGCACCCCATGCGACTTCCCATGCACGTCGAATACGGCGGGGACCCTTACGCCCACTCGGGATAAGGTGACCACGGCAGATGATGCGACGGATGAAAAATCCCTGCATTCGGCCGTTATGCATGGAGTACAGGTGTGATGGACACAGTCTGCAGTGTTAAGCCCGGCCCGCAGAGGTTGCGGGCGAAGACGGTCCCTATTGATGGCGATTCCCCTTGCTGTCCGGTATACCTGCCTTTTCTATGAGGAGGACGGAGGTGTCGTATGAATGTCTTCACGGATGAGAGGCACAACAAGCGCATGCAGATTCCCGGAACGATTCAGTACTCCAGGCCCCCGGCCGGTGACTACATGGATGCCGATCTTCTGGACTGCACGGACAAAGGGCTCTGCTTTCGGAGCACCTGCCCCTATCTTCCCGAGACCCCCCTGGTGATTCGGTCAACCAACCGCAAGGCCCCCCAGATGCAGAATGCCAAGGTCGTGTGGAGCAGGCCCATGAGTCAGACCACTCGGGAGAACCCCGCATACAGCGTGGGTGTGATTTTTACGAGCTGACGTGTAAGACGGCTGGCGTTACGGAGGATGAAAAAGGCCCGCGGGTACGAGGAATGTGCCCGGCCCCATGCCCCCTTGAACGGGGGAGACGATGAGAGACGGCTTGTGATATGAAGATCGGCCCGCCACCCGCTGCAAGGGAGGCGGGGCTTTTTTTTTATCGGTCAGGACACGGTCTGGACAAACTCCCTGTTCAGGTCCGCGTGGATTTTTTCAGGGGTCTTGGTTTTGTATTTTTTCAGCAGGCGGCTGTATTTTTTCATGTCCGGCTCTCCGCCCTGGCTTTTGCCCTCCAGGATCAAGGGGAAAAAGACGGCGCACAACAGGTGCTGGATGGTATGGGCGTCCAGCCCCTGCTTTTTCATGGCGTTGGTGAAGGCCACGATTTCCAGGGGATCCTTGCGGACCACCTGGGCCCCCACCAGGCCGTGGAGGAGGATGTGAAGGTAGGGGTTCACGCCCTGGCCCGGTTGGTACTCATGGGACTCGGGGTGCTCCACCCCGTCCACCTCCTTGGCAAACATCGCCCCGTGATCCCGGATGATGTCGGCATAGAAGCGTTTCATGCCGGTGAGTTCATCGAGCCTCTCTTCTTTGACCAGCGCCCAGAGGGCGCACATCTCTTCCCGCGAGGGTTGGAAATCCTCGGTGCCTGCCTGTGTCGTGTCCATCTGTCACCTCAATTGCCGGAGTCGGGTTTGCGGCTGTTTTAGACCGAATGTAAAAAAAGGCAGGCTACCTTGTTTGCTCAAGCCGTGTCAACCGGTGAGTCGCCACGTGGAGGGCTCTGTGGCCACGGCCCGCGGGCAAGATGGGTGCCTGCGGGCACCGTTTCCTGCCCATGATCCGGGCTGTGGTTTTCAGAAAAGGGCCTTACGCGCTCTTGGCGATGATGCCGTATTTGTCGATTTTCTTGTAGAGAAGGGTGCGGTGGATTCCCAGGCGCCGGGCGGCCTTTGCCTTGTTAAAGCTCTCTTCCCGCAGGGTGGCGGAGATGATGTTCTTTTCCGCGTCGTTTAAGGCCTCTTTAAGGGATGAGTGGCGCAGGGTCTCTTTGCGCTCGCTGTACTGCTGCATGCAGAAGGGCAGGTCGTCCTCGGTGAGGGCGCTTCCCGCCATGGAAGCCACGGCGCGTTCCAGGCAGTTGGAGAGTTCCCGCACGTTGCCCGGCCAGGTGTAGCCGGACAGGAGCTTCTCAGCATCCGGCGAGAGGTTCACGCCGTGGAGACCTTCCTTGTCCGCGATGATGGCCAGCAGGTGGCGGCTGAGCAGGGGGATGTCTTCACGTCGCTTCCGCAAGGGGGGCAGATGCAGGTGGATGACGTTGATGCGGTAGTAGAGATCGCTTCGGAAGCTCCCGTCGCTGACCATCTGGGCCAGGTTGCGGTTGGTGGCGGCGATGAGCCGGAAGTCCGAGCGGATCACCCGGGTTCCCCCCACGCGCTCGAACTCTTTCTCCTCTAAGACCCGCAGCAGCTTGGGCTGCATCTCAAGGGGCAGCTCCCCGATCTCGTCAAGGAAAATGGTGCCCCGGTGGGCCATCTCGAACTTACCGGGCTTGCCGTCGTTGCGGGCTCCGGTAAAGGCCCCTTTTTCGTAGCCAAAAAGTTCGGACTCCATGAGCTCCCGGGGGATGGCCGCGCAGTTGATGCGTATAAAAGGGTGGACGCTTCGCCTGCTCTCATGGTGGATAGCCTGGGCAAAGATCTCTTTGCCGGTGCCGCTCTCCCCAGTGATGAGCACGGGGAAGCTGTTGGATGTGGCGGTCAAGGCCTCTTTTTTAATGCGGTGCATGGGCTTGCTCTCCCCCACGATGCTGTCAAAGGAGTAGCGGGTGGAGCGCAGGTGACGAAGCTCCTGTTCGTAGTGCTTTACCTTGGACTCCAGAAGGGAGTATTTGCGGGCCAGGCTTGCGATCTGGCGGATGTCCTCGAAGATGACCTGTCCCACGGCGGCCACCACTTTGCCGTCTCGCTTGACGGGGATGCGCCGGGCCAAAACCTGCTGGTTGTTGATGGTCTGCACCTGGTTCATCTCGGCTTTGCCGGTCTGGGCGACGATATGCAGGCGGGAATCCCCCAGAATTTTCGTGCAGTGGGTCCCGATGATGGCATCGTAGGAAACGTCCAGAAAATCCAGATAGGGCTTGTTGATATCGATGATGTAGCCGTCCGGGTCCACCACCACGGTGGCACCGTAGGTGTAATCGAAAATCAGCTGGTAGTGGTCGATCTCTTCCTGGAGCTCTTCAATGATTCGGTCGTTATCGCGTTGCATAGGCCTTTCAAACCTTGTGGGGATCGCTGCCGGATCCCATCTGTATCTTTTTTACGACACTTTTGGGTGTATCATGGATGCTATATGTCGCATTTTTGATACAGTGTAAAGCTCTTTTTCCTGTTCCGATGCCCTGGTCGGGGGTAACTGCCTGGTATCGCCTCTTTTTCCGGGGTGATGCACCTTCCCGGAGGCGCCGGTTCCCCCCGCGGGGCAGGGGGTGACGTTTTTCGAAGAATCATCGGGTTTTACCACAGGACAGGGAAGGATACCACAGGAATTCGCTGATTTTACTGGTATGTCGGTGCCATTGTGAGGATTGCTCTGTGGTATCGATGGGTTGACCCGTGGTGTCGCCGTCGCTACAGGGCCTTGATGACGGGGAATTCGTGTATTCTATGGATAATCGCGTTAAGTAATTGATAACACAACCCGGGGAAGGAAGGTGGGCTGATATGGCACAACAATTGCTTTGACCACAGGACTGTAATGCACGTGCGTCGGCCGGGGGGAACACCCCAGAAGGTACCCGGCGGGGAGGAGCTGCTCCCCAGCCGATTGTCGGGCCAGGGCGCACGGGTGGTTCGGGATGCAACGGAGCGTCCCGGACAGATATCCGCACCATGGCCCCCTTGGACGGCCCGTGTGGATGCGAGGCATAGAATCATTCGTACACGGTGATGTGCACTGGCGCTTTTGTTTTCCGGACTCCCACGTGCCGGCGAAAGCAGCAGGGCGCATGCGTCACTTGGTTTGGCAGCCGGTGCGGATCCATCGATGGCTTTTCCCTCAAATTCCGCGAGAGCGGTGGGGGGCCATGTAAGGAGTGAGTGAGATTTATGAAAAACGCAGTGATTGTTTGTGGAGCGCGTTCTGCCGTAGGGACCTTCGGTGCCGGTCTTAAGAGTGTCAAGGTTGCCGACCTCGGAGCCGCGGTCATGAAAGACCTGTTCAAGAAGGCGGGGCTTCGTCCGGTTGCCAGTGATGAGATGCGAGCCTGTTGTCCTGATGCGCTGAAGGATCAGGGGCTCACCGAACTGGAAGCCAAAGGGTGTGACTGGGACGAGGGTGCCATTCCCGTAGAGGTGGACGAAGTGATCATGGGCAACGTGCTCCAGGCCGCCCAGGGGCAGAACCCTGCACGCCAGGCCATGATTCGCGCCGGATTTCCCAAGGAGATTCCCACCTTCTCCCTGAACAAGGTGTGCGGTTCAGGCCTTAAGGCCATCGCCCTTGCCGCCCAGTCCATCATGACCGGTCAGGCCGATGTGGTCATGGCCGGTGGCATGGAGTCCATGAGCAACGCCCCCCTGGCTCTTCCCAAGGCTCGCTGGGGACACCGCATGGAACTCACCGGTGTCGGTGAAGTAACCGACCTCATGGTCTTTGACGGGCTGTATGAGATTTTTTACGGCTACCACATGGGGATTACTGCTGAAAATATTGTGGAGAAATACGGGATCACCCGTAAAGAGCAGGATGAGCTTGCTCTTCTCTCCCATAACCGTGCCCGCAAGGCCATCACGGACGGGGTCTTCAAAGATGAGATCACAGACATCGTGATCAAGTCCCGCAAAGGAGATACCATCTTCAATGTGGATGAACGACCCATGGAGACGTCCATGGAGATTCTCTCCAAGATGCGCCCCGCCTTCAAGAAGGACGGCACGGTCACCGCAGGCAACGCCTCGGGCATCAACGACGGCGCGGCTGCCGTCCTCGTCATGAGCGAGGAGAAAGCCAAGGAACTGGGGCTCACCCCCATCGTCAAAATCAAGGGATTTGCCTCCGGCGGCCTCGACCCGGCGTACATGGGCTTAGGACCCATCCCCGCCGTAAGAAAGGCTCTCGGCCGCCTGAACATGGGCATTGCCGATATTGACATGATTGAACTCAACGAAGCATTTGCTTCCCAGGCCATCGCCTGCATGAGAGAGCTGAACATCCCCATTGAAAAGCCCAACCAGCTGGGCAGCGGGATCTCTCTCGGGCACCCCATCGGGTGCACAGGCGCCCGTCAGATGGTCACCGGTATGAACCTCATGAAGAGGGAGGGCCTGTCCACGGGCCTGATCTCCATGTGTATCGGTGGCGGCATGGGCATGGCCATGGTGATTGAATCGTAACAAGTCATACGTTCGTGTTGGGATCGGGTGTGTTGACGCAGGCACCCCCGGTTAGCCCGGCAGGAGAAGCTTGGCCCCCCGCTCCGAGCGACGGGTCCTTTAGGGGACCTGGCGCAAGGGGTGGGGGCCACAGCCTTACGAACACGTGATCTGACCCGGACAGTTCGCACTGAAATATCGCAGTCGGTGGTTCAATTTCCGGTGACACAATTATTCGATTTAGAAATTGGGTGAGATTATGAAGATTATGGTTATTGGCGCCGGTACCATGGGCGCAGAAATTGCTCAGGCTTTTGCACAGAAAAACTTTGACGTGGTTTTGAGGGATATCAACGAAGAGGCCGTCGCCAAGGGACTCGCAGGCATGACCAAGCGCCTTGATCGCCTGGTGTCCAAGGGCAAGATCGAGGCCTCTTTCAAAGACGAAGTGCTCTCCAGGGTGACGGGTTCCGTGGATATCGCGGACGCCGCCTCCTGCGGCCTCATCGTGGAAGCGGCCGTGGAGAACATGGAGATCAAGAAGGCGATCTTCAAGGAGTTGGACGGGGTCTGCCCGGCAGAGACCATCTTTGCCACCAACACCTCGTCCCTTTCCATTACCGAGGTCGCCTCGGCCACAGGAAGGCCCGATAAAGTTATCGGGATGCATTTTTTCAACCCCGCCACCATCATGAAGCTGGTGGAGATCATCCGGGGCATGACCACCTCCGATGAGACCTATGCCATCATCAAGGAGGTGACCGAAAAGATCGGCAAGACCCCCGTGGAGGTTGCCGAAGCTCCCGGGTTTGTGGTGAACCGCATCCTGATCCCCATGATCAACGAAGCCATCGGGATCTACGCCGAGGGCGTGGCCTCTGTTGAGGACATCGACAGCGCCATGAAGCTCGGAGCGAACCACCCCATGGGGCCCCTGGCCCTGGGTGACCTCATCGGTCTGGATGTCTGCCTGGCCATCATGGATGTCCTGACGGTTGAAACAGGCGATCCCAAATACCGTGCCCACACCCTGCTCAAGAAGTATGTGCGTGCGGGCTGGCTGGGTCGAAAGAGCGGGCGCGGCTTTTACGACTACAGCAAGTAGACGCAGGGCATAGGTAGCTGTCGACGGCCTGGGCGGCGGGCTGGGTTTCCCCCGCATCAGGCACCATGGACCGTGTTGTGCCGCTTTTGCGAACCGGATGACTTTGTCTCCTGTGCGGGGGCGGCATGACTCCATGGATTGAAAGAAAAAATAGAGGTATGACCATAGAAAAGGCTTGAATTCTATGCGTAAACCGTGATAAAAGACCTTCTCTACAAGCAGTAACGCTCACAACGATGTGTGGCGCTGTAAAGGCGATGAAGCTTGCTGAAGGGACTTAAGAGTGACGATTCCTTCTGCGGGCTTTTTTTGTCTTGATATATCCGGTGGGGAAACTCTCCTCCACGCTTTGGGAAGGGCGTGGGGAGGCGGTTCCGACGTCACCGAAGACGGACGACTGAAAAGACCAGAACAAAAAAAAGTGATCCTTCGTATGCGATGCATCGACGATGCACCGAGAGGTGGAGTTCGTTCTGAAATCAGGGCGAAGGGTCGAATTCGGGCAGAAATGCCCACCAGCGCCTTATTCCGACGGGAAGCTTCGGAGACGGTATTTCGCGACGATTTTCGTTTCGTGACACCGGCCCCGGGGAAAGGGATAAGCTGCTGAACATGTTGGATGCGGGCCTTTGTCAGCCTGCAAGGAAGGGACAATCCAATGCAAGGTGCCGGCTCCGTTCGGCCGGTCCCCGCAGGTGACGCTTCGGGGCGCTTTGTTGGGTTGAGAATCACAGGTCCGGTGTTCCCGGTCGAGATGGGAAATCGCCCTTGGGCGTTTCAATGGAGCATTCGGATAAAAATACGAGCACTGTCGGGGCAAGGGTCCCGGGTGCTGCCAGATACTCGGGGGGTCGTGCCTGGCATGATGTTTCGGGAAAAGAGGTCAGCAACGATGAACAGTACAGAACCCATTCGTATAGAGGCGGGCTTCATGAATGAAGTCACGGAAAGAAGTGGACAGATGTTCAGCTCCTGCTTTCAATGTCGCAGCTGTTCGGGTGGATGTCCCATGGCTGAGGAGATGGATTACCTGCCCAACGAAATCATTCGCATGGTCCAGCTGGGTTTGAAGCAAGAGGTCCTGGAGAGCCGCTCAGTCTGGCTCTGCGTCGGATGCCTTGCCTGTGTGTCCGAATGCCCCAACGGGATCAGTCTTCCGGAAATGATGGATACCCTGCGCCAGATCGCCCTTGAAGAAAAGGCGGAGGTCAGGGAGCCCGAAGTCGTTGCATTTCATCAGGAGTTTCTCGGTCAGGTCAAGCGCTACGGCAGGCTCTACGAGCTGGGCTTCATGGCGCGCTACCGCATGAAATCCCTGCCTGCCTTACGGGATATTCCCAACTATATGAAGTTTATGTTTTCAGGGCGCTTGAGCCTTCTGCCCGAGCGTATCCACAAGCGCGTGGACATGAAAAAGCTCAATGAGGTGTGTCATGTCTAAGGCGGTTAAGCGCACGATTCCCGTAGGGAAAAGACGGATCTGTATCTACCCGGGCTGTTCTCTGACGGCCAGCTCCAGGGACTTTGCCGATGCCCTGTTCCAGATGGCCAAAATGGCCGGGATGTGGGTGGAGGAACTCAAGGACTGGAACTGTTGCGGCGCTTCACCCGCCCACAGCGTCAATCCCGAGTACGCCACCCTGCTGTCCGGCCGCAACCTGATCCTTGCCCAGAAACAGGGGGTGGAAGACCTGTATGTGGTGTGCCCCAGCTGTTACATCCGACTCAAGGAGTCCATGCACAAGCTGGCCAACGACGAGTCCCTTCGCGACAAGCTGTTTCAGGCCTACGGCACCCGGTACACCGGCGAGGTAAGGGTGCGCTTTTTCCTTGAGGCCCTGGAGCCCGGGGACGAAGCCATCTTCAAAGACCGGATGAACCACTCCCTGGAAGGGCTCAACGCCGTCATCTACTACGGCTGCCTCATGTCCCGCCCCGAGCGTGTCACCGGCTTCGACCTCAAGACCTACGAGTCCAGCATCATCAAGTTCGTTGAAAACACCGGGGCCAAGGTGCAGGACTGGGGCGCTTCCAGCCGCTGCTGCGGGTCCCACCTGGCCGTCTCCCGGCCGGACCTGGCCGACCGCCTTGTGGACCGCATCCTGGAGCAGGCCAACCAGGCCAAGGCCAACTGCGTGGTGACCTTCTGTCCCCTGTGCCAGGTGAACCTGGAGATGCGCGGCACCGCCAAGAACAGGCTCCCCGTCTTTTTTATCCCCGAGCTGGCCGGATTTGCCTCAGGGGAGGAGAAAGCCGAAAAGTGGGCGCGCCGCCACCTGGTGAACCCCATGCCCCTGCTCAAGACCAACCGGATCCTCTGATCCGTTGCGATACCAAACCGTAAAGGAGGTGTCGCCTGGGCGGCATCTTCTTTTATGTACCATGGTTTGAAAGAGACAGACTTCAAGGACCGCTCGTGTCTTTTCCGGATGCCGCCAGGGCTCCGGAAGGCCTCTGATGCGATTTTCTCACCCATATACGCATGCAGCGCCCTGGTCTGTTTTTTTTAAAAAAGCCCCCGGTTTTTAACCGGGGGCTTTTTTGCGTTTGGGTAAAGGGTGCGATGGGGCATGGGGGTGTTGTATGTGGCCTGAATAAGACGGGGTTTACTTGTGCGACATACGGGGAAATGCACGCGAATACGTGATACCTCTCAGAAAACATAAAGGAATTACAGGGGGATTTCCCGGTTTTTGGTGTTGTTTGTTTTTAAGGGGAAGTATTAAGTTTTGCGGCGCGATGCCGATAAGAGAGACATACGACGGGTTTGTTGACGACGACGCAGTGTGTACTGTCCCCGTTTTGTTTATTCTGTGATCGATGTTGTGGTGCCTGAACGGTTGTTCAGTGCGGAGTGCTCGCATTGACAGGGGCATCAGGAGACCGGTGATGCGCCGTCGCCGACAACCCACCTTGGGAACGCTGCAATGGAGGATCATGGATGTTTGAGACAGTCGGGCTTAAGAAGAAGTTGATGGCAGGGTTTACGCTGGTTGTCGGGGTGCTGCTGCTGGTGGGTCTCACGGGGTATTTCAGTCTGAACCGGGTGATCCACAAGGCTCGTGAAGGGAGCATGACCCTGGAGCTGGATGTGGCCATGAATGCCCTGAGCGGTAAGCAGAGCGCCTATACGGCAGAGGGACGGCCCGAACAGTACGATGCCCTGAGCAGGGGAATCGAAAGCACCGGAGAAAAGGTGTGCGGCCTTGAGGAGGCCCTCGGCCAGACCGAAGCGGTCAGAAAGCTCAAGGACGGAGGGGATGCCTACGTCACCCACCTTGCGTCCCTGAAGAAGGCCAAGGAGACCAAGGAGGCCCTGCTCCTAGAGCTCCAGAAGAGTGCCGGGGAGGTCCACGCCGTGGTCACCGGTGAGGCCGTGGCCGCACAGGGGGCCATCCGGAAGGAGGTGCTGGAGAGCAGCTCGTATTATCTTAAAAAAATGGCCTTTTCTTCGGTGCGAAACCTCGTGGACGTTGCCCACGGGGCCGTGGAAAACATGCTCATTTCCGGGCGCCCCAAAAAAGAGGCCCTGAACATGATCCGCAACATGCGTTTTGACGGCAACAACTACTTTTTTGTTGTGGACTCCTCGTACACCCTGGTCACCCACGGGGGCAACCGCGCCCTGGAAGGCATGGATTACTCCAAGATCACCGACCCCAAGACCGGCAAGGCCTTTGTGGTGACCTCCGTGGACGGGGCTGTAAAAGATGGGGTTTCGGTCACCGAGTACCATTTCACCAAACCGGGCATGGGGGAGGCGGTGTTTCCCAAGGTGACGGTGGCCAAATACTTCAAGCCCTGGGACATCGTGATCTGCGCCGGGGTGTACGTGGATGACATCGATACCGCCGGGAAAGAGCTGGGCGGGGTCATCGGCGACGGCTTTCAAAAGCTTCAGGAGATTGACCGGGTGGGAGCCCTGCTCAACGAGGCGCGTCTGGCCGTTCTTTACTACATCGTGGGCGATGGCTCTGCGGACAGGGTCAATGCGCTGCTTTCTGAACTCACGGGGCTTCCCTCGGCCACCGAACCCATGAAAATCGCGGTGCAGGGCTACATGGCGCATTGGGACGGGTATGTGGCGGAAGACCTTCTGGAGGCAACGGTGGGCAGCGATGCCCGGGACGTCATCGAAGAACTCTCGGATAAGATGGGTGCCATGGCCTCGGAAGCCGGGAATGATTTTGCGGACACGGCCGCCAGGGGCAAGCTCGTCATCGCGTTGTTTATCGCTCTGGGACTGGGCCTGGCCGTGGGGGCAGCCGCGTTTCTCATCGTGTCCATCACCACCCCGTTGCGACAGGCCAGCGCCATGCTGCGGGACATCGCCGAAGGGGAAGGGGACCTCACCCAGCGCCTCTCCGTTTCAAGCAACGATGAGCTGGGGGACATGGCCCACTGGTTCAACGCCTTTGTGTCCAGGCTCCAGGCCATGATCGGAGAGGTGGCTGCCAATTCCGGCACCCTGGCCCTCTCCTCCGATGGCCTGACGGCCCTGGCAGCCCAGATGGCAGGCGGGGCCGAAGCCACCTCCGGGAAGTCCCACGCCGTGGCCGCGGCCGCCGAGCAGATGAGCGCCAACATGGAAGATGTCTCCAGGGAGACCGTGCAGTCCGCCTCAGCCATCAACTCCATGGCCTCGGCCACCGAGGAGATGACCTCCACCATCGGAGAGATCGCCCAGAACTCCGAGTCGGCCCGAACCATCACCGGGGAGGCCGTCACCCAGGCCAGGCGAACCAAAGAGAAGGTCGGGGCGTTAGGTGAGGCAGCCCTGGAAATCGGCAAGGTCACCGAGGCCATCGCCGAGATCTCCGAGCAGATCAATCTGCTGGCCCTGAACGCCACCATTGAGGCGGCGCGGGCAGGAGAGGCTGGCAAGGGCTTTGCCGTGGTGGCCGACGAGATTAAAGAGTTGGCACGGCAGACCGCCGCCTCCAGCCAGGAGATCAAGGAGCGCATCGGCGGGGTCCAGGCCTCCACCGACGACACGGTGAACGAGATAGACGCCATCGCAGGGGTCATCGACAGCGTCAACCAGATCGTCATCACCATCGCCGCGGCCATTGAGGAGCAGTCCGCCACCACCGTGGAGATCTCGGGTAACGTCAACCAGACCTCCTCCGGTATCCAGGCCATGACCGAGAAGGTGCAGGAGAGCTCCTGCGTGTCCCGGGACATGGCCCGGGAGATTGCCGAGGTCAACCATACCGCAGGCGAGATGACCGAGGTGAGCGCCAAGGTCAACACCAACGCCGAAGAGCTCAAAGGCCTTGCCGACGAGCTCGGGGAGCTGGTGGGGCGGTTTAAGGTGTGATGTAAGGGGGAGGCTTAAAGGCTAAAGGCTGAAGGGTAAAAAAGCGAAAGGCGAGGGGCGAAGGGATGCTCTTCGCCTTTTGTGTTTTGTGGCAAAAACAGTTGACCCGTGAGGGGCCTTGAAAATAAAGTGGCCGTCATGGAATGAGGCACGGCGAAACAGCCTTTATATAAGGAGATGTTTCACCTGGGAACGATGACAGGAAATCTGGGTGGTAGCGATAACGATGGGTTCGATTTTAACACTGGCTGTCATGCCCGACGGGGGGCTTCTCCTGGAGTGGGCCGAGGCGAAACGATCTGTCCCCAAAGCCGTGGAACGGTTCCAGAAGGACCTTTACCGGCGCTTTGAGGAGGCAAAGGAGAGCTGGCTCTTTACACTGGGGTGCCTTGAGGTCCCGGCCGGGGCCGATCCCTCCCTTTCCTGGGGGGCTGCCGTGGCCAAAGACTATGTGGGAGGGCTGGTGCGCCTTTCCGATCTGGAGACGCTTCGCGAAGCGGCCCGGGTGCCCGCAGAGGCCCATCGCATGGCCGCCCATCTGGCCTCTGTGCCCATGATGGTGGGGGCGGACCGGGTAAACGAGGGCCTGCTGGCGTCCATGTGGGACGAGCTGGAAGCCGGTTTTTCCTCCCTGATGGCTTCCCATGATGGGAGCGTGGCAGAGTTGTTTGCGACCCTCAACCCCGGGATTCACCTTGCCGGCCGGGTCTTTTTCCACCTGGTGGAGAACCGCAACGGCGACGCCCCCTTTGCCTTTATGGCCACCTATTCCCAGGCCGGTGAAAACGGCACCCGTCATTTGCCCATGTCCCGCGCGTTGGATGAGTTCGAGGACGAGGCCCTGGTCTCCCTTCTGACAACCGTCTACCGGGCGTCGGACAAAAGCGAGCTGGTGGCGGACCTCGTGGACAGCGGGGAGCTCTTTTATCCCCTGGCCTGGGGGCCGGACGAGGCTTTCGCGTTTTTAAAAGAGGTCCCCTTGTGCGAATCCTGCGGGGTGATCTGCCGCATCCCGGACTGGTGGAAGCCGTCGTCGTCCCGCGTGGGGGTTCGCCTCTCCCTGGGGGACAAGGCCCCGCCCATGGTAGGGAAGGGGGCGCTCCTTGCCTTTTCGCCGGGCATCATGATGGGAGAGCTTGCCCTCACCGAGGAGGAGGCCCGGGAGATCCTTTTGGAGAGCGAAGGCCTGGCTTTCTTGAAAAATCGCTGGGTGGCCGTGGATCATGCCAGGCTGGCCCAGGCCATTGATGCCTGCGAGCGTGCCCGGGGCCTCGTGGAGAGGGGGCTCACCATGTCCGAGGCCATGCGCCTCCAGCTTCGCCCCGACAGCCTCCTGGGCGATGCCCTGGGCCAGGTGCCCTGCGAGGTCTCCCGGGGGGAGTGGCTGGACGCCACCCTGGCAAGGCTGGAACATCCTGCTCGGGCCCCGGAAACTTCGGTGACGAAAGGGTTTAAAGCCACCTTGAGGGGCTACCAGCAGCAGGGGTTGAACTGGCTGGGGTTTCTGGATCAGCTTGCCTTCGGCGCCTGTCTTGCCGATGACATGGGCCTGGGCAAGACGGTCCAGCTCCTGGCATTTTTGTGCAGCCGAAAAGAGAAAACCGGGCCGTCCCTTCTGGTGCTTCCAGCATCCCTTGTCACCAACTGGCTGAACGAGATCCGCACCTTTGCCCCGGACCTCCGGGTGTTCACGGCCCACCCCGATTACGTGACCGCGCAGGAGGGCCGCACCCTGGCAGCCGAGAAAAAACGGCTGGCAGCAGAAGGGCCGGATGATTTCCACGGCCTGGATCTTGTGATCACCACCTACACCCTGGTGCAGAAGTATGCCTGGCTCAAAGAGCACGCCTGGGACTGCCTGATTTTAGACGAGGCCCAGGCCATAAAGAACCCGGCCACCCGTCAGACCCGGTCCGTCAAAGAGCTCAACGCCCGTCAGCGCGTGGCCATGACCGGTACCCCGGTGGAGAACCGCCTGGGGGATCTCTGGTCCCTCTTTGATTTTTTGAACCCCGGCCTTTTGGGCACGCGCACCGAGTTTGCCGAGTTTTCCAAAAGCCTGAAATCAGACCCCGAGGGCTACGCCCGGCTGAGAAAGCTCATCTCCCCCTTTGTCCTGCGCCGCCTCAAGACCGACACTTCCATTATCTCGGATCTTCCCGACAAGGTGGTGATGAAGAGCTACGCAGGTCTTTCCAAAAAACAGGTGGTGTTCTACCGCAAAGGCGTGGCGGATCTGGCCCATCGCCTGGAGACAGCCACGGGCATCGCCAAGCGGGGTTTGGTGCTCTCCTCCCTGATGAAATTCAAGCAGCTCTGCAACCACCCGGACCAGTACGTGGGCGAGGGGGCCTTTAAGGAGAGCGAGAGCGGCAAGTTCCAGCGGCTCCGTGAGATCTGCGAGACCATCCTGGAGAGGCGGGAGCGGGTGCTGGTCTTTACCCAGTTCAAAGAGATGACCGAACCCCTTCGGGCCTTTCTGGAAGGGGTCTTCGGCCATCCGGGCCTGGTGCTCCACGGCGGGGTGCCCGTGGGCAGGCGGGCCGAGCTCATCGACACCTTCCAGGCCGATGCCTACTGCCCCTTTATGGTGCTCTCCCTCAAAGCCGGGGGCGTGGGTCTCAACCTTACCCGGGCCAACCACGTGGTCCACTTCGACCGGTGGTGGAACCCGGCCGTGGAGAACCAGGCCACGGACAGAGCCTTCCGCATCGGCCAGACCAAAAAGGTGGTGGTGCACACCTTTGTTACCAAAGGCACCGTGGAAGAGAAAATCGATGCCATGCTCGAATCCAAGCGCGATCTGGCCGACCAGGTGGTCTCTCCATCGGGCGAGGCCCTGGTGACGGAAATGTCCCGCGAGGAGCTGGTGGAACTTTTTACATTGGCATCGTAATCTGAACAAAATGGGTACAAGGCAGCTACTCAGCTTGCCTTCTATGGCTAACGCAGGGTCAAGAGGGCTCAGGAAAAACAAAAACAATGCCTCTGGCGGCGAGGTGTGCCACCTCGAAAGCAGGTTGCGAATGTGATGAAACCGAAATTGTTCTTGAAGCCTGTTTATTAAACTTTTTAAAAGTTTAGCCCCCGGCAGGGATGCCGGAGGCAACAGTGACGTGAATAATTACACAAGGGGTCCCCATGGGATACTACGGATTTCCAAAATACGTGTCGGTGGCCGAGAAACGGGCCAAGGCCGAAAAGAAACTCAAGCAGCTGAAGCGCAAACACCCGGATATCTCCCCTGTGGTTATCCAGGGAAAGGCCCTGGCGTCGAGCTGGTGGGGCAAGGCGTGGAACCAAAACCTGGAAGGGTACGCCGATTACGCCAACCGCCTGGGAAGGGGCAGGAGCTACGTGCGGCACGGGGCGGTTCTGGACCTAAAGGTTGAGGCCGGCAAGGTGACGGCCCTGGTCATCGGCAGCGAGCCTTACCCTTATAAAGTGAGCGTCCGCATCCGGGCCATCTCCGTGCCGAACTGGCTGGCCCTGAAGGAGGCCGCCGTGGGCACCATGGACTCGGTGCAGGACCTCATGGCAGGGCGCATGCCCAAGGCTGTAGGGGAACTGCTCACCCAGAAGGGCAAAGGGCTTTTTCCCACCCCCAAAGAGATCTCCTTTACCTGCAGCTGCCCGGACAGCGCCTCCATGTGCAAGCACGTGGCCGCCTGCCTCTACGGGGTGGGGGCTCGCCTGGACGAGGACCCTTCCCTTCTGTTTCTGCTCAGAAAGGTGGAATTGCAGGAGCTCATCACCGAAAAGATGACCCGGGCCAGGGGTGCCCTGCGTCGCAAAGCCGTGAAAAAGAGCGACAAGGCCCTTAAAAAGACCGAAGGGCTCTCGGATCTTTTTGGCATCGATTTAGGCGATGAAGAGGCTCTTCCGGCAGCGAGCAAAAAAACAGCAGCGGCCAAGGCCGGGGCCAGGGTCAAAAAACTGAAGGCCGCATCCGGGAAAAAGACCGCTCCCAAAAAACGTCCGGCCAAAAAGACCACGCTGCCCGACGGCATGACCGCCCCCATGAAGAAGCTGGCAACCCTCTTGCAAAAAAAGACGAACGGCGTGCCCGTGGCCGAGATGATCACCGCCTCGAAGATGGAGCCCCAGAAAGTGCGCAACACCTTGTATCAGATGAAACAAAAAGGGTGGGTGACGTGTCCGTCCCGCGGGGTGTATCGGCTGGTGTAGGGGGATTGATAAGAACAAAAAAAGCCCGGAAGAATAACCTTCCGGGCCTTTGTATTTTTTAGTGGTAGCGGGAAGCGGATTTGAACCACTGACCTTCGGGTTATGAGCCCGACGAGCTACCAGACTGCTCCATCCCGCAACAACGAGGCAGACACTACATGGGGGGCTCTTTGAAGTCAAGGCATTTCGTGGGCACACGGAAAAAAAAAGGTTATCACCCCGGTCGTGGTGTGTCGTCCGTAGGATGGGCAAAGCGGAGCGTGCCCATCTTTTTCACGGAGACCCCGTAGCTTCCCACCCCACAGACCCTTTTCGGCACACGTGATGGGCACGGCACCAAAGGCGTCGTAATCCCAACAGGTGCTGGCTTGCCTTTGCCCATCCCACGCCCCCCGGGTTATTATCCTTATTTGCCGGGTGCCACCCGTAGGATGGGCAAAGCGGAGCGTGCCCATCTTTTTCACGGAGACCCCGTAGCTTCCCACCCCACAGACGCTTTTTGGCACACGTGATGGGCACGGCACCAAAGGCGTCGTAATTCCAACAGGTGCGGCCTTGCCTTTGCCCATCCTACGCCCCCCGGGTTGTTATCCTCTTTTGCCGAGTGCCACCCGTAGGATGGGCAAAGCGGAGCGTGCCCATCTTTTTCACGGAGACCCCGTAGCTTCCCACCCCACAGACCCTTTTCGGCACACGTGATGGGCACGGCACCAAAGGCGTCGTAATCCCAACAGGTGCTGGCTTGCCTTTGCCCATCCCACGCCCCCCGGGTTATTATCCTTATTTGCCGGGTGCCACCCGTAGGATGGGCAAAGCGGAGCGTGCCCATCTTTTTCACGGAGACCCCGTAGCTTCCCACCCCACAGACGCTTTTTGGCACACGTGATGGGCACGGCACCAAAGGCGTCGTAATTCCAACAGGTGCGGCCTTGCCTTTGCCCATCCTACGCCCCCCGGGTTGTTATCCTCTTTTGCCGAGTGCCACCCGTAGGATGGGCAAAGCGGAGCGTGCCCATCTTTTTCACGGAGAACCCGTAGCTTCCCACCCCACAGACGCTTTTTGGTACACGTGATGGGCACGGCACCAAAGGCGTCGTAATCCCAACGGGTGCTGGCTTGCCTTTGCCCATCCTACGCTCCTCCGGTTATCGCTCCCGGTGGCTGTGTGTCATCGGCCCTAATTTGCTGTGAGGTAACTGCTGCACCCCAAACCGTAGGCAACGCTTGTAAAGGCGTCCTGGCTGTCGATTTTTTGGGTGCCGAAGCGGCGCACGAAGAGGTCCCGGATCTTGAGGATATGGGAGGACCCCCCGGTGAGGAAGACGGTGTCGATGTCGTCGGGGCCGAGGCCTGCCTGGGCCATGACGGAATCCACGCAGGCCTCGATTTTTTCCACGTCCCCGTGGATGATTTCATCAAACTCGCCGCGGGCAAGGGGCTCGGAGATGGCCAGCTGACCTTCCTTGAACCGGATCAGGGCGGACTCGTCCGTGGAGAGGCTGCATTTGGTCTTTTCGATGGCCCGGAAAAGCAAATAGCCGTAGTTGTCCTCGATGAGGTTCTGGAGGTTTTCGATGAGCCGGGGATTGTCCGCCCGGTGGCGGATGTCTTTCAAAATGGCCTCGATCTTCGGGTGCCTCAGGTGGGGGATCTGGTGCCATTGCTTGAGCTTGGAGAGAATCAGGGACGAGACGGGCAGGGTGAAGTCGTCGTAGAGGGCCTTGACCCGTACTTCTTTGCCGAAATAGGGGGCCACCTTGTGCCACATGATGGCCGAGTCAAAGGTGTCGCCGCCGATGTAGACTCCGCCCAGGCCCAGCACGTCGTCGCGCCGGTTTTTGTTTTTTCCGGTGTTGCCGCCCCTGGCCCTGATGATGGTAAAATCCGAGGTACCGCCCCCGAAGTCACCGACCAGCACGGTTTTTTCCTCGCCGTCTGCCAGAGTGTTCTCGTAGGCAAGGGCCGCTGCAATGGGCTCCAGCTGGAAACGCACGTCCGTAAACCCGGCCAGCTCTGCGGCCTTTAAGAGCCTGCGGTTGGCCAGTTCCTCGCACTCTGGGTCTTCGGAAAAGACCACCGGGCGTCCCAGCACCAGGCTGTCGGCGGGTTTGCCCACGGCTTTTTCGCCACGCTCCCGGATGGTGCGCAGGATCATGCCGATGAGCTGCTCCAGGGTGTAGGTCTTGTTGCCCACCTCGGTTTTTTCAAAGCTGGCGTCGGGTAAAAAGCTTTTGATGGACTGGATGTAGCGGCCGAAGGCGTCGTTTTCAATGTACTGGTTCACCGCCTCCTGGCCGGAGAAGAACTGGCGTTCTTCGTCATCGTAGTAGATGACCGATTTCAAGGTGTTGCCGGTTTCGTTGTACCGGTCGATGTCGATCATTGAGACCTTGCCGTCGACATTGGCCGAAAGGGCCGAGTTGCTGGTTCCAAAATCCAGTCCGAATACCACAGACGTCATACGCTTCACCTCGAAACATAGGCGCGGGGCTGCCCTGGGGGACGTGCCGCAGGCCTTATCACAAAAAACCGGTGCGCAAGGGAACTTGTGCACCGGCCGGGGGCTTCTTCTTAAATTGAAGATCGGGAATTTACACCAAGCCATGGCAAATGGCAAGCCTTCCGGGGCAAACGCATTTAGATTTTGCCTCCGGCAGCCCTGCCGGGGGCCAAACTTTTGAAAAGTTTGACAAACAGGTTTCGTTTTTACCGAAACGTTTTTGCGGAGCTTTTTTCAAAAAGCGACCCGCCGGAGGCAACTGAATTGTTACATGCGTTGGCCCTGACAAGTCTTCCCTTGTGTGTGCGATACATTACAAGCCCTGTGGCGGGGAACGTGATATGGTGATCCCTCGTATGTGCCTTGTTTCGGACCCTATTGAAAAAATTCATGGAGCCCCCTATGAGACGTGTCAGCCTCGTTGTCTGTCTGTTGTGCCTGTTGGTCTGTTTTCCGGCCCTTTGCCTTTCCGCCCCGCCCGGGGATTTGACCGGCCAGGAGAAGGCCGAACGCCTGGCCGGTGTCATGGCCCCTGTGTTTGATATCCATTTGAGCCAGGATTTTTCCACCATTGAAGAGGGCGGGGCGTTTTCAGACCTTGTCCTGGACGAGGAGAACGAAGAGGCCCGGTTTGAGGCCCGTGAATTTTTCGAGTCCACGGGCTTGAAGCTCTCCTGCACGGTGGGACGGGAGGAAGCGTTCCTCCACCTGCCCGAGACCTGGGACGGTGCCGACCGGGACGTGGTGAAGGCCATCCACAAAGGCCTGGCGTTTTACCACAGGGAAGAAACCATTGACGGTGGCGTGCGCGTCCTCTTTCGCCACGCACGCTTAGAATCCAAAGACGCTTATTATGTGGTGCAGCTGGACATCCGCAACCGGGACAAGGCCACGCCGTCCCTAACCCTTGGCTGCTACCGAAAAGAGCGGAGCCGGTCAACTGCTGTGTTTACGGTGCCCGACGCCGCCTGGAAGTCCTGGAAGCCGGAGGTCAAAGAAGGCGAGACAGCAGCCAAGACCCGTGTGGCGGTGGCCATGTATCGTGCCAAGGACGCTGAAGGGGATGTCTTCGGCACCCACCTGCTGGAGGTCTCCTTTCTCAAGGGGATGCCCTGGCTCTCCTTTCGGCCCCGGCTTTATCCCATGTGGGAAAAGGCAAATCCCGAATCCGCCCAAAAAGGATTTATCAGGGAGCTCACCGGGGTCTTTGTGGACGATACACCCTTTGCAGCCTTTGTCCGGGCCAAAGAGCGGCGTCCGTCATTTATCGGGGACCCACGGCAGCCCTTTTTTCCCCTGGGCCCCGAGGATTTTGCCGCTTTGAAACAAGGCAGTTTTATCCAGTTTGACCTGGTGAGCGTTTTCGGCGAAAAGATGCAGGTGCGCTTTCCCCTCAACGGCTCCATGGAGACCCTCACTCTTTTGGATAACCTGCCGGAAAACAAGGGCAAGCCCACTTTGGACGGGCTGGTCCTGGCCGGGGACCTTTCCGGAGTGGAGGCGGCCATGGCCTCTGGGGCGTCCGTCAACACCAAGCCGTCAGGCGGCATGTCCCCCCTGGCCCTTGCCGTGAAGATGGATGACACGGCCATGGTTCGACTCCTGGGGAAGGCCCCGGACCTTGATACCGAAGAGAAAAACAGCGAAGGCGACGGGTTCCTCCACATTGCGGCCCACTACAAACACGGCAACGCCATGCTTGATGCCCTTTTGGCCATCGGTTGCGACACCGAAATCCGGGACGAAAACGGCCGTACCCCCTTAAGCCGAACGGTCTGTTACGACGGCATGGGCAAGGTCGACAGCCTCCTTGGGGCCGGTGCGCGTATCGACGCCCCGGACGAGGACGGGTACACCGCCCTGCACCACACCGTGAGAAACCGATTCTCTTCCGAGGAGGAGACCGAGTACCTCATCAAGCACGGAGCCGATAAAAACCGGCGAACCGGCGACGGGCATACTCCTCTCATGGTGGCCATTGAGAATCAGTGCTGGGGACATATCCAGAAACTCCTGGCCTTGGACGTCGCCCTTTCTCCCACAAACAACAAAGGCCAGACCGCCCTGGCCATGGCCGAGGGGTACCGGGACAGCAGTGACCTCACCGAGATGATCCCCACCCTGATCCTGGCAGGGGAGGAGGCCGTGAAAAAGACCCATGAGGCCTACACCAACCTGGCCACGATCCTTGAAAACAAGGGGCTGTACCACATCGGGTTCCACAACACCACGAGCGAGACCGTCATGGTAGCCGTGCGCATCAAGGACACGGACGGAGACTGGGTGACCCGATCCTGGGCCAAATACACCCCAGGGGAAAAGGGGATTATGACCCGCAGCCCCAACAGCATCTTTTACTTTTTTGCAGAATCCGAGAGCTGGGTGTGGAAGGGCACGGACAACTATCGGACCATCTCGGGCAAAAAGGTGGGTATGCGTGAGGTGAAGCTGAAGTCCCGGTACAAGGGCGAATCGTACTATTATACGCTCAAATAAAGGTCCCTCAGCCAGGGGGGCCGGCCAAGGCATTTCCATCTATTTCAATTGAAAATCAACGGAATTTAATATAGAATTTCTTCCACATATCTTGGGAATACGACCTGCGTACCCGTCACCGCAACGGTGACCCCGACAAGCATCCGCAAGACGGCGGACTGCTTATGCCCATCTTTTATGGAGGACACTATGATTGAACGAAACCAGATTTTTAAATGTGATTTGTGTGGAAATATCGTTGAAGTGATGGTGGGGGGCGGACCCATCCCCGTCTGCTGTGGTCAGGACATGGCCCTGCTTACGGAAAATACCGAAGACGCTGCCGTTGAAAAGCATGTCCCCGTGGTTGAAAAAATCGCCGGTGGCTTTCGCGTGGTCGTAGGCGAAGTGGCCCACCCCATGCTGGACGCCCATTACATTCAGTGGATCGAGATCCTTGCCGACGGCAAGGTCTACCGCCAGTACCTGAACCCCGGTGACGCCCCTGAGGCGACCTTCATGATCGACGCAGACACCGTCACCGCCCGGGAGTACTGTAACCTCCACGGCCTCTGGAAGAAGTAGGCGGCCGTGACCTTTGGCGGGGGACGCCGCCTGGCTGTCCCCCGCATCAGTATCCCACCCGTTACAAAGGGAGGATGACCCATGGAAAAAAGCTGGAAATGCACGGCATGTGGCTACAGCCTGAAAGACAAGGAGCCCCCTGAGGAGTGTCCGGCGTGCAAGGAAAAATGCACGTTTGTGGACAACATCGACTACACCCAGAACATCGGAGACAAACGACCCGACGAGCGGATTTGATGCGGAGGCATTGGAAGGAGCGAGGATGAGAAGGGTTGGGAGTGTGCTGGCAGCCGTTCTGCTGGTTGGTGTATGCTGCGCGTTTGCCGGACAGGGGAGTGAGTCCCTTGTTCTGCCTGTGGAGGGGAAATACGGAGAGGTGGCCTTCCCGCATTGGAACCATCAGGCAACCCTGGGGGACTGCAACACCTGCCATGGGATGTTTCCCCAGGAAACCGGCGCCATCCATCGGCTCATCGCCGATAATGGCCTGAAGAAAAAACAGGTGATGAACAATTGCCGCGCATGCCATCGCACGACGGCAAAAGCCGGAAACCCAAGTGGCCCCGTCAAGTGTTTTGACTGCCACGCCAAAGGGTAGACAATTTTAAGAACGAAAAACCGCAGTGCCACGCGCTGCGGTTTTTTTGTAGCTATTCAGTTGCCTCCGGCGGCCAGGTTAGCCCGGATATTTCACGAGAACAGCCTCTATTAACACTCTATTACCTCGGTCTGGCCGTTTTCTCATGAAATATCCGGGTTAGGGCAGTTCCACCAGTAGACGCAGATAGCTTTTCATATATGTTAACGGTTCATCACACAAAGCGAGACGCACTGAAACGGAGCGCCGCACTCCAGGGATCAAGGGGATCGAAATGGTGATGAAAATACGCTGATGGTTGAAACGATGATCAGGGCCAAAAAGAAACCTGTCCGGTGGAGGCGTATTGGCACCAGCAGGCGCAGAAATAGACCCCTTTGAGCGGTTAACATTCAAGGCTCCCGTTGGACGGGAGGGGATGACTCGTTCGTAAGACCTGTTTGTCAAACGCTATAAATGTTTGGCCCCCGGCAGGGCCGCCGGAGGCTTTTTTTATGCAAAAACTGATGGGGGAGAGACCATGGTACTTGAGAGCCTGCACGCCGGTGGCGTCGCCTTGCCCGTCCCTGCCTGGATCGTTCGGGGACTTCACCTTGCAACCCTCACCGCCCACGTGGCGGTCATGACCCTTCTTCTGGGAGGCGCCCTCATCTATGCCGCCGGTTTTTTCAGCGGCAAAGGCGAGGCACCGGAGGCGCCCCGCCTGCCTGTGTGGACGGCCTTTGCCGTCAACACAGGGGTTGCACCTCTGCTCTTCTGTCAGGCCCTTTTCGCCCACTTTATCTACACCAGTTCCATCCTCATGGCCGGATGGTGGATCGGCGTGCCGGTGGTGGTCATGGCCGCCTACGCCCTTTCGTACCTGGCCATCTCCCCCGGAACCGCCTCCAATGCCCGGGCAGGGGCCGCCGTTGCCGTGGCCCTGCTTCTCCTTTTTGTCTCCTTTGTCTTTGTCTGCAATATCGACCTCATGGCAAAGCCTGATCAGTGGGAACGGTATGCGGACTCCCCCCACGGCTGGATTCTTTTTGCGGGCGGGGCAGACACCCTGCTGCGATGGGGGCACGTTGTGCTGGCGGCCCTGTTCCATGCCCTGCTCCTCAGCCGGTTACTGGGCAAGGCGGGCTCTTTGAACGGGCGCCCGGGGCTTTATCTGGGGGTAGGTTTTTTTATCTTGTTGGCGGCAACGGGCCTTTCCCATTTTGTCTCCCTGCCCGAGGCCGTGAGGCAGGGGGCGGAGAGCGGCGCGCTCTCAGTTTATCTTTTGGTGGCCTCGGCCCTTGTTCTGGCAGGGCTTCTTCTTGCAGGGCGTCTAAAGGCCTGCGCCGCCTGGGCCCTGGGGAACCTGACCCTCATGATCTGCTACCGCGAACAGGTGCGCACCGGTTTTTTGGCGCCCGTCACCACAACAGGGCCCGCCGACTACGGTTCGTTTTGGATGTTTGCCCTGGCCCTGCTTACGGGGGGCGCTGCCTTTGTATACATGCTGGGCCTTCTCGGCAAAGGAGGTGAGGCATGAGCTACCCGGTACTCGACTTTTTTGCAGGGGGCGGAGGCCTTCTTATCGCCGTCATCGCCGTGACCCATGTCTACGTGGCTCATTTTGCCGTGGGGGGAGGGCTCTTTCTGGTGCTCACCGAAGCCCGGGCGCGAAAACGCGAAAGTGCGCCCCTTCTGGCCTATGTGAAAGGGCACACGAAGTTTTTCCTCCTGCTCACCATGGTCTTCGGCGGCCTCTCCGGGGTGGCCATCTGGTTTACCATCGGCATCCTGAGCCCGGATGCCACGGGCAAGCTCATCGAGGTGTTTCTTTTTGCCTGGGCAGCCGAGTGGGTCTTCTTCTCTGTGGAGATCACGGCCCTTCTTATCTACTGGTATCGCTTCGACTCCCTGTCGCCCACAGACCATCTCCGGGTGGGGTGGATCTATTTCGGGGCGGCCTGGCTCTCTCTTTTCATCATCAACGGGGTGATCAGCTTCATGCTCACCCCCGGGGCCTGGGCCGCCACCGGCCGGTTCACGGACGCCTTCTTTAACCCCAGCTTCTGGCCCTCCACCCTGTTTCGGACCTTTCTGGCGATCTGGGCCGCAGGGCTTTTCGGGTTTGTCACTGCAGCTTTTTCAAAGGATGAAGAGGTGCGGGAAGAGGTGCTGGGCTTTTACACCCTCTGGGTGGTGGGCATGGGGCTTGCCGTACTCGGCTCAGGGCGCCTCTACCTTGCCTGGGTGCCCGAGGCCCACCTCCAGGGACGCTACGAATTTGCCGCCGCCGTTCCCGGCCTTATTTCTGGGTTCAGCGGCCTGACTCTTATCATCATGGCCCTTGCCGCCTGCATGTGGCTTCTGAAACACCGGGGCTTAAGAAAGCCCCTTGCCTTGGGTGTTCTGGCCCTGGGGCTGCTCCACATGGGCCTGTTTGAGATGGTGCGGGAGCACGCCCGCAAACCCTGGATCATCCCCGGGGTGCTCTACGCCAACAACCTCTCGCCCCAACATGCAGGCGAGCTGAACCAAAGCGGGCTCCGAAGCCGCTCCCCCTGGCTTGCCGGCGACCAGCTCACCGGCCGGAACCTCTTCAAAGCCCAGTGTCTTTCCTGCCACAGCGTGGGGGGCCCCATCAACGACATCCGGCCCCTCACCGAGCGCTACACCCCCCAGGGTTTGGGCCAGGCCCTGGCAGGCCAGGGTGTGCTTCACACTTACATGCCCCCGTTTTTTGGGGATGCCCGGGAACGCCAGCTCCTGGCAGACTGGCTGACCCAGGGGCTCCACGGCCCACATACAGAAGCGGCAACGCCGCAAGGGGCTTCAACCGTTTCGTCTCCCCTACCCGAGCCCCGGACCCGAAAAGAGCCTGTGCTTCTGGCCTGGCGCCGGACCCAGGGCAACGGGCGTCTGCAAAGCCCCCTCTTTGTCTCGGCAAAACCCGTGCCCCAGCGCATCCAGGCTGCCATGGTGATGCCCGGGGATTTCCCGGAGGTGGTCCTTGACGGGGCCGAACTCTCCGTGACCTCGGGTGGGGATGCCTATCCCATGGCTTTCGACGATGACCTCGGTACCTGGGTGGCCGAAGCAGGGCAGGGGCGCTTCAACGACTCCTGCCTGGTGACGGCCACCGCTGACGGCCAGGAGCTGAACACTGTCCTGTTGCCCCCAGAACCCGATGCCCCCCGGGGCTGCTATCATTGCCACGGAGGTTCCCCGGACCCGGCGGGCATTGGAGAAGAGACCGCCGCGCAGATCCTGGCCGCCCACGACAAAAACAGCGGAACGTCTCTGGCGACACGGGCCGCGAAAGGCATGTCCATAACCTGCCGAAGCTGCCACAGTGGAAACCGTCCCTCACCTTCGGCTGCCCTCCACGGCTGGCACAACCCCTACATGGCCGACAAAGGCGAGGCCTCCTGCCGCTTCTGCCACGACAGCGGCCCAGAGTATGTCCCCGCTTTTTTCTCCGGTCGTCACAGGGAGCCCCTTGACTGCACCCGGTGTCACGGCACCCTCACGGTTCATACGGCCCGACTTCTCAAGGATCAGCGTGCCGCCGAAGCCGTTCCTTTAAAGGCACCCCTGCAAGCCACCCTGGAGACGGTTTCCCCACGGCAGGCCCACGCCCAGCTTCCCGACTGCCTCTCCTGCCATCAAGACTTTGAACCACCTTCGGAAGGCGCCACCGCCTCCATGACCTCATCCCCGGATGAGCGGTTCAGCGCCATGAAAGACGAGATGGAGGCCCTCTCCTGCGCTGCCTGCCACAGCAGGGCCCATGAACTGCTCCCCGCATCCCGCAAGGGCACCAACAACCAGGCCATCGCATACATGGGCGAACCCGGCGTCATCGGGCGCATCACTTGCACCGTCTGTCACGCCGAAGAACCCGAAGATGAAGGCCATCATCCGGGGATGTTGAAAAACAGATAATTTTTTTGGTAGAAATAGTACCCGCGATTCGGTTATGAACTCTATGGTCAAAGAGAAGGAAAAAATGCCTCCGGCCACCCTGAAACCCTATGGCGAATGCATGGAAGCTCTTCTTTTGCCAACGGTATCAAAGCATTCGCGTGATGTGTGACATCTTGCAATGCTCTTTGCCGGAGAGGCCTGTTTCACTTTTCTTGAAAAACGAAGCACGGGTGCAAAAATGTCGGAATTGTTTCGGCGGAGCCTGTGAACGATTACTTGAGACCTGTTTATCAAACTTTTTAAAAGTTTGGCCCCCGGCAGGGCCGCCGGAGGCTTTTTTGATCTGAATAGTTACAAAAAATGTAACCCATTCGAGAAAACTGGCTCCCCAAGTTCGGCTCGCCCGAAGGGAGAGACAATCGAGCAGAATACAGTGGATGACATGTTGTATTTTGAATTGTCTCGAATTTTCCTGGTAACCCATTGTAATGAGAAAATATATATTTGGTATGGTCGTTTTTTCATGAAATAGTCGGGCAAGGGAGTCCACAAGGATACTTAATTAATAACAATACCAATATTGGGAGATACAGATGCAGAGAATCGTCATTGTCGGAGGAGTTGCAGGGGGTGCCACGGCTGCGGCCAGGGCACGCCGCCTGGAAGAAGACGCGGAGATCATTATTTTTGAACGGGGTGAGTACATCTCCTTTGCCAACTGCGGGCTGCCGTATTATATCGGCGGGGTGATCACGGAGCGTGACGCCCTTCTGGTAACCACCGAGGAGTCCTTCTCCAGCCGCTACAACGTGGATATCCGCAGCATGACCGAGGTAACGGACATTGACCGTGAGAAGAAAGAGGTAACGGTCCGGGACGTCAGGACCGGCAAGACCTCCGTGGAAGGTTACGATCGCCTGATCCTCTCCCCCGGTGCCGAGCCTTTCCGCCCGGCCATCAAGGGCATCGACCTGCCCGGGGTCTTTACCTTGAGGAACATCCCGGATACCGACCGTATCAAGCGCTACGTGGACGCCAAGGCCCCCAAGACCGCCCTGGTGGCAGGGGCCGGGTTCATCGGCCTGGAGATGGCGGAGAACCTTGTGGAGCGCGGGGTGGAGACCACCGTGGTGGAACTCACCGATCAGATCATGCCCCCCCTGGACGTGGAGATGGCCGCCGCCGTTGAAACCCACGTAAAGAGCAAGGGCACCACGGTCTTTACCTCCACATCGGTGCAGGGCATCGAGGCCACAGACGGTGCCTACGATGTGGTTCTCCAGAACGGTAAAGGTTCTGAAACAAGGCGATACGACCTGGTGCTTCTGGCCACGGGCGTGCGCCCGGAAACAAGCCTTGCCAAGGCCGCTGACCTGGCCATGTCCGACAAGGGCGGGGTGCGCGTGGACGCCTCCATGATGACCTCGGATCCCGCCATCCTCGCCACCGGCGACGCCGTCACCACCCTGGACTACGTCTCCGGGGCCGAAGTGGTGATCCCCCTGGCCGGTCCCGCCAACCGCCAGGGCCGTATCGCTGCCGACAATGCCTCCGGCAGGCGCTCTGTCTACAAAGGCACCCTCGGCACCTCCATCGCC
Source organism: Desulfoluna butyratoxydans (assembly GCF_900699765.1). Classification (GTDB taxonomy): domain Bacteria; phylum Desulfobacterota; class Desulfobacteria; order Desulfobacterales; family Desulfolunaceae; genus Desulfoluna; species Desulfoluna butyratoxydans. Next base: position 768,601 of record NZ_CAADHO010000003.1, read on the forward strand.
AAGATTTTCGACATGAACGCTGCCTCCACCGGTATGAGCGAAAAGCGCCTGAAAGCCGACAATATTCCCTACAAAGCCAGCTGGACCCACTCCGGCTCCCACGCAGGCTACTACCCCGGCGCCGAGATGATGGCCATCAAGCTTCTCTTCGCCCCCAACGACGGCAAGGTCCTGGGTGCTCAGATCGTGGGCGGTAAAGGCGTGGACAAGCGCATCGACGTCATCGCAACGGCCATCAAGGCGGGCATGACCGTTTTCGATCTCCAGGAGCTCGAACTGGCCTACGCTCCCCCCTTCTCCTCAGCCAAAGACCCCGTGAACATCGCAGGTTACGTGGCCGGCAACATCCTCATGGGTGACGTGGAGATGATCGACTACACGGAAACCCTCGCAGCAGACCCGGAAAAAGACCTCATCCTCGATGTGCGTACCGACGAAGAGATCGAAGAAAACGGCACCCTGGATCACGTCCTCCACATCCCCGTGGACCAGATCCGCAACCGTTGCGATGAAATCGACAAGTCCAAGCGTGTCCTGGTTCTCTGTGCCATCGGTCTCCGCGGTTACCTCGGCTACCGTATCCTCAAGCACCGAGGTTACGACGTCAAAGCCGTGGCAGGCGGATACGCCACCTTGCGACACATGCGATAAGGTGCCAGGCAATAGATAAAAGCAATGCCTCCGGCGACAAGGTGTGCCACCTTGAAAGCTGGTTACCGCTGGGCTTTGACCCTTGTTCCTCGGGTTAAAGCCCGGCGGTCTTCTGGCGAACCACTGTATAGTGTTGGGCTTAGGAGATCAGCATCGCTTGATATCCCCGTTTTCGACTTTACCGAGGCGTTCGGGGCATGAGGACGTTGATTTTGGTGCACGGAATATCCCCACGAGATACTGGTTCCGGCATAATCAAATCAAACAAAACCGAACCAAAACCCGCCTCACAGCGGAGGTACCCTGGCTCCATTCGTCGTTTTCCCCCTCTCCTTCATTCTCTCCTGCTCTTCCCGGTAAATGGCCACCATGCGGTCAATCTTGGCGTATTGTCGGGCCAGAAGATCCTCGGTGATGGTTCGGATTCCCCACCGCTTGAAGTCCAGTTGCAGGCCGTTGCCACCCGGATCTTCGGCTCCCTCCAGCTCGGTAAAAAAATCACCCACCGATTTCAACAACCGGTGAACGTCCTTGATGGAATCACACAGCTCGGAAATCTCCGACCCGGAAAACATGCCGGGTGACGAGTGGCTGTTCAATGAGGTCATGATGAAGCCCCCAGTTTTTTGGTGGATAATGGGATCAGTTAATAGGGAATAGGTAAGAGGGCATACAAGGACACAGCCCGGTTTGCTAAGGCCCGGTACGTTGGTAAATGGTGCCCGTGATGAGGAAAAAAAAGCCAATAAGCCACCCATCGCAGGGTGCACTCCGCGCACCAGAAGAACCAAAAAACACCAATGCATCAATACCGCATCGCGTAACGCGTAAACGGTGATCAGCTTATGACCTATAACCTGTTTTCCCTATGACCTTCTTCCCCTGCTTTTTCGGATCAAACACCCCCCGGAAACACTCAAGAGGAAAAGAGACGCAGCTCAACCATTACCCAAAATAGCTTGAAGAGCAAAAAGACATCCGAAGGGCGTTTGACTCCCGTCAATCAGAACCGAGCGTGTTTATAGGGCCATTTGAAACGGCTGTAACGTCGGGTGAATGAGCGCAATGTTGCTCGTGGTGGGGAAAATACGACTTGAAAAGGGGGTGGGTGTGGTGTAAAAAACCGTGTAGCCATGACGACCTCCGTACAAGGTTGTTGTGGTCAGGCCTGGCAGGATGCTCTAACATCCTGTCGGGTCGCTTCATGAATTCCATGATTGCCGCAATAACTAGTTATTACGACCCACCCTAATGCCATCTTTTTGGTGTGTCAATACTTTTTTTATCGAAAAATCCAGCCCTTATTCATTGCCGTTTCCATTGAATCGTCATTTCAAATCCCCATCATGCCCAGGCACCTGTTGTGATCACATGGACCGGCCCGGACGCTTGCCACGTATTTTCAAATATACAAGGCCTTCATCTTCCATTTACACCAATGACAAGGCAATGGCATGGATATCTCCAGAATGCAAAGACCAGCAACCTGTTTGACATCTGGCGCCAAAAATCAGAGAAGAGTGCCATACGTCATTGCCCAGAATTACAAACTGTTGCCAAATGTCCTCTCTCAGGTATCAATTGTTTTTTGCGTTGAAAAACAGAGATTTTATGCGTATGACTAAACCGGCTGTTTACGGATTTCTCATTTAAGGCAAAGGCTGTAAGGGGGATGGGCCGTGACTTAGGCGGTGAATATCTGATACCCCGTTTATATAACCTTTTTATACAGGTGGTACAGGGAAATTTATTATTTATTAGGTATGTTCTTTTTGATCTGAAAATTGATCTTAGCAAAAAAAGAGGATTAAGTTGTCTGAGTCTCAAGCTATTATTGAATTTTTGGCTATGTCTGGTCTCCTGTATATTATCATCGGAGCTATAATACTAATCAGTGTCATTGTGGCAGTGGTCCTATTGATTATTGGGCTTTCAAAAGTCGGTAATAAAAACAAGAAACCCGTAGCAATGCTCGATTTTCAGGAGATTCAGGCGCTTTATTCCAGGAAGAAAGCTTAAACAGTTAAAAAACGATAACAATAAGAAGCCTCGAGCAAGTCGATGCAATTTAACGTTGGTATTTAGTTTGGAGGAACTTTAATTGTGAGCTTTGAATCAGAAAAGAAATATGCTTATGAACGGAAAATAGGCGACAGCCTTCTGTGTGCGATTGGCGGATTTGGGCTTATTGTACATATTTGTAAGGGTTTAACAACAAAACAAATGATAGGTTTTAATGGGGTTTTTTTGATTGTAGTATTCATAATTCACTGTATTTATGGCCTTTACGGTCTATCAACAAGGATTACTGGGCATCGATATATTTATTAGAAGAAGTTGGTGTGACGATACCTCAAGTTGGCTTGAGGAAAAAAGCCACTTATTATTCCTATGAAGCGGTCCATGATTTAGAATTAGAATTAGAATTACCTAAAAAACGCTCATTATCACTACAGATTCCAATTCTATATGCGTTTTTCCCAAATGCTTTTTTAATGTTTATTTATTTCACGATTTTTGTAATAGAATCTCTAAAGCTTCGAATATTGAGATATCTAAAGTTACGTAATGTGTATAATGCAGTGCGTACTGATTTTATGACAATAAACCAATTTGTTATGTGTTGCTGACACCTCATCCTGCATGATTGGTGTTAAGAGATCGCCTGTCCGACAAAGACCTCATCTCAATGGTGATGTTTTGGCTCCATATCTCACGGAGGAAACTAAAGGAGCATGAAAGAAATCAAATTTGGAGGAGATTCAAAAATAAGTTAACAAATGAAGATGCATGGGGTCAGCGATTACCTTTAAACTTGAGAAAAATGGAAATCGCCTGGGAAGCTTCTTCGTGGAGAGCAGTTAGGCTTTAACTATTTCATCAAAAGTATACGTAAACTATTTAGAGAAAGGTATATCCAAAGATGCGGGAAACCGACAATCTGCTATTTATATGCAGCCGAAACAAATGGAGAAGCCCAACGGCTGAAGAGCTTTGGAGAAAGCATCCTGATTTTAATGTAAGGTCTGCTGGTACCAGCCCGAAAGCAAAGAAAACTGTCAGTTCGGCGGACATACACTGGGCTGACATCATTTTTGTCATGGAGAAAAAACACAAAATCAGGTTGGTAGCAGAGTTTACCAGAATACTTGAATATAAGCCCATCCATATACTTGATATTCCCGATGAATATAAGTTTATGGATTCAGAATTAATTTCTGAACTTGAATCCAAGGTAAATGAATGCCTTAAGGTGCAAGTAATGCGTTCCTGACAGATCTCCAAATTCGGTTCGGGCTATGCAATCCCGCCCTTGTACGATCATAGGTTTCAGGCCGGTTCGTTTTGAGCCGCGAGGTCTCTGAAAAATGCGTTATAAACTTATTCGGGGGGTAGTTTTTTCAATGGACTCTAAAGAAATATTTGCTATTCCAGATGAATATTTTATTCAAATGTGGGATTCAGGTTTGGGGATTGACTTTGTAAAAGCAAACCCCCAAAACATGAAAATAAATAAAATTCCTTACTATACTGATAAGTATTTGAATGGGGTTAGGTCAAATTTGACAATCGCAATACTGCTTTTTATTTCAATCATTATTGTTGTTTTGGCCTTCGTTTGTGTTCCCAATCATCATATGAACCACTTTCAAGTAAAGTCACTGGCATCAATCTTCATACTTCCTCTCGCAGATTATTGCTGGAAATCACAGAAAGAATTTAAAAAAAATTATAAAGCATACAAGAAGCTTAAAGAATTAGACCTTACGGCTTTCTATGTTGAAGATTATGCCCCAGAAATTAATGAAATTAAATTTGCATCTCTTGAATGGGCATGTAAAAACAATTTGCTATCATATGAAAATAATTCTTACTGTTACTGCAACAAAAGATTATAAAAAGTCACTCAATTCGGATCGGGTCGCGCTACAACTGCCCATTTCCCTCATGATATTGAAAGATTAACCTTCTCGATTTCTGGTTTGTTGCGGTATGGGGGGGGGGCCACTTGAGCAGGCGTTGTGCAATTGTCGTCGATGAATTTTTCAATCGGAATTTTACGTTTTAGAATTATAACATTTTAAATGTGGGAATTTTTATGCTTTAAAAAGTTATTTGCTGGTATCAATTTTACGGTAGGCATTTTATCGGTTTTAGCCGGCATGTTTTTCTTTGTTGTTATGGGGATAAAGAGCCTGACCCCATTACCTCCATCGTAGCTTTAACCGCTGCCCTATAAGCTTTCTGGGTCGGCATGCCCGCGTTATGTGCGAGACGAAGTCGCTCACATAGCTGTTCTATCAGAGATGAAAAAATGCTTCATGATTTTTCTAAAATACTTATTTTTATTGCTGTTTTGGCACTCTTCGGTTGCACTGAACTAAACGATGTCATGGAACTGCAGAATGAATATGCCTCCAACTTTTCAAATGTCTATGGTTCAACAATATTCCTCGATAAGGGATATACTCCGGCTGTAACCCGAGGGATTATTTCTACCGAGTTTTCCGCTTTGCTGCCTGAAGGGGTTTATGTGCCTATTGCCGGTTCTGCCAGGCGGAATTTCTATCAAGCACCCTGTGGTTTTGCATATATGAAAAACGGGCACATTGAATCAAGGGTTGGTGGGATTGTGCAAGTTGCAGAACATGACGATTCTGCATATTATGTCTGGTACTTTCCCAAGCAAAACAAATACTATGAGATCGAGCCAAATGGCCCGTGGGTTTCTGATGTTAAATCCGGTTTGGCTCATATCAAGAATAGGCCTTGGGTGGAAAGTGGCCTGAAAATATACAGATAGTATCTCTCGAAAATCTACAGCGGCAAAGCTTGCAAAGCAAAGGGTGGATAAAGAGTCTGTCCCCATCAAATCAAAATTGCCTCGTGCTATGGCATATGCTAAACCATCGCTTGGGCAACAGAGTAAATAAAGAGCCTGTCCCCAACGACTCCCAACGAGTTACCCACCAGTTACGTTGAACCAGCTCCAATCCATTAAATTAAAGGTCGTCACAACAGCATGAATGAAACACCCAAAACGCTTCTGGATGAGTATATACCACTGATTATCCCGAGTGTTGAGATTTCCATAGACGAAGAGAAGGGGCTTGGCCTTTCGTACAGCCACTTTGAATGGTGCCGGACCGAAGATGCCAAGCGGGATTCTGATTACATGCAGGCTTTTGGGGAGGGCGATTCCCTCGAACTTATCGGCTATACCAACGGGTACGATACCGATATTGAACCCTATCTTAAAGGCAGGCCGTTTCGCTTGCCCGATGTAAGCTTCGCCTTTGGCGATGAAACCCTGGTTTTATCTGAAAAGGCTCAGTCTGTTCTTACACTGAATAAAAAAATGGGTATCACAAAAGGTTCCGCAGTGTTGACGGACCCAACGGGCAAGAGTCATCCTGGCTACCATTTTGTTTCGTTTTACAATCCGCTTCCTGTGGATCGTGCGGTAAAGCGGTTTCAAAAAATCCCGGAGCTGGAAAGACCCTTTATCTACCTTGAACTCAAAGAATACCATGAAATGGTCATGGTTCATCAGTCCGTCTGCAAAAAATGGCATGATTTAGGCATTGACTGTTTTCTGAGCGAACTCCCGGAAGAGTACCATGACCTTGAAAAACTCCAGTCGGATTCCCTCTACTACAGCAACCATGAAATGTGGTTTGACTCTCTGGATGACTGGCAGAATAATATCTATGAATACAGCACTTACTAAGGGGGGCGTTTGGATACCCATGGCCTGATAAAAAGGTTTTCATCCGGCGAGATCCCTGTGCACGAAAAAGTGGCAGATGCCGCTACGTATCTCAATAGCCTTTCCAAACGTGAGGCTGGTATAGCGATAGATGATATCAAGATACTTGAAGCCTGTGTCCGGATGGTGATCAGTTGTGATGTTGAATTAATTGAAACGTCCCTTTTCGAAGTAATTGGAACGTATCTGAAAACGTCCCCGGCGTTTCAGAGTGCAGATTACCTCGAAGATTATTTTGATCTTGATTTTGAAAACGAGAACCCTTCTTTTGTTGTCGACTACACAGGGAATTATACCTTTGTCCCTGACTCCATGCTACCCGCTCAACTTGCTGCTGAGCGTACATACGCCTTGATGCTGGCCAGGTACTTTTTTCAACATGTTTATGCAAAAACATCTGCCCGGCAGAATCTTGAAAGCGTAGCGCTTCCGGGGCTTGATCTCGACTCGGCAACCATTCACGAGACAAGGATGGCCGGGTCGGTTTATATGGGGGCTGACTTTACCGATTGCCATTTTCAATCGGTGGGAATGGGAAGATCAAACCTTAAAAAGTGCACATTTACTGGATGCCACTTTGATAACGTGGGGTTAAACGAATGCGAGCTGGAAGGGGCGACGTTTGACAGGTGCATATTTCATGGCGCTTCTTTAAGGGCCGTGGCCTTTGGGAAGGCCTCATTTACCCATTGCCAATTTGTCGAAACGGAGCTGTGTTTCATTGATTTCGGGGCATCTGACCTGAGCTGTTGCACCTTCGACAAATGCTGGATTTCCCATGCAGGGATGGGGCAGGTGAGCGGGCTTGCCCAAAAACAGCTTGATAGCTTTTTCGGTGACGATTCAACACGGCTCCCGGCGCATCTTGAGGAAATTGGGGACAGGCTCTTTATGCTGGACATTCCCTGTGCGCTTGTGAGATAGTTGTCTGGCTCGATATCATGCCTTAATAACACTGAAAATCATTTCCAAATCAAACCCACATCAGATTCTGTAAGACCGGGAAGGAGGGTGTTATGCCGCGAGTTCCCCGTATGGTCGTGACGGATTCAGGCCAAAAGGCCGCCTACCATGTGATCAGCCGAACCGCATTGGACGGCCTTCCGTTCGGGAAGGTCGAGAAAGACGAGATGGTCCGGATCATCCAGAGGTATTCTGCGATTTACAGCGTTGAGGTTCTGGGGTTTGCCATCATGGGAAATCATTTCCATCTGCTGGTGGAGGTGAGTCCTGCGGACAGCATGTCCAATGACGAGGTGCGAAGGCGTTTTCAGCTGCTCTATGGAGAAGAGACGGAATTTCCTGAGGGGTTGCTTGATGAGTACCGCGAGCGGTTTTGCAGTTTGTCGGCCTACGTCAAGGATATCAAGCAGCGGTTTTCTTGTTTTTACAACAAGCGCAGAAAGCGGAAAGGGACCCTGTGGGGAGAGCGTTTCAAGAGCGTCATCGTAGAGCAGGGAAACACGTTGATCCACTGCCTTGCGTATATCGATTTAAATGCCGTGCGGGCCGGTATCGTGAAACGGCCGGAAGATTATCGGTGGTGTTCAATCGGGTACCATATCCAGGCGGGAAACAAGGACGGTTTTCTCTCAACGGATTTGGGTATGCCGTATTTCGGTGTTAATGATGCCGCCACGCAGCTCAGGACATACCGTGAGTACCTGTATCATATCGGGGCTATCGAAAAGAGAGGTAAGGTCAAGATTTCAAAGAGGGTGCTGGATGAGGAGACCGTGGAAGGGTTTGATATGAACCGGCTTCGGAGGTTACGTTATAAGTCGCGCTATTTTACGGATTCAGGGATCATTGGTTCCAGGGCCTTTGTCGAGGCACGGTATGAAACCTTTAAGGATCTTTTTGGATCAGCACGTGAGAAAATCCCAAAACGCGTCAAAGGAATTGAGGGAATGTATTCTTTAAAACGGTTGTCCGATGCATGATTTCTTAGGGTGGGATTGCATTTTTACCAATCTATAACCCTTCGCCTTGGCACGTTGTGGGTCGATACCATGGCTTCAGGGTTGGGTATGCGTTTTCCCTTTTTTGACCCCACCCTGAAGATTGAATTCGATTTTTTTTCTTGAGAAGCTTTTTTTGGTGGTCGCCTTGGTTTGATTCGGGGACATCTACGAGCCTATTTGTTAAATCCGTTTTGAGGATTAAAAAAAAAAGCCTGTCCCCTATAACTATAAACTATTTAAAGATCTCTTCGGGTCCACACGTGAGAGAATCCCAAAGCGTGTCAAAGGCATTGAGGGGATGTACTCCTTAAAATGCCTGGCTGAAGCATGATTTAGCAGGGTGTTTTCTCTTTTTACCGGATCAGAACACGTCTCCACCGCGTGGCGTTGTCAAAGGCATGGGGTTGGGATGGTTTATGTAGGATAAAGAGCCTGTCCCCATCAATCATCAAATCAAATTTTGAAAAAGGCAAAGCTCCAAATGCAAATTTATAACATTGAGTTTCAATGGAAAAGGGGGGTAGGCTTTTTATGCTATACACCCCATGCTTGCCTGTGAGATAATCCATTTGGTTTGTATGGTGTCTTAATAACACGGAAAAATAATTATCAAGACAACCCCGTATCAGCTTCTGCAAGGCTGTGATCGTGACTGATTAAGGCCAAAAGGTCGCCAGCCATGTGATTGGCCGGACGGAACTGGACGCTCTTCCGTTCGGGAAGAGCGATAAATACGAATTGGTGCAGAGCATTCAAGAGTAAGCCGGTAAAGAGCCGGCAGGCTTTTTAGGCTACCTTTCGGTAAAATGACATGCTGCGCTCTCAGATTTTCAGTGAGCAAAGCGATACACATTCATATCGGAGCCAAGAATGATAATCCAAATTATTGCACTGTTTTGTTGTGGTACTTTTTTTGGGGCGGCGTTCTATATCTCGATAGCACAACACCCGGCGACTTTAGAAGCCGGAGTGTCCGTTGGTGGTCGCTTTTTCCCTCCCATGTATAAACGTGCAGCGCCACTGCAAATTACACTTGCAGTGGCTGGGTTCATTTCAGGCGTAGTCGTTTGGTTCAATGGGATGAGTCTACTCTGGCTTATTGGTGCACTCTTTCTTATTTCCGTTGTACCCATAACCCTCATTGTGATTAAGCCAATCAACGACGTGCTGCTAAATTCAGATAACGATCCCGATTCTGAAAACACTCAAGGCTTGCTATCATCTTGGGGACCCAAGCATTGGCTGCGCACCATAGCAAGCGGAGTGGCATTCTTGCTTTATTTATTTGCGGTTGTTGGGAACAATATCTAACGAATGAGGATAGATCGTGTGGAGAACGAAGCAGAGTGTTTTTTCAGTTTGTTGAACCATCGCAACTTTTTACAGCGCTGTCTGTGATAGTGGTACATCGGACAGGCTTTTATGAAACAGGGACAGATTCCATCTGCTGGACACCCTATGCTCGCCTGTGAACTATGTCGTGGTGTTGGTATCATACATTAATAATTCAAAAAGTATTCCCAAACCAAATTCACATCACATTTATCAAGACCGGGAAAAGGGTGTTGTGCCGTGAGTTCCCCGTATGCCTGACAGATTCAGGGCAAAAAGGCGCGTACCATGTGATTAGCCGGATACCTGTCCCTATTTGGTCCATGCTGCGAGGTGGGATGGTCTTTTTTTGTGGCTGGTGTGATCTCTTTTATGGTACAAATCCCTAAAATTAGAAAATGTTCGTAAAAAAAAACAGGATTTGGGTTGTCAAAAGCTGCGCGTTTCGTTCTGCAATGTTTGGCAACCGGTTGGCTCACTCACTGTGAGTCTTCTTTTTTTATCGGTCCATGGTTTTGATGATGTCTCTTTTTCTTTATGTATGGTGAGGTCATGGCTCAATCAATGATTTATGAAGAACAGCAGATAATGATTGGTCAAGAGACTGTTGTTGAGTGCCGTTCACCCAAGAATGGCTTTATGGTTGTTTTTGAAGATGATGGCAAAACAGGTTATTTTTATGGGTTGGATATGGCTCTTCATGGCAATCCAATTCTTGATGCGTTGCATATTTACGATGCCGAAAATGTCTCAGATGCGCATTTGCCTTCAACCGTTCAGGTCGTATGGTCGGGTGATGGACTGAAATCGCTTCTGCTGATTAATAACTACCCACATGCTGTCTTTGACTTTGAAAATAAAAGAGGCTATTGCAAGTCCAATTTTCCGCCTGCGGATCTACGATGGTCTAAGTTTTCGCACGAATGGAGTGATTCGGCTCTTGAGCTTTTTGATTAGCTTCATAACAAACCGCTCATACCCGATGGCCAAAACCATGCTTCGGTTACCACGCGTTGACAGGCGGAATCGTTTTATCGATACATTTAATGAACGAACCAGAATACAGACAGAATATGATCTGGATAACATGGTTCATAACATACTGAGAGTTGAAAATGGGTAGATGGCGTCCTCCAAAAGAACAAGGGTCAAAGTATATCACGCGGGAAGGTGCACAAAAGTTAACGGATGAAGTTCATTACCTATGGACCGTTGAACGACCAGGTGTGACCGATAGAATCGCGAAGGCTGCCGCACAAGGGGATCGCAGTGAAAATGCCGAATACATTTATGGCAAGAAACGCTTGCGGGAAATTGATGGAAGGCTTCGATTTCTAACGAAACGTCTCGATGGGATGACTGTAGTCAGTCATATCCCTGAGGACCAGGAAAAAGTCTATTTCGGTGCTTTTGTTACCCTTGAAGATGATGAGGGGGAAGAGGTCGAATATCGTATCGTTGGACCCGATGAGCTTAATGTTGCCGAGGGAAAACTGAGTATGGATTCGCCTTTAGGTAAGGCAATACTAGGAAAACGGGTGGATGACGAAATCAAGTTTTCATCGCCAAAGGGTGTGAAGGTTTTTTGTATATCCAAAATCCGTTATGCTGAAAAATAATCACTTTAACTCACTGTTGTCCAAAATAGGATTTGACCGGAAGTAAACCGGTGAGAATTTGAAAAGAAGCTCCTTATAAGGCATGGTTAAGTTTGCCAACAAAGACCTCGCCAAACAAGGAGCATATCAATGGTACGTCATGCCAGCCTTTTCAGTCAAATCGTAGGTTTTTTTGATCGTAACCAGTTTGCCCGCTTAGTCTCAAACCACGACGCAGAAAGAAACGCAAAAGGCTTTAAATGCTGGGACCATTTTGTTTCCATGCTTTTTTGCCAAATAGCTCAAGCAAAAAGCCTCCGAGAAATATCTGGTGGTCTGGCCTCGGCCAATGGCAAGTTGAGGCACCTTGGAATGAAACAACCCCCAAGCAAGTCGACACTGTCATATGCAAACCAGAAACGGCCCTGGGAGATGTATCGAAGTCTCTTTTATGAAACCCTTGTCAAATGTCAGGCTCTTGCACCGACCAGGCATAAGTTTCGATTTAAGAACAAATTATTGTCACTTGACAGCTCAACGATCTCACTTTGCCTGGGCCTGTTTCCATGGGCTAAATTTCGAAGAACAAAGGGTGCGGTTAAACTGCATCTCCTTTTAGACCATGATGGCTACCTTCCAAGTTTTGTGCATATCACAACAGGTGGCACGCATGATGTCACCGTAGCGAGAAATTTGAATATCGCCCCAGAGTCAATAGTAGCTATGGACCGAGCCTACAACGACTACAAGCTGTTTTGTCGGTGGACTGAGGATCATGTCCATTTTGTAACGAGAACGAAAAACAATGCCGCTTATCGAGTGGTCGCAACAAGGGCGGCCCCAAAAAATCGAAATATTATCAGTGACGAAGAGATTGAGTTCACAGACAAAAAGTCTTATGAAAAATGTCCCCATCGGCTTCGAAAAATTGTCGTCTTCGATAAGGACAATGACAGGCACATTGAGCTGCTGACCAACCATATGACATTTGGGGCGACAACGGTTGCAGCCATTTATAAGGACCGATGGCAAATTGAGCTGTTCTTCAAAGCGATAAAGCAGAATCTGCGGATCAAAACATTCGTTGGAACCGCTGAAAATGCCCTGATGATACAGATTTGGACAGCACTTATCGCAATGTTGATCATCAAGTTCCTTCAGGCCAAATCAAAGTTTGGCTGGTCACTGTCAAATCTGGTTGCCTTTTTGAGGTGGAACCTGTTTACACACAGGGATTTGTGGGCCTGGATAGATCAGCCATATGATGTGCTGCCACTTGAGCCTATGTCAGTACAGTTAATGCTCCCATTTACGTGAGTTGGACAGCAGCCAGAAAATGGGGCCTGTTTTTTAAGAATTGAACAACATCCAGTAACCACAGGGGTCTCTCGAAGAAAATCCCCTTTCTTTGGGGAGGCTATTTTGGACAGTAGTGACTTTAACTCACTCCCTTCTCTCTTCTCTCTTTTGGGGACAGGCTCTTTATACTGGACATCCCATGTCTACCTGTGAAACAGTTTGTTGAGCTTGTATCATGCCTTAATAATTCAAAAAAATATTTTCAAACCAAACCCATATCAGATTCTGCAAGACCGGGAAGGAGGGTGTTATGCCGCGAGTTCCCCGTATGGTCGTGACGGACTCAGGTCAAAAGGCCGCGTACCATGTGATCAGCCGGACTGCACTGGACGGTCTTCCGTTCGGTAAGGTCGAGAAAGACGAGCTGGTACGGATCATTCAGAGGTATTCGGCGGTTTACAGCGTCGAAGTTCTGGGGTTTGCCATCATGGGAAACCATTTCCATTTGCTGGTGGAGGTGAGTCCTGCTGACAGCATGTCCAATGAAGACGTGCGAATACGTTTTCACCTGCTCTATGGAGAAACGATCGAGTTTCCCGAGGAGCGGCTGGAAGAGTATCGAGAGCGGTTTTGCAGTTTGTCGGCTTACGTCAAGGACATCAAGCAGCGGTTCTCCTGTTTTTACAACAAGCGCAAAAAGCGGAAAGGGACCCTGTGGGGAGAGCGCTTCAAGAGCGTCATTGTGGAGCAGGGAAGTACGTTGATCCATTGCCTCGCGTATATAGATTTAAATGCCGTGCGAGCCGGTATCGTGAAGCGCCCGGAGGATTATCGGTGGTGCTCCATCGGGTATCATATCCAGACGGGCAACAAGGACGGGTTTCTTTCATCGGATCTGGGAACACCGGAATTCGGCGAGGATGATGCCGCTACGCAGCTTAAGACATACCGTGAGTATCTGTATCATATAGGTGCCATCGACAAGAGGGGCAAAGCGAAGATATCCAGAAAGGTACTGGATGAGGAGGCGACCGAAGGGTTTGAGATGAACCGGCTGCGCCGATTCCGATACAGGAGCCGCTATTTTACGGATTCAGGGATCATTGGTTCTCGGGCCTTTGTTGAGACGCAGTATGAAACCTTCAAAGATCATTTCCAATCCACACGGGAAAAGATCCCAAAGCGCGTCAAAGGAATTGAGGGGATGTATTCCCTGAAACGGCTGGCCGAGGCCTGAGGGTTTTCTTATCCACTATTTTGAAACCGATGCTCGTGCCGTATTGTGTTGATTCTTTGAAGGAATATGCCTTTTTTTTTCTCTCTCTCATATTCCAAGTTGATGATCAGACTCGATTTCCTTTCACCTTTGTTTGACCATTCCACCCCTAAAAAGCTGTTTATGGTGCACTGCTATGCTTGATCCTGGGCTCTAACGGGCATGTTTGACGGATAGTTGCTTGGGTAGATAAAGAGCCTGTCCCCATAATAATAATTGAATCTAACGTATGTCTTTCATATGAATAGCAAATAGGATCTAAATTAAACTGGGGCAGGCTCTTTTTCTTATAGGCTCGGAGCGGTTTTATGACGTCGCCGAGTTAAGAAGGTAGTGCCTGTCTTTTTTTTGATCTTTGGCCAACGTTTTAAGGTGGGGATGAAAAAAGAGAATTGCTTTCCGTCGGTTCGGTGCGTGTGCGTGAATGTGCATCGATTATTGACGGTATGACTTAAAGATAGTTATTCTTCCTATTTTGAAAATGTTCTTTCCTAAGTATCGGTAAGTTTTTTCAAATTGATAAAAATCGTTTTTAGGCGTATGAGGAATCAATGCATGGCTCTTTCTTCCCCTACGGACGGCTCTGTATGCTATGGGGTATGGGTATGAATGACTAATTAATAAGAAGTTTGTTTTGATAAGCCAATGGCTTGATAAATTACTTTGTTTTAATTTGATGAGTAGGCAGTTGAGGCCGGTCGGTGGCAAATTTATTCGTCATTTTGATGCATAAACGCTGTCGGATGGGTTTAACCTCCATTCCGGTTTTTTTTGCGTACGTGGCCATGCAGCGTGCCGACGGGTTCGGCTGTTGGGTGTTTGGAATCCATACGATGGGTTGGAAACGATTAAAGTTTTGAGACGTTTATTGAGGGTATGGGGATGGATAAGATTCTGAGTTTGTTGACGTTGTGGATCGTTCGTTTTGTGTTTGTCAAGGAAGGGACCAATGTCGTTATCACAAGGTTTGGAAAATACGTCAAGACACTGACACCTGGGATGCAGTCGTTTGTTTCGTTGTGGGGATTGTTGGGGAACGTGTATACTTTTAAGATTACTGACCCGATGACCTCTAATGTGATTTCGACCAATGAGGTGGATATCAAGGAGATTGTTTACGATTATCCTAAGGAGCGCGTTATATCTAAAGATAATGTGCAGTTCGAGGTTAATGCCATCATTTACTTCAACGTCTTTGATCCTTACAAAGCCCTATTCAAGGTGACGGATTATACCAGTTCTCTGCGCAAGTTGGTCCAATCGATTTTGCGGGCGGAAATCGGAAACCATGTTCTCGAGGAAACGTATTCCAACAGGGCCCTTATTTCCGAATCACTCACACAGGAAGCCGACAAAGCAACCGACGAGTGGGGAATTCGAGTTGTCAGGCTTGAGATAAAAGAATTTGAGCTGGGCGCCTTTGCAGAACAATTATTGCACCAAAAACAGCAGGATATCGAGAAGAGACAGCAAATCCTCCATGCAGAAGGATTACGTGAAGCAAAGATTAAAGAAGCCGAGGGCCAAAGAGAGTATGAGATAACCATTGCCGATGGTAAGAAAGTTGCTGCTGCCGCCGAGGCCGAGGCCATCATCATCAAGGCAAAAGCAGATGCGGATGCGAAAAAGATGGAGTTCGATGCGGAATCGTATGGGTATGAAGTTATCGCCAAGGTGATCCAGGCGCACCCGGACATAGCCTATTACCTCAAGCTTCATGCCGGCAATACGATCAGCAAGAATTTGAGTGAAGGCAAGGCGACGAAAATATTCCTTCCAAATTCATCGGAACATCTTATTAATTCGTTTTCATCTATTTCCGAAGCACTGGATGCCGGCAAGAGCACCCTTAAAAAGGATGCATAAACACGTTTGGTTAGGGGACGGCTTTGGGGCCGATCAGACTAAATAAAACGAGAAAAAAGAAAAAAAGGACAGGTTTTTTTATAGCGGATTCGTCTGTAGATCCGTGTAAAAAGTAAAGAGCCTGTCCGCTTTTGCCTCATGCTTTGAGCATGGTGAGGTTTTTTCTTGTGAAATTGTTATTTAATCAACACACCTCACCAAAAATATTTGTTCTGTATCTATTTATTTGGGAGTCATTTATGAAACGGGTGCTCTTTGTCATTTTTGTTTTTATCATGCCTTTAGCATGCAGTGCGGCTGAGTTTATCCATCCTGCATCGTTTTCTGGTTCGGAAAAAGAGAAAAAGCAAGTTATCGAATATATCAAGGAAAATGTGAATAGGGAATATTCGGCTATCGGCATGGGGAACCCCTCGACCCTGCGCATGATGGAGAATCAAGAGCTAAAATCCTTCAAGCAATTGACGAAGGTGACAGATGCCTCATTGTTGGACCGCGTCATTGACCAATACTGCGGGATCGGAATGTGCAATTACCAAACTCTTCTTATGATGTATAATCAGGAAAAGAAAGCCGCGAGCCAGTCCCTTACCTGGTAAATTAATGGACGTTTCGGAAGGTATGCTTGAAAAGGGGGCCCTTTTGCTGATCTTAAGAGCCCCTTTGGTTATGCCTCCGCCGAATCATACAGTTTGTTTCCTCGTAAGGATAACTTTTTACGACGATTTTATTCGATAAAGCGACCCGCCGGGGAACGCAGAATCGTGACCAAAAAGAGCTGCTAAAACCTTCCCCATATCCCTTTCTCTTCCATCCCCAATTTAGCTATACGAGTCGAACCGACCTTCCGAATCGCTTTTATTTATATTGGTGGTGGCAGATGAGTGAGCCTTCGCGGGGAGCGTCTTGCGAATCGAAATGTATTCGAAAATATGGTGTGTTAATTTTTATTGGATGGCTTGGTCTGCAGCGAAAGCCTTTGGCCACGCGAAACGTTTATCGGTGCGGGAGGTGTACCCTGTGTGCCGTGGGTGGGATGCTGCATTCATGGTGGGGTCTCACGGGCAAAGCCCGTAAGGGAATGCGACGAGCCCGAGGAACGAGGGCTCGAAGCATTCCCGAAACTGTTAGGCTCCGTAGCTGTGCAGGCCGGGAAGCAGGTTTACGCCGAAGTAAGTGAACATGACGGCGGCAAAGCCGATGATGGAGAGGACGGCGGTTTTCTTGCCGCTCCAGCCGCGGACCAGGCGCACATGGATGAGGGAGGCGTAGATGAACCAGGTGATGAGGGACCAGGTCTCTTTGGGGTCCCAGCCCCAGTAGCGGCCCCAGGCAGAGTTGGCCCATACCGCGCCGGTGATGATGCCGATGGACAGGAAGAGAAAGCCCAGGAGGATCATCTGGTGGGAGGCCTCGTCGATGTCGAAGGACCCCTCCTCGGACCGGGCCGCGTCGGGCCGGAAGAGGAAGAGAAGGCTCAGGGCAAAGGAGAGGGCAAAGGCGGCATAGCCCACAAAGCAGGTCATGACGTGGGCGCTGAGCCAGTTGCTCTTCAGGGCGGGCATCAGGGGGCGGATCTGTGAGCCCACGCTGGGGGAGAGGGAGGCGTAGGCCAGGGCCAGAAAGGAGAAGGTGAGGGCAAAACCCCCTGCGATGCGGATGTTCATGAGCCGCTCCAGCACCAGGTAGAGGGCGGCGATGGCCAGGCCGTAAAAGACAAGGGACTCATAGAGGTTGGATAGCGGAATGCGCCCGATGCCCAGGGCGTAGGACTCGGACCACCGCAGCAGGAATCCCGCCGTGTTGATCCCAAGGCCCACGGCTGCAGTGGCCGTGGCAGGCAGGTTCAGCCGGGTTGACTTGAAAATCCACGCACAAAAGTAGAGGAGGCCGGACAGGCCGTAGACAAAGGTTGCAATGGATATGAGCAGGGAGCTTGTCATCTCTGTTCTCCGAATCTGTTAAGTGTCATACATGATCACCCCATGCGCCAAGGCAAGGGGTGATCTTATCGTGTTAACCCAGCCTGTTTAGAAGCTGCCGGGCGTAGCGTGTGGCCCACACCTTGTTTTTCGGGGCTGCCCCCGAGACGGTGACGGTGCTGCCCAGGGCCGCCGGGGTAAGGGTGACGCGGATCTTTTTATGGCCCGTGAAAAAGGCCACGAAGCAGCCTGCAATCATGAGGATAAAACCGGTGTAGACCAGACCCACGCCGGGGTCGTACGTTACCTGAAGCCCGGTGTAGTAGGCGTGTTCATGGTCTGCGATGGAGAGGATCCAGTCGCCCTTGCGCATTTTGTCGAAATTGGAGAAGCGGGAGAGGAGCACCACCTCGGTTTTTGAGCCGTTGTCTGTGAGGGTGCCGATGGCGGCCTCACCCACAGACCTTCCGTTGAAGGCGTGGTTGGATGCGTAGCGGTCGAAGGTGAAGGTCTTGCCCGGGGCAAAGGGGACGGTTTCTCCGATGTCCACCGCCTTGGTCACGGTTTGACCGGTGGCTTTTTCCATAAAGGCAAAGGAGAAGTCCTTGGCCCCCATGGTGCCGTAGCTGGACTGGTAGAAGGTCACCCCGTTGTGGGTGAGTGGCTTGTTGACGATGATGTCCCGTGTGAGGACCTCCTTGTCATTTTCAAGAACCGTGAGGCTGGACCGGTACTCCTTGACGCTGCCCGTGTCGTAATGGCTGATGCTGAAGGTGTTGCAGCGCACGGAAAAGCCCAGGGGCTTTTTTTCGTTGGTGTTTCTGAGGATGATGGTATCGACGGTTTCGCCCTCGGGTACGTTCACCGCTCCGTCGAACCCGAAGAGGCTGCCCACCAGGGCCCCTGCCAGCAGGATGAGGATGCCTGCGTGGACCACGTCCGCTCCCATGCGGGTCCAGCGGCCTTTTTCGGCGTCAAAGGCGACCCCGTTCGGGAGGGCGACCTTCCGGGTTGTGGCAAATCGGGCGGAAAGGGCCGATTGAACGGTCTCTTCAAGGGTTCCGGGGGATTTGGGGCTGGTGCCTTTAGCCAGGGTCGGAAGCGAGGAAAACCCTTTAAACCCCTTGCCGAAGGAGAGCTTCAGGGTGGTTCGGAAGCGGGTCACCGTGCATACCACGATGTTGACGGTCAGCAGGATGATGAGCAGGACAAACCACCAGGAACCGTACATGTCCGTCAAATCCAGGATGTGGAAGACCCGGTAGAGGGGCTCGCCAAAGGTCTGGATGTAGTCGGCGGCGTGTTTGTTCTGGGGGATCAGGGTACCCAGCACCGAGGTACCCGCCAGCATGAGCAGCAGGGCCACGGTCAGGCGGACGGATTTGAAGTGATCCGTCACCGTAGAAAGGAGATTCTGGGACGCGCGCATTATTGGTTTCCTTCCTTGTCATGCCCCTCTTTGAAATGGGCGATGAATTCATCGATGGACTGGTTACCTGCCATGGCAAGGGGGTTGATCTCCCGCAGGGCCTCCCAGGAGGCGATGGCCTCATCGCGTTTGCCCAGGTCGTAGAACAGGACGATGCCTTTGTTGAGGTAGGCGCTTTCCTGTTCTTTGTTGACGGCAATGGCCGCGTCAAAGGTTTCAACGGCTTTTTGCGGCTGTTTGTTTCGCCGGTACATAATCCCCAGGTCGGTGAGGACGTTGGCATTGTCGGGTGTGATGGCAAGGGCGCGGTTGTACGCGTCGATGGACTTGGCGTACTGGTCCGTATCAAAGTAGGTGTTGCCCAGGCGGATAAGCAGGTCCGCGTTATTCGGGTTCTCGGCAAGTTGCTGCTCCAGGGCCTGGGCCATCTGTGCCAGCTTGGCGTTGCCCTGGGGCGCGGTGGTGGCGTAGCCCGGGGCTTTCATTTTCCAGGCCGATAAGGCAACCCCGGCGAAAAAACCGATGGCAAGGGCCAGAATGAGGAGGAGAGGCGAGGTTCGGGTGACGACCTTGCCTTCTGGTCTGTCAAGTTTATCCGTCATGGGATGTGTTCCTGTTTTTTGGGTACGGGTGTCTGTAAGGTGGTACGGCCGAGACGGAACGGATACCTGTGTTGATGCGTCACCTGAGTATGATGTTCTTGAATGTGTCAATTCCATCGCGTTAGCCGTGTTCCGTCTCGGCCGCGTTCGTACCATAGCGAAGTCGTGTTGCCGAAACCTTTCCGGGACATTACAATGATGAAAGGAACCTCCGCTCCGTTGACAGGGGAAGGGGGCTTTTTTTAGGGTACGCAGATAGAATGATTTTTTTTGTAACTATTCAGTTCAAAGCTGCCTCAGGCGGTCCTGCCGGGGGCTAAACTTTTAAAAAAAGTTTAATAAATTAGGTCATAAAAAACAGTTAGATGAATGCCGTTTTAAAAGCAGACGTGATTTGACCCGAGGAACGAGGGGCAAATTACATCTGCTATCTGCTATCGAGGTGGCACACCTTGCCGCCGGAGGCTGGTTTTTGGATCTGAATAGTTACCTTTTCTTAAGAGAACCTCACGTCGAGGATGTACATGCGGATACTCATTATTGAAGATGACATAGAGATTGCAGGATTTATCGCCAAAGGGTTCAGGCAGGAGGGTTTTGCCGTGGACACGGCCCATCGGGGGGACGACGGCCTGGTGCTTGCCCTGGAGGAGTCTTACGATGCGGCTGTCATCGACATCATGCTGCCCGGGTGCAACGGCCTGGAGATCATCGAGGCCATGCGGGAAAAGCGGGTCAACACCCCGGTGCTCATCTTGAGCGCCAAGCGGTCCGTGGACGACCGGGTACGTGGCATCCAGCGCGGCGGGGACGACTACATGGTCAAGCCCTTTGCCTTCTCAGAGCTCTTGGTGCGGATCCAGGCCCTGATCCGGCGTTCCGGCGGGGTGGCCGAGGCCTCCACCCTCACCGTGGGGGACCTGTTCATGGACCTGTTAAAACGGGGGGTAAAGCGCGGGGACACCGTGCTGGAGCTTCAGCCCAGGGAGTTCTCCCTTCTGGAATACCTCATGCGAAACGCGGAGAGGCCCGTCTCCAAGACCATGATCTTGGAGCATGTGTGGGACCTTCACTTCGACCCCCAGACCAATGTGGTGGATGTGCTGGTCTGCCGCCTGAGAAACAAAGTGGACAAAGCCTTTGATGCCAAGATGATCCACACCATCCGAGGGGTGGGCTATGTCCTTAAAGCGCCTGCGTAACATCACCCGTACCCTGGGGTTCCGCGTGGGGGCCTGGTATTCGGCGATCTTTATCGGAAGCTCGGCTCTGATGTTTGTCCTGGCCTACCTTTTTCTCGGGGCCACCCTGAGGTCCCAGGATTACGAGGAGATTCGCCTGGAGCTGCGGGAGGTACAGACCCTCTACGACATCGGTGGTGTCTCCGCCCTCAACCGGTACGTGGACCAGCTGGGAAGCGAGCGCAGGTCGCGCCCCCTGTTTATCCGGGTGGCGGATCGGGACAATCACACCCGGCATATCTTCTCCCAGGGCAGCTGGGAAGATTTTGATCTCACCCTTCTTTCCCACGGCTGCAGTGATTGCCAGGGCTGGCAGACCCTTTCCTGCCGAAAAGGAACCTACGTGCTGGACGTGCTCTCAGGCCCCTTGACCAAAAGGGGCAACCGCGTGCAGGTGGGCATGAGCAGCCAGCGCCGTCAGGAGATCCTCAGCCAGTTCCGCCGAATCTTTCTTGTGGTGATGATTCCCCTTTTTGCCCTGGGGCTCGGTGGCGGTCTCTTTCTTTCACGCCGGACCCTTCGGCCCATCCGCGATATCATCAAAACGGTTCGATCCATAGACGCCGGGACCATGGAAGCCCGGGTCCCGCGTACCCGCACAGGTGATGAACTCGACGAACTGGCCGGGCTTTTTAACAGCATGCTGGACAGCATCCACGGGCTTATCATCCGTATGGAGAACTCCCTGGACGACGTGGCCCATGATCTCAGGACCCCCATGACGCGCCTGCGAAACGTCTCGGAGATGGCCTTACGGGAAGGGGGCGACCCCGAGCTGCTTCGCCAGGCCCTTGAAAAGGGCATCGAAGAGTCCGATCGCATCCTGAGCCTTCTCACCACCCTTATGGACGTCTCCGAAGCCGAGACGGGCATGCTCCGCATCACTCCCCGCGAAACCGACCTCACCGAACTCATTGAAACCATCGTGGAGATGTACCGGTTTGTGGCCGAAGAAAAGACCGTGGAAATCGACGCCACCATCGAACAGGGGCTTGTGGCCTCTGTGGACCCCCACCGCCTGAGTCAGGCCCTTGCCAATATCCTGGATAATGCCGTCAAGTTCACCCCCGAAGGCAAGCGTGTTGGCATCACTGCCCGCAGAGACGCCGACACCGTTCGCATCGACATCCTTGACGCCGGGCCAGGCATTCCCTCCGAAGACATCCCCCGGATCTGGGACCGCCTCTTCCGCGGAGACAGAAGCCGTTCGGAAAAAGGCCTGGGCCTTGGGCTCAGCCTGGTCAGGGGCATTGTGGCCGCTCACCACGGCGAGATCCATGTGGAGAGCCGGGAGGGCGAAGGGGCAACATTCACCGTGATTCTTCATCCATAAATATTATGGGTGTTGCTTCGTCGGGTGCGTTGTTCGTACCGTTATCTTCTCAAAAAAGTGGATTGGTTGTGGTCGCTCGGGATGATGTGGGCTGCGGCCAAATCCGTTGGCTTCGCGTAACGTTTGCGGTGCGGGGGCCGCACCCTACGCTTCGTCGGCCGGGCGGTATTGGCGTGGGCGCGCATTTACCCTTTTGGCTTTGCCCGCTCCATGAGGAGAAGAGTCTCCTGATTTCGTTCTTTGTTGGTGAATTCGTAGGAGGCGATGCGGAATTCGTCGTAGGGGACGGCTGCGGCCCAGGCTTTGATCCGTTGCTGCTCGATCTGGCCCTGGGGGTGACCGCCGTAAATGGCGATGGAGATGACGCCCCGCCTGTGGAGAAGGCCCATGGCGGTGCGGATGGCGGATAGGGAGGTGTCGGCCTGGGTGGTGACGGGTGATTCGCTTGCCGGGAGGTAGCCCAGGTTGAAGCTTACGGCCTTGATCATGCCGTGGGTGTCGCCGGGCAGGTGGTCGGTCATGGTTTCGTGCCCGGCGTGGAAGAGGGTGACCCTGTCCATGAGATCGGCTTTGGTGAGGTTTTCCGTTGCCCTGTCCAGGGCTTCTTGCTGGACGTCAAATCCGTAAACACGGCCCTTGGGCCCCACGGAGCGGGCAAGGAAACCGGTGTCGTAGCCCGCTCCCACGGTGGCGTCTACGACGATGTCGCCGGGGCTGAGAAAACGTTGCATGGTCTGTTGGGCGATATGGACAATGCCTTGAAGGGACATGGGAATCTCCGGAATGGTCGGGGTACATCAAGGGGGGACAGGTTTCCAAAAAGGGAACCGGTCCCACAAACATTCTGATCTGCTGGGTTGGGCTTATCACGGGCCGACAGCTCAGTAAACCATGAAGGCGCATTCCATTCGGATGCGCCTTTTTAACTGTTCAGGTGCTTACGGCGGGTCGCTTTTTTAAAAAAGCTCCGCAAAAACGTTTCGATTACATGCCCGATACGTTCACAAGACCTGTTTGTCAAACTTTTTAAACGTTTGGCCCCCGGCAGGGCCGCCGGAGGCTTTTTTTGATTACCCTTTTGTCTCCATCCATCGTGCCACGGCATCGGCCACATTCAGGCCGTCCATGGCCGCGGAGACAATGCCACCCGCGTACCCGGCCCCTTCTCCAGTGGGGAACAGGCCCGGGGTGTCCGGGTGCATGAAGCTCCCTTTGTCCCTGGGAATGCGCACCGGGGAGCTGGTGCGGGATTCCACGGCGATGAGGGTGGCGTCCGGGTGAGCAAAGCCTCTGTACTTTTTTCCGAAGGTCTGAAGGCCTTGGGCGAGGCTCTCCGCCACAAAGGATGGCAGGAGTTCGTGAAGGTCTGCCGGGTAGAGTCCGGGGATGTAGGAGGATGCCTTTAAGGTTGTGGAGGGGCGCTTATCAAGGAAATCCTCCAATCGCTGTGCCGGTGCTTTTTGTGTGATGCCGTCTCCGGCGGTGAAGACTTTTTTCTCCACCGCCTCCTGAAACTCAAGGGCCGCCAGGGGATTGGCCTCGGCGTCTTCCCCGAGGTCGTCCAGTCGCACCTCGGCCACGAGACCGGCGTTGGCGTACTCCGCGCTTCGGTAGGAGAGGCTCATGCCGTTTAAGACCAGCTCGCCGGGGGCGGTGGCCGCGGGCACCACAAACCCGCCGGGGCACATGCAAAAAGAGAACACGCCCCGGCCATTGGCCTGGCAGGCGATGCGGTAGCTCGCCGCGGGCAGGTTGGGGTGGCGGGTTTGGGTGCCGTAGAAGATGTTGTCGATGAGGGCCTGGGGATGTTCGATGCGGACACCCATGGCAAAGGGTTTGGCCTCAACCCGGATGTGTTGGGCGTGGAGCTGCCGGTAGATGTCCCGGGCCGAATGGCCGGTGGCAAGGACCACGGCGTCGGCGGTGAGGCTCTGGCCGTTTGCCAGACCGACTCCGGTCATGCGGCCTTGGTTCACCGTAAAGGAGGTGACGTGGGACTCAAAGCGAATCTCGCCCCCGGCGTTTAAGATGCTTTCCCGCATGGCCCGGACAATCTTGGGCAGGACGTTGGAACCCAGGTGGGGATGAGCATCCACGCGGATGGAGTCAGAGGCCCCGTGGTCAATGAACAGGTCCAGGACCCGGCCCACATCCCCCCGCTTGCTGGAGCGGGTGTAGAGCTTTCCGTCGGAGTAGGTGCCTGCCCCGCCTTCCCCGAAACAGTAGTTGGAGTGGGCATCGACTTTGCCTTCGGAGTAGATTTTTTTGAGGTCGAACCGCCGTGAGCGGACATCTTTTCCCCGGTCCAGCACCACCGGCCGGATGCCCAGCTCAAGCAGGCGAAGGGCGGCAAAATACCCGGCAGGCCCGGCTCCCACCACGATGACCTCTTTGCCGGTGGGGGCGCAAGGGGCAAAAGGGCGAAGCGAGGGCTCGGCAAGGGGGCCTTCTCCTGCCTCGGCGCGGACGGAAAACCGGGGCGTGCGCCCCCTGCCGTCAATGGAGCGTTTCAGCACCCGGTAGAAGAATGTTTTTTCATTGCACGGCCCGTAGGCTTCCATGAGCTTTTTTTTGACGGCCTCGGGGCTGTCGATTTCGTCAGGCGTGAGGCGAATGTCGATGATTTTTGAATCCATGGGGCTCCATATGGTCAGCAGCGGGAAAAGTTCTGTCCTGCCTGCCGTTTGGTTGAGTAAGAATCAATGGGGTTATCAGGGTTTTGGAACCGATTGTCAAGGGTGGGGTGAATGCATGTGTTTTTTGTCTTTTACAGTCACTTGAGGGTGAGAACATAAGCCCCCCGGATTCATCATCGCCACCGGTCTTCGTCCCCCAGGCCCACCACTTTCGCTCAAGGGCTGGGCTTTTGTCTGTTCTGCGGCTGCCCGCTTGCTTAAAACAAAGGGGCATGCTTGTATGTCCCAAGTGTGCGTGTTTGCTTGATGAGCCGAACTGTTGCGAGGGATTCTTTCTTATGATGAGGCAAAAGATCACATGGCCGATGGCGGTGGGCATGGTGTGGCTGTTGGCGCTGACCGGATGTGCAGGGAAGTCTGCGACCTACCCTGAGGGGCACCCCTGTGCCGGAACGGGCCAGCCCCGTCCCACCTGGGTGCATGACGGCGGTACCCTTGACGGGACCTTCGTGGGGGTAGGGAAGTCAGGACCCATGGAGGGCAATTTTTTTCTGCAGAAGATGAGTGCGCGGCAGATGGCCCTGGTAAACCTGCTGGATCAGGTCCAGGTGACGGTGGAGAGCAGCATGGAACTCATGGAGAGTCAGGCGCAAACCACGGACGGAGACCTCTCGGCCACCCGTCTTGCCACCCGTCGTCTTCGGGTGGCCTCCTCCCTAACCATGAACGACGTGACCTTCGCCGGAAGTTACATGGACCCTTCTTCCTGTACCCTGTGGGTGCGCTACACGATCAGGCGGGACACGGCGGAAAACCTGGTGGCGTTGAAACAGGCCAAGGCCCTTCACCAGATGACCTATGACGAAGAGGCTGCTACCCCGGCCCAGAAGCTTCGCTGGATCATTGATGCCCTGGCTCGTTTGAATGATGTCGATTTTTCCGTCCTGCCCAAGGACGCTGGCAACAGGAACCATTTCATCTCCGTTTTTACGGCGCGAAAAGCCGAACTGGAACAGCGCGTGAACCCGGGCATGGTCTGGATGCTTTCAGCCCCCGAGCCGCTTCGTTCCACCCTTGCCCCTCGAATCTCCAGCCTTGCCGAAGCCCACGGCGCCGTTTTTGTCGGCGCGCCCTGCCGTGAAGCCAATGATTGCCTGGGCCAGGCACGGGAGTATGCAGGGGACAGGCTCCTTTTGATCAAAGCCGCGTCCCGGATGCGATCGGGAACCCTCGGGATGCTTCAAGGGACCTTGCGGCTGGGGTGCACGCGTTTTGATGTCGGCACCGGGGCTCCTGTGGCCACCCACACGGCTGAAGGAAATGTGTTTGGGTTTCATGACAAGGTGTTGGATTGGGCCAACCTCGCTGAGACGCTTCTTGATGACGAAGGAATGAGCCCTGTTCTGAAATAAGCGCATATTGCGAGGGACAATGACTGGCCGAAAGGCCTGTGGCCCGCGTTACGCCAGTCGGTGCGGGAGCCGCACCCTACGCTTCGCCCCGGGCGGTGGGGTAAGCCGTGAAGATAGCGAATACCCGGTGTTTCGAAGGGTGCGCCGTGCGCACCGAGGGTCGTCCGAAAAGCCGGTATCGGTTATGGCGTGCGAGATTCCATTGGACGCAAAAGGCGATGGCTTGCGTTACACCTGGCGGTGGAGTAAGCCGTGAAGGTAGCGAAGAACCGGTGTCTCGTAGGGTGCGCCGTGCGCACCGCAGAACGTTCCGAAAACCGCCACCATCATCAGCAAAAATAACGTGTGCGATAAGACGAACGAGGTCGCGTATGCCCAATTACCGACGCGTATCAACCGCTGGTGCATCGTTTTTTTTTACGGTTGTTACCCACCACAGACAGCCCGTTCTCTGCGATGAGCCGGTACGGGTTGCCCTTCGAAACAGCATTGAGCGTGTCCGTGCCGTGGCCCCGTTTTCCATTGACGCGTGGGTGCTTTTGCCGGACCACCTCCATTGCATCTGGACGCTTCCCGAGGGTGACGCCGATTACAGCAGCCGGTGGTCCCGCATCAAGCGGTATGTGACGACCTGCTGCGGAGATCGCTTATCCCGCGAAGGCTTTTCCACAGAGTCCCGCAAGGCCCGCCAGGAAGGTACCTTGTGGCAACGGCGATTTTGGGAACATCGGATCCGGGATGAGCGCGACTTTGAAACGCATATGGATTACATCCATTACAACCCGGTAAAGCATGGGGTTGTTGAGCGGGTGGGGGACTGGCCGTGGTCTACATTTCATCGGCTTGTGGTCCATGGGGTCTACGATGGCGACTGGGGTGGGTGTGGGGAAGTCTCCGGCAATTTTGGGGAATGGTAGGGGTGCCGTGCGTGTTGAGGTACGCCCGATAAGCCGGTGGTTTGCGTTACGCCAGTCGGTGCGGGAGCCGCACCCTACGCTTTGCGCCCCGGGTGGTGGGGTAAGCCATGATGGTGACGAGGGACCGGTGTTTTCTGGGGTATCATGGGAACAAAAGCCGGTGGGTTGCGTTACGCCAGTCGGTGCGGGAGCCGCACCCTACGCTTTGCGCCCCGGGTGGTGGGGTAAGCCATGATGGTGACGAGGGGCCGGTGTTTTCTGGGGTATCATGGGAACAAAAGCCGGTGGTTTGCGTTACGCTTGGCGGTGCGGGAGCCGCACCCTACGCTTCGCATCCCCGGTCGGTGGGGTAAGCCGTGAAGGTAACCGGTGGCTGTCAAGATAGTTGTCGCCTATACACATCAAGCCGCGACCAATCCGAGGCCCTCAGAAACAACCTTTTCAGGGTTAAGGTAAACGTGTTTTTTGTGTTCCATATCCTTAC
>NZ_CAADHO010000004.1 GCF_900699765.1 Desulfoluna butyratoxydans
GTTACAGGAAGGCTACGATGTTTTTCTTTCGTTTTAAATATGCTGGGATGCAGGGATATTGATTTTTGCTATGCAGGTTGAGGAATGATTTGCCGCGTAGCGGCTTTCTTGAACAATTGGCTTATGGCCGACCCCAAAAAGCTGGCCACGTCTTTCATAACTTCAGCGCCCGTTACTATTAGCTTTTTAGGTCGGCATGGCCATGTGTTAAGTCCAAAATATTAGGTATTAGCGATGAAAACTGAAAAAGATAAAATGTTGAAGGGGGAATTATATGATGCTTCTGATACTATTCTTTTAGATGAGCGAAAGAAAGCTCGTGAATTGATTCACAGGCTCAACTACACTGAATATGGAAATGATTCTACATATCGAAGTATTCTAAACACTCTTTTACCAAACTCAGCGACAGACATAATTATTGAGCCTCCATTTTATTGTGACTACGGGTACAATATTTATTCTGGTAGCAAAGTCTTTTTCAATTTTAATTGTGTTTTACTGGATGTAATGCCAATTGAGATAGGATCAAATGTTCTATTTGGTCCAAATGTGCAAGTTTATACAGCAACCCATCCTGTTGATGCTATTAGGCGACGTGAAGGATTTGAATCTGCAAAACCAGTTACAATTGGTGATGATTGCTGGATTGGAGGTAACGCCGTAATATTGCCAGGAGTTACGATTGGCAAACGATGCGTAATTGGCTCGGGGGCCGTTGTTACCAAAAGTATTCCGTCGGATGTTACTGTGGCAGGGAATCCTGCCAAGCAAATTCATAACAACAATGCTTAATATGGCCCTGAACTCGGACATTTATCGTGTCGCCTCGCGCCACGATAAATACCGGTTAGCTTGGCGTTCTGTGCCAATAACACATAATAATCAATAAATGGAAACCGGTAATATATGAGCAGAAGTATTCATAAAACGGTAAAGGGTGTGTTTCGTAACAAATCGAAAGCTCAGGTTAACAAAATGATCTCTGAAGACGATCCCGATGTTTTGGAATTGGCCCAAAAATACTCTTACAAGAGTACTGAGCGGTCAAAAAGGCAAATTGATAAGTTTCTTCGTGATCATCTCGAAGACTAAAATGGAAACAGGGGACAGGTTCTCTATACTCTCTTTGTTTCCGACGCCCATGCACCTTCCATGGGCGACGTCGTTTCCAACCCCTTACCCCCACCTTTTTATCTTTTGAGTCGTTTTTTCAATCCCCCTTCGAAACCAAAAAGTGACAGGCAGATCCGTTGATCGGTTGTCGCCAGTTTTTGGCCCGGGCCTTTGGTCGGTTCGCGGTCTTCAGAAGCTGTTCTCGTTACGTTTGTCCGGCTTTTTTTCAAGTCAGGCTTTTCTTTGATAGATAGAGCGTTGTGCGAATACATAAAAAATCAAGTGGTTTACCAGTTGGTTTTGACGAAAATGATTTTGACCCACGGGTCAGTTTTGTGGTAAACATCGTTAATCAAATGTATCGATGTTTGGCTCCGGTGGGAACGCCGTCCGGGGCGGAAAACCGGCCGGTCAATGGCAACACGCTAACGACGTCGCCGGGATTCACCGCACGGCGGTGCCGGATCATTTGGCCCGGATATTCCGTGAGAAAACGATCAGTCTATAGGACGGTATTACAGCTGGTTACGCTGAAAAAACAGGCATGTCAAAAAGGCAACATGGAATGTACTGTTTTTTGATCGATTTTCTCTCCATTGATGACATATCCGGCTTGGGTATCGAAGATGCCACCCTTGCATCGGTGGCCACGGACAGACTGTTTATCCATATCAGGGAGGTATGATGAAAAAACATGCATGGTTCATGGCCTTTTTACTTTTCGCCGCAGCGGTCCTTGCAGGATGCCGCGAAGACACTGCCGTTATCTCCACCACCAACCTGCCCCTGGGGGGCACCCAGGGCAAGACCCTTCTTCTCAACACCAACGACCCCGACAACGTTGAGCCGGTTGTCCTGGATACCCCGGGGTGTGCCATGGTTTCGGTGCGCTCTGCCGATGGGAAAAAAGTCTTTATCGCCCAGCGTCGCACAGGAAACGCTGTGATCAGCGTGGTGGACGCTGACACCAAAATCGCAACGGAGCTGGCCATTGAGACACACACCCTTCAGGTGCGCCACATCTGGGACATGGTCCTTTCCGGCGACGGCGCCAAGCTTCTGGTGGGCACGCGCAACTCTGCCTTTACCAGCTGTGAGGTGGAAATCTACGACGCAGCATCTCTGTCCCGTCTGGCAAGTTTTTCCCTGAAGCGGTTCTGGGCCGACTATTACCGCATCGGCTTGAAACTGGCGGTAAACCCCGTGAGAGACGAGCTCTATGCCATGGTCAAAGGCGATGAGATCCAGGATGTCCGCATCCGGGCCCTGGGGTTTGACGGCGCATTTCTCGGCCAAGACCTGACCATGAACGCAGACCACTGGGATTACAACTACGGCTTCGGCGTCTCTTCAAACGGCAGGCTGCTCATCGGGGTGTCCGACAAGATCTATCCCTTTGAGGCAACCGACGAAGGCCTCGTTCCTCTTCCGCCCATCGCCGGAGACGAAGATGAAGATTTCTCTTACCACGGCAAGGTCAAGGTCCTCTTTGCAGAGGATTTCAGCGTGGTTTACATCACCTCCTCCGGGGTCTATCTTCCCGGGACAACCAACCTGGGCGGTGTCTGCTCCGTGCTCAACGTCGGCAAGATCCTGGCCGGTGATCCCGATCCCTTTATCCACAGCACCGTGGACTTTATCTACGACGATTTCATCACCTGGGTGGCCGGCAACCTCAGCAGCACCGTGGGAGATATCCTGGATCCCCTCCAGCTCTACGGAATCGCCGACGCCTGCATGGTGGGCAACACCTGCTACATGGTCATCGCTTCCGTGGCCGGTCTCGGCACGGACATGGCCGACATCACCGACGGCAAGTACATCCTCTCCGCCTTTGAAACCATGCCCCTGGGGAGCCAGGTATGGCTCGGGGGCAAGGTGCTGACCCGTTACCCTTCAAGCCTTTCCGTCAACGGCGCAGGTGACACCCTGGTTATCACCTATCCCTGGAACAAAGCCGCGGATATCCTGAAAAAGAAGGGCTCCTGGCTTACTCCCGAGTCTACCCCCGTGGATCTGGACGCCCTGGAAGCCCTCGGCAATGAAACCTACCCGAAAACCGTGGACATGACGGCTGTGGAGCGGGATTAGGTAAATAAAGCCAACAAGAAACGCCTTCGATGGCCAACGTGGAGCAAAAAGCAAGCCTTCGGCGGGCAGGGGAGAGGGCACTCTCTGATATCAGGATACCTTTCGTTCCCAGGCTCAGTCTGGGAACGAGAAAAAGAATAAAAGCGATGCCTCCATCGGCAAGGTGCTCTACCTTGACATCAGATTACCGTTGGGGTTTGGCCCTCGCTCCTCAGGGCCAACCCCAGCGTTTTCTTCCTCCAACCGAACCGGATTCGTTTCGCACACGAGGGTGGGAAAGCCATCCTTTACAACACACTTCGGAAGCCGTGTGCGCCATCGATTTTCGGTGAATAACGATGCGCATGTCCGCCTTTCCTTTCCCCTTTTATTCCATCACAATACCCACCGGAGAAGCAATGCTGCGACCCCCCTTGTCCATGACATGGGGGGCATTTTCGTGGTTTTGACGTCGCTGTGACCCATGAGCTCCTGAACAACACGGATAATCACGCTGTTTTCAAGACGGTGGGCTGCAAAGGAGTGCCTGAACGTATGCGGTTAGCCTTGTTGAAATAGTCGGTTTTTATGGCAGAACAACAAGTTGTGTCTCAGGGAATATTTTTTTGTGTGCTCCAAGCTGATTTTGAGGAGTCCACATAGAAAGACAGTTCCAAGTGGACACCAATCGGCGAACCGCCCGATGGTCGATAGGGGGGCATGGGCTATTCGATCACTTCGATCCTGACGTTGATCACACCCGAAGCGGTGTTGCCGATATTGCTGAATGCAGAACGGGACAAGTCAATGATGCGCCCTTTGACAAAAGGCCCTCTGTCGTTGATTTTGACGATAACGCTTTTGCCGTTTTTTACGTTTGTCACTTTGACCTTTGAGCCGAATGGAAGCCTTTTATGGGCGGCTGTCTTGGATAACTGGTTGAACCGTTCACCACTTGCTGTTTTTCTGAATTGGTACTTCATGGCATAAAAGGACGCCTTGCCGCGTTCGGTATAGCCAATCCAGTTCGAAGGGCTTTTTCTGGGAAGGCTCGTGCAACCTACGGTGAAAGCCACGATCATACAAAAAACGAATTTATTACCTGCTTTCAAAAAAACTCTCCTTTCAGGCTGTGTCGTTTATATCTCCAATAATATCAAGCGATGCGCTTGCGGTAGATCACAATAGGAGTTCCCTTATCTATCACACTGTCCATCTCTCCACCATGAAAAGGTGTGTGTGCTCACTCAGGTGATCAGCCCGTCTTTCGCCTGGTCGTCTCGAAAAGGGACGGGCTGGAAAGGCTCTTTTTATCCCATAAATCTTATCCATATCCCCCAAATGGGTGATGCTTTAGCGTCGTGGGTTGAACTATAATCTGCCTTGTCAAAATGAATCTAAAAATGATGAGGAGAACCAATTAATGGATTACTTTCAGATGACAGCACCCTGTGGCCTTGATTGTTTTAATTGCCATTTCTATTTAGCCCGCGAAAACGAGGAGGTAAGAGCCGCTGTAGAAAAAATGTCCGAAGAATACAATGTGCCTGTTGAGATCATGCTGTGCAAAGGGTGCCGACATCACGATGGCAAGATACCATTGCAAAAGCATCTCTTCGGCGATTCGCATCGCTGTGCCGCATATGAATGCTCTAAAATCAAGGAAGTTGATTTTTGTGGAGATTGTGACGAATTTCCATGCGATAACCTGCACCCTTATGCTGACAGGGCTGCTGAGTTACCGCACAATATGAAAGTCTTTAATTTGTGCCTGATAAACAGGATGGGGTTGGAAAACTGGGCTAAATCAAAGGCTCTTAACGTTCGTGAAACCTACTTTACTAAACCGTGGACTCTCTCTGAAAGATAATCATATATTCGGCAATATGACCTGCTGTTGTGTCCTTAAGGTTACGTTGTGCCTTAATGATACGAGGAGATCTCATGATGGAGAACCCCGGATTGAAAGAGGCTTACAGGAACACGTTTAATGCTATTTCTGCTGGGTATGGGCATTCGGCAATGCGGTTTTTTTCTGAGGCCCCTGATGAAGTCTCCTCTTTATTGAATATGAGGGGAGATGAGCATGTCATTGATGTGGCCACGGGCACTGGGTATGTGGCGTTTGCCCTTGCCAGGGATTTGCCGGATGGACATGTGACGGGCATAGATTTTTCAGAAGGTATGCTCGCACAGGCCATAGAAAACAAAAATAAACTGGGGATACCGAATGTTACATTTGTTGAAATGGATATGCAGGCGATTGATTACAAGGATAATCATTTCGATGTTGCGGTGAGTTCTTTCAGTATTTTTTTTGTTGAGGATATGGCAAAACAGCTGATCCATGTAGCCAGTAAAGTTAAACCCGGAGGTGCGGTGCTTATAACAACATTTTCGGATAATGCCTTTACACCTCTTGTAAATGTGTTTCTCAATCGTCTTGCAAAGTACGGTATTGAAGTGTCAAGCATGGCCTGGAAAGGCGTTTCAACTGAAAAACAATGCACCACTCTTTTTAAGACCGCAGGATTGCAAAATATACACTGTGAGCAGAAAGAGTGCGGGTATTATTTAAGAGATGCCTCGGATTGGTGGTACATCATATGGAACGGGGGATTTCGCGGGTTGGTAAGTCAACTTTCCGAAAAAGATTTTTTACAATTTAAAAAAGAGCACATGGCTGAAGCAGCAGATCTTGCTTCAGATAAAGGGATCTGGCTCGACATGGGCGTGTTATACACCTCGGGTGAAAAAGGGCACAGCAACACAAGGTAACCCGGGTGCATAGTTCCCTGTGTTTCTTTAGCACCGATTGTCTGCGAGGTTCGCTCCTTCATGGTCATGAAAGCGCTGTCCACGTAAGGATCTATCGTTTTTCTTGCGTTCTATTCTTGATGGTATGCGTGTGGTGGAAGAAACAGAACCCCTTGGAGTGTTTTGCAAGCGTTTTGGTGTTCCTTTCATTGATGGGGCAACAGCTAAGGACATACGAAATGACAACAATCATCAAAAGCCTGTGGCCCACCCTCTGACCAAATCCCCCGACGAACAAACGATTCCGCAACATCCGTCCTATCCGGTTCTTTTAATCCCTTGACACGTTCTGTGGTGTTCGCAGCTTTCTCAAGTCGACCTGCTGCTTTTTCCCAGGCCTGGAATATGGTTCAAAAAATAATTTGACATCTAACTATCAGTCGTCTAATTAAGTTCTCCGTGATGTTTAAGCGACCCTGAAGGCAATGCTTGAACACTGATCTAATGGCCCTTTATCATACATTATGTCTTCGGGATTGGTTGGTGAAGGGCCTGGTTGAAGAGCACAACACAGATCGATTACAGGTGGTTCAACACAAGGGGGCAACTCTTTGGCTGCAACCGTCATTTAGGTGCCGCCCATTGATTTCGAAAGGCCCGAACACCCTTTCGGAGGATAAATCTCCAGCTCAAGCAGGAAGGGCATTGTCAATGCCCTTCCTGCTTTGAACTACAGGGGCAGGTTATGCTTCTTTTTCGAGGTGTTAGAATGAAAACCCAGTGCCTTGCAAGGCACCTGAACCCATATGAGGAGTTTAAACCATGCCAGTTCCATTTATGGAGATCCCCTTTTGCGGCCTTTACTTTCCCCCGCTTCTTCCCATTGTCACCGGTGGTCTTGCCGGGGCGATGGTAACACGCCGTGTCTTAGAGGCATGCAACCTGATGCAGCGATTCTGCCATCCGATGCTTGTGGTAACGGCCCTGGCAGCAGGATACAGCGCTTTGTTGACCCTTATCACCACAACACCGTAAGGAAAGAGTGCATGAAGTTACAAAAAAACAGCGTTCATCGGCTGCTCGCAACCGGTGGATTGATTCTTGTGTCAGGGTTTCTCATGCTGACGGCGTATCGCAGATATGAGCTTCGACCATGGACCCGCCATGGTCTTGTGGAAGCAGATATCGTAGCCTTGGCGCCCCAGGTCAACGGCAAGATTTCTGAAGTAAAGGTTACCGACAACGCAAAGGTCCGTAATGGCGACGTACTCTTTCGAATTGACGCAAGGCCATATGTCCTGGCCCGGGACAGTGCTGCATCCGCCCTTCGGAAGGCACGGCAGGAGGTGGCAACCCTGAGGGCCACAGTGGACATTGCCACGGCCCGGGTTAAATCGGCCGAGGCAACATACGTTAATACCAAACGGAACAAGGAGCGGTACGAGTTTCTCTTGAAGCATAACAGCATCAGTCAGAAGAGCCTGGATGATGCGGTGATGGCCTTTGACGAATCTTCCTCTGCACTTGATGCCTCACGGGCCGCACTGAAGGAAGCAAAAATGCGGCTTGGGGCCACAGGGGAGGACAACGTGCTCATCGAAAGCGCTCGCCTTCGCCTTGAGAGGGCTGAATTAGACCTCTCTTATACAGAAGTCCGCTCTCCGGTGAACGGGCATGTTGTCAACGTAAGGATCAACCCCGGGGACTACGCGGTGACAGGTCAGCCTGTGATGGCGGTTGTGGATGACCAGAGTATCCATGTGATGGCAGCATTTAAAGAAACCCAGCTGGAATCCATCCGCATGGGGAGTCCTGCTACGGTGTCTCTTATGACCATGCCCGATACCCCGTTACAGGGCCAGGTCAAGAGCATTGGCTGTGCCATCTCACCAAGTGAGTTTTCTGCCTCAGCAGGACTCGTTCCCAGCCTTCCTGCTGTATTTGACTGGGTCCGCCTGGCCCAGAGGGTGCCCGTGGAGATAACTTTTTCATCAACAATCAAGGACCTGAGGGTTATTCCCGGTACCACGGCATCTGTGGCCATCAGCAGCGGATCCTGATACAGGGCAAGGAGAGCAACATGCAGATAAGGCAGGCGGGGTATGCGTTCCGTACGGGGCTTGCTGTGGCGGGGGCTCTGTATGCCTCGCTGTGGCTCGGACTGGAAAACCCCTATTGGGCTCCCACAACAATTCTTGTGGTTGAGGGGATGAATTATGGTGCCGTCTCAGACAAACTTTTTAAGCGCCTCGCAGGAAATATCGCGGGAACACTTGCAGGGCTTTTTCTCGTTGGTCTTCTCTCTCAGACTGGCCTGGTGTACGCTCTGGCCTGCGGCTCTCTGGCCATGTTGGGGACCTACGCCATGCTCGAAACACGGCACCCTCAGTTTTGGCGATGGGCCGTTGTGGCCGCCGGGTTGGTAACCCTCACCCATGTCAACGCACCGATCCTTGCGTTTTATCTGGCCGTGGACCGTGTCTGCGGTGTGTCCATCGGCCTTGTGGCCGCAGCTCTCTCCCACCAGCTTGTTCTTCCGAGATATGCCGGCGAGGACTACCGGAACAACCTTTGTCGTCTCATTGAAAAGCTCTCCGCGTTGTCCGGTCAACGGGCCGACCAGGTTGTCCAGGGTAGCGTTTCGCCTTTGCTTCAACCGGGAGAGCTTTGCGGCGGGGTTGCCCTGCTGCGGGATGAGTTGCGCCATGCCTGCCGTGACACGAATGCTTTCCGTAGAAAACGTCTGAGTCATGAACGCGTTCTTGCCATTTTGGACGACCTGGCCGCTCATCTTACCCTGATTTGCACCGAGCCTCCCTCAGCCTCCTTTGACGTGACGTCCCGAAGCCTTTCCGCATGCTACCTTCGCTCCCTTGCAAACAGGCTGCATACCCTCCGATCGGAATTTCCCTGTCGTGGTGACGCATCATGCCAGCGTCATGACGACAACGATGCCGGGCCTGTTCCATCTAAACCCTTCCAAGGGCCCTGGTGTGAACTCATTTCATTGGCCCATGAGTGCATGGACCGCCTTGAATATGAAACCAGGCGATGCTTCCTTACTGAGGACACCACAGCCGACTGCATGCAGAAGGCTTATCACCCCATGCGGGAGGATCCTTACGGCGGCCCCTTTCACAGTGCATGGAAAGCACTCCTTGCAGGAGGAGCAACAACCCTTGGTATGGTTTTGTGGCGGTTTACAGGCTGGCCCGGAGGGTCGGCCATTCCTCTTCTTGCCACGCTTCAGATTATTTTCTGTACAGCAGGGCCGGCTCTGACACTGCCCTTTGTTGTTGTTATCCAATTCGCTGCAATGGTTTTAAGCGCATTGCTTCTTTTTTTTGTTCTCCCGGTCATCCACAGTACCGAGTTCTTCTTTCTCGTGATCGCATCGATTTTTACGTTCTGGGGTTGGCTCATGCACGCTCCCAATCCACGCGTTCGGGGTTTGGGGATGCTGGTGGGGGTGCTGATGAACAGTTGTGCCTACAGTTATGCCGCGACCATGGCTTCATTCGCAGTCGTCACAAGTTATGCCTGGTGTATGGCTGGAGGTACCTTGGTTTCCGGTCTTCTCATTGCCCTTTTTTATCCCTCGTCCCCCAAGCGGCGGTTTCAGCGGCACGCGTCCTGTTGCTTTGAGCAGATCAGGCTGGCCCTTGCTACGCCATTGCCCCATGAATCCATGGAAAAACTTGGCATCGCCCGGCAACATGCTCAACTCATGTCGGCATGGGCCGGGCCTGCCAGCCGTGGGGTGTGTCCCACCCTGGCAAACCATGCTGCCATGGCGGCGTTGGCTGCGGAGTGCCTTTCAAGGTCTTTGGCCCATGGATTGGCTTTTGACAAAGGGGCACTCAATCGCGACGGAGCCATGGATGGTGCGTCTATGCAGGCCTCAACCGAACTGCACAGGATTTATCGTGATCATGCAGGTCAGCTTGCCTTGACGCATATGCCGTCATAACCTCCGTAATCTGAATCGCTGTACGCCTGTACCCAGGGACCGGCAGGGAGGCCGGGACATCTTTCGTTGACACCGCTCGTTAAGATTTTTACATATAGACGCCCCAAGGCGAAGCTTCAAAAAACTGTAAAAGGCGGACGGCAACATGAAAAAAAAAGAGATGCTCCAAGCACAACTTTCTTATGTGCGTGAACAGCAAGACATTGATGACTCCCTTTTTGAAACGACCATGAATTGGTTTTTGGAAGTGGAGAAACTTCATGAGATGCTGAGGCTGCTGACGGAAACCATCAGCGGTCAACCCAAGGGGCGTTTTGATATGCTCAGGGGGCTTTATCTTCATCCGGAAGGAATCATGAGGCCCGCTGACCTTGCAATCGTGGCCGAGATGACCCGGGCGTCCTCTTCCCACAATCTTGATGTGTTGGAACGGGACGGCCTTGTTCATCGAAAAACCGACCCCAACGATCGACGCTCTGCCATGGTCAGTCTGACGCCAAAAGGGCACAAGCTCATGTCCGAAATCCTGCCCAGTTACCTGAAAACCATCCAGGCCGTTGCTCAAACGACGTCTTCTCCCCTGACCGACGCTTCAATTTTAAGGATAAAAGGTTATAACGCCCATATTGAGGCCCTGGTCCAGTCCATTAAGGATTCCCAAAATAAATAGTCACATCGGACGTTGGCATTACCGGGAACATGTGATCTTAGATATGAATCAGGCATAGCCCGGATATTTCACGAGTCGCGCGTACCCATATTCAATGTACCAGAGCCGTAGATGTAGTGATTTACCTCAACGTTCTGGCAACGCAGGAGATGGGTATACTCGACTCGCCCGAGGGGTGAGAAACTCGATCAGAAAACGGTGAATTACAATTTGCAGTTTTGAAGCATGGCGATTTTTTCTCCATAGCCAGGCGTAATGACATTTATCTTTTTTAAGATCGTCTTTTCTCATGAAATGAAAGTGATAGGCTCTTTTTTGAGTATTCACTCAGGATATGAAGAGCCTGTCCCTTTTATTTTTTCCTTTGATAAATCTGATTTCCTGTGAGTTCAATTCTTGTTTGATAGTGCAAAGGCGTAATAGAAAGAAACAACATAGACTTGACCTCTCTTTCTCCTTGTGAAATGCTTCTCTTTCGCAAAGAAGAATAAATAGCTAGCATGAAGTCAAAATCTTTAGAGTCCCCCCCTTTTTCAACCTGCTTACGCCACGCGGAACAGAAATAGTTTCGCTACTGGCCGATTACAAAGACCGCTGAGACGCTGAATGTCTCTGAATGTAGCGTCAAGATACATCTGAAAATATATGTAAAAAGTCGAGACTGACAGCCGCATCGATGCGTTGAACAGAGAGCGGGCGTTGAGCCTGCGTATCGTAACCTGAAGGGCCTTGATTTATCAGTGGCCGCTGCGGCTTTCCTCGTTCATATGACCAGAAAATGTTTTTCCCAGAAATGTGACGGCTTCCCCGAAATGGGGGCAGGGCGTTTCGCAAAATACCCCATTCGGGGAATTTTCATGGCAGTTCAATGCTGTCTCTGTTGGCTGCAATTATCTGCTGCACATAGCCGTTGAGCATATCCATGGAGTGGCGATGCAAAGGCGTTTCATTGCATTGGTTTTGGTGGGTGTCGGCCGTGAAGCAGGTGTGGGCAGTCACTGGTGCCGGTGGCCGTACCGGCGATAATAAAAATCCATAATACGGGAGATCGATTCATGTTCGGACGTAAGTTGACAGGTTGGCTGACAGGTACCCTGCTGCTGTTCTTGTTTTGCTTTGCCTCTGCTGAGGCATGCACCGGGGTACGATTGGTGGCGGAAGACGGATCGTGCGTCTATGGGCGCTCCATGGAGTGGGGTGCCTTTGATTTGAACTCAAGGGTCGCCATTGTTCCCCGCGGGTATGCATTCAGGGGACTGACTCCGGATGGTAACAACGGCAAGGCCTGGGAATCGGTATACGGGGTTGTTGCCCTGGATATGCTCAAAAAGGATACGCTCTCAGACGGCATGAATGAAAAGGGGCTCACGGCAGGGCTGTTCTATCACCCCGGCACTGCCGAGTACATGGCTTACGACCCCGTCAATGCAAAGGATACAATCACCGCAGTGGATGTGGTCGCCTATATCCTTACGCAATACGCCACTGTGGACGAGGTCAAAAAAGGGATGGACGGGGTGCGCCTTGTGGCAGTGGTGGAAGAGGCCCTGGAAATGCCGGTGGATGCCCATTGGATTGTCACCGAACCCTCGGGTAAGTCCGTTGTTATCGAGTGCTTGAAAGGGAAGATCCGCTTTTTCGACAACCCCCTGGGCGTGATTACCAACTCGCCTTCCTATGACTGGCACATGACCAACCTGAGGAATTATGTGAAGCTTACTTCCGAAGAGGCCCCGAGCAAGGATATTGAAGGGGTCGCATTGAACCCCACAGGTGGAGCAAGCGGAATGGTCGGGCTGCCCGGTGATTTTACGCCGCCCTCCCGTTTTGTCCGGGCCGTTGCCTGGACCCAGACCGCTCGCCCGACCAAGCATTCGAGCGAAACCGTCTACGAAGTGTTTCGGATTCTCGATAACTTTAACCTCCCCCTGGGAACTGGCGAAGGTTCCGATGGTATAAAGGGCGACCTGAAAGGGATGAGGAGTACAACACTCTGGACCACGGCCTGGGATCAGCATGAGCACAAGCTGTATTTCCATACGCAGCACAACCGGCGGGTGAGAAAAGTTGATTTGGACCGCATCGACTTTACCAAGAATATGATCTGGCACATCACCCTGGATTCGAAAAAAGAGCAGGATGTCTGGGATATAACCCCCTCTGTATAGAGGCTGCCCGCTTTATGCGTAAAACGCCCCGGTCCATCACCCGTGATGGCCTGGGGCGTTTTTTTGAAAAAAAGGTAACTATTCAGCTTATGCCTCCGGCGGCCCTGCCGGGGGCAAAACGTTTAAAAAGTTTAATAAACAGGTTTTAAGAAATCTTTTTGAGTGAATTTTTACTTTAAAGGCGGATGTGATTTGACCCGAGGAACGAGGGGCAAAACACATCTGCTATCTGCTTTCAAGGTGGCACACCTTGCCGCCGGAGGCTGGTTTTTTTGAGCTGAATAGTAACAAAAAAAGCTTCTCAAAAAATTGTCATGGAATAAAAAGTAAAAAGGGACAGTCTCTTTATCCATCAAGCTGCTTTCTTATTTTTTGCAGCAGGTTCCCCATCATGATCGGCTTTTGGATGTAATCTGCGATACCGGATTCCTGCAAATATTCAACAGACAGTGGCTCGATGTCACCGGAACACAAAATGACAGGGAGCTTCGGTCGACAGCGGAGGATTTCCCGGGTAAGCGCAGACCCCCTCATACCGGGCATGGTCATGTCTGTGAGGACCAGGTCCACAGTGTCCGGCTCTTCCTGAAAAAACGCCAATGCTTTTGCTGCATCGGTAAACGCCTTGACCGTATAGCCATGCCGCGACAAAATTTGCGACAGGCTGTCTGCGATTTTGCTCTCATCATCGACGACAAGTATCGTCTCGTTTCCGCCGATGATCTTCCCACGATGGGTCTCTCCCGAGACGGCGCTGGTGTTGTCCTTTAAAACCGGCAGATATACGTTAAAGGTGGTTCCTTCTCCTTGGATGCTTTGGGCATGGATATGGCCCATGTGCTCCTTTACGATCCCGTGGACAAGGGACAGCCCCAAGCCCGTTCCTTTTCCCCTCTGCTTTGTCGTGAAATAAGGATCGAAAATTTTTTCTATGATGTCCGGATCAATACCACTGCCGGTGTCGCTCACTTCAAGAAGGGTGTAGTCGCCTGGGGTTGAGGGACATTGTGCCAGATCCGTTTCGTCCTCTCGGATTCGTATATCCGTCAGGGCAACGCGCAGGGTGCCTCCGGTTTCCTCCATGGCATGGTACGCATTGGTGCAGAGATTCATGATGATCTGGTGAATCTGAGTGGGGTCTGCATGGATGGTGCTTTTTGATGTAAGGGTGCTTTCGATTTTAATGGTTGAAGGAAGGGCCGGCCTCAGCAGTGCGATGGTTTCCTTGACAATATGAAGGGGCTGGAGCGTCTGCTGTTTTGTTTCTGATTTCCGGCTGAACGTAAGGATCTGCCCTATTAGCTCTTTGGCCCTGAGTCCCCCTTGTGAGATTTGGTCCAAAGCGTTTTTTATCTTTTCGGGCTTGTCGATGTAAAGCCTTGCCAGATCGGTATATCCAAAGATGATGGTAAGGATGTTGTTGAAGTCGTGGGCAATCCCTCCAGCCAGGGTCCCGATGGCTTCAATTTTCTGGGAGTGGGAAAGGCTGGCTTCCAGTTGGCGGCGCTGGGTGATGTCCGTGCCGATGCATAAAATTTCATGGAAATGACCGTCATGGTCGTTTATGGCTCGATTGCTCCACTGAATGGCTACGGTTCTGCCGTCTTTGCAGATGTTTTCATTTTCCATGAATTCATAATTTTCCGGCAGCTTGAAGGTCTTCTTGTCCGCAGTGATGAAACGGTATGATTGAGCCGTTTCCGGGGAGAGAATCATGTCCAGTACGTTTCGCCCATAAATTTCGTCTCTGGTATATCCAAAGAGGTCCAGGCCGAACCGGTTGAGGAAAAGGACACGGCCGTTTTTATCCATTCTGAGGATAATGCTGTTGGCATTTTCTACCAGGTCTTTGTACTGTTTCTTTTGAGAACGTAGTTCCCGGGTCTTTTTTTTCACCTTGTTGTTAAGCGCCCGGCTGAGGGCCGCCAAAAGGGCTGAAATAATGACAATGGCCCCCACGGTATTGATGAGCCAGCGTGGGATGATGGTTTTTTCATATGCAGCATTTGCCCCCATCCAGTAGAAGAGCCGCTCGTGGTAGTAGGAGTTGTAAACTTGTTTCCACCGATGCAGGTATGAATCAATGACAGCGAGCTTGTCGCCATGGAGCCCTTTTTTTGAAGCAAAAAAGAGAGAAAAAGGGGAAAATTGAATTGAGCTTGCAATTAACTCGAAATCTCGAGCATGCCTGAGACCGAAGTGTTGCGAGGTCACTCCGGCTGCAACTGTACCTTTCTGGACCGCACGGAAGACATCTTCACGGGTGGGCATGATCACAATGTCGCAGTGGATTCCCATGGATTCGGTGGTTTTGACGAAGTTATGTCCATTGATGTCATTCTCTTCAACGGCGACACGCAACCCTTCCAGGTCCTGGATGCTTTCAATGGAATTGCCCGGTTTTAAGAAGATCTGCCCCCACTCATCAAAGATGGATTCATGGTTGAAATCCATGGTCCGCTGACGTTCCTCTGAAAAGCCGATATGAGCGATGAGATCTATCTCTTCCCGCTGCAACTGCTCTAACCCCTCGGACCAGCTGCTGGAAATAAATGTTGTTTTCCAGTGCTCCTTTGACGCAATTTTGTTTATCAGATCCGGATAGATACCCAGGGCCTTGCCGTCAGGTCCGGTAAAGCAGAAAGGGGGGGTGTAGCAAATTCCAACGCGGAGGGGGGGAGAGGGCTCGATGCCACTTACTGCCTGAAAACTGGCAACATAGAGGATCAAAATGGCGCAGATAATTGAGTATGTGTATTTCATGCTTTTTGCTTTGTGTTCATCTGTGATGGTCGCGGGGATGTCGGGTTTGTGGCTCTCTGCGTGAATGTATCGAATAAATATCGCTGACGTTCATTTCTGATTTCGACAGAGCGTTTTTTTCGGTAAGTTTGTTTCTATCACGATCGATCTTGCACCCCTATCAATCAAGGCGGATGACAATATAC
This sequence comes from Desulfoluna butyratoxydans, assembly GCF_900699765.1. Classification (GTDB taxonomy): domain Bacteria; phylum Desulfobacterota; class Desulfobacteria; order Desulfobacterales; family Desulfolunaceae; genus Desulfoluna; species Desulfoluna butyratoxydans. The sequence goes on from NZ_CAADHO010000004.1 coordinate 15,700, forward strand.
CCTGTGCGGTACCAAGTCAATGCCTGCCGGTGCAAAATGTGAGCCCCGTAAAACGGGCATGGCACGAAAACGGTGTGTCCAGTTATCCGTTTTTTTCACTGTCTTTTAACTGCATGGTTATAACGGCCAACGGGTAACACCAATGCATATCACGTAATCACCATGAAACAGGCTCTTTGGGGTGCCCCGGGTTGCCTTTTTTGATATGTTTTCTCGGATCAATTTCATTTCAACGCAGTGAACCATTTTCAGTGACGCATTACCCATGTGGCACAATCGGTACACCATGAAATTTCCGGGATAGAAGAGGGCGCCCGAACGGCTCCGTGTGCTGGCTTCCAAAAGAGCCTGTCCCCCTTAATTTTTTTCTTCTGATTTCAGAACCCGCTGGGTGGCGAACAGGGTTGTGAATGTCTGCAGGTCCTCGGGGATTGTCAGGCCGAGTGATTTCGCCCGTCCCAGGTTGATGCACCGTTCACCCCGGCGAGGGGTGGTGACGGCAAATTCATTTGGCGGCTGGCCCTCTAATATATAAGCGGCCAGTGTGCCTGCGTGGTAGCCCTGCTGAAACCCGGAGATTGCCTCGGAGAGCAACAGGCCGTCCTCAACGGCCCATTTCCAGAAGCCCACTTCCGGCAGGCGGTTGTTTTCCAATGTCCAGCGCAGAACCTTTTCCGGGGCGATTTCATTGCCTCTGTCGTCTTTCACCACATGGTAGGTGAGCACAACCAGCGCATCAGCGTTTTCCTGCATGTCTCGAACAAAGTGTTGCCATTCATGAAAGGTTGTTGCCGCCTTGATACCTGCTACGGTGACATGGGCCTCATTGGCCTGTGCCGTGATGCGCTCCAGGATAGGGCGCGAGGTGGGGCCGTTGTCGCTGATGACGGCAATGCGCGATGCGTCGGGGAGGACGCGTTTCAGAAGGCGCATGGAGCCCTTGAAGCGTTCCCGTTCCATGCACCCTGTGACGTTGTGCCCAGGATCCATAAGGCTGTCGATGCATTCATACTCTGTCGGGTCGGCGTTGATCCCTGTAAACACGATGGGCCAATGGGTGTCTGTGAGTTGAGTGACCACGTAGCGAAGGGCATTGTCGTCGCTTGCAATGATAACATCCGGTTCCAGCCTGTTGATGAGGGCCATGGCCTTCTGGCTTTGTTGCTGCTTCCAGTCATTGTCCGTATGGCGCTTGGTGTCCATGTAGAAGGTGGTGAGATCCATGTTGTGTCCTTGTATGAATCGCTCTTCTTCCAAGGCTTCCTGTATCCCTTGGCTTACGTCCCTTACCCAGGGGTATTCCGCATGGTAACTCTGGAGGATCAGCACTCGCTTCGAATGGGTAGAAGCCGTTGCCCAGGCAGTAAGACACAGTGTGGCAACCAGAGCATAAAACAGACTTTTTATTCTCATCATTGAGTCTCCGGAAAACCGGCGGGCAAGGCCCACCGGCTGGGTTCATGAGCGTTATGAGGGGCTGCTACCGGTTGTTTTTACTCCTCAGCCGCTTAATGGCCACACTGATACTGTCCCGCATGCGGCTGATGGCTTCGGCCAATTCCCCGATCTCATCGCGTGAGTCCACATGGACAGGAATTGTCAGGTCCCCCAGGCTGATACGATCGGCGACCTCGGAAAGGTGTATGATCCGTCGTGTGGTGCGGCGACCGTAAAAGATGAAGATAGACGCAGCCAAAAGGGCCCCGAGTCCCATGGCCAGAAGGGTTCCCTGCAGGGCTTCTGTGGTGATCTGCCGGGCCTGCTTTCGGAGCAGGCTGACGTTTTCTTCTATCTCTTCGGCCTTGAACGCAGTTCCCGTCACATAAGGGGTTCCGCGAACTTTGGTGACGATCAGGTACCATCTGCTGGTCTGCCCTTTGTCTTGCCACAGGTAAAATCCTTCTGCGGAGGGTTTCGTCTCGACTGCTGTGAGGATGCTCCAGAAGGCGTTGAAATCAGGCTGGTCTGCCTTCAGCTCAGACAGGTCTTTTCCTACGATGTTCGGGTTGATGTGGGCCCAGCTGCGCCAGATCCCGCCGGGGCGCGGCCGTTCGTAGAGAAAGGTGTAGCCGGAGGTCCCGATTTTTTTGATGGCGATTTTTTTAAAGTAGATGTCACGGTTAAAGTTGCGGTTGATAAGGTCCGGGTGTCTGAAGAGATATTGGCGGACCTGACGTGCGTTGGAACGGCTCTGTTCTCGGAGGTGCCTTTGTTCGATGTTCCATATCGCATCGGACATGGTTTCCGTGACCTGGGTGTCCATGCGTGGCATGACCAGCTGTGTGAAGTACCAGAGACTGCCTGCGCAGACGAGCAGAAAGGGAAGGATGGAGAACAGAATAAATTTGCCTGTGAGCCCAATGCCTTTTCCGGGAAGTTTATCCTCAGGGCTGGACTGAGAAATCCGGCCCTGCATGGGCGCCGGCGGCTCGGTGTCGAAAGACGGCGTCTCTGGCTCGGTGCCGGGAGACAGGTCCCCTGACAGCATTTGATTTTCTTCATGCGTGAGGGGTGCTGTTGCGGTGGCAAGCGGCTCCTTTTGTTTGTTGATGACGAACCAGTTGCCACAGGCCAGGCATCTGGCTTTGGAGCGGTCGGATTGCAGTGTTTGTGCTTTTATGCTGTACGTTTTGCCGCAGTGAGTGCATGAAATGATCATGGGGGCATTTCCTTTTTGATGGCAGCATTTGAATAAGCCGTGAACATTTTCTTAGGACCATGCCAAGTATAAATTACACATGACGGAATCACCCCATACGCCCTCAGCATGTTTTTTTGATCGTTGCGTCGAGACGTAACGTATTTGAGGTGAAATATCGTTATGTATTATTTTGGGGCATAGCCCTTAAGCGTGGCATGGGGCCAATGGCGTATCAGTCCGGCGGGGATGAGACAGGGGATCGAGCCGTCATGGCGGGAAACAGCTTGGCTGTTTTGGTCAGGTGGGCAGGAATCGCAAGGCCGAGTTCATCGGCGCGTGCCTGGTTGATGCAAGGTTGGCCGGTTCGGGGGGCGGATACGGGAAAGTCCCCGGGGGACTGACCGCCAAGGATATAAGAGGTGATGGTACCCACATAGTACCCCTGGTCATAGCCGGAGATGGCATCTGAGCAGAGGAGGCCCTGGGAGACGGCCCAGGGCCAGAATCCCATGTCGGGAAGTTTGCTGTGGGAGGTTGTCCAGGCCAGGACCTTGTCAGCAGGCACATGGGTACCGTTGTCATCCTTCACGGTGTGGTAGACGACGACAGCCAAGGCATCGGCCCGGGTTTGGATTTTGGTGACAAAGTCTTTCCAGGCGGTGAAGTCGTCGGTCTCCAGGGAATCGACAACCGTCACCCCGTGGGTGGGGGCCAGGGCTTTGATGCGTTGAACCACAGGGGCCCCTGTGGGGGATGCATCGGAGATAATGGCCAGGCGTTTGATGCCTGGAACGATGCGTCTCATAAAGGCCAGGCTTTCAGGGAACCGTTCCCTTTCCAGGGCCCCTGTGATGTTGCCCCCCGGGTTCTCCCGGTTGGTGATGATTCCGTATTCCTCCGGGTCCCGGTTGACCCCGGCAAAGACAAACGCACAACCTGACGTGTTCATCCGCCGAACAACGTATTCCTGGCAGTTGTCGTCCAGGGCGATGACCACTGCCGGTCGAAGGCGGCCGATGGCTTCACGGGCCATTTTACCAGCATCCTCTTTCCACTCACGGGAAGTGCGTCGCTTGGTGTCCATGTAGAAGGACTCAAAGGCGAGATTTTCGTCCGGGATATAGTACTCATCCGCCAGGGCGTCCAGGACTCCCTGTTCAACAGACATATCCCACGGGTTGGAGGTGTGGTAGCTGTGAAGGAGAAGGACTTTTGGGCGTGTTTCTGATGTTGTAGGGGGTGGCGAAAGTGCTAAACAACATAAAATCAGAGGAGTAAAGATGATGGTGATGCATGTGAAACGGTGCATTCGTGTCTCCCTGTGCGCGGTGAACCGGTGCCTGAGCGGATTCATATCAAAAAGGTGTTGTCTTTGTTGGTGGTGACGTTTTTTTGTTCTGAAAAATAGCAAGATTGATGCCATGGGAGTGCGGAAGGAGGAAGGGAGATTCCGAAGGCTTACCGATAGAGGCTATCCTTGAAAGTTTCAATGATAATAAGTTGTCTTCGTGTTGAAAAATAGATGATTTTTTCGTTCTCCGATTCCTAAAAATCGAACTTTTATCATTGTCTGCTTGGTTCGGCTGGTGGGTTAATGCGTCGTTTGGGGTTTTGGACGGGTCCGTTATACCGGATAGTAAAAAGTAGGGTGGAGAAAAGTGTGAGGTGGCTTATACAATGGTAGTGCATATACAGTGGGCTACCAATATTCCTCTGATTATTGTGAATGCTGGATAGATTATGACATGGTATCAGGTGTAGATAAAAACAATGCCCGCACGAAAGTGCGGACATTGTGCGATCTATTCCTGATATGCGCCAGCGGAGTAGGTCAGTTCGTAGCTGTGGGAATAGATTTCAATGAGATTGCCGAAGGGGTCTTCGCAGTACACCATGCGGTAGGGTTTGTCGCCCGGGTAGTATTCTCGCACGGGCATTCGCTGCTTTCCGCCATTTTCTACGATTTTGGCGGCCAACCCCTCGACGTCCGGGTCTTGTACACAAAAGTGGAAGACGCCCGTTTTCCAATATTCAAAGTTGTTTTCCCGCTGCTCAGAGTTTCGAAATTCGAAAATTTCGACGCCGATCTTGTCACCTGTGGCAAGGTGCGCAATACGAAAACTGCCCCAGCCTTGGCCAAAGACATCGTTACACATCACGCCTATGGCAGAATCATCAGCCTTGATTTCTGTGGGGGGCATGATCACATACCATCCAAGGACGTTCGTGTAGAAATCAACAGCCTGTTCCAGGTTTGTCACGGATAGCCCTATATGTGAAAAAGTTCTTGGGTATGTCATAATTGTACTCCTGTATATAATGGTTTGTGTTTGGTGGTGCCCTCTATAACAATATGTAAAATAAGGCGGTTGGAGTGGGTTCGCAAGAAGGCACTTTTCCGTTCGACACGAACCAAACGGTTCGGATTGCCGTCAGATGGGCGGATAACAGGCACATTTTTTTTGGGGGGCTCAGAAATGATTAAATGGAACGGCCGGGAATATCGTTGCCCGGTTGAAGTCACGATGGAGGTGCTCAGCGGCAAATGGAAATGCCTTATGTTGTGGCACCTTCATGATGGGGACAAGCGCTACAAGGAATTGGAACGAGTTGTTCCTGGGGTTAGCCAGAAGATGCTGACTCAGCAGCTGAAAGAATTGGAACGGGACGGATTGATAATACGAACCGTTCATCCGGAAGTCCCGCCTCGTGTGGAATACACTCTGACTGATCTGGGTAAAAGTGTGTTCCCGATCCTTGAAATGATGCACATATGGGGTGTCAACCAACTGGGGCTCGTGGAACGGGAAGAGTAAGTTCTCGATCAAAAATTAAAAAAACAGGCAGTTACAGGTAGAGGGACAGAGGGCAGGATCTTTATGATGGGCAAAAAGAGCCTGTCCCTCCTTACTATTCCTTTTGGATATCAGGCCCATACATAAGGCCGGGTGTGATGACGTGTGTTTTTAGCATGGTCGTTTCGGACGCCTGGTTGCAGATCAAGGGCTGAGCGTTTTACACATAAAACGGCCTTGGCCATCGATTTCATATATGAGCCAGGCCCTGAAATTCAAATATCTGTTTTGAGTTTTAATAATGGTGGCCATTAGGTTGCAGGACATGCCTTTGCTTGCAACCTAATGGCTTTAAGGACGCTATTCGTCGCAAGGAGTATCAACCTGGCCTTGTCGCCAGTTGGAATTTATGCCATCCAAAAAGGATATCGTCTTCTCATCTGTGGTGCAGAGGTGGTTGAACTCAAGCATGAGGTGTGAAAGGTTTTTAAGTTTTGTGATACTCGACGGAATAATGCCTTTAAGCTCATTGCTGTCTAACTGGAGAGAGTAAAGGTCCGTGAGCTCTCCGATGCTTTGGGGGATGGGTCCGGACAGTTGGTTTCCGCCAAGGAGGAGGTCTCTCAACTGGCTCATGTGGCCGATATTTTCAGGCAGAGTTCCCGTCAGCTGGTTCCATGAGAGGTCAAGGGACGTGAGGTTGCTGAGCTGGCTGAGGGAGGCCGGGAGCATGCCTTGGAGGTTGTTGTTCGACAAGTTGAGCGAAAAGGTCGACGTATACATGTCGTATTGGACGCCGTACCAATTGTAAAGATCGTCATCGGTTCCCCACCCACCGTTGTTTGTCCATTGCGCGCCATTGGTGGTTTGGTAGAGTTCCGTGAGAATATCACGAATGGGCAGGCAGGGGGTATCCATCTGGCCTTGTCGCCAGTTTGGATTTATGCCATCCAAAAAGGATATCGTCTCCTCATCTGTGGTGCAGAGGTGGTTGAACATAAGCATGAGGTGTGAAAGGTTTTTAAGTTTTGTGATACTTGAAGGGATAATGCCTTTAAGCTCATTGCTGTCTAACTGGAGAGAGTAAAGGTCAGTGAGCTCTCCGATGCTTTGGGGGATGGGTCCGGATAGTTGGTTTCCGCCAAGGTGGAGGTCTCTCAACTGGCTCATGTTGCCGATATTTTCAGGCAGAGTTCCCGTCAGCTGGTTCCATGATAGGTTAAGGGACGTGAGGTTGCTGAGCTGGCTTAGGGAGGCCGGGAGCATGCCTTGGAGGTTGTTATTCTGCAAGTTGAGGGAAAAGGTTGATGTATGCATGTCGTATTGGACGCCGTACCAATTACGAAGATCGTCATCGGTGCCCCAGCCGTCGTTGTTTGTCCATTGCGGGCCATTGGTGGTTTGATAGAGTTCCGTGAGAATATCACGAATGGGCAGGCAGGGGGTATCCATCTGGCCTTGTCGCCAGCTTGGATTTATGCCATCCAAAAAGGATATCGTCTCCTCATCTGTGGTGCAGAGGTGGTTGAACATAAGCATGAGGTGTGAAAGGTTTTTAAGTTTTGTGATACTTGAAGGGATAATGCCTTTAAGCTCATTGCTGTCTAACTGGAGAGAGTAAAGGTCAGTGAGCTCTCCGATGCTTTGGGGGATGGGTCCGGATAGTTGGTTTCCGCCAAGGTGGAGGTCTCTCAACTGGCTCATGTTGCCGATATTTTCAGGCAGAGTTCCCGTCAGCTGGTTCCATGATAGGTTAAGGGACGTGAGGTTGCTGAGCTGGCTTAGGGAGGCCGGGAGCATGCCTTGGAGGTTGTTATTCTGCAAGTTGAGGGAAAAGGTCGACGTATACATGTCGTATTGGACGCCGTACCAATTGTAAAGATCGTCATCGGTTCCCCACCCACCGTTGTTTGTCCATTGCGAGCCATTGGTTGCATCGTAAAGATCCATCAATGCATCTCTGATGGGGTGGCAGGGCGTGTCGATTTGTGCATGTCCCCAATCCGGATTGATTGAGTCGAGAAATGCTATAGTGTTAGCATTGTCTGAACAAAGATGGTTGTGGCTTAGGTTAATGCTGGAGAGTTTTTTTAGATTTACAATGGTTGAAGGTATTGTTCCTCTGAGTCGGTTGTAACTTAAATCAATGGATTCAAGACGTGTGATAGATCCGATGGAATCCGGAATGGCTCCCAATAAGTTGTTTTGGCTTAAATTAATGGATACCAATTCGGAAAAAGTTGAAATTGTTTGAGGTATGCTTCCTGTTAGTCCGTTGTTGGAAAGGTCTATTCCAATAAGGGGAGAACTTGAGGTTGTATCAAACTCTATTCCATACCAGTTTTCCTCAGATCCACGTTTTGAGAAACCGTCTGATTCGAGAGGAGGTTCTTTCCATCCCGCGTTATTGCTCCATGAATCACCATCTGTGCTGTTGTATAGATCAATAAGCGCAGGTCGAATATCAATTTTTGCTGAAAAGTTAATATTGCTTATCTCTTGTTCTGTTGTGAACTTTACTTGTTTTTTCTCTGGAGTGAAAATATATCCATCCAATTCAGGCGTTATTGTGAAATGTTGACCTGTGGCGTCCTCTTTTTTGAATTCAAAAGAATAATTCCCGTCCATGTTGGTAATCGTCTTGCGCGATAATCCATCAGATAATATAATCTTAACACCCTTGAGGGGCTCGTTGTTATGTGAAACTTTTCCTGATATTTTGCAACTTAATAGTAATAGGGCTGATAGCGTCAATACTATAAATCTGGTCTTCATTACATTCTCCTGTATGAGATAAATATCAATGTGATTTGACAGTGGTCTGTAATGGAATGTGCTCTAACAGGCTAAGATAACGAAGATGTATACCTGTGAGAAATGTTGAGTGCAAGTAAAAAATGAATGTTTAGGTGGCGTTCTGATAAGATAAAGCTTTTTTTTTGTTTTGGGGTTTTGTAGCGAACTTGGATTTTTTAGAACCGCGATATCGAGAGTAATCACTATTTGAAGGTGGGTGTAGTTTCGTTGAAGGAAATTAAAGATGAACCGATACGAGGATGCATTTATATTAGAGTAACAATGCTGCGAATCAGGTGGACCGGTAATAAAGTTACATAACAATTTTCATATGGACATAGATAATTAATAGTCCCGTCAGGACTTTGGTTCTGTGCTTTCGTTCAATTGGCATTATCGTTATCAAGAGGATCATCATATGTCGCCTGTAACCATCAAGGAATTTGTCCCCCAGGACCGCCCCGAAGAAAAAAGCAAGTTACTGCCGGTGTTCCTTGAGATCTGGAATGCCCCGGAAAACCTGATGTATTTATCCCCGACCCTGCTCCCGTTTGAGCCGGACGTCGTTGAGTCATGGCTTCAACACCACAAAGAGCATGGGGGGCGATATTTCTGCGCATTGGACGATCTGGGCGAGATCCTGGGCGTGTTGGTCGTTAAGGTGAATTCGCTGGATGGGTTTGAAATTTATGGTGTCGGCGTGCTGCCGCATCGAAAAGGAGAGGGGCTCGGGCGGCTTTTGGTGAAGCACGCCGTGGAGGTTGCGATCTTTCTCGGCTTTAAGGATGTTCGCGCCCTGGTGTTCGCGGACAACGCGGCCATGCTGTGCCTTTTGGTCAGGTTGGGCTTTATATCCACCGCCATGCAGTACCATATGCGATCCGACGGTGCCGATGCCGTTGTTCTTAAAACGTATCTTTAGTGGGGATGGTCCACGGGCAGAGTACGTTCAGCTGTTTATCCATTGCTTTTGGGGGGCGAGTCCTTCTTTAAAGCATGCCCCGGCATTATTCCCAAGGAGGCTTGACATGTCACAAGAACTGATCATTGTCGCCAGAATCGAGGCAAAAAGTGAACAAATCGGTTTGGTCAAAGGAGAGCTGCTAAAGCTTCTTGTCCCGACCCGGAAGGAGGAGGGCTGCCTTCAGTATGATCTCCACCAGGACAACGAAAACCCGGCGGTCTTCCTGTTCTACGAACGATGGGAGAGCCGCGAATTATGGCAGGTGCATATGAACAGCGCCCATCTTGCCGAGTACCTGAAGGCAACGGAAGATGCGGTTGCGCTGTTTGCCGTGAACGAAATGTCAAAGGTGTAGCCGGGGGCGATACACTTCAAGACATCAGAGCTGCAGTTGGTGAGGGGTGGCTGATCGCTTTGAAAAACGCAACCCCTCTGGCCTGGAAGGTGGCATCCATCGGCAGGCTTGGACCAGGAGCATCGATGTTGCCACCTGAAGGTGGCGTCATTTTTCCATCTGTCATGCTGGCCACCGGCCGGGATGGCATAAGAAGAAAGGACTTGTGTGCATGAAACGCGTGTATGTGCTTGTGTTTGACGGGTATGCGGATTGGGAGCTGGGCAACGTCCTTGCCGAAGTTCGGCGGTTGGGCAAGGCTGAGGTGGTAAGCGTGGGGTTTACCGAAGACATTGTCGTTTCCATGGGAGGGTTGCGCGTGATCCCGGATATGCCCCTCTCCCGGGTTGAGCCGGACGATATCTCCCTGTTTATCCTGCCCGGGGGCTACCTGTGGGAAAAGGGGTACCCAAGGGATGAGCTGGAGCCTTTCCTCAAAAGCCTGGAAGCGTCCGGTACTCCCATTGCCGCCATCTGCGCGGCCACCACGGTCCTGGCCCGGGCCGGGATCCTCAAGGGCAGGGAGCATACCAGCAACTCGCCCGTCTATCTGGAAAAAATGGCCTCCGGCCACACCGATCCGAAGCTCTATGTGGATGCCCTTGCCGTCAGGGACAGGCAGGTGATTACCGCAAGCGGGCTGGGCGCCGTGGATTTTACGGTGCAGGTGCTGGAAGAGCTGGCTTTGTCCACATCGGAGACGAGGCAGATCTGGTATGACGCATTCAAAAAGGGGGAGTACCCTGACGATTTTGATCATGAGGGCTAAGAGGCTGGCAAGGAATACAGAGCCGGTTGCCGTATTTTCAGCGCATATGTCTTGAATATGGGTGCTCTGGATGCGTGAACTATCCGGGGCAACCCTCGCAGGCCCGTTCAGGCCATGAAAACAGACGATTTTTTCTGGGGAAAGTGCGTGGCCTTAACCGGTGTGGCGGGATGCAACATCCTGCATTTTGTGATGAAAAAATGTTGACATTCCCAAAAGAGGAACTTATGGTGATCGGTAATAACTAGTTATTGCATGTGTGTGGAGCGACCCGACAGGATGTTGGCCCATCCTGCCAGGCCTAACCAGAACAACCTTATACGGAGGTCGTCATGGCTAAGCGGTTTTTTACACCACCCCCCAATCCATTTCAAGTCGTATTTTACTTACCCCATTCCACGTTAACCCCTTTCAACACACCGTGTTGCCGCGCTTTGTGGCCCGTGGGTGCGCCTGTGCCTGACTAACAGGCGGGAAGACGCATCTTCGGAATTCGGTGCCATGTCTCAAAGCCCTGTCGTCAGGGTTTTTCCTCTCCTGATCTCACCGAAGGTGCGTTTGCCTCTCGCCGATATGCCGGGGCTGTCTCATTTCCCTTGAGCCGTGTCATACGCACAGAAAAATCGCCGGATTTGCTTATGTGATTTTTTGGGCGATGGATCGTGGGCGCTACGCCACGGGTGTCCCCATGGCCACGGATCCGTAAAGACGGCGAAAGGATGCGCGTTGCCCGGGCATTTAGCAGAAAAACGGCACGGCGGTGGTGCGTTTGCTCCTGCAGGATGAGCGCCTTCAGCCGTTGTTGTGTGCCGCTTCCGTCACACCGCACTCACAAAAAAGGAGGGTCGCCATGACCTTGCCCGAGATCCAACCCATCCCCGGAATGTTTTCCGGTTCCGACGTATCCGAGCTTTGCGACGCCATCAAGGATGTCCACCGTCTGCTGGTCTCCGTGGGCGGGTTTTACTCCGAACTTGACGGGGCCGAAGATCCCGGCGGCAACGGCCTGCAGATCGATTTCAAGAAGTGGGGCATCCGGACCATCACCGAAGACCTTCTCTCCCGGCAGTTTGGGATGATCGACCGGATTGTCTCATTTTACAGGGAGGAACAGGAGAGGATGAAGACATCCGCCCGGCGGGCATAGTCCTCATGAATTGATTCCGTTGGAGGAGGTCCTACTCAATGCAGACGCTTGTGACCTCTGAAAGGGTGGTTCTACCGACCAGTACTTTTCGTATACCGTCCATTTTAAGGGTTCGCGTTCCCTCGGAAATGGCTTTCTCCTTTATTATCTCGGCACTGCTTTGGGTGTGGATCAATGCTTTGATGGCGGGTGTGGCAACAAGGAGTTCGTGGATACCCGTCCTGCCCCGGAATCCGTTGCCGTTGCATCGGGTGCAGCCCGTGGGTTTGTAGAGGGTTATCTCAGCGCCCTCTGCCAGGCCTGCCTCGTCTGCGTGTGCTTTGCCGTACGCTTCCCTGAGGGTTGCGACCTCCTCGGGACCCGCTGTGTAGGCCTCCTTGCAATCGTCGCAGAGAAGGCGTACGAGGCGTTGTGCCAAGACCCCGATGAGGCTGTCGGCCACATTCAGAGCGCCGATGCCCATTTCCGTCAGGCGGGTGATGGTTTCAGCCGCTGAGTTGGTGTGCAGAGTGCTCATGACCAGGTGACCGGTGAGGGAGGCTTCCACGGCTATTTTCGCGGTTTCCAGGTCCCGCATTTCTCCGATCATGATGATATCCGGGTCGGCGCGAAGCAGAGAGCGCATGGCCCGCGCAAAATCCAGGGGGTCTTGCTTTATGCTGCGGTTTACCTGCACCTGGCGCAGGCCCTTTTGGGTTATCTCCACGGGGTCTTCAACGGTCCAGATTTTCTTTTCCGGGGCATTTAAAAGATGGATCAGGGCGTGGAGGGTTGTGGTTTTCCCGGAGCCCGTAGGGCCCACGGCCAGAAAAATGCCGTAGGGCCTTGCAATGATTTTTTGCAACTCAGTCCGGTTGGCCTCCGAAAAATCGAGATCATCCAGGGACAAAAATCCACCGCCGGAGAGCAGCCGGAGGACGGCGTCTTCCTTACCCCCCACCGTGGGGGTAACCTCCACGCGCAATTCAATGGTTTCCTGCCCGCTTTTCAGGCGGATTTTTCCGGACTGGGGAAGCCGGTGTTCATCGAGCTTCAGGCCTGCCAGCAGCTTGATCCGGTTGAGAACGGACTGGGACAGGGTGGGGACAATATCGGTGTAGGGAAAGCATGCCCCATCGGCCCTGAACCGGATCAGGGTGTTCTCTTTGCCGATTCCCGGCTCAATGTGGATATCCGAGACCGATTTTTCGCAGGCATCCAGGATCATTTTGTTCACCACCTGGATGACCAGGGGGGCATTCTCGTTGAGGATATCCTCAAACTCATCTCCCGGCCCCTCGACCTGTGGCTCTTCGGAAGAGATTAACGGAGGGGAGGCCCCGTCTTCGCGAGGTTCCCACAGGCCCTGTAACCGGTCGATGAAGTGAAGGATATCCCGCCTGAACCCCACGTACAATTTGAGCTCTCTGGCCAGCATCGTTGTCTTGATCTCATTGATGACGTGGTAGTTCAGTGGATCGTCGATGAGGATGGAGAGGGTTTCTCCGTCCATGGAAATGGGGAGGGCAAAGTTGGTGCGAAAATAGACAGGGTTGAACCCTGTCAGAAGCTTGGGGGACAGAACCCGTGTGTCGGTATAGGGCAGGAAATCGGTGAGGTAATACCGTGAAAGGGCTGCGGCCATTTTATTTTCCGGCACGTTGAAGGACTCCAGGAGGACGCTCACTACATCTCCCTTCAGGGGATCGCCTTCCTGTTCTCGCGCTGCGCGGGTCGCCTGGTTCAGCTCATCCTTGCTGATCACATCTTTTTCAATGAGCAGATCGAATTTTCCGGTGGGGCGCTTCAGCGTGCCGTGATGAAAAAGGGCCGCAGCTACGATTTTTCCAAGATGGCTCAGGAAGTGCGCGACCTTGGTGGACCGGAAGGCTCCGTCCCTGGTGTTAATGAGCTGAATGATGCCGATGAGCTCCTTTTTTTTGAGTAAGAGAGGGACCGAGAGAATGGAGCGGACCTCAACCCCTGTTTTCTCCTCATAACGGGCATCGTAGGACATGCCGGGGTAGTGTGAAAGTTCAAGGGGATCCCTCACATCGCTGACGCTTACCACCTGTTTGCTCAGTGCCGTGTAACCGGCCAGGGTGTCTTTGGATACGGGAAATCTCAGCCCTGTGTAGACATCGTGGAACTTGAACTTTGTGTGGAGCTCGTTGGTTTTTGGGTTGTAAGCAAAGAGGCGAACCTTTTCGGCCTTGAACAGGGTGGTGATCTTTTCCGCCAGCTCGGTGAGGAGGTGGTCGATATCCGTGGCCTGGCTCAGTGAGAATGCCAGTTCCAGAATGTCATCGGCTTCCGGGTGGTTGATGGAGATCATGGGGGCCTGTCTTTTCCTGCTTGGCAAGCGGGTTTCGTGGGCATGTAAATAAAACGGGGTCGCCATGTGTACCGAAGATCGGGTATGCTGGTCCGACGAGCCCGCAGTATCCATGCAGAGCGTTAGTCCAGAAGAGCGCTTTTGAGAAAGGTGGCTTTGTCTTCCCCCTCCATGTAACGCAGGGTTTTTCCGTTGACGGTTATGGCAAGCGTATACAGGTTTCCTTCAGACCCGTATTCGATGAAGTCCTTTGAATCCATTGCGTTGGGCAGTTCCGGGGGGAGGCTCTCGCCCTGGTTGCGCAACGAGTCCAGATAATCGGCTGCGGAGATGATCTCCAGCCGGGTGGCGTGTTCGACCTGTCTGGCATCGGGGTGGTGGAAGGGTTGGAACATCTGGTCGTAATGCAGGACAAAGGACGCGATGAAGACGACGGCGGACACCGTCAGGGCCCACAGGGGCAGGCCCGTTCGTCTTGGGCCCTGTTCGTAAGCGGGCTTTATCTGGTGTGTCTTCATCACCTGCTCCTGGGCGGCTTCCACAAGGCTGTCAATGGAATTTTCTTCCATAGGCTTGGCCTTTTGGGTGTCTTTTTTCATGTCGGCCATGGTGTCTCCTCTTCGGTTACATAAGTTTTATCCGTGCCCAGCTGTGGCCCATGTAGAAGACAAATTTATCTTGCCCCACAATGTGCTGGAGAGCTATCAGGAGGTCGTCGGCCTTGCCCCATTCGTGGGACCCTATGATCAGGTAGGGCTCGTTTTTTTCGTACAGACCGCGTTGCCATCGCCAGACCGATGGGACAGCCGTTGAGAGCTCCAGTTGAATGGTTTCGGGGCCATTGAATATCTCGTCTGTCAGAAGGCTGTTGAGGGCGTTGGGGACCTTACCGGACACAGCCTTTTCAAAGTTCGGGTATGCGTCGTTTTCAGCATAGCTGACCGCAAGGGCTGTTTTGATCATTTCCATTTTTCCCACCAGCTCAACAGCCCGGGCCTTGAGTACGTACTGGCGGTAGTTCGGCATGGCGACTGTGGCCAGGATGCCGATGATGGCAACGACCGTCATCAGTTCAATGAGCGTGAATCCGCTCTGACCTGCTTTGTGGGGCGTCGTTTTCATGGTTCCTCCCGTGGGGTAACACTGGGTAAATGGTGTGTCCGGGATCGTATGGCGATGAGGGGGCTGCGTGGCTCTGTGGCTGTGGAGGGTCCCGTGACAAGGAGTTGGCTTCGAGGCGTTTAACGGCCTTGCGGCGTTGTTGATATATGGGGAAAAGTTTCGTTTTAGGATATGGTTTTTTGGCGTTTCAATGTCTTGAATTTATTTATTTTATAATGTTGCTACGGCAATCGCAATCATAATGTCCGACGCTGTGGGGTTCACCGGTAAACGGGAGGCCTTCTGGGGGCGGGCACACTGCCATACGCTTTGACCGGGAGATCGTGGATCTTCTGCTCAGGCTGGCGTGGTGGGACCTTGGCGAAGAGACCCTGAAGCCCATGATCCCCATACTCATGGGGGGAAACAGGGCAGCCCTTGAAAGGCTTGTGGCCCAGATGGCCTGTCCATGAGCGGCGGGGCGGGATGCAGGGTGGGAAAAAACTGAGACCAGGCGGAAACATTCATGACAGAAATCGTGCCCTATTCAGAGATGTACCTTTCCGGGATCGTGGAGATGATCCTGTCCATTCAACGCGAGGAATTCCAGATCGATATTACCCTTGCCGATCAACCCGATCTGCTGGAGATCCCGTCCTTTTATCAACAAGGAAACGGCAACTTCTGGGTGGCCGTAAGCGAAGAAGAGGTTGTGGGCACCGTGTCGCTGCTGGATATCGGCGGCGGGAAAGCGGCCTTGCGAAAAATGTTCGTCAGGAAAGCCTTCCGGGGGGCGACGCACGGGGTGGCGGAACGCCTGCTCACAACCCTTCTGGCATGGGGGGCCTCAACGGGAATCGACGGTATCTACCTTGGGACCACGTCGGCATTTAAGGCAGCCCATCGGTTTTACGAAAAAAACGGGTTTCTTGAAATCCCGGCATCTGCGCTGCCCCCTTCGTTCCCGAAGATGGCCGTGGACACGAAATTCTACACACAGACGATTGCTGCGGAAGCTGCCGTAACACCAATTGGGGGAGACCAAAGACAGTTATGGACGCACTGACCGATTTTTTGCTGGAACTCGATGCCCTGAAGCTCGTAAACCGAAGAACCTACATTGCCGGCGGCAAGCGCCTTGAAAATTCTGCGGAGCACTCCTGGCACCTGGCCATGGCCTGCTGGCTGATGGCCAATCATCTGAAGCGAGACGTCTCCATGGAAAAACTCATCAAGCTTGCCCTCGTCCATGACCTGGGGGAGATTGACCCCGGGGATACCTTTCTCTACGACAGCGCGCGAAATGCAGCGCCGGACCTGGAGAGGAAATGCGTGGCAAGGCTTGCGGCCCATGGCGGAAACACCATCAGCGATCTTGCCGAGCTGTGGGACGAGCAGGAACTCGGGAACTCCAGGGAAGCCGCCTTGTTGAAGGTGGTGGACCGGTTGCTCCCTTTTCTGCATAACCTGGCAAGCCATGGACAGGCATGGAAGGACCACGGGATCACAAAAAGCCAGGTTATGGAAGCCCATGCCTTCATAAAAGACGTAGAACCGGATATCTACGCCTGGTTTCTCCAGAATCTGGAAACCGCCGTCAATAATGGCTGGTTGCTGAAAAACTAACCTCGGATCCCGGTGGGGCGTTCAATGCGGTTGGATTTTGAACGCTGTTTTTTATTGCTTAAGTTTTTTGGATTGAGTAAAAAAGGCGATTCAATCATGCCCTTGTCTGGAAGGGTTGATCCTCCTTTATTACGTATGGAAACCTCAAAGGCGTTTTGGTTATGTCCTCTCCCCGGAATTCGAAACAGTTCACGGAGCCCTGGTACACCGCTTACTACTTTCTTCAACAGGATATCGACATCCGGTGCCCGGAATGCGACGGGCACGCCATCTCCAGAGGCAAATCCGAGTATTTGCTCCCCTGGTGCCCCACAGGCACGCGGGTGGTCTGCACCCGGTGTTCGTACACCAGGACGTGTGAGAATTTTTCCTGGTCGGGGCCCGTCAAAGGCTTCGGCCGTCGTCCCTGCAGCGCGTGCGGTCACAAGTGGGTGAACGCTCGGGTGAATTGTGAATCGACCCCGCAAAGGCCCTTCAACACGGTTGAGGCTCCCTGCCCGGAGTGTGGTGCCGTCAATGTTGTGGACATCTCGTGGTCCATTGATTTTTTCAGCGGCAGACCCCTTGACCCGTATAACGGGGAGCGGCTCTGGTATGTTGATGACGTCAGGGGCAATGAGATATGGGCATACAATACGGCGCATCTGACGTATCTCAGAGAGTATATCTCTTCTTCCCTGAGGGAACGGGGAGATCATGCCGGAAAATACTCCATCATCACGAATCTCCCCGCGTGGATGAAGAGTAAAAAGAACCGGGACGATGTGATAAAAACGCTGGACAGATTGATGAAGATGTAGAGACAGGCACTTATGCATCTCTTTAGCTCAAAATTGTCTCCGGCGGATCGTGGGTCAAACGGTATCCACTGGTAGTAAAATGACCCTTGCGTTGCCGGGACGAAATGGGTAGTATAGCGACGTTTTGTTGAACATTGTTTTGCGAGTGCGAACAGGGTATCTGTATTCGTCTTTCCAAGGAGCGTACGATGGAACCGGTTTTTCTCAATGAGTGCGGCACCCCATGATCGGCAGGTTTGCTGAAAGCAGGACCCGTGTCCTGCTCCTTGCGCTGATGGGGTACTCGCTGGCCATGCTCCCGCTCTCTCTTTGGTTCGGCCTGGGCACGGGGGATATCTACAAGGGCTACCTTCAAAAGCCCAACTGGTTTCTCTTTCCCCTGTTCTGGCTTCCTGTCGTGTACCTGTACCGGTCGACCTGGGATCAGTTCATCGCGTCATGGAAAGACCTGTTTGCCAACGGGTGTGTCGTGAACAGCGGCGATGGCGGGGCGCCCGCGTGCAGGGACGCCTTTGTAAATCATATCGACCGCTACCGGAAATATATCCTCATTCTCTCCTTCCTGCTGGCCGTGGTTATCATGGCCCTGGACACGGCAGAGCTGGCGGGGCTCTATCTTGATCCGCCAGACCATGTGTACCAGCTGAAAGGGAAAGAGGGCAGCGGCCAGTCCACAGACGCCTGGTTTCTGGCCGAACCACAGGGCTGGCGCGAGGTATCGGGCAGGACAATCCCCCTGCCGGAGGTAACCCGCAGGGTTGAGGACGCCTCCTGGACGGAGGCCTGGTTGTTCAGACGCCATCCGGGAGAAAAGGGCCCGGGCAAGTGGCGCAACCTGATTTTTGTGTGCCTGGCCTATGCCCAGCAATACATCATGATTGTCGTGGGGGTGGCGTCTCTGTTTCATATATGGGCCCATCTGGCCATGTTTGTGTGGTTCGACAACATGGCATTTGCCCGGCGGCACGGGGTCGTTCTCAGGCTCGATCCCTACTCATCCATCCGTGAGTTCGGTCTGGAACGCTGGAACCAGGCGTTGAACATGATCTACTGGGCCCTGTCCCCCGCCCTGGTCATTCCCATTGTCTCCAAGGCTTCCCAGAGTGCAAGCGGAGCCTCGGACATGGGTCAGAAGATGATCCAATGGCTTGTGCCGCTTTTGTTTCTTTCGCCCATGCTCTTTACCATCATCGCCAGGCAGAAAAAGGTCATGGCGCTCTGGTCTGTGATCCGTCAGGAAGAGGACAGGGACAAAATCGAGGCGTACCACAAGCAGCTGCTTTGGCCTTTGGACAGGAACTGGGCGTCCAAGCTCGGTATCATTATCGCGTTTTCCCTGCTGGTCTTTCTGGTGGGAGACATGTTGACGGAGATCGGTGTCGACAAACTCATCAAGTAGCCATAGCCCGGATCGACCCGCTCCCATCCGCTGAATTCGTGTTTTCATTTGAGTCTGTATCTTGTTACCGCTGAGCAAAGGAGATGGTATGGAAGAACTAGTCTATCCGCGCGAGCGCGTTCTGGGAACACTTACCCTTGTCCTGGGGATTACGGTGTGGGGTCTTTTGATCCTTGGTACTGTCGGGGTCGCGCTGGTCGTGTTGCTTGTGGGGTTTGTGTTTTATCTTTTTGCCCAATCCGCCCTCATCGCCCATATCAAGGGCAACGGCATCGAGCTGTCCCAGGAGCAGTTCCCCGACCTTTACGCCCAGTTTGTCTACTGCAGCAATCTTCTGAAATTCCAGGAGGCTCCGAAAGCCTACATTTTAAACGGCGACGGCGGTTTCAATGCCTTTGCCACCCGGTTTCTCGGAACCCATTTCGTGGTGCTTTTTTCCGATGTGGTGGATGCCATGGCAGCCCATGACGACGGGGTGAAATTTTACATCGGCCATGAACTCGGGCACATCAGGATGAAACACCTCACCGGGACCATGCTTCGCTGGCCGGTTCTCTGGCTTCCCCTCCTCGGGGCGGCCTATTCCCGGGCGCGGGAGACCACGTGTGATCGTCACGGCCTGGCCTGCTGCAAGACGCCGGAAGGGGCGGGACGGGCCCTGGCCGCTCTGTCCGCGGGGGCTGAGCGATGGAAAGACATGGACCTCAAGGCTTATCTGCTCCAGAGTCGGCAGACGTCGGGGTTCTGGATGTCTTTTCATGAGCTGATCTCCGGTTACCCCTGGGTCTCCAAGCGTGTGGCCCGGGTGGTGGCACCCGAAGCCAAGGAACCATCGCGCCATGGGCTCGCCTATGTATTTGCCGCCTTCCTGCCCTACGCCGGTCGTCTCGGGTCCGGGACCGGCCTGATTATCCTGATTTATATTGTGTTCGCGACTATTGCCGTGAGCGTCCCGCAATTTTCCACCTACAAGGTCAAGGCCCATACCACCGCGGTGATGCACGAGACCCGGCCGGTGCGCGAAGCCATGGCAGCCTATTACAAGATGACGGAAGAGATCCCCACCCTGGAGGACATCGGGGTACTGGATGCGTTGCCGGACGGCAGCCATCTGTCGGTGGACGCGTCCAACATGACCCTCACCGTGGACATGGAAGAGGGAGAGCTTCTGTTCGTTCCCTCCATGGACGACGAGGGGCATATCTTCTGGGAATGCAACGCGGGGGAGGGGTTGTTCCCCAGCCAGGTGCCTTCGTATTGCCCGTAACCGTGTATTCAAGGGGTAGGTTCTGCGTCATATAGCCTCCGGTATGTCGTTCGTGGAAGGCGTGATGATCCTTCAATGTCTGCGCGGTTTCTGTTGGATATAGGAGAACGTTCATGCGTATTTTTTTACGTCAGGCCAAAGAGGCCAAAGGGACGGTGGCGACCCATACCGGCGGCAGTGTGCCCCCGGCCCGGGGAGGAACATCTGCCCTCAGGGTGCAGCGGGCCGTGGGGAACCACGGGATGCAGCAATGGATGGCGCGGGGAGGCGAACACACTGCATCCGGCCCACGGGGCCTTTCCTCTTTGCCCTCGGTGACCGTCGGCGGCGCCGGTGGGGAGAGGGCCGAGGAAGAAGCCCACCGGGTGGCCCGGCAGGTGACGGCCATGCCGTCACCGGAGGGTGTTGAAACGGCCCTTGCCGGGCCGAGGGATGCCTGTTTTACAGGCCCGTTGGGGCTGAGGTCCTCCGGGGTTCCCCTGGACACCGGGACCCGGGCCTATATGGAACCACGCTTCGGTCGGGATTTTTCCGGCGTCCGGGTCCACAAGGGGGATGAGGCCGCCGAGCTGGCCGCGTCCCTTCATGCCCGGGCCTTTGCCATGGGGACTCATATCGTGCTGGGCAAGGGGTTGCCGCCGTCGGACTCGTCTGCAGGGCGGCAGGTGATGGCCCATGAACTGACCCACGTGGTTCAGCAGCGGGGCTCCGCTTCGATGGTGGCCCGGCTCAGTCCCAAAGACTGCTCTAAGGACTGTGCAAAGCCGGATCCTGTAAAGCATCCTGCCACGGGTAAGTTTTCCATCACCGTGTACGCGGACAAAGAGGGGACCTTTCTCCTGCTTCCGTTAACCCACAAGGTGGGCCACTCCTGGGTGAGGCTGGAGGACGACAAGGGGACCTCCTGGACCTACGGGTTCTGGCCCCAGTGGGGCTATGACGGCTCCAACATCACCAAAGATGTCAAAGGATGCGTGCATCACCCGGATACGCGCCATACGCCCACAGCCTCCCAGCGTTTTGTCCTCACCGCCGCTCAGTTTGCGGCGGCCATGAAGGAAGCGCGGAAAACCTGTCGGTCCAAACCCAACTACAATCTTTTTGGCTTGCAGTGCACCACCTTTGTCAAGCGTGTGCTGGCCGCCGCCGGACAGTCTTTCGGCGGCTTCGGCCTGGTCTGGGACAGCCCCAACGCCCTCGACTCCTGGATGCGGACCCACGCTCTGCAGCTCGGCACCAGCGTCACGGGCGGGACCTCGGCTCCGGGCAAGGCAGGGGCAGGGACCTTCGGTCTGGATCTCTCCTATCGGCATCAGTTTTATTCGCTCCTGGGTGCCAAGCTTCGACTTTACGGCCTGGGCCGGGCCGAGGTGAGCGATCCGGTGACCTCCCTTACGGCCGGTGCCGGCGTGGAGTTTAACCCGAAAAAAGTCTGGCTCCCGAAGCCCTTTCTGGAGGGTGGGGGCATCATCGGCGACCTCAACCCGGAGCCGGGGCTTTCCGAGTTTGGCGCGGGGGCCACGGGATCGGCCGGGCTGCGCTTCAACCTGGATGAGGTGGGGTACGTGGGCGTGGAGTACAATCTGGTCAAGGATTTTGCCCGGGACGATCCCGTCCTGCATCGGTTCATGATCACCGCCGGGTTCCGTCTTTTTTAACCCGTGTTTGCCTTTTGTGGCCCAAGGGTTTAAACCGTTTGAGGCAACTGAATTGTTACACGGTTTTTTTCTGCGAGGTCAGCATGGGATACTCCATCGAGCTTTACTTTGATCCGGACTTTGAGGCCGCCATCCGGCGAGTGTGGGATGTCCTCGCCGCATCCGGGGTGCCGTCCGTTCTCCAGCAGATCGGAGGGCGGCCCCACCTGAGCCTTGCGGTCCTTTCCTCCATTGATGAGGCGGTGATCCTTGGGCTGGCCAAGGCGTACGCGAAGGAGTGTTTTCGATTCCCCATTACCTTTCCCGCCATCTCCCTGATTCCCGGGGAGCAGCACACCGTGATCCTTTCTCCGGTTCCGAACCGGCCCCTTCTGGACATGCAGCAACGCCTATACAGCCTTCTGGATGGCTGCGCCCACCCTCCCTTCCATCGGTACATCCCCGGACGATGGCTTCCCCACTGCACCCTTTCCAAGGAACTCTCCGGCCCGGATGCCATGAAGACCATGGAGCTGTGCCGCCAAAGCGCCGTAACCGGGGCTGCTGAGGTCCGTGAGGTGGGGGTGATCGAGTTCAGGCCGCGGCGAGAACTTGGTCTCTTTTCTCTCCTGAATCCGTGACAGAATAGGTTTTTTTGCGTCACGGGTTGTGGGGGATGCCCGCGGGGCGTTTTACGGACTTGACAATATAAGGCATCACCCGGTATCAGCGGTTGACTTTTTTATGTCAAGACCTGTAAACCCAAGTGAGGAAATGGGCCGGGACGACGCGTATTTTTCTGCCTGCGTCGTCGCGGCATTCTCAAGATGGGGTGATGTGTGTATCGGCACGGGGCCTGTGGGGTCCGGTCGTGTGCTGGTGTGAGTGTTTTACGTAGGGGCTGTGGGCGCCTGTTATTTGGTTTTTGGAGTACACATGTTTCGTTTTTCAGATATGCGGATCCGGTTCAAGCTTATCCTGCTCTTTATTATTTCCGGTGCCGTTCCCCTGGTCGTCATCGGCTATTTCGGGGCCCGGCTGTCCACGGACTCCCTTCTGGACAAGTCCTTCGATCAGCTCAGCACGGTGCAGGTGATCCGAAAAGGGCAGATTGAGGAGTATTTCGCGGATCGTCATGCCGGCATCGCCTTTATGGCCGAGTCCAAGCGGACCCGTGAGCTGCTGGCGGTTCTCAAGTCCCAAAGGGCCCTGTCCCGTAAAGGCGCGGCCGTGGGGCTGGACAGCCGGTCCGCCGATTACTGGCGTCAGGTGGAACCCTACAGCAAGATGATGGACGTCTATGCCCGCAACTACGGGTACCACGATATCTTTGTGGTGGATGCCGACGAGGGGGACGTCCTCTTTTCCGTTGCTGGCGAAGACGACCTCGGCACCAACCTGCGCCACGGTGCCTACAAAGAGACCGGCCTGGCCTCGGTATGGCGGGAAGTTGTGGCCACCGGCAAGACCGCTGTGTCTGATTTTGCCGCCTTTAAGCCCAGCGGGGGCCTTCAGTCCCTGTTCATGGGGCACCCCATCCGATACGACAGCGACGCCGTCAAAGGGGTCTTGATTTTTCAGTTTTCACCGGAGCAGGTGACGCATATTGTGGATGCCCGCCAGGGGATGGGTAGTACCGGTGAATCCTATCTTCTCGGGATCAATGTGAAAACGGATCGTTTTGAGCTGCGGAGCAATGTGAAGACCATCGGTAGCGGGAAATTCGTGGTGGGGTCTACCCTCAAGGACCCGCCTGAGTATTGGGATGACGCAGTCCGGGGGGGGATAGAAGGCGGCCACGATACCTACATGGACAGCATCGGCCAGGCCGTTTTGGTTGCTTACCATCAGCTGGATATCCCCGGCCTTGACTGGTACCTCATCTCCAAAATCGACAGGCACGAGGTCACCGCACCGGTGAGGGGTATCTATCGGATGATCGGCCTGGTGGCCGGACTGCTCCTTGCCTGCATCGGTATCGGGGCGTTGTTTTTTTCCCGCGCCATCACCCGGCCCCTCATTGCGGACATCCGGTTTGCCGAGGCCATCGCCAACGGGGAACTCAATGCCTCCCTCAAGCTCAACCAGAGGGATGAGCTGGGGGCCCTGGCCAGGGCGCTGAACAACATGGCGCGGAAACTCCAGAACCTGGACTGGCTTAAATCAGGTAAAGAGGGGCTGGACGACAAGTTGCGCGGAGAACACGACAGCGGCCAGCTGGCCCGTCGCTTCACGTCTTTCATGGCCCGGCACATGGATGCCCAGCTCGGGGCCCTGTACCTCATGACCGACAAGGGCCTTGAACTCAAGGCGAGTTATGCCTTCACGGACCGCAGCGGCAATTTCAACTGCTTCGCCCTCGGGGAGGGCATGGTGGGCCAGGCAGCCATGGAAAACGAGATCCTGGCATTCAGCGACATGCAGAGCGGAGCCCCAGCCGTGAACTTCGGGGCGGGGGAGACCATCCCGTCCAACTTCATCGCGGCACCCGTCTCCTTTGAAGGCGCGGTGGTGGGTGTGCTGCTTCTGGGGTCGGTGAGCGGTTTTTCCGAACTCCAGCGCCGGTTCATCGAGCAGAATATGGAAAACGCGGCCATTTTGTTCAACGCCGCCAAGTCCCGCCAGACAATCCACGATCTCCTGGAAAAGGCCCAGGAGCAGCAGGAGGCCCTGCGGGTGTCCAACGAAGAGCTGGAGGAGCAGGCCAAGGCCCTGAAAGAGTCCGAGTCAGAGCTCCAGGCTCAGCAGGAGGAGCTGCGGGTCACCAACGAGGAGCTGGAAGAGCAGACCAAGGCCCTGAAGGAGTCCGAGTCCGAACTCCAGGCCCAGCAGGAGGAGCTGCGGGTCACCAACGAAGAGCTGGAGGAGCGGACCCGGGCCCTGGAGGAGCAGAAAGAGGCCATCTCATGCAAGAACACCGACCTGGAGGCTGCCCAGGAGGTGGTCAAGCAGAAGGCCCGGGACCTTGAGATCGCCAGCAAGTACAAGTCCGAGTTCCTGGCCAACATGT
The DNA here is from genome assembly GCF_900699765.1 of Desulfoluna butyratoxydans. Taxonomy (GTDB): domain Bacteria; phylum Desulfobacterota; class Desulfobacteria; order Desulfobacterales; family Desulfolunaceae; genus Desulfoluna; species Desulfoluna butyratoxydans. Next base: position 40,360 of record NZ_CAADHO010000004.1, read on the forward strand.
CCCATGAGCTTCGGACCCCCCTGAACAGCATTCTGATTCTTTCCCAGATGCTCTCCAAGAACAAGGACGGCAACCTCTCGGAGCGTCAGGTGGAGTCAGCCAAGGCTGTCCACGCTTCCGGTGCCGACCTTCTGGCCCTCATCAACGAGATCCTGGATCTCTCCAAGATCGAAGCGGGCAAGGTGGAGCTGGTTATCGAGGACGTGACCATGGACGGGCTCATGGGCGATACCCGGCGGCTGTTCAAGGATGTGGCCGAAGACAAACAGATTTCCCTGGATTTAAGCGTTGCCCCGGGCGTGCCGGAGATGGTCCGTACAGATTCCCAGAGGCTCCAGCAGATCCTGCGGAACCTTTTGACCAATGCCTTCAAGTTCACCGATCGGGGCTCGGTGGCCCTCACCGTGTCCCGCCCCGGCCCCGATCTCCTCGCCAGGGCGGAGATGGAGCCCGAAGGTGTTCTCGCCTTTGCCGTCACCGATGACGGCATCGGTATCGCCAAAGAGAAGCAGGTGGCTATCTTCCAGGCCTTTCAGCAGGCAGACGGCAGCACGAGCCGCAAGTACGGCGGCACCGGCCTGGGCCTGTCCATCTCCCGGGAGCTGGCCAAGCTGCTGGGCGGCACGATTTTGCTGGACAGCGAAGAGGGCAAGGGCAGCACCTTTACCGTGCTTCTCCCCGAGGCCTATCAGGGCACGACCCCGTCCGCCACGGCCGAAGCGTCTCCGACCCCGGAGCCCGCACCCGCCCGTCAGGAGAGCGCGCCGGTCTCTTCGCCTGCGCCGGTGCCTCCGTCAGTCGACTGCAGCGTTCCGGACTGCCCCCTGGCAGCCCCTGCCTCTCCTCCTTGCGAGAGCGATTACGTGGAGGATGACCGCAAATCACTGACCCCGGAGGCAAAGAGCCTTCTCATCATCGAGGATGATCTCAACTCCGCCAGGATCATGCGGGATTTTGCCCGGGAGCGGGGGTTCAAGTGCGTGGTGGCCGAAGACGGGGAGACCGGGCTGCATTTTGCCGATTACTACAAGCCCAGTGCCATCATCCTGGACATCGGCCTGCCGGGCATCGACGGCTGGACCGTCATGGAACGCCTCAAGGGAAACTCCGAACTCCGGCACATTCCGGTGCACTTCATGTCCGCCAACGACAGTTGCCTGGATGCCATGCGCATGGGGGCGGTGGGCTACCTCACCAAGCCGGTGAGCATGGAGAAGGTGGAAGACGCCCTGAGTAAACTGGAGGACATCGCCTCCAAGCCCGTGAGCCGGCTTCTGCTGGTGGAAGACGACAAGATCCACCGGGAGAGCATCGAGACCCTCATCGGCACCGGGGATGTGGAGACCACCGCGGTGAGCTCGGGCAGGGAAGCCCTGGCAGAGCTGGACAGGGGAGGGTACGACTGCATGGTCCTGGACCTCGGCCTGGAAGACATGACGGGCTTTGAACTGCTGGAGAAGATCCGCCTGAGCCCCACCTCCACCCGGGTGCCCATCATCATCTACACGGGACGGGACCTGACACGGGATGAGGAAAAAGAGCTCAACCGCTACGCCGAGAGCATCATCGTCAAGGGGGTCAAATCTCCGGAGCGGCTCCTGGACGAGTCCGCCCTGTTCCTCCATCGCGTGGAAGCCAACCTGCCGGAGGAGAAACGCAACATGCTCAAGATGGTCCACGACAAGGAGGCGGTGCTGAGCGGCAAGACCATCCTGCTGGTGGACGACGACATGCGCAACGTTTTTGCGCTCTCCAGTGTTTTAGAGGAACGTAACATGGACGTGGTCATTGCCAGGAACGGCATCGAATGCCTGGACAAGCTCAAGGCCATGGAAAAGGTGGACGCGGTCCTCATGGACATCATGATGCCGGTAATGGACGGCTACGAAGCCATGACGGAGATCCGCAAGAAAAAGGCCTTCTCCAGGCTGCCCATCATCGCCCTGACGGCCAAGGCCATGAAAGGGGACAGGAGCAAGTGCATCGAGGCCGGTGCCAGCGACTACCTGGCCAAACCCGTGAACGCGGAAAAACTTCTATCCATGCTGAGGGTCTGGTTGTACTGATATGAATGAATCCGAACGCATCGAAAACGAACGCCTTGAGATCCAGATGCTCCTTGAGGCCATCTACCGGAAATACGGCTACGATTTCCGAAGCTACGCCTTTACCCATACCAAGCGGCGCCTGGAGCACCGCCGGTCCCTGGAGGGCCTGGACACGTTCTCGGACATGCAGCACCGGGCCATCCATGACGAGGCCTTTTTCAACACCCTGCTCCTGGACCTCTCCATCAACGTCACGGAGATGTTTCGGGACCCGTGGTTCTACAAGCGGGTGAGGGAGGTGGTCTTTCCACATCTTCGCACCTACCCCTTTGCCAAGGTGTGGCATGCCGGGTGTTCGGCGGGCCAGGAGGTCTATTCCATGTGCATCCTTTTGGAAGAGGAGGGCATGGGCGACCGCGTGCAGGTGTACGCCACGGATTTCAACGAGCTGATCCTGCAAAAGGCCAAGGAGGGGATCTACCCCATGGACCTGGTGCGTGAGTACACGGCCAATTACCAGAAGGCTGGCGGAGACAGCTCTTTTTCGGATTACTACACCGCTGATTATGATAACGTGATCATGAAACGGTCCCTCAAGGAGCACGTGCTCTTTTCTTCCCACAACCTGGTCACCGACGGGGTGTTCGGGGAGATGAACCTGATCTTTTGCAGGAACGTTCTTATTTATTTTAACCGGGAGTTGCAGAACCGGGTGTTGAACCTTTTTTACGACAGCCTGTGTCCCGGCGGGTTTCTCTGCCTTGGCTCCAAGGAGAGTATCCGGTTTTCAAACGTGGCCGACCGGTTCGAGGTCGTGTCCGAGCGAGAAAAGATATACCGAAAAAAGCGTGGCCCGTCCGCCCTGTGAGAACCCGGCAGACAGGCCATGGCAAAGGATGAAACGCATGAAGTCATTTGAAGCTGTTGTCATCGGCGTTTCAGCCGGAGGCCTCGCCGCTCTGGAGGCGATCCTGCCGGTTTTGGACGAATCATTCGGGTTGCCGGTGCTTGTGGTTCAGCACCTCAGCCCGGACACGGAGAGCTATCTGCCGAAGCACCTGGACATCCGGTGTGCGCTGCACGCCAAGGAGGCCGAAGACAAAGAGCCCCTGAAGCCGGGGACTGTCTATGTGGCGCCTCCCAACTATCACCTTATGGTGGAGGCGGACAGGACCATTGCCCTGTCCACCGAGGAGCGGGTAAACTTCTCGCGGCCGTCGGTGGATGTGCTGTTTGAGACGGCGGCCGAGGTGTTCTGCCAGGGGCTGGTGGGGGTGGTCCTCACCGGCGCCAACTCCGACGGCGCGGCCGGTGTTGCGAGAGTCAAGGCACTGGGCGGCCTGGTGGTGGTGCAGGACCCCGAGACCGCCGCGGCAGATGCCATGCCCAGGGCCGCCATCAAGGCGGTGACCCCGGACCATGTGCTTCCCTTGGAGCGCATCGGTCCTTTTTTGAAAACACTGGCCTGACAGAAGATGAAGCATCCCGTCGTGGTGTGCGGGGGCTTTCTGAATAGGGCTGTTGATCGTTTATGTTCCATCAATACCACAAAGGTTTGTCATGGGAATTGCCAAGATACTGATCGTTGATGATCGTCCGGAGAACCTCCTGACCCTGGAAAGCCTTCTGGATGAGCCGGATATCGAGCTTGTCCGGGCCACCTCCGGCATGGAGGCCCTGGGGCTAACCCTGGACCACGATTTTGCTCTGGTTCTCCTCGACGTCCAGATGCCCGGCATGGACGGCTATGAAGTGGCGGAGCTGATGCGCGGAAACAAAAAGACAAAGCACATCCCCATCATCTTCATCACTGCGGCGTTTCGGGCGGATGCCCAGGTGTTCAAAGGGTACGAAAGCGGGGCCGTGGATTACCTGTTTAAACCCCTGGACGAGCGGGTCTTCAAGAGCAAGGTGGGGGTCTTCATCGAACTGTTCCGCCACAAGGATGCCCTGAGCAAAAAGACCCGGGAACTCGACCGAAAGCTGGTGGAGCTTGAAGAACTGCAACAGCAGCTTGAAGAGACCAACGAGCAGCTTCGCCTGCTCTCCACCACGGACGGCCTCACCGGGCTCCTCAACAAACGGGAGTTTGAGGTTATCTTCGAACGGGAGTGGATCCGGGGGATCAGGACCCAGGCGCCCCTCTCCCTGGTGATGCTGGATATCGATTTTTTTAAAGCCTACAACGACACCTGCGGGCATGCCCAGGGGGACGACTGCCTGAAAAAAGTGGCCATGGCCATCTCCGATGCGGCCAGGAGGCATACGGACAAGGTGGCGCGGGTCGGCGGTGAGGAGTTCGCCGTGCTTTTGCCCGAGACCGAGGCAGAAGGGGCCGTGCATGTGGCCGAGCGGCTTCTCGGGGCCGTGTCCGACCTTGCCATTCCCCACAAGCGCTCCTCTGTCGCAGGGTATGTCACCACAAGCATCGGCGTGGCCACCATGGTTCCCCATCAAAAGGGGATCCAGCGGGACCTTTTCGAGGCCGCCGACGACGGCCTGTACCGGGCCAAGGAGAAGGGCCGGAACCGCTGGTGCATGGGTTCGTCGGTCCTGAACGTGGCATGACCGTCCGCGGTCGTTGCTGATTCAATGCAATAAGGAAGCAAACATGAAAAATATCTGTGTGTTCTGCGGGGCAAGCCCCGGCTCCAATCCCGCCTACCTCGAAGGGGCGCGGGAACTTGGAAAAACCATGGCCGCCAACGACATCCGCCTGGTGTACGGAGGCGGCAGCCTGGGCATGATGGGGACCCTCGCAAAGACCGTCAAGGAGTACGGCGGCAAGGTCACCGGGGTCATCACCCGTCACCTGGTGGACATGGAAGTGGCCCTCACCGATCTGGATGACCTGCGGGTGGTGGATACCATGCATGAACGCAAGGGCCTCATGGCCGAGCTTTCCGACGGGTTCATCGCGCTTCCCGGCGGGTTCGGTACCATGGAGGAGATCTTCGAGATCATCACCTGGTCCCAGCTGGGCATCCACAAAAAGCCCTGCGGTTTTCTCAATGTGGATACCTACTACGACAAGCTCATGGCCTTTTTCAACCACATGGCCGACCAGTCGTTCATCGAAGCCGACTACAGCAACATCGTCCTCATGGATGAAAAGCCCGATGGCCTCATCTCACGGCTGAGGGCCTTTACCCCGGTTGAGTCGGACAAAGGCAAGTGGGCCAAGGAGCTCACCGCAAACAGCCACGCCTGATGCCTTGTCTGTGAGCCAACCCACGCCTTGCAAAGGAGCACCTTGCCATGGCCATGGTCTACAGACCGGAACGCATCCCGGGCCTCAAGGTGCTCTCCTGCACCGACCCCTTTGAGTTCCGGCCCCATATCCACGACCGGTATGTGGTGTGGCTGAACACGGCCGGGGGCGAGCACTACAGCCTGGGCGGCTCCACGGACATCCTGGCCCCGGGCAGCATAAGCGTTATTGAGCCCGGGGCGGTTCATGGCAACCGCCCCTGCTCGGAGACGGCCCGGCACCTGCGCAGCTTTTACGTGGAGGCCGGGGTGTTTCAGTCCATGGGTGAACAGCTCGGTCTCTCCGGTGCCGAGGGGCTTGGCCTGGCCCGGGGACCCATAACCGACAGGTCCCTCTGGACAGACCTGGCTCGGCTCCATGAGATGATGCTCGGCGATGTGCCCGGTTTGGAGCTCTCCACCCGTGTCACACGGGTTTTCGGCGACCTCTTAAGGCGCCACGGCCGGCTGGGGGCTTTGCCGAAGGCACCGGAGAAACGAGATGTCCGTATCGACCGGGTCCTGGACTGCCTCCGGGAGAATCTTGATACGCCCCTGACCTTGGAGACCCTTGCCGGGCATGCCGGGTGCACCCCCTACCATCTGATCCGTCTTTTCCGGAAAACCCTGGGCATGACGCCCCATGCCTACCTGACCCAGCTTCGCCTGGAAAACGCCCGCCGCATGCTGGAACAGGGAGAGTCCATCGCCAACAGCGCCCTGGCCTCCGGCTTTTCCGATCAGAGCCACCTCACCCGTGCCTTCCGGTCCCGGTACGGTCTCCCTCCCGGTGCCTACCAGCGCTCATCCTGATTCCCCCATCCCCCTGCCTTCGCCTTTAGCCCTTAGCCTTTAACCCTTCGCCCCCCTTATCTCATGTCAATTTTGTTCAAGATAGCCGCACCCCGTTGGGCTACCCTCGTCTCCCATGGATGATACCGGTTCGAACCGGTTCAGATGAAAACCTTTTAAAGGCGCGCACGCCGCGTCCGGGAGTGTGGTTGTGGTTCCTTATCTGTACGCCCTTGGGGCGATTTTATGCTGGGCGAGTCTTCCGGCTGCCGTGGGGGCGGGCCTTGACGGCCTGCCCACCGAGTCTCTTCTGTTCTACAGCTTTACGTCGGCGGCTCTCTATCTCTATGTTCAGGATGTGGTGAGGACCCGCTCTGTGCGGCTTTACCTGCCGGGGCTTACCGCCAGCCTCTGGGGCGTGGCCGGGATCTTCGGCTACCATTGGGTTTACTACATGGCCATGGACAACGCCCCGCTGGCCGAAGCCGCCATCCTGGCCACCACATGGTCCTTCTGGATCGTGGTCTTCTCCTCGGTACTGGTCTTTAAGAAACTCAAAGGGAGCATTTTTGCCACGGCACTCATGGGCATGGTGGGGGCAGGGCTTGTGATCTCTTCCAACGCGGCCCTTTCCTTTGATACCGCTTACATGAAAGGCTACCTCCAGGCCCTGCTCTGCGGGTTGATCTGGAGCAGTTTTTCCGTGGCCCTGCCCCGGCTGAATACCCGGGAGAATCCCATGACCGCCTTTACGGTGTATGCAGCCGTGATCTCTGCGGCTTTTTTTCTCGTTACCGGCCCTCATCCGTTTCCGGGTGGCCGTGCCCTGGCCTCCGCGGTTTACCTGGGCCTTGTGCCTTTAGGGCTCTCCTTTTTCCTGTGGAACCGGGCCGTGGCAACGGGGAATCTTTCCGTGATTGGGTTTTTAAGCTACCTTACGCCGCCCCTGGCTGTGTTTCTGGTGGCGTTTATCCACGGGCAGAGGGTGTCGGGGCAGGTGCTTCTGGGCATGGGGGTGATCATCGCGGCGTCCGTGCTTGGGAAGGCGGCTTTGGGGAAGGACTCGGGCAAGGCATAGGTGGCACGACAGAGCAGGGATGGTGACGTCAGGAAAAAAACAAAAGCCCGTCCATGGTTTCCAGAAACCACTGGGCGGGCTTTTCAGCTTCATTCTTCAGGGCCGTCTCATTTGCTGACGGGCTGTGCCCGTGAGCAACGGTGTGTTTTTAGCCAAATGCCTTCTGTATCGAAAGGATTTCATGGCTAAAAGCCAACCGTGAAAGCAGCGGAACAGATGCCGCTTTTCTTGGATTCGTTACGGCAACCAGCTCTTGACCCGATCCGGGTGGGCGGCGACCCATTTTTTTGCGTTTTCATAGACGTCGGAGCCGTCCACGGTGTTCATGGCCATCACCTCTCCGATCTCGGCGGCGGTCCAGGAGAAGGCGTCCAGCACGTGGTAGACCTTGGGGTGGTCGGCCTTGAGCCCCTTGCGGGCAAAGGTGTTGATGGTTTCGGCCTCGCCGTAGACCTTGTCCGGGTCTTCAAGGAACTTGAGGTCGAACTTGGCAAACTTCCAGTGGGGCACCCAGCCGGTGACGGCGATCCATTTTTTCTGGCGGTACCGGTTGGCCAGGGTGGCGGTCATGCCCGCGCCGCTGGAGGAGACCAGCTCGATCTTGTCCAGGCCGTAGTGGTCCATGGCCTCTTCGGTCTTGAGCATCACCCCGGCACCGGGGTCGATGCCGATGATCTCTCCGTCAAAGGCCTTGGCGTTGGTGTTGAGCTCGGCAACCGTGTCGATGGTCACGTAGGTGGGGACAATGAGGCCGATGCGGGCTCCGTGGAAGTTGGGGCCGAGGTCTTCGATTTTCCCTTGATAGCGTTTGACCATGTCACCGTGGGTTACGGGGAGCCACGAGGTGGTCAGGGCGTCCTGGTCTCCTGAGGCCAGGGCCGCGTACATGGCCGGGGCCGAGACGGGGGTGAGTTCCACGTCGTAGCCCAGGTTCTCTTCGATGACGGCTTTCATGACGTTGGAGCTGGCCGTGGCACAGGCCCACTCCACGTAAACGATTTTGATTTTTTCCTTGGCCGCGGCCGGGGTTGCGATGAGAGCGGCAACAGCCAGGGCGAGACAAAGGGACGCGATACGGCGAATCATGCATTTCCTCCTTCAGGTTTTCCATTCTTGGCTCCCAGCTGCTGAAGTATGCGGTCCAGGAGCATGGCAACGATGACAATTCCGATTCCGGCTTCAAAGCCCTTGCCGGGCTGGAGCCGCTGGATGGCTTTCCATACCTCGCCCCCCAAGCCCTTGGCCCCGATCATGGCGGCCACAACCACCATGGAGAGGGCCAGCATCACCGTCTGGTTCACCCCGGCCATGATGGTGGGGGTGGCCAGGGGGAGCTGGATCTTGAAGAGCTTCTGGCGCGGTGAGGAGCCAAAGGCGTCCGCTGCTTCGATGAGCTCTGCCGGTACCTGGCGGATGCCGAGGCAGGTGAGGCGGATGGCCGGTGGCACCGAGAAGATCACGGTGGAGAAGATGGCCGACACCTTGCCCAGCCCGAAAAAGGGGATGGCTGGGATCAGGTAGACGAAGGCCGGCATGGTCTGCATAAAGTCCAGAACGGGCATGACCATGCGATAGGCGGTGCGGTTCAAGGCCGCCAGGATGCCCGTTGGGATGGCGATGAGGATGGAGACCAGGGTGGCGATGAGCACCAGGGCCAGGGTGCTCACCGTGGCCTTCCACAGGCCCATATTCACGATGAGGAACAGCCCCAGGATGGCCAGGGCCGACACCGATGCCTTGCGTGTGATGGCAAAGGCCAGGGCCCCGATTCCCAGGATAAAGAGCCATGGGGGTAAAAAGAGCATGCCGTCCACCATGAAGTCGATGAACGCCTCCATGATATCCGAGAAAACGTTGGTGGCACCGGAGCAATGGGCCACGAGAAAATCGATGACAGCTTCGATGGCCTTTCCGATGGGGAGCCTCGGGATGTCCAGGTCAAGCACTTCGTCCTCCTTCGGCCAGGGCGGCCAGCAGGGTCCCGCGGACAATGACGCCCTCCAGTTTCCGGGTCTCCGTGACCACGGCCAGGGGGTAGGGGAGATCCTTGAGGATCTCGAACAGCTCGGAGGCCGGGGTCTCCGGGGGGACTGTGGTGACGTCCCGCTGCAAAATGGTCTCCAGGTTGTCGTCGCCTCGCTCTGCGGCTTCTTTGGCGTCGGCCGCCGAGATGATCCCCAGAAGGGAGTGGTCCCGCTTGGTGACGAAGAGGCTGGAAATCCCTTCGTTTTTCATCTTGCGCAGGGCTGCTCTGGGCCCGTCGTTGCGCACATGGCCTACGGCAAAGGGGCGCTTCATCACGGATTCGGCCGTGAGGACCTTGGAGATGTCCACGTCTTCCACGAATTTTTCCACGTAACGGGTGGCCGGTTCCATGAGGATTTCGTCCGGTGTGCCCACCTGGACCACCTTGCCGTCTTTCATGAGCACGATGCGATCGCCGATTTTCAAGGCTTCGTCCAAGTCGTGGCTGATGAAGACGATGGTCTTCTGGAGCCGGTCCTGAAGGTCCAGGAGCTCGTCCTGCATGTCCCTTCGGATGAGGGGGTCCAGAGCGCTGAAGGCTTCGTCCATGAGCAGGATATCCGGGTCCACGGCCAGGGCGCGGGCAAGGCCCACCCGCTGCTGCATGCCGCCGGAGAGCTGGTCCGGGTAGCTCTGCTCCCAGCCGGACAGGCCCACCTGGCCCAGGACTTCGTGGGCCTTCTCCAGTCTGGCCTCCCGTTCCACTCCCTGGATTTCAAGCCCGAAGGCGGCGTTTTCCGCCACGGTGCGGTGGGGAAACAGAGCAAAGTTCTGGAAGACCATGCCGAATTTTTTCTGCCGGATATCCAGGAGTTCCCCGTGGCTTACCATGGCGATGTCGACCCCGTCCACGAGGATGGACCCCGCCGTGGGCTCGATGAGCCGGTTCAGGCAGCGCACCAGGGTGGACTTTCCGCTCCCTGAAAGACCCATGATGACGATGATCTCTCCGGCCTTGACGTCGAAGGTCACCCCGCCCACGCCGACACCGTGGCCGGTTTTTTCCAATATCTCTTCTTTATCTGACCCGTCCCGGAGCATGGACAATGCCCGTCGCGGGGAGGGGCCGAAAATTTTGACCAGGTCCCTCACTTCAATTTTTGTCATGTGGTTCACCCTCGATTGTGTTCAAAACGATGCCTACCATAGAGGCGACAACTGCATGTGTCAAATTGCTTCAACGGTTTTTGTAAGAGCAATGGTGCGTGGCTCAGGTGTGATTAAAAGATATTTTGAGTTGTTATAATTTTTTCCGTATGTTCCCAAAAAAAGACAATGATCATCTTTTAAATCGATTTTTATTTCAATTTATTATTGATGGTTCCGGGGTTGGTCGGAATTGGAGAAGGTCTGGAAATTAGTTTGTGTCATGGGGTATTTTGGCAGATTTTTCCGATGCCGCAGCATAGTGTGTTGGGAGGTTCATGATGTCTAATGTTCGGGTGGTATGGCGTGTAAAATATTGCTGACAACCTGGTGGGGGCGGGGTGTTTCGCGGCAGGGAAAGGGCCCCGGGCTGCATGGAGAAGGGGCAACCCGGGGCAAGGGAGGCGGGGCTTTCTATCTGATTTTTTTCCCTTCCGCAAACACCTCGGAAGGAACCGCTCCTAAATGGAAGGGGTGCTTTTCCCAGACCAGGAGGCTGGCGAGTTTCCCCTCTTCGATGGTGCCGAGCTGGTCGTCGATGCCCAGAACGGCCGCGCTTTTTCCGGTGATAAGGCTGATGGCCTCGGCTTCGTCCATGCCGTGCATCAGGAAAAACTTCAGCCCGTCCCGGAGGGAGGCTGAAAGGGTCACCGGGTGGTCGCTCATGAGGGTGTAAAAGGCTTCGGAGGCCATGAGTTTGGCCGTGTTTTTGTAAACGGCGTGCTTGAGCTCCACCTTGTAGCCCACGGAGCCGATGGGGCCGTAAACCACGGGGATCTCCCGTTCGGCGAGCTTGTTGAAGATCTCGGTGTGGAAGACATCGCAGGCATGATCGCAGGTGACGGAGAGACCGTATTTTTCCACGAGCTTGATGAGGTAGAGAATGTCGTCTTCCTTGTGCACGTGGACTTTTGCGATTTTTTCGCCGCTGAGAAGCTCCAGCAGGGCGCTGTCTTCGGGATCGAAGGAGAGGAGGTATTCGCGTTCGATGACATCGGCCTCAAAGGCGTGGTCGGTCTCGTTGATCTCGCCCTTGGCCTGCTTGTCCGAGAGTTCGTTGAGTTTTTTCTCCTTTGCAAGGGCGGCCTTCTCCTTTTTAAGGAGCACCTCGTCAAAGCGCTTTTCGAGCATGGCGTAGATCCCCATGCGGGTGGTGGGGCGATCCCCTTTCCAGGCTGTGGTGGAGCGGGGGTTGTAGCCCAGGGCCATCTTGTAGCCGTAGTCTTTGATCACGGCCTCGTCCCGGTAGCGGGCAAAGTTTCGGATCACCCTGGCCTTGCCGCCGATGAGGTTGCCGCTTCCAGGCACCACGCAGCTGTAGAGGACCCCGAAGTCCACGGCATCGGAGAAAGCGCGGTCGTCGAAGTAGAGGCTGTCCACCGGGTCCACCAGGGGCAGGATCTGGCCGATCTCGTCGTTGGCCTCTCCCTCCCGGGAGGGTTCCCCTTCCCGCTCCATGCCGATGTGGGAGTGGGGATCGATGAAGGCCGGGGTCACGATGCCTTCGGAGTCCCAGCGGGGGGCGGTTTCAGAGATGCTTGCGATGCGGTCGTTTTCAATGGTGATGTACCGGTCGGTGGAGGCGCCTCCGTTGCCGTCAAAGAGGAGGGTGGCCTTGATGATATGCGTCATGGTCTCTTTTTTCCATTTGGTGTGTTGGGTTTTCTGCCAGGCCGAAGGCGGGCTGAACAGTGATGGCTGCCATGGCCCGTCCGGGCAGGTCGTGCCGAATTATACATCCGTTGAGGGACGATTGAAACGAATGAGCCCATTGCAACATGATTTTATCACCCGATTGTAATATAAACCTCACCATGGGAGCCCATGCTGATCCATGCAGATACCGGTCCGTTCATGCGGGCCTTGACCCCGAACAGAGGATACCTTCCCATGGAAAACGGAACACTTTTTTACGTTACCGGCGCGTCGGGCGCCGGAAAAGATACCCTGTGCACCGAGGCACGCTCTCAACTCAACGGCTCGGCACCGGTGCTGTTTGCCCACCGGTACATCACCCGCCCTGCGGATGCGGGGGGCGAGAATCATGTGGCCCTGTCCCGTGAAGAGTTCTGCCAGAGACAAGAGCTCGGGCTGTTTGCCATGTCCTGGGAGAGCCACGGCAACGGCTACGGTATCGGCGCTGAAATCGACGGCTGGCTTCATCGTGGCGTGAGTGTGGTGGTTAATGGCTCCCGGGGCTACCTTGGAGAGGCTGCCCGACGCTATCCCGAGATGGTGGTGATCCACATCGAGGCGGATCGCGAGATCCTCAAAAAAAGGCTCCTGCGCAGAAACCGGGAGACCGAAGCCCAGATCGAAGCCAGGCTCAGCCACTCGGACACCCTTGCCCCGGTGCGGCATCCCAACCTGTGCACCCTCTGCAACAACGACTCCTTAGAGACCTCGGTCTCACACTTCATCGATCTCCTCACCCACTTTGTGCCCGGATGCCGTCATCAGATAAGGGCATAGCCTTTTGTAACGCTTCAGCTTGCCTCCGGCAGGATCGCCGGAGGCAATGTTGAGCTGAACAGTGACAGCTTTTTTTCCGACCCCCACCTTGATAGATCCCCACGTCCCCACGGCGATATTCCGTTTAACACAGTGCTAACCGTTTCGCGGTCATTTCCCAACATTTCCCCTCTATCTTCCTTATGACAGTTGAAGACGAACGGCCGGATGCGGCGGGGCGCTGACCTCTTCCGCCCGTCCTGCCGGAAACGGAGATCACAACAGGAGCAGATTATGGACAGCACGATATGCCTCACCGGTGGTGCGGTGTTTGACGGAGAGCGCCTGCTGGAGCGTGGGTCGGTTCTTTTCAGCGAAAAAGGGGTGCTCGAGGTGACCGAAGGGGATCAGCCTCCCCGGGGGACCGTGACCCTGGACGCCGGAGGACGGCTGATCATGCCGGGCCTGGTGGACCTCCACTCCGACGCCCTGGAGCAGAGCATCGAGATGCGCCCCGGGGTCTATTTTGATTTTGAGTTTGCCCTGCGCAACCTGGACCGGCGCATCGCCTCCTGCGGCATCACCACCTACTGCCATGCCCTCAGCTTTGCAGACAACGAGCTGGGCTTAAGGTCCCCGGGGGAGGTTGAGCGCATCATTCGCCTGGTCAAAGCCTTTGACCGTTCCTCCGGGGCCATGGTCCGTCATCTGGTCCATGCCAGGTACGAGGTGGGGGCCGAAGAGGGATGCCGAGTCCTTACCCGGCTTCTGGACGAGGGCCTCATCGACATGGTCTCGGTCATGGACCACACCCCGGGCCAGGGACAGTTCACCACCCTGGGCGCCTTTGTGGATTACTACGCCGGAGCCGGTGGGGACGCCTATGAGGAGATCGTGGGCATGGCCCATCGCAAAACAGCGTGCCGGGAGGCCGGGTGGAATGCCCTCTCCTCCTTTGCCCGGCGGGTTGCGGCCGAAGGGCTTCCCTTTTTGAGCCACGACGACGACACCCCCGAGAAGGTCGGTCTGGTCAAGGCCCTGGGCGCAACGGCCAGTGAGTTTCCCCTCTCCGTGGATGCGGCAAAACGGGCCGTGAAAGAGGGAATGCGGGTGTTCATGGGGGCCCCAAACCTGGTGAGGGGTCGCTCCTCCGGCGGACACCTCAAGGCGGCGGAGACCGTCTCCCGAGGGCTCTGCCACGGCCTGCTCAGCGACTACTACCCCGAGTGCATGCTCCAGGCCCCCTTTACGGCCATGAAGACCCTGGACACCTCCCCGGACTATGCCCTCTCCCTTGTGACCTCCGGGCCGGGGCGCTTTATCCGTAAGGGGCTTGGAACCCTGGCCCCCGGGGAAAAGGCGGATCTGCTGGTTGTGGATCGCAGCGAACCCTGGGCGCGGATCACCCAGAGCTGGGTGGGGGGCCGCATGGTGCACTACGCAGCCCCGGGCACAGGGGACGGGCAGGGAACCCCCGCCTGCGTCACGGAAACCGCCAAAGGAGGGCAGCGCCATGAGCGACACCATCCGGCCGCTTGACCCAACCCTGGCCCACACCGTGCTGGAGACCCGGAACCTGGGCAAGGTGTACCCCAACGGCACCGAAGCGATACAGGGGATCTCCCTTGCCGTGCGAAAGGACGATTTTATCGTCATCATCGGCTCCTCTGGAGCAGGAAAGTCAACCCTTCTGAGGTGCCTCAACCGCCTGGTGAACCCCTCCTGCGGCGACATGTTCCTGAACGGGGAGGAGATCACCCGGGCCACCGGGCGCCAGCTTCGCCGGGTCCGCCAGCAGGTGGGCATGATCTTTCAGCAGTTCAACCTGGTCCGGCGGCTCACGGTCCTGGAAAACGTGTTGGTGGGGCGGCTCCGGTTCTGCACCACGCTGCTCTCCCACACAGGGTCACTGCTGAGGCTCTTCTCCGAGGCGGAGCAGGAGCTGGCCTTCAGCCTCCTCAATCAGGTGGGCATCGGAAATCTGGCCTACCAGCGCGCCGATTCCCTCTCCGGCGGCCAGCAGCAACGGGTGGCCATCGCCCGGACCCTGGCCCAGAACCCGGCCCTCTTCCTTGCCGACGAACCCATCGCCAGCCTCGACCCCAAAAGCTCGGAGGTCATCATGGGGCTGCTTCGGCGAATCCATGAGGAGCAGGGCATCCCCGTGGTGGTGAATCTTCATCACATCGACTTTGCCAGGCGCTACGCCAAACGCATCATCGGCATCTCCGCAGGGGGCGTGGTCTTTGACGGCCCGCCGGAGGCCCTCACCGAGGCGATCATCCGGGACGTCTACGGCCCGCGCTCCAATGATCCCACCCTGGCGGCCTGCGCCTGAATTGAAAAAGGCAGCCTCCGGCGGTCCTTTCCGGGGGCAATGGCATCGATACGATTTTTCCGTAACATAACGAACAGCACAAAGGAGATCCCATGTTTGACAACGCAAGACGATTGACCGCGGTGTGTGTGATGTGTATCGGCCTGATCCTTTCGGGGACGGCGTCGGCTTCCCAGGCCCAGTGGCCCCAAAAGATCCGTATCGGTTTTATCCCCACGGAAGGGGGCTCGGCCGTGGAGTCGCGGTTTCAGCCCCTGGCCGACCACGTGAAGAAGAGCCTGGGCGTGGAGGTGGAGATCATCAGCGCCAGCGATTACTCCGGCGTGATCACGGCCATGGCACACAAACACCTCGATTTTGCCTACTTCGGTCCCAAGAGTTACGTGGAGGCCGCCAAGAAGGCCGATGCCCAGGCCATTGCCCTGGAGCTCAACAAAGCGGGGGAACCCGGGTACTACGGGGTGATCATTACCCGCAAGGACTCGCCCATCAAGACCCTTTCCCAGATCAAGGGAAAGGTGTTTGCCTTTACCGACCCCAACTCCACCTCCGGCTACCTGGTGCCCAACATCCTCTTTGCCCGGGACCTGAAAGTGAAGCCCGAAGCCTACTTTCGCCAGGTGAAGTTCTCCGGGTCCCACGGGGCCTCGATTCTCTCGGTGAAAAACGGAACCGTGGAGGTGGCCGCCACCAACAACATCGACCTGGACCGGATGATCCAGAAGGGCCAGGCCACCCTGGATGATTTTCGGGTCCTCTGGACCTCGGAGCTGATCCCCGGGGCCCCTATGGCCGCCCGCAAGGACCTGCCTGAAAGCCTGAAAGCCGCCTTTGCCGGAGCCCTTCTCTCCTTCAACGGGGACACAGAGGGCATGGCCCATCTCCAGAACGGTGGGTACGGGTTTGCCGACGACAGCACCTACGACACCATTCGCTACCTGAAATACCTCAAAAAGAAGATGGCGGCCAAATGAGCGGAACCCAGGTCATCACACGACTCAGCCTGAAGCCGGTCAAGACGCCTTTTCAGCAGGTGACCCGGGGGCTTTTCGCCCTTGTGGCGGCGGTGGTGCTCATCAGCTCCTACCGGTTCGTGGGCATCGACCCCATGGCCTTCATCGAGAAACGGGAGAACGCCGCCACTTACCTTTTCGGCCGTGAACTCACCGAGTTCGACCGAAAGGACGCCAGGATTCAGGCGGAGAACCTGCTGAAGATCGTGGCCACGGAAGAGGCCGGAGAGGAACTGAAAAAACGGCTGGCCCGTTCAGGAAAGGAGATGCCCCTGGGCATGGCCATGCACAAGGAGACCGAGGCCCTGGCCGACGAACTTCTTTCCAGGAAACCCGAAGCCGAGCGAGAGGCCTTTGTGGAGCGGGAATACCGCCAGATCCTCCGGGACAAAAAGGGGGGCTTTTTCCCGCCGGAGACCTCCCCTTCGGCCCTTTCGGAGTACGGCCACGGCCTGGTGGAGACCATCGCCATGGCTGTGTGGGGAACCCTCCTTGCCGTGGTGCTGGCCATTCCGGCGGCCATGTGCGCCGCCGAAAACACCCTGGCCCTTCTGGTCCAGGGGGAGGGGCGGCGGCACCGGGTCCTTCGCTGGCTCTGTCACGTCGGTGTGCGGCGCTTCCTGGACTTCTGCCGGGGCTTTAACGAGTTTGTCATGGCCCTGATCTTTGTGGCGGTCATCGGCCTGGGCCCTTTTGCCGGGGTCCTGGCCCTTGCCGTGCACACCTTCGGTATCCTGGGCAAGGTGGTGAGCGAGGCCATTGAGGCCATCGAGCCCGGGCAGATGGAGGCCCTGGTGGCCAGTGGGGCCGGGAACATGCAGGTGATCTCCTTTGCCGTACTGCCCCAGGTGATGCCCCTGGTGGTGAGCTACAGCCTCCTGCGGTTCGAGTCCAACGTGCGCAGCGCAACCATCCTGGGGTTCTGCGGGGCAGGGGGTATCGGGTTTCTTATGTTCGATAAAATCAACGGGTTTGAGTACCGGGAGGTGGCCACCATGATGATTATGGTCATCGTCAGCGTCAGCCTCCTGGACTACGCCTGCGGCAAGCTGAGGAGCAGATTTATCTGATGACGCAGAACACACGCAAGCAGCAAGAACGGCAGC
The DNA here is from genome assembly GCF_900699765.1 of Desulfoluna butyratoxydans. Lineage (GTDB taxonomy): Bacteria > Desulfobacterota > Desulfobacteria > Desulfobacterales > Desulfolunaceae > Desulfoluna > Desulfoluna butyratoxydans. Next base: position 57,606 of record NZ_CAADHO010000004.1, read on the forward strand.
AGTGGATGGGGATCCTTGCCCGGGCTCCCCTGGCGTCCCTGGAGGCGGTCTGGCAGGAGGTGCCGGGCAAACCGGCATACACCTTCCTGCGTCCCCCGGAGACGGCCATGGTAATGGTCCGGGCCCGTACCGGGGGGCAGGGGCGCCCCTTCAACTTCGGCGAGGTGCCCGTCACCCGATGTGCGGTGCAGACCGAGACCGGGTTCAGCGGGTGTGCCTACGTCAGGGGCACCCGGGGTCGCCACGCCGAGCTCGCTGCGGTTTTCGACGCCCTGCTTCAGGACAGCAGGGCCCATGGCGAGGTGATGGCCAGGGTGGTGGAACCCCTGGCCTGTGAGCTGGCAGAGGAGAGGCGGCGCGCGTCGGAAAAGACGGACGCCACCCGTGTCGATTTTTTCACCATGGTAAGGGGAGAATAGATGCAGACAGCCATGAATTTGAACGAGATCGCCGAAGGGTTTGCCAACCCGGCCCTCGGCACCCAGAAGGTCTTCCGGCAGGTTTTGGATGCCATGGCCCATCCGGGCCGCATCATCGAGCTGGACGAGTGGGTTCCCGTGGAGGGGCTGGACGAAGCCACCACGGCCCTGGCCCTGACCCTGCTGGATTTTGAAACCTCGTTGTGGACGGATCTTCCCAGGGGGGCGTCGGCCCTTCAGTGGGTGACCTTTCACTGCGGGTCTCCCATGGGCAGCTCGGTCTCCGAGGCTGACTTTGCCCTTGTCACCCGGCCGGAGTCCATGCCCCGGCTGGAGAGCTTCTGCCTGGGCAGCGAGGGGAGCCCGCATCAGTCCACCACCCTGATCCTCCAGGTGGAGCACCTGGAAGCGCGCCTGGGCAGACGGCTCATGGGGCCGGGCATCGACGGGTCCTGCGATCTGGACGCCGGGGGGCTGCCCGACCATTTCTGGAGCAGTCGGAAAAACGCCCGGGCCCTGTTTCCCATGGGGGTGGATATTCTTTTTGCCTGCAACAACCGTATCGCGGCCATGCCGCGGACAACAGACTGGGAAGAGACGCCATGTATGTAGCGGTAAAAGGAGGGGAGAAGGCCATCGAACAAGCCCACGCCCTGTTGGCCGAGGAGCGCAGGGGCGATGTGTCGGTACCGGAGTTGACCGTCGAGCAGATCGAAGAACAGATGGGCCTTGCCGTGGACCGGGTGATGAACGAAGGATCGCTCTGCGACAGGCGCCTGGCAGCCATTGCCGTTAAACAGGCGCAAGGGGATCTGGCCGAGGCCGTGTTTCTGTTGAGAGCGTACCGGACCACCTTGCCGCGCATCGGCTTTACCCAGCCCCTGGACACATCGGCCATGCACATGAGGCGGCGGATCTCGGCCACCTTCAAGGACCTGCCCGGGGGCCAGATGCTGGGGCCCACCTACGATTACACCCACCGGCTGCTGGATTTTTCCCTGGAGCGGCCCCGCCAGGGAGCCAAGTCCCTCCGGGTGGCCCAGGCGCCCCCGGAGCCTGCCGTGGGGGACGCTTCATGCCCCCGGGTGGCAGACCTTCTGGCCGCCGAAGGGCTCATGGCCGGTGACGAGGACGGAGACGAAGAGCCCGGGGACATGACCCGCCAGCCCCTGGCGTTCCCTGCGGAACGGTCCGTGCGGCTCCAGGCCCTGAGTAGGGGAGACGAAGGCTTTCTGCTCTCCATGGCCTACTCAGCCCAGCGGGGCTTCGGCTCCTCGGACCACCCCTTTGCAGGGGAGATCCGCATGGGGGAGGTGGCCCTGGAGATGGTGCCCGAAGAGCTTGGGTTTCCCGTGGTGATCGGGGAGATCACCGTCACCGAGTGCGTGATGATCACCCCGCCCGGACCCTCGACGAAAGGGGAGGCCCCGGCCCTTACCCAGGGCTACGGCCTGGCCTTCGGAAGGTCTGAGCGCAAAGCCATGGCCATGGCCATTGTGGACAGGACCCTCTGCAGCCGGGAGCTGGGAGAGAAGGTGGCATACCCCGCCCAGGACGAGGAGTTTGTCCTCGGCCACTGCGACAGCCTGGAAGCCTCGGGGTTTGTGCAGCACCTCAAACTGCCCCATTACGTCGATTTTCAATCCGAGCTGGTGCTCTTGCGAGACCTCCGGAAAGACCACAGAGAAGGACACAGAATCCACGATGCAATCCCCAACTGAGACCACGGCAACGGAGCCGGACCGAAGCAGCCCCCTGGAGGGCTACAATTTTGCGTTTCTGGATGAGCAGACCAAGCGGATGATCCGCAGGAGCCTCCTGAAAGCGGTGGCTATCCCGGGCTTTCAGGTGCCCTTCGGGAGCCGCGAGATCCCCCTGCCTTACGGGTGGGGCACTGGCGGCATTCAGATTACCGCCTCCATCATCGGCCCGAACGACACCCTGAAGGTCATCGACCAGGGCGCAGACGACACCACCAACGCGGTGAGTATCCGCTCCTTTTTTTCCAAAACCGCCGGGGCGGCCACCACCACCCGGACCGACGAGGCCACGGTGATCCAGACGCGCCACCGCATCCCGGAGACGCCCCTTGCCGAAGGCCAGATCATGGTGTACCAGGTGCCCCTGCCCGAGCCCCTGGTCTTCATCGAGCCGAGCCGCACCGAAACCGAAAAGATGCACGCCCTTATGGAGTACGGCGCCATGCAGGTGAAGCTCTACGAGGACATCGCCAAGCACGACCGCATCATGACGGGCTTTGACTACCCCGTTCAGGTGGCGGGCCGGTATGTCATGAGCCCGTCCCCCATCCCCAAGTTCGACAACCCCAAGATGGACCGCATGCCCGCCCTCCAGCTCTTCGGAGCCGGGCGGGAGAAGCGGATCTACGCCGTGCCACCGTACACCGAGGTTCGGAGCCTGGACTTTGAGGACTATCCCTTTGAGGTGGAGTCCTGGGAGATGAGCTGCGCCCTGTGCGGGGCAACGGAAAGCTATCTGGATGAGATCATTACCGACGATAAGGGAGGGGCCATGCATGTCTGCTCGGACACCGATTACTGCCGGCAACGCAGGGAAGGGGGGCAAGATGGGCGATGAGGCACTGCTGACCGTCACGAACCTGTGCAAGACCTACGGGCCGCAGCTGGGGTGCGAGGGCGTCGGCTTTGCCATGCACCCCGGGGAGGTCCTGGGCATCGTGGGGGAGTCGGGCTCGGGCAAGTCGACCCTTTTGGGGTGCCTGTCCGGCCAGCTTCGGGCCACCTCCGGCACCGTGGTCTACCAGGCCGCCTGCGGGGCGGTGGACATGAACCGCTCCCCGGAGCAGCTGGTGCGCCGGGTAAGCCGTACGGAGATGGGCATCGTGCACCAGAACCCCCGGGACGGCCTGCGCATGCATGTCAGCGCCGGGGGCAACATCGGCGAGCGCCTCATGGCCAACGGCGAGCGTCACTACGGCGGGATCCGCCGCAAGGCCATGGCGTGGCTGGAGCGGGTGGAGATCGGCGCGGACCGCGTGGACGATATCCCCGCCCACTTTTCCGGGGGCATGCAGCAGCGCCTCCAGATCGCCCGGAACCTCATCACCAACCCGCGCCTCATCTTCATGGACGAGCCCACAAGCGGCCTGGACGTCTCGGTGCAGGCCAGGGTCCTGGACATCATGCGGCACCTCGTGACCCAGCTCTCGCTCTCCATGGTCATCGTGACCCACGACCTGGCCGTGGCAAGGCTCCTGGCCCATCGCCTCCTGGTGATGCGGGCCGGGCGCGTGGTGGAAGAGGGGCTCACGGACCAGATCCTGGACGACCCCCAGCACCCCTACACCCAGCTGCTGGTCTCTTCGGTTTTGGCCCATTGAGTTGCCTTTAAGACCTCTACCATTTTTCGGCGGTGCGCAAGCGCACCCTCGGTGCCTTTTATGGCTAAAATGGGTGAAAAGCGTGCCTCCGGCGGCGAGGTGAGCCACCTCGAAAGCTGATTGCCCTTGCGCTTTTCCCTTCGTTCCTCAGGGCAAAGCGCAAGGGCCTTTGCCTCCGGCGGGTCGCATTTTTGTAAAAAAGCTCATCAAAAAACGAAGTTTTGGTGCGAACGTGTCTGAATTGTTTCAGCGGAGCCTCGACATGATGTCTTAAAACCTGTTTGTCAAACCCAAAGCATCTAATTGGCAAAAGTTTGGCCCCCGGCAGGGCCGCCGGAGGCATCGTTGACCGGTCTGTGTCCGCTACCCATGGTGCGCAGGCGCACGCTGCAGGAAATATTACAGGGAGTTTATCTATGGAATGGGTTGTCAATATAGAGAAAATCAGGAAGACCTTTTGCCTGCACACCCAGGGGAACGTGACGATCCCGGTCCTCGATGAGGTGAGTCTTTCCCTTGCGGCCGGGGAATCCGTGGTCCTTGAGGGGCCCTCAGGGGCAGGCAAGAGCACGTTGTTGAAGCTGGTCTACGGAAACTATCGCATGGAGACCGGGCGGGTGTGGGTTCGTCACCAGGGGCAGGTCGTAGAGATGGGAGGGCTTACCCCCATGGAGGTGGTGGCGGTGCGCAACACCACCATCGGGTATGTAAGCCAGTTTCTTCGGGTGATTCCACGGGTCTCGGCCCTGGACGTGGTGATGGAGCCCATGCTGGGGCGGGGCATGCCGTCAGATCTTGCCGGGCAGAAGGCCCGGACTCTGCTGGAGCGGCTTAGGATCCCGGGGCGGCTCTGGGACCTGTCCCCCACCACCTTTTCCGGGGGCGAGCAGCAGCGCATCAACATCGCCCGCGGGTTTGCCGTGCCCTATCCGGTGATGCTTCTGGACGAGCCCACCGCCTCCCTGGACCCGGCCAACACACGCACCGTCTGTGACCTCATGGAAGAGGCCAGGAAGAGCGGCACCGCGTTTCTGGGTATTTTTCACGACCAGGGCGTCCGGCAGCAGGTGGCCACACGGAGCCTGTCCATGGCTCCGGGCAGCCAGGTTAAAGACGCCTCCGGCGGCCCTGCCGGGGGCCAAGTTTTTGAAAAGTTTGACAAACATAGTTCAAGGCGCTTGATGGGTCATCCCATGGAAGCCACTTAGGCCAAAAATCCCCTGGCCGCCGGAGGTAGGCTTTTCCATGCACTTTAACCATAGAAGGCAGTGCGGTTAAATCGGCAATGGGCAAGTAGCGACAACGTATCCTGTGACGTCGAAGCTTGTGAGGCAGCCCGCACAAACCACTAGCGTTCATGTCGGGCGAAGCCCGAGCCGAAGGCCATTGCGCTTTGCCCTGAGGAACGAAGGGCAAAGCGCAATGGCAATAAGCTTTCGAGGTGGCTCACCTCGCCGCCGGAGGCTGTTTTGACGCTACGCCGCCTTTTCCCGGTTCTGGATGCAGGAGTTGCCGTCCAGGGTGAAGCACTGGCCGCAGGAGGTGCAGCGGGGCTTGACGGTTTTGTCGGCCTGCCATTTGTTGATGAGGTCGGGCTCGCAGAGCAGGGGCCGGGAGAAGGAGAAGGCGGCGATGTCGGTGTCGGCCAGGAGCTGTTCCATGGTGGCTGTCGACCGGTTGCCGCCCACGAGGATCACCGGGGTGTCCACGGCCTCGGCAATGACCCGTGCGTAGTCGCTGAAATAGGAATCTTTTGCGGAAAGAGTCACCTCATAGGTGGTCTCTTTTTCTGTTTTGGGGGCACGGAAAACGGGGCCGCCGCTGATCTCGATGCCGTCGATTCCCATGGCGTCCAGCTTTTTGCACAGGGCCAGGCACTCTTCAAAGGTGAACCCTTTGGTGCCCATGAAGTCCGAGCAGTTGAGCTTGATGAGCACGGGGAAATCCGGGGTGGTTTTCTTGCGGATGTTTTCGAAGACATCGAAGATGACCCGAGCCCTTTTTTCGCTGCTTCCGCCGAAGACATCCTCCCGCTGGTTGAAGAAGGGGGAGAGGAACTGGTTGAGGAGGTAGCCGTGCCCGGCGTGGATCTCCACCCCGTCGAAGCCGCTGTCCATGGCGCGCCTGGCAGCGTCGCCAAAGGCTTCGATGAGGGTCTGGATGTCCAGGGGCGTCATCTCCTTGGGGGTGACACCGGAGATTTTGTTGGTCACGGCGGACGGTCCCCAGATCTCTCTGTTTTCCGTTTCGAACCAGGTGAAGGAGCCGCCGTAGACAAGCTGGAGGAAGATCTTGCTGCCGTTGTCGTGCACCATGTCGGTGAGGGGCTTGTAGGTGTCCACGAAGGTGTCGTCGTAGGCCCCGAACATCTTGGGGTTGGGCTGCTCGTCTTTCAGCACAAAGGCGTAGCCGGTGATGATGGCGGATGCGCCTCCCTTGGCGAGGTCTCGGTAGAGGTCCATGACCTTGTCGTTGATGTGCCCGGTTTCGTCGGCGATGCCCTCCCAGGTGGCGGCACGGATGCATCGGTTTTTCAGTTCAAGGTTGCCAAGGCGAATGGTGTCGAACAGTTCCTTCATGGTTCCTCCTGACATGCATTGGGTGGCCCCGCCGGTTTCACCTGAGGTGCTGCGAGGCACGTGGGATGATCCTTATTTATTATGGTATCGCTATGTTCCGGGTGTCTTCTCCCGGCGATTGGCTATATACTGGAATCCATGGTGGCTATAGCGCCTTGGAATAATTATTTCAAGGTTTACTGAATTTTTCCTTGGTGGGAGGCATGGTATGGGCGAGCCAATCCTTGAAGGGGATGCAGATGTGGAGGTCATCCTGAAGTGGGTCAGCGACGACGCCTGTCACACGGAGCGCCTGTTTATTCCGGCGGTGAATGTGTGGCGGGACATCATCCCGGCGGCTCTGCGTCGCGGCATGAAGGGCTGGCAGGTGGGGGAGACCCTTCGCCATGGCTTTGAACCCGGCGAGTTGCTTCCGTTGAGATCAGGGGAGCTGGTGAGGACCGTCCCACGCCGTCAGGTCTCGCCTCCTTCCCAGGGGCTGCCCTTCGGGCTTGTTCCGGGCTTTTTCCTGCCCCGGGGTGTGGCGTCCGGGGCCCTGGGCGTCTTTCCCCAGGACATACGCCCCATGCAGGTGCTGGAGGTTACCGAAACGCGGGTGACCCTGGATTTGAACCACCCCCTGGCAGGGCTTCCTCTGGACCTGGGCATTCGCCTTCACCGCGTCGAGGAGTCGAACCGGTCCATGGCCGGGCGTTGCCGTGAGATAGCAGAAGCCGCCACAGGTGACGGGCCCGGTATGCAGGCGCTGTTTCAAGCTCCCGACCTTTGCGTGGACGGAACCCCGCTGCAACGGCCGGAGGGGCCGGATGATGCAGTGTTTTATGCTTCGCCCCGTCTCGTTCAGCATCTGGACGCCGAGGCCGAAGGGCAGGTGCGGGCCCTTTACGGCTGTCTGCTCAGCGACGGTTCGGACGTTCTGGACCTCATGGCCTCCTGGGACTCGCATTTGCCGGACGCTTTAGGGGCCTGTCGGGTCACGGGGCTGGGGATGAACGGCGAAGAGCTTGACCGCAATGCCATGCTGGGGGTTCGTACCGTCCATGACCTCAATGCCCGTCCCGTGCTTCCCTATGATGATGCGTCCTTCGATGCCGTGGTGTGCACCGCTTCTGTGGAGTATGCGGTCCATCCCGTGGCGCTTTTCAAAGAGGTGGCGCGGGTGCTCCGGCCCGGCGGGCTATTTGCCCTGACGTTTTCCGATCGCTGGTTTCCCCCCAAGGCCACCCAGCCGTGGCCCGAGATTCATCCCTTTGAGCGCATGGGGCTCGTCCTTGAGTATTTTCGGGCCGCAGAGGCCTTCGCCGACTACCACACCGAAAGTCGCCGGGGCTGGCCAAGGCCGGTTTCGGATCCCTATTTTCCGCAAAAGCGGGAGGCAGATCCCCTGCAGGCTGTGTGGGGACGGCGACGGGCCGGGTAGCCCGGCTTGTCCGAAGGGTGAGAAAATCAAACAGCAAACCCTGATTTACATTTTGCATTTCCAAAATGCCTGACATGTTTGTTGTCGCATTTTGAAATCATATAGCTTTCATCTTGGCTGTTTGTTTTTTCATGAAATATCCGGGTAGGGGGCATGGCCCTTCACCTTGAGGTGGGCTGAACAAAAATTTGAAAAAGTAGTATTGTTGATGACATCTACATGGTGGTTCATTAAACCCAGGGGCGCGTGTAAAGTCGGCTCTGTTTATGCCTTGATGTGTTTCCGTATGAGGAATTGTGTCAATCTGCTTGCAGAAAGTAAATGGGGCGGTGTATAGTAGGAAAAACAGTGTTTTTTGGTGCCCTCAATGAGGAGACCCGGTCCCCCCCTTCAGTGGGATAGATGGAAAAAATCGTACAGTCGTAAAAAAATAGTGGGCCAGGACCCTTCGAACGGTGGCCCTGCATGTCATTGAATACACGTCATATCAGCAAACGCAGCATATGTTCTGCGAGTCATTAACCCGGATATTTCACGAGTCACGTGCATTCCTGTTCAAGGCGTCGGAACTGCAGGGGTGGTTGTTTACCGCAACGTTCCGATAGCGCAGAGGGTGAGGGCGCACGATTCGCCCGAAGGGTGAGAAAATCGAGCAGGAAACGATGAATTACATGTTGTATTTGAGAAATGTCTGAACGCTACTATGGTAACTACCTTTAATGACTGCTTATTGTCTTGATGTTTAAAGTCTGGGCTCTGCTTGAATGAGCCGTCGTATCCATATCATGAGCATGTTTTTTCGCCGGGGCAGATGCGCGAACTCCGGATATATAGCCCGGATATTTCATGAGAAAATCGAACAGCAAACGATGATTTACATTTTGCATTTTCAAAACAGCTGACATTTTTATTGCATCCGTCCGAAATCATATTGTTTTCCATTTTGAATGGTTGTTTTCTCATGAAATATTCGGGATAGTCGTATACACTTGAACACCATGTGCGAAAGGGAGCCATGAAGGAGTCCTCACTATTCAAGTCCGTTTTCAATGCCACCCCGATCATCATCGGAATCCTCTCCTGTGACGGTACCTTTCTCGAATACAACGAGTCTTTGAAAAAGGTCTCCGGCTACGCGGACGACGAACTCAGGAACCTTACCATCCGGGATATCATTGCCCCGGACGACTATGAGGAGGTGACGAAGAACTTTACTTCACTGGTTTGCGGCGAATTGACCTCCCTTCGGATGACCCGTCGATTCATCTGCAAGGATGGCGATGTGTTCTGGGCGGATGTCTCTTCGTCGCCCATCTGCGGGTCCGACGGCAAGGTGAGGGCGGTGACGTGCACCGCCTTTGACATGACCCGGCAGAACAACATGGGGGTCGCCTTGAGGCGGCGCACCGAGTCTCTGGAGGCACACTTTGAGAAGCAGGGCGAGGCGGTGGTGGTCCTGGATGAGGAGATGCGGATCCTCAGGGTCAACCGGATTTTCGAGGAGGCCTCCGGGTACAGCGAAGCCGAGGCGGCCGGAGCGGGTGGCCTTGCGCAGTTTATCCACCGGGAGGACATGGAAACCCTGAAGCGGTATCACAGGATGCGCCGTGAGCAGCAGGGCGGTGTGCCGGAGGCGTACCCGTGCCGTCTCATCGACAGCAAAGGGGCGGTTCGTGAGCGCACCGTCAAGGTCTCCATGATTCCCGGTACGGGCAGGAGCCTTGTGGCCATCAAGGGCTGCATGCCCGAGGCGCCCGCCACCCCTCCGGCACGGAACATGGGCGAAATTTTTCGCTTGATCGCCGAGAACTCCACGGATGTCGTCTTTATCACCGACCTGGACCTTGCCGTGACCTATGTGAGCCCTTCGGTGAAACGGGTCACGGGGTACACCCAGGAGGAGTTCAAGCTGTTGAAGCTGCAGGAGTTTTTCTCTGAGGAATCCTATCTCCGTGCAAAGCAGATGCTCAAGGACGGGCTCCTCGGCGAGTACAACGCCCACGTGCCCCTGACCACCGAGTACCAATGCCTGCACAAGGATGGCACCAGCCGGTGGATCGAAACCATCACCAAGCTGATCCTGACGGAATACGGGCATCCTGTGGGGATTACCGGCGCCTCCAGGGACATCACGGAGAGAAAACAGGCCGAGGAGGCCCTGCGTCGCAGCGAGATCAAATACCGCATGCTCACCGAGGAGATCAAGGATGTGGTCTTCGGCCTGACACCGGACCTGCGGATCGACTACATCAGTCCGGTGGTCTCGGAGTTCAGCGGGTATTCGCCGGAGGAGATGACCCATACCCATATCTCCCAATACCTGGACAGTTCCCAGGAGCTAGACACCGCCCTGGTGCTTCTGGAGCAGGCCTTCTGCGGCAACTCTACTTCAACCGTCTACGATTTTCGGTTCCGGGCCAAGGATCGACCCGATTTTTACGTGGAGGTCTCCTGCAACCCCATCTATGAGGGGGGAAAGGTCATTCTCCTTCAGTGTGTCGCCCGGGACGTCACCCAGCGAAAGCAGGCCGAGGCTGCCTTGAAGGAGAGGGAGCAGCAGCTGAGTGTGGAGAACATCTACCTGAAGCGGTCCATCCAGAAAAGCGAGCGGTTCGGCAACATCATCGGCAAGAGCGAAGCCATGCAGCGGGTCTACGAGTTGATCATCCAGGCGGCGTCGTCCCCTGCCAACGTGGTGATCTCAGGGGAGTCGGGCACGGGAAAGGAGCTGGCTGCCCGGGCGATCCACGACATGAGCCCCAGGGCGGACAAGCCCTTTGTGCCGGTGAACTGCGGGGCCATACCGGAGAGCATCATTGAAAGCGAGTTTTTCGGGTACAAGAAGGGGGCCTTTACCGGGGCCATGTGCGACAAGGCGGGGTTTTTGGACCTGGCCGACGGAGGGACCCTTTTTCTTGATGAGGTGGGGGAGATCGGGCTCAACATGCAGGTCAAGCTGTTGAGGGCCCTTGAAGGGGGCGGCTACACGCCCATCGGCAGCAACCGGGTGAAGCACGCCTCCTTTTCCATTGTGGCCGCCACCAACCGGGACCTGACAGAGCTGGTGCGCATCCGGAAAATGAGGGAAGATTTCTTTTTTCGCATCCATGTTATTCCCATCCGGCTGCCTCCGTTGCGCCACCGGGCCGAGGACATCCCCCTTCTCATCGACCATTTTTTCATGAAGGCGGGGACGGACAAGCCCCTGCCCCGGATCTCCTCCAAGGTCAGGCGGTCGTTCATGGCCTACACCTGGCCGGGGAACGTGCGGGAACTCCAGAATGTCCTCAATCGATTTCTTGCACTGAACAAGGTCGACTTTACCGGGATGCCCGGCGGCGAGACATCCATCCCCCCCGGAAGGGCCAGGATCGACACCGCGCCGGGGGGCGATTCCTGTACCCTGGCATCCCAGGTGGAGCGGTTTGAAAAAGAGATCATCCAGAGTCACCTGAACCGGTACCAGTGGAACCGGAGCCGGGTGGCCCAGGTTCTGAAGATCGATCGGAAAACCCTGGCGTCCAAGATCAAGAAATTCAAGATAGCTCCTGTGGATGAGGAATAGTTCCCCAATTTACGGAATATCTCCTCTTTTGGGTGTAAAATAAATAAATTTAAGTGGTTGCGAATTTGTTGAGGAAGGGTGGGGAATTTTTCCCCGCCCTTTTTTTTGTTTGAATGCGAACAATGTTTTCCCTCTTTCCTTGCTTGCCGCCGATTAAGTCTTCAGGTGTGATTGATGGCATACTATGTGCAGTAATCCAAGCAGTGTTCGGAATACGAAACCCGTCATGCGTATCGCCCGAGAAAGAGGGTGCCGAACCGATGTTTTTCTATCCCTTGATACAGCTTGACCAGAACAGCCGGGGCCCATGTGTTCAGTGTCAATGTCTCCGGTCTCTTCGTTACGAATCGTCTTTCTTTATAAGGAATATCAACCCAATACACCGTGAATCCCAAGGAGGAATGCATGAAGAAGAATGTCCTGTGGCACCTGGCGCTGGCTCTGTCCGTTTTTTTGGTATCGCCGGTTTTCGCCGACGATACCGGGACCGAGGCCGTTCAGGAGTGCCTGGAATCCCTGAGCAAGGTGGCCTCGCCCGCCAATGTGGTGGCCAGTGCCGGGCGGTTTGAAAACAGGGTGCGGATCCAGTGGGACCCCGTGGCTCGAGCCACCGGGTACAGCGTGTTCAGGGCCCGTAACGTGGCCGGGCCCTATTATCCCATCAGCCCTGTGTTGAAGGAAGCCACCTTTGACGACACAAAGGCCGACGTGGGGAAATACTACTGGTACAAAATCATCGCCTGGCGGTACATCTTCCACAGCCCGGCCAGTGAACCGGCCAACGGGTGGGCCGCCCTCTTCATGCCCAGCGGGGAGGAGACCACCGTGGAGCTGCTTACCCGGGTGATCATGGACATTCCTCACTTCATGCGCATCAAAAAAGCAGCCTCCAAGGTGGAGGAGACCCTGCCCGAGCCCATCGACACCGACGCCTACCTTCCCACAGGGGATGAGATTTTCTCCTATGTGGAGCAGGTGTGTGCCACCGAGCATCGCAGGATCGGCTCCCCGGAGGCCAGGATCGCCGAAGAGTACATCATCGGCGAAATGTCGGCGATTCTGGGGGCCGCCAATGTGGGGGTCGAAGAGGTTGAGTGCGATGTCTACAAGGCCGAGTCCTGGAATCTCCAGGTGGAAGACGACGGTGTGATGACGGAGTTCCCCGCCTTCTATACGGTGAACACGGGCATGGTCTACGGGGAGAAACCCAACGGCGGTTCCGTGACGGGATCCATGGTCTGGGCCGGGGAGGGCACCCGGGAAGAGTTCGACAAGCTGGGGAATATCCAGGGCAAGATCGTGGTGGCCCAGTGCCCCTTTCCCTCCTTTCCCGTGGGGCTCATCCAGATGCTCTACGACGACGGATACTACACCTCGGATCCCACCGGGTCCTTCAACCTGCTGACCACCCAGGACCTGACCTTTGTGCGAAGCAACTTTCCGGCGGAGTATACCGAGGAGAACAATTCCAATTCGGTCTACTGGCTCGCCAGCGACCGGGGGGCCGCAGGCCTCGTGCTGGTACTCAAGGACCATCCCTTTGACATCAATACCCATTGGGGGCCCTATGCAGGCAAGATGAAGGCCATGCCCTGCATGTACGTCTCCCATTACAAGAACGACCGCATCAAGGCCCTTGCCCAGGCCGGAGGGGACGCCACCCTGACCATCACCGGAACCCTGGAGCCGGGCCACGGCCGCAATATCTACGGGATCCTGCCGGGACAATCCGAGGAGACCATCATCATCAGCACCCACCACGACTCCGCCTTCAAAGGGGCCACCGAGGACGGCACCGGCGTGGGCATGGTCCTTGCCATGGCAGAGACCTGGGCCCAGGTCCCCTTGGAGCAGCGTGAAAAGACCCTGCTCTTTATCACCACCACAGGCCATTTTTACGGGGGCAAGGGCTCCCGGACCTTTGCCCATACCCATGCGGAGGATCTGCTGAAAAATGCTGTCCTGGACATCAACCTGGAGCACCTGGCGGCCCGGAACTACGTGGACGACGGGCAGGGCAACGGGATCTTTGACGGAGAGCAGGCCCTCTCCATCGTCTTTGTCAACGAGAACTACGAAGCCATTGCCACGGCATCACGGATGATGAAGCGCACCGAGCCGGAGCGGACCCTGCTGATTCCCTCCACCCTCCTGGGCCCCGTGCCCCCGGGCGAGGCCGGGCATTACCATATGTATACGGGGGTCGATTTTATTCACTGGATCGGCCAGCCCTATTACCTCCTCACCTCCGACGACACCCTGGACAAGGTTGATGTGTCCCAGCTCCGCCCCCTTGCCAAGGGGATTTCAGGCATGATCGGCACGTACATGAAGATGGATTGATGGGGGCAACGGGTCGCCGGAACCGTTTTCGGGGCGGCGGCCCTTTTGCCCGGAGAACCCTGGTGCGGGGCGCTGTCCCGCATCTTCAGCCATTCCCCTGCAGCACCCTTCGGTCCGGACAGCGGGGTGCTGCGCAGCCTTCATTCAAATCACAGGAGACCGATACCATGACAGAATCCGAAGAGTTTTCACTGTACCTGAAACCCACCTTTTTCATTGACTCTGACTGTGTCGAGATTGCGGACTACGCCCGGGAAGCATGCCGGGGGGCCTATACCGACCAAGAGAAGGCGATTCGTCTGTTTTACGCTGTCCGGGACGATATCAAGTACGACCTGTTTGGCTACGAGATCAATCCCTTGTACATGAAGGCCAGCAATATCCTGAAAAAAGCGAGCGGGTACTGCGTGTCCAAGGGACTGGTCCTGTGCGCTGCAGCCCGGTCCGTGGGGATTCCCGCCCGCATGGGGTTTGCCGACCTCATCAACCACCAGACCCCCGCGAAAATCACCGAACTGCTCCAGACCGACGTGTTTGCTTTTCACGGGTTTGCCGAGATCTTTCTGGAGGGCAAATGGGTCAAGGCCACGCCCTCCTTTGACTTAGGGCTTTGCGAAAAATCCGGGTACTACATTCCGGAGTTTGACGGCATCCATGACACGACCTACCCGGCTTACACCCTCTCCGGAGAGAAGCACATGGAGTACATCCATTATTACGGCAGCTTCCCCGATCTCCCCGTGTACGATCTTCTCGACTCCGTGAAAAAGCATTATCCCCATTTTTTCGACAACGGGATGGAGGTGACCGTGGACAGCCTGGTGGAGGGCCTGGGCCTTGATATCCGTGACGTGGCACCTGAAAAGAAGCTTCTCTGTATCCCGCCGAGGGCCGCATGACAGGCCTGGACGGACCGCGTGCCTGTGCGGGGCGGGGCTGAACAGCTCCACCCCGCACGGGCACACACCTGAAACGTTCTGTGATACCTGAATTCGAGGTCTTTATGCTTTTAACGGAAGAAGAGAGAAAGATGCTGGGGGGCGAGTTCGGCCCCGGAGTCCAGAAGGCCCTGGCGTTTCTGGTTGAATACGGGGAGGCCTTTGATGCCCAGCGACTGGTTCGGGTGGACAGCGCCCACATTCTGCCGGATCCCGTGCACATGCTTCAGGAGCTCATTGAAGGGGTGGAGGTTGTGCCGACCCTGTCCACCATTCACTCCCTGTCTCCCCTTGCCGCCCGGTGGGTGACGGAACTCGGGCTTCGGGAAGACTCGGCGGGCCCGGTGATCCAGGACACGGTAAAGGCCGTGGAGCTCTACAAAGGGCTGGGGTGCTTCAAGACCTTGAGCTGTGCGCCCTACCTCATGGGCAACATGCTGAAAAAGGACAATGTCTTTTCCTGGGCAGGGTCTTCGGGCATCATCATCAACAACTCCCTGTTCGGGGCCCGTGGAAACCGGGACTCGGGCATCGCCATGACCTGTTCGGCCATCACCGGCCGAACCCCCGAGTTCGGGCGCATCCGAAAGGACGAGCGGTACGCCGAGGTGGTGGTGAAGTTCCAGAAAGTGGATACGGCAAAGCTCTCGGAAGCCGAGCTCGGGGCCATCGGCTACCACGTCGGCGCACTGGCCGAGACAAGGAATGTGGTGGTGGACGGGCTGCCGCCCACCGTTCCCTTTGAAAAACTGAAATACCTGCTCTCTCCCATGCCTGTGTCCGGGGCGGTGAGCCTCTGTCATCTGACCGGGATCACGCCGGAGGCCCCGAGCCTTGAGGCGACCCTGGGCAACCGCAAGCCCGAGATGACCGTGAGTCTTTCCCCCTTTGAGCTGAAAGATGCGGCGGCCAAGCTGTGCCGTTACACGGCTTCGGATGTGGAGGTGGTGGCCCTGGGATGCCCCCATCTGACCATGCGCGAAATCAGGGGTATCGCTATGCGACTGGACGGGAAACGGGTGTCCGACGGGGTGCGGCTGGTCCTGGCCACCAACGAGGGGGTGCTGGAGCTGTGTCGCCGCATGGGGTATGTGGACACCATCGAAAAGGCCGGAGGCCTCATCATCACCGACTCGTGCATTGCTGTGTTTCCCTTTGCCCACATGAAGGAGCCCGTGTCCCGCGTGGCAACCAACTCAGCCCGTTGTGCCCATTATCTGCTTCGCGGGGGGGCCGGCGAGGTGGCCGGGGGAAAGGTGATGGATACGTACTACGGCAGCACCGGTCAATGCATCGATGCGGCCCTTACCGGAACATGGGAGGAACGATGAATATCAAAGGCCACACCATCAAAGAGGGATGCGTGGAAGGAGAGGCGCTGGTCCTGAGCATGCCCTTCTCCTTTCTGGGGGACTTCGACCTTACCACCGGCAGGCTCAACGACCTGCATGACCAGGCCGGAGCCAATATTTCCGGTAAGATCCTTGTGTTTCCATCGGGGAGGGGCTCCACCACAGGAGCCCTTATCGGGTTTTACGCCTGCCTGTTCAAAACAGGGCCCCTGGGGATGATCGTGCGGGAAGCAGAGCCCGTTGTGGCCATCAACGCCGTCATGAACAATATCCCCATGATGGATCGCCTGGACATCGACCCCATTGCCGTGATCCGCACCGGGGACTGGGTCTGTCTGGACGCCACCAACCGGGTGGTGAGGGTGGAGAAGAACATGGCGTTGAGGGAGGCGGGGTAAAGGGCAGGAAATAGTGAATAGTGAATAGGGGATAGGGGATAGGGAATAGGGGGTAGGTAATAGTGAATAGTGAATAGGGAATGGGGAATAGGGAATGGGGCATGGAGGGCCTTGGGCATCGTTTCGGTTATCAGGGTGTTCTTGATGACGCCGTTTCAAGGGTCGATAGCGCGGTAGGGTGCACTCTGTGCACCGTATTCGGGCTACCCAAGGTTTCGATTTTACCGAGGTATTCGGGGTATGGCGGTTTTTTTGCCTTGCCGCCGGGTGTCGTTTCTCATGGCTTCAGAAGGCGCCAGGCTATGGCCTGGGCCAGCACGGCTACGGCCAGGGAGAGGAGAAAGGCCTCAGCCATGGGAAGACCCGGGAGCGTTCGGTTCAGGGCCATGCAGAAGGCGGTAAAGGAGTAGAGACCGAACACCATGCCCCGAAGGAGTTTCACCACGTACCCCGTGCCCTGCTTTCGGTGAGAGAAGACGGCCAGGATGGAACCCATCACCGGAAAGGTGGCGGCAATGCCGCTTGCCCGGGGACCGATGGTGGCTGAGGCCCAGGTGACGGCCAGTACCAGGATCACGGCGGCCATCATCCTGTAGACGAGCTCATGGGGGTGGGAGACCGAGGACGGTGCCCCGGGGGATGTGGCCGGAAACAGCCTCGGGGAAAACCACAGAACAGCCAGGATAAGGGGCAGGCCCATGCCAAGGGGAGGGAACCAGGCCAGCAGGAGAAGGGCCGACAAGGTGTAGGCAAGAAGGGCCAGGCCCAGGGCGACCGGCCAGTTGAACCGCATGGCGCTCCAGGCGTAGGCCAGGTAAAAGGCGATAAAGGCCAGGACTCCGGACAGGGTTCCCGTGGCGGCGTTTCCTGCAAAGGCCGGGCCGTGCTCCAGGGCAAGAAAGAACAGGATGGGGCCGGAGATCACCGGGAAGGCGGAGAGCCAGCCGGCAACCAGGGCACCCCAGCGTTTTCCAGCATAGGTAACGGCTGCGATGATACCGGGGGTGAGGATAAGCTTGAGAGCGAGGGTGGGTTGCATGGGCAATACCTGCATGGGGAAAGGGAACATACCGGCCCGCACGGTACCATTGGCTGGTCCGGCCTGAAGGAGGACATGGCGATGCCCTCCTCCATGCGGGCGTTCATGACGAGGATTTACGACACTTCGACGGCTGGGTCAAGGGGCGTCGTGACGAAAAAATACGATGCTGTTCCGGGGGGATGGGCCAGGGAACATACCCGTCTGTTGTGCCTGGGCATGGAGAGGAGGGGGGGCTGTATCATGATGTGTTTGATAACGATGTTTTGTAAAGAGTACAATATCTCTTGACGCGATCGGATTTATCGGCTTACGTTAACGTGAAGTTTAGCTTTGGCCAACGGGTTGGGTTTTGAGTGAACAGACCGGATTTCCGAAAGGATAGAGACCATGAGCAAGGTGACGCGAGTCGGGATTGTGGGAGCTGGGATGATGGGGGCTGAGATCGCTTTGTGCTGTGCGCAAAGCGGCATGGATGTCATTTTAAAAGAGGTGAGCCAGGACCTGGCGGACAGGGGCAAGGGGACCGCAGACAAGGTCCTGGCCCGCAGGGTGGAGAAGGGCAGGATGGATGGGACGGAAAAAGAGAACATCCTTTCCCGCATCGAAGCCACGGATATGTATGATGGGTTTGACGAGGTGGATCTCGTCATCGAGGCGATCCTTGAAGTGACCAAGACCAAGCGGGCTCTCTTTGAAGAGCTGGACGTTCTGTGCAAGCCGGAATGCGTTTTTGCCTCCAACACCTCATCCATTTCCATTACAAAGCTGGCTGCCGCGGCCCGCCCCGATCGGTTCGTGGGGCTCCACTTCTTTTCTCCGGCATCGGTGATGAAGCTGGTGGAGGTGATCCCCGGCCTCCTCACCTCCACGGCCACCGCAGAATTTGCCATGGCGTTCTGCCGGGCCATCGGCAAGGAACCGGTGATGGTGAAAAATGTGGAGGGGTTTGTGGTGAACCGTATTCTCCTGGCCCTGATGAACGAGGCCTACCGGCTCCTGGATGAGGGGGTCGCCACCAAAGAGGATATCGACACCGCATGCCGTCTCGGCCTTGGCCACCCCGTGGGCCCTTTCCGCCTGAGCGACAACATCAGCCTGGACCTTCTCGACAAGGTCCATACCATTCTTACCGATGCCTACGGAGACCGGTTCAAGACCCCCGGGATTTTTCGCGAACACCTCGACGCAGGGCGCGTGGGGCGCAAGGCCGGCAAGGGGTGGTATGACTATTGACCCCCGGACCCGGACCCGCCGATGTTCCTGCCTCCGGTTTCCTTGCATGCGGTATTGACACGCTTTTTAAAATCAAGAAGAATACCGTGTGAAACCGTTACCAGTGTAGCCCGGATATTTCACGAGTCGAGTGCACCCATATTCAAGGCGTCAGAGCTGCAGATGTAGTGGTTTACCTCAAAGCTCTGATAACGCAGAAGATGGGTGCACTCGGCTCGCCCGAAGGGTGAGAAAATCAAACAGCAAACGTTGATTTACATTTTGCATTTTCAAAATAGCTGACATTTTTACTGTAGCTATCTGAAATCATATTGCTTTCCTTTCGAGTGGTTGTTTTCTCATGAAATATCCGGGGTAGGAGACACATGAATACATATACCATACGATTCCTCTCTCCGCCTCCTCCGCAGACAGCCTGAAGTATGTTGGCTTTCTCTGTAGAGTGAGTGGCGATGGCTCCTGATCGGCCCGGTATCCGGGTGCGATTAAGAGAACGGGGGGCGTGCGTGAAATCGCATCCCCCGGCCGTCCGTCCGCTCTGAGTGTGGATTTTCCGCTGATATGTCGGCGGATAAGGAGGATGGTATGGCTCGATTTCAATCGGCTGTTTCGTTGAATGTCTCTGTGTTTTTTCTGATGGTGGGCGTCGGGCTCACCGTATCATTGCTTCCCGCCAGAATGGCAGCCCTGTCCGGATCGTTTTCCGACGTGGGGTGCCTTGCCTCGTGTTTTGCCCTTCCCTTTGTACTGCTTCAGCTCCCCATGGGAACCCTTGCCGACCGTTATGGTTGCACATGGTTTCTGGCGGCAGGGTACGCGGTCTGCGGTCTTGCGGCCCTGGCCTACGGCCTGGCCGAAACCCCGAATTTTCTTTATCTGGGACGGTTTCTCCAGGGGGTGGGCGAGGTGCCTGTCTGGGCCCTGGCCCCGGCGCTGCTCTCCATGGACTGGTCCGAGGGCAGAGGAAAGATCCTGGGCCTGTACAACGCGTCCATGCACCTGGGGTTGACGGCAGGCGGGCTCCTGGGGCTTCTTTTTTGTGAACGCTGGGGGGGAAGCGGCCCCTTCTGGCTGCTTGCGGCAACCGGGTTTTCGGGAGGGCTCCTGGTGTTGTGGGGCGTGGGGGATAAGGCTGGGGCCCGGGCTCCCCGAAGCGGGGGCTGGCACCTGAGATCGGCGTGGGCCCTTGTGGTCACCCGGGAGACGCGGGCTGTTTTCTCCGGCGTTGTCCTCTACGGATGCGGTTACGGCGTGTTTCTCACGGTGATTCCCATGTCCCTTGTTGCGGGCCGTGGGGGAGGGGAGAATGCTGTGTCGCTTTTTTTCGTCCTGTTCTATGTTGCCGTGGGCCTTGCCCAGCTTATGGGCGGTGCCTTGTCCGACAAAGCCGGGCGTGTGGTCACCATGAGCCTGGGGCTCATTCTGGCGGGGGGCTGCCTGCCCCTTGCAGCCTGGGCAAGCGGTCCTGCCCTTTTGGGCTTTCTTGCCATGGCCGGGTTTGGGTTGGGGGTTTTCTGCGTATCGGCCATGGCCGCTTTGAGTGAGTCGGTTCCGGTTTCCCGCAGGGGCACCATCTCCGGTGCGTTTTACCTGGCCTGGGGAACGGGATTTTTTACGGGTCCGATGCTGCTGGGCACGGCTTCGGACCATGGCGGGTTTGGCCCCGGCCTGCTCGTTTTTTCCGCGCTGATCCTGTGCAATGCCGGTGTACTGGCTGCCTGTTTCGGACGGGGTCGGGTTGTGGCCTGACCTTTTTTTATAGGCAATCTGGCCCTTTGGCGCCGTGGTGACCCATCACCACGGCCCATGGATCTATACAGTGATAAAGGAGACAAGATGAAACCACAGGCATTATCTACCTGTTTCTGCACGCCGGATGTTGACGCATGCCGCGCGTTTTACCGAAAACACTTTGCCGCTTCCATCGCCTTTGATTGCGGCTGGTACCTGAGCCTTCGCTTTGGAACGGAGGGGCCCACGGTTCAGTTCATGGAACCCCGGGACGACAGGCCTGTCTTTGGCGGAGCCGGGGTGGTCCTGAACTTCATGGTGGAGGATGTGGACGCCGAGCATGCGCGATTGACAGGGGAGGGCCTTGCCGTCCTGAGCCCCCTGGAAGATCACCCCTGGGGCGACCGCGGGTTTTCCGTGGCCGACCCCATCGGAAACGTTCTTTACCTCTACAAGGAGATCGAGCCCACGGAAGAGTACAAGGCGTATTACAGGGAGTAGGTGCCGAACTCCGTTGAAATTATGGCCCCAGGCGGTAGAACCGGCCTGGGGTCATGGCTCCGGCCAGCTCGTCCAGGCGCCCTTTAAGGGCCTTGATCTCGTCGAAGTCCTGGGTGCGGAGGAAGGCGTAGGCCATGGCGGCCCGAAACCCGGAGACGCAGAAGGTGATGATGAACTTGTCCCGGGGGAGTTCGTCTACACGGTCCGGGAGTTCATGCAAGGGGATGTGCCGGGCAAAGGAGAAAGCCAGGTGGTCTTTCTCCTCCCGGGTTCGCACATCCAGAAATAGGAAGTGGTCGTTTCCGATGAAATTTGCGGCGTCGTCCACGGTGATGCCGTACTCTCCTGCAACGAGAAATTCAATGTCCATTTCCCGGAGTACATCGGCAAGGGTGGGGGCGGCGAACAGGTCGTCTGGAGCCATGGTCACCTCTTTGTGTGAAAATTAGCCCGGATATTTCATGAGAAAACAAATAGCCAAGATGAAAGCTGCATGATTTTAGAATGCTACAACGAAAATGTCAGCCATTTTGAAAATACAAAATGTAAATCAGGGGTTGCTGTTTGATTTTCTCACCCTTCGGGCGAGCCGGGTCAGGCTAAATTTTGTACCACTTGATGGAGTTGAGCATGATGGGGCTCTCCTCCAGGGCGTCGATGATATCGTAGGAGCGCTTGTCCACGTTTCCCCTGGATGAAAGCTGGAGCCCCAGGGTGAGGCGGGTTACGCCCGTGTCGTAGTCTTTCAGGAGTTCCGTGGAGATGATTCGGAGCCCGTTTTCCTTCATCACTTCAATGGCCCGCTCCGGTTTTTCCCCTTCGGGAAGGGAGAGGGTCAGGTTGCGGTAGACGTCCTTTTTATAGAACTGCTCCACGTAATTGAGTACCGACAGGGAGAAGAGGGCGATGATCGTGGTGGCCACGGAGAGGATATACAGCCCGGCCCCTGCGGCCATACCGATGGCGCAGGTGATCCAGAGGCAGGCCGCTGTGGTGAGCCCCCGCACGGAGAGACCGTCCTTGATGATGGCCCCGGCCCCCAGAAAGCCGATGCCCGTGACGATCTGCGCGGCGATGCGCCCGGGGTCTGTGACCCCTTGGAAGGCCTCGGGCTTGAGGACGCCGAAGGTGGAGACCGCCGTGGAGAGTGTCATGAACACCGCGGACCCGGCGCAGACCAGCAGGTGGGTCCGAAGGCCCGCCTCCCGTCCGTGGATGTCCCGTTCCAGCCCGAGCAGCCCGCCCAGGGCGGCGGCCGTCAGGATGCGAATGATATACGGCAATGATTCGTTCCACATGTCCAGCATCGATGTTCCTCGTTGTCTATGTCTGTTTTTAGTGCGAAAACTTTTATTGTATTCCATTTTTCTAATTGAGGGTATGCCTTTTTTGCATGTGTCAGTAAAATAGGCCGTGAGCGTGCCTGGGAGGCGGCCATGCCAAGGGCAAGGCGGGGCGTTGCATGGAGGTGCTGCTTCGGGTGCCCGTGGGGCTGAAATCGTGAATAAGCGTAAGGTTGCCTGTTGTTAAGCCCTCGGGGCAGGGCCAGGTGCCGGTCTGTTCAGCAAGGAAGGAACCTTGGCTAAGGCTTGATTTGGCGAGGGATTTCCATCGTTTTTACGTGATTGCAATTTAGGGTGAATCGTACTATATTCCGGGCCGAAATTATGAACGTATGAATGAGCGGGAACGGCATTACCCACACACATACACGCACGAACGGGGCGGCTTGGACGTCAAGGCCCGGGCTCGTGCGTTTTTTTTGTTTGTCCATGCCATCGACGGGAAGCCGGTCCCTGTTAAACTCACAAGGAGCAACGCGTGTTAAACACTATCATCAACAACCTGAACGGCTTGATCTGGGGCTCTGTCCTCATTTATCTTCTGATCGGCGTGGGGATTTACTTCACCCTTCGCCTGGGATTCATCCAGTTTCGCCACTTCGGGCACATGTTCTCCGTGCTGAAAAAGAGCCGTCAGGCGGACAGCGCCGGGATTTCATCTTTTCAGGCCCTGTGTACCAGTCTGGCCGCCCGTGTCGGCACCGGCAACCTGGCCGGCGTGGCCGTGGCCCTGACCCTTGGGGGACCCGGCGCCATCTTCTGGATGTGGCTGGTGGCCCTGGTGGGCATGTCCAGCGCCTTTGCCGAGAGCACCCTGGCACAGCTTTACAAGACCCGTGACGACGCCGGCAACTACCGCGGCGGCCCCGCCTACTACATGGAGAAAGGCCTGGGCATGCGCTGGATGGGTGTGCTCTTCTCCATTTTTCTCATCATCTCCTTCGGTCTGGTGTTCAACGCGGTGCAGGCCAACTCCATTGCCCAGGCCATGGACGTGGCCTTCGGGGTCTCTCCTGCGGTCATGGGGGGAATCCTCGTGGTCCTCTCCGGCATAGTGATCTTCGGCGGCCTTCGCACCATCGCGCGGGTGGCTGAGCTCATCGTGCCCTTCATGGCCCTTGCCTATTTGATCCTCGCCCTGTATGTGGTGGGCTCCCAGATCGAAAAGCTTCCCGAAGTGATCTCGCTTATCATCAACAGCGCCTTTGGATGGGACAAGGCCGTTTCCGGGGCCCTGGGGTACACCGTGGCCCAGGCCATGATGAACGGCATCAAGCGGGGCCTGTTTTCCAACGAAGCGGGCCTGGGGTCCGCCCCCAACGCCGCGGCCTCGGCCACGCCTTATCCTCCCCACCCCGCTTCCCAGGGGTATGTTCAGATGCTGGGCGTGTTTGCCGACACCCTGGTGATCTGTACTGCCACGGCCGCCGTGATCCTCGTCTCCGGCGCCCTGGAGGCCAACTCCGGCATGAGCGGCATCGAACTGACCCAGAAAGCCCTCTCTTCGGGAGTGGGCAGCTGGGGCAACGCCTTTGTGGCCGTGGCAATCTTTTTCTTTGCCTTTACCTCGGTCATCGCCAACTATTCCTATGCTGAGACCAACCTCATCTTCCTTGAACGAAACCATCCCGGTGGCCTGACGGTGTTCCGTTTCCTCGTTCTGGGTATGGTGATGTTCGGCGCCGTGGCCGAGCTGCCCATCGTCTGGTCCATGGCGGATCTTTCCATGGGCTTCATGGCCCTGACCAACCTGGTGGCCATCGTGCTTCTCTCCGGTGTGGTGGTGAAGCTGGCCAGGGATTACAACAAGCAGCTCAAAGAGGGCAAGCTGCCCACCTTTGACGCCAACGACTACCCCGAGCTTCGTGATCAGCTGGAGCCGGGGATCTGGGACAGCCGCAGCGACAAGTAATTGAGTCACCGGTCCTTCCGTTGCGACATGGGAAGGGCCGTGGCTGATACATCCGGCGATACCCGGGCTTCCGCCAGGCAAGGGGCCGCGGGTTTCGCAGGGTGTGCGTTTCCGATTTTTTTCTTCCCTTCTTGTTCTTTTCCTCCCCCTGATGTGCATATGTTTTTCCATGGCCGCGTGAATCCACCGTGAAATGAAGGTTGCATTTTTACCTTTGAGTAGGTAGAAATTAATATGATATACTTCTTTCCTATGTAAGCAAAGCCTGTCCATTGTTCGCTGAAATCCTGAATCGATGATACCCCGACATGAGCTGCGGGACCTGTTCCATCTCATGTCACGTGCTTCTTCGCGTTACCCGAGAGATTACCTGCTGAACGCATAAAACCAGTACGCAATTTCTTTTCCGGGGATACATTGTTCTGTGGAATCTGCGGCGGCTGCACGGCGGGTTTCGACTTTATCGGGTGACATGACAGGCCGTTGCCACACCACCCCAACCCCCTGAGCGGAGGCCCATGGAAACCGAGAAGCCTGAGAATTTATCCGATCGCATCGCCACCTACCTTACGGAGAAGATCGTGCGCCTGGATCTGCCGCCGGGGGAGTGGGTCCGTGAACAGGCCATCGCAGGTGAATTTGGGGTGAGCCGTTCCCCCATCCGGGAGGCCATTCGTATTCTGGAAAAAAGGGGGCTGGTGGAGATCGTGCCCCGGTGCGGGGCGCGGGTGACCCGGGTGACCGAGGCGGTGATCGAAGGGCACGCCGATGTCCTTCAGGTCCTCTACGGCCTGGTGGTGCGCCGCTGAATCGAGCGGTGCGGTGAGTCTCACCGCATGCGATTGATCCATGCCTACGAACAGATGGCGGCCGCGGCTGAAAAAGGGGACGCCGGCGGCGTCTATGATGCGATCTTCAGTTTTGCCGACGTCGGTCTGGAGACCGTTGAAAATCCCGTTCTTGCAGGCATCCTCCAGGGTTTGATGCCCAACGCCCAGCGCTTGCAATACCTTTCCCTCGTGGTGAACCGCAAAAGATACCTTGCAAAGCTGTCCTATTTCAAAACCATTGTCGAGAGCCTTGAAGCGCGGGATGTGGAGAGGGGCGTCCAGGCCATGGAGGCCTATGTGGCGTCGGAAAAGATCTACGCCCTGGCATCCTTCGGGCGTCACCGGCTGCACGGTTGAGATGATGTGAAAAGTTCGCGCCTTCCCGGCAGGCGGAGGGGAGGGCGGGCATGGCATTGGGGAGGGGCCTGGCGGTTCTCGGTGGCCCCGGATCCCTTAAATATGACCATAAAATGAACATAGTTGATGCGTGTTGACAGGTGTCCTGTCGCTATGTATCAATGACGGTTGTGGATTGTCGACAATTTTAACAGGGAGGCGTTATGGAAACCATGAAGACACAGGCCGATGTGATTGTCGTGGGAACCGGGCCGGGTGGGGCCACCGTCGCCAGGGAACTGACAGCACAGGGAAAGGATGTGCTGATTCTGGAATGGGGTGATTACAAACCCGTCAAGGGGACCTTTTCTCAACTGGTGAAAAATGCGGGGATTCCCGGCAGGAATATTCTGTTCAGCAACAAATCCCTCCTCGGCATGGTCCGGGGCATCTGCACCGGCGGGAGTTCCATGTTTTACTGCGCCACCGCCTTTGATCCGCCCTTTGAGATGCTTGACTCCTACGGGATTGATATCCGCGGGGAAGTGGACGCGCTGAAGCGGGAGCTCCCCATCGCTCCACTAAAAGACGAGCTCATGGGACCCGGTGCCCTGCGATTGATGGAGAGCGCCCGCAACCTGGGCTATGAGTGGAACAAATTCAATAAGCTCATCGATCAGGATCTCTGTCGCCCCGACTGCCTCAAGTGCACCTACGGCTGCCCCCACGGCGCCAAATGGACTGCCCGGGATTACGTGGAAGAGGCCGTGGATCAGGGTGCAACCCTGGTCAACGGGGCCAAGGTGGAGAAGGTCATTTTTGAAGGGGACGCCGCCATCGGGGTGATCTACAAAAAGGGCTTTCAAACCCTTTCAGCTTACGCCGACAAGGTGGTCCTCTCCGCAGGGGGCATCGGATCTGCGCATATCCTTCGCCACAGCGGTCTCTACAGCGCCGGGTACGACTTTTTCTTTGATCCGCTGGTGATGGTTTTCGGCTCCGTGGACGGCCTGGGAAGCAAAGGCGAGACCCAGATGTCTGCAGGGATCCATATGGAAGACGAGGGGTACCTCATGGTGGACCTTCATTTTCCGACCCCGGTCTTTGCCGCCCAGATTGCGCCGAAATTGAAATTCCACCGCATGCTTTCCCGTCCCGACACCCTCATGGTGATGATCAAGATCAAAGATGAGCTTGGAGGGCGGCTCACATGGAAAGGGGGACTCCGGAAGAGCATAGGCCCCGGTGACCGCCTGAAGATGAAGACGGGGGTGTCCCGGGCAAAGGCCATTTTAAGGCAGGCCGGAGCCAAGGGGGTCTATACCGGCTGGAAAGTGGCCGCCCACCCCGGAGGGACCGTCAAGATCAATCACATGGTGGACTCCGACCTGAAGACGGAGAAGGAAAACCTCTACGTTTGTGACTGCTCCGTGGTGCCGGAGGCCTGGGGACTCCCCCCGACCCTCACCCTCCTTGGCCTGGGAAGACGCCTGGCAGCTCACCTGGCCTGATTGTCACCTTCCCCCCCCCTCTGCCTTCCTGTATCCCAAACGGCGCTGACCGGAACGCTAATCGCCTCCGTGCTGCCGTCGCATCCCGGTTTTTTCACGGGTTCTCCCCCCCCCTCTCTTGAACAGTGGCTGTCACGGCCCCGGTGATCTGCCTCCCAGGAAGATATTGACAGGCACGGAAGCTTCATAGTAGGTGAGGTTGAACGTTTAACCTATCGGGGAAATCACCATGGCAGCAACCATCAAAGAGATCGCCAAACGGGTCGGGGTGTCCATTGCCTCGGTCTCCCTTTACCTGAACAACAAAGAGACGACGCGGGTCAGTGCCTCCACCAAGGAGCGTATCGACAAGGTGGTCGATGAGCTCAATTACCGCAAAAACATCTTTGCCAGCAGCCTGGGACGACACGAATCCAAGATCACCGGCGTGATTATCCCCACTTCGCTTCCCCTGTTCGTCAATGAGTTTACCAACGCCATCCTGGCGGGCATTCAGCAGGTCCTCTCGGAAAGGGGATACAGCATGCTCTTTTTGCCCGTCAACGGAGCCTCCTCTGAAGAGATCGTCAAGGACCAGCTGCAAAACAGCGCGGGGTGCGACGGGTATTTTCTTTTCAGCACGGGCTTTTGCTCCACCGAGCAGGTGCACCGTAACATCGCTACCCTCCAAAGCAGCGGCAAGCCCTTTGTGACCATCAACATCCCGGAGCTGGACCTGCCCGTTCACCAGGTCATCCTCCAGGATCTGGACAAAGCCTCGGGGGCTTCTTTTCTCATAGATCAGGGGCACCGGGAGATCGTTCTGCTCCTGGGCCGCGAGAACGACGTCAACGCCTTGGGAGTCATCGACGCCTACAACGCGTGCTGCCGCGAGGCGGACATCGAGGTGCGCGGGGAGAATATCTGCTACGGGGATTACCAGGCCGAATCAGCCTACCTGGCGATAAAAGAGCGATTGGCCACCGGGCCCGAGCCCACGGCCATCTGCTGCATGTCGGACCAGATGGCCCTGGGAGCCTATGCCGCCATCCAGGAGGCCGGGCTCCGCATCCCCGAGGATATCTCTGTCATCGGGCGCAACAACGTCACCTTCTCACCTTTTCTCTACCCGGCCCTGACCACCGTGGACCTGCACATGGCCGACGCCGGAAAGAGCGCCGCCGAGCTCCTGCTCAACGTGGCCGCAGGGGAGGTGACCTCCACCTGCCACAAGGTGATGATCCGCAGTACCCTGGCAGAGCGGGCGTCTGTGCGGGCTTTGGTTTAGGTATCCGTCAAGTTGCAGTACGCTTAACCCGGATATTTCATGAGAAAACGATTGGGCCAAATCAATAAGCTATTATTACGTCTGATTACTTGGAAATATTTAGATATTTCGTAACTGTTCAGTTGCCTCCGGCGGGTTGCTTTTTTGAAATAAAGCTCCGCAAAAAACGTTTCTAATGCATCCGTGCTTCGTTTTGATCGCCCCGAAGGGCCATCAAAACGAAGCACGGGTGCGAAAATGTTGGAATTGTTTCGGCGAAGCCTGACCTGTTTATCAAACTTTTTAAAAGTTTGGCCCCCGGCAGGGCCGCCGGAGGCTTTTTTGCTCGAATTTCTAACCCTTCGGGCGAGCCGAGTGCGCCCATCTTCTACGTTATCAGAGCTTTTATAAAACCACGACTTCTGCAGCTCTGATGCCTTGAATATAGGTGCACTCGACTCGTGAAATATCCGGGTTAAATCGATAATGGACAAGCGGCGGCATCGTATCCTGTCACTTCGAAGCTTGTGAGCCAGCCTGCATAAGCCATCAGAGTTAATGTCGGGCGGAGCCCGAGTCGAAGGCCCTTGCGCTTTGCCCTGAGGAACGAAGGGCAAAGCGCAAGGGCAATAAGCTTACGAGGTGGCTCACCTCGCCGCCGGAGGCTTGTTTTTTTGAAAAACCATATGAGGTGTATCCAGAGCGGCCCTGCCGAGAGGGATTCGGCGCCAAGGGGCCGTTTTTTGATTTGTTTTACGTGACAGTTTTTTTGTTTGAAAAGGGGACAGTGAGGATGGATGGACAAGGAGTAGGCCAAGGGCGGCTCAGCGCCTTTTTTAAGTGTTCCGACTTCGGGACTGATCTGAAAACAGAACTCATCGCAGGGTTTACCACCTTTGCGACCATGGCGTACATCATCGCGGTGGTGCCCGGCATGCTCAGCTCGGGCGGGGTGCCCAAGGGGGAGGCCTTTACAGTCACCGTGGTGATGACGGTGCTGGCGTCCCTTGTCATGGGGCTCTATACGAACCGGCCCTTTATGCTGGGGCCGGGGCTGGGCAGCGTGGCCATTTTCTCTTTTACCCTGCTCAAAGGGGGCGTCCCTTTGAGCATCGCATCGGGCATCGTCTTTATCAGCGGGGTGATCTTTATCCTGGTCTCGGTGTTCGGGGTCCGGGAGTTTATCGTGACGGTGATTCCCCCAAGCGTGAAGGTAGCTGTGGGGGCAGGGATCGGCTTGTTCATCGCGCTTCTTGGGTTCAAGCACGCGGGGATTATCGTTGCCAATCCGGGCAAGAACGTGCTGGTTTTCGGGGACCTCACCTCGGCCAAGGCCCTCCTGTCCATTTTGGGCTTTTTCCTGGTGCTTTTCTTTACTGCCCGCAAGGTCAAGGGGGGCATCATCTTTGCCGTGCTCCTCACCACGCTGGCGGGCATTCCCTTTGGGGTGACCCGGCTTCCTGGGAGCCTGGTGTCCATGCCGTCGGGCATCGATTCCATGATGTTCAACCTCGACATCACAGGAGCCCTGAGCCCGAAGTACCTTCCCTATCTCCTGGCGTTCTTCATTCCCGATTTCTTCTCCACCCTGGGGACCCTCCTTGCCGTGGGGGCACAGGCCGGGTACCTGGATGAGAAGGGTGATATGCCGGGCATCGACAAGTGCTTTTATGTGGACTCCGGCGCCACCGCCTTCGGGTCCTTTTTCTCCTGCCCGGTTCTCACCA
The DNA here is from genome assembly GCF_900699765.1 of Desulfoluna butyratoxydans. GTDB lineage: Bacteria > Desulfobacterota > Desulfobacteria > Desulfobacterales > Desulfolunaceae > Desulfoluna > Desulfoluna butyratoxydans. The sequence goes on from NZ_CAADHO010000004.1 coordinate 87,393, forward strand.
CCTACCTGGAGTCCTCCGCCGGGGTAGAGGCCGGGGGCCGAACCGGCCTGACCACCGTGGTCGCCTCCTTCTTTTTCCTGCTGACCCTCTTTTTCTCGCCCATTGCCCTGATGATTCCGTCCTGCGCCACCTCGCCGGTGCTGATGTACATCGGTATCTCCATGCTGGGCTCCATGCGCAAAATCGACTACAGCGACATGACGGAATACATCCCCGCCTTTGTCTGCGTGACGGTGACCATCTTCTCCTTTAACGCGGGCAACGGCATTGCAGCGGCCCTGGTGGTGTATGCCTTTTTGAAGCTTGTCACAGGAGCGGCCCGGGATGCCCACTGGTCGGTTTACGCCATCGCCCTTCTCATGATCTACTATTTCAGGATCATCGCAACTCACTGATATGAAAATGATGTAACCCTTCAGCGCGCCTCCGGCGGATCCTTGAAATGATGGCCTAAGGACTGTTTGTTCAACTTTTCAAAAGGTTGGCCCCCGGCAGGACCGCCGGAGGCATGTGGGGCTGAATAGTTACAAAATGATACGAAAAAGGAGGCGGACACCATGGTTGTGGATGCCCTGTTAAAAGATGCCCTGGTGTTCAACGTCTTTCTCAAGCGGTGGGACCGCTGCGACGTGGTGATTCACCGGGGGCGTTTTTTGTATGTCGGCAAGGTGGAGGGCATGGGCTTTGAGCCCGAAGAGACCCGGGACTGCGGGGGAAAACCTCTGATTCCGGGGCTCATCGATATCCACCTGCACATAGAAAGCACCTTGTGCACCCCGGTGCCCTTTGCCCGGGCCGTTGCAGAGCGAGGGGTGACCACTGTGGTCTCCGAACCCCATGAGATCGCCAACGTCTTCGGGCTCCGGGGCATTCAGGAGATGATCCGGGCCTCTGAAGGGGCGGCGGCGGATGTCTACTACGGTGTTCCCAGCTCCGTGCCCGCCACCTCATCTGACCTGGAGACCTCAGGGGGCGCGGTGGGCCTGGAGGAGCTGAATCGGCTCTTTCGGGAAGAACCGAAGGTTATCTGCCTGGGGGAGGTGATGAACTGCCCGGAACTCATTGACATGGGCCTGTCCCGTGCCGCCGGGTTCATCGACTACATGCGAAACGAACAGCCCTTTGCTGCCGTGGAGGGGCATTGTCCTTCCTACAAGGGGCTGGACCTTGCCAAGGTGCTCTTCATGGGCGTGGATTCGGACCACTGCCTCCAGGACCCCGAAGGGCTGGAGCAGCGCCTGGCAAACGGCATGTTCGTGGAACTCCAGGAAAAAGCCGTGACCCCGGAGATCGTCGACTGCCTTCTGGCCCACGATACCGACGGTCTCTTCTGCTTTGTCACCGATGATGTGCCACCCAACGTTCTGGTGGCGAAGGGGCACCTCGACCATGTGGTGAGAAAGGCCCTTGAGGCGGGTATGCCCTTGGAGAAAGCTGTCATCGCCGCCACCTGGTCACCGGCTCGCCGCATGGGATTTCGGGACAGGGGGGCCATTGCACCGGGCAAGGTCGCCGATGCCGTGCTCCTGGCCGACCGGTCAGCAGATTTTACCGTGGAGGAGGTCTTTAAAGGCGGGATCCCCGTATCCCGGTGCCAAACGGCGGAGGAAGGCTTTGGCGCATCCTTTCCCGAGGATTTCTACCAAAGCATTCGCCTGCCCGGGGAACTCCCGGACACCCTGTTTGAGCTGGAGGCCCCGGAGGGCGCCGGGGTGGTCTGCTGCCGCACCATGGAGAAGAACAATCTCACCACCTACACCCGTGAAGGGCGACTCACCCTGCCGGTGGAAGAGGGCAGGGTGTCCTGGGAGGAGGCGCCCTGCAACCTGGCCCTTGTCATCGAGCGCCACACCGGAAAGGCCGGGGCAGGCAAGGGGATCATGACCGGGTGCATCTTTCAAGGGGGCGCCGTGGCCACCTCCTATGCCCACGACAGCCACAACCTGCTGGTGGCAGGGGGCCGGGCCTCGGACATGAAGATGGCTGCAGGCTGGGTGGTCCGCAACCAGGGCGGGATCTGCGTGGTGCGAAAAGGGGAGGTGGTGGCCTCACTGGCTTTGCCCGTGGCTGGCCTCCTCTCCGAAGACCCCATGCCCGAGATTGCCGCACAGGTCGCCCGGATCCAGCAGGCCATGGAAGAACTCGGCTTTGTCCACCCCAACCCGCTCATGTCCTTTGCCACCCTTACCCTACCGGTGAGCCCGGCCCTGAAGCTCACGGACAAGGGCCTCGTGGATGTCCGGAGCAGCACCCTGGTGGAACTGTTTGCGTAACGCACTCAAAACAACAGCCTTCTATGGTTAAAGTGAGCGGAAAAAGCAGGCCTCCGGCGGCGAGGTGAGCCACCTCGAAAGCTTATTGCCATTGCACTTTGCCCTTCGTTCCTCAGGGCAAAGTGCAATGGCCTTCGGCTCGGGCTTCGCCCGACAGAAACGCTAATAGTTTGTGCGGGCAGGCTCACACGCTACGAAGTCACAGGATACGTTGTTGCCACGTGTCCATTATCGATGTAAGCGCACTGTCTCCGACGGCCAGGTGGGGGCACCTGGAAACCCTAATGCGAATGCGCTTTCCCCCTCGTTCCTCGGGGAAAATCACATTCGCCTTTCATTGGCCTGATTTTGTTTTTTAAATGTTTAGCTCTCGGTCGTGCAGCCGGAGGCAATTGAATCGTTATCCAAAAAAAAGGCGGTATCCGAATCATCGGATACCGCCTTTTTTATGTCGTATGGGTGGCGTCTGCCTCAGCCGTGCGAGGGACTTAGGCCACGGGAACGATCCAGTTCAGGGGGTCTTCGGAACGACCGAACTGGATGTCCATGAGGTCGTTGAAGATGCCGGAGGAGATGGGGCCTGCGCCGCCGTCGCCCACGGTGATCTCGCGGTCGCCGTACTTGATCTTGTTGACCGGGGAGATGACCGCTGCGGTACCGGAGCCGAAGACCTCCTGAAGGCGGCCTTCTTCGTGGGCCTTGAACACCTCGTCAATGGAGATGCGTTTTTCCGCGACTTTTTTGCCCTGGTGGCGGGCCAGCTTGAGAACGGAGTCCCGGGTGATACCTGCCAGGATGCTGCCGTTGAGCTCGGGGGTGACGATCTCGTCGTCGATGACAAAGAAGATGTTCATGGAGCCCACTTCTTCAACATACTTGCGCTCCACGCCGTCAAGCCAGAGAACCTGGGTGTAGCCTTCGGCCTGGGCGATCTCGGTGGCGTAGAGGCTGGCCGCGTAGTTGGCGGCGGTTTTGGCTGCGCCGAGGCCGCCGCGGACGGCACGGACGTGTTCCGGGGAGACCCAGATCTTCACCGGATTGAACCCTTCGGGGTAGTAGGCGCCCACCGGGGAGAGGATGATCATGAACCGGTGGGTGGGGGAGGACTTCAGGCCGATGTAGGGGTCCATGGCGATGATGAAGGGCCGGACATACAGCGAGGTGCCGGGGGCAGAAGGGATCCAGCCCTTTTCCATGCAGAGGAGGGCCTGGAGGGCCTCCAGGCAGTCGTCCACGTTGATCTCGGGGATGCAGAGGGCGTGGGCGGAGCGGTTGAGGCGCTCGAAGTTGTCGCGGGGGCGGAAGAGCTGGGCGGATCCGTCTTCCTTCTTGTAGACCTTCAGGCCCTCGAAGATGGTCTGTCCGTAGTGGAGGACCATGGTGGCGGGGCTCACCTCAAAGGGACCGTAGGGAACAATGCGGGCGTCGTGCCACCCGATGCCTTCGGTGTAGTCCATGCAGAACATGTGGTCGGTGAAGATGGTCCCGAATCCCAGATTGGATTCATCGGGGTGTGCCTTGGGCGTGTCGATTCTGTTGATGGTGATATCCATGGAAGACCTCAAAAAGTCGTGGCAATGGCTGTGACATGCGCGGCCATTGAAGGTTGATATATCAGTATGGCGAAACGCCATGCAGAGTGAACCGTGTGTCGGGGGCAGGGCAAGGGTTGCAGTGACAGGTAAGCCGTATCGGCTTTTGGATTATGTCCTTGAAAATTGATGATTTTCAGGGGCGGCTCGTCACGCAATGTCTTTGCCGGGTGCCTCAATATGTTTCGGATGCGCAGAACGGACAGGCTCTGGCCATGGGCCGGGGTAGAGGACCAAACGGCTGGGTGTCGAATCGGTCTCGGCATGGTGACGCCTTGAGCGGCAAGTGCGCACAGGTTTTAAAATTTAGATAGCGGTATCCGAGGGGTAAATCAAGAAGAATGTGGCCAATGTCCTTGAAAAACGCATATTAACAAAGTTTTCCGTCTGTGACGGAGCAACTTGTGCAAAGGGGCTTGACAAGGGAATTTGGTTTGCGATATTGCTTCTTGATTGATCTTGACGTTAACGTCAAGTGAAAGGCAGCCCAAGCAATGTGAAAGGATACGGCAGCTCCCTGATTCGGCACGTTTTTCCGAGGGTAGACGGAAGGACGGCGCAGGTGGTATCGTATCCCCCTGGCCCGGAATGATTCCGGGTCGGATATCTTTGGATATTCTGCACCTTCCCGGGCGCTATTCGGGCAGGTGCCAGGCATGATCAAGGCACATCAACGTGCTGAAAGTGGTGAAACATGAGACAGGACATCATTGAAATCCGTTGGCACGGCCGGGGAGGTCAGGGTGCCATCACAGCCGCCAAGGTTGTGGCCAACGCCGTGTTCAAGGCTGGCTACAAAGGTGTGGTTATGGCCCCCACCTTCGGAACGGAGCGTAGGGGAGCCCCCGTTTTCACGTCCCTGAAGATCTCCCGGGAGAAAATCTACGATCTCTCTCCCATTGAAACCCCGGATATGGTTGTGGTTCTGGACCACACCCTCCTTGAGGAAGTGGACGTCACCCATGGCCTGAAGGACGGGGGGCAGATTATCCTCAACACCCCGAAAGCCATAGACACCTACGACTTCGGCGCCCACAAACTCTCCATCTCCGATGTGACGTCCCATGCCCTGGAGGCCGGCCTGGCCCCCGGCATCGTCAACACCGGGATCATCGGTGCCTTTGCCAAGGCCACCGGTCTGGTGAGCCGTGACCTTTTGAGGGAAGCCATCCTCAACGAGTTTTCCGTCATGAAGCCCGAGGAGAACGCCCGGGCGGCCGCCCTTACTTATGATCGCACAGTCATCGGAGGTGCCTGATGTCCAAAGACGCATTCTGCAACATGATCTCTGTCAGTGAACCGGGCCCCGGGGACGGGGGCAACACCGGATCCTGGCGGGTGGTTCGTCCCGTCATCGATACGGAGAAGTGTATTCCCGCCAAAACCGGGAAGCCGTCGTGTTTCAACTGCTGGCTCTACTGCCCCGACGCGGTGGTCACCAAGACCATTCCGCCCACCATTGATTATACCTATTGCAAGGGGTGCGGCATCTGCGCCGAGGAGTGTCCCGCCGGGGCCATCTCCATGGTGCCCGAGGCGAGCTTTACCAAGGAGGAGAAATAGACCATGCATGTGATTGAATCAGGCAACGTGGCTGCCGCAACTGGGGTCAAACTGGCGAGGACCCAGGTAATCGCCGCCTACCCCATCACGCCGCAGACCCCTCTGACGGAAAAATTGTCCGAGTTCGTCGAGTCCGGTGACCTCCCTGCCGAATACATCCCCGTGGAGAGCGAGCACAGCGCCATGGCCGTGTGCATCGCCTCCTCCACCGCCGGGGCCCGCTCCTTTACCGCCACCAGCGCCAACGGCCTGCTCTACATGAACGAGCAGCTCCACTGGGCGGCAGGGGCCCGTCTTCCCATCGTCATGTGTGTGGCCAACCGCGGCGTGGGCGCGCCCTGGACCGTCTGGAACGACCATCAGGATACGGTGAGCCAGCGGGACCTGGGGTGGATTCAGCTTTACTGTGCCGACCATCAGCAGATTCACGACACGGTGCTCAAGGCCTTCAAACTTGCCGAAACCGTGAGCATCCCCGTTATGGTGTGCTACGACGGCTACCTTCTGTCCCACACCTACATGCCCTTTGACGTGCCCGAGCAGGAGAAGGTGGACGCCTTTCTGCCCGGCTTTGAGCCCACCCATTTCCTGAACCCGGAAAAGCCTCGGAATTTCAACACCGTGACCCTGCCGGACGTGCGACCCGACCTTCACGGCAACACGGCCCCCGGTTACATGGAGATCCGCAAGACCCTGCACACGGACCTGCGCGCGGCCCTTTCCGAGATTGAAAAGATCGACGGGGAGTTCGGCGAAATTTTCGGCCGTGGCGGAGAGCCCTTCCTGGAGCCCTACTGCTGTGACGACGCCGACTACGTGGCTTTCTGCATGGGCTCTCTCTCCTACCAGCTCCGCGACGTGGTGGATGCCATGCGGGAAGAGGGGATCAAGGTGGGTGTCATGGGCCTGAAGGTCTACCGGCCCTTTCCCGACGCCGCCGTGCGCGAGGCCCTTTCCGCGTTCAAGGGCGTCATCGTGCTTGAAAAGGCGCTCTCTTACGGCAACCAGGGGGCTCTCTATGCAGACGTCAAGTCCGCGCTCTACAGCGCCGAGACCCGGCCGTTCGTGCACAACTACATCGTGGGCCTTGGGGGCCGGGAGATCAAGACCCAGCACCTGTACGACGCCCTGACCGAATCCATCAACAAAGAAGCCGCCGTCGGGGATGAACCCCGGTGGATCGGCCTGAAGCTGTAGAGGGTGGCTGCCATGGATAACGAGAAAAAAACAACGATTTTGAGCCTGACGGATGAAGAGATCATGAATCCGGGCAACCGCGCCTGCTCCGGCTGCGGCCTGGGCATCGTGTACCGCACCGCCCTGAAAGCCCTGGGCAAGGATACGGTTCTGGCCGTTCCCCCCAGCTGCCTGACTGTTCTCCAGGGGCTCTACCCCGTGGCCTCCACCAAGCTCCCTTGCGTGAACGTCACCTTTGCCTCCACGGCCGCGGCCGCCACCGGCGTACGGGCCGCCCTGCGCGCCACCGGGCGGGATCACTTGAATGTCGTGGCCTTTGCCGGCGACGGCGGCACCGGGGACATCGGCATCCAGGCCCTCTCCGGCGCCTGCGAGCGCGGTGAGGACATCATCTACATCTGCTACGACAACGAAGCCTACATGAACACCGGTGTGCAGCGTTCCGGCACCACCCCCAAGGGCGTCATGACCACCACCACCCCCATCAAGGGCAAGCTCCAGCACAAAAAGGACGTGCCGAGCATCATCGCCGCCCATGGGATCGATTACGTGGCAACGGCTTCAGCAGCCTACCCCCTGGATCTCTACGACAAGGTGAAGAAGGCCGCCTCCATGAAGGGCGGGACGCGCTACATCCACGTCCACACCCCGTGCCCCTCGGGCTGGGGTTTTCCCACCCGCAACACCGTGAAGATCGGCAAGCTGGGGGTCACCACCGGCCTGTTCGACCTCTACGAGATCGTCAAGGGCGAGTTCTCCCTTACCGGTGAGTCTGCCAAGCGCGTGGGCAAAGAGCGCACCCCCGTCACCGAGTACTTCCAGACCCAGCGTCGCTTCAGTTCCCTCTCCGATGCGGTGATCGAAGAGATGCAGGGCATGATCGATTCGAAGTGGGCCAATTATACGGCATAGAACCACTCGAACGACTGTGAAACAAATAAACGGGTACCCTTCGGGGTGCCCGTTTTTTATTTGGGGGAGAGGGTGCCGGGGATTTGCGCGGCGTGGGCGGTGCGGGGGCCGCACGGATCGGGTGCCCGGGTTGCTGCAGGGGAATGGTTGGGGGCGCCGTGCGTATCGATTGACGAAAACGCAGCCTCCGGCGGCCAGGTGGGGGCACCTGGAAACCCTATGGCGAATGCATGGAGGCAGCCATTATGCCCTCGTTCTCGGGGCATTCGCGTGATGTATGACATGGGGCAGCCGTCTTTGCAGGCGAAGGCGGATTAAACGTTTGGCCTCCGGCAGGGCCGCCGGAGGCCAAATTTTTATACCACTCCTTAGTTTTTCAGGCTGTGGATGGGCGCCGGAATGCGACCCCCGTGGAGGACGAAGTCGTTGCGGCCCTGGCAGTTTTTCACGTCGATGATGGTGGCGTGGCCCAGGAGGCCCCCGTAGTGGGCGCTCTCTCCGGCCACTTTGCCGGGCACGGGGATGAGGCGGCAGGCGGTGGTCTTGTTGTTGATCATGCCGATGGCCATCTCGTCGGCGATGATCCCTGCGATGGTCTCCTCGGAGGTGGCACCGGGGATGGCCACCATGTCCAGGCCCACGGAGCAGACGCAGGTCATGGCTTCCAGCTTTTCGATGTTGAGGAAGCCCTTCTGGCAGGCCTCTTCAATGTTCAGGTCCTCGCTCACAGGGATAAAGGCGCCGGAGAGGCCGCCCACGTGGGAGCTTGCAAAGGCGCCGCCTTTTTTCACGGCGTCGTTGAGCATGGCAAGGGCTGCGGTGCTGCCCGGTGCGCCGATGCTGATGAGGCCCAGGCTCTGGAAAATTTCGCCCACGCTGTCGCCCACGGTGGGGGTGGGGGCCAGGGAGAGGTCCACCACGCCGAAGGGGATGTCGAGGGTCTGGGCCACTTCGCGGCCGATGAGCTCGCCCACCCGGGTGACCTTGCAGGCCGTGCGTTTGATGATTTCGGCGATGTCGCCGAGGCCCAGGTTGGGCTTGGCTTCCACGGCGCGGTCAATGGCACGCTTCACCACGCCGGGGCCGCTGACCCCCACGTTGATGACGGCGTCGGCTTCGCCGGTGCCGAGGTAGGCCCCGGCCATGAAGGGCACGTCCTGGGGGATGTTGCAGAAGACGCAGAGTTTGGCCACGGCAAGGCCGTCCTTGTCGGCGGTGAGGGCAGCCCCGCGCTTGATGGCCTGGGCCATGAGGAGCACCGCGTCCATGTTGATACCTGCCCGGGTGGAGCCCACGTTCACCGAGGCGCAGATGCGCTCGGTCTGGGTGAGGGCTTCGGGGATGGCTTCGATGAGGGCCCGGTCTCCGTTGGCCATGCCTTTTTCCACCAGGGCGGAGAAGCCGCCGATGAAGTCCACGCCCACTTCCACGGCAATGTCGTTCAAGGTTTTGGCGATCTCAACCATCTGGTCGGCGTTGAAGGGGGCGGCCACCACGGCGATGGGGCTGATGGAGATACGTTTGTTCACCACCTCGATGCCGTATTTGTCTCCGATGGCGTTGCAGGTGGCCACAAGGGGACCTGCAAGGCGGGTGATTTTTTTGCGCAGGTTGGACTTGAAGGTCTCCAGGTCGTGGCTGGCGCAGTCAAAGAGGTTGATCCCGAGGGTCACGGTACGGACGTCGAGGTGCTCGTATTTGAGCATCTCCACGGTGGATATCAGTTCGTTATCGCTAAGCATGGTCTGTTCCTGACATGTTTTTTTGCTTCATTGGTAAAGACGGCGGTGGCGCACATCAAATGCGGTTCACCGTGTCGAAGATGTTCTTGTGCTGGAAGGTGAGGGCCAGGTTGAGGCTGGCTGCCTTCTCTTTGAGGGTGGCAGAGAGAATGTGCCGGTCCACGGTATCAGGGACCAGGATCTCGTAGACCATGATGTTTCGCTCCGGGTTGTCTCCGCCTTCGAACACGGCCGTCAGGTTGATGATGTTGACGCCCGCTTCGGCGATGACATTGGAGATGTCGTACACCAGTCCCTTGCTGTCCGGCCCGATGGTGGTGATGATAAAGTGCTCGCCTTCACACTCGACCTGGGGTGCGTTAACGTCCAGAGGGCTGATGTGGATCTGGAGGCCATCTTCCTGAAAGGCGCCGTTGAATGCCTCGGTGACCGTTTCCAGATCAGTACCCGCCGGCATGGAGACAATGTAAAGACCCGCAAATTCGGACTGAAGGATGGTCTGGCTGACATTTTCTATGTTGCAGTCCAGCTGCAGAAGAACCCGGGCCACCGATGAGACGATGCCGGGCCGGTCTTTTCCGATTACCGTGATGATGATCTTGCTCATGTGTACAACCTGACTCTGTGATGTTGGTGTGGCCGCCCGAAGGGTCGGTCACCGTAATAAAATGGGCTGTCGGGAACGTCTCGTTCCGTGCCTTTCGGCAAGATATGGGTTTGTGATTGCGTAAATCAGAAGCCCGATCCGTGATTTCAGCCTTGAAATATCAATCGCGTCGTTCCCTTCGGGTTGACACGATGTGTGTTATGTACCATGAACGCATCGGCATGAACACCATTATTATTACCAAATAGCGGCTTTCGGGGGTGGGGGGGAGGGGTGGCGCAGAGGGGCTGGCCTGTGGCGTTGCGGAAAACCTCAATGGGTGGGTTGTGATTCGATGCTACCTGCTGTTTCAAGGGGCAAATACCGCTTTAAACGGAGACCGTACCCTTGGCTGGAGTGCTACATAAAAAGTAGGCTGCGTATTTGCGCAGTGGAAATCGGGCGGATGCCGGGTCGGGCGGAATCCACGATTCTTATGGCAGAGCTGTTTCCACGGGCTTTCCTTTTTTGTGGGGGAAATGTTGGGGAAGGGGTTGAAAAATCCGTGATCCTTTTTACAATATGCTTGATACAGTGGGTATAACTTTCATGGATCCATGGGGGAGGCCGGATGCACAGCAAGGCCTTAAGGGAGATTCATAAAGGGCTCTGCTGTCGGTACGATATGGACGAAACCTAAAGGAAACCATTCAATCCGACCTCTAAAGACTGGAGAGTTGTGGCACAGGAGATACCATGCAGATCGTGACGACCCACAAGGGGACCGACTTTGACGGGTTGGCCTCCCTTATTGCCGCCACCATGATTTACCCGGATGCGGTTCCGGTTCTTCCCAAAAGCGTCAACGCCAATGTTCGGGCCTTCATGGCCATTCACAAGGATCTGTTCGAGATCCTCCACCCGCGAGAGATCAATCTGGATGAGGTGACCCAGCTCATTGTGGTGGACACCAACAGCTGGAAGCGCCTGGACGGGTTTGCCCCGTTGCAGGAGCGGGACGATCTCACCATTCATATCTGGGACCATCACCACGGCGGTGACATCAAGGCAGACATGGTTCGAAACGAGGGTTATGGCTCTGCCGTCACCCACCTCATTCTCGAACTGGAAGCCCGGCGCATGGTCCTTACCCCCATTTTGGCGACCCTGTTTCTTATCGGCATTTATGAGGACACCGGAAGCCTCACCTACCCTTCCACCACCCCCGAAGACGCCCGGGCCGTTGCCTGGCTTCTGGATCGAAAGGCCGATCTCTCCGTTTTAAGCGGGTTTCTCAAGCAGGTGTACGGTGAAAAACAGAAGTCCGTGCTCTTTGAGATGATGAAGAACCCGGAGAGGCGCAAGGTCAACGGTTACACCCTCTCCTTTGCGGCGGTGCCCATCGAGGGCCATGTGGCCAACCTCTCCGTGGTTGTGAACATGTTCCTTGACCTGGAAAACAGCGACGCGGCCTTCGGCGTCTTCTACGACGGGGAGGGCAGCAAGTGTATGATCATCGGCCGCAGCACGGCCGAAAATCTGGACATGGGAAAACTTATGCGCACCCTGGGGGGCGGCGGCCATCCCGGGGCAGGGGCAGCCCAGTTCAAGTCCGATTTCCACAATCCCGATGCCGTCTTTACGATGCTTTGCAACCTCGTGGAGAACGACCAGGTGGCTTCGGTTCAGCTGGGGGATATCATGAGCTTTCCCGTGGTCTCCGTGGAGGCCACCACCCCCATGGAAACCCTGGGCGAGCTCCTTCGGGAGCGGGGCTGCACCGGAGTGCCGGTCACCGACAACGGCAAGGTGGTGGGAGTGATTTCCCGGCGCGACTTCAAAAAAATCCGCAAGGAGAAGCAGCTTAAATCCCCGGTCAAAGCCTACATGACCCCGTCCGTGGTGGAGATCGAAGCCGAAAAGAGCCCTCTGGAGGCGGCACGTCTCATGATCAAACATGATATCGGCCGGGTGCCCGTGGTGGAGGATGGCAGGATGATCGGTATTGTTACCCGCACCGACGTGATGCGCTACTACTACGACCTCATCCCCGATTAAAAAAATTTTCATGAAAAATATTGGCCCACAGATTAAGGTGTTTCCCTGAATTCTATCCATTTTGATGTGGGCCAATATTTTCCACCCTCCCGGCGTGAAAATTCGTCGCGGGGTTGGTGAGCTTTTACCTTTTCTTTTTATAATGTGTTGTTACCTGTTTTTTCATATCTATGCCCTATATCGGCCTTTTCCTCCATCGTATGAACCCCAATCCCCCTGTATCTGCGAAGCGTAGGGTGCGGCCCCCGCACCGCAAAACGGTACGCGAGGCCATCGGCTTTGGCTACAGCCAACGCCATTTTACGACGCCGTAACCCATCCGTTTTCTTCGGTAATTGACGGTGCGCACGGCGCACCCTACGGGACACCGGCCTTTTGCCGCCATGGTGAAAACGATTCCCTGTCCCCACGGAACTCCCGGTCCCGCCGGGGCTGCGAAGCGTAGGGTGCGGCCCCTGCACCACAAACGTAACGCGAGACCATCGGCTTTGGCCACAGCCAACGCCATTTTACGACGCCGTAACCCATCCGTTTTCTCCGGTAATTGACGGTGCGCACGGCGCACCCTACGGGACGCCGGCCTTTTGCCGCCATGGCGAAAACGATTCCCTGTCCCCACGGAACTCCCGGTCCCGCTTGGGCTGCGAAGCGTAGGGTGCGGCCCCCGCACCGCAAACGTAACGTGAGGCCAGAAGCTTTAGAAATCAACCCCCGGCTGGGGCTCGATGCCTTTTCTGTAGGCGTGCTTGATTTCGCGGACTTCGCTTGCGGTGTCGGCTCTGTCGATGATTTCGGGGTGGGCGTCCCTGCCGGTGAGGACCAGGTGGAGGGGGGCCGGGCGTTTGTGCAGGAGGGCATGGACCTGATCAAGGTCCACGAGGTTGAGGTGAAGGGCGTTGTTGATTTCATCGAGGATAAGGAGGTCAAAGCGGCCCGAGGCTATTTTGTCGTGGGCCAGGGCCACGGCATCCTGGGCGTTTTTCCGGTGTTCGGCGTGGGAGTATGGGTTGCCTTCGATGCCGCAGAAGCCTTTGCCGGTGGCGGTGAGCTCCACCAGGCCGCCGAGCTTTTTAACTCCGTCCCACTCCCCGGAGTAGAGATCCCCTTTCATAAACTGGATAATGCAGGTCTTCATGCCGTGGCCTGCGGCCCGCAGGGCCATGCCCATGGCGCTGGTGGTCTTGCCTTTGCCGTAGCCGGTGATGACCACCACAAGGCCGCATCTCTCCTTGGGTTCGAATGTTCTGATCTCCATGGCAGTGTCCTGATGGCATGCATGACATCCAAGGGGGGGCGTATTTTGTGCTTCCCCAGCGGAGATACCCCGGGCAATGCCGTTAACACGATGTCGGCTTGCCCGGGGAATCCGTTTTTGTGGCGATGGCCTTACAGCAGAAGTCGTTTGACGCCTGCAACGATCTCTTCGGTGGAATCGGGACCCTTGGGAATGTAGTCATCGGCCTCCATGGCCCGCCCGTCGTAATGGGAGTAGCGGGTTGAGCCCACGTGGTCGGCCACGGCGGTGAGCATGAGGATGGGAATTCCCTCGTACTTTTCGTCGTTTTTCAGCTGGTCGCAGACCGCGTAGCCATCCATCTCCGGCATCATGACGTCAAGGACAATGGCGTCCGGGGGGTTGGCCTCCACCTTGGCGATGGCCTCGCTGCCGTTGTAGGCCACCTCGGTGAGGAACCCCTCTCTTTCGAGCCTTTTTTTGATGACGAGGGTCATATCAGGTTCGTCATCCACCACAAGAACACGCTTTTTTTCTGTCATGGCAACCTCCTTGATCGGCATGGGTTGATGGCTCAGGTGCGGTCCGGCATCCGTGGTGTCCAACCGGGTCCGGTCGCGCCTTTCCGGGCGGTTTCCCGCCCGGCCAGGGTGTGGGGTATGGGGGGCAAGGGCAGGTCCTTGCGGTCATGCTCCGGGGGTGTTTCAGTAGTGATGTCAAAGGTTCAGGGGGCCGCTGCTGAAGCGGGCATCGGCGTGGCTTCTTCCAGCTCCGGCCTGGGGTAGAGCCCGGCCCGCTTAACGATTTCGGGGACCTTCTCCTCCCACTCGATGGCCATAACGTGGAATCCGCAGACCCCCTCCACCTCCTTGAGGCGTTCGATGGTCTCCAGGCAGATGGCGATGCCTTCGTCTGCCTGTTTCTCTTTGGGGGTGTCGCTCATGCGTTTGACCAGCTCTTCGGGAACATCGATGCCCGGGACGCGGCTGCGCATGTATTTGGCCATGCCCGCGGTCTTGAAGGGGGTGACCCCTGCAAGGATGTAGGTCTGCTCGTGGAGGCCCCGGTCCCGGACTCCTTGCATCCACGCCTCGAATTTATCAACGTTGTAGATGCACTGGGTCTGGATGAACTCGGCCCCGGCGGCGATCTTCTTGGCCAGGCGTGGGACCCGGATCTCAAAGGGATCGGCAAAGGGGTTGGCCGCCGCTCCGATGAACATCTCCGGCGGGCGGCTGATGGCGTCTCCACCGATGAAGGTGCCGTCGTCACGCATCTGCCGAACCACCTGGAGGAGCTGCATGGAGTCCAGGTCGTGGACGTTCTGACCGGTCTTGCAGTCCCCGAAGCTCTGGTGGTCGCCGGTGAGGCAGAGGATGTTGTTGATGTCAAAGGAGGCTGCCCCCAGGATATCGCTTTGCAGGGCGATGCGGTTTTTGTCCCGGGTGACCATCTGGAGAACAGGCTCCAGCCCTGCCTGTTTCAGCCGGATGGAGGCGGCCAGGCTGCAGAGCCGGGTCATGGAGGTCTGATTGTCCGTGACGTTCACCACGTCGACGTAACCTTTGAGCATGGCGCCCTTGGTCTCCAGTACGTTGCCGTCTGTTCCCCTGGGGGGGCCGCATTCGGAGGTGACGGCCAGATGACCCTGGGCCAGGACGTGTTCCAGGCGGCTTGCGGTGCGCGGGGTACGTTTGGGTCTCATTGTTTCAAATCCTCCTGTTCCAGGGTTCTCGGACCGCCGGCCCGGTCCGTGGACCAGTCCTGGATGGGGGAGAGCTCTTCGTAGCGGTCCATCTGGTTGAGCTCCCTGAGGCGGTCCACGATGAGCTGCCAGGCACACGGGGTGTTTTTGTTGATCTCGCAGCGTCCGTCCACCGAGCCGCCGCAGGGGCCGTTTAAGACCCGCTTGGCGCAGCGCGAAATGGGGCAGATGCCGCCGGTGCGTCCGAGGACACAGCTTCCGCAGGCCTGACATCGTTCGGAGAAGACCCCTTCGGTCTCCACTCCCCCTAAAAAGGTGGTGTTCAGGGCCGGAAAGACCGGCTTGTCCTTCCAGAAGGCGGCGATGAACTGCACGCCGATGCCGCAGGCCGTGGAGAGCACCGCGTCGGCCCCGGCAATGGCCCCATGCACAGGGGCAAAAAACTCCTCTTCGCATTGCCGCTCCACGCCACCTTCGGTGATCTCCATGGTGACGCCTTCCTTGCTTGCCTTCATGCGGAGCAGGGAGGCGATGATCCCGGCCTCTTTGCTTCCCCCCTCATGGCAGACCGCCACACAGGTGTTGCAGCCCAGCACGAGCAGGCGTTTCTGGTCTTTGACCATCTCCCAGATCTCTTCCAACGGTTTCTGCTGTCCGACGATCATCGCTTGTCTCCTTGATGGGGTTCTCCGAAGGGCGATGGCCCGAGTTCTCGCACGGTTTCCGTAAATTCACGGCAGATCTCCGCCCACCTCGGTCCCATGGCGGCGGAGAGGTTGAACATTTCAAGGCGCTCCGGCTCCAGGCCCACCTGGGCGATGAGTTGCTTAAGACGGGTGACGCGCTTGGCTGCGTTTGTATTTCCTTCCAGGAAATGACATTGGCCCTGGAGTCAACCCGCCACGAAGATGCCGTCAAATCCCCGTTCAAAGGCCTTGAGCACATAGCCGTGGTCCAGCTTGCCCGTGCAGGGCAGCCGGATGGTTTTGACGTTGGTGGGGTAGGAAAGACGCATCACCCCGGCCAGATCGGCCGCTGCAAAGGCACAGTAGTGACAGGCAAAGGCAAGGATCTTGGGCTGCCATGCCGGTGCCGCGCCATGCGCTTCGGTCTCCATTTTTGTTACCAAATCAGCCATGGGTCCTCCATGTGTTTGGATATCCGTTGGAAACGGGTTGTGACGGATTACTGCTCGCCATTGGCTACTTTCCCCGGCGCCGCGGCCTCGATCATGGCCGCGATCTGATCGTCTTTAAAGCTGTTGACCTGGAAGGCCTTGGCCGGGCAGACCCCGGCGCAGATGCCGCAGCCCACGCACTTGACCTCGTTGTGGCTCACCTTGCCGTCGGTGTCGATGAAGGGGGCGCCGTAGGGGCAGTTGCGGACACAGGCCAGGCAGCTCATGCAGAGGTCCCGGTTGTGCTTGGCCACGGCCCCGGAGACGGCCAGCTCTTTTTTGGAGAGGAGCACCCCGGCCCGGCCTGCGGCGGAGAGGGCCTGACTGATGGTTTCGTCGATGTTTTTCGGGGCGTGGGCCAGGCCTGCCACGTAGTAGCCTTCGCTGGGAAAGTCCACGGGCCTGAGCTTGACGTGGGCTTCCAGGAGAAAGCCGTCGCTGTTGGTGGTGAGTTTGTACCTTTCGGCCATCTCCCCGGTGGCGGGGTGAGGGTTCAGCCCTGCGGCCAGCACAAGGCGTTGAACCACGAAGCGGATGGGAAATCCGGCCATCTCGTCGTTGAGGCGGACCTCAATGCCGTCGGTTGACGGGGTGAGTTCCGGCATGTTGTCCAGGCTGTAGCGCACGAAAAGGACTCCTAAGTCCCGGGCCTCGGCGTAGAGCATTTCCCGCATGCCGTAGGTGCGCATTTCGCGGTAGAGGATGGTGACGTTGGCCTTGGGGTTGGCTTTTTTGATGGCCACGGCGTGTTTGACGGACTCCTGGCAGCAGATGCGGGAACAGTAGTTGCGGGGCTCGCACCGGGACTCTGCGCACTGGATAAACAGAACGTGCTCCCGGTCCTTCGGGGGGGCCTGCTCAAGGGAGGCCTCAAGGTCTCGAAGGATCATGACCCGGCGGTCTTCTCCGTAGAGAAAGGAGGTAGGCTCGTGCCAGGTGCCGCCGGTGGCCATGATCACGGCGCCGTGCTCTACGGTGGCCCCGTCGGTGAGGGTGGTGGTGAAGTTGCCCACGTAGCCTTCGCTGGTCTCCACTTCGGCTGCGGCGTGAACGGTAATCCGTTCATGGGTTGCCACGCGCTCCAGGCTTTGCCTGAGGCACTGGGCCACATCGCCTCCGTCCCAGCTTGTGGAGACTCCGGCCAGGAGTCCGCCGGGCTGGGTCTCTTTTTCCACCAGGTCCACCCCGTACCCCTGATCGGCAAGGGAGAGGGCGCAGGTGAGCCCTGCGATGCCCCCGCCCACCACCAGGGCCCGGGGGGTGACGGGCACGGTGGCGGTGGCCACGGGCATGAGGCGCAGGGCCTTTTCAATGCTCATGGAGACGAGTTCTTTGGCTTTTTGGGTGGCTTCTTCCCCTTGCCCCATGTGGCACCAGGAGCACTGCTCCCGGATGTCGGCCAGTTCAAAGAGGTAGGGGTTGAGGCCTGCGGCCCGGATGGTCTCCCGGAAGAGGGGCTCGTGGGTCCGGGGGGTGCAGGAGGCCACCACCACACGGTTGAGGCCTTTGTCGGTGATGCGTTGCCGGATGATCTCCTGGCTGTCCTGGGCACAGGCGTAGACCAGGTCTTCGGCGTGGACCACTCCCTTGATGCCCGAAGCGATCTCGGCCACGGACTTGACGTCCACGGTCTGGGCGATGTTGACCCCGCAGTGGCAGACAAAGACCCCGGCGCGGGGCTCGTCCTCTGCGGTTACGGTTTCCGGAGGGAGGGTTCGCGTGGTGATCTCCGTGCCCCTGGCCTCGCTGAGAAGGGCCATGGCAGCCCCTGCCACGGCGCTGCCCTGGGCCACGGTTTCCGGGATGTCCTTGGGACTCTGATAGCAGCCGGTGACGTACACCCCGGGCCGTGAAGAGGCAACGGGAGAAAAGGCACCGGTTGTGGGGAACAGGTGGGCGTCGGTGTCGATGCCAAAGGTTTCGGCAAAGGCAGCGGCGTCTTTTCTGGGCTCCAGGCCCACGGAGAGGACCACCATGTCAAAGGACTCGGAGATAAGGGTTCCGTCGGGACGCTCGTAGCGAAGGGTGAGGTTGCCGTCTTCGGCTGTCTCCCGGACATCGGAGATCATGGCACGGATGTAGCGCACTCCGTAATCGGTTTTGGCCCGTTCGATGTAGCGGTCGAAATCTTTGCCGTGGGCCCGCATGTCCATGTAGAAGATGGTGGGCTCCACGGCGCTGTCGTGTTCTTTGGCGATGACGGCCTGCTTGGTGGTGTACATGCAGCAGACCGATGAGCACCATGGGTTGCCGTTGTGGGGATCCCGGGACCCCACACAGTGGAGCCAGGCGATTTTTTTCGGATGGGTGCCGTCGGCGGGCCGGGTGATGTGGCCCTGGAAGGGGCCGGAGGCCGAGAGAATGCGTTCAAACTGCAGGGAGGTGACCACATTGGGCCACCTGCCGTAGCCCAGTTCCTGGTGGATGGTGGGGTCGTGGCGGGTAAGGCCCGGGGCAAGGATCACGGCACCTGCTCTCAGGGTGAACTCCTTGTCCGTGTCGTCAAAGCGGATGGCCCCGGCCGTGCAGACCTTTTCACAGGCCCGGCACTTGCCCTTGGTGAGGTAGATGCACTGGGAGGCGTCAATGACCCGGGTGGAGGGAACGGCCTGGGAGAAGAGGGCGTGGATGGCCTTGCGGGGGGCCAGGCCCTGCTCAAATTCCGAGGGCACTTTTTTGGGGCACTTCTCTTCACAGCTTCCGCAGCCTGTGCACTTGGCGGGATCTACGTACAGGGCCTTCTGGTGGATGACGGCGGTGAAGTCCCCCGGGGCGCCGTCCAGCCGGGCCACCTCGGAAAGGGGGTGGATCTCGATGTTGGGGTGGCGGCCCACCTCCACCATTTTGGGGGAGATCATGCACATGGAGCAGTCCCCGGTGGGGAAGGTTTTGTCCAGCATGACCATGGTGCCGCCGATGGAGGATTCCCGCTGGATCATGTGGACCTTGAAACCGCTGTCGGCCAGGTCAAGGGCCGCCTGCATGCCGCCGATGCCCCCGCCCACCACCAGTACGGAGCCGCTTGTGTTCGTCATGGATGCCTCCCTGTCATGGGGAACCCGGTGTGTGTGAGGTCAGGTGCCGGGTCCGTGCGAAGTCTGAAGGTGTTGTTGTCGAAGTCCTTCGAGTGGTCGTGATCCGGAGCCGCGTAGAAGGCGTGTGTGCCTGTGTCTGCTTCGGATGTCGAGGTGTCAGGCTGTTCGGGTCTCTTCCAGGATGCCGGTTTCCTTGATCAGGCCGGTGACGTCGATGAAGTGCTGTTTCATGTTGAGGGAGTCCATGGGGAGCCCCAGTGCCAGCCCGGCGAGTTCGGTGATGAAGTAGACGGGCAGCCTTTCGTAGATGCCGTGGGCATTGCAGAACCGTTCTTGATAGGCGTCCAGGTTGAGCTGGCACATGGGGCAGGTGGTGACGATGCAGTTGGCCTTGCGGGCCAGGGCGTCACGCATGATCTTTGCCATGAGGGTCATGGCCGTGTCCGGGTCGTTGATGGCGGCGGACGCGCCGCAGCAGGCGGTTTTGTAGCTCCAGTCCATGGTCTCCCCGCCAAAGAACTCCACCAGGGTTTCCATCCCCCTGGGATTTTCCACATCATCGGAGACGGGCACGTCGTAGGCAAACCGGGTCATGCAGCCGTAGTAGCAGGCTGCCTTGATGCCGTTTAAGGGGTGGATCACCTGTTCTTTGACCCCGGGCTTTGCCGTGGCCTTGAGCAGGACATCCAGAATGGTGAGCAGCTTGAGGGAGCCGTCCACCTTGCTGGTGAGCTCCCGGTTGATCTCCGAGAGCAGGGCGGGGTTCTCCTTTAACCGGACCTGGCTCATGAGCAGGCTGGAGTAACAGCCTGAACAGGGGACCACCATCTCGTCGAAGCCCGAGGCTTCGGCAATGCCCAGGTTCCGGGCGGGAAGGGCCACGGCGAGGAAATCATCGAACTTGCCTGCGGAGGTTGCCCCGCAGCAGCTCCAGTCGGAGATCTCGGTGAGTTCGATGCCCAGGGTGGAGAAGACAAGGCGCGTCTGGTGGTCGTAGAACTGCGACGACTGGTGCAGGGAACATCCGGGGTAGTAAGCCAGCTCCATGGGGTCCTCCGATTGAAGGTTGTTGGATATCCGTGTCGGGTGGGTATCCCGGGCCGCCCGAAATGGCTCCTGCCATTACCGGGGCTGCGGGGCGCTTTTGCTCTTCTTTTTCTTTTCCATGGCTTGTTTATAAAAGGAACGGACTTCGTTGCGGCCTTTTGCCGTCTGGAGCTTGAGATGGAGACGGCGTTGCTTCAGCATGGCACCCATGAGGAGGGTCTGCTGGCGAATCTCTTTCCAGACGGCGCCGAACTTGAAGCTGACGAGGTTTTTGGCCATGTGTTTCATCTCGTAGGATCCCATGAACTGCACTTCATTGACCCGTCCCCACCGGGTGCATCCGGTGACGAAGGAGTCGTGGAAGTAGGCGATGGTGGGGCTCATGGGAACGAGGTTGTCTTCGCGGCTCATTTTCTTCAGGGTTTCGGTGACCCGGCCGGCCTGGATGTCGTTGGGGCAGCGGGTGCCGCAGGTGTAGCAGGAGACGCACTGCCAGACCAGGGCGTTTTCCAGGGCGGCTTTGCGGTTTCCCGTGATTACCATGCGGATAAGCCGGTCCGGGGTGAAGCCGATCTCTTCACCCACGGTGCACCCGGATGCGCAGCGTCGGCACTGATAGCAGGCGAAGATATTCTGGTTGGAGCGTTCCATCACCTCAACGGCGAAGTTCCGTGCCTCTTCCGGGTCGTAGGTCCAGACATCCATGAATGCCTCCTTGGATGGGCGGCCAGCGTGGGTTGGTATTCCTGAAATCAGGTGAAGGAACCACCTGGGTCATGTGCCGTGTGCGTCGGTGCGGTGTGGGTGTGTCGTCATTGCCCGTGGCGTCGCGCGGCAGCTTGAAGAAGAGGTGCGTCAGACTCTGCTCAGGAGGCGTTGGAGGTGAGGTGCATCAGAAGGCTGTGAATCGTGTTCTTTGCTACAAACAGTAATGTAATAACCTGAGGAAGTCAAATATTTTTTGAATGATTATTCCTTGAGAGGTAAAACTATATTGATGAGTTCACCCAGGCCCGCTGCGATCGTCCCGAGTGGATCGGGGCATCGACAACTTGGGATTTCGGGCTCATTTTCTTGAAATCACACAGTCCTTGGGGTAGAGTGACCCCATGAGTGCAACCACGGATCACGACGAGAGACGGTGTGCCCGCCACCCTGAGCGGGAAGGGCGCTATTACTGCAGCAAGTACGGTCGCTATCTTTGCGATGAGTGTGCTACCTGTGCGGACCCGAAGCTTTATTGCAAGTTCCGGACCCAGTGCATCATCTGGGAACTGGAGCGTTACGGAGGATCGGGGAGCGTTGCCCGGTAATTTCCGGCGGCTTTAAAAACGGCCTTCGTTGCGCTTTGGACCGTTCGTCTCGGCCCTGCCCATTGAACATACCTGAAAGGAGCAATACCATGTGCGAATCCAATGTGTACCTGAAGCACGGCGACCAGGAAGAGCTGGTCATGGAGAACGTGGCCGCCATCACGCCGGCCGATAACGGGGTGTACGTGCTCCGCGGCCTCCTGGGTGAGGTCAAAGAGGTCAAGGGGGTCCTTGCGGACATCAACCTCATGGCCCATCGCATCGTCTTTACGCATGCTTCCTGATCAGGTTGCGTGCTTGCTCCCGTGCCGTTACCTTAAAAAAATGGCCGAGGCCAACGGCCTGGGGCGGGTGCGGTTCGCCGCCCATGAAGCAATGCTTTTCGGCACGCAAAAGAGCTGGTGGGGCACCGGCAAGCAGCGTCCGCTGCCCCATGAGGGGGTGGACCTTTGCCGGTACTATACCGAAGGGGGGGAGCCTCGAACCCTGAGCCCGGGAACGTCTGTCCCCGCAGCATTTGACGGAGAGGTCTGGGAGGTCTCCGACGACGATTTCATCGGGACCTCCCTTTTTCTTCGCCATGGGGGGCCCAAGGGGCCTTTTTTTACTGCCTATGCCCATGTGACCCCGAGAAAGGGCCTGGCCCGGGGCGATGTGATTGGTCGGGGAGAGCCCCTCGCCGTGCTGGCAGATCCTTTACGGCGGCATCTTCGCATTGCCAGCCATCTTCATTTTTCACTGATGACTTTTCCGGACGACCTTTCCCGCAAGGCCCTTCGCTGGGCCACCATGGGAGCAGAAGGGGCGGTGTGTTTCCACGACCCGGCGCCTCTGCTGGGGGAGGAACTCCTCCTGTGCGGGGAGGCCGGGGACGCCTCCTTTTGGGCGTCGGGATAAGTCTTTCTGCTTTATGACGACGTTGATTCACCACACCGATGAGAGACGTCCCATGGGGACGAAAACCATTTAACCGGGGTTGACCAGATGACACGACACGACCATGGGTTGGGGTGGGTGAGGCCGGTTCGACTTTCCATGCCTTCCCTTTCAGATAACAGCGCGGATATGGACCGGTTGCTTCGGGCGCTCTCCGGCACGGGCACCCGCCCGGCTGTGGACTATTCTCTTTTTCAGCGGGTGAGTCGCCTGTTAAGGCAGTGGGATTTTTCCGCGAGGTGCGTTCTGTTTCAGGGGGGCGGGCAGCTTGAGCTCCTGGATATCCTCGATCCCCGGGGAGAGTCCAGGGCCCTGGGGGTGGCCGTGGACCTGGGCACCACCCGCATCGTCATGCGCCTTGTGGATCTGGAGAGCCGGGAGACCCTCTCCGAGACGGTGATGGATAACCCCCAGATCAGCCTGGGCAGCGATATCCTGACCCGGATTCACCATGCGGCCACGGACGAAGGGGCCGAAGAGTTGAAAACCCTGGTATGCAGGGGGGTGGATGACGGTTTGGAGACCCTCTGCCTCCAGGCCGGGGTCTCGGTTCAGGAGGTTTACATCGTGGCGATTTCGGGGAACACCGCCATGACCCATCTGTTCATGGGGCTCCCTGCGGAGCATATCATCCGTGAGCCTTACATTCCGGTGACCAACACCCCGGGGACCCACAGAGCGTCCCTGTTCCTGGAACACACCAACCCGGAGGGGCGCGTCTTTTTCTTTCCCAACATCGGCAGTTACTTTGGGGGGGATTTGATCTCCGGGATTCTTTTTTCCGGTATTCACAGGCAAAAGGAGACGTCGCTCCTTGTGGATGTGGGGACCAACGCGGAGGTGGTCCTGGGCAACCGGGACTGGCTGGTGGGATGTGCCGGGGCCGCTGGCCCTGCTTTGGAGGGGGGCGTCTCTTCCATGGGCATGACCGCCGGGGACGGGGTCATTGACCGGGTGCGCAGGGACGGTGACGATTTTACCGTGGGCACCATCGGTCATTTGCCGCCGCTGGGGGTCTGCGGGTCGGGATTTATCGACCTGGCGGCTGTCCTTTTTTTAACGGGCATGATCGATGCCAAGGGAAAACTCGTGGAGTCGGCCTGCAAGGGGCGCTACACCATGGAGCACGGCCTGCCGGCCCTCATTGTTGTGCCGGAGGAGACATCGGGTACCGGCGGCGCCATCACCGTCTCCCAGGCCAGCCTGGACAGCCTGATCCGTTCCAAGGCGGCCATGTACACCATTTTGGAGACCATTGTCATGAAGGTGGGGGTGGGGTTCGGAGACCTGGAAAAAATCCATGTGGCCGGGACCTTCGGGGCCTACATCGATCCCGAATCCGCCATCTCCATCGGCATGATTCCGGACCTTGACCGCAACCGGTATGAAAAGATCGGGAACAGCTCCCTGGAAGGGGCAACCCTGATGCTTTACGGGGATCGCTACATGGACGAGGCCGACGCCATCAGGGACCGGATCACTTATGTGGAACTCAACGTCGATCAGGATTTCATGATCCGCTTCAGCGGGGCCAAGTTCATCCCCCACACCGACCCCGATCTTTTTCCCACGGTGACGAAGAAATAAGGGGGGAATCGTCCAAAAGCATGCCTCTGGCGGCCAGCTGGGCGCAACGTCACGCTATGGAAAACACCTCGAATGTTGGTTGCCGCCGGGCCTTAACCCTTGTGGTTAAAGCCCAGCGGTATTTTTTTGTTCGAGCCCTGAAAACACTGTGCATTTCGTGCCTGTAAGGGTACGCGCCCTTAGCCCTTAGCCCTTAGCCCTTAGCCCTTAGCCCTTAGCCCTTAGCCCTTAGCCCTTAGCCCTTAGCCCTTAGCCCTCAGCCCCTTCAATATCTCAACCCAAACCGATCCAACGCTCCTGAAAGCTCTTGCCTGAAGGTGTCGGAACGGACAATGCGGCGCAGTTCAATGCTCTCCACCTCAAGGACCCTGTGCAGGTCTTCCTGGGAGAGATTCAGGAGCTTTTTCACGCCAAAGAGGGTCTCGGCCGGTACCTCGGCAATGGACCGTGCCATGTTCACCGTCTCCTGTTCCAGGCGATCGGGGGGGACGATACGATCCACGATCTTGATGCCCAGGGCCTCCTTGGCGGTGATGTCGTCTTTTCTCAAGAGAAACTTCGAGGCCGCGGCGGAGCCGATCATGCGGGGGAGGAAATAGGCGAGGCCTCCCTTGGGAACCAGGCCGATGTTGTGGTAGGGGTTCTGGTAGACGCTTCCCGTGGCCAGGATGCGGTAGTCGCATGCCAGGGCCATGCTGAGAAAGATGGTGTCGATCTGGCCGCGATCGGCGTGGATGACGTATTTGTTGACGGTGGCAAGCTTGAGGATAAATTGATTCAGGGCACAGTAGAGGCGTTCCAGCTTGTCGTAACTCATGCTGCCGCAGGCCACCTTTCGGTAGAAATCGATGTACTCATCTCTTCCTTTTTTCCCCTTGGCCCCCATGAGTATAATCACTTTGACCGACGCGTCGGATGTAAAGCGTTTGAAGTAGTCGAACATCAGCTCCTTGATGTCAATCTCGCTGATGGTGTTCACCAGGTCGTTCTTCAGTTGCAACAGGACAATGGCGCCTGATCGGTAACATGAAAAAATCGGTGTGTCGCCGCTGCGGTTTTCAAACATGGCTGCCTCCGATGGTTGACCAGGGGTTGTTAGGACTGGAATCATTTTTTGCACCTCATCATCGTCAATCATTGCAGAAGGTGTCTACATACTCTCGGGCCTCGCGTATGGCCTCTTCTGCGGCCTCTCCCCTCATGCTCTCCATTTTTCCCGTTTCCGGGTTGTAAGTCATGACGCCCTGTTTCAGGTAATCGTCGATCATTTTTTTGTACCGCGCGCATGTGGGGTTGTCGTCGGTTGTGGCCGAAATCGGTACTGAGGCGTTAGGGTCGTCGGCGTTTTTCTTGAAGGCGTTGATTTTCTCCAGCAGGGTGACGGGGTCGGTCTGCAGGGCGCTTTGGGAAACACAGACACCTTCAAGGAGAACATAGGTGTCGTCACAGGTGCCTTCCACCGGCATCTTCATGGCGGCTCCGTCCGAGGCCATGGCCGGGCAGGGAGCGAACACCAGAACCGCCAGGAGGAAGCATGCAAGTCCGGGTAGATTGAGTCGTGATGTCATGGGGGGGGTCTCATCTGTTTTGTCCCCGGGTAAAAAACGGGGATGCGGTTGGGGTATGTATGGTGATGACCTGTTTGTCCGATACAATCAGTATGTTGCCGAGGTTCAGCGGGGTGCTGATGTATCGTTTTAAATGCGGCCGGTACCCATCCTATGGACGAGTATTGCTTGATAAGATCATAGTTTATGTAGTAAATCAAGTTTATTCGATGGCTTGGCTTATATTTCGAACGATACCGGATCCGGACAGGCGCGAGGCCATCATAACCCCGAGACTGGAGTTGCACCATGCTGAACGAGTACACCCGATACGATGGCCTGGGCCTTGCGGAGCTTGTACGCAAAGGAGAGGTTCATCCCCGTGAATTACTGGAGAGTGCCATTTCAAGGGCGGAGCGGATGAACCCGGAGTTGAACGCCATCGTTCACACCTTTTCTGAGCGGGCCAGGGCCCAGGCGGCGGGGCCCCTGCCCGACGGCCCCTTTACGGGCGTGCCCTTCCTTTTAAAGGACCTCATGGACAATTACGAGGGAGAGCCTTTGTGCAAGGGGAGCCGGGGAATCCGAGCGGTCCCTGGGGAGAACAGTGAGCTGGTCAACCGGTTCATGGCCGCTGGCGTGGTGCCCTTCGGAAAGACCAATACCCCTGAGTTCGGCCTCACCATCACCACGGAACCCAAATCGTCGGGGCCTGCCCACAACCCATGGAAGCGGGGTGTCAGCACCGGGGGCTCTTCGGGCGGGTCGGCCGCTGCGGTGGCAGCAGGCATTGTGCCCATGGCGTCGGCCAACGACGGTGGGGGATCCATCCGGTTTCCCTCGGCCTGTTGCGGTGTCTTTGGTCTGAAGCCCTCCCGGGGCCTGAATCCCCTGGGGCCGGAATCGGGCGAGGCCTGGGACGGTGCCGTGGCCGGGCATGTCATCACCCGGAGTGTTCGGGACAGCGCCGCCATGCTTGATGCCACGGCCGGACCGGAGGTGGGAGCGCCCTACCGGGTTGCCCGGGGACATGGAACCTACCTTGACGCCTGCCAAGCCGATCCGGGCCAGTTGACCATTGCTTTTTCCAGTCGCCCCCTGACCGATGCCACCCTGCACCCGGAGGCGTTGCGGGGCCTGGAAGCCACCGTCAAGCATCTGGAAGGCCTCGGCTACCGGGTGGAAGAGGCCGATCCCCCCATCAACACCGACGCGTTGTGGCGTGACTTTTTTATGGTGGTCTGTGCCCATGTGGCAGCGGAAGTTGCGTTTACCGGAAAAGAGTACGGAAAAAAGGCTGTCGCCGCCCTGGAGCCTTCCACCCTCAACATGGCCATGATCGGCCGGTCTTTTTCCGCCTGCGATCTGGTGATGGCAAAAAAAGGATGGCATGAGGTGCAACTTGCCATGGGGCGGTTCCTCACCCGGCACGACCTGTTTCTTACTCCCACCCTTATCGGCCCTCCCGATCCCCTCGGGGTGCTGCCTCCCTCAAAGTTCGAGGACCTTCTGCTGAAAATGGGCAGCCCCGTTAAAACAGGGCGCCTCCTTATGAAGCTGGGGCTTGTGAAGCATTTTGCCGGACCCACGTTGAGCCGCATGGCCTTTACGGTCCTCGGCAACGTCTCCGGCCTTCCCAGTGTCTCGATTCCCCTGCATTGGACCGAGGACGGGCTGCCACTGGGCATGCTCTTTACCGGGCGGATGTGCGATGAAATGACCTTGTTCAAGCTGTCCGGTCAATTGGAGCGGGCGTTTCCCTGGGCTGGTCGATACCACGCACTGGATTGAAGAACAGGCGTTGCCGGCATGCGTGGTGAAAGAAAAACGCCTGCCCGTGCGTAACGGGCTTTCCATGGGGCGCGGACCGGTGTATGGTCTTTTTCGTTTTTTATTGTTTGTGTCTTTCCAAGGAACGCCGGGTCCCATGGGTCTTGTCTGTGTTCCGGTAAAAAAATGGAGATGGATGTATCATGTACACGTACGAGCCTTCGGGTGTCTGCGCCAAAAAAATAGATTTTGATATTAAGAACAACACCATAAAAAATCTCGTGTTTACCGGGGGATGCCCTGGAAACCTCCTGGGGATCGGGCGCCTTGTGGAAGGCATGTCCGTGGATGAGGTGATTGCCCGCCTCAAGGGGGTTACCTGCGGAAAAAAGGCCACTTCGTGCCCGGACCAGCTTGCCCTGGCCCTTGAAGAGTGGAAAGCGGGGAGGCTTGAGGCGGATAGTCTGTCGGCCTTCCTGAAGATCGTGGCGAGCTGACGGTCGCCTTCATAAGGTCTTTGGATACGAAACAACAGGTGTTTTACGAACAGGCCATGATCTGGTGAGATCATGGCCTGTTTTTGTTTATGGCGATAGGAATTTGGTATTGTCGAACAGCTTTCGATTGCTGCGACCTGTGTTCTAGAGCTTTTTGTCGCATGAGCCATTGATAAGGGCGATACAGTCAGCGTTTTGAGTGTTTTTTGTCTATGGCGTAAGGTGTGGTGGCAAAATGTAAAATACTTTTCAGGGGGGCGCTGTGTGATGGGTGGATTGGCGTTTAAAAGTCCCCTGTGTATGGTTGCTCATGTGTGTAACTCGCCGGAATATCGAAGATTGAAACGGGTGATTTCAGGGGCGCGTCCGGGGCAATATATGCACGTATTTTATTTTATTCTACTTTGAGAGTAATTATTTGTTGAATAATGACGTAAAGTGTCATATGAAAATTATTCACGCACGATGAAGAGTTAATTGCGATGCGATATGATCATTAAAAAATAGTAAAATTATAACGGTTTTTACTTAAAAATATAACTGAAGTAACGGCTGGGCATGATGAAATAGACATGCACCGAAATGATGGGGCAGAAGCACCCATTATGACGACAGGCGGGTGTCGCCATCGCCAAAAGGCGGCGATCGGCAGTGTTGTAAAATACGAAAGTCCTGTCGTCTGCTTTGTGCGGCCCGGCAAAGGGGGCAGCGAGGACGCCGCCCATTGCCCTTGACCGGGCTGATGCCTTTCATGCCGCTTTCTTCCTTCACACTCCCGGTGATGTACCTCCGGATGACGAGCGGAGCCCACGGTGATGGGCTCCGACGGGCAACCATGGTGCCACCGGACGACCCATGACCATTCGTACCCTCCAGTCATGCACTTCAAGGCCACGTAGCGTATTACCCCGATCTTTAAATAAAGGGGCCTGGCCTGAAAAGATAAACAGACAATCGAATGTTTCGGCCGACCCGACCGGTTCCCGGGCCTGGTCTCCGTCGTGTCCCTGGCAGGCTCGCCACACGAGAGACGAGGCTGCGATGAACCGCGACAGGCCGAGTTGCGATACCCTGGGATATCCCTGCCTTTTTTTGATGTGTGAACCCTATCTGGTTAAGGAGTTAGGAAGTGAAAAAGACTTTTTTTGTCGTGCTGTCCCTTTTGGCCTGGTCCGTATGCGGGTGCGGATTTTCTCCCGTATCACCACCGGAGTGGAAACTTGAACAAGAAGGCATCGTCCTTCACTTCGAAGCAGACAACCAGCTCAACCAACGGCATGGGAAAGCCTACACCCTGTACGTTGTCCTCTACCAGCTCAACGACCCCAACTCCTTCAACCAGCTCTGCCAGGATGAAGACGGGCTCGCCAAGTTGTTGGAGTGCAAGGTGTACGACGAGAGCGTGACTTCCGTAAAGAGTATCTATATCTACCCGGGGAGTGACGTGACCCATCGAATGGAGCGCGCGGAAGGAACGCGATACCTGGGAATTGTGGCGGGATACGGCATGTTGACCCAGGAGCGCATGGTTCGGTTGCTTGAGATCCCCGTGTTTATTGAGCGAGAGAGTGCGCTCAGCTTCAACAAGAAACTGGTTCCCGGGAAGTTGCAGGCGGATTTCGTGCTGGGCCCCGATCAGATTGTCGACGTCGGCGCAGAGGCAGAGGAAGAATAGGCATGGAAAAACCACTTTTCTGGCACCAGGGGCTTTTTCTCCAGCCGCAGCACCTGCAATTGAACCACAGCTATCACGAATCCGCGTTGACACCCTACAACCGGCATATCCAACCCCATCTCACAGGGGTGGGCAACGTCTCCATCCGGAGCTCCGCCGTGTCCGGCTCGTCCATCCACATCGACGCCGGATCATTCTGGTTCCGGGACGGCACCTATGCCGTCATCGGGGAAAACGCCCTCATGGAGCCGAGGCGGTTCCAGAAGTCCTGGGTGGACGGCGGCAAGCCCCTGACGGTGTATGTCGGCGTTCGCAAGATGAACCGGTACCAGGGCAACGTCACCACCCTGGGGCCCGGCGTGCTTCCCGCGGAGGTCACCACCCGCTACCTGGCCCGTGAGGAGCCCGAAAATGTGAGGGACCTGCACCAGGACGGCCCGCCTGCTCAGCTGAAAACCCTGACCCTGTTGCTCAAGGTTTTTTTCCACTCCGAGCTGGACCAGCTGGGGGGCTATGAGTTGATTCCCATCGCCATGCTGGAGAGAAACAGTGACGACATCGCCCTGTCCACCCGGTTTATTCCCCCTGTGTACGCCTTGAGCGGGTCCAGGGTGCTCTGGGGCCTGGTTCAGGATATCTACGACCAGTTGTCCTACAAAGGGCACGAGCTGGAGAGCTACAAGAAAAAACGGGGCGTCCACAACGCGGAGTTCGGCTCCAGGGACATGGTGTTCCTCCTGGCCCTGAGGACCCTTAACCGCTATATCCCCAAAATAGCCCACCTTATTGAGCATAAAGAGGCGCACCCGTGGGACCTGTACGTGGTGTTGCGACAGGTCATCGGAGAGCTCTCCTCCTTTTCTGAGCGCATCAATGTCCTGGGCCAGAGCGAAGAGGGAGGAGCGGGGCTTCCGACTTACGACCACGACAACCTGTGGCACTGCTATTCCCAGGCAGGGGTGATCCTTTCCGCCCTGCTGGATGAGATCACCTCCGGGCCCGAGTACATCATCGAGTTCCAGCGGGAAGACCCCTACCTCAACGCCGTGCTGCTGCCTCCCCACCTGGAGGCCAACAGCCAGTACTACCTCGTGGTGACGGGGCCCGAGGAGGCGGATCATATCCTCGAAGCGGTCAAGATCGGGGTCAAGCTGGGGTCCAAGGCATCGGTACCCGCGTTTGTGGAGCGCTCCCTGCCGGGCATTGGCCTGGAGCACCTGGCTTCTCCCCCACAGGAACTCCCGCGACGCGGCAATTCGTCCTACTTTCGCATCGACAGCCAGGACGATCGCTGGCATCGCGTGGAACGTGAAAAGCACATCTCCCTTTACTGGGAAGGGCTTGCTCCGGATATGAAGGTGGAGATCATGATTGTCAGGAGGAAATAGCATGCATTTGAGCGACTGTTTTATCCCGTTGATGGCCTGTGTGGCTTACGCCCTGCCCGAGGCCGAGCGTAACCAGACGCCTTACGAAGAGCTTCGCGCATCCATCATGGTTCATGTGGATGCGTGTGGGCGCCACCCGGCACGCAGTGAGTTTTCCGAAGAGGATTTCGAGGGGGCCCGGTTTGCCGTGTTCTGCTGGGTCGATGACCGGGTCATGCAGTCGGGCTGGAACGGGAAGGCCCAGTGGCAGAAGGAGTCCCTGCAGCGGATTCACTTCAAGACCTCCCAGGGCGGAGCCGAGTTTTTCACCCGGCTCAAGGAGACGGACCCGTCCCGGCGGGAGGTGTTTGAGGTGTTCTATCTCTGCCTCATGGCCGGATTTCGGGGACGATACGGCATGGAAGAGGACGAGCAGACCTTAGAGGACCTGAAGGCGGGCCTCTGCAGGCGGCTGGTGAACGATGACGAGCGGTTGACGTCCGACGGGCGGGAGAAATGGTTTCCTGCGCCGTACAAGGGGGAGATGCCCGTGGGGATGGAGCCCCGGGTCAAAAGCGGCTCGTCGCTGGTGAGCTTCCTGCTTGTGCTGTCCCCTGCGGTGCTGTGCGGCATCTTGTTCGTGATCTATGGGTTTATTTTAAACAGCGAAGTTCTGACAGGACTGGTGCGATAAATGCGAACATTTCTGAAAGCGGTTCTGATTCTCTGCCTGTTGATGACACTTATCCTGGTGCCCCCCGTGGTGGCCATGTTGCTTGGGTATTCGGTCTGGTCGGGGGCGATGGTGTCTGCAGGAGCCCTGGGGCTGCTCCTGTTTTTTTTCCTGATGCGGTTTCTCTGGAGTCGGTACCGTGAGCGTAAATTCGTCAACGGGCTGGTGTCCAAGGGCGCATCTGCCGAGGACAAGGCCATCGCAAGCGAGCAGCGTAAGCAGTGGAAGATGTCCGTTGCCGAACTCAAGAAATCCCATCTCCGTGTGAAGGGGGACCCCTTGTATGTCCTGCCCTGGTACATGGTCATGGGGGAGTCGGGCACGGGCAAGTCCACGGCCATCGAAAACTCGGGCCTTGTGACCAACCTCGCTCAGCCGCCCCGTGTTTCCGGGGTTTCCGGGACGCGCAATTGCGAATGGTGGTTTTTCAACGAGGCCATTGTGCTGGATACGGCAGGGCGCTACGCAACCCATCAGGACGAGTCCCAGGACAAGCGGGAGTGGCACTCTTTTCTCAAGCAGCTGGCCAGGTATCGGAAGAAAGAGCCCCTGAACGGGCTTGTGGTTACGGTCTCGGCCAAAACACTCCTGACGGGAACCCGGGATGAGATCGAAGAAGAAGGGCGCAAGATCCGGGATCGCATCAATGAGCTGATGAAAGTAATCGGGGCGCGGTTCCCCATCTATCTTCTGGTGACCAAGTGCGACCTGATTCAGGGCATGACCGAGTTCTGCGAGCAGCTTCCCGACGCCGTGTACGAGCAGGTTTTCGGGTCCATCAACGGCGACATGCAGTGCGATGCGTCGTTTTATCTCTCCTCTTCGTTTGCCCAGGTAACGAAAAAACTCCGAAACTACCGCCTGCAGGTGGCACGTTCGCTGGGGGCTGAGAGCGCCCAGGCCCGGGTCCTTTTTTTCCCTGAGGAGTTCCAGGGCATCGAAAGCCGGCTCAAAACCTTTGCAGACGCCGCCTTCAGCAGCAACGTTTATCAGGAACCGCCGTTTTTGAGGGGTCTCTTTTTTTCCAGTGCCCGGCAGTCCGGCCATCCTTTTTCCAAGTTTCCCGAGGCGGCGCGTTTGCTTAAGGGGAAGGGGGGAGACGGGGAGCAGGATGCCGCGGACACCAGCTATTTCCTCCACGACCTCTTTTCCAAAATCCTTCCGACGGATCGGAATATCCATGTGCCCACACGGCGCCTCATTGAAGGCAAAAGGCGTCTCAAGGTCATGGCCTTCTCCAGTCTGGCCCTGGCCAGCCTTACCCTGGGCGTGCTTCTGAGCTACTCGTTTTCCCAGAACCTTTCCATGGTCCGGGAGGTGCAGCGGGAGTACGCCATGGTTCCCTCCCTGCGGGGTGAGCTGGCTGAGGATGTCGACACCCTGGAGCGGCTTCGGTTGCTTATTCGAAACGTGGAAGAGAAAAACGAGAGCCGCCTGCTCCCCGATTTCGGGCTGGACCATTGCAGCGCCCTGGAGCGGGACCTCAAGGTTCGGTACTGCGACCGGTTCCAGGGGGTTTTCCTGGCGTTTTACGACACCAAGATGGGCGATGCCGTGGTGAACTTTTCCGGGGAAACCTCCGAGGGGGAATTGGCAGGCGTGTTTCCCCATTATATCCGCCGCATCAACCTCATTGCCGCCAGGAACCAGGGGGCGGATCCGGAAGCGTTGAACGCCTTGCCCCAGCCAGATTTCAAGAGCCTCTTGATTCCCGATGGGCACTGGGACAACCCCTCCGTCCTGGAATCGGTGTCTGCCCAGTACCTGGACTACCTTGCCTGGGCAAGCCCGAAGATGCTGGCCGGGGAAAAGGCCATGCTGGCCTCCTGGCTCTCCTACGGCATGAAAAACGAGGAGCTCTCCCTTTCGTGGGTCGTGACATGGTGCAACGGCTTGGGAGGGATCCCTTCGTTGACCCTGGCGGAATTCTGGGAGGGGAGTCACCACCTTTCCGATGAGCCTTTTGTGGGGCCTGCCTTTACCCTCAAGGGGCGGGAGCAGGTGTTCGGGATGCTCACGGAGCTGGAGCAGGCCCTGGAGAGCCCCCTGGAGATCGCCCAGAAAAAATCGACCTTCCTCGCATGGTATCACGAGGCCTATGCCCAGTCCTGGCACCGTTTTGCCACCTATTTCCCCAAGGGGCAGGAGACGGTGACAGGAAAAGAGGAGAGCATCTCCACCCTGGTGAGGATGGGCACCCAGGACAACCCCTACTTTGCCTTGTTGAGCGAGATGGCCCTGGAGCTTTCCTTTTTCCCGTCCGAGGTTGAGGAATCCCCCCTGTGGATGGAGCCGATCTTTGAGTTCGAGGCCATTCGGCAGCATGCTCTTTTGTCCACTCAGAAGAAAAAGGGGGTGCCCAACGTGAGGGTCCCCGGCAAGGGGGCGAAGTTTCTCTACAGGATCAAGAAGGTCGCCGGTCCGGTGGGCAAGGAGGACCAGGTGCCCGAGGCCGTTGCTGCCGGGGCCGATGCCTTCAACCGCTATGCCGAGGGGCTTTCCGGTATGTCCACGGCGGCCCTGTCTCCGGCCGGTGCCTTTGCCCTGGCCGGGACCGCCTTTACCGAAGACCCGGTCTCCGGCGGTTCGGCCGTGCGCACGGCCATGCACGGCGAAGAGTCCCTGAAGATCGTCATGGAGACCCACCGGACGCCCCGGGCCCTGTTCCGTACCCTTCTTCGCGGGCCCTTTGACTACCTCTGGGCCGATACCTGCAACACCGCCGGCCGATACCTTCAGGACGTGTGGGATGAGACGGTGCTCTCAGAGATCCAGGGGGTCTACAACAAGAAGAGCATCAGTGGGTTGCTCTTCGGAAAAGGCGGGGCCGTCAAGCGCTTTGTCGCAGGGCCCGCCAAACCGTTCATCGGGAAGAAGAGCAAAAAAGGGTACTACGCCAAAGAGGTGGCGGGCCGGAGCATTCCCTTCACCGACTCTCTGTTTACCTATGTGACCCGCGGCACCTATTCGGTGAAGTCCGAGAAGGCCGTTTTTAAAGTCACCATTGAAGGGCTTCCCACGGACATCAACCCGGAGGCCACCATTCAGCCCCACATCACCACCCTGGAACTTGAGAGCGTGGACAAAACCCAGGTGCTGACCAACCGGAATTACCGGGCCCAGGAGGTGTTTGACTGGTCGCCCAAGGAGGGCGGGGCCGTGACCCTTACCATCGGGGTCGGTGACCTGGTCCTTGAGAAAAAATACATCGGCGGCTGGGCCTTTGCAAAGTTCATCAAGGATTTCTCCAACGGCCGCCACGAGTTTCGGATCCGGGATTTTCCCGAAGAGCGCGCATCCCTGAAACGAAAAGGCGTCCGTTATATCCGGGTCAAATACAAGATGACCGGGACCAAGCCCATTCTCCGGATGATGAACAATGTGGCGGGAAAGCCTCCGGAGGTGATTGTCGCGTGGCTGGACTGATCTGGAGACAGAAGTGGAGCTGGTATCTTGCCGGCAAACACCCCAGCGCCGGCGACTACCTGTGCCTGGGCAAGGCGACGCCCCTGCTCAAAGGGTTCTCCGGGTGGATGGAAAAGGGCTACGGGGGCGTGGATCCCAAGCCCGCCCCCGGCCTTTCCGTGGCATGGCGGTTCTGGGCCTTGGGGCCCAACGGGGAGCTTGTCTGCGGCACGATCAAGGATAGCCGGGACAACCACGGGCGGCGCTACCCCCTGATGATTGTGGGGGCCGGGGCCGTGGCCGAGAGGAATCGCCACTGGGACCTTTTGCCCTATGCCTGTCGGGAGTCGTGGGAAGCACTGGAGGCCCTGGGGGGACGGACCATCACCCGCATTCACGAACTCAAGCGCAGGGTGGCGGGGATCAGGTTTCCTGAGCCGCGCTGGGACAAGCTCTATCGAAGGCGGGAAACGGAAAAGGATACGTTGATATTGCATGAGGGACACCAGAAAACGTCGGGATTCATGGACAAGATGAACAACATCGAGGGGCTGGCGCGGAAGGACCATTTTCTTGTGCCCCTGGATGTCTGTGAGATGAAAGAGGCCCTGGCGCCTGCCGCCAAACTGCTTCGGCTCCTTAAAAAACGCTCGCCCCTGGAACCGGCCATGGTCTTCATCGGGGGCACGGAGGCGGATCGTTACCTGATGTGCCTGAAGCGACCCCTTGTGCTGGAAGATTTTTATACGCTGTGGGGCTCTTCCATGGAGCCGTCGTGATGGAACAGGTTGCCCTGCTCGGCAAAGAGCCCATCAGCGAGGCCGCCCCCGCCGGAGAAGACGTTCGGTATGAGGAACGGTTCGAAGCGCTCCAGGAAGAGATCGACAAGCTCAGCTCTCCCACCTCCCGGGACAGCTTCTCCTGGGAGACCGTGTCAAAGCTGGCCACCGGGATCCTTGCCGAGGACTCCAAGGATCTTCTGGTGGCAAGTTATCTGTGCGCGGCCCTTGTCCACCTTGAGGGTTGGCCGGGCCTTGGGGTCGCAACAGGGGTGTTCGCGGACCTTTTGGAGACCTTCTGGGAGTCCATGTATCCCCCGATGCGGCGTATGGGCGGCAGGCTTTCGGCTGTTCAATGGTGGATGGAAAAGACCGACGAGGCCCTTGCCGGTCCCATGAAGGGGACAGCGGACGCCGAAGCCGTGGGGCGGGTCCGGGGGAACCTGGACAGGATCGATGGCTTTTTGGACGACCACACGGATTTTGACCTGACCTTCGGCCCCCTGGCGGCAACCGTGGAGCGCGTGGCTCCTGCCCAGGAAGCCCCCGCGGAGACCGCGGCGGCGCCTCCCGAAGTAACCAAACCCGTGGTTGAAGCGTCACTTCCCACCGAAGAGGTGACCCTGGACGCGGGAAACCTCCTGCGGAGCATGGCCCCCCTGTTCAAGACGGTCAAGCAGGCCTCCAAAATGGTTCGTGAAGGGGAGATGCAGAGTCCGCAGTCCTATCGCTGGTTGCGGTTTGCCCTCTGGGAGCCCATCAAGGATTTGCCCCTTGCCGACGGAGGCGTTACGAGGATTCCGCCCCCCAAGCGGCAGGTGACGGAGTACCTGGAAAAGCTCAAGGATGAGGAGGCGTGGGAGGAGCTGGTTTCCAGGTCGGAGAGCCAGCTTTACAACCCCCAGCACACCTTTTTGCTGACCTTGAACTACTTTTCCGCCGACGCCCTGTCGCACCTTGGGAAGCGGTATGAGCGGGCCCATGACATGGTGTGTCGCGAGACCCTGCTGCTGCTCCGGCGCCTGGACGGCATCGAGGGGCTCCGGTTTTCCGACGGCACGCCCTTTGCCTCGGACGAGGCCCTGGCCTGGATGGTCGGGCTCCAGGGCTTTCTGGACGGGCAGGCGGAGGGCGACAATGAAAGCCGGAAAGAGGGGGGCGACGGCGGGGATACGGTGGCGGATGAAATCCAGCGCGCCCGGGTCCTGGCGCGGGAGGATGGCAAGCTCCAGGAGGCTGTGGAGGGGCTGGATCGGCACCTTCGGTCGTGCGGATCGGGCAGGGACGCCCTGGCGTTTCGCCTTGGCCTGATCCGCCTTCTGGCAGAGCACCGCCAGGAAAAGATGGCCGTGGCACACCTGGAGCGGGCCTGTGCGGACATCACGGGCTCCGGGCTGATGCAGTGGGACCCGTTACACGCCCTGGCCGGGCTGAAGGTGATCTACACCGTCATGAAAAAACTTCCCGGAAAAGAACACGCGGCGCGGGCCGCTGAGATCCTGTCCATGATCGCGGAGATCAGCACGGTGGACGCGATGAACCTGCAGAGCAAGCGAAAATAACTTCAAACAATACCTTATTAAACATGAAATGGGGGTAGGACATGGCAAAAGACGCATCCGTTGCACCCAAAGAGCGCGTGAACATCGTGTACAAGACCTCGGTGGGCGACGCAGAAGAAGCGGTGGAGCTGCCCATGAAGCAGCTGGTGCTGGGGCATTTTTCCGAATCGGGCCGGGAAAAACGCATCGAAGACCGGGATTCCATCGCCATCGACAAGGATAATTTCAACGAGGTGCTGGGTGCCCAGAACGTGTCGGTGGACCTGAGCGTTCCCAACAAGCTCTCGGAGGACCCGGACGCGGAGATGAGCGTCAGCCTCGATTTTAAGAACATGAAGGACTTCGGCCCGGAAGCCGTGGCCGAGAAGGTGCCGGAGCTTCAGAAACTCATGAAGCTGCGGGAAGCGCTCCAGGCCCTTAAAGGGCCCTTGAGCAACATTCCGGAGTTTCGCAACACCATCCAGGAACTCATCAGCGATGAGACCCAGCGCGAGAAGCTCCTGAAAGAACTCGGACTCAATGAAGAGTAAGTTTTGCACGCATGTTTAAAGGAGGATCATCATGAGTGAGGTACGGGAATCTGTAGAAACCCCTGAGGCGGAGGCCACCCTGGAGGGAGCGTCCCTTCTGGACGATATCATCGAGTCCACCCATATCAAGCCCGAGGACGATGCCTACGCCCTGACCATGCAGGGGCTCCATGCGCTTATCGCGAAAATTGCCTCCCCCGACGCAGGCATCGAGAAGGTGACCAAATCGGTGGTGGACGACATGATCGCGGAGCTGGATCGCCAGATCAGCCTCCAACTCGATGAGATCATTCATCACGAGGCGTTCCAGAAGGTGGAGTCCCTCTGGCGGTCCCTGAAGTTCCTCGTGGACCGGACGGACTTCCGGGAGAACAACAAGCTTGAGATCCTCAACGTGACCAAAGAAGAGCTCCTCGACGATTTCGAGGACTCGCCGGAGGTGATTAAGTCCGGGCTGTACAAAAGGGTCTACACCGAGGAGTACGGGCAGTTCGGTGGTGAGCCTTACGCCACCATGATCGGCAACTACGAGTTCGGGTCCTCGGCCCGGGACATCAAGCTGCTGGGCTACCTGGGCAGCGTGGCCGCCATGGCCCATGCTCCCTTTATCGGAGCTGTGGCGCCGTCCATGTTCGGTTTGGATTCCTTTGCAGGACTCTCCCAGATCAAGGACCTCCGGTCCCTGTTCGAAGGCCCCCAGTACGCACGGTGGAAGTCTCTGAGGGAGTCCGAGGACGCCCGTTACATCGGACTGGTGATGCCCCGGTTCCTTCTGAGGCTTCCCTACGGCAAGGATACCGAGCCGGTGAAATCCTTCGACTACGAAGAGGATGTCTCCCTGGACAACGAAAGTTATCTCTGGGGAAACGTCGCCTTTGCCTTTGCCACCAAGTTTTCCGAAAGCTTTGCCCGGTACCGGTGGTGCACCAACATCATCGGCCCCAAGGGGGGCGGCGCCGTAGAAGATCTTCCCCTTCACTACTTCGAAGACATGGGGGCCATCCAGAACAAGATTCCCACCGAGGTGCTGCTCTCCGAACGACGGGAGTTCGAGCTGGCAGAAGAGGGCTTTATCGGCCTCTCCATGAGAAAAGGCAGCGACAACGCCGCATTTTTCTCTGCCAACTCCATCCAGAAGGCCAAGAAATTTCCCAACACCGCTGAAGGCAAAGCCTCCGAGACCAATTTCCGCCTGGGGACCCAGCTGCCCTACATGCTGGTGATCAACCGGCTGGCCCATTACCTGAAGGTGATCCAGCGGGAGAACATCGGGGTCTGGAAGGAGCGCGTGGACCTGCAGCGTGAGCTCAACGACTGGATCCGGCAGTACGTGGTGGACATGGACAACCCCCTTCCCGGCGTTCGGAGCAGGCGCCCCTTGCGCAAGGCCGAGATCACCGTTGATGACGTTCCGGGTGAGCCCGGATGGTACAAAGTCGGTTTGAAGGTGTGCCCTCATTTCAAGTACATGGGCGCATCATTTACTTTGTCCCTGGTTGGCAAACTGGACAAAGAATAATCCTTAAACAACGGAGGAAATGCTTATGCCAATGACATCGCACATGGAAGTGACCGGAAATACGCAAGGGAAGATTGACGGCTCTTGCGATATGGAAGGTCGCGAGAACACGATGCTGGTTTATGCCTTTGATCACAAAGTGCATATTCCAAGGGATCCCCAGTCCGGGCTCCCGAGCGGAAAACGTATCCATGGTCCCCTGACCGTGGTCAAGGAGATCGACAAGTCCTCTCCCAAGCTGTATCAGGCCCTTTGCACCGGAGAGCAGTTGTCCAACGTTGTCCTCAAGAAGTTTCGCATCGATCCCACCGGGGCCGAGGAGCATTACTTCTCCATCGTCCTGGAAGACGCCATCATCGTAGAGATGAAGCCCTACATGCCCATGGCCTTCCTTGCGGAGAACGAGCCCTTCCGTCACATGGAGGAACTCAAGTTCACCTACTCCAAGATCAAGTGGACCTGGGAAGTGGACGGGATCGAGTCCGAAGATTCATGGAAGATTCCGGTCTAACGTGAGGGGGCGATGTGAGTGATTTGAGACTTCTTGAACGCCTTCGGCAATGGCAGAACGCTCCCGGAGAGCGTGCGAGGGACCATGTCGGAACACGGGTAAAATCCGTGGTGAAGCATCTCCAGCTTTTGCTTAACTCAAGGGTTGGCACGACGCTCATGGACGGCCAGTTCGGTTTGCCCGACCTGTCGGATTTGAAGGTCACCTATCCCGACTCCGTCCAGGACATGGAAAAGACCATCTCACGAACCATCGAAACCTATGAACCACGGCTTTCCCAGGTGGACGTCAACTTTGTGTTCCAGGATGACCGGACACTTCGCCTTTTTTTTCGGATCGACGCTCGGTTGAATATGGGAGAAGGGGATCAGGATATTATCCTGGAAAGTTCGGTGGATACCTACGGAAAGATGACCGTTCGGACGTGAGGTCTGCCTCCCGGGCCTGTCGACGCCGCGGGTGCGCCAAGGGGCGGGGTGACCGCAATCACCCGGCTCTATGCGGCGCATCCGAACGAAGCGGCGAACACAGTCCCGGGGACAGACTGAACCGAGCCTGCCGCCGATGTCGGTGGCAGGCTCTCCACCAAGAGTAATTACCCTGAAACAGGGGAGGAAATCAAGGGTGAACCATCACATGGTTCCGTTGATAGATGGTTTACGCAACGAGTGAACGCTTGACGACCTGCCTTTCCGGGTACATTTGAAAAACAGGGCAGGCAGGGAGAACGGGAACGTGCCGCAGATTGGCCTTTATCTTGTTTGGTTGGGTATTGGCGGGCGGCATCAGTGAAAAGAGTATTCAAGGGATATTGAGACACGTGAATGGTGAGGATGTGCCTTAGGTTATTTTTATGAGATGAGGAATTTTTTTGTTTAATTACTATTTTCAAAATGAGCTGAGCCACCTGAAGGAGATCGGGACGGCCTTTGCCCGGGAAAACCCGGCCATTGCCCCCATGCTGGGCGAGCCGTCGGCGGATCCTGATGTGGATCGCCTCCTGGAGGGGGTCGCCTTTCTCACCGGGTCCATTCGGCAGAAGATCGACGATGAGTTCCCGGAGATCATCCACAACGTCATCCGTCAGGTATGGCCCCATTACCTTCGACCCATTCCGGCCACCACCATGATGGTCTTTTCACCCGGGGAAGGGACGGATGCGGTGGCCTCGGTTTCCTCCGGTGCGGAGGTGGACTCCGTGGCCGTGGACGGTACCGCCTGCCGTTTTCGCACCTGCACCGATGTGGTGTTGCCTCCGGTGAGCGTGGTTCGGGCGGGGTATGAGGAGACGGCGGACGGCACGGCAGGTATCCGGGTGACCCTTTCCGCCACGGGCCGCGATGACTGGAAAGCCGACAGCCTGCGGTTTTATATCGGCGGAGGGTACGCCGAGGCGTCGGATCTTTACTGCCTGCTGCTCACTGGTTTGCGTCGGGTGGTGGTGGGTGACGGTTCCCTCCCTGATGGCGTTGTCCTTGGGCCCGAGAGCCTGAGGCCAAAGGGCTTTTCCGAGGAGGAGTCCCTGATTCCCTGGCCGTCCACCTCCTTTGACGGGTACCGCCTTCTTCAAGAGTTCTTTGTGCTTCCTGAAAAATTTCTTTTTGTTGAGTTGACGGGGCTCTCGGATTGGAGGGCGCCCAAGGACGACGGAGAGGTGGATATCTGGTTCGAGTTGGAGGCGGCCCCGGAGGTTCCCCTGCGGGTGGACGCCTCCCGGTTTATGCTCTCGGTGGCCCCGGCGGTCAATGTGTTCTCCCACGATGCGGACCCGGTGCTGCTCAGGGCTGAAAAAAACGAATACCGCGTAAGGCCCACAGCCCCGGATCTTTCCCACTACCAAGTGTACTCCCTTGTGGGGGTGTCCGCGTACATGGCGGGCAGTGGCGAGGTGCGTCCCATGAAGCCCTTTCACAGCCTGGCCATCGACGAGACGGACGTGGTGTACAGCGAAATTCTCACCACCTCTCCGGTGAGGCAGGCCATGGACGTGAGCATCTCCATCGCCACCCCCGGGGGCAGGGAGATGCCGGAGTTCAAGTCCCTCTCCTTTGACGTGCTCTGCACCAACGGTTTTCTCCCGGAGCAACTCCTGGCAGGGGACATCAGTGTGGCAACCACCAGGTCGCCCGAAGGGGTTGCGTTTCGCAACCTTCGAAAGCCCACCTCTGCTGTGCTGCCTCCCCTGGGGACCAACGCTCTGTGGCCGCTCATCTCCATGATGAATCTCAACCAGTTCTGCCTGAGCCGCCTTGAGAACTTCAAAGCCATGCTGGGCCTGTTTTTGCTGGACGGCCACGGCGGAAGGCGGGTGTTTGCGGCAAGTGAAAAACGCATCGACGGCATCGTGGGGCTGGAGACCGAGAACACCCGTCGCCTGTTTCGGGGGGTGATGGTCAGCGGGGTTCTGTATCGGGTGGCCATGCGAAGGGATCATTTTGCCGGCATGGGGGACCTGTACCTGTTTTCTACGGTTCTGGACCGGTTTCTGGGGCT
The DNA here is from genome assembly GCF_900699765.1 of Desulfoluna butyratoxydans. Lineage (GTDB taxonomy): Bacteria > Desulfobacterota > Desulfobacteria > Desulfobacterales > Desulfolunaceae > Desulfoluna > Desulfoluna butyratoxydans. The sequence continues at coordinate 129,738 of NZ_CAADHO010000004.1, forward strand.
CTCTGCGGCCTTGAATACATTCACACAGCTCGTGGTCACCGAAGTCGGGACCGGGGAGGTCTTTACATGGCAGGAACGAATGGGGGAGGAGGCCCTGGGATAAGGGCGGCGCTCCTCTCCCGGGGGCGCTCGTTCTCATTTTTCCAGGCCGTGCGACACTTAAAGAACCTCACCGCCGAAGAGGGGGGCGACCGCATCAACGGGTCAAGGCCCGTGGATGTCTTTCGGGTCAGGCCCAGTCTCTCCCTCTCCTTTGCCGGGCCGGGAATTGAGCGAATTGAAGAGACCTCCGCAGGTCAGTGGCTTCTGACGGCCAATATTTTAGGTCTTTACGGCACCGGATCGCCCCTGCCGGTTTTTTACACCGAAGACCTCCTTGAGGGACGGGAGTGGGACCACGACGCTGCGCGGGATTTTCTGGACATCATCAACCAGCGCCTCTACGAGCTGCTCTACGACGGGTGGGCCAGGTCCCAGGCCATGATGAAGGTGATGGAAGAGGACGATGTCCCTTACGCAGACCGGTTTTTCAGTCTCTCCGGCCTGGGACGCAAAGCCCTGAGGGCCGGGTTGGATACGCCCTGGGGCCTGGTGCGCTACAGCGGGCTCCTTTCCCAGAAGAACAGGTCGGCTTCAGGATTGAAGACCCTCCTCACCGATGCCCTGGGCGGGCTTCCGGTGAAGGTGGTCCAGGCCCTGAAACAGAAGGTGCCCATCGGTGCGGACCAGCAATGTGTACTGGGGCTCTCCGGCAATATCCTGGGGGAGACGAGCTACCTGGGGACGGAGTTTGACGACGGCACGGGCGCCATCCTCATTCGTATCGGACCCATTTCGGAAGCGGCATACCGAGGATTTCTCCCTGGAACGGACGGCTACCGGTTGGTAGTGGACCTCACCCGGTTTTACCTCTCTTCCCCGGTGACCTTTGTCCTGGATGTGGTGATGAAAGACGACGCAAAAAAAGAGACCGCCCGGCCCGGTCATACGCGGTGGGCAAGCCTGGGGCTGGATACCTGGCTGTTTTCAGGGGAGAGCGCCGGGGAGCTTGTCACCCGGTTTTACCCGTAACGATTCAATGGCAACCATGGGAATAGATAATGATCACCGTTGACATGAAGTCCTTGTTGAACCGGCTGAACCCATGCTGCAGGAAGGCCCTTGAGGCTGCTGCGGGCGTGTGTGTGTCCCGAACCCATTACGAGGTGACGGTGGAGCACCTTTTGTGGCAGCTTCTGGACGAGCCTTTGTCCGATATCTCCCGGATTCTGACACAAAGCGGGGTAGGGGTGGATGAATTGCGAAGGAACCTGGATCAAACCCTGGAGGAATTTTCCACGGGAAACGGAGCCAAACCGGTGTTTTCTCCCCGGTTGATGGACTGGTTCCAGGAGGCCCAGCTCATCGGTTCGGTGGAGATGGGCGAGTCCCGGATTCGTTCAGGGGTGCTCCTGCTCGCCTTTTTGAACCGGCCCACGCAGTTTTCCACCGTGGAGATTGGGGATTTGCTGCTTAAGGTCAACCGAGAAGAGCTTGCCAAGGGGTTTGCCTCATTGACCAAAGGCTCGGTGGAGGCTGGGAAGGGCGCGCCTTCCGATGCCGCCGACACCCCCAAGGGCGGTGCCCTGTCCAAGTACTGCGAGGATTTTACCGCCAAGGCCCGGGCCGGAAAGATCGATCCGGTGTTCGGCCGTGATGTGGAGATTCGCCAGGTGGTGGACATCTTTGCCCGAAGGCGGAAAAACAACCCCATCGTGGTGGGGGAGGCCGGTGTGGGCAAGACCGCCATTGTCGAAGGACTGGCCCTGCGCATCGTGGAAGGGGATGTGCCTGATTTTCTGAAAAACGTCACCCTCATGGGCCTTGATATGGGGCTCCTCCAGGCCGGGGCCGGTGTTAAAGGGGAGTTTGAAAATCGCCTCAAGCAGGTGATCGAGGAGGTCAAGGCTTCTGAAACCCCCATCATCCTCTTCATCGACGAGGCCCACACCATGATCGGGGCCGGGGGCTCCGCCGGGGGAAGCGATGCCGCCAACCTGTTGAAACCTGCACTGGCAAGGGGGGAGCTGCGGACCGTGGCCGCCACCACCTGGTCCGAGTACAAGAAATACTTTGAAAAAGACGCGGCCCTGGCCCGGCGGTTTCAGTTGGTGTATCTGGACGAGCCGTCGGAGGAGACCGCCACCCTGATCTTAAGGGGCCTCAAGGCCAACTATGAAAAGAGCCACGGGGTGGTGATCCGGGATGATGCGGTCAAGGCCGCTGCCGAGCTTTCCGCCCGGTACATTTCAGGGCGCTATCTTCCGGACAAGGCCATTGATCTCCTCGACACAAGCGCAGCCCGGGTCAAGGTACTGCTCACGGCAAAGCCGGGGGCCGTGGAGGATATCGAACGAACGCTCCAGGCCGCGCAGCGCGAAAAAGAGGCCCTGGGTCGGGACGGAGTCTACGGGTCTGACCCGGATACCGAACGGCTTGCGGCCGTGGAGATTGAGATCGAAGCCCTGGAGACCCGGCTCACCGAGGTGACGGCCCGCTGGGCCATGGAGCAGGCCCTGGCCGCGGAGCTCATCGACCTGAGGACGCAATACTGGGAGAGGGTAACGGCACTGGATGCGCAAGTGGCCCAGGGAACACCGGTACTCGAAACGGAAGTGCTTGAGACAGAAGGGGCTGAGCCGGAAGGGACTGTCACAGACCAGACCGATGCAGCCATGGACGCCTCGCCTTTACCCGTCGAGCCAGCCCAGGGAGAAACTTCAGGCGATGAGCCCGAGGTCGCCCTGTCCGTGGAGGCGCTGCAGGCGCTCTTGGACACGAAGGCATCTGAGCTTGCCGCCATCCAGGGCACCGATCCCCTGGTGCGCACCGAGGTGGATCCCGGCATCGTCTCCGAGGTCGTCTCGGACTGGACCGGTATTCCCGCGGGCAAGGTGATGCACGACGAGGCCAGGACCATCATTCACATGGAAGAGGACTTAAAGGCCCGCATCAAGGGCCAGGATGAGGCCATCAAGGCCATCTCCCGGGTAATCAAGGCCTCCAAGGCCGGTCTGGGAGACCCGGAGCAGCCCCTGGGCGTGTTTCTCCTCACCGGGCCCAGTGGCGTGGGCAAAACCGAGACGGGCCTGGCCGTGGCCGACCTTCTGTTTGGGGGCGAGCGCTCCACCATCTCCGTCAACATGAGCGAGTTCCAGGAAAAACACACGGTGAGCCGTCTCATCGGCTCGCCTCCGGGCTACGTGGGCTACGGAGAGGGGGGAATTCTCACCGAAGCTGTCCGCCAGAGACCCTATTCCGTGGTGCTTTTAGACGAAGCGGAAAAAGCCAATGACGAGGTGATGAACCTCTTCTACCAGGTCTTTGACAAAGGGGCTCTCTCCGACGGCGAGGGGCGCCTCATCAACTTCAGCAACACCGTGATTTTCCTCACCAGCAACCTGGCTTCAGAGCTCATCTCCGGCGCCGCAGAGTCCGGGGCTCTTCCTGAGGCCGAGGAGCTGATCACCGCCATTCGGCCGACCCTGAGCCAGCATTTCAAACCGGCCCTTCTGGCCCGCATGAGCATCGTCCCGTTCTTGCCCCTGCCCGCGGATGTGATGCAGGAGGTGGTGGGCATCAAGCTCAACAAGGTCGCGGACCGCCTGCGGGAGACCCACGACATCGCCCTGACCGTGGCGCCCTCTGTCATCGACCAGATCGCGGCCCGGTGCGTGGAGGTGGAGACCGGTGCCCGCAATATCGACCACATCATGAACGGCACGGTGCTGCCCCTGATTTCCCGGGAACTCCTGGAGCGTATGAGCGAAGGAGAGCTGCCCGCAGAGATGATCCTGGACACGGACGCGGATGGCACTTTTGTGTGTCTGCCTTCTTTGGTTAAAGCGGATGGAAAAAGGAAGTCTCCGGCGGCCAGGGGTTGAGTCCCTGGACCCCAGGTTGCGGATGCTTTCCCCTCGTTCCTCGGGGAAAAACATCCGTGAAGAGGTTCATAAAATCACCCCAAACCTGTTTGTCAAATGTTCTTGTCGCGCCGTAGCCCTTGGGCGAAGGCGGATCAAAAGGTTGGCCCCCGGCAGGGCCGCCGGAGGCATTCACCATGCACGGGAGGAAAACGATGATCTCACCGGTAGAGATATTCGAAACCATGCGGCAGTTCGACTGCACACTGAACGGGACGAAGCTGGACGTGTACACGCTCTCTGCGGCTGAGGCCGTTTCCGATCATTTCTCGGTGCAGGCCACGGTGGTCTCGGAAAAACGTCGGCTCAGCTCTGATTTTACAGGGCATGAGGGGCTTGTTACCCTCATCGGTCGAAAGCAGGAGCGGTATGTCCACGGGGTGGTCAGCCGTTTTGAAGAGCTGGAGAAAAGGGGGCGCTTCTATCTCTACGGGGTAACCCTTGTTCCCCGGGCCTGGGAGCAGACCCTTATCTCGGATATCCGGATTTTTCAGGAAAAAACCGTGCCCGAGATTGTTGCGGAGGTCCTCCAGACAGGCGGCATGCAGGCCAACACCTTTGAGTTCAGGACCCACCGCACCTATTCTCCCAGGGAGTACTGCGTTCAGTACCGGGAGACCAACTGGGATTTTGTGGCAAGGCTCCTGGCCGAGGAGGGGATTTTCTTTTACTACGAATTCACCGAGGCCGACCATGTGCTGGTGTTCGGAGATACCCCGGCGTGCCACAAGCCCATCGCCGGAAAGGCCGAGGTGCTCTTTACCCCGCCGGGACAGCTGGTGGACCAGATGGAGTACGTCAACGAGTTTCTTGTGGCCGAAAACGTGGTTTCGGGAAAACACGTGCTCAAGGATTATGCGTTTAAGACCCCCTCTTACAGGCCGTCTGCGGAGAAACCGGCAGAGAGCTATGAGAATCTGGAACTCTACGATTACCCCGGTCTTCTTACCGACGAAGCCACAGGGACCCGCCTGGCCGCCGTGGGCCTTGAAAGGGCGCGGCTGAACAAAAACGAATACACGGGCAAGAGCCTTTGCAGAGGCTTTGCCGTGGGCCACCTCTTTTCCCTGGCTCATTACCCCTACGATGAGAGCAACCGGGAGTACCTTCTCACCCGCATCACCCATCGTGGCACCCAGCCCCAGTCCCTTCAGGAGCTGGCCCCCAACGGCAAGGGCAACACCTACGCCAATACCTTTTCCTGCATCCCCTCCGAGATCCCCTTTCGACCGGCCCCCATCACCAAGCCCACGGTGAGCGGGGTCCAGACCGCCGTGGTCACCGGCCCCGAAGGCAAGGAGATCTATACCGACTCCTACGGTCGCATCAAGGTGCAGTACCACTGGGATCGCCTTGGCAACCGGGACGCCCGGAGCAGCTGCTGGATGCGCGTGGCCCAGTCCCTGAGCGGCCCGGGTTGGGGAGCGGTGTTCATCCCCCGCATCGGCCAGGAGGTCATCGTCAGCTTCATCGATGGCGACCCGGACCGTCCCATCGTCACCGGTGCCGTCTACAACGGGGCCAACATGCCCCCGTATCCCCTCCCTGCCGAGAAGACCAAAAGCACCATCAAGACCCGCTCCACCCCCAACGGTGACGGGTTCAACGAGCTGCGGTTTGAGGACTTAAAGGGCGAGGAGGAGATCTACATCCACGGCGAAAAAGACTGGAACATCGAGATCAAAAACGACAAAGGCCAGCACATCGGCCACGATGAGACCCTTGCCGTAGACAACGACCGCCGCAAAACCGTGGGCAACGACCAGCAGGAATCCATCGGCAACAACAAGGACATCAGCGTTGCCAAGAACCACACGGAATCCGTGGGGGAGAACATGGCGGTGTCCGTGGGCAAGAACCTGGATGAGAGCACGGTGGAGAACAAAACCGTATCCGTCGGGAAAAACAGCCAGGAAAGCGTGGGAGAAAACGAAACGGTTAACATTGGAGCAGACAGGACCCTGAGCATAGGGAGCAACGGCGTTACGGACGTCGGGAAGAATATGACGGAAACCATCGGACAGAAATTGACCCTTGATGTGGGGGACAAAACCGGTGTGAGTGTCGGCGCGGATCTCTCCGTGATGGTGGGGAAAAAGACCGTGTTGACCACGGAAGACCAGATCACCTTTGTCTGCGGAAGTTCGAGTATCACCATGAAAAAAGACGGCACCGTATTGATCAGCGGCGGGGATATCAAGATCAATGCAAGCGGAAAACTGGTGACCAAAGGCCAGAACATCACCGGGAATTAATGCATGACAACGGATTTAAACCTTAGCCTGTATGCGGAGCATCTCGAGGAGTCGTCCATGCTCTATGAGCAGTGGCATCGCCTTGTGTCTCGCCAGTGGGGGGCCTGGAGACGCGTTGTTGCGTTTGAGCGGCGCTTGGAGGCGCATCTGGATGCTTTGGTTATCGGAGGGGAGAGTGCCCTGGCGTTATGTCGTGAGAAGGCCCGGCAAGGCGATGCAGGGGAATGTTACGCTGCTTCAAGGGTTTTGGTTCGGCATGGGCTTCACGGAGATGTCTGTGAACTGGTCGGTGATGTGGACGAATCGGACCTATCCCGTCTTCAAGCCATTTCCGACGCCTTGTGCGTTGATCTTGGAAAAAGCGACGAAGAGGATTGTCTCGAGCGGCTGTTGAAAAGTGGTCCCGTTAACGCTTCCCGAGCACGGGTTGCATCGCGACTTGCGGGTTATCGCAGGTGCGAGGGGTGGGCAGGCGAACTTTGCGGATTGCTGGGCAGCGAAAGCCTTGATGAGGAAACCAAGGCAATTATTCTCAAGGAGTTTGTGCCCCTTAAGCCCCCACGGCATCTTTTGAACGCGGACTGCTTTGGACAGGGTGGAGAAGGGGCATACCGATTCCCTGTGTCCCTTATCCGAGCTCGTTCCGGGCAGGAAGTTGATGAAGCGATGCTGTCTGGAGTGCCCATGTGTTGTGGGCTTTGCGGGGACAAGCAGGCCCTGGACCTGCTGAAGACAATGCCGGTTGACCAAGATGTTCTTTTTGCCATGGGCCTGTTGGGTGATGTCACAGCGATTCCACTTCTGATCCGAGCCCTTGAGCATGAAGACCATGCCGAGGCGGCATCCCTTTCTCTTTATCTTGTGACAGGGGCCCCGTTGTACGAAACGGTCTTTGTCCCGGAAGCCGTTGATGAAGATCTTCTGTTTGACGATGAAAAAGAGAAACTTGCACGGGGGGAGGTGCTCTGGCCTCCCGGCAAAGAGCCGGGGGAGACGGTGACGAGGCTGTCCAGGCAGGCCACAGATTGGCGTTCCTGGGTGCAGGAACACGGGGAGCGGTTTGATTCGTCCAGACGGTATCGAAACGGCAGGCTGTTCTCCCCTGAATGCCTGATCGAAAACCTTGGCTCTGAGTCGGTTCCTGCAAGGGTTCGCGAGGCAGCCTATGAAGAGCTCGCTATTCGTTACGCGGTGGACTTTTCCTTTGATCTCCGCATGCCTGTCGAAGCCCAGTTGAATGCACTGGAAAAATACGAAGCGTGGAACCAGGCAGTCACCGACAGGTTCGAACCGGGTGAATGGTATGCCGGGGGAAACATCATGGAACCATGCCATGCGCGATAAAGAGGGCTGTCATGACTAAGACATCCGGGCAGAACAAGAACATAGCGGACGAGGGGACCCTTGCTCTGCTCCATCCCAGGACGGGGCGGATTGAATCCTCGAAAAACCCGGGTGAGATTCTTGTAACCTATGACGGGGAGGGGCCGTATCCGGCGAGGTTGCTTTCAGGGATCAGTCGCTTGGAGCTTTCGTCGGACTCCTTCGTGGGGCGAGAAGTGCTTCTGGTGTTTGACGGTGGCAGGGCAGACAAGCCCATTGTGGTCGGCGTCCTTGAAAACGTCTTGGAAACCCTTGTCTGCCTGGATGGGGAGGCGGATAGCCGGCCCTCCTCCATGGAAGATCGCTCCTGCAATGGGCGTAAGGTGGTCGAAGCCGACAAGGAGATGGTGCTGAGATGCGGAGAGGGCAGCATTTCCATAAAAAAAGAGGGCCGCATCGTGATTCGCGGCAGGGAGATTGTTTCCAGGGCCTCGGGTACCAATAAAATCAAAGGTGGCAGTGTTGAGTTGAACTAAAGGTTCAGGAGTAACGATTCAGCTTGCCTTCTATGGTTAAAGTGCAAGGAAAAGCCTGCCTCCGGCGGCGAGGGTGGCGAATCCACATTATCGAAAACACCTCGAAAGCTGACTGCCGTTGCAATGTGTCCCTCGTTCCTCGGGCCACATTGCAACGGCCTTTCGGCTCGGGCTTCGACCGAAACATATGCTGGTGTTTTTTACGAGCGATGCGACAAGCCTTCAAGGGCTAAGATTCGTTATCGTAACTCCTTGACTATTTAGCTTAAACCGGACTGTCTCCAAAGGTGTTGGGAAATTTTAAAACCTGTTTGTCAAGCTTTTCAAAAGCTTGGCCCCCGGCGGGGCCGCCGGAGGCAATGTTGAACACTCCGTTTTGAGACCTGACGTTGACCATAAAAGGCTTGTTTTTCCATGCATCTCTTACACAACAAAACGCCCTATGCTGCAGAAACCTTTGTCCTTCGTGATCAGCACGGAACCCGCCAGGCGGTTGCCATCATCAAGGGGACTTTTCTGTATGACGAACAGGGCTTTGTGCAGGATGCTCCCGACCAGCTTCCCTTGTGCTATGCCGATGAGTATTACGGAAAACCGGGGCTCAGCAGCCTTCGGTACGCCTCAGATCTTGTCCCGGAAAAAAAAGGTACGGATATTGTGCTGAACGGGCATGCCTATGCACCCGGGAAAAAAGCGGTCCGCAAGCTTGATACCGCTTTGATGGTTGGACCGCATCAAAAACGTGTGCGCGTGTACGGAGATCGTGCCTGGCGATATCGGCTCGGAGTCGTCACCAAAACCTCCCCTTTGCCTTTCATTAAAATGCCCCTTGTCTATGAGAGAGCCTTCGGTGGTGCCGACACGTCGCACAAGAAGACAAAAAAGCAGGGGCATTGCCTGGAAAATCCCGTTGGGACGGGGTTTCGAATGGCAAGGACAAAAAAAACACTGGACGGTCATCCGTTGCCGAACCTTGAGTGGGCGAATCGTTCGATACAGGCATGGAAAGACAAACCGTCCCCTGCAGGATACGGGTTTGTGTCACCCCACTGGGAGCCCAGGGGATCCCGGTGCGGAACCTATGACGATGAATGGGAACGGCGGCGTATGCCCCTTTTGCCTGAGGACTTTGACCCCGGGTTTTACAACACAGGCTCCTCCGATCTCGCACTTGACGAGTGGATCGCCGGGGATGAGGTCGTGACCCTTGTTAATCTTCACCCGGATAACGAAAAAATTCAGTTTAACCTTCCTGGAATCAATCTCACATCGGCATTTATCCTCCGTGACCAGACATACAAACCCGATGTGCGGCTCGATACCCTTTTGATCGAGCCGGACGCAAACAGGTTTTCCATTGTATGGCGATCTGTTTATCCCAAGCCGGATCGCCTTGACGAGTTGAAACAGGTGACAGTCAGCCATGACGGATAGCAGCTCCAATTCCATAGCCATTACGGGGCTTGGCATGGTCACCTCGGTGGGCCATGACGTCAAGACCGCCTGCGCGTCCATCCGAGCGGGCCTGAAACGCCCTGTAAAACTTCAGAATTTTTATGCTGATTCACCCGGAGGTTATGACGACTGGGAAGACGGACTGGTGACGGGGCACCCGGTCTTTGATGGGGATGTGGATGAGACCGAAGGCCGAATTTGCAGGCTGCTGGGTGATGCATTGGAAGATATCGCGGATAACACAGGGCTTTTCGAATCAGATGCCGTTCCTTTGTTCCTCGCCCTTCCCGGAAAAGAGAGGGATCTGTTCCCCGACGAGACCATGGACGATTTTTTCGCGAGAAACAAAGAACGCTTTCCCTATGTGGGAGAGGTTACTTTATTCCCATTTGGCAACGCCGCGGGCCTGATGGCGTTGGAGCGTGCAGCAGAAATAATTGAGACTGGCCAGTGTGAACAGGCCCTTGTGGCCGGAGCAGATTCTCTTCTTGGTTTTCCCAACCTGTCCAGGTTGAACCGGATGAAGCGGCTGAAGACCGAGGTCAATTCGGATGGATTGATCCCTGGAGAGGCCTCAGCGGTCGTACTTCTGGAAGGGCTTAGCCGGGCCGAGAATCGACAGGCGGCGATCCAGGGGATTTTAGACGGTGTGGGCGTCGGGTTTGAGTCAGACCATTGCCTTGAAGGGAGACACGCTGGTTCTGGACTGTCAGATACCGTTTTCACTCTGTTGCCGCAGGATGATGACGGGCCCGTGGATGTCAGGGCGATCATTACCGATTTGAACGGAGAACCTTACCGTTTTGATGAAATGTCCATGATGCATGCACGGGTTTTCAGCCGGATGGCCGGGGAGAAAGAGATCCTCTGCCCCGCTCGGAATATCGGAGACACAGGAGCCGCTTCAGCCCTGGTTTCCATGTGCCTTGCTTCACGCACCATGGCCCGGGGCGGGTTTGGCAACACCGATTGCCGGTGTCTGGTTCTCTCTTCATCGGATTCCGGTGAGAGGGGGGCTCTTTTCATGACATTCAACATGGGGGATTGACGATGGGCGTTACGGTAGGTGCAAATGGTCGAACGGTGGTTCATAAGGGCAGCGGCGGCACATCGGTTGCTTCGCCGGACATATGCCGCACACAGATCGGTCCGGTGGTGGTGCCCATTCCATACGTAAACACAGCCATGTCGTCTGATCTTGACGGCGGTGCTCAAACTGTCAAAGCAGACGGCAACCCCTTGGGACACGCTAAGTCAAATTTCAAAAAAAGCATCGGCGACGAAGCTGGAGACAAGAAAGGAACGGCATCCGGCACCATCCAGAAGCAGGCGGAGTTCACCAGCTCTTCATTCGATGTCCAGGTGGAAGGAAACGGTGTGGCACGAGCCTTTGACACCATGATTCACAACAACAAAAACACCCCTCCTGCCCCGTTGATGCAGGCTCCCCTTGTGCAGGAGATTATGGATGAGACACCGGTGATACCGGAACAGGGGAAGGTGGAAATGCGTTTTCTCGACCCCTTTGGGGAACCCATGGAAGGACTTGAGCTTGATGTGGAGATTGACGGCGAAAAAGGTGTTTTGGTGACTCAGTCTATAGGGCAGATAGTTCACCTTTCAGAAAAGGAAACCGTGAAGCTGTTTGTAAAAAATCCCAACATGGATTTGAAAGAAAAAGAATAATAGGTCACATGTTGTAGGGGGACTAAGGAATGGCTATAGAAAAAAATGTAAATATTAAAAATAATCAGAAGTATATAGTTTCTCATGAGCCCTGTGATGCAAAAATATTATATCCGTCCTTGGGGTGTCCTTCCTTAGTTAAGATTGAAGGAGATAATGCATGGGTTGAGATGGTCGTAGCATGTAAAAATAATGGGTTATGTTTGGCTGAAGTAGCATTTCATCTTCGATATGTGGAATGGGGAATGCTTCATGGGGATAAGAAGCAAAATTCAACTATTGGAGATAGGTCGAGGTATAAAATGCTCGATCTATACAAAAAATATTTTTTGAGTCTGCAAGATTCAAAGAACAGTACCAGTTTAATACGAATATCCGAAGCATATTTTAATGCTGATAATCGAATTAATGTAGAAAATATTGAAAGTGATAACTTTCAAATTCAATTAGCGCACATGAATGCCTTCCCCTGGGTCCTGGAAATGTACAAAAAGGAAGGGTATACGTATCTTTATAAAATAGCAGTTAATCTAAAGTATGAACCGGGTTGCTGCACGGTGGGGAACACCGGAAAACTTTTGAATTTCATTTGGCTCGAAAAAGAACTTTATGAAAAGTCTAAGGGTAAACCCAGTTTGATGGAAATTGAAACTGGATGGTATAAAGACCTTCTTAAAAAAGAAAAAAAAGAAGTTAAAACCAGACTTTCAGAATTTGGAGGTGATGTGGCGGAAGCACAGGATGTACTAGTTAAGCTATATCACCCAGTATATATTTCAAAGAAAAATCGACTTTCTATAGGCCACATTACCGATATTCATCTCGATACTCGAATGGAACTCTATAGCAAGTCTGTCGCAAGTGTTATTGAGGTCAAAGAGAACTGCCAGGTTAGAATTAAAGATGATAAGCGGGTTGTGGAAAATGATGAACTTTATCAGCCAATAAAAAATCTTGTGGCGAATTTTAACCAGTCGTTTACGAGTATCAGTGGCAAGCTACTAAGCAAGGCTGATGCCTTAGTCGTAACAGGCGACTTGATTGATTTTAATAAGGGCATCCACACAGATCAAACTTTCTCAGATAAGGATAAAACACCATCTAAAGTTTGGGAAGAACTGAAGGCTGAATGGTTTTCCTTAGATAACGAGAATCATTTGGAAGATCGGAATTGGTTTCTTTTTTACAAGCTTCTTGTTGAACTTTATACCAAACATGGAAAACCGATATTTACAATGTTGGGTAACCATGACTACGTGAAGCATGCGATGGCTCCATGGCCGGTTTTCGGTCTTACTTGGAATGGGGTGTATGATATGAACCTAACCCGATATGAAAATGCCCTTTGCTTCGGGAAAGGATATAATGGCAATAAAGAATTTGTATTTAATAGTAAAACATCATCAAAATGTGTTGAGTGGTATACGTTCTTTATTAACCCATTCCCAGACTATGTAATCGACTACGGAGATCAAAGCATGTTTATGGTTGACTGGGGGGAGGGAGCAAATATTTCACGTATTGGGGGTATTGACGATGTGACTAAAAATTTGGTCGGTAAAAAAGTCCCTTTAAGGCATCCAGGCTCACTTCATCACGCAGCCAATTTGTTTCGAGAAAAAAATGAGTATGAAAAGCCCCTACAATATAAAGACAAACAGGGTAATGTCATAACGGTAAAAATCGAGGATGAAGATGGAAATGAAGTTGAACTGACAGACCCTTATAGAAAAAAGAAAATGCCTTTTCTTGTTAAGAATTTTACTATTTACAAATCATGGATTAATCGTCCCGCAGCGGTAAGGATGTTATTTACTCATGCTACAGTAATATGTCCTAAAGACAATGTGACGGTAGGAGAGATCAATAATGATTATTCGTGGAAAGAACCTGAACTGTGCTACGGAACGTTCGATTACCGTCGAGATGAAGTGATAAAAGATGTTGAAAATGGCAAGCTTCATATCGCTGTAGGAGGGCATAGTCACAGAAATTTAGTGATGAAAGTTGGTGAAAAGAAAAAGGACCATGCAACTGTACTTGCTGCAGGAGAAAGGATCAGAACAGAGTTTATCGAACCGGAACATATTGCTATGGTGACCTCCAGCGGTGGTCCGTTTCCTAAATACCTACCGGGTGCCCCCATGATTTGTGCTTGCTTTAAGGAAAATAAGTACAACACAGGGTTCTACTGTGAACGGGATTTTTCTCTAAAAGAGTTACACACAAAGCAGCTTTATTCTGGGCAAGATGATTCTAAAAAAGAAGCAATAAACTCAAATGAGTGTCCTCATTGTCATATGCAAGCAGGTGATATGGTCAGAAAACCTGCCAAGAGACATAGGCCTGGTGGAAACCTACTAATTTTTGATGATACTGGAAAACTGAAAATCCAATCTGTTGTGACTGATGATAAAAAAAACAAACCCAGAAAAGCAGTGATGTGTGAGGAACAGAAGATATTTATCGATGATATGAAACTGGAAGATATCAATAGCTATGAAGAATTTAGTGATTGGGATGAGACAGAAAAACCCATTCAGATTATTAGTACAGAACCCTTTACTTATTATGGATATATGGAATTTCCATCAAGGGTAAAGTATATCACCTTCAAAACAGGTGTTTTGCCCGGTGATAGTGCGGTTCAACTTGTTTCAAAAGAATATTCAAATAAGTTTTTTAAATTCGTTCAGGAAAGTGTTTTTGATAATATTTATGAAAAAAGGGTTGTTCAGGAAATTGGAAAGAAATGTTTTAGAAAATTGAAAAATGCTGCAACACATGAAAGCGATTTTGCATTTGTAAGATATTCATTCAATGAGTTAGATTTTTGGGATCGTGAGATCAATATTGGGAAACAGAGATTTGAAGATGTCAAAGAATATGCAAAAATAAAAACAAATAATGCTTTTGAAGCATCGAAAGAATGGTTGGCAGAAAAGTTTGAGAAAACCTATAATCCGCAATATCAGGAGTATATAAAAGATGATTTTAGGGGCATGCTATTGGAATTTAGGATCATTCCTGATTTTGAGAAAAGGAAGGATAACGATGTCTGTGGATATTAAAAAAGAACTAATTCTTATAGTTTTAATGCTTTTTTTGACCGTTTCGTGCACCCGAGGAGAGAATATGGATAACGATGCTTTAAAAATATTAAGGGTAAGTGAGAAAAAATTCAATGAGACCTATAAAGGTGAAGAGGTTGATCTTTCTTATTCAGATTTAAGAGGAATGATAATAAAAGAAGCAATCTTGACAGGAGCTAATCTTAAAGGTTCAAATTTAACGAAAACTGTTTTTAAAAAATGCAATTTGGAGAAAGCGGACCTTTCCGGCGCGACATTGGACCATACTTTTTTTAATGCCTGTCAAATGAGCGAGGTTAAGATTATAAAATCTCGATTTAGTACCGTTTTTTTTGAGGATTGTAAGATGAAGCACGCTGATCTTCATGAATCAATATTCAATAAAATTCAATTTGAAAAAACCACACTGGGTAGATCGAATTTAATCGGAATAATGATTGACGATGGTGTTTTTATTAAATCGGAAGTTCAGGATTGTAAAATCATGAACAGTAAAATTCTGAATATTGTAATCAACGACACCAATTTTATCGGATCAGATTTAACGGATTCAATTGTCCAGGGTTCTATAGTCGAGAGTTCATCTTTTAGTGATTCAACTCTTATCCGAACAAATTTTTCAGGCTCAAAATTTAAGGGGAGGCTTTTCAGCGATCCTGATTTTTTGGATGCGAAAGCAAAAGATATAAATTTCAGTAATTGTAATATGTACGGAGTTTCTATGCTTGATGCTGACTTGGAAAACGCTGATTTTTCAAATTCGAATATTGAACTTCTTGATGCACAGAGTGCTTATTTAAAAGGTGCTAATTTTTCTAATTCCAATTTGAGTGGATTGAATTTAGGTCATTGTGATTTGACAGAAGCAGATTTCTCAAATTCCGTAATTATACGGAAGATAATTTTGAAAGATACAAAATTAGATGGCACATCATTCAAGAAGCTAACGTTTATGGATAATCCTACAATAATACTTGATGATACAATATACGAGGGTAAATCTCTCCCAATTGAGTAAGTAATTATGGAGTGCTTTTGTTTTGGAATGCTTTTTGCCTTGTGAAAAAAGTGACATTTACATTTCTGTGTCAGGGTAATTGTCGTCTCATAAGAATAGTGCAGGCTGAAGTGCTTTGGCAACTAATGCTCAATATGCCCCGCCTGGCAGCCGGGGCATTGCATTTTACTGCTTGAGACGTCTTACCACATCCAGGACAAACTCCTGGCAGTAGATGCCTGCTTTGGGATCGAACCCTTCGTCGTGGAGTTCGGAGTTGGAGAGGATTCGGATGCCAAGGAAGGGGACGCCGTAGGCTTCGGCGACCTGGGCTGCGGAAGCGGTTTCCATCTCTTCCGCGGAGGTGTTGTAGGTGGCATGGATCCAGGCGATGCGGTCGAGCTCGCGGTTCCACTGGTCGGCGGAGCCGATAACGCCTGTGACGACCTTGCCGTGTTTATAGGCTGCAGAGGTTTTTTCGGCGACCTCCAACAGGTGGGCATCCCCCTTGAAATCGGTGAACTCTTTTGCTTCTCCCTTCACATTGACGGTGATGGTCATGGGGAGCCATTTTTCGGGCTTCACGCCCTTTCCGGCGTCCCCGTGTTCCGTCCTGAAGTTTCCGAAGTTCACGGCTGTTTTTCCTAAGACAATGTCGTAGCGGTGTAACCCAGGGGCGTGGCCGCCGGAGGTGCCCTGGTTGATGATGGCAGACGGGTTGAATCGCTCAATGGCGAGCACAGTGGATGCCGCAGCGTTGGTCATGCCGACCTCGGTCTTGGCAACGACCACAGGGCGGCCTTCGAGGGCTCCCTTGAAAAACCGCCATCCGCCGATGGTGATCTCCTCAACATCGGTGAGCTTCTCGATCATAAACTGTGTTTCAACATCCATGGCGCCCTGGATGACAATGGGGCGCATCTCGGAGGCGGCACATGGGTGATTGCCCCCGATGACAAAAATGGCCAGCAGGATGGCGGCCAGCAGCGCGGATACTCGTTTGGTCATGACGTACTTCTTTCGTGTTTTAGCCCGGATATTTCACGAGTCGAGTGCACCCATATTCAAGGCATCAGAGCTGCAGATGTCGTGGTTTTATAAAGGCTTTGATGACGCAGAAGGTGGGCGCACTCATCTCGCCCAAAGGGTGAGAGAGTTGAGCAGAAAATCTTGAATGATATGTTGCGGTTTTGAAGTGTCTTAGTTTTTTGCGATACCTCCCACCTCATAATGATAGTCTATTTCTTCGCTTTGGCCGTTTTCTCATGAAATATCCGGGTTAGCGTTCTTGTGGCGAGTGCCGTGGGAGGCGTTGCTTCCGTTTGGAACGGGTTGGTTCAAAGCGTATAGCAGTCATACTCCTTTCGGCACCTGAAGAAAACAGTCCGCAGCGGGTTTTTCCCTATGGCACATGACGCGTGCTACGTCCAGTGGAAATCATCTTAACGGGTAAACTCAGTTCTTTGTTTGATCAGGTCGCGTGGCTGGAGGCGAGGTGTTGGTGTTACTTATTTCAACCCATGGGAGACCGAGGGGGTGTCAATGACGGCGTATGACCATGTCGGCTATGGACTGCTTCTGTTTGGTATGCACGTTGGTTTATCGTGGGTCCTCTTTTATCTCTACGGCATGTGCCTGGCCAGGTGGGTCGGCTACTGGTTCCCGTCATGGTGCAAGAGGCTTCTCTTTGTCGTGTTTGGGGCCTTTGTCCTGCAGGCCGTGGCTCTGAAATCAGGAACAGCCTGCTGGGAATCTGTGACTGTGGTTTCTGCGACAAGCTATTGCTCGACGTGGGCATATATATTTCTGAAGACAGAGGTCGCGTACAGGTTCAAAGGCGGGACGTACAAATACGCAGGCATCAAAAGGGCCATGCTGAAGAATCTTCTTGAGTATGTGTGTGCCGTGGGGCTGGGAGTGGGGACAGCCCTGTGGGTGAGGGGTGAGAACCCGCTGGACGGGGTTACGCATTTTGCAGGGGCCAACCCTGTATCCTCGTTTTTTCTGGTGAGTGCCTATGGGGTGTCAGCCATCTACGTTTTTTGCGGTGCGTTTTACATTGTTGTGTCAAGCAGGTCCGATCTTCTCCTGGCAGGTGTCGGGGTTCTCATGGGGATATGTGCCATCGTGTATGGGCTTGCTTTGGGGGCGGTTCTGATGTTTTGTTCTCCTCCAGTTGCCGGGCTCCTTGTCTGCCTCAGCGGGCTTTTGCTTTTTATGTTGCTGGAAAACAGCAAGGGCACGAATTCATCGCTTCCCATGGTCATCCCCGTGTTTGTGATCCTGTCCGTTTTTTCCGGCCTCGGGCTGATGGTGGCGGGGTAGATGCCACCTTTCTTCTTCAGGTCGTGAGCTGGCTTTGGCTTATCCCTGGCAGGTGAGCACAGCAACCAGGGTTGCACTATAGGTCTTGTGGGGATGATTGAGGCAAGCCGGTCTCAGAGGCCCATGCCGACTTGCCCGTTATTTGAAGATTCCCTTTATTTGTATCCGATGTCCCGGTTATAGGTGTTCATGCACCGGTTGCACCAGGCGTCACTTTTTTCTACCGGGCTTTTCAGAAGGGAAAATTCACCGCCTCCCCGGCCGAAAAATTCGGCGACAACGTCTTCTGTCCCTGTGCGGGTGACGGCCCCGGAAAACATGGGGAACATGGTGGTTATCTGGTAGGCACCGGTTACCCAGGTGACGTTGGAAAGAAGGCTCGCAAAATTGTCCCCAATGTCCACATAGGCCGTTACAGTGTACTCCTCGTTGATCCCGATAATCGTGGAGTCAAGGGGCCTGCACTGAAACACCTCAGGGCTCCAGGCCCAGGATGCATGGTGCCAGCCGAGCTCCCCGAGGTCTGCCCGGAATCTTACGCTTTTAGGCGTTCCGTTATCCAGAAAGTCCACATCCAGGTAATCGAGGTCCTCGGTGCCGTGGTGATAGGTCTGGAAGCCGAACTGGACCTTGTTTTTCAGGTCAGACATGAAGAAGAAGTCCCAGCCGCCCAGGGCAAAGGCCCACCTGCCGAATGAATTTTCCCGATAGCCGTGTCCGTCTATTTCCATGCGCTCGCCGGTGGTCAGGTCCCTGATCCAGCCGTCGACTTTGGTGGATGGCCAGTTCATGTTGACGGTCCAGTGCTCCGTTCGCTCAAGTGCAAGGTGGAGGTCATTTCCCACTTCCCAGGTTTTGTCCTTGAGCGCGTGGTAATCGGGATAGGAGAATCCTTCCGGCGCCTTTTCCCCTGCCCAGATCTGGCTGACTTCAAGTTCCCACTCAAAGTGTTCGGTTTTGCCCGAAAGGATCAACCTGTCCGGCTTGCCGTCTCCCTTTCGCATGGGAACCATTTTTCCGAATATCTCTTCCCCAGGCTTTTCCGCGAAAAATGATCGCTCCGAGGTGCCCGCTTCGAAATTAAGACCGAAGTTGACATAATCGGCATACCGGGCACCGGTTTTTCCCACTTTGCCGAAGCATGCCATGTTTGCCCCCGAAGGCATGAGGTTGGGCTCAAAGACATAGTCCGGATCGCCCAGGTGGCCTTCCGGGTCGGCCACAAGATAGGCCACGACACCGGTAAATTTCCCGTCTTTATCGTGGATGCTGAAATAGTCCCATTCAAGGGAGAGCCCGTCCAGCACATGGGGTTGCCGGTAATCTTCGGATAGCACGTTCCAGCCGCAGAGCCCGTCCTCTAATGTCGCGGCGTTTTTTTGGGCGTATCGGTCCTGCCATGTGGTGAGCGAACCCATGGAAAAGGCGCTTTGAGCCATAAACAAACACATACAAAACACAACAATTACGTGACGCATACACTTACTCTCCTTTGGTTGATGGTGTCAGACCTGTCCTTGATTCGGGTATTTCTACGGTTTACGGGCGAAAACACCCGGGGTATGCTGCTGGGGCTATGGCAAAACCAATAAAGCCCGTCTCTTCAGCTTGACGCAAAAGTCGGTATTGCATGTTGATCCAAAGACGTGTTGGGGGGCTTATCAAGGGGGGGCATACATGGCCAAGGTCCTGGCCCACGATACAAAAGCAGTGCCTTGGTCAATTTTTACTCGGTTGGGGGGGGGAGAGGGGGGGGCTTTGCGTTTACACGTTTTGTGTAGCAATTAATTGTTTGTCAGTTTTTTCGTGTTTGTTGTGATGTTTTAAATTACTTAATATTGCTGTCTTGATAGGCCTTTATAGATACAGCAACAGCAATTTGTCAAGGCAGTAAGTTTTGTCCTGCGGTGGTAACGTAAGGTATTCATGGTGTGGTGTGTTTTGTACTGACATTTTATGAGATAATGGGCGATTAGGGGGGCGAGACGCTTTTATGATCGGTTACTTCGAAAATGCAAAAGCCATTCATCATTATTCATATAAAACACCCGCTCTAAGTAAGGACTTGACGCCGGTGTGTAAAGGGAATACCTCCTCTTTATGCAGATTGGATGAGAACCTGCCGGTTTTTTCAAAGGCCAACCACTATCAGGAGACACAGTGAATTACGGCGAAACAACGTGCGAGCTTTTTCAGGCAGATGAGGCGACAACGTTGCTCTCTCGTGCATGGCTTCCCGACTCAGAGGTGACGGCGATTTTTATCGGGATCCACGGCGGTATGGCCCATGGAGGAGACTGGGTCACGCCGGCGGAGTACTTCAAAGCGAAAGGGGTTGCCACCTACGCCCCGGACCTGAGGTTTCACGGAACCTACCCGAAGCACAATCCCGGGGGCAGAAACTTTTTTCATATTGATTCATACGATACCTATGCGCGGGATATCCATGGTTACATCGGCTGGGTGAAAGAGCGCCATCCCGGTGTGCCTGTGTTTATCCTCTCCCATTCAAACGGGGCCCTTATCGCATTGTATTACGGGCTGACCCTGGGGAAAGAAGCGGACATCAAGGGATATATCCTCTCGTCACCGTGGTTGAAGAACAAGGTGGCCGTGCCGAAAGTGCTGTACCATGCCTCCAGGCTTGTCGCCAGGGTGCATCCGACGTTTTCGGTTACGCCCCCTGCATTGACGCATCTTCTGACCCACGATGAAAAGATCACAAAGCGCCATGTTGACGACGAGAAACGTGGTTTAAGGAGCACAAAGGTTTCGGCCAGCCTGGGCGTGGAATCAGAGAAGACCCAGCAGTGGGTGGTGGCCCGCATGAAAACCTGGGAGAGGGTTCCCATTTTTTGCGTGATTGCAGGAGACGACAGGCTGGCGGATCCGGCGGTGAGTCAACAGGCCATGGCCGATGTTCCGCCAGGACTTGCCGACGTCACCACATACGAGACGAATTACCATGAGAACTTCAATGAGATGAATCGAGACGAACTATTCGGCCGTATTCTGGATTGGGCGGTCAGGCACATTTTCTAAGGGAAGGCATAAAAACAATCATGGGTAAAAAAAGAAAACTGTTGGTGATCAGTGTTTCCATAGGGTCTGGCCATGTTCGTGCGGCCGAAGCGATTCGTAAGACCGCTTTGCTCCATTGTCCGGAGCTGGAGGTCGTTCATCTGGATGCCATGGAGTATGTGTCGGGAGCATTCAGGAAGGCGTACAAGGAGAGCTATTTAAAAATCATCGAACGTCACCCCTCCCTGTGGGGATACATGTTTTCCAAAAGCGATCGCGCCGAGAATGACGACTCAAAGATGAAAAATGTACGGCTTGCCTTTGAGCGGCTCAGTGCACGGGCATTGATGGATGAAATCGAGCGGATCAATCCCGACGGGATCCTCTGCACCCATTTTCTTCCCGCCGGACTGATCTCACGAAAAATCAGAAAAGGCCGGATGAAGGTTCCGTGCTGGATTCAAGTGACGGATTTCGATGTTCACGGGCTTTGGTTCCAGAACCGGATGGATGGTTATTTCGTGGCCTGTGAGGAAGCGTCGTGGAAACTTGCGGCGTTTGGTATTCAGCCGTCGAACATACACATGACGGGTATTCCCATCGTCCCTTCGTTTACCATGGCCCATGACACAGAGGCCTGGGCGGCTGAGTTGGGTGTGGACCTCGACAAACCAACCGTTCTCATGATGTCCGGTGGTGAGGGGTTAGGGGATATGCTCACCTTGACCGAGCGCATGTTAGAGACGGACCCCTTGTGCCAGGTCATCGCCCTTGCAGGTAAAAATGAAGACCTTTTCCTCTCCCTTACCCGGCTATCTGAATCCCATGGGGGACGACTGATCCCCATGGGCTTTACCAACACCATAGAGCGGGTGATGGCCGTGAGCGATATTGCCGTGACCAAACCCGGAGGCTTGACCAGTGCCGAATGCCTGGCCATGGGGCTGCCCATGATCATCATCTCTCCGATCCCGGGCCAGGAAGAGCGAAATGCCGATTATCTTCTTGAGCACGGCGCCGCACTCAAAGCGCTGGATGCGACGTCCTTGGAACATAAAATCAAGCGGCTTATGGCTCGTCCTGACAAAATAGGTGAGATGAAGGAAAAAGCCGCACAGATTGCACGGCCCGATGCGGCAGCACACGTTCTGGATATCATATGCGAGGCATTGGAACGGAACGCGGTCCATTCCTGAAAACCCGGACGATATGGGGGCTCATCTCTCGTACGCAGAATGTTTGTAAGGTCTCCGAGCCCCCTTTGCCAACGTCCTGACCCGTCTTTTCATCACTCCTGGCAAAAGTTGATCAGGTACTCCCTGGCCTCTTCAATGGAGGTCCCTTCGGCCTGGCTCATGGCCTTTTCCATTTCGGCAGTTTCGGGGTTGTATGTCGCGACCTTGGATTTCGAGTGCTCTTCGATCATTTTTCTGTACCTGGCGCACAAGGGGTCTTCATTGACAGACTCGGTGGCCGCTTCCGGTTCGGGCTCTGCGGGTTCATTGGCATGGGCCAGTTTAAAGGCCTTGATCTGTTCCATGATGGTGGCGGGCTGGCCCTGCATGAAAGCCGGGATGGCGCAGACCCCTTCAAAGAGGATATAAGGCTCTTCGCAGGCACCGTCCACGGGCATTTTCATCATGGGTTGCTCTTCGTTTGCTGCGGCAAGGCCGGGGGTGAATACAAGGATCGCCAGGACAAGGGCGAGACGTCGCGGCATGGACAGGAGTGCTCTCATGTGGGGCCTCTCTCGTGTGTGTGATGTTGGAAAAAAGAACGGGTGCATGGGGCGATGAACCTCATGCACCCGTTTGTTTTTAATCGTCATTGAGATGTGACGATAACATCACGGTTTCGGCAGGAAATCAAGGGCAACTGTTCAATGGCTTTTCAAGACCGGAGTGCGGCCTGGCTGCTCATTGGTTACTCATGGGCCTGGCTCAGCTCGGCCTGGGGTGTTTCTTCAAGGGCCTGCACCGCGCCCAGGATGTCAGCCCCTTTTGCCTCGGAGAGGGTAAACCCGAGTCTCTGGTCGGTGGCGGTGCCGTGCATGGGGGCGTCTCCGAACAGCTTAAGGGTGTAGGGGCGGTCCGTTGTCAGGACAACGGAAAGGGCAGGGGTCTCATCTTTTTTCTCTTCCATCAGCCAGGTGTCGCATGAAAGGCGGCACAGGGAGGCGATGAGTTTGTCCACTTTTTCGGCTGACAGGGTGTTGCCGTTTTGGTCTTTCCAGATGGTTTTGGGGGCCGCGCCTTCCTCGCCCGGCTCCGTGGCCCTGGTGAGGGCAAGGTCGGTCTCTCCCATGGTGACGGCAAGGGCGTTCACCTCGGAGGCAACGAGATTAAAGACCGTCTTGTCGATGAATCGGTTCGAATCCGTTGTGAACTGGGAGGCAAAGTTGCCCTTGGCGTGGTAGACTTTTTTGTCGCCTTCAATGGTTACAAAGGTGTGGCCCATGGAGGGGGCGGCCTTGCCCACGGTGACGTCCCGCAGCACGGTCTCCCCTTTGTAGAGGCGGACGTTTTTTGCGGTCCCCGGGTCCAGGTCGTAGCGGTTGTAGCTTTCGGCCTCGGAGACCATGGCCGTGAGGGTCATCTCCCCTGCGGTCTCCACAAGCTTTGTGACCTGCTCCTGTTTGGCGGGAAACCCCTCTAAATCAACGGTCCACTCATCTCCCTCTTTTTCAAAGAGCAGGGTCTCTGCTTGTGTCTTAATCTCCATGCGGTCCACATCCCCTGCGGACACGGTGTCGAGAACCGGCAGCTCATAGCTGGTGCCGTCGGTGTCCCGAAGGAAGAGGTAGGCGCTCAGGGCCACGATGAGGGCAAGGAGAATGATGGTTTCTTTTTTCACGTCAGGTGTCCTCCTGTGGTGGTGGTGTTATTGAAACATGGCCCGGATGGTTTTTCGTCGGGACTGGCGTTTGAAGTAAACCGCCATGCCGAAGAGGGCGACGATCAGGGGCAGGCCCACGATGTTGAAGGCCTTCACTGGCGTCTTGACGCTGTCCGGCACCTTGTCGATGGGGTTGAACCGCTGTTTTTTGCTTCGCATGACAGCAATGCCTTCGCGGCCGTTGAGCCCGTCCATGAGGTTCATGACAAAGGTGGCGTTGGCGCTTTCTCCCTGCTCGTCAAAGAGGCTGTTGGTGAGCATGTCCAGGGAGCCCACCACGATGAGGCGGGCCGGTTTGCCGTGCTCGATCACGGCGCCTGCCTGGGAGATGGCCGCGGCCTTGTTTTCAGGCTGTTTGGCCTCTTCTCCCTCGGGGGTGGCGGGGGCCGGTTTTTCCGGGATGGGCTTTCCCTTGAAGTAGCTGGTAAAGGATCCCTCCACCATGGCGGCCACGGGACGGCTGGCAAAGGAGGCCGCGTCTGTGGGCGGCTTGAGGAACATGGGGTTCAGGGAGATGTTTCTCTCCTTGAGCCAGGAGCGCTCGGAGGTGGAAAAGAGGGTGGCGGCCGAAAGGTTCTGTTCGGTGACGGTCTTCTCGTCCACGATGACCGGTGCGGCCTTTAAGGTGACGAGCCCCTTGATGTTGTTCATGAAGGGGATGTCGTGGTTGATGGTGTCGTTTTCGATGATGGGGGCAAAGTAGACGTTCTGCTGACCGCCCCCCATGCGCCTGGGCAGGTTTTGCTTGTAGCAGTTCTCGTCCATGATGTAGGCGCTTTGAACGCGAACCCCGTAGTGGGCCAGGAGTTTGTCGAGGCCCGTGCGAACCGGGGTGTAGGTGGAGGGCTGCATGAAGGCCATCTGGGGGTTGGGATTCTGCATCTCTTTGAAGGCGTCCACGAACACGGCCACGTTTTTCCCCGCCATGAGGGCCTGATCAATGCGGAAGAGGTCGTAGTCCGTGAAGGTCTCCTTGGCCCCGGCGATGATGAGGCTGTTGATGTCCTCGGGGATACCGTCTGCCTTGAGGTCCACATCGGACACCGCGTAATTGCGGGAGAGGGTGGCGCTGAAGTTGTTCAGGGCGCTCGTGCCGGGGGCCATGGGGTTCGCGGGGTTGCGATCGAAGCGCGGCGCCGTGCCGTTGCTTGTGAGGTACCCCACCTTTTCATTGATGTCGATGAGGGACTCCACGGCTCCGCCCACGGCCTCTTCCATCTCCTGATCGGTCATGAGCTTGTACTGGGTACCGAACAGGGGAATGCGGTTCACCTCAAGGATGGGGATGGTGACGGATTTGTCTCCGTATCGCATCACCATGCCGATGATGCCGGAGCCCGCCTTGATCTTGCCGCCCGAGAGATCCGGCCAGCCAAGCTGGAGCACCCCGTAGCGCTCGGCCAGGGTCTGCTTTTCTTCGGTGGTTTGCGGATCAAAGCGGTTGAAGGTGAGGCGGTCGTAGCTGCGTCGGCTGATTTTGGTGACGGCAGCCTCCACGCGGTTTGGCAGGTCATGGAGGTCCTTCAGGCCCATGAGGGGGGCCACCTCCGCCATGGAGCGGGAGAGGTAGAGGTCGGCTTCGATTTTTCCGTCAAGGGAAAGCAGGGTGCTGATCTTGTTGCCCAGCTTCATCATGGCCATGGTGAGCTTGTACTCCAGCCCTTCGGTGGAGGTGATGGCCGGAATGCGCTCGATGAGGTCCCCGTGGATCACCACAAGCCCCATGTACGCGGTCTTGACCTTTACCTCATCGCTCTCCACCATTTGGATGCTCACCGGTCGGATGCCGTAGCTGCCCGCCAGCTCCGCGTTGCGCTTGCTCGTGGGGTTGGTCTCTATGTCGCCGCCGATGGGGTAGAACCGGAAGTTGAAGTAGCGGTTGGCGTTTAATGCATACTCCTCCAGCAGGTCGGCGAGGTACTTTTCGGTGGTGTTGTGGGGGGCCGGAAGGTCCTCGGAGAAGAAAACATTGATGGTCAGCGGCTCCGAAAGGTTCTTCACCGCCTCGATGCTGGCGTCGGAAAGGGAGTAGACCTTGTTTTTCGTGAGGTCCGCCCGAAAGAAAAGGGTGGCGCCCGCCACATTCAAAAGCACCACCACCACAATGTAGATCAGTCCTTTGAGATATTTTTCTTTTTTCATGGTTGCCTTATCTATGGTTATGCCTCCGGCGGCCCTGCCGGGGGCCAAACTTTTGAAAAGTTTGATAAACAGTTTTTTTGAATCGTGTGCCCCACGGGCAAAGCCCGTCAGCGAATGTGAAGGGGTGAGGAACGAACCCCGGAGCATTCGCGAACCTGGGGTCCAGGGGAGCATCCCCTGGCCGCCGGAGGCGCTTTTAGTTTTTCTCCGTCACGGAGATGGAGGCCCCGTAGAGGAAGAGAAAAATCACCCCGCCGAAGTAGAGGAGGTCCCTGGAGTCCACCACGCCTCGGGCGATGTTCCGGAAGTGGTAGTCGGCTCCGATCTGGCTGAAAAAGCCAAGGATAGCCGTGGGAAAAAAGACCAGGAGCTTGTCCACCAGGGTGAGGGCAAAGCAGATGAGGGTCCCCAGGATAAAGGCGATGATCTGGTTGCGGGTCAGGGACGAGGCAAAGAGCCCGATGGCGGCAAAGGCCCCGCCCAGAAGGATGGCCCCTGCGTACCCGCCGATGACCGGTCCCCAGTCCAGATCGCCGAAGAGGGCCACGGTGACGGCATAGGCAAAGGTGGGAGTGAGCATGGCGCAGACAAAGACCAGGGCTGAGAGGAATTTGCCCACCACGATGTCCCGGGGGGTGACCGGCAGGGTCATGACCACCTCAAAGGAGCCCATGGCCAGCTCTTCGGCAAAAAGGCGCATGGTCACCGCCGGGATCACAAAGGAGAAGATCAGGGGCAAGAGCGCGAAAAAGTCCCGCAGGCTTGCCTGGCCGTTTAAGAAAAAGGTGAGGAAGAAGAACCAGCCCGTCACCAGGAGAAAGATGGCGATGACGATGTAGGCGATGGGCGAGGTGAAGAAATCTTTCAGCTCTTTTTTCATGATGTGAAGGGTCTGCATGGGCTTTTAGTTCTCCTTCGTCAGGGTTCGGAAGATGGACTCAAGGGTGTTGGCTTCCATGGCGAAGTTCATGAGCACCCAGTCGGTCCCCTTGACGGCGTTGTACACGGCTTCCCGGCCGTCCTGCCCCTTTTTAAAGGTAACGGCAAGCTCGCAGCGGTTCTCTTTGCTCTGGGATGCCTCCACCTTTGCCACGCTGCCGATGCCCTGGAACAGGACCCTGGCCTCGTCGGCCGGGGCCCCTTTTACGTCCATCTTCAGGCGGGGGCCGCTGCCGTTGCCGCCGGTGCGGATCTCATCGGTGGTGCCGTCGGCCACGATTTTCCCCTTGTGGACAATGGCGATGCGATCGCAGGTGGCCTCGGCTTCGCTCAGGATATGGGTGGAGAAGATGATGGTGCGGGTTTCCCCGATGTCCCGGATGATTTTTCGGATTTCTACGATCTGGTTGGGGTCAAGGCCCGAGGTGGGTTCGTCCAGTACGAGGATCTCCGGGTCGCTGATCATGGCATAGGCCAGGCCCACCCGCTGCTTGAGGCCCTTGGAGAGAGCCCCGATGGGCTTGTCCATGATATCCGTGAGGCTGCACAGGGCGGACATCTCCTTGATGCGGGCAAGGCGGCTTGCCTTGGGGATGCCTCGCACATCCGCCGTGTAGCAAAGGAAGTCATACACCAGCATGTTGGGGTAGAGGGGAGCCGACTCCGGCAGGTAGCCGATGCGTTTTTTGAGCTCCAGGGGCTGGTTGGATACGGGCGTATCGTTGTAGTAGATCTCTCCGCTGGTGGGGCGGAAGTAGCCGGTGAGCATTTTAAGGGTGGTGGTCTTTCCTGCGCCGTTGGGGCCCAGAAGTCCTAAGATTTCCCCTTTGCGAATCTCCAGGCTGATGCCGTCCACCGCGCGAAACGCGCCGTAGTCTTTGGTGACATCGTCAACCCTGATCATGCGTTCCTCCTTGGGCAAAGATGGTTTGTATGTGAAAGAGATCTTTGTTTTTCATTTTCATGGATTGCGTTGAAAATGGGTTGAAACCGGGCGCTTGCCCTGTCTGTGTGGTGATTCAGCTCTGCCTCCCGGTGGGTCCGGGGCGTGAACCGGAGCATGGGCCGGAATCGTCGGTGTGAAGAAGGATACCGAGGGCCGCCGGCAGAAGATGGTGCGTCCGATAAGACCGGTTGGCGGGGGTGTGAATCAATTCAACCACAGGATTTTTTGCACAGGAATGAGGAAAATGCAAGGGGGAAAGTGAGTGCTTGGGAGAGTATTACAGGGTTTTAATGGAAAGGAGGGAATGGCCAAAGAAGAAAGGCAAAGGGCGAAAGAGAAAATGCGAAGCCCGGGCCTGGTGATTCAGGTTGCCTACGGCGGGTCGTTTTTTTGAAAAAAAGGGTTCGGACTGACTCGTTACGGCGGAAGCCAAAAACCCCGTCCCCATTTCATGGGGGCGGGGTTTATCGTGTCAGACGATGGATTTGTTTACTGGTGGTTTTATGCCTTTTCCACGGTCACTGCGCACACCTTGAACTCGGGGATCTTGGAGTCCGGGTCCAGGGCGGCGTTGGTGAGCCGGTTGGCGGCTGCTTCGGCAAAGTGGAAGGGCAGAAAGACCGTCCCTTTTTCCATGCGGTCGGAGAGGTTCACTCGGGCCTTGATCTTTCCGCGTCGGGAGAAGATCAAAGCCATCTCACCGTGGGCAAGGTTTCTCTCCTGGGCGTCTTCCCGGCTCATTTCCACAAAGCATTCACTCACCTGATCGTTGAGGCCTTCTGATTTTCGGGTCATGGTGCCGGTGTGGTAGTGATAGAGCACCCGTCCGGTGGTGAGGACAAGGGGGTAGTCGGCATCCGGGGTCTCGGCTGCCGGGGTAAAGGTCACGGGAAAGAAGATGCCTTTGCCCCTGGCAAAGCGCTCCACGTGGAGGCGTGGGGTGCCGGGGTGATCTGCCGTGGGGCAGGGCCAGGGGATACCTGCGCCGTCAAGGCGGCCGTAGTTCAGTCCGGCAAAGGCGGGGGTGACCGAGGCGAGCTCGTCAAAGATGGCTTCGGCCGATGGGTAGCTCATATCGGCCCCCATGCGCCGTGCGATCTCGCAGGTGATCTCCCAGTCCGAGGGCACGCCCTCGGGGCCGTCCACGGCTTTGCGCACGCGCTGCACGCGGCGTTCGGTGTTGGTGAAGGTGCCGTCTTTTTCCGCAAAGCAGAGGGCGGGAAGCACCACGTCTGCGGCCTGGGCGGTTTCTGTGAGGAAGATATCCTGGACCACGAGAAACTCCAGGTTACCGAAGCCTTTTTCCGTGTGGTTGAGGTCCGCCTCGGAGACCAGGGGGTTTTCCCCGATCACATAAAGGGCCTTTAAGCTTCCATTGATGGCCGCGTCCACCATTTCTGTTGCGGTGAGGCCCGGCGTGCGGGAGAGGCCGGTGACGCCCCAGGCTTTTTCCATGGCAAGGGCGTGGGCTTCGTCGTGGACCTTTCGGTAGCCGGGGTAGACGTCGGGCAGGCCTCCCATGTCGCAGGCGCCCTGGACGTTGTTCTGTCCGCGCAGGGGGTTGACCCCGCCGCCTTCGATGCCGACGTTGCCGCATACCATGGCCAGGTTGGCCAGGGCCTTTACGTTGTCCGTGCCCGTGGTGTGCTGGGTGATGCCCATGCAGTAGAGGATGCTCCCCTTTTCAAGCCCGGCGTAGACCAGGGCCGCCTGGACAAGCTGCTCTGCGGGGATCCCGGTGAGTTCTTCGACGTGTTCCGGGGTATAGGGGGCCACGGCCTCCCGTAAGGCGTCGATGCCTTCGGTACGCTTTTCGATGTAAGCCGCGTCTTCGAGCCCCTCTTCAAGGATCACGCGGATCATGCCGTTGATCCAGGCCAGGTCACTGCCCGGGGCAGGGGCCAGGGAGAGGTGGGCGTGCTTTTTAAGCTCGATCCTCCTGGGATCTGCAACAATGAGCTTGGTTCCCCCGAATTTCACCGCGCGTTTTACGGCCGCAGCGATGACGGGGTGGGTCTCCGTGGTGTTGGAGCCCGCAACAAGGATGACATCCGCCTTCTCGATATCCGAGATGGGGTTTGTCATGGCACCGCTTCCGAATGCGGCGGCCAGACCGGCCACCGTAGAGGAATGTCATAATCGTGCGCAGTGATCTAAGTTGTTTGTTTTCAACACGGTGCGGGCAAATTTCTGTGCCACGTAGTTCTCTTCGTTGGTGATACGGGCCGAGGTGAGGACCCCTGCGGCATCGCCGTGGGCCTCGGAGATCTCTTTGAGGCGCCTGGCCGTGAGATCCAGGGCTTCGGTCCAGGTGGCTTCCCGGAATGTTCCGTTTTCTTTAATGAGGGGCGTGGTGAGGCGCTCATCCGAGCCGATGAAGTCAAAGCCGTAGCGGCCCTTGACGCAGAGGCTCCCATAGTTGGGCGCGCTCTCTTCGGCCCCGGTGATGCGGGTGATTTTTCCGGCTTTGGCGTGGACGTCGATCTGGCATCCCACCCCGCAGTAACCGCAGGTTGTTCGCGTTTTTGCTTCGTCCCAGGGTTTTCCTCTGTAGACCACATTCTTTTCGGTCAAGGCGCCCACGGGGCAGGCCTGGACGCAGGACCCGCAGAAGACGCAGGACGAGTCCTTCAGGGGCTGGTCGATGCCCGCCACGATTTTGGCCTCAATGCCCCTGAAGCCCAGGTCGATGGCTTCGTTGACCTGGACGTCGTTGCAGGCCTGGACGCAGGAGCCGCAGAGAATGCACTTGTTGAAGTCCCGAATGATGAAGGGGTTGACTTCCTCAATGCCGTGGGGGGATTTGTGGGCCGAAAAAGTTTCTTTTAGGGGCTCTTTGGGCATGAATCGTGTCTTGTCGGCTTCCATGTCCGTGGCGTAGCGCCTCAGGTCGCATCCCGACACATCCTGGCAGCCGCATTCGAGGCAGCGTCCGGTTTCGGCCAGGAGGTTCTCTTCGGTGAAGCCCAGCTCCACCTCGGTGAAGCTCTCCGCCCGGGTCTCGGGGTCGGCCTTTTCGATGTGGCGGCGGGGAAGGAGAGGTTTTCCCTTCAGGTCGTCGGCGGAAAGGGCACCGAAGTCTTCCTTTTTTACGTGAAAGCCCAGGCGGTCTTCGGCCTTGGCTACTCGCCCGGAGAGGAGGCGGTCCATGGCAAAGGCGGCTTTGCGGCCGTGGGCCACCGCCTCGATGATGACGCTGGGCCCGGTGACGGCATCGCCCCCGGCGTAGACCCCTTCCATGTTCGTGGAGAAGAGGGCACCGTCCGCGTCGATGGAGTTCCAGCGGGTGAGGCCGATGCCGCCAAGGAAGTCCGTGACCACCTTCTGGCCGATGGCTTCGATGACATGGTCGGCGTGTTCGGTGTACTCGCTGTCTTCCATGACAACGGGGCGTCGCCTGCCGCTGGCGTCGGGTTCGCCGAGTTCCATCTTCACGAAGGTGACCCCGGTAAGGCGTCCGTGTTCCCCTTTGTACGCCACGGGGTTGGTGAGGATGCGGATTTCGATTTTTTCTTCTTTGGCGTCCTCGATCTCCTCGATGGCTGCGGGCATCTCTTTTTCGGTTCTGCGGTAGATGATGGTCACCTTGTCCGCGCCGTAGCGCAGGGCGGTTCTGGCCGCGTCGATGGCGGTGTTGCCGCCGCCTACCACAAAGACGCTTCCGCTGAGCTTTTTGGCCGTGCCCAGGTTGACCTCCCGGAGAAAGTCCACACCCTGCATGACTCCGGAAAGGTCGCCGCCGGTGGTTCCCATGGACGAGCCCACCTGGGCCCCGTGGCCGATGAAGACGGCGTCGAAATCTTCCCGCAGCTCGGCAAGGGTGAAGTCGCGGCCCAGGGCCACGTTGTAGCGCACCTCCACGCCCATGGCGAAGATGGCGTCGATTTCCGCTCGAAGGTCTTTTTTGGGGAGGCGGTACTCGGGGATGCCGTAGCGCATCATGCCGCCGGGTTCGGGCATGGCTTCGAACATGACCACCCGGTGTCCGGCAAGGCGCAGGAAGTAGGCAGCGGAGAGCCCGGCAGGGCCGGAGCCGATGATGGCCACGGAGCGGCCCGTGGCCTTGCCCGGTTCGGGGACGTAGATGTCGCCTAAGGCCAGCTCACGGTCGGCCACAAACCGTTTGATGTTTTTGATGTCCACGGGCTCGTCCATGAGGTTCCGGCGGCAGGCGCTTTCGCAGGGCTTGGCGCACACCCTGCCGCAGACGATGGGCAGGGGGTTGGTCTCCTTCATGAGCTTGACCGCCTCTTTGTAGAGGCCGCGCTTGGCAAGGGCCACATAGCCCTGGATGTCCACGTTGGCCGGGCAGGCCAGGCGGCAGGGGGCGTAGCAGTCGGCCGTGTGGCGACCGAGGAGGAGCTCCAGGTTGGTCTTCCGGGATCGTTTGACCGCATCGGTTTCGGTGCGGACCACCATGCCGTCGGCAACGGGGGTGGCGCAGGTGCGTCGAAGGGCGGGGGCGCCTTCCACTTCGGCCACGCAGAGGGAGCAGGCCCCGAAGGGAGCAGTCTTCTCCACATGGCAAAGGGTTGGGATATCGGCAATGCGGTGCTCTCGGATTACATCGAGCAGGGTCTTGGACTCATCGGCTTCTACGTGGACGCCGTTGATGGTTAACTTGGCCATACATCACTCCGTGCCGGAAGGTCTCGGACCGGCGGAAACATTCAGATAACAAATGGGTATATAAACAAATGGGCGTCATCCGCAAGGGGTGACGCCCCGGTCTGTCGTTTGGTGCGATGGGCTTCCACAAGGGGCACGCAGCCCCGGGCACGGAATCATCTGTTGAATCCCTGAACCGGGGTTTCGGGGCCGAACAGCGGCCACCTGTGAACACCAGATCGCTTCTATTTTCTGTGTTGAAGACCCACAGCCTACATGAAACCGCCTCCTGCGGCAAGGCGCAGGAGGTCGGATTATGAAGGTCATGGGTTGAGGGGCATGGGTCTTCGGTTTTTTCTGCCTATTGCCTGCAAGGTCTCAGGCTTCTCCCGGGCCTCCGGGAGCCGGGGCGATGCGCACTGCGCACACCTTGAACTCCGGGATCTTGGAAACCGGATCCAGCTTGGCGTTGGTCAGCCGGTTGGCGGCAGCCTCGGCAAAGTGGAAGGGGATAAAGACCGTCCCTTTGCCCATGCGGCGGCTGACCTTGACCTTGGCGGTGATCTCTCCCCGTCGGGAAGTGATGGTGGCCATGGTGCCGTCGGCAAGGCCGAGGGACTTGGCGTCGGTGCCCTCCATCTCCACGAAGCACTCTGGTGAGCGTTCGTTGAGCCCCTTGGATTTTCGGGTCATGGTGCCGGTGTGGTAGTGGTAGAGGACCCGGCCGGTGGTCAGGGCCAGGGGATACTCCTCGTCCGTGACCTCGGCAGGCGGTGTCCACGCGATGGGGTGGAAGGTGCCTTTGCCCTTGGCAAAGGTCCCGACGTGGAGGCGGGGCGTGCCCGGATGGTCTGCCGTGGGGCAAGGCCAGGGGATGCCCTCCTTTTCGATGCGGGGGTAGGAGAGGCCGGAGAAGATCGGGGTCACGGCGGCCAGCTCGCTGAAAATGGCTTCGGCGGACCCAAATCCCATCTCCTCTCCCATGCGCCGGGCGATGTTGCAGATGATCTGCCAGTCTGTGGGGACCCCTTTGGGGCCGTCCACGGCTTTGCGCACCCGCTGGACACGGCGCTCCGTGTTGGTGAAGGTCCCCTCCTTTTCGGCAAAGCACAGGGCGGGCAGGACCACGTCGGCGGCCCGGGCGGTTTCGGACATGAAGATGTCCTGAACCACGAGGAACTCCAGGTTGCCGAATCCTTTTTCCGTGTGGGTGAGGTCGGCCTCGGAGACCAGGGGGTTTTCACCGATGACGTACAGGGCCTTGAGGTCGCCCTTGATGGCCGCGTCCACCATCTCCGTGGCGGTGAGGCCGGGGGTGCGGGAGAGGCCGGTGACGCCCCAGGCTTTCTCCATGGTCTGGGCGTGGGGCTCTTCATGGACTTTTCTGTAGCCGGGGTAGACGTCGGGCAGGCCTCCCATGTCACAGGCTCCCTGGACGTTGTTCTGGCCGCGCAACGGGTTGACCCCGCCGCCTTCAATGCCCACGTTGCCGCAGAGCATGGCCAGGTTGGCCAGGGCTTTTACGGCATCGGTGCCGTTGACGTGCTGGGTGATGCCCATGCAATAGAGGATGGAGCCCTTTTCCGCGCCGGCGTAGAGACGTGCCGCGGCAACCAGGGTCTCTTTGGGGATGCCGGTGATGGTTTCCACGTAGTCGGGGGTGAAGGGGGCCACGGATTTGGCCATGGCGTCGAAGCCCTCGGTGCGCTCCAGGATATAGCGCTTGTCCTGAAGTCCTTCCTCAAGGATCACGTGGATCATGCCGTTGATCCAGGCAATATCACCGCCGGGCCTGGGGGCCATGGAGAGGTGGGCGTGTTGTTTCAGGGTGATCTCGCGGGGGTCTGCCACGATGAGCTTTTTCCCGCCGAATTTGGCGGCCCGTTTGACGGCCGCCGCGATGACGGGGTGGGTCTCCGTGGTGTTGGACCCCGTCACGAGGATCACATCGGCCTTCTCGATGTCCGAGATGGGGTTTGTCATGGCACCGCTGCCTAAGGAGGCGGCCAGACCGGCCACCGTGGAGCTGTGTCATAATCGTGCGCAGTGATCGATGTTGTTCGTTTTCAGCACCGTGCGGGTGAACTTCTGTGCCACGTAGTTCTCTTCATTGGTGATGCGGGCGGATGTGAGGACCCCCACGGCATCGGCGTGGGCACCGGCGATCTCTTTGAGGCGCCTGGCCGTAAGGTCCAAAGCCTCGTCCCAGGAGGCCTCCCGGAACGCTCCGTCCTCTTTGATAAGGGGGGCGGTGAGGCGACGATCCGAGGCGATGAAGTCAAATCCGTAACGACCCTTGACGCAGAGGCTCCCGAAGTTGGGAGCGGCCTCTTCGCAGCCGGAGACGTGCCAGACCCGGTTGTTTTTCACATGCAGGTTCACCTGGCAGCCCACCCCGCAGTAGGAGCAGGTGGTCCGGACGGCATCGGTCTCGGAGAGGCGCGGCACCATGCGGGCGTCCCTGGGCACCAGGGCCGCCACCGGGCAGGCCTGGACGCACTCCCCGCAGAAAACGCAGTCCGAATCCTTCAGGGGCAGGTCACCCTTGGTGATGATTTTGGTGCGGGCACCCCGGTAGCCGAAGTCGATGGCCTCGTTGACCTGGACCTCGTTGCAGGCCTGGACGCAGCGCCCGCAGAGGATGCATTTGGAAAAATCCCTCAGGATAAAGGGGTTCACCGCTTCCATGGGGTAGGTGACCCCGGTGTCTTTAAAAGCGGTCCCCTTGACCTTGTAACGGAAGGCGAGCTCCTGGAGGCGGCAGGCGCCGGATGAGGGGCATACCAGGCAGTCGTCATGGCGGCCCGAGGAGAGCATCAGCTCAATGGTCATGCGCCGTGAGCGGATGATCTCGGGGGTCTCGGTGCGCACCGTCATGCCGTCTTCCACCGGAACGGTGCAGGCGGTCAGGAGGGTGCGGGCGCCTTTGACCTCCACCATGCAGATGCGGCAGGCCCCGGTGGGTGTGCTCCCCTTGAGGTGGCAGAGGGTGGGGATATCAATGTGGTTGCGTCGGGCAACGTCAAGGATGGTCTCTCCCTCGGAAAAGGGAAGGGGTGTGTCGTCAATGACGACTCTCTTCTCTTTGTGTTCCATCTCCAAAAATCTCACCTTCTGTTATGCATTAGTCGATGGCGTCAAAGGGGCATTTGTCGTAGCAGCTCATGCACTGCACGCATTTGTCCGTGTCGATGACGGCCACCTCTTTTTTCTGCCAGGCAATGGCATCTGCCGGGCAGGCCTTGTAACAGAGACCGCATTTCTTGCATTTGTCGGGGTCCACGGTGAACTTGAGGAGAGCCTGGCAGGTTTTTGCCGGGCAGCGCTTTTCGAAGATGTGGGCCTTGTACTCGTCCATGAAGAAACGCATGGTGGAGAGCACGGGGTTGGCGGCGGTCTGGCCGAGACCGCAGAGGGCAGAATTGCTGGCCACTTCGCTGAGTTCTTCCAGGGCTTTGAGGTCGCTCTCCTCTCCCTTACCTTCGCAGATTTTTTCCAGTATCTCAAGGATCCTGCGGGTGCCCTCACGGCAGGGGGTGCATTTGCCGCAGGACTCCTCCTGGATGAAATCCATGAAGAAGCGGGCCATGTCCACCATGCAGGTGCGGTCGTCCATGACGATGGCGCCGCCCGAGCCCATGATGGCTCCCACCTTGGCGATCTCTTCATAGTCGATGGGGGTGTCCAGGTGCTGCTCCGGAACGCAGCCGCCGGAGGGGCCGCCCAGCTGGACCGCCTTGAATTTGCGCTTGTTGGGGATGCCGCCGCCGATGTCGTAGACCAGGGTGCGGATGGGAAGGCCCATGGGCACTTCCACGAGGCCGATGTTGTTGACATCGCCGGAGAGGGCGAACACCTTGGTGCCCTTGCTTTTTTCCGTGCCCACCGAGGCATACCATTCGCCCCCTTTCAGGATGATCTGGGGCACGTTGGCAAAGGTCTCCACGTTGTTCAAAATGGTGGGTTTGTCCCAGAGACCCTTTTGGGCGGGGAAGGGGGGACGGGGGCGGGGCATGCCGCGCTTGCCCTCGATGGAGCGCATCAGGGCGGTCTCTTCGCCGCAGACAAAGGCGCCTGCACCCTGGTAAATCTCGATGTCGAAGTTGAAGCCGGATCCCAGGATGTCCTCGCCAAGCAGGCCGTATTCTTTGGCCTGGGCAATGGCGATCTCCAGGCGGTGGATGGCAAGCTGGTACTCGGTACGGCAGTAGATGTAGCCCTTGGTAGCGCCGATGGCCTTGGCCGCGATGGTCATCCCCTCCAGGACCACGTGGGGGTCGGATTCCAGGATACTTCGGTCCATGAAGGCACCCGGGTCCCCTTCGTCGGCGTTGCAGAGGACGTATTTTTCATCCCCGATGCTGGAATGGGCGAATTTCCACTTGAGGCCTGTGGGGAAACCCGCGCCTCCGCGGCCCCTGAGGCCGGAGGTGAGCATCTCCTCGATGATCTCCTCGGATTTCATTTCGTTCAGGGCCTTGGCCGAGCCGAAGTAGCCCTCCCGTGCGATGTATTCGTCGATGACCTCCGGGTCGATGGCCCCTTTGTTTTTCATGGCCCGGTAGACCTGATTGGAGAAGAAGGGGATGTCGTCGATATGGGGAATCTTCTCCTTGCTCATGTGCTCTTTGAAGAAGAGACGGGGGACGGGGCGGCCTTTGAGGAAATGCTCCTCCACCAACTCGGGGACGTCGTCCACGGACAGTTTCTGGTAGAAAATCCCTTCGGGTTGAACCAGCATCACGGGACCCACGGCGCAGAAGCCGTTGCAGCCGGTCTCCACTACTTTTATTTCGTCTGCGAGCCCGCGGTTGATCAGCTCGGCGTTGAGCGCTTCCTGGAAAGGCTTGCTGCCGGTGGCGTGGCATCCCGTGCCGCCGCACAGCATCAGCTGCATTCTTGTTTTACTCATCTCTTTCTCCTGGGTTGGAATCGCTTGTGAAGGCCCTGGGGCCCTTGCGGCCATATGCCTTCACGGTATGGATGACATGGGCGTCATGCAGTTTGTGTTCACTGGCCTGTCCGCGGCAGGGGCTGCCCGGCCAGGCCGTCCGACGCGATACGGTTACTTGTATTCCTCCAAGATTCCCGTGACATCTTTGGGGTCAACGTTGCCGTGAATGTCCTCATTGACGATCATGACAGGGGCCAGGCCGCAGGCACCCAGGCAGCGGACACCCTCCAGGGTGAAACGGCGGTCTTCCATGGTCTCTCCTTCGGAGACGCCGTATTTGTTGCCGATATGGTTCATGACCTCCTTGATGCCTTTGACATAACATGCTGTGCCGGTGCAGGCTTTGATGATGTTTCGCCCTTTGGGTTTCAGGGAGAAAAGAGAGTAAAACGTGGCCACACCGAAAACCTGGCTTGATGCCAGGCCCAGGCCCTGGGCAATGTAATCAAGAAGGATGGGTGGAAGGTAGCCTACGGTGTCCTGGCAGAGGCGCAGGACGGTGATAAGCGAACCGGGAACGGGGCTGTTCTCATCAAGGATGGTGTCGATGCGGGTCCACATCTCAGCGGTGATATCCGGATGCTCGGGATGGTGATCCATAGCCATGGGCAAGTCTCCAAGCCGAAGAACCGTGCTCTTCGATTACGTGTGATTTAGTAAGGTTGTCGTATGGTGACTGTGGTTTACGGCATGAACGCTGTTTAGGGCGTCCAATGTCATTTATTATGTATCATTAAAGATGAATAATTGCTTGTCGAGGAGAATGCAAGGGAAAATTGGAATTGGCATTAGAAATTGAATACCTTCCGGGGAATTACTTTCCATTGACAGTGGTAGGTCAATGAAATATAGGATGAAAGGTCATTCTTCCGGACCTCTTGCGCCTGACCGTCCTTCTTTTTTGTTCTGTTTGTGAATGATCCGATTGAGATGCCGGGGGGCCTCTTGTCTTCCCTCTGCCTGCCTGGACTTGACTGCTGTTTCAAGATGAAACGGCGTTTAACATGGACATCCCGGTTTATCGGGGTGTCGCCCAAGACAGATCAACCGGGGTCGAACAATGAAACTTGCCGATATCGTCGATGTGCTGGATGCGACACTGCTTTCGGGCGAGCAGCATCTGGACAGGGAGTTTGAGATTTGCCGGGGCAGTGACCTCATGAGCGACATCCTGGCCTATTTTGCGGACGGGGGCGTCGTGCTGACGGGCCTGCCCACGAAGCAGGCCGTGCGCACCGCCGCCGTGTCCGGCGTGGGGGGACTCGTGTTCGTGCGGGGAAAGCAGCCCGCAGGAGATGTGGTGGCCCTGGCGCGCAAAGAGGAGATCCCTTTGATGATCACCCGGCTTTCCATGTTTGTGGCCTGCGGCAGGCTCTACTCAAGCGGCATGGCGGGGCACAACGGGGAACGATAGGTCTGCGCCGGATATTTCAAACGCCTGAATTTTTCCGGGTAACAGCTTGTAATGATCTCGTATTGACTTGATAGGGTCGTGTTCTCATGAAATATTCGGGCTACAGTGTTTGCAACAGGGGCCGGGCCTGCCTGGGAAAGGCGGGATGGGCCGTCCCCGCATGTGTTTTCGAGGGTGTGTCATAGATGAAGGCTTTTTTGGAGTTATGCAACTATGAATCGACTCAGACGGACCTATGCGGTGCGGTACGGGGATTTCAACCACGCCGGTGAAGCGTCCATCCATGTGAAGAACACGTTGAAGTCTCTGAATTTCCGCCCGGAGCTGGTCAGGCGGGTCTCCATCTGCGGGTATGAGGCGGAGATGAACCTGGTGATGCACGGGGGAGACGGGGTGCTGAAGGTTGTGATTTCGCCCCAGGAGATCCGGCTGGATGTGGAAGACTCGGGGCCGGGGATCGAAAATACCGAGCTGGCCATGCAGGAGGGATACTCCACGGCCAGCGACGCCTTTCGCGAAATGGGATTTGGCGCCGGCATGGGGTTGCCCAACATGAAGCGAAACTCCGACGACATTGTGGTGGACTCCGTGCCCGGCCGGGGGACGGCCGTGACCATGCGGTTCACCGTCGGCGGAGGAGAACCATGAGCACCGAACATGCCGGGGCCGCGGGTTGCTACGTCAGCTTTGATGCGACGTTGTGCGACGGGTGCACGCGGTGCGTCAGGGGCTGCCCCACCAAGGCCCTGCGCGTCCGGAACGGCAAGGTCGTGCACAAGCAGGAGGCGTGCATCGGGTGCGGCAACTGCCTGAGGATCTGCCCCATGGGCGCCGTCCGTGCCGCCACCACCGAGCTGGCGAGACTGAAAAAGAGCCACATCTCCGTGGCCCTTGTGACACCCATCCTCTACGCCCAGTTTCCCGGCGTCCTCCCCAAAGATATCTTAAAGGGCCTCAAGCGCCTCGGGTTTCACCACACCGTGGACATGTCCTATTTTTTCGAGATGT
This sequence comes from Desulfoluna butyratoxydans, assembly GCF_900699765.1. Classification (GTDB taxonomy): domain Bacteria; phylum Desulfobacterota; class Desulfobacteria; order Desulfobacterales; family Desulfolunaceae; genus Desulfoluna; species Desulfoluna butyratoxydans. The sequence continues at coordinate 169,296 of NZ_CAADHO010000004.1, forward strand.
TCCAGTTCGCCACCGAAGAGTTTGTCCGCCAGAACCGGCGCACCGGCGAGGCTCCCTGGCCCCTGATTTCGCCTGTCTGCCCCGTGGTGCTGCGCCTGATCCACGCCCGCTTTCCGAGCCTGATCCCCCACATCCATCCCATCAAGCGCCCCGTGGCCATCATGGCCAAAAAGGTGACCCGCATCCTGAGCAAGCACTACGGGGTCAACGAGGGATTCATCAACATGGTCTACATCAACCCCTGCCCCACGAAAAAGGGGGACGACCCCGCGTTGCCGGATCAGAGCTTTACCAATGACGGCCCATACGCTATGGGTATCTGTGATATCTATTCCCGACTGGCAAAAGAGGTGGAACATGTGCGAAACATCGAGGCCATCCCCATGGCCTTTGCCAGTTACGAATTCGAGCAGTGCACCTCCGGCGACGGCCTTCTCTGGGGCATGAGCGGGGGGGAGACCGTGGCCTCGGATATCGAAAAATCCCTGTCTGTCTCCGGGCTGGAAGAGACTGTGAGCATGCTTGAGAAAATTGAGATGGGCCTGTTTCGCGACACGGAGTACATCGAGCTTCGCGCCTGCACCGAAGGGTGCATCGGCGGTGCACTGACAGCCATCGACAAATACCTGGCCAAGAGCGCCAGCCTCCGGATGATTAACCTTCTGGGTACGGGCAAGCGCCTCAACCGGGATCGCATCAACAGGCTCTACGAAAAAGAGTGGTTTTTTTCCAAGCGTTCGGAGCAGAAGGGGAGCGAAGGGGACGGGTTTACCGGTACCCCCTTTACCATTGAGGAGATGCGAAAGATCGACGGGTTGATCCAGCTGATCAACGGCCGGGACTGCGCTGCCTGCGGCGCCCCGGACTGCCGCACCTTTGCCGAGGACGTGGTGCGTGGTGAAGTGCCCGTGGATGCCTGCCTGCTGCTTCGGGCCAGGGGCATGACAGGCGAGCAGGTGATGACATTTATCAACAGCAAGGAGTGCGGGCATGCGTGTCAGGGACTTGGTTGAACGATACGGCCTGGAAGTTGCAGCCGGAGAAAAAGGGTTGGACCGGGAGGTTCGGTTCGGATATTGCGGCGACCTGTTAAGTGAAGTGATCGCCCACGCTGGCCAGGCTTCGGTCTGGATCACCGTGCAGGGGCACCAGAACATCGTGGCCGTGGCTGTTCTCCGTGAGTTTGCGGCGGTGGTCATCGCCTCGGGAAATGCTCCCGACAAAGAGACCTGTGCCAAGGCCGAAGCCGAAGGCATCCCGCTTCTCACCTGGAAGGGCAATGCCTACGAGCTTGCCGGACAACTTTACAGCGAAGGGCTCGGCTGCCCATGAGGCGCGTAACCGCCGACCTGCATATCCACACCTGCCTGTCGCCCTGCGGCGATCTCTCCATGGATCCCAAGCGGGTGGTGGACAGGGCATTACGGGCGGGGCTCGACCTCATCGCCATCTGCGATCACAACAGCACGGGCAATTGCGCCGCCGTGATGGAGGCTGCCCGGGGAAAAAAACTCTGCGTGCTTCCCGGCTGCGAGATCTGCACGGCCGAAGAGGTTCATGTGGTGGCTTTGTTTGAAGGCCTTGAAGAGGCCTGCGGGTTCCAGGGGTATCTGGATGCCCACCTGTCGGGGACCAACACCCCGGAGGTGTTCGGGTATCAGATCGAAGCCGACGCCGAGGGCCGGTTTATCGGCGAGTGCACCGATTTACTCATGGGCGCCCTGGACCAGGGGGTAAGCGAGGTGGCGGAAGCGGTAAGACATTCAGGCGGCCTGGTGATCTGTGCCCACATCGATCGGCCCAGTTTTTCTGTTATTTCCCAGTTGGGGTTCATGCCCCCCGACCTTGCCCCGGACGCCGTGGAGGTGACCCTGCCCGGCATTCACGGGGGCTTTGACCTTGCCCAGGCCGCCGGGTTTCCTGTGGTGACGGCCTCAGATGCCCACTACCCCGAGGATGTGGGACGCTGGACCACCCTGCTGGACGTGGAAGCACCGGCCTTTGCCGAGCTTTCCATGGCCCTTCGCGGGGAGGCCGGGCGGGCCGTGCAGGGCTTTGAAGGGCTGCAAGGTGTGGCGTCATCGTGGAGGTCTGCGTGAGAGAGATCTCCCTGCACATCCTGGACGTTGTGGAAAACGGCATCGCCGCAGGGGGCAGCCTGATGACCCTTGTGGTGGATGAGGACGTTGAAAACAACTGGCTGTCCATCACCATCTCGGACAACGGCAAAGGTCTTTCGCCCGAGCAGCAGGCAAAGGTGGCGGATCCCTTTTTTACCTCCCGCACCACCCGGCGCGTGGGCATGGGGCTCTCCCTGCTCCAGGCCGCGGCCGAACGGTGTGACGGGCGTTTTTCCTTTGCCTCCGAGGAGGGAAAAGGCTCCCGTGTTTTCTGCTCCTTTGTGTATGATCATATCGACCGGGCCCCCCTGGGGGATATGGCCATGACCATGGAAGTTCTCATGGCCGGGTACCCGGAGGTGGATTTTCTCTATCGTCACCTGTACAATGGGCGCGAATTTCTGTTTGACACGCGAACCATTCGGCAGGAGCTGGAAGGGATCCCCTTAAATGAACCCGCCGTGCTCAGGCACTTGAAAGCAGGTATCGAAGAGGAACTTGAAATCCTCAGAACTGAACGGGCAGATGATAGATGACGGGCCATGGCCAGGACGCATGGTTCCCTGGCCCCAATGATCTATGACCTGAACCCTATGACCTACATTACCTACGATTATCCTATTGGGAAGGAGACGTTGATATGGCAAAGCTCTCTGTTGCAGACCTCAAAGCACTCAAAGAAAAAGTATCCAAGGATATTTCACTTCGTGAAGGAAAGGCCAGGGTGCTTGTGACGGTGCACATGGGGACCTGCGGCATCGCTTCCGGTGCCCGGGCCGTCATGGATGCCCTGATGGAAGAGATGGACGCGTGCGATCGAAGCGACATCCGCGTGATGGCCGCAGGCTGCCTGGGCATGTGCAGCAGCGAGCCCAACGTCACGGTGGAGATCGACGGGGAACAGCCCGTGGCGTATCAGTTCATGGACGCCAACAAGATGAGGCAGGTGTTTAAGCGCCACGTGATCCTGGGAGAGGTGCAGTCCGATTTTGCCATGGCGACAATGTAGCCGCCGGCAAGGGCTTTTCAACGAGAGTTTGCCTCCGGCGGCCCTGCCGGAGACAAACGGACTCGTGACAAGTGACAAGAGAATCCGTCGATGAGGCGGCATGGCTTCAGTGTGGCCGTGCCGCCTTTTTTGTGGGATGAAGCGACGCAAAGGGCCATTGCCCTTAACACGCCTTCTCCATCATGACCTTACCCACCGGGAGGTTGCCCTGGCGGCCATGCCGTGCCCGTGGTCGAAGATGATCCCTTCCACGGCTGCCTTGCCCTGTTTCCCGAGATCGGTCACACGGCCTTCTCCTTTGAGGGTGCCTGTGTTGAAGAGGGGAGAGGGAAAGACAACGCGCATGTTGCTCATGGTAAAGCCCGGCCCGAGATACACCCGGGCCGTCCGGTTCATCAATTCGTCCAGTACGGCTACAAGGAGACCGCTTGTGATCAGTTTGCCGTGGCCGCACATGGCTTCCGGTATCTGGGCGACTGCGACCACGACCGACTCTCCTGCGCAGGAGAGCAGGCGGAACCCGCATGGGCCGTGGGCCATGTGGGGCCGATGATTTACCTCGCCGCTGGACGTGTCAAAGGGTTGCATCGTTTTGACTCCCCTTATTAATAAGGCATGTGAGGCGCATGGTTGCGTCCGCTTTTTTTTGACGGGGTGCAGCAATCAGCTTATGCCTCCGGCGGCCCTGCCGGGGGGCAAACTTTTGAAAAGTTTGACAAACAGGTCTTGATAGCTTTGGCATGAATTCCAGCGATTTTGACCGTTCTAATTTTTCTGCTCACTCTCTTCGTTTTTTGCGGAGCTTTTTTTCAAAAAAGCGACCCGCCGGAGGCAAGCTGAATGGTTACCACCTGTTTTTATTTCATCCTGTAGGTGTAAGCGATCATCATCTGGTTCCTGTCCTCCATCTGCAGGGCGGCCTCCAGCCCGGCGCAGTCAAGGTTGGCATTGATGGCCTCCTTGGTCATGCGGACCCCCATGGGGTTTTTTTCAGTCATGGCAACGGCCAGCTCCATGGCGGTGTCGATCATCTCCCCTTTGGGGACCACACGGGAGGCAAAGCCCAGGGAGAGGGCGGTGGGGGCATCCATCCAGTTTCCGGTCAAAAGGTACTCGTAGGCCCTTCCCGACCCGATGAGCCGGGGTAAAAAGTAGCTGGAAGCCATATCTGCTCCACCCAGGCCGATATTGATGTAGGCGGCGGAAAACCGTGCGTTTTCCGCAAGGATTCGGATGTCTGAGGCCATGGCCAGGGAAAACCCGATGCCAGCGGCTGCTCCGTGGACACAGGCGATAACGGGCTGGGGAATACGGCGCATGGCAAGGAACAAACGGCTCATGCGGGCCTGGGCGTCGTAGGCCTTCACCGGGGTCATTTTGAAGATCTCCGGGGCATAGGCTTCGGTGTCCAGGCCCGCGCAAAAACCCTTGGATTCGCCTCCGTCCAGAACAAGGACTGTGGTCTCTTCGTCGTGCCGTCGCTCGGCAAGGAAGGCCTCAAAGGCCTCCACTGTCTCTAAGTCAAAGGCGTTGTATTTTTCAGGCCGGTTAAAGGTCAGGCGGCCGATTTTTCCTTCTTTTTGATAAACAAACGGTTCCATGTGGTTCTCCTTCGATTGTTGCGATACGGGGTGGGGACCCTTTATCAGTCTGTAAAGCAGGCCGTCTCTGTTTCGAGGGAGACGGGTGGCCGGGTGAGGGTGACGGACAACGGCCCTGTTTTCGGCAGTTCGTGGGTGAAGTAGTAGCGGCCCACCGCCAGTTTGCCCTGGTAAAAGAGGCGGTCCGACGTGCGGATTTTCTGTTCAGAGAGTTTTTGGGAAGCCACGGTCATCTGGGCCAGCCACTGCCATGCCACGGCGACGTACCCGAAGAGTTCGAGGTAGACGGTGGCGTTGGCAAGGAAGGCCTCGGGCCCCTTTTCCATGGCCACGCTGCCCAGGCCCATGGTGGTGGTGGCCAGGGCCTTTTTGGCGTCGGAGAGGGCCTGGACATGGTCGAGGAGTTCCGGGCAGGCCTTGGCCTGTTCCATGGTGGCTTCCATCTCCCGATCCAGCAGTTGAAGGGCTTTTCCGTTTTTCATCATCACCTTCCTGCCCAAAAGGTCCATGCCCTGGATGCCGGTGGTGCCTTCGTGGATGGCGTGGATGCGCATGTCTCGAAAGTGCTGCTCCACGGGAAAGTCTTCGCAGTACCCGTACCCTCCGAAGCACTGAATGCTGGCACTGGTGGAGTGGATCCCCAGTTCAGAGGGGAAGGTCTTGGCCACCGGGGTGAGCAGCTCCAAAAGCAGCTTGTGGTCTGCTCTCTCTTCTTCAGGCCCGGTGTGCATGCGTTCCTCGTATCTGCTGCACTGAAGGATGAGGCAGAGGGCACCTTCGGAGATGGCCCGCTGGAACAAGAGCATGCGCTTGACATCCTGATGCTCGATGATGGGGACCGGCGCCCCACCGGGGCCGTCGGTGATTCGGCGGCCCTGTTTTCGATTTTTGGCGTAGTCCAGGGCTGCGTGGTAGGCTGCCGTGGCAATGGCTGTGGCCCCCATGCCCACCTCCAGGCGGGCGCCGTTCATCATCTGGAACATATAGGAGAGGCCCCGGTTGGGCTCGCCCACCAGGTAGCCCGTGCAGTCGTCCCGGTCGCCCAAGGCAAGGGCGGTGATGGGAGCCCCCCGGTACCCCATTTTGTGGAAGACCTGGGTGACGGTGACGTCGTTGGACGTGAGTTCCCCGTCCCTGTTTTGTCTCAGCTTGGGCACGGCAAACAGGGAGATCCCTTTGACCCCTGCCGGAGCCCCGTCCATGCGGGCCAGCATGAGGTGCACCACATTGTCCACCGCGTCGTGGTCCCCTGCGGAGATAAAGATTTTCTCCCCCTTGATTCGATAGGTGCCGTCGGACATGGGAGTGGCGCTGGTGGTGAGGTCCCCCAGGGAAGAGCCGGCTTCAGGCTCGGTGAGGGCCATGGTGCCCTGCCATTTTCCCTCCAGCATGGGGGGAAGAAACTGGTTGCGCAGCTCATCCGAGCCAAAGGTGAGGATCAGGTTGGCGGCCCCCATGGTGAGCCCGGAGTAGACGGATGCCGAGTAGTTTGCAGACGCAAAGATGAAGTACACGGCGTGCAAAAGGCTTGCTGGCATGTCCTCTCCGCCCCACTTCTGGGGAAAGGTCGCTGAAATCCAGCCGTCTTTCCCAAGGGTCTCCAATATGGCGCGGACATCCCGGTGCACGGCCACGGTGCCGTCCACAAGCTCCGGCGGGTTCCTGTCCATCTCCTCGAAGATGGGGTGCAGGGCCTTCTTGGCAAAGTCAAAGGCCGCATCCAGGACCATGTCCATGGATTTTCGGGTGTGACCGTTTGCTGAGGTCCCCGTGGCCGGGGCGTCGGTGCCCACAACCTCGTGGAGGGTGAATTTCAGGTTGCGCATACTCACGAATTTGTTCGCCATGATCATCCTTTCAGCTCATAAAAAACAGCCTTCTATGGTCAACGTAGCAAGAAGATGGTGCTTTTGTGATCAGCAACTTGCATGCCATTTCAGCGAGGCCCTCTTTCCGGGCCCCTTGCGATTGTTTCTGGTGAATATCCGCGATATGTAGTAGTTCTTTTCGGTGGTATTTAGACTATCCACTGTATTTCGCGGGAGAGCCCATGACACAGGACGAGAGCAGGCTGGTACGGGACATCACCCAGTGCCTCTACAGCAGCCTTGAGATCGACAAGTCGCTCCATGAAACCCTTCTTTTACTCAAAGAGTTTTTGCCCCTGGATCTGGTCCATGTCTTTGTACTGGACACCTCGGCCCAGACCATGCGGTACCTCGCCGAAGCCACGGTGAAGCGCGGCAGGCTCATCGACGAGCACATCCAGCTCTCCTGGGATCACTTCAAGGAGATCAGGGACCAGGCCCACGGGGTGGTTCGGATCTTGGAGAGTGCGGACAGCCCTATGCTCAGGAGCATCCACGCCCATTTCCTCAGTCATGTGGAAAAGCCTCTCTATTCGCGTAAGAATGATTTTTCCGTGGTGACCATGGGGTTTGATATCGTGCCGCCCCTGGTGGGTGGGTTTGGTATGGTGGTGGGTGGTGACCATGCCTACGGGGCAAGGGACGTCGCCCTGATGAAGCTTATCCGGCGTCCCCTTATCGGTGCGGTGCTGAACCTTCTGCACCACAGGGACCTGGTGTGCGAGAACGAGCGTCTCTCATCGGAAAAAAAGCAGCTGGAGCATCGCCTGGGGCATAACGGGGACGGCCAGGTGATCGGGGTGGACTCCGGGCTCCGGGAGGTTTCGGCCATGGTGAACCAGGTGGCGGCCCTGGACAGCCCGGTGCTGATCCTGGGGGAGACCGGTACCGGAAAAGAGGTGGTGGCCAACGCCATCCACCGGGCCTCCGGGCGCAGCAGGGGCCCCATGGTCCGGGTGAACTGCGGGGCCATTGCCGAAGGCCTTCTGGACAGCGAACTCTTTGGCCATGAAAAAGGGGCCTTTACCGGTGCCACCCGCCTGAAGCGGGGCTATTTTGAGCAGGCCGACGGCGGCACCATTTTTTTAGATGAGATCGGCGAGCTTCCTCCCGCCGCCCAGGTCAAGCTCCTGAGGGTGCTCCAGACCCTGGAGTTCAACCGGGTGGGGGGCAGCTGGCCCGTCTCCGTGGATGTGCGCGTGGTGGTGGCCACCAATCGGGACCTTTTTGCCATGGTCAAGGAGAAGAGATTCCGTGAGGACCTCTGGTTCCGCCTCAACGTCTTTCCCATCCGGGTGCCGCCATTGAGGGCCAGGAAACAGGATATCCCCGAGCTGGCCACCTGCTTTGTTGCCCGCAAGTCCCGGGAGCTGAACATGGAACCAGCGCCCGGGCTTACCGAATCGGCGGTTCGCCAGCTCACCGCCTACGACTGGCCCGGCAATATTCGTGAGCTCCAGAACGTCATCGAGAGGGCCCTCATCGTCGGCAGGGGCCGCCATCTCTCCTTTGACAACCTTGTCTGGGAGCCAAGGGCTTCCTTGTCCGAGACCCGTCTGCCGGACAACGCCGTGGAAGGGTTTCCGTCCATGGATGAGGCCGTGAGAAATCACATCCACGCGGCCCTGTCCCTTTCCCGGTGCAAGGTGGAAGGACCGGGGGGCGCCGCCGAGCTTTTGGGGATGAACCCGTCCACCCTGAGGAGTCGCATGAAGAAACTGGGGGTGGGGGTGAGGAAGAAGATTGATAAGGCAGGGGAAACAGGGAAAACAGGTGATAGGGGAAATAGGGGAAATAGGGGAAAAAGGTGATAGGGAACAAAAGGTCATGGGGGAGAGGGATCAGGTGGTAGAGGAAATGATGGACGTGGAAGCCGGGAAGGTGCCTGCACCGGTGTGGCAGAGTCAGCGTGTGTTTATCCTGGGGTATGTGGGGGTGGTTTTGATCCCCCTTTTTTTTCTTGTGGTGTATGCCTGCTACGACAAAGGCCGTTGCCGGGGTGAAGGGCCGGTGACCATCACCTTGACCATGTCGCTGTATGAACCGGGAAGGCCCGGGGGAAGCGGGGGGACCCGGTTTTCCACCATGGCGTCTCCCTCCCGGCAGTCGTATACCGTGTGGGGGACCACCGAGACCGGCCAGCTGTGCTTTATCGATGTGGATTCGTATCTGGATTATACGGGGTATACCCGGGGGAAAAGGGTTGAAACCTCCTATACTGTTCACAAGGACCGCGGGGACTGGCGATGGACCGTGGAGGCTGATTTCTGGGTGACGGTCTGGTGCCTGGCCCTTGGGCTCATGGGGCTGCGCGTGGCCGTTACCGCCCGTGGTAAGGGGGCCGGATGATCGTTTTGAAAAAATATGTGCTGTTCAGCATGGTGATGCTGTGGGCCGCGGGCGTGGCCCACGCAAACGGGATCGAGGAGAAATTTATCCGTGCAGGTCTTGTGGACGTGCATCAAATGGATGAGACCATCCAGGTGGACCTGGTGAACTCGGACCCCCGCAAAAACTATTTAAACGTTTAGCCCCCGGCAGGGCCGCCGGAGGCATAAGCTGAATAGTTACTCTCGGTCTTGATCCTCGTTTTACCCTCAGCCCAGCCGTACGCCCCCTCCTGAGGTGGCTCATCTCATGCCCCGTTTTACCCAATCTTTTTTTTAAGGGCTTTTGCGGCCTTTTGTGGATCGTCTGCGGCCACGATGGCAGAGACCACGGCGATGCCGTCGGCCCCTGCCATCATCACCTCGGCTGCGTTGGCAAGGCCGATGCCCCCGATGCCGACAACGGGGATGCCCACCGCAGAACGGATTTTCCTCACCCCGTCAAGGCCCAGGGGCAGGGCGGTGTCGGTTTTCGTAGGGGTGGCAAACACAGGGCTGACGCCAATGTAGTCTGCTCCCCCGCGCTCTGCGGCCAGGGCATCCTCCAGGGATTCCGCGGAGATCCCGATGAGGGCCTCCGGGGGCAGAAGTCGCCTGGCATCGCGGATGTGCATGTCGCTCTGTCCCAGGTGGACACCGGCGGCGCCCACGGCCAGGGCCACATCCACCCTGTCGTTGATGATCAGGGGGATCCCTTTATCATCCAGCAATACCTTGATGGCGCGGGCCTCCTCAATGAAGGTTCGGGTGGAGGCCTCTTTTTCCCGCAGCTGGACGCAGGTGACGCCCCCGGAGACAGCACTGCGTACGACCTCCAGGGTGCTGCGTCCTCTGGAGAGGCTTCGGTCCGTCACCAGGTACAGGGTGTAGTCCACGGTTGAAGGGCGGCTCATGGGCGCTGTTCCTTTGGGCCAGAGCCAATGACATCCATGGCGCATCCGGTGTGCAGCTCCTCGGGGGTGAGGGTGTAGAGGGCGTCCAGAAGGGCGATCATAAAGCTTCCCGGTGCCGAGGTGTTTTCGGCGGCTTTTTGCCCGGCCATTCCGAAGAAGGCCAGGGCAGAGCAGGCCGCGGTAAAGGGGTCGGGGTCCACGGCCGCAAAGGCCCCGGTAATGGCCGTAGCCGTGCAGCCCGTTCCCGTGACCCGTGCCATGAGGGGGTGGCCGCCCCGGATCTTTGCCGTGCGTGCGCCGTCGGTGACGATGTCCTCCGGACCGGTGATGGCGATGGTGGCACCCAGCTCCGTTGCCAGGGCCGAGGCCATGGCTGCGGCCTCTTCAACGGTGTCCACGGCATCCACGCCGCGGGTCCGGGAGCCTGCCTGCTGCAGGGAGAGGATCTCCGAGGCGTTGCCACGGATAAGGGTGACCCCCGCTTCCCAGATGAGGCGGGTGGCGGTGCGGGTCCTCAAGGCGGTGGCTCCGGAGCCCACGGGGTCTAAAATCACCGGCGTGCCCAGGGATCGGGCCCTGGCACCGGCAGAGACCATCGCCCGGATCCACGGGTCACTCAAGGTGCCGATGTTGAGGACCAGGGCTCCGGCAAAGGAGGCCATCTCCTCCACCTCGTTTTCCGCATGGGCCATCACCGGCGAGGCACCCAGGGAAAGGAGGGCGTTGGCCGTGTAGTTCATCACCACGTAGTTGGTGATGTTGTGGACAAGGGGGTTGGATTCCCTGATTTTTGATAGGTTCTCAGCTGCTTTTAGGGCAAGGTCGTTCACAATCCTAAATCCTTATGCATTGGTTGAAAAACGGCTGAGGAGGGCTTGAAAGGGGGGCGATTGCCCCCAAAAAAAAGATCGATGCGCTTCGCAATTCCCTTCGCCGGCATGATCCGGATCAGGTTCAACGGGTATGATCTCAGGCCTTAAGCCACCCCTGCGTGTACGGCTTGTGGAAAGCCGCATCGTGTGATGCAGTTTGTATAGGGTGGTCAGGCAAGGTTGTCAACACATTCGCCCTTATCTCACAGGGTCAACGCATTTAAAAAATCAGTTGCCTCCGGCGGGGCGCTTTTTGAAAAAAGCTCTGCAAAAACGTTGCGGTAATTAAATAAAGAAGGGGGGCTGTGCTCTGTTGTGACGCATCTTCAAAAAACAAAACCTGTTTGTCAAACCTTTCAAACGTTTTGCCCCCGGCAGGGCCGCCGGAGGCAAAAATCTAAATGCGTTCACCCTGCCTTATCTCATGGCAGGCAGTGCGGTGCGGCTTGCCGTGACCCAGTTTTCAGCGGGGGCATTCTCTTTCAGCACCTCTGCCAGGGGAATCCCTTCAGCGCCCGAGGGGGCCTTGATTTCAAGGATACTCGCAAGGGTCGGGGCGATATCGTACGGGGTGACGGGCCGCGTGATGCGTTGTGCGGGGATGCCCCAGCCTGCGAAAAAGAGGGGAACATAGGTGTCGTCCCCCTGGGGCAAAGCGGAGGGCGTTTTGCCGGTAACGTAAGTGGATGGCGCAGCGATGACGTGGATGTTGCCGGAGCGACCGGCATGGAAACTGTCGAGGATCGCCATGTTGGTCGGGGTAGGGGCCACGGTCCCTTTAAGAAGGTCTGTGCGGGTCAGAGCTCCGGCAATGCCCGGGATGCTCACGATCTCTTCGGCGGCCGTTGCCTCCACCCGGGCAAGGCTGACTCCGGTTTTTGCGATCTCCTTTTCGTTGAGATAGACGTACGGGTGGTCGTAGAGCCGGACGACTGATTCGGGGACATCCAACCGCCTGTTCAGGGCCTTGGCCAGGGTATCCCGGAGCACGGAACCGGAGGGCAGACATCCCACGTCAAAGCCGAGGCTTGCCAGGTGCTGGGGTGTCTCGCACATGCCGTGGTTGGATGAGAGGACAACGAGTGTCCGGTCCAGGCCGATTTCCTTGTCAACGTATCGGAACAGGTCGGCCAGCAGCTTGTCGACCCGGAGGATGGTGTCTTCCACCTCAAGGCTGGAGGCGCCGAAGAGGCGCCCGATGCTATCGGTGGCTGAAAAGCCCACGGCCAGAAAGTCGGTGCGGGGCCCTTTTCCCAGTTTTTCTTCCCTGATCAGGGCTTTGGCAAACTCCGCTGTCAGCTCGTCCCCGAAGGGGGTGGCGGCCAGGGTGGCGTAGAAAAGCGTGGGATCTGCGTTGACCGGGTGCGGAAAGGTCGTGCCCAGGCCGAACATGTCCACTTCAAAGGGGCGCCTGTCATTTGCACCGAAGAGGTAGGTGGATGGGGCGTGAAGAAGCTGCCACGATCTGCTTTTGTAGGTGTCGGCGTGTTTTTTCGCGTTCCATTGCGCAACCCAGTCAGGGTACTGCGTGAAGTAGTAGCTGCTACTCACAAAGGAACCGTCGGTTGTGGAATACCAGAACGCCTTGCCGGTGTGGCCCCCCGGGAGGATGGCGCCCTGATCCTTGAGGGAGACGCTGAACATTCTGGTTCCGCCGTTTGTGGCCATTGACAGCTCATCACCGACGGTGGCCGCGAGCATCTGCGTGGGGGCCCGGCCTTCGCCTTCAACCGGCGCCTTTCCGATGAGGGGATACCTGTCATCCTCGCAACTGGTGATGACGCGGTCTTTGTCCCGGTCGAACCAGCTTCCGGCCACAATGCCGTTGCGGGAAGGGGAGGTGCCTGTGAACAGGGCTGCATGGCCCACGGTGGGCTCGGTTCCGGCATGGGGAAAGCTGGCGTTCGTGTAATGGGTCCCCTGCTGCATCAGGTAGCGCAGCCCCCCTTTGCCCAGGCGTTCCTTGTATCGCATGGGAAAATCGCCGCGCATGTCATGGACGGTGATTTGAAGCACCAGGGCTGGCTTTTCCCGGAGCGGCTTTGCATGGGTCCAGGTGGCTGCGGCAAGCATCAGGAGCGGCAACATCCAATAGACTGGTCGGTATGCTTTCATGGGTGTGTCCTCTTTTCGGTTGGCAGGGGCCGGTGATGGGTTAAAAGAGCCGTGGTGTCGGGTTTTTGCACGGTCTGCAATGATTTATTGATTTGTATAGAGAACAATGTTGTGGTTTGCGATGGGTGTATTCGTATCAGGGCCGTCGGCTTCTGTCAACGGATGGGCTTCGGCTTCCATGGACGGGTCGAGGACCGCAACTTGATTCTCCAATTGGCATCGGGTAAGATGTAAGTCTGTTCAACCAAAGGGGTTATGGTTGCGCCTGCACGGTGCGCTTCCCCGACATCGCGTGCCCTCTGTTCGTTTCTCTCCATCATTCTGCCTGCGTTTGTCCCCGGCAGGGCACGCTCCCATATCCACCGGGGCATCATGCTCCATCACCGACGCCTCATTGCGGCGCTTTTTCCAATACATGTGCCGCCCTTCCCGGGCGAGTTCCATGGCCTTAAGGGACGGGACGGCTCCTGTTCGATCACCACCAAATCTAAGGAGATGACGCATGGATACGTCCACCTCGTACCTGGGAATGTCGATCAAGAACCCTATTGTCGTGGGAAGCTCCGGATTGTCCGGAACGGTGGAAGGGGTCAGGCGCCTTGCGGAGAACGGGGCAGGGGCCGTGGTGTTGAAATCCCTTTTCCAGGAGGAGATCAACCTTGAAAGCGACAAGGTGATCCGGGACACCAAGGCAGCGGACGCCTCGGTAAAGTATTTTGACTATGACGGCAGGAAAAACCCCATTGAGTTCTACGGGTACAAGGTCCGGGAAGACAACCTCAACCGCTACACCACCCTGATACGCGAGTCCAAGGCCTCGGTGGACATACCCGTCATCGCCAGCATCAACTGTTATTCCGATTCACTGGAGTGGATCGCCTTTGCCCGGGAGCTGGAAAGGGCAGGGGCCGACGCCCTGGAGCTCAACATGTTCTTTTCCCCGACCCAGTTCAGCCAGGGCCGCAAGGACAAGGAGGAGCTCTATTTTAAGATCATCGAAAAGATTCTGGGGGTCGTCTCCATCCCTGTGGTGCTGAAGATCTCCCACTACTTCACAGACCTCGGGCCCATGATTCAGAAGCTTTCACAGACCGGCATCCACGGGCTTGTGCTTTTTAACCGGTTCTTCAGCCCCGATGTCGATATCAAGAAAATCGAGGTGGTGCCTTCGTACCTCTTCAGCACGCCTGCGGAGATGGCCCTGTCCCTTCGCTGGGTCGCCATCATGGCTGAAAAGGTGGACTGCGCCCTGGTGGCCTCCACCGGCGTCCATGACGGTGCCGGGGTGGTCAAGCAGATCCTGGCCGGTGCGGACGTGGTGCAGGTGGTCTCGACCCTCTACAAGAACGGGGTCAAGCACCTGGGGGTGATGATCGAGGAGCTGGAGACGTGGATGGGCAGCAAGGGGATCCAGACCATTGCCGACTTCAGGGGCCGCCTCTCCCAGGAGAAGAGCAGCGATCCGTCGGTTTACGAGCGGGCTCAGTTTATGAAGTACTATGCGGACAAAAAAAGACTGACCGTGAAATAAAAGGGCTGAACGTCACGAAAAAACAAGGAAAGGGTGTCCGGCAGGCTCCCATTTGGTTTGGCACGATTTTAGATTTCTACATATTCCCCGTGGTTGCGGCAACCTGCTCCCATCAGAGGCCTTTTTCCTTGACCCCTTTGCGCTGTTTGGCATACGCCATTTCTAAGATCAGAATTTTCGTATTGAAAAAATACGCAATACGAAATTCTGACGCATAGTTTTGATGCGTTCGTTTATTCATCAAGCAGGAAGATGCGATATGCCAGACATTTTAGAGGTCGTAAAGAGCAGAGATCCCCACGAACCCGAGTTCCACCAGGCCGTCACCGAGGTGGTGGAGTCGGTGGCCCCCGTTCTGGAGCAGAATCCCGAATACCGCAGGCACAATGTCCTGGAGCGGATCGTGGAGCCCGAACGGGTCATCATGTTCCGTGTACCCTGGGTGGACGACGACGGGCAGGTCCAGGTCAACCGTGCCTTTCGTGTTCAGATGAACAGCGCCATCGGGCCGTACAAGGGCGGGTGCCGGTTTCATCCCTCGGTGAACCTCGGGATACTGAAGTTCCTGGCCTTTGAGCAGGTGTTTAAAAATGCCCTGACCACCCTGCCCATGGGCGGAGGCAAGGCCGGATCCGACTTTGACCCCAAAGGAAAATCGGACAACGAGGTGATGCGGTTCTGCCAGAGCTTCATGGCCGAGCTTTTTCGCCACATCGGCCCCAACACCGACGTGCCGGCAGGGGATGTCGGCGTGGGCGCCCGGGAGGTCGGCTACCTGTTCGGCATGTACAAGAAGCTGACCAATGAATTTACCGGCGTGCTCACCGGCAAGGCCCTCAACTGGGGCGGCAGCCTGGTCCGGCCCGAGGCCACGGGATACGGCGCCGTCTATTTCCTTGAAGAGATGCTCAAGCTCACAAACGAGACCATGGAAGGCAAGACCGTTGCCATCTCAGGATACGGTAACGTCGGGACCTATGCCATCGAGAAGGTCAATGAACTGGGCGGTAAGGTGGTGACAATCGCTGACGAGGACGGCTACGTCCATGATCCCGAGGGGATCAAGGGTGAAAAACTCGCCTACATGGCCGACCTGTGGACCGTTTATAGGCGGCCCGCCAAGGATTACGCCGACAGGTTCGGCTGTGAGTGGGTCCCGGATAGGCGCCCCTGGGAGGTTCCCTGTGACGTGGCCATGCCCACGGCCCTGGAAAACGAGCTGGACCGCGCGGACGCCGAAACCCTGGTGAAAAACGGGTGTCGTGCCGTGGTGGAGGTGGCCAACATGCCCTGCACCCTGGAGGCGGTCCACTATTTCAAAGACAACAACATCCTCTTTGCCCCTGCCAAGGCGGCCAACGCGGGCGGGGTGGCCACCTCGGGCCTTGAGATGAGCCAGAACAGCATGCGTCTCTCCTGGAGCCGTGAGGAGGTGGACCGGCGACTCAAGGGGATCATGCAGAACATCCATGCCACTTGCCTGAATGCGGCCGAACAGTACGGCATGCCCGGTAACTATGTGGCCGGGGCCAACATCGCCGGTTTTATCAAGGTGGTGGATGCCATGATAGACCAGGGGGTTGTGTAGCCCCTTGCCAAGCGGACGCCCGTTGGGCCGCGGCCTGCGGCCGAGGGCGGGCATCCGTTTCATCGATACACCTCTGACATGATGGCGGATGGTGCGGACGTCGGCGACCAAGGGAAGCCTGCCGGTTTTTTCGCACCATGCGCTACCCCCTGTCCTGTCTTCCTGTTGTTCGTTTCACCGCACCCCGCCCGTTGACCGTGTCTGTCTCTTCGGCGGTCCGTACCCCCGTTCATCCCCCCTTGTGTTGCCAGGTGGCCGCAGGGGGACCGCGCATCCCGTGGCCGGGATGCTTCTTCACATGCCGTGGGACCCCGGTTCCCAACAGAGGTGTGTATGCCCTTTCACCGCATCAAGACCATCTCGCGTCGCCTTAAAGGTTCCCTGGCTGCAAAGCAGCTGTTTTACATCCTTGTCTTCAGCTTCCTGATTACCTTTATAGGGACCAGTTTCAACCTGTTCCTGGAGTACAGAAAAGACCTGAGCGCCGTGGACGACCAGTTCACGCAGGTGAGGGAAGGGCACCTGGAGAGCCTCTCGGGGAGCCTGTGGCAGCTCGATGACCTCCAGATTACCACCCATCTCAATGACATGCTCACCATGCGGGACCTCATCTACCTGGAGATTCGCGAGAATGGGGAGGCGCTCTTTACGGCGGGCCGGTTGAAGGAGGGCGAGCAGTGGGTGCGCAGGGGGTTCGACATGTTTTTCACCCACGGCAGCGGGCAGCGTCATATCGGTGTTCTGGACGTCTATGCATCCCTTGAAGGGGTTCATCGGCGCCTTTACGAGCGCCTCTTTGTTATTCTGGTGACCCAGGCCCTGAAAACGCTGCTGGTCTCCATGGCGATCCTGGCGGTGCTTCACCGCCTGGTGACGCGGCATATCACGGCCATTGCAGGGTATGCCACGTCCATACGGCCCCAGGAGCTGGGCACGCGCCTGGAGCTGCTCAACAGGAAGGCGGACCCCGAGTGCCCGGACGAGATCGACGAGCTGGTATCGTCGTTGAACCAGATGCGACAGCGCCTGTATCACGACATGGAGCGCCGCAAGGCAGTGGAACATCAGCTGGCACGGAACCGGGCCCTTCTGGACGAAACCCAGAGACTGAGCAACATCGGGGGCTGGGAATTCCATGTGGACGATGAGCTGTTTCTCTGGACCAACCAGCTTTATGAAATCCACGGGTTGGAGGTGGACCCGACGCTGGACCATTTCACGGAGTCCATGTCCTGTTACTGCAAAGCAGACGGTGAGGCGGTGTCCAAGGCGTTTTCCCAGTGTGTCGAGCTGGGCCGCCCCTATGACCTGGATTGTGAGATCACCACCCACAAAGGGGAGAAGAAGTGGATCCGAACCACGGGACGCCCGGTTTTCGACGGGGAGAAGGTGGTCCGCGTGGTGGGCAACATGATGGATATCACCGAGTCCGTCAAGGCAGAGGAGGCCCAGAGACGGTCCCTCAAGACCTTGAAGACCGTTTTGGACAGCGTGGACGCCATCATCTGCGTATCGGATACGAAGACCTTTAAGATTTTGTTCATGAACAAGGCCATGATTGAGAGCTTCGGAGAGGGGCTCACCGGGCAGGAGTACCATGCCCTCTTTATGGCCGGACGGGAAAGGGAAGGCCCTCCGGGGAGCTCCCCCCGGGGAGGGATCCCGGACAGCGCCGGGGCGCTGGTGTGGGAGAGCCGCAACCAGGCCGGGGCGTTTTACATCAACTACGAGCGGAGCATCCAGTGGGTGGACGGACGACAGGTTCGGTTCCATCACGGGGTGGACATCACCCAGATTAAAAAGATGGAGGAGGAGCTTCGCCAGACCCACAAGATGGAAGCCATCGGAGGGCTCGCAGGGGGGATCGCTCATGATTTCAACAATATTCTTTCGTCGGTCCTGGGCTATACCGAGCTTGCCCTGGACGATGTGACCCCGGACACGCGGCTGGAAGGCTATCTGCAGGAGATTTACCTGGCCGGGACCCGGGCCGTAACGCTGGTTCGGCAGATCCTCACCTTTGCCCGCCAGGGTGACGAGGCCACCGTGCCCATTCGGGTGAAGCCCGTTGTGGAAGAGGCCCTTAAGCTCATCCGCTCCTCCATCCCGAGCACGGTGGAGATTACCCGTGATATTGAAAGCGAATCCAATATTCTGGGCAACGAGACCCAGGTGCACCAGATCCTCATGAACCTGTGCACCAACGCGGCCAGTGCCATGGAGGAAGAGGGCGGGGTCCTGGATGTGAAGCTCTTTGATACGGCCCTGGGGTACGGGGGGACACCGGTGCCGGTTTCGCTCCTTCCGGGCAACTACCTGACCCTGAGGGTTGCCGACACCGGGTGCGGCATCCCGGCTGAGGTGAAGTCCTCTATTTTCGAGCCTTTTTTTACCACCAAGGGCCCCGGGGAAGGCACGGGCATGGGCCTTGCCATGGTCCATGGCATTGTCAAGAAGTGGGGGGGAGAGATCAAGGTGGAGGACAACATCCCGCGCGGTGCGGTGTTTACCGTTTACCTGCCCGTCACCGAGGAACATCGTGAGGAGCCTGAACCACCACCGGACGACGGCATTCTGCCCACGGGCGGTGAGCGGATCCTGGTGGTGGACGACGAACCGCCCATCGCCAGGATGATCGGCAAGATCCTGGGGCGCCTTGGGTACACCGCGGTCATCAGGACGGACAGTGTCGAGGCCCTGGAGCTGTTTCAGTCCGGGCCGGAACACTTTGACCTGGTGATGACGGACATGACCATGCCGGGCATGACAGGGGAGCTCCTGGCCGAGGAGCTGCTCCGTATCCGCCCGGACCTTCCGGTTATTCTCTGCACCGGGTACAGCACCAGGCTGAGCGAAGAGGCCCTCGAGGAGATGGGTGTCAAGGCCTTTATGATCAAGCCCATTGTCAAAAAAGAGTTGGCACGGGTTGTCCGAAGGCTTCTGGATGAGACGGGAAAGGGGATCGAAAAGGGATGACAGGTGCTGTATGCCCTCTTTTTTTTACATGCAAAATTATCGGTGACCGAATGGGGCGTCTGAACTTGATGCTGGTGCTGGTCGTGGGCTTGATTCTTTCGGACGGGCTGGCACAGGCTGCGGAGCCTGCCAAGGCGGTTCCTGTTCACCAGGTGCTGGTCCTGAACTCATACCATCCCGGGTATGTGTGGGCGGATTCTGTCACCGAGGGGCTTCGGTCGGTGTTCGACACCCGGGGGAGTTCCCTGCGGGTCAGTTTTGAATACATGGATACCAAGCGGTATCGCCCGGAGGAGATTTTCGGCACCTTAAAAGAGGTGTATCGCCTGAAATACGGGGCGGTGCGCTTTGATGTGATCGTGGCCGCCGACAACAACGCCCTCAACTTCCTCCTGCTTCACCGCAATGAACTGTTTCCCGGGACCCCGGTTGTCTTCTGCGGTATCAACGGGTTTGACGAGGCCATGATCGCCGGGCACGCGGGGTACACAGGCGTGGCCGAAGATTACGACCTGGCGGGCACCCTGGACCTGGCCCTTGCCATGCACCCGGAGGCGCGCTACGTCGCCTATGTCAGCGGGGCTTCCACCTCCAGCCGCATCAATCGGGAGCGGCTCCTTAAGCTCATCCCGGCCTATGAAGAGCGCGTGACCTTCCTGGACCTGTCCATGAAGCCCATCGATGACCTGAAGGCATCCCTTTCCTCCCTTCCCGACAAGACCCTGGTCCTTTACCTCTCCTATTACCTGACCCCCGACGGAGTGAGGCTCACCGTGCAGGAGAGCACGTCCCTTGTCTTTACCCACTCCGGGTGCCCGGTCTATTCCCCCTGGGAGTATACCCTGGGCAGCGGGGTGCTGGGCGGGCTGATGCTCAGCGGCCGCAGGCAGGCCGAAGAGGCCGCGCGCATTGCCCTGCGTATCCTGAACGGAGAAGCCCCCGGAAAGATTCCCGTCCTGCGCCACACCGCCATCGAGCCCATCTTCGATTACCGGATCCTTCGGCATTTTTCCATTCCCCACAACCGGCTTCCCAGGGGAAGCGTGATCCGATACGAGCCGGTGACGGTCTATTATCAGTACAAATACATCATCTGGGCCACCCTTGGCTTTCTGGCCTATCAGTCGGTGACCATTGTGGTGCTCATGCGGATCATTGCGCGGCGCAAGCGGGCCGAGGCCCGGGAGAAAAAACTGGAAGCACAGCTCCGCCAGTCCCATAAGATGGAGGCCATCGGCACCTTTGCCGGGGGCATTGCCCATGATTTTAATAATATCCTGGGGGGAATCACCACCTGCACCGAACTGGCCTTGGAGGAGGTGGGGGAAGAGGGGACCGCCCGGGAGGACCTTTCCCATGTGCTCAAGGCCGCCCGTCGGGGCAAGAGCCTGGTTCGGCAGATCCTTGCCTTCAGCCGGGACAAGCAGCAGGAGAAGCAGCCGGTGCAGATGACCCGGCTGCTGACGGAGTGCCGCCAGCTTTTGAAGAGTTCCATCCCGGCCACCATCGATGTCCGCCTGGACCTTAAGGCCCGGTCCGGCCTTGTGCTTGCCGACCCCACCCAGATCCACCAGGTGATCATGAACCTGTGCACCAACGCCGCCCATGCCGTGGAAAACCAGAAGGGGTTCATCGAGATCACCCTGGACGCCGTGGACCTGGACAACAAGGCAGCCCTGGTCCATCCGGACCTGAGCCCGGGGCGCTACTCCCGCCTCAGGGTGAGGGACAACGGAAAGGGGATCCCCCCCGAAGACATGGAGCGGATCTTCGATCCCTTTTTCAGTACCAGAAAAGAGCAGGGCGGTACGGGCCTCGGGCTTTCCATGTCCCACGGCATCGTCAAGCGACACCAGGGCGCCATTACCGTGGCCAGCCACCCGGGGCGGGGGACCATTTTTACCGTGTACCTGCCCTGTGCCCACGCCGCAGAGCCCGCCAGGGACGGGGGGGAGGCACCGCCGATTCCAAAGGGCAAGGAGCGGGTTCTCCTGGTGGATGACGACGAGCAGATGATTTACGGCACCGAGAAGATGCTGTGTCGCATGGGGTACGAGGTGGTGGCCCATACCGAGAGCCTGGCGGCCTTAAAAGCGGTCCGCACGGATCCCCGCGGGTTTGATCTGGTGATGACCGATCACATGATGCCCTACCTTAACGGCATGGAGCTGGCCAACGAGATCAGGGCCCTGTGCCCTGAGATGCCCATCATCCTGTACAGCGGCTATCAGGACGGCACCGGGAGCCCCCCGGCAGGAGACCTTGAAGATCACGGCATCCGCGCTTTTATGAAAAAGCCCTTTAATCGGGCAGAGCTCGCCAGGACCCTCCGAAAGGTCTTGAATCCGGAGGAAACGAAGAAACGGTAACGTGAAGGGACGTGGGGGATCAGCTTCCTGTCCCCCGGGAAAGATTCCTGTCCGGCAAGAAAAAACCCCGCTTTGGAGAAAGCGGGGTTTTTGCGTTTTTGTGTGCAATACCTTGGAACGGCAGGGGATATGAAAAAATATACTTTTTGGTACGGGGGCTGCAATACATCCGATCACACGAACCATTCGCACCATGACGGTGCGGGATGAACCGAAGGGGAAGGATACAGGATGGATTACAATGCTGAGAGTTTAGCGCTTCACGCCAAAAGCGTGGGCAAAATCGAAGTGGTCTCCAAGGTCGCCATCGGGACCCGGGATGACCTGAGCCTTGCGTACACCCCGGGGGTGGCCCAGCCGTGCCGGGAGATCAGCGATGAGCGGGACGAGGTGTACCGGTACACGGCCAAGGGCAACCTTGTGGCTGTGGTCACCGACGGAACCGCGGTCCTGGGCCTGGGGGACATCGGGCCCGAAGCGGCCATGCCCGTGATGGAGGGCAAGGCCATTTTATTTAAAGAGTTTGCCGATGTGGATGCCTTCCCCATCTGCCTTGCCACCTGCGATGTGGATGAGATCGTTCAGTCGGTCAAGATGATCGCCCCCACCTTCGGGGGGATCAATCTGGAGGACATCTCGGCCCCACGCTGCGTGGAGATCGAAGAGCGGCTCAAGGCGGAGCTGGATATTCCGGTTTTTCATGACGACCAGCACGGCACGGCCATTGTGGTGGCCGCGGCCCTGATCAACGCCTTGAAGGTTGTGGGCAAAGAGCTCTCCGATGTCCGGGTGGTGGTCAACGGGGCCGGAGCCGCCGGAGGGGCCATCATCAAGATGCTCCTGGACCTGGGCGTGACAGACATTCTCGCCTGCGACAAAAGTGGCCTTCTCCGGGAAGGGGATCCCCAGAACCCGCCCCACCTTGAGGCCCTGGCCCGCAGGACCAACCGGGACAAACGCACGGGCGACCTTGCCGATGCCATGGTGGGCTCCGACGTCTTCATCGGGGTTTCTGCCGGGAACGTGGTGAGCCGCGAGATGGTTGCTTCCATGAACGAAGGGGCCGTGGTGTTTGCCATGGCCAACCCCACCCCGGAGATCATGCCCGACGACGCGCGCGCCGCAGGGGCTGCCGTGGTGGGCTCCGGGCGATCCGACTTTCCCAACCAGGTGAACAACGTCCTGGCCTTTCCCGGGATTTTCCGGGGCGCCCTGGACGCCCGCGCAGGGGAGATCAACCCCTCCATGGCCCTGGCCGCGGCCTACGCCATCGCCGGGATCATCACAGACGATGAACTCACCGCCGAGTATGTGATCCCCGATGCCCTGGACCGGCGCGTGGGCAGGCAGGTGGCCGATGCCGTCAAGCAGGCGGCGTATGAATCCGGTGCAGCCATCAGGAAATAACGTTTTATTTTAGGAGAGATGAAGATGTCTACAGCAACGACCGCCGTCATGCCCGCACAGGGCCTTCGCGACTACAAGATCATGGGGATTCCCCTTCCGTTTTTTCTCGTGTTAACCGGCGTGGTGTTTCTCACCACCTACCTCCAGGTCCTGCCCAAGGGCATGGTGGGGGCCTTGCCCCTGATGATGGCCCTGGGCGCCATTTTCAATGAAATCGGTGACCGCACCCCCGGCATCAAGGATTACTTGGGGGGCGGGCCCATCCTGATTATCTTCGGCTCAGCGGCCCTGGTCACCTACGGGGTCCTTCCCCAGCCCTCGGTGAAGATCATGACCAGCTTCATGAAGAGCGAGAGCTTTCTGAGCTTCTACATCGCGGCCCTTATCACGGGCAGTATCCTGGGCATGGATCGCAAGCTCCTGATCCGCGCCTCGGTGAGGTACCTGCCGGTGATCCTGGGGGGCGTGCTCGTCTCCATTCTCATGACCGGTACCGTGGGCATGCTCATGGGCTACGGGTTTAAAGAGGCCATTCTCTACATCGCCATTCCCATCATGGGCGGCGGCATGGGCGCAGGGGCGGTTCCCCTGTCCCAGATCTTCGGCAGCACCCTGAACCTCGACCCTGCGGCCATGATGTCCCGCATGGTTCCTGCCCTGGCCCTGGGCAACGCCTTTGCCATCGTGGCCGCCGGTATCCTGGACAGGATCGGCAAATCTTCTCCCTCCCTCACGGGCAACGGCACCCTCATGAAAAATCAGGACGCCGTGGCCGAGGAGACCGAGGAAGAGACCTCCATCGACTATCAGCTCATGGGCATCGGCCTGCTTATGGCCACCACCTTCTTCGTCTTCGGCAAACTCCTCGGCAGCTTTATTCCCCTGCACTCCTATGCCCTGATGATTATCAGCGTGGCCGTGGTCAAGGCCCTGGGGATTCTTCCCCGTAAATACGAACTGGGAGCCTTCCAGTGGTTCCGTTTTGTCATGGTCAGCATGACTCCGGCCCTTCTGGTGGGCATCGGTGTGGCCTACACCAACCTGAACCAGGTCATCGACGCCTTCTCCATCCAGTATGTGGTCCTGGTGGCCGTCACCGTGGTGGGCTCCATCATCGGATCCGGCTTTGTGGGCCGTCTCTTCGGGTTCTACCCCATCGAAGCCGCCATCACCGGCGGGCTCTGCATGGCCAACATGGGCGGCACCGGCGACGTGGCGGTTCTTTCCGCCTCCAAGCGCATGGATCTCATGCCCTTTGCCCAGATCTCCTCACGAATCGGCGGGGCCTTTATGCTGATCCTGGCAACCGCCCTGCTGAAGATGATTATGTAAGGTAACCTCCCGGGCTATCCCCCCGACCAAAACACCCTCCGGCAATGATGCCGGGGGGTGTTTTGTCGTTGGGGGTATTTCGCTTAAAGTCAAGCGAGTTCAACGTGCCTTGAATCGTGTTTCCAGACGAATGAAACGGGCCTCTCCGGCAAAAGCGGTTGCCTTATGTCACACATCACGCGAATGCCCCGAAAACGATCGCATAATGGCAGTCTCCAGGCATTCTCCACAGGGTTTCAAGGTGCCCCCACCTTGCCGCCGGAGGCAAGCTGAATCGTTACACGTTTTTTTTATGGCGGCGGGCTGTGCCGGGGAGTGACAAAAAACGCTGTGATCTCACAGGTCTCTTTCATGGATGGCCTGCGGGGTTATGGTAACACCCCGGGCCGGATCAAATAAGGGCGGGACATGGCACCCACCTTGAGGTAAAGAGAGACCCGAATCCATGGATTCGGACAGTTTGTTCTATCAATGATCGCAATGACTCCGGTCCCATGATGAGCACTTCGGAGCGGAACCGACCGGAGGGGAAGGAAACTGAAAATGGATTACAACGCGGCGAGCTTAGCGCTTCACGAGAAGAGTGTGGGTAAAATCGAGGTGGTCTCCAAGGTGGCCGTCGAGAACCGGGATGACTTGAGTCTGGCGTACACCCCCGGGGTGGCCCAGCCATGCCGGGAGATCAGCGGCACCAAAGACGAGGTGTACCGCTACACGGCCAAGGGGAATCTTGTGGCTGTTGTTACCGACGGCACCGCTGTCCTGGGCCTGGGGGACATCGGGCCCGAGGCCGCCATGCCGGTGATGGAGGGCAAGGCCATTCTCTTCAAGGAGTTTGCCGATGTGGATGCCTTTCCCATCTGCCTTGCCAGCACCGACGTGGAAGAGATCGTCCAGTCCGTAAAGATGATCGCCCCAACCTTCGGCGGCATCAACCTTGAGGACATCTCCGCACCCCGCTGTATGGAGATCGAAGAGCGGCTCAAAGCCGAACTGGAGATTCCGGTTTTCCATGACGACCAGCACGGCACGGCCATTGTGGTGGCCGCCGCCCTCATCAACGCCTTGAAGGTGGTGAAGAAAAACCTTTCCGAGGTGCGTGTGGTGGTCAACGGGGCCGGTGCCGCCGGGGGAGCCATCATCAAGCTTCTCCTGGAGCTGGGCGTCACAGACATC
This sequence comes from Desulfoluna butyratoxydans, assembly GCF_900699765.1. Classification (GTDB taxonomy): domain Bacteria; phylum Desulfobacterota; class Desulfobacteria; order Desulfobacterales; family Desulfolunaceae; genus Desulfoluna; species Desulfoluna butyratoxydans. The sequence goes on from NZ_CAADHO010000004.1 coordinate 194,540, forward strand.
CTGGCCTGTGACAAGAGCGGGATCCTCTGCCGGGAGTGCGGGGACAACCCGCCCCACCTGGAGGCCCTGGCGTGCCTGACCAACAAGGCCAAATGCACGGGTGACCTTGCCGACGCCATGGCAGGCGCCGATGTGTTCATCGGTGTCTCTGCAGGCAACGTGGTGAGCAAGGAGATGGTCTCCTCCATGAACGAAGGCGCCGTAGTCTTTGCCATGGCCAACCCCACCCCCGAGATCATGCCCGACGACGCCCGGGCCGCAGGGGCCGCCGTGGTGGGATCCGGTCGTTCCGATTTTCCCAACCAGGTGAACAACGTCCTGGCCTTTCCCGGTATTTTCCGCGGCGCCCTGGACGCCCGGGCCCGGGAGATCAACAGCGCCATGACCCTTGCCACCGCCTACGCCATCGCAGGCATCATCGGCGACGACGAACTCACCGCCGAGTATGTGATCCCCGATGCCCTGGACCGGCGCGTGGGCAAATGCGTGGCCGAAGCCGTGAAACAGGCGGCATTTGAGTCGGGCGCCGCCACGCAGAAATCATAAAAAAAAGCCTCCGGCAGTGCTGTCGGGGGCCAAACTTTTGAAACGTTTGATAAACAGTTTTCTTGATTGGTGCCGACCTGAATCACCGGGCCTGATCGAAGCAAGCCCCATACCCAGGCAATTGAATTGCCTGGGTATGTTTGTTTCGGCTTTCATGCACCGTGCCTGCCACGTTTTATCTCCACGAACTTCACTCGAATGCCATTGCGATTTGCCCTGAGGAACGAAGGGCGAAGCGCAATGGCAACCAGCTTTCGAGGTGACACACCTCGCCGCCGGAGGCAGCCAGGTTAAAGACGCCTCCGGCGGCCCTGCCGGGGGCCAAACTTTTGAAAAGTTTGACAAACAGGTTTTGCTCAATATTCACGAAAATCTTCGCGGAAGCTCTTCCCCTGAGGAACGAAGGGGGAGGGCTTTCGCAATCTGGGGTCCAGGGGATCATCCCCTGGCCGCCGGAGGCACGCTTTTTGAGCCGACTTTAACCATAGAAGGCATGGTTTACGCAAAGGGCTCACCTGAGCCGATGGTTACCTTTTTCAGATTCCCCATGGCTTTGAGCATAAACAGGAGAAAGGCCCCGGATCCGATGATGATCATGACATCGGGCACCATGCGGGTGTTGCCGAGGAGCTGGATGATGTCCCTGGACCAGAAGGCGTTGGAGCGGGCGTGCCAGAAACCGTGGTTGATGTTGTCCAGCACCTGGAGGATTCCCGTGGGCAGGAGGGTGGCGGTGAACATGACAAAGAGCCCGATGTTGATGCTCCAGAAGCTGAGCTTGAGCAGGGTGGGGCTCCATCCCTTGTCTTCCACCAGGCCGCGCATGGAAAACAGGGCGAGACCGATACCCAGGATTCCGTAGGTCCCGAACAGGGCGGTGTGGCCGTGATTGACGGTGAGGTAGGTGGCGTGCTCGTAGTAGTTGACCACCGGGGTGGTGATGGAAAGTCCCATGACTCCGGCCCCCACAAACTCCCAGCAGATGGCGGCCATGAGGAACATCAGGGGGTATTTGTAAGGGAAGTCGCTGCCCCCCTTTACCAGGGCGCTCTGGCCGTGCCACACCTCGGAGAGGAGAAGGAGGATGGGCACCGGCTCCAGGGCGGAGATGGTGGATCCCAGGGCGAGCCAGAGGGAGGGTTCACCGAACCAGTAGTAGTGGTGCCCCACCCCGATGATGCCCGCAAAAAGGGCAAGGCCCACGGTGAAGTAGACGGCCCGGAGACCGGCCTCCAGGCGTACCAGCCCGAGGTTGACCATGACAAAGGCAACGGCCGCGGCCGCAAAGAACTCAAAGGCTCCCTCCACCCAGGTGTGGACCACCCACCAGCGCCAGAAGTCGGCGATGGTGATGTGGGTCTGGGGATCGTAGGTGAGGCCGAAGCTGAAAAAAACCACCACAGCCACCCCGGAGTAAGCCAGGAAATTGGGAAGCCCCCACTTGTCTTGGCCTGCCTTGAAGTGATCCTTCAGTGCCCTTACCACCAGAAAGAGCCAGAGGATGAGGCCGATGAAGAGAAGGATCTGCCAGAGTCGTCCCAGCTCCAGGTATTCCCACCCCTGGTGTCCCAGCCAGAACCAGTAGTCTGCCAGTTTTCCCTTGATGCCCAGGACTTCCCCTGTGAGGCTGCCAACGGCAACGATCAGAACCGCAATAAAGAGAAAATCCACGAGGAATCCTTGCCCTTTGGGCTCCCGGTTGCCCACCATGGGAGCCACGAACAGGGTCATGCCGATCCATGAGACGGCAATCCAGAAGATCGCCAGTTGCAGGTGCCAGGATTTGACCCAGTTGTAGGGGATAAAGGCGGCGATGGCCTTGAGGCCGTAAAAGGAGTCCGGGCTCACCGTGTAGTGGGCCATGAGCCCCCCGACGTTGACCTGCACAAAGAAGAGGGCCGCCACCACCAGGAAGAACTTGGCGGCCTTTTTCTGGCTGGCCGAGATGGGGGCACCGGCCAGGGCCATGGCAGGCTCCGGCTTATAGCCCTGGGCGCCTTTGTTGAACCCGTATTTGTGGTAAATATAGATCATGCCTCCCAGGCAGAGCCCGAAGGCAACCAGGGAGATGGCCGACCAGACAAGGGACTTGCCCGAGACCATGTTGCCCACGCTGGGGTCGTGGGGCCAGTTGTTGGTGTAGGTGTGGGTGTCTCCCGGGCGGGTTGTCCCTGCGCACCAGGCCGTCCAGAAGAAGAAGTCGGCCAGGTTTCGGAGCTGGGTGGGGTCGGTGATGGTTCCGGGGTTGATGGGGCCGTTTTCGTCTCCTTCGGTGAAGAGCCTGTGGTAGAAATCGCGGTTTTTGAACAGGGCCGCCACCTGAAGGGACGTAAGGGTCAGGATGTCGCTCTCCTTGTCGTAGCGGTTGGTCTTGATCTGGCTGATAACCACTGCGTCCACCGCCCCTTTTTCTTCTGTCAGGAGGCCGTCATAGCTGGTTCGAAAGCGCTGAAGGGCCATGACCTCCCGCATGGTGACGCCCATGTTGTGCAGGGCCTGGGCCGTGAAGTCCGGTCCCCGGTAGGTGCCGTGGCCCCAGACGCTGCCCAGGTCCATGAGACCGAACCGTTGCCATACCTGCTGGCCCGCCATGATGGCGCTTTTGCTTGAAAGGGTCTGGCCGTACATGGATTTGACGGCGCCGGGGTAGGGGGGGAGGTCTTTTTTTGTGTACACGAAGCCGACCAATGCGATGGCGATGGAGCTGACAATGGCCAGGAGAAAATAGAGTTTCATCCGTTGGCTGAGCATGGCACACCTCTTGTGTAAGTGGAAACCTGCGTTGTTGGAAGGGCGATCGACCTTGGGGCATCTGTCGGCAGGGGGAGGGGCTCCGGGGTGGTTGCCGACGGTTCAATGCGTAGGAATGTTGAAAGGATCGTACTCTTTCTGGATGGACGCGTCAACGATTGACCTGGACGCAGGAGGGAGCAAAGGGAGGAGAAAACCCAAAAAAAAAGCCCCGCGGCCAGGGGGCCCGGGGCATCGGCTTGCTATACGGACGGGCCCCAAAGGGTCAGGGGCCCGGTTCGGATCAGTGGCAACCGCCTCCGCATCCGCTGCAATCGCTGGGAGAACATCCTCCCGCGGGCTGCTGGGTGGCCTCTTTGCTGATACCCACCACTTCAATCTCAAAGGTGAGGGTCTTGCCGGCCAGGGGGTGGTTCAGGTCCACGGTGACCTTCTCATCGTCCACGTGGGTGATGACCGCCGGTACCTGCTGGCCCTGGGGGGTGGACAGGGCGATGGCCTGGCCCACCTGGGGGTTCATTTCCGGGGGAACGTCGGAAGCGGGAAAGTCCATGGTGTGATCATCGGAACGTTCGCCGTATGCATCTTCAGGCCCTAAGGTGAAGGTTTTTTTATCACCCACCGAAAGGTCCATCAGGGCCGCTTCAAACCCGGGGATCAACTGGCCGGTTCCCATCTGTACTTCAAGGGGATCGCGTCCTTCACTGCTGTCAAAGACTTCGCCGTCGGCAAGGGTTCCTTTATATGCGACCTGAACGAACAATCCGTTTTCTACTTTTTCCATGGGGTCTCCTTTTTGGAAGACTTGCGATGGCCCGGGAACAACCAGACCGGGTGACGGCGGGGGTCCGGGGCATCCATAGGTATCCAACCCTTGCACCGCGACCCCTGGATAAGGGGCTCGTCGGCAGAAGAATTGATGAGTCCCGGGACGGCAATGTTCCGCAGGACATGAACTTCAGTTAAAGATAGGGGTGATTGGTCAATTGTCAAGGCCGGGTTGTGAAGAGGTGCTCCTCCCTACATATCTCCGAACAGGTACTGCACGATGGAAAGGGCAGCCAGGGGGGCTGTCTCTGCCCGGAGGATGCGCGTGCCGAGTCCGGCAATGAGGCAGCCGGCTCCCTTGGCCAGCTCGGCTTCTTCCGGGGTAAAGCCTCCCTCGGGGCCGATGATCAGGGTGATGTCGGTGATGCCGGTCGTGTCCATGGCGCCCAGCTCTTTAAAGGAGACCTGGGCCTCTTCCCAGAAGAAGAGCTTCAGGGTGTGGGGACCGGAGGGCAGCCCTTCAAGCAGGGTTTTCAGTTCGGTGGTGCGGCAGATGGAAGGGGCCGTGGTGCGGCCGCATTGCTTGACGGCCTCCCCGGCGATCTTTTCCCAGCGGGCTTCGCGCTTCTCCAGTTTGTCCCCTTTGGGCCGGGCCACCACGCGGCTGGAGAAGAAGGGCTGAAAGGCGGCCATGCCGAGTTCGGTCAGGTGGCGTACCAGGTCGTCCATCTTTTTCTCTTTTAAAAAGGCCTGGCAAAGGGTGATGGACGGCATTGAGGAGGGGGTCTCCTGCCGGGAGGCGGAGAGGGTAACGGAGACGCTTTGTTCCTGAATTTCGTCGATGACGGCATCGTACTCTCCTCCCTGGCCGTCAAGGAGGATGACGGTGTTCCCGGGCTTCAGCCGGAGTACCCGCGTCATGTGACGCGCTTCGTCTCCTGTGATGGTGCCGTGGGTGTCCGTGATGTCCTCTTTGTTGATGAAAAAGCGTCTCATGGGCTCGTTATGTTCCTTTTTTCTCGGGAAAATGATGGGCGCGATCCGCAGGGGTCAGCGGCCGGATATGCGCATTGTTACTGTCTGTAGTAACTGTTCGCCGGGGCCGGGAAGCACCCCCGGCCGGTATCTTTCGGTAAATAACATCTTGACAACCTCATTTCCATAGATTAATTCTTCACGAAGTTTTATCGCTAAAAGTGACGGAAGGCGACACCCGCCTTTCGCATGTGAAACGTACAGATAATCGGCAAAGAGAAAAAAAATGATTCGATTTTTCAGCGCATTTTATTATTTTTATTACTGGTATCACATCGGTGTACCCAGGCATGCGCTGAACCACACACACTTGTAAGCGTAAAACAGCCGTGGGTAGACCAACACAAGGTCCCACGGCACTCCAGATCAGCAAAAAAGAAGCATCCAGGCCGTGGAAGATACCTTTCACGGCCTTTTTTTATGCTTCAAACCCTCGGGCGCCTCTGATGAGAGGGCCCATTCTCTGGAGGAGAACATCATGAGCAGCATCGGCAAGATGATTCGTTTTGAACGGATTTTCAACAGAACCACCGGCCGCACCATCATCGTCCCCATGGATCATGGGACCACCGTGGGCCCCATTAAAGGGGTCATCGACATGAAATCCACCATTCAAAAGGTCGCCAACGGAGGCGCCAACGCCATTGTGGAGCACAAGGGCCTTGTGGCCGAAGGGCTCCGGGGTACCGGTCCCGACATCGGCCTGATTATCCACCTCTCCGCCTCCACCTGTCTTTCCCCCTTTCCCAACGCAAAAACCCTGGTCTGCAGTGTTGAAGAAGCCATCAAGCTCGGAGCCGACGCCGTGTCTCTTCACCTGAACCTGGGGGACGCCGACGAAAAGGAGATGCTCCACGACTTCGGCCGGGTCAGCGCGGATTGCCGCACCTGGGGATTGCCCCTCCTGGCCATGTGCTACGCACGCGGCGAAAAGATCACCAACAGCTACGATGTCAATTTCGTCAAGCATGCGGCCCGGGTGGGCGGCGAGCTGGGGGCGGACATCGTCAAGGTAAACTACACGGGAAGCCCGGAGAGTTTCCGTGAGGTTACCGAGGGGTGCAACGTGCCCGTGGTCATCGCCGGGGGCGAAACCATGGATTCCGACCGGGAGATCCTGGAGATGGTCAAGGGCTCCATTGATGCAGGCGGTGCCGGTATCTCCATCGGCCGCAACGTGTTCCAGCATCGCGACCCGGAAAACCTCGTTAAGGCCATGCACATGATCATCCATCAGGATCTCTCCGTGGATGAGGCCCTGGATCACCTGGAGTCCATGGCTTAAGGGCGGTGGCTGCGGGAGGTCCCGTTGCCCACGCGCATTTCGCAGGGTTTTCCTGCAAGGGTATTGATATTTTTATCTTCCTGAAACGGAATGTATGCATTTAAACATGAAGGACGGTTTGATGATGAGAAAAATATGGGTAAAAGCAGACCCCTGGGACAAAGAACTGGTGCTCACGGCCCTGGAGTCCGGGGCCGACGGGATCATGGTCCCCGACGGCTGCTCGGAAAAGATCAAGGAGCTGGGGCGCGTCACCACCATCTGTGCCGACGGCGACCTGGTACCGGGCAAGGACGTGGAGATCTTCACCATCACCAGCGGCGACGACGAGGAGGCCATCTGCCGCCTTGCCGCCCAGAAATTGGTGATTCTGGAATGCACGGACTGGACCATCATTCCTTTGGAGAACCTCATCGCCAAGGGCGCGGACGTGGCGGCCCTGGTGCACTCCTTTGACGAAGCCCAGCTGGCCTTCGGTATCCTGGAAAAAGGGGTAAAGCAGGTGATGCTCGACACCCGGGACCCAGGGGAACTGAAAAAGACCCTGGAGCTTCTCAAGGGTGAGGCCGGGAGCCTTTCCCTGGTGGAGGCCGAGGTCATCGACGTGAAGAACATCGGCATGGGCGATCGCGTCTGTGTGGATACCTGCCGGAACATGGAGAAAGGCCAGGGCATGCTGGTGGGCAACTCAAGCAGCGCCCTGTTTCTGGTCCATGCAGAGACTGTCTCCAATCCCTACGTGGCGCCGAGGCCCTTCAGGATTAACGCGGGCGCCGTTCACGCCTACACCCGGGTCCCCGGCGGGCGTACCCGGTACCTGAGCGAGCTGGAGGCCGGCGACGAGGTGGAGATCGTCAACCACGACGGCTCCGTTTCAAGCGCTGTGGTGGGACGCCTGAAAATCGAGAAACGTCCCATGCTCCTCATCAAGGCGCGCATCGGGGACAAGGGTGTTGCCACCATCGTCCAGAACGCCGAGACCATTCGCCTGACCTCACCCGAGGGCGAGCCTGTATCCGTTGTGTCCCTTGCACCGGGGGATCGCGTGTTGGCCTACCACGAAGAGGGCGGTCGCCATTTCGGTCACAAGGTCGACGAAACCATTACGGAGAAGTAACCACCATGGAAAAGCCTCACCCCGATGGGGACTCCTTTGAAAAAGAGCTGGCCGGTCTGCGGGAGAAAATCGACGGCATCGACACCCAGATCGTGGCCCTCATCAACCAGCGGCTGGGCGTGAGCGCGGCCGTGGGGGAGCTGAAGCGCCGTTACGACAGCAAGGTCCTGGACCGATCCCGGGAATCCCTGATCATGGACCGTATCTGCCGCCTCAACGAGGGGCCGGTGGACGACACCGTGCTTCAATACATTTTCAGCGTCATCATGGCGGCGTCCAGGGAGCTCCAGAAACCCCTGACCATCGCGTACCTGGGGCCGGAGGCCACCCACAGCCACCTGGCAGCCCTCAACCACTTTCGCCACTCGGGGCGCTTTGCCCCCTACCGCAACATCGCCGAAATCTTTGCGGAGGTGGAGCGCGGCGGCTGCCAGTACGGGGTGGTGCCCGTTGAAAACTCCATCGAAGGGGCGGTGACTCACACCCTGGATCTTCTCTTTGAGTCGGAGGTCACCATCACGGCGGAGTACTACCAGACCATCAGCCACGACCTTCTTTCTCTCTGGGGCAACCTTGACGAAGTAGAGGTGATCTACTCCCATCCCCAGCCCTTTGCCCAGTGTCGGAGCTGGCTTCAGCGGAACCTGCCCGACGTGGTGCTGGAGGAGTGCAGCAGCACGGCCCAGGCCGCCTTAAAGGCCGCGGCCAACCCCAAATCCGCTGCCATCGCCAGCTCCAAGGCCGCACAGGTCTACGGCCTGAGGGTGGTGGAGTCCAAGATCGAGGACTCTTCCAGGAACGAAACCCGGTTCCTCGTCCTGGGCAAGGAGGAGCAGGCCCCCACAGGGGACGACAAAACCTCGGTGATGTTCGTGACCTCCCACATCCCCGGCGCCCTGTTTACCACCCTGGAGCCGGTGGCCGACGCCGGGCTCAACATGGTGAAGCTGGAGTCCAGGCCCACCAAGCGGGAAAACTGGAGCTACTTTTTTATCATGGACATCGAAGGCCACAAAGACGATGCCCGGGTGAAGCGGGTGCTGGCCACCATGAAGGGGCTTTGCCTCTACCTCAAGGTCCTTGGCTCCTATCCCAAGGGGTTCCACGGCGGGTACCGCAGCGCCGATGAAAGCTCCCGGGAGGTGTGACGGCCATGGGAATCGATGCAAAAACACAGCTTTTCGGGGTGTTCGGGAACCCTGTTACCCACAGCCTGGGCCCGGCCATGCACAACGCCGCGTTTCGCGCCCTGGGGGTGAACGCCGTCTACCTTGCCTTTGGTCTGGATGAGGCCAAAGGGGCGGCTTTAGCCATGCGTCACCTGAACATGGGCGGGGCAAGCGTCACCATTCCGCATAAGACCGAGGTGATGGCCCATCTGGACGAGGTGAACGACACCGCCCGGAAGATCGGCGCGGTGAACACCCTCGTCAATCGCGACGGCAGGCTTGTGGGGTACAACACGGACGCGGAAGGGGCCATGCGGGCCCTGGAGACCAGGGGGACCATTGCCGGTAAAAAGGTGGCCCTCATCGGCGCCGGAGGCGCTGCCCGTGCCGTGGGATACGGCATCGTGCAGAGGGGCGGTTCCCTTGTGATCGCCAACCGCAGTGAAGAAAAAGGCAGGGCCCTGGCCCGGGACCTGAGCGCCGGGTTTACCTCCCTTGACGACCTGGACCTGGGCGGAGTGGATATCCTGATCAACGCCACCTCCGTGGGCATGGTGCCCCGCATTGATGCAATGCCCGTGTCCGTGGAGGGGCTGACCTCCCGGACCCTGGTCATGGACATCGTGTACAACCCCCTGGAGACAGCCCTTCTGGCTGCGGCCCGGGCCAAAGGGTGCCCTACGGTGGACGGTACGGCCATGTTTGTCTTCCAGGCCGTGGCCCAGTGTGAACTCTGGACAGGCCAAACAGCCCCGGTGGAGCTGATGCGGCGGACTGTGCTGGAGGCATTGAATGGTGAATAGTGAGTAGTGAATGGCAACGCCGTGGCATGAGCGCCCTTCGGATTTTCTGAGGGATGTTGTAAAAAATATCAGCGCAGCCCGTCAGCGAATGTGACAACCCGAGGCCTAAGGGTTGGAGCATTCGCGAACCTGGGGTCCAGGGGATTATCCCCTGGTCGCCGGAGGCATTTTTATAATCGATTTTCTCAGATTGCAGATGAGGCAGACCATGAGAGAGATTACGCCCGGCATGGGCAGAGATAAGGTTGAGGTGACCCTTCCGGGGTCCAAGAGTTACTCCCACCGGCTGCTCATTGCAGCGGCCCTGGCTGAAGGGGAAAGCCGGATCACAGGTCTTTTGCGAAGCGAAGACACCCTGTTGACCCGTGACGCCTTAAGGGCCTTCGGCGCGGTGATCGAAGACGACGGGGAGGCCATGGTGGTGACGGGCACCGGCGGCAGGTTGAAGGCCTGTGCCGAGCCCATTTACCTGGCCAACTCCGGCACCTCCATGCGGCTGCTCACAGGCATTGCCGCCCTGGGTGAGGGGGAGACGGTGCTCACCGGCACCAAGCGCATGGGGGAACGGCCCATTGAGGATCTTTTGGTGGCCATGCGTCAGGCCGGGGTCCCGGCCCGGTGCGTAAACCCCACCGACTGCCCGCCCGTCAAGGTGACGGGGGGACACTTTGAGGGCGGCAAGGTGACCCTGGACTGCCGCATCAGCAGCCAGTTCCTCTCCTCTTTGCTCCTGGCCGGGCCCTATGCCCCGAAGGGGATCGAGGTGACGGTGGCAGGCGAGCTGGTCTCCAGGCCCTATGTGGAGATCACCTTGGACATCATGGGCCGTTTTGGCGTCGAGGTGACCCACGACGACTTCAAGGTGTTCAAGGTGGCGCCCAACCAGAGCTACCGTCCCGGTGCCTACCACTGCGAGCCCGACGGATCCAACGCCAGCTACTTCTGGGCGGCTGCGGCCGTGACCGGCAAGAGCGTCAAGGTGATGAACGTCACCAAGAAGTCCCGCCAGGGGGACGTGGCCCTTGTGGACGTCCTGGAGAAGATGGGCTGCACCGTCACCCACGAGGAGGACGGCACCACGGTCACCGGGGGCGAGCTCTCCGCCGTGACCGTGGACATGGCCCTGATGCCCGACGTGGTACCCACCCTGGCTGTGGTGGCGGCCCACGCCAAAGGCACCACCGTCATCGAGAACGTGGCCCACCTGCGTGAGAAAGAGTGCGACCGCCTGGGCTGTGTGGCCACCGAACTCCGTAAAATGGGCATCGACGCCGTGGCAAAGGAGAGCAGTCTGGAGATTACCGGCGGCACCCTGACAGGCTCCGACGTGGAGACCTACGACGACCACCGCATGGCCATGAGCTTTTCCGTGGCAGGGCTTACCACCCCGGGGGTTCGTGTCCTGGATCCCGGTTGCGTAAAGAAGTCGTTTCCCACCTATTGGGATGTGTTCGAGACCTTGCAGTAAACATTGGTGCCAAGAGACAGCGGGGCAATACGCCATGGGAAACAACATCTACCTGACAGGGTATCGCTGCACGGGAAAGACCACCGTGGGCAGGATTCTGGCCGAGCGCATGCACCGGCATGTCGTGGATACCGACGGGTTTATCGTCGGCTATGCCGGGGCCAGCGTGGATGAGATTGTCAAACGGGACGGCTGGGAGGGCTTTCGAAAGCTGGAACGGTTTGCCTTACGGCAGGTGGCGGGCGGGGACAAGGCGGTGGTGGCCACCGGGGGCGGGATTGTTTTAAGCCCTGAAAACCGGCGCCTCATGCGCGAGTCCGGTGTGGTGATCTGGCTCAAAGCCCGGGTCCGCACCCTGGCCCGGCGCATCACCGCCGATGAGGCCACGGCCTCGCAGCGGCCCTCCCTCACCGGAGGGCAGGTGGCAGATGAGGTCGCCTCGGTCCTTGCGGAACGGGAACCCCTGTACCGGGAGGCCGCCCACATCATCATCGATACCGACGGCATGTCCCCGGACGAGGTGGCCGAAGAGATCCTGCGGCAGGTGAAAGACGCTTAAGGCAAGCATCCGGCGGCGAGGTGTGCCACCTCGAAAGCCGTTCGTATCTATTTTGATCTGTAACTGTTCAGTTGCCTCCGGCGGGTCGCTTTTTCGAAAAAAAGCTCCGCAAAAAACGTTTCTAAGAAAATGTCGGAATTGTTTCGGCGGAGCCTATGAATGATCACTTGAGACCTGTTTATCAAACTTTTTAAACGTTTGGCCCCCGGCAGGGCCGCCGGAGGCTTTTTTGATTTGAATAGCTACTTTGATTTTTGACCCGGGCGATGCCCGACGCGAGTGGGAATCCATTCGCATACAAGGGAGAGAGATATATGGCAGGCAACACCCTTGGCGGTTTGTTTCGCATAACCACATGGGGAGAATCCCATGGAGAGGCCGTGGGCGTGGTCATCGACGGCGCCCCGGCAGGCATTCCCTTTACCGAGGAGCATGTCCAGGCGTGGCTCGATCGGCGAAAGCCCGGAGGGGCCAAGACCAGCACCTCCCGAAAGGAGCCGGACAGGGCGAGGATCCTTTCCGGTGTCTTCGAAGGCAAAACCACGGGCACCCCGGTCTCCATCATGGTGGCCAACAAGGATGCACGGTCAAGTTCTTACGCCGACATCATGGATCTCTACCGACCCGGCCACGGGGACATCACCTACGACGCAAAATACGGAATCCGGGATTACCGGGGCGGTGGACGGGCCTCGGCCCGGGAGACCGTGGGCCGGGTTGCAGCAGCTGCCCTGGCAGGTGAGATCCTGGCCGCCGCAGGGATATCCGTACGTGCCGCCACCATTGAACTGGGCGGGGTGCGGGCCCTGAAGCGCGACTACGGGACCATGGCGGAAAACCCTTACCTCTGTCCCGATGCCGAGGCTGCCGAGGCCATGGACGCCCGGGTGGACGAGGTGAGGCGGAAGGGCGATTCCCTGGGAGGGGTGGTGGAGATCATCGCCGACGGGGTTCCGGCAGGCCTGGGAGAACCGGTGTTTGAAAAACTCGATGCGGCCCTGGCCGGGGCCCTCATGGGCATCGGCGCCGTCAAGGGGGTGGAGATCGGAGACGGTTTTGAGGCGGCCCGGCTTACGGGCTCTGAGAACAACGATCCCATCACCCCGGACGGGTTTGCCTCCAACCACGCCGGGGGCATTCTTGCAGGGATTTCCAGCGGGGCGCCTTTGGTGATGCGCGTGGCGGTGAAGCCCATTCCGTCCATTACGCGGGAGCAGGAGACCATCAACACCCGTGGGGAGGCCACCACCATCCGCACACGCGGTCGCCACGATGTGGCAGCCGTTCCCCGGGTGAACGTGGTGTGCGAAGCCATGGTGGCCCTGGTTCTGGTGGATCATTTTTTAAGGCAGAGGGCGGTGTCATGGAACAGGTAACCCTTGGGATTGTCGGCGGCAAGGGAGGCATGGGACGGCTCTTTGACGCCTGGTTTGTGAGGCGGGGTCACCGGGTGCTCCTGGCCGATGTGGACACGACCACCACGGCCGAAGAGCTGGCGAGGCGATGTGATCTCATCATGATCGCCACCCCCATGGACGTGGCCCCTGCCGTGGCCGAATCGCTGGGACCACGCATGTCCAGGGAGCAGGGCCTTTTCGACATCTGTTCCCTCAAAGAAGAGATCACCGGTGCCATGCTTTCGGCCACCTCCTGCGAGGTGGTGGGGACCCACCCCATGTTCGGTCCCCATACAGACGGGGTCGTCGGGCAGAATATCATCCTTACACCGGGGCGAGGGGAGCGGTGGCTCGCGTTTCTTGAACGTGAGTTTTCAGCGGGCGGGGCCCAGGTGTCGCGTATGGCCGCCGAAGACCATGATCGGGCTATGGCCCTGGCCCAGGGGCTGACCCACGTGGTGACCATTGCCATGGGACGGACCCTTCAGAAGCTGGGGGTTACCCCGGATGACGCCCAGCCCTATGCCACGCCCATTTTTAAGCTGAAAAACGACCTCATCGGGCGTCTTTTTGCCCAGGACCCGGATCTGTATGCGGCCATGGTGGGAGACAATCCTTACGTGGGCGAGATGGTGGAGACCTTCGGGGGCGCCCTGGCCGAGACCGCACGGGAGATGGTGGGAGCCGAGCGGGGCGGTGCCCTGGACTATATGGCGGAGATCCGGTCCTTTTTAGGACCCTGTTGCGAGGCGGGCCTTGAGGAATCCAATAAAATCCTGAAATCCATGGTCTGATCCGTTCACCTCCTTTGCGGGTACACATGAGACAGCTGCATTTTTCCTCGTTGTTTTGGGGTGATGCAGCTGTTTTGCGATGGGGGTGCAGGGCTTATAAATGGAAGGCAATTGAGGAATTGGGTTGATAATGTTCCCATGAGAGGCTAACATAAGTTTGCTTCTATAAACCGCGTTTCGACCTGCTCAACCCACTTTCCATGGAGGACCCATGACCGAGACCACCTATCAGGATAAACCGTGGCTCAGCAGTTACGGGGAGGGTGTCCCCTTCCAGGTGAACTATGAAGAGATCTTCCTTACCGATTTTCTGGAGCGCTCCGTAAAGGAGTTTCCGGACAATCCGGCCCTCAATTTCCAAGGATTCAGGCTCTCTTACCGGGAGACGGATCGGATGGTCAAATCCGTGGCCGCGTGGTTGAAGTCCATCGGCGTTGAGAAGGGTGATCGCGTTGCGATTCTGCTCCCCAACGTTATTCCCTGTCTGGTTGCCTACTACGCCATTATGCGGGTGGGGGCCATCTGTGTGATGAACAATCCCCTGTACACCGACCGGGAGCTGCTCCACCAGTTCAATGATTCCGGGGCGCGGGTCCTCTTTACCCTGGATCTCCTGGCCGATCGCATGACGGCCTTGCGCAGCAAGACCTCCATCAAGGAGATCGTCTACACCTCCATCGGCGATTACCTTCCCTTCCCCAAGAACCTTCTCTTTCCCCTGGTGGGAAAACGCAAAAAACTGGCTGCGGACGTGGCGCCGGCCCCGGACGTGATAAAGTGGAAAGAGATGGTGGCGGCCAACGCCCCCACGGAATTTCGCGAGGCGTTGGACCTGGACGATGTGGCCATGTTTCAGTACACGGGGGGGACCACCGGCGCGGCCAAGGGGGTCATGCTCACCCACCGAAACCTCTCGTTTCAGATCCAGCAGGCCAGCGTCTGGTTCTCCGAGTTTGAAAGGGGAGGGGAGTGCTGCATCGCCGCCCTGCCGTGGTTTCATATCTTCGGGCTTACCTGTGCCATGAACTACCCTGTCTCCATGGGATGGGAGATGGTGATGGTACCCAAGCCCCAGGGGCCACAGCTTCTGGAGACCATACGTAAATTCAGGCCCACCTATGCGCCCCTTGTTCCCACCATGTACATCGGCATGCTCAACGATCCGGCCATTGATCGCACCGATTTAAGCTCCATCAAGGGCTGCTTTTCCGGCAGCGCGCCCCTTCCTTTGGAGGTGACCAAGGAGTTCGAGAGGCGTTCCGGTTCGGTGATCGTGGAGGGCTTCGGCATGACCGAATCCAGCCCGGTGACCCACATGAACCCCTTCAGCGGCGGCAAGCGGAAGGTGGGCAGTGTCGGCATTCCCGCGCCGGACACCGAAGCCCGGGTGGTGGACCTTGCCGATGGAGAGACCGACATGCCCGTTGGCGAGATCGGTGAGCTGTTCGTGCGGGGACCCCAGGTGATGAAGGGCTACCACAACCGGCCCGACGCCACGGCCGAGTCCCTCACCGACGGCTGGCTGCACACCGGCGACATCGCCCGCATGGACGAGGAGGGGTATTTTTATATTGTGGACCGCAAAAAAGACATGATCCTCTCTGGCGGCTACAACGTCTACCCCAGGGACATCGACGAGGTCCTCTACGAACATCCCAAGGTGCAGGAAGCCTGTTCCATCGGGATTCCCCACAATCATCGGGGGGAGGCCGTGAAAGCCTTTGTGGTGCTCAAGGCAGGGGAGACCGCCACCGAGCAGGAGATGATCGAATTTTGCAGCGACAAGCTGGCCAAGTACAAATGGCCGGTGTCCGTGGAGTTCCGGGACTCCCTTCCCAAGTCCACGGTGGGCAAGATTTTGAGAAAGGATCTCCGGGAGGAAGAAGTGGCAAAAAGTGCTGAGGCAAAGGGAGCTTGATCCATTTTTCTCGCTGGTAACGCCGGTGATCCTGAAAGGGATCCATCAGGTTTCATGGGGCGTTAGGGGTCGTGAAAAATGTTTAATAAAAATAACTTGATAATGTGAATCTACAGATCGAATCCTGTTGACAGCGCTTCGCCACTCCCTTAATTCATACGCCTTGCGATGATGATTTTAACCCCAAGTGAGAAGAGTGGAGGACAGGGCGTGACCAGCAAGGTGACTTACCAGGGCAAACCGTGGTTGAGCAGCTACGAGACAGGCGTTCCCGAATTCATTGATTTTGAAGATATCTTTATTGCTGACTTTCTGGAACGCTCGGTGCGAAGGTTTCCGGACAACACCGCGTTGATTTTCCAGGGATTCAAGGTCTCGTACCGTGAACTCGACACCATGGTGCGGTCCATGGTGGCCTGCCTCCGGGGCATGGGGGTTAAAAAAGGGGACAGCGTGGCGATTCTTCTGCCCAACGTGATCCCCTGTGTGGTGGCCTATTATGCCATCATGCGCCTGGGGGCCGTGGCCGTCATGAACAACCCGTTGTACACGGATCGGGAGCTGACCCATCAGTTCAACGATTCCGGGGCCGTGCTCCTCATCACCCTGGACCTGCTGGCCGACCGCATGGTCTCCCTGCGGGAGCACACCGGCATCAAAAAGATCATCTACACCTCCATTGGCGACTACCTGCCGTTTCCCAAAAATATTCTTTTTCCCCTGGTGGGCAAGCGAAAGAAGATGGCTGCCTCCGTTGCCCCGGCCCCGGATGTGTACCGATGGAAAGAGGTGCTGGCCACCCATGCACCGTCTGATTTCCGTGAAGAGCTCCACCTGGACGACGTGGCCATGTATCAGTACACCGGAGGCACCACCGGTGTTTCCAAGGGGGTCATGCTGACCCACCGAAACCTGAGTTACCAGGTACAGCAGCTCACGTCATGGTTCTGCGGGCTGACCCACGGGGAAGAGCTCTTTATCGGCGGACTTCCCCTCTTCCATATCTTCGGGTTGACCACCGCCCTGAACTTTCCCGTGACCATGGGGGCGGGTATTGTTCTGGTTCCCAAACCCCAGGGTGCTCAGCTCCTCGAAGCCATTCGAAAGTTTCGTCCCACTTTTTCTCCCCTGGTTCCCACCATGTACATCAGCATGATGCATGATCCAGCCATTGAGAAGACCGACCTTTCCTGCATCAAGGGCCTTTTCTCCGGCAGCGCCCCCCTTCCCGTGGAGGTGATCCGTGAGTTTGAAACGCGGTCCGGGGCCGTCATTGCCGAAGGCTTCGGCATGACCGAGTCCAGCCCGGTGACCCATATCAACCCCTTTGACGGCGGACCCCGGAAAGCCGGCAGCATCGGGATTCCCATCAGCAACACCGACGCCCGTATCGTGGATCTTGCCGACGGGGTGACCGAGGTGCCGGTGGGGCAGGTGGGTGAGCTTGTGGTCCGGGGGCCCCAGGTGATGAAAGGGTACCTGAACAACCCAGAGGCCACTGCCGAGGCGCTGGCAGAAGAGTGGCTCCACACAGGGGATATTGCCAGGATGGACGAGGACGGCTACTTTTCCATCGTGGACCGCAAGAAGGACATGATCATCTCCGGCGGCTACAATGTCTACCCCCGGGATATCGACGAGGTACTCTACGAACACCCCAAGGTTCAGGACGCCTGCTCCATCGGGGTTCCCCATGCGCACCGGGGTGAGGCCGTGAAGGCCTTTGTGGTGCTCAAAGAGGGGGAGACCGCCACCGAACAGGAGCTGATTGATTTTTGCAGCGGCAAGCTGGCCAAGTACAAGTGGCCCGTGGCCGTGGAATTTCGTGACGAACTCCCGCGGTCCACGGTGGGGAAAATCCTGCGAAAAGACCTTCGCCAGGAGGTTATGGGCCAGACTCCTTCAGCCGGGGGGAATTGATCTTTGCCGAGGGCGAACCCATGGTCGCGACGATGAAAATGCCCTGTTTAATCGGTTGTTAATGCGCGTAAAAAATGTTTAATAAAAATAACTTGATAATGTGAACCGTCAGGTTCGAATCCTGTTGACAGCGCATCGTCACTCCCTTAATTCATACACTCTGAGAAATGAGTTTCAACGCCAGTATGAAAATCAGATGGAGGACAGACGCGTGACCGACAAAGTGACTTACCAGAGCAAGCCGTGGCTGAGCAGCTACGAAGCAGGGGTTCCGGAGTTTCTTGATTTTGAAAAGCTTTTTATTTCGGACTTCCTGGACCGTTCGGTGGGTCGATTCCCTGAAAACACCGCATTGAACTTTCAGGGGTACAAGGTCTCGTACCGGGAGCTGGACCGCATGGTGCGCTCCATGGTGGCCTGCTTTCAGGCCATGGGGGTCAAGAAAGGGGACAGCGTTGCCATCCTCCTGCCCAACATGATTCCCTGTGTGGTGGCCTATTACGCCATCATGCGCATGGGGGCCGTGGCCGTCATGAACAACCCTCTGTATACCGATCGGGAGCTGAGCCATCAGTTTAACGATTCAGGTGCCGTGCTGCTCATCACCCTGGATCTGCTCGCGGACCGCATGGTGGCCCTGCGAAGCAAGACAGGCATCAAAAAAATCATTTACACCTCCATCGGCGATTACCTCCCCTTCCCGAAAAACCTGCTTTTTCCCCTGGTGGGCAAGCGCAAAAAAATGGCCGCTTCCGTTGCCCCGGCCCCTGATCTCTACAAATGGAAGGAGATGGTCGCCTCCCACGCGCCGTCCGACTTCCGCGCGGAGCTGGACTGGGATGATGTGGCCATGTACCAGTACACCGGGGGGACCACCGGTGTCTCCAAAGGGGTGATGCTTACCCACCGGAACCTGAGCTGCCAGGCCCAGCAGGCCACGGCATGGTTTCCGGGCCTGAAAGAGGGGGAAGAGAGCTTTGTGGGGGCCCTTCCGTTTTTCCATATCTTCGGCCTCACCACGGCCATGAACCTGCCGATCTCCATGGGGTGGGGCATTGTTCTGGTGCCCAAGCCCCAGGGCCCGCAGCTTCTGGAGGCGATTCAGAAGTACCGCCCCACCTTTGCGCCTCTGGTACCCACCATGTACATCAGCATGGTCCATGACCCCGCCATTGAGAAGACCGACCTCTCCTGCCTCAAAGGCTGCTTTTCCGGCAGCGCGCCCCTGCCCGTGGAGGTGATCCGCGAGTTTGAGAAGCGGTCCGGCTCGGTGATCGCCGAAGGCTTCGGCATGACCGAATCCTCGCCGGTGACCCACGTCAACCCCTTCCACGGCGGCCCCCGGAAAGTGGGCAGCATCGGGGTGCCCATCAGCAACACCGAAGCCCGTATCGTGGACATTGCCGATGGGGTGACCGAGGTGCCCCAGGGAGAGATCGGAGAGCTCGTTGTCCGTGGGCCCCAGGTGATGAAGGGCTACCTGAACCGTCCGGATGCCACCGCCGAGACCCTGTGTGACGGCTGGCTCCATACCGGAGACATCGCCAGGATGGACGAAGACGGCTATTTCTACATTGTGGACCGGAAAAAGGACATGATCATCTCCGGGGGCTACAATGTCTACCCCAGGGACATCGACGAGGTGCTCTACGAGAACCCCAAGGTCCAGGAGGCGTGCACCATCGGCATTCCCCATGCCCATCGGGGCGAGGCGGCCAAGGCTTTTGTTGTCCTTAAGGAGGGGGAGACCGCAACGGAAAAGGAACTCATCGACTACTGCGCGGGCAAGCTTGCCAAGTACAAATGGCCCGTGGCCGTTGCTTTTCGAGCGGACCTGCCCAAGTCCACGGTGGGAAAAATCCTGCGCAAGGACCTGAGGGACGAAGAGATGTCCAGGAAAACGGATTCTGAACGTTAACGGGTGCCCCTCAAGGGTCCTGTCTGTGCGGATGGGGCGTGAAACCGGTCTGTTGCGTACGGTGTCATGTCTGCGGAGGCGGTTGGCTGGCTGCGCGCCTTTGGCGGAGCGCAGTGGTCGCCCGGTGAAATGGTAGGTAAGGGGGGCGTGAAAACGCCTCCCTTTTTTGTTCTTTTAAGGCTTTCAACGCATCTGAATACAGGGTGTAAAATGACTTTTTTGTTTTGAAAATTAAGGGATTCGAGAAGGCCCGAAAACGAAAATACCTTGCAAAATAAGGCCTGATCGTATATTTCCCATACGTTTCAGATTAAACCACTACACCTTAAGGAGAATGTTATGAAGAGAGCGGTTGTTTTCCTGATTTGTCTGTTTGCCATGTCGACCATGGCCTTTGCAGGAGACGGGTCCCTGGATCGCGTCAAGAAAGAAGGCAAGCTTGTGCTCGGCCTGGATGACTCGTTCCCTCCCATGGGATACAAAATTGCCGACGGCACCATTGTCGGGTTTGACATCGACGCCGCCAACGAGGTCTGCAAGCGCCTCGGCATCGAGCTGGCCCTGCAGCCCACAGCATGGAAAGGTGTGATCAACTCCCTGTATGCAGGCAAGTTCGACTGCATCTGGAACGGCATGACCATCACCAAGGAGCGTGTCGCCCGCGTCAACTTCACCAAGCCTTACATCCTCGACGGCCAGGTTGTGGTGGTTCGTTTCACTGAAAAACGCTTTACCGATTACAAAGACCTCGGTGGCATGGTCGTCGGCTGCCAGGAAGGCTCCCCTGCCGTTACCGCAGCCAAGAAGCTTCCCAACGCCCCCAAGGCCATCAACGAGTACGAAGACAACCCCAAGGCCCTGCTGGACCTCAAAGCCGGTCGTCTTGACGCTGTTGTCATCGACAACGTCACCGGCCGCGACGCCATCGCCAAGCAGGTGGGTTCCTTCAAGACCCTTCCCGGTTTTATCAGCAAAGAGCCCTTTGGCGTAGCCTTCCGTAAAGAGGACAATGCCCTTCGCGCTGCTGTCCAGAAAACCCTCGATGAAATGGTTGCCGACGGCACCATGGCCAAGATTTCCGAAAAATGGTTCGGCGAGGACATCACCGACCCCACCAAGTGGTAGTGGATACCCGACCATAGTCAGATCCCGGGGAGAGGGCGGCGATGCCGTCCTCTCCTGTTTGGTGGGAACGGCACCACCATGGGGACCTGTGTTGTTTGATGCCGTTTTTCCACGTTACAGCCGTCCAACGAAGGCGAGACATATCCATGAAACCCACGATACGCAGAGGCTTTCTGCTTTTCATATGGCTGGTTCTGCTGGCCCTGCCGACTGCGGCCCTTGCCGCAGGCGACATCAACCCGGACAAGGTGTTCAGGGAGGCAAGCAACCTCATTGCCTCCGGTGACTACCAGACTGCCCTGGAGGTGCTGGATCGAATCCCCGCACCGGAGGGCCCCGACAACGCCGGGGATTTTGTCAAGAGCCGCATCCAGAAGGCTCAACTCTACCATGCCCTCGGCATGGCGGATGATGCGGAGGCATCCTGCAAGGAGGTGCTGGCCCTTTTCCCTGATCACGTGGAAGCCACCAACATGCTGGCCTCCCTTGCCAAGGCCAAAAAGCCCAAGTGGGTTCTTTTCATCGACGACATGAGGATGTTTCTGCCGTCCCTGATCCAGGGGGCGGGCATCACCCTGTTCCTTGTGCTCATCACCATGGTCATCTCGCCCCTGGGGGGGCTTCTCATCGCCCTCGGGCGTATCAGCGGGGTGCCGCCCATTCGGTGGGTCTGCTGGTTTATCATCTGGTTTTTCCGGGGAACACCGCTTCTTCTTCAGCTCTTTTTCATCTACTACGGGCTGCCGTCCCTGGGGATAACGCTCTCCCCGACCACCTCAGCCATCATCGGCCTGGGGGTCAACTACTCGGCCTATCTGGCGGAGATTATCCGCGCCGGCATCGAAAGCATCGACGGCGGCCAGATGGAGGCGGCCAAGGCCATCGGCATGACCTATACCCAGGCCATGCGGCGGGTCATCGTCCCCCAGACCTACAAGCGCCTCATGCCCCCTGTGGGCAACGAATTCATCGCCCTGATCAAGGACACCGCCCTGGTCTCCACCATCGCCATGGTGGAGCTGATGCGCTCTGCAAACCAGATGTTCAATACCTATTTCAACGTGAACGTGCTGATTATTGCGGCGATGATCTACCTGCTTTTTACCACCGTGTTTACGGTGACCTTCGAGAAAATTGAAAAACGAGTCGGAGCCTATGAAAACAGATAACCAATCAAACCCGACCCCGGGGGATGCGCCCATCATCCGCCTGTCGAAGATCACCAAGCGATTTGGAAAGACAACGGCCGTGGACGCCGTGAACCTGGCCGTCATGCCCGGGGAGAAGGTGGTGATCATCGGGCCCTCCGGCTCCGGAAAATCCACCCTGCTTCGGTCGGTGAATATTCTGGAGGAGATCGACGACGGGGATATTGTCTTTGAGGGCCGCTCCGTGGGCTACGTGGAGAAGAAGGGCAAGCGGGTCCTGGACACCCAGAAGAACATCTGCGCCTTACGGGCCGAGATCGGCATGGTGTTTCAGCACTTTCACCTGTTTCCCCACATGACCGTCCTTGAAAACATCATGGAGGGACCCGTAACGGTCCAGGGCAAGAGCCGTGAAGAGGCTCACATCCTGGCCGAGGACATGCTGGAGAAGGTGGGCCTGTCCGAGAAGTCCGGGGTCTACCCGGCGACCCTCTCCGGCGGGCAGAAGCAGCGTGTGGCCATTGCCCGCGCCCTTGCCATGAAGCCCAAGATCATGCTCTTTGACGAACCCACCAGCGCCCTGGACCCCGAGCTTGTGGGGGAGGTGTTCAACACCATCAAGGGCCTGGCCGATGAAGGCATGACCATGATCATCGTTACCCACCAGATGGGCTTTGCCCGTGAGATCGCCGATCGCGTGATCTTCATGGAAAAAGGACAGTTTGTCACCGAGGCACCTCCCGATGAGTTTTTCGGGGCCTGCATGACCCACTCCCGTGTGGCGAGCTTTGTGGACTCCATTCTATAAAGCATTCCCAGAGATATTTCGTTTACTGAAAACCCCGTCGCTTTTTTTAAAGCGGCGGGGTTTTTTTGTGGCCGCCGAAGAAGCCCGGGAAAAACAGGCAGGGCGTTTTCAGGCGGGGTTCCGGGTCTGATTCCGGATAGTTGATGACGGATTGCGAAGTTCACAGATGACAGGGTTTGTGCAATAATGACTCATCGGGTTGAAATGAAGAGAAGGTGCCTTACTTTTTATCAAGCGGTGATCGATACCGGGGCAGGGCACCCCTTAAGGAAAGCCCGACTCCCGTCAATCCATTTTACGGTCCCGCTGAATCGTTGCATCATTTCCTTACGCAGACAACCGATGCTTATTCGTGAAAGGAGCCTGACCATGGAAAAGGATGAGCCTATTACTCCTGAAGTCGTATCCGAGAACGAGGATGACCAGATCTCCAGCCTTGCCATTCCTCACCAGATCATGCCCGACAACCTGGTGGTCCTGCCGGTGACCGGACGGCCCTTCCTGCCGTTTCAGGCCCAGCCCCTTATCATCAACCAGGAGAAGTGGCAGCCCACCATTGAAAAAGCCATCAACGACAGCAACGGGCTGGTCGGGCTTGTGCTGGTAAGGCCCGATGCCGGAGAGGTCTTGGGCCCCGACAGTTTTTTCCGCATGGGGTGCGTGGCGCAGATTCACAACGTCATGGCCGACGGAGAAAAACTCCAGGTGGTGGCCCAGGGCGTCCGGCGATTTGCCATTGAAGACTTTTTATCCAAGGAGGCCCCGTTCCATGTCCGGGTGACGTATCCCGTGGAGATCAAGGGGGACACGGAAAAGCTCCGGGCCTACTCGGTTGCGGTGATCAAGGGCATCCGGGAGATCATTCCCCTGAACCCCCTGTATGGTGAGGAAGTCAAGAACTTCGTCACCCGCTTCAGCCCCAACGATGCCTCTCCCCTGGCCGATTTCGGGGCGTCCATCACCACGGCTCCGGGAAAGGAGATCCAGGATATCCTGGAGACCACGTCCCTGATGGATCGCATGAAAAAGGTGCTGGTCCTCCTGAAAAAAGAGCATGAGGCGTTAAAGCTCCAGAGCGAGATCAGCCAGGAGGTCAACAAGAGCCTCAACGAGAATCAGCGCAAATTTTTTCTGCGGGAGCAGCTGAAGGTGATTCAGGAAGAGCTGGGCATCGCCAAGGACGATCGCACGGCCGACATCGACCAGTTCCGCGAGCGTCTGGAAAAGCTGGACCCGCCGGAACACGTCCTGGAGCGAGTGGAGAGCGAGATCGACAAGATGCAGGTCCTTGAAAAAGGGTCGCCGGAGTATGCGGTATGCCGCAACTACCTTGACTGGATCACCTCCGTGCCCTGGGGGGTCTCTTCCGAAGACAAGCTGGACATCAAGGCCGCGCGGAAAATCCTCGACCGCGATCACTCCGGGCTTGGCGATGTCAAGGATCGCATCATCGAGTTTCTGGCCGTGGGGGTCTACAAAAAGCAGGTTTCGGGCTCCATCATGCTCCTGGTGGGCCCCCCGGGGGTGGGCAAAACCTCCATCGGCAAGTCCATTGCAGAGGCCCTGGGACGGAAATTTTACCGCTTCAGCGTCGGTGGCATGCGCGATGAGGCTGAGATCAAGGGCCACCGGCGGACCTACATCGGCGCCCTGCCGGGTAAATTCGTGCATGCGCTCAAAGAGACCGGTGTCTCCAACCCGGTGATCATGCTCGATGAGATCGACAAGGTGGGCGCCTCTTACCAGGGGGACCCGGCCTCGGCCCTTCTGGAGGCCCTGGACCCTGAGCAGAACAGCGAGTTCCTCGACCACTACTTCGACCTGAGGCTGGATCTGTCCAAGGTGCTGTTCATCTGCACGGCCAACCAGCTGGACACCATTCCCCAGCCCCTTTTGGACCGCATGGACATGACAAGGCTCTCGGGTTACATCACCGCAGAAAAGGTGGAGATTGCACGCAAGCACCTCTGGCCGCGGCTCATGGAGCGAAGCGGGATTCCCAAAAAGCAGCTGAAAATAACCGATGCGGCCATTCGGACCATTGCCGACGGATACGCCCGGGAGGCAGGGGTCAGGAACCTGGAAAAGCAGATGAACCGTATTGTCCGCAAGGCGGTGGTGGGGTTTCTGTCAAACGGGGACAAGCCGATATCCGTGGGGGTCAAGGACATCCCCGAGTATCTGGGGCCACCCATTTTCAGGAAGGAGCGCCCCATGGATGGGGTGGGCATTGTCACGGGCCTTGCCTGGACAGCCATGGGGGGGGCCACCTTGTCGGTGGAGGCCACCAAGATCCACGATCTCGCCAAGGGGTTCAAACAGACCGGACAGCTTGGGGACGTCATGAGGGAGTCGGCGGAGCTCGCCTACAGCTTTGTCTCCTCCCGCACCGAGAAGTTCGGTGTGGACAAGGCGTATTTTGATACGGCCTTTGTGCACCTCCATGTGCCGGAAGGGGCCACGCCCAAGGACGGCCCCAGCGCCGGAGTCACCATGACCACGGCACTGATCTCCCTTGCCACGGGGCGTAAGATCGACCGCCCCCTGGCCATGACGGGGGAGATCACCCTTACGGGAAAAGTCCTTCCCGTGGGGGGCATCCGTGAAAAGGTCATCGCTGCGCGTCGTATCGGGATCCGGGAGCTGATCCTTCCCGACGAGAACCAACGGGACGTGGATGAGCTGCCCGATTATATCAGCTCGGGCATGACCTTTCATTTTGCCAAGGCTTACAAGGATGTCTACAAGGTGGTGTTCGGCCGGACAACGTAAGATAGTGTGCCCTGGGGCCCGGGGCGAAGCGCTTTACCCCGGGCTCCGGCGGCATGTCTTTCCCTAACGACGAGAATGGAGGGTGGACCGGTGAACGAGGCGGCGACGCAATTTGCTTCTGCAGAGAGGCTGGGGCCTTTGGAGATCAGAGCCCAGAGCGAGCTTTTCACCAGTTTTGAGATGCGTGAATTGTCCGAAGCCCTTCCCGTGGTCTTTCTGGTGCTCAACCGCTGTCGGCAGATTGTTTGTGCCAATCAGCGGTTTGCCGAGGTTGTTGGGCTCGCGGAGCCGGAGCAGGTGTACGGAAAGCGGCCCGGGGAGGCCCTGGGTTGCGTCAACGCCCTCTCCTCGGGCGCTGGCTGCGGCACCACCGAGTTTTGCAGTGTCTGCGGTGCCGTCAAGTCGATCCTTGCGTCCCAGAACGAACAGCCGTCGGTAATGGAGTGCGTCATCACGGCCCAGGGGGGCGAGGTGCTGGAGCTGCGGGTCCGGACCTCACCCATCTGGCGGGACGGGGAGTTGTTTACCGTTTTCTCTGCCGTGGATATCTCCGACGAGAACCGGAGGAAAAGCCTGGAGCGTACCTTTTTCCATGATATCTCCAATACGGCGGCGGCCATCTCCGGTACGGCCGAGTTGCTCATGGAGAGTTCCGGCCCCGGAGGGGAGACCGAGGAAATGGAGACGGTGTTTTACGCCTCCCAGTGGCTCCTGGATGAGATCCGTTCCCACAAAAAACTCCTGGAGGCCGAAGCCGGAGATCTCCAGCCCCAGCTCATGCCAGTCTCCGCCCTGGAGACCCTCAGCCAGTGCCTGGGCCTCTACACCCGCAACAAATCCACCCACTCCCGCAGGCTGCTCCTCTCTCCCCTGGCAGAGGATGCCGTGGTTGAGACCGACCCGGTCCTTCTGCGGCGCATCCTCATCAACATGTTCAAAAACGCCCTTGAAGCCACCCCCGAAGGGGGACGGGTGGATGCCGGCTGCACGCCATGCGGCGACGCCGTGCATTTTTCCGTGTCCAACCCCGGCTATATTCCCCGCGAGGTGCAGCTTGGGATTTTCCAGCGCTCCTTTTCCACCAAGGGCAGCGGCCGCGGGGTGGGGACCTACTCCATGAAACTCTTTGCCGAACGATACCTCGGGGGCACAGTCAGTTTCACCACTTCGCCGGATTCCGGCACCACCTTTTCCCTTTTTCTCCCCTGTCGCGACGCGTCGTGACGAATGCCTTGATTCCTCAGGTGCATGGTGTATGATTCCTTTAGCCTTTAGCCTTTAGCCTTTAGCCTTTAGCCTTTAGCCTTTAGCCTATGGATGGCTGGGCCGGTGTGGCTTGTCCGGGTAGTGATCGTTTTTTTGATGTAGTATTTCTCTCGATTTTCCAATGGGTTGTTTTTAATATAAATCGCACGGTAAAGGAGCGGAGATGTCTCAGAAGAAGCGAATCGTGATCACCGGAGGAGGCTCCGGGCTGGGAAGGGCGCTGGCCCTGGTCTATGCGCGAAAAGGATGGCGGGTCTGCATCGCGGATATGGATCCGCGAACCCTGGAAGAGACGGGACGACTGATTGACGAAAGGGGCGGCGAAGCGCTGACCCGGCAGTGCGATGTCACCGCCCAAGGGGCTTTCAAAGAGCTGGCCCAAACGGTTGAGGAGTGCTGGGGAGGCCTGGATGTCCTGGTCAACAATGCCGGGGTGGGAGCCGCCGGGACCCTGGATGCCATCCCCGAAGACCGGTGGGAGTGGATCATGGATGTGAACCTCAAGGCGGTGATTCGGGGCTGTCGTCGTTTTACTCCCCTCATGGAGGCCCAGGGAAGCGGGCACATCGTCAATGTTGCCTCCAGCGCCGGTATTGTCTCCTTTCCCGAAATGAGCAGTTACAACGTCACCAAGGCCGGTGTGATCTCCCTGTCCGAGACCCTCTATTCCGAGCTTGCGTCCAAGGGCATCGGGGTGACCGTTGCGGCTCCCACCTTCTTCAAGACAAATCTCATGGAGAGGTTTCACTCAACGGACGACCAGCAGCGCAAGGTGGCCGAGGGCTTTTTTGCCAAGACCCGGTATACCGCAGAGGATGTGGCCCGGGATATCGAAAAGGCCGTGCGGAGAAAAAGGCTTTATGTTATCCCCCAATGGGACGGAAAGGTCATGTGGTGGATGAAACGGCTCAGTCCCGAGCTTTTCCACCGGGGCATGGCCGTGTTTACGAAAAAACGGGGCTTTGAGCGGATGTTCTGCTGAAGCCCGGACGGGCCGAGGGGTCCGGGGCCGTGTTGTCGGCCTTGGGTCCCCGGAACCTTTGACTCGAAGGTGGGTATGGATCTGATCAGTTCCCGGTTGCTCTTTCGCCCCATGGAGGAGCGGGACCGGCGGTTTATGCGGCGTTTTTTAAGCGATGGGGAGCTGACGCGCTGGCTTCCCGTGGATTACCCCTGTCCCATGGAGCAGGTTCATCTCCATGTGGACCGGCGGCTCGAGCACTGGGACAAGCACGGTTTCGGGACCTTTGTGCTGGAGGAGAGGGAAGGGGAGGGGCCCGTGGGATACTGCGGCCTTGAGCATGTGACGGAGACCCCCTTTATCGACCTGCGCTACGGCCTGGTTCAGTCGGCCCAGGGGCGAGGGCTTGCCTTTGAGGCGGCAATGCGGGTTGTGACTTACGGTTTTCACGGGTTGCAGCTGCCCCGGATTTTCGGTGCAGCCATGCCGGATAACAAGGCCTCGGTGGCCGTACTCACCAAGGTGGGCATGCGCCCGGATAAACGGTTTGATTGTTACGGCTCCAACCTGTTTACCGCCTCCGTGGATCGGGTCGCCTTTGACCTGAAGGCGCAACCGGTGACCCATACGGGCATCTACGGTGCCCATGGGTGAGGGCTTCTGCCATAAGAACGTTTGAAAAAACCGCTTCGATAGCATCGAAGCGGTTTTTTTGTGCCATGACTTTGGGACTCAGCCGCGGCGGGCCGCTTCGGCCATCTCCCGCTGCTCTTCGGCAAGATGCTTGAGCAGGGTACCCAAGGGCCAGGTTTCGCTGGTCTCCGTAAGGGTGGCCCACAGCGTGCGCGGGAACGCGTGTTCCCGCCAGCTTTTCATCAGCTGCTGAAGCTGGTTGCCTGTGATGCCGGCCATGATCACGGCCACTCCGCCCAGGTCCTCCCGATTGTTCGGGTGGTCTTCAAAAAGGGAGCCAACAGACGTCTTCAAGTCCTTTCGTCCTGCAAAGGAAACGGGGACATCGCTCCACCCAAGGGTACCGACAAGGACCACAAGGGCGTCAGCCGCTTTGGTATCAAGGCCGCAGACCAGCAGGCCCTTGGGACCGTAAATCGGGGTGTCGTCGATATCCATGGGTCGCATGGTGCCGTCTGTCATGGGGTTCTCCTTTCAAGGGTCAGTTAAAATAGGCGACGATTTTTTTTGACAGGGCCCCGGCGAGGCTGCGGGTGGCCTTGACGCCGGCTTCCTGATAGGTGAGGTGGCCTTCACGCTTGTTCTCGTTGAAGTTGCCCACCATGGTGCCCGTCACGGGATCGATGATGGCCACATCCGCCGTGGCCCGCATGAATTTGAAGTTGGGGTTGTTAAGCTCCACCCGGGACAGGGACAGGGCGATGCGCAGGGTGACATCCCCGCCGTGCCCGTTGGCAGACACCAGGTACCCGGCCTCGGTGAGCTTTCTGGCCAGCCTGGAGGTGAGGTCCTGACCGCTCGGGGCATTGATCTCCAGGTTGATCCGGAAGTCTGTCTTGACCTCCTGGAGCCGGGAGACAAGGGCTTCAAACTCTTTGTGCCCGGCCCCATGTGCAGGCCTGTTGATGACCCGGAGGCGGCTGACCAGGGCTTCCCGCTGGATGAACAGGTCCATGGCCTCGTTGAGGTGTTTCAGCTGCATCAGCTTTCCGGGGCTTGCTGCGGCGGCTTTTTCTTCCACCGCGATGCGGGCGTTGAGCCGGTTGATGTCACGCTGCCATTTTTCTGCGGCACGGGCCCTGTCCAGGCCCGCCACGGCCACATATTCCCGCCCCTCTTTGGTGACGGGGCCTACCTCCACCCCTTCCAGCTCAACCGACGAGGCCACACGGATTTTGGACTGCACGTTTTTGTACAGGGTGTCCCCCGCGCCGGAGTCGGTGACAGACCGGGTCACAGAGGAGATGTCGCTTTCAATGCGGGATTCAAAGATGTTGGAGAGCTCTGCCTTGGCCCGCCTTACGGCTTCGGGGCGGGACTGGCCGTAGCCTGTGGCCATGAGGTGGGTTGCCTCGGAGACCTGGGGGGCAGGAGCTGTTGCGGGGGCGGCTTCCACCGGTTTCGTCTCGGGCCGGGGTGCAGGGGCCGGTGCGGACGTCGCGGTCTGGGCCGGAGGCCGTCCGTCGAGTTCGTCGAAGGCTTGCCGGGCCCGTTCGCGCTGGGCATCGGCGCTGCTGCCGCTGCGAGCCTTGGTGGGCGAGGAAGCCACGCAACCGGAAAGGGCCAGAGAGGCGGCGAGTATCAGGGGTATCAGTTGTTTCATGGGTTCATGTATCTCCCTTGCCCGGATATTTCATGAGAAAACCACCAGGCTATAATTAAGTAAGATGTCATTGCCGCTGGGTAGTGAGAAGAAAGAAGACATGTCAAAAATACAACTCAGCGTTTTCGACCCGTGAAATCTCCGGGCATGGTTAACGGCATCAAGGCTCGCCCGGAACCCCGGAGTCGGGGCCCGGGCGAAGCCGCGGTTAGTGCATGGTGTGGTTGAAGACAAAAACGGTTTGCCCTGCCTTGACGTTGATGGTCTCAAGGTAGGTGTCGACCACGGAACAGTTGCCGGCAAAGGCCTTGTATTCGCCGGGCTCCACAAACCGGCTGGTCAGGAAGATCTGACCGGGCAGCGTGCGCCAGGATCGGGTGTCGGCCTTTTCCGTTGCGCTGGCAGCCACCTGACCGGCGAGCTGGGCCAGCATACCGGCAAACTCGCCCTGCTCCTTTTCGATCTCTTTGGCCGCGGCATGGACCGCCACCTGTTTGGCCACGGCGCGGGCAATGGTCTTGGTCCAGATACGGGTTTTCCTGTCGTCCAGGTTCTTGACGGCGATGGCGGTGATGTCTTCGGCCACGGTGGCCGGCGACGTCAGGGTGTTGCCCTTGTCGTCTTTCAGGGTCAGGCTGCTGTCCGTGCAGCCCCTAGGAAAGGTGACATACCGGGGAAAGGCAATGGAGATGGGTCCCGTGGGAGCCATGTGGGTGATCTTGTCCTCCACCTTCTTCGGGGCCTTTCCGTTGAGTTGGACATAGATGACACGCCCTTTTTTCCGCGCGGACCGGTAGGAGGGGGTGGTGCCGGTGAAGCCCTTTGTCAGCTTTTTGGCCTCACTGAGCCGGTCTGCGGGAACCGCCACGCGAAGCAGGTCTGCGTACAGAGAGGGCGGGGTGGGGGTGCCGTAGGCTGTGTTGTAGTCTTTGTAGGCCCTGAGGGCTTCGTAGTAGTAGATGTAGGCTTCACTGTATTCGCCGTCTATCTCGCTCAGGATACCGCTGATGTAGCGGCCCAGGGCGTCCTCCTTGTAGACGTTTTTCTTTTCGTACTGGTCGTTGTACTCCGTCAAAAGGGTGTTGAGTTTTCGGCACTCCACAAGGGCGCTTTCATAGTTGCCGTCCCGGATGTAGGTGAAGGCGGCCATCAGGTTGATGAGGGCCCGCTCAAAATCTTCGCCGGGGTAGTCGATGACCAGGTCGTTGACCAGGTAGGAGGCGGCCCCTGCGCTGAGGCTTTTGGTCCAGAGGGCCTGGGCCATCTCATCGGCCTCACTGAACTCAGCGGCGGCATTTTTCAGGTCGCCGCACTCATAGTAGATCATGGCGCAGTCGAGGTGGTAGAGCAGCTGGGCGTGGCTGCCGTAGTCGGATTGTCTGGTTTTGATCATCTCTTTGGAGGCGACGCAGTCACCTGCCTTGAGAAGGCTGTCAAGGTTGGCGTAGTCAAATTTCGGGGCACAGCCGGTTGTGGCGATGAGCAGCGCCACAAGGAGAACAAGTCGTTTCATGGGGGTCACACCTTCCTCATGAGAGCATTACACGGAGCGTCTGAACGGGCAGCCGGTACGGCCGTAGACCGACCAGGCGAAGTGCCGCCCGATCTCCACTGGAGGGTCGGGCGGCGTGTCGTCAATGGAATGTCGGAGCAGCAGGCAGATCAGAACTTGAAACGGCTCTGCTTGATCACTTTTTTGATCTGCTTTTCCCCGATCCACACTTTTTTGTTCTTCTCCAGGTCGATGAGGGTCATGTCCACCTGGTAGAAACGAACTGATTTTCCCCCGTCCTTGTTGACGATGCTGTTGAGCTCCCCCTTGAGCATGAAATCCGCCCCGATCTCCTGGCCGGCCGACTTGGCGGTCTCTTCCGAGGCGTGGGAGGCCTGGTCCAGGCGCTCGTCGCGGATTTCATCGCGCTCGCCGCGGCTTGCGACAAACTCCACCTGGCCGGAGTTGAGCAGGGCCCGCTCCAGGTTGCGGACAAAGGTTTTGACGTTGATGTGCTCATGGCTCTTGTTTTTAACCGAGCCGATGATGACCACGGGGTTCTCGCCGTTGTTTTCTTTGTAGAAGCGGTTGAGCCAGGGTCGGGAGAGTACGTCGTCGATCATCTCATCGGCAACGAGGCGGGAGTCTGTGTCGTTCCATTTGTCCCCCACATCCGTGACGCTGTCGGTCTCGACCCGCTGGGTGGACATGGTCTGGCATGCCGTCGTAAGGGCAAGCAGGGCAAAGGCAACAAGAAGGGCGCTCTTTTTCATAATCTTTAAGGTTCCTTGGGTTTTGGTCTGGATGTTGGGGCGCGGAAAATGAGGGAGACGACACCAAACCCATGGCTTGTTCTGAGGGGCAGGAGGCAAGGTGCCTGCCGTTGCGGTGTTCATGGGTCTCTCCTTTTCTGTGCCGGACATGACGGCTTCGCAAAAAATCACTCGATCAGGTCGCCTGAACTCCGGTTGCGCAGGGTATGGCAGTCTTGAATCACGGGCACCCCGGGGACCTGACCGGGGTACGATTTTTTACGGTTGCATGAAAACAAGTCGCCGGGGACGTCCCGGGACGCATGGTGCAGGCCGAAGGGAAGATGACGACGTGTGTCGGATAACCATCGGTTTTCACTCTGTACCGAAGGGGACTTCCCATTGCAATCTTGCGGTTTCTCCGCCTGCAAACTTAGAAATTATAGGAAGCGGAATCAAGTGATGTCAACATGAAAAATGGTTTCCTGGAAAGTCGTCTGCATGACGTGAATGTTGTGTGAATTTCGAGTGATATAGATCACACGATGTTTTATCGCGTGGGGGGATTTCCCCTTGGGAAGGGCGTGGTCGATATATGCTTTGAAAGCGACAGGATGGAGGGGGAAGATTGACCCTTTGCTTGGTGTGTTGAGCAAAGGGTGTGCGAATTGTCCGATTGTAAAATTTTTGGAGACGTCTATAATGGGGCGGCGTTTCGCACCGGGCCTTAAGGGCGTTGGCCGGTGTGGCGTGGGATCCACGGCCCGGGACCACGACTGGAACGGGAGGCGTGCAAAGGGGTCGTGAAGACAAATGTTTAGCTATTGGTCCAGGTGTTCCTTACGTGGTGTTTCTGTTATGAATATGAAATTCTTTCTTGTTTTGAAGGCATTTCCGAATTGGCTACGAAGAAATCAAAAGTTGAGTTTTATAGTTACTTGACATCAGAAGTCAATTTGCGTATTGAAAGTATCACGTGTCTGATAGGTGTGCTTGAGGCTGAACGGTGTACGCGAATGGCGGGCCCGGCGTCGCTCGTTGCGATTCAGGACACGATCCGTGCATTTTCTCTCTCTCTATGTTTTTCCCTTTGACGACACCTGGTTGTGATGGCTGGAAGGGGTGCTTCCTCCCATCATCTTATGATCATCCATATCTGCGAGGAGTGTGACAATCCCATGGATAAAATGAGAACACGATCTTGCGTACCGTCGCTTTTCATTCTCGCCGTGCTGGCCCTGTTTACCGTGGCGTCGTCTGCCGGGGCCCAGGAGGCGGCAACCAAGCAGAGGCCCGCGGTCTCCTTTCCCCATGAGATGCATTTCGATGTGGCCGATGACTGCCTCTCCTGCCATCACGATTATCAGGACGGGGAGAATGTCCTTGACGAGGACCTGCTCATGGAGACGGAGCCCGAGGAGACCATGGAACTCAACAGCATGGACCGGGAAGAGCTCAGCGCTGTCTCTTGCATCGCCTGCCACAACGACGATGCGAAAACAGGGCCCATGGACGCCTATCACAACCAGTGCATCTCCTGCCATGAGGCGGAAAAAGCCGGGCCGGTCATGTGCGGCGAGTGCCATGTGAGGCCAAAAGGGCTTGAATAACGGACGATGCCGACGGGAAGGATCTTTCGTCGGTATGTGGATCACGCCAGATGACAGCCCCATCCCAAGGTGGGGTTGAGACAACTTATAATTGGGAGGGAACCGTGGTTAAAGCCAAGAGAAAACCGTTGGAAGAGATCGCAGATGCCATATCCCCGTACGGCAAGGTGTTGACCGTGGGGTGCGGCGGTTGCGTATCGGTGTGTCTGGCCGGAGGGCAGCGGGAAGTTTACGAACTCAATGCCGAGCTTGAGCTGACGCTCAAGGAGAGCGGCACCTCCAAACAGTTGGGCAACTACACGGTGGAACGTCAGTGCAACATGGATCTGATGCAGGAACTCGACGACATTGCCGACGGCTACGACTGCATACTCTCCATGGCCTGCGGGGCCGGGGTGCAGCTCATGGCCGAGCGCTACCCGGACAAGCCGGTTTTCCCGGCGGTCAACACCATGTTCATCGGGGTGGACCGGAGCCTGGGCATGTACGAAGAGAAGTGCCGGGCCTGCGGTGAGTGCGTGCTGGCCTACACCGGCGGTATCTGCCCGGTGACCCGATGCGCCAAGGGGCTGTTCAACGGGCCCTGCGGGGGCACCAACAACGGCATGTGCGAGGTGAGCCAGGAGATTCCCTGTGCATGGCTGGACATCTATGAGCGGCTCAAGGCCCAGGACCGTCTGGACGATATCCTGAAGCTCCAGCAGGTGATGCAGTGGCAGAACCAGATGCAGCGCACCGTGGTCCAGCCCAAATACGAGAAACGTTATTACAAGTGATGCCTTGTTGCACGGGGCCTTTACCCGATGCGTGTCATCGGCTCCGGGCACCGGTGAAAAGGGCGTCCCTTTTCACGCAGACGTCAACCCATTGAAAAGGAAAGTGGGGCTCTCATGTATGATTTTATAAGGGGTCCGATGGTCTGGATTTCCATTGCGATCTTCTTCGCTGGCATCATCTGGCAGGTGGTTCGGTTTCTCTCCCTCTCCCGCTCGGTCGAGGACCCGAAGCTGAAGCGTCCGGCCGGCCTGGCGGCCGAGGTGCCGCCTGCCGGGGCAGGGGGATTTTTCCATGCCCTGAAGCTCTCCATTTTTAAGACGAGCCCGGGAATGATCATCGTCACCACGGTGTTTCACTTCTGTCTTGTGGCTGTGCCGCTGACCCTTCTGGGGCACAATATCCTCATCGAGCGGGCCATCGGGTTCTCCCTGTTCTCCCTCAGCGAGAGAACATCGGATATTCTCACTGTGGTCTTCCTGCTCTGCGGCGTCTTTTTTCTTTACCGCAGGCTCTTTCTTCCCCGGGTGCGGATCATCACCAGCGGCACCGATTACCTGATGCTGCTTCTGGCCACGGCGCCCTTTATTACGGGGTTTCTCGCCTACCACCAGGTACTTGATTACAAGCTGATGATCATTTTGCATATCCTGGCCGGTGAGGCCATGCTGATCCTGGCGCCCTTTACGAAATTTGTCCACATGGTCTACTTCTTTGCGGTGCGCTTCACCGTCAGGAGTGAGTGGGCACTGGGCAGCGGCAACAGAAACTGGTAGCCCCCACAGGGCTCCCTTCCATACGGAGAGTCGACATGTTCAAAAAAAACACAGCCGGGGTCGATACCGACCTGATCAAGAAACGGCTCGACAGCAGAAAGGCGAAGATGAAGCTTTCCCTGGCCGCTTGTGCCCATTGCACCCTCTGCGCCGAGAGCTGCTTTCTCTTCAACGCCAGGGACAAGGATCCCACCTACATGCCCTCCTACAAGTTCATCAACTCCATCGGGCTGCTGTACAAGAAAAAGGGGATGGTGGACCGGGCTACCCTGCAGGATATCCGCGATGTGGTGTGGGAACGGTGTGTGCTCTGCACGCGCTGCTACTGTCCCTTCGGCATCGACATCCCGGAAATGCTCGCCTTTGCCCGCACCATCTGTCGCGAGCAGGGCGTCTTTCCAGATTTTGAGAAAGAGCAGAAACACGCGGGTTAACAGACACGTCGATATGGCTTGATCTATTCTTGTGCGAGGCCATGGAAACGTAACACACAGCGAAGGAATGTGCCGATATGAAATCAGGAAGCAATCTT
The DNA here is from genome assembly GCF_900699765.1 of Desulfoluna butyratoxydans. Taxonomy (GTDB): domain Bacteria; phylum Desulfobacterota; class Desulfobacteria; order Desulfobacterales; family Desulfolunaceae; genus Desulfoluna; species Desulfoluna butyratoxydans. Next base: position 230,300 of record NZ_CAADHO010000004.1, read on the forward strand.
GAAAAAATTCTCGCAGCAGGACACTTTGCATTCACCGGCGAGCTGGGTCCCCCACGCGGTTCCAATGTCGAGCATGTCAAGGAGAAAGCCCAGCACCTGGTCGGCCATGTGGATTCCGTGAACATCACCGACAACCAGACCGCCATGGTGCGTATGTCCAGCTGGGCCGCCGCGCTGCTGGTCAACGAGATGGGTCTGGAGCCCAACTACCAGATGGTCTGTCGCGACCGTAACCGCCTGGCCATCCAGGCCGATGTCTTAGGGGCGTCGGCCATGGGAATCCGCAACATGCTCTGCCTCACCGGCGACCACCAGATGTTCGGGGACCACCCCAACGCCAAGGGGGTCTTTGATATCGATTCCATCCAGCTCATCAACACGGTGAAGACCATGCGCGATGAAGGCACCTTCCTCTCCGGCGAGGAGATCGACGTGCCCCCGAAGATGTTCATCGGCGCCGCGGCCAACCCCTTTGCCGACCCCTTTGAGTGGCGGGTCCACCGCCTGGCCAAGAAGGTGGAGGCCGGGGTCGACTTTGTCCAGACCCAGTGCGTCTACAACATGGACAAGATGCGGGAGTGGGTGAAGCAGGCCGTGGACATGGGCCTCACCGAAAAGGTGCACATCCTGGCCGGTATTACCCCCATGAAGAGCGTGGGTATGGCCAAATACATGAAGAACAAGGTGCCCGGCATCGAAGTCCCCGACGAGCTGATCAAACGGCTTCAGGGGGCGGGCAAGGGCAAGGTGGCCGAAGAGGGCATCAAGATTGCCTGCGAACAGATCGAGGAGTTCAAGGAGATGAAGGGCGTGGATGGCGTGCATCTCATGGCCATCGAGTGGGAACACAGGGTGCCGGAGATTGCCGAGCGCGCCGGTGTGCTTCCCAGGCCTGTCGTCGAATAGCGGGTGTGTGCATGATGTGAGTGTTCAGATAACCACCGGAATAAATGATAAGGCCGCGATGCAATAGGAAGACCGTTGTACGCGGCCTTTTTTTTGATGGAGCCGACTCACTGTGTATCCGGACAAACGAGATGGAACCATACGGGCCATTGAGGAGAAGAAGCGAAACCTCATGCTGGTTTCGCAGGATCTTCGGGTGATCGCCACCAACTTCAGGCCGGGCCTCCGCCGCATGGGGCGCCAGTGCCTGGGCCGCACCTGCCATGAGCTTCTCTACCGGCGGGACCTGCCCTGCAGTCCCTGCCTTGCCGTGGAGGTGTTCCGCACGGGCATGCGCGCGGTTCGGAAGGTGGATGCGGTGGACGGCAAGGCGGTCCATGAGGCCTGCCACTATGCCTACCCCCTCTACAGCGGGGATGAAGTGGCCTATGTGGTGCTCCTGGACTACGACGTCTCCTCCTTTGAGGAGATGGAAGAGGACCTCATGCGTTCCAACGCGTTCTTGAAGAACCTCATCAACAGCGCCGTGGACGGGGTCATCGCCGCCGACATGCAGGGACACATCGTGATCTTCAATGATGCGGCTTCGGACATCTGCGGGTTTCCCGTTTCCGAAGCCCTGGGCGGCATGAACATCCGCAAGGTCTACCCGCCGGGTGTGGCCGAGGAGATCATGAAGAAGATGCGCGGCACGGAATACGGCGGGCCGGGCATGGTCAAGGCCCTTCCGGTGGACGGGATGAACAAGGACGGTGCGCGCGTGCCCATTAACCTGGACGCGGCCATAGTCTACGAAGAGGGCAGGGAGGTGGCCACCATCGGGTTTTTCCGGGACATGCGCGAGGTGTTGCGCATGGAGGCCGAACTCAAGGGGACCCAGCTCCAGCTGCTCCAGGCCGAAAAGATGGCCTCCCTGGGGAAGCTGGCCGCAGGGGTCGCCCACCAGATCAACAATCCTTTGGGTGGGATCCTGCTCTTTGCCCGGCTTCTCCTGGAAGAGTATGATCTTCCCGAGGAAGCCCGGCAGGATGTGAACCGGATCCTGCGCGACGCAGGCCGGTGTCGGGACACCGTGCGGGAACTCCTCGAATTTGCCCGGCAGACCCGGCGGGAGATGTCCTCCCTGGATATCAACCGGGCCATCAGGCGGACCCTCTACCTCCTGGAGAGCCAGACCATTTTCCAGAACATCGAGATCGTTTCGGAGCTGGACCCCTCCCTTCCCCAGGTGCTGGCCGACGGCCAGCAGATGAATCACCTGTTCATGAACATTATTTTAAATGCCGCCGATGCCATGGACAACGAAGGCACCTTGACGGTGAAAAGCGGTGTCACTGAAGGCGGCCGCGTGTTTGCCGAGGTGTCCGACACGGGTTCCGGCATTCCCGGGGATCTCCTCGAACGGATTTTTGAGCCCTTTTTCACCACCAAAGCGGCCGGAGAGGGCACGGGCCTGGGGTTGAGCCTGGCATACGGGATCGTGGAGAGCCATGGGGGGACCATCACCGCGTCCAACAACGAAGGGAACGGGGCAACCTTCCATGTGGAGATTCCCTGCAGCCCGCCACAAGGGGAGCCATGAAGCCCATGGATGAGGATGCCGTCAAGGTCTTGATCATCGACGATGAGGAGGACATCCGGGAAGGGTGTCGGCGTTCGCTTGCCAAGGTGGGGTGCGAGGTGCTCACGGCGGCGGACGGTGGTAAAGGCCTTGAGGTCCTGAGCGCGGAGGCCCCCCGGGTGGTCTTCCTGGACCTGAAGATGCCGGGCATGGACGGCATGGAGGTGCTGGCCATGATCCGGGAGACGGCTCCGGCCTGCCTGGTGATCATCATGACCGGGTTTGCCACGGTGGAGTCTGCCATCATGGCCATGAAGAGCGGGGCCTACGACTTTATCGCCAAGCCCTTCGAGCCCGAACAGCTGCGCCTGGTGGCCGGTCGTGCCCTGGCCCATATCCGGGTGGTACGGCGGGCCGAAGAGCTTAAACGGCAGCGGGAACGCACCCTGGCGGACCTGGGGACGGAGCAGAGCAGGGTGGCGGCGATTCTGGAGTCTCTGCCCAACGGCGTGGTGGTGACCAATGCCTACGGCATGGTGGTGTTGATGAATTCGGTGTTCCAGCGTCTCTTTGCCGGAGGGGCGCCCTTGAGGTCCCCGGATCACATCTCACGCTATATCGAGGAGGCTGATTTCTGCCTCTGGATCAACAGCATCTCCACCGGGGTGTTCATGACCGACGGCAAGATTCCCTCCTGCGAACTCCAGGTGGTGGACAAAGGGTTCTTTCTTGCCCGGGGCCAGCATGTGCTCTCGGCCGAGGGGGAGTGCCTGGGGGCCGTGGTGACCCTCACAGACATCACCGACCTCAAGACCTTTGACCAGATGAAGTCCGAGTTTGTCTCCAAGGTATCCCATGAGCTGCGTTCTCCCCTGACGGCCATCTGCGAGCAGCTCAGCATGGTGGACGAGGAAGCCGGGGCAGACCTAAACGAGGAAAACCGGGGCATGGTGCGCAGGGCACGGGACAAGGCCGGGGCCTTGATCTCCCTCATCGGTGACCTCCTGGACCTTCAGCGCATCGAAGGGGGGGCGGAGTTCACCCACCCCCGTGAGGTGGAACCCGCGGGTCTTCTCACCGCCATGGTGGACTTTTTAAGGGCCCGCGCCCGGGCGCAGGGGGTGTCCCTTTCCCTTGACCTCCCCGAAGGCGAGCTGCCCGTGCTTTTTGCCGACCCCACGGCCCTTGAGAGTATTTACGGCAACCTCATCACCAACGCCATCAAGTACACGGGCAGCGGGGGCCACGTGACGGTGTCCGTGTCCGTGCCGGAGGGCGGAGGGGTTCGCGTGGCCGTCACCGACGATGGCTTCGGTATCGAAGAAAAGCACCTGGAAAAGATTTTTGACAAGTTTTACCGCATCAAAGATGATAAAAGGCGGTTTATCGTGGGGACGGGGCTCGGGCTCTCCATTGTCCGCCAGCTGGTGGACGGACTTGCCGGGGCCGTTGAGGTGACGAGCCGGCCGGGAGTGGGCAGCACCTTTACCGTCACACTTCCAGACAAAAACCAGGTTGCTGCCGAGGATGCATGAACCCTAAAAATCCCTTTAGAAACGAAAACGTCGAGGGCTATGTCACCGAGTTGGGGCGGGCCGCCACCCGCATGGAGCGACTCATGCGAGAGCTTCCCACCACAGACCCCGTGGTACTCGGGGAGCTGCACAGCCTCTCCATGAAAATTGAGCGGATGGTGGTGGAGGAGCCCGGCAGGGAACGCCGCTCCATGTTTTTGGACCAGGTCAGGCGAAAAGCGATGTATCAGAGGCAGCGTTACATGAAAATGGCCCATGCGGGCTCTCTCCGGAATCCCTGAGACGTCCGTCTCACGGCCAGCGCTTTCCGAAATGCGGGATGGACTTTTCAGGGCAAGTCGGGTATATCCATTTTTTGCCGCCTGTAAAAAAAGACAGGCGGTCGGTGAACAAAGTTCTGTGTATTTATGTAAGTATTTTGTGACCATTGGTCGTTTCGGAGGGAATTATGATTAAGGAAAGAGTCGAAGACGGAATTGTCATTATCACCCTGTCCCATGGTGCCACCAACTCCATTACCCTTGACACCCTGCGCCAGATGGATGCCATCGTAAAAAAGGTGAACGAAGATGACGCCCTGAAGGGCATTGTCCTTACCGGGGATGGCCGCTTTTTCTCCAGCGGCTTTCACCTCCCCGATTTCATCGGGTTCCAGTCCCACGAAGAGGCCGTGGCCTGGTTCGAGGAGGAGGAAGAGCTCCTCACCAACTTTTTTACCTGCGAAAAACCCGTGGTCTCCGCCATCAACGGTCACTGCGCCGCCGCCGGCCTTATCTGGTCCTTTGCCGCCGACTACCGCCTGGTCAAGAACCATCCCAAGATCCGCATGGGCATGAGCGAGATCAAGATCGGCCTGCCCCTGTCCATTGCCCAGTACCACGTGGTCCGCTTTGGTCTCAACGACGACCGCACCTACCGCAACGTCATGTTCTTCGGTGAGATGGTGGGCGTGGAGAAGGCCCTTGAGATCGGCATGGTGGACGAGATCGTGGAAGAGGATCAGCTGGTGGAACGCGCCAAGCAGATCGTTACCTCCTGGATTGACACCCCCAACCGGCCCTTCCTCGTCATGAAGAAGATGATGCGCCAGGACACCGCCGACAGCATCCGCAGCCGCCTGGCCAGCGAACCCTGGCGAGCCGGTTTCGACATCTTCACCAAGCCGGAAGTGCGCGGCACCCTTGAATTTGTTCAGTCCATGATGGACGGCAAGAATTGATGCATGGGGACGGCGGGGAAAACATGGGCACCCCTTGGGGGCGCCGTGATTTTTCCGCTGCCCTCTGCCACACGGATTGGAATAGACAAGATTGACTCAAGGCGAGGGCTTCGAAGCCCTCGCCATGCCGGGCAACGGGTCGCTGTCACCTGCCTTTGGCATGGCGCCATGGCCTTCACAGAGGCTGGCCGCCCATTGCCTGACCGACCGGTTTTTCCCGGGGCCGACATCAAGGTGCGAGATGCGTGAGGTTGAACCCGGAAAGGCGTTTGTGCTGCGTGACCACGCAAGGCTCATAGCGCGTAAGTATGTGTCGGCTGTGCTCACGGTGACCGTCATCGTGATGCTCAGCACCATGATGGGGTTTGGTGAGGGGTTTGCCACCAATTTCATCATCGGGCAGTGCGTGGGGACCTGTGCCTTCGCCTTTACCTTCACCGCCCTGGTGTGCCTCCGGTGGAAGGGCCCCCTGGCCCAGATGACCGGGGCTGCCCTTGCCATGGCGGCCGGTGCCTGCACCGGCATCATCCTGGGGGCGTTTTTTTCGGGAAAGGATCTGTTTTTCTATCTCCCGGAGAGGAGCGAACTCATCGTCCAGGTGGTGATCTTAACCGTCATGGGCGGCTCCCTGTTCCGGTTTATCCTCAACTCCCAGGAGAAAATCAGGCAGGCAGGAGAGCGGATCCAGCGGGAGAAGATCAAGCGCCTCACCATCGAGAAAAAGGTGGTGGAGACCAACCTGCGCATGCTCCAGGCCCAGATCGAACCCCACTTTCTCTTCAACACCCTCTCCAATATATTGAGTCTTCTGGACACCGATGTGGACCGGGGCAAGGTGATGATCAGCGATCTCATTGCCTACCTGCGCATCTCCCTGTGCACGAGCCGGGAGGAGATGGCCACCATCGGCCAGGAGATGGAGATGATCCGGGCGTACCTGGATATCTTCAAGATCAGGATGGGGGAACGGCTCTCCTACGAGATTGACGTCCCCGATTCCCTGAGGTGCATCCCCTTTCCCCCCATGCTGATTCAGCCCCTTGTGGAAAACGCCGTCCGGCACGGGCTGGAGCCACGCATCGAAGGGGGGGATATCCGTGTCACCGCCTCGCATCGCCCGGGGTCCCTGCGCATCGACGTGGCCGATTCCGGCCTGGGGTTCCACGAAGGCAGCCACTGGGGAGTGGGGCTTACCAATATCAAGGAACGGCTCGACACCCTCTACGACGGCAAGGCCAGCCTTCGCCTGGGGGGAAACAGGCCCAACGGATTTCTGGCCACCATTGAGGTGCCCCATGGGACAGGTTAAAGCCATCATCGCAGACGACGAGGAGCAGCTCGTCATCTATCTGGAATCCATGCTTTCCCGGATCTGGCCGGAGCTGAAGATCTGCGGCAGAGCCGGAAACGGTCGGGATGCCCTTGCGCTCATCGAAGCCCACGCCCCGGATGTTGCCTTTCTCGACATCAAGATGCCCGGCCTCACCGGCATGGAGGTGGCGGCGCGGTGCGGTGGCTCCACCCGGGTGGTGTTCATCACGGCCTTCAATCAGTATGCGGTGGATGCCTTTGAAAACGGGGCCATGGATTACCTGTTAAAGCCCGTCACCAATGCCCGCCTGGAAAAAACCGTTACCCGCCTGAAAAAACGGGTGGCCAAGACGCCGCCCCCTGCCGAACTCACGGCGGCCATCGAAGAGGTGATCCGGGCCGTGGGCCGGTCGGCCCCCGCCCCCTGCCTGAAGTGGATCAAGGCCCAGCACCGGGACAGCATCCGCCTGATTTATGTCAATGACGTGATCTACTTCAAGTCCAGCGCCAAATACACCTCCGTGCTCACCGCCGAAGGGGAGTCCCTTATCAAAAAGCCCATCAAGGAGCTGAGCGAGGAGCTGGACCCCGAGACCTTCTGGCGCATTCATCGCGGCACGATCATCAATGCGGGGTGCATCGACAAGATCAGCCACTCCCTCACCGGCCGCCTCGCCGTTAAGCTGAAGGGTTCCTCAGAAATTCTCACCGTCAGCCGCAGCTATTCCCATTTATTCAAGCAGATGTAGATGAACGTCGCCTGATCCGGCGGAGCTTCTGAAAAGGTGCTGTGTCTCTGGATCAGGGCCCATTTATTTCCTCCCCGAGACACAGCCGAAACTGTTTCGTTTTCTCGGGTGAATATTGGTGAATATAAATTCATTTTGATCGCATAAAAAACATCGTTTGTCATAATATACAGTCGGTCGTCAGAGCATACGTCCATTCGTCGCTTTCCATTTCCCAGCCCCTTCCTTCCCTCCGTAGGATCCAAAAACCGTGTGAACTGTTTTTACGCGCCTATCATGATTGTCAACACAATATACACGTAGGAGGGATTTATGGTTAGAAAGATCAGTAAAGCTGCGGTTATCGGTTCTGGTATCATGGGCGGCGGAATTGCCGCGCTCCTCGCCGGTGCCGGGGTGAAGGTCCTGCTCCTGGACATCGTTCCCTTTGACCTCTCGGATGAAGAGAAAAACGATCCCGCGGCGCGTAACCGCATTGTCAAGGCGGGTATGGACGGTGCCCTGGCGGCTCAGCCCCCGCTTTTTTACAACAAGAAAGACGCAGGGCTCATCGAGATCGGCAACCTTACCGACGACTTTGACAAGCTGGCTGATTGCGACTGGATCTGTGAAGTGGTTGTGGAGAACCTGAAGATCAAGCAGGAGCTTTTCAAGCGTATCGAGGGCATCCGAAAGCCCTCCTGCATCGTGAGTTCCAACACCTCGGGCATTCCCTTAAAGGCCATGAGCGAGGGCCTGAGCCCCGAGTTCAAGACCCACTTCCTCGGAACCCACTTTTTCAACCCCGTTCGCTGGATGCATCTCCTGGAGCTGATCCCCGGGGAAGAGACCGCCCCCGAGGTGCTCCGCTTCATGGAGCGTTTCGGTGAGATCAACCTCGGCAAAGGCATTGTCTGGGCCAAGGATACCCCCAATTTCATCGGCAACCGCATCGGCATCCAGGGCATGGGCAAGATCATGCAGGAGGTGGTGAAGCAGGGGCTGACCCTTGCCGAGGTGGACGCCCTGTTCGGCCCGGCCATGGGCCGTCCGTCCAGCGCCATCTTCGGCACCGCCGATCTGGTGGGCCTGGATACCATGGCCCATGTTATGGAAAACTCCTATGACCTCTGCCCCGACGATGAGGAGCGTGAGACCCACGTGCTCCCCGAGTTCGTCACCACCATGGTGGAGAAGGGCTGGCTGGGGAACAAGACCAGGGGCGGCTTCTTTAAGAAAGAGAAGAACGCCGACGGCAAAAAGGTCAAGCTGATGCTCGACCCCGCCACCTGCGAGTACGTAGAATTCGTCAAGGCGGATTTTCCCTGCCTCACCGCGGCCAAGGCAGCGTCCACACCCGCAGAAAAGATCAAGGCCGTTGTTTACGGCGACGACAAGGGCGCCAAGTTTGCCTGGGACTGCTCGGCCAACGGCTTGATTTACGCCGCCAACCGGATCCCGGAGATTGCCGCCTCCGTGGTGGAGATCGACAACGCCATGAAGTGGGGCTACGCCGTTGAAACCGGCCCCTTTGAGACCTGGGACCTGGTGGGTGTCAAAGAGTCCGTGGCCCGCATGGAAGCTGACGGCCTGTCTGTTCCCGAGAAAGTCAAGGCCATGCTGGCCGCCGGAAACGACTCCTTCTACAAGGTGGAAAACGGGCGTCAGTATTTCTACGATTTTGCCACCGAGAGCTACCAGCCCGTGAAGCTCAGCGAAACGGCCCTTTCCCTTGCCACCTGCAAGGCCGACGGCAAGGTGGTCAAGAGCTGTCCGTCCGTCTCCCTGGTGGACATCGGCGACGACGTCTTCTGTGTGGAGTTCACCACCAAGATGAACGCCCTGAACCGCGAGATTATTGAGTTCATGGGCGAAATCAAGGAGTTTGCCCTGGAGAACGCGGCGGGCATCGTCATCGGAAACCAGGCAGGGGGCATGCCCGGGGCTTTTTCCGCCGGTGCCGACCTCGACTATGTTCTGGGGCTGTGCAAAGGCAGGAAATTCGCAGAAATGGACGAGTTTCTCTCCCTGGCCCAGAACGGCATCAAGGAGATCCGGTACGCCAACGTTCCGGTGGTGGCCGCTCCCTACGGCATGACCCTGGGCGGCGGGTGCGAGGTGTGCATCGGCGCGGCCGACAAGATCGTAGGGGCCGCCGACCTCATGATGGGCCTCGTGGAGATGGGGGTCGGGCTCCTGCCTGCAGGTGGCGGATGCACCAACCTCTGGAAGAAGTTTGTCTTTGCCTTGCCCGATCCCGTTCAGAAAGACACGGATCTGTCCAAGCTCTTCGTGCCGGTCTTCATGGCCATCGGCATGGCCAAGTACTCCATGAGCGCCAAGCAGTCCTTCAGCCTCGGCCATATGCATCCCTGGGCAGACCGCATCGTCATGAACCGTGACCTGCTCATCGGCGAGGCCAAAAAAGAGGTCCTGGCCATGGTGGATGCCGGGTACGCACCGCCCGTCAAGAAACCCGTGCCCGTCATGGGTGAGGCCGGTACCGGCATGATCCACGCCCAGATCTACAACATGCTCAAGGGCGGATTCCTGAGCGAGCACGACGCCCTCATCGCCACCCGTATCGCAACGGTCATCTCCGGCGGCTCCGTCAAGGAGGGCACGGCCATCGACGAAGACGTCATGTACAAACTCGAGCGGGAAGCCTTTATCGATTTTGCCCAGGAAGAAAAAACCATCGCCCGTATCGAGCACATGCTTAAGAAAGGCGCTCCCCTGCGTAACTAAGGGGACCCTTGGCGTGCGCGTTAAGCGCAGTCTGCGTGAAGCGACCACGTTGATGAAATAAAACGACACCAGGTAAGGAGTGACATATGCGCGAAGTTTATATCGTAGAATCCGTACGAACCCCCGGATGCAAGAACAAGAGAGGGCAGTTCAAGGAGACCCGTCCCGAAGACCTCCTCTCCTTTATCATGAAGGCCTGTGTGGAGAGGGCCGGCGTCGACCCCAAGGAGATCGACGACGTCATGTGCGGGTGCGCCTTCCCGGAAGCGGAGCAGGGGCTCAATATCGGCCGGGTGGCCAACCAGATGGCCGGGTTCCCTGAGTCGGTCTCCGGGGCCACCGTGAACCGATTCTGTTCCTCGGGCATCGAGGCCATCGCCCTGGCCCATTTACGCATCGCCGCCGGGTGGTCCGAGGTGACCCTGGGCGCCGGTATCGAGTCCATGACCTACGTCCCCATGGGGGGCAACAAACCGCGCCCCCACGCTGAGTTTGCTGCCACCAACCCCGAGATGTACATCTCCATGGGCGTGACGGCCGAGAACGTGGCCGATCGCTATGGCATCACCCGGCAGGAGTGCGACGAGTTTGCCGTCCGGTCCGTGGCCAAGGCTGCCAAGGCCCAGGAGGAAGGGTGGTTCACTGAGATCGTCCCCACCCCGGCCTACAACTTTGTGGTGGGCGAAAACGGGACCTATGAGAAGAAAGAGTTCATTGTGGACAAGGACGACGGCATCCGCGCAGGCACCACCGTGGAGGGCATCGCCCGTTTGAACAGCCCCTTCAAGGCCGGTGGCGTGGCCACGGCCGCCAACTCCTCCCAGACCACCGACGGCGCTGCCGCCACCCTCCTTGCCAGCAAGGAGGCCTGCGAAAAGTTCGGCCTGAAACCCCTGGCCAGGCTCGTGGGCTACGCCGTTGCCGGGTGCAAGTCCGATGAGATGGGGGTCGGTCCCAAGTACGCCATTCCCAAGGTCCTGGAGCAGACCGGCTTTACCCTGGACGACATCGACGTCATTGAGCTTAACGAGGCCTTTGCCACCCAGTCCCTTCACTGCATCAAGGAGCTGGGCCTCGACGAGTCCAAGATCAACCTCAACGGCGGCGCCATCGCCCTGGGCCACCCCCTGGGCTGCACCGGCGCCAAGCTCACCGCCACCCTGCTGGCCAACATGAAGCGGGTGGGGGCCAAGCGCGGCATCGTCTCCATGTGCATCGGAGGCGGCATGGGCGCTGCCGGTGTGTTTGAACTTGTCTAGACCGCTGTGCCTGCCTTGCCCGGATATTTCACACATGTCCGGGCTCGGCGGTCATGAAAGGGCTTCTTCGAAGATGCGGAAAGGGGCCGGACACCTCTTTCCGCATTTTTCGGTGTATTAAGACAGGAGTCTGGTCTGGCAAGGGGCCGCAACGCCATGGACGGGAAACATCACGGATTCCTTCCACGCATATATCCAAAAGCCTGATTCCCTTCTGTGTGTATGTGGATTTTTCCTGTCCGGCGTTTCGGTCCGTTTTGTGCCCAAGGGTCTACCCTGCCTCGGGTTTGGAGAGGGCTTCAGCTTATGCCAACGCATGCGCTTTACTCGTAAACCAATGCGATTGAGGTGATGAGGCGTTGTTTTTACTTGTCGAATGCTCTTTTTTTTGATTGTATATTACGCATGTGTAATAAAATGGGCTAAGGGCTTAAGGAGAGAGAGATGGGCGAGTGGAAGAAGACGGGGTGTGTGTTGTGTGCGCAAAACTGCGGGCTTGAGGTGCAGACCGAGGGGCATCGCATCGTGAAGGTCCGGGCCGACAAGGAGAACGTGAGGAGTCGGGGGTACATGTGCCGGAAGGGTGCCAACGTGGCCTTTCACCAGAACCACGAGGGGCGGTTGACCCAGCCTCTGAAGCGCACAGAAAACGGGTTTCAGGAGATCTCCTGGGAGCAGGCGTTTTCCGAGATCGGCTCCAGGCTCCGGGGGATCGTGGACGAGCATGGGCCGAAGTCTTACGCGTACATGGGGGGAGGGGGGCAGGGCTGCCACTTTGAGGCGGCCTTCGGCATGACCCTCATGAAGGCCGTGGGCTCCAAGTTTTCCTACAACGCCCTGGGCCAGGAACTCACCGGGTACTTCTGGGCCTGCGGGCGCATGATGGGGCGCCAGAATCGGTTTGCCATTCCCGACGAGCATCATGCCGAGATGATCCTGGGCATTGGCTGGAACGGCATGGAGAGCCATCAGATGCCCAGGGCCCCTCTGGTCCTGAAGGAATTTTCTAAGAACCCGGACAAGTTTTTAGCCATTATCGACCCCCGGAAATCCGAGACAGCCCGGGTGGCCAACCTGCACATCCCGGTTCGGCCCGGCACCGATGCCCTGCTGGCCCGGGCTATGATCGCCGTGATCCTGGAGAAGGGGTGGGAAAAACGGGATTATCTCCATGCGCACTGCACCGGGTTTGCCGACATCGAGCCCTGGTTCCGCGGATTCGATATCAAAGGGGCCCTTGCCGTGTGTGAGGTCTCCTATGAAGATGTCCTTGCCCTGTGCGAAAAACTGGTGACCCTGAAGTGGTGCATGCACTTTGACCTGGGCATCTACATGAACCGCCACAGCACCCTCACCAGCTACCTCTACATGCTCCTGGCGGCGGTGTGCGGGCGATGCGGGGTGGCGGGGGGCAACGTCATTCCGGGCACCATCGTGCCCTTGGGCAGCCACACCGACGAACGGGACGAGAAGAACTGGCGCACCGTGGAGACAGGGTTCCCCGCCTTGAACGGGGCCTATCCTCCCAACGTCATGCCCGAAGAGATCCTCTCGGATCATCCCGAGCGCCTCCGGGCGGTGCTCTGCTCCGGGTCTAATCCCCTGCGGAGTTACGCGGACACCACGGCCTACGAGGAGGCCTTTAAAAAGCTCGACCTGCTGGTGGTCTCGGAGCTTGCCATGACGGAGACGGCCGAGCTAGCCCATTACGTGCTTCCGGCCAAGAGCGGGTATGAGTCCTACGACGGCACCTTCTTTCCCTGGAACTACCCCGAGGTCTACTTCCAGATGCGCCATCCCGTTACCACGGTCAAGGGAGACCCCAAGGAGGTGGGGGAAATCTACACCGGCATTGCCGAGGCCGCCGGGTACATCCCCGAGATCCCTGCCTATGTGTACAAGGCGGCCAAAAAAGACCGGAAAACCTTTGCCGCGGCCCTGTTCAGTTTTGCTTCCAAAAACAAGAAAGCCATGAAGGTGCTCCCATTTGTGCTGGCCAAAACCTTGGGAAAAGAGCTTGGTTCGGCCAACCTGGCCGCCCTCTGGGGTATCACCCTGGCCATGCCCAAGGCCAACCGGAAAAACGCGGCCCGGGCCGGGTTTGCCCTTCCCAAAGCGTGGCAGACCGCCTTGAACCCTGTCAATTTCGCAAAGGCCCTGACAGGCATGGTGCGGTATCGTGCCCTTGCCCCTGTGGCTCTTCTGACCCCGCAGATTGCCCAGAGCGAGGCCGTGTTCCAGGCCATTGTCGATCAGCCCGGTGGCCTGTGGGTGGGCAAAATGGCGTTGGACGGGAACCTGGCCGAGATCCGGCACCCCGACGGAAAGATGCATCTCCATGTGCCTGAAATGGATTCGTGGGTGAAAACCGTCACCCCCGAAGCCGAGGCCGCAGCCCTTGAAAGGACAAAGGAGGCCCCCCTTGTCCTCATGGCCGGGCGGCACACCTCGAACAACAGCAACACCCTCATGCGTGATCCCGCCTGGAACGAGGGGAGGCGTCCCTGCACGCTGGCCATGCACCCGGCGGATGCCGAGCGGTTCAACCTGACGGACGGCCAGATGGTGAAGATCACCACCGAGGCGGCCTCTGAAGTTATCGAACTGGAGGTTACCGACCACATGCGTGAAGGCCAGGTGGCCATTCCCCATGGGTTCGGCCTGGTGCACAACGGGGAGGCCTTTGGCGTGAACGTCAACCGCCTCACCAAAAACACCCACAGGGATTCCTTTGCTGCAACGCCCCTGCACCGCTACGTGCCTTGCAGGGTGGAGGCGGTGTAGGAAAAAATCCGGCCTTGACCCGGATATTTCATGAGAAAACAGCCGTTCAAGAGGAAAATTGCATGATTTTAGATGGCTATAGTGAAAATGCCGGTTATTTAGAAAATGCAAAATGTAAATCACTGTTTGCTGTTTGATTTTCTCATCCTTCGGGCGAGCCGGGTGCGCTCAACTGCTGCGTTATCAGGGTCTTGAGGTAAAAAACTACATCTGCAGTTCTGATGCCTTGCATATGAGAGCACCCGACTCGTAAAATATCCGGGTTGAGTCTGCACGAGGTAGGTAGTATACAAAAGATGCTTTTTTTGTGTCTCTGTCCTCCCTTGGTGACTCTGTGGATGAGTCTAATTCCTGTTCTGATGAGAGGTTTTTTATGACAATTCGTGGGTATTCGTTTGACGGGTATGTGGATGAGGTGAAAGCATTTCACGGTCATGTGGCCCCGGGGATGGTGGCCGGCGGCTTTATGGTGGAGCTGGCCCTGTCCAGCCTGCCGCAAGGGGGGCTCTACGATGCGGTGAGCGAGACCCGGGCCTGTATTCCGGACGCGGTTCAGCTCCTCACCCCCTGCACCATCGGCAACGGATGGCTCAAGATTGTCCCCACCGGGCGTTTCGCCCTTTCGCTTTACGACAAGCATACCGGCAAGGGGGTGCGGGTGGCTCCTGATTACGATATCCTGGATCAATGGCCCCAGTTCAAGGCCTGGCTGCTGAAGCTGGTGCCCAAAAAAGAGCAGGACACCCCTGCGCTGATGAATGAGATCAGGGATGGGGGCGTTTCCCTGTTTACCTGTGAGCCTGTTGCCCTGGATCCGTCGTTTCTGGGCGGCAAGAAAAAGCATGTCAGCCATATCCATCGCTGCTCCCTTTGCGGGGAGGGGTTCCGCTCCGTTGACCGGGCCGAGATCTGTCCGGCCTGCTCCGGGGAAGCGACCCTTTACGTCCGCGGTTCCGAAGACGAGGTGACACTGACCTCCACCCCCCTGGAAGAGGCCGTGGGCGGCCACGCCCTCCACGACATGACCCTCATCGTGCCCCGCAGGCAAAAAGGGCCTGCCATCGTCAAGGGGCAGCGCATCACCGATGCCGACGTGGAGGTGTTAAAGCGTATGGGAAAAAACAGGGTCTACCTGGAAGAGCAGAACCACCGGGAGAGCCTGGTCCACGAAGACGATGTGGCCATTGCCTTCGGCGACACCCTGGGCGGGGAGGGCGCGGTGGTTGCCGGGCCGCCCAAAGAGGGAAAAGTGGAGTTCCGGGCAGCCCATGACGGCCTGTTCTATGTGGATACTCAGCGGGTCAACAGGCTCAACACCATGGCCAACGTGATTTTGTCCACACTCCCTTCATGCACGCCGGTTGCCGGGGGGCAGCTCCTTGCCGGGACCCGGGCCGTGCCCCTGTTTTTGTCTCGCCCTGAGTTTGCCCGGTGCATGGCTCTTGCCCATACGCCGCTATTTCATGTGGCCCCCTACATCATCCGTGAGGCAGGGGTCATCGTTACAGGCACCGAGGTCTACGAAGGCCGCATAACGGACGGGTTCCTTCCCTACGTGGAATCCATCCTCGGAACCTACGGGGCCGGTGTCGCCACGTCCGCCTTTGTGCCCGATGAGCCTGCCCGGCTCGCCGCCGAGGTGACCCGCATGGCGGGGGAGGGGATCAAGCTCATCATCACCACCGGCGGTCTTTCCGTTGACCCCGACGATGTCACCCAGCGTGGCCTTGAGAAGGCGGGTGTTACCGTCACCTCGTCACGGTCTCCTGTCCTCCCCGGGGCCATGACACTCCTTGGGGAACTGGGGGACACCGCCGTGGTGGGAGTCCCCGCAGGGGCGCTGGCCTCGGAAAAAACCGCATTTGACCTGCTGCTGCCGCGGCTCCTGGCCGGGATGGAGGTCACGCCCGAGGATGTTTACGCCATGGGGGTCGGTGGGCTGCTTGTGGGGGCATAAACTCTCACCGGTAAAGCTTATCCCGAATCGGCCTCAAACCGACCCGTGCCATGGGCCGTCTCCATGTATGGAAGACGCAAGGGATGAACGCCTTCTTTATTTGATGCCCTGAGCTTATTGACATGAACATGACCTGGACCCATCACCCCATGCCCGGCGACGTCACCATAGAGGCCGCATGGAGTCCCTGCAGCACCCCGCAGCCCAAAGGATGTGTGGTGCTCTGGCCCTGCATGGGAGGCGATTGCCGCATGTATGCCATGCCCGTGGAGACCTTTACATCGGCGGGCTGGCATGTGCTCTTCTATAACCCGCGAGGCCATGGCGGGTCCACGGGGTACCTTTCCGTTGAAACGGCAGGGGAGGACTTGAAGCGCCTTTTGGACCGCTTTGACCTTTCCGGGCTGCCCCTCACCGCCATTGGGCACTCCGGAGCCTGTGCCGCCTGGCTCAAGGCCTCGGCTGCCGGGCTTTCGGTGACGGACTTTTTTTTTATCGCTCCGGTCCTCAATTCCCGCAGGTCGCTGTTCTATATGTATGAGACCGGGACCATCGGGGAGTTTGTTTTTGTGACCTCCCGCCTTGCTGCCGACCCTGCCCACTTCAAGCGCACCCTTGCCGACACTGCCTGGCTGGACCCGGCGTATTGGCATGCACACAACCTGGAGCATGTCTTAAACGGGGGCAACGGCTCTTTTCCCATGGGCAGTTTCCTCCGTGAGCTTTTTATCCCCGGGGTCGATGCCATGCCGGAGCTGGGCTTCCGGGAAGCTGACGTGACGATTTTTTTCCCGACCCGGGACAACTGGTATCCTCACAGTGAAACCCTCGGTGAGTGTTCGGAGAAGCTGACAACGCTGGAGGTCCCTGACGCCGGGGATCATTACTTCTCCGGTGCGTGGCCGGCCGTGTGGTCACAAACAGCTCACCGGATGGCTATTGCGGCGTCCGGTTGCCGGTAAACAGACATAAGGGATTTAGATTTGTAACTATTCAGCTTATGCCTCCGGCGGCCCTTCCGGGGGCCAAATTTTTGAAAAATTTGACAAACAGGTCTTGATAGCCTTTGCATGAATTCCAGCGATTTTGACTGGTTTAATTTTTCTGCTCACTCTCTTCGTTTTCTGTCCCCCAGGGGCAGAAAACGAAGAGAGTGAGCAACCGGAACGTTTTTTGCGGAGCTTTTTTTCAAAAAAGCGACCCGCCGGAGGCAACGGAATTTTTAAATGCGTTGGCCCTGGGTAAACAGGTTTTATTGCTTGAATAATGGCGACGTATTGCGTATATTTACAGAGTATTAGTAATGGTTGGATTAATCCGTTTTGCCCCTGTTATTGCCCGCGGGGTTCCGTGTATTATATCCGCGGGCAGGTTTCCATCAAGCCGCCATGGATTTCCTCACCATCTGGTGGGATGACCGGCAACGCCTTTCAGGCCCTGTCCATTCCATTGTCCGATTCCTCTTTCTGTAGCCATTTCCATGGCTGGGTCGTATCCCTGCGATCAGCACGAATGTATTCCCGATAAATCACCGACAATGCGTTGGGCCCCATTTGTTTTGAGGGTGCCGGTTCAGGCGGACCGTGTCCGATTGCATGGCAATACCGATTGGTCGGTGTGCTTGAGATGCTGCTCATGGGATGCTCTGCTCCTCGGCCAATACGCGAGATTATTTTATTGAATCCATCATTTCCTCAGAGGTGACGCTATGAAAATTATGGGATGGCTTTGGGTGAGTATTGGGTTGTTGTTTCTTTCGGCACAGGCAGCCTTTGGCGGTGGAGTCTGGCTTTATGAGGCCGGGACACCGGATATGGGCACGGCCCAGGCAGGTCGCGCGGCCCTGGCAAATGATGCCTCCACGGCTAGTTTCAACCCGGCCGGTATGTCTCGCCTCGATCGGTCCCAGCTCATGCTCGCCCTGGTGGGACTTGAGGTTAAAGCCAAGTTCTCCTCGTATGAGTCGAGCAAGGGCGGGGGGGACGGCGGCGATGCCGGGGGCTTTGTTCCGATTTTTGGTTTTCATTACGTTCACAAGCTCAACGACGATGTCAGCCTGGGCATTTCCACCGGGTCCTACTTCGGCCTGGGGCTGGATTACGGTGCCAATTGGGCCGGGCGCTACTTTATCCAGGAAGCTGAGCTCATCACTTACTCGGTTAACCCGGGAATCTCCTACCGAATCAGTGATATGCTCTCCGTGGGGTTTGGCGTCAGTCTGGTCTACGGAGAACTGGACCAGAAGGTGGCCCTGGCCAATCTGGAGCCAGGAGCGGATGGCCAGCTCAGCATTGAGGAGGACGATACCGAATTTGGCTTTAACCTGGGTGTTCTCGTGGAGCCCATGGAAAGGCTTCGCCTCGGCCTGACCTACCGTTCGGAGGTGGAGATGGAGTTCAAGGACTCTGCGTCCTTGACCAATGTGGGACCGGGGTTGCAGGCGCTTCTGAACAGCCTGGGGCTCACCGGGAGCACCGTGGACCTGGGGTTGAATATTCCCCAGGCGATCATGGCCAGCGGTGTGTTTGAGCTTACGGACCAGTGGTCAATTCTGGCCAATGTCGGCTGGCAGGACTGGAGCGCCTTCGGACAGCAGACCCTGACATTTCGTTCGAACACCGCCACAAGCCTGACCCAGGACCATGATTATGACGACACCTGGCACTTTGCCCTGGGCGCCCAGTATCGCTTCGACGATCCCTGGCTCTGGTCCTTTGGCATGGCCTACGACACCTCACCCATGGACAGGAGCACACGAACACCGGATGCCCCGCTGGATCGCCAGGTACGGATCGGTACCGGGATTCAGTATGATATCAACGCAGACATGACCGTGGGGGCGGCCTATGAGTTCATTGATGCGGGGGCGGCCAATATGGACCTTGAGAGCGAGCCCCTGCGCGGCACCCTTCGGGGTGATTATTCCACCAATGAGATCCATGCCTTTGCCGTGAATTTTAATTACAAGTTTTAAAAAGAGACCGGTCCTCGACAGAGGCGTCGGGGACCGGTTGGTTTGGGCAGCCCAGAGGCGGGAAGAGGGGCGGGAAAAGAGGCGGGATCAGAGCCGCGCTTCGGATGGCATCTGGGGGGCGTTGCCATGGGCCGAAAAGGTGTCCATGGCAAACAGGGCCCTTTCCGATGGTGTTCGCTGGGTGTGGCGTTCGCCATCAATGCAGGTGATCCTGGGCTGGATGCCGGTGCCGTTGGCAATCTGAATGGCAAGGCCGGGTCTGGCGTTCAATTCCAGGATCATGGGGCCCTTGGTGCTGTCCAGGACGATGTCCACACCGAGGTACCCCAGGTCGGTGATGTCGTAACACCGCGCTGCCAGCTCTGCAAACTTGGGCCAGTCCGGCACGACAAAGGTGGCGAGGTTCTTGCCCGTGTCCGGGTGGTGGGTGAGGGGGCGGCCGAATTGAACCGCTTTCAGGGCCTTGCCTGTTCCGATATCAATGCCCACCCCCACGGCCCCTTGGTGGAGGTTGGCCTTGCCGTCCGAGGCTGTGGTGGAGAGGCGGGTCATGGCCATCACCGGGTATCCTTTGTACACAATGACACGAATGTCGGGGACCCCCTGGTAGGAGAACCCGTCAAAGGCCGTGGAGAACTCCACCATCTCTTCGATCATGGCCACATCATTGCTGCCGCCCAGGCTGAAAAGGCCGCTCAAGGTGTTGGATGCATGACGTTTGACCTCGCCAATGGAGACGAGACCGCCGCCGGGTTTGAGAAAATCCCGCCCCTGGCGTCCGCTGATGACGAGGATTCCTTTCCCGCCGCTTCCCCTGGCCGGTTTGATCACAAAGGCCGGGCATCCTTCCAGAAAATCTTCCAGTTCCCTCACATTACCCTGAGTTTTGATGACGCCAAGGAGCTTCGGGGCGGAAATACCCGCCTTTTCCAGGATGATCTTGGTTCGGAGCTTGTCGTCCACAAGGGGGTAGAGCCGCCTGGGGTTGTTCCGGGCGATCATCACCACGTTGCGGCGATTCATGCCCACGACGCCTGCCTTTTTCAGCTTTGAAGGAGAGGTGAAGAACATGGTCATTTCCCTCCGGCAAGGGGTTCAAACCGGCGCAGTTCGGTGAGCCGGTACCCTGAGTAGCTCCCGATCATGATGATCACGGCCAGAACCACCAGCAGCAGCTCCGGAAAGGAGTAGGCCAGGTGGCCGACGAATTTGCTCTGCATGGCAAGGAAGATAAGGGAGGCGGAAAAGAGACTGCCCCCACCCTGGACCAGGACATCCCGCGGGCCTTCTTCCTCCCACAGCACCGACATGCGCTCGATGGTCCATGAGATGATGATCATGGGGAAAAAGGTGACCCTGAGCCCCGCTTCGAATCCCATTTTGATACTGATGACGCTGATGGCCACATAGATGATGATGACAAAGACCAGCACCGCTGAAATCCTGGGCACAAGCAGGAGGTTGAGGCTGCTGAGGTAGGAGCGGAGAAACAGGCCGACCCCGACGATGAGCAGAAACAGGGCCAGTCCTGCCAGGAGGTTGACTTCGAGAAAGACCATGGCAATGAGGATGGGCATGAAGGTGCCTGATGTCTGGATTCCCACGAGGTTGCGAAGGATCACCACGATGAGCGCCCCGATGGGGATGAGCAGCAGGAGCTTGAAGGTGTTCTGTTGTGAGACGGGGAGGCTGTAGATGGAAAAATCGATGAGCATGTGCTTGTTGAATTTGCCGTGCGTGACCGCGGCTCTTTGTGCGGAGACGGTCCTTTCCAGGGTGGAAAAGGTGATCTTTCCGCCCGTGCCCCCGGTGATATCGAGGATGGCGTCGTTTCCGTACCGCCAGAGGAGAAATTCGTTGCGTTTTTCAACCTTGACGGTTCTCGGGTCGATGAGCTTCAACCTGTCACCGTCAAGAAACTCGATGTAACTTTTGAGGGTCTGTTTTTTCCTGCTTTCCGAGAGCTTGAGCCCTTTGACTTTCCTTGCCTTGACGCCCGCCATGTTGATAAGGCCGCTGGCAAGGATGTATTTCCCGCCGTGCTCCTCCGCATGGGAGAGGAGCAATGCGGCGTCGTCGTTGAGGGGATCATTGAGGGCATTGAGGATGGTATCGGCGAGATCCACCGGCTGGTCCTCTGTTTTTTTTGCTTCCGAGACGATGTTGGTGGCAGCGGCCTGCTGCGGGCCGGTAAAGGAAAGGGGCGGTGTTGTCTCCATGGCGGCGGGCTTCAGCCTGACGTCCTTTGCATGGCGGTATGCCGTGGTGCGGAAAAAGATCTTCTGCTCACCGTCTGCCCTGTCGGTGGTCCAGACGCCATGGCCTTTCATCCGTTCGAATGTATAGCCCCTGGTCACGGATTGCCTGCCCGTGATGGAAAGCGAGTCCGTTTTGGGCATGTTCACCGAGACCTCTGCTGGGCCTCCGAGGGCCGTGAACGTGATGGTCGCCTCAATGGTCCAGACCGTTTCTTTCTGTTCCGGAAAAAAAGGAAAGCCGAGCTTGATGTGTTTGTATGCGGCAGCCCCTGCACCGAGGGCAATGAGTATGACGATGATGACGATGATCTGGATACGTTGTTTCATGTGTTACTCCTCACCCATGGGGGTCGTGACGTTTTTGAGGGTCACATCGACAATGAATTCACCCTCCAGGAAATTGCGGCCGATGAGCACCTGGTAGGTAAATTCCGAACGATCCGTGAGGGTAAACTCCTTGTAGAGGGAAACGCCCCCGAGCATGGCCTTCATTTTGACCACAGGCCGCCTCTGGCTCTCCTCGCCGTGTCTGGTGATTTTTACGGTTCGGGACAGCTTTTTTTCAAGCTCATGCGTGTCGCCGGTTTTTTTGTCGGTGAGGGTAAAACGGACCCATTTTTTGCCGTCGCGCTCGAAGCGCTCGATGTTCGTGGCGTCCAGGGAGCAGCTGGTGGCACCCGTGTCGATACGGGCTGGCAGGGTGATACCCGCATCGACAAGGGTCACGGGCTCCACCTCACCGATGACCCGTCTGTCTGCCGGGATGTCCGGGTGCGAACGTGACCCTGCGCAGGAGACGCACATAATGGCAACGGATGAGGCGACGAAGAGACGGGTGAACACAAGGGCTGTCTTTTTCATGGGGGCACGCTGTCCTTTTTTTGGGTGAAGAGACTTCTCTCATGGACAAATGGGCCAAACATGCTGGGTGGTGCGTTGTGGCGTCAGGCCCGGAAGGCGCAGAAAAAGGGGGGATGCCTGGAGGCAGGGGCAGCGGCCGGGCCGAGCGGTGGGCTTGGATGTTTTTTATTCGTCGGAGTCACACCGTGAGGCGATTCTGTTGACACGGCGCGGAATGGCTGGCTTGTTTCAACTGCTCTGTTTGATTAAGAAAAAGATACGCGATATGGCCCGCCTGTTCAATGAAAAAACGATGGACCCATCGCACTGAAAGCGGGTGGGGGAACAGGAACCGGGCGGCATCGGAGCAACGGTTGATATGGGTATCGCCACGCTACGGAGCGGGTGGGGCCTCTTCTATCGGGGCCTGGTCAGGGGGCTGGAGGGCCGGCGCCTCAGGCTGATCGTCGGTGATCAATTCGTCATCATCTTTCATGGCCATCTCGGCGATGGTGTCCAGAACAGCTTCCCAGGACCTGCCGCTTCCGGTGGACAGGAGAAAGGAACGCACTTTTTTTACCCCCGGGGTGTGGCGGGCGTGATACTCGGCGGCCTGCACGGCCTTGTCCGAGCCGACCACCCCCAGGAGCACGGCATGACACTGCACGGATTTGACGTACACGTTGGTGGAGAAGACCGCGCTGTCAGAAACCAGCCTGGCGTTGAGCTCCGTGGTGATGCGCAGGTCGTCGGTGATGGTGCAGAACCGCTCGTCTCCTTTTTTCAGGATGTAGGGCACCGGGGGCTTGCCCGTGACCTGTCGGGCGATGGTCACAAGGCGCTCAGCCTCTTCCAGGGTGTCGCACTGTCCCACGATAAAGGGGTAGCCGTAGTAGCACTTGGCCGAGGCATCCAGGACCATGGTGATATCATCGGCCAGGATTTTTTCCATGAGCAGGGCGGTGAGTTTTTTGTCGTTTAAGATGTGCTTGAGGCTTCGCTCGTCCACGGCGGTTTTGTAGACGGTCCGGGCCCCGCTCCGTATGGCCGACCCCACGCTGCAGGAGGTCATCAGCAAAAGAATCAGGACCGTGGCTGTTATATATTGTTTCATGCATCCACCGCAAAAATGGGGTCGCTGTCGGGTCATCATTCAGCTTGTCTCCGGCGGGGGGCTTTTTTTAAGAAACCCCGTAAAAAAATGTAGCGCAGGTGCAAACATGTCGACACTGCGTCAAAGGCGTATGAAACGGCTTGCTCAGCTTTGTAAATGGTTGTCCGCCGGAGGCAACCCTGGGTTGAACAGCTAAGGTAAGGACCTGCTCAAAACCCTCAAGCCGAGTTTTTCCGTGGCAACGCCCCTTCGTCATCAGACAAGAGACCCACGGCCTCATCAAGGGCCTGGCGGGCTTCTTCGATCATTCGCCGGATGAGTTCATCAACGCCGGGAATGTCCTCAATGAGTCCTACGGACTGACCGATGGTGAGCATGGCCTCTTCTGCGTTGCCCTCTTTCCAGACAGCCTTGGCGCGTTCGCCGGAGATGAGGGGGAGAAGGTCGGTGAGGTCCCCGCCTTTCTGTTCCACCTCCGCCACCTGGCGCATGACGGTGTTGGACAGGGCCCGAACCTGTAGGCCGAAGGCGCTCAGAAGGGACTGGAGGTTCAGGGAGGTGTCGTTCTCTTTTTTTTCCATGAGCACCTTGTGGATGTTGGCGTGTACACCGCTCTCCCGGGTGGCAAGGAAGCGGGTGGCCATCATGATGCCGTCGGCACCTAACGACAGGGCCGCGGCCAGGCTGCGGCCATTGGCCATGCCCCCTGCGGCCAGGACGGGGATGTCCACCTCGGAGACCACCCGGGGGACCAGCACCAGAGTGGAGACATTGTCCATATGGGGGAAGCCCCCCTCCTCGAACCCAGCGATGGTGACGGCGTCGTAGCCCACCTTCTGGGCATGCACCGCGTGTTTGACCGTGCCCACCTTGTGCAGCACCTTGACCCCTGCCTCTTTGGCCATGGGGATGAACTCGGGCCCCAGGAACCGGTCCACGGGGGCCCCGGCAATTTCCAGGGCGGTGACCTTTTTTTCACAGCAGACCCGGAAAAAGTCCTGGAGCAGCTCCACGGGAAGGCGGATGGAGGGCATGGTGGTGATGTTCACGATAAAGGGCTTGTCCGTGAGGCGCCTGGTGTCATCGATGGCGGCCCGCAGGTCGTCTGCGCTGTTGTAGTTTCCCGAAGTGAGGTTCCCCAGGGCGCCTGCGTTGCTGATGGCCGCAGCCAGGGAAGGTTCGGCGATCCAGAGCATACCGCCGCATTGAATGGGGTACCTGCATCCGAAGAGATCCGTCATGCGTGTCTTCATGGGGTGTCCTTTGCGGGTTGAGCGGGTTTGGGATGTGGGGACGTGCTGCGTAAGATCTGTTGAGATGACTATACGTTAGCACAGGCTTGGAAATGGGGTCAACGGCAGGTCATATCCCGTGGACCACGGCGTGGTGCCGGGGCCGCATGGCCTGGAAATATTCATTTTTCCGGTGGGGAAGGCCTGTGGCTCCCTTCATTCAGGGGGCGTCATCGGCCCTTTACAGAGCCGGTGTTTCCTTGCTTCGGGGGCCCGGGTGTCCCTTGCATTTTTTCCCCGTTGCAGGCTCAAACCCCGGACACCCCGTCATTGGGCTTTCTACAGGATTTTGACAGCAACGCACCTCGGACGGGGGCAAAGAATCTTCTTTGCAGTTGCCTCCCACCTATGGTAATCCCGAAACGTTGTGGCAATAGATAACCCGTTCACCACCCCTTAACCCGGTTCCGGGCTGAGTTTAGATGTCGTCTTGTAAAGTCGATGAGACGACCGCACCGTCCAGGCAGTGCCTTGTGGCGGGGCGGCCATCATGCAGTGTTCCGTTGCGGCGGGGTCCTGCGTTTTTTGGGACCATCGTGCCAACCCCCTGAAAGAGTCGTTTGAATGATACATGCCGGTATTGCGGCACGGCTTTGCTGTGTCTAAAGAATTCCTGCGTGCTCGTCACGGCTTGTGAACCGATCCCTTGAGGTTTTGATTATGAGTGCAAATCAGATTTTTGATAATGAGAAGTACCTGCGGGAGCAGGCCGGTGAGATCCGGAAGCGTATTGAACGATTCGACAACAAGCTCTACCTGGAGTTCGGCGGCAAGCTGATGTTCGACTACCATGCCGCCCGCGTGCTTCCGGGCTATGATCCAAACATTAAAATACGCCTCCTGCAGAAGCTCAAAGACCAGGCCGAGGTACTGATCTGCATTTACGCCGGGGACATCGAACGTAAGAAGGTCCGCGCCGACTTCGGGATCACCTACGAGACCGACATCCTCAAGATCATCGACGACCTTTCCGAGTGGGGCATCGAGGTGAGGGGCGTCATCATCACCCGTTTTGAAAACCAGCCTGCGGCGGTCCTCTTTAAAACCAAGCTGGAGAGGCGCGGGATCAACGTCTACACCCACTACTTCACCAAGGGCTACCCCACGGACGTGGATACCATCGTCAGCGACGAGGGCTACGGGGTCAACGACTACGTAAAGACCGAAAAACCCCTGGTTATCGTCACCGGCCCGGGTCCCGGCAGCGGCAAGATGGCCACCTGTCTCTCCCAGCTCTACCACGATCACCAGCACGGCATCCAGGCAGGCTACGCCAAGTTCGAGACCTTTCCCGTCTGGAACCTGCCCCTGAAACACCCGGTGAACATCGCCTATGAAGCGGCCACGGCTGATCTGGCCGACGTTAACATGATCGACCCCTTTCACCTGGAAGCCTACGACACCAAGTCCGTGAACTACAACCGCGACGTCGATGTCTTCCCCGTGCTCAAGAGGATCCTCCAGAAGATCACCGGGGATGAGTCCTTCTACCTCTCTCCCACGGACATGGGCGTAAACCGCGTGGGCTTTGCCATCGCCGACGACGAAGGGGCCCAGGAGGCCTCCAGGCAGGAGCTGATCCGTCGCTACCTGCGCTATCGCTGCGAGTATGTTCTGGGCATGGTGGACAAAGACACGGTCCAGCGCGCAGAGCTCCTGATGAAGGAGTTCGACCTCACTGAAGAGGATCGCTCCGTGGTGGGTCCTGCACGCAGGGCCGCGGAAGAGGCCAAGGCCGACCCCCGTCTGGGCAACGAAGGGCTCCATTGCGGGGCCGCCATCAAGCTGAAAGACGGCACCATCATCACCGGCTCCAACTCTCCCCGCATGCACGCCGCAGCCAGCGCCATTGTCCGCGCCCTGAAATACCTGGCGGAGATTCCCGGCAAGATCCAGCTTCTCCCCCAGGCCACCGTGGACTCGGTGAACAACCTCAAGACCGATGTGCTGGGAGAAAAGAACCTCTCACTGGACCTTCAGGAGACCCTCATCACCCTGGCCATCAGCGCCACCAGCAACCATGCGGTTCAGCTGGCCATGGAAGGGCTCAAGGAGTTCAAAGGCTGTGAGATGCACATGACCCACATGCCCACCCCCGGCGACGAGGCGGGCCTGAGGCGGCTGGGAGTTTACCTCACCACCGATCCCCTCTTTTCCTCCAACAACCTGTATACGGCATAAGACACAGATTTACAGGGAACAGGGCAGGGGAGAAACAGGATTTCCCGGGCGGCAGGCTCGGGTGATGCGCTGCCTTGAACCTTCGAAAAGAATACCACAAAGAAACGCACCGGAGCACCTTATGTTCCTGTGCGTTTTTTTGTGGCCGCGAGACGGGCTCCATGGCCAGTGCAGCCACCCTTTTCATAACGACTGGAACAAAGAACACCTTTTGTCTTTTTTGTTAGCTGTGATACGAGTGTGTTCTGGCATGCCGTGTTATCTGGACGGATTGCCAAAGGGCCAGGATGGTTCAGGAAGGCACAACCCTTCAGCGTTCGTAACCCACGTCGGCCGAGGCATTGCTTTTATTCTTATATTAAGGAGACCCTGTAATGAACAGTTCGAGTTCTCGGCACGTGTCCGCCGGTCTGTTTATCCGGTTTTTACTGGACCGGCCCCGCGCCCTTGGGGTGGGGCTTATGCTGGCGGTTTGTCCCATCCTTATCCTTGGTATGCTCAGCTGGCTCATCACCTCCATGGACGGCAAGGGGCCGGACTTTGATTCTATTCTTAAAACGGGCAGTCCGGTCACCGCCACGGTGGTGGATGTCAAGCCCGTGACACGCATCACCATCGAGAATCGCAACCCGGTGCGCATCACCTACAGCTATCAGAATAACGGTGTTTCCATCATGGATGCTGTCCAGACCATGGCCGAAGCAGGTTACGCCCTCAAGCCCGGCCAGGCCGTGACAGCCCTCGCTTCCGGCAGCGACTCCATTCTTCCCGATTTTCCTCCGGTGCTCTTTCCCCGGTGGGCCATTGCTGTCATCGGCGGAATCTTTGCCATGATGGGCCTCCCGTTTCTGGCTTTCACCTGGGCGGGCGCGGCTGCCAAAGGACGGCTCTACCGTCGGGGTGATTTGATTAACGGCACCGTGGACTCCTTTTCTTCCGCCTACTGTGTGCCCTTTACCGCCACCCGGATACAGGTGGCCTTTACCGGCATCACTGAAGAGGGCAGGGCCGTAAAGGGATCCACCGTGGTGGTGGCAGACGAAAGCTGGCGCGGGAAGAAAAGGGGCAGCGCGGTACGGGTGCTTGTGGACCCCTTGTTGCCTGAACGGGCCTGTGTGGTGGAAGACGCGGTGATGGGGCGTTGTTTGGGAGGGAAGGCTAAAGGCTAAAGGCGAAGGGCGAGGGTGTAAGGCGAAGGGCGGCATCGCTATGTTGCGTTGTTGTGCCTGCGTTAACACGGGAACATTCTTTTGGAGGTCAAGTGATGAAACATGGCGTGGCCTGTCTTGTCAGTGTCTTTATTATCCTTTCCACGGCATCCGTTCTTCTGGCGGATACAGCCCCGACCAGACCCAGCGGCGTGGTCCTGCTCCACGGCCTGGCGCGGTCCGCATCATCCATGAAAAAGATGGAAAAAGCTCTTCAGGCCGCAGGCTATCCGACTCTCAACATCGATTATCCTTCCACGGATTACCCGGTGGAGGTCCTCTGCCGGGACCACGTGGCGCCTATGGTGAATACCTTTTCCCAAACCACCGGCGGTTCCATCGCCTTTGTCACCCATTCCATGGGCGGGATTGTCCTTCGGTACCTGGTAAAAGAGGGGCTTATCAAGCCCCCCCATCGTGCCGTCATGCTCAGTCCTCCCAACCAGGGCAGCGAAGTGGTGGACAAACTTGGGCGGCTCCGCCTCTTTAAACTTATAAACGGCCCCGCAGGCAACCAGCTCGGCACGGGCCTTGATCAACTCCCTGCCACCCTCGGCCCCGTGACCTTCCCCGTGGGCGTCCTCACCGGCACCCGCACCATCAATTTTATCCTCTCCGCCCTGATCCCCGGTCCCGATGATGGCAAAGTGGCCGTGGACAAGGCCCCTGTATCCGGCATGGCCGATTTCCTCGCCATTCCCGCCACTCATCCCTTTATCATGAAAAACAAAACAGCCATCCACGAGACGTTGAGGTTTCTGGAAACCGGTCATTTTGGTGAATAGGGGGTAAGTCCCCAGGCTCGCAAATCTGACGTCCCTTCGGTTTCAAACCAGGTGTTGTCGTTCACCGGAATCATGCGTGTTGTTTGTTTTGATTGGTGTATTGGTATGTTAATTAAATGGTTTGGGGTTTTGTGGCGATGTGGTACGTTAGTCGATAAATGCAAGGTTCGTTTTTGCGAGCCACTCAACCCTTGGAACCACCTCCACCCTTCTACGTGCAGTTTCGCATCTGTTGAATCGTGAAATCTTCATCATTCCTTGCTCCGTTCTTCTTGCCCCGGTTTTTGCCGGGCTGTCTTTTTGGCGTATTGAAATTTCAATATGGTATTGGCTTGTTTGGCTGAAGCGCGGGTTCTCCGTGCCACTCTTTTTGCTTCCCTTCGCGGTGCCACACTTCACGGTTGCTCAATAAAAAAGGTAACTATTCAGCTTACCTCCGGCGGGTCGCTTTTTTGAAAAAAAGCTCCGCAAAAAACTTTTGTAATGCACCCGCGCTTCGTTTCGATCGCCCTGAGGGGCCATCGAAACGAAACAGTGGAAATTATTTCGGCGGAGCCTGGAAAGGCTTGCTTAAGACCTGTTTGTCAAACCCGACTCATAAAATCGGGCAAAAGTTTGGCCCCCGGCAGGGCCGCCGGAGGCAAAGATGGGCTGAACAGTTGCTAAAAAAGGAACATTCACATGAAGAAGACAACAGTCATGGTGGTTGCGCTGCTTATGGTGACGGTGGTTGGATCGATTTCGTGGGCAGAAACGTTACCGCCGGAGAAAACATTTGACCAGACTGACGGGGTACTGGCTAGAGCGCGTGCGGTAGAGGATATTGAATACAAGATCATGGTCCAACGCGCCACTCAAGGGGCAATCTACTACATGCCTGCCGTTGTGATGGTGGACTTTGTGAGGGCAATCCGACGTGATTTGGGTGGAGATCTCAACGATGTGGCGTATCTGAATGCACCGCTGGGATCTGACGATGGCTTCCTGACGGCAAACGACGTTACGGCCTATGCCTGGGCATCCCTGTCTTCCAAGCGTGGCCCCATTATCGTCGAAGTGCCTCCGGCAACGGACAAGGTGAGTTATTTTGGCTCGATTCTGAATGCATGGTCGCAGCCCATTGAAGATGTCGGGCCTGCTGGCAGAGATAAAGGCAAAGGAGGGAAATATTTGCTGCTGCCTCCCGGGTATGATGGTGAGAAATCAAAAGCCGATCTCGAGAAGGATGGCTATTTTGTCTATGCAACAGACACGTATGAGTATGGTTTTTCCTTTAGACCGCGCCTTTATAACAAGGCGACGGACAAAGATGCCGGGGACTACGCGAAGAGGGTTAAAATCTACTACCTGTCTGAAGCAGCCAATCCGCCACCGACTGTTATGGATTTATATTCCCGACAAATTGTCGGTTGGAATATTGGAGCAAGAATGACAAAGCGCCTGGTGCTTGATGCCCTTGATATGGCTTGGTGGAGACGGCAGCCTGCTCCTGGCTTGCTCCACCACTCAGACAGAGGATCACAATATGCCTGCAAAAAATATCAAGAAAGGCTCGATAAATATCAAATGACATGCAGCATGAGCCGAAAGGGTAATTGTTGGGATAACGCCCCTGTAGAGCGCTTCTTCCGAAGCCTCAAGTCAGAAAGGCTCAGCTTTTGCCGTTTTGAAACACGGGACCAGGCAAGATTGGAAGTACTCGACTACATAGCTTGGTATAATTCAAGCCGTTTACATTCAACATTGGGTTACGTAAGCCCAATGGAGTTTGAAGCAGAGCCCTTAAAAATTGCAGCTTAACCTGAGTGTCCGTTTTTTGTTGACCACAATACTTGCATTGTAAGGCCCACGGAACCCCTATCCTGGAAAGCTTGGCGTGATTGAAAAAGGGGCATTGGCCGATATTCTTCTGATAAACGGGAATTCCTTGGAAAATATAAGCATTTTGACAAATCCCGAAGAACACCTCGCCTTGATCATGAAAGACGGAAAGATCTACAAGAATACAATCGACTAAGCTCTCAGGCTCAGAAGGACACTCCGGCTATGGAACTCACTAAGAGAAATAAGCTGACATTGCGCACACTGCTTGCCCTGCAAGTTATCTACGGGGTGGCGGCACTTTTTTTGAGAGTGTATGACCCTCGGCACAGCATGTGTCAGGGGTAAATGGAGATAGGCAAAGGCATATCTCTGGTTGTTGACTTAATCATCTGGGCAGTGTAACGGTATATGACTATACCCCTGTCGTGCTAATGTTGTTGGAATCTGTTTGTCAAACTCCATACTTAACTGAAGTTTCGGGAAATCGCGATAAAGAGGATTTTGCGAATTTTTCGTTTCGTCGTACTTCTAAAATCTGTAGCGTCGAATTGCGTTGGACCACCGTTTATGGTGAAAATGACGAAGTCCCCAGGGAGAGATTATCATGAGAAGACGTGTTGCCTGGATGTTCTGTTTGCTACTGGTTGGAATGACGGTCGGGTGTGTTAACCCACAAGGTGCCAAAATGAAGCCGATGTCGGCCGATACCGACTTTGATATCGTTATACTCAATGGCCGGGTGATGGACCCGGAAACCAAGTTTGACGCCATACGCAATGTGGGGGTCAAAGATGGGGTTATCGGATTGATCACGCCCAGAGAGATCAAGGGAAAGGAGACAATCGATGCCACAGGGCTGGTTGTGGCCCCAGGGTTTATCGATGGCCACCAGCACTGTCTGGAACCCTATGCCTATCGCCTGATGGTGCGCGACGGCCGTACGACCATCATGGATCTCGAAGTGGGGGCGCCAGGTAATCAGGTGGCTGATTTTTACAGTAGAATCGAGGGAAACACACCGTTGAACCTTGGTGTTTCCGTTGCCCATGAATTTGCGCGTGCAGAGGTCCTGGACGGATTTAAGGACTGGAAATACCTGCACACACCCGATGCCGTCGCGTCCCGCGTGAAACAGGGGTGGTCAGAAACACGTCCCACCCTGGCACAGGGGAACGAAATCCTGGCCATTATCGATGAAGGACTGCGTCAGGGGGGAATCGGTATCGGCTCTACCGTAGGCTACATGCGGGATGGCGTCTCCTCGCGCGAGATCTTCGAGTTGCAGCGGCTCGGGGGCTATTATGGGCGTCAGATCGGGATGCATTTCAGGTTCACGCCGGGAAATGATGTTGAAGAAGTGCTCGGCATTCAGGAGATGCTTGCCAACTCAGCAGCTCTGGGGTCACCGGGCATTGCCTTTCACTTTAACAACCCCGGTTACGCCATGGTTCACGAACTGATGCTCCGTATGCGTGAAAAAGGGTACAATGTCTGGGGTGAGGTTTATCCCTATCACGCAGGCTCCACGGCCTTGAATGCCGTCTTTCTTGAACCGGAGGTGTGGGTTGAAACGCTTGGCAACACATATGAAGAAACCCTGATGGATGTGGCGACCGGTGAGTTTTACACCCGGGAAAGCCGCGAAGAGATGTTGAAGAAAGAGCCTACCCGCCTTGTGGTGATATTCAAGATGCCCGAAAAAGCCATCCTGGACTGGATCAAGATGCCGGGTGTTGCCATCGGCAGCGACGGCATGCCCATGATTCCCGATGAGGGCCTGACATGGGAGACACCTTACGAAGAGCTGCCCAATGTCCACCCACGATTTTCAGGTTCTTTTGCCAAGGTTTTTCGCATGGTCCGGGAAAACAACATTCCCCTGATGCAGGCCGTGTCCATGTCCAGCTACAACTATGCCAAACCCCTCGGCGACATGGGGCTGAAAGCCATGCAGCTCAGGGGTCGTATGCAGGAGGGCATGGTTGCCGACATCACCATGTTCAATCCCGAAACCATCACCGACAATGCCACCTACGAGACGGGAACGCTCCCCTCGTCGGGGATTCCGCATGTCATTGTCAACGGCATCCTTGTTATGAAAGATGAGGTGCCGCTGAAGCGTTTTGACGCCGGGCAGGCAATTCGCTTTGAGCCGCTGGAACAAGGCAAGTTTCAGCCGCTCGATGCCGACCACTGGACCAGGGCGTTTTACGTACTGCCCAAGGATATCGGCGGCTCAAGCAACCTGGGATGCTGTGATTTTGAAAAGCCGCGTGAACAGAAGCATTAAGAAAACCCATTCGTGCTTTTTAGCCCATGTCGGTTCAGCGTTCATTCATTGGGGGCAGAGTTTTTTTGCGTTTACTTTCGACGAGGTGTCACAGATAGGGCGGTCAAGTCTGTGCATAATTAGTCTACCCCATGAAAAGATGATATCTCCATAGAGTATGGTTGTTATGAAATGTCAGGAGAAAGAAATGGAGCCCACCTCGTGATCACGAGGTGGGCTTTTTTCAAGAGGCGAGGGCATCAAGCATGCGTTCAAGAAGCTTTCCTTACAGGGAGGTGCAGGGAATGGTGATGGATATCGTCTCAGACCATGATGACCATGTGAAACCTTCGTCCCTGTATCTCACGCGCGCGCCGTAGGTGCCGGGTGAAAGGTCTGTTATCCGATAAGCCGTTATGTCTACCCCTTCCTGACTGTTTTCTCCCATCCAGATATTTTCCGCGCGGGTGCGGTTGCCCCACATGTCGATGATTTTATCTCCTGATTCTGCAAGAAGCTGCCAGTGGGACTCCAGGTGAGAATCCCCATCCGGGTCGTTAAAGGCTGTCCCGTTAAGGAGAAGGTCGCCCGCATGTTCGGTTGCCGTGATCACCGGCGTCTCAGGAGCCTGGTTGTCGCGGCGGATCGTGAAGGCATCGCTGATGGTGTCATCGGTGTAGTGAAACCACTGGATTCCGTTTCCTCCGGACCTGCGCACCACCTGCACGGAGGGGCGGTACCCGGCCTGGATGGTGATGAGGCAGTAACCGAATTCATCCACCGATTTTTGGATCTCATCGTAATCGCTCATGTCGTATTCGCCCCAATAGTCGATATCACCTGCCGTGGGGGCCACATTGAGCCAGACATGGGGCATGTCCCGACTCTGGCCCCGTGAGTAAGCGTGGGTGTGGCCGAAAAGATGAACGCTCGGCTTGCCGGTGTCTGCGGTGAATCGTTCGAGCATGGCAACGAAGCGGCATGACCTTTCGGCTTCACCCGGAGGCCAGAGTTCGGATTTGCAGGGGTGGTGGAACTGGGCGAGGACAAAGTCCGTTGCCGGGTCATCCTGGGCATCGTACAGGTGGTCCAGGAGCCATTCTCGCTGGAGGAGTCCCCCTGCATCCGGGAGTCCCTCGATCTGGATCAGGTCATTGCTGTTGAGGGTGAGTACCATGGTGTTCAGCAGGTTGTAGCGGGACAGCTTCAGACAGCTTTCAAGGCTGCCGTCGGGAAGCATGTCAAAGTAACAGGCATAGAAAAAGGGTGTCATATCGTGGTTGCCCAGGGCCGGGATCAGGGGAACCCTGGAGGCAAGGGGCTGGAGGTTCGCGAAAAATTCATCGGTCCACTGGCTTTTGCGGTCGCCGTTTGTCACCAGGTCTCCGGTTATGAGAAGGGCGGAGAGGGTTTCAGCACAGGCGTCTGCGCTGCCATTTCCTTCCACGGCGATGATGCCGTTGGTGACAACATCGGCAAGGCGTTCCGGGTGATCACCCTGGCTGTCGCTGATGGCGACGAGTTTGGCAACGGTGGTGTCCCCTGCGGCCTCAGGCCACGTATGGAAGCGGTAAACAGGGCTTCTGCGAAAGATTGTTTCCACACGGTAGAGATAGGTTGTGTCCGGTTTGAGTCCGGTGAGCCGTGCCTTATAAAGGGTGGGCAGGACCGGCGTGATTCTGGTGTCCACGCGGTCCCATGAGAAGGTACCCGCCTCCTGAACAAGGAGGGTGGGCGAGAGGCAGAACGCTTCAAACATGACCGTCATGGTCTCGGGACCGGGTTTGATCAGGTATGGAGCCACAATGAAATCCAGATTGGCTTTTCGGCCGAAGTCAGCAAATGCCGGGGGCCGTGTTGTCAGTACCAGAATCGTTGAAAAAATGAGAATCGCCCATGCGGCACGTGGTGTAAGGTGGTTTTGCATCGTAACCTCCTGTGGGGGTAGGGGCCGTTTCATGATGGGGGAGCACACTGTCGATTGCCGTTGCCGGGGGGGCTGTCCGGGGAAATATGGTCAGCGCCTTGTGAGGTGATGATGTGTGCGGGGATAGGATTTAATGAGGTGACACCAGAAATGACACCATTTTCTTGGGATGCGGGGCGTATGTTGCCGAGTTTTAATACGTTTTTAGGTTTTCTGTCTTCGTTGTTGTGTGGTAAAGGGGTAGGGAATGCCGTCGCGTGTTGTCTCTGTATTGAACCGGCACAGGTGTTTTGCCCATGGGATGACCATAACGACTTGTTATGAAAGGGTTCGGGTTTGGTGTTATGCATGTTGAACAAAGACTTCCTACGGTTGAAGAGTACAAAGGGCTGAGACTGTCCGTGGGCTGGGACATCCCGGATGATAAGGCTCTAGGCCGCACCCTGGCAAACTCTCTGTATTCTGTTGTCGCCGAGCACAACGGCTCCCTGGTGGGCCTTGGCCGCGTTGTGGGGGGCGGAGGCTCCTTCCCGTTCTTTTGTCGGGCTCATGGCGGCAAAGGGCCTGGAGGCCTTTTATGC
Organism: Desulfoluna butyratoxydans; assembly: GCF_900699765.1. Lineage (GTDB taxonomy): Bacteria > Desulfobacterota > Desulfobacteria > Desulfobacterales > Desulfolunaceae > Desulfoluna > Desulfoluna butyratoxydans. Next base: position 265,561 of record NZ_CAADHO010000004.1, read on the forward strand.
TGCATTTGGCTTTGTGGCTCGGGAGGCGCACGCACCAGGAATGTTTCAGATCATGCCTTGACCATATCGATATCACCCAACAGGGGTGGGGAAGGCTCATTGGCATAGCCCGGATATTTCATGAGAAAACAAATAGCCAAGATGAAAGCTCCATGATTTCAAAATACTACAGCGAAAATGTCAGCTTTTTTGTAAGTGCAAAATGTAAATCAGGGTTTGCTGTTTGTTTTTCTCACCCTTCGGGCGAGCCGGGATAGGGAACTTAAATTTCTGAAACACGTGTGGTGAGTATTAAGGCATGTTTGCTTCCTTCATGCCAGTATTAAAACACAGCACGGGCTGGGCTGCAACGCAACGACTCGCCCTCAGGGGGGAAGGAGTGTTTCTTGCTTGATAGTACTTGTCCGTTGCAAAATCCGTATGGATTTTCCATAATGGTTCGGCATTGCACGTCTCATATGTTCAGCGGTGCTGAGCAAATCCAGTTTATACTCGCCCGGCACGTTGTCTGTTTGAATTGGTGAGGTCACCCATCGTTGAGGTAGACTGAGGGAAGCATTTTGTTTACATGCCTGTTTCTTGCAGGGTAACCCTGGCTTTGGTTTCAGGGTGGTTTCGTCCTTCAACTCCATATATTTTTTACAGATAGGGATACGGTATGAGTAACTCTTTGCTGTATAAAAAAACCATAAAAAATGGTTTTTCTCCGTCACACGTCGCAGAAGTCGGTGTATGGCATCCGGATACGTCAAATATTCTTCGTTATATAGAAAGCGGCATCAAAGCAACCCTTGTTGAACCCGATCCTGATTCGATTAATCTGATCAAAAAGACATTCACCCTGGGAAACGTTACGTTACACGAGGTTGCTGTCTGTGATTTTGATGGTGAAGTAGAGCTTTGCAAACGGGAAAGCTCCACCTTTGTGAGTTTTCTTCCTGACAGCCCGGCAATTACGAACGATAACTGCATTGTTCAGGAAACGGAAAAGTTTACCGTAAAGGCCGTAAGATTCAACAGTATTGATGACGGCTCCATAGATCTGTTGTCGGTGGACACAGAAGGCAGTGAGTGGTTTATCATAAAAAACTTAATCAGCAGGCCTGCCATCGTCTCTATAGAAACCCATGGTGGAATTTATACGAACCCTTATATCGACCAATTAACACACTGGTTCAAAACCAATAATTATAGCTTGTGGTACCTGGACGATTGCGATTCTGTTTATGTAAATAATGGGAAAGTAACCGTTACACTCTTGGATAGAATGAAGCTGGTGTGTTCCAAGGTTCGGTTGAAAATGAAATTCACTAGAAAAGTTGTAAGTAAAAAAATTAAACGATCGGTATTCGCAAACGGAGGGTGCCAGCCCGGTGCGACCATTGACTCAGATTCTAACCCCAGTGAAGGGTAACTTGTTAATTTACCGCCATAACAAACCCGATTGCTAAATTTATAAGGCGCGCAACACGCGTCGTCATCCGTCCTTGATCCTGTTACGAGTATTTTCCAGTTTGATTCCCATGGTCCCGTCATGCTTTGGCTTTACCACAGGCTCTCTCCGGCAGCCGGTTTTCGGATGCCGGTCCATACCCACTCGAAGGAGGGTCCCATGAAGGTTCTGGCAGTCAACGGCAGTCCGAGGAAAAAATGGAACACGGCGACTTTGCTTGAAAAAGCCCTGGAAGGGGCCGCTTCGAAAGGGGCGGAAACGGAGCTGGTGCATCTTTACGATCTGGATTACAAGGGGTGCCGAAGCTGTTTTGCCTGCAAGCAGAAAGACAGCAAAAGCTACGGTGCCTGTGCGGTGAAAGACGGACTGGCGCCTGTGCTGAAAGGTATCCGGGATATTGATGCCCTGGTCCTCGGGTCACCCATCTACTTCGGGCGGGTCACCGGAGAGATGAGGTCCTTTATGGAGCGGCTTCTGTTTCCCTACCTGGAGTATGGGGATCCCTGGCGGGCACTTTTTCCCCGCACCATTGCCACCGGCTTCATCTACACCATGAACATCACGGAAGAAGAGATGACCGAGATGCGCCTGCGATATGCCCTTGAATCCACCGAGATGACCCTGTCCATGATATTCGGTGCCTCGGAGGCTCTGTACTGTTACGATACCCTCCAGTTTGAAGACCATGACAACGTTGTGTGCGACAGGGTGGATGTGGACGCCAAGATGCGGCGAAGGCGGGATGTGTTTCCCGTAGATTGCGAAAAAGCGTATGCCCTGGGAGTCAGGATGACCCGGGACGTTGCCGGAGACTGACCCGTATCACCCGCCCCCCCCATTTTCAGCGGAGACACCCAATTGAATGGAGCGCAAGATGAAAAAAGAACGGGATATTGAAAAGGCTTACAGCACCTCCGAGTTTGTGGCCAAGCTCAGGCGGCTTGCCGATGCGTTGGAAACCGGGAAAAAATTTGAGATTCAGATCGCCGGAGAGAGGATTTACGTTCCGGTGCGGGCCACATTTACGGTGGAGCATGAACGGGAAGGTGCCGAGGAAGAGATCGAGTTTCAAGTCCGGTGGCGAAACGATTAGCAAACGTGGGCACGGCTCAGTTCCTTTTACCTGGTGCGGTGAGGCCATATTTCCCATGCGCCCGCGGTTGTCTGTGATGCGAACGCTCGGCGATTTTTTTCGCGCCCGAATCGCCTGTTTTTGAGAAATCCTTTCGCGGGATGACGCCGCTATGATCATGGAGCGTGACAAGGTGCTTATATCTTTGGTAGAATTCAAGTGATGCTTGACGCCTGTCAAGGTGTCAGGTTTTCCCTCTTTTCGCAGAGCGTTCCTTTATTCGTGGGTGACGACGCACCGTGATGCGCCTTATCTACGGGTCCTTTCATTTCAAGGTGAACGATGAGCCCCCCATACGTAACCTCTTGCCATGGCTGTGATTTGCTTGTGGAGGCAGGGGAGGTCCTGCCGGGCAGTACCGCCTTTTGCCCGAGGTGCGGTTCAAAAGTCCATACCCCCAAAACGGATTCGCTCAACCGCACGCTTGCCTTTACGTTTATCGTCCTTCTCGTGTACGTCCCTGCTGTCTTTACGCCGCTCATGACCCTGAACGCCCTGGGTATGGAGACCAGTGGGAGTATTCTGGACAACAGCATCTTCATGTACCGGCAGGGCTATATTGCCGTGGCTTCCATGGTCTTTCTCACGGCGATTCTGCTCCCATTTTTAAACCCGGCCCTGCTTTTTCTGCTTGCCGCTCTGGCCAAGACAAAACGCCTGCCCCGTTTTCAGGCCTGGCTCCTGAGAACCTTTCAGTCCCTCGAGGAGTGGGGGATGGGCGAGGTGTACCTCATCGGCGTCCTGGTGACCATCATCAAGGTGTACTCCATGGCAAGTATCACCTTTAATATTGGATTTTTCTGTTTTCTGGTGATGGTTGTCATGAACCTCTGCGCATTGTCCGTCCTGGATAAATCCAGCCTCTGGATTCAGATAGACGAACAGCTGGGGTTTGAAGACCATGGAGGCATTTCCGGTCCCATAGCTGAGATGCAGACCGCCATGGAGGCGGGGCTGATGTGCTGCCATGAGTGCGGAAAATTGACAAAGGGCGATGATGTCGCCACAGAGGATGAGCCTGAGTGCCCGCGCTGCGGAGCAGCCCTGCACTATCGCAAGCCCGACAGCCTCAGCAGGACCTGGGCCCTGGTGGCGGCTTCCGCCATATTGTTTGTGCCTGCCAATGTGTTGCCCATCATGCGGGTGGATTTTCTCGGGGCCTCTCAATACTCCACCATCATGGACGGGATAATCTATTTTATGCACTCCGGGGAATACGGGATAGCCGTTGTTATTTTTACCGCTTCTGTGCTCGTGCCCGTCTATAAGATCATCGGCCTTGCCCTGGCGCTTTTATCCGTGCAGCTGGGGTGGCAGGGAAGGCGGCGTCAGAAAACATTGATGTTTCGATTTATCGAGTTTATCGGGCGCTGGTCCATGCTCGATATCTTTGTCATTGCGCTGATGGCTGTGCTCGTGAATTTCGGGGAGTTCTCCTCCACCCATGCAGCCATCGGAGCCCCGTTTTTTGCCGGGGTGGTGACCTTCACCATGCTTGCGGCCCTGACCTTTGACGCACGTCTCCTTTGGGACGGGCGTTGTGACAAGTCATGAACTAAAGGTGCGGGCAGGGCGTTTTTGTGGGGCGCATCTCTACAGACATCTTTCAGTCAAGGAATGGACACCATGAACAAAGCCGTCGTGAAGACCAGGAAAAGTATCTCTCCCGTGTGGATCCTTCCCATCATCGCGTTGATGATCGGAGGCTGGCTGGTGCTCAAGAGTGTTCGTGAGGCCGGGTACGAGATTGTTGTGCGCATGGAAGACGCCGTGGGAATCACCCCGGGGAAAACCCAGGTGCTTTTCAAGGGCCTTCCCGTGGGCATGGTCAAGAGGTTGACTGTCTCCCGGGACCTTCTTTACGTGGATGCCATCATTGAAATGAGAAAGGCGTCCAGGGAGCATATTGTTGAGGATACCTTGTTCTGGGTGGTTCGCCCGGAGGTGTCCGTCAATCAGATTTCGGGCCTCGATACCCTGGTGTCCGGCAGCTACATCGGGGTGTTGCCGGGGGAAGAGACGGCTCTTTCATCCTTCTTTGTTGTGGAAAAGGAGCCGCCGGCCCTGATGGAAAGCGCGCCGGGGCTTCGCTTGATCCTCCAGACCAAAGCGTCCAGTATGCATGACCAGGGGGCCCCGGTTCTTTTTAAGAAAATCCAGGTGGGTGAGGTCCTTAAGTCATGGCTCTCAGAGGACGCGACGATCCTTGTGGAGATCCTTGTGTACGAGCAATACTCACACCTTGTGACCACCACGTCGTATTTCTGGGATGTCAGTGGCATCAAGTTGAAAGCCAGTCTGCCCAACATCAACCTGAAGATCGGAACCTTCAAGTCAATTTTTGCAGGAGGAATCGAGTTTGAAACCCCTGCAGGCGGCAAAGCGGTGACCCCCGATCAATCGTTCCCGCTCTATGAGGATATTGACGATGCCCGACATGCGGACAACATCGAGGTGACCCTCTACATGCCTCAGCACCATGGCGTCAACCCGGGCGCGAAGATCACCTATCGCAATGTCACCATCGGAACGGTCACCGATGTGTTCCTGGCCAAAGACATGCAGGGGTTGGTGGCCACTGCCAGTATTACAAAAAAATCAGCAGCCCTTTTGCGCAAAGGCTCTTACATCTGGGTGGTGACCCCGGAGATATCCGTATCGGGAATCCGCAATGTCGGCAGTATCATCAAAGGGGCTTACCTGAAGATGGAGCCGGGGCGTGGAAAACCCGCGCGTAAGTTCAGGGTGTATGAGCAGCCCCCCGTCCGCATGCATGAGCCGGCCGGATTGAATCTCGTTCTGGAGAGCGAGACTTTAGGCTCTTTGAAAAAAAATCGCCCGGTGACCTACAGGCAGGTCAAGGTGGGGCATGTCACCGGGTCGGAGCTGTCGGAAAAAAGAGATAAGGTTTACGTGTACATCAACATTTACGAACAGTTCGCCGATCTTGTAAGCGCCGATACGCGGTTCTGGAATGTCAGCGGCATCCGTATCCAGGGCGGCCTGATGACGAAGATGAAGATCTCCTCGGAATCCTTCGAGACCTTGATTGCAGGCGGCATCGCCTTTGCCACCCCCGAAACGGAGGCACAGGGAAAGCGGGTGAAAAAGGACCATCACTTTGTCCTGCACAGGGAGATGGACGAGAAGTGGCGGGACTGGCTGGCCTGGGATTCCGATGTTGTAGTCACCCTTGAAGAAAAGAATGCCGCACCATGAGCTTATGATTTTGTAACTATTCAGCTTGCCTCCGGCGGGTCGTTTTTTTGAAAAAAAGCTCCGCAAAAAATTTTTCTAATGTGAAAAAGTGGAAATTATTTCGGCGGAGCCTGGAAAGGCTTGCTTAAGACCTGTTTGTCAAACCCGGTTTTATAAATCAGGCTAAAAGGTTGGCCCCCGGCAGGGCCACCGGAGGCTTGTTTGAGCTGAATAGTTACATGATTTTTTCATAGCGCTCGAATCCTGCAACGTACGAAACAAAGGGGGCCTTTATGGCCCCCTTTGTTCTTGTGGGGTTTTGACCCGGATGTTTTGCGGAATTCAGGGGTGTCAGGGGCGGGGGATGGTGGCGGTCATGTAAACGGCATCCGCGCCGTAACCTGCCAGGGAATTTTCAAGGGGTGTGGGGGCAAACCCATGGCGTTCCCAAAAAGGGTCGCTGCCCTGGACCGAGGTGAGGGCCATGCGGGTCATGCCTGCCTCGGCAGCACAGGAAGCAAGGGCGCGAACCAGAATGGAGGCGGCTCCGGAGCCCCTGGCGGATTTGGCAACGGCAAGGTCATGGATGTAGAGAAGCTCCGGGCAGATGCCCTCATCAAGGGGCCTATCCAGGGCCGGAGCGTGGCCCTGTGCCCAGGGATGGGACAAGGCGTACCCAAGGATGCCCGAAGGGCCTTCGGCCACAAGACATGTGGTCGGGGAGGCGACCCATCGGCTTTTGAGGGCTTCCAGGCTCTCGATGAACGATGGAGAGTAATTTTCTCGTTGAATGTCGAGGATACGGGGCCAGTCGGCTGCCGAGATGGGTCTGTACGTGAGCATGGGGGGACATTCCGTATGTGGGGCCGTGGTTCTGGTACCCGCCCCTTATCAAGGGGCGGGGCAGGCAGTGGGGCCTGAAAAATGCGTGGTGGCTGGCATCCTGCGGCAGGGGGCCGCGAGGTGTTCGGGCGGCATCGGTCATGGCCTGATGGCAAACCGTCCGCGCTGGCTATTTGCCGCTTTTTTAAGGCCCTGAACTCTTAGATGTCTGAATGAGCGTTTTTTTTGAGCTTTTTCTCGTGCTTTGCCTGTCTCTTTTCTTTAAGGGTTTTTTGGGGCTTCTTTTTGACGTTTCGTTTTGAATCAACTGATTTCGACATATGTCCTCGGCGTATTGATGGAAGTCTTCCTCTTTCAATCGGCTCCGGCGGTGGCGGTCTGCGTCATCGTTGGTGTCCCCGTTTTGGGTGTCGTCCTTGCAAGAGGTGGAGGCGACAAGCTCACCTTGCTCCCGGAACCCGGGGCTTGTCAAGCCCTGGGGCTTTTTTTCAAGGGATGTGACTCCTGGGCTGTCCATGGCGCGGCCAGGGGGGAGGCGTGGGGACGGCAGGTAAAAACGGGCCCAACGCCGGTAACGTCTTCTCTCCGGATCTTGCCTGTGTTACTGTGCCGGACTCGTGCGTGACGCTGGCGGGGCTCATGGACGGGCATGGAAGTGGATTTGAAATAAGGCAGGTCGACGTGTGGGGTGCATGGCTGGATCGGTGGCGAAGCTACCGATTTGAAGAAGAGTGGGGCGTTGAAGCGCCTGTGAAAACCGTCTGGGACGAGATGCTTCACGTGGAGGCGTGGCCCGGATGGTGGCAGGGATTGGAGTCTTCCGAGTCCTCTGATACGCTTCCTCCCGACATGGCGGGCAAGCAGTACACCACACGCTGGAGAGGTTCCTTGCCCTATGGACTGGATATCCGGGCTGTGCTTCGGGAAGTCACCGACCAGGCATTTATCTCTGCCGATATCCATGGTGATATCGAAGGGTATTGCTCCTGCTGTATTGAGAAGAGCCGCCGGGGCACCCGGGGGCAGTTCTCGCTTCAGGTGCGGACAGCCCGGCCCTGGATGAGCCTTTTGTCTCCCTTTTTAAAAGACTATTTCACGAAAAATCACAAGTGCCTCATGGTCGAGGGCATGCGCGGGTTTTCCCGGTATGTGAGCGAAGGAGTCGCCCCATGATCCGACGCGTCACATCCTTTTTGTTGCTTCTGGCCTGTCTGGCCGTGGTGCCGCCCGTGTGGGGGGAAGAGCGGCCTCTCCTGGACCGGATGCTGGAGCGCTTCGATGCCCTGGACCACTACACAACCCTGTTGGACTCGGAAGGGGAAGACGACCGCAATCGCATCATCTATACCTACAAGAAACCGGGTTTTATCCGCATGGACTTTATCCACCCCCACAAGGGCGCCCGCCTGATCTACAATCCCCATGAGGAGCAGGTGTCCCTTCGCCCCTTTGCCACCCGCCTGCCGGCCTTTACCCTGTCACCGGACAACCCGTTGATTACCGATCCCAAGGGGCACACCGTGGACCGCTCCGATATCGGGGCCCTCATCCGTTCGGTGCGGCGATATGCCCGGGAAGGGACGGTGACGCGTCTTGCGCCCGAATCGGTGCAGTCTCATCTGTGTCCCCGGCTTTTGGTGGAGGGCAGCGAGGTCACCTATCTGCTGTGGGTTCACCCGGAGCTTCTGCTCCCCGTCAAGGTGGTCAAGCTTTACGCAGACAGCTCCCAGGAGACCGTGTTTCTCCGGGACCTGAAGGTGGACGGACCCCTGGATGACGCCGTGTTCGAACCATAAGATTCGAACGGTCGGTTTTTTTAAATCCGCGGGACGTCCGCGCCCGATTTTCCTTGTCCGGCCAAAACCCCCAGTATATCCTGCCCTTAGCCCTTAGCCCTTAGCCCTTAGCCCTTAGCCCTTAGCCCTTAGCCCTTAGCCCTTAGCCCTTAGCCCTTAGCCCTTAGCCTCTGCCTCCCATCTACCCATTCACAATCTCACCCACGGCCTGTGTCAGCTTTTGTACGGCCTTTTCATTGGATTCCAGAATGGGAAAAAGTTCCATGAGTTCCCTGGTGGCATGGTGTTTCAATGAGGTCAGGTAATCTTCAATCTGTACGTCGAGTCCCTTTGCCAAAATCCCTTCATCGGCCTCAAGACCCTGAACGGCTTCAATGATCTGGTTCAATGCCGTTTCAAGCTCTGAGTGCTCATGGGTCAACTCAGCAATGAGGCCGTGAAATTTTGCGGGAAGGTGGATAAGTCCGGTTTTGAAGAGCAGTTTTTCCTCAATATAAAAATGGGTGGACAGCTCTTTCTGCATCAGGTCAAGGACGGTTTCGAGCTCCATGGAGCTGGATCCGGTCTTGGCATCGGCCAGGATGCCCTGGATGACCATCACGTACTGGGTGATGATTTTGTGCTCGGAGGCGATGCGCTGGACAACGTTGTCCATGGCGGAGCGGTTGGTCTGCTGCTGTGCCTCCAGGTTATCGATGAAAGAGAGGAAGGGGACCATGCCGGCCGTGCTGATCTTCAGCACCAGAACACCGGAGAGGGCGGGGCCGGCATCTGGTTGTACGCTGTGGATGCACCGGCCTTTGAAGTGGACGGGGGTGTCGTCAATCCGTATGGACAGGTCCAGGGATTCCCCCTCGGGGATGGTTTCATCGGATTCAAGGAGAAAACCGGTTTTGCTCAGATTGCGGGTTGTTCCCTTTTTGTACTCGGTGCTTGATGTCAAGCGGTAGGAAATGGTCTGGCGCGCCTCGTAGCGCTCATGGTCTCGTTTTTCCGGGTGATTCGTCATGTGAGCCAACCTTGGTTTCGGGTGAGTTTTTCTCTTATCATATGCGAGCCTCGTGTGGATGAAAAGCCATAAGGGGCCCGTAGCAAATAATTATTCAATTCAGTAGTCCCCGGAATTCAGAGCGCAGGCACAGGCGCCCTTGCAAAGGTGTGCGGCGATTCGGGTCGACGAAGGCCGGGGGACCCGCATGGGAAAAGAGGAGGGGCCAGAGGCCGGAAGAGGATAGGGCAGCACGTTTTTTTTGCATGAAATGCGCTCCGAAATCCACGGTTGGGAAGGGGTTCCCCTATAGGGGAAGGGCTAAAGCAATAAACGGACCAACTATGAACATTGTTTGTAAAATAAAATTATTCACTAAGGTCTCTTGTCAATGTGAGTTTATCTGTGTTAAAGATTCTCAAAAATTGGAGTAGGGCGGCACAATGGCGTGCTGCTGAAGAGAGTCGATGAAGCTTGCTACCGGGAGAGGAATACCCAGTTGCAAGTTTTTTTTTGGCCAAAATTATCGGGTGATTGCACAACAAGAGGATAATTTTTGGTCGCACCTTTGATATCCGTCCAGACGCTATTGGGCGGAGCAGGCAGGCGATCCACCACAGACTTTTGTAGAATTTAGGAGTTTTGTCATGGGCAATATTGGTCAGTTTATTATTTACATTATTATGATCTGCGCTGTGCTGGGCGCATTTTCATACATCAAGGACGATGAGAGCCCCCTCGGTCAGGAGTTCCTCGAAGGCCTCCACAGCATCGGACCCATCTTCATCCCCACCGCCGGTATCCTTGCCGCCAGCCCCTACCTGTCTGCTTTTGTAAAAAGCGTATGCGGTCCCATGTTCGGTGCCATCGGTGCTGACCCTGCCATCGCGGCAACCACCATCATCGCTGTTGATATGGGCGGCTACCAGCTTGCCGATGTTCTGGCCCTCTCCCGTGAAGGCTGGATCATGGCCATGGTTGTTGGTTACATGTCCGGTGCCACCATCGTCTTCTCTATCCCCGTGGGTCTGACCATGCTGGATAAAAAAGACCACAAATACATGGCACTTGGTGTTATGGCCGGTCTCCTGAGTATTCCCATCGGCGTATTCATCTCCTGCAGCATGCTCTCCATCTCCGACATGATGGTTCGTGGCATGATCTCTGTAAACGCAGAGTCTGCCTTCGCACTGGGTCTGACGTTCAAGATGATCTTCCTGAACCTCATGCCCCTGACCATCTTCTGTGTGACCCTGGCCATCGGCCTGAAGATGGTTCCCAACACCATGATCAAAGGCTTCCTCTTCTTCGGTCGCAGCATGAACATTGCCCTGACCCTGGTGCTTGTCTTCTCCATCGTTGAATACTTCACCGGCTTCTTCGCAAGTGTCTTCGGCTCCTGGGGTTTTGATCCCATCATCGCAGACGAGGCGGACAACTTCCGTGCCCTGGAGGTTGCCGGTTTCATCGGTATCATGCTCTGCGGTGCCTTCCCCATGGTTTACCTGATCAAGAAGTACGCTGCCGGTCCCATGGACAAGATTGGTCGCATGGTGGGTCTCGAGAGCGAAGGCGCTGCGGGTATCCTCGCTGCTGCCGCCAACATTCTGGCCATGTTCCGCCTCATCGCCGACATGCGTCCCAAGGACAAGGTTCTTTGTGTGGCCTTCTCCGTATGCGCCGCCTTCACCTTTGGCGACCACCTCTCCTTCACCGCCAACTTCCAGCCCAACCTGATCCTTCCCGTTATGGCAGGCAAACTCCTCGGTGGGGCTTCCGGTTTTGGTCTGGCTTACCTCCTCTCTGTTCCCGCGGCCCTGGCCCTGGAGAAAGAGGAGCAGGAAAATGGCGTTGCTTCCGAAGAGGTTTGCGCTGCAGCCTGATCCCGGCTTAAAGCACGGCATGTGTCCTGAAAAAGTGGCGAGAGTCTCGCCATGGCGTAACATCTGTTCGCAAACCATGGACACTGCATTGTAAGGTCAAGAAAGGCCGCGCACGAAGAACGTGCGCGGCCTTTTTTTGTGGTGTGGGGCTGCGTTGGTGTTCAGCCATCGGGAACATGTCTGGCCCGTATGGCGAAAAAGAAAATATAGTGAATTGTTGGCATGTGAATTGCTTATGCTTATTGTCAGCTAACTCCCTGATGTCACATCGGATGATCTCGGCAGCCCGCGGGTTGCCCCATGGGGGGTGTGGCTGATTTTTTTTGCTGAAATACATACGGTCCTGTTACGGGTTAGTTAATGACTGTGGCGGGAAAATAATTCGTAAATTCAGGTGGGTACGCCCATGGTTTTTGGCCCGTATCACGGGTTGGACATCAGGGCGAGACGTCTGTGTTGAAAAAAAGGCTTGTCAATATTTATGTGGTTATGGTACGCACTAAGCAACTTATTTTGTTACACAACGGCGTGTAATGTCAGCGATGATGCTTGTATCGGGGTTGGAAGTTCCAGATTCCCGTTACAGGCTTTTTTTGTTTTTGGGGGATGAAGTGATAGTTGACGCAAGCGAACAGAAGCAACGGGTCATTCAAGAATATGTGCCGGGTAAACAGGTTACCCTGGCCCATGTAATTGCCAGCCCCCACAAAAGCATTTACATGAAGCTCGGGCTGGACGACGAGGCGGGCGACGCCATCGGGATCCTGACCATTACACCGAGCGAAGGGGTGATCATTGCCGCAGACATCGCCACCAAGGCTGCCGGGGTCGAGATCGGCTTTCTCGATCGGTTCGGCGGGTCCTTGGTTCTGGTGGGAGATGTGGCCAGCGTGGAGTCGGCCCTTAAGGGGGTCCTTGACTACTTTGACGAGGTGCTGCATTACGCATCCGTGGAAATGACAAGGTCCTGATCCATGGCAGATGAAACGAAACAGAAAAAGATGATGCTCATCGGGGAGTCCGGGGTGGGGAAGACCACCTTGATTCAAGTGCTCTCCGGCGAAGGCTTTTCATCGAAGAAGACCCAGGCCGTGGAGTTTTGCGGCCGGTTCATCGACACCCCCGGTGAGTTCCTTGAAAACAGGCGTTTTTATCCCGCCCTGATCACTTCGTCGGCAGATTGCGACGTGGTGGCCATGGTGCAGGACGCCACGCGGATCAGCAGCCTGTTTCCGCCGCAGTTTTCTTCCATCTTCACCCGAAAGGTCATCGGTATCGTGACCAAGGTGGATGTCGAGGGATGCAACGTGGAGAGGGCAGAGCGATTCCTGGCAAACGCCGGGGTAAAAGAGATTATCCGGTCCAGTTCAAAGACGAACGTCGGCCTTGATATTTTGCACGAGCTGCTGGCCTGATTTCAGGGCATCTCTCCTTTTTTTGAGTTTACGGCAGCACACGAGACACGCAGGAGTTAGAACGCATGGGGTACAGAATTGTCATAGCGGATGACGAGCCCATTACACGCATGGACATTCGGGAAATTCTCGAAGGGGCCGGCTACGAAGTACTGGGTGAAGCGTCCGACGGCTTCGACGCCGTGGAAATGTGCCGCAAGCACAAGCCGGATCTTGTGTTGATGGACATCAAGATGCCGCTTTTGGACGGCCTCAAGGCGTCCCGGATGATCCGGGATGAAAGCACCGCAGGGGGAATCCTCCTGCTGACGGCCTACAGCGGCAAAGAGTTTGTGGAGCAGGCCAAGGATGTCGGCGTCATGGGGTATGTGGTAAAGCCCGTGAAAGAAGAGTCCCTGTTGCCCATGGTGGAAATTGCCGTGGCCAAGGGCGCCGAGATCGCCAAGATGGAAAGCGACATGCAGAAGGCCCAGGGCCAGCTGGAAGGCCGCAAGATGGTGGAACGGGCCAAGGGCATCCTGATGAAGACGTATAACATCAGTGAGGACGTCGCCTATAACCGAATTCGTAAGCTGAGCATGGACAAGCGGTGCTCCATGAAGGAGATCGCCAAGGTCATCGTTCTGAACGGTTGACCGGTGGACGGGAGTCGATGGGGATTCACATGATCGAAGAACTTTGCTGCAAACACAACGACCTGACCGCCAAGGACATCGCCAAGCTGAAGTCCGTGGCGGAAAACCTCGGTATGATAGCCGATTGCACGGGTGCCGATATTTTTATCGACTGCATCACGCGTGATCCGGACGAGGCCGTTGTGGTGGCCCAGGCCAAACCCAACAGCCAGGAGTCCCTGTACAAGGGATCGGTTGTGGGGGAGCTTGCCTATCGCAGCAAGGAACCGGCGGTCTTAAGGACCCTGGACGTGGGCATGCCCACCTCCGACATGTGGGCCGTGACCCAGGAGAACAAGAACGTCCGCCAGAACGTCTCCCCCATCAAGAACGATGAGGGGCGCGTCATCGGGGTGCTTATTGCGGAGAAGGACATCACCGACCATGTGAAGACCAAGAACAACCTCTCGGTCCTCTCCCGCACCACGGAACAGCTCATGGAAGCCCTGATGACCTCGCGCCACCGGGACCACAACCTGCCGTATCACGACAGCGACGGCATTGTGATGTTCAACGAAACAGGGATCTCCACCTATGTGAACCCCGTTGCCGAGACCATCTATCGCAAGCTGGGGTATCTGGACAAGCTGGAAGGGATCCATTTTTCCAACATGGCCCTGGACCAGGTTGTGTTTCAGGATGTCCTTGAAAAGAGGCAACTGAGCCACAACGAAGTGAAGGTGGGCAGCCTGGTGTTGAACCTGAAGTATGCCGTGATGAAGAACAGGGATTTCAAAGTCTCCGGAGTGGTGATGCTGATGAGGGATGAGACGGACGCTAAGGCCAAAGAGAAGGAACTGATTCTCAAGTCCGTGGCCATCAGGGAGATTCACCATCGGGTGAAGAACAACCTGCAGACCATTGCCAGCCTGCTTCGGCTCCAGTCCCGCAGGGTGGACAATGTCTCGGCAAAGACCGCCTTCAGCGAGAGCATCAGTCGCGTGCTGAGCATCGCAGCCACCCACGAGATCCTTGCCCAGAACGGCGTGGACGACGTGGACCTTCTTACCATGCTCCAGCGCATCAAGAGCAGCATCGTGGACTACTCGGTGGTGGGCGGCAAGGAGGTGAGGATTCTCATTCAGGGGGACACCTTCATGTGCAACTCCGATACGGCCACCTCCATAGCCCTGGTCACCAACGAGGTGATCCAGAACAGTTTAAAGCACGCCTTCAAGGGGCGGGAAAAGGGCAACATCTGCGTGGAGATCTGCAAGGCGTCCACCTACGGCAACATCGTCATCACCGACGACGGGGTGGGCTTTGACGTGGGGCAGGTCCGGGAAGGCGCCCTTGGCACACGGATCGTCAACAGCATTGTAAAAGACAAGCTCCACGGGACCCTCACCACGGAATCGGGTGAGGGGGGCACCAAGGTGCTCTTTGATTTTCCCCTGGACGAGGCCACCAGCCAGGAACGGCCGGAGTACCCCTCGATTCCGCAAACCAGCTGAACACAATCGGGGCCGGCAAGACCGGCACAACCCGACGAGCATACAAGTTGAAGCTTCCACAATGGGGTGGGGGCGCCTGAAAGGCGATGAAGCCTGGAGAACCCGCGGATGTGGTGCGGAGATCTTCAGGCTTTTTTTGTTTTAGGACCGCAGGAACGGGTCAGGATCGTAGAAAAGGACGGAGTTTATTCATGAAAGAGAGCATCTTAAGCGTCGGTATCGACATCGGTACCTCCACCACACAGCTGGTTTTCAGCCGGATTACCATTGAAAACACAGCCTCCATGATATCCGTCCCCCGTATCACCATTGCCGACAAAGAGGTGGTCTACAGAAGCGACATCCACTTTACCCCCCTGAAGTCAAATACCGAAATCGATGGGGAGAAAGTACGCCTCATCGTCAAGCACGAGTATGAAAAGGCCGGGGTCGTCCCCGAGCAGGTCCAGACCGGGGCCGTGATCATCACCGGTGAAACCGCCCGGAAAGAGAACGCCGCCGAGGTGCAAAAAGCCCTCTCCCATTTTGCCGGGGAGTTTGTGGTGGCCACGGCAGGGCCTGCCCTTGAGGGCATCATCGCGGGCAAGGGGGCCAACGCCTCGGGTGAGTCCAAGAAACGGGGGGCCGTGGTGGCCAACCTCGATATCGGCGGGGGCACCACCAACATCGCCGTCTTCGACAACGGGGAGGTCATCGACACCAGCTGCCTGGACATCGGCGGCCGACTCATCAAGGTGGACGGCGGTAAGATCGCCTACATCTCCGACAAGATGCAGAAACTTGCCGAGGCCAACCATGTGCCCATTGCCGTGGGGCAGCCCGTGGACCGGGGTTTTCTCACCAAAATCGTCATCCGCATGAGCGAGCTCCTGGAAGAGGTGGTGGGCATCCGGCCCCCCACGGACGATCTGGCCCTCATCTGCACGGACAAGGACCTGCGCCGGGACTACACCATCGATTACGTGACCATCTCAGGGGGCGTGGCCGACTGCCTGAAAGACGAAATCACCTGCGACTCCTTTTTGTACGGGGACATCGGCCTTCTGCTGGGCCAGGCCATCGCACACTCTCTCATCGGCAAAAAGATCCCCGTGCTTATCCCGGCCGAGACCATCGGCGCCACGGTGGTGGGGGCCGGTTCCCATACCACGGATATCAGCGGAAGCACCATCTCCGTGAGCTGCGAGAGCCTTCCCATCCAGAACATTCCGGTGCTCAAGCTTTCACGTGAGGACGAGGCCCTTCCCTTCGAGTCCTGGGGCGCGATCATCCGGGACAAGGTGGCCTGGTTCAGGCTCCAGGAAGGGGAGAAGCAGATGCCCGCCCTGGCCTTCAAAGGCCCCAGGGACATCGGGTTTCAGCAGATCCACTGCCTGGCCGAGAGCATTCTGGAGGGCATGGACGCGGTGCTGCAGGAGGAGGCTCCCCTCACCGTGGTGGTGGAAAACGACCTGGCCAAGGCCCTGGGGCAGACCCTTCAGGTCAAGCTGGGGGACCGCAAGGAAGTGATCTGTATCGATACGGTGAAGGTGGAAAACGGAGACTACATCGACATCGGTCGCAAGCTTGCCGGGGGCAACGTGGTCCCCGTCATCGTCAAGACACTGTTGTTCAGCTATTAACACGGCGATGCAACCACACAGGAACCACCCGGAGGCGGCGAGGCCCTTAGGCAGGGTACGCCGCCCCGTCAAACGAGACAAGGAGGGCGATAGAAGAGACGAGACAGAGCGGACGGTTTTATTGATGAAGTCGACGAGATGATTTTTTCAAGAATACTGTTTTTCAAGGAGGCGTTATGTCAGGCAAGAGTGCTGTAAAAGTTCAAGACGATTATTACGCGCAGAGGGAATTGAAAAAAGGAGCGGCCGGTTGGGTCCTTCTCTCCTTTCTGGGCGTCGCGTACGTAATTTCCGGCGACTTCGCCGGGTGGAACTTTGGTATCGAAAAAGCAGGGTGGGGCGGTCTTCTCATCGCCACGGTCCTCATGGCGGTCATGTACACCAGCATGGTTCTCTCCGAGGCCGAGCTGGCAACCATCATGCCCTCTGCGGGCGGTGGGTCTGAGTTTGCCAAGCGGGCCTTCGGTCCCCTGGGCGGCTACATCACAGGCACGGCCATTCTTCTGGAATACGCCATCGCACCTGCGGCCATTGCATGTTTCATTGCCGGGTACTGCGGCTCGCTCTTCGGAGCCGGAGGCTCTCTTCTCGGGATGGTCCCCGAGGCCATGCAGGGAGGGGTCTCCATGCTGCTGGGCGGCACCTGGATGACCAAGGCCCTTTTTTACGGCATTTTTGTAGGGGTGCACCTTTACGGTGTGGGCGAGGCCCTGACCCTGATCATGGTGGTCACCGTCATCGCCGTGGCAGCCCTTGTGGCCTTCATCGTTTCGATGATCCCCCATTTCAACATGGCCAACCTCTTTGACATGAAGCCCGCTGCCGATGTGGCAGGTGCCACCACCTTTCTGCCCAACGGCTGGCTCGGTGTGTGGGCGGCGCTTCCCTTCGGGATGTGGTTCTTCCTCGGCGTGGAAGGGGTGCCCCTGGCAGCTGAAGAGTGCGAGGATCCCACCAAGGATATGCCGAAAGCCATTATCGTCTCCATGACCACGCTTCTGATCTTTGCCGCCCTGATTCTCTTTTTCGGGCCCGGCGGCTCCTCGGCTTTCCTGATCCGCGATGCTGCAGACCCCCTCATCGGGGCCATCCAGTCTCCCAACGCGTACGGCGGGCCGACCTTTGTCAGCCGCATGATCAACGTGGTGGGCCTTGCAGGCCTCGTGGCCAGTTTCTTCTCGCTCATCTACGGTGCGTCCCGGCAGTTTTTCGCCATGAGCCGTGCGGGCATGCTGCCCACGTTTTTGTCCCTCACCGGGACGCGCAAGACCCCGTATGTCTCGCTCATCGTCATCGGGTCCATCGGGTTTGCCCTCTCCCTTGTGGTGGACGGCGACAGCCTGCTGGTGGTGGCGGTATTCGGTGCCTCCATCTCCTACATCATGATGACGGCATCCCACTATGTGCTGCGCGTCAAGGAACCCGATCTCTACCGTCCCTACAGAACCCCGGGCGGCAGGATCACCTCCGGCGTGAGCACGGTCCTCGGCTGTTTCGCTTTTGTGGCCTGCTACCTGGCCAACGCCAAGATGACCATGATCGCAGCCCTCGTCTTCGTGCTGCTGATCGTCTACTACCTGGTCTACAGTCGGCACCACCTCATCGACTACGACCCGTCCGAAGACGACTTGAATTAGGTTTTACATCATCGGCCGGCCCCGGATTGTCACAACCGGGGCCGACCGGTGAAGCAACATATGATGACATGGCGGCCCCGCCTCTGGCGGGGACGCCCAAAGCGGATTCCCTTACAAAGGCGTTCGGGAGAAGTGCACCACGGTGGAAGGACGGGCCCATGTCCGCGCCCCCGCCGAGCTCGGAAGGAGCGCACGCGTTCGACTCAATGGCGACTCGACACGCAGGCGACCCGCAGCATCGCAAGATGCGCCGGGCTGATGAAGCGCCATGCAGCGCAGGTGTTTTGCCGTTTCTGCGTC
This sequence comes from Desulfoluna butyratoxydans, assembly GCF_900699765.1. Classification (GTDB taxonomy): domain Bacteria; phylum Desulfobacterota; class Desulfobacteria; order Desulfobacterales; family Desulfolunaceae; genus Desulfoluna; species Desulfoluna butyratoxydans. The sequence continues at coordinate 283,956 of NZ_CAADHO010000004.1, forward strand.
ATGTAAGGGAACAGGCCGACCTTGAACGGGTGGGGCCTGCAAACTCCAATTTGCCCGATGACTTTGGCCGCATTACCGGAAGAGGTGTGTGCCTTGTTTCCTTACTCCAACGAAACACCCTGCTCATGGGAGACTTCCATGTCCGTCAGGCATGATCCCGCACTCTGTGCACTCGTCATTGGTTGAGGCGTGCGCAGGAAATAAAGACGCAGCGTTTTACTCTACTTAAGATAAGGACGTACACATGAGATTGAAAACAACCCTTTTCGGGGCCGTCTATGAGTTCAAGGATCTCTATGATGTCATGGCCAAGGCCAATGAGGAGAAGTCCGGTGACCGCCTTGCCGGCCTTGCCGCTGCTTCCGTCACGGAGATGGTCGCCGCCAAAGAGGTCCTGAGCAATATCACCCTGGCCGATATCCGAAACAATCCCGCAGTGCCCTACGAAGAGGACGAAGTTACCCGGATCATCCAGGACGACCTCAACGAGAAGATCTACGGCGCCATGAAAAATTGGACCGTGGCCGAGCTTCGCGAGTGGATCCTTGCAAGCGAGACCACCGGTGCCGATCTGCTCCGTGCCTCCCGCGGCCTGACCTCTGAGATGATCTCGGCCGTCACCAAGCTCATGAGCAACATGGACCTGGTATACGGCGCCAAGAAGATCACCGTCACCGCCAAGTGCAACACCACCATCGGTATGCCCGGCACCCTGGCCTGGCGCCTTCAGCCCAACCACACCACCGACGATCCCGACGGAATCCGCATCTCCACCCTGGAGGGCCTCTCCTACGGTTCCGGTGACGCGGTGATCGGCCTGAACCCGGTGAACGACACCACGGATTCCTGCCTGAACATTCTCACCATGTTCCGCGAGATCATGGATGAGTATGAGATCCCCACCCAGAACTGCGTGCTGGCCCACGTCACCACCCAGATGGACGCCATCCGTAAAGGCGCCCCCTGCGACATGATCTTCCAGTCCATCGCAGGCTCCCAGAAGGGCAACGAAGACTTCGGCGTCTCCGCCGCGCTTCTCTCCGAAGCCCATGACCTGATGCTGAAAGAGGGTACCTCCGTAGGCCCCAACGTCATGTACTTTGAAACCGGCCAGGGCTCCGAGCTCTCCTCCGACGCCCACCACGGCGTGGATCAGCTCACCATGGAAGCCCGTTGCTACGGGTTTGCCCGTCACTACAACCCCTTCATGGTCAACACCGTGGTCGGGTTCATCGGTCCCGAGTACCTCTACGACGCCAAGCAGGTGACCCGTGCAGGCCTTGAAGACCACTTCATGGGCAAGCTCTCCGGCATCTCCATGGGTGTGGACGCCTGCTACACCAACCACATGAAGGCCGACCAGAACGACATCGAAAACCTCGGCATGCTCCTCTGCGCAGCGGGCGTGAACTACCTCATCTCCGTACCCCAGGGCGACGACATCATGCTGATGTATCAGTGCCCCGGCTACCACGAGACCCCCGCCCTGCGTGAGATTATGGGCCTGCGTCCTGTTCCCGAGTTCGAAGCCTGGCTCGAGAAGATGGGCCTCATGGAAAACGGTAAAATGACCCGCCGCGCAGGCGACGCGTCCCTTTTCATTCGATAGCAGGGAGGATCGACGTGATTTCAGAAAACACACTTAAAAATATCATCGCCGAGGTGCTGACCACCATGGACAGCGCTGATGCGGCTCCGGCTGCTTCAGACGAGCCTCGTGCCGCAGCCTCCTGCGAAGTGGGCGAGGACCTGGCTGCTGTCGACCTTCGCAAGCAGCTTCTGGTTCCCGAGCCCAACAACCGTGAGGCCTACCTCAAGATGAAGGCCACCACCCCGGCCCGTATCGGGATCTGGCGCACAGGGGCCCGGTACTTGACCGGAAGCTCCCTTCGTTTCCGCGCCGACCACGCTGTGGCCCAGGACGCGGTCTTCAACAACGTCTGCTCTGAGTTCATCAAGGACTGGGGCCTGCTGGAGCTGAAAACCCAGTGCGCCGACAAGGACGAGTACCTCACCCGTCCCGACCTGGGCCGCAAGCTCGATGCCGACAGCATCGCCAAGGCCAAGGCCGAGTGCAAGATGAACCCCACGGTTCAGTTTGTGGTCATCGACGGCCTGAGCTCCACCGCCATCGAGACCAACGCCAAGGACACCATGGCAGCAGCCCTCCAGGGCCTGAAGAACCTCGGCATCGAGTGCGGTACGCCCTTTTTTGTCCGCTACGCCCGCGTGCCCTCCATGGACAGCGCCTCTGAAGTGACCCAGCCCCAGGTAACCGTCGCCCTCGTGGGCGAGCGCCCGGGCCTGGCCACCGGCGAGTCCATGAGCGCCTACATGGTGTACCAGTGCCGCGAAGGGATCTCCGAATCCAAGCGCACCATTATCTCCAACATCCACAAGGGCGGGACCCCCGCCGTTGAGGCCGGTGCACAGATTGCGGATATCGTTAAAAAGATGCTCGAGCAGAAAGCAAGCGGCATCGATCTTCAAATTTAGGAAGACCAAGGAGACACGAACACATGAAAGGTGATGCACTTCGCACGACCGTTTTGAGCGTCAAGATGATCCCCAACGTGGATTCGGATATGATCAAGCGCCTGGAGCTCCCCGAGGGGCACCGAAGCATCGGCATGATCACCACCGACTGCGACGACGTGGGATACACCGCCATTGACGAAGCCACCAAGAAGGCCGACGTCAAGGTGGCTTACGCCAAGAGTTTTTACGGTGGGGCCGACAACGCCAGCACCAAGCTCGCCGGTGAATTCATCGGTATCCTCTCCGGGCCCAACCCGGCCGAGGTCAAGAGCGGGGTCAACGCGGCCATCGAGTTCATCGAAAACGACGCCTGTTTCTACAGCGCCAACGATGACGACTCCATCCCCTATTACGCCCACTGCGTCTCCCGTACCGGCTCTTTTCTGTCCGACCTGGGCGGCATCCCCGAAGGCGAGGCCATGGCGTATCTCATCGCCCCTCCCATCGAGGCGATCTACGCCCTGGATGCGGCCCTGAAAGCCGCCGACGTGGAGATGGTGGAATTTTTCGGTCCCCCTTCAGAGACCAACTTCGGCGGGGGCCTGCTCACCGGGAGCCAGTCCGCCTGCAAGGCAGCCTGTGACGCCTTTGCCGACGCCGTGATCCATGTGGCCGACAATCCCCTGAAATACTAATCACGGGAGGTCCTTATGAACGGCAAGGCATTAGGAATCATTGAGACCGTGGGACTTGTTCCCGCCGTGGAGGCCGGTGACGTGGCGGTGAAGACCGCCGATGTCACCATCATGGGCTCTCAGGCGGTGGGCGGGGGCCTGGTCTCCATCCTGATGAAAGGCGATGTGTCCGCCGTCAAGGCATCTGTTGATGCCGGCAGCACGGCGGCCGCCCGCCTGGGTGAGGTTCTCTCCGTGACCGTCATCGCCCGGACCGCCGAAGGCCTTGAAGGCATCTTGATCGAAGAGGGAAAACGCCCCAAGTGTGTTCCCGAGCCCAAGGCCCCCTGCAATGCCCCGTCTGAACCCACCGCCCGCCCTGGGGCGGAGCCAGGCGACGGCCCTGTCCAGGTTGCCGAGCCTGTCCGGGAAGCTTCCGAGGCGAAGGAAGCGGCACCGGCTCCCGATGCGGACGATGCACCGGGATTCGACATGGCGGACCTGAAAAAAATGAAAGTGACCAAACTGAGGCGCCTCGCCCGGCAGCTTCCCTCCTTTTCCATTGCGAGGGGGGAGATCAAGTATGCCAAGAAGAAAGATCTTCTTGAGGCGTTTGTGCAATACATGAAGACATTAGAGAAGTAAGAGAGGACGTGAAGATGGTAGATAAGGATTTGCTCTCAATTCAGGAAACTCGAGCCCTGGTCCGTGCGGCACGCGCTGCACAGCCCACGCTCCCCCAGGCTGGTCAGGAGCGTGTGGACGCTCTGATTGAGGCCATTGCCAAGGTGGGCTCCGAGATGGCTGAAGAGCTGGCCAAGATGGCCAGCGAAGAGACCGGCTACGGCAAGTGGCAGGACAAGAAACAGAAGAACATCCTCGCTTCCGAAAAACTGGTCAGCTACTACCGAGGCACCAAAACCATCGGTATCATCAACGAGGACAAGGAGAAGAAGATCGTCGAGATTGCCGCTCCCATGGGCGTCATCGCCGGCCTCATTCCCTCCACCAACCCCACGAGCACCACGCTCTACAAGTCCATCATCGCCCTGATGAGCGGGAACGGCATCGTGTTTTCCCCTCACCCCACCGCGGTGAAGTGCATCTCGGCCACCGTGAACATGATCCGCGGCGTCCTCAAGGCCATGGACTTCCCCGAGGACCTCGTGGGCGTCATCAGCGTTCCCACCATGCAGGGCACCGATGAGCTCATGAAGATCACCGACATGATCCTGGCCACCGGCGGCAACGCCATGGTCAAGGCGGCTTACAGCTCCGGTACCCCCGCCCTGGGCGTGGGCTCCGGCAACGTGCCCGCCTTCATCGAGCGCAGCGCCGATGTGGACGTGGCCGTGCAGAAGATCCTCTCCTCCAAGACCTTTGACAACGGCACCGTGTGCGCCTCCGAGCAGTCCATCGTCACCGAAGCCTGCATCGCCGACAAGGTCAAGGCCAGCGTCATCGCCCAGGGCGGCTTCTTCCTGGAAGGGGAGAATCTTGTCAAGGTCAAGGCCGTCATGGAGCGTGCCAACGGTTCCATGAACCCCGCCATCGTAGGTCGCTGCGCAGCGGACATCGCAAAGGTTGCCGGTATCGACATCCCCGCAGGCACCACCATGCTGCTCTGCGACGAGCCCGGTGTGGGACCCAAATTCCCCTTCTCCAAGGAGAAGCTCACCGCTCTGCTCGGTTTCTACGTGGTCAACGACTGGCAGGAAGCTTGCGAGCTCTGCTTTAAACTCCTCCAGAACGGCGGCATGGGGCACTCCATCGGCATCCACTCCAACAACGAGACCGTGATCCGTGAATTTGCCCTGAAAAAGCCCGTTTCCCGTTGCCTGGTCAACACCCCCACCACCCAGGGCGCCGTGGGCATCTCCACCAACATGGCTCCTTCCCTTACCCTCGGGTGCGGGACCGTGGGCGGCAGCGCCACCTCCGAGAACGTTGGGCCCCAGCAGCTCTTCAACATCCGTCGCATGGCCTACGGCCTGGACGACGCAGCCACCACCAGCTGCTCTGCCCCTGCTGAGAGCATCGACGTGCAGGCGGTGACCAACATGATCATGGAGCAGCTCAAGAAGATGAGCGGCACCGTTTAATCACGGCATGACACACCCCTTGCGGGGTTTTTGAAACCTGCCGCTTCAGGCCGGTTTCCCAAGGACGCTGGCAAGCAAATTGCTTTGCTCAGTGGCAGGTTTTTAAAACGAACGATTTTCATACGATAACACGAGGAGAAAACAACATGAGTTCACAGAACGCTCTTGGAATGATCGAAACCCGAGGTCTTGTAGGCGCAGTAGAAGCAGCAGATGCCATGGTAAAGGCTGCCAACGTTACCCTCATCGGCCGCAGCCAGGTGGGTGCCGGTCTCGTCACCGTCATGGTTCGTGGTGACGTGGGCGCCGTCAAGGCAGCCACCGACGCCGGAGCCGCAGCCGCCGACCGCGTGGGCGAGCTCATCAGCGTACACGTCATTCCCCGTCCCCACGGCGAGGTTGAACTGATCCTTCCCAAGATCGAAGGATAATAAGCCATGAAAGTCATATCGGAATCCTATCTGAGAGATCTCTTCAGAAAGGACGTTCCTGAGACTTTCAGGCTGGAGGAGGGTCAGATCCTGACCCCCTCCGCATCCCAGCTTCTCGGTGAGAAGGGGGTCAAGGTCGTCAGGGGCGCTGAAGAGCCAAGCCCTTCACAGCCCGGGGCCGCCCCGAAGAAAACAGAGGCGGAAGGGAAGACAGAAGAACCCAAAGCGGCCGGTCCCCGATACGTATCGGCCGTGGACGGCGGTCAGTTTGAGACAAAGCCCGAGCACATGACCCAGCTCACGGGCAACCGGCTGGTCCCCAAGGACCACCCCCGGATTGTCTTCAGGGGCCGCCTCGACACCTGCCAGGGGGAGATCCTCCTTCTGCAGGCCAAAGCCCATGATGCCGGGAAAAAGGCATTGGTGGAGGATCTCGCAGAGCTCCTCGAGTGGACCCGCGACATCATGCGTCGCGATGTCCTGGACACCCCCATCCCGGACAAGCCCATCATCGGCCTGACCGATGCGGAACTCCGGGCCCACTCCCACAACCCGAAAAAATACTTCGGGGTAGGGCACCTGCTCCCTTCATACGACATGGGGGAGATGATTCTGAGGCTCAACCGCCTGCGAGCCCAGATTCGGGAAATGGAAGTATCGGCCGTCAGTGCGCTGAAAGAGACCTTTCACCTGGACAAGCCCGATGTGGTCCAGGCACTGAACCGAATGAGCAGCGCCGTTTACATCATGATGCTCAAAGACAAAGGCGGCATGTACACGTAGGAGATCAGATGGAACAGACAATCGTAGAAGATATTATCAAGAAGGTCATGGCCCAGGTGGGCAGCACCGGTACCCAGGGGGCCCCCGCAGCCGGGGATTCCATTCCGGTGGAGCTCTCCGGCCGCCATGTCCATCTGTGTGAAGAGGACGTCAAAGAGCTGTTCGGCGGATCCCTGACCCATGTCAAGGAGCTTTCACAGCCGGGACAGTACCTCTGCAAGGAGCGGGTTCGTCTCATCGGGCCCAGCGGTGTCATCGACAACGTGGCCGTCCTGGGACCCGCCCGCTCCAAGAGTCAGGTGGAGCTTTCCCTCACCGACGCTCGTATCCTCGGGATCAAGGCCCCGGTTCGTCAGTCCGGCGACGTGGCCGGTACCCCGGGTATTGTCCTCACCTCCGGCACTGGCCTTGCCGGGTTGGACGAGGGCGTGATCGTGGCTGCCCGTCATATCCACATGTCCCCTGCGGACGCGGCCCGTTTCGGCGTGTCCGACAACCAGAAGGTGGATGTCCATATGGACGGAAGCCGTCCGGCCGTGTTCAAGGATGTCATCGTTCGGGTGAACAAGGATTTTCGCCTGGCCATGCACATCGACTTTGATGAAGCCAACAGCTGCGGCCTGGGCAAAAATGCCACCGGCCGTATCGTGGGCGTAACCCAGGAGGCGTAACCTTGGACTTTTCATCCGTTGATCGGACCATTGCCGATCTTGAAACGTGTCTCAAAACCACTCGGGAGGTGTCTCCCACCGAAGAGCTCCTGGTGGGGGTGGACTTAGGTACCGCCTTCATCGTGCTGGTCGTCATGAACAGCAAAAAAGAGCCCGTGGCCTGTGCCATGGAGTTTGCCCAGGTCATCAAAGACGGCCTGGTGGTGGACTACATCGGCGCCATGACGGTGGTGAAACGCCTGAAAGCCCAGCTGGAGGAACGCCTCGGACGGGAACTGGAGAGGGCGGCCATTGCCGTGCCCCCCGGTACCGGTGAGTCCGATTGCAAGACCCACGGCTATGTGGTGGAAGGCGCGGGGATGGAAGTGACCAACCTGCTGGACGAGCCCACGGCGGCCAACGCCGTCCTGGGGGTCGAAGACGGTGTCATCGTGGACATCGGCGGCGGAACCACCGGCCTCTCCATTCTGGAGAAGGGCAAGGTAGTCTACGTAGCCGACGAAGCCACGGGCGGAACCCATCTCTCCCTGGTCCTTTCCGGTGCTTACAAAGTGAGCTTCGAAGAGGCCGAGGAGATCAAACGGGATTACGGACGGCACAAGGAGATCTTTGCCGCGGTCCGTCCCGTGATTCAGAAGATGGCCACCATCGTGAAGGGGCACATCAAGGGGCGGAACATAAAATCCGTCTATCTTGTGGGCGGCACCTGCTGCCTCACCGGCATGGAGACCGTGTTCGAAAAAGAACTCGGGATCCCGGTGCACAAACCGGCCAACCCCTTTCTCGTGACCCCCATGGGCATTGCCCTGAGCTCCGTGAGCACGGGCGAACAGGAGACAGACCATGGATGTTGAAGCACTGGTGAAAGCCATTACCGTCGAAGTTCTCAAGCAGATCGGCGGGGGGGACGAAGCCTCCAGGGTGCTCATCATCGGGGACAGAAGCTGCCCCAAATGCCAGGCCGCTGAAAAGCGTCTGGGCAAGGGGAACACCTTTCTCTACCCGGATGAGGATCCCGGGCCCAACGAGCCCGTCAGGCGCATCGTGCCCTACCTCTCCATCCGCCACATGGCGGACATGGCCGCAGGACGGGCCGAAGGACCGCTCATGGAGCTGGCCTTCCGCGCTCTTCTGGCCGGTCAGACCGTGGAGGTGGTGGAGTTTGAATACAAACGCCATGCCGACACCGCCCCGGAAGGCCTCATGCGGCTCTTTGAGGGCCAGGAAGCGGCCCTTGCCGGATACGGCCTTGTGGCCATGGATGTGACAAAGCGCGACACCGTCCGGATCAGGAAACCCCTGGTGACGGACGCGGATGTGGCTGAGGCAGGGCAGCGGGGTGCCAAGGAACTTAGGCTCCCCGCCGACGCCCAGGTCACTCCCCTGGCAGTGGAGAGCGCCAAAGAACTCGGCATCACCCTTTCCCGGGGATAACAACGGAGAGGCCATGACCACCCGGCCTTTCCATCAGCATACGAGGCGACCAGGATGATAATTGGCAAAGTGATCGGCAATGTGTGGGCCACAAGAAAGGAAGAGGGCCTGAGCGGCATGAAACTCATGGTGGTCAGGCGGCTGGACGCCTGCACCAACGAAGAACTCGACACCCTAGTGGCCGTCGACTTCATCGGTGCGGGCATCGGCGAGAGGGTTCTCGTGGCCACGGGCAGCTCGGCGCGTAACGCCGGGGCCATTACCGATGCACCTGTGGACGCCACCATCGTCGGGATCATCGATGAGGTCGAGGTCCAGGAAGGACTGTAGGACATGGATTCCCTGGGACTCATAGAAAGCCGGAGTATCGCCGCAGGCGCTGTCCTTGCCGACATCATGGTCAAGGCCGCCGAGGTGACCCTCCTCAAGGCCGGGACCATCTGCTCCGGCCGGTACCTGATCCATGTGGGCGGTGACCGTCAGGCTGTGGACACCTCGGTGAAAGCAGCCAAAGCAGCCGGTTACTCCCTTGCGGGGAGCTACACCATCGGAGGCGTCTCCCGGGAGGTCCTCGATGCCCTGAAGCACAGCCCCGTCGTTACCCACTGCGGCGCCATCGGCGTGGTGGAGTGCCGCACCGCCTCTTCGGGGGTGGTGGCTGCCGATCAGGCCGTCAAGCGGTCCACGGCCTGTCTGGCGCGGATCGTCACGGGCAACGGCATCAACGGCAAGTCGTATTTTGTGATGACAGGTGATGTGGCCTCCGTGGAAGAGTCGGTTGCGGCGGCAAGAGAGACCCTTGGAAAAGACCTTGTGGAGGCGGTGGTGATGCCGTCGCCCGACTCCTCGGTCGTCAATGCGTTGGTGAGGCGCCCGTAGCCCGTTTGCGGGGGCCTTGCACAAATAACGAGGTGAATTATGGCAAAGAAACTTGTGAGTGAAAAGGGTGTGGAGGAGATCATCGTGGACGGTACCGTCTACATGGACGGCTCCATGATCCTGACTCCCGGCGCCAAAGATGTTTTACGCAACAAAGGCGTCACCATCGTCTACGGCCCCAGGCCCGAGACGTGTGAAGAAGACCGGCTTGCAGCCATGGTCGCCGACCTGCTGAAAAAAGAGTACGGCATCACCGACGATGCCCAGGTCAAGGCGGTGTGCTGCAAAGTGGTCGAGGCAATCAAGAACAACGCTTAGGTGTTGAGGGCGTGATGCCCGAGACAGGGCGCCTTGGGCACGTGGGTGCACAGGGTGCGGAAACGCCTTCGGGCAGACAACCCAATCTTTACATAAGAGGAGAGAATAATGAAAGCACTTGGAATGGTTGAAACCAAAGGTCTTGTGGGAGCCATCGAAGCAGCGGACGCCATGGTCAAAGCAGCCAACGTCGAGCTGGTGGGGCGTGAGCAGGTAGGCTCCGGCCTTGTTACTGCCATGGTCCGCGGGGACGTAGGCGCCGTCAAGGCCGCCACCGACGCCGGTGCCGCAGCTGCCGATCGTGTGGGCGAGCTCGTGAGTGTTCACGTGATTCCCCGTCCCCACTCTGAGGTGGAGCTGATCCTCCCCCAGAAGCGCGAAGCATAGGGATGTGTGCCGGCGGCCCCTTTCGGGGTGCCGCCGGCAGCCCTCGCGTGCCTGGGCAAGGGGAGGACCTGCCGGTTATCCCTTTCCCCAGTCACGCGATGGCAGAGACGCCATGTACTGCCATCTTGAATGCATGCCAACCGAAAGTGGACGGATGTCCGCTTTGTATGAACCGACGCGGCGGGAGGCGGCATGACCCGTGACCTTGGCCATGAGCGCATGGAAGGTCACCGGCCGTTGTCATCACCCCGAACCATCGCACCGGAAAAGGAGTTTCACATGGGTATCAATGAAAAAGTCCTTGAAGAGCTGATTAGAAAAGTGGTTTCCGAGCAGCTGGGCGGCGCCAAGTCCCCGGCCTTTACCAAAGTCGTGGACGAGAAGAGCGGTGTCCTCTGCGTGAAGACCGATACCGTCAAGCCCGAGCCCTTTGACACGGGCAAGGCCGGAGACAAAGTCTTTCTCACCGACATCGTGACCCTGGACGAGAGCCCCCGCCTCGGCTGCGGCATCATGGAGATGGAGACCACCTCCTTTGACTGGACCCTTAAGTACGACGAGGTGGACTACATCATCGACGGTACCCTGGAGATCGTCATCGACGGCCGCAAGGTAGTGGGCAACAAAGGGGACATCATCTTCATCCCCAAAAACACCTCCATCGCCTTCAGCGTTCCCGAGTCCGCACGCTTCATGTACGTCACCTATCCCGCCGACTGGGAATCTCAGTAACCGGAGGGCGCAGCCTTGACTCAATTTAACGGACGCACCCAGATCTGCTACGGCGAAAACGCCATCAACGCCCTTGAAAAACTCGAGGGCAGGCACGCCTTTATCGTCACCGACGCCTTCATGGTGAAGATCGGCTTTGCCGACCGCATCATCAGTGGCCTGGAGCGTGCCAACATCACCAGCTGCGTGTACGACAAGGTGGAGCCCGATCCCTCCCTGGAGACCGTGCGTGAGGGCACGGTGAAACTCCTGGCCGACGGCGCGGATATGATCATCGCCTTAGGGGGCGGCTCCTCCATCGACGCGGCCAAGGCCATCATGTACTTCGCCTACAAGGCGGACCCGGCCAAGGGCAAGCCCCAGCTGGTAGTGATTCCCACCACCAGCGGCACCGGCTCCGAGGTAACGGCGGTCACCGTGGTCACCGATACCGAGCAGCAGATGAAGATTCCCCTCATGGATCCCCTGCTGGTCCCGGACATGGCCGTGCTGGACGCCCGGTTCACTCGGTCGGTTCCCCCGTCGGTGACGGCCACCACGGGCATGGACGTGCTCACCCACGCCCTGGAGGCCTTTGTCTCCACCCCGGCCAACGCCTTCACCGATCTGTACGCGGTGCACGCCATCAAGTACGTGTTCCGTTACCTGCTGCGCTGCTACCGCAACGGGGACGACATGGAGGCGCGGCAGAACATGCTCCTGGCCTCATGCATGGCGGGCATGGCCTTTAACAACAGCGGCCTGGGCGTGGCCCACAGCATCGCCCATACCTTAGGGGGCCTGTTCCACATCCCCCACGGCAAGGCCAACGCCGTGCTGCTCCCTTACGTCATCCGCTTCAACAGCTTTGACGTCCGGGACCGCTACCGCACCATCGCCAAGAAACTCGAACTCCCCTGCGAGACCGTGGAGCAGGGCAACGAGAGCCTCATCGAGGCGGTGCGCTGGCTCAACAGCCAGATGGGCATCCCCAACCGCATCCGGGACCTGGGCATCGACGAAAACGAGTTCCAGACCTCCCTTGAGACCATGGCCCGCCATGCCATGGAGGATGCCTGCACGCCCACCAACCCGAGGCGCCCCTCCCTGAGGGACATCCGGCAGTTGCTGCGCAAAGCGTACTAACAAAAATGGAATGTCATATGAGAGATCAGATTGTAGAGAAGGTAAAGAACGCCGGCGTGGTAGGCGCTGGTGGCGCCGGGTTCCCGACGCATGTGAAGATCAACGCGACGGTGGATACGGTCCTTGTGAACGGCGCCTCCTGCGAGCCCCTTCTGATGAGCGACCCCTACATCATGGAGCATGAGCTCGACATCATGATCGAGGGCTTGAACGCGGTGCTGGACGCCACGGGCGCCTCCCGCGGGGTCATCTGCATCAAGGGCAAGCACGCCAAGGCCCTTCAGACCATCAAGGATGCTGTGGCCAAGGACACCACCGGACGCCTGGAAGCCTTTGAGCTGAAGGATTTCTATCCGGCAGGCGACGAGCAGGTTCTGGTCCGTGAGGTCACCGGCCGCACCGTACCCGAAGCGGGGATTCCCCTTCAGGTGGGCGTGGTGGTGAGCAACACCGAGTCCCTGTACAACATCGCCAACGCCATGAAGGATATTCCGCTTACCGAGCGCTACGTCACCGTCACCGGTGAAGTGGGCCGCGACATGGTGGTGAAGGTGCCCGTGGGTACCATCGTCTCCGACCTCCTGGAGTTTGCGGGCGGTTCCAAAATTTCCGACTACCGCGTGGTGGACGGCGGGCCCATGATGGGTCGCGTCCTGCCCGACACGGATCAGCCCGTCACCAAGGTGACCAGCGGCCTCATCGTCCTGGACCCCGAGCACAACGTGGTCAAGGGCAAGGTCATGGATCCCGCGGCCATCAAGCGCATCACCGGGACAGTCTGCTGCCAGTGCACACACTGCACCGAGCTCTGCCCCCGAAACCTTCTGGGCCACTCCATCCATCCCCACAAGCTCATGCGCTCCCTGTCGGCCCTGGTTCAGGATCCCCAGGCCCGCATGGAAGCGCTCCTCTGCTGTGAGTGCGGCATCTGCGAGAAGTTTGCCTGCCCCATGGGCATCTCCCCCCGGGAGGTGAACATGCTCATCAAAAAAGAGCTGATGAAAGAGGGGATCCGCTGGCCCGCCACCGGAGAGGAGCCCGTGAACAACCCCATGCGCGACGTGCGCTACGTGCCCACCAAGCGGCTGATGCAGCGCCTGGACGTGCTGAAGTACGACACCCACCCCGGCATGCCCGAAGAGCGTTTCGTGCCTGAGCGCGTGGCCATTCCCCTTGCCCAGCACATCGGCGCTCCGGCGCAGTGCCTGGTCAAAGAGGGTGACCGCGTGGCCAAAGGCGACCTCATCGGTGAGATTCCGGAAGGGGCCCTTGGGGCACGGATCCATGCCAGCATCGACGGCGTGGTCACCTCCGTCGAGGGCGGTGTGGTGAGGATTTCCAGAGGGTAGGGTGCACCGTGTGCACTGCCATAGATCCGCAGCAAAAAAACGACACGTCACGCCCGAGCGCTCGGCGTCGTGAAGAACAATGAGGTAAATGTATGAACTACAGAACAATCGGTGTTGTCGAGCTGAACAGCATCGCCCTGGGCATTGAGACCGCAGACGAAATGAGCAAGGCCGCCACCGTGGACCTGGTGATGGCACGCCCCACCTGTCCCGGACGGTACCTGGTGATGGTGGCCGGGGACACCGGCTCCGTCAAGAGCTCCGTGGCTGCGGGCCGTGAGATGGGAGGGGACCTGGTCATCGACTGGTTCGTGATTCCCAGCGTCCACGCCATGGTGCTTCCCGCCCTGTCCGGTGCCACCATTGTGCCCCGCATCAACGCCCTTGGGGTCATCGAGACCTACACCGTGGCCGCCTGTATCCTGGCCGCCGACGCCGCAGCCAAGTCCGGCCAGGTGGATCTCATCGAGATCCGCTTTGCCGCAGGCCTTGCCGGCAAGTCCTTTGTCACCATGACCGGTGACGTGGGCTCAGTGAAGGCCTCTGTGGCCGCCGGTGTGGAAGGGGTGGGAGACTCCGGTCCCGTCTACAACCATGTGGTCATTCCTTCCCCCAGCGACGATTTGAAAGCCCAGCTGATGTAAGGCCCAAAGGATTGGTCTCTTCCCTGGACCGGTCCGCCTCACGGGGGGACCCATACGCCTCCCCCCGTGAACCTGAGCCCCGATGCCCGCAGTGGTATCGGGGCTCAGGTTCACTGCAATACCAAGACTCTTTGAAAAAACGAACGCTGATTCTGATGTGCATGCGGCCGTATTCGACGGGTGCATGCCTGCTGTTATATTCAATCGTAAAGGAGTTCGACGTATGATGTTCAAGAAACACATGGCATGGATGGTGGGGACACTGTTCGTGTGCGGATCACTGCTCACCGGTTGCGGCGTCAAGGCCGATGTGAAGACTGCCCCTGCAAAGCCCGTGGTCAAGCTGGATGAAGGTCACTGGAATCCGGCGGTCAAGGCAAAACTGGAAACCCTCATCGCCGAAGGGGCCTTCCAGGGAAAGAAAGCTGTTTTCGATTTTGACAACACCACCATCTGCCGGGACATCGGCGAGGCCACCTTTGCCGCCATGGTGGAGGCCGGTCAGCTGACCCTGGACGGGATCTCCCGGGACATCACCCCCTCCTTTGTCCTTGGGGACAAGAAGGTCTCCCTTGAGACCGTGAAAAACCTTCCCGAGTTCTACGAAGATTTTCTCTCCGCCACCAAGCACCAGAAAGGCGAAAAAACTCCGTATTCCAACAGCTACGCCTGGGTGGTCCAGATCCTGGCCGGCATGACCCCCGACCAGATCCTCCCTTACAGCGAAAAGGCCTTTGGCAACAACGTCGCCAAGCAGGATTCCGGCGCTGCCGACCTCAAAGAGACCAAGATCAACGGCTACCGCATGCCCTTCTTCTATCCCGAGATGGTGGACCTCTACGGCAACCTCCTGAAAAACGGGTACGAGGTTTACGTCTGCTCTGCGTCCAACGTCTGGACCGTGCGCTGGATGGTGGCCGCCAACTTGAACAAGCTTCTTGAAGCCAAGTTCGGTAAAGGGGTGGCCATTGCCCCGGACCATGTCATCGGCGTCAACGTTTTGCTCAAAGACAAGCGTGACGGCAAACTCTACAAGGATCGTCTCCTTGTGAAGAACAACCCGAAATACGCTGCCCTGGACCGTGAGGAGCTTTCCAACTACGAGCTCACCACCCAGGTGGTCTACCCCATCACCGGGTACTTCGGCAAGGTGGCCAACATCATCAAGTATGTCACCAAAGAGCGTCCCTATCTCATCGGCGGGGACAGCTCCAACGACCTGCCCATGCTGGACCGCGCAGAGAACCGCCTCTGGATCACCCGCCTTGAAAAAATGGGGTACCAGAAGGGGCTCGTTGAGCAGATGGGAGACTCCCTTCCCGGCAACTGGATGATCCAGCCCGTGCTCTACAAAAAATCCCCCGGCTTTGTCTCCACCCGCGGAGACCTGGACGCGCGCTTGGCCCCCAAACCCTCCGCCATTGAAAAGACGGCGAAGGTGGCAGGCTTCCTCGAAGAGAACGGCGCACTGAAGGCATTCTAAAGCGCGCTGAAAAAAAGAGATAAACATGGCCCGGGGTGCCTCCCGGGCCATGGGTGTTGGATGCAACCCGAAGGCCCGCTGTCACAGGCCGGGCCTTCGGCATCACATAAGGGCCCTTGCGTGCAGTGGGTCCGGTGAAGGGCGCGTCAACGGGGACGGGCCTGCCAATCAGTCACTTAATGGAGGAGTGCGTGTGAATTTACGAAGCCAGATCGGTGAGAAGGTGTTTACCTTCACATCGGTCCGAGATGTTCTGGCAAAAGCAAACAACGAGAAGTCCGGCGACGCCCTGGCCGGCATATCGGCAGAGTCCGCCACCGAGCGCGTGGCCGCCAAGCTCTGCCTGGCCAACCTGCAGCTCAAAGACATCTATGAAAACCCGGTGATCCCCTACGATGACGACGAGGTGACCCGGACCATCTACGACGGCCTCAACACCACCATCTACGAGAAGATCAAGAACTGGAGCGTGGCCGAGCTCCGGGAGACCATTCTCAAGACCCGCCGCCAGGGGGACCTGCTTCACATCAGCCGGGGCCTCACCAGCGAGATGATCGCTGCCGCGGCCAAGCTCATGTCCACCATGGACCTTGTGTACGCCAGCAAGAAGATCAAGGTCTCCGCCCACTGCCACACCACCATCGGCCTTCCCGGTACCCTGTCGTTCCGCTGCCAGCCCAACCACCCCACAGACGCCATTGAAGGGATTCTCGCCTCCCTGAAGGAGGGCCTCTCCTTCGGATGCGGCGACGCCTGCTTCGGCGTGAACCCCGTGGAAGACAACGTGGAAGGCTTTTCCCGGGTCATGCGCGCCATCACCGATTTCAGGGACCTCTACGAGGTGCCCACCCAGTGCGTTGTCCTGGCCCATGTGACCACCCAGATGCAGGCCATGGAGAAAGGCGTGCCCGTGGATCTCCTGTTCCAGAGCATCGCTGGGTCCCAGAGCGCCAACGACGCCTTCGGTATCTCCGTCTCCATGTTGGACGAGGCCCGGGATCTGGCCCTTCACAGGGGGGCCTCCACCGGGCCCAACGTGATGTATTTTGAAACCGGCCAGGGCTCGGAGATCTCCCTGGACTGCCACCACGGCGTGGACGAGATGACCCTGGAGGCCCGCACCTACGGCCTGGCAAGACGCTACGCTCCCTTTATGCTCAATAACGTCTCCGGCTTCATCGGCCCTGAGACCATCTACACGGGCAAAGAGGTGATCCGGGCCGACCTGGAGGATCTCTTCATGGGCAAGATGCACGGCCTGCCCATGGGCATTGCCCCCTGCTACACCAACCACATGAAAGCCGACCAGGACGATCAGGAGATCGGCACCATGCTCTGCGCCATGGCCGGGGCCAACTTTTTCATGGGGGTCTCCGGAGGAGACGACTGCATGCTCAACTATCAGGACACCAGCTTCCATGATGACGCGTCCGCCCGGGAGATTTTAGGGCTCAGGCCGGCGCCCGAGTTTGAAACCTGGCTGGAGAGCCGGGGCATCATGGAAGAGGGCTGCCTCACCGAGGCGGCCGGTGACCCGTCCATTTTCGATAAATAAGGAGAGCAGGCCCCATGAACGAGAAAGCACTGATTGAAGGCATCATCAAAAAGCTGGTGGAAGAGGGCGCCCTTGACTCATCCCGGGCACCGGCCGCCGAAGCGTCGCCCGTCACCCTGCCTCCCCTGGACGAGGTGACGGTGGACAATCCCCACAACATGGCAGCCCTTGAGGCCATGCGAAAGACCACCCCCGCCCGTATCCTCATGGGACGGTGCGGCGCGCGCCAGAAGACCCATTCCCTTCTCCATTTTCAGGCCGATCACGCCGCTGCCGTGGATGCCGTGTTTATGGACGTTTCAGAGGATTGCCTGGCCGAGAACCGCCTTTTTGGGGTCCAGACCGTGGTCAGGGACAAGGACGAGTTCCTCATGAAACCGGAGCTGGGCAAAAAGCTCAGTGAGGAGGGGAAAAAGACCATCCTTGACACATGCGAGAAGGGTTGTAATGTGCAGATTATCGTGGTGGACGGCTTAAGCTCCACGGCCATCGAGGCCAACATCGCCGACACCCTTCCTGCCATGGTCCAGGGCCTGAAAGCCGAAGGCCTCTCCGTGGGCACGCCCTTTTTTGTGAAGTACGGACGGGTGGGCGTCATGGACGAAGTGGGTTCCCTGCTGGGCTGCGATGTGGTGGTGGAACTCATTGGAGAGCGCCCGGGCCTTATCACCGCCGAGTCCATGAGCTCTTACATGGTGTACAAGGCCGGGAAAGAGACCGTGGAAGCCGACCGCACCATTGTCTCCAACATCCACAAAGGGGGCACGCCCCCGGCAGAGGCCGGGGCCCACATGGCCACCGTGGTCAAGCAGATGCTCGCCCACAAAGCCAGCGGCGTGGCCCTTTCCGAAGCCATGAAAGGCAAGGGCCTCTAAGGTTGCGGGTGTTTTGGGGAGACCCGGAAAGTTGCCTCCGGCGGGTGTGAAAACGTCGAAGTTATTTCGGCGGAGCCCGAAACGTCGTGTAGAAGACCTGTTTGTCTAACTTTTTAGCGGTTTGGCCCCGCCAGGGCCGCCGGAGGCTTTTTATAACAAAAACGATTCCATGGGAGGGAGCCGTTCATTTTATGCCCGACAGCCCCAAACTAGCGTCTTTGTATGCAGCCCATCTTGGCGGCGGGGAGGTGTCCGGTGCCGCCGAGGTGGTGACCAGCGTCGGCATCGACATCGGCACCACCACCACCCAGTGCGTCATCAGCCGCCTGACGGTGAAGAACACGGCGCCGGGGACCCTGGTGCCGCGCATGGAGATCACCGACAAGGAAGTGGTCTACCGCAGCGCCATTCACTTTACCCCCATCACCCACGGCAACCTGGTGGACACGGAGGAGGTGTTTCGCCTGGTGGAGGGCGAGTTTGCCCGTGCCGGGGTGTCGCCTTCGTCCATTGACACCGGTGCGGTGATCATCACCGGAGAGACCGCCAAAAAGGAGAACGCTCGCCGGATCTCCGGTGAGCTGGCCGGGTATGCCGGAGACTTTGTGGTGGCTACGGCCGGCGGAAACCTGGAGTCGGTCATCGCCGGGCGCGGGTCCGGGGCCTCGGATTACTCCCGCAACCGCTTTAAGACCGTGGCCAACATCGACATCGGCGGAGGCACGGCCAATATCGGCATCTACCGAAACGGAAAGGCCATCGACAGCTGCTGCATCAATGTGGGCGGCCGGTTGATGCGGGTGGACGCCGCAGAAGGACGAATCCTCCATGTGGCGGAGCCCATGGAGCGGATTCTGGAGGACCTGGGGGTAAGGGCACGTCCCGGCGATCCGGCAGAGCCCATGGTCATCGACATCATCTGCCGCCGCATGGCCGAGGTGGTGGCGTCGGTCCTCCGGGACCCCGAGCCCCGGGGGCTGGCGTCAGACCTTCTTATGACCGCTCCCCTCCGGCTCGACTACACGGTGGACTGCGTCATGATCTCAGGGGGCGTGGCCGACTCCGCCTACACCTCTTCCCCGTGCGACACCCTCTCCGAGATTGCCCGTTACGGGGACATCGGCCCCATGCTGGGGAGGCAGGTGCGCCGGGTCTTCGACGCCGCAGGGGTGGAACTCGTGCGGCCTGCCGAGACGATCCGGGCCACGGTCATCGGTGCCGGGTCCCGCACCGTGGATGTGAGCGGCAGTACCATTTCGGCAGACGACACCTTGCTGCCGCTAAGGAACATTCCGGTGGTGGTCCCGTTTGCAGAAGGGATCCCGGAACAGGCCGACGAGGTCGCCGAGGCGGTCTTTCAAAGCGCAAATCAGTACGAAGAAGAAGAGGCCCCGGAACAGATCGCCGTGGGGATCCGGGGACAAACCTATCTCAATTACCCGACGGTGCAGTTGCTCGCAAAGGGGATCCTGGGTGGCCTGGCACGGTCAGTGCGGGCCGGACTGCCCGTTATTGTTGTGCTGGAGCAGGACAGCGCCAAAGTACTTGGTCAAAGCCTGCGGGCCCTGAACCCGTCCGCCCGTGTGATCTGCGTGGATCAGCTGGAGGTGGGGGAGGGGGATTACATCGACATCGGCCGCCCCCTTGCCGGGGGCACGGTGGTCCCCGTGGTGATCAAGACTCTGGTGTTTGAAACGCGTCAGGCATAACCCGGGTACTTCATGGGAGCTGTCCATAATGAGGGCTTGTTGACTCTGGCGGCTTGTTTTCCTGTTACGTATCCGTGATAGAAATGTGGTTTGAGTTTATTTGAAGGAGACTGATGATGTTTGGAAAAATGGGTCTGCGCGGCAAAATGCTGCTTAGTATTTGTGGGGTGGTGTTGCTCTCCTACTCCGTGAGTATCTCGTACATTACTTACAATGCCTCGAAGATGGCCCGTGCTGAGGCGGAGGAGAAGACCCTTGAGATCGCCTCCAACCACGGCCAGATGATCAAGTCGGAGCTGGACCGGGCCATGGATGTGGTCCGAACCGTGGCCCACTCCCTTGAAGGCATCAAAAAAGGCGACACCGATCCGGATCGGGAGCAGATCAACGCCATGCTCAAGAACGTGCTTCGCCAGAATCCCGACTTCATCGCCATCGACACCTGCTGGGAGCCCAACGCCCTGGACGGACGCGACGCTGAGTTCATCGGTGTGCCGGGCCATGACGACACGGGCCGCTTCGTGCCCTACTGGAACCGCGGCAGCGGGAACATCGAGGTGGAACCCCTGGTGAACTTCGATACCGAGGCCTGGTACCAGGACCCCAAGAGGAGTGGAAGGGAGATTATTACCGAGCCTTATGTCTACCCCGTGGGAGGCAAGGATGTGCTCATGGCCACGGTGGTGGCCCCCATCATGGTGGAAGGGCGGTTTTTAGGCATTGTGGCCGTGGACATCGCCCTGGATACCTTCGGAAAGATGATGGAAAAAGTGAAACCCTTCGGCACGGGATACGGCTACCTGGTTTCCAGCGGTGGCTACATCGTGGCGCACCCCGCAGACGAGTTTGTTGGGAAAAACGTGAGAGAGCTCGTCACGGGCAAGGTCCAGACATCGTTGCTGAGTGCCCTGGAAGAGGGGCAGGTCTTTGCCGTGGAGCGTGAAACGGTCAAGGATGGCCAGATGACCTTCCAGGTGCTGGCGCCCATTACCGTGGGCAAGACCGATACTCCCTGGGCCATCGGCATCGTCGTTCCCCTCTCCAAAGTCATGGAAGGGGCCGTTAAACTCAGGAACACAAGCATCGTCATCGGCCTGGCCGGGTTTCTCATGCTGGTGGCCGTGGTGTGGTTTATCGCCATTGTGCTGGTGGTGAAACCCATCAACGGGGTTGTGGACGGTCTTCGCGATATCGCCGAAGGGGAGGGCGATCTCACCCTTCGCCTGCCCATCAACACCCAGGACGAAATCGGGGAACTGTCTACCTGGTTCAACAGCTTCATTGAAAAACTCCAGCGTATCGTGGGGGACCTGGCCGGTCAGGCAGGCGCCATGGAAGGGGCGTCCGGGGCCCTGCTGGATGTGGCGGGGGATCTTTCCACCCGTGCGGACAACACCTCCGAGCGCGCCACCTCCGTGTCCGGTGCCGCCGAAGAGATGACCTCCAATATCAACGGAGTGGCCGCCTCCATGGAGCAGGCCTCGGCCAACAGCGACATGGTGGCCACCGCCGCCGAGGAGATGACCGCCACCATCGGCGAAGTGGCGAAACAGTCGGAGACGGCGCGACATATCTCGGAGAAAGCCGTTCAACAGGCCGGGGGCGCCTCCACGAAAATGGCCCGTCTCGGCGAAGCGGCCGCCGCCATCGGAAGCGTCACCGAAGCCATCAGCGAGATCTCCGAGCAGACCAACCTGCTGGCCTTGAACGCCACCATCGAGGCGGCCAGGGCAGGGGAAGCGGGCAAGGGATTTGCCGTGGTGGCCGGGGAGATTAAAGCCCTGGCCAACCAGACTGCCGACGCCACCCGGGACATCAAGGCCCAGGTGGACGGTATCCAGGGTATCACCGGCGAGAGCGTCGCAGACATCGAAGAGGTGACCCGGGTGATATCCGAGGTAAATGATATCGTGGGGACCATCGCAACGGCCGTGGAAGAGCAGTCTGTTGCCACACGCGAAATCGCCGCGAATATCTCCCAGGCATCCCAGGGGATCCAGGAGGTCAACGGCATGGTGGCCCAGAGTTCCGGGGTCATCACCGAGATTACCCGGGAGATCTCCGAGGTGAACACCAACGCCGCAGACATCTCCGGGGGGAGCCGCAGCGTCCACGGGAACGCAGAAGAGTTGTCCCAGATGGCCCTTGCCCTGAAGCAGGTGGTGGAAACCTTTAAAATTTAAAACCGTGATGCGTTGCCGCGGCCGCGGCAAGGTATGTTGAAATGATCCGGGAATGCCCAGAGGTCTGGGCGTTCCCGGTTAATTGCGTGATACGTTGATCATGACTTCCGTGACGAACTTGGAGCTCTTTCGGGTG
The DNA here is from genome assembly GCF_900699765.1 of Desulfoluna butyratoxydans. Taxonomy (GTDB): domain Bacteria; phylum Desulfobacterota; class Desulfobacteria; order Desulfobacterales; family Desulfolunaceae; genus Desulfoluna; species Desulfoluna butyratoxydans. The sequence continues at coordinate 305,904 of NZ_CAADHO010000004.1, forward strand.
GTCCAGTAATCGGTCACATACCGTTCGTATGATTTTTTTCCCAGCACGTAATTGTGCATTCGGGCCCATTTGCAGATCTTTTCGTAGGTTTCGTTGATGTTTTTGTGGGACCCGATGTGGTAACAGGTGATCATCATCTGCCCGCCGAAGGACATTTTCTCGTGTTCTTTGCACTGCTTCAGTGTTTTCTGCATGATCCGCACGGGCTGGTGCCTGTTCTGGAGCCTGTCTTCAAGCGATGAAAAATTGATCATCACCGGTCCGGTGATTTCGTTGTTCACCTTTTCCACGTAATTGGTGAACTCGATGTTGATGATGGATGCCTCGATGTTGTTGGTGAAGATCTGCTCATGGAACAGATAGTCCGAGGCCTCCACATACTTGACGGCCACTTCCTGAATATTGTTGTCGATGACCATTTCGGCTTCTAAGATCAGGTCATGCCAGTCCTTGACAGACTCGTACTGCCTTCGGATTTCCTCCTGGGCTTTTTTCAACTCTTCGATCTTTGCGTTGAAGGAGCGCTTGATGGAGGCGTAGATCCTGCCGCGGGTGTCCACGGTTCCCTCGATGAAATCTTTCATTTCGTCGAGCTTGAACCCCATCTGCTTGTAGTATTTGATGACAGGGACCGCCAGTAAGGATTCGTTGGAATAATACCGGTAGTTGTTGTTGCAGGAGCGCTCGGACTTGATGAGTCCGATTTTGTCATAGTGCCTGAGCGCCTTTTTGGACACATTGCAGATCTGGCTGACTTCGCCAATGGAATATCTGTCTTTGTACTTCATGAACCATCCTTCTGGCTTGATGACGGCCCGGGGGATGAACCCTCCCATAAGCCCTGACCCGGATCAGCGTATCCTGTCATCGGAAACCGATCCTTCCCTTGCATACCCCGCCCAGCACGGCAGCCTACCCAAAAAAAACGGCGATGTTCCTTTTAAAGGCATACAATGCTGCTATAATCCTGTATACGTCTCCGATGGCACAGGTTACCTGTGTCGGACCGGCGCTGTCCTGAAGGTTCCGAACTCCAACAAAAAATCAGATACCTTCATATGACGGGGGACGCTTTTTGTAGAAAATGATGAAAAAGATGATACCCATGTATCCCTTTTCAGTCAACTGATTGCCGATTTTTAGTACAAAAAAGGTGGATGTTCCCCAGGGGAGGTCCGGCGTGCCCGGAATGGGTCCTTTTTCTTATCAAAAAAGCCTGTGTCCGGGGTTAAAGGCTGTGGAAACCCGTGCTTGTGGTGGGCCGCCGCACCCTTGACGCCGGGAACAACCGAGGGGGGCGTTGCATGCGAAGAGGTCCCAAGGAACTGGGGAAAGGCACCTGCATGCCGGGGCAATGAGCAATTTTTTGGGGAAACATCACAAAAAAAATGCGGTGACATGTCGGGCTGCAGTGCCTCTGTCATGGAGATTCTCTTTATTATACTAGGGTGTCCCGAAGAGATATTTGCCACTTTCGGACCCCATGGAACGGCTCAATTTTCTGGTAAAAAAGGTTTTGACATTCCCCTTAGGGGCACAGTTATAGTCCTTGAAAAGCTGAAATCCGTGTTGATCATGCAGCAGACGTATGTTTTGCGTGTCCGGGTTTATCCAAAAAAGTTTTGGTTTTTTAGGGAGGAAAGTTCATTCATGTTTGAAGCATCAGGTTCACAGAATTTGGCCGCGATGGAGGCCAAAAACAAGATGGCAGCCGATTTTAAGAGAAAGGGCGTGTTGATTGCTCTCTTCTCCGGCTTATGTTACGGATTTTATACTGCTTTTATGACTCTTGGCATGTCCAAGGGGCCCTGGATTGACTGGTACGGCGCAAACACAGCAGGCCTGTCCGCTTTCGCCATCACCTATCTTCTCGGTGCCCTTGGCGCAGCTGTGACAGACTCTTGCAGCGCCTGTTGGTCCATTTTGATCGCCATTATCAGAGGCAAGCTCGGCGACTTTTTCCGTTGCCTGAAAACCAAGCCCGGTGTGGTGATGATGGTAGGCGCCATTATCGGTGGCCCCTTTGCAAGTACCTGTTATGTTATCGGTCTTCAGAAGGCCGGTTCCATCGTGGTTCCCATCAGCGCCCTGTGCCCCGCCATCGGCGCCATTCTGGCCCGATTCTGGTTCAAGCAGGAGCTTAATGCCCGCATGATGCTGGGTATCGCCATCTGCTTCGGCGCCAGCGTCATGATCGCCTACCCCACCCTCGGTGGCGACGCCCCCGAAGGCATGGCCCTTGGTATCTTCTTCGGTTTCCTTGCCGCTTTCGGCTGGGGTTTTGAAGGGTGTGTCTGCGGTTACGGCACGGCCCTCATCGATTCCGAAGTGGGTATCACCATCCGTCAGGTCACCTCCGGCCTCTCCAACTTCATCATCCTCGTTCCCCTTTTCGGTATGATTTCCGGTGGCGGCAACACCGCCGCGCTGGTGACTGAAGCTGTCACCGACGGATCCATTGTCTGGTTTGCCTGCGCCGGTCTTGCTGCTTACGGCGCCTTCATGTTCTGGTACAAAGGCAACAGCATGTGCGGTGCCGCCCTCGGAATGTCCTGCAACGGCACCTTCTCCTTCTGGGGTCCCTTCTGCTGCTGGGTTGTCCTCGGCATGATCTTCGGTCTCGATGGCTGGGCCATGGCTCCCATCTCCTGGATCGCAGCTGTTGTTATGGTTGCCGGTATCTTTACCATTGCCCTGAACCCCCTGGACCTGCTCAAAGGCAAGGAGGATAAATAAGATGAAACCCCTTAACTACGCGATTCTTAAGTTTTTCACCACGGTTGAAGAGGCGTGTGCCGACGATGTCATGGCCGCTCTCAAGGGTGAATACAGCAACTTCAAGGCCTTCAATAAGCCCGACATGATCTCGGCCATCATGACCGCCGAGGCCAACGGCCTCCTTGAGGAGACCCGTTACGAGATGGACGCCAACAACGAGCTGCGCGTCTACTATCGTGCCCACCAGGAAGGGGCGGAGACCATCAACCACTACATCAAGGATTGATGACGCTCTGACGCGTCGGTGGCCTTGGTTCCATCGTCGCGTCGCCGATAGAAGGCTTGAGTTTTCAGCCGGCCCTTAAGGGCCCTGTTCCCATACCATGGGGGCAGGGCCCTTTTTTTATGGCGCCGCAGCCTGCTGCGCATGGCTTTTTTTACGCGGATTGAACAGGGGGCTGCGGCGGGTTTGATGTTACTGCCCCGGGGGGTGCAGGTTTGTTGTGGTGAGGCTGTCCCTTGAGGTAACGCTGGGGGCGACACAAGGGGGCTTTATTGAAATCAAAAAATCAGGCTTTCAGGCAAACATAGCAGCTTTTGTCTCACGAACCGTGAAATGTCTTCTGCGTTATGCTTCATAAAATCAGGGTGTTGTCTGCGCTGATGCGTGGGTTTGAAACTGGCCGGACCAATTTGCGTTTTAGCCTAAAAAACCATTGACTTTCCCCTATGGGGGAAGGGTTAAGGTACTGCCAGCATAGGGCTGAATCGTTCAAAATTAAGGACCAAATCAGGGAAGGGATTTTAATGCGATATTACGGAGAAGAGGCGTTAGGACTCATCGAAACCACGGGCATGGTTCCGGCCATCTACGGCGCCGATCAGATGCTCAAAGCTGCCAATGTTGAATTGATTTCATACGAGAACATCGGCTCCACGCTGGTGACGATTTTTGTGAAGGGCGACGTCGCCGCCGTGAAGGCCTCGGTGGAAGCCGGTGCAGCCGCGGCAAAGGAGATCGGACCCCTGACCGCGCACAACGTCATGCCGCGTCCCATCAGCGCTGTCGGCGACATTGTCTCCGTACACGATGTGGATGCCCAGATCGATGACGCCGAAGACCTTCCCCGGTCCAAGGCCCTGGGCATGGTGGAGACCTTCGGTATCGTGTTTGCCCTTGAAGCGGCGGATGCCATGGTAAAGGCCGCGGATGTGGACCTGCTCGGTTATGAGAACACCGCGTCGGGTTACATCTCCATTCTGGTTTCAGGTGATGTGGGTGCGGTTAAGGCTGCCGTTGAGGCAGGCGAGTCCGCCGTCAAAGAGATGGGCGTCGACCCCCACAGCTCCTGCGTGATCCCCACGCCCCATCCTGCGCTGACAAAAATTACCAGCCAGTACGCCCTCGACAAGCTGCTGCCCTGATTTTGACGGGCTCGGCAGAGGGGACTTTTACGAAAGACGACCATGAAGCAAAGGAGAGGGAGAGACAGCATGACGATCATCGACAATGATTTACTCTCCATCCAGGAAGCACGGATTCTTGCAGAGAATGCGTTTGAAGCACAGAAGAAACTCGCCACCTTTTCCCAGGAGAAGCTGGACGAGATCGTCGAGTGCATGGCGGACGCCGCCCAGGAGCACGCTGAAACGCTTGCCGTGTTGTCCCATGAAGAAACAGATTACGGTTCATGGCAGGACAAAGCCGTCAAGAACCGGTTTGTGTGCGGGTACGCACGCAAGCATTTGAGGGGCATGCGCTGCGTGGGCGTCATCGGTGAAGACCCTCAGAACCGCATGATGGACATCGGTGTTCCCGTCGGTGTCGTGGTGGCGCTGAGTCCTGCGACCAGCCCGGTTTCAACCACCATCTACACGGCGCTCATTGCCGTAAAGTCCGGCAACGCCGTTGTGTTTTCGCCCCATCCCAGGGCGCGCAAGACCATGGGCAAGGTCCTGGATATCCTCATTGAGGCCGCAGAGTCCAAGGGGTTGCCCGAAGGTTGCCTGACCTACCTGGGCACGGTGACAGCTTCCGGCACCCGGGAGCTCATGGGGCACAAGGGCACGTCCCTGATCATGAACACCGGGGTTCCGGCCATGCTCAAGACAGCCTACAAGGCCGGGAAACCCGTGATCTACGGGGGCACGGGCAACGGGCCTGCCTTTATCGAACGCACCGCCGACATCACCCGGGCCGTTGCCGACATCATCGCCAGCAAGACCTTTGACAACGGCATTGTGCCGTCTGCCGAACAGTCCATTGTGGTGGACAGCTGCATTGACCGGGACGTCAAGGCAGCCCTCCGGGCAAAGGGCGCTTATTTCATGACCGAAGAGGAGACCCGGACCTTTGCCGCTCTCTTTTTCCGTCCCGACGGCAAGCTTAACCCCGGGATGGTTGGGGTCTCAGCCAAAACCCTGGCCCATAGGGCAGGGTTTGAGGTACCGGACGATGTTTCCGTGCTCATGGCGGAGCGCAAATACGTCTCCGACACCGACCCCTTTGCCAGAGAGATGCTGTGTCCCGTGCTGGCCTACTACGTGGAAGACGACTGGATGCACGCCTGTGAAAAGTGCATCGAGCTCCTGGTGACCGAACGAAACGGCCACACCCTTGTCATCCACTCCAACGATCAGGATGTCATCTGCCAGTTTGCCCTGAAAAAACCCGTGGGCCGGCTGCTTGTGAATACACCGGCTGCCTTCGGCGGCCTGGGGGCCACCACGAACCTGGTCCCCTCCATGACCCTGGGCAGCGGCTCGGCAGGGGATGGCATTACCTCGGACAACGTCTCCCCCTTAAACCTGATCTACACCCGCAAGGTGGGCTACGGGGTCAGGCGCATGGAAGAGATCGACACCGACATGAAGCACGACGATCATCCCACCCCGGGCACCGTTGCTCATGGGGCAGAGGACAATTTAGTGAATATGCAGACCTTCCAGAAGCTACTGGACGAGGCCATCCGAACCATCGGTGGCGCAAAGTAGATACCATTGGAAGAGGATCAGTTATAAGGGAGGAATACTTTTGGATCTTCATGAATTTTCAAGCAAGCTTGCAGAAGCGACTAAGAACCTGACCCCTCAAGAGCGCGCATCGCTCAAAAAGATGTTTGAGGGCATCTCTTCTGAGATCACCAAGGCAGCCCCTGGCGTTGCAGGTATCGCTACAACCCACGGCCCCGGGATTCCCGACGGCCCCACCGAGCGTCACGCCCAGCTGAGGGAGAATTTCCTCAAGCAGGTGCCCTCCATTACCATTCACCGCGCCAAGGTGATGACCCAGATCGCCAAGGAGAACCCCGGTCTTCCCAAGGCCATCCTCCGTGGCATGAGCTTCAAGCGCTGCTGTGAGACCGCGCCCCTGGTCATCCAGGACAACGAACTCATCGTGGGCTCCCCTTGCGGCTCTCCCCGAAGCGGTGCCTTCTCTCCCGACATCGCCTGGCGCTGGGTCCGCGACGAGCTGGACACCATTGGTACCCGTGCCCAGGACCCCTTCTTTATTTCCGAAGAGGACAAAAAGGTTCTGAAAGATGAGATCTTCCCCTTCTGGGAAGGCCAGTCCGTGGACGAATATTGCGAACAGCAGTACCGCGAAGCCGGCATGTGGGAGATCTCCGGTGAGTCTTATGTCACCGACTGCTCCTACCACGCCGTGAACGGCGGGGGTGACTCCAACCCCGGCTACGACGTAATCCTCATGAAAAAGGGGATGCTCGACATCATCAAGGATGCCGAGGAGAAGCTGACCGAGCTGGACTACGAGAACCCCGAAGACTTTGACAAGATCTACTTCTACAAGTCACTGATCCTCACCGCCGAAGGCGTGATGATCTACGCCAAGCGTATCTCCGATTACGCCGCAGAGCTGGCCGCCAGGGAGACCAACCCCCAGCGCAAGGCCGAGCTGCTGAAGATCTCCGAGGTCAACGCCCGCGTCCCCGCCCACAAGCCCGAGACCTTCTGGGAAGCCATCCAGGCGGTCTGGACCATCGAGTCCCTCCTGGTGGTGGAAGAGAACCAGACCGGTATGTCCATCGGCCGTGTGGACCAGTACATGTACCCCTTCTTCAAGGCGGACATCGACGCCGGTCGCATGACCGAGTACGAAGCCTTTGACCTGGCCGGTTGTATGCTCATCAAGATGTCCGAGATGATGTGGCTCACCAGCGAAGACGCCTCCAAGTTCTTTGCCGGGTACCAGCCCTTCGTCAACATGTGTGTGGGCGGCGTGACCCGTGACGGCATCGACGCCACCAACGACCTTACCTACCTGCTCATGGATGCTGTGCGTCACGTGCGTGTGTACCAGCCCTCCCTGGCCACCCGTGTCCACAACAGGTCCCCCCACAAGTACCTGAAAAAGATTGTGGACGTTATCCGTTCCGGCATGGGTTTTCCCGCCATCCATTTCGACGACACCCACATCAAGATGATGCTGGCCAAGGGATGCTCCATCGAAGACTCCCGCGACTACTGCCTCATGGGTTGTGTTGAGCCCCAGAAAGCAGGGCGTCTCTACCAGTGGACCTCCACCGCGTACACCCAGTGGCCCATCTGCATTGAGATGGTCCTCAACCACGGTGTGCCCCTCTGGTATGAGAAGCAGGTGTGCCCCGACTACGGCCCCCTGAGCCAGTACGACACCTACGAGAAGTTCGACGCGGCCGTCAAAGAGATGATCAAGCACGTCACCAAGTGGTCCAGCGTGGGCACCGTTATCTCCCAGCGCATCCATCGTGACCTGGCACCCAAGCCCCTCATGTCCATGATGTACGAGGGTTGCATGGATTCCGGCAAGGACGTCTCCGCAGGCGGCGCCATGTACAACTTCGGCCCCGGCGTTATCTGGAGCGGCCTGGCCACCCACGCCGACTCCATGGCCGCCATCAAGAAGCTGGTCTTTGACGACAAGAAGTACACCCTGGAGCAGATGAACGAAGCCCTCAAGGCCGAGTTCAAGGGCTACGACCAGGTGAAGGCCGATTGTCTTGCCGCTCCCAAGTTCGGCAACGACGACGACTACGCCGACCTCATCGCCGCCGACCTCGTCAGCTTCACCGAGCAGGAGCACCGCAAGTACAAGACCCTGTACTCTGTATTGAGCCACGGGACCCTGTCTATCTCCAACAACACGCCCTTCGGCCAGCTCCTGGGAGCTTCCGCCAACGGCCGTGATGCGTGGATGCCCCTTTCAGACGGCATCAGCCCCACCCAGGGCGCCGACTTCAAGGGCCCCACCGCCATCATCAAGTCCGTGTCCAAGATGTCCAACGACAGCATGAACATCGGCATGGTGCACAACTTCAAGCTGATGAGCGGCCTGCTGGACACCCCCGAAGGGGAGAACGGCGTCATCACCCTGATCCGTACCGCCTGCATGCTGGGCAACGGGGAGATGCAGTTCAACTACCTCGACAACGAGACCCTGCTGGAAGCCCAGAAGACGCCTGAGAAGTACCGCGACCTCGTGGTTCGCGTGGCTGGCTACAGCGCCTTCTTCGTGGAACTCTGCAAGGATGTTCAGGACGAGATCATCAGCAGGACCATGTTGCACGAGATCTAAGGGGATCATACCGAGACAGACAGACGCATAGGGATTTAAAGCACCATGAGCAGCACAGGCGGAACCATGATTGAACGAAAAGCACTGATATTCAACATCCAGAAATACAACATGTATGACGGGCCCGGCGTAAGGACCATTGTGTTCTTCAAGGGGTGTCCCCTGCGCTGCAAGTGGTGCTCAAATCCTGAAAGTCAAAAGAAAAAGCACCAGGTTCTCTTCAAAGAGAGCCTGTGTGTGAACTGCGGGGCCTGCGTCTCGGTATGCCCCGCAGGCGTCCACAGGCTCTCCCCGGACACCGGTGCCCACGAGTTCGTCAAGGGCAGCGAGTGCATCGGGTGCCGCAAGTGTGAAGAGGCCTGCCTTCAGTCCGCCCTCTCCGTTGTCGGGGATGTGAAAACGATTTCGGAGCTGCTGGAGATCGTGGAGGAGGACCGCTCCTTTTACGAGATGTCCGGAGGCGGCCTGACCTTAGGGGGAGGCGAGGCCCTGATGCAGCCGGATGCCGCGGCCAACCTGATGATGGTCTGCAAGCAGGTGGGCATCAACACCGCCATTGAGACCTGCGGCTACGCCAAGCCCGAGGCCCTCATGAAGGTGGCCGAATTCACGGACCTTTTTCTCTTTGACATGAAGCACATGGACTCCGACCGCCACCATGAACTGACCGGGGTCCGCAACGAGATGATTTTAAGCAACCTGAAAACCCTGCTGGACAACCGGCACAACGTCCAGATCCGGATGCCGCTGCTTAAGGGCGTCAACGACAGCGAAGGGGAGATCCGTGCCCTCATCGATTTTCTGATGCCGTACCGGGATTACAAGAACTTCAAAGGCATCGACCTGCTCCCCTACCACAAGATGGGGGTCAACAAATACAAGCAGCTGGGTTGGGAGTATCCCATCCAGGGAGATCCGAGCCTCTCCGACGCAGATCTGGACCGTATTGAATCGTGGATTAAGAACTCAGATTTTCCGGTGACCGTGGTGAGACACTGAAAAACGGTCCCATGGATGGATATTTTATACAAGGTTGGTAACAGGAACGTGCGCAAATACATGAAAGGGTTGAAAAACACATGAAAAAATTGATTTGTGCGGATGATATCGAAAAGCTGGTGAAGCAGGGGGAGACCACCCTTTGCGTCGAACCGGGGATGATTTTGACCCCGTCGGCAAAAGACGCCGCAAAAGCCGCCAAGCTGACGCTGTGCGAGGGCAAGACCGAAGCCGAGTGCGTCGCGTGCAAGGCCCAGGCACCCGAGTGCTCCGCCGCAGGTGACGCCGCTGCTCCGGAAGAAGAGGGCGAGATCAGCTGTGAAACAATCTACGGGGCCCTTAAAGCCATGATGAACAAGGGGCTTTTGAACGGCATCATGACCGACGGCGCCGCCGCCTCCGAACCCTACTGCGCCGAAACCGGCGGCGGGGTCAAGCTGGTCCGCGGCAAGTCCGTGGCCATGGAAGTCCTCGACACCGGAACGCCCGATGCCAAGGCCTGCTTCCGCGAGGTCGTCGGCGGTGACGACGGCTCCCATATGGGTGCCGGGTTCCTTGAGATCGACTCATCCCGCTTTGAGTGGGTGATGGAAGGGTACGAAGAGATCGACTACGTCATCGAAGGGACCCTCACCGTGAGCATCGACAACCGGACCTTCACCGCCAAGGCCGGGGATGTGTTCTTTGTCCCCTCCGGCGCCAAGGTCGTCTGGGGCTCCCCCGACAAGGCCAAGGTCTTTTTTGCCACCTACGTCGTAGAGTAGAGGGGGTAAGCCATGAAGGCACACGGAGTCATGAAGCTAAACGGCAGGGCATTGGGGATCATCGAGACCGTGGGTCTTGTCCCCGCCATCGAGGCCGGTGACGTGGCGGTGAAGACCGCCGATGTCTCCATCCTCGGTTCCCAGGCCGTGGGTGGGGGCCTTGTCTCCATCCTGATGACCGGTGACGTCTCTGCCGTCAAGGCGTCGGTGGACGCCGGAAGCACGGCGGCCGCGCGTCTTGGGGAGGTTCTCTCCATTACCGTGATCGCCCGCACCGCAGAAGGCCTGGACGGTATTTTGATTGAAGAGGCCAAGCGGCCCACCTGCGTTCCCGAGCGCAAGGCCCCCGAGGCCGAGGAACCGGAGATCCTCCTTGAACCCGAGGTTGAACCGGAACCGGAGCCCGCGGCACTGCCCGATGCGGCGACACCCGACCTCACCGACAGCCCCAGCCCTGCAGATGAGGGCGGAGCCGAGGATGCCCTGACCGTTGACATGGCAGACCTGAAAAAACTGAAAGTGACCAAACTGCGGCGCCTCGCCCGGCAGATCCCCACCTTTTCCATCCCGAGGGGTGAGATCAAGTATGCCAAGAAGAAAGATCTTCTTGAGGCGTTTGTTCAATACATGAAGACATTAGAGAAGTAAGAGAGGACGTAAGATGGTAGATAAGGATTTGCTCTCAATTCAGGAGACCCGAGCCCTGGTCCGTGCGGCACGCGCTGCGCAGCCCGTTCTTGAACGGGCCGGTCAGGAACGCGTGGACGCCCTTGTGGAGGCCATTGCCAAAGTGGGTGCCGAGATGGCTGAAGAGCTGGGCAAGATGGCCAGCGAAGAGACCGGTTTCGGTAAGTGGCAGGACAAGAAGCAGAAGAACATCCTCGCCTCCGAAAAGCTGGTGAGCTACTACCGCGGCGTCAAGACCGTGGGGATCATCAACGAGGACACCGAGAACAAGATCGTTGAGATCGCTGCTCCCATGGGTGTGATCGCCGGCCTCATCCCCTCCACCAACCCCACGAGCACCACGCTCTACAAGGCCATCATCTCCCTTAAGAGCGCCAACGGCATCGTGTTCTCTCCCCACCCCAGCGCGGTGAAGTGCATCACGGCCACCGTCAACATGATCCGCGGCGTCCTCAAGGCCATGGATCTCCCCGAGGACCTCGTGGGCGTCATCAGCGTTCCCACCCTCCAGGGCACCGATGAGCTGATGAAGATCTCCGACATGATCCTGGCCACCGGCGGCAACGCCATGGTCAAGGCCGCTTACAGCTCCGGCACCCCCGCCCTGGGCGTGGGCTCCGGCAACGTGCCCGCCTTCATCGAGCGCAGCGCCGACGTGGACGTGGCCGTCCAGAAGATCTTTGCCTCCAAGACCTTTGACAACGGCACCGTATGCGCCTCCGAGCAGGCCATCGTCACCGAAGCCTGCATCGCAGACAAGGTAAAAGCCAGCGTCATCGCCCAGGGCGGCTACTTCCTGGAAGGGGAGAATCTGGCCAAGGTCAAGCGCGTCATGGAACGCCCCAACGGCTCCATGAACCCCGCCATCGTGGGCCGCTGCGCAGCCGACATCGCCAAGGTGGCCGGTATCGACGTGCCCGCCGGCACCACCATGCTGCTCTGCGACGAGCCCGGCGTGGGACCCAAATTCCCCTTCTCCAAGGAGAAGCTCACCGCCCTTCTCGGTTTCTACGTGGTCAACGACTGGCAGGAAGCCTGCGAGCTCTGCTACAAGCTCCTCCACAACGGCGGCCTGGGCCACTCCATGGGCATCCACTCTAACAACGAGACCGTGATTCGCGAGTTCGCGCTGAAAAAGCCCGTCTCCCGTTTCCTGGTGAACACCCCCACCACCCAGGGCGCCGTGGGCATCTCCACCAACATGGCTCCCTCCTTCACCCTCGGGTGCGGGACCGTGGGCGGCAGCGCCACCTCCGAGAACGTCGGTCCCCAGCAGCTCTTCAACATCCGTCGCATGGCCTACGGCCTGGACGACGCCGCTGCAACCACCTGCAACGCCTCCACCGAGAGCGTGGACGTTCAGGCCGTGACCAACATGATCATGGAGCAGCTCAAAAAGATGAGCGGCACTGTTTAATTGTAAGACAAGGCCGCCTTTTCTGGCGGCCTGAACCAAACACGATGTTGCACCGGGGCTCTTCAGGTTTTTTACGCGGGCCCCGGCGACAGATAGTCACAGATACTTTATTTTTAGGAGAAAAGAATCATGAGTTCACAGAATGCACTTGGAATGATCGAAACCCGAGGTCTCGTAGGCGCAGTAGAAGCAGCAGATGCCATGGTAAAAGCTGCCAACGTTACCCTCATCGGCCGCAGCCAGGTGGGTGCCGGTCTCGTGACCGTGATGGTCCGAGGTGACGTCGGTGCCGTCAAGGCCGCCACCGACGCCGGTGCAGCAGCCGCCGACCGCGTGGGCGAGCTCGTCAGCGTACACGTCATTCCCCGTCCCCACGGTGAAGTGGAGCTGATTCTCCCCAAAATTGAAGGATAATAAGCCATGAAAGTCATATCGGAAACCTATCTGAGGGAGATCTTCAGAAAGGACGTTCCTGAGACTTTCAAGCTGGAGGAGGGTCAGATCCTGACCCCCTCCGCATCCCAGCTTCTCGGTGAGAAGGGGGTCAAGGTCGTCAGGGGGGAAGAAGCGTCATGCGCCTCGCAGCCCGAGGCCGCCCCGGAGAAAACAGAGGCGGAAGGGAAAACCGGCCCGACATACGTGTCGGCCGTTGACGGCAGCTTCTACGACACAAAGCCCGAGCACATGACCCAGCTCACGGGCAACCGCCTGGTCCCCAAGGACCATCCGCGTATTGTGTTCAGGGGCCGTCTCGATACCTGCCAGGGGGAGATTCTCCTGCTGCAGGCCAAAGCCCACGATGCCGGTAAAAAGGCATTGGTGGCGGATCTTTCTGAGATCCTTGAGTGGACCCGCGACATCATGCGCCGCGATGTCCTGGACACCCCCATGCCGGACAAGCCCATCCTTGGGCTTACCGACGGGGAGCTCCGGGCCCACTCCCATAACCCCAAAAAATACTACGGGGTGGGTCACCTTCTCCCCACGTACGACATGGGGGAGATGATTCTGAAGCTCAACCGCCTGCGAGCCCTGGTTCGTGAGTTGGAGGTGTCGGCCGTCAGCGTGCTCAAAGAGTCCTTTCAGCTGGGCACACCCGACATGGTCCAGGCCCTGAACCGCATGAGCAGCGCCATTTACATCATGATGCTCAAAGACAAGGGCGGCATGTACACCTAGGAGATCCGATGCAACAGACTATCGTAGAAGACATTATCAAGAAGGTCATGGACCAGATGGGAGAGACCCCGGCGGAAAAGGCGGCGGCGTCCTGCGACGCAGCCATCCCCGTGGAGCTCTCCGGTCGCCATGTCCATCTGTGTGAAGAAGATATCAAAGAGCTGTTCGGCGGCCCCCTGACCCACGTCAAGGAGCTCTCCCAGCCGGGTCAGTATCTCTGCAAGGAGCGGGTCCGCCTTATCGGTCCCAGCGGCGTCATCGACAACGTGGCGGTCTTAGGGCCCGCCCGACCCAAGAGCCAGGTGGAGCTTTCCCTCACCGACGCTCGTATTCTCGGGATCAAGGCCCCGGTTCGCCAGTCCGGCGACGTGGCCGGTACCCCGGGCGTCGTCCTCACCTCCGGCAGCGGCCTTGCCGGGTTGGAAGAGGGGGTGATCGTTGCAGCCCGTCACATCCACATGTCCCCTGGGGACGCGGCCCGTTTCGGCGTGTCCGACAACCAGAAGGTGGATGTCCACATGGACGGCTCCCGCCCTGCGGTGTTCAAGGATGTCATCGTGCGGGTGAACAAGGACTTCCGACTGGCCATGCACATCGACTTTGACGAAGCCAACAGCTGCGGCCTGGGCAAAAACGCCCGGGGCAGGATCGTGGGCGTCACCCAGGAGGCGTAATGCTGGACTTTTCATCCGTGGATCGGCTCATCGCCGATCTGGAAACGTGCCTCGACACCACACGGGAGGTCTCTCCCACCGAAGAGCTCCTGGTGGGGGTGGACTTGGGTACCGCCTTCATCGTGCTGGTCGTCATGAACAGCAAGAGGGAGCCGGTGGCCTGTGCCATGGAGTTTGCCCAGGTCATCAAAGACGGCCTGGTGGTGGACTACATGGGCGCCATGACCGTGGTCAGGCGTCTCAAGGCCCAGCTTGAGGAACGCCTCGGACGGGAACTGGAGAAGGCGGCCATTGCCGTGCCTCCCGGGACCGGCGAGTCGGACTGCAAGACCCACGGCTATGTGGTGGAAGGCGCGGGGATGGAAGTGACCAACCTGCTGGACGAGCCCACGGCGGCCAACGCCGTGTTGGGGGTTGAAGACGGTGTCATCGTGGACATTGGCGGCGGCACCACCGGCCTCTCCATCCTGGAGAAGGGCAAGGTGGTCTACGTGGCCGACGAAGCCACGGGCGGAACCCATCTCTCCCTGGTCCTCTCCGGCGCTTACAAGGTGAGCTTCGAAGAGGCCGAGGAGATCAAACGGGACTACGGGCGGCACAAGGAGATCTTTGCTGCGGTCCGTCCCGTGATCCAGAAGATGGCCACCATCGTGAAAGGGCACATCGAGGGGCGGAACATAAAATCCGTTTACCTTGTGGGCGGCACCTGCTGCCTTACGGACATGGAGACCGTGTTTGAAAAAGAGCTTGGGATCCCTGTGTACAAACCTGCCAACCCCTTTCTCGTGACCCCCATGGGCATTGCCCTGAGCTCGGTACCACAGGGCGAATAGGAGAGACACCATGGATGTGGAAGCACTGGTAAAAGCCATCGCCGCCGAGGTCCTCAAGCAGATCGACGGCCGTGACGAGGCACCCAGGGTTCTCATCATCGGGGAGAAGACCTGTCCCAAGTGCCAGGCCGCTGAAAAGCAGCTGGGTGACGGGCACGCCTTTCTCTACCCGGATGAAGACCCGGGCCCCAAGGAGAGCCTGCGGCGTATCGTGCCGTATCTTTCCATCCGCCACATGGCGGACATGGCCGCGGGCAAGGCCGAGGGACCCCTGATGGAAAAGGTCCTCACCGCTCTTCTGGCCGGTCACCCGGTGGAGGTGATGGAGTTTGAATACAAGCGGTATGCCGATACCGCCCCCGAAGGCCTCATGCGGCTTTTCGAGGGACAGGAGGCGGCACTGGCCTCCTTCGGCCTGTCCGCCATGGATATGACGAAACGCGACACCGTCCGGATCAGGAAACCCCTGGTGACCGAATCGGACGTGGCAGAGGCTGGCCGCAGGGGTGCAACGGAGCTTTGGCTTCCCGCAGACGCCCAGGTCACCCCCCTTGCCGTGGAGAGCGCCAAGGAACTCGGCATCACCCTTACCCGGGGATAACAACCAACGGGCCATGGCCACTGGGCCGGACCCAACCTTTACGAGGCGACCAGGATGATCGTTGGAAAAGTGATCGGCAATGTGTGGGCCACACGAAAAGAAGACGGCTTAAGCGGCATGAAACTCATGGTGGTCAGGCGCCTGGACGCCTGCACCAACGAAGAGCTCGACTCCCTGGTGGCCGTTGACTTCATCGGCGCGGGCATCGGAGACCGGGTCCTCGTGACCACCGGCAGCTCCGCCCGTAACGCAGGCTCCATTTCTGATGCGCCCGTGGATGCCACCATCGTCGGCATCATCGACGAGGTCGAGGTTCAGGAGGGGATGTAAGGACCATGGATTCCCTGGGCATCATAGAGAGCCGAAGCATCGCCGCCGGTGCGGTCCTTGCCGATATCATGGTCAAGGCCGCGGAGGTGACCCTCCTCAAGGCGGGCACCATCTGCTCCGGCCGCTACATGATCCATGTGGGCGGAGACCGGGCGGCAGTGGCCGCCTCGGTGACGGCCGCCGAAGCCGCTGGCTATGCCCTGGCCGGAAGCTACACCATCGGGGGCGTTTCGCCCCAGGTGCTCCAGGCCCTCAAAAGGGGCCTGGCCGTGCAGGGACAGGGTGCCATCGGCGTGGTGGAATGCCGCACCGCTTCATCGGGCATCGCCGCAGCCGATGAGGCCGTAAAGCGATCTGCCGTGGAGCTGGCCCGCATCGTCACCGGGCAGGGCATCAACGGGAAGTCCTACTTTGTCCTGACGGGCGATGTGGCGTCGGTCCGGGAAGCCGTGGACGCGGCGCGGGAGTCCCTGGGCAAGGCCCTTGTGGAGACGGTGGTGATTCCGTCCCCCGACACCTCGGTGGTCAACGCCCTGGTGAAGCGCCCGTAACGGGCCAATCGTTTGATTTTTTAAAACCATGTAACCATCGCTCGGGGCGCGCTTGAAGCCCTCGGGCGGTACCAAGTGATCAACTTGAAACCACCGTCGCTGCTCTTTTGATTTCCGGTACGGCATCACAGGCAACGCTCAGCCAACGGCGGTATGTTGCAAGCGGATCTATATAATAAGGTAGAACGCAACATTTTTTAAAAGCAGGATACCTACTTTTTTAAAAAAGGAGATACGCACAATGAAAGCATTGGGAATGGTAGAAACCAAAGGTCTTGTGGGCGCCATCGAAGCAGCGGACGCCATGGTTAAAGCAGCCAACGTAGAGCTGGTAGGTCGTGAGCAGGTTGGTTCCGGTCTTGTCACCGCCCTGGTACGCGGAGACGTAGGCGCCGTCAAGGCAGCCACCGACGCCGGTGCAGCCGCCGCCGACCGTGTGGGCGAGCTCGTGAGTGTTCACGTGATTCCCCGTCCCCACTCAGAGGTGGAGCTCATCCTCCCCAAGAAGCAGGAAGCATAAATCGCCCGTGACCGGCGGTGTGGGGAACTCCCATGCCGCCGGCCGCAGGGTCCCGATTCGTGGCTTTTCGTTCCACAAGGGGCGCGTGCGCCTTTGATGGGACGACGAACCAGGCACCGGGACACCCACGACCTGAGTTATCCTATACACCACACCGAAGAAAAAGGAGTCCGAGCATGGATATCAATGAAAAAGTCCTTGAAGAGCTGATCCGAAAAGTGGTCACCGAGCAGATGGGTGGCGCCAAGGCACCGGCCTTTCAAAAAGTCGTGGACAAAGAAAGCGGTGTGCTCTGCGTGAAGACCGAAACCGTCAAGCCCGAGCCCTTTGACACGGGCAAGGCCGGAGACAAAGTCTTTCTCACCGACATCGTGACCCTGGATGAGAGCCCCCGCCTCGGCTGCGGCATCATGGAGATGGAGGCCACCTCCTTTGACTGGACCCTCAAGTACGATGAGGTGGACTACATCATCGA
The DNA here is from genome assembly GCF_900699765.1 of Desulfoluna butyratoxydans. Lineage (GTDB taxonomy): Bacteria > Desulfobacterota > Desulfobacteria > Desulfobacterales > Desulfolunaceae > Desulfoluna > Desulfoluna butyratoxydans. The sequence goes on from NZ_CAADHO010000004.1 coordinate 323,227, forward strand.
CGGCACCCTGGAGATCGTCATCGACGGCCGCAAGGTAGTGGGCAACAAAGGGGACATCATTTTCATCCCCAAAAACACCTCCATCGCCTTCAGCGTTCCCGAGTCCGCACGCTTCATGTACGTTACCTATCCCGCCGACTGGGAATCGCAGTAACCGGAGGACGCAGCATTGACACAATTTAACGGACGCACCCAGATCTGCTACGGCGAAAACGCCATCAACACCCTGGAAAAGCTCAAGGGCAAACATGCCTTTATCGTCACCGACGCCTTCATGGTGAAGATCGGCTTTGCCGACCGCATCATCAGCGGGCTGGAGCGCGCCAACATCACCAGCAGCGTGTACGACAAGGTGGAGCCCGATCCCTCCCTGGAGACCGTGCGGGAGGGCACGGTGAAGCTGCTTGCCGACGGTGCGGACATGATCATCGCCCTGGGGGGCGGTTCCTCCATCGACGCGGCCAAGGCCATCATGTACTTCGCCCACAAGGCGGACCCGGCCAAGGGCAAGCCCCAGCTGGTGGTGATCCCCACCACCAGCGGCACCGGCTCCGAGGTGACGGCGGTCACCGTGGTCACCGACACCGAGCAGCAGATGAAGATCCCTTTGATCGACCCCCTGCTGGTCCCGGACATGGCCGTACTGGACGCCCGGTTTACCCGGTCCGTGCCCCCGTCGGTGACGGCCACCACGGGCATGGATGTTCTGACCCACGCCCTGGAGGCCTTTGTCTCCACCCCGGCCAACGCCTTCACCGACCTGTACGCGGTGCACGCCATCAAGTACGTGTTCCGTTACCTGCTGCGCTGCTACCGCAACGGCGACGACATGGAAGCACGCCAGAACATGCTCCTTGCCTCGTGCATGGCAGGCATGGCCTTCAACAACAGTGGCCTGGGCGTGGCCCACAGCATCGCCCATACCCTGGGGGGCCTGTTCCACATCCCCCACGGCAAGGCCAACGCCGTGCTGCTTCCTTACGTCATCCGCTTCAACAGCTTTGACGTCCGGGACCGCTACCGCACCATCGCCAAGAAGCTCGAACTCCCCTGCGAGACCGTGGAGCAGGGCAACGAGAGCCTCATTGAGGCGGTGCGCTGGCTCAACAGCCAGATGGGGATTCCCAACCGCATCCGGGATTTGGACATCGACGAAAACGAGTTCGAGACATCCCTTGAGACCATGGCCCGCCATGCCATGGAGGATGCCTGCACCTCCACCAACCCGAGGCGCCCCTCTTTGAGGGATCTCCGGCAGTTGCTGCGCAAAGCGTACTAAAAAAACACGCCTCCGGCAGGGCCGCCGGAGGCACCAGTGTACAATGGAATGTCATATGAGAGAGCAGATTGTAGAGAAGGTAAAGAACGCCGGCGTGGTAGGCGCCGGTGGCGCCGGGTTCCCGACGCATGTGAAGATCAACGCCACGGTGGACACGGTCCTTGTGAACGGTGCCTCCTGCGAGCCCCTTCTGATGAGCGACCCCTACATCATGGAGCATGAGCTCGACATCATGATCGAGGGATTGAACGCGGTGCTGGACGCCACAGGCGCCTCCCGCGGTGTCATCTGCATCAAGGGCAAGCACGCCAAGGCCCTCCAGACCATCAAGGACGCTGTGGCCAAGGACACCACCGGACGTCTGGAAGCCTTTGAACTGAAGGATTTCTACCCGGCAGGCGACGAGCAGGTCCTGGTCCGTGAGGTCACCGGCCGCACCGTGCCTGAAGCGGGGATTCCCCTGCAGGTGGGCGTGGTGGTGAGCAACACCGAGTCCCTGTACAACATCGCGGGCGCCATGAAGGATATTCCCCTTACCGAGCGCTACGTCACCGTCACCGGTGAGGTGGGCCGGGACATGGTGGTGAAGGTGCCCGTGGGCACCATTGTCTCCGACCTCCTGGCGTTTGCGGGCGGTTCCAGAATTTCCGATTACCGCGTGGTGGACGGCGGCCCCATGATGGGGCGCGTGCTCCCTGATACCGATCAGCCCGTGACCAAGACCACCAGCGGTCTTATTGTCCTTGACCCCGAGCACAACGTGGTCAAGGGCAAGATCAAGGACCCGGCATCCATCAAGCGCATCACCGGGACGATCTGCTGCCAGTGCACCCACTGCACCGACCTTTGTCCCCGGCATCTTCTTGGGCACGCCATCGCACCCCACAAGCTCATGCGCTCCCTGTCGGCCCTGGTGGCCGATCCCGAGGCCCGAAAGGCAGCCCTTCTCTGCTGCGAATGCGGTGCCTGCGAGAAATTTGCCTGCCCCATGGGTCTTTCGCCCCGTGAGGTAAACGCCATGATCCGCAAGGAGCTCATGAAAGAGGGGATCCGCTGGAACGGCACCGGCGAAGAGCCGGAAAACCACCCCCTGCGCGACGTGCGCTACATTCCCACCAAGCGCCTGATGCAGCGCCTGGACGTGCTGAAGTACGACACCCACCCCGGCATGCCCGAAGAGCGTTTCGTCCCTGAGCGCGTGGCCATTCCCCTTGCCCAGCACATCGGCGCTCCCGCCGCCTGCGTGGTGAAGGAGGGCGATCGCGTTGCCAAGGGCGACCTCATCGGCGAGATTCCCGAAGGGGCCCTGGGCGCACGTATCCACGCCAGCATCGACGGCGTGGTGACCTCCGTCGAGGGCGGTGTGGTGAGGATTTCCAGAGGGTAGGGTGCCCTGTGCGCTCCAGAATAGATATCCGCAGCAAAAAAACGACACGTCACGCCCGAGCGCTCGGCGTCGTGAAGATCAATGAGGTAAATGTATGAATTACAGAACAATCGGTGTTGTCGAAATGAACAGCATCGCCCTGGGGATCCAGACCGCAGACGAAATGAGCAAGGCCGCCACCGTGGACCTGGTGATGGCACGCCCCACCTGCCCCGGACGGTACCTGATCATGGTGGCCGGGGACACCGGCTCCGTCAAGAGCTCCGTCGAAGTCGGCCGTGAGATGGGAGGGGAGCTGGTCATCGACTGGTTCGTGATTCCCAGCGTTCACCCCATGGTGCTGCCCGCTCTCTCCGGGGCCACCATCGTGCCCCGCATCAACGCCCTGGGGGTCATCGAGACCTACACCGTGGCTTCCTGCATTCTGGCCGCCGATGCCGCAGCCAAGTCCGGCCAGGTGGATCTCATCGAGATTCGGTTCGCCGCCGGCCTTGCCGGTAAGTCCTTCGTCACCATGACCGGTGACGTGGGCTCTGTGAAGGCTTCCGTTGCCGCCGGTATCGAAGGGGTGGGCGAGTCCGGCCCCGTCTACAGCCATGTGGTCATTCCCTCACCCAGCGATGACCTCAAGGCACAGCTCGTGTAACGCAGCCGACCGGTTTATTTCCTTGGACCGGTTTCCGTCATGGGGGAGCCTTGCGGTTCCCCCATGATCCTGATCCGCGATGGGCGTCTCTTCGCATATCGCGGATCAGGATCATGCAGTACGGTATGTACCCCCCCCTATTTACGAGGAAGGTGATAATGAACCCCGCAACAGACCCCCGTCAAAAGAGAGCCCAGCTTCCGGCGCGCCTTGCCCGCTTGAAAGAGGCGTATCTCAGCGTCAAACCGAGCATGACCATCGGCCGTGCCCAGGCCTATACGGCAGTGGCCGGAGAGTACCCCGAGCTGCCCAACAACCTGCGCAGAGCCATGGGCTTTAAGAGGGCCTGTGAGACAGCACCCATGCTGATTCAGGACGACGAACTGATTGTGGGGCACCCCTGCGGCAGGGCAAGGGCAGGGGCCTTTTCACCGGACACAGCCTGGAAGTGGGTGCGTGATGAACTCGACACCATCGGCTCCCGTCCCCAGGACCCGTATGTGATCAGCGAGGAAGACAAAAAAATTCTGAGGGAAGAGATTTTTCCCTTCTGGGAAGGCAAGTCCCTTGAGGAAGCCTGCGAAGACTGGTTTCGCAAAGAGGGCTTGTGGGAGTTCGGTGCCGAGTCCTGCGTAAGCGATCTGACCTATCACATGTCAAGCGGCGGCGGAGACACCAGCCCCGGCTACGATATCATTCTCTTTACCAAAGGGATCGGCGGCATCAAGGCCGAAGCCGAGGCCCATCTGGCAGAGCTCTCCGGCGACGCCCCCGAAGACAAGGACAAAATATCCTTTTATCAGGCGGCCATTGAAACCTGCGAGGGGATCCTGATCTATGCTGAGCGCCTTTCGGCCCATGCTCGCGAGCTTGCAGGCAGGGAGCAGGATGAGAAGCGCAGGGCCGAACTTGATAAGATCGCCGAGGTCAACGCCCGGGTTCCGGCCCATCCGCCGGAGACGTTCCAGGAGGCGCTTCAGTCCATCTGGACCATCCAGTCCCTCTTTCTCATGGAAGAGAACCAGTGCAGCACCTCCCTGGGCCGTTTTGATCAGTACGTCTATCCCTGCTTTGAAGCAGATCTCAAGGCGGGGACCCTGGACGACGCCTTGGCCCTTGAGCTCATGGGCTGCTTCATCATCAAGTGCTCGGAGATGATCTGGTACACCCCGGAGGCCACCGCCACGTACTTTGCCGGGTACATGCCCTTTATCAACCTGTGCGTGGGCGGCCAGAAGCGCGAGGGCGGGGACGCCACCAATGACTTGACCTACCTTGTGATGGATGCCGTGGCCAGGGTGGGGGTCTATCAGCCCTCCTTGGCCTGCCGCATCCACAACCAGTCCCCCCAGGCGTATCTTCAAAAGGTGGTGGAGGTTATCAAGGCCGGGGGCGGCATGCCCGCCTGCCACTTCGACGACGCCCACATCAAGATGATGCTGAGGAAGGGCTTTGATTTTGAGGACGCCCGGGATTACAGCCTCATGGGCTGCGTGGAACCCCAGAAATCCGGCCGGATTCATCAGTGGACGGCCGGGGGCTTTACCCAGTGGCCCATTGCCATTGAGTTTGTCTTCAACCGCGGTGTGCTGGCATCCTACGGCCCCGACAGGCAGGGGCTCGATACCGGCGAGCTGGACCGGTTCACCACCTTCGAGCAGTTTGACGCGGCCGTGAAAAAGCAGCTGGACCACATCATGGCCCTCACGGCCAGGGGCACGGTGATCAATCAGACCCTGGTTCGGGACATGATGCCCACCCCCTATATGTCCCTGTTCGTGGACGGGTGTATGCAGAGCGGCAAAGACGTGACCGCAGGGGGCGCAGTGCTCTACGAAGGGCCCGGAACGATCTTTGCCGGGCTGGGCACTTACGTGGACAGCATGGCCGCCGTGAAAAAACTCGTTTTTGATGAGAAAAAGGTCACCCTTGCCGAGCTCAAAGCAGCCATGGATGCCGACTGGAAAGGGTATGAAGAGATTCGCCGGGCTTGCCTTTCGGCGCCCAAATACGGCAATGACGACGACGTTGCCGATTTTATCGCCCGGGACATCGTGGACTACACCGAGAAAACCATTAACGGGTTCACCACCCTTTACGCCCGCATGATCCACGGTACCCTGTCCCAGTCCTTCAACACCCCCCTGGGTGAGATGGTGGGGGCCACACCCAACGGCCGCTTAGCCGGCGCGCCCCTGTCGGACGGCATGAGTCCCTCCCAGGGGGCCGACACCAAGGGCCCCACGGCCGTCATCAAGTCCGTGGGAAAACTCAATGTGGAGTCCATGAGCCTGGGGATGGCTCACAACTTCAAGCTGATGGAAGGCTCCCTGGAGACACCCCAGGGCGAGGCCGGGCTCATCGCCTTGCTCCGCACGGCCTCTCTTTTCGGCAACGGGCAGATGCAGTTCAATTATATCGATAACGACACCCTGAAAAAGGCCCAGGAGTCACCCGAGGAGTACCGTGACCTCATGGTTCGGGTTGCAGGGTACAGCGCCTTTTTCGTGGAACTTTGCAAAGAGGTGCAGGACGAAATCATCAGCCGTACCATGTTGGATTGATTCTATCCCGGATATTTCATGAGAAAACGGCCAGACCGAGGTAATGGAGTGTTCATAGGGGTCGTTACTGTAAAAAAAAATAGATATTTCAAAAATACAAAATGAATTCATGGCTTTCTGCTCGATTTTCTCACCCTTCGGGCGAGCCGAGTGCACCCATCTTCTGCGTTATCAGAGCCTTGAGGTAAACCACTACATCTGCAGCTCTGATGCCTTGAATATGGGTGCACTCGACTCGTGAAATATCCGGGGTAAGGCCAACATTTTTGGAGATGATGTGAAGACAGAGGCAAACGAACACAAACAGCGGGTCATCCAGGAGTATGTGCCGGGTAAGCAGGTGACCCTGGCCCATGTGATCGCAAGCCCCCAGCAGGGGATCTACATGAAACTGGGCCTCGACGACGAGGCCGGGGACGCCATCGGCATCCTCACCATTACCCCGCCGGAAGGGGTGATCATCGCAGCGGACATCGCCACCAAGGCGGCCGCTGTGGAGATCGGCTTTCTGGACCGTTTTGGCGGTTCCCTGGTGCTGGTGGGGGATGTGGCCGGCGTGGAATCGGCCCTTGAAGGGGTGCTGGATTTCTTCGACGGGGTGCTTCGGTACGCCTCTGTTGAGATGACGCGCTCGTGACCGGGCGGTGAGAGCATGAACCCAAAAACAAAAACAGATTCCCCGGAGCCGGTGCGAGTACCGACGGCCCGTGGTGCATGACATAACACAAGGTGTTGAAACAGGCATGAAATACAGAATTGTCATAGTCGATGACGAGCCCTTGATTCGCAAGGGTATCCGGGAAATTCTCGAAGGCGCGGGCTACGATGTGGTGGCCGAAGCCTCCGACGGCCTGGATGCGGTGGTGGTCTGCCACAAGCACAGGCCCGATCTGGTGTTGATGGACATCAACATGCCCCTTCTGGACGGTTTGAAGGCGGCTCGCATGATCCGCTCGGAAAAGACAGCAGGGGGAATCCTCCTGGTGACGGCCAACACCGGCAAGGAGAGCGTGGACCTGGCCAAAGAAGCGGGTGTCATCGGGTACGTGGTGAAACCTGTGAAGGAGGAGGCCCTTCTTCCCATGGTGGAGATCGCCGTGGCCCGGGCTGCCGAGATCGCCGAGCTGGAGGGCGACGTTGAGGAAGCCCGTGGTCAGCTGGAAGCCCGAAAGCTGGTGGACAGGGCCAAGGGCCTGTTGATGAAGACCTTCGATATCAGCGAGGATACGGCCTACAAGAGGCTGCGCAAGCTCAGCATGGACAAGCGCTGTTCCATGAAGGAGATCGCAAAGGTCATTGTCATGAACGCCTGATGTGTTGAGGCGGGCCGTGGGGATACAGATCCTCAACGTGGTGATCGTGGACGGGAAATGGAAGGGTCGGCAGGTGAGGGCGATCAACCACCTCAACGGGCAGCTGGACATGGATGAGATCTATGCGCCGGGGGACCGTATCCTCCTTGCCGTGCAGGCGGTGGATGGAACCATCACCGATGCCAAGGCCATCAACATGTATCGCCAGAACTGGGAGCTGGCCCTCTTCGGTGTCTTTGCCGCGGCCCTGGTGATCTATTCCCGCCTGGTGGGCGTGAAGGCCCTGCTTTCTTTTGTGGGTGCCCTGGGCGTGCTGTGGTGTTTTTACATCCCCAACCTCCTCGATGGTGCCTCGCCTCTCCCCTTGAGCCTCGTGGTCCTGGTGCTTCTCTCCATGGTGATTATCTTTACCGTGTCCGGCATCACCCGTCAGGGAATTTCTGCCTTTTTGGGCACTGTCTGCGGCCTGGGGGTGACCCTGGGGCTGACCCTTTTTTTCGGAGCCCGTCTTCATTTAGGGGGCATGACCACGCCTTTTTCCACCCTGCTTCTGGTCCAGGGCGGTTACGGTCTGAACATGCAGCATATTTTTTATTCCGCGGTGCTGCTGGGGGCCTCGGGCGCGGCCATGGACATTGCCATGGACGTGAGCGTCTCCATGGGGGAGGTCAAATCCAAGCGGCCCGATATCGGGGTGCGTGAGCTCATCGCCTCCGGGTTCAATGTGGGCCGCATGGTCATCGGCACCATGGCAACAACCCTTCTTCTCGCCTATTCAGGGGGCTATCTCACCATGCTCATGGTGTTTGTCTCCCAGGGCACCAGCTTTTCCCGCATCGCCAATATGAAACTGGTGGCCGCCGAGGTCTTCCGGATTTTGATCGGCAGCATCGGCCTGGTCATGGTGGCCCCGGTGACAGCTGTCATCGCCGGGCTGCTCCTCACAGCCGGGGGGGAAGCATGGCAAACCCGTGGATGGCGACAGACAACCACCCGCCTGAGGCGAGGCCAGTAAATCGCAGGTTCCCCTATAGAACGATTTTTTCTGTAACTATTCAGCAAAATGCCTCCGCCGAAATAATTTCGACTTTATCGCACCCTTCTTTTTGTCACTTCCCCCCACATAAAAAAAAAGCCTCCGACTTTGTGTTGCCGGAGGCTTCAGACCAGGTTTGCCAGACGTTACAGGCCGCCTTCGGCGCTGTTGATGAAACAGCTCGATGAGGACGAGGAGGGGCTCTCCATGGGAGGGGCCGGTTCCTGGGGCGTGGTCTGGCTCAGTGCGGTCATCACCAGCCCATTGTACTTTTCGGCAAGGGCCCCGTGGACGGTGCCGTCTTTCACAAAGGCAGAGACCTGCTCAGCACTGCTTTTGGTGGTGTAGGAGGCCAGGGCCTCGGGGGCTTCGGGGTTGTTCAGGTCAAAGGTGAAGAGACCTCCCTCTCCTGCGGCGGCAAAGGCCACCTGGTTTTGGACGGCCAGGTGCTGATAGCTGCCGGTCGCCGGTGGCGGGATCAGGGCGACGGTTCCGGGAATGGCAAGGGGGTTGGTCACATCTTCCACGGCAATGCCCCGGCCCTGGTCGGCGATGAGGGCATAGGTGCGGCCCTCGTGGGCAAAGACCGCAACGGACACCGCGGTGCCGGGGGTGGCCTTTTCCGCAATCACGGCAGGGGCAGCCGGGTTGGTGATGTTCACGATTTTAAGCCCCAGTTCATCGGCAAAGTAGGCATGGGCGCCCAGGGTGGCCACATCCCGGGCGGTTCCCGGGGTAAAGCCTGCGAGGTTTGCGGCCCGGGGCGTGCCGGGAGATGCCGGGTCGGTGATCTCGACAACCACATAGGGTTGTGTGGCGCCGTTGGCCACACAGGTATAGGTTCTGGAGGCCGAGACAAAGGTTGCCACGCCTGTGGCGGTACCGGAGGTGTCTGTGGTGGAGAAGAGGACCGGGGCGGATTTGGTGGAGACGTCCACCAGGGTGAGCCCCTTGGCGCCGTCGGCGATGCAGGCGGTGTTTCCGGTGACGGCCACGTCGTGGGCAGGGCCGTCGTTTTCGTACATCCCCTCAAGGGACAGGTCCGAGGGCTCGGCAGCGTTGAAGATGAAGAGGCCGCTGTCACCGTCCAGAAGATAGACATGCCCGCCATGGTACCACACCGCATCCCCGCTCACCGGGGAGGTGACGGTCTGGATGTGTGCCGGGGCAGAAGGGGTGGCCACATCGATCTTCTGCAGGCCGTTTTCTGCTGCGGCCATGAAGGCGTCGTCGCCGATGAGGTCCACGCTGTAAGAGCCTCGGGTGTCGGCATCGTAGGCTCCGATAATGGGGTAATCCAGCACCACGCCGTCTACCGGAGGGGTCGAAAAGTCGATGACCTGAAGGCCCTTGTCTCCGTCGGCGAGAAATCCGGTGACATCTGCCACCACGATTCCTGTTGCATCCCCCGGGCTGAGGCTTCGCCCGGTGTTGACGATGGGGCTGGCTCCCAGGGCGGCGCCGGGAAGCAGGACCCTGAGTTTGGAGGCCACGGAATATTCGGCGTAGGCGTCCATGGCCGTGACGTAGGCGTAGAGGTTTCCGTCCGGTGCCTCGGTGGCAAAGAGCCCCGTGACCAGGGCGATGGATCCGTACAGGAGATTGCTTCGCATGTCCTTGGACACCGGGTCGGCAACCACCTTGGGATCGGTGACGTCAAACACCCGCAGGCCGTGATAATAGTCGAGGACCAGGGCGAAGGTCTTTCCGTCGAAGCGGCATGCCGTGGCGTTGGTATAGCCGCCGGTGGTTTTGTAGGTGCCGTTGATGTCGGGTTGCTTGTACCCGGAGATGCGGTCTGCGGTCTGGGTTGTCAGGGGCTCTTCCACGGGATTTTCCGGGTCGGCGACGTTGATGACCCGCAGGCCGAAGTTCATGTCCGCAAGGAAAACAAATCCGTCATGATACCCCAGGCCCCTGGCGTCGATCTGCGGCACGGCCTGGGTCTGGGTTTCTGAAATGAGCCGTGAGCCCGGGTTTCCCGGGGCCTGGCTCAAGCTGCCCTTGAGGACCGGCGCTGGGGTGGAGGGCGTTCCGCTGAGTCCCGATAGGTCGTAGATGAGCAGGCCGCTTTGTCCTGCTGCCACGTAAAGGGTCTCCGAGCCGGGGGAGGGGTTCACGTGGATGTCGTGGATAACGGTGCTGGTCTCCACGCGCATGGCGCTCACCGCTGCCATGGTGTCGCTTTGGAGGATGGAGACGGTGTCCCCCACGGACCAGACGATAAGGGGCTGGGCATAGTTCACATGGGCCCCCGAGGTCACGGCATTGGGGGACGGGTTTAAAAAGGAGGCCACCGGGGTGTAGGGCCATCGGGCCACGGCGCTCAGGGTTGCGGAGGCCAGGGCCTGGGTGGTGGCGGTGCAGAGGAGGAGCAGGGCAAATGTGCAGTGCTTGAGGTTCATGATGCGATCCACCGTGAAGGAGCGGGTTCTGGGTTCTCGGCCCGGAGGCCGACGGGTTGTATGACACATGGGACCGGCCATGGTCAGAAGGCAACAGCGGCGGAAACCCCAAGGGCCTCCTCGTCGCCGAGCCGTGATTCAACGGTCAGGGAAATTGCCCCGGGAAGCTGCACCGAGGCGCCGACGACAAACCCGACGTTTTTTGACCAGGTGATGTCGTCTTCGTAGTCGATATACCCGTGGGGGTACCAGTAGCTCTGGATGGTTTTGTTGATGTAGCGCTCGTTGCCCGTGATACTGGAGATCCGTGCTCCGGCATAAGGATGAATGCCCCAGAGTTCGGCGGCGAGCACCACGGCAAGCTGAATCTCATCCAGGGTGGCGGAGTAAAAGGTGCCGTTGTCGCTTAAGCTGTCGTCTTCGAAGTCAAACCTCCGGTAGGTGATGTCCATGCCGAGGGTAAAGGGCACGTCCTCACGAAAGGTTCCCTTGTGCAGGAGCACCGTGGTGCCGACGCCGAAGTAGAGATCCGACGACGACTCGAAATCGCTGCTGGTTTCAAAGCCGAAGTTGACGGTGGTGTCTGTGTGGTGGAAGGTGAGCTCGGTGTCGCAGGTGCCGGTAAGGGCGTAGAGGGTCCAGGCGTCGGACATCACCGCACCGATGCGCAGGCCCATGCAGGTGAAGGTACTGTCCGAGGAGCGGATCTGCTCATAGTGTCTTACCTCTTCGGTGGACGACCTGGGATCGTCCCATCGAACCCTTCGCTGCTGGTCGTCCAGGGTGTTGTCCTGGGCGTCGTACTCCACCGCCACAAACAGGGTCCGGGTGTCCGGATCCGTAAAAAGCCTGCCGTTCCACAGGGCAGGGTCTCCGATGTTTCCCACAGGTGCGCACCGTCCTGTGGCTGCGTGCAGCAACAGCAGCAGCATGGCGACGGTGAAGAGTGCTCGTGTGTGCCGAATGTCCATCATATATCCACGTTAGCCTTTCATTCTCAGCTTTGTCCGCTATCCTCAGCCCTCAGCCCTCAGCCCTCAGCCCTCAGCCCTCAGCCCTCAGCCCTCAGCCCTTAGCCCTTAGCCCTCAGTCTTTAGCCTTTCAGCCCTTTCTATCTCCACCTCAAGCCGGAAAAATTCGGCCTCGGGTTCCCTTTTCAGGGCGATGCCGTGGAGCCTGGTGTCGGATCCGAAGACGATGGGGATGGCCTTGAGAAAACCCGCGTACCGGTTGTCGGTGAGGGTGCCGTTGACGCAGATGCCCCACTGGTCGTCCACAAGGACCTTGTAGGCCAGGGTGGTGCCGTCGGGGCTGAAGCAGGGGGGGCCGATGTCGTCAAAGGGGAGCTGCTCTTTGCCGTCGACCACCATGACCCGGCGGTCGCCCAGGGTGGCCGTATAAGCAACGGATGAGGAGTCCGGGCTGAAGGTCGGTCGGCTCACCTCGTCGTACGGGGTGCCCCTGGTGCCGTCCAGCACCATGAACCACCGGTTGTTCTTCATGGCCCTGTAGGCAAGGTGTCTGCCGTCGGGACTGAAGACGGGCATGCCCACAGAGTCGTATTTTTTCCCTTTTTTGCCGTTGACCACCACAACGGGTTTGTTCTTTTTGATGCCCACGTAAGCAAGACCGGTTGAGTCGGCACTGGTGACGGTGGGGCCGAGCTGGTCAAATTTGGGGCCTGTTTTGCCGTCGGTGATCACCATCCATTTTTTCCCCTTTTGGGCAGAGTAAAAGAGGCGGGCCGAGTCGGGGGTAAAGAGCGGGGCGCTTACCGTCCGGTATGGTTCGTGCTCTTTCTTGTCTTCAACAATGAGGAGCATGTTGTCCGCCTGGGCCACACACGACAGGCGGCTGGAGTTCGGGCTCCAGGTGATGGCGCTGATGTTTTCGTAGGCCTTGCCCTCGGTGCCGTCGCAGACAAGGATCCATTTTCCTTCCTTTCTGGCCGCAAAGGCAAAACGCCGTGAATCCGGGCTGAAGGCAGGCTCCTTGACCCCTTCGTACGGGCCGTATTTTTTATCCCCCACCACGGCAAACCACGCCTTGTTGTTGGCGGCCAGGATGGCTGTTTTTTGAGAATCGGGGCTGAACAGGGGCATGCCGCTAACAAAATCGAAGCGCTCCCCGATGTTGCCGTTGACCATGGCTGCCTGCTTTTTTCCCTCCTGAATTCTGCAGGCCCAGGAGAGGCCGTCCGGGCTGAAGATGAGATCCGAAACCCCGTCAAGGGCGGGACCTTTTTTGCCGTCCACCACGGTGCGGGCTTTGTCGCCTTCATAAACGATATAGGCCACGCGGTCTGTGTAGGGGCTGAAGATGGGGGTGCCCTTGGCCACGGCCTTGACGTCGGGGCCCTTGATGCCGTCCACATAGACCGCCATGGTGTCGTTGACCCGGGTGGCGTAGGCCAGGTGATCGGCGTCGGGCAGGTTGACCCGGATGCCGAAGATTTTGGCATTGGCCGGGATTTTTCCTAAAGAGACGGGGGTCTCTTTCAGCCTGACCTCCGGACGCTGCGCATGGGAAGCCTTGTCTTCCGTGCCCAGGGCGATGTGCGCGCCAGGCAGGCTCAGGATAAGGCTCAGCGCAACGGCCCGTAACCCTGAGCGGCTGTCAGTGAATATCATGGGACGGTATTTCCACTTCTTCATGCGTCTCCTTTTTATCTTTTTTGAAGGGGTTGAGTTTGCCAACCAGGTGCTTGACGGTCTCCAGCTGGTGGTGGAGGAGTTCCATCTGGACCTCCAGGGGCATCTCGATGGAGAACCCGGCCATGTAGATGGCCGCCTCCTGCTCATAGTGGAGGCCCGCATAGTGGTTGCCTATTTTGGTGAAATCCGTTGAGTTGAGGTTGGTGCTCTCGTTGTTGGCCAGCTTGAGTTCGTCGGAGAGGAGCAGGCCCAGGGTGAGATTCAGCTTGATCCCCTTGTCGAGTTTCAAGCCCACGCCTGCACCGTACAGGGTGGCGTCCGGGAGAAAGTAGAGGGCGTCCATCTGGTCCTGGTTCAGGGAGGTGGGGCGCCGTTCGTAGCCCAGGCGGAAGGCGAGGTTGTCGGTGGCCTGGTATTCAATGGCGGCGCTCCAGTGCCAGGTGTCCTTCATGTCCCGTTCCACCACGTAGTCGTTGTCGCCGTGGGCGTAACCCAGGAGCTTGGCGATTCGTAAGATCTGGATTCGCTGGTCAAAGGTAAAGCGGTCCTCCTCCACCACGGACCAGTTGGCCCAGTGGAGGTCCGCCAGGATTTTCAGGCGGTCAAAGGGTTTGACCATGATGCCGGTCTGGACCCGCATGGGCAGGGTCTGGGTGGCGGTAACCGTGCCCGTTTGGGTCTCCACCGGGATGAAGGGAAGATCCAGCATGCCCGCGCTTTGCATGGTCATTTCGGTTTTTCCGTTCCACTCCACATGGCGCTGGAATTGGTCGCTGTAGGTCCATGTGTACTCCCCGGTGAGCTCGGCCACGGACTCGCTCTGGTAACAGATACCGAAGGAGAACCAATCCTTGGGACGCCAGAGGAGCCCCAGGTTGAACGAAGGGACGAAATCGTCCCGCAGCTCGTCGAGCTGCAGGCTCAGGACGTGCTCATAGGGGCCCAGGCCGCCCCCGAGCCAGGGCGGTGGAAGGGTCTGTTCCGAGACCACGGGGATCTCCAGGTCCTTGGTGGCGTCGCCGATGACGCGGGTCATGGCCACCAGCTCGTTGGGGGTCCTGAGGTCCACCTCAACACCCATGGCCCGCTGGGCAAACCCCACGGAGACCCCCACGGACAGGGTGTCCGAAAGTCTGAGAGAGGCGGCCGGGGCAGCATAGACCAGGTGCTGGGTGTAGACACTCTTGGCACTGTACCGGTAGGGGTCGTCTTCGTCTCCGTGGACAAAACCAGCCCCGTAGGGGACGTAGTTGGCAATGCCGAAGGTTAAGGGGCTGTTTTTTTTCCGAGAGGCGATGCCGAGGTTGGGGCTGGGCATGACCGGGACCTCCACGGGGCCTACAAAGGGGATGTACATCTGGTTGGCGGAGTTGGTGCCCTCGGTGCCGTCCAGGGGATCGGGACCGGCGTGGTCGCTGTTGGGGTCCGTCTCCTTGGAGTAGGTATCCGGCCATTTTTCGGGGTCCGGTCCCCACTGGCCGCTCATGAGCCCGGGCCAGTCGGGGTCGGCGTTGAACCGACCGGTACGTTCGATACGGGCCAGCACCAGGCTGTTGCCGAAGGTCTTGCCTTCGGGGAGCAGGGACAGCCCGGCAGGGTTGTAGTGGATGGACATGATGCCCGGGGGATCGGCGGTGACGGTGTTGGCCAGGGAGAGGGCCAGGGCGTCGGTGGCCACCTGTTCGTTGAACGCGGCGCGGGACAAGGGAGGGGAGCCCCAGAGAACCAGCAGGGCACAGGCCATCCATGCGGCGCATCGCCAAGCATGGTCCGGCCTGGAGTCCGTTCTGGGTGAGGGGCGTTTTTTGCTGTGACGGAACACGTCCATTATTCCTCCGCGCCTGTAGGAGATGCCTTGCATGGAAGCACATCCGACCCGGGACGATCCGGGCTAAAGTTCGAACTCAAAGGGAACTCGCACCAAAACGGAAAAATCAGGGTCGTTGTTGGTCAGGCCGAAATTGAGTTTGACGTTGACCGATCGCCTGGGAGACAAATTCCATCCGGTGCCGACGCTGAAGGTGGACGACATGGTGGCCTCGGACCGGGTGTCGTCGATGCCCACCCAGTCGTAATGTGTTTTCATGGAGTAGCTGTACTGGTAGCTCAAGTTCAGGGAGACCTTGTAGGAGAGGGAATAGCCGATGCCCATGCTCAGGGAGTAGGTGTCGCCGGGCTGGACTTCGCTTAAGTAGATTCCGGCCTCGCCCTGGGTGCCGGTTTTGTAGTTAAGGCCCGTGATGTCGAAGCCGTGCTGGTAGAGAATGCTACCAAAGGCCACCAGGGGGTCGATGGGCTTGCTCAGGCTCAACCCGGCAGAGACCGCGTATCCCCCCGAACCCGTGGAGATCTCCGTGGTGCTGTCGATTTTGTAGGGGCTTCTGCCCGTGGGGACGATGAGGGAGGCGCTGAGGATCTTGGAGGTGGTGCCGCCCCCGGCTTTCACCGGTTGCCACTGGGCGCTGAAGGAGACATCCCCCAGGTCGGTGACGTCCTTGGCGTCCGACCCGCTCGAACTGTTTTTTTTGTACACAAAGGGAACGTTCATGCTCAGGGTGATGTTGTCCTTGTGGGGGTATTCCACGAGGACGGCGTTTGTGATGCTGTGCATGGCGTTGTGCTCGACCTTTGAGGCCTCGACGATGGCGTCGTACGTGTAACCGGTGTAACGGAAGCTGTACTCCAGCCCCAGGGCTCCCTCCCGCATGAGGGTGTAGGCCCTGCCAGCGGCGGAGAGGACGTCCTCCGTGGACCCTTTTTTTTCTTCTTCCGTGCTTTGCAGCTCCTTTCGGACGTCGTTTTCTTTTTCCATCTGTGAGAGCCTCTCTTCGAGGAGCTGGAGCTTTTCCTTGAGTTGCTGCACCTCCTGCGACTCCTCGCACAGGGCAACGGAAGAGAAGAGAACCGCGAAAATCAGAAAGGGGAGTATGTGTAGGCGCCTCGTCAATAGAATCTCCTTGGTCTGTGGCAACAGTGGCGGACCCTCGGACAGGACCCCGCAATAGCAAAAATGGGCGTTACGGCTTGTAGCGCTGCGACGGCCCGACATAAAAATCCGTTTCAAGTTCTTTGGGGATATCAAAGGGGGGTTCCAGATCGAAGACGAGGCTCCGCTGCATGTCCTGATCGATGAATCGCATGTCTTCATCTTTCAGCCGCAGGCCGGAGGCCACGCACCCTTTGTCCGGGAAGATTTTAAAAAGAATGCTCTTGTACCACATCTTTTCAAACTGGCTGATGGTGTAGCTGCCGTTGCCGCGCCAGGGGTCTGCCACGATGACGTGGTCTTTGTGTACCCCTTTCAAAACGACAAAATGGCGGTAGCCGAAGAGCTCCAGGGGCACGATGCAGGGCCAGTTTTCAGCGTCTTTGATGTCTTCGAGTTCGGCGTTGAACCCGCCGGACTCATAACCCAGTGCCCCGACGAACTGCTGCATGTCCCAGAGGGAAAAGGCCCTGAGCCGCTTGATCTGTTCGATGTCTCCGAATTTCATGAGACCGTTGATGATCTGGGTTTCCGTGAGGTTTTCCCCCAGGCAATGGTTGAGGAGGGTGCCCAGGGAGGCGGACCCGCAGCTGTAATCGTGCTGCTGCTTGACGATGTTTTTGAAAAGGTCTTCGGAGAGGGGGGAGACCTCCTGGCGCACCCTGAATTGGTGCTCGTTTCCCACGGCAAGGTTGAGCTCACCTTGAGGGAGGTCCTTTTGGGGATGGAACCCGGCAAAAAAGCAGATGCAGAGGATGATACCCAGGGCAGCGTGCATGAAACCATTCCTTTGTGTGATGCGGTGAAACCCGTCTTATCGTGTGTGGTCGCGCGATCCGATTTTCGTGAGCGGGCGCGTTGTTTTTGAAACCAAGTTACCCGGTAGCGGTGGCATGAACCGTCAGGCGTTCTTTTTTCCCTTTGGCCCTTCGCCTTGGGCCTTTTATTTATGGCTTGTCCCACCACTGACCCGGCGTCAGGGACTGCTCGTCGAATCCGGCCACCACCTGGACGCCCTGCTGGGGGCCTTCCATGTTGATGATGAAGAAGAGCCCCATGTCTTTGTCTGCGTATCCGTCGGAGTTGAAGGCAAAGGTGGTGGACGGAACCGGGTCCCCTGGGGTGGCGGGCTCGGTCACCGGGGCCCGGGTGAGGTCGGCAGCCTCCCAGCTTCCGCCGGTGAGGGCGGTGTTGTAGGTCCCGGAGTAACTGTTGAAGGTGGCTGTCAGGTCTCCCTGGAGCCGGTTGCTCCCGATGACCACGCGTTGAAGTTCGTTGGTGGTGCCGTTGAAATCAGCCATGAACATGAGGCCGTCGATATCCATGTCATCGTTTACGGAGTTTCCTATGGAAACCTCTGACCATTGCTGGTCCCAGGCAGTGACGCCGTTTTTTTCATAGTAACCGGCGGAAAAGGCATTGACCGTGGTGTAGGTCTCCATGTGGATATCGAGGAACATCCGCGCGGTGTTGTTGTCCATGACGAACTGGGTAAATCCCTGCTGGGCCGTGGTCTCTTTCATCTCCGAAGGGGCAAGGGGTTTCAGCTTGGCCGGGGACGGGGCTGCAGCACAGAAAAACCAAAGGAGCACAAAGGCCGCCGCACGCCACCTGGCAGCTCGTCTGCCTGCTGGAAAAACGCCCGCCAAGGCTATGTGAAGAGTCTGTGTCAGCATGGGTGATCCCGTGAGCCTGTGTTTGTTATTGCCCTTCACCACTGTTTTTTTATTTCGTCCTATTCCCTATTCCCTATTCCCTATTCCCTATTCTCTATTCCCTATTCCCTATGACCTACGGTACCCCCAACCCCCGTCCCGGGATTTCAATGGTGAGTTTGTGGGCCTTGATGTTGTCCAGGGCCAGGGCCCCGAAATCATTGCCACCGAATGCCATGCTTTCTATGCGCAACGATCCCTCCATGGGCATGTTGATGGCGATGAACCCGCTTCCCAGTCGCGGGTTGGGGATGGGGTCTCCGTTGGCGTCGTCGGCCCAGGAGGCGGTGGTGTCCGTTGCCACGTCGATGGTGAACGGATTGCCTGAGGTGATGTCTCCCAGGACGAATTCGCCGTCAGCCTGCCAGGTGGACGGGTCGCCGGGAGTGTCGGTGGGGTTGTCCGTAAAGGAGCCGGCCAGGGTGATTCCGGAGAGGGCCAGTTCGTCGCCTGGGCCGGTGCCGTAAGAGAATCGGTCCATGGTGATGGTGGCCCCAATTTCCATATCCACCCCGCAGTCGTGGGCGCCGAGGTAGAGATGAAAGGAGGGCATGGAGAGGTTGTCGACGGCTGCTGAACCGATGTCGTTGCCGCAGACAAGGATGGACTCGACGGTAAGGTCTTTGTGGTAATCGATATCTTCCCCCGCCAGGTAGATCAGGGGCGTCCCGTTGATGGGGCTGTTTGCGTCGGAGACGGTGAACATGTCCAGGGTGATGCAGCCCATGGAATTGTCGCCGTTCACATCCGAGGTTCCCACATCAATGGTGGTCAGGGATTCGATGTTTTGGAATTCCATGGTGCCGGAAGGGTTGCCGGGATCGGTGAGACGGAAGGCGTCGGTGTGGTGGTAGATGACCACATCATCCATGGCGATGCTGATTCCCGCCTGGGCGGTGGCCCTTTTCATCTGCTCGTCGGAGAGGGCATGCAGCCCCAGGGCGGTGCAAGGCAGGGCAAAAAGTACGGCCAGGAGCGTGAAGAAGCCATGGCTTTTGCGGGCAAGGCTTCCCGCCATGCCGGATAAACAACGGCGCGGGGATGTGCCGGTTGGTACCAGGGGCTTTGTCATGGGCATGATATCCTCAGACACTGTGGCAACCCGACCATCCGCCCCACTCATTGCTCAGGTGGTTTCACCGCTTGCGGACTCGTTGGCTTTCCGTCCCCGGATTGCTCCGGGTTTGGCTTTGTCTGGCTCGGTGCGTGAAAAACGAGCCCCTTTCAGGTGAAAGGGGCCCGCGTCAAGCGTCATACGATGCGAAACGTGAGATGAGTCAGGCCCTTAGTGAGCAGCGATCTCAACGGTTCCGCCGAGGATAGCCATAACGGACTTGCCCTTGGAGATGTGGATGAACTTGGCGCCGTCATTGTGGGCGCCGGAGGCTGCGATGCCTACGTCGTAGGAATCAGCCGTGGTGCAGATTTCAACGGTGGGGAGGCCGATGACAACACCGGCGACCTGGGTGCCTGCGTAAGCAATGGCTGCGGTGTTTCCGCCGCCTGCGGCAAAGGTTGCGACAGAGGCATCGTAATTGGTGACGCCGGGTGATACTTCGGCAGCAGCCCAGGTATCGTAGTCATCAGCACCACCGCCAGTGACATAGGCGGTGTAGTCAGTCTGTACAGCAGCAGCAATGTCGGCGGTGGATGCGGTCACGGCAGCATCCTGATCAGCCACGGCAATGCCGGAGGCGTTGAACATCATGCCGGCGGAGAGCACCTGGGTGCGGGAGGCCACGTCAATGTTCAGGGGACGGATGTCGCCCTGGTCAATGCCGATGGCGCCGATGGCGTCACCGTTGTTGAGAAGGGAAGCCGAACCGTAAGACCTGGCAAGCTTGCCGCCGCGATCGGTGTCGTCCAAAATGGCGTAGATGGTGGTTACTTTCTCTTTGTTGCCGATAACAACTGAAGCCGCAGCGCCTTCAGCCACGCCGCCCTTGCCGCTGGCCGCGTCCATGTCGTAGTAGCCGTCGGTATCGGTGTAGGTGGTGGTTCCCACGGACTGATACAGCACGATGTTGTCAAGGGCGATGCTTACGCCCGCCTGACCGGTGGCGTCCTTGAGGCTGTCGGTGGACATGGGGGAGAGGGCAGAGGCCGTCATGGGGGCGATGGTGATGGCAGCACCAACGATGAGGGAAAGAACTGATTTCTTCATCTACAATTACCTCCAAAATAAATAAGTGAATAGATGGTGCCAGAGGCGGCCCGACGATCCGCACTTTTCAGGAATGCGGACTCGTGGCTTTCCGTCGCCGGATTGCTCCGGGTTTGGCTTTTTCGGTGGCTGTGGTGTGGTATGCCTGGGTACAACCTGTTATGAAACGTCAAAACACGAAAGTGTTTAAAACCAGCGTTGGAGACGGTATTGCGTATCAATTGCAGGGGAAGTCATACCCACAAGAAAACGTGGGGCAATGGAAAACAAGTTCACATCGTGGGGGTGTTTTGGTAACGCGGCCGTCACATGCACCTCATTGGTTTGGAATGCTTGAAAACGGCATGATGCGGGGCTGTTGCCGATCACATCATGGGGTGAACTCTGTTTTATTATTAGAACGTCGATAGAGTTTGTATGATTTGTTTTTCATATGCCATGCATGATATTTCGTGTCAAATTTTATTTTGGAATGGGGACAGGGTAGTTTCTTTAACTCGCTGAAAGTAAAGTGAAAAATAATTTTAGAACGGTGGAAGCGTTGTTTTGTCCACTATTCTGGATAGTTGGGCGTTTGTTTGGCCCGCCCCAGAAATGTTCAGACTTGTGTTTCTCTGTTTTAAGATATTGAAAGTAAATGAAATATACTTATTGCTTTCCGGGTTCGCTGGCGAGGGCGGTGGGGGCATCTGGGGCGTTTTTGTATGGGTGTAAAATAAAATTAAGTCAATTTTGTACGTATGGTAAACCCTTTGGCAAGAAAGTGAGTAAGTCAAAACGTGTCACGTTGTGCTTTGCGTTTTAGCCCGCATGGTTAACGAGCCGAGAGCATCCATATTCAAGGCGTCAGAGCTGCAGATCTTGATGTTGACCTCAACGCTCTGATAACGCGACAGAAGACAGGTGTGTCCGGCTCACCCTTCGGGCGAGCCGGGTTAAAGAGCAGCAACCGGAAGGGAAAGGGGAGGGCCTGCGGCTGAAAGCCGTGGAAGGGTTTTCTGAAATGACGCGGCGTACCCTGATGGGGGCAGCTGCTTTTTCTGTGGGTGCGGGCTGGAAAAATGGGTGCGCGGAAAGACCCGTCAGCGAGCCGCCACTTCCATGGTGCCTGTTTGGAGGGCCATGAGGGAGGTGTCCCGCGTGACGGTCAGGAAATCCTTGTCGTCATCCTCGTCATCGGAGCGGAACATGACGGTGTAGGATGTCCTGGGTGCGATGATGACCAGGCGGGGAATGTCCATGGTCACAAGGGGGATTCGATGGGTGGACGTCGATGCATTGAAGGTGCCCATGCGGTCGAACAGGGAAGGGGAACCGTCAGGGGCCGGGCTGAGCATGCGGTAGGCCCACCCCATGACGCCGAGTTCGCCGGTCTCTTCGCCGTTGGCAAAGGCCTCATCTTCTCCGTAGGTGGTTGCGGATAGGCTGTAATCCCACGTGTCGAAGAGATCGTAATAGGCCTGCAGCAACGTGTCTGCGCTGTTTTCCGCCGAGGGCGTGAGGGCCCTGCCGGTGGCTGCCTTGAGCGCGTCTGCGGACATGGGGGTGAAGGCCATGGTGCCAAGGGGCCAGAGGGTGACTGCAATAACAACGACACATGATCGAAGGGATCTCTTCAGCATGTAAGTCTCCCCGAAACAAATAGAAGGTAATGGGTGCACTCGACCCGTGACTTATCCGGGCTTCGGACAGGGTGTTTCATTCTTCAATTCTAAAAAAATCGGTGTTACTGGCTGGACGTGTTGGACAGGTAAGTATGGGTCATATTGACGTATACCCTACATATCCCATGTGGCAGGGTGTATGTCAAATTGAATTGCCTGCTGAATCAGTGGGTTCGTTGCGTTGGGGTGCGGCTCGGAACCCCGTCTGACGGGCACCTTCCTTTTACTTTGTTTCAAATTACTGAGGTTTTTTCGGTCTCTCCGTGGTGAGAAATTTGGGCCGGATGTTCTTCGATGCTGGCGGAATGTTCACAAATAGTGGATAGTGGTTCGTTCAAAGGGAACATTTTTAGTGCCGGTGTGGTGAGATAACTGCCCTAATGGAAGCGGTTTGGTGAATCGTGGCGGTTCGGCAGGTTTTTTGCTGTGACTCAGGCCAGGCGTTCGTGCTGCCGGGCCTGAGACCGCGGCAACCAGGCCGACCCGGGAGCCGCTCAAGACACGTTCGATACAGGGCAATCCCGGGGTATGGCGTTATCGGAGTGGACACATCGGGGCAACGGGGAATGGATGGTATGAATCTGAAGAGGTGTGTGGCAGCGGTGGGAGCCGTTTTGTGCCTTGTGATGTGTTGCGGCTCGGCGTTCGCCGGTCGGGATGGTGTGGAGCCCCCGGAGCAGATGACCCTGCGGCTTCTTATCTGGGACGGGTACGCCCCCAAGACGGTTCGGGACACCTTTGTGAGGCATGTCCGGGAAACTTACGGGGTGGATCTTGCCTTTTCCATCACATATGCCTCAAACCCCGATGATTTTTTTGATGCCCTGCGAAACGACAAAGTGGACCTGATCTCCCCCGCCCACAACCTGCCCAAGGATTTTCGGTACAACCTCACCACCAACGGCCTGACCCTGCCCATCCGGTTGGAAAATATCCCCAATTACACACATCTCGTCCCGGAACTCTACCGCCAGCCCTGGGCCATGGAAGGGGGCGAGGTGTATGCGGTGCCCGTTGTGCAGGGGCCTTACGCCCTGGCGTACAACACAGCCCTGGTGCGGGAAGAGCCCACCAGCTGGCAGGTGTTCTGGGATCCTTCCTGGAAACGAAAATTCATGGTCCACAAGGATTACTACGAGCTGAACGTCTATATTTCCGCTTTGGCCCTGGGCCACCGCAGCCCGGACATTTTCCGTTTTGATGCCATCAAGGGAAGGCCGCTGGAGGAGAAGATCGACTACCTTGCCGCCGAGTCCGCCTCGTTCTGGCAAGGGTTTGACAAACCTGAAAACTATCGGGGCCTGGCCCTCTCCACCACCTGGCGGTGCATGTTCCCGACGGCGGACGGCGCCTTTGACGGATGGCGCATTGCGGTTCCCCAAGAGGGCACACCCTGGTGGGTGGATGCCATGCTCGTCAGCCACACCTTGAAAGAGAAGCCCCTGTTGCGCCGCATTGCCGAAGCGTGGATCAATTACCTGCTCACCGATGAGGTGCAGACCCGGTCCATTGCCATGGAACTGGGGACCTATCCCGTGACCCGCAAAGGGCTTTCAGACTATGTGGCCTCTCTGCCGGACACGGCCTCCGGGGACACCTTGAGGCTCTTGCTGAAGAAGAGGATTCCCTGGCAGATCCTGGAGATCCGGGATCGCAACGCCTTTAAATTTTTATGGAGCGAGGCCATGAAGACAAGACCGTCCGAACGGGCCGGGGAGGGGCGATGAGACCGTTATACAGCGAGTCGGGCAAGCAGACTTCCCTGAGGTCCGATTTTATCTATGCGTTTTTCATGGTCTTAGGGGTTACCTGCATCATCGTGACCATCATCGACTGCTACATGGTCTATGTGCGGAACACCCGCATGCTGGAAAAAAACGCGGGAAGCACCATGGAGAGGGCGGTGAAGACCCTTGCGCAACCCCTCTGGCATTACGACGTGGATTTTATCCGGACCTTTGCCGATATCCTTGCCAACGACCGCAGCCTGGTCCACCTGGAGGTCTTTGACGAGCAGGGCAAGACCCTGGTGGTAAAAGACCGCACGGGAGACGCCCCGGCCACGGCGCGTATCCGCTGGGAGCTTGATCGCACGGTGAGTTACAACGGCAAGGGCATCGGCCGGGTGGTCATGACCTTTACCAACAGCGATGTGTGGCGGCTCACCCAGCAGATGATTTTTTCCGATCTTGCCATCATGTTTTCGGCCCTCTTTGCGGTGCTGGGCACCACGTGGATTCTCCTGAACCGACAGATCTTAAAGCCCTTGGGTGTAATGGAGAAAGCCTTTCACCGGATCTCTGCAGGGGATTATTCCAGGCGGGTGCGATTGAGGAAAAACAACGAGCTCTCGGTTATCGCCCATGAGTTCAACACCATGGTGGAGCAGGTGGCCCTGCGGGACAGCAGGATCCGGGAAAGCGAGACCAATTACCGGAACCTGGTGGAGGGGACAACGGATATCATTTTTCGAACTAATTTGGATGGTTGTCTGGTTTATATGAACCAGAACTTTGAGAAATGGACCGGCTTTCATGTGACCGACTTCCTGGGCGTACCCTTTTTCGAACTTCTGGCCTCGGGATACGGGTCGGATGACTTTGAGCAGCTGAAGCAGGGCGCCTTTGAGGGCAGGACCAACCTGCATGAGATCCAGCTGATCAAGGCAGACGGCTCCCTTATTCATATGGAGCTCAACATCACCATTCAGAAGGATTTCGACGGCAGCTCCATGGGGGCCATGGGCATTGCCCGGGACATCACCCGGCGAAAGCACTCGGAAGACGAGTTGCGGAAATACGAGCAGATGGTGGCCGCCTCCAGCGACTGCATGTGGCTGGTGGACAGGGCTCTTTCCATGCAGGCGGTGAACAAGGCCTACCTGCTTGCCACGCGTCGGGATCGCTACGAGCTCATCAACCGGCCCGTGGCAGAGGTGCTGGGTGAGCCCCTCTTTGCAGAGCACGTAAAACCCTATCTTGAGGCGTGCCTTTTGGGAAAGAACGTCCGGCACAGGGCCTGGGTAGGGTTTCCGAAGCGGGGGCTTCGTTTTGTGGATTTTACCTTCTACCCCAGCTTCGATGCGGCGGGAGCCGTGAGCGGGGTGGTGGTCAACGAGCGGGACCTTACCGAACAGAAGACCCTTGAGACCAAGCTTCAGCAATCCCAGAAGATGGAGGCCATCGGCACCCTGGCAGGGGGCATTGCCCATGATTTTAACAATATCTTAGGGGGGATTATCGGGTACGCCGAGATGATCGAGATGTTTGACGTGGAGGGCAACGACCGGGTGGCCGTGCGCATCGAGCACATCCTCAAAGGAGCGTACCGGGCCCGGGAGCTCGTGGACCAGATCCTCACCTTCAGCCGTCACGGCGAGCAGGAGAAGAGCCAGCTCTCCCTGTCCCCCATCGTCAAGGAGAGCCTGAAGTTTTTGAGGGCATCCATTCCGTCCACCATCCGTATCTGCGAGAAGATCGACTGCCCCGACGACGCCGTGGTTGCCAACGCCACCCAGGTGCATCAGGTGCTGATGAACCTGTGCACCAACGCATCCTACGCCATGCATGAGAGGGGCGGGACACTGACCGTCTCGTTGTGCAACGTGGACGTGGACTCGGATCAGGCCTGGGGCCTCTCCGGGGTGCTCCCAGGGCCCCATGTGCAGCTCTCGGTTGCGGACACTGGGCCTGGCATTGAACCCGAGGTGATCGATCGGATTTTCGACCCGTTTTTTACCACCAAGCAGACCGGGGACGGCACGGGCATGGGCCTTGCCGTGGTGCACGGTATCGTCAAGCATTTCAACGGGGCCGTCACGGTGACTTCTGTGCCTGGAGAGGGGGCCGCCTTTCACGTGTTGATCCCCGCCTGCCCTGATGCCGGAGAAACCGTGACGGAGGAAGCTCGCGTGACGATGTCCCGGGGGCGTGGGAAGATCCTTTTTGTGGATGACGAAGAGGAGCTGGTGAGCTTCAGCTCGGAGATCCTCTCCCATCTGGGATACGACGTGGCGGCAGAGACCTCCAGCATCCGGGCCCGCAGGCGGTTCATGCAGGATCCTGACGCCTTTGACCTGGTCATTACGGATCAGACCATGCCCGAGATGACGGGGTTCGATCTTGCCCTGGAGGTGATGGCCGTGAGGCCTGAACTGCCTGTGGTGCTCTGCACGGGATTCAGTTCATCCCGGCTGGAGGAGGAGGCCCGGGCCGCGGGCATACGATGTTTTATGAAAAAGCCCATCGGGGCGCGACAGCTGGCCGATCTGGTCTCCCGGGTGCTGCGCCGCGAGCCGGTGGCATGATGGATCAGGTCTCCGGGCAGGAGGCGAAGTGGGAACCGGATACCGGAGGAGTAAGAGATGTCCAACGTATTGATCATTGATGATGACCAGCAGATGTGCACCATGCTGTGCGACCTTGTCCACCATATGGACCACGAAGCGGCCTACGCCCAGACCCTGGCCGAGGGGCTGCGACTGGCCCTTTCCGGCGGGTTTGACGTGGTCTTCCTGGACGTGCGCATGCCAGACGGCAACGGCCTTGAGGCCATGAAAGAGATTCTGGAGATCGATTTCCCGCCGGAGATCATCGTCATGACGGGCATGGGCGACTCCGACGGTGCGGAGAGGGCCATCCGAAACGGGGCCTGGGACTACATCCAGAAGCCCCTGTCCCCCAAAAAGATCATCCAGCCCCTGGATCGGGTGCTCCAGTACCGGGACAACATCCGCACCGCGGCCCGGCCCGCCAGGACCCTCAAGCGGGCGGGGATCGTCGGAAACAGCCACCAGGTCCAGGAGTGCCTGGACACCGTGGCCAAGGCGTCCCAGAGCCTCTCCAACGTGCTGATCACCGGGGAGACCGGCACGGGCAAGGAGCTGTTTGCCCGGGCCATCCACGCCAACAGCGGACGTTCCCGGCATCGGTTTGTGGTGGTGGACTGCGCGGCCCTGCCCGAAACCCTGGTGGAGAGCGCCCTGTTCGGCCATGAGAAGGGCTCTTTTACCGGGGCGGACAAGGCCGCCGAAGGGCTGGTGGGCCTTGCCAACGGAGGCACCCTGTTTCTGGACGAGGTGGGGGAGATGAACCTTAACCTTCAGAAAGCCTTTTTGCGGGTGCTCCAGGAGCGGCGCTATCGTCCCGTGGGGAGCAAAAAGGAGGTGGAGAGCGATTTCAGGCTGGTGGCTGCCACCAACCGGAAGCTTTCGGACATGGTGAGGCAGGGCCTGTTTCGGGAAGACCTGCTCTATCGCCTCAACGCCGTCTCCCTGACCCTTCCCCCTTTGCGGGAGCGCCTCGAAGATTTGCCGGGCCTGGTGAAGCAGCTCAGCGCCAAAGTGTACGGCGCCCTGGGCATCAAGCCCAAGGGGGTCTCCCAGGATTTTATCGCCGCCCTTGGCAGCTACCACTGGCCGGGCAACGTGCGTGAACTGGTGAACACCCTGGAGTCCTCCATCAGCGACGCCTACTACGAGCCCGAGCTTTTCTCCAAGCACCTGCCCGAACAGATCCGCATCACCATGGCCCGGTCGTCGGTGGCTGAAACCTTCGGAGACCCTGGTGAGGAAAAAGAGGTTGTCTCCGTTGCCGCCCCGGCAGACCTGCCATCGGAGCCAAAGCCTGCTGCGGACGCCGAGGTCGTTTCGGACCTTCCGTTGCCCACTTACAAGGCATACCGTGAGTCGGTCCTTAACAAGGCAGAGAAAACATACCTCCAGGAACTCATGAAAGTCACCCGTGGCTCCATCAAAGATGCCTGCGCCATCTCCGGCCTCGGCCGCACCCGTCTTTATACCCTCCTTAAAAAGCACAGCGTGGACCGCATGGGGTGGGGCGTGAACGCGTAAAACGGTGTCTATGGTTAAAGTCGGGAGCAAAAGCAAGCCTCCGGCGGCGAGGTGAGCCACCTCGAAAGCATATTGCCATTGCGCTTTGCCCTTCGTTCCTCAGGGCAAAGCGCAATGGCCTTCGGATCGGGCTACGCCCGACATAAACGCTGCGGGTTGACTTACAAGTTTCGAAGTCACGGGATACGTTGTTACCACTTGTCCATTATCGTTGTAGGCGCAATGCCTCCGGCGGCACGGTGTGCTACCTTTGTCTCGCTCCCAGGCTCTGCCTGGGAGTGTGATTAGCAAGGCTCCGCCTTGCCGGTATGCAAAATCATTCCGTGGGTGGCGTTCGTCACAGGGCCGGGGGTATCGATGGTGGAGGCAGAGCCTCCGAGGGGCATTCCCAGGCAGAGCCAGGGAACGAAAGATAACGGTATCCCGGTAAGGGTTCGGTATTCCACACGGGCGAAGCCCGTCAGGGAATGTGATGAGCCTGAGGAATTCACCTACGCCCGTGTCTGTGCGTCACCACTCAACCAACGTCACCGGGCTACGGCGCGACAACGAAAGGCGAAAGAGCATTCCCGATCCTGGGGTCAAGGGGCTGTAGCCCTTGCCGCCGGAGGCTTATTTTCCCCCTATGACTTAAACCGTTTCCTTTCTCCCTTTCCCCTGTACAAGCGTTCATAAAAAGTGAATACATCCGTGTCCCTGCCGGACGGACAACGCGGCGGTATCTCATCAGTATTTCTTCTTTGAGTTTAATCTCCTGTAATTCTACTTAAAAAGTCATTTTCTTCGGGTTGGTATGCATTTTGATTGAGGAAGGGGTGTACCTGCAACGGGATGGATGCGTTGCGGGGACCTCAGGCATGGGTGGCGATCGTGTGCAGGGAAGGGGCACCTTCCGCTCGGCGTGACAGGCAAAGGGGCCGGTCGCACCGGGCCGTGCATGCACCGGGCCCGGAACGATACCGGGGAGCCGCTTAAAGCATGGAGGGAGCCGGGCACAAAGATTTTCCGACCACGGGATGGGAACCGCACCCTCGGTCGTTTTACCCCGGCCCTGACCAACCGTCATGATGAAGTGACACCACAGATCAGGAGAATTGCCTTATGGGAAGCATCGGTACGATTATCATTTACATTATCATGGGGTGTGCCGTCTTAGGCGCCTTTGCCTACATCAGGGACGATGAGAGCGGCCTGGGCCGGGAGTTCATCGAGGGCCTCAACAGCATCGGCCCCATCTTTGTTCCCGTGGCCGGGATCATGGCGGCCACGCCGTACATTTCTGCTTTTGTAAAAACCGTTTTCGGGCCTCTTTTTTCCGCCATCGGAGCGGACCCGGCCATTGCCGCCACCACCTTTATTGCCGTGGACATGGGCGGGTACCAGTTGGCCGAGGTCCTGGCCCAGACCAAGGAGAGCTGGATCATGGCCATGGTGGTGGGCTACATGTCCGGGGCCACCATCGTCTTTTCAATCCCCGTGGGGCTGACCATGCTGGAGAAGAAAGACCACAAGTACATGGCCCTGGGGGTGATGTCCGGGATCCTGAGCATCCCCGTGGGCGTTTTTGTGAGCAGCGCCATCCTCTCGGTCACGGATCTTGCCGTGCGAGGGGTGATCTCGGCCAACGCCGAGTCCGTTTACGTTCTCTCTTTAAGCTTCGGCACCATTTTTGCCAACCTGCTGCCCCTGACCATCTTCTGCGTGGCCCTTGCCGTGGGCCTGAAACTCGCTCCCAAGGCCATGATCAAGGGGTTTCTCGTCTTTGGCCGGGCCATGGGCATCGGCCTGACCCTGGTGCTGGTCTTCTCCGTGGTGGAGTACTTCACCGGCATCTTCTCCACGGTTCTGGGTGGCTGGGGATTTGATCCCATTATCGCCGACGAGGCCGATCAGTTCCGGGCCCTTGAGATCGCCGGTTACATCGGCATCATGCTCTGCGGCGCCTTTCCCATGGTTTACCTTATCAAACACTATCTGGCCGGGCCCATGGAGGCCGTGGGCGGAAAGCTCGGGCTGAAGAGCGAAGGGGCCGCAGGCATCCTGGCCGCCGCCGCCAACATCCTGGCCATGTTCCGTCTCATCGCCGACATGCGGGCCAAGGACAAGGTCCTGTGCATCGCCTTTTCCGTGTGTGCGGCCTTTATGTTCGGTGATCACCTCGCCTTTACCGCCAACTTCCAGCCCAACATGATCCTGCCCGTCATGAGCGGCAAGCTGGCGGGGGGCATTGCAGGCTTCTGCCTGGCCTACATTCTTTCGGTTCCCGCTGCCGTGAAGATCGAGCAGGAGCAGGGGGACGAGTAAAAGCGCGCCTCCGGCGGCAAGGGGGCGCCTTGAAATTCTGGGCGAGTGCTTTGATGACGTGGGTATGAAGGCGTTATCAAGGCATTTGCCATAATCAAGTAAGGAGATACACACGTGAATCTGAGAAGCAAGATCGGCGATAAGGTGTTTGCCTTTCAATCGGTCCGCGATGTCCTGGCCAAGGCCAACAACGAGAAATCCGGCGACGCCCTGGCCGGTATCGCGGCGGAGTCCGCTACGGAGCGTGTTGCGGCCAAGCTTTGCCTGGCCAACCTGCAGCTCAAGGATATCTATGAGAACCCGGTCATCCCCTACGATGATGACGAGGTGACCCGGGTGATCTACGACGACCTGAACACCACCATCTACGAGAGCATCAAGAACTGGACCGTGGCCGAGCTGCGGGAAACCATTCTCAAGAGCCGCCGCCAGGGGGACCTGCTGAACATCAGCCGGGGCCTCACCAGCGAGATGATTGCCGCCGCGGCCAAGCTCATGTCCACCATGGACCTTGTGTACGCCAGCAAGAAGATCAAGGTGTCGGCCCACTGCAACACCACCATCGGCCTGCCCGGGACCCTGTCGTTCCGGTGCCAGCCCAACCACCCCACGGACTCCATCGAAGGGATTCTGGCGTCCTTGAAAGAGGGGCTCTCCTTCGGTTCCGGGGATGCCTGCTTCGGGGTGAACCCGGTGGAAGACAACGTGGAAGGGTACTCGCGGGTGATGCGGGCCATCACTGATTTCAGGGACCTCTACGAGGTGCCCACACAGTGTGTTGTCCTGGCCCACATCACCACCCAGATGCAGGCCATGGAAAAGGGCGTGCCCGTGGACCTTCTGTTTCAGAGTATCGCAGGGTCCCAGACCGCCAACGACGCCTTCGGCATCTCCGCCGCCATGCTGGGCGAGGCCCGTGAGTTGGCCCTGCACAAAGCCCCTTCCACCGGTCCCAACGTGATGTATTTCGAGACCGGCCAGGGCTCGGAGATCTCCCTGGACTGCCATCACGGCGTGGACGAGATGACCCTGGAGGCCCGCACCTACGGCCTGGCAAGGCGCTATGCCCCCTTCATGCTCAACAACGTCTCCGGGTTTATCGGTCCTGAGACCATCTACACGGGCAAAGAGGTGCTTCGGGCCGACCTGGAGGACCTCTTCATGGGCAAGATGCACGGCCTGCCCATGGGCATCGCCCCCTGCTACACCAACCACATGAAGGCGGACCAGGACGACCAGGAGATCGGCACCATGCTCTGCGCCATGGCCGGGTCCAACTTTTTCATGGGGGTCCCGGGGGGAGACGACTGCATGCTCAACTACCAGGACACCAGTTATTATGACGACGCATCGGCCCGGGAGATTCTGGGCCTCAGGCCGGTTCCCGAGTTCGAAGCCTGGCTTGAGAAGATGGGTATCATGGAAGACGGCTGCCTCACCGACGCTGCCGGCGACGCGTCAATCTTTGACAAATAGCAAAGGAACCACAGAGCAATGAACGAACAGGAACTGATTCAAAGCGTCATCGGCAAGCTGGTGGAGCAGGGGGTAATTCAAGGGGGGGCTTCGTCAAGGGAAAGGGGCGCGGCGCCGGTGGTATCCAGCGATTCCAGGCTTTCTTCCGGAGACCCCGTGACCCTGTCTCCGCTGGATGAAGTGAAGGTGGATAACCCCAAAAACATGGCGGCCCTTGAGGCCATGCGCAAGACCACCCCGGCCCGTATCCTCATGGGCAGGTGTGGCGCGCGCCAGAAGACCCACTCGTTTCTCCATTTCCAGGCCGACCACGCAGCAGCCGTGGACGCCGTATTCCTGGATGTCTCCGATGCCTGCCTGGCCGAGAGCGGGTTGTTCGGCGTCCAGACCGTGGTGAAGGACAAGGACGAGTACCTCATGAAGCCGGAGCTGGGCAAGCGGCTCAGCGAAGATGCCAAAAAGATGATTTCCGAGCGCTGTGAAAAGGGCGCCCAGGTGCAGATCATCGTGGTGGACGGCCTGAGCTCCACGGCCATTGAAGCCAACATCGGCGACACAGTCCCCGCCTTGGTCCAGGGGCTCAAGGCCGAGGGCCTGAGTGTGGGCACGCCTTTTTTTGTGAAGTACGGCCGCGTGGGCGTCATGGACGAGGTAGGCGCCCTCCTGGGCTGCGATGTGGTGGTGGAGCTGGTGGGCGAGCGGCCCGGGCTGATCACTGCCGAGTCCATGAGCGCCTACATGGTCTACAAGGCCGGTGAGAAAACCGTGGAGGCCGATCGGACCATTATCTCCAACATTCACCGGGGCGGGACGCCCCCTGCCGAGGCCGGGGCCCACATGGCCACCGTGGTCAAGCAGATGCTCGCCCACAAGGCCAGTGGCGTGGCCCTGTCCGAGGCCATGAAAGCGTAAAGGCCATGTCTGAGAGTTCAACCATATCGTCCCTTTATGCGGCTCACCTGAGCGGTGCGGCGGAGTCCTCCGCCGCCGAGGTGGTCACCAGCGTGGGCATCGACATCGGCACCACCACCACCCAGTGCGTGGTGAGCCGGCTGACGGTGAAAAACACGGCGCCGGGGACCCTGGTGCCGCGCATGGAGATCACGGACAAGGAGGTGGTCTACCGCAGCGGCATCCATTTCACCCCCATCACCGGGGACAACCTCGTGGATACGGATGCGGTGTTTCGCCTGATCAACGCGGAGTTCACCAAGGCCGGGATCTCGCCCTCGGACATCGACACCGGGGCGGTGATTATCACCGGCGAGACCGCCAAAAAAGAGAACGCCCGCCGCATCTCCGGCGAGATGGCCAGCTACGCAGGCGATTTTGTGGTGGCCACGGCAGGGGGCAAGCTGGAGTCGGTGATTGCCGGGCGTGGGTCCGGTGCCTCGGATTACTCCCGCAGGCATTTTCTCACCGTGGCCAACATCGACATCGGCGGCGGCACGGCCAACATCGGGATTTACCGGAGCGGCAAAGCAATCGACAGCTGTTGCATCAACGTCGGCGGCCGCCTGCTCCGGGTGGATCCGGTTGAGGGGCGGGTGGTTCAGGTGAGCGAGCCCATGGCCCGCGTGCTGGATGACCTGGGTCTTTCCCTTGCACCCGGGGACCGTGTGGACCCGTCGATTCTGGAGATCCTTTGCCGTCGCATGGCCGAGGTGGTGGCAAACGCCCTGAAGCAAAACCACCTCACCGGCCTGGAGGATGCGCTGATGATGACCACGCCCCTGCGCCTCGATTACAAGGTGGATTGCGTGATGATCTCAGGTGGCGTGGCCGACCATGCCTACACAACAGCCCCATGTGACACCCTGGACGAGATTGCCCGCTATGGCGACATCGGGCCCCTGCTGGGGCGCCAGGTACGGCAGGTGTTCCGGGACGAGGGCATGGAGATGATCCGTCCGGCAGAGACCATTCGGGCCACGGTGATCGGCGCCGGTGCCCAGACCGTGGATGTGAGCGGGAGCACCATTGTGGTGAGCGACGAGCGCCTGCCCATGAAGAACGTTCCCGTGGTCATTCCCTTTGGAGAGGGCATTCCCGATACCCCGGAAGAGATGGCAGAGGCCGTGGGCCGGAGCGTCTCCAGCCTCTACGAGGCCATGGACCTGGAGCCTCTTGCCATCGGGATCCAGGGCGGCGGGTACCTCTCCTATAAAAAGGTGCAGGTGCTCGCTCGGGGGCTGCTCTCTGGCCTGGCCCCCCTGATCCGGGCTGGTCACCCCGTTGTGGTGGTGATGGAGCAGGACAGCGGCAAGGTCCTGGGGCAGAGCCTTCGGGCCCTGAACCCCGGGGTACAGGTCATCTGCGTGGACCAGATCGAGGTGAGCGAAGGGGACTACATCGACATCGGCCGCTCCATGGCCGGTGGCACGGTGGTGCCCGTGGTGATCAAGACCCTGGTGTTCGAGACCCGGCAGTCGTGAGTGGACATGAAGGCAACCTGTCTTTTTATGTGACGGGCGACGCGAAGCCGACGGTACCGGTGATGTGAGGTAGGGTGCGCTTGCGCACCGCCGAAGAGTCGTAACGATCATGTCTCCGGGTGATACTCAGAGAACCTCAAAATGGAAAAACGCGTTGTGCTTTCGGATACATGGTGCGCAAGGACGCCCTGCAGGATGTCGCATAACAAAAGGGTGAGACGAGCTGATTTAGCTCCTGCGACGCTTATACGACGACCGATTCGTTTCCGTGCAATGACGCATGGTGGTGAGATGTCGCTTCAACCGATGAATGATACCGGCACAGACCGGCAAGGAGGAGAGATATGAAAGGGGATGCTCTGAAGTCCAAGGTACTGAGCATAAAAATGATACCCAACGTGGATCGGGACATGGTTCGGGAGCTTTCGCTTCCCGACGGGCATCGCAGCGTGGGGATGCTCACCTGCGATATCGACGACGTGGGGTACACCGCCATTGACGAGGCCACCAAGAAGGCCGACGTGAAGGTGGCCTACGCCAAGAGTTTTTACGGCGGGGCTGTCAACGCCAACACCAAGCTTGCCGGAGAGTTCATCGCCATCCTTTCCGGGCCGAATCCGGCAGAGGTGAAAAGCGGCCTCAACGCGGCCGTGGATTTTCTGGAGAACGACGCCTGTTTCTACAGCTGCAACGACGATGATTCCATCTGTTACTACGCCCACTGCAT
Organism: Desulfoluna butyratoxydans; assembly: GCF_900699765.1. Taxonomy (GTDB): domain Bacteria; phylum Desulfobacterota; class Desulfobacteria; order Desulfobacterales; family Desulfolunaceae; genus Desulfoluna; species Desulfoluna butyratoxydans. The sequence goes on from NZ_CAADHO010000004.1 coordinate 357,833, forward strand.
CTCCCGCACCGGCTCGTTTCTCTCTGCCGAAGGGGGGATTCAGGAGGGGGAGGCAATGGCTTATCTTATCGCCCCTCCCATCGAGGCGGTGTATGCCGTGGACGCGGCCCTGAAAGCGGCGGACGTGAAGATGGCGGTTTTTTACGGGCCTCCTTCGGAGACCAACTTTGGCGGGGCGCTCCTCACAGGGAGTCAGTCCGCCTGCAAAGCGGCCTGCGATGCCTTTGCCGATGCTGTTCAGCACGTGGCGGACAACCCTTTGAAATATTAATGACGGGGGGGTGCCATGAAGGGTAAGGCCTTGGGCATGATCGAGACCGTGGGGCTTGTCCCTGCGGTGGAGGCAGGGGACGTGGCGGTGAAGACCGCCGACGTCTCCATCCTGGGTTCCGAGGCAGTGGGCGGCGGCCTCGTATCTGTTTTGATGACAGGGGACGTGGCCGCGGTGAAAGCCTCGGTGGATGCGGGGAGCACGGCGGCGGCACGTCTGGGAGAGGTACACTCGGTGACCGTCATCGCCCGTACCGCAGAGGGGTTGGAAGAGGTGTTGGTCCGGGAGGGAGCACGGCCCAAAAGCGCGCCTGGCGGCAACCCCGACGCAGGGCCCATGGGTGGGGCGGCGTGTGACACCGTTCAGGCCTCCTTGCCGGGGCCATTTTTAAAATCAGGTGACGGGAGAACCGATGGAGGGGAACCCGTTGCCCCGGACATGGACGATCTCAAGAAGAAGAAGGTCACCGCGCTGAGGCGGATTGCCCGGGGGATTTCCGGGTTCCCCATGGCACGAAGCGAGATCAAATACGCCAGGAAAAAAGACCTTCTCGAGGCATTTGTTCAGTACATAACGACATCGGAGTCGTAGGTAGGGAGATACACTATGATAGACAAGGATTTACTCTCCATTCAGGAAACACGGGCACTGGTTCGAGCGGCGCGGGCAGCGCAGCCTTCCCTTGAACAGGCCGGCCAGGAGCGTGTGGACGCCCTGGTGGACGCCATTGCCGGGGTGGGCGCGGAAATGGCCGAAGAACTTGGCAAGATGGCCGCCGAAGAGACCGGCTTCGGCAAGTGGAAAGACAAGACCCAGAAGAACATCCACGCCACTGAAAAACTGGCCGCCTATTTCAGGGGGATGAAGACCGTCGGGATCGTCAACGAGGACACCGAGAAGCGAATCGTCGAGATCGCCATGCCCATGGGGGTCATCGCAGGGCTCATTCCCTCCACCAACCCCACGAGCACCACGCTTTATAAGGCCATCATCGCCCTCAAGAGCGCCAACGCCATTGTCTTCAGTCCCCACCCCGGGGCTGTTTCATGCATCACCGCCACGGTGAACATGATCAGGCGCGTGCTCAAGGCCATGGATTTTCCCGAAGAGCTGGTGGGCGTTATCAGCGTGCCTACCATCGAAGGCACAGACGAGCTCATGAAGATCAGCGACATGATCCTGGCCACCGGGGGTGCCGCTATGGTGAAGGCCGCTTACAGCTCGGGTACTCCCGCCCTGGGCGTGGGGCCGGGCAACGTGCCGGTCTTTATCGAGCGCAGCGCGGATGTGGATGTGGCGGTCCAAAAGGTCCTGGCCTCGAAAACCTTTGATAACGGCACCATCTGCGCGTCCGAGCAGGCCATTGTCACCGAGGCGTGCATTGCCGACAGGGTTAAGGCAAGTCTCATTGCCCAGGGCGGCTATTTTCTCGAAGGTGACAAGCTGGAGCGGGTAAAGCGCGTCATGGAGCGACCCAACGGTGCCATGAACCCCGCCGTGGTGGGGCGCTCGGCCAAAGACATCGCCCGCATCGCAGGCATCGAGATCCCAGCGGGTACCACCATGCTCCTGTGTGAGGAAGAGGGCGTGGGGCCGAAGTTTCCTTTCTCCAAGGAGAAGCTCACCGCGCTCCTCGGCTTTTACACGGTCAACGACTGGCAGGAGGCCTGCGAGCTTTGCTACAAGCTCCTCAAAAACGGGGGCATGGGGCACTCCATGGGGATCCACTCCAACAACGAGACCGTGATCCGCGAGTTTGCCCTCAAAAAACCCGTCTCCCGCTTCCTGGTGAACACCCCCACCACCCAGGGTGCCGTGGGCATCACCACCAACCTCTCTCCCTCTTTCACCTTGGGGTGCGGCACGGTGGGGGGCAGCGCCACCTCGGAGAACGTCGGCCCCCAGCACCTCTTTAATATTCGGCGCATGGCTTACGGCATTGATGATGCGGCCACCGTTCCAGTCCGGTCCGGCGACACCGTCGACGTCCAGGCGGTGACCCATATGATCATGGAGCAGCTCAAGAAGATGAGCGCGGTGTCCTGAGGATGGCAGCCTTGGATTGCTCGTTTTATGGCGCTGCACAATGCTTCATGAAAGGAAAAAAATGAAAAAGAAACTGATCGGCGCCGAAACCGTCATGAACCACGTGACGGATGGCGTCTTCCACCTGAGCGAGGAGATCATCCTCACCCCGGCGGCCCGGGACCTGTTACGGGACAACCGGGTGTTGCTTATGGCGGGGACAAGCGCCCACAACCAAACCGCACCCCTGGCACCTTGCGGTGCCCCGGTGTGCATGAACTGCAGTGAGTGTGTCATGGAAAAACAAGAGGTCAATATCGAAGCCCTGATTCGCAAGATTATCGCCGAGCAGCTCACAGGCAAGACCGGCGAGTTTGAAAAAATCGTCGACAAAGAGAGCGGGGTGTTTTGCGTCAAAGCCGCAACCGTAACCCCCGAACCCTTTGACACCGGCAAAAAAGGAGACAAAGTCTTCATCACCGACGTGGCGACCCTGGAAGAGAGCCCCTGTCTCGGCTTCGGCATCATGGAGATACAGGAAGGCTCCGCCTTTGACTGGACCCTTCGCTACGACGAGGTGGACTACATCATCGACGGCACCCTGGAGATTATCCTGGACGACCGGAAAGTCACGGCCAGCAAAGGGGATATCCTCTTTATCCCCAAAGACTCCTCCATCACCTTCAGCACCCCGGACTCGGCCCGGTTTATGTTTGTGACGTATCCTGCGGACTGGGCGAATCAATAACGTCAGTTTACTGACCCGTTTGCATCCTCACCTCGCTGACTGTGAAAGTAGTCTTCGAACGTGGGGATGTATCTCTTGCTGATGCAGTTTTTTGCAACAGATATTCCCGAGAAATATGATTTCCTAATGCCTTTGCGAGTAATTATTTCTTTCTCATTTGCAGATGGTTTTTGCTGGAAAGGCTGGTTCCAACTTTTTTAAGGATTGAATTTTATTCTTATCTCTGGTCTGGTTTCCTTTTGGGGCCTGGCGATGAGTTTCTATGCTTGCTTTTCTTGTATTGCTTCTGTCGAGTGGTTTTAAAAAATCCATTTGAATGCGGTCTTTTATCGCTTTATTGACACTGAATGGATTTTTCTCTTGTTGTTTTTTTGCTGGTGTAGTAAACAAAGTTTTGCGCTGCTCGTATGGTTCTTGTTTGATTGTGATAAGTAAATTTAACAATAGTATTGTTTGGTGCTGTTTATTACTCAATCACACGGAAATATTCAAAGCCATATCCATCAGATTGATGATTGATGCGTTTTGTGAGTACCGTCCCCCCCTCTGAACACCATGAAATATAATTTTTAACGACGAATTGAGGACGAATAAAAACTTTTTGAATGACGTCGTTAAATCGTTGAGATCAACATTTACTCTATATAATAACCTCCCCCATAGCACTGTTTTGTTTCGGTTTTTGTTGGTTTAATTGTTGGGGATGCTGTTCGTTTTGTTTGAGCACATTGATGCCGAATTTTACTGCGTATAGATATTTGGAAAAAATAATATAACCTGAGGCTTCTTTCCGGAGGGAATGGTTTGAAACGGATAGTTGATGGATTACGACTAATCACGACTTTTGTTTTTTTACTGACTCTTTGCTGCGGCCTTCTTTTAGTCCCTTATGCTCATGCCAGGCCTGGATTAGATATCAGAAAATCCGATGCGATCTCCAGAAACAGTGAGTCTGAGGAATATATTTTATATGTGAAACAATGTGAAAATATTGTTTCCATCACTGTCGATAGCTGGAAAGGAAAAAACGTATACTCTCTTTCGGATGTAGCTTTTAAACGAATAGATCCCCTCAGCGCTTCGGGGGAACTTTATTTCTCATGTTCAGGGGAACGACGCTTAAACCCTCACGTTGAGTTGAATTTTGCTGACGGCACATCGGAGCCCTACTCGGAGCAGTTTGAACAGGAGACAAACAATCCCTCCATTTCTTTCAAAGAGACACATATCTCAAGAGGGGAAGAGGGCAATCAATACTTAACGACATCTGTCTCTTCACAGGATGATGTGGACGTGATGTATGTGGAGATGAGAATTGTCGGCCTTCTGGCATCTGACCTCCGTATGGTTTCTGGTGTGATTGATCAGGCCTTGCCCAAGGCTTTTGCAAATTCCGGCGAAACCCTTCGTGTTTATCCGGATTCTGATCTTCAGTCCGAGTATTCGTTGACACTTCCCATTGTTTCTTCCCTTACCGCAGAAGACATTGAGCACAACGGAATCGTAATGATTGATGCCAGTGTCGTGGATTCTTCCGGTAACCGAAATACAATGTCCAAAATTGCATTTACCGGAAGCGACGTTTCGGAGTCGTCCGAGGGACTTCAGGTTACGCCTCAGCGTATTGTTTTTACGAATATTCTTGAAACAGCCCGTCTTGCGCCTTCAGTGGAGTATCAGTTCCGGGGTAGGATCAACCTGTCCGGCTACGGGAAAGGGATTGCTTACACTTCATCCCGCCCCGATTTGGTGGGGGTCACGACGTCCGGCGTTGTTTACCCTCTGGTAGAAACCTTTCCTGCCTCAGTGGCAACGGTTGCGATTCATGTGGCCCATGCAGCTTCCGGAGAAGAGCTGACGGTGCCTGTTGTTGTTGATTCCCAGCGGACCCTTATGAGTATTAAGGCAGTCGGGGCGGATGCCCAGAATCCCTTTGTTATTGATCGTTTAAACCATGCTGTAACGCTTCCGTCAATTATGGGTGTTTTTGACGACGGAACGGAGGCAGAAATCGGTACCCAGTTTAGCATTCACTTTGAATTACCTGAATCTGCTCAAGGTATTTTAACGCTGGTGGAGGATCGCATCGCAGCAACGGCACCCGTTAGCGACACCGCGCCTTTTCAGGTGATGGTAACCTTGCAAAACGGCCCTGGGTCCTGGTCGACGCACATCCCTGTGGTTGCAATAGATGCATTGCCCGACGTGGAATTGCAGGTCACGGAAACTGCTTGCGTTGGAGAACGCATCACGGCCAAGGCCTTGGCAACGGATGATGTAGGTATTTCAGAGGTGACTTTTTTAATTAACGACGCACCGTCAGGTACCCTTAAAAATCCTCCTTATGAGTTGTTCCTTGAAGCAAGCGAGGCATTGGTGGGGAAGAAGCTTTGCTTTACTGCACGCGTTACCGACAGCGCCGGGCAAACAAATCTATCCGGTGACAAAGTGGTGACGGTTGTGAAACAGGACGTTGTCCCGGTTCCCACGCTTGCTGTGGACATGCCTTCACAGATGCAGCGCTTTGTTGAAGCAACGCCAGTTCGCTATCAACTTTCCCGTGCCGTGGACATAGAGACAGCCACACAATCCCGAGATATAGATCATGTTGACTTCTTTCTTGACGGCTCCCTGCTGGGCACCACCTATTTTCCTATGTATGAGAAGCGAGGCGAGGCTTTTTACGAGCTGTGGGCCTATGACGGAGTGGTGGATGAGATTTCTGTAGACGAGACAAGCCGGTCGTTTCATGCCGTTGTCCACGGGTCAAAGGGAAACCATGCCAAAAGTGATGCACGTTTGATCCGTATTGTCGGCAATACTCCCCCTGCCGTGCGCTGTCTCGAACCTGTTTCCGGTGCTGAGGTTTGTGCAGGGCAGACTTTGACATTCAAGGCGGAAGTTACCGATGACACCCTGGCTTCCGGAACCAGGATTGAGCTTTGGGTGAATGGAAAGCTTACGAATCAAGCCTTCTATGTGGACCATGATAAAAAACGCGATGATGCGTTTCAGGAACAGACGCATGTGGAGACGTTCCGCCTTGGTATTGGGGAGGAAATGCTGGGGAGCACCCTGGATTGCAAGGTCCAGGTCCGGGACTTTCATGGCGAAGAAGATACGACCGAAAAGATACGTGTGCATGTGAAGCAGGACCAGGCTCCCTTTGTCTCCATTTCAGCCCCTCTGGAGGGAGCCCATTTTATCGCAGGCGCTCCAATGCCCATTTCAGCAACAGCCTCGGATGATGTTGGGGTGACCAGGGTCGATTTTTACGTGAATGACAGGCTTGTGGGGGGGGATGCCACGGACCCTTACGGTGTGGCGTATCAAACGGCAAAAAACCTGGATGAAGACGTCCCCGTGAAACTTCATGCCGTGGCATATGATACCAGGGGCGTTTCGACTGTCAGTGCAGATGTCAGGGTGACGCTGGGCCGGGATCTCCAGGCTCCTGTGATTAATATTGTCTCCCCGGACGTGCAAGGTACCCAAACCGGCGATGAAACGGCATTTGTCACGGAGGGCAGTCCCTTTGTTTTTAAGGTGTCGGGATACGATAACGTCGAAGTGACGGGTCTGACCGTTAAAGGTATCACGTTTCAGGATGGCTACTTCCAGTTGGCCGGTAACCTGAAAGCGGGATTGGGTGGTGAGCACTTTAAACCCCAGCAGATTCCCGGTGTGCTCCATGCGTTTTCAGCAACAAAAATGATGACGGCCCCTGCTTTTACCGGCGGGGAAGGGGTTGTTGCAGACACATACCCGGTTCAGGTTGAAGCCGTTGATGCTTCGGGCAATGCCTCGACAGCGTCCCTTAAGATTGCGGTTGTTCCAGATGGGGCGCCTGAAGTTGTCGAGATAACATCAAATAAAAATACGTATTCTTGCCTCGATCGTGCCACCTTGTTTATCCGTACATTGGACGACCAGGGCGTGAAAGAGCTAAAGGTGAAGTGGGACAAGGTTGTGGGTGGCAGCAGTGAAACCCTCTTCGAGTCAACGGTTCCCATCACGCCGCCTCTTATCAATTCCCAAAAGACAGTCTCCCTTAATCTGCGAGATTACGGACTGGACAATACCGACCAGTCATTGAAGGTATGGGTCACGGCGGTCGATACCCAGGGGCAGTTATCAGAAACAAAAAGCCATGATATTCAGGTATCCAAAGATAGCACCCCACCCCTTGCGTCCATAGCGGAGCCTGTTGCAGGTACCTTGCTTTATGCCGGATCATCGGTTAATTTTGCGTGGAACGCCGTTGATGACACAGAGCTTTCATCTGTGGTTTTCATGCAGGGCGGTCAGATAATCAAGACGGCCTCATTGTCCAAACCCAAGGACAGTGGGGTCTTTACATTGACGGTTCCCACAGACGTTCAGACCTTTTCCTTCGCGCTTGTTGCGTCGGATTTTAACGGGAACAGCAACACATTTTACTACTCGTACGATGTTACCGCCGATCTCCCGCCCACCGTGTCTATTCGAAGTCCGGCAAACGGTATCCAGATGATGGAAGGCGACTCTTTTACCTTATCTGCAACCGCCTCTGACGATCGAGAGGTCGTTCAGTTGGAGATGTTTATCCGTGGTGATGACGGGACTCCCCATTTCTCCAAAGTCTTTAACAGCGCAGAGGTCTTCGCTGCAAATACCAAGGGAACCTACCTTTCTTCAAAGATGCGGGTGCCCCATCGTGGGGAGGACGCTGAAACAAAATGGGTGATCGGGGTTTCTGCCACGGATTCGGCCGGTCAGGTGAAAGAGTGTTTGTTGGATGTTGATACCCGGGACGATTTGGAATCTCCGTTGGCGGCTTTAGACATACCTGCCGGGGATACCTCGTGTTATCCGGGTACGGTCCTTTCCGTTGAGGGGCATGCCGAAGACAATGTCCATGTTCTTGATGTTACCCCCATCCTTCTGAACAAAGAGGGACAGGAGATCGAACTGGGTTGGGATCATTACTTACCTGTGGAGCGGGTTGAAACCATTGAAGTGCCCAACCCGGATTCCTTCGGTTCTTCCTTTGCCGGTCGACGATATTATCTTGACTTCAAAGGTGGCGTTACATTGCCCGACGAACCCGCTATTCATGTTGATGAAACATATGAGTTTTTCCTTCGAGTCAGGGATCACGGTTACAATACCCATGAAACAGGGCGTCGACATGTGAACATCAAAGGGGATGAGAATGCCCCGATGATAAACCTGGAATCTCCCTCGGATACCGCATTTGCCCATAGTCCTTTGAAGGTGAGTGTCACCATGACAGATGACTTTGGCATCGGGTCCTATGCTGTGTTCATCGGTGATGTGGACATAGAGGATGTGAGCACGTCCGTAGTGCATGAGGAGAATCTTGACAGTCCCAAGGTGACGCGGTCGTTTGAAGTGGATATCAGCGGGTACGACCCCCACGATCCTGAGAAGAACAGCGTAACGGTCGTTGTTGTTGCTGAAGATACCTCAGGTAACCGCACCCGTGAGGTCAGGCCTGTAACGATTGTGGAGGACCAGGCCCCTGTTGTTGCAATTTCCGATTCCTACCCCGATTCTCCTGTGGTCAGAGGGGCTCTTTCGTGTCAGACCTTTCGCGTGGATGACGATAACGTGTCTTCGGATTTACCGGTGTCTGTCTTCCCTGTCTATACTTCGCTGACCGGTGTGGGGGAGGGCGGTATCCGAGGTCCCACGGGCCAGGTGGCGAAAAACCCGGCCGACGAGACAGTTCCTTTTGTGGAACTGCTTTATCCGGAAGGAGAAGAGCTCCCCGGTGCCTTGTTGGTGGGAGAGCAGCCTTATGTAACGGCCGTTGACGGGAAGCTGGAAATCTGGCCCCTGCCAGAAAAGGACCTTGCAAGCAGCTATCTTTCATTGAACTTTGGTGAAGGGAAGACGGTTTCGTACCATGTGACGACACTGGAGGGCTCGGAGTGCTCGTCAGGATGGCAAGAGTTTGAGGTTGTCTCAGGAGAAGGGGTTTCCTTAAACGATCTGCTGGGCTCTTTGGATTCATCCGGGGTCCGGTATGCAGACGTTGTGCCCCAGGTTCGAGGCGAGGATGGCCAATTGCTGGCTTCTTTTATCAAGCGCATTCGTATTGATGCTCGAAACCTTAGGGCGGTTACCTCCTATTCAGCACGAACGAAACATGCGTTCAAAAAGGATCAGGTCGCCGTTGTTCTTTTTATTGAAGATCGGGGCCTGGATGAAAGCAAAGAAGCCTTTATCGCTTCACATGGGGTTAAGGAGATTACGTCGTCGCCCTCGGACATGAGCACGCGTATACCGGTGCCGGTGCTTCGGGATGCTCAGGAAATTTCGATTTTTGCCCATGGGGTGGATTGTCGTTCCCTCGACCGAACCCCCAAATCTCAATCCCTTGTCCCCTTGCTTACTAAGCAGCTTGTTGCCGATGAGGAACCTCCTTCCCTGGTCATCTCTTCACCCGGAACGGGCTCCTTCGTGCAGGCCGGAAAGCGGCTGGACATCGAGCTACTTGCCTCTGACAACACCCGGTGTGTCACATCTTTGAAAGTGATAGAAAACAACACACGAACTCTTATAGAGTATGGTGGTTTCTATGGCGTATCCGAATATTCGATTCCATACACCGTCCCAAAAGATTTTCTCGGGGGGGAAGTGGACCTGCTTGTTATCGCAGAAGATCCATCGGGCATCAAAACCACTCAGCGGGTCACGTTGCCTATTGGTGAAAACAGGGCTCCGGAGGTAGAGCTCAAAGGGTTTTACAGTTACCTGGTACCAGGTGGAACCTACAAGAAAGCGGTTACATCCAAAGAGGCCCTGGCATCCGGTGAGTTCTGGTTGAGACCGGATGAGACCTTTAAGTATGTTGCCCGCGTCTCGGACGACACTGAGCTGAAGGAATTCAGCATATGGCGCCTTGATGCTTCGGGCAACCGTGTGGACCGGGTCTATGATCATACCTTCCCTGTCGGCGATTGCCCGGCGTATCCGGTGGTGTCGCACGAGGAACATGCGGAAGTATCGTATGACCGGAACGAGGCCACCGAATACCTGGTGGAATTGACAGACGGATTGGATCAAACAACCAGCCAAACCTTTATCGTCCACCCTATCAGCAACGTTGCACCCGAAATCCGTATTACGTCACCTGCCGATAACCAGAACGTTGTGGCCGGGACCTTCCGCATCAAGGTGGACGTGGTCTTTTCCGATGATCGGGCGGTTTCCGTCGAGCAGTTGAAGGTGTCTGCCAACAATGTCCCTCTGACCATCAAAACACGAACCCCCATTGCCCTGTCGGGGTTGCGTTCGGACAGCCGGGTGAGCGATGCCGTTGACTCGATATACGACAGTCTCAGTGCCAAGTATTCCATGGCTGTTGCAGATGAGTACGGCCTGTGGACCAGCCCATATGCCGGAATGGTATCCTGTACGCTGGAAGTGCCTGCGAACCTGATTCGGTTTAAGGAGGATGTTGTTCTCCGAGCTGAAATCCTCGACACAGACGGTGAAATGGGGCGGGACAAGGTCAACATGATCGCTGCGCCCGATGACATTCGTCCGGAAGTGGCTGTCACAAAACCGGGGGCTGGGTTCTCTGTGGTGGAGGCCTCGGATTTTACGTTTGGGTTCAGGGGTTATGACAATGTAAAAGTGGACAGGCTTGAGCTTTATACCACCTTTGGGGGCCAATCTCCGGGTGGTGACTACGTGAAGAATGCCTACGGCACCTCGCCCTTCTTTTCCGTATCCGGTATTAAGGCGCGGGACTATGAGCCGGTAACCACCTTAAATATTGACACGCCGGAGTATCGGAAGATTATCCATGCACCGCGTCTGACAACAATGGACGATGCCGTTGAGGGGCTGAGTTTTCACCCCGACAATATCTATCATATCTGGATGAAGGTGGTTGCATACGATGCCGCAGGCAACGCAAGACAGCGGGAGATCGGTTACCTTATCCGGCCCGATGAACTGCCCGACATTGATATCGTTTCACCTGTCCCCAATGCGGGCCTGGTTGAGGGGAGCCGGCCCAATATAAACATCAACGCCTTTGACGATATCGGCATCGCAAAGGTTGACCTGAAGGTGATACGGGGGCCGAAATCGCCTTTGGAAATGACATCACAGGAAATTGAGGATGCAACTGAAGAGCATTTGGACTTAACTGCTCCTCCGTATCAGTTTACGTTTTCCGTCCCAGCCTTTGATCAGAAGACCGCAGAGAATAACAAGCTGTATCTTTTGGCCGAAGCCATCGATACCTTCGGGCACGCCTTTGAAGAGGCTGATGATCACAGGGTGCGTGAGGTTGTTCCCGTTCAGATCTTGAGGGATGTGCCTCCTTCCGTAAGCATCGGAGTGCCCAAAAACAACGATGAGATCATTGAAGGGAATCAGCTTCTCGTTCAGGTCAATGCCGTGGACGACATCGGCATCGATCAGGTGGTGCTCAATGTTGAGGGCTATCTGGGAGGCGATCGGACCTTTATCGATACCATCTATCCATTCGAATTCTTGGTCGCGATTCCCTATGGTCAGGCAGGTGTTGATCTCAAGCTGCGGGCATCGGCAAGGGAGAGAAGGTCCTCGGGTGAAGCCCGAACGGCTACCACGCCTTCTCCCGTTACAGTCATCGTGGAACAGGACAAGACAAAGCCTGACATTTCAATTGTCCAACCAACTGAGGGCAACGCATATGTGGTTGAGAAAAAACGCCTCTATTATGAAGCAACAGCCAAAGATAACGTTGAGGTTGCCTCGGTTCGGCTCTCGTTGTTTGCCGATAAAAATCGGGACCATGAATTTAAAGAAGCAGAAAAAGTAGCCCAGGCGTTTCTGATCTCTTCGCCGTATCGGGGGAACCTTCCCCTCGGAGCCTTCGAAGATTATCTGGAAGGCGATGCCTCCGACGTCACTGAGGTGGCGATGAAGCTTGTGATGACGGCTGTGGACGGCTCGGGCAACGACTTTTCAGATACCCGAGGGGTGACACTGAAAAGGAATCTGCCTCCGGAGGTGGTGCAACTTCAGATTCTGGATCAACGGGGGTACAACCTCGGAGATACCGTCTCAGGGGTTACCGAAGGGCGTGGCATTGTGGTCAATGTGCTGGCCCAGGACCCGGAGACCGGTGTGGCATCAGTGAGCCTCAAAAGGGCGTTGGGGGATGGGGCATTTGAGGCATCGGATTTTATATCCATGGGTAAGGACGATGCCGCACCGTTCCAGTTTCATCTGGAGGTTCCCCGTGGAGCGGTTGGGCAGACGCTCGAATTTTCGGCTACGGCCATTGACCTGGATGGGTTCGCCTCCGTTGGAGACAAGAGGCGGTCCATAACTATTCTTGCGGACCAGCCCCCTGAAGGCGTTATCGTGGAGCCGGATAACGATGAGTCCAAAGTGATCAAAGGGGAAGAGATCCAGGTCACCGTGGAGACCTGGGATGACCTGGGACCGGAGGGCATCGACAGGGTCGTTTTTTATGTAAATGATGTACCGGTTGAGACGGTGTATCACTCCATCAGTGATCAGTCGGGTTCTGCAGCCCAGGACAACCTTTACAGGACACGCGTGGCGCCCCCTGAGGGCGTTACAGGGGTAGTGATCTATGCCGACGTTTATGATGTGATGGGGCACTCGGTCAGGACAGCGCCCGTTCGTGTCGGCACGGTGGAGGATACGGTCAAGCCTGTGCTGTCAATTCTTTCTCCGGCTGATGGCGAAATTTTGACGGCCGGGGAGCAGATTAACATCACCGCCGAAGTGGTGGATATCGGTTCCATTGATGAACGCCAGGTCAACGTGCATTTTATCCGAGAGTACATGGCGGGTCGGTTTGTGTACCTGATGGACTTGAGCGGCGGTGGGGTCGGTGATGAGGTCTACGTGAACAGGGTCGCCTATACCATGGGGACCTCAACGTCACCGGAGACACGCTCTTTTGGCGATGCCGAAGGCCTCGTTACCTGCCTTGGCGATGAGACACAGGGCGCTGCGGGGGTTTCTGTGAGCCGGGAAGGCGATTTGGTCCGGCTGAGCAGTGCTTCTGCCCTTGAAGTCGTGATTGCAGATCAGAGCGATAACGGTCAATCGATCTCATTGATAGATGCAGGTCAGTGGGAAGCCCTGTACGAATCTCCGGAGCTTACCCTGGCGTTGAATCTGGACAAGAGTGATGTCGCTAACTTCGTGTATGTCTATGAACTGAAGGACTACGCGAACGGTCACCTTCTAAAGCGCGAAGGCAAGGACCATGAACGCGTTCGCAGTGTGGTGAGGGTCAATACCCGGAACCATGTGGTGAAAAGGGAGAGCACCCATGAGGTAGGGCTTCCGGTGAGCCGGCGGCTCTTCTTCAGCCCGGAGTGGCCTTCGTCAAGCGGGTCCGAGGCAGCTGCCAAGTCTGTTTATTATGGTGCGGTTGCCCAGTTCAAGGCCCCGGACAAGACCGGCGCACTGGTTGGGGCCTGGTCAACCAGGAATCCCTTTGACCTCGAAGCTGCAGACGGGCTTCTCAGTTGTGACCGGGGGGATTCGGAACTTAAGGGCTGCACCGGGCTGTTTATGGCCGATGCCGTGACAGACCCCAATGGCGGAACAGGGGGACGGGGAGATGCCTTTGCCGGTTCAGATCTTATAAACGGTGCCTCGGAGATCTTTGCCGGGACCATTACCTCTCTTCATGCTGACGCCAATTTTGTGTTGGCTGCCAAGTCCGGTGTGGAGTTCGATGGAACAGAAGGCGCAGATTTTGTAAAACAACTCAAGGCAAAGATAGCTGAAGATCCCGACTCGGGTAAGCTTTACTTCGAAAACAGCGGCGGTGAATTGCTGATTTTTACCACTGTGAACCGGGAAGCGAATTTCGGTTTGCCCTATGTACTCAAAGGGCGGATCGATATGCCGTACAAGGGCGTTTACGGGCTGGCAAGAAAAGATGACCTCGCCTTTGTGGCCAATGGCCACGGTGGTGTGCAGGTGGTGGATATCAGCAATCTGGCAGCCCCTTACCATGTGGGGTATATCAAGCCGGACGGTTACACGCGGGATGTGGTGGTCAAGGATCGCTATGGCTTTATCGCCGCTTCCCATCAGGGGGTGGTGGTGGCCGATGTGAGTGATCCCACCATGCCGGTGGTGGCGACGCTGGACACCCTGGGGGTTGCAAACCGTCTTTATCTGGAGGGCTCAACCCTCTATGTCGCGGACATGGCCGGACAGGGGACTGTCTCCCAGATCAATGTGGTGGATGTCACAGAACCTTGTCTCCCGGTGCTCTTGCGAACCGTGTCCCTTCATCCCAACCGTGCGGACTGGGTTGCCGACGGGGTGTATGACGTTACTGTGGCAGGGGGCAAAGCGTATGCCGTTGTGCACTATTCCGATCAGGAAGACAAGCCCGCCCAGGCCGTGGTGGAGGTGATTGACCTTTCTGAAGTGGGCAATCCATATACGGATCCCACGGTGCCGGCTGTAACGCATCACAGGGCATGCGCTACCGACATGGGCGGGCGAGGAATCGTCGTTGCAAGGGGCGGTGTGCAGGTGGCCGGTGGACGCCAGGGAATCCAACGGATAGAGATGCCGGAGCTTTCCGTCATTTCTCACTCTCCTGTTTCGGATGAATCGAACCTTAGCACGGACCTCGAAACCATTGAAATAGAGATCTCTGCTCCCCTGCCTGCGGATACGGTGCTTCAAGAAGCCATTACCGTGCAGGTTGAGGCTCTCCTCATGGGCGAAGATGTCTCCCATGATTTTACCCCGTCGTTTTTTCAGTGGGACGGGGAACCCGTTACATCAAGGATCCTCCTCACCCGTGTTTCCGAGGACGAGTTGTTGCCCGGTACCCGTTATCTCGTGACAATTAAGAAGGGGCTGGCTCCCCTTACAGGTGTTCCCCTTTCCAGTGATTACACCTTCGCCTTTACAACCTCTCCGGCAGGCGCTGCCGCGGCACCGGCCATTGAGAAGATCTCTCCGGCCACGGGCACAATCGAAGGGAACACGGAGATTGTGGTGGCAGGGACCGACTTTGGCGTGGCTCCCGAGTTGTACATCGGCGGGCGGCGTATTGTGGTGGAAGACGTCGGTACAACAGAGATCGAGGGGACAACCTATGATACCCTGCGCGGCAGAACCGTCCCCGGCTATGCCGGGCCGGCCTCCGTCAGGGTGGTGAATGACGTCGGCCTTGAAGATGAGGTAATGGGCGGGTTTACCTACGTGGACCTTCTCCATGTTTCCCATCTTTACCCTGCAGTGGTCCGTATCAATCAGGATAACCGCGACGACCGTGTTGAAATTACCGGGTACGGTTTTCATGACGGTATCGTGATCCGTGCCTGGCGAAGTGGGGTGGAAGGCCCGTCGGATGCAGTCTCCTTTACCGTGAACAACGACAAGCTTTCCCTCTACAGCTCAGAAAAAATGGTCTGGTTTGTTCCTGACTACGGTTTTAACTATCGCGGATTTTTGGATATCGAACTGTGCGATGACACCGGGCGCCGTCACTACATGCCCAAAGCCCTTTTCTACGGGAAGATGGGGGTGTCTTGCGAAATTCAAGCCCATCCTCCCCTTGGACGTGAACAAATCACCGCGTGGCTTGATGGGCAGAAGGATCAGCCGGACACCGACACCTCCAAGCTTCCTCCGGGTGCCATCGTGGCCTTGGAGAGTGATGCCGACCTGAACCTGGTCTATGTTCTCGGCAGGGGGATCCTTGCAGGGGAGGTAGGTCCCAAAAAAGTTGATAGCCTGGATGAATTTCATCATTACTTTGCCCCGGGGTGGATCTCTTTGGTGGCCTATGACAGGGCGCATCTTTCCAAAGCAGCCCCCATGGTTGGGTTTGGGTACTACAACCTGCCCCAGGATCTGGTTCCCACTGAGATGGTGCTCTCAGAATCACACCTTTATGTCGCTGCAAAGGGATACCATTTCCCCTATATCCAGACCCCCTATGAGGACACGTCCTGTATTCTGGTGTACGACCGCGAGGACCGGGTTCCGGGTGAGGGATCGAGTGAATCAAAAGACCGCGATATTCTTTATTCACTGCCCCTGACCTTTGCCGAGGCGCCGGTTTCCCTTGCAGTGACCGATGATCTTCTTTTTGCCGCAGAGCAGGATGGCGGGGTGGCTGTGGTCAGCATTTCAACCCCTGAAAAGCCTTCGGTGATTAAGATAATGGACCGGGTCCTGGTGGGGGGCGAACGTGTCCGGCTGAACCCTGTCAAGGTTGAGGTCCAATCGGGGATTCTCCATGTCACTGACACGAGAAACCGCCATTTTACCTTTGATATCGGTGTTCCGGGGATGCCTCAACTGGGGATGAAACCCTTCCATGGGGCAACCTCCCTGGCACGCCATGCCGACATATTGCATTTCTCATCCGGCGGAGCACTGGACCATTCGGTGTACGACACCTCTCTGCCGCAGAGTATCCGCAAGACAGGGACCTTTGACAGAGGTGGGTTTACACTTCCCGGCGGAACGTGTGACGTGGTTTCGGGCTTGAGTGTCTCAGGCAACCTCGCATTGGCAGGCTTTCCAAGTATAGCCAAGGGACCTCTGTATCTCTCCATGTTTGACACAAGTCGTTCCGATGCTCTGGGGCTCATCGATTCTCTTCGTGTGGATTTCATGCGTGGTGAACGGCTACGGGATGCCATCTACAACGACGACGGTATTTTTCTGGTGGGGTCGCAGAATCGCCTTTTCCTGATTGACGGGTATGTCAGTGACCTCATCGGGAGTTGCCCTGAGAATGGTGCAACGGGCATCCCTGTAAACACAGCAATTTCCCTTCGGTTCAATGCCGTCTTTGATGCGCAATCCCTGGACGAATTAAGACAGTATCTGTCCCTTACCACGCATACCGAGGAAGGGGAGAAGGTCGCGTGCGAGTTTACATTGAGCCTGGATGAGAGCAACTCCGGTCGGCTTGTTCTGACCCCGGTCGGAAACCTGCAGCCGAATCAGCCCTATGAAGTGGCCCTGAAAGGTGTCATCGGAAGCCGAAGGACAGAAGGGTTGTTCGATCATGTTATCCGTTTTGAGACGGGCTCGGGGCTTTCAAAACTTCCGGAAATAGTATCCGTTGAAAACGGTGTCGTCGAAACGGCGGGCGGGGATGTCTTCGTTGTCCTGCGTCATGTCGATGATCAGGCGGCTGTCCTGATTGCCGGAGAGGTGGCAGGTGTTCTTTCCGTCGAGCCAGTGGAAGGGGATGCCACAGCGCGTCGATTCAAGCTCAGGGCTCCACCCAACACAGCCGGCCCCGCAGACATCGAAGTCATCACTTCCAGCCAGGGCCGTGCACGGCGTTACGGCGTCTTGCAATATGTCGAACCCTTGCACCTGGTTTCAATCGCTCCTTCCCAGGGACCCCTGGGCGGGGGGACACGCGTGATCCTCAAGGGCATGGGCTTTCGACCAGGCCTTGCCCGTGTGCGGGTCTTTTTTGACGATATCGAGGTGTCTGCCGAGCATGTGAAGGTTCTGGATACGGAAACCGTTGAAGTGCTTACGCCTGGTGGGCGGATCGGTTCTTCCGACGTGATGGTGAAGCTGGACACCACCCAGGAAGCTGTTCTGCCCAAGGCGTTCCGGTATCAACAGCCCGTACAGAGCCATATCGAATACGGTGGCGGCCATGTGTATTCCATGACGGATGAACCCACGGGAACCTGGGTTGTGGCGACCCACAGAAACGGCCTGACCATTTATGAAACCGATGCGTCCCGGTTTACCGGGAGCCAGGATACCCCGATGAACCCGGACGACCTGCGCGGCGTCATCGACCTTGACGGAGACGGCAGGGACGATCGTGTTGTGGCGGATGTCTCTTTGGGAAGCGGTTACCATGTGACCGGGGCAGATACCTTTTTTGAACGAGGCCTTGATCGTGTCATTGCCACCGCCGTAGACCCCGAAACCCCGGGTAGTGCAAAACTTATCGTGGTGGGCTTTGACTCCCTTGATACCTCCAATACCTCGGTTGTGTCTGAATTACCCTTGCTTACGGATTTTGCCGGCGGCCTATGTGCGGACAACAACAAAGCTGTGGTGGCCATGGGGCACATGGGCCTTGGCCTGGTGGACATCTATCTCCATTCAAAATTGTACCTGAAGAATCGGATTGCCCTGCCCGATGACCAGGCCGCCCTTGACGTGGTGCGCCTTGACCGTTCATCTGACGGCGCGGAACGATACGCAGTGGCGGCAGGGGGCTTTGATACAAAAACAAACCGTTTGCTCTCAGCCGAAGAGGGCGGATTGTATATCGTTTCCAACGATGCGACCCATGGAATGAGGCTTCGCGGTCACGTGGATATCCCTGCTTCGTCTGTGGTTTGTCAGGGAACCACGGTGTATGCGGCTGCCGGCAGCCGCGGCCTTGTTATTCTGGACGCTTCCGACCCTGATCTGCCCGTGGTTCTCTCGAGGGTTACACCAGGAGGCGTTGTGCATGATGTGGATGTCAACGGCAACACGGCATATCTTGCCATGGGGGCTGAAGGGGTGTTGACGGTTGATGTGACCAATCCAGGCAACCCGGTGATCCACGGTGGCATGGAAGCCTTTGAGGGGGCGTGCCTCGAATCGGTGGTTGCCGGCAATTACGCTGCCATCGCAGGTGGCACAGGGCACAACTTAAAGCGCATCATTCAGGTGATACCCGATGTGACGTTGAAGGTGTTCCGCATCGATCCGGAGAACAGAATTTTCGGCCAAAATGCCATGGGCCGGGTGACGGCATGGTTAAGGTTCAACAAAGCCATTGATCTGTATCCGGACAATATTCACCGATTTTCCCTGCTCGATGCGTCAGGGGCATCCCTTCCTGTAGATGTGGAGATCATCAACAACGATGCCCTCCTGACCTTGAGGCCGGGTCATGGCCTTGAGAACGGGGCCACACTGACGGCGGTGGCTGAAAAGGGCATTGTTTCCGGAAAACCCATGGACGGGGGGGGCTTTATTCCGCTGTATACGTTGACGGCGGATCAGTCCTTCACATTGACGTATCGTGCAGGACACGAGGTGTATCAGACAGACGAAGATGTACCTGAGAGTACCGTAAGCGTGATCTCGGTTCGTACGGGTAAATTTCACCTGAAAGAAAAAGAAGCCTTTGCCGTCTGGTACAGGTTCAACCATCAGGTTGAGGACTCTCTATACAACAGAGAACTCTGCAAGCTGCACCACCCGGAGCAGGGGAATCTTGTGGATGAGGTGGAGATCAAGGGTACCGACGTGTTTGTTTACCTTGACGAAGCCGCAGGAATTCCCCCCGGATCCCGTATCAGGGCAGAGGTTCTGGCCGGAATGACATCCGACAAAACCGGTGTCGAGCCCCTTGAGGACGACTTCAGCCTCTGGGTGACCTATGACATAGATGCTTATGATGCCTTGGCTCTGAATGCGGTTGTGCCGCGTCGCGTCCCGGTCAATAGCAAAGAAACGATAACCATCTCCGGGTTTTGTATCTCCACCGATACGGGCAAGGTGAAGGTGACCGTTGCCGATTGTCCTCTGGAGATTCTCGAAATCACCAGCAGCTCGTCGGACGAGCGGGTGGGCATGATCAGAGCCCTTACCCCGGCGTTTACCGAAGCTGGGCTTTATGATGTGACGGTCTCGGTGAAAAAGGACGGCATCTGGCGTTCGGCCACGCTTTATGGCGGACTGGCCGTGGATGAGCCCATTGTGTTTGATCATGTGACCCCGTCGTGGGGGCCGGTGAGGGGGGGGACACGCCTTACCCTGTTCGGCAAAGGGTTTGAACCGGGCAATACCGTGATGGATGGTCTGGCTGTGGAAATCGGAACCCTTCCGGTGGCGGACATTCGCGTGTTGTCTTCCGAGCGGATGGAGGTGATAACCCCCTCAGGTCGACCCGGCCAACTGGCCGTGGAAGGTCGCGACCGATACGGAAACATGGCGCTGCTTGAAGGGGACAAAGGGTTTGGGTTCGGGTTGAAGGCCTTGGGCGCGCAGTCCACGCCTTTTTACCCGACGGACATTGTTGTGGATCACGAGGCCGGTACGGCCCTGACCAGCGGCGGGTATCTCTATCGATATCTGAGCGGTCTGAAACGCGCTGACATGGGGTTGCCCATCCTTGAAGGCAGTTTTTTCAGAATGCTGGACGATCAACCCCTTCCCGATAACCTTCGTGCCGGTGTTTTTGACATACAGGATCCAATGAATCCGATTCTCGTGGGGGGCTCGTCAGCCTTGCCGGACAGTTCGGTGGAAAAGGGGAAACTCCGTCGTTATATCGAGATGACAAAGTTGGCCAATCGAGCTTTTCTGCATGAGGATCTGGGCATTGGCTCCGGCCTGTCCCAGGAAGAAGAACGCCGGCTCGAAGAACTCAGCGGTTCGGCATACCCCGTTGGGTTCGACTCCATTCGTATCGTACCGGTGGAAGAAGAGGAGATGGGAGTCAAGCGAAAGCGTCTCTACGTGGCGAGTGGTTCAGGAGGCGTGGCTCGCCTGAACCTCGATGACCAGAACGGCCTGCAGTTGATTTCTCAGGCCCTTTTCGAAGATTCCAGCCTTTTTACGGGGGATCTCAGCAAGTCCGGTGCGGCCCTTTTTGCTGCACGCGGGGTGCTGGCTGGGTTCCCCGAATGCGAAACTCCCTGCTGTCTGGACAAAGCCGATGGTTCAGATGAGCGTATTGACCAGGTGAACTACCTTTATCCTGCAGACCCTGTGCGTATGGCTCCTCTTACAGATGCCTTCGGCAACAGCGTGAAGGGCGCCCGTGCCGTGCACCTTAACAGGGGTTGGCTCTATGCCGGTGGCGGTTTGACGGGGCATTCCATCAAACAGGGCTTTCCGTGTGATTTCTGCTCCACCGTTGCGGCCAGTGATTCCGGCTCCGGGCAATCCGTGGTTCAGGCCGTGAATCTTTTCGACTCCGCCCTGACCCGGGAGTATCTCTTCAGCGCCGGTGTCATGGATCTTCTTTCCTATGGAGACTATCTCATTGCTGCAGTGGGCCATGCAGGGGTGGAACTGGTCCATAAGGAAAAGCCCGAAGAGATCTTCAGCCTTCAAGTTAACAAAGAGATCCAGCCCAACGAAGGGCGCATCATTAAGCTGGCAAGGTATGGGAATCTTCTCTTTCTTTCATCGGATCAGGGCAGCGTGGTGGTGGCGGACATTGCCGACCCCACCCGGCCGAAAATTGTCTCTGCGGGCAACGATGAGGTGGTCGACGCCTGCGATATTTATAAAGAGAGACTTCTGACGGTTTCGGAAAACCATGGGATAAAAACCCTTGAGCTCCCCGGGGCCATGGTCCTGTCGACGTCAGTGGACGAAGGCGGGGTCCTCGCGTCAGGTGAGGCGTTCGTTGTCCGATTCAATGAGCTCATGGCCGCGGATTCTCTTCTTGTTGAAGGTGCTGTTTCGGCGCATCGCTACGACAATGGCACGGCGGTGAGCTGCAACGTCACACCGTTGGAAGAGGAAGACGGCTCAGCCGAGGCGTTTGCGTTCACTTTTGAGCGGGAGCCCGGTGTTGGCTATGAAATTCATATCAACGACGCCAGGAACCTCAGGGGAGGGGCGCTTTGGGTTCCCTATTCAGGCCATGTGAAAGCGGCAGCAGCCTCCCACGCAGGCCCCAACGTGATTTCCGTTGAAAACGGGGCGCACCACCGAAACGATGGTGCGACGATTACCGTTCATGGGCGCCATTTCAGCACTTCCGATACCTTAAAGGTGTTTGTGGACCATTTCCCCGTGGCCTTCGATCGAGAGGATGAAGAGACCCTCACCCTTTCCCCAGGAGCCCTGGACCTTCTTGGCCTTGAAGACGGACAGCATCATCTGCGCGTGACAGATGGTGAATTTGCATCGGATCTTTTGGGTAGCATTGTCATCGGAGCGAGCCCGGATGAGACCCGCTTTACCCTGTCGCCCACGTCTGGCACCATCAAAGGCAACAGGTATGCCACCATCACGGCCGACAGGAAGGCGATCCTGCCCGGGGCAAAGGTCATTCTGCGTTCGCGGCGCGGAGATGAGATTCGTACCGAAGAAGTCGCCGATGGAATTTATCTGGTCAACCTCGAAGATGATGTCGTGGATATGTCGACCTTCCGTTTCCTTCTCCCCGGTGTCGTGACTCCGGATCTTTACGGTGTCTATCTCGACATGACGGGCGAAGAGGTTTACGTGGGGGACTTTTCCTACGCCCTGCCCGACGGGCGCGGCATGGACCTTCCCAACTATCCCCCTATGCGCATCGGTGCTTCCTGGACAGACGGCAACCTGATGTATGTGGGTGTCGACAAAGGGACAGAACCGACACAGGCGAATCGATTCCTGATGGAATCAGGCTTGGAGATCTATGATATCTCCATCTGGGAAC
Organism: Desulfoluna butyratoxydans; assembly: GCF_900699765.1. Lineage (GTDB taxonomy): Bacteria > Desulfobacterota > Desulfobacteria > Desulfobacterales > Desulfolunaceae > Desulfoluna > Desulfoluna butyratoxydans. The sequence continues at coordinate 380,279 of NZ_CAADHO010000004.1, forward strand.
GGCCTCTGCGCCTTGCGCAGGTGCGTACCGAGCAGCCGGTAAGCGGGCTTGAAGTATACGGGGGCCTGGCCTACCTTGCATCGGGCAGTGACGGGCTGTTGACCGTGAGCATCCATGACCCCGAGCACCCCCATGTAATCGGAAAGGCCAAGGTTCCAGGGTATACAGCTACAGATGTGGCATTGAATCGAAGCACCGGTGTTCTGGCCATGGCCGTTGCCGACGAGCTGGGCGGTGGGTTTATTCGCTTTTTTGATGTCAACGACCCCGAACTGGATTTCCCCGAGGGGTACAGCACGTTTTCTCTGTCCCGAGAGGGATTGGTCGGGCGTCCTCTGGATCTCCAGTGGCTGGATGACAGCCTTTATATTCTTTACGAGAGCAACGGGGTGCTGAACATTGCCATTGTCAACGGTCTGGGCGGCACGGTTTCCTGGACCACCCATGATTTGGACAGGCAGGTCGGCGAAGACGGCAGGGCTTCCCTTTTGGTGCAGTACGGCCAAGTCCTGGTGAGCACCGAAGCAGAGTACGCCATTTATCAACCCGATGAATCGCAGCAGCTCCAGGCCGTATACTGGAATGCCGTGGCTGATCAGGGCGGTGAACTCATTGCCCATGGGGGCGGGATTTTTGTGGCCGGTGGTCAGGGCATCAACGAGAGTTCGGTGCCGGATCTTGCCGTTACCGGTGTTTATCCTGCCGCCGGAGCCGTCCTCGTGCCCGGGGCCTCCCTCACCATTGAGTTGAATCAGCTGATCGATACGGATTCTGCCACCCTTGCGGCGGGTGTGCGCCTTGTGGGCAGCGAGGGTGAGAACCTTGATGCCCAGTACAGCCTGGAAGGGATCAACACCCTGAACGGCGGAATCATCACCCTTACTCTGAACGAGACTCCGGGGTGGACCGGCAGCGCCCGTCTTGAGATTACGCAGGCCCTCAAAGGGCTGAGCGGCAGGGCCCTTATTACCCCGGTGACCCTTGGTTATCACGTGTCAGCCGGCATGATGCCCCAAGTGGCTTCGGTGGCTCGCCTGGTGGGAGATGAGGAGAAAAACCATTACTTCCATGGTGACGGAACAGAAACAGCGGTTATTCATGGCAGGAATTTTGGCAATACCAAAAATGGCCTGACGGTTTACCTGGGGGAAACTCCGATTAGTGCCTCACAGATTTTGTCGGTTACAGACGACAAACTCGAAGTGAGCGTTCCTGAGCTGAGCCTGGCTGTACACACGGCAGCTCTCTCGGTTACCGTGGTCCGTGACGGCATGGGGCTTCCCTTGAACGGTGCCATGATCGTGCAACCGGCGGTTGTGCTTCAGGATATTTATCCTGCAACGGGTCCGCCCCAGGGTGGAGACATTATCAAGATCTACGGTGTCGGTTTTAACCACGACGTGGTGGTGAGATTCGGCGGGAGCGTGGCAGGCGACCTTGTGGTGCGGGACAGCAGCCTTGTGGAAGTTCGGGTGCCTGCCGGAGCCTTCGGTGCCGTGGATGTTTCCGTCGAGAGCACGCTTTTCCCCGAAGAAAAAAGTGTCCTGTCCGGGGCCTGGTTCTACGCCAATCAGGCCACCGGGTCAGTGGACCTTTCTGACAGCGGGCATCAGACCAGCCCCGTGACAGCCATGGTCATGAAAGATCAGCTGCTTTATGCCGTGACTGGTGGATCATACACGACTGTCAATACCAATGGCCAGGTCCTCTCCGAGCTTACCACGCCCAGAGGTCAGCTTGTCATCTCCGATATCTCCGATCCGGTGCACCCCGTTCTTCTTGAAAAGATGAGCGCTGATCAGACCTCACCCCATCACTGGAACGCCATGTTGCCCCCCGACGGGTTCAGGGACATTGCCCTGGAAGGGGATACGCTCTACCTGGTGGGCGGCAACAAGCTCTTTGTCTTTGATCTGACCCTTCCCGCCGATCCCAAGATGATACACGTGGAGCCCTTCCTGTATGATGACCAAGAGCAGGGCATCACGGCTGCTCCGGATGTGGTAAACAGCATTCGGGTACGAGACGGCATCCTTTATATCACCAGCCGTTCAGGCCTGCACATGTATCGCCTGGCCGATGACAACACCCTGCGACGGATTGATTTTCTTTCCCGGCGAGATCTCGGCGGGGAACCCCATAAGATGGCACTGGAGGGCTCAACCCTCTGGCTGGCCTTACCCCACGCCTTCAAAGTCGTCTCCATCGATTTGATGGAAGGGGGATACGAGCGGATTCATTCCATCACGACGCGAGACGCCAACGATAATTTTTTCCAACCCGACTCATTGATTGTTCGCGATGACCTCCTGATTGTCTCTTCGGGAAGCAAAGGCACGGTTGTTTCGTTTGCCGTCATGCCCAATGGTGAGGCCCGGGTGATCACCCAGTTTGCCCTTTCCTATCTTATCCCGGCCGGTGACCTGTACGCAGGGGAAATGAGCCTTTGCGGCCAGACCCTGTATGTGGCGGCCGGAGCCGGTGACCTGCAGGTGTTTGATATCAGTTCGTGGCTTAACGGTGTCTTCAGCCGTAAGGTCGGCTTAAAGAATTACTATGCGGTGACAGGGGATGTGGGGGCCATCGGCGTCGGTCGTGGTGCGCTCTATGCGGGGACAGCCTTTGTGTATATGGACGGGGAGCCTGCGGAGAATCCCGTTCCGGTGGGTGCCAATCCTCGGCAGCTGGGCGGTGGCCTGAATACCCTGGCGAACAGACAGCTCACCATTGTTGATCAGATACCCCGGCCCAGGGGCGTTCTCCATGTGGACGGATCCGTGGAGATTCAGTTTAACCGAATCATTGATCCTGAACTCCTTGAAACCTTCGGAAACAGCCTTGTCGAAGTAGAGTCCCACGGTGAGCTGGTTCAAGGGTATCTTTCCCATACCGTGAACAACACCGGTTCTCGGTTGTACTACACACCGGAGGCCCCCTTTGCCGCCGGTCGTGAATATCGAATTCGGGTGTCACGAGCCATGGCGGATGTCCATGGCAGCACCCTCTCAGGGGATTACAGTTTTGTCTTTACCGCGGAATCGGGGTACCTGCCGCACATCGATTCCCTTGAACCCGTCTATGGCTCCTGGCGTGGCAAGGATCAGGTGTTCATCCACGGTGAAAATTTGACCTCTGAAACCGTTATTACCATCGGTGGGGTAACGACAACCGGGACCGAGACCGATTCCGGGCTCTGGTTCGAACTTCCGGCCCTTGAAATCATGCCTGAGAAGAACCGACTCGTGGGCATATCTGTTGCCAATGGGTCCCGTTCCCATACCGTCTCCGGGGCTTTTACCTATGTGGTGGACCCTGTCATTGAGAAAATCGGTCGTTATACCCACGGAACACTTCATGAATCGGCTCGCGTGGCAACGTTCAACGCCAGGGAGACCTTTGCCATAGAGGGGCGGGGGTTTGGACCGCATACCCGTGTTCTTATCAACGGAAGGCCAGCAGAGGGCCTGGAGCTTCTCGACTACCAGCGAATGAGTTTTCGCATTCCCGACAACACCGTCGGTTGCCTGACCGTTGCGGTCAGCAATCTAAGTGATGCATCGGATCGAGCTGTCAATACAGACGTGTCTGTCTCTCTCATGGGTACCGAGGTGGACAACGCCACCCTCAGTGCACGCCACGGGGACCTGTTGATGCTTGCAACCGGGGAGAAGGCCCGGCTTTTCACAACGCGGGACGGGGTGGTACCGGTGGAACTTTCCACCATGAATCTTCCTGGGTCCATTAAGGCAATGGCCCTCTCCGGTTCCCATGCGTTGTTTGTGACAGGGGACCGGTATCGCATTCACCTGTACAACCTCTCCAATGTCTACGCCCCAAGGAAGGTGAACACCATTGAAAACCATGATGCCTATGCCGTAACGGACGTGCATCTTTCAGGCAATCGGTTTGTGGGGCGTTTCGGGACGCGACTCTTAAGGGGGAGCATCCATGGCTCCGGGCTGGAGCTCTACCCGGAAAACGACACCCTTCATGCTGTGGACATGGTGGGAGATGATCAGTGGCTCTATGTCCTGACCCCCGATACGCTTCGGGTCCTTTCCATGGACAACTGGTTGGAATCTCCCATTGCCGCACCCTATCTTCATGGGGTGATTGAGCCCACGGGCCTGAGGCTCGGCGCGCAGAGGATGGCCCTGATGGCCGAGGACCGGTTGCAGGTCTTTCTGACCGGTCGACTGAAGAGTGGCGGGATGCTGGAGTGCCTGGGTACCGGTTTGGTTTCGAGGGTGAAGGATGTGGCCGTGGAAGGGGAGCTTGTTGCCCTGGCCGCCGGTGAGTCAACCCGCCTTGAGCTGTTTGATGTGGCTGCTTCAGAGTCGGCGGCAACTTTGTCTCTGCGCCATGTGGTTACGGTGGATAAAGGAACATCTCTTCGTGGCTTGACGCAGCTCCGATTTCACCATGGACAGCTCGAGTGGATAGAGGGTTCCAGGCTACATCGTCTGGTGCATCCCCTTGCCAACACGACGGGACTTTTACCCGATTACTGGATTGCCGATGCAGACGCCCTGGTGTCTCTGGGCGTTGCCGGTTCCCTGGATGCCTGGACACAGGTGGCCGTGGATGTGTCGAATGCGTCGGGCTCTCTTCTCGAAGGGGATACCCGGCTTCTTGGCCGGGAAATCCAGTTCCGGGCCATCGGGGACAGGTATGAGACGGACTCGCTTTACACCCTTTCCCTGTTTAACGAACCCCAGCGAGTGATCGACGGAGGGAGCCTCGTCCATGACCTCCCCTGGTATCTGACGTCACGTCCGGTGTTCGGACTGGTTCCCATGGAGCTGCTGTCCCTTGAACCCTCCATGACCATCACCGGAAGGGAGACTTCCTTTGTGGTCAAGGGGACGGGGCTGGAGCAGGCAACGTCCATCCGCCTGAACGATACGGAGGTGGATACATGGGATGTAAGTGACGACGGGTTGACACTGACATTCTCAGCCGCCGTTTCCGTACCGGGATATTACACCCTTTCTGCAGCCCAGCCCGGATATGGGGCAACGTTACCGGTTGCGGTCTCTGTGGTGGAAGCCTTGAGCATCAACTCTGTGGAGTCAAGCAATCCGCGGGGCAGTGACCGGGTGAGCGATTCCGGTGGCGATACCGTTACGATAACAGGGGTCGGTTTCTCTGGGAAATTGCACCTTTACTGGATTGAGGTTGGAAGCGAAGTGAAGCCCGGGCCTTTGAACGAGGTTACGTCGTTCCAGGCTGTGGGAGGCAAGATTACGTTTGAGTCACCGGAAACCGACCATGACAAGAACTACCGGGTTGTCCTTATCAAACCGGAGACAGATGAAGAAAAAGAGTCGGCGCCGCTTGTGGGCCTCGACGATACCCGGCCTGTGCGGCAAAGTGCCCAGGCCCTTGGCTACGAGCGGCCGGTGGTGTTGGTATACAATGAGCCTGTTGTGCTGTCGACAGGTGCCTTTTACAAGGTCATGGCCAGGCACCGGGATTACAGCGGCGAGGATGACGAAGACATTTCTCAGCGTTTTGAACTTTCGGTTTCGGGAAACCGGGTGACCTTGAAAGCCAAAGGCGGGTTTGCCTTTGCAAACAACATGACATACGCCGTTTCCCTGAACGGGATCGAAGACCTTCACGGCAACGCCCCGGCCCATGGCACCGGTAGCTATGGGTGTGAGTTCACCACCCGTGACACCCTGGCCCCGAGGTCCCTGGGCCTGACCCGCAAAAGCGACGGCGCATCCGTCGACCAGGGGATGCTCCTGACGCGATGCCGCAGTTATGAATTTATCCCAGCCGCTCAAGACAACATGTCTCTGAAGGGCTGGAAGCCCTATACCGTCCGAATCTCCTATGACGACGGCCTCACGTTCGGAAATCCCTTCAGCCTGCAGAAGGGGGAAGCCTTTGAAGTTTATATCCGTGAGACGGATCCACATCTGGCCTTCAAGGTCCGTGCGGTGGATCGTGCCGGAAACGCTGCTGAAGAGGTTGTGCGTGTAGGATTGAGGGACCCTGAGATCATCATTTCTGGTCTTGAAGTGGTTTCCGAGAGCAAAGCGCATCCCGATAAAGCACAGGAAATGATGCGGGCGGATCTGATTTTCCATCTCACAGGTCGGGACTGCGATTTGGTGAACGAAGGAGACCTTCGGGTATTTAACAAGTTTTATAAAATGAGCCTCTCAAAATCAAAAGAGCCTCCAAGGGAACTCAAGCTCAATTACCTGAACCCGAAGCTGGTGGATATAACCGGAATGAATCCGCCCCCGGACAGTTACCCCGTGGATGTGGAGGTGACGGTAAGGTACGGGAAGGCGGGTAAAAAGTCTCGTCAGGACAGGTACGACCTGTACAAGGATATTACGGCACCGACCCTTACCATTGTGTCTCCTCAGCATGGAGCCGGTATTCCCATGGGTGAGACGACCACTGTTCTTATTCGTTCTTTCGACAAGTACGGAATTGCCAGTGTCGAGGCCAAAACCGATGTGTTGCTTAAAGAGAGCGATGGCGATGATACGCTCTGGACTACACTGGACAATCCTTCTGTGTATACCTTTAAGGCCTTGACACAAGATCAGGTGAAAGTCTCGGTTCGGGCCACGGACCACAACGGCAACACAGCCCATGAGCATGTTGTCCTGAGACCTTACGATATCACCAAGGGGGCACCGCAGCTTGCCATCTATTCCCCCGAAGACGGCAAGGTCTTCCATGAACGGGAAGAGGTGGCCGTTGAGGTGGGCCTTAAAAATATCACCGAAGCCAAGTTGTTCATGGACCTGGGCGGTGACGAAAACGATCCGGCCAACCCCTTACCGGTGCTCGTGAAACGGGGTGAAAACGATCCGGAACGATTTGAGGAAATGGTGACACTTCCTTCTGTGGGTGAAGATGTCGTGGTCGTCCTTCGCCTGGTGGAGGACGTTCCTGCAACGGGGGATTCTTCATCTGCTGATGATGAGGATGAGCCTTTCATTGCTGTGGTGACGCGTCGTTTTATCAATGTCCTTGATGATGACGCCCCCCCCGAAAACCCGGAATACACCGTGATACCCGAAGAACGTGTGCTCACCGGGACCACCCTCTGGGTGGAGGCTGTCAGGCCCCTGACCATGGAAGACTACTCCGATGCCTCCAACCTGACGGTTGAGGAGCCTGAAGGCAGCGGCAATACAACCACAATCCCATACGATACAGGCATGCAGGGCATCGCCATCGGAGCGTCCGGAGATGCCGTGAAGGTGACGGCGTCTCTGTTTGATCGGTCCGGCAACTCGAACGTTGTCGAAAGAAGCCTGACCAAGTTGCCGTACATCGGTTCAGGAACGGAGACCCTTTTTACACCGGAAAGTTCTGAATGGTTGACTGATGATCTTGTGGGATTGCCGGGGATGGGCGCAGACCACGATGCCGCGGCCTGGTCTGCGAACCACCTGGGCGGGGGATGTGAGCTCTATGCGGATGCCGTCCTGCTCTGGTCCTCCGGGGAAGGTCGTTTGGATAACCTGTCGTTTACCGGAACAGGCCTTGTGGCTCAGCACACCACAGGCGGGGATCGAAAACTTCTCTTCTGGCCGGTGGAAAAAGGGGAGTTCGGTGCGCTTAGAGAAAAGAGGCTCCTTGGCGACCTCCTTGGAGGCGGCGGTGATCTTCTTTTTACACGGCATGGAGACCTCTACGACGGGTACCTGATGGCAGGGGACGATTTTATTCCCCTTGCCGGTCTGGTTGTCACAGATGCGTTGGCAGCCATGGCTGTCAGTGGGGATCAGCTTTTCCTCCTGACAGAAAGAGGCGGGCTCTATGCCGTTGGGGCCACCCTTGATACCCTGCCACAACTGGAAACCCGATTTTATACACACGTTGGCCAGGCCGAAGGCATGGCTGTCTGCGGGCGAAATCTGGTGACCTGGGCCCGGGATTCAGTCAACCGGTATCGGTTCTCCAAAGCCGATGAAACCACCGGCACAACCGAGGGGACCCTGGAGTTTCTCGGTACATTGGCCGTCGGTGGAGACGTCCGGCAGGTGAGCTTTGACGGAGAGATGCTTTGGATTCAATCCAACGGCCCCGTTCTTGCCGGTACCTGGCAGGCATGGCTTGGAGATGAGCGTGTGGGGCTCATGAATTCAGGGTCAGACGCCCTTGTATTCATAGGAAATCACCTTTTTGATCGCCAGGGCCCCCTGGAAGAGGAACCAGGGCTGATTCGTCGCCGCGATATTATGGCCACCCCTGCCGCGGGATCCTTTGAGCCGACGTTCGTGGAGATGCCCATGGGGGTTGTGGTCACTGTTCCCGTGTCCGACGTGTTGGGAGGTGAGTCCGTATGGTTTGAAGACGCAACGGGTCGACGGCTTCCCGCAACGCCCCTGTGGGGGACAGAGGGTACCTGGAATGTCTCTCGAAAGGATGCGGGCGACGGACGAAAGGATACGGGCGATGAAGAACTGACGGTCATCCGCAAAGACCGATCCGGTAGGGAGGAGAAGAAGCTCCTCACGTACCCTGATGATATCTTCTGTACGGCTGAAGCCGTGGCCCCGGATTCGGATGCTGTCATCGCCCGGGGCGCCTATGTGCCTGTAGCAGTTACCCTGGATCATAACGCCCGTGTCAGGAACCTTGGGATTGGTCTTGGTGCGGATTTGGGTAAAGCCGCTTTTGCTGTGGGGCGGGTGACCGGCAGATGGAGCAGTGTGGCGGAAGAGGGCGATACCGCTGTGTTTACCCTAAGCCACGAGGGGTCGATCATGACCCACAGCGTTGCCCTTTGTGAGAACAGCATCGACCACGGCCGGTTGAAAGTGCGCAGCCCGGAGAACAATGCCGCGTATACCGAAGGAAACCTTCTTCGTGTCTCCTTTGATGCACCCGAGGCCATGGATGAGGGTGATGCCTTCCGTTATGCAGAAGTGCGACTTTACAACATCAACCCGGCGTCTGTGGGCGAAGAGCCTCCTCCCATCCCGCTGGATCGGCGCATTGTCCTTCGGCATAGCACGGATATCGAGCTGGTGTTGCCCGAGGTGGACACCTGGTCCTCGCTTTATGTGGTCGTGCGCGCCTACTATGGCGAAGCGCTGCGTTATATGGCCTCTGATGTGACGGCCATCAAGGTGTATCCCAGGTACACCATCGCCAAACCGGTGATTTCCGGCGTTGGAACACGTATCATGCCGGGGTCTTTGATGAGCGCATCGGTTTCCGTACCTGCCGACGCGGGCCTTGAAAGGCGCATCGAGATCCTGGATGCAGAGGGCCTGTTGCTTGCCGCTTCCGATGATACTGCCGAGCTTACCGTGCCTTATGGCACAGATCGCCTGACCATTGTTGCCAAGGCCGATGACGGCATGGGCAATAAAAGCAAGGCGGAAAAAACCATCGAGGTGGTGGATCTCCTCTCCTTTGAAACAGCGACGGAGACCCGGCCGTTCACCTGTGCCCGCCCCGATGCGGACGGCACTTTGTTTGCCGATGGAAGGACCCTTTACGTAGAGCGAAAGCAGGGTGATTCAAGCCATCAGGTAAAGCTTGATTCCCACGTTACGGCGTTTGATTTCCTCGCCGATCGCCTGATTATGGCCCTGGACGACATCGGTATCGTTGTTGTGGACCCAGCCGACTCGTATCGTGTCTTGAGCACGGAGGCCGTGGATGGTGACGTCACTCACATTGCGGTGGCGGGCAACGGTGCCTTGCTGACCATAGACGGCGTGGTGCATTCCGTAACCTTGTCCGGCAATACCGTCACCATAGGACCTTCCGTGGAGACCGCAGGAGAGGTGCGCCGAATCGTTACCTGGGGGAATCATTTCGTTATCCTCACCCGCTCCGAAGTACGGGTGCTCACCCATGATTTTAAGGAAGAAAAACAGCTTTCCGGACTTTTTACCGGGCTTACTGCGGAAGGCGAAGAACTCTATCTGGCAGATTCAAACGGGACCCTTTATATTCTGGATGCCTTCCTGAATGTGGGGCGCTATGCCGTGGGCATGGATGCCGATCACCTGCTTGCCCTCCAGGGGTATCTCATCGGGCTTTCATCTAAAGGAATGCTTCAGGTCGTGGATGTCAGAGACAGCAGGCAGCCCGAAGTGATTGGTGAGTTTGAGATGGATCTTGGGCATGATGTCTTCTCGGCCGTTGTGAGCGGTGGCAAGCTGTGGATAGGCGGCAGGCAAGGTACCGTCGTCATCCCTGTCCCAACAGATAGCACTCCTGTGAAAATCCATACGTCAACCAGGCCCAGGGGAGAGATCGTGGATGTCGCCTTTAACGGCAGACTTGGGGTGGCTGCCGCATCGACATACGGCGCGGTGATGGTGACTCCAGGGGGAGAGACCTTGTGGCAGGAGAATGTCTACCCGTCACCATACTCCCTTGCCGTAACGGAGGTGGAAGAGAAGGAGGGCACCGTTTACCTTCTGCACCATGACGCCGGCCGGGTCGTTTCTGTTGATGACGCGGGTAAAACCACGACGATATTCAGCGGCCGTCATTTCGAACACCTCCATGTCTCAAAACACATGATCGCAGTATCGGTCGGGTCCTTCCTGTACGTTGCAGACCGTAAAGACCCCACAAAAAAAGGAGAGCTTGAGGTCTCCGATTCGGAAAACATCGTGGCCCTTGCTTCTGCCGGTTCAAGCCTTCTGGTGAGCACCCAGGGAGGCAAGGTGTTCCGTGTGGATATTGAATCGCTGCCCGTGGACAAGTACACCTGGGTCCGGCAAACCCCGGTGGTGAACTCAAAAGATCCCGTGCGCATGATGGCTTGTGATGGGCAGTACCTGTTCTTTGCCATGGATACGGTGCTGTATAGGGCAGGACTGGACGGAAGCGGGGCCGCATCCGGCAAGACCGACGGAGTCATTGACTTCGGGGCTGTTATCCATGCCCTTGATGCCTCCCAGGGATGTGCATGGGTTGGGCTCAACAGGGAGATCCACAGGGTGCCCGCAACATTTGGCGAGGCGTATGCCCCGGCCCCTCTTTTCCCCACAGACAAGCCGGTTACAGGTATTGCCGTTCAAGACGACAGGCTCCTTATCGGCCACGGTGCCTTTGGTCTTACCATGCACCGAGTGTCTCCCCAGGTGCTTTCCGCCGTATCCTCAATGGGACTGCCACATGCCGACACCACATTTGGTCAGGCCGAGAGTATCCATATGAGTCTGGCTTCACCCGAGGGAGTCAACGCGGTGAGGTACATTATTAACCGCAAAGAGGTTCCCTATGAGGTTGACGGGGTAGAGATGACCCGCATCGAAGGGGACGTGGTTGCCCATGTGACAACGGCACCCTTTGACGCCCATGTTCAGGTCCCCGGGTATCTTCCCAACGGGCGGGCCTTTACCATCACGTGCGAGATGGAGACCGTCTGGGGCGAAACCCTGACATCGTTGGACCGTAGCGTTGTGCTCCAAGGTGAGGGGCTGCCCTCGAACCCCTTCAAGGTGACACTCGTGGCATCTAATCTCTGGTATCCCCAACTCTTGGAGTTGAGGGCCGAGGTGGAACATAGCAGCCAGGCAGTGTCTCAAGTTGAGTTCTATCAACACAAGACAAAGCCCGAACGTTTTGACATTGTGGGTAAACATTATGGGCCGGAGTACGTGATTTATCGCGACCTTCCTGCAGGTAGACGCTATTCGTTTATTGCAAGGGCCATCGATGAGTTTGGAAATATTTGTGAATCAGGGGAAGTATCATTTACCCGTTTAGAAGATTCTTTTCGGCCTTCCATATCCTCCGTAACGTTAAGTGGGATTTTACTTAACGGGAATCCGGTAAAGGGCCATGGCTTTACAGTAAATGTCGATCTTACGGATGATGAGAGCGGCATTGAGCTGGCTCTGTTGAAGCGAAATGATGTGATTGTTGCTGCGGCCTTCAAAAACGGAACCTTATCATATAACGAAAAAGCACCTGAGGTTGGTGATACGTTCCAGTACAAAGTCTATGCCAGGGATCGTGCGGGGAACGAACGGGAGTATCAGCCCTCCACGGTATGGGCCGCTGTTGAAGATACCTCTCCGAAGATTCTTGCGGCTAAAGTCGATGGGCCCGTGCTTGAGCAGGGGCGTTTTACTCTGCATGTGGAGGCTGAAGATGATCTTGGAATTGCATCGGTCTCTGCTCTTTGGAATGGAAAAACCGTCTGCGCTGACACCAGTGGGCTCAGTACATCCGTGAACCTCTCCATTGATGATAGCCGTACGCTACGGATCCCATCTACCATTGAAGAAAATCTGGAGGTGACTGTCGCAGACACCTTGAATCAACATTCTTCCACCATGGTTCCGGTTACGGTTCTCCCCGACACAGCCCCCGATGTTTCGCGTCTTGGTCTGCCGACCGGCTCCAATGCATTTTTTGGTCGAAACTGGCGATTTACACTTCAGAACATTGCCAGTGTGGATGATGCGGGGTTGGACGGATTGAATATTTTCATTATCGATCTCACCTCAGGTTCTCCAGTGGTTGTGGATTCCTTTGAGCCAAAAACCAATGTAAAAAAACTGGTTCTGGCCATGCCGAAAACGGATCGGTACGGCGATAAGTTTCTCTACAAGATTCGTGCAACCGATCGTCTCGGCCAGTCTCAGGATACCGAAGAAAAATGGGTCAACCTGACGCAGCTGCCCAACAACATCAGGCTTTATGCTCCAGGGGACGACGGATCAAATAAAGAGTATGTCATGGCAGGGGACGCTGCATCCATGCAGGTTCGGGTAACCGATGCCGCAGGCCGCCCGGTCCCTGAGCAGAAGGTGCGCTGGGAGGTGCTTAAAGGACCTCAAGGGACAGGTGGAATTCCCAACCTGGGTGAAACCGGGATGGGCGGAACCGCAATTCTGGATATCGATACCGTTCGCAAGGCTGGAAAGTACACATTTGGTGCCCGTCTCGTAGAATTTCCCGGGATCCAGGTTTGCTACGATCTGGAGGTGCTCTCAGGACACCTCCATCACATCGCCTTTGATTACCTGCCACCTGTGGAGGTGGACAGCGGAATCGTCATTCGCCTGAGGGCGGAGGACGAAGCCGGCAACTTTTTGAAAGCCATCAACGACGAGGTGGTCTCCATCACCACATCGTCTCCGAACCATACCTTTGCCTTTGAAGACAATGTTGTCATCACTACCCTGACGGGAGATGCATGCCAATGCGTTACGGGGGAAAGGGCCCGGGTCAGCCTCATCAATGGTCGTGCCGATGTGGCTATGTACGTTGGGGAATTGAGTGGAAACCATACCCTTGGCATTGAGGTGAACGATGCTCCCCAAGTCCTCTCACTCTATGACAACGATGGGAAGGACCAAACAGCAATGGTGGAAACATCAAAGCTACCCCTTGCCGTGAAACCGGGCGAAGCGGCAGCCCTTCGATTTGCCGCGATCGCTGAGACCAATGATGAACTGGGTGACCCGGATCGCTTAGAGGTGGGAGAAACAGCCACGGTCGAGATGCGGGTTGTGGACAGGTTCGGGAATACGGTTGATGAAGAGAAAAGTTCCTCAGGTTCCTATGTGGGAACGCATTACATAAGTACGGTGTCTCTCTCCGGCGATGCCGTGTCTCCCCGCGGGGATGCAGACCAGCAGCCCGACGCTGAGTCGGACAGCGATGAACATAGCGTGACCGTTTCCCTTAACGCGGGCATCGCGACTTTTAATGTGATGGATGAAACCATAGAAACAGTCCTTGTTTCCGTATCGGAAATTGAACCCCTGGGAGAGGACTTCGACAACACCGATACCCTGGTTCTGGATTTCCTTAAAAAGCGTCCGGCCATTTCAAATGCAGTTTTTGAGGTGGCGCACAACAGCACCAGGCCTTCTGTCATCCTGACCTACACCGAACCGGTCATGACGGATGATCTCAGCGAAGCCCTGGACGTGACAATAGACGGCACCCGTGCGCCCGGACGTTGCCGCATCGACGATCAGGCCGTGGCCTGGACTATCACCGGTGATTTGGAACTCAACAGGCCCTATGTCGTGGATACAACGTCCACCAGCCTTGTCGGTGCAGCTCAAAGCGATCCTGCCCTTGCTCAGCAGATTGTTGTCAACAGCCCCCATGTGGCCCTGCCGGTGCAGAGCGCGACCTATGCACTCGAAGGGTCGTTGAAATCTTTGGATCTTATGGTTGGAGCGGGCTTTAGCCTGGATTCCCTCTATGAAGCTACGATCACGGTTGACGACAAAGAAGTTCCCTATGATTGGACTCATTTCAATTTTACGGTGCCGGTTTTCTCAGGAGACAACTTTATTGATGGTACTTCCGTTACCATGGGTCTTTCCGGGATGTACGGAGATGGCGGTATCCTCCGTGTTGCCAATACCCTTTCCATGCAGGTTCTTCTGGTAGGTGAGGACTTCGACAAGGATGGCTTGAAAAACGAACTTGAGATAGCCCTGAACCTGAACCCCACCACAAGCGACACGGATAATAACGGCATCGCCGATGCCCAGGAGGACAACGATGGCGACAACCTCACCAATGCCGAAGAACTTGTTCTTGGCACGGCTTTGGATGTCGCGGACAGTGACGGAGATGGCCTTACCGATGGCGAGGAAGTGAACACCCACCTTTCAAATCCATTGGTGGCAGATTCGGATGGCGACGGCCTTTCAGATTACCTTGAGGTAGTGACCAACAACAACCCCAACAGTGTTGAGGGGATAGAGATTCTACCCTGGGTTACAGCCCTTTCTGTCAGCCCCCAAGATTATGAAGTTGAATGGTGCGCCGACCAGCCGCCCACATTGACCCTCAACGTGACCGCGACCCTTACTGTTAGCAGTACGGCGCACGATGTCCACATCGGGCCATATGACTATGGCATTCATTACGAGAGCTCAGATGAATCTGTGGCGCTTCATGATGCCAACGGTACCTTTGTGACACAATCAGACGGCACAGCAACACTGATGGCGGTACTTGGCAATCAGGAAGCAGGCTGCCTGCTTACCGTTACACCGGAATCCTTTGAAAAGAAGCTGGTACAGCTTATGCCAATGGAGCCTGGGCAAAAACTCCATGCGGGCGCCGATCATGGTGACATCTGGCTGGAAGTCAACAGCCCCATGGTGTGTGACGTGGTTTCCGTGTCCGTGGATGGAAAACAAATCCCTGTTTTTAAAGATGGGCGTGACGGAGAATTTACTCTGCGCCGGGCACCCGTTTATGCCGAGGTGATCAATGCGGCAACGTGGCGTATATTTGATATGCTTTTAAGAAATGGTGGCAAGACAACATTTCGAAATGATGCCAAAATTATTCGGATTAGGTACTTGGACGGCGTGCCGGAGGATGCTGAAGGGCATATTGAGGTACGTTTAGGGGAGTCCGGCAGAAAAGAGGAAGTATTTTCTGTAAGTGATGTTGGATACCCATCCGAGGCTAATGGGTACTATTATCCCGTCGATGAGTTCATTGGAGTGCCTGTATATCAGAACTCCTCTGGTTATTGGATATGGGGTATGAGACATAATATCGGTGACGGTGAAAATGATATGTTTATGAATGCTTGGTATTTAACCGATAAAGACTGCCCACCGACTTTTGATGAAGATATCTTTGAGGAAGGATTAATTTGTTATACCGAAGGATCTTCGTTTTGGATTTCTCCTCAAACTTATGATTTTCCGACTATTTATAAAACATATATTGATGGTGATACGGTTGAAACGGATGTCGTAATAAAGATTCCAGTTGTTACAGATATGGAACCAGCAATCGTTGATTTAGATAGCGCAGACGAAATACATGTGAGTGTCGGAGATCTTCTTGATATTCCCTTTTCTATTGTGGATCCAGGGTCAAACCACATAGGTGTACAATACCATATTGATGGCGAATGTGTGTCTGGCGGGATACCCCTTCAGTACAAAGAGATAAAATTGGACGAAGTAGAAACATGTAAATTACGAATAGTAAAAAGGAATGTAACCCTTGACGATGATAGTTACGACCTTGCTGAGTGGGAAACATTTCTTTTTAATGTGGAAAATCCCGGGATCTATAGGCTTGAAATGGGTGAAGGCAGTGACGCTGATATACTTGTTTTCTCGATGGATTCAAAAAACGAAATGGCCGGAATGCCATATGAGTCAGGTACATATAGTAGTGGGGTGTCAGACCATTTTCGCTTGGTAAGAGGACGATATCTTTTTAAAGTAGCATTCGGTGCGGACAATTATAACGTATTTTGGGAGGGTAATTATGCTGACTTGACATCAGAACCATACTGCATAAATCCCGGTTGGCCCAATGGAAAAGAGCATGAGATAAGAATTGTTAAAACTGATGATGATGAAATCAGCTTTATCAAACCGGATGAAGATTTTGTGACCCATTACACGGTGCTGAATACATATGAAGATGGTTACTCCGATGTTGAAACGGTGCGTTTTAATATACAGGTTGAGGATTTTGGACTGTATGAAATCATAGTAGAAGACGAAGTGACCAATTATTCAGGTGTGATTGGTACGGCTCCTGAATTTATAGAAGAAATGGAGTATGGCAATGCTATGCACTTTGGTCAAGGCAATGATGATGCTCCCGGGTACTTGCTGGACTCAGGTGTCAACAATCCTTTCGTTGTGCTGACTCCGGGGGTTTACAATGTGAGTTTGGATGTGGGTAAAGATTTTAACCGCAATGCATGCAAAGGCTGTTCAACTAGCACATCGGAAATAAAAATTCATGTTCGCAGTGTGTATGGCCGGTTGCCGGTTGATTCATCCTCGCTGAGGACACTTTTTTATCCGACCCTGACCTCACAGAAATCTACGTATTTAAAAAGGTATGATAAACCTTATATTGTCAGCCAGAAAGATATAGGTTCACACACCCTGGAAGTAAAAATACTCGAAAAGACGTCAAATGGCATTCGAGAAATGTCAGCGGGTACATGGGCCCTTACTGTTGATGAGGTCAATCCTGATGAGTGTTCTTCTCCGGTTGTTGAGGATTACTATCCCCGCGATTCAGAACTATATTACTTGTGGGACTTAGGTGAATACGCAGGCGGCGTTAGCTCAAATTTTAAACCGATTTGGATTACGATCAATTCAACTTCTGGCGTGAAAAGCATTGAGTGGTTCAATGTGCTTTCAAAGACTGATGGTTCACCCGTTGGTTATCGATTTGTAACAACGGACAGCAAGACATATGTATTGGAAGGATCAGCCGCATACCAGGCAATATCACAGTACGGTATCGATAAGATCCAGCTTAGAATTGAATCAAATTGTGGAAGCATCGCTGATTTTGAGTTTGATATCAAAATTGCCCAAGATCCAAAACCAGTTGTGACCATGAATGATGAACAAGCCTCTTTAGAAATCAACGCTTCTACCACTATCGGGGTCGGGTTGGTTGACTCCGGGTGTAACGTGAAAAAAATTATTGCGTTGCTTTACCCGCAAGGTTGGGTACTTCCTGATAATACATCTATGTCTCTACTTGAGCCAATGAGCCTCTATGGGGTCCTGACATCAGGTTCGGCAATTTTGGGTAGCCTCACCTTTACGGAATTGGTTGGATATAAGCCCTTGTTGCAATATATGGAGGTTCTACCTCTCAAAGAGAATTTATGGCAGCAGGCTCAAGCAAACCAAGTATTGAGAATGCCGGTTCACATCAATCCGGAAGTTGAATCGGGTGAGTATCAACTCAGGTTTCTTGCCGAGGAAACAAACGGCAGGGTGACTGTGTCTCAAGGATTCCCTGTGACGGTTATGGAATCAGTGGCAAACCCTCGTGTTCAACTTGAATTTCCGACGTTCCTGGCACCGGGTACGGAGCCAACACTGGAAATTAAAGCAACGAGCCCGAACAAACTATCAGAGATCGAAGTCGCAATTAGCGGCGCTTTGGATGGTGAAACCCACATTGACAAAATACTTTCATGTGAAAATGAATATTTTGTTCATAAGAGCATTTCTGTGCCGGTTTCGAACGTCCTTGGATCTGGATATGAAATTACTGCTGTTGTCTCAGTCGTCGATACGTCTGGCCGAAGGGTTGTTGATTCCATTACTTCTGAGATTAAACCGTGGGGTTGGTCAAATGTTGAAATAACGGGCAATGAGGTCCTTTCGGTGGATATGACAGGCACAGACATCGTTGTCGGTGAAGGCGCAAAACTGACAATTAACCAATGTGTCCCTTTAAAGTCACTGCTGATAAGATCCGGGGCAACCGTTCAGGTGGCCCCGGAATCGAGTGTTTTTGTCCATGAAGACATGATAATTGAGCAGGGAGCACTCCTTGTTGCTACGAGAAATTACTCTTTGACCAGGGATGGTGCCAAGGCGCTGGGAGGTTCACATGCAAGCAGCAGTTCCGCATTAAAAAGTCCATATTCAGAGAGAATTGAATCTATTAAAGGTTATGGGTTGTTTGACAATCCGAAGTTTCCAGGTGGCAGTGGTGGAGCTATAGATATTTCCTACCAATATCAGAGTATTAAATCTGTTCCGCGATGGGGAGGGGGCGGTGTTCTTGACATTACCACGGCGTCACTTGTCGTTGATGGAAGCATTTGTGTGGATGGTCAGAGTGTCTCGCATATTGAATCAGAATCATCGATGAATTTGGGGGCGGGTGCAGGGGGCAGTGTATGTATTCACGCAGATCAAATTCAGGGAAGAGGATCCATTCGAGCCTGCGGTGGAAGTGCCCATGAAGATGATGTTGAATTGGGAGGAGCAGGCTCGGGAGGCCGTATCTCTGTATATTGCAACGATTTGGATCGTATAGGTCATATCGATATCTCTGCTACTGGTGGCGAGTTTGAAACTGAGGATAAGCAATATACGGGGGCACCGGGTACGATTTATCTGAATGAGAATGGCAAGCCATTTGGTACCCTGATTATAAATGATGTTGATATCAAGTCTGCAGAAGATGGATATATTGATTATTCCACGCCTCTTCCGGCCATTTCTCGTCAGAAAATTTTAGGTGTTCAGTCTATCGGTGGTGATTTGTATAGGATAACAGTTGATGACAACCAGAAGTGGCGAAAGCCATTTTATGGAGCATGGGAATCCGGTCTTGTCGGACAAAAAGTCAGCCTGGACGCAGGCGATATCAACTCTCCTTTGTACAAGATCCTTGATAACGGGTTCAACTGGTTTCTTGTTGAATCACCGTCGGATATCACGCCCCTTGTAGGAAATGAGCTGATTGGTGTTGTGCGTCTGGAAAAAATAATTACCGGGAAAGGCGTTAGACTGAAATCACATGGTCGATTGCATGTCGATGCCTCTGATGTTGCTGAATATAAGACTGTTGTGGGGATAGCTGAAGTCTATGAGCCGTTCTCTCAGCAACTGACTGATATTGTGATAGATGGTGAAAACAAATGCTATCTTTCGGATGTGTCTGCGGATTCAGTCATTGTAAACGAGGGAACGTTGGGTGTCGCCGGGGCATTGCATGTTGATGAAACTATTATTGTCTCCGGGGAGCAGGGAAGTCTTAATTCAAAATCCATTGATGCAAATAGGATTGAAGTGAGAGGGCAGGGAGCGATTTTACAATCCTCAAATATTCACTGTGCGGGAAATATGGATGTGATGGATGGTGCGATTGTAAAAGCTCCTGATTCAGGAGAGAATGGTTGGTCTCCCTTAAATGTGGAAGTGGGGGGAAGGCTTCGAATGACAGGTGGGGCTTCTTTGGATGTCAGTTTCTGCGGTGGGGTCAACCCCAAAGACAGGTATTTGAGTCCGATGCCGGATTACCTTCACGCTGAATGGCCTGGAAAATACCATAGAGTTTATAATTACGTTGTTCCGGGCGGAGGTGTTTTATATCTCGAAGCGTCGGTATTCGAATTGTTCAATTCAAGCATACGATCAAATGGCGCTGGTTATTCATATCATGCCGCAAATGGAGGCTCCATTAATATTAATGTTCGTGATGAACTTCAGGTAGACGAACAGTCAAAAATTGAAGCCAATTCTGGTTATTCAGGGACAGGTAAGGGGAATGGGGGACGAATTATAGTTGAATATGGTGCATCCGACTCCGAAATCCTCGATTCGTGCACTGCTTATGGCTTTGTTTCCGGTACAATAACGACCCGGAAAACAGGCGAAAGTCCAACTCTGAAATCAGGGCCGACTGAGCCTTTTGATTTTTCTCTCATTGGTGAAAGAGAGATTACGTCCATTGAAAATGCTGGGGATAACACGTGGATGATTGCATGCCGCCGGCCAATGGATGATGTTGCGGTCGAAGGGGTATTCGCAGTAATAGGTGACTACTATGTTTCTGATGGCATAGATATCGTCATTCACAGGGAATGTGACGTGATTTTTAAATCGTCTTTTAAGGGTGTTGGGTGTCGGTGGTATGTCAGTAAAAAAGGGCCGTATGAAGAATCAACCTTTTCAGATTCCTTTACCTCTGTTCGAGAGGGAGATGAACTTACCTTGGAGAAAGGTGAATATACGGTATTTTTGAGGCATGATTCGGATTATGGGGATAGTGTAGACTACACAGCTGAAATTATGATGAGTATGTCCAGTCCTGGGGTGAATCATACAGACATTGATTATTCAGGTTACATGGTGGACGTGGAGGATGGGTATGGAAGTATATTGAGATGCCGTGTTGTCGCTCCATTCGGAGACACTGGCCTTGTTGTCGAATCGTTCGAAAGTTTGACCGGTTTCCAAGGTGCTATGCTTCGCGGTGCGCATCATTTTAAGGATTTAGTGATAGATACTGGTGAATTGGACTTTGGAACGGATACTGTTATTGTAGATGACCCAAGTATGTCCGGAATATCCAAGGGATGCACATTGACGTTGGGGCAACTGAAGAATGCTTTCGAAGAGAGTTTTATACCGGAGGCAGGGTTCAATGAATATGTCCACCTTGTGTTGCTACGTGACTTGACCATTGACTCATTATCAATTGAGGGGTGGAGCCTTTCTGTTAACGATGAATTAAATATTCTAGGTGATCTGAAAGTAAAGAACTCATACGGGGGCCCCCCCCTTTCCGCTAAAACAATTTATGTTAACGGAAACGCAGAATTTTCCAGTACGGATGATTATCGTTCGATATCTGTGAACACCGATCTGCTTTTTGTAGACAATAACTTGTCATTTAATGGGTCTAAGAAGAACACATGGCATTGCAATGGAGACATCTCAGCCGAAAATGTAACTGTTTCCGATTGTAGTTTGGTCGTTGACGGTGATCTTACCATCCAATCACTGCTTGAAGGTTCGAACAAACTTTCAGATAAACATTCAATTACTCTCATGGGCTCGGTTACTTCTAACCTTGTGAAGTTGAAGGATATGAGTTTGAAATGTGCCGGGAATGCAGAGATCTTGGACACATTATATGTGATTGCTCAGAAACAATCAGTGAATATTGAGTCCTATAAAGGGATACATGTGTATGACTCTATCCTGGAGGCACGGGATGATAATCAAATTGTGGTTTCTACGCCTGAATACAATGTGGATGGTTTGAATTCGCATTCCGGATCAGTTGAGATACCCCTTTCACCAGAAGTTATATTGATCGATGAGGATGTAAATTGGTATCCTCTTGTCGTTAGAAATGTTGAAGACTATCTTTTTGTCAAAGATCACAATAAAGTTAGAATGTTAAGGCGGGTTGATGGCGCGTGGGTTGATTGGCACGTTATAGACGGGAAATATGGGGCAATGGATGTTTCGTCGAAGTATGTGGCCCTGGGATCCAAGAATGACGGTAAAGTCGATTTGTACTCATATTCTGAAACAGGCGTTGAGTACTCATCTACACTTCAAAACGGAGTAGTAGAGACTAACTTTGGAGCTGAAGTGCTTATTACTGAGACGGATTTGTATGTTTCAGCACCAACTGGCGGTGAATCGGGAACTGGTGAAATTGTATCTTTCCGTCTCGATGGGGAACAGTGGATTGAAAATGGGAGAATTGTGCCGGACTCCAACCAAAAAAATCAATTTTTTGGCTCTGATTTAGATTTGTTTGGCGATTTCTTGGCAGTTGGCGCACCCTATGCTTCTGACGGGAGCGCCTATGATTCCGGAAGTGTGTATATTTTTGAAAATATTGAGGGAGAATGGAGGCAGAAACAACGGATAGTTCCTCCAGAGGAACTGCATTATATGCACTTTGGTGATGAAGTGGCTTTTGCGGGTGAGCATTTAATGGTCACAGCACCAGGAAATAGCCATGCGGCGATTTATGACTATACATTGGTAGATGGGCAATGGGCTCAGTCAGAAATACTTATGCCCCCGGGAGTGACAGATGTTGGATGTTTAGGGCGGTATATGATTGAAAATGATGGTGAAATCGTTATCGGAGATGATGGTGGACATGACAATGTATACGCGGTAAAGAAAAGGGATGGTGGTTGGGACATGGTTCGTTTGAAAAGGCCTTTGTACACAAGTGACTACTATGGACGTGGGGTGGCAATTTCGCCAAATTACTATATTGTTTGTGCGCCAGGACATTACGTGGGTGGGAAGAAATCTGTGGCCGTTTATCTTTGGCCTCGGTAATTTTTTGAATACGATGTTTGGACTTTAGACTATGGGAGATGTATTTGATGAAAAGAGTGGGAGTCGCTTTTATTTTGGCCTTTTTTCTTGTCGCATGTGGAGACAAGACTCAGGATTTAGCTGATATCAATGGGAAGAAGGTATCAAAACAGACATTTCAAACATTTCTTAAATTTAAACGTATTTCAATCTCTGACGAGAATAAAAAGAAACGATTGCTGGATGATTACCTCAATCGCGAGGCCTTGTCTTTGTCAATTGAGAAGTCGGAAGCCATGGACCCGAGCCTTATTGAGGTAGAGATCGACGAATTTCGCAAAGAGATGCTCATCAGTCGTTACTTCGAGAAATATCTGCGCGACACAGTGACCGATCAGGCCGTCAAAAATTATTACGACACGCATGTCACAGAGTATGAGGTCAGGAAGGCAAAGGTGGCTCACATCCTTCTTCGGACCAACCCGAAGATGGGCGAAATCGAGCGAAAAGCCAAGCTTACCACGGCCGGTGAAGCTTTTTCAAAGGCAAGGACGGGTGAGGATTTCGCCGAACTGGCAAAGGCGTATTCCGAAGACAAGATGTCGGCACGAAAAGGCGGGGAGATCGGCTGGCTGAAAGAGGGCAGTATCAGCCCCTCTTTTTCCGCCAGGGTGTTCAGCATGGAACAAGGAGAGATCTCCGAGCCCCTGGAGACGCCGTTTGGCTTTCATGTGATCAAGCTGATTGAGGCCCCGAGGACTGTTCGGAAACCTTTTGATGAGGTCAAGGGGAATATACGTTACCAACTTAGGAATGAAGCGAAAAAAGCCGAGATGGAGCGCCTCCTCGCCACCGTGACGATCAAGAAGTATTGATTGGGGAGGAAGAAATCCGCCCCGGGCATGAGTTAAACCGGCCGGGACAGATGCGGGCGATACCGTTGTGCCTTGATTGCGAAAGGCGTCCCCGGGTGGGTGGAACTTTTTTGATGAACGCGTGATACATGTGAGGATTCTGACGTGACATACCGATTGTGTTTGACCATATGCTGTTTTTTGTTGGCCTTCGGATGCCGGGGAGATGGGGAAACCGGGGGGGGAGCAAAGAAAGTAACCCTTGATGGCGACACCGTTGTGTTGGCGAAGGTCAACGGCGTTCCCGTAACGCAATATGAGCTTGAGCAGGCCATTTTAACGACGATTGGTCCGGAGCAGGGGGCGATGCTGGGTGATGAGGGGCGCCGGAAAGTACTGGAGAGCCTTGTGGCCAGCCGGGCCATTGCCATGGCATCTGAAAAAGAGCTTGGGGCCGAAGCCTTGGCCGAGCTTGAAAAAAAAGTTGTCGTTTACCGCGAGCAGCTTCTTGTGAAGTCGTACCTGGCATCCCATGCGAACCCACAGCCTGTCACCGCCGAGATGGTGAAGGCGTATTATGAAAGCAACCCCGAACGATTCGGGGCAAGGACCACGGTGGTTTATGAGATGGTTTCCACTGAGCATGCCTTGGAAGGTGATGGGCGGAACCGGGTGATGGAAGCCCTTGGGAAAATCGGCAACGAGGATGCCTGGGACGAATCGGTGGCCGAACTTCGTGAGCAGCGTTTGCCCGTGTTTTACAAAAAAGGACGCGTTGCCAAAGAGATGATGAACCCGAGGCTTTTTGCGTTGATTTCGTCGACACAGGAAGGCCAAACGTCGAACCTCACCTTTATCGAAGGGGTCCCTTACCTTATACGGGTCATCAAGCGGGAACACGTACCCCCGCGTCCCTTGCAGGAAGTAAGTGCAAGCATTCGAAAATCCCTTGTGCCCGTCCAGCTTAAAAAAGACGTGAAAAAAGTTGCCGGGAGCGCCATTGCGGCATCGGATGTTGAGTACCTGTGAAGGGTGTCGGTTTTTGAGTTCTGAGATTGTGTTTCGTCTTCTCTAAACATGATTTGATATCGTTCCATGGCGTTCATGACGTGATATCCATGTCGTGGAGATGCCGTTCTCTGCGCCTTTTTAGATAACTTATGTGAATATTGTTGACTGGAGCTTTTTCATGTTCTCGATTTCTTACAGTGTGATGAAACGATGGTGCATGGCCCTTTTTGTGGTAACAGCAGTGGTTTTTATGTCATCGGCTTTCGCCGAAGCATATGACTTTCCATTGTTCGAGAATTTTGAACAGTCAAGCTCTGTATTTGATGTCAAGTCCGACGGCGGTTGGGGTGTGGTCGGCCACCATGGGGAATGGGCCAATTTCGCCGGAGACAGGCATCTGGACAACAACATCCATGAAGAACCCCAGGAAAGAGAAAACGACGCCCCCGGTGCATATCGAGCGGCTCTTTCAGAATTTGTCACCATTCCTTCCGACGCATCGAATCCGGTTCTTTTTTTCTGGTATAAATCCAGGCTGTTTAAGTTTGGTGACCGTATCTATGTGGATATTCACGTAAAGAACGGAGAGACGGTGGATGTGGATACCGCGTTGATCTTAACCCGATGGGACAACACCCTGGAGTATTTCAAATGGAAGATGATTTCTCTTTCCGCTTACAAAGGAAAGGAGATCAAGATCGCCTTTCGTCAGGCGGTGTCCCTGTGGGGGAGAAGCCGTCTCTTTGTTGTGGATAACTTTTCCATTTGCAACGCGGAGACTACGGATGTTGATGAAGACGGTATCCCGGACAATCTGGATTACTCACCAAACGGAGAACTTCTTCCGCCTCCAGAAAATTTTGCTGCTGTTACTGGCGGGGAACTCAGCATGGATCTCTCATGGTCGTCCTTGGACCGCCAGGTTCATCCCATTGCAGGATACAAGATCTATCGGCGGTGTGAGGACAGTACCAGGGATTTCTTGTTGAACGTTCTGGAATTGCTTCCCCCGGAAACCGAGAGCTTCAGGGACGATTCCATTCGGAATGCAACAGGGTACGCCTATAAAATTGTTGCCGTCTCCAGTGACGGCCAGCGAGGTATCGCCGCAGAGTCAAATTCTGCCTATGTGGATTACAATCTCACACCTTTTCCCTTTGAAGAGAGCTTTGATTCTGTTTCCCCTGGGTTTGTCATTCCCGATGATTCCGGTTGGTCCATCTCAGAGGCACATGGAGAATGGGGTAATTTCAGCGGGAATTATCATTTGGACAGCAACCCGGATGAATCAGACCAGGTGCTCGAGTTGGGTTCGCGCCATATTGTCCGGGCCAGCATGATGAACAGGGTCCATATCCCTGTTGATGCAGAAAATCCCACCTTGTCGTTTTGGTACAAGATGGATTTGCGTACCTTGGATACCGACGATCTCGGATATGACGACTTTTGGGACTATCAGGACGATTTTAATTTTCTTGCAGGGCTTCTTTACGGAGATCGCATTTACATAGATATCCATTTTGTTTTGTACCGGATGTGTGGGGACCCCATTGAGATGGTTCATCGCTATGCCCGGACCTATACCCCGGAAGACAACAGCACGGACTATATTTGGGATTCTCTTCCCCTTGATCTTTATAAAGGGACAGAGATCTGGATTGATTTCAGGAAAAAGACCGGGTGCAGCGGTGAGGGAAGCACCTTTGCGCTGGATGATTTCAGGATCAGCGATGCCCCCCGGGTAGATGACAACGGCAATGGTATTCCCGATGCCTATGAGAGTCCCCTGGGTGCTGACAAACTTCCCTATGTGAAAAATTTCAAGGCCGAATCCACCGATATCGGTTCGGTTGAACTCTCCTGGGACCCGGTGGCAGGCAATCCCGGCCTCGAACCTGCTGGGTACCTTGTTTACAGGCAGATTGACGGGGAGGATGACTTTCAGCAACTCACCGATGCCCCCTTGCCCTACGATGCTGCCCAGTGGACCGACACCACCATGACGGTAGATGGAACGTATCGATACTATGTCGTTGGGGCCACCACAGATGGTGCCGAAGGGTACCCGACACAGGTGCACTCGGTGGATGTGGTGATTCCGGCACCGGTGATAACCACTCAGCCCCAGAACACCGAAGCCCTGGAGGGCGAAGAGGCCTCCTTTACCATTGATGCCAAAGGCCTGCATCTTGCGTATCAATGGCATCGAAACGGCGACCCCATATCCGGAGCCACAACGACGTCATACACCCTGTCCCAGGTGTCCCTTGCCGATCATGGGGCGAAATTTTCCTGCCAGGTCACCAACGGGAAGGGAAGCGTGGTCAGTGAACCCGCTGTCCTTACGGCCCATTTGGCACCGCCTGTGATCAGCGGGCAACCTCTCTCCCAGGCTGTCATGGAACGATCGAAGGCCACTTTTCATGTTACGGCCACGGGGTCAAATCTCACCTACCAGTGGCAAAAGGACGCTGTGCCTGTGCCTGGTGCCACGGAGTCTTCCTATGTTCTTGATCCGGTGCCGTATACCGGTTTTGATGGTTCAACGTACCGGTGCCTGGTCTCCAATGCCTGGAATGGTGAAAGCCATGTGGTGACCAGTCAGGGGGCGGTCCTTGATGTGATCCTGGCACCGCCTGTCATTACCGAGCAACCCCATGCAAAGCATGTGACCGAGCATGAACCGGTGACCTTTACTGTTACTGCCGTGGGTACCGGGCTGACGTATCAGTGGCTGAGGGATGGTGTCGAAATCCCAGGGGCTGAGGGCTTCTCTTATGCAATTGGCTCCACCGATCTTGCGGACCATGGACGTCGGTTCAGTTGTCGCATCGATAACACCTTGGATGTCGGGGCGACCCAGGAAGGCGGCGTCGCCACGAGCCACAGTGTAATGCTTTCTGTGGATTTGGCTCCACCGGTTATCACCACCCAGCCTGTGGCCCAGACCGTCACCGAACGCGGCTCTGTGACCTTCACCGCCATGGCATCCGGTTCCCATCTTGCCTATCAATGGCAGAAAAACGGAGCGGCTGTTGAGGCGGCAACCCAAAATACCCTGACCTTGGACCCGGCTTCTTATGATGACGACGGTGCTGTTTTCCGGTGCCTTATCTCCAACGCCTGGAACGGGCAGAGTCACAGCGTGATCTCAGCCGAAGCTGTCCTTGATGTGATCCTGGCTCCCCCTGTCATCACCTTGGACACCCCACACTCCGTCACACAGGAAGAGGGGAAACCCCTGGACCTTTCGGTGGAAACCATCGGTACTTTTGTGACCTATCAGTGGTTTAAAAACGGAATCCTTATCAACGGTGCCACCGACGCAGCTCTTCATATCGATGTGGTGGCTCTGGATGATCATGAGGCAACGTACCACTGTGTGGCTGAAAATACCCGGGAGATCAACGGCAAGATTGAAGGTGGCAAGGCCCAGAGCGTCATAACCCAACTGACCGTGAACCTTGCCCCGCCCGTGATTACTACCCAGCCTGTGACCCAGACTGTTACCGAACGGGGTTCCGTGAGCTTCACTGCCATGGCCTCCGGTTCCCACCTTGCCTATCAATGGCAGAAAAACGGAGCGGTCATTGAGGGCGCAACCCAAAATACCCTGACCTTGGACCCGGCTTCTTATAATGACGATGGCGCTGTTTTCCGTTGCCTTATCTCCAACGCCTGGAACGGGCAGAGTCACAGCGTAATCTCAGCCGAAGCTGCCCTTGATGTGATTCTGGCGCCCCCTGTCATCACCTTGGATACCCCGCCCACCGCCACACGGGAAGAGGGGCAGTCTTTGGCTCTTTCGGTGGAGACTCTCGGTTCTTTCGTGACCTACCAGTGGTTTAAAAACGGAATCCTTATCGACGGTGCCACCAATGCCAACCTTCATGTCGATGCAGTGGCTCTGGATGATCACGAGGCGACGTATCATTGTGTGGCTTCAAATACTCGGGAGATCAACGGCAAGATTGAAGGCGGCAAGGCTCAGAGCGCCTCAACCCAACTGACGGTGACCCTTGCCCCACCCGTGATTACAACCCAGCCTGTGGCCCAGACCGTTATGGAGCGTGGCTCCGTAACCTTTACCACCGTTGCCGCCGGCTCTCACCTTTCATACCAGTGGCAGAAAAATGGGGCTGCCATTGAAGGGCAAGTCGAGAATACCCTGACCCTGGACCCGGTCCTCTATGAAGATGACGGAGCTGTGTACCGCTGCATCGTCTCCAACGCCTGGAACGGTGAGAGTCACTTTGTTGAGTCTGCATCCGTGGCCATGGATGTTCTGCTTGCCCCTCCGGCCATTGAGCAGCAGCCCACGGATGTGACTGTGGTGGAGCGAGAGGCTTCAACCTTTTCTGTGAAGGCAATTGGCACCAACCTCACGTACCAGTGGATGCTAGGTGGAAAAGACGTGGCGGGAGCCACGGGAACTTCATGGACCCGTTCCTCCACGCCCCTTTCCGATGACGATGCCGTGGTTACCTGTCGCATCAGCAATGCCATGGATGGATCCACCGGCCCTGAAGGCGGCACCCTTGTAACAGACCCTGCAACCCTTGTCGTGACCCTTGCACCCCCGGTCATCACCGAACAGCCAAAGGCAGCAAAGGTGACGGAGCGTGAGCCAGTTACCTTTACTGTTAAGACGATCGGTTCGCATTTAAATTATCAATGGCTGAAAAACGGCAAGGCCATGGACGGGGACGTTACGGTCAGCGACAATGGTCTCGAATCCACCTGTACCCTTGCCAAAGCCGACTACGAGGATGATGGGGTTCTTATTTCCTGTGCGGTAACCAACAGCTGGGAGGGAGTGGACCACATCGTAACCAGCGCAGATGCACCTCTGGATGTGGTACTCGCCCCCCCACTCATTTTGACGCAGCCACCTGCCGCACGGGAGGTTACGGAACGCGATTCCTTTTCCCTTGAGGTGGAGACAGAAGGGACGTTCTGCTCCTGGCAATGGTATATCGGTGAGGAATCCATTGAAGGGGCCAACCAGCCTAAACTCGTTATCGACAGCACGCCCTTGAGCTATCATGGGGGCATAATTACCTGTCGTACCTCCAACGTCACAACCGTTGGGGGCGTGCAGGAGGGCGGTGTGGTGACGACCACCCCCACATCGTTGACCGTGCACCTGGCACCGCCCCTCATCGAAACGCAACCGGCAAGCCTTACCGTAGACGAGAAAGCCAGTGCCGAGTTTTCGGTGGGCGTAATCGGCTCACAACTTGACTATACATGGTTCAGGGATGGGGCTCCCATCGCCGGGGCCACATCAAGCACCCTCAAGCTGAAGAACGTTCTTCACGATCA
This sequence comes from Desulfoluna butyratoxydans, assembly GCF_900699765.1. Classification (GTDB taxonomy): domain Bacteria; phylum Desulfobacterota; class Desulfobacteria; order Desulfobacterales; family Desulfolunaceae; genus Desulfoluna; species Desulfoluna butyratoxydans. The sequence continues at coordinate 410,010 of NZ_CAADHO010000004.1, forward strand.
AAGCGGGGAGTACCACTGCGTGGTGACAAACGGTGCGGGCAGTCAGACCAGCCGGACTGTTGATCTCATTGTGGTGGTCGATCCCGAGTCGGAACTTACCCTCGAAGGACCCGAGGAGCGGGTCACCAACGATTTCATGATCTCTTTGTCGGGCTACGCCCTGGCCCCGGGGACAACCGTCCAGAGCATTTCTGCCGTGAATGACCGATATACAGGCCAGAGCTTCGGCATTACGCTGGATGCCAGTGGGGCCATTGTCGGTGAGGTCCCTCTGGAACTGGGCCTCAATACCATTACCCTTACCATGGTGCTTTCAGACGGCACCATAGTGACAAAGGTGATCACGGTCACGGCTGGCACCGCCTCTCTGCCGGTTATCTCCATCACCTCGCCGGTGACCGGTACGGTGGTGACAACCGACCAGGTGACCTTTGCCGGGAAAATCCGGTCCAGCCTGCCCCCGGAGCAGATCCGTGTGATCCATGACGAGAATCTGACCTTCCCCACGGGGGCCGATGGAGAGTACGCCTTCTCCTTTGAACACTCCGGCCTCATCAAGGGGCACAACCTCCTGAAAGTGATCGCGGAGACGCCTTTGGGGAACGTTTCAGCGCAGGCTGCCGTGATTTATATCGACGAAGAGGACGTCGTACAGGCTAAGCCCACCATTGAAGTTTATTCCCCCCTTCCCGGGCGAATGGTCACGGAAAATGTGGTCGCGGTGAAGGGCATGGTAAGGGGAGAAGCCGCCATCACGGCGGTGGAGGTCAATGGAACGCCCGCGACCCTTACGGGCAGCGGGACACAGGTCTCCTTTAAAACGTTGGTCGATATAAACGCAGGTGAGCAGGCCACCATCCGTATCACCGCAACGGATGCCACAGGGGAAACCGGAGAACTGACCTATGAGGTGGGGCTGGACCAGGCAGAGCCGGTTATCCAGATTACCTCCCAGGCCCTGCTTGGCGACAGCGATCCATTGGTCATTGTGGAAAACCCCTTTGCCGTGACAGGGCGTATCATCGAAGCAAACCTGGCAGGTGCGGCCGTGGAGATGCGCGACCTTGCTGGGAAAGTGTTGATGCGTACCCAGCCAGCAATTACCCCGGCCCAGGGTGATGCCTATAATTTCACCTCCGATTTGATCCTTCCTGCCGGAAGTGATGTGGTGCTTTTTGTGGAAGCCTGGGATATGGCCGGAAAACGTACGGATCGTTCCTTTTCCCTCCGCTACGACGGCGGGGTGGCCATTGAGGTTATCTCCCCGATGGACGGCTCACGAAAAACCGTCTCCGGGCAAGCCATGGAGTTGCCCATCACCCTGCGTATACCCGGTATCCAGGAGTCCGACACGGTGACGACCCTTCTTGACGGCGTGCCTCTTACGGAGTTGACCCGCTCGGGGGCCACGGTCCATGGTTCTCCCACGGTTTCGTCCACAGAGGGGGCTCGTGAATTGAGCATTGACGTTCACAACGCCAAAGGCGAACTCCTGGCTCAAACCCGATCCCGTTTCATGGTGGTAAGCCTTGATAATGTTGCCTTTAAAGTAATCCGTCAGGAGCCGGCCAACAACGCTGAAGGGGTTGAACCCAACGCATTCATCGCTTTCTACTTCAATAAAGAGGCCGATCCCTCCAAGCTTTCCGTCGAGGTTTATGAGACCGTGCACGGCAAGGTGTGGACCCAGCCTGAAAAGGGCGCAGACATCACCGCAATCAGTGCCGTCTCCATGGAAGAGATCCATCGCAGCCATGAGCTGGTTCCCGGAGGTGTGTCCGTATTGCCCGGGAATACCATGGTGGCCTTTTACCCAGAAAGGGACTTGGGGTACACCGCAACGGTAACGGTGAAACTCCTCAACGGAGAAGAGGAACTGTCCCGAAGCGTCTTTACCGTGCGTCCACGACCCACCTTCATCAAAGGGATGCTCAGCACCCAGTTCACCGAGCCCCTGGACGGCTTGAAAATTACTGTCCCCGAGCTTGGCAGGACCACGGTTTCTTCGGATGGCGGCAATTTTGCCTTTGGATTTGGGGATAAGGCCGATGCAGTGATTCCCCCGGGCAAGTACCGTCTTATCGTGAACCCGGCCATGGAGAACCCGGAATTCGGTACCGTGGAGAGCTGGATCAACGTGCAGGAGGGGATGCTGAACCAGATGCCCGTCATTAAGGTTCCCGTCCTGAATCCCGAGGAGCCCTTCCGCCTTGTTGTGTCCCGAAAAGCCGATAACCTGCTGGCCGGTAACGAGCTGAATCTTAATTTGGAGAAGGCAATTCTTCATTTTCCCGACGGCAGGTCCCAAGGCTCCGTCCATACACAGTTTACCCCCCTGGATAAAATTGGTTGCGGCTTGAATCCTGTTGCCGTCCCCCACTGGGTGTTTGCCATTCAGCCTATTGGGATTGAGGTGAGGGGGACCATGGACCTCACCGTGAAAATGCCCAAGCTCTACGGGACCCATGAGTACGTGGAAAACCTGGGCGATCGTGTGGTCCTCGTGGGCTACGACCCCGACGCCATGCAGCTTGTTCCCGTAGGGGTCGGCCTCGTGGACAAGGAGCACCATAAAGTGAACAGCGAACGGCCCGTTTCTGTTCGCCGTCTGGACTACCTCGGTTACGCCGTTGTGGAAGAAGCCAGGCAGCCCCTGCTCAAAGAGTACGCTGACGGCACCATCTCCATGGCCCAGCTCACCTTTGAGTTGCAATAGGGCTAAGGACAAAAAGCGGCCTCCAGCGGTGAGGTGTGCCATCTTGATAGCGGAGTGCGAATGCTCTCGACCTTCCCTTGCCGCGCCGTAGCCCGGTGAAGTTGGACTAACGATGAAGCATGGCGATGGCGTAGGCGGGTACCTCAGGCCGATCACATTCGCTGACGGGCTGCGCCCGTGGGGTGCCATCACTCTTTTTGTCGTCTTCCCCGGCTGCTGGGGATATGGATGCCGTTGGGTTGCTTTATCATAAGATTCACCGGGCCCTTTGTTTGGCCGAATGACCGGGGATCCATGCTTGAATATGCCGCAGCATGGGGGAGCACACAACATCTGACTTTGGCCGGAACAACTCCGACTGCGCGGGCGAGACGAATACCGACGCTGTTCATGGAGCGCCGCACTCCCGTGCGGCACCCTTCGGGCTCCGCCCGGAGGCTAAAGCTAAGGGGAAACAAATTCTCCGTCACCCCGGCAGCCAGAGCGAAACAAAGCCCGTGCTGTCTTGAAATAAAAAAACCGCACAGAGCGCGACGCTCCAAAATAAGAGCTTGGTTTTTTAGACCTGCTTTTTGACCCGTTGCAAATGTTTGGCCCCCGGCAAGGTTGCCGGAGGCATACATATATCACCCAACTCCGAGACCTGGATACGCTGATGAACCTGAGACAGATGAAATCCTTTTCGAAAGCAACGATTCTGACCTCCATGATGGTTGTCCTTTTCCTTTTTAACCCGGTGTCTTCCCGCCATGCCGGTGCCAGTGGTGGGCCGGCGTTTAAGGGGGGCTTTATTGCGGGCAAGGGGATGGTACTATCCGATGCCGGAAATCCCATATGGGTGGAGTACACCGTCGATGGTGAGGTGCGCGTGCCGGATGAGTTGGGTGAGGCCGTGGGAGACCTCAATGGGGCCATTGTGATGTCCGCATATCGTTACAAGGCCGCGAACGATGCCTTCCGTTTATTGAAAGAGAGTTTCGCAGGTTCTTCGGATGCCTATGTTGTTATGGATCGTGACGAGTACTTGAGCACCCGGTTTATGCTGGCAGACGATGAAACCGTTTATACAAATAAGCCACCCTTGTCTTCTCCCGATACATTTTCGGTTGTGATCAGGGCACAGCACTATCTTTTTGACAGCAATATGGATCTCGTTCTGCTTGAGTCTCCCATCGATTTGAAGCGGGCTCAGCACCTCTCTTCGGAGACACAATCATTGCTGCTGAACAAAGATACCCGAGATGTGATTTATCAATCCCCTCACAACATAGGCTATAAGTCGGCCTTCTTTTCCAAGAATGGCGACTGGGAAGATGACTCTGGTCAGATGGGGCTCTACTCCTACGATCATATGACGGACACACTGTGGGCGCCCCTGGAAGGAGCCAGGGTTTACTCCAACCTGTTTCCCATGGGGCAGGACAGCGCCGATGAGAACGGTCGGTTTATGTTGAAATACGTTATTCCTCCCTGCCCCGGGTTTTCATATACCTATGAGCACGATGTTGTGGGGGAGTTGGCCTTTCAGACCTTCAACCCCAAATCAAGGCGGCAATTCCTCAGATACTTCGTATCCCGGCCGGTTTTTGATTTTTGCATGGGGTATTCTGAAGGCGTGATACCCTTTGGGATGATGGAGGTGGCAGCCATTTCGGGGTTGCAAACACAAGAGGCGCACTATTTGGGTATGAAAGCCGCCATGGATGCCCGTTCACTCGTGAAACTCACCGTGGATCTGGTTATGCTCACCGGTGAGGCGTCACTGAAAAATGAGAAACGGTTCGGGGTGGGGTGTGATGACGGCCTCTTAGGATCCATTGAATTGGGTGAGACCGCCTACGGGACAGGCATCATGCCTGAATATGCACCAACAAGCCCCGATCAATACGATATGGTTTTTGATTTCGACGGGGATGGGAAAGCAGATAAAACGCGTTTGAGAAAGGTGGAGACGCAGGAAGAGAGCGAAGAGGAACCCATTGTAAACTGGTATCTGGATGTGTGGTTCGATGAGCATGATCCCGATCATGACCCGGTTGATTTGACGCGTCTCGCAGACTACGTTCCAGATTCCGGTACGGCAGAGAAAACAAGCGCCGATTTCTACGACAGGGGTCTTTTGGAGACCATTTCCAAGAAAGACCTCGAAGATACGGATACCTTTGTATTTCGGGAGTCCAATGGCTCCCTCATCACATACAGGGAAGGGCTGAGTCCTGCGGAAACACCCCATGTGGGAATGGTAACCGACGAGCATAAAGCCCGAGTCAATTACCGCCTGAAAATGCGGGGCCCCATTCCCACGGCTCCCCATGCGGAATCCATTGCGGATTGGGGTGCTCGGTCAAATTTAAACGCTGATCTCTGCCGTCGTCATGCAGATCACCTTCGCCCGGGCGAATGGGTCAACGTGGTGATGATCAACCGGGCTAGCGGGTACATAGGCAGCGAGAGGGTCCAGGTGGGGCTCAGCTCTGGTGGGGCAGGGCTTGTCAACTTTACCCCGCCTGAAATCGAGATGCGCCCTCCCAACTTGAAGATCCGTGCAGAACGGACATACATGGTTGAATCAGGGGCCGAGCAGGGGGAACGTGAGAACCTCATCGGTTTTGAAGGCGCCGGTCTGGTGAACGATGTTGTGATTAAGATCACCACCGAGTGGGTCGGTTGGGATGGTATGCCTCTTCCGAAAGACCTGAGGGGATATACCGGTCGTGTCGCCAAGGTGGTGGCGGCGGATTGCCTTGAGGAGGCCAGCGACCCCTGGCTGGCTCAGTTTGAAATTCGTCCCGGTATCCATACTCAGATAGTGAAACTCCCCAGGGGAGACAATTCAGATGTGCAGAAAGCCCACTACTATATTCAGGTAAACGGTGAGCCCGTGGACCGGAACCCCAATTTTTCTTCGGCTGCGGATTTTCAAACGCTGGGGGCAGGGAATGGGGTGCTGCAGTACCGGCCCAGTCACTACGTGCCGGTAAAGGTTGCCGTTTATGATGAAAAGGCAACCCGACTTGCTGAATTTGCCAGAAATAAGCTGCTTGCAGAGGAAGAGCCAGTTCCCGAGGAGGTGCGCCCCGTGTACAAATGGGTCTACCGGCCCGAAATGCAGTTTAGTCTTTTTGACGGCAGGATTGTTTCGGAAGAAGAGTCCATGGAAACCGACACCTCTGAGACAGAGGCAAAAGAGCAGCCTCCCTATCTGGAATCCCAGGGGATGTGGACGAATTTTATCTATTCGATCCTTGAAGATGAGCTGGAGATGCTGGCGGGGTTTGGTGACGAGAGGCGTTTTGTGTTTGACATAGGCGGCCACGAGGTTGAAGCGGTCATCAACGAAGAGGGAAAAACCCTGGTGACCGGTAACCTCGATATCAACAAGCTGTTCAGCCCAGAGGATTACCTGACGGTTCGCCTGATCATGAATGGTGACGATGCCAACACTCTGTGGGAATACAACGCCGTAAAGCTCAAAATCTTGGCTGAAAACCCCAAGGGCACCCAGTGCCGCATGATGCCGGGTCAACCCCTCACCCTTTATGCAGAGACATGGCCGAAGGATACGGAGATTGTCTGGACTGTCATCAAGGAAAAAACCGATGACCGGGTGAGGCTGGAATCCCCTGAAAACCTGAGTGGCCGGGAGAGGCCAACCTGTATACTTCGTGCAAATGAAAACACGGCCCAGGGGTGGGCCGTTATCAGGGCGACGACAAAAAAAGACCCGTCCATTTTTACTGAAGTGGCGGTTCGGGTCGGCTGCCCGAGCTGTACCGATTGCGACAAGCCGGGCGCAGGTTTTTTCAGGCTTTCCAGCGTGGACGCCCGTATCAGCCTGGGGCTTTTTGACGGTGGAGCTCCCGCTGGGGACCTCCTGATAAAAACAGACGAATTGTCCCCGGAGTTGTTGACCCCAAAAACCTTGTCGGTTTCCACGCTCGTAAAGGGCGTGGATCAGCGTTTCGATGCCGAAGGGATGCTGCGACAGATTGTGGTGCCCCAAGCCCTGGTGGACATCGAGCCCCACGACGACCAAAAGGGGTATGATATACGGTATTATTACCCCAGCCAGTACAAATGGAATCAGGAAACCCAGCTTTTTGAACCCAGCGGCGAGCCGTTCACCCTGTGGCGTGTTGAAAATCCCCATGCCTCGGCAGAAAAAATGACGCGGCTGAAGGTAACCGAGATCCGTGGCGGTGTCGAAACCCCTTATGAATATGTCCAGGAGAAATTAGACGGAATCAATGAAAAGTGGTCCCTCATTGAAGCGCAGGGAGAGAAGGTCACCGAACGCCTGGAGGAGAAGCTGAGCGATATTGAAAGGTCCATCACAACCGTGGTTAAGGATAAAGAGAATCGCATTGCATCCACGCAAAAGAACCTCTGGAAAAAGTTTCCATGGGGCGAGGAGATCGTCGAGTCCATTACCGATCCCGGTGGTATGGCCCTTAAGCGCATTCAGCAGTACGAGACAAATTCCTCCAGCCCCGGGTACGGAAAGCTAAAGCAGGTGGAAAATCCCGAAGGCTCCTGGAGACGATACACTTACGATGGCAAGGGGCGGGTGATGCGGGTGGCCTCTTCTCTGCTGGATGCCGGAACGTCCTCGCGGGATACCAGAGGAAAAGAGGTGGTGAACTCCTATGACCCCGTTCTCGCCAGTGACACGCAATCCCCGGAAGATGACCGCAGGCCACGAACCGTTGAAGAGCGTGTGGAAGGGGCCCTCGTGTCCAGGACCCTCCATGCTTATATCGTAGATGAGAGTACCCGGGAACGTACCGAGATTACCGAACGTTGTCTTGACCCGGACGCTGCCTATGGTGCCCAGGGCAACCTGCGTACCGTGCGCGTGCTGAACCCGGTCAAGATTGGTGACATCACCTCGGGCCTCACAAAGAAAGTGGTCTTCCCGGATGGCCGCATGGAGACCTATGGGTATGAAGCCACCGAAGACGGTGGCCTCAAAACCATCGTGACCCACGGCACCGAGGCCTTTCCCCAGGGAATCGCCGGAAAGACAACCCGTGAAATAACCATAGAGAACCATCTTGGCAGGGTGACTCGGACGGAAACACAGATTCGTACCGATGACGGCTTCGCGCGTATTTCATGGACTGAAAACGAATACGATAACGAAGGGCATGTCATTGTAACCCGAAATTCCTCCGGAGGGCGCACCGAGTCGTCTTGGGGGTGTTGCCATCGGGATTCGTACACCGATGCCACCGGTACCAGCACAGATTATCTTTATGATGACCTGGGCCGCGTGATGTCCGCCTCCAGGGAGGGGCTCAAAGGGGAGATCACCACCACCTACACCTACGATGCCAAAGGCCGTCGCCTCACCGAAACCGTTTCAGCAGGGGGATTGACCCTTCAAACCGAAAACCATTACGACACCGCCGGTCGCCTGGACTACATCATCGGCCAAGACGGCCTGAAGACCTCCTATGCCTACAGCGAGGATGGCCTTACCACCACCGTGATCCGTCCCGGTGGCGGCACTGAGATCACCACGCGGTTCAAAGACGGGCGCATCAAGAGTGTTACGGGCACGGCTGTTCCTGCGCGGTACTACGCCTATGGCGTAGAGGAGGACGGCAGTCAGTGGACCAGAGTGAGCCATGGTGAGCAAGACGGCCCCATGTGGGAGACTACCTGGACCGACCGCCTGGGCCGCACCGTAAAAGCCGAAAAACCGGGTTTTGACGGCGTGGAAATCACCCGTCATTATTACGATGCCAAAGGTCGTCTTGTGCGCACCGAAACCCCCGGTATGGCCGATACCCTGTATGTCTATAACGACGCTGGAGAGGCGTTCCGTACAGGGTTGGACGTGGATGGCAACCGAGAACTGGTTCTTGGCTCGGCGGACCGCATTACCGATTCGGAAACCCTCACCAAAGAGGTGGACGGGGCCTGGTGGCAGGAGGCCACCCAGATCGTTTACGCCGAAGAGGGCAGCGATGACGCCACCGTGGTATCCACCAGCAGGAACCGACTCACCGGCCTTGGGGTAAACCTCGCATCGGAGTCTGTCACCATAGACATCCATGGTAATGAGACCGTCTCGAAAACCGTTGTGGACCGAGGCAGCGACACCGTCACCCAGACCGTGGGCAGCCCCTTCTCCGATACGGACCAGGTGAGCGAATCGCGTTACGGCCTCGTGGTCTCTTCCACCAGCGCCACGGGTCTTACCACAACCCTGGACTACGATGCTTTGGGCCGTCGAACACAGGTTACCGATCCGCGCACCGGCACGGCCGTTACCCACTACAACGCCAAGGGCCGGGTAGACTGGGTGGAGGACGCCGCTGGCTTTAGGCAGACATTTGCCTACGACCCGGCAACCGGCATGAAAGTTGCCGAAACCAATGCCCTGAAGAAAACCGTCCGCACCGCTTACAACACCCGAGGCCAGGTTACCCATACCTGGGGTGATGCCACCTATCCGGTGGCCTATACCTACGATGACCAAGGCCGCATGAAGACCATGACCACCTATCGCACCGAGCAGGGGTGGAGCGGCGAACAGTTTCCTGAGTCGGCAACGGGTGACCTCACCACCTGGCACTATCATGGCGCAACGGGCCTTCTCTCAGCCAAGGAAGACGCCCAGGGCAAATCCACCACATACACCTACACCGCAGGGGGCAAGCTCCATACCCGCACCTGGGCCAGGGAGAAGGCCGGTGCCCAGCTGACCACCACCTATGCCTACGATGACGCCACCGGTGAGCTCAAAACCATCGATTACAGCGATGATACCCCGGACATTACCTTTGACTACGACCGCCTGGGCCGCCAGGAAAGTATCCGGGATGCCGTTGGCCATCGCACTTTTGCCTACAACGAGTTCTTGTCGCTGGCATCGGAAACAACCTCAGGCCTCATCAACCAGACCGTAACGCGTACCTATGACGCCAAGGGGCGAAGCAACGGGTTTGCCTTAGGTTCTGGATACAACATCACCTACGGGTTTGCCGACAACGGACGGTTCCAGACCCTGGCCTGGAACGCAGGGGGCCACGAAGATACCGTAACCTACAGCCGTGTTGACAACTCCGAGCTCGTCGGAGGCTACACCACCGCAAACGGGTTTGCCGCCACCTATGCCTTTGAGCCCGAGCGAAACCTCAAAACCAGTGTGGAAAACACCTGGGATGTGGCTGTGATTTCCAGCTATACCTATGCCTACGATGAGATTGGTAGGCGTAATTCTGTGAAGAATTCAGGGGCTGCTTTTGCCGAGGCAGCTTTTACCAAGTGGGGGTACAACGACCGAAACGAAGTGACCGAGTCGCGTCGCTACAAAGGGGCTGATGCGGACGATCTGTCACTTCCGATAGATCCCGAAACCCGTCTGTTTGCCTATGATCCCATCGGCAACAGAAAAACCGCCACGGAAGGTGGGCCTGAGGCCCAGCAGGTCCTGAAAAGCTATGTTACGAATGAGTTGAATCAATACGCATCCATCACCGAAGGGTCTGTAGCGGAAAGCCTTGGCTACGATGCCGACGGCAACATGACGTCCTGGAATGGAAATGTCATGGAGTGGAACGGAGAGAACCGGCTGGTTGCCTTCTATCCGAGTGCGCCTGTTGAAGGCGATATGAAGTTTGTCTTTGCCTACGACTATATGGGCCGGCGGGTCAAGAAGGTGACGCAGGTTTATTCTGGTGGGGCCTGGGGGGATGAGAAGGCGACGCTGTTTGTTTACGATGGGTGGAACCTTGTTGCAGAAACCGATGGTGCAGGGGTTGTGCGGAAGTCGTATGTCTGGGGGCTGGATTTGAGTCAGAGTCTTCAGGGGGCCGGAGGCGTGGGCGGTCTGGTGGCCGAGGTGATGGAAGGGGAGGCTTACTATCTGGCCTATGATGCCAACGGGAATGTGGGGCAGTTGGTTGATGGGAGCGGGAATATTGCGGCGCGGTATGAGTATGATGCGTTTGGGAAAGAGATTTTGGTTGAAGGGGAGGTTGCAGATGAGAATGCTGTCAGGTTCAGTACCAAGTACCGGGATGAGATGGGGTTGGTGTATTATGGGTATCGGTATTATGTAAGTGAGTTGGGGCGGTGGGGGAGTAGGGATCCGATTGGGGAGGAAAAAAGCGATAATATCTATCAAGGTATGAAAAATTCGACAGTAAATAAAATTGATAGTAAGGGATTGTTTGATATACCATCAAATCTGTCAGGGTTGAAAAAAGTATATGATTCAGCATGGAATGATCCTCGTTCATTTGTTATAAATCCATACTATCCTAAATGTGGACCAACACCTCGTGATCCAACAAACTATAATCCTATGCCTGCAACATATGTTAGTATCGAAATGCATCGATATATTGGAGGTGGGCTTTTATATATCAAGTGTTGTGATGGGTGTGTTGAGCATAGACACACTTATATGAAAGTATGTAATGGTACTGCTAAAGAAGTTAGTATTTCAATAGGTATAGCTTCTAACACGACTGGAGAGGCTTGTAGGAAACCCCCACAAAAATTAGTGGGCCCTGAAAAAGGCGGTACGATTTATGGACCATTAGGCTTTGAGGCCGGAGCTACTTTTGGTACAAAGGGAGAAGGGGCAAGTTATAGTGGCGGGGTCGGACTAAGTTATTCGCCACTCCCAGTTAAGGCCACTTTTTGTTACTATCAACTTATAGAATCAAAAGGCTTAGGTTCATGTTTGAAGCGGCGTTAGTTCTTTTCAAATTGTCAATGTTATGCTTGTTAGTTGTTATATGTGTTGAAGTATTTGCCATGATATCATTGAAATGTGAATTCGGTGTATCATTTTATGAATTGATATTTGAAGGCTGGGATATCGGGGCAGTCAAAATGTATACTCAACTATTAGAGAAAAAATATGGAAGGCCTACAAAATTTTTACATATATACTATGTAGTACGTTTTTTTGGTGTGTTGGGGGCTGTTGTTAGTATTATTATTATGTTTTTTAAATGAATACGGGTGCTCGCTATTTTGAGAGAAGAAGGAGAAGGGGTAACCCATTTAATATCTTGTAAAGAGAAAAAACACCCTCTTCTCCGAAAAGTTGAACTTTTCAGTCTTTTTGTTTGAGTTAGCAATAACTAGTGAGAAGGGGTCAGACCTACACATTTGACAAAATACAAAAAAGTGCCTTGATTTAAGGGGTTTTGCTTTTTTTGTGAGATCCATAGCCCTCCATCCACTCTTCGGCAAAAAGGCACCCCCATGACACGACCCTTACGGATTCCGCCTTCTGGGGCGTTTTACCATGTGACATCGCGAGGCAACGAGCAAAAGAACATCTACCGGTATCGCTGATCAGCGATGGATACGAGCTCTACACAGGAGGGGAGAAGATGGAGAAGGGCATGTTTTGTCAGTTTTTGACGCAATCGTTTGTTGAAGGCATCAGCAGGAATATTTTGAGGATCGCCGTAGTGATCACGAGCTGCCTGCCCTGAAAGCTCTCTAAAGCATGCCCTCATTTATTTGATATATCGAGTTTTCATGAGATTAAAGAGAAGGGGTCAGACCTACACATCTGACAAAATGCAAAAAAGTGCCTTGATTTAAGGGGTTTTGCTTTTTTGTGAGATCTATAGCCCTCCATCCACTCTTCGGCAAAAAGGCACCCCCATGACACGACCCTTACGGATTCCGTCTTCTGGGGCGTTTTACCATGTGACATCTCGAGGCAACGAGCAAAAGAACATCTACCGGTATCGCTGATCAGCGATGGATACGAGCTCTACACGGGATGGGAGAAGATGGAGAAGGGGGCATGTTTTGTCAGTTTTTGCCGGAATCGTTTGTTGAAGGCATCAGCAGGAATATTCTGAGGATCGCCGTAGTGATCACGAGCTGCCTGCCCTGAAAGCTCTCTAAAGCATGCCCTCATTTATTTGAAATATCGAGTTTTCATGAGATTAACAACGAACCCAGCCTTACAAGAAGATTGAGAATGTTTCTTATGGAAAAACACGCCGGTGCGCCACTGAAAGCTATCGCTAAGCGCTTTGTCCTTGGAATTTCAAAATGACTGTTAAGTAAATAAAGAGAAGGGGTCAGACCTACACATTTGACAAAATACAAAAAAGTGCCTTGATTTAAGGGGCTTTGCTTTTTTTGTGAGATCTATAGCCCTCCATCCACTCTTCGGCAAAAAGGCACCCCCATGGGACGACCCTTACGGATTCCGCCTTCTGGGGCGTTTTACCATGTGACATCGCGAGGCAACGAGCAAAAGAACATCTACCGGTATCGCTGATCAGCGATGGATACGAGCTCTACACGGGAGGGGAGAAGATGGAGAAGGGGGCATGTTTTGTCAGTTTTTGCCGGAATCGTTTGTTGAAGGCATCAGCAGGAATATTTTGAGGATCGCCGTAGTGATCACGAGCTGCCTGCCCTGAAAGCTCTCTAAAGCATGCCCTTATTTATTTGAAATATCGAGTTTTCATGAGATTAACAACGAACCCAGCCTTACAAGAAGATTGAGAATGTTTCTTATGGAAAAACACGCCGGTGCGCCACTGAAAGCTATCGCTAAGCGCTTTGTCCTTGGAATTTCAAAATGACTGTTAAGTAAATAAGGTATTGATGGCGGTGAGGAAGCTTATCCAGTAAGGGATTGATTCGAACCCTTTTCACTCATCAGGATTCAATGGCAATGGTGGCAAAGTTGCAAAACTGTCATAAGCATTGTGGCCGTTATTAATTACAACAGCCGGTAAAGGGAGTCTATTTAATGAAAAGAAAAAAATCTGGGATCAAGTTGGTAATTTTGATGTTCCTACTTGCAAACATGATGTTAGTTGACCAATTTACAGCGCATGCTGCCCTGGTTGTGCCGAAAAGCAGGGTTTGGCCTGGCGGAATTATTCCTTATGTTATTGATGAAAATGTGCTGCCGTTAGGCAGACAGAAGATTCATAAAGCAATAGAGGAATATCATAACAATACTTCGCTACATTTTGTTGAGCGTAACAGTGAAAATGAACATTTATATCCAGATTACAAACGGTTTTACTATAACGAAAATGGCTATTGTAACGCAGGGGGAAATGGCTTTGTATCAGGCGAAACGATAATAAACCTTAATTCCATTATCGAATGTGCGGCACATCCAAACGGTGGCGATAATGGTTTACGCGTCATTGTACATGAGTTGGGGCATGTCGTGGGCCTATACCACGAAAACAGCCGTCCTGACTTATGGGACTATTTCACGATTGATTGGAGTCTTGTCGTTGATCCCGAATGTCCTGACAGAAGAGAGGTAAATCTTATTGGCACTGCTTTAGAAGGGTATGATTATTTTTCTATCATGTCGAATGTACCACCGCCTTGCAGCGTCAATGAGATGGGCGGTCCCGGCTGGGATTATGCGGATCCGATCGATCCGGATATCAGTATCTATGATGTCAGAATGCGGGGTGGATCGGCGAAAGATATTTATAAGTTAAGCGATGGTGATAAAGATGGTATTGCCTGGCTTTATGGCGTAGGTACAGATCTTAATCATGATGGTGAGGTAGATTTTGTTGATTATATGGTATGCATGAGTATTATTCTTGGCTATAGCAGCGATAATGGTGATGTAAATGGCGATGGGGAGACTAACTTGATAGACCTGAATAGTATTATCGTTGAGATATTTACTGAGTAGAAGAGAAGTAAGAGAATGTTTCGGGCCTGCACATTGACAAAATTCTTAATAATTGATTTTTAGGTCAATAATTCAGAGGGTAAACCCCACCTATGGTGGGGGACTCCCCAAGTTTGGCAGTTTCACCAGTAGAAGTAGATAATTTTTATAGATATTAACGGTCTATTACATGAGTGAAGCGCATGGAAACGGAGCGCCGCACTCAGGTGCGGCTTTTTAGTCCGTCGTTACCCATGCCGCACCGGAGTGCGGCGCTCCAGGGTTCACGGGTGACCAGGTGATGCTGTAACACGCTGATGGCCGAAACGATTATCAAGAACAAAAAGAAAACTAACCGTTAGTGGTGCATAGGTGACTTTAGGCGCAGAAATAGACCGATTTGAGCGGTTAACAATCAAGCCTCCCGTTCGACGGGAGGTTATGACTTAGTTTGTGGGCAGATCATGTTGCAGCCTATCCCATTATCCTTTAGCATTCAGCAAAGGTATCATGATGGCACGACCCTTACGGATTACGTTTCCCGGGGCGTTTTACCATGTGACATCCCGGGGCAACGAGCGAAAGAACATCTACAAAAGCAAGCGGGACCGGCAGAAATTTCTGGAGTATCTCGGCGAGGCCCATGAACGTTACGGGGCAATCATCCATGCTTATTGCCTCATGACCAATCACTATCATCTTCTTATTGAGACGCCCGATGCCAATCTTCCCCAGATCATGAAGCATGTGAACAGCTCTTAGAGAAGGGGGTCAGACCTACACATCTGACAAAATGCAAAAAAGTGACCTGATTTAAGGGGTTTTGCTTTTTTTTGTGAGTTCCGTAGCCCTCCATCCATTCTTCGGCAAAAAGGCACCCCCATGGCACGACCCTTACGGATTCCGTCTTCTGAATGGGAGAAGGGGTCAGACCTACACATTTGACAAAATACAAAAAAATGCCTTGATTTAAGGGGTTTTGCTTTTTTTGTGAGATCTATAGCCCTCCATCCACTCTTTGGCAAAAAGGCACTCCCATGACACGACCCTTACGGATTCCGTCTTCTGGGGCGTTTTACCATGTGACATCGCGAGGCAACGAGCAAAAGAACATCTACCGGTATCGCTGATCAGCTATGGATACGAGCTCTACACAGGAGGGGAGAAGATGGAGAAGGGGCATGTTTTGTCAGTTTTTGCCGGAATCGTTTGTTGAAGGCATCAGCAGGAATATTTTGAAGATCGCCGTAGTGATCACGAGCTGCCTGCCCTGAAAGCTCTCTAAAGAATGCCCTTATTTATTTGAAATATCGAGTTTTTATGAGATTAACAACGAACCCAGCCTTACAAGAAGATTGAGAATGTTTCTTATGGAAAAACACGCCGGTGCGCCACTGAAAGCTATCGCTAAGCGCTTTGTCCTTGGAATTTC
Source organism: Desulfoluna butyratoxydans (assembly GCF_900699765.1). Classification (GTDB taxonomy): domain Bacteria; phylum Desulfobacterota; class Desulfobacteria; order Desulfobacterales; family Desulfolunaceae; genus Desulfoluna; species Desulfoluna butyratoxydans. The sequence goes on from NZ_CAADHO010000004.1 coordinate 425,811, forward strand.
AAAATGACTGTTAAGTAAATAAGGTATTGATGGCGGTGAGGAAGCTTATCCAGTAAGGGATTGATTCGAACCCTTTTCACTCATTAGGATTCAATGGCAATGGTGGCAAAGTTGCAAAACTGTCATAAGCATTGTGGCCGTTATTAATTACAACAGCCGGTAAAGGGAGTCTATTTAATGAAAAGAAAAAAATCTGGGATCAAGTTGGTAATTTTGATGTTCCTACTTGCAAACATGATGTTAGTTAATCAATTTACAGCGCATGCTGCCCTGGTTGTGCCGAAAAGCAGGGTTTGGCCTGGCGGAATTATTCCTTATGTTATTGATGAAAATGTACTACCGTTAGGCAGACAGAAAATTCATAAAGCAATAGAGGAATATCATAGCAATACTTCGCTACATTTTGTTGAACGTAACAGTGAAAATGAACATTTATATCCAGATTACAAACGGTTTTACTATAACGAAAATGGCTATTGTAACGCAGGGGGAAATGGCTTTGTATCGGGCGAAACGATAATAAACCTTAATTCCATTATCGAATGTGTAGCACATCCAAACGGTGGCGATAATGGCTTACGAGTCATTGTACACGAGTTGGGGCATGTCGTGGGCCTTTACCACGAAAACAGCCGTCCTGACTTATGGGACTATTTCACGATTGATTGGAGTCTTGTCGTTGATCCCGAATGTCCTGACAGAAGAGAGGTAAATCTTATTGGCACTGCTTTAGAAGGGTATGATTATTTTTCTATCATGTCGAATGTACCACCGCCTTGCAGTGTCAATGAGATGGGCGGTCCCGGCTGGGATTATGCGGATCCCATCGATCCGGATATCAGTATCTATGATGTCAGAATGCGGGGTGGATCGGCGAAAGATATTTATAAGTTAAGCGATGGTGATAAAGATGGTATTGCTTGGCTTTATGGCGTAGGTACAGATCTTAACCATGATGGTGAGGTAGATTTTGTTGATTATATGGTATGCATGAGTATTATTCTTGGCTATAGCAGCGATAATGGTGATGTAAATGGCGATGGGGAGACTAACTTGGCAGACCTGAATAGTATTATCGTTGAGGTATTTACTGAGTAGAGGAGAAGTAAGAGAATGTTTCGGGCCTGCACATTGACAAAATTCTTAATAATTGATTTTTAGGTCAATAATTCAGAGGGTAAACCCCACCTATGGTGGAGGACTCCCCAAGTTTGACAGTTTCACCAGTAGAAGTAGATAATTTTTTATAGATATTAACGGTCTATTACATGAGTGAAACGCATGGAAACGGAGCGCCGCACTCCGGTGCGGCTTTTTAGTCCGTCGTTACCCATGCCGCACCTGAGTGCGGCGCTCCAGGGTTCACGGGTGACCAGGTGATGCTGTAACACGCTGATGGCCGAAACGATTATCAAGAACAAAAAGAAAACTAACCGTTAGTGGTGCATAGGTGACTTTAGGCGCAGAAATAGACCGATTTGAGCGGTTAACAATCAAGCCTCCCGTTCGACGGGAGGTTATGACTTAGTTTGTGGGCAGATCATGTTGCAGCCTATCCCATTATCCTTTAGCATTCAGTAAAGGTATCATGATGGCACGACCCTTACGGATTACGTTTCCCGGGGCGTTTTACCATGTGACATCCCGGGGCAACGAGCGAAAGAACATCTACAAGAGCAAGCGGGATCGGCAGAAATTTCTGGAGTATCTCGGCGAGGCCCATGAACGTTATGGGGCTATCATCCATGCTTATTGCCTCATGACCAATCATTATCATCTTCTTATTGAGACGCCCGATGCCAATCTTCCCCAGATCATGAAGCATGTGAACAGCTCTTATACGACGTATTTCAACGTCAAACGGAAGCGTTTCGGGCACTTGTTCCAGGGGCGTTACAAGGCCTTTCTCGTCTATAAGGACGATTACGCCCTGGAGCTGTCGAGATATATTCATTTGAATCCTGTCCGGGCGGCCATGGTTGATTCGGTGATCGACTATCCCTGGTCGAGTTACAGGGCATTTGTCGGCAAAGAGGCGTCACCTGAATGGCTTGAGACGGATTACATTCATGGGTATTTCGGAAAACGGGTTTCACAGGCCAGAAGGGAATACGAGAGGTTCGTTGACGAGAAGGGCGCGCTTCATGCCCAGAACCCTCTTGAAAATGTATCGGCGGATACCATTCTGGGGCCGGAATCATTTATTCAGGGGATAAGCAAGAAGTACCTCGAAGGACGACGCAACGATCGCGAGCTGCCTGCTCTGCGTGCGTTGAACTGCAGGCCATCATTTTCGGTCATATCCAGTGTTGTAGATGATCATGTTGAGGATGTGAAGCTCGCCCGTAAAATGAAAATCTACCTGATGAAGAGATATTCGGGAGCGACGCTGAAAGCGATCGGAGAACCCTTTGGGTTGAGTGAATCGGCAGTCTCCCAGGTGTGCGGGCGGTTTGATGTCTTGTCCAATGAAGATAGGAGTGTTCAACAATGTCTGAACACATGCATAAAATTAATTTTGTCGATTGTGCAGGCCTGATCCCTAATTAGACTGCTTCCCCTCCGCCTCCTCCAAACTGTTGTATCCTTTTTCCTGAACCAGCGTTTTATAGATCTCCTCGGACATGCTTTTGCCGGAACCTTTCAATATTTCCGTGTGAAGGAAAAGCGATTTCAGTGTGCTTTCGGAGTAGGACTCCAGCTCGCAACGCAGGTAATTTTCAAAAGAGGCCCAGTCGATGCCCGCCTCTCCCCCGGTTAGAGAACGGCCTCCGGCCATGATGCGTGGGTACTTGGTCATGAACTCTTTTTGCCACTGAACCATGACCCCCGTGATTTTATCAACATAGGGGCTGCTGTTCTCGCTGGGGATCAGGTTGTCCATCCTGGCGTATTTATAGGTCATCAGGTTGCGATTGTTTTGTTTTGCCTCTTTGAGATCCTGCAGGTAACTGAGGAGGGTGGTCTCGGGCCAGGCCATGAACTTTGCCGTCCTGTGGAGTTTGAATTCGTCAGGGAAGTCTCGGCAGGTGGGTTGGCCCTGGTTCCGTGGGTCTGAAGCGGCCTTGTCGTTGACGGAGGAAAACATCTCCCATTCGATTTCCAGAATTTGTTTGATGATCCCTTTTTTGTCGGGCGTCTTTTTTTCCACGCCCCACAACGTGTTTTTGAATTCTTGGTTTTTGATGCGGGCGAGGATGGATGGCACGTGATCTGCTAAAAAGGGAATATCGTGGTCGGTGAGTCCCAGAGCCTGAAGCTCGGCGATGACTTTCCGGCAAATCATTTCCATGGTGTCCTGTTGATTCTTCCAGCCTTCACTTTGGGACTGTCCGGTGAGGACCTGTGCAATCAGGGGGGAGAGTTCTCCCCCAAGTATCGGCAAGTGGGCAACGCCTCTGAACAGCCACTTGTAAAAGGGCGCATAGGCTTTGTTCAGGAGGTAAACCAGATGCATGATTTCTGTGCAGAATTTTACCGTGGCGGTATGTGTTACATAGGGGTCGTTTCTTAAAATACCCCGTTGCCAGTTGTATTGACCGGCCTGGCCCGCGAGCATGCAGCAGTCCGCGATTTTTTTAAGCCGGAGGTCTTCAGGGTAAAACTCAAGAAGGGCTGTTCGCCATGAGGAGAATTCTCCCAAGGGGTCAGAAAAGATTTTGCCGTTGGTGCAAAGGGCCAAATTATCTGAAGGGATCTGCCAATCCTTCATGGAAACCGGTATGTGATTCAACCCTGTGTAGCGGGCGTAAAAGCTGCTGGTGGTCATAACGCCCACGCGGCCTTCCTCACCCGGACTTACGACCCGAGGGCCAAATCCCATGTATTCTTCGGGCAGGGCATTGTAGCAGGCCTGAAGCTCTTTGCCGTAGCGCTGGTAATCCTCTCGGGTAACCCACAGGCAAAAGGAAGGGCCCCAGTCGTGATCACGTGAGTATTCATCATCAAATCCAAAGCACTCGGAGCCGGGGCCAACAAGCCCTATGGCAACACGGTCCATGAGGGACTTGAACGTCTGCTCGAAAATTTCTTTTGCAAATGCATTGTAGTATGCCTCACTGAGTTCCAAGCCTTTCATAAACCATATTCCTTTGCACCGGTCATTCTCTCAAAATCAAGGGGCTGACTTCCAACTGGATCACGTTTTAGTGGTGTCAGAACGAAATCCGAAATTTAACACATGGATTGGAATTAGGTCAAACATGTACCTAAATTTATTGAAGGGGTGAAGTAGGCGGAGGCGGTTTGGGGAGTCGAGCAAGGCATGGAGGCTACCCGGTGTGAGTGTGTCTTTTGCAGCTTGCCTCCATGGTAACGGAGAGGGGGTCAAAGCTCCTCAATATCATCCAAACAGGCTGCTGCCCGTTCGAGTATCGCCTGCCGCTGGTCTTCGGATTTTTTGCCCCACACAGCATATACCATCTTATTTCTGGGGTTAGCGGCAAAAGCGGTTTGGTTGTCGTGCATAAAGTGCCAGTACAGGGCATTGAGGGGGCAGGCGTTTGGGGTCGTTGTCTCTGTAACGCGATAATGGCAGTCGCTGCAGTAGTCGCTCATCTTTTTGACGTAGTTACCGCTGGCCGCGTATGCTTTGGAGCCCACGATGCCGTTGTCGGCAAATTGGCTCATGCCCCTGGTGTTGGGCAGCTCCACCCATTGGATGGCATCGATGTAGATGCCCATATACCAATTGTCAACTTGGTCGGGGTCTACGCCTGCAAGAAGGCAGAAATTACCCGTAATCATCAGGCGCTGGATGTGGTGGGCATAAGCCATGTCAAGGGATTGGGTGATGGCCTGCCGAAGGCAATGCATCCGGGTCTCTCCGGTCCAGAACCAGGAGGGCAGTGGACGAGTCGCATCCAAGCCGTTGCAGGACTCGTATTCGGGCATGTTGGCCCAGTAGATACCCCGTATGAACTCCCGCCACCCAAGGATTTGTCGCACAAACCCTTCCACCTGTGCCAGGTCCATCCGGGGTTTTCTGGTGTGGTAGTGCTCAATGACCGTGCTGATCACGTGTTGCGGGCTGAGCATTTTGCTGTTCAAGGCAAAGGACAACCTTGAATGAAACAGTCCGAACTGCCTTTTCATGTCTGTCGCGCCAAGCTTGCCGGTCATTGCATCCTGGAATCGGCCGAAGTGCTTCAGGCCGTTATGACAAAAATAACTCAGCAATTCTGATGCCTGCTGGACATTGACCGGCCAGATCAGGTGGAGAGATTCTTTCCCGATGGTCTGGATGCCGTGCCGTTTGATTCGCGCCAGGATATCCCGGACATCGTTTGCGAACAGCAACGGTTCGGGTACCAGCTTCAGGTCATCGGCTTTGAGTTTGTTTCGGTTTTGTGCATCATAATTCCAGCGGCCCCCTTCCGGCTCCTCTCCATCCATGAGGATGTGAAATCGTACCCGCATTTTTCGGTAAAAAGCTTCCATACGATGCCGTTTGCCTCTGCTGAATGTGCGATGGATCTCCTCGTCTGAAAGATAAAAATGCTCGGTATCATAAACCGTGGTGCCCACGGCTTTCATCGCTGCGGATTGACAAAACTGAGCGAGTTGTTCTCGCAGGCGGTACTCATCCGGCAGTTGGTATTCAAATTGTGTTGCCTGGTGTTTTTCGAGCAAATGGCTGAGCAGCTCCGGCAGACTTGCAAAAGAGGCTGTATCGTCCAGTGTCAAGTACAGTACCTGATGACCGGCGTTGCGGAGCGTCTCGGCAAAGTTGGCCATTGCAGCAAAAAACGCACACAGCTTCTGGACATGGTGACATACATACGATGCTTCCTGGAGCAGCTCAGCAATGACATACAAAATGTTATCGTCTTTTTGTCTGTACCAGGAGTGGCTGGTATTAAGCTGGTCGCCGAGAATGAGCCTTAGGCGGGAGTGTTTTTTGGTCATAGCGTCGCCTTTTCTATGCTTTTACCGACTGGAATCTGGACGTTCGGTCGGAGGTGAACAGGTGGCGCATCGCGTAGTTTGGGGGAAACGTTTCGAGTAGAAGATGTTTTATTACTTTTTATGAATCACCGATGATTTTCGACCATTGATAAAACTGGGGGGCTGGAAAAAAGCTAAACATCAATAACGTAAAGATTATTCGTGATTGATTTTCCATTTAATCAATGGCCGAAACTCCTGTCATCCCTCCGGAGGGGAATTGTGGAAGGGTGGGGGCAGGAGGGAGTGTTGACTGATTCGTTTGTATGGGAATTTTGTCCGTCAGGGTCAAGGCCGGTGGTGCCGGTGAGTATACGCTGTAACACGAGATGGTAACTTGAGATCCCCCCGGTGCCAATGGTTTCGGGGGCATGATCCGGTATCTGGAAAGGTCTTGGTGCATGGGAAACAGGATGCTGGTAATGGACAGGTTGCTTGCGTTTTTACCGATGGTTGAGGCACTTACGTTGCTTTCAGAGCTGCCAGCAGAGATTCCCTGGGTTGCGATGAACGAAGCCAGTTGACTTTCAGATAGGGGCTCCATTTCTGCCGCGCTGAAACTGATCAATGAAAGGGCAATGATGACGGTGAACACAATAGCTTTAGAAGGGGTACCCATGATGGTTACAGTCCTTGGTTCGTATCACTATAAGGAAAAGAAATGACGATCGTGCATTCAAGGAGGTTGAGAGTAAAGACTATGACACAACGCATCCATTTGTGGGGATTACAAAGATATTCCGGTTTTCTGATATGTTGCGTTGTTAAAATCCTGTGCAGTGTATCAAAAGTACGAAGGATTTTCCAAAGAAAATATGCAATGGCATATGGCCAAATGCGACAGTTCAGCGCCATATTGTAATGAGCAAAACAGTTTCGAAATCTATTCAACACAGCCTTACATAGTAATGATTGGGAATACATCTTATGAAGAGAGATTTATCAGGTGATTATTAAAGTAACTTAGGCGAACCCATTTGCATGGGGTATGATGGCGGACATTTGGCGTGACGAGGTATCGGGTGGTGGTAAAAAAAGACGTTGGCAACCGATTTAAATTGTGTGACAAGTAGTTGTGATAAATCATGTCCCCCCATTTTATCTCTTCGAAAGATTATTGGCCGGAAAAGGTCATAGCGTATTTAATTTCGCTAATCTGGTAAGGATCAAATTCTCTGGTGTTTAAACCCTCAATCCCCAAAGGAGACCGGGAGATGAAGTTGAAAACATGGATATTGTTTTGCTTTTTCATTCTTTTTGTCGGTTGCAGGATATCAGGTCAAGTAACATACGAAGGCGTTGGTTTAGAAGGTGTTGCCGTCACACTGTCTGGCGAGACGCCTCAAACAGTTCTTACGGATAGCGAGGGACGGTATGCTTTTGAAGGCATCGGCAAGGGGTCGTACACCGTTACCCCATCGTCTGTCGGTTTTGTTTTTGACCAAACCGAATCGACGGTGATCATCACAAAGGGCGATGTGGATTCTGTTGACTTTACAGCCGAAAAGCGAGCTGTTGAGACAGGCAGAATCAGTGATATGTGCAGTGCCGCGACACCCGGTATTGTGTATGCCCTGGATCAGGACAATGGGGCCTTGCTGTTAATCAACACAACGGTTGAGCATGTTGTCGGGAAAATGGCTTTGAATAATCCAGAGCCCCTTGCGATGGGTTTTTCTTCTGCTGAGAATCGAATTTTTATCGTCAGCAGGGTTGGTGGTGCCATTTCTGTTTTTGATCTGAATACGTTGGAATTATCGGAAATTCAAGGTGTGCCAGGATTAGAAAATCGCGACGTTACCTTGTCTGAGTCATTGGGTCGAGTATACGTATTGTCCCAGCGTGACCATGAAACATTGATTTCCATTTTTGATATGGTTACGGGTCAGAAAGTTTCCGATACCATGAGTTCTTCTCATTCTTCGATAAGCAATCTGGTGTTTGACGAGAATAGCCAGAAACTTTTTGCATGCAACAGCGGTTTTTCACCCTCATCCATCTTCAGGTATTCCGTCCAGAACGATTTGATCGAGCTGGAACAAAGTCTGAGATCAGGGGGGAACGGTCAGTCTATTAACATCAGCCCGGATGGCAAGACACTGGTATTTCCATGTGGGGGTGGCAATGGCTCCGGGTATACGATTTATGACTATGACACTTCGAATTTTTCCAATGTCCATGGGGAGTGGGATGTTGGGACATATCCTGTTTCCGCCATGTTCAGTCCGGATGGACATGTTCTCTACGCAACCAATGGCGATTCATATGACAACCACCTGTATATCATGGATGCAGGGGACTATTCCGAAATCCGCAAACTTCCTTTTCCCCATGCGGATGACTACTCTGTCATTACTCCGAATGCGGATGGCTCAAAAGTTGTGGGTTTCAGTTACGATGATTATAAAGAAGAGGGTCATGGACTCTACTTTTTCACAGATGTGAAGGCGGATCCGACTCCTGTCCCCCATGGTTTGGGGCGTATTTCAGATATGGTCGCCGGGAGCGCAGCTGAGACAGTCTATGCCCTGGACCAGACGCATCAGTGCTTGTACGAAATCAATACCGATGAGGAAGGGATCGCAAAAGAGACGCTTTTGCCGTTCACCCAGCCGTTGGCTGTCTCTTTTTCGGAAATCGATAGAAAAGTTTATATTGTCAGTAAATTTTCAGGGAGTGTAGCGGTTCTGGATATGGAGTCCAGTGAAGTGACCGAGATGCCCTTTACCTATTGTGATGACGGTGTCGATATTTCTCTTGATCCTGTGCGTCGAAGGCTTTTTGTTCTTGCAAAAAGCGAAAACGGGATGAAACTTTACATGATGGACATGGAAACTGGCGAGGTCCTTTCAGAAACACCGTTGGACGACAGGTGGATCAGCACCATTTCATACGATGCGAACAGCCAGAATATTTTTGCCTCCCAGAGTGGTATTTCTCCTTCGTCAATATTCAGGTACTCGACTTCGGACGACTTGCTTACGCTTGAACAGAGGCTGCGCACCGGCGGAAATGGCAAAAAAATAGATATCAGTCCGGATGGCACCAGGCTTGTTTTTCCTTGCGGAGGAGGCAATGGGAATGGTTATACGATTTACGATTACGATACATCTGATTTTCACAATGTTCGAGGTGAGTGGGATATAGGGACGCATCCAAAATTCGCACGGTTTAGTCCGGATGGTTCTGTTTTATTTGGGGTAAACGGCAGCCCGTCTGATAATTGCCTGTACGTCATGGATGTGGCGACCTATTCAGAAATCAGACGCCTTTCGTTTCCAAATTCCGGGGACTACTCTGTCATTACCCCGACCTCAGATGGCTCAAAAGTGGTTGGTTTCAGCTACGATGATTACAAGGACCAGGAGCACCAATTCTACTTTTTTTCAGATGTAAAGCCAGATCCAAGTCCTGCTCCCCATGGCCTGGGTGTCATTTCGGATATGGTGTCAAGCGGTGCGCCAGACAGGGTGCTTGCCTTGGATAAAACCCACCAGGAACTATATGTGATCAACCCGCAACAGGAACGGATTGAAAACGCCATAGAACTTTTCTATACCCAGCCCGTGGGCATGGCATTTTCTGATGTGGATTCCAAAGTGTATGTTGTCAGTAAGTTTTCAGGAAGTGTTACTGTGGTGGATATGATTTCTTACCAAATAACCGATTTCCCATTCGCTTACAGTGAGGATGGTGTTGATATCGCTCTTTCTCCATTGCAAAGAAAAATATATGTTCTCGGAAAAAGAAAATACGAACGCTTTATTTATATCATGGACATGGATTCAGGCGAGGTACTTTCCAGAACGAAGCTTGCGGACTGGGATATAAGTTCGATACAATTTGACGACAATCGCAACAAATTATTTGCTTCGAACAGCGGGGTGTCTCCTTCTTCCATATTTCGCTATGGCATCGTGGGTAACAGCATAACCTTGGAGCAGAGCCTGCGATCCGGTGCAAACGGGCGAAAAATCAGTATCAGTCCGGATGGGTCAACGTTGGTGTTTCCTTGCGGGGGCGGGAACGGACCCGGTTATACCATCTACGATTACGATACGTCGGATTTTAATCATGTTCGCGGGGAGTGGGATGTGGGAACCTACCCGAAATCAGCGATATTCAGCCCCGACGGTAGTCTACTCTATGCAACGAACGGGTCATCGAGAGATAACTATCTCTATATCATGAGGGTTTCAGGTTATTCGAGTATCAGAAAACTTCCATTTCCCAATGCTGATGATTACAGTGTAACCGCTGTAAACTCGGATGGCTCGATTGTCGTCGGATTCAGCTATGATACAAACAGAGAGGATAACAAGTCGTTGTACTTTTTTAGGGACGTTAGGTAAAGGTTCATCGAACTACTGAAATGGCGGTTGAGGGGTAACTCTATCTATTTGTGAAACCCACCCGATAGCTAAGCAAAATGGCCGTGCTTATTCCTTATATTCTGGGTTGAGTACGGTTGTTTTTTTGTCAGGAAATTAAAGGGGATTTTTGAAGGTTGAGTGGAAGCATGATCCCAATATATTAGATGGTTATGCTGAAGCATGTCCTGTATTTCTGCATCTTGCGAACTATGCCCTTTTTGTCTCGGGCTTCGCAGTCCGGTGTTTTGTCAGGTTTAACATTTGATGGCCTGTTCATAGCGGGCATGTTACAAGGAAAGGGAACCGGGCTTCATGGCATTAAGATCATTCGATGGTTCCACATCAACCCTTTCACGCATATACCCTAAGAAATATATTCCAGTGAGTATCACCTCAGGCCGATATCGGGCATGTGGGATTGAATTTCATAAGGTCCCATAAAGTCAGCGCGTAGCGTTTTTTCAAGGAAAGCAGCTCAAATGTGGGCATCGCTTTTGCGTATTGTATCCAGCGTGATCATACCGTTTTGAATTTTCTTTTTGTGGGGCATTTTCGTTTGAGACTCGTGGGCCAGGTGCTCTGCTCTCTTTGTCTTTACATGGCATATTCAAAGGAAAACGTTGATATGCGTCATGCTCCCTTCATCCGTGGGTTGCTCCTTGTGCTGGCAACATTCATCATTGCTCCCGGCGAACTGCGTGGCGAGGAGCCCGAGGACAGGTACAATTTTGAATTTGTGACCGCTCCCATGGTCGTGTCCAACCCCAATTTTGGCAATGGGGGAGGGGCCACCTTTATGGGGCTCTTTGATTTAGCTCCCGGAAATGAGAATGTGCAGTCCTCTTCCCTTGGATTGACAGGTATCTATACGGATCGGGGGAGCCATTTGCTGGCCTTGGGGGGAAATGTGTTGCCGAGCGAGGCGTGGCGAATCAAGACCGCCGTGGCAGATATCGGTGTGAAAAGCGAATTGAATGTGGATGAGCTGCCCCAACGGGCGGATTTTACCACCGCCGTCCGTGTGATCCATTTGAACGTTCTGTATGGTTTTGGGGAGCATTTTTTTGCCGGGATGCGGGGGGTGGTCAAAGACATCGGCTATTCTCCGGACAACGAGGCTGGGAGGCAGTACCTCGAAGCCGTCAATGCCACCGATGATCTAAGTGCATCCCTGGGGCCGGTACTTTCTTTCGACACCAGGGATAATCGTTTTTTCCCCTACGAAGGGATTTATGCCGAGGCAACGTTGATGCTCAATCCCACCATTTTGGGCAGTGACGAATCCTACGGCGTTTTGGACGGATTTATTAACGGATACGATCAGTATCGACCCGGACATGTCATTGCATGGCGCCTTTACGGGCGCTTCACGCCGAGTGACACGCCCTATTCGGATCTGTCTACCCTCGGTCGGAAAGCAGACCTGCGGGGATATATAGCAGGTGAGAACATCGCACGGCACCTGATCAGTGCCCAGGTGGAGTATCGGTGGAAGTTCAGGCCTAAGTGGGCTGTGGTGGGGTTTGTGGGTGAAGCGGTACTTTTCGATCCGGGGGACCTGAGTCGGGACAGTTTTTATTCCAGTGCAGGCACTGGGCTGCGGTACCTGCTGAGCGAAGAGCGCAGGCTAAACTTTCGTATCGATTATGCGGTTGGCGAAGACTATTCCGACGGGCTGTACGTCGGAATCTCTGAAGCTTTTTGACCCACTCATGGGTGGCGTCCTAACCCGCATATTTCATGAGAAAACTACTAACCAAAATGAAAAAAGCATGATTTCAGATGGCTACAATCAAAATGTCAGCTATTTTGAAAATGCAAAATGTAAATCGACGTTTGCTGTTTGATTTTCTCACCCATCGGGCGAGCCGAGTGCAGCCATCTTCTGCGTTATCAGAGCTTTTATAAAACCACGACATCTGCAGCTCTGATGCCTTGAATATGGGTGCACTCGACTCGTGAAATATCCGGGCTAATAACGCTTTATTAAATGAAATATGGTATAATCGGTGCCTTGGGATGCGAGGCCTCAACAGGTGGTGACAAGACCTACCGCAGATTCTTGAGCCTCTCATTTCGTGTACGGAAGGGCGGGCGGCCCGATTCGGGACCGTTTACCGCATCATGGTCACACAAAGCACAGGAGTATCAGGACCATGTCACGATATTTCATTGATTGCCGCAACCATCCGAGCGACACGAAGTGCACCGTCGCCCTTGCGGCGGACACAAAGGAAGAGCTGCTTGAAGCCGTTGTGCAGCACGGAACACAGTGCCACGGCTATAAAGATACACCCGAGTTCAGGGAAATGATCTTGAAGGAGTTCCAAGAGGGGACCCCTCCCATCAAGGCATGAACCGTCCGATGCTTCGGTTTTTCCTGATGCCTCTATCTCCCTGTATTTTCATGGATTCGGTTCTTTAGGCAGGCTGAGGGGGCTGAGGTGAGGGCAGTCAGTACAAAGGGAGGATCCTCTTTGAGGGCAAAGAGCAGGGGGGCGTGGCCGAACAGGCCGCGGCCCCCGTTTGGTTTCAGGGCGTTGTGCTTCACCGGCGCTGCCTGATCAACAACAATCTCCCAAGACATGCATGAAGGAGGCTCGCAGATGAATCTTCTGGGTTGGATGTCCATGGTTGTGATGGCGCAAGCGGCAGGGGCGGGGGAGGTGATTCGGCTTCCACCACCGGACACCACGGGAGGGGCCACCCTTTCCCTGAGTCTTGCCGCCCGCCGTTCGGTTCGGTCTTTTGGCGAAGAGCCGCTTACTGTGGCTCAGATCGGCCAGTTGCTCTGGGCTGCCCAGGGCATGACGGATGCGGTTCGGGGGCTGCGAACGGCCCCGTCGTCCGGGGCGTTGTATCCTTTGGAGACCTTTGTGGTGCTGCCCGAAGGGGTGTATTGGTACAACCCGCGGCACCATGAGCTGGCCCTGAAGATACCGAGGGATCAACGAAAGGCCCTTCAAAAGGCCGCCCTGAACCAGGGGGCCGTGGGCGATGCCCCGGCCGTGTTTGTGTTTGCCGCCGTGTATGAGCGGGTGGCGGCCAAATACAAAGGAAGGGCCACCCGCTACGTGGACATGGAGGCCGGGCATGCCTGCCAGAACCTTTTGCTCCAGGCTGCGGCGTTTAACCTGGGGGCCGTTCCCGTGGGGGCTTTCCATGACGACCGCATCGCAGAGCTCCTCAAGCTTCCGAAGGAAGCAAGCCCCCTTTATCTCGTGCCCGTCGGGTATCCGAAGCGATAAACGAAACGACGTGGCTTGTGGGGGTGAAAAGCCTCCGGCGGCCCTGCCTGGGGCCAAGTTTTTGAAAAGTTTGACAAACAGGCCTTAAGCAGACCTTCCAGGCTCCGCCGAAGTAATTTTGCCTGTTTCGGTAGTAAGAAAGTCTTTTGCGGAGCTTTTTTTCAAAAAAGCGACCCGCCGGAGGCTTGTTTTTACCCTGGCCATGGAAGGCTATTTTTTAAGGCTCTTTCCGAAGGGAATGCCCAGTTTTTTCATTTTGTTTCTTAGGGTGCTCGGGTTGACCCCAAGAAGGGCTGCGGCACCGTTGTCTCCTTTGACCTTTCCGTCGGTTGCCTCAAGGGCTCTGCGGATCTGGTGGCGGATGGCATCGTCCAGGTTGAGGGTGGTCTCCTCGGGAAGGGGCGGGGGCGTTGCGGGAGACGTCGGCTCCGGTGAATCGAGGTCGGGAAATCGCAACGGGGTTCCGACAGGGGAGGTGATATGAAGGATCAGGGCCCGTTCGATGAGGTTTTCGAGTTCCCGGACGTTGCCGGGCCAGTCGTGGCGGGACAGGTCCGCCAGGGCCCCGGGGGCTGGTACCGGGACCGGATGGATGTTCATCTCCTTTGCCTTCCGCTCGATGAAGTAGTCCATGAGCTCGGGAAGGTCCACGGGCCTGTCCCGCAGGGCTGGGATATGGATGGGAAAGACATTGAGCCTGAACCAGAGGTCCTGCCGGAACTCCCCGCGGGCAACCATCTCTTCCAGATCCCTGTTGGTGGCTGCGATGATCCGGATGTCCAGGGCAATGGGTGCGGTGCCACCCACTCGTTCGATCTCGCGGGTTTGCAGGACACGGAGGAGGCGTACCTGGGCCCGGGGCGGCAGCTCGCCGATTTCATCCAGGAAGATGGTTCCCGTGTCAGCCCGCTCAAACCGTCCCCTTTTTTTCTGGAGCGCTCCGGTGAAGGCCCCGCGCTCATGGCCGAAGAGCTCACTGTCCATGAGTTCGTCCGGAATGGCCCCGCAGTTGACCTTGATAAAGGGCTTGTTCGCACGGGGCGAGGCGCGGTGAATGGCGTTTGCGATAACCTCTTTTCCCACTCCTGTTTCACCCAGCAGGAGCACCTGGGAGGAGAGGGGAGCCACCTGGCGGACCATCTCCGTGACCTCTTTGAGGCCGTGTCGGCTTCCGATGATCTGGTCTCCGGCCAGGTGGTGGAGCTCCCGGGCCAGGTACCGGTTGTCGTCAGCCAGCATTTCCGTGAGCCTGACCACTTCCCGGTGCTTGAGGGTGTTTGAAAAGGCCATGGCAAAGGGGTCGTGCAGGAGGGTCAGGAGCCGGGAGTGTTCAGGCTCGTAGCGGTCAAACCCTTCTGCAAAGATAAAGACCACCCCCAGCCTGACCTCATCCACAATGGGGTGAAGCAGCAGCAGGGAGATCTCCGGCTTGCCCATGGCTTTCCAGACGAGGTTGGCGACCACCTGTTGGTTGGGCACGTTGAGAATAAGTGCCGGGCCGGGAGTCGGTGGGTAATTTTCGATGAACGATATGGCCTCGGGGGTGAGCTTCACCGGGTCAAAGGAGAGGATTCGACCATTGTCGAGGTCGGAGACGACGGCAATGTTTCGGACCTCTTTTTTTCCGGGGTCGTAGGTGTTCATGGCGAGGCCGTTGATGGGCAGATAGTCCTTGAGGTAGTGAAAGCATCGCTCCAGGGCCGTGTGGATGTCGAGGCTTCCGCAGATCCTGTTGGTGGCCTCCCCAAAAAAGGTCATGTCATATAAATCCATGTGTCTCTCCCCTTAGTGCTCGTTTTTTCGATGAAGCACTACATCTCTTATACGATTCCGTTTCCTCGTTCAAATGCAATGTTGCAACGCGCTTCGTTGGAAGGAACCCACGGCTCTTTTCCACCCGTTTCCTTTGCGGTTCGAAGGTGCCGTATCAGGGCTTTTTTTGTCTAAGGTGGTATATCAGGCACCTTAAGGGCGTCGTATGCGACACACTATCCGAGGATTTTTTCCAATGGCCTGAATTCATGGCTGAATGAATGTTGGCATGCTCTGTGGAACATAATCGGTGTGAGGCCTCCATGAATCACGCCTCGCAACGGGTCGAAGCCCCGACAGAAAAATTGATCGGCAAAGGGGGCTTTTGTGGAGAAAATCGAAAAAGGAGCGATGCCAATGGATTCAGCATATCAAAACAGAAAAAGTGCAACAGCGGTGCCGACGGCCCGGGGTCAGGCCTCGGGGTGGGTCACCTTGAGCATTGTCTGTACGGTTCAGTTTTTGACGCCTTTTATGATGTCCGCGGTGGGGGTGGCCCTTCCGGTTCTCGGAGGGGAATTCGGTGCGAGCGGTGTGCAGTTGGGGCTGGTGGAGACGGTGTTCATCCTGGCTGTCTCGCTGTTTTTGCTGCCATGCGGGCGCCTGGGGGACATCTACGGCCGCAGGCGGGTGTTTGTTTTGGGCATCCTCCTGTTTACCTCTGCTACCCTGGCGGCGTCCCTGGCAGGTGACGTGGCGCTGTTTATCCTGTTTCGTTTTATCCAGGGCAGCGGTGCCGCCATGATTACGGGCACGAGCCTGGCCATTCTCTCCTCGGTGTTTCCGCCGGAGAAGAGGGCCAGGGCCATGGGGGCGGTGGTGGGCTGCGTCTACCTCGGGGTGTCGGCGGGGCCGGTGGTGGGGGGCTTTCTTATCACGCACCTGGGCTGGCGGTGGATCTTTTATGTGGGGGCAGGGGCCGGGAGTGTGGCATGGCTCCTCACCGTTTTAAAGCTTAAGGGAGAATGGGCGGAGGCCGCGGGGACGCGGTTCGATACCCTGGGCAGTTTTTTGTATATGGGGGCTTTGTTCCTGCTGATCGTGGGGGTGGTGAACCAGGCCGCCGGTCCCCGGTTTCAGGCCATGGCAGCCCTGGGCGTTGCCGGGTTGGCCCTGTTTTTTCTCTATGAATACAAAAAGGACGCCCCGCTTTTGGATGTCCGCCTGCTGCTCTCCCGGCGCGTGTTTGCCTTCAGCAACCTGGCGACCCTCATCAACTACGCCGCCTCCTTTGGTCTCACCTTTTTTTTCAGCCTCTACCTTCAGGTCGTGAAAGGCGTGGCTCCCCACACCGCAGGCCTGATCCTTGTGAGCCAGCCCCTTCTTCAGGCGGCCCTGTCTCCGGTGGCCGGGGCCCTGGCCACGCGGGTTCAGACAGCGACCCTTGCCACCATAGGCATGGCCATCTGCGTGGCGGGCCTGGTCCTTGCCTCCACCGTGGACGGCGGCACCGGGTTCGGGCGAATCGTTGTGGTCCTTGCAGTGATGGGAATCGGGTTTGCTCTGTTCTCCACCCCCAATATGCTCACGGTCATGGGGAGTGTGGAGCCCCTACATTACGGCCTGGCATCGAGTCTGGTCTCCACCATGCGCACCCTGGGCATGCTCGTGAGCATGACGATTGCCACCCTGGTTGTTTCAGGGCGCCTGGGAGATAAAGCCGTTGACCAGGCCACCCGGGAACCGTTTCTGCTTGCCATGCACGATGCGTTTCTGGTGTTCGCAGCCTTGAGCATCCTGGGGATCCTCCTTTCCATGGCACGAATGAACAGCCCTGCACACTGTGCTGTCGAAACCCCTTCGGCGTGATGGCGGCGGTTACATATCGATGGTGATGCCCGCATAAAAGGTGTTGCACGTGCCGCCGAAGCTGTAGTCGGGGTTGACGCCCGTGGGCTCGGTTTTCGTGACCTCCCGGTCGTCGAGGATCTGGTGCTGGTAGGCGGCGTAAAAATTGATGTCCCGTTTCATGCGGCCGAAGCTTGGAAGGCGGTAGCTTGTTCCCACGGAGAGGATGTGCTTGTCGTTGTCGAGGAAGTTGATGGTGTCGGTGAGGCCTTCGTCCGGGATAAAGCTGGGTTCGAAGCAGTAGCCCCCTTGAATCGCCAGCCGCCGGGTGAGGCGGTATTCGATGCCCAGTTTGGGAACGACAATGTCGTCCAGCTCGGGGAGCACGTCCCCGAAGTTCTCTTCGTGGTTGAGGGAGACTTCGAACCCGGACCACTTCTGGAATTCCGCCTCAAGGGAGACCATGAGCCTGTCGGTGAAGGCGTAGGAGGTGCCGAAGGTGTAGATGTCCGGTTGGAAGTAGTCCAGCAGGGCCAGCCTCAGGTTGAGAAGGACATTGCCCGTTTCGAGGACGGCCACGGTCTGCAGCGGGGAGATGTCGAGCTTTGACTTCTGCCTGTAAGAAAAACCGAACTCCAGCCCCTCAAGGGCGTCGAATTTTTTTCCGGGGCTGATGTAGAAACCGGCCACCACCGTGGGTTCCAGGGAGATGTCCATGATGGCGTTGTCCACGGGGATCTGTTCATCCTCGGTGATCTGGAGGTCGGACAGGTCGATGGTGCCGGAACCGCCAAAGGAGATTTTGAGCCCCAGGCCCAGTCCGAAGAGGTCCTCCATGAACCCGAATCCCGCGCCGGTCATGATCAACGCCCGCTGGGCTTCCCGCCCGTACCGCATGAAGTTGTGGGTGCGCGGGTCGATGTCGTTGATCTTGACCACGGTGAGATCATTGTTGATGCCCATGGAGAGGCCCATACGTGCCGACGAGATGCATTCCGGCATCTCATAGATGATGTTGAGGTCCATGGCCATGCCCAAGACATAGGTCCCGAAGTCGAGGTCGTCGGCACCGTGGGTGGGCAGGGGGCTTCCGGTGTCCGGGTCGAAGCGGTTGATGTTGAGGTCAAAGGAGGGCACCGTGTGGAGGTAGTTCACCGAGATCTGGTTGATGCCGCTTTTTTCACCGGTCTCGGCGGCTCGTTCGATGCGGGCGAGGGTTCGCCCCAAACCGGACATGTTGTAATAGACCGCGGACCAGTCGTCCACATGGGCGGTCATGGCGTTGCCCATGGCCATGCCCCGTGGGGAAAAACCGTACGTGGTGCCGAAGCTGCTCCCAAAGGCGGACCGGCTGAAGGTGATCATCAACAAAATCGTTCCCATGCATGCAAGCAGTTTTTTCATTGTCGCTCCAGAGTCGTTGTAAGGGTGGGGTGGAATTAAAAAGCAAGGGCATGCCTCCGGCGGCCCTGCCGGGGGCCAAACTTTTGCCAATTTAGATGCCTTGGGTTTGACAAACAGGTTTTGCTTGGGTTTCACGAAAACCTTCGCGGAAGCTCTTCCCCTGAGGAACGAAGGGGGAGGGCTTTCGCAACCTGGGGTCCAGGGGATCATCCCCTGGCCGCCGGAGGCAGACTTTTCCATGCACTTTAACCATAGAAGGCCGTTAAGGCAGCGTGCTCCTATTCGTTTACCTGAAGGCCGTACTTTTCATAGACATCCCACAGGAGCGTGACGTCCCGGGCCAGGTCCACGGCATGGGCAAGGTCGCCTAAAAGGGAGGCCAGGGTGGACCAGAGGGGGTCGTGTTCCGTGATGACGGGCTTGCCCAGGAAGGCGTTCAGGTCGGTGAGGATCTTGTCCCAGCCCGAGGGGATGGTGACATCGTCAACAAGGCACTCCACCAGCCCCTTTTCCTTGAGCAGGTCGGCAAGGATTACAAGAAAGGCGTGGTAGGTTATTCCGGTGTCGTCGTCCAAAACGGCGTGGATCTCGGGGAACCTGTGTTTGATGAGGTTGTAGAGATCGTCGAAGCCTTCGTCACCCTGGTGGATCCACTGATCCTTTTCGGCATCGTAGCGCGCAAACAGGCGCCCCAGGGCGTAGAGGGTCCCGGCGAGTTCGAAGCTGTCGCAGGGGGTGGGCTTTGCCATGACGGAGTCAAGGAGCCCCAGAAGGTTGGCGGTGATGCTGTGGGGGCTGCCGGGGTGGAGGATCCCTTCCAGCAGGTGGACGGTGTCGTAGAGTTCATCCCAGTCCGCATCGGTGAGTTTGTCGTCCGGGTAGTCGGCCAGGCCCCGGCCCTCCTCTTCCTCTGTTTCGTCTTCCCCCACAATGAGGTCGATGCCCCAGTCCAGGAGAAGGTCCTCTTCCCGCAGGTGGGTCGGGGCGTCCAGGTCCCCCTGGGCAAAGAGCCAGGGCGGAAAGACAATGGGAATGTTTTTGGCTTCGTTTAATGCCGTGGCCGGTGCTTTGGTCATGCGGACGGCGCTGACGATTTGCTCCAGGCCGAACAGGATGTCCCGCCTCGGGCCCCACCGCTCGCAGGCGGCGTTTGTTTCGTCGGCGCAGGCGGGAGAGGAGGCGTCGTCAAAGGCGGGATCGCCCAGGCGCTGGAGAAAGGCAAAAAGCCCGGTGAGGAGACGAGAGCGGGCAGGTCCGTTTTCCAGGTCGTACTCCGTCATCCTGGCAAGGAGCCCGTCGCACCGCAGGGGCGTGCCGTCCGGGTTTTTTTCTCCGTAAGGGTCGCTGTCCGTGAGCAGGGTGATGAGGGTTTGGACCTTTGCCGGGCGGTAGTACCCGCGCTCTTCTTCGCTTCCGTACCATGTGGCCATGGGTTGCTCGTCGTAAAAGTCCGCGCTGGGATAAAGAAAATCACGGCCGTCAATAAGCCGCGGTTTCCAGCATTCATGCGGCCACTGGCCGGCGTCTTTCTGGTAGTAGAACAGGGGTTTCAGCAGGTAGGCCATCATGTCGAAGAAGGAGAGCATCCCGCCCCGCGTGGACTCGTACCCCACCTCGGTGTGGCGGTGCAGGCTGCCCCACAGGGCCTGGAGGATCACCAGCACCGCGTTGCGGTTTTGCCAGATCTCGTCACCCACCTCGAACTCCCGGGAGCCCACCAGGGCGTCGGTAACGGGGTTGCCCTCCGCATCGGTACCGTGGCAGATCAGGGGCGCCCGGGGAAAGCCCATGCGGTAGATAACCGGTGAGTTGTGGGGAAAAATGGCGTTGAAAGCCACGCCGCAGTCGATGGTGTCGTTGTAGACCGACTCTTCGGTGACGGCGATGCTCCCGATGAGCCCCTCGCTGATCACCCGGATGCACATGCGGTAGTCCCCGGGCAGCTCGGATGGGCCGTGGGCTCGTTTTTTTGCCCACACCTGGTTGCCCAGGTATTTGCGGCCGTTCATGAACCCTGTGTACCCATTGGCCTCCATCACCTGAAAGATAAAGGCCGCTTCGGATCCCAGGACGGTGACGTGAATGGGCATGACCAGCACGAATTTTCGTTCGGCAAAAAAGAACTGGTAGTTTCGGAAGAGGGCCTCTTCATGGCTGGCGCACTCCCGCACGGGGTCGTTGTCGCCGATGAGCTCGTTTACGATGAGGGACCCCGCCTCCTCACCCGATTGCACCTCGGGCATGGCAAGGTTCCCCGAGGCGTCGTAGCCCACGGTGTAGTAGGTTCCGCCGAGTTTTCCCAGGTAGTAGTCGGAACGCCAAACGTCCTTGTAATGCTCCATGCGATGGAGGTAGCCGGTGATAGTGGATGAGGCGCCCCCGAAAAAATCGACCACGCCGCACCCCGATACATCGGTGACTTCAATTCGCCCGATGTCGGGGTCGGGGCTGACCCCGAGGATCTCGACGCCGGTTCCAAAGGGGCGGACCGTGAGCCCTTGGCCACGCAGCCGGTCCATGACCATGTTGGCGGTCCAGGTCCGGGAGGGGTTTTCAAAGGCAACGGGCACGGGCGGGCCGCTGTCCACGGCTATGGAGACGGTGGCGTCCCCGGAGACCCGAAACGCTTCCACGGCCACGTCGATGTCGTCTAAAAGCCCCGCACCATGTTTAAAGAACGCCCCCAGGGGGTTGTAGGCGGCGTTGTCCAGGTGGATGGGGCCGCAGTCGCTGACAATATGAAGGTATTCCCCGCCTCCCTCGTCGTGGGGAAAGCAGACAGCTTCGCCAAAGGCCTCGTTGATCATGGAGACGATGTCGTCCCGGAAGTATTTCTGGCTTTTATCAAAGTCTATGGTGGCCCTGCTGTCGGGTCCCAGCAGGATCTCAAGCTTTCTTCCTGTCCAGATGCTGTTGTCGATTCCGTCTTTCAGGTCGATGTCCGAGGTGAAGAGGGCGTGGGTGGGGACACCGTACTGCACGGCAAGGCTTGCCTGCTCTTCCATGGTCTGGCCTTCGAATTGGGCGGGGTAGAGGTACTCCCAGTTGGCCGGGTCTGCAGAGGGCTTGTGGATCCAGGCATACACGAGGCCCCCGGGGGTGTGGGTGACCTGCCAGATTCGGTTGTGGAAGGTGACGGTTTTCGGGGTCTTTGGGACATAGTAGTAGGGGCCTTCCGCATGCCATGCCGCGCGAACCGACGCGCTCATGGTGTTGAGGGCGATGTTGTCGTCTTCCACTCCGGTGGCTCCGTAGGGACGATAGCCGTTGAGAACCGGGGTGCCGTCTTCCTCCAGCCTGGGCCTGCCGCCTTGTGGAGAACCCATGTCCCCCGGGGTTCCCGCCACCATGAGGCCGATGGGATAGTTCTGGTCGTAGCGGAAGCGATAATCGTCCATCTCCGGTCCGTCCGCATAAAAGGGCGCACGCCCACGGAACATGTACTTGTAATCCTTGGATTGCAGGGCGATGTCGTACATGCCCATGCCCAGGGTTTTGTGGGTGGTCATGGCAAAGAGGGTGTCGTTGACCGTGAGGGTGCCGCACCCTTTCCCGTGGCCGTGGTCATAGTTGGGGTTGCCGCTGTCCGTGATTTCACCTGTCTTGCCCCCGTCGTCGTATCCTGTGTGGGCTCCCAGGGCCGCAAAGAACATCAGGTTTTCAAGGAACGAGGTGTGAAAGGCCTCGGGGTCGGTGAGGCGATCCCTGCCCCAGATGTCGTATCGCAGCATGTCGTAGAGGGATTCCTCAATGCGGGCGCCCGGGATGTCCCACTGCATGGCGTGGAGGTTTTGGGAGAGGATCCCAAGGGGGTAGGGGGTGTTGCCGAAGAGATCGGAAATCATGCCCATCTCCCTGTCGGCCCGCAGGAAATACTGCATGAGGTAGGGGAACACCTCCCGCAGGCCAAGGCCGAGTTCCGCATCGGAGTAGATCTCCCCGTCATGCCGGTGGTACATGGCGTCGGCCTCGTACACATCGCCCCCTGTGGTGAGGCGATCCTCCATGCCGCAGAGGAGGTCCCGGATCATCCGGGGGGTGTCGATGCCCGGATCAAAGATCTCCCCCAACCCGTTGATCATTTGGTGGATTGAAAGGCGCGCCTGCTCATCGCCCATGACTTCATCAAGGCCCATGAGCAGGGCGTGAACACCGGCCACGATATTGCCCAGCCCCATGTTTTCGTGAACCAGAGGGTCGATTTTCCGGCTGTTGAGGAGGGTGCCGTCGGCATCCTTCCACATGGGATAGTCGGACCGGATGAGGAGCTTTCCCATGATCTGCGAAAAATCATGGAAGTCCTCGTCGAAGTCCGGGTCGGTGATGGTGTCTACCATGTCCCGGAGGTCGTCGAGGAACTCTTCCGGGGTGTCGGTATCCCGCCAGTAGCCCAGGATGCTGGCGAATATCTGGTTGGTATACCCTTCGTCCCGGAGGGGGACGTCCGTGGCAAGATCGTCCAGATAAGCGTAGAAGGCCCGGGTGTAATCGGTGGCTTCCGCACCCGAATAAAAAGTCTCCAGCCCTTGGGCGGTCCTGTGGTCGGGGGAGGGGGCCATGAGGACGCCCAGGAGCCCCCGTGTGTCTTTGCCGCACATGTCGGGCATGAGGGTGGGGTTCACGGTCATGAGGTCGTCAACCCCTGAGGCAAAGGTGACGAAGGCCTCGGGGTTGTCGTTCACCGTGTCGGCAAAGAGGTCGTTGACCATCTCTCCGTCGATGGCATCCCATGCCTCTTCAAGGGCGCCTTCGCCTTCGAAAATGTCCATGAGGGTAAAGCCGGATGCCTCGTTCTTCTGGATGTTTACCCCTTCCATTTCATCTTCGGAGCCGCAGCCCGTGGCCCACAGGACAATCAGGGCCCCTGCCACGGCAAACCATCGGTTCGTTCGCATGGGGATGGTTCCTTATGGTTTTGTGTTTGTTTGTAAGAACGATGTTCTTTGTATGGATAGTTCGTTCGCGGAAGGCGGGAAGTTACAAATATTCAGGCGGGGTGGAACATTTTCGGGATGGGAGAGGCAGGGGAAAGGGTACGACTTAGCCAATGCCTCCGGCAGCACTGCCGGAGGATAAGCTTTTAAAAAAACATAAACAGGTCTTGATAGCCCCTATTGAATGGCGTTTGGACCTTGGTTTATCGGTTAGACCGCGATTTTCAAAAAAACCGAGAAAGATCGACCGAAACGGAGCTCCGCACTTCGGTGCGGCTTTTTTGTCCGTCGTTACCTGTGCCGCACAGGAGTGCGGCGCTCCAGGAGATAAGGGGGGGCGGGAGGTGGGATGTAAATACGCCGATGGCCCAAACGAATCCACAATCTGTTGTCAAGGTGGTTCATCTTGCCGGCCAGGGCCAACGCAGTTAGATTTTTGCCTCCGGCGGTCCTGCCGGGGGCAAAACTTTTGGAACGTTTGACAAAGAGGTTTCGTTTTTTTGGTGAGCACAGCGACCCGCTAGGGGCAACTGAATTGTTACATGCGTTGGCCCCGCCTTGCTGCCGGAGACATTGCGGTTACATCGATAATGGACTATCGGCAACAACGTATCCTGAAACTTCGAAACTTGTGAGTCAGTCCGCACAAACCATCAGCGTTTATGTCGGGCGTAGCCCGAGCCGAAAGCCATTGCGCTTTGGCCTGAGGAACCAAGGGCAAAGCGCAATGGCAATATGCTTTCGAGGTGGCTCACCTCGTCCTTTATTAGTGAAAGGCGTTGGGGTCGGCCACCACGTGGTACCTGGGGTCGTCGATTTTTTCCAGGATGATGGACCGGTATTTGTCGTCGGCTTTGTTGAGGAGCTTTTTGCAGTCCGTGCTCAGGTGCTTGAGTCGGACCTCTTTGCCCGCCTTGTGGTATTTTTCAACGATGCCGGAGATGGCCTCGATGCCGGAGTAGTCCGATACCCGGGATTCGACGAAATCGATCTCCACCTGGTCGGGGTCGTTTTTAACGTCGAACTTGGAGACGAACATTTTGGTGGAACCGAAGAAGAGGGGCCCCCAGATTTCATACACCTTGGTGCCGTCTTCTTTTATTCGCTTGCGGGCACGGATTCTCAGGGCGCTTTCCCAGGAGAAGACCAGGGCGGACATGATGATGCCAACAAAGACGGCCACGGCCAGGTCGAACACCACGGTGAGCACGGACACCGAGATGAGCACCAGGGCATCTGATTTGGGGATTTTGTGCATGATGCGAAGGCTTGACCAGGCAAAGGTGCCGATGACCACCATGAACATGATGCCGGTGAGGGCCGCAATGGGGACCTGCTCGATGTAGGCCGACCCGAAGAGGATGAAACAGAGCAGGGCAAGGGCCGCGGTGATGCCGGAGAGCCGTCCTCTGCCGCCTGCGTTGACGTTGATGATGGACTGGCCGATCATGGCGCATCCCCCCATGCCCCCGAACAGGGCGGTGACGATGTTTGCCGCGCCCTGGGCCACGCATTCGCGGTTGCTGTTGCCACGGCTTTCGGTGATTTCGTCCAGCAGGTTGAGGGTGAGAAGGGATTCGATGAGGCCGATGCCTGCCAGGATGACGGCATAGGGGAGAATAAACCTAAGGGTCTCCATGTTCCGGGGGATGAGGGTGAAGAGCTGGGCCTGGAAAACGGGAAGCCCTCCCTTGAGGCCTTCGCCTCCGCCGTCGCGGATAAAAGAGCCCACAGTGGGCACATCAAGGCCCATGGAGACGGTGACCGCGGTGATCACCAGAATGGCGGTGAGGGCCGCCGGGATCTTTCGGGTGAGCTTGGGCAGGAGGATCATGATGCCCATGGTGGCAAGCACCAGGGAGACCATGGTGATGAGGTCCTGGCCCTGCATCCACTGGGAGACACCTGCGTCAACGGTTTTGAACATGTTGAGCTGGGAGAGGAAAATCACGATGGCCAGGCCGTTGACAAAGCCCAGCATGACCGGATGGGGAATGAGGCGGATGAATTTTCCCAGTTTAAAGGTCCCGGCCGCTACCTGAATCAGGCCCATGAGGATGACCGTGGCAAAGAGGTAGTTCAGCCCCATGTTGGCCACGGGGTGTGCCATGGCAAGACCCAGGGCGTTGCCCTCCCTGACAAGGGAGACCATGACCACGGCCAGGGCGCCGGTGGCCCCTGAGATCATGCCCGGCCGACCGCCGAAAATGGAGGTGACAAGGCCCACCATAAAGGCGGCATAGAGCCCCACCAGGGGATCGACTCCGGCCACAAAGGAAAAAGCCACCGCCTCGGGCACCAGGGCCAGGGCCACGGTGAGTCCGGAGGTGACATCGTTTTTTACGCTGCTCGTGCTTCGTTTGATCAGGTCAACCATCAATCTCTCTTTCGCTTCTGCGCATCAGTGCCACAGGGGGTACAACAAAACGGGCATGGCCTTCGCAATGAGGACCATGCCCGTGGCGATCGTTCATTTTTGGGAAAAGAGCTTGGTTAAATAGGTGTTGTGGGGAGAAAAATCAAGGGAAAAGAGATTGTTGGACTATGAAATATCGACACATCTGCAACGTATTGAAATTGTGAGGGTTAAAACGATGAATTCAGTTGATGGGTCTCTTCAGTCTCCACGAATCATTCCCTTTCCGAGGCCGGGGCTTGCCCCGGAGACATCAATGCCTGCATCGGCCATTTTACCAAGCATACGCCGGACGTGGGGGCCGTGCCAGTAAAGCCGTTTGCAGGAGGGACAGGTGGAAAAGGCGGAGACGTAGCAGCGGGTTTCCGCCTTGAGGCGGTGGGAGACGGTTTCTTTTTCCACGGGCTTAAGGTCGCAATTGCAGAGAAAGCAGCGTGAGAAAAAATTGTAGGGTGGATTCAGGCCGAAGACGGTGAGAACTTCCTTGAGCTGCCGGTAGGGCTCAGTTGCCCGGATGAAGCGTCCAAAAAGGATGTTTTTGCGTTTCAGCAGCCCCAGGTCCCGGGTGAGGAGGATGAGGCGCTCGGTTTCGCAGCGGGCGGCAAGGTCGGAGTCCGTTGTTCCGCGGACATGCAGGGCATCCGCGCCCACGGCACGCAGGAGGCCTGCGAGCCGCCCCACGTTGTCGTCCACGAGAAAGCGGATTTTTCCCCATGCCTGGGGCCGCAACATGCTTGGCCGGGTGACGTCTAAAGGCGGTTCAACAGGATGGACGTCCACGCGGCAGTCATGCACCGGCACATGGTGGAACCCCACCTCCACTCCGTCCACGAGAAGACGGCCCACCTCGGTGTGGGGCAGGCCAAGGGCTTCCAGGGTGTCCTTGAGGGAGGCCCGCCTGTCCCGCACCAGGCGAAGGTCGGCCGTGTTGTTCCTGCGCGTGAGAAACCAGCCGATCTCTCCATGGACAATGAGGTGGATTTCAAAAGGGGTCATCATGGATGCTATGGCGTGAGTTTACGGATCACCGCCTCGTGTTCGGGCCACTGGGAAAGAAGATCGTCTCGCTCGGCCATTTCAAAGTCCTCGAACTCGAAACCTGGGTGGGTGGTGCAGCCCACCAGGGCGTGGCCTTCCCCCTCAAGGGATGCGCCGAACCAGCAGCCCGCCTTGACAAGGGCCTGGAATGTTTCGCCCCGTGCAATGTCGGCACCTAAGCGAATGTCTTCCAGGGTCCCTTCGGGGTGGATGACATGGACGGTGAGGGTCGTGCCTTCATAGAAGTGCCAGAGCTCATCTGCCTTAATGCGATGCATGCGGGAGATGTCATTTCCTTCCAGGAGAAAGTAGATGGCGGCCCCTGTGCTGCGCCGCCCCGGAAAGGAGGCGTCTTCGTCCATGGCGTCGAAGAAGAGGTCCGATTTGTAGGTCTCCCGGTAGTACCCGCCTTCGGGGTGAGGGACGAGATCCAGGGCGTCAATGAGTTCATGAACGCGTGATTCCATGCAGGGCTCCTTATACGGCAAGGTATGGCGAGGCGCCCGGGAAGACGGCGATTGGCAAGGGCGATGCGGGGGCCTCATGGTTTGCTACGCCCGTATGGTTATACTCTTTGGGCAGCCCGGGGTTCAACCGCAAAGTGCGGGTGAGGGAAATGCGCCATGGGCGCATATGCAGGGGCAACCCACTATATAAATAGAGGTTTATTGCCTCCGGCGGCCCTGCCGGGGGCCAACCTTTTAAAAAGGTTGCCAAACAGGTTTGGGTTGGCCATCGACGGTGTGGCGCATTCGGCCACGGAAAAATTTACAATGCTACGAAAAATGCCGCTGTGATTTGGCCCGAGGAACGAGGGCAAAATCACAGCGGCAATCTGCTTTCAAGGTGGCACACCTTGCCGCCGGAGGCGTTTTTTAGGCCCTTCATTCAAGGTTGATCTTTTGCATGGCATTGCCCGCAGGTGATGGGTCCGGATTGAACAGAGAGGTGGCAGCCCTTGCACCGGTTGTGAAAGGCCGCTTCTGTTTTGGGGACGCCTTTGGCCGCGTCATCATGGCATTCCCGGCAGGCCGTCTCTTCCGAGCTTTCGTCCGGGAGGAGCATTCCCTCGTCATCAAAGAGGTGGTGGCAGAGGGCGCAGGACTCTTCCAGGTCGGCGGCTTCATTGTGGGTGTCGTGATCGAACCGGGAGAGGGGACGGGTGCGGGGGGCGTCCATGCTCTCTTCCAGGACGGAGGAAAAGGCTGCGCCGGTAAAGGCAAGGAGCAGGGCGAGTGCCAGCAGACAGGGATTGAGAAATCGGGTCATCGTCAGATCTCCATGGTTTCGTAGATGATGTCGCTGAGGAACTTGATCTTCATGTCGATGCCGAAGTGGTGGATGATGTCCTCCAGGCCTCCGTGGCAGTTGTGGCAGGGGGTGATGACGGTGTCGGCCCCTTTGGCTTTGGCCTCCATAAGCTGTTCAGCCTTGGCCCGGTTGCCCAGGACCCGTTCGTTTTTGAAGTTGGGCCCGCAGTTGATGACCCCACCCCCTGCGCCGCAACAGAAGTTGTGCTCCCGGTTGGGTTCCATTTCGATGAGGGTGGTGCAGCACATGCGGGTGACCTCCCGGGCCAGCTCATGGAGCCCTCTGCCCCGCACGATGTTGCAGGGGTCGTGGAAGGTCACGGGAGTGTCGAGTTTCTTTTTGATGGTGATACGTTTTTCGGTGAGGATCTCGTGGTAGAACTCCACGGCGTGCACCACCGGGACCGGCGGGGTTTTCCAGCCGAGGTACCTGTTGCCGGTGTCGTAGACGCTGCGGAAGGCGTGGCCGCATTCGCCCATGACGATGCGGTTGACCTTGAGGCGCATGGCCGTGTCGAAATGGGCTTTTTTGAGCCTGCCCATCATCTCGTAATCTCCTGTGTACATGCACATGTCGCTGTTGTCCCAGCCCCGGGTGCCCGGATAGGTCCAGCTGATGCCCGCTCTGTCCATGATCACCGCGGCCTGGTAGATGAGCTGGGCACGGAATTTTGGCTCCGGGCCGATGACCGAGTACATGATCTCAGCCCCTTCCCGCTCCACGGGGATGGTGAGGTCCGGCAACTCTTCCCTTGCTTCCTCTTCCTGCCAGTAGAGGCTGTCCAGCCACTCGTCGTTTTTGATCCACATCTGGTTGAAGGTGGCGGAGTGGCTGTTGGCCGTGTCCTGAATGTAGTGGGGCACCACCCCGCAGAGAAAGCAGATGCGCCGGACCATGGCGATGAGGTAGGCGATGTCCACGCCTAAGGGGCAGTAGAGGGTGCATCTGCGGCAGAGGTTGCAGTGGGTGAAGGCCACGATGGCCGCTTCTTTCAGGATTTCGGGCGTGATCCGCCTGCTTCGGGTCAGGGCCAGCAGGCTTTTTTTGACTTTGCCCGCCGGTGAGTAGGCCGGGTCTTTGTCCCGGGAGAGGTAGTAGTGGCAGCTGTCGCTGCAGAGCCCGCAGTGAACGCAGGTGGAGAGATAGGCGTCCAGGCGCGGGCTTGCCTCCTTGTGGATGACGGTGCGGATGATCTCTTTGACTTTCTTTTCATCAAATCGGGCCAGACCGGCTTCGATGCCGTCGTCCATGATAGCCAGCAGGCGTTGGGTCGTCTCGGTCATGTTACCAGTCCTTTGCCATGCGCACCCCGCCAAACTCGGATCCGGCGTAGCCGCGGGTGATGAGCATGTAGAAGATGTGGCTCAGTCGGGTGAAGGGGATGGCGGCGATGATGAGGTTGCCTGCCGTCATGTGAATGAGGGAAGCCCAGAGGAATCCCGGCCATTGAAAGCGGGCCCAGAGGCCGGAGAGCACCAGGGCTATCAGTGAAGCCAGGAGCATGTGGTCCGCAGGTGTGGTGATGTAGCGCACCGCGCGCAGGAACAGGCGTCGGCCCAGGAAGAAGAGCAGGGCGCACAGGGCGATGACGGCCAACACGTCCGAGACCGCCTCCGGGTAGCGGGGCAGACGGAAAAAGCTGCTGTCCGACAGGAGCACCCCGTGGGCCGAGTAAAAAAAGGGGAGGGTGAGGATGGCCATGTGAAAGGCGGTGGTGGCCACGGTCATCACCGGGTGCGTGCGGGTGGTCCGGCTGACGTAGGGGATGAGGTGAAAGAGGATGGAACGCCCGGCGTATTTCCATGAGTAAAAAGCGAAAAACGCTCTGTCCTTTTGCGCGGCGCGCTTGAAAAAAAGGAAAAGTTTCAGGGCGGTGCCGCCCAGGCAGACCGTGAGCGCCGCCTGGAATCCGATGCCGGTCATGAAAGCGTACAGGGTGTAGTGCATGGCGATCACTCCGAATGTTATGTAAGGGCGATGAACTCCCGCGTGTAGCGATAGTCGGGGCCTTGTTTTTCTATGCCGCAGATCATCAGGTGCTTGCTGTCCGGGGTAAAGGCGGGGGGGGCCATCCAGATGTAGGGACGCTTGACCTCCATGCCGTCTAAGAGAACGGAATAGACCTCGCCTCGTTTGACCTTGGCGGCCACATGGTTTCCGTGGTGGCTGAAGATGGGGTCCCATGCCGTGTCGAACCCATTGCCCATGGGGTGGTCGTCCACCAGGATGACGGCTTTGCCCCGGTGGTGCCCGCAGCAGCCCAGGCGGGTTCCGCAGGGGCTGAACACGGGTTTGGCGAGGTACCCGTCCACTTTTGTTTTCCAGGGGGTGCCGTCCAGGACCACGGCCCATTTGCCGAAGTCCGGGGCGATAACGGCGGCGATGCGGTCCCCTGCCGGGGAGAGGGCCACCTCCCATAACTGAAAATAGGTCTCCGGCCATGCTTGCTCCCCGTCACAGGCCAGGATCCACCCTTCAGGGCTTTTCACCGGTGCCCACACCATGGTTCCTTCCGGGTGGACCACCGGTGCCCAGACCGAGGGCCAGGTTTCTCCCCAGCACTGGTCGTTGACGCAGATGGTGTAGTCGTACTGGTTGAGGCGTACATCTACGGCGCTCAGGGCGCCGTCCGCAGAGAGGACCGGGTTGAAGGCCCCAACGTAGCGACCGGTCCAGGCACCCTGGTCCGTTGCCAGGGTGAAGCACCCGGAGAGAAAGGTGTTCAGGTCGCCTTCGGCAATGGGGGCGGTCTGCACCACGGCGGCGGACCGTGAGCCTGTTTCGGCAAGGGTGAGGGAGAAGGTGTTTTCGTAGGATTCCGGCCAGGGGGTGTCGTCGACGACCGGGGTGTAGCGTCGTTGGTCCTGGGTTTCACAGGCCGTTGTGTCCTGGTCGGTGACCGAAAGGTTCCAGGCGATTTCCGCGGTGAGCTGCCAGGGGGTTGAAGCGGCAACGGCGGTCCAGCCCTCGTCGCCCTGGCAGAGGTAGGCAAAGTCGCGGTTTCCCATGGGCCTCAGGTCGGTGATGGAGACAAAGGGCTCTGAGATGTCGGGTTCGGTTTTGTCGATGCTTAAGGTGTAGAGGCAGCACTCCTCAGGTTCGGTGCGAATGGGAATGGCAAGTCGGGTGCCGTCTCTGGAAGCAACGGCTTTCCAGAAGGGAAACCGATCCGGCGGTGTGTCGGCGGGGCGGGGAATAAGGCAACTGAGGGAATCGGCGGGACTGTCGAAGGCGTCTGGTGTGACTCCACGGGGTGTTGACATCAACGTGCTCCTTTCCAAAGGGGTGGTCAGGAATCGCAGGAGAGCAGGGCTCGGGAAAACAGTGAAGGTTGCATGGTTTTTCCTTGGCCCCGACAAACACGGGTCGCAGTCATGGTGTTGTGGTACCGGTGGGCTCGTTGTTTTTAAATATCATACATTTTTAGATGAAAAATTCAACACTTGTTGCTTCAAAAAAGTAGAAAAAGAAGACTCACTTCTTCTGTGAAAACGGGCAAGACACAACAGGGTAGTGGGTTTTGACGTTTCTTTGTCATGTCCAACGGGCGGGGAACTTTATGAATGGCCAATGGTGCGGGTTTTCCTTGTGGAAGAGTACTGTTTCTTTTTGTCTTGTTTGCGAACATTGTTTGTGTAATAGATTTAGTGTTTGTTATATGGTTCCTCTGTTCTGAGTTGGCCCGTTACCTATTCACCATTTCCGGAGATAACCATGGCTTTCATCCTACGATTCGGAGTGTTGTTTTTGATGTCCCTGGCAGTGGGTGCCTGTGGAAGCAGCGGCGGGTCCTCGGGGACACCGGATCCCGTCGGGAGTTCTGACGAGGTGTCCCTGGAGTCACCGGTCCATGGTGCCACGCTTCTCAACAAAGAGTTTTCCCTTGCCTGGAGTCCCAGCAAAACCAAAGGGGAGTCCCGGTGGGGGGTTACGGTTTCTACGGAGGTGGACGGAATCAAACAGACTGTGATGACCCTGTCCACAACGGCCCAGTCTTATCGGCCGCTCCAGCTGTCCGACAACACGACCTACACGTGGAAGGTGGAAGCCCTCAACGACGAGGGGGAGAGTGTGGCCGCTTCCAAGGAGTGGTCATTTCATACCTTTCCTACCCGGATGCTTCCCTTTGACGGTGCCTTGGACCGCCACAGCTCCCCCGACGGGTTCACGGCCTTTGAAGGTGCCGTCTATTTTTCTGCCTACTCCCCGGAGTATGGCCGGGAGCTGTGGCGTAAACAGGGCAATGCTCCGGCTGAGCAGGTGGCGGACATCCATGCCGGGGACAAGGGCAGTTTGCCCATGGAACTCACGGTGTGTGGCCCGTGCCTCTATTTTTCCGCCGATGACGGCACACACGGCAGGGCGCTGTGGGTGATGAGGGCCGGTCAGGCTCCCCGGTTGGCTGGGCCGGAAGTGCCCGCCCCCGACGGTGAGGAAGAAGATGACGAGCCGGTTCCTGGCCGTGTTCCCACTTACCTTACGGCCGTCGGGGAGGCCCTCTATTTTGCTGCCAACGGCACCGTGGAAGAAGAGGTCACCCTGTGGCGGCAGGGAGATGATGCAAGTGCTGCCGAGGAAGTGACTCGGGCCGAAGGGGAGGGGGCGCTGCAGAACCCCGAGTTCGGTACGGCGTACAACGGTCGCCTCTATGTTTCCGCATTCACCTCCGATGCCGGGCGAGAGCTCTGGCGGGTGGAGGGCACCACCGCTGTTTTGCAGGACATCAACCCCGGAGACGCCTCCGGGAGCCCCAAGGAGATGGTGGTGTACGGGAGCTGTCTC
Organism: Desulfoluna butyratoxydans; assembly: GCF_900699765.1. Taxonomy (GTDB): domain Bacteria; phylum Desulfobacterota; class Desulfobacteria; order Desulfobacterales; family Desulfolunaceae; genus Desulfoluna; species Desulfoluna butyratoxydans. Next base: position 458,863 of record NZ_CAADHO010000004.1, read on the forward strand.
TATTTTCGAGCCACCCTGGCCGGGCATGGATCGGAGTTGTGGGTGGTGGACGGGGACGCCGGGCCCGCCCTGCTCAAAGAGATCGCTCCGGGGGGAGCTTCCGGTGCGCCCGGCGGGTTTGCCGTGGCCGGTGACACTCTCTTTTTCGCCGCTGACACCATGGAACATGGCCGGGAACTCTGGCGGAGTGACGGCACCGGTGAAGGCACGGTCTGCGTGAAGGACATCTTGACGGAGCCGTCCCTGGGGAGCCAGCCCGCCCAACTTGCCGGGGCAAACGGTGTGCTCTATTTCAAGGCACAAACTCATGGAGAAGGATTTGAACTCTGGAAGAGCGACGGCACTGAAGAGGGAACCGTCCTTGTCCGGGATATCCGGCCCGGAGAGGCAGGCAGCGGCATCGGCCCCATGGTCCCCTTTGGTGGCGGGGTGATCTTTCCCGCCGAGGAGAGTGCGTTCGACAAGGAACTCTGGTTCAGCGAAGGCGAGTTTAACACCACCTTCAGGCTCCGGGATATCCGTGTCGGTGAAAAAGGGAGTTACCCCGAGATGTTGAAAAACCTGGACGGCACCCTGTGGTTCCGGGCCGATGACGGCGTCCGTGGGAGCGAACTCTGGCAGAGCGACGGCACAGAGGCGGGCACCCGATTGACGGATAACCTGAACCCTTATGTGGACCCCGATGTGGACCAGATGGTTCGCGTGGGGGGGCGGGCCGTCATGGTGGCCACCTCCGGAGAGTACGGACGCGAACTTTTTACCTTCAACGCCGAAGGTGGTGTGGAGGTGCTTGCGGATATCTTTCCCGGCTATGGGGGCAGCGACCCTGAAGGGCTGTTTGTCCATGACGATCGCCTTTATTTTTCGGCCCGGGACGAAGAGAACGACCGATCCCTGTGGGTCACCCGCGGGACCCTGGACTCCACCGAGCGGTTGACGGATCGCAACGGGGAGACGGTTGCCTTCCCCCGTTTTTTTGCGGCGGGCCCGGATGCGGTCTTTTTCCTTGCCGTTAAAAGCGACGAGTGGCAACTCTGGAAAACCTCCGGAACCAAGGACAACACCGAGGCCGTCACAGACGAGAACCATGACGTCGTGGTGGTGGGGCCGTATGTGGAAGGCTCCGATGCCGGTCTTGCCCTTGCCACAGCGGGAGACCGGGTTTTCTTCCGGGTTGGCGGCGACCTGCGGGTTCGGGAGAGCAGCGGTGAGGTGGTTCAGGTCCCCGGGGTCGAAAACCCTGAGGGGTTGTACCCTGTGGAGGGATCTTTGCTTTTTGCCGCCCAGGTCGCCGGAGGCTCGGGGCCTTCGCGCCTTTGGCTGCTGGCTGCTGGCCAAAGCGAGGCCGGTGACCCTCTGGAAAGCCCCCAAGGCGTCCTTCTGGCACCGGAGAACTATCATCGCACCGGGGATCTGATCTATTTTTCCGCCCTTCCTGAAGGGCAGGCCGAGCATCGCCTCATTCGATTCTCTGTTTCAGACAACACCGTGACCGTTCCCACAGATGCCGAAGGCGGGAGTTTGACCAACCCCGACGAATTCTGCGGTGTCGGGGGGCTATTGTGGATGATTGCCGATGTATCGGAGAGCCGGGGCATATGGCAGCTACCGGCCGGGGGCCTTCAGGCAACACCTCTTTCGTCTCTGGCACCCGGGGAGATCACAGGGCTCGCAGGTTCCCTGCGAACCGTTGGCGATGCCCTCTACTTTCTGGCGGATCACCCCCTGGAAGGGAAACGGTGCCTCTACAAAACCCGCGGGGCAACCCTGGGCCCGGTGCTGGACTATTACGGACGTCCTTTACTTAATGCGAAACAACCGTTTGTGCTGAACGACTATCTTTTCCTTACGGCCATGAATCAGGATGTGGGTTCAGGCAATGTTTTTCAGGGATTTTGGGTGACATCACCCTGATAGATTATGCAATAAAACAGACAAGTAAAAGGCTCTCGGAAAGGTTTTCCTTATCGAGGGCCTTTTTTTGTTCCCTGCGACTTAAAAAAAGTGTTGTCAAACGACTTATTACGAGATAGTGATAATTTTAGAAATGTAGAATTATGAACGTTGATTCGATGCAAAACCGGTTGTGCAGAGCCTTTGTCGCCGGCAGCGAATCAGTCTGGATACTGTGAGTCGCCTTGCGTGTGAATTTGTGTAATTAAGTCAAAAAAAGTCAATGATCCTCTCTGCTTCAAGTCGTTGGGGCCAACCGGCTGATAAGTAAATTTACTGTATAACGTTTCATCTTTTTGGTCGTCGGTTGTTCGGAATCTCAGGGTCGTTTCGGCCGAGGAAACACATATGAATAATAATAAGGGGTTTACCCTGCTGGAATTGATGGTGGTCGTGGGGCTAATCACGGTCCTTGCAGGTCTGGCCGCGCCGGAGGTCAAGCAGTGGGCTGCGTCCCAGCGACTCTCCGCATCGGTACGGAGCATCCATTCGGCTTTTCAGCTGGCACGGCTGGAGGCCATCAAAGTGGGCGGCGATGTGGTTGTTGCCTTTTCCGAGGGAACGGGTCCCAGCGGGACTTACGCCGCCTTTGTGGATGAAGACGGGGACAGGGTCCAGGACACCGGCGAAAGGGTTATTGCCTCCGGGAGCCTGTCGAATCAGGTCACCATCGGCAGTGCCCGGTTTGATTTGGGGGGAACAGGAACCCTGGACAAACTGCAAACCCACTTTGACAGCCGTGGGCTCACCACCGGACGAAACGGTGAGGTCCGAATGACGAACGTTTACGGCAAAGCGGTGCGCGTGGTTCTCAACAGCGCCGGCAACAGCCGGGTTGAAATGATGTAAGGATGCACAGGATGAACGCGATGACCTGTCGGAAGGGCTTTACACTTCTCGAATTGCTCGTGGCTATGGCAATCTCCGTGATTATCGTTGCAGCGGCGTACTTTTTCTACAACACCCAGGTCCAAACCCGGTTGACCCAGGAACGGGTCCTCGACATTCAGCAGAATCTGAGGGCTGCCATGGTCATGATGGGCTCTGATATCCGTATGGCGGGCTACGACCCCGAGGGGACCACCGATGCGGGGATCACGGCTGCAACGGCCTCCACGTTGACCTTCACCACCTCGGTTGAGGCGGAAGCCAACGGCGTGGACGACGACGGGGACGGGGACACCGACGAAGCGGACGAAGCCTCCCGGCCCATGACCCTTGAAACCATCAGCTACACCCTGAACGACGAAGACGGAGACGGCGATCAGGATTTGGTGCGTGTGGTCGGAACGAGCCGGGTCGTTGTGGGGGAAAACATGGAAGCCCTGGAGTTCAACTACGTCCTTGACGACGGAAGCACTGTCTCCGTCCCAACGGATCGAGAACGTGTCATTGCCGTGCGCATGGCGCTTCTGGCGCGTAGCCGGACCAAAGATTCGGGTTTTTCCAACAGTGTAACGTACAGGGGCTACACCAGTACGTGGGGGCCATACAATGACGGGTATCGGCGTCGCCTTCTGAGGCGAACGGTGCGCTGCAGAAATCGGGGGATAGACGAATGACGAAACCGGTGCGCTGCACTTCCATTGGACACGACGAGGCGGGGATGACCCTCATTGAGGTGATGGTGGCTTCGGTGATTCTGCTGGTGGGGCTTCTGGGACTTGCCCTGATGCAGGTTCATGCCATGAAGGCAAATGCCCAGGCCCGCTCCATGACGGAAGCTGCCAATTATGCAAGCGATCGCGTGGAGCAGATCATGAGCGCTGTGTGGACGGAAGAGACCGTTGACAGCGATCTGGCCGCAAACGACCCGGATACACCGGAAGACATGCATACCGCCACCGCCGACGGGTACACCGTCAACTGGGTCGTGACCGATGCCTCGGACAAAATGAGCAAGACCGTCAACCTCACGGTGCTCTGGACGGAAGAGGGGAAAACACATCGGGTCTCCCAGGTGGTGGTGAGGACAATGCATTGAATATTCATATCATCCACAGGCCTCTGACGCGGAAAGGAGGGCCCATGACGCAGGACATAGAACGGGGCGCGTACCCCTCGGGAGAGGAGGGCAGTGCCCTGCTTGTGGTCCTGGTGCTTCTTGTGCTGGTGACCGTTATTTGCATATCGGCCATGAACAGCTCCGTCACGGAATTGAAGATTGCCGGCAACGACAGGGTGAGCAAACGCAATTTCTACAATGCGGAAGCGGGCCTCTTTGACGCCGTGGCCATGTTTGACCGGATCTATGCCAACGAGGCGGACTCGGAGGGGAACCGGCTCTACCTGAAGGATTCCACCCATCTGCCATTAAGGGACCGCGATCCGAGAAACGGCGGGGTCGAGTTTGCCTCTCCGGTGACAAACGATGCGGGGATTCCCGTGGCCTGGATCGAGGTGCGTGCCATTTTGCTGCTGGCCAACAAGCAGGCAAGCACGTTGTCGGCAGCCGCCGAAGACATTCCCTCTTTGGCCCATATCGGGCCAGCGCCCAAGGGGTCTGAAAAGGGCGTGTACCGAACGCGGCGGTATGCTGTTACCGCCACAGCCATCGATCCCACGGTTTACAGTGCCGCCAATCCCAAGGCGTCGCTGACGGGCGTGGTTCTTCAGTGCGGTGTGGATATGCAGGAAGAGCTGGTTAAAGTGGAACATTTGCAGGGAATTTGATCCCACGGAGGAAACAATGAAATTCAGGCATGCTCTCATCTTGTGTTGGCTGGTTCTCACCTGCCCCCTGACCGCCCTGGCCGACGATATTGCCATCTACGGCACCCAGTCCGTGACCATTGAACCCAACGTGCTGATTATTTTCGACACCTCGGGCAGTATGTCTGAAACCGTCGAAGGCAGTGCCCCCTCCGACGGCGTCAGCGATACCTATGATCCGGACACGGTCTACTCCGGTTCGCACCCGAGCAGGGCCGTGTATTACAAGTCCGGTTCTCGCTGGAAGTTGTACAGCAATGATGTGGACGACATCGGCAACGACGCCATTGAGGCAACCTTGTTGAGCGTCGGGTATGCAGAAGTGACCATGCGCTCGGGGCGGCGACAGTGGAAAACATGGATGCGCATCGGCAACTACAGGAATTTTCTGGAGCGGCCCGTGGCCTCTGACAGGACACGATTGGAAATTGCTCAGGATGTGGTAAAGGAGCTCCTCGCCGAGACCACCGGGGTCCGCTTCGGCCTGATGAAGCTGAACAGCTGCGACGGAGGTCGCCTCATCTCGTCCTGCGGCACGGACAATTCGGTCATCTCCTCCAAAGTCGATGACCTCACCGCCAATGGTGGTACCCCCCTTGCCGAAGCCCTTGCTGAAGCCGGGCTCTACTTTGCAGGAAAGACAGGCTATTTCAGCCATACCAGTTCAAATTATGTCAGCCCCATCGAGTACTCCTGCCAGAAGAACTACGTGATCCTTTTTACCGATGGAGAGGCCACCTGCGACGAATCCAGTCTCCTCTACGGAACAAACAAATACATGGGCAAGACCATCGGGGACTACGACGACGACGACAGGGATCTCAACGCCGACGGCAGTGTCCATCGTTACCCCTCGGACGACTCCTACTACGGGACCACCGATTTCCTGGATGACGTGGCCATGTTCCTTTACAACGAGGACCTGGTGAGCTCCATGGGGACGGGGACCTCTTTTGCCAAGCAGAATGTCATCACCCACACCATCGGGTTTACCCTGGATCACGACCTGCTCAACCGGGCGGCCATTGACGGTGGGGGAACCTACCATACGGCCTCCAGGGCTTCGGATTTGAAAGAAGCTTTTCAGCAGATCATGAGCACCATTGCCGAAGAGTCCTCCACCTTCGTGGCCCCGGTGGTGCCGGTAAACCGGGAGTACCGGACGGCAGAAGCCGACTCCATTTACCTTGCCTTTTTCAAACCCGTTCAGGCTGGCGACTGGAAGGGGAACCTTAAGAAGTACACCCTCTCCGAGTCGGGCGATGTCCTGGATGCCCTGGGCAACAACGCAGTCAACACCGACGGCACCATGAAAGAGAACAGCAGGTCCCTTTGGACACAGGCGTCCAGCGATGGTGCCGATGTGTTGAAAGGGGGGGCGGGTGAGCGAATTCAGGAACAGACTTCCCGCAATTTTTATACGTATACGGGGGGCAGTGAGAAGAGCCTGACAAACATTGCCAACCGGTTTGATGCCTCCAATTCTGATTTGCTGGACCTCGGGGTAACCACCGATGCCATTACCGCGGTGAAGGAGGGCGTTGGTGGGTGGCCCATCGGTTCCATTATTCATTCCGAACCGGTGGTGGTGCATTACTCCACCAGCTCGTCGGTGATCTATTTTGGCTCCAACGACGGGTTGTTCCGGGCCATCAACGACGCCAACGGGGAAGAGCTCTGGGCCTTTGTTCCACCCGGTCAGCTGGATCGGCTGGACCGGCTTTCTGATAACAATTACGATTACTATGTGGACGGTTCTCCTTCCGTCTCCTACGGTAGCCTCATGAGCGGTACCACCCTGTTCTCACCGGATACCCTTCTGGTGGGAGAACGCAGGGGCGGGTACAGGTATTACGCCCTGGATATCTCATCGTACAGTGAGCCCAAGTGGAAATATGAGGTGACAACGGCAGGGGGCGAAGCCCTGGGACAGACCTGGGGGCGGCCGGCCTACTGCCGTATCAAGTTGAGCTCCACCACCGATGCCAAGGTGTTTGTCATGCCCGGGGGCTACAATCAGGTTAAGCAGGAGGCGAGCTCTGGCGTCGGCACCGTTCCGGAAATGGGCCGGGCTCTGTTTGCCGTGAAAGCCTCGGACGGCAGCTTTACCGGGCTTAAGGTCAACCACGGTAACTTTAACAAGATGACCCACAGCATCGTGGATCTGTATACCGTGGATACCGATGCCGACGGCATCACCACTCGCGTCTATGCCGGGGATATGGCAGGGCAGGTGTTCGTGGTGGCCGACGATGTGCTGGACACCGTAAGAGACGGGAGCCGCGTGGTGGAGGCCAAGGCTCCGGATGGTACCTGGGCGTATCGGAACCGTTTGTTTTCATGCGATTCCGGAAAGCTTTTCTATGCGCCGGTACCGGCGGAGGTGTCCGGGGTGGAGACCCTCTATTTCGGCACCGGTAACCGGGCCAACCCCCTGGGCACCGAGTCCAACCGGTTCTATGGGGTTCGGAACACCCTCTGGGACAGTGATTTGACGGACAGCGACCTGGTCAATGTCACCGATGAGTCTGCTTCGTACGCAGATGTCTTGAAAACCAAAAAAGGGTGGTATTTCAACTTTCCCAATACCAACGAGAAAGTTGTTTCCAGGGCCCTTGTGAATTCGGGGGTCGTGTACTTCACGACCTATACGCCTACCTCGGAAAGCAGTTCCGATTCAGATGCGGATCCGTGTGCAGGGGCAGGGGCCCGCGGTGTCGGGCGACTTTACGCGGTGAGCGCCTTTGACGGCAAGGCCGTAACCACCTGGGGCGGATCCACGAAAAGCCGGTCCACCGAGCTTCCGGGGAACCTTCCCATCGCCAAACCCATATTTAACGGAACGAAGATCCAGGTGGGGCCCATGAACTGGGACGCAGCCAAAGATGACCGGGTTGATTATTTTTACTGGAAACAAACACGTTAGGAGGCGGATGATGCTGAAACAAATCGGAGTTGTTCTCCTGGCAGCGGTGATTGTAACTGCCGGTGCGGCCGCCGTTGCCTGGGCAGGGGATTCCCGTACCCTTGTTCTTGAGGTGCCTGCCTCAATGGACCGGGGGGCAAACTCCAGGGCATATGACGACAAGCGGGTGGTAGAAAAAATGGCGCAGGTGATGGAGGTCTCTGCCGACGGCACATGGATGCTCATCGGTGAGTCCACCTTTGTGATCGGTTCCTGGTTCCATGACGGCACCCGTACCAAAACGAAGCTCCTCGATGCGTCGGGGAATGCGGCGAAGCTTTCTCGCTTCAAGCGTCGGGACCGTGTCTATGTTAAAGGCGTGGCCCGCAAGGACGGCACTCTTTTTGCCTATGTGATCCAAAAGCGATAAGCCGTTTTGCTCTTTCAATCATGGGGGGCAGGGCCAGGGCAATGGACGGGCCGGGGCTTTTTGGTCATGCCCCCGTGGGGTTGCCTTGCCGGGACGTATGGTCGGTGCTATAAAGGATGCTCTAAAACGCACGAGACACCACCTGTTCCGTTGGCCAGACGGCTGACGGGGCAGGTTTTCGACCATGACGACAGATGGGAGCCCCACCAGAATGTACTCCGAACGTTTCACGAAGCTGACCCCTTATGTTCCCGGCGAACAGCCCCAGGATCGCAGTTACATCAAGCTCAATACCAACGAAAACCCCTATGCCCCGGCACCGGGTGTGGCCGAGGCGCTCCGATCCTATGATGTGGAGAACCTCCGACGATATCCCGATCCCAATGCAGACGCCCTGTGCCGTCTCATCGCAGAGACCCACGGTATCAAGCGGGAGCAGGTGATGGTGGGCAACGGGTCCGATGAGATCCTCTCCTTTGTCTTTTTCGCCTTCTTTGATTCGTCCAGGGGGCCCCTTCTTTTTCCTGAGCATACCTACAGCTTTTACCCCGTGTACTGCGACTACTACGGCATCGATTACAAAAAGGTGGCCCTGGATGGGGATTACCTCGTCAACATCGATCGTTTCCTGGCTGAGCAGGGGTGCGGGCTTATTTTTCCCAACCCCAACGCCCCCACTGGGATGCTTCTCTCCCTGGATGAGGTGACGCGCCTTATGGAGCGCTGGCCAGAGGATCGCGTGGTGGTGGTGGATGAGGCCTACATCGACTTCGGGGGCGAAAGCGCCGTTGCCCTAATCGACCGGTTCCCCAACCTCCTGGTGGTGCGGACCTACTCCAAGAGCTACTCCCTGGCCGGAAGCCGCCTGGGGTGGGCCATGGGCAGCGAGGAGCTGATCCAGGCCCTTTATGCGGTGAAGGACTCCTTCAACTCCTACCCCGTGGACACCCTGACCCAGAAAGCGGGCATGGCCGCCATGGCGGACCGGGAATGGTTTGACAAAACACGCAGCATGGTCATGGCCGAGCGGGAACGTGTCTCCGAGGCCCTCTCCGCTAAGGGGTGGAAGGTGCTGCCCTCTGAAGCCAACTTTGTCTTTGCAGGGGCCCCGGATCGCGACGGCAAAGCCGTCTACGAAGGCCTCAAAGCCCAGGGCGTGCTGGTGCGTTTCTTTAACAAAGAGGGGCTGACCCCCTTTGTGCGCATCACCATCGGCACGGCCGAGGAGAACACGGCACTTCTCCACGCTGTGGATTCCTTGTAAGCGTGCGTATGGGTGGCCTCCCGCCATCCTGCTGGGCAGGTTACGGCTCACCTCCGGGGAGGGCCGTGGAACCGATTTGCCTTCCCGCCTTACCTTTCAAAAAACCTTGCCTTTCAGCTGGTAGAAAGCTGCCGTAACTATTCAGGTCACGTTTGCCTCCGGCGGTCCAGCCGGGGGCAAAGCGTTTGACAAACAGGTTTGGGTTCATGTTGTGAGAATTTTTGCGAATGCTTTCACCTCGGGCCACGAAGGGAAAGCATTCGCAACCTGGCGGCGAAGGCAGGGCCGGTATGGCGAAACGATTCACATCAGGTTTTTTCGTGACAGCTAATATGGTGCACCCGTTCCCGCATGGGAGACGGGTTTTTTATTGGGCGGCATCACCAAGGGTTCAGGCCTATGTTTCAGGGCTTACCCACCGGGGGCGTGGCAGGTTCGCAGATCCCTGTCCCGGATATTCCATGAGAAAACAAGCAGCCAAGATAAAAGCTATATGATTTCAGAATGCTATAATAAAAAAACAGCTATTTTGAAAATGTAAAATGTAAATCAGGGTTTGCTGTTTGATTTTCTCACCCTTCAGGCGAGTCGGGTGTATTCATCTGCTGCGTTATCAGAGCCTTGAGGTAAAAAACTACATCTGCAGCTCCGATGCCTTGCACATGAGCCCACTCGACTCGTGAAATATCCGGGCTATGGGTATTGCCTTTCTTTATGGTGTTTTCTGCGCCTCTCCGGTTTTTTCCAAAAACGTCATGTTTGTCATTTTATTCCTGGGACCCTTCAGCCTTCGCCGGATTCCTTCCTTGATGATCTATGCGCGGGCAAGAAATAAGGCATTCCCCCGGGCCGCCTGTCTGATGCCCCTGAGTTTATCTCCCATCTTTTTTTTCTCTTTTTTTCTAACTGCGGAGAAGCAGGATATATGCGGCTCTTGATTCATTTACTGAATGAGACACTGTTTGAATAACCCCTCGCAACGTCTTCTGAGTAAAAAACATATTGTCAAACAAGTTGTTTGACTATAATAATGGTTTTAGAATTGTCGAATGGACGTATGGGTTTTTGAGCTATGGCAAGGAACAAAGTTTCTCTCAAGGTAACATCCTTTAGCGCTTAGTTTTCAGGCGTTTCGTGTGAAAAGCTGCTTTTATAATTGAAATAAATATAAGGCATGCCGTGTGAATACTTTCGGAATGGAGAGGCGTTTATAATGAATTCATGCAGATCAATCAAACATGAGGAAAGAACTGCTGGCGGAACCACTGGTTTTACTTTATTGGAGCTGATGGTCACCGTGGCGATTGTCTCTATTCTTGCTGCTTTGGCTGCACCGCAGTTCGCTGCATGGGTTGAAACCAGCCGATTGAAAAACGGCAGTGCCGATGTTCGCTCGGCGCTGGTGCTGGCCCGCTCCACGGCCATCGCGAAGAACGCATCTGTTGTCGTGGCGTTTACAACTGGGAGCAACAGTGGGTACACGGTGTTTGTCGATAACGGAAACTTGGTTCACGATTCAGGCGAGGACGTTGTGAAGCAGGGGAAGATGCCGTCCGGCATTACCGTTTCCGATACGGAATTGCCCGATGAAAAGGCCTGTTTTAACGCCCGAGGGCTTCCTGCCAGTTCGGGAATCATCTCCGTCACCAACACGGGGGGCGTCAAGATCCATAATGTGATCCTTGCAGCTGCCGGGGGGGTGAAAATTGAAGCGGGGTCCTGAAGAGAACGCGCGATGTCCTCAATCAACCGCAACCCTTTCAATGAACACCGGGCTTACGTTGCTGGAACTTCTCATTGCGCTGGCCATCGGCTCTGTGGTGATCTCGGCGGTCTATGCCGTTTATATCAGCCAATTGCACTCGGTAAATACCCAGGACAAAATTGTCGCCATGCGCCAGAACTGGCGGGCCGGGCATTATGTCCTGGGCAGGGAGCTGATGAAAGCAGGGTACTGCAGCGATATTGTCAGTGAATTTCAGCCCGGTTTTACGCGGGCAACCAAGAGTGCGCTGACCTTTACCTATGTTGAAGAAGGTACGGATAACCTGGTCTCCGTGGCGTTTGATCTCGTTGCAGACGACGGGGTAAAGCGCATTGTCCGCACCGTTTCAGGGGTCGCAGCACCCATTGCCGACGATATTGAAACCCTGCAGTTTATCTATGTACTGAAAAGCGGGAGCACCACCTGGGCACCCGAAGCCAAACACCTGAATGACATTCGAAGCATCAGGGTAACCATCGTGGCGAGAACGGAAAGCTCCGTGGAAGGCTACCCGACGCCCACTGCCTTTGCCCTTCCTTTTCCGGACGATCATACGGAAAATACCCTGAATTTCTCTTCTGACGGGGTCTATCGGCAAATGGTCACGGGGGTCTTCAATTGCCGGAATATGTAAAGACAAATAGAAAGGTGATGCGATCAATGATGGAGACGATACCGTGTCGGCCCACAAACGTGAGTTCTCATGGCTCTTCATGGGCTGCTGACGGGTTTACCCTTATCGAAGTAGTGGTTGCTCTGCTTATTCTCGCGGTGGGTATCCTGGGAGCGGCATCCATGCAGATTACTGCCATCAAAGGTAACGGGACGGCCTATAAAATCACCGAGGCCTCCATGGTCGCTTCCGAGCGTGCCGAACAGCTTCTGGCCCTTGACTTCGGCTCAGCCGACCTTGCGGACGGCTCAGAAAAGGTCGACGGGTTTGGGGTGGAGTGGGTTGTTGTTTCGCCGACAACCGATCCCGACAGGCGGGATATCACGGTGACCGTTGCATGGAAAGAGGGGGACAGGGACCACTCCTTCGATTATCGGTTTTTAAAGGCCCGGGGCATTTGACCCCTCCAAAAGCCATTGTGTGTCTGTGCCATCAAGCACATGGACCATTTATTTGAATCGGGAGAATTCGATGTGTTGCAGGTATGCCCATGGGGAAGGTGAGGAGGGATCGGTCCTTCTCATTGCGTTGGTCGTTCTTTTTCTGGTTGCTCTGTTGGGGGTCAATGCGCTGACAACAACCCAGACCGAGCTCAAGATTTCCGGCAACGATCAAAGCTACACCCGGAATTTCTACCGGGCGGAGTCGGCCATCAAAGAGGCCGCACTGGCCCTCGAACATGCAGATGACGTCGATCCGGCAACGGCCGGGTTGTCGTGGCTCTCCGACGGAATCAATGAGGAGACGTGTTTTAAGCCGGAACAGGACGCATGGCAAACCTCAGGATCGGATACCAACGCTGCGGTGTCCACATTCTATACGGACGGAAAAGCCGCATTCTGCGGTTTGCGCATGGGGGTGGCTTCTGGCTCCAGCCTGGATATGACCTCCCCGCTCAAATGGGAATACGTGATTTACGGACGTTCCGTGCTCTCCTCCGGCAAGGTCGAGATGGCGGCGGGCTATTGTAAAAAGACGAATTGACGGAGGGGATGCATGGGGCTCGCTGATATTTGGAAGGCTTGCAGGAAGATGGCTCAACGATGGTGTTTGCCGGTTGTTTTGGGGTGCCTGTTCCTTTGTGTGATGGGGGGGAGCGCTTCGGTGGAGGCTGAAACGGGCTTTGCCGATGTTATCGCCCATGCCCACGATCTGGGCACGTTGACCGATGCGGGTATCGTGAGGGATGGGGTTCTTGAGCCTCGTTACTGGCGTTTCGACAAGGATTATTATTCATTTTCCGTGAACACCCCCGGAACGGTCACGATATATGCTAAGGCCCCGGATTCTAATCCGAGTCTGGAGACCGTGGGGTATCTCTATAGTACGGACGACGATGATTTGATGCTGGAGAGTGACAATACCGGTGGAAAGAAGGGTAACTTTCGGATTGAATGGTATTTGGATACTGCCGGATCGTATTATACCATGCTTCGCGGGGTAAAAAAGAGAAAGAATATCGGTGCGTACCGGCTGGTTCTGGAGTTTGAACCGGATGAGCCGACGCATTATTGGGACGGCGATGGAGACGGATGGGGTGACCCGAACATCACCACGGCTTCCCCAGTCGGTGGCGGGTGGGTGACTCAGTCCGGTGATTGCAATGACACGAACCCCGCGATCCATCCGGGTGCCGAGGACAATCAGTGCGACAGCATGGATAATGACTGTGACGGCCTCACGGATGAGGACGCCCCGGATTCGGCCAAGGTCCTCTACTATGACGACATGGATGGTGACGGGTATGGTGATGCCGATAACACGCATCTTGCCTGCACCATACCCGAGGGGGCCGTGTGGGTGACCACGGCCGGTGATTGCGATGATTCGGATTCATCCGTCAACCCCGATGCCATCGATATCTGCGGGGATGGTGTCGATCAGGACTGCTCCAGCGCGGACAGGGTTTGTGGAACCAGCACGGTGTGCGTGGACATCGCCGATGCCCCGTTGACGACCCAGGTTGCGGCGGCACCCCCGCTGGTGATGTTTCTCTTAGACGACTCGGGGAGCATGGATTTTGATATTCTCTGCGATACCGGTTCCTTCAAGTTTATGAATAAAGGAGACGCCAAGAGTTCCGGGTATATCCTAGGTGACAATAATGTGGCCCGTGTCGACTCGTGGGCTCACGATGTGAGTACATGCTGGAAAACGCAGTGGTCGGGGTACAATAAAGTCTATTACAACCCGGAGGTGACCTACAAGCCCTGGCCCCTCTACACCAACGCCAATCCCCAGAGTACGAGAAAACATCCCTATTTTAATTATGGAACCCGTGACATGGATGCTGCCGGCGATTTCGCCGTGATTTATGGTGTGGATTTGAGTTATGCCCACTATTATCAGACATCCGGTGACAAGGTGTATCTCGTTAATCTGAGCGGGGGCGCGGCAGAGTACTATGAGGTGACGGACTCTGGGGACGAGCACTATTACGAGGTAGCGTCGTTGACGCTTCTCGACTCCGTGCCTTCGGCCATCGCCGTTACCGATTACCAGGCCGCCCTTCAGAACATGGCCAACTGGTATCAGTACAGCCGAAACCGGGAACTTGCCGCCAAGTCGGCGGTAGCCCAGGTGATCAGCGAGGTCAGCGGGGTCAAGGTGGGGCTTTATGCCATCAACAACGGGTCGGTGTCCGGGGTAAAATCGATTCATGTCGATGGAACTGACCTGACCGATACCCTGCTGCAAAAGCTCTATGCCATCGACTCCGAAGGGGGCACCCACCTGAGAAACGCCCTTTATAACATCGGGGCGTATTACGACAAGGCCTCAGGAGACGGAGGTATAGGGACGTCACCTTTTGACTCTGAAGAAAATGGCGGGACGTGCCAGAAAGCATTCACCATCGTGATGACCGATGGGTACTACAATGGAGATTTTGACTATTCCGTGGGCAACGCGGACAAAAACTCCACATCCGACACGTCCACCTGGGACGGGGTGCCGTATGCCGACGAATCGTCTGATACCCTTGCCGACATCGCCATGCATTTTTACGAGAGGGACCTGCGCACCGACCTGACTGACAACGTGCCGACTACCGTTAAGGATACCGCACAGCACCAGCACATGGTGACCTACACGGTTGCCTTCGGGGTTTCGGGCACCTTGAAAGACAGTAATTACGACTGTCCGAAGGACTGTCCGGGTATGAAGGATGAACTGGCATGGCCCGCTCCCACATCGGACAAGACTAAAATTGATGATTTGTTCCATGCAGCGGTCAACGGCCGGGGAAAATTCATGACAGCCGGGAACAGCGAGGCCCTTGCCAACGCCCTGGTGAGTGTGATCGGTGATATCCAGAACCAGGTCATGAGCGGGGCGAGCGTGAGCATGAACTCCCAGGAACTGAAACAGGATACCAAGTTGTACCAGGGGTATTTTGATTCGTCGAACTGGACCGGGAACCTGAAAGCCTTTGACCTGGGAACGGATTCAGCCGGGAAGCTGACCACGACCAAGGCCTGGGACGCCCAGGAGGTGATGGCGGCCAAGTCCCTGACCTGGTGGGACTCATCGCGATGCATCCTTACCAATGGGGAGAGCGGCGGCACGGCGTTTCGGTACGACAACCTGTCCGACGTGCAGAAGGAGAGCCTTTCCCAGGGCATTTTGGATTTTGTCCGGGGCGACTCCAGCGGGGAAAAGGCCAAAGGCGGAACATATCGCGACCGGGACGGGCTTGTGCTGGGTGATATCGTGAATTCGTCGCCGACGTATGAAAACGGCGTGGTCTACGTGGGGGCAAATGACGGCATGCTTCACGCCTTTGATTCTGCCGACGGCAACGAGCTCTTTGCCTATATTCCTTCCTTTGTCACCGAGAATCTGGCCTACCTCGCCGATTCCGAGTACACCCACACCTATTTTGTGGACAACACCGTTCAACTCCGAACCATCAAAAACGGCATCTCCGCAAAGACCTGGCTGGTGGGTGGGCTGGGCAAAGGGGGCAGGGGGTATTATGGCATGGACATCACCAACCCCACGAAAATTTCAGAACATCAGATCCCCGCAATCTGGGAGTATCCGGCGTATGGGGAGACGGATTCTGACATGGGCTTCAGCTACAGTGCGCCTGCCATCGTCAAGGCCAACACCGGTCAGTACATCATTCTGGTCGGCAACGGATACGACAGCCTGAACGGAAAGGCCGTTTTGTATGCGCTGAACATGAACGGTTCTCTGTTTACCGCCATTGGCACCAACGAGGGAAGCGCTGTGCCCGCCGATGGAAAATGCAATGGCCTGAGTTCTCCGGTGCCCATTGATACGGACTTTAACGGCACCGTGGATATCGTCTATGCAGGGGATATGCTGGGAAACCTGTGGAAGTTCGACCTTTCGTCCTCAAGTGCCGGGGCCTGGCATGTTGCCTACGGTGGTCACCCCCTGTTTACCGCAAAGAACAAGGACGGTGAGATACAGCCCATTTTGGGAAAACCGGCCGTCATGTCCCATTGTGACAGGAGTCGCAAAGGGGTCATGGTCATTTTCGGGACCGGTCGTTACCTTGCCAATGAAGATCCCTCCAATACGGACACTCAAAGCATCTACGGCATCTGGGACTGGGCGGATGAGTGGGAATCTCCGGATTCCCGATACCTGGGAACGTTGCAGCAGCCCACAAGCAACGCCGCCGAGCGGACCCTTTCGCATTTTACAGACGCCACTTTATTAAAGCAGTCCGTGACATCATCTGCTTCGTCGGCCTTGCTCCACTCAACCTCCCACGACATTGACTGGCTGGTGCCCGAAGAGTGGGTGAAGGCGGGAGCTTACGAGGGCGGGACCCATGTGGGGTGGTTCCTGGACCTGCCGTTGACCGGTGAGCGCGTGGTGACCAAGACCCAGTTGCTCGACGGCAAAGCCATCGTGGCCTCCATCGTTCCCAAGCTCTCTCCCTGCACGGCAGGGGGTGGGTCCGTGTTTTACACGCTCAATGCCTGCGATGGGTCTCAGCCGGACGAACCCTTTTTTGATTCCGATGGCGACGGGGATGTGGACGATGCCGACGGCACGCTTTCGGGCAGGCGGTTTAAAGATGATATCTATTACTCCCCTGCGATTCTCAACCGAAGAGGGGAGAGCACGGATGTTCTTATTTATGGTGAGGATGACGGCGACGGCACTGCCCAGTCTATGGCTATCCCGAACGAGGTTCTGGGGCTTTATTACTGGCGGTTTGTGGAGTGATGATGCCGATTTTACGGGGAAACAGAGCCCCATGCCATCACCAATGCAGAGGATTTTAAAAAGAGGATATGATCATGAAGAAATCGGTCGCTTACGTCATGGCCCTGGCGTTTTTTGTTGTGGGGTTTTATTCGAACGGGTTTTTTTCCCCGGGGCTGGCCTGGGCTCGGAAGTCACAGGGTGAGTACGTCATGGCCTACGTGAAAAGTATAAGCGGAGGATGGTACACAGGAAAAATTGATCACATCGATGCCTGGATTGTCACCATGGGTGATGTGAACCACTCCTTTGCCAAGGATGTCCTTTTTGTGTCAAAGGACGGATTTAAAGTTTCCAGGCGAAATTTTCATAAAGGGGATACAGTGAAAATGCTTCTGGACTCACATTTTGAATGCTCTATTTTGCTTAAACTATAAATCCTTTTTGGCCAGACCTTGCCTCCGGCAAGGGTGCCCTCTGAGTCTACCTCCTTGGTCAAATGGTAAGGTGCTCCCGTTTCAAACCGCGCCTGCCATTTGACCTCCCCACCTTATTCTTTACCTCTCTCTTTTCATTCATTTAGCCCGAATAGTTCACGAGAAAACCATGGGATCGAAGCAATGGCACCTTATTATAAATGAGGTGGTTATCGTGAAATATCCGGGTTAGAGAAAGGCCGCAAGGGTGCAAAAAAGAAAAGGGGCCTCCACCGGTTTCCCGGGAAGGCCCCTTTTCTCTTTCACTTCTCTATGGGGATAGAAGAAAGTGTGTCAGTGTTCTGAGATGTGTATGAAAAATCAGGAGGGGATAGTTCGATTCGTTGCGGGATGGGGACCCCGCAAGGTCTCGAAGTCCGGTCCGTGGAATGGGGACTCCGCGGGCCGGACGCTCCTGGGTTTTCCTTTTTGGGTTGAGGCTATACCGCCTCGGTGGCGTCGAAGATCTCCTTGTCGAACTCACCTTCGCTCTTGGCAACGATCAGGGAGGTCATGGCGTCGCCGGTGACGTTGACACTGGTACGTGCCATGTCGAGGATTCGGTCGATACCCGCGATGAGGGCGATCCCTTCCATGGGCAGGCCGATGGAGGAGAGGGTCACCGAGAGCATGATGAGACCCGCGCCGGGTACGCCGGCCGTTCCGATGGAGGCCAGGGTGGAGGCGAGGATCAGGGTGATGTAGTTGGACATGGTCAGGTCGATGCCGCTGGCCTGGGCCACGAAGAGAGCGGCCACGCCCTGGTAGATGGCGGTACCGTCCATGTTCACCGTGGCGCCCATGGGAAGAACGAAGCTTGAGACGCTCTTGGAGACGCCCAGGTTCTCCTGGGTGCAGCGGATGGTCACGGGAAGGGTGCCGGAGCTGCTCGTGGTGGTAAAGGCCACGGCCTGGGCGTCAACGATGCCCTTGAAGAACTTGGCGGGGCTCAGGCGTGCAACAAGGCCGACGCCGGAACCGTAGACAAAAATAACATGGACAATGGCGCCGATGTAGACGGCCAGGATCACCTTGAGCAGGGGCAGCAGCGTGGATGCGCCGTACTGTCCCACCACATAGGCCATCAATGCGAAGACGCCGTAGGGGGCGAATTCCATGACAATGGCGGTGAGGGTGTACATGATCTCTGCCACGGATTCGCAGAGTTTCTTGAAGGGCTCAGCCTTCTCGCCGGTGATGTTGATGGCGATGCCCAGGAAGATGGCAAAACAGATGACCTGAAGCACATGGCCGCTGGAGAGAGCGCCCAGGGGGTTCTTGGGAACGATGGACACCAGGGTGTCGATGAAGGGGGGCGCCTGCTTGGCGGAGACGGCCTGTCCCATGTCGATCATCATGCCCGCGCCGGGCTGGAGGATGGTGCTCACCAGGAGGCCGATGCAGACGGCAAAGGCTGTGGTGACAAGGTAGATGGCCAGGGTCTTGAGGCCGATGCGACCCAGCTGCTTGCTGTCCTTGAGGCTGGTCATGCCAACGATAAGGGACGAGAAGATAAGCGGGATGATAAGCATCTTGATGGCGTTGATAAAGAGCGTGCCGATGGGTTTTACCAGTGCCGCTTTTTCCTGAAAGATAAGTCCGGCCACAATACCTAAGCCCAGACCGATCATGATTTTCATCCAAAGTTTCATATGTCCCCCTGCCTGTTACACGTTACGAGTTCTGGCGACCCCCGGAAAGCAATGACACAACGGTGCACAAGTGAGCGCTTTCGAAATCCGAATTGATTTTAAGGGCAGCATTCCATCCTGATGACCGGAGAAACGGAAAACGCAAATAAACCGTGACTCCGGTGCTGAGTCAGTTTTTTTAAGAGCAAGGTCGATGCCAAGATGTACTAATTTTCGTAACAAACTGATTGGATGGATGAAATATCTTATTTTGCAGAGCTTGGGATATGCGTGAGGGGCTATAACCAAAGGAATAGATGGCGGTGTCAGATTGTGGAAAAGCTCAAAAAACAGGGGATGACTTTCTTATATAACAAAAGTTATGGCTATAATTTTGGTTATACCCCTTTTGGGCTGACCAGTAGAAAATACGTTTCGTTTCCTGTTTTTTGGCTCTTTCATTCTTTCCAGCTCGGATGCGATTGCCGCTGGGGCCCAGGGGCCATTGTCTACTCATCCTGCTTTTCCCTGAGCTGCTTCATGCGCTTGCTCAAGGCTGGCTGGGAGATTCCGAGGATTCGGGCGGCGATGCTCTGGTTGCCTTCGGCCCGGTCCATGGCCTCCATCACCAGGAGGCTGGAGGCATCGGCCAGGGTGGGCAGGGGGTCCAGGCCCGAAAAGGGGTTGCCGTCCGTTTGCCTGGAGACAGCCTGTGCGGCGGGGTGGTGCGGAGCATGTCCTTCCATGGCCTCTTTAAAGGATGCCATGGAGAGAGTGCCGCCTCCGTGGCGGGCCACGGCGTCAAAGACCATGGATTTTAGTTCCCGGATGTTGCCGGGGAAGTGGTAGGTGGCCAGGAGCACCGGCAGCTCCGGGGGATAGACCGGGATTTTTTTGCCGGTCTCTTCGGCGGCCATGGCAAGGAAGGTGTCCAGAAGGACAGGGATATCGTCTTTTCGCTCCCTTAAAGGGGGCATATGGATGTGGTGGGTCTGGAGACGGTAGAAGAGGTCCTTGCGGAAGCGACGCTCTTTGCTCTCTTTTCCTTTGATGGTGAGGTCCTGGTGGGTGGAGCAGACCACCCTGGCGTTGATTTTTTCCGAATGGTCGCTTCCCACCGGGTAGTAGTCCCCGTCCTGGAGCAGGCGAAGGAGCTTCACCTGGGAAGGGGCGGAGAGGTCGCCGATTTCGTCCAGGAAAAGGGTGCCCCCCGAGGCCTTTTCCACCATGCCTGCACGCCGTGCATCGGCTCCGGTAAAGGCGCCCCGCACATGGCCGAAGAGGGTGTCGGAAAAAATGGTGTCGTCCAGCCCGGCCACGTTCACCGCCACCATGGGGCCGGGTGGGTTGCAGACCCGGTGGATGGCCCGGGCCACGAGCTCCTTGCCCGTTCCGCTCTCTCCGGTGATGAGGACCGGCTGGCGCGAACTTGCAAGGGATTCGATGTAGCTGAAGATGGAGATCATGTACCGGTTGGCCGTGGCGATATGGCTGAAGGCCTCGGGGTTGCTCGGGGCCTTGCTGATGGTGGAGCGGATGGCCCGGTTCTCCCGTTTCAGCTCCCAGAGGTTCACGGCGTTTCTCACCGTGGCCACGATGCGTTCCTCAGCGCCGGTTTTGACGATGTAGTCGTTGGCGCCCATCTTCATGCACTGCACGGCAAGGCTGACCTGGTTCATGCCGCTGACCACCACAATCACCGTGTCCGGGGACTCTTCCCGGATTACGGAGATCAGCTCTTCACCGGGGATGTCGGGCATCATGAGGTCCAGGAGCACGATCCCGATCTCTTCGTCTGCCAGGATGTCGCGCACCTTGCGTCCGTCGCTGAGCTTGCGCAGGTTGGTGAATCCGGCGCGCTCCAGCAGGAGCCCTAGGCTGCGGAGCCACGAGGGCTCGTCATCAATGAGGAGAATGGGGAAATCATGGGTCAACACACCGGTCATGGGTTACTCCTTGTCCAGGGCGGGGAGTTCAAGTGTGGCGGTGGTGCCCCGGCCCGGCTGGGATTCGAAGGTCAGTTTGCCTTCATGGTTTCTGACAATGCCCGCCGAGACCGACAGCCCGAGGCCGGTGCCGCCCACCGACCGCTTGGTGGTGAAAAAGGGATCGGTGAGGTGGTCCAGATGCTCTGGGTCGATGCCCGAGCCCTCATCGGTCACCGACAAGGTGACGATGCCTTTGGCCGGGTCGCTGTCGGTTTTCAAGAGGATGGCGGATTCCGTGGATTCCAGGGCCTGGCAGGCATTGAGTAGCAGGTTGATGACCACCTGTTCGATGCGCTGGGGGTTTGCCTGGATGGGAGGGATGCCTTCACGGAGTTCCATGCCCAGGTGCCGTGTGGCCTTCTCCACGGTGGGACGGACAAGCCTCAGGGCGTTGACGGCGATGGTGTTGAGGTTGGTCTCTTCCCTTTCATCATCGCTCTGCCTGGAGAAATCCCGGAGGTCCTCCACAATGGTTTTGATGTGACGGGCGGCGTCGTTGGTCTCGTCCAGGATCAGGGGGATCTCGTCTCGCATGCGGGAGTAGGGAAGGCCTGCCACCTTGAAATCGCCGTGTTCCCTGTAGTGCTGCTCCAGCACGGGGTGCATCTCCTTGAAGGCGGCCACCAGCAAAGGGATGTTGAGAAGGAGCAGGCCGTTGGGGTTGTTGAGTTCGTGGGCGATGCCCGAGACCAGAAAACCCAGGGAGGCCATCTTGTCGGCCTGGAGGAGCTGTTTCTGTCGGGTCTCCAGCTCCCGGGTGCGCAGGGCAACCTCCCGTTTGAGAGTCCGGGACCAGAGGATGTTGCCCACCACCACCAGAATCATGAAGGAGAAGAGCAGGCCGGCGGCGATGACAAGTTTCCGTGTGGGGATCCCCGGGGAGAGGACACCGAGCCAGCGGTTGTGGATCTCCCGGAGGCGGCCGGTTTTTTTTAAGATGGCAAGGCCCTCGCTGATCTGTGCCATCAGCTCTGTGTTGTCCTTTAAAGTCGCGTAGCAGTAGAGCTGAACCGCCACCGGGTTTCCGCGTTTGCGGATGTTGGAGAGCTTGTGTTCCCGGATGTAATAGAGCCCGGGCAGGTTGGCCACGATGGCGTAGTCGTAGGTGCCGGACGCCACCATGCGCAGGGCGTCGGTCTGGTAGGGGACGGGCACCGGGGTGATGGACAGGGGGCTTTGCCTTAAGGTCTCGTGCATGATTCCGTCGTGCTGCACAAGGACCTCTTTGCCCGTAAGGTGGGAGAGGCTGCCCACGCCTAAGGTCTCTTCCCGGGTAAAGATGGAGTGGTGGATCAGGGTGTAGGCCTGGGAAAACTCATACCGGCGTGCCCGCTCGTCGGAGTAGGAGATGCCCTGCATCACATCCACCTCTCCTTTTTTAAAGGCCTCCATGATCTCTTCCCAGGGCCCCAAGCGAATCTCGATCTCCATGCCCATGACCTCGGCAAGGGCCCGGGTCAGCTCCACGGTAAAGCCCGTGGGGTTCCCGTCCTGATCCAGGAACTCGTAGGGTGGGTACTGGGCGTCTCCCCCGAAGACGATGCGCTCCGGGGGGGCTGCCTGGGCCGGGGCTCCGGCCAGGAGCAGGGCAAGACACGCCATGAGAAAGAGACCGCGCCGAATCATCAGCTCTCCTCTCGTCTCCCCGTGAGGTGACCGTCGGGGGTGACGGAGTCCAGGATCACCGGCACCAGCTGGTTCATGAGGCTGTCGTCTCCTTCAAACTGCACCGGGATGTAGTTTGAGGTCACCCCTTTGAGAAGACCCGTGTGATGATCACGTTCCCGCTCCACAAGGACCTCGGCGCGGGTTCCCACCGCCGCGTCCATGAACCGTTTTTTTGCGGTCTGGCCGATGGCGCGCACCCGTGCGGTGCGGTGCTTCATGGTCTCCTTGTCGAGGCGTCCGTCAAAGGTGGCCGCAGGGGTCTTTGCCCGCGGGGAGAAGGGAAAGACGTGGAGATAGGCCAGGGGCAGGGACTCCAGGAACGCGCAGGTGTTCTCGAACTGCTCTTCGGTTTCACCGGGAAAGCCGATGATGACGTCCGCCCCGATGGCTGCCGACGGAGAGAGGGCATGGATCCGGGTTACCAGCTCGCGGAAGCGTTCGGTGGTGTAAGGGCGCTTCATGCGGGAGAGCACGGTGTCGTCCCCGCTTTGAAGGGGAATGTGGACGTGGTCGCAATAGAAGGGGGACCCGGTGATGATGTCGATGACCTCGTCGGTGATCTCCATGGGCTCCATAGAGCTCAGGCGGACCCGCTTCACCGCTTTTTCCTCTGCCAGGCGCTTGAGCAGGGCGGAAAAGCTGGTGGGCGGGGTGAGGTCCTGTCCGTAGCAGCCGATGTGGATGCCGGTGAGCACCACCTCCTGGTACCCGCGAGCCCCAAGGGACGCCAGCCGGGAAACGGCCTCGGCCATGGGCATGCTGCGGGAGCGGCCCCGGGTGTGGGGCACGATGCAGTAGGAGCAGAAAGCGTTGCAGCCGTCCTGGACCTTCAGCAAGGGGCGGGTGCGGGTGCCCAGGGCGTCCACATCAATGCCCTTGAACTCGGTTTCTCGGCAGCTCTTGTTCCGGTCCTCGGAGAAGTGGGCCTCTCCTTTTTCATAGAGCGCGATGATCAGCTCGGGGAGCTTGTGTTTTTCCGTGTGGCTGATGACGGCATCCACGCCGTCGATCTTTTCGATCTCTTCGGCTTCGGTCTGGGCGTAGCATCCGGTGACCACCATCTTGGCGGAGGGGTTTTTTCTGATGGTCTGGCGGATGTGGTTCCGCGACTCCACCGAAGCCTTGCCGGTGACGGTGCAGGTGTTGATGATGCAGACGTCTGCGGCTGCGGGCTGTTGGGTTTCCTGCCAGCCCCGGGAGCTAAGGGCCATGCCCACGGCGTCGGATTCAAACCGGTTCACCTTGCAGCCCAGGGTGTTGATGAAATAGCGTGGCATAATATCGACCTGTGATGGTCGCCATGGAGCCCATGGCGATGTGGTTTGGGTGTACATAAAACGCACGTGATCCCGTGCCGTGTCTTTCGCCTTGGAAAGGGCGCAGGGCATCACGTGATCAAGGCATGGGGAAGGCGGTGAGGCCCTTTGGACCCTATCGGGTAATCCAGCCGCCGCCGAGGACCTCGTCCCCTGCGTAGAACACGGCCCCCTGGCCCGGGGTGACCGCAGATTGCGGGGCATCGAACATAACGGTGGCACCTTCCCGGCTCGGATCCAGCTCAATGCGGCAGGGGCTTCCCCTGTGGCTGTAGCGGATCTTGCAGGTGGCCTCAAAGGAGTCTTCGGTGGGGGGGCGGACCCAGTTGAGTCGGGTCACTGTGCAGGCCTCGGACAAGAGATCCTCTTTTTTGCCCACCACCAGGCGGTTTGCCTCGGGCTCCAGGGCCAGGACGTAGTAGGGGTAAGGGCCCGGGCAGTTGATGCCCCGGCGCTGCCCCACGGTAAACCCGTGGAGGCCCAGGTGCCGTCCGACCTCGGTGCCGTCCGGGGTCACGATGGGGCCCGGCTCCATGGCAAAGCCGGGGCGGGACTGGAGAAAGGCTTTGTAATCGCCGTCCTGGATAAAGCAGATGTCCTGGCTCTCTCCCTTGGCAAAGGAGGTGAGTCCTTCCCGGGCGGCCTCTTTCTTGATCTCTTCCTTGCGCAGGCCTCCCAAGGGAAACACGGCCTTTGCGAGGCGCTCCGGCGGTACCATGGCGAGGAAATAGGACTGGTCCTTGAAAGGGTCTTCGCCTTTTAAAATGTGAAGGCCGCCATTCTCGTCGGTGCGGGTGCGGACATAATGCCCTGTGGCAAGGTCCCGGGCGCCTAAAGATTCGGCCACGTCCAGAAGGTAACCGAATTTGACCGTGGGGTTGCAGAGAAGGCAGGGGTTGGGGGTGAGCCCGTCCCGGTACGCCTTTTCAAAGTGGGAGACCACCTCTGCCTCGAACCGATCTCTGATGTCGATGATGTGGATGGGGATGTCGAGCTGCTCCGCCACATGGTTCATGGCGGGAATAGCCACCCGGCAGCTTTCCGAATGAAGGGTCAGCCGCGGGGACGGGCTTACGGCCTGGTGCGCCGCCCTTACGGGCTCGTAGCCGGTGATAAAATGGATGCCGACCACCTTGTGGCCTGCCTTTTTAAGAAGCCAGGCCGCATACAGGGAGTCGATGCCCCCGCTTACTGCGACGGCTGTGGTGTGGCTGTTCATCAGAAGAAATTCTTGTCCTTGGGATTGGCCTTCATGGCGTGGGACGGGCAGGTGGGAACACAGAGTTCACAGGCGCTGCATTTTTCAAGGTCGAAGATCACCTCCATGGAGGGACGTTCGATGGCCAGTGCCCCGGTGGGACAGACGGCGGTGCAGGCCCCGCAGTGGGTGCATCGCGCCTCGTCGCGGGTCACTTCCTGATCCGAGCGGCTCACCTTGATGCCCTTGCTTTTCAGGTATTCCAATCCGTTTTTGAAGTTTTCCCGGGTGCCCTTCAGCTCAAGAACCATGATCCCTTCCCGACGGGGGAAGATGTTGGCATGCAGGATGGCAAAGGTCAGTTCATAGTCTCTGGCAAGGTAACAGACCACCGGCTCGGGGGAGGCCTCCTTGGGGAACTTAAGAATCAGTATTTTTGATTGCACGGGTCGGGTCTCCGAGGTTGTTGCTCTGGTAAAAAAGTTCACCGGCGAATCGAGTTCGGTTCACACCGGCTCATGGGGACACGACAATTCCTGCAGGCGACCTGGGCGTCAGGCCCTTGGGATGCCCAGGGTAAGGGGTCGGTCCCTGATTGTAAAGCTCTCTATCGTACCGGGTCTGGTGGGGGGTGTCAATATCGCCACGGTTTCCCTGTCTCGGCTCAATGTTCATATGGCCATCTGCATGTTGATTTTTGTGCTCATTGTTTTTACAGGGAAACAACCTCTGATATTTATAGGGTAAATATCGGCCATGGGGGTGTGAAAAGTGTTTACAAGCACAGGCCCCTTGGGTTTAATAGAAACGAGGTGCCGTTTTTGACCGCGGCTCCAGGCTGAAGCGTCCCAACCGGCAACCCCCCATCATCCCAACGGCTGTGTTTGCATGAGACGTATACCCATCCGGATTTTCATCTTTCTTTTTGTCTCCATTATCATTGCGATCTCTTCCATCGGCACCGGGTTTGTCCTGATGCGTGAGGCAGAGTACTCCCTGCTTCAGGAAAAGCAGCGCAAGCTCTTTGCCCTGACGCGCATGCTGGACGCCAGCCTGGCCGGATCCTTCGAATCCATCCTTGAGGCCGATGGCCTGACCAAGGTTTCCCGGGCCGCCCGCATCGGTGCGTTGAACCGACGGCTCAGGGAGATCACGGATCGGGTGGCCCTGTCCGAGCCCGGCGTGGGGGTGGGGTACTACTCGCGGGACCTGGACGCCATCATCACCTATGGTCCCAGCAAAACCCTGGGGCACAAAGTGGGGCAGAGCATCAGTGCGGATCACAAGGGGCGGTTCGTCATGGCCACGGGCATGGCACGGGTACAGACAGCCGCCCTGGTCCGCGGTGAGATCATGAACTGCATGCTCCCCATCAACAGGGACGGTGAGATCATCGGCTACATCTGGGCCAACGAGCTCATGGACGACATCAACGACCAGATCCGCAAGATGCTCTATCGTTTTTATGTGGCCATTGCCGCCGGTATCATTTTTTCCTTTGCCGGCACGGGCTTCATCGCCCATGCCGTGGGGCTGAGGATCCGGGAGATCAAGCGGGGCATAAAGACCATTGAAACCGATGTGACTCACCGCATCGCCCCCATGGGCGGGGAGCTGGGGGAGGTGGCCGTCTCGGTCAACGAGTTTGCCGAGGTGCTGGAGTCCAGGCGGCGCCTGGAAGAGCAGATGCAGAGAACCGACCGGCTGGCAGCCCTGGGAGAGATTGCAGCAGGTGTGGCCCACGAGATCCGAAACCCCATGACCTCCATCAAAGGGTTTGTCCAGCTCATCGAAACCGGGCTGGAGCCGGATGACACCAGGCGCAAATACACGGGCATTGTCACGGCGGAGGTGGATCGCCTCAACAAGATGGTCCGGGAGCTTCTCTACTATGCCCGCCCGTCCGAATCCCTGAAGCTTGCCGTGGACATCAACGGCATCCTGGCCGATACCCTGCTTCTGGTGAACCTCAACGCCAGCCGACAGGATGTGCAGATAGAAACCGTTTACGGAGAGGGGCTGCCGCAGGTGGTGGTGGACCAGGAGCAGATGAAGCAGGTCTTTCTCAATATTTTGATCAACGCGGTGCAGGCGGTGGAAACCCGGGGCCATGTCCGTGTGGAGAGCATGGCCGTTGACCGGGGGGTCGCCGTGGTGGTGGAAGACGACGGAAAGGGCATCGAGCCCTCACAGGTCCCGCGGCTGTTCGACCCCTTTTTTACGACACGGAGTAACGGCACTGGCCTGGGTCTTGCAGTCGTTCAGAAGATTGTGGACCTTCATCACGGGGTGGTGGAGGTGGAGAGCCGACCGGGAAACGGGACCCGGTTTACGGTGGTGTTGCCGGTGACGACCAGAGGGGAGGCCCATGGGAACGGATAAGAAACGCGTGCTGGTGGTGGATGATGAGGCCCATGTCCGGATTCTCCTGTGCGAGGTCCTTAAAATGGAGGGGTTTGCCTGTGTGGATGCGGTCAATGGCAAGGATGCCCTGGCGCGCATGGAGTCGGAGTCGGTGGATCTTGTGCTCATGGACATCCGCATGCCGGAGATGGACGGCATGGAGGCCTTTCGGGTGATGCGGGACTCCTGGCCCGAGGTGCCGGTGATCATGACCACGGCCTTTGCCGGGGTGGACACCGCCGTGGAGGCCATGAAGCTGGGGGCGTACAACTACATCTCCAAGCCCTTCAACAACGAGGAGATCATCCTCAACGTCCGGCGCGCCCTGGAGATCCAGAGCCTGACCCGTGAGGTGGAAGACCTGAGGCGGGTGGTGAGGACCCGGTACTCCATCAACAACATCATCGGCACATCGACCGGTATGCAGGAGGTGTTTAAAAACATCGGCCGGGTGGCTCCCACCAACTCCACGGTGCTCATCCAGGGCGAGAGCGGTACGGGTAAGGAGCTGGTGGCACGGGCCATTCACTACAACAGCCGTCGGAGCCAGGGGCCCCTGGTCAACCTCAACTGCGCCGCCATCCCCGAAGGGCTCCTTGAGAGCGAGCTCTTCGGCCATGAAAAGGGCGCCTTCACAGGGGCGGTGGGACCCCATCCCGGCAAATTCGAACTGGCGGCGGGCGGGACCATTTTTCTTGATGAAATCAGTGAGATGAGTCCGAACCTTCAGGCAAAGCTTTTACGTGTTCTCCAGGACCGGACCTTTCAGCGCGTGGGGGGAACCCGGACCCTTGACGCCGATGTCCGCGTGATCGCAGCCTCCAACAAGGACCTTGCCGAGGCCATCCGCCAGGGGAGCTTCCGGGAAGACCTCTACTACCGCCTCAACGTGGTTCTGCTGGATATCCCGCCGCTGCGGGATCGGCGGGAAGACATCCCCCTTCTTGTGGATCATTTCATTGCCCGGTCCAACAAGGAGACGGGGAAACAGGTCCAGCAGATCTCCCACGGGGCCCTGGACCAGCTCATGGCCTATCCCTGGCCCGGGAACGTGCGTGAGCTCGAAAATGCCGTGGAGCGGGCCGTGGTCATGGGGCAGGGTGGGGTGATCATGGCCGAAGACCTGCCTGTCTCGCTCCGGGGCGGAGCCCCCGGCACGGCAGGGCCCGGGCTGCCGGGGCAGGGAAGCTCCCTGAAGGAGAAGATGGACGCCGTGGAGGCGGACATCCTGCAACGCGCCCTGGACGACACCGGCTGGAACCGGGTAAAAACAGCCGATATGCTGAAAATGAGCCGCAAGGCATTGATTTATAAAATTGATAAGTACGGATTGACACAACACTGACGGTTCATCTCTTTTCGATCTCCTCTGCTTGACAGGGCTGTGTAAACCTTACACAGCCCTCTCCCGAAGTTTGCACACCTTATCCATCTATCCTCCTGATCAGACACCTGGGCTATGCCTGTATCCTTTATTAAACAGGGCTGTTGTGGCTGAAGTCCACGGCTTGGCATGCATGGTGCTAACCCTGTGGCAAGAGTTGGGTTTAACCGTGGGTGCGGCACCGTCACAAGGGTGTTTCGGGCCGCATCACAACAAGGGAGGAATCACCATGATAAGAGGTCTCGCTGCCTTTTTCAGCAAAATCGTCCGTCGCTGGCTGCCGGATGCGTTTCTGTTTGCCGCCATCCTCACATTTCTCGTGTTTATTTTCGGCATGATCTTTCAGGGCCAGTCCCCTGTCTCCATGGTCAAGTACTGGGGGGAGGGGTTCTGGAAACTCCTCGCCTTTGCCATGCAGATGGTGCTGGTGCTGGTCACCGGCCACACCCTGGCACGGACTCAGCTGGTGGAGTCGTTTTTGAAGGCCATCGCAGGGGTGGCCAAAACACCGTCCCAGGCCATCACGGTGACCACCTTCGTGGCCCTGGTGGCCTGCTGGGTCAACTGGGGGTTTGGTTTGATCGTGGGCGCACTCCTGGCCCGTGAGATGGTCAAGAAGGTCAAGGGGGTCCATTACGGTCTTCTCGTGGCCTCGGCCTATACCGGTTTCATTGTCTGGCACGCCGGGCTCTCCGGGTCCATTCCCCTGAAGGTGGCCGATGCCAAGGGCTTTATGGCGCAGATCACCGGCGGCATGCAGATCCCCGTATCCGAGACGATCTTTTCCTGGCAGAGTCTTTTGATCTGCGTGATCCTTCTTGCCTCCCTTCCCATCATCAACCGGATGATGATGCCCAAGGCCGAGGACGTGGTGGAGGTCGATCCCGCCCTTTTCGCCGATGAGGACGAGGAAGAGCCCCTGAAGCCCCGATCCGAAATGACGCCTGCCGAACGGCTGGAAAACTCCATGGTGATATCCATGCTCCTGGGCGCCATGGGTTTCGGGTACATCATCTACTACTTTGTCACCGGCGGCAAGCTGGGGCTCAACAGCGTAAACCTCATCTTTCTCTTTGCCGGTATCATCCTGCACAAGACCCCGGCCAAGTACCTTCGCGTGATGAACGACGCCATCAAGAACACCGGCGGCATCGTGCTGCAGTTCCCCCTGTACGCAGGTATCATGGGGATGATGGTCCATTCGGGCCTGGCCGCCTCTATCTCCCAGTGGTTTGTGGAGGTCTCCACGGTCACCACCTTCCCCTTCTTCACGTACCTTTCCGCAGGCATCGTCAACTTCTTCGTGCCCTCCGGCGGCGGTCAGTGGGCCGTCCAGGGTCCCATTGTGATGCCTGCTGCACAAGAGCTGGGGGTTCCCCTGGGGAAAGCGGCCATGGCCATTGCCTGGGGTGATGCCTGGACCAACATGATTCAGCCTTTCTGGGCCCTGCCCCTCCTGGGGATCGCCGGGCTCACCATCCGGGACATCATGGGCTACTGCACCGTGGCCCTGCTCTGGGGAGGTCTTGTCACCTCGGTGGTGCTGATGTTCCTTTAACAACGCTTACGCTTCAAGACTTTGAGGACATATCTAACGGCCTTTGGAGGCATAACGATGAACAAGGTAAAGACGCTGGACCAGGCGGTCCGGAGCATAAAAAACGATGATGTGATTATGGTCGGCGGGTTTATGACCGTCGGCACCCCTGAGCTGCTCGTGGACGCGGTGGTGGCCAAAAACCTGACCGGCCTGACCATCGTCTGCAATGACGCCGGCGTCCCCGGGGAGGGGGCGGGCAAGTTCGTGCGCCAGGGGTCGGTGAAGACCTTTTACGCCTCCCACGTGGGGCTCAACCCCGAGTTCGGCAAAGCCATGACCGAAGGCCGCATTGAGGCCGTCCTCGTGCCCCAGGGCACGCTGGCGGAGCGGATTCGTGCAGCCGGTGTGGGCCTCGGTGGTATCCTGACCCCCACGGGGGTGGGTACCGAGGTGGAGAACGGAAAGAAAAAAATCGAGGTGGACGGGCGAGCCTATCTTCTGGAGCCCCCCATCAAAGGGGACGTGGCTCTGATCAAGGCCCACAGGGCGGATCGGGCCGGCAACGTGATCTTTCGCAAGTCGGCCCAGAACTTCAACCCCCTGATGGCCATGGCCTGTGAGTATGTAGTTGTGGAAGCCGAGCACATTGAGGACACCGGGACCATGGATCCCGACCATGTCATGCTTCCGGGGATTTTTGTGGACGCCGTTGTACAGGCAGGGGAGGTGAAACATGGCTGATAAACCCACAGGCAGAGAACTCATTGCCCGGCGCATTGCCCGGGAGTTCAAGGATGGCGACATCGTGAACCTCGGCATCGGCATGCCCACCCTGGTGGCCAACTACATTCCCGACGGGGTGGAGGTGCTTCTGCAATCCGAAAACGGGTTCATCGGCATCGGCCCGGCACCGGCGGAAGGGGAGGCAGACCCGGATCTCATCAACGCCGGGAACCAGCCTGTCACCATTCTGCCCGGTGGTTGCTTTTTTGACAGCGCCACCTCCTTCGGCATCATCCGGGGCGGGCACATTGATGCCACGGTTCTCGGGACCCTGGAGGTGGATCAGGAGGGCAACATCGCCAACTACATCATCCCCGGGAAAATGGTCCCCGGCATGGGGGGCGCAATGGACCTGTGCACCGGGGCAAAAAAGGTGATCATTGCAACGGATCACACCAATCGCAAAGGAGAGTCAAAGATCCTCATGCGGTGCAACCTGCCGCTCACAGCGGTTAAGGAAGCCAACCTGATCGTCACGGAGCTGGCCGTCATGGAGGTTGTCGAAGGCGGCCTCCTGCTCAAAGAGACCGCTCCGGGGGTCAGTGTGGAAGAGGTGCTCGCAAAGACCGAGGCCGTGCTGATTGTCCCGGATACCGTGGGGTCCATGGCCTGAGGACTCCCAGTCTCCCACCGGTAGGTCTCTGAAATAGGGGGAGCCCCAGGAGCGGGCTCCCCCTCCCATCCTCTCTGTTTTTGTTCTTTCACCACTGTTTTTCCATCCTGACTTTCTGTTGACATTTCGCTATGAACGGATCATTTTGCAATGGCACACTCTGTTATGGGGTGCGGTCAGTTGCGGTCAGTGCCGTCCCCGGTTTTAAAGGGGCTGTGTCCGCTTCGGTGACAGTCCTGCGCCTGCCTTTTTCCGCCAACTCTTTGGAAAGGATGTCGAACATGGTGAAGAAGCTTGTGGTGATTATGGCTGCTGCGTGTGTGGTGGCCCTTTTTGTTGCCTGCTCCGGTGACGGGAAGAAGGAGGAGGACACCCGGATGTACGATGCGCAGCGAGATGCCCTTGAGCAAGCCCGGGAGGTGGAGTCTGTGCTGCAGGAGGCCGAAGAGAAAAGGCGCCAGGAGATCAAAGAGATGGAAGACACCCACTGACGGCAACTTTCTGAAGTAAGGGGCAGTCGTAAAAAGAAGCAGACCTTGAGGAGGGAAGATGAAAACGTGGATGAAATGGGCTGTTGGTGTGATGTTTTTGAGTATTCCCTTAAATGCGGCGGCAGCCGATAAGGCGGTGACGGCCTTTGTCAGTATTCCGCCTCAGAAGGCGTTTGTGGAGCGTATCGGCGGAGAACGGGTTGAGGTGAAGGTGCTGCTTACCCCCGGGGAGAGTCCTGCCATGTACCGCCCCAAACCATCCGTGATAGCCGGGCTTGGTGGTGCCGATCTTTTTTTCCGAATGGGCCTTCCCTATGAAACCCACCTTATGCCCAAGATCAGGAGCATGGCCGGAAACCTTCAGGTGGTGGATACCCGAAAAGGGGTGCCCCTGCTGGCCATGGCCCATGACCATCACCACCACCATCATGACCATGACAGCGATGCGCATCACCATGAAGGAGACGGGCACGACGAAGGGTACGAAGGCATGGACCCCCATATCTGGCTGGATCCCGGTCGGGTCGCGATTCAGGCCGTGACCATGCGGGACGCCCTTATTGCCCGGGACCCGTCCGGCCGCCCGGTTTACGAGGCCGGCTGCAGCGCACTGCTTCAGGAGCTTGACTCCCTGGACGCCGAGATTGCCCGGGCCCTGGCCCCCCTTGCAGGGGAGACCCTTTACGTGTTTCACCCGGCCTTCGGATACTTTGCCGATGCGTACGGGCTGGTTCAAAAGGCTGTGGAGGTGGAGGGAAAGAGTCCCAAGGGCAAGGCCCTTTCACGGTACATTGCACAGGCAAGAGCAGATGGGGTGCGCGTGATTTTTGTTCAGCCCCAGTTTGATCGCCACACCGCTGAAAAGGTGGCGGCCGCCCTTGACGGAGCGGTGGTTCCCCTGGACCCCCTGGCGGAGGATTACTTTGGAAACCTCGGTAAAATTGCCGATGCCGTGTCCCTGGGGTTGAAAAAACAGGGTGAGTAAGGGCTATGCCCTAAAATAATAATACATAACGATACTCCTTCTTAAATTCGTTATGTATCGAAGCAACAATCAAAAAATCCTGCTGAGGACTTATGGGATGATCCCGTCATGTGTCATTTATTCTTGGCATGGCCCTAAGCGGGATCATCGCCATGCTTCATGACAGGCGGGGTCCCATGGCAGGTCCCATGAATTCACTGTGTTGCATGGCAGGAATGCTTTTGCGGCCGGGAGGGCAGACCGGCAGGGGGCGGTGCTCATTTTGCTTGAGCATCGCCCTCTTTGTTTATGCTCTCTTTGCCATGGGGCAGTTATTGTGGTAGGTCTTTTTCTGGTTTGGGTGGTTTTTGAACAGGGAACGTTCAAACAGACACGTTGAGCGACTGCCGGTCTTTCCGGGGGAGTGTTAATCCCGGTTTTATTTCTCAAGATAATTGGGCGGGACCGCTCGGGGCTCGGGGGGGGGTGTACCCGGGCTTACACAGGCGGGGCCTGGTCTGGAGGGAAAGGGTGCTTGATAAATGGCTTGTAAAGGAAGGCGGATGCTGCTCCGGTGACTCTCACCAGGCCATGGGAAGAAGGGAGGGGAAGGGCGCCATGCCTGCTCACCTCCTGCTCCAGGCCAAAGCGGGGATTGCGAGCATCGGGCTGGAGCCCGACGGAACGGTTTCTCAGTGGGAGGCATCGGCCGAGGCATTGTTCGGTTATGATGCGTCTCGGATGATCGGCCGTGAGGTGACCTCCCTGGTTCCGTCCCCGGAGGAGGGGGATACCCTCAAGGGATTTTTTAAGGCGTGCCTCCGGGGCGCATGCGTCTCGGACGTGTCCACGGCCTGCGTGACCCGGCAGGGGGATATGTGTTTCTGTCGCTGGTATGCGGTGCCCGCACTCCGGGAGTCCGGTGAAACCGGCCTGGCCGTCATGGTCAAGGATGTTACGGCGCAGACCCTTGCCGTCAATGAGCTCAACCGGGCCAGGAGTCAGGCCAGGAGCCTCTTCAGCAGTTCCCCCATCGGTATCTTCCAGGCAGACATCAAAGGCCGCATTCTCGTGGTCAACCCCGAGCTCTCCTGGATGCTTGGTTACGAATCCCCCGCACAGCTGACAGAGAGCCTTCAGAATGTCTCCTGTCTCTTTTCCGATCCGCGCCAGGCTGAATCGTTTCTTTTTCAACTCTATGAAGGGGAGCAGCTCAACCGGTTTCGCTGCCAGCTGCGCAGGCGGGAGGGGGGGCTGACCTGGGCCTTGTGCTACGGTCAGGTGACCCGCAACGCCAAGGAGCGCGTGAACGGATTTTATGGGTTCTGCATCAATATCTCCATGACCGTGCGCGTGGAGCAGGAACTCAAGCGCGTCAACGAAGAGTTGCGCAGGGCGTCCATCATGGATGCCACCACCGGTATTGCCAACCGGGGGCACTTCGACGAGTGCATTGTGACGGAATGGAATCGACACGTCCGTGAGCAATCGGACCTCTCCCTGATCCTCTGCGACATCGATCACTTCAAACGCTACAACGACACGTACGGCCATCAGGCCGGTGACCATTGCCTGGCCCGGGTGGCCGAGGCCCTTGTCTCCTGTGCCCGTCGACCCGGAGATCTCGTGGCGCGTTACGGGGGAGAGGAGTTTGTGGTGATTCTGCCCAGTACCGACCTCAATGGGGCACGGCACCTGGCCGAAACCATGAGGTGCTGTATTGAGGGGCTGGCTGTGACAAATGAACGGGCCGACCTCGTAACCCACGTCACCCTGAGCCTGGGCGTGGCTGCCATGGTTCCCCACGGTGGGACCCGGGAGGCAGAGCTTGTGCACATGGCTGACGAAGCACTATACAGGGCCAAAGAACTCGGTCGGAATTGCTGTGTGGTCTGGGGGGAAGCGGAGGGATAGGAACTGTTTCCCTGATGGGAAAGAGGCACGGATGGCATGAAAATAAAAAAGGCACCCCGGTTCGGGGTGCCTTTTTTGCGTCCGTAATCCAAGAACAATCCCCTTAAAGGGGATTGGCTTAGCGGATAATCATCGTCTCAGGGTCGAGGACGGCGGACTCTTTGTCTGCCTTGGAGCCTTTGACAGCTTTGACGTAGATGGTGTTGTTCTCCGGAACGATCTGGAGCAGGGTGGAGAAGATATCGTCCACGCCGCCGAGCTGAACGGGCAGGCCGTTTTCAGCAAGGGCTTCGTGGCGGTGAGTCTTGACGGTGAAGAGAGCAAAGTAACCCATGCGTGAGGCAAGGGCCTTGAGCTCTTCCATGTCTTCGCGACCCTTCTCTTCAAAGGGGTACCCGTCGATGATCATCATGTCGGGGTTGAACAGGTCCTGCTCGACGAGGTCGTTGATGCGTTCTTCCAGGCGGGCCATGGAGAAGCCATCCACATTCATGGTCAGGATCATGCGGTTGGGAAGGATCTCGTCGTAGGCAGACTGAGGCTCTTCCACACGGTTCAGGTCCGCCAGGTTGGCGAACATTTCGTTGTACCAGACGCTGACCTTGTTGACGGGTTCCTCCAGGCTGACGTGGAGAACTTTCTTGCCGCAAGCCATGGCGTGGAGCGCCATCTGAACAACCAGGGAGGTCTTGCCGAGACCGGCACGGGCCATAACGGCACCGAGCTCTCCTCCGTTGATCATGTCATCGCAATCGATGCCCAGTGCACCGAAGGGGTTCCTGAAGATCAATTCTTTTTTTGTCATAGTATCCTCTCTCGTCGCTGAGGTTCGAACTCAAAAATGACCCCATGGTGTCAACCCGGCAGTCTCCTCCAACCAAAAATCGGATGTTCGGATATGCTGCCGGGTGATGTGTTCCATCAAGGCTATTTTTTGGCAGCTTTCTCTTCGTTCACTTTCTTAACGATGTCTTCCGACACGGAGGCGGGCACGGTCTTGTACGTGCTGAACTCCATGGTGTACTGGGCCTTGCCCTGGGTGGAAGAACGCAGAACGGTAGAGAAACCGAACATCTCAGCAAGGGGAACCTGAGCTTCGATACGGCTCATGGTCCCTTCGTCCTGAGAACCAAGGATAATACCACGGCGCTGGTTAATCAAGCCCATACATGGTCCCTGGAACTCATTGGGGCTTTCGATCTCAACCTTCATGATGGGTTCCTGGATAACAGGCTTGGCTTTTTCATAGGCCTGCTTGAAGGCACCCTTGGCTGCAGCCTGGAAGGCCATCTCCGAGGAGTCAACCGCGTGGAAGCCGCCGTCCTCAAGGGTAACGGCAATACCGGTGACGGGGAATTCAAGCTTGGGCCCTTTGGCCATGCAGCTTTCGAAGCCCTTCTCACAAGAGGGGATGAACTGGGTGGGGATACGACCGCCCACAACCTTGCTCTCGAAGGAGAACTGCTCGTCTTCGAGGGGCTCGATGTAACCCATAACCTTACCGAACTGACCGGAACCACCGGTCTGCTTCTTGTGGGTGTAGTCGAACTCAGCGCGGCGCGTGATGGTCTCACGGTAGGCAACGCGGGGCTGACCGGTTTCCACTTCGGCGTTATACTCACGCTTCATACGCTCGACGTATACTTCGAGGTGAAGCTCGCCCATGCCTTCGATGATGGTCTCGTTGGTCTCGTCATCGATGAAGGAGCGGAAGGTGGGGTCCTCTTTGGTGAAGCGGTTGAGGGCCTTGCTCATGTTGATCTGAGCTTTGTTGTCCTTGGGCGTGATGGACAGGGAGATAACGGGCTCGGGCACGAACATACTCATCATGGAGTAGTTGACGGCGGAGTCAACAAAGGTGTCGCCGGAGGCGCAGTCCACGCCGAAGAGGGCGCCGATGTAACCAGCCGGGATCTCGTTGATGTCCTCCATGTCCGAGGCGTGCATACGGACCAGACGACCGATTTTGATCTTGCGGCCGTTCTTGGCGTTGTTTACGGTGTCGCCTTTTTTCAGGGAGCCCTGGTACACACGGATGTATGTCAGCTGCCCGTACTGGCCGTCTTCAAGTTTGAAGGCCAGAGCCACGGTGGGCTTTTCGGAATCCCCTTCGAGAATCACGGGAGCCTCTTCGTTGTCGAGGTCAAGGGCTTCGTTGGTGATGTCGTCGGGAGTAGGCAGGTAACGGGTTACCGCGTCCAGAAGGGGCTGAATCGCTTTGTTCTTGTAAGCGGAGCCCATGAAAACGGGGGTGATCTGACGCTCGATGGTGCCGATGCGAACCGCGTCAACGATCATCTCGTCGGTGATCTCAGCCTCTTCGAGGATGGCGTCGGTGAGGGCCTCGGAGAAGAGGGAAGCCTGGTCGATGAGCTCTTCACGCTTGGCCTGTGCCTCGTCGAGGAGCTCAGCGGGGATCTCTTCCACGCGGATGTTTTCACCGTTGTCGCCGTCGAAGTAGTAGGCTTTCATGGCGATGAGGTCCACCACGCCCTGGAGGTTGTCCTCAAGGCCGATGGGAATCTGCATGGCAAC
Source organism: Desulfoluna butyratoxydans (assembly GCF_900699765.1). GTDB lineage: Bacteria > Desulfobacterota > Desulfobacteria > Desulfobacterales > Desulfolunaceae > Desulfoluna > Desulfoluna butyratoxydans. The sequence continues at coordinate 496,656 of NZ_CAADHO010000004.1, forward strand.
GGCGTTGTGACCGAGCTTCTCGTTGAGCTGGTCGATAACGCGGAAGGGGTTGGCACCACTTCGGTCGCACTTGTTAACGAAGGCGATACAGGGAACCTTGTAGCGCTTCATCTGGGCATCAACGGTGATGGACTGTGACTGGACACCGGCCACAGAGCAGAGAACCAGGATGGCACCGTCAAGAACACGCAGGGAGCGCTCTACTTCGATGGTGAAGTCGACGTGGCCGGGGGTGTCGATGATGTTGACCTCGTGGCCCTTCCATTCACAGTAGGTGGCAGCCGAGGCAATGGTAATGCCCCTCTCCTTTTCGAGTTCCATGGAGTCCATGGTGGCGCCGACGCCGTCTTTGCCCTTTACGTCATGGATGGCATGAATCCTGTCGGTGTAAAAGAGAATGCGCTCGGTCAGGGTGGTCTTCCCGGAGTCGATGTGGGCGCTGATGCCTATGTTTCTAACTTTCTGCAAGTCGGTCTTCATTGTCACGTATCCTTCTTGAAAAAACGATCGAGGCAGCACATGACAACCCAAAAGGGAATGAAGACGTATCATTCCCTGTCCGGTGGGTGTAAGTCACACGTTACCCCGGTTTAACGAGCCTTTCCAGATTTTGCTCATGGTGGTTTGTTTGCTTAGACCAGACAAAAGGCCGGCGTCAGGAGCAATCAAGGGCACCGAATATATACAAAAGCATGTGATTGTCAATCTTAAATTCTCATGAGGGAACCTTTTTTTCTCCGAAAACGGGTGCTGCAAGGGGAAAAGTGGACGCAAAAGGGAACGGAGAAGGCGCTGAAAACGAGAGATTTTGAGGTTTCCGGTGCAGGGATTCGAGGGGGTGAGAAGGTGCTTTGGAAAATCGTGGTAAGAGGTCCCAAGTCTTGGAATCTTCAATAGTTATACTGGAATGGTACCTCCGGGTCAATGGGGGAAAGCAGGGGTGGTTTCGAAAGCCCGATCCGGCAGCCGCCCATCCGGAAGGCGGCGGTGCCTGAAAATCATGGGCCCGTTTGGACACCGAGCCGTGAAAACAGGGCCCGGGCGACCCCCAGACGTTCCCGGGAGGTGTTGTGGAACCCTTTGTCCACAGCCTCGTCGGTTTTCCTTGCGCGGGCGGGGCGGATGATGCTAAAAGAATCCCACAATCAGTTGTAACTTTGCTGGGGGTGCCCTTAACCGGGCTGAGACGGAGATATTCCAACCCTTTGAACCTGACGCAGTTTGTACTGCCGTAGGGAAGCCACATACACGATTCTTGTCGCGGCGCTTCAAAGCCCCCCGACACCTCACGTATCAGGCTGCCTGCGGGCGGCCTTTTTTTTTGGCCGCTCGCGGTCCGGTACCTGGCCCAGGCTCACAGGCCTCGGTGCCGCTCCGGAATCATCGGTCCTGCGCCCTGGAATCCCTTTCCTTGGTATCTCCCCTTCATACAAGAATACCTGTCCTCCAGCTTATGGCCCTGGTTCGGTGTGCCTGTGGCGCGGTTTTTGTCTGCGTTTGCGGTCCATACGCGTTTCCGGGGTTTCCAGGAGGTGTGTCTATGATGGTCAACGGCAGCGAAGAGAGCCTGTCCCAAGGTGACATGACCTTGGAGCGGTTCCTGGAGCACAAAGGGCTTCACCCCGGCAGTGTCGTGGTGGAGCGAAACGGTGAGGTGGTTGAGCGGTCCCGGTTCGGGGCAGTGACACTGAGCGAAACCGACAAACTTGAGATCCTGCGATTTGTGGGAGGGGGGTGCTGATGGATGATTGTTTTCAAATTGGGGGAAGAGAGTTTTCAAGCCGGCTTTTTATCGGGACCGGGAAATACCCGGCCGATGGCCTGATCCCAGATGTGTGTGAGGCTTCCGGCGCCCAGGTGATCACCGTGGCCCTGCGCCGTGTGGACTTTGCCTCGGAGACCGACAACGTGATGAAGCACATTCCCGAGAACATGGTGCTCCTTCCCAACACCTCCGGCGCACGAAACGCAGAAGAAGCGGTGCGCATCGCCCGCCTTGCCCGGGCCGCCGGATGCGGGGACTGGATCAAGATCGAGGTGATCAGCGATCAGCGCTACCTGCTCCCGGACAACCTGGAGACCACAAAAGCCACGGAGATCCTTGCCGCAGAAGGGTTTCATGTTTTTCCGTACATGAACCCGGACCTCATGGATGCCCGGCGCATGGTGGATGCCGGGGCCGCCGCGGTCATGCCCCTGGGCGCTCCCATCGGCACCAACCGGGGGATCCGTACCCGTGAGATGATACGGATCCTCATCGATGAGATCTCCCTTCCCATTATTGTGGATGCGGGCATCGGAAAGCCTTCCCAGGCGTGCGAAGCCATGGAGATGGGGGCTGCTGCCTGCCTCGTCAACACGGCCATTGCCTCTTCCAGTGATCCTGTGTCCATGGGGCGTGCCTTTGGCCGGGCCGTTGACGCCGGACGTGCCGCGTACCTTGCAGGCCTTGGTTCGACACGCAAAGAGGCATCGGCTTCGTCCCCCCTTACCGGGTTCCTCGGGCAGGGGAGGGCGTGATGGGTTTTTTCGATGTTTGGAAAACACTGGACCCGGACGAGACCCTTGCCCGCATCAACGGAGCCACGGAGCATGACGTGCGAGCCGCCCTGGACGCACACAAATGTTCGGTAGATCATTTAATGGCCCTTTTGTCTCCGGCGGCGGTGCCTTTCCTTGAGGATATGGCCCGGAAAGCCCACGAGTCGACCCTGCGCCATTTTGGCCGCCAGATCCTGTTGTTTACTCCCATTTATATCTCCAACCACTGCATCAACCAGTGCGTCTACTGCGGGTTCAACGCCAAAAACAAGATCCACCGGCGCCAGCTGACCCTGGAAGAGGTGGAGTTCGAGGCCGCGGCCATTGCCGAGACCGGGCTCAAACACATTCTCCTGTTGACCGGCGAGGCGCCCAACGTGGCGACTCCGGCCTACATCGAGGAGAGCCTGGCCATCATTTCCAAGTATTTTACGTCCGTGGGCATCGAGATCTACCCCGTGGACGAGGATGGGTATGCACGGTTCGTGAATGCCGGGGCCGACAGCCTCACCGTGTATCAGGAGACGTACAACGAAGATCTGTACAAGACCCTGCACCCGGCCGGACCCAAACGTGATTTCAGGTTTCGGCTGGAGGCCCTGGAGCGCGGGGCCCGGGCCAGGATGCGCGGGATCAACCTCGGCGGGCTCCTGGGGCTGGACCACTGGCGACGCGAGGCCTTTTTCACGGCCATGCACGCCGACTGGATCATGACCACCTTCCCCGAGGTGGAGCTGGGCCTTTCCCTTCCTCGCATGCGGCCCCACGCCGGATGTTATGAACCCGCCCATATCGTATCGGATACCGATATCGTGCAGGCCATGACCGCCTTCCGGCTCTTTTTGCCCCGGGCCGGGATCACCCTGTCCACCCGGGAGAGCGCTGCTTTTCGGGACAACGTGCTTCCCCTGGGCATCACCCGCCTGTCGGCAGGCTCCTGCACATCCGTGGGCAGCCACACCGAAGAGGAGGGCTCCGGCCAGTTCGATATCAATGACGAGCGGAGCGTCGTGGAGATGGATGCCAACTTAAGGGGGCGCGGGTATCAGCCCGTCTATCAGGACTGGAGGATGCACTGATGGACACCCTCGGAGGGTCCCTTGTGAGCCGCGTGGGTAAAGATCCCATGGAGCGTGTCTCTTCAGCCTGCATCGGTATTGCAGGGGCCGGGGGCCTGGGGTCCAACTGCGCCATGCACCTGGTGCGCATGGGGTTCCGGCGCCTTGTCATCGCCGATTTTGACCGGGTGGAGCCTTCCAACCTCAACCGGCAGTTTTTTTTCGCCCGCCAGGTGGGGGAGAGCAAGGTGGCTGCCCTGAAAGAGAATCTGGTTGCCATCGAACCGGAGGTGGTGGTGGACACCCATTGCGTCCAGGTCACCGACGAGAACATCGGGGGGCTCTTTGACGGCTGCGATGCCGTGGTGGAGGCCTTTGACCGGGTGGAAGCCAAGCAGCTCCTGGTGGAGCGATACCTGGCGCGCGGGACCTTTCTCGTGGCCGCCTCCGGCATCGGCGGCTGGGGAGATGCCGATCGCATCGTGACCCGGAAGATCAGCCCCACTTGCTATGTGGTGGGGGACGGGGTCACCGAAGCGGATGATGCAGCTCCTCCCATGTCCGCGGTGGTCTCCATTGCGGCGGCCAAGCAGGCGGATTTGGTATTTGGTTGGGTGGTGAATGGGGGAAGTAAAGGCTAAAGGCGAAGGGCTAAAGGCTAAAGGCTAAAGGTAAAATCCCCTGGCCGCCGGGGGGCGTTTTTTACAGGAGAATAAGAAACCATGAGATCCATTGCAGGTGCCGATATTTACGGCATCACCGGGGAGGAACACTCCCTGGGCCGGGACAACATCACGGTGGTGAAGGCGATGATCGACGCCGGTATCACCCTGATCCAGTACCGGGAAAAAGAGAAATCCATGCTGGAGCGATACCGGCAGTGCGAGGTGGTGCGCAGGCTGACACAGGACGCCGGGGTTACTTTCATCGTCAACGATCATGTGGACCTTGCCCTTGCGGTTGAAGCAGACGGCCTCCACGTGGGCCAGGACGACCTGCCCATTCCCGTGGTGCGAAAGCTTGCGGGGGAATCCATGATCATCGGGCTCTCCACCCACAGCCCTGCCCAGGCGGCTGCTGCCGTTGCGGCGGGGGCCGATTACATCGGTGTCGGCCCCATCTTCACCACCCAGACCAAAAAGGATGTCTGCGACGCCGTGGGGCTGACCTACCTCGATCATGTGGTGAAAAACGAAAAAATCCCCTTTGTGGCCATCGGGGGGATCAAGGAACACAACATTGCCGAGGTGAAAGCCCACGGCGCGGAAACCATTGCTCTGGTGACGGAGATCGTCGGAGCCAAAGATATTTCAAAGCGGGTCAAAGCCATCCGCAAAGCCATGGAGAGAAATTAAAATGAGCTACACAACCCAGATGAACGCGGCCCGAAAGGGTATCGTTACCGGCGCCATGGAGACCGTGGCCAAAAAAGAGAACATGCCCATCGAAACCCTCATGGAGCGCATGGCCAAGGGCACCATCGCTGTTCCGGTGAACAAGAACCACACCGTCATCGATCCCGAAGGCGTGGGGGAAGGGCTCCGCACCAAGGTGAACGTCAACCTGGGGATCTCCAAGGACTGCTGCGACCTGGAGGTGGAGATGGCCAAGGTCCGGGCCGCCGTTGCCATGAAGGCAGAAGCCATCATGGACCTCAGCTGCTTCGGCAAGACCCGTGAGTTCCGCACCCGTGTCATCTCCGAATGTCCCGCCATGGTCGGTACGGTGCCCATGTATGACGCCGTGGGCTTCTACGACAAGAACATCAAGGACATCACCGTGGATGAGTTCTTCAAGGTGGTGGAGCGCCACGCCGAGGACGGGGTGGATTTTGCCACCATCCACGCCGGGCTCAACCGGGCCACCGCCGAGAAGATCAAGCGCAACGACCGCCTCACCGGTGTTGTCTCCCGCGGCGGTTCCCTTCTCTACACCTGGATGATGCTCAATGACGCCGAAAACCCCTTTTACGAGCACTACGACCGGCTCCTGGAGATCTGCACCAAGTACGACCTCACCCTGAGCCTCGGCGACGGCTGCCGCCCGGGGAGCATCAACGACTCCACGGACGCGGCCCAGGTGGAGGAGCTCATCACCCTGGGCGAGCTCACCAAGCGCGCCTGGGAGCAGGATGTCCAGGTGATGATCGAAGGGCCGGGTCACATGGCCATGGATGAGATCACCGGCAACATGATGATGGAAAAACGCCTCTGCCACGGCGCGCCCTTTTACGTCCTGGGGCCCCTGGTCACCGACGTGGCTCCCGGCTACGACCACATCACCAGCGCCATCGGCGGGGCCATTGCAGCGGCCAACGGCGCGGATTTTCTCTGCTACGTCACCCCGGCCGAGCACCTGCGTCTCCCCGACCTGGAGGACATGAAAGAGGGCGTTATCGCCACGCGTATTGCAGCCCATGCCGCCGACATTGCCAAGAAGATCCCCGGCGCCCGGAGCTGGGATAACGCCATGAGCAAGGCCCGCGCCGACCTCGATTGGGAAAAGATGTTCTCCCTGGCCATGGATCCCGTAAAAGCCAGGAGCTACAGGGAAAGCTCCAAACCCGAGTTTGAGGACAGCTGCACCATGTGCGGCAAGATGTGCGCGGTGCGTAACATGAAGCGGGTCCATGAGGGCAAGGATATTCAGTTGAATGACTAAAAAGCAGGTGCAAAGCAGGTAATAGGAAAGACAGGGCATAGGTCGGTGGGAATCGGTGACCGGGTGTGGAGCGTTTTATCCATGTGGACCTGATCATGTTGCGGTCTTGCTTTGCCCTGCCTGACGTGTTTGGCCTGCGGTCCTTAATTAATGAAATATAAAAAAGTGCCGCTCGTTTTCATTAAAAGATGAAGATGAGCGGCATTTTTTTTTAGATATTTTTGATTGCGGAGGGCCTGCCATGAAAGGGGTGGTTTGCCCTTTCGGCGTGGGAGGGGAGGGGACGCCAGTCATGGCGATTCTGGTGAGTGGTATGGTTTTATATAGCTGATATCATGAGTATTTAAGGCTTGTGGGGCTCGGTTGGGCGGGTGGGTTACACCAGGGGCGTATGGGTGATTGAGGATCCTTGAAAGGGAACGCCCCTTCGGGGCGAAACGGCGGAGAGGGCCTGTGGGCGGTGGGATAGAGCCTGCTGGTGACTTGACAGCCCGGAATGGCCCCGGCTAAGAAAGAAACCGCAATCCTTGAAAAATGTGATGGGGTGGGCAGGCTCGTCAAAGCCGCCGGGCCCCTTTTTTTGTAACCGGATACGTTAAGGACACGTGTGATGATGACAGCGCTTAAAAAATGGACGATCGCGGTTGTGTGCCTTTTGATGCTCCCGGCTCTTTCCGAGGCGGGGTATAAAAAGGAATACAAATTAAGCTGTGTGGTGGGACCCAAGATGCCCTGGGGCGAAGGGGCGACCCTGTTTGCCGATCTGGTGCGGGAGCGCACCGAGGGCCGGGTCAACATCAAGGTCTACACGGCAGGTTCTCTCATGGCGGGCAAGCAGACCAACGAGTTCCTGCTGCTCAAGCGCGGCGTGGCCGATTTTGCCTTTGCCTCCCCCATCAACTGGTCGTCTACCCTGAAGCCTTTGAACCTGTTTAACCTTCCCTTCTTTTTTGAAGATTACGAGGCCCTGGACAAGGTGACCTCAGGGGAGGCTGGGAAAGCCATTGAAGCCCTGATCGCCAAAAAAGGGGTTAAGGTCCTGGGCTGGGGAGAGAACGGGTACCGCGAGATCACCAACTCCAAGCGGGCCATTCGGACCCCGGAAGACTTAAAGGGCTTGAAAGTCCGCGTGGTGGGTACCCCCATCTTCATCGACATCATGAAGTCCATGGGTGCCAACCCTGTGAACATGAACTGGGGCGAGGCCAAGATCGCTTTTCAGCAGGGGGTTGTGGACGCCCAGGAGAACCCGGCCGTGGGCATCGAGATTCCTCTGAAGATCTGGCAGTTCCATAATCACGTGTCTTTCTGGGGGTATGTCATCGATCCCCTCATGTTCACCGTGAACCAGAAGACCTGGAAAAAATTCTCGGAAAAAGACCGTGAGATCATCCGTCAGGCGGCGGTGGACGCCGGTCGCATGCAGAAGGGTGTCGTAAGAAAGGGCCTGGTGGCCCCGGACCTTTCCGCCCACGAGCTGATGCGGGAAAACGGCATGGAAGTGACGGTGCTCACCCCCGAAGAGAAAAAGGCGTTTCGTGTGCTCACCGAGCCCGTGTACAAAAAATGGGTCCCCCGCATCGGTGAGGAGCTGGTGGAGAAGGCCAAAGCGGACATGGGGAATTAAACCTTGAACACCCTGAAACATATTGTGCGCAATTTTGAGGAAGTCTTCGGAGCCCTGCTTCTGGGCTCCATGTTTGTCCTGGGGCTGGCCAACGTCGTTACCCGCTACTTTTTCGAGTTTTCCCTGGCCTTCACCGAGGAGCTGGAGGTGGCTGGCCTGGTCTGGCTCACCATGCTCGGTACCAGCGCGGCCTTTAAAAAGAGCCATCACCTGAACCTGCAGTATTACGAAAAAAAGCTCTCCCCACGGGCGGCCACACTGGTCCGCATGGGTGGGCTTGTGCTGGCCATTGTGCTCTTTGCTACCCTTGCGGGCCTCAGCTGGTTTCATATTTATGATCTCATCGATCTTGAGATCACCACCGAAGCCCTGGAGCTTCCGGAGTGGATCTATGCCCTGGCCATTCCGGCGGGGTCCGTTCTTGTCATTGTGCGGATTATTCAGGTGCTCATCGCCGAAAAGGCGAAACTCAAAGGAGTATGACCATGGGATTGCTGCTGTTTTTTCTGTTCATGGTGCTGCTCCTCTCCGGCGTGCCCATTGCCGTTGCCATCGGGCTCTCCTCGGTGGTTGTCATCTGGCTGGCGGACTTGGGTATTGCCGTGGTCTCCCCCAACTTTTATTCGGGCATCGCCAAATTTCAGCTCCTGGCCATCCCGCTCTTTATCTTTGCCGGGTTTCTGTTTGAGCGGTGCGGCATCTCAGAGCGGCTGGTGCGTTTTGCCAACCTCCTTGTGGGGCGCAAAAAAGGGAGCCTGGCCATTGTGGCGGTGCTGGTGTGCGTCTTTTTCGGCGGCATCTCCGGCTCGGGTCCGGCCGATGCCGCGGCCATCGGCGCCATCTTGATTCCCGCCATGATCCGGGACGGGTACGACCGTGGCTTTGTGGCCGCCCTCATTGCCGGGGCAGGCTCCACCGCCATCATTGTGCCCGTGAGCATTGCCCTGATCATCTACGGAGCCCTCACCAACACCTCCATTACCACCCTGTTTGCTGCAGGCGCCATTCCCGGTGCTCTGGCAGGGCTTTGCCTGATCCTGCCCGCCTGGTGGATCTCCAAAAAGAGGGGGTACGGCAGCAGGACTGCCATGGCGTCGGACATGGGCCTGTTCCAGGCATTCCGTGAGGCGTTCTGGGGGCTCATGGCCCCGGGGATTATCCTGGGGGGGCTTTACGGCGGGGTGTTTACACCAACGGAAGCGGCTGTGGTGGCTGTTTTCTACGGTCTGATCCTGGGTTTTTTCCTCTACCGGACCCTCACGTTAAAGGCTCTGTACGAGATTTTGGTGGAGGCCTCCAATGCCTCGGCCGTGGTGATGCTTATCATCACCTTTGCCGGGCTGTTTTCATGGACGGCAAGCACCCTGGGGGCCATGGACGCCATTTCCGCATCGCTCCTGGCCATCAGCGACAATCCGTATGTGGTGCTTCTGGTCATCAACCTCATCTTGTTCTGTGCCGGGATGCTCATTGATGCCATCTCCATTTTTTACATCTTTATCCCCATCTTTCTGCCCATCATGGCGCAGTTCGGGTGGGACCCCATCTGGTTCGGCATCATGATGACCTTTAACCTTGCCATCGGTCAGTTTACGCCCCCGGTTGCCGTGAACCTTTACGTGACCACCCATCTGGCGGAGATCCCCGTGGAGGAGACCTTCAAGGCCGTGATCCCCTTTATCCTGGCCATGCTTGCCGGGCTCGTGATCCTGGCCCTTTTCCCAAGCATAACTCTGTTTCTTCCACGCCTTTTCGGTATGATTTAAGGGCCTAAAAAAAGCAATGCCTCCAGCGGCAAGGTGTGTCACCTTGACAGCTGGCTTCCGCTGGGGCATTGCTTGGGCCACCAGGGTGTTGTTGATGACACCGTCCCAAAAGTCCGTCAGCCCGTAGGGTGCACTCTGTGCACCGTGTCCGGCTCACCCAGGGCTTTGATTTGGGGGCACGGAGTGCTCCCGCCACATCGCTTTCCTGAAGAACAAAAAATGGCTTGTATGAAAATTGTCGCTTTGGTAAGCTTCGAAAATTAAAGCGTATAATGAGTTCTTGCCTTTTTTGCCAAGTCCAAAAGACAATCATACCTTACAAGATGTTGATATCCGGTGTGCCGGGCGATTAAATCGCCATAAATAACCCGTGGTATCTTTGTTGCTCGTATTTTTGTCGTATTGGTGCGCGCGTTTGGAGCCGATGTCAAAACGCAGAGCATCTTGTCACTCCCCTTTACCTTATCCCTTTCGTTCACATATCCACGGACTCTGTTCAAGGCATCAGAGCTTTCAGAAAGCGTTGGTTTATAAAAGCTCTGATAACGCAGTAGATGGGGTCTCTCGGGTCGCCAGAAGGGTGAATAAATCAACCCAAAACGGTGACTTGTGTTTTTGTGATGTCTTAACTTTTCTCGCTAACTCATCGTAATAACAGTTTATTGTTTGCTGTTTCGAATGTGCCCGCTAAACTCAAAATAAGGAGTGCGGTATGAAAAAGCGCGTGGTTACCATTGCAACAGCTGTATGCGTCATGGTCTGGTCCGGGATGGCCCTTGCCGAGTGGCGGCCCGGAGAGGCACCGGAGCCTGTGGCTCCCGGAGTATTCGCTCAAAAAGCTGACCTGGAAGTGGACCGGGAGATGCGATCCCTGGAATGGCGATGTGTGGGGCCCTTTGTGGGCGTTCGCGGCTGCGGCGTGGCCGTGCACCCCACGGACAAGAACCGGTTCTATCACGCCCATTCATCGGGCGGGGTGTGGATGTCCGATGACAATGGCACCTATTGGCATCCCATCACCGACGGGCAGATTAACGTGGGGCCGGTGGGGGCCATTGCCCTGGCACCCAGCAACCCGGATATCATCTATATCGGGACGGGGGAGCCCCAACTTCGCGATTGCTCCACCTGGGGTGACGGGGCTTACAAATCCACGGACGGGGGCAAGACCTGGACACACATCGGGCTGGCAAAGACAAAACGCATCTCACGGGTGCGAGTGCACCCGACCAACCCGGACCTGGTCTACATGGCCGCCATCGGCAGCCCCTTCGGGCCGAGTCAGCACCGCGGCGTATACCGCAGCAAGGACGGAGGGGCTTCCTGGGAAAGGATTTTCTTCAAGCATGAACAGGCCGGCGTCATCGACCTGGTGTTGTGCGAACACGATCCGAATATTTTGTATGCGGCGACATTTGAAGTGTTCCGGCGCTCCTGGGTGCTGAAAGCAGGAGGTCCCAATACCGGCATTTTCAAGTCAACGGACGGCGGTGAGACCTGGTCCGAAATCACCAGGAACCCGGGCATGGCCACCGATGACCTGGGCCGCATCGGCCTTGCACACTCCAAGAAAAACCCCGAACGAATCAGTGCCCTTGTGGATTCCAAAGAGCAGCCAGGTCTTTATCAGTCCGAGGACGGCGGCAAGACGTGGGCCTTTGTCTCCGATAACGTCAACATTATTCAGCGGCCCTTCTATTACATGCATCTCCACGCCAGTCCCCACAACGGGGATGAGCTGTGGGTGCTTTCCAACAAGCTCTGGCAGTCCCTGGACGGAGGGAAAACCTGGACCCAGCGCTCCGGGACCAAGGATGATTTTCATGACATGGCCTTTGACCCGGAAGACCCGGATCGCATGATCATCACCCATGACGGCGGCGCCATGGTGACCCGTAACGGCGGGGTTACCTGGTCCGGTCCCTACACCCAGCCCAATCAGCAGGTGTATCGGCTCAATGTGGACAATGAGTTTCCTTACAATCTCTACGGCAACAACCAGGACCTTATCGGCTACAAGGTCCCTTCCGCGTCCATCTACGGCGGTATTTCGCAGGCAGATGTAACGGTCATCGGCAGCGGGGAGTCCGGTGCCTCGGTACCGGATCCCAATGACCCGAATACCATTTATCACCTGGCGCAGAGCACCTTTGCCGCCGGTGGATGCCCGATCCAGCGGGTCAACCTGAAAACGGGGCAGTGGGAGCAGGTCAATGTCTGGCCCGTGATTACCTTCGGAAGAGGGCAGAACGAGGCAAAGTACCGCTTTAACTGGCATGCCCCTGTCCTTTTCGACCCCTTTCGGCCGAAGGTTCTGTACACGGCTGGCGAGGTGGTGTTCCGCAGTAAAGACAGGGGGCAGAGCTGGAAGGTTGTCAGCCCGGTGTTGACCCGTGATGACCCGGAAAAACAGCAGACGGGGGGCTCACCGTCTTCTCTGGAGACATCGGGCCAGGAGGCCTACAACACCATTCACCGCATGGCCGCATCCGGAGTCAAAAAGGGGGTGTTCTGGACGGGCAGTGATGACGGCCTGATTCATGTGACCAGAAACAATTGCCGGAAATGGACCAACGTTACCCCGCCCGGGCTTCCCGAAGACTCGGATGTCCTTGAGATCGAGGCCTCACCCCACGACGCAGGAACGGCGTATGTGGCCATCAGTCGGTACCGGACCGCCAATGATTTTCTTCCGTACCTCTACAAGACGTCGGACTACGGAGAAACCTGGACGGATTTAAGCAAACAGTTTCCGCAGACGGAGATAACGCGGACCATCCGTGAAGATACGGTGCGCAAGGGCCTGCTCTTCGTGGGAACCGAGACAGGCGTGTTCGCCTCCCTGGACGACGGGGCCACCTGGAAGCGGTTGAACCTCAACCTGCCCGCGGTTCCGGTGCACGACATGAAAATCAAGGATGAGGACCTGTGTATCGCCACCTTTGGGCGCAGTTTCTGGATTTTGGATGACATCAGCCCCCTGAGGCAGACCTCGGACGACATTCAGGCCAAGACGGCCCACCTGTTCAAACCGCGCACCCATACGCGTCTGGGCATCAACTGGTGGGCTCTCTACGGCGGGGGCGTGGGCGGTGGCCAGAAGAATTACTTTGTCCAGAACGGGCGCATGGGGCACACCTTCATCGAACTCGGGGTCGTCAACGGGGAGCGCAAGCGCAGGTTCATCGACGCCGGAGGTGCCCGGCCCCGCGGAGCCATTATTTACTACCTGATCGGGGAGGACGCCAAGGAGGTCAGCCTGAGTATCCTCGACGGCAAGGGCGAGCTGATAAAGACTTACGAGGGCGAGATCCTGAGCCGGGAGGTGGGCCTGAACCGAATGGTCTGGGATATGAATTACCCGGATGTGCTCTCTGTGCCGGGCAAGCCGCCTGCAGGTATCGTCGTGGAAGCCAGGCCCGGTACCTACACCGCCAGGCTGACGGTTGACGGGCAGTCCCAGGACCAGGCGTTTGAGTTGCGCATGAACCCCAATGAGACCTGGGGACAGAAAGATGCGGATGCTCGATTTGAATTGTGGTGGCGCATTCGCGATATCTTCGAGAGAACCAACAAAACCATCATTGCTGCCATGGAAATGTCCGAGGAGGCCGGTGAGGATTCGGACATTGCCCAAGAGGCCTCGGCGTTTATCGGAAAGCTGGTACCCATGGGGGCCAACCTGTCACAGATCGCCAACGAGCCGTCCAAGCTGCTGTCCAAGTTGCAAACGGTCCACTGGGTGTTGTTTCAGAGCGAAGGGCGACCGCCCCAGTCCGCCTACGATGTGGTGGACATGCTGGAAAAAGAGATCGACGCCGAACTCACGGCATGGGCGGATTTTCTGCAAAACGGAGATCGATCGGTGGCACAGGCGCAGTAGCTGACCAGAAGGCGAAGGGGCCATGCGGACGCTTCGGTGGATCCATGGCCCCACTGCAAGGGGGATGACGCAACATGAGAGCTGTGGCGATGAACAGGAAGATACACCGATGGGCCGCCATTGCAACGGCCTTGCCGGTCCTTGTGGTGGTCCTCAGTGGTGGTGTTCTTCTGATGAAAAAGAAGCTGGAGTGGATACAGCCTGCGACCCAGAAGGGGGTGGGCCACGAGTTGATACTCAGCTTTGATGAGATCCTGGCCATTGCCGTCTCCGTTGGGCACGTGGGGATCCAGGGCTGGGAGGATATCGATCGCCTGGATGTTCGACCCGGAAAAGGCCTGGTGAAGGTTCAGGCCAAGAACCATTGGGAAATCCAGGTCGATACGAAAACCGGTGAGGTTCTGCAGGTGGCTGTGCGGCGCTCTGACCTCATCGAAAGCATCCATGACGGCAGCTTTTTCCATGAACATGTCAAGCTCTGGGTTCTTCTGCCCACCGCCGTTCTCCTGGCCGGTGTCTGGGCAACAGGTGTCTATCTGTTTTTCTTTCCTTACGTGAAAAAACGAGGTTGAAGCCGAGGAGGCCATGAAAACAAAACCGTGCATTGTCATGATGATCGTTTCTGTGGGTCTTTTTCTGGGCTTAGGAGTCTCCGTTGCATCAACCGGGGGCAAACTCAGGCCCAGGCTGTCACCTGATGAGGTTGAGAACCAGATCGCAATGGACCAGAAGGCCGACCCACTCTACGAATCGCAGCTGCTCTCTCCGCTACGGGACTGGCGGGATGGCGTGGCAGAACAGATGGGGTTGCATCTGGCGGCCGACTATTCAGCCCTTTTCATGCACGTGAGCGACAGCCCGGGGGAAGATAACGCCTCCAGCGGGATTGCGCGTTTTTATGGCTACTGGGACCTGGTGAACCGCGGGGGGCCCAACAAGGGCAGCTTGAACTGGAAAATTGAGAACCGCCATAAGTATTCGGATATTCCACCCAGCGCCCTGGGTTTTGAAAGCGGGTATGCGGGCATCATCGAACCCCCGTTCAGCAACCAGAAGGCGCGCCTGACAAACCTCTACTGGAAACAATATGTCTCCGAAGGCAAGGGCGTGTTCGTGGGAGGCTTTCTGGACACCACGGATTTTATTGATGTCTACCTGCTCTCCAGTCCGTGGACGGGCTTTGCCAATTTCGTCTTTTCAACGGGCTCCGCTTCCATGGACCTGCCCAATGATGCCACCCTCGGGGCGGCAGCCGGTGCCATGCTCAACAGTTCTCTTTACATTCAGGCTGGAATCGCCGATGCCAACGCCGACCCAAGGGATCCGTTTGAAGGGTTTGAGTCCGTCATCGACGACAGTGATTTTTTCAGATGGGTTGAGATCGGCTGGACTCCCGGCAAGGACAAGATCTACTTCGATAACACCCACATCACATTCTGGCAGATTGATGAGCGTGCAAACGGAACGGACGACGGCTGGGGGCTGAATCTCTCCTGGCAACGATGGATCGACGACACATGGCTGCCCTTTATCCGGGGAGGATACACAGATGACAGCGGCAGCCTCCTTGAACGATCGGTATCGGCGGGCATTGGCTGTCAGCCGGTGCCCATGCGCGGTGTCATCGGGGTCGGGTTCAACTGGGGACGTCCCAACGATGTCTCGTTCAAAGGAGCCGATGACCAGTACACCACCGAAGTGTTCTGGCGCTATCAGCTGACAAAGGAGGTGGCCGTGACCCCGTCCCTCCAATACATAAAAGACCCAGCCCTCACCATCGATGAGGATACCTTGTGGGTCCTGGGGTGTCGGCTCCGTGTGGCCCTGTAGCCCGAAGGGTGAGAAAATCGAGCAGAAAACCGTGAATTACATTTTCCATTATTACAACCGGGTCGTTTTCTCATGAAATATCCGGGATAGCGAGATTGAGTAGACGCCCATGATTGCTTTTTGCTATGTTGAATGAGGCATGAAGCCGCCGCCTGGCGGCTGTTCGGTTTTCACGCGAGATTGGGCTGGGGGAACCATGAAAAGACGATACGCGGTGATTCTCTTTGTTTTTACCGTCATCACGGTGTCGGCGTGTTTGCGGTTGATTCATGCCTTATATATAAGGTGAAGGCCGTTGCTTTTGCTGACGATTCCAGCTCCGGCCTCCGGCGATGTTGATGCGTCAGAGTGATATCGCCCGGCGCAACGCGTTGCGATATTTCTGGATTTATCCTTTCACCTTCAGCCACTCCCCCTTGATGTCGCTTTTTCCCGCCACGTACCAGGGACACCCGGACCTGATGCACTCCTTATTGATATTGAACTGAAAGCAGTGGGTGGTGCCGTTTGCCTGCAAGGGGATGGGCAACAGGTCCGCGGAGAGGCCGGAAGCGATCTTGAAGGCGGTTAGGGTTTCCCTGCGGCAGCAGCGGGCCGCTTCCAGCTCACCTAAGGCCGTGATGATCCGGCCGGTGACCTTCTGGATGATCTGCCGCTCCGTGGCTTTCACCGGGGTGCTCTTCAGGATGATGCCGAAGGCGATCCCTGTCCCCAGGGCCGCGCCGCAGCCTCCCCAGAACGCACAGGTTCCGCCGGGAATATCCGCGCCGCGTCGGATGGCCGAGAGGATCTCCTCGTCTCCGACGGCGCCTCCGGCGTTGCGGTACGCCGCGGTGATCACACCCGGAACGATAAAGTGGTGCTCCGGTCCGTGGAGGGGGACAGCCGGGTGCTTTTTTATCTTGTCGAAAAGGGTGATGATGTCAGTCTCCCTGGTGGTCAGGCAGAGGTGCTTGACCACGGAGAGGGCGTCCTCGCTGTGGCAGAGGTCGCAGACGAAATGGCCGTTCTCGCAGAGGGCGTTGGCCATGGCGGACTCTCCGCAGAAGCTGCAGGTCTCTTCCTGCTCCATGTCCAGGTAGGTAAGGGGTTTGCCGCAACGCATGCATCCCGACGCTTTTTTCCCTGTGCTCAGGATGGTGGCACCCGCGGGCTGAGCTGGCTTCTGCTCCTTTTCCACCGGCTGGTAGCAGGCACAGCTGTTTTCCGCGTCCTGATTGGTGATGTTGCCGTCGTTGTCCATGACAAAGGCGGACGGGTCGGAGTGTGTGGCCTCAGGCCAGGGGGCCTCCAGGATTCCGCCCCGGGGAATGACCTCACCCTGGTCGGTGATAACCCCTGCAAAGGGGCCGGGATAGAGAACCTGTGCGCGGGTCTCATCGGGCTTGACGGCCTGGTAGGTGAGGGAATAAAAGGTGTGCCCCTGGACCTCGCGATAAAAGAAACGTTTGATGATCCGGATGTTGGTAAAGCCGGTGGCCTCCAGCATGGCCATGAGGCGGGACTGCACCATGGCCCCGCCGATGCATTCTCCCCGAAGGGTCGGGTCGTTTTGGATGGAGGCGGGGAAGGGGGCGTCGGTGGTCACATCGGAGATGACGGCTCGTCCCCCGGGCTTCAGGATGCGGAAAATTTCTGCAAAGGTCTTTGGCTTGTCCTCGGAGAGGTTTACCACGCAGTTTGAGATCACCACGTCGGCGGTCTCCCGGTCCAGGGGGATGCTTTCCAGGTATCCCTTTTTAAACTCCACGTTCCGGTAACCCAGCCGTCTTCCCACCTCGTCCGTTGCATTACGGGCCCGCGAGAGCATGTCATCAAGCATGTCGATACCGTAGACGCTTCCTGCCGCACCGGTGATCTTGGCGGCGATAAAGCACTCCACCCCGGCCCCGGAGCCTAAGTCCACAAGGGTTTCCCCCTGGTTAAGGTCCGCATCCTGCACCGGGCTTCCGCATCCGTAGGAACGCACCCGGGCAGACTCCGGGATGTGGTGGATCAATTCTTCTTCGTAACAGACCGGGTTGGTGATGTCGGTGTTGGGGGCGTCGGCCGCATCTGCGTAAAAGGCGCCCACCGTGCCCCGGGTCCCGGCAAGGGAGAGCACGCAGTTGGAGTGGGTGAGTGCCACGTCGCCTTCGGCGTGGCTGCACTCGGTGAGGCGGTCGCCCATCTGGATTCGCATGCCGGGCACGCCGTGGGCGTCGGCAACCGTGCCCGCCGCCTTTTCAATAAGGTGAACGGCGATGGCTTCGTAGAGTTCCATGTAGGGATCGTGGCCGATGTAGTGTTGGCCTGCGTAGTAGCTGTGGTCGATATCGCCGCCCCCCACGATGTAGCGAAAAGGGCTTGTGCGGCAGGTTTCGTCATTCACAACAGATAGTCCGCGCAGGTGGCTGAGCGCTTTGCTGTGTCTCCATACCTTTTCGATGCCGTCCCGCATGTGGCCGCAGCATGCGGGTTTGTTGCCGATGAGGGCCGGGGTGGGGTAGATGTGCCCGTCCGGCCCCACGGCAAGGGATTCCCACCCGGCGTTGCCCAGGTCGTGGCGGATGCCCGGAGAGGAGAAGACCCGGGCCTCCATGCTCTTGAGGTTGTCGATGGTGATTCCCAATGGTGCGGCGGCTTTTTCAGCCTCCATAAGGTTGGAGAAAAGCTGTTCCGGGGGGACATGGGCGGTATCTCGTGCCTTTCCGGCGGCAAAGAGCCAGAGGTAATGAACGTCGGCAATGCCGAACCGACCGGCAAGGGTGACGATATCGGCCATCTGGTGGACGTTACCTTTGTGAACGGCCATGGCAAGGGAGGTGTTGAGCCCCGCCTGGGACAGCATGTCAAAAACGGTCAGTAACGTGCTGAATACCCCCTGGCCTCGCATGGCGTCGTGGTTCTCCTCAAGGCCATCCACGCTGATCTGGAAGTGGAGTCGGTCTGTGGGGAGCGTGGTAAGAAAATCCAGGTGCTTCGGGATGAGCAATCCGTTGGTGAGGATGGCAAGGCGGGTGTTTTCCTTGCTCAGGAGAAGGCGGCAGATGCGTTGAAAGTCAGGGTGGAGCAGGGGTTCGCCCCCGGTGATGTAATAGGTCTCTGTGCCTAAGGGCTCGGTTGCCCGGTACAATGCCTCGATCTCCTCAAAATTGAGGCTTTGCCTTGTTTTGGGGGAGCAGGAGAAGAGGCAGTGACGGCATGACAGGTTGCAGTGATCCGTCAGGTGAATCCAGCATTCGGCCAGGCGGTTTAAGGAGAGAATCTCACCGCGCCCGGAGTAGGGGGCGGAATTGCTCCGGGGCATAAGGGATAAAAACTGTTTTGTCCTGAGCTGCTCCAGGGGTCCCTTTGTCTCGTTGCCGTGCGGGGCGCTTTTCGTCGCGGCCAGCTCCTGAAGCAAACGGTCCCCGGCCGTGTTGGGGACGCACCAGTGAGGAGAGTCCGGAAAAACATATATGGGTACCTCGGCGCCGGAAAGACGTGTGAACGTATCTGGAAAGGTCGTGGACATGGTTCATTACCTTCTCGTTTGCAGGTGGTTGGGGGAGGCTTTTTTTAAGCATCTGTAAAGATGGCGGGATTGCGGAGATGCGGTCGATTTTTATCTACTTTACATGCCGACCGAGGGAATGTCAAAACCTCACGCGGGTCCATAAGATATGACAGGTCTGTTGAAAGGGGCATCTCAAAAAATCCATGGTCTGTCGCCAGCGCGACGCAGCCGGATATGCCCGATATGGGGCCTGACGGATAAGCATATCCCGGCACTTTCCGGTGTTGCTGTGGGTTGGCAGGCGCCTGTAACGGGTGGCCGGTCGCTCTGATGCGACGTGGCCCATTTGCCGCGGCAGTGGTTTTGTTGTGAGGTTCCTGTTTAGATGACTCTTTGTCTTGAGTATTTTGTGTGAAATTGGTAAAAGGATATTTCTAATACTATAGAAAAACAAAGAAAGGCCCGGGGGGTTACGTAAGTCGTGTAAACGTGTCTATTGACAGGTGCTGTTTTATTGAATATGTGTTCGCTGGCTTTAAAACTAGCGAAACTCCGTGATGATTTGGTGCGGGGTACGATGGTTTTAAAATCAACAAGTTAAATCGTGGTGGGAGAATATTCAGGCATGTGCAACAGGTTGTTCCGTCGGGTGATCCCGATGGCTGTTTTTGTTTTATCGGTGACAACCGTCGCTTTGGCAGAAGGCGAACGGGTTGTCTCAGAGTCCATGACACTGCGTCAGGCACTCGAAATCGTCACAAACACAAATCCGGAAATTTTGGAGGCCAGGCAGAGGTACGAAAGCGTTCTTGCTGAGCGATCCATCGCAAAAAGCGGGTATCGTCCAACCATCGGCGCAGAACTTGCTGCGGGACCGGAAGTAACGGACGGCGAAGATACCAACGATGAGCGCGAGGAGTTGACGGCTGCAACGGCAACGGTCTATGCGCGGATGAATTTATTCAACGGCGGCAGAACACGGGCCACCGTGCGGGAGACCGACGCCCGGATCCTCTCCGCCGCTTACGAAGTGCTCAATGTCAGCAACCGGGTCTATCTGGATACGGCCGAAGCTTACCTCGGTGTGCTCCAGGCCAAAGAGATGCTGGCCCTGGCGAAAAAGAACGTGGCCACCCAGAAGCAGATTCTCCGCCAGGTAAGGGAAAAGGCCGAGTCCGGGTTCAACAGGGTCTCCGACCTCAAAAACTCCGAGGCCCGGTTTGCCCTGGCCCAGAGCAACTACATCTCCAGGCAGCAGAACCTGAATCAGGCGGTGGTCAAGTTCCACAGGCAGTTCGGCCGTTTTGTCTCCCCTGATCGCATGGTGCGTCCTGCCCCGTCCTTTTTCGTTCCCGAGACCGTCGAGGGTACGGTGGATATCGCGTTGAAAAATCATCCGGCCCTGTGGGTCTCCCAGTCCAATATCCAGGTTCGAAAGCAGGCCGTGGAAAAAGCAAAGGCCGCGTACTGGCCCTCCCTGGACCTTGAGCTCAAGGCCCAGCGTCGTTCCGATACCGGGGGAGACGAAGGGGACACAGACCAGGCCTCGGCCATGCTGAAGCTGAACTACACGTTCTTTGACGGCGGCGTAAGAAAAGGGGAAACCCTGAAGAGCAACAGGAACCTTCATGGGGAAAATTACAGGGCTTACCTCGAACGGCGAAACGTCAATGAGTCCGTGAGGCTGGCCTGGAATATCCTTCAGGCTGAAAAACAGCGGGAAAAATACCTCGGTGACCATGTTCGGCTCTCCCTGGACACCCTGTCCGCCTTTAAAGAGGAGTACCACTTAGGTCGCCGCACCCTCCTTGACCTGCTCAACATGGAAAACGAATACAACTCGGCGGAAACCGCCTTGGTGGAGTCCGTGTACTCCTGTCTGACGGCCACCTACAGGATCGCAGGCACAACCGGGCTGATGCTGCGGGAATACGATCCGGGCCTTCGCAAGGCCATGGGGCTTCCCCTGGAGGCATCCCTGGAGTGCGCCGGGGACGACGACCTGGAGCACAACCGGGACCAGGACTCCGTGGACGATCCCTGTGACCAGTGCGACAACTCCGTTCCGAAGAGCAGCACACCTGCATCGGGTTGCGCCGGGGACGCCATGCAGACCGTGGGATTCGAGGAGACAGACGTCGTGGCCCCGTACATCGTGACCGGGACACCGGACGCCTTTGACCTGAAGATCGATACCTCCCGGAAGGAGCAGACCATCGCCCTTGAGGGGATCAGCTTCAAGCGCAACTCGGGTTCACTGACCAAAGAGGCTGAAAAGCAGCTCACCTACGTTGCGGACCAGCTCAAGGCCACAGAGGGGTTTTCCGTTGAAGTGGTGGGGCATACCGATTCCGACGGCTCCAAGGCTTACAACCTCAAACTCTCCCGGAAAAGAGCCCGTAGTGTGTGTGACGCCCTTGTGGGACTGGGTGTGAATCGTGAGATCCTCTCCTGGTCCGGCAAAGGGGAGAGCGAGCCCGTGGCGGACAACGCCACCGGGGACGGCAAACGAAAAAATCGACGGACCGAGTTCAAGCTGACCAGAAAGGTCCGTTCGTAAATTGGCGGGGAGTCCTTTCCCCACCGGAGGCTTCGTGCGTCGAGCCTTTTTGATACTTCTGGTGTGTTCACAGCTTGTGGCTGCACGGGAGGCCAATCGTTTCTATGTGCCCGAGAATGCAGCCGCACGCTACAGGGAGACCTACGGAGAGCAGGCCACCAAACGCCTCAACGGCCTTCTTGCCCTTATGGAAAGCCTGGTGAACGCCACTGAAGAGCAGAAGGTGGCCGAGATCAACCGGTTTTTCAACCAGGTAACCTACGCCACGGACAGGACCGTGTGGAACCGGGACGATTACTGGGCAAGCCGCCTTGAGTTTTTGGGCAAGGGGCGGGGCGACTGTGAGGATTTCGCGGTGGCCAAGTACCTGACCATGGTCCAGGTGGGGGTGCCCGAGGAGAAGGTATTTCTCACCTATGTCAAGGCCATCGGCTACCCGGACGCTGCTCACCTCGTTGTGACCTACTACGCTGCGCCCGGCGCCGTTCCCCTCGTTTTGGACAACTACAAGACCACCATCGAACCCGCCACCGAACGTCCCGATTTGATCCCGGTCTACAGTTTTACAGCCGATGACCTGTACCTTCAGAAACAGCAGGGCCTGGGCAAGCGGATAAACAGGAAACCCTTGAAAAACCAGAAGAAGCTGAAAGCCGTTGATCCGGAGATCCGTGAAAGGGGAAGGTCATGAGTCTTTTCAAACAGATACAGGTGTTGATAACCGTGGTCCTTGTGGTGATGCTGAGCATTGTCATGAAGATCAACTTTGACCGTGCCCGTGATTTTACCGGGATGCAGCTTTACACCGGCGCGAAAAACACCGCCAATGTCTTGGCCCTGTCCCTGAGTTCCGCACCTGCCGACGCGGGGTTTACGAAGTCGGCTGTGAACGCCATGTTTGACGGGGGGTATTACGAACGCATCGAGCTCGTCCGTTCAAACGGCGTACCGGTCTACGAGCGGCACGAGGCCGTGCGCGTGGAAGGGGTACCCGAGCTGTTTATCCGCATGGTGACCCTGGATCCGCCCGTTGCCGAGGCCCGTGTCATGAACGGGTGGTCCGTCTTCGGAACCCTCAAGGTGAAAGGGCATCCGGGACACGCCTATCTGCGGCTCTGGGACACCTTCAAGCAGCTCTGCCTCACCTTTGTGCTGGTGGGCGGCGCAGCCCTTTTCGTCTGCTGGGTTATCCTGCGGTATCTCATGAGGTCCCTGACGGACATCCGGCGTCAGGCCGAGGCCATCAGCAACCACGAGTTCATCATCAACAGCAATCTTCCCGGCACCCCGGAACTCAAAGAGGTGGTCCTTGCCATGAACACCATGGTGGAAAAAGTGAAGGCCATCTTCGACCGGCAGCTGCAAACCATTCGGGATTATCAGGCGCTTCACTTCAAGGACCCCGATACCGGGGTGTACAACCGTTCCTATTTCGTAAAGCAGCTGGGGCATTTCCTGGAGAGCGATTCCGGGGGCTCGGTGGGGGCGGTGATGATCCTCAGCCTCGACGGCATGGAGCGCCTCGGCCTGTCCGGTGGTCATCCCGTGATGCACCATTTTTACAGCGGGCTCGTGGAAATGATGAAAACCGAGGCAGCAAAGGTCCCTGAGCATGTGGTTGCCCGGTTGTCCCACCAGGAGTTCGGCGTGGCCCTTCCCGGGTGCCTTCGGGAAGATGCCCTGGCCGTCTCCGATGCCATCATTAAGGGCGCCCATGCCCTGACCACCGGCCACCCCACCTTCAAGGGCGAGGTGACCGTCAGCGGAGGGCTGGCAGCCTACGGAGCTGAAGAGCGCGTGGGCAGCATCCTGTCCAAAGTCGATTACGCCCTTTCTGTCTCCAAATCCGGGGCCCCCTGGATGGTGAAAACTTACAGCGGCCGGTCCGCCCCCTGCCTCTCGGGGAAATACGAGTGGAAGCGGATGATCGAAGATGCCTTTGACAGCGGGCGGTTTCCTGTGGATGCCCAGGCTGTTGTGTCGGCCGACGGCGAGCTTCATCGGGAGGTGTATGTCTCCATGGTGGACGGCGACGGGGTGCTTCACAAGGCAGGGGAGTTCATGCCCATGATCATTACCCTGGGGTATGCGGCCCGACTGGATCGGGTTGTGCTTGATGCCGTGGCAGAGCAGATCGCCCGGGATCGTCACGGGGTTTTCGCCGTCAACCTGACCCGTGAATTCTGCAGGGACCGGGAGTCGTTCCTGTGGCTTCGGCAGTTCCTGTCTGCCCAGCGGCCCGTGCGGCACCGGGTTGTCTTCGAACTTCAGGAGGCGACCCTTCTGAGCTCTCCGGAGATCTGCATGGACCTTGCCGGGCTTTTCCGGGGCATGGGCTACGGGTTCGGCCTGGATCAGTGCACGATGCAGGATGCCACCCTGACCCTTTTGAAAGACCTGAAGCCCGACTACATGAAAGTGGATGCCGATTATCTGGATGATCCGGAGCAGGGTGGGGTGTCCGACGTCGCCCTCAATGCCCTTGCCACCATTGCGGACAGCCTGGGGATCAGGCTTGTGGCATCGAAAATTGAATCAGAGGACCAACGGGAGATGCTGGAGAGGAGGAACATCCGTTTCTTCCAGGGCCGTGCCATCGCCGAGGTCGAACCGTTGGGGAATCCGTCATGAGTTACGATATATCCACAGACCCGGTGATGCAGTGCCTGGTCGTGCTGACAAAGATAAACAACAAACCCGCCTCGGCAGAAGCCCTGGCTCAGGGGCTGCCCTTTGATCCCACGGTGGAGAAGCAGCGGCTCTTCAGCCTGGACAAGGGCAAGTCCAACGTCTCCCGGGCAGCAGCCAAGGCAGGCTTTCAGTCCCGCCTCCAGAAGCGGTCTCTCTCCGAAATCCCGGCCGTTGTCCTGCCCGTCATCCTGATGCTTAAAGATGACAAGGCGTGTGTGCTGACGCGGATTTCCCACGGCAGCGGCATGGCCGAGATCATCGTGCCGGAGGTGGACGACACCCCCCGGGAGATTGAGATCGAGCGTCTGGCCGAGGAGTACCTGGGCTATGTTTTTTTTCTGAAGCGCACCTATGACGGGGCTTCCGGGGATGATGAAGAGGTGAGACGCCCCTCGGACGGGCATTGGTTTTTCGGGACCATGAAGCGCTTCAAGGGGATCTACGCGCGGGTGCTATTGGGCACGCTCCTGGTGAACCTGTTTGTGGTGGCAGGGCCTCTGTTTACCATGAACGTTTACGACCGGATCATTCCCCATAACGCCGTGGAGACCCTCTGGGTCCTGGCGTCCGGCATCTGTCTTGTCTATCTTTTTGACCTGGTCATCAAGTGTATCCGCACCTCGTTCCTTGAAACAGCGGCCAAGAAGAGCGACATCATCCTCTCGTCCCTTCTTTTTGAACAGGCCATGAACCTCAAGCTGAAGGAGAGGCCCCGGTCCGTGGGCTCCTTTGCCAACAACATCAAAGATTTTGAAAGCATCCGCTCCTTTTTTACCTCCAGCGCGGTCACCGCGTTTATCGAGGTGCCCTTTGCCGTTCTTTTCATGATCGTCATCTACTCGATCCATCCGGTAATGGCCCGAGTGCCGCTTACGGTCATGGTCCTGATCCTCCTGACGAGTCTTTGTCTGAAAAAGCCCATCTACAGGATCGTGGAGAGCACCCATGAAGCCGCGGCCCGGAAAAACGGGATCCTGGTGGAGGCCCTGGCCAACCTGGAGACCATCAAGGCCTTCAACGCAGGCAGCTCCATGCAGTGGCACTGGGAGGAGAGCACCGGGGATATTGCGACAAAGAGCCTCAAATCCCGCATTATGTCCAACTCCCTGAGCGTTTTTTCCGCCTTTCTGACCCAGTTCAGCTCCGTTGCCATTATCGTGGTGGGGGTCTACCTCATCAAAGCGGGCGAACTCTCCATGGGCGGGCTTATCGCCATCAACATGCTCTCTTCCCGCACCATCGCCCCCATGTCCCAGGTGGTGGCGCTGCTTTCCGGGTTCGAGCAGATGCGCGCCGGACTCAAATCCCTCAACGAGTTGATGGACAAGGAGGTGGAGCGTCCCGCAACCAAGCAGTTTGTCCGGCGTCAGGATATCAAGGGCGACATTGAGTTCAAGGACGTGAGTTTTGCCTATCCGGGCGAGCAGATCAATGCCCTGTCGGACGTGAACTTTCGCATCAAGGCAGGCGAGCGGGTAGGGATCATCGGTCAGGTGGGGTCGGGTAAATCCACCATCAGCAAGATCCTCCTTGGATTTTACGAGCAGGATCAGGGCTCGGTTTTTGTGGACGGCCTGGATGTCCGGCAGATCGATCCCGTGGACCTGCGGCACCATTTCAGCTACGTGCCCCAGGATGTGGTTCTGTTCTCCGGTACGGTGCGGGACAACATGACCCTGAAATCTCCCCATGCGGACGATCGGGCCATCATCAGGGCGGCTGAAATCGGCAGGGTGAACACCTTTACGGACCGTCACCCCCTGGGCATGGATCTTCAGGTGGGGGAGCGGGGCGCCAGCCTCTCGGGAGGGCAGCGCCAGTCCGTGGCCCTGGCCCGCTGCTTCATCGACGACACCCCTTTGGTCCTGCTGGACGAACCCACCAACGCCATGGATTTCAATACGGAGCTTCAGGTGATTTCCAACTTAAAGCAGGTGACCCAGGGCAAGACCACGGTCATCATTACCCACAAACCCTCGATACTGGAGGTGGTGGACCGCATCATCGTGATGCACAACGGGTCCGTTGCCATGGATGGCCCCAAGGCCGAGGTGCTGGCAAAGCTGGGGGGGGCGCAGTAAATGGCAACCGAAAAGAGTGTGCGGAAACAAGGCGTCCAGGGGCGCCGTCTGTCGGGGCGGTCCGGGCGATACAGCAGCCAGGACATTGAGTTCATGAACAGCTTGAGCGCTGCCGTCCTTGCGGGAAACCCTAAAAAATCAAATTTCTTTTTGTGGATCATTGCCGCCCTGGTGTTTTCCCTTCTCGGGTGGATGAGCGTTGCGCGCCTGGATGAGCGAACCCGTGGCATCGGCAAGGTGATTCCTTCCCGCCAGATCCAAGTGGTGCAGAACCTTGAAGGGGGGATCATCAAGGAGATCAGGGTCCGGGAAGGGGACAAGGTGACCAAAGGGGAGGTGCTCATCGCCATCGACGACACGGGCGTGGGCAGCTCTTACGCGGAGAGCAGCTCGGTGATCAACGAACTCACGGCCCGCTCCGTCCGTCTGGCGGCCGAAGCCGGAATTCTCTCCTTTGAAGAGGGCGTGGCCGAAGCCCAGGAGGTCAAGGACCTGCTTGCAAAGGAGAAGCGCCTCTACGAGACCAACACCCGGCGCAAGCAAAGCGAAATCGAGGTGATGCGCGAACGGCTTCGCCAGCGCGAGATCGAACTGGCCGAAGCAGAGATGAACATCCGCATGCTGGAGAGCAGCACTCAGATGATCGCCCGGGAGATGGAGCTCACGCGTCCTCTGTACAGGAAAGGGCTGGTCTCGGAGTTGGAGTATATTCAGCTCAAGCAAAAATCCCTGGACAGGAACCACGAGCTTGAAAGCGCGCGGAAAAAGGTCGAAACCCTCAACTCCCGTATTGTGGAGGCCAAAGAGCAGAACAGTGAGCTGGAGGCGCGGTTTCGAAGCGAAGCCCAGGAAGAGTACAACAAGGTGATGGCAGAGATCGAACGCCTCAACCAGAGCCGCCTGGCCATTGAGGACCGGGTTCAGCGCACAAGCGTCCGGTCCCCTGTGAACGGTACGGTTAAGCAGATCCTCATCAATACCGTGGGCGGGGTGGTGAAGCCGGGCATGGACATCCTGGAGATCGTCCCGGATGAAGAATCCCTGGTGGTAGAAGCGAAAATCAAGCCCTCGGACATCGCCTTTCTCTACCCCGGCCTGAAGGCTGTGGTAAAGATCACGGCCTACGATTTTGCCATTTACGGCGGCCTTGACGGCCAGGTGACCCACATCAGCGCGGACACCATCACCGATGACCGAAGGGAAGAGTACTACCTGGTCCGCATCGAGACGGACCGGAACTACCTCGGCACGGACGAGAACAAAAAAGAGATTATAGTTGGGATGACGGCCCAGGTGGACATCATCACGGGCAGCAAAACCGTGATGGCCTATCTGCTGAAACCGATTTTAAGGGCCAAAGAAAATGCGTTGGGGGAGAGGTAGTTCATGATTTGTGTGTGCAGTAGCGATAGCCGGTGGGTGAAATCCCTTGCCGGTCTTCCCCTTGATGACGACAATCTCGTGCATGTGACCGGCCTTGAGGGGCTGTCCGATGTGGAACCGAATTCTGTGAGCCTGCTTCTCATCGACTTGAAATCCTGCGGCGAAGACAATCTGGATTCGGTTGTCCCTCCCATGATTGCCCTTGCCGAAAGGCCCCTGTACGACCAGGGCATGAGGCTTCTGCGGCGCGGGGTCCGCGGCTACGGCAATCGCCACATGCACCGCGAAAACCTGGCCCAGGCCATTACGGCCGTCAAGGAAGGCCAAGTCTGGATGCCCCCTGAGTTCGTGACCCGGATGATCGCCTCCCTTACACCGACACTACCTGAAAAGGCCTTGCCCGATACCCTGGAGCCCTTGAGCAGACGGGAAGAAGAGGTGGCAGGCTTTGTGGCAGAAGGCCTCTCCAACAAGGAGATCGCCGAAAAGATGGTCATCACCGTGCGCACGGTAAAGGCCCATCTCACCTCGATTTTTGCTAAAACGGGCTTTCGGGATCGCCTGGAGTTGGCTGTGAAGATGAAAAAGGGATGATTGGTCTATCGGGTTTGTGAAGGGGGCGTTTGCCTCCGTACAAACTGTTTTTCCTGAAGGAAAAGAAACTAAATATGGCTGGAATGATTTGTTCCTCAAAGCGGACAGAATATAAAGCGACTGGGATTGAGAGTCACTTGTGTATCGTGCCATACTCATCTCGCCGATTTATGTAAGGAAAGATGACGAATGTTGGACTATGAATACGGAACGATATCTTGATATTTGGAATACTTTAGATAACGAATAAGGCCGAAAAAGCAGCACGTGCGACCGGTCGTGAGCACGTTCTTGTTAGCGGATACTTTCCGTCACGTCAGGTTTTTCAAAAGCAAGCACATTGACGCAATAGTTCTCACCTGCAATGAAAAACTCTTGCACCTCACCGTTCTCCATTGATATAAAACCTTTTCGTTGGCTTTCTTGGTCGAACCATCCACCACTCTCAATTTCAAAAAGCCATCCATTTGTTGTGGAACAATGCGGCCAAAATTCTAATAAATCGCCTTCGTCAAGAACTCTAAAGCCGAGGGTGCTATAAAAGGCAATATCGAACCTATAATTATCAACTGATATTGTAACCACCAACGTCTCAGTATCGAAGTCGATATTGATAACTTCAGAGAGATTACCTATCTCGAGCTGTTCATTTAGCGATCGACTTTTCAATATAACAAAACCTCAGATCTACTTGCCGCTAATATTGCCTCATAGCATATGGTGCTTGAGCTGGGTGAACAATTTTTCTCCATTGATTGAATGCTATAATAAGAAATGCCGTCCTCATTTGTTCAGCGGAATCTTCAGGAGAAACCCCACCAATACCACAACCAAATGCTGAACAAACAACATGTTCAAAATTATTTTGTATTGCAACAATCAACGCAGCTCGCAATGCCAAGTACGGGTTGATAGTATTGGGGATATGGCCTGGAATACGCATTGTCGGAGCATATATCAATGCTGGCCTTTTTTTATTTGGATAAACTGTTAGGGCCGTTCCAACGGGTAACTCTCCAAAGAAAGTATCTGTAATGTTTTTCTGGACTAATTTTTGAGCCTCCCCATTAAAACTATCATCTATTGCTTTATCGACTCCACCACCCATATCCCCGAAACTGTTTCCAGCAGTTATAAGAGCATCGCACTTGAATTTGGTAATATCCCCCTCAACAACTGAAACTTCATTTATATCCTGAAATTCCGCACTAAATGTATCGAGGACTGATGTATTAAGATCGCATATGGTCAATTTCAAGGGGCTCTTCATACTTGATCCAAATTTTTTTATTATTTTATGTCGTTTGAAAATCATATTTTATATAGCGAGCGCCGTGCTTCACCCGGCGGGCGGGTAGCGCGACTGAGCTTCAAATGTGAAAGCCTTCGGCCGACTGAGTGGACAGAAAAACCGCACTTGCGCTCGATCGGTGTTCAATCCTTAATGTTAAGCATTGTCCCATGATGCCTGGACAGAAAATCCGTGAAAGTGAAGAATAATTCCCTTACCCATAGTATCTCCGCTACTATACCACTGTTCACTATTTTCATAATTGATATCACCGCCATAATCGATGCGACCAAATCTGTAGCCTTGGTTATTGAGAGTCTCTATCATCGATTCGATTTTATCAATTAATACCCGTGATATATGATCTCGTCCATTTGTTTTTGTAGATTCAAAGAACGAAATTAATTCCTGATTAAGCTCTTTTTGGAACTTGAGAATTAGTGAGTATCTTTCTTCTGAATTTAGTCCTTTTAAATTCATCATATATATTTCTTATGCTTAACGCGTGGCTATGCCGACCCAAAAAACTGATAGGGGCAGCTGTTGGTGTTACGAAAGACTTGGCCAGCTTTTTTGGGGCGGCCCTGAGCCAAATTGTTCTACATATAATTTTTATCTGGGTCATCAGGGTGAAGGATGTTAACAACAAAGCCCTTCGAACAATTTAGTTTGCTGATTGCAGATTGAACAATTTCTGATTTCGCGGCATTAGCTGTCGCATGAAAATACTTTTCAGCACTTTTTGTGTCAATTACATAGTCTGATTTCATAGCACTCGCAATGAGATCAACTTTCGGCCATTCCATGTTATCATTGGCTGAAAAATTATAGCTTGGCCAACTAGCTATGTCGTCTTCGTATACCTCTGCACTTTGTAAATCAGATGTAAAAAATGCTGAAAGCTCAATCATTCCATTCCAAGGAAATAGACCAATGTCCAAAATAAGTATTTCATCAGAAGATTGAAGGCTCTTTATTGAATTAGCCATTTCATTTGCTAATTTTTTTGTCCAATCTCTTATATTCATTTAATATCCGTAAATATATGTAGTTGTAGAACGTTAAGCTGTGCGGCCGCCGCGACACCGTTCGAATCAACCAACGGCAAGCTGTAGGCGGTCCATAGAAGTAACTTGTGCACGCCCGGCATGGAGGTGACCCGAAAGTTTAACCGGGAAGTCCTCTATGCGTGAATCCTGCCTACCAAACAACGGTTTAGCATAAGCACTAGCCTAAGACAAGGGCGGCATCGTGAGGTTCCGTCTGAAGGAGATGGAGCGGAGCGGAATCACGGGCGTCAGCCAGAACGACCGAAGGGAGTGGTCACTCTAAAGCAAATCTATGAGCCGACGAACAGACAAACCGGCAGGAGCCAGGGTTTGAGCCGTAGTTCAAGAAAGCCGCTACGCGGCAAATCATTCCTCAACCGGCATAGCAAAAATCAATATCCCTGCATACCAGCATATTTAAAACGAAAGAAAAACATCGTAGCCTTCCGGCAACTCAACCAATTCTAACCAAAGGAGACTACGATGCACGACTATTATGAAAAATCAATGCGCGCTTTGCAACTGGCAGGTTTGGGAGAAAGCACCCAAAAGGCATACACACGCGCTGTTCGTAAGCTTGTCGATTATTGTGGCAAGACGCCTGACAAAATCACGGAAGAAGAAATTGAAGCCTACTTTCTTCATCGACGAAACGTT
>NZ_CAADHO010000005.1 GCF_900699765.1 Desulfoluna butyratoxydans
CTCCATAATAGGTTATTGTTTAACTTTACCATAACCTTTAAAGAGTGGTTTGTCTAGATTTTATCACGTCATTTTGGGCCTTTAGGTATAGTTATATTTACCACCTTGAAAGGGCTGGCCTTTAGACCCACTTCGCATAGCTCCGCCCCTCAGGTTACATCCACCTGTTAAAAAAATCGCGCAGAAATGGGAAATCACGAATCGCCGTAAGGGCGATGAGATCCAGCTCGGCATACGCATAGGGGGCACCGTATCCATTGGGGTCATGGTATGACCATGGACCACCACACAACATGATTCGGGCACGACAATGGGTACAACGGGCACTGCTTGTCTCTGGTACAACAAGGGGTACGACGGGTATTGCCTGTAACATGTACAACAATATTAATGGGAACTTCTGTCGGGCCTGTCAGGAGCCCTTGGGTCTCTTTTCATTGAGGGGGGAAGAAGACACAACGGTTCTGCCGTGCATACGCATGGCAAAAAACATTGTTCTCCTGGAAAAGAGAGAACACCGTATTACTGTTTAGATTCACCCGATTGCAATTCAGTCGGGCAGTTGCGAAATTCACTTTTCTCAATTTCGCTGAAAATCAATCTTATGATTGAACTGACAAAGCGACGCGAGGTTTGCGCCATAACTGATCCACCAAACCAATTTGAAATATTGTTGTCTCGTTTTTATTCTTCTCTGTCAATACAAAAATAAATTATCCGTGAATATGTTTCATCACGAAAAGCACCGACAGGTAATAGCACCGACTGAAGGTCTTATTAATAGAAGGGATATGCACAAGAGGTGGTTGATACACCATAGCAAAGACAAGCGGCCCCATCAGGAGCCCTTTGCATCTATAATGCCTCCTATAACGCTGCAGTCATAACACGCGGGATAGTGTTCGTGATGTAAGGAAGGGGTGATGTGGGCGTGGTGAATGTGGCATAAACGGAACATGTGATGAGACAGCAACCAGGGCCAATCAACAAAGCGCCCTTGCAGCTGAATTTCAAAAAAAGCAAAATGGACAGCACAACCGTGAAGTATCCCGACACCAAGCCTTTCCGTAAGGGGATCGAGGCATGGAACACGCCAAATTACAGCAGAAGGGAATAACAGGTGGATTTATCAGAAAAAAAACTATTGACATACCGGAGAGATGGTTTTATCGTGAGCACTAATAACTAGTTATTATTCGATATACGTAGCGACCCGACAGGATGCTCGAACATCCTGCCAGGCCTGACCAAAACAACCTTACTCGGAGGTCGTCATGGCTAAGCGATTTTTTACACCACACCCACCCCCTTTTCAAGTCGTATTTTCCTCACCCCGCGGAATCCCGCTATCACGCAACCGGCTTTACTGCCGCTTCAAATGGCCGTTACCGTTTATTTCCTGATCGCCGGATAACGGAAAGGCGTACCTTTCGGTGCTGATGACCTGGTGTTTTCCTTCGGTTTCACTTTCACGAAGGAATATCCTGCCAGGCTCACCAAGGCACGTTTGTCCGGAATCCGCCATCAGCAAGGTTAACAAGGAAAACAAAACCCGTTTACGCGTCTTGCGCTCCCTGACTGGCCTGCTGAATGGATCGGACATACCGTCGATGGACATCTGCGCGTAAATCACAGGCTGGTATGGCTCCCCCGGAGATTTCACGAGAAAACGTTCAATCATGGTTTTCTCACTCTCCGGGCGATCCGGGCTATGTACCACGAGGGACACGAAGCGGCTTCAATTTTCCTGACAAACACCCTCTACTTCTTCCTGCGTTTTTCTTCGTGTCCCTCTCCCCTACCCTGCGCGGCATGCCTGCTTACCGGCCAACAATCGAACTTCCTGCCAAACGGGCCTCGCCAGCACATTGGCTGCCGGATGCACACGATGCCCGAAGAGGAGACCAACCATGAACACCACGGAATCCCAGCATACCACCGATATATTCTCAGGGACTGAAATCCCGGCCCTGTGTGACGCCATCAAAGATATCCACAGGCTTCTCAAATCCGTCGGGGAGTTCCTGGCCGAATTTGAAGGGGCCGAGGACTCCAATGGCAATGGGCTTCAACTCGATTTTAAAAAATGGGGGATCAGAACCATTACAGAAGACCTGCTGGAAAGGCAGTATCGGAAAATCGACAGGATCGCTGAAATCTACAAGGATGAACAGCGCAGGATGAAGGAGGGGAAACAGGTAAAGCAGATGATAGGTGAAGGAGGTCATAGGCCATAGACGCATTGTAATGAAAAATACGTGCTACGGGGGAGGAAGCGGAAAAAAGGGATGGGGGGATGGCGTTGGCTGTGGCTCCATCATTAATATAGTGAATGTCTGGGGGCCGAGCCTTGGGGAGTGTTTGGGAACGGCATGAAATAAACCGAACCGAGATGCTGCGAATGGGTTTGGCTTTTTGCAGGGGCGTCGGCATTCGTGCCGCACGGGAGTGCGGCGCTCCAAAGCATGGGGGATGGATGCAACAAGGGCCACACGTTTTCACCACTCACCATCTGCCATTCGCCTTTCGCTATAGAAGCGATTGAATGTTCCGCAGCCTGAAGATCATCTCTTCCAGAGCGTTTTCAGCAGTCTGTACAAACTTGCGCAGGTTCGGAGCCTCTTCCACGTCATACTCGGCCACGGCCCCTGCAAAGGTGGCGTCAATGGCAACATTGCCCACCTTAAGCGCCATGGCCTGAAGCTCCTTGAGATGACGCCTCAGGGCGATGCGGGCATCCTCGTCATCGGTCATGGGCATCAGGACAGCAAACCGCTTGTTGCCGAGAAGCCCCAGAGAATCGGTGTCCCGCACGATTTTACGGAACGATTCCAGCACAACGGTGGTGATGTCCATGGCCTTGACAGTTCCCTTTGACACGGGCACGGAAACCTTGGCCCCGATCATTTCGAACAGGGCGACGCTGAAGGGAGTTTTGTAGCGATAGGCGCGCTGAAGCTCTTTTTCAATAAAATACAAGGTATTTTTCTTTCCCAACACGCCTTTGGGCAAGGCGGGCTGAGGATCCGATGCGGGCTCTTTCTCTTCAGGTGTCGCGTTTTGCTGGACCTTATCATCTTTGGCCCGGAGTTCCTGCACCGACTCCCTGGCTTTTTGAAGGACAAACTGAAGGTCCTCCATGCTGTCGATGGTCTCTTCAAAATAGGAGAGCACATTGGTGGCGTCTCCCTTGAACCCGCCCCCTACGGAAGGAAGGGTCCGAAACTCCCAGTCGGACTCCAGTTTTTTCAGGCACCCTTCAAGGCGTCCGTTCAGCCGGTTCACAACAGAATCCATCACCTCGGATGAGATCCCCCGCCCCCTGAGGTTCTGAACGATATCCTGCTCCAGGCGGGCGATCACCCCCTGGAGATGCTCCTCCCCTTCTTTGCCCCCTTCTCCCACGGCATCCAGGGCCATCTTACCGCCGATCCGTTCGATGTACTCCACCAGAACATCGGTCAAGGTGCCGTCGTCACCACGGGCCTTGCGTATCTCCGAGGCAAGATAGATAAGCTCGGCAGCCCCCCGGGGGTCGTCGGTGATCTCGTTAAGGAGTTCCTGCCTCTGGAGCCCGATGGTCTCCGCCCCTTCGGCGATGGCATCCATCACGTCCCTGCCCGCTTCATACCCGTGAAGCATCTCCGAGAGCCGTATAAAATCGGTCAGGGGCATGCCCTCATCCAGCAGCACCTTCTCAATACGGGGCAGAAGCCGGACCAGCTCATCGGGATCAGGCAGGATCCTCTGAATGATCTGGGCAAGCCTCTCAATGCTGATGGCGCCCTTGCCGTACTCCCGGCGAATCAGGTCCAGCATCACCTTGTCGGTCACGGAATCGGCTTTGTCCAGGAGGCCGTGTTCAAGGGCTCCTTCAACACCTCCCGTCCTTCGGGACATCACGCGTTCGCGAAGCTCCCGCTTTAAATAATTCAGCCCCTTCAGCAGCTTTTCCACAGCCTGATGGTCCAGGCCGCCCAGCTGCTGACCCAGTTCACCCTCCAACCTCTCCAGCCCGCCTTCAAAGGCTTCCGTGGCCCAGGCCTCGGTGGCCCCGAAGACCTCGCGAAAGAGCCCTGTACCGGCACCGGCCGTGTCCGAGGCAATCAACCTGTCGATCAAAAACGTCTGAATCGGTGAGACCCCGCCCTGCCCGCCTTCGGCATCGGCCTTGGATACAACCGTCTCTCCTTCGGTCACCTTCCGGTAGACAATGTGATTGACCGACACCAGATCGACATCCTGATTTTTCAGGGCATTTTTCATGGCGCCCGCGGTGGCAAAACGCTGGGTGTCCGTCAGGATATCCAGCAGGAGATTGACATCCTCCAGGGACACACCGGCGGCAAAGGAGATGGATTCCACACCGGTCTCTTTGAAACTTGCGGCAATTTTGGAAATATTGATCTTCGGGTCCAGGGCTTCCTCATCCACGTAGAGGGCTCCCCGGTGAAAGACGAGGGCAATGGCTGAGACCTTATCCAGCTCCGCCCGGAGGACGCGATGGAACTCCTCGGCAGAATGAACCGTGGTGGGATGATTGGTCTTGTACATGAGGGCGCGATTGAAAAGAAGGGAAAAGCTGCGGCCAATCTTATCGGCGATCTGTTTTTTCTGTTGATTTTTCCGTTTCATTCGTCACCCCGCCTGTTGATCCCCTGCCTGTCCTTTAGCTGTGAAAGGCAGGCAGCCATCTCTTCTTTGAGTTCCCCGCAGGACGCGTACCGATCCTCCGGGTCATAGGCCATGGTTTTTTGAATCATGGCATCGAACCGTTCATCGAGCTGAGGGTTCAACTCCGAAAGGGGCCGCGTAAAAATCCCCTCTTTGCGTTTGACCTTTTCCCTCATCAACTCCACGGCGCTGCCGACCTTTGGAAAGGGCAGCGATGGAACAACCAACTGACTTAAGGTAACCCCAAAGGCATACATGTCCGACCGTCCATCGACGTTACGGGCCATGATCTGCTCCGGTGCCATGTAAACCGGCGTTCCCTGAATCACACGCCTGGACTTGGTGTCCTCTTTCAACACCTTGGCCACCCCGAAATCAAGAACGATGGGTCGACCGCTTCGCTTCTCCATAAGAATGTTGCCCGGCTTGATATCCCGGTGAACGATCCCTTCCGAGTGGGCGTAATCCAGCGCGTCGAGAACCTGAATACCCGTTTCAAGGGCGGTTCTGACGGGGAGGGTCCGCCTGGAGGGAAGGATGTTCTTCCGGGCGGTCTTCATGACCTGCAGCAGGGAGTCCCCCTCCACGAGCTGCATGGAGAAGTAGAGAAACTCGTCGGTCTCCCCCACTTCATAGACGGGGATGATATTCGGATGATAAAGAACTGCCGCGGATTCGGCTTCCCGATGGAACAACTCCGCAGCGGTGGGTGTGATCAGGCTCTTGGGAAGGACTTTCAAGGCAATGCGCCGCTTGAGCGTCCGCTGATACGCAACGAAGATCACCGCCATCCCGCCCCGCGCATGCTCCCGGACGATGGTGGACGACCCAACTTCCAGGCCGATGAGATGGTCTGTCTTAATGGTATCTATTGCCGCCACGTGTCTTGCCTGCCCCCTTCAGATGATGATCTGCCCCCTTTGGATTTTTACCCGGGATATTTCAGGGGAACACGCCCCGACAAGATCAATAAGATGTCATTACAGCTGGTTGCTCAAGGAAAATTCGGAGATGTCAAAAAGGAGAATGTCATTCGCCGTTTTCGGCTTGAGGTTCTTACCCTTCGAACGAGCCTAATGAGCCTGTCTTCTTCGTTATCAGAACGTTGCTCTCTTGAAGCTCTGACGTCTGAAGATGGGTTCACGCGACGCGTAATATATCCGGGTTTGGGTGTGTAGGTGTTCAGTATACCACAACGAAATCAACGGAGCATCAATTAACAAAGCGACAGGACGTCAACGGCTTATGATCATCGAAGCGTGATGAATCATTCCCATCAGGCGATCTAACATGTATACTGAGACATATATTAATATGGTAGGATGACAACACACCATCTCAACCTCTCATCGAGAGACCTCAACCTCCTTGCAACCTTGGGTCCGCATACCCTGCCCCCCAGGCCCGCGTCAGTCAAAAAGGCTCGCTCCGACGCCCCTTTTTGTGTTAATTATGGTTCCCAAGGAGGCACTATGCATTCATTACAAACCGGAGATGTGTTAACCCGCGTCACCCGTTACAACCTGATGAGAAACGGAAAATCGCTTTTCATTGACGTCCATGAACTGATCGAAGGCACCCTTGTCGGGCGCTTTCTGGCTGTCCCCAACCTCGTGATGATCCACGCATCGTCCGAGTATCAAGGAGTCGGCGATACACCGGACGAGGCCCT
Source organism: Desulfoluna butyratoxydans (assembly GCF_900699765.1). Taxonomy (GTDB): domain Bacteria; phylum Desulfobacterota; class Desulfobacteria; order Desulfobacterales; family Desulfolunaceae; genus Desulfoluna; species Desulfoluna butyratoxydans. The sequence goes on from NZ_CAADHO010000005.1 coordinate 6,347, forward strand.
TGAAGATTGCCTGTCCAAAATTCAGGGACTGGCGGTAGAAGACATTTTTCCATCGCAGCCATCAACCTAAGCCCCATGCGCCACCCCCTTGGGTGGCGCACCCTTACCTGTCAGACCCCCAGACGAAGGATACCCTGCAACCATGAAAAAACGTTTCCTTGCGGTGATCCCCTGCATTGCCCTGTCCTTTCTGTTTGCGACGCCGGTTTTCTCCCAACAGACCAAGGCGCCCATATCCCCGGAGGACTATTACATAACCCTTGCGCCCCTTCCGGAATTCCAAAAAACCTGCGTGAGCATCATCGCAAACCTTAAACGACATCATTACCAGGAACTGACTCTCAACAACGACCTGTCGAGCCGCATCTTCGACAACTATATCGACTCTCTGGACAAAGGCAGAGCCTATTTCACCGCTGCCGACATTGCCGAAATGCAGCGGTACCGATACGTCCTGGACAACGCCCTTGCCCAGGGCAACCTCCAGCCCGCCTTCGACATCTTCAACCTCTACCAGCACCGAACCGTGGAGCGATTTGCCTTCATGGCCAATTTTCTGGAGTCAAAGGTAGACACCCTGGACTTCACCAAGGATGAGACCCTCCTGAGGGACCGGGAAGAGAGCCCCTGGCCGGAAGACAAAAAAGCCCTGGACGACCTGTGGCGCCGCAGGCTGAAAAACGAACTCATCACAAGGCGCCTGTCGGATACCGGATCTGAGAAGACGGAAGAAAACCTCCTTAAAAAATACACCAACAGCCTGAACCGGTCGCGCCAGATGAAGAGCAGTGATGTGCACCGCATCTTCATCAACACCTTCACCGAGCTCTACGACCCCCATACCCAGTACCTTCCCCCCAGGGCGTCGGAAGATTTCAACATCCACATGAGCCTCTCCCTTGAAGGCATCGGTGCCCTGCTCCAGATGGACAACGAATACACCAAGGTGGTGAGCCTGGTAAAAGCAGGACCTGCTGAGAAATCAAACCTCCTGAAACCCGGTGACCGCATCATCGGCGTGGGACAGGAAAACGAAGAGATCGTCGACGTGGTGGGCTGGCGCCTCGACGACGTGGTCCAGCTTATCCGCGGCCCCAAGGGGACGGTGGTCCGCCTGCGGATCATCCCCGCGGACAGCGCGGACTCTGCCATGAGTAAGGTAATCCCCATCACCCGAAACACCGTGAAACTGGAGGATCAGGCAGCCAGCAGCAAGGTCCTGGACATCCCCCTTGAAGAGGGAGGGACCCGGCGTATCGGGGTCATCACCATCCCTGCTTTTTACGCGGACTTCAATGCCCACCAGGCAGGAGCCCCGGACTACAAGAGCACCACGCGGGACGTGCGCCGTCTCCTTGAGAAGCTGAAAGAAGAGAACATCGACGGCCTGGTCATCGACCTGCGGGACAACGGCGGCGGCGCCCTCACCGAAGCCGCGGCCCTCACCGGCCTGTTCATCGACAAAGGCCCCACGGTCCTTGTACGCGGTCGCCGCAACCGCGTGGAGTCCTACCCGGATCCCGAGCCCGGCATCACCTACGACGGACCCCTGGCCGTTCTGGTCAACCGCATGAGCGCCTCGGCCTCGGAGATCTTTGCAGGCGCCATCAAGGACTACCGACGCGGGCTCATCGTGGGCACCCAGACCTTCGGCAAGGGAACGGTTCAGTCCCTGCTCAACCTCAACCGGGACAGCGGCCAGCTGAAGCTTACCATCGCCAAGTTCTACCGGGTCTCCGGGGCAAGTACCCAGCACCGGGGTGTCCACCCGGATATCTCGTTTCCTTCCGAGTACAACCTGGAAGAGACCGGGGAAAGTTCCCTCCCCGAAGCCCTTCCCTGGGACACCATCCGTCCCATCCGTTACAAGCCGTACCACCAGGCCAGCCTGACGCCCATCGTTCTCCGTGTCAAAGAGCGCCACGACAAACGGACCGAGGCTTCGGCTGAGTTTAAATACCTCAAGGGCTACAACACGTACGTGGAGACCCTCCGGCAAAAAGAGACCATTGCCCTCAACGAAAAGACCCGCAAGGCGGAAAAAGAGAGCAGCGAAGCCTTTTTCCTCGACCTTGAAAACGAACTGAGGAAAGCCCAGGGGGAAAAACCCTTTAAAGACTACGAAGCCCTGACCGCATCACGCAAGGCGGAAAACGAGGAGACAGACGACTCGGATGAAAAAGAAGAAGACGACGACACCCTCCTTGAAGAGTGTGCCTATGTGGTCTCCGACTTTGCCATGATGCTGAAACAGGAAAAAACCAACTAACCGATATGTGATCGCCATGTCCGGTACCGGGAATCGGGTCCCCCGACTCCCCGGTACCGGGCGCACGTGACAACCACCCCGGCACGGCACCGGGGGCCGTTTACGGCTCACGATTCACTTTGCTTGCCACCCATCAACTCACACGGACGCCGCCTTGAACTTGATCGCCTGGATTATACTGCTCGCCCTGCTGACCCAAACCCTGACCCATATGGTTGCCGATGCCCTGAACCTCCGCGGCGCCGAAGTCATCCCCCCTGAACTCGATGACCTCTACTCCCCAGAAGAAGGACAAAAAGCCAAAGCCTACCTCAAGGCGCGCACGCAGATGGGATGGTTCCAGAGCCTTCTCTCCCTGAGCCTTTTTCTTCTCTTCTGGTTTTTCCAGGGGTTCCCCTTTCTGGATCGCCTGGTCAGGGCGCTCAACGTCGGCCCGGTCCTCACCGGCCTGGCGGCCTTTGCCCTCCTCGGAGCCCTGAAGTCCCTTTTTGGTCTCCCCTTTGACCTCTACGGCACCTTTGTCATCGAAGAGCGCTTCGGATTCAACCGAACCACCCTCAAAACCTTTGTCCTGGACCGGATCAAGGGGCTGCTTGTTGGCCTTGCCATCGGTGCCCCCCTGCTTGCGGGGATCCTTGCCTTTTTTCAGCATGCGGGCGATACGGCCTGGCTGATCTGCTGGGCCGTGGTCACCCTGTTCATGCTGGGGGTCAACATCATCGTCCCCACCTGGATCATGCCCCTGTTCAACACCTTTACGCCCCTTGAAGAGGGGGACCTCAAATCACGAATCGTGGCCTATGCTGACACCATCGGGTTCCCCCTGCAGAAGATCTTCGTCATGGACGGCTCCCGGCGATCCACCAAAGCCAACGCCTTTTTCTCCGGGTTCGGCAAGTTCCGGCGCATCGTCCTCTACGACACCCTGGTCAACAACCAGTCCGCCGACGAAGTCCTTGCGGTCCTGGCCCATGAGATGGGGCATTTCAAGCTTCGGCACATCCGTAACGGCCTGCTCATCGCCATTGCCCACACCGGCGTGCTCTTTTATCTCCTCTCCCTGGCCCTGAGTTTTCGCCCCCTGCATGACGCTTTTTTCATGCCCACCATCGAGGTGTACACCGGCCTGATCTTCTTTTCCCTTCTGTACACGCCGGTGGAATTTCTCCTGGGCTTTCCGCTCCAGGCATGGTCCCGTGCCAACGAATATCAGGCCGATGCCTACGCGGTGCGAACCTCCGGTCTTTCAGGCGCCCTTGTCTCCTCCCTCAAGGCCCTTCACAAGACCAGCCTGTCCAACCTCAACCCCCATCCGCTTCACGTGGCCCTGAACCACTCCCACCCCCCATTGCTCCAGCGCATCCGGCAAATCCAACGGGAAGGCCAAAAGCCTCCTTCCTGAACCTGTCCGAAAAGACAACCCCAGGTCGGCCACACGGCGCCGTGTCAACCGCCTTCGGATGACTCGGCCGCAAGCCATTATTACGGCCTGGGGTGGTACTTTCCCAAAGATACATCTATAGGAAAATGATCAAGATTACTCAGCCTTGCGTCAAACCGTTTTTTCCTTATTTAGATATATTCTTTTTGACAAATTTCGACACAGAAGGTATATCAAGTTAAATTTATCCTGTCCTGTTTCGTGGATAGTATCGCATTGCTCAACAAGTAATAGTCAAAGCAATACGCCCCTATCTGCAACGATTTGTCTTCATCAGGGCGGATTTGGGATCACTCGATTACATGACTGCCATATACTTACTCTAATTTCTTCCATAAGGGTTTGATTTCGGGCCTGAAGCAATACCATTGCGCATACCGCGAGGTGGTGCTGCCGCTGCAAGACCGGATATTGCGACGACAAAGAGAATCTGCCGTCGCCATATGCGTAAAACGCACCCGAAACGCATACCCCTTCACACTTCAGGGAGGTAACCTGCCGTTATGTCCATGGCCGAACTCTCATCCAAAGAATTTCTCTCACAACTTGCGTCCAAAGCCCCCATTCCCGGAGGCGGCGGAGCTGCAGCCCTGGGCGGTGCCGTCGGCATGGCCCTCTCCAACATGGTGGGCAACCTGACCACAGGCAAGAAGAAGTATCAGGATGTGGAAGGTGAAGTCCTGGAACTCCTGAAAAAAGGCGACGTCGTCATTCGGGAGCTCCTGGCCCTCATCGACGCGGACGCCGAGGTGTTCAAACCCCTTGCCAAAGCCTACAGCCTGCCCAAAGCCACCCCGGAAGAGGCGGCAATCAAAGCCGAGACCATCGAGTCCTGCTGCAAAACTGCGTGCAGCGTCCCCATGCAGATCATGCGAAAGGCCTGCGAAGGCATCGCCATTCACAAACGCATGGGTGAAATCGGCACGGTCATGGCCGTCTCCGATGTGGGCTGCGGCGTGGCCTTTCTCAAAGCGGCCCTCATCTCCGCCCAGCTCAACGTCATCATCAACCTGAACTCCATTAAGGATGAAGACTACCTTGCGGCCACCCGCAATGAAATGGACATCCTCATGGAGCAGGGGACAGTGGATGCGGACGACACCCTTGAAATCGTGATGGAAAAGCTGACGAAATAACGCAACGGGCCTTTGCAGAGCACGGCTATGCGAAAGCGCCCCGCCGTCTACAGCGGGGCCCGATGCAGACCATACAAAACGACTCCCTGCTCGGGCACCGCACCAGCCCGTAGGCCGTCACACAAGGGAGCCGCTGCGTCAGGCAAGGATTCTTCTCTTGTTTTACAGGAATCAATTTCACATGGGCTCCTTTATTTCTGGAGACCGGAAAGGACGACAGACATGGCAGAACGTTTAACAGGCAAACCCGTGGCCGATGCCATCAAGGCCTCCCTGACGGACAAAGTGACCGCTCTCAAAACCAAAGGAACCACACCGAAGCTCGGAATCATCCGCGTGGGTGCCCGCCCCGACGACCTGTTCTATGAAGGGGGCGCCAAAAAAACCTGCACGGCCGTGGGCATGGAGTACGAGGTGTTTGAGCACGATGAAGCCATCACCGAGGCCGACCTTGAAAAGGCCGTCTCCGATGTGGGTGCCCGCTCCGACATCCACGGCATCCTCATGTTCGCCCCCCTCCCCTCCCACCTGGACGAGAACAAAATCAAGAGCCTGATTCCCGTGGAAAAGGATGTGGACTGCCTGAGCCCCATCAGCGCCGATAAGCTCTTTGCAGGCAACGGCTCCGGCTTCCCCCCCTGCACCCCCACAGCCTGCATGGACATGCTGGCCCACTACAACGTGCCCCTTGAAGGCAAAAAATGCGTGGTCATCGGCCAGGGAGCCGTGGTGGGCAAACCCGTCTCCTACCTTCTCCTCAAAGCCGGTGCCGCCGTCACCACCTGCTACATCGACGAAACAGGCACCCTGTGCGTGGACGAGCTTGCCCTGAAAGAGGGCACCATGGGCCTTGCCAAACGCCTTGAAGGCGTCACCACCGCCGACATCTGCAAAGAGGCGGACATCATCGTGGCCGCCGCCGGCGTCCCCCGCCTTGTCAAAGCCGACGCAGCAGCAGCCGGCCAGACCTTCATCGACGTCGGCATCAACGCCGACCCGGAAAACCCCGGCAAATACTGCGGCGATGTGGACTACGCCAACGTGGAGCCCATCGTGGCCCGCATCTCTCCGGTCCCCGCAGGGGTCGGTTCAGTAACCACATCGGTGCTCTGCAAGCACACGGTGGCAGCGTGTGAAAAAGCGTAAGAAAAAGGTTATGGGGCAATAGGCATAGGTAATTTTGGTCACGGGCCTCTGACAGAAAACCAAAAGCCGCTGGAGAATCTCCAGCGGCTTTTTTTATGCTTTCGAAGCACCCCGACCGGGCAACATCCCGTAGGGTGCGGCCCCCGCACCGATTTACGTAACGCAGACCACCGGCTTTGGGTTAACCACCTGCCAATCGGCATGTCCTCATGAAATCGGCTAATTCCGGGGTATGAATCGCCTGCGGTGCGCACGGCGCACCCTACAACACCCCGCGGCACCAACAAAAAACACCGATCGACACCACGTAGGGTGCGGCTCCCGCACCGATTTACGTAACGCAGACCACCGGCTTTGGGTTAACCACCTGCCAATCGGCATGTTCTCATAAAATCGGCTAATTCCGGGGTATGAATCGCCTGCGGTGCGCACGGCGCACCCTACAACACCCCGCGGCACCAACAAAAAAAAACACCGATCGACACCACGTAGGGTGCGGCTCCCGCACCGATTTACGTAACGCAAACCACCGGCTTTGGGTCAACCACATGTCCTTATGAAATCGGATAATTCCGGGTCTTGAATCGCCTGCGGTGCGCACGGCGCACCCTACAACACCCCGTGGAACCAACAAAAAAAACACCGAATTCACTATTCCCTATTTTTCTTCCACCATCTTCTTCCACTTCAACCGCTCGCTCTCCGTCCAATCAATCCGGCTCCAGAGGCCCTGAAGGATATTGACCTCACGTTCGGTGATGTCACTCTGGCCGAAGAGGCGGCGGTAGGTACGGAGGAGGTGATCGGGGCTTAAGGGATCCAGGTATTCAATATCAAGAAGGGTCTGCTGCATGTGGCGGAGCATGCGCTCCAGGGATTCGTTGGTGGCGGGGACCCGGGTATCGATGCCTTCGGGGGTGGGCCCGGCAAAGCGTTTACGGACCTCGTACAGGCAGACGGTGACGGCCTGGGCAAGGTTCATGGAGGGATAGGCCTCGTCCGTGGGGAGGGTAATGAAATACTGGCACAGGTCCAGTTCTTCGGTCTTCAGGCCTTTGTCTTCCCGTCCGAAGACCAGGGCGGCTTTGACCTCGTCGCCTTTGGGGTGGAGCTTTTCCGCCAGCTCTTCCGGGGTGTAGAAAACATTACGGTACTTACCAAAACGCCGGGTGGTGCCAAAGGCGTAGTGAACCCCTTCCAGAGCTTCGGCAAGGGTATCCACCACCACGGCTTCCTCAAGGATCCGCTTTGTCTTTACCGCCATTCGCAGGGCATCCATGGACAAATGGTTGCACTGGGGGTTCACGAGCACCAGACGTGAAAAACCAAAATTCATCATGGCCCTGGACACCGACCCGATATTCAAGGGCCCCTGGGGCTCCACCAGCACAATGGATATCTGCTCTGTCTTCATACAACTCCTGATTACGCGATCTTAGGATAAAAAACGCTCTTTATAGCATCCCCGGATTCTGATAGAAACCCCACTGTCATACCAGACCGGCAAAAAAACGCATATGTTCTCTTTTTTTAACCTCAGGATCCCAAGGCTTTTTCATGCCCCATACCCTTCTTGTCCAACTCCCCGTTCCCAGGCACCAGGTCGGCGCCAAAAGCGGCAACATCCCCTTGGGGGCCGCCTGCCTGAAACTTGCAGCCGAGGCCCATACCGACGCCCGCGTGGAAATCTTCCCCGAGCCCCTGGCCACCCATGGAGGGGATACCGTTATTCTGGAAGAGATCTGCCGGAAGCGCCCCGATATCCTCGGGCTGACCCTCACCTGCTGGAACGTGGAGCGCTCCCTGCGCCTTGCGGAAGAGGTCAAAAAAAGGTGCGGGACGCGTATCGTGGCCGGAGGTCCTGAAGTAACGGCCGATAACGAACTCACCCGCCACCCGGCCATTGATTTCCGTGTGTACGGCGAAGGGGAGGAGATCTTTGTCAGGCTTTTGAATGAACCGGAATTCTGGGACCAGAAAGAGGCCTTCGGCTGCGCCCCGGAGTTTTTCATGGACGCCAAAAACCCGTACATGGAAAAGCTCCTCGACCCCGGCCCGGAAGAGATCATGCTCCTGGAGACCCAGCGAGGCTGCCCTTACGGGTGCAAGTTCTGCTACTACAACAAAGCCCGCAAAGGCCTCACCTTTCTCTCCGATGCCAAGGTGCTCGAAGGGATCGGCTGGGCCGTACAAAAAGGGGTCAAGGAGCTTTATCTCCTGGACCCGTCGCTCAACGCCCGCCCCGGACTCAAAGAGCTGCTCAAAGAGATCGCAAAGCTCAACCCGGACAAACGCCTCTCCCTGCGCAGCGAAATACGCGCCGAATGGATCGACGCCGAGGCCGCGGAGCTGTTTGCCGAAGCAGGGTTCACCGTGTTTGAAATCGGCCTTCAGTCCACCTGCCCCCAGGCCCAGAAACTCATGGGCCGTAAGACAGACCTCACACGGTTCATCGACGGGGTGAACCATCTCAAGGACCACGGAATCCTTTCCACGGTGGACCTCATCATCGGCCTCCCCGGCGATGACCTCGCCAGCTTCTCGCGCTCCCTGGGCTTTGTAAAGGAAAACGGCCTGGACGACGACATGCAGGTCTTCCCCCTTGCCCTGCTACCCGGCACCGCCTTCCGAAAGGAGAGCCAAACCCTGGGGCTCCGGTATCAGGACAAGCCCCCGTACACCATCATCGAAACCCCTGGTTTCAAGCCCGACGACATCACCCTGGCCCTGGACTGGGCCGAATCCCTGCTGGACATGGACCTGATCACGCCCCCCGAAGTGGACCTCTCCTGGAAATCCGGCAACCTGCCTGCCCACCGGCATATCACCCCGGACGGCAGGGAACTCATCGCCACCTTTGTGGTGACAAAGGAGACAACCACTGACGAGGCACGCCTTGCCTCTGCCCGGCTCTCCGCCCCATATCAGGTGGTCATCACCCCCGAGGTGACGGACGAGGCAGCGATTTTTGGCATCCTTGAAGCCTGTGTCGCCCACAACCCGCACACCCCGCTTGAAATCATCTGGGTCGAGCCTGAAAACCTTCCGGACGCGTTACAGATCGTAACCGACCTCCCCCTTTCCCGGCCCCATTTTCTGGACAACGACCTGGCTCTGCTGGACCAGCGCCCCGGCAACCGTGCCATTCTCTGCACACTAGTCAGCGAAGAGCCGCGCCCACTTTCCGTCCCCATGGGACGCACCTTGAAACGATTTACACCAGACGCCCTCCCCAGTCAGGAAGCGCTGGAAAGCCTCAGCGACGCCGATGGTGCCGTCATCGACGCACCGGACAGCCCGTCGCTCAAAGCCTGGCAGGAAGCCATGGCCCCCTTTGCGGATGAGATGTTTCCCGTGGCCTTTTCGGACCACACGGCCATGGCCAGGTGGCGTGCCTTAACCGGATCCGGGGATTGGGTGTTTTAGTGAGTGGTGAGTGGTGAGTGGTGAGTGGTGAGTGGTGAGTGGTGAGTGGTGAGTGGTGAGGCATGGGAAATGGCTGGCGCCCTGTCAACAACGAAGATTAATGACCGGCAACAAGCTTGAGGGCACGTGCGCATATGTTCGTGCATCACGTGCCCTCAAAGCCAATGTTTAAGGGTGAGTAGTGAGTAGTGCCCATGACAGATGGCTTAGGCCCTGCCAAACAAAAACGCCCCAAAATCTTCGACCCACAGACAACGCGCGCTCTCCCTATCCCCTATCCCCTATCCCCTATCCCCCATTCCCTATTCCCTATCCCCCATTCCCTATTCCCCATTCCCCATTCCCTATTCCCCATTCCCCATTCCCTATTCACCATTCCCTATTCACCATTCCCTATTCACCATTCACCATTCACCATTCACTTCCCCCTATTCACCCCTCACGGCTCACGATCCCTCAACACCACCACCTTTGCCCCGTGGCCCGGAAGGAGCATCTCCACAAGCTCCTGCTCCGTCACCGGGGTGTAGGTCCTCTGCCACCGAGGGTCCGATTCCAACCGCTTGAGCCGGCAGATCCGCTCCCGAACCGGTGGATGGGTGCGCAACAGCGTATGCCCGCGCTGCTCCCTGCGGCCGGCCACCCAGCGCATGAGCAACGGAGAGCGACCGCCTTCAAGTTTCCGCAACGCCTGGATCAGGGGCCTTGGTGACCCCAGCAGCTTGGCAGAGCCTGTGTCGGCTGCGAACTCCCGGGTCCGCAGCAGGTGCAGCTGAAGCAGCAGCGCCGCCACAGGGGCCGTCACCACAACGGCCAGAAGGAGAAGGGAGACCTCCCGTTCCCCTGCAAAGATGGCCGGAAGATTGATGAGCACCATCAGTTGCCCGATGATGGAGAGCACATTTACCATTTTCACCGTGATTTCGGAAAACCACATGATGCGGCTGTCGTTATGGGCCACATGGCTCAGCTCATGGGCCACAACCCCTGCCAGTTCATCCCTGGTCAGGGCGTCAAGGATCCCCCTGGACAAGGCAATGGCGGAACTTTGCCGGTCTCCCGTCACAAAGGCAATGGACCGTGCACTGGGTAAAATCCAGATTTCCGGGGCATTGGTGAGCCGTGCATCCGTGGCCAGGTCCTTCACCAGGCGATGCAAACCCGGCATCTGGAACTCCGTCACCGGAACCCCTCTGTAAAATCGAAGCACCACGGCCGGAGAGATCCTCGGCGTCAGGTGGTAGGCCAGCAGCCCCCCCACCGCAGCCGGAATGGAAAAAAGAGGCCCCCCCAGAATATGGGCCAAAAAAAGCAGCAGAGACGCCAAGGCCCATGCTGCTGCAGTTGATTTTACAAAACTGATGTTGTTTTGCCGTTCTATCACACGCTCCATCATAGCCCACCTGCCCTGTCAAGCAGGGGCGGAAACGGCACCGCCACAAAACCCTTCTGTGACAGCCGCACCGCCACTGCCATTGCGTTACATGGGGAAACCCTGAAGATTTCCCATGTCATAAATTAGTCACAAATTATCGAGATGCAAGGAAAAGAGAGGGGAACGGACATAAAAAAGGCGGATAAAAACAGGCGGGAAAATCCGAAGGACCAAGCCCCTTTTGACAGGGGCGTTGGGATCACTTCGACGGCACTTCGTAGTCGATAAACCGGTAAAGGTCATCGGGATGGATGGATTCACCGGAGATGGCCCGGTCACTGGCCGTGGCACCGGCTTTCTTCATCTGCTTTGCACTCCCGCAAATAAGGGGGTGCCAGGAAGGAAGAGGCTTGCCGGCCAGGATCCTTCGGTAAGCACAGGTTTCCGGCAGCCAGTGGTAATGTTCCACAGAGCCGGGCATCAGCTCCACACACACATCGTTGATGTACGTGCGGTTCTCGTAAATCCGACACCGGCAGCTTTCAAGGTCCAGGTATCGGCAGGCCACGGAGGTCACATAAATGACACCGGTATCGGCGTCCTCAAGCTTCTCCATGCAGCAGAGGCCGCACCCGTCGCAGAGGGATTCCCACTGTTTCCGAGTCATTCGGGACAGGGGGGTGTTCTCCCAGAACGGCACATCGGCCTGATGCTCTCTTTTTTTTTCGGTCTTTTTCACGATCCGGCGAATCCTTCGGTGCCAGGTTTAAAGGGAATGCTCGTGTTTGAACGCAAGCCATGCAAGGGTCACCTGTTCGGTCCACTGGTCTTCCGTCAGGTCCCACTCTTTCATCTGACCGGGATCTGCAGGCATCTGAACCAGGGTAGCCAGCTCTTTGTATGTGTGTTTTTTCATTAAAACGTCGGCAAGGGAGCCTTCCTCAATGAATTCCGTGGGAAATCGGTCCGGGTTGGCCTCCACCAGGGCATCCAGTTCATCGGCGGTACGTGCATATTCCATGTTTCACCACTCCGTATCTTACAGTTCAATACAAGCCCCGAAAAACCGCCTGGGGCGTTTCCGGGGATTCAAACCGGGAAAAAAAGAATATAGAGCATCACCCCGCGATTTTCAACCGTTCAGACAGTGTCCCCGGACCGGAAAAAGCACACGTTCAGCACCTTTGTGCCTTTGCCCCTCCTCTGCCTGGTATGCGGAACCCCGGCATTTTCACAGGCAGAGTCCCCCGAAAAAATGAGTCGCCATCGCTTTTTCGGTTGTTTCTGTGGCAAAATATGAGTATGTGATGAGCCGCAATTGTTTGAATATCTGTGTATTCTAAAAAAACCCCGGATCTCGGCGTTGCCCCCACAGGCTCCCCCCCGATACCAGGGAGCACCCATGCCCAACAGCCGGTTTCGGCTTGACATATGATGGTTCCGTAACACCCCCCACAGAGGTCTCCGGCAGATTTCTTCCGGCGGCGAAGCATCGTAGTGTTGGCATTGTGAAGAACCATCAACCAAGAGGAAGACCCACACATGACAGTCTGTAACACCATCAGAAACATCGCCATCATTGCCCACGTTGACCACGGCAAAACCACCCTCGTGGACGCCATGTTCCGTCAGAGCGGCCTGTTCCGCGAAGACCAGGAAGTGGAAGACCGGCTCATGGACAGCATGGACCTTGAAAAGGAACGCGGCATCACCATCTCCGCCAAAAACTGCTCCGTCAACTGGAACGGGACCCGTATCAACATCCTCGATACCCCCGGCCACGCCGACTTCAGCGGCGAGGTGGAGCGTGCCCTCTCCATGGTGGACGGTGCCATTCTGCTGGTGGACGCCTCCGAAGGCCCCCTTCCCCAGACCCGCTTTGTCCTGAAAAAGACCCTGGAAGCAGGCCTTAAAGTCATTGTGGCCATCAACAAGATCGACCGTGCCGATGCCCGCCCCGACGAAGTACTCGACGAGATCTACGACCTCTTCATTGACCTGGACGCCACCGACGAGCAGCTCGACTTCCCCGTCCTCTACGCCATCGGCAGGGACGGCATCGCCCAGGATACCCTGGAAGAAAAGGGCACCGACCTCACGCCCCTGTTCACAAGGATCGTCAACGACCTGCCCGCACCTGTGATCAACTCGGAGAAACCCCTGCAGATCCTCATCTCCGACCTCGGGTACTCTGATTACCTGGGCAGACTGGCCATCGGCAGGGTCTACAACAGGCCCCTGTCCACCAAAACGCCCCTGGTTTACATCAACGAAGAGGGCAAGGCCGTCCGCATCAAGGTCACCAAGGTCCAGATTTACGACGGGCTCAGCATCAGCGAGACCGAGACCGTTGCCGCAGGGGACATTGCCGTCATCTCCGGCATCGAAGAGATCCAGATCGGGGACACGGTCTGTGAGATGGACAACGCCGTGGCCCTCCCCCGTGTCACCGTGGACGAGCCCACCGTTGCCATGCGCTTTACCATCAACACCTCGCCCCTGGCCGGCCAGGAAGGCAAGATCGTTCAGTCCAGCAAGATCCTGGACCGCCTCGAAAAAGAGTCCATGAAAAACGTCTCCATGAAGGTGGAGCTCACCGACGACCGCGAGTGTTTCATGGTCAAGGGCCGCGGCGAATTCCAGATGGCCATCCTCATCGAGACCATGCGCCGGGAAGGTTTTGAGCTCTGCGTGGGCCGTCCCGAGGTCATCTTCAAGGAAGAAGACGGGGTCCGCACCGAGCCCATCGAGAACGTCTACGTGGACTGCGATGAAAACTTCATGGGCGTGATCACCGAAAAGCTCTCCCTCAGAAAGGGCAAGCTCATCAACCTCACCAACAACGGCCGAGGCCGTGTGAACATGGAGTTCTCCATCCCCTCCCGCTCCCTCATCGGCTACCGGGACGAGTTCCTCACCGACACCAAGGGCACCGGTATCATGAACTCCATCTTCCAGGGATACGAGCCCTTCAGGGGAACCTTCCCCACCCGTTACACCGGCTCCATCGTCTGCGACCGAAAAGGCCAGTCCGTGCCCTACGCCCTGTTCAACCTGGAGCCCCGCGGCCGCATGATCATCCCCCCGGGAGTTCCCGTCTACGAAGGCATGATCATCGGAGAGCACAACAAAGAGGGCGACATCAACGTCAACGCCTGCAAAGAGAAAAAACTCACCAACATGCGCGCCTCCGGCAAAGACGACAACGTCGTCTGCACCCCGGTGAAGCCCCTGACCCTGGAGCAGGCCATCAACTTCATCCGTGATGACGAGATGGTGGAGGTTACCCCCGTCTCCATCCGCCTGAGAAAGGCCATCCTCTCCCAGCAGAAGCGCTACCAGATGAGACCTAAAAAAGACGCATAAAGACGTTTTATAGCGACACGTTAAAAACCGCCCTTCACGTTCAGCGTGAAGGGCGGTTTGCGTTTGGATGCCCAGCTTGTCGCCGAAGGTGTCGTTGTGGATGGTGCCTGTGTTTTTAGCCTTGCCGGGGCAAGCACATTGAGATGTTGCCTCCGGCGGCCCCGGCTGCCTTGCTATTTCACCTTTTCCGTCCGAACACGATGTGCCATACTACACGATTCCGGGGTATGCCCCGTATCCCTCTAACAAGGAAACACAAATAAAACCTATCTTTGATTGTGAATGGTACTTATGGATTCTATTGAATTTGACCGCAGGCATATCTGGCATCCCTACACCTCCATGAAAAACCCTCTTCCCGCCTATGAGGTGGCCTCGGCCGACGGCGTCCGGCTGACCCTTGCAGACGGCCGGGAGCTCATCGACGGCATGTCCTCCTGGTGGGCCGTGATCCACGGATACAACCACCCGGTCCTCAATCAGGTTCTCGCCGCTCAGTCCCAGAAGATGTCCCATGTGATGTTCGGCGGCATCACCCACCAGCCCGCCGTGGAGCTGGCCCGGCTTCTCCTCTCCATCACCCCGGATCCTCTGGAGCGTATCTTTTTCTGCGACTCCGGTTCCGTCTCCGTGGAGGTGGCCCTGAAAATGGCCTTCCAGTACTGGATGGCCCGGGGCAAAAAGGGCAAAAACCGCATCCTGAGCTTCATGAACGGCTACCATGGCGACACCTTCGGGGCCATGAGTGTCTGCGACCCGGTGAACGGCATGCACGATATCTTTGCAGGGGTCCTGCCCAAGCACCTCTTTGCACCGGCACCGGCCGCCCGCTTTGACGAAGCACCCTCAGACGAAGAGATCCGGGCGTTAGAGGCCCTCATGGAGAGCCATAAAGACGAGATTGCCGCCGTGATCATCGAACCGGTGGTCCAGGGCGCAGGCGGCATGCGTATCTACTCTCCCCTCTTCCTGAAAAAACTCCGGGAGCTCTGCGACCGCTACGGCTTCCTCCTCATCTTCGATGAGATCGCCACCAACTTCGGCCGCACCGGCAAGCTCTTCGCCCTGGAGCACCCGGAAGTCACCCCGGACATTCTCTGTCTCGGCAAAGCCCTCACCGGCGGTTACATGACCCTGGCCGCCACCCTGGCCACGGCCGAGGTGGCGGAAACCATCAGCAGCGGCAATCCGCCCAACTTCATGCACGGCCCCACCTTCATGGGCAACCCCCTGGCCTGCGCCGTGGCCCTTGCCAGCACGCGCATGCTCCTCGACTCCCCCTGGCAAACACGGGTCAACCGCATCGAAGCAGGCCTCAAAGCCGGGCTCCTGCCCCTTGCCGACCTGCCCCAGGTGGCCGACGTGCGCGTCCTGGGCGCCATCGGCGTGGTGGAACTCACCGACCCCGTGGACATGGCCGTCATCCAGGCCCGCTTCGTGGAACGCGGCGTCTGGGTCCGCCCCTTCGGCAAGCTGGTCTACGTGATGCCGCCCTTTGTCATGGAGCCGGACGATTTGCAGACCCTCACCACGGCGATGACGGAGGTTGTGGGGATGGAGGGCAAGGGGAAATAGTGAATGGTGAGTGGTGAATAGTAAGTGATGAATAGTGAGTGGTGAATAGTGAGTAGAAAAAACCGGGATAAGGATACGCACGGGGCACCAAGAAGGCCTGTGTTACGTTCCAAACAGTGGCATGATGCATAAATCGACACAGCCCGAAGCACCGAGGCCTGTAGGGTGCGCCGTGCGCACCAAATTTTTTCGGGAACCACCACAATACGGTGGAATCGACCACGGTGCGGGGGCCGCACCCTACAAAACGAGCCCCGGTATACCGACGCCACCAGAAGCACCACGGTATAATGTGCCACTCAAAAACAGCCGAAGCGAAACGCTTAGCCAGCGCCATTAAGAAAGCATGCGTTACGTTCCAAACAGTGGCATGATGCATAAACCGACACAGCCCGAAGCACCGAGGCCCGTAGGGTGCGCCGTGCGCACCGACTGTTCGAAAACCACCACAGTACGGTGGAACCGACCACGGTGCGGGAGCCGCACCCTACAAAACGTGCCCCGGTATGCCGACGCCACCAGAAGCACCACGGTATAATGTGCCTCTCAAAAACAGCCGAAGCGAAACGCTTAGCCAGCGCCATTAAGAATACATGCGTTACGTTCCAAACAGTGGCATGATGCATAAACCGACACACCCCGAAGCACCGAGGCCCGTAGGTTGCGCCGTGCGCACCAATTTTTCGAAAACCACCACAGTACGGTGGAACCGACCACGGTGCGGGGGCCGCACCCTACAAAACGAGCCCCGGTATGCCGACGCCACCAGAAGCACCACAGTATAATGTGCCCCTCAAAAACAGCTGAAGCGAAACGCTTAGCCAGCGCCATTAAGAAAGCATGCGTTACGTTCCAAACAGTGGCATGATGCATAAACCGACACAGCCCGAAGCACCGAGGCCCGTAGGGTGCGCCGTGCGCACCGACTGTTCGAAAACCACCACAGTACGGTGAAACCGACCACGGTGCGGGAGCCGCACCCGACAAAACGTGCCCCAAAACAATCAGGAGCTGCCTGCCCCATGATAACCAGAAAAACCTGTCCGAAATGCGAATTTGAGAACCCGGCGAGCGCCCAGGAATGCCTGCGGTGCGGGGTAATCTTTGCTAAAATCGCCTCGGCTTCGAATACGTCCCAAAAGCCCGTCAAAACCAACGGGGGACACCAGGCCTATGGGGAAGATACCCGTGTGACGTTTTACGAGCCGGAAGGGGCGTTTGAAGGGAAGGTCTATGCGGTGGTCAAAGGCGTATTGCTGCTCCTGCTCGCGGTATGGGGACTTAAACTGGCGACAATCCCCCTGGTGGACGGCGGGGCCGGAAATTCGTTTCTTCACAACGTGAACCTCCCGTTCCACGAGGCGGGGCACCTGCTCTTCAGGCCTTTCGGGCCGGTGATCCACTCCCTGGGCGGCACCCTGGGCCAGCTCCTCATGCCCCTGGTTTGCCTGCTCGTGCTGCTGGTCAAGCAGAGGGACCCCTTCGGCGCGTCGGTCTGCCTCTGGTGGATCGGGGAGAACTGCCTGGACATTGCCCCTTATGTGGACGATGCCCGTCGCCTTACCCTTCCGCTTTTGGGGGGAAACGTGGGCCACTCTTCGCCGTACGGGTTCCATGACTGGCAGTTTATCCTCACCGAAACAGGGCTACTGGACAAAGACCACCTCATCGCAGGTAGTTTTAAAACACTGGGGATCCTGCTGATGGTTGCAGCCATTGCCTGGGGCAGCCACAGCATATACAAAAAACACATTGAATAAAAACAACCAACATATCAAAACATTACAAAACATACCTGGAGTACTGCTTTGACACCCGGAATCAACCTTTTAAAAAAGAAGAAAATAAAACATACCGTCCACAGCTTCAAACACGACCCCAATGCCGGGGCTTACGGCGATGAGGTCGTGGAAAAACTGGGATTTCCGGCCGAGCGGGTCTTCAAGACCATCATTGTGGCCCTGGACGGGGTGGGGAAAAACCTCTGCGGCGCCATTGTCCCGGTTACCGGGCTCACGGACCTGAAGCACGTGGCCAAGGCGGCAGGGGCCAAAAAAGCGGCCATGGCCGACCCCAAAGAGGCGGAACGGGCCACGGGCTACATCACCGGCGGAATCAGCCCTGTGGGCCACAAAAAACGCATTCCCCTGCTCCTGGATGCCCAGGCCATGGATCACCCCACCATCATGGTCAGCGGGGGCAAACGGGGCCTTGAAATCGAACTCTCCCCCCAAGACCTCATTGCAGTCACCGGTGCCAAGGTGGCAAGCATCCACAAGTAACCGACACACGCCGATACACAAAGGCTCGTGATACCCTGCTTACGACGGGGGATCACGAGCCTTTGTGCGTAGATACTGTCAGTTGTCCCCCGGCAAACCACCGGGCACAAAGCCGCAAAAATTTGTCAGGCTTGATGTAAACGTGGAAAAGCCATGGATTCCAGAACGGAATCGTAGGACGTGACCTGCTGCCCCCAGTCATGGGACGCCATGTGACGGGCAAGGTCCCGGGCTGCGGACCGCTGATCGTTGTGCGTGCAGCGATCCAGAAGCTCGCACAGCTTTGCCGTGCAGTCCTTGCGGCTGGTGTAAAGATGGGCGCTGTGGAACTCTCTGGGAAGGACCTCAGGATAGGCCAGGCGCTTTGGCAAAAGGGGCAGGCACCCATAAGCCATGGCCTCCACCACGGAGATGCCGAAATTTTCCTGAACCGCAGAGCTCACAACGATGGATCCGCGCTTCAGCCAGGCCCGATACTCTTCGGCCGTTTTGCAGTACCCGAAGTGAACCACCCGATCCCCTAAAGTTTTCAGGGCTTCATGGAACGGTTCCTCGGCCTTGCCGCCTGCGGATTCCCCCAGCAGAGCCACCTCAAAGGGGATCCCCTTCCCCGCCATCGTCTCCAGCACCTGCCGCATGGCGGGAAAATTCTTGTCGTAACTCCACCGGTGGTTCCAGATGATGAGGGGCGGATCCGTGCGCTTCTCTTCCATGTCCGGCGCCTCAGCCGGAAGACTGCAGCCCGGATAGATCACCACGGATTTTTCGGCCACGATCTCTTCCAGGCCCCGGGGCACGGCATCCGGGAAACGGGATAGAAAGGGAGAAAGGCTGTTGATGAAGAGCTCCCGATGGTGGGCTGAATTGAACGCCACCCGGTCTGCCGCAAGGACGGTGTAGATCTCCTGCATCACCAGGTCTGCCTGGACCGTACTCCCCTTGGGCGGGGGGTAGGTGAGCTGGCTCTCGTGCATGTAGACCAGCGTCGGCGGGCAGGTACCCACCAGCCCTTTCAGCCGGGCAAGGTCCACCATGTTGCAGACGATGAGACCGTCCGCATCCTTTGCATCACGCAACACACCGGCGTAATGGAGGGCCGATGCCCTCATGCGCCACTTCCAGTTTCCACCGGGGAGGGTCAACAGGTCGATGTCGTGTCGGCTGTGGGCCTTGAGCCCTTCGGCTACGGCTTTGTGGGATCCGCTGAAATGGGGTTCCAAGAAGGAAAAACGAAGGGGCATGAAAAACTCACTCGTCGGAGGTCAGCTCACGGAGGCGATCTTCCATTTTCCCCTGGAAGGAGACCAGCTCCTCTTCCAGAAGCTTCAGGTCGTTGATGCGCTCCCGCACATCGGTGATCTTCTTCTGACCCATGGTCAGGGTCTTCCGGATCTGCTCCACTTCATCGATGTCAAAATCCGTGAGGCCGATGATCTCAGAGATCTCCTCAAGGGAGTACCCGAACCGCTTCCCGCGCAGGATAAGCTTGAGGCGGACATGGTCCCTGCGGCTGTAGATGCGTTGGTTTCCTTCGGTACGACGGGGTGAAATGAGGTTCTTTTCTTCGTAAAACCGGATGGAGCGGGTGCTGATGTCAAACTCGCGGGCCAAATCCGAGATGGTGTAGTATATTTCTTTGCCCTGGCGCTTCAATGCAAGGATCTCCTGGATGATTCATCGCCGTGCCTGCCCAGGGGTGAGCGGCAAGGCCTCTTTGTCGGCTCTCTTCTGTCACGATCTCGCGGCAAACCAGCGTCAACCTTGCGAGAACTCCGTCGTTACATATGCCTTGCAAAGCCTCTTGTCAAGGACTGCCTCTCACGCCCAGGGGGCCCGACGCCCTTCGATAAACCGAATTTTTCCGGGCAGCTGCTCCTTGCCCTTGACAGCCCTTGAACTTTCAGCCTATAAAGTTTACGTTAACGTAAAGATATGACTCTCCTACCCAAAACATGAACATTGTACCCAAACCGTAACATGCATCGCCCACATAACACAGACTGCGGAGGACCATGGAAAAAATTTTCTATCCCGAATCCATTGCCATCTGGGGACTGTCCAATCGAGAAAACAACATCCCCAGGCTCATGCTCGAAAACCTGATCCGCTGGGGCTATGAAGGCCGCCTGTTCGGCATTCACCCCAAAGGCGACGAGAAACACGTGGACGGGGTCAAGATGTACCGTCACATTAAGGATCTCCCACAACAGCCTGATCTGGCAGTTTTTCTTCTCCCCGCACGTCTTATCCCCGGTGCCCTGCGCGAGGCCGGTGAGTTCGGGGTCCGCCGCGCGGCCATCCTCTCCGGGGGGTTCAACGAATCCGGCCCCGAAGGGGAAAAACTGGCCGAAGAGCTCACGGCCGTGGCCGAAGCCTATGATATCCGATTCGTGGGTCCCAACGGCCTCACCGTGGCCAACACAGCCAACGGCCTCTGTCTCCCCTTTACCCCCACCTTCAAAACCCCCAGGGGCGGGATGAGCCTCGTCACCCAGAGCGGGGGCATGGGCCTCTTCCTCTGGCACCTCATGGCCGACGAAAACATCGGCCTGGCCAAGTTCGCCAGCATCGGCAACAAGCTCAACGTGACGGAAGTGGACTGCATCCGCTACTTCGGAAAAGACCCGGACACCAAGGTGATCTGCCTGTACCTGGAGAGCATCACCGACGGACGGAAACTCATGGAGGCCGCCTCCGAGGCCGGAAAACCGGTGATCGTCTACAAAGCCAACACCACCTCTGCGGGCAGCAAGGCGGCCATGAGCCACACCGCGGCCATCAGCAACAACGAAGAGATCATCGACGCCGCCTTTGAACGCGCCGGAATCCTCCGCATCGAAGAGTTCGATGACTTTATCGGCGCCGCCAAAATCTTCGAACTGCCCCCCATGCGCGGCAACCGCATCATGGTCATGAGTCCTGCCGGGGGGTTCACCGTGCTCATGGCAGACCTCTGCGAAAAAGCGGGCTTCGAGTTTGCCGATCCCGGAGAGGCCTTCTACGAAGAGATCGCCGAGTTCACCAACGCAGGGGTCATCTCCCTGTCCAATCCCCTGGACCTCGGCGACATCTACGACCCCGCCTCCACGGCCAGCGTCATCAATCTCGTCTTGCACAACGACAAGGTGGACGGCGCCGTCTACCTCACCCAGAATCCCCAGATGCCGAAAAACGACGACGTCTTCAACAAGATGTTCAAGACCGACATCTCCAAAGAGGTCACCGGCGCCATCCGCTCCTCGGGAAAACCCATGGCCTCCTGCCTCTACGGCCCCTCAAAGACCATCAACCGGGTCAAGCAAAACGTCAACGTGCCCATCTTCAACACCCCGGAGTCCATGATCCGCATCATGAAGCTCCAGCAGCGCTACCACGCAAAACGTACCGAGCCCGCCTTCACCACATCCCTGCCCCCGGATATCGACATGGACGCCGCAGCCTCCTGGGTGCGCTCCCACCCCGGGACCCACGGCGAGGAGGCCCTGGAGCTGCTCACCGCCTTCGGCATCCCTGTGGCAACAAACCAGACCTCGGCCACCGCAGATGACGCGGTGGCTGCCGCCGAGGCCATCGGCTACCCCGTGGTGATGAAGGTCATCAGCCCCGATGCCGTCCACAAGTCCGAGGCGGGCGGTGTCCTTGTGGGCCTGAAAGACGAAAACGACGTGCGAAACGGTTTCGACACCATCCGGGCCAACCTGGATGCCTACAAGAAAAACGCCCGCTTCGACGGCGTGCGTCTCATGGCCATGGCAGGCAATGGCCACGACATGTTCGTGGGCGGCAGCGTGGACGACTCCTTCGGGCCCGTGACCCTCTTCGGCTACGGGGGCATCTACATCGAAGTCTTCCAGGACGCCCAGACCGTGCTGTGCCCCTCGTCGCCCCATGAAATCGAGACCAAAATCAGCCGCCTGAAATCGGCAAAAATCCTTGCCGGAACCCGCGGCAAAGCCGCCGGGGATGTAAGCGGCTACATCGACCTCATCCACCGCGTCACCCATCTCATGGCCCAGTTCCCGGAGATCCAGGAGCTGGACCTCAACCCCGTGCGGGTTTTGGAAGACGGGTCCGGGGTGATTGCGCTGGATGCGAGGTGCAGGATAGAAAAAAGGTCACAGGGGGATAGGACATAGGTGATAGGGAGCGATTTTATGGTGCGGGGCCGTGCAGGGTGAGCCGCGAAGCCGATCGGGGTTTTGTAGGGTGCGCCGTGCGCACCGCACAGCGTATCGAAACCCGTCACCGGCTTCTTGTTGCAGAGACACGGGTAACTATTCAGCTCCCCAAAAAGCCTCCGGTGGTCCTGCCAAGGGCCAAACGCTTGCGCGATTTCATGGTTTGGGTTTGACAAACAGGTCTTGAGGCTACGTTTGATCCATTCGAAGGTTCTGGTTTGTTGACTTCATTCGACGTAACAAGCAGGCAACCGGAAAGTTTTTGCGGAGCTTTTGTCAAAAAACGACCCGCCGGAGGCGGCCGAATCGTTACAAACCCGTTATTCCATGGGAAAAATACAGGGCCGGTGGGACGCGTTAAGCAAGGCGGTGCGGGGGCCGCACCCTACAGTTCCCGTGGCAGGTTGGTAATGTGTAATCGCGCAGCCCCCAAAACCCCACAGACCTGAAATGATATCTAATCATTTCAGGTCTGTGGCGTTAAAACTTGGGGTCCAGGGGATCATCCCCTGGCCGCCGGAGGCGTTTTTTGGTTTTTCGTTTTTTACCTATTCATGAAGCACGATGCCCGTGGGCAGGGCTTCTCCGTAGATCACCTTTTCATCACCGGAGGAGAGGGTCACCACCTCGGTGAGGGGTTTTAGGACCTTTTTGCCGCCGCCCAGGGCCTGGACACGGGCGATGACCTGCTCGCGCTGAGCGTCGTCAAGGTCGCGCATGCGGTCGCCGGTTTTGCGGCCCATGATGACCAGGGCGTTGACCACGGCTTTGGGCTCTTTCCATGAGCCGGTGAGGAGCTTTTCGATCCAGGGCCAGGCGTCTTTGGGCGCCACCACGCGGTCCACGGAGCCGTACAGGGGCTCGCGCTGGCCGATGCGGGAGAGGGCCCAGACCATCTGGGACGGAGATTTCTTGGGTGAGAGGGCTTTTACCAGCTGGTTGCCCAGGCGCACCTTGTCCTTGGTGATGAGGCGCTCCATGTTGGCAAGGGCCATCCAGAGTTCCACCTGCTCCTGGGGGGTCATCTTCACGCCGTTGCCCCGGGCGGGAAAGACCAGGGGGGAGACCTCCTGGAAAAACTGGCGCTGCTGTCCGGGGTTAAGACCCGCTGCAAGACGTCGCCAGAGGATCCACCACTCACCGCGCACCTGGTTGTTTCGATCAAAAACAGGTCCGTTGCGAAAGAGCTTCCACACCCGCTTCATGCGCTGCTCATCCATGCCGTGTCCGGTACCGGGGCGCAAGCAGTAGCCGGTGAGGTTCAGCCACCGGGCTTCGAACTCTGCGGCGCGTTCCCGGACCTTTTTCTCGTCCAGAAGGGTATCGGAGAGGTCCCGGATAAAGGAGAGGGGCCAGGCGTTCTTCTGGGTATCCACGGCAGTGGAGATGGCCTTCACCACCCCGGTAAGCCCTGTTTTGTCCCCTTGAAAAACCTCTTTCACCACGCTGCGGGCAGCCTGGGTCAGGCCCTCGTCCAGGACCTCCCCTTCGGCCACGGCCATGGGATCGGCCTCCCGGCGAAGCTGGAAGTTCAGGCGCCAGTGGTGATCGCTGATCTGGGAGCGACACCCGATGACCAGGGTCCCTACCTCGGTGTACTGGGCTTTTAAATGAACGGGAATGGACTCTGCGTTGCCTTTTTTGCCGTACTTGATCACCGAGGCCATGGGGGGCAGCTCGGTGAGGGTGTCGTCAATTGTGATGACGTCCCCTGCCCGGTCGCCGGAGCGGAAACTGGAGCTGTAGACGGGAAATTCTGCCGGGCGGTTGGCGATGACCGTAAATTTTTTATCGGAGAGCTCGATGGTCTCGCCTTCGTCGAGGCCGCGCTCCACGATGCAGACCGCCTTGTGCTCATCCCCGTTGGTGGATCCCACGCCGAGATAATAGCTCCGGGGGCTGCCGCTTCCCACGCGCACGCCTTTGCCGATCTTGGCCAGGCCGTAATAGGAGGCGCCCAGGGCCACGGCAAGGTCCGGGTCGGGGTTGTCCATCTCCCGGGGAAAGGAGGCATCGGGCTCGTTGAACCAGTGGCGGACAGCGCCCTTGATCTTGCGCCGGATCACGGTGGGTTTTAGCGAGCCGCCGTTGAAAAGGATATGGTCCGGGGCGTGGTCCGTGCCCAGGAGGTCTGCCACGGCCTCTTTGTGATTTTCCAGAAACCACCCGATATGGCGGGTAATGGCCGGTTCCTGCTCGTAAGGAAGACCAAACTCGCTGATCCCCTTTCGGCGGGCCATCTTCCTGGCCTCTTCCTTGGTAACATCCGGAAAAAAACCGTCCAAAACGATCTCTTCCACCATCTCCCGGGTCAGGGTGGCCGACAGGGTGCCGCCGATGAGGCTGCTGCCGGAGCCTGTCATGATGATGCGCTCGGACTCCTCGCCCTCCCCCAGGATCTTCTCCTTTGCTTTGCGTGAAAGATGGCAAAGGGTTTTCCACTTATCCGAGGACAGATTTTTGGCATTACCCGCAAACAGGGATTCGGCCTTTCGGGCCAGGGCCAGGTCGATGTTGTCCCCGCCCAGGATCAGGTGATCCCCCACGGCGAGGCGCTCAAATCGAGGGGTGCCCTTGCTCTCCTTCAGGGTGATGAGGGTAAAGTCTGTGGTGCCGCCGCCTACGTCGCAGACGAGGATCAGCTCCCCGGGCTTGACGTGCTCTTCCCAGCTTTTTTCGTGGCGGATCAGCCAGCTGTAAAAGGCGGCCAGGGGCTCTTCCAGCAAAGTGACGTGCTTGAGGCCCGCAAGGGCCGCAGCTTCCACGGTGAGGTCCCGGGCCACCTCGTCAAAGGAGGCGGGCACCGTGATCACCACAAACTGGTTTTCAAGGAAGGCGCCCTCGTCGTCGCCCCCCATCTGTTTGTTCCACGCCTTGCGGAGGTGCTCCAGGTAGAAGGCCGTGGCCTCCACCGGGGAGACCTTGCCCACATCGTTTCCCGCCCCCCAGGGCAGGATCCTGGCCTTGCGGTCCGCCTTGTCGTGGCAGAGCCAGCTCTTGGCCGAGACCACCAGGCGCGAGGGGACCTTGCTGCCGTGCTCCCGGGCAAAAAGACCGGCAAACCGTTTTTCCATGGGGTTCCACGGCTGAATCACCGACTCATCGGGAATGTCGTAGGTTCCTGGGATATAAAGAAAGGAGGGCAGCACCGACATGGGCGACACCTCCCCTTCCCGGGTGAGCTGGGGCACGCGAAACAGTTGAATGTTCTTGCGCCCCTTGGCCGTCTCCGGCTGCTCCAGGTCCACGTAGGACATGGCAGAGTTGGTGGTCCCTAAGTCAATCCCGATGATGTATCTCAGTGTTTCAGTGTCCCGCATCATCCCTCTCGCGTACGTTGAATTCGAGTTTCCATCGATTGTCGCCCTCTGTGGCGACGCACCAGAACTCCAGGGTGCCGATCTCCGTTACCCGGATCTCGAACTGAACGGGAATGGCGGTGCCCCACTCCCCTTCCAGGGTGGTCTCAATGGAGGTAAGGTCTTCCATCTCCCCGTCGGACCAGGACTCCACGACATCGCCGGGGCCGTCGTCCCTTCTGGACGACGAAGCCATGATGTCAAAGGCCACGGGCTCGCCCACATAAAGAACAAACTCTTCGGAGTCCACCCGCTCTTCCGTGCCCTCTTCCATGCCCATGGGGGCCACGCAAAGGGCCTTCATGGGGGCGGGCATCCCGGGAATGGCCGGCATGGCCGCTTCCACGGAGACGTAGTACGAACGGGAGAGGCCGCCGCGGATGCGGATGCCCCTGCCCAGACGGGCCAGGCCGTAGTAGGCCGCGCCCCGGGCAACGGAGAGATCGTAATCCCCTGCTTCCACTTCACGCACCGGGGTGTCGTCTCCCACCTCTTCACGAAAATAGTCCACCACGCTCAGGATGCGCTCCCGAACCGAGGCGGATTTCATGATACCGCCGTTAAAGAGCACGGCATCGGGAATGCGGGCATTCTGCCAGCCGTCGCCGCCCTGGCGCGCCAGGAACCATGCCATGTGACGGGAGATGGAGGGGTCCTGCTCATAGACAAGACCCATCTCGCGCAGGCCGCTTCGGCGCCTCTGCACCGGACGATCGCCCACGGAGCACAGAGGCAAAAAGCCCTCCAGGATCACCTGGTCCACCTCTTTTTCGTCCATCTCGCTTTTGAGGGTCCCGCCGATAAGGCCGGAACCGCGTCCCAGGATGGTCACGGGCTCGGGGCCGTTGGTGCCCCCGGCCAGAATCTTCTCCTTGACGCTGCGGATGGAGTGGCCCAGGCCACGCATCTGCCAGTCGTCAAGCTTCTGGCCTTTGGCGTCCATCTTGGATTTCACGTACCAGGCCAGGGCAAGATCCATGTTGTCCCCGCCCACAAGGAGATGATCGCCCACGGCGATGCGCTCCAGGGCAAGCTCCCCGTCTTCTTCGGAGATGCCGATGAGACTGAAATCCGAGGTGCCCCCGCCGATATCGCAAACCAGAAGAGTCTCGCCCTTTTTCACCTTGCTTCGCCAGTCGTCCCCCATGGACTCGATCCAGGCGTACAGGGCGGCCTGGGGTTCTTCCAGCAGGGTCACATGGGCAAGGCCGGCAAGGGCAGCGGCCTGGACCGTGAGCTCCCGGGCCACGGCGTCAAAGGAGGCGGGTACCGTCAGGTAAATTTCCTGATTCTCCAGGCGAAGTGAGGCATCATCGGCAGCCATCTCGTGGTTCCAGGCGTCGCGCATGTGGCGCAGGATGGCGGCGGAAGCCGTCACCGCAGACATCTTGGAGACCTCCTGGGGACCTTTCCACGGCAGGTTGTCGGCCTTGCGGTCCACCATGGTGTTGCAGAGCCAGCTCTTGGCCGAGGAGATAAGGCGCTGGGGCAGCTCGCCCCCCCTTTTCCGTGCAAACTCACCCACCACGGCGTCGGGCTCGGCATCCCACGGCAGGGCCGTGGCACCGCGTCCCACGTCGTGGGCCTCGGGCAGAAAGATAAAGGAAGGAAGCATATCGCGCTTCTCCACCACACCGGCATCCACGAGCTGTGGGATGCGGAACAGACGGATATCCGACGCTTCGGCCGCCCCGTCTTCGGGTCGTTCGGTGTAGGCCACCACGCTGTTGGTGGTGCCCAGGTCGATACCGACAATGTATGAACTCATCATGCTCTCCATCAGCCCAGCTCCACCTCAGCAGGAGCCAGCACATCGGGGTTGGACTCTTCAGAGAGGGTGGGGACTTCGGTCTTGGTGGCTTTCCAGCCTTTGTGGCGAACCGTGCCGGTGAAGGGAGGCTCGCCCGCAACATTGCCCGTGAGGCGGATCTCCTCGGGGTTAAACCCGGCCTCTACAGTGATGCTCTCCCCTTCGGGGGTGTCCACCACCGGGCCGCAGGAGACGTATTTGTCCAGGGTCTTCACGCAGTTTTCATGGATACCCCGCACGGCCGCTCCGATCTGGTCGTCGCTGTAAAGGGAGAGGTCTTCATTGAAAAAGTCAATGAGGCGACCCTCTTTCTGGAGGGCGGAAACAAGGTGGAGAAAGGTTCGACGGGTATTTCGCTTCTCAACCTCAGGGTCGATGGCGGGCCCTTCATCCTTGGGGGCCGCTTCAACTTCGGGAACCCCGGCGTTGACGTAAAGCCCACGGATAATCATCCAGAGGAGGAGTGCAAACACAAGGCCCGCCCCCACGGAAACGGGAACCACCACCCGGGAAAAATTTTCGAACACAAAGGAGAAAGCCTTGGCCGCTTCAGGATCGGCGGCGGTGTGGACGGCCTTCATGGCCGCCACGCTGGCACCAAAGTAGATGGCCACGTCCACGGCAAAGACAACAAGGGCCATCACCAGAAAAATCCATAAAAAAGCCCGCTTGGAAAAGGTTTTCGCGGAATCCATAGTCTCTCCTTTTAATCAGTATCCACAATACACATGAGAAAATTATGACCACCAAGGTGCCCCTCCGGTCACCTGTTTCAGTCGTTTAAAAGCCGCAGCTCGAACGCAAGATAGTGCAGAATCCCGCGTCAATCAAGGCACGACGCTTGGATTTATTCATTATAAAAGGATGGGTGTCAAGAGGGAAACCGCAGCCAGCCCCCTTGTGCTCCTTCGATTCAGGGCACATGGGCCCCTTCGGCCATCAGATGACCCGGTTCCTCAAGGTCCCGATCCCCTCGGCAACAAGCTCCACTGTGTCCCCGGAGGAGAGGAACCGCCCCATCTCCAGGCCACACCCCCTGCCCTGACGTCCCGAGCAGGTGCCGGAGCCGATAAACTCACCGGGATACAGGGTCTCATCCCGGGAGACGGCCTGGATGATCTCTTCAAAGCTCCAGTGCATGTCCGCGGTGGACCCCCTGGACCACTCCCGGCCGTTGACGCGGGCAGCAAGGGTGATATTCGAGGGATCGGGTATTTCGTCCCGGGTCACCAGCACCGGTCCCATGGCGTTGCCGCCGTTGAAATCCTTCCCCTTGGCAGGGCCCAGACGCCCTTTCATCTCCTGCATCTGCTCGTCCCGGGCGGAAAAATCATTGAACAAGGTGTAGCCAAAAATGTGCTCCCCTGCCCGGGCAGCCGGGATATTGGCACCGGCCTTGCCGATGACAATCCCGAGTTCCAGCTCGTAGTCAAACCTGCGGCAATAGGACGGAATGGGCACCTCTGCGTCGTGCCCCACCACGGAGAACCGATTGCTTTTGTAGTACACGGGCCGCTCGTACCAGGCCCTGTTGATGAACCGGGCAAGGGTGTAGCGCCGGCCCCATTTTTTTTCGATGGCTTCGTCGATCCCGGCCAGCTTTTTCAGGCCCTGGACCCGGATGCAGTTGATAATATGGTCTTCAAAGGCCATGGCGTCCCGCACGGACTCGGGCACCGGCAGGGGAGCCAGGAGTTTGGCGGCTCCCAGGGGGGTACACAAATCCGTTATCCCCTCTTCACTGATTCGAACCATCACCTGACGGGCTGCGTCAAGACCGCCCTCGCCGCTCCGTATCAGGGAAAGCATGCTCTCAAAAGGGGCTTCAGACATGCCGAAGAGGGTTGCCGCGGCCTTCAGGTCCACGATGTCATCGTCTCCGGTCAATGCCCCAAGGGCTGCTTCATCACCGTTTTTCAACCACGTCACCAGCTTCATGCTCGGCTCCTTGTCAGACGGGTTTTATCTGCAGTCTCCTATCAACAATCCATAACCATTGAACATACACCAATTCCTCACCGGTCAAAAGCTCAAAAAAGCCGGTCCAAGACAGGGGCTGAAACACCCACTGGCGAAGGCCCTTGTCAGTCGCGACCTTGACAAACCGATACTGCCCCGATAGAAAAAATGAGACATTCGTTCAGCACCATAAACCGTCGCCCAGCAAAAGAGCGACGACGTGATGCATTCAGCGTTTACCACCCGGCAGCCTCGTTCTTCGAAATGCTGCCCGGTAAATGCCAACCCCCAACCACAGGCATCCCATGACACGTGTCGCCCTCATCGCCCCGCCCTACCCCCTTGATGAATGCCCCTCGCCCCCCCTGGGGCTCTGCTACGCAGCCGCCGCCTTTGAGTCCGCCGGGGCTGACGTACACCTGCTCGATTACATCGTTCGGGAATACACCCCGGAAAAGCTGAGAGACGAACTGACAGCTATTTCGCCCGATATCATCGGCACCTCGTGTGTCACCATGAATTTCAAAGGGGCGGCAGCCATCCTCACGGAGGCCAGGGCCACCTGCCCGGATGCCGTGATCCTCATGGGAGGACCCCACGCGTCCTTTGATATTGACAACACCCTGGCCACATACCCTGCCATCGACGGCATCGTGGTGGGCGAGGCCGAAGAGACACTCCATGAGTTCGCGAAGCTCTTTCACAAAAGGGAGTCATGGAAAACCATTGCCGGGCTGGCGTTTCGCCATGGTTCGACAATCGTTCGCACCCCGAAGCGGGAGTTCCTCCAAGACCTGGACGCCCTTCCCCTGCCCGCACGCCACCTCCTGCCCCTGGCCCGCTACAAAGCCCTGGGATTTCCCGTGAGCATCATCACCGGGCGGGGCTGTCCCAACCGGTGCATCTTCTGCCTGGGTCGGAAAATGGTGGGATTCCACGTGCGCCAGAGATCCCCTGAGCGTGTGGCCGATGAGATCGAGTCGCTCCTTTCCATGGGCTTTACCACCATCAACATCGCAGACGACCTGTTCACGGCCAGCAGAAAACGGGTTTTCGCCTTTTGCCGGGAGATAAAAAAAAGGGGGCTTCGCTTTAACTGGAGCGTTTTCGCACGGGTCAACACCGTGGACGAAGAGCTGCTCCGCACCATGATGGAGACGGGGTGCACCTCGGTGAGCTTCGGCATCGAATCCGGCAACACCGACATGCTCAAACGGGTAAGAAAAGGCATCACCATCACCCAGGCCGAAGAGGCCGCAGCCCTCTGCCGCAAGGTGGGGATCCGGGCCCACGCCTCTTTCATCGCCGGACTACCCGGCGAAACCAGAGAGACCCTTAAAGAGAGCGCGGCCTTGAAAGACCGCCTCAAAATCGAGTACGGATTCCACCACCTGGCCCCCTTCCCGGGCACCACGGTGCGGGAGCATATGGCCGACTACGACCTCACCCTCCACACCGATGACTGGGACCTCTACGATGCAGACCAGGCCATTGTCTCCACCTCCCACCTCACCTCCGCCGAGCTTGACGCCTTTGTCCAAGAAGACGCAGAACCCATCCACAGGGCCTGGGAGGCAGCCAAAGCCCGGTGCCAAAACGGAACCGCAAGCAAAGACGATGAGATGATGGTGCTGGGCAACCGGCGCATGCACCTTATTTTCAAACTGCTTCGCCGTGATCTTCTGGATACGCTCAGCCCCCTTCCCGAGGGGCTTAAAAAGGCATTGCACTCTGCCGCCGAAACCCTTGCAGGCCTCACCGGTGAGACCCCTGACTTCGCGGAATTCACCCTGAAGGATCTCCTTGAAAGGGGGTGGGTTACGTTCCATGCGGATCATGGCACCGGGCAGTTCGGTTGGGCGAATGAAACACCGTGTCCTGAAATCGGCCACCGGAAAAAGGCGGGGTAAATGTCTGTAAAAGGGCCTTCAGATTTTCAACTTAAAAAACTGGGTCCATGCCACTTTTCTGACAAGTGCAGCCCGTGCCAAAACAGCAGTCGAGTGGACTGCAGAACCCCATGAACGGGGAATTACAAGCCTCGGGTTTACCAAGGCACCCTGGGCTGCGTCACATACCCTGTAAACGCCATTGCCGGCCAACAGTCCATCAACGAATTATCATCATAAAATATTTGACACAACAGTATCATTCGGTTATATCTGAAATGTATTCATAATGATTTCAACACCATTCATCTCACCTCGCAACACAGCTCGACGTCTCCCACACCTTCCAGTCCACGCTTTTTATAATACCGCAAAACCGTATGTCTCAACCTACCGACACAGAGTTTCACGATAACCTTTCATAAGGTAATGACAGTCTGTGCTCAACAAGCCCAGACGTAAATCCCCCATCACTTATTATCAATATGGAGGTGGTTCAGTACATAAATGCAACAAAACAACTTTTACTCTGTACCAAACAAGTATAGCACACTCATACAACGAGTAAGGAGGCATTATGGAAACAAGGAATATTGGAATCCAAATCACCATGACTGGCCCGACGGACTCTCAAAAAAACTATACGGTTTCCCTGCAAGAAGGCGCCACCTTTACGATCCGCAACGATGAGCCATACTCTGGGGGAGCCTGGGGCGGCGAAGTCGGGACCATAACGATGACATCCAGGGGAGCCCCCCTTAATAGTTTCAATGGAATAAGAATCAGCCCCTCCGAAATTTTCTACAATGCCGCCCTGCCCAAAGGGTCAGATGAATCTAAGATTGGCCTGAATATCGGAGTTGATGTAGACAAGAGCAAAAACTTTCTCATTTTAAAAGTTTCTGGTGGCCAAGAGAACACGGAACTGGCCGTCTACTCGAATTATGGTTCCGGACAGACTCACATTACAGGATATATCGTCCTCCCCCTCACTCAAAACGTCGATGCCCACTCCGTAACTCGTGAAGACATTTTGCAGGCATCAAGATAAGCCGTATCAGAAAGTGAGCATACCAGATCAGCGCATCAACAAGGCTCAGGCACAAAAAATGTACAAAAAAATGCCGTTGCGCTTTAACCTGAAAGAGGGGTTAGGCGCAGCGGCAAACATCTTTGAAGGTGTCTCACCATGCCGCCTGAGGTATCTTTCTTGTATGTTTTACTGTTGTCCGGCCTCCAACCCCAATATCGTCACACCTTAAAACGGATATTCAGGATATCCCCGTCCTCTACGATGTACTCTTTTCCGTTGAGGTTCATCTTCCCCGCTTTTTTCAAGGCGGCTTCGTCACCGTATGCCATCAGCTCGTCGTACGTCATCACCTCTGCCCGGATAAACCCGCGCTGAAGGTCCGAATGGATCACCCCGGCGGCCACCGGGGCCGGGGAGTTTTTCCGCACCAGCCACTGGCGCACCTCGTCTTTGCCCACGGTAAAAAAGGAGATCAGACCAAGGGCCTCCAGGCAGAGCCGGGTCAGGGTCTCCAAGGCCATGTCGCCGATGCCGAGGTCGTCCATGAACTCCCGTTTCTCCTCCTCGGTATCCAGCATGGCGATCTCAGACTCCACCTTGGCCGAGACCTGCATGGCCTTCATCTGCCCATCGTTACACCGGGCCGTGACCTCCTCCGGCATGGGGGCCTTGCCGATATCGTCTTCGCCGATGTTCAGGGCCAGCACCATCTCCTTGCGCGTGATAAGCGGGTAGCTGCGGGTCAGGGCCTCGTCATCGGTGTCCATGGCCATCATCCGCAAAGGGCGCTCCCCCTCCAGGTGCGTCAGCATGCGATGCATCAGGCCCAGCTCCCGCTGCTGGGTCTCATCCTTGATCTTCTTCAGGGATTTTTCCAGGCGTTCCACCCGCTTTTCCACAAAAATCTGGTCGTGGAGCAAAAGCTCGGCATTGACCATATCCATGTCCCTGACAGGGTCCACGGACCCGTCCACGTGGTAGACGGACTCGTCGTCAAAGGCCCTCACCACATGACAGATGGCATCCACATCGGCGATGTCCCGAAAAATGTCTCCCCTTGCGATGGTCTCGCGTTCCATCTTCGGCAGGAGCATCAGGTCGATGCGTGCCCTGGCCTCTTTAGCCGGGTCGTACATGGAGACCAGGGCATCGAAGCGTGCATCCAGGATATCGGCGGACCCGGGCACGGCCTTGCTTAGCGGTACCCCCTCTCGCCTCTGGTTGCCCGTCAATGTCTCAAAAAGGGTCATCTTGCCGCTCTGGGGCAGGCCGACTATACCGATTTTCATCATTGCCTCCTTTCAGATCGTCACCGCAACACGTCTCCGGAACCTCAGCTGCCCAGCCGAAGTCTTCAAAAAGAGCCCTCTCCTGATCCCCCAGCCCGCAGCTTAACGAAAGAAGCCGACCGTCCACAGGATGGGGAAAGGTTAAGGAAACAGAAAAAAGAAGGAGCCTCCGGCAGGCCAGGTTTTCGCGAAAGAGGCGGTTGTGCCGCCCGTCCCCGTAAACCGTATCGCCGACAATGGGGTGAGAGAGGTGGTGAAAGTGCTGCCGGATCTGGTGGTATCTCCCGGTTTCAAGGGCCACCTTTACCAGGCTGTACCGGGCCGTCTCGTAGCGCCCCACAGGAATGGGGAGTTCCACCGTGGCCAGGCGCCGGTAACGGCTCACCGCAGGTTTCGGGTTTCCCCGGCTGTTTTTCACCGGATGGTCCACGATACCCTGTTCCTCGGCATAGCCCCGCACAACGGCAAGGTACTCCTTTTGCACGCGGTGATACCGGAACCCCTCGTTAAGAATGGCGGCCAGCTCCGGGCTGAAGGCCATGAGCAGCAGGCCCGAGGTGGGACGATCCAAACGGTGGACGGGCCACACCATCTTCCCGGTAAGGCGCCTGAGCTCCCGCATGACCGTGGGAGATCGCCTGTCCAGCTTACTTCGGTGCACCAGCATGCCGCAGGGCTTGTTCACCGCCACCACCGCATCGTCCATGTACACAATGTCTGACTCGCTCATCAACGGATCGTCATCCACGGGTGCCCCTTTCGCATAGTGCCCCGACCGGGAGAATGCCATTGTCCCGGCTTCCATGTAGAAACCTGTCTGATCGTTCATGGACGAGTCATACCCAAGCCCGCCTGCGGGGTCAACGCCCCATAAATAAAAACGGCGCGCAGCTTAAAGAAAAAGCCGCACGCCGCACGATGTTCCAACCGGACAAAAAAAACCTGTGGAAGGGCCGTTAACCAAACGGCCCCCTTCTACTCTTCCACCTCAACCGCCGGCTCTTCTTTTAACAACTCCTTTGGAAATGCCTTCTCATCCGTGGATGCCACCACCGGTTTTCCGGCTTTGTAGACGCCCCGTCGGATGACCTGAACGTAGCCGAACTTATCCCGGCTGTAGATAAACACCATGTTGCGGACTTTTTTCTCGTTAAAACCGGTCCCGTCAATGAGTTCTTTCAGGGTAAACTCCTTGTCCGGGTTACTCTGGAGCAGCTCCATCATTTTAAGATAATCTGCTCTGTACGTCCGCTTGGTCGGCTTGTTTTTCTCTTTCGAGGCCGCCGACGCCCCCTTTCGCCGCCCACCTCCAGGCAGTTTTCTTTCCACCCGGGCAAGCTGGCGACTCAGGATCCTCATCTGGTCTTCAAGCCTGTCTACTTGTCTTTGAAGTTTATTGTAATGAACTCTCGGAACAAAATCACCGCGCATGGTTTCAATCACATGCGAAAAAGCGCTTTCAAGATCGTATCCTGCTGCCATTGACGAATCTCCAAACCTTTCCCGTTAATAGTTTAACAACCCACAGGCAAAGATGATAATTAGAAATCCTAACATGGTCAAGTATTTTATTGCCTAATTCATTTCTCAATAAACATTGAATACCCTTCAACCTGCATGTTTAACCCATTCATTTATAAAGGATGAAACACATGTCACAATACCTAACGCCATACCACAAGCTTCACATCATTTTTTCTCCCAGGCGTTCAGCAAAGTATTAAACCATTTCGAGACAGACGTGAAAATCCGTTGATTTATCACCTCACAGGTTTCACGAGACGCAGGTCATCTCATTCCGAAAAAAGGATAAATCCTTAAAAATTACTTCATATTGAATAGCTGTTTCGCGAATTTCATCGCAGATCGTTACCCGAAGGCCGGCTGAAGCGAACAAAACGGCCCCGCCCGACGCCATCTACTCACCGGCCCCTTGACACCAGCCGCAAAAAAACCCCTTCCGATGACACCGAAGAGGTTTTATAAATCATTGCTTCACACCGCTGAAAAAACACAAGGCTACATCCTCATGCTGATATCCACGGAACGGGCCTGGTGGGTCAGCGCGCCCGATGAGACGACATCCACACCGGATTCGGCGTAGGCGCGAAGGTTCTCTTCGGTGATGTTGCCGGAAACTTCTGTCATGGCCCGTCCGTCCACAAGGGCCACCGCTTTTTTCACGTCTTCCATGGCCATGTTGTCCAGCATGATCACATCTGCTCCGGCCATCAGGGCCTCCTGCAGCTCGTCAAAATTGGACACCTCCACCTCCACCTTGACCAGGTGGGAAATGGACCGCCGCACCTTTTCCACGGCAGGCCGGATCCCCCCGGACACAGCGATATGGTTGTCCTTGATCATGACCCCGTCGTAGAGTGCCATGCGGTGATTAAAGGCACCGCCCACGCGGACCGCTTCCTTTTCAAGCACCCGCCAGCCCGGGGTGGTCTTTCGGGTATCCACCAGTCGGACGGGAAGCCCCTCGACCATCTCGGCGTATCGGCTCACATGGGTGGCGATGCCGGAGAGGCGCTGCAGAAAATTGAGTGCTGTGCGCTCGCCTTTCAGAAGAGCCCTTAATGTCCCCTCCACCTTCAGGATCACATCGCCCTTGTCAACCCAGCTTCCGTCACCGGCCACCACCTCAACCCGGCAGCGGGGGTCAAGCTCGGTAAAACAGGCCGCTGCCGTGGCGGTTCCGGCCACCAGCAGCCGCTCTTTGGCCACCAGGACCCCCTGGCCCGTCTCATGCTCCGGGATCAGAAAATCCGTGGTGATATCTCCGGTGCCGATATCCTCGGCAAGGGCCAGTCGAATCAATTGCTCTGTCATCATGGTCATGTTGCTGTCCCTGGTATTATGGCTTTGCGTCGGGCTGCGCATCAAAGGCACACCCCAAGATATAAGGAAGGCGGATGGATCGAAAAAAGCGGGCCCGGGACGGCATGCGCCCCGGACCCTGTTAGGTCTTGTATGCCTTAGTTGCTCTGAACTTCCTTGAGCTTGGCAAGGGTGAACTCCAGCTTGCTCAGCTTGTCCTTGGCTTCGTCATGCTGGGTCTGGAACTTGGCAACCACATCTGCGGGAGCCTTGGAGATAAAGCCCTGGTTGTTCAGCTTGCCTTCGAGACCGGCCACGGCCTTCTCGCTTTTGGCGATGCTCTTTTCCAGACGCTCGATCTCCCGGTCGAAATCCACGACCCCTTCCAGGAACACATAGACGGCCGCGCCTTCCACAATGGCCGTGCCCACACCCTTGGGACGCTCGCCGGTGAGCTTCACTTCACAGGCCGCCAGGCGGGACAGGGTCATGATGGTGCTCTTCTCGCGATTCACCAGTGCCGCCATCTCTTCGGTCTCGGCCTGGACTTCCACGGTGAGCTCCAGAGAGGGAGCGATGTTCATCTCGGAACGGATGTTTCGGAGACCGGAGATCACAGCGATGACGGATTCCATCTCCTTTTCCGCCACGGCATCGGCCCCGTGGGCGGCAAATTCGTCGCATACGGGCCAGGAGGCCTTCATGATGGACCCTTCGGTTCCGGGAAGCTTGCTGTAGATCTCCTCGGAGACAAAGGGAATGATGGGGTGCAGGAGAATCAGGGTGTCATGGAGAACCCGATAGAGCACGGAGCGGGTGGACTCCATGGCCGCATCCCCCATCTTCCCGTAAAGGGCGGGCTTGGATGCCTCCAGGTACCAGTCGCAGAAGCTGTGCCACACAAAGCTGTAGAGGGCGGCAGCCGCTTCGTTGAACTTGTAGGTATCGATGGCCTCTTCCACCTTGGCCGTGGTCTCGGCGAGTCGTGCGAGGATCCAGCGATCGGCAAGGCTGATGTTGGCGTAGTCGATCTCGGTATGGGGCTGCTCCAGATGCATGAAGGAGAAGCGCGCCGCGTTCCAGATCTTGTTGATAAAGTGGCGGTAGCCTTCCACCCGCGCCAGGGACATCTTCACGTCGCGCCCCTGGGCCGCAAAGGCGGTGAGGGTAAAACGGAAGGCATCGGTGCCGTACTCATCGCTGACGGTGAGGGGATCGATGACGTTGCCCTTGGACTTGCTCATCTTCTTGCCCTCTTCATCGCGGACCAGGGCGTGGATGTAGACATCCTTAAAGGGCACCTCGTCCATGAAATGGAGGCCCATCATCATCATGCGCGCCACCCAGAAAAAGAGAATGTCGAAACCGGTCACCAGGGTCGCCGTGGGGTAGAAGGTCTTGAGAAGATCGGTGTTCTCCGGCCACCCCATGGTGGAGAAGGGCCAGAGGGCTGAGCTGAACCAGGTGTCCAGGACGTCGGAATCCTGAGTCAGTTTGCTGCTTCCGCAACCGGGGCAGACCGTGGGGTCGGTCTCTTCCACGATGTCCATGCCGCACTCGTCGCAGGTCCAGACCGGGATGCGATGACCCCACCAGATCTGGCGGGAGATGCACCAGTCGCGGATGTTGTACATCCACTCGTAGTAAGTCTTGGTCCAGTGCTCCGGGATGATGCGGGTTCGCCCGTCTTCCACGGCGGCAATGGCTTTCTCCGCCAGGGGCTTGACCTTGACAAACCACTGCTGGGACAGGTTGGGCTCGATGACGGTCTTGCAGCGGTAGCAGTGTCCCACGCTGTGGGGATGATCCTCGATCTTGACGAGGTATCCCTGCTCCTCCAGAGCCTTGACAGCAGCCTCCCGGCACGCTTCACGGGTGAGGCCTTCAAAGGCACCGGCGCCGTCATTCATGACGCCCTCGTCGGTCATCACCTTGAGAAATTCAAGGTCGTGCTTTTTGCCCAGCTCAAAGTCGTTGGGGTCGTGGGCGGGGGTGACCTTAAGGGCACCGGTGCCGAACTCCAGATCAACGTACTCATCACGGATGATGGGAATCTCGCGGTCCGTGAGGGGAAGCTTCACGTGGGTGGCGGTGATCCCCTTGTAGCGATCGTCCTCGGGGTTCACGGCCACGGCGGTGTCGCCGAACATCGTCTCGGGACGGGTGGTGGCAACGACAAAGTGACCGGAGCCGTCGGCAAAGGGGTACTTGATATGATAGAGCTTACCCGGCTTATCTTCGTGCTCCACCTCAAGGTCCGCCAGGGCGGTGTTGCAGCGGGGGCACCAGTTGATAATGTAGTTGCCGCGGTAGATGAGCCCTTTTTTGTAAAGGTCCACAAACACCTTGCGGACGGCCTCGGAGAGCCCATCGTCCATGGTAAAGCGCTGACGGTCCCAGTCGCAGGATGCACCCATGCGCTTGAGCTGCTTGAAGATGGCGTTGCCGGACTCTTCTTTCCACTTCCAGACTTCGTCGATGAACGCCTCCCGGCCCACATCCTGACGGGTCTTGCCCTCGGCGGCCAGCTTCTTTTCCACGACGTTCTGGGTGGCGATGCCTGCGTGGTCGGTACCGGGCATCCAGAGGACGTTGTCCCCTTTGAGGCGCCGATAGCGGCAGAGAAGATCCTGCAGGGTGTTGTTCAACGCATGGCCCATGTGGAGCACACCGGTGACGTTGGGGGGAGGGATCACGATGGAATAAGGCTTTTTGTCGCTTGTCTCCTCCGCTGAAAAGAGCCCCTGCTCGATCCAGGACGCATAGCAGCGTTTCTCTACTTCATGGGGCTCATACCCCTTTGCCAGCAATTCTCCACTCATATTCAAACCTCATATGTTGATGGGCGCGCACCCTTCATGTCTGCTCAAGACGAGCAAGGGCACCCTGCCTGTATGTTCAAGGGTGCAGGCACCGGGGCATCCTGCCCCAAGGTGTCGGAACCACGCACTATTTCCTTCGACGGTTTCAGCAGCCGGGCCACGCCTGCGAAACCACCCAAAAAGAAAAACTGGAAATTATTAAATAATCTCCAGTCTTCTTGCAACCATTTATTAACGACCCAGGGAAATCAGGAAAAATTTTCCCGGATCATCTTTTTCATTTTCTCAATATCTTCAGAGAGGTTTTTGCCGATGGCATCGACAATCAGCTCTTCGATCCGCTCTTTGAACATGGTCCGGATCACACGCTCCACCACCCGTTCAAGCTGCTCCTCGGGGATATCGGCCAATCCGGCCATGGAAACCGAAGCCTGCTCATCTCCGCGATCCACGGTTGGGTCGTCGTTGATCCCGGCCAGGTCAAAGGTCCCCTCAGGAAAACCCGGAGGGCGCCTCTCGGGCTTTTCAGACTCCTGGGCTCGACGCCCCTGTTCATCCACCAGATCCGAAAGATCCAGCACCCCGCCGCCCTCCCGGTCACCGGTTGCAGCGGCAGGCTCCTCATCCAGGGGCATGCCGAGGTCCAGAAGGGGGTCCTCGTCGTCGGCCAGCATCACGGTTTCATCGGGGAGATCGTCCAGCAACCCGTCCCCGGCCGGGGCCTCTTCAGCTGCCGACGGCTCCTCATCCAGGGGTATGCCGAGATCCAGAAGGGGCTCGTCGTCATTGAGCACCACGGTCTCATCGGAAAGTGCGTCCAGCAACCCCTCTTCCGAGGCAGCACCGTCGGCGACCGCATCCTCCCCGTCCAGGGGCATTCCCAGGTCCAGAAGGGGCTCGTCATCGACGGGTAAAACCACGGTCTTTTCGACAAAGGGGTCATCATCCACCGGCAGAACAACGGTGTCCTCGGAAAGCTCGCCCAAGAGCCCTTCCCCTGCCATGGAGTCCATCCCACCGTCCCCATCCTCGCTGTCGGCAAGAAGCAGGTCGATATCCACAAAGCCATCGTCATCGCCCTTTGCCACGTCCAGGGTGGTATCGGCCTCCAGCACGTCACTTCGCTGCGACGTATCCAGATCGTCCAGGCTGAAGGAGAGATCCAGGCTCTCGCCTCCGAATTCGGTGACCTCTTCCCCCTGGGAAGCAGGGTCCTCTTCAAGGAGGGACGAAATTTCCGTCAGATCGATGACCTCGTCACCACGCTCCGGGGCGACCTCTTCCGTAACCCCATCCACAAGGCTCGCCATATCCGTTAAGTCTATGACGTCTTCTTCGGACTCAGGTGACGCCTTTACCTGAACGTCTTCGGTGAGGCCTGCCATTTCCGTCAAATCAA
The DNA here is from genome assembly GCF_900699765.1 of Desulfoluna butyratoxydans. Taxonomy (GTDB): domain Bacteria; phylum Desulfobacterota; class Desulfobacteria; order Desulfobacterales; family Desulfolunaceae; genus Desulfoluna; species Desulfoluna butyratoxydans. The sequence goes on from NZ_CAADHO010000005.1 coordinate 46,924, forward strand.
GGGTCTCTTCACCAAGGTCAGGGGGCTGCTCCTCCGGGGTTTCTTCCACAAGAGCCGCCATCTCCGTTAAATCGATGGTCTCATCGCCAAGGTCAGGGACCTGACCGTCCCGGGGCTCTTCCACCAGGCCTGCCATCTCCGTCAGATCGATGGTCTCTTCGCCAAGATCAGGAGCCTGCCCTTCCAGGGGCTCCTCCACCAGGCCCGCCATCTCCGTCAGATCGATGGTCTCTTCGCCAAGGTCAGGGAGCTGTCCTTCAAGAGGCTCTTCCACAAGCCCTGCCATCTCCGTCAGATCAATGGTCTCATCGCCGAGGTCAGGGACCTCTTCGCCGGAGCCAGAGGAAGCGTCCTCCTGGGGTGTGCCATTGTCATCCAGCCTGAACTCCTCGGTGAGTTCGAGTATATCGTCCTCGTCCTCCGAGTCCGGCCCCATGGCGTCAACAGATCCATCGTCACCACTCATTCCACGGTCATCTTCCGTCGGAACGTCCCCGTTCACGGCAGCCAGCTCCGTCAGTTCAATGGGCTCGTCATCGTCTTCCAACCAATGGTCGTCCAATGCATCCGGAGGTGTTTTATCCATGGGGACTTTACTAGTGGGATCGGTCATAATCGGCATCTCCTGGAGGTGAGTAGGCAATGACGTGTTTAATGCAACACCATGATTTTATTAAAAAATAGCTTATCTTAATCACGGTATCATACCGAAAAAACAGTGTCAAGCGCCTTATCCGCTCACAAAATCCGTTCCAAGGAATTTCCTCTTGCACTGCCACCATGCTGCCGGGACAGCCCCGGAGCCCTTCGGCCTATTGACCCCATAGTCAAGTATGATAAAATCAATTTTAACCATAACATAGGCCATCACCCCGCATCGGGCCCCTTCCCCGCAGACCATCCTCACCGCCCCGCCCGCCAACCCACTAATCTGGAGACACCATGAAAGAGTCCGCCAACCCCCACTTAAAGGTTCAGGAGCTCTGCGATTGCTATGCGGAGACCGACCCCCTGAAAGAGATGTCCACCCTCAGCCGGGAACCGGCAACCGAAGAGACCGCCCTGAAATGGATCGCCCTGGCCGTTCTCCACGGCGTCAACAGCAACGCGGAAAAAATCAGCCTGACGCAGCAGGCTTCAGGGACGGTGGAGGTCAAAGCCACTTACAGGACCACCCCCCTGCCCACCCCGGGACAAGAGACCGGCACGCGCATCCTTGATATGGTACGGGCCATTACCCACATTGAAGAAGACAAGGGAAAAACCGCCCTGGCCCTTGGGTTTCGCGGAAACAGCATGGAGTTGAAAATCAAAGTCAAAAAAGAAAAAAAGCAGGAACAACTCACCCTGAACTTTCCCGGCGAGGGCTGACCCCCACAAAAAAATGGGTGCACTCGACTCGTGAAATATCCGGGTTGGGGCACCCTGATGCGTCATGGGAAACCCACCGGGTCAACACAATCGCAAAACGCCCACGGCAACACCGTGGGCGCTCCGTTTGGTGCCCCCCTTCCAAAGATTAGCCCATCAGGCAAAAGACGAGAAATCAACCCCCCGGTTTTCCCCTCGCCTGGCATACCACTCCGCCTCATTTTTCGGAGGCGCCACAAGACTCGACTCAGGCTTTCGTACCAGGGACACAGCCTCGGTCGGACAGGTGGAGATGCACAGACCGCAGCCGATGCACACGTCCTCAAGGACCCGATAAGCCCCATCCGCCTCTTCTATGGCGGAAACCTGGCAGCGTTCATCGGCGCAGAGGCCGCAGCCCACACACGCCTCCTCGTCGATCACCGCCGTGTAATTGCAATGGACGGCGTTGGTCAGCCCCAGCTCGTTTTTGGCCCTCAAAACCCCGCAGCAGCAACCGCAGCAGTTGCAGATGTAAAAATGCCCCTTCTCGAAATTGTTGGTCATGTGGACCAACCCGGCCTCTTCGGACATTTTCAGAACACCGTAGGCCTCCTCCTTTGAAATGGGGCGCAGCTTCAAGGGATGGTTGTCGAAAAAACCGGGAACCGGTGCAATGGAGAGACACACCTCCGTGGGCTTGGTGCAGGGGTTGTCCATGAGCCCTTGTTCTGTCTTACAGATGCACTCGGTTACGGCAAAGGACTTTCCCTTTTCAATAATGGCCGAAACCTGATCAAAGGGAAGGGCCTGGCTGTCGCTGCCCAGCTCCTCTTCCACGGGCACCACATGCATCATGGGGGGATCGTGGGTAAAAAACTGCTCGGCAAAGCAGGTCTCGTATGCCTTGCAGATCTCCGCCAGCTCCCGGTCGAGGCCCTTGAGCTGGAACTCGTAGATCCCGAAGATCCAGGGGGCCATGCGAAAGACATGGACACCGCCGAAATCGATGCCGAAGACCTGGCCTTTCCCCCACATGGTCTTGAGTTTGTCGTCGAGCCCTTCCAGGGGACGACCCGATCGTTCGGCGATCTGCTCGGCGGTTTCGTAGGTCAGACGCAGGTCGCAGAAGATCTCCGCCTCCTCCTCGGTGAAGATCCGCTTAAGAATCTTGATCTCCACCCCGTCGTCCGCGGCCGGAAACCCGTTGGGCAGGGTATCCAGCACCTGTTGCAACCGCCTGTAAATCGTCTCAGCCATACTCTCCTCCCTCAATCTTGTGTTGCCTGTTATCATCTATAACACGGATATTTCATGGGAAAGCAACCACCCAAAGGGGAAACAATATGATTTGGGATGGCTGCAATAAAAGTGTTCGCTATTTTTAAAATGCAAAATGTACATCAGCGTGTGCTGTTTGATTTTTTCACCCTTCACTCGACTCGTGAAGTATCCGGGATAGCGTTGCCGAAGCAGCCTTATTGACACGTGCAGGCGCCTCAGGGCCCGTCACAAACGACCCGTCAGCCCCGTGGGGCGGGCGGCACCACCTCAGGGCCGTTCTCACCGCGAGCCCCCGAATAAAAAGCGTACAGCAGCCCCCGTTTCATGGACTCCCGGGAGCCCTCGTCCAGGACGCCTCCCTGGAGATGCCCGTCGATGACGAGAAGGGAAAACCCATGGACGATGGACCACGCGGAAAGGGCGATGGCGTGCGGGCTCTCCCCCTTAAGGAGCCCCAGTTTCCAGCACTCGGTGATCTCATCGATGAACAGGTGAAAAAAAGGCGTGGACTCCGGCTTCAAGTCCTCGGGCACGGACACCCCCATCCGGGGCGAGACAAACATCACCCGGAAATGGGCGGGGTGGGCAATGGCAAAATCGATGTAGGCCAGACCGCACACCATAAACCGCGCCAGGGGATCGCCCTTGGCCCGTTCCAGCCGAAGCTTGATCTCGGAAAGCATGAGGGCAACCCCCTCCCGGGCCACGGCCACAAGAAGGGCCTCTTTATCCGGAAAATGGCGATAGGGGGCCGAATGGCTCACCCCGGCCCGCTTTGCAATACCGCGAAGGGTCAGCTCGGCAGCCCCCGCCTCTTCAATGGCCTCAAGGGCCACTTCAATGAGCCGGTGCCTGAGGTTCCCGTGATGATAGGTTGCGGTTTCTTCAATGGTATTTTTCATCATGTCGGGTAGCATACACGGCGATGTTGACAGCGTCAACATCAAAGAACCACCCGACATCCCGGGACAATACGGACACCATATCTCTGGCCCATTGACACCGTTCCCCCGTCGGTGTTCAACAAACCACCCGGAGACCGGGCAGCCTGAGAATAAAACCACCCGGCTGGAGACACCCCCCATGCTGCAATGGATGCTTCGACGGCTGTGCCTTTTGGGCCGTCACACCCGACAACCCTTCGAAATACATAAATAAGCCATCTTCAGGCGCCGTCAATGCGGCACCATGAGGGCACGGCGGCACCATGAGTCTCCCAGACTCTAAAGCCCCGGAGCCCAGAAGAAGCTTTGACATTTTCCCGCTTTTTTTTTACTCATTATCTATCCACAAAACATACCACACCACCGTAAACAGCGATACTTCGACAAAACCAACATAACCAACACCTGAGCTACCGACACAATCGGTCAGGAGACACCCCTCCCACCGACGGGGCAACATTCCGAACATGCATCACCCAAATTGACGACGCCCCCCAACGCCTTAGAAAGCCAAGGAGACGCCATGCAATTTATCGATCTCAAAGCCCAGTACGACCAGATTGAAAGGGATGTAAACGAACGAATCCATGCTGTCCTCCAACACGGACAATACATCAACGGACCCGAGGTCCGGGAGCTGGAAAACCGACTTGCAGAGTTTGTCGGCACCGCACACTGCATCGGGGCCGCCAGTGGAACCGGGGCCCTGCTCATGGCCATGATGGCCCTGGGCATCTCAGCCGGAGACGAGGTGATCACCTCCCCCTTCAGCTTTGTCGCCACAGCGGAAACCATCGCCCTGCTGGGGGCCGTGCCCGTGTTCGTGGATATTGAGCCCGACACATGCAACATCGACCCCGGCCTCATCGAAGCCGCAATAACGGATAAAACCAAAGCCATCATGGCCGTCAGCCTCTTCGGGCAATGTGCCGACTTTGATGCCATCAACGCCGTTGCCCGGCGCCACGGCCTTCCAGTCATCGAAGACGCAGCCCAGAGCTTCGGGGCCACCTACAAAGGGAACCCATCCTGCGGCCTCTCCACCATCGGCTGCACATCCTTTTTCCCTTCCAAGCCCCTGGGATGTTACGGAGACGGCGGGGCCTGCTTCACCTCAGACGAGATCCTGGCAACGCGCATGCGGGAAATCCGGGAGCACGGACAGGACCGACGCTACCACCATCCCCGACTGGGCATCAACGGACGGCTGGACAGCATCCAGGCAGCGGTGCTCCTTGCCAAACTGCCCCTGTTTCCGCACGAAATTGAAAAACGCCGGACCATCGGCAGGCAATACACCGAAGCCCTTGCCCATGACCGCATCATCCCTCCGGTGGTCCGACCCCACAACACCTCGGTCTACGCCCAGCTTACCATCCGCGTTGACGACCGAGACGCCCTGCAGGAGGCCCTCAAGCAGCAAGACATCCCCACTGCCGTTTACTATCCCGTCTCCTTGCACCACCAGCCGGTCTTTCTCCGGCCGGACGCCCACCTTCCCGTCAGCGATGAGGTGGCTGCCCATGTCCTCAGCCTGCCCATGCACCCGTATCTCAGCGATGAGCAGATCCGACGCGTGACAACCGCTGTTCTGGAGGCTGTATGAAGGCAGGTGTCATCGGCATGGGAAAACTGGGAAAGGTCCATGCCCGGATCTACGATGAACTGGACGCATTCGAGCTGGTGGGGGTGGCGGACCCGCACCAGCCGAGCCAGGAACACCTCCACGGGTCTGTCTGGACCCGGGATTGCCGAGAGCTCCTGAACCTCGGCGTTGAAGCGGTCACCGTGGCCACCCCAACGGTGAGCCACCACGAGGTGGCGAAATTTTTCCTCGACCACGGGGTCCACTGCCTCATTGAAAAGCCCATCGCCGTCACCATGGATGAAGCCGAAGATCTCCTTAACACCGCGTCACGGAAAAACGCCTTTCTCATGGTGGGCATGGTGGAGCGGTTCAACAAGGCCTACGCCGAGGCCCGCAAAATGATCACCGCCCCCATGTTCATCGAATCCCACCGGCTGGGCCCCTTCCCCAACCGGTCTTTAGACATCAGCGTGGTGCTGGACCTGATGATCCATGACCTGGACATCATCCTCGACCTGGTGGACGACGAGGTGGCCTCGGTGGAAGGGGTGGGCATCAAGGCCCTGACGGACAAGGCGGACATCGCAAACGCCCGAATTCATTTCAAGGGCGGATGCATCGCCAACATCACGGCCTCACGGATATCCGAAGAGCAGATGCGCAGGACCCGGGTCTTTTTCAACCACAATTACATCTCCCTGGACTTTGCAGGCCACACCATCAAGGCGTTCAGAAACGGAGAGAACGGCATCGAAAAAAGGGTCATCTCCATTGAAAAGGAAGAACCCCTGAAACGGGAGATCCTGCATTTTCACGCCGGTATCACAGCGAAACGGCGAGACTACACACTGGCAAAAAATGCGGCCATGGCCCTTGACCTTGCCCTGAAAATCGACGAAGATCTGGCCAACCGTCAGACACAGCTCCGGATCCCGCCACAATAAAATCCAAGGGACTCCGGTCTCCCGATACCCTGAATACAAAGGCAAGGTTGTGAAACTTTTTATCGTTGCAGGAGAACCCTCAGGTGACATGCATGCCACCGAACTGGTTCACGCCCTGAAAAACGCATCACCCGACATCGATGTCTATTCGGCAGGCGGACCCGGCCTGGCCGCCTGCTCCACCCAGGTGGCGGACCTGGCCAGCCACGCGGTCACCGGTTTCTTCGAGGTGATCAGTTACCTGCCCACCCTCATCCGGATCTTCAACCGCATCGCCGATCAAATTGAAGAGATCGACCCCGATGTGGTGATCTTCACCGACTACCCGGACTTCAACTTCCGCATGGCCAAACGGGTGGCCAAACCGGGCCGTAAGCTCGTCTACTTCATCAGCCCCCAGCTCTGGGCCTGGCGCAAAGGCCGCCTCAAGCTGGTGAAACAATACATCGACAAAATGCTGGTGCTCTTTCCCTTTGAGGAGACCTTTTACAGGGACAACGGCGTGGAAGCCGCCTTTGTGGGCAACCCCCTGGTCAACACCATCACGGCCATGAAAAAGGACACAACAGGGAATACAGGGCCCCGGCGCATCCTGCTCCTTCCCGGCTCGCGACGCAAAGAGGTCAAGTCCAACCTGGCCACCATGTGCGAAGCCAAAAAAGGCATTGACGCCCGCATGGACGCCAGCTTCTCCGTGCTTAAGCACCCCAGCCTCGATGCGACCCTCTTCGACAGCGCCCACGAAGCCGGTATCCGGGTGTACGAGGGCAACCCCCACGACGAATTCCAGAACGTGGACCTGGCCATCGCATGCTCCGGCACCGTCACCTTTGAGCTGGCCCTGTCCGGGGTTCCCACCGTGGTGCTCTACCGCATGAACCCCGTCACCTATCATCTGGCCAAGCGCCTGGTGAAAGTAGACGCCATCTCCATCCCCAACCTTATCCTCGGGCACCATGTCTTCCCCGAGCTGATCCAGGACGCCGCCACCCCCGAAGGCATCGCCGACGAGGTGGTTGCCATCCTGAGCGATCCGGACCGCCTGGGGCGCATCCGAAGCGAACTGGGGCGGTTCCGCACCCTGGTCAAAGCCTTTGACGCGGACTACGCCGCACGGGAAATATTCTCCCTGACGGAAAGGCCCTGATTCGGGGTTTAAAAAACACAACGTAACTATTCAGTTCAAAAAAGCCTCCGGCGGCCCTGCCGGGGGCCAAACTTTTAAAAAGTTTGACAAACAGGTCTTAAGTAAGCCTTCCAGGCTACGCCGAAACAATTTCGACATTTTCTGCCTTAGAAGAGTTTTTTGCGGAGCTTTTTTTTAAAAAAGCGACCCGCCGGAGGCATAGCTGAATAGTTACAATCACACAATGGTTCCCCAGAATACCGCTGGGATTTGACCCGAGGAACGAGGGGCAAAGCCCGGCGGCAATTTGCTTTCAAGGTGGCACACCTTGCCGCCGGAGGCTATTTTTTGTGCTTTTATTTTTTTCTTGCAGCACGTTAAGAATAACGAACAGGGGCAACCCGAATCGTTACAAAGCAACAAAAAAAGCCTGTGCAATTGCACAGGCTTTTTTTTATTGATCCTCCGGGATCATGCCATCATAACCCGATGGGCCACCATAGAAGGCGGCTATACGCGCTACTATTTGCTGTAGCAATGCTCGGGCGCGGGAAACTCTCCGCTTTTCACCTCATCGATGAACCCTTTGATGCCTTTTCTGGCCTCATCCCCCAGGTTCGCGTACTTCTTCACAAACTTAGGGATATGGCCGGAGTTGATGCCCAGGGTGTCGTGCATGACGATGATCTGGCCGTCACAGTCGGGACCGGCGCCGATACCGATGGTGGGGATGGAGAGCTTCTCGGTGATTGCCCTGGCGATGTGGCTGGGAATGCCTTCCAGCACCACGGAGAAGGCTCCGGCCTCCTGAACGGCCAGGGCGTCTGCCATAAGTCGGTCTTCGTCACGCTGTACCTTGAATCCACCCATCTGGTGAACGGACTGGGGGGTGAGGCCGATGTGAGCCTGGACGGGGATGCCGGCGTTGGAAATGGCCTTTATCACCTCGCACACCGAGGCCCCGCCTTCGAGCTTCACGGCCGAGCAGTCGGTCTCCTTTAAAAAGCGACCGGCATTTCGCACCGCGTCCTCCACGCTGGTCTGATACGCCATAAAGGGCATATCCCCCACCACCATGGTACGCTTGCAGGCCCGTGAGACAATGCGAGTGTGGTAAATCATCTCGTCCATGGTCACGTGAAGGGTGCTGTTGCCCCCTTGAATGACCATGCCCAGGGAATCCCCCACGAGAATCATGTCCACCCCGGTCTCATCCATGAGGGTGGCAAAGGGAAAATCATAGGCGGTCATGGCCGTGATCTTCTCCCCTTCCTTCTTCTTGTTGTACAACGTTGTGACGGTAACCTTCTTCATGACAATGACACCTTTCCTTATATTATTCCATATTAGAAAAAAGCTTCTTCATTTCAACTTGTTTACCGCAACTCATCTTGCCTTCCGGGCACACCCCGTCCATGAAGCACCCGGGGCCGACCTTGCCGAAGAGCACCGGAGAGATTCCCCGTACGGCAGAAAGCATGCCCACGGCGTAGTTTCGGATCTCCCACTGGGCCCGGTCACAGCAGCGCAGCTTGAGAAAATGGTAGAGCTCCCGGCCGTTCATGGTGGTCACCACGTCCATCACGTTGCCGCTCAGGTACAGATAGACAAGGTCCTCTTCCATGACACCCGCATCGCGGAAGGCCTCGTACAGATCCATGCTCTTTTCGAAGCAGCCCATGTAGATCTCTTTGGCGGCTTCATTTTCGGTGATGGTTTCGGGCATCACACAGGTCCGGCTCTTGCCGAACTCTGTAAAGGAGGGCACCACCAGGGACTGGATACGATGGCGTGCCAGGTGGGTCAGGCAGGACAGGCTCATGTCGTTCAGGCGAAAAGTGACGTTCACCTGCTCAAGCTCTCGCCTGCGCCGATCCGAGGTCACGATGTCGATGATTCCCGCGGTGAGTTCTTCGTCGTCACGCAGCATGCCCAGGGCATCGGACGAGGAGCACCCGGAATGGGAAACAAGGGCGGAGACAGCCACCATGAGGTCGGGCTCTCCAGAGTGGGTCAACAGCTCCACCAGGGCGCTGTCCCCGTCGGCACGCCGCTGGACGCCCTTGTCGGCAACCAGCTCGCAGAGCCTGTTCTCCTTGTCCTCGCGTCCTTTCTCCACCTTGTCAATGTCATCAAACACATCGGGGAGAATCTCTTTGGCCTGGTCCAGGAGGCTTTCACCGATCTGGCGGATCTCGGGGTACGCGGCCCCGCGGCCGTTGAGGCAGGAGTGAAGGATATGAAGCAGCTCACGGGCGTTGACCGTGCAGTAAATATGACTCCTCAGGCAGTAGGGCAGCACGAACCGGGCATCTTCCTTGGGAATACCTGCCTCCAGAAGCTTGTGGTAGTCCTCGAACAGCTCCCTGGACAGTGTCTCGAAGCGTTCGCCAAAGGACGCATCGGCCAGCCCCCCTTTTTTCAAACGAAACTCAGGGGAGAGTCCCCCCATCTCGGAGTAGTCCACGTAACGGCGGGATTTGATCGTGTACGCGGCCAGACGGAACTCAATAAGAAACTGCTCGAAAAAGGCGGAAACGTTTTCAAAGGCGATGTTGAAAACGGCGTGCTCCGTGATGGTCACATGACCCAGGGCCACGACCCGTTTGATCAGCTGGCCGATGTTGCTCTGATCCGTATTCTCATAGATCTCGGTGGCCGCCCCTTTGGTGGATGAAATACGCGCCGCAGAAGCGCATATACGTTCAGGTTCCGGTGTAAAGGCAAGTATGACTGCTCTTGCTTTTTCCATATGGATGATCTGCTCCTCAATGGTTGATGATAAATGAAGGATGTCTATTTCCCATATAATAAAGAGGGAAGGCAGGGCAAGAGCTAAAAAAGCGGGGCGCTGTCAACGCCCCGCTTTCACTGATCGATATGAATTAGACGTTCCCCGTGAGCTCCCGGTTTACTTCCAAAAAACCGGAGTTCCCGGCATGGGAGCACGCAGGCGCCCGACCTCAGGCAAGGTCGGCCAGCACCCTCTCCATGACCCCTCCCACGGCCTTTGCCGATGCAGAGTCATCGCCAAGCTCCATCATGGACCGCTTCTCCATGTCCAAAACCGCCAGTTCCGGATCGTCCGGGACGGTGCCCACAATCTGAACCCCGATCTCCTTGACTTCGGCAAGAAACGTTCCGTTGAGGTTTTCCGGGGCCCGGGTCACCACAAGGCCCTTGTGCCTGACGTCGAGTTTGAGGTCGTCGAGCATGTCGTGGATTCTCTTGACCGCCCGCAGGCCACGCAATGAGTAATCCGTGATAAGCAGCAGATAGTCCACCCGGCCGCTGGTGCGCCGGCTCAGGTGCTCCATGCCCGCTTCGTTGTCCACCACCAGGTATTTGTAGGTTCTGGCCAGCTCTTCGGTGAACCGGTTCAGGATATTGTTCACCATGCAGTAGCACCCCTGGCCCTCCTGGCGTCCCATGACGAGGAGGTCAAAATCCCTGCGCTCGATGATGACCTGGTTCATGAGGAGCTCAAGATAATTGACCTTGTCCATGCCCGAGGGAACCCCTTGCGGGTCCTTCATGAACCCTTCACGGATATCCCCGACGGTCTTTTCCACCTCGATCCCCAGGGTCTCCCCGAGGTTGCTGTTCGGGTCAGCGTCCACGGCCAGTACCGGTGAGACACCGCTTGCCGCAAGGTACCGTACCACCTGGGATGCCGTGGTGGTCTTTCCGGTACCGCCCTTGCCTGCTACTGCAATTACTTTTCCCATGGTCGTCCTCAATCAGGGTCAAAAATTATGACGTGATAAACAATCCTATACCGCCTGCGGTGCGTTCATGGTGCGGTCGCCGCAGCACCCCGCATCATAACACATTCTCCTCACGGCGTATCCACCGCCCCCTGCTTTTCAGAGAGCCTCGCCTTCAGGCGGGGAAACAGGTTCAGGTCGGTATGGGGCAAAAAAAGGGCCGCGATGTAGTGATCCATGTAGGATGGGGTCTCGGAGAGCTCGAAGTTGGTCATCATGCGCACCACCTGGACCACATCCTGGCGCAGGGTGTTGGTCAGGGCACTCATCTTCGCCCCCATGAGGGACCCGTTGCCGATGAAGGTCACCTTGGCAGGATCGATCTCGGGAAGGAAGCCGATGGTAAAGGCGCGCTGCAGGTCGATGTAGCTGCCGAACCCGCCGGCAAGGATAATCTCCTCGATCTCGGAAATGGAGAGTCCCACCTCGTTGAGCAGGGTCTCGCACCCGCTGTAGACGGCCCCCTTGGCACGGATGAGGTTGTCGATATCCGGCTCGGTCAAGGTGATGTCCCGCCCGATGTCCGTCTGGTCCGCCCAGACCAGGACATACTCCGTGATGCCTTCGCTTTCCCGCAGCCTCGGGTTGGCCTGATCCGTATTGAACTTGCCGCGGCTGTCGATGATGCGGTTTTCAAAAAGAACGGCAACGGTGGTGATGAGACCCGACCCACAGATCCCGCGGGGCCTGGCGCCCCCCACGGTCCGCAGCATGGGCTCCCAGCTCACCGGGTCGAGGGAAAAATCCTCGATGGCCCCCGGGGCTGCACGCATGCCGAACTTGATGCCTCCGCCCTCAAAGGCGGGGCCTGCGGAACAGGCGGTGCAGGCCAGCCACTCCTTGTTGCCCACCACGATCTCGGCGTTGGTGCCGATGTCGATAAAAAGGGTCAGCTTGTCGCTCCGGTAGAGGCCGCTGCCCATGACGCCTGCCACAATGTCTCCCCCCACATAACTGGAGATGAGCGGGTAAATAAGGGCCGTGGTGTGTTCGGCAAGGGTGATGCCCAGGCTTTGGGCCAGAAGCGGGGGATAGACGTTGGCCGCAGGCACGTACGGCGCCCGTCGGATGTTGCGGGGATCCACGCCCAAAAGGAGCTGGGTCATGGTGGTGTTGCCTGCGATGGCCACGGTGGACACCTCTTCCACATCCACCCCGCTGCGGGACAAAAGGCGCCCCACGATCTCGTTGATTGTCTCCACCACCACCTGGCGGAGCCGCTCCAGCCCCCCTTCCTTTTCCGCATAGATGATCCGGGAGATCACGTCCTCCCCATAGCTCACCTGGCCGTTGACCTTGCCGCACTGCTCCAGCACCGCGGCATCCTTCAGGTTGAAGAGCTGGCCGTAGATGGTGGTGGTGCCGATATCCAGGGCGATGGCATAGTTCCAGTCGGTGCGGTCACCGGACTGGATATTGACGATACGGGACTTGTTGCCGCTTTTCACCGGCCGTTCCAGGGTCACCGTGGCCTTGAACTCCCCGTCCCGGAGCACCTTGGGCATCTTTCGGATCACCGAGAGATCAATGTCCAGCCCCCCTTCCCCCCGGACGGTTTTCAGGTACTGAAAAAGGCGGGTCACATCGGCGCTGTGATCCGATGCATCGGGAACGGGGAGCTCCACAAAGATCTTCTCCATGGGAGGAATAAAGAGCCCCTCTTCCTTCAGCGCTTCAAAATCCATCTTGCGGATATGGGCCGTTGCCCGGGGCGTTGCCTGGGGCAACTCACCGCCCAGAAGGGCCGAGGATTCCATGGGCACACGAACGGTCAGGTGATCCCTGACCTCGGTCATACAGGCGAGTCGCCAGCCCCCGTCGTAATCGTCCTGGGTCAATTTGTCGGTTTGTTCGCAAGCCGACACCCCCTCCTCCACCACCACGCGGCATTTGCCGCAGACACCGCCCCCGCCGCAGGAGGCGTTGATGTGCACGCCTGCTTCCATGGCGGCTGCCAGAAGAGACTCTCCGGCCGCGACTTCGATGGAGACATCATGGGGAATGAACTGCACCGTAAATTTTTCCATACTCTCTCCCGATTGGGTTATCACCAGATCCGTTCCAACGGGTCGGCGCGATACAATTGCGATACGATAGAGGCGGGACATGAAACGGTGACGCGAAAGCTATCTTAACCCACGCACGTTAAGTAATCCAGCTTTTGCTCCTTAAAGACAAAAAAAGGCCGGCAAGCCGGCCTTTTTTTATCATCTATAGCGTGTCAAACCTGATCGAGGGATCCTAGAAAATACCCTGGACCTTACCGGTCTCCACATCCACATCCACCCGACGGAAGGAGGGGTTGGAGCCGGTGCCGGGCATCAGGCTGATGGTACCGGCCACGGGCACGATGAACCCGGCGCCGCCGTAGGTCAATACCTCACGGATCTGGAGCCGCCAACCCGTGGGCACCCCTTTGAGGGCCGGGTTATCGGAGAGGGAAAGGTGGGTCTTGACCATGCAGAGCCCCAGCTTGGCAAGCTCGGGGTCGGCCTGGATGCGCGCCAAAGAAGCCGCTGCATCGGCGGAGAAGTCCACGCCGTCGGCACCGTAGACCTCGGTGGCGATGAGCTCGATACGCTCCTTGACCGGCATGTCCAGATCGTAGAGGAATTTGAAATCCGTGGGCTCGTCACACGCAGCGATAACGGCGTCTGCCAGCTCCAGGGCGCCGTCACCGCCCTTCTCCCAGTGCTCGGAGATGGCGAACTTGGCCCCTTCGGCCTCCACCAGCTCACGGACCTTCTCACACTCGGCCTTGGTGTCGGTGACAAAGGCGTTGAGGCAGACCACGGGGCTGATACCGGCTTTGCGGACGTTGCGGATGTGATGGATAAGGTTGGCACATCCCTTCTCGACCCACTCCACGCTCTCTTCGCTGTACTCCTTGGGCATGGCCTTGCCGGGGACGGGAACCGGGGCGCCGCCGTGGCACTTGAGGGCCCGGATGGTGGCCACGACAACGGCTGCGTCGGGAACCAGGCCGCTGTAACGGCACTTCAGGTTCCAGAACTTTTCAAAGCCGATGTCGGCGCCGAAGCCCGACTCGGTGACGTGGAAATCGGCAAGCTTGAGGCCAACCTGGTCGGCGATGATGGAGCTCTGGCCGATGGCGATGTTGGCAAAGGGGCCGGCGTGGACAATAACGGGCTGGCCTTCCAGGGTCTGCATGAGGTTGGGGTTCAGGGCGTCCACCATCCAGGCTGTCATGGCACCGGCCACTTCCAGGTCCTCGGTGGTAACGGGCTTGCCCTTCTTGTCGTAGGCCACAACGATCTTGCCCATGCGGTCACGCATGTCCTTGAGGCTGGTGGCAACCGACAGGATCGCCATGACCTCGGAGGAGACGGCAATGCCGAACTTGGATCGCATCATGAACCCGTCGCGCTTGCCGTTGACCCCGTCCATGCCGATGACGATGTTACGCAGGGACTGGCAGCAGTAATCGATGACCCAGCCCATCTCCACGTTGGTGGGATCCACGTCGAGGCGAGGCATCTTGGTGAGGCGATCGAGCTGCTCGTCGGTGTAGTTGCGCTCATGCTGCATGCGGGAAGTCAGAGCCACCATGGCCAGGTTGTGGGCGTTCATGATGGCGTTGATGTCGCCGGTGAAGCCCAGGGAAAAAGGAGTCAGGGGAATGCACTGGGCCAGACCGCCGCCGGCGGCAGAGCCCTTGATGTTCATGGTGGGACCGCCGGAAGGCTGGCGGATGGCTGCGGACACGCGCTTGCCGCGTTTGCCGAGGCCCTGGACAAGGCCCATGGTGGAGGTGGATTTGCCCTCGCCAAGGGGCGTGGGAGTGATGGCGGTTACATCGACGTACTTGCCGTTGGGCTTGTCCTTCAGGCGTTCAAGAACCTTGCGATAGTCAATCTTGCCGATGTAGTGGCCCTGGGGCAGCAGTTCTTCCTTGGTCAGCCCGAACTCTTCCGCAATCTCATAAATGGTTTTCATGGATTTCTCAGAATCCTGAGCAATTTCCCAATCAGCGTGCTTCTTTGGATCTAAAGCCATTCATTACTCCTTTCAAGAATTGGCCCACAGAAAGAGCCGGTAGCATGGTGATGAAAACAAATTCCTGGTCTGTACGTCCCACATAATCAGTGCCTGCACGTGTACCATAAGAAAAGCATCCACCCGCAGGAATTATCCGGTTGTTCAGAATTGCTTGGCGCACATACGCCCGGCCCGAAATCTTTCCGGGCCACATTGCATCGCGCCGTCGTGTTCGGCCCCTGGTGCGAACACAACAACGCCGAGGCAGGTCCCTCGTGTTTGTTTTCACTACTTCCTGGCAGCTCTTCTTTGCATTCCCCCGGAAGAAACCACCATCATGTCGTATAACGTCTGCATTGATCGTAAACACCGTTCCAAACGCCATACCAACAAAACGGATTGCCTTCTATCCTTTGTTTATTATTCGGAACTATCTCTCAATACCCCATACCAGTCAAGCACTTTTTGGGCTTAATTAGTATTTTTAATGTTACTCATCAATGCCAGTTGTCATCCATTGACCGCCACTGAACGAATATCCCTAAAAGGCCCGCACTTATGTGGTTCGCGGCATGGACTCGACCCCGAACAATCAGGGTGGAACACCTTCAATATTTAACTGCCGTCCACTGTCAAAAATCATATATTACTTCTCAAAGATCATCCCGGGAAAAATAATTCGAATCATATGATATTTAATATTGACAGCACCCAAGGCAGTTGTTAGAAATTTCATGGTTTAGCTATCCTTATAGAAGAAAGAATCACAACTCAGAATTATATTTATAGAAGAGTAAACGCCGTGCCCAGCACGATCTCTTAACACGCTCTCTTGCGTTACCTTCCACCTCCGCTCTTTAAAAACTTCAGGTTTCTCCTCGAAACGCCCTAAAGGATCGTCACAATCCGCCGGGCGGGATCGACACGAATAAACAAATGGACGCCTTCATCCATATAATTAGTCAACGACAAGGAGGTAACATTGGGTTTCGAAATCATTAAAGAGTCCTATGCAGGAAGCATCAAGGAAATTGCCATCGGAGCGGGCGACAACGCCATATCCGTCGGCGGTGCCTCATGCTACCCTTTCTATCAGTTCGAAGGGGACATGCCGCACAAACCCAAAATCGCCATGGAAGTCTGGGACATGGCACCTGAAGACTGGCCCGAAGCCTGCCTGGCTCCGTTCAAGGATGTCGTAGGCGATCCTGCGGCCTGGGCAAAACTCTGCGTGGAGTCATTCGGCGCAGAACTCATCGTACTGCAACTCAAAAGCATTGATCCCAACGACAAGGACGCCAGCCCCGAGGAAGCTGCCGCCACAGTAAAAAAGGTAGCCTCGGCCATCGACGTCCCCCTGATTGTCTGGGGCTGTTCGAACCCGGGCAAAGACGAAGAGGTCCTCAAAGCCGTCTCGGAAGAGTGTCAGGAATTTCAGCTCACCCTGGGCCCGGTTGAAGACGCCAACCACAAAGGCATCGGTGCCTCGGCCATGGGCTACGGCCACGCCCTGATCTCCTCATCCCCCATCGACGTTAACCTGGCCAAACAGGTCAACATCCTTCTGGAAAACCTGGGCATGCCCATGGACAGGGTCATTGTCGACCCCACCACCGGCGGCCTGGGCTACGGCATGGAGTACTCCTACTCCGTCATGGAGCGCCTGCGCATGGCAGCCATGCAGCAGGGCGACGACAAGCTCCAGTTCCCCATCATCAACAACCTCGGCAACGAAATCTGGAAGTGCAAGGAAGCAAAGCAGAGCGTTGAAGAGGCCCCCATCCTCGGCGACCCGGAAAAACGCGGCATCCTCATGGAAGCTGTCTGCGCCGTTTCCTACCTTGTCGCCGGCGGCGACATCCTCATCATGCGCCACCCTGAATCCGTCCGGCTCGTCCGCTCCTTCATCGACCTGATGATCGAGGGAGGCATGGCCACCGACGTGGCAGCCATCACCAAGCAGCTTGACGACGTGAATGTCGATTTCGCAAGCCTGGCCCCCGCACCGGACACCGCCATCGCAGAAGAGAAAAAAGCAGCACCCCAACCCGCCAAAAAAGAGGCACCCAAAGCCGCAGCAGCAGCTCCGGCCGCACCTGCCGCTCCCAAGGCGGAAGCCAAGCCGGCCCCTGCCCCGACCACCCCCGAGCCCGCCAAGGCTGAAGAGCCTAAGGTAGACCCCGAAGCCCAGGCCAAGGCAGAAGCAGAGGCCAAAGCCAAGGCGGAAGCCGAAGCCAAGGCCAAAGCAGAGGCGGATGCAAAGGCCAAGGCAGAAGCCGAAGCCAAGGCAAAGGCAGATGCGGAAGCCAAAGCAAAAGCCGAAGCAGAGGCCAAAAAACAGGCTGAAATCGATGCCAAGGCCAAGCGGGAAGAGGCCGAAGAAGCCATCCGTGCAGAGCGGGCCCAGGCCCGAGCTGAAATGGCCAAGACCCGTGGAACCCAGCCTGAAGCCCTGAAGACACTCACCGCGGCAGCAGAACAAAAGAGCCAGCTGGACAAGCTCATCGATCGTCTCAACATGATCCACCGTCGCGTCGCGTAAGCCTTAAGGTACGTTCATTCACGAAGCCGCATCGAAGCGAGCTTTGAGTGCAAGGCAAAGGATGACCCTACAACAAGAGGAGGAACCTCTGATGGCAGACGAAAAAAAAGCAAAGGCAATGAAGCTGGCGGATCCGCTCAATGCCTCTATAGATCCAGCGACTCAGCAAATGATCAGACGTGCCCAGGAACTCGGCGTGGAAACCGTGTTTGACCGGGCTGAAAACATGAAGCCCTGCAACATCGGTATCCAGGGTATCTGCTGTAAAAACTGTGCCATGGGTCCCTGCCGCCTCCCCCTTCCCAAGGGCGGCATCGAAGGTGAAGACACACGAAAAGGCCTCTGCGGGGCCACTGCCAACACCATCGCGGCGCGTAACTTTGCCCGCATGGTCGCCGGCGGCGCTTCCGCCCACTCCGACCACGGACGCGGCGTGGCCGAAGTATTCCTCTCCGTTGCGAGAAAAGAGACCGAAGACTACGAGATCAAGGATTACCACAAGCTTCTTGCCATCGCTCCTCACTTTGACGTGGACACCACCGTCACCGTGGACGGCGAAGTCAAAGACCGCGACATGGACGAGATCGCCCTGGAAGTGGCTGAAAAGGCCATGAACGAGTGGGGCAAGCCCGACAGCGAATGCCTTTACATCAAGCGTGCTCCCGAGGCCACCTACAACCGCTGGAAAGAGCTCGGCGTCCTTCCCCGAAACGTCGACCGCGAGATCGTCGAGATCATGCACCGCACCCACATGGGCGTGGACCAGGACTACAAAAACCTCATCAAGCAATCCACCCGTGCGGCCCTGGCCGACGGCTGGGTCGGCTCCATGATCGCCACGGACCTCCAGGACGTCATGTTCGGCACCCCCAGCCCCGTGCAGTCTGAGGTCAACCTGGGCATCATGAAGGCAGACCACGTCAACCTGGTCGTTCACGGCCATGAGCCCATTCTCTCGGAAATGATCGTGGCCGCGAGCCAGTCCAAGGAGATGATGGATTACGCAGCGGAAAAAGGTGCCAAGGGCATCCAGCTCGGCGGTATCTGCTGTACGGCCAACGAACTGGCCCAGCGCCACGGCGTGCCCATCGTGGGGACCTTCCTGCAACAGGAGCTTGCCATCATCACCGGCGCCTGCGACGCCATGGTCGTGGACGTTCAGTGTATCTTCCAGAACCTGGCCAACGTAGCCAAGTGCTTCCACACCAAGCTCATCACCACCCACCCCATCGCCCGCATGGAGCAGAACAACGTCATCCACATCGAGTTCGACGAGCACCATGCCATGGAAGACGCCAAGCGCATCGTCAAGATGGCTATCGACAACTTCGAAAACCGCAAGGCCGAAGTGATGATTCCCGTACAGAAAGAGACCCAGGTGGTCGGTTTCGGCGTGGAATCCATCGAGTACCACCTGGGCGGCTCCTTCAGGGGTTCTTACTACACCCTGAACGACAACATCATCAACGGCCGCATCCGGGGCATCGCAGGGGTCGTGGGCTGTAACAACGCGCGGACCAAGCACAACAACGACCACATCACCGTCATCAAAGAGCTTATCAAAAACGACGTCATCGTCCTCACCACCGGCTGCAGCGCCATCGCAGCGGGCATGGCCGGCCTTCTCAGCCCCGAGTGCGCCGCCGTCCATTGCGGCCCCGGCCTTGCCGAGGTCTGTGAAACCGTGGGGATTCCCCCTGTCCTCCACCTGGGATCCTGCGTGGACAACTCCCGAATCCTCCTGGCCGCCACTGAAGTGGTCAAGGCCGGCGGACTCGGCAAAGAGATCAAGGACCTTCCCGTGGCCGGCAGCGCCCCGGAGTGGATGAGCGAGAAAGCCATCTCCATCGGCCACTACTTCGTAACCTCCGGTGTCTACACGGTCTTCGGCGTTACCCTGCCCGTGGACGGCGCCCCTGCCTTCAAGGACCATCTCTACACCGACCTGGAAGGTCTCTACGGCGGCATGTGGGACTGCGAGCCCGATCCTGTCAAACACGCCCAGAAGATGATCGCCCACATCGACAAAAAGCGCCAGGAGCTGGGTATCGACAAGGCAAGAGAACGTGTCCTCATGGATATGGCCGCCCGTCAGGCCATCGACGGATAGCGGGTCGGCGGCCCGGTCCGGCCGCCATCCACATGCTTGATCATCAACCTTTAAGAATATCCTCAACGAAGGAGGAAGAGCATGTCCAAATTAGTCGCATTCGCCGCCATACAGGGTGGTTATAAAGTGGTCTCCCAGGTGGAAGGTGAGTACAAGAAAGCCCTTGATACATTTGACGCGAGCACCAAGGTAAGCTTCGGCAACACCGCCTATTACCTGCCGGTCATCTACTCCCTTCTGGGCATCAAGGTAGAGACCCTGGAAGATATGAAAAAACCGCTGGACTTTGCCCGCGGCCTTCTCCCCCCCCACGTCAAGGGCAAGAACCACCTGCCCTACCTGGGGCCCCTGCTCGACGCCGGCATGGCAGCCATCTTCGCCTATGAAATCAAGGAAGCCCTGCGCATCCTGAACGAGCCCGACTTCTACTCCTTTACGGAAGACCCGGACGTGGAAGCAGGCAGCATCTGGCTCGGCCCCGCCGACGACACCATCCTGCGAAAGCGCGGCGTGGAGTTCGTGGACGGCAGCGCCCCTGGCTTTGCCGCCATCGTTGGCGCCGCACCCAACGCTGAAATCGCCAAGGACATCGTGGAAGACTACCAGAAGAAGAGCCTCTACATCTTCTGCGCGGCCAACCACAACAACACCAGCGTCATCCAGCAGCTCGTGGAGCAGGATGTGCAGGTGGGCTGGAACACCCGTATCGTACCCTTCGGCCCGGACATCTCGTCCGCCGTCTTCGCCCTTGGTTTTGCCAACCGTGCGGCCATGGCCTTCGGCGGCGTTCAGCCCGGGGATCACCGCAAGATGCTCATGTACAACAAAGAGCGTATCTTCGCCTTTGTCAACGCCCTGGGCGATGTGGGCACCGAGTGGGGCGTGGCAGCGGCAGGCTGCGTCAACTGGGGTTTCCCCACCCTTGCCGACACCGACATCCCCGAGATCCTGCCCACGGGTATCTGTACCTACGAGCACGTGGTGGCCAACGTCCCCCACGAGGAGATCTGCCAGAGGTCCGTGGAAGTGCGCGGTCTCAAGGTCACCGTTTCCGACATCAATATCCCCTGCTCCTTCGGCCCCGCCTACGAAGGCGAGCGTGTCCGGGGCGCCGACCTGCACAGCCAGATGGGCGGCGGCAAGACCCAGTGCACCGAGCTGGTGAAGCGCGCGGAGATGAACGAGATCGAAGACGGCAAGGTCATCGTGGTGGGCAAGGACATCCCCGACCTTTCCGAAGGGGACACTCTGGACCTGGGCATCTTTATCCAGATCGCCGGCCGTGAGTTCCAGGAAGACTTTGAGCCCATCATGGAACGTCAGATCCACCACCTGGTCAACTACATCCAGGGCATCATGCACATCGGCCAGCGCGACATCTCCTGGGTCCGCGTCAGCAAGTCCGCCGTGGACAAGGGCTTTACCCTGAAGGACATCGGTGTGGTCCTCCACGCCAAGTTCCATCAGGAGTTCCAGAAGATCGTCGACAAGGTCCAGGTGACCCTTTACACAGGCAAAGAAGACGTGGCCAAGCTCACGGCAACGGCCCGTGCCGAGTACAAGACCCGTGACGAGCGTGTGGACAAAATGACGGACGAGGACGTGGAGATCTTTTACTCCTGCTCCCTCTGCCAGTCCTTTGCTCCCAACCACGTCTGCACGGTGAGCCCCGAGCGTACCGGCCTGTGCGGCGCTTACAACTGGATGGACTGCCGGGCAGCCTTTGAGATCAACCCCACCGGCCCCAACCAGCCCATCGAAAAGGGCGAGTGCCTCGACCCGGTCCTCGGTCAGTGGAAAGGTGTCAACGAGTTTGTTGAAAAAGCCTCCCGCGGTGCCGTCACCCACTACAACTTCTACTCCATGGTCATCGACCCTATGACCACCTGCGGTTGCTGTGAGTGTATCGCGGCCATGCTCCCCAGTTGCAACGGTGTCATGACCGTCAACCGGGAATTTGCCGGAGACACCCCCTCGGGCATGAAGTTCACCACCCTTGCAGGCGTCATGGGCGGCGGGGCTTCCTCCCCGGGCTTTGTGGGCCACTCCAAGTACAACATCACCCAGAGAAAGTTCATCAAGGGCGACGGCGGACTGCTCCGCATGGTCTGGATGCCCAAGATGCTGAAAGAAGAGATTAAGGATCGCCTTGATAAGTACGGTGAAGAAAACGGCTATCCCGATTTCTACAACATGATCGCCGATGAAACGGTGGGCACCACCGAAGAGGAAATTCTGCCCTTCCTCGAGGAAAAAGGTCACCCCGCCATGTCCATGGACCCGCTCATCGGATAATGCCACGGCCTCCGGGCGGCCGCCCTGCCGCCCGGAGGCCATGCTGTCCGACATTGCTATCGAGTGTCATCCAGAAAGGACCCAGACAAGGAGATACACATGGCTCTTACCGGTATACAGATCTTCAAACTGCTGCCCAAAACAAACTGCAAAGAGTGCGGGGTGCCAACCTGCCTCGCCTTTGCCATGAACCTGGCATCCGGAAAGGCGGAGCTGGACAACTGCCCCTACGTCTCGGACGAAGCCAGGGAAAAACTCGCCGAAGCCTCGGCCCCTCCCATCCGCCCCGTCAAGCTGGGCAAAGGGGTCCGTGAAGCCACCGCAGGCGGCGAGACCGTGATGTACCGTCACGAAAAGACCTTCTACAACCCCACCACCCTGGCCGCCACCATTCCCGCTTCCATGGCTGAGGCCGACCTTGCCGCCCGTCTGACGGCCTGGAACGCCTTCCAGTACGAGCGTGTGGGCCTCAACCTCCGGCCCGAGCTCATCGCGGTCAAGGACGACGGCGCAGGCCCCGATGCCTTTGCCAAAACCGCAAAAACCATCGCCGAAACCTCGGAATTCAACCTCATCCTCATGAGCGAAGACCCCGAGGTGATGAAAGCCGGCGTGGAGGCCACGGCCTTCAAGCGTCCCCTCATCTACGGCGCCACAGAGGCCACCGTGGAGGCCTTCGGTGAGATCGCCAAGGCGGCGGAACTGCCCGTGGCTGTCAAGGCCGACGGTGTCGAAGCCCTTATCCCCCTGACCGACAAGCTCACGGCCATGGGGATCAAGGACATCGTCATCGACTCCGGCAGCCGGGACCTCAAAGGCTCCTTTGCCGATCAGGTCGCCATCCGCCGAGCAGCCCTCAAGGGCGGCAACCGATCCCTGGGTTTTCCCACCATCACCTTCCCCTGCGAAATGGCCGGAAACGCCGATATGGAAGCCCTCATCGCCGGGATGTTCGTGGCCAAGTACGGCGGCATCGTGGTGCTCTCGGAGTTCAACACCGAGACCCTCTTCCCGCTTCTGCTGGAACGCCTCAACATCTTCACCGACCCGCAGCGCCCCATGACGGTCACCGAAGGCATCTACGAAATCGGCAACCCCGACGAGAACTCACCGGTGATGGTCACCACCAACTTTGCCCTCACCTACTTCATCGTCTCCGGCGAAGCCGAAGGCAGCAGGGTACCCTGCTGGCTCCTCATCAAAGAAGCGGAGGGTCTCTCGGTCCTCACGGCCTGGGCCGCAGGCAAGTTCAGCGGCGATGATGTGGGGATCTTTGTGAAGAAAAGCGGCATTTCCGACAAGATCAAGCACAACGAGCTGATCATTCCCGGCTACGCCGCAGCCATTGCAGGGGATGTGGAGGAAGAGCTCCCCGACTGGAACATCACCGTCGGTCCCCGAGAAGCAGCGCACCTGCCCGCCTTCCTGAAGGCCAAGGTCGGTGCCGCCTGATCCAACGGCGCCCTTGTCGCCCGTCCCGCCCGGTTACCGGGTCGGGACGGGCTTGTTTTCCAACTCACGCACGTTTTTCTGTTCTTGCAACATCAACTCAGATCCGGAGGGAATTTTATGGGTTTTCAAGTCATCGGAGAAAGCTTGAACGTTATCGGCAAAGAGATCGGACGCGGATTCAGAGAGAGAGATCCCAAGCCGATTCAGGAAGAGGCCCTCTTCCAGAAATCCAAGGGCGTGGACTGGATCGACATCAACCTCGGTCCCGCCAAGAAAGACGGCGTAGAGCTGATGCCCTGGGTTGTGGAAACCGTGCAGGAAGTGGTGGATGACATTCCCCTGGTCCTCGACACCTCCAACATCGACGCCATCGCAGCCGCCCTTCCCAAATGCAAACTGCCGCCCATGATCAACTCCATCATGGCCGTGCCCGAACGCTATGAGCGCATGATCCCCCTGGCCGCCGAAAGCGGCGCCCACTTCTGCGCCCTGATGTGGGGACCGGAAGGCCTGCCCAGGGATGAAAACGAACGCGCCGCCCTGTGCGTGGAGCTCCTCTACGCAGCCAATGAAGCAGGGATCCCCAACGAAAAGATCTGGGTCGACGGCATCGTCACCCCCGTCAACATCCAGCAGCCCCAGGCCGTGAGCCTCCTCAACTTCATGGACATGCTCCAGGACATCGCCCCGGGCGCCCGGAGCACCTGCGGGGTCTCCAACATCTCCAACGGCGTGCCCGATCACCTGCGGCACATCATCAACATCACCTTTACCTCCATGCTGAACATCAAGGGCATGGAATCTTTTATCGCCGACGCCAAGGACGATGCCACCATGGGCCTGAGCAAAGGAAATCGCCCGGACATTTATGAGGTGATCCAGAATACCATGGACGGCAACCCGCCGGCCCTGGATTCCCTGAGCGAAGAGCTCCGCGGCTATGTGAAGACCTGCAACGTCATCCTCGGCCACACCCTCTTTTCAGATTCCTGGCTGGAAGTATAGCCATTGACATGGGACGGACCGGATTAACGGGCCCTTTTAATTCCGGTTGAAAACCGGGGAGACGCCCCCGAAACAACGCACCGTCCCCCCATGAACTCGAAGCCCCGCAGCCCCTGCGGGGCTTTTCTCATCTTCCGGAGCGCGGAGGAGAAGCAGGCAGAAACCATGGACAAGACAACACATGACACGGGCTGGGTCTACATCTACGTCAACAACCCGGGAAAAGACGAATCCTTTGCCGGGTTCGACGACCAGGAGTTGGGAATCCGCTTCATCCCGGCCTTTCACGACAAAGAGAGCGCCCTGATGTGCTCTGCCCACTTTATGGAACGACATGCCGTCTTCGAGGCCCAGGCCATCCACCAAGACGACCTGAACCGCTATGCAGCCGACCAGCGTTTTCTCATCTTCATGCTGGACAAAACAGGGGCCATCCTTGAAAAGATCAGTCCCTTTTCTGCCGCGGGCGATGCCTGAAAAAAGACGCGCCTGGCAAACAATAAAAGAGCGGCCTCGTCACAATCCCCGCTTGATCTGTGTAAAGGCCGCCTCAACCCTTGCACCACAAGGGCTTATGGCCCATAGTAAAACCAAGAAACGAACCAGCGGGACCTAACCCGGACATTTCATGAGAAAGCAACCATCCAAAAGGAAAATAATATGATTTCGGATGGCTACAATAAAAATTGTTAGCTATTTTAAAAAAGCGAAATATTAATCAGCGTTTGCTGTTTGATTTTCTCACCCTTCGGGCGAGCCGAGTGCACCCATCTTCTGCGTTATCAGAGCTTTGAGGTAAACCACTACATCTGCAGCTCTGATGCCTTGAATATGGGTGCACTCGACTCGTGAAATATCCGGGCTAATAGTCCTGCCACGAGCTTTTGACATATCCGGGGACGCTCTTTTTTTAAAGTGCCTGCCCCACGACGGGAGATGAATCTGTGAGTTTGAAACTGGCTTTTGGAGGCAAAGGAGGAGTCGGCAAGACAACCCTTACCGCTCTTATCGCACGCATTATCGCCCGGGAGGAGAAAAAGGTCATCGCCATCGATGCAGACCCCGTCTCCAACCTGGCATCGGCCCTGGGTATCTCCGAGGACATGGAGATCACCCCCATCGCCCAGCTCTCCGACCTCATTGCCGAGAGGACCGGGGCAAAACCCGGAACCATGGGAGGTTTTTTCACCCTCAACCCCAAGGTGGACGACATCCCCGACCGGTTTTCCCTGGAACGGGACGGCGTCAAACTGCTTGTGATGGGAACGGTACAAAAGGGCGGGTCCGGCTGCATCTGTCCGGAGAGCACCATCTTGAAAGCCCTGATGATGCACCTGGTGCTTCAGCGCGACGAGGTGGTGGTCATGGACATGGAGGCCGGAGTGGAGCACCTGGGTCGGGCCACCACCTCATCGGTGAATGCCCTGGTCACCGTGGTGAACCCCGGTAAAAGAAGCCGGGTGGCGGCCCTTCAGATCCGCAAACTGGCCGAGGAGCTGGGCATCAAACGGGTCATGATCATCGGCAACAGGATCCGCACCGAAGATGATCGAAAGATGATCGAGGAGAGCTTAAGCGATTTCGAGATCCTGGGGTTTGTGCCGGAACTCGATGAAGTGGCGGACTCCGACCGATCCGGGGAGCGTCCTTACGAGCGCATTGAGACCGCCCCCGAGGCCCTTATGGATATCGCCAGAAAGCTCATTGCCCTGGCATAAAAAACGGTAACTATTCAGCTTATGTTTGCCTCCGGCGGCCCTGCCGGGGGCCAAACTTTTGAAAAGTTTGACAAACAGGCTTTGACAGCTTTGCTATGAATTCCAGCGATTCTGACCTTTCTGCTCACTCTCTTCGTTTTCTGCCCCTGCGGGGCTGAAAACGAAGAGAGTGAGCAACCGGAAAGTTTTTTGCGGCGCTTTTTTTCAAAAAAGCGACCCGCCGGAGGCAAGCTGAATAGTTACACACAAAAAAACGCCCCCTTTCTCTCGAAAAAGAAAGGGGGCGTTATGGACGTCTTCGTAATCGGGTCACCCGCCATGACGGGTAAATGCGATTAGGAGCAGCAGGAGCCCGTGGAGCTGCAGCTGCCGCAAGCGGACTCAAGCTTAAGGCTTGAGGTCACTTTAAAGCCCACTTCAAGGAAATCAACCTTGATGGGCTGGGCCTGGGCCAGGAACTCTTTGTCTACGATGTAGACATAACCATCCACTTCAAATTTTTCATCGGTGTCTTTAGACTCATCCAGAGCCATGGCAAGGGAAGGGCCCCCTCAGCCACCGGAGTTGAGAAAAACACGAATGGGCATCACTTCCCTGCCCTTGAAATATTCTGCAATCTGTTGCGTTGCAGCCGCAGTCACCTCTAACATGGGACCTCCATAGAAGCTGTAAATATATAAGAAAAATGAAACTTTCGTTTCGTCTATCGGGCTTGGCACAATGTAAACATTCGATTTACCCTTGTCAATAAAGAAAAACTATGGAAAACCCATCCCCCATACGGTTTCATCAATACCGTCACACCGCTGTACCGCTTTGGCAACGGCAGCCCCGAAGACCCGGCCCGGCGTCATCAGGTTGTCATCCCAAGGCCATAGATATCAACAGGATAAAGCGGGCGGCGGCAAGACAGGCCTCCGGCATTGTCATATTCCCTCACCCCTCAACCACACAACCCAAGGAGCATTCATCCCAATGGAACAGACGCTATCCATCATCAAACCCGACGGTGTCAGAAAAAACATCATAGGAGACGTGATCCGGCGCTTTGAATCCCGCGGCCTTACCGTCATAGCCATGCGCATGCTGCAGATGACAAAACAGGAGGCCCAGGGATTTTACGCCGTCCACAAAGAGCGCCCCTTCTTCGACAGCCTCACCGACTTCATGAGCTCCGGCCCCGTGGTGGTGATGGTCCTTGAGGGGCCTGATGCCATTGCCCTGAACCGAAAGATCATGGGGGCCACCAATTACGAAGAGGCCGAAGAGGGAACCATCCGAAAAGATTTTGCATCATCCATTGAAAGCAACGTGGTCCACGGATCCGACGCACCGGAAACGGCAAAAACGGAAATCGCTTACTTCTTCTCATCCCTTGACATCATGGCCTGATTAAAGCATATTTTCCCCCGCCGACAAAAAAACCTTCGAGAGCACCGACGATTCCGGTGCTCTCGTTTTTTTAGGGAATAGCCCTTATTTTTCGACCCAGCCAGGAGATGTCAGACACGACCATGAGCAACGCCCCCATCCCAACCCAAGATATCGCCATCGTCCTGGTGCGGCCCCGCTACCCGGAAAACATCGGATCTGCTGCCCGAGCCATGATGAACATGGGCTTTTCCGAGCTGATCCTTGTTAATCCCCTGGAGCCGGACCAGGAGCGCATGAGGAAGACCGCCACCCACCACGCGGCGGGCATCATCGACACCCTCACCGTCCACGACAACCTGGATGATGCCCTCAAACCGTTTACCTTCGTGGCCGCCACCACCACGCGGAAGGGAAAAAAACGCCAGGGCCTCATCACCCCTCAGAGCCTTGTGGAACGTGTGGGCGCCCTCTCTCCGGACGACAAAGTGGCCATCCTCTTCGGCTCCGAAGACAAGGGCCTGACCAACGACGAACTTCGCCTGGCTGACGCCCTCGTCTCCATCCCCACCATGGACTTTTCCTCCATCAACCTGGCCCAGTCCGTCATGATCCTCTGCTACGAGCTCTCCAGAAGACAGCCCACAGGAGAAAAAAGCGCTCTGCGCCTGGCCAACAAACAGGAGGTCGGCAAGGTGCATGAGGCCATTGAAGAGCTCCTCATGGCCATCGAGCTCCACAACCCGGAAAACCCGGATCACTGGCCCGCCCGATTCCGCAACCTCTTGTCCAGGGCCGGGCTCAGGGCGGGCGACACCGCCCTGGTTCTGGATTTCATCGGGAAAACCCTCAAAAAACTGAGGGGCTAAAAGGGCTAAGGGCTAAGGGCTAAGGGCTAAGGGCTAAGGGCTAAGGGCTGGCTTGCATGGCCTTGCCCGGAGAGCAAGCTGCTTGCGCGCATACTTGATCAAAAAAAGGGCCATGATTCTTTACGGAATCATGGCCCTTTGTCGTCATGCGTTCTTAATTTTTCCACGGGCGAAGCCCGTCAGCAAATGCGCAGGGGCTTTAGCCCCGGAGCATTTGCGAACCTGCAGCCCTTGGCCGCCGGAGGCTCAGCCTTTAATCGTCGGACTTGAGCACGGCAAGGAAAGCGGACTGGGGAATCTCCACCTGGCCCACCATCTTCATGCGCTTCTTGCCCTTTTTCTGCTTCTCCAGAAGCTTCCGCTTTCGGCTGATGTCCCCGCCGTAGCACTTGGCGGTGACGTCTTTGCGGTAGGCGGAGATGGTCTCCCGGGAGACGATCTTGGCGCCGATGGCAGCCTGGATGGCCACCTTGAACATCTGGCGGGGGATCTCCTCCTTAAGCTTTTCACAGGCCACCCGGCCACGGGAGACAGCGCGGTCCTTGTGGACCAGTTGGGAAAGGGCATCCACCCTCTCACCGTTGATGAGGAAATCAAGTTTCACCAGGTCGGTCTCCTTGTATCCGATGATCTCGTAGTCAAAGGACCCGTAACCCTGGGTGATGCTCTTGAGCTTGTCGTAAAAGTCGTAGACCACCTCGGCCAGGGGCAACTCGAAGATCATATCCATGCGGCCGTTGGTGAGGTACTGGTAGTTGACACTGATGCCGCGGCGATCCAGACACAGCTTCATCACCGCCCCCATGTACCGCTCCGGCACGATGATGGACGCTTTGATAAAGGGCTCACTGGTACGGCTGATGGTGGTGGGGTCCGGGTAGAGGGCCGGGTTGTCGATGATCTCCACCTCTCCGGTGTTGAACTCCACTTCGTACTGAACCGAAGGGGCCGTCAGGATAAGGGAAAGGCCGTACTCGCGCTCCAGACGCTCCTGGACCACCTCCAGGTGCAAGAGCCCCAGAAACCCGCAACGGAACCCGAAGCCAAGGGCCGCGGACGAATCTTTCTCGTAAATCAGGGACGCGTCGTTGAGCTGGAGCTTCTCCATGGCCACGGTGAGCTCTTCGTAGTCGTCGGAGGCCACGGGATAGATGGAGGAGAACACCACGGGTGTGGGATCCTTGAAGCCTGCCACCGGCTCAGGGCATCCCCCCTTCACGTGGGTGATGGTGTCACCGCAGCGGGTGTCGCTCACGGTCTTGATCCCGGCGATGAGATACCCCACCTCCCCTGCGGAGAGCTCTTTTCTGGGCACCCGAACGATCTGGAACACACCCACCTCTTCCACCTTGTAACTGGCATCATTGCTCATGAACTTGATGTTGTCACCGGCCTTGATTTTGCCGTCGATGACTCGGAAATGCACAATGGTGCCCCGGTAGGGGTCGTAATGGGAGTCAAAGATCAGGGCCTTCAAGGGGGCGTCCGGGTCCCCTTCCGGCGCCGGGAGCATCTCCACGGCCCCTTCAAGCACGTCGGCAATGCCGATGCCGTTCTTGGCCGAGGTTAAGATAGCTGTCTCGGAGTCCAGGCCGAGATCCTCTTCGATCTGCCCCTTGACCCACTCGATCTCCGCACTGGGCAGGTCGATCTTGTTGATGATGGGGATGATCTCCAGGTCGTGCTCCAGAGCGAGATAAAGGTTGGCCAGGGTCTGGGCTTCCACGCCCTGGCTGGCGTCCACAATGAGCAGGGCACCTTCGCAGGAGGCCAGGGCCCGAGAAACCTCATAGGTAAAATCCACGTGCCCGGGGGTGTCGATGAGGTTCAGCACGTACTCCTTGCCGTCCTTGGCGGTGTAGGGAAGGGACACTGTCTGGCTCTTGATGGTAATTCCCCTCTCCCGTTCGATATCCATGGTATCCAGGATCTGATCTTTGAAGTCGCGATCGGAAATGATACCGGTCTCCTGAATCAGGCGATCCGACAACGTGGATTTTCCATGGTCAATGTGGGCGATGATGCTGAAGTTACGAATATGTTTCATGCCGTTTCGACTGATGCTCCTGAGCGATTCTTCACAGACAGGCCTCACCCGGCTTCCTCCCCTGGAGAAAAGCCATCGGGCCCGCCGCGTGAATACTGTGAAATTCCAGATATATAAAAGAAAAGCGACGGTGTATGCAGTTGACATAAGCAAACCGAACCGCTATAGTTTCCAAATAAAAACATCATTATCTATCAAATCGGCTTTTGCCCTGTCAAGCCATGGGTCATCCCCCCGCAAGGCCGCGTCATCCAAAGCCCTGCAAACCGGCCCTCTCCATGGCTCCTCCCCCGGATCATTTTCTACGCACCGGGGGATATGCATAATCTATCACATCACAAGTCGTCCATGGTGTCCCGGCTTGCCAGACCCGACGGCCCCTGTGGACCTGAAAATGCCAACCACTCACCCCGTCAATAAGGGTTGCCATGAGTTCTATAGCCATCGTCGATGAGGACAAAAGCGTTCGGGACTCCGTTGCCGATTACCTCACCCTTGCGGGCTTTGACGTCATCGCCTTTGCCTCGGCAAGCGAAGCCCTGACCCACCTTGAAATATCCCCCCTGGACATCGTCATCACCGACATCCCCCTCAAGGGGACCAATGGATTTGAGCTCACCGACACCATCAAGAAGAATTTTACCACCGATGTCATCATCCTCACCGGGTACAGCACCGGCTACTCCTATGAGGAAGCCATCAACAAGGGGGCCAGCGATTTTGTCTTCAAGCCGGTCCGTTTTGAGGAGCTTCTCCTGCGCATCAAGCGGGTGCTCCACGAACGGCGGCTGACCTGTGAGCGCAACGAGATGCTCAACCGGCTGAAGCGCATGGCCGTCACCGACCCCCTTACACGGCTGTTCAACCTGCGTTACTTCTACAACCAGCTCGAAAAGGAGATCGATCGCTTCAACCGGTACAACCGTCCCCTGTCCCTGATGCTCCTCGATATTGACAATTTCAAGATTTTCAACGATACCTATGGGCACCTTGAGGGTGACCGTATTCTGGTCAACCTGGGCAAGGTGATCCGGGAATGCCTGCGAACCATGGACTCCGGCTACCGTTTCGGCGGGGAGGAGTTCACCATCATTTTGCCGGAAACCACCGTCAACGAAGGGCTGGTGGTCGCAGAACGGATCCAGAAAGCCATGCGGGACAGCTCTTTTTCTCCGGTGTCGGCCCCTGAACCCGTCATCACAACGCTCAGCATCGGCCTCACCGAATACGCCTCGGGGGAACCCCTGAAAGAGTTTGTCCGCAGGACAGACCGGGCCATGTACCTTTCCAAGGCACGGGGAAAAGATCTCATCTCTCTTTTAAACAAAGACAACACCGAATAGACACGCTGGATCAGGATGATTACCGTCGACTTTCTCACGCACCCCACTTCCGAGGAAAAAAACCGAATTTTAGGCATCTACCATCACCAGAACTGGTGGCCGGAGTCCGTCACCGACCCTGACCGGATCGACCGGATCATCAGGGGAAGCCATTGCTATGTAGCGGCCTGGGACGACGGACACATCATCGGCATCGGAAGGGCCTTGAGCGATGGCGTGGGAGACGCCTACCTCCATGACATCACCGTGGTGGAGAGCCACAGGCTCCGGGGGATCGCACGGCGCATCGTTCATATGATCCTCACGCGCCTTGAACAGGACGGCATCACATGGATCGGGCTCATCGGGGAAAACGGCTCCCCGCCCCTCTACCGGAAATTCGGCTTTGCCGCCCTTGAAGGGGCGGTTCCCATGTACCGGTTCGATACACCCTGCGCCTGACCCGAACAGTTCATGAAAATAAGCTCCACGGACCTTTGGCCGCCGGACGACGCACCGTCTCAGCATGCCCAGAGCCCTTTAACCCTCCACCTTCATCACACGGCAAGACTCAATCATGACAAAACGACACGACCTGTGCGGCATGGCGCCGCTTCTTCCCGAACATCACGCCGACCTCTTTCCCTACTTCAACGGTCAGTCCAACCCCTTGTGCGGGTACTCCCTTGGCGCCCTCATCATCTGGAAGACCCACGTCTACTACCCGGCCTTTGCCATGGATGAAAGCGACGTCATCGTCGCCCGCCTCTTTCCCTCAAAGCCCGATCAGGACTACCTGATCCTGCCGGTTCCAAAGGGCATCGACCGGAGCCCGGAGCGGCTTGCGACCCTTTGCCGTACCCATGGAATCCCCCGCATCAGCTTTGTCCATGAAGCGTACCTGGAAACCTGGGGCCGGGATGCCGTGGAACGGCTCTTCACCGTCAAGGAGCAGACCGACTACGAGGATTACGTCTATAAAAAAGAGGACCTCGCCGAACTCAAGGGCAACAAATTCAGCAAAAAAAGAAACCTCATCAACCAGTTTTTACGGGAATATGTGGAAAAAGGACGGGTAAAGGTGGAGGCCATAACAGAGGAGAACCGGGACGAGTGCAAGGCCTTCCTGGCCTACTGGTGGAGCCTTAAGCCCCCGGAAGCCCACACCGATGAGGATGGCCTGGGCGAAAAGGTGGCATGTACCCATGGCCTGGATCTCATGGGCTCTCTCCAGGGGCTCCGGGGCATCCTCCTCCGGGTGGACGGGGAAGTCAAAGCCTTCGGCATGGCAACGGACCTCACCTGCGACATGGCTGACTTCAACTTTGAAAAGGCAGACCCGGGGATCAAGGGGCTGTATCAGTTCTTCGACCGGCAGTGCGCCCGCATGCTCTTCCCGGGCACCTCCCTCATCAACAAAGAATGCGATATGGACGACCCCGGCCTGCGCCATGCAAAGCGTTCATACCACCCCCACCTGCGATTCAAATCCTATACGTTGGAGCTCAACCCATAAAAATGGGCGACCGATGGGCAAGGCTTTGGTATACATAAGAAAAGGACCCCGGCATCCAAAACGGATGCCGGACAAACACATCGTCTCCGCCCTTTTGGAGAGTTGGAACCATGCCCATCGTCCCCACAATCAAGCGCTGGCTGAGAAGACTCTTCGCCCGTGAACACCGGGAGGACCTCCTCTCTGGAGTCAGTTCAACGCCGGAGTTTCCGGATCCCGTCTCTCTGGTGACCTGGATCCTCATGAGCTACCGGCACCATATTGATCTGGCGGCCTGCTTCTCCCTGGAGCATGTCCAAGGCCCCTTTGTTCGCCTTGTCCCGGGCGACACCACAACCCACCTCATGGTTCGCTACAGCCCGCCCTTCTCCCCGGCAGAACGCCTGAAGACCATCGGGATCCACCTCCCGGACGGGTTCGTCCTTACCCACTGGAAGCGGCACGACCACTTTACCCTTTCAGGCCCCAGGATCTCCCCCCGCGACATGGCCACCTTTCTGGACCAGCTCTTCCAGAGGCTCTATCGGGCAGAAAAAGGGTACGTGATGGTCGCCTGGACCGATATCCGCCCCACCTCCCATCCCCCCCAACCCACTGAGCAGGATAAGAGACACGCTGAGCGATGGTAAGGCCCAGGCTCCCGCGCGTGTAGCCTATTCGATCCTGTCCGCCTGAATGGCTGCGTTCCAATCGTAAAGCTGGTTATCCAGCTCGGTCAGCACCTCGTTGAGATCTGTGTAGGAGCCCTTGCACTCAGCAATGAGCTCGGTCTCATGGAATGCCCGTGCAAGGGAGTTGTCATGGGCCGTGGTTCCCAGTTCGATACGGACCCCGTTTTCGATGGCATCGGCAATCTGGACAAACGTCGGTTCGGAAATCAGCATGGTGTCCTCCTTGTTTTCAATGTGGCAAATCCGCAGACAGCGTCCGGGGGGTCGAAAGAGGGTGATACCCCCTGATTGCTCCCCATCCGTGCCCATGATACCTATATAGCAAACACCGCAAGCAACATGCCAGAAGGAAAAAAGCCAAAAAAAAGCGCGGCCTCCCGGGATCGGGAAGCCGCGCTCTGTAAAAGCCGTATGAAAGCAGGTGCTACTGAACGGTAACGTTCACAGCCGCAGGACCTTTCTGGCCCTGCTCAACATCGAAGGTCACTCGGTCGCCTTCGTTGAGGGTTTTGAAGCCGGTTGCATTGATACCTGAATGGTGAACGAAAACATCGGGTCCGTTTTCCTGCTCGATAAAGCCATAACCCTTCTGCTCATTGAACCATTTTACAATACCGTTTGCCATGTGACGATCTCCTCATCATTGTTCTAGTGTTTTCATGCATTCTCATTCCTAAGGTAGATGTCACGATGACACGTTTTTCTTTTTCCTGAGAGCGCAACAACTCCCCCCTTGCACGGGCCACGTTGCCCACATAAAAGGAAAGCCTTAAAAGATTTGATCCGTGCTACACACACACATCTTACTGAAACTCTCTCATACTCTTGCCTGCAAATCAATCTAAAAACATCCCGCAATCACCGGAAAGTCTGTGCACCATAGAAATCATTCGACTTGCGGTGCGCATTTCCTCCCCCATGGGGGTACCAGCGGCCACCGGAATCAATACAGGCAAGGCAAACCGGCGCCCCTGGCCGGTCTTCGCCTCCCCACCGCCTCTCCCTGCACGGGGCGGAAAAAAAGCAGCACATCTATACCACATTGTGGTATAATCCAGATGATTCGGTTGCACCCTTCATTCATCCCCACGCCCTTACCCCCCAGCCACGATCCGCACCCCGTGCAACCCCACGAAAACCATCTCCTTTCACAGACAAGGGCGGTGCCGTCACATCCGCCCGAGGAAGGTTACATATGAACAACCCCAAAGTTCTCTGGCCCACAGATTTTTCACGACGTGCGGAAAAAGCACTCCCCTATATCGCCAACCTGATCCGTGAAAAAAAAGCCGATGTCCATATCCTTTATGTCATTCCGGACATCGCCCGGCATGAGCCCTGGTACGGCGAGTACGATGAACAGCACGTCAAGCGCCTCACCAAACGGGAGGAGGAGTCCGCAGCCAAGCGGCTCAACCAGCTCTGCTCCAAATACCTGGACGGATGCGCCCTGTTCACCCGACACACCGCCGTGGGGGAACCCGCAGACGAGATCCTGAAGCTCATCGACAAAGAGGGCATGGACATGGTGGTCATGGCAGGCCACGAGCCCCATATCCCGGATATCGGTGAGCCCACACTGGAAAAAGTGAAGCGCATGGCTTCCGTACCCGTGGAGGTCATCTCCACCTGAAACAGGGGGCGTACCGATTTAGGACCCGTCATCAGCAGTGTGCCATGACGTGAAGGCCCACACCTTCCTCCCGGGCTTCGCCTGGGAGGGGTGCGCGGCAGGGTGTGCCATCACGGACAAAGCCGGGTGTCCCGGGTCCACCCCCAGAGGTATAATTGTGAACAACGGCGCGATTGCCTTTTGCGCCGCCCATTCTCGTGCGCCCGCCGATCCCCCCAAACCCGTTCGGAAAAGCCCCCCCCGCGCCCCCCAAGGGCCTTCCCCATGAATGACAATTTTCCATGCAACCTCACCCCATCTGGTGTATAAGATTCCCAAAGAAGATTGCCGACCTAACCCGGACAGTTCATGAGAAACGATAAAAAACAGATGAATAACCCATTACGACACGATTTTGTCTGGAAAAAAGGCACATGTCATTCATCGTTTTCAGGTCGCTTGTCTCACCCTTCGGGCTAAGCCCCAGGCAGGAAAAGGTGTTTCCACCCTCGTCGGCAAAGGCTTTTTTTGCTTATAAAAAACCGCTTACAGGAGTTGCAGCAACAGATGTCTTCGAAAACCTTAGGAATTGTCGGCGGCATGGGCCCGCTGGCCACCGCCATGCTCTTTGAAAAAGTCGCCACCCTCACCCGCGTATCCAAGGATCAGGACCACATCCGTGTCCTCATCGACAGCAACCCCGGGATCCCGGACCGAACCGCCCATATCGTGGCAGGCGGCGAAGACCCGCGCCCTGAATTAACGGCCACCGCGACCCACCTGGAAGCCATGGGCGCCGACTTCCTCATCATGCCCTGCAACACAGCCCACTACTTCTACGAGGACATCACCAAAGGGCTCTCCATTCCTTTTCTCCATATGGTCAACGAAACCGCCGCCTACATCGGCACCCACTACCCCGACACCCGACACGTCGGCGTCCTTGCCACCGAAGGCACCTGCAAGGCCGGGGTCTACACCAAAGCCCTTTCTACCAACGGCCTTACTCCCCTGATGCCCGACCCCGCCATGCAACAGCACGTCACCGATCTTATCTACGGCATCAAGGCAGGGGAAACCGTTCCCATCGACGGCTTCATGGAGGCTGTTGCCGCCCTCAAAGCCCAAGGCGCCACCTGCTTTGTCCTGGGCTGCACCGAACTCTCCGTGGCACAAAAGCTCTACGGATTCTCCGGCCCCTTCGTGGACCCTTTGACCGTCATCGCAGAAGCCGCCATCCGCTTTGCCGGAAAACACACGATTTCTGCAGGGGATAAAATGAAATAGGGGCAAGGGTGTGGGCAATTGCCCCGGGGGGGAGGTATATTCGGTATCATGTCAATTTATAAGGAGTCGGTCACACCGCCAACGGTATCGCCTATTATCCCGAAAACAGGTGGGCACCGACCCATCCTGCAAAGTAAAAGGCCCGAGCCCACAAAGACCAAGCGTGAAGACTACCGAATTCAAAAAAGCAGGAACAGCCCCACAATCTCACCTCATTGCAAAAAAAGAACCCTGCTCAAGAAAACTGAGCAGGGTTTATGAGTATTTGTCACACACGATAACGAATTGGCCCGCAGACTCTTTTACATCGAAGTGATACTGACCCGGCCTCCGGCCTGTATATGAATCAGCCCGGCATCGGTATAATGCGTACCCAATTTGCCAGAGTCACCTGCGGTAACTTGTGAAATAAAGTTTGAATCACCAAAATTCGACGTTCGATGCGTAATAAATAATTCTGTTTTCTTGGAACCTTTTTCAACAACCACTTCAGGCAGACCGATGTCGACGGATGATACAGCCCCCTCGGTCTTGGCTTCGATTGTTAAATCACCCGCAATGAAAATAACATCTGAATCGGTTTGAGTGACTTTGTTGACAATACCGGTCTCTGTATCACCTGCGGTGTTCATATTCGTCCATGCAGTCGAGACTGCTTTCTGCTTGATTTTCAAGGCACCATGAAGAAGCGGAGTCTTCGCTGTGTCCCCAGGCACAGGGTTGTACTGGAGAACTCGGTCATCTACCCCTATAGCAATGTCACCACTTGCATCAAGATATTCATCTAAAGAGTTGACATAGTAACCTTCCCCATTAACACTGACAGTGCCATCACCGGTCGTTGTTTCAGGAACAGGGTTCTCCCTCAATACAGCCGTAGACTCGTCAGGAGCGACGCCGTTGGAAGAATTAAGCAATTCCCCACTCGCATTAAGATAATAGCCATTGGCATTTGTCCATAATGTTTCATAAGCAGCCGTTGTAATGCCACCGCCACCAATAGTGATTCGTACCCCTTCCTGAGCTGTGATCTTATTCA
This sequence comes from Desulfoluna butyratoxydans, assembly GCF_900699765.1. Lineage (GTDB taxonomy): Bacteria > Desulfobacterota > Desulfobacteria > Desulfobacterales > Desulfolunaceae > Desulfoluna > Desulfoluna butyratoxydans. The sequence continues at coordinate 84,782 of NZ_CAADHO010000005.1, forward strand.
GCCCAGCGTCATCCATTGCTTTGAGCTCTGCGTAACCCGACATGGGAAGCAGTACCACAAGAGCCACCAAAAAAGCTTTTTTCATTTAATCCCCTCCACAAGGAATCCATCCGCGATAAAAATTGATGAATCAACCAGACTCAGATTATTTGCCAGCACAGAACATTTTCCCTATGTCCCCTCCCAGGACACCAAATGGATAAGTATCTACCCTGGAGAGAAAAACAAACCCTGCGGATGCAGGGTTTGTTTATAAGTTCACACGGCAAATACTGTGATACTTACGAAGCGGCTATGGGATTGCGGAAATAGTGACACTTCCACCGGCCTGAATGTGAGTAAAACCGGCGTCAGTATACTGGGTACCCAGCTTACCAGAAGCCGGATCAGCGGTGACTTGAGAAATGAAATTTGAATCACCAAGGTTGGTATCTCTGCTTGTAATATAGATTTCAGTTTTCTTGGAGCCCTTTGAGATTCCAACTTCAGGTAAACCAATAGCAACGGAAGACACATCGCCATCGGTAGAGGCAACAATCGTCAAGTCTCCCGTAACAAAAATCGTATCTGCAATCGTTTGCGTAAGCTTATTGACGATACCGGATTCCACGCCATTTTCCTTGTTCGTCCAGGCAGTGGAGACAGCTTTCTGTCGGATTTCCAAGGCTTCTGTCCCCATACCGAATTGCGAGGCATCCCCGGAACCGGCAATCGTAATCTTCACCCCTTCCTGGGCCGTAATCTCATCAAGATTGCAGTCGGCCATGGGCTCAAGGGCATACACAGACATGGGAAGCAGAACCAAAAGGGCCACCAAAAGAATCTTTTTCATTCAAACACCCTCCTCAAATATTAGGTTAGTAGTGAATCATCCGTCCGGCAGCCTGACCGTGACGGAAATGATGTGGCTTTTCTCCCTGCACATAAGAGCCCGAACGGGATGCCCGGGTACAAGCCACGGAACTGCAACTATTCGATGTACTTCAAAATAAACAATGTTCGCTTGATAGAATTGTTATCCATCACAAAATAAGAAGTGTCAACTCTTTTTTTTAATGTTTTTGGATGCCTACCTGCAGTTATGGTGTCCCAGGTTTTGCTTGACCCCCCTGTCGGCATTTGGTAGCGTAACACTTACATCGTGAACATCGTTTGGAACACTGTTACACATTTCCATACCTAAGCCGGATTCTAATACCTATGGGGGGGGGAATCAGCATGGCATCTCGAGTTCTCTGGATCTGTTGTCTATGGGGTACCATGATATTCATGACCGCAACCACCGCCTCGTCCATTGAACCTCTCACCAACAATGCGATGAGCGCCATCACCGGCCAGGCAACGGTCCAGCCATCCAATGAAAAGCGAGAAACAGTCTATTCCGTCCCCACAGAGGTAACCCCATCTAACGATACCTTACACATCGAACTCCCAAATCAAAGCATGGTCCCCTCCACATTGGACGATGACCGATACAATGCCGTTCTTATCGATTTTTTAGGCATAGAAGGCAATGAAAAGCTGGGCATCGAGGCCGAAGACTTCCACGGAGAGGTTGAAGTGGGCAACATTGTATATACGGATGACGACACCCTGACAAGCGTCGTCCTTTCAGGCACTTTTACAGGCTATTTTAAGGTTCCGTCCGTATTCAAAGACGGCCGTACACAACACGAAGTTCAGGTGTCACCATCACACATTCCGCAACAGGTAATCGACAGCTACGATCATGGCAACGGAACCCATGATTTCATCCTGAGTCACCAGGGAACCGCATACACGCCTGAGGACATCTCGGACTCCACACCATCAATCATGGCCAAACCCAACCGCCAGGCTCAACTGGTTGGACGTGCGGAAACCAAGCCACTCAACATTCTGGTTCCCCGAGGCCATGGAGACAATACCACCTGGAATGTAATCACCACCATCGAACCGGGAAAATCCTTTGTCCATATTGATATCAACCGCATCACCACACACCACAAATGCAAATATACGATCAAAATAGCCAACAACGAAAATGGACTCAATGCCGGAGATGTCGGCAGTCGCCCCACCGACCGATCGGGTACACTGGGCACCCTCTATATGGGAGGCAATGGGAGTACCACCGTTGAACCAGGCACTGTTGTCATTACCACCTTTGATGACGGGGTATGATGACCCTTCGGGCAAAGCGGTGTACCTATGAGTGAGCCCTGACATGAATTAGCAGGGCAAAGAGCTTTACATTTTTTTTTCGACTTGATAAGAACATTGTTTACCTTATTAATCATCAGTTTTGCGCGCTAATTCTCCGTACCTTTTAAAAACACACGGTGAAGAATGGCCCAACCACTCAGGACACCAGCAACCGTTTCGATGGCGCTAAGATTCTGACCAGGCGCGTGCTCAAGCCATTATTAACTCCCTAAGGATGGACGCATGCATATTCTTGCTGCTTTTCTTATCGGTGTCGGATTTTTCACCATCTACCATCCCCTGGCCAAGACCCCGGAAAACCAGGTGACGGTTCTCGACCTGGAAAGGCCCCAGTTCGGTATCAGCCACCCCGTGGAGTCTATTACGGAGATCGAAAAACGACGAATCGTCAAGCAGCAATACGACTACAGTTGCGGCTCCGCAGCCCTTGCGACCCTTCTGAAATTTCATTTCGGGGAGCAGTTTACCGAGCAGCAGGTCATCTGGGGCCTGTTGAAATACGGAGATGTCGAACGCATCAAGGAGCGACGGGCCTTTTCCCTTCTGGACATGAAAAAATTTGTCACGGTGCTGGGCTATGAGGCAAACGGGTACACGGCATCCATCGAAGATCTGGCTTCCGCCGAATACTGGCCCTGCATCGTGCCCATCAAATTCTTCGGGTACCGCCACTTCGTGGTGGTCAAGGGGATCCACAGGGGCCACGTCTTTGTTGCGGACCCCTGGCGCGGTCACAGCAGCTACACCGTCCCCCAGTTCAAAAACATCTGGTTTAAAAACGTCATGTTCATCGTATCGGACAAAGACTCCCGGCCTTTGGGCAACCTGGCCCTGATCCGGGATGACCTGCGATTCATTGATGAAGAGATCACCCGCTTTGCACTGTTTGAACAGGACAAGGTGGAACGACAGCTCGATATCCAGCGGGAGCTCAACCAGTCCAGCGGAGACACGCTCTACTTCAAAAATTAATCGATTCCAATGTGATATTAACCCAGCACGGCAGGCAGGTTTGTTTCCCCCAACGACCCCAGCGTGTTCACCCCTGATGAAGGAGGCGGTTTTGATGAGAAGAGCCGGCATACTGCTTACATGGATCGTGGCCATGGGAATCCTTGTTCTCCCGGCGTTGGCCTGGGCGGAGGAGGCAGCAGATACGGATCAGGCAGCCCTCGAATCCATTGTCACCGAACTTGAACAGCTGAAAAAAGAGATGGCTGCCATGAAGCAGGCGGCTCAGGTCCGCGAACAACTCGAAGCCACCACAGAGGAAAAGACCGAAGAGACCGAGCGGATCCTCACGGCCATCGGTCTGGAGTATATCCTTCGCAGGGAGGGTTCCCTGGGGGTCACCTACGGAGCCAGCTACGCCTTCAACTCAACGGATATTCTGGAAAACGCCAAGACCAACATGACGGTGGACCACACCAGCAACCACACCCTCTACAGTAGCGTGAGCGTACAGTACGGCCTCAAAAACAACCTCACCGTCAACGGAGCCATTCCCTTTGTCTACAAATGGGACCAGCAATCCACGGCATCGGAACGCAACGCCACCGACATCGGGGACATCAGCTTCGGGCTCCAGTGGCAGCCCCTGCCCACGTCCACGGGTCGCGCTTCATACATTCTCAACACCTCCCTCATCGTGCCCTCCGGCACCAGCCCTTACGAAATCGATGTGGACAACGCTCTGTCCACCGGCTCGGGCTATTACTCCGTCCTTGCGGAGCTCTCCATCAGCAAGCCCATCGACCCCATCATGGCCTTCGGCAGCCTCTCCTACCGCTACGCCCATGACGTGACTGACCTCAACCAGACCCGCAACGGCCCCAACGGCGCCACGGCCCTTAAAGAGGTCTCTCCGGGCGATACCTTCGGCGGCTCCCTGGGCATCGCCTATGCCCTCTCCTACCAGGTGACCCTGCACCTGAGCTGCCAGTACTCTCACACCACAAGCTACGAGTTTGAGTGGCACGGCGGAGAACGCAACAAGTCAGGCACATCCACGGCAGCCTCCCTGAACATCGGTACCGGCTGGAAACTCACACCGGAAAGCTCCATGAACATCACCGTGGGCGTCGGCCTCACCGATGCAACCTCCGATTTCACGCTGTCGTTTTCCATGCCCTTTAACTACGACCTGTAAACGCCAGAGACGCGCCGGCAGACAATGTCCCGGTTCCTTCTTCAGGGTCTCATGAAGAAGCCATCAGCTTAAAACGAACCCGGCCCCAGAGCCTTTAAGGAAACCATGATGAGAAGAGCTGTGAACACCTTGCGCATGCGATGGCACATATCGGCTGTTTCAACTCTTGCGGTGCTCTGCCTGCTGATCTGTGTCCCCCCCCATGCCAGGGCCATGTTTGTGGAACAGATGGCCGTCTCCACCCGGGCCATTGCCCTGGGAAACGCCTGCACGGCGGATCCTCCCGGCATCATGAGTGTTCACTACAACCCCGCGGGCCTTACAAAGCTGCCCGACCAGGCCTTCAGCCAGGGCCTGACCCTCCCCTTTATCTGTATCGATATCAGCCTGACCGCAGACCCCGACATGCAGCCGTTCATGGACGGGTCCAGCCCCAACCCCGTAGGACACCCCAACGGGGCATCGGAGGAATCCAAGGTCGACCCCCTTGCCGGCACCACAGGAAGCAGCGGCCCCTCCATGTATGTTCCCCTGTACAACGACACAATCCCCTTTCTGGCAGGGCCGTCCCTGGGGATCTCCTCACGGAAAAAAGACTCCAAGTGGACCTTCGCCTATGCAAACTACTCCCCTTACGCCGTAGGCCTCACCTTTGATGACGACGACAACCCCATTCGCTACCAGGCCAAGGCCCTGGGCCAACAGCACCTTATTTATGCCGCCCCGGCCCTGAGCTACAAGGTCAACGACAAAGTCTCCGTCGGGTTTACCGTGGGCTTGGGCCAGACCGCAACCTACGCCGAACTGGACATGCGCATGCCCAATGAGATGACCGCCCTCACCAGGGTCCTGGGGGATGCCACCAAAGACCTCAACATTCCCATCATCAGCCAGATGACCCTGCCCCCTCCCTGGTTCGGCGGTGGGGTGGCCCCGTACGATAAGGTGGCCGAGCTCGACATGAGCCTGCGGGACGATTTTTCTCCAAACTACAACATAGGGATCCTTTATGAACCAAAGAGCTGGCTCTCCCTGGGTATCACCTATCAAAGCGAGATCAAGGTGGAACAGGTAGGCAACTGGAATGTTCAGTACTCCCAGCAGTTCAAGGCCATGATCGACTGGCTCGGTGAGGGCAACATCCTCCCCGTTACCGCCGCCATGCTCAACCTTCCCACAGATGGCGAAAACCAGAGCGGGTACGTCACCAGCAACATGACCATCCCACAGCGCATCCAGGCAGGGATCGCTTTGAAGCCAACAAGGTATTTCCAGTTCCTCTTTGACGTCAACTGGGTGGACTGGTCCGTCATGAACAAGGATACCTTCACGTTTGACCGGCAGGCCGATTTCCTGCGTTTCGCCACCCTCATGGGCTACACCGGCGGCCCGGACGCCCTGATCATTCGCAGGGATTTCGAGGACACCATCAGCTGGGCCGCCGGTATCGAGCTCTTTCCCACGGACTGGTTTACCTGGCGGTTCGGCTACGAATGGCGCCCCACTTCGGTGCAGGAAGACCTCTACGACGCCATGTACGCGGTTCCGGACATTCACAACTTCGGCACGGGCTTCGGCATCAAAACCAAGGATGACGTGGTCATTGATGTCTCCTTTGCCTACCTGCTGGGAGATACCGTGGAGATTCCCAACGACGGCAGCATCAACATGAACTCCACCGACTTCAACAGGCCCGTGTACAACCCTTACGCTGGCCTCGACTTTAAGCAGGAGATGGAAGCCTACATTGTTTCTGTCAATGTCAGCATGCCCATCAATGTCATGAAGGAACACCTGCACCATCAGGCGGAAATGGTGAAGAGTGCGTACCATTTCCTGAATCCCTTTGACGACGAATAACGCCCCGCCCCCCCAGCACCCAGGCCGGTCACAGATGGCTCCCTGTCGCTCTGCAAAGGCCTCCCACCACAAAACATCCCGGCGCCATTGCAGGGATAAGCATGTGTGTCCATACGCAATCCGGTTCATCCGTCCACAATCCTGAAAATCCCATCCCCTTTGCCGTATCCTTTTCGTCGCTTTCGCCCTGTCCCCGGCAGCCCCCTGCCCGCCTGAACACCCCTCTGTCCCTTCCATCGCCCGCTTGGGCCCGTTGCTTCCACACGGATGCTCTTCCCTGGCACGTTTCTTGATACTTCATCCCAACAGACCAACCGGCCGCCCCCTGTGCGGCCCCCCACGCCAAACCAGGAGCAATCCTGGGACGGAAAACCACGGGCCCGGGACGGCAGGACACACCCTGCCGTATCCCGGGCAGCCGGGTTACCAGCCGCACAGGCGGCAAAGGAGAACACCATGAAAAAGATCACCCTTATCCCTGCCCTGCTTTGCTTGCTTGTTGTTTTGGCCCTTGGGTCAACCGCCAACGCCCGAATCGTTGCCATGAGCGATTCGGAGCTGGCTGAAATCACCGGTCAGGCGGGCTTTGCAACCATAGGAAAGTATGCGGGCTTTCAGCGGGACCTCTTCTCCAACGGCCTCCAGTTCGGAGCGAGCGCGGCCACAGCCGGTCTCCTTCAGGCAACCATTGAGGAGCACACCGGCAACGTCAGCGCCATCCGGGTTGCCGACGACGGCTCGTCCTACTCCTTTGACATCGAAAATCCAGGATTCACCGCTGAAAATTACCGAACCAGCCTTCTCCTCGGGAACCCCACAGGGACCGGCAACAGTCTGGGCACGATCTCCATGGAGTACATCCGGGTCACCACCCACGGGACGGTCCGGGTCACCGTCCGCTGACCGCAAGGCCTGACCTCAAGCCCGGCCAAAACGCCCCCCCCTGCCTTACACCCACGCCCCGAGGCAAAGGGGGGCCTCACCCCACCGGGAGTGCTCACGAGTGATTCTGCAGCCCGCCTTCCAAAACCTCCATTCCCCCTTCAAACAACACTTTCCTGGCCCATTCTTTCAAATCGCGCCATGTTGACACCGACCGGAAACTGCACTACATTGTCGTAAACAATGTTAGCAATTAAACACGACCAATTCCGGGGAGGTCACATGATAAACCGACAAACACTCATCCTGTTCCTGGCGATTCTCCTGCTTCCGGCCCTCTCCCGGGCCGACCAATTCTCCCCCATGGGCACGCGGTGGCCGGCAGGAGTAAAAAAAACACTTGTCGGCAATGACACCCACCTCTTCGGTGCCAACGGGGATACCCTGGCGGCGTATCCGAAGACAAACTTTGAAGACACCACAGACCCCGTCTCCATTCGCCTCAACGCGCCTGAGGGCATCGTCACCATTGATTACCTGGAGGTAGGAGAAAAAAAATACATCATCGCCGCCTGCGGAACCGGTGGATTGCAGGTCGTGGCCTTTGACGGCGCCTTCTCCCTGAACGAGAATTCCGTGGTCACCGAATCGGACTTTCCCCGAAAAAACACCACCGGACCGGCGGCCCTCAATATCAAGGGGGGCGTAGGTTTCCAGGCTTTCGGTGCCTATCTCATTGCCACCATGGACGCCAACTTCGGCTACCGTGTCTTTCAGTTTAAAGGCGATCTCACCCTGGATGAGGTGGCTCGTCAGGAACTCTCCCTTGCGGACTACACCATGCTGGTGGACATGGCACGGTGGAACAAAAGCACCGGCCACGACTGCATCCTCACCGTGACCCAAGGAAGAGAAATGGGTCTTATCGACATGGAGAAAGGCCTCCACAAGCAGTGGGAGATCAAAGGGTTGGGGAAACTGGTCTTCGACATCCCGAACCTGTCTTCCAACGCACTGCTCTACATGAGCACCCTCACCCTGCGGGTTTCAGGCGACACGGCCCATGTCATCGAAAACTCCATGGGAAATTACCTCTCATTCCACATACAAGATACCCCCCCTTACCTGTTTCAGACCTACCCTCCCTCCGGCTCGGACGGAGTGACCCTGGGCTACCCCATGGACCTGTCCTTAGGAGGGATCTATGGATGCATCACCACCCTTGCGGCCGAAAACAGCAACCCGCCCGGTGTTCAGGTGATGAGGCTCTCCGACAAATCCGTGGTGGGAACCCTTGCCCAGGAAGGAGCCGGGGCCCTGCATCAGGGCTCCCCCGACACGCTGTTTCTCATGGACATCCGAAGCGGCCTGTCCCAAATCGACCTCTCCGACCCGACAAACCCCAGCCAGGGCAACCATGTGGACACCCCCTTTGCCGTGGACAGGATCTTGATCAGGAATGACACCTTGCTTTTCGTGGACAACCTGAACAGCGCCTCAGCCGGATTCCGCGTCATGGATATCAACAACGCCACCCAGCCCACCTGTCTTTTTTTCGGCCCCACGGACGGCCAGGCCTGCGACCTTGCCGTGGATAACGACTTCTACCGTCTTTTCATCGCCGACAAAAGCGTGGGGGTCTGCTGCTACTCCATGAACAGCGCTTATATCTCTTCACCGGACGACCTGGACAACCCGGAAGCGCCGTCGCCCAAAGCGCCCCTTGAGCTGGAATCCCTGGCCATGGATCATCTCGACGGAGAGCCCCTGGCCGTTGCCGTCTCCACCAAAAACATCAATCAGGAAAACATCGACTTTCTCCACGTCCTCACCGACACGGGCAACCTCTTCTCCTTTCCCCTGCCCGTTCTTCCAAGTGTCCCCACGGTCCACAAAATCGCCATAGAAGATAAAATTCTTTTTACGGGGCTTCCCGGCACCCCGACGGCCATGGAGCCCTTTGGAACGGATTACCTCCTTGTGGCATGCGGCCCTCAGGGGTTCCAGATTGTGGACCTCTTCTCCGACCCGGATGATCCGGAAAAACTGTCCCACGGCATTGAGGCATCTTACACCCAGGGCCTTGCCAACACCGTCAGCGTATCGTCGGACGGCAGCCGCTATGCCTGTGTGGCCGATGATGCCGCAGGGATTGTCTCCCTGGACCTGTTTTCCAATCAAAACACCCCGGCTCTGATCACCCCGGCAAGGGAGGGTGGCTACTCCATGGGCACAGGCCACGTCATCGACCTCTTCTTTACGGACAACAACAACCTGTATGCTGTCACAGACCAGGCCACGGACAACCTCCTCATCCTGGACCTGTCCGACCCCGCAGCCCCGGGGCTGCTGTCCCGGGAGACCTCACCGGGCACCCCCAGGGCCGTTGTCGCGGCCACCACCGGGGGACTCAGTTCGGACAGCCCGGCCCTTCGCGCAGCCTACATCGCCGACGGACAGGGTGGCCTCACCATTCGCCAGACCACCGAAAACGACAACTCCCAGGAGCAGGTCTGGCACGACGATTCCTCCGGCTGCTTCATCCGTACCCTGAACTGACGAAACATTCCGGCCCTTCCGCAAGACAAGAGCATGTTTCTGAACCTGGTCATGATGTGGGCACCTTGTGATCGCATCACCGACACCATGCACGACAGGTGACCATGAACCGATCCCTTATGACAGTGCCCCTGCTTCTCCTTTGCGCATGGATCGGCCCCACGTCGCCCATGGCAGAACCCGTGCCCATCACCCTGCGGGCGTGCATTGAAAAAGCGCTGCCCTATGCCGAGGACATCAGGCTGGCCGAAGAGTCCCTTTATGCCGCGGAGCAGGACCGCCTTCGCGCCCGGTCCGTGCTGATCCCCACCGTAGAGCTCACCGGCCGACTGGACGGAAGCGACACGGAGATCCAAGGGGCCTACGCCCCGCCCAACCAGATCGAGGAGACTCGGTACGGTACCTTTGCCGGGCTGGGGTTCCAGTACAGCTTTTACATCAACGGACGGGAACTCATTGTCTACAAAGCCTCGGGCGAACTCGTTGAAAAGGCCGCCATGGACCTCACCGCCGCACGCCACGACTACATCCTCCAGGTGGCCGTCACCTTTGTGGGCGTCATCCGCAGCGAAAAAGGCGTGGCCATCGCCGATGCAAACCTGACCCGACTCATCTCCAACAGAGACGCGGTCGTGCGTCGCATCCAGGCCGGGCTCCTCACCCGCACCGAGCAATTTCGATCCGACGCCGAAGTCGCCGGAGGGCGGGCAGAACTCAAGGAGGCCCTGAACCAGCGTATCGTAAGCAGACGGGCTCTCCAGCGCCTGGTTCCCCTGCCGGACGATTTTCAACTTGAGCCGCCGGAAAAAATCCCGGCCCCGTCGGACCTCAGCCTTGAGGAGTGCGTGACTCTGGCCACCCAAAACCGCCCCGAACTCAAGTCCCTGGTCATCGCGTCCAGCGTAGCCGACAAAGAGGTGGCCGTGGCCAAAAGCACGTACTGGCCCAAACTCACCCTCGAAGGATCGGCCGGACGCACGGATAGCCGTGTGGACGGCAGCTACGACGACCTGAAGGCAGACTTCGACCTGGACACCACCCGGTACACGGCAAGCCTCACCCTCTCCCTTCCCCTGGTGGACGGCGGGCTCCGCAGGGCCGACGTCCGAAAAAGCCTCTCGGACAAGCGTTCCGTGGACTACAGGCTGGCCCGGAAAACCAAAGAGATCCGCCTGGCCGTGGAACGGGCCTGGTACGATCACAACACCGAATCACTAAGGGTCCGGGCCCTGGAAGAGAGCCTCACCTACGCCCGGCAGTTCCTGGATTCCGTCACCCGGCGGTTTGACGAAGGCCTTGCCGAGAGCCTGGATCTCATCGACGCCAACACACGGTTCGTGGAGGCAGAAAACCAGCTGGCCGATGCCCGGTTTGCCCTGCAGCTGGCCGCCATCCGCCTCCGGTACACCTCGGGGGTGCCCATGCTCCCCGTCCCGGCATCCCAAAGCGCCCCCAATGGCTGATGGCAAGGGCAAAGATGCCTCCGGCGGCCCTGCCGGGGGCCAAACTTTTGAAAAGTCTTAAGCTCCGACGAAGGCCTGCTTTTTAGCCTGGCTTTGACCATCTAAAGGCACTGCGGAAAGTGATCCTTTCGCTTTTTTATTTTCCATGCAGACACAGCAATGAAAGAGACGTGGAATGACCCCCAAACCACCCCACCCACCCTTTGCAAAAAAAGCCCTGGCGGCCTGTGCGGCCTGGTGGCCCGTGTTCCTTTTGTTTGTGGTTCTCCTGGGACTCTACATCACGGCGGCCATCAAGGCGGAAGCCGTGGCCAAGGCCCGCCGGGACCAGCGAAAAGAGGGCCAGCCACCCGTTAATGTGGTGACCCTGACCCTTGCGCCCACCGTCATCAGGGACCGCGTCACCCTCCCCGGCGAGGTCCGTGCCAATCAGGAACTCCTGGTGCCCTCGGAAGTCTCGGCCGTCCTTGTAAAAAAGACGCGTGAAGAAGGTGAGGCGGTCAAGGCGGGGGACATTCTGGCGCAGCTCGACACCTCCCGGTTTGCAGCCCGCCACCAGGCAGCCACGGCCTCTTTTGAATCAGCCCGCGCAACGGCCAGGCGCCTGACCAACCTCAACCGCACCAACCTTGCCACCCAGTCAGACCTGGACCAGGCCGAAGCGGCCCTGGAGGAGGCGCGAAGCGTTTTGACCGCCACCCGCCTGGACCTGGACAAGTGCCAAATCAAGGCCCCTTTTTCCGGGTACCTCGACGCCTACCTCATCGACAAAGGGGCCTTTGTCACCGCAGGGAGCCCCATCTGCAAACTGGTGGATCTCAACCCCGTGAAAATCCGCGTGGGCATTCCTGAATCCGATGTCCGCCACATCCGCACCATGGCCTCTTTTTCCGTTTCCATCGATGCGTTGAAGGGCACCACCATTTCTGGGGGACGCGTCCTGCGCCTTGCCAGGTCTGCTGGAAACATGGCCCGCCTCTACGATCTGGACCTGTTGTTTCCCAATGACGAGGGGCTTTTGATCCCCGACATGTTCGCCCGGGTGGACCTGGTGAAAAAAATTCGGGAAAAGGCCCTTGTGGTTCCCCTGTACGCCCTCATCACCCGAAAAGACGCCCAGGTGGTCTTTCTGGAACAGGAGGGCATTGCCACGGCCCGGGAGGTGACCACAGGGATTCAGGAAGGATGGATGGTGGAGGTGACCTCCGGCCTGGCGTCGGGAGACAAGGTCATCGTGGTGGGGCAGCGGTCGGTGAGCGAGGGCCGAAAGGTCAATGTGGTCCGCCGAGCCAATAAGGCCGGGGAGCTGCAGCCATGATCATCCCGGATACCGCCGTCAAGAACCGCATCAGTGTGCTGGTGCTGTCCGTGATCATCGTGCTGGTGGGCTGCTACGCCTACTCGGTGCTTCCACGGGAAGACGAGCCGGACATCACCATACCCTATGTCTTCGTCGCCACCGTCTACAAAGGCGTGGCATCGGCCGACATCGAGACCTCCGTCACCATCCCCATCGAAAAAAAACTCAAAGGCCTTGAAGGGGTGAAAAAAATCAGCTCGGTCAGCTCCGAGGGCCTGAGCGAAATCAACATCGAGTTCATTCCCGGCACCGACATCGACGACGTGCTCCGCAAGGTCAAGGACAAGGTGGACGAAGCCGAACGGGACCTGCCCTCGGACATGGAAGAGGACCCGTCTGTGTTCGAAGTCAATATCTCGGAATTGCCCATCGTGGTCTATTCTTTGAGCGGCCCCCAGGGCAGCACGGCTCTCAAACGGCTGGCAGACGACCTCCAGGAGGACATGGAATCGGTGGCAGGGGTTCTGGAAGTCACGGTCACCGGCGGCCAGGAACGGGAGATCCTCATCGAGGTGGACCCGGAAAAGCTCGCCTGGTATCACATCCCCATCTCTGATTTCTCCCTGGCCGTCACCCGGGAGAACACCAACACCTCGGGGGGCGCCGTCAACATGGGTGACGGACGATACCAGCTGAGGGTTCCCGGGGAGTTCGACTCGCCGGAAGAGATCATGGGCATCGTGGTCAAGGATCACGACGGCAGGCCCGTGTACCTGAAGGAGCTGGCCCGGGCCCTGGATACCTTCAAGGAGGAGGAGAGCAGGGCCCGGCTCAACGGCCACGAGGCCGTCAACATCTCCGTGAAAAAGCGCAGCGGAGAAAACGTCCTTGCCATCTGCGCGGAGCTGGACCGCATCGTGGCCCACCACCGCACGGGGTGGTCCGAAACCACCCGCATCACCAAGCTGATGAACAAGGAGAAGAACATTCGCCTGATGGTGGCGGACCTGGAGAACAACATCCTCTCCGGCCTCATTCTCGTGGTGGGTGTCCTCCTGTTTGTCCTGGGGTTCCGCAACGCCATCATCGTGGGCCTGGCCATCCCCCTTTCCATGCTCATCAGCTTCACCGTTCTCCATGTGCTGGGCATTACCCTGAACATGGTGGTGCTCTTCTCCCTGACCCTGGCCCTGGGCATGCTGGTGGACAACGCCATCGTCATCGTGGAGAACATCTACCGATTCATGGAACAGGGAGCCTCGCGCACCCAGGCCGCCATGATGGCCTCCTCTGAGGTGGCCTACCCGGTCATCGGCTCCACCCTCACCACCCTGGCCGCTTTTTTCCCCATGCTCTACTGGCCAGGGATCATGGGCGAGTTCATGCGCTACCTGCCCCTGACCCTCATCGTCACCCTCACGGCCAGCCTCTTTGTGGCCCTGGTCATCAACCCGGCCCTGGCCGCCTTTATCATGCGTGTCAAAACGCCCCCAGTCCCCACCGGTGAAGACCGGTTTTCACCGCCCCGACAGACCCCGATGGAGACACCGGTGGAAATCCGGGGAAGGCTCCTGGTGACCTATGCCGCCACCCTCCATGTGGCTTTAAAACACCGGGCCAAGGTGATCACCGGGGCTTTTCTCACCCTGTTCATCCTCTTTTACCTCTGGCTCCTGGCCGTGGGCATTGAAAAGCCCATGGAGTTCTTCCCGTCCGTGGACCCGCAGAACGTCTTTGTCAACATCGATCCCCCGGAAGGGGCCACCCTGGACTACTGCGACGGCATCGTGCGTGAAGTGGAGATGTGCATCGCCTCGGCATGCGGCGCGCGCCCCACGGATGACGCATACCGGGAGGCCATGTCCCTGCGGCAGCACACGGACCGAAAGGGCCGCACCTTCTCGGCCCCCAGCGACTTCAACAACATCGAGTACATCTACGCCAACAGCGTCCGCAGGTTCGGCAGCAACCTGTTTGCCCAGAACTCCCCCAACCACCTGGGCATCCAGTTCGTGGACTACGAGCACCGCACCCGGCCGTCCAAGGACGCCATCCCCCGGTTCCGGGAACGCGTCAAGCACATCGCCGGAGCCCGCGTCACCGTCAAAAAAGAGGAAGGAGGCCCCCCCACCGGCGCCCCGGTGAACATTGAAATCGCAGGGGATGACTTTGCCACCCTGGGCCGCCTCGCATCCGAGGTCCAGAACATCATCGCCACCATCCCGGGCATCGAAGATGTCCGGGACGATTACAGCTACAACATCCCCACCATTCGCATCCGCATCGATCGAAAGCGGGCGGCCCTCTTCGGCCTCTCCACCGGCGCCGTGGGAGCCGCCCTGAAAACCGCCTACAACGGCACCAAGGTCTCCACCTACCGGGAGGCCGGCGATGAGTACGACATCACCGTGCGCATGCCCGAGCACTTCCGAAACGCCCCGGAGACCCTGCACACCCTGCTGATCCCCGCCGAAGACGGCACCCTCATCCCCCTGTCCGCCCTCTCCCACATGCACTACACCGGGAGCTTGGGGGATATCACCCGCATCAACCACAACCGGGTGGTGACGGTCAAAGCCAACGTCGATGAACAGGTCAAGCCGGGGACCGTCCTGCGCAGCGAAGCCGAAGCCCTTCTCCGCACCTTTCCCCTGCCCGAAGGCTACACCCTCACCTTCACCGGGGAAAACGAAGAAGAGCAAAAGGCAAAAGCCTTTCTCTCCCGGGCCTTTATGCTGGCCATCCTCCTGATCTTCCTGATCCTCGTCACCCTCTTCAACTCCGTGGCACAGCCGGTCATCATCCTCACCTCGGTGATCCTCTCCTTCGGAGGGGTGTTTCTGGGCTTAGCCTTCATGGGCTACCCCTTCGGCATCATCATGAGCGGGGTGGGCGTCATCTCCCTGGCCGGGGTGGTGGTCAACAACGCCATCGTCCTCATCGACTACACCAACAAACTCCGGGAAAGCGGCATGGAGACCACCGAGGCCATCATCGCCGCCGGCGCCACACGCTTAAGGCCCGTCATGCTCACCGCCGTCACCACGGTCCTGGGCCTGATCCCCATGGTAACGGGCATCTCCATCAACTTTCGGGAGCGCACCATCTCCACCTTGAGCGAGACCTCCCAGTACTGGAAGTCCATGTCCGTTGTGGTCATCTTCGGCCTGGTCATCGCAACGGCCCTCACCCTGGTGGTGGTCCCCACCCTCTACAGCCTCCTGGCCACACGGCGGGACGACGAGCAGGCGGTTTAAAAAACAAAAAAAGGCCGCGGCAACACGCCGCGGCCCATAAAAAACGGAACCATTCAAAACATACCTCCGGCGGGTCGCTTTTTGAAAAAAGCTCCGCAAAAACGTTCCGGTCGCGTTTTTGTCGGGCGAAGCCCGAGCCGAAGGCCATTGCGCTTTGCCCTGAGGCACGAAGGGCAAAGCGCAATGGCAATAAGCTTTCGAGGTGGCTCACCTCGCCGCCGGAGGCAGCTTTTTAAAAATTGCTGGACAGATACCCTTCCAGCTCATCCAGCAGCTGGCCCTGCTCCTCGTCCAGGGAGACCTCGGCCCGCACCCGGGCAATCTCTTCCATGGCGGCGGCCGGTGTCAGGCGGGCATCGCCCCTGAAATCCACCATGGGGGGTTCCTCCCCTTGCGGATGGACCCGCGCCATGAAGGTTTCAAAGGCCTCGAACACCTCTTCATCGGAAAACTCAGGGTAATTTCGGAACAAAATACGGGTGGCAAGCTCCCGCACATGGCCGGGGGCCATGGCCTGCATGGCCTCGGCCATCGCATCGGGCCCGGCCCTGTGAAACTTGGCACACAAGGCCTCTTCGGCCTTGGAGAGGAACCCGTTCTGGTACAGGCAGGTGTCCGCATCCAGGTTGGGGATTTCGGGGTATCGAAACTCCCGGTGATGGCGGATGATCCGGGCAAACTCATCGGGGTGCGCTTTGAGCCAGGCGAGATTTTCTTCCACCTGTGCCAGGCGCTCGGGGGTGAGCCGTGACACAAAACGATCCAGGGGCGGCAGGATCACATTGGGCTCGCCCATTCGTTTCCGGATAACCCAGACGCGCTCTTCCACCGCCCCCTCCCCGTTGATGAGGGCTTCGTCGTCCAGCCGGAGCCAGAGGGTCTGGTTTTTGTACGGCAGAGACTCCCCGATTGCCAGCACCGGTGCCTGGTACGCCGCCTCGGCCCCGAACCGGCTGCCGGTCATGATCCCCCAGGCGTGCTGGCCCGCCGAGGACTCATGCCTTACCGGCAGCTTGGCCAGGCGAAGGGCGTCCTCCTTTTTGTTAAACGAGCCCGCCACATACTCCCACATCTTCCCCTCAGCCATAAAGCGCCGGGCCAGGGCCAGGGTCGCCTCCACATCCACCAGGGCGTCATGGGCCTGTCCCTCGGCCAGGGCATTGGCCTGGCTGAGTTTTTCAAGCTTCAGGGTGGACCGTCCGTCTTCCAGGCGGGGCCAGGTCAGCCCCTCGGGCTTATAGAGGTGGTACAATACGGTGATGGGCAAAAGGTCCATGCGGGAACACCCGTTGGCCCACTGATGGGTGTACGGGGGAAGCAGGTTGCGGTGAAAGGCGAAACGCAGGAATTCGTCGTCAAAGCCCAGGGTGTTGTAGCCCAGGGAAATGGTCCCTTCACGGTTCATCAGGGCGTGAATATGCCTCACCGCTTCGTATTCGCAGATTCCCTCCATGCATTTCTCAATGCCGATACGATGGGTGATGGTGGCCATGGGGGAAGGCACCACGTCGGGGCGAAGGGACACCACGATGTTGTAACGTTCCAGTTCCTTGAGGTGCATATCCGTGCGAATGGCAGCAAACTGAAGGATCTGGTCAAAGGATTTGTTCAGGCCGCTTGTTTCAAGATCGTAGAATAGATAGCTCTTCATGGAACGCCCCTTGGGATGAGTGGTCATGCGGTAATGAACAAAAGGGGACCAGGCCGGTTGTGCCTGCTCCCCTTTCGAATCGGCTGCGATGTTTTTTCATACACCGGGAGGCCCCCGATGTAAACCGGTATCGACGCTCCTTACCGGGCCAACGCATTTATAAATTCAGTTGCCTCCGGCGGGTCGCTTTTTGAAAAAAGCTCCGCAAAAACGTTCCGGTAGAACAAAAAAACAAGAGGGGTTATGGACGGTTGCGGCGCGCCCTAAAAAAACAAAACCTGTTTGTCAAACGTTTCAAACGTTTGGCCCCCGGCAGGGCCGCCGGAGGCGTCTTTGGGCTGAATCAGAATGTAATGCCCCGCATTAACCAGCCTCTTTGGCAAGGTCTTCTTCCCCCTGCCCCGTTTCACGGGCCGTGTTGACAATCCGGGTCAGCTCCGGCTCAAGGCCCAGGAACAGTTCGGCCAGCCAGGGGTCAAACTGCCGCCCGGCCCACTGGGAGATCTCGGCCAGGGAATCCGGAACAGACCAGGCCTTTTTGTAGGGCCGCTCAAAGACCAGGGCGTCGAACACATCACAGATACAGACAATGCGCCCGTACAACGGGATCTCCGGCCCCTTCAACCCCTTGGGGTAGCCTGTGCCGTCCCACCTCTCATGGTGGGTCAGGGCGATCTCCTCGGCCATGCACAGCAGTCGCGACCGGCTCCCGGAGAGAAGCTCGCCGCCGATTTCAGCGTGCCGTTTCATCACCACCCATTCGTCGTCGGTAAGGGCCCCGGGTTTCAGGAGGATGGCATCGGAAATCCCGATCTTACCGGCATCGTGCATGGTGCTGGCCAGGGCCACGAGCTCCACCTCGTCCTGGGGGAGCCCTGCTGCGCGCCCTAAAAGGCGACAATATTCGGAGATGCGATTCACATGGCGGCCCGTGCACTCGTCGCTGTACTCACAGGCAAGCCCCAGGCGGTTGATGATCTCAAGCTGGGTCTCCTCCAGCTCCCGGGTCCGTTCCCGCACCATGGCCTCCAGGGCGATGTTCTGCTGCCTCAGGGCCTCCTGGGCTGTCACCAGGGTGAGGTGCGTGCGCACGCGGGCCGTCACCTCAGCCATGTCAAAGGGCTTGGTGATGTAATCCACCGCCCCGAATTCAAACCCCCGGGTCTTGTCTTCCGGCCTGTCCAGGGCGGTGATGAAGATAACAGGAATCCCCGCCGTCTCCGGGGCCGCTTTGAGGCGCCTGCACACCTCAAACCCGTCGAGCTCGGGCATCAGGACATCCAGGAGGATCAAATCCACCGGGTGCTGCCGGACATACTCAAGGGCCCGCACACCGCTCATGGCCACGCCGAGCTTGAAGGAGTCCTTCAGAGCGTCGATGAGGATGTCGAGGTTGGCCCTGGTGTCGTCCACCAAAAGCACCCTGCACTGTTTCAAAGACTCAGCCATCGTTGGTACCTGCCGCCATGTCCCTTTTCAACTGGTTTCCGAGCTGCTTTAAGGTCCCGCCCGCCTTTTCAAAGCTGTACTCCCGGACTTCCTGCTCCAGGTTCCGGGCCAGGTGCTCGCTCTCAGGCCCCACCCCATGGAGGGAGAATCGATCCCGAATTTCATCAAACAACCGGCCGGACGTTACGGGGTCCAGCTCTTCAAGGCTTTTACCAAGTTTACGCAGCAACGTGAACATTTTTTCCGGGCCAGTGGCCTGCTGCATGGGATCCCACGGCTCCTCCCCGGACTCCAGCCCGGTCAGGAGATCGTGGGAGGACTCGGCCGCCTCACGAAGCGACTCCTCAAGGAAAAAGAGAAGCTCTCCGCATCGCTCCGTGTCGCGATCTGCAGCCGCCTCTTTCATGGACTCCGCCCAGGTGGCCACGTGAATGGCGCTGACCCTTCCGGCATCTTCCATGAGCCCCTGCAATCCGGCCGCCATCTCATCGAAGGCCTGTGCCTCAAGGTACTCCTTCAACAGAGCGCCTGTCTCCCCGTGGGTTTCAAGGAAGCGTGCCAGCATGTCGCCGTAGCGTCCCCACTGGCCCTCGGTCTGTTCCAGGCCCCGGGAGACATTGATGCCCGAGAGCATGTACTGGGTCCCCACGGATTCGGAGACGGTGTCATGGCGCCCGTCGGCAAGGGGGAAGGTCCCTCCGAGGCGGTTGATATTTCGTCTGATGGCCGCAAACAGTTCATTGCGGTCGATGGGCTTGGGCACGTAATCGTTCATCCCCGCGGCCAGGCAGCGTTCGCGGTCTCCGTACATGGCGTGGGCGGTCATGGCAATGATGGGCAGGTCCTCTTTGTGCAGCTTTTTGCGTATCTGCCGGGAGGCCTCCAGGCCGTCCATCTCCGGCATCTGCACATCCATGAGCACCGCGTCGAAATTGCTGTTCGTCCGGAGGAGGTTCAGGGCCTCCAGACCGTTTTCCGCCGTGGTGACGGAAATACCGGCGGACTTCAAAATCTCCATGGCCACCATCTGGTTGATGGCGTTGTCCTCCACCAGAAGCACGCTCAGCTCGGAAAACTCGTTGTCCGTAAGGAGCCCACGCCCCACGTGGGCTTGCCGTACGGCCTTGAACCCGAAGAGTTCCATGATGGTATCAAAGAGAATGGACTGTTTGATGGGCTTCATCAAAAAACCGTCGGCCCCGGCCTCCCTGGCCCGGTCCGCTTCCCGGTCCCTTCCGTACGCGCTGATACAGATCACGGACGGTGCATTGTCAGCCGACTCCTCTTTGATGCGGGACACGGCCTCGATTCCGTCCATGGCCGGCAGGTGGATGTCCATGATGATCAGGGCAAAAGGATCCTTGTCACGGCTGCGCCGGTAGAGGGTCAAGGCCGACTCTGCGGATGCGGCGATCTCCGTGCGGCACCCGAAGGTCGCCATGTATCGTTTGAGGATCATGAGGGTGGAAGGATTGTCGTCCACCACCAGGACCTTGTTGCCCTGAAGGTTCGGGGGAAGGGCCATCTCCGGGCTCCGGGCCGCATCGGGAAGAAGCCTGGCCTCCATGGTGAAGCAAAAGGTACTCCCCTTTCCGGGTTCGCTCTCCACCCAGATGTCGCCGCCCAGCATGTTGACGATTTTCCGGCAGATGGCAAGGCCCAGGCCGGTGCCCCCGTATTTGCGTGTGGTGGAGCCGTCTGCCTGGGCAAAGGCGTCAAACAGGGTCCCGGTTTTATCGGCATCAATGCCGATCCCCGTATCCCGCACCGAGAACTGAAGCTTGGTGGCCTTGGCGTCGAGGTACTGGGTTCGAACGGCCAGGCAGATCTCTCCGCGGTTGGTGAACTTAAAGGCGTTGGCCGTGAGGTTGGCCAGGACCTGCCGGAGGCGCAAGGGGTCGGAGATCACTTTTCTGGGCACATCATCGGCAATGTCGATGATCAGCTCCAGGTCCTTGTCCATGGTCTTTTCAAGGAACATGTCCGCCACCTCTTCAACGACGTCCCGAAGGGACATGGGGATGGTCTCCAGGTCGAGCTTTCCCGCATCGATCTTGGAAAAGTCCAGGATGTCGTTGATCAGCTCCAGAAGGGACCGGGAAGAGGACCGGACGATGTTGATGTACTCCTTCTGTTTAGACGAAAGGTCGGTGCCCAGGACAAGGTCGCACATGCCGATGATGGCGTTCATGGGCGTTCTGATCTCATGGCTCATGTTGGCCAGGAACTGGCTTTTGGCATGGCCCGATGCGTCGGCGGCCTCCTTGGCGATCTTGAGCTGTCTGTTGGCCTCCATCAGTTCGGCGGTACGCTCCCCCACCCGGCGTTCCAGCTGGTCGTGGGCGTCTTTCAAAGCCCTTTCCGCCTGTTTGCGAAGGGAGATGTCAATGACCGAAGCCACACTCCGGCCGGCCAGGGGATCGTAGTTCACCTCGGAAAAGACGTCGATGACCTCACCGTCTTTCCGGACAAGGCGAAACTCATACTCCCGCGGAGGCTCCTGGCCGTTTCGCACCCGTTGCTTGTGCTCGCTGCGCATGCGCTCCAGGTCACCGGCTTCCACGAACTCGATCCACCGCACCTTCCCTTCGATCTCGTGGCGCTTGAACCCCGTGATCTTTTCAAACCGTGCGTTGGCCTGGGAGATCACCAGATTGTCCTCAACAATGATGGCCCCTCCCCCGGTGTTTTCAAAAATGCTTCGGTATTTATGCTCACTCTGGGCCAGGGCCTCGGTACGGCGAATGGTCTCACGGCGGAAGATTTCGATGCGGAAAATGAATTTATAGACGTACCAGACAATGGCCATGCAGAACAGCAGGAGAAACGGTTCGGTGGGATGGAACCTGCCCAGGGCAAATCGAAGCCCCATGGTCAACGGGGCCATGACCAGGGTGGAGGCCGCCAGGAGCTTGAAGGCCCGGATGCCGTACTGAATAGCGTTGCCCACGATGACGATGACCGCATAGAGCATCAAAGGCGGCGGCAGGGTTGGATCGTAGAGCCAGACGACCCAGGCCAGCCCCAGGTCCGCAACCATGGTGGCGCGAATCAGCGACCAGTCGGCCCGTCGACGGCGCAGCAGAACAAACAAAAAGCCCTGGACGGCCACATAACCCAGGGCCACCATCAGGGCAAAGACAGGAGAGATCAGGGCCGGGGGAGAGACCACAACCCCGTATACGGCCCAGAAAAAAAGGAGGGAGGCACGAATGACATACTGGAGCACCGGAACGGGTCTTTTGCGCCCCCATTGGGTCACGGTTGGGTCGAGGTCGTTGTGTTTTCTATGCATGCCGTCAGCCGGGCCCCGGATTTGGGCCGATACGGCCCGTTAACATTGTTTACCCATACTAACACAAAAATAGTCAAATTTTCAAAAAAAACTCGGCATTATCCAATTTCGCCCCGTTGTCAAAACGACAATACCCCAAAAGCTGAACATATCCCTTACCCAGGAAAGGCATATCGCTTGAGTCAAAACATGCCATATCTACCTTTTCTTTTTCCGCCATGTCGAACACTTGCGGACGCGCCGCCATCAGAAAACGGCGTCCCCCGGCCGCATGGCAACCCGAAACCCAAGGTTGCTGTACCGAAGGCCCTCCTGAACGATCCGCCGGTAATCCAGGGTGCATTTATCCGGCCCCTGGTTCCAGCTGCCGCCACGAATCACCTTGCCGCGAGCCCCCATGTCCCTGTCCTTGAAACAGCCCACCGCGTCGCGGCACCACTCCTGGACATTGCCGCACATGTCGTAAAGTCCGTTGGCATTGGGGCTTTTTTCCGCCACAGGATGGGTGGTAAACTCACTGTTTCCCAGGTGCCAGCCCAGGCTGTCCATGGAATCGCCCCCTGCGTACCGGGCCTGTTCATCGCCCCCCCGGGCAGCATAAAGCCACTCCCCTTCTGTGGGGATGAAAAAATGGCGCTCCCCCCTGTAAGCATCGGTGAGGCGTTTGCAGAATGCGTCGACGTCCTTCCAGGAGACCATCTCAACGGGCTGATCGGGCCGCCGCGGAAAATGGGAAGGGTCCGTGCCCATGACCCGGCGCCACTGGGCCTGGGTCACCGGATGAATCCCCAGGTAAAAACCGGGGATCTCTTCGGACCAGTGGTGCCTGGTGTCCCGGAGGGCCAGGGTGCCGCTCGGGATCCAGTTCATGGCCAGGGACGTGGCCTGCTCCACCCACACCTCGGGGACCACGGGCGTTACCGATGCCACCGAAGAGAGGGTGTGCCTCTGTTTCCGGGGTTCGGGCTTTACGGGTTCCTGTGTGGCGGGCTCCCGGGGTGCGCCCTTCAGCAGGTCCCCCACATCGGCAAAGGATGCGGGCCGATCGTCCCGCTCAAAGGCAAGGCAACGCATGACGGCATCCATCAGGACCTGGGGAAGATCCCGCCTGGAAAAGGTTACGCCCTCCTCCTGCACCTTGCCCACCCGATCGATGAAATCCGCCTCTTCAAAGGGGAGGTGCCCCTCGCAAAGGTAATAGATCACCAGCCCCAGGGAGTAGACCCCGGAAAGCACATCCGGTTTTTCCCCCCGCAGGATCAATTCGGGGGCCGACCAGTTGGGGGTAAACTGGGCACCGCCCAGGGCAGAGGAGACGGAACTGACGCGCTTGAGGCCCCCCAGGTCACCCATGAGCAACCGCCCGGTGTCGTCCACAAGGATATTGGAGGGTTTGAAATCGGTGAGGAGAAAGGTCTCTCCGCTGGCCCGGCTCAACCGGTCCATCATGGCGGCAAGGGCTGCGGCATGGTCCGAGATGGCCTCCGCAGGCAGGGGGTGCTCACGAAGCACAAGGTCCTGGAGGTTTTCCCGACACAAGGTCATGAGAATCACCAGAAAGGCCTGGGCATAACCGCTTGCGATGCGCTTGTCCACAAGGTGAAAGTCATGGATGGTCACCACGTCCGGGCCTTTGACTTTTTCGTAGTAGCTGCAAACGGCGTGAAAATCACGGGAAACCTTGGAATCGAGATCGGTATCGTTCCGAAACAGGATGGAGCGCTCCACGTGGATGGGAACCACCTTGACGGCCCGTTCCTTGAACCTGTCCCTGGCATGGTAAACGGAACCGTGGATACCCTGACCCAATTCGCCGACAATCTCATAGGTGGGGAGGCACTTTTCTATCACCTCTTTCATGTTATCGATCATGGCGCCCCCGCCGGTTCATCCTCAATGGTCCTGTCTCCCTGACTCCGCCCCGAAACGACATCATGCCACCACCCGGGCGATAATAAAGGTGGTGTTGTCCTTTAACGTCTTGCGTTTGAGATCCACGCTCAGCCTGGCGACACCGGTGATGGGGCGGGGCCCCAGGACCGTCTCCATGGCCGGGTCTTCAATCAAATCGGTGACCCCGTCGCTGCAGAGGATATAGGTGTCGTCCGCCCTGACATCCAGCACCTTGTAATGCACCCTGGTATGGCCCCAGAGTTCACTGAAAGCCGACCCTACACCAAAACTGACGACATTGCGATAAGGATGCGAAAAAGCCTCGGCTTCCGTGATGGCGCCTTTATCCACAAGGCTCTGCACGTAAGAGTGATCGTGGGAGCATCGCTGAAGTTCACCGTCCCGCATCAGGTAAACCCGGCTGTCCCCTGCATTGAACACCACGGCCTGATCCGGGGTGAGTACCACCCCTGCGATGGTGGTGCCGCTGTTGACGGGGAGTTCCCCTTCGGCGGCGGTCTGGATCATGTTCAACAGGACATCGAGCCCTTCTGCCGACAGGGTGTCGTGGCTCAGAGACCGGTTGAATTCATCAAGGACAAACCGGCTGCAGACATCTCCGGCCGCATGGCCTCCCATGCCGTCGCAAACACAGAGGGTCACATAGGCGCCCTCCTCCTCGGTCTCAAGGTCCAGGCTGGGCTGCTGGTACACACGGGTTCCCACGAGCACCGCGTCTTCCTGGTTGCCCCTGGGGCCGATGTCCATCACGGTTCGGACCTCCACCTTCATCCGGTTGTTCAATCGGCTCTCCCGACTCATCCAAAGGTCCTTTTCTTCAGCCCGGTCCAAGCCCCTCTGGATCGGTTGGTTTTTGCCCTTCCCGCCTTGAAATACCGGGATACTCAACCCCCACCGTTTTTGATGGAATTTTAAACGGAGATATGCCACTATGGCGCCAAACGGACAGCAACCAGCCAGGACTCACGCGACGGGTTTGCGAGCAAGGCGACACCCCGAGAATTGCAGGTTGGCTTTATATATAAGATCAACATGGGAAATGTGGCAAGAACTATTATGAACGAAGAAAACACAGCCGATATCTACAAAAGCCGGACCCAGATAAAGAAGGAGTCCGAGGAGCTTCAGAAACTCGGAGAACGCCTCATCAAACTCACTCCTGGCCAGCTGAAACACGTCGACATTCCCGACGAGCTGAGGAAAGCCGTTGAAGATGCGCGACACATCTCCGCACGCAAAGCGGCCCACCGCAACCGCCAGTTCATCGGAGCCCTCATGCGTGAGTGCGACCCCGAGCCTGTCCGGGAGGCACTGGACAAGCTGGAGGCGGGCCTCACACTCTCGGGAAACACCACCGCCGAGCCCGCGAAAGAGACGCCCTGGGTGGAGGCCATCCTTGAAAGCGACGGCGCCATCGAGGAGTTCCTCGAAAAATTCCCCTCGGCCGACCGCCAGCGTCTCCGAATGCTGAGGAGAAATGCCATCAAAAAACAGGGCAGCGCACCCCGGGGAAAAGAGTTCAAGGCCCTGGCGGCGTGTATCCGTGACACCCTCACGGCATCCTGAGCCCACCCCGTCAAACACCGCGTGTTTTCCTTAAGAGAACACCCTCTCTCAAGCCGCCCCTAATAACTTAATATGTGAGCATATCCTAAACCATATGCTCACATGTCAATTCCTCTCTTCAAATTGCTCCCATAGCGAAAACAACGCCAACCTTAAAAAATCTATTGTAAAACTCTTCTCTTCGTGGTTATTTAAGAGTAATTATTTTATTACCTATGCATCACAAGACATAGGCATTCTTCACAACACCTAACCACCATACTCACCCCAACGAGTGACCCTTGAATGATGTAGATTTTTAATAAGGAGATTTGGTTTTGGTTACTGGAAAAGTAAAATGGTTCAGCGACAAGAAAGGATTTGGATTCATTGAATTAGACGGCGGCTCAGACGTCTTTGTTCACTTCACCGAGATCACCATGGAAGGCTTCAAAACACTGACCGAGGGCGACCTCGTCAATTTTGAAATCATAGAGACCGACAAGGGCCCGAGTGCCCGCAATGTGGTCAAAGCCTGACACTCCCCCCTTCTGAAAAAATCACCCGACCGGCCGGCGTCGGGCCTTCCCCGACGCCGAACCGGATTATCACTCGCCCCCGTCGAACAGACAGAAGCGCCTTCGTCCCTTAAATAAAACCACGGCCGCCGCGGGTACCAGCATGGCCACGTCGCGAAAGACCGTCCCCCAGCCGGTGGTCTCCTCACCGCCGGAGCCGAAACACCCGCAATCAAAGGTATACCCCCGCGCAATGTTGGCCACAAGGGCCACCAGAAACATCAGGAGCAACCCTGAAATAACCCCCGCCGATGAGACGGGCCACACCCCGGCAAGAAGCGTGCCCCCCGCCAGCACCTCAATCCAGGGCAACACGATGGCCGTGATGTTGACCAGCTCCCCCGGAAGGATCCCGTAGCCAAAGACGGTCTTGGCAAATCCGTACGGGTCCGCAATTTTCTGCGCCCCTGCGTAGATAAACAACCCGCCAAGCACCCACCGGCACAGAAGCTCTGCGATCTCCAGAAAGGCGGCTGTCCGCCCCGAGGTTTCACCCATGCCTGTCATCGCCCCTCCTCCACCGGCAAACCGGCCGCCGACCAGGCCGGGAGCCCGTCGGCAAATATGCGCACATCCGTGTAACCCAGCTCCCTCAACATCGTTGCCAGCCGGTGGCTCTCATCACACAGCCGCCCCGAGCAATAGGTGACAAGCCGGGTCTCAAAGGGATACGCATCGATAAAATCAAACAGCAGGGCATCGAACTCATACACGGAAAGGGTAACCGCACCCTTGATATGCCCCTCCAGATAGCTTTGGGTGTTTCGGGCATCCACAAAGACAACCCCATCCTCCCAGAGCCCGCGGGCTTCGCCCACGGTCTGGACGATGAGGTCCTGCTCATCCGATTCCGGCGCCGGGGTCACCACCCCCACCTCGGCGTTCCACTGCCCCACAAGGGGAATCCCTTCAGGGGCAAGGGCATTCCACACCAGGGCAACACAGGCCGAAACAACCAGCAGCACAGCCATTCGAATCAGGTACCTCATGGCGCCTCACTCCCCCGGTCGGCCCGGGCCAGAGCCTTCCACTCATCCTTCAACGTGAAGAGTCGGGCCTTCTTTGCTTCGGTCACCCGGGCCTGGGACGTTTTCAGTCCGCGCGCCACCGCCTCGTCATGGGGAAACCGACAGAGAAGAAGCGCATAGGCATCGCGCGCCTCCTCCACATGCCCCTGTGCCAGGTAGAGATCGGCCAGGGTCCGCGTCATCACTGGTTCGCTCACTCTGCAGTATCCTTTCCGTGAAATTTCACGACGATTTCATCTTCCGCCACCATGCCCAGCTCTTTTCGTGCGATGAACTCCAGGTACGCCGGGTCATGGTTCAGGCGCCTGATCTCCTTTTCCAGATTACGGTTCTCTTCGGCGATGCTCCGGTTCTCGGTCCGCCGGTCCGCAAGCTCCTTCTGCCTCTTGTTGAGGTCGAGAAAGCCCCACTGCATAAACACCAGGGGAACCAGCAGCGCGATCAGCACCAGCGCAAGCCCACCGCAGACAATCTTTTCCCTGCCTCCCACTAACGCCCCCTTTTCCTGTTGATGATCTGTTGAACCGTTATCAGCTCAGGGCTCTTGAGCAAACGGGCCGCCCCGAAATAGAGAACAACCCCGGCCACAACCCCGAAGGCCGTTGAGACAGCCGCCGAAACAAAGGTGTATCCCCCGTCGGGCGCCAGCCACACGAGCCCCTGCCACACCGCCACGCCCATGGCCAGGGAGGCTGCGCCGCTCCGGGCCACCGACACCAGGATGGACCCATAGTCTAATTGAACCATTCCCCGTTTGACCAGCAGAAAGACCAGGAGGAGAAAATTGGCCATGGACGAAAGGGACACAGCAAGGGCCAGACCGCGATGGGCCATGGGGCCCATGAGAAGGCAACTCAGGGCGATGTTCATGGCAATGGCTGCCACAGCCACCTGAACCGGGGTGCGGGTGTCTTTGAACGCATAGTAAAGGGGAACCGTCACCCGCACGCAGGAGATGGCCCAGAGCCCCACCGCATAATAAAGCAGGGCATCGGCCGTCAGGGCGACAGCCGCGGCGTCAAAGGCCCCCCGACCGAAAAGAAGGGCGATGAGGGGATGCCTCAGCACCACCAGCCCCGCCGTGGCGGGAAGGGTAATAAACAGGGTAAAGCGCAACCCGAAGCTGAAGGTCTCGGCCACCCCGGCAAGATCCTTGTCGGCCATCTGGCGGGAGAGGGACGGCAGCACAGCCGTTCCGATGGAGATGGCAAACACCCCCAGGGGAAACTGCACCAGGCGATCTGCGTAATACAGACCGGTGATGCTCCCGGTATCCAGAAGGGAGGCCAGCATGGTGCCGATGAACATGTTCACCTGATACACCGCAGCCCCGAAGACCGCGGGCAGCATCAGGCGCCCCACCGTACCCAGGGCAGGATGCCACACAGGACCCGGCTTAAACACATGAAAGCCCCGTCGCCACAGGACCGGCACCTGCATACCCAGCTGGAGCAGCCCCCCCAGAAGCACCCCCCAGGCCAAAAAGATCACGCGCGTCTCTCCGTCCGTCGTCACCACCCCGCCCACCACAAGGGAGGCGATCATGGCAAGGTTCAGGGCCACCGGGGCCAGGGCCGGGGCCGCAAAATGGCCCAGCACGTTAAGAATCCCCATGCACAGAGCCACAAGACAGATAAACACCACATAGGGAAACATGATCCGGGAGAGAAGCACGGTGAGCTCAAACTTGGCGGGGTCTCCTTTAAAGCCTGCGGCGATGGCCGAGACGATCCATGGGGACGCCAGCACGCCGATCACCGCCACCACCGCCAGAATCAGGGAGAGCAGGCGCAGGGCGGCCCCGGCCATGCGATAGGCCTCCTGGCGGCCGTCCCGGCTCAGGGTCTCGGTAAACACCGGGACAAAGGAGATGCTCAACGAGCCCTCGGCAAACAGGCGCCTCAGCATATTGGGTATGCGAAACGCGGCGATGAAAGCGTCGGCCAGGGGGCCCGCTCCGAAATAATAAGCGGTTACCATATCCCTGACATACCCGAAAACCCGGCTGAGCAGCGTGGCGCTCCCGACAATACCCGCAGCCCGGGTAACCTTTCCTTTTTCCGACATACGTTCCGATCCGGTTTGAAATAAGCGTAAGAGAGAAACATCCTGTGACAGGTCGCGGAGACCCTGACCTATCATTTAGTCCAAACCCCCTTGCCATGGCAACCCCTATAAAGCGCCCGTAAGCCGCCCATCAGCCACTTTTTCCCTTGACACCCCCCATCAAACACTATAATTTTACCAAGTTAAATCACTGTCGGTTCCGTAACCCATGGACAGGAAAGGACATTCCTCCCTTTCCACCCCGTGCGCACATGGTGACGAACAGGTTTGCGGAGGCGTTTTTGCGAGGCGTTCTCCCAATAATCGCCTGATTTGTCGCGGTACCGTTAAAACACACAATCTTTTCAGGTGGCATTTCAATCCACGGTGCGCTTACCGCCGGGCCGGCAACATGCGTTGCAGGCACACCGGACAAAGGGTAGGCACGCGGCAAACCGGTACGGAATGAAACATCACCGTAAAAAAATTTTCGACGATAAAAGGAGTTAAGTCCTTGGCTAATCACAAATCGGCAAAAAAACGAGCTATCCAGAACGAAAAAAAGCGCATCCGCAACATGGCGGTCAAAACCCGCATGAAGAACGCCATCAAGGCCGTTCGTTCCGCAGAAGCCGAAAAGGCAGAGAACATGACGGACGTCCTGAACAAGGCAAAATCAGTGATTGATGTCGCCGCCAAAAAAGGCGTCATTCATAACAACACTGCCGCACGCAAGATCTCCCGCCTGACCAAGCTCATCAACGGCGTTCAAGCTTAAGACAGGCCCGTAGCCGCTCCGGTTGCGAACCAAAGTCTTCACGCTTTACATAAAAAGGCCCTCCGGTAGCACTCGCGAGATACCGGAAGGCCTTTTTTTATTTTCCAAAGACCAACCACCGCGGGTCACCCTCCCCCCAAAAAGCCTTCTCACCACAACAAGCCATAAAAAAAGCCTCCGGCAAGGCTGCCGGAGACCATGTGTGCATTGCTTCTTGATTCGGAATCAGAACCTCTGGGTCAATCCTGCCCAGACATTCTCCGCAAGATCTTCCGCCGCCTCGTCAAGGGCCGCGTTGCGGGAGGACGTGGAGTCCGACCCGGGGGTGACGCTGTACGTTTCCGTCCCCGTCACCGACGCACGCTGCCAGATCACCGCGCCGTCCTCATCAGCCAGCCTGAAGGACGCCGTGATCGTCACACGCTCTTCGGTGCTGTCCCCGTCGCTGTTTCGGGTGATGGTGGATGTGGAGACCGTTCGAATCTCCCCGGTGAGGGAGCCGGACCGCCCGGTACACCCCACAGCAGCATCCGCCCCTGCGGAAATGGCCTCGGAGACCACGGCGCTGGCCACCATGGGACCAAGGCGAACATCTGCAGACCGGTTCTCCGGAACCGCCACACACAGACCGCTCACCCCGCCCGGAAGGGTCCCCCTCCCGGTAAATTGATAGCCGCAACCCGTCACGACAACAGCCGCCAGCAGAGCCACAGCAACCGCTTTCCATGCAAAAACCCGTTTCATGGGCACTCCCTTCTACTTCTGGATGCGGCCGCCCCTCCCCACGGGAAAGGACGGCCGCCAAGGATTAAACCACAATATTGACAAGCTTGCCCGGGACCACGATCACCTTGCGGACCTCTTTGCCCTCAATGAACTTCTTCACCGCCGCATCGGCAAGGGCCAGTTCCTGGATCTCGTCCTTTGAGGCGCCTGCGGGCACCTGGAACTTGCTCCTCAGCTTGCCGTTGACCTGCACCACGATGAGCACCTCGTCGGAAACAAGGGCATCCTCGCGGTATTCGGGCCAGGGCTGATCCATGAGGAGCCCCTGGCCGGACAATTTCGTCCAGAGCTCTTCGGTGACATGGGGCGACACGGGGTTGAGAAGAAGAATAACGGTCTCCGCCGCCCGCTTCATCACATCCTGCCTCAGGGACGCGTCGCCATCCACGGCATACATGCTGTTCACAAGCTCCATCACCGCGCTGATGGCGGTGTTGAAGTGGAACTTGCCCTCCACGTCGTCCGTCACCTTCTTGATGGTGGCGTTGATCTTGGTGTAAAGCTCCCGGCTCTTGCCGGAAAGGTCGGCTGCGGGGCCATGGTAGGCCTCAACACCGGCAAAGGCCTCCTGCTTGCCCGTAATAATGCGCCACACGCGCCCGATGAACTTAAAGCACCCTTCAACGCTCTCGTCATTCCACTCCAGATCCTTTTCAGGGGGTGCGGCAAAGAGACAGAAGAGGCGCGTTGTGTCCGCACCGTAGCGGTTAAGGAGCACATTGGGGTCGATGACGTTTTTCTTGGACTTGGACATCTTGATGACCCGGCCCACCTCCACGGGAGACCCGCAGAGCTTGCACACCACGCTGCCGTCCTCGGCCTTCTCGGTATCCGTGGGGAACACCCACTTGTGGTTGGGGCACGAGAGGGTCTCTTTGGTCACCATGCCCTGGGTCAGGAGCCGGGTAAAGGGCTCGGAGAACTCCACGAGCCCGAGATCGCGCATCACCCGGGTGAAGTAGCGGGAGTAGAGCAGATGAAGGATGGCATGCTCCACGCCGCCGATATACTGATCCACGGGCATCCAGTAGGCCACCTTCTCCTTGTCCACCATGCCCTCGGTATACTCGGGGCAGCAGTAGCGGGCAAAGTACCAGGAGGACTCCACAAAGGTATCCATGGTGTCGGTGTCGCGTCGCGCTTCGGTGTTGCCGCACCTGGGACAGGTCACCTTATTGAAATAGTCGAGGGTTCCCAGGGGAGAGCCACCGGACTCCAGAAGCTGGGCGTCCTCGGGCAGCACAATGGGAAGATCCGACTCGGGAACCGGCACCGCACCGCAGCTGTCGCAGTGAATCATGGGAATGGGCGTTCCCCAGTACCGCTGGCGGGACACACCCCAGTCCCTCAGGCGGAACGAAACAGTCTTCTTCCCGATACCGCGCTCCTCCAGGGAGTTGGTGATGGCCTCTTTGGCGTCCGCGTTGGCCATGCCGTCGAACTCGCCGGAGTTCACCATCACGCCCGTGCCAGCGTAGGCCTCTTCCATGGTGGCACCGTCAAGAACCTCCCCTTCGGGGCTCACAACGACCTTCACCTCCAGCCCGTACTTGCGGGCGAAGTCAAAGTCACGCTGGTCGTGGGCCGGAACCGACATCACGGCCCCGGTGCCGTACTCCATAAGGGCAAAGTTGGCGGCATAGATGGGCATCTTGTACCCTGTAAGGGGGTTGATGCAGTAAGCACCGGTGAAGACGCCCTCTTTTTCGTAGTTCTCAAGGGCCTTGCTGGAACGCTCCTGCTTGAGGATGCGATCCACAAAGGAAGCCACGGCCTCCTCCTGCTCAGTGCCTCTGGAGAGGGACGCCACCATGGGATGCTCCGGCGCCAGACACATAAAGGTGGCACCGAAAAGGGTATCCGGGCGCGTGGTAAAGACCGAGAGGGGCTCTTTTGCACCCTCCACCTCAAAGGTCACCTCCGAGCCCACGCTCTTGCCGATCCAGTTCTTCTGCATGGTGGTGACGCTGTCCGGCCAGCCGTCGAGCTTGTCGCAGTGAACCAGGAGATCCTCAGCGTAATCGGTGATCCGGAAAAACCACTGCCAGAGCTTTTTCTGCTGCACGTTTTCCCCACAGCGCCAGCAGCAGTCGTTTTCCACCTGCTCATTGGCCAGCACCGTGTGGCATGACTCACACCAGTTGACGTACGACTCTTTGCGGTATGCCATCCCCTTTTCGACCATTTTGATAAAGAGCCACTGCTCCCACCGGTAATATTCCGGAGTACAGGTGGCGATCTCACGGTCCCAGTCGTAGCTGAGTCCGATGCGCTTGAGCTGGCTGCGCATGGTGTCGATGTTGGCATAGGTCCACGCGGCGGGGTGGGTGTTGTTATCGATGGCGGCGTTCTCCGCAGGCATGCCGAAGGCGTCCCATCCCATGGGGTGGAGCACGTTGAAGCCCCGCATTTTTTTGTACCGGGCCACCACGTCGCCGATGGTGTAGTTCCGAACATGTCCCATGTGGATATTGCCCGACGGGTATGGAAACATCTCCAGCAGGTAATACTTTTCTTTTTCAGGATCCTCGACCACCCGAAACGAGCCTTCGTCGGCCCAGCGCTGCTGCCATTTGGACTCAATCGAGTCCGGGAGATACTTATCTTCCATTATATTTCAAACCTCCAGAGTGCGTGTGATATTGCAAGTGGATTCAGAGTCGTGGGCGCAAGGTTCCCAACAAACGCAAGTGCGCCAAACAAATTTAAATGCCATAATCATAGATAAATGGCAAGCAAAAGGCCTGCCACGCAGCCCGTTGACCCCCGTCCAGCCGGGAAAAACCAGGCCCCCCGCCCCCTGTGCCCCGGGAGGTTTAATATTGACTTGCCTCCGACAATCCCCTATTTAATGAGAACAAACATGAACGCTGCATATGGGACAACCAACCGGCGGGCACATGGCGAGGGCCATGATGCATACAGCTCCCCGGCCCTGTGCAGCGATCAATGGCAGTGAAAAGAACACCGGGCTTCGAAACGGTCGAAGCCCCTTATTGCAGGGCGGCGCCCATCAAATTCATGGGGCCGGTCTTTCATCAATTTCGCGTCTTTTCACAAAATCATGATGCCTCCGTCTTGAGTCACGACCCGACGCCGCGGGTAACGCCCGCGCGCCGTAGAGAGGTCGAGGAAACCGCTTCGCAGGCCATCATACAAATCACAACCACCGGATCAGAAGCATCCCCGGAGAGGCAGCTGCCCACCGTTTCGTTTTTTGGTTTGCATACGGCCATAAAACCCACCCGAGTCAGCGGTAACGAACTCCGGCACGATGTTGCTACCCGCTGCAGACCCATCCCGCACAATCCACCACCAGGCGCAATGGAGGAGACGATAACGGGATGGAGGCTGTCAGCTGCTTCAAGGGCCACTATGCTTGGCAGATTTGCCGTGCACCCACATTCCCATCGCAGAGCCCTGCCGGGTACCGCTCCTTCTTCAGATCCCTATCTCACGTTCGCTAAGGACAACACATTACTATGACAAGTAAAATTCTCATCAACTCGGTTGATCCGGAAGAGTGCCGGATCGCCAAAGTCACCAATTCGCGCCTTGAAGAGTTTCACCTGGAGACCACCTCGCGCGAGAGCATCCAGGGCAACATCTACAAGGCCGTGGTCACACGCGTTGAGCCGAGCCTTCAGGCCGTCTTCGTCGATTTCGGCAGCGAAAAAAACGGCTTTCTCCAAAAGCAGGAGATCCACAACTCGTACTTCCAGCAGACCGGTGAACACGAAAAAAACCTCACCCGACTCATCAAGCGCGGCCAGGAGCTCATCGTCCAGGTGACCAAAAACCCCATCATGAACAAAGGGGCCATGCTCACCACCTTCATCTCCCTGCCCGGCCGCCACGCCGTACTCATGCCCGGAAGCAGCAACCGGGGCGTCTCCCGCCAGATTGAAGACGAGAAGGAGCGCAACCGCTTAAAAGAGATCATCGGCAAGCTCAAGCTGGCCGACGGTTACGGCCTCATTGTCCGCACCGCCGGGGAAAACTGCAACAAGACCATGATCTCCAAGGATGTCACCTACCTCACCAAGGTGTGGAAAGACCTGAACAAGCAGGCGGCCAACACCCCCGGCCCGTCCCTGCTCTTTAAAGAGAAAAACCTGGCCGTACGGGCCATCCGGGACTACCTCACCGACGATGTGTCCGAAATCCTGGTGGACAACCCGGATGCCTTCAAGGAGATCAAGGAGTTCATTCGCCTCATCGCCCCCAAGCACGTGAAGCTGACCCGTCTTTACACCGGCGACAAACCCATCTTCACCAAGCACCAGCTTGAAAACCAGATCGCCTCCATTTTCGAGAGCCGCGTCTCCCTGAACTCCGGCGGATCCATCGTCATCGACCAGACCGAGGCCCTGGTGGCCATCGACGTCAACTCAGGCAAGGGCACCCAGAAGAAAAACATCGAACAGACCGCCCTGATGACCAACCTGGAAGCCGCCGAAGAGGTGGCCCGCCAGCTCAGGCTGCGTGACCTGGGCGGCCTCATCGTCATTGACTTCATCGACATGAAGGAGCCCAAAAACAGGGGCGCCGTGGAAGCCAAGCTCAAGGAAAACCTGAAGTCGGACAAAGCCCGCACCAAAGTGGGGCGCATTTCTCGGTTCGGGCTCCTGGAGATGTCCCGCCAGCGCATCCGCCCCTCCATTGAGTTCGGAAGCATGGTCCCCTGCCAGCACTGCAAGGGAAAGGGTATGATCCTCTCTACGGAGACCGTGGCCCTGGCCTTCCTGCGAAAGCTGAGCTTAGAAACCCTGAAAGACGGAATCACCATCGCCAAGGGCTACGTGCCCCCGGACGTGGCCGTCTACCTCCTCAACAAAAAGCGTGCGGAGATCCTCGACATCGAGATCAAACGCAGCATCTCCATCGCCATCGAGGGCAACGCGTCCATGGTCCATGGAGACAGCCGGATCATCTGCGAATAACCCCGCGGGGAAGCGATCCGTTGCTGCACCGGCCGAAAAAGAAGCAACTGCAGGCCCCTTCGGCTCACCCCGAGGGGCCGTGGCGGGCCGCGCCACAGCCCATTTGTGTTGACACCCGAGGCTCTTTTACTGTATCTGTTGGGCAGTTTGCGCAGGGCCGGACACGCGGTTTTTCATGCTGATTTTTTGATACCGCCGCACCCGTTGCCCCCCTTTTCGGTCGTCGGGGGCAAGCCGAAGACAACGACCGTTGACAGGTAACCATGTGCATGCCCTGACGATGCAGGCATGCACAGGGCTTTATCACAAAGCCGTCATACACAAACCCCTTTGATTCATATAAAGGAGTATCATGTTCACCAGCACCGCATACGCCATGGGAACCCAGGGTGCCGCCGGAGGGCAGCAGGGAGGTTTTGCCGCCTTTGTTCCCCTTATTTTGATGTTCGTCATTTTTTATTTTCTCCTGATCCGTCCCCAGCAGAAAAAAGCCAAGGCACACCAGGAGATGATCAACGCCGTTAAAAAAGGCGACAAAGTGGTCACTTCAGGCGGAATCCACGGCACCATCGTCAAGGTGGATGATGCTACGGTCACCCTTGAGATTGCCGAAAAGGTGAACATCAAGGTGATCCGGGCCAACATCAGCGTCAAGCTCTGATCCGCCCGTCGCGTTGATCCACGATTGCCCCCATAGCGAATAAAAAGCACATAAGGTGCCCTGAGCGGCTTGTGTGCTTTTATATTCTTTCTTGTTCGAACAGCTTTTACCAGAGTGAGCACCCAGGGGACAGTGACTCTTTCGTTGAATTCCGCTTAAAACCAGACCCTGACCTTGAGCATGTTTTCACGCGATCACCAACACCCATCGGGCTGAGAGGAAGCACCATTGAAGAATCTATCCTGGAGACTGATAGCGGTTCTTGTGGTTATCATCATGGCTGCCGTGTACATCCTTCCCACGGCAACCATGTACATTAAAGGGACGAGCGAGCCCGAGATATGGCCCCACAAAAAGATCAACCTGGGCCTCGACCTTCAGGGCGGTATGCACCTGGTTCTGGAAGTCCAGACCGAAAAGGCCGTTGAAAACGCCATGTCCCTGAAGATATCCGACATTCGCCAGGCCCTTCGCAAACACACCATGAAAAACAGGGGCGTTACCCTGGTGCCCCAGAGCACCAAGCTCCACGTCAAACTCCTCTCTGCAGATGATCTGCCGGCCTTCAGGGGTATCATTGCCGACGATTTCCAAGACCTTGCCGTGAGCGACACCTCCGAAAGCGGCAGCCTCACCCTGGTGACCCTGTCCATGAAAGCCGACGAAGCCGAGCGCGTCAGAAAATTCGCCGCGGACCAGGCCCTTGAGACCATCCGAAACCGTATTGACGAATTCGGGGTCAGCGAGCCCGACATCCGAAAACAGGGTGACGATCGCATCCTTATCCAGCTTCCCGGGGTCACCGACACAAAAGCGGCCAAGGACCTCATCGGCAAGACCGCCATCCTCGAATTCCGCCTGGTGGATGAAGACGGCGATGTGCAGACAGCCCTTGCTTCCCATGCACCGGCAGGCAGCGAGCTGCTCAACCTGGTCCACAAAGATCCCGTCAGCGGCGTGGAATCATCCACCCCCATGCTGATCAAAAAGCGAGTCCTCCTCACCGGTGACTCCCTCACCGATGCCCGGATCCTTTTCGACAACATGACCAACGAGCCCTACGTCTCCATTGAGTTCGACCGCAAAGGGGCCCGTATCTTCGGGAAGATCACCGGCGCCAACGTCAACAGGCGTCTGGCCATCGTCCTGGACGACACCGTCTACTCAGCCCCGGTCATCAGGGACCGAATTGCCGGCGGGCGCGCCCAGATCACCGGCGGCTTCACCATGGAAGAGGCCCGTGTCCTCTCCATCGCCCTGCGCGCAGGCGCCCTCCCCGCCCCCGTAAAGATCC
This sequence comes from Desulfoluna butyratoxydans, assembly GCF_900699765.1. Taxonomy (GTDB): domain Bacteria; phylum Desulfobacterota; class Desulfobacteria; order Desulfobacterales; family Desulfolunaceae; genus Desulfoluna; species Desulfoluna butyratoxydans. The sequence goes on from NZ_CAADHO010000005.1 coordinate 122,425, forward strand.
TTGAAGAGCGAACCGTCGGTCCCACCCTGGGAGCCGACTCCATCCGCAAGGGGATCTGGTCCATGCTCATCGGGGGCCTGGCCGTCATCGTCTTCATGGTTGTTTATTACAAAGGTTCCGGCCTCATCGCAGACGTGGCCCTGATCCTCAACGTCCTGCTTATTGCAGCGGGGCTGGCCGCCTTTCAGGCGACCCTTACCTTGCCGGGCATCGCGGGCATTATCCTGACCATCGGCATGGCCGTGGACGCCAACGTGCTCATCTTTGAGAGGATACGAGAAGAGCTGAACCTCGGCCAGAGTCCCATGGCTGCCGTGGAGGCGGGCTTCGATAAGGCGACCCTCACCATCCTGGACGCCAACGTCACCACCCTGATCGCCGCCATGGTCCTCTTCCAGTTCGGCTCCGGACCGGTGAAAGGCTTTGCCGTCACCCTCGGCATCGGTATCCTCTCCAGTCTCTTTACGGCCCTTGTGGTATCCAGACTGCTGTTTGATTCCATCTTGCAGAAGGCGAACGTGAAAACCCTGAGCATTTAGCCCTTAGTGAGGAGATATCCCAAATGCAGTTCATCAAAGAGACCAACATCAACTTCACCGGCGTCAAGAAGATCGCGTTCTGCCTCTCCCTGACCCTGATCGCCGTCAGCATCATCTCGCTGTTCATCCACAAAGGGCCGCGCTACGGTGTCGACTTCTCCGGCGGCAGCGCCGTGCAGGTCAAATTCACCGATGCCGTCGACATCGCATCGGTCAAGAAGGGCCTCAAGCCCGCCGGCCTCGAAGGGGCTTCTGTCCAGCGTTTCGGCAGCGACAGCGACCATGAGTTCCAGATTCGGACCAAGCAGGCGTTCATGGCGGACAGCAGCTTTGCCCCCAAGGTCAAGCAGGCCCTGGGTGAAAGCACCGGCGTGGAAGTCAAAGACCTGAGCCTCGATATGGTGGGCCCCCAGGTGAGCAAGGACCTGAGGCAAAAAGCCCTCCTGGCCATGTTCTACGCCCTCTTGTTCATCATCATCTATATTTCGGGCCGATTCGAGCTGAAGTGGGGCCTCTCCGGAGCCCTGGCCGCCATCCTGGGCGGTGCGGTTTACGGGGTAACCCAGCTTCAGTCCATCGCCTTTGTCAGCTCGGGCATGCCCTTTCTCATTGTCCTTGCCCTTGTGATCAGCATCATCTTCTGCTGGTACCTGGAGCTGAAGTATGCCATGGGGGCCATCATCGCCCTGGTCCACGACATCACCATCACGGTGGGGATCTTCTCGCTGCTCGACGTCGAGTTCACCCTGCCCATCGTGGCGGCACTTCTGACCATCATCGGCTACTCGCTCAACGACACCATCATCGTCTTTGACCGAATCCGTGAAAACGGGAAGAAGTACACCAAAAAACCCCTGGACTTCATCATCAACCGCAGCGTCAACGAGACCCTGAGCCGTACCATCCTCACCTCGCTGACCACCCTGGTGGTGGTGGTGGCCCTGTATGTCCTGGGCGGCGGCGTCATCCATGATTTCGCCTTTGCCATGATCATCGGCGTTGTCACGGGAACGTACTCCTCCATCTATGTGGCCAGCCCCATTCTCCTGGCCTGGAAAACAGACGAGAACTGATCACCGACACCTCGCATCTCTTCCGCCGGCTGGGCCACCCAGCCGGCGGCACCTCCCTTTCTCCTGCGGCGCTTTTTGCTTTGCATTCCACGATCCATTCTGGTAGCTTTTTCTGACATATTTTGTCCGCCTGCATCCCTGGGGCACCCCACGCCAAAGAGATGCAGAAATCCGGCGCCGGGTGCTTTGTCGCACGCCGACCCGCCCCCCCACTTTTATTTGCACAGGAGTTTATACACGGATGATGAAGGCAACGGCCAAGAGACGAGACAGATTCCCCGGAAAATCCGCCGCAGCGGCAGTCATCATTGCCCTTCTTGTCGCCCCCGGGTGCAAAACGGTTCAGCACAGGCGCGATCCCGGAACAGCCACCCTGGCCCGCGAGCTGCAGGAGACCCGCCAGAAGATGAACGAGATGCATCACCGTCTCTCGGTCATGCAGTTCATGGTGGACAGCCACGAGCGAGCCCTGGCCGATCTGGAAAGAACATCGCCCCTGCCCGCAGAGCCCCCCATGGAGCCCATCGGTCCGGCCGAGCCCGCTGTCAAGGCCCCTGCCATCACCGAGGAATCCTCCGCCCCGGCCATGGTGGCAGCCCCGGTACCTGCCAAGGCAAAAAAATCCGATAAGGGCAACCTTGCCAGCCGAACCTACACCGACGCTTTTGCCGCCATGAAAGAGGGCAACCACGACAAGGCGCTCCTGCTTTTCCGGGAAGTTGCGGAAAAATGGCCCAACGACAACCTGGCCGACAACGCCATTTACTGGTCCGGTGAAATCCACTATACTGAGAGAAATTATTCGGCCGCCATCAGCTCGTTCCGGACACTCCTGAAAAAATACCCCAAAGGCAGCAAAGTCCCCGATGCCCTGCTCAAAACCGGGTACTCGTTCCTTTCGTTAAACGACAAGGAATCCGCAAGAAAATACCTGAAGCGGGTGGTCATGGAGCACCCCTTCACCCCGTCGGGCGCCAAAGCGGAAAAAGCGCTCAATTCCCTGGACGATAACTAAGGGTTCACGCACCAAAATCAACGCACCCCTGCGACCCGGTCCCACGGCGCCCTCCCCTGTTGGGTTCAAGGCGCCCGGGCCGGTCCGTCGACGCTCCCCCCGGCCCCCCCGTCGCGTCATGCCCTTTTGGTGGCTGAGCCCAAACCACCGCACGATTCGGATCTTATACCGATGAACCTTCTGCCCTGGTTCGCCCTCAAGGAAGTCCCCGGTGTCGGGAACCTGCTGTTCAAACGACTGATTCAGGCCTTCGGAAGCCCCGAAAAGGTCTTTGAATCCGATGCAAAAAGCCTGGTTCGCGTGGACGGCATCTCCCATCGCCTTGCCGAGACCATCCGCACCCACAGGCTCAGCGACCGTGCCCGTCGCAGCCATGACCGGGCCCGTGACGCAGGGGTTACCCTCCTGCCCCTGACCCACGGGGACTATCCGCGACTTTTGGCGACCATTCACGATCCGCCACCCCTGCTCCAGGTCTCGGGCCACCTGGACCCCGAGTCGGCCATGGTGGCCCTTGTGGGATCCCGTAAAGCCACCTCCTACGGCCTCAAAAACGCCTCTGACCTGGCCGGAGAGCTTGCCGGTTCCGGGTTCACCGTGGTCAGCGGCCTGGCACGGGGCATCGACACAGCAGCCCACAAAGGCGCCCTTGCTGCACAGGGACACACCGTTGCCGTTCTCGGCTGCGGCCTGGGCAGGGTCTACCCGCCGGAAAACAGGCGGCTGGCCGACGCCATTGCCTGCTCCGGCGCCCTGATCTCCGAGTTTGATTACGACAGCCCACCCGAGGCCCACCATTTTCCCATGCGCAACCGCATTATCAGCGGCCTCAGCCTGGGCACCGTGGTGGTGGAAGCCTCCCTAAAAAGCGGCTCCCTCATCACCGCCCGCTGCGCGGCCGACCAGAACAGAGAGGTCTTTGCCGTTCCGGGCCACATTCGCGCCTCCCAGAGCACCGGTACCCATCACCTCATTCGGGAGGGGGCTAAACTGGTGGCGTCGTCGGCAGATATAACGGAAGAATTCGCGGCCCACATCCACGCCGCCGAAAAATCAACGCCAACACCCCGTGATCTCTGCGATTCCGCCTCGGGCCAAAACCCGAAGAAACCGGACCTGTCGAAATTTTCTCTTGATCATGAGGAGATCTCTGTATTAAAGGTCCTTGACTTGTATCCGTCTCATATTGACGATATTTTACAAAATGTTCCCATGGGGGCGGGTCGCCTATCCGCCGTGTTGTTGAGCCTCGAATTAAAAGGCGTGGTGGTACGATCCCCCGGAAAACTCTTTTCGCTGAAAGAGGAGAAATCGTGAGCAAACCCCTGGTTATCGTGGAGTCCCCCACCAAGGTGCGGACCCTCAAAAAATATATTGGAAAAACCTACAATGTTGCGGCCACATCAGGTCACATCAAAGACCTGCCCCCCCGAGAGATGGGCATTGACATTGAAAAGGGGTTTAAGGCCAAGTATCTCCAGATCAAAGGCAAGTCCAAGGTCATCAAGGAACTCAAGGCCGCTGCGGAAAATGCCACCGAGATCTACCTCGCCCCCGACCCCGACCGCGAAGGGGAGGCCATTGCCTTCCACACGGCCGACATCCTCAAGGGAAAAGATCGCACCTTTAAAAGGGTCCTCTTTCACGAGCTGACCAAGCGCGGCATCGAGGAGGCCTTAAACAACCCCACAGAGCTCAACTACAACCGCTACGACGCCCAGCAGGCCCGACGCATCCTCGACCGGCTCGTGGGGTACCAGGTCTCTCCCCTGCTCTGGAAGAAGGTTCAGGGCGGGCTCAGTGCAGGACGGGTACAGTCTGTTGCCGTTCGCATCATCTGCGAACGCGAGCACGCCATCCATCGGTTTGAGCCCGAAGAGTACTGGAGCATTGCCGCCGAACTCAAAGGCCAGGCCGACAGCTCCTTCGTGGCCAAGCTGACCAAGGTGGACGGTAAAAAAGCCGATATCAAAAACGGCGAAACCGCCCATGCCATGGTGGATGAGCTGCGGGACAATCCCTACAAGGTCGAGAAAATCACCCGCCGCACCAAAAAGCGGAACCCCCTGCCACCCTTCACCACCAGTAAACTCCAGCAGGAGGCCATCAACCGCCTCCGCTTCTCCGCGCGCAAAACCATGAGCGTGGCCCAACAGCTTTACGAAGGGGTGGAACTCGGACCGGGCGAACCTGTGGGCCTCATCACCTACATGCGTACCGACTCCACGCGTATCGCCAACGAGGCGGCCGTGGAAGCCGGAGAGTTCATCCGGGGGAAATTCGGCAACGATTACGCCATTGACGCCCCACGCTTTTTCAAGAACAAGAACAAAGCCCAGGACGCCCACGAGGCCATCCGCCCCACCAGCGTCTTCAACACCCCGGAAAAGGTCGCAGCCTACCTGGACGAGGATCAGCGCCTGCTCTACACCCTCATCTGGAAGCGTTTCATCGCCTCCCAGATGCAGCAGGCCCTCATCGACCAGGTCAGCGTGGGCATTGCCTCGGGCCGGTTCACCCTGTCCGTCTCCGGCTCCACGGTCCGGTTCCCCGGCTTCATGACCCTCTACACCTATGATGAGGGGAAAAAAGACGACGACAAAAAGCAGCACCTGCCGGAACTGGCCGAAGGCGAAGCCCTTTCGCTGCTTAACCTGGATCCCAAGCAGCACTTCACCTCCCCGCCCCCCCGTTTCTCCGAAGCCTCCCTTGTCAAGGAGCTGGAAGAGAACGGCATCGGGCGTCCGAGTACCTACGCCACCATCCTCTCCACCATCCGGAACAAAGGGTACGTGGAGCTGGTGAACCGCTACTTCCGCCCCAGTGAACTCGGGTTCATCGTCAACGACCTGCTGGTGGCCAACTTCCCGGACGTCTTCAACGTGGAGTTCACGGCCAGCTTCGAAAACAACCTGGACAAGGTGGAAGCCTCGGAGATCGACTACCTCACCCTCCTCGGTGAATTTTACTCCTCCTTCGACAAGGAGCTGGAAGAGGCCACCGCCAACATGATCAGCATCAAGGGCGTGGGCATCGAAACCGAGCTCACCTGCCCCAAGTGCAACAAAGAGAAGCTCCACCTCAAGATCGGCCGGAACGGCACCTTCATCGCCTGCAACGGGTATCCCGAGTGCGACTATTCCCGCAACTACGAACGGGACGACAAGGGCGTCATCCACCCCATCGAGCCCTCCTTTGAGCTGGCCGAAGGGAAGGTCTGCGACAAATGCGGCAAGCCCATGCTCCTCAAGCAGGGCCGCTACGGCGAGTTCCTGGCATGCAGCGGCTACCCCGACTGCAAGAACACCATGGGGGTCAACGGCGACGGCGGCTCCGGCTCCGGCGCGGACACCGGCGTGCCCTGCCCTGAAAAAGGGTGCGACGGCACCATCGTTGAGAAACGTTCCAAGCGGGGCAAGGTGTTTTACGGGTGCAACAAGTACCCGGACTGCAGCTTTGCCATCTGGGACAAACCCGTCCCCCGCCCATGCGACCTCTGCGGGGCCCCTTACCTGGTGGAAAAAACCACCAAGCGCGACGGCACCTTCCTGAAGTGCCTCACCGAAGGCTGCGGCTTCAAGGAGCCCGTGGAAAAGAAAGAGGAAGCCTGATTCCCCGGCATGGCCCGGAAATAAAAAAAGGGCCCATCCTGGCGGATGGGCCCTTTTTTCGTTCGGTGACACAGCGCCATGGGCGCGTCGACCTATTTTTTCACACGCTCAGAGTACTCGCCGGTACGGGTATCGATGCGAATGACCTCGCCTTCGTCGACAAAGGGAGGCACCTGGATCTCATAACCGGTCTCCACGGTGGCAGGCTTGTAGTTGTTGGTGGCGGTATCTCCCTTGACCCAGGGATCGCACTTGGTGATCAGCAGCTCAACGAAATTGGGAAGGGTCACGCCGATGGCGCGGCCGTCAAACATGAGCACGGAGCACTTGGTGTTCTCCTTGAGCAGGGGAATGACGTCTGCGACCTGGTCTGCGGAGAGAAACTCCTGCTCGTAGTTCTGGGTGTCCATGAAACTGTAGGCATCTCCGTCAAAATAGAGATACTCCATCTCACGCTCTTCCAGGCTTGCTTTGGTAAATTTTTCACCGGAGCGGTAGGTCCTGTCAAACTGTGTGCCGTTGATCATGTTCTTGAGTTTGCACTTGTAAAGCGCCTGGCCCTTACCGGGCTTAACGAACTCAAACTGAACGATCACATAGGGTTCACCGTCAATCTCAAGTTTGAGGCCTTTCCGCAGTTCGCCACATTCAATCATCGTCTGCCTGTCCTTGTCTTTTTTTCATGGCCCGCATCGTCCGGGCCCGTTGATATCATCTGTTCTTGTGGATCACAGGAGAGAATCGTCGCGCCTTGCGCACAGTGGGGCCGTCCCAACGTCGTGACAACGGCCCGTCACCCTTCAGGTGCAGGGTCTAAGCAACCACGCATTCGGCCCGATCTCTTCCATGTCCCTATTTACCGACTGCAACGCCCCCTGGCTTGAAACACAGACGGCTCACCGTTTTTTTACCACATGACGTCCCCCTTGGCAACGCCGGGCCCCGAAGGGCGCGGGATGATCCCCTTTCCATTTTTTTCCTGATATGGTAAATGCACGGATTAAAGTGAAGACCATCGGTTTCACCAAAAACGGCACCACATCCGATGTCCCTGTAAACCCTACAAAAAAGCATCCGGTATTTGCGGTGCCGCCCCTGGAAGAAAGGCAACATCGCACTTTATCTGCAAAGCGACCAAACATAAAAGGAATATCATGATATTAATCATCGATTTCGGTTCACAATTCAACCAGCTCATCGCACGCCGCGTCCGTGAGTTCAACGTGTACTGCCAGGTGGACGCCCCGACCGTCGCCACCCTGGATTACATCAAGGAACTCAAGCCCGAGGGCATTATCCTCTCCGGTGGTCCCTGCAGCATCTACGATGAAAACAGCCCCCAGGTGGACAGCGCCATCTTCGACCTGGGTATCCCGGTCCTGGGCATCTGCTACGGGATGCAGTTCATGGTCAGCACCCTGGGCGGCGAGGTCAAGCGCTCCGACAAGCGCGAGTACGGCTTTGCCGAGCTCTCCATCAAAGAGCCCTGCCGCATCTTCGAGGGGATCGAGTCCCCGACCCAGTGCTGGATGAGCCACGGCGACTCCATCACCCAGCTCCCCGAAGGCTTTGTGCCCACCGGCACCACCGACAACACCCCCTTTGCAGCGGCGGCCGACCCCTCCCGCAAATTCTACGGCCTGCAGTTCCACCCCGAGGTGGAGCACTCCCTCAAGGGTCGCGAGATGCTCTCCAACTTCCTCTTCGACGTCTGCAAGTGCGAGCGCACCTGGACCATGGAGAATGTCGTCAAATCCTCCGTGGAGGAGATCAAGGCCACTGTGGGCGACAAAAAGGTGATCCTGGGCCTCTCCGGCGGCGTGGACTCCACCGTTGCCGCCGTGCTGATCCACAAGGCCATCGGCAGGAACCTCACCTGTATCTTCGTGGACAACGGCCTCATGCGCCTCAACGAGCGTGAAAAGCTGGAAGAGTCCCTCACCAACAAGCTGGACCTGAACATCAAGTTCGTGGATGCTTCCGAGCGGTTCCTCACCGCCCTGGACGGCGTCTCCGACCCTGAGCAGAAGCGAAAGCTCATCGGCAACATCTTCATCGACGTCTTCGAAGACGAAGCCTCCAAAGTGGATGGGGCCGAATTCCTCGGCCAGGGCACCCTCTACCCGGACGTCATCGAGTCCCAGTCCGTGTTCGGCGGCGCCTCGGATGTCATCAAGTCCCACCACAACGTGGGCGGCCTCCCCGAAGACATGAAGCTCAAGCTCGTGGAGCCCCTGAAGTACCTCTTCAAGGACGAAGTCCGCGCCCTGGGCGAAGAGATGGGCATCCCCGACGACCTTGTCTGGCGCCAGCCCTTCCCCGGCCCCGGCCTGGGTATCCGCGTCCTGGGCGAGATCACCAAGAGACGCCTCGACATCCTTCGGGAAGCCGACGCCATCATCGTGGAAGAGATCAAAAAGGCCGGATTCTACAAGAAAGTCTGGCAGTCCTTTGCCGTTCTGCTCCCCATCAAGAGCGTGGGCGTCATGGGCGACCAGCGGACTTACGACTACACCGTGGCCATGCGCGCCGTCACCAGCAAGGACGCCATGACCGCCGACTGGGCACGCCTCCCCCACGACCTTTTGGCCCGCATCTCCAACCGGGTGATCAACGAAGTCAACGGGGTCAACCGCATGGTGTACGACATCACCTCCAAACCCCCAGGAACCATTGAATGGGAATAGGCCCGTATGGACAAGAAAAACGACGAACGGTTCGTGTTCGGGTCCGACAACAGGGATGAGCCGGTGAACATCGGAGAACCCGAACGTTCCCGGCTGGACAGCCTCAACCTCAAGGTGACGCTCATCGCCGTCATCATGCCCTGCCTCATCGGCATCGTGATGATCTTCGGCTATGTGGACATGAACCGGAGGATGGCGGCGTTCAAAGACACCGGCTCCAAGGAGGTGCGCAGCGCCTCCAAGGACATGGAGCGTATGGTCTCCTCCCTCCAGGTCAAAAACGCCCGGCTTGAAAAACTCCTGGGCGAAGAACTGGGAGGCATCAAGACCCGGATCAGAACCCTGGAGAAAAAGGTCGGAAAAGCCCAGAAGGATGTTGACTTCATCGTGGCCACCCGACTCACCAAGAAGCAGACCGAGACCCGCTTGGGGGCCCTTACCGGCCGACTGGATAAAAACGACAAGGCCCTGGCCCTGGCCCAGTCCGATGTGGACGAAGCCATCGACCGCACCCGGAAGCTGGAGAAGAAAAGCGCGGCCGACGCCAAAGGGATCACACGGCTCAAAGCCGACCTTGCCGCTGCCCGCAAAGAGCTCACCCAGCTATCCGGCTCCTTGCCCTCCCTGGCGGAGCTCGACAAGCGCCTGAAAAAGGAGCGCATCCTCCTTCAGGTCCGCATTGACGAGGTACGCACCGCCCTCGGCGCCCGCATGGACGCCCTGGAAAGGGAGAGCCACGCCACTCCGGCACCGGCAGCGCCGGCAGCTCCTCCTGCGGACACACCCCCGCCCGCTTCACCGGCCGGCACCATCAGCGAGCAGGAGATCGGCGGCTGACCCGTCGTTTCCCGCCAGCCATACACCAACCCGAGGGGCCATGCTACGGCATGGCCCCTTTTGCTTACAGGAGCCCATGACCTCCAGCGCCGAAGACATCGAACGGATCTTTTCCGCATCGCGGGGTTACAACGCCCTGTTTCTCGCCGCCGGTGCCCTGGAAAACGCCTGCGAGGAAACCCCGGAAAACCTGACGGAAGAAGGGACCCGCATGCTCCTCGCCTGCCTGGCTGACCCCCGGTTCGAGAACCGGCGCACCGCCTACTTCTTCTACGAACGCCTGGCGCGTATCCTCACCGACACCGCGCTGAAGCTGGGCCCGGACCACCCCGTTGCCCAACTGGCCCTGCATGGCATAAGCGCCCTGTGCGGTGAGGCATCGGGGCCCCGTCACATGGCCATCTGCACGGCCTGCCGCGGCCTTGCCCCCCGGAAGGCCGCCCTCCCCCCTGCCGGGCCATGCCCCGACCCGGGCCTTCGGTCCCTGGCCGAGGTGCTCGAAGAGGCGGGATTTCCCCTGAACACCACGGCCCACCCTGCGGGCCGCAGCCTTCTCTTCCATCACCGCTCCCAGACCCTGGTCATCAAATGCGCCCGGCCCGGTGAAGACCCGGCGGGCCTCTCTGCCGAATGGCACTGGATGCGCGCCCTGGCCCCCATACTCCCCGCAGGCACCCACGTCCCCACCCCGGTGGGCCCAGCCCTCATGCGCATGACGGGGCTTCCCCCGGAGGCGGCATCGGATACGGCCATGGCCTTTCTCACCACACCGGCCTATTTCACCTACCCCAACGAACCCACGGCCCCCATGGAAACCGATCAAGCGTCTGAGGTCCTCGGAACAGCGGCGTTTCTCTTCGGGTACCTTGCCTCACGGGGCATCCTCCACACCGCACCGGTCCCCCTCTTTCACAACCGCGTCCAGACCGACCGCAGGGACGACGATGGAATCTACCTGTGGCAGAAGGGAGGACGGCTGGACCGCTGGCTCGCCTCCTGCCGGTTTCCCAACTTCGGGCTGTCCGGACTCAGGGATTTTGAGCACATGGAAACCGCACCGGAGCTCTCCTTAAGCGACACCTACCGCACCATGGGGGACCAGGTCCTGAGCCTCCTCCTGGTGGCGGGGAGCCATTTCCGAAGCAGGGAGGGCAAAGCAGCCCCCTCCCCCGGCCGCACCGATCACCGGTCCCTCTTTTCCCAGGACAAACTCACCGACATGCTCGCGGCCATCGCAAACGGGTACCACAAAGGATATACGGGAAGGGAGCAGAGCCACTTCTCTTCAAGGAATTTCAGGGTCCTGGCCGGGCGAATGACAGACGAAATGGGGGAGGATCACCACATGGAAGAGATCCTGCGGGCACGGGACCAGCAGACCATGGAGGAGGAAGCCTTCAGGGATTTCTTGATGGAACGGGGCTACACCGAAGAGGAAACACAACGCGTGCAAAAGGGGGCGGCCGACATGGTCCTTTTCACCGGCCCCCACCTGGGCCGCTTCAACGGAAAAATCTCCTGCCCCGAATTAATTGAGTTTACGGCCACCCTCGCATCCATTACAATAACCGACGGGTTTCTGGCAAAGGCACGTAACCCGTCCCCATGAGCCACAAGGAAGAAGGAGAGCCGGTTTTGCTTATCTACGATGATATCTATCGCTGGAACGGCCCCGACGGGGGATGCAGGGAGTGTGCGGGTCAGGACGACCAGAATGCCCCCTGCCTTATCACGTGTCGACTGCGCATCATCGACCTGGCCGCGGACACCCCCTTTGCCATGCCCCTGAAACGCCATGTGGTGCTTGCAGAAGATATCTCCGAGGGCCCGCGGCGCCGTATCTGCGCAGAGAGCCTGGGCCGCCACATTTTCAGCACCTTTGACCTGTGCATCCGGCGCACCCTGTGGATCGAGTGCGACCCCTTTCTCAAAGAGGCCTTCCACGCGGCCCATTTCACCCCCGCATACCACGACGGCGATGAGACCATCTACACCATCACCTGGCGACCCCTTCTCCATGCCGAGAAAAACACGCTGAAATCCCACCTCGACACCTTCGCAAGGCCCACCGGCCCGGCAAACAGCCCTACATAGCGGCCAGCTGCCGGATACCATCAGCGATAAACTGAATGGCCAGGGCAGCCAGGAGCACGCCGAAAAGACGCTTGATGATGTCGTCGCCGGTCCCCCCGATGCACCGCATGACAGTGCCGGCAAAAAGAAACGAAATCAGGGTCACGGTGTTGATGATCAGGGCGGCCCCCACCACGGCGACCAGCTCGGCGGTGCCTGTGGCGCCGGAAAAGAGCAGGATGGTAAGGGTCAGGCAGCCGGGCCCGGACAGAAGCGGGATGGACATGGGATACACGCTGATGTCCGTCAGCCCCTGGATGCTCCCGCTCTGCTGATGTGAATCGGTGCCGGTGATCATGTGAAACGCCGTGTAAAACAAAAGAAGCCCCCCGGCCACGCGCAACGCCTCGATGCTGATGCCCAGGCGGGTCAGGATAACCTCCCCGAAAAAGCCGAAGGTCAGGATAATGCACGTGGAGACCGCAATGGACTTCACGGCCATGGTGCGGCTGTAGGATCGGCCCTTTCCGTCGGTGAGGGCATAGAAAATAATGGCGGCCCCTAAGGGGTCGATGATGACAAAATACGATGTCAGGGCGTGGAGAAAGGTTTCAACGGGCATGGTTCGGTTCCAGAAAAACGAATGATAAGGTGATAAAAAGCGGCACGCCACAACCAGCCACCCGTCCGGCCGAAAAAGGCCCGGCACAGGCGGTTGTGCCCACCGCCGTTTTTTTTAAGGAATGCTTCAAAGAGGCAACCCCTGTTTTCTAACCCACCTGAAGAACAAAAGAAAGGAGTTTCCATACCGAGCTTAAAACCGGGCCCTCTGTTCCTGCCTCACCCGCCCGGCAACCCCTTGTATCTCTGGATGTTTCAGCGGAACGCCCGGGCTTTCGCTTCGTCGCCCCCCTATTTTCCGGGCCCCTTTTGAAATAGGGTTGACATGACTCCCTTCCACGACTAAAAACGTAACGTCATCTATTTTTTAGGATACGTTCGCACTCTCGGGTTGCCCGCATAACGGTCCCGGCTCTGTTGACCCGTTTGTTGCCCGCCGACGGCACCATGGCTATGCATGGTTGCCGTTTTTCTGCTGTGGAAGGGATCGGTTACCGTTATTGTTGTAAGGAGTTGGTGGTTTCGCTATGTTTCAAAAAGCTATCGTCAGAAAACCCTGTAAAAATTTCGCCAACGGCATCACCACGCAGGCCCTGGGTGCCCCGGATTATGATACAATGCTTGCTCAGCACGCCGCTTATGTTCAGGCCCTGAAGGACCTTGGCATTGCAGTGGAGGAGCTTGAGGCGGAAGAGGCCTACCCGGATGCCCACTTTGTGGAGGACACCGCCGTGGTTTTTCCTGAAGCAGCCGTCATCACCAACCCCGGAGCCGATGCGCGAAAGGGCGAAGAGGTCACCATCGAAAAGGCCCTGGCCGCCCACCGCACCCTTGAAAAGATCACGGCCCCCGGCACCGTGGACGGCGGCGATATCCTCATGGTGGATCGCCATTTCTTCATCGGCGTCTCCGACCGAACAAACCAGGAGGGTGCCTCCCAGCTTGGCGACATCGTCAGCCGACACGGCTACACCTGGACACCCGTCCCCGTGGCCGCCGGTCTCCACTTCAAGTCCAGCGTCAACTACGTGGGCAAAAACACCCTGCTGGTCACCGACGCCTTCAAAGACCGCAGCGAGCTCAAGGACTACACCCTCATCGTGCTGGACCCGGAAGAAGAGTACGCAGGCAACACCCTTCTTATCAACGACACACTGATCATGCCCAAGGGCTTCCCCAAAACACGGGCAAAACTTGAGGCGCTGGAGCTTCCCATCGTGGAACTCGACACCAGCGAAACCCGGAAAATGGACGGGGGACTCACCTGCCTGTCCCTTCGTTTTTAATGTTACCTGTCTTTTTTTGACGAGGAGGTCCCATGGACGTCATCAAAAACCGATACAAAAGGGAAGCGGTGGAGGTGCACTGCCCGCAGTGCAAACGCAGCCAGATCATCTACCTTCCCGATGAAAAAATGCCGGACTGCCCCGTCTGTCGGAAAAAAATGATCATCAAAGAGGTCCTTACGGAAGGCAAGTATTGACCCAAAGGCCGTGCCTTGCCCACGCCTGACCGTAAGGGTTATGTGTTAACGGAGAGAACGAACTGGAGGATTATTCACCGATGAAGCTCAAACAGATGCTGATTGCGTCCCTGTGCCTGCTGGCATTTGCCGCCCAGGGATTCGCAGACGACATTGAACTGGCCAAGAAGTCCACTCTGAACAAGATCCTGGAACGCAAAGAACTCCGCATCGGCCTTGACCCGGGCTACCAGCCCTTTGAGATGACCGACAAAAAGGGAAACATCGTCGGCTTCGACATTGACATCGCCAAGCTCCTGGCCAAGTCCCTGGGCGTCAAGCTCACCATCGTCAACACCGATTTCGACGGGATCATCCCCGCCCTGCTCACCGACAAGTTCGACGTCATCCTCAGCGGCATGACCATCACCCAGAGCCGCAACACCCAGATCAACTTCCCCGAGCCCTACATCGTGGTGGGTCAGGCCATCATCCTGAACAAGCGCCTCAAGGACAAGGTCCACTCCTACAAAGATCTCAACGATCCCAAGTACACCGTTGCCTCGCGCATCGGTACCACCGGCGAGATGGCCACCAAGCGCATGATCCCCAAAGCCAAATACAAGTCCTTTGACAAAGAGGCCGACGGCGCCATGGACGTGGTCAACGGCCAGTCCGACGCCTTTGTTTACGACCTGCCCTTCGGCGTCGTGTTCATGGCCCAGCACGGAGAAGGCAAAGCGATCCTCCTGGACGAGCCCTTCACCTACGAGCCCCTGGGCATGGGCATCCGCAAAGGCGACCCCGATTTCCTCAACTTTTTGAACAACTTCGTTCGCCAGATCAAGGCTGACGGCACCTACGACCGTCTCCACCACAAGTGGATCACGAGCACCAAGTGGTTTAAAAATATGTAATCGGACCCCGACGGTTTTCCGCACACAGTCACCCCGGCAGCCTTGAGCTTCCGGGGTGATTTGTTGCGTGGCCGCCTTGTGTGCCGACCGATTCACCCTCTTTAAGATCCGAACCGACGCCCCCGGGCAAGCGGTTCGGGTGCGACCCCTCCCGCAGCCCTCAGGCAGAACGACACATGCCGGCCGCGGACAAAGGAGCAGGACATGTCACTTTACCCGGGTCTGGATGCGCCGCGACCCAAGGCGTACAAAACCCTCTGGACAGGCATCTTTTTCGTCGCCCTCATCCTCGGCATGGCCGGCCTGTATGTGGCCACCAAGTCGGTGGATTACGTGTGGCGCTGGTACCAGGTGCCGGACTATTTTGTGTATCAGGATGAGGTGGAGACCTTAAGCGAAATCGACGGCCTCGTGGCCCGGATTGAGACCGAGGGCAAAACCACCCGCGTCACCGTGGAAGGCGTCGGCGAAGCCGAGACCTACACCCTTCCCACCAGCAGCCTCCTTGCGGCGGAAGGCGACTATATCTACGCCGGCGACCCCCTGGGCATGGAAAAAAAGTGGCAGACGGGCCTTCTCCTCTACGGCCTCTGGATCACCCTCAAGGCGAGTTTCTACGCCATCATCCTGGCCTTGGTCATCGGCATTGTCACCGGCCTGATGCGCATCTCGGACAACCCGGCCCTCAAGTGGTCCGCCATCACCTATATTGAACTGGTTCGAGGCTCCCCCTTGCTGGTTCAGCTGATGATCTGGTATTTTGTCATCGGCACCCTGGTCAACCGAATTCTCATGGACCTGGGCATTTCCAAGATCCCTACCCTCTGGTTCGGGATCCTGTCCCTGGCCATCTTCACCGGCGCCTATACCGCAGAGATCGTCCGTGCGGGGATCCAGTCCGTGCAGGTGGGCCAGATGGAGGCGGCCCGTTCCCTCGGCATGAGCTACGCCGAGGCCATGCGCAAGGTGATCATGCCCCAGGCCATCAACCGGATTTTACCGGCCCTGGCCGGGCAGTTCATCAGCCTCATCAAAGACTCCTCTCTGCTGGGGGTCATTTCCGTCCGTGAGCTGACCAAAGTCACCCGTGAGGTGGTCACCTCATCGTTGCAACCCTTTGAACTCTGGATCGTCTGTGCGGCCCTTTACCTGGTCCTCACCTTCGGTTTCTCCCTGCTTGTCCAGAAACTTGAAAAAAGAGCGGTGTAATCATGATACGTGCACAACATGTGAATAAATATTTTTATGCGCCCCACAAAATCCACGCCCTGAAGGACGCCTCCCTTGAGGTGGCCCCCGGCGAGGTGGTGGTCATCATCGGCCCGTCGGGCTCCGGGAAGAGCACCTTCCTCCGCTGCCTGAACCGACTGGAGTACGCCGACAGCGGCTCCATCACCATCGACGGCGACGATGTCCTCGACCCCAAGGCCAACATCAACGCCATCCGGGCCGAAGCGGGCATGGTCTTTCAGTCCTTCAACCTGTTTCCCCACAAAACCGTGCTGGAAAACCTCACCATGGCCCAGATGAGCGTGAGAAAACGATCCAAGGCCGAGGCCGAGGAAAAGGGGATGATGCTCCTTAAAAAAGTGGGCATCGAGGAGAAATCCCAGGTCTACCCCAACCAGCTCTCCGGCGGCCAGCAGCAGCGCGTGGCCATTGCCCGATCCCTGGCCATGGACCCCAAGGTCATTCTCTTTGACGAACCCACCAGCGCCCTGGACCCGGAGATGGTGGGCGAGGTACTGGACGTCATGAAAGGCCTGGCCAAAGAGGGGATGACCATGGTTGTGGTCACCCATGAAATGGGCTTTGCCCGGGAGGTGGCCGACCGGGTCATCTTCATGGACGGCGGGTGCGTCATCGAAGAGGGCACGCCCGAGGAGTTCTTCTCCAACCCCAAAAGCGAGCGCACACAGACCTTTCTAAACCAGATCCTTTAACCCGGACAGGTCATCCCGGTGCCTTGCAGATAAGCGCACCCGACCCGTAAGACATCCGGTTTAGCGCATCGCGGTATTTGTGCCCCGATACCAATAAAAAGCGGCCAGCCCCTCCACAGGGCGGCCGCTTTTTTTATGCCCTCACACCGGCACCTCGTATTTTGAGATTGTGCCGCGTCCCCATATTGCTCTACTATGGATCATGCCTATTGGCCTTGAGATTTCATGAGAAAAAACAACCCCGCCTGATCTCCGACACCACCGGAGGCCAAGCGTTACCGACACAGGCTGCCACCCGGCGCAGCCCTGACGCCATGACAACCCAGACAACGAATCGAGCCATGAGCCTCTTTATCCTCTTCCTTGTCGTCTCCATCTCCGTGTTCATCTGGTTCGGCGGGATCCGCTTCTTCAACCAGCTGCCCCTGCCGGTCTTTATCCGTTTTCTTCTCTGGATGAGCCTTTTTTACGCCCTCTTCTTTTCCCCCCTGCTTTTTTACCTGCGCACCTTAGGGCAGAAAGGCCCCCTCTTCGATGCCATGGCCTGGGTGGGCTATCTCCTCATGGGCATCTACTCCATCCTGATCTGCGGGGTGATGGCACGGGACCTGGCGGGGGCCCTCATCTCCCTGCTGCCTTTTACCTCCACAAAGGGCCACGCGGCCATGGCCCTGCCCTTTGTCCCTGCCCGCCGTGGCTTTCTCATCAACGGCATCAACCTGGCCATCGCAGGAAGCACCGCAACCCTTGCCGGCCTGGCCCTTAAAGGGGGACTCAAGGCACCGGAGGTGGTCACCGTCACCCACCCTGCGGAGCAGCCCGGTCTCAAGGGCCTTCGCATTGTCCAGATCAGCGACCTCCACGTCAGCCACACCATCCGTCGCGGCATGGTGGAACGGGTGGTAAGCCAGGTCTCTGCCCTGTCACCGGATATGGTGGTCTTCACCGGGGATCTCGTGGACGGATCCGTGGCCATGCTCAGGGATGATGTCGCTCCCCTGGCAGACCTTGCCCCTCCCATGGGTAAATACTTCATCACCGGCAACCATGAGTACTACTCCGGGGTGCGTCCCTGGCTCGACGAAGTCGCACGGCTGGGCTTCACCACGCTCCTCAACAGCCACCTGACCCTGAATTACAAGGGGGCGCCCCTGGTCCTTGCGGGGGTCACGGACTACCACGCAGGCCGCCTGGTGCCCGAACACGCCTCCAGCCCGAAGCAGGCCCTCTCCGGTGCCCCGGAAGACGCCTATCGGATTCTCCTGGCCCACCAGCCCCTCTCCTTCACCGAGGCCAAGGCCCAGAACTGCCACCTCACCCTCAGCGGCCACACCCACGGCGGGCAGTACCTGCCCTACACCTGGGTGATCCACGCGGTCCAGCCGTGGGTGGCAGGGCTCTACGAGGAAGACGGCCACCGCCTCTACATCAACCGCGGCACGGGCTTCTGGGGCCCCCCTTTTCGCCTCGGTTCCCCGTCGGAGATCACCCTCCACCTCTTTTCGTAACCCCCTGTGTTCCAGATAGTGAACGTCTCCCATATTCGCCATAGGGGAAAGATCCCCACAGATGTGGTATAGTGAACAAAACCAAAGTGGTACACCTGTACCCAAGCCTTGCACCGGCCTTCCCCCACATGCGATCATAAGCTCTGGAAGTCCTCGTCATTCAAGCCATCTCCCCCCTATCGCTCCCCCTGCCTAAAAAAAAAGCCCCCTTTTCTCTGCCTTGGTATGGAACGTGAATTACCTGTAAGCAACACCTCAGGTCACAAAGCCAGCTTTCAACCGACGCCCCTTTCACCTCTTCTCCGCGTGCAGTGACGGCCTGACACACCAAACCATGCAACAGCCTGACCAAGGCACGGGAGAAGCCCCATGAAAACACCTTCGTCAACCATTCTGGCCCTTATTGCCGTCGGCGCCCTTCTTGTTGCCGTCAACGCCCAGGCAGAACCCCAAAGCCTCTCCGAGGGGTCCATGGAAGCCATCTCCGGCGCAAGGGGCATCCACTCCGAGCATGCCCTCGCACACCTTGCCGAACGCAACACCGAGGTCAACCGGGAGATCCTGAGGCGCAACAACACCACCGAATACCCGGTGGAAAACTCCCACGAACGCCTCACCGAGTTCGCCAACTTCGAGGCAGGAAAGGCATCCGGCCAGACCATCAGCCAGCTTTTTGATGAGGCCACGCCCGGGCGGCTTCCCCAGTTTTTCATCGACGAAGCCCTGAAAATCACCAACCCCTAAGCCTTCCCGACTCCCAACGTACGGCAACCATCCCGCCAGCCGGGTTCCAACGGGCCCGTGCCGCTCACCACCCCAACCGCAGCGGCATCCCGAGGGCCCGGAACACTACCGGTACGGGTTTAATCCGGCGGGCCCCCGATTCAACGGGGCCCCCCGGATCGGCCCGCCCATGGAGAACAAAGATGACACCTGCAACAAAGAAATGCGCATATACGTTAGTGATGATTGGCAGCCTGGTGTTCACCGCCCCTTATGCCCTTGCGGAGCTCAAAGGCATGACAGACCGGGAGATGATGGACGTAACCGCCCAGAGCGGTATTGCCACCCTTCAAGGAGAAAGGGCAACGGAAGAGCAACGCCGCGAAGAGAAGAACCGGCAAGACGCAATCCAGGTCCTTTCGACCCTCAATGCCATTGTGCCCTCCGATGTGCTCAGGGAGATCCGGGACATGAACCACACGGTGCAGCAGCCCCACCTTATTCACCGTGAATTCCAGACGGTCAGCCAGGACCTTCTCATGATGCCTGCGGCAGCGGCCACGGTCATCACCATCCCGGCCGGCATCGGAACCGGCGGATTCTTTTTCTGATCCCCCATAAACCAAAAACGGCCGACGTCATCAGACGTCGGCCGTTTTTTTTTGTTTTCACGAAATCACATGTCAGGGCATGGCTCAGGAAGCGCGTCGCCCCTGGGGTCGGCGACCGCCGCCACGGTTGGTCCGGCGCGCGCCGCGCCAGGCGGAGTCCCCTCCACCCTGCATCTCAACGAACAGGCGCTGCCCGTCCAGGGTCGCCCCTTTCATGGCATGGAATACGTGACGGGCCAGCCCGCCTTCCACCTCGAAGTAGGAGGCGTCCTTGCCGATGTCGATGCGTCCGATCTGGCGGGATGAAATACCGGCACGTTCGCACACCAGGCGAATGACCGCACCCTGGTTGATGCGGTTGTTGGCCCCTTTGTTGAAAGTAATGCGCTGCATGCCTGAAGAGCGGGAGTCACCGTAGGATCGGTTCCCACGGTCCTGACGGGGACGACGGGGCTGCGCACCGCGGTCGTTGATGTCCTCCGCCCCTTTGTAGGCTGCGGCCACACTGTTGAACCGCTCGGCCACGATCTGATTGATCAGCTCTTCTTTGGTCAACCCCTCAAGGGATTCGTAAACAGAAGGCAGGTACTCGCCCACGGCGTCGTAGTCCACCTCAACAGCCTTGAGCTTCTCCACCATATCGGCCAGCTTGAGTTTGCAGATGGCCTCCCCTTCGGGCACCTTGCACGCCTTAAAACGAATCCCGCACCGCGCGGCCACAAGGCCGAGTTTGCGGTGATCGCGCCAGCTCATGATCACAAGGGACTTTCCGGATCGACCCGCACGGGCCGTTCGCCCGCTGCGGTGGGTATAGGCCGCCACCTCATCGGGGAGGCCAAAGTGGATCACGTGGGAGATCCCTTCCACATCGATCCCGCGGGCGGCAACGTCTGTTGCCACGAGGAGTTTGAGGCGACGGTTCCTGAAACGCTGCATCACCACATCGCGCTGCTGCTGGGAGAGGTCACCGTGGAGAGCATCGGCATCGTAGCCCGCCTCCAGAAGGGATTCTGCCACCTGCCGGGTTTCATGGCGGGTGCGGCAAAAGACGACCCCGTAGATATCCGGGTAGCCGTCGATGATGCGCTTCAGGGCCACGAGCTGTGCGCCGGGGCGAACCACGTAGTTTTCGTGGTCGATGCGTGCCGAGGTGCTGTTTTTCTTGCCCACGGTCACCTCCACCGGATCGGTCATGAAGCCACGGGCAATGGCCGCGACCCCCTTGGGCATGGTGGCGGAGAAAAGCCAGGTTGCCGAAGAGTCCGGGGTCTCCTTGAGGATGTCGTCAATGGCCTCTTTAAAACCCATGTTGAGCATCTCATCTGCTTCGTCCAGAACCACATTGGTCACATTGGAGAGATCCACCACGCCACGTCCCATGAGGTCCAGCAGACGACCCGGGGTAGCCACAACGATCTGAGATCCGCGCTTGACCTGACGGATCTGAAGGGCAATGGAGGAACCGCCGTAAATGGAGGCGATCTGAAGTGAGGGGATGTTCGTTGCAAAGGCAAGGAAATCCCGGGAAATCTGGATGCAGAGTTCACGGGTGGGACAGAGCACAACGGCCTGGATACGGCGGTTGTCCGTCTGGATACGGTTGATCAGGGGAAGGCCGAAGGCAGCGGTCTTGCCGGTTCCTGTCTGGGCAAGGGCCACAAGGTCCCCTGTGTTCTCTCGCAGGGTGTCCAGGGCTTTTTCCTGAATGGGGGTGGGCTCGGTGAACCCAAGGGCGGCTACGGCGTCAACCAGTTCCTGACGCAATCCAAACTCATCAAAACAAAGGGACATAATATTCGCTTACTCTCTTTCATCACGCACGGGCGTGGTGGTGGTTGTTGTCGCAAACCGTCACCGAATCCACTGATATCTTCCCTTTCTCGCACCGGCACCGCAGTGCATCACAAGGCACAAGAGACATCAAACCCAGGACGTGTCGCGAACATATTTTTCTTAAAGGCCTTCCCTGAAGGCCGCAAGCCCCGGACAGGGGTCCGGGAACAGGGCATACAAAAAGGGCGGCACGCAGGCATTGGATCAGCCCGGTGGATCGCCCGAACATATCAAATAAAAACGGTTTTCATAACCATGGGGGTGCAGTCGCGGAGAAAGGTGCGGTTCTACACCAGAAACGCCATGGCCTCCGGGAGCGGCAAAACACCGTTTCCGGGCCAGGACATGAGGCGCGCCAGTTCGTCCCGAACCACCCCGAGGATAAAATTCCTGAAGGGGGTGTTGTCGACTTCGGCGTTTGCCTCCCGGGCCAGAAAGGCCCTTCGGCACTGCTCCTTGTCCACGGCGTGCCACGCTCGGCACACCAGGGGCCGTACCGGGTAAACCCGGCAGACGTTTTCATGAAGGAAAATACAAGGCGTCCGGTGCCAGACAGCGACGCGCTCATCCAGGGAGCGGCCCTTTGTGAGGTCCAGGTTGCGGGCGATCCGCTTCAGGGTGTCGTCGCGCTCGGCCGCCTGAAAATGGGTATCCATCCAGTCACGCAGCCATTCCGCTTCGGGTCGGGACACGGGAACCTGGGCATGACAACACCAGCCGCATCCTTTCCGGCAGTCCGAGACCCCTTCAAGCCCCTGATCCGCCTCCACCTTTGCCACCATGTATTCGCCCATCTCACAGCCGACAGCTGCAAGACGAGGGCCTGCTTCCTCCTGCGGGCACTCTTCGGCAACACGCACCAGCACCTCGCGGACCGCGGCGTCCCATGCACCTTCAGCCATGGTTTTCACCTTTTCAAGTAAGGGATAAACCTGGCCCAAAGGCACTCAACACCATGTTGGATCCAACTTGAGAAGGACTTTATAAAAGGGCGGGAACGTTCAGATATGAGGTCGCCTTGATATAAGGACATCTCCCAAAGGAGTCAGGTACGGACGGGAGCATCGGTCATTCACGGCAGGATGTCAACTTATTTCTTTGTTTGTCTCCAGGTAAATACCCGCCCGCGAAAAAAAGTTCCCTCCCCCCATTGGAGCCCGGCGCCCATGAAAAGCATTTTTTAAGGTGGATTCAGGAAGTTAATTGTGATATGTATGGACTCGTTTGACATAGACACCCGGCAACAGGGCGCCTTGGGATTTACGACAACGCCTGTGACTGTCTAATGCGTTGACAGCAATCCCGGCAACACCCCCTGCGGCGTGCCACGTTTTTTCTGTAAGGAGTTTGATTGCATGAGCCTTGAAAAAGTGTCGATCCTGATCGTAACGGCCTTAACGGTTTTCATCGCGTCCTGCGGTGGAACCACCATGAAATCCGGGTCCACCTACGCCTCGCGCGAAATGGGCCACAACGCAGCAATGAAAACAACCCGGGCATGCGAACAGATGCCCGAGCGAATCTACGAAAAAGAGGGCTGGAAGCTCGTGGTCTACGTCACCAACAAAGGCACACGAAGCCAGGGCATCCACGGAGACCTCTTTCATAACGGTTCTCCCGTTTCAGGCAAAAAGGGAGAGACCCTCACAACCCCCCTCGGAGAACTCTACTACCACGGCTCAGAAATGGAGAGGGCCAACCTCTGGGATACCACCGGCTGGACCATCACCGGCCAATCCGGCTTCTTTAATCTCTCCAGCCCGCCGTCCGACCCAGAAGGCGAAGAGCAGGCCTCCCGCCCCCTGGAGTACGGCATCGGTTAATAAAAATACACATTACGCCCGATACGTCGGTATGCGCATGGAAACCCGCTGCAAATAGTCGCGGGTTTCTTTGTGGGGCAATTTCCGGACAAGCACCTTGTAGACCTTCTCCGGCGGCATGCTGTTGATCTTCTTTGCCGCCTTCTCGATATTCGTGGTGCCGATAAAGGCCCGCGCCACGTTGCCCGCACCGGTGTTGTATGCCGCAATCACGCAATACAGACGGCTTTCCGGGTTCTTGACGGACGCCAGGTAGCGATCGTTTAAAATATAGAGATACGCCACGCCCATGGCGATGTTGTTCCGTCCGTTGTAAAGGTACGACGGCGAGAGCACAACATCTTTGCCGAGGACCACCTTGGAGGCATCCCGACCGGCACTTTTGGGCACGATCTGCATGAGCCCGTAAGCCGGCACATAAGAACGAGCCATGGGGTTGAACGCACTCTCCGTCTCCATGACCGCCAGCACAAGGGCCGGGTCCACACCGCGCTTGGCGGCCTGCCTCTTCACGTCAGGCAGATAGGCCCTGGCCTTGACAGCCCGCCCCGTGGACGGAATCTTCACTTCCAGGGTTACCACATTGGCCCCGGCCTGTTTGGGGGCTTTCTTTACGGCCGTTGTGGCCGTTCCCATCAGCCCGGCCATGGACGCATCGATCTCCTTGTCGGAGGGGCGAAGCTTCCCCGTCACCATGTCGGCCACAATGGGCTTGCTCCCCACGTCGGCCTGCTCCAGTTGCGAGGGGGCCACCTGCTTTTTCAGCTTCTTCTCCACCCCCGCGGTAAACTGGTCGGCCTTGTACGCCCCTTTGGCGCTTTGGTGCATCAGGTCCTTTAGGTGCCCTTCAAGGACCTTCTCGGGCTTCTTTTCCGATGCAGGAACCACCACGCTGACCTTGATGACTCCCTTTTCATAGTCCACGACCTTCTTTACCTTGAAATCGGAGGAGTAGCCCACGTAGGTTTTTTTCGTGGAGACCTCGGGCACGCCCCAGACCTTGAGGATCTTGCTCCGATACGACGCAAACTCCTCGTCAATGATGGCCTTGTAAGCCGCGTACTCGTCGGCGATTCCCGTTTTGTAGCGCTCAAAATCCGCTTCATCGGATTTAAAGGCAGCAAACTCGCTCTGGGCGTCTGCCATCCCTTCGGCCCATGCCGAGGCCGTCACCCCACAGATAAGGGCAAAACAAAGGGCCAAAGCAGCCCCCCGCAGGGCGACTGCACACCGTACATTCATTTTGAAACCACCCATACAAACAGCTCCTCGGTTACAGGGTCCTTCCAGGATGCCCTGACAACAGCCGTCACCGTCTGGTTGTCGACAGTCTGGAAACTCCAGCTCTCCATGCTGGTACTCGTTCCGGCCCTGGTGCCGGTTGTGCCCACCAGGGACACGTTGCTGATGGTTGTCCCCTTCTGCATGGCAATTTCATCAAGGGCACGCCGAATGGCCTGCTTCCTCTGGGCGCTGTAGCCGTTAAGGTGAGGACGGCAACTGCCCACACCGGCCATCGCCCCGCCGTCCGACGGATTCAGGATCCATGCCGGAGGATGTGTGGCAGGTGCCGTTGCACCGGTGCATCCCCCCAAAACCAACAGACAGGCCATCATACCCACAAGCACATATACTCGTTTCACACCGCATCCTCCCATGTGATGCACGTCCGCCCACGCGTCCGGACGATCCATATTTTGCCCGAGCATTCGGGCCCCCACCCCGCATCACAAAACAAAACACCGCGCCTGTGAACAGGTATCACACACGCGGCAAAAAAAATCAGAGAAACTCTCGCCCACGGCACCCGAAAGGCGCGTCATGTATCGTTCCTGACCGGTGCCCGCCGGTGTTCAATGCCACCCGGCGTTTCACGCGAGCCCTCACCCCCCTCTATCACGCCCACCCAGGGAGGGAGGGCCTAAGCAGCCCTCCCCCCGTCGTGGAATCATCCGGTCAGCGGCACCCGAAGGACTACATGCTGCCGAACTCTTTTTCGATCTCTTTATCCAGCTCTTCGTGGCCTTTTTTGGCCTGGAACTTCTGCCAGAGGGCCTTGTCGTTCTTGTAGCTGGTCACGGCCGCCTGCTTCATGGCGTCGGCAACCCCGGCAACAGCTTCGGGCTGAAGGGCCACGAGCACGTAGATCTCTTCATTGGCCTTGTCCAGATGAACGTTCTTGATCTGGCTTCCGGTAAGATCCACCTTGGCAACCTGCTTGGACACATTGGTGAACACCTTGTCCACGGTGGTGTCGTCGCCGACGCCGGTGGTCTCAGTGAAGTTCTTGATCATGTTCTTCACTTTGACGTTGATGCTGCGAGCGATCTCGTCACGGGCATTGGAGGTCGCCTCAAGCTTGGCAAAGCTCATCCCGGCAGGGCCGACCTTGGCGGAACCCACGGCACTGATCCCGCCTTCAGGGGGCATCAGGACCCAAGAGGGAAGATCGCTGGGCGCAACCTGGGGGCTGCTCTGGCAACCGGTCATCACAAATGCACAACATACCACCAGCAGTACCGCTGTCCATACTCGTTTCATCGTCTCATTCTCCTTTGTGTAATTGATGGGGCAGCCCGGTATCGTTTTTTCGAGACCACCACCTTTTCACGGCATCCTTGACCAGGGTCATAGCTGTAACACGGAAGTCGGTTACTGCCAGTTCCGGATTTTCACCACATCGGGATTCCGTCGTTTGTATTTAGGCATCGCCATACCGGCCGATGCATTGATATACGTCGGGTCACAAACGATATACTTCCTGTTGTTCATCACCACGTAATCTCCGGGTACGTTATCGTTGAACCGAACCGCCGTTGCCACATGGCCGGGGTAATTGAGCCCCACCACATCGAGCTTCAGGATCCGGCGAACGAGGTAAGCAAAAAGAAAGGATCGGTCCTCGCAATCCGAATAGGGATACCAGATGGTCTCCTCGGGGAGCATGTACTTTTCACGGCCGAGCTGATCATCATCGGTTTTGTAGGCGAAGGCCTTCTGGGAAAAGCCCAGGAGGTAATCCACCGCCTCCTTCTCGCTCTTGCCCTCGAGTTTTTCCTTCAATTCCCTGACCATGGAGTAGTTCAGTTCATCGGAAGTCAGGGCATCAAAGTAAATCTTGATGTTGGTCTGGGGATAGTACCGGTAGTAGTCTACCAGGCTCTGGTTGTACGAGACCTTAACGGACTGGGGCTCCCCTCCGTACTCAAAACGAAGCTCCTTCTCCGTAATCTCGGGCTTCAGGGTCGGCACCTTGAGAAGCCGGTAATCCATCAGGCGGTCAGCCTTGGGATACTTGCCCTTGTATGTGTAAAGCTTCCCCAGCTTTTCCCTGCTGCCGTCAAAGGTCACGGCGTAGTACCGGGTTCCCTGGAGCGTAAGGTACGACACGCTGTAGAGGGTGTTTCGCGACGGAAGCAACAGATAGACCCGATCATCGGAATACCCCACCCGGGCGTCGTACCCGCTCTTAACGGACATAAACCAGGTAAACAGGTTGGCCAGATCCCGGTCGTTGCCGTGCACGGCCAGGCCGCAGGTAAAAAGAAAGTTATGGTATCCCCAGTCATTGAGACCGAGGTCCCCGGACATGTCCCGGGCCTGGGACAAAAAGGCCTCAAACTGCGCCGACTGGCTCATGGCTTCCCAGTAGGCGGCGATGGCCGGCTTGAGCGGAGGCGTAAGGGACGCCTCGGGAAAAGAGAACTCGCCGCGGAACAGGTGATTTGCACCGAAGAAGGAGACGGAAAGCCCAACAGGGATCATCTCGGGCTCTACGCCGGAAGGCTCGTCAAAGGGTGAGGGCTCTTCCGGAACCACGAGAACGTCCGGTTCGGGCACAGGTACCACCACCACAGGGGGCTCTGCCGGGGCCGGTGTAACGCCCTCTTCCCCGTCCTCACCGGGAAGAGCAACGGGCTCGGGAGGCAAAGACGGCGGCAAGGCAGGAAGCACGATCTCCCCCACAGGCGTGGCAGGTTCAGGGGGTGCTTGCCCCCCATCCTCTTCGCCCTCGGTCACAGGAGCCGGCGGCTTGGCCACGGGGATGGCCGACGGCTTGGGGATACTGTCCCTGACAACCCCGCGGGAGGCATCGAACTCCGCCCACTGGGCCTTGAGAAAATTGACGAATTCAGCATCCCGCTCATCGCGATACTGGGCAAAACTTCCCATCTCACTTTTGGCAAAATCTTCGAATTCGTCGGCCGAAAGCGGCATCGCTATCAGCAACGCCAGTGCGACGAGACAACCGGTGCGTATGCGTATGTTAAATGAAGCCATAATATGAAAGTCTCCGTGTATGGAAGATGGCAGGAGCCATGGTGTTTTCTTCATTAGTCTGTTTTTAAAAAATACATGAACACGCCCCTGTTTTCAATGGCCTTTCGCGCTGCCTGCCGGCCCGCACCGCGGGCATGACAGCCTTGCCACTTACCCATATATTTACCACAGGAATCCGGTTGGGGGTTGTGAGTGGGATCACAGGGTCAAAAGATATCTCGACCCTTTGTTCCCACGGGTTTCGCTGCGCCGGGGAAGGCAGGACGCAGTGCCCGGAAAGGGCACCCCCGGCAAACGGACGGGATGCATCACGCAGCGGCTTTCGGGGGCTGCTTTTTCCATCGGGAGTGCATCCAGATCCACTGCCTGGGATGACGGCGAATCATGGACTCGTATACATTGGAACAGGTCTGGGTGTTCACCTGTGCATCGACGTAAGGCTCATCGGTGTGTTGAAGAGAGAGAGGCGACTGACACTCAATGGTATAGGTATAGTCGTCATTGAGACGAATAAACACGGGAACAATGGGAATATCGTGCTCTACCGCCATCATGGCGGGGATCACCGCGGTGTGGGCAGGCTTGCCGAAAAAATCCACAAAGACCCCTTTCACCTTGGTGTCCAGGTCAAACAACATGCCGTACACACAGCCGTTATTCAGACCGTCAAGCATTGTCTTCAAAGCATTTCCGCGTGCGGTATTGGAATATCCGGCCCCGTTGCGGTAGCCCACGATAATGGCATCGAGCCTCGGGTCATAGGAGCGTTTGGCGATGACGCGCAAGGGGATCCCCTTCTGAACCAGCCAGGTCCCCATGAGCTCCCAGTTGCCGAAGTGACCGGTCTGGAGCAGGACCCCGTTGCCCTTGGCCACCGCATCGGTAAGATAGTGAAAATTCTCTACCTTCACAATACGATCCAGCCCCTGGCGTACCAGGTTCGGCAATCGCACGGCATCTGCGACACACACGGAAAGATTGTCGAACACGCCCTTGGACAGGCGGATAATCTCCTTTCGGGACATCTCATGCCCGAACGCACGTGTTAAATGGCGAAGACTCTTCTTTCGTTCATGGACAGCAAGGTACCAGGCAAGGCGCCCGACGCCCCGCATCAACAGGATAGAGGCACGCCGATTCAGCGTCCGAAGCAGAGTGATGAGAGCCAAAATGGCGTAGTAGATGATATCATTCTTGATCTTTTTCACGAAACGCTTGTTCATTAAATCGTCCAAACCATGCTGAAAATCCTAAAAAAACAATGCCGCACGCGGCACCGGGTCGTTGCCGTTGACGCAACGATCCATGTCGGACACAGGCATATCACAGCCGACTGGTCAAGGAAACTCCCTTTGTATGGTCCCTGCAACCAGGTGTTCAAAGGTCAGCGCCCTCGGCATGGCCAGACTTCGAAAATAAAGAACCCCCGCTGTTTTCTCACCGGGCGAAAGCTTACCCTGAAAGCCGGTCTCCATGACGTTGTTATATTTCAAGCTCTTACCGTTCCGGGTCTCGAGGGTAAAAAAGTCCGGATTGATATACAGAATTTCATCGCTTGTGTTGCGAAGCCAGATGGTGATTTTCCGTTGCTTCTTATAAAGACTTTTTCCCAGACCCTCATCACGAAGGGCCATCTGAAGGCTTCCGTTCCCCTTGTAATAAAGAAGGTCTGCGTAGATCACTTTGGCTCGAAGCTCTTTGAATGCCCGATTTTTGGGATAAAACCCCACAGCCTTCTCTATAAGGGAGACGGCCTCTGCACTCTTTGCCGCATCGTTCTTCCGGCTCTGGTAAAGCCGAAGGGCCTTGTCATGGCACTGCCCTGCCAGGCGCTTTTTGTAAAATTCCTGTTTGGACCTGTAAAATGTGTTGGAGGGTGACAGCGCAACGAGGCGGGAAAAGAGCGTGTAATTGGTTTCAAACTTCCAGGCCGGAACCGCCAGCACCCTGGCGTAGGTTTCCTTCTCTTCCAGATACCGTTTCAAGGGTTCAAGCTCTGCCTGGAGGGGCTCGATATCGAACCGATCCAAAACGGCCCGGGCCTCTTCAAACTTTTCCGAATCGGCAAAGGCTCTCACCTCTGCCCCGATGGCCGCACGGTTCCCGGTAAACTCATCCACCAGGGAGGCTTCAAGCTTCACCCGTGAGCGCTGCGCCCATTCAGATTTAAGTAAAAGGCCCCCCTTCCATGCAAAGGGCAGAGCGACAAGAAGCAGAACCACCCCCAGGGCCAGCCCGTACCATTTCGGTGGAACAGCCTTCATCCGGGTGCCCATGCCCCCAAGCCCCTTCAACGCGGACTCGCTTTTCCCCGACAAGTCAACGTCCCGCCAGGCGGCCTTCACCTTTTCTCCGGTGGACCTGGACTCGAGCTTTGCACCGGGCACATAAGGAGAGTATCCCGTCCCCGTATCGAGGGGCGCCTCTCCCAGGTCATCAAGAACAGGTCCCGTGCCACCGGGCAAGTCCGAAGACTCAGTAACGCCCTTATCGCCCATTCCCTTGAGCTTGCTGAATATCACCCCGCACCGCACACACTCGATGGCCTCCCGGGCGTTCCGAAAGCCGCATTGCGGGCACAAAAACACGTCTGAATAAAAATCAGAAGGGATGCTCTCCATCTCAAGGGATGTTTCAAGGGGGCCAGAGTCGCCGGGTTCTGAAGCCGCAGGGGTTTCCTCTTCCCGGGCCATGACAAGGGGCCCTTCTTCGGGTTCGTCTATGCCCAGTTCCCGCCGCAGCTCTTCCTGCTGAAGGCGATAGCGCTCCATGGCCTCCTTGCTGCGCTGCTTTTCAATGGCAATGGACTCAGCAGAGAGGGCCATGTCCGATCCGCAGGCAATGCACTCCACATCCTCCGGGTCATTCAGATATCCGCATACCGGGCATTTCATCCCATTTGTAGAACTCGACATAGTCACCTGTGGGGTACCGAGGAGTATAGATTAAGGACTTGTAATGGTAACGGCCAGCTTGTCAAAACAAGCTAAACGTACAACAACTGGCCCCATAGCGCAACCGAGATGGCCCTAAGGCCCGACCCCAACACGGCCGTCGCGGCCATCCGCCCTCCGGACATCATGCCTGCTTGTGCAGCAAAAACTCACAGCCCTTTTCGGTGCACTTGCAAACCGAGACGGATCCCCCTTGAAATTATCTATTTTAATAGAGTAAATATATATTCACGAGGTTGGGTCACACATTCCCCGGACAGATCACACATCAAAACCCCTGATAAACGGTAGAGCAGATAGAAAAAGCACGTTATAAAGAGCCCTCTACTGGCCGTAACCATTTTAGCTATCGGATTTTGTAAAATATGAGCGTTCATGTTGTCACGTATTCTTCAGAATGGAAAATCTGGTTCGAAGACTTGTCATCTAAGCTATCGTATGCCCTTCAGGACATCTCATGTCGCATTGAGCATGTCGGGAGCACCTCTGTCGAAGGATTAGACGCCAAACCAATAATAGACATTGATATTATCTTAGATGATTTCGATCATTTTGAGCCTGCAAAAAAAGCACTTGAAGGAATCGGTTATTACCATAGAGGGAATTTAGGCCTCGAGGGGCGGGAAATGTTTCAAATCAGCAACCCGATACATCCCCACAACGCATATGTATGTGCCCCTCATGCGTTGGCAGTCAAAAACCACCTTATTTTCAGAGACCACCTGAGAGGTCACCCTGAAACTGCCAAAAGGTATGCACGACTCAAACATGAACTTGCCGAAAAGTACCCCAATAATGTAGATGCCTATTGCGAAGCAAAAACGGAATTTATCTCAAGCGTTCTGGCTCAATATAATTTTTCTCTTACTGAAATATATGCAATAAAAAAAGCAAACGAAATAGAGTAGCCGGGCTTCCCCCCTGCCTCCACGCAACCCGGATCAATATGGCACTCACATCGGATGTATACCGGGCGCCCCAGAAAGGCATCCAGATCATAACAACTTTTTTTAACATTCAAATCAGCCACACCGGCGAGGTCTAAACGGACGTTCTACACCACGTCCGTCTTCGACACCCGCTGGGTGAAGCATCCATACGTCATGTACCGCATCATCGCACCAGGCAAAAAGCAGGGAGACATAAAATTGACGACGACAACACTCGAACCGGCAAATATAAATGATGCCGAAGCCCTCAAAGCCCTGAGTGTGGAGGCGTTCACAACTGACTATGATCAGTACGGCTCTTACCCACCGGGGATTGAGTCGTTGGCCTGGCATCAATCAGAGATTAAAAAAGGCCATTATTACAAAATTCTATTAAACGGCGACCTTGTTGGTGGCATCTGCGTCATTCCATCGGATGGTGACCGAATCGAAATAAAGTACTTTTTTATCAGTGGGGAATATCAAGACAGACGAATTGGCTCGACGACCTTAGGGCTAATCGAAAAGCAGTATAGCAACGCAGCAGAATGGGTACTGTCAACACCTCACAAATCGTTTCGAAACCATCATTTTTACGAGAAAAACGGCTATACTAAAATTGGTGAATCCCAACCAATCCCCAACAATCCGT
The DNA here is from genome assembly GCF_900699765.1 of Desulfoluna butyratoxydans. GTDB lineage: Bacteria > Desulfobacterota > Desulfobacteria > Desulfobacterales > Desulfolunaceae > Desulfoluna > Desulfoluna butyratoxydans. Next base: position 154,517 of record NZ_CAADHO010000005.1, read on the forward strand.
TCAGGCTTTTTGAGTACAGAAAAATAATCGAGAAGACAGAATGACGGCACCAGGCCTGCACATTTGACTTTTTTAATCTGCCACATATATGGTGGCAGGAAAACGAATTTGCCCGGTATAAAGGGCGTGCTCTGTAAAAAGCCTTATGAGGCAAAACAGGATCATGCCAGCGTTCTCAAAAAGCAGTGCCGACGTTTTTCAGTGCTCAACATCAGTGGGATATGACCAATGCCTGACATCCAATTCATCCCTTTAGAGGAAAACGATATCGATGGCCTGACAGGCCCCATGACAAGGGCCTTTGAGAACGATGCCAAGATTTATGACGGTATCGAAAAAGGCGGTCCACCGGGCTATAACGATGGGTCGTTCCTTCAAAAATGGGCCATTGATGATCCAAAATCAATCGCCTATAAAATCGTCCTTGACGACAAAAGCGTTGGCGCCTTTATTATTTGGTGGGTTGAGCAAGGCATGAGCATTCTGGGCGCACTTTTCATCGACCCCTGTTTTCACAACATGCAGATCGGACGGAAAGCCTGGAACTTCATTGAAACAAGGTATCCATCAAAATACTGGAGACTTGAAACGCCCACCTGGGCCACAAGAAACCATTACTTTTACGAAAAGGTGTGTGGCTTTCAAAAAACTGAAATCAACCATGAACAACAAATTTTTGTCAAAAAGAGGGAACCGACAATTATGCCGACTGGGTCTTTGCCTTAAACCGATAGACTCGCGCAATCAATTTCAACCCACCGCCGGGTATGACGTGCCCTGAGCCAACAGCATACGGAGCCTGACATGAAAAAAGCAGTCATTATCATCCTTATCGGCTTGGGTGCCTACGGGGCTTTTACTCGGTTTAACGTCCCTTTTTCCATCAAACCCATCCTTTCCCTCTTCACCTCCGAGGTGTCTTCAAGCGATGAAGCCCTCCAGAGAGCATTTGACGAGAAGCTCAGCGGTATTCAGGTCGGTGGTTCAGGCAAAGTGATCACCATGCTGCCCGACGACACCCGGGGGAGCAGGCACCAACGCTTTATTATCCGGCTTGATTCCGGTCAGACACTTCTGATTGCCCACAACATTGACCTTGCCCCACGCATTGACGCTCTCCGGGTCGGCGACCACATCAATTTCTACGGCCAGTACGAATGGAACGCCAAAGGGGGCGTAGTTCACTGGACGCATCATGACCCCAGCGGGCGTCATGAGGACGGCTGGTTGAACCATGGAGGCAAACTGTACCGGTGAGCCTGATCCCTGCAACAACCCAGCCAGGGTTACCCTTCGCCCCGCATCCCGCCAAATGACTTCATCCAGGCCAGCCTTGTCTTAAGTTAGTACTTATGTTAAATCGTTTTCTGGCCGGTAGTATTCCCTCTTATAAGGACGTATCGACGAAGATCTTGCCCGTGCCGGGCATACAAGCCCGCGGGTACCAGCGTCGGCAGTAACGAATGTGTCGTAATGATTTGGGGAGAGAGATGAAGTTTAGAATATGCACAATCATGGTTGCAATGTTGGCGATCGTCGGATGTTCGACCTTCGAAATCAAATCAAATGCTGATGCCGACAATGAACGGAAAACAGCGTTGCTGTACGACAAATTGATCGAGGGCGAGGCTCCGAACACCGCCCAACTCACCCTCTTCATGTCCAAAATGCCCAAGGGCGGCGACCTGCACAACCATTATTCGGGAAGTATCTACGCGGAAACATATCTGGATTGGGTCAAGGACGCCGGTTACTGGATAGACAAAGAGACACTTCATATCAGCAAGGTCAAGACGGACACCAGTCTGTCTGTTGATGAATTACGTTCCGACACAAGCCTCTACAGAACCCTGCTGACACGCTGGTCCGACAACGACTACCAGAACCATTACCACTCACAGCCGCCCCCCGACCAAAACTTTTTCGACACCTTCGGTTACTTTGGACCCATCGCCCAGAACTACAATCAAGGCCTGATGATTTTAAAAGAGCGGGCCATCAAAGAAAATGTCAGCTTTATTGAAGTGATGCTTAAGTCCGTTGGTTACTCGTATTCGGATACGTCCTTTGATGAGCACATCAGAAAGAATGCCAGCCCCGAATCTGTTTGGGCTCATCTGGATGAGATGTCTTCGAAAATGGATGCAGATGATGGGTTTAAGACAAAAATCGACGCCTTCATCACCACAATGGAAGCTGCTCACAAGGGCATAGATGATGACCGCTTTATGATGCGTTATCAGACATACACATCACGAAACAGCCCGCCAAGCATTGTCTTTTCAGGTCTTTATTCTGCTTTTAAGGCCGTTGATCAGTCCGACCTCCTTGTTGGCGTCAACATCGTCGGCCCTGAAAACGGTGTGGTTGCCATCAAGGATTACGCCTTACACATGCAGATGTTTGCATATTTGCATGAAAAATTTCCGAATGTTAACAGGTCACTGCATGCGGGAGAGCTGACCCTTGGCATGGTGCGCCCCAAAAATCTCACCTTCCATATTTCCCAGGCAATCCAGGTCGCCAAAGCCCAGAGGATCGGGCACGGCGTGGACCTGCCCTATGAAGAAGACCCCGTTGGCCTGTTGCAGGAAATCAAAGAAAACGCTGCCGTTGAGATCTGCCTCACAAGCAATGAATTTATCCTGGGTGTCAAGGGCAACACCCACCCGTATCTTATCTATTCCGCCTACGGCGTCCCGATGGTTATCTGCACGGATGATTCCGGGGTTTCCAGAAACAATTTGACCGGTGAGTACGTGTTGCTGGCGGAACGATATAAACCCAGCTACAAAGCAATCAAAGCGTATGTATACAACAGTATTCACCACTCTTTTCTTTCTAAAGAAGATAAAGATTCATTGCTTCGGTCCCTTGACCTTCGCTTTGAATCGTTCGAAGCCGAAATGTCTGAGTATTCAGCTTCAATGATGAAATAATCCGTGCTGACGGGATGGGCCCCTCGAACCCATGTGTCCTTGCTGACACTGCTCTGGAGACCACCCCGTCAAAACCCGCCGGGCCCGCCGCATGACAACAACACCCCAACCACAGGTACCCCATGATGAAAAAAACACTTCTTTTACTCTCTGTCTTATTTGCCTTTGGCTGCTCTTCCATGGACAACAAAACCGTCACCACGGCCTTAACGCCGGATTGTCTCGGAGATACGGAAATTCCCGCAGCATTTAAAGACCAATTCAAAGCGGCGGAGGACAGTGTGTTATTGGATCTTGCACTGGGAGCGCCCGACAAGGGCAAACTGTGCTGGGGCCAGGTGTATGTGGCCAAAGAAAATTCAGACGTTACCATCTACCGAGCGTGGAACAGCACAAACCCGCACAGCAAAATGGGCCAGTGGTGGTCCTTCAGCAAGCCCACGGGTCTGGTCTCCGCCTATCGCTCGGGTTGTGAAATCTGCTACCAGTGGTCCCCATTAGACAAACTGGTGGTGGGCAGGTTGAAGCCCGGAACAAAAATCGTCGTAGGCACCGGACAGTCCGCCAAGTGCTCGGAATACCTCACCTACCCTGTATCCGATGAGAAGCAGGTCTTTATCAAGGACGCAGACACGTCGGTGGAAACGACCTCCGATTACGACCTGGTATTCAAGTGGCGATAGCCCCACCCCCAGAGACCGAATGGTGCGCCCAGAGCCCTCCGCAGGCCACAAACCCTGCGGAGGCAAGGAGAGAGCAGGCCGCCTTGTTCTCCGGGTCCACATCGGCCACCAGGGGGCAATGACCCTTGGGATCGGAGGTGTGCTGAGTCAACGCATCCAGAAGCTCACGCCCCAGGCCCCGGCGCCAGAACTGCGACGCGAGCCAGCCCCCCGCCTCCACACGATCCTTGCCGAAAGGCAACAGCACGCAAAACCCAGCCAGCTCGCCGGTCTCCCGTATCCGAACGGTAAAAGCCTCCTGTGAGGCATCTTCCAGGGTGGAGACCAGCCACTCTCCGGCAGACGCAGCCGAGTCGATGCCCCGTGAAAACCTCCAGACGGACGACGAGTCAAACCCCGTCTCCATGCCTGCGACATCCGAAGGGACAAAGGGAGACACGGCAAGGCGTGGGGTCCGGAATCCGTCCGAACACAGGCCGGACACCGGATAAAGCTCTCTTTTGATCAGATTGATTCCCATGGTCACTTTCCTGTAAAGCGGGGCTCTCGTTTTTCAAACATGGCCGCAAGGGCCTCTTTGTGGTCCTCGGAGCCGTGGCACTGGGCCTGCATCAGGGCGCAGGTTTCCAAAAAATCAGGCAGCTCCGTGTTCCGCCCCATCTTGAGAAGCCGCTTGGTCATGCGCAGGGCCCGGGGCGGCTTGGCCGCAATGGTTTCGGCCAGGGCCGCGGCTTCCTTCATCAGGGCCCCGTGGGGCACCACACGGGAGACCACCTCCATCTCCAGGGCGCGCTGCGCGTCGATGACCTCTGCGGTAAAGGCCAGTTCGCAGGCCTTGGCCATCCCCAGGACCCGTGGCAGGAGCCAGGCCCCGCCGTCACCGGGGATCAACCCAACATTGAGAAAAGTCTCCCCAAATGTCGCCCGCTCCGAGGCGATACGGAGATCGCACATGAGGGTCAGATCGAACCCGGCCCCCACGGCCGGTCCGTTGACGGCTGCAATAACGGGGATCTCCAGGGTTTCCATGGCCAGGGGGATTCGCTGGACATGATTCTTGTACCGAGCCACCAGCTCCGGCCCCTCCCCTGCAAACATACCCTTTTTCCCGGCCATGTCCTTGATGTTGCCCCCGGATGAAAAGGCCGGATCGCTTCCCGTCAACACCAGGACGCTGATGCCGGGATCTTTGTTGACCTCGTCCACCAGCCTGCATAGGTCCTCCACCATGGTCTCTCCGGTGATGGCGTTGCGACTCTCCGGGCGATTCAGGGTTGCCGTCACAACCCGCCCGCTTTGCTCCACGCAAATGTCGGTAAACCCGTTCATGGTCTCTCCTTTCCCATCAAGTGAGCCTTTCCGGTGACCCGCCGGGGCCGGATACATGGCAAGCAGGCCGTGAAATATCCGGGCCGATGTGAGGCCGGGCCGTTGTCTCAGACACTGTAACAAACCAGGCCCCATATTTCACCGAAAATGAAAAACCCCGCACCATCAAGGAGTTGTACCATAAGGCCTGGAAGATGCAGCGGGCAGGGCCGTGCCCTTACCTTTCAGAAGAGGCCGATGCATTTTTTCATGACAGAAGACTTGACACCGAAGGAATCTCCTATTAAAAAGCGTAAGCTCGCAGCATGGTGCTCTTTTGTCGGCACCGGCTCAGGGTACCCGTCATCGCGCGGGTTTTTTTGTGCCTGGAGAAAACCTTACGGTGCAACTCCCTTTGCCGCACTCAGCGGGAATGCCCTGCGGCGGGCTCCGCCATGGCAGACCATGGCGGATCGTACAACGCCCAAGGAGAACTGCCCATGCTGCACCCCGTCGTCAACACCCCCGAATGCGCCATTCACCGCATTGAAGACCATACCCCGTCAACGGTCAACCGACTTGTTGTCTCCACCCCGGAAACACGTGCCATCGCAAACGACCCCAGAGTCATGGGAGTCGACTACACCCGTCGCCTCAAGGCCGCCTGCACGCGTGTCCTGTCCATCCTCAACACCGAAAAGCGAACCTGCCTCACCGAAGACGAAACCATCGTCTTTGATATCCTCCGCGGCGGACTCAACTTCGGCCTCCGGGAAGCCCTGGCCGACGCCTTCGGCTGGAACCGCCACGGTTGCTCCTTTATCAGCGCCCAGCGCGCCCGCGTAGACGGTGACCCCGAGAACTGGCACATCATGGAGAGCGAGTACAGCAAGGTCTACATGCCCAAAACCGCCAGCATCGTCATCGGGGATGTGGTGGCCACCGGTACCAGCCTGGAGCATGCCATGAAAGCCCTGGTGGCCGAAGCCGAAAAGCAGGGAACCGCACTGCGATCCATCGTCTTCTTCACCTTCGGCGGGCCCCGCGCCGAGGAGATCCTGGAAGCGGCCGACGCCATGTGCCGCAAGCGGTTTCCCTCCTACGAAGGCACCACCCTCATCTACCTGGAAGGCCGTTTTGTGGTCCCCACGGAAGAGACGCCCCTCACCATCAAGATCACCGGCACCGACCTCCTGCGCAAGGGCGCCCTCATGGCACCGGAGTTCATCGAGTCCCAGTACGAAGATCCCTCCTACCCCATCCAGCGCTGCGCCATCTACGATGCGGGTTCCCGGGCCTTCTGGACCCCGGAGTACATCGCGGACCTCACAGAATACTGGGGCGACACCCTGGCCCTGGCGGAAAAAGGCATGGGCTTTGCCGAGCTGCTCGAAGAACGATTCCCCGAACTCGACGCGGGCCGGTTTAGCGAAGTGGACCTGGCCGAAATCTGCCGGAAGCAGATATCACAGCTGGACGCCTGATAGGAAAAAATGCCTCCGGCAACCCTGCCGGGGGCCAAACTTTTGAAAAATTTGACAAACAGGCATTGTAACTATTCAGCTTATGCCTCCGGCGGCCCTGCCGGGGGCTAAACGTTTGCCTGATTTTATAAAGGCGGGTTTAACAAACAGGTTTTAAAAAATCTTTTTGAGTGAATTTTTACTTTAAAGGCGGATGTGATTTGACCCGAGGAACGAGGGGCAAAACACATCCGCAACCTGCTTTCAAGGTGGCACACCTTGCCGCCGGAGGCTGTTTTTTTTGAGCTGAATAGTTACCAGGCATTTAAAACAAAACGAGTCCTGAGGTTTACGGTAACCTCCACGCATCATGACGATTCGTTTGCAACCGAAACGTTTTTGCGGCTTGTCACGGGCAAAGCCCGTCAGCAAGTGTGACGTACCTGAGGAACGAAGGCACGGAGCATTTGCGAACCCGGGGTGCAGGGGATTCATCCCCTGCACCCCGGAGGCACGCTTTTAGTACATATTATAGGAGAAACAGATGAAGAAAGACCACACAACAGACGCTGATTTCGCCCTCACCCATGTCGCTGATTCCCACCGCAAAGGGTTCTGGCCCATGCTGGTGGTGATGCTCGGCTTTACCTTTTTTTCCGCCAGCATGTGGTCCGGCGGAAAGCTCGGCACCGGGCTCACCGCCTGGCAGCTCATCGCCACGGTGATGACCGGTAACCTTCTTCTGGGATGCTACACAGGTCTGCTTGCGGCCATCGCCGCCAAAACCGGTCTCTCAACCCATTTGCTTGCCCGGTTCTCCTTTGGGGAAAAAGGCTCCTACCTCCCCTCCTTTCTCCTGTCCATCACCCAGGTGGGATGGTTCGGCGTAGGGGTTGCCATGTTCGCCCTTCCCGTCCAGAAGGTCACCGGATGGAACATCCACGCCCTCATCCTGGCCTCGGGCCTTGTCATGACGGCCACGGCCTGGTTCGGCATCCGCGCGCTGACCATTCTTAGCTTCATCGCCGTGCCCTCCATCGCCGTCCTGGGCAGCTTCTCCGTGGGCAATGCATTCACCGACTTCGGCGGCCTGGACGCCTGGTTTTCCATGGTCCCTGCCGAGCCCATGGGCCTGTTCACGGCCATCGGCATCTGCGTGGCCTCCTTCATCAGCGGCGGCACCCTCACCCCGGACTTCACGCGGTTTTCCAAGAACACCAAAACCGCCGTCTCCACCACGGTCATGGCCTTTTTCCTCGGCAACAGCCTCATGTTTCTCTTCGGCGCCGTGGGCGCGGCCTTCTACCAGCAGGCGGATATATCCGACGTGCTCCTGAAACAGGGCATGATCGTCTGGGCCATGGTGATCCTGGGGCTCAACATCTGGACCACCAACGACAACGCCCTTTATGCCTCAGGCCTCGGTTTCTCCAACATCACCGGCCTGCCCAAAAAATGGGTGGTCCTTGCCAACGGTGTGGTGGGAACCCTTGCCGCCCTTTACCTCTACAACAACTTCGTTGGTTGGCTCGCCTTTCTGAACACCATGCTCCCTTCCATCGGCGGCATCCTCATCGCAGACTACTTCATGGTCCGCAAGCGCCTCTATGGCCACCTGGATAAAACCCGCTTCGAAACCATTCGCCCCACCGCCATCCTGGCGTGGGCCGCAGGCGTGGCAGCCGCCAGGGTGATCCCCGGCATCGCCCCGGTCAACAGCGTCCTGGCCGCCGTGGGTGTCTACCTTGTGGCTGAACATGTGATGGGACTCATCATCAAAAACGGCGAAAGGCCTGAAAGCGAAGCGGCTTAATTCATAAGCAAATCAGCGACACACATAAAACGCGAAAAACCGATGCCCGCACTCCCGTGGGCATCGGTTTTTTTATGGCTGATAACGCCGATATGCCTTTGATCCGGCGGCAAAGAATCAAAAACCTTTGGGATTGTTGAAATTTTTATCAAGAAAACTGCCTTCAATATTGTTCGCCATTTCAACAAAACGAGTGGAAGGCAACGAAAAGGACACCATGTCTTCTGGAACAAAATTCCTGACCATGGGCTCCATGAACCCGACGATACTCCTGGGATGCTCCTGAAATTTTTCATTATAGGGAAGCGTAAAGACAGACTGGCAACCCGAACAGTTGGGAATCAACACATTGTCCATCAAACTGGCCGTGCTGTCGTAGCCTGACAGGGTGACAAGCTTTGTCAGGTTGGTGAGGTCTGCCGGAAAAACATTCACGACCTCAATTTCCCTGTTTTTATCGATCTTTTCGACTTGTTCCATGTACAGATACTTTTCTTTTGGCGGCTGGATAAGGGTTGCCGACTCACGGGTATATGCCTTTGAAAGCTCGAGATTCTTAAAAAACCGTTCGGTTTCCGCTAAAAATACGCCCCCGTCATCTTCCAGTTCTGCAAAGCCAAAATATTCCGTCGAGCCGGTGCATGCCTTGCCGTTATCCTCTGAAAACCGGATTCTTTTTCCCTGTTTCATCATCATTTTCAGATACATGAACATGCAGACCCATCGTTCCTTTTGATAAACAAACGAGTCTTCTATCTCTTCAGGTGAAAAATACCAGCCGATGGCAGGATAATTAAAAGACACGACTTCTGAAAATTTCCTCAGGCTCTCTTTTACTATTTCTGAATTCATTTACAATTCCCCTTGTGTTTAAAAGTTGATATCTATTATTTCAAAAGACATGCCAAAATATAAGAGGCCGTAAATACGATAAATATCGAGACGCATTTTTCAAAACCACGATATTAAATGGCTTTCAGCTACTAAATTTCGTGGCTACATGATAAACTATTTAATATCATGGTTATTTTGTCTGGTTCACGTAAAGGGGGTTCAGATGACGGTTGATAAACACCAATTTTTCCGAAATGTAACGCTAAGCCTTTGCTGCAGCCTTGACCTTGAAAAGGCGCTCTTTAAGTGCTTTCAGTATATCAGGAAATACATCCCGGCAGATGGTCTTCAATTCGATATTACCGAACCTAACGGCGCCACAGTCAGTATTGTCAGGGTAACAAAAGAAGGGGTCGAAATTCAGGATATTCTTATTCCGTTCTCACCTGAATCCATAGAAGAAGAGCAACGGTATTTTGAGAAAAAAGAGAATAAAAAAATTGACGATGTCCTGATTTTCAATGCACCGAACATTAATCCCATCAGTAAGGATTTTGCCAAAGTCCTTAACCTCAAGGAAGCATCCAATCTTGTCCTGCCGGTGGACTTTGAGGACAGTTTCCCTGCAACGATTTCCCTGTACTCTTTTTCTCAACATGCCTACACAGCAGACCATGCAAAGCTCTTTTCAGCAGTAAAGGAGCCATTTTCGATGGCCATGTCCAATGCCCTGAGGCACCGTGACGTACAGAACCGCTCGGAAAATTTCAAAAAAGAGACCCAGAGGCTCTACCTTGAACTGATGAAAATCTCGGGGGATAAAATCATAGGCGCGGAGTCCGGCTTAAAAGAGGTCATGACCCTTGCCCGGCATGTGGCTGAAGTGGAAAGTCCCGTGATGCTTCTTGGGGAGACAGGCACAGGCAAAGATGTCATTGCAAATGCTATTCACCAGTTTTCAAAAAGACACGAAGGACCGGTTGTCAAGGTTAACTGCGGGGCTATCCCGGAAAACCTTATAGACTCTGAGCTGTTTGGCCATGAGAAAGGCGCATTTACCGGTGCTGTTTCCCAAAAAAGAGGAAAATTCGAACGCGCTGACTCCGGCACTCTTTTTTTAGATGAAGTCGGCGAGCTCTCCCTGGTTGCCCAGGTCAGGTTGTTACGGGCTATCCAGTTCAAGGAAATCGAACGCCTGGGAGGCACCCGAACAATTCCTGTGGATACACGTATTATTGCTGCAACCCATCGAGATATGGATGAGTTGATTAAATCCGGCACATTTCGTGAGGATCTCTACTTCAGACTAAACGTTTTTCCTATCCACATTCCGCCGCTAAGGAAGAGAAAAGAAGATATCCCGGCCCTCGCCCATTACTTTATCGAAAAAAAAGCCAAAGATTTAAACCTTTACCCGCCTCAAAGACTTGCCCCCCGGGCCATGGATCAGTTGATGGACTATGACTGGCCCGGCAATGTACGAGAACTTTCGAATATCATCGAAAGAGCGTTGATTCTAAACCGCAACACCCCACTCACCTTTGATCACCTGCATATCAATTCTGCCACACGTAACGCCTCGGAAATTCCGAGGGATAAAAACGATGATGACATTATCCCCTTCGATGACATGATTTCACAATACATCGTCAAGGTGTTAAAGCGCACAGGCGGGCGCATAGAAGGCCCCAATGGCGCTGCAAAACTCCTGAACATGAAGCCGAACACCCTGAGAAGTAAAATAAAAAAGCTCAACATCCGGTTCCATAGAACAAAAGCCCAAAAGCCCTCGTAGAGTTGGGACATCGCCGCAAGGGATACCATTCCGTGAACCGCTTCGTGGACAACATGCCGTCCACGCCCCTCCTTACAATTTTTTTCTCCACCACATCCCTCTTGCATTGTGACCATGCAAATCCAGCTCACCCAGGCTTCTGTGATCGTCATTTTCGATGACTGAATCATCAGAAGAGGAACGGGTTCGATTGGCACCAAGCCTTCGGCGTCAGTTCCCGTGGGGGTAAACCCGGGAATTAAAAAATGGGGGTCTTCACCTTTCGATCCCGCCAAACCGCCTGAGTGACGGGGAGATACCCGCGTCTATAGAGACTGATCGCCAATTCATAGCGATCTGTTTTTCTGCAAAGCCAAAATAAATCATTCTAAAAATAAGCAAAAAAATTAACAATGCTATTTTAGCATGTTAGTTCCCTGGGAGACTCTTTCAAAGAGGATAGTATCAAATATGCATGCCTGCCCCCTTCTCTCAAGCGGCCGTTTCTGGTAGCTGAAAGAAAGAAATGAAGTGAATGGGATGCAGTACACGGAACCACCCTGTACCCAATTGATATATTCCCCGGCAGAGCAACATGTGCTGTTGGCCCCGGGAAACAGGAACACAGTGATAGTAAGAAGGAAATGCAGTGAAAAGTTATCGTCTTGAGCATGATTGCATCGGTGAAAGAGAAGTCCCCTGTGAATGCTATTACGGCATCCAGACCCTGAGAGCTGCTGAAAACTACAAAATCAGCAACATTCCCATCAGCCATTATCCCCAGCTGATCGACTCCCTGGCATATATCAAAATGGCCGCAGCTCAGGCCAACTGTGAGCTGGGGTTGCTGGAGGAAGACAAGTCAAAACACATCACACTGGCCTGTAAAAAGATCCTGGAAGGGAAATACTACGATCAGTTTGTGGTCGATGTGATCCAGGGCGGTGCAGGAACCTCCACCAACATGTGCGCCAACGAGGTCATCGCCAACCTCGGCCTGGAAGGCATGGGCCATCGCTGCGGTGAGTACGAGTTCCTGCACCCGAACATTGATGTGAACATGTCCCAGTCCACCAATGACGTGTACCCCACAGCCATGCGTATCACCTTGATTGCCAAAATACGCCAGCTTATCGAGGCCATGGCATTTTTGAAAAAGTCCTTTGAAAAAAAGGCCGAGGAGTTCAAGGACATCATCAAGATGGGGCGTACTCAGCTCCAGGACGCCGTGCCCATGACGTTGGGACAGGAATTTTCCGTATACGCCGTGATGCTCGGCGAAGACATGATGCGCCTGCAGGAAACCACGGACCTGGTGCGTGAGATCAACATGGGAGCCACCGCCATCGGCACGGGCTTGAACGCCCATCCCGAATATGCGGATCTGGTGACGGAAAAGCTGTCCAAATTGCTGGGCATCAACCTGATCAAGGCCGAAAACCTGGTGGAAGCGACCCAGGATACCGGAGCGTATGTCCAGCTCTCAGGGGTGCTCAAGCGTGTTGCGGTGAAAGTCTCCAAGATCTGCAATGACCTGCGCCTGATGTCTTCCGGCCCCCGTTGCGGTTTCAACGAAATCAACCTGCCCCCCATGGCCCCGGGGTCTTCCATCATGCCGGGCAAGGTCAACCCCGTCATTCCCGAAGTGGTCAATCAGGCCTGTTTTTATGTAGCCGGTGCGGACATGACCGTCACCATGGCCTGCGGGGCCGGTCAGCTGGAACTCAACGTCATGGAACCGGTGATCGCCCACAGCCTGTTCAGCTCTCTCATGTACCTGCGCAACGCCTTTGAAACCCTGGCAACCCGATGTGTTGACGGCATCACCGCCAACGAAGACGTCTGTCGCAACTACGTCCGCAACAGCATCGGCCTGGTCACGGCCTTGAACCCCTATATCGGCTATGAAAAGTCCACAGAAGTGGCCCACGAGGCCCTTGCCTCCGGCACGTCAGTGTACGACATCGTCCTTGCCAAGGGGTATATGAAAAAAGAGGACCTGGACGACATCCTCTCCCCTGAGAACATGATCAAGCCCCGGTATTTCCATAAAAAAGACTAACAGAACAAAAAGCCCCCGGCGAATCATGGCCGGGGGCTTTTACCCTAATGTATGGACGCCTTCTCACAGTCAAACACTTTGAAGGTAAAAATGCGGGTTTCCCCCTTCTTTCCCACGTCTGTGCAAGTCATCCGGCAACATAGCCCCAGAACAGTGTGTGTGTGAAAAAGGCATAATAGTCTGAAAGATTCAGGATAAAATCCGGTGAGTCCGGCAGGCACAACCGTTGGAATTCTGACAAGTCATCGGATGACAGCTCACGCTCTGCATCCGGCCAGCGCATTTCAATCAAGTCCGTCAACGCTGCTCGTATTTCATAGCTGAGGGGAGCATAGAAACCATCAGCAAAAGTTTTTACCCTGGGTTCCTTTAAACCTATGTCACGAAACCACCCCAGTGCACGCAGGAAATGCGTCTCTGGTTTCTTCCCGTGTATAAAAGGAGCAAGTCCACCCGATATCGCTCTCAGACGGGCTTCCAAACGAGGATATCCAGGAAGCAGATTTTCCGAAGACCATCCAGATATTGCCACAATCCCACCGGGTTTCACCACCCGTGAGAGTTCTTTCAACAGCGGCAGCGGCTCCAAAGGAGCATACCCAATGCAATCGGCACTCCATGCCCAATCAAAGGTATGATTGTCGAAGGGAAGAGTTGTCACATCCCCTTTCTGAAATGAAATCCTTTGTGAAAGACCTGCCTCTTTCACAAGTTCTTCCCCGCAATTCAATAACCCCGAGGCTTGGTCAAGCCCGGTGACATGCCCGGAGAATCCCACCGCCTCGGCCAACAGCAAACATTGAAGCCCGATCCCACACCCCGCATCCAGTCCGCTGCTTCCGGCAGGGAGCTGTATTGCCTCGATCACGCTGCGAAGGATCGACTCTCTCAAGGGATTCGCCACCAAAAGGCTACGGATATATGAATCAGTGTCCACCATTCACCTCAAGACGCTTTAATAGATGTTATTTTCAATATATTAAATGAGAGACTACTCTACCAGCAAACCAAAACCGCCAAGCAGCCGCACGGTTATTTGCGTCGGCTGCATTCGCATTGTTAAATCGAAAAGATAATAATGATGAGGCTATGCCTATCTCTGCTGAGACCATGACGCACACATGTCGTGTTGCCCAGCATCAATAGCCTTATTGTGCCTAACCTAGAATGCCTCCCTCACACCCTCCCCGTTGCACCCAAATTTGTTAGGAATTTCACTATCCCGTCCAGAGGGACCGTCAATAAAATATTTCATCCCCAGCAAATCACCCTTTAGTCAATTGCGCCGACAAGCTCCTTTTCAGGAACAACCAGAGGTCTTTCTATGGGTGACCCCAATGAAGTTAACTCCCCACCACCACAAGGGGGCGACTGCCAAATATTCCGAGCCAGGGCCTTTAAGGCTTTGATGGAGGGATCGCTTTTTCGACCCTTGAGCCAGGCCAGGGATAGATCAATCTTGAGGCTCTCTTTATCCCAGATTACCAACTGCCCTGCCTTTTCCGCATCTCTGGCCTCATCTTCCAACATCAGAGCAAGACCGACTCCTGCCTGAATCAAGCCCTTAGATGTCGCCTCCTCGTTCACCACAATTGCATGGCTAAGGTTGAGCCGCCTTATGGTGATGGCCGCATCGGCAACCTTTCGGAAGGAACACTCCTCAGAAGTCCAGATCCATGGATAACCAGTCAAATCTTTCAATTTGGCTGATTCAATCTGCTGCCGCCATTTTTCAGGTGCAGCGATTACCAGATTCATGGTCTTCAGTTTAACCAACTCTACCTCGGCCGGATTGTCATTCCCGAAATAAAATCCAGCATCAATATCACGCTTTCTCAGGGCATCAACAAGCTTTAAGCTGAGGCACTGCTCCAGGTTTAACATGAGGTTCGGATGGTGGGAGGCCATCTCCAACACCAGTTCCGGAATCCGCAGCAGACTGCCGCTTGAGCAATACCCCAGTGTAAATTCTCCTATCAGTTCTTGACCGGACAGCTTGGCATGATTGAGAAAGTCGTTTGCCGAGGAAAGCACCTTCTCTGCTTGGGCCTTCAGGTGATGCCCCTCTTCCGTGAGCTCCATTCCTTTAGGCGTTCTGTCAAAGAGACGCACACTCAACTCTTCTTCCAGGGCTTTAATGTGAGCGCTCACCGCTGGGGGGCTGAGAAAGAGCCGCATAGAGGCTTTGGTGAGATGCATTTCTTCCGCAACCGTTACAAACGTCCGCAGCTGGTAGAGTTCCATTGGTCATCCTTGTTCATGAATACATAACAACTCGTTCGGTTATTCCAAATGGCATTTCACTGTTCTGCATAGTATCTCTTTGTCTATAGACAAATTTCATTACAAACAAGAGAAGTCATCAACAGATGACCAATTGGCAAGTAAAGAAGCAGAGCAATCAATGTCCTTCCATCCCAATGGTTACAATTCATTTTCACTCGCAGTGATTTATTTTTGGATAGGCTCTACAAGCAAATATTAACGGTCATTATATGGGACATCAAAAAAACAAACAAGATATCGGTGTCTCAAAAAAAGGATTAGAGGTTTTAAGTGAATAGTATATTACAATACCCTGAAAAAAAAGTACTGGCTATTAGCGGCAGCCCCAGAGAAGGCGGAAACTCGGATGTATTACTTAATCATTTCGCGCTGGGTGTTCGAACGGAAAATATTTCCTGTGAAGTCATTCAACTACGAGATTTCCATATCCTGCCTTGTATCGGGTGTGAAGCCTGCCGCACCGACGGGGCCTGTCATAGCCTTGATGACGACATGCAGGAACTTTATCCCAAGTTCAGATCCTCTCGGGGGCTGATCATGGTGTCGCCGACCCACAACTACAATATCACCTCATGGCTCAAGGCCTTTATCGACAGACTCTACTGCTTTTATCAATTTACAGATGACCGCCCTCGAAAATTTTCGAGCCATTTGGCTAACCAGGGCCGACAAGCGCTGATTGCCGGAATCTGTGAACAGCCAAACCCGGCATTCATGGGTGTCACCTTGGACGCCATGCGGCTGCCATTGGCTGATGTTGGCTATCAGATGAAAGGCGAGCTTCCTGTTTACGGCATTTTTGACAAAGGCAAAGTCGGCGATGACCAGGCGGTATTGGACCAAGCCATTCAACTGGGTCGGGAGCTTGCCAAGGCGATCTGACTCACAAAACTTTAGCCCGGACATTGCATAAAAAACGACCGGGCCAAATCGATAAGATATTATTACAGATGATTACTCGACAATATTTAGAATTTTCAAAAAGGCAAATATAACCCACCGTTTCCGCACAGTTTTCTCACCCTTCGGGTGACCCCCCCTAATTTTAGGTTTTAGAACGGATACGAACGGCTTCAATTGCCACCTTCGCACTTAAACATTGAGAAGAAGTCGGGTTTGTTCTGTAAAAATGACGGAGAACCTATAATCATAGAGGTTTCACCCGAACAGAGATTGCGCATTTCACGATACAATTTTCCAATATCGACATTTTTTGGTTCCCTGCACCTAACAGGCTGGAGGGAATCAATCCGCTGAGAACATTCTGGGGAAATTCTATTTCCTATTCACTGTCAATTAGCCACTAATGAAACTGGGGGCTTCATCATGACCTCATTAAGCAGCTTATCTTCTCCCGACATGTTTACCGGGTCGGAGATTTCCGAGTTGTGTGATTCCATCAAAGACGTTCACCGATTGCTCAAATCGGTTGGTGATTTATTAACCGAACTGGAGGAGACAGATGATTCAGGTGGGAACTGCTTGCACCTTGACTTCAAGCGGTGGGGGATTCGGACCATCACTAAAGACCTGCTGACCCGGCAATACAACAAGATAAACCGCATGATGATCATTTACCAAGAAGAGCAAAAGAGAATGAAGGAAATGGGTATTTTTGGGAAAAACGGATAGAGCCAGGGTATAGGTCAACGAAGCCAAAGTCTCTATGCGATATTCACAGCACTCAGGTTTTTAAGGCCAGGCCCTCAAAGTGACCGCGCCGACCTACTCATATTCATCCTGATTAGCACCAGAGATATAGGCACAAGCTTTATCTTGAAATTCATTTATGCAAGGCTACTGCCAAAACGCGGAATTGACTATTCCGAAGGAAGGCCCCACACTTCAGGAAGACAATGGCATCAAACCTATCCTATATCGAATAGGAGAATCGATTGATTAGCAATATAACGCACAAATATTATCGATAACTTAACTTTACAAGATATTAAATGGGTGATCCCAATGCCGTTCGTAAAAAAAAGCCCACCTCAAGCCCCGAGGTGGGCTTTCTCCTGTCGGCCAAGAAGCAAGGAACAATCCCCCCCCTTCTCTATTCGAAGGCCTTACGTCTTAAGCAAAGGCTTAATGAGACGTTCGGTCACGAGGCAATCTTCATTGAACAGGTATCAGGCAATGCTAAAATATCATAATGTGTTCCGACATCAATATTCTTCTGAGTAAGCGGTTCACCCTTTGTCAAGGGTTCACCGGTAATCTTAAAAACCGAATACCCCCTCTCCAGTAAAAAACTCAGCAGCTGATTACGATAATTATAATCCGTCTTCTTAAACACCTCCGCTTTAATAACAGGATGATACTCCTTAAGAATACCTTCAATAGACCGAAGGATATAAAGGTCATAGCCTTCAGAATCTATTTTTATAAAGCTAAGCTTTGGCAGCAAGGCTGCATAGTCTGATTTTAGTTCCTGCTCAAGGTTGATAGCAAAAACCGTCTGGTTGAATGCGTGACCATGCCTCAGTGCCGAGATATTCTCGTGACGTCCCCCGTTGCAAAAACCAGAGTCTGAATACTCAAACACCATGAAGCCTTCTTCTAACCCAGCGGCAGCCATAACTGTTTTTATATTTGCAATGTCACTATTTGACCGTGCCGTTTTTTCCAAGACCGGATAGACATAAGGGTTGGGTTCCAATGCCAACACGCTCCCTGTTTTTCCAGCGGCCAATCCCATGGGCAACGATGTGTCGCCGCAATGTGCCCCAATATCAATACAGAAATCGCCTTCCTTTATGTATTCGCCGTAAGCATCAACAAGATCGGCATTTATAATTTGGTCGACTGCATTTGGGTGCAACCATTGTGCGTACTTGACGGGGCCAATATTTTTAATGCTGCATTCCATGATTTCATACGAAAAGTGCTTGGGCTTTCCTTTAAAGCCCATCAGCTGAAATAAATTTTTCGGCTTCATGTAATATCTTTCTATATTTAACTTGCATTAGGTTTTGGAGCATAAAGTTGTGCTGTATCCTTACAGGTTACAAGCTATTCCTGTCCAATACTCCGTCTCATTCAATAGCTCTAACCATACACCGTATTCAGAATTAGTTTCTCGAAACAAACAAAGTTCCCTATGGATTCACTTTTATCCTACCATTCCTCATTCGAAACTCTTCTGATAAAACAAATCGAGTTATTCACCCAAACGCTATTTCTTACTCTTTAGTCCACACAAATGCAAGGGTGTATTCATATACATCTATAGAAAGATATTTTAAACTGGCTTAACCCTGCCTTCCACCACAACAGGAATATATGTGAACATCTAATGGATGCGCGTACAGTCCATGCGTTTGAAAACCTGGGGCTTTTACGATTACTGAACAGCCGGTAACGTCTCTTCAGCCCTTTTTCAGCCTGATACGAGGACTAAACCACAAGGGCTATCAATTTATTACGTGTTTTGGCTATGGAGGTTTACCAACCTTTACCGCCAGAGGTTTCTTTATAGGGAGACCGTTTACCCCGCGACCATCAACACGGCAAGACCGCAAAGAACCACGCCACAGCCCCGTGATATGGGGTTCTGGAATCGCTCGTAGCGGGTTCTGAAGGCGGGTCTGTCCAGGAGCATGGAGAAAAGCGTCCAGACAACGATGGCCTCGACGATCAGGGCAAGGCCGAAGAGGGCCCGGATGGCTGTGGGGGTTTCGGGGGCGAGGAGCTGAGAAAAGACGCTGAGGACGAACAGGGTTACCTTGGGATTGAGAAGGTTGCAGAAGAGGCCGTCGCGAAAGGCCTGGCCAAAGGGGGCCGAGGATTTCTGATTGGCATCAAAGGTGAGGCCGGAGTTGCCGGTGAGACAGCGGATTCCCACGTAGAGGATGTACGCGGCCCCGGTGTACCGAATGGTGTTGAACAGTAACGGGCTGGTGCGGATAAT
The DNA here is from genome assembly GCF_900699765.1 of Desulfoluna butyratoxydans. Classification (GTDB taxonomy): domain Bacteria; phylum Desulfobacterota; class Desulfobacteria; order Desulfobacterales; family Desulfolunaceae; genus Desulfoluna; species Desulfoluna butyratoxydans. Next base: position 173,589 of record NZ_CAADHO010000005.1, read on the forward strand.
CACGGCAAGGCCTGCAACGGACAGGGTCACGTGCACGGTGAAGCCGAGGCAAATGCCCAGGATACAGGCCATACCGGCCCGCAGGGACGTGGTGGTGTGGCGAAAGATCAGCATCATGTCGGGTCCGGGGGAGAGTTGGGCGGCCAGGGCCACCCCCAGGACGACCACAAGGGATTCGAACATTGTCGGGCACTCCGTGTTGTCTTGTTTGGGTAAGGGTTCAGAAGAAAATTAGGATAGCCCAACGGGACCATGATGTAAAACGCATACCCGGAATACATATCATTCCCACACGGAATATGCCTTAGTGAGAGTAATGGGACTCCTTGAGCTGTGTTTCGAATTTTCGGCGCAGCCAGGTGTGGGCGGCATCTCGCCTGTGGCGCTCATGCCAGAGCAGGCCGTAGCGAAACGGAGGCACCTCAAAGGGCAGTGGGAACACGTCGGCGTCGTACCGCCGGGCAAGGTGCCGGGCGATGTGGTTAGGGATGGTCAGGAGAAAATCACTCTGGGTCACCACTTCCATGGCCGAAGCAAACAGGGAGGTCTCAAGGGCCACGGTGCGCTGCCTGCCCCGGGCGGATAGGGCCCGGTCAATGGGGCCGGCCTTGTCGCTTCCGCCGGTCACCACCACATGGGATGCCTTCAGATAGCCTTCCATATCGCAGTTCCGGGCCAGGGGATGCCCCTTGGCCCCAACACAGGCAAACGTATCCGTTCCAATCCAGCGGCACACCACCCCCGGGGGAAGGGGTGCCTCCCCTTCCATGGCGCTTGCCACCTGAATGCGGTTTTCCACCAATTCTTCCACCACGGTCTCTGAGCGTTCCGTGATCACGGATACCCGAATACCGGGGGCTTCGGTGTGGAGGGTGCAGAGCAGGTCGGGAAGCACGAACTGGGCCACGTAGTCGCTCACCGCAAAGGTAAACCACCGCTGGCATTCGGCCGGGTCAAAGGGTACCTCCATGGCCATGGCTTCCAGCTCACCCAGAATCACCTCCAACCTCGGTTGCAGGGTTCGAGCCCGTTCCGTCGGTTCCAGGCGATTCCCCACCCGCACAAGCAAATCATCGGAAAACGCCTCGCGAAGCTTTCCCAGGATCTTGCTCATGGCCGACTGGCTCACCCGCATCCGCGCAGCAGCCCTGGTGACATGCCGCTCTTCCAGAAGCAGCCCCAGGGCCTTTAGATGAGACGGCGACAACGAATCCACAGACATACCCAACTCCTTTATCCATTCACACCGGGGGATAATTCAGGGCAAACGACACAAAAGCGCTGCCGAAAGTCAAACGTTACAGGTTTTAAGTACGTTTTGCGAGGCTCCGCCGAATCGACATTGACAGCTTGACGTGTTCGCACCTGCATTTGAAACTTTTTATTTTAAGACTTGTCACTGCGCGGCCAAAGGCGAAGACGAAGGCTTTTCTAATCCCGCCGTCAGGAGTCCTTTTCCCCGCTGCACTCCCTGAACACCCTACAGGCACACTCCCTGCGACACGCCTCGTCTCGCCGGGCCACAAAGGCGGCAATGGCCTCGCTCTTGTGCTCGAAGATGTGATCCTCTCCGATGCGATCGATGAACCCCACATGGGCGATAAACTGAAACACAGTGGTTTTCAGGTTGCAGAAGTAGAGGCCGCCCCCCCGCGCCTTGAGGACATCCGAAAGCTCCACCAGCATCTCGGCCCCTGCCAGATCGATGTAGTTAATCCCCTCGCTGACGATGAGCATGTTGGTCAGTCTCTCCTTTTCGATCATCGCTTCAATGCGGCTGCGGATGCTTCCCACGGACCCGAAGTAGATGGACCGGTCGATGCGGATGATCTTCATGTGGGGGCACTCGTGTAGGGGACGTTTCTCGATACTCGTGAGCTGCCGGGACCGGGTGGCGGGATCCGGGGCCATGATCACGATGTCCGGGGTAGAGGATCGGGAGAGGAAAAGGATCAGGGAGAGAAACACCCCGATGTAAATGGCAAACTCCAGCTCCAGAAACAGAGTGGAAAAAAAAGTCACCGCAAGGATCGCAGACTCCGAAGGGCTCACGCGAAGAATGAAGCGAATATGCCTGAAATCGATGAGGTTCCACGCCACAATAAGGATCACGCCGCCCATGGAGGCAAGGGGAAGCCAGGCCGTGAGCGGGGCGATGAGAAGGACCAGGGCCATGAGGGCAACGGCTGCAAAGATGGCGGACAGGGGTGTTTTGGCCCCGGCGGCGTAGTTGATGCCGGAGCGGGTAAAGGAGCCCGACCCTGCGTAGCTTGAGAAAAAACTGCCCACCAGGTTGGAGAGCCCCTGGCCGATGAACTCCTGGTTTCCGTCGATGAGCTGCCGGGACCGTGCCGCAACGGAACGGGAGATGGAGACGGCCTCAATGAGCCCCAGCAACGCAATGGCAAAGGCATCCGGTGCCAGCTGCCGGATCACGGGGATGGAGAACTCCGGCACCGATATGGGGGGAAGCTTGGATGGGATCTCACCGAGCAGCGCCACCCCGTGCTCGGGGCCGCCCATGGCCAGAGAGGCCAGGCTTCCTGCCACCATGCCCACGAGAAGGTTCGGGGCCTTTGGAAAAAACCTGCGGCAGACCACGGCCGCCCCGATGGTAACGGCGGCCACCGCCACCACGAACCCGTTAACCGTGGAGAAATGGGTTGCCATGGCCGCCCAGGTGTCGATGAAGGACTCCCCCCGTGGCAGGGTCAGCCCCAGCACATGCTTTAACTGGCTGGTCACGATAAGGATGGCGGCCCCGGCGGTAAAGCCTGTTACCACCGTGTGGGAGACAAAGTTCACCAGGGCGCCGAGGCGTGCCAGGCCAAAGGCAAGCTGAAAGAATCCCGCAAGGAAAGTAAGGGTCAGGGCAAGGCCGATGTACGCCCCGCTGCCGGGCTCGGCGTACTGGCTCACCGCGGAAAAAACCACAATGGAGATGGCTGTGGTGGGCCCTGAAATGAGGTGATACGACGAGCCGAAAAGGGCTGCCACCACCGGGGTGACCATGGCGGTGTAGAGCCCGTACTCCGGGGGCAGTCCTGCGATGGCCGCAAAGGCAACGGCCTGGGGAAGCACAATGACGGCACCGGTGAACCCGGCCAGGAGGTCTGCTTTCAAGGTGGCCCGGCCAATCAGGGGAAGCCATGTCAAAAAGGGGAAGAATCTTGCGATCACGTCTCTCTCCGTCGGGTGGGCTTTCATCGACACGCGGTTTCCGGAGGTGATGGGGGCAGCGATGTATTCCGTGGAGGGTCGGCTGCCCCGGGGGGTGTCAATGGGTTCGATTGTAATCAATCCCACGGGACACTGCAAGTAACACGGCGAAGATGTCAAGGCAAGCAATCCATGTGAACCCGGGTATTTCCCACAGGCAAAATGTGATCCGCGATTTTCTCACCCTTCGTGAAAGACCCGGCCCAGCTGTCCGCCCCGGTTCCCCTCCGAGGAAAGACACCGTCTTGACAGGCACCTGCCATGCCTGTATTTTATTAAGTATGGTTCATTTTTCCATCGTGTCATGCGCCCTTCGGTCTTTCCCCATCCCCACCCGGTCGTGCCATGTGCCTGACCCTCAGGCCGTTGTGACGCCTCAGTTGTTCCGTTTATTCTCCCAACAAACATCCCAGGGTTTGGACGTAAAGCAGTGTACGTTTGAACGGCGCCGGCCTTCCCGGAGACCGTCCAAAACACGTTTTATCATGTGCTGAGGTGCATCTTCAGTGCTCAACGAAGCCCCTCTCAGCTCCCTGGCTTCCTTAGTCCTTACCCGGCCAACGACGTTGCACACGATACCCGAAAGGTGACCCCAGATGTCTCGAAATGATCCGCAAGCCCCACCGGACAACGTATGAATTAATGTTATGGAGGATTTCACGCGTGGAAAAATATGTGTACAGCTTCAACGGCGAAAAAACCGAAGGCGACGCGAGCCTGATGAACCTGCTGGGCGGCAAGGGAGCAAACCTGGCGGAGATGGCACGACTCGGCATCCCCGTCCCCCCGGGATTTACAATCACCACAGAGTGCTGCAACGCCTTCCTTCGCTCGGGTGGGAGCTACCCCCACGGGTATACCGAGCAGCTCAATGATGCCCTGGGACGCCTGGAAAAAAACATGGGTCTTGCCTTCGGAGACCCCGACAATCCCCTGCTTGTCTCCTGCAGGTCCGGTGGACGCCAGTCTATGCCCGGCATGATGGAGACGGTCCTCAACGTGGGCCTCACCTCAGGAACCATCCCCGGTCTTATCAAAAAAACGGGCAACGGCCGGTTTGTCTACGATTCCTACCGCCGCCTGATCATGATGTACGCGGACGTGGTCATGGAAAAGGCCGAAGGCATTGAGGCGATGAACGGAAACGGCATCCGCAACCAGCTGGAAAAAATCCTGGCCGCGTTCAAGGAGACCCGCAACCTCCAAAACGACGCCGACCTCACCGAAGACGACCTGAAAACCCTTTGCGGCCTGTTCACCGAACGGGTGGAAACGGTACTGGGCGAAAAGTTCCCTGACTCCCCCGAAGCACAGCTCCAAGGGGCCATCGGGGCGGTCTTCAAAAGCTGGAACGGCAAACGGGCCCAGTCCTACCGACGCATTGAGCAGATCCCCGATTCCTGGGGCACCGGTGTCACGGTCCAGGCCATGGTATTCGGCAACATGGGCGACACCTCGGCAACCGGCGTGGCCTTTACCCGCAACCCTGCCACCGGGGAGAACACCTTTTTCGGCGAATGGCTTGCCAACGCCCAGGGCGAAGACGTAGTGGCCGGGCTGCGCACCCCCGCCCCCATCAACGACGCCACCAAGCGGGAAACCAACAAAGGGGTCACCTCCCTGGAGGTCGCCATGCCCGGCGCCTACAACGAGCTGGAGGCCATCCGAAACACCCTGGAACGGCACTACAAGGAGATGCTCGATATCGAGTTTACCATCCAGAACAAACGGCTCTACATGCTCCAGTGCCGGGTGGGTAAACGCACGGGTACCGCCTCCCTTGTCATGGCCATGGAGATGCTCGAAGAGGGACTCATCGACGAGGTCACGGCCATCAAGCGGGTGAAACCCCAACAGCTCAACGAGCTCCTTCACCCCATCGTGGATCCCGAAGAAGAGAGCCGGGCCGAATGCCTCACCGAAGGGCTCCCGGCAGGCCCCGGCGGCGCCTTCGGCCATCTTGCCTTCACCTCGGATGATGCCGTCAAACTCGCCAAAACCCACCCCAACGTCATCCTGGTACGAGAAGAGACCAACCCCGAAGACATCGAAGGGATGCGGGCGGCCTCGGGCATCCTCACGGCACGGGGAGGCATGACCAGCCATGCGGCACTGGTGGCACGGGGCTGGGGAAAATGCTGTATCGTGGGCGCCGGAGACATCACCATCCACCCTTCCATGAACAAGATGCAGATCGGGGACAAGACCTTCAACCAGGGAGATATCCTGACATTGAACGGCACCCGGGGGCGAGTCTACGAAGGGAAACTCAAGATGGTGGACGCAACGGAAGATACGCGCTTCCAGAAGTTCATGCAGATGGCCGACGCCTACCGCACCATGGGGGTGCGCGCCAACGCCGACACCCGAGAAGATGCCCTGGTGGCCAAAAGTTACGGGGCAGAAGGCATCGGCCTGTTTCGCACCGAGCACATGTTTTACAGCGCCGGGGCGGACGACCGCCTTTTTATATTAAGGAAAATCATCTTAAGCGACACAGAGGGTGAACGGAAAGCCGCCGTGCAAGAGCTTGAACCCTATGTAAAAGAGGAGATCAAGGAGACCCTCAAGGCCATGAACGGCATGCCCGTCACCATCCGGGCCCTGGACCCGCCCCTGCACGAATTCGTCCCCCACTCACGGGCCAAACAGATTGAGCTGGCCGAGGCCCTGGGCGTGGACGTCACCGAGATCAAGCGCAGATGCGAAGCCCTCCAGGAGAGCAACCCCATGATGGGGCACCGGGGCGTGCGCCTGGGGATCAGCGTCCCCGACCTCACCGAAATGCAGGTCAAGGCCGTCTTCGAGGCCACGGCAGAGCTTGCCAAGGACGGGTTCCATCCCCAGCCGGAGATCATGATTCCTGTGACCTGCGACGTGGAAGAGCTTGTGTTCGTGCGCAAAATCGTCAACACCACCTGTGAAGAGGTGGCGCGGCGTTACGGCCTGGCCTCAATCGTCCACAAATTCGGGACCATGATCGAAATCCCCAGATCCGCCCTGCGGGCCAACCAGATGGCCGAACTCTCGGAGTTTTTCTCCTTCGGCACCAACGACCTCACCCAGCTCACATACGGTTTCAGCCGGGACGACGTCGGTGAGTTCCTGCCCACCTACCTGGAGAAAAAAATCCTCCCTGCCGACCCCTTCCAGACCCTGGACCCCTCCGGGGTGGGAGAGCTCATCAAGATCGCCGTGGAGCGGGGCCGCAAAACCCGCCCGGACCTCAAGCTGGGAATCTGCGGAGAACACGGGGGCGACCCGGACTCGGTACGGTTCTGCTACAAAGCAGGCCTGGACTACGTAAGCTGCTCCCCCTACCGTATCCCCATCGCCCGCCTGGCCGCCGCCCACGCTGCCATCGAGGCGTCGGAAGAGAAAAAATAGCACCGTAAAACCACCACGGGCAGCCCCTTTCCGGGCTGCCCACTCACCACTCACCACTCACCACTCACCACTCCCTATTCACCATTCACCATTCACCATTCCCTACCCCCCTACCGCCCGCTCTTATCCGTCAACCGCGCTTCCTTGATAAGGTTGATGCCGAAGAGCAGCAGCTTTTCCATCATGTACCCGCAAAGTTCCTCATCCTTTGTCTCCAGAGCAGAAACCAGGCTTCGCTGGTACTCGATGATCCCGTCCGGGTCGTCTCCCAGGTTGTAGTAGTAGGTCAGGTAGTTGATGAAGACGGGCTTTAAGGTGTTGAAGATCAGCTGGACGGCAAGGCTCTCGGCTTTTTGGAAGAGAAACTCATGGAAGGCGTAGTCACACTCGGCAAGGGTCCGGGCGTCTTCTCGTGCGGCCTGCTTTTCATCCAGAATCCCGTGGAGATGGCAAAGGTCCCCGGGGCCCAGGTTGTGCACGGCCCGTTTCACCGCAAACCGCTCGCTGATAAGACGAAAATCCATAAACGAGGTGAGGACCTCATCGTTTAGATCCAGACTGTTTTCAATATAGTAAATCAACAGGGAGAGAGCGGCTTCATTACGATAATCCGTCACGTAGGTTCCGCTCTGGGGGACCCGCTTGACCAGTTTCATGTGATCGAGCCTGCTCAGGGCGTCCCGCACGGTGTTCCGGCTCGCATCAAACCGGTCGGCCAGCTCCCGCTCCGAGGGCAAGCGGCTTCCCGGTTCATAGCGACCGTTGAAGATATCCTTACGAAGGCTCTCAAATACTGTGTCTGCAATACATGTGGGCATGAATCCATCCCGGCTGCCGCTCCGGCAGCCACAAAGGCATCAATAACGTTGACGATACCGCAGCAGGAAGGGGTAAACTCAGCCCGCCCGCGGTACCGGGTACAGTCGCTTTTACCGAGTGGTAAAGCGTCCACCACACCTATTACAGCGCCCCCAAATTGGTCAACCAATTTTATTTTTTATGTTGCACACAAACAATTAAAAATCGACTTTTGAGCTGTAAACACTACATATACAGAGCAAGCTCCCCAAATAAACTTTTGTACACTACCAAAAATCCCTTGATACCCCCCGGAATTGGTGCTACCAAAACAATGTTTCTCAACACTCGGAGTCGTATCCGCTTATTTGCTTATTTCAGTTGTTCAGGAGGTGAACCCATGGTCCTTTTAAACCCGAAAAAATACAAAGACAGAAATTACCCGGACGAGCGTTCCAAAGAGATCATGCTCAAGACCATCGACTGGTTCGAGAACAAGGGTCTTGCTGCCGTCAAAAAAGACTACCACGAAAAAACCTTCACCCATGATTTTGCAGAGTTCGTGAAAAACGAGGGCATCTTCGAGACCCTCTTCCTGCCCAAGGGCTACGGGGACGACCCCAACCAGCACTACAGCACCTACAAGATGTTCGAATTCTCTGAAATCTGTGGTTTCTACAGCTCAGCTTACTGGTACATGTACCACGTCTCCACCCTGGGCCTGGACCCCGTTCTGCTGGGTGACAACGAAGAAGCCAAGCACAAGGCGGCCGCCAAGCTTAAGGAGAACCCCCTGTGCGCCTTCGGGCTGTCCGAGCGCGAGCACGGTGCGGACATCTACTCCAGTGACATGAAACTCTACCCCAAGGGCGACGGCACCTACCTGGCCCAGGGCAGCAAGTACTACATCGGCAACGGCAACGAAGCCGGAGTCGTCACCGTTTTCGGTAAGATTGCAGACACCGACGATTATGTCTTCTTCATGGTGGACTCCAAGCACGAGAAGTACGAGTGCATCCAGAACGTCATCGCATGCGACCAGATGTACGTCTCCGAGTTCAAGCTCCATGACTACCCCATCACCGACGCTGAGATCCTCTCCCGCGGCCAGAAGGCCTGGGACGACATGCTCAACACCATCAACATCTGCAAGTTCAACATCGGCTCCGCTGCCATCGGCCTCTCCACGCACTCCCTGTACGAAGGCCTGAACCATGCTGCCCACCGTGAGATCTTCGGCAAGAAAGTCACCGAGTTCCCCCACATCAAGCAGCTTTTCTTCGACTCGTACATCCGTATCACGGCCATGAAGCTCTTCGGCCTGCGCGCCACCGACTACATGCGCGCCGCCGGTCCCGAGGATCGCCGCTACCTCCTGTACAACCCCCTCATGAAAATGAAGGTGGCCATCCAGGGCGAGATCGTCCATGAACTGATCTGGGACGTTCTGGCAGCCAAGGGTTTTGAAAAGGATCAGCACTTCGAGCACGCAGCCGTCCAGATCAAAGGCATGCCCAAGCTGGAAGGCACCAAGCACGTCAACATGGCCCTCATGGCCAAGCTGATCCCCAACTTCATGTTCAACCCGAAAGAGTACGAAGAGGTCGGCCTGAGAAACGGCGCTGAAAACGACGACTTCCTCTTCAACCAGGGCCCCACCAAAGGCTACGGCAAGATCCAGTTCCACGATTACATGCCGGTCTTTGAAAGTGTTGACCTGCCCAACGTCAAGGTCTTCATCAAGCAGGTTGAGCTCTTCAAGCAGCTCCTCATGGAGTCCGCCAACGACCTCATGGGCCAGATGGCAAACTTCGACTTCCTCTATGCCATGGGCGAGATCTTCTGCGTAATCCCCTACGCCCAGCTCATCATAGAGAGCGCCAAGCGTGAAGGCATCGAAGACGACATCCTCGACTCCATCTTCGACGTCTTCGTCCGAGACATGAGCCGCTACGCCCTCGACCTTGCCATGAAGCCCTCCAGCACCGACAAGCAGCAGGAGCTCTGCAAGGAGATGGTCCTGAAGCCCGTTGTCAACGAGGAGCGCTACAACCGCGTGATCAACGACCACCTGTATGCCCTGGTGGACGCGTACAAGATGAACCCCTAAGAACAGCCCGACCTGCTCCTTCTCCCTGAGATGGAGAAGAAGCAGGCTCCATTGAATAGAAAAAGGCAGGACCGATTCGGTCCTGCCTTTTTTCTTTATCCTCTCCCGCCGCTGCCCCCCTCCTTGACAAGACAAAACAAACCATGATTAATAGGAAAACTTTTCCATTAAACCGATGCACAAACACGCCGCATGGGGCAGACAACTCCCGCAGGGGCGTTGATAAACCATTGACGGAGCATTCCGGGGCCTAAACCACAGGCGTTTTCACGGCAACGTCCCCCGGTGTGCTTACCAACCCGAAGGAATAAACGTGGGGGACGGGCGTTACTACACATTTGATCAGTTTTACTCTGTTCTTTTCCTTACGTGCCTGCTCATCGCCATCTGCATTTTTGGCGTCATCAGCTGCTACCAGGGGTTCAAACAGAAAGGACGGCTTATCCTGGCGGCACACGCCACCCTGGGAGCGGCGGTGTTCATGCGGTTTGCCGCCGAAGTGATGGTCTCCCCGGCCCTTGCCTTCAACGCCAGGCTGGCTGAACTGGGCTGCACCCTGGGAACGGAATGTATCGTTCTCCATATGATGGGGCAACGCTCGGTGCTGGCCCCCCTTTTCTCCGTCAAAGCGCTCTTGATTGCCTGCGCCGCAGCCGGGCTCCTTTTCCAGACCCACGCAACATGGCTCATCCGCAGCCACACCCATCAAGCCATGGCCTTTGGGGCAGGATATCTTGGCGTCACCGGCTGTCTTTTCCTGCTCTCCGTTGCAGCCGCACTCTTTTCAACCTCGCGCCTCCGTGGCCTGCTTCTTTTTGCCCTGCCCCTGGGCGCACACCTGGCAGGGGCCTTTTTCGGCGGCGCTCCCGGTGAAATCAGCCTGCTTTTTCTCTACCCCTTTCTCCTTTGCGGGCTTCATCTCTTTTCAACGGAGTTCAGGGCCTATCACATCGGGGACCAGGCCTTTGCCAACATCACCAACCTCATCGACGACGCGGTGATTCTCTGCGACGATCAACGAGAGATTGTTTACCGCAATCCCCTTGCCCGAAAGGCGGCATTCCTTAAAAAAGGGCTCACCACCGTCACGAAAAAAGGCCCCGATGCCCTGGTGGCACCGGGAATGCGCCCGGCCGACCCGTACACAATCCCGGCCTTTTCCTCCCCGGACGGTAAAACCCACATCGCCTGCCGTACCCAGCCCGTGGGGCCCCAGGGGAAAAGCCGCTTTTTTATCTTCAGCGACATCTCAACACACATCGAGATGCTCGACCTGCAGGAGACGCAGAGAGTCCAGCTGGAGGAGGCCAACCAGAGGCTGCGCCAGTACTCCCACATTGTCTTTGACCTGGAAAAAGAGAAAGAGGTGTCCGCCCTGTTGAGCGATGTCACCCATACCCAGGACACATTCATGCACCAGTTCCGCGCCCGGGTCCGGGCTTTGTCCCAAGTCCGGGATACGGAAGGATTCAACGAGCGCCTCGATACCCTCATTGAGGACGCCCAGACCAACCTCGCCCGCATCCGTTCCCTTGTCGCCCGTTACAGGAGATACCATGGTACCTGATATTCACGTCATCATCGCAGACGACCAGCAGCTCTTAAGGGACTCCCTGGAGCAGATCATCAACAGCGATCCCCACATCACCGTCACCGACAGCGTGGGCTCCGGTGAAGAGCTCATCGAGGCATGCAACCGCAAGGCACCGGACCTGATCCTCATGGACGTGGAGATGCCCCGCATCGACGGCCTGGCCGCCCTGAACATCCTTAAAAAAAGCCACCCGGACATCAAGGTGCTGATGCTCACCACCTTTGAAAACCCCGAGTACATCACCGATGCCTTCCTGGGCGGTGCCGACGGTTACATCACCAAGGATATCGGCTATGAAAAACTCATCCTCACCATCCGGTGCGTGGCCATGGGCATGACCGTGATCCACCCCGGCGCCCGAAAAATCCTTCTGGAACGGTTCAAGCCCCTGGGCCCCGGCAAAGCCACCTACACGGATCTTTTGAGTATGGAGGAGATCAACATCGTGCGGCTCATTGTCATGGGCGAGAGCAACAAAACCATTGCCGAGACCCTCCACTACGCCGAGGGCACCGTCAAAAACAAGGTGAGCCGACTGTATGAAAAACTGGGCATCACCAACCGGCTGGAGCTGGCCGTCTATGCCGTAGAAAACGGCATTGAATAGGAGACCGCACCGTGTCTCCCACCCTTCAATTAGAAATTTCAGCCATCTGCATCATCCACATCATTGCCATCGTGCTCTCGGTGATCTGCCTGGCGGTCTTCACCATGAAAAGCCGCAGGGACGATCCCTCGGCCAACGCCTTTCTGGTGCTCCAGGGGGCCATGACCCTGTGGATGGTCTTCAAGGTCCTGAAAACCGTCTCCCCGGATATCACCCTGAGGTGGATCTTCATCCTCGGCTACTACGCCTGCACATGCGTGGTGGAGGCGGCCTTCATTGAGTTTGGCCATGCCTATGCCCGGGGCACCCGACTGTCCCGGAAGATCCGCCCCCTTGTCTACGGGCTGCCCGTGCTCCAGTTTTCCTGGATCCTCACCAACCCGCTGCACTTTCTCTTCTACGGCCATTACGACTTTTACGGAGACAGCTTCGGTCCCCTGTTCTACGTCCACATGCTCATCGAGTACACCTACTTCGGCGTGGGCCTTTACTACTGCAGGCTTCGGTTCAAAAAGGAATTTTCCACCAGGAACAGGGCCGTCACCTGGATTGTGAGTACCGCCATCCTGGTGCCCCTTTTTCTCAACTGCCTGTATATCACCAAGGTGCTTCACACCCTCACCTTCATGGCCCGCATCCCGGTGATCTTCGACATCACCCCCATCGTCTTCACCTGGTCGACCCTGCTCTTTATGTACGCCACCTTCAACCACGACCTCTTCTCCCTGACGCCCTTGATGCGCCACGAGATCACCCACCACCTCAACCTGCCCATCGCCCTTTTCAACCGGCGGTTCCGCCTCGGCTACACCAACGGGGCGTTTCAGGCCCTGTTTACCTCGGGCCGCGCCATGGATGATTTTTTGGCCACACTGCCGGAACAGACCCAAAAATCCGGAGAGTCCGGATTTGAAGCATGCATCGGTGACGCCTCCTTTGTTGTCTCCTGCAGGAAAATCCGTACCGTCACCGGAGGCCAACATCTGGTCACCTTAAGGAATGTCACCCAGTACAAGGCCATCCAGGCAGACATCGTGGCCGGCCAGGAAAAGATCGAGGAAAAAAACAGGCGCGTCAACGAGACCATCCGCCAGCTGAAAGAGCTCTCCAAAGGCAGCGCCCGTAAATTTGTGGCCCGGGAACTCCACGACATCATCGGCCACTCCCTGGTGGCGGCCATCAAGTTGCTGGAGGTGGCCCGCATCTACGGCCCCCACGACTCAACCCGGGGGCTCCCGGCCCTGACCCATGCGGTCACCGCGCTGGACACCGGCCTCTCCGGCATCAAGTCCGTCCCGGAATCCCGGGAGGAGTCTGGCCGAATCACCGGGGAAGAACTGAAAAAGGAGATCGACGAACTCATGGAGCAGGCCCGCCGCACCGGCCTGGATGCCAGCCTGAACCTCCAGGGAATGATCTACCTCCTGGAACCCGCCCTCTACACCACCCTTCACCGCACCTGCACCGAAATCATCACAAACTGCCTCAAGCACGCCGACGCCACGCGCCTTTTTCTCTCCGTCAAAATCCGTGAAACCCACGCCCACCTCATGGCCGTGGACAACGGAAAAGGAGCCCGGACCCTCATTCCGGGAAGCGGCCTGCTGGGCATGGAAGAGCGCGCCCGCGCCCTGGGGGGCGAGGCCCACTTCAACTCCGAAGACGGCTTCATGACCCGCATCACCATCCCACGTCAAGGTGAACTCTCAGTTCCTTAACCCGGATATTTCACGAGCCGGGTTAAGGGCTATGCCTGGGAATAAAGCACGTAAGCTCTGCCTCCACGATTGAAATCGTTTCCACTCTGCACGTCTTATCCATTGAGCCCCTCCCCCGCTGTTTTATGACCGGCGTCACCGCCCGATGACCTGAGTCACTCCATCCCCCTTTAAAAAAGTGACGCGCGGACACGTCGAAAGTGACTCGCAACACATTGACTTAATTCGTTAAATTTCTTATTTTCTTCCCGCCACGCGGCGAATCCGCCAACGTTACCCTTACATGCAGGAGACCCCATGAAACACGCATTACTGACCTTTGCCATGATCCTTTTTCTCTCAGCCCCGGTGCATGCCGTGGAAAATCCCTGGACACGGAAGCTGCCCTTCAGGGAAGCCGTGGTCACCTATGAAATCTCCGGGACCATGCAGGGAAAAGAGACGGTCTATGTCAAAGACCATGGCCGCACCACCGCGGCCTACCACACCGAATCCGGGGCGAGCTTCGGGGTGCCCATGAACTCCCGTGAGCTCACCCTCACCACACCGGAGTGGGTCTACACCGTGGACTTAAGCGACAACACAGGGACTCGGCAAATCAACCCCAAGAAGGTGATCGAAGACGAGTTTAACCGCCTCTCCCGCAAGGATCAGAAAACACTCGTCAAAAACAGCGAAAAAATGGGCATCACCATGGTGGGGGACATGAGTGGCTCTGTGGAGAAAAAAGCGGTGAAGATAAAAGGGTATGCCTGCGACAAGGTCACGGCCCTGGGCATCGAAACCTTCACCCTCGCCGGAACCGACTTTCCCATGAAGGTGTCGGGCAGCATCATGGGCATGCAGGTCCATGAAGAGGTGACCCGCATTGAGAAAAAAAGGGTTCCCAAGGAAAAATTCGCCCTGCCCCGGGGGGCCGACATCCGCCATGAACCCGCCGCCGACGCCGTAATCCGGGACCAGATCCACATGATGTTCCAATCCCTTCTTGCCGGTGAACGCCCGGTGAGCCGCCAGGAGCAATCCATGGATGACATGGGCGAGGCCATGGAAACCTTTCGACAGATGCAGGAAAACGGCGGACTGGAAGTCCTGCAAACCCAGATGCAGGGCCTCTTCGGCCCGTCCGGCCAAGGCGAGTAACCCGTCCCTTGACCACGACCTACACAGCCACGGGCTGATTACGACCTATTTATTACCTTAAGGAGCGACACATGCAGAGCCATGAAATCGATTACACCATTATCGGCGACGACATTCAGGTCATTGAGGTGGAACTGGACCCCGGCGAAACGGTCATCGCCGAAGCCGGTGCCATGAACTACATGGAAGAGGAGATCCGGTTCGAAGCCAAAATGGGCGACGGAACCGAACCCAAGGGAGGTGGAATCATGGGCCTGCTTAAAGGGGTGGGAAAACGGGTTCTCACCGGCGAGTCCATCTTCATGACCCACTTTACCAATGCAGGGGCAGGGAAAAAACACATCGCCTTTGCAGCGCCCTACCCCGGAAAAATCATCCCCGTGGACTTAAGCACCATGGACGGCGGCACCCTTTACTGCCAGAAGGACGCCTTTTTGTGCGCGGCCCTTGGCACCAGCATCGGCATCTCCTTCACCCAGAAGCTGGGCCGGGGCTTTTTCGGGGGGGAAGGGTTTGTCCTTCAGAAACTCACAGGCGACGGCATGGCCTTTGTGCACGCCGGGGGGACCATCGTCAAAAAAGAGCTCCACGGAGAAAAGCTCCTGATGGACACCGGCTGCCTCGTGGCCTTCACTCAGGGCATCGACTACGACATCCAGCAGGCCGGAAACCTGAAATCCATGTTCTTCGGCGGTGAAGGGCTCTTTCTGGCCACCCTGCAAGGCCACGGCACCGTCTACCTCCAGAGCATGCCCTTCTCCCGCATGGCGGACCGCATCATCGAACACGCACCGTCCGCCGGTGGAGAGTCCAAGGGGGAAGGCTCCCTTTTGGGGGAGATCGCCACACTTTTTGAAAAGTAAATTCCGTTACCAGCCTCTCCCGGGGAGAACGAGGCGTCACCGATCCACTCTCCGGGGAGGGGGGAAGAGGGGTCGGTGCCCGCCTCTTGATGAATCTCCACACGTATCCTGATGTGACTGATCAGGCAGCTTTCCATCTCTACAAAATGAAACAGGGTGAATAAACACACCCTGCAGGTATGGTGCGCGTTACCAGCGGTAAAGGCCATGAGAGGTAAGGAGCGCTTGCGCACCGCCGAAGGGTCGTAACGGTCATGAAACTCCCCCCAGAGGGTCCAATCCACACAGATACGGCTTATAGCCGCCATAGTATAGCCCCCCCCAACCCATAAATCACCGCCACTCATCTCGGCACTTTTTTCTTTATGCAGGCAGGAGATCTACATGTTCAAGTTCATACACGCATCACTTCACCGATTCATAATCCCCTTGATGATCGTTGTATTCATGGCCGGTTGCGGCGGGGGAAACTCAACCGAGGACCCACCGCCCATGGACCCGTCGGTCCCCTTACAGGACCCGGACGGGGTCTTGTCTTCCATCGGACTGACCACCAACAAAGCCGTCAAGGAGAAAGTCTCCGAAACCGGTCTCCTGGGGCTAACGGTTGAACTCCGAAACGAAAACCCCACGCTGCCCACGGAAAAAATCATCTCCATCCTGAAAGAGAACAACAAAAACATCGAATACAAAAAGCTCGCGGCAAAAGGGGTCCCCGAGGGCGTGATCTCCCGCATCAAAGCGCTTCCGTATTCGCCTGTGGCCACCCAGGCGTTCGTCCAGCTGCCGGACCCGGATATTTTCCCCATCAGCGCAAGCTCCGACGCCCTTGTCCGCCTCAACAGGGAAAAACAAAAAAAACTGAACCGCAGGCTGTGGTTGCAGTCCCAGGCGCCCCTGACCATGGATGAATTCCTGGCCTTGCAGAATGCCTTTGGCAGCACAAAAATGGTCAACAACTTCGGCAACCTTGACCAGAAAACACAAAACGTCGCCGTGCGTCAGACCCGGCACACCAAAGCGTTCGTGGACGGTCCCTCCGATGGCGTCACCCTGGTCAATGCCGTGGACGAGCTCAAAGAAAACGGCGGCATCGGAGAGACGCCATCCGGAGCCAACCCCTGCAACCTGGTGGCCATGCCGAGCCTGCCCATGGCCATTGCCTCCACCGAAGGCCCCGTGGAGACCCTGGTGGTCAGCTCCGAAGGCGGAGATGCCGTGATCTCCTTCCCGGAAACCGGCATCGCCGTCATCCAGGCGAGCCGGGAGGTCACCCTTGAGGACAGCAGCGGCAAGACCCTCTGCTCAGCAGGTGGTGCGGAGCCCCGCTTCTACTACCTTCCCGTCACCCGGGAGAACCGCTGCAAACCCTTCCGATTCGTGGGCGCAAGCAGCACCGTTGATATCACCCTGGTGGAGATGATCACCCCCGAGCGCCTTTCCGATACGGCCTTTGTGGAGGGTGACGCTTTTCTGACAAGCGGCTCGGCTGCCGATCTTTTGAACCCGGGTTTCCGCTTTGCCCCGAAATCCTTCACCTTCAGCACCCTCAACTCCCATCTGGAGGAATTGGACCTCTCCTTTCAAATCGAAACGGAGTCACCGGACACAGCCAACCTCACCTTTGTGCTTTACTCGCCTTCCGGCGCCATCTACACAGGGGACAAAAACGGCCTGGCCCATGCCGTCGACCGGGATACCGGCATCTGGAGACTGGACATCCTGCCCCTGGGAAGCGTCGGCATTGCTGAAAACGCCCTGGCGTCCCTGGCGCCTGCCGGGGACATGCCCGACACCCTGGCCACGTTCACTATCACCCCCCTGATCACCTCCGAGGCCACCTTGCAGACCAAGGAGTTTGTCCTCGGCACGGTCAAGAATATCTCCCTGAAAACACAAGGTGAGGAGGGCACCTACAACGAAGGCGAAATCACCGTTGACTTAAACACCAGCATGTCCCCCAACCTCACCATCCCCACCTACATGGACGATATCCTGGCAGGCGGTGACAAGCTCAACGACACCCTCGGCCTCTGGCAGGCGTGGATCAAATCGGAAAAAACAGGCCATGAGTTTGAAGCCGACGGGGAGCTGGTCAAATTCAAGGCGCAGTTTGAGCGACAAAAAGAGCTCTACGAAACAGAGCACACCTTTGACTACCAGAACAACCCGGAGGTCTATGAGTGCCGAGACGAAGACGGACAATCCGCAACCTGCATCCGAGGCGAACTGGGCCCCTACAACATGCCCGAGCCCATCCCCGACGACTTCAAAGCCCGGGTGGTCATGAGGGATTTTTCCAAAAAGATGCAGCACCAGTACCAGGACGTGGAATACCTCCACATGCTCACCAACTACTATGACCTCTACCAGCACTGGAAGGAGCGGACCGTCCAGGTGGACACGGCCCAGTTTCCCTACGACGGCGTGCCCTACAAAACCCACGAGTTCATGACATGCCCGGATGGGGACTTGGAGTGCGTCAAAGCGGTTATGAAAGGGGAAACGCCCCGCATCCCCGTCATCATCCAGGTCAACCGGCCCATCTTCGGGGTTCCGGTGGACCGCATGGTCCAGAGCACCCAGCCCATCACCTTCGACTACACGGCAAGCGACCAGGACGTCTACGATACCAGTGCCGCCAACTGGGCCTTCCTGGGCTACCTGGCCAGCCAGACTTTCAACGTCATCTCCGGCAACTTCGTGGGGTTCGTCTGTGAAACCGTCAACCTGGTGGATGACCTCCACGACGTGGAGCTCGCCGCCCAGGACGATCCGTTGGGCAGCGCCCGGGCCAGCATCAACCGGTACACCAGCAGCGACCCCTTTTACGGGCTGCACAACCAGAGCGCCTTCTCCTTTTTCATGTCCGGCGTCCCCGAGGAAAACACCGAGGTGGACACCTACGGCCAGAAACTGAGCTACGCCCAGATTGCATGCGACTGCGTGAACCTGGCCAGCTCCGGGTACCAGTTTGCCAAAAATGCCGACATGCTTCTCAGCCTGGACTATGAAGAGCTGGGCAGCGCCGCCGATGTTTACAAAGTCATCGCCGGGACCTCGGCAGCGGCCGGTGCCGCCGATATCATGGCCGATGCCCACGAGATCGCCGGTCTCATCCAGGCCGGAGAGATCTCCCAGGCCCGTGCGCGCCTTGCCACAAGCACCAACATCAACGCCCTGTCCGAGGGCCGGGACCTTTACAACGACCTCGACAGCCTCCTGACCAACTATCAAAACACGGGCTCTGCCGGAAACGGCAACAACGTGCTGAAGTCCAACGCCAAATACCTTTTGGGCACCGACAGGAAGACCCGGGCCGAGGTGGAATTCCGCCGGGTGAGTTCGGTTCCCGTCACCCGCCTTGAGGTCACCCTGGACAGGGTGAAGATCATCTCCAATTATGAAGAGAAGGATGATACGGCGGAGATAAGGATGTATCCCTATGTCGGGGTGGTGAGCGACAAACCCGGTGAGGGGGATACCCTGCACGCCCTGTTCACGGAAAGCGAGGATATCCGAACCAACTACCACGGGTGGGATTACCTTCGGTTCAACGGCGTAAAGGATGGTCAGGAGCTGGACACACAGGAGTGTGTGCTCTACACCGGAGGCGGGTACAACGCTGCCGCTGTCTACGTGGAGCTTGCCGTCATGGAAGACGACGGCATCAGCGTGGAAGACGATGACATGATCGGCGTCTTCAGCCAGACCATCCGCCTTGAGGAGATCTTCAACAAACACGCGGAATTTAAATGGGAGTTCCTGGGGGGCAACGACTACCGCCTTCACATCAGCGAATACCCCATCTACAACTCCAGTAACCAGCTCTGCCTGGAAAACCCCTTGAGCCGGGACCACGACTTTCAAAAAACCCACAACCGAAACCGAAGGCCCAGCGCCCTGGTCTCACTCACCGTCAACCTGTCCATGGGAGACCTGAGCACCCCCCACCCCAAGGTAGACACCTCCCTGGACGTCGGCATCCTGGCAGACGGCCACGACACCTACTCCATGAACATGAAGCCCGTGGCCAGCATCCCTGCAACAGGACAGATCCAGGATGCCTGGAACGGCGCCGCCATTGTGGGGAACACCCTGCGCTCCGCAGACCTCATTGCCTACGGTGTGGGGCCCTACTTTCTGACGAACATCGGCCACTACACTATCAGTGAGTTCACCGGGGCCCTGCTCCCCATTGCCGAGACCCTTCGATCCCCCAAGACCATCCACAGAACCGAACTGCCCATGGTCCGGCTTCTGGACGGCAACCGGATCCTTTTTGCCATCTCCCACCATGACGGCGCGCGCCTCATGGTGGTGAAATACTCGGATACAGGCGCCCTCTCCCTTGAAAAAAGCGTGCTCATCAAAGACGCGTCGGGCAATCAGGTCTACACCCTCCTGAAGCCTGCCATCTCTCCCGACCGGTCGCGCCTTCTGGTCCCCTTTGTGCCCCCCGGATACGCCGCCTCCGACAAAAAGGCCACCCCGGAAACCGAGGTGAACCTCTATGAAATCACCCTGGGCGGAACCACGGAGATCACCCGGCGTTCAACCACCTCCTTCGGTGCCAATGCCCCGCTCACAAGCCTTGCCTTCATCGACGAGACCCATGTGGCGGCCATGACACGGACCCTCTTGTTCGGCGACGGGAAAAACCCGTGGTGGCCCAACGGAAAAACCATTCAGAGTGACTGCTCCAGCGCAAGCCTGGACTGCCTCTTTGACATGGTGGGCCAGGACCTCCTGCTCTATGACATCAACGACAGCAACCGGTTCGAACTCACCGACGCCCTGGACATCTTTTACGAACCCACCGAGGCCAGCTACACGCCCTCCAGCCTGCGACTCGGAGGGTCCCTCTTTGTCTGGCATCCGTGGTCTGAGCTAAGCTGCGTCGCAGCCGTTCAGGGCTCATCCGCCATGCTGAAAGTGGGAGCAACCCTTTACCAGCTGGAGTACGACACAACCACCAAAGCCTACTACTTCGGGGACCAGTCCACCCACCGCAATGCCCGATCCCTGCGATACAACCCGGAAGGGGGTTACTACTGCACCGACGGCCTCGCCTGCTCGGGCTACCTCAAATCCGCCCTCAAGGCCGATAAAAACGACCCGGACGTCTATCGCAGCACCGAGGGGGTGAGACGGTTTGAGTTTGCCGACACAGACCGTGACCTGGCCCTGGGCTTTTCAGGCATCAACACCCTGAGCCTTCTGAGCCTTTACGACGGGTTCGCCTACAAGGGTCCCAACATCATAGGCGATATTCTGGACACCCTGGTACGCGTGGGCTCCTCCACGCCCTACACCTTTTCGTTCACCGTCACGGACAGGGACACCCCCCTTGCCGGGCTCACCATCACGGCCCGCATCGAAAACGTCACCGTCCCCGGCGGGTACACGGAGACCACCCTCACCGACATTGTGGCAACACCCAACGCAAACGGAGGATACGACTGCACCGCCACCCTCACCCCCGGAGCCCTGGACCCGGAGAGCACCCTGACCCAGCGGGTTGTGATCACCGTCACCGACGGGACCTACACCAGCGAAAAGGAGTTCACCATCTACCACCGGCCCTTTGTCCTTATCCCCTTTGCCGACGGAATCCACGGCACGGAGATATGGAAAACCGACGGGATAACGGCAGCGATGCTGAACGACGCCAACCCCACCGGGGACGTGATCCACATCGGGTACGCGCTAAACAAATTCGGTGGACGGTACGTGTTCCAGGGCACCGGTGAAGATGGAGAAAGCCAGCCCTTCACCGCCACGGCCAGCCAAGGGGCCGCGCCGTTGAAGCCGGGCATCCAGGATACAGCGTACACACCCTTTGCCACCCTGGGGGACCGGGCTTTCTTCCGAACCGCCCGGTCATCAACGGAGACAACCCTGTGGGAAACCGACGGAACAGCAGGTGGCACCACCGAGGTCAAAGCCCTTTCAGGGGGCAAAATCCAGCAGATAAAAACCCTGGGCAGCACCCTTTTTATTCACCTCAACGGATCCAGCAGCAGCAACCCGGATTCCCTGTGGAAGAGCAACGGAACAGAAGGCGGCACAACGCAGGTCAAAGGGCCCCTTGCCATTGAAGGGCATCTCATCCCCTGCGGGGACAAGCTCTTTTTCGCCTCGGACGACATGGGCGGCAACGGCTGCGGTCTCTGGGTGAGCGACGGGACGCCGGACGGAACGCAGCGCCTCAAAGCGACCGAGCACCCGCCATGGTATCTCACCGATATAGACGGGGTGCTCTATTTCTATGACCACTATCAGACAAGGGATGCCGAGGATTACACCGTCGATCACCTGGACCTCTGGAAGAGTGACGGCACGCCGGAGGGCACCGAGGTGGTGAAAGAGATGGCGCAGCGAGGCTCTTTTGACCCCACGGAAATGTTTGTGGTGGAAGGGTCTCTCTATATTGCAAGGGGCCATGAAATCTGGGCATCAGACGGGACCGAAGACGGAACGACGTTGATTAACGACCTTAGCACGCTTCCGGACTTCACATTAGGCAGGGTACGGATCGAAGGGAAGGTTCAGGTGGTGGGCGACACCTTCTACTTCAGGGTAAGACGATACTCAGAGCCCTATGGCGATCAGATCTTTGCCATACAGCCCGGCGTAGACCACGAACGCATCAAGGTAAGCGAACGAAGCCAAAAGTATACATATATCACCATGTATAAGGAACCTGCGGGCGGCAACGAGTTTCTCTTCGCCTCGCAAGATGACGATCACGTCTACCTGTGGAAACATACCGTGGACGACGGCACCACACTGATCAAAACAACAGACCGGTAGCAACACCACCCTCCAATACCCCTGGCAGCCCTGCCAGGGGTATCTTCAGTCACCCTACCCCAAACCGCGGAAAGCATGTTCACGGATTGGTATGTGGCAGCCTATGCGGCGTGAGGGGCAGCAGTGCATGGGTTTTATGCACGTTGCGGTTCTTCGGCGGTGCGCAAGCACACCCTACCTCACCCCCCCACGCCGTCGGCATCGCAGAAGGATGCGCAAGAGATACCCGGGCTACCCCGCCTCTTTCACCTCACAGCCACCGAGCATGTCGCTGCCCTCATTCACGGAAATGGCCTTCACATCATAGAGTTTTTCCAGCTGCTTGATGATCTGGGGCAGCCTCTCGTCCTGTTTGACCAGAAGCTGCATGCGGCTCTCGGTGGTGCCGGTGAGGCCCACCACGTAGACACCGTCTAAGTTATAGTTGCGCCGGGCAAACAGGCCGGCAATCCGGGAGAGAACCCCGGGGTGGTTGGAGACGGTAAGGGTCAATGTGCAATCAGTCATGGGTGGCTCCTTCTTCAATCATGCGGGTGTTGGCGGCTCCCGGAGGAACCATGGGAAAAACATTGGCTTCCTGGGGAATGGCGATATCCAGGAGGGCCGGGCCACGGGCGTGGAGAAACTCAGTCAAGGCCCCGTCGGTACAGGCGGCAAGGGGCAAACGGCGCCCCGGGATGCCGAAGCCCCGGGCGATGGTGGTCAAATCCGGGTTCCGGTTATACTGGGAGGCCATGTAGCGGGCCCCGTAGAAGAGCTCCTGCTGTTGGCGGACCAGCCCAAGGGCCCCGTTGTTCAGGACAATTACTTTGACGTTTAAGTCCTGCTCGGCCAGGGTGGCCAGCTCCTGGATGTTCATCATGATGGAGCCGTCACCGGAAAAACAGATCACCGGGGCCTCGGGGTTGGCAAGGGCGGCCCCGATGGCCGCGGGCAGGCCGAAGCCCATGGTGCCCAGGCCTCCGGAGGTCAAGAGACGACTGGCTTCATGGTGGGGGTAGTGCTGGGCCACCCACATCTGGTGCTGGCCAACGTCGGTGGAGACAAAGGTCCCGGCCTCCGCCAGCATGCCGATGCGCCGGATCAAGGCAGGAGGCTTGGCATCGTCCAGCTCGCCCGCCGGTGTCGGGTGGGCCTCTTTCATGGCGGCGACCGAGGACTCCCAGGTTCGCCTGGCCCTGTCCGCCACCTTAGGCAACAGGCTGGAAAGAATCTCCCCGGCGTCCCCTGTAATACTGCAATCAGAAGGCCTGAGCTTGTCGATCTCCGCCCCGTCAATGTCCATGTGGATGATGCGCGCATGGGGGCAAAAGGCAGCAATGCGCCCGGTGGCACGGTCGTCAAACCGGACCCCAGCGGCAATGAGCAGGTCCGACTGATCCAGAATCAGGTTGGTGGCGCGCGAACCGTGCATCCCAAGCATCCCCAGGGAAAGGGGCGAGTCCGAAGGCATGATGCCAAGGCCCATCAAAGTAGTGACCACCGGGATCCCCGCCTTCTCGCACAATTCCCGAACCTTTGCACCGGCCCCGGAGTTGATGATGCCCCCACCTGCGTAGAAAACCGGGCGCTCGGATGCGTTGATGATCTCTGCGGCCCTGGCAAGGGCGGCCTCTTCCGGTGATGCCGGGCAGAGCCTTGTGCCCTTCTCCGGCAGGGTGTCGATGTCGATGAGCTCTGTCTGAACATCCTTGGGGATATCGACCCAGACCGGTCCGGGCCGCCCGCTCATGGCAATGCGAAAGGCCTCGGGGATCACCTCCAGAAGCTCTGCTGCGCTGCGAACCAGAAAGTTGTGCTTGGTTACCGGCAGGCTCATGCCGAAGGTGTCCACCTCCTGGAAGGCGTCGGTGCCCATGAGGCTCATGGGGGTCTGGCCGGAGATGGCTACCACGGGCACCGAGTCCAGGTGGGCATCGGCAATGGCCGTGATGAGGTTGGTAACACCGGGACCGGAGGTGGCGAAACAGACCGCCGGAACGCCCGTGGACCGGGCCATGCCCTGGGCGATGAACCCCGCCCCCTGCTCATGCCGGGCCAAGATGTGGCGGATGGGGCTCTCCCGCAAGGCGTCGTACAGGGGAAGGTTGGTGCCGCCGGGGATTCCGGCAAGGCACTCAACGCCCTGCCGTTCGAGAAGCTTGATAACGATCTCTGCTCCTGAATACTCCATGGTTCTCTCCTTTCCTTAAAATGAAATCATGCGTGCGTGTCCGGCTGCCGTGCCGGATGCACAAAATTCATGCATAAAAAAACCCCGGTCGGTTGGTTCCGGCCGGGGTTTTGATCAGCGTTGCTCTGCGTCTCGTCTCACCCCGGCCTGCCCACGCAGACCACCACCACCACCACACACACCACGAGGGAGGAAATCGTCAGGGCGGTATGGTTGGTTGAGATGGTCATCTTCAAAAAGGTCCGTTGGGTTAAGTCGAGGTTGTTAACGATATAAAAAAAGCCCGGTCGGTTGTTCCGGCCGGGCTTTGTCTCAATCTATGGGAGCAAAGTCTCAGCCGGAGCACACCACCACATGCACCACCACACCCACCACGCGAACGTCGGCGTTTGAAGCGGTCATCTGAATGTTGTTGAGGCTGAGCACGTTGTTGTTTCCTTATCGTCAAAAAATGGAATATTGATTAACCTTGAAGGCATTCAAGACATTTGTCAACTGTTTTTACAAATCAAACAATTCAGGTGAGTTTGCCGGGGTCACGCAAATAAAACAACCCCATCAATCCCACGACGCCCCCCTCCTATAACCTATGACCTGTTTCCTATTCCCTACTCACTATTACCCATTCACCATTCACTGCCCTAAAGCCCCCTCGCCGCCTCGCTCCTCAGCGCCCCCGAATCCTTCGTTTCAAGAATCTCATTCACCGTCGCCAGCATCTTGGCCCTGTCCTTCTGGAGTTCCCCGCTCACCGGCAGGTAGTTGGAGGCATGGGCCCCCACGAATTTAAGCTTATCGATAGTGATATTCTCGAAGATGGTCTTCATCTCTTCCAGGGTCTCGAAGGGATCGGGCAACAGGTGTGTCCCTTTTTCGCAGGCGTTGAACAGGGCGGTCCCCGGCACCGGGGTGTAGGTGAGGGCCGCGAGGTATCGGGGTTTCATGAGGTTGGTGATCTCGGCGGTGGCCTGGGCGTGTCGACGGGCGGCTTCGCCGGTTCCGGCAATGCCCAGGAGAACCATGGAGGAGAGGTTGATGTCGGCCTTTACCAGGCGCTGCCCGGCTTCGAGCATCTCGTCTGCAGTCACCCCTTTCTTGACGGCGGCCAATACCTGATCATCTCCGGACTCCACGCCGAGGTAGGCCTTGGTGAGTCCGGCTCCCCGCAGGACCGAAAGATCGTCCCCCTTGGCCAGGGTGCTTTGGGGGCCCACATAGCTGCCCACGTGGCGCAATGAGGGGAAGGTCCGGTAAAGGGCCGAAAGGATCTCAAGGAGGGCGTCGGTCTCCATGGCGATGGCATCCCCGTCGCAAAGGAACACTTTCTCTACATCGCCGTAGTGGGCCTTGGCCATGCGAATGTCTTCCATGATTTCGTCCATGGAGCGCACCCGGTAGCGCTTATCCTTGTACATCCCGCAAAAGGTGCACTTGTTGTGGGAGCACCCGACGGTGCACTGGAGCAAATAGCTGTTGGCTTCGCTGAACGGCCTGAAAATCTGTCCTTCGTATCGCATGGTGTGTGGCTCCTCACCCGAATATGTCACAAAAAAACAATCAATCCCAAGGAATAGAACGTTAATATAAAAACTTACGATAAAAAACGAAAATATCACAAAAACACAAAAGGCACCCCACGACTCCCTGCTCAAGTTCTTCACCTTTTCGAAAGGCCGGGCATACCCATCTTCCGCGTTATCAGAACGTTGAGGCAAACAACGGCATCTGCCGCTGCTTTGCATGTGATTTGAATCTGGAGGTAGGCAGATACAGCAAACTTTGCTATTTCAGGTAGAAAACCGAAGTATCGAAACGTGCCTGGCTGAGTCAAAGGCATCAAGCGGCAGTGCATTCCCCCGGTTATTTCATGGAAAGAGGATCATTCCAAAGCAATGTTTTTTATTGCATGTTGCCATCAACCAAAAAGCCGGGCATTCGAACAACCCAAACTGTAGTTCCCGATTTTCTGATCGGCTTCTTCACCCTTCGGAGGAACGGGGCGCCACTGGCTACAGTGAAATGAAAGTGAAAAAGAGATGCCTGAATTCACTCTTACAGCCCTCATTCTTGGAATGTTGGCAGACTTACTGGTTCCAGTCGCCTTAGCAAAAAAATATCCCGGTTACAGCCACCTAATGGACACAATCAGTGCGTTAGGCGCAAGGAAAAGCCCCGTACGAATATGGGAAAACGTCAACCTGGTACTTGTTGGGTCGTTATTCATGGTCTCTGCCATTGGCCAGGCTCAGTTCTTCAAGCCCCACCAATGGAGCAGCACATTATATATTTTAGGAATACTCACTTTCGCATCAGGCTGTATCCTGGCGGGTATCTTCCCAGCCGATCCCCAAAAAAGCCTTTCCACGAAAATACATGGAGTTGCCTCTGGCATTGGGTTTATCGCTCTGTCTTTTAACCCGTTGTGGGCTGTTTTCATGCAGCCCTTAAAGGGTGTCAGAGTTTTAAACGGCTTCCTGTTCGTCTGTGCGGTTTTGACATTTTCCTTATTTGTTGCGTCAGAAAACAGGGAGACAGGGTGTTTGAAGTACACCGGTCTTTACCAACGCCTCAACCTGATAATTCTGTATCTCTGCTTAAGCCTGAACGGTATCCAGTAATTAGCCCGGATCTTTCACGGGTCGTTTTCTCATGGAATATCCGGGTAATCCTTACAACACTGAGGCCGGGAGAGTATCCCCCCCTCATGCTCCGTACAAACAAAAAGAGTCACAAAAAAACACAAAAAGTCCCAACACTCCGGAAGCACTATACTTTTTCCGCCACCTCTGGTACCAACAGAAAAGATCAATCACACCATTGCCCCGCCTTGTCATATCTCCCGGCCTGGGACAGCCGACAGAAAACCCGTCGTTGCACTGACCATAATCAGGAGGCACCATGCGAAAGGTATCCCCCAAACTGGAACCCTGGCTGAAAAAATTCAACGCGCTCCTTGCCCACCTGCAGGCAAACGGCTTCAAGGCCACCCCCACCAACGCCCGGGAAGGCTTGGCAAACCTCACCCGGGGACTGGTGAGTTCCAGTCCCGATGTTGCCTGGGTCCAGGACGACACCATCCCCAGCCCAGGCTTTGACATCCCGGTGCGCATCTACCACCCGGACCCGTCCCGGGCCCTTCCGGTCCTGGTCTTTTTCCACGGAGGCGGCCACATGGCCGGGAGCATCACCGTCTACGACCCCATCTTCCGCAGGACAGCCCTTGCCACAGACCACATCGTGGTGGCCCCGGATTACCGCCTTGCCCCGGAATGCCCCTACCCCGCAGCCGTCAACGACGCGTACAACACCGTCAAGGGGGTGTGGGATGTGTTGAAGAGCCGGGGAGTGCCTTTTACCCCCCGGCTCTCCATTGCGGGCGACAGCGGTGGTGGTGCGCTATGCGCAACCGTCGCCCACCTTGCCCAGCATGATGCGGGGACGGACATCAAGCGCCAGGCCATGATCTACCCCAGCCTTGACTACACCATGGACAGCGCGTCCATGGTGGAAAACGCCGTGGGGTACCTGTTGGAAACGGCAAAAATCCGATGGTATTTCGACAACTACTTCCAGCACGCGGAGAACCGGCGGGAAGCCTCTCCCCTCTACATGACCACCACGGCCAGACTCCCGGAGACCCTGGTATTCACCGCCGAATTCTGCCCCCTCCGGGATGAGGGCACAGCCTATGTCCGCAAGGTGGAGGAAGCGGGAGTGAAGGCCGAGCGCCACCATTTCCACGACATGATCCACACTTTCATGAACATGGAAGACCTGGTCCGGGAAGAGTGCGACGCCGTCTACGCCAAAATGGGGGACTTTCTCAACAGGCCGTAGCGGTTACCGTTTCTGAATCGTTTCCGGTGATTCCGAGGCTGCTTCAGAGAGTTGGGTATTCATGTAGGTATCGAATACTGCCCTCTGCTGGTTGGCGTTGCGGTCCAGGCCCGAGATGATCTTGCTGGTGTCCACGAAAAACGCCCGATGCGCGTTGCCGGTCTTCATGAGCCACCGATACTCCAGCACGGTCTCGGGCCGGGCACACTCCACGCAGTGGTTCCAGAAATCCTCGGCGGTTTCGGCCATGCCCTCCGTTCCGGGAGGGTCCGGTGCCTTTTCAAGAACATGGGCCAGAAAACAATAGGCCATCCCCGCACCGATCTGGTCTTCCTTGATCTGCCTGTCCAGGGCGATGGCCTTTCTCAGGTATTTTTTCGCCGCCTCGTAGTCCTCTGTCTCCAAAAGGGCCCACCCGAGGTTCCGGTTGAACTGGTACTCCAGGTTGAGGTTCCGCTGCTCCAGGGACTCCACCCTCTGGAGCCCCAGCATGAGAAAAGACTGGGCAAGGCGTGGGTCCCGGGCCTGGGTGATGGGGTTCATGCGGTTGATGAGCAGGCGACCAAGGTTGTTGATCCCGGCCAGGTCTCCGGCACGTACGCCCTGGTAGTAGTGATCCCCGGCGCTCTCCTGCATGCCGATGGATTCGTAGATCCTTCCCAGCTCCGAGTCAAAGGAAGCCTCCTGGGGATCGAGCTGAAGGCCCCTCATAAAAGAGGTCTCCGCGTTGTTCAAATCTCCGGCGTCGTAGGCGCGGCGCCCCGTCTCATCGTAGTGATTTTTCAAATAGGAGCTGGTACTCATCACGCCCACCAGAAGAATGACGGCCACCACGAGCACCACCTCGCTCTGGAACTGGGTCGGTACCCGCAGGCTTTCGAGAATGGTTTTTACCCGGTCTCGCCCCGAAGCGGTGAGGGTTCCCTGGCTGATGGCGGCAAGGCCCCCCACCTGGGCGATGGTGGAGAAAGTGGAGGCCACGGTCAGGTCCCCCACGGAGAGGGCTTTTACAATGGTCACCACGTGACTGGCGCCCAGGCCGATGACCAGCATGGTGGCAAAATTCCACACCCAATCAAAACGATCCCAGGCAGAGACTTCCGGCGTCATGTGCCACCACCAGGCGTCGTTGTCTGGCCCGCACTGCTCCCGCCACCGGTCCAGCTGGATCACTTTGTTCACAAGCGTCGCGTTCTTCAGAAGCCAGCGGTCCAGGGCCTTGATCCTGCCGTCCGCCCTGATAAACCACGCCGCTGCCTCCTCGTCGTTCACGTCAAAGGTGCTGTAGGCATCGTGGATGGCGTCCCGGGTAAAGAGAACCTCCAAAACCACCTGCTTCTCCTCCGCCGTGAAGCTCGTCTTGTCCACGGACAGGCTCTGCATTTCCGTGAGCCCGTCCTGAAGGCGGTTGAACAACTCCGAAACCCGTTCAATCTTGTCCGATTCCGTCATGGTCACCTCCCGTTATCCGGTCTTTCCTTCTTTAAGGAGTTCCTTTCGTATCCCCTTTTCAAAATCCCGCCGTCCCACACGTTGCCGGCCCTCACGCAGGGCCTGGATCGCGCCGAAACGAATCACGTTGACAATGGAACCGCCGGTGAGGGCGTGGGCTTCGGCCATGGCGGCCACGTCCACGTCATCGCTCAGGCGGGACACCCCGTGCAGGGCCCGGGTCCAGATCTTCTGCCGCTGCTCCGCATCGGGGACGGGAAAATAGATCGCGGATTGAAACCGCCTGAAAAACGCCTCATCCAGATTGGCCTTCATGTTTGTGGCCAGAATCACGACCCCGGGAAAGTCCTCGATTCGCTGGAGAAGGTAAGCTGTCTCCTGATTGGCGTGGCGGTCGTTGGAGCTGCTGGCCTGGGTGCGCTTGCCGAAAAGGGCGTCGGCTTCGTCAAAAAAGAGAATCCAGTTGCGGTGCTCGGCCTGATCGAACACCCCGGCCAGATTCTTCTCCGTTTCCCCGATGTACTTGGAGATCATCATGGACAGGTCGATGCGGTAGACATCCACCCCGCAGGCCTCACCGATGAGGGAAGCGGTCAGGGTCTTTCCCGTGCCCGGGGGCCCGTGGAACAAGGCCCGGTACCCGGGTTTCAGCACCCGGGAGAGCCCCCAGGACTCCATGATTTCATCCCCGAAGCGCCCCCATCCCACGATATGGTCGATCTCTTCCATCACCTCGGCAGACAGGACAAGGTCGTCCCAGGTCAGGGGCGTGGTGAGCCGCCTTGCCGGAAACCCGGCCCCGTACTCAGGCCGATGGACGCCCCCGGAGGTAATCCGATGCAGAAAGGCTTCACTCACCTGCAGGGACCGGCTCCACAAAGGCTCCCCAGCTTCCCGGCCCTCCAGGGCCAGCACCCCGTTCCGGGCAAAGGAGTGCCCCTCACCAAAGAGGGACAGCAGGTCCATCCGGGCCGAAAGGTCGCCCCCGGCCACGATAAAAGCGGCTGTCTCCCCCGTGGGCAAAAACCCGCCGTGGCGGTTTCCCGTCACCCCTCCGAACTCGGTGAACCCCCTGTCAATGGTCTTGTTCTGGATGAAAAAGGTGTCGAGGACCTGGGGACGGATATGGGGCGCAAGGGCCAGCACAAGCACCAGCCGCTCCCGGGCATCGAGGGCCATTTCCCGCACCGCCTCAGCAAAGGAGGACGCATCCCCGGCAAGATCCGGCGGCACATGGGCCTCGATGCCCCGCACCCGGCACTCATGGCCGAAGTACAGGGCAATCCGGGTCTCCAGGACCTGCTCGAACCAGGCGAGCTCCTGCTCAAGGGCGCGGGTGAAGGATTCTGGGGCTGGAGAAGATGACTCGTTTGGAAAAGGGGGCATAGGAAGGGGTGTCTATCACGTGGCATCAATGGGCAATGTGGAGAGACTGCAAAAAAAACCTGCGGGACGCATTCCCAGGCGAAGCCTGGGAACGAGCAAGCGGCGCGGGCTTGGTATCGTGCCCTCAATCACAATTGGCTGTCTCGCTCCCAGGCTCTGCCTTGCCGGTGGGCTTAATCGTTCCATGGCTGGCACACCACACAGGTTCCCGTAACACCGCACATGGAGACAGAGCCTCCGAGGCTCATTCCCAACAAGCACAACGTTACCCTCACAGGTGCAGTCCATCAGCAAATGTGAAGAGACGAAGCCCCGAAGCATTTGCGAACCTGGGGTCAAGGGGCTTTAGCCCCTTGCCGCGCCTTTACACCGATCCCGAAGCCCGTTTACCCAGGGCATCGGCTTCGGCTTCCAGGCCCGGGTTGTCGTTCACCGGCATGCCCGACACCTCGCAGGTGGGAGAGACCCGGCCTTCCCGCTGCTGAACCACATGGGCCAGTTCGTGGCCGATGAGTTCGCGTCCTGAGGTGGTGTCCGGCCTGAACTGGCCCGGGGCAAAATGGACGTCATGGCCCTGGGTAAAGGCCTGGGCGCCCAGGGCCGGGGCTTTGGATGAGGAGGGATGCACGGTGATATCGGAAAAATCGGTGTTAAAGGAGCGCTGCATCCCCTCTTTGACCCTGTCCGGCAGGCCGGTGGTGTTCCTGGCCTGTGCCACGATGGCCCCGCACCGCCGCTGCACCGCATCGGGGGTGTGGCAGGCTTCGGGGGCCCGGTTTTCGGACGCGACGGTAAGGGGCGATGCCCCCTCTTTTTCGCTGCGTTGGACAAAATCTTTCATGGTCTGTTACCTCCAATTCACGTAAAGAACCTGTTTCATCCAGGGGTGTTTGATGGGTGAGATCCCCCAGGGCAGCCGGTCCAAAAGCACATCCCAGGCCCTGGGTTCAACGGTGAGATGCCAGGCCCCCTCTTTGAGTATCAAATCCCCCGAACGGACGAGAAAGGACTCCCGGAGGCCCTGGGGCGAGGTGTTTTTCAACGCTGTCCAATGAGCAATGACGGCACGGAGCAGCTCGTCGGCCAGGCCGGTCTCTCCCTCGGAGAGGACCATGGGGTCAAGAACGCGGCCTTCCGAGGCTGTGCCGCAGAGAAGGCGGTTGAGCACCAGAGGGTACTCCGGGGTCTCCAGGGCGTTGTGGGAGAGGTAATGAAGAAGCAAGGCGGCCCTGTCTGCCTGGGCGGGGTCTGAAAACCGCCCGTGTTCGAGGTAGCCGAGGCGTGAAAACAGAGAGGGAAGATACGGAGAAAGGATCACAAGGCCTGCGCTGGCCACACGGCAGACCTCTCCTTCGGGTACCTCCGTATCCCATGGCTGCTTTGCAGGGGGCAGGGCTGCATCCGGGGCCATGGGCTGAGCAGACCTTTTTCCGTGCCGGGCTTTTTCTTCTGGAGCGGCCGGTGCCGGGGCTGTGACCATCGCCTCCTTGGCGTTTCCGGCCCGACCGCCGTAGAGCACCCCATGGACGGCTGCTGCCGCCGCTTCTCCTCCGGGGCCTTTTCCCACTGCGGCGGGCAGCAGGCCAAGGAGTGTTCCGGCCAATTGCGGGCTGCCGTGACGCCCCATCCAGGCCAGGAGACTTCGCAGAAACAGGGTCGGCGTCATGGGACCATGGGAAGGGGCCGCGGCCAGTTGAAAGGCCCAGGCACGGATACGAAGGGCCCAGACTCCCAGCCCGGAGTTCCTGCCTGACGCTCCGATGGCACGTATCACGGCATCCAGGACCCCATGCACACCCAGGCCCCACGACGGAGCGATCACCCCAAGGACCCGGACTCCGTCCCGGGCAGGCAGGACCTCTGCCAGGCGCCTGGCCGCGCGCAGGGATCTCAGCCTCTCCGCAAGGGGTTTTCCGAAAGGGGCCCCGTTGCGGGCGAGGGCGGCCCGAATCTCCCGGGCACACAGCTCCTTCTCCCCGGGGGTGGGGGGCACATCGCTGTCAAGAAGCTGCAGCAACCGCACCAGCGCCGGGTAAGCCGTGGATGGATCACTTAGGCCCGATCCGTCGGCCGATGGCCCCTGCCCTGTTACCACGGCATCAGGACGTTCAGCCCCGGATCCGGTCTCTGCAGGGGGCTTTTCGGAAGCCGACGTGGTATTGCCATCCCCGGGAACAAGGGGCGCACCACCTGCCCCCCCCGTTGCCCGGCCCTCTTTTGTTGCGGGGGTCTTTCGCTGGTGCTCCTCCATCCACAACTCATCCAGCAGGGCCAGGTCGTCCTGCTCTCGCTTGCCCCCGCCCGTGGCGTAGACATCCCTGAAAACCGAGAGAAGGGTTCCGTAGGCCATGTTGTACCGGGAGGCCATGCCCGAAATGAGGCGTTGGAGATACCGCTTGAAGTTGAACCGGCTCTTTCGCTCCACCAGGAGAAAGGCGAGGCTCAGCTCCCAGAGCTGGTGGGAAAATGCCTCTCGCCCCGTAACCTCCGGGGTCCGCTTTTCAAAGGTGGTACCCCTGGAAATGCAGCGGTTGACAAAACGCCCGGCAGCAGCCTCTTCAGGCCCCAAAGCGGCCACCAGGGATTCAAGCTGCTCATGGGAGAGGGCCTTGACCATGGCGGACCGAACATCGGCCCGACGGCCCTCATTGAGCACCAGGCGGCGCACCTCGGCATCGCCCCCGGCCAGGGAGCGTATCACGGCCTCGATCTCAGCGGGGGTGCCCTTGCCAATGAGCACCCGCTCCAGCGACCCATGTTCCCACAGCGGCCCATGCTTTTGCCCTTTTTGGGCGGAACCCCTGTGTTTCTTCTCTTCAGCGACCGAATCGCGAGCCAGGCTTCCCAGTATCTCCCGCATCTCCTGCCCCGCAGCTCCCGGTACTTGGAGAAAGACAGCCTGAAAGGCACGGAGAAGCCTTCTGGCATCCACATTTTCATGGGACGCGATGCGGGAGATCAGGTGGGAGACGTATTGCCTGCGCTCAAACCGGGCCTTGCCCTCCACAAGGAGATACCCAAGGGTAAACTCCCACAGGAGCCGCTCAAACCCGTCCGCATCGCCGGAGACCGGGGCTGTATGCTTGAGGAGGAGCCTGTTTTCAGCGGTCTTTGCCACAAAGCCTCCCACAAAGCCCCCGTGTTCCGGGGAGAGCAGCATGGCGCTCTGCCTCAGCCGGTCCCTGCCCAGGTAAAGGGCTGCATGACGGGGAACGTTTCTCTCGTGGGCGTAATAGAAAAAGAGGTGCCTCACCACCCAGGGAAACTCCGGCCACAGCTCCACCATGCGCGACAGGTTCCGGCCACCCCGCCCCAGAACCAGCACCTGCTTGAGCACCCGCCTGAACGCCGCCTCTCGGCCGTCCCCCTTGGTGTGCCGGGTTGGCGGCTTCGGCTCCGGCCTTTGTGCCTGGGCATCGGAAGCCTCTGGCCCGCCCCTGGGGTGACGCGCCTTGAGCGTCTTCAGATGCGAGGTGAGCTGGCGTATCAACCGGGCCTCAAAGCGCTTGGGAATGAGCTCCGCCGCCTCAGTTGCCGTCACCTCCCCCAGGTCCAGCACAATCCCGGGAATCACCACGTCCCCTTCGGGCCAGTCAAAGCGCTCCAGCACAGATTCAAAGACGGGCATCACCCTCTGCCGCAAAAGAGGCACCAGGGCATGTTCCATGGCCCGGGCTTCCTGCCCGCCCCGAAGGGCCACCTCAAACCGGGCTCTGCGTACTTTGAAGATCGGGGTCATCACACCTGCCTCAGGGAAACCGGGCCCGCTGCCGGTTTCTCAACCAGATCAGCACAAACACCGCACAGGCCGTGGCTATGATGACCGCCGCCGTCTCATTGGTCCAGTTGTTCTCCGTGGGATTCACGGCCTCGTAGAGCCATACCAGCCCGGCAAAAAGAAAACCTGTACCGATGGCCCAACCGTAAAACCGCTCGATGAAATTGCACACGGGCCAGGACCAGCAGGAAAGAAGGGCCACAAAGACCATCCCCAGCCCCAGGGCCCACGCGGCGCCCTTGATAAGGTAACGCTTGGAACAAAGGGCATTGCCCAGGCCTGATTTCCAGACGATCTCCGCAAAAAAGTCCCCCTGGTCTTCAAGCCGTGCCCGGTTGTAGGCAAGAAACACGGTGGCCGTCTCGTCGGTGAGGTCCATGGCCAGCCCGCCGAACCCCAGGGTCCGAGCCAGCTCCATGGGCTCGTACCCCTCTTTTTTCCGATGCGCCTTGTACCAGTCGAAGGACATCACATGGTACACCTTGGACCTGTCCCCGTCCTTCAGGGAGACCAGGGGCGAATAGTATTGCCAGAGGGCTTCGTTGAGTTTCGGCGTGGTCATGTTCTTCATGAGCACCACCACGTCCAGCAGGATCACGTCCACCTCGGCCAGCAGCTTTTCCAGATAGCTGTAGAGGACGCTGTCCTCCCTGGCATCATCGCAGTGAGTCAAACACAGGTTGATGCGCGCGCCGCCATCCTTGAAGGACTCCATCTTCTTCAATTTGTAGATGAGGTTCATGACCCGCTGCCGGGGAAGCATATGACGCTCTTCGGCCTTTTCTTTGGTGTCGGTTGCCGTCACATTGAAATAGTCCCCGATGTAGGCCATGGGAAACCGCAGAAGCACCCCGTCTGCCTCCGCCCCCTGGACATAGGCATCAATCTCCTCGGCGAGGTTGATAATGGAAAAGGCGTTGGCCTCCTCCACCCAGGCCCCCTCCCCCTCCTTGACCCACGACGGAACGTTTTGGGCACCCTTGCCACCGTTTTCTCCCTCACCCGTTTTTTCCTGGGGTACTTTCCCCTTCTCACCGGCCTCCTCTTTCCCTTGATCGGCTTTTTCGGCCACGGCCGCGCCGCCATCGGCCTGTGGATCCCCTTCGCGCCTGATCCCCAGGTCAATGATGAGGTCCACCCCGGTACCGTAGGCCCGCACCGCGAGGGTCATCTCCCGGAGGTCGCTACCGTCCCTGCCCAGGTAGCCGAACACACTGGGAACCGCGCCGTCAGAAAGCCCGATACGACTCCACCCCTGGAGGTCCACGTCAAGGGCCTTGCCACCCTGCATGTCGAACAATCCGTAGGTTCCCTTGTAATCATGGGTATCCGGAGGGCACCCACACCCGTCTACGGGGGTGATCCCGGCCGAGCTGCCGGCAAGCGCAATATCCCCGGGATATGCGGGCACCATCAGCACGGCACACATCACCCAGGCCATCCTGGCCCGCCTGAGCCACGGGCCCACAGCACAGCGCAGTCGGCACCATCCGTCCATAGGCATCACCCCTTGTCCTCCCATGTGTTGCAGCCGAGTTCGTAACACATCTCCAGCAGCCCCTGGCCCAGGTCATGGTGATGTGCGGGGCTCAGCTTCACCGCCCTCTCCGGTTTGTAAGCATACGGGGTCAACCGGTAGTGCCCGGAGGTTTTCCTCGGCCGGTATTCAACGGCCACGTCCTTGCCCAAAATCTCACGGATCATCTGGGTCAGGTGATCAAGGCGCACGGCCTCGCTACCCGTCATGATGACATGCCGGTTTTCGGCGCCCTTCTCCAGGCACCCGACACAGGCCTCGGCCAGGTCGAACACGTGGATATACTCCCGGACCTCGTCCGGGGCCCCGTAGCAGGTAAGCTTCTTTTCACCGCATGCCTGTCGCATCATGGCCCCGATGGAGTTGAACGCGTTGGCCCTGGGGCCGTAAGGGGTGCCGATGCGCAAAATGGTATACCCCAGGCCAAAGGCCCTGGCGTACTCTTCGATGAGCTTTTCACACGCCTGCTTGGAGACCCGGTAAAAGCTCCCCAGTTCGTTGTAGACATACATGGTGCTGGCAAACACGATGTGGGCCACCCCGGCATCGGCACAGGCCTCCAGGATGGCACAGGTGCCCATGACATTGGTCTCCAGGGTCTCCCAGGGGCGCTTTGCCGACTCCGCAATGTCCGCAAGGCCTGCAAAGTGAAACACGGCTGTGGCTCCTTCGACGGCTCTTGCCACGGCCTCCCGGTCCAGGAGGTCCCCGGTCACCATGGCTTGGTTCTCCTTCAAAAAGGGGGAGGGCTGCCGGTCAAAAACAACAACCCCGTACCCCTTTGCGCTCAGCTCATCGGCCACATGGCTTCCGATGAACCCTGAACCGCCGAACACAACCGTTTTTTCCATGGTGGCAGACTCCTTTTCATCACGTTTTATCAAAGGTGGCCTGATGGCCTCTCAAGGATGGAGACAACCGACGAAACCGGCGTGCCCGGGGGAAAGGGAGAGGCCTGGCCCTGGGGCACGATACCCAGAAAACGGGTGCCGGTTGCCTTTGCCGCGCGGTAATCGGCCATGGCATCCCCCACCATGAGGCAGGCAGGGGGTTCAAGGCCATGACGGGCCTGGAGGTGGTTGAGGAGGTCTGGCTTCGAATCGGGAAACCCGTGGACTTCCGTGAACCATGGGGCCAGGCCCCGGGCCCGCAGAAGGTCCCTCACCTCATCACGGGGGGCACCGGAAACAACAAAGGCTGGAATCCCTGCTCCATGGAGAAGGGCCAGGCTGTCCAGGGTCCCCGGGATCAGGGGGGCGGTGAGCAGACCACGACTCACCATCCCGGAGAATTCCCTGCTCAGCCGGTCAAGGACGTCGTCGTCCACGGGCAGATGAAGCAGCTCCTCGTAATAGTACCTGAACTTCACGAACCGGGAGACACCGCCGTTGGCCAGGTGATGGGCCACCACGGCCCTTTGGACCTCCGGACCGAAATCCCGGAACATCCGGGCAAAGGCCTCGGTCTTCACCGGTACCGAGTCCAGAATGACCCCGTCAAAATCGAAGAAAACACCCTGCCATGCCATGACACTCTCCTTTTAAGAGCCCCCCAGACATTCGAGGACCCCGTCCACGGCCCGAGCCTCCATCCTCACCCGGCCCTCCCGGGCGTAGGAACCGATATGGGCGGTAAGAAGCACCGTCTCCATCCCCACGAGGGGTCCGGCATAGGGCTCTTCCTCAAAGGTATCCAGTGCAGCTCCGGCAAGATGCCCGGAATCCAGGGCACGGAAAAGGGCCTCCTCATCCACCAGCCCACCCCGGGAGGTATTAATAAGAAAGGCCCCTTTTTTCATGGCCTGCAGCCGCTCGTTGTTCATCAGGTAACGGCTCTCCGGGCTGAAGGGAAGATGAAGCGTCACGATATCCGAGGCCGTGAGCAGCTCCGCCAGGCCCACCTGACTGCACCCGAAAGGAAGGGACGTCAGTGGGCGGGCATCACACACCTGCACCCGGCACCCAAAGGGACTCAAAAAACCTGCAACCCGGCAGCCCACCCGACCGAAACCGATGATCCCCACGGTTTTCCCGGCCAGGAGTCCTCCCATGGGGCGGACCCACGTGCCGGAGCGAATGCCTGCATCCGAGCGGTGAAGGCCCCGCAAAAGGCATAGCATCGCCCCCAGGGTGAGCTCGGCCACCGAGTCCGCCGGGCCATCCGGTGTGGTAAACACGACAATCCCCAGCCGGGCGGCCGCCTCCATGTTCACGGAGTCCAGGCCCACGCCGCAGCGGGCGATGACCTTGAGACCCGGAGCGTTCGTGAGAACCTTCGCCGTCAAGGGCTCCACACCGGCGATAAGGGCCACGGGGGCGCTCTCCCGGATAAGACCGGCGACCTCCCCTTCGGTGAGACGCCTGCCAAAGGGATTGAGCACCGCCTTGAAGCCGGCACGTTTCAACCGCTTCAGGGGAGCGGGATCGTGGATCCCGAAGGTGGAGGTGGTGATGAGGATAACGGGCTTGCCGCCGTTTTCAGTCATAGTAGTTATCCGTGGCCCGGGCAAAGGACTCGTAAATGGTGGGGATGGGAAGATCACGCTGTTCCATGGCCGATTTTTTCACGGAGATAAGAAACTGCCGGGTCCGCTGCACCTCCATGTCACCGGCGTTTTGGCCCCTTGCGATGGCAAGGGCCATGCCGCCTGCCACCTCCCCCTGCTCATAGCCCGAGGTAAAAACCGAGATCATCCCCCCGTCGGCCACATTGACCAGGGACATCCCCAGGATGGGGATCCCCGAGTTCTTCTCGGTCCATCCCATGATCTCCGAAGGGGGGACAGGCTCTTTTTCTCCCGACGGCAGGCGGAACTCCCGATAATCGCTCACCAGGATCATGTCCGCATAGCCGTTGGCCGCCCTCACCGCCCGTTTCCACTCCCCGAACTGGCTCACCCTCACCGGGGGACACCACGCAAGGGGCGACCAGTCAAAGGCGTTGAGTTCGGCCAGTTCGGCGGTCACCGAGTCCGAGGCATCGCAGACAAACACCACCCTGGGGTGATCGCCCCCGGACTTTTCCGGCCGGAACCCCTTGGCCCGGGCCACCATCATCAGGGTCTCCCGAATGGCCGAAAGGGGTTTGCGTTCCAGAATGCCGGTGACGTTACCCGCGCCCTCGTACCCGTAGACTCGGGTCTCCCCGTTGACCCCGCAAAAGACAATCTGGATGGTGCTGTCGTTAACGTAGCGCCGTCCCACCAGCTGCTGCCCGAGGTCATCGGAGATAACGATGACATCCGGTTTCCATTTGCGGATGGTGCGATGGGCCGTGGAAGCGGCGGTGCGCTTGAAATCCTCATCCGTATGGTTCTTTAAATCCATGTAGTGGTAGCGCAGGGCAATGTCGTGGTGCCCGTCGAACACGCGCCGGATCCCCTCGTTGATCTGAACCACCCACGGGTAATCCGTGTGGTAGCTGTGGAGAATCAGGATCCTTGGCTTCTGGGCTTTCTGGGAGACAATAAGGGCCGCAGCCAGCATGACCACCCCTGCCCTGACCCATACCGATACCTTTGTCTTGGGTTTCATATGATGTCCAGATACCTCCAGAAAGGAAGGGACGCGTAGATGGCCAGCACGCGCCCCAGGATCATGAGGATGTTAAAGCGGATGATCCGCCCCTCGTCGTAGTGCCCCTCCAGCCCCTTGAAACCTAAGATGTCCTTGAGCTGGATAAAGTAGCCGCACTGGTAAGAGAAAAGGTAGGCCTCGGCCATGGTCAGGATGATGAACCCCACCACCCAGGGGGAGACCCCGGCCACATCGGCCAGGGGGAACAGGGCCGTCACGAACAGAATCACGGTGATGGGCTCGGGCAGAAAAAGGCGGACCAGAACGATGAGCAGGCACAGGAGCCCGATAAACATGGGCAGGCTGCTCCGCATGTACTCCCCGAGCCAGCCCAGGTAATCGGCCACCAGGGTGTCCAGGCCGGTGAGGGACATCACGGGCAGCCAGGCAATGATGGCCCCCACAAAAAGCAGGGTGGACCAGTCGATGTGGGACCGGATCTCCCGTTTCCCCACCCCGCCGAAAAGAATCAGCACGGTGAAGATGGAGAGGGCCACCCAGGGAATCTCCACCTTGTGCACCGACGAAAGCAGGATCCCCAGGATAAGCACGGCCATGGACACAACGGCGGTGCGCTCCAAGGGGGACAGGGGGCCCAGCACCTTGAGCTGCTCAGCTACAATGAACCTGGGAATCCTGAACCGCCGGGACTCTCTGAACACCAGCCAGGACGCACCGAAAAACAGGATCAGCATGAGCCCCCCGGAGAACGAGGCGGCAACAAGCCAGTTCATCCACTGAAAGGCAAACTGGGTCTGGTAATCGAAGAGACCAAGGACAATGAGGTTGGCCGGCTTGCCCGTAAGGAACACCGAGGCCATCAGCCCGATGCCCCCCAGGGTACTGTTGACGAAATGGGCGCCGAGAACGTCTTTTTCCGAAGGATTCGACGCCCCCATAAGGTCCACCAGAAACGGGGAGACAATGGCCATGCGCGCGCCCTGGGACGGCACCACGGGCGTCAGGAACAGGCCGCTCAAAAAAAGGCAGACGCTGTACCAGAACGAGGAAGCAGGCACCAGGCTGAGGACCATAAGGGAGAGGCGAAAGGTCAGGCCAGATGCCACCATCACCGCACCCACCCCAAAGACGCTGAGGAGCATGAAAAAACTCCCCGATGCGAACCCGGAGACCGCCACCTCCGGCGGCACGATATCCAGGAGGATCACCATGATCACCACAAAAAGGGGCGGCGCAAAGGCGGGCACGAGCTGGAACACCCACAGGACGACGGCCGAGGCGATGATGGCCAGGTAAAACCCCGTGTTCTTTTCCAGTCCGAGGCCGGAGGCTGCCAGCCAGCACCCCAGGGCCACCAGCAGGGTGACGCCCCACCCCACCGTCTCCCTCACCGGAAAAACAGCTGCCTCTTCGTTCTCCCGGTCATCGCCCGCCAATGTGGAAGCCTCGCATGTCTCGCAGGACGCCAGCTTCACATACGAATCAAAAAACAGGTTCTTGATCTCCGGGTGGGCATCGGCCAGTTGCCGGATATCCAGGGTGGGCACCTCGATGACGGATGCAGGCTCCACGGCAACGGCCGTAACGCTGTATGTCCGGGCCCCCAGCACGGCCTCCTGGCCGAGGTATCCTCCCGGTGCCGAGGGTGCCCGGCGCCACAGGCAGACCCTGCCGTCCCCTTCCCCGGTGAGGGTAAAGGCGCCGTGCCGCACGAGATACACCGTGTCAGCGGCATCTCCCTCCCTGAAAAGCACCTCCCCTTTGTCGATGTGACGCGACACCACGTGCATCAGCATGTGGGCCAAATCGCCTGCCGGGGCGCGCCCCAGGATGGCATCCCCCAGAAGGGTCTTGGAAAGGGACGGAAAGGCTCCCCGGTCACCGGAACGGGACTGTTCCCCCATGGCGTTCTCCCTTTTTCTCGTCTGTTTCATGGAATGGTAAGATCATGATTCCGAAGAAGGCTCCTGGCCCACCCAGGGGGCATAGCGCAACCCCACGGGCTCAATGCCCGCCCGGGTAAGGGCCATCCAGATTTTCTTGGTCACGGCGTGCTGAAACCCCTGGATCTGACCGTAGTCCCGGACAAACACCGACCCGGTGTAGATGCAGCCCCACTCATGGAACCGGAACAGCACCTCGGCCCGCCGCACCCCGGTGACCGAGAGCATGGCCTCCCGCAAAATGTCTTCCACCTGCTCCGGGGGATGCACCACGTCCAGGTGGACGTCGATGTCGATCTTGAAGGCCTCGTCCGGTCGGTTGTAATTGACGATGACAGCCTCGGATGCCATGCTGTTGGGGATGTTCACCATGTTGTTGTCCGACGTCCAGATCCGGGTGGTCCGCCACGTGATGTCCGAGACCTTGCCCTCGCCGAGGTCATTGATCTTGATCCAGTCCCCGATCTGAAAGGGCCTCTCCAGGTTGATGGCGATGCCGGAAAAAATGTTGGCGATGTTCACCTGGATGGCCAGGCCGATGATCATGGTGATAACCCCGGAGGTGGCCAGGAGGCTGGTGATCTTCCGGTCAAAGACAAAGGCGAGGATCCCGAAGCACACCAGCATCCAGATGAAAATCTTCACAAATCGCCTGACGAGGTTGGGAATGCTGCGGTTGGTCTTCTGCTCCAGGGGTGTCCAGATGTAGCGCTCAATGCACCGGATCAGGAAAAACGCCGGAACACCCCACCACAAGATGTCGAACATGCGGATCACGGGCTGGAGGTGGTGGGTCTGGTGGCGCTCCAGGAACCACTGCAGGAGCATCACCTCGGTGGAGACCAGCAGAATCGCCACGGTGGCGGCCTTTATCAGGAGAAAGGACTCCCGCTTGATCCCGGGCAAGAACCCGCACAGCAACACGATTACAGAGCCGCCGAACAGATAGTTCACGGCCGCCGGCGGAAGGTTCCGGCGCAGGCGCAGCTCCCTTTTCTTGATGCGGACCCCGATCTTGAACTTGGAATAGTCCACCACCCCGGACTGGCTCTCCAGGTGGTCGGGATGGCCCAGGGATTCTTTTTTCGACACCCCCTGGGAAAAGTAGATCCCGCTCACGGCCCAATCCTCGGAAGGTCCCAGAACCCGGGACGTCTCCATCTTCGTCCGAAGGGTCTCCGGCGGCTCCATGCCGAGAAGGTCCGTGACATAGACGAGGTTGCACCGGGGCATGGTTCGGTGCCGGAAGCCGATGTTGAGCACATGCTCTCCGTACATGCGACGGTCCGAATAGGAATCCATCATAAAACGACCCGTTGCCTTGTATTTGCGGTAGGTCATCCGTTCCGTGCGCTTTTCCGACACAAGGGTTCCCATGGTCACAGGCTCGGCAGCATAGAGGAATTCAATCTCCTGGGGCTCGATGTTTCCGTGGTAGCGAAACCAGATGTACACATCCGCCAGGTAGGTCTGGGACCGGATGTCGATCTCACTGATCTTGTTGATCTGCACCCCGGTGTACACCACGTTGGTTTTGTAGAAATACCGCCCCCCCACTCGGATCACCCGTTCCTGGGCAAGGGCCTCCCGCACATTGGGGATTTCGCTCAGGGACGGCACCTCCTGGAGCTGGACCGGAGCAGAGACCAACCGCCTGTTCTTGAACATGCCCATGGTGATGGGCTTGGACGGATCGCCGTCTGCGTTGAAATAGGTCCGCCCCGTCACCCCGGAGATCGCCTTGAAGGAAGAGTCCCGGGATGCCAGCCACTGCCGGATGCGATGCCGGTCCACGGCCAGTTCTTCCAGGTCCCCGGAGATTCCCGCCTCTAAAAGGGCCCTGTGAACCACCTTTGCCGCGTCATAGGAAAACGCCGCCCGTCGGTTGGGCTCCTCCCCGTAGGCCCTGCGGTAGGCCTCCATAAAGGCCTGGTCTTTTTCATCCGCCGTGTCAAAGATCACCCCGCTTGCCGCGTACATGCCGTCGGTGTAGTAGCCGGGGTGCTCCATCTCCTTGGGATACCGGCTGAACAATTGAAGAAACTTAGGAGACGAAAGCCCGGCCGCAAACACAATGCGATTTTCAATGCCCCGGTCCCTGAGCAGGGTAATCAGCTTAAACCCCTCCGGGGGGTGCAGGGCGATGAACACCGCCCCGGCCTTTTCCCCGGCCCGGTCAAGCTCGTCGACAATCTCTTCCAGGCGCTGATCCAGGCCCTTGTCCTTGACGTCATATCGCCACACATAGGGCACCGTCATCCCCAGGTTGCTGGCCGCCCCCACAAACACCTTGGCAAGATTGGCCCCGTAGGCCAGGTCCTCGTGGATAACGCTCACGTGCCCCTGGCGAAACACCTTGCGCATGTAATTGGCCAGAAACCGCCCCTGAAACTCGTTGTTAAAGGTCATGCGGAAATACCAGGGATTCCTCCGGGTCACCCGCACATCCGTGGAAGTGGGCGATATGGCCGGAATCCGATGCTGCAAGTAGACTTCCCCGCCCATGATGGAGCAGGTGCTGCTCTCATGGCCGATGACGGCCAGCGCCCGATCAGCCCCGGCAATATCACGGGCCATTTTTGCCGCCGTGTCCGCGTCATCCTCGTCGTCGTACACATCCAGAACGATCTTCTGCCCATCCACCCCGCCTCCCCTGTTCACCGCATCCACATAGAGGCGCACCCCCTGGATCACCGCCTTGCCG
The DNA here is from genome assembly GCF_900699765.1 of Desulfoluna butyratoxydans. Lineage (GTDB taxonomy): Bacteria > Desulfobacterota > Desulfobacteria > Desulfobacterales > Desulfolunaceae > Desulfoluna > Desulfoluna butyratoxydans. The sequence goes on from NZ_CAADHO010000005.1 coordinate 218,190, forward strand.
TTGGACGCATTCCTGCCGGACAAAGGACAGACCACGGCAATGTGAAGATCGCCCCTGCCACCTGCAAACAGAAGACAGGGGGCAAAAGCGGCCACGAACAGGGTCGAAAGGATCATGCAGCGGATTGTTTTGATGGGGGGCCTCATAGGGTGGGGGTTGGCAATCAATAATAGACTGCAAAGGTTACGGCATACAGCAGCCCGGTGATCATGGGCCAGTAAAACACCCGTGGATAGATATTGCGCTGGAACCCCACCAGGCCGAGATTGCCATGGTAGGCGTAGAGATATGAATTGATGGATACGGCCAGAAGGACAAAATACGTTACAAAATAGTAGTATTCCAGATAGACGATGCCGGAAGCAGACAACGACTCCCTGAGGCCTATATGATCAAAAATAGCCACAAAAAACAGGCCCGAGCACGCCGCAAGAACATTCAACGCAAGGCTTTTTTCCAGAACACTCATCAACAGGATAATATAGAGCAGGGAGAGAACCACGATCAAAGGGATCAGGTGAGCCACAAAGGAATCCAGAAATTTCCGACTCATGGCGATATTGTAGTAAAGTTCAGGAACGTCCCGGCCCGGCTTGCCCCGCGCCACGCCGAAGTTCGTTTTGTAGGCGTTGCACCTGTAGCTGAAAAACGATGACACAATATGTTTTCCCTCCGTCACGATATTCGCTTCAATTCCGGCAAGGGATTTTGGATTGCTCAGTTGGTAGGACGCAATATCCGGGACCAGGACCACATTGTCATAAAAATTTTTATGCCACATCCTGATCCAGAGGTTCACTTTATCGAGGGGGAATTTGCTGTTATCGAACCGCTCTCTCACCGTCACCTCGAAATACCACCCCACCACCTCTTTCCCATTGACTGTTTTCCGATATGTCTCTTCCAGAAGGGTCTTGACCGCTTCGGGAAACACAAGGCCCTTCTCGATTTTCGAACCGGTGTCGTACGTCTGCCAGACATATCCGGTCATGGTGACATTGTTCGGCCCGTCGTACTCAATGGATTGTACAAACAGCCCCGTGGGCACATACACCGGAGTAGACAGATGCCTTTGCTGGCACTCCGCATCATATTTCTTTTTAAACTTGTCCAGTGTCATCTCACTGGAAATGATCTGCCCTGTTTCCGCAGACGTATTGATCACGATGTACCAGGTCACCCCGATTCCCATAACAAACCCAAGGGAGCACAACAGAGTCTTGACCCAGTACCTCTTCACCACCACCATGCAGAAGAAGCAACAAGCGGTAATCAAGGCAAAACTGACTTCCATGCCGTGCTTTTTCAAGTCATCCTTGCCCAGCTGGGCATCGTGCCGATCAATCACGGACAACACCGCCCACCCTGGAACAGCAAGGGGCCTGTAAAGAAACCACCCCTCCAGGCCGGTCACCGGGCTGGTATACTCCACCTGACCAGCCTTACCTTTCACCGCATTTTCAGAGGCATCCAGTAAGTTCCGGTTGTTGGTTGAACGGGCAATATCAAACACAGTCTGTGTGTGCGTAACGAGGTCGTCATTGGGATGATACACAAAACGCCCTGAAGCCGTGATGATAGCCGAATACCCCGCCCCATCCAGCTCCGAGGCAGCCATGTATTCCCGGATATCCCCAATGAGTAGTTTACTCCCACCACCGCATCATTCTCGTTTTGGATGGAAACAGGCACCCCATACTGAACCAGAAACGCACCGCTCGCCTTTCCGTAGAACGGATCATGCCATACCGCCCCCTCCTCCAGGGGCCTCTCAAACCACTCCCAGGAACCGTCCGCATAATTGTAGACATCATCCACATACGTCATGCCAAAAACTCCGGCCCTGTTTTTCCGGTAATAAGGTGCATAGAGTTCCTTTCCCCCCGGAGCCTGAAACGGCCTGAATGCCACGCAAATCCCGTTGAGAAAACCATGTTTCTCAGCCGCCGCCACAACCATCGCCTCCAGAGCATCAGCATCCGGCTTCGCGGCAGCAATCTCCCTGGCCAATTCCTGCCCCACCCGCTCAAGCTCAGCTAACCGAGATTCCGCATACCCGATGGACGCTCCCACCTTTGCCCTGGCCATATCCAGCGTCTCCCGGACACATGCAGCCTTGTCGGCCCGGTAGTGCCAGATCATTACGCCCGAAAAGAGAAGGGAAAGAGTCAGGAGGACGACCTGGGTATTTCTGATGTGGTTTATTGGTTTTGGGGGCATGACCTTGTGAAGGAATGAAGTGGGGGGCTTGTGTGACGTATGGATGGGAAAATCGGAGTTATGCTGTGAAGGCGTTTTTTAAGTATGGATTTTGTCAAATGTCAAGACGCGACCCATTATCCATGTGTTCTTCGGCAGGCTACGATATATCTTTTCTAAAATAAAGTGGTTGTGTTGCGGGTTCTATTAGCTTGCCATGAAGGCTGAGGAATGGCTTGCCGCGTTGCGGCTTTCTTGAACAATTAGGCTAAAAAGCGTTTTAATGATTTTTGGATTTTGTTATGGGATGGAGATTTTCATTATTACTGATGTATATAAAGATTACGGAATAGAATCTAACCTTTCTAAGGCCTTTTTAATATCCCCAAACTGAACAACTTCGAATAATAGCTTGCTCTTATGTTAGCATCTTTATCACTTTTTTTCTTCTCTGTTTGCAGCTGCTCTAGGAATTGTGAGTTCTTTGTTTCAGCCTCTTCTTTCGTTTCTACTCTCTCTGGAAGTTTTATACCGAATGGATTCCATTCACTCCTAGGGTCACTCCGAAGCAAACCATCCCATAGCACAGCAGCCTGTGGCCTTCCGATATTCAAGAAAAAGAAAGCTCCCATGAAGCTAACCCATGCCAAGTCCCCTTCCTGAGATTCCCAAAGCTTTTCTTTAGTTTCCACATCGTAATAAACAATTTCCCCTTGGTTTACCACTTCCCTCTTAGTTTCTTTTAAAACGATGCCAGCTTGTTTTATATGTTCATACGTTAGCGCATTTATCTGACCATGACGCATACCGATTTTTCCACTGCTCAATACTGGTTTAGAAGTTTTTTCATGAATGGTAGCAACACCGCTTAATGCATCATCCAGAGCTTTTAATATTATCGCCCAATCATTCTCATTGCTCGGAGGGTAAATTGTTACAAGTTTATCCAGAATATCTGTATCATTTATATCAAACTTGTGGCTCATTTTGTAACCTATCAAGATGGGGGATACTTTCTCAATTACCGTTTTTTTATCTTTCTTTGCAGCCCCGATGTGTGCTTTCCAATCAACATCTTTATCGTTTTTATTCTCACCTGTCCAACTCATATATTGGCCATTCATTGGCCCTTTATATCCGTCGTGCTGCAATTTTAATTGAAGATCCTGATCTAGCTCCCTTTGGATTACAAACTGCTTTTTGTTGTTGCAAGTTCTATTATCCATAAAACCAAAACGTTGTTTGACATTGCTCTTCTTCTGACCAACAACATTAGCAACCGCCTGACTTGTATTTTCTTTTGATTTATCTACTTGTGAATACATATCTCAAACCTTTTTGATTTTTCTTTAGTGGTTGTTATAGGCTTTCTTCATTGCCTGTAACGACCACAGTAAAAACCCCCAATGGATTTTATATTTGATATATCATCAAAGAGGTATTTTTATTCGTCTGGTCTTGGGAATAAAGACACCTTATTCATATATCCAGATTGTCGAAAGGTGATTTAATATTATCAAATCCCTTTGTCGTGATATGAGTGTAAATTTGAATGGTCTTAGGGCTGCTGTGCCCCAAAAAGCTTGAATATACCTAATATCCGTGCCCCGTTCCAAAAGATGTGTTGCAAAGGAATGTCTCAGCGTATGTAATGTTGCATTCTTATTAATTCCCGACAATTTCAAGGCCCGGTAAAAAATCTTCCTCAAACTTGTAATACTATATTTCCCGCCATTGGCACTTGCACAAAGCCAGACACGAGGACGATATGTTTGGATGCCGTTTAGGGTGGCTGGGAGTTTAAGGGATCAGAAAGCCATGGATGGCTTATGATCCGATGAAGAGTGACACAAAGTTTTGAACACTCCCCCCGCTGAACGACCTGCGAGGACGTGGCGCCCTTTTGACACAGCCCACCTCGTTGTCTGTGCGACACAATGCCATTACGAGCCGGCAAAGACTCGTCTTCCAGCTTCCTTTGCCCTGAAGTAGAATAGGCACATGCCCTCTTAGCTGGTTCCCTGGCATCACCTGCGTATGCATACATGCTCTTGCCCCCGAAAACATAAAAGCATCGTCAAAATAGAGCGTTGCAGTATGGAATGCTATATACAGCTATACGAACGTAGGGTGCGGCACCCGCACCGTCAAACGCCGTCCGCCGATGGACGTTCCCACCTTCGCCTTAGCCATATCCAGCGTCTCCCGGACACACGCTGCCTTGTCGGCCCGTAGGGCCAGATCATCTCCGCGGAAAAGACAAGGGAAAGAACCAAGAAGAAAGCCTGAATGTTTCTGATGCGGTTTGATGGTTTTGGAGGCATGACCTTATGAAGGAATGAAGTGGGTGGATGGTAGTGAGTGAGGATATGAAAATGGTTTTCTGGTGTGAGGGCGTTTATTGAAGTATGGACTTTGTCAAATATCAAGGCGCGGGCCCTTCTCTCAAACCTTTTTATATTTTCGAATATTCTTATCCTTTCCATTTTAAAAATTTACTTCGCATGCTGTAGGCACTATGTTCTCCCCATTCTTCAATGGCCCATGCCGGAAAATCTTGCTCCATTATCCAAGCTAATATATCTGCTTCATCAAAATCGGTCAGACCTTCATCAAAACTTAATTTAACGCCACTTTTCGTAGCAAATTCACCAGTATCCGGACTATGCCAAATCCCCATATGTTCTTGTACTAGATGCATTACTTCTTCAAGAATTGTCATTACTGCAAATGTGGCGAAATGAAATGCGTTAACATCATCCAATTCATTACTACTTTTCAACAATTCGATACTTTCCCATTGCGATTCAGTTGCTTCCATATATGGAATCTTAATTCCTTGATTTGGGAAATACCTAGGGTCCCCTTTTTTAGCTGTGCTGTAAAAACCACTCCCATTATCTTTTGGTGATATAGATATATCATATGAATAGTCTATTTTTTTTACCTTCTCATGAGTATTCTTTATCCAATAATTCACTATAAAATCGATCAATAGATTATGAGCTTTACCTAATTGACCAGCTTTAATCAAAGTTGAAGCAAGTTCAACAACATCTCTTCCTTTAGCTGCATGTTTTTTCGTTGAATCAGTAACTTTAACTTGTTGTTTGTCAAAAGCCGGCCACTCCTTTTGGGCACGAACCATTCGTTTGCTTATTTCCTCTGCATAGGCGTTTCTGATTTTTCGAATCGCAGCTTCGTATTTAGATGTGGCTGAACTGGCAGCTGCACATGCCCGGATGACCTCTGCTAGAGCTTCATCCCCCGGCGTCTTTTGATATAACCGTAAAGCCTCAATAATTTTACCAATTTCCACAGGACGCTCGTCTTCAGACAAAGACTGAATATCAACGATTAAGCCAGATACATTTAATTTTCTCTGAGCAACTAATGCCCCTGAAGAAGACAAGGCGTTTAAATCAGTTGTCACTGTAGAAATCAATTGAGGTGCATTCAATCCAAACCGTTGCTTCACATTACCTTTCTTTTGAGCAACAGAATTAGCAGCTGCCATATTTTTAAAAGCCCTTAACGGCTGCACTTGCGGACTGTTACAAGACAGATTCTTTAACTTCTGCATCTGGATGGATTCTGGACGATTATCCACAAACTGATCAGTAGATATACCACGGCCCTGAATCAGGGAGCCAGCATCAGAAATAGATTTGCGTTTATTCTCCTGTGTTTTTTCTATTTGTTCATACATATCTCAAACCTTTTAAATTTGTCTTTAAGGGTCGAATATATATACGAGTCGCGTCTTGACATTTGACAAACCCAAAACAATAGGTCTCTGCAACACTGAAACAAAATCTGGGGAATAGTCCAAGCGGTCTGCATTCAAACCCCACGTGCAAAGCCACAGCGTTCCCATCGGGTGAATGCAGAATGGAAATGCCTCATAAGGAGGATGCCAATTGATCGTGATGTTTATGTCGGGTGCTCAAAAGGTGAGGTATTCCGGGTTAAAGATGGACACGCTCCACTTTGCCCATCCTACTAATGTAACGTGGAAAACCAGAGTTGCCGAATATCATGAATAGGGTCCGCGTCGTTACAATTTGTCCAATATCAGGTCACGACCTCATCTCACGTCGGCGAGACGAGAAATAACATTCTGTATGTTGATTGGTTGAGAGATACAGATTGGGTTTATCGTTAAGAAAAATGGCGTCCTACTGACCGCTCAGTAAAACTCTATAAACGTGGGCAGAAGTTTAGAGCAGGCAATTTTCCCAATGTCAAGACGTTACCTCCGTCCTCCAAGGAGATAGTTGGCCTCAACCCTCTGGCTGATCAACCCCCTCATTCACTTCAGTTATATCAGCCCAGTTACGGGTAATTCCGGTATCATACTTAAGTTTACTCATAATTAAAATTCCGGTTAAGTCTGCAGAGGCCCTCAAAGCTAACGTGCTATTTCTTTTAATTCTTATATATGGAGTCTCATTCTCATCAAAATAAGTAACTATTCTATTGAGATTCGCGACCTGTTCATTAAACCCGAACTCGATTACGACAGCTTGCGTAATGTTTGCTCTATTATCATAAAGCCAAGCACCCTCTTTCCAATCCCCACCACCAGTTGTCTTAAATAGCGCCCCATTTGGCTTGCAATGCCCCATATAAACAGCATCTTCCGTTTTTACGATAAGTCCGCCACAAGAAGTAAAAGCCCCCCATTCAGTCCCTGTCGCACCAGCTGTAGTGTTTTTTACATCATCGGTGCCCATAATTGAATTTAAGTCTAATCCATTTTCCTTTATTTTTTTATTATACCCTGAACGCAATGTATCATCTGCACCATTTTGGTTCTGGCTTGTATTGGACCCTATATAAAAATTTGGCATGGATTTTCTCCTTATATAATTCGCTAAAGTTGTTCACTATAGAGTTTCTCTCTGTTACCCAAAAAACATTTAGACCAATACGATATTAGGAGAGATCAAACTTACTTATCTGACAAAATGCCGCCACTCCAATCCCATGAAAACATACGACTAGCCCATTTTCACACCCGCAACCCATATCGCCTCGTCACTATTGCCGTCAGCGATGGTCGTCAGGTAGTTGTCATCTGCGGTCCGGTGCCAGGCGAGGTAGGGTTTGTCGGTGTAGTGATGGTTTTTGATCCGCACCCGGTCACCGGCCCGGATCTCTTCCCCATCTTCCAGATTGATCTTCTCCAGGGTCCAGCCCTGTTTGGAGGTGTCGTAGTCTTTGGTGTAGTAGTAAAGCGACGGGGTGGACCAGGCGCCGAGGAAACAGTAATTACCGGTTGCTGATTCGTTGGTTTTGATCTTGATGGATGCACCATGCCGGGCTACATCCCGTGAGTCTTCGTTGTCGGTATGGATAAGCGAAACGGTGATGGCGGCTGTGCGCATTTTGGGGAAATACTGTGTGGATGGAAAGAGTGATTCTTCCTGCATGGCGCCGATGAACTGGCCGTTGCCACCTTGCAGGATCACATCGCTGGTGCGGTATTGGACGGGCACCCCGCCGGGCATGGGGCCCTCTTCCAGATCCCACTCCACCTGGGTGGCGATGGTGGTCAGGTACTGATAGCCGTCGCCATACTGATAGGCGGCCAGGTAGGGTTTGTCGGTAAAGTTCTGATTCTTGACATATACCCGATCACCCGGCCGGATCACGTCATCCTCGCTGAGATCGCTCTTTTCGATGATCCAGCGCTGTTTGTTGACCGAATAATCCTTGGTGTAATAGTAGAGGGCCGGCGTCTCCCAGGCGCCCAGGAAGGCGTATTCACCGACAGTATCTTCGGTGGTTTTGATCTCCGTTACCGCGCCGGAGCGAAGCGGGCCACCGTCCGGTTTGATCATCTTGTGGGTCAGGCCGATGTTGCTCATGCGTGGATAGTATTGGGAGCTGCCGATGCCATAGGCGCTTTCGGACATCTTGCCGATGCAGGCGCCGTCCCGGTTGCGAAACCGCATACTGACGGTGTTGGGCCCCTCGTCGCCGGACAGAAAGAAAAGCCCCTGGCTCTCCAGATGGCCATGAACCAGTCCCAAATGGTCCACAGCCGCCCGATTGAACCGGTAATACGACGTTCCGGTTTTGTCGCTGCTGGCGAGGTATTCATTCAACCACTGCATGCGCTCAAAGGTTTCGGGTACCTTCAATGCCTGCCCGTCCACAAGGATGCGACCGATGTTTTTTCTCCAGGCCTCACACTGATCAGGCTCGCGGGTGTCGAGGATCTCGCGGATCACCTGTTCGGTGGCGCTGTCCAGGGGAGCGTAGGTCTCAACCGTAAAGGGAGCGCGGTTGCGGACACAGGTCATGGCCTGGACCATCTGCTTGAACGCCTTCATGAAAAAATCACGGTTGTCCTTGATAACGGGTTCCCCGGACCATTGGGGCTGATACCGATACCTCATGTAGGGGTAATCCGGCAGGTGCCCCATGCGTCCGTGGCCCTGATAGGCATAGGAGTTATAAGCAGGCAGCGCCGGGGTGGCGATCTCCGGATTGAACAGATCCCCCAACGGCCAGACTCGTGTCCAGGCCACCTCGTGTTCAGAGCCGTCGGGATGGATGTCCATCACCGTTTCACCGGCATTGTTCATGAACCATGCCGGGATGCCCGCATAATAGCAATGGGCCCAGGTGTCGCACAGAATATGCATGCGCAGGCCGAGCATCTGCAGATTGTCGGCGTGCGCCTCCACCACATTGTTGATCATCTCCCCCAAAAGCAGACTGTTCGGCAGGCATATCAGCTTAAACTTCTGCTCCGACTCCCGGTTGAAAACCCAATGGTTGGTCCAGCCGTGATCCTCCATGGGCCCGGTATAATCGACCGTGTGGTCATGTCCGTAGTTGCCGGGCAAAAAGTGAAACGGAATCCAGACGCTCATGGTTTCGTCCAGGTGGGTTCCCGACCAGGCAATGGTGTTGTATTTGACCATTTCCGCATTGGTCTGCACGGTGGGAACCATCTCAAAATCACCGATATGGGGATGTCCGTCATCATTCTGCAACAACGACCGGTCGGACTCGTCCACATACTGTGCGGCGTGGGCGATGGTCTGGGCTTCTGAAAAGCTGTAACCGGCAATGCGTGCGGCGGTGTATGTTGCGTAGTAATGAAAATCGATATTCATATCTCGTCTCCTTCTTGGTAGACGTCACGAAAACGATTTGTCGTCCTTGCATTTTTCGATGAATCCCCGTCATATCTCCACGATGATCCAGTCATCCCAATCGATGCGATCCCGGCATATGGGGCATGTATCCCGGGTTTTATACCACTCCCGAAGGCACTCTTCGTGGAACGGATGGGCCACTGTCTCCCCGGTGGCGTCGGAATCATGGGTTCTGATGTTGTCGCCCTTCTGGAATTTTTTCAGACATATCGTGCAGGTTGTCATGGGAATCTCCTTTTGTGGGGTTTACTAAAAAGTACATGGATTGGAATCACCACAGTCCGGCATTGGCGCTGTCGTTGAGTATGGCTTTTCCCGCCAGGTCTTTGATCAATTCAAATTTTTGTTGATCGTCCGCATTTTCCCACTCCACCCTCAGGTCAGCATACTCACCATCGGTAGCGCTTCTCCTTTCACAGGCAAAATCATCGAACGCCTCACCGGGATCCGGGTGCAGGGGCCTGACGGTGGGACCAACCACAAGGTTTCCGGGCAGCCATGACAACAAACCGGCAAACTCTTCCAAGGCTTCGCCATTTCGTACAAGGATCTGGTTGATCAGCCCGTCGCCACCGGCAAGAACCTTTGCCTGCCCGGTCCCTCCCCATCCCCCCAGGTTTGCCGCCAGCAGGCTGGCGGCATCATAATGGTCAAAAACAGCCTGGATTCTGGCCTGCTCATCGATAATGTAATCCCGCCCCACCGCACACACCTGGGCCCAAGGGATAAGATGGTGCCTTGCGTTCTGGCCGACAGCACCGGGTAAAATGTCATTGAAAGGATAAGCGGGTCTTGCGCCACACATCGGCATGTTTGTTACCTCCTTATTTGGTGTTGAGGTAAAACGTTAAGGTTCACGCATGGTGTTTCGTTGCATTATCGAAAACGCGACAACGGTTCTGGGGCAGGAGCAATCTGGTTCACGGAGTTCACCCTACATGCTGAAGAGGATTCGGTGTGGTGTGGGATATTGCTCAGCGGTGCGCACGGCGCACCCTACGAGGTATCATCAATTTTCTGCGGTGTTGGCTATTCAGCTTGCCTCCGGCTGGAGGCAATTTTGAACTGATTCGTTACAGTAAAATGTGCCATGGCAGTCAATAGGCCAGAACCGCATCGTAAAAGCACCGAACATCGTCGCAGAGCTGGTCAAAGGCCAGGGCTGTCTGAATTTTGATCAGCACCCGGGCTTGGGTCTCTTCGTCCAGGGGACGACGGGGAAGACTCAGCCGATCGCAGATCCGATGGACCTTGGCAACGTATTCCACGGGAACGCGGTGTTCCCTCATGAACGATTCAGACATGGGATTGTCGGCGACCCACCGCGCGTAGATAACAGGGACGATGGTGTTGAACCAGACGCTGGAGCCACAGGGAAGTCCGGTGACGTCGAACCCGCTGAGTGTGGCCCCACGCTGCTTGAGAAAATGAAGGCATTGAAGCACCATGTTGCGGCCTTCGTGGGGGTAATGGGGGCCGTCGCCATAGGGGGTGTAGCTGCCTTTCATGAAATCGCGGTCCACGGTGATATGGAACAGGTAATTTTCCAGGGGTACCCCGAGTTCAAGGCTTTTGCGCAGGGCGTTGGCAAGTAAAATTTCCTGGGAAAGATCCACCTTGTCCTGATACCGAATGCCGCCGAGCCCCCAGGAGACCACGTTGGCGATGGTGCTGCCCAGGCCCAGGACCACGTACCGGGACACGGGATGATCCCGATGAAGGGTCTTGTCGTCCGGGCGCGGTCGCAAGGCCTGGCCCCAGTTCTGGCAGCAGATGGAGTCTGCATCCGGGTTGAAGGCTTCATAGTCCTTGTGGTTATCGAAGTTGATGACCACCCGGCGCCATGCCATGTCCTCGTGGCCTCGAAATCCCTTGTTGGCAAGGATGTAGGCCATATGATGGGCACTGTTGTGATCCACAACGGAAAAAAGAGGATTGGCGATATCCGTCAGAATGGGCCGGTTTTCCTTGAACATGGGGCCACCCAGAAAGGTATCCCGGTATGCCTGGAACGGCACGTTGCCGTGGGAGCCGCCGGTGACCCGGTGGGTAAACTCAATATCCCCCTTGGTCTGGGAAGCCCTGAGCCTGAACCCGTCCCTGTGATAGGCGGTGTAGTTCCACGTGTTTTCTTTGTAAGCCCCCCACACGGCGAAATCAAAGCGATCCTTGCCAAAAAACCGCTCGGACCACAGGTCCAGATAGGTTTCGAACCCATATTCATCGATGGGTTTGAAGTCGCCTTGCAGGTTCCGGATATCCGGAATGTCGTCACAGGTTTTGAAATACGCCCTCCTGACCTCCATGATGGCCTCCTTCGTCAGCACACCGATTCCGAGGATGTCTGCCCTCCCCATCCAACGAGCCCTGCGCTCAAAACGCCGCGTCCCATGGTCACAAGGCCGTTATGTCCCCTCGTCGGCCCCGTCCGCCCCGGATGGAGGGGAATCCTCATGGGGCTTCTCCCCTGTTCCCTGGAAAACCATGGTAGCCGACGCCGAAAGAAAGCCGAGGATGGCCCCCAGGACAATGTGAAAGGAGTGGGCGGCAAAGGACTGCTGATCCCGCGAGGCCTTGGTGGCCTCATCGATCATGGAGGTCAACAGCTTGCTGTACTCCCCGTGGGTCAGGTCCCATGCCCCGCCCGGGTCGGCCTCTGCCTTTACCCTTACTTTCTGCAGCTCCGCGATGATCCGGCCCGTGGTCTCCGTGGGGTCGTTCACCCCGGTGTTCCCGAAGGCAGCCCACCCGATTCCCGCCAGGATGAGTACGTTGATGAACAAAATGAGGCACCACACAACAGACGGCCTGAAACATGTTTTCCGGTTCATGGTATTCTCCCCTTGTCAATGATTGCAGGGCATCAGGCAATCCCGGCGGTATGAAGGTTCCCCGCCATCTCAGCTGTCTCCACAAAGCAATCCTCCAGCAATTCGTCCTCCGTAAGGCCAAAGGCTTTGCCGTATTCAAAATAACCGTTGACCCGGGTGCCCACCCGGTAATCGGCGGGGATGGCACACTCGATGCCGTTCACCGCGGCGATGGCCATGGCCAGGCCCTTTTTGTAGCCCAGGTTGGTAATGCGCTCGTAACAGGCTTTGTCCGTGTCGTTAACCGGATTGCCGGTAAAGCAGCAATGGCAGGAGGGGCGGGTTCCGGCCTGGGCCATCCAGTAGAACAGGGCCGAGGCCACCACCAGGTCGGGGTCTTTTCTTACCCGGTCCGAATTGTTGAGAAGGACCTCCTTGTCTCCGTAGTAAAACTGGCTGAAACGGGCGTAGTTGACGGGATAACTGAGCTGGAGAATACCTGCTCCGGAGAAGTACTTCTGGTTGGGTTTCAGGGGATAACCGGTATCGTAGACCCGGCTTCGTTCGTGGCCCTGCTCGCTGGAAAAGGCAAGATTCCACTTGTGGCTGGGCTCCTCGGTCCAGGAGGCTTCGGAAAAACCGTAGGCTTTGGTCCGTGTAAGCCCCTTGAGGACAATGGGGCCTCCGTCGCGAAGGGACTTGCCCCCCACTTCCTGGAGGGCCATGCCGAAAAGGGCAGCGAGTTCTTTTTTCTGTTCTTTTTCCTCGCCGGAGGCAAACCCAGGGAAATAGCGAACGTTTTTCACAAAGGACTCATAGCTGTAGGGTTTGACGCCTTCAAAGCACTGATGGTTGGCATGGGGAAAGAGCTCGTCCCAGACGCAGCGTGTAAACCAGGATTCCAGGGGATGCCGCACCAGGGGATCGCCCTTTTCCTCATCAGAAATCTCTACCGCCTCGCCGCTGCCCCCTTCATGGGGCTGATTCGATTCCCCGGATGATGCCTCGGGCGTGCCCACGGTCTCTCCGCACACGGTGAAAGCCTTTCCGTCCGTGATGTTGGCCGAGATGGTGAAGGTTTTTCCCTCCTTTGCAAAGCGCAGGCTGTGCCCGAAGACCGCCACCTCGCTCCACGCCCCGTCCACGGATCCGCCGGACCGGGTGTCAAAGGCGACGTTGTCCGAGCAGTCAAGGTTAAGGGTCCTTGTTTTCTCCTCCGAGACCAGCGTCATCTTGACGTACCATTGCGTGCCTTCCGATGAAATAAATGTCACCATAATGGCTCCTTGGATTAATTTCGTGAAAAAACCGGACAGATCGGTCAGTTGTCTTCCGTAAAATCGGGCAGGCCCAGTTTCGGAAGGATCTCGTTCATGTTGATGTGATCCGTGGTGCCCACATAAAGGGCGAGCGTTTGGGCGGGTTCAACCAGGTCCTTCCATGATTTGGTACTCTTCTGGAACGTGTATGCCGTTTTGTACTGACCGCCTCCGGCCAGCCCCACACGCCGACCTTACCCGTTGTAGTCAAAACAGATACCGCCCATACCTGCCCCACCGATCTGTGTCACCCTCACCGACATAAAATTACTCCCGTCGGCATCGCTCAGGAAGTAGGAGGCACCCACGCCGACCCTGCCCTGGGTCACCGGGCCCCAGCCTGTGATCCAAAAAGATCCGTCAGAATTTTCCTGCCGGTTGCCAGCCGAGGTTCCCAGTTGCGTATGCTGGCCATCGCTGCTTTTTAAGACGTACATGAGGCTTCCTCCTTAGTCGTGATATTTCACAACAAAACTAATGACTTGCAATGATTCAATGTCATTGCAGATGGTTACTGCGAAAAAAATCAGACATTTCAAAAATACAAAATGTAATTCACGATTTTCTGCTCGATTTTCTCACCCTTCGGGCGAGCCGGGTTAGGGTCATGCCATGAGTACAAGACACATGACGGGATCATCCCATAAGTCCCCAGCATGAATTTTTGATTGTTGTTTTGTAACTATTCAGCTTATGTTTACCTCCGGCGGCCCTGCCGGGGCCAACCCTTTGAAAAGTTTGACAAACAGGCTTTGACAGCTTTGCCATGAATTCCAGCGGTTCTGACTGTTCTGACCTTTCTACCGGAAAGTTTTTTGCGGAGCTTTTTTTCAAAAAAGCGACCCGCCGGAGGCAAGCTGAATAGTTACGTTGTCTTGACACATAACGAATTTGAGGTGGAGCATCGTTATGTATTCTTATTTTGGGGTATAGCCCTTATTTCTTTGCGGGGCCTTTGGACTGGTCGTCACCGGAACTCGCCCCGATGAACTGCCCCGGGTAGAACTTGTTAAGCCAGGCCTCGGCCAGCTGCCTGGAGGTGATGGGCTTCAGGAAAAAGTTGATGGGAACGCCGCATTTGCCTGCGATGGCTTTTTTCACGTAGTCCTCGAAGGCGGTCATGAGGGAGTTGGTGTCGATGACCTTGTTGTTCTTGTCGTCGTAGGCGCCGAGGCTGGAGACCACGTTTTTGACATAGGCGTTGTTCAGCTGCATGAAACTCTCACCGGCCTTGGCCTTGTCCGCGGCAGAACCCATGGTGTTCACCTCGGAATCACTGGACCCCTGGATAGCGGCAAGCTGGGACATGACCTCCTTGGGGTCGGGCTTCAGGTTCTGCACCGAGGTCTCGATCTTGTTGGAAACAATGGAGGGAATCAGGCCCATGGTGATGACGCTGGCATGGGTCTGGAGGTTGGAGGTGCTCAAAAGGCTCTTGACGCTGTCGGCAAAGGAGGAATCCAGGCCGAACTTCCCGCTGTAGTTGGAGAGGCACAGGTTTTCGCTGATGGAGGTGCTGAGGGACTCGGCCAGGGAACTTGCCGACTGGGAGGAGTCGCTCTTCTCATCCTTGAGCAGATGAACCAGGCCCACAAAACTCGACCCGTAGGAGGCACCGGAGAGGAGCTGCATGCCCGGGGTGTCGGCGTCTTTGCCCTCGATGGCCTGGTCCATGGAGGTGTTGTCGTCGGTATTGATTTTCCGGTCCGGGCAGTAGACATTCCATGCACGGATCCCCTTTTCCGGGTCCAGGACAAAGGGGGCGAAGATATCGCAGATCTTGTGGGTGCAGTTGGCGGTGATCACCAGGGTGCCTTCGAGCTTGTGGTTGGCATGCTGGCTCTCCATGGCGCTCTTGGCCGACGACCCCACGGAGGCTCCGTAGGAGGGCTCAAGAAAACCTGACGT
Organism: Desulfoluna butyratoxydans; assembly: GCF_900699765.1. Classification (GTDB taxonomy): domain Bacteria; phylum Desulfobacterota; class Desulfobacteria; order Desulfobacterales; family Desulfolunaceae; genus Desulfoluna; species Desulfoluna butyratoxydans. The sequence goes on from NZ_CAADHO010000005.1 coordinate 233,601, forward strand.
CTGGGCCGAAACGTAGGTGGCGATGGAACTCGAATGGGCGTCCGAACTCTGCTTGTTGGACTCAAATCGAAAGTACTGGGCATCCATGATCATGGAGTCCGACGACAGGGGCATCTGCTTGATGGCGGACTTGTTATAATCAATGGGGCTCTCCACGCTGGCGCTTATCTTGTCTTCCTTCTGGCTGTCCCGTGCAGATTTAATGTTGTTCTGGGCGTCGATGGTCTTTTTGGCCAGGTCCACGGCCGCATTGGCCATGGAGGTTTTCAGGGATTCGACCTCCTTGGCCACTTTATCCAGGTCCTTGGCATCCACGTTCATGTTCATCATTTCCTGGATCGTCATGTCCATGCTTCGCTTTGCAAGGATGAGGGCATTGAGCTCCTGCTGGGCATCATCCACGGGTTTCTGCAGGGTGGCGATGTGCTCAAGGGCCTTTATTTTTTCGGGTTTGACGATGTTGCCCAACACAAGGGACGGATCATAGGGAATGCTCGTAGGCATGTTGTTTCCTCCATGTTATGAAACGTTTCATTTCACGTTCACTACCGCCAGCTTCCCTGGTAGCATTTGGTGACACCCAGGGCATCGATGGTCACCTTTCCCGACTCCTTTTTCCCGGTCCAGCAGTAGTCCTCCACCCAGCAGGGAAGCCCGCGTTCAATATCAAACCCCTTTTTTGTGGCATTTTTCATGCCCTCGTACAGGCTGTAGGTAATAGAGCCCCCGATCATCGTGGCACGGGTTTCGTTCCCCTTCCCCGATGCCATGGCCTCTTGTAAGTTCTCCACCTCCTTTTCCGTCCCTTTCACCGGAGGATCAAGAAAATAGACCGTCTCCCAAAACCTGAGAAGACGCCCCAGCGTCACGGAAAAAATACGGCGGTTTGAAACGGTGGCGCGCAACGCCCAGCACTCGAGATTATTTTTGTACTCATGAACGTAACGCCCAAAATCAGAGCTGTAGAGCCCAATATTCATCCAGCTCCATTCATGGGCGATCCCCTGGTCTTCCTCATCGGTATCCATCTTGCTCTGAAGAAAATCCGGATAGTTCTGGGAAACATCGAGTAAAACAGGCACGGTGTTCAAGCTCTCCCCATGGCTCAGGGTTGCGAGAAGCGCCTTTCCGTCGACCAGTTCCATGGTCGTATCCATGAAGAGCCCCCCTTCACGCCACATGATGTACTGGGCGATGAGGTCCTTCGCCGACACGGGTGCCACGGTTTTAAGCTTGTCATACACCCGTTTTACGCCCATTGCCGCCTCCTTGACGGCCCCCTCTTTTTCCACAAAGACCTGGCCGTCGAAATTCTCATAGGTCAAACGGAATCCGTTTTTCATATCACCTTCCAGGGTGGTGTCGACGTTCACCACCTCGGTCGGTTGAAGGGCCTTCTTGTCTTCACCGGCGGCCTCCAGTTTCCTGACCATCTGGGTCAAGTCCTCAACCTTGTCCCCGTTGCACCAGAATTTAATCTTCAGGGACTTGTCCGCGGCGAGGCCGGAGTCGTTCACGATGGAGGTCAGCAGCATCAGGGCATTTTTTTCATGTTGAACCGGGTCTCCGATCCACACCATGTGCAAGGTATCCATGGGTCCATCCTTTCACCTGTTCGAGTTGGTATGTGGGAAAACGACTATTTTTCCAGGGAGAAACTCTCTGCGGCGCCCCGCATCAAGGCGTTGAGCATGCGGCCGTAGGCAATGCGCAGCATCTGGTTGTTGGCGCGTCGAAGCCGGAACCGGATTTCGCGATAAATCGCACGGCGGGAGGCATCCAGGCCGGAGCCGAAAAAGGGCGTGGGGTGATCGGGGGAAGGCCCCATGATGTCCTGTGCCAGGAGGGTAAAGTAGGTCAGGGGCGGCACCCCGGGCCTGGCATCCCAGTCCACCTTGATCAAATCCCCGGCAGCCATGGGAGCATTGCTGTTATTTGTTACGGCGAGGGTCTTCTGGACCTCTTCGGGATTTTCCACCTGAAGGATCCCGAAGGTGGGAAACCAGATCACGTCGGACACCCGGCTCGCCTTGAGAAGCAGGTAGGCGGCCACCACCCAGTTGACCTTGATATGCCCGTCTTCCAGCAAGGCCCTGAGCTCTGCAATGGCCGGGCCGTCCACCACATCGGCCATGCACATCATTTCAAAGATACCGGTTTCACCGAGTTTTTTCGCAGCCTCCACCACCTCGTCCGCCGACCCGGCATCGGCCTTGTCCTTGAGCTCTTTAAGGGAAATGAACATCCCGTCGTAGAGCCAGTCAGGAAGCGTATGGATGGAGTAGAGCAGCTCATAATCCCGGCAAAAGGAGTCCACCAGGGCCTTGGGGGCGTCAAAGGGTTCCTTGATGCTGGCAGGGCTGGGCCCGCCGTGCTTCCTGGGAAACACCTGCACATGGTCACAGTGCAGCCAGGTCTCTTTCATGCGGGCGATGCGCTTGCCCAGCTTGTGGGCGCTGTGACTGAGGCCGCAGGAGTTTTCGATAATGAGGTTGACGTTCTCCTCCAGCTGGTAGTCGAAATCACAGACCTTGAAGCCCCACTGGCCGTCGGGCACGGGATCGGGAATCTGGTGGTAGTAGGTACGGTCCTGACAGAAATACCATTCCGGGGAGGTAATGTGGGGCACGGCCACATCCACGAACTCGCACTTGGCCGCACCGTTTCGCACATCGAGCTTTTCCGCCTCCGGAGAGTTTTCCGGCACGTCCCGATATTCCACGGAGTATCCGAGAAATTTCAGGGCCGTCCGGATCAGGGTGAAGTCATCGATGAGGTTGTTGGCATACATGGAGAGGTTGTAGCTCTCCTCAGGTTCAAAGAGGGTGTCCTCGTCATCGGAGACAGGCTCTTCGGAGATGTCCCTGAGGCTGTACCTGAAATCCGAGGTAATGATCTTGAACACGCCGTAGGGCTGATGCCCCTCCGCCTCTTTCTGGCGCGCCTTCTGCTGCTCGATGGCCAGCTCCGAGATTTCATGGCCCAGGGTATCCATGCGGCCCGGGGCGTAAGGAAAAAAGCTGTGATCCACATCGTTCCAGGCGGAGTTCACCCGGTTGAGGTCGGAGACGAAAAACACCGTATCGGTGCAGTACACCAGCCAGTCCTTGGAATCGGCCGTGGTGATCAGATCAAAGACCCTTTTCAGGTTGGCACCGCCCACGGCGGTGAGAACAGGGATAAGGTCCTTGAACACGTTGACGATGGTCTTGGCCCCTGCCATCTCCACAGGGACCTGAAGGGGCATGTCCAGTTTCTTTGAGGCAAAATCGATGAGTTTTGCCAGGGCCTCAAGCTGGGAGCACCGGTAGAGCTTGTCCCCGCCCAGGGCGCCATGGGGCAGATGTTCTAGGAGGGTGCTGTACCGGGTGTCTTCGATGCTCTCCACCAGAAGGATCTTGATGCGCTGGGCCACGGCGGCCATCACCTCTCCCACGGTTTTGCCCTTGGGGATCTTGTCGTGCTTCACGATGAGGTTCAGGTCGCAATCCCCGGCGTACCCGTCCCAGACCAGGGTATCCGGAGGGTTGGGGCTGATCTGGGCCTTGAGGTTACTCAGGCCCAGCCCGCCCTTTACGCTCAGGGAACAGAGTTCATGGAGGGGAAGGGCATCAAGCAGCGGGCGGTTGTCGGTATGGTACTTTTCCATGAACCGGTTGGCATAGGCCATCAGCTCCCCTCGGATGGCATCGATTTTCAGGAGCTGCCCGGTGATTTCACTGTCGATTTCACGTTTGGTTGCAACCTTCATCCGTTTCATGCGTTGTCGTCCTCCCCAGGTGGGTTCTGTTTGTGTGCCGTTGCGGCACCGAATGTATACGAGGCGGGTGCCGCCCGGCACACGGCCGGGGCAAAACCGCCGCTGTTACCTGTCCCAAACATCAGCCGTTCATCGAAAGGTCCCCCGTATCCCATAGTTCCGGCGTCCCCCGGCAATGTCCGTATACTGCATCAGGGTCTCCCCGGTGACCACGGCCTCGAACTGGATATCCGCAGCCGCCGGTTGCCCGGTGAAGGTCCCGTCTGCGTACCGCACGTAATGAGGGTCCGCCGGGGTTCCGCAGATGAGCAGGTCCCCCTCCTCCGGAATCCGGCCCCGGGCGCTGAGGTATTGCCCGTCGTTCTTTCCCGTAAGAATCCTGAGAAGGTCCAGCCCGTACCCGTTGATGGTCTCTTTGCTTCGGAACACGTTCTTTTTATCGGGCCGCCCCCCGGTCACCGTGGCCAGGTACACAACGGCACAGGCCAGGTAGCCCCAGGTCAGGGCCGTTTTTTTCTCGTTGTTTTTGCACCACACTTCCCATCCCGGGCAACGCTCGACGGCCATGGGGATCTCTTCTCTGCCGCAGGCGTAGGCCAAACAGTTTGCAGGCATGATTCTCCTCCGTTGTCATGAAGTCATGTGACTCGGTTCCCGGCTGCAGGGCAGCAGGATCACCTTCCGATAGGGTTGGGCAAACTCAGCGATCTCATGGAACGACACCGTTGTCCCCCGCAGCACAAACACCCGGTTTCCCGACAGGGCGCCGCCGCTTCGCCTGCCGCTGTCCACAAACCCGGGACCGGCCCCGGGGATCACCCCGAGGTCCCGGCTGCACTCTGCGTCGCTGATCCCGGAAAAAGCACCCGAAGAACACGTGGCGCACTCCGGGGCGGAGGCCCCGCGGAGGTAGTCCCGGACTTCGCTTCCGCACAGCGGACCTCCCGCCCTGGCAATGACCCGTATCTTCGGATGGGAAAAACAACCGCCCGAGGCCTCGCCATGGGCCAGCAGCACAATGATTTCCATGTATCTTCCTTTGTTTTCTTTTTTGCAGGCGGCAGGGTATCAGGCTCGTTCCAGAAACGTCCTCAGGGCCTCGGCCAACTCGTCCTGAAGACTCTCGTCCCCGCGTGCCAGGGCTTCCTGCCAGCGGGTCCGAAGGGTTTCGAAGTGGAGCATCTCGTCAAAGGAGAGAAAAAGAAAGGAGGGCAGCAGGTGGGCCGGAAGCTGACCGGCCACCATTTCCATGGCGGTTTCGCGGAAAACCGGGTTTGCAAACCGGTCGCTCCAGTCCGGGAACAGGATGCTGATACGGTGGGGGTAAAACTCGTCTGCGGGGATATCCGGGACCGTGTCCGGTGGCCGGGGCCGGAGGAGGATGTGCTCCACCACATGCATTCCTTCGGTGGCCATGTTGAGGTACATGAGGTAGCGGCGCAGCAGGTGCACCAGGTGGGTGGCCCGCCAGATGGTCCGGGTGCTGCCCAGGTAGACCCAGGAGTCGCCCGCGTCAAAGGCGATCTGCACATCGTCGCACTCGGAGAGGTGAATCAGCCGATAACTCTCCAGGCGGCCCCCGCCCCGAAGAAGGGAATCGAAAATCAGGTGGTGACGAAAGGGCTCCACGGACGCCAGGAGTTCGCGCACGGCCCCGCAGGTGAGCCGGGGATCCCTGGGTGTGGGGGAGACCGGCACCATCTGCCCGGGATCTTCGGCCTCCGGATCCGTGGCAAGAGCCCCGCCATGCCGGCTCAGGTAGTCGTCATCGGACACAAGTTGGAGGCTGTCCCGGGTGACGGCCCGGGTGAGCGAATCGCTTTTGTGGTGGTAAAACCCCAGCAGGATCTCACATTTCATTTGAAACGGGGGGATGTTCCGATGCCCTTGCGGAGGGGTGGTCAGGCACGCCCCCCGGAACCTGTGGGCAGAGATCTCGGGAAGCCGTTTCAACAGGGCGATGCGCACCTGGATCAAGGACTCCTCAAGGGCGGTGTCGCTGAAGTAACTGCCGTCCCGGCGAAGGGGCTCGGCATCCACGGCCTCCCCGTACAGGGCCAGGAGGTGGGAGAGGAACCCGTTGCGGCGCCGGTGAAAATCGTCGTGTTTTCTCAAAAGGGCTGTGTGGGAAGCCTCCGGGTCCTTTTTGGTACGGAGCTCGTCCATGCCGCTGATGTGGTCGGGGCCCAGAAACGCTCCGAACCGGGTCTGCCTCACCCGGGCCTCCGGGGAAAAGAGATCGGGCATGGCGTCCAGGGTGGCCATGCCGTCGGCCAGGAACTGCTCCATCAGGGCCAGATACCCTTTAAGCTGCCGGGCGGCTGCCTTTCTCTCCACAGGATAGGTGGGGGGCACGCCAAAGGCGTTGATCCCGTAGACATTGGGGAAGTGGTCCTGGACGGAGGTGTAATCGCCGAAATTCCGAAACGTGGCCGCAGGCAGGGTGTACAGGGAGGCGGGGTCATGGGGCGCGGGCCGTCGGCCCCCGTACTCCAGGGCAGAATAGAGCCCCTTGAATTGATCGATGTCCACGGCAAGCCCCTTGCCGTCGAGGTAAAACGTCACCCGGTTATCAGCGGCCCGCTCGGGGATCTCAAGGGAGAGCACGCTCCCCTGGTTCGCGCGCTGGATGCAGACAAAGTGGCGGAGCCCCCCTTTGAAAAAACAGAGTTTTTTCACCGACACCACCCCTTTGACCTTGCGGACCGCACCGATCACCTCGGTGACGGCCACTCTCTCCGCCACCTGGGAGCGTCCGCGCCGCGACAGGATCCCGTGACGCGTCAGGGGCCCATGGAATATGTCGGCGGGCTCCATCCCATCCTCCAGCACCGCCAGGTGAGACTCCGGCCGCAGCCCCGGAGCCAGGAGCCCGTTGCAGACATGGTAGACCTCGGCCATGACCGTGGAGGGAGGCCGGGATCCGTCCAGTTCCATCTCCGCCTCCAGGGCATAGGGGTCTTCGGTGAGAACCACCACCTCCTGCAGATCTTCCCCCAGGTTGCGAACCTCATGGTAGGCTTCCCGCGCTTCTGCGGCCAGGGCAGAGGCGTCCACCCCGGGGGCCGCCCGCAAAAGGAGTCGCCACAGCCCGGCGGGCAGGGCTTCGGCCCAGACATTCTCCACCCTGTCCAGCCGGTCGAAAAGGTGCTTTTCCACATCCTCACCCGTAACCGGTCCGCAGGGCAGGATCGCCTCGGGCCGGAACATGCCCACGGCCTCGGGGACAAACCCCTCTTCTCCGGTAAAATAGTCTGCGGCGGGAAACCCCGTGCGATGGACCAGGTCGGTGATGCCGTAGCAGAGGTGCTCCAGCATGGTGACCCCGGGATCGTGGAGGTTGTAATCCGTCCACACCTCGCTGCAGAGTTCCTGGACCAGCCGGAGTCCTTCCGCCCGAAGGCGTTCAAAGCTGGTGTCGTCCCGGCTGAAGTCCCGTTTTTTCAGAACCAGGGTGCCCATGTCACACCTGCCCTTCATCGGACGGCAGCACGCAGGTGTCCATAAACGGATCGTCCCAGAGCCGCGTGAGGCCGTACCGGACGGCAGCATCGCCCCCGTAGGCACGGCAGGTGCGCATCTCCAGGCGATAGTCATGGCGCTTTCCACGCCAGCGAAGCAGGATGCGGTTGCGCCGGGCATCGAAGTAGGCCTGGTGCATAACGACCTTTCCCCGCCCCCTGAAAGTGTTCAGGGCCACGGCGTGCACCAGGGCATACCGCCCTTCCCTCTTTTTCCCGGCCCCGGCCATGACCTCAAAGGCCTGGCACCCGTCAAGCCCGTTCACCAGGGTGTGCCAGCGACCATCCGCCGGGATCACCCCGTTGCCAAAGCGGCCTGTGCGCCCTTCCATGGCAATGGTGCCGTGGAGGTCGAGGTCGGACCGGGGGTCCTCGCACCCGATGCCCACCTTTCCCTCGGGGGTCAGGGTCAGGAGGCTCTTGTTTTCGCCGTTGCGCAGATGAAAGCACCCTGTATCCGGATGGATCCCCATGGACCAGTCCGGGCAGACCATCTCCATCTTCCGGAAAAAGCTGATCAGCTTCTCCCGTTCACCGATGGCGGCGATCTTCAGGCCGTGCTCCGCGGACTTCTCAAAGCCGTCGTCGATGATGTTGATCACCGAATCGATCAAGTCCGCAAACTGCTTCTCCGTCGGCAGGGCGCCCTTCTTAAAGTACTTTTTCAGGGTGTTGCGGTTCTGCTGGGCCATTAAGGTTCGCTCCCTTTGTCAAACAATGAATGTCCGCCCCACTTCGAGCTCCCCGATGCCTGTGCGCTGGGGGGCAATGGGGCGGGGCTCGGGAATGGTCTGAAAATAGTGTGCGTCTGCCGGAACCGCGATGCTCCAGGGTTTTTTGGGTCGGATCTCCTTGCGGGTGATGGAGACCTCCTCATCGGCGATGCCTTCGCAGGGGCGCTGGGCCACTTCATCGGCCCGCTTGTCTTCCATGATCACCGTATCGATCATGGCGTGGCCCTCTTCCGGGGACCGGGTCAGGTGCAGCATGGAAAAATCGGTGACGGACACCACGTCCGGGTGGGCGGCGATGTGAGCTTCCACCTCCACCTCGCGGACACACCAGCCGAAACGGGCCGGATACCCCACCTCCGGCACCCAGGGCGAGATAAAATCGCTGACGGACCGATGAACCCGTTTCAGGGCGTCCCCCTGCCCCTCTTTCAGGACAAGGGTGCACCGCACCTGGATCCTCTCATAAACGGGGTTGATCACATCCACATCGGCGTGGGCCGAAAGCAGCCCCCGGAGCCGTGAGGCCATGCGTCCCAGCTCCAGGATGGTAAAGAGCGGCGGACCGCTGTCCCTTCCCTGACGGTCGGGCAGCACCGCCACCAGCACCCGGCCCGGGTGGTGTCTGCGCTCAAGGCTCATGCCGGGGAAGCACTTGACCTTTCGGATGCCGGGTTCCCGCTCCAGGAGAATCCGCTCCACATCCCAGGGGGTCACGGCCCTCCCTTTGTGGCGCAACCGCTCGCCGATGCGGGCCATGCGCTCCTGGGCGGTCTCTTCTCCCCTCCCCCCGAAGGAGTCCATGAACTGACGCACCGTCCCCACCCCGGCCAGGGGCGCGGCAGGCCGAAAAGGGCTTCCGCAGGGCACGGCGGCATCGGCTGCGGTGTCATGTTCCAGACGGGCCGGGACACCGTTGAGCACCACGGTCCGGCAACGGCTCAGGGAACCCATGACCCGCTGGAGGGTGGCCGGGTCCCCGGACGGCACCGTGGGCACGGCCCTCAGCCAGAAGAGACCGGTGGGCATCACCGTGTGATCTTTGGGGATCCCTTCAGGCGGCAGATCGAGGACCACCAGGCCCGAGGTGAGGAAGCCCCGGGTGCTGTCCAGGAGCACGCAGCGTTCGGGAAGTGCCTGCCAGCGGTCCGCCTCAAGGTAGGCCCACCGGGTCTCGGGCAGGGGCAGGTGAAAAGAGTGGAGGCCGTCCCCTTCCAGGCAGAAGAGAAGATTCACCATGCCGGAAAGGCGTTGCCCGCTGATCCCGATAAAAAGCTGGCCGTCCCCGTCGGCATGGGGAATCAGGGGAACCTCCTCCCCCTCTTCGCGGTCGTCCAGCCGGTCATAGCCCGAAGGATAGAGGTGATAGAAGCGACCGGCACCCTGGCCGCAGGAGAGGTCCAGGGTCTCCACGGCGTCGTAGGAGAGACTTACCCCCGAAACCATGGGCGTGTAGGGGGCGTTGGGCAGGTCCACGGCCAGCTTTCCCTTGGCCCTGGACTCTTCCATCAGGCCGCGGGTGAGGAGCTGCGGATAGATCCCGTGCCCGAAGCCCATCTCCGGGGCAGAAAGCTGGAACCTGAAAAACCCGTTGCGCACGCCCGGACCGAAGACAAAGGCCCCCTCTTCATCGGGTACGGCATCCAGGAGCTTTTCGCTGGTGCAGACCAGCCTGCCCGTTGCCGCCGGTTTCTCCCCGGGGCCGGGATCTTCGTCAAACAGGCGGTACCCGGGATGCCCGCTCTCTTCCACCCATTGCCCCTGCTTGAGGACCGCCAGGGTCACCTTGAAGGAACCATTGTCCACGGGCCGCCCGTAGGTCCGGTAGTATTCGGCAAACCCACCGGACTGGGTAGGAAGGTCCGACCAGGCGAACTCCACGGCCAGCTTTGTCATCTCTTTTCCCGCGGACTCCCGGTGGCCGAGTACCAGAAACGATCCGCACCTGGGCAAGGGTCCGAAGGGGGCAAAGGGGGTGTTGACGTCCAGCATGCCCAGGTTGTTGGCCAGGCTCAGGTTCCGGGCCCCGATCACCTTCACCCCGAGGCCGATGCGCGTCAGCTTCAGCCGGGACAAAAGGGTGTACGGGTTCACATGGGCCTTGGGGTTCAACACGGCCCGGAGCACGGGGACCCCGGGTTCGCCCAGGCTCATGTCTCCGTGCTGTTCTGCCGTGCAGGGCACCACGGCAGGGTCCCGGGGTTCCAGCTCCATCTGGAAGGTGAGGACCGGCCCCGGCCCGGACAGAGCCACCGACAAGGTGCAGTCGGCCAGCGAAAACCAACCCCCTTCCGCCGAGACATACAGGTGAAAGGCGTTGCCGAAGAGGAGACGCAGGGCGCCTGTGATCCCCTCTTTGCGGCTCTGCTCCAGGGTCTCTAAGGTGCGCTGGAAAAGATCCGACGTCTCGTCATCCAGGGCATGGGTGTAAACCGTCATCTCGATGCGGCGACGCCCCTCGGCAAGGAGGAGCAGCGGAGAGGCCACGGCAAACCCGAGGGTTGCTTCCTTGCCATCCTCCCCCTCGCAGTGGTGGGCCCCAAAAAGGCTCCACCCGGGGCCGTCCCCGGAAGCGTCCTCTTCGGCGGGATCCTCCAACGCCCGGGCGGCATGGTGCACGGAGCTCACCAGGCCCAGGTCACACTCCGGGGTGATCAACGGATGCCGTTCAAAAAAAAGGGTCTCCACCCTGGCCACCCTCCCCTGGTGAACGGAAAGCAGGCGGGCCGTCCGACAGCCCACATCATGGCCCAGGCTCTCTTTTCCTCCGAAAAACAGGGTATCCGACGGCACCGGGACCACCGGTCGCGACCCGTCGGGAAACAGGGCCAGGTAGAGGCTGTCCGAGCGCCCCGCCTTCTTGGAAAAGCCGAGGATGCCATCGTAATAAAGGTCCCTGTGGCGTCCGGGCATCTCGTTGATGCGGTCCGCGGCCTTCTGGTACAGCGTCAGAAAGGCGATGAAGAGCCCGGCGGACGGATCGTGGTCCCCGTCGGAAAGGGTGCGGGGTACCAGCTGACGGGCTTTCTCCCGGATATGAAGGGCCGCGTTGTAAAAGGGCGAAAACAGGTCCGCGTGCACCCCCCCGCCGGTCTCCTCAGCCGCTGCCAGGGACGCCATGCGCTCTGTAAGGGCCCACACGGTGTGAAAGGTCGAAGGGCTTACAAAGGGACGCTTGTCGGCAAGCTCCTGCTCAAGGGCTTCACCGGCAAGGCACAGGATGGCCAGGGCGTCCCTCAGGCTGCTTCGGATCAGCTCGGACAGGGCCCTGCCCAGCTCCGAAGGTTCACGGCCGTCGCATGCTGAGAGGGCCTGATACCAGTCGTTGAGCAGCCGGGCCACACGATAGATCACCCGCCCCATGTCCCAGGCCGCCTCTCCCCGGTGACGCCCCCTGTACCGCCGCATCTTCTTTTCGGCGTCTTCCAGGGGCGAGCAGGCGATGAGGGACAACAGCATGGTTGCATCGGAGGTGAAGAGCCCTTTCCAGCTTCCGGCCGGAAGGTTCGTGTCGCCGATGAAGGCCACCTGGCCGGAAAACGCGGCGGCAAGGGCCAGGCGACGCGTCAGGTCCATGCCGTCCACGGCCAGGCCCGACGGAGCGGGCAGCCCTTTCAGGCGATCGTCCCGCCCGGTGCCGTCGGTCTCGGTGAGGGGGTGGCACTGTCGGTGAATGACAGGGGTCATCTACAGGTTGGTTCCTTCGAGGAAGTAGAAAGGATAGACGATGTTGCTGCGGTTGTTGGTGGCACGGACGCGATAAGAAACCACAATGGAGAGGTAGCCTTCCGGCTCCCTGGAGAGGTCCACCATCACCCGCTCCACGATGATGCGGGGCTCAAAGAACAGGATTGCCCGTTTCACCCGGTCCTCCACATCGGTGAGGGTGCTCCGGTCAAAGGTCTCGAACACCATGGAGGAGAGGCTGCACCCGTACTCCGGCTGCATCACCCGCTCTCCGGGTACCGTGGAGAGAAGCAGGCGGAGGCTCTCCCTGATGTCCGTCTCGCCCTGGGCCATGCTTGCCTGGCGCCCTTTTCCCGTAAAGGACGGAGGGAAACGCCAGCCCGAACCGAGAAACAGGGATGTATCGTCCATGGGTTATCCTCCGATCATCACCGTCAGGCAGCCCATGGCGATGGTGCCGCCGTGGGCCGTGGTATCGCCCACCCGGGCTGCGGGCCGTCCGCCGATCAGCACCGTGGCCGATCCTTTGGCCACCGCGTCCGGGGGGCCGACGCAAACGCAGGTGTCCCCCAGCACCGAGGCGGGCATCTTGCCGATGAGGACGGTGGGAACTCCGGGTCCTGTCACGGGGCCGCCCACGTGGGGGATGGGCGAGGGGAAGGCAGGGGTCTGCATGGGGCAGGTGTGCATGTCTGTGAGGCGGGCTGCAGGAGGCATCAGTTGATCATCACCATGGCGCCCTTCACCGTGGTCTGGCCCGAGGCCGAGAGCTCGGCGCTGGCGTTTCCCTTGGCCACCAGCCCAACGTCGGCGGCGGCGTTGACGTTCATCCCTTTGAGCTTGACGTCCGATTTGGAGGTAACACTCGCCGCGCCCATGGCATCCAGGGTGATCTTGCCTTTGGCCGTGACCTTGATGTCCTTGGGGCTGTCCAGGGTAATGCCCTTGTCGTTCAAGGTCAGGGTGTTTTTGTTCTGGTCTTCCAGGGTGATGCCCTTGGCGTCGTCGCTGATGGTCATCTTGTTGCCCCCCGGGGTCTCCACGGTGATCACCTTCTTCTCCTCGTCAAAGGTGATCTTCATCTTCTCCCGGGTGACGATGGCCTTGGTGTTGTTCTTGGCTTCGGGCTGGTTCGGCATCTTGTGGCGGCTGCCTTGAAGGGACCCGAGGATCACAGGGTGGCGGGGATCTGAGTTGAAAAAACCCAGCACCACCTCGTCCCCCACTTCCGGGATAAAAAAGGTCCCGGCGCCGTTGGTACCGTACAGGGTAGACAGCCGGGCCCAGATCCCCTGGGTGCTGTTCTCCATGACGGGCAGGGAGACCTGGATCCGGGTCTCTTTGGCCGGGTCCGCATCGAGCTTGGTCACCAGCCCCACCTGGATCCCGTCCACCCCGGGGAGCTGCCCCGACGCCTTGGGCGGGGAGATGTCCTCCCGTTCTGAAAACCACTCCGGGGACAGGCCGAACTCCACGTCGGTGTACCAGTCTCCCTGGGAGATGTCGTGATGGACCGTTGCCACGAAGACCTTGCCGTTAAACCGTTCTCCCACCCCTTCCACGTCCACCAGGTCACCGGGAGAGACCTTGGCGCTGCCCTGGAACCGCATGGTCCCCCGAATGCGTGCCATGCCCGCCTTCAGCAGCCTGGCATCAGCCCAGGCCTTGAGGGAATCCCCCTCCATGGGCACGGCACTTCGCAGCACCGCCTTGTCGGCCTTCACCACCTTGGCGAGCTGGTCCGTGGTGACGTTCCCCTGGGCCTGGAGTGAGGGTTTGGAGCCGGTCTTTTCCGCAATGGCAAGGGTCTTGGGGTCCCAGGAGACCCCCCGGGACGCCGCCACCTGCTGACGGGCGTCCATCTCCGCACGAAACCGGACCAGATCGTCCCCCCAGGTGACCTTGAGCACCGCCTCTCCGTCGGTCTTGGGAGGCTTCACCGAGACCTTTGCGTCCTCCACCGTCACCAAAAGCCCGTTGGCGTCGGCACGGGTGAGCATAAAATCCCAGTCCGTGGCCTGGTACTGCACCATGCGTGGATGCACGGGGCGGGTGGATGCCACGTCCGCGGAAAGACCCGAGCAGGCCTTGATCATTTTAGAAAGGATATCGCTGTCCGAGCTGTCCGTGTGGTTGGTGTTTTTCCTCAGGGTGCACAGGGCCACGGCCTTGTCCCGGCACTCCACCACCAGGTGCGAGCCCCCCTCGTGGATGTTGATGCCGTGGGTGATCACCACGCCCTTGAACACCGGCACCGCCGTCTTGCCGTAGCCCACCTCCAGGGTGATCTCGGCGCCGGGCTTAAAGGCGGCATCGCTGCTCACCTCAAAGGTCTTGTCGCTCATGTCGCCGTCGATGAGCACCAGCTGGGCCCAGGGGATGCGGTTGATCTTTTTGTCCACGATGGCTGAGATCACCCGGCACTTCTTTTCATCCACCTCGCTGCCGTCGCTCTTCACCACCAGCTTTAGGACACCGTCGGCCTCTTTTTTCGGGGAGTCTGGCACAGGTTACCTCAAGGGGGGAAACCGAAGGCGGGTTCCAGGTTCGATCCGCCTGAAATTGACCAGGTTGTTGATGCGGGCCACATCCGGGTAGTACGCATCGTCACCGTAGATTTTGCGGCACAGGGCCGGCAGGGTGTCAAAGGCCATCACCTCGATGAGGTGGGTCATGTCCGGGGATTCGTTGGCCTTTTTCTTCACCTCCTCCTCTTTGCTCAAAAACTCGGTAAAGCTCATCTTTACCTTGGCGCGCAAAGGGTCCCCGTCGGGCTTGAAGAGGGTGTATTCGATCTCCAGGGTATCCAGGCGACCGTAAAACAGGGTGGTGCCCCAGAGAACCTTCACCACGTTGACATCGTGGATGCTGCCCTCGTAGCGGCTCACCACGGTCCGAAGGTTCTTCACCTGGGTCTTGACGTCATCGGCCCCGTCCCCTCCCTCGGGGACCTCCACCACACCGGTGCCGTCCAGGACAATGTCGAAGGAGAGCTTGTCCGGGCTGACCCGGGTAAACTTCTGCTCGCTGCCGATGGCGCCCTGGGCCTGGTCCTCGCTGAAGCAGATCCCCAGGGTCCGTGAAAAACCGGCCGGGTTGATCATCACCTCAAAGCTGTCGCCCTCGGCCCCCAGCTTGCCCTTGCTCACGGCAACCGTGGTGAGCTTCAGCTTTTTCTTTAGCCCCGTTCCCGATGCCGTCATCTATCGTTCCTTCTGCCTGGCAAGGTAGTCGGCAAGCCGCTCCATGCAGACGGCCACCACCTCCCGCTTCACCTGCTCCATGCCGCTGCAGGAAAGGGACTCGCGCGGCTCTTTCGCAGGGCTTGAGGAGATGGTGGTCCGCACCACCATCTCGCGAATCTCAACCGCCATGAAAGCCTCCTTTGTCAGACAATGCGAAACATGTGGTTGTAACTCAGCTCGATCTCTTCGATGGCCACCTCGTTACCGGTGGCATTGAAGGGATCCATCTTCCAGTTCACCGGGTAGGCGTTGGCAAAGAACCACCCCCGGGAAGGAAGCCGGTTCTCGTCCAGCAGAAAAACCAGGATGGGCATGGGCACCAGGGCCACATGGCACCCCGACTCGAACACGGACTTGCACCAGATCACCAACGGGGAGGAGGCGTCGGCCACCCCCCGTTTCAGAACGAGCCTGGGGTGCCTGACCCCCTTGGGAAGCCTGTGGACGTAGCGGTTCTCTCCCCCTTCCACCACCTCTTCGAGCTCCATCTCCGAGCCGATGCCCGACACCTCCTGAAACGAGGTGTCGGTGGCTCCCTGGGTGGCCGAGAAGACCACCCGGAAGTGAAATGCCGCCGGCAGGGACCCACCGAGCATTGCGCCAAGGGCAGCGGACATGAGGCCTGCATCCGGTATGGCTACCATGGTACGGACTCCCTATAGTGTCTGACTGAAGCGATTACGCGTTGGCGATCACCAGGCCCTCATGGGCAATCTCAATGGACTCGATGGCCACTTCGTTGCCGTCGGACTTCATGTCCGTGGCCTGGATCTTGGTGGGCCAGGCGTTGGCCAGGGTCCAGACCATGGTGGGGGCCCCGGTCTCATCCAGCAGGCTGATGGTCACCGGAACCCGCTTGATGGTGTTCATCTTGATCTGGTTGAACCAGTCCCAGAACTTGTTGTCGGACTTGAAGACACCCTTTTTCATGGTCACGTTGCCGCTCTTCTTGATCCCGGGCATCTTGATGGTGGAGAACTCCGGGCTGTCCCCGTGGCGGTATTCAATGGGTTGTGCCTCGATATCCAGGCCGGAAACTTCCTGAAACGACATCACCTCCGAGTCCCATTTCACCTCAAAATGAAACTTTGGCATCGGCCAGACAGTGGTCGATTGTGCGGAACCGTCATCACTCATGGCATCATTCCTCCTTTAAGGATTGTTGTCATCACAGCTGGATAAGCTGTCTTACAGCATCGCAGGGCCCTGTCAAGACTTTTGCATCTGCTGCTGGAAGGTGATCTCGATGAACTCCGCGGGTCGGGAGACAGCCACGAGAACCGTCACGCGAAGGATCCCCTCAAGGATGTCTTCCGGCGTCATGGTCTCCCCCAGCCCCACATGGACGCTGAAGGCATCCGAAGGCACGGCCCCGGCCAGCCCGCCGCGTTTCCAGATGCCGGTCAGGAAGTTGGCGATCATGCTCTTGACCGTCACCCAGGTGTTGGCGTCGTTGGGCTCGAACACATAGGCCTTGCTGGCCAGGCGGATGGACTCTTCCAGCATGATCATGGTGCGGCGCACGTTGATGTAGCGCCAGTCCAGGCTGTTGCCGTCCAGGGTCCGCGCACCCCAGCAGAGGACACCTTCGCCGATAAAGGACCGGATGGCGTTGATGGACTTGCCGCTTGTGGGAACGTTAAGGTCTTCCTGATCGTCGTGGGTGATGTTGACGGACGGGGCAACCACCGCGCTGAGGCTCACGTTGGCCGGGGCTTTCCAGACACCCCTGGCATTGTCCACCATGGTGTAGACCCCGGCCATGGCCGCCGAAGGGGGCAGGCGGTTCAGCTTGGCCTTGAGCTCCTTGCAGATGGTCTTGAACAGGGGGCTGACCTGCACCAGGGTTTTGTTAAGGAGCTCTTTTTCATCCTCGGGCAGGGAGGTGTCCGTCATCTTCTCAAGGGTCTCTTTGAGCTGGGCCTTCTTGGGGTCGTCCCCTGCGTCTTCCCCCAGGCCGAGTTCGTCGGAGATCAGCGTCTTGACCATGTCCGTGTTGCCGATGCTCTCGTAGTTCAGCTCCTTGTCCTGGACGATGGAGGTATCCACCCAGGGGTAGTAGGCCGCCGCAAAATCAAGGTAGTTGATGCCCAGGGCGTTTCGGAAGTTGTCGACACAGTCGCCGGAAGGGTCCTGGCGGTCCTTGAAACCGTCGTACACATCGAGGATGGCCACGCGGTTCCGCATCTTGCCGCCACAGTGCTGAAGGGCCGCCTGCTGGACGCCGGTGCAGTCGGCTGACTCAAGAAGCACCGCCTCGGGCACCACCACCATGGTGGGCTCCTGCTCCTTGATGAGCTCTTCGATGCCCTTTTTAAAACGATCCGCCTCGACGGGCGCCTTGTAGTCCCCCACGGAGACGATGTAACAGGGACCGCCGCCGTTCTGGAAAAAGAGGCGCATGGAGTCGTAGAGGATGTAGCGCCCCTCGGACTGCTCCAGGGTGTAGGCTTTGTCCTTGAAGGTGAAATCCGATTCCGCCGGTGCGGCCGGTGCAGCGCCCCCCTCGGCCGGAGCCGCGGCAGCCCCTTCCCCGCCTTCAGGGGGTGTTGCCGCCTCGCCACCGCCCCCCGCAGCCTCTGCCAGGGTGAACTTGGGGGAAGGCCCCCCGCCGAAAAAGCTGTGGAACTCCGCCATGGAGGTGATGCGCCACGCCTTTCCGGCAAGGGATTTCCCACCGTTCACCGCCATCTCCGTATGGCCGATAAAGGCCGGTACGGCTGTAGCCACTTCCACAACCGAATTTGGAAACGCACTTTTTTCGACAATGTAGACACCCGGTGTCTTCATTTGACCCATGTTCACCTCCCGTAGACGTAGTTATTAACGAAAATATCCGAAACATACACCTTTCCGCTGTCCAAAGCCATACAATGCAGAGGGTCCGACGGGGCATTGGGCAACGCCTTCACAAGGGTCCGGGACCGACCGCCCCCGGTGCACGTCAGTTGAAACCGAGCCTCCCCTTGCCGGTGAAGCCCGAGGGGGCGATCCGATACAAAGCGGGCGTAATACGGATGCCCCCGCGTCCTTAAGCCCCCTGCCAGGCCGAAGGAGACGCTCCCGCTGCGATCGTCGATACGCAGGTCCTCTGGGTTTCCGTCACAGGGAATGAAGTAACGCCAGAAGGTCTTTCGATTCTTAAAAACAAACCGGCACGCCTGCGGGCTTCCCTCCAGGGCACCCTGCAACGCCTCCCGCCCTTTTTCGCCCCGGCACGCCAGGTGCACCAGGCCCGCGGGTGTGGTTGCCAGCTCCGCCCCCGAACAGGTGCCGTCCGCCGTCAAGGCGGCCCCTTCGGCAAGGGACTCCGATGACGCCGGGCTCCGGGTGAACAGTAAAGGGTCGAGATCGCCGTCGGTGTTGGCGCCCATGAGAAACCACCCGTCGGGCACCTCGGGAAAGGCTGTGTAGTTCCAGAAATCCTCCCCGGCGGGGCGCACCAGGATCGTCAGCTCCAAGGGCTCCACCGTGTCGTCGGTGAAGGCGTTGAGCTTGGGAAGGTCCCTGGGGTCAAAGCAGACCCGAAGCCCGCTCTCCCGGGGAAAAAACCGAAGGCCCGCCTTGTCCGCGATGTACCGGCAGCTCCTGGTGGGGACAAAACACACTCCGGCCCCGCCCCCCTTTCCGAAATAGGGGTGCTCCCCTTCAAGGAGAAACAGTGTCTTCACGGGGACCTCCTCACCGACGGGTCCGTACCGGACAGTTCGGTCACCTGCTTGCCGATGCCCCTGGAGTCCAGGGTGATGATGCGCATTTTATAGACAATGGAGGGCAGGTACCTGCCGCTCACCACCGACCACAGACTGCTCAGGTCCCGCAAGTTGAGGTTCTCGATGTCCATGACGATCTTTTCGATGTCGCCCTCCAGGTCCGGTGAATTTTCCCGGGTAAAGACGGGGTTCCCCTGGAAAAAAAGGGCGGCGTAGGAGATGAACTTCAAGGCTTCGGCGTAGTTGCTGCCGGGGAAATAAGCGGAGACAAGGAGATAGGCGTTGAGGTGAATGGGCGGGAACCCGATGCTGGTCAGCCCCGTCTCCCTGGAGCTTTCACGGATAAAGGCCGCAGGGACCTGCTCCTTCTCGAGGTTGACCAGGCTCACCACCAGCTTGTTGTGGATCTGGGTTTCAACGGCTCCGTCCTGGTCCAGGATGCCGGACATGACCGCCACATCCTGGGGGAGGTCAAAACGCCCCCTTAAGTACCTGTTCAGCGAAGCCGTGATGTGCTGCATGGCATGGTGAAGCATGCTATCCCCTTTTCAGGTACCGCAGAACCGTTGACGCACAACCGCTGCTGCAAGAAAGATCCCCAGAAGGCTTCCGTAGGTCACCACACCGTAAACCCCGAGAAAAACGGAGACACACCCCCCGAGGATGAGCCAGGATAAGGCGTGACCCAGAAGCGATGAGTTAAATGATGAGTTCATGGAAGCTCCCTTGCGGTTGAAATGCGGATTCATGGGTGTTCAACAGAAGAACAGGGTCTCGATTTCAAAGGGGGTGGTGGCCCTCTGAAGGGCACGGTTCCTCACCTTGAGGCGAGCAACCTGATCCGAATAATAGTACCCGCCGCCTCTCTTGCCCTTGGGGACCCAGAACTCGGCGATCTCATCAAGGAGGTGAAACTGGGACGGCATGCAGGCCGAGAGCTTGTCAAAGGGCAGCACCTTCATCCTGTTGCCCGGGGTCTGGAGCCGTTGAAACAGGTGGGCAAACACCGCCTTGGCCGCGCAGTTCCATTTGACAAAAGGCAGCTCCGTAAACTCACGGACAGCCATTTCCCTGCCGCCTGCGCTCTTGACCTGATCCGCCCAGGCATCCCGGGTGGCGTCATACACCGCCATGTCCACACGGATACCCGGAGCCACCGTGTCGGCCACCAGCCGCTTCCACCGCTCTTCCGATGCCCGGAACCAGATGTCCGCCGCCATGTTCATCCCGGTGCCGTAAAGGTCACGGTCACACGGGTCGTGATCCGACGGGCTGATGACCTTTTTCACCCCGTTAAAAAACGAAGCGTCCCGGTCATAGGCCTCGTCCGCCTCACCCTCGGAGGCGAGGAAGGCAAAGCGATCTCCGCTCCGCACGGCGCGCAGGGCGCGCACCATCTCCATAAAACAGGCCAGAAAAATCTCGGGGTTGTTCCGGTTGGTATCCGCAAGGCCGTCGGCCCAGCAGGGATAGAACTCATAGGCGATGGAGGAGATGTCCGGAAGGTGCCCCATGTGACAATGCCCAAGGCGGGTGGCGTCTGTGGGGGCATCGGAGTAGGCTGTCAACGGGGAGTCCGGGACCTGTTCCACCCGCCAGGGCCAGGCGATCTCCCTGTAACTCTTCCCCCGAGGTATCCAGCGCCGCCCCTTCCAGCGCCCCTTGTTGGTGAAGGAGCCGGTGTTTCGCCAGATGCCCTGGCTCGGGGCGTTGAGCTCCGAGGAGGCGCACCCGGCAAAATCCTGATGAGCGTAGGTGTCTGCAAACACATGCATGCAGATCCCCACCAGCATCAGGGCAAGGCGCCGGTCCACGGCTGCAAGTTCGCCGTACCGGGCCACGGCAAAGTTCACAAGTTCCCGGGCCGCTTCGCTTCCGGGGCGGCACAGGCAGTCCAGGGACTCCCCCGCCCTGCCCCTGCGGACCGTCACCGGGTCGAGGTTGCTTGGGGTGTTGCCCGGCAGGTAATGAAAGGGCATCCAGATCTGGCGGGTTTCATCGGATTCAAAGGCCCCGGCCCAGGCCGAAATGTCTTCCACCGCCGTGATGATGGGGGTAAAGACATACCCGCCCCTGGAGAGCACCCACACCTGCCTGGGGCAGCGATGGAGGGGGGCAGGCTTGTGGGTGACGCTCTCGGTGCAGTCATCCACGAACTGCGCCGCCGTGGCGATGGTCAGCGCCTCGGCCCCGGAAAAACCGGCCTGTGCAGCTGCCGTAAACGTCCCGAAAAAATGAAAGTCTCGATCCACCACAGGCCTCCTTGAAAATGGACGGGAGAACGGGGCATGGCGTGCCCTCGAACGCCATGGGCCACCCACATTGCTGCAGGCGACATACCCCCGCCCTCCCGACAGGGTAAAGCGTGATCTGTCCGTCATGATCCGGTGTCACACCGGGGCGCCGCCACCTATTACAGGTGGGACCGAATCAGTTCCGCCTCCATGCGCCTGCGCTTCCGGATCCCCTCCAAGGGGTGGTCCTGCTGCATGGCCCCCACCACATCGGCCACCTTTGCCCAGTTTTTCTCCCTGATGGGCTGTCGCAATACCTCCAGGCCTTTGTTGTAGGGCCCCCTGTTGTAGGCCAGGGAGAGCATCACCGTCTGGACCGGGGGGAAGGTGTCCTTATCGGCCAGGGTCTCGAATCGCCCGGCAATCTTTTTCCAATAGGGGTCGGCCGCATAGGGGAAGATGACGTCGGACTGCTCCCGGCTCACCCGGATGCCCTGGAGCACGGGGTCGGCCGCCAGGGCCTTCTTGGCCGCCTCGCCCTTTATCCCGGCCACGGCTTTAACGGCGTTGAGCTGCTCCCTGGAAAACAGCTTCCCGTAGAGTTTTTCCACCAGTGCCAGCTCGGCGTACCCCAGGTCGATGCCCGGGTCCAGGGTCACCCCGGACTCACCGCCGGGCCAGTAGGCTTTCCCGGCATAGCCTTCCCGGGCATGGACCCATGCCGCGTCCCCGCGGAAGCCCCGCAACACGCCGCCATCCTCCCCAAGGGCCTTCCAGGTTGCCGCATCCGTCACGCCGGTGACGGGAAGCCCCCGGTCCGCCTGAAACCGCTTCAGGGCGTCTTCGGTGCCCCTGCCGAACAGGCCGTCGGCGGTCACAGGGTAGCCGGCCTTGACCAAAGCTTGCTGCAACACTTTCACATCCGGTCGCAACTCCGGAGATTGACGGGCAAAGCCATCCCCTTGTTTCAAAATCTTCATGGTGATCCTCCCTGCTGGTGTTAACGTCGGTTACCGTTGCGCAGAAATGCAATTCACGGTTTTCTGCTCGCCTTCCCCACCCTCCGGGTCAGCCCCACCGCCGGTCCTCGCCTGCGAGATCCCCCAACACAGCCGACCAGACCAGCAGCAACGGGTCCCGCCGGTAATCGGCCTCAAAAAAGGAACGATCCGGGCAGGAAACCCTCGCCTCGCGCCCCCAGGGGTTCCAACCTTGCGTCGAGATACGGGCCACCTGATGATGTGCGTCGTCAAGGACCCAGAATCGCCCCTGGACCCCGGGCACTTTGCGGAACCCCTGGAGGTCGGAGACCAGCTCCGCCACCAGGTCAAGGATCCGGTCTGCGGGGCCGGGGGCGAGCCGTTTCACCATCTTCTCCAGCTGGCGCTCGGACATCACGCATACCAGCCTGCGCCCTCCGGTGCTGTGCACCCCCAGGGCGGAGAAAAACTCGTGGAGCCTGCACGGGGGTTTTTTCAGGAGACGATCCACCCACCGCCTCAGGGCGTATCCCTCCTCCACGGTTGTGAAGGTCTCCGAAAACAGGAGCTGAAGGGCATCGGAGGCACAGCTGACCCGCGGAGCCCCGTGCCGATGAAAAGGGGCCTGCCCCTTGAGAACCTCCTTGAGGGACCGGTGCCAGCTGTGGTGCCCCGGAAACCATTCGCACAGAAGAGTCAGGACCTCCAACGCCCCCGGGGACCGGTGGAGATGCCACCGTTCGACCCAGTCCATGCACTCCCGCAGGCAGGGATCCCTGCACAGGGCCTCCATGACGGCCGCCTCGTGCTTTCTGCTGCGGCCCGACCGCCGCGCGCCCCCCATCAGATGCCGGGCCGTGGCCCGGCTAAT
This sequence comes from Desulfoluna butyratoxydans, assembly GCF_900699765.1. Lineage (GTDB taxonomy): Bacteria > Desulfobacterota > Desulfobacteria > Desulfobacterales > Desulfolunaceae > Desulfoluna > Desulfoluna butyratoxydans. Next base: position 256,343 of record NZ_CAADHO010000005.1, read on the forward strand.
AATCGTCATAAAACAGATGGCCCAGCAGCAGGTCATCATCCAGGGGGTCTTCCCCCTCGCCCGAGCGACGGGGCTCATCGGCGGGAAGTGCGGCGGCCGCGGGCAATGCCGCGGGCGGTTCGGGTTCACCGCTTTTCACCGGTTCCGGTGCCGCCAGGCTGTTGTCACCCTTCTCAAAGCGGGTGGTCAGGACAAAGTCGGCATATCGCCTGACGTTTTCGTCCAGCAGGCGGGGCAGGCCCACCAGATCGTTGTAGAGCTCGTACTCCTTGGCGATGCCGATGCGCTCGGTCCCTCCCCCGCCGTCACCCAGGACAAACTGCGACGGGATCGCCTCGACAATATGTCCCATGGGCGAGTGGGCAAGGATCGTCTGCCTCGGAGGCTCCGTGCCCCCCTTTTCCCGGGTATGGATCTCCACCGCTTTTTCGATGACCACAAGGTCCCCGCCGCGCTTTCGGCTGTCGCGGCCTGGGCCGATGCCGCTCTCTACCAGAAGCAGCTCTTTGGCGATGGTCAGCTGCCGGGGGGTGATATTGAGATTCTGGATCGCCTCCCGGATGGTCCATCCGGGACGAAGATCCACGTAGATTTTCTCGGTGTCGGCCATGAGGTCCAGGGTCTCATGGTCGACCTGGGTGAGGGAGCCGAGCCTGAGCTTGGCGTTTTTGAAATTGAAAATACTGGCAAGATAAGCCGACACCACCCGATACAGCACGGTGAGCTTGCGCGCCTTGACAGCCTCGAAGCTCTCTTTTTTCAGCACCATGGCAGGGGCGGCAAAGGCCGGGTCCCGCTCCCCGATACGGCCCTCCAGTCCGCTGTAGCAGAACCGGATCAGCCTGGTCTCTTCCAGTTCCAGGGCCAGCCGCTTGATTTTGCCGTAATTCATCAGGAGCTCGTTGCTCACATACCCGTGGAGCCGTTTGAAGGGATTCTTGATATCCTCCCATTTGCCCGCCCACGGGTTGGTCTCCATGAGCTCGTCCCGGGAGAGGCGAAGGGTGTCCATGGCCACATGCACCACCAGGAGATCATCGCGTTCGATAAAAACCCTGTTGTGCAGCTCATTGAAAAAGGATTTCACCGCCTCCACGTCCACGGCATCGTCCTCGGGCCCCGTGAGATCCACCCCCACCAGCCTTGGCTGAAGGCCCTCCCCGGATGCAACCCACTGGTCGTACAGGGAGAGAATATCCACAAGCCCCTTGGACGTGGAGCCGCTTCCCTCGGGCCGGACATCGGGTACTTTCAGCAAAAAGCGCACCTGCGTTGCCGGAGAGTCGCCGTTGCCGAACCTGTGGGTTGCGTACCAGACCACCTGCATCATTTTGGCAAAGGGCCTCCTGGCAAGGCCGGTGATGTACCCCTCCACCGGAGCAAAGGCTTCCACGTAATACCGCTCCCCTTCAATGCCCCGGGGCTTCCAGTAGCTGTCGTACACCTGGCGTCCGTTGGTTTTGACAAACCCTTCCAGGTGCTCCAGGGTATCCACGTGCTCCGGCCCCACATCCACACCGAACTGGAGGCTGAAGGCCTTGAATATCACCTCTTCGGGCAGGTGCTCGATGGCCATGCCCGCATCCTCGGCCGTGATGCTCGTTCCCACATGCAGGGCCTTTTTGATGTTCCTCAGGCAATAGGCGTTGATGCTCTCGGTGAGGACAATGCGCCTTTTCGTCAGATGACTGGCCTCGAACTTGGCCTCGTTGAAGTAGCGCTTCAGGTTCGACACAATCCCCGTTTTTTTCACGGGTCCCGTGGCCCCCGGCACCACCACCAGGTCGTCGAAGGAGTCAAAGATCCTCTGGCTGTCGTCATCTGCCCTGCGTGTGGTCGTAAACAGGCGAATCAACGCCCCCAGTGCCACGCAGTGGATCACCATCATCCGGGCCAGGTTCAGGCCCGGGGTCAGGCACACCTCTTCAACCTGCGCCTCGGCGTCGCCTTCTTCATCAAGGGTGTCCAGGGTTCCGGTCACCGTCTCCAGAACCCGCTGCACCAGCCCCAGGTAGCAGGTAAACACGTACCTTTCGTCCGTTTTCGCCAGTTCCGTGATCGCCTCCAGGTACCGCTCCGTGGGCAACTCCCGCCCGAACTGGGAATTGAAATTTCCGACTGTCTGCATGGTTGGTCCTCGTCTGTGTGGCGTCAAAAAATATCCGACAAACCCGGCGGGCACGACGTGTCCGGGCCCCGTGGCCGCTCCGGGCCTATTTCTGGAAAATTTCCTTGTAGGACTTCAAGATGGAGGCGCCGGTCAGGCCCACGCGTTCCCAGTACTCAACGGAGTTGTTCAGGTTGCCCTTGCAGTGCTCGGTAATGGGAATGTAGTCGTGATCCCTGGTTTCGATGTACTTCTGAGTTGCCACACCGATGGTGGCCGATTGAACGGTGGCCATGCTCCGCATGGTGTCCACGGAGTCCTGCACCGCAATGGCGATGGACTGGGCAATGGATTGAACGGCCTGACCCGCCCCCTGGGTCAGGGGGGTGAAGTTCTTCTTATCCCCTTGCAGGTTCGCGGCAATCTCCTTGTTGGCTCCGGCAATGTGAACATGTTTGTCTGTCACATGTTTCTCTGTCATGTCATTTCCTTTGTTGGTCGCGGTTTATGGTGATCCGTTCACCCTCAGCCACAGACTCACCTTTATTTAATGAGAGATAGAATTTTCTGACAGGTTTTTGCCACCGCCGCAGCCTCGATCTGTTTCATCCCGTACTGCGTGGAGCCTGCATTTTGCATCACCAGGCTCAGGGAATGAGCCAGGGATTCATAGGCAACAGCCATGGCTTCATCGGAGGCCACCCCGATGGCGGCTACGTTGGTGCTGGTGACGGCATCCAGGACTTTGGGATCCACCTTGTTCTCATCGGAATTGCCGGCGTCGGTACCCGGTTTGTTCATCTCAGCCATTGAACCCCCTCATCGGTTGGCGACTGAAAACACCGGCCTCCGGGATGAAGGCCGGTGAATTCAGCGCTTCAGTGGTGCTTACTTGGGATTGATCATCTTGGTGATCGCCACGGTGGTGGCGGTCTGATGCGTCACATTGGCCTGCTGCTGCGCGTAAACCGCGTTGGCGGCGGCCATGGCAACGGAGTTGCCGATGGTCTGATACAGGCTGCCCATGGCCATGGCCGGTGCTTCGGAAAGAACCTTCACGTTGGTCTGAGTCACTGCATCGGTGACGGCCGGGCTGAGTTCGGGAAGTTGTGCCATTTGCTTGCACTCCTTGTCTTAATGGTGTTGGTATTCTGCCTTGAAGCCTCCTTAAAAAGAGGCATCGCTCGCCGACGCGGCGACAGGGCCCACGGATACCACACAGAGGTGAAGCGATGCCCTTGCCTTAAGGAAGGCGATGAGGCGGAGCACTACTTGCTGTTGATCATCTTATCCAGGCTGACGGTGGTGGCCGTCTGGTAGGTCACGTTGGCCTGCTGCTGTGCGTAGACCGCGTTGGCGGCGGCCATGGCAACGGAGTTGCCGATGGTCTGGTACAGGCTGCCAAGGGCCATGGCGGGAGACTCGGAAAGAACCTTGACGTTGGTCTGGGTCACGGCATCCGTGACGGCGGGGCTAAGTTCGGGAAGTTGAGCCATTTGTTACCTCCTGTGGGTCCTGCTTGTTAACCGTTAACCAGCTTGGTGATGGCAACCGTGGTTGCCGTTTGGTAAGTCACGTTGGCCTGCTGTTGAGCGTAGACAGCGTTGGCTGCAGCCATGGCCACGGAGTTGCCGATGGTCTGGTACAGGCTGCCAAGGGCCATGGCAGGAGACTCGGAAAGGACCTTGACGTTGGTCTGGGTGACTGCGTCGGTTACGGCAGGGCTGATTTCGGCGAGTTGCGGCATGTTAACCTCCTAATGGTTTTGGGTTGTCAGGCATGAAACGTGGTAACGACGTCACCGGTGGCTGTTGACCGACCCGGCAACGGTGACCGGCGGCTGCACTTACACCGCCCGGATTATTGACCGTTAAGCATCCTGGTCAGCCCGATGGTCGTGGCCGTCTGATACGTAACGTTGGCCTGCTGCTGGGCATACACCGAGTTGGCGGCCGACATGGCAACGGAGTTGCCGATGGTTTGATACAGGCTGCCCAGGGCCATGGCCGGGGACTCACCCAACACGCTGACGTTGCTCTGGGTCACCGCATCAGTCACCGCAGGCGTCAACTCTGGTAATTGAGGCATTCTCATCTCCTTTCGTCTTAAGGGTTAACAGAACGTTTTACACCCACCACACGGACCGGTAAAAAACCGAGCCAGGGCCCACGATGCGATGTGAAGACATCCGATCAGCCCGTCCCTTGGGGACGCTTGCCGGCTTCGGGCTGACCACGGACCCCTTGCCCCGTGCATCATCAATCTTCCATCAATTTTTTCACGGCCAAGGTGGTGGCTGCCTGAAACGTGACGTTGGCCTGCTGCTGGGCATACACCGCGTTGGCAGCAGCCATCGCCACAGAGTTACCGATGGTCTGGTAAAGACTGCCGAGGGCCATGGCTGGGGATTCACCCAACACACTCAAGTTTGTTTCCGTGACCGCATCCGTGACCGCTGGGCTGACTTCCTGCAGTTGAGTCATTTTCTTCTCCTTTTTAGATTAATGAGTCATCGGGTAAACGCGTTACTCTTCCTGCCACACCACATCACGACTCCGGGGCCGGGTCATCGGAAGGAGCCGGTGCCTCCGGGGCCGGATTTGCCTGAAATTCAGGGTGCATCTTCTTCAGCATCTCATTGCTTTTCTGGGTCAACTCCTCCAACTGCTTTGTCGCGTTCTTCAGCATGGCGTCTGCGTGCTTGAACTGTTCGTTGACCTGCTCCGACGTCTGGGACGACATCTTCATGAACGCATTGACCTGACTGGCTCCGGGACCGCCCTCGTCCCCTTCCGCATCGGAACCGTCCGGCTGGGAAAAGATCACGTTGTTGATCTTCATCAGCTTGTCGATCTCTTTGGTTTTGTCCTCCAGGAACTGATTGTTCATCTTCACCATCTCGCTCAGCGAGGAGGTGTAGTTTTTCAGAAACGAGCTGTAGTTTTTCTTAAAGGAGCCAAAATCCTGGTGAGTAAACTTGAATGCATTCTCATCTGACATGTCCTTGCTCCCCCTGACCCGTGATTAGAAAATTTTCTTGTAGGATTCTAGAATCTCGGCCCCTTTTTTCCCGATGGTCTCCCAGTACGTCACGGAATCATTCATGACGGCCTGGCACTGCTTGATGACGGGAATGTACTCCGGGTCCTTTGTTTCAACGAACTTCTGGGTGGCGACCCCCAGGGCAGTGGATTGAACAAGGGCGATGTTCCGCATGGTGTCCCCTGCATCCTGCACGGCAATGGCAACGGATTGAGAGACCGACTGAACGGATTGCCCCGCCCCGTTTGATAAAGGCGATTTGTCAAATGCCCCCCCCTTGACCGAGGTGGCGATCTCCTTATTTGCAGCGGCAAGACTCTTTATCTTGTTTGACATTTTTCATCTTTGCGGTGCGTTATGAACGAAGCATTTTGATGACATTCTCAACGGTCGCTGTTTGGTGGACAATGCAGGACTGCTGTTGTGAATTCACGGCGTTCATGGACGCCATGGCGATGTTGAATCCCTGGGTCTGGTACTGACTGGCCAGAGACATTGCCGGGGAAGACCCGACAACAAGCGAATTGATCTGTGAAACCGCATCCGTGACAGCCTGGCTGAAATCCGACATGAGAGCCTCCCTCTGAGATAAATCGTTCATGGTCGTTGCCGTGTTGCGGACCGAAGCGCATAGCTCCGCCCCGTACCTTACAACCCCCTAATTTTTCGGATCAATCCTGAGAACGAGTATCCATGTAGCAACCTTCGTGCCAACACCATTTGATGCGATTCGACGATTTTTATTCCTCCCCATGCCAAAAAAAATGGCCGGATGCGTCCATCGTCCCCAAAGGGACTGGACACTTCCGGCCATCGCATCGTCATCGCGACAAAACATGCGATACATACAACCACTTAGATTCACCGACGATCGTCTCCGGCGATCAGACGCCGTTACACAGCTTGACCTTCCGCTCGATATATTTACGATGAACACCCAGGAACCGCGCGGCCTGGCTCTTGTTTCCCTCGGCCCTCACAAGGGCCCTGCGCACCAGGGCGGTCTCCATGCGCTCCACCTTGTCCTCGCAGGTGAGATCAATCACCTGGTCAGCCATGCTGTCGAAGGTCTCATCCAGGGAGAGCCCCTGCTGATGCGCAAAGGCCGCCACGCTTTGTTCCGTAATGGGGTTTTCGTCTGAGAGAAGGGAAATCTTTTCAATGGTGTTCTTCAACTGCCTGATGTTTCCCGGCCAGTCCAGGGCCATCATCGCCCGCAGCGCGCCGTCGGTAAAGTCCACCTTCTGCTCCACGCGACGCAGAAAAAACCTCACCAGCTCAGGGATATCCTGGCGCCGCTCCCGCAGGGAAGGCACCTCCAGGTTCAGGACATTCAGGCGGTAGTACAGATCTTCGCGAAACCTGCGATGCTTGATCATCGTCTCAAGATCCGCGTGGGTTGCAGCGATGATCCGCCCCTCAAAAGGAAGGTTGACGGCCCCCCCCAGTGGCCGATAGGACCTGGCCTCGATGACACGCAGCAGCTTGGCCTGCTGCGGAAGCGGAAGTTCCCCGATCTCATCGAGGAACAGGGTGCCCCTGCCGGTGATGGAGAGATACCCCTGGTGCTTTCCCGTCGCCCCTGTAAACATCCCTTTTTCGTGGCCGAACAGCAGGGTTTCAACCAGCGTCTCCGGTATGGCGGCGCAGTTGATGTCCACAAAGGGGAGGCGAGGATCCCCCCGCATATGATGAATCACGGACGCGATAACCTCCTTCCCGCAGCCCGTGGGCCCGGTGATCAATACCGGCAGCGACGAAGGAGCAATTCTGCAGACCATATCCATGACGTGCTCCATCTTTGCCGAACTGCCGATCACCATGGCATCTCGTACAACCTCCTGATTGACTTTCAAGTCCATAGACAAAGGCCCTTTATATAAGCATGACACAGCTAGTTTATCATTCCAGGCGGCCTCGCAAGACTCGTATAAATGCCTGCAGACATACAGCTTGTTAAGGGGCTTTTTCTGAAAAATCACCGTCGTGTCCATCCGGGAAATTTCAGCACCATTACCACTGTCTGCCCCCATAACCAAACCATTGAAAATGAAGGTAAAACAAATGCGCTCACGACACAAAAAAGGTTTTCACGGATTGATGCGCTGCCAACAACTTATCGCGAAAGGCATACAGACGGGTCTAATCAACTGATATAAAAGGAGAATACTTCACAGCTCTCCCACAAAGCCAGGCAACCCCGGGACACTACGTGCACTTTTGGTATACATATTCCGTGCCACCGCACATCATCGGTGGAGCACGGCAGGCCCCGGGGGCCTGCCGTCCACCTGTACAGGGCTTAACGAAACAGCGACAGATTGGCGGTTCTGAATATGGGATCCGGCAGGGTCTCTTCCGTGGTGAAAGCGACCTGTCGTTGGAGGAAGGGGCACAAAAAGGAGAGGTGTACGGCGGCCAGGCGAAGACCGAAACGATTCTTGTTCCCTTTGCCGTAGCGGGGATCACCCATGACAGGATGACCGATCATATCGAAATGGCGGCGAATCTGGTGCATGCGCCCAGTGTGCAGGCGCACAAGGGCCGTCGAGGTTCCGGCATCGGGGTCAACGCCTTCCACGACAAATTCCGTTTTGGCCTCTTTGCCTTCGATGGGTTCGTCAACAAAGCGGCTCTCCCCGGCGTCCGTGATCTCCCCGAGGAGTTCGGCACGGTAGATTTTCTGGATCCTGCCTTCCCGAAATAGGGAGGAGAGGGCTGCCGCGCTTTTTCTCCCGTGGGCAAGGATCACCAGCCCGGCAGTTTCGCGGTCGAGCCGATGCACGGGGTGAATATGGCGGACCCCGGCAAAATGCAGCTCTGCTTTTCTCTCAAGGGAAAAATGATCGCCGTAGAGGGTTCCCTGGGTAAGGAGCCCGGCAGGCTTGAACCAGACGCTGTAGTGCTCCCCGTCCTTCAGACACCAGGCCTCGGGAGCCGTGGCGGTGAGGAGGGCCTCGTCATAATAGATTTCCAGGGTCTGGCCGGGCTGCACCGTGCGTTTGGCATGACGAATGCGACGCCTCTTTTTCCCCTGGCGCAGCCAGACAGCGCCCTGTTTCATGGCCAGTTTCACCCGCCCCCGGGAGAGCCCGGTGGCGGCGGCCAGACAGGCCCCTGCTTCGACCGCATCGCCGGAAACCGTTTCACGATGCTGCCATTTCTTTCCTCGACTCACGTCCATACTATCCATCCCGCACACTATTTCACGCAAAAAACGATAACCCCAATGCCCTATTACCTATTACCTGCAACCTATTGTCTATTACCTGTTTACCTGTTTCACCTGCCCCGCCCTGTCCACCACCAGCTCCGGGCTCCGGTGGTAGCCGATGCGTACCCCGGAAAGGCAGACAAAGGTCTCGTCGGGCGGACGCGCCACCCCTTTGACCGTGTACACGCGAATGGAGCGGCCCTTGCCGTAGTGAAGCCAGCCGCCATGGTACAGGCCGCAGACCTCGGCCACCACCTCATTGACCCGGGAGGCGTCGCTCAGGTTCACGCCGTCGTCCACGGTGAGCAGATGGGCCCCTGTGTCGGCCTTGCCCCGCACCTCCAGGTCGGTAAGGGACGTGATCTCACGAAGGCCGTAATAATCCTTTAAACGCGTCACCGTCATATCGACGATCCACCCCGTTTCCAGGGCCTTCCCAGCCTTATAAAGATAGATGGCCCGGCCCTGCGGAGACTTGACCACGGCGTTTGAACCCGCCTTGTATAGCACAACAACACCCCGGAGGCGATAGTTGGACGAGCCGGCGGGCAGATTGTACAGATCCGCCACAGATACATCGGTGGGAGACTGTTTTGGAGAAGGTGCACGGGCGATGACCCTGGGGGTACGCACAGGCGTAAAAGGGCCCATGCGAAACTCCGCGTAAACGGGAAGGTGGTCGGAATACCCACGGCCCTGGTGTCTGCCCCGGCCTCTGTCTCCGCGCTGCCAGCGAAAGATCTCGCCGTTTTTCATGAGGTGATCCGGGGTGTAGCGCTGAAAAGAGCCGTCCACATAGCTGATCCCGTGACCATCGTACAGGGCGGCGGGAAGCAGGATGTGATCGAGGCTCCCTTTCCTGCCGTGATAGATGTAGCTCCACCTGTTCTCCGGCGACAGCTCCATCCAGAGGTCGTAATGCTTCCCCCGCCCTTTTTTCAGGCCCTCTTCCGAGACCATGGCGTCGTTAAAAACGGTTCCCAACAGGTGGTTGATGCCGGTTTTTCCGTGGGTGTCGTTGAGGCGGGGTTCTTCCGGGAATCGCTGCCACTCGTTGTAGTGGGCATTGAAATCCCCGGCGAGGATGTAATCGGTGCCCGAAGGCAACGTGGCGATATCGGCTGAAAGGGCTCGGGCGTAGAGCATGCGCTGGCTCTCCGGCCCCTGTTTGGACTTCCAGTGGTTGGCATACACCACCACCGGTGTCCCCAGTACATCCAGGGTGACCCGCAAGATGGCCCGCTGCTCCGGGCCGGGGATGATGTCCCGAACCTCGGACACGGGAAAACAGGAGAGCACCGCACAGCGTACGATGGAGGGATGCGTTGCCACAACGCCGTGGGCCAGGGGGTGGCCCGCGTTTAAAAGCTCCCGCTGGAGGCGCGCCAGGGCCTTGGGCGACTCTATCTCGGAGAGCACGGCCACATCGGCCCCTGCACCGGCCAGCACCGATGCGATATTGGCGTATTTTACCCGGGCCGTGGCTTCGTTCCAGCCCATGGCCGCACCCGGAGTGTAGTCGGGGTATTCGCTGCCGCTCAAGGTAAGATCAAACAGATTTTCAACATTGTAGGAGACAAGGCGAAATCCTGCCGCCACCGGGGCGGATGTGCCCAACAGAATAACAAGGAGCCCGGCCAGGAGCCGGACAGTTGTCACAACCTTGCGAACCATGGAACTCCTGAATAATGAGATATCGTTGACTCAGTAGGCGACAGGAACGGTTTTCTCGCAGTCAAGGGTCCGCTCCAGGGTTTCATCGGCCACATCCTGACTGGCCTCGAACCCTTCGGCCCCGCTCAGTTCTCCCCAGACCCGGGTGTACATGGAGTAACAGACGGTATGAAACATGGCATGAATCAGGTGGTGTGCCGATACCTTCATGCCCTCTTCGTTGAATCCATCGGAAAAACGGGCGATCCCTTCGTAGCGGACCTTGAACCCGTGGAGTAACCTGAGAAAACGAACCGCTTCGGCCACCCGGCTGCGGTGGGCCTCCGAGGTGATGTTTTTCGCCTTCCAGGAGGCGATAAGGCGCTGAATCTGATCGCTGCTGGCCCGCTTGAGGGTATCGGTGTTCTTCTCCCCCTGAAAAAAAATCTGGGCCTCCACGAGCTGGTCCACACGCGCTTCAAGGCCCATCTTGCAGAAATCGATCTCTGTTTTGAGGACCTTCTGGTTTTTACGAAGCACGATGACCTGAAACTCCGAGAGCGTCTCCCGATGCTCGGCGATCTTCTCTTCAAACTCTTCCAGTGCCTTCTTGAAATAGATGCGGCTCACGTATTCGTAGACCGAAGGGCCGGAGTCGTCATCGGCCACGGTGAGGATCCGGAGCACCTCGGGGATCAGCTGGGCCGACTCCTCGAACAGGTCTTTGCCCGTCACAACCTTGAATATCAGGGCCGCGGTGGCATACCAGTCCTGGAGCCTCAGGATCCGGGCCACCTCGCCAAAGTGTTCGCGGATCACATCGTTTCCGAAGAGATTGCTCGGGGTGGCGTACTTTGGGGTCCCCCCCAGAAGGGGCTGCTCGATGCGGCCCTTTTCCCCCATGGAGAGATAGGCGGCGGTCTCCACATCGATGATGCCGACCTTGAACTCCGTGGGGCTGGTGAGAAAGGTGGGGTAGTTTTCCGGGTCCCCTGCAATGAGCAGGTTGTCCGGCTTGATGTCCCGGATGGCGATATAGCGTTTGTTGAGGCCGGCCAGAAGGTCCAGCAGGTTCGTCACGATGCTGCCGATCATGGCCCGGCTCTTGACCGTATTCTTCTCGAACAGGTAGCCGTGGATCATCTTCCGGTAATCGGTGATGGGCTCGGTGTGCTCGGCCATGGCCAGGGTGGCCCGGCTGTTGAGTTCATCCATGAAGGCGGCGGACAGGTTCTGGTCCGTGGTTGGAATGCTCCGACCCGCAAGGAACTGGATAAACCAGGACCGGACACTGAAAATCGGCAGGGAAGAGCTGATCCCGAACTGCACGAGCAGGCGGTTGACCTCTTCCTCGAAAAAGTCGAACACCGCGGAGATCTTTGCGCAGGCCGAGGCCCGCTCCTTGCCGTATCGCCCTTCGAAATCATTGAGGTCCCACAAAATGTGCGGATGCCCCACAATCTCTTCCTCAATGGAAGCGCGGGAAATATGGATATCATCCAGCACCCGGCTCAGGAAATAGTACCGGGACAGGTCCATGAAAAAGGCAAAGGAGGGGCCGATCATGAGGTGCTTCTGGAAGGCCGTGTTGCCGGAGAGGCGTCCCACGTGCCCCTTTTCGATCTCGGTGGCCGACAGGGACGGGGTGCGGTTCGGGGCCAGAAGCTCCATGATCACCGACACGTTGGGTACCACACACTCGGTGGGGGCAAGGCGGGCCGCAAGGGAATTGCCGTACACCAGCTCTTTGATGTAGACGTTGAAATCGGTGAGGGGTTTGGGGGGAATCTTCACCACGATGTAGCGGTCGTAGATCACGAACCAGGTGTGGCTCCTGTGGGTCCCGGCCTCGCCCAGGGGACCGATGGTGAGCCTGCGCGTATGCCACTCTCCGTCTTTGAGGACCCCCAGCTCGTAAATCACGCCGAAGGCGGCCCGGTGACCTTCCACGGGCTCGAACCGACAGGGGGCATCGTTTCCCGCCCCCACCTGGGCCCGGTAGATCTCCAGGAAATGCTTGACCACATCCTCTTCCACGTAACGGTACTCGATCTCGGCGGCCTCGTCATGGCCCGGTTCGGAGACCGTCTTATCGGAAAACCCTTTTCCCCGCCCCCTTTTCCCCGGCTTAAAGGAGACAACCGTCCAGAGGCTCAGGAGAACAAGGGCCGCCACCAGGAACAGGGCCATGCCCTCCTCCGTGACCGGGGCGTCGTTGTATATAAACAGGACAAAAAACGTAAGGGATTCGGAAACGGCACGAAGCCAGTGGTCTGCCACTCGCCAAAGGTGGTCTGTCTTCTCAGGGAAAAAGGAGACGGCGACAGCAACAAGAACAAACAGAAAAAAGATCCTTTTAAAGGATTTCATGGTGGTGTCCGCACTGAGGTGTAGGAGAAGTAATCGAACCGTCGCACTGAAGGCGACAAAACCAGCGCTGTCCCCTTATTCGTTGGCCCATCGCACGAAACTGACCGACATCGGATGCATCGCCTTAAAAAATCTCTGATTTTCTACGGTGCCGTCATGCCTTGATATGCTCTGGAACCCATGCCTGGCGCAACCAACCGGCACCTCCCTTATGTAACAGAATCCCCCAAAGGCAGCAACCCATTGACTTGAAATACGTTTGAAATGAAAGGAAAGAAGAAGGGACGCTGTGCCCCGGCCAGGTCTCTGCGCCGGGGCAGCAACACGATCTGTGGGAAAAGATTAAGGAAAAGACGGCAGTCCGGTCACCGGGCATCGGCGGGCCGCGGGCTGTAGCAACGCGTCCACAGCGCCTCGTAAGCCTCCACCTCGCGTGCCCAGCGTTCATCGTCCCACGTCAGGGGCTGTTGAACCACCTCCCGAATGGTATCCATGAGATCCAGCCCCCCGTTTTTCATGACAAGGCCCATACGCACCCTTCGAAGCAGAAGGTCGTCAAGATGGCACACCGCCTCATGCTCGGCAGCGTAGGCAAGCTCCGCCCAGATATAGGGCGAGTCGGCGATGGGCTCCAGGCCGTGGGGAACGTCCAGGGCAAGCAAATCCAGGGTCCCTTTGCCGTATCGGCTCCAGAGGCGCTTGTACGTCTCCGTGTCCAGGCCGTCCGGGGTGGTCCCCCTGCGCTCGGAAAAGACCGCATCCCCCTCACCGGTGAGGGGATCTTCCCGGATGAAGGGCTGGGCCGCCTTAAGGGTATCCCAGGCCAGCCTGCGAAAGGTGGTGAGCTTGCCCCCGGTCACCGTTACCAGCCCGTGATCCACCCACACCGCGTGTTCCCGAGACTCCCGGGAGGCCTCCTTGCGGCCCTGGCTGAGCACCGGTCGCACCCCGGCAAAGGAGGTCAGGGCGTCGTCCCGCGTTACCTGTGCATCGGGGACCACGCGCTTTAAGGCGGCCATCAGGTAGTCGGCTTCGTCATCGGAGATAAAGGGCTCCAAGTTCACGTCCCCGTCGTGGTCCAGGTCCGTGGTGCCCAGCAGCACGACCCCTTCCCAGGGGATAATAAAGAGCGGCCGCTTGTCCACGGGGTGAAAAAAGCTGATGGCCTGGTCCACGGGGAGGGTCTGCCTGGAGAAGACAAGGTGACTCCCGCGCAGAGGCCGAAGGTGAACCTTGGACTCCGGCGACGGGTGCAGGGTCTCGGCCCAGACCCCGGTGGCGTTGACAACGGCCGGAGCCGCCACCTCCCAGGTCTTGCCGGTGGCCACGTCCCGCAGAGATACCCCGCGAACGGCTCCCTTCTCGTCCCGCAGGACGGCCTGGGCCTCGGTGTAGTTCAGGGCGCGCCCCCCCTGACGCGTGCCCTCACCGATGAGCCGAAGCACCAGCCGGGCGTCGTCCACCTGGGCGTCCATGAACAGGTACCCCCCTTTGAGCTTGCCGGTGTTGATCCCCGGAACCAGCTCCTGCACCTTGCTGCTGCGAAGATACCGGTGGCGAAACTTTCCCGCGATGATGTCGTACACGGTAAGCCCTGCTGCCATGGCCGCCCTGCCCGGCCCCGAGGACTCGTAAAGGGGCATGAGAAAATCAACAGGAGAGACAAGCCCCTCGGCTTCGGTGAGGAGTCTCTCCCTCTCCTTTACCGACTCCAGGGTCAGCTTGAACTGGGCCTCTTTTAAGTACCGGAGCCCCCCGTGAATCAACTTGGAGGACCGGCTGGAGGTTCCCCAGGCAAAATCTTTCTGTTCCACCAGAAGGCACCGGAGCCCGTTACGGACTGCTTCCCGGAACACCCCCGCGCCGGTGACGCCGCCACCGACAATGATCAAATCCACCCTGCTCTCTTCCTGCTGTCGTTCCATTGGTTCCCCTTCCCGGCCTGTCTCGTCACGTTCCCACCATGGACTTCCAGAGTGCGGATGCCTGTTCCATGGTCTGCCGCACCACCTCAGACGCCCCGTTGCAATCCTTTGCCTCCACCGCTTCAAGGAGGGCCTCGTAATACGCCGACGACTCCCTGCGGTGGGCCTCCTCCTCGAAGTACATGCCTCCCATATGAAGATACATCTCTCCAAAATCGTTTAAAATCATCCGATAAAACGGATTCCCGGACAGATCCGCCAGAATCAGGTGCAAGCCCCAGTCGTAGGTCACATAGGCCTCGGAGGTCTCGTCAAGCCCCTCGGCCTCCTTGAGGTAGGCCAAAAGGCTGTCCCTCTCCTCCCACACGGCAAACAGGGCCATCCGGGGCATGAGGGCGGACCTCAGCTCAAGGAAATGGGAGACAAAGGCGCTGGGAACGTACCCTTTGTGGCGTGTCAGGGTGGAGAGGATCCCCAGGCCCCCTGTTTTCAGGTAATCGTTCACCAGGGTCGGCTTGCCGTGGGCAATGGTAATCCACCCCTCGGTCTCCATCTGCTTCAAGGTCTCCCGCAAGGTCGGGCGGGTGACCCCGAGCTCACCGGCCAGGGCCCGCTCCGCGGGCAATGTGGAGCCCGGCGGGTAGGTTCCGTCGAGGATGGAGCTGACCAACTTGTGTTCTGCAAACTTCGTAGGACGTAAAGGCCCGGCACTGTTATTCATCGCACGTTCTCCTTCATTTTTTTCTTTGCAATGAAGCCGATATCTGGTAAGTGGTCATACCACTAGTCGTTATTCTGTGTCAAGACGACAACAGTCTGAATACCCGATTAAAAACAATTGCCATCACAAAGTGAACATACGTAGCGTTGATCAGCCATGTTCGCACCACAGGCACAGCCCCGATGGCAAAGACCGGAAGGCATGGCTGCAACGCCTGCCCCTGACCGAGCCGATCCCTAAGGAGCCCCCATGACCCCTGTGATCCTCTCCATTGACTGCGGCACCCAGAGCATGAGAACCCTCCTCTTCTCCGGAGAGGGCACCCTCCTTGACAGCGAACAGGTGGAGTACGCCCCTTACTACAGCGAGCAGCCGGGCTGGGCCGAGCAGGACCCGGAACTCCTCTGGGAAAGCCTTGTGGCCGGATGCAAAGCCCTTTGTTCCCGCAAACCCGACCTCATGGCCGCGGTCAAGGGGGTGGGTGTCACCACCCAGCGGGCCACCATGATCAACGTGGACGCCCAGGGAATGCCCCTGCGACCGGCCATCACCTGGCTGGACCAGAGAAAGGCCGCTCCGGTCTTTACGCCCCCCTTTCCTGTGGGGCCCATTTTATCCGCCGTGGGGGTCGGTTCCATCCTCACCAAGGTGCAACAGGAAGGCAAGGGCAACTGGATCCGCCAGAACCAGCCCGAGATCTGGGAAAAAACCCACAAATACCTTCAGGTATCCGGGTTCCTGAACCACCGACTCACCGGGCGGTTCGCCGACTCCTCGGCCTCCCAGATAGGTCACATCCCCTTCAACTACAAGAAAAGCTGCTGGGCCTCCCGCTTCGACCCCTCGTCCCTGCTCTTTCCCATGGAAAGGGAAAAGCTGCCCGAGGTGGTCCCCCCCGGCGAAGTGTTGGGCCACATCACCCCGGAGGCGGCGACGGCGACAGGCCTTGCCCAAGGCCTGCCCGTCATCGCCTGCGGGTCGGACAAAGGGTGCGAGACACTCGGCATGGGGGTCCTCTCCGAAGAGACCGCCAGCCTGAGCTTCGGCACCACGGCCACGGTGCAGCTCTCCTCCAGGCGCTACTTCGAGCCGCTGCGCTTCATGCCCGCCTACCCCGCCCCGGTGCCCGGGCACTGGAACCCTGAAATTGAGATCTTCCGGGGCTACTGGATGATCACCTGGTTCAAGAATGAGTTCGCCCACAAAGAGGTGGCCAAGGCCGAAGTCAAAGGCATCGCCCCGGAAGCGGAAATGGACCGGCTCCTGGAAAAAGCCCCTCCCGGGGCCATGGGCCTCATGGTCCAGCCCTACTGGGGACCGGGCCTGGAGCACCCCAACGCCAAGGGAGCTATGATCGGATTCGGGGATGTCCACAAAAAAGAGCACGTCTACAAAGCGGTCATCGAAGGCCTGGGTTATGCCCTCCTGGAAGGGCTGGAACGCCTGGAGAAAAAGACAAAAATTCCGGTGGAACGCCTTGCCGTGTCCGGCGGGGCCTCCCGAAGCGACCAGATCTGCCAGATCTCGGCCGATATCTTCAACCGTTCCCTGGTGCGGGGAAAAACCACGGAGACCTCGGGCCTGGGCGCTGCCATCGTCACCGCCGTTGGTTTAGGAATCTACAAAGACTTCCAGGGGGCCATCGACGCCATGGTGCACTACGACACCACCTTCGAACCGAGCCCAGACCGCACCGCCCTTTACAGAAAACTCTACCAACGGGTCTACAAGCGCATCTACCCGCGCCTGGACCCCATCTACAAGGAGATCCGGGAGATCACCGGATATCCCGAATAACAGGGGATTGCAAATGCTCCAGGGCTTCGCCCCTCCGCATTTGCGTACGGGCTACACCCGTGAAAAGGGATTGTTTTTCCCATCGTTGCCCGGGGTAAAAAAATGGGCCTTTAACAAGTTCTTTCAAAAATATGCTCACGCACACAGATATCAACACACCAAGGAGACCTGCCATGAAACAAAAAAAGCCATCCTTTGAGCCCCAATGGCGAACCACCCCTCCGGAACCCGGAAGCTGGCGATCCATCTTCAAATGGGGAGCCCCGGACGGGTTCAAGCACCCCAACGCCAAGCTGTACGCCATGCTGAAGGAGACCTTCGGCCTCTCGGACGACGCCTTTACCGCCCCGGTCTCCTCCGGCGACGACCTTGTCACCTTAGGTGAAAACACCCCTGCCATCGATCCAGAAACCATGGAGGCCTTCACCGCCATCAGTGGCGAGGAAAACGTTTCTGTGAGCGACTACGACCGGGTGAAATACTCCACCGGAAAAACCATGGAGGAGATCTACGCCCTCCGGGATGGAACCCCCGAAAAAGTAGCGGATCTCATCGTTCACCCCCGCACCGAAGAGGAGATCTCCCGCATCGTGGCCCTCTGCCACGAGAAAAAGATCCCCCTTCACGTCTTCGGCGGCGGCAGCTCCGTAACCCTGGGCCTCACACCCAAAAAAGGGGGCGTCACCCTGGTGATGGCCACCCACATGACCCGGGTGGTAGAGTTCAACGAGATCAACCAGACCATCACCGTGGAGTGCGGCATCATGGGCCCGGCCCTGGAAGAGCTCCTCAACAACGCCCCCAACACCTTCAACACCCGCCACACCTACACCTGCGGCCACTTCCCCCAGTCCTTCGAGTTCTCCACCGTGGGCGGCTGGATTGCGGCCAAAGGATCGGGCCAGCAGTCCTCCTACTACGGCGACGCCGTGGACCTGGTTTTGGGCCAGACCTGCGTCACCCCTGCGGGTAAGATCACCACCCTCGATTTTCCCAGCACCGCCACAGGCCCCATGGTCAACGACATCCTCAAAGGGGGCGAAGGGGCCTACGGGGTCCTGACGCGCGCCACCCTCAAGGTGTTCCGCCACACCCCCGAGACCCGCAAACGCTTCAGCTTCATCTTCCCCACCTGGCAGGACGCGGTGAACGCCACCCGAGAGATCTCCCAGGCCGAATGCGGCATGCCCTCGGTGTTTCGCATCTCCGACCCGGAAGAGACCTATATCGGCCTCAAGCAACACGGCATCGAAGGCACCCCGCTGGACACCTTCATGACGTTTCGGGGCTACAAATCCGGCCAGCGCTGCCTGCTCCTCGGCCACACCGAAGGGGAGAAGGGATTCTCCAAAAACGTCTGTAAAAACGTCCGCCGCATCGCAAAGGCCAACGGAGCCATGAGCCTCACCGGCTACCCCGTCAAGCTCTGGCAGCACGGCCGCTTCAGCGACCCGTACCTGCGGGAGGACCTGAACGACTACGGCGTGGTCATCGACACCCTGGAGACCGGCGTCAAGTGGGACAACCTGCACCAGGTCCACATGGGCGTGCGCCAGTTCATCAAAAACCGCCCGGACACCCTGTGCATGACCCACTGCTCCCACATCTACCCCCAGGGGACCAACCTCTACTTCATCTTCATCGGCAAATTCGAAACCCGGGATGAGTTCGTGACCTTTCAACGGGGCATTATCCAAAGCATCGAGGAAAACGGCGGCACCCTCTCCCACCACCACGGCGTAGGCCGCATGATGGCCCCCCTCATGGAAAAACACCTCGGAAAGGGCCAGATGGACACCCTGAAAGCCTTAAAAAAACACTTCGACCCCAACAACATCATGAACCCCGGCGGCACCCTGGGCCTGGACGAGCCCACAGAGCCCTGACCCGAATTGCCCGAAGCACCCCAATAGCAGTAAGTTACAGCTTGTACCCATGAGATATCCGGGCTAAGGGAGATCGGGACCTGTGCCCCCGCTCCCAACAAAAAACCGCCTCCCCGGGTGACCCCACACCCGGAAGGCGGTTTTTTTATGGCAACGAGCCCGTTCGTTTTCTGCGCAAGGCCAATGCCTTCACATCACCCCGGCACCCCAGGAGAAAACCCCATAAATTTGAGTCTTTTACTTCATAGACCCTTCCCTTGATTTCACCTATATTAAATACCGAAGTAAATCCCCTCATCAACAGCATTCCCCCTTAGAGAACAGGTGGACTTTCCCAGAGTCCGCCTGTTTTCTTTTTAGGGTGTCGACAACTCATCTCCCCCCCCCGTGTACTCACGCCAACATTCCGCCGATCCACGTAGGATGGGCAAAGCGAAGCGTGCCCATCGAGCACCCCGAAGCCCCCTCACCCCAGGCCCGCCCCTACCCATACCGACACAAAATCCATAGGTTGCGACCCCACACAATTCCCGCCCCCCCCCAAACCAACACCCCTCCACCCCACGTAGGATGGCAAAGCGGAGCGTGCCCATCGAACACCCCGGAGCCCCCGCACACCAGGCCCGCCTCCACCCATACCGACACAAAATCCATAGGTTGCGACCCCACACAATCCCCCCCCCAAACCAACACCCCTCCACCCCACGTAGGATGGGCAAAGCGGAGCGTGCCCATCGAGCACCCCGAAGCCCCCTCACACCAGGCCCGCCCCCGCCCATACCAACACAAAATCCATAGGTTACGACCCCACACAATTCCCGTCCCCCAAACCAACACCCCTCCACCCCACGTAGGATGGGCAAAGCGGAGCGTGCCCATCGAGCACCCCGAGCCCCCTCACACCAGGCCCGCCCCCGCCCATACCGACACAAAATCCATAGGTTACGACCCCACACAATTCCCGCCCCCCCCCCAAACCAACACCCCTCCACCCCACGTAGGATGGGCAAAGCGAAGCGTGCCCATCTAACGCCCCGCCCTTCTCCCAACGTCACAGTCAAACACAAATATTCCCCGACAATACACCCAAAAAATCAAAACTCGTTTTAAATTGAAAATTCACGATTTCAGGCGTATGACTAATGACGACAATCAATTGAAATGTTGTGTCAATTTCAGGTATTGCCCTGTTTCGATAGAACACTCGGAGTTAATACAACTGCGACCGCAAAAAAACAGCACATAGGACAATCAAACTGGAAAATGCACTTGTTCACAGATATACCGACTTTATTGCGCAAAAAGGCACAATAGCCCACGTCAATGACAGTTTATGATGCATTTGATCGTTTTATTGAGCGATTAATGCACCATAATATATGTTAGGCACCAATATATATCTTGTAGGGATAATACCGATGGAATCAGAAAAACGGACTGAAAACGAGATATTTAGCGAATTGGAAAGTATTTGCCAATCTTCAGGTTATGTACATGCAATTGCTTACTTTTGTTTTAGAGATAACACAATAGGTTATACTGATGAAATGAATGTTGATGATGTATTGCGCCAGTATACAACAGAAAGGCTTGTACGGACAGAAATATCAACGATCATAGGTCTTGCTTGCAAAACGACACTCGACACTACTCATCCTGGGCCAGCTAAAATTCAAGAGTACATAGACAGAACTGATGCACTTTTACTTGAACTTCACAAGGCTATGATGCCCCCGATTAAGGAACTAATTGATCCAAATAAACTATCAGATCCTGACTTCAATCCTTTTAAGAATGGGGATATGCTCAGAGAATCTATATTTTATGGTGGGGAATCAGCTTATAACTTTCAATATAAAGACCTTTCATTAATTAAGTATAAACATGACAGTAAATGGTTTCAAGACAATAAAGGGTATTCAGTTGAGCAGGCTTGGATTTTAGTATCTTCGCTTGGGCAGCTACAAAATAACAAAATCAACAAAGTATTTCCGGCTTTAACAGAAAAACATCCTAATGAATGGACAATTTATCCGAGCTTCACTTTTACTGCGGAAGAACTTTCAGAATTATCTGGCATCGAAATAAGTATTACAAAATCCTTCATTGAGTCTTTTGTAGTTCCTGAGAGTATCGACAATAATACTTTTGCCGCCTTAGATGATTTTAATCCTCTAAATGCTTATCCAATAATAAAAGTTAGCGACACTGAATATCTGCTTTTTCAGAACTACAGTTTAGTAGAAGCTATGTATGAAACTCCTTTCTTTTGGTTTAACGATGATAAAGGCTATAAAAATAAAGCCAAAGAAAATAGAGGCTTGTTCACAGAGAAGTTTTCAGAGGAGCGTTTAAAACTTGTATTTGGTGAGAACCGTGTTTTTACAAATATAGATATTTACAAAGATAAAAAAACAAGAGTTGGAGAGATAGATGTTCTTGTTGTCTTTTCCAATCGCGCTATTGTGTTACAAGCAAAGTCTAAAAAACTCACAATAGCCGCCAGAAAAGGTAATGATAATTGTCTTCGTGAAGATTTTAAAAAAGCAGTTCAAGACGCATACGATCAAGCATTTTCTTGTTCAGAGTTTTTAAACGATCAAAATTATAAATTAATAGATTCGGATGGTAATGAGTTAACCTTAAATAGAAATTATCGCGAAATATATCCGTTTTGTGTTATTTCAGATCATTATCCGGCACTTAGTTTTCAAGCACGGCAGTTTCTTAAGTACAATACGACTAATGAAATTATGCCTCCATTTATAATGGATGTGTTTCTTTTAGACGTAATGACTGAAATGTTACAGTCCCCACTATATTTTTTGAGTTATATCAACCGAAGAGTTACATATTCTGAGCGAATTTTATCTAATCATGAACTAACGATACTGTCTTATCATCTTAAGCAGAACCTCTGGATAGAAAACGATGTATCAATGATCCAATTAGGAGATGACATTTGTGCAGATTTAGATCTATCTATGTTAAACAGAAGGTACAAAACACCTGGTGTAGATACACCAGATGGAATACTGACAAAATTTAGGGGTACAACCTTTGGCCAGATTATTAATGAAATAGATAATCTGGATGACCCTGCCACTATTGACCTTGGTTTTATGCTGCTATCCTTAAGCAGTGACACGGTAAACCAAATAAATAATAGTATAGATCATTTATGCAATTTACACATGCAAGATAGTAAACATCACGACCTCACGTTAGGCTTTGATAAGGGACAAAGTGGGCTAACGATCCATTGCAATAGTGATAGGTCAGAAGTTAGTGCCCCAAGGCTAAGGAATCATTGCCACAAAAGGAAATATGCTCTTAAAGCTAAAACTTGGTTTGGGTTATGTATCGTTCCCAAAAGCAAAAGGATTAAATTTGGTTTGGAGTTGAGCTTCGACTGGGAGCAGTCAGATCAAATGGATGAATTGACAAAAGATTTACCTGCTCCTCAGATTTTAAGCAATGGAAGGAAGTTCAATTTCCGAACAAAAAAAAGGCATGGTCGTAAAATAGGACGAAATGAACCCTGTCCCTGTGGAAGCGGAAAAAAATACAAAAAATGTTGTCTTAATTAACATAGAACAATTGATTTTGTGCCTAACAAGGCAAATTAACATGGACTGCCAAAAGTCGCGCCGCTTCGCTCTGCTTCCTTTTGGCAGCCGGTTATTTGCGTCGTTATCTTACACAATCATGATGTAAACCGAATAGAGGGTCAAATACCAATGATTAAAAGCATTACCCTTTTTTTGAGTGGCGCATTTTCAGTTGTCATATTGTACTATTTGACGCCAATCTTGCTTGAAAAATTTATTATATCTTATGATCGTATTGAGCGAACAAAGGACAACTCTACCTTTCCTTCTGTTATTTACTGTTCATTAGCAGTTGATTCAAAAAATATATATTTTACCTCTCAGATAATTGATCAAAAAACATTAAGTTCACAAAGTTTTATTCATTCAATTGACAAATCGAATGGAAAAGAAAATTGGCGGACTGAAATAAGTGATGTCACTGGAAGTCAGATAATTTCAACAAAAGATATGGTATTGATAATTGGGTCAACACAAATCTATGCAATAGATCGTCTTAGCGGTGAACTACTATGGGATAATAAATGTGAATTTATAAATTTTTCATACACATTCGATGATAACTTCATTTTCATTAGAAACAATGGTGAGATTTCGGCCATTGACATGAAAAATGGTGAGAAATCTTGGGTTGTTCAAACATATGATAATATTCCCATTGGACAAATTTCACACAAAAATGGTGAGATCTTTTATACAAATTTAGATGGCTTAATCAAAATTGTTTCAGCAACAAATGGAGAAGAAATCGGTTCTTATACAACTGATATTCCGAATGTTTTAACAACAAAAAGATGACAATAAAATAAACTCGGACGTCACAAAGCTGCTCCGCTCGTTCCTCGCTCCGCAACTTTGCAACGCCGGTTATTTAAGCGTTATATGTCTTTAAATCTCTGTATTCGATCAATAGGAACGTTTGAATGCAGTATTAACTTGTTAATAAAATTGAAATGTGCTGTTTGTGGTCTTAGCATAATCATAGTTGTAATAAAAGGAGCTAATTTGTGGTGGGTCTTATAATTTTCATATCGGTTTTTATCTTTTTGGTTTTTGTTTCCATTTTTACTACGAACAAAAAGCGCGACAAAGCAGCAATAACAAGTATAACTAATATTGAAATGGAATTGATTCAAGCCAGAAAGGACATAGTTTTTATTACTGGCTCTCAGATTGAAGGGCGTGAAGTTCTCAGTGTTATTGGCGGTGTACGTGGTATCTCTAAAACGCAAGCTACAGGGACTGCGGAGTTCGAACTAAGTGAAAAAGAAGCACTACTAAGTCTCCTAAATGAAGCTCGGCAGTTAGGGGCAAATGGCGTTGTAGATGTTAAACTAAACACTGGAACGTATGAAAAACAAGGCTCAAGGTGGCAAGTATCGCAATCAATATACACGGGTACAGCTGTGTTATTGGAAGACATCTAATTTGGCTTTTTCAACTCTGAGAACAGACATATAATCGGGTAGCCGGGGGTTTCTCTCCCCCAGCCCCCACACCACCCGGCATGCGGGTCCGCACCTGGCGTTTCACAAAGATATCCGGGCCGTAGCCAGGAAAAAGTGTTAAAAACGAATCTTATACCAAGATGACGGTTTCCACTTTTAACCCTTCAAGGGCACGTAACCCACGCCGCGCCTGTTCCATACTCCTCCTGTCGGATTTATTGTAGCAACAGAGCACATGGTTGCACCGTTGTTCTTCATGTTCGGTCCTTCGGCAGGGTGAGTCCTCCAGCGATTACCTCGGGGTGTCTCGCGGCTCGTTTCCAAACGTCACTCCCTCAATGACGTATTCCTACACCTACTATGACCTCTGCTGACTCCTGTTCGACCACTGCCTGTGTTGCCACAATCAGCGCTTCCATACGGCTGCAAAGTCGAACAGGCCTCCCCGGACTCAGTTTAGTACCCCCTTGAGGGGTGTAAGAACGTAATCTTTCTTTACACAACCGCAGCATTTACCATATCACTCTGAATCCTGGACTTCGTCATGTTGTGCTGACTCATCCAGAGACTTGACCTTATATGCTGTTTCTGTTCGTCGGCTCATAGATTTGCCATAGAGTGACCAAGCCCTCCGGTCGTTCTCGCTGACGCTCGTGATTCCGTTCCGCTCCATCTCCTCCAGACGAAACCTCACGGCGCCGCCCTTGTCTTAGGATAGTGCTTATGCTAAACCGTTGTTTGGTAAGCAGGATTCACGCAAAGAGGACCTCCCGCTTAAACTTCCGGGTCATCTCATAAGATTACGCCCATGTCGGTCGTACACAAGCCATTTCACCGGACGGGCTTACAGCTGCTCTTTGGCGAGCGCCTTCGGTTTTTACATAATTTAAACTATTTACCGGTGTCGGCCCTCGTCGCCCGCGCGGTTAATTCAGCGTTATGTTTCAGTACACTCTATTGTTAATCCATATTGAGGAACCTGAATAATGGATACGGAAAATAAGGCAGCGATATTGGCTCGCGCAGGAATTGTTAGTGTTGGTTTGGCTGCTATCGTTTGTGGCATCAATCTCTTGAGTGAGAGTCTTGGAATTATTGGCAACACAATAAATCGTCAATTTGGTCACGAGTTAGGCCTCGATAGCATTATCGTACTGTGTAGTTCCCTTATCGGGCCAGCTTTTATGTTAATATTTGGAATCGCACTTCTAAAAAAGACGGAATCAATTTCACAAAAATACTTTTCTATTAGCTCTATCTCGACAGAAATACTAATATACCGAATGCTCTTTTGTATCTTGGGGTTATATCACATTTCTCGTGGCTTCATCGATTTCTTAACGCTCTCTACGAATCTTTCTGTTTATTATTTCACACCTTCAAATATTGACATTCAAATGAGTCCTTCGAGCTATGTGCCCTGGCTTGTTGGGGCAGTGGCAAATTTTTCATTGGGTATTTTTCTATTTCGGGGTGCTCCGGGGCTTTTTGGTTGGTACTTAGGTCGTTGTCACTCTGTAGACAAAAGCGTTATAAAAACATAACAATTGACTCATGGCCGCCCCCAAAAAGCTGGCCAAGTCTTTCGTAACTTCACCCGCTACCCCTATCAGCTTTTTGGGTCGGCATAGCCACGCGTTCGGCTTCTACAACACAAGGATCTACACCATGGGAATGCATGGCCATTTCAAAGCTGTTCCTCAAAAAATTGTACCACTCCTTTTGGAGTATCCTTTTTTTGTTAACTACTTAGTTGGTTCAATCTCAGCTGACATAACATCCCTTGACCAATACATACGTTATTTAGAGAATTAACAAATAAGGCAGAATACAAAATACCAGAATGACCTTAACCAAGTTAACTCCAATTCAGAATTGATAAATGATCTTAATTTCGAATTACAAGTGAAATTTGGTGTGGTGAAGTCATATATTCCGATGATCGACCAACTTCGTGAATCAAAGGAATTATCCGTTGATCAGTACTGGCAAGCTATTCACTTTTTAGTTAACAGTAAATTTGAAGGTGGTAATTCACCTTTAGAAAAGTTTGTTTTAGGCGGAAAACCCATTGGTGAAAATATGGGGTATGATCCACCTATGCTATTAAATTCTTCAGAAGTTCTGAGATATCACCGAAGAGTTGAATCGGTTTTCTGTAGAACAAATACGAAGAGTGTACAGTCCTTTAAGTTTTAACAACCATGAAATTTATCCCGAATTTACCGAATGGGGAGAATGCTCTGTCGAACCAATTCTTGATTATTATTTGAAGCTTGTTTCATATTACAATCAGGCTGCAAATAATAATTATTCAATGATTATTTATATATCATGAATATAGGAGTAAAGCCGAACAAACACTTGCACGCCGACCGACCGCAAGTGCTGCTTTTCGGCCCTGTTCGTTGGCCGATAGTTTTCAAATATCAAACACCGTCATGTACCCGCGCCCGTCGGGTGAAGTATGGCGTTCGCCTTGGAACCCATGATGTGAACTGGACAAAACAATATGAGAGTCAAACTAGGGCACTACGTTTATTTCTGGGCCGTTAATTCTTTAATGGCTGCAGGCACTGGACTTGTTCTCGGGATTTTTGCAATTAGGGTGGGCATATCCTTGATTTCTCCAATGTCCTTCCCAATATGCTTTGTTGTCATTTATCAGTTTTATATTGTTTCGTATTTTTGGGGTAAACGCCGTGGTGAATTTGAATTTTCGTTCCTTGAGCGGTCTGCTATACGTGGAGAGGAGAATCAAGAACTCAAGATTCGGCTAAAGAAAGTGAGGCAAGAATTGAAATGGGGAGACCCGGCCTCTGCCCATGCAAAATTAACCGCCGCACTAAAAGATTTTCCGGACAACTTTGTTGCGTGTTTCAAATACGCTGTTTCTTGCGAAAGAATGGGCATGGGTGATGACGCTATTGCGTCTTATAATAAAGCCGAAACTCTCATACCCACGCCTTCAACCTCTCTTAGATGTTATGTAGCCAAACAATCTACGCGAGTTAAGAAAGAAGGCCCATCAAGAAGGTCCTCTTCCCCAGGTTTACAATATGTTATTTATTAAAAATATCGGCGAATCGGATAGCCGGGGGTTTCTCCCCCAGCCCCCACACCACCCGGCATGCGGGTCCGCACCGGGCGTTTCACCAAGATATCCGGGTCGTAGCCAGGAAAAAATGTTAAAAGCTAACCCTATATCAAGATGACGGTTTCCACTTTTAACCCTTCAAGGGCACGCAACCCACGCCGCGCCTGTTCCATACTCCTCCTGTCGGATTTATTGTAGCAACAGCACACATGGTTGCACCGTTGTTCCTCATGTTCGGTCCTTCGGCAGGGTGAGTCCTCCTGCGATTACC
This sequence comes from Desulfoluna butyratoxydans, assembly GCF_900699765.1. Taxonomy (GTDB): domain Bacteria; phylum Desulfobacterota; class Desulfobacteria; order Desulfobacterales; family Desulfolunaceae; genus Desulfoluna; species Desulfoluna butyratoxydans. Next base: position 283,485 of record NZ_CAADHO010000005.1, read on the forward strand.
TCGGGGTGTCTCGCTGCTCGTTTCCAAACGTCACTCCGTCAATGACGTATTCCTACACATACTATGACCTCTGCTGATTCCTGTTCCATCACTGCCTGTGTTACCACAATCAGCGCTGCCATACGGCCGCAAAGTCGAACAGGCCTCCCCGGACTCAGTTTAGTACCCCCTTGAGGGGTGTAAGAACGTAATCTTTCTTTACACAACCGCAGCATTTACCATATCCCCTCGAATCCTGGACTTCGTCATGTTGTGCTGACTCATCCAGCGACTTGGCCTTATATGCTGTTTCTGTTCGTCGGCTCGTAGATTTGCCGTAGAGTTACCACTCCCTCCGGTCGTTCTCGCTGACGCTCGTGATTCCGTTCTGCTCCATCTCCTCCAGACGAAACTCACGTTGCCGTCCTTGTATTTGGATAGCGCTTATGCTAAGCCGTTGATTGGTCAACATGATTCACGCATAGAGAACTTCCCTTACACATCATAAAATTACGCCCATGCCGGGTGTATACAATTACCTTCAAGCCGACCGGATTCTACCGCGGTTTATCGGCTGCCTTTATTTCGAGCAGGCTGTCAAATATCACCCCCTGTAGTGCTTCTGCGCCAGGCAGATGAAACACGCCTTATGTTTAAAATAAAGCCTTAAACCGACCTTAAATATCTGGAATAAAAGAGAATGCCCAATAAACTGATAGCATATTGTGGTTTGTATTGTGGTTTGTATTGTGGGGCTTGTAGCTTCAAAGTTGCCTTTGATACGAATGAAAGAGATCACATTGAATGTATGCCTGCAAAATATGAAAAATTTCGAGATCTCCCTTTAGAATTTTGTCCAGGGTGTAGGTTAGAAAATCAATGTGGAAAATGTGAAATTAAAGATTGCGCTGAAAAAAAAGAAATTGAATTTTGTAGTCAATGCAATGAATTTCCATGCATAAAACTTGAAAATTTCAACAATGACGGAATCCCTCATCATTATGAAGCAATAAAAAACCTACTTTTGTTAAAGGAAATTGGTACAAGCGAATGGATTGCTTTGCAACGTGAAAATTGGGAGTGCAAGTGTGGCTCAAAATACTCTTGGTATTTAAAAAAATGCAAGAAGTGTTCTTCTTACAAATGAATACTATAAATAATATTTTACAACACCATGCAATATAAAAAGTCTAAATATTAGCACCTTATAGCCTTATATAATACCTTCAAAATTATAGGTTTTCAAAAAAACTTATTCGGGTAGCCGGGGATTTCTGGGTCGTCGCTGTTTTGTATGGGTAATCCCTGTGTCTCCATGTTGGGTTAGGTCTGAATTTTGAATGTCGATATGTTACTTTCCAGTAAAATTTGTAAGTCCCGTTAACCCGATAAACCAAAGATCAAAATTAATGGACATTCAAGCTCAACAACACCCTCACACCCGCCTCCCCAAAGCCTCACAACACGCTTTATTCCAACAATACCGCACACAAACCATCATTTCACCAAACCACGCAGGACGGGCAAAACGGAGCGTGCCCATCAGGCGCGTCACTCCCCCTCACACCAGCATATAGCGCCTCCCGCTCCGCAATGCCCTGAGCCCTGCGGGCTTTATCCCCTCCTCTTCGCCGCCATCCTCTCCTGCTCTGCCCTGTAAAACGACACAATCCGATCCACGGCCTGGTATTGACGATCCAGAAGGTCTTCGGTGATGGTGCGAAGGCCCCATTTCTTAAAATCGATCTGAAGGCCGTTTCCCCCCGGGGCTTCGGCATCTTCCAGTTCGGAAAAGAACGAACCCACGGATGTAAGCAAACGGTGTACGTCTTTGATGGCATCGCAGAGTTCAGATATTTCCGACCCTGAAAACATGCGGCGGCCGGGTTGGCTATCCGATGAGATCATGAGGAACTCCCGTTTATTTTTGTGTGTGGAATGTCGGTGCACTCAGTGTGCCATGGCGATGAACAGGCAATAGGGGAGGCACAGGAAACGCGCCGGATGTGATTAGCCCATAGCCAATCCCCTATCACCCATTACCTAATCTGTGGGGACCTATAACCTAGTACCCACTGTTCATTGGCCATTTGTAACGACGGTTGCGTTGGTGAAAGGGGCGCAAGGTTGCGCGGATAGAGGAAAATACGACTTGAAATGGGGATGTGTGTGGTGTAAAAAACCGTGTAGCCATGACGACCTCCTATCAAGGTTGTTTTGGTCAGGCCTGGCAGGATGTTGGCGCATCCTGTCGGGTCGCATCATGAATTCCAAAAACTTCGCAATAACTAGTTATTACGCCCCACCCTAATGCCATCCCCATGGCGTGTCAATAGTTTTTTCAACACTAAATCATGGGGTTATTCATTTCGATCTTTGCTGAAATAATTTCCGATAAAGCCTTATTAGCGAACCCCGACAGATAAGCCTTCCCGCAGCCCCCCTCCCAGTATCAGAAACCAACTGATTGCAAAAGTTCATGGATGTATTTGACGTGAGCCCATGAAAACCAGGCCCGTTATGACCATCCTGACTCTCTCAATATGCCAAAAAGAGCCACGTGTTGGACACGTTCCTATCGAGGGAAGACGGTTTTTTTCAATTGAAAATTGGAGGCTTTGGTCGTATGACTTAAAAGTTAAGTACCCAGGGCAAAGGAGATGACGAGTAAGTGATTTTGTCATTGCAGGCGGACCATCGATGTTCCATTTTTGCCCCTCAGGAGCCGAACACTTCAAAAAAATGTCCCAAAATTACATGCACATCTCGCAGGAAGAACAATGAAAAGATACAGAATTTCTTTAAACGGCACGAATTTCCTTTTCAACTTTGAGGAAACGACACCGGAAAAATATGGTTTCTTCACGACAAGATGGGTCAAAGCAACTAACGCAAATGAGGCTGAAACACGTGCCATTGGCCTCATTAAAAAATGCCCTGATCTAACACAAAGAACGTTAAATCAAAGGGATGACCCTCCAATGATTTACGTAGAGGAAATTGTCCCGGTTGGAATGTTTGAGTATTTGAGGCGAAGCCCTGGGCGTGGATATACATTTTATCCTGAAGATGCCGATGATAAGGTGTAGGGGTCACCCATTTAACAAAAATAATAACGGGTAATATTCGTGCGCTGGATTAATTCGGCAATTTTCACTCTTGTGGCGGGGATGCACCTTCAGAATCGCCCCCCATTTTAAGGCGAATTCTAATGGCTCAAAAAGTAAAAAAAGCTTGTGTTAAATGTATAGGTCTTTAGGTCTGCTCCCTTTATACGTACCAGCAAGGGTTTTCTAAAAAGGAAACTTATGAAATCACTTGAGTGTCCTTATTGTCATAAAAATGCATGCGAACTGTGGGAAGTTTTTAATTTGTCTTTACCCCTTCTGTTTGCTGGATGGCCATGCATGAAGTGCGGTGAGAAGATAAAATTAAATTGGTTCTTTGTAAAATTGGGCGTCGTATTGATAATTTGTATACACCTTATTGGGTCAACAATTCAGCGCATTGGAGCAGATCCTTTTGGGTCAAGCCACTTAATCGCAACGCCATTCTCTGCTATACTACCATTTTTATTCGGAATTTCATTATTCAAAAAAGTATAAGACCTACAAAGAAGGCATGTGACGAGATAGGACCTTCCCACACAACCTGGCATACGGCCGGGTGCCTCGGCGGTTCGGCTGATCAAAAGAGTTAGACCCCCGGAAGGAACAACCCGCGAAAAAATATCTGGGTGGAAAGGTGAAGCTCATCCATCATAGCTCATTCTTATTGAAATGTGCCGCACGCGGCACACAACTAAACACCGCAGGCACCAAAAAGAGATCATAATGCGCCCTCTCTGGGAGACAACCTACGCTGATCTTCATGCCAAAAGTTTTGGCAATGCGGGGAAGGAAGTACTGGACCTGATTCCCCTTTTACCGGCCAGGGCCAAGGTGCTCGACCTTGGGTGTGGCGATGGCAGAAATGCCATCCCGCTTGCCCGGGCAGGATTTACTGTGACGGCCGTAGATATATCTGAGGCCGGAATTCGAAAGCTTGATATGCTGGCGGCCCGCGACGGGCTCACAATACACAGCAGCGTTGGGGATATGACCCGTTTCGAGTTTCCGGAGGAATATGATTTGATCATTTCCCATGGCTGTCTCCACTTCGTTAAGCCCAGCCAGTGGGAAGAGATGATTGAGAGGTTCAAGGCTCACACAGCGCCCTCCGGATTCAACGTCATCACTGTCTTCACTGATGCTATCCCTGCTCCGCCGGACTTGGCACCACTTTGCGTCGGTTTGTTTCGCGAAGGGGAACTGTACGAGAGGTACTCAGAATGGGAGACCATCCTGAAAAAAAGTTATACCTTTGAAGATGAGCATGCGGGAGGAATCCGGCACACACATGCTGCAAACAAACTTGTGGTGAGGAATTGTCGAATGGGGTAGCCAGGGAATTCTTTACAGAAGCCCTACCCCACTCATTTCTAATGCGCCCGGATGGGACATGCCACTTAAAATAACTCGGCTTCGGCTCTATTTTGCTTAAAGATGGGCACGCCTCGGGCTTTTCCCACCCTACCAGAGACCGACAACCCTTGAGCTCCACCAGCATGAGAATTGTTGTCAAACCTGAAATACTATCGCGCTTCGGGCGAGCCCCATCGTATGGAGCACGCACCATACACCTATTGGAGTCCCAACCTATGGAAATCAAGCACCGTTTGCCTTCTATCGAAGAGTACCAAAAACTAAGGGACCTGGTCGGCTGGTGGGAGACAGACCTGATCGCCACTGAGATCGCTTTGAACAATTCGCTGTTCTCCGTTGTAGCCATGGAAGGCGAGACAGTGATCGGCATAGGCCGTATTGCAGGTGACGGGGGGCTGTACTTCTACATTCAAGACGTGATTGTCCAACCCAATTGCCAATCCAAGGGCATCGGAAAGGCCATGATGAAAGAGCTCATGACATGGGTCAGACAAACAGCGAAGCCTGGCTCATACATCGCTTTGATGTCAGCACCGGGACTCGAAGCATATTATGAAGCCTTTGGTTTTAAGATGCGTAAAAGTGATGCGCCTGGAATGTTTCAGGTAATATAAATAAAACGGGAACATAGGCAGGTAAAAGGAGGTTCTCTCCCCCCCCCTGCCCCGCCAGCATACGCTGGTATAGAAGGGACACGTCCTTCAGGTATAAAGATGGACATGCTTCTGGCTCTGCTCATCCTACCGGAAGCCTCCCATCCTTGAGCCTTTACGGCCATTATGGCGCATCCCTATAGTCATGGTCTGGTAGCGTATGGACATACGGACCAAACACCTGTACTTACAAGAATTCGGTGCGCATGGCGCACCCTACTTTTTCTCGTTGCCCCATAGGAAAAAGCGGCTACGATCCTGATATATGAACTTCTACCGCTTTGCCTATTGGACGACCCGTTAATTTGCCATAGCAACAATACTCATGTTAAGCATATTTACAATCAAAATTTTTCGCAAACAGATGACTTCCAGTTAACCCTAAGCCTCACACCATCCGAATACGCTTATGCCAGTTTCACACAAGATTATATCATCTACCGCCTCTAAACCGAATGGCAGACTTTATATATGCTAAGTATGAAATATACCTCAATTCTAATCGTTAGCGTTTTCTCAGCATTCGTTTTTATCATTGTTTGTGACACGCTGATCAACCACTCACCATTGATAAAGCGATCCAAAATTTATTTTTATCTTAAAAACATAGAGCTAAACTACAGCAACCTACTTGGTTTTATTTTCTGGGGTGGGTTGGCAATATATGACTTCAGCAAGGAGCCATCATTTAGCAGATTTAGAGGAGCGCTGATCCATAGTTATACCTGGGGATTTACATCAATTCTTTTGTGCATTTATTGTTTAGTCAATTCCTTCAAAGGAAAAAACAAACAATGACAAATATCATTACATTCAGTTAGCCCGGCATTTCGCCCCCCAGCCCACCACCGACCAGTCCATTAAAAACGAACTCACCATCACCTTTGCTATTCTAAAAAACGGTACGCATGGCTCCCACCACCGTCTCCCGTTGCCACATAACCCCTCGTAATGCAGCGGGCCACTTGCCACTCGCACAAAAAAAGCGCTTCCCATCCGCGAAGATGAAAAGCGCTTTTTTTAATTCGATATCTTATGTACGGGCCCTTCGAAAAGGGCCCGTCTTTCAAGCAATCAGCTTTTTAAGCCTTTGCCCCCGCTTTCTACAGAAGCAGGAAGGCGAGGACCACCACAACCGTGGGGAAGAAGGCCGCCATGGCAAGCTTGCCGGGGTTCACGCCGTTTTTGAAGTACTTCTTCAAAATGGCCTGACCCGCGGGGTTCGGGGCGTTGGCGATAACGGTCATACCACCACCGGCAACGGCACCTGCCACCACCGCGTACTTAAGCGGATCGGTGAAGTTGGGTACCAGCGTACTCAGGAAGGTAATGGCCGCGTTGTCGTTGAACGCCGTAAGGACAGTGGCGCAGAGCATCAGGGTGAGTTCACCCAGGTTGCCGAGGACAGGTGCGATCCACCATCCCTGGACGCCGCCGTGGATAACCAGCCCGCCGAGGAAGAAACCAACAAGAAGCGCGGGCTTCAGGTCGATGCGGTTCTGGAAGGGCGAGGTCACCTGAGCAAAGCCCAGGAAGAAAAGCATGCCGCAGATAAACAGGGCCGGGTAATGGGCGTTGAGAATGGTCCAGACCATAAAGAGGACGTGGACAACAACCACCCAACGGGGGACGGGATCATCACGCTTGTCCCATTCGGGGTCGTAGAAGTTAGCACGCTCGTTGTGGGGCATGAGGCCGGGAATGGTCTTTCGCATCTCGCGGCGCTTGATCTCTTCAAAGCGCTCGTTAAAGGCTTCCCTCACCAGTTCGGGATCGGTGCCCCTGCGCTCAATGCGCTCTGCAAGCTCTTCACGGAGCCGGGTCCGGGTCCTTTCCTTGATCCGGCTGCACGCCTCGTTGAAGGAATCGGTGAACCCGAGCTTGTTGCTGATGATGTGTTCCAGGTCGCTGAACTCCTGCTCAAGGTTTTCACGGGTAAAGTATCTTTTACCGATCTCCTCCTTGAGGCTCGTAAGCTCAAATTTTTCCTGCAGCTTGTTGAACTCTTTTTTGAAGAGCAGGAAGTAGACCACGTTGGAAATCAGGATACCGGTCAGGGCTTTCCATCCGAAATGGGTCAGCATGTGCATCATGCCCCAATCCCAGGGACTGGCAACCATGAGGACCGGAGGCGCCGCAAAATGGGTCAGGGTGCCGCCCACGGAGATATTCACGAACAGCAGGCCGATGGTGGCATACTTGAACTTCTCGCTGGGGTTCAGATCGTAGAATTTTGCGGAAAGAAGAAGCGCCGAGATGGTCATGGCGGCAGGCTCGGTAATGAAAGACCCAAGAAGGGGACCGAAGGTGAGGATGGTGAACCACCAGGCGATGAGGGTTCCACCGGCAAGGTTGGCGATCTTCCACATGACTCCTTCGGCCAGTTTCAGGATAGGTCTCGTGGAGGCCAGGGTCATGATGACCACGACGAACATGGGCTCCGTGAAGTTGACCTTATGACCGAGGTAGTTCAGGAGGGTATGCCAATCGTAGAACCCGAGAATGGCCACAGCCAGGGCAATGGCCCAGATGCCGAAAATAGCCTCCACTTCACCCAGAAAGTGAAACAGCTCGGCACCATGGCTCACGGAATATTTATCCGCGACCCCGCGCTCAATCTTTTCCTGATGCTCGTGTTCCCACTTGTGGGCTATGGCGAGAAACTTGTTGGCAACAAAGGTGTGAATGATGGCAAAGAGAAAGATGAGACTCGCCACCAGGTTAAAGGGTTCCTGGGCCACTCGGTCCTTTAGAATCTCTAAAATTCCAGAGGCATGAGCGTCCCCGTAAGAGTCAAGGGCCCTTGGAAAAACCTCGCCGTTTGATGCGCCATGCCCTCCCCCACTGGCGTAAACCAGCGAGGCCATGGCCACAATTCCAAGCGAAAACAAAACGATACTTAAAAGCTTTCTTTTCTCCATAACATTTACTCCACGACAGACTGCGAAAATATTTCAAAAGAGGAAACAAACCTTAAACACGCCAAAGGACCGAGGGATTCTCATTGGACCATGACAATCCTCGGCTTCAAAAAGAACATGGAGCGCCTTTATTATTTGCAAAAGACAGTCCATGCGTCTTGAAAATCTATTTCCTGAACCTGTAACACGTCGAGTCATACTGCTCCGGGAACGAGCACAGTGCAGAGTTACCATCACTGTCAGCAACACCCGAAATAGCAGGTGCTGAGGCTCGTGACTTATTGGAACTCTCAAGAATCTTCCAAAAAAGCAAGCCCCTTCCTGAACCTTTTTTCCAGGGCCTTGAAGGGCAAATACGACAAAACCTCCTGATTTCGGGAAGCTCCAAAAAACGCGCCCAAATAAAAACAACGTTTCATGTCCGGATTTTAATGTTGTTTTCCGTCAGCAACGACCCCAAGCGCCGCCAAATCCACGAAAGGGGAAAGAAAAGTCCCGGCCGTTTGCCCAAAAAAATTGGACAGTTCCATCAAAATAATTTATCTCATTCCTATACATAGAAACACGACAAATATTCCCTTGCAGCCCACATTTCATGCACCATATTCGATTACCCGGAACCAAAAATGCTAAGGCAGATGGGCCGCCGGAAAGTGCTGACACGTATTATCCCTTCCGTCCCGACGGTCACCACAGCTATTAATAAGGATCGAGCACCACCCCATTGCGGCGTAGTAGGTGCCTGCTCTGTTTATTCTGACGTAATGACGGCCTCAGCATCTTACTACCCACCATAAAGCACAACAGCGACAGTGCCATAGGGAATGCCCGCCCAAACCGTTCGACAAACGACCTCAAAGCCCTTGCCGGTGGGTGCCAATGGCCCCATCCTTGAACTGCAAAAGCTCGTATGTTAAGCCGTTCGATGATCGCCTGGATTCTTCTTGTCCAGAGGCTATCCCATCATTAAGTATAGGGATCGCCGCACAAAGTCACTCCATACCGGGCGTACGCACCAAAACGCTCTCAGGCATCACGTAAGATTCCGCTCGTTTCTCGCCATACGGCGTTGTGATGCCGGTTGTTTATTCGTCAGTATTATGAAGGGTAATCTTAAAATGATTGAAAAGAATAGGCGTTGGGTTGGAAGCTTACAGACGGCCATAAATCAACTCAGCGAACAAGACCGTTTAATGGTCATGCGTGAGGCGGGTGTGGGATGTTCCTCTGACATTCTGGCTTTGTGTGAGAGCGTGTTGAATCATCCTGTGGGTTCTCTTGAGGACCTCGTCACTGGCTGGAACACTGTCAGAAAATCAAAAAATCTCCGGGGAAAGTGGGTCATAGATGGTGATTGCATCACGGGGACATTCCATGAGTGCGGCTGCCCACTGGTTCGGTCGGGATTTGTTCAGCTTACTCCTGTTCAGTGTTTGTGCTCCAAGGGCATGATTGAAAAGGTTTTCTCACACGTCACACGTAAAAAAGCTGACGTCCACATCAAGCAATCCATTGGAAACGGCGATGATGTTTGTGAGTTCACGGTCATGATCCGGGACAATTGAATTAAAGAGTCGCATCGTCATGCTGAAGGGACGCACTTATACAATAACAGTCGCCAGGGCCGTCCATGGATGGCCTGTTGCCGATATATCGGTGCGCACGGTATCCCCCCCGAGGCAAAAGCAATACCCATCCTGCCATAAGGCAGACAGATCGGGATGTTTGAGGTCACCTGGCTTGAGCCACTTGTTCCCCCACCAGTCCAGCCCCGGGGTCTCCCACGTATTGAACCAGGAGACGACCTTCGGCAGCGCGCAGTTCCACCATGGATTTTTGAAGCTGCACAAATCCGTCTAGTCTGTCCTCTTTGGCTTCGATGGCGTCCTCCTCCCTGTTTAACACCTCGTCGCTACTGGTCCTGCCCGCGTTAAATCGCGCAAGGACCATTTTCAGCAGGCGTTCATTGGCCTCACTGGATTTTGACAGGTAATCCAGCTGATCAAAGGCGCTGTTGACCTCACCGGTCAAGGAATGAATTGTGTTGGCTACGTCAACTTCAAGGGATTTCAGTTCCAAAAGAGCTTTTCGTTTGTTCATCTCGGCAATGGAGAGCTGGCTTCGGGCTTGGATCCCTCCCATAAGGGGAACAGAAAAGTACACCCCAACGCTCCAGGTGCGGTAATCATCATGGAAAGCGTTCTCACCCGCATCACCAACGCTGTCCCCCAGGCCGTTCAACCCGTAGCTGCCCTTGAGGTCAACCTGAGGCCACCGTTGATTTTCTGCAAACTTCAATCGGATGTTCTCTTTCAGAATCCGATGTCTTAACACCTGATATTCTGGACGATAAGAAAAAGCACGCTGCATGCTGCCTGCGTACTCGGCTCGATGGTCTGGCAACCGGTCTGCGTGGGAAAAATCGATAGACAGTGGCTGTCCCTCCTGGGCATAGGAGACAAAGGTGCGAACCCTGTCCCTGGCTGCATCGCACTCCTGGTCGGCCATGGTTTCAAACGCAAGTCGCTTGTTCAATCCCGCCTCAGCCAACAGCACCTCGGTCTCTGCCATGCGACCCAGGGCCGCTCGTTTCCTGTTATTTTCGAACAACGCCCGTGCAATCCGTACCGACTCACCCCGAACCTTAAGCTTCTCCATGGCTCCGTAAAGATCCCAGCAAGCCATGAGGGCTTGTTTTACGGTCTCCTGTTTTTCCGTTCGATAGAGATGGTACGCTTCATCGGATTCCGCCAAAGCAGCCCGAAGCTGTGCCACAGGAGCTGTACCCGCACCTTTTAATAAAGGCTGGGTCACTTCCACGCCGACTTTGGATGTGTAGTCATAGTCGTCATAGGTCGTTCGGTCTTTGTATTTTCGTGTGGAGTGCAGAACTTTCAGGGTGGTACCCGTGGGGGTCAGCATCTGAACAGATGCAGAAAAATCAGAACTTGCCGCATCCCGCTCCTGGGCAAAAAGCACGGATGACTTATCTTCCTGGGAGTACCGTACCCGATCCTCACCGGCCTGGTACGAGGTGACAAACTCAGGTTCAAAGGCGCCCTCTTCTCCCCGGGCCGTCTCCTGGGTTGCTTTGAAATCAAGATAGTGAACCGCAAGGTCATTGTTGTTTTGGATAACCATACGGATGTATTCATCAAGGGTCACCCGGGTGGCCGTCCGGTTGCCTTTTATATGGTAACCGGAAGATATCTCTTGGGAGGAACCACTCTCTGCGGCAGGAGACGCTAAACCAGACACCGTGCCATGGTTTTTTGCGTATAGATTTCCCGGTACTACAACAACAAAGGCCAGCAGCAAGACAAACGCTTTCAACAAACACACTCCATGCTTAAAAGGCTATAAACCCAACCACATTATTCAATTCATGGGTCTTTTACGGATAAATAAGTTAGAAAAACACCCCTTCCCCAATAAGGGAAAGGGGTGTTTTGATCCCGTGAATGGGGCTTAGACAGCCTGCCAGGAGACAGCCAGTACCGGGGCGAGTTCATCCCGGACAGCCTGGGGCAGGGAGGCATTGCCCGCAGGGGGTGCCCCGAATTGCGCCATGGCGTTCACAAGCGTCGCCACGTTCTCGGAGGCCAGGGCAAATCCAGCAGTGGAGATGTCATCCAGTTTTGCCGCATCCCCGTCATACCAGTCGGAAACCACGACCTGGTCCTCAGAGCCGATCACGTCGATGACGAGGTTGTCTCCATCCTGGGAAAACCAGAGATTCTCATTGGTGATTCCCCCTTCGAACACAAGGGTATCGGTGTCCCCGGCAGAATTGCCGGACTGATTGAAGATGAGGTCGGAGCCGTCTCCGGCCGCAAAATGGTAGGTATCGTTACCATCACCGCCCAGGAGGCAGTCGTTGCCCCCATTGCCGATAAGGTGGTCATCCCCGCTGCCGCCGTCGAGAAAATCGTCATCCGAGGACCCCAGGATGCGATGGCTCTCTGAAGAGGCGGCCACAACGGTTCCGTAGCTTCTCTCATCGGGAAGCCCGGCATACACAGGAGAACCCTGGGGATCCGGGTCTGAAAGACCAAAGGCCCCGAAGATCTGAGCTTTGGAAATGGCCCCCCCGCTGGCAAAGCGCACTGTGTCGATGGCAGCGTCCCCTCCCTTGAAGAAATCCTTCAGGGTCACCTTGTCGGTGGAGCCGCTCACGTTAAGAATCAGGTCATCCCCGTACTTGGACAGGCCGGAGGCCACCTGATTGAAGTCAATCCCTTCAAACTCGAGGGCATCCACCCCTCCGCCGGTGCCGTCAATCACGTCCTGGCCGTCCCCCGCGGCAAACCGATAGGTATCGTCCCCACGGCCTCCCACAAGCACGTCATTGCCAAGGCCACCCCTTAAGGTGTCGTTTCCGCTGCCCCCTTCAAGGCGATCATCCGCAGCCTGGCCGTTGAGGGTATCGTCTCCGGTACCGCCCTGGATCAAGTCACGGCCCGTGCCACCGTCAAGGGCGGGGTCGTTTCCGGTGGTTCCCGATACGGTCTGATCAAACCCGGCCGGAGGGGTCGGAACCGCAAGGCCAAAGGCCCCGAAGACCTGATCCGCCGTAATCTGTCCACCGGTATCAAAGGCAATGGTTTCCACAAGGTTGTCGCCCCCGAGGAAGAAACCCTTCAAGGTGACCTGATCCGAGGTGCCGGAGACGTTCAAAATCAGATCATCCCCGGACTTTGTCAGCCCTGAGCCCACCTGGCTAAAGGTGATGCCCCCGGCAAACCGAAGGGTGTCCGTGCCACCGCCTGTGCTGTCGATGACCACGGATCCGCTTGAGAACACATAGGCGTCATCGCCTGCACCCCCAATAAGAAGATCGTTTCCGCCACCGGCCACGAGGGTATCGTTTCCGGCACCGCCCACAAGAATCTCTGCAGCGGCCGAACCGGTAAGGGTATCGTCACCGCCTGTCTGGGGTCCGGGAGGAGTGTCGCCGCCGGAGCTTCCTCCGTCGATGAGCCCTTCGATATCTTCGCCGGTGAGCAGTGCCCCGCCGTCATCCGGCTGAACATAATCGATGGCCCAGTCCCCGCCCAGAAAATGATTTTTCACCCTCACGCTATTGCCTGCGTCGCCATCCAGGGTAATGAGAAGGTCGTCGTTGTCCCTGGAGTAGGTCAGACGATCCCGCCCGATGCCTTCGGTAAAGAACACACCGTCATATCCGCCACCGGTATTGTCGATGGTGTCCTGCCCCCCACCGGCTTTGTAGACATACTTGTCATCACCGATACCGCCGATGAGCTCATCTGCACCGGCTTCTCCACCAAGCTGGTCATTTCCTTCGCCTCCCAGGAGATGATCGTCCCCTTCTCCGGCGTCAAGGTAGTCGTTGCCTTTTCCGCCCACCAGCCAGTCGTTCCCGGCGAAGCTGAACAACTGATCGTCGCCGTCAAGGCCTTTCAACAGGTCGGCACCGCTGGTACCGGTAAGCTGCTCCCCTGCCTCCGTGCCTTTTTTCACCGTATCAAAGGTGTCTTCCGAAGGAATCCCTTCTTCGCCGGGCTCATCGCCTCCGGGATCTCCCTGAAGAATTCCTTCGACACTTGATGCCGAAATCCCGTACCCGCCGTCCAACTGGATATAGTCTACTTTGTATTCATCACCTTTGAACCAGTCTTTGACAGTGATCTGGTCCGTACTGTCCTTCACCTGAATCACCAGGTTGTCGCCATCCTTTACAAAAAGAAACAAGTCCTGAATCTCTGAGATTGGGTCATCCTCAGATGAGGCAATATTGTCCTCGAGCACCGGGCTGTCGCCGCCCCCGACTAAAACAGGATCATCCAGGCACAAGCTCGGGGCGAACAGAATCCAGTCTATTCCACCACCGCTATTGTCGATAACATCCTGCCCAAAACCGGGGTTAAAGAAATATGTATCGTCACCACCACCGCCAAAAAGGTAATCGTTTCCTGCCTGGCCGGAAAGATCATCGTTTCCTTCACCGCCCAGAAGATGATCGTCACCATCACCTGCTTCGAAGTAGTCGTTTCCTGCTCCACCAAGCAGCCAGTCATTTCCACCATAACCGAACAGATAATCATCACCGCTTAGACCTTTAAGGAGATCTGCACCGGTAGTCCCGGCAAGTTGCTCACCAGCATCTGTACCTGTTCTCACCTCGTCGAAGGTGCTTTCTTCAGGAAGCCCATCATCGCCAGTATCTCCGCCACCAGTATTACCGTTACCAATCATCCCTTCAATGCTTGAAGCAGAGATCCCGTGGCCGCCATCTGGCTGGATGTAATCAACCTTGTACTCATCGCCTTTAAACCAATCTTTAACCGTGACCTGATCGGTGCTGTCAGTCACCTGAATCACCAGGTTGTTGCCGTCCTGGGAAAAAACGAGCTTATCCTGAGTGAGCCCATTGGTGAAAACGATCCAGTCAACCCCACCACCGATATTGTCAATAACATCCTTACCGAAGCCGGGACTGAAGACATACTGATCGTCCCCTGCTCCGCCAATAAGTGTATCGTTTCCGTCCTCTCCCATTAACCGATCATTGCCATCATCCCCAAATAGTACATCATCGCCTGATCCTGCACCGTTTCCGTTTCCACCGTAAAGGCTGTCGTTATTTTCACCACCATGAATTGCATCATTCCCCAGGCCACCCCAAACGGTATCATTGCCGTTGCCAGCAAATATTGTCTCGTCATAGTCATGATGACCGGCCAGCTGGTCGTCACCATCACTTCCCATGACTACAGCATTTCTCTCTACTTCTTCACCGGAGAGTGTAGTGCCATCCTGAAAAACTATTTCTTCAATTTTAAATCTGTTGGATGTGGAACTAAACCAGTTCTCTACCGTAATACGATCTGCGCCACCGGAAATATTTAAAACAAGATCATCACCTTGCCTCACAAACTCAATGTCATCAGCAACGATTCCTTCACCAAAAGCTATCCGATCCGGTACGTAGGCATCATCAGAGCCTTCATAATCAGCAGTAGACTCTCTTATGATATCTTGACCATCACCCAGGTTGAACCGGTAGACATCACGGCCTGTGGAGCCGTAAAAAATATCATTTCCTTTACCTCCTTCAAACCAGTCTACCTCTCCATAATAGATATCTTTAGTGCCATAAAGGGTATCGTTGCCATCTCCTCCGAAAAGATGATCATCTCCCATCCCCCCGATAAGCGTATCATCACCAGCCCCACCATTAAGCGTATCGTCTCCCATTCCGCCTAACAGCACGTCTTGTTCCTCGTCCCCGAACAACTCGTCGTTACCGTCTCCACCGTCGATATGATCATCGCCTAATCCACCATGGATCTGATCCACCCCATCACCACCATTAGCCTTATCGTTGCCTTGGCCGGCATGGATAGTATCATCGCCATTGCCTCCGTTAAGGATATCATCACCCTCACCACCCGAAAGTGTATCATTCCCGTGGTCGCCATTAATCGTATCATTTCCAGAAAGACCGTCGAAATTATTATCTTCCTTATCACCATTAATTTGATCATCGCCAAGGGTAAAGGTATTTTGCTCAAACAACAGTTGCCGAATCAACTCAACAGACAAGACATCACCATCGGCAAACTTTATCTGTGCATCACCATCAGGAGAACCACAACCCCCTTCAAGAAGAAAGTAATCAGTTACCGTTAGTGAGTCTTCTCCATCCAGAGAGCTGATAACCAGATCATCACTGCTACGGATAATATTAACATCCTGTATTCCCCATCCACTTACAACGGAAATAATATCTTCATTCTGTATATATTCGACTGTGTCATTTCCTGCGCCACCCCCAAAAACAATGGTATCAACACCAGCGCCGCCATCAAATGTGTCGTCTCCGGCACCTCCATCAAGAAGGTCATTACCAAGTCCTCCCCTCAACGTATCATTTCCGCTATCCCCGTTGAGAATATCGTTTCCTTCTCCGCCAAAAATAACATCATCTCCATCGCCACCGAAAATAGTATCATCTCCATACTCCCCTTCCAGATGATCCTTTCCTCCCAGCCCACTGATGTAATCATCGGTTTCATGGCCTCTTATAAAATCGTCCGTTTCCGTACAGGTAAGAATCAACTCGTTGATTCTGTTTTGATCCCATACGGTGCCGTCATCGAAAGTAATGGCTTTGATTTCGTAGGTAACACGGGGTCTGTCTGGGTTATGATCCTCAATCGCGAAATGCCTGTATACTGTAAGGTGGTCGGAACTGTTTTTAAAAGAAATGATCAAATGCTGCCAACTTTTGGCGAGTTCGACATCATCAGGACTAATTCCTGAGCCAAACCGAATCACATCCTTATTTCGCTCAGAACTATCATGATATTGGGTTGCCCCAATCGTTTCAAAGACACCATTCTTGATGGTATCGCGGCCGAAACCCTTCTCGAAATGATATGTATCAGCGCCTTTGTCACCATGAAGGGTATCATCGCCCGCCCCTCCAATCAAAATATCATCTCCGGCACCGCCATGGAGACTGTCGTCACCAGATAAACCGACAAGGGTTTCATCACACACAAAACCAATTATTGTATCATCCCCTTCCGTCGGCTGGGTGCTTACTTTGCTTAAAACATCACCAAAGGTCCACACATCACCACCATTGAAATGTATTTCCTCAATACGGTTTTGCCCATAAAAATAATTTTCAATGGTAACTTGATCATCTCCTCCAAAATCAAGAACCAAATCTTTTCCATCAACGGTTGAAATGTTAACAGCGTCAGGCTGCAAGCCTGCACCCAACTTCAGGACATCTATGCGGCCTGTCTCACCTGAATAACTTTCATCGTGAATGCGGTCGGTACCATCACCCTGGGCAAAGTGGTATGTGTCACCACCGTCCCCCCCATATAGGCGGTCATCCCCTTTCCCTCCGGTCAGTACATCATTCCCGGCGTAGCCGTGCAGAAAATCTGAGCCCCCATTACCCTTGAGTATATCGTCGCTTTCATAACCGAGGAGGTGGTCATCACCGCTTGATCCCAGGAGAACCAGAGCCTTGATGTGTTCGGCGTCCCATGAGGTACCATCCGAAAAGAGTATCTCATCTATTTCGAAATCATCTCCATAAAAGAAATCGGAGACAACTATCTGGTCTCCTGCTGTTCCGACAGTAAGAACCAGGTTATTATTATCTCGGATTAACGCAATATCGTTTTCCGATATTCCCTCAGATAACTTAATCGTATCATGGTAACCATTGTCATAACGATGTTTTACAATGGTATCATGACCATCACCCAAGGCAAATTGATAGGTGTCGTCACCAGCGCCACCATCAAGAATATCATCGCCTTTCCCACCAGATATGGTATCATCACCTGCTCTTGCCATGATATGATCGTCTCCGCCAAGGCCTGTGATCACATCATCAACATCATAACCGACGATTTCATCGGAAGACTCACTTCCTTTTAAAACCAAATGCCTGATATCGCCAACACCCCATACTGTTCCATCTTCGAAACGGATTTCATCAAGTGCAAACCCCCTGTACCCATCTCCAATAAAAAAGCCTGAGATAACAACAGAGTCTTCTGTATTACAAATTGACAACTCAAGATCATTCCCAGAACGCTGAATAATAATATGTTCTGAAAGGATCCCTTCTCCAAACACCAAACTATCGAATCGCCCTGACTGTCTGTCATCATTCCTTATGGTATCGTGCCCATCCCCAAGCCTGAAGTGATAAGTATCGTTTCCTCTCCCTCCTTCCAGTATATCATTGCCTTTCCCACCGATAAGGCTATCGTTGCCATGCCCCCCCGACAGGGTGTCATCCCCCTCATCGCCCAATAAAGTATCGTCACCCATGTTTCCTACAAGGCAATCGTTTCCTTTACGGCCAATAAGACGACTGCCCTCTTCCAGTGCTTTCAGGGTATCGTCCCCATCTGTTGCCAATTCCATCATAATATCAGCCACAGTCATCGTTTCATCTGTATCCGAAAAAACAATAGATTCAACACGAAATGATTTAACAAACCAGTCTGCTATCGTCACGACATCGGAAAGTTCGTTAAAAGGAACAGTTCCTCCCCCGACAGGCCTCACACCAATACACAAGGAGTTTCCCTCACCTTTCTGAAAAATTAATTCTTCCTTCTGTATCCCCTCACCGAACCGCAATATGTCGTTGCCTGTCATTTCAGCGGAGCCTATGGAACTATCAATAATCGTATCACGCCCATCTCCTCTGTTAAAAAAATAGACGTCATTCCCCAAGCCACCCCACAAAAAGTCATTTCCTGTGCCGCCATGAAGGAGATCGTCACCAGCCCCAGTATCCAGGGCGTCATCTCCCCCACCCCCATGAATCTGGTCATCCCCTTCAGTCGTGGTAACTATATCGTCTCCGCTGCCTGCACTTAAAATGTTGTCCACACCTTTAAAGCCGATGTAAACATCGTCCGAAGCCGACCCCATTCGATCAAGCACCTGAGTCGCATTCCAGGCAGTCCCATCGCTAAACTCAAAAAACTCAATTCGAGTTTCACTGTTGTACCAGTTAGTAAGATATATAGAATCAGCTTCATTTCCGACAAACGTAATCTGGATGTCTTTTCCCCCCTGAACCCAGCGAACCTTCAAATCGTCAGGTGTGATATCTTCGGAAAAAACCAACCGATCACTACCCCCATCGTCAATGATGTGAGCTAAACCATCGCCGGAATGAAATACATAGGCATCATCGCCCTGTCCTCCGGACAAGAAATCTCGACCACTATTTCCAGAGAGAGTGTCGTTTCCTTTTCCTCCATAGAGATGATCGTCCCCATCTCCCCCTGAGATGACATCATTGCCACCAATGGACATGACAATATCTGAATTATCCGTTCCCACGATCGTATCGTCAGTTTCCTGACCGTAAATCAAATTATTATCACCATCCAAAGTGAGATCTATCGAGCTAAAAACATTGGCCATGCTGAGTTCGGTACCATCTGCAAAAGCAAGGGTTTCAAGCACACAGCCATTTCGAAGCCATCCTCTCACCACCACTTTGTCACTGAGCGCATCAAACTCAATACCCTCTTCTTTCAATCCGATATAGAGGTCATCATTTTGTTGTACTATCTTTAGATCATCAAACGTAATATTCTCACCGAATTTGAGTGTATCTGCCCCGCCGTCCTTGTGTTCGAATATTTCATCATGCCCATCACCACGATTAAACTGATAGGTATCATCTCCCAGGCCCCCGATTAACATGTCATTTCCAACATTGCCAATCAGGGTATCATTACTATCACAACCCACAATCACATCATCACCACCGCGACCATCCACTTCAGACAACCCGGATCCAGAAATCCGAATATAATCATCTCCAATCGTGGGTTGATGAAGTTGCGGAATCTCATCAAGGTGCAATACAGTTCCATCTTCAAAAGCAAACGTTTCGATACAACAGTTATCCCTCAACCCGCCTTCAAAAATAATCCGATGGGTAAGATTGTTAAAAGGTACACCCTGTTCAGCAATGGCAATAACAAGAGCCCCCGTGTCTTTTATTGATCTGAATATCAACTGATCCGACGAGATTCCTTCGCCAAAAACTAATTGATCTTGGCCTCCAATATCTCGAACCACCATTTCACCATCGGAAAGATCATAGGTATATCCCGTATCCCCGTTACCCAGTTTGCCCAAAAAATCTTCCCATTTGATTGTTGTATCTTCAAACGCAAAAGACTCAATGGTTCCTTTACCAAAAGCATCAACAATTCGAATTGAACTTTTACTGTAATCCGAGGGGTCACCAGCAGCATCTCGAATCCACAGAATGAGGTCATTCCCGGACAGTTCGAGTTTGATATCTTCAGAATAGATCCCGTTAAACTCGATTCTGTCCCCAGTATTCCCGACCTGACCGGAGTCGATGATCGTGTCGTGACCGTCCCCATACGTGTACACGTAGGTGGAACTACGCCTTGAACCGGTCAGCGTATCATCGCCGTGACCACCCACCAGAATATCATGGCCGTATCCGTCACCGGTCTTCAGGATATCGTTGCCGTCACCACCGTATAGGATATCACTACCTGCACCTCCTTCGATGGTGTCGTCCCCTGCACCGCCGTAGACAATATCGTGATCATCCCCTCCCGTAATGATGTCACTACCAGCGCCACCATAAATAATATCCCGGCTGCCACTGCCGGAAATAAAGTCATCCCCGTCACCAAAAAATACTTTCTCATGAACACGCCCGGAGACGTTTCCTTCCGAATCCACTGCAAGGGCAATGTTTTCTTCAGAAAGCAAATTCTGGACAGACGCCACATTCAAAACAGAAGCATCCATATGATCGAACACAGCCATGTTGTATCGATTCAGCATGACACCAAAAAGGTTTGCAACCTTTTTTAAACGGGTCGAATCCGTACATGTTTTCAGCTCATTTTCGAGTTGAGTGTAAAGCTCATCCTTAACCAGTTCCCCTGTCTCGACATCGTACACACCTTTTCCAAAGAGAGATTGCCCGAGGATAGCGATCACCACATCATTTTTGAGCCGGTCATACTTTTTGGCCATGAACTCTGCCATCTGGGTGCCCATCACATCCCGTGTCGAGACCCCATCCACAACCATCCGAAACTCTTCACCGTCGAATCGTTCCAGAATGCTGATATCCCTTTCATAGGCATACACCCTGAACGCCTTCACGACACTGGGATTCGAGTAATTGTGGTTCAGGATATGTTGAATCCCTCGGGTCTTGCCGGAATCAATTCCCTCAGTGTGAGTCCACTCTGCAAGAAGTTCTTCGACCTTATCGTCAATATCTGAAAGGGTTCCAGCCCCGGCACTGACAAGATCAGTCACACTGGCCTTCAGCCCATCATCTTCGCTCATGGCATGGGACAGGTTCTTTACGATGCCGGTGCCCTTGATCTCCGGCATGGCAAGGATCTCTTCAGATACTTCACCTTCGAAATCATACTGAGTGTCCTTACCATTGGTAAGAAACCAAACGTCCTTGATGGCTTTTTCTTCGTTAACGACCTGGCCGTCGGCATCGGTGACAAACTCACCCTGAGCATCTGCTTTTTTCTGGGTAAAGGTGGAGGCGTGGGAGATGTTGTTGTACTCCTCAAGGTTCGAAATCTCATCAGCACCAAGATTGATGGACTTGATGTTGAGTTCAGAAAGGGTCTTCAACTCATCAGCCTGGGTGATCCCGTCCTGATTGGTGTCCATCCAGACCCTCAGGGAGCTGAACACCGCATCTTTTTTATCGATAACACCATCATAATTGCCGTCGTGCTCGGAAAGGGCCTGAAAACCGTCCTGGGCGACCTCACCCTGATTGTTTTTCGTATGGTTCCCGAAAAGTTCGTTGCCGGAATCAATGACCCCGTTGGCGTCTCGATCAAGGGCAAGGATGCCGTCCCCCGCCTCAGCCCATCCGGTTCTCTCCCTAAAGCCGTCTCCGTTCAGGTCAAAGTAGGTTGTGGTGTCAAACATGGAAACCGAGGTTGTGCCGTTGCCGTTCAGGTCAAGGACAAGGGGTGAAGAGAAGTTTTGCCCCTCTTCTTCTTCTTTTTTCTTTTTGAGATGGATACCGAGAGCATTGTCAGTATAATTTTTAATCCTTAGGGTCTCTCCATCTTTATTAACAGTCAGGATTCCACCATTTAACTTATACTCTTCTCCATTGGTACCTCTATAAATATTTGAGCCTTCCTCTTTCTGTTCTCCGCCGCTCAATGTAATCCCGCCGAAATGAACTGTCCCCTTGGAATCGGAATCCTCAATCGTATCTCCGTCACCGGCATTATAGGTATCAAAACCACTTTCACCAAAAAGACTATCAGCCCCGGCACCACCTATTAGCGTATCATTATCATCTCCACCTGTTAGAGTATCGTCCCCTTCATCACCGACAAGGGTATCGTTTCCCTTTCCACCGGTTAAGGTATCTTTCTTATCGCCGCCATAAAGAGAATCATGGCCGTCACTACCCTTAATGGCATCTTCGCCATCCTCTCCATATATGGTGAGTCCCCCGTTTATATTGGCACCGCTGGCAGAAACCGTATCATTTCCCTCTCCAAGTTGAATCGTACCAACACCTGAAATATCCGCATTATCAAACGTCAGGGTATCATCATCACCACCGGTATTGACCGATCCCAACTCACTAATTGTTGAGCCAGAAAAATTATAGACATCTTCACCGCTTCCACCGTTAATACTTCCAATATTCTGGATAGTGGCATCATTAAAACTTAAAGTATTGTTTCCATGTCCGGCATTGATTGCCCCAATATTACTTATACTTGCACCATTAAAAATAAACAGGTCTTTGTCTGTAAACAGTAAACTACCGTCATTACCGCCCTTTAAAGTACCAATAGAAACACCGGTAGATTGGGAAAAATCGACACGGTTATCACCATCCCCTGTTGCTAACATGTCAATGGTCAGATTGGTTGCATTGGAAAACTGAAAATCATCGTTACCTTTACCGCCTGTAATCCCTTCAACATGCCCACCCTGCATACCGCTTGCGATAATCTTATTTTTCCCATTACCGACTTGGATCGAATCAATCGATTTAATGTCGGCACTACTCAGCTTAATGGTATCTTGCCCAGCACCACCTGTTATTTCACGGATGAGATCAGACGTAGCCCCACTCAAATCAAGGGTGTTCGGCCCATCACCAAGATCAATGGTTCCGATTGTATTGATTATCGAGTTTGAAAGGTCAAAATTGTTCTCAGACCCACCACCCAAAAGCGATTCAAGTTTTTCGCCGACAGCGCCCTTCAATGAAGCTTTTTCAAAACCGCCTCCAAACTCAATTTTTTCGATGGTATCGAATTTGGAGTCTTCAAGTTTAATATTGTAACCGGCACCCATAGAGACAATATTCTCAATACCCTTCAACTCTATACAACTTAAATCGATCTCACGTTTCTCGCCTGTCCCATGACTGATAGTGTCAACACCATCCCCGCCATCTATAAGCCCTAATGCCCCATCATGTTTTTTATCATCTAAAAACAGCTTATCATCCTGGGCGCCGAGTTGAATTTCACTAATGTTCTTTAATTCTGTTTCCGACAAATCAATATGATCAGCCAACTCGGTACCGGCAACAATATTTTTTCCTTCTTTCCCATCGATCAACTCAACCCGTTGATCATCTGAACTAAAAATGCCTGTTTCTATCTTTGCGAACTGGTAAAGCCGAATTGTATCGTCTTTTTTTCCCCCTTCAATGCGGTCTTCTCCGTCGCCACCTATAAACGTATCATAGGCAGCATCTTCGCCCTGAACGAAGAAAACATCATCACCGTCGCCACCCTCCATGGTATCCTGGCCTTGGCCACCTTCGATATAGTCGTCACCATAATATCCAAAAATCTCATCATCACCTCCAAGGCCATAAAGATGGTCATTGTACATACCACCTTCGATCTTATCGTCTCCGGCATCGTCATTTTCTGTGGCAAAAGTATACTTTCTGATTTTATCTGCCAGATACGCCGGATTTCTTGCGGCATGGGCATAGTGCCTCTGGTTGTATCCATTCCCGTTTTTTTTTAAGGCAATATCTTCAAATAAAATCGTTTCTTTTTCATCAAAAACTCGTTCACCAGGATTCATGCTGTAATATAAAAACCTCGCACGATCCTTCTTATAATTCTCACTGAAATCATCAGGATTCAATTCAAGTGTATTTTTTTCTTTTTCTGTTATATATGGTGCAAGATGCTGCATGGCAAAAAGAGCACCTTTATCATCGGTAAGTCCATACAGCTGATCAAGACTCTTTCCGATATAATTATGTATACGATCCACATCAGATCCCTGGCGCTTAAAATCAAAATCTATTTCTAGCTTCCTTAGAATGACCTCAAACAGATTTTCATCAGGGTAGCTCTCGAAGTTGGTTTCTACGTAAAAGGCCGGAATATCGCCATCAACAATCTTAAAAGTTAATATTTGATTCGTCGAATCGCTTTCACTCTTAAGAGACCATCTGTCAAAGTCCTTAACAAACTCCCAATTCTCTTCAAGAAATTCTTGTAAAGGAGAAGCGCATGTAATGACAATTGATTCATCATCTTGAGCTTGAAAAATTGCATTTTTATCAGCCACGCCATCAAAGCCATCACTAACGACCTGATTTACAAGGTTTCCTGCAGCCCAGAGGAACAGGACTTCCGTCCCGAAAGCCAAGCCCAATGACCCTACAGCCATTCCCGCGATAGCAGAGCCTGCATTGCCGACCAAAAACTTAATGAAACTCTCTCCAGTCATATCGCTCGTAATAGCAAATGATATGCCTGTTATCGTGCCCCCCTCATACAAAGAAAAAACAAATTCCCTCTTAAATTCTGCCATCTTTGAAATAGGCTTGGGTAATAATTGTCCTGACAGAGAGCCTACAACAGCAGCGGTAAGCATCATAATTTGCTCTACTGTGAAACTGACATTATTAACTAAAGCTTCCTCTCTGATCGCATCCGCAATCTCCTGATTTTGATCAAAACATTGGGTGTAAAAGTCGTTCATCTCGCCTCCTCAAGTATATTTTTCAATTCATCCCGATAAACAAACTCAACGTCATCTTTTGATTCAAAAAAACAGAAGTGATCTTGTTTACTAACAACAACATATTGTTCCTCTGGGAAATCGCGCTCACAGATATGTCTAAGAAGATAGTGACCTGAAGATCCAATGGACCCATAAAGCGCACTTTTATAAAGAAGCTTGGCTTGTTTTCTATTTCTATCTTTGTATTGAAGAAAAGGATTTCGCTCCGGGTCTTCTGACATGGAATTCAGGTATTCTTCATACAGCCTTTCCACCAATGGGTGGTCACAACGGAACTCCCCGGTGATCACCAACGAAAGTGTGAGGTTTTGAAGAATATTCATGAGTGCTTCCTGTCGGCATGCCGGTACCCAACTGTACCTTCCCTTCACTTCATCTTCATAGCCATTCTCTGCCCAAACACTCTCAACATTATCCAGCCAAACGAACAATTCGTACAACTTACCCATCAACCCAGGATCTTTTCGCCTTAACGTTCCTCCGCCAAATAATTTTCCAGTATAATGACTCTGCAGAATTGAATAATAAGACGCAAGATTTGGGTATCCCAAGGCGTACAGACGAATCATCCGCTTGTCCTGGTATTCGTTAGAGGCCATGCCTTGTAAAGAAGACCAACAAGAGTCCAGTAATGCGACCATTTTTGGTTCATATCTATAACTCGTTACAAAATAGGGCCGATCTTTTTTCCTCGTGTAATGGTATAAAAACCACTGATTCTTCCAAACATATCTTTCCCCATCATTTTTCGGGAGATACGTCACACCCATCTTATAAATAGCTCTCAGTAAAAGGGTATAAGGGTAGTTCAAAGGGTTTTCCGGATGAAGATACTGCCCTATAACCATACGATGGGAATTGACAACCTGTCCTGCCACCCAGTACTCTTTCGCCTCATAGTACGAATTATCGTCACGCATCCATTGAGAACGCTGGTAGACATAGATCAAGCTCAAAAAGACCGTGCATCCTATCATAAGCTTTTTGGCAAGCTGAGGATTACGATACGACCACGACGGAGGACTCACCACTTCGTCCGGTGCAGGTCCAGCGCCCTGGATCCAATTCTTTTCCGCGATAGAGTAGCGCGCCTTGTATAGGACTGTACGTAACAGCAGGATTGTCAAGTAACCCAGATAAAGCATCCCCAGAGTTACCCCCACACAACCGGCAAGAAGTAATAGACTCGCAAAAAAATGAATTCCACCAAAATGCATGCAACACCTTTCAATGCCAATTTAAATATTAACTACATAATTGCCCACCTCTGTGATGCCCTCTTGGCTTACAAAAAGGCGAAGCATAGGAACGGAACCTAAATAAGTTTAACCCAATAAAGCTGCTTATCACATACACGACTTTACCGAGGAACGAGGAAAATCGTGGGTGTGACCGGAAAGTTTTTGCGGAGTTTTTTTCAAAAAATGACCCACCGGAAGCATTTTTATAAAACTTATCGTGTGCTCATTCCCTAAACCCCGTCACCTCTCTTTCAAGCTTTCATCCACCCCCCTTAAAAAAGGAGTCAAAAAAAACTCAATGACCCGGCGTTTGCCGGTTTTCACTTCAGCTGTGACGCTCATGTCCGGCGAGAGTCGCACCGGTCTACCGTCGACCTGTATATGTTGATTTTCCATGGAAACCTTCACGGGAAAAAGAATCCGGCCGTCTTCGAACTCCTCTGCGTCCATGGATATATGCCTCACGGTGCCTTCAATCATGCCGAATTTGGTGTAGGGAAAGCTGTCCACTTTGACTTTTACGGCCTGGCCGTTCTCAATGAACCCGATGTCCTTGTTTTCCACCATGGCTTCCACTTCAAGGCGCGTGTCCTTTGGGACGATGGTCAGCAAGGGGACAGCGGGCTGCACCACGGCCCCAATCGTGTGGACCTGGAGTTGCTGGACGATGCCCGCAACCGGGGCTGTGAGGATAAAATTCTTTTCCCGTTCACGGGCTTTGACGATGGCAGGACGAAGCCTGGCTGCACGGGCGCGGGCTTCGGTGAGTTCGGTGAGGCGCTCGGAAAGAAAGGATTCGCAAAACGAGGTTTTTCGTTTCTCCAGGGCGCTGATTTCAGCTGTGCACCGGTTGATGGTGCTCTCTTCCACAGCCAATTGCTCGCGGGTGTTGACCAGCGTCTCTTTACTCCGCAGCCACTCCATGTGATCGATCAAACGAGACTCCTCGAGTTGACGATTCACTTTTTCCTCTTCCAGATACAGGGGGAGAAGGGTTGCGAGTTTTTTGACACGGGCGCGGGCTGAGACGGTTTCTGCTCGACAGGCTTTTATCTGCTCATCGTAATCGTCCACCTGGGCTGTAAACTGTCCCACCTGCCGATTGCACAAAACCTGATGCAGGAGAATCTCCTCCTCAAGGATCCCGCCTGAGAAGGCAACCTGCTTCACGGCCTCTCTTATGCCGGTACTGCGAACCGAAAGGCCTGACTTCAATGCTTTGAGAACCTCTTCGGCCCGGCAGCTGATGAGGACGTCTTGGAGGTATTCCTGGGTCACCTGCTCCAGGTCGCTGGTGCGCTCCGTGGGATCCAGCCGGATCAACTCCTGGCCCTTTTCCACGTATTGCCCCTCTTCAACGAGGATGGACTCCACCTTGGCCATGTCAAGGCTCTCGACCTTTTTGATATGCCCCAGGGGAATTAATTTGCCCCGGGCAACGGCCTCAATGTTCATCCTGCCGAAAATACAGAGAAGCAGCACAAGGACAAAAAGCGCACACAAGCTCAGGGCCACCGCACGCCCCGCCGGAGAGACCGGAGTCTCCAGGATTTCAACGGCAGCAGGCAGAAACTCCACCTCAAATCCTTCCCTGGGGGCCTGTTCTTTCTCTTTTTCCAGGCGAACCGCTTCCCTGAAAATGCGAATCCAGCTCATCATGCTGCCTTCCCTCCACTCTCCTGCCGTTTCCAGAGCTCCGCATAGCGACCTCCCCGAACCAGAAGTTCGCTATGGGAGCCGGATTCGATGAGCCGTCCGTTTTCCATGGTGATGATGCGATCCGCATACCTTACGGCCGTGAGGCGGTGAGCAATAATAAGAACGGTGCGCCCCCGTGCGATATGCTTCATGTTGTTCTGGATAATCTCTTCGGACTCATAGTCCAGGGCTGAGGTTGCTTCATCGAATATCAACAGGCGCGGATTGGTGGAGAGTGCCCGGGCAATGGCGATGCGCTGCCGCTGTCCTCCGGACAGGCTGGAGCCCCTTTCTTCCACTAGGGTGTCGTAACCGAAGGGAAGTTCCAGAATAAATTCATGGGCTCCGGCCAGGCGCGCAGCCTGGATCACGCGCTCCATGGACATACCGGGGTCGGCCAGGGCGATATTCTCCCGAATGCTTCTGTTAAAGAGAGTATTCTCTTGTAGAACCACACCGATCTGCCTGCGCAGCCAGGAGGGATCAAGAAGGGAAATGTCCTGGCCGTCCAATAACACCCGTCCGTGCTCCGGCATGTAAAGGCGCTGGACCAGCTTTGTCAGGGTGGACTTGCCGGAGCCCGAGCGCCCCACAATGCCGATGGTCTGCCCCGGGCTTACCGAAAGGGAGAGATCATCCACAGCCAGGGGGCTCTTCGGTGTATACCGAAAGGAAACGTTTAAAAGGTCGATCTTGCCGGTGAGGGGTGGCATGCCCGGACGATCCAGTTTCACACTGGATTCAGGGGGTGAATTCAGCACATCCCCAAGGCGATCCAGGGAGATGCGAAACTGCTGAAAGTCCTGCCAGAGTTGAGCCAGACGAAGAATGGGTTGTGCTACCTGACCGGAGAGCATGTTAAAGGCGATGAGCCCGCCGATGGTCAGCTCGCCACCGATGACAAGCTTGGCCCCGGTAAAAAGAAGCAACGCCCCCACCACCTTACTGATCAACTGAACCGACTGACTGCCGAAGATGCCCAGCACATTGCGGCTCACCGATGCACCGACATACCCGGCGAGGTTGTCTTCCCAGACATTTCTCATCTGTGGTTCCACGGCCATGGACTTGATTGTCTCCATGCCCACGACCGCTTCGGTGAGAAAGGACTGGTTCAAGGCGCCCCGCTGAAAGGTCTCTTCGGTACGGGCCCTCAGCGACGGGGTGATCAAAAGAGAAAGGATGACATAAAAAGGGATGGACCCTATGACAATCCAGGTAAGAAGCGGACTGTAAATAAACATCACCGCAATGAAGACAACACTGAAGATGAGATCCAGAACCACCGTTAAGGCATTTCCAGTCAAAAAGGAACGGATGGTCTCCAGCTCACGTACCCTTGCCACAACCTGACCGGCCTGGCGCGTGCTGAAATACGCCAGGGGCAGCCGGAGCAGGTGGTCAAAGAGCCGGGCCCCGAGCTCCACATCGATTTTGCTGGTGGTATGACTGAAAATAAAAGAGCGCAGGCCCCCTAAGATATACTCAAAAAGATGGATGATCACCAACCCGGCAAGTACCACATGGAGGGTGCTGAACGCCTGGTGAACCAGCACCTTGTCCATGACCACCTGAAAGAGTAAAGGCATCACCAGGCCGAAGAGCTGAAGAAAAAAAGAGGCGATGAGAACTTCACCGAAAATCTTGCGGTACTTGGCAACGGAAGGGATAAACCAGGTGAGATCAAACCGCCTCTCTCCCCCGGCGATTCGAGAGCGGCTGGTGATAAGGACTGCGGTGCCGTCCCAGATCTGCCAGAGCGCTTCCTCAGAGAGGGTCTCCGGTCGTTGGCCCGGCCTGTGGATCAGGGCTTCGCCGTCCTTTGCACCCCCGAAAATAAAAAACCGCGACTGCGTGTCGCGGCATATAAACGGAGGATTGAATTTTGAAAGCCTGTCCTGCTTTACCGTGACGACCTTTGCTTTCAACTTGAGCCTCTTTGCGGCCCTCACAAGGGTATCGGTCCCAAACGAGCTCCCGGAAGCGGCAAACTCGTGCTTGATGGCTTCCGGACTCACAGGTTTCTTCATGAACGCAAGCATCATACAAAAGGCCATGACGGCTTCGTCACTAAACGATATCTCCTGTTCCGCCCCTGCAGAAGAGTTCAAGCCGGGCACCGCCCCCGGGCCTTCGTTTTTTTCCATTGCCGCCCCATCCTGCTTCGGGCTTACGCTGGCAACCTGAACCTTGGCATCATCCACAACACATGACTCCATGCAAAAAAATAAACCCTCAACAGCACGATCAACACGCGACCTGCCCCTGAATACCTGGAAATATCGAATTATCAGCTCCCATGAAGCCCCTTTGACTGAAGCCAAGGTGGGAAATCTATCCCGGATACTCAATCATAAAAAAATAATTCTACCTTAGTTATATTTCGCTAAAATTCGGTTATTATGGCAAAATCGATCTACTGAAATTATAGCTTAGGTTCAGGATCTCCTGACCGGGTTTGTCACCCTGAGGACAAACCGAGAGACCCACCTTCCGGGTTACGAGAAATTCGACGTAAGTACCGACACCTGCGGCTCAAATACCTTAAATAAGGGTGCACTCGACTCCTGAGATATCCGGGCTATCTGGCATGGCGCGCAAAGACTGAATAACGCGACACGTGTGACACATTTCGTCACAGTTTCAAGGGCACGAATAATGAGTATCCCCGGCGTCGAAATTCTCTGGGAATATTTCGCATACTTCACTTGATTGATTAACAGGCGTTCCCATTCATTCGCAGATTATCTTTTTTGAATTCGTATCGGTTTGCTTGGTAAACCTGGGGCTGCCATAAATCGGAAATGGCAGAGTACGGTGAGGCACAACACGATGCGGATACAAAATTAAGGCATTTCATGGCATCACTCTGGAGATCAGAACTCGAGGAGATAGATATCATCCACCCTCCCCGAGGCATGGTAAAAGAAAGACTTAAAATGGTTTCACAACCCGGTCATGAATAAGGTTGTTTTCCCATTAACACAGGCGTTGAGCAGTGTTTGAGGAAGCCCTCTAACAGCATGTTCTGAAAGCTTTTTGAGGCTATAAATCTTATAGAACAGACGGATAAGGGCTCACCAGAAGCGTAAAAAAGTTTACTTATAGCCCAGCCCTCTTTGACAAAATTACAATAAGCAGTCTTCAATCACATTGTCAACACCTATCTAAATAGAAATTCATTCTGTATTCATTATTTCACTTATACATCTTTTTGAGATTGCCTATTTATGCTCTCGAAATCCAGTAATTCAGTTCACAACAACTCAACAATAAATAAAGCGCTTCGCACGATGCTTGCGTCATCGTCATGTCCATGGTACCCCCAAAACAAAAGAAACCGGTGCATCCTCTTTATCCTCCCTCATCGGTAAACCGATCCAGAAGTTTCCGGGCTGCGTGGCCGGGAAAAACCTCACCTTTTTCGACTCCTGCTAAGGTCTCGTCCATGAGGGATGCCACCTTTGGGGCATACCTGAACCGATCCAGAAGACCCTCTTCCACCAGCTCCCAGAACCAGTCCACCTGCTGCGCTTTTCTCCTGTTAAAAAGTGCCCCGGTGGCCTTGTCTGCCTCATACAATCGAAAAAGACTGTCCAACAGAGGTGCCAACCCTTCCCCATTCAGGGCGCTGGTGGTGAGGACAGGCACTTCTCGATCAAAACGGAACAGGGCCAGGGCATTTTCATACGCTTTGCGGGCCCTTTCCGCGAGTTCCCGGTTCTCGCCGTCGGCCTTGGTGATGGCCACGACATCGGCCAGCTCCATGATGCCCCGCTTGATTCCCTGGAGCTCGTCACCGGCCCCTGTCAGCATGAGAAGGAGAAAAAAGTCCACCATGCCTTTGACAGCTGTTTCGGACTGCCCCACCCCCACCGTCTCCACGAGGATAACGTCAAATCCGGCCGCCTCACAGGCAACCATGGCCTCCCGCGTCCGTGCGGCTACACCGCCCAGGGTCCCGCCCGAAGGAGAGGGGCGCACAAAGGCGTCTGTCCGTCGCGACAGCTCCTCCATGCGGGTCTTGTCCCCCATGATGCTCCCCTGGCTCACGCGGCTGGAAGGATCCACGGCCAGCACGGCCACCCGGTGCCCCCGTTCTACAAGATGAAGCCCGAGTCCCTCGATAAGGGTGGATTTACCCACACCCGGCACACCGGTGATCCCCAGGCGCAGGGCGTTGCCCCCATGGGGAGCCAGCCCTTGCAGAACCTGGGCAGCCAACCGGAGATGGTCAGGATTTCGGCTTTCAAACAGGGTGATGGTGCGGGCAAGGACACGGCGGTTTCCGGCAAGAACGCCCTGGATGAGATAATCTGGAGGGTGGGAGAAAGAAGACATGGGATAGTTAGTAGTAAGGGGTTAATGGGGCTAAGGGCTAAGGGCTAAGGGCTAAGATTCACAGTCGATATATGGTGTATCAAGGACATTCATAGAGCCCTTGGCATCATGCAGCTTTTTTACATTGGTGACTCTTCCATCAGCACATTGAGAATCCGGTTGGCGGATTCGGTGACGCGGGTACCGGGGCCGAAGACGTCTTTGACGCCCATTGTGGATAAAAGATCGTAATCCGACGGCGGGATGATGCCGCCCACGAAAATGACGATATCGTCGGCGTCATGATCGGCAAGGTGACGGATCAGCTCCGGGACAAGGATGTTGTGCCCGGCAGCCAGGGAAGAGACGCCGATGGCGTGGACATCGTTTTCCACGGCCATTTTCGCTGCCTCCTCCGGGGTCTGGAACATGGGGGAGAGGTCCACGTCAAAGCCGAAATCGGCATACGCAGTGGCGATGACTTTGATGCCCCGGTCGTGGCCGTCCTGGCCCATCTTGGTGAGAAGGATCCGCGGGCGGCGCCCGTTACGCTCGGCAAAGGCATCGGTGCGGTTCCGCAGGGTTGCCATGGCCCCGTTGTCGCCCATCTCACCGGCGTAGACACCGGAGATGCACCGGGTGGTGGCGGTAAAGCGTCCGAAGACCTTCTCCATGGCTTCGGAGACCTCCCCCACGGTGGCCCGAGCGCGCATGGCAGGGATCACCACCTCCAAAAGATTGCCATCCCCTTCAGCGCAGCGGGTGATGGCCGCAAGGCACCGGTCCACCTCGGCCGCATCCCGGCTTTTTTTCAGGTTTTTGAGCCCGGCGACCTGCTCCTCCCGGATGGCAGCGGGTACGTCCAGCACCTCCATCTCCTCTTCCTCCTCCACCTGGTACCGGTTAACCCCGACGATGACATCCAGCCCCTGGTCGATACGCGCCTGACGCCGGGCAGCGGCCTCTTCAATGCGCATCTTGGGCATGCCCGATTCAATGGCACGGGCCATGCCGCCCAGAGCCTCCACCTCGGCCAGGACACCGCGCACCTTATCGACAATCTCACGGGTCAGGGATTCCACGTAGTACGAGCCTCCCAGGGGATCCACCACGCCACACACCCCGCTCTCCTCCTGCACCACGATCTGCGTATTCCTCGCCACCCGTGCAGAGAGCTCCGTGGGAAGCCCCACGGCTTCGTCAAAGGCGTTGGTGTGAAGGGACTGGGTGCCGCCCAGCACGGCGGACATGCACTCCAGGGTGGTACGGATAATATTGGTGTAAGGGTCCTGACGCGTAAGGCTCCACCCGGAGGTCTGACAATGGGTGCGCAGCATGGAAGACCGGGGATCCTTGGGGTTGAACCGGGCCATGATCTCCGCCCACAGAAACCGGGCCGCCCGGAGCATGGCGATCTCCATGAAAAAGTTCATGCCGATGCCGAAGAAAAAGGAGAGGCGCGGGGCAAAGGCATCCACATCCAGGCCCGCGTCAAGGGCGGCCTTGACGTACTCCAGGCCGTCGGCAAGGGTAAAGGCGCACTGAAGTACCGAGTCGGCCCCAGCCTCCATCATGTGATACCCGCTGATGCTCACCGTGTTGTACCGGGGCATCTCCCTGGAACAAAACCCGATGATGTCCGAAACGATGCGCATGGAAGGGGCCGGAGGATAGATGTAGGTATTCCGGGTGAGGTACTCTTTTAAGATGTCGTTCTGGATGGTGCCGGTGAGCTTGTCATGGGGCACGCCCTGCTCTTCCGCTGCCACGATGTACCCGGCCAGTACGGGCAGCACCGCACCGTTCATGGTCATGGAAACACTCATGGCGTCCAGAGGAATCCCGTCAAAAAGGACCTTCATGTCCTCCACGGAATCCACGGCCACGCCTGCCTTGCCCACGTCCCCGGACACCCTGGGATGGTCGGAGTCGTAGCCCCGGTGGGTGGCAAGGTCAAAAGCAACGGAAAGCCCCTTCTGCCCTGCCGCCAGATTGCGCCGGTAAAAGGCGTTGGACTCCTTGGCTGTGGAAAAGCCCGCGTACTGGCGAATGGTCCAGGGACGCCCGGCGTACATGGTGGCCTTGGGCCCCCGGACATAAGGAGACAGCCCCGGCATGGCACCGGCCCACTCCAGGCCCTCCAGGTCATCTTCCGTGTAAAGGGGCTTAATGGAGATCCCCTCGGGCGTGGCCCGGGTCAGCTCTTCAAGGGCCCTGCCCCGAAGTTCCTTTTCTGCAAGCGTCCGCCACATCTCAAGCCCTTTGCCACTGCCCATGACGAGTCTCCTTATGGATGATAAAACGCCGAAGAAAACCACAATCGGATCAACCTGTACGCGACACAAACAAAGTAGTCCCTGTTCCCTGTTTTTCCTATGACCTTATTTTCCTGTTTTATCTTTCACACAACTCCACCAGCACCCCTTGGGTCTCTTTCGGATGGATAAAGGCAATGCGCGCCCCCCCGGCACCCATGCGGGGCGTCTCGTCAATGAGACGAACCCCCTTTGCCTTAAGCTCGGCCAGGGCCTCGTCGATGTCTGCAACCCGAAAGGCAATGTGGTGCACCCCTTCACCTTTTTTCGCAAGGTATCGTCCCACGGGGCTGTCGGGCTCCATGGCCTCCAGGAGCTCCACTTCGCTCTCCCCAACCGGAAAAAAAGCGGTGGTCACCTTCTGCTCGGATACGGTCTCCGTGCCGTCGAAAGACAGCCCAAGAACCTCTTCCCAGAAGCGTCGCCCGGCGTCGATACCGTGCACCGCCACACCGATGTGATCCACGTGAAGCACCTTCATGGAGGTCTCCTCTCTGCATGATAAAGACACATTAGCCCGAATATTTCACAAGAAAACGACTATATAAATTCAATGAAAGGTCATTGCCGATGGTTATCAAAGCATTGAGGTAAACCACTACATCTGCAGCTCTGATGCCTTGAGTATGGGTGCACTCGCCTCGTGAAATATCCGGTTCAGGAAAGGCCACGTATGAATTGTCTCTGGTTGAATCGCGCTCTCGGGCAAACGCACAGGACGCAGGAGGAATATCGCAAGAAGAATAAAAAGAAACGAAGTTCAAGGGCCTGAACGAGCGCTCAGTCTGGTAAGAAGTACCACGCGGCTTTTTTGATTGTCAAGGGGATTTGAGAGAGAACACCGATAGGAAATGCAACGACGGGATCAGCAAAAAAAAGCGCAACCATTCTGTTGTGCCTTCTATGGTTTAAGTGAGTGGAAAAAACAGGCCTCCGGCGGCGAGGTGAGACACCCCGAAAGCTGATTGCCTTTGACTCGGGCTTCGCCCTACACAAACACTTATGGTTTGTACGGACTGGCTCACAAGCTTCGACCTAACGGGATACGTTGTCGCCACTTGTCCATTGTGGATCTGGCCGCACGGTCTCCGACGGGTCACGTCGTTGTAAATAGGCTCTGCAAAAACGTTGCTCCCAACAGGATCGCCCAAGGCAAAGGTATGGTGAACAGGTACAAAAAAAGCCGCACAAACGTGTGCGGCAACGTGTTTCAAGCCATTTGACGGGAAGCAGCACAACCAGAGAATTACCCCGGAATCACCTCTTCCGGGTCCGAGATCCTGAAGGATACCTCCACCCGATCCATGCCTGACTCTTCTTCGCGGGTGCGGATGGAAAGGGCATCCGAGGCCATGCCTGCGTCCAGGAACTCCCGGGCCACATTGGCGGCCCGCTCGGCACTCAGGGCAAACCGGGCGTTGGCCCCTTCGGCATCCGTGAAGCCAGTCACCACCACCACGGGTCGATAGGGTTTCAGCACTGTGGCTACGCGCTGAAGGGTGTCCCTGTACTCGCCGGAAACCCGGCTCCCGTTGGCGGAAAAAAACACGGGCAGATCCAGGTGGACCACCAGTTCGGAGGTGGTCTTGTCCAGGGATAGCCAGGAGGCCACATCGCTTTTTTTGATTTGGGAGGCAAGGTCGGCGTGGAGGGCGCGCCGCTTTTTCTTCACGGAGAAATCGGGATCGGAAATCAGCCCTTCCTCTTCCAGAACCACGGCCATGGTGCCCTTGAGCCAGACCGGTATTTCACCGCCCCCGGCTTCGGCCATCACCTTGACCATATCGGAAAACTCACGCTTGTGGTTGAGGAGGACCTCCTCCAGGTGGGCAATCTCCCGGTGGACCCTGCGGGTGTCCCGGCCTTCAACGGCAAGCACCACAAGGCGCTCCTTGGCATCGAGGAGACGCGACGAAACCTCTTCAACGGCCTTGGCCACCACGGCGATGGCCTCGGCATCGGGTTTCAGCCCGTCGGGACCGTAGCCGTTGACGCCGTCGGCCCCGGCCGCCGTACACGCGAACCCCAACACGACCAGCGCACACACGGCGCCTCGTATCTTTGACATCACCATTCGTCCCATAACCTTCCCTGGTCATTCAACGGTGTACCCGGTGCTTTCGCACCGCAATCCGGCCCGGCGCATCCGTGCGTCCGGGGTCTTCCATGGCCCTGAAAAAGGCCTCGGCACCAGGCTGCCTTTTCTGCGGCAGCCGGGTACCTGTCTCATATATCGCCGGATCTCGGCAAACCTGAAGCCGGGGAATAAAAAAACCTCGAATCAGGCGGGGGGTGGTGTGGATTTGCGGGCCACAAAGCCCTGGGTATTGAGCCCGGTGGCGGACGAGGTCCCCGCCTTCTGGGCCAGGTAGGCGGCCCCCAGGGTCTTGATGTGACCGGCCACGTTGTCAAAATAGTTGTAGTGGGCCTGCTCTTCGTCGATGACATCGTCAAAGAGCTTGGCGCTCAGGCTGTCTCCGCAGGCCAGACACACCGCCAGAAAGGCGTTGTATTCGGCCAGGGCGCCATCTTCCAGTTCCGTGTCAAAGCCAAAAATCACATCCACGGCCTGTCCCCGCTCCACGTTATCGGCAGGCTCGGTGGTGGGCTCGCCACCAAGCTCCTTGACGCGCTCGGCAAACATTTCGGCGTGGCGCATCTCGTCAATGGCGATGAGTTTCATCTGGGCTGCCAACTCCCCGAAATCCATGTCGTCCAGGGCGTAGTGCTGGTTCATGTACTGGCCGATGGCGTGAAGTTCCATGGCCCTGGCCTTGTTCAACACCTCAATCACCTTTGCCTTCTTCTCTTCCCGTGAAGTCTGTGTCATGGGTCTGCACCTTTTTATTAGGGGTTGTGGAAAAAAGCACACGCGCAAGGGCATGTGGCAAGGCATGGTCAAGGAAACATCATCAACCGTGATGCTCTCGCGCTTTCGTACGGTCTGCGGGTAAATCAACAACAAAGGTCGGGTCGGTGAGGCATGAACCCGTGGGCCCGGTGAGGGCCGGAGATGAAGGGACAAGAAGCGCCCCTTTCTCCTGGTTCGTGTCTACAAGAATAAAAACCTTGCCTTTCCAAGTCAACCCCCGCTGTGATATTGGAAGGATCCCGAGCCCACAACACCTTCCCGCAAAAAGGGTCATGAATCCCACGCATTGCGGGTTACAACGGAAGGAGTGCCGATCATGGAAGCCTTTGTCTCAACCCATGCGAGCCGTTATCTCGCCCATCTTCGCAACCTGGCGGCCCTTCCGTCGGTCTTTACCCGGCCCCGGGACGTGGAAAAAGCCATGGGGTACTGCAAAAAAGTCCTTGTGTCGGCCCTCCCGGATTACACCGTCATAGAAGACGAGGGGCAAAATCTCATTGCCCTGCCCGCCAGCGTGGACCTCAAAAAAAAACTGGTATACCTAAGCGCCCATGTGGACACCGTGGACGCAGATCACACCGAATGGGACGCCCCCTTCTCTCCTTTTGTGCCATATGAAGATGACCACGAGATCGTGGGCCGCGGGGTCTCGGACTGCAAGGCAGGGGTGGCCTTTCAGCTCTTCCTGGCAGAGCTCGCAGGAAAGGGGCGCCTTTGCCTTGATAACCTCATCTTCACCATCACCTTTAAAGAAGAAGGCGCAGGGCACAAAAGCGCCGTCCACATGGGCCGGGCCCTGGGGAAAACCCTTCCCGTCAGCCAAAACGAGACCCTGCTTCTGGTCCTTGAAAACACGGTGACAGCAGGCGCCTCACCCAGTCTGGGCCTCTACACGGCGGAACGGAGCAACTTTGTCATCGATGTCACCGGGCCCCTTGCCGAGCTGAGGCACATCCTTTCCGGCCTTGCCGCCTGGAACCCTGTCTGCATCTACCCCGAAGCCTCCCCGGACGCCTGGGCCGAGGTCCTCACACAAAAAGGGGGCCACGTCTGCTCCGTACCCCGGAACCAGAACATGCTCACCGAGATCATCCTTAACGCCAGTGACTCGGACCTGCTCTGCGCCGGAGCCCCGGACAGCTTCGGGGTCATCCCCACGGAGATCAAGCAAGGGCACGCCCCTGTGCCCACGGCCCACACCCTGGTCCTGAGCAACCGCACCTTTGACAGCCTGGACACCGTCCGCAGGCAGCTCACGGGAATCCCTTACCGGGAGCTCAAGGACTTTTCCATCTCCCCGGGCATGGACATGCGGGACCGGTGGCCGGGATCCACATTCCAGCGAGCCGTGGAGACCATGGGGCCCCAGCCCCTTGAGATCACCCTGGACCACAACACCGGGATCTCAGATGCCTCCACCATCGTCAACACCATGGTCCCGTCCCTCAGGGACCGTTTTTTCCCCGTGGTCGCAGGCCCGGGAGCCCGGTCCCAACGCCGAGTGTCGCCCCAGCGGCTTACCCATGGGAAAAATGAAACATTCGACAAACAAACCGGCATCCGGGCCACGGCAACCCTCTTCAACCTCCTCAGGGAGCTGGGTGTGGTCGGTAAGAGCCGGGCTTGAGCCCCCTCCGCTTCCTGACAAGGCACACCTAAATTGAGATAAACGCGACGGAACCGTTCTCCTGTGTGAGCGGATGTGGTACATTTATAAAATGTCATTCACACCGTTTATGGTAACGTAAGATACACTGTCGAGGCTTGTATGGCTCCTGTGCGTTATGCAGCGTTTTTGTCCATCCTGTTGTTTATCTTTTCTGTCCCCTCCTCTTCCGCAACAACAGTCATTCCCGTCAGCCTGACCCAACTGACGCAAAAGGTCGACACCATCGTGGCGGGTGTCGTTCGGGATACCCATGCGTACTGGGACGAGGGCCGCATCTACACGGATGTGACCCTTGAGACCATGGAATTTCTCAAACACCCCACCGCCCATCGCCCCGAGACCATCGTGGTGCGCACCATGGGCGGCCAGATCGGGGACATGCGCATGGAGGTCCACGGCGTGCCGGACCTCCATGTCGATGAAGAGGTGGTCCTCTTTCTCCGGCAACACGAAGAGGATTACACCATCTACGGGCTCTACTACGGCCTCTGCCGCATTGAAACCGACCCGGACGACGCCTCCCAGAGCGTCACCGGCCCCGTTTTCCGGGCCAGGACCACGCAAAGCGCGGAGACCAAGGCCCTCAGCCTCAACCCCCTGCCCCCCAACGGCGAGGCCCTGGACCTGTTTTTCCAACGTGTCCGGGCCCTTCTTCCGCCCGCCGATGAAGCGCGACAACCATAGGCTTTTTTTGCATGAAATCAACCCTGTCGAAACTTTTTATATCCGGCCTGCTGCT
Organism: Desulfoluna butyratoxydans; assembly: GCF_900699765.1. GTDB lineage: Bacteria > Desulfobacterota > Desulfobacteria > Desulfobacterales > Desulfolunaceae > Desulfoluna > Desulfoluna butyratoxydans. The sequence continues at coordinate 322,969 of NZ_CAADHO010000005.1, forward strand.
TCTCCTTTTGCCCGGGCCCCTCTTTGCCTGGTGCTGGATTCGGGATACGGGCAGCACCAACCAGGGATGCGGGGCACTGCTCTACGTCGAAAGATGCTGCGACGGCAACCTGCGCAGATGGCCCGGGGGCACCATGGACTATGCCATCTCCAACACCACGCCGGCTGGCCTTATCCCCTCCCTGCAAGCCGGTGTCAACACGTGGAATGCCATTGAGATGAGCACCTTCGCCTTTTCATACCAGGGATCCTCCCCCCTCACGACCGTGTCCAGGGACGGCACCAACCTCATCAACATCGACCCCCAGTTTGCCACCCGCAACGACCGGGTCGGTGAAGGGGTCCTTGCCATCAGCACCACCTGGACCCTCGGAGTGGGCGGTTCCTACAGGGCCGTTGAATCGGACATCGCCTTCAACGGCGAGGAGTACACATGGGGAGACGGCAGCGGCGGCACCATCGACACCGCTGCGGTGGTGGCCCATGAAAGCGGTCACAGCGCTGGGCTCAGCCACGCCGGGGCCCAATGCCAGAGCGCCGGATCCGAAGGGTGCGGTGCCAACTTTGAAGAGGCGACCATGTACTGGAACTACTCGGCAGGGGCCATTGGTTTCAGGGACAAAGGCAGCCTGGAGCTTGACGATATTGCCGCCCTGGTCCACGGGTATCCCAGGAGTACCCTGACCGTGAGGGTGGAAAACAGCATCGGTCAGCCCATTGTGGGTGTCACCGTGGACCTTCTGGATGCAGCCGCTCCCGTGGACGGCCAGAACAGCCTCCAGGGAGGGCGGGTATACGGGGACGTCACCAACAACGCGGTCCTTACCGGGGATAAAGTCCGAAGTGACAGTTATTTGGACCAGACACCCTTTGACACCACCGATGCCTCAGGGCTCACCAACGCCATCCACCCCACCCGCCGCTCCATTCAACTGCGGGCAACCATTGCCTCCTTCAGCCACACCGTCTCCCACACCGTGGCGGACGGAGCATCGACCGTCACCCTCACCATGCCCGAAGCCATCGGTGACCTGGTGGCCCCGCTGCTTACCGTCACCAGCCACACCACAGGTGACTTTGTCAGGACAGACACCATCACCCTTACCGGCACCGCCTCGGACGCCGGACGGGGCGACTCCGGCGTCCAGCAGGTGACTGTCAACGGGGTGCCTGCCGCCGGCGGTTCCGCCCTGGGCGGCGCAACCGCGTCATGGTCGTCTGACCTCACCCTCTCTCCGGGCACCAACACCGTCACGGTGAAGGCAACGGACAACGCCGACGCAGACAACACGGCCACCCAGGTTATAGACATCATCTTCGATGTGGTGCCGCCCACGGTCTCCCAGACCTACCCCACGTCCGGCACGTCAGGAATCGGCGTCAACAGCACAGTCTCCGTCCTCTTTGACGAGCCCATGGACCCGGCCAGTATCACCACGGCAACCTTCACCAGCGCCCAGGGCCTTGCTGGGACCGTCACCTATGATGCGGCCAGTCGCACCGCCTCCTTTACCCCGGCGTCTCCCCTTGCCTACCAGACCTCCTACACCTTCACCCTCACCACGGACGTGCGGGATGCCGCCGGCAATGCCCTGGATTCACCGGTCACCTGGAGTTTCACCACCCAGGCAACGCCCTCGTCATCCGGAGGGGGCGGTGGCGGCGGATGCTTTATCCGGTCCCTGGACTAAAAGCAGAGGCACCCCCCAAACATAAAAACGGCCGATGTGGTGTCCACATCGGCCGTTTTGCATTTCGTGTTTGTTAAGGGGCTGATCAGATCTGACCGGACTCCTTCAGGGCAAAGGTGACCAGCTTCTGGGTCATCTTCTCTTTGAAGTCCCCGGGACGGTCAAGCTGCATCCGCTTGAGGTACGGCTTGGCTTCGTCGGGAACAGAAGAGATCATCTGCTTGGCAAGCCCCATGATGGTCTTGATCTTCTGCTTGTCCATCTTGGCCTTGAACTCCCTCAAAGAGCGGCCGAGGACCAGCTCCTCCTTGGTGAACTCGCACCCGAAGGGGAAGGTGTCGAAGTACTTCTTGCCCATGGCCCGGAAGGGTTGCAGTTTCTTGGCGATGACCTCGGGGTAGTTGTTGCGGTACTCGGCAGGGATCTCATAGTCGGCGGGCAGTTTTTTGGCCTTTTTCGCTTTTTCAAGCAGCTCGCCCTGGAACCGGGAATCCGCCACGTTGATGAGGGCCGCCACCACCTCGTGGTCTACTTTGCCGCGCAGGTCGGCGATGCCGTACTCGGTCACCACGATGTCCTTGAGGTGCCTGGGCACGGTGGTGTACCCGTAGTTAAAGACCACGTTGGACTTCGGACCGTTGGCCGTCTCCTTCACCGCGCGGATCATCATGATCAGCCGGGCGTCGTCAATGGCGTGGGCCATGGAGACAAAGTTGTACTGCCCGCCCACGCCGCTGATGACGGTGCCGTTTTCAAGGGCATCGGAGGCGATGTTGCCCACAACGGAGACAATCATCCCGGCGTTGACGAAACGTGCGTCCTTTCTCTGGAGGGTTCGGAGCTTTTCGTCACCATACAGCTGGTTGAGAACGGCCACCCCGGTCATCTCAAAGAGCTTGCGCTCGTCGTCGCTCATGTTCCGCAAGGTGTCGTAGAACTGGTTGGGCCCGATGAAAAAGCCCCCGTGGGCGATGACGCCGTTGAGGAGGCTCTCTCCGATGCAGTTGTCCAGGATGGCGTCCAGATTGGCCCCGTCCCGAAAGTCCGTGGAGTAACGTGCTTCGCCGTTGACGATGGCGTAATCGTTCCAGGTCAGGCCCGGCTTGAACACCCCGAAATGCTGGAGGCTCTCAAAGTCGTCCTTTTTCATAATGGGCTGGAAGGATTCCTGGGAAAGCAGGGCCTTCACGGAGTCCCGGGTCAGGGCTTCGGAAAGGACACCTTCGTTGATAAGGCGCTGTATCTCCAGGTTCCCGTAAACCCGCCGCTTGATAACCCCGCCCTTGTACAGCTCGATAAAGGCGTCCACCAGCATTTCGGTGGTGCCGTACAGGCCCTCTTCAAAGGGCTCCCGACCCCCGATATGGTCCACGAGGGTACCGTACCTGGCGTTGATGCCCAAATCTTCCAGCACCTTCTTGTAATCTGCGTTGGCCGTGTTTCGCATGATCAGGGCCGAGGCAATGGCGTCGCCCAGGGACCCGATGCCGATCTGCAGGGACCCACCGTCCTTGACCAGGGAGCTGACGTGAAGGCCGATCATGTGGTCGGCCGTGTTCACCGGCGCCTTGGGCACGGAGAAAAGCGGGGTTTCGTACTCGGGGTTGTCCAGGATGATGTCGTAATCATCCTCCCCCACCACGGCGTCGCCGTACATGAAGGGCAGCGAGTTGTTGACGTGCCCCACGTGGAGAAACTTCTTCCCGGCGGCCTTGGCTTCCGGGATGAATTTTTTGATATCAAGGGAAAGGTCTGCGTTGCAGCTGTCGCTGTAGCACACCTTGCCGTCGATCTCTTTTTTGGCCACGGCATGGCAGTAGAGAACGTTGCAGTCCTCGTTCATGATATCGCGACCCACGTGGGTATAGTTGGAGCTGTAGTGATTCTGTTGAGCCATGGGATCGTTCTTGACGGATCCGGCCTTGTAGTAGAACTCCTTCATCTTCACGTTGGGGGGCAGGGCCCCTTTTCGGAGGTCCAGCATGTAATCAAAATCGGGGATATCTTTCCAGACACGATCCCGGAGGGGCTGCAGCATGCGCCTCTCCAGATCATTCGACCAGGTGGGCTTCTCAAGGGAAAGGGCCGTGATGATCGTCAGCTCGATGGTCGGATCGCTTTTGGCCCTGCGGTAGATTTCGTTGGCAATCTGATAGGATTTGCCTAAGGCAATGGGCATGCCGAAGGCTATCTTCTTATCAAATGCTTCGATGATATGGTCCACTACCTTGGTGACATCTGTGTAATACGTCGGTCCATTATGCTCAATCACAACAATACCTCCCTGCAGATCAACCTGATTTATATCCAAACGGATGCGTCGAGCAAACGCACTCCCGCTCTCCCTTACAAGCCGTATGCAGCAAGGCACTGAACCGGTATTCATTGTTAGACCGCAATGAGCCGCCATCATGAAAAAAAACGGTCCACCACCTTTGCCACACTGTTGCCACGGCCCTGCATCGGGGTGATCCCCGATACACAAGCGCCCTCAGCGTGCTGCCGGGTCCGGGATCACAGCGGAACACGCTGCGATGGAAAGGCCCCACACACGGGCTTATTACAAAGCCGTACGCCAGAATAGACATAGCCTACAAACATAGTCACAGCGTGTCAACACTGTTCGCTTTTACTATACGAATATTCTGGCGTTTACATCAGCCAAGGAGACGCACCTTAGTTCCCCAGGAGATCACCGACTTCCCCAAAAGCATAACAGGCGATTTACATGATACAATTCACGGGTCACACGGAGCAGTGGGACTTCATCACCCGGCGATACACCTCAACAGTCTCTTCGGCCGTCCGCCTCCAGACGAACCGGCTGTGGACCCTGTCCTCCCCTTTACGCGCCAGGGAAGCGGCCGCATCCCCATCAGCCAGAAGCTCCTTCAAGCCATCCTTCAGGGCCGTTACATCACCGGCCGGGACAATGCGCGCCGCATCCCCCGCCACCTCGGGCAAGGCCCCTCCGTCCGTGCAGACCACGGGCACGCCGCAGGCCATGGCCTCGCCAACGGGAAGGCCGAACCCCTCGTACAGGGAGGGAACCGCCGCAACCGATGCCCGGGCATACTCTTCCACCAGGCGCCGATCCGAGACCCTGCCGGTGAACTCTACCACCCCGGAAAGCCCCAGGGACGACACCAGACGCTGCACAATACCGCCCTCCTTGGGCTGACCGATGACCGTAAGCTTCACATCGCCCTCGTCCTTCATGGCGGCCACCGCGTGCATCAGGTAATAGAGCCCCTTCAAGGGGCTGTCCGCACTGTTGGTCACGATGATCCTGCGGGGGTCTTTGGGAATCTCCGGCAACGGGTAGAAACGGGCTGTGTCGATGCCGATGGGGATGACGTGCAGCTTGCTCGGAGAGACGCCGAAATCTGCCGCGATGTCTGTTTTTGATACCTGGGAAACGGTGATGACGGCAGGGAGCTTTCGCGCCACACGTTTCTGCATGCCGATAAACGAGTACCAGCGCATGGCCCGTGCCCGCTTCCAAAGATTCCGGGTGCTCATCACGGCAATGTCCCGGTCCCGTGTCATGGGATGGTGGATGGTGGCGACCGTGGGGATCTTCCGGCTCACCGAAAGAAGCCCCCAGGAGAGGGACTGGTTGTCGTGGATAATGTCGAACCGGTGGCCCTCGGCCTCGAAAAACCGCCGGGCGCGCACCCCGAAAGAGAAGGGCTCGGGGTAGCCAAGGGTAGAGTTGAGCCACCATTCGGTAAACTTGAGGGGATCCTTCAACTGGCTGTAGCCTGCCCCATTCTCCATGGTCTCGGGGCTGTAGAGATCCAGGCCCGGCAACACGGTAAGCCCGATGTCCTCGTCAAGGATGGGGGCAGGTTCCCCGGAAAGAACGTGGACCCGATGCCCCAGATCGGCAAGGGCCCTTGCCAGATGACGAATGTACACCCCCTGGCCACCGCAATACGGGTTGCTCCGGTAACTCACCAGACAGATGCGCAACGAAGGCTGTGAATCACTCATCGCAAGGACCTCCTTTCAAGGCCCGGCACCCGGTGGGGCTTTCTCCCTTCGATCACATATTCCCAGATATAAAGAAAAAGTCCCGCCACATACCCCAAACCGGGGAGCAGCAGGACAATGGCAACTTCAAAATAATTCCGACACCACGCCTTAAACTCTTTCATCACATGTCACCTGATCCATCGTCACTGTTAAACACATCTTTTCCTTTCCGGAAGCCCGGACAAAAGCCAACCTAACGCACAGTGAACCGCCTTGAAACCCTTATTTCAAGCCAACACATCACGTCAGGAGCCCTGCTCCGGCGGTCATGTCCCCCATCCTCCTTGTCCCGGGACGCCGCCTGTGAGAAAATGAAGGCCACATGTTTCAGCCACAGCCTGTCCCGTCAACCCAACCGCACCGGAGTTCCCATGGTTATCACCGCCAACCCGTTTATTGATGCAACACGCATCCACCACCTCAGCAATCGGCGCCCGACCAGGGGCCGCTACGTTCTCTACCTCATGCAGCAGAGCCAGCGCACCCGGTTCAACCACGCCCTGGAGTACGCTGTGCAACGGGCCAACGACGAAAGCCTTCCCCTGCTCACGGTCACAGGCCTCATGGAAGGCTACCCCGAGGCCACCTGGCGCCACTACCACTTCATGATGGAAGGGCTCTGCGATGTCCAAAAAAACCTGAAAGTACGAGACATCGGGTTCAGCATCCTCCCCGGGGTTCCGGCCGAGGTTGCCCTTGGGCTCTCAGATGACGCAGCCCTCATCGTCTGTGACCGGGGCTACCTCAGACACCAGCGCAGCTGGAGGCTTAAAATTGCCGCCTCATCCCCGTGCCCGGTGGTGGAGGTGGAGTCCGACGCCGTGGTGCCGGTTGAATGTGCATCCGCCAAACGGGAATACGCCGCCCGCACCATCCGGCCCAAAATCGAACGGCTTCTGGACCGCTACCTGGTGGGGCTCGCCCCCACGCCTGTAAAGGTCCCCTTTCCCCCTGCCCTCCTTCCCAAAGGCGCTATCGATCCAAGCAAGGGGGTACCGGACCATTTCAACGTCGACCGAAGCGTGGCACCTGTCAGCCGATTCAAAGGCGGGGAAGACGAAGCCCAGGAAAAACTGGCCCACTTTGTGTCGGAGATCCTTCCCCGCTACGCGTCCCTGCGAAACAAACCCGAGGAAAACGCCATCTCCGAGATCTCCCCCTACCTCCACTTCGGACAGCTCTCTCCCCTGGATGCAGCCCTTGCAGCAAGCCACGGGGGAGCATCCTGCCCCGAAGACGTGGCCGTTTTCCTGGAAGAGCTCATCGTCCGCCGGGAGCTGGCCATCAACTACGCCTGGTTCGAACCCGACTACGACACCTTCGAGGCCGCAGCCCCTGCCTGGGCGCAGGAAACCCTTGCCGCCCGGGGTATGCAAAAGGACCTCTATACAAAAGAGGAACTCACGGCCTGCAAGACCAACGATCCCTACTGGAACGCAGCCATGGCCGAAATGGTCCACACCGGGTTCATGCACAACTACATGCGAATGTACTGGGGGAAAAAAATACTGGAATGGTCACACGATGCCAAAGAAGCCTTTGAAACAGCCCTCTACCTCAACAACCGCTACTTTCTGGACGGACGGGACCCCAACTCCTATGCCGGAGTGGGCTGGACATTCGGCCTCCACGACCGCGCCTGGCCACAGCAGCCGGGCTTCGGCAAAGTGCGCTCCATGAAGGCATCCGGCCTGAAACGGAAATGCAATATTGAAGGGTATGTAAAACGGGTGGAGGAGTTGGTTAACAAACAGCCTCCGGTGGCGAGGCCACAATAGCGAAAACACCTCGAAAGCATTCCCAGGCGGAGCCTGGGAACGAAACGTACCCCGCTAACAGGCTATTCCCTTCGTTCCTCAGGGACGTCACATGTGCTGACGGGCTGCGCCCGAAATCAACGATGTGGGGTATTCACATACCCTACTTATTTGCTTCGCTCCCAGGCAGAGCCTGGGAGTGAAAAGTAAAACCGGTCGCATGATGGCTGCATTCATATGCATTGGCCATGGGGTTTCAAGGTGCCCCCACCTTGCCGCCCAGCTCGCGGTATCGGGGGCAGGTCACCAGGTGGTCGTTGACCATGCCCACGGCCTGCATAAAGGCGTAACAGATGGTGGACCCCACAAAGGTGAACCCCAACTTTTTAAGGGCTTTGCTCATGGCATCGGACTCCGGGGTGCTGGCGGGCACCTCGGCCATGGTTCGAAAACCGTTGTCCAGGGTCTTGCCGCCTGTGAATCCCCAGAGAAGCTCTGAGAAGGCACCCGGCGACTCTTCCAACGCGAGGAATGCCTTGGCGTTTTTCACCGCGCCCCTCACCTTCAGCTTGTTCCGAATGATCCCGGGATCGGCCAGGAGCGCCTCGACCTTGGCCTCGTCGTAGAGGGCGATCTTCTCAGGGGCAAGCCCGTCCATCACCTCCATGTAGTGCGCCCGTTTTTTGAGCACCGTGATCCATGAGAGCCCGGCCTGAAACCCTTCAAGCAAAAGCATGGCAAAGAGTTTTCCGCTGTCGTGCTCGGGCACGCCCCACTCGTCGTCGTGATAGGCCACGTAAATAGGGGTGTCCCCGCACCAGGGGCATCGTTCGTCTGTCATCAACTATCCTTCCTTAAACGTTTCATGTCGCCAGGATTATCCCAACGCCTCCACCAACAGTGGAAACAATTTTCTATTGGCTGTGGGGAAGGCGAGGCGATTCAGGTCCTCCGTCGTAATCCAGTCCACGGGCTGCCCCTTTTTCGACGTTGGGGAACCTCCGCCAACCTCTGCCAGATAGAGATAAAGCTGCACCCGAAAATGCGAATAGGCGTGGGTCACGCTTCCCACCAGTTTTCCCACAGCCGGAACCACCCCCAGCTCATCCATGAGGCACCGCCCCAGGGCATCTTCGTGGGTTTCCCCTGTCAGGACCCGCCCCCCGGGGAACTCCCACATCCCGGCAAGGTGGCCCTTGGCCGGGCGCTTCTGCACCAGGATTTTTCCGTCCTTCACCACCACGGCCAGGGCCACGGGGTAAAGGGGGACGGCCTTTTTCGCTCCCTTGACGGGAAAGGCCTCCTGCCTGCCCAACGCCCGGGCTTTGCAACCGGATCTCAAGGGACACCGGGAGCAATCGGGTCGCCTGGGCGTGCAGACCGTGGCCCCGAGCTCCATCATGGCCTGATTGAAATCCCCGGGCCGCGTTTCCGACACAGCCGAGTCCACCGCATCCTGAATAGCCCGTTTCACCCCTGCGGAGGTCACCACCCCGTCAAGGGCAAAAAGCCGAGTCACCACCCGGTTGACGTTGCCGTCCACGGCTGCCAGGGAATGCCCGAAGGCAATGCTCTGGACCGCCGCGCATGTATATGGCCCCACACCGGGCAAGCCGGAAAAGGCCTCCGGGGTGTCCGGCACCCTGCCCCCATGCTCATCACGAACCTTCCGCATGGCCTTCAGCAAATTGTGGCAGCGGTTGTAGTAACCGAGCCCCTCCCACATCTTGAGCACCCGGTCGTCCTGGGCGTCAGCAAGGGCCGTGGCGTCGGGAAAGGCATCGGTGAACCGGTTGTAATAGGGAATCACCGTGGCCACCTGGGTCTGCTGGAGCATCACCTCGGAGAGCCAGATCCGGTAAGGGTCCCTGGTCTGCCGCCACGGCAGGATCCGCTTGTGGGTGTCGTACCACGAGAGCAGAAGCCCCGCGTCCAGTATGTCTGTCATATGCGTCCTTGATGTTGGAGTTGCTGGAAAAAAGCATGCCTCTGGCGGCGAGGTGAGCCACCTCGAAAGCATATTGCCCTTGCGCTTTGTCCCTCGTTCCTCGGGCCAAAGCGCAAGGGCCTTCGACTCGGGCTTCGCCCGATACAAACGCTGATGATGTGTGCGCACTGGTTCACAAGCTTCGACCCAACAGGATCCGCCGTCGATACTTGACCATTATAAATTTAACCGCATTGTCTCCGGCTGCAAGGTGTGCCACCTTAAAAGCACGTTACGAAGACAAATCGATTGTCGCGCCGTAGGCCATTGACGTGAATCGAAGGGTGACTCATAGCCATGGGCGCAGGCGGCTTCCTTGGGAACAACACTTCCGCCCCCCTTGTCCCCTGGAGCGCCGCACTCCTGTGCGGCATGGGTAACGACGGACGAAAAAGCCGCACCGGAGTGCGGCGCTCCGTTTCGGTCGATTTATCTCTGTTATTTTGAAGGGGCGGCCCAAACTTCATCAAAAAAAAGCCAATGAAACGGGCCACTCCTGCAAAACCGTTTCTCGCTCCCAGGCTCTGCCTGGGGGCGTCGGTTGCAAGGCTCCGCCTTGCGGGTGTGGAGCATAGCGGCATCATGGGCAAAATATACAAGATGACGCGATTCAAGGATGGAGGCAGAGCCTGGGAACGAAAGGTCCCCTGGTCCAAGGGTTCCCCCCTTGCATTCGATATTCACCACGGACCAAGCCCACCAGCAAATGTGCAGGGGCGAAGCCCCGGGGCATTTGCGATCCTGGGTTCCAAGGGCTCAGCCCTTGGCCACCGGAGGTTTGCTTTTGCATGCCCTTTACCCTCTCCGCAGTGTCACCCACAGGGCAGCGGCCAGGATCATGGCCCCGCCCGCAAGGGATCGCGCCGTGGGCACTTCGCCCAGGAGGAGACAGGCAGCGGCGATGCCGTACACCGGCTCCAGGGACGCGATAATGCTTGCCTTTCGGGCCGACACGGTTTTCATGCCCTGGATGAACAAGGTGTGGGAGACCCCGGTAAACAGAACGCCCAGAAGCAGGAGGTACCCGAGATCGGTTGCCGTGGGAATTTGAGGGAAAAGAAAGAGAACGGGCAGGAGAACCAGCACAGCGGCGGCATCCTGCCAGAAGGAGACCACGGCGCCGTGATACCTCTTTCCGAACCGACGGTTGAGAAGGGAGAGCACGGCAAAGGTCAGGCCCGAGGCCAGGCCCCAGAGGGCCCCCTCGAACACAGGCTCTCCCGGATGAAAACGGGGCACCACAAGAAACACCCCGGCAAGGGTCCACAAGGCGGGGGCAAGGGTTCGCCACCGAAAGGAGGTGCCGTCTAAAAGGGGTTCTAAAAGTGTGGTGAACACCGGAAAGGTGGCAAAGGTCAGCAAGCCGACGGCAACGGACGACACCTGGATGGACCGGAAAAACGTACCCCAGTGCACCGCCAGGATAAGGCCCTGAAGGGCCATCAGCAGGTAATCCCGCGTGGAAGCAAGGCGCAAGGGACGTCCGGCCAGGAGAATCACTGGCCCCAGGAAGAGCGCGGCAAAAAACACCCGCCCGAACACAATGGCCACAGGGGAGAGGTGCACCAGCTTCCCAAAAAGCCCGGCCAGTCCGAAGAGCAGCGTGGCCGTATGGATCAGAAGATAATCCCGGGACATGCCCGAAGCCATGAGTTCCTTTCCTGCGTTGGATGCGTGGGTTTCATTCATGGCCCTGTTATACCCGACACGGACCCTCCTTCGCAAATGCTTCGGTGCTCGTTCCTCGCCCTCCGCATTTGCTTACGGGCTGCGCCCGTGTCTGGGTATCACGCTCAACCCATGTCATCGGGATACGGCGCAACAATCGGAACCAGAGCGATTAATCCCGATAATTAGATAGTTACAGCAACGCGCCCTATACTTTCAAGGTTTGTGGGACAACTCGTACAAACCATCAGCTTATGTATCGGGCGAAGCCCGAACCGAAGGCGCTTGCGCATTTTCCTGAGAAACGAAGGAAAATGCGCAAGCGCAATAAGCTTTCGAGGTGGCTCCACCTCGCCGCCGGAGGCTTGCTTTTTCCGGCGACTTTGAGCATAGAAGGCCTCTCCTATATTTACGCTTCCTAAATTTTAGGCCTCCAAGGGAAGGTAGACCGGTTTCCAGATCATATGGTCCACGGCTTCGTCCAGGCGTTCGGGGTCCATGCCGTGATCAAAGGAGCTGAAGGCGCATTTTCGGGCGACGCCTTCGCGGATGGCGGCGCGTCCCACGGCTTTGGCCACTTTGAGGGTCACCTCCTGGAGCCTGTCCACGGTGGGGAACAGGGCGCCACGGGCGAGGTCTTCGTTGCCGACGCAGTCTGCTGCGGCATGGGCGGCGGCCGTGAAAAAGCTGGGGAGCACGGTGGTGGCCCCGGATGCAATGACGCCCAGGCCCACCCCGGGGAAGATGAAGACGTTGTTGCACTGGCCCACGCGGTATTCGGAGCCGCCGTGGCTCACCGGGTCAAAGGGGCTGCCCGTGGCCACGAGGGCTTTGCCGTCGGTCCAGTTGTAGATGTCCTCGGGAATGGCCTCGGTATTGGCCGTGGGGTTGCTCAAAGGAAGGATGATGGGACGCTCGGTGTTGGCCAGGACTTTGGTCACCACCTCTTGGGTGAAGCAGCCGTGCTGGCCGGAGGTGCCGATGAGAACGGTGACTCCCGCCTTTTCAATGACGTTTTCCAGGGCGCCGTCCTCTGAGCTGTTGAACCAGGGGAGTGCCCCGGGGTCCTTGGCGAATTTTCCCTTGTAGGGGTCAAGGCGGCGGTCCGTGGTGACCAGGCCCCGGGAATCCAGGGTGTAGATACGGGCGCGGGCGTCGGCAACGGCCATGCCCTCTTCCACCAGGGCCGCCTCGATCTGCTCGGCAATGCCCACGCCGCCTGCTCCTGCGCCGTGGATGAGGTAGACTTGGTCTTTAATGCCCTCGTTCTTGATCTTCATGGCAGCCAGGATGCCTGCCAGGGTTACTGAACCGGTGCCCTGGATATCGTCGTTAAAGCTGATAAGATCGTTTACATAGGTATCCCGCACGGTAAAGGCGTTCTGCTTGGAGAAGTCTTCCCACTGGCACAGGGCGTTGGGGAACACTTTTTTAAAGGCTTTGGCGAACTTCTCCACAAAGGCGAAGTACTCGTCCCCGGTGAGGCGCTTGTGGTGCCAGCCGATGTATTTGGGATCCCTGAGGAGTTTCTCATTGTCCGTGCCCACGTCCAGAGAGATAGGCAGGCAGTGCCAGGGCGCGATACCGGCCCCCTGGGTATAGAGCATGAGCTTGCCGAGGCAGATGGCCTGGCCCCCTGCCCCCTGGTCGCCGATACCCAGGATGCCCTGGTTGTCGGTGACAACAGCCACACGGATATCCGCACGCTCGTAACGGCGCAGGATCTTTTCGGCATCGTCGATGTTGCCGGGATAGAAATGGAGTCCGTTGCCCTGGCGGAACATGGAGGAGAACCGCTGGCAGACGATCCCCACCGTGGGCGTGTACACAATGGACATGTATCGGGTGATGTCGCTTGCAAGGAGGGCGTGGGCGAGGGTGGCATTCCGGTCAAAAAGGGACCGGATATAAATGAACTTCTCAAAGTCGCTTATCTTCTCCCGGATGATATCCTGAGCGTTCAAGACCTGCTGGGAGAGGCTTTTGACTTCAGGGGGAACCAGCCCGCTGATTTCAAATAATTCGCGCTCCTCATCGGAGAAGGCCACCCCTTTGTTGGTGTAGTTGTGGAACAGAACCGCGTTGCCTTTGGCGTTGACCTTAAGGGCCCTGGTGTTACCGTAGTCGTCAAACTGTAAATCGTAAATACCCATGTGTCGTCTACCCCCTTCATTGCTATCCGAGTCCCTGACTTTGTTTGCCTTGTTTCTCTGGCCGCATCCGAACCTCTATATCATGAACCCTGCAGGATGAATAGAGTCTTCGACTTAAATTTCAACCAGTTGTCAGGGTGAGCACGACACACACAATCAATCACTTAAAAAACGATTTCAAGAATTCCCGGTTCAGCTTCGAGATATGGGAAATGGAGATGCCCTTGGGACAGGCCGCCTCACACTCCCGCTCGTTGCCGCAGTTGCCGAACCCCTGCTCGGACATGCAGGCCACCATGGACTCCACCCTTTTTCTGGCCTCGGGCTTTCCCTGGGGAAGGGTGGACAGGTGGGAGACCCTGGCGCTGGTAAAGAGCATGGCAGCGCCGTTGGGGCAGGCAGCCACGCAGGCACCGCACCCGATGCACTCGGCGGCGTCCATGGCCAGCTCGGCCTGCTCCTGGGAGACGGCCACGGCGTTGGCGTCCGGGGCGCCCCCGGTGTTTACCGAGATGTAGCCCCCGGCCTGGATGATGGCGTCCAGGGCCCCACGGTCCACCACCAGGTCTTTGATGACGGTAAAGGCCCGGGATCGCCAGGGTTCGATGACCACCACATCGCCGTCTTCAAAGTGGCGCATGTGGAGCTGGCACAGGGTGGTCTCCTTCAGGGGGCCGTGGGCTTTGCCGTTGACCACTGCCCCGCAGGTGCCGCAGATCCCTTCCCGGCAGTCGTGGTCAAAGGCCACGGGCTCTTCCCCTGCCCGCACCAGCCGCTCGTTCAAGATATCGAGCATCTCAAGGAAGGAGGCGTCCGTGGAGATGTCCCTCACCTCGTAGGTCTCCAGGTGACCGCCAGAACCGGGACCATCCTGCTTCCAGATCTTCAGGGTCAACCCGATGGTGTCCGTCATTTGTAGCTCCTTTGGCTCAGGGTGACGTTTTCAAAACTCAGCTCCTCCACCACCTTCTCCGGCTCTTCATCCTCGCCGCGATGTCGCCAGGCCGCCACATGGGCATAAGAGGTGTCGTCCCGCAAGGCTTCATGATCTTCGGTCTGAAAGGCCTCGTTGAAGTGACTGCCGCAGGACTCCTGGCGGGCTCTGGCATCGGCAATCATTACTTTGGAAAAGGAAAGGAAATCAGAGACCCGCATGGCTTTTTCAAGGTTCTGGTTGAAGGTATCTGCCGAGCCCACCATGGCGCGATCCTGCCGGAAAACCGCCTCCAGGGCCTCCACGTCGGAAAGGGCCGCGTCCAGGCCCTCGTTGGTGCGGGCCATGCCGCAGTGCTCCCAGACGATGCGGCCCAGCTCCCTGTGGATGTCATCGCAGGTCCGCTTGCCCGTGGATACCAGCAGCCCTTCGATGCGGGCCTTTGCCGCGGATTCCGCCTCGGCAAAGGCATCCGATGAGTCCTTGTGGGCCCCATAGGGACGATCCGCCAGGTAGCCCCCCAGGGTGTAGGGGATAATAAAATACCCGTCGGCCAGTCCCTGCATCAGGGCGCTGGCCCCGAGCCGGTTGGCCCCGTGGTCGGAAAAGTTGGCTTCCCCCAGCACAAAAAGGCCGGGGATGGTGCTCATGAGGTTGTAATCCACCCAGAGCCCGCCCATGGCGTAATGGGACGCCGGGTAGATGCGCATGGGCGTGCCGTACGGGTCCTCGTCGGTGATGCGCTGGTACATGGAGAAGAGGTTGCCGTACTTGCGCTTGATCACCTCCTCTCCGTCCCGCTTTATGGCGTCCCGGAAATCGAGGTAGACAGCGTACCCTGTCTCCCCGACACCCAGACCCGCATCGCACTGTTCTTTTGCGCTTCGGGAGGCCACGTCCCTGGGCACCAGGTTGCCGAAGGCAGGGTATTTACGCTCCAGATAGTAGTCCCGATCCGATTCAGGAATGGAGCTGGGGCTGCGCGTATCCCCTTTTTTCCTGGGCACCCACACCCTGCCGTCGTTTCTCAGGCTCTCGCTCATGAGGGTCAGCTTGGACTGCCACTGACCGTGGACCGGAATGCAGGTGGGATGGATCTGGGTGAAGCAGGGGTTGGCAAACAAGGCCCCCTTGCGGTAGGCGATCATGGCCGCCGACACATTGCAGCTCATGGCGTTGGTGGAGAGATAATAGACGTTGCCGTAGCCCCCGGTGGCCATGACCACGGCATCGGCGGCGTGGCGTTCCAGCTCCCCGGTGACAAGGTTCCGGGCGATGATCCCTGCGGCGCGGCCGTCCTCCACCACCAGCTCCACCATCTCCCGTCGGGTAAAGAGGGTCACGCCTCCGCCCGCCACCTGCCGGGACAACGCGCCGTAGGCCCCCAGGAGAAGCTGCTGGCCGGTCTGGCCCCGGGCGTAAAACGTCCGGGACACCTGGGCCCCGCCAAAGGAACGGTTGGCCAGGTGCCCCCCGTACTCCCGGGCAAAGGGCACCCCCTGGGCCACACACTGATCGATGATGTTGCAGCTGACCTGGGCCAGGCGGTAAACGTTGGCCTCCCTGGCCCTGAAGTCCCCGCCCTTGATGGTGTCATAAAAGAGGCGGCGCACGCTGTCCCCGTCGTTCTGGTAGTTCTTGGCCGCGTTGATCCCCCCCTGGGCCGCGATGCTGTGGGCCCGCCTCGGGCTGTCCTGAAGGCAGAAGGTCTTTACGCGGTAACCCAGCTCCGCCAGGGTGGCAGAAGCCGACGCACCGGCAAGGCCGGTGCCAAGCACAATGACACTGTACTTGCGCTTGTTGGCGGGGTTTACGAGCTTCATCTCAAAACGATGCCGGTCCCACTTCTCCTCCAGAGGCCCGCCCGGAATCTTTGCGTCAAGAGCCATAAACCATCTCCTTGGGTCAAAAAAGGTCATTATTCAGGCAACAAAAAGCAGCCTCCGGCGGCCAGGTGGGGGCACCTGGAAACCCTATGGCGAATGCATGAAGGCAACCATTCTGCCTGCGCTATGGGGGCATTCGCGTGATGTGTGACATGTGGCAACCATCTTTGCAGGAGCAGCCCATTTCATTCTTCTTAAAACACGATGCAAAACGTCTGGGATTCGTTTGACTTTAACCGGAATAACTCCGGCTGCAAGGTGAAGGGCACCCATCTCGCCATAGAAGCTGGTTTCATCGTTCGAAGTGGTCTTCCTCATGATTTTACCCAGGCGTTCTGACGGCCGTTGCTTCCATCGCCCTTACAGCAAAAAAAACACAAGAGGAATTGACCCGAATCCTATCCCCACCCCCACGGCCAGCCAGGTTGCGCACCGCATCAAAAAAGGCGTGCTCCCCTCGCCGTTTGCCCCCAGGCTCTGGAAGGCACTCCAGAACCCATGGCTTACATGAAACGAAATGGCCAGAATGCCCAGCAGGTAGGCCCCCACATAGGTGAGGCGGGAGAAGGTCTCCACCACCACGGGGTAACGTGACGCCCCGGACGGGGGAGAGAACTTGAAGCCGATGAGATGCAGGACGATGAAGCTCAGGGCCAAAAGGCCGGTGTAGATCATGGTGGCCGAGCCCAGGGTTCGCCCTCCGTGGCGGGCCGTGACCTGATACCTCTCGGGGCGCGCCCGCCAATTTTCAAGGGCCAGCACCACCCCGGTGAGGACATGGGCAAGGGCCATGAGCAGGAGAACGAACTCGGACACCGTCAGTAAAAGGCCCAGGGAATGAAGCTTCTCGGTGTACTCGGCAAAGGCCCCGGCCCCGCGAAACAAGGTGAGGTTGCCTGCCAGGTGAACCACCAGGAACCCGCAGAACCCCAGCCCGGTGATCCCCATGAGCATCTTTTTACCTACAGGTGTTGCGATTCGTCCGATCAGATCCATCATGCATGCCTCCGGTTATGATTCCCATGGAGCCCACCCGCTGTGGGGCTGGACTCCCTACCCGAACACTTCCCAGCAGGTCTCCCCCAGGCGGCCCAGGTTTTCGCACACGTGGACACCGCATGAGGTCATGGCCTCCAATTTGGCCTGGGCCGTGCCGCTGTTGCCGCTGATAATGGCCCCTGCGTGGCCCATGCGCCTGCCAGGAGGCGCGGTGAGCCCTGCGATGAACCCCACCACGGGTTTGGTCATGTGGTCCCGGATGAACTCGGCGGCGTCTTCTTCGGCGGTGCCGCCGATTTCGCCCACCATGACCACCCCCTTTGTCTCGGGGTCGGCCTCAAAGGCTTTAAGGACATCCACAAAGGAGGTGCCGTTCACCGGATCACCGCCGATGCCCACGCAGGTGGTCTGGCCGATGCCCTGGTTGGAGAGCTGGTGCACCACCTCATAGGTAAGGGTCCCGGAGCGGGACACCACACCCGCCGGGCCGCCGGGCCTGTGCATGGGCCCCGGCATGATGCCGATCTTGCACTCTCCCGGGGTGATGATACCCGGGCAATTGGGCCCGATGAGGCGCACCCCCGTTCCGTTTATGACCTTTTTCACCCGGGCCATGTCCAGCACGGGGATGCCTTCGGTGATGCAGACCACCAACTCCAGGCCTGCCTCGGCAGCCTCCACGATGGCATCGGCGGCAAAGGGCGGGGGCACAAAGATCATGCCTGCGTTGGCGCCGGTTTCGGCCATGGCATCGGCCACGGTGTTAAAGACCGGGGTTCCCTCATGGGTCTGCCCGCCCTTGCCCGGGGTGACCCCGGCCACCACCTGGGTTCCGTAAGCCTTGCACTGACCGGTATGAAAACTGCCCTCACGCCCGGTGATGCCCTGAACCAGCAAACGCGTGGATTTATCGACGAAGATGCTCACAGCTCACTCCTTTCCCGCAGGATCCGATCACGCCACGATGGCGGCGATCTTCTCCGTAGCGTCTTTCAGGTCAACGGCAGTCTGAAGGTCGAGGCCGGACTCTTTAAGGATCCGTCGGCCCTCCTCCACGTTCGTCCCCTCCATGCGCACCACCACAGGGACGCTGATGCCGGTTTTGGATGCGGCTTCCACCACACCCCGGGCAAAAATGTCGCAACGCAGGATGCCTCCGAAGATATTGATGAGGACCCCTTTGACCTTGTCGTCTTTCAACAGGATGCGAAAGGCGTTCTCCACCATCTCGCTGGTGGCCCCGCCCCCCACGTCGAGAAAGTTGGCGGGCTCGGCCCCGGCCATCTTGATGAGGTCCATGGTGGCCATGGCAAGGCCCGCTCCGTTGACGATGTTGCCGATGTTGCCGTCCAGGCTGATGTAGTTAAGGCGATGACGGGAGGCCTCCACCTCCAGGGGGGCCTCTTCGGTGACGTCCCTTAAGGCAGAAATCTCTGCGTGGCGATACAGGGCGTTGTCGTCAAAATCAACCTTGGCGTCCAGGGCCACGGCCTCACCGTCTCCGGTGAGGATCAGGGGATTGATCTCCACCAGGGAGCAGTCCTTGGCCACGAAAAAGGCAAAGAGTTTTTGGACAAGGGCGGAAACGGCTTTGGCTTCGCGCCCTTCCAGACCCAGGCCAAAGGTCACCCGGCGCAGGTGGCCGGGCCACAACCCCGCAAGGGGCCCCACGCGCACCTTGATGATCTTTTCCGGGGTCTTCTCCGCCACCTCCTCAATCTCCATGCCCCCTTCGGAGCTTGCCATGATGACGATGTCGCCGGTGGCACGATCCGGCACAATACCCAGGTAAAGCTCCCGGGCGATATCCAGCCCCTCTTCCACCAGGAGGGTGTGCACCTCCTTGCCCTCGGGGCCGGTCTGGTGGGTCACCAGGGTGGAGCCCAGAAGGCTCTTGGCCACCGCTTCCGCCTCGTCGACTGAATTTACCAGCTTCACCCCCCCGGCCTTGCCGCGCCCCCCGGCATGGATCTGCGCCTTGACCACCACAGGCCAGTCCCCCATGCTCACCGCCCGAAAGGCCGCTTCTCCCGGTGTTCGTGCCACCGCCCCATCAGGGACGGCGATGCCATGGGCCCTGAAGAGTTCCTTTGCCTGGTATTCATGGATCTTCATGGTTGTCTCCAATGCATAGAAGATGGGTTACCCGCATGTGGATCAGGCCCTGTGCCACTCCCTGCCGAGGGCGCCCCGCCCTCTCGCGCAGCAGCCAGGATAAAGCGGGTTTGAAAAGCGATGTACCCTTCAAGGGTGTAGCGCCCCTTTAAAAACCATCGCCTGAAGGCCCACATATGGCCGATGACCATGATGGTGTGGGCCAGAAGCTCCACGGATGAGGGTTCCATGGGAGCCAGGGTCCCCTCATCCACGGCCTGCTCGATGCGCTCCACAAAAATATTGGTGATGCGCACCTCGCTATCCAGAACGCGGCGCCGCCATTTCTTGGAAAGGGACGCGGTCTCCTGGTAGATCAGCTGAAGGTGATCGGCCATGGTATCGCACACCCGGATGTAGACCCCGATGGCGGCCTCCAGGCCGGCGAGCCCCTGTTTTTCCCGCGCAATGTCGCGATGGATGCCCGTTTCTATTTCGTCGTGGATGGCGTCGCAGACAAGGTAGAGAACATCGTCCTTGGATGAGACGTATTCGTAGAGGGATCCGATGGAAAAACCAACGGCTTCGGCGATCCGGCGGGTGGGGGTTTTGTGGAACCCCTTTTCGATGAAAAGATGAACGGAAGCATCCACAATCTGGCGACGACGGGTGTGGACCAGCTCCGGGTTTTTCACCTGGGAGACCACACCGGCTTCATCGGGACGTTTACGGGCCATGCTCCCTCCGGGGTCGGAGACGTTGGATATTCACGGGTGATAACGTTCAGGACAGCACGTCGAAGAAAAACCGGGACAAACAGGCAGAGGGCTCAGGATAAAACAAAGAGGGAATGAGGGCATCAACAACCGGTTTCCTGAACGAGCGCTCAGTCATGGATACCATGAGCGTTTTTTCAATGTCAACCTTTTTGCAACCAGATATAAACAGCACAATCAAGAACTTAAGTCGCAACAACTCACCGAGAGTTCCCCACAGCTCAACATTCCTGAATTCGTCAATGAAAAACCCTATGACCTCCAGGTATCGGCCCGGATTTGCAGCTTTACCATCTTGTTTCTCAAGGTGCTGGGGTTGATGCCCAGAACGGCGGCGGCGCCAGCGGGCCCGTGGACCTTCCCCCTGCAGTGGGAGAGGGCCGCTTCAATGCATTGCCGTGTCGCCTCATCAAGGGTTTGGAGGGGACGCACCGAAGGGATGCTTCTCGCCTCACGGCTCTGTGTGCCCGGCATCTGTTTTTCAAAGCAGGCGGCGACCTTCTCCTCCACCAGCCGTTCCAGATCCGACAGGTTCTCCCGAGCGTTCTGATACAACTCAGGCTCCCGGGGCAACAAGCGATCCAGGAGAAGGGGCCCCCCGGGCCACAGGGTCATGGCCCGCTCCACAAGATTTTCCAACTCCCGCACGTTGCCCGGCCAGGCGTACTGCATCAGCGCATCCACGGCCCGTGGTGCAAGGGAGGGGCTCTGGGGCAGATTCAGCCTCCGGCGTATCTTTTCGATAAAATGGTACGCCAGGGCTTCTAAGTCCTGTTTGCGCTCCCGCAGCGGAGGAACCGTAACAGGAAACACAAAGAGGCGGTAGTAGAGGTCCTCACGAAACGCCCCCTGCTTCATCATCGCCTCAAGATTGCGATGGGTTGCTGCAATGATACGCACATCCACAGAGATGGACTCCTTGCCCCCCAATCGTTCCACCACCCCGTTCTGCAGGACCCTCAGAAGCCGTACCTGGACCTGGGGAGGCAGCTCGCCCACCTCGTCCAGGAAAAGGGTGCCGCCGTGGGCCTGCTCAAAAAACCCGGGCCGACTCCGGGTGGCCCCGGTAAAGGCCCCCTTTTCATACCCGAACAGTTCCCCGTCCATGAGGCCCTCGGGGATGGCGCCACAGTTGACCTTCACAAAGGGCGCGTCTCGACGCGGTGAAATCCGCTGCACCTCATCGGCGATGAGTTCCTTGCCGGTTCCGGTCTCCCCCAGAATAAGCACCGGAACCTCCCGTCCTTCCAGGCGGCGCACCTCATCCATGACCCCTCCCAGACCGCCAAGCCCCCCGACGATGCGATTATCCCGAAGCTGCTCCAGGGCCCTTTCCAACCCGCGTTTCTCTTCGTTAAGCCGCTCCTGAAACGCCAGCACCCTCTGAAACCGAAGCATGTTGGACATGGCCAGGGCAAAGGGGGTGAGAAGCAGGCGGATCTTGCGCTCATGCTCCTCGGTAAAGCAGTCTTCCTCCTTACCGATAAAGCAGAGGTGCCCCACGGTTTCGTTGCCGGACGTAAGGATCCCCACAAGGTACGCCCGGGGTTTGACGGGCAACAGGTGCCCAAGGGCCTGGGCGTGCTTTGCGGCCCCCCCGCCCCGGCTTATTTTCCGTTCCAGGATGACGTCGCCGGCCTGCTCGAAATGAAGCATGAGCGCCCCTTCGCGGGGGGTGAGGTCCACCAGGCTCTCCACGTAATCGAAGCGGCCCTCGCGCACGAGAAAAAGCAATTTTAAGGCATTGAGCCCCTGGGAGTACTGGTGCAGGGAGATCCCCTCCAGGGGGAAATGGTCCGCAAGGTGATTGAAGACCGACACCATGGAGTCGGCCAGTTCAAGGCTTCCGGAAAGATGGGAGACGGTCTCCTGAAAAAAACGCAGATCATCTGTGGGGGAAGGGGCGGGCATGGGTCACCTCATATTGCCGAATAAAGTAATTTTTCATCTTATAAGACAAATATAGACCAAAATTACCTTATTTACCAACGCAACATCTCCCTCGAATCCACATTCCCTGTCATTTCAAGCCACTGCCTTTTGGCACACCGCTTGCTATCCCTAAAAAGCCGTTCGAATTGCCGCATCACACAAACACGCCAGTCAAGGAGACACCCATGTCAACGGCCATGCCATATAACCGCCCTCCCCTGAAGCCTGCCCTGTGGTCGGAAGAGGACATAGAGGAAGCCATAGGGAAGCTCAAGGGCACAGAGCCCCCTGAATCGCTTCGGTTTTTTCTAGAGAAACGGATTGAAGAGATCCCGCAGCCAAAAGACCACACGCGCCTGCTGGCAAGGCTCCACAACGAGATAGGCCTGTTCTGGCTTCAAAAGGAAGAGATGGACAGAGCCCGCACGCACCTTGACAACGCTGCCTCCCTTGACCCGGAAAACATCAGGGCCGCATACAACCGGGGCAACATATCCCTGTATGAGGAAGATTTTGAGGATGCCCTGGGAAGATACGAAGCCATCCTTGCAAAAGAGCCCGACCATGGGGGGGCCACCTACAACGCTGCCCTCTGCCATGCATTGACCGGCCGGGTGGCCGAGGCACTGCCCCTGTTTGAACGGGCCGTGGTGCTGTCCCCCGACTATGCCGGGGCCCATTTCTGGGCCGGGGAGTGCCTTCTCCACCTGGAAAAGCCCGATGCCGCCCTGCCCTACTTTCACCAGGCCTCGGCCCTGAACCCCGACCACCCGGAGTCCAGCCGGGGACTTGCCATCTGCCTGTTCCACGCAGGCCGGCACGAAGAGGCCATCTGCCTGTGCGAGCACATGCTCAAAGCCTTCGGGCCGGAGCTCACAGCCCTGCGGGTGAAAGGAGACGCCCTGCTGGCTCTGGGCAACCCCGTTGAAGCGGCCCACAGCCATATCGACATGGCCCTCATCGACTTTGACGCACGGGAATTCCTGGTGAACCGCGCCCGGTGCCTCATGGAGACGGAGCCCGACAAAGCGCCCCCCTATGTCCGATGCGTCCTCGACCATTTTCCCGATTTCCAAAGCGCCCTGGATCCACAGGAGCCTTTCCATAAAGACCGTCCACAGGACGGAAGGAGCCAATCCCATGCCCAATGAAAAAGATGCCCTTGAAATCATCAACGATCCGGCCAACTTCACCGCCAAACCGGACTACCTGGAGCCGGAAGAGACCGAGGAAGCTGCCCCGCCCCCAAAAGGCAAGGAGCCGTCCGAAAAAGAGCCGGGCGGTTTTTCACGCCGCGGCTTCCTTAAAATAGGCGGCCTCACCGCGGCCGTGGCCTCGGTGGGGGGCGCCGGTGCCGCCGGTTTTGCCATCGGCCGCTCCGACGACGCCTACACAGGCTACAACCGCACCTACCAGGGCGGCGACATGTTCTTCAACCGCGAGCCCTTCAGAACAGACCTGCCCACCTTCTTCAAGCCCGTGGGCAAGGTGGAGCGCCCCGACTGGACAGAGTATCTCTTTCAGCGCAAGGCCGTCATCATGGGCTACATCAAGGAGGGCACCTGGACGCCCGACAAAGGCCTCAAAGCCCTGCCCGGCCCGGTGGGAGACTACTACCGCAGCCGGCCCAAAGAAGAGTTCGAGACCATGATGAAGGCCCTTGAAAACAGCGTCATCCGGGCCGAAGCCTGGAAAGCGGGCAAGCACAAACGCTACGCCATTGCCGACGCCTACAACGCGTCCTTCCGGGACACCGGCATGTACAACCGATACGGCTCCACGGTTCCCGAAGACCCCGCGGAAAAATACGAGCAGACCGGCGTCCCCGTTCCCCCGGAGGAGTGGGACTACCGCCACATCTGGCGAAAGGAGCCCCTGAAGTTCAAGTCCCCCAAGCATGCCACCAAGCTCATCAAGCGCATGGCCCACATGTACGGCATGTCCCTGGTGGGGATCACCAGGTTCGACCCCCGCTTCATGTTCAAGGGGCTCATGCGCGGCATGCCCAACCAGGGCCACGACAGCTGGGGAGACAAGGTCCCCGGGCACTGGAAGAGCATCATCGTTTTCGGGGTCCCCATGTACTGGGACAGCACCTATTCCGCGGTGGGGTACTCCACCTCCTTTGACGCCTATTTTCGATCCCGGTGCGCTTCCGGCCTCCTGGAGCGGTTTATCCAGGAGCTGGGCTACCCCGCCCGTGCCCAGTTCCCCGGCCATCACTACGAGGTGATGATGAGTCCGTTTGTCCAGCTCGCGGGCCTGGGAGAGTACAGCCGGGCCGGGGTGGTCATGGTGCCGGAGCTCGGGGCCAACTTCCGGCCTGCCGCCGTCATCACCGACATCGAGTTTGAATACGACAAGCCCATCAGCGTGCGCATGGCCGACTTCTGCATGAAATGCAAGATCTGCGCGGATGCCTGCCCCTCCGGGGCCATCTCCAAGAGCGACAGGCCGGAAACCGTCATACGGGGCTTCAAGCGCTGGCGCCTGGATGAGGAGAAATGCCACCTCCAGTGGTGCAGCGGCCCCACCAGCGACGGCCTCGGGTGCCGGGTCTGCATCGGGCTCTGTCCTTACTCCCGCAAGAACACCTGGATCCACACCATCTCCAGGGAGCTGGAACCCCGGGACCCCACCCATCTGGTCTCCAAGGGTCTCCTTGCCATGCAAACCAACTTCTTCAAGTACCCGGAAGCCGAAGAGTTCAAGTCGGACTGGGACGGCGGCAAAGAGGCCAACTACCACAAGGCGCCCTGGTGGATGCGAAGCGACGACTTCTTTGAGATCGAACGGACCTGGCAATACCACGGCATGGAGTAAAAGGGCCCCGGCCAAAGACACGCAACGAAAAAGACGCACCATATCCTGAAAGGAAAAAACGATGTTTCCCGGATCAACGATACTCAACTACCTGTTCTGGATGGTCATGGGGGCCATGCAGGTGATCATCATTTTAAGTGCCAACACCTGGCTGAAAGAGAGCGGAAGACAGGTTCCCTGGTGGCAGACCCTGCTCATGTACGGCTGCTTTCTCTCCTTCTGCGCCGTGGTGGCGGGCGGTTTCACCCTGGCCGGTGAATACGAGAGCCGGGCCGGATTTTATTTCATCGGCTACCTGGGGCTTCCCCACATCATCGCAGGCACGGTGATGCTCAAGCTCTTTGTTTTCAAGAAAAAGGCATAAGGAACACCGGTTGATGCAAAAACAGCACATGGAACGCGCAGCCGCAATCCTCTCCCTCCTGGTCCTGATCCTCGCCTGGGCCGGAGGGAGGGCCAGGCTTCAGGAGTCTGCCACGGCGCACATCCAGAACATCTCAAACTCATTCACAAACATCTCCCAGGTAAGCGATCACCTCTACCGGGCGGACCAGCGCAACGCGCAGAAGGCCCCCTTGCATATCGCCCTTGCAAGCCGCCCAAGCTACGGCGGCCCCCTGAAGGTTGCCCTGGCAGCCGATGAAGAAGGAACCATTCGGCATGTGGCCATCCTCAGCAGCACCGACACCGCCACCTACCTGGCCAAGGTAGTGGAAAACGGGCTCCTCGATCCCTTTCCGGGCAACAAGCTGGACAAGCTCCCCGACGTGGACGCTGTCTCCGGGGCCACCATCTCCTCAACGGCGATCCTGGAAGGGATCAGGAAGGCAGCGGCCCGCATCGCCGCCGCCCGCAAAGGTGAGCCCATGCCCGCACAAGGCGCCCCCGGCCCCGTGAACCGAAAAGAGATCATGAAAAGCATGGCAATCGTGCTGCTCTTCGGCTGCGCCCTCATTGTGGCCGGGCGCCGTTTCCCCTGGTCCAAAAAAAAGGGCCGCGCCGCCTTGTTGACGGTCTCGACCCTGCTGCTGGGCGTCCTCTACAGCACCCAGTTTTCCCTTGCCACCGTGCACCTGCTCATCTCCGGCGGCTGGACACAGGGCCTTGCCTCCTACGCCGCCCTGGTCTGCCTTATCCTTGCGATTGCGGTCTTTTTCCTCACCCGCAAAAACCTTTACTGCGCCATCCTTTGCCCCTTCGGCGCGGTTCAGGAAGGGCTGGGGCGCATCACGGGCTGCTCACCGCCCAGGAGGGCCCCATGGATGACCTGGTCGGCGCGGCTTGTAGCCCTTGCAGCCCTTTGCGCCGCCCTTTTTTTCCGAAACCCTTCCCAGGCGAGCTTCGAGCCTTTTGGCATGGCGTTTAACTTCACCGGCTCCGATGCCCTTTTTGCCATGACCCTGGCCGTGGTCATCGGTTCCCTCATGGTCAAACGCCCCTGGTGCCGGCTCTTTTGCCCTGTTACCGCTCTCTTTGACTATGTGGGGTTTGTCCGCAGCCAATGGCGCCGTCGCGCCGTACAGGATATCCACCCCAAGGAGGCCCCATGACCTTTCGACGCATTGCAACCACAATCCTCTTCCTGGGCTTTCTGGCCGCAAGCCTCCTGGAACTGGTTCCCAAGTGGCAGAAGGCCGCCGGAAAAGAGACAGGAGCCGTGCTCTATGTCCGAAGCACCGAACCACAGGCCAAACCGTCCCACAACACAAAACACATCAGCCTTGAGAGCATCCTCAAGGCCAATGAAGGAAACAAGGACGGGTAACCGGGTCCACCGGCCTCGTCCCACGACACAGTGTAAGGAGACCAACCATGACCATCGTCAAACTCATCGCCTCCGCCCTCATCCTCATTGCCGGGGTTGCAAAACTCTTGGGCGTAAAACCCCTGGCCGATCAGTTCAAGGAATTCGGACTGCCGAGGCATGCCATGCCCCTCATCGGCGGCCTGGAGGTGTGCCTCGCCATCGGCCTTCAGATAGAAGCCCTCACCCTGGCGGCATCGGCTCTTCTGGTCGTGACCATGGTCGGAGCCGTGGCCGCCCACGTCAAAACCAGGCATAAGCCGACCCAGAGCTTCCCTGCCCTGGCGGTACTCATCCTGGGCGCCGTGATCATGGTCGGGACCTTGTAATCATAAGGACAGCGCCCCTTTTGCAGGGGGCTTTCCCCAGGGTTAACGCATTTAAAAAATCAGTTGCCTCCGGCGGGTCGCTTTTTGAAAAAAGCTCCGCAAAAACTTTCCGGTAATCAAGACGCTTATCTCCAGCACCGCAGGGGCTGAAGATAAGCGCCTTGATAAACGAAATGAAGAAGAGGGACTATGCTCTGTAGTGACGCATTTTCAAAGAACAAAACCTGTTTATCAAACTTTTCAAAAGTTTGTCCCCCGGCAGGGCCGCCGGAGGCAAAAATCCAAATGCGTTAACCCTGGGTCTTTCCCGTACAGCCCTTGACATGGCACACCAAGGGCCGTAAAGCTTGATCTCGCGTCACGGTTCTGCCCATGACGACACGTTGATCCAATCCGCTGACGCGGGTCCGCATCAGATCCATACACAAGGAGCTTCCCGTGCCGAACATCTCCTCACCCAGCCTCAGAGGCTACCTTTTCATCTTCGGAGCCGCCCTTCTCTGGGGGCTCCTGGGCCCGGTCTCCCGGTACCTCTTTGCCGCCGGGGTTTCCCTCATTGAAGCGGGCTTTTTCCGCGCTCTTCTGACCTGGATCATGTTCGGCACCCATGCAGCCGCCAAACGACAGATGGCGGCTAAAAAAAAAGACCTGCCCGTTCTCTTTGCCTTCGGCTTCGTGGGCATCTCCCTTTTCTACGCCGCCAACATGATGGCCATCGACAAGGGCGGTGCGGCCCTGGCCTCGGTGCTGCTCTACACCGCGCCCTTCTGGGTGGCCCTCTTCTCCTTCTTTCTCTTCGGGGAACGCATGACCCTGATCAAGGGCATCGCCATGGCCCTTGCCGTGGCAGGGGTCTGGGGCATCTGCCTGGACGGAGGCCCCATGGCCGGAGAGTCCATTGCCACGGCCGTGCTCTGGGGACTCACCGCAGGGATCTGCTACTCCCTCTACTACATCATCGGTAAAATGTTTTCGGGGACCTACGCCCCGTACACCCTCTTCTTCTGGATCCTTCCCACGGGTATCCTGGGCCTTCTCCCCTTTGTGGAGTTCACCCCCAAAACACCCGTCATCTGGTTCCAGCTCCTGCTTCTGGCCTTCTTCTCTTACAGCGCCAACAGCTTCTACTACCTGGGCCTGCGCACCCTGGCCCCCACACGGGCCGTCCTCACCGCCACCCTGGAACCGGTGGTGGCCACCTTCTTTGCCTGGCTCCTCTGGAACGAGACCCTGGGCGTTTTAGGATACGGGGGAAGCGTCCTCATCCTCACCGGGGTACTTCTCACCATCCTGGCACCTGAGCGATAAACGCGTGGAGGATCAAACGGGACGAGAACGCTGTATGGTTTCAACAAGTCATGATCTCCCCACAAGATCGGCCCTTAAATCAAATCCGTCATCATGACACCGTGCCGTGAGGCCCTCAGCCCGCAGGGTGCACTCTGTGCACCATGTCCGGGGAGCCAAAACTCTTGGCGTTATGGGGTATCAGAGACTGACTGCCTACCCGAAAAATTCAAGGGTCTGCGGGAAGCTCTCTTTATGAGGCGCCATCGTTTTCCCCAGCCAGGCGATGGTCTCCCCCAGGTTCTTCATGTTGGCCAGCCCTTCGGCGTCTTCCAGCACGTCACCCTTGTTGAGTCCCTGACCAAGGTTCCAGTAGGTGGAGCCGGGCACGATCATCTGGGACATCATGAACATGTGGTTGATGGTATCAAAGACATGGGTGGCGCCACCCCGTCGTACGGCCACCACCGCAGCCCCGATCTTTCCCCTGAAAGCCCTGTCGTTGGCCAGGGCCACCATGCCGGAGCGATCAAGGAGGGCCTTGAGCTCGGCCGTCACATCGGTGAAATAGGTGGGAGAGCCCAGAATAATGGCATCGGCCCGGACCATCTTGGCCATGACCTCGTTAAAGCTGTCCTTTTTCAAAATGCAGCACCCGTCTTTTTTTTCAAAACAACTCCCGCAGGCGGTGCACCCCCGCATGGATTTTCCGCCGATACGAACCGTCTCGGTCTCCCAACCCGCCGCCTCAAGGGGGGCGAGCACATGATTTATAAGCGTTTCCGTGTTTCCGCCCTTTCGCGGGCTTCCGTTGACGGCAATGGCGTACATACCTGTTTCTCCTTGTGGATTCATGGATGGAGCGGACAAAGTCCCTCCCCACGGTTTTTATCTGGTTTTAGGGGTGCAGCACACGTGCCCCCTTGACCGTTCCTGACAGGTGCACTATCCATAAGGGAGCCCTGTTTCGCAAGTACGGTATTTATTGTGCCATACTTACAAAAAAGATACCTTTGGAGACCGACCATGCCCGAACCCTGCAAAATCAAAGAACTTAAGGGGAAAACATACCGATGCTACTTTGAATTGACGCTTTCTGTCATCGGAGGCAAGTGGAAACCCATCATTCTCAACCACCTGGCCTTGGAACAGATCATGCGCTTTGGAGAGCTGACCCGCAGCATCCCGGAGATCACCCAGCGCATGCTGACCAAACAGCTCCGAGAGCTTGAGGCCGACGGCCTCGTGCACCGAGAAGTCTATCGTGAGGTTCCCCCCAGGGTCGAATACTCCCTGACCGCCCTGGGATACACCATCATCCCCATCCTCCAGCACATGCGCCAGTGGGGCGTGGACTACGAAAAGCACCTGGGCGGCGAAGGCCTGTTTGAAGACGAAGGGTTTGAATGCGCCGAGCCCCCGGAGCTGCTCGCCCTGTAGGGCCGGAAGATCAGCATACCCCATAAGCCCCCGCAGGGACCGCTTCACCGCATCAGGCCGGTCCCTGCTCCGGCACCGGCAACCCGAGGCGTCCCACGGCATGGGCTGCCAGGCCTGCCCCGGCCTCGGCAAAGACATTCAGGGCCACATCGGCCCCGGCCTCCTTTAACCTCTCCACCTCATCGTCATAACGGGCCACGGCTGCCAGAGTCCCTGTGTAACCGAACTGCTTGAACCTCTGAATGGCTGAAAGGGTGGACTCAAAGTTGTTCAAGGCCAGTACCACCAGCTTCACCCGCCCGTCCGGAGTGGGAAGCCGCCGCCAGAAGTCAAGATCGGTCACATCGGCCTGCACAATACTCCGCCCCTGCATTTCATGGCCTGCCACGGTCTCCTTGTCGTAATCGATTCCCAGGACAACCTCGCCGTACTTCCCCTGAAACCAGTCGTAGGCCCCCACCCCGGTTCGCCCCATACCGATAACGACAATATCCGCAGATTTCCGCTCATACGGTGCTTCCTCAGGATGACGCTCACAGGTTTCACACCGTTTCAGCATGTCGGCCAGACGGTCAAACAACCGGTCCGAGTAGGTGTTCAAAGGCGATGCCAGGATAAAGGAGACAGACAGGGCAATGGCCATCACCACCAGCCACCGGGGATCCAGCCTGCCCACGGATGCGGCAAGGGAACAGACGATGAGCCCGAACTCGCTGTAATTGGAGAGGTTCGCCATGGTCATAAAGGAGGTCCGGGCCTTTAGGCGGAACCGGGTGAAGACCAGAAAATAGAGGGCCATTTTAAGGGGAAGCAGGGCCACCAGGATCCCCACAGCCGCAAACCCCGCAGCCCCTGGAACGCCTCGCAGCCCGATATCAAGGAAAAAACCCACCAGCAGCACATCCTTGATGCTCATCAGGGAATTTGCCATCTCCTTGGCCCGGGGATGCGGCGCCATGAGCATGCCCAGGATCAGAGCCCCTAAATCCGGTTTCAGCCGAACCAGGTCAAAGATATGAGCCCCTGCGATGAGGGCCGCGAACAACCCGAATAGCACCATCAGCTCCCCGTGGCCGATGCGGTCCATCACCAGGAGAAAGAGCTTTCTCACCACGGGAAGAAGCGCAATGCCCCCAATGGCCATCACCGAGGGCACCTTACCGGTTGCCGCCGTCAGGTAGATCACCGCCAGGATATCCTGAATAACGAGCACGCCGATGGCTGTGCGGCCGTTGAGGGAATCCATGCGCCCCTGCTCGTCGAGGATCTTGACGGCAAAGACGGTGCTGGAAAAACTCAGGGCAAAGGCCAGGAGCAGCGCGGTCCTCATGTCGATTGCAAGGAAAAAACGCAGCCCGGAGTACCCCAGACAGAACAGGGCCCCTCCCATGGTGGCCACGGTGAGAGCCATGTGCAGGGATGCCCCGGCCCACACCTCCGGCTTCACGAGGTTCCTGATCCTCAGCTTCAGCCCGATGGTAAACAGAAGCAGGGTCACCCCCACATCCGAGGCGGCCTGGAGCATGGGGGTGGACTCAAAGCCAAACCCGCTGAGGCACAGCCCGGCCACAAGAAACCCCACCAGGGGAGGCAGCCCCAGGCGGTACATCAGGTAGCCCAGCACAAAGGCCACGGTAAGGACAACAGGGTCCATGGGGTTTGATCCTTCTCTTATGGCATGTCACTGGGAGAAATAGGCCTCGATCAGGTCGAACCAGACATCCCGTTCGGCCTCGTCGGCATAGAGGAAAAAATCGCCCACGGATCGCTGCACCTCCATGAGATCCGTAAGGAAGTCATAAACAGCGTTGGCCGCCTGCTGCTCGGCCACAAGGGCAAGGTTCTGTGCATCGAGGAGGTCGATGATGGAGAGCACGCCACGGACATAAGAGTCCGTCACCAACTGAAGGTTGTTGGCCGCGGATGCTGCCGCGTCCTTGGAAAGGCGTATCCCCGGATAGGAAGCCCGGACGCGGTTCATGGCCACAACAGCCCTCTGGCTGATGCGTGCCGCCGCAGCTTCGCGCTCCCTGCCGAGCCGCTGGATCTCTTCCCTTGCCTGCCTCAACTCTGCCGACCTTTCCCCTCCGCTGAACAGAGGAAGGGAGGCTGTGACCCCGACGGTCCAGTTGGTGTCATCCGGGACTTCGGGGGTGGTGGGGGGAAACTCGGTACCGTCACCGCTTTTATCAAAGACCTCGGTGACGTTGCCGACAAGCTCAAAGGTGGGGAGCCAGAACTCTCTCTTGGCCGCGGTCAGCACCCGCATACGTGCGGTGATCAGGGCGTCGATGGCCCTGAGTTCCGGGGCCTTGACCCGACTCTCTTCAGCAAAGAAATCACTCAGGACACGAACCCTTCGGGGCGTCTCCAGATAAGGAAAAATCCGGGGTTCCCCCACCACGGACACCGGATCCCTGATCCCCGTCTCTGCTGGGGCAAAGGCCTCGGTCAAGGGCCGGTCCATGATGCGGTTCATCTCGCTCCTGGCGTCAAGAAGCGAAGATTCGGCGTTCAAAGCGTCCTGGAGGCGGTTGGCCAGCTCACTCTCCCAGCGGTACACCTCTTCAGGGCCTGCCGCGCCCACGGAAACACGGACCTTGGCCCGCTCCAGGTTGGCGCGGGTCAGCTTGAGGTTGTCGGTCTGTATGTTGAGGACCGCCTCGGCCCTGAGCACATTGAGGTAGGCAACGGCCGCGCTGTTGATGATATCAAGCCGAAGGGTCTCCCGATCTTCCTCAAGGGCTTTTTGGGTTTGTTTCGACACCGTATAGGCCGACCAGGCCTTGTCCGAATAAATGACCTGGCTGCCGGTTATGGAGCCGGACCATGTCTTTTCCGGCCTCTGGCCCTGGGCCGCCCTTGCCCTGTCGTCGTCAATCATTCTGGCCTCTGAGCCGAGCCCCAGTTGCGGCAACAGGTCGGCCCGTGATTTCTTGACATCCTCCAGGCCTGAGGCCACGGCCCTGTCCAGTGCTTTCAAATCGAGGTTGGCGCGCACCGACTCGGTGACGGCCCCTTCTAGGGTCAGGCGCCTTCCCACGCCCTCGACGTTGTTGTTGAGAAGCTCCGCACCGGTGATGATGTCCCACTTCGGGTAGACTTCGATGGCCTTTGCCGTGGCCCAGTTGATGGTCAGGCTCTGCCCACGACTGAAGAAAACCGGAAGGTCTCCGGCGTTTTTCCCGCGAAGCACCTCCATGATATTGACGGCAACGCTTCGGGCAAGGTGCTGAATGTTCGATTTGGGGGTCATGGTCGCCAGAATCCCGGTCTCCACATCGGCCATGCCCCAGAAAGAAAAGCTGGGCAGCATCCTGTCGATGAACCCCGCCACCAGTTTTTCAAACTCATCCGGGGGCATGCGAAGCAGAGAGGTCACAAACACCGCTTCGGTTGAAGGGGTAAGCTTTTCCAAGGTTTTCTCAGCGCTGACGTCATAGGCGATAAGCTTGATCCCAAGGCCGTGCTCTTCTTCAAAAGCCGTCATATGCTTTGCGACATCCTGGAGCGCATTGATTTCAAACTGGTCGGCGATGACCGTCAGGGTTTTAAACGGTGCGATGTCCGTAAAGGTCGTCATCTCCTTGGAGATACTCTTCTGCACGTTGATATAATTAAGGTTCGGCACACCGCTGGTGCCATCCTTGAAGGGAAGCTCCTGGAGCCTGTCATCCACGATAAAAGGAGCGATGACAGGTCGTTTCAGACCCCTTCGGCGGCAGGCTTCGTCGCTGGCCACAACCCCAAGGGCCACGATAATGTCCACGTCGGGCGCCTCAAGGAGGGTATCCAGGGCAGCGGTCACTGCACCGACGTTCCATCCGCCGTCCAGGGTTCGGTTTGACGGAAACCGGATATCGAACTCCCCTTCGGCCAGGGTGATGATCTCCTCCTTAAAAACCTCGAGGGAATCAGGGTACCTGGCCCAAGGCCCGTCGGTCACGATCCCTATACGGGCAACAGGGAGCCCCGTGACGGCCACCGCCGAGGAAGCCAGGGTGAGCAGCGTGACCAGCATGATGGCGAAACAGGTGGATGTACGTGTCATGGTTGAACTCCCGGCATATAGGGTTCATCCCTGGGAAGGGATCTTGTAGAAGATGACATAAAGAACCGGAACGACGATGAGGGTCAGAAGCGTGGCAAAACTGAGGCCGGCCATGATGGTCACGGCCATGGCCCTGAAGAAGACATCCGGCAACAGCGGAATCATGCCAAGAACCGTGGTGATGGCAGCCATGCACACCGGCCTCATCCTGCTCACCGCCGAGTCCACCACCGCCATGTAAGGGGCCTTGCCCCCGCCCAGCTCGATATTGATCTGATCAATGAGAACAATGGCACTCTTGATCATCATGCCCGTAAGGCTCAAAAATCCCAGCAGGGCCATAAAGTCAAAGGGCAGGTCAAATATAAGGAGCCCCATGGAGACCCCGATAATGGCAAGGGGTACGGTGAGCCAGATGATCAGGGGCTGTCTCAGGCAGTTGAAAAGCATAATCACGATGAGCACCATCAGCATGAAGGTGACGGGCATGGAACCGGCCAGCTTCTCCCTTGCCTTGGCAGAGTCTTCGAATTCACCGCCCCACTCCATGGAGAACCCCGGAGGGATCTCAATGGCCTCGATCTTGGTCTTGACGTCCCCTAAGATGGAGCTTGCCAGGATCCCGGGCTTGTTTTCGCACTTTGTCGTGATGGTCATCTTCCGGTCCCGACGATAGATCATGGAGTCTTCCCAGTCCGTCGTAAAATCGGATACCACCTGATACACGGGAACGGTTTTCCGCGTGGCCGGGCTCCACACCTGAAGACTCCGGATATTTTCCACGTCCAGGCGCTCCTCTTCGGGCTGCCGCGCGATGATGGAGATCAGCTCATCACCCTCCCGGTAAATGCCCATGGTGGTCCCGATGACGTTCATCTCCAGGGCCCGGGCCAGATCGGATCGCGAAATGCCCGCCAGCCGGGCCCGGGTGTCGTCGAACTGGGGCCGGATGGTCTTCACCCGCTGCCGCCAGTCGTCCCTCACCGCATAGGTATTCGGGTGGGCAAGGAGGATATCCTTGGCCTGATTTGAAAGCTGCCTCAAAATAACGGGGTCCGGACCGCTGAACCGCACCTCCACGGCACCGCTTGACGGACCGAGCTTGAACTTCTCCAATATGGGCTGGGCCTCGGGAAACTCATCGCTCAAATAGGCCAGGTACTCTTCAATAATGTCCCCGATCACCCTGTAATCATTAACGGAGACGAGAATCAGGCCAAAGCCTTTGTCCCTGGAAGTCTCCGGGTTAAAGGTGAGCATGAACCGGGGCGCCCCCTCGCCGATGTACGACGCTGTGGAGACCACCCGTTCGTCCTCCAGAAGCCGCTTTTCAATCTTGGCGATGTCTGCCGTGGTCTGGCGAATATCTGTGCCTGCCGGGAGCCAGTAGTTGATCATGAACTGCGGCCGCGTGGATTCCGGGAAAAAACTGTTCTTCAGCATGCCGAACCCGGTGATAGCAAAAAACAACAGACCGATCATCACCGCCATGGTGATCCAGCGCCACTTGATGCACATCTTGAGAAAGGCCTTGTAACCCACAAAAATCACGCCGCGATACGGATCTTTCTCCTCTGTCTCATCCCCTTGAGTGGCCTTGCTTTTGAGAAACATGGTGCAGAACAGCGGGGTAATGGTGATACCGATAACCCAGCTGCTCATAAGGGAAATGAGCATCACCTGAAACAGGGAGCGGCAGTACTCCCCGGTGGAGTCCTGGGAGACACCGATGGCCGCAAAGGCCAGCACCGCGATGACCGTGGCACCGAACAGGGGCCAGAGGTTCTGGTCCACCACCTCCTTTGCCGCCTTGATGCGATTCATCCCCGACTCGATGCGTATGAGCATCCCCTCGGTGATGACAATGGCGTTGTCCACCAACATGCCCAGGGCGATGACAAGGGCCCCCAGGGAGATCCTCTCCAGGTTGATGGCAAGGATCTTCATGATCACCAGGGTGGCAAGGACCGTCAGGGCCAGGACCACCCCGATGAGAAGACCGCTCCGAAACCCCATGAAGAGCAGAAGCACCACCACCACAATGAGAACGGCCTGGATAAAATTGCTCACAAACCCGTTCACCGCTTTGGAGACATCATCGGACTGGAAGTTGACAACCCCCATCTCCATACCCACCGGCCTCTGGTTTTCAAGCTCCGCAAGCCGTGCCTTGACCGCCTCCCCCATGGAGACCACGTTGCCCCCCGGTACCACGGAGATGCCGATGGAGATGGCCGGGGACCCGTTGAAGTGAAGCACCCTGGACGGCGGCGTGACATACCCACGCTTCACGTCGGCAACGTCCTTGAGATAAATGACACGGTCCGATTCCGGATCCCGCACCTGGAGATTGGCGATATCCTCAACCGAGTCGAAACTGCCCGTGGGATTGATTCGGATGTACTCGGGTCCCACCTTCACCGAACCGGACTCCACCACAAGGTTCTGATCCTTCAAGGCGGAGTAGATACTGTCCAGGCCGATGCCAAGGCGAGCGATGCGCGCCCGGGAAATCTCCACGAAGACCGCTTCGTCCTGAAGCCCCCAGAGGGTAATCTTGGCAACGCCGGGCACCAGCAGGAGTTCTTTTCTCAGAAACTTCATGTACTCCTTGAGCTCCTCGTAGGAGTACCCCTCTCCGGTGACGGCAAGGAGAATGCCGTACACGTCGCCAAAGCTGTCGTTGACGATGGAGGGGTGGGTCCCCGGAGGCAACTGGGACTGAATGTCCCCCACCTTGCGCCGCAGCTCGTCCCAGACTTGAGGAAGGGTGTGCTTGTCGTATTGATCCTTGATGGTCACCGTCACGATGGACCCTCCGGCCCGGGAGGTGGACTCCACATAATCGAGCTGAGGCATCTGCTGGATGGCCGTCTCAATACGATCCGTGACCTCGTCGGCCACCTCCATGGGGGTGGCCCCGGGATACGGGGTGAGAACAACGGCATTTTTTACGGTAAACTCGGGATCCTCCAGGCGGCCCAACCCGGAATAGGCAAGGATGCCCCCCACGACAATGCAAAAACAAATCACCAGCGTGACGGTCTTTTTTTCAATGGAGAGTTCTGCGATGTTCATAAATACCAGCCTCCTGTCCCGGATATTTCATGAGCGGATACTTCATGAGAAAACGATCACATCAAAGCAATCAGGCTGTGATTGGCGCGTCAGTGTGAAAAGCCTCGTTATTCAAGAAATTCAGAATGTAACTTTCAATTCTCGACTCGATTTTCTCACCCTCCGGGCGAGCCGGGCTAGTTGGCCTTCATTTCCCTGATTTTCATTCCGGACTGAAGGTAATTGACACCGGCGGAAACAATCGTTTCATCGGCTTCAAGCCCTTCAAGGACAAGAATACTGCTCCCGGACACGCTGCCGACCTTCACCTCACGCATCTCCACGGTCATGCTGCCTGAGTCTACAACCCAAACGAATTCGCGGCCCGTTTCATCTGCGAAAACGGAATTGACAGGCACGAGAAATCCTTTTTTCACCTTTATGCCCTTCAGGCCTTCCACCGTATCCTCGCTGGCCTTTTCATCTGTTTCCGCTGCCGCCTCTGCCTCTGCCTGACTCTTTCCCGTCACCTTGGCGGTCATTCCGGGAAGGATGTTGGCTCCCTTGGGAGCAGGCAGGGCAAGGACCACACGATAGGTCTGGGTCTGATCATCCGCTTCTGTGGAAAACTCCTTGAGGGTGAGGTCATGCTTGACCCCGGCCATGGCGGAAAACTCCACTTCGGCCACAACGGCCCCTTTGGACTTGCTCCGGACCCTGGCCATGAGGGTTTCGGGGACATCCACCACAATCTCCAGTTCCGAAACGTCCTGAAGGCTGACAATGGGGTCTTTGGCACGGACCTCCTGGAAATTCTCCACGTACCGCCGGGCAATGACCCCGGTAAAAGGGGCTCTTAAATAGGTGTCCTTCAGGGCGTTTTCCGCGTTGGTCACATCGGACTTGGCCACATCGTACTCCCGTTTGGCCCTGTCAAAATCGGCCTTGGAGACCTGCTTTTTGATATAAAGGTCCTTGTACCGGTTATACTGATGCATGGCCTCCAGCTCGTTTGCCTTGGCCGTGGCAAGGGCTGTCTTGAAATCCCTTGGAAGAATCCGCGCCACCACCTCTCCCCGTTTCACGGGATCGCCCTCTTCAACGGGAAAAGCGGTCAACGGACCGGACACCTGGAACGCAAGGTCGGCCCGCCTGCTCGCCCTGACCCTTCCCGGGAGCTCCCGGAGATTTTCCTCAACAGCAGCCGAGACACGAAAGAGTTTTGCCGGGCGCACCACCTCCGGCTCGGGCTCCTCCTCGCCCCTCCTGCCGCAGGACAACACCAAAGCAGCCGCAAGAATCATGAGCCCGGTGCCCAAGGGCAACCTCCG
The DNA here is from genome assembly GCF_900699765.1 of Desulfoluna butyratoxydans. Taxonomy (GTDB): domain Bacteria; phylum Desulfobacterota; class Desulfobacteria; order Desulfobacterales; family Desulfolunaceae; genus Desulfoluna; species Desulfoluna butyratoxydans. Next base: position 361,005 of record NZ_CAADHO010000005.1, read on the forward strand.
GGCCAACACCAGGCCCCTGTCTCTTTTTTTTAAGTCCATGTTTTCCCCGTTTTCTATGTTTATCAGTTAGGAATCGCCGTATGAAACGGCACGAAACCTCAACTAAACAACGTTCCGAAAATCAATTTAAAAAGCCGCCACTTATAAGGACAAATGCCCACAGCCTGCCCCCGGTTTACCAATGCAGGAGGCCTCACAGTATGGTATGATTTGCATCATCCTCCAGGATTCCGAAAAAGCCAACAGCACGCACAGGCAGGCTGGATCAAAAAAATCCATCGCCCAAACGACTGTGGACCTCAGGCTGAATTTCAAAAAGTAAATATGTGGACATCCGAACAGAAAAGCATGACTGGCTTGAAAGACGACTGGCTTTGCGATGTCACTGAGTGTCGCAGTGCACCACACTCACCAGTACCGGTGGTTACCCGATAAATATACCAACAACGTACGAGGGTTACAAACATATAAGGGCAGAGAAAGGATTAAATTCATCGGGCCCATGTGTGGCAGGCCCGTTAAAGGAAGAAAACGCGAAATAAAATTGATTCCATATGGCCGCATCGACGACACCTCGATTCAGTGCGATTTCGCCGAGGGGCGACAGCAGTAAAAAAAACATTCACCCTGCGGGCATGGACCCAAAAGGCTCTTGGCAACAACCCATGCCGTAAACAGCGCAGCACGTCGGTGGTGCTGCAAAGGAGACACCATGACCGGACCTCATCCCTACGAGCTTTTGTCACCGGAAACCCTCAGCCGCTGGCTTGAAGAAGAAAAACCCTTTTACCTGCTGCATACCCTCACCAAGGACCACTACACCAAGATACGCCTGCCGCGAGCCCTGAGGGCTTCGGTGTTTGAGATCAATTTTCTGGAACAGGTCGAAGGCGTCACCAGGGATCCGGAAGCCGTCATCGTCCTTTACGGCTCCAGCCATCGCTCCTTGGACGCGGATACGGCGGCCCGCAAACTTCACCGCGCCGGGTACCGCAGCCTCCATGTCCTGTCTGGGGGACTCAGCGCATGGAACGAAAAGGGCCTGCCCCTTGAGGGAAGCGCACCGGAGGTGGTCCATGCCCCCCAGAGAACGCTGATCATTCCCGACGGTACCTACCGCATCGACACAGAGGAGAGCTTTATCCTGTGGGTCGGTCGAAACCCTGCGAGCCGCCACCACGGTCAAGTTCGTCTCGCCTCGGGAGCCTTAGACGCAACGGGTGGAACCGTCACCGGACACTTCGACATCGACATGAACACCATCGCCAACATCAACCTGGAAGGAGATGAGCTGCAACAGGTCCTGGAAGACCACCTGAAATCCGATGACTTCTTCTTCACCCGGCGCTTTCCAGTGGCTCGCTTCACCATGGAAGACGCAGCCCCCGTGCCGGAGCCCTTTTTGAGCGCTCCCAACGTCAAGGTCAGTGGGCAGCTTGAACTCGGCGGCGTCTCTGCCCCCCTCTCCTTTCCCGCCACCGTCAGCCCCACCGAGGAAGGCCACCTGGCAGCAGAAGCCCACTTCGACCTGGACCGCACCCGGTGGAAGGTAATCTACGGCTCATCCAAATTTTTTGAGCACCTCGGTATGCACCTCGTCTTCGACCTCATAAGCTTCGAGATCCGCATCAAGGCACAAAAAAACCAGACGTAAGTCAGGGAAAAAAGGTACCGTCGGAGACATTGCAAGCGCTTCAGACAAACAACCGGATCTCCCCTGCGCATGACCCGTGATGATGCATCAGACACAGCCCGCACTCCGGGTTGAACCGGTGAGCAATGCCGAGTTCGTCAAGCCAGCACTTGATTCTGTATAGCACCCCGCATTCATACCGGTCGATGACGCCGAGCCGTTTTACCCCCTTATAGGCAAAGCACTCCCCTTGAGGAAACGCCCATGTGAGGATGTTTCCACCGGGGTAACCAAAACGGACCTGCATAAAGTCAGGGATCATTACCGTGGATGCTTCTTTAAAAAACGTTAAAAAGTCATCGCAGCGATCCAGCGGCCCATTGATACCCAGGACCTGTTTGAGCCGGTTAATTTCAACGGATGAAAGGGACCTGATCGCCTCTTTGTTAAGCTTGTTTGTTGCCTCAATCCCAAATGTATTGAGGCAATGAAAAAACCACATGCCGTCGTGGGTCATCCAGCACTTGTTGAGCAGAGCAACCGTCTCCTTCGTCGACATCTCGTCAAGGGATCTCACATGGCCTCCTTTGCCCCCGAAGCGAACCGGGCCCATGGGGGAATGGAAGATGATAACGGCCTGGGACTGCGCCCGGGGCCGCCACGCGAAAGGGGCTTACCAGGCCCCGGGAATCAGCCGGTACCTCACCCTGGTTGCGTACTCGGCATACCCATCCAGTTCCTCCTGAAGCATCCTGTCCTCCAGGAAGGTGCGGAGCACCGTTACCGCAATGGCAACGACACCGGGGATCAGCGCCAGCTTCGAACCGATGATAAAGGGGTCGGCCAGGCAAACCAGCACCATGGCCACGTACCCGGGATGCCGGACAACGCCATAGGGGCCTCGCGTAACCACTATATGGTCCCGATCCGTCTGGATACGGACCGTCCCTTCAAAATGTTTATTGACCAGCATGGCCCAGTAAAACAGCAGAAAAAAGCCAAGGTACAATGCGATCCCGGCAACGCAACTGAGCCCTTCCATCTGAACGCCTCCGAACCGTCCGATCTCCAGCCCCGCCACCACGGGGATACAGACGATCAACAGCAGGAAGTAGGAAAGGAGGATGAGTTTGTCCCAGCCCTTGGTGCCCTCCCTGGCTTCCGCTCTCTGGTTGGCCAGCTCCGGTGCGAACCGCAACATCAAATACCCGCCGAAAACGGCTCCGATAATGTGAATGCCGAAGGCCAGCCAGGCCCTGGCAATATCCCATCGCCCGGCCACAAGAAAAAAGACAACACCCATGAGAATGTTCCATCGAACGGGTGCCAACAGATACTTTACGCCATCTTTGTTCAATTTTTGCGACAACAACCTTCTCCTTACTAAAAAACAGCACACCAATCAAAAAGGGGGACTTCGCCCCAGCAGACACGGCTGTGGGCCTTTATCGTCTGCCGCCCTCTACTGATTCTATGTATTAAAATATGAGAATAAAATTACGATAATCACAGCCATGTTTCAACAAAAAAGCCGGGTTTACCCCTGGGGAGGGACGGCCCTTAAAACGAGAGCCTTCCAAGGTCGAATCGGTGGGGCAGAAAAACACGGTAAGGAAGGTAACGGGGGCGTCTGTCGCCAGAAAGACAAGGATATTTTTTTCCCTTGGCAAAAAGAAAAACAATCCCTATAGTTCAAAGCATTATAATGCTGAGACGCTCACCGTACTGTCCTCACCCCACGGACACCTCAGCCCTCTGTGATCCAACAGCAACAGGCCTTACCCGGATATTTCATGAATAAGCGGCCACGCCAAAGATAGTTTAAGATGTCATTGCATCTGGTTACTGAGAAGAGTGTAGACATTTCTAAAATACAAAATATAATCCTCTGATTTCTGATCGATTTTCTCATCCTTCGGGCTTGATGCATGGGCGCCCTGCCCGACATCTCAGCCATGTTATAAAAATCGCCGCACCACGTCGCACAGATGCAGATACCCGGATCTAAAAAGCCTAAATTAAATACTGTTACAGCCATTTACCATTCAAGACACACCCACATCGCACAGTTCATCAACACCATATCGTCGTCATAAAACGTTCATTACGTAACACCAACTCACAATCCTCAGGAGGCTCCATGAGTACCTACCCGACAATGGATAACCTGGTCAACGCCATGAACGGCAGCTCTTCCACCAACAACTGGGACATGGTCTGTTCCTACACCACAAAGCAACTCAACGATTTTCTCGCCACCGCCTATGCGAAAAAACAGCTGGTCACTGAGATGCACTTCGACGTTCAGGAAGACGACCCCCTGACCGGGGAGCCCTTTACCGTGAAATACGATCTGTTCCTCGGCAAGCCCACCCTGAAGTTCATCGCCGGTCGATCGGACCAGGCCACTCTCACCATGCTCATCACCGACGGTACGTACAGCATCTACCTGAAGGGCCAGGAGAAACCTTTCAGGACAGCCGATTTCCCAAAAAACACGTACAGCGTGGATGCCTATGTTCCCCTGGCGGCCGTCACCGGCGACACCGGTACGGTCTCCTCCAAGGGAGACATCGTCACCTTTGACGACGACAAAACCAGCCAGAGCCACGTAATCCTCCACTTTGCCAATGAAAAGGGCACCCAGTTCAAGATCATGCCCGAGCCCGACCCGTCACTGAAAGCCATCATCAACCCGCAGTTCGTCGACGCCGTGGAGAGCTACTTCACCTATCATGTCAAAGAGATCGACTACGCCCTGGCCCAGGTGAACAACGACAAGGCCTCCCAGGGCAGCGTGCTGCTCACGCCCAAATCCTTTGTCTTTGCCTCGGAGGGAGACGGGGATACGGGTATCCTGAGCCTTTACATCCAGGTGAAGGAGAGCGGCAACCCCCCGGGCAACCGCAACCCCTCCTTTCAGCCTGGCACCAAAGAGATGCTCCCCATTCCGGATGGCTACACCGCCAGCCTCATCCTGGGCTACCAGCTCCTCACCACCAGCTACATCACCAAACAACTTCAAGACGAAGGATTTACCGTGACCTACGAGTCGGTTCCCAAGGGCATTGCCTGCAATGTAAGCAAGGACCTGGAGATCCTTGCCAAGGACGACTCAGGCCACTGGTTCTTCGGCAGCCACTACTACAAGGGGTTTGACATCAACTTCAAGGACCACCCCATCCGCATGCAGATCGCAGACGGAAGCGTTTCCCTCAACTGGCAGGCCTCGGCCGACACCTCCTGGTCTGAAAACGCCTCCTTCGGTCAGTCCTCCTCCAACCACTGGGGCGGTGTAAAGGTAACCCTCTCCTATGAACAGAGCGGCGGCTCCATCAGCCTGAACACCACCACCGATGAAATCAGCATCGCCGCCATCTCCATCACGCCTAAGGACATCCATGTGGGGTTGCACAACGACGGCTGCAGTTTCTGGGAACGCCTGGGGGGCTGCATGGAATCCCACCCCTCGTTCTACGACAACCTGGACGATCACCTTGTGATGCCCCAAAGCCTCACACTGGATCTCAAGGGATTGAACTTCCTCATGGAGACCAACCTGCTGGCCCCCGGTGAAAAGATGATCGACTTTTCGAGCACTGCCGGTGTCAAAACCCCCATGGACTTCCTGCTGGTGGGACAGGTGGCGAGCAAGTAGTCCACCCCGTAAAACGTGCAGGGAGCTCAGCCCTTGCCATAACCGGCCCTCACCCGCAGCCCGGGCTGCGTGAGGGCCACAACACAACGGGCCCGGTCCTGCCGGGCCGCCAACACTGCCCGGATATTTCACGAGTCGGGTACACTCATGAGCAAGGCATCAGATGGGTGCACCCGGCTCGCCCGAAGGGTGAGAAAATCAAACAGCAAACGCTGATTTACTTTTGCATTTTTAAAATAGCTGACATTTTTGCTGTAGACTACAGAAGTCATATAACTTTCCTTTGGGATAGTTGTTTTCTCATGAAATGTCCGGGCTAAGGAGAATTCCCATGCCCAAACCCATTGAGGTGTTGCTGTATGATCTGGCGTTCAACATGGCCAAAACCGTCTTCAAGCAAACCCCGCTGACAAGCCGCACGGTCTCGTTCACCAAAGGCGACGCCGTCTACCGCTATGGCAGCTACATCGCAGACCGGCCCCAGCTCTGGAACGAGGTACTCAAGGTCTGGCAGCCCTTAAGCAAAGACAACAACCGCTGGACCGGCACCGACGGCAAAGGGGGCGGCAGCCAGGGCCTGTATACCTCCAACGAGTTCCTGTTCGACAAAGACTTTACCTTTGCCGAGATGAAGCACTACATGACCCAGGCCCTCACGGATACGCCCCTGGATCCCCAGACCCCGGTGGAGTACATGCACTACGAAGCGGGTAAAGCGCCGCAAGCCAAAATGGAAACAGCGGGGAACCTGCGCAGCGTCTTCCTCTACACCTTCAATCAGCCCCAGGACGGGCTGAACCTCCGGTTCACCGCAGACCCCATGAGCTACCCGCAGCTGATCTACAAAAACATGCTCAAGGAAGGGGCGGACATCGTCAAGGGGCGCAGCCTGGAAGACCTCTACCTGGGAGAGGACTACAGCTTTACCCGGGCCGTGGGCAACGCTGCCTTTGAAACCTTTGACCTGCCGTGCATCCAGGTCTCCTCAGCACGGGAAATCGGCGGGTTCAACACGATTTTTCGATGCGACCAGGGCCAGATGGTGCTGGACGTGGAGCCCCAGGGACGAGCCTCGGGCTACCAGATCCTGAAAGACGGCAGCCCTGTGGTCCGCCAGGCCTACACCATGGACGATCTCACCTACAACGCCCAGTTCGACCAGCCGGAGAGCAAAAAACTCGTGCCCCTGCCCGAACAGCTGGAGGTCCTCTCCCCTCTGGAAAAAACGGTCCGGGATATGTCCAAGAAGGTAGACTGGTCCTTTGAACCCACCACCGTGGACAAGGCCGTTGCCGACTCGGTGAACCGCCAGTTGTCGTCCATGGACACACCCTTTGACACCTCGGTTACCGAGCTGAACAAAACCATGCAGGACGGCGTCATGGATTCGGTGGCCTCGGCCCTCACCAAAACCGGCGTAAGCCTCATCGCCCCGGAACCGGGCTTTACTGACCTGGTCACCCGGATCCAGGTCTCGGGCGTGGCCACCCTCTTCCAGTCCCAGATGGTCAAGGAGCGCCTGGCAAAATTGACCGAAGAGGTATCCGGCGGCCCGGGCTACCTTCAGACGGTCACCGACCAGGTGCTTCTGGAGAAAAAGCAACACCTTCTTTCCCAGGAGGCGGGAACCATCCAGGCCACCATCGCCGAAGCGGGCACGGCCCGGCAGGAGACCAGTGCTTCCATGGAAACCAAGAACCAGCAGCTCAAAGAGGTGGAGGAAAAACTCAAGTCCAAACCCGATGACCCAGACCTGAAAAAGAGCCAACAAGAGCTGACCCGGGAACTGGCCGACCTGACGGACAAGCTCAAGGCCGAAGACGAAAAATACACCAAGGCTGAAGAGGCCCAAAAAAGCAACGAAACCGCCCGGAAAGAGGCCGAAGAAAAGAGCAAGGAGGCGGCGGAGCGCCGGGCGGCCCTTAAAGACCACGTATTCGAGGGGAAATAACATGAACAATCCCACAACCGACACCACCCTGCTCTCCAACCCCCAGGAGGCTTTCCAGACCCTGGCGTCGGGGGGCAATCTCTTCATCATCAGCGTGCTGGACGAGGTATCCCTGGGCAAAGGCACGGACATCGGCGACGACCTCACCGCCTACGACCATGTCTATCTCTACGGCCAGGGATGCCTCCTGAGCCAATCCGTCAAGCTCAAGAACAGCCTGTTCTCCCTGCAAAGCCTCACCACTACCGGTCAGGGACTCTTCGACCTCTCCGGCAAACCGGGCACCAGCCCGGACACCCCCAACCAGAACCCCAATGAAAAAGGACAATCCGGAGGGCCTGGGGGGCCCGGCGGCACCTTTCGCCTCTATCTCCAGAACGTGGCCGACAACCGGCTGAACTTCAAGGTGTCTGTTGCGGGCGGAGCCGGAGGCGACGGGCAGCAGGGCAAAATCAACACCGACGGGGGAGATGGGGGGAACGGAGGAAACGGCGGCACAGCGGAGGTCCTGGTGGGCCTCAGCTGCTGCGACCTCCTGGACAACCTCCGGGCAGTCGCCGGGCTGGACAGCCTTGCCCGGCGGCACGTGGCCCTGACCCCCATCATCGGTGCCTACAAAGCGGACTCCCAATGGGCGTCATTGATTCCCCTGCTCACCAAAGCGGCCCGGGCCAAGAGCCTGGACGACTCCACACATGCCCTTGAAGCCGTTGCCGCTCAGCTGGCATCCATGGACTCCCAGTTCGACAACACCCTCCACGGCAACCTGGTGGTCAACGGCGGGGCCTACGGCACCTACGGCCAGGGCAAAACCCCGGGAACCAACGGCTCCCCGGGATCCCCGGGAAGCAAAAGCCTCTTTACCTTTGGCCGACTCTCCCAGCTGGACTGGGAAAAGGGGCACACCGCCCCGGGATTTTTCGTCCATCCCAGCCAGGTGAGCCGCCTCATGGACAAAGCCAGGCTCACCTATTGGACCATGGACCCTGTGGGCCGCCCTCAGTCTGTCACCGACACCATGGTCCTGTTTCAGCAGATCGAGGAAAAAACCGCGCCCTTTGCCGACGCCACCCCGGAAAACAAGGCCCTGCGTTCCTATTACACGGCCCATGAAACCGAGTACGGTGCCCTGGGGTCGGTGCAGCAGCTCCAGAGCCTCCATGCCCAGGCGGTCAACGCCCTGCTGCAGATCAAACAGGGCCAGGACCTCTTCGGGTTTGCCGCGGACCACGTGCCCCTGGTCTCCTTTAACAGCCTCTTTCAAACCCTGGATGAGCTCATGGCCAACTTCAGCCTCATCCAGACCGCCTACGACGACTACTTTGCCAAATTGAAAGAAAAAAAAGCGAAGATCGCATCGGTGGTCACCACCCGGCAGAAAAACGAAGCCCTCATCAGCAACGCCAAAAGCCAGATCCGAATGCTGAAAGTCCTTCTTATCAAGCAGGCGGGGGTCATCGACAGCTACCAGAGCATCCTGCCGACCCTGAAAAAGAAGGTGACGGACCTCCTCAAAACCTTTGAGACCAAGGTCAAGGACCACTTTGACTTCAACTTCGACAGCTTCCTTCAGAACATGAGCATGGTGGCTTTTGCCCCGGAGTCCAAGTTCATGGCATTGACCCAGGGGGCCGAATTTCTTCACAACTCCCTGTCCAAGGTCACGGACAGCCGGGGGATTGCGGTGAACAAGGCCTACCTGGTGGACGAAATTCAGACGGTGCAGTCCAGCGTCAAAGGGTTGCAGGAGGGCTACGAAGCCTTAGACGACGGCACCCTGAAACCCGACGACCCGGGCGGGGCCAAGCTCATGGCCGAAGAGCAGCAGTTCCAGACGTTCTTCAATGACTTCAAGGACCAGTTCCCCGACGATCTTAAGGAGTTGAAAAAGGCCTTCGACGCCTATATCCAGAAGGTCCAGGAGAGAAACAACCACATTCTCCAGTACAACGCCCAGGTCATTGTCGCCTTGAAGAACCACCAGCTCATCGACAGCCTCACCGCTGAAGACGCCACCTACACCGCCAAGGTCCTCTCCACCATGGACCCTTCCCTCCCCGACATGGTCAGCTTCATGGCCCGAACCTATTACACGGCCCGGCAGCAGATCATGGAGTTCATGGACCTGACCCAGCAGGCCTACAGGTTCTGGGCCCTGTCTGACGCTGAGATCATCAGCAGCACCTTTTCAGGCAACCTGCCCACCCTCAATGCCTCCGTCCTGCTGGCTGCAAAAAGCGACCTGCTGACCAAGACAGACAAGGCCCTGGAACACTTTGGTTCCAATGCCCAGCACTTCCCGGACAAACCCGGCCAGCAAGGGCTGGTGGTTACGGTGGGCCAGGGGGAGCGCTCGGTGCTGCAGTACCTGAACCTCATGACGGTCTCCCTTAACGCCCCCAGCCTTACCACCGGCAAGGCCGACAGCGTCTTTGCGGGCATGTGTGATGTCCGCATCTCCCGCGTGCGGCTCTGGCTGGACGGCGTCAAAACAGATGGGAAGACCCTCAGCATCCACATCACCCACACCGGCAGGGAAGAGATCTACGACCAGGCGAACAACCGCTTCACCTTCAGCCATGAACCCGTCACCAAGCTGTTCACCTACAACCTCACAACAAAAGAGATATTTGAAGACGCCAACTTCGGGATGGAACAAAACGCAGACCATGGGCCAAACGAATATGCGGCCCTGGGCCCCTTTACCCAGTGGCAGTTCAAAATCGATCCCGCCCTGAACCCGGGCCTGGACCTTTCGGGACTCAGCGCGGCCCGCATCGAATTCCACGGCACCAACTACGCCTTTGCCTGAACCGACCATGCCCTTATAAACACACATGGCCCCGGGACATACCTCCCGGGGCCATGTGTGTTTCATCCAAAACCAATCCGTCCGGACAGCGCTTGTGTCATGAACCGGCCACAGACTCAAGTTCCGATGCCAGGATCCCCTCGGGTCCCAGGGAATGGCACATGTATCTGTCGAATCCCCGTTCTGTTTCCATGAGGTTGCGCCCCAGGGAGACCTTCCAGATCTTTTCCAGTTCAGGGTCTGTGGTCAGATAAATGGTTCTTTCCCGGGGCAGGCACACCATGGAGCACAGGGTCCTACACCCCGGATCATCACATACCGCCTGCCTCAGCAAGTCGAACCCCCGGGACACACCGAAGGCTTGCTTATGCGCCGCAAGGTAAGCATGGGCCCTGCGGTAGCGTTCCGCCCCGACGCCCACCACATCCGCAAGGGGCTTATGGGCCATGGCGTGATTTGAAAAATTGGCCATGACCAGATAATCCCCGTCCATCTCGGTGATGACGTGCTCTCTGTTATCCGTCTCCGTAACCATGGCATGGCCGTCCACATCGGCAAAAAGGTTGTGCACGGACGGCCCTGTGAACTGAACCCACCTTTTTGACGAAATCAGGCGCCGGACCTCGTCCACCCGGCCACAGGAAGCCAGGGCATCGTATTGATCCCCGATATACCCATCCTCCTCCCCCAAGCTCTCCACGCCATTCACATAGGGTTCGATCTCCTGACAGGAGCAGAAAAGACCCCGGTCGTTCATGCCGCAGGTTTTGGCGAAGTGGTTCCTGAACATCGGGTCGTTCTGGGTTTTCTCATAGAGAAAAGCCAGATGAAACACGTTCATGCCGCCACGGGATTCGATGAGAAATTTCAACGGGATTGGAAAATAGTCAAAATTCATTCCATAGACGATCTGTTCGCCATACACGGCAAAACCCGTGCACGCGCACGCCAATGGCACCCAGCAGAAAACCAACAAGAGTGATAAAAGAGAGATTTTGAGTTTCATCTCTCCTTCATCGCATGTTTTCTCTCATTTCAAAAGCCTGCTAATAATCGAGGGTCACAATGCGTCCCTTGGTAAAGGTAAAAAAGGTCTGCTTGTCGGCAACACGAACCCCGTCAATCAGGTCGTCCTTGCTCTTCCCAGCCGCCTTGAGGCACCCCGGGCAGGCCATGAGGACCGCATTCTTGTCCATGAGCGCTTTCAGGGCCGCTTTCGAGGACGGAAAATGGGAAAAGGTGACCTCTTCGGCATCCTGCAGAACGGCCTCCACGCCCTTGATGTCGAAATAGACGAGGACATCCTTGTCATCTGCCATGATGCTGGCCATGTTCAAGGCCATCAGCAGCCTGTGGGGGGCGTCCGCACCGTGGCTGATGTGAAGAAAGACACCGTCCCTGGGAGCTTCGGCACCCCCCTGGCATCCAACGCCGAACCAGGCCAGCCCGACAAACAGAAGTGTGGACAAAAACACGCTCAGCTTTTTCATTTTTTCCTCCATTACGGTTTAACGGTTGGCAGTCTGAAACAGATCGACATATCCGAAGGGCAGGCAGAAGGGCCCGACAAAGGAAACCGGAGTGCATGCCACAACGGTTCAAAAGAAAAACAGGGAATGGTAGTGATTTCATGGAAAGGAAAGCTGGGATTTGTCCCGCGCCGGATCACGGCATATCGGCACCGGTCAATCGTCGAGGCAATTTTAATACCCCAGGCCTCAAAAAGAAAGGACAATATGCCATAACACACCGTGACATCGAAACAAAACCCTCAGGAACCGGCACAAAAAAAATATGGCCGGAGGAGATGCCCCCCGGCCATGGGTATACTGTCACTCACGATTTTCTACGCGTTACAAAGGCAATCCCATCAACCCGGATCAGGAAGGTTCACCTCCTGGAGGTCTTCGCCCAGGTGAATCCGCTCGGTGCTGCCCAGAACGCCCAGGGCAAGGGCCAGGATGGTCCAGGCATGGACTGCGTGGTACCCGCCCCCGAAGTGCTCACCCAGCTCGTGGATCTGGGCGTGGCAGTTGTGACAGCCGGTGACGCAGTAGGTGGCCTGTGTTTTCTTTATCTGCAGGTCCTTGATCTGTCCGTAGGCAAGCCGCTGATCCTTGTAGCCGGACTGCAGGAACCCGCCGCCTCCGCCACAGCAGAAATTGTTTGATTTATTGGGATACATATCCACGAAATTATCTTCCCCCACGCACGATTTCACCACAAACCGCATATCATCGGCAGCAGGATCCCCAAAGGATTTCCGAACGATCTGGCAAGGATCCTGAAGGGTAAATTTAATCTTGAGCTCATCGTTCCAGCTGGGATCCGGCTTGAGCTTTCCTTCGCGGATCCACCGGGCATACATGGTGTACATGGTCTCGACCTTGAAGTTGTGAGGAATCTTGAATTTGTCCAGTCCTACCAGGACTGCAAAAGTGATGTGCCCTCACTCTGTGTTCAAGAATGTCTTGCACCCCAGCTCCTCGCACTGCCGGGCGCTGCGCTCGGTGAGCTCTTTCCACCCGGCGTCGTCGGCCATGAACATGCAGTAGTTCTCGGCGGCCCAGCCGGAGCTGCCGTAGGTCCAGTCCACCCCGGCAAGGTTAAGGATTTTCCACAAAGGCCCCATCTCCTCGGGCTCGATCATGGGCTCCCTGGAGTTCTGGTTGATAAAATACTCGGCCCCTTTCTTGTCGATGGGGGCTTCAAGGTTCCGTTCTTCCCAGATGGGATACTCCTCCTTGATCTCGTCGAGGATATCCTCCACCACAAAGGCGAAATCCTCCTGGGTGCAGCCCATGGCGCTGTTGGTGGGCTTGGCCAGGGCCATGTCGCAGGAGCCCAGGATGCCCTTGGGCATCTCGTCGCGAGGCCGCAGCCTCCGGGCGTTGAAGACGAGCTGAGGGATGTTGATCTCCATGGGACAGGCATGCACACACCGCATGCACATGGTGCAGAACCAGGGCCATCGGCTCTCTTTGATCTCTTCATCCATGCCGAGGGCGGCCATGCGCAGGAATTTCCTGGGATCCATGTCATCCAGCCCCGTGGCAGGGCAGCCCGAAGAGCAGACCCCGCAGGTCAGGCAGGAGTTGAGATTCCCTCCCTTCGGAAGGAGCTTCATGACCATGTCCTTAAAGGGGCTCTTGGACGCCCCCGTCAATTTTACAGGCTTATCACTCATGGGTTCTATTCCTTTCTTGATGGCTTTTTCACAAGGGCGAAGGCCCGGCCCGCATCACAAGAGATGACGCGACACACGGTCATGGCCGGTACCGGCGGACGGCATGGTCCCTGCTGGAATACCGACAACAAGATGACACGCGCAGGTATCACCTGGAGTCAGGAATCGGTGAGAGGAGAGAAAATGAAGGCAGAAACGAACAGAGAGTGAGGAAGGAGAAAACAGCCGATATACACCAAATGCCAAAGACACACGCCATAAACCCAACTCTACCAAACCCGCCATCCCCTGTAAATACGCAAGGTTTGCCCACGACAAAATCCAAGGAGAGACCCGGGTCGGACCCGAGTGCAAAGACCCACGATCTTTTTTCGCGATCTCGGTTCTTCCCCACAGGCAAACACCGTTCAGCCCGCCATCTCCCCGACATAAAGATACCCTCTGTACGCCCACATAAGCAAAAGCCCCTGTGGACGGGGCTTTCCGACAAGGGTATACATAACAACCATGCGACGCCCCCCCCCCTTAACGCATCCCGTTCGCCGCATGTCCCGGCCCGAGAAGGCCCTCTCATCGCAAAAAACCCATGTCCCAACCAAATAGAAACCAAGGCCCGATCCATGAATCGTCTTTACTCAAAAATCCTGGCTCTCTCCGCCCCCACCATCTTCGGCCTGATCATCCAGGCCATGTACCAGGTTCTCAATGCGTATTTCGTAGGATTTCTGGGGGTGTCCGAGCTGGCAACCGTGAACCTCACCTACCCCCTGACCTTTGTGCTCATCGCATTGGGCCAGAGCATCGGCATCGGCACAGCGGCCATCACCTCACGGAGCATCGGGCGAAATGACCTTGCCCACGCACATGCAGCCGCCAGCAGCGGCCTGATGCTGGGGATTCTGGCAGGGGGGACCTACCTTGGAGTGATGTTTTGGAAATTTGACCTTGTGGCCCGTATCATGGGAACCGTCCCGGGGACCGAGGCCTGTTTTTACAGGTATGGGAGGCTTATCCTGGTGGCCTTCCTCCTCGTGCTTGCCAACACCATCTTCGGCTTCATTGCGCGAAGCCAGGGAGGGACCCTGTTTTCCATGGTGACGCTGATCATTGCCTTTGCCCTCAACGCCCTCTTCGACCCGATATTCATTTTCTGGATGGACCTGGGCATCCGCGGAGCAGCCTGTGCCACCTTGCTTGCCCAGATCCCCGCAGTGGGAGCATACATCTGGTATTTTTCCAGCAACAAAAGCCGAATTCGGATCCGCCCAACCCTCCGGGCCGTGAACCGCCACGTGTGCGCTGCCATCCTGAGTATCGGTATTCCCACCTTCATGGCTTTTGTGATCAATGTCCTGGCGGTTGTCCTGGTCAACCGACAGGCCGCCGCTTTCGGGGCAGAGGCCGTGGCGGGGATCGGCATCGCCCTGAGGCTCTACACGGTATCCACCCTGCCCGTCATGGGCCTTGCCAACGGCGTCCAGTCATTAATCGGGGCCTGTGTGGTGGACACAGACCCCGCAAAAATCAAAGCCCTTCTCTCCGCCCTTCTCAAAATCGGAACGGGTTACGGAGCCTGCGCATCCCTTCTCTTTTTGATCTTTTCCAGGCCCCTTGCAGCCCTTTTTTCAACGGAGGCTGCCGTCACGACGATTCTGTCCGGATCCCTTGCCATCTATATGGGCTTTTTCGCCATGGTCCCGGTTCAGCTCATCGCCATGATCTTCGAGCAGTCCAAGGGCAACGCCAGGCTTGCCATGTATGTCTCTTTCGCCCGCCAGGGCATCTACCTCATCCCGCTGCTGCTGGTCCTGCCCGGCAGGTTCGGCATCAACGGGATCGCCGCCAGCCAGCTCCTCTCGGACCTCACGGCAGGCTTGTCCTGTGTGATGATCCTGTGGCGGCAGGTGTTCGCCGCCACGGATGCAACACCTACCGGGCCGGAAAATTCACATAGATGGGATTGGTGACCGCCTTCACCCGGCCGTAGAGGAGGCGCTGGAAAAGAAGGAGGTCGGGGGTCCCCATGAGTTCCGCGCGGTAATAGGTCCTGCCCCTTGAAGCCGGGGTGTCGGTAAAGGTCACACGGGTGGCGCCGCCGCTGACGATCCAGGCCCTGTGGGGGATACCGTTTTTCAAGACGCCCACAAGGTAGGTGTCTTTTCCGGCCAAAAGCCCCAGCAGCGAGGGAAGATCCACCTCCCCTGCCACGAGCTTCACCAGGTTCTCGGCCGTGAGTTCTTTGACCCTTGGCACGGCAAACCAGCCCGGCGGGGCCGGGTTGCGGATATCGATCTGAAAGGAGAGCTCCCGGCCCGGGGTCTGGATCAGGTTGTCCCCCATGAGGGTTTCGAAGTATCCGTCGCCGTCCCGGTCGGCCACCAGGTCCAGGCGCTCGGCGTCCGGGGCGTAGCTCAGGGAGACACGGCCGTTTTTCAGGCTGCGAAGGATGGCGTCTCCCGTCTTTTCTTGGGCGTAAACCCAGGTGGTGGGGTTTCCGTGGCCGAAGAGGGCCGCCTCGATCTTTGCAAAGGGGTCCGAAGCATACTCGACTAACTTGTGGGTGTCCGAGCCCCCCACACCGGTCATGCGGCGCCCTTTGAGGAGCTCGGCATCCCAGAACGGGTGGCTGGACCAGCCGTTGAGGTTGGGGATGCGGTACATGCTGTTCCAGATCTCGATGGTGTCCACGGCGTTGTCCACATCATACTCCCAGGGACAGCAGAAAATGGCCGAGGGGTGGTTGATGGAGAAAAGAGCTTCCCCGTCATGGGCTCCGTAGACCGCGGCCACGGCATCCAGACCGGTGTTGGCGTGCCAGAGGGGTGTGTAGTCAAAGGGCGCTGCGGCCCATGCATTGGCGTGGCCCTTGCCGGTGGTCCACTCCACGCCGTAGAGGAGCACGGTCTCCTCGGAGGTGTAATCCGGGTCTTCCCAGTGGGTGGGCATGACCGGGCCGGGGTCTTGGGGGTCAAACATGTTCGAGTCGTGCTCGGTGAGGACAAAAAAATCAAGGTCTTTGTCTTCCGCGCTTTTCAGAACGGCCGCCACCGGTGCGTTGCCGTCGCTGTGCAGGGAGTGGGCGTGCAGATCCCCTTTAAGCCACTGCCCTGAGCCGTTGGAGCCCTCATCCTCCCCTTCCAGCCAGCGGCTCATGAGGAGAAACAGGTCGGTGTTATCGATAAAGTCGCCGGAGAACCCCGGGTCAAACCCTGAAAAGAGCTCTGAAAAAAAGGTGTCCGTACCGTCCACCAGGCCATCGAGGAACGGCCCGGCACCGGAGCCCTTCACATAACAGGGGACGGGCACGTTGCTGTGGGTGTCGGCATGGAACACCATGGACGGCAGGTTACCCGCCCCGTTGTCTCCCACCGGGACAAAGGCCCTCTCATCGGCTCCCCAGAGGTAGCCGCACTCATGGTCGGCGGTGACGATGAGCAGGGTTTCGTCCCAGTTGCTGTTCTCCTCCACCCAGGCAACCACCTCGGAAACGGCCGCGTTGAAGGCTGTCTGCTCTTCGATCATGCGGCCCTTTTCATTGCTGTGATTGGCCCAGTCCACGGCCCCGCCCTCCACCATGAGGAAAAAGCCGTCCGGATCGTTGGACAAGGCATGAAGGGCCCCCAGGGCCATGTCCGAAAGGCTGGGAACGGAAGGGTTCCGGTTGCTTTGATCCACCACCTGAGGATCGCCGGAACGTCCCTGCTGAAGGGTGGTGGCGGCCCTGGCCAACCCGAACACCTTGCCCGCAGAAAGGGAGCCCTGGGCCAGGGCTTCAAAATCAGCTTTCTCATCCATGAAGGCCCAGGAACGCCCGTCCTTTGCCCGGGCCCCGTCCGCATCGGTAAGATCGGCGAAGACCGCTTCCCCGCCCACGTACGCGTAGTCCCGGTCATGGGACTTCAGGTGCCCGTTGTTGTCGTACATGGGGTGGCCCGCCCCCATGATCACGTCGAGTTCGCTGCCGTAGATCATCTGGGCTGCGATCTCTTCGTAGTTGTTGCGGGAGATGTTGTGGGCCACCATGCCCGCCGGTGTGGCGTGGCTCACCTCCACGGAGGTCACCACCCCCGTGGCCAGGCCCTGGGTGGAGGCGGTCTCCACAATGTTTTTAACGTCGATGAAAAGAGGGGATTTTCCCAGCATGCCGGGGTAGGTCTTGACCGCTGTGGCCATGGCCGTAGCAGCCGCCGCGGAATCCGTGGGGTTCAAAAGATGCGAGCCGAACAGCCGCCAGCCCAGATCGGGCTTGTAGGCGCCCAGGGCGCTGTAGGTGGTCATGGCATACTTGTCCTCAAAGGACTCATAAACCGCCCGGTTGCCGTTGTAAAAATCCGTTGCCATGACGGTGCCCATGCCCTGACCGTCACTGATCATCAGGATCACATGTTTTGCAGCCGAGACCGGTGGGGCAAAAAGCCCGATCATGAAACACGCAATACCCAAAAAACAGCCCTGCTTTCCAAGGATTCTCATGGTTCCTCCTGAGACATACGGGTTGTTGTTTGACAGCTGACTCTGTTTACCTGCCCGGTGTTAAGCCTGGGTTACACGAACATCATATCTTGGTTTGCGTTGTGTTTTTTTCTTGTAGGATATCCGGTTTATCGCACCACCACGGAGAGGTCGGCATACTGTCCCGAGGCGTCCATCACCGTCAGGGTGTGCCTGCCGGGGGTGGCAAAGGTGATGCGGGCCGCTGCGCCCGGGCGGCTTCTGGAGACCCAGGTGTGATCGATCATCCAGTGCAGGGAGCCGCTGCCGCCTGTGGCACAGAGCTCCACGGTGAGGGGCCCGCCGGGTTTCAAGGGATCTTTGAAGACGGCGCCGTCCCTGGCACCGTGGATGACGATGGGCGCGCTCAAAGGGGCTTCCCCCTCAAGGCAGGAAAGATCGGGATCGGGGCAGCGGCTGCGGTCCCGGATCCACGGAGGAAGAAAAGCCAGGGCCCCTGCCGGCCACCTGGCAATGGTGCGGGTGGGAATGTGCCGGGTTTGGGGGTGCTCCGCCAGCCAGCGATCCAGGCAGGGCCCGTACAGCCCCCTGCCGGTGTCCGGGTTCACGGAAACAATCAACGGGTTGGGGGCCATGAGGACCTCATCCTGGCAGGGCCCGAAGGTCGGGGGAACGGTGTCGTTGAGGACCCAGGCCGTCCGCTTGACGTGGCAGTGGCCGGGCTCGGTGTCCGACGACAAAACGCCCAGGGGCCAGCAGACGGATTCCCGGGACACACTCTCGGGCATGGAAGAGCCCCTGGGGGCTGCCGATGGAAGCCGGTCTGCCACCTGAAAAAGGACAGGAACAGCCGTAACAGCGCCGTAGTGACCGGGAAGGGGCGTACCGTCCGGGCGTCCCACCCAGACCCCCAGGGTATGGGACTCGGTCACCCCCACGGCCCAGGCATCTCGAAATCCATAGCTCGTCCCGGTTTTCCAGGCCAGCTTACGGCTGCGCCGCATGCCGAACCGCCCCCTTCTGTTCCGCTTTCTCTCAGGCGTTTCCAGAATGCGACGGACAATCCAGGCCGCCCCTTCCGAAAGCACCTGGGTTTCCTGGCTGTCTGCAAGGATGAGCCCCTCGGGGTAGATCGCCCTGCCCCCACGGCCAAAGGCCGAATACCCTGCCACCAACTCTTCCAGGGTGGTACCCACCCCGCCCAGAACCATGGAAAGGTTGGGCCCCCCGCCCTGGGGGTAGCGCAGATGGATGCCCGCCTGGCGCAGGAGGCTGTCGAAGCGCACCGGCCCCACCCGATGGAGCAGCTCCACGGCGGGCACGTTCAGGGACCGGACCAGGGCCTCGGAGGCCGACACCGGCCCTGCAAAATGGCGGGTAAAGTTCAAGGGGGTGTACCCGCCGATGGACAGGGGACTGTCCATGAGCAGGCTCTCCGAATGGATCAGGCCGTCGTCAAGGGCCATGGCGTACAGAAACGGCTTGAGGGTGGACCCCGGAGACCGAACAGCCCGCACCATGTCCACATGCCCGAAGCGCTCATCGTCAAAAAAATCCATGGAGCCCTTGTAGCCCCTTACCAGCCCGGTCTCGTTCTCCACCACCAGTAAGGCCAGGGAGGTCCCGGAGGGCAGTTCGCCCTTCAGATTGGCAGCAAGGTCCCTTAGCCCGGCCTGAAGGCAGGGATCGATGGGGGTGCGGATCACGCCCTGTCCGGGGCTGGCGCGCCTCAGGCGACGGGCCAGAAGCGGCGCCCGAAACGGAGGCTTCCATGGGTGAACGGCCAGGGGCTCTTCCCGGGCCTCGTCCCCCTGCCAGGCTTCCCAGCGCCCGAACCCCACCAGGCGCCCTATCACCTTGTTACGGGCCGCCACAGCCCGGTCCGGATGAAGATCGGGACGGTAGCGGGACGGAGCCTGGGGCAACACCGCCAGCAGGGCCGCCTCGGCGTGGGTCAGCTCAGAGGCGGGTTTGCCCAGGTAGGTTAAAGACGCGGCCTGGACCCCTTCCACGGTGCCGCCAAAGGGGGCGTGGTTCAGGTACAGGGTCAGGATCTCTTCTTTGGTGAGACGTCGCTCCAGTTGAAGGGCACGAAGCATCTGGCCGATCTTGCCGAAAACGGTTCGCCGATGGGGATGGAGGATCCGGGCCACCTGCATGGTGAGGGTGGAGCCGCCCGAGACAATGCGCCCGTGCCGGAGGGCATCGGCAAGGGCCCGGCCCATGGCCAGGGGGTTGACGCCGGGGTGCCGGTAGAACCAACGGTCCTCGTAAGCCAGCAGGGCCTCGATATAAAGGGGGGAGACCTCGTCCGGGGTCACCGGGTACCGCCAGATTCCCCGGGCATCGGGAAACACCCGCAAGGGGTTCCCTTCCCTGTCCACAACCGTTACGGCCATGCCCTCCCCGGGTGCCGGAATATCGGGTGGAAAGGCCAGGTCCAGGCAGACCGTCAGCGCCACCGCGCAGGCCAGCACAGCAAGCCCCCATTTTCCCCAGATGATCGCAAGCACACGTGCCATGGGTTGCCCTTTTCTCCATACATCCAATGGACGACGGGCCCTGCCCGCCGCCGCCATTGCCGTCATCCCCCTTTGACAGGGACCCAACCTGCTGGATTCGCCTTCACGGCCCCCTGCTTCCCGGCCTTGTCTTCCCAAACCGATGATCAATGAATATTTCTCAGCAGTCCAGCCATTCGGCTTTTCTATTTTTGTTTCGAGCCGTTAGTAAACAACGCCCAAAATATTCACCAATAACACAGTTCCCTGTGGCATCACGGCCATTACAAAATATAGTAATCCCCATTGTATTCCTTGAAAGGCTCTGCTATCCACACTCTTTCACAACCAACCACCCCATATAATCCTGATGACATGGGTCAGGAGTCTCTACCGGAAGGCCGTCCATCCGACTATGGGAGTGCAAGAAAAACCGCAGGTCCCCCTGTTGTCCCGGGTGATCTGTTTCCGTATTTCTGCGCCCTCACGAGACCCCTTGTTCGGCATGTATTTCAGGAACATGACACCCCACAAGGAGTCTCTTACAATGGAATATATCAAAGATATCCTGGCCGCTTTGAGCGTCATTCTCAACGGCCTCCCCCAGGGCCTTCTCGCCCTCTCCTTCGGCTTTGCCTCCATCCCCACGGCCCTGGCCTTTATCGTGGGTGCCGGGGGCTGCCTTCTCTTCGGCTGCGTGGCCCCCATTTCGTTCCAGGCCGAAACCATCACCCTTGCCGGGACCATGGGCGACAACATGCGGGAGCGCCTCTCCATGATCTTTTTTGGTGCAGCGGCCATGGCCACCATCGGCGTGTTCGGCTTTCTGGAGAAAATCGTCACCTTTGTGGGGCCTGCCATCACCAACGGCATGATGGCTGGGGTCGGCATCATGCTCGCCCGGGTGGCCTTCGGCATGGCCACCAAGAACAAAGCCGTGGGGTTCAGCTCCATTGCCTCAGGGTTTCTCACCTACATGATGACCAAGGACCTGGTCTATACCATCACCGTCTCCGTGGTCCTTTCAAGTGCCGTGGCCCTGTCGCTGAAACAGAAATCCGACATGAACGCCGTTGAAAAAGAAGGGTTTTCCCTTCAGAAGCCCATCATGAACCTCTCCGTGGCCCGGGGTGCCCTGGCCATGGTCTGCCTCAACATCGGAGCCAACATCGCCTTCGGCAAGATCACCGGCAACATTGCAGGCTCAAGCGTCAACGTGGACCACCTGGCCATCTACAGCAGCCTCGCGGACATGGCGTCTTCCCTGTTCGGCGGCGGCCCGGTGGAGGCCATTATCTCTGCCACGGGCAGCGCCCCCCACCCCGTCTTTTCCGGGGTGCTCATGATGACCCTCATGGCTGTCATCCTTTTTGCCGGGTTTCTTCCCAAGATCGGAAAATACGTGCCCAGCGAATCCATCGCCGGGTTCCTCTTTGTGCTGGGGGCCATTGTCACCGTACCCATCAACGCCTCCGCAGCCCTTGGCGGTGGAGACACCATCGTGGGCGGGGTGACCATGACGGTCACCGCCATCTCCGATCCTTTCCTGGGCATGATGGCGGGCCTCATTGTGAAATGCATCTCACCGCTGGTGGGATTCTGATTTTTTGCATCTGCCCCGGCAGGGCCGCCGGAGGCTTTTTTGATCTGAATAGTTACGTTTTTTTAAGCTTTTTTAAGGACATCCCATGAACACAACATACACCCTGGAAGTGGCCGGTGTGACCCGCCAACTTCCCATCGTCCCCGTCAGCGAGACCCTCAACATCGCAAGCTTTGTGGTGTTGGGGGACACCGAGCTCATCTGCGCTGCAGCGCCCCTTCTTATGGAAAAACTCCCGGAGGTAGACGTCCTTGTCACCGCCGAAGCCAAGGGCATCCCCCTTGTCTTCGAAGTTTCGCGTCTCATGGGGATGAAGCGGTTTTTCGTGGCGAGAAAAAGCGTGAAAGCCTACATGGAAAACCCGGTCATCGACGAGGTGCAGTCCATCACCACCACGGGCAAGCAGCTCCTCTGCCTGGACGCCACGGATGCCGCGGCCATCAAAGGCAAGCGCGTGGCCATCATCGACGATGTCATCAGCACCGGCGAGTCCATTGAGGCCATCAGCCGCCTCGTCCAGGCCGCAGGAGGCATTGTCACCGTCAAAGCGGCCATTCTCGCCGAAGGCGATGCCGCATCCCGGGAGGATATCGTCTTTCTGGAGAAGCTCCCACTGTTTCCCGTGGGCTAACCCGGCCGATAAAAAGCCTTCCGGACCATGCCGGTAACGGTGCGTCCGGAGGCTCTCTCCAGGATGAGTCAATTCATGGTGCCCATGCGCCGGGCAAGGTCCAGGAGCTCCGCCTTCCTGGGGCGATACACCAGCATGGCCACCGCCGACAGACCCAGGAGCTGGTAGAGGGAAAGGGAATCACCGGCGGTGAGAAACAGCACAAGGCCGTAAATGCCGATGCTCTCAAGGAGGGCTGAGGAGAGAATCACGATAACGGCATACCGGGCCACCGCAGGGTGCTGGCCGGAAGAGGCCGAAGGGGTGCTCCCTCCGGGATGGCCGAGCATAAACCGGCGCAGGACATGCACCCCGGCAAGGGTGGCTGCGGAAATACCGAACAGCACGTAGCGCAGGGTCACCACGGGAAACTCATCACTGAGCGCCACCGTAAAGGTGTCCCCCATAAACAGCCCTACCCCCAGATACACCCCCAGGGAAGCCAAAATGGCCCCCCAAATGATCAGGATCAAGGCAAAACCGGAATCAAGTTTTCCTGTGTGGTCTGGTTCGATCATGGTCACCTGCCTGTTCTGGTTCGGGTTCACGGGAAGAGGTCAAAACGCGCCTCCGACCATACCACAGGTGAGCACCTTGTTCACCCATGAAACAGACCGACCGAAACAGAAACATTCCACAGGATATCACCCATCACTCCCCGAACACTTTTTTCAATAAGGCGGTGGTCTGCTTCATCGGGTCTTTCCTGATTGCAGCCTCCTCCATGGCGATGTAGTGAAAAATCCCGTCGATGCCTTTATCCAGGGCATAATCGGTGAGGTCGGCCTTCACATCCGGGACATACGGCATGGATGTGTACTGGTCCATCACCTGGTCGTAGGCCCGGATGGCGCCGACCTGGGACAGGGTCTCTTCCACCACGGGCTCCATCTCCTTTTTAAGGGAGGGGGTCATCTTCTCCTGGAAGTAGAGGGTCGCCGAATTGTCCGGTCCTTCATAGATCGCCTTGACGTCTTCAAAGGTCATCTGGGCGATGGCATCGAAGAAAAGGGTCTTCGCCTTGGGGGTGGCTGCTTCGGCGGCACGATTGAGCTTGAGCTCAAGATCATCGGTCAGATGCCCCATGTCCGCCTTGTCCAACACGGCCTTCACCGCCTGAAGCTCCGTGGGCAAAGGAATATGGATAGCCGGGTCCCCGTTGAACCCGTCCACGGTGCCCAAACGGCCCACGACACTCTCGGTGCCCATGCGAAGCGCCTCCTTGAAGGCATCGCCGATCTCACCGGTGGATGGTGCGCCCTCAGCCACCTCCGCATTTTCTCCACTGTCTTTCTTAAAGATATTGATCTTATCCAGCCAGGACCCTTCCGCGTCCCCCCAGACCAATGCCCCGAAAACCACGCACAAGGCGACTCCCATGGATATCCGACGTGTTTTCATATGCCACTCCTTTTCATCTTAGGTATCGAGGACCTTCGACATAATTGACTATATGCACCAAATGAGGAACAAAGGCTTTCGCGACGACGACGACAAAAGAAATCGATCGAAAAATCAAGCACACCATGTACCGGTCTCAAGGAATGCGAAATCCGGTTGCAGCGCTGTTAATATATCACGACACCCACCCTTTGGAACATGCAAATAAAATGGAAGGCCCTGATTTTTAACAACCTTGACAAAACCTCACCAAAGGATTCGCAACTGCGTGACAGGATACGATGCACACCGGCCACGACGATGGCCTGGGCCGGCAGGTATTCTGTTGGCATCGCGAGAAGTCATATGGAAGTTATAAAAATGTTAGGAAGGACAAAATTATGTATTGACATAAAATTGTACGACGGGTAAATATCCAGACACATCGCTGCCGTCGGGTACGCGAGTCTTACAGCAGCAGATCCTTTGGGTGGATTGTCTGCATGATGGAACCAGATGATCATGTAATCCTGTGCACCCGAGGAGAGCCTGCGATACCTAAGCCTTCCTGAGTAAAGAAATAACACCCAGTACATGACCACATCGGGTTCATTATGCTCACCCGCAACCCCCTCACCGGCAACCGTCGGTATGTTGCGGAAACCGCCACACCACGCATTCGGAGGAGACGTGAACAAAACTGAGATGTTCTGGACGATTCTAAGGAAATTCAACGAAGACACACTGCCCGTACAAATCCTGCTTATCCTGCTCTCCCTTTTCGCGCTTTACGGAGTCTTTGCGAAACCGTCAAAAGCATCGGATAAAGGAATGACGGCCTTTCTGGCCGCAGCCTTTGCCTGGAACGGCATCGCCTGTTTCCTGCTCTACTGCGGGAAAAGCCCCATGGCACTCTTTGTGGGAGGGCCCTTGTACCTGGTGATCTCCTTTCTCTTCCTCATCGACCTGCTGGTCACCGGAAAATGTTCCTATCGTCTGCCCGACACGCCCTTGCACCAGGTCCTGGTCGGAGTGCTTCTGCTTTGTGTCTATCTTTTCCCCTTTGCCGGGATGGCCCTGGGCCATGGATTCGTGGTGCTCCCCATGTTCCCCTGCCCCCTGGCCGGGTTCACCCTCGTGCTCTTTTCGGCGGCCCGCCGCATGGACCGAGATATCTTCATCCTTCTTCTGGTCTGGGCCTTTGTCAACATCCCGAAATGCCTGGGCCTCTTCGGGTGCTATGAAGAGGTGGTCCTGTGCGCTTCGGGCTTTTACAGCCTTTATGTCGTAAAAACCCGTGCCACCACCCGCAAGACAGCCGTGGAGCCCCTCCATGAACCCGTTTGAATGCATCGACGCCGGCACGGAGTTCTGTCCCTGTTACCTGGCCGAAGTGGGTGAATGCACGGTCTGTACCCTGCTCCAGGGCAAAGAGGTGTGTGCCTGCAACTGGTCGAAGGTGTGTATTTACCAGAGATACCTGCGTAACGGATCCAAGGCGGTGAAGCGAAAGCAGACCGTGCTCTGCGATATCGCCGACTCACAACGGATCGAGGACGGAATATACCTGAAAAAAATCGCGGTCTCCCGTGCCATGGCGCGGTCCCTCAACCACCCGGGAAGCTATGTTTTCGTCAGGGGGCTTACGGAACGCTCTTTTTTCGATGCCCCCATGGCCATTGTGGCATCGGACATCATGGAAGGCACGGTAACCCTGGCCTTCCATGTCACCGGCCCTAAGACCCGGCTTCTGGAGCGAAGCCCCCTGCGCCTGTTCCTGAGGGGCCCTTACTGGAACGGTCTCCAGGGTAACAGGGCCGTGGAGAGCGTGCGGGACGCCCGCTGCCTCGTGGTCACCGGCGGCATGTCCCAGGCCTCGGTTCCCCTGGTGATCAAGCGCCTCCTCGCCCATGGAAACAAGGTGACCCTGCTGGTCAACACGCCCGGCCCGTTCTTTATCTCGGGATACCTCCCCGACGATGTGATCGTTCGGAAAGGCCCCCTTCACGGAAGCCAGGGTCAGGCCACCATGGAACAGCTGCCGGACAAGGAGTCCATCGCCTTTGCCTTCAGCGCCGGAAGCACGCCCCAGCACGACCTTGTCACCGCCTTTTTGGAGCGCCACTGTCCCGGAGCAGGCCTTGCGGTCTCCAACAATCACACCTTCTGCTGCGGCGAAGGGATCTGCGGGAGCTGCATGGTGACCATGGGCGACAAATCCGTAAGATCCTGCAAGGTGCAGTTCGACCCGAAGCAGGTCGCGGAAGAGGGAGCCGTCTGCCCATGAGAATACACTCAATGAGGAAAGGAATCGTATCATGCCCAAGGTAGTTGTCATCGGTGGAGGGTGGTCTGGATGCGCGGCGGCCATTGCCGCCCGGAACGCAGGCGCCCAGGTGGTGCTGTTGGAACGGACAGACCTCCTCCTGGGATGCGGGCTTGCCGGTGGAATCATGCGGAACAACGGACGATTCACCGCCGCAGAAGAGCTCAAATACTTAGGCGCCCCAGAGCTCATCGATCTCACAGATGCCCTCTCCCAACACGTCGGCATTGATTTTCCGGGCCATTACCATGCCAGCCTCTACGACACCTCCCGCGTGGAACCCGCCGTGCGAAAGGCCTTGAAAGACAAAGGCGTTGAGCTTCGCTTTGTGGCCCGCGCCGTGGGGGTTTCCATGGAGGAATCGGATGGGGAGAAGCCGGATCGTATCCGCTCGGTCTCCCTGGCCGACGGGTCCGTCATCCACGGAGACGTCTTCATCGAGACCACGGGCTCTGCCGGATCCATGGGAAACTGCGCCCGGTACGGAAACGGCTGCACCATGTGCGTGCTCCGATGCCCCTCCTTCGGCCCCAGGGTCAGCCTCAGCCACATGGCAGGATGCGAAGAGAGCGTCGGGCTTCGGGACGGTGAAACCTACGGATCCTTCAGCGGCTCCTGCGAACTCAACAAAGCCACCCTGAGCCCGGAGATCCGGCAGAGCCTGCACGACAAAGGAGTGGCCATCCTTCCCCTTGAGAAACACCTCGTGGATGAGGGAATCCTCAAGCTCAAGGCCTGCAAGCAGTATGCGATCCCCGAATTCAAACAAAACCTTATCCTCCTGGACACCGGGGCCCGCGCCAAAATGATGATGCCCTTTTTCCCCCTGGAAAAGCTGCGAAAAATAAAAGGGCTGGAACGGGCAATGTACGAATTTTCAGGGGGCGCCTCCAACTCGGTCCGGTTCCTGGCACGGACGCACCGGAACAATGCACTGCAGGCCCAGGGCGTCGCCAACCTCTTTTGCGCCGGGGAAAAGGCAGGGCTCTTCGTGGGACACACCGAGGCCATGGCAACGGGAAGCCTCGCTGGCTGGAACAGCGTGCAGCAGGCCACGGGCCGCCCGTTGCTCTCCCTGCCCGACGGCCTGGCCATCGGCGATTTGATCCGGCACGAAAACCAGGCAAGCACCACCATGGAAGGGCTCACCGACCGGTACACCTTCTCAGGGGGCAACTACTTCAACCGCATGAAGCGCCTCGACCTCTACACCACCGATCCCAAGGCCGTTGAAACCCGGGTAAAGGCCCACGGCCTCTACCATGTGTTCCTGACGGCCCACGGAAAAAAAGAGAAGGAACGTCACCCCATGCGGGCATAGGCATGGGCACATGCCCGAACCCAACAGGCACGATCCCCGAGCACGGGACATAACAAACCCACACATACGTTTAAGGATGGACCCATGACTGCACCCCCTGAAAAACACCTCGTACGGAAAAGTTTTTTCGGCTGCAACTCCGCCCATGGATTTCACTGCTTCTTTGACTTTTTCCATGACCTCACCGATGCAAAAATCACCATCATCAAAGGTGGGCCGGGGACGGGCAAATCCACCTTCCTGAAGCAAATCGCCGATGAGATGCGCAACCAGGGATTTGCCGTGGAACAGCAACACTGTTCCCTGGATCCCGACTCCCTGGACGCCATCATCGTCCCGGAGATCAAGGCGGTGGTCACGGCCGCCACCGGCCACCACGTCTTCGACCCCAAGCACCCCGGTGCCGTCGACGAAATCATCAACCTGGGCCGCTATTGGGATGAGGCGGGCATTCGCCCCCACGGCAAGGAGATCATGGACATCACCGCCGAATCCGACCGGTGCTTCGGCAGGGCGTACCGCTTCCTCGCCGCAGCCCACCTCGTTCGCACGAACAGGGCGGACCTGGCCACGGCACACCAGGACTTTTCCAAGGTCAATGCACTGTACGAGGCCCTTTGTGCAGACCTTTTCACCGGCCATCCCCTGGCCGACGCCGTGGGACCGGAAAGGCACCTCTTCATGAACTCCATCACCCCGGAGGGCACGGTCAGCTTCATGGACACGGTGATTGGCCCCTCCACCCGCCTGGTTCTCATCCACGGTGCACCGGGTACAGGAAAATCCACGATGTTGTCGCGGCTCGCCGCAAAGGCCAGGAGCCGGGGCCACAAGGTGGAATACTGCCACCACCCCCTGGACCACCACAGGATCAGCCACCTCATCATCCCTGCCATGGACGTGGTGATCTCAACCGACACCCTTAAGGGGCTTCCCAGGGAACAGGAGCACGATCTGAATGCCTTCCTGAAACCCGGTATCAGCACAAAACAGGGAGAGATAAAAAGCGATGACCACCACTACGACGCCATGATTGATGCGGCCATGGAGGCCCTCGTCCGCGCAGGCCACACCCACGGCAAACTGGAGCAATACTACATCCCCCATATGAACTTTGAACAGGTGGACCGCTGCATGGCCGACACCATCGAACAGGTGCTCAGGCATGCCGAAAAATACCATGCCTTCACCAGGCGATCCCCCAAGAAGGTAAAGGAGTTGTGTTAGTGAAGATGATATCGTATTCAGCCCCGCTCAAACGGGGCGCCCTTGCAGCCTGCCTGGCTGTTCTGTTGGCAACACCCGCTGTTTTTGCAACCGAAGAACCCCAGCGCGCCCTGGATGACATGGTCATCACCGCAAGCAAAAGGGAATCCTCCCTGGAAGATTTTGCAGGGAGCATCACCGTGAAGGACGGTCAGTTCATCAACGATCATGAGGTCAAGGACCTCTCCGAGCTGACCCTGTTTATCCCCAACGTCTACTTTAAAAAGACCACCTCCGGGGACGCCTTTGTCTCCAGGGGTATCTCCACCATCGACACCTCGCTGTTCAGCCCCATGGGCCTTTACATCAACGACGTCGCCTACCCCTTGAGCTTTATGCAGAATCAGCTGCTCACCGACGTAAAGCGGGTGGAAGTTCTCCGGGGGCCCCAGGGAACCCTCTATGGCCGCAACAGCGAATCCGGGGTCATCAACGTGGTCCTGGAGGAGCCCGGAGACAAACTGAAGGCAGCGGCAAGCCTGTCCGGCGGCAACTACAACACCTGGTGCGGGGAAGCCTCGGTGAGCGGGCCTGTGGTAAAAGACACCCTCTACCTGGGGCTGTCCGTGACAGGCCGTAAATCAGACGGTTTCGTAGAAAATGAGGTAACAGGCAAAGACGACGTGGCCGACGAAGAGACCACCGCAGCCCGGGGAACCCTCCGCTGGACCCCCGGAGAACGCTTCGAGCTCGTGGCCACCCTGGACGGAATGGACCAGGACAAAGGCGTCAGCACCCTGCGTTTTGAAGACGGCCCCCAGGCCTCGGACAGGCACAAGGTCCGCTCCAGCGAAGAGGACCGCGCCGATGAAGAGGAAGTGGGTGGGGTCATCAAGATGAACTGGCGAGCCGATAATGCCAAATTCACATCCATCACCAGCAACCGTCAGTTTACACGGGAGTTTACCCACGATTTTGACCGGACCCCGGTTAAACTGGGAACCACCGATTTAGATATCGACCAGGACAACTGGAGCCAGGAGTTCCGAGTCGCCTCCGAAGGAGAGGCCCCCCTCTCCTGGGTCATGGGACTTTTCGGGTTCACCGAGGACCTGGACACCACCATGACATTGAACCATATCAATCCCGCCATGGCCAAAAACCGAGTGACGGACTCGGAATACGATGGCTACGCCATCTTCGGCCAGGCAACCTACCGGCTTACGGACAAGCTGAAGCTTACCGGCGGCCTGCGAGGGGAGCACGCCACAGCCGAAGGCACACAGACCTTCACCAGCATCATGGGGCCCGTGACCTTCGACGAAAAGCTCTCCGAAACAGAATGGCTCCCCATGGCCTCGGCCTCCTACGACATTGCCGACAACCTGACGGCCTACGCCACCTGTGCCCGTGGCTGGCTTGCCGGGGGCTTCAACTACTTTTCGGCAAACTCCGAAGAGACCTTCGGCTATGAGCCCGAGTACACCGTAAACTACGAAACAGGCCTTAAGGCCACCTTCTTT
Organism: Desulfoluna butyratoxydans; assembly: GCF_900699765.1. Taxonomy (GTDB): domain Bacteria; phylum Desulfobacterota; class Desulfobacteria; order Desulfobacterales; family Desulfolunaceae; genus Desulfoluna; species Desulfoluna butyratoxydans. The sequence continues at coordinate 391,228 of NZ_CAADHO010000005.1, forward strand.
GACCGACGACTCAAGGCCGATTTTTCCTTGTTTTACATCGACATCGACGACAAGCAGGTCAGGGAAGAGGTGCCTGGGGGAGGACAGGGCATCTGGAAGTTTTCCAACGCAGGCAAGGCCCACAGCCAGGGTGTTGAACTGGACCTCACCGCCCTGCCCCTGGGCAATCTGGAAGTTTTTGCGGGCGTGGGCCTCTCCGACACGGAGATCGACACCTGGCAGGGCACGTCCGGCGGCATGCCCTTCGACTACTCGGGGAACTCCCTGCCCTGGGCCCCTGAATTCACCTGGAACGCCGGGGCCGCCTACTACATGACCAACGGCCTCTACGGCATCGCCGACGTCACAGGCGCGGGCAAACAATACTTTGACGCGGCCAACACCCTGAAAGACAACGGGTACGCCCTGGTAAACCTCAAGCTGGGCTACGCCTTTGATCGCTTTGATGTCTCCGTCTACTGCAAAAACCTCTTGGACGAAGAGTACGCCACCAAAAAAGTTAAAAGCATGCAGGGATTTACCATGGTGGAAGACGGCGACCCACTCACCTTTGGGCTGACACTCAACTGGAGGCTTTAATATGACACCCCTGTTCAACATCAACGGCAAAAACCCCATGACACCCATCTTCGAAGCCCTTCAGGGGCCTGTGCGCATGGCCATCCTCAAGGCAGCCGTGGAGATGGGCATGGCCGACATCCTGGCCAGGGTCTCGACCCCCGAGGAGATCGCAGCGGCCCTGCCCGGCGAGACGGACCTCGGGAACCTCACCCACTTCCTGGACAGCATGGCGGGCATCGGCCTGGCCGTGAAGCACCAGGGCAACTACCTCAACTCGCCCTTTGCCGAGACCTCCCTGCGTACGGAAAGCCCGGTCTACCTGGGAGATATGGTTCTTAACCTGTCCCGCATGCAGCACCGGAACATTGGCAGAATCGAAGCGCTGGTTCAAGGCGGCCCCCCGCCTGTGAAAAAAGAGGACCGCCTCGCAGACGAGAGCAAATGGCAGGCATCGGTCAAGCACCTGGCACCCTACCAACGGGCAGGCATTGCCGCCCTTGCCGCCGATACCATCGATGCCCTGCCCGAATGCACGTCTGCCACAAAGATCATGGACATCGGATGCGGCCCCGGCCTCATGTGCATGGAGGTCCTCAAACGCCATCCGGCCATGGAAGGGGTTCTCTGCGACCTGCCGGCCATCATCGGCCTGGCGGAAAAAGAGGTAAAAAAAGAAGGGATGGAATCACGGATCTCCTACATCAAGGGGGACTACAACACCACGGACTTCGGCACCGGCTACGATATCATCTGGGCCAGTCACAACCTCTACTACGTCAAGGAGGCCTCTGATTTTTTCTCCCGCCTCCATACGGCCTTGAACGACGGCGGGGTTTTCGTGAGTCTCCACGAAGGCACCACCGGCGAAGGCACGGCACCGGAGCATGTGGTGCTCTCCAGGCTGTCCCTGGCCCTGGAAGGCCAGAACTATGTCTTTCAAAAAGGGGAGATCGCCGATCACCTGCGCCGAGCGGGATTTGATTCGGTGGAGACCTCTCCCCTCACCCTTCCCGTGGGCGAGGTGGAGCTGACCATCGCCCGGAAACAGAAAGGATAAATAATGACCCACGCTGTACGCACCCCGGGGAGACCCGGGGTGTTTCTAACCCGTGTCATGATGATTGTGCTGGCCCTCTGTTGTGCCACAGCCTTACGGCCGCTACACATTCAAGCCGCCGAAGCCCCGGTCATAAGGCTCTCCGGACCGCCTGTGGCCGAAAGCCTCCCCTTTGCAATGATGTCCGGCATGACCTTTGACGATCCGGCCATGACCATCGAATTCACCCCCTGGCACTCCCCGGACCAGATCCGGGCCATGATCGCCGGGGGACAGGTGGACGGAGCCATCGTCACCACGGCATCGGCCTCCCTGTTTTACCACAAGGGAGTCCACGCCAAGCTGGCCGCCCTTTTTGAGACCCCCCTGTGGATCGTCTCCACGTCGGAGGCCTCAGAAACAGACCTGGAAGACCTCAGCGGAACCATTCTCTTCCCCTTCGGGCACAAAGAGATGCCCGAGCTTCTCTTTAACGCCCTTCTGGGGCAAGGGGCCCCGAAAATCAACCGCCACCACACAGGTGGCGCCCTGGAGGCGGTGAATCTGCTGCTCCTTGGCAAAGGGCACCATGCACTGCTGGCCGAGCCCGCGGCCACCCTGGCGGTCATGCGATCCAAAGAGATGGCGGACAAAGGGGCGCCCCTCCTTGAAAGGCACCTGGACTTAAGGACGCTCTGGAAAAAAAAGTTTGACGGCAAGCCCCTTTATGTCAGCGGTTTTGCCCTCTTTGGCAACACCCTGGACAACCCCGCCATGGTCCGCCGGATCCTGGAGGAGTACCGCAGGGGCGTCGAGGGCATCTCGGCCAACCCGGAACAGGCCCTGGCCATGGCGGAGAACAGCTTTCCGGCCCTGGTGGCCCAGTCAAAAGACGGGACCCTTCCCGGGGTGGACATCCGTGTAACCAGCGAGCCACAGGCCTTTTCCGACACCCTCTTCTTCCTTGATCAACTCTCCAGGCAGGCACCAAGGGCCACGGGAGGCGATCTTCCGGGGGAAGACTTTTTTCTGGTGACGCAATGATGGGAACCATCCACGGCACCACAGCCCGCCTGCTCCTCCGCATCTCCGGCATCCTTCTGCTCGTCCTGGCCTGGGAGATTGTGGCGCGCCACTACTCGGGCCTGGTGGTGGCCTCGCCCCTGGAGACCCTTTCTGCGGCAGCCAGGCTCCTGAGCGACCCCACCTTTATCCTCCGGCACTTTGCCGTGAGCCTGAAGCGGGTGGGCCTGGCCCTGGTGTTCGGGCTCCTTGTCGGCGGAAGCCTGGGCCTCCTGGCCGGGTTCTTCGACCCCTTCAGGCTGATGATCGAACCCCTCAGGTGGATGCTCATGACCATCCCCGGAGTGGTCATCGTGGTGGTCTTCATGCTCTGGTTCGGCATGGGCAACCTCATGGTCATCAGCATCACGGCCTGCACCATCGCACCGGTGGTCTATGTCAACGTCTCCCAGGCCATGAGTTCAGTGGACAGATCCCTTCTGGAGATGGCCGAGATTTACCGATTTCCCCTGTCCATGAAACTGAGGCGCATCTACGCCATGACCGTGGCCGGTCCCTTCTTTTCGGCGGCGGTCATTGCCGTGGGCAACGGGATCCGGGTGGTGGTCCTGGCCGAGGTGCTCGGGGCCAACAACGGCCTCGGCCACTGCCTGGCCATCTCCCGGACAAACCTCGACACACCGGAGCTATACGCCCTGGCCCTGATCAGCATGTCCATTGTCGGGGGGATCGAATTTTTCCTGCTGAAACCGTTAAAAGAGAAATACCTGTGGAGGGAATCATGAAACCGGCCGTTGAACTCATTGATGTGACCATGTCCTTCAAGAACCGGGAGGTGTTGCGTCGCCTCAACCTGACCATACCGGAAGGGCGGCGCATGGCCGTAACCGGGCCCAGCGGGGCCGGAAAATCAACCATCCTGAAGATCATCGCAGGGCTTGTCACCCCCACATCCGGCAGGGTGGTCCGCCACACCTGCAAAACCGGCTACGTCTTTCAGGAACCCCGCCTCCTGCCCTGGAACACGGCCCTTGAAAACGTCACCCTGCCCCTTATCGCCAGGGGAGAAAAAAAGAAAGAGGCCCAGAAGGCCGGAATGAGCTGCCTGGCCGACATGGGCCTTACAGGGTTCGAGCACAGCTACCCCAACCAGCTTTCTGGGGGCATGAAGCAGCGGGTCTCCATTGCCCGTGCCCTGGCCATCGAGCCGGACCTCCTTCTGCTGGACGAACCCTTTACCGGCCTGGACCCGGACCTGCGGGACTCCATCTGCAAGCACCTGGAGGAGGCCCTCTCCAAAAAAACCACCACCGTCATCCACGTCACCCACGACGTGGAGAACATGATCCACACCGCCGACAGCCTCTACACCCTCACCGCACCGGATACCCTGGAACAGCTGCCCCTTGCAGGCTAACGAGGGGGAAAAGACAGGCCTCCGGGGTCCAGGGAATAAATCCCCTGGACCCCAGGTTGCGAATGCTTTCCCCCCTCGTTCCTCAGGGTGAAAGCATTCGCGCAAATTTTCATTACATGTAACTCTTCAGCTCCAAAAATTGCATCCGGCGGCCCTGCCAGGGGCCAAACTTTTACCCGATTTTATGACTTGGGTTTGACAAACAGGTCTTACGAATGACGAGGGCTGGCCGATTGTTTCAACATAACGGACATTCAGCCGGAAAGTTTTTGCGGAGCTTTTTTCAAAAAGCGACCCGCCGGAGGCACAAGGGACGATCGTCACAAACCACGCCTCTCTACCCGTCCACCTCTTCCAGGAGCCGACACATCCAGCCTGCCATCTCCACCCCTTCCGGACGGTAGTAATGGGTCATGTAGGGTTTTATGTCGATGATGGGGCTGCCGTCCACGGCTTCCAGGCCCTGCACCTTCAGGACGTTGCCCTCACGGGACACAAGGGGCACAGCGGTCACCAGGACCGGGTTGGGCCGTGCCGGGCTGCACGTTGAAAAGACGCCTTTCAGGGGAACGTCTTTTCGACCCATGGGGTGAACCTGAAGGACGGAGCGCCCCTCGTCCGGGACCAGGTGGGGCCAGTAGAGAACGAGGATATGGGAAAACTCTTCAATGCCTTCCAGGATGCCGTCAAATCGATCGTCGATGACGATCTCCGAAACGAGCTCGGAAATCTTTTTCACACGGGCCCTGACATCCTCATCGCCTTTTTTCAGTTCAATGCCGTCTTTCCTGGCCTTAAGCTCCGGGTTGGTCAGGCTGCTTCGGACAACCCCCACCGATGTCAGACACATCTCCCGGGTTGTGCTGGTCTCTGTCGCCATGGTCTCTTCCTTCCCATCCGTTTCGTACAAACATGCCCGGATGTCGGCTCGGATCATTTAACTCACAAAATAGCTCACAAGTTATCTTCAACTACCCATACCACTGGAAAAAAGAAAGAGGCAACACACAAAAAAACGGGCCACCCCTTCGCCCACCGTGTTCGGTGGCGCAGGGTGGCCCGTACTCGAAAAGACATTCAAAGCCGACATGCCGTTTCACCTTCAGGGCGATACGTTTACGGGTCTCGTTTCCTGATGGTCACCGCCATGATGGTTCGGTCCTCCAGGATCACGCCCTTGGCGTACACCCGATCACGGGGCTTGATAAGACAGGCATTTTTCAAAGGGTTCCCACTTGCATCCAGGCAGGTGGTCCGGACCCTGTTGCCGTCATAGACCGCAGACCCAACGTAAAACCGGGTCTCACCCACCACCACCCAGGTACAGTCCCCAGCCACCTCCAGGACCCGGGCCTGCATCTCGATAAAGTCAAAGACGTCGTACTCCTCCTCGCTCAACATCTCTCCGGCCCAGGCAGCCGTTCCCATGGCCCACACCATGCACACAACGGCCAGAATGAATCGTTTCATCGTCTCGTCCTCCTAACCTAACGGGTCTGCTTCCAGTAAAAGTATTCCACCCGATCGTTTTCGGGCAAATCCCAGCTCTTGGCCCCTACGTAGATCTTGCGGTTCTTGATGATGGGCACGGCAATGGGCAGGTCAGCAGGCAGAATCGTCGACCGCACCTTGCCCGAGGAGGAGTTGCCCCAGTCCGTCACAGGCGTGGCGTCCAGCATGCTCACGGCATACAGGCGACCGGTCCCGCGGGCCCCGGTGCCTCCGCACGGATCGTCGATGGGCGCTGCAATTCCCGTCACCACAGGGGTGTAGGTGGTGAAGTAGACCACCCCCGAATCCACCAGGGCCTGGGAGACGACCTTCTCCCCCGGGTTGGGCAGGTTCATGTACCACCCCTTCTTGGCCTTAAGGGCTTCGTCATAGGACCCGTTGGGATTCGAGACATCCAGAAGGTCGTTGGCGGGGGTCAGGTCGGTATCCAGCCAGTAGTTGTACACGCCGTAGAACCGATTGGACTCGGTGGTGTCCAGGGGATCGGCCCGGTTGCCGGTACCGAAGTAGAGCACCTCCACGCTGCCCTCAATGTCCGAGGCCACGGGCGCGTAGAAGATCTTGCCCAGGCCGCTGCGGAACAGGCGGTTCTTGTAGGACCAGGTGCCAGCCGGTGCCACCTCTTCGGCCTTTTGATCTGCCCCGGTGCCGGTGATGGCCACGTCGTCGGCAAGGACGAACACCTGGCCGGCCATGTCCCCGGCGTAGATGCGGGTGGTGATGCCGTCGGCGTTGTGGTCCACGGCCGCGACATCCACGATGCTGTGGGTCATGCTGCTCCAGTTTCCGGCATGGACCTTAACGGGGGTAAGGGCCCCGGAGGAAGCGACCACGGCAAACAGGGCACGCCCCACGCTGTCCGTGGAGGCTGGCGTATCCAGGTCCTGCTGGTTGTCGTAGCCCCCGGGAAGGATAAACACGTCCGCCGTGGTATCTGCGGACACCTTAATGGTTCGAACCTCGGGGGTCCCCCAGGACTGCCCCAGGACCTCGGCCCCGGTTCCCAGGTGCGTCTCTTCAATATCGTACTTCCACCTCGGGGCGTTGTAATCGGTGATGTTCAAGGCGTAGTACGTTGATCCGCCCCTGCGCTCGCCCACAAGCACCGTTTCCGGGGTAAAAAGGTCCGTGCCCGTGATGCGTGCCCCGTAGTCCACCCCAGGAGGTCCGTCCACGTAGTAATCGTTGTTGTTGTCCTGGAGCAGGTTGAGGCGGTTCAGCTGGCCCGGAGGAACAAAGGCCCAGACCTCCTCGCCATTGGCGTCGTTAATGCACCGGAACAGCCCGTCGTTGGACCCGAAGTAAATCATCGTGGCAGAGGTGGAGTAATGAACCACCGTGGGCTCGGAGTGGATGATGGATCCGATGGGCCAGTCGTTGATGCCGTTCCGGACCTCGGTGATGAGGGCCGCATCCACGCCAATGGCGGTGTTGGTCTCCACAAAGCTGTTGCTTGCATCGGTGAGGTCGTTGCTGGTGCCGGTGTAAGTGTAGATATTGCGGCTGGTCTGCACCTGGATCCGCTCTCCGGCCCCGCCCTTGGTCACATCCGCTCCATCCGTGCTCAGCTGGGTCCAGTAGGAGAGGCTGTTGTCCTTCATGGTGCCATCGGCATTCACCGCGGCAACGCCCGTGGAATCAAGGATATCCCCCACCGAATCCAGGCCGTACTTCTTCAGGTTGCCCAGCCACTCCCCGATCTGAATGGGCTTAAAAAAGGCCAGGTAGATGAAGCCCCCGTCCGCAGTACGCTTCACCCGGTTCACCGGCACCACCGGCGCCACGAACACCGTGGACTCCTCCACGATGGTGCTGATGATCTGGACAAAGGCCTCCTTGAGACTGGAGGCGGTGTTGGCCGTGTGGTAGCTTCCCCCGCCCAGGATGGCCGTGCGGGAGAGCAGGTCGTGGTCCAGCTTGAAGCCGATGGTGTGGGTGATGATGTTCTGCTTTTCAAAGGAGGTCCCGGCCCCCATGGTGTGCATGTCTGTGTCGTAGAGGAATCCGGCCACGTCATCCAGAAAATCGGTGTTGGAGGTGCTGCTGAGGGTTCCGTCGTTATTGAACTCCCGCCCGTCATTATTGTAATCCCCAATTTTTTTGCCGTTGTAATAATCGTTCTGGTACAGGATCTGGTTCGCATCCCGTGTGGGTTCGCCGTCGGTGACGATAATGACATAATTTTTCTGGCAACTGTGCTGGATGGGACTGGTATACGACGTGCCGTTGTTGAAATGACTGGCCTGTCCGGCAAAGTAAAGCCCTGCCTCAGCAAGAGTTTCCGCAAGGGGGGTGTACCCACCGTCGGTAAGCCCGGACACGGCCGTGGAGATGGTGCTGTTGTCCGTACCGCACTCGGCCACCACGTATCCACCTTCGCTGTAATGGAACACCATCAACCCGAAACGAACACCGGTGATATCGGCCAGAAGTTCGTTCACGACCTCCTTGGCCACGGACATACGGGTCCTGTTTTCCGACAAATTACTGCTGTCATAATTCATGTAATTGCCGGTCCGCATGCGTTTCCGAGCGCCTCCACAGTTCAGGTTATTTTTAAGATAATCTCGATCATACCCCACCGTTTTCAAGGTATTCTTGATGGGCTGACACAAAATATTATCCACATGATTCGTCAATACCTCCCAGCTTCCTTTTCTCCGATAATACACTGCGTCACTCGAATACGTTCCACCGTAAACCGTTGTTGAGTCATAGGGCTGCCCCTGCACATCCGCGGTGGACATACTCCCGGAGGTATCGAAAATAATCATGACATTGGGCTCCAGGGTCACAGGCTGGGTCCCGTAGATGGCCGTGTCATCGGCCAGGGCCGGGCTTGTAATCAGAAAAGCCAGGGCCACCAACCACCATGTGTGTCGACTGCGCATATCAACCTCCCTTTGGGATCAGAGCCCCACCAGATGAACCACTTTGTCGAACTCCTCTCCAATATCCACGCCGCACTGGATCGTGGGTCCGGTAAGGGAATCCGTTGGGTTTGTCGCATCATACGTTGTGGGGTCGATGGCCGTTGCCGTCACAGCGTATCGCCGCGTTCGGTAGGTGGCCTTGTCAAACCCCGGAGGTGCTGGCCCGATGTGGGCGATGGAGGGCACCTCGTCGGCGTCGTCCGAAAGGCCGCTGGCAAGCCTGTTGGCCTTGAGCACAATGGCTCGCACCTCGATCCAGGCCACGGGGATTCCGTCCCCGTCAAGGACCGGGGAGGCAAAGGAAACCCCGCCGTTTTCCGGGTCTCGGTCCCGCAGCGGAAAGGTCGTGCTGTCCAGGGTGTAGAGCCGGTTCCCATCGTCATCGGCTTCATTGGCGTAGATGCGCTCAAAATTGGCCACCGCCTCAAAGAGCCCGGCTTCGGCGTTGTAAAAGTTGCGCTTCACCACCCGATCGCTCCCTGCAAGGCGCAGCTCCACCACGGAGTTGTTCATGGAGGCGATGCCGATCATGGTGACCAGAAAAAGAAGCACCATCACCACCAGAAGCACGTTCCCCTCTTCATTTCGTCCTTTGGTCTTTTGCCACCACCGTTTCATGGGTCTCTCCTTCGTTGAAAAAAGGACCACCCGCAGGCTGCCTTGGTTAAAGCCCCAAAAGGGTTTTCTCACTGTTTTGCCCGAACCATCACCTGGGAAATGGAGTGACTGTCATCCCCGCTCCCCCAGCTCACGGTGAGATTCACGGTCTTGCTGCGGCCGTCGGTTGCGTCGACCACGGTCCAGGTGACGGTGTAACTCCCGTCCGTCGAGGTATGGGTGCCTTCGGCCAGGTCCCCCCCCGTGACCTTGTCCGTCCAGGTTTCCGCCAGCACCCGCTCAATGCGATCCCCGATGGCCACGGCCCCTTCGGTCATGTCAAAGGCCTGGGCGTTGGCCCTCATGGCATGGATCTGGAGGGCGGCGATGCCCAAAATCCCCACCAGGAGAATCACACTGGCCACCATCACCTCAATGAGGGTCATACCCTCCTCCTGCGCGTTCCGATTCATTTCCATACGTTCTATATCCCCCGATTCCTGCACCGCACCGTGTGACGCAGGAGGCGTCGCCGGTGCTCATCGTTGTAAGGGCCCCATACTTTCGTGGAATCCAGTGGGTCGTAGGCATAGGTGGCGCTGTTGGAAAACCCCTGTTCACCCGTCCGGGTCCGGGCCAGAATGGCAAAACGCACTGCCACGATCTGCGTCAGGTCCGAAGGTGTCCCCGTGACGCTGCCGTCTTCCAGCAGATAGGAGAGTTCCATGGCCTCCACGTTCTCGGACACCGCCACCGGAGATCCGGTGCCCACGGTTCGGCCCAGATCCGAGACCCCGTCGCTGCCATCGTCAAAAAGACCGTAGGAAATCGTCTCGGTAAGGAGGGCTTCGTCTGCTTCATCCACATCACCGTCACCGTCGTCGTCGGTACCGTTGGCGTCGCCGTCCATGGAGTAACTGAAGGTCAGACGGGAGGCTGTGGCAACGGTAATGGCAGCACCGGTGGTGCCGTTGGGGTCGTAACCTGCCATGCGGATGTCGTCCTCCATGAGAAGCATGGCGGCCCGCAGGTTCTGCTGCATATCGGTGACCCGTTCCTGGGTGACCCGCGTCTGGACCTGGTGGTTGTAGAAAAAGTAGGCCGCCGAAATCAGGATAAAGGAAAGGGCAACGGCCACCATGATTTCCAAGAGGGTAAACCCCTGTTGTTTTGAGTACATCACCATGAGCATCGTCTCCCCGTCACATCGTTTCCACGCGGCTTGTCCCGGCGCCGTTGAGCACCACGCGCATTGCTTTTCCATAGGTGTTTTTGAACTTGACCTCCCCGTTGCGGCCGGTGGTCAACCCGTGGCGGCCGAAGTGGGTCCGATCCTTGTCCTGGGTGCCGGAGCCATTGAGGTCAAACCGGGCATGGAACATATCGATGCCCCCGGGAAAGCTGCCCGACTCCAGGGTTGTCTCCCCCGTATCCAGGGAACGATCGCCGTCCTCGTCTACAAAGGACGTATACTGCCCGGCAGCCCCGGTCCCTTCGGTAAAGACAACCACCACGTCCTCTCCCCCTTTGATGGCCTCGGCCCTGGCAGCCTGCAACACCAGGTGCACATCCCGGGCCGAAGAGGAGAGCCGCTGCCCTGCGGCCCACTGCTTGAATTCCGGCACGGCGATCCCCGCCAGGACGGCCAGAATCGCCACCGCCACCATCAGTTCAAGGAGGGTCATGCCTCTGCTGTTGGTCATAATGCCTTCCTTATTCTTGCAAGGTCCCCCGATGCCCACCGTCCATGGCGGCTCGAATCGACCTGCGTATGGCAAAAAAGCAATGAAGTCCTTTTCGTTACCAACGTAAAACAGCTGAAAAAATGATGTCTTGTGAACTGGAGATATGGAGCTGTGATGCCCGGACAAAATCAGATATCGCAGAACATCGTGCGCGGAAGGAGGAGGGCGTCGTATGGAGAAGTGGCTCAGAGAATGCGCGTCATGCGGCTATTTGTCCGGCCCGTCGTGGGAAAGCCATACGGGATGATTGCGTCCAGAGTAAATCTGGAACCATATGTGGGTGTATTATAGCAGATTTATCAACAAAAAAAATATCATAAATTTACTGACCATAAACAGGAAATCTCTCTTTGATCCTCCCATGTCATGGCATGTCAACAGCCCCGTTGGCCGTGACAACGGGTTTCCTTACGTTAAACAAAAAAGACAAACACGGATGCCTCGACCGGGGCATAAAACACCTTTTTCCTGCAAAATAACGGCAGCACACCAAAACAGCGGGACACAAAAAAGGCGTGTGTCCCCTGCCCTGGTATTCCGGGCTCCTGTGTCACTTTTCCACCCGGATCACCCGTCCCCCGGCACCGATCCCCCGAATTTCGGGGCGGTACATGGACTCGGCAAAGGGCGGCGGCACCACAAAGGTCCCCGGTGTTACGGCACGCACCACGTAAAACAGGCTGAACTCATGGTCCCTGCGTAGGTACACGGATGCTGCCAATCGATCCTCACGGTACTCTGCATGGATCAGGGGGTTCTCCTCGGCATGACGCCAGACAGCCTTGCCGCGGATCACAACCTCATCAGCCCGGATGCTGTGCTCCAGATTGGGGTTTTCAATCTCCAGTCCGGCGGGAAGCAGGTCCACCACCAGGGCGTCAGGAACCTCCTCGGAAGCGGTCACCCGCAGGTTCACCAGCATGAGGGTGCCCGACGGCACGCTCTCGGGATCCAGGCTGCGCCCCTCCAGGTCAAAATACTCACGGACCACGCGGATACGCTCATCCATGGGAGCAGGGGGCGTCTCTGCGTACCCCGTGACCACGGCCGAAGCAAACAGGGGCTCCTTTCCCGTTGACGTCAGGGAGAGCCCCCGGGCCAACATCTTTGCAGAAAGGCTCATGGCAAAGGGGCCTTTGCCCTTTACCTTCCGGGACTCACCGCCCTCTGCCACCGAAAGGGAGACAGTGTCGTCGTTCTCGGCAAAAGCCAGGGCCAGGCGGAACAGGGCAAACCGCTCCTGGGTGCTCAGCCACCTCGTCTGCCTCAGGTTCGTCTCCAGGGTGTCGAGGATGTCCGCCATGGAAGGCACGGCGATTTTCTGCTCGGTGAAAAGGGCCACGGTCATGGACAGGTCCCGCAGAGCACTGCCGTAATCCCTTCGCCAGTGCTCTGCGTCGGGGCGAAGAACCAGGGCCCTGTCTGCGGCGCCCCTGCTTCGCCGCTTGTCCCCGGAGGCTTTCAGGGCAAGGGCAAGGCGGGCCACAGACAGGGGATCGGCGGCATCTTCCACATGATTGTCAAACAGAGTTCGCAGGGTCGCCAGGTGCCCTTTTCGGACCCTGGACAGGTTATGGGCGGCATAACTGCGAACCGCAAAGGAAGCGGCCCTGTCGTTACGAAGCTCTCCACCGGGGCCCTTGACCAGCCAGGTGCGCTGGCGCTCCAATCCCCGGCGCAGGACCTCCGTGGGCACCCTCACCCCCATCTCACGGGCGGTGAGGAGAAAATCCACGGCGTAACATGAGAGCCAGGGGTCCTCCGGGCCGGATGCACTCCAGAGGCCAAACCCTCCGTTGTGACGCTGCATGGCGGCAACCCGTGCCACGGCGTCATCCAGGATCTCACGCCGTTTCTCCACAGGCACGGGCTCAATGCCCATGGCCCGGGCCCGTTCGGGCAGGAGCCAAAGCTGGGGAAAGGCACGGCTGACAACCTGTTCCAGGCAGCCGTAGGGATAATCGAGCAACCCACGCACATAGGCATCACCAGGCAACGGCAGCCTGGTGGAGACGGCAACGGCACCGCCCACGGTGGCCGGAATAAGGCCTGCCATGGACTGGGCGTCAAGGGAGAGGCTCTCCCCGGGGTTGAGGCGCACGCGGGTCTCCCGGGCCTCACCGGGGTAGCCGGGACGTACGGGCCATTGGGCGGTGATGCGTTTGGTCACCCCGTCCCCCTGCACGGTCATGACCACCTCACCCACCCCATAAGGAGGCTGGGACGCATCGCAGGCAGCCGTCACCGGCCAGGAGCGGACCTTCCTTTTTCCTTCGGCAAGCGTCACTGTTTCGGCGTCGGCGTCGATGCATACCGGCCCCCCGGCTTCCAGGCGCAGTGAGTAGTCGCCTTCCCCGGCCACCATCCGCGTCAGGTCCGCCGTGAGGATGGAGGCATCCCCGGGCGCAAGGAACCTCGGGGCGGAGAGCTGTATCACCAGGGGCGGGGTCACCGTGGTCTCGAACTCGGCGGCCCCGAAGGAGGTGTCGTCAAAGGCCACGGCCATGAGACGCAGCGACCCTGAAAAATCGTCCAGGGGAATCTCTGCGGTGATCTTTCCGCTGCGGTCGGTCTCAAAGGGGCCGAGAACCTTTGAAAAGAGTATCACCTCGGCCTGGGGCTTTCCACCGCCCAGGGAGATGTCCCCGTCACCGCCGAACCGCATGGCGGCCCGTAAGGACGCGTCGGTTTCGATGACCTTTCCGAAGAGGTCCGTGCCCTTCACATCGTACCAGCGCCGGGCAAAAAACCAGGCGTAGGGATCCGGGGAGGCAAAATCGGTAATCCCCAGGATCCCCACATCCACGGCAGCCAGCCAGACCCGACCGTAGTGGGCCTGCCCCTTTTTTTTCACCGTCACCGTTACAGGCAGGGGCGCCTCTTCCTGCCAGGTCCGTGCCACCAGAACCTCCACGTCCATGGCCCGAGGCTCCCGGTCCAGGGCAAGGTGCTGCACACCGATGGCGCGCAAGGGGGTCTCCGGGTCTTTGGGTGCCGTCTTGCGCAGCACCACGGCGCTTACATAGATGTCGTGGCTCTGCCACGCCTCGGCAACGGGGATCTCCACCACGGTGCCGTCCCGTTCAACGGCCGTGCGCCGGGCCCAGAGAAGGCCCTTTCCCTCCACCATCACCAGGGCCTCGCCCTCATCCGGGGGAACCACCGTCACCCGGGCCACATCGCCCGGTCGGTACGTTTTTTTGTCAAAAAGGAGGTTCACTTTGGCGGGATGGGGGGCGCCGTCGCCATAGCCACGGCCCGAGGAGAGAGACACGGTGGTGGAAAGACCCGTTCCGGGGTCCACGGCCTCGACGATGTAGTCCCCAGAGGGCAGGGTCAGGTCATGGGTCACCACCCCTGGGGGCAGGTCCATGAAGGATTCGGCAAAGGTGTAGCGTTTTTCCGTGACCCGGTGCTGCCACCCGGCCCCTTCATTGAACTCCCAGTAACTGTTGCGATCGATGCGGATCACCTTGAGCAGAAGCTGCTTTACGGCAACGGGCTTTCCGGCGGCATCGGCCACCACAAGGTCCAGGCTGTGCGTCTCAAGCTCTCCGGTGCCGCCCCGGCCTCCACCGTACCGGATTCCCGGCATGCGCCGGTCCGGCATCCAGAGCAGGGAAAATCGCCGGGTCACCGGGCGTCCACCGCTTTCAAAGAGGCTCACCTCCGAGGTAACGGAAAGGGGCGAGCGGCTCTTTGCAGCCTCCTCATCCACGGCAAAGGCGCCCTTGCCGCCGTCATCCAGGGTGAGGCTCCCCAGGTCCGAGACGGAGAGAAAGTCCGCATCCTCTTCCAGGCCAAAGGAAAAATCCTTCAGGCCATCGGGAAAGCAGGCGCGCCGGGTTCGAAGGGTAAGCCGCGCTTCGGCCCGGTTCCCTGCGGCAGGGGCCCCATAGAGGTATCGACCGGCCACCTTCAGGGAGTGGGCTGTTTCTTTGACCAGAACGGTTTTGTCGGAGGAGAGATCAAGGGCCATGCGCTCCGGCAGGAACTCCTCCACCATGAACTCAAAGGTGGAAACCGGTCGTACCTTGCCGGGACGAAGCCTCACCTCGGCCCGCCAGCGACCGGTGGCAGCGTTGCCCGGAAGGGTGGCCACGGCCTCAAAATACCCGGAGGACCCCGAAGGCGCCAGACTGACGTTGGAAAACACCTTGCCCCCGGGCTTGACCCAGCGGACGAACAGGTTTTTTACATCCACGGGCCTGCCGTCGTTGTTCCGCACCAGAAATGAGAGGGGGACGGCCTCGGAGGGCCGGTAAAGATCCCGCGGAGCCATGACGAACACATCCACGGGGCTGTCCTTGCGTCCGGTGACGTCAAATTCGGAGAGATCGTTTCCGGGGGCCCGGGTGGAGAGAAAGGCAAGGTCCCCTCCCGCGCTCTCCCCGCGAATGAGGACACTCTTTTTCACACGGGCATCGCGGCTCCGAAAGAGCCCCAGCTTATCGGTGCGGCCCTGGGCCAGCGTTCGCCCCTTGTCGTCAAACAGGGAGACCAGGAGCCCTTCAAGGGCGGTGCCGTCGGCAAGGGAGGAGGCCGTAACCACCGTCTCCTGTTTGTAGGAGCGCAGGGACAGGCCGATGTCCGTCACCATGAAAAAGGTGCTCTGGTACGCATACCCGAAGGTACCCGGCCGCTTCATCACCGCAAAATAGAGACCGGTCTGCGACAGAACACTGATCTCCCGCACGGGGATATGGCGCACCACCCGCCGGTTTTTCACGGGATCCAGGTCAAAACGGGCCGAGTAAACCAGCTCACCATACTGCGGCATGTCTTCCAACCGGTAGAGCCCCATGCTGTCCGTGGGGTTCCGCCACTGGGCGAACCGCCGCAAGCCCTCTGCGTTGATGCGGAAAAATTCCAGGTCCACGGCCGGGACGTTCACCGTGGCCACGGGCAGGCCGCCGGAAAGCCCCCGGGGAAGCACCAGCCCGCTGCGGGCAAAACCCACCATGGGTTCCACCTTCCGCGTCTCCACCCGGCCCACCACCGGTTCGGCAAGGACCTGGCCAGAGGCGGACGTCACCCCTTCCAGAACCGTCACCGTATACGATGTCTCAGCCTCCACATGGGGAAACCAGAGCCTCCGCCCGTCCTCTGAAAGTACCCAGCCCCCGTCGGCAGGGCCATCGCCCACCGTCACCTGGAGAAATCCGCCCTGGAGCACATCCCGGGCAAGGGGCTCGGAAAAAAGGACGGACAGGGCCGGGCCGTTCTCATACTCCCGTTCACCGATGTCCAGAACACGAAAGGTGTCGGCCGCCAGGGAAACCGAGGCGAACACCGCCATAACCAGACCTGCCAGAAGCGCTACGAATCGATTCATGGTGGGATCCTCAACGAGTTGGGAACAGCTTAAAAACGTCGGTTCAATGATTCCTCAGCTTTCAGGGCTACCACAACACACGGCAAAGCCGCCATGATCTCCGTCACAAAGATGTCAGCTCACCATGGCGGCGTACCGGTCTGCTTCGGAGGCGTCTCCCTTGCTCCGATAGATGTCGCTGACGGCCTGATAGGCGTAAGGGGCCGTTGCGGGGTCTTCCATGGCAAGCTTTAAATACCGTTCGATGAGAGGGACCGAGGTGTCCCCCGCCTCTTTGAGAAGGTTGGCGTAGGTAAGCTGGATATGGGAGGGAGGGCGTTTTCCGCACCCGGCACAGCGGCCCATGCTGGTCTCCAGAAGGGTTCGGGCTGCGGCGGCGTCTCCGCCGTCTTTTTTCAGGTTGGCCAGGAAAAAGGCGAGGTTGTCGTCCCAGCGTTCCTCCAGCTCCTGGGCAAGAAACGCCTCGGCGTCACCGGCCCGTCGGCACGCCATGAGAAGGCGGCCCTTGAGCAGGGCCAGCTCCACAGGGCACTCCTCAAGTCCATTCAATGTATCATCCAGGATGGCAAGGGATGTTTCCGGCTCTTCCTCGTCCAGATGGAGATGGCACAAGAGCTCCACGCCGTGGGTGTGCAAGGGGTGGCTGGACAAAAACGTCTCCAGCAGTTTTTTTGCCTTGTCCCGTTTTCCAAGGTTCAGGCAGGCGGCGGCAAGCTCCAGGGGCACGTACCCGTCGTCGCCGTCTTCCTCAAGGGCCTGGTCCAGGGCCTCTTCGGCCTCGGCAAAGGCACCGGAGTTCAAGGCGCTGTACCCCTTTCGGAAGGCATCGCCGTAATCCATGTAGGCCTCGCCCTGCTCTTCGGCAAGGGACATGCACAGGGCTTCAAAGGCCTGATCATCCTCAGTGTACGGGGCCTCGACCCCGGGCTCGTCTTCGTCGTCGTCCCACTCCTCGCCCTCCCGGGCCATGGAGCTCTTCAGCGTTCCCAACAGGGCCTGGATGGCCTCTTTGGTTTCGGCTTCCCGGGCCAGCTGGCCCGCCAGGTGAAGCAGGTGATGGGCTTCGGCGTCAATGCCCGACTCATGGAGCTCCGCCGCGTTGGCCAGGTGCTCCTTGGCCAGGCACTCGCCGCAGCCTGCGTGCTTCTCTTCAATACGGGCAACAAGGGCTTCCTGGCCTGCCTCTTTTCCGGCCAGTTTCTCCAGGGCCTTTGCGTATTGGGTACGGGCAGGGCCGTAATGTTCGGACAGAACCAGGCCATCGCCTTTTTTTTCGAGGTCTTCGGGTGATTTGACAAAAAGAGAGAAAAGCCCCATGGAGACTCCTTCGCACAAGTAGAATGAGGTAAAAAGGGAAAAAGCACGGTTGTTGCCTCCGGCGGCCCTGCCGGGGGCCAAACTTTTGAAAAGTTTGACAAACAGGTCTTAAGGACGCCCCGGACCGAAAGTTATCTGCAAGCCGACTGTATTAAACGTATCGGACATTCAGCCGGAATGTTTTTGCGGCTTGCTGCGCCGGAGACAACTGAATAGTTAACATCGCCCCTTACGACGCGCCGTTGAAAAAGGTTGCATGCAGGGCGCGGACCGAGGCTTTGAGATCCTCTTCCCGGACAATGAAATAGAGGGCCACCGGCGAGGGGCCGAAGGCGATCATCTCCACGTTGATCCCGGCGTCGTCCATGGCGGAAAAACAGCGGGCGGCAACCCCTTTGCGGGAGTTGAGCCCCTCCCCCACCATGCTGATAAGGGCCACATCGTCTTCCCGCTCCACCTTGCGAAAGGGGTTGGGGGTCAGTTTTTCCAGGAGTTCGTAGCCTCGGTCCATGTCTTTTTTGTCCAGGAGAATGGAGATGCAGGTCTGGGAGGTGACCACGGACCGGATGTTGATGCCGCTGTCCGTGACGCAGCCCGTCACTTCGGAGAGCATGCCCGGCCGGGCTCCCATGCCCGAGGCATACACCTTGATGATGCCCACGTCGGTGTTCTGGGTGACGCTTTTCACCACGTGGGGCGCCTCGGGGCTGCTTGTGGTGATGAGGCTCCCCTCGGCATCGGGATCCAGGGTGCTTTTGATGGCGATGTCCAGACCGTACCGGCGCACCGGCTCCACGGCGCGGGGATGAAGAATCTTTGCACCAAAATAACACAACTCAGCGGCTTCGGCATAGGAGAGAACGGAAATCAGCTCTGCATCGGGCACCATGCGCGGATCCGCGCTCATGAACCCGGCCACGTCCTTCCAGAACTCCAGGACCTCGGCTTCCATGGCCACGGTGGCCACGGCCGCGGAGTAGTCGGTGCCTCCCCTGCCGTAGGTGGTGATGTTGCCCTCTTCGCTGATCCCGTAAAAACCCGGCATGAACACCAGGGTCCCTTCGCCCACCAGGGGCCCTAAGTGCTCGCGAAAATTCGCCCGGGTCACCTCCAGGTCTGCGGTGGCATCCTCGTACTTTCCGTCGGTGATCATCCCGATATTCTGGGGCATGCGGCAGACAGCCCTGACGCCCCGCGCGTTCATGGCGCAGGTGAGCAGCTCCGCGCTGAAGCGCTCCCCGTAGCTGCTGATGAGATCGCGCATCTTGGGGGTGCTCTCCCCGGTGTAGCTCAGGCCGTAATAATACCGTTCCAGGCGCTGCAGGCCCTTGCCGAAGGTCTTGGAAAAGGTCTTCTGGAGATCAGCATCGGCGATGATGTGCCGTGCCGTGGACATGTGCTTGGTCCGCAGGCGGCTCATGAGCGTGGGAATCGTCTCTTCGTCGGCCAGGGCATCGGCCATGCCGTCGATGAGCATGTCGGTGATGCCGTTCAACGCCGAAACAACGATGATGTCGCCTTTCACCCGACCCGCCAGGAGGTCCAGGATCGATTCAATGGTCTTCTTGCCCTTGAGGCAGCCGCCGCCTATTTTAATCACTTTCATGGTGCTCGGGATTCTCCGTGAGGTTGCATCGTCAATTAGAATTTGTTTGTCTTATCATACTCATCCGGCAGCAAACAAGGAGAATGCCCGTGGCCACCAGGTGGAGGGTGTGCATGCGACGCCCCCTGTCGCACAGGGTGTCGCAGGGCGCGACGATCCGCACAAAAAAAGCCCCCCACTGTCGTCGCCGGGACAGTGGGGGGCTTTTGGTAACCCGTTGGGCTCAAGCCGCGACCGGATCGCTACCCGATGGGAAGCACCACGCGGCCGTACTGCTCGTTAAGCACCTCGGCCATGGCCAGGTAGATGGCGCTCAGTCCGCAGACAATGCCTTCAAAACCGGCGATGACGCCGATGAGATGGGAGCCGGTCCAGTTGTGGGCGGCCAAAAGGACAAAAAGGATGGTCAGGGAGCCGAACACGAACTGAAGGCCCCGGTTGGCCTTGAGGGTCCCGAAGAACATGAAAAAGGTGAAAAGCCCCCACATAAAGAGGTACCACCCCATGAAATGGTGTTCCGTGGCTTCGATCCACCCGAATTTCGGCATGAGGATCAGCCCCACCAGGGTCAGCCAGAAGTGGCCGTACGAGATAAAGGCGGTCACCCCGAAGGTGTTGCCTTTCTTGAACTCAAGAATCCCTGCGATGATCTGTGCCATGCCGCCATAAAACAGGCCCATGGCCAGGATCATGGCGCTCATGGGAAAAAACCCGGCATTGTGAATGTTCAAAAGAACGGTGGTCATTCCAAAACCCATCAGACCCAGGGGCCCCGGGTTTGCCAAAACATTGTCCTTCATGAATCTGTGTCTCCTTACCTGCTTCTCCATTTCTCTTTGAGGCACCTTAACCGTTTCCCCGTCGGAAGGCATCCGCAAGACCCCGCCGAACCGGTTGCCGTCAAGCCACCTCACCCTAACTTTCTACACGCTTCGACCCGCGCGCCGTAACTTCGGGCATCGCCTGTCGTTTCATCCGTCTCTTTGTTGCTGCTCTCTTTATGGAAATAACGATGGGTTATATCAGACGGCTGCGCATGACGGCAATCAAAAACAGACCATTGTTCACGTTACTGCTCACCATTCCCACCCGCACAACCCCCTCGCCTTTTCCATCCGTGCTCTTTTGGCGCGATGGCTGTCTTACACGATATTCACGGGAAAGGGAACCTCATCAAACAAGCTCAAGCCGGAATACCGACGCGAATGGGCGCATTTATCCCTCGTTTTTTGAAATTAGGGGAAAGGCAGGAACACGACAACAGCCGGTGTGTGCCGTTGTCCGGGGAGACCGGGCGAAACCCTGGGCCTCACTTCGGGGGGAACTGGTCCAGCACTTTTTTCACCAGTTTGTTAAGGGACTTGATGGCTTTATCGGGGTCCTTGTATTCGGAATAACGCTGAGCCCCGGTACCCCTCCAGTAAAGGGTGGACGAGTCTCGCCCCACAAAATCAATGATGAGGGACTCTTCATCGTAATCGCTCACACTGGTCCCCGTACCGATACCGACACCGCTGTAGCGCCCATGGCTGGCCCTGCCGAAGCCGACGCTTCCGCCGGTTCCGCTGGACTCGATCTTTTTTCTCAGGACAAACTCATAGCGGAGGTAAAAGGCCGCGTCTGCGTCATCCACCTTTTTGATTCCCTTTGCCCTGAGCTGTTGCTCCACGGCCGAACGGGTCCGGCTGTCCCGCAACGAGCTGTCGATACGGGGGTCCCCGGTGACAGGCTGGGATTCAGAGAGCCAGGCGTAACTCTTCAGCCTGCCGAACTGTTGTGCCGGGTCGTAGTCCTGATTGACCCGGATCCCGGAGCACCCGCTGAAGACAAGGGCCATCGCAACCATCCAAAGCCATCTCTTTTTCATGCACACCTCCTGAGCAAGAAGATAACCGGTACACCACCGTGGGGTTTTTATGAAGAGGGGCCGGTATCCCATTGGGGAAACACCGGCCTAACCCGTCAAAGTTACGTTGCTATTCTACCACAGAACAATCGCCCTTCCCAAGTCCCTGATCTTGCCGCACCCACCCGGTAACGGAGATTCGGATAGCGGCCCCCGCAATTTTCTACAAGAAATATGGAGAGACACCTGATAGAATCGATCCTTCTTGCCAAACACGAGAAAAGACCGGTATTGGGCCATGAAAAAACCTGGAAACACGACATTCTATCGCCATGGCGAGCTTAAAGATATCGAAGTTACGCGAGTCATTGATAGCCATCACATTTTCCCCAAGCATGTCCATGACAACACCTACACCCTCGTTCTCGCGGACAGGGGGGCAAGTTACTGCGTGGGGCCGGAGGAACACGAGGCTGTTGTGGACAGGCAAAGCCTTGCATTGATCAATCCGGGCCAGGTCCACTCCGGTATTCCCATCGGCCGGGAGCAGCTCTCGTACTGGTCTGTCAACATCATGCTTGATGTGATGACCGCATCCTTCAGGGATGTTTCGGGAAAAGACTCTGCACCACCGGAATTCCAACGCATGGTGGTTCGCGACAGAGGCCTTCAGGATCGCCTCCTGCTTTTTTTCCATCGAATGACCATGCATGAGGGGCGGCTTGCCCTGGAAACAGCCCTCATGGAATCCCTGGGGCACCTCTTGATTCGCTATGCCAATGCCCAGAGCCCCGACACGTTTCAGGGCGAGTCCCGCCGTGTCTGCCTGGCCAAGGAGTACCTCTCCGAGGAGCTGGGCCGGAAAATGTCCCTGGACGAAGTGGCCGAGGCCATAGGCCTGAGCCGATACCATTTCCTCCGTGTCTTCAAACACGCCACGGGCATTGCGCCCCATGCCTTTCGCACCCAGCGCCGCATTGACCTCTCCCAGCGCCTCATGCGGCAAGGGATGCCCTTTTCCCAGGTCGCCCTGGAAACGGGGTTCAGCGATCAAAGCCATTTCACCAAGCGCTTCAAGCAGTTCACCGGGGCAACGCCCAGGCAATACATGGCGGAAGCATAAGGGGCCAGACAAAAAAGCATCCCCACCGCAATTTCATACAATACCCTCCTTCGCCGGTGAGATAGGGTCTGTATCAACCCGACACAGAGGAGATCATCCATGGAGACAGCACAGGCCCCTTTACCCACCGCACACCACACAACCCCTTCCCCGCAGCGCCTCCTGTTACCGGTGGCGGCGCTCCTGGCGGCCGTCCTGCTCTGGGGCGGCTCCTTTGCCGCCATGCGAATTGCCGTTGCGGTCTTAAACCCCTGGTCTGTCATGTGGCTCCGCATGACCACGGCACTGCTCCTGCTGGCCCCCTTTGTGGGTAAATCCGCCTTTGCAAGCTATCGCAGAGGGGACTGGAAACTCCTTGTCCCCATGGTCCTGTTTCAGCCCTGCCTCTATTTTCTGCTGGAATCCTATGCACTCACCTACACAACCTCATCCCAGGCAGGTGTGATCTCGGCCCTGGTTCCCCTCTTCGTTGCCTTCGGGGCCTGGCTTTTCCTCAAGGAAAAGATCAACCGCAACCTCATGGCAGGCTTGGGGATCACCATCGCAGGCGTCATCTGCCTCACGATCCTGGACGCCCCGGGCAGCAAGGCCCAGAACCCTCTTCTGGGAAACGGGCTTGAACTTTGCGCCATGGTAAGCGCGGCCATCAACATGATCATCGTCAAGCAGCTGTGCCAGCGCTACAACCCCTGGAGCCTCACCGCCATGCAGCTGCTGGCAGGGGCCCTCTTCTTCACCCCCGGCCTGCCCCTTCTCCTTCAAACACCCACAGCCGTGTGGACCCCGGAGCTCATGGTTGCCATGGCGTTTCTCGGACTTTTTGTGACCCTTGGCGCCTTCGGCCTCTACAACTGGGGGATGAGCCATGTACCGGCCTCCAGGGCTTCCATTTTCATCAACCTGGTCCCCGTCAATGCGGTGTTGATCGGATGGGTCCTCCTGGGCGAATCCCTCACCTCCCTGCAGCTCCTCATGGCCGGGGCCGTACTGCTGGGTGTGGTGTTCAGCCAACGCGCCGCGTAACGGCTGTCACCTGACCTGAAACGCCACAGATGTGGGGAATTTTTACCCACAGCCCCACCCCAGTGTCCCGAAATCCCCCACTTTCCGGGGCCGCCACGAGGTGCATAGCCCACCCCCGGCGGCCCCATTCCCTGAATTTCTAACGGTTCCGTAAGCATCCCCCCGGCTGGCATGCCCATTGCTGTACACCCTGCAGATTATCGTCATCGGCGGTCCAGAGAGACCCTTACCCCAGCAAAGGAACCCACCCTCCATGCACCAAACGCAAAGCATCCGCACACTCATTGCAGTCCCCTTCGCCGTTCTTACAGCGCTCCTTCTCATGGGATGCAGCTCGACCCAGAAAATCCAAAGCGCCTGGCAACCCGTTGACACCCTGCGGGTCGACGGCCAGACGAACGAATGGGACACCATACGGCCCCAGTATTATGACGAGGACAGCCGCCTTGCCGTCCGAACCATGAACAACGAGGACGACCTCTTTATCTGTCTCACCGTGGGATCAAGAAACATGGCACGAAAGGTGATGCACAGCGGCCTGACCCTCACCCTCGGCTTTGATAACACCGAAGGCCAGGATGTGGCTCTGACCATCAAGCCAGGAGAAGAACCGGAAAAAAGCGAACGTCAAAACAGGGACCAGCCGCGCCCCCAAAACGCCATGACCGCGCCTGCCGGTATCGCCATCACGGTGCCCCCTTCCGTCCACCCCACGGACCTCACGCCATCCGAAGCCCGTAAAAAGGGCATTGAAATGCTGCTGACCCAGGACCGATTCGACCGGCTGATACTGGAGGCCAGACTCAACCTCAAGGCCATGGCCCTGCTGGCAAACACCACCCCCGGGACCAGCGTAACCCTTGAGATTACATCTCCCGAGACAACCCCACCCAAGGCGTCAGGGGGTAAACGGGCCGGAGGCAAGGGCAGGCGGGGCGGCAGAGGTTCATCCAGAAGCGCCGCCACCCCTTTGAAGGCCGAACTGGAAATCAACCTGGCGTCTTCCGGGGCATAGTTGCCGTCAGGGCAAACGCATTTAGATTTTGCCTCCGGCGGCCCTGCCGGGGGCCAATCTTTTGAAAAGTTTGACAAACAGGTTTCATTTTTGGATGCGTCGCAACCGGCCATAGCCCCCCTATCAAGAGACGTGTTTTGATTACCGGAAAGTTTTTGCGACGCTTTTTTCAAAAAGCGACCCGCCGGAGGCAACGGAATTGTTAAATGCGTTGGCCCTGTAGTTGCTGTTGTTGATCATTACGTCCCAAATTTATATAATGACGCATTGGAACATGTTTTTCCCGTCCGGTTCTTCGCTCCACGGGACGTCGGGCTATGACCCCTTTATTCAGGGAGCGGCTCAGCGCCCCGTCCGTCCACGTTCATCGCCCCACGACTTTCCCCACTCCCCTGAGACTCAAAAGACTGACGTCCACCCTTTGGCATGCGTGCCTCTACGACAAGAACCGCACAGGCGTATCGTGATAAAAAAATTCGTGACCCCAACCCTTATCGCGGCCGGAATTGCCCTGCTGCTCATCGGGCTGCCCCTTTTGGGGGCCTGGCTCGACGGCAAACCGCTCCGGCCCTTTTTTACCCTCACCGCAACACCCGACCTCCAGCCCCCGGCTCCCTTTTCCTGGGGTGCTTTTGTGGCTGTTGCAGCCGCCATCCTCCTTGTGATGGGCCCGTTTTTCCGCCACCTCATCCGGTCCCAGGAGCCACAACCCCGCCCGAAAAGAGTTTCGACCAGACGGCTTCCCTGGTGGGGCCGAATCGGCCTGATGATGCTCCTGGTCTCCTGGGCCCTGGCCTGGACACGGTTCCCCTGGTTCGAGCCCCTTCAGGACCAGACCTTCGTGCCCCTCTGGCTCTCCTTTATCCTGGTCGTCAACGGAATCACCCACAAACGAACAGGGCGGTGCATGCTGACCCACGAGCCGGTCTACCTTATCGCCCTGTTTGCGGCGAGCCCGGTGTTCTGGTGGTTTTTCGAGTACCTGAACCGCTTTGCGGCAAACTGGTCCTACCACGCAGGCCACGACGAGCTGCTCGCCTTGAACGGCCAGGCCAGCCTGGCCTTTGCAACGGTCCTCCCCGGGGTGGCAAGCACCTGCGACCTCCTGGCCACCTTTCCGCGCCTCTGGGCGGGCATGGGCCGGTTTGTACGCATCGACATTGGTGCAAAGCCCCTGGCCCCGTTGTGCCTTCTGCTTATCTCGGCCGTGGCCCTGGTCGGCATCGGGATCCGCCCGGACCTTCTCTATCCGTTCCTGTGGCTCTCCCCTCTTCTGCTCATCGTCTCCGTTCAACAGGTGGCGGGGTATGAAACGGTCTTCAGCCCTTTGAAATCGGGAAACTGGTCGCACCTCTGGCTCATGGCCATCTCGGCCCTTGCCTGCGGCTTTTTCTGGGAGATGTGGAACATGTTCAGCCTGGCACGCTGGACCTACGCGATTCCCTATGTGGGGCGGTTCCACGTATTCGAAATGCCCCTGCTGGGGTATGGGGGATACCTCCCCTTCGGGCTGGAGTGTGCGGTGGTCTGCCACGGCGTGAGACGCCTGGTCCGGGGCGGTGAAGGATCAGCGGGCTGACGGGCCTTGCCGGGACGTCGCCCCCTGTACGGATCTTTTTGATACACATTCGTCCAGGGTGCCTACAAAAGACACAATCCACAGGGCCATACCGTCTGAGCCCATCGCCTCCATCCCTGATATTGCTGCGACCCCGGACAGTTATGAAAAACGCCTGTTCGTGGCACAACAGTTGCTTTCTTTTTACCCTATGGCACACAAATTTTCACCATACCGAACACAGGGCAGCAAACCGGTTGTTATACGAGGAATAAAGGAGATGCAGAGACGTGTGAGTCACAAACAGGAAGGCGGTGCCCCATAAAACAAAAAAGGCACCCCTTGAAATCAAGGAATGCCTTTATTTTTTTTATGGTACGCCTGGCAGGATTCGAACCTGCGGCCATCCGCTTAGAAGGCGGATGCTCTATCCAACTGAGCTACAGGCGCATTGATTGATGCGAGAAGCTATTTAGCAGACGGTATTTCGTTTGTCCACCCAAAAAAAGGACCCCATTGAAAAAGGCTGTTCCCGATCCGGGTGACACGACTGGTGCGGATGACGCCCTGATGACGCGGCTCCCATGACGAGCCCACAGACAGGGAAAAGGTACCTTGAGAGGTCATGCATGCCTGCTTTCGTTAAAATCCGGTCCGTTAAAAGAAATCACCCGGTCAACAGGTCGAAATCACGACCTCTTCAAGGGGCCGGTGTTTCCAAGGTTGGCAATTCGCCCCACTGTGATATATCGGGGACTGAGAATTGCAGACTTTTCCCATAATCGGCGATTCATGATACATTCAGATAAGACGACACCCTGCTTTATTGCATAAAGAGGTGCGAAACCATTTTTACGACGATTTCCACGGGAGGTGCCCTGTGCACAGGCGGTGATGAAAAAACCGCAGCCCCCTTACATCTTCAGTGACAATGTTTCGATATGAAAATAAAAAGAGACAACGAGAAAAACGACAACAACGCTTCACAAAGAGACCCTATGACATCTGAAACCGAGGTCATCGTCAAGGCTTCCAAAAAAAAGAAGCCTGCGTCTAAAAATACCCATCTGCCTGTCAAATCCTCCGGCGGCAATGCAGTCGCCAAATTTGACCCGCTCCAGAGCTATCTTTCGGAGATCAGCCAGTACAAGCTGCTCACCCGGGAAGAGGAGGTGGAACTGGGTATACGCATCCAGGAACATGAAGACCCCGAGGCCGCGTACCAGCTGGTCACCGCCAACTTGAGGCTCGTGGTCAAGATCGCCCTGGATTTCCAGCGCGTCTGGATGCAGAACCTGCTGGACCTTATTCAGGAAGGCAACATCGGCCTGATGCAGGCCGTGCGAAAGTTCGACCCGTATAAAAACGTAAAATTTTCCTACTACGCCTCGTTCTGGATCAAAGCCTATATCCTGAAGTTCATCATGGATAACTGGCGCCTGGTCAAAATCGGAACCACTCAGGGTCAGAGAAAGCTCTTTTTCAAACTGAAAAAGGAGAAACAAAAACTCATCGAGCAGGGCTTTGACCCCAAACCGAAGCTTCTTGCCGAACGCCTCGGCGTCTCCCCCAAGGAGATCATCGACATGGACCAGCGCCTGGACGGCTGGGATGTCTCTCTGGATGCTCCCCTGAAGGAAGATTCCGACACGGAACGGATTGAGTTTCTCAACTCCGAATCCGACTCGGCGGAAGACCAGGTCGCACGGAAGGAGTTGGAATCGCTGCTCCACAATAAAGTGGAGGCATTCAAAAAGGAACTGGCCGAAAGGGAACTGGAGATCTTCAACTCCCGCATCTTCTCGGAAGACCCCCTGACCCTTCAGGAGATCGGTGAAAAGTACAACATATCCCGGGAACGGGTCCGTCAGATTGAAAAAAACATCACCCGACGGATGAAGGATTTCTTTCAAAGCGAGCTTCCGGATTTCCACCTGTACACCGATCGGTCCGAATAACTCCCTTCCTCAACCACATGGAACGGAATGTATGAACCTTACCTCAGCCACGACCCGGGGGCTTCGACGCGCCCCGGTCTTTCTGTCGGCCCTGACCCTGTCGGTGCTTCTTCTTTCCGGGTGCGCCTCCTCCACCCGGGAAGGTCTTTCCTCCACCGCCTCCACCCCCATGGCCCCAGAAACATCGACCATTGAGGAGCCCGACAGCCCGGAAACCTGGTCCGGTTACCGCCTCTACATTGAGGCCATGCTGGCCCGCAAGGCCGAAGACTACGCCACCTCCGCCGCGTACCTCACCACAGCGTCCGAAAAAGACCCATCGGCCCTGATTCTCAAGCGGGAGCTTGCCGTGGTGCACCTTCTCGCCGGGGATAAAGAAAAAGCCCTTGAGGTCATCGACGGCATCCTGGCCGACCACCCCGATGACGCCGACTCCCTGCTGCTTCTGGTCCGTATCCGCCTGGCCGAGCGTCGGGCCGGACAGGCCGAAAAGCTCCTGAAACGGGTCATTGAATCCGACCCCACGCGGGAAGAGGCTTACTTTCGCCTGGGGCTGCTCCAGACCACCATCGGCAAACGCGACAACGCCCTTGAGACCTACCTGAAGCTTCTGGAGGCGTACCCTTACGCCTACGCCGGTCATTACTACGCCGCCCTCCTGTACAAAGAGAAAGGCGATGAGGACAAGGCGATGCACCACCTCAAAGAGAGCCTGGACATCGCTCCGGAGTTCATCGAGGCAAGGCTGGAGCTTGCCGATATCCTCGTCAGCCGTAAACAATACGACGAGGCCAAGGCCCAGTACCGCCTGGCCCTTACCCACAGCCCCGGTGATCTCCACGCCAGCCTGGCCATGGCCCTGCTCCACGACACACTGGAGGAAGAGGAGCAGGCCCGGGCGCTCTACGATGAGATCACCGCCTCTGCAGACCGGTGGCCCGAGATCTACACCCTCATCAATCAGCAGTACATTGAACGCCGTAAGTACTCCGAAGCCCACCGGCTCCTCACCGGGGTCATGACCGCCTACAAGGACAACTCCGAGTTCAACTACATGCTCGGGTTCGTCTGTGAAAAGCTCGGAGACTCCGAAGAGGCCATCCAGTGCTTTACCCGCATCTCCCCCGCATCGGACTATTACGAACGGGCCATCCTGTTTGTCAGTGTCCAGCTCTGGGAACAGGGAAGACAGGATGAAGCGATCCAAACCCTTGAAGAGGCACGGGAGCAACAGCCCGAAAGCATCGAAATCCTGAACTACCTGGCCTCGTTTTACGAAGAGCAAAAGGCATACGACAAGGCGGAAGCCTGCCTCCTCAAGGCCATCTCCTTCACCCCGGAAGACCCGACACTGCACTTCCGCATCGGGGTTCTCTACGACAAATGGGGAAAAAGCGAGGCATCCACCAGTGCCATGAAACGGGCCCTTGAGCTGGACCCCGAGGACCCCAATGCCCTGAACTACCTGGGGTACACCTACGCACGCCAGGGCATCCACCTGGAAGATGCCGAACGCCTCATCAAAAAGGCCCTGGAGTACAAGCCCGGAGACGGCTACATCACCGACTCCCTGGGCTGGGTCTACTACCAGAAAGGCCAGTACTCCAAGGCCCTGAGCACCCTGCGGGAGGCTGCGGCCCTGCTTCCCGAGGACCCGGTGGTAATGGAGCACCTGGGGGACGCCCTGGTACAGAACAACCTGACCCAGGAGGCCCTGAACTACTATCGGGAATCCCTGAAGCTGGGCCATGAAGACGCACCGGCCATCCGTGAAAAAATCCGTTCCCTGGAAGGGAGCGACACGGCCCAATAGACGCCGTGCACTTGTTGTTAACCTGACGTACGGAGACGGTAACGACCCAGCGCCAAAAACCCGCCTCCGGCAACAAGGTATTTCATCTTAAAAGCAACGTAACTATTCAGCTTGCCTCCGGCAGGGCCGCCGGAGGCATAAGCCGAATCGTTACCGGAGACGCGGCCTTTCCAGGGCCAGGTGATGTCCGCCCCTATTCACACAACCGGAAGAAAGTAATCATCCATGCAACGCCCAGTCCTGATCCTCATCGTTCTTTGTGTCCTGCCCCTGTTTTCAGCATGCAGCATCCTCTCCCCCCCTGCCCTCCGGTTCGAGACCGACGGCGCCCAAGAGGAACTCCTTCGCCTCACCCAACTCAACCACGAGGTGACCACCTTTAAAGGCATCGGCTCGGTGACCACCACCGAAGACGGGGAAACCCGACGGTTTCGTCTTGCCTGGGCCGGTGATGCCCCCAACCTCCTGAGGCTGGAGATCATGGCCGCGGCCACCCCCGTGGAGTCCATTGCCTATGACGGCACGCGCCTCAGGCTCCGCTCCCACATGGGCAGCCATAAACCCTATGCCAAAAAGGTGGAAGACCCCTCCCTGGCCTCTGCCACGGGCATCCCCCTGTCCCTCTCCGAAATCCACGCCCTGCTCTCGGGCAAGATCATGGTGGGGCCTTTTGAGTCCGCACGGCTCCACTCCCTGCCCGAAGAGGGCGCCCGGGCGCTGGTGCTTCGCCTCGACAGGCGTCACACCAAAACCATCGACATAGACTCCCGGGGCCTCCCCACCCGGACCAGCCTGTCCAAAGGCGGGGATGAGGTCTACGACCTCCACCTCTCACCCACGGCCGACCCGGACGGCACCAACCGGTTCCGCACCATCACCCTCACCACGGCAAAAGGGGTGAAGGCCACCATCCGCATCGATCGCGCCTTCGTGAACCCTGTGGTGGACCGCACCATGTTCACCCTTGAGACCCCGCAATAAAAGTTTCCCCCAAAAACACAACAGGCGCGATTCACCAAGGAATCGCGCCTGTCATCTATCCAATATGCGTTACAGAGGGCCAATGGGCCTTATGACGGATCGCTTCTTGAAACAAGTTCCGCTAAAACGGCTGCGCCATATCACACAACACGCCAATTCCACGAAAACAGGTGCATGATGTCTGCCTCCATCCATTCGCCATAGGATTTCAAGGTGCCCCCACCTTGCAGCCGGAGGCATCTGGCCGATTTACCCCTCCACAATGTTTTTGAGGGTCTCCACATCCAGGAGGGCCTTTTCCATGGAGATCTGCTCCCAGCCTTCGTCCCGGATCCGGGTGAGTTCTTCGATGAGCTTGCCCAGAGTCTTGTTGTAGCGGGCGCCGCAGGCCAGTGACGAGGTGGTGCGCCCTTTGAGCTCGCCGCTCTCCCGTCGCATCTCCTGCATCTCGTTAAAGGCCTGGTTGATGGACTTTTCACCGGATTCCACGGCCTCACGGATGGAATCGTCGGCGTGTTCCATCACCTTTCGGGCTTTGTCCACCTTGCTCTCGCTGGTGCCCAGCTCGTTGGCGCGCTCCTTGACCATCTCTTTTTTGGTGCGCTTCTCCCCGTCGTCCCCGCGGGCCTCGTCAATGGAATCCAGGAGCTGCAGGCAGCGGACGATGTCCTCATCGGCCAGGTTTCGCCTGTTGCGCTGGAGATGAAAGGCGTAGAGGATGGCGTCGTCCTCGTTTTCAAAATTCCGGATCAGGACGGGAACGGTCTCCAACCCCACGGCCAGGGCCGCGGTATACCGGGTGTGACCGTCCACAACGATGCCCTTTTCTTCCCACACGATGATGGGAAAGGCGTCGTCGTACCCGTTGGACTCCATATCCAGGCGGATCCCCTCCAGGGTGTCCTCCCCCACGGGAAACAGGGTTGAAAAGGGCTCTTCCACCTTCAGGTCGGTGATGGGCATGGTGCTGATGTTCATGGTCTCTCTCCCACATGGCAAAGAGCCCCCGGCACGGGTACCGGGGGCGCAGAGGTTTCGCATCGGTTCAAGGCACGGGCGCCGCACTGGCATGGCCCGTTCGCCAAAGAATTTTAAAACTTACAGCGCCAGGGCGCTCTCCCCGCAGTAGTGCTCTTCCCTCTCCTTTGCGACGTCGGCGCTGGCCAGATAGTCGTCAAAGCTCATGAGCCGGTCCAGGCTGCCCCGGGGGGTAAGCTCCACAATGCGGTTGGCCACGGTGGAGACAAACTGGTGGTCGTGGGACGCAAAAAGGATCACCTCGGGAAAGGCCATGAGCCCTTCGTTCAGAGAGGTGATGGACTCCAGGTCCAGGTGGTTGGTGGGCTCGTCCATGACCAGCACGTTGGCGTCGGAGAGCATCATGCGCGACAGCATGCAGCGCACCTTCTCCCCACCGGAAAGAACCCCGGTCTTTTTCATGGCCTCTTCACCGGAAAAGAGCATGCGACCGAGAAAACCCCGTGCAAAACTCTCTCCCTCTTCCGGGGGTGCGTACTGGAGCAGCCACTGCACCAGGGTCATGTCGGTTTCAAAGTACTGCCGGTTCTCTTTGAGGAAAAAAGAGGGGGTGATGGTCTGACCCCAGCGGAAGCTGCCGGAGTCCGGCTCCATCTCCCCTGCCAGGATCTGAAAAAGGGTGCTCTTGGCAAGGCCGTTGTCCCCCACAAAGGCGACCTTGTCCCCGTTGTTGACCACCAGGTTGAGGTCTCGGAGCACCTCCTGGCCGTCGATGGTCTTGCTCAGGTTTTCGATCTCCAGGATGACGTTGCCGCAGGGACGCTCCGGCTTGAAGGCCACCCAGGGGTATCGCCTGGACGAAACGGGCATGTCTTCCAGGGTCAGTTTTTCCAGGAGCTTTTTCCGGGAGGTGGCCTGCTTGGCTTTTGACGCGTTGGAGCTGAATCGCTGGATAAAGGAGGTGAGTTCCTTGGCCTTGTCCGCGGTCTTCTTGTTCTCGTTCTGCTTCTGCTTCTGGATCAGGCGGCTCGCCTGACACCAGAAGTCGTAGTTGCCCACGAACACCTGGATCTTGCCGTAGTCGATGTCGGCGATATGGGTACACACCTGGTTGAGAAAGTGACGGTCGTGGGAGACCACGATGACGGTGTTCTGGAACCGCGCCAGGAAATCATCCAGCCAGGCGATGGACTTCAGGTCCAGGTGGTTGGTGGGTTCGTCAAGGAGCAGCACGTCGGGGTTGCCGAAGAGGGCCTGGGCCAGCAGGACACGGACCTTGTCCCCCCCTTCCAGCTCCTTCATCTTCAGATGGCGCATCTCTTCCGGGATCCCTAAGCCATTCAGAAGAACCGCGGCCTCGGACTCGGCCTCGTAGCCGTTCATCTCGGCAAACTCCGCCTCCAGCTCACCGGAACGGATGCCGTCCTCTTCGGTGAACTCCGCCTTGGCGTAGATGGCGTCCCGCTCCACCATGATGTCGTAGAGCCGCTGGTGGCCCATGATCACCGTGTTGATGACCGTCTCTTCATCAAAGGCAAAGTGATCCTGCCTCAAGACAGCAATACGCTCGCCGGGCCCGACGCTGATGTCGCCCTTGTCGGACTCGATCTCCCCTGCAAGGATCTTGAGAAAAGTTGATTTGCCGGCGCCGTTGGCACCGATAAGGCCATAGCAGTTGCCGGGGGTGAACTTGATATTGACGTCTTTAAACAGGACGCGTTTGCCGTAGGCAAGCGCCACGTTGGTTGCGCAGATCATAGAAGGTTCCTCAGTTTGGACAATAAAAAAACCACGGGTCGTAGCAACCCGTGGTTCATGCGACGCCTGCTTATATCGTATCGCACTTAAATCAGCAATCTTTTTTCACGCAGCCCGCCGTCCCCTCCCCGAAGATCTCATCGGTTTCCCCCAGGGTCACGATGCCCAGGTACCCGTCCACGGTCAGCAGATCCCCGGTGGCAATGCGAACCGTGGCATCGGGCACGCCGGTCACGCACGGCAAGCCGTATTCCCTGGCAATGATGGCCCCGTGGATGAGCATCCCCCCGCGTCGTTCCACGATCCCTGCGGCCAGGGGCACCACATGGGTCATGGTCGGCTCCACCACGTCGCACACCAGGATCTCTCCGTATGCCAGCCCGGCAAGATCTCCGGGGCTTCGGATCACACGGGCCCTGCCCCGGGCCAGTCCCTGTCCGGCGGGCTGCCCCATGATCTGGCGGGCTGTGACCACGGAGGCCTTCTCCGCATCCCGGGCCGGAGCGCTTTGGATGGTGGGGCGGCTCCCGAAGCGTTCCAGCTCCCCACGAAGTCCCTCGGCATCGGCCCCCGTCCCCTTCTGCTCCAGCCGCCTGCGCCCCTCGGCCACAGCGCGAAAGAGTTCAGCTTCAAGGCGCCCCATGTAAATATTGTCATCGTCCCGAAGACGGTAGCTGGACCGCCCCAGGGCCAGGACCCCCTGGGCGTACTCCCTGGACTCAATGGGAAAAGAGCCCAGAAACCTCTCTTCCAGCGTGGATGCGTCCCTGGCCGTGGCCTCGGGTGCAGGCGGGTGGGCCGCCATCTCAAGGATGAGGGACACAAGGGTTTGCCGGGGCGACTGGGCCAAAGCCCCCCCGGCCACCGCCCAGGAGAGCTCTCCGTAGTCTTCGATGAACGCGGACACCGCCGCCTCAATCTCAGGGGGCAGCGAGGCAACGCTGAAACCAGCCCCTCCGTTCCAGTCCGGGTGCTCCCGCATTTGGGCTGCCAGGGCTCCCAGGCGACGGTTTCGCGCCATGCCCACAAGGGGCGTATGGGTCAGAAGAAGGGTAAACTCAAAGGGATCGTCGGGCTTGACGGCATCGTTGTAGGCCTGGCCAAAGAGCCGAACCCCATGGGCAAAGGGGATAAACTCCGACCAGTAAACCCCGACCCACGTCTCGTTGATCTCAAGACGATGCCTTAACTCGCGGACCAGCGCCCCATCGTCCAGGGTTTCCAGGCAGACCCGGGCCATCTCCTCGGTCGCATCGGCCATCTCCGGCAGGAGCCGGGTCTCGATTTTCTGCCGTAAGGCACAAAGGTTGTCGTAGCTGCGGTGGAGGCGTTTGTGCAGGGCGTCGTTCCCGGATGCACCCGGAGCCTCCAGGGTGGTGATGGGCCGGGACTGAAGCACATGCACCCGCCCTTTGGCCAGGGTCCACTCCAGATCCTGGGGAGAATCCAGCAGGGACTCCATGCGACGCGCCAGGGCAAACACCGATGCCACCTCTTCCGGCCCAAGCGGAGGCCTGGCCGCCCTGGCTTCGGGAAGCAAGACCGTGCGAACCCCGGAAGGCCCCACCCCAAGGCACGACGGACGGCCTTCAGGTGGCCGGTGCGACAGGATCGCCCCGGAGGCACGGTCCAGCCGCCAATGATCCGGCTCCACCGTGCCGTCCACCAACCCCTGATTGAGACCGTACACAGCCTCCACCACCCCCTCGGATGCCACCAGGGGGCTTTGGCTGAAGGCCACACCGGACACCTCACCGCTCACCAGCCGCTGGACAAGGACGGCCATGGTTCCCGAACGGAAATCAGCTTCCCGCTCCCGCCGGTAAAGAAGGGCTCCGTCCGACCAGAGGGAGGCCCAGACCCGCTTGATGTGATCCAGAGTGGATTCCAGGCCGCGAACATTCACATAAGAGTCATGCAGGCCGGCAAAGGACGCGCCCCTGGAGTCCTCCTCAGGACACGACGATCGCACCACCAGGGGACCACCGTCAACGAATCGTTCCAATCCGGTGGCAAGGGCCTCATAAAGCGCCGGGGGCCAGGGTGCCGTCAGAAACAGGTTGCGGATCCTCAAGGCCGCGTCCCACACCTCTTCCCACCGCATCTCGGAAAAAGGCTTGCACTGAAGCGTCATCTGGATCCGCTCAAAGAGCCCGGCCTCTGAAACAAACACGCCGTACGCCTCAGCCGTCACGCAGAGCCCGTCCGGGACCAGAATACCGTTTTGAACCATGCGGGCCAGGGCACTGGCCTTGCCCCCCACCACCGACTCGCCGTGGGTTCCCGCACGGGCCAGGGGCACAAGAAAGGTCATGGGCTCACCTCGATCTCGGTGACGTTTTGAAACCGCTCCACAAAAATGCAGCGCCGGACTTTTACCACCATAAAGGCACAGGAGGGGGCCGTGACAAAATCGCAGAGGTAGGGATGACGGGATAGAAAAAGGGCTTTTAAGGGAGCGGCGGCGTCTTCCCCGGGTTCGGACACCCGGCCTGTTATGGTCACGGCCCGGGCCTCGTGAAAGTCGGCTTCCGCGTTGGACCTGCTGTCGATGAGCATGGCAACCCGGTCGTCCTCGGTCATATTCGCGTATTTACGCGTGGACCGGGGGGTGGCGAAAAAGAGCCGGGAAAAGTCGTCGGTGACTCCGTAAGCCACCAGAGATGCATAGGGATGCCCCCTGCAATGGGTGCTGAGAACGCCAAGTCGCTGAGCATCAAGGAGGGATCGGATCATCCGGACAACTGCCGCGTGATGGGTCATTGGGGCCTGCCTTTCCATGGGGGTAAAAGGAAGAAAACCTGACGGGATGCTGTATTATATCAGATATATCTCTATATTCCACACCCTTCACACCGACACCAGGGACGCCGGACATTGGCCCTTGACATAACAGAACGGTCATTTTAATTTACCCCTTCCACCACCAACCCTCCACAGGACAGAACCATGCCCCGCAACAAAGAGTACAATCACCAGGACGTGTTAAACGCGGCCACCTCGCAATTCCTTGACAAAGGGTACAAAGGCGTCTCCGTCAACGACCTGGTCAAGGCGACAAAGCTCAACAAACACAGCATGTATGTGGAATTCGGCAACAAGGAAGGACTGTTCTGCGCGTGCATCGACCACTATATCCAGGCCGTGCACCGACATGTCGGGCATATCCTCCGCCGCCAGCCCCTGGGCCTGAGGAATATCAATGATTTTTTCCGCCACCGCATCGACTATGCCTACTCCGGCAGGGGCAACGGGTGCCTCCTCCTCACCACAGTGTCGGAAAAAAACCAGGTGGACCAGATGGTCCTGGACCGCGTCCAGCACCACTGGACCCTTCAGAAAGCTGACTTGAGGATCTGCCTGGACGCGGCAAAAGAGCAAGGGGAAATCCCGGCCGAAAAGGACACGGCTGTCCTTGCCAGCCACCTCTTCTGCCAGCTCATGGGCATGGTCATCATGATCAAGGGAGGAGCCCGGCGGCAGGAGGTTGAACAGATGATCGACATGACCCTGGCCCACGCGCGGCAATAGGCATGTGCTTATGCCCCCGGCAGGTCCGCCGGAGGCACAAGCGAAAAACACACCATCAGAGCTGCAGATGTCGTGGTTATATAAAAGCTCTGATAACGCAGAAGATGGGTGCACTCGGCTCGCCCGAAGGGTGAGAAATTCGATCAGAAAACGGTGAAATACCTTTTGCATTTTTGAAATATCTAAATATTTCCAAGTAACCAGCCGTGCTATAGCTGAAAGTGCTCCACCATCCCTTTCAATTGATCCGACAAATCGTGGAGATCCCCCGCATTCTGTTTGACACCGGCGCTGCTTTCGGCAATCTCCTCGGCCGCCTCGTTGACACCGACGATATCCTGGGCCATATCCGCGGCCACAGCCGTGCTTTCCGACACACTGGCGCTCACCTCAGCCATCCCCTGGGATGCCTGGGTGATGCTGTCCGCAATGTCACGGGTGGCCATGGACTGCTCATCCACCTCTTCTGCAATGGACGAGACGATCTCGTTGGTCTGGAAGATCACCTCGGAGATATGTTCGATCTCCTTGACCGTCTCATCGGTGGAGACCTGAATGCCGTTGATCTTTTCCTTGATCTCCTGGGTGGCCTCGGCGGTCTGGTGGGCCAGGTGCTTGATCTCATTTGCCACCACGGCAAAGCCCTTGCCGGCCTCCCCTGCCCTGGCCGCCTCAATGGTGGCGTTCAGGGCAAGCAGGTTGGTTTGGGCGGAAATCTCGGTGATCACCTCGGTCACGGTGTTGATCTCATGGGCAACGGCCCCCAGGGCTTTTACCTTTTCAGAAGATCGCTTGGCGCTGGATACCGCCTCTTTGCTCACGTGGCGGGCTTCTTCGGAGTTGCCCGCAATCTTTTCGATGGTCCCGGTGATCTGTTCCGTGGCTGCTGCGACCCGACCGATGTTCTGGGAAGACTGCTCGGCGGCGGCAGCCACCGAGGCCATGTTGGTGCTCATCTCCTCTGCGGCCGCGGTGGATGAACTTGTCCTCTCCATGGTCTCCCGGGCGCCTGAGGACATCTGGGCAGAAACCGCGGAGAGGTTGGAGGAGGAGGCATTGAGCTGGCTTACCCCCGCCGAAATATCCCGGAACATGTCTCCCAGGGTGCCCACCATGGAGTTCAGCGCCCCCACAAGGGTACCGATCTCATCGTGCCTCCGGGTGGAGAGAGTCCGGCTGAAATCACCTTTGGCAACGGCCTCGGCAAAGTCCACCGCCCGAATGATGGGCCGGGTGGCGCGCCCCGTGATCACATAAACCGTGGCAACAAGCAGCAGCATGGCAACCAGGGCCACCCCGAGGCAGACGTGCCGGATGGTGTGCGCCTCCTTCAAAATTTTTGCAGTGGGGATACTGATCATGGCCGCCCAGGGGGTATCGGACCGACCGATGCTGATGGGCGCGCCCATGCGCACCACCTCACACCCCAGGGTCTTGGAGATGTTGTTCCCCCGGAAAGACTTCCCGTCCCGGATGGCCTGGTCGAAATTGCGTCCCCAGGAGGTCTCCGTAAAAAGGCTTTTGCCGAGCCTTGCCCCATCGGGATGGGAGACATACACGCCCCTGTTGGAGACAATGGAGAGGTAACCCGTCCCGTAAATCTTGAGTCCGGCAAAGGCGTCCTGGAATGTTTTCAGGGCGATGTCCACGCCCACCACCCCCAGGACCTTGCCGCCGATGACAATGGGAACACTCACCGTGGTCATCAAATGATCCCGGCCGCCGATGTTGACGGCATAGGGTTCGGCAAGCACCTCCCTGCCGGTTCGCTGGGGCACAAGGTAGTAATCCCCGTCACCCTCACGCCGGTAGTTCAGGCTGGGCCGAAGCTTCAGGCTGCCAGAGCTGCGGCTCCAGATGGGCACAAACCGTCCGGTGGCGTCGTGGCCTTCGGCGTTCACAAAATCGGCATCCCTGCCGTCCAGGGCGTTGGGCTCCCAGATCGTCCACACACCATAAAAAGCGGGGTTTTTGTCTATCACCTGTTTCATGAGGTGCGTCAACAAATCCCGGCGGGACAGGTCGCCGTCCACCGTGTCAAGGCCGGTCACCACGCCCCCGAAGACCTGGGCCAGGGTCCGGGCCGAGTCCGCAGCCACCTCCACTTCCGCTTTGACGACGCCGCCGTACCGGTGGGCCATCTGCTCTGCTTTTTCCAGGGCTTCCGTCTCTGCCAGGTTGCCTGACATCACGGCAACGATCCCGATGGTCACCGTAAAAGCCAGGGCCATGACCGAACAGATGCTCAGCAGCATCCGGGTTCTCAATTTCATTGTAGTCAACACGTCACATTCCTTAACATTAAGAAAACCAGGGCCTGCTTGAACCCAGACGTGTACCGTTCGGCTCACGCGCCTTGAACGAGGCATCGCCGGGCACATCCCTCGGCTCAATGGCAGGCTTATATCAAAACACTTGTTCTGTTTAATTCCCAAAAAACAGCCATCCCGTGGGCTGACCTTTGCCATAATCCGTCGGCCCATGCCGGAACAGCGGCCGCTGCAGATTTCAGCTGCATCGATCAGCAACACCTCAACAGGATATCATCTCCAAAAACCGTTTGTTAGGAGGTGTATCTGCCCAGGGGAGCCTGTCGTCATTCATCAACGGACCCGATGCGCGGTTTTTTCTAAAATGAAAGTTCTGGAATGTCAATACAGAAATAAACACCGTTTAGCAACATCAGAAAAGCGCTCGTTGAGGCAGGATAAAAAAAAGGGCGCGTCCTCAAGGAACGCGCCCTTTCATTTGTCAGGAGCGGGGGTTGTCTTTACCGGCCGGTCAGGCCCGGCCAAAATCGCCGGAAAGAAGCACGGGATCAATGCCAAGGCGATCCAGGGCTTTTTCCCATCGCATCTCCGCCGGGACCTCAAAGATCAGGTCGATGCCGGATTCCACGGTCAACCACACATTGCCCGCGAGCTCCCCTTCGAGCTGCCCGGCGGCCCACCCCGAGCTACCCAGAAAAATAGCCACTTTTTCAGGACCTTCCCCCCGGGCCACAGCCGACAGGGTCTCCATGGAGTTGGACAGGGCCACCTCCTCGTCCATGGGGAAGGTACCCTCATGATCAAAGGGAGGGCCGTGCAGGAGAAAGATCTCATCCAGCTGAACCGGGCCCCCCGTGTACACAGGCACATTCACGGCGGCATCCACATGGTCGAGCTTGAACTCCTGGTAGACGTCGCGGGCCGCCATCAGGTGGCTTGGACGATTGACGATAAACCCCATGGCCCCGTCCACGGTATGCTCGCAGAGATACACCACAGACCGTGCAAAATTGGGATCCTTCATGGACGGCATGGCCAGGAGAAAATGCCCTTTAAGGGAATGAAATACATCTCCGCTCATCGTTGGTACCCACCCTTTGAATGGTCATGTGTCATCACGGATCGACTCACCATACAACCCCTTTCGCCAAACCGTGCCTATCGGCCGTAGTTGTCTTCCAGGCGGACAATATCGTCTTCCCCGAGATAGCTTCCCGATTGCACCTCAATGAGTTCCAGGGGAATTTTCCCCGGATTTTCAAGCCGGTGCACCGTCCCCAGGGAGATGTAGGTGGATTCGTCCTCCTTGAGGAGGATCTTTTCGTCGTCCCGGGTGACGATGGCGGTTCCCCGCACCACCACCCAGTGCTCTGCGCGGTGAAAATGCTTCTGCAAAGAGAGCTCGGCACCGGGCTTGACGGTGATGCGCTTCACCTGGAACCGGTCGGCCATGTCAATGCCCTCATAGGATCCCCAGGGCCTGTAGACCACGGTGTGGAGCTGGGCCTCGGAGCGGGTATCGGCCTTGAGCTGGCTGACGATCTTCTTCACGTCCTGACCACGGTTCCGTGGCGCAACCAGCACGGCATCCTTGGTCTCCACGATGATCATGTCTTCAATACCCACCGCCGCGATCATCCGGCTCTCCCCCTGGAGCAGGGAGGAGGAGACGTCGTGGGTAACCACGTCCCCTTTGACCACGTTGCCGTTCTCATCTTTGTTCCCGATCTGCCAGATGGCGTCCCAGGAGCCCACGTCGTTCCACCCGGCGGCAAGGGAGATCATCACCCCCTTGTCGGTCTTTTCCATCACCGCATAGTCGATGGAGTCCTCGGGACAGGCGGAAAACGCCTCGTTATCCAGGCGGAAAAAATCGAGGTCCGACGCCCCTTTCTCCACGGCCTCCCGGCAGGTGGCCACGATCTCCGGGGCGAAGCGCTCCAGCTCACCGAGGACCTCCCGGCAGCCGAACATGAACATGCCGCTGTTCCAGCAATACTCCCCGGATGCCACGTAGGACTCGGCGGTCTCAAGATCCGGCTTTTCCACGAACCGGTCGATGACCACGGCGCTCCCCCCGTTGACGGACGCGCCTTTGCGGATATACCCGTATCCGGTCTCCGCCGACTCCGGGACGATGCCGAAGGTGATGAGGCGCCCGGCCTCGGCCAGGTCACGGCCTTCGCGCATGGCATCGTGCAGCTTTTCGGTATGGGTGATGGTGTGGTCCGCAGGGAGAACAAGCAGGGTGGGGTTTTCGTCGACCTCAAGGGCCTTGAACGCAGCG
Organism: Desulfoluna butyratoxydans; assembly: GCF_900699765.1. Taxonomy (GTDB): domain Bacteria; phylum Desulfobacterota; class Desulfobacteria; order Desulfobacterales; family Desulfolunaceae; genus Desulfoluna; species Desulfoluna butyratoxydans. The sequence goes on from NZ_CAADHO010000005.1 coordinate 432,451, forward strand.
GCGGCCAGGGCCGGTGCCGTGTTCCTGCCCACGGGCTCCAGCATGATGGCCAACGGATCAATGCCGATGCTGCGAAGCTGCTCGGCCACCATGAACCGATGGTTCTCGTTACAGATCACGATGGGACGGCCCATGGCCTCGAACCCGGAAAGACGCAGCACCGTGTTCTGCAACATGGTGTACTCATTGATGAGGCCGATGAGCTGCTTGGGATGAAGTTCGCGGGAAAGGGGCCAGAGCCGGGTGCCTGAGCCCCCGGCAAGGATAACGGGTATCACCATGGTGAGTCCTCTTTGCTGTCGATTGTTGACGATGGTCCATCAAGCGATGGCACAAAAAAACCGGAAAAACAGCTGTCAGTTGCCACTCCGGTTTCAACGCGCCGCACTTGCTTCAGACTAAGCCAGCTTCAGAATCAAGTCAAGGGAGGCCTCCCCTGCGTTGACAATGGAATGACAACATGGTTTCCTTAACTGCCGAAGCACCCGGTCAGCGTCCCCCTTGAGCCGGTTGTTGCCTCACCCGCCCGCGCAGCCGGGCCGGAACGGAACAAGCCGGGCCTCAACACACCAAACAGTTAGGAAAAAAAATTTTAAGGAGCGGTATGCCAGCCCCCACCGATCAAGACCCTTTGAAACAAACCATCTGGCCGCCGGTCTTTCGCGCCTCCATCCTCGGCGCGGTCATCTCAAAGCAGATCAACTACGTGGGGTTTGCCGACCGGCGGGCGTCCACGGTCATCACGGTGAACTCGTTTCTCATCCCCATCGCCCTCTCGGGCCTGGTGCGCCCCCAGTGGCACTGGGGCATCCTCCTGGGCGTCTCAGCCTCGGTTCTCAGCATTTTTTTCGCTGTCCTCAGCCTCATTCCGAGGCGCTACACGAAAAAAGGGGACCCGAAGCCCCCTTTGCTCCACTTTTCAAGCATTGCCGAGTACACCGAAGAGGCCTATATCGAAAAAATGGCCGAAATGCTTGAGAACTCAGCCACCATGGGGACCATGGTGGCCCGGGACCTCTACCGCATGAGCACCGTGATCCTCACCCCGAAGTTCAAGCTTCTCAAACTCAGCTACATCAGCTTTCTGGCCGGCTACACCCTGGCCCTTGCGGCCATCTTCGCCGGGCAGTTCCAGCTCATGTAATCCATAAGGTCATAAAACGAGGGCCTTCCCCCCCCTATCACCTATCACCTATCACCTATTTCCTGTTTCCTATTTCCCCCCCATCCTCTGGGCCAGTTTCACCCACTCGATCTCCTGGAGGTTCTGGACGGTGTTGTGAATAAGCCCTTTTTTGATGGTCTCGCGCTTTTCGGCCCGGTCCGTGATGCCGTGGTAGGGGAGCATGGCCATAAGGGCCTTGTCCTTGGCCTTCTCATCCGGGGTGAGCACATCGCCCCTGCGGGTAAAAAACGGGTCCTCCCCTTCGGCGCAGGGGGTGTCGAAGACGTTAAAATGCCTGCAGGCCAGGGGGCGCATGGGATGAATGCCACAGCCTCCGTCCACGAGGAACGGACACCCGGCCCCGGGGTGAAACCGGGCCAGCTGGTGCTGGATGGTTTGTGCGGCCTCTCCGCTGAGGCTCTCAATGGCGTACCAGTAGATCCCCGCAAGTTCCAGGGGGTAGACAGGAATGGTGACGTGGGTGGAGCAACAGGTGGAGCACCCTTTGGCGCATGCAAGCCGTCGCCCTTTCTTGAGTTGGGCCTCCACGCTGGCATGAATGCCTTTGTCGGCGATGATGTAAGCATCCAGAAGCATGGAAAGCCATGAATGGGCCTTTTCCGCCTCGGGATAGGAGAGCCGTTGCGGCTCGGGGTAGTTGCTTGATCTCTTTTTCTTGGCCATGCCATGCCTGACGGAACCCGGCATTTTTTTTAATAAAGCGGTTGCGTATCCTGTGGCCGGGGCATCCGTTGCCGGGTCACTGCATCGCCGTCTGCCCCGCCTGAAAGAATCGGTTTGAAACCCCCCGAGGGGCCCGTTACTTGTCCTGATGATCGAAAATAATCTTTTCCATTCGCGGTAAAAACAGGTAATGAATGGTCTCTTTCACCCAATCCCAGTAGGCGTCGCACTCTCCGTCCATGCCCAGGAACCGGGCGTAGGTGGAGCTTGCACCCAGGTAGTTGGCCGCCAGGACGGTAAAGCTGTAAACGAACTTGCTCACCTCCTCGTCCGATGCGTTGTGATGCACCTTCTGACGAAAGGTCTTGAGGAAGCTGTCGTGGAACACCGCGTACTGGGCCGAGGCGGGAAACTGATCGAAGTTTTCCACGTGGGCCGTATTCTGCATGAGCGTCCTGAACAGGTCCTTGTTGGAGAGATGAAAATCAATGACCCGCTCGATGAATACAGCCAGCCCCTCGTCGGTGGTGTAAGCGTCCAGGCCATCGAACCAGTGTTCCATGAACTCGCGGAACTCCACCACATGCTCTTCCATGACGCACTCGAACAAGCCGGCCTTTTTCGGGAAATAGTAATGAATGATCGGGTGATCAAATCCCCCAGCCTTTCCCACCATCCGGACACTGGCCGCATGGTAGGGGTGCTCTGAAAAAACCTTGCGGGCGGCATCCAGGATGCGCCGCCTTGTGGCCTCGCCCTTGGTCAGGTTGCGGGGTGCGTTCGTCCCTGTTGCTTTGGATGTATCCATAGTCTCCATCGGGTTCATGGTCATTGGCATGATAAACGACAATTCGTGGAAGCCTCCTTCACCGAAGGAGAGATCAACTTTTTTACCACACGTTCAGGAATTATCAAAGCGAAACCGGCCACACCCGGTTTACCGCAGGGACTCTTTTCGAAAATCCGTGGCCTTCATGGGCAGGTTATACCGGATCTCCTGGAGAAGGAGGCGTGTCTGTCCCCCGTTTCCCGCCCGGCTCATCACCACCTCATAGGGAGTCAGGATCCCGTCGACGGTCCGGATATCCTTGTTCTCAAGAATTTTTAACAACTTGCCCTTGGAATAGTAGTCCATCTTCCTCAGGAACCAGTCCTTCTCGCTGATGTAAAGCACGGTCTTGTCATACACCTTCTTGCCCCTGATCCGCAGGCTCTCCACCATGTAGCAGGGCTCTCCGGCCACGGTCTCCTTGCCCAAAAGGGTGTAGGCGTAATCGTCCACATCCCGTGACGCGATATCCTCATAGGTGAAGTGGGAGTTCACAAAGGCCTTCTTTTTCGAAGACTGGCTGATGCGCTTGACCCGGCCCGAGGACATCTGGAGCCACTGATCGTCATCCTTGCCTTTATGGGCATGGGTCAGCAGCTTGATGCGGGACGGCTTGTGAAACGCAATGAGGGCCCGGTCTTCACCGTCTTCGGTGTCCATGGCCGTGAGGGTGAAGACCTTTTCCGTCACCTTGCCCTTTTTTTCGATCTCCATGACCACCTCGCTGGTGGCCGTATCCGGACTGGCGATCTCCTCGGACCGGTCCACCACCTCGCGCCCCGTGAGGGCAAAGGCCCCGGCATGGATCATCACACCGACAACCGCAAGAATCATGATTTTTCGCATTTTTACCATCTGCTCCTCTCTTCCGGTGACCATTCGCCCCCCATGCCTCTGGCAGTGATAAGGCGATCAGTCACCTCAATGTCATAAAAACACCTGTGCCGCGCCGCCGCCCAAGCTCCGCCCGGGACCAACACCGACACAGCCGGTAGGGTTAAAATTGATACTCTAAAGTCACCATGAACAGGTCCCGATCCCTCAGGTACCAGAACGGGGATCCCACCTCGTTCAGCTCCGGGGCAGATCCGTCATAAAACACCAGGGAGCCCTCCACCACCAGGCCGTTTTGAAAATCGTACCCCACCTTGGCCCAGGTCATCTGCCCTTCGTCCTCACCGTCCATCACCCAGAAAAGGGAGACGGGAATCCGGCTGCTTAAAAAGCTGTCCTGGTATCGGAAGGCAAGGGTTTCGTCGTAAAAAGGGTCCCCAAGGCCATTGCGGGTGTAGCCCGACCGATGAGCCTCCAGGGTCACCACGGACTCTCCCTCGTGGGCGGGGAACCAGTCCACCACCGGAAGGAACCAGTTCAGCCCGGCCGACACCGACCAGAAACCGGAGTCCACAATCTCATAGGGAAACACCATGGCAGCCGGATTGCTCGTGTCCTGGGTAACATACCCCTGCTTGTCAAAGCTCCACGCGCCTTCCGCCTGCACCACGCACTGCCCCAGGTCGGCGGAGACGTCTGCCCCCACAGAGGTGACATCCCCGTGGAAAGAGCGGGCCACCACAGACACCGGCTCCCCCGGTTCCATAATCACCCGGTCCGGCGTGATGAGGGGCTCACGGTCGGGGCCGTGGTAGGCACTCAACGAAAGATCGCAGCTGCCCACGCTCCGGGACGCCTTGATCCCCACCCCCGCATTGTCCACGGTGACATCGGGCTCTTCGTTGTCCGTCCGCTTCACGGGCAGGGAGAAGTTGTCGGGATCGATGTAAAAATAGTCCCCCTCCCAGGCGTTGAGCCGCCCCACCCCCATGGGCATAAAAACAGCCTCCACGGAGTAGTCCCCGATAAAACGCAGCATGGAGACCGCAGGCACCCCCTGCAACAGGCCGTCCTCCTCTTTCAGGAAAAGCTCCCGGAGATCTTCGGGGTTGAAGTAACTGGTGGGGTTGATGAAGTCGGCGGTGCCCCAGGCAAAGACCTGGTTTCCCACCCGCCAGCGGCTTGTGTCCGTCTCCTTTTCCACATAAAGCTCCCGGAACGAGAGCTCGACTCCCCGCGACGACAACGTGAGGTTCCGCCTCAGGGTTGTCCCGCTGTCACTGTAGCGGATCTCCCCGCCCGGGGAGTCACTGAACACGGCATCGTTGATTCGCAGCTCAGGGGTCCCATAAACAGAAAACCCCTCCCCCGCCCAGAAGAGCGCCCCTTCCAGCCTCACCTCGTTGCTGATCATGCTGTCTTCGACATAATCCGTATTGTTCATGGGCGCCATGCTCTTGGCACCGAGGGTCCACTCAGCCTCCACACCCTCCGGCAGCCAGGCGCACACCGGACACACCCACCCCACACACACGGCCCAGATCAGCACAACACAGGCCACAACCCTACAACGCATCAGACACATCTCCCCGGGGCATCACCTTGAGCCTCGTCCCTGCACAGCGCAGGCTTTATCAGGTAAATCAACGCCGGCAGGATCAGGAGATCCCCCAGCAACGCAAAAAACATGGACAGCCCCGCCAGCGCCCCAAAGGCGATGACGGGCTTCACCGACCCTGTCATAAACACAAAATAGGCCGTGCAGAGCACCACCGATGTCATCACGATGGGCTTGCCCGTATCCCCAAAGGTTTTCACCAGGGCTTCCCGTGTGCAGAGCCCGGCCTCGCAATTTCGCCGAAACCAGGTGATGAAATGGATGGTATCATCCACGGCAATGCCGATGGTAACGCTTGCAATCATGATGGTGGAGGTGTCCAAAGGGATGCCGACCCACCCCATGATGCCCAGGGTGGTGCAGATGGGAAACAGGTTGGGCACCATGCTGAGCAGGGCCAGCAGCGGGCTCTTGCACACAAAAAACATCATCACGAAGATCAGGACAAAGGCGGTGCCGAAGCTTCTGACCTGGCTGATCTTCAGGTTCTTGTCCATGGTGTTGTAAAGGGACGAGAGCCCTGTAAACCGATACCGGTAGTTACTTCCCAGAATCTGCCCCACCCTTGCCTCGGCAAAGGCCCGCACCTTTTCGGCACTGGCATTGGGCCCGAACTTGGAGGCAAAGGAGATGCGCGCCATCCGGTAATCCGGAGACAAGATCCGCTCCAGAACCTCGGGGTCAGCCAGCTCGTAATAATCCAGCAGGTCTAAGCGACTCCCGGGCAACGCCCCTTCTCCAACCTCTCCGTCGGTAAAGGCGCCGTGGATCTCAGCGAAATAATCTGCTGCAGAGAACACATGGGTGTACTGCCCGGCCATATGGGCCATCACCTCGTCCGCCACCTCAGAGAGCACCTTCATGCTCTCCGGGTGGGTAAAATCACTTTCCGGGCCCACCGCCTCGATCACCATCTCAACGGGGACGGTCCCCCTGATATTGCCCTCCACAAACCGAATGTCCTTTTTTACCCGGTTGCCGTCCTTGAGGTACGCGGCAAAGTCCGTATCAAACCGAAGGCGGTTCATGCCGTACCCCACCCCCGCCGCCGCCACAACAAAGACAAGCACCACCACCCCGCTGCGGGCCACCACCCAGTGGCCCAGCCGCGTCAACATCCCGATCAGGGGATCCTGGCCCCCCTTGCCGAGGGGGGATCTGTCCCCATGGCGCTTTTCCACAGCCGCGCGGCACGCCATCAAAAACGCAGGCAGGACAAACACGGACATGAAAAAAGCGATCATCACGCCGACGGCGGTGAACACCCCCACGATTTTCACAGGCCTCACCGTTGTGGTCACAAAGGAGAGATAGCCCATGCCGGTGGTGAGACTGGTAAACAGACAGGGTCGCCAGAGGTTGCGGGCCGCCTCCCTCACCGCAGCCCGATGATTACGGCCGTTGCGGTTGTACAGGGTGCGGTAGTGGGAAAGGATATGGATGGAGTCGGCAATGGAGATGGCCAGAAGCACCGGTGCGATCACCACCGTCACTGTGTTGACCACCTCTCCGCACATCACCAGAAGCCCGACACCCCATAAAACAATGATCAGTATGTTCACCTGGCCGAGAAGCGACAAAGCCGCATTTCTCAGCATGAGATAAACGATGACCATGATAATCAGAAAGGTCACAGGAGTAAAGAGCATGTTGTCGCGCCTTGTCAACGCGTTGATCTCCACCTCTACACAGGGGCCTCCCGAGTACCGCAGGTGACGCCCCCCGGAGACCGAGTCCGCTGCGGCCTGAAGGGACCGAATCGCCTTGCCTTTCTCCTCATTGGAGTCAAAGGGAAGCAGCTCCACAAGAAGGCAGGTGGTGGTGCCGTCGGCGGAGATGACCTGGCCGGTAAGGATCTCATGGGACAAGGCCATCCCCCGGGAGGCCTCCGCCACCTCGGAGGTGACAGCCCCGTCGGGCAGGACCGGGTCAAAGGACACCGTGTCCCCGTCCCCCACGGCCACCTCCGCATTTGTGAGGGAGAGCACCCGCTGCACCCCGGCATGCCGTTCCATGAGATCGGTGAGATCCCGGATAAAGGAGAGATTCTCCGGGGTGAAGATATCCGTGTCCCTGAACACCACGGCCATCACCTCGTCGTTTCCGAACACCTCCTGAAAGGTTGTGTAATAGGCGATATCCGGGTCGTCGGCATCAAAAAATTCGTTGATGTGATTGCGGAAGCTCTGGTGTGCGTAAAACCAGAGAAAAGGGAGCGTTGCCAGGAACACCAGAAGCAGGACACGGCGGTGGTGGGACACCGCAACATCGATCAGTCGGTTCATGGGACCTCTCTGCTGAAGGCACATCCGGGGGCCGTGCCCAGGTTCGGGACACCAAAAATAACAGACGTTATGCCAGGGGGAAGACGTTAAAGGGTGTACCGTGTCCCCCCTGGCCTGTCAACGTGTTATTAACGATGTTCACAACACGAACCACAGAAACCAGCCCCGGCAGGACCGCCGAAGACAAAAAACCTACGGCCCCAACGCGCCACGCCTTGTCAGCATGTCCGCCCATGGGGTATCCTGACACTCAACACGTGTTTCAGGATTTACCCGCCCTCGCCGGTCCATCAGGCGCCCTGGCCCGGATATTTCATAAGAAAACAACAAGCCGAAAGGAAAACCATATGATTTCGTGAGACCACAATAAAAATGGCAGCTATTTTACACATGCAAAATGTAACTCAACGTTTGCTGTTTGATTTTCTCACCCTTCGGGCGAGCCGGGCTGGCACGCCGCAACAGACACATACGGATCACGGATCCCCCATGAAAGACACGCAGACACTTCAAAACATCCTGCGCCGCATCGACGGCAAGGGGTACAAAGCCTACAAAGAGCTCCAGGGCACCTATGCCTTCAAGGCCTTTACCCTCTTCATCGACCATGTCCAGGGGGACCCCTTTGCCCAGCCCTCGCGCCTCCGTGTCCGGGTGGACCGCGCCGCCTCCGGCTTTGACGGCAGTTTCACCTCAAGCCCGAGCCGAACCACGGCCCTCTGCGACTACCTGACCCGGCTCTTCACCCGCACCGCACGAAACACGATCAAAGGCATCCGGGGCACAGGCAAAGGTGGGCTCATCCTCATCGACACCCCGGCCCAGGAGATCCTGCCCCGCACGGCCATGTCCGTCACGGACGACCACGTCGAGGCCCGCTTCTTCCTCGGACTCCCCGCCTTCGGACGACGCATCGCCGGACGGGACGCCATGGAGATGCTTCTCTCCGAACTCCCGGCCATCGCCACCGAAGCTCTCTTCTTCAAAGAAAACAGGCGCGCCGCCCTCACCGCCCACGTGACATGCTGCGAAGACGCCGACGCCCTGAGGGCCCAGCTGCCATGCCTTGGGCGGGTGGCCTTTGTGGCCGACGGCGCCCTGCTCCCCCGGGCCAGCGGCATCGACCCGCGGCCCCTGGGCAAAGGGGTCGTTCCCTTCTCCTCACCGGCCTCCCTGCGCATGGAGGTGGCGTTGCCCAACCGGGGCAAGGTGACGGGCATGGGAATCCCTGAGGGCGTGACCCTCATCGTCGGTGGCGGGTTCCACGGAAAGTCCACCCTTTTAAACGCCCTGGAGCTGGGGGTCTACAACCACATCCCCGGGGACGGTCGAGAGCTGGTGATCACCCGGCCCGACGCCCTCAAGATCCGGGCAGCCGACGGACGCAGCATCACAGGCACCGATATTTCGCCTTTTATCAACAACCTCCCCTTCGGACGCAGCACCGCGGCCTTTCACACCCAGAACGCCAGCGGAAGTACCTCACAGGCCGCGGGAATCTGCGAAGGAATCGAGGCAGGAGCCCGGCTCCTCCTCCTGGATGAGGACACCTCGGCCACCAATTTTATGATCCGCGATGAAAAAATGCAGCGCCTGGTGGCCTCGGAAAACGAACCCATCACCCCCTTCATCGATCGGGTCACAGAACTTCGAACGCGCCAGGGAGTCTCCACCATCCTTGTCATGGGCGGCTCCGGCGACTACTTTGCCACGGCAGACCATGTCATCCAGATGACGGACTACGCCCCGGAAGATGTCACAGAAAAAGCCCACGCCATCGCCAAAGAGCATGCCGACGGCCGCGTGAAGGAAACCACCGGCCCCCTGCGCCCCGTGGCCCACCGAACCCCGCACCCCCAAAGCATCCCCATAGAAGAACGACGGGGACGGGTCAAAATCACCACCTACGGACGCCACGAAATGGTCCTGGGCACCACCCGCATCACCTTTGACGACGTGGAACAGATCGTGGAAGCCTCCCAGACCCGCGCCCTGGCCCAGGCCGTGGCCATAGCCGCCCCCCTCATGGACGGCTCCCGCACCCTGGCAGACATCCTGGACCAGGTTATGGAGACCGTTGAAGCAAAGGGGCTCGAATCCCTCTCCGACATCCTGAGGGGCGACCTGGCCGCCTTTCGAAAGCTCGAACTGGCCGCCGTCATCAATCGCGCCCGGACATTCAAAGTAGCGGGAAAAAGCAGGCCTCCGGCGGCCAAGGGCTGAGCCCTTGGGACCCAGGCTCGCAAATGCTCCGGGGCTTCGCCCCTTCACATTTGCTGACGGGCTCCGCCCGTGGTTGGCACGCCTTACGAAACCGTGCCATTCACTATTCACTATTCACTATTCACTATTCACCACTCACTATTCACTACTCACTATTCACCTCTCACTAGTTGCAAACACTCCGCCCACAAAAGAAAGGAACCACCTAAAATGCACCTGCGTATCTGGCCACCGGCCTGGCTCACCCTCATGGCCGCTCTGGCCTTTCTTACGGATCGCCTGCTTCCCGGACTCAGGCTTCCGGAAAGCCCCTTTTATCTTACCGGTCCCATTCTCTGGGTGCCTGCCCTCTGGATCTTCTGGCATGCCGTCCAAAAATTTCGGCAGGCCCATACCCCAACCCACCCCTTTACCCGCCCCAGGGCGTTTGTCGTCCGGGGCCCCTATCGCCAGACCAGGAACCCCATGTACGTGGTGGCACTCATGGTCATGACCGGCTGGTGCGCGGTCCTGGGAAACCCTGCCACCCTGCCCTTTGTCTGGGTGCTCAAAAAGGTCCTGTACCGATTTGTCATCTGTGGGGAGGAAAAACTGCTGGAAGAGCTGTTCGGGGAGAGTTACCGGGACTATTGCCAAAAGGTTCCACGGTGGGTTTAAGAAATGCGGCAAGGTGTGCCACCTTGAAAGCAGGTTGCGAATGCGCTCTCCCCTTCGTTCCTCAGGAAAAACCACATTCGCCTTTGATTTAGATTAAGCTGAATCTATTTATTAAACTTTTTAAAAGTTCAGCCCCCGGCAGGGCCGCCGGAGGCTGCTTTTAGCCACCCAAGGCTATGCCTGCTTTTCTGCCAGCAATGCCGCTTCTCTAAGCAGGGTCTCTTTGGTATTGAGTTCCGGGGATTCGATCACCTTGTCAAGGAGGGCCTTGAGGACCCTTCCCACGCAGGGCCCTTGGGGAATGCCCGCATGGGTGATGAGATCGGAGCCATTGACGGCCAGGTGGGCCAGGGAAAAGGCGCCCTGTTTTTTGGGGGAGGTTTCGGCGTACACGGCGCCCACCATCAACCGCATTTCAGCAAGGGAGTATCCGCCCCGCTTCTTTTTGTTGGCCTTGCCGTCGGCAAATACCCCGCGCATCCAGTCCTGCCAGGGCAGGCTGCTCTCGTCCAGGTCCCGCAGGATGCGGCGCACGGCCTTGGGGGTGGAATCGGCATCGATGCGCCGCATATGATGGCGCACGATCTTGGAGACATAGGCCCGTTGCTGGTTGCTGAACCCCAGGCGCTCCAGATATGCGTCCACCAGGGGCTCGCCCGCCTTTTCGTGACCATGGAACCGGATACCGTTCTTGCCCGTGTCCGCGCACTGTGGTTTGGCAACGTCGTGCAGGGCCATGGCAAGCCGCAGCAAGGGAAATTTAGGCGAGATGGCGTCGGTGGCCATCATCATGTGCTCCCAGACGGTCTCGTCGTGATGAATGCCCCCGTCGTGGCCCACGCTCTTTTCCATCTCGGGGAAGAGATACGGAAGAAGCCCGCCTTGCCTCAGGGTCTCGAAAAACAGGGACGGCGTCTCTCCTGCCATGGCCTTGAGGATTTCATGGTGGATCCGCTCGGAAGCCACGTCGGCCATGAGGCCTGCCTCGGCTGCCATGGCATCAAGACTCTCTTCTGCCATCTCCCCGGAAAGCTCCGCCACAAACCGCGCCGCCCTCAACAGGCGCAAGGGATCCTCCCGGATTCGTTCCACAGGGTTGCCTGTAAAGCGAACGATGCGCTTCGACAGGTCCCCGACGCCCCCCCAGGGGTCGATGACCCTATGGGTATCCGGGCACCAGGCCATGGCATTGAAGGTGAGGTCCCGCCGAAAAAGGTCCTCTTCAAGGCTCTCCCCGCGGAACGTGGCCACCTCCACCCCATTCACAAGGACCAGGGGAAAACTGCGGCCCACCTTTTCCACCCGCGCACCGTTAAAAAGCGCCGTCACCTCCAGGGCGGAGGCGTTTGTGGCAATGTCGAGTTCACGTACGGGGCGCCCCAGGAGGCAATCCCGCACAGCCCCGCCTGCCACAAGGGCCTGGAAGCCCTTGTCCCTGAGACGGCTCAGCACCGTCAACGCCATGGAGTGCGCCGCAAAGGCGCCCGGTTCAATGGTCTTATTATCCATAGTCAGTATCTGCACCTAAAAAAAAGGTAACTATTCAGCTCAAAAAAACAGCCTCCGGCGGCAAGGTGTGCCACCTTGAAAGCAGATAGCAGATGTGTTTCGCCCCTCGTTCCTCGGGTCAAATCACATCTGCCTTTAAAGTAAAAGTTCACTCAAAAAGATTTTTTAAAACCTGTTTGTTAAACCCGCCTTTATAAAATCAGGCAAAAGTTTAGCCCCGGCAGGCCGCCGGAGGCATAAGCTGAATAGTTACAAAAAAAGAAACGAAGAGTCGGCATACAACCGGAACATATATGCGGCTTGCCAAAAGGCGAGCCGAAAATGGCGATAAAAAAAAGCGCCGTGAACATGACGGTCCGGCACCCTTCCTTTGTCTTTGATTTACAGGGGATCGCTCACAAATACAAGGAACACGATCAAAACAGAGCAAAGAAAACAAAACAAGTTAGCCATCCCAAAACAGATCAGGTAAAAAAATATCTCGTCCATTACACCTTGAAGAAATCCTGATTTGCATTATATTGAGTCTTCCCCTGATGGACGGCAGGGGAGGCGACCCTGTTTTTACAGTCCCCACGAAACGGCGTGTGCATTCCATGTGTCGCTCGTGGAGAGTGTGAAAGCCCGGACGATCAGTCCGGTGACCTCATGACCAGCGGGCCGAACACCAGTACCACAAACAAGCCCGCAGACTGAACTCACTAAGGAGTGTTGAGCACCATGATTCACGACAGTGTGGATGCGGCTAAAAAAGCCAAAGGCGGAAAAACCGATGCCGCCCAGGAACAGGAAAGAATGATCAAGGGTACCCTCTCCAAGATCAAGAACAAACTCTTTGTCATGAGCGGCAAAGGTGGCGTGGGCAAAAGCTCCATCTCCGCCAACCTCGCCGTGGGCCTTGCCGACAAGGGCTTTAAGGTAGGCCTCATGGATGTGGACCTCCATGGCCCCAGTATTGCCCAGATCATGGGCTTAAGCGAGCTCCTCGACATCAACGAAGAGCGAAAACTCATCCCTGCCCAAAAAGGTGAGAACCTGAAGGTCATCACCATGCAGTGCCTGATGCGCGAAGCCGATCAGGCTGTTATCTGGAGAGGACCGGCCAAAGCGGGCATGATCCAGCAGTTTGTCAGCCAGGTGGAGTGGGGTGATCTTGACTTCCTCGTCATCGATGCCCCTCCGGGAACCGGCGACGAGCCCCTCACCGTGGTCCAGACCATCCCTGAGTCCAAGGCCATCGTGGTCACCACGCCCCAGGAAGTAGCCCTTGCCGATGTGCGCAAGTCCATCAACTTCTGCCAGACTGTAAAGCTCGACGTGGTGGGCCTCGTGGAGAACATGGGTCCCTTTTCCTGCCCCGGCTGCAACACCAAGATCTCCCTGTTCAAGAGCGGCGGCGGCCAGACCACGGCCACCCAGATGGGCATTCCCTTCCTGGGCACCCTCCCCTTTGACCCGGAGGTGGTGGAAGCCTCGGATGCAGGCACCCCCATTTTCACCAAAAACAAGTCCAACGAATTCTCCAAAGCCCTTGACGACGTGATCGCAAAAATCGTCAAGCAGCTGTAAAATCGACGCATACCGGCCCGGCTTGTTTCCGGGCCGGTACGCCCGTTGGTCAGCCCACACACCAAACGGTTGCAACCCATGGACCCATCCGGCACCACAATCCGACGCCGTTTAGAACGCGTGGAAGAGACCCTGTCTCCCCATGCAGCAAGGTCCACCGACGCCCTGCGCCGCCAGCCCGATCCAGCCGAAGCATCCGGCTACCGCCCCGCCTACGCCGTGGATGTGGACCGGATCATCAACTCCCAGGCCTACACCCGATACATCGACAAAACCCAGGTCTTCTCCCTGATCCAGAACGACCACCTCACCCACCGGGTGCTCCACGTGCAGCTGGCCTCCCGTATTGCGCGCACCGTGGGACGGGCCATGGGGCTCAACGAAGACCTCATCGAAGCCATCGCCCTGGGCCACGACATCGGCCACGCCCCCTTCGGCCACCAGGGGGAAAAGATCCTTTCGGAGCTCTCCAGACAGGCAGGCTCAGGTCCCTTCCGCCACAACATCCAGAGCGTCCGGTGCCTCGACACCTTGGAAAAAGGGGGAAAAGGCTGGAACCTCACCCTCCAGACCCTGGACGGGATCTTCTGCCACAACGGAGAGAGCCATGACCTTCCCCTTGCCCCGGACAGGCACAAAACCTTTGCCCGCCTGGACGACGAGATGCGCCGACTGGGCCAGGGCGAGCGGTTTGCCCCGGCACCATTGACCCTTGAAGGGTGCGTGGTCAAATTTGCGGACACCATCAGCTACATCGGCCGGGACATCGAAGATGCCATCCGCCTGGGCATCATCAAGCGCAGCGACCTGCCGAAGCCCTGCACCCGGATCCTGGGCGAGACCAACGGCACCATCGTCTACAGCCTGGTCACCGACGTCATCACCCACAGCACCGAAGGGGAGATCCGTTACTCCGACGAGGCGGCAGAGGCCATAAAGGCCCTAAAGACATTCAACCTCAAGCGCATCTACCGAAGCCCGGCCATCAAGGCGCACCTGGGGAACCTCTCCCAGCTCTTTGCCCTGGTCTTTGACACCTGCCTGGACGACCTGCGCAGCAAACGCAAAGGCTCCCTCATCATGGAGGGCTTTGTCCGCACCATGCCCGCGGCCTACCTGGAAACCACCCCGGCCGAAATGGTGGTCCGGGACTTTATCTCGGGCATGACCGACACCTACTTCCTGCGCCTCTGCCCGGAGGAACTCCGCCCGAAGGTCATTCATCTCACCCCGTCACCATAGAGACCCCATGAGCAACGAAAACCCCCTTTATCAAAACCGAACCTATCGCAAGCTCTGCACACGGGAGAGCCTCACCACCTTTCGGGCCACGGTCAAGGAGACCGACCTGGCCATTTCCGCCTGCCGTGACCTCACCGCCGAAGCTGTCCGGGCCATCCTGGATGCCCGCACCCCTTTGGAGACATGGCTCGAAACCCACCCGGACTTTGCCACCTCCCTGGTCCCCGTACCGGTCACCGGCCCGGCCCCGGCCCTGGTCCGCACCATGGCCGAGGCATCCCAAAAGGCAGGGGTCGGCCCCATGGCCGCCGTGGCGGGCGCCCTCTCCGAGTCTGTGGCAAGGGCCCTGCTCCCCTACTCTTCCGAGGTGATTGTTGAAAACGGCGGGGACACCTTTATTGCCGTCAAAGGAGACACCACCGTGGCCCTCCACGCAGGGGACTCGCCCTTCTCCATGAAGGTGGGCCTGGCCTTCAAGGATGTGCAAGCGCCCTTTGCCGTCTGCACCTCCTCCGGCACCGTGGGCCACTCCCTGAGCTTCGGGAAAAGCGACGCCGTATGCGTGGTCTCCCCATCCGGCGCCCTGGCCGATGCGGTGGCCACGTCCATCGGAAACAGGGTCGCAGGTGAAAAAGACATCGACGGGGCCGTCGAATTCGGGAAAACCATCCCCGGAGTGGAAGGGCTTGTGGTTGTGGCAGGTTCCCGTATCGGGTTCTGGGGAGCCCTGGACCTCGTGCGGCTCTGATCCATGGCTTGCGGCCCAAAAAGCCCGCCGCCCAAGCCCTTCAGGAGAAAAAAAGGTTGAACTTTTCAATCAAAAAGTTTATGTGAATCCAACAGTATCTTTCTCGAATTGCCTGCCGATTCGCCGAACCCGTCCGCCACATTGTGCCGGACCGCGCCCCAAACGCAGGCTCAAAAACCCTGCCGACGGAAAAAAACCGGGCACGACACCAGGAGAAAACCATGAAAAAACTTAAATTTGCTCTGATATTCTTGATACTTGTCGCACTGTTTGTCGTTGCCTATCAAAACTGGGTCTTCCTCCGCACCACTGAAGCACTGTCTGTCGATCTCAAGGTATGGGGTTACCAGTCTCCGGCCATCGCCCACGGCCTCTACTTCCTCGGTTTTTTCCTTTTGGGCTTCCTTTTGGCCTACACCTCCGGCCTCATGGCCCGTTTCCGCTCCAGTAAAATGGTCAAGGAGCTCAACGCGGTCATCGATTCCCAGCAGGAGAAGATCTCCACCCTCCGCGGTGAGATGGACCTTCTGAAGCGACGCCCCGTGGAAGCCCCCGAGCCCCAGGCAGAAGTCGCCGTTGAAGAAGCCCCCGAAGCCCTGGAATCCGAGTCCTCACAGAGCTGATTATTCGCCCAGATTTAACCTGAACCCCACGGGAAATCACCCGGCAGAAGAGGCACTGACGCATCGTCGCCATAAAGCCTTTCATCCCGGAGATGCCCTGTAGTAATCCGTCCCAAAGCCATGTACGCCGCGCCACTGAGCGCGGCGTTTGCTTTCGCGGGGAGCGGCAGCCAACAAGACAACCATGACGCAAAACAAACCCACACCCATGATGGCCCAGTATCTTGAGATCAAGTCCAGCCACCCGGACGCGATCCTTTTTTACCGTATGGGTGACTTTTTTGAGATGTTCTTCGAAGACGCGGAAAAAGCGTCCAAGGTCCTTGAGATTGCCCTCACCTCCCGGGACAAAAAGTCCGAGAACCCCATCCCCATGTGCGGGGTCCCGGCCAAGGCAGCGGACAGCTACATCGCCCGCCTTATCAACGCCGGGCTCAAGGTGGCGGTCTGTGAACAGGTGGAGGACCCCAAGGCGGCCAAGGGGCTCGTCAAACGGGATGTCACCCGCATTGTCACCCCGGGTATGATTCTGGACTCGGCCCTTCTCGATGAGAAGAGCAACAACTTCATCCTCTCCATCCACCGCAACAACGGGGCTGCCGGGCTGGCCTGCCTGGACATCTCCACCGGCACCTTTCGCCTCTGCGAGACCTCGGACCTGTCCGCCCTTTTTGATGAATCGGTAAAGCTCTCTCCTTCGGAGGTCCTGCTCCCCGAGTCCCTTCGCATCGACCGGGACATGGAGCCCCTGAAAGTGGCCCTTCAAAACAGTTCCTTCACCTACCTGGAGGACCGGGAGTTCGATCACAGGGGCGCCAAGAGCCGCCTGACGGATCAGTTCAACACCCGCTCTCTGGAAGGGTTCGGGTGCGAAGGGCTCAAAGCCGGGGTGGGCGCCGCAGGGGCCATCCTATCCTACGTCAGCGAGACCCAGCTCAGGAAAATCGAACACCTCGACCGCATTGAGACCTACGGGCTGGACGACTACCTTGTCATGGACGACTCCAGCCTCAGGAACCTGGAGCTCATCGCCAACTTACGTGACGGTTCCCGAAAAGGAACCCTCGTGGGCACCATCGACAAAACCGTCACCGCCATGGGTGGGCGCCTCCTTAAAAGCTGGATCCGCTCTCCCCTGCTGACGCCCAAGGCCATCGAAGCCCGCCTGGACGCTGTCTCCGAAGCCAAGGAGCACATGACGCGCCGCAGCCTGGCACGAGAGGACCTAGGCGGGGTCTTTGACCTGGAGCGCCTGGCCGGGCGCATCGCCATGAACCAGGGCAACGCCAGGGACCTCACCGCCCTGAAAAACTCCCTTGTGGCCCTGCCCCGCCTTCTGGAACAGCTCACGGACTTCGGCTCGGAACTGTACCGCTTCGACGGCAACGCAGCTGGCCTTGCCGAGCTCGCCGAACTGCTCCAGCGAGCCGTCCGGGAAGACGCCCCCCTGACCCTTCAGGAGGGCGGCATCATCAAGGAAGGGTTCAACGAAGAGCTCGATGAGCTCATCCGCCTCACCACCGACGGCAAGAGCTGGATCGCCGAGCTGGAGGTGACGGAGCGCGAAAAGACCGGCCTCTCCTCCCTCAAGGTCAAATACAACAAAGTCTTCGGGTACTTCATCGAGGTCTCCAAGGCCCAGTCCGCCCAGGTGCCGGACAGCTACATCCGAAAGCAGACCCTGGTCAACGCCGAACGCTACATCACCGAAGAGCTCAAGGAATTCGAGACCAAGGTCCTCCATGCCGAAGAGCGGCGCAGCACCCTGGAGTACCAGATTTTCTGCTCCCTGCGGGACGCCGTCACGGAAAAAAATGCCGACCTGGCCTCGGCCGCGCGCTTCATCGCCCGGGTGGACGTGCTCCTGGCCCTGGCCGAGATTGCGGACCACAACGGCTACACGCGGCCCGTTATCACCACCGACGGCATCATCGACATCCGGGACGGACGCCACCCTGTGGTGGAAAAGATGATCACCGCCGAACGGTATGTCCCCAACTCCATCCGCCTGGACAACACGGACAATCAGGTGATCCTCATCACCGGTCCCAACATGGCCGGTAAGTCCACCGTGCTCCGGCAGGTGGCCCTTATCACCCTCATGGCCCAGCTCGGCTCCTTTGTCCCGGCGGCCAAGGCCGTGGTCAGCGTCACCGATCGCATTTTCACCCGCGTGGGCGCCCTGGACAACCTCTCCCAGGGGCAGAGCACCTTTATGGTGGAGATGGAGGAGACGGCCAACATCCTCAACAACGCCACCTCCGACAGCCTCATCATCATGGATGAAATCGGCAGGGGCACCAGCACCTACGACGGCCTCAGCATTGCCTGGGCCGTGGCCGAATACCTCCACGACCTCTCGGGAGCCGGGGTAAAAACCCTGTTTGCCACCCATTACCATGAGTTGACGGAGCTCGAAGGGCTTAAGCCCCGGGTCAAAAACTTCAACATTGCGGTGAAAGAGTGGAACGAAAACATCATTTTTTTACGAAAACTGGTTGAAGGCGGGACCAACAGAAGTTACGGTATCCAGGTGGCACGCCTTGCAGGTGTTCCCCAGACCGTCATCAAACGGGCAAAAAAAGTGCTCTCCGTCATCGAAAGCGATGAAAACGGCGACCAGAAAAACCTCGGGCGGCGCTTGGGAGAAGGCCTCCCTGAGAAAAAGGCAAAGCCGCCCAAAAAAAGCGGGAAAGCCAGAAAAAAAGAGAGCGGATTTGTCCAGCTGGCCCTTTTCCCGTCACGGGAAAATCCGGTTCTCGAAAAACTCCGGTCGGTGGACATCAACGCCACCACCCCCTTGCAGGCCCTGGCCCTGCTCAACGAACTGAAAACCCTGTCCGAAGAGGAATCAAAGAGCTGAAGTGGGAGATCGGGTGCAGCAGACCAGAGAGATCCACAAAAAAACAGATGCCCCCATACGGTCCCAGGGTTGCCCTCGGACCGTTGTCGTGGCCTGTCTCCTGCTCTTGTTTCTTTTGCCGGTGCTGCTTGCCGCCGCCCCGGCCGGGGCAGCCCCCCGTGACGAGGCAAAAAAAGCCTACCATGCCGCAGAAGCCTACCACCGCAAACTCCTGAAGACCCCGTCCTGGAAGAACAGGCGAGACAAATGGGAGACCTGTGCCAATAAATACCTTGATGCCTGGCGCAAAGACACCCGGGGGCCCTGGGCTCCGGCAGGCCTCTACCAGGCCGGAAAACTCTACATCGAACTGGAAAAATACTCCGGCAAGCGCTCGGACCTCGAACGCGCCCGGAGCCTCCTGACCCAGGCACGGGCCTTCAGCTCCAGCCGTTACAGCCATGAGGCAACCAAGCTCCTGAGGCACCTTCCCAAGCCTGCGGCCAGCCCGGCCAAACCCAAGGCACCGCCCCGTTCCGTCAAAGCCTCCGAAACCCGGAAGGCCGACAAAGCCGTGGTCCACCCCACCCCGGCCAGCGGTAAAGCGACCAATGGCGCCGTCACCCACATCCGCTACGGATCCCTTCCCTCACGCACCCGCATCGTGCTGGACACCAAGGGGTCCCTGGCCTTTACCCACGGCATGCTGCGCCACGACCCGAAAAACAAGCGCCCCAAACGCATCTGGATCGACATCAAGGGACACGCGGAGAAAAAGCTGGAAACGAGCATCACTCTTCCCAACGATCCCAGGGTCAAGCAGGTCCGTTCCGGCCTCTTCAAGCCCGGCACCGTCCGGGTGGTGGTGGACGCGGTTAATTTCAGCCACTACAAGGTGTTCTCCCTGAAAAAGCCGGACCGCATTGTGGTGGATATCTGGAGCAGCAAAGCCTCGGCCCCCGCCTCCTTGCCGCAGGCCCCGAAAAAAGATCCCGGGGATCTCATCACCCCCGACGACCTGGCGCGTCAGCTGGCCCTGGGCGTCCGGCGTATTGTCATCGACGCCGGTCACGGCGGCAAGGACCACGGAGCCCCGGGGTATTACAAGGGCGTTGCCGAAAAGGACATTGTCCTGTCCCTTGCCAAGCGCCTGGCCGTAAAGCTCCGCAAAGAACTCAAGTGCGAGGTGATTCTCACACGCAGCACCGACCGCTACCTGAGCCTGGACGAGCGCACCACCTTTGCCAACCGCAAGCGGGCGGACCTGTTCATCTCCATCCACGCCAACGCCTCACGAAACAGAAAGGCCTACGGGGTGGAGACCTATTTCCTCAACCTGGCCAAGGACCGGGCCTCCATCAACGTGGCCGCCCGGGAAAACGCCACCAGTGAAAAAAACATCAGCGACCTGCACACCATCTTGAACAGCCTGATGAAAAACGCCAAGATCAATGAGTCCAGCAGGCTGGCCCAATACGTCCAGGGTTCCCTGGTGGCCAACCTCAAGGGGAGTTACAGCAACATCAAGAACAAAGGGGTCAAGCAGGCTCCGTTTTATGTGCTCCTGGGGGCCCGCATGCCCGCCATCCTGGTGGAAACGGGCTTTATCAGCAACAAACGGGAATGCAAGCGCCTTGGTAACTCCGCCTATCAGGAGAAAATCTGCGACGGCATCGTCAAGGGAGTCAAGCGCTACATCGAGTCCACCCACCCCTCGTCTTTGGCCCGCAAAGGGAAATAAATCAGGCAAGAATTCCTGTCCGCCCACAAGGAACAGTCCGTAAAAAAACAGTCAAACCCATTGTAATTGAAGAAAAGGTACGGTAACGATAAACGCAGTGCTGTAAAAATAAACATTGCTCACGCCCGTTTTTCTCATCCAAAGGAAGCACCGAAGCGCCCTGCCTCCCGACGGTCCCGATGATGAAACCAGGGCACGTGGGCAGGCGTTCACCGGAGGGCTATCCGTTGCCAGACCCCACGCGACATGAGACACCGGAAGAGATAATTCTGCGCCTTGAGGCGGAACTGACCCAGGCCCGTGCCTCCCTTGCCGTCAAGGACGCCATGGTCGAACACGCCAGCGACGGCGTGGTGGTCATTCAGGACGAGTGCTTTGTCTTTGCCAACGGCAAGGTGAAACAGCACCTGGGCCTCCCGTCCCGGGAGATCATCGGCCACCCCATCGCCGAATTCATCCACCACGACGACACCATAAGGGTCCTTGAGAGCTACCGCCTCACCATTGGAGACGCCTCAGGAGAAGGGTTTTCCGAGTACACCTTCCGCACCGTCAAAGCCGACGACAGCTTTGGCGTGGTTCGCCTGCGCTCCTCCGGCATCCTGTGGAACGGGCGCCCCGCCACCCTCACCTTCCTCCGGGACATCACCCGGCAGATCACCAGCCAGGCCGAACTGGAAGAGTACCGGGACAAGCTGGAAGAGAAGGTGGAGAACCGAACCGCCGAGATGGTGGCGGCCAACCGGAAGCTCCGGGAAGAGATCGCCAAGCGCAAAACCTACGAAGAGGAGCTCATCAAGAGCCGAAGCTCCTACCAGACCATCCTGGACAGCATCCAGGAGGGGTTCTTCGAAGTGAACCTGGCCGGCAAGCTCATCTTCTTCAACAACTCCATGTGCGACATTTCCGGCTACACGCGCCAGGAGCTCATGGGCCTCCATTACAAGGCGTACACCAGCAAAAAAACCGCGGCCGAGCTCTTCAACGTCTTCAGCACCATTTACAAAACCGGCACCTCCGGAAAGATCAGCGACTATGAGATGGTAGGCAAAAACAAGTCCGCTGTCCTCTCCATCTCCGCCACCCTTATCCGGAACCAGCACGGGGAACCCACGGGCTTCCGGGGCGTGGCCCGGGACATCACCGACCGTAAGCGGGCTGAAGAGGCCCTTGCCCAGGCACGAAACGACCTGGAAAAACGGGTGGAGGAGCGCACCGCCGAGTTGATCCGGGCCAACGAACGCCTCACCCGGGCCAAGGAAGAGGCCGACAAATCCACCCGGGCCAAGAGCGAGTTCCTGGCCAACATGAGCCATGAGATCCGAACCCCTTTAAACGCCATTGTGGGGATGTCGGACCTGCTGACAAAAAACATCGACACGGAAAAACGCCTTGAGTACCTGGGCATCATCCGCAGCTCCTCCCTTTCCCTTCTGGAGCTCATCAACGACATCCTCGATTTTTCCAAGATCGATGCGGGAAAGCTCACCTTTGAAAGCATCCCCTTTTCCCTGCACGAACTCATCGACGAGAGCACCGACATGTTCCTCGAAAAGAACATGGCCAAGCAACTGGAGCTCATCATCGACATCGATCCCAGGATCCCCCGGCAGCTCATCGCCGACCCCCTGCGCCTGCGCCAGGTGCTCTCCAACCTCATCAGCAACGCCTTTAAGTTCACCGAAAAGGGAGAGATCTGCATCCGGGTATCCCTAAAAGAGATGGAAGGATCCCGGGCCACCCTCCTCTTTGAAATCCGGGACACCGGCATCGGCATCGATCCGGCCCTCCTTGAAAGCGGCTCGGACGATATCTTCAACGCCTTTGCCCAGGCGGACGGCTCCACCACACGCAAATACGGTGGCACGGGCCTGGGCCTTGCCATCTGCCGGAACATCGTCCGCATCATGGGAGGCGACATCTGGGTAAAAAGCGAGCGGGGCCAGGGCAGTCTCTTCTCCTTTACCGCCCGGTTCAAGGTGGTACCCGAAAGCGTCACGGCCACCCCCACCCTGCCGCCCACCATGGGCGAGATGTACGCCCTCATCGTGGACGACAACCCCTCCACCCTCATGGTGATCAAGCGGTACATGGAGTCCTTCGGGTTCCGCACGGACCTGGCTGAGTCCGGGGAGCAGGCCCTTGGCCTCTGCCGGGGTGCCCACCAGGGACGTGCCTACGACCTGGTGGTCCTGGACGTTCGGCTTCCGGGCATGGACGGCATTGAGGTGGCCCGGCAGATCAAGGGGACAAATAGGCCGGATGCCCCCCCAATCATCATTATCAGCGCCCTGGGAAATGAGTTTGAGATCAAGCGGGCCAAGCAGCTCGGGGTGGAGAGCTTCCTGCTCAAGCCCATCAAGCAGTCCCTGCTCTTTGACTCCATCATGGAGATCTTCGGGTACGAGTCCACCCAGAAAAACGACACCGCCCGGCACCCCGCCCCCAGCGACGAATTTTCCGGTGTCTCCGTTCTCCTGGTGGAGGACAACCCCATCAACCGCATGGTGGCAACCGAAATGCTTCAGGGCTCCGGGGCCCTCATCGACACAGCCGAATGCGGCACCGAGGCCGTTGAAAAGGTAAAGACTCAAAATTACGACGTGGTGCTCATGGACATTCAGATGCCCCAGATGGATGGTTACCAGGCAACCCGGGCCATCCGCAACGAGCTGAAGCGCATCGGCCTGCCCATCATCGCCATGACCGCCCACGCCATGTACGGGGACCGGGAAAAATGCCTGGCCGCGGGTATGAACGACTACATCTCCAAGCCCATCGACCGAACCCGCCTCTTTTCGGTCATCCGGAAAAACATCCGCCTTACCGAAGCCCTGAAGCTGGGAGCCCGATACGCCCAACGCTCCGACCAGGCTCCCGCCCGCCGGGAGTTCTCCTTTACCCTTCCCGGGCTCAACCTGGAGGAAGGGGTCCACCGGCTGGGGGGCTCCTGGAACACCTACGTCCGGATCCTCCAGGAGTTCAAAGCCCAGTACACACCGTTTTTCACGGAATTCAGAAAGCTCATGGCCGGAGGCAACCTCGACGAGGCCGCCCGAAGCGTCCATGCCCTGAAAGGCGTGGCCGGCAACATCTCCGCAGGGGAGCTCATGCTGGCCGCCAAATCCCTTGAGACGGCCATCCAGAAAGAGGAAAAGGACCATATTGCCGAGAGACTCCACCTGGTGGAGGCCTCCCTTGCCGTGGTGCTGGAATCCGCCGAAAAGATCGGCAACACCACCGCCCCTGACAACGTCCCGCCCGTCACGCCCCCCCGTCCGTCCTCGCCCATGGAAACAGCACTGGCCCTGCTGCCTGAGCTGGCCGGCCACCTGGCACAATTCGATCCCGTGGCCTCAGAAGGGTGCTTCCGGAAGGTCCAGGAAAACCTGGCCCGTATCCCCCGGCCGGCCTCCGACATGACACAACTGATCACGGCCATGGAAAAAGCGATCCTGGCATACGATTTCGAGGGGGCCGCCTCCCTTACGGACACCCTCTCGCGACACCTCAAACACACCGGCGGGCCAGCCCCGGCGAGCGCAAGCACGTCGTCGCGCCCCAACGAATAAAAGGCCTTCGAAGCCTGGCACAAGGACCGACCCCATGACAGAACATGCCAACAGGAGAATCCTCCTCGTTGACGATACCAAGGCCAACATCGACATCCTCGTCCAGGCCCTCAGGGAGGACTACAAGCTCGGGGTGGCCTTAGGCGGCGAAAAAGCCATTGAGTACGCCCACGCCAACCCTCTGGACCTCATCCTCCTGGACATCCTCATGCCGGGCATGGACGGGTTTGAGGTCTGCAGCCGGCTCAAGGAGTCACCGGCCACCCGGGACATCCCCATCATCTTCATCACCGCCATGGACGACCCCGCCCACAAGCGCAAGGGGCTCTCCATCGGTGCCGTGGACTACATCACCAAACCCTTTGACATCTCCGAAGTCAGGGCCCGGGTAAAAACCCACCTCACCCTCAAGGTGACCCAGGAGAGCCTGAAAAACAAAAACCTCATCCTGGAAGAGAAGGTGAGGCAGCGCACCCGGGAACTCAAGGAGACCCAGGTGGAGATCGTCAACCGCCTGAGCCTGGCCTCCAAGTTCCGGGACTGCGGCACCGGCCAGAACGTGCTGCGCATCAGCAAACTGGCCGAGATGCTCGGCAGCAGGGCCGGTCTGTCCGAAGAGGAGACCGAACGCCTGGCCCTCTCCAGCACCCTGCACGACGCCGGAAAGATCGGCATCCCGGATGAAATCCTCATGAAAAAAGGAAAACTCACCGACACCGAATGGGAGCAGATGAAAGGGCACACCACCATCGGCGCCCGCCTCCTGGCCGGAAGCAACTCTCCGCTGATGCAGGACGCCCGCACCATCGCCCTCACCCACCATGAACGATGGGACGGCACCGGGTACAACCAGGGAATCAAAGGCGAAGAGATCCCCCTCATCGGTCGCATCGTGGCCATCTGCGATGTGTTTGACGCCCTCATCTCCGAGCGCCCCCATAAGGCCCCCTGGCCTGTGGAAAAAGCCTTCCGGGAAATTCAGGCGTGCAGCGGCTCCCACTTCGATCCCCGGCTGGTGGAGCTGTTCATGGAGATGCGCGAGGCCGTCGTTGACCTCATCGCAAAAAACGATTAGAACAGGTCCGACAGGTACCCCAAGAACTCACCCCCCAACCCGTGACGGACCCCCATGGACAAACAACGCCTCACACAGATTCTCGAAACCCTCAAAAACGGAGAGCTCTCCGTGGACGAGGCCGCGGGCAAACTCACCCACGTGGTCAACGAAGACCTGGACTTTGCCAACATCGACCACCACAGAAGCCTGCGCAAAGGCTTTCCCGAGGTGATCTTCGGAGAGGGCAAGACCAGCGAGCAGATCATCGGCATCATGGAGAGAATGATCACCCAGGAGAATGTCATCCTCACCACCCGCGTGGATGAAGAGAAGGCGCAGCGCGTCCTTGCGGCCATCCCCGCCTGTCGGTACGAGATGGACGCACGCATGCTCATCTGGGCCCCCTCCGACCCGGAGCCCACAGGTCACGGCACCGTGCTGGTGCTCTCGGCCGGGACCTCGGACATCCCCGTGGCCCGTGAAGCCCTGCTCACCGCGCGATACATGGGAAACCGCGTACAGTCCATCTTTGACGTGGGGGTTGCCGGTATTCACCGCCTCATGCGCCACCGGGAAGCCATGGAAAAGGCGACAGTGATCATCGTGGTGGCCGGCATGGAGGGCGCCCTGCCCAGCGTGGTGGCCGGCATGGTGAAGGCCCCGGTGATCGCCGTTCCCACCAGCGTGGGCTACGGGGTCAGCTTCGGCGGCATGACCGCCCTGTTCGGCATGCTGAGCAGCTGCAGTTCCAATGTAGCCGCCGTGAACATCGACAACGGCTTCGGCGCCGGCTACATGGCCTCGGCCATCAATCACATTCCCCTGCCCGCATCGTAAGCCATCCTGCCCGGGCCCCGGTCCGTGTTCCGGGCCTTCGGCCCTTCGTCACCGGCGAAAAAAGCCTGTAAAAACGCCCATGCTCAACCATGGGCGTGATTTAATCCCGGGCCCTCCCTCCCCGAGACAATACACAGAAAACAATCCAACCATATCAATCAGTTAAGAAGATAAAGAGAAACCGATTCTACCAGAAGAAACACGTTTTTCCTAAAGCGAAACGCCCGCAGGCTTAACATATATAAAAGATTCCCCCCGACTTTTTTTCACATCCGATACGAACTCCTTGACAAAGGGGGATGAAGAGGATATCAAGTGACGATCAAATGAATCTATTTAGGAAACCCGGACTCATGTACGACGCCAAAGCGATTACCAACCTTATTATTGTGATTCTCATTCTTGTAGTGGGCATTGTGCCCGTGATTGGGATTCGTCTACATAAAGGCGACTGGTAATGGCTTAACATAAATATCACACAAAAAAAAAGCCGTTATCAGCCCTCGCTGATAACGGCTTTTTTTTATGGAGCACGTCATGAAAAGCAACAATGTCAAGAAGGGCGTAGAGAGAGCCCCGCACCGATCCCTCTTCAAGGCCATGGGCTACACCGACACCGAAATTGAACGCCCCATCATCGGCATCGCCAACTCGGCCAACACCATCATTCCGGGTCACACCCACCTGAACCGCATCACCGAAGCGGTCAAGGCAGGGATCTACATGGCAGGCGGCATGCCTGTTGAGTTCGGGACCATCGGCGTCTGCGACGGCATCGCCATGAACCACACCGGCATGAGCTACTCCCTGGGCAGCCGGGAGCTCATCGCCGACTCCGTGGAGGTTGTGGCCACGGCCCACGCCCTGGACGGCCTGGTCCTGATCCCCAACTGCGATAAGATCGTCCCGGGTATGCTCATGGCCGCTGCGCGCCTCGACATCCCCTCCATCTTTATCAGCGGCGGTCCCATGCTGGCCGGTCGCCACCCCGAGCGCCCCAATGAAAAGGTGGACCTCATCAGCGTCTTCGAATCCGTGGGCGCGGTTCTCTCCGGGAAGATGACCGAGGAAGAGCTCACCGCCATGGAAGACTCGGCCTGCCCCACCTGCGGCTCCTGCTCCGGCATGTTCACGGCCAACTCCATGAACTGCCTCACAGAAGCCATCGGCATGGGCCTGCCCGGCAACGGCACCATCCCCGCGGTCATGGCCGCCCGGGAGCGCCTGGCCAAACTGGCGGGCATGAAGATCCTGGAACTCGTGGAAAAGAACATCACCCCCAGCCAGATCCTCACCGAGGAGGCCTTTGCCAACGCCCTGGCCGTGGACATGGTCCTGGGCTGCTCCACCAACACCGTGCTCCATTTAAAGGCCATCGCCCATGAAGCGGGCGTTGAGGTGCCCCTGTCCCTCATCAACGAGGTCAGCAAGGTCACCCCGCACCTCTGCTCCCTGTCCCCCGGCGGCAAGGACCACATCGAAGACTTGAACCGCGCAGGCGGTATCCAGGCCATCTTGAAAATCCTGGCCGACCAGGGACGCCTCAACACAGAGTGCATCACCGTCACCGGCGCCACCGTGGGTGAAAATATCAAAGGGGCAAACGTCCTGGACGCCGACGTCATCCGCCCCTGGGACACCCCCTATCACGAGGAAGGGGGCCTTGCCGTCCTCTTCGGCAACATCGCCCCGGAGGGCTGCGTGGTCAAGCAGTCCGCCGTCCTCCCCGAGATGATGCAGCACAAGGGCCCGGCCCGCGTCTTCGAATCCGAAGAGGAAGCCTCTGCGGCCATCATGGCCGGCAAGATCAACAAAGGCGACGTGGTGGTCATCCGTAACGAAGGCCCCAAAGGCGGCCCGGGCATGCGCGAAATGCTCACCCCCACCTCCGCCATCGCGGGCATGGGGCTGGACGGCTCCGTGGCCCTCATCACCGACGGCCGCTTCTCCGGCGGCACCCGCGGCGCGGCCATCGGCCACGTCTCACCTGAGGCGGCTTCGGGCGGTCCCATCGGCCTCATCCGCGAAGGGGACCTCATCGCCATCAACATCGCCACCAAGAGCATTGAGCTGATGATCCCCGAGATGGCCATTGAAAAACGCAAAGCCGAATGGGAGGCTCCCGCCCCCCGCATCACCAAGGGCTACATGGCCCGTTACGCCCGCATGGTCTCCTCGGCCAGCCAAGGGGCCGTGGTGAAGTAACATGGACTTACCGGCCGCTTCGGCGGCCGTTTACTCCGTTTTAAAAGAATTTTGACGATGACTACGGCGACGGGACGCGGCCTTTCCCCGTCGCCAAACAAGCAAAGGATCAAGGAATGTCTGCAATGGAACTCACAGGAACTGAAATCCTGATGAAAGTGTTGAAGGAAGAGGGGGTTGACACCATCTTCGGATACCCGGGTGGTGCGGTCATCGATATCTACGACGAACTTGCCAGGACGGATATCAGACATATCCTTGCACGCCACGAACAGGGCGCTGTGCATGCAGCCGACGGATTTGCCAGGGCCACGGGCCGTACAGGCGTCTGCCTGGCCACTTCCGGCCCCGGTGCCACCAACACCGTCACCGGCATCGCCACGGCCTACATGGACTCCATCCCCATGGTGATCATCACCGGCCAGGTCCCCACCCAGCTCATCGGCAACGACGCCTTCCAGGAAGTGGACATCGTGGGGATCACCCGTCCCTGCACCAAGCACAACTACCTGGTCAAGGACATCGACAGCCTGGAACGCATCTTGAGGGAAGCCTTCTTCCTGGCCCGATCCGGTCGCCCCGGCCCGGTCCTGGTGGACATCCCCAAAAACGTGCAGTCCCTGAAGGCCAAGGTCAACGGTCCCCAGGATATCTCCATGCGGACCTACAAGCCCACGTACAAGCCCAACGTCAAGCAGCTCTCACGGGTGGCCGGGCTCATCAAGAACGCAAAGCGCCCCTTGATCTTTTCCGGCGGCGGCGTGGTGCTCTCCGGGGCTTCCGAGGCCCTGACCCAGCTGGCAAAAAGCACCAACCTGCCCGTCACCAGCACCCTCATGGGCTTAGGCGCCTTTCCCGGCACCGATCCCCTGTGGCTGGGCATGCCGGGGATGCACGGCACCTTCCGTGCCAACATGGCCATCAGCCAGTGCGACCTGATGCTGGCCGTGGGGGTTCGCTTTGACGACCGCGTCACGGGTCGAACCGATGATTTCGCCCCCAACGCCACCATCATCCAGATCGACATCGACCCCACCAGCATCCACAAGAACATCGAGGTGGACGTGCCCATCGTGGGGGACTGCAAGATCGCCCTGGAAAAACTCAACGAGCTCCTGGAAAAAGAGGCGGTGACCGAAAACGCACCGGACCGAACCGAATGGGAGAGCCAGATCGAGGCCTGGAAAAACACCACGCCCCTGGCCTACGACCAGCAGGAGACCATCAAGCCCCAGTACGTCATCGACACCTTCTTCAAGATGACCAAGGGCGAGGCCATCGTCACCACCGAGGTGGGCCAGAACCAGATGTGGGCCGCCCAGTACTACCACTTCAACCGTCCCCACCAGTTCATCACCTCCGGTGGCTTAGGCACCATGGGCTTCGGCCTGCCTGCGGCCATCGGGGCCCAGATGGCCTGCCCGGACAAGCTCGTTGTGGACGTGGCCGGTGACGGCAGCATCCAGATGAACATGCAGGAGATGGCAACGGCCGTGGAGCACAAGCTGCCCATCAAGGTCATCATCCTCAACAACCGATACCTGGGCATGGTGCGCCAGTGGCAGGATCTCTTCTACGACAAGTGCTACTCCGCCACCACCCTGGACCACAACCCCGACTTCGTGAAGCTTGCTGAGGCTTACGGCGCCAAAGGTCTCCGGGCCACCAAGCCCGAAGAGGTGGAAGCCGTCCTCAAAGAGGGCCTCGAAACCGAAGGGGCCGTGATCATGGAGTTCATGGTGGACCGGGAAGAGAACGTCTACCCCATGGTCCCTGCGGGCAAGGCCATCACCGACATGCTCCTTGTCTGATCCGTGGACCGGCCCTGCGTTGCTGCAGGGCCGCCGTTTAACGCCATCGCACCCTGAACCGATACGGGCGGCCGAAATCCGGCCCCCCTTATAGATACGAAGGAAATCGACCCATGAGCGAAAAACGACACATCCTCTCCATCCAGGTGGACAACGAGCCCGGCGTCCTCTCCCGCATCGTCGGCCTTTTCTCCGGCCGCGGCTACAACATCGAGAGCCTCAACGTGGCGGCCACCAACGAGCCCGAGATCTCCCGCATCACCATGGTGACCACGGCAGACCCCGGCATCATGGAGCAGATCAAAAAGCAGCTCCACAAACTCATCAACGTGGTGACGGTCCACGACCTCACCGAATCGGACTACGTCCAGAGGGAGCTGGCCCTCATCAAGGTCCACGCCAAGGCAGACAACCGCGGAGAGCTCATCAACATCGTCGATATCTTCCGCTACAAGATCGTGGATGTGGGTCCCGAGCACGTCACCATCCAGGCCACGGCCACGGAAGACAAGCTAAGGGCCTTCATTGAGCTGGTCACTCCCATGGGGATTAAAGAGATTGTCCGCACCGGCAGTATTGCCCTGTATCGCGGCAACTGATCACAAAACAGACATCCCCGGCCTGCGAAAGGCCGGGGCAACCCCATGGCCGGTGCGTACAAGAAAAAAACAGACGCACAAGAGCCACCTGGTTATCATTTTCAAGACAACACCCGGAGCAAGATGACATGGAACCGGTCCTGATATTCGACACCACCCTTCGCGACGGCGCCCAGGGGGAGAACATCTCCTTTTCGCCGGAGGACAAACTCAAAGTGGCCCAGCGCCTGGACGACATGGGCATCCACTACATCGAAGGCGGATGGCCCGGCTCCAACCCTGCCGCCGATCGCTTCTTCGAGCTTGCCAAAGGCGAAACCTTCGCCACCGCGCGCATCACCGCCTTCGGCTCCACAAGGCGGCAGGGGATCCCCGCCGAGGAAGACGCCAACTTAAAGGCCCTGGTGGCCTGCGGCTCTCCGACCATCACCATCTTCGGCAAGACCTGGGATCTCCATGTGGTGGACATCATGGGCAACACCCTGTCTGAGAACCTGGCCATGATCGAAGAGAGCGTCGCCTTTCTCAAAAGCCACGGGCGCGAGGTCCTCTACGACGCCGAACACTTCTTCGACGGGTACAAGGCCAACCCCGAGTACGCGGTGAAAACCCTGTCCGCCGCCCTTGCCGGGGGCGCGGATGTGGTGGTGTTGTGCGACACCAACGGAGGCACCCTGCCCCACGAGGTGACGGAGATCCTGGAGACGGTGAAGGCCGCCCTTGATGCCGAAACCGGCCGAAGCGTCCGCATGGGCATCCACGCCCACAACGACTGCAACCTGGCCGTTGCCAACTCCATCGCAGCGGTCCAGGCAGGAGCCATCATGGTGCAGGGCACCATCAACGGATACGGGGAGCGCTGCGGCAACACCGACCTCACCTCGGTGATCCCCATCCTGAACCTGAAGCTGAAACGCCCCTGCGTGTCCGAGGCGAACCTGAAGAAACTGAAACCGCTGTCCCGCTTCGTGAGCGAGACCTCCAACATGATCCCCCTGGCCTCCCGCCCCTTTGTGGGCAAGAGCGCCTTTGCCCACAAGGGCGGGGTCCATGTGAGCGCCGTCATGAAAGAGCCCCTCTCCTACGAGCACATCGACCCCGAGGATGTGGGCAACAGGCGGCGGGTGCTGGTCTCGGACCAGGCTGGCCGGAGCAACATCGAGTACAAGGCCAAGGAGATGGGCATCGACCTGGACGCCCCGGAGTTCGACTCCAAGCGCATCGTCAGCGAGATCAAGATGCTGGAACAGGAAGGCTACCAGTACGAGGTGGCCGACGGCTCCTTCAAGGTCCTCATGGACAAGTTCCTGCTCCAGTACGAACCCGTCTTCGATCTGGAATCGTTCCGGGTCACCATTGAAAAGGACAAGGACCGCCCCTGCACCTCCCACGCCATCGTGAAGGTGAACGTAGGCGGCGTAAGCGAGATCACCGCAGCCGAAGGCCACGGCCCGGTGAGCGCCCTGGACAACGCCCTGCGCAAGGCCCTGAGCCGGTTCTACAAAGAGCTGGAGACCATGCACCTGGTGGACTTCAAGGTCCGCGTCATGGACGGTCGGGGCGGCACCGAGGCCAAGGTCCGCGTCCTCATCGAATCCCGGGACGGCGACGACATCTGGAGCACCATCGGCGTCTCCGAGGACATCATCGAAGCGAGCTTCGAGGCACTGGCCGACAGCTTTCAGTACAAGCTGGCCAAGAAAAAATAGCCGGACGCACCCTTTGCGACACGTCCCGCAGGCCACATACACACGGCGGTCTTCAATGGCCGCCATACCACCAACAGGGGACCAGGAGGCCCCGTACCATGAAAGAGGTGACAATGACCGCAGGAGACGCCGCAGGCATCCTGCGGTCCATGCTCACTGGGTTTGCCTGAATTCAAACGACACATCGTTAGAACCACAAGACAAACTTGCAGACCCAATTTTCGGAGCACAAAACCATGAACAGAACCATCACCATATTTGACACCACCTTACGAGACGGCGAACAGTCACCCGGCGCAAGCATGAACACCGCGGAAAAACTGCGCATCGCCACCCATCTGGACGCTCTGGGCGTGGACGTCATCGAAGCAGGCTTTCCCGCATCTTCCCCCGGTGATTTCGAGGCGGTCTCCCGCATCTCGGAGACCGTAAAAAACGCGGAAGTGGCCGCCTTGTGCCGGGCCACCGCCGGGGACATCGACCGGGCCTGGGAAGCCATCAAGGACGCGGTAAAACCCCGGATCCACACCTTCATCGCCACCTCGGACATCCACCTGGAGTACAAGCTCCGCATGGGCCGCGACGAGGTGGTGGAGCGGGCCGTGGCAGCGGTTTCCCACGCACGGCAGTACACGGACAACATTGAGTTCTCCGCCGAAGACGGATCCCGCACCGACCCCGACTTTCTCTGCCGCATCTTCGGGGCGGTCATCGAGGCCGGGGCCACCACCGTCAACCTCCCCGACACCGTGGGCTACGCGGTCCCCAGTGAATTCGGCGAGCTGGTGCGCCACGTCATGGCCAACACCCCGGGCATGGACAAGGCCACTTTGAGCGTCCACTGCCACAACGACCTTGGACTGGCAACGGCCAACACCCTGGCGGCCATCGCCGCCGGAGCCGGACAGGCCGAGGTCACCATCAACGGCATCGGCGAGCGGGCCGGCAACACGGCCCTGGAAGAGGTGGTCATGGCGCTGCACACGCGCCCCGGGACCTTTCCCATGGAAACAGGCATCGACACCACGCGCATCCACGCCACGGGCCGCCTGGTCAGCTCCATCACGGGCATCATGGTGCAGCCCAACAAGGCCATTGTGGGGGCCAACGCCTTCTCCCACGAGTCGGGCATCCACCAGGACGGCATGCTCAAGAACCCCATGACCTACGAGATCATGAGGCCGGAGACCGTGGGGCTCACCACCAACAAGCTGGTGCTGGGCAAACTCTCCGGGCGCTTTGCCCTGCGCTCCCGCCTGGAGGAGATGCGCTACAACCTCACCGAAGAGGAACTCAACACCGTCTTCGAAAGCTTCAAGGTCCTGGCCGACCGGAAAAAAGAGATCGTGGACGAGGACCTGGAAGCCCTGGTCACGGACGTGGTCCTGCGAAGCCACGAGGTGTACACCCTGGAATACCTCCACGTCACCTCCGGCACCACCGTCTACCCCATGGCCAGCGTGCGCCTGGGCATCAACGGCAAGGTGAAGCAGGGAGCCTTTGAAGGCAACGGCCCCATCGACGCGGTGTTCAACACCATCGCCAAGATCGCCGGGCGGGAGCCCGAGCTCCTGCGCTTCTCCATCGGCGCCCTCACCGGCGGCACCGACGCCCAGGGTGAGGTCACCGTCCGCATGAAGGAAGGGGAGCATGTCTCCCTGGGCCGCGGCGCCGACCCGGACATCATCACGGCCAGCGCCAAGGCCTACATCAACGGCCTGAACCGCCTTGAATATTTCAAGTCAAACCCCGTCACGTCCTGTGATGTGATATAGGTTTATATAAAAAAAGCCTCCGGCGGCCCTGCCGGAGGCCAAGCGTTTGAATCGTTTGACAAACAGGTAACACAATCGGGGCCGCCTTCGGGCGACCCCAGCAAGCCGATATGGCCCATTAATCTTTATTTTCATGATATGGAGCATCCAAAGATGAACTACTTCAACACCCTTCCCTTACGCCTTCAACTGGAACAGCTTGGCCAATGCAGCTTCATGGACCCGTCTGAGTTCAACGGCGTGGAGAAGCTCAAAGGCAAAAAAATCGTTGTCGTCGGTTGCGGGGCCCAGGGTCTCAACCAGGGCCTGAACCTCCGTGACAGCGGCCTTGACGTCTCCTACACCCTGCGTCAGGCAGCCATCGACGAGAAGCGCCAGTCCTACCTGAACGCCACTGAAAACGGCTTTTCAGTCGGCACCTACGAAGAGATGCTCCCCACCGCCGACCTCGTGCTCAACCTCACCCCGGACAAGCAGCACACCAACGTGGTCAAGGCCGTCATGCCCCTCATGAAAAAAGGCGCCTGCCTGGCTTACTCCCACGGCTTCAACATCGTTGAAGAGGGCATGCAGGTCCGCGAGGACTTAACCGTTGTCATGGTGGCTCCCAAATCCCCCGGAACCGAGGTACGTGAAGAGTACAAGCGCGGATTCGGCGTCCCCACCCTCATCGCCGTCCACAAAGAGAACGACCCCAACGGCGACGGCCTGGAGATTGCCAAAGCCTACGCCGCCGGTACCGGCGGTGACCGCGCAGGCGTCCTCCTCTCCTCCTTCATTGCCGAGGTCAAATCCGACCTCATGGGCGAGCAGACCATTCTCTGCGGCATGCTCCAGACCGGCTCCATCCTCTGCTTTGATAAGATGATCGAAAAGGGCATGGACGCAGGCTACGCCAGCAAGCTCATCCAGTACGGCTGGGAGACCGTCACCGAAGCCCTCAAGCACGGCGGCATCACCAACATGATGGACCGTCTGGACAACCCCTCCAAAGTCAAATGCTTTGAAGTCTCCGAAGAGCTCAAGACCATCATGCGTCCCCTCTTCAACAAGCACATGGACGACATCATGAGCGGTGCTTTCTCCGAAGGCATGATGGCCGACTGGGCCGAGGGCGACGCCAAGCTCCTGGGATGGCGTGAAGAGACCGGCCAGACTGCCTTTGAAAAGTCCACCGCCGGCGACATGGAGATCTCCGAGCAGGAGTTCTTCGACAACGGCATCCTCATGGTGGCCATGGTCAAGGCAGGGGTCGAGCTGGCCTTTGAAACCATGGTGGCAGCTGGCATCAAAGAGGAGTCCGCCTACTACGAGTCTCTCCACGAGACCCCCCTCATCGCCAACCTCATCAGCCGCAAGAAGCTCTACGAGATGAACAAGGTCATCTCCGATACCGCGGAATACGGCTGCTACCTCTTCGCCAACGCCTGCGTGCCCCTCCTGGCAGACTTCATGAAGAGCGTAGAGACCGACATCATCGGCAAAGGCCTTGCCGCAGACGGCAACGGCGTGGACAACGTGGCCCTCATCGGCGTCAACGATGCCATCCGCAACCACCCCGTGGAAGTCATCGGCAAAGAGCTCCGCAGTTTCATGACTGCCATGAAAGCTATCTTGTAGAAAGAAAACGCGGTCGCATTTTCATTCTACATACCGCCTTCGGCGGTGTGGAGAGCAAGCTGAAATAAAAAAGGTGGAACCGAATGTTCGGTTCCACCTTTTTTTATTTTTAAGCATCGCAACAGGCTGGATGACGAGCCTCGGGTAGCCACCCACTGCTCACGGGCTCAGCCCTTGGCCGCCGGAGGCATGCT
Organism: Desulfoluna butyratoxydans; assembly: GCF_900699765.1. Lineage (GTDB taxonomy): Bacteria > Desulfobacterota > Desulfobacteria > Desulfobacterales > Desulfolunaceae > Desulfoluna > Desulfoluna butyratoxydans. Next base: position 468,399 of record NZ_CAADHO010000005.1, read on the forward strand.
TTTGTTTTTTACTAGCCGTTGGACTGTCCCAGCATACCGGCTTTGAGGGCTTCGGTGGTGGGCTTGGCGCCGAGCCAGATGCCGAAGAGGGCTTTTTTGAACTCGTACCCTTTGATGGTGGCCTTTTTCTCTCCCTGCTTGTAAATGGAGGTGCCGGTGCCGGGGACATAGACCATGTCGTAGACATCGTCCACGTGGATCTTTTCGCTGAACACGTCCATCATCTGGTCGATCTCCGCCTGGATGGGGGCGGTGTTTCCGTTGGTGGAGGTCTTAAAGCCCTTGCGGGTGGACTTGGACATTTTCTTGGAGGTGATGAGCTTGCTGGTGATGTGGAGCCGGATGGCCATGGGGGCATCGGCCGCGACCACGGCCTCACCGTCGGAGCTCTTCTCCTGGAGGAAAAGGGCCGCCACATAGGGCTTTACAAAGCTTTTGACACGGATGCCCGAGCCGTTGAAGACAAGGTCTACGCCGTCAAAGGTGACCTTCTCCGGGAACGTGACATCCTCTGCATCCACGGCAAAAGCAGTGCCTGTGGCAAGGCAGAGGGCCAGAAGTATCATCACAATTCGCTTACACATATTTCCTCCTCATTGACGTTTGATGGTCGGTATGATGTCGGCCCGGAGAGCCCGGGCCGGTACACGCGCATGTCTGCACCGGGGATAAAACAGCTACAGCCCCTTGCGCGTCCAGTATTCGTTGCGTCCCAGCAGAGACACCCCGATGAACCCGCGCACTTTCAGCTGCTTGCCCCCTTTTTTAAGCTTCATGAGGCACTTGTAGGTCTTTCCGTTGTCCGGGTCGTAGATATGACCGTTCTCCCAGTCATTGCCCCCCACATGGGAAAATCCGTGGGCCAGGGTCATGCCCAGAACGGGCTGTTTGGCCTTTTCCGGGTCGGGGTTGTTGGCGTCCACCACAGGGGCCCCGTTCTCATCGGTGGCCACCGACTCGGCCAGCCAGACAATCTTCCCCGCATAGGTGTCGCCCTCCTTGTAGATTTCGACGACAGCCTCGTTATCCTTGGTGTACCACTGCCCCAGAATGACGTCTGCCGACACCTCGCAAGAGCCTGATCCGGGCAGGCAGACCAAAAGAGCCAGAACAAGAAGAACCGGGATGGTGCGCTTCATCAACTCCCCCTTTCCATTGTTTCACATCGGTTAACATTCGAACGACAAACCAAATGAAAAGACAACAGACATAAACCCTAACTATGTTCAGTCTTAATAAACAAAGATAGAGCTCAAAAGCAAGGATATTCACCACCTGCCGATCCCGGGGCACCGCCTTCGGAACCTGAGGGGAACGAAACGCAAGGGAAAAGCCCCACGGCTGAAGCCGCATCCCAAGGTGTCGTCCCCCAATAAAAAAAGCCGCGTAAAAACGCGGCTTTTAAAATTCTTTCGTATGTCCTGATCATCGAAGCCCGGCTGTCAGGGCTTTAAGGACTTCAGACCTCTACGCTTCCGATGAGGTCGTTGACATCGCTGATCCCCTTCTCCTTGAGAAAGGCTTCGATACCGTCCACCACCTTCTCGGCGGCGTCGGGGTACACAAAGTTGGCCGTGCCCACCTGAACGGCGGAGGCCCCTGCAATGAGGAATTCCACGGCGTCGTCAGCGGTCATGATCCCGCCCATGCCGATGACCGGAATCTTCACGGCCTTGGCCACCTGGTAGACCATGCGGATGGCAACGGGCTTCACCGCAGGCCCGGAGAGCCCCCCCACCACGTTTGCCAGCAGGGGCTTACGGGTATGGATGTCAATGCCCATGCCGGTGAGGGTGTTGATCAGGGAAACCGAGTCAGCCCCCTCCCCTTCCACGCTCCGGGCGATCTCGGTGATATCCGTGACGTTGGGGCTGAGCTTGACCATGACGGGCAGGCTGGTTTTTGCCTTCACCGCCCTGACCACGTTGGCTGCCGCCACCGGGTCCACGCCAAAGGCCAGGCCCCCTGCGCTCACGTTGGGGCAGGAGATGTTGATCTCAATGCCGTGGATGCCCTCCACGCCCTCGGCGGTGTCCGCGATGGCCGCGTACTCTTCCACGGTCTTGCCGTAGATGTTGATGAACACCTTGGTGTCAAAGGCCTTCATCTCAGGAAGTTTTTCCTTGATAAACCGCTGGATCCCTACGTTCTCAAGGCCGATGGCGTTGAGCATGCCGCAGGAGGTCTCTGCGATGCGGGGGGGAGGGTTGCCCTTGGCGGGATACAGGGAAAGCCCCTTCATGACGACGCCGCCCAGCCGGTTGAGGTTGAGGACCTCGTCAAACTCTTTGCCGTACCCAAAGGTTCCCGATGCGGTCATCACCGGGTTGGCGAGGCGTACGCCTCCGATATCCACTGATGTATTGATGGTCTGGCTCATGATCTCTTTCGTATAGATTGATGGTGACTTATCTGCCCGCCCGCAAATGCTTCAGGGAACTCCCCAGGCCCGGCGGTATCCACGGATGCCGATCCGAATGGCGCACTATACCACAGACGGTCCCCATGCAACACCCCGGGGTTCGCGAAAGCGAAAAGCATACCTCCGGCGGCCCTGCCGGGGGCTAAACGTTTAAAAAAGTTTAACAAACAGGTTTGAAACATCGGCGTAACGATTCAGAACAAATGGTGCGCAAGCACACCCTACAAAATGTCACATGCAAGCTGTTAAAGCCATGACAGCAGCTTATTAAGCTGCTGACAGGTTAAACGTCATTGAGGTGAAATCATTCTTGGGCCATGTCGCCCTGGAGAAGAGTCTCCATGGCCTCGGGCACGGAGTCGGCCGACGCCACGGTGATGGTCTGGTCTGAACCCGGAGGGCAAAAGGTGATGGTCCGGGCGTGGAGGCCCAGGCGGCGGTACCCGAAACGCTCTTCCAGAACAGCCAGGGCGCGTTTGGAGCCATACCTCCGGTCTCCTGTGAGGGGGTGCCCGGACAGTTTCGCGTGGCGACGGATCTGGTGTTTGCGGCCGGTGAGGGGGCTGCAGCGCACCAGGGTGTAGTGCACGGACCGGGACACAACGGAAAAGGCGGTGATGGATGCCATGCGTTTTCCACTGCCTGCCGGGTTGGTGCGCCCGCCGGCTTCCTTGGCCAGGGGCTGCGCCCACCTTCCTTTTTCGGGTGTCAGGTCGCCGTGGACCAGGGCCAGGTACTCCTTGGTGACCTGTTTCTCTTCGAACTGGCGCGTCAGGTGCCGTGCAGCCTCTTTACCAAAGGCAAAGAGCACCACCCCGCTGGTGTCCCCGTCCAGGCGGTGCACGGCATGGACCGAGTCGGATCTGGTGCCCTCTTCCTGCAGGAGCCTGGCGGGCTCCGTGGCAAGGGTATGGATCACCGCTGAGACCAGATCCCTGCCCGGATCGTTATGGACCGAAACCCCGCAGGGTTTGTCCAGGGCCACCCAGCCCCTGCCGCCGTCAAGGACGCCTATGCCCAGGGTCTCCAGGCTCACGGGTGCGTGCTTACTCATGGGTCTCCCCGTTGAAGTAGAACTGGAGGATGTAAGTCTCCTGGTCCTCCAGGGACCAGTGGGTCACCTTCAGGTATTGGGCGGCTTCGTCTGCGTCACCGCGACGGATGAGGTCGATGAAGGCCATGTGCTCCTCGCAATGCTCCTCTTCCCATTGGGGAATGTGCTTGCGGGTGAGAAAATCATAGAGGCGCTGCTTGTTGAGCTGGATGATACGGCGCATCTGATCGTTGGAGGAGAGGTTGAGAAAGACGTTATGGAAGGCCACGTTGCTCTGGTAAAAGCTGTAGGTGTCTTTGACCTCGGAGGCCCGCTTCATCTCCTTGGTCAGCCGCTCCATTTCAGCCAGGGCCGGTTCCTTGAGCTTGTCGAACACGGGGATCAGGATCTCCGATTCCAGGGCCCTGCAGATCTCCCAGGCGTTTTTGACATCTTCCAGGGAGAGTTTGTTGATCATCACCCCGCGCCTGGGAAGAATGGAAACAAACCCGTCGCACTCAAGCTGGATCAGCGCGTCCCTGAGGGGGGTCTTGCTGATGCCCAGGCGCTGGCTGATCTCATTGACGTTCACAAGGGAGCCGGGCAGGAGGCTGCCCCGGTACATTTCATCCCTTAAATACTCGTAAATCTGTTCCCGCAAAGGTTTGGCAATGATGCTTATGCCTTGTTTTCCCTGATTATCCATCACACATCTCCTTCATCAGTATGCGGAAGGGCGGTGCGGCAACGCGCCCCTCGGGGTCCCCATCATTGCCGTGGGTCACGGGTTGTGTTCCCGCTCCATGGAATGTCCCCAAGGAGGATGCCCTGCGGGCATCCTGTTCAACTCTTCCGTCGGTAACTCCGGATGGATGTCAAAAAAATCAGTCTGGTCAATTCAACAGCACCCGGGCCATGTTTCCGCTCGCGCCAAAACCTGCGCGCCGGAAAACCCTTTCCAAAGTATCCTTTCAAATATAATCACACCAGCCGGCAGCGCCCCATGGCAACACCGGCTCTTCAACCTGCCTCCTCCCACGGGGAGGCAAGGGGCCCCCTTTTCACCAATCCCTTAAAAAAACAGGAGCCCCCATCATTCAAAAAAACGGAATGTACACACAAATGACTCGCCCGTCAACGTCTGTTCAAGGGCCTTCACCAAGGGAAAACGTGTTTACCCCAGGGCGATACGGTCCCGGCAGGCCCCCCCTGCACGGTGCCTCAGGCTGGCGGTAACAGAACGCTTACAGCATGGCGCCCGTCCACCTTCATCACGCACGGGACCTCGAAGCTGGCAAGGGCCGTAAACTCGCCGTCCACGGCCACGGGCTGCTCAAGGAGCCATTCCATGTCGAAAAAGTCGCCCCGCTCCGCCAGGATGGAGACGTAGTTGATGCCCAGGGCCGTGATGTTATGGAAAAAGTGGGACCCCTGGGACGGGTCGGCCTTAAGGTCCGCGTGGCTGCTCTCGATGATGCCGCATACCTCGGAGATCTCCTCCCAGGTCACGGGGATCCCCAGCCAGCGGTCTGCCGATCCCCAGCGCCCCGGCCCCAGCAGCAGGTACTTCTCCCCTCGCCTGGCCATCTCCGCGTTCATGCGGCCGATCTCACGGGCGATCTCCCGGGTGTTCTTCAAATCAAAGGTATCGGGCTTCACATAGAGGATATGAGTGACGGGCTGCCCCTTGACATTTCCCAGGGCGTGGGAGGAAACACTGACCCCGGCGGCCTTCTCTTCATCGGTGATCACCACGTCTGCCAGCTCGTCCCGATCAGTCATGGGACGGATCTGAAGCAGAACAAAGCGCCCCTGCTCACCGGGCTTGAGGGGAAGCTCCACGGCAAACTCGATCTCCACGGAACAGCCCATGCCCTGGGAACCGACCTCAAGGACCTTTGACAGGAGCTCAGGCAGCGGGAACATGTTGTATTTAAGGATCCTGTCAAAGGTCAACACCTTGGGGCCTCGACACTGGTGGCCGTACCGGATGGTGTTTTCCTCCCGGACATAGGTCCCGGAAAGGAAAGAGGCCGGCCCGGCGTCGTCCAGGTCACGGATGTTGAGCTTTTCAATCTCCGAGTTGAGGGTCATGACGGAGCGCCGCGCCTTTGCCCCCACCTTCAGGGCATACAGGCTCTGCTGGGCGTTCTTCAGGATCTCTTCCACCCGGGAAAACTGGGGAAGGATATGGGGGCGTCGCGGGGAAAACCGCAGGGCCTGCTCCCCTTCCACCACGGTACGCCCAAGCCCCATGGCGATGGCGGCGATGCCTTCATCCGCCTCCATCTTGCCGAAGGGATAGTAGTTGTAGGACTGGGCCACCCCCGAGACGGCCGGGTAGTAGTAGTCGCCCCACCTGCGGCCGGAGACCTCCTGGATGATCACCGCCATCTTCTCCTCTTCGGTGCGATGCCCCACCCGACGGGCGAAACTCTTGGGCCCCTGGAAATAGGTGGAGGCGTAGACAAGCTTCACCGCGGAGATGAGCTGATTCAGCCTCACCTCCAGCTCTGCATCGTCGTTGGAGATCATGCAGGTATGGTACAGGCCCGCATAGGCCATGAACTGCGCATCTTCAAACAGGGCCGAGGAACGGACGGCAAGGGGGTGGTTGATCTCCTTTAAAAATGCACGGAGTTCCTCGTCGATCCAGCCGGGGAAAGTGGCGTCCTGGAACAGCTCGATCACCTCTTCATCGGGCAAATCGGCCTTGGCCACCCACTTCAGGTCGTTCTCCCGCACAAAGGCGTCAAAGCCCTCGGTGGAGATGACCAGGGTCTGGGGCAGGGAAATTTCAACGCCCCCGAAGCTGTCGTGGAGTTCCGGGTGATGGCGAAGCAGGGTGGAGGCAAAAACGAGGCCCCGGGCTTTTCCCCCCAGGGACCCGCTCCCGATTTTCAGAAACTCGGTCTCCGGGTCAAATTCATCGGCATCAAACTGAACCACCACCCCCTTCTGGCGGTTGCGGCGCCGTTCCTGGATATTCTTGAGGATAAAGGCCTTCATGTCGGCAATGTTGCCCATGAAATCTTCATCCGTGGCCGGACGCAGCCTGTTTGCCAGGAGGGTCTCGGAACGGGCGAAAAACCAGCGGGAAAAATCATTTTTCTTCCAGTGGTTGTAAAAATACTCGTCCGGGATATCGACCAGTTTTTTCTCAAGGGCACGGAAGTTGGGGGCCCGGCAGAGCTCCCCCCCGTCGCTGTCCCGAAACACAAAATCCCCGAAGCCCAGCTGGTTTACAAAATAGTGGTGGAAGTCACCGGACAGGGAGGGAGAGTTCTTGTCCACGAAATAGATACCGAGCTCATCGGCAACGCTGCGGTTGGACGACTCGGTGCTGGCCATCATCAGGGGGATATCGGCCTGTTCCCCCTGGATGTGGGAGAGCACCAGGTACCCGGAATCGTCGCACACGGCACCGTCCCGGGGGAAACTGGCATCGGAAATCACCCCGAGGATGTACTCCTTGTACTCTTCGTAGATCTCCATGGCCTCTTCATAGCTCTGGGTCACGAGAATCTTGGGCCGGGCCCGCATGGTCAGCAGCCGGTGCTCATGGTTCAGGACCTCCTCCATGACGTCCTGGACCTGGGTCACCACCTCTTTGTAAAGGATGGGCAGGATGGCCGACGTGTACAGGGGAGAGTCCTCCACCATCAAAATGATACGGACACCGGCCTTGTCGGTGTCGTGGGCCACATTGAGGCGGTCTTCCTCGCTTTTGATCAGGGCCAGGAGGATGTCGGCGTTTCCGGTCCACACGTACATGCGGTCCACGCCCCGGGACTTGGACCGAACCGGGTCAAACTGGCTGGGCAGGGGGCTGTGGGTGAGCAACACAACGGGGATGTTCGGGCACTTGCGCTTGATCTCCTCCCCCAGGGTGAAGGCATCCATGTCCACGAGGCGCAACATGGTGACCACCATATCAAAGGAACGCTTCTCCAGCATGTCCAGGGCCTCTTCGGCCGTAGACACCCAGGTCAGGCGCGGGGGACGGCTCAGGTTGAGCCCCCGGTACTCGGTGACGATCTTTTCGGAAAGGCGCCCGTCCTCTTCCATGATGCACGCATCATACAGGCTGGACACCAACAGGATTTCCCTGATTTTACAGGGCATCAACTCATAGAACACCTTAAACCGGGAATCAAATTCTTCCATGGACAACCTGCCGTTTTGTGTCAATCCACACCCTCCTTCGTACCGAATCTCAGATGATATATACCGCTTGCCATGATTTACAAAGGGGCACCTTTTGATATATCAGACACCAAATACCAATGCAAGCGCCAGGCATGGGAAGCTTTGCCACCACACCCCGCACAGGGCCTGGGGATCTGGGGCCTCCAAGGGTCCTTGGCCCCTCAGTTCCGGCCTGTTTCCCGGACTTTCCGCCGGAAAGCGACTCCAACGGATTGACTTTTCAACGAGACTGGATTAAGCCCATGGCTGATAAAACAGGCATCCGATGCTTGGGCAACAGGAGAAACAACCGCCCCGGACACAGGTGCCGTCATACGTTAAAAAAGAAACAAACCCCAATAGTGAGGCCACCCACATGGACGTCATCGGTTCAATTCACGAGATGCAGAGCTTAAGCGACAGCCTGAGGCAACAGGGAAAACGTATCGCCTTTGTACCCACCATGGGCTTTCTCCACGACGGGCACCTCTCCCTCATGCGGGAGGCAAAGAAACACGCAGATATCCTGGTCACCAGTATCTTTGTAAACCCGGCCCAGTTCGGCCCCAACGAGGATCTGGACGCCTACCCCCGGGCCATGGAGAGCGACCTGGCCAAGTCCCGGGACGCGGGCGTGGACGTGGTGTTCACCCCCACCAGCGATCAGATCTACCCCGAGGGCTACGAGACCTACGTTCAGCTGGAGACCCTGCCCAACCACCTCTGCGGCCTCTCCCGACCCGTCTTTTTCAAGGGGATCACCACGGTGGTCACCAAGCTCTTTCACATCGTCAAGCCCCATGTGGCCGTCTTCGGTGAAAAGGACTTTCAGCAGCTTGCCATCATCCGCCGCATGGTCAAAGACCTGAACATGGACATCGAGATCATCGGCGGAACCCTCATCCGGGAAGCAGACGGCCTGGCCATGAGCTCCCGCAACGCCTACTTAAGCGATGACGAGCGCACCGAAGCCCTTCGCCTCAGCCAGTCTCTGTCAAAGGCCCGGGAGATGATCACAGCCGGAGAGACCCAGGCCGCCGCCATCAAGGCCATGACCGAGACCCACCTGTCCGGCTGCCCGGACATGACCATCGACTACATCTCCCTGTGCGACCCCGAAACCCTGGACGAGGTGGAGACCGTCACCTCTCCCACCCTCATGGCCCTTGCCGTGATGCTGGGCAAAACCCGGCTCATCGACAACACGGTGCTGGTGCCGCAATAAGGAGTCACCATGAAAACCAGAAACCTGATACGAAAAATGACGGCCATCGCCCTGTTGACGGCCGTCCTGAACCTCACGGCCTGCGGGTACCTCCTCTACCCCGAGCGCAAGGGACAATCCGGCGGCAGGCTCGATACCGCCGTGTTTCTCCTGGATGCCGCAGGGCTCCTGTTCGGCATCATCCCGGGGGTGATTGCCTTTGCCGTGGATATCTCCACCGGGACCATTTACGTGCCCCAGGGGGATAAATCCATCATAGACAAGCATCTCAAGCAGGCGGGCATGTCCCCGGTGAAGGTCCCGGACCTCGACAGGGAGCTCCTGGCCGACAAGCTCTCCATGGAGCTGGGCCGTCCCATCACCGCTGAGATGATCCGACTCTACGAGGCATCCCCGGACACCCGCATGGCTCTGGCGGCCATGGATGTCACGGTTCTCAAGTGATGCTCACGTCATTGTAAGCACCCATACCCCGGCCTCCCGTCAATGGGGGCCCATGGTTACCAAACAAAAAAACCGGTCTCGGCATGACATGCCGGGACCGGTTTTTGCGTATTTAAAGTAAATAAAAAAAGACATCCGGCGGCGAGGTGAGCCACCTCGAAAACTGATTGCCCTTGCGCTTCGTCCCTCGTTTCTCGGGCCAAATCAAGTGAAATTCATTTAAGAAGAATTTTTAAAATCTGTGTAACTATTCAGCTATGCCTCCGGCGGGTCGCTTTTTTAAAAAAAAGCTCCGCAAAAAACTCTTCTAAGGCAGAAAATGTCGAAATTGTTTCGGCGTAGCCTGGAAGGCTTACTTAAGACCTGTTTGTCAAACTTTTTAAAAGTTTGGCCCCCGGCAGGGCCGCCGGAGGCTTTTTTCGGGCTGAATCGTTATGCGATATGAAGCACGTTGGCGAGGATGATGAACACACCCGTGGCCAGGAGCACCCAGAAGACGATCTTTCGGAAAAGGGCCGCATCCACCCGATGATGGACCACCTCACCGATGAGAATGCCCACCAGCAGAAACGGCAGGGACCAGACCAGGTTGAGGAGGCTCTGGCCCATGGCGGCGCCCTGGGTGATCACGGCGCCCATGTTGGAGAGGATGGGATCAAAGGTGGCGTCGGTGGCAATGAGAAAGGTGTTGACCGAAACCCACAGGAGGCTCAGGGTGGCCCGGAACTCTCCTTTGTCCCGGAGCTTGCGCGTGGCATAGAGGACCACAAAGGGACCGCCCGTGGCAAAGGCACCGTGAAGAACACCGCCCAACACCAGGAGCACGTAGTAGACCCACTCGGGGATGGTGACGCGAAGCTGGATGCCGCCGTACTCTTTTTTCAGCTGCATGATGGAGGTGCAGACAATGAAGATCCCCAAAAGCAGCTTCAGGGTGTCGCTGGGAAAATGGTTGAAGAGGTAAATACCCGCGGGCATGCCCAGGCCAACCAGGGCCACGATGATGCCGAACTGGCGCCAGTTGATGTGGCGAAACTTCGTTGAGACGAGGTAGGCGCCCAGGATCCAGGTCAACACGGCCAACAGAATCTTGGCCTCATAGATCCCCAGGATCCAGGTCACAAAGGGAAAAGCGAGAACAGTACACCCAAAGCCGGTAATCACTTCCAGGGTGTGGGTAAGGAACACCACGATACCGGTCAAGAGAAAGGTCATCATGCGTCAAACATCCTTCGTACATAACGGTCGGGGCCGGAGAACCGAAAACATGCTGCCCCCTGCCCCCTTCCGGCTCGGTACCACAGCAGGCTCCCACCTGTGTTTAAAACCACGAAGACGGGTAAAGCAGCCTTGCTGCGTTCACCCGTCTTTTTTCATATTGATCGCACCCCGGGCCTGACCCCCGGGATGATATAGCCTGTGTTTCCTGACCCTCACTCCCCGGCCAGGGCCACCTCTTCCTTGGTGGCCTGCTTGTAAAAGCGCCGGATATGGTCTTCCTGCTTCTCAAAAGACCAGTGGATATCCCGCAGAAACGCCGTGGCGGACTCCCGGTCCCCGGAGCGCAGCAGCTCGATGAGGTGCTCGTGCTCGTCGCAGTTGACGGTCTCCCACTCCGGAATGCAGGAGCGGGACAGAAAATCGTAGAGCCTCTGCTTGATGCGCTTCAGGATGCGAAGCATCTGGCGGTTGTCCGACAACGAGAGAAACGCATCATGAAAGTCGATGTTGAGCTGGTAGAAGCGATCCGTGTCCTTTTCGGCCATGGCCTCTTTCATCTCGTTGTTGATGGCCTCCATGGACGCGATGCAGGAGGCGTCGATGCGGTGAAACAGGCGGTTGATCATCTCGGACTCAAAGGCCCTGCAGATCTCCCAGGACTCGCGCACGTCCGAAAGGGTCAGCCGGTTGACCATCACCCCACGCCGGGGGAGGATGGTGACAAAACCGTCGCACTCCAGTTGAATCAGCGCCTCGCGCAGGGGGGTCTTGCTGATGCCCATGCTCCGGCTGATCTCGTTGGTGTTCACCAACTGTCCGGGCTGCAGGTTGCCTTTGTTGATATCATTGCGAAGGTAATCGTAAATTTGTTCGCGCAGGGGTTGAACGTTAATCACCCCGCTTTCCCCCTGTCTTGCTGACGACTGCATGGTCCTTCCTTATGGTCTTTTATTTCAGGCAAACAGGGGTCGATCCGGCCTCATGGCCCTTGGAGCCCCCTGTGCCTTGTATTGCAAATTATCTGATATTTTATATTATATATTTTATGAAATATCCAGCACAGAGTATTCTTCATTGAACACCACGCACAAAACAGATGAATCCGTTAAAACCCGGCCCCTTGCCCGTCAGACACACACTCTGTGCCGCGGCCAAAGGCCCTCCCACTAAAAAAAAAACACCGTAACCCCTTCCCGGGTCCCGCCCGGCAGGCCTCCACCTTTCCCATGAAAGATGAAGGGCCCGCCGATGTGCGGTAAACGCGTTTGGGTTACAAGGTCAACTCCGAGGCCTCGGTAATTTCATGGCGAAGCTTCAAAAATTCATGGTCGGTAAATTTCCTGGGTCGCGGCAGGTTGACCTCGTACACCTCGCGGATGCGACCGGGCAGCTTGCCCTCCATGCAGATGATGCGATCCCCTAAATACAGGGCCTCATCGATGTTGTTGGTGACAAAGATGACGGTTCGTTTCTCCTGCTCCCAGATGCGGACGGTCTCCTGCTCCATGTAGATACGGGTCTGGGCGTCAAGCTGGCCGAAGGGTTCGTCCAGGAGCATCACCTCGGGCTGGTTGGCGTAGGCCCTTGCAATGCCCACGCGCTGCTTCATACCGCCGGAGAGCTGGTGGGGAAATTTGCTCTCAAAGCCCTGGAGGCCCACCATGTCGATATAGTGCTGGGCCACCTTTCGGCGCTCCTCCTTACCGACCCCGCGGAGCTTCGGGCCCATCTCCACGTTGCCCATGACGGTTCGCCAGGCAAAGAGCATGTAGCTCTGGAACACGAGGCCCCGGTCCTGTCCCGGACCGTCCACCTCCTTGCCGTTGATGACCACGCTGCCGGTGGTGGGGGTTTCAAGGCCCGCCATAATCCTCAAGAGAGTACTCTTCCCGCACTGACCGGGCCCTAAGATCACCACAAACTCGTTCTCTTCCACATCAAGGCTAATGTCTTCAAGAACATGGACCTTCTGGCTCCCCTTCTGGATGAACGTCTTGCTGATGTTCCGACAGGAAATTTTTGCGTTTGTGTTTCCGTTTTCAGCCATTGTCTTGTTTCCATCCTCCAATAGGTTAGAGTCCCTCGATTTCACGCTTCCAGGGGCAGAGCACTTTTTCCAGCAATCCCACCAGCTGCGATGTCAGAAGTGCCGCAAGGGCGATGGCCACCATGCCCCCCAAGACCATGGCAGGACGACCCAGGTTCATGCCCTTGATGATGACGTACCCCAGGCCGGAGCGGGCACTGACGAGCTCAGCTGCCAGCACGCAGGTCCAGGCGATACTAAGGGAAATCTGGAGCCCTGCAAAGATGGAAGGAAAGGCCGCGGGAAAGCAGACCTGAAGGATCTCATCCCGCCGGTTGCCGCCCAGGACCCGGACCACATCGTAAAGTTCGGGCTCCACCAGGCGCACCCCGTTGTAGGAGTTCAACAGGCAGGGCACAAAGGTCCCGATGATGATGATAAAGACCTTGGAGGGCTCCCCGATACCGAACCAGAGAATGGAGATGGAGATCCAGGCAATGGGGGGCATGGGTTTCATGAGGTCGAAGATCGGCTTGACGATGGCGTTGACGTACTTGTTCAGGGCCATCATCAGCCCCAGGGGCACGGCCACAAGGGACGCAATGGAAAAGCCGATGAGGATGCGCCGGGTACTGGCCCAGACATGGCCCCACAAAGAGTTGCCGGCCAGGCGGTGGGTGATCATGTACCCCATGTACTCCACCACCTCCAGGGGACGGGCCAGGGAGCTGCCCAGGATCTTTTTGTAGGCCACATAGTCCCACAGCCCGAAAAAACAGGTCAGGGAGACGGCGTAGAGGAACCACTTGTTCATCAAAACGGTCTTCACCGTGATGGGGCTCCGCTCCTTGGCCGTCGATTGGGTTTCGTTGGCAATTGATGTCACGTGTCCTACCTCCTTATCCCTGCAAGAAGTCGCTTTTCAACGGCATCGATGACCACGCCGATGACAGCGCCCGTCAACCCTACCATGGCCATCCCGAGGAGCACCATGTCCGGCATGGCCAGACGGCGGCCCATGGTGATCATGAAGCCCAGTCCGTTGTCGGCAGCCAGGAGCTCGGCCCCCACCAGGTTGGTCCAGCAGTAAGCCAGGGCAATCTGGAGCGCGCCGAAAACCATGGGAAGCGCAGACGGAATACAGATCTTGGTAAAAATCTGCCAGCTGGAGGCACCGTAGGTCCGCGCCATCTGAATCAGCACGGGGTTGGTCATCTTCACCCCGACGTAGGAGTTAATAACGCAGGGGACAATACCGGCGATCCAGATAATAAAGACCTTGCCGGGGATGCCGATGCCGAACCAGAAAATGGTCAGGGGGATCCAGGCAATGGGGGGAATGGGTCGGATCAATTCAAAAATGGGTCGGGCGAGGCCTTCCACAACCGGGAACCACCCCATGGCAAGACCGAGGGGAATCCCCACCAGCAGCGCCAGAACATACCCTGTAAATGCCTCCTGGATGCTGGTCCACATGTGGGTGGTGAGAAGCGCGCCGTCCGGGTTCAACTGGGTCCACTTGGCAATAAACAGCTTGAGGACCTCCAGGGGAGACGCCAAAAGGGAGCTGGGCACCACCCCGAAGGTGAGCAGGGACTGCCAGGCCCCGAAAAAGAAGATGATGCTGATGATTGGAAGGATCACCATGATGGGTTCTTTGGTAACCTTCACCTCTTCATAACTCATGGATCATGAACCTCCGAGTCGTAATCGTGTACTTTTTTGCATCCGATCCCCCTTCCCCTTTTCCGAAAACACCGGAAAGGGAAAGGGGGAAATCCCTTATGTCAGGAGGAAGCAATCCTTAGTTGTACGCAGGGATCGGAGTCTTCACCAGCTTCAGGAACTTGTCGGTGATGTAGTCGCTGTTGACGACCTTGTCGCGCTCGGCCTGGGTGAACTTGCCCTGGGCGGTAAAGAAATCGGTGATGTCGCGCATCCAGATCTCCACGGTGCTCATCTGGCCGTCCTTCTTGGCAAAGAGTTCGAGCTGCTCTTCCAGGGTGAACACGGGATGCATCTTGATGTCCATCATGGCCATCTCTTTGGTCAGAGGGGTGCCCACCCACTCTTCAAAGAACCGGCGGTAATCGGCGAGGAGCTGCTTGCTGGTGGGGGTGTCGAAGTTGCCCTGGCCGTGCTCTTTCATGAGATTGACCACGCGGAAGTACTGACGGAGGAACTTGGCCACGATCTCGGGGTGCTCGTCGCCGAACTCACGGGCCACCATCATGGTGATGGGCAGGCTGGTGCCGGAGGTATGGATGTTGCCCACAACCTTCCAACCGCGGTCCATGCCGATGTACATGTTGGGAGCCCAGAGGCAGACGGCGTCGCCCACGCCCGCTTCAAAGGCAGCCATGGCCTGGGCCTGGTCCATGTGCTTGACGATGACGTCCTTGTCCTTAAGGCCGAAAACCTTGAGCCAGGAGCTCATGGTGTAGTGGGGAGAAGAGACCGTGGTGGTGAGGATCGTGATGCCCTTGATGGTTTCGGGGCTGCCGTAGACCTCAGGGTTCTTGGGGTTCCATCCCTTGGTCTTTAAAATGGGGCTGTTGGCGCGCACGAGCACGGAGTTGGTAAAGGATTCGTCGTTGCCCACCATGGCGCAGTAGGTGCCGTAGCGCAGGCCTGCCAGAACGTGGGGAGTGGCCCCGTTACCGCCCAGGTGCCATGATTTTGAGGGAAGGGCTTCCAGCTGTGCCATCCCTGAGTCGTAGTACTGAAGTTCCATGTCCAGACCTTCTTCCCTGTCCCAGCCCTTCTCCACCATGTACCAGGCCATGAATGCTTCATGTTCGGGAAGCCAGCAGGTCTTTAATTTAAAAAGCTTCTTCTTGGCGAATGCCGTTCCGACGCCAGTCACGGCAAACAAAAGAACCAGGCACACGATGCCGATTAATTTAAGCTTTCTCATTACACTCTCCTTCGCATAACTACAGTTAATGTTTCACGGAGTGACACCTCGTCCCTCCTCCTGCACACCTCAAAAGGGGAGGGTTCACCAACAGGTGCTAAAGTGCCCGACATCCATCGGGTCTTTTCTCGCCCGATCGCCTCAAGGTCGGGTTCTTTAAGCGGTCCCATCGGCGTAAACCTCGCCTGCGGACCGTGGTGCTGCCGGGTGGCGCGGAAGCTAAAAGCCGGGATTGCAGTCTGAACGGCTTTTGCCCCTTTCAACCATCCGGTTAAAAAAAGGTTTCGTGCATCTTTTCCCCAAAGGCGGCGGTTACCACCAGCGGATGAGTTCGGTGACGTGCTCACGGATCTCAACAAATTTGGGGTCCATGGGGTTGCGGGGCCTGGGCAGGTCCACCACCACCTCGGCGCGAACATTTGTGGGCTTGTTGCTCAGGACCAGGATGCGGTCGGCAACGTAGACGGCCTCCTCAATGTTGTGGGTGACGAAAATAACGGTGCTTTTCAGTTTGTTCTGGAGCGAAACAAGCTCGTCTTCCAGGTAGTAGCGGAGCTTAACGTCGAGCTGGCCGTAGGGTTCATCCATCAGGAGCAGGTCAGGGTCGACGGAAAAGGCACGGGCAACGGCAATCCGCTGGATCATGGAGGCCGATACCTGGTTGGGATAGAGGCTGGCGCAGTCGGTCAAGCCAACCATATCCATGATACGATCGAGGCGTTCCTCTTTTTCCGCCTCGGAGACGTTCTTTACCTCCATGCCGAAGGCCACGTTTTCACGCACGGTTCGCCACGGAAGGCATGTGGGCTCTTGAAAAACAAAGGCAAGGTTGTGCTTGGTGGGATCGGCAACCTCTCCATCGATGAAGATATTGCCGTCAGAGGAAGGCATGAGTGTAGACAGAAGATTCAGGAACGTGGTTTTCCCGCACCCGGTCGGACCGACAATGCTGAGGAATTCCCCCTCAGCCACGGTAAAGTTGATCTTGTCAAGAACCAGCAGGTCGCCAAATCGCTTGGTCAGGTTCTTCACTTCAATTTTATTTCTTACAGCTGGATTGTTCCCCACCTTTAAATTCCCCTCATAGTTTCTGGATGTTATCTATTTTGGGCGTGAAGGTCACCAGGCGCTGTCGGGTTTACCCGCCCGTCGGACTCGTATGAACGAGCAGTACGGAGCATTGCGCATGATGAACCACATGGTTACTGGCACTTCCCAGGAGAAGGTCGGCCAGGGTGCCGCGGTTTGTCCGCCCCAGCACGATCAGGTCCGCCCCCCAGTCGCCGGCATACTCGACGATGTCCTCCCCGGGGTTTCCCACAGCCACATGGGTTCTCGTTTTGACTCCCTTCCCTTTGGCAAGAATGCACAGGCCCTGAAGCCACGCCTCGGCGTGCATCACCTGGGCGTCTTTTCGTTCAATGCGTTTCCGATGAGATGACGCCTGATCCATCTCCGTGAAGGTTCCTATGCGGTCTTCCAGTTCCGCAACCGTAGACTGGCGTAGGCAATGGAACACGGCGAGTTCCGCCCCCTCTTTCACGGCAAGCTCAACGGACTGCTCCATGAGGGCAGAGCTTGCGTCGTTGACATCAACGGCCACGACAATTTTTTTGTACGCCATAGTGCACCTGTCGGTATGGTTTGTAACTTCACAAGTTAAGCCGGAGTTAAGAACCCCTTTCGGGGATCCGGGGAGCGGCACTTCTCCCCTTGGCTGGACGGTCCCGAAAGGGTCAAGGGAGCCCTTTGACGGGCCCCCTCTTCCCTTTTCAGGATCAGCTTTTCTCCTACTGGGCTACGCAGCTGCGAACAGACTTGTCGCCGTCTACGCGAGTGCCGCACTCGGCAACGCCCTCGGGGGGAGTCACGCGAACGGTGGCCACTTTGTTCTGGGTAAAGAAGTCGATACCGTCTTTACCCTGGACCTTGTCGGTGCCGACAAGGGAGTCTTTGATACCGCCGAAGGGCAGGTAGGGGTGGGGGGCACAGACACCCACGTTCACACCCACCATGCCGACGTTGGCATCGGAGATGAATTTTTCGGTGTAGTACTGGTTCTGGGTAAAGATGCAGGCGCCGTTGCCGAAGGGCTGCTCCTTGATGAGTCCCAGCACGTCGTTCAGGTCGTTGATCTTCATGACGGAAACCACGGGGCCGAAGATCTCTTCCTGGGCGATGGTGCGACAGGGGGTGACATCGGTAAAGATCGTGGGACCGACAAAGTAGCCGTCCTTGTTCTTCTCGGGCAGCTCGGGGTTGCGACCGTCAAGAACGAGGTTGGAGCCGCCTTCGATGCCGATCTCGATGTACTTTTCGATGCGCTCCTTGGCTGCCTTGGTGATGACGGGTCCCATGTAGATATCGGGGTCCATGGCATCACCCACGGTGACCTTCTTGGAGGCTTCGACCATGCGCTCGATGCACTCGTCGTAGACTTCCGGAACAACGGCGATGATGGAGCCAGCCAGGCAGCGCTGCCCTGCGGAGCCGTAGGCGGAATGGATGAAGTTCTCGATGAACACATCCATGTTGGCGTCTTCCATGACCACAAGGAAGTTCTTGGCGCCGCCGAGAAGCATGGAGCGCTTACCGTTTTTGCCGCAGCCCTGGGCGATGGCCTTGGCCGTGGGGGAAGAGCCCACGAGGCAGACACCGGCAATTTCGGGACGGTCGTACCAGGCCTCAACCACGTTGGGGTCGCCGTGGATGATGTTGACCACGCCTTTGGGGAGCCCCACTTCGTTGAAGATGTCGCCGATGATCTGCATGAAGAGCGGTGACTCGTTGGAGGGCTTGTAGACAAAGGTGTTCCCGGTACCGATGGCGTAGGGGATGAACCAGCCAAAGACGAGTGCGGGGAAGTTAAAGGGAGCCACACCGCCGAACACGCCCATGGGCTCTTTGGTCACGCGACCGTTGATGCCGTTGGCGATCTTGTCCAGGGTCTCGCCCTGCATCAGGGTGGGGATGCTACAGGCAGCTTCAAAGATCTGGACAACGCGCATCACCTCACCGCGGGCTTCACTGATGTGCTTGGCCTGGTCGGTGGCAATGGCAACGGCCAGCTCTTCCTGGTGGTCAAGCATGGCCTGACGAAGAGCAAAAAGGTAACCTACGCGCTTGCCGATGGACAGGTTCTTCCATGCGGGGAAAGCGGCATCCGCAGCCTTGACTGCTTCAATGGAGGCCTCGGTGCTGCTCATGGGAACTTCACCGATCACTTCACCTGTAGAGGGGTTGTGCAGGGGAATATAAGTTGCTTTGGGGTCTTCAACCCACTCACCGTTGATGAAGTTCTTGACTCTCGTAAATTCCATGTAACTGCTCTCCTTTTGAAAAGCGTGTTTCAAGACGCCGGGGTCTTCATAAACCCAGCCCCGGCGAAATGGTCTTCAGTTATAACCACAGGTCCCTCCGGCTCCCGACAGGAGCCGGAGAGAGGCTGTTATTCAGTATAGGTGTCGGCAACATTGAGGGCTTCGTCCATCTTGGCGATGCCTTCGTCGATCTCATCCTTGGTCACGATAAGCGCGGGAGCCATGGCGATAACGTTGCTGGGGTTGGCGGCCATGGCCATCATGCCCAGCTCGCCGAGCTTGGCGGCAACGGCGGTCTTGGGGTTGAGGCCCTTTTTAACGCGGTCCGCAACGGCCATGATGGGCTCTTTGGTCTCCTTGTTCTTGACCAGCTCAATGCCCACGAACAGACCCTTGCCGCGAACATCGCCCACGCTGGGGTGTTTCTCCTTGAGCTCCATGGCCTTGTCCAGGAGGTAGGCGCCCATGACGCGGGAGTTCTCGATAAGATTGTCTTCCTGGTAGATGGGAAGCACCGCACCGGCGGCCGCGCAGCTCATGGCATGGCCTGCGTAGGTGCAGCCGTGGCCGAAGAAGGTGTTCTTGAAGGCTTCGCCGATGTGCTCACGCACAATGGTGGCACCGATGGGCAGGTAACCGCAGGAGAGGCCCTTGGCCATGGTCATGATGTCGGGCACCACGTCCCAGTGGTTCATGGCGAACCACTCACCGGTACGACCGAAGCCGGTCATGACCTCGTCGGCGATCATGAGAACGCCCCACTTGTCGCAGACAGCTCGGAGTTCCTTCATGTACTCGTCGGGAGGCACGATGATGCCGTTGGCGCCGGTGATGGGCTCGAAGATGATGGCAGCCACTTTGTCGCCGCCGCCTTCGAGTTCAATCACTTCGTCCACGTACTTGACGCACTCCATCTTACAGCCGGGGTAGCTCTGGCCGAACATGCAGCGGTAGCAGTAGGGCTGGGGCACGCGAACGAGATCCGCACCGCCCAGAACCTGCTGCCAGCCGCGGGAGTCGCCCAGGGAAAGGCTCATGGAGGTGGCGGTGCCGCCGTGGTAGCTGCGGAAACGACCGATGATCTTGCGGCGTCCGGTGAACTGGTGGGCAATCTTAATGGCCGCTTCGTTGGCCTCGGTGCCGCCCAGGGAGATGAAGGACTTGGAGAGGTCTCCGGGGGTCACTTCCGCCAGCATCTTGGCCAGGACTGCGCGGGGCTTGGTGGACATGCTGGGAGCAAAGGAGGTCAGCTCGTTGGCCTGCTTGCACATGGCGTCGATAACGCGCTGGTCCTGGTGGCCGATGTTGTGGCTGACAAAGCAGGAGCTGAAGTCCAGGCGCTCACGACCGTCTTCGGTGGTAAAACGAACACCCTTGGCGGACACAACGCGCAGGGGGGACTTCTCGGGCTGGTAAGACCAGGAATGAAAGTTGTTTTTCACCTCGTAGGAATCGAGGTCTTCCTTGGTTGTGGGGATGCTTTTTAAATCTATCAATGGTCCACTCCTTCCAGAAAAAATGGAAACTCATGTATGTTAAAGACAGGTGGGGGCGCCGACCCTCCCGACTCACTTCGGCTGCATAAGACGCGTTCTGCGAAGCATCGGCCCCCCGTCTGTATTGTCTTGTTCCGGGTATTTCTTTGGTAACCGTCTTAAAATACCGGAATTAAACCACGCCCTGATCGATCATGGCGTCCACAACCTTGATGAAACCAGCAATGTTGGCACCGGCCACGTAGTTCCCGGGCATGCCGTACTGCTCGGCTGCGGACAGGCAGGTGTTGTGGATGTTCTGCATGATTCCTTTAAGGCGTGCGTCCACTTCCTCGCGGCCCCAGGCAAGGCGCATGCTGTTCTGGCTCATCTCCAGGCCGGAGGTGGCCACACCGCCTGCGTTGGCTGCCTTAGCGGGGGCAAAGAGGATCCCGTTCTCCTTGAAGTGGTGTGCAGCCTCAAGGGTACAGGGCATGTTGGCCACCTCAACCACGGCCTTGCAGCCGTTGGCAACGAGGGTCTTGGCGTCATCAAGCTGGAGTTCGTTTTCAAGGGCAGTGGGCATGGCCACGTCGCAGGGGACTTCCCAGGGCCTTTTGCCGGGAACCCACTCACAGCCGTACTTGTCGGCATAATCCTTGGCGGGACGACGGTAAATGGTCCAAAGGTCGGCCATGTACTTCAGCTTCTCACCCTTGATGCCGTCGGGGTCATGAACGTAACCGTACTCGTCGCCGATGGTGACCACCTTGCCGCCGAGTTCATTGATTTTTTCAATGACATAGGTGCCGGCGTTGCCGTAACCGGAAATGGCTACGGTCTTGCCTTCAATGCTCTCACCGCGGGTCTTGAGCATCTCGTCCAGGAAGTAGACGGCGCCGTACCCTGTGGCTTCGGGGCGAACCAGGCTGCCGCCCCAGTTGAGGCCCTTGCCGGTGAGAACCCCGGTGAACTCGTTGGTGAGTTTTTTGTACATACCGAACAGGTAGCCGATCTCACGGGCCCCTACCCCCACATCGCCGGCAGGTACGTCGGTGTTGGGACCGATGTGACGGAAGAGTTCCGCCATAAAGCTCTGGCAAAAGCGCATGACTTCGTTGTCGGACTTGCCTTTGGGGTCGAAGTCGGAGCCTGCTTTGCCGCCTCCCATGGGAAGGGTTGTCAGAGCGTTCTTAAAGACCTGCTCAAAGGCGAGGAATTTGAGAATACTGAGGTTCACCGAGGGGTGAAAACGACATCCGCCCTTGTAGGGGCCGATGGCACTGTTCATCTGAACGCGAAAGGCTCGGTTCACCTGAATCTTGCCTTCATCGTCGAGCCAGGGGACTCGAAACATAATGACACGCTCCGGCTCCACAAGTCTCTCCAGGACATTGTGCTGTCGGTACTGAGGGTTCTGCTCAAGAACGGGCATTACGGACTCCACCACTTCGGTAACGGCCTGGTGGAATTCCGGCTGATGAGGGTCTCTGTTTTTTACGATTTCTAAAATCTCTGACATGTCGCTTATCCCAATTTAATATACATACCAGCGCATCACCGATGATGCGTGATCTTCTGTATCTGATATATCAGATACCAAAAGAGAGCGTCAAGAACTAAAACAGCGTTCCGTTGCATTTTAAAATCAGTCAAAGCCACACGATTGGCAAAGGCTGCGTTCACCCTGCCCTGAACACACAAACCAGTGGCCTGTGACCCATTGAATATGTTGATCAAACGGACTGATGACACCTTGCGCAACGCCCCCGTACCCTCACCTCCGGCCCCCGGCGTTAGCAGCACGATTCCATGGCTAAATGCACCGCCACAACCCCTCAAAGGGGCATCATGGAAACAGCGTACCGTGGAGCCCATGAGCACCTTTATATAAAGATGCCCGATCGACAAATGGAACATTCACCGAGGTCTCAGAAGGGAAAACAGGAAGAAGCGTCACGTGAAAGGAGCCATGAAAGAAAAGAAGCTGAGAGAAAGATCATGAAGAAAGGAAATAACAAAATCCAGGAGATAACCACCTAAAAAAGCATGATATTACATACCACGCCGGAGGTACAGCGTCAAGATTCCTGGTGCTCTTGCACGCCCCTATCCGGAAGAACCGAAACATTCAGACAAAAAAAACCGCCTCTTCCTGAAAAATTCGAAAGAGGCGGTTTTTTAAAACGAAGCCAAGGGATCTACCGGGCCGGGGCACATAACGCATCCAGCTGCCCGTACACCCCACAAAAATCAGTGATGAGCGACTTCTTCGGGAGCATGGCTGTCGCCATGGGCGTCATGGGCTTCTTCGACAGGCTCGGCATCGGCCTCAACGTCAGCCGCAGGCTCCTGGACGGCATCCGCCTCTGCATGAACAGCCTCGTCTGCTTCTGCAGCTTCAGCAACAGCTTCGGTGGCCTCCGGAGCTTCCGCAGCAACAACCCACTTGCCACCTTTTTTCTCGAGGAAAATCTGCTCTTTGTAGGAGATGCTGCCTTCAATGGATACCGTAGCCGTGTCATCGCCGGTATCCACGACATCATAATTGAGCTCGGTCAAATTGGCTTCGGCACCGGCAAACCGTTTTTCCATGTACTTCTTCCCGACATCTTCGGGGGTCACCTTTTCGCTCCCGCATCCCGCCATCAACAGAACACCGGCGGAGCAGAACAGAACCAGAAGCTTCTTCATTGTCGTCTCCTCTGTTTTCATGCATGATTTATATAACACTGTTCATGAGCCACTCAGGCTCGATTGTCCGGATTGAACCCTCGGGCAACCAGTTTTCCCCATGGAGAAACAGGCCCAATAAGTATCCATAGGCTATACAATTCCGGGACCAAAAAGTAAAGTGATGATTCCTCACCTTACTTCTATATCCGCCGAAGAAAGCCTATTATGATGCTTCTCCACTCTTCTTCGTAACAATCGATGTAAGACACAAACAGATCGACTCAGTAATTCTTACAGACATCTCTTGCACGCTAAGCCGTATCGTGTACCGGTGACTGCACGGTTTCCGAAGCGATGGTTGCAGGACCTGAACCGCATGGCATCACGCGACCCTCGGGTCCATCATTCCACCAAGATTACCATTACCGGCTATTCAAGCCATACATGATGCGCCCTGCAGGCTATCGCCCCCCACCCGCTTCGCGAACCGTGAGGTATGACTTCCAAGCCGCTTAGCGCTGCTCGAAGCATCGGCTTTCGGGGTGTCTGACCTTGCTGACAAACACGAATCGTTAAACCGGTGGCACCAAAAACAACACGAAATGACGACATAAAATCGATACATTTCGGGGTGATGAGGCGTCGTTCGATGAGCACAGGGAAGCTTACGAGACACCGATAGGCGTTGTGGGCTGTAGGGTGCGGCTCCCGCACCGTGTGGCGGACTGAGCTTACCCCCAATCTTTGACCACGAAACGGCAAAGTTAAGGTGGAAAAAGCATCCTTTTTCTGGCTTAAACTCCCAGCCACCTCAAACGGCAGGGAGCCTTGCTGTCAAGGCTG
>NZ_CAADHO010000006.1 GCF_900699765.1 Desulfoluna butyratoxydans
ACCACTGGTGTTCCTGTTGTCGCGCCAGCGGCATAGCAGGGTAGCTAAGTTCGGAAAGGATAACCGCTGAAAGCATCTAAGCGGGAAACCCACTTCAAGATTAGATATCCCTCTGACACAAGTCAGCTAAAGACCCCTTGAAGACTACAAGGTTGATAGGCCGGATGTGTAAGCACAGCAATGTGTTCAGCTTACCGGTACTAATTGGTCGTGAGGCTTAGTCACAATCTTACTACATAGATTCTGAGTGCTTTATTGAATCCATATCCTGATTGAATGATCCGAAAATGCATATACGCTTTTTCGGTGGTGATTGCGACAAGGTCACACCCGTTCCCATCCCGAACACGGAAGTTAAGCTTGTCTGCGCCGATGGTACTGCACGGGCAGCTGTGTGGGAGAGTAGGTCGCCGCCGGATTTTTTTTATAGAGGCCCTTGATGACACAGTCATCAAGGGCCTTTTTTGTTTTGTGGTCACGCACCGTATTTCGGTGGTGATTGCGACAAGGTCACACCCGTTCCCATCCCGAACACGACCTATCAGATACAAAGAAGTAAGCTTGTCTGCGCCGATGGTACTGCACGGGCAGCAGAGCGTGCGAGCAGGTCGCCGCCGGATTTTTTTATAGAGGCCCTTGATGACACAGTCATCAAGGGCCTTTTTTGTTTTGTGGTCGCGCACCGTACTTCGGTGGTGATTGCGACAAGGTCACACCCATTCCTATCCCGAACACGACCTATCAGATACAAAGAAGTAAGCTTGTCTGCGCCGATGGTACTGCACGGGCAGCAGAGCGTGCGAGTAGGTCGCCGCCGGATTTTTTTATAGAGGCCCTTGATGATACAGTCATCAAGGGCCTTTTTTGTTTTGTGGTCGCGCACCGTATTTCGGTGGTGATAAGTAAGCTTATCTGCGCCGATGGTACTGCACGGGCAGCAGAGCGTGCGAGTAGGTCGCCGCCGGATTTTTTTATAGAGGCCCTTGATGATACAGTCATCAAGGGCCTTTTTTGTTTTGTGGTTGCGCACCGTATTTAGGTGGTGATTGCCGACAAGGTCACACCCGTTCCCATCCCGACCACGACCTATCAGATACAAAGAAGTAAGCTTGTCTGCGCCGATAGTACTGCGCGGGCAGCAGAGCGTGCGAGCAGGTCGCCGCCGGATTTTTTTATAGAGGCCCTTGATGATGACGTTATCAGGGCCTTTTTATTTAATTAAGGAAAGGTCGTCTGCTCCCGCCACGCCATGCATGGCCTGGTGCACCGGAAGCGCGGGTGGTGAGGCAGGCGTCCTGCTTTGTATCTGACCGGAAATACGGGGTTCCTGAGCCTGCTCTGTGTTGACTATGTATTTCAGCGAAATCAAAATGAACTTACATTGAATGGGGGTTGGTGCTATAATAACACTGTGTTTTTTGGTGGCTTCTGGTTGAGTATCAATCAGTGAACGGTTCAATTTGTTTTCTACATTTTATATCGTTCCAGTGTTATGAAACCCCTTCTTTCCATGGCGAGCCATCGCTTTTCATGATCGGCAGACACAATCTGTTGGGAATAAGGCTGCATGCCCTGCCTTTCATGCGTGTTTGGCTGTAGCGCTCACGTTTAGGGCTCGTTGCATGCCGATCTCTTCTTTTCAATGTGTGAGCCTCCCATCACTGCATAGCGGCAATACGCAGCGGCGCCCCCATCTACTCAGGTTAACGGAAGGTGAGACGGTATATGGCTGATGATCTAAATATCCAAACAGCACTGGGGGCGGTAAACCTCTTTATGAGTACGGTGAAGAACTGCCGCCTCTACCCCGAATCCAGTGACATTGTCCGACAGTCTCTCACTTCCGGATATTCCCGCCTTGCCACCCTGTTTTACCGGGATGCCCCGTTTATCGTCTCCGAAGCCCAGGGGTCCATTCTTTTCGATGGAAAACTCCTGGACGCCAAGTCCCAGCGCATGCCTCAAATTCACTCGCTGCGTCTCTTGATGCAGGCCCTTAACCTGAAGAGCATCGTATTTGATCGCTCCATTGATCAGGAAAATTATGCCAAGGCATCTCGGATTCTCAGCATGACGCCGGAGGAGGTGGATGCACAGGGCGGGGTACGCAAGGTATTTGAAGCCGAAGGGGTCTCCTTTGTCTCTGCCAACCACAATGTGTTTCTCGGCGCTGAAGCCGATGAGGTGATCGAAAGTGATGAGGACTTTTTTCGGCGTATCTGGTTCGGCCAGATCACCGAACTCCAGGCCCTGGCATATATCACCAGAAAAACGGTCAACGCGGCCTGGCTCTCATCGGTAAGTGGGCGTTTTCTTACTTTCTGCGCAGACAAGGGGTACGAGCCCAACGATTGGGATACCATTTCGCGCCTTGCATGCCTTAACGGTTATCTTGTCAGGGCCGGGAGCGAACAGGGAAACACGGCCATCTTTCCCCTTCTGTATGAGAGGTTGGAGGCCCTTGGGCCCTGGCTTAACGCCGATCTACTTGCATTGAACCTTTCGGAAGCTGCCGTGACCAAGGCCGTGGAACATCTCGAAAACGAGAGCTTCATGCTCCTTGCCGCCCGCCTGCTCCTGGTGAAGCAGACCCAGAGAAGGGGAAGCCGGTTGGTGGGGCGTGTTCATATCAAGGCGTACAACGATGCGTCGGACTGGATTCTTGCCCGGCCCAGGGGCAGTGAGTTTTCGTCTTCCATTGAGGCCTTGAGGAGCCGTGAGGAGGCCGCTCAGAATGAGACACTGGCTCGGATTGAGGCAGCCATTGAAGGGCTCATGGTGGGAGAGTCCGATGCACTGAACGATCTCGACGCGCTGGCTGCGTTGCCCAGGGTTATGGCCGAGCGGACCCAGCAGGGCAAGGCCCAAGAGGTGGAGCGGTTGATTCAGGCTGTGTCCCTTGCCATCAATCTTGAAGACGAAGCAAAATCCATGGCAGCGGTTCGGGTTCTTCTTCAGACGGCCAAGGCGCTCACCGGCCTTGAACGGCTGGACCTGGTGAGCCGGGTTCTGGGTCCCATCAATTTGTGGGCACGTTACCAGCAGGAGGTGACCCCTCTTTTTGAATCCGCTTCGGATATGATGGTGAACCACATCCACAACCTGGTCGTGGGGGGGCAGTACGGAGAAGCCGTTCCGTTCATGGAGAGCTTCAGCCTCATGGCCCAGGGACGCCTGAAAAAAGACCTCCATATGACCCGTTATGCCGAACGCACCCTGCGCAGAATGGCTTCGGAACGGGTGTTCAATCTCCTCATGGAAACGTTCCGGGAGGATACGGATGGGCATCGCCACCAGGCATCCGTCGTCCTTGCCCTGCTCGGAAACATAGCCGTGCCTCCCTTACTTGACCTGCTTCGGGAGAGTGAGGTGATGGCCGAACGGATCCGGGTGATGGGTGTTCTGAAGAACATCGGGCCCGGTACCCTTGAGGAGCTGACGCAGCGCATTACGCCGGACAGCGCCTGGTTTTATCTTCGCAATCTCCTGAAACTGCTGGGTGAGATCGGTGGCGAGGAGCACATAGATATCCTTGAACCCTTGGTGACGCGACGTGAGGAGCAGGTGATCGATGCCGTGATTTCATGTGCCAAGCAGATCGGAGGCAGCAGGCGGGTTCGTTTTTTTTCCAAAGCGCTCCTGGCGGTCCCCGACCGGGTCAAGCCCCGACTTGCGGGACTTCTGGCCCAGTTTGGCGATGATGATGGGGTCTATGCACTCTCGGCTGTGCTCAGGTCCAGGATGACCGGGTCTCCTGAGGAGAAAGACAAGGTGATCAAGGCGGCGTGCTCGGCCATGGGGGAGATCGGCTCCATGAAGGCGCTTCCGACCCTTCAAAAGGTTGTGGACCAAAAGGGGCTCCTGGGCAGGAGCCGGTACACGTCGGAGCAGAAACGCCTTGCCGAAGAGGCCATTCTCAAGATCCGCCATGCCATGTCCAAAGAGCGCTCGGCACCGAAAGAGAAAGAGCCGGATGCCCGGGTAAAGGTGACCCGCGACTACATCGCGTCCGAAGAGTTCGGCACCCTTGAGGCCATTGTCAGCGGTCTGATCAGCGGAGGCAAAAAGGCGTCGGCCCTGAAGGTCCTCCTTTTGATGGTGGAGCGGGCGGCACGTGAGAAGGATTTCAAGCGTGCGGAGCGCTACAAGGCGAGGCTGTCCGATGTCGATGAAATGGCCCTGGGTGAAGTGGTGCGCGCCGAGGAGATTATCGATCAGGAAAGGTGCTTCGTGGACTCCGGGGAGTACATGGAGACCTGGAAAGATTTCTACGCCCTCCTTACCGAGGAGGAGGCGTCCGGTTTTTATCATCACGTCAGAAACGAGGTGGTGGAGGTGGATACCGAGATCATCTCCCAGGGCGAGGTGAGCAATCGGCTCTGCTTTATCAATAGCGGCAGGGCCAAGATCGTCTATAAAGACGACGCCAGGGAGCTCTTTATCAAGGAGATGTGCAAAGGGGAGGTGGCCGGTTACGACGCTTTTTTCCATACCAGTGTGTGCACGGCATCCCTTGTGGCCCTTTCCCGGGTCAACGTGGGCTTCCTGGATCGTGAGGTCCTGACACTGATGCAGGAGAAGCACCCAGATTTTCTCGGGAAGCTGCAGTCCTTTTGCGGACAGTTCAACAACCTGACCGAGACCGTCCAGGCCAAAGGGCTTGAGAGGCGCCGCTACCGGCGTTTTCATGTGAAGGGCAGGGTTGTGTTCCAGCTCATGACCGACAAGGGGACCACCGTGGGCAAATCCTTTACCGGTGTTTTTCTCGATATTTCGGAAGGGGGGCTCTCCGCCGTGGTCAAGAGCAGCGGGTACTCCATGGCCCGCCTGCTGCTCGGGCGTTCCATCTGTTCGCTGATGAAGCCCGGAGAAGGGGCAGAACGATTCTCGGTCCAGGGGCGGGTCAGCAGCGTCAACGAGCGGGGAGAGAACACCATCTCCATCCATGTGGCCTTTGCGCGTCCCCTGGCTGTCTCAAGCCTTGAGGCCCTGGTGACCACCAGCTGAGCTGGCACTTCTCCCGCAGGTGATTTTGTTAAAGCCGTTTACGGTCCGCAGAATTATGAAATTGAGCTGAAAGCTCCCGTCCCAGAGATCTCTGGGCGGGAGCTTTTGTGTTTTGAAGAGCAGATACGCAAGGGGTTACATGATGGCCTGACGGTAGAAGTCGTTCCCTTTGTCGTCGATGATGATAAAGGCCGGGAAGTCCCTCACGGTAATCTTGAAGATCGCCTCCATGCCGAGCTCCTCATAGGCGATGGTCTCCACCTTGGTGATGCAGTCCCGGCCCAGCCTGGCGGCCGGGCCCCCAATGGATCCCAGGTAAAACCCCCGGTTTTCTTTGCATGAGACCCGGACCTTGTCGGTCCTGTTGCCCTTGGCCAGCATGATGCGCGAGCCCCCGAGTTTCTGGAAGACGGGGACGTAAGGGTCCATGCGACCGGCGGTGGTGGGGCCGAAGGAGCCCGAAGCGTGGCCTTCCGGGGTTTTGGCCGGACCCGCGTAATAGATGACGTGATTCTTGATGTAGTCGGGGAGGCCGTCCCCTTTCTCCATGGCGTCGGCAAGCCTGGCGTGGGCAATGTCCCGGGCCACGATGATTTCTCCGGAAAGGGAGAGGCGGGTGCCCACGGGGTGAGCCGATAACTCTGTGAGGATGTCATCCATGGGGCGGTTCAGGTCGATTTCAATGCCGGGCTCTTCTTCCATGGCAGGCTCCGGCAGAAAACGTTCGGGGCGGGTCTCCAGCTGCTCCAGAAAGACCCCCTCTTCGGTGATCTTCCCTTTAATGTTCCGGTCTGCGCTGCAGCTTACTCCGATGCCCACCGGGCAGGATGCCCCATGCCGCGGCAGCCGGATGACCCGGACGTCGTGGCAGAAGTACTTGCCCCCGAACTGGGCACCGAGGCCCACGCCGCGGGTCATGTCGAGGATCTCCTTTTCCATCTCCCGATCCCTGAGCGCGTGTCCCAGGGCGTTGCCTTGTGTCGGCAATTCGTCGAGGTATCCCGCCGATGCCAGCTTGACGGTCTTGAGGGTGGCCTCGGCCGAGGTGCCGCCGATGACGATGGCCAGGTGGTAAGGGGGGCATGCCGAGGTGCCGATTTCGGTGACTTTTTCTTTGAGAAAAGGCAGGAGGCGTTTGCGGTTCAGGATTGCCTTGGTCTCCTGAAAGAGAAAGCTCTTGTTGGCTGATCCCCCGCCCTTGGCAATGAAGAGGAAATCGTAGCTTGCGCCTTTTGTGCTTGCGATATCGATCTGGGCCGGGAGGTTGCAGCCCGTGTTTTTTTCCTCAAAGAGCGTGAGGGGGGCCAGCTGGGAGTAGCGCAGGTTTTTTTCCGTGTAGGTCTCAAAAATGCCTTTTGAGATGGCCTCCTCATCGGGCGCTGCCGTGCCGGAAATAACCTGGGCCCCTTTTTTGGCCACCACCGTGGCCGTGCCGGTGTCCTGGCACATGGGAAAGATCTTTTCCGAGGCGATGACGGCATTTTTCAGCATTTCAAGGGCCACGTAGGTATCGTTTTTGGATGCCTCGGGGTCGTCCAGAATGCTGCGGAGCTGTTCGAGGTGGCGGGTGCGGTAGAGAAAAGAGACGTCGGCAAACGCCTCGCGGGCCAAAAGGGCCAGGGCCGACGGGGCCACACGGATGACGGGCTCTCCGAAGGCCTCCCCCTTTTCAACCCCCTCATCGCTGAGTTTTCGGTAAACAGTGGTGTCCGGCCCCAGGGGAAAGGGGGGCTGATAGGCAAAGGGTGGCATGGGGTGTCCTCCAGAGATGGTGATGGGTTGGCCATACAGGTGAGCATGATGTCTTCATCCCGTACTATAGGGCATGGCCACGGGCAGTCGCAACCCTGGAGTGACGGTGTATCGGGTCTTTTCACTAAAAAATGGGTCTCACGTGAAACGAGTCAGTCATTCTTCCATTGAAAGAGCAGGGATCCTGCAACGAGGCAGGCCAGGGTCATGGCCAGAAGGAGAATGATTTCCAGACGGACCTCGGCAAAACCGGCTCCGTCGTTCATGACCTTGCGGGCCCCTTCGATGAGATGGGTCAGCGGGAAGACCCGGGAGAGGGCCTGAACCCAGGGGGTCGTGCCTTCAAGGGAGAACCAGACACCGGAGAGAAACATCATGGGCCAGGAGATAAGGTTGAGGATACCCCCTGCAAGCTCTTCGCTGCTGCCCCTGGCTGCCAGAAGGAGCCCCAGGGAGATCATGGACATGCCCCCCACTACAAAGACGGCAAACAGGGCCGCAAGGGAGCCCCGGCACGAAAATCCGTACAGGGCGGTGCAGGTCCCGTAGACAATGCCCGTGGTGGCGAGCATGACAAAAAGGCGGGAGATGATCTGGGCCGTCAGGAATTCCCATGGGCGCACCGGGGTGACGCTGAATCGCTTGAGGACCCCGTTTTTCCGGTAGCGCACCACCACATACCCAACGCCAAAGAGGGCGGAGAACATCATGTTCATGCCCAGGATGCCGGGAAATAGCCATTCCACATACGGGATGCGGTCCCCGGTGACCATTTGCCGGGTGAAGGGGCCGTCCCCGGTGCGTCCCCCGCCCAAAAGGATCTCTTCGAGGATTTTTCCCTTGGGGGCGTCGCTGTTGATCCAGTAATGGCCCGTGTCCGCCGACAGGACCATGTCGAGGCGGTGATGGCGCAGCTTGGTCAGGGCGTCGTTCCGGTCGGCCAGCTCAATGGCCTGGATCAGGGGGTGGGTGAGGAGGTGTTCGCTCTGGGGAAGGGGAGCTGCGCCGTCGGCTTTGAGGACGCCAGCCTTGTATAGCTTCTGGGAATCTTCGCTGAAAATAAGGGAGAATCCGGCGATGATGAGAAAGGGGAAGAGGATGCTCCACCCCAGGGCAGAGCGGTCCCTGTAAAACTCGATGTTGCGGGCTTTGAAAAGGGTCCAGATACGTTTGAACATGGCGATGGTACCTTTCATGGGGCCTTTTTGTCGTCAGTTGCGAAGCGCTTTGCCCGTGAGCTTGAGAAAGAGGTCCTCCAGGTTCTGGGGCATGACCACGATCCCGGAGAGGTCCATGCCCATGGCCACGAGTTCCCGCAGGGAGTGGTCGGGGTTTTCGGTCTGGATGCTGATGCGGCCATCTTTCAATCGGAACCAGGGGGTGGTGAGGGTGGCGAAGGCGCTGTCTTCAGTGATGCCGGGCAGGACGATGGACGAGCCCCTGCAGTGCGCGGAGAGCAGGGCGTCGGTGGCTCCCATGGCGATGATGCGGCCGTGGTCCATGATGGCCAGCTCGTCGCAGAGCTTTTCCGCCTCATCCATGTAGTGGGTGGTGAGCACCACGGTTTTGCCGTCCCGCTTCAGGTTCTCTACGATTTCCCAGAGGTGGCGCCTGGCCTGGGGGTCCAGCCCGGTGGTGGGTTCGTCCAGGAAGACGAGGTCCGGGTCGTTTGCCAGGGCCATGGCAAGGAGAAGGCGCTGCTTCTGGCCACCGGAGATCTTCCGGTTATCCCGTTTGAGGATCTCCTCCAGGCGGCAGATGGCGATGAGGGCTTCCCGCCCGGCCCGTTTGGTGTAGAGGTGGCGAAAGGTCTCCAACGTCTCTTCCACGGTGAGGAACATGGGCAGCTCCGTGTTCTGGAACTGGATCCCGGCCTCACGGGTGAAGCTCTCCCCCCGGGGGGCGCCTTTGTAGAAGATCTCTCCCGAGGTTTCGGGAAGAATCCCTTCGATGACTTCGATGGTGGTGGTTTTACCGGCTCCGTTGGGGCCGAGGAGGCCGAAACAGGTGCCCGGACGGATGGAAAAGGAGATGCCTTTCACCGCCTCGACGTCGGCATAGTGCTTGACCAGGTTGCGGACTTCCAGGATAGGGGGTTCCATAGGCTTTCCTGTGATGCACCCGCATGGGGCGCGGGCGGGGTGTTGGCACGTACGGTGATACGGCCCCCGAAGCCTTTTGGGGCATGTCGCCGCAGGTTACTCTTGGACCATTTTTTCCCGGCTCTGGATGTAAAGGTCACGGATAAAGCTATAGGGATCCAGGGCCGAGGCCTTAAGGGCAATGTAGTCATCCATGCTGAAGGAGGCTTCGTTGAGTTGTTCGTAGGCCGTGATGGCCAGCGAGAGCTTTGTGGGTTCTACGTACCCCACAGGGTTGAGATAAAAGTAACCGGGAATGCTGGCGCTGTCCCTCAGGGTGGAGGGGCCGAGAATGGGCCAGACAATGTACATGCCGTTGCCCACGCCCCAGGCGCCCAGGACCTGGCCCAGGTCTTCGTCGCTGGGCTCCATGTGGAACCAGCTGCCCGCCGGGTCTCCGAATCCCAGGACCCCCACGGTGGTGTTGATGACAAATCGGCCCACTTCGGAGCCCGCCCCCTTGAGTTTGCCCTGGAGGAGGCTGCTGATCAGGCGTACCGGGGCTTTGAGGTTGTTGAAAAAATTGGCCACGCCCCGTCGGACAATCGTCGGGGTGACGGTGCGGTAGCCTGAAGCCACCGGCTTGACCACCCAGATAAGGAGGGTATCGTTTAAGGTGAACATGGCCCGGTTGAAGGGGGCCAGGGGATCCCAGACCAGCTCCTCCGGGGTGTCGCCGAACTCGTCGATCAACCCTTCGTCATCAAAAAAATCATCATCATCCAGAAATTCGTCGTCTTCTGCAAAGGCGTCCTCGGAAATCAAGGCTTCTTCAACGGTGTCCGTCGCCGTTTTTTCTTGCTCTGGCGCAGCCACGGGGGGCTCCACGGAAGGGGAGGTATGCGCAGCACACCCTTGAAGGAGAAGTGCCAGAATGAGGACCATCAGAGCGGGTGGCACGATGGAATGCCTAATGCCACGGGGACGAAATACCAAGGGGAACCTCCACAACGAGAAAATCGAAACCAATTGCCGTACTTTATGCGTCGGGAGAGTCGGTGTCAAGGCCGTGTCCATGTGAGGGAAGGAGGAAACGCAGGGGAGGAGTCAAGGAAGGTGGAAACCGACAGGGCCGTGCCGTCGGATTCGATGGTGACAGCCCCGTTCCGGTGGGTTCCGTAGAGGGTGCATTGGGCCCGTGTGTACCGTTCCATCACCTCGGTATGGGGAAGGCCGTAGCGGTTGGCTTGCCCGGCGGAGACCACGCCGATGGAGGGGTGTACGCGGGTGAGGAATGCGTTCGTGCTGGAGCTTTGGCTTCCGTGGTGGGGGATCACCATGACGTCGGCCTTCAATGCCTCTGCGGAGCCAGACACAAGCCGGGCTTCCGCCTTTTCCATGATATCGCCGGTGAGCAGAAACCGGTGGTTGCCGTAGGTCAGTCTGAGGACCAGGGAGTTGTTGTTCACCGATCCGTTCCCGGTGAATCCGTTGGGGGGCGCCTCCGGGTGAAGGCAGGTGATGCCCACGCCTTCCACAAGCATGGGCGGGGAGCGGTCCGTCAAGTAAACGATGCGGGTGCCGGACCGGGCTGCAGCCTCGGAAAACCGGTTCCACAGCGGCCCTTTGCCGGGGTAGGGGCCCATGAAAAGCGTCTTGACCTTGAAGTTGTCCAGAATATGGATGAGGCCCCCCATGTGGTCGCTCTCCGGATGGGTGAGGACCACGGCATCCAGGGTGGTGATCTGGGACGCCTGCAGGTAAGGCCCCACGGCGAATCGGCCGACGTCGAACCGTCCCGGCCGGGCAAACCCGCCGTCCACCAGCCATCGTTTGCCGTTGGGAAAGGCCAGCATCGCGGAAGAGCCCTGGCCCACATCAAGCACCGTGACCTTGAGGGTGGGGTTGTGATGGCGCTGGACAAAGGCGGTTGTGGCTCTTCCCCCCAGAAGAATCAGGCAGCATGCGGCAACCAGCACAGGGCCTTTGCGCTTGTGACGGGGGGAGAGCAGCAGGGAAAAAAGAAGGCAGAGCACGAGCAGGGTCGTGGTGACCCCGGGGCGGGGCAGAAGAAGATAGCCGCCGGGGACGTGGGAGAAGACCTTCGCGATGCGGATGGCTCCTTCCAGGGTGTAACCGGCCAGGGAGAACAGCAGACCGGAAGGGGCTGTTCCGAGGGGAAGGAGAATCACCCCCATAAGCCCCGGGAGGATTGTGCCGAAGCTGATCAGGGGAACCAGGATCAGGTTGGACAGGAGCCCGATGGGAGCCGCATAGCCAAAGTGGTGCAAGACCAGGGGGGCCGTGCCGAAAGTGGCACAAGACGGGGGGATGACAAACAGGAGCATTCGCTGCCGGAGAGTGGGCGGTGCCACCGGTGAGGCCGGGGTGCGGAGCCGGGCCAGACCGGCCAGGATGGCGGCCACGGCGGCAAAGGAGAGTTGAAAGGAGACGGCAAACAGGGACGGCGGATGGGTGACAAGGATAACCAGGGCGGCCAGGGCAAGGGTGGTGGGAAGGTCCGCCTCTTCATGGAGGGCCAGGGCGCCCATGACGAGAGCCGCGGCAGTGAGGGCCCGCTGGGTGGACGGTGCCATGCCGGAAACCAGGGCGTAGAGGAGGACCGGCACCAGGGTGAAGGTGGCGGCCAGCATTTGTGTGTGCCCCTTGATGAGGGGGCGCTCCCACCGGGAGAGCCCCCAAGAGAACAGGAAGAAGAAAAGGGTGGCCACGATCCCTAAGTGAAGGCCGGAGATGGCCAGCAGGTGGGCTGCTCCGGTGCGGGTGAAGAGGTCGCGCAGGGAGGGCGGCATGTGGGAGCGGTTGCCGGTGAGAAGGGCGCAGAGCAGAGCCCCGGAACCATGGCTCGGAGCATGGGCGAACAGGGCGCCTTCGATGCGCGTCCGGGTATGGTGAAGGGCGGTTCGCCACCGGTGGGCGGGCGCCGCCGGAGTCAAGGTCACCTCTTCTGCCTTTACCACGCCCCAGGCCGCGACCCCCTGTCTCATCATGTGGCGCCGGTAATCGAAACGGCCCGGGTTGTTGAAGCTGGTAAAGGGGCGAAGCCGGCAGCGGGTTGTGAGCCGCATTCCCTCGGCCAGGGGCAGGGTGCTGCCCTGTCGGATGATCAGGCGGATGCCGGTGACCGGGGGATCAAGGCCGGGGCCTTTCTCAAGGCGGACATCCCGCAGGATGCATTTGAGGTCGCGGTCCTGGAATCGGATCTGCTCGACGCGCCCCGCCAGGGCAAGGGGCTCTGGGGTCAATCCGCTCAGCCCTTTTTCAGCGGGCGCCCACGGGGCCATGAGCCAGGCTCCTGCCAGGGTGAACAGGGGGATAAGCAAGGCCAGGGCAAAGCGCCGGGGTGCGCTCAGCCATGCACAGGTCGTCAGGGTCAGCACCGGGAGCATGGATATCGGAACGGGGGTGCCTGCATGGCCTGTGAGGATGCCCGTTACAAGGCCTGAGAGCACGAAGAGCATGGGGCGCCGGTCAAGGCCCGACATGGCGGGAAAGAGGAAGAGAAGCGTTTCCCTCAACCAGCGGGTATGGTATACTGAAGTCCTCCCAAACATAAAGTATGTGCACCCGTTGTTATCTGTTTGATACTCCCGGTATCCACTCGTTTCACACCACGAGCCTTGCTCGTTTCCCGCACGTATTCATGATGGCCTCCTGCAAAGTCGAACAGGCCTGTATCACGACTCAACACGATCCCTTTTTTTTCGTGCCGGTTCGTCTGGTCCCCCACCGGCTGCGAATGATGTGAGGTGCGTATGGGTGATTTACGTCATTGTGACCGTTTTCTCCCCAAACGGGGCGCTTATATCGTCTTTTCCCCCTCCTTTACGCGAAGGGGGCCCCTGATCAACATCAGCCGTGAGGGGCTCTCCTGCATCTATTATGTCAACGACACACTGGATGCGCGAAGCATGGACACCTGCGTGAATATTCGCTACGGGAATTTTTTTCTGGGGGGGCTGCCTTTCCGTATTCTGTCGGACAAGCGTATCGGTACGGGGCGCTTCGGCCCCTTCAAGATGGTGCGACAGCGGTCGTTGATTTTTGAAGCACTGTCGGTGAGCCAGGTGGTCCAGGTGGACTACTTCATACAGAATTTTACCCGGCTGAAGTACGATTTTCTGGAGGGCCCTTCCAGCTTCAGCTGAGATGCGGGAAAGGCCCCCTTGAAAGGCATGTATGACTAAAAAAAGTGGCGCCTTAGCCTTTGATGCGCTCAATGTCCGCCCCGAGTCCCCGGAGCTTGGTCTCGATGTGTTCGTAGCCCCGGTCGAGGTGGTAGACTCGGTTCACAACGGTCTCCCCTTCCGCCACCAGGCCCGAGAGGATCAGGGAGGCACTGGCCCGTAAGTCCGAGGCCATGACCTGGGCACCTGAAAGGCGCTTGATTCCCTTCACCGTTGCGACGTCGTTGCCCTTGAGCACGATGTCCGCTCCCATCCGTTTCAATTCCGATACATGGATAAACCGGTTTTCGAAGATGGTCTCATGGATGACGCTGGCACCGTCGGCCAGGGTCAGCATGGCCATGAACTGGGCCTGCATGTCCGTGGGAAAGCCCGGGTAGGGCGCGGTGCGGATATCCACGCTCTTGATGGCCTTGGGGCCGATGACGCGCACCGAATCCTTGCCGACCTCCAGGGTGGCACCGGCCTCTTCGAGTTTGCTCAAGGTGTGCTCCATGTGCTCCGGGGCGCAGGCCGTCACCTCCACGTCTCCCCCGGTCATGGCCGCGGCCACCATAAAGGTGCCGGCCTCGATGCGGTCCGGGATGATGGCGGCATCCACCGATGAGAGGGCGGTAACACCGGTGATGGTGATCTCCGGGGTTCCCGCCCCTTCGACTTTGGCGCCCATGGCGTTGAGCACATCGGCCAGGGCCATGATCTCAGGCTCCCGGGCCGCGTTGGAGAGAATGGTGACCCCATCGGCCAGGGTCGCGGCCATCATCAGGTTCTCCGTTGCCCCCACCGAGACGGTGTCGAACACGATGCGTGCCCCTTTGAGGCGGTCGGCTGTGGCCTCCACATAGCCCTGCTCCAGGCGAATGGTGGCGCCCATGGCTTCCAGGCCTTTGAGGTGGAGGTCAATGGGACGATCCCCGATGGCGCACCCTCCGGGCATGGAGACCTTGGCCCGGCCCATGCGGGCCACCAGGGGGCCCAGAACCAGGATGGAGGCGCGCATTTTTCTTACCAGGTCGTAAGGGGCCTCCACACAGTTCATGGGACCGGCATCGATGGTGACCTTGTCTTCGGTTCGTTCAACCGTTGCCCCCAGTTCGGCCAGGAGGCAGGTAATGCTGTGGATGTCCATGAGCTCAGGGACATTGCAAAAGGTGGTTTTGCCCTTTACCAGAAGGGAGGAGACCAGAATGGGCAGGGCGGCATTTTTGGAGCCGCTGACCCGAACACGTCCGTGAAGGGGGGCACCCCCCCTGACAACAATTTTATCCATACAGGTATCTCGGTCGGCAGGTGATGCCGTTGTATTCGTGCGGGGAGGGTTCAGGTGATCGGGAACTGAAGTGGGTACCGGGCACAGCTCAAGACAGCCCCTTGACAGCAGGGGGCGGGCAAGGGGCAGGCGCAACCGGTTCCGGGCAGGTGGTTGAACGGTTTCCCCCCGATGGTTGATGATGGGATGCCGCCCCGAACGAGGGGCATCTACAGCCTTTGTTCCGGCAACGATATACCAAGGCCGGAGACAAAGCAATGCCCCATTTTTGTTGCGGGTGTCTGCGGGCGGGCCTCCATCAATTTGCTGATTATCTGACGGATCCCACCTCGTTGTAGATCTCTTCGAGTTCCTGTTCACTCATGTTGAAGGGAACCCGGATCACAAGGGCTGTGCCTTCCCCCGGGCTTGAGATGATGCGAAGGCGCCCGCCCATGAGGTGGACTCTCTCCTCCATGCTGCGAAGGCCCATGCCTTTGGCGCCTTTTCCCTTCCCCTTGTCCTGATCAAACCCCACCCCGTTGTCTTCCACGCGCATGATGATGTCCGGAAACGAGGCCACCAGCCGGAGCACCACTTTTGAGGCCCTGGCGTGCTTCAGCACGTTGCTTAAGGCCTCCTGAACCAGGCGGTAGAGGTTGATCTCGGTTTCGGGGTGCAGGGGGATGCCGTTGAGACCCGCAGAGAAAAAGTCCACCTCAATGCCGGTCTTGCGCTGAAAGTCTTCACAGTGGCGGAACAGGGCCGTGGGGAGCCCGAGTTCGTCCAGGATGGGGGGCCTCAATTCGTAGGCGATGGTCTTGACGGCCTCGATGCACTCCTGGAGCACGCTGGAGACGTCCTTGAGCCTGGATCGAAGGACCGAGGCGGAGATGGGCCCGTCCAGGAGGCTGCTGCAGGTGATTTTCAGGGAGGAGAGGTCCTGGGCCACGCTGTCGTGGAGGTCCCGGGCAATGCGCCTTCGCTCTTCCTCCTGGACCAGGATGATTTTTCGGGTGAGGTGCTTGATCTGGCTCTGGGCCTGGGAGAATTCGGTGATGTCGTTCACCGTGGTCAGGGCGTAATGCTCCTGGGCCAGGGTGATGCGCCGGGAGGAGAGGAGAACCGATCGGCTCTCCCCGTCGCGGGTGCGGAAGCGGCACTGAAAGTTGGTGACCCACCTGTGGGAGCGCATGATGTTGAGATAGGTTTCCCAGGCCGTGGGTTCTTCCCAGAGACCCACGGCAAGGGGTGTTTTGCCGATCACTTCCTCCCGGGTGTACCCGAACTGGGAGGAGAAGATGGCGTTGACGTGACTGAACTCACCGGAGGAGAGACGGTTGAAGGCAATGGGGTTGGGGCTTGTCTGAAAGGCCTGGCGGTAGATCTCTTTTTTGGCCTTGATGGTCTTGATGTGGCTGTCCTGCTCGATGAGCCCTTTTTCCAGGGTTTTGTTTTTCTGGTGCAGGGCCGAGGCCTTTTTATCCATCTCGGCGATATGAAGGGAGAGGCCCGACACCCAGGTCCGCGTCTCTTCGGTGACGCGGGTGGCGATGAGAAAGTAAAGCAGGGCCAGCGCTGCGATGATCTGCCCCTGGAAAGAGTGGGAGACACCTCCCCAGGCGATGAGGGGGAACAGGAAGATCCCTGTGTAGATTTTTGTGCCGGCCGAGGGCAGCACACTGAAGACCGGGGTGATGCTCAAGATGGCGCCGGTACAGAAGATGATGAGGTAACCCGGCCACACCAGGCCGTAACGGGTCAGGACAAAGGTAGAGAACAGGGCAAAGACCATGGCCGAGAGGTAGTTCAGGCCGAGGCTCCATTTGTGGGCCGTGGGGGTTCCCATGCGCTGGAAGAGAAAGTAGGCGGAACCGATGACCAACCGACAACTCAGGACAAGCAAGGTGGCGGCCAGAAAGATCAGGGTGATGACAGGATGGCGGGCGTAGAGGTCGGAGGTGCCCATGATGATGGCGATGAGAAGGGGGAGGATGGGAGACGCCAGGCTAGAGCGAAAGATGTACTCCACGTCCAAGGGCCGTTTGTTTGGCGTCCGAGTCAGTTTCATGGGGTACTCGCATCCTGCGAGGGCGTATCACTACAGGCCGGTGCGCTGGCACAACGGCCCCAGGGGGGCTGGTGTCGTATCGCAGGTGTCGTTATAGGGTCAGGAACTGAGCTGTTTGTGCTTGTGGTATGTGTAAGTAAATACGGTAAGATAGTTACTTTGGAAGTAAAGCGGTTGTCAAGTAAAAAAACAAGTAACTCTTCGGCATGCTTCGGGCGGGCCGTTTTTCTGAAAAAAGCTCTCGCTTACCTTTTTTTGCTTCAATCGTTGCAAAAACGAGTTTTTCGTCAGCGGAAAATCAGGACGCCTGTTCCTCTATGGCCTCAATGGCCTCCTCCACCGCTTCCCGGAGCGCATCGTCGCAGGGCCCCTGGAGGATGGCGCGAAGGGTGGGCAGATGGGCGATATCGCAGGAGAGCCCGGCAATGTAGACAATGTCCCCCAAAGCGGCGGGATCCAGAGCGTCCCGGTCGGCCAGGAGGGCCGCGGCGGTTTCGGAGACGATGGCCGGGTGGGATTCAGCAAGCTCTTCCATCACCACCATGGCCCCCAAACGGACGGACCATTTCTCATGGGCCAGCAAGGTGTTGAGGGAGGCAAAGGGCTTTGCCGCATGGGCCACCATGGTCGTTACCCTGGCGGCCTCTCCTTCCTCCAGAAGGGCCCGGATGGCATCGGCGCTGAGTTCTTCAGGGGCACGACCGGCAACCACCTCCATGGCCGAGGCCACATCAAACTGCCCGCTCCATCGCATGTCCCCGTCGTAGATCAGGGTGGGGGCGGCCTGAACGCCTCGCTTTTCCGCCTCTTTGGGAAAGAGACTTCCGTCGTACAGGGAGAGGCGAATGTTGGGGTTGGCCAGGGCCAGGGTGATGAGCTGTCGCGCGATGCGGGGGCAGTGGGGGCAGAACTCCGCCACAAAGAGATCCAGGGTGGCGGGGAGCGCCAGGCGCTCCAAGGGGGCGGCCTGGGACGAGGGAATCGCCTCGGGGGAGCCTTTCAGGGCATAGAGGAGAAGGTCGAGCAGCTTTTCCCCTGGGAGGGTGAAGAATTTCAGGCCCTGTTTTGTTTCAAAGAAGGGCAGGGGGCCCTCGCTTTTTTTCAGGGTCAGCACGAGGTGCTCTCCCGCTGCATCGGCAAGGGACTGCCCGAAACGTGCCATCTCATTGCCTTCGGCATCGCCTGTGGTGTGGAGGGTCAGGGCCACAGGGGCGGAGAGGGCGGAGGCCCAGGAGCGGATGGTGGGAGCGGTATCGGCCATGGCAATTGCTTCCTTTTCTAAGGCATCGGCGGAATCTGCGGAGCGCCTGTTTAGAGACACTTTTCCTGTAAGGGCCCTTTCCCGATGGGCGCTGCCGTAGCCTATGCCGCCTTCCCCATGTTGTCAACACTCGGGCGGCGCGGCGGCAGGACCAACGCATTTAACAATTCAATGGCCTCCGGCGGGGCGCTTTTTGAAAAAAGCTCCGCAAAAACGTTTCGGTAATCAGGGCGCTATGCACGGTTGCCGTGTGCCCCAAAAAAAGGAAACCTGTTTGTCAAACTTTTCAAAAGTTTGGCCCCCGGCAGGGCCGCCGGAGGCAAAAATCTAAATGCGTTTGCCCTGGACGCGGCGGACCATACGATTTCGCATTGACAGGGGACGGAAGGGCGGTGTAGGCAGTTGAACGGTATAACGGAAAAAGAACAATGACCCCAGCCCGGATATTTCACGAGTCGAGTGCACTCGGCTCGCCCGAAGGGTGAGAAAATCGTGAATTACATTTTGTATTTTTGAAATGTCTAATTTTTTTCACAGCAACCGCCTGTAATAATATTGAATCATTGCAGGCAACCCGTTTTCTCATGAAATATCCGGGCCAGGCCCTTGAAAGATGAGGCATCACCATGGCTGAACAGGACGTACATCAAGAAAACGGGCACCCACCGGAGTCGAAGATTTCCGGGGAAGGGTGGCCTCGGAGGGGAAAGGCCTTTCGCCGCGCAGCCCTTTGGGGCGGGTTCCTGGGCCTGATGCTTCTGGCCCCCATGGTGTTTCTCGTGGGCACCGGGGTCAAGATCGCCCGGGATCCCGATTTTGTGCCGGCCCCCAGGGCAGAGAAGGTGACGGTGGACCTTTTCCAGAAACCGGCTCGGAGAGAGCCCGAGGCAAAGTCAGAGCCCCTGTTGCCTGAGCCCCTTGACCACGGCATTGCCGCCATGCTGGCAGCTCCCTCGTCGGCCGGTGGCCCTTCAGACACCTACCCCTTTACCCTTCATGCCGGTTCTTTTCGCAACGCGGCCCGGGCCGCCGACCAGGTGACCGCCCTTCGAGAGCTGGGCAGGGCCGCCTTTTCCGCCTATGTGACGATTCCCGGCATGGGGGACTGGTACCGGGTGTTCTGCGGCAATTTTGCAAGCAGGGAGGAGGCTGAGGCCGCGCGGGAGACGCTCTTGGCGCAGGGAGGCACGGAAGCCTCTCCGGCGAAAAAAAGCGTGGCCCTTGCCGTGGAGGGCCCCCTGCCCGTCAGCGACGCCCTGGTCTTGGAGAGCCGGCTCCATGCCCTGGGTTTTTTTGCCTACGTCATGCCCCGCCCTCCGGCGGATGGCCGGGTGCAGGTTCTGGTGGGCGCCTTTCAGACGGAGAGCCGGGCTGGCGTGATGCGCAAGCGCCTGACCAAGGCGGGATTTGAGGCCAGGGCCGTCAGGCGGTGACACAGAGAATCGTTCCAGGGGATACAACCAAAAAAGGCGCCTCACCCGCTTACGGGGGAGGCGCCTTTTTTATTTTGGATGGTTCACAAGACCGGGGCGCTTTTTAGAAGGTCACCACCTCGGCCTGTTTCACCATGGCTTTGAGTTTTTCTTCCCAGTCCTTGCCGCCGGCCTGGATGGCCAGCTCCACGGCCAGGTGGCGGGGAACGATGTCGAGGTCCTTGTTGCGGCCCAGTCCCTGGATGCAGGAGGGGCAGTTGGTGAGGATGGTGGTCTCACGGCCCTTGCCCAGGGTGCGCAGCTCAATCTCGTCGTGCTTTCTCTGGAGCATGGCGTTGGTGATGTCCGGGCGGCTCATGGAGAGGGTCCCGCCTTCGGAACAGCAGTGGGGCACGCTGTCCACGGAGTAGCCGGTGAACTCTTCGAGCATGCCCGCCGCGTCACCGTCCAGGGAGTCGTGGCAGGGGGCGTGGTAGAGGCAGCTGTTGCCTCCCTTGACCTCCAGGCCGTTTTCCAGGGCAAAGCGGCTCACGTCGGCGATGTCGCAATCCAGGATCTCCGGGGCTTCGATCTCTTCCAGAGCTTCCCGGCAGGTTCCGCAGCTCACCACGCAGGCGTCGAACTCCACGTAGCTGATCATTTCGCGGATCTGGCTGAAGATCACCGAGTCCCGCAGGGTCATCTGGCTGTGCTGCACGCCCTTGGCGTTGACCTTGGCCGGAAAGCCGCAGCAGATATACGGGGGCGGCAGCACCACCCGGACCCCTGCGGAGAGCAGGATGTAGATGGCGGCCTTGGAGATGTCGGAGAAGAGCCGCTCGGACCCGCACCCCGGGAAGTAAAAGACAGACTGCTCCGTCTCCTCCGGCGGGTTGAGGATCATGGCCTGGTTGTTCCCGCATTTGGGCAGGATGTCCCGGAGGGTTCCCGCAGGTGGCCGGGGAACGGGAGACGCCAGGATTTCCGCTGCGTGGGTCCCGGACAGCACCTTGCGCATGGGGGCCATGTTCTTGAGCATCTGGTGGCCGGTGCGCTGAAGGGAGCCGCCCCAGGAGACCAGGCCCTTTCGGAAGAGGGCGTTGCCCAGGGGGTTACGGGTCTCCAGGTACGCCAGGGAGGCCCGGGTGGCCATGCGGGTCTTCTTGTACTTGCGGGAGACGAGGATCTCCCGTTCCATGAGGGAGACCTCGGCCGTGTCGATGTCCACCGGGCATGGCTTGAAGCATTTGTGGCACATGG
Organism: Desulfoluna butyratoxydans; assembly: GCF_900699765.1. Classification (GTDB taxonomy): domain Bacteria; phylum Desulfobacterota; class Desulfobacteria; order Desulfobacterales; family Desulfolunaceae; genus Desulfoluna; species Desulfoluna butyratoxydans. Next base: position 20,302 of record NZ_CAADHO010000006.1, read on the forward strand.
TGCAGTGGTCGGCGATTTGCTCCAGCTGCTTGAGGAACTTAAAGCGTGTGGAGTGGGCACGCTGCACATCGTAGAGGATGGCCTCGATGAGAGAGGCGATGGCCAGGTTCTTGTTCCGCGGGTGGTAGAACATGTTCTTGGCCGGGTAGAAGGTGCAGCAGTCGATCTTGCACTTTCCGCAGCGCACGCAGGTGGCGATTTTGGCCGCCAGGGTCTCCAGGGAGCCGTGTTGCAGGATGCTGGCTTCCAGCTCCAGCAGGTTGAAGGAGGGGGTGTAGACCTTGGACTGGATGTCCGGGTCCGTAAGCTGTCCCGGGTTCATCACCCCTTTGGGGTCCACCTTTTTCCGGTAGGCGGCCAGGGCCTTGGCAAGGGACGGATCCAGGTACTTCATCTTGGTGATGCCGATGCCGTGTTCCCCGCTGACCACGCCCCCTAAACGCACCGCTTCCTCCATGACGTCGTCGGCGGTTTTGGCGGCACGTTTCATCATCTCCATGTCGTTGGAAAAGACTGGGATGTTGACGTGCACGTTGCCGTCCCCTGCGTGCATGTGGGTGGCGATGATGATCTGGCGCGCCCTTACTTCGTTGAAGATGCGCTGGATGTCGCCGGTGATGCGTTTGTAGCCCCGGAAGAACTCTAGGAGCTCGGAGAGGAGCTGTTTGGCCTGGGCGCCGTCCTGGAGCATCTCGGTGGTGGCGTTGCGGATGGCAGAGAGGGCCTCGCTGCAGATTTCACGGGCCTTGGGAATACGTGCCTCCAGCCATTCCGGGTCTTCGATGGGCTCGGCATGCTCCAGATAAGCCAGGGTGGCGTTGAGGAAGTCCAGCTGGTTGTATCGGTTCTCTTCCAGGTTGTAGGTGTCCACAAACCGCGTAAAGGCCCCCAGCACATCCAGGGGAAGCACGATGTCTTCGTTGAGCTTGAAGGCGTTGGTGCGTCGTGCGATGGCCCCCAGCTTCTTCCGGTCCTTCCAGAAACGCTCGGCCTCGTCTTCGTCCCGGGCCACAAAGATCTCGGTGTTTTTGTACGGCCCAAGAAGATCCTGGAGACGCCGGGTTCCCCTGTCGATCTCCTCTTCGTTGTGGCCCACCATGTCGATGAGAAGGACTGCCTTGGGGCTGCCCTTACGGGTGGCCTTCACCTTGTAGTTGATGGCGAGCATGTACTCGTCGTCAAAGTGCTCCAGGGCGATGAGGGCCTCTTTGCCGCCGTTGTCGAACTCCTTGGAGATCTTGACGATGACATCGCTGGCCTCTTCCATGTCGTTGCCGAAAAATTCCAGGCAGAAGGTGGTCTTGTACTCAAAGGAGGGGTAGAGGATGAACTCCGCGGAGGTGATGATGCCGTCGCAGCCCTCTTTCTGGATGCCGGGCAGGCCTCCAAGGGCCTTGTTGGTGATGTCCTTGCCCAGCCCGATTTTTCGTATCTCCGTGCCGGAGAGGCTGACGGTCTTTTTGATCTGCCCCTCTTCGTCCCGCACGGAGAAGAGGACGGTGTCCTCGGGCAGGATCTTGCGCATGGGGTGATCTTCCCGGCGTACTTCCATGAGGCGGCCGCCGGGCATGGCAATGCGGTAGGAGACCAGGTTGTCGATGGCCGTCCCCCACATCACCGCCTTTTTCCCCCCTGCGTTTTCGGCGATGTTGCCGCCGATGGTGCAGGCCCAGGAGCTGGTGGGGTCGGTGGCAAAGACAAGGTTCTCCACCTCGGCGTAGCCCATGGCCGTCTGGGTGATGACCCCGGCCTCCAGTTCAAGGACCGGCATGGTGGACGCACCGGTGCCCGGTGCCGCGGGCAGGTGCTTGATGCCCCGGATGCGGTTGAGCTTTTCGGTGTTGATCATCACGCAGCCTTCGGTGACCGGTACGCTGCCCCCGGTGAGGCCCGTGCCCGCACCGCGGGGGATGATGGAGAGGCCGAGCCTCTCAATGGCTTTCACCAGGCGCGGAACCTGGGACTCCCGGGTGGGGCGCAGCACGGCCACGGCCAGATGGCGTCGCCAGTCCGTGGCGTCCGTGGCGTGGCTGATGATGGAGAAGGGCTCGAAGCAGACGTTGTGGCGGCCGATGATGGCCCCGAGTTCGCGCCTGATGCGTCGCCGCTGACGTCGGTGCCCCTTGAGGGTGTCGTTGAGTCCCTTCAGGGCTTTGCGGCAGCGTCCGGTGATCTCCAGAACCTCTTTTTGTTCCGCCATTTTTTCGATGATGGCCAAATCGTTGGCGGCGGTCTTCAGGAACAGGCGACGGCGGCTCCGGGACCCTGCGAGGTCGTCGAAGAGAAAGGGGTTGCGCTTCAGGATGAACAGATCACCCATCAGGCGCATGAGCAGCTTGGCGGAGCGCCCGGTGATACGTTTTCCCCGGAGTTCCTGGAGCTTGTTCCACACCTTGGCGTCAAAGAGATAGGTGACGACGAGCTCGTCGTCGGCAGAGGTGTAGTTGTATGGTATTTCGCGGTAATTTTGTGCTTTCATCAGTTGTATTCCCGTGTCTTGTTGAACACAATGTCGGGGTTCTGTTCCATCACAAAGCCCAGTTGCCATTCGCTGGTGGTGAGGTAGGTAAGGTGGCCCTCGGAGTCCGTGGCAAGGCTGGCCACCTGGCTCTCCTTGAAGGCGTCCAGGCATTTTTTGTCGTCGCTGTCCACCCAGCGCGCCACACCGATGCTGACGTGTTCGTAGGCGGCGTCCACGCTGTACTCGTTTTTCAGGCGGGCGATGGTGACCTCAAACTGCAGCTCACCCACGGCTCCCAGGATGTAATCGCTTCCGCGCAAGGGACGGAAGACCTGCACCGCACCCTCTTCGGCCAGCTGCAGGAGCCCTTTCTGGAGCTGCTTGGTCTTCAGCGGGTTTTTAAGCAGCACCCGCTTGAAGTGTTCCGGGGCAAAACTGGGGATGCCGGTGAATTTCAGGGGCTCCTTGGTGGTGAAGGTGTCCCCGATCTTGATGGTGCCGTGGTTGTGGATCCCGATGATGTCCCCGGGATAGGCCTCTTCCACGTTGGTGCGGTCCTGGGCCATGAAGATGGTGGCGTTGGCAATGGTGATGTCCTTGCCGATGCGGTGGTGCTTGACCTTCATGCCCCGGGTGAATTTGCCCGAGCAGATCCGGAAAAAGGCGATGCGGTCCCGGTGAGCCGGGTCCATGTTGGCCTGGATCTTGAAAACAAACCCGGAGAACTCCTCTTCGGAAGGGGTGACCTCACGGGTGACGGCCTTCCTGGGGATGGGCGTCGGGGCCATTTCCACAAAGGCGTCCAAGAGCTCCTGCACGCCGAAGTTGTTGATGGCGCTGCCGAAGAAGACCGGCGTCTGGGTCCCCTTGAGGTAGAGCTCCAGCTCAAAGGGATCGGCGGCGCCTTCGATGAGCTCGATGTCGTCCCGAAGGTCATCGGCCTGGCTTCCCAGGAGCTCGTCGAGCTTGGGGTCGGACAGGTCCTGGATGTGGATGCCGTCCTTGGCCAGGGTCTCTTTCTCCGGTGAAAAGAGGTGGATCTCTTTTTTATAGAGGTTGTAGACCCCTTTGAACTGCTTGCCCATGCCGATGGGCCAGGTGAGGGGCGTGCACTCGATCTGCAGCTTCTCTTCAATATCAGCCAGAATGTCCAGGGGCTCCATGCCGTCCCGGTCAAGCTTGTTGATGAAGGTCATGATGGGGGTGTTGCGCATGCGGCACACCTCCATGAGCTTTTCGGTCTGGGTCTCCACGCCCTTGGCGCTGTCGATGATCATCATGGCGCTGTCCACGGCGGTGAGGACCCGGTAGGTGTCCTCGGAAAAGTCCTTGTGACCGGGGGTGTCCAGCAGGTTGACGTCGTAGTCCCGATAGTTGAACTTCATCACCGAACTGGTGACGGAGATGCCCCTCTCCTGCTCGATGGCCATCCAGTCACTGGTGGCGTGGCGGTCTGTCTTGCGGGACTTGACGGCCCCGGCCTGTTGAATGGCCCCCCCGAAGAGAAGGAGTTTTTCCGTTAAGGTGGTTTTACCTGCGTCGGGGTGGCTGATGATACCGAAGGTTCGGCGCTTGCTGATCTCCCGGGTGAGGGGAGTGTTTTTTTCAAAAGACATGCTGTTTGTCATACCTGAATATATAAAAAAATCATGAAAAGCGCCTCCCCGGATTCCGGGTGACGCGAGGGGAGCCGAAGGGGTGACGAAGGCAGTGTCAACAGCACCGAAGTGGTGGCTTTACGGGGAGATGCTGGGTGTTGTTGATGTTTTCCGCAATCGTCGCGTTGCTTTTGACCGATTTGTATCAAATATCCCGTTTTTTTCTGTACGGTACACACGGCAAAACAACCGGTGAAAACCATTCTAAATAAGCTATTTCACATTCTTTTTCAAGGGATTTCAAGGGAATTGACGCGGCTCTCGATTTTTCGCTGGGGGGAGGTGCCGGAAAAAAGAGCCAAGACGACGGTGGGAAGGCGGGAGAGGGCGTCGTCCGGGTGGGAGGCTCATTTCCGGTGGGATTGCAAAAAAGGTGGGGACCACCTACGCATGGTTTGGTGGTGGGAAAGGGTTGCGTAGATGGCCCCCGGCAGAAGGCTAAAGTAAGGTGTCGGGGGTAAAGCTATCAATTTTTAGTGGACCGTGTGGGTGCTGATGGAATAATCGAATTCATTTTTTAAAATGGTCAGCACAAGCTCAATGGCGTCTTCGTCGATGATGTGTCCGGTCCATCCCATGCTGTTTAGCTGGTGGTTGATAAAACCCACCGTGAATGTTCCCCCGTCCTGGAGGATGCAAAAAACATCTTTGACCAGTCTGTTGACCTCCGAGGGGCCGAGCCCCTTATCCGACAGGTGCCAGAAGAGGGAGGTGCAGACATCGATGGTGGTTTGATTTTGTTCGTGCATGGTACCCATTCCTTGAATGGTTGCGACATCATCCGTCGTTGTCTTGCCTGAATAGAAATGCAGGGAGCGTGCCGGATATGCCGTGGAATGGGCTTTTTTTTGTGATTTCTTGGGCGGGGGATGAAACTGCCCGGAAACACAGGAGGAAACGGGCGGCCGGGAGAGCAGGACCTTTTCAGGCCGCCTTAGCCGGCGTGGCGCGCACGGTGGAAAGGGGCCGCTTAAGTGGATGGGGGATGTTCACAAAAGTGAATAGATGGTTTGGATTGTGGCCGGAGAGGCCCAGTAATAGGGGCTCTCCGCCGTCTGGCCCGTGCGCTATTCAAGGGGGGCGGACGGGCAGGCATCGTCTTTTTCCGGCTCTGCGGTGGACCAGCCGAGTCGGGAGATGCCGTACTTCTTCATCAGGGTGTACAAACGGGTCCGCCCGAGACCGGAGACCTGGCAGGCCTCTTTGATGTTTCCACGGGTGACCCGCATGAGGTGCTTGAGATAGGCCTGGTCTGCCTGGGTGAGCACCTCTTCCCGGGAGGGCATCTCGTCGGCCTGTGACGGAAGCACCGGGGAGGGGGCAGGGGCAGGGGAGAGCAGCGGGGGAACCGCGGTGAGCCCTTCGGGTTTTTTCTCGACCTGGTACGCGGTGGTGGCCTGCGGGGGCATATCTCCCGCCAGGTTGGCCCGGGCCACGTGGACCCGAATGGCATCGGGCAGGTGCATGGGAAAGAGGATGGGCTCTTCCCCTGCTTTGCTGATGGCCCCTTCAAGGGTGTTGACCAGCTCCCGGATGTTACCGGGCCAGCTGTAGGCACAGAGCACCTGGAAAAAATCCGGGGAAAAGCCCTTGGGCTCGATGCCGAAGTTCCGGCAGATGGCCCCGGTGTGGTAGAGGATGATGGCCTGGATGTCCTCGGGGTGCATGCGCAAAGGGGGCAGCTCAATGGCCACGGTGCGGAGCCGGTAGAGGAGGTCGTTTCTAAAGGTGCCTTCGGCCACCATCTTGTCCAGGTCCCGGTTGGTGGCCGCCACCAGCCGGAAATCACTTTTCTGCTCGATGCGGCTTCCCACCGGGCGGTAGCACTTCTCCTGAAGGACCCTTAAGAACACCTTCTGCAGGGGCAGGTCCATTTCCCCCACCTCATCTAAGAAGAGGGTGCCTCCGTCGGCCTGCTTCACCAGGCCTTCCGATGTTTTTTCAGCCCCGGTAAAGGCGCCCTTTTCATGGCCGAACAGGGCACTCTCCTTTAAGGTCTCGGGCAGGGCCGCGCAGTCCACCACCACAAAGCGGTTCTCTTTGCGCTTGCTGTTGTTGTGGACGGCCCGTGCAAAGAGCTCCTTGCCGGTGCCTGTCTCCCCGGTGATGAGCACGCTGGCGTTGTTTCGGGCGGCATGGGCCAGGGTGGTGAGGCAGTCGTGGATCACGGGGCTGCTGCCGATGATCCCCTGGCTGTCCACGGGGTCCTCCTTGACCGAGGAGGCCTTGAGGTTCTCCCTGTACTGGAGGGCCCGGCTCAGGGTGAGGGTGATCTCTTTTAAATTAAAAGGCTTCTGGAGGTAGTCCCATGCCCCGTTTTTGATGGCCATTTCCGCGCCGTCGGCATCGCCGGCACCGGTGATGATCACCACCTCGGGTTCTCCCGGGGTGCTGCGGATGCGGCGCACCAGTTCCAGGCCGCTTCCGTCGGGAAGGCCGACGTCGAGGAAGACGAGATCAAAGGCCGCGCTCTCCAGTTGCTGCAATCCCTCGGTGAGGGTCTGCCGGGACATGGAGCGGTGGCCTTCCCTTCGGATGAAGGCTTCAAGGATTTCACAGATCTGTTGGTCGTCGTCGATGATGAGGATGGTGGCCATGGGCAATGCATTCTCCCCGAATCAGAAGATGGCGTTGGTGAAGAGTGACGGCGGCGCAAACGATGTGGGTGTGAACCACAGGGGGCAGGGCCGAAAGATACTTGAAATACAAGCTGATTCTCGGTCTTTGTTTCGAAGCCCATCGCCGTCGGTCACGTCGGGTGCTTCGGATTTATTGTGGGTATATAACAATCTATATAACAAATTTTATCAACTCTGCAATCACTTATCAATGAAGGGATCGCCGCAACGGGGCGTGTTTCCCGGGGCGGTGAACATCTTTCATCGGAACGCCGTGCCCTCTTGGAGAGGGCCGACGGAAAAGGCGCCGTGCCTTCCGTCGGCCCCGACGGTTATCGGGTCAGGTGCCGGTACTTGATCCGATGGGGCTGGTCCGCGTCGATGCCCAGGCGCTTCTTGCGGTCCTCTTCATACTCGGAGTAGTTGCCGTCGAACCAGACCACCTGGCTGTCCCCTTCAAAGGCGAGGATGTGGGTGACGATGCGGTCCAGGAACCAGCGGTCGTGGCTGATGACCACGGCGCATCCCGCAAAGTTCTCCAGGGCCTCTTCCAGGGCTCGCATGGTGTTGACGTCCAGGTCGTTGGTGGGTTCGTCAAGGAGAAGGACGTTGGCGCCCTCCTTGAGCATGCAGGCCAGGTGCACGCGGTTTCGCATGCCGCCGGAAAGGGCGCCTACTTTTTTCTGCTGGTCGGAACCGGAAAAATTGAAGCGGGAGACGTAGGCCCGTGAGTTGACCTCGCGGTTGCCCAGGGAGATGGTGTCCTGGCCTCCTGAGATCACTTCCCAGATGCTCTTGTCCCCGTCCAGGCTGTCCCGGCTCTGGTCCACGTAGGCAAGCTTCACGGAGCTGCCGATGTTGATGGTGCCGTCGTCCGGGGTGTCCTGGCCGGTGATCATGCGGAAGAGGGTGGTCTTGCCCGCGCCGTTGGGGCCGATGACCCCCACGATGCCGCCGGGGGGGAGCATGAAGTTCATGTTCTCCACCAGGAGTTTTTCACCGTAAGCCTTGGCCACCTTGTCGGCCTCGATGACCATGTTGCCGAGGCGGGGTCCGGGGGGAATGAAGATCTCCATCTCCTGCTCACGCTGCTTGGTGTCCTCGTTGAGGAGCTTTTCGTAGGCGGTGATACGGGACTTGGATTTGGCGTGCCGTCCCTTGGGGCTCATGCCGATCCACTCCAGCTCCCGGGCGAGGGTCTTCTGGCGGTTGCTCTCCTGTTTCTCTTCCTGGGCCAGGCGCTTGCCCTTCTGGTCCAGCCAGGAGGAGTAGTTTCCTTTCCAGGGAATGCCTTCGCCACGGTCCAGCTCCAGAATCCAGCCCGCCACGTTGTCCAGGAAGTAGCGGTCGTGGGTCACGGCGATGACGGTGCCCGCATAGCGCTGGAGGTGCTGTTCCAGCCAGCCAACGGTCTCGGCGTCAAGGTGGTTGGTGGGTTCGTCAAGGAGAAGGATGTCGGGTTTCTGGAGCAGCAGGCGGCACAGGGCCACGCGGCGCTTTTCACCCCCGGACAGCACACTGACCTTGGCGTCGGCGGGCGGGCACCTCAGGGCGTCCATGGCCATCTCCAGGCGGGAGTCCAGGTCCCAGGCGTCCAGGTGGTCCAGCTTCTCCTGCACCACGCCCTGGCGGGCAATGAGCTTGTCCATGGCGTCGTCGTCCATGGGCTCGGCAAATTTTTCGCTGATCTCATCGTACTCCTTCATGAGATCCACCACTTCCTGAACGCCCTCCTTGACCACTTCGATGACCGTGCGGTCTTCGTCCAGCAGGGGCTCCTGCTCCAGGTACCCGATGGAAAAGCCGTCGGACAGGATGGTCTGGCCGTCGAACTCGGTGTCCACCCCTGCCAGGATGCGCAGCAGGGAGGATTTCCCGGAGCCGTTGAGGCCCAGGACGCCGATCTTGGCCCCATAGAAATAGGAGAGAGAGATGTTTTTGAGCACCGGTTTTTTATCGTAGTATTTGCTCACACGGATCATCGAGTAGATGACCTTGTTGCCTTCATTTGACATGGAATCACTCCTTGGGTGGCGAGGCGGGGGCCCGTTATGGATAAAAAAACGGGGTGGTCCCGGCCCTTGTGTTCAGATGGCGCGTCGTTAAAGATACCGCGCGTGCGTGGCCCCTTTTCTGCCGCATAACCGAGGTAACCTACCAGACTCCTTCGAAACTCGCAAGTATCTGGTGCGCAAAGGGTCCCGGCTTTCCGGGGGGCTGACTCATTTTCCGGGCTGACGGGGCAAAGGCGGAGGGGAAAATGCCGGGATGGGGCGATGAAGGTGAAAGGTTCAGACAGGTTGTCGGTGGGATGTGTGGGGCCCCAAAGGGGCTTGCGCCCCTGGGGCGATGAAGGCGGGGTATGGACCGTCGGTCCATTCAGTATTCAGCGTGTCACAACGGCTTATCTCACCAGCCAGCGGATGACGCGGCCCACCATGGTGAAGAGGTCCGGGTCGCTGTGGCGCAGGGTGGACCCGTAGGTGTCGAAGCCCCCGCCGCCGTGGACTGTGGTGGCCCGCCGGACCTTGATATCCTCCCGGGCGTCCATCTTTCGCTTCATGGCCTCGCGCTGGTCGTTGTACATCTGACCGCCGGCTTTGACCCATTCCAGAAGATGCCGGAGTTCTCCACCGTCCAGCCAGAGCCCGTGGTCGGGGCAGCGGTCGATGATCACACCGCTTCGCTGGCCGAAGTTGACGCGGTTCATGACCGTCTCGCACACCGGGCACTTGATGTAGGAGATGCCGTACTCGTCGTGGCGCTGCAGGGCGTAGAGCTCTTTGAGCTTCTTGTGGTTGACGTGGCCCACGTTTTTCACCGTGGCCTTGATGAGGGCTTCGAGCTCACCGGCATCAAAGAACATGCCCATGCATTTTTCGCAGCGCTCGATGAGAAAGGTGCCGCCGATCTTGAGGTCGATGGTCTTCATGGCCTTCTCACACCTCGGACAGATGCGCTCTTTTTCAGGGGCCACCTCGGTGTACTCGTGGATGCCGGACAGGTCGGTGTCGTTTCGGGTGCCGCAGTAACTGCAGACAATGGTGTCCGCAGGGATGGGGGCTGAGCAGTTTTTGCAATTGGCCATAAGTCAAACTCTGTGGGGTGATGAGGATGTCAACAATTGGGGGCAGCACTTCCGCTTGCCTCCGGCGAGTCGCTTTTTTGGAAAAAAGCCCCGCAAAACATGTTCCGATTGGCGCCGAAGCCCTTGGGCGAAGGCAGATGAAACCCCTTGCCCCCGGCAGGGCGCCGGGGACGTGTTGGTCTATCAAGGCAGCGGGGGCGGCCCGTCTTCCAGGAGGAGCCTGAGCTCCTGGAGATCGACGGCCTTTTCCCAGCCTTCCATGCCTTTGCGCCAGACCAGGGTCTCTTTGGTAACCGCCTTGTCCCGGATCATCTCGTGGATGATCTTGGGGGAAAAGGGGCCCTTTTGCTCCCCGCCGATGCCCAGGTAATACGTGATGGCTTCCTGGCGGGGCAACGGGGGCGGGACGGCGGCGCCGGAGGAGGGCGGGGCCGCCGCAGGCTGGCTGGCCTGGGATGCCTGGTCGGCCATGGTCCGGGTCATCTGGTTGGCCATGGCAAAGCCCATGCCCATGCCCACCCCTGCCGAGGCATCCCCCGAGGGGTTTTCCGCGGCTTTTTCCAGGGCGTTGGCGGCCTGAAACTTGGTGTAGGCGTCCAGATCCCCCACGATGCCCATGCTGGTGCGCTTGTCCAGGGCCTCTTCCACGGCCTTGGGCAGGGCGATGTTTTCGATGAGGAGCTTGGTGAGGTCCAGGCCGTAGGCGGAAAACTCTCCGGCAAGCTTGGCGGTGACCCAGGCAGAGAGCTCGTTGTAGTTGGCCGCCAGGTCCAGCACCGGGATCTTGCTTTCGGCCAGGAGGTCGGCAAAGCGGGTGATGACCATGCTGGTGAGCTGGCCGGTGATCTCCTCCACGGTGAAGTGCCCCTCGGTGCCGGCGATCTCCGTGATGAAGGCCTTGGGGTCAGAGACCCGGACCACGTAGGTACCGAAGGAGCGAAGGCGCACCGGGCCGAATTCGGGGTCCCGCAGGGTGATGGGCTTTTTGGTGCCCCACTTGATGTCCGTGAAGTTTCGGGTGCTTAAGAAGTAGACTTCGGCTTTAAAGGGGCTGTCAAAGCCGTGATACCACTTCTGCAAGGTGGTGAGGACGGGCAGGTTGCGGGTGGTGAGACTGTAAAGCCCCGGCCCGAAGACATCGGCGATGCGGCCTTCGCTGACAAAGACCGCGGCCTGGGACTCCCGGACGGTGAGCTTGGCCCCGTACTTGATTTCGTTCTGGTACCGCGGGAACCGCCACACCATGGTGTCCCCGGAGTCGTCCAGCCAGTCGATGACATCGACCAGTTCACCTTTCAGCTTGTCCCAAAGAGCCATGTGGGTCCTCCTTCCTCGTGATGGGGCCGTCATGCGGCCGGTTACGGAGCCGGGAACGTGTGCGCCTTATTTCATATGTCGGATAAAGGCGCATCGGACTTTAAACGTGCCGTAACTCTTCAGCTTATGTTTGCCTCCGGCGGCCCTGCCGGAGGCAGGCTGAATAGTTACCACGTGTCTCCGGTTGTGTCCGGCCGGAGGCACGTGGTGTCCACCGCTTGGCTATTCCACGGAAAAATCGGTCTGGGCCAGCAGGGTTCCGTCCTCGGCCAGGATTTCAACACGCCAGGGCGCAGGAAGGGCAGGGCTCATGGCCTTGGAACTCCAGGTACGCCAGGACGCGGAGGCGCCGATGGTCAGGGGCACTTCGGCCACGCGCTCACCGTCACGGTACCAGACATGGGTGATGGTGGTGGGCTCGGGCGAGACAATGCGGCTGTGGCAGAACAGGCGCGGGGTGTCCGTGGAGAAGAGGGTCCCGGTCTCAACGGGCTCACGTTCCACAATGTTTGTCGCGATGACCATCTCCGAGACACTCACAAGGATGGGGATGTTTTGCTCTTCGGCCGGTTCCATGTCTGCGGCGGTATCAAGGTCCTCGGAGGTCATGGGCTCCGGGGGCAGAGGGACGGCCTCAGTCTCAACATCGGCTTCAGCGTCGGCGTCAACGGCCGTGGACTGAGGGGTGGTGTCGGACTGGGCCGTGAAGATCGCCTCGCCTGGGTTGGCGTCGTCCAGGGTGGGCGCGGCGGAGGCAAACGAGCCGACAAAGCACAGGGAAAAAACGGCAATGAGAAGCGGTGTAAACAATTTCAACATGTTTCTTTCCTTTCGACTGGGATGCCAGGGGAGGGGGCCCCAAGGCATCGGGTTCTATGGAGCGAAGGTTGCCTTATAGTAATCTTCGTGAAATCCCACCACAATCCGGTCTTTCAACCTGAGGGTGGGGGCGCGCAGGTTGCCGGACGGCCCCATGGCCGCCTTGAGGATGGCCTCTTTGTTCTCGTCGCCGGCCTGCCACTCCGTCACCTTTTTACCCCGGGCCGTGACCACAAGGGGGCGTGTTGAGAGGATGGCCCAGGCTGCATCGGCGTCAATGCGCTCTTTTCGCGCATCCACGACCTCTTTGGGGGCGAGGTTCAGGGGCCCAAGAAACTCCTGGGTCTTGGTGCAGGACGTTCAGCCTTTTCGAAGGTATGCCCATTCAATCATGATATGCTCCTTAACGTGATGGTTGGGTGTGACATGTGTGGGAGACCCACAGGGTGCCGGAGCAGGAATCTCCGGCGGAAGAGGGGAAGGGAAAGCCCTCGGCAGGAGGGCTTTCCCGGAATGAAACGGATTACCGCCGTGCTATCCGCAGCATTTTTTGAACTTTTTGCCGCTGCCGCAGGGGCAGGGGTCGTTGCGGCCCACCTTGGGACCCTGGCGGACAACGGTCTCGGGGACAACGCCCACGCCGTCATCAAAGTACCAGGCACCCTCGACCTTCACGAAGCTTGCCAGCTCGTGGTGGCGAGCCTTCTCGCCTTTGACGGCGTAGTTGGCGATGAACTCCACCTGGCCCGTCTCGTCGCCTTCGCCGCCCTTGTCCGTGCGAACCACTTCCAGGTTGAACCACTCGGATTTGGCCGCCCAGTTTTTGGTCTGGCGCTCGTCATGGGTGTGTCGCTTGTCGGGGTGGATGGACTCCTTCAGGAAATCGGTTTCCACCTTGGCGTAGGCGCTGTATCGGGCGCGCATGAGCTGCTCTGCCGTTTCAGCGGCTTTTTCGCCCCTGATAATGGGTCCGCAACAGGTATCGTAAGCCGCATCAAGTCCGCATGGGCATGGTTCCATGAATTTACTCCTTCAAGTCTGTATCGTTGCTTCGTCTTTTTGGCCCCTTGTGCATGGGCCGGATCATCACAGGTTACCCTCGTGAGGTCCTATATAAATAAAATGACGCATAAAGTAAACGCCCAGCATTATACGGGAGAACCGGCAACGGGCCCCTCCCTGTGCTCGGGCATCTCTTCCAGGGTGGTGACGATGGGGTCCCTCATGATCGCCCTCTTTGCCTCGGCTGCTGCGGCCGCTGCCTGGGGGAAGACCGCTGAGAGGGCCGCGATGTGGTGCAGGTTGTCGGCGGTGCGCAGGACCAGCCTGGAGAGATCTCCTTCCTGAAGGCCGGAGAACCTCACCACATCGTTCCACGGGGTGCCCGAGGCCCAGAGGTACAGGGTGGCTGCCGGGTGGAGGTAGAGAAAGGGGACGTTGAATCCCCAGTCCAGCATCTCCCGGGCAAAGGGGGTGAGCCCTTTTCTGATGGTGAGGAAGGTGCGGATGAGCTCTTTGGGCAGGGCGCTCCGGTCAATGCTCTCGTCGTCCCGCTCCCTCTCGTTTACAAAGGAGGCCACCATGGCCGTCATGAGGGCCGGGTCTTCGGGGAAGAGCTTCAGGCGGAAGCACTCGCCCACCAGAAGGGGCGAGTCGATGCGCAGGCGGGAAGCCCACTCCCCGTCGGCGGTGAGGCGGTTGTCGTCGTCCACGAACCCCTTGAACTTCAAAAATTCCAGGTGGAGGGTGAAATCCTCCCAGAGACGCCTGTTGTTTCGGCCTCTGCCCCGCTTTTTCTCCAGCAGGAAGGAGGCAAAGGATTTGTCCAGGAGCCCTTCGATCTGGTGGGGGCTGTGGGAGAGCAACAGGTTCAGCACCATGGAGAAGTTGATGCGGATCTGGCTCTCCACGCGTTCGGGGGCCTGGTTGGTGAGGCGCGCCAGGTGCCGGAGGTCGTTGAACTTGCCGGGCAGGATCACGGCAAAGCCTACCTTGTCCTTGCCACGCCGTCCGGCTCGGCCCGTCATCTGGTTGTATTCGGAAGAAGACAGGGGCATGAACTCCACGCCGTTGTAACGGTCCGAGTTCATGATCACCACGCTCCGGGCGGGGAAGTTCACCCCGGCGGCCACGGTGCTGGTGGCGAACATGGCGTCTAAGAGCCCTTCGTTCATGAGGGTCTCGATGACGATCTTCCAGCCCGGGAGCTGCCCGCTGTGGTGGGCGCCCACGGCCAGGTGCTCCAAATGGTAGCGCTGCTTGTGGCGACTGAGATGGGGGTGGGCCGTCAGGATCTCCTCCACACGCTGGGAGAGAAGATCGGCTCGGGCCGGGTCCCCGGCCAGGATTTCACCGGAGCAGAGCTCCAGGGCTCCGTTGCAGTCGGCCCGGGACTTCATGAAGAAGATGGCGGGCAGCAGCCGGTATTTTTTCAGGACCTTCATGATCTCGCCCATGGGGGGCAACCGGTTGGGGGGCGCCAGAATGGGGGGATTGTCCTGGTTGACGTAGGCGTTGACCTTTTTATACAGCCCCACGCTTCCCCTGCTCCCCTTCTGGCTTACCAGGGGAAAGAGGGTGCCCGAGGGGTGAAAAAACAGGGGGTGCAGAGGCACGCTGCGCTTGGTCTCTTCGATGACCTGGACCTCCCGGCCCCTTAAGTCGGTGAGCCAGTCCGCGATCTGGCGGGCATTGCCCACGGTGGCCGAGAGCAACAGCAGGGGAATCCGTGAGGGCAGGTAGATCATCACCTCTTCCCAGACCACGCCGCGGTCGGCGTCCCCCAGGTAGTGGGCTTCGTCCATGACCACCAGGTCGGTGGTGAGGTCCCGGCCGGTGTGCATGGCATCGTAGAGCTGGTTCCTCAGGATCTCGGTGGTGCCCACGATGATGGGGGCGTCCGGGTTGTCCTTGATGTCGCCCGTGAGGATCCCCACGCTCCCTTTGCCGAAGAGATCGCAGAAACGGCTGAAGATGGTGTTGGTCAGGGCCTTTAAGGGCGTGGCGTACCAGCACCGCTCTCCCCGCTCCAGGGCACCCATGATGACCTGCTCGGCAATCCAGGTTTTGCCCGACCCCGTGGGGGCCGTGACCAGGCAATCCCCATGACGAACCGCCTCCACCGCTTCCAGCTGAAATCGGTCCGGAGAAAAAGGACGGGCCTCCGGGGTGCCTATCTGCTCAAAAATGGGTTTCAGCCGCGCATCGGAGCCGGCCTTGATGGTGGGTGCGAATTTTTTTCTGGGCGGCCGGCGGTGTCTCCGGCGCTTGGGGTGGGGACTGCGTCTGTGGTAATTCTGTGTCATAGGGTGAGGTCTCTAACCAGCCATAGGCTATGGATACAACGTTTATCATGGATGGCACGCCCGAAGCGTCGGATCGTGTCCGGTTGCGGGCGGCGCTCAAGTCATTTGTTTGCATATTTTTTATCAACAGCCCACTTTATCATATCCAGCCGTGTTCTGTACCACCAAAAGTCCCTTGTCATGGCCCGGGCAGTTCAGAAAGGGATGGCGTTTGCCGATACCTAAAAATAGAAGAGGGGAGGCCCTTGTGTCGGCAAAGGGCTGGTCGTGCGAACCCAAATCGTCTGGAGTGGCTTGTGAAACGTGTGTTGCCTGCCTTGGTTGTTCTGTGCCTTTTAAGCGCCTGTACCCAAAAACGCTTTGCCTTTGAATTCGCCGGGGTGCCTGTTCCAGGACCCGACGGCCCATGCCGCGTGCACGTGGCACAGGAAGGGGACGGGCAGCCCGGGTTTCGGGTGACGGCGGTGCGGCTTGTGCCGGAGCGGATTGCCAAGACCCGTGTGGAAGCACGGGGCGTAAACCGCTGGGAGATCCACGGATACGAACCCGACGTCCGGCTGATCCTGGGCAGCGCCCTCTCCACCGTGGCAGGGGTTGTGGTGACCCCGGTTATGTGTGTCAAAGGTCTCTTCACGGGCTGGGGGGAGCCCGACGGGGAGGAGGCCATGCGGCAGCGGGTTGTGGACAGCCACCTGCGCTCCTGGCTCTTTATGGGGTACCTGTGGGCCCCGGTGGACTATGATGTCCTGGATCGGCGCCGGGTCATCCAGGAGACCGGAACCGTCCGCGAACAAAAGGTCTGGGGGGACATCCGGGTAACAGCCATGGACGATCAGGGGCGCTCGGTGGAGACCCTGGCCCTGGGAGACGGCCACTATCGCCCGGACGTCACCGATGCCCTCCTTGAATCGCGCACCCTGTATGTGAGCGTCTCCTGCGAGGGTGACTCCGATGCCCTCTCCCTGGACCTGCTCCCCTGGTACCGAAAACACTATGAGCTTACCCCGAAGGAAGCCGCTGCCTTCGGACGCCTGGAACCCCATCACCGCCCCTACCTCCTGAAACTCCCCCCGGAGCTGCGCGCTGATTTCCTGGCCCTTTCCACGTCGGAGCGAAACAGGTTTGCAGAGCTGCTCCCACTTTCAGCCATCCGGGATCCCAGGGCGGTGGACGCAGCCCTGACGGCTGCTGTCGAAGGAGCCCCTCAACCCGTCGCCTCCTTTGACGATGATCTCCCTGCTCTCCTTAAAGCCAGCAGCACGGTGCAAAGGGATACGCGGAACTGGCTCTTTGCCATGGGCATCGAGGCCTACGACCAGACCGGCCCCATCACCTACTCACGCCGCAGCGCAGAGCTCTTTACCCAGGTGGCCATGAAGCGCCTGGGGGTTCCGCCTGAAAACGTCTTTCTCCTGACCGACGACGGGCAAAGCAACATCCCGGAACTTGCCTCCCGCACCTTTCCTGCCACCGCCGCCTCCATCAAGGACCAGTTTCGCTTTCTCCTGCGGGAGGCAGCCCGGGAAGATCGGATTTATCTCTATTACAGCGGTCACGGCCTGCCCTCCCTTACCCAGGACAGCGCCCCCCACCTTCTGGCCCGGGACCAGGCACCGGACTTTGTCCATACCGACCCCTTTTTCAGGGTAGACGCCCTGCTGGACGCCCTCTCCCAAAGCCGGGCCACAGAGGCCATCGTGTTTCTGGACAGCTGCTTTACAGGGGGCTCCGACGGCTCATCCGCCTTTGGCAACGGCCGGGCCGCCACCCGCCTCGTGCCCAAAGGGATAGAGGTCGATGACCGCCGCATGGCCGTTCTCACCGCCGGAACCGAACGTCAGTTCTCCAACATGTATCCGGAAAAAGGCCACCGGCTCTTCAGCTACTTTCTCATGAAAGAGCTGTGCCACACCCACCACACCCTGGAGAGCCTCTTTGAGCGCGTCCACGACCAGACCCGCCGCGTCAGCAGGGCCAGAGGCGGCACGCAACTCCAGGAACCGACCTTGAGGGGCAACGGCCGGTTGAAATTGCCGGGGAAGTAAAAAACTCCTTAGGCCTTCTATGGTTAAAATGGTGGAAAAAGCAGGCCTCCGGCGGCCAGGTGGGGGCACCTGGAAACCCTGTGGCGAATGCATGAAGTGTCTCGTCACTTGCCCACTGTCGAGGCATTCGCGTGAAGGATGACATCAGGCAACCTGTTTGAGGAGAGGCCTCATTTGGTCTTCGGAAAAAGTAACTATTCAGTTTTAAAAAACAGTCTCCGGCGGCAAGGTGTGCCACCTTGAAAGCTGGTTACGGATGCACTTTGTCCCTCGCTTGTCGCGCCGTAGCCAACCAGCGTTGGTCGAACGGTGTGGCATAGACAAGGGCGTAGGCGGATACCTCGGGCCAAGTTACATCCGTATTTGTGTCGGAAAAAACTTAAAATATAGTCTTAAAATCTGTTTGTTAAACTTTTCAAAAGTTTAGCCCCCGGCAGGGCCGCCGGAGGCTTTTATTAGACTTAGGGCGTGTGTGATGCGTTGTACAGGATGGATTGCGGGTGTGGTTATTCTGTTGGGTGGTCTCGGTTGCGGCGGGCCTGCCTGGTATGTGAACCGGGACCTTGCGGGGCCCGGGCATGTGCTGGTGGGGTACGGGCAGGGCGAGACCATGGCGGAAGCCCGGGCGGACGCGGCACGGGAGATTGCCGAGTCCTTGGGAGTCCGGGTCTCGTCCACGGGGGAGGTGGTGAGGGAGCAGGGATCTGACGGGGCGTCGGGCTCTGCCCGGTTCCGGGTTTCCCTTGTCAGCCGGTTTGTGCTGGACGATCTCACCCCGGTGAAGCACGGAAAGGCAGGGGGGACACATTTTGTGGCCCTGGCCTATGACAACCGCACGTTCATGCAAAAGCTCAGGGATGGTCGCATGGGGGATCGGGCTTCGGGGTACGTTCCTGCCTCCGGGTACAAGGCGAGCCTTCCCTTTTCGTACAGTCTTTCGTTTCTCGGCATTTTTCCCGATGACTACCGTGTGGTGAGGCGGCACGGCGGATGGGCCATGGCCCTTGAGGGAAACGTCTATCCCATTCCCCCCGAGGATTGGTTCCGGCAGCTTTTTGTGGAAAAGGCCGACAACCAGGGCTTGCGACTTGCCGTAACGCCTTCCGGTGTCTTGCGGTCGGGGCGCTGCTATCGGGTGTTTCTCTCCCCGCCCCACCCCACAGGCTACCTCAGCCTCTACCATGTCTCGGAATCGGGCCAGGCCCTCACCCTCATGGACAACCATCCCGTCACATCGTCTGCCCCCGTTGCTTACCCGGATGAGAGGCACTACTCGGGCCTGGAGGCCATTGCAACCGACGGCAACGGAAGCCGGGACATGCTCCTTGCCACCTGGTCCCAGGAGCCCATGGAGTCCCCTGTGACACCGCCCCCGGTGTCCGATACCCCGTGGCCCGATACGGATGCCCGCACCTTCAGCTACGGCGACCTGCTGGACGCCCTGAAAGATGCCCTCTGGGCGAGCCGGTTTGTGTGGATTCAAGGGTGGTAGGTGGCGTTTTTACCTTGGTCTTTCCGATTCGGGAGGCCGCGTCTCTCGAATTGCGGGGGCTCCACTTTCCAGCAAAATACCCTTCCTGTTTTTCCAACGCAAAACGGGACACCGCATAGGCTGTGTCCCGTTTCCACAATTGGGCCCTTGCGGGCACCAACCGGCCCATGGCGGGACCGGCTATACAGCGTTGGTGAGGGCAGCAGCGCCGCCCTCACCGTCCTGATTTCATGCCATCTCAGTACACAGAATCTTTGTGACCATACAGGTTATCCCCTCCCCGGACATCCCCATTTCTGTCCATATAGCGGGGTGGTGCCAATCTGCCCATATGATCTATAACCCACGGGCGCAGCCCCGGAGCATTCGCGAGCCTGGGCTCCAAGGGCTCAGCCCTTGGCCGCCGGAGGCACGGTTTTACATTTTTGCCAATTCGGCCACGATGGCGTCGCCCATGGCGGCGGTGCCCACCACGGCGCTGTTCTCGCGGGCGATGTCCGCGGTGTGGGTGCCGGCTTCGAGGACGTTGGAGATGGCCGCTTCGATGGCATCTGCCGCTTCGCCGAGGTCCAGGCTGTAGCGCAGCATCATGGTGGCGGAGAGGATCTGGGCGATGGGGTTGGCCACGCCCTGACCCGCGATGTCGGGGGCGGAGCCGCCTGCGGGCTCGTAGAGGCCGAAGCCGTCGGCGTTTAAGCTGGCCGAGGCCAAAAGGCCCATGGAACCGGTGAGCATGGCGCACTCGTCGGAGATGATGTCCCCGAACATGTTGGAGCAGACGAGGACGTCAAACTGGTGAGGGTCTTTGACCAGCTGCATGGTGGCGTTGTCGATGTAGATGTGGTCCAGGGTTACCTCGGGGTACTCCTTGGCCACTTCGTTGACCACTTCACGCCAGAGCACCATGGTGGTCAGGACGTTGGCCTTGTCCACGCTGGTGACTTTTTTGTTGCGCTTCATGGCGGCGTCAAAGGCGTTTCTGGCGATGCGTTCGATCTCGGCGCGGGTGTAGATCATGGTGTCGAAGGCGGTCTCGTCGGCGCCTTCGCCGTGGCGGCCTTTGGGCTCGCCAAAATAGATGCCGCCGGTGAGCTCGCGGACGCAGAGGATGTCAAAGCCGTCCTTGGCGATGTCGGGCCGCAGGGGGCAGGCGTCCACCAGGGTCTTGAAGACCTTGGCAGGGCGCAGGTTGCAATGGAGCTTGAAGTGTTTCCTCAAGGGCAGCAGGGCGCCGCGCTCGGGCTGCTCGGCCGGGGGCAGGTGCTCCCACTTGGGGCCGCCAACGGAGCCGAAGAGGATGGCGTCGCTCTCCTCGCAGATCGTGACAGTGGGCTCGGGCAGGGCCTTGCCCTGATTGTCGATGCCTGCGCCGCCCACGTCCGCCCAGGTGTAGGCGAGTTCAAAACCGAATTTTTTCTGGGCCGCGTCCAGGACCTTCACCGCTTCGTCCATCACTTCGGGGCCGATTCCATCACCGGGTAAAACCGCAATCTTTTTCATCACATCACCATGTAAAATGAGTCTTGCCGAATTCGTCATGTGGATTCGGCGGGGGTTCGGGCCTTCGGAGAGTGACTCCGGACCGGCTTATATCGCAGGCGTATGCCGTATTAACCAATACTGTATGGGCTGTAGTATTGTTTAAGTCGGTGGGGTTTGTCAAGGCGTATGTCATTCCAGTTCAGGCATCCGGCTTGTTGACCTGAGGGAAGAGCAAGATGGGCAAACCGGAAAGCAATCCCGGAAAAGTAAGGCCCTTGGGTTCTGGTGTATTCATCTCTTCATTTGATGAACCCAGAATCCAAGGAGTGACCATGACAATCGATTCAACGAGAGAAACCTATTCCATTTGCCCCGTGGGCCGGGTGCATGAAGAGGCTGAAGGGGGCTTTACCCTGCAGGTGGGCAAGGCTTTCAGAGAGGCCTTAAAAGAGCTTCACCGATTCAGCCACGTGCAGGTGTTCTGGTGGGCCACCGGCCATGACACCCGGGAAGACAGGGCGCGTCTCCTGACGGAGCTTCCCTATGCAGAGGGCGTTGAGGCCGGCGTTTTTGCCTGCCGCTCTCCGTATCGGCCCAACCCCATGGCCGTGACCACCTGTGCCTGCCTTCATGTGGATATGGAAGGGGGCATCATCCGGGTTCCCTGGATCGATGCCCACGACGGCACCCCCATCATCGATCTGAAACCCTATATCCCGGTGTCGGACAGGGTGCGTGAGGCCGTGGTGCCGGAATGGTTCCGAAACTGGCCCCAGTGGCATGAAGACGCATGGCAGCTCGAAGAGATGTTCGGGGCCTGCGAATGACCTGAAAAAACCTTTGACCTGTCTACAGGTTTATAGGCTACTGAGTGGAGCCGGATAGAGTGTTGAGTTGACGGAACAGATGAAAGGAACAAGGTCATGTACACCGTTTCCGATGTCACGAAAAAGCTCGGCATATCCCGCTCCACGCTTTTCCATTACGAGAGGGGCGGTTTGGTTGTGCCTGAAAAGGATCCGGTGAACGGATACCGGCTTTACTCGCAGGGTACCCTGGACCGGCTTGTGATGTTGACGCAGTTCCAGAAGGCGGGTTTTTCCCTTGCCGAGTGCGGGTGTTTAATGGACGACGAACCATCTTGAGATGACAGAGCAGATGAAAGGAACAAGGTTATGTACACCGTTTCCGATGTCACGAAAAAGCTCGGCATATCCCGCTCCACGCTTCTCTATTACGAGAGGGGCGGTTTGGTTGTGCCTGAAAGGGATCCGGTGAACGGGTACCGGCTTTACTCGCAGGGTGCCCTGGACCGGCTTGTGATGCTAAAGCAGCTCCAGAAAGCGGGATTTTCCCTTGCCGAGTGCCGACACTTTATGGACGGCGACCCTGATATGGCGCTTATCCGGGAGCGGCTCGTGCATCTGGAAAAAGAGCTGGTGGAGATGACGGTGGCCCGGGACCTGCTTCGTTCCCTTTATCATCGGATCACCGGGGATGCCCCGCCTGAGATGGCTCCAGCCGATGCACGGGAGTGGCATGCAGAGTTTGAAAAACGCTCGGCAGATGCGCATGCGGCCTGGTTGCGAAAGATGGGGTTCAGTGAAAAGGAGGCCCTCTACATTCGCTGGGTATCGCGGGACATGCACGACAACGCCACCTACGTGAATCATTTTTTTCACGTCTTCGAACAGATGAAGCGCCAGGGGCCGGGGAGCACCGAGGCGACCCTCAAGGCGTTTGGCAGCATCTGTCATCCGGAGGCAATCCGTTCCATCCTCGATATCGGATGCGGCTCCGGCTCGGCTTCCCTTGTCCTGGCCGCGGCGTGCGGCGCACATATCACGGCCGTGGACAACCACCAGCCGTTTCTGGATCGTCTTCAAGGAGAGGTGACCCGCCGGGGATTGGAAGATCGGATCACCCCCCTTAACATGAGCATGCACAGCCTCGACTTTCCGGAGAATCACTTTGACCTTCTGTGGGCCGAGGGCAGTGCCTACATTGTTGGCGTGGAGGAGGCCCTTTCTCTGTGGCGCCCCCTTATCCGCGACGGCGGCTACCTCTTCCTGAGCGACGCCGTATGGCTTACCCGCAAACCTTCCAAAGCCTGCCAGGACTACTGGCGTATTGAATACCCCCGGATGACCGACCCCGACACACGAAAAAAGCAGGCGGAAACCCTGGGCTATGAGGTCGTGGACACCTTTATCCTTCCGCGCAGGGACTGGCAGGATTTTTACAGCGACATGAAAGCCACCGTTAAAAAGACCGTCGAAACCTTTGGCATGAGCCGCGCCCTCCGGGAGATGACAGACGAGATTGTCCTGGATGAAACCCATGGCGACGAATACGGATATGTCTGCCTGCTTTTGCAAAAAAACAAGTAACCACTGGGTACCTCCGGCGGCCAGGAGCCTTTTGCTTTGTGTGGCTTCGCCCTCTTTGGCCCCCATGGCGATGCCATGAAACGAAAAATCGAGTGTGATCGGGCTCAGGCGCGTAGGCCGGGAGCATTCGTGATCGGGCCCAGGGGGGTGGTCAAGCCACTTTGGCAATAGGCCCTGGCCGTCGCAGGGAACTGAACTATTGAGAGAATTCGTAAGGGTAAAGCGCCTGGTATTGCTTTTGGCTCCAATAAAGACAAATGGTTTAGGGATCAAAAAAAGACATTTAATTGTGTGGAAATCCTAAGGAAAGATAAGAATGAATACTGACTATAAAATACGCCGCGCAGAATCCAAGGACGATGGAAAACGCCTTCACGACCTTTTTCAGGAGGTCTTTCACCCGGAGGAGGTGGGGGTGCTGGCAGAGACCATGTTCCATCACCTTCCGGGCATGACAAAGGAGAAATGGTTCATTGCGGAGGAGAAGGCCACCGGCCGGGTTGTCTCGGCCTTTGCCCTCATCCCCTGGGCCTGGGAGATGGAAGGGGTGCCCCTGAAGGTGGCGGAGATGGGCATCGTGGGGACCCTTGAAGCCCACCGGGGCAAGGGGTTGATGCGGCTGTTGAACAAAGAGTTCAACCAGGCCCTTGTGGACGAGGGGGTCGACCTTGCCGTGATCCAGGGGATTCCCGGGTATTACCATCGGTTCGGGTTTCACTACGCCGTGGAGATGGAGAACCATATCAACCTGCACCTGGCGGCCCTCCCCGGGAAACCCGAATCCCCCTGCTTTGGTTTCAGGCGGGCGGGGGTGGAGGATATCCCTTTTCTAATGGCGAAAGATGAGGCCTACCGGAGCGCCTACGCCATTGCCGTGAAACGGACGGAAGCAAACTGGCGGTACCTGTTTTCAGAAAGCCTGAAAACGGAGTACGGCTCGGAGTTCTGGGTGATGACGGAACCCAAGGGCGAGGCTTCCCATTACTTTCGTATCGCCTTGAACGGGTTCGGCAAGGGCCTTATTGTGAGTGAAGTCAGCGAAGGCGTTGACGAGGTCGCGGCACAAGAGATTCTTTCGTTTTGCAAGGAAAAAGCCCTGGAAAGGGACAAACCCTATGTCCGCCTCAACCTGCACCGGGAATCCACGTTGGGAAAGATCGCCCGGTCCATGGGCGCCCCGGAGAGTCTTCCTTACGCCTGGCAGGTGAAGGTGGTGGACAAAGAAGCCTTTCTGAAACGCATGGCCCCGGTCCTGGAGCGCAGACTGGCGGAAAGCCTTTTCCCCAGCTACACAGGCACCCTGCGGCTCAACCTGTTCGACTCCGGCATCGATCTTGCCTGGCAGGACGGTAAGCTTCATCACATCGGCCCGGCAACAGGCGAGGACTGCGATGCCATGATGAGCATGACCGACGATCTGTTTGCCCTGCTCTGCCTGGGCCATCGCTCCTGGCAGGAGATCCGCCACATCCGGCCCGATATCTTTCCGGATCTTATTTACGTGGATCCGGCCGTGTGCCCCGCCTCGGGCCGCACCGCCCGTCTGGTGGATGCCCTGTTTCCCAAGCGGATGTCCTGGGTCTATTGCCAGTACTAAAAACTGCCTCCGGCGGCGAGGGTGGCAAAGCCACAATAGCGAAAACACCTCGAAAGCTGATTGCCATTGCGCTTTGCCCTTCGTTCCTCAGGGCAAAGCGCAATGGCCTTCGGCTCGGGCTACGCCCGACATAAGCGCTGATGGTTTGTGCGGACTGACTCAGACGTTTCGACGTCTCAGGATACGTTGTTGCCACTTGTCCATTATCCATGTAACCGCAATGCCTCCGGCTGCCAGGTGAACCACCGTGAAAGCTTATTGCGCTTGGGCATGTTGCGTAGGGGCTCCGCCCTGGAGCATGTGCGAAATTGAGGGCTACTCCGTTGTCAGGACGGGGCAGCCCTCTTTTTTTTCTTTTCGTGCATCCAGGGTGGTCCACACCGTGGCCAGGAAGGATCCTGACAGGTTGTGCCAGAGGCTGAAGATGGCGCCGGGAAGGGCCGAGGCCGCGGTGAAGTATTTGATGGAGAGGGCCACGGCAAGGCCGGAGTTCTGCATGCCCGCTTCGATGGCGATGGTTCTGCATGTTTTTTCATCGAGCCCCAGGAGCTTGGGAAGGCCGTAGCCCGCTGCCAGGCCGCATCCGTTATGAAGGATGATGGCCAGGGTCAGGGGAAGGGCCAGGGTGGAGAGCCTGGGCTGGTTGAGGCCGATGATGATGCCGATGAGCCCCACGATGGTCACCACCGAGATGAGGGGAAAGACCGGCTGGACTTTTTCCAGGTGCTCCTGAAAGAGGGTGTTGACGAGGATGCCTGCGGCCACCGGGACCACGACGATCTTGAGGATGCTCAGGAACATGGGGAGCATGGCCACGGGCACGGTGGCTCCCACATAGAGCTGGGTGAGCAGGGGCGTGAGGAAGACCGCCAGAAAGGTGGAGGCTGCGGTCATGACGATGGAAAGGGCCACGTCTCCACCGGCCAGGAAGGCCACCACATTGGAGGCCGTGCCCCCGGAGACGCTTCCCACCAGGACCATGCCCACCATGAGCTCGGGGGACAGGCCCAGGGCCCTGGAGATGAGAAAGGCGGCCAAAGGCATGATGAGGTACTGGATGGAGACGCCCAGAAGGATCACGTGGGGGCGCTTGAGGGGCTCCTTGAAGTCCCGGGCGCGCAGGGTGGCGCCCATGCCGAACATCACCACCATGAGCAGGGGGACGATGAGGGGCTTGAGCTGGGCAAAGTGCTGGGGAAACCGGGCTGCCACCACACAGATGAGAACGGCCCAGACCACAAAGAGTCGGTTAAATCGTTCGATCCACTTAAGCATGACACGTGTACTCCTGATAAAAAAAGTTGGGGCTTTGTCACGACCCGGGGTGCTCTAAAAACCATGGGGCGAAGGCGGAATCGTGACCTGTGCCTTTGGGCCAGACGACCGGCAAAGGGCACTTGGGTTTGTAGACCGGTTTGAGACGTCAAGTAAACAAGAATTCCAGGGGGCTGGGGTGTCATGTCTTGCTGTGATGCGTGGACGGGGCATGGGATGTTGATAATGGGGTGGCAAGGGAACGCAAGTCGTGGAATCAAGGGCGAATGTGCGTTTGACCAAAGACTCTGCCAGGAGGTGTCGGTTGCAGTGCTCACACCTTGCAGGTGTGAAGCATGGCAGCAGAATAGGCTAAATTTGTGGGATGAAATGATTCTAAGCGTGGAGGCTGAGCCTCAAGGCATCATTCCCAGGCGGAGCCTGGGAACGAAAGGAGCCATATACAGTCAAGCCAATCCCACATGCCCGGCATCGTGTTTCCAGAAGAATGAAATGGGCCTCTCCTGCATAAACGGTTGCCACATGCCACACCCCACGCGAATGCTCCGAAAACGTTTGCATGATGTCTGCCTTCAAGCATTCGCCATAGGGTTTCCAGGTGCCTCCACCTGGCCGCCGGAGGCTTTTTTAAACACGTGCTCAGCGGATTTCCACGGAGCACCGGGCAAGGGCTTCCCGGGTTTTGGGGAGGAACCGGATCCCGGCAAGGCTGGGGTACTGGCTGGCCAGGATGCGGGAGCGGGCTTCCACGGAGGCGCCCACCAGGAGGTTGAAGGCCACGGTGGTGACGTCCCGGTTGTCGGGGGAGGCCAGGGGCGTGCCCTTGGTCCAGGCGTTGAAGGCGCCGATGGCGGGCCCGCACCAGATCTGGTAGTCCCCGGAGCGCTCCGGGATGCCCCGGATGGCCCAGAGGGAGGCCTGGCCGAGGTAGCTTCGGAAGATCAGGGCCATGCGGTGCTTGGGGTCGGACTGGGCCTTGGCCAGCTGGGAGGGGTCCCGCTCTTCAAAAAAAGCTTTCGTCTCCTGCCATACCTGCTCCAGGGGCTTGCCCAGGATTTTTTTCTCCACAAACACACGATCGGACTCGGGCAGGGCCTCAATGCTCGAGTGCTCCTTGTAGAGGGCAAAGAGCTTGGCCGCGCGCATGGCGAACATGGTGCCGCGTTTGAGCACCTGGACCTTGCCCCCCATCTCGAACATGTCGGCGGCAGGCGCCATGGTGACGTCGGCCTGGCGGGCCTGGGCCAGGGCGGCCTTGACCGGCTCTGCGGTTCCCGCCTCCACGCAGGCCTGGTTGATGGTACCGGTGAGGACGTAGTCGGCACCCATGGCGTAGGCTGCGGTGGCGGATACGGGCGCGGAGATACCCCCGGCAAGGCCCACACCGATCTTTTCAGGGTATCCGTGGGTCTCCATGAGGCGGTCCCGCACGGCCTGGATGGCCGGAAGCAGGGCCAGGGCAGGGCGGTTGTCGGTATGGCCCCCGGAGTCGGCCTCGGCCGTGATGTCGTCGGCCATGGGGATGCGGGGGGCCAGGGCCAGTTCGGTGTCGGTGATGAGGCCCCTGGCGTGGAGCTTTTTCAGGATCTCCGCAGGGGGCGGGCTCATGAATTTTTCAGCGAGCTCTTCCCGGGAGAGTTTCGCGATAACTTTATTGGGCACCGCCACCTGACCGTCCTTTTTCTGGTGGATGCCGGTGACGCGGTAACGCACCAAGGCCATGGTCATGGTGAGGAAGGCCGCGGCGCTGACGCAGCGGATCCCTTCGGAGAGGTAGAGCTCGCACAGGGCCATCTCCGCCTCGGGGGCGCCGTGGTGGTGGAGAAAGTTGAACCCAAAGGGAAACGGCTCAGCCGCAGCCGCTTGTTTCAGGCGGGCGATGGCCTCTTTGATGCGTGGGAGGGTGCAGCCGCCGGAACCGAAAAATCCCAGCATGCCGTTTTTCCCGGCAGCCTCCACCATGGCCTCGCTGGTGATGCCGTTGGCCATGGCCCCCATGATATAGGGAAAGCGCAGGCCGTGGCGCTTGAGAAAGCTCCGGGACCCCAGGGCGGAGATGGGCAGGGCGCGGACCGTGGCCAGGGCGGGGTGCCACTGGTCACCGGGTTTGTCGCACCCCAGGCGGATCTCTCCGGAGGTGTGGGCCTCGGGCCCGTTTCCCGTGTCCACCAGAAAAAAGGGGCTGTCGATGGTTTCAAGGGCTTTTCGGACATCCACGGCAGAGTCGTCGGGGGAGGTGGCGCGCCACCAGGAGGGTATGGATTCGAACATCGGGTTTTTCCACTTGGGTTCGTGCAGTGAGAGGACCATCAGGAGGGATGAGACCTCGGATGCTGTTTATGTATCCAGGCTCCGGCCTCACATCAGGGGCGATTGTCACTTCCTTGGGCGTGGGGTCTCCTGAACCATGGTGTTCAGGGGGAGCTGATCATATCGTGTGTCGGTTCGGTTTTCGGAAGGATTTACATGCTAAATGGTCTGGCTGTCAAGGATTCCTGTTCGGGGAACAGTGGGCGCCTGGCTGAAAACGGGTCGGATTGTGTGGCCTGTCCGGCGCGTTTCATGCCCGGTGATTCAGCGGGTACACCGGAATTTTTGACGGTATTCCCCGGGGCGCAACCCCGTTTCCCTGACAAATACCTTTCGTAAATAGCCGCTGTCCGCATATCCCGACTCCCAGGAAATTTCATCGAAACTCATATCGGTTGTCTCAAGCAGGTGCCGGGCGAGTTCCACCCTCAGGCGTTGCTGGTACGTCAACGGGGTTGTGCCTGTTGCCGCCTTGAATCGCCTCTCGAAATTGCGCAGGCTCATGCCGTGGCGGTGGGCCATGTCCGAGTATCGCAGGGGCTCGGCTGGGTGCCGCTCCAGGTCCTCCTGAATGTTTCGGATGGCGGTGTCGCCATGGTTTTTGGGGTGCCGAAAGGAAAAATAGGGGGCCTGGGAGGTTCTGCCCGTATCGCAGACAAAGGCTTTTGCCGTTTTACGGGCCACATCGGTTCCGCAGTAGCGTTCCACCAGGTAAAGGGAGAGGTCCACTCCGGCGCTCAGTCCTGCCGAACAGAAGAGGCGCCCCTCATGGGTGAGGATTTTTTCCGGTTGCAGGTCAACGGAGGGAAACAAGGCTCGGAACCGGTCTGCGGCAGCCCAGTGGGTGGTGGCGGTTTTCCCGTTCAGCAGGCCGGTTTCCGCCAGGAGAAAGGCGCCCGTGCAGATGCTGGCAAGGGAGGCCCCCTTGAGATAGTGCTCGTGTAACCAGGCGGCCACACGGGTTTCCCTGGGCCCTGCCGGGACAAACTCCCCATAGGAGCCGATGACGATGAGGTCCATGTCCCCGGATTTGTCCATGGCTCCGTGGGGCGTTACGTGCAGGCCGGTGCGCGTGGTGAAGGGCTTTCCGTCATTCGTGATGAGCGTGACCTCAAAAAGGGGCGCTTCCGGAAGGCCGTGGAGGCGGTTCCAGATGCAGCCTGCCTGGTGAAAAACATCCAGCGGGCCCGTAAAGGTGGATGCCACGGAGTGGTCAAAGGCCAGGATGGTGACCCGGATCATGCTGCCTCCCTTGGATTTGGCGTGATAGGCATGAGATATGGCGATTCTGCCAGTTTATTGAAACGCGGGCAAGGAATATCCTGGGTGGGCCGGTCAGGAGGCGCTTCTTTCCGGCGCCCTCACGCTTTGATCTTAAAATAAGGAGAACACCATGCCTTCAGTTTTTTCGGAACCCATTACCTCGCTGCCCGTTGCCCATATCCCGCAACCCGGTGTCACGGCCTACCTTTCCCAGGCAGACACCCATCAGCTCCTGTTTATGGAATTTGGTCAGGACCTTGAGATGCCCGAACACGCCCACGCCGCCCAGGTCGGGTTTGTCCTCCAGGGAACCATTGACCTCATCGTGGATGGGAAGGCATACCGGTTTACCAAAGGCGACCGCTACTACATTCCTGCCGGGAGTCCCCATTCGGGGAGAATCCATGCGGGATATGCGGACATCTCCTTTTTTGACGAGCCGTCTCGATATGCCGTGACATAACCCGGTCCGAGGAACGAGGCCTCCTGTGTAACGGCACGGAGGTCGTCGTTTTTTGAACAAAGCTCCGCAAAAATGTTTTGCTTGCCTGTTCGTTCGGTTTGAAACAGTCGGCTTGTCGAGCCCGTTTGTTTCGTCAAAATCGTTCGCAGGATCTGTTTGTCAAACTTTTTAAAAGTTTGGCCCCCGGCAGGGCCGCCGGAGGCTTTTTTGAGCTGAATAGTGAGTGTTTTTTCTGGTGCCTTTGGGTTGTGGCGGGTATGGTCTTTCGGTAACGAAAGGGCACCTGCCTGTGACCAGAAATGAAGGAGTTGTCATGGATTTTGATAAGCCCATCGACCGTCGAGGGACATCAAGCGTCAAGTGGGAGTGGTTTAAAGAGGACGTGTTGCCCCTGTGGGTGGCGGATATGGATTTTGCAGCGCCCGAGGCCGTGACCACGGCGCTTACAAGGCGGGCCGGTCATCCGGTGTACGGGTACACCCTCCCCACCGACGCCCTGTACGAGGCGGTGCAGGGGCATATTGCGCGGCATTTTGACTGGCGCGTGGAGCGTGAGTGGATTCTTTTTATCCCCGGTGTGGTCACCGGGTTCAACGTGGCCGCACGGCTGGTGGGGGAGACAGACGATATTGCCGTGCCCACACCTGCCTACCCGCCGTTTTTGTCGGCAGCCAAAAACGCCCGGCGGCAGATGGTGAAGGTCCACCTGCCCGTTGAGGACGGTCGGCTCGTGATCAACCGGGAGGTCCTGGATGCCCAGGTGACCCCGGAGACGAAACTTCTCATGCTCTGCACCCCGCACAACCCCGGCGGTACTCTGCTTACACAGGATGAACTCACCGGCATCGTTGACTTTTGCGAAGAGCGGGATATTCTCATCTGCTCCGACGAGATCCACGCCGACCTGGTGCTGGACGATAAGGGCTCGCACATCCCCACGGCCTCCCTCTCGGAAAAAGCCGCGGCACGCACCATCACCCTCATGGCCCCCAGCAAGACCTTCAACATCCCGGGCCTCGGCTGCTCCATGGCCATCATCTCCGATGAGAAACTCCGCACCCGTTTCAAAGCGGCCATGGAGGGCATCGTCCCCTACGTGAACCTCATGGGATACGAAGGGGCCACTGCCGCCTATATCCACGGCGGCCCCTGGCTGAAAGAGGTCTTGTCGTATCTCCGGGCCAACCGGGATTACGCCTTTGAACGTCTTGCCGCCATGAAAGGACTCTCCCCCCTCCTGCCGGAGGCCACCTACCTGATCTGGATGGATGCCCGGGACCTGGGCGTGGACAACCCCGCCACCTTCTTCGAAGAGCACGGCGTGGGCCTCTCCGACGGCGCCCACTTCGACGCACCCGGCTGGCTTCGCCTCAACTTTGCCTGCACCCGCGCCCTCCTTGAAGAGGCCCTGGACCGTATGGAAAAAGCATTGGCAACGCTTTAAAAACAACCTCCGGCGGCAAGGGGCTAAGCCCCTTGACCCCAGGTTCGCAAATGCTCCGACCCTTCGTTCCTCAGGGTCGTCACATTTGCTGACGGGCTGCGCCCGTGATAGGCGGTATGGGGTACTTAACTATCTTCTTTCGTTCCCAGGCTCCACCTGGGAATGGTGCATGGAGGCTCTGCCTCCACGCTTGAGGTTCCTTCTCGTTGGATTTTTTCCCCAATGCCTCACACCGGCAAGGCGGAGCCTTGCAACAGACACTCCCAGGCAGAGCCTGGGAGCGAGAAAGATATCCGGGTTAGCCCTTGGGTGGTCAGCCTTCTCATATTCTCTTCACCATCATCGCTGGCGAAGCTATTCCGGTTAACGTCAAGCGAACTCCAAATGTCCTTCATCGTGTTCATAGAAGCGTGACATAGGCCTCTCCTGAATAAGCGCTTGCCCCATGTCACACATCACGCGAATGCCCTGTTAGCGTTCGTATACCCGAGATCTCCATGCATTCGCCATAGGGTTTCCAGGTGCCCCCACCTGGCCGCCGGAGGCACGCTTATTGAGCCCACTTTAACCATAGGAGGCTTGCTTTTAAGCCCTGCCATCCGGCAGCATGGCGTGCAGCACTTCCCAGCCCTGGGCCAGGGAGTCGATGATGAGGAACTCTTCGTGGCTGTGGAAGCGGCCGCCCTGGCAGAGGCCCATGCAGACGCAGGGCCATCCTTTGGAGAGGGGGACGTTGATGTTGGTGCTCATGGGGATCTCTTTGGGGGTGATGCCGGTGGCGTCGTGGATGGCTTTGACGGCCATGGGTTCGATGCGGTGGCTCTCCACCGGGGAGGCTGCGGGGCGCTCGCCCGTGGTGGTGCAGGAGAAGGTGACGGCTTCTGTGGCGTGGGAGGCAAGGCTCTCTTGCAGGTCCTGGTCCAGGCGGTTCAGGATCTTTGGGTCCACGCTTCGGAACTCAAAGGTGGCCGAGGCCCCTGCGGCTATGGAGTTGATCCCTTCCCCGCCCTGGATGGTGCCGACGTTGCAGGAGGCCTGGCCGGGGTGGGTGGCGGTGATGGCGCCGAACCGGTGCTTGACGTCGGTGAGCAGGGCCATGAGAGAATCGATGGCGCTGGGCAGGCCGAAGTCGCTCCAGCTGTGCCCACCGGGGGCCTGGGCTGCGATGCGGTAGCGTTTGGACCCCAGGGCCGTCAGGCAGATGTGGTCGAAGTTCAGGTCAAAGGAGACAAAGAGGTGGGGCGGTTTTTCCTTTTCTGCCACCAGGTGCCGGATGCCTTTGAGGTTTCCGTCGCCTTCTTCCCCGGTGGAGAAGAGGATGAGAAGGGGGCGCTCCAGGGCCACCTTGCGGTCACAGAGGTCTGCTGCCAGGTGGGCCAGGAGGGTCACGGCAGCCAGGTCGTCGGCCACGCCCATGCCCATGAGCCGGTCTTCGTCGCGGGTGACCTTGGCTTCAAATCCCTCCTGCACCACGTCCATGTGGGCATCGAACACCACGGTCTCTTCCCAGGGGCCTTCTCCCACAAGCACCCGGAGGTTGCCGGCGCCATCCACGGAAAAGGGCACGCCCCGGTCGGTAAAAAAATCCTCGAGAACCTTTCGTCTCAACGTCTCTTCCAGGCTTGGCCCGGGTGTTTCCGCCAGGGTAATGAGAAGATCCATGCAGGTGGCTTGCTGAAATGGGGGGCGCATCGTGTTGTTCCTTTCGCGTTGTGGGGTGGGGCTGTGGCGAAACATCTGGTGCCGCCGGGATGTTGAAGCATCCGTTGCCGCGGCACGTCGCCTGTCATCCACGACCATTACCACATGGACAAAAAACCGTTAAGTGAAAGACGGCGAAATTTTCCTTCGTCGCCATGAGACGGTGAGGCGTTTTCCTGAACAGGGATCATGAGAGTAAATTTTGAACTTCTACTTCCCTTGTG
This sequence comes from Desulfoluna butyratoxydans, assembly GCF_900699765.1. Taxonomy (GTDB): domain Bacteria; phylum Desulfobacterota; class Desulfobacteria; order Desulfobacterales; family Desulfolunaceae; genus Desulfoluna; species Desulfoluna butyratoxydans. The sequence goes on from NZ_CAADHO010000006.1 coordinate 53,254, forward strand.
TTACCATCCCGCCACGATGTTTGCCTGTCCCGTAACTGAGGCATCGACGTGTGACGAGTTTATCTTTTATCACGAGGCCAGCCACCCATGGACGATCGCAGAGCGCAGAACCACAAGGCCTATATCTCTTTTCTCAATATCTTGATTCACTCACAAACCGAAGACGAGCTTGTGGACAAGCTTTGTCTTCTCCTGTCTTCCGGGGAGAGTCGCTACGACTATGCCTGGGTGGGGGGGCCGCCCGCGGCAAAGGGGGAGCTGTTGTCCGTACGCGCCGGGGACGGCCTGGAGGCATTCTGCCCCGACCTGGCCATGATCCGGGGGGACGGTGCAGACAGGCTGGGCTGCCCGGCTGCCGTGGCCATGGCCGACGAGCGGACCTGCATTGTCCAGAATATCGCAACGGATTACAATTTCGCCCGGTGGCGCGAAGAGGCTCTGAAGATGGGCTACTCCGCCGCGGTGAGTTTGCCCATCGCCCTGTCCATGGGGGAGTCGTGGGTCATTACCCTGTATGCGTCGGGCGGCTATCTGTTTGATGCCGAGGAGCTGAACCTTCTGGGTGTGCTGGCAAAGGGGGTGGGGGAGGCGGTCCACAAGCTGCGCCTGGGTGCCGGTCGCTTAAAGTCCATCAAGGCCCTTGCCAGGAGTGAAAAAATGTACCGGGCGGTGTTCGAGAACACCGGCACCGGCACCATCATCATCGACCACGAGATGACGATCCTTTTCTCCAACGAGCGGTTCGAGGCCATGGTGGGGTACACCCGGGAGGAGATCGATAACCGCATGAAGTGGTCCCAGTTCGTGGTCCCCGAGGACCTGGACCGCATGCAGCGCTATCACTACGGGCGGCGAAAGCCCGGAGCGGATATCCCCATCGAGTACGAGTGCCGCATCCACGACAAGGCAAAGAACCTCACTTATATCTACATGAAGGTGGGGATGATCCCGGGCACCATGAACAGCATCGCCTCGTTCATGGACATCACCGAGCGCAAGCTCGCCGAGAACAGCCTGCGGGAGAGCGAGGCCAAGCTCTCCGCCATTTTAACCACCTTCGAGGGCTTTATCTACATCATCACCACGGACCGTCGCCTGGAGTTCATCAACCGGACCCTGGAGGAGAAGATTGGCCGCAACGCCGTGGGAGAGCTCTGCCACAAGGTGATCTACGGGCTGGACACCCCCTGCCCCTGGTGCACGGAGAAGGTGTTCACCGGAGAGACGGTGCGCCAGGAGGTGAAGAGTCCCAAGGAGGACCGCTGGTATTTTGCGGTGCGTACCCCGATTTTCGATACGGATCGCAGCGTAATCAAGGTGCAGTCCATTGTCCTGGACATCACCGACCGCAAGCTCACCGAAGAGGCCATCGCCGCAAGCGCCAAGCATTTGAGAAAGGAGAACCTCCGGCTTCGCTCCTCCATCCGGGAGCGCTACAAGTTCGGAGACATCGTGGGCAAGAGCGAGGTGATGCAGGAGGTCTACGAGCTGATCCTCAACGCGGCGGCCAGCAACGTCCACGTCATGGTCTACGGGGAGTCGGGCACCGGCAAGGAGCTGGTGGCCCGGGCGATCCACAAGATGAGCGATCGGAGTTCCAAGCCCTTTGTGCCCGTTAACTGCGGCGCCATCAGCGAGAGCATCATCGAAAGCGAGTTCTTCGGGTACAAGAAAGGGGCCTTCACCGGGGCGAGCGCCGACAAGAAGGGTTTTCTGGATATCGCCGACGAGGGCACCCTGTTTCTCGACGAGATCGGGGAGATCGGCCTCAACATGCAGGTGAAGCTCTTACGGGCCATCGAGGGCAGCGGCTACACACCGGTGGGGGGCACCCTGGTGCGCAAGCCCAACATCCGCATTGTGGCGGCCACCAACCGAAACCTGAAAGAGCTGGTCCAGAAGGGGCTCATGCGGGAGGATTTTTACTACCGCGTTCACATCATCCCCATCAAGCTGCCCCCTTTGCGCAAGCGCAAGGACGACCTGCCCCTTCTCATCGATCATTTTCTCTCCATGTACGCGGACGGGCGGGAGGTGGCGCCCATCACCGGGAGGCTCCTGGCGGCCTTTACCCGCTACCACTGGCCGGGCAATATCCGGGAGCTCCAAAACGTGCTGAAGCGTTACGTGACCTTGAGAAAGGTCGATTTTATGGAGCTGATGGAGGCGGAGACCTTCGTGGAGGATCCCGAAGAGGAGGAGGCCCTGCCCGACGCCGGGGTGGGCCTGACAGCGGCTGTGGAGGCCTTTGAAAGGCGGGTCATCGAAAATGCCCTGGAGAAGACCCGGTGGCAGAAGGGGCGGACGGCGGAGATTTTAGGGATCCATCGCAAGACCCTGTTTACCAAGATGCGCAAGTATGGGTTGAAATAACCACGTGGTGTGGCGATTTCGCCACAAAATGGCGTAAGTTATTCGAACCAAACAGGGAACGGTCGGAAGGGGGGAACGGGGTGTGGTGATATCGCCACATCGGTTCCCCCCTTCCTGTTCAGGGCTTCCGGTTCCTCTCTTTACTACTTTCCTTATGAAAAACAGGCTTCTGGAATCTTGCTGATAGAGGTGGCACGTTTGTTGCCCATGATTACTCATTGAAACGGCGTATGCGCCGGATAACGGTGGAATGGAATCGTCACCGGGTACCCAGCCCGGTTTCACCGGTTCGGCGGCACCGTGGGCCATGTCGTGCGGCAGCACTCCCCATTGACGCAGGGTCTCCCACACTCCCTGCAGGGGGGTGCCCCCGCCTGGCACCGCCTGTTGAGATTTACCATCGGCACAGGGAGGAGTTATGGGGTTCATCAACGATTACAAGAACAAGCTCATGTCGGCCATGGATGCGGTGTGTCTGGTTCACCCGGGGGACTGGGTGGACTACGGAGCGTTCTGTTGTGCCCCCGAATACCTGGACGCGGCCCTGGCCATGCGCCAGGACGAACTCTGGAACGTCAAGGTCCGGGCCCTGGCCTTTCCCGGTGTTGCCGCGGTGGTCAAGGTTCCCGCAGAAAGCGGTCGTTTTGTCTACAACAGCTGGCACTTCAGCTCAGGGGAGCGCAAGAGCCACGACAAGGGGAGCTGCCACTTTATCCCCTTTGTCTACCATGAAGGGCCGTCCCACTACCGGCAGAACCTTCATTGCGATGTGTGCATGGTGCGCACGGCGCCCATGGACAGCTTCGGCAATTTTAACTTCGGCATCGCCAACTCCTTTCAGCGGGCGATTATCGAAAACGCCCGCACCGTCATCGTGGAGGTCAATGAGAACATTCCCCGGTGCCTGGGCGGGGCTGAAGAGTCGGTGCACATCTCCGAGGTGGATGTGGTGGTGGAATCGGACAACAAGCCCCTGCTCACCCTACCGGACGCGGCGGTCACCGCCGTGGACAAGGCCATCGCCACGCGCATCGTCCATGAGATCGAGGACGGCTCCTGCATCCAGCTCGGCATCGGGGGCATGCCCAACGCCGTGGGCAAGCTCATTGCCCGCTCGGATCTCAAGAACCTGGGCGTGCATACCGAGATGCTCGCCGACTCCTACCTGGAGATGTTCGAGGCCGGAAAGATCACCAACAGCAAAAAGGCCATGGACCGAGGCAAGATGGTTTACGCCTTTGCCCTGGGAAGCCAGCGCCTCTACGACTTTCTGGACAACAACCCGTCCTGCGCCAGCTACGCCGTGGACTACACCAATGATTTGTTCAATATCGCGGCCAACGACCGGGTGGTCTCCATCAACAACGCCCTGGAGGTGGACCTCTACGGCCAGGTCTCCTCTGAGTCCGCAGGCTTTCGCCATATCACCGGCACCGGCGGGCAGTTTGATTTTGCCTACGGCGCGTATCATTCCAGGGGCGGAAAGTCCTTTATCTGCCTCTCATCCACGGCAAGGGACGCCGAGGGCAAGCTCATCTCCCGCATCAGGCCGGTGTTTGACCCGGGCACCGTGGTGACCCTGCCCCGGTCCATTACCCAGTACGTGGTCACCGAGTTCGGCATGGTTTCCCTCAAGGGCAAATCCACCTGGGAGCGCGCCGAGGCATTGATCAGCATCGCCCACCCGGATTTTCGGGACGATTTGGTGCGGGAGGCCGAGAACATGCGGATCTGGTGTGCGGCCAACCGCAATGACGAGGTGCTTCACATGGTGGGGGCCTGCGCCTAACGCGATAAAGCGCACAGGCACCACTTGCCATTCATTTACGACGGTTTTAGGCAATCGCGGCTTCGCCCCCCTTGTCGCCGGAGACAGTATTCATTCAGATTTGATCATTACTCACACAACGATGAAAGGAACCGATTCATGGCTCAACTGATTGCAGACAAACGGGATATCGACTTCGTACTTCATGAACAGCTGGACGTCGGCACAGAGTACAAGGGCGGGTCCTATGCGGAGTTCAATCGAAAAACCATCGACATGATCATCGGTGAGGCCCGGAATCTGGGGATCAAGGAGATGCTCCCCCTGCAGAAGGTGGGGGATGACGGATGTACTTTTGACGCGGGCACCGTCACCGTGCCCGAAGGGTTCAAGCACGCCTACGACCTCTACTGCGAAGGCGAATGGCTGGCCATGAGCGACGACCCGGAGTGGGGCGGTCAGGGGCTTCCCCATGCGGTCTCCATGGCGGCCAACGAGTACTTCTACGGTGCCTGCAACGCCTTTATGCTCTACAACATGCTCTCCCACGGCGCGGCCAAGCTCATCGAGAGCTACGGCACCGAGGCCCAGAAGAAGCAGGTTCTGAAGAAGATGTTCTCCGGTGAGTGGTCCGGGACCATGCTCCTCACCGAGCCCGAGGCAGGCTCCGACGTGGGGGCCCTCACCACCGTGGCCACGAAAAACGACGACGGCACCTACTCCATCTCCGGCAGCAAGATCTTCATCTCCGGCGGTGAACAGAACATGGTGGAAAACATCATCCACCCGGTCCTGGCCCGCATTGAAGGGGCCCCGGAAGGCACCCGCGGTATCTCCCTGTTCATGGTTCCCAAGTACCGCATCAACGAGGACGGCAGCCTGGGCGAGTTCAACGACGTGGTCTGCACCGGCATCGAAGAGAAGATGGGCCTCCACGGCAACTGCACCTGCTCCCTGACCCTGGGCGGCAAAGGCCAGTGCATCGGCACCCTTCTGGGCGAAGAGAACAAGGGCATGGCCGCCATGTTCCAGATGATGAACGAAGCCCGTCAGATGGTGGGGCTTCAGGGCTTTGCCAACGCCACGGCTTCCTACATCCACGCCCTGAACTACGCCCGTGAAAGGGTCCAGACCAAGGGGCTCACCGATCCGTCCGGGTCCGCCCCCGTGACCATCATCCACCACCCGGACGTCAAGCGTCAGCTCCTCATCATGAAGTCTTACGTGGACGGCATGCGAAGCCTCATCTACTTCGGCGGCCTCTGCCACGACAAGATCGCCATGAGCGAGGACCCGGACGAGCGCAGCAAGTACAGCCTCCTTCTGGAAGTGCTCACCCCGGTCATCAAGGGCTACATCACGGACAAGGCCTTTGAGGTCTGCAGCCACGGCATCCAGGTGTACGGCGGCTACGGCTACGTGGAAGAGTTCCCCGTGGCCCAGCTTTTGAGGGATTCGCGTATCTTCATGATCTACGAAGGCACCAACGGCATTCAGTCCATGGACCTTCTGGGCCGCAAGCTCGGCATGAAAAAGGGCAAGCCCTTCATGGACTTTCTGGAGACCATCCACCACACCATCGACCAGGCCAAAGAGATTCCCGACGTGGCGCTCCTGGCCGAGAACCTCCAGGCTTTTTTCACCAAGTACACCGAAGTGACCGCCGCCATCAGCAAGGCAGCCATGTCCGACAAGGTGCTGGACGCCTATGCCTTCTCCCATCCGCTCCTGGAGGTGACCGGCGATCTCACCATGGCCTGGATGCTCCTGTGGCGCGCCACCGTGGCCGCTCCCCTTGTGGAGAAGAAGAAAAAGGATGCCGCATATTACAAGGGTCAGGTCACCACCGCCCGGTTCTTCATCAACACCATGCTGCCCGCCGCCATGGGCAAAATGGATGCGATTCAAACCTGCGATGGTGCCGTGACCGCCATGGACGACGCAGGATTCGGGGGGAAATAGCATGACGGGCCCCGCCGCCACTTCGGGGCCTCCTTGCTGTTGAGAGAGGAAAGCCGGGGGGAGCCTTTTTGCAAAAAGGCTTGCCCCCGGATCCCGGATCGGAAATAGTTGTGAAGAGTTATCCATCTGCTTTGTACGGGTAAAGCGTGGTGGCCGATGCGGGATCCCGAAGGCTGTGTGTATTGATATATTTTATGATGATGTTGTTTTTTTGTAAGTAAAACTCCTGTGCAACAGGCAGTCCCGTTTGGTGTTCCGGACCGAAGGCCAAAGGGGCCTGCACCCTGGAGGCCGGGGGCGATGATTGCCCTGGCCGCCGGGGGCACATGGGAAATGGTTTTTGCGTTGGGAGATGCCCCGGGAATCGTGTGACACCATGCATGGCATTTATTTTAGGGCATAGCCCTTAACGGGATAGGCACAAGATGACGGACACGACCAAGACGGCACTGGAAGGGTTGGGCAGCAAAGAGAAGGCGACGCTGGCCATGGACATGATGCATCGCATTATCATGCATCACGTCCTGTGGTTTACGGAGGTGAGGCATCAGATGGGCACGGAAAAAGCCCACGACACCCTCTGGAAGGCTTTGGAGACAAGCCGGGGTATCCAGCTGAAACGCCTCTCCAAGACCCTGGGCTTCGGCCTTACAGACGGCATTCCCGATGCGCTCCTTAACCTGGATGACGAGGCCATGGACGCATTTCTGGAGTCCATCTCCATCAACTGGCTGGCCAACGACGGGGTGTGGTTCCAGTCCGTGGAGTTCACCCACGGGATGAACGACGCCAAGCGCTGCAACGACTCCTGCTGGGCGCACTTTTCACCCTTTGAGGCCTCGGCCGTGAAACGGTTTCTGGGGCTCTCCGAAAAGCCCGGGCTGGAAGGGCTCAAGGCGGCCTTGAAATTCCGCATGTACGCGCGGATCAACGAGCAGTCCATTGTGGAGGAAGAGGAAAACAGCTTTGTTTTTCAGATGAACAAGTGCCGGGTCCAGACCGCGCGGCAGAGAAAAGGGCTGGACGACTACCCCTGCAAATCAGCAGGGCTTGTGGAATACCCCTCTTTTGCCAGGGCCATTGACCCGCGCATCCGCACCGAGTGTGTGGGATGCCCTCCGGACGCCCACCCCGACACCTGGGTCTGCGCATGGAAATTTACCCTGGACCCGGAAGGGGGACGCTAAGCACCACCGATTATCGGGGCCGCCTGTAACGGGTGGCCCCCACCGATGTTCTGGCTCAAATCTCTCCTTAATTCATGATGTTTCGGTTCTCTGCATCGATGTGACCCATGAATTGTACCAGCATTTCTTCCTGCCCCGAACGTCCGACCGCGTTGGGGGTTCCACCGTGCTGTGAGCCAGAGCTTTTTTTCAATGCACCGCCGTTGCTCGTTTTGAGGGACGGCGGTGTTTTTTTTGTGAATAGGAAATAGGAAATAGGGGATAGGTAATAGGGTAAAAGGCGAAAGGCAAAAGGCGAAGGGCGAAGGGCGAAGGGTAAAAGGCGAAGGGTAAAAAGGTGGGGGGCAAAAGGGCGAAGGGCGAAGGGCAAAAGGGGGAAGGGCAAAAGGGGGAAGGACGGCGTGAATGCCATAGCGCTTTGCCCTGAGGAACGAAGGGGAGAGCGCTATGGCAAGCTGCTTTCAAGGTGGCTCACCTTGCCGCCGGAGGCATGTTTATTTGCCTTTAGGAATTGTTAATGGTGCCGTCGGATGAGCTTTCCGATGGTGAGGCCCTGGACCACGATGGAGAAGATCACCACCACGTAGGTCATGGTGACCAGGCCGTCGCGCACCGGGATGGTGGCGGGCAGGGAGAGGGCAAGGGCCACGGAGATACCGCCCCTGAGGCCTCCCCAGGTGAGGATGGAGAGGGCGCCCTTGGCAAAGGGACGGAAGGGCTTGAGTAGGGCCAGGGCCCCTGTGAGGGAGGCGAATCGGGCCACAAGGACGATGCCGAAGGCCAGGACACCCAGGGCCAGGAATCGCTTGCTTACGGTGAGGATGAGGATCTCAAAGCCAATGAGCAGGAAGAGGACGGCGTTGAGGGTCTCGTCCAGGAGTTCCCAGAAGGTGTCGAGGTGCTCCCGGGTTTTGTCGCTCATGGCAAAGGCCCGCCCCCGGTTGCCGATGAGGAGGCCGGCCACGACGATGGCGATGGGGCCGGAGAGGTGAAGGGCAAGGGCCAGGGCGTAGCTGCCGGTGACCAGGGCCAGGGTGATGAGGACCTCCACTTGGTAGTTGTCCACCTTGGCGAGCATCAGGTAGGCGACCCAGCCGGTGACCAGCCCCAGGATGAGTCCGCCGGCCACCTCTGTGGCGAACAGGGCCGCCACGTGGCCGAAGGAGAGTTCTGCCTCACCTGTGGCAATCTCCAGGATGGTGAGGAAGACCACCACCCCGATGCCGTCGTTAAAGAGAGATTCCCCGGTGATCTTGACCTCCAGGCTTTTGGGCGCTCCCGCTGATTTGAGGATACCCAGCACGGCCACCGGGTCCGTGGGAGAGATGAGGGCCCCGAAGAGGAGGCAGTGGATGAAGGCCAGCTCCAGGCCCATGAGGCCTGCCGCCCCGTAGACCAGCACAGCGGTGACAAAGGTGGAGGCCACCACCCCCACGGTGGCAAAAAGGGCGATTTCAATCTTGTTTTCCAGCAGGTCGTCCATCTCCACATGCAGGGCCCCCGCAAACAGGAGAAAGGAGAGCATCCCCACCATGAGGGTGGTATTGAAGTCAATGCCGGAGATGAGCTTTGCCACCCCCGGGTCCAGCCCGAAGGGTGCCACGAGGATGAGCCCCAGGGACATGAGCATGGCGATCATCATGATGCCGATGGTGGATGGGAGCTTGATGAAGCGGTTGTTGATGAAGCTGAAAAGAGCGGCCAGGGAGATCAGGATGGCAATGGCGTTGAACAGGTGCATGGGTAGGGTCCTGAGCGGGATGTTGATCATGGGAATCAGCTGAGGGCCGTGCGTTCATTTTTGCCTCCGGCGGCTTTGCCGGAGGCATGGTGACGACGTGGCGACAGCTTACGTTGTTTTATGCGGGTATTTCGTCTTTGAGGGTAATGCCCCACTCCGTTGCAAGGAGGTCGGGCCGGTGGCCGGCAAGGCTTCGCTCGCCTGCCCACTGCATGAGCTCGCTGTCCCGGGCGGCGCCGGTGCACAGGAGGCCCTGGGCGGGGCGAATGCCGGCACGGCCCAGGTCGAGGCGGTCCGAGTCCCAGCAGACCCGCACGGCGAGGTCGCCGGTGATGAGGCCGTCGGTGTGGGCTTCGCAGGCGTGGGTGAGAAGGGCGAGCTGGTCTTCGTTCAGGGGAACGAGCCCCTCTTTGTGGAGGCGGCGGGCCAGCTCAGCGCCCCGGGCTCCGTGGCCGGGGTCAAAGCTTTCGGTTTTTCTGCAGGCATCGTGGAACACGGCAAAGTGTTCCACAACGGCGAGGTCAGCGTCGGTGAGGTCGGCCAGCAGGCGCCCGTTTTCAAGGACCCGGGCCCAGTGGGCAAGGCCGTGACGTCCTTCCAGGGGTTGGACGTACTGAGCAACGATGGCCTCGATGAGAGGTTTGGAGATCACGAGAGTCACCTGTATGCGGTTAAATTGACAGAAAGATCACTATAGGTGGGTTTGGGGGCGAAAGGCAAGGTGATTGGCGGTTTTTCCGCTTTTGGAGCAAAAAAAGGTTGCAAAAGGCCGGGGGTTGGGGCATGTTTCTGCTCGTAGAAACAAAAAGGGCGGCCGGACCGGTAAGGGCAGGACCGCGAAAGAGACGATACAGACCCAGGAGAGTAGATATGACCACCGACATCCGCAGCCTTGAAATGCCCAACGCCGAAGGTTACTTCGGAGATTACGGCGGAAGCTTTGTGCCCCCCGAACTCCAGGCCATCCTCGACGAGATCACCGTCGCATACAACGAGATCAAGGACGACCCCGCATTTGTGGCGGAGCTGACCACCCTCATGAAGGACTTTGTGGGCCGCCCCAGCGCTCTGTTCCATTGCAAAAATCTCTCCGACAAGATCGGGGGCGCTCAGATCTACCTGAAGCGTGAAGACCTGAACCACACCGGCGCCCATAAGATCAACCACTGCCTCGGCGAGGCCCTTCTGGCCAAGCGCATGGGCAAGAAAAAACTCATTGCCGAGACCGGTGCCGGGCAGCACGGCGTGGCCCTGGCCACGGCCGCTGTCCTCGTGGGCCTGGAGTGCGATATTTACATGGGGATTATCGACATTGAGAAAGAGAAGCCCAACGTCACCCGCATGAAGATCCTCGGCGCCAACGTGATTCCCGTGACCCGGGGGACCCAGACCCTCAAGGACGCCGTGGACGCCGCCTTTGAAGCCTATCTCGCCGATCCGGTGACCCAGCTCTACGCCATCGGCTCCGTGGTGGGGCCCCACCCCTTTCCCATGATGGTACGTGACTTCCAGAAGATCATCGGTATTGAGGCCAGGGCCCAGTTCCAGGAAAAATACGGCACGCTGCCCAATCATATCGTGGCCTGTGTGGGGGGCGGTTCCAACGCCATGGGGCTTTTCACCGCTTTTCTCGAAGACAAGAGCGTCAAGATCCACGGGGTGGAGCCTTCGGGGAAAGGCCTTGAAGACGGCAAGCACGCAGCCACCCTCACCCTGGGCAAGCCCGGGACCCTGCACGGCTTCAAGTCCTATCTCCTCCAGGACGACGCCGGCGAGCCCCTGCCTGTCTACTCTGTTGCCAGCGGCCTTGATTACCCCGGGGTCGGGCCCCAGCACAGCCTCCTGAAGGACATTGAGCGGGTGGAGTACGTCACCGCCGGTGATGAAGAGACCATCGACGCCCTCTTCGAGCTCTCCCGCACCGAAGGGATCATCCCCGCCATCGAGAGCGCCCACGCCGTGGCCTACGCCATGACCCTGGCCAAGGATCTCCCCAAAGAGGAGTCCATCCTCATCAACCTCTCCGGCCGTGGTGATAAAGACATCGACTTTGTGGTGGAAAACTACGGAAAGAAATACGGTGTCTAAGCCTTGGGCTTATCGTACGGAATAAAACAGTGACCGTGTGTTTTGCTAAAACACGATCAACAGCGAACAATAAAAAAGGCCGCCCATGGAGGGCGGCCTTTTTTGATTTTTGGGCAACGATTCAGTTGGCCTCCGGCGGGTCGCTTATTGAAAAAAGCTCCGCAAAAACGTTCCGGTTGCATGCTCGTTATGTGAAAAATAATCGGAAAACCAAATGAACCATTTGCCCCCGGCAGGGCCGACGGAGGCAGTTTTGAGTTGACTCGTTACCGTTTTTTTAGCGGAAAAGTTCCATGGCCACCCAGGTGTTGTAGCCGATGTAGGCGGCCACCAGGGCGGCACCTTCGAATCGGTTGATGCGGCCCGACCCCTTGAACCCGTAGCCGATGACAAAAAGGGAGAGGGTCAGGGCTCCCATGGTGAGGGCGTCCCGGGTGAGGACCTCCCGTCCCACGTTCAGGGGGTGGATGGCCCCTGCGATGCCCACCACGGCAAGGGTGTTGAAGAGGTTTGAGCCCAGGACGTTGCCCAGGGCGATGTCGTGTTCTCCCTTGCGGGTGGCGATGACCGAGGAGGCCAGCTCGGGAAGGGAGGTGCCCACGGCCACGATGGTGAGTCCGATGATCAGGTCGTTGACCCCGAAGGCATGGGCCAGTTCCACGGCGCCCCAGACCAGGATTCGTGAGGCTATCACAAGGGCCACCAGGCCGGTGCCAAGCAGGACCAGGGCCTGGGAGAGGGTCTTGGTATCCGATGCCATGCCCTGCTCTGTCTCATCGGCCAGGGTGTCCCCCCGTCGCCTGAGGCCCTGGTGGATGGTCCAGGCCATGAGCCCCCCGAAGATGCCCAGAAGGACCCAGGCGTCCGTGGCGCTGATGTGGCCGTCGGCGATCTGGAAGGCGGACAGGGCGGTGATGGCCGTGAGGAGGGGCAGCTCTTTTTTCAGGACCTGGGACTGGACGGTGATGGGGGCGATGAGGGCCGTGACGCCCAGGATCAGGGCGATGTTGGTGATGTTGGAGCCGTAGGCGTTGCCCAGGGCCAGGCCGGGGTTGCCCTGGGTGGCGGCAAGGGCCGAGACCACCATTTCCGGTGCCGAGGTACCGAAGCCAAGGATCACCATGCCGATGAGAAGGGGAGGCATGCCCAGGTGCCGTGCGGTGGCGGCGGCTCCGTCCACAAAACGGTCTGCGCTCCAGACAAGGAGGGCCAGGCCGGAAATGACAGCAAGTAAAGCAAGGGGTATCAAAATATGTAAGCCTTGTAAGGTCAACTGGTTAAATTCGGTGACGCAGATGGCATGTGCCCGGATGACACGATGCCCTGGAGACTTTTACCAACCATGTGTACCGTAGCACAAACAGAGGTGCAAACAAATTCATCTGGAAAAGGAGACTGTGGGATGACGCGTATGATGATTCTGGCAAGGGACGCCCAGGTATACCGGCCGCTGGTGGAGGCTGCAGGATTGCCTGGCGTGGTTTTGCATGCCTGCGAGACGGTGGCCGAGGCCATGGAGACCGTGGGTGGCTGCGAGGTGATTCTGGGCCAGCCGGACATGGTGGCTCGGGTGCTTCCCGAGGCCGAAAAGCTGGTGTGGGTGCAGTCGACCTTTGCCGGGGTGGATGCCCTGTGCGCCCCCGGGCTTCGCAGGGACTATCTTCTGACCGGGGTCAAGGGGATCTTCGGGCCCTTGATGAGCGAATACGTCTTCGGGTACATCCTGGCCCGGGAGCGACAGGTGTTCGAGGTGCGGGCCCATCAGCAGCGGTGTACCTGGCAGCCTGTGCCGTACCGGAGCCTTCGGGGGGTGACCCTGGGGGTGTGCGGGCTGGGTTCCATCGGCGCCCATGTGGCGGAGACCGCCCGTCATTTCGGCATGAAGGTGGTGGGCTACCGCCGTAGCCCCAAATCGTTTTCCGGCGTTGACCATCTCTATTCGGGGGATGCATTCCATGGGTTCCTGGCCCGGTGCGACTACGTGGTGTCCGTTCTTCCCGCCACTCCGGCCACCCGCCATCTGTTTGACAGGAAAGCCTTTTCCGCCATGAAGCCCTCTTCGGTGTTTATGAACGTGGGGCGCGGAAGCACGGTCTGCGAAGCGGACCTTCTCAATGCCCTTGCGGAACGGCAGATCGCAGGGGCTGTGCTGGATGTCTTTGAAGAGGAGCCCCTGAGCCCGGAGAGCCCGTTGTGGACCTCAGACCAGGTGGTGGTGACCCCACATATCGCCGCCTGCAGTTTTCCCGAAGAGGTGGCCGGGATTTTTATCCGAAATGTTGAGGCCTGGCAAAATGGCTCGGCGCTTTCGTATCCCGTGGATTTTGAGCAGGGGTATTGATGGCCTTTACGGGCCGTCAACGGGTTCTCTCACCAGGTGGCCGTCTCCCTGGAAACCGAACCGTCGGTACCAGGCATCCAGGGCGTCGCTGCCCAAGGGGGGCGGGATCTCGGTGGGGCAGGGAACGGGGCTGAGGCTGAGGGCCACGCTGAAGCGGTTTGCCTGGCTGCAGAGCTCGTCCAGCATGGTGGTGCCGTGGCCGCTGCCGGGGGTGAAGGCCCCCACATGGTAGAGGTGCACCACTTCACGGTCCTGCTGGGTCATCACGGCCAGGGCCACGATGCCGATGGGGGTGCCGCAGAGGGCTTCAAAGACAAAAGGGAAGATCTCCGTGAGGCCGGGGCCGTACCCCACGCTGAGGGCGACCCGACCGGGAAAGCGGGTGTAGAATGAGAGGACAAAGGCATGGGCAGGGCTTGCCATGGGCGGATCTCCATATGTGATGCTGCACGTCGGGGTTTGATGGCTTGCAGCAGACACACAGAAGAGAAATAAGAGTATGGAGTCCGCATGGTGGATTGATTTGTATCACGTGTGGTTATAGCACGCTGGCGAGGATTGGCAACTCCTAACCCGGATATTTCATGAGAAAACGCCCAGGTCAAATCGATAAAATGTCATGACAACTGGTTAGGCTGCAAGAATAAAATAAAAGCACAAAAATCAGCCTTCTATGGTTAAAGTGGGTAGCAAAAGCAAGCCTCCGGCGGCAAGGTGTGCCACCTTGAAAGCAAATTACCGCCGGGCTTTGCCCCTCGTTCCTCGGGTCAAATCCCAGCGGTATTCTGGCAATCCATTGTGTGATTATTTGCTTTCGACAGCCTTACTGAGAAAAACTGCAGTAACTGTTCAGCTCAAATAAGCCTCCGGAGGCCTGTTTTTTAATCTATATGGCTTTGTCTGCTTCGGCCATGCCCAGGCCGATGTCGTCTGCCACCTTTCGCATGCCCAGAATGGTCTCGGTGATGAGCTCGGAGATCTCCATGCCGAGCATCTCGGCCCCTTTTTCAATGATGCTCCGGTCCACACCCGCGGCAAAGCTCTTGTCCTTCCATTTTTTCTTCACGGATTTCGCCTTCATGTCCATGACGCTTCGGGAGGGGCGCACCAGGGCGGTGGAAGCCACCAGGCCGGTGAGCTCGTCAATGGCGTAGAGGGTCTGCTCCAGTTTGGTTTCAGGCTTCACGTCGGTGACGATCCCCCAGCCGTGGCTCACCACGGCCCGGACCCATGCCTGGGGCCATCCGGCGCCCGAGAGGATCTCTTCCGCCTTTTTGCAGTGCTTATCCGGATACATTTCGTAGTCGATGTCGTGGACAAGGCCGATGATCCCCCACTCGTCGGGATCTTCTCCGAATTTTTCGGCAAAATGACGCATGACGCCCTCCACGGAGAGGGCGTGGCGGGTGAGGCTCTCGGAGGTGTTGTAGGTTTTGAAAAGTTCCAGTGCGTCGGTACGGGTGGGAAGGCTCATGACGGCTCCTTGCGCTTGGGTGACGGGTCAGGGGCAGGGCACGGAAAGTCTCCACACGGTAGGGACCGGGCCCTTTCCCCAAAAAAATAAAGATAACCCTTTTGTTTCCAAAGGCAAGGGCACCCTTACATTTGCTCGTGCTGGTGACGCCTCAGGGTGGTCTCCAGGACCTTGTTTTCATACTCCAGAAACTCTTCCAGGTCTTTCATGCCGTAGTTCAGCAGCTTTTTGATCCCGAACAGGGCCTGGGGGCTGCGATGGGCGAAGGCGTGGGCGGTCTCCAGGGCGCTGGTGCGAAGGTCCTTTTGTTTGACGACGCGGTTGACAAGGCCCATGCCCAGGGCCTCTTCCATGTTGATGTCCCGCCCCGAGTAGAGGATCTCCGCGCACTTGGCGGGGCCCAGGAGGTGGGAGAGAAAAAAGACTCCCCCGCCCTTGGGGGGCAGGCCCAGCTCCATGCCGGGGTTTTGAAAGAGGGTCTCTTCGGTGGCGATGCGATAGTCGCAGGCCAAAGAGAGGTTCATGAAGAGAAAGGCGGTGTCCCCGCCCCCAGCGTGCACCACAAAGGGGTTGATTTTGTAAAGCTTCATGATGAACTGGTTGAGGCCGTTGTAGAGGCGCTTGAGCAGGGTCTGGTCGGCGATGGAGGTGGTTCCCAGGTACTGGCGGTAGAACTCCAGGAACCTCTCTTTGTCCAGGCGCTGGGGGGAGGCCAGGATCAGGAAGACGCGGATGGTGGGGTCCCTGGAGACGGACTCCAGATAGTCCAGAATCCGGTTTTTTGCCGTGAGGTCCGTGAGGTGGTGGAGCAGGTGCTTGTGAAAGGTGAGGACCTCCACTTCTTCGATCCGCTCGCAGGTAAAAAGGTCGGTGTTGTGTTGCCGGGGAGGGTGGATCATGGCGTACCTCCGTGTGGGGTGGCCGCTTGGATAGGGACGCGGCGGGTCAATGGGGCTTTTGACAGGAACAGATCAAAATCCGTGCCTGGTGGGCCCGGGGAGGTGAAAGGGCTTGCCCGGGGACGCGTCACACCGGTGAAAACCATGGAAAACCAACGCTTCACCGCGGCGATGCCATGGGAACCCAACCGGTCTCCGGCAAAGGGCACAGCCCCTGGGAGCCGGTGCATGGGCGGGAAACGGGTGAAACATGCTGACACCCTGCAAAGTCGCCTGACAGCCATGGGTCATAAAACCCCTTCTACGCCCCTGATCCATCTCTATCAGATCCCTTTGGCTTGGGCAAATGTATAAGTGCTTGAAAAATAAGGGTCCAGGGCGTATTTTTAAAAGACCCCTCCTTCCTTTGAGTGTTTCTCAACGCATGGCTTTTTTCCATAAGGATATCCTTCCATGGTTGTCAAACCCACCCTTTTGGTGAGCAAGTGCCTGGGCTTCGAAGCGTGTCGTTACAATGGGCAGGCACTCTCCGATTCCTTTGTGACTCAGCTGAAACCCCATGTGACGTTTACCCCTGTCTGTCCCGAGGTGGAGATCGGCCTCGGGGTGCCGCGTCCCCCCATTCGCCTTGCCAGGATCGAGAAGAAGCTGCACCTTTACCAGCCCGCAACGGAAAAGGTCCTTACCGATACCATGGCGGCGTTTTCCCAAACCTGCCTCGAGGCACTTCCCGAGGTGGATGGGTTTCTCCTGAAAAACCGGTCCCCCTCCTGCGGCCCGTCAGACGTCAAGGTGTACGAGGGCCTGGCCAAGTCCGCCAAGGCAAAGCGGGGCAGCGGGTTTTTCGCCTCCGCCGTTTTTGACCGCTTCCCCGGTCTTCCCGTGGAGGACGAAGGGCGCCTGAAGAATTTCGAGCTTCGGGAGCAGTTCCTGATCCGGATCTTTTCCCTGGCCCGGTTCCGCAAGGCCCGACAGAGTGGCCGGATGCGTGACCTGGTGGCCTTTCACAGCACCCATAAGCTCTTGCTCATGGCCTGGAACCAGACCCGGTTCCGCGCCTGCGGCAAGATTACGGCCAACCATGAAAAGCGCCCCGTGGCCGAGGTGTTCTCCCTGTACGAGGAGGAGCTTAAAAAAGCCCTGGCCGCGCGGCCACGGGCTCCTTCCATGATCAACACCCTGTTGCACGCCTTTGGCTGGGTCTCCGACGGCCTCTCCAGGGAAGAGAAGGCCTATTTCCTTCAGAGCCTGGAAGAGTATCGGGATGAACGGATTCCCCTTGCCGCCCTGCTTCGTCTGATCAAGGGGTATGCCGTTCGCTTTGAACAGGCGTACCTCCTGAGCCAGGTGATCCTGGAGCCGTTTCCCAACTCCCTGGTGAAGATGTCGGACTCCGGCAAGGGCCGTTAGCCCGGATATTTCATGGGGAAACGATGGGTGCGGATAAATAGTTCATCGTTTTCAGGTCGTTTATCTCACCCTTCGGGCGAGCCGGCTCAGGGGAACAAACCTTCGGGGGATCTCGTCCCATGGGTCGTTTCCCGGTTGTGGAACAGGTGGCATGCTTTTTTCCGCCCGGGTCACAGGGCCACGGGTGGGCTCTCTTGGAAGGATGGTCCCCGGACGGGGCCTTTTATGGTTGACGATGCCGGGTGGTGTCTGGTTTTTAATTAAATTTGGCGGGGGATGTATTTGTGTGTAGACGATTTGGTTGGTGGGGTGTGGCAAAAAGATGGGTGTGATTCGATTCAAGTCGAGCATCGGTGTACAGCTGACGGTCACTCTTTCGATGGTGCTTTTGCTTTTTGCGGTTCTTTTCGCCATGTTCACGACCCGCCATGTCCAGCAGTTCGGGGACACCTATGCCGACCGGGCCGTGAATACCCTGCACCATCGGGTGGAGTTGAACCTGACGGAGCGGGTCCGGCAGCGGGCTCTCCATTACAACCATTTCTTTGAAAAGGTCGCCCGGAACTCGGCGCTGCTCGCCGAAAAAGCCCGTGACCTTGTTTTTGAAGAGGGCCCCGGCGGGCCCTCGGCCTGTGGAACCCTTCCCCCTTTATCACCCCTTTCCACCGGGGTCCTTGCGGGCCCTTCGGACGCACCCTCCCTTATGCTGCGCCTGCCGGGCGGTGACGCCCATGGGGATTTCCCGCCAAGCGATCGTCACGCCTGCCTTCTCCCCTATCTTGAAATTTTCGGTCACACCTCCATGCCCACCGCCGCATCCTACGTCATCTACACCAGCGGATTTTCCCAATACTACCCGAACACCGTGTCCCGGGAGGCCTTTGCCGGGTTCACCATGGAGGGTCTTGTGAAGGAGCGGTGGTTTTCGGCGGCCACCCCGGAGGAGAACCCGTCTTTGGCGACGGTCTGGACCCCCGTGTACAAAGATGACGCCATGGGCGGGGTGGTGGCCACGGCGTCTACCCCTGTGGTTACACGGAGCGGCGAATTCAAGGGCATCGCCGGTATCGACCTGCCCGTGTCCGATATTTTCGACACCCTGGTCCATGAAGAAGCCGGTTCCAAGGATGTGGAGGGGATGTTCTGGTTCCTTGTGGACGAAGGGGGGACCCCGCTGGTGTTTCCGAAGCGGGCCTTGGCGATGTTCGGGGTTCCGGCCCCATCCGACGGAAACGGCATGGGCAGCCTTTTGACCTCCTCGTTCAGTGAGGTCAGGCGATATGCCCACGGGGTGATGAGCCTGGACAAAGGGGTGGGGCACCTCCGGCTTGGCGGGCGGATCTGGATTGTCTCCCACCATGTGTTGCCGGGCATCGGGTGGGTGCTGGGAAGCGCCGTGCCCGAGGATGCTCTTTTTGCCGGCCTGGAAAAGACCCGGGCCGCCTACGGCAGGGACACACGGCGCATGGGCTGGGAGATCGTGATGGGGGCCGTGATTTTTACCTCCCTGGCCCTGGGGCTCTTCTATTTTGTGCTGAGGGAACGCCTGGTCCGCCCGCTTCGGGTTCTGGAGCGGCAGGCGCAGCGGGTGAGCAGGGGGGATTTCGACGGAAAGACCGTCTCCCTGTCGGGAAAAGATGAGATGGCTCGCCTGGCTTGCTCCTTTAGCAGCATGATCGATTCGCTCAAAGAGGGGCGGGCTTTTCAGGAGCGGACCACAGAGCACCTGGAGGCCATGGTGCGGTCCCGGACTCGGGAGGTGGAGGAGAAGGCCCGTGAGCTTCACACCGTGGTGACGGAGCTGACCACCATTTTTTCAAACAGCATGGTGGGGATCATGCTGCTCAAGGGGGGGCGGACCCTCTGGAAAGCCAACGACAGAATGGCTGAGATCCTCGGTTACGATACCCCCGGGGAAATGGAGGGGCTCTCCATGAGGGAACTCCACCTCAGCGAAGATGCCTTCAGAAAGTACGGGGCCCATCATTACGACGCCCTGGTTCACGGGGGCAGGACCCAGATCGAGTACCGCCTGAAACGCCGGGACGGCTCTGCGGTGTGGTGCAGTCTTTCGGGAAAGGCCGTGGATACCCATGTGCCTCCGGATCTCAACAAAGGGGTGCTCTGGGTGGTGGACGACATCTCCGAGCGCAAGGCCTCGGAGCAGGCGATCCGTGAGAGCGAGGAGCGGTTCCGGGAGATGGCCGAACTGCTGCCCTGCATTGTGTGCGAAGTGGACCTGGCCCTTCGAGTCACCTACGTCAACAGCCTGGCGCTCAAGGCCTTTCAGATTCAGCCGGAAGATTTCGAGACCCCGGGCATCGCCCTTGATCCCTTTCACCCGGACGACCGGCCGCGGGTCATGGGGCGTGTGGAGATCACCCTGGCCGGAGGGGACGTGGAGCCCGCCGAGTACCGCATGATCAGCCGGGATGGAGAGGAGAGGCGGGTGTTGCTGCACTCGGCCCCCATCGTCAAAAACAGCGCTGTGGTGGGCATCCGGGCAAGCCTTGCCGATGTGACGGAGTATCGCGCCATGCAGGAGACCCTTCTCAAGCAGGGCAAACTCGATCTGATCGGTTCCTTTATCGGAGGCATCGCCCATGACTTCAACAACCTGCTTGCCGTCATGGTGGGGCGGGTGGAGCTGGCATCCCTCTGCCTTGATGAGGAATCACCGGCCAGAAAGCATCTGGCGACCATGGATGAGGCCGTGCAGCGGGCCCGGGATCTGGTGGAACAGATGATCACCATGTCGAGCCGGGGGGAGAGGGTGGATGCCACGGTTTCGATTCAGGAGGTGCTTCGTCGGTGCGTGAAGCAGGCCGGGGGCCAGGGGGCCGGTGTGCATCTTGACCTGGAACCCGAAGCGCCGCCGGTGGCCGTGGACGGGGCCCAGATGGGACAGGCCATCGATGCCGTACTGAAGAATGCCCTGGAGGCCTGCGGCGGGAAAGGGACGGTATGGGTGAGCTGCGCCTGGTCCGACAGGGGACAGCGGAAGCTGCCTGCTCCCGGCGGGGCGCCTTGTGTGGACGTGACGATACGTGACTCGGGGTGCGGCATCGCCGAGGAGCATCTGCCCCATATCTTTGATCCGTATTACACGACCAAGGAGCGAAGCTCCCGCAAAGGCATGGGCTTCGGCCTTGCCGTGACCCACGCGGTGGTCACACGCCACCGGGGAACCCTTACCGTGGATTCCCGGCCTGGTGAGGGGACAACGGTCTCTATCAGCCTTCCCGTTGAAGGCACCGCCTCCGTGCGCGGATCAGAGACCTGATATGCGGTCCATAAAGGCGGCCATGGCAAAGTCTTTTTCCGTGATCCCCTCGGTGTCGAAGGTGGTGAGGGTGACGTCCACCCGCCCGTATACATTGCTCCACTCCGGGTGGTGATCTTCTTTTTCGGCCTTGATGGCCACACGGGTCATGAATCCGAAGGCCGCGTTGAAGTTTTTGAAGGCAAACCGCTTTTTCAGGGTGTTTCCCTCCAGGTGCCAGGGCACCTGACATGCGTCGTTCAATTCCTCAAGACGCATGCTGATCTCCTCTTGGGACAAACCATTGGACTTCATGAAACCTCCAGTGTCTGCGGGCGGTCTGTCGCCCTGTCTAACGCATGTCCATGCCGAGACGGCCATACCCTTCGGTCCGAATCTTTCACGAGTCGAGTGCACCCCACAACAAGCTGTAATGGAACAGGATTGCCCTGGCGCGATCGGTTTTCCATGAAATATCCGGGGGAGGCGGAAGCCGTCCTGTGATTCGCCGGATTGTCAGTGCTTCCATGAGTAATCAAATGGTGCTGTGGAATCAAGGAGAAATGCACCTTTCCTCTCTTTTTCGGCCCGGCCGACCGGAATGAGGGGGGCGGTCGGCCGGAGGCGTGGCATCGGGGCTGCGCGCCCGGTGCTGTTTTCAGGGCGATGGGTGCATCCAGGGTCAGAAAGTGTAGATAAGCTTCATGTTCCAGTCGTGGAAACTGACCAGGGAGAGGTCGTCTATGCCGGCGGTGCCTGCCAGCTCCACTTCGAGGGAGAGGGTGTCGTTGAGGGGCCAGTCAATACCCATGTTGCCCCGTGCGCAGGCATCGGAGCGGGAGAGTTTTCCATGGTTGGCGGTGCCGTCATCGCTGACATGGATGTCCAGATAGCCCAGGCCCGCAGAAAGATAAGCCCGTGCGCGGTCCGAGGAGACGGGGTACCAGCGGAGCATGACGGCGACCTGCCGGACGTCCACATCGTCGTCGGTAAGGGGGTTGGAGATGTCGAAATCATCGAGGAACAGGGTCTCCAGGAGCAGGGCCCAGTCGTTGTGGATGTGGTGCCCGGCCACAAAGCTGGCCCCCGAGGATTTGTCGAATTCAAAGTTTTTGCCGGCAAAGTGGCCTCCCACCCCCATAAAAGTGTCCCCTTTTTCTGCAAAGGCGGGCTGGATGAGCAGGGCGAGCAGGCCGGCAATCAGTAGAACGCGTCGTGTCATGGTGTCTCTCCTTTTTTAGCGTGGCAGCGGTGAATGTGGTGATAGACCTTTACTGACACGAAGGAAAAGTACACAAAGCGTGCCGGACTTCTGGTTCCGTGGCTTTTTGCGGAAACGGCGTTGTTTCGCTTTATGGCTGTGTTGATGCGTTTTGTTTCGATTTCAGGGGGATGGGGGCTGGCGAGGCGGCGCGGAAACGCCACAGGCATCCGCGCCGGGGAAGGCGAGGCGAACACAACGTGGGGAACCCCTTGTTGTCAGGGGTGTCCGTGGGCTTGCCAAGGTGTCGTGCCCGGGTTGGCACGAGACGGCCTCAAGGGGATGGGGCAGGAAAAAGGGCGGTGAAGCGGTGACGCCGGTGGGCAAAAATACGTTCAAGGGTCCTGCGGATCACCAGGGCGTGGACCAGCTCGCCCAAAGGGCCGAAGGGAAGGCGGTAGCGCACGGTGTCTGTCATGAGGACACCCCCCGGCACCTCCCGGAGTTCATGGTGATGGTACCAGAACCGGTAGGGGCCGAGGCGCTGTTCGTCCACAAAGCGAAACGGGGCCTTGATGTGCTTGATCTCCGTCACCCACCGCCTGCGCCCGAGAACGGGCAGGCCGATGCGGTACTCGATGATCAGCCCGTCTTCCATGACCTCCGGAACGTCCGAGACGATCTCGAACCGGAGCCAGGGCGGGGTGATGGTGTCGAGGTTGGCCGGGGCCTGAACAAAGGCCCACGCCTTGTCAAGGGTGGTGGGAAGGAGCTGGCTTTGCCTCAGGGTGTGCATGGCCGTCCTGCCTTGTTTGACGGATGAGTCGGCCCGGTTTCGGCCGTTGATGAATCTATTGTTCCTCGATGCGCCAGCCGGGGCCGCAGATGATCTTTTTGCCTTTTTCATCGATGAAGGAGAAACCGCCGCCGCCACCGCCTTCGGAGGGGAAGGGAAAGACCTTGAAGCGACCCTCCCAGGTCTTTTTCGAGCCGTCGTAGAGGGTGTGGGTGATGACCCGGTCCAGGCCCACGGCGTCGGCCCTTAAATCCTTGACGCTTTTTTTGATGTCCTCACTGGGGATAAAGAAGGTCCAGGCGATCCATCCGGCGATGATGAGCACCACTGCGGCTCCGAATCCGAATTTCCATTTGCTCATGGTGTGGCTGTCCTTTTCTCTGACGGGTGTGTCGGGTGGGATCAGTTAAACGCCCCACGGCTTGATGGCGGGGCCTCTGCATGACCGAAATTTTTCCCAGTATACGGGCGATTTGGCCGGATCGCAAGCTCGGCCGGCGGATTGGGTCCCGGGGCGGAGAAAAAGGGGCTTGATCCGTTGAGAGGCGTTTGGGTATAGTCATCAGATTCAGAACATGGTGGTTGTCAGATCGACCCGGAGACGTTTCGGGACCTGGCACCTGCCGGCATTCATACCAACCGCCTGTTCCGTCAGGCTGTGTAGCAAGGGAGCACCATATGGAGATCAAGCGCTATGAAACCAAGGCCCGCATGAGCCGCGCCGTGGTTTACAACAACACCGTCTACCTCTGCGGCCAGGTGGCCAAGGACGCCTCAAAGGACATCACCGAGCAGACCGCCACCACCCTCGAAAAGATCGAGGAACTCCTTGAGAGCGTGGGGTCCGACAAGGACAAGATCCTGTCCGCCACCATCTACATCAAGGACATGGCGTACTTTGCGGACATGAACGCTGTCTGGGATGCCTGGGTCACCCCGGGGATGGCACCTGCCCGCGCCTGTGTTCAGGCTGCCATGGCACGTGAAGAGCTCCTCGTGGAGATCTCCATCGTCGCCGCCGTGTAGATGCTCCGGATAAAAAACCGGCCGCAGGGTGCGCGATGCCTGGGGCCGTGTTTTTCCGGCGGCTTTTTCTGCTTCCTCTGGATTGCCAGCCTCCCCTTGTTGAACCTTCGAATCAATGCGGAATGCATCTTGCCAGCCCCTGTTTTTTCCGGGTGCACTGTCCTTGTCAGCATAAAATAATGAAAAAAAGCCGTATAGGGTTCAGAAACGGTGGCGAAAAGCCGATGACTTGAACGGTTTGGTATGTTTTAAGGCCCGTCGCCGTCCTTGCCCCAAGGGTGGCTTTCATGTGGCTTTTTTGGTGGGAAATACCGGCACGGGCTTCCCGGGCCGGGTCTGGGGGGGCAATGCATCTTTTACGGAATGGGAGGGCCGGGCATGGTCCGTCGTTGCTGCTGGGGGCGCTGTGCGTCCTTCTGTCGCCGATCTGCGCCTGCGCTCTGGAGCCGGTGTCCCTTCAGCTGAAGTGGACCCATTATTTTCAATTTGCAGGGTACTATGCCGCCCTGGAAAAGGGCTTTTACGAAGACGAGGGGCTTGAGGTGACTCTCCTGGAAGGCGGCTCCCGAAAGCAGGGTCCGGTGAAGGCCGTGACCCAGGGAAAGGCCACTTACGGCGTGGCCGGTTCGGAGCTGCTTTTGTGGCGTCTCAATGGGATGCCCGTTGTGGCCCTTGCTCCGGTGTTCCAGCACTCTGCCACGGTGATGCTCGTGCGGCAGGATTCGGGGATCTCATCTCCCCAGGATTTTGCAGGGCGTCGTCTCGAAATGGGCGAAAAAGCCAACGATGCTGAAGTCTGGGCCATGATCCGGGCCGAAGGGCTGAATCCGGACCAGTTTACACGGGTCCAGAATGATTTTTCAATTGAGGATCTCATCGCAAAACGGGTGGACGGGCTCTCCACCTACGTCACCACCGATCCTTTTGTGATGCGTCAGAAAAAGATTCCCTACCGCGTGATCCGTCCCCTTCAATACGGCATCGA
The DNA here is from genome assembly GCF_900699765.1 of Desulfoluna butyratoxydans. Classification (GTDB taxonomy): domain Bacteria; phylum Desulfobacterota; class Desulfobacteria; order Desulfobacterales; family Desulfolunaceae; genus Desulfoluna; species Desulfoluna butyratoxydans. The sequence continues at coordinate 77,767 of NZ_CAADHO010000006.1, forward strand.
TTTTTACGGCGATACCCTGTTTACAACCGAAGCGGAAGTGCGCAGGCACCCCGATCGGGCCCGCCGTATGGTGCGGGCGTCCATGAAGGGGTGGCGCTACGCCTTCGAGCATCCCGATGAGATCATCGACCTCATCCTTGGGACCTACGTCAAAGGGGCGGGCAGCCCCTCCCGCGAGCACCTCGCCTATGAATTCGAGGAGATGAAACAGCTTGTTCTTCCCCGTCTGGTGGAGCTGGGCCACATGAACGAAGGGCGCTGGAACCACATGGCCGAGACCCTTGTGCGCATCGGCCTGGCAGACCCGGGGTACGATTTGTCCGGGTTCTTCTACAAGGCTGCCGCCCCGCTCCCTTTTAACTGGGACCACTGGGCGGTGAGGGGGGGCGGGGTAGCCCTGATTCTGGCCGTCTCCGTGGGGGTCTGTCTCTGTTTTTACAATCGGAGGATGCGGGCGGAAATCTGTCGGCGTATCCAGAGCGAGGAGGAGCGCGAGCAGCTCATCACAGAGCTGACCCAGGCCCTGGAAGAGGTCCGGGAACTCAACGGGCTGCTCCCCATCTGTTCCAGCTGCTTTAAGGTAAGAAACGACAAGGGGTACTGGGAGAAGCTGGAGAGCTACATCGAAAGCCACACCAAGGCCCGCTTCAGCCACGGTATCTGCACCGAATGCATGAAGCAGCGTTACCCCTACCTGTTTGATGAAGAGGAGGATGCCGACGGGGACGCCGACGCCCTGTACAACGAGGAGTCCGGCACCCTGCCCCCGTCTTCGTAACGATTCGGGCTATTCCTCTGTCATGGCCTGCCGGGCCGGTATGTCAATGACAAAGCTGGCCCCCCCGAGGTCCCCCTGGCCGATGCGGATGGTGCCGTTGTGATCCATGACGATGCGCTGGCTGAGGCTGAGTCCGATGCCGGTGCCGTCGCTTTTGGTGGTGTAAAACGGGTCGAACACGCAGTCCCGGATTCGCTGGGGCACGCCGGGACCGGAGTCCGAGACGCTGATGAGTACCCGTCCCGATTCCATGGTTGTGTTCACCTGGATGACCCGGGGGCCGGGCAGCTCTTCCATGGCTTCGGCGGCGTTGTGGATCAGGTTCATCATCACCCGAAGCAGCAGGTTGCTGTCTGCGTAGCAGGGGAGGGGCTCTTTGCTGAGGCTTGTCTCCACGCGGATGTCGTTTTTTCGAAGGGAGGCCTCGGTGAGCCCCAGGGCATGGGTGACGGGTTCGTTTGCATCCATCACCCTGAACAGGGGCATGCCCGGCTTGAGAAAGTCCATGGCCCGCCTGATGACCGTTTCAATGTCGCAGGATGCCTCCTTGAGCTGGCGGATGCATTTTTGGGTCTTTTCTTCCTGGCCGGGGTCCCCGGCGACTTTCTCCAGGACGCCCAGGTAGAGGTTGATGCCGGACAAGGGGTTGCGGATCTCATGGGCGATGCCTGCGGTCACCCGTCCCAGGGAAGCCATCTTGTCCTTGATGCCCACCATGTGCTCCAGCTCCTTGGCCCGGGTGACGTCGATCATGTTGAGCAGGACAGACTCCTTTTCCTGGTAGACGATGCGAGCCGCCCGGCAGTGGACCCACCTTGTTTTGGGCCCTTTGTCGCCCTCGGTGGACGGCAGGAAACAGAAGTCGGACTCGTTGCAGGTGACCTCGCCGCTTTGCACCACCTCGATAAACCGTTTGATGCTCTCCCTGTCGTCATCGTGGGGGGCAATGTGGCTGAAGACGTCTCCGTTGTCCTGCATGGGGCCGAAGAGCCTCTCCTGTTCCGGGTTCTGATAGACCACGCGGTTGCCCTGGATGATGGAGATGCCCACCGGTGAGTTGACGACCAGGTCAAGGAACTGCTTTCGGCTTGCCTTCAGGGCCTTTTCCGCCCGTTTGAATTCCGTGATGTCGGTGACAAACCCGTCCACGGAGAGGAACTCGTCCCGGGGGCCGTAAAGCCCCACCCCCTGCTCCCAGACCCACTTTTTTTCCCCTGATGCCGTGGTGATGCGGTAGATCAGCCGATACGGTTTTTTTTCCGCCAGGGCCTCCATGATGGTCTCCCGGTTGGGACCGATGTCGTCGGGGTGGACCACTTTTTGGGCGTAACAGAGCTCCATGCCCGGTGCGCACAGGCTCTTGTAGCCGGTGAGCTCCTGGCACCCCTCGCTGGTGTAGTCCATGGGCCAGTTCTCTTTGTCCACGCGGTGGCTGAAGGCCATGCCCGGGAGGTTGCTTACCAGGGTGGCCAGCCTGTGGCGGCTCGCCCGCAGCTCTTTTTCCGCGGATTGCCGTTGGGCCAGCTCAAGGGTGAGCTCCCGGTTTTTTGCATTGAGCCGTTTGCGCAGGGTGAGGTTCCAGGCCATGGCAAGCCCGCATGCGGCAACGGCAAGGAGAAGGGCCGGGGACAAAGGGGAAGGCGGCTGGGAAAGGGGTGTTTCGGCAAAGGCCGCCCCAGGCAGGAGCGTGGCCGCCAAACCGGTTCCCGCAACTGTGCAGATCATGGCACACAGCCTGTTGGTGACAGTGATAAGTGAGCGCATAATATCCTGATATCCCATGATGATGGTGTAAGTATGGCGATATGATGGCACACTTTGTAGTCAAATAGAATATCAATAATAATTTATTTTATAAAATTTAGTATTCCATGATGACGACCTCTCCGGCATGGCCACCACCCGGAACATGGCAGGGCCGTGATTTTTTTCTTTGACTCTCCCCCAGGGGCGGGCTTCAGGGTGGTGGTCATGTGAACGCGGAACAACAGAAAAGAGAAGGCGGAGTATGTACAATATCGGCACATTTTCACGGATCACGGGCCTGACCATCAAAGCCCTCAGGCTCTACCACGAACGGGGCATTCTGGTGCCCCGCTTTGTGGACGAGAAGAGCGGCTACCGGTACTACAACCGGGACGACGCGGCCAGGGCCCGCGTGGTGGTGGCCTTGAAGGCCATGGACTGCTCCTTGTCGGAGATCCGGCACGTCATGGCCCACTGCGCCGATGAGTCCGACCTGGTGGGATTCCTCCAGAACAAAAGGGAGACCCTCCAGGCCGAGATCGCAAGGCTCCACGACATCTCTTCTGTCATTGACCGCATCATCAACCGAGAAAGAGAGGTCATTAAGATGCAAGGAAAAACATTTGAGGTGGAAGTAAAATGCGTGGAACCCCAGCTGGTGGTTGCCCACCGCTGGACCGGGGCGTGGCAGGAGATCGGCGAGGTGGTGCTCAAACTGCGGGGCGCAGCGGAACAGGCGATTTCAGGCCCTGTGGTAAACCTCTGCTACAACGATGAGTACAAAGAATTCGACGCCGACATTGAGGTGTGCATGCCCCTGTCACAGCCCGTGGAAAGCCCCTGGACCTGCCGCACCCTCGAAGGGGGCGAATTCGCCACCCTGCTGCACCGGGGCCCCTTTGAAACCTTGGGAGAGAGCTACCTCCGGGTCTTTGACTGGATCGACGCCTCGGGCCGCAAAGCCGGCCTGCCCACCCGCCAGGTGGTCCACAAAGGCCCCGGTCCTCTCCTTGAAGGAGACCCGAATAACTACCTGACGGAGGTCCAGGTTCCCCTGATCTAAGCCCGTTGCCACTGTTCAGCTCAAAAAAAGCCTCCGGCGGCCCTGCCGGGGGCCAAACTTTTAAAAAGTTTGACAAACAGGTCTTGTGACGGTCTCGGCTCCGCTGAACGTTATCAGCACGCCGACCGTATCAAACGTATGGGGTCTGTATCGAAATGTTTTTGCGGAGCTTTTTTCAAAAAGCGACCCGCCGGAGGCAACTGAGTTGGCACACGCGTTGGCCCTGTTTTAAAAGCGGATTGCCCTTGTGCTTCCCCCATGATTGCGATGCCTGGAAGAATCGACTGGGATGGTTATGAAACAGATTGATTTTTTTTACCTGATAAGCTAGCATGCTAACAAAAAAGTGGATTGGCCATTCTGCCGTCTCATTTTACCCAAGGAAGATATCATGAAAGGGATAGACCCCAACGAAAGCCTCGGTTTCCAATGCAATCTCACGGTGAAAGCCTTTGTGGGAGCCCTTGAAGAGAAACTCAAAGGGACCGGGGTGTCGCCGTCTCAGCACCGGGCCCTGGCTCACCTCATCGCCCTGGGGCCTTTGCCCCTCACCGACCTGGTGAAGCGGCTGGGCATTGCCACGCCCACCGGCGTGCGCCTGGTGGATCGCATGGAGCGGGACGGCTGGGTAACGCGGGAGCCGGACCCCGAGGACAGCAGGCGTAAAATGCTTGTCCCCACGGAAAAGGCCCATGAGGTCTGGGCAACCATCTCGGTGGTTTCAAAGGAGATGCTGGCCCAGGCCTATCAAGGCGTGGCTCCTGAAGAGATCGAGCGGGTCATCGCGGTGCTTGAAAGGGTGCGTGAAAATCTCTCCAGTTCCCATTAGCCTTCGGTCCCCTTTTTTTATTGTAAAACCTAGCGTGCTAACATTACGGGGAAGTGCTTATGTTTAACATCATGTTGTACCTGGCAGCTTTTGTGCTGCTTCTGGTCTCCTATGCCAAAGACAAAGGAAAGACACGGAAGGCTCTGATGAAAGCCTGGAAGTCGTTTGAGAACCTGATGCCCCAGTTCCTCGTCATTCTGCTGGTCATCGGGTTTCTCCTGGCGGCCGTCGGCCCAGAAACCATCACACAGCTATTGGGGCAGAATTCCGGCTGGGTGGGGATGGGCATGGCAGCCCTCATCGGGTCTGTGACCCTTATTCCCGGCTTTGTGGCCTTTCCGCTTACGGCGGCCCTATACGAACACGGGGGAGGGCTCATGCAGCTGGCCGTCTTTGTATCCACCCTCATGGGGGTGGGCGTGGTGACCCTTCCCGTTGAAATGGGGATTTTCGGGCTGCGGGTCTCCCTGGCCCGCAACCTGTTAAACGTGCTGCTGGCCTTTGGAGTGGCCGTGGTCATGGGGGTGGTGCTTACATGATACCCTTGCTTAAACGCTACCGTGTTTTTCTTTTGATGCTCGTAGCCTTGGGTGGCCTTGGTTACGTTAACGCAGACCTTGCAGCACGCTCCCTGGGGCACTCCGTGGATTACCTCGTGGAGATGCTGCTGGTGATTCCACCCATTTTTGTGCTTTTGGGCATTTTTGATGTGTGGGTGCCTCGGGAAACCATCGTGAGGCTCATGGGCGGGGAGTCCGGTGCCAAGGGCACGCTTCTGGCCCTCTGTCTGGGCTCGTTTGCTGCAGGACCGCTTTACGCAGCGTTTCCCGTGGCCGGGGTGCTGATCAAAAAAGGGGCGCGCTTTTCGAATATCATGATCTTTATCGGGGCCTGGTCCACCACCAAGGTTCCCATGCTTCTCTTTGAAGCCTCATCCATGGGCTGGGATTTCATGCTGTGCCGACTGGTGATGAACCTGACGGGGCTCATGGCCATTGCCCACATTCTGGATGCGCTGTTGCCCGAGGAGCACAAGGCCCTGTCTCCTGCAGGCTCATGATGCGCCTGGCGCTCTTCGATGAGGACCATGGCGCAACAAGCCGGAAATACGTTCCGGTTGCCGATTGAGAGCATACGACGTGCCAACCAATGTGGAGATGACCTAAATCTTTTTGTAACTATTCAGCTCCAAAAAACAGCCTCCAGAGGCAAGGTGTGCCACCTTGAAAGCAGGTAGCGGAAGTGATTTGACCCTCGTTCCTCGGGGCAAATCACTTCCGCATTTATTAATGAGACCGAATCTCAGTCGACATACCCATGGCTTTGGTTGTGATTATATTCAGTGCCTTAGGATCAATCGAATGTCGGGTGTAATATGACCCCATTAGTAAAACGACATTCATGCAAATATTTTTTTTATGACCTGTTTGTTAAACCCAAGGCATCTAAATTGGCAAAAGTTTAGCCCCCGGCAGGGCCGCCGGAGGCTTTTTTCTTTTTTCCTTATTTTTTCCCCCCGCCCAGGTAGGCTTCCCGGACGCTGGGGTTGGCCAGGAGGGCGTCGGCGTCGTCTTCCAGGACGATGCGGCCCACCTCCATGACGTAGCCCCGGTGGGCGAGTTTGAGGGCGGCCTTGGCGTTTTGTTCCACCAGGACCACGGTGACCCCGCTTTTGTTGATCTCGGCCACGGTTTCGAAGATGGCTTTCACCAGAATGGGGGCAAGGCCTAAGCTCGGCTCGTCCAGAAGGAGGATTCGGGGATTGTTCATGAGGGCCCTGCCGATGGCGAGCATCTGCTGTTCGCCGCCGGAGAGGGTGCCTGCCAGCTGGCTTTTCCGCTCCTTGAGGCGGGGGAACAGGTCAAAAATCCAGCGTCGGGTCTCTTCCACCCGTTTGTGGTTTTTGGCGGTAAAAGCGCCCAGGTTGAGGTTCTCCTGGACGGTTAAGGTGGAGAAGACGCGGCGGCCCTCCGGGGACTGGGTGAGCTTTTCCTCCACCACCTTGTGGGCGGGCATGGTGTGGATGGGTTTTCCGTCGAACCAGATCTCGCCTTCCGAGGGTTTCAAGAGCCCGCTGATGGTCATGAGGGTGGTGGATTTCCCGGCGCCGTTGGCCCCGAGGATGGTGACGATTTCTCCCTCGTCCACGTGCAGGTTGATGCCGTGAAGGGCCTCCACGGTGCCGTATTTCACATGGAGATTTTTTACGTCTAAAAGCACGTTTCGCCCTCCTCCTCCTCATCGTCGTCGGTGCCCAGGTAGGCTTCGATGACCTTCTTGTTGGTCTTTATCTCTTCGGGCAGTCCTTCGGCGATTTTCTTGCCGTACTCAATCACCACCAGTTTTTCGCAGGCCTGCATCACCAGGCTCATGTCGTGCTCGATGAGAAGCACGGTGATGCCGCGGGCCTTGATGCGGGCGATGATGTCGATTAAGGCGTCGGTCTCCTGTTCGTTCATGCCCCCTGCCGGTTCGTCCAGGATGAGCAGCTTGGGCTGGGTGGCCAGGGCCCTGGCGATCTCCAGGAGGCGCTGGTTGCCGTAGGAGAGGCTGTCGGACCGGGTTTCGACATCTTCCGAGAGGCCCACGAAGTCCAGCTCGGCAAGGGCCAGCTTGATGGCCTCTTTTTCTTCCCGCTTTTGAAAGGGCGTTTTCAGCATGGCGGCGATGGAACCGGACGTCATGCGGCAGTGGCACCCGGCCAGGACATTTTCCAGGGCCGAGAGGGTCTTGAAGAGCCGGATGGTCTGGAAGGTCCGGGCCACGCCCATGGAGACGATTCTGTTGGGGGCCAGCCCGTTTAAGACGTGTCCGTTAAAGATCACCTTGCCCTGGTTGGGCACGTAGTTGCCGGTGATGAGGTTGAAGACCGTGGTCTTGCCCGCCCCGTTGGGGCCGATGAGGCCGAAGACGTCCCCGGCCTCCACGTCGAAGGAGACCTCGTCCACGGCCCGTAAGCCGCCGAAGTCCTTGATGAGGTTGTCCAGTGTTAACAGGCTCACGGCATCTCCTCCCGTATCTTGTCAAGGGGGTACGTCCTGGGCCGTGGAGGCAGGAGCCCTTCGTTTCTGAAAATCATCATGATCACCATGGCCGCGCCGAAGATCAGCATGCGGGCCTGGCTGAAGTTCCCGAAGTCCAGGGAGAGGGTGACGCCGAAGTGTGCAAAGAGGCTGTTGATGAGGTCGCTGACGGCGCTCATGCTTCGGAAGATCTCGGGAAGGCCGATGACGAGAAAGGCCCCTAGGATGACCCCCCGGATGCTGCCGGAGCCCCCTAAGATCACGATCATGAACATCACCACCGACTCCCAGAAGTTAAAGGACTCCGGGGCGATGATGGTCATCTTGGCTGCGTAGATGGTGCCCACCATGCCGGCCCACACCGCCCCCAGCACAAAGGCGATGAGCTTGTAGTAGGTGGTGTTGATGCCGCTGCCCTCGGCGGCCACGTCGTCTTCCCGCAGGTAGTTCAAGGCCCGGCCGAACCGGGAGTTTTCCAGGCGGTGGAAGAGAAAGACCGTCACGGCCATGAACCCCCAGATGAGGTAGAAGAACTCGTGGGGTTTTCGGATCTTGAAGCCGAAGATGTACGGCCGGTCGATGCCGAAGATGCCGTTGGCCCCTCCGGTGATGCCGAAGACGTTGTTGATGAGGGCGATGCGCACGATCTCCACAAAGCCGATGGTGACGATGAGGAGGTAATCTCCCCGCAGATGGATGATGGGGCGCGCCACGATCAGGGCCACGAGCCCTGCCATGAGCCCTGCCACGGGCATGAGCCAGAGCACGGGGATGTCAAAGGTGGTGTTTAAGATGGCGGTGGTGTAGGCCCCCACCGCGTAGAAGGCGGCGTGGCCCATGTGGAACAGGCCGGCGTGGCCCAGGATGATGTTCAGGCTCAGGGCCAGCAGGGCGTACATGCCGACGCTGTTCAGCACGTCCACCCAGTAGGCGTTGAGAAAGGCCGGTGAGATGGCCAGCAGTGATGCAAGTGCAATGTAAATGGCGTTTCGTTTCATACGGTCATGGCCTCGCTGTAAAAAATTCGGTCCAGGGTTGATAAAGGCGTGGTGGCGGGCCGTGGACGGCCCACGTGCGGGACAGGTCCCGTCACACTTTTTCCGCAACCCGTTCGCCCAGGAGGCCGGTGGGACGAACGATGAGGATGAGGATCAACACGACAAAGGCGATGGCGTCCTTCCAGGCAATGGAGATATACGCCGCGCCCAGGGCTTCGATGACTCCCAGGAGCAGGCCGCCGAGCATGGCCCCGGGGATGTTGCCGATACCGCCCAGGATGGCCGCGGTAAAGGCCTTGAGACCGTAAATCCAGCCCATGGTGAAGTTGATCTGCCCGTAGTAGAGGCCCACCATGAGACCGGCCGCGCCCCCTAAGGCCGGACCGATGAGAAAGACGATCATGATGACGGCGTTGACGTTGATGCCCATGAGCTTGGCCGCGCCCTGGTCGATGGCAACGGCCCGGATGGCTGTGCCTGTTTTGGTCTTCTGGATGAAGAAGTAGAGGGCGGCCATCATCACCACGGAGGTGAGCAGGATCAGGATGCGCAGCAACGGCACGTTGAGGCCGAAGATGGGGATGACCACCTTGGGCAGGATGTCGTGGGGGTAGACCTGGTAGCGGGCGCCGTAGATGAGCATGACGGCGTTCTGGAAGAAGATGGAGGCGCCCAGGGCCGAGACCACGGCCGAGAGCCGGTGGGATTCGCGCAAGGGGCGGTAGGCGATGCGTTCCAGGATGATGCCCACCACGGCCACGAGGCCCATGACCATGATGGCCAGGGCAAGGACCACGCCGAAGGGGCCCAGCCGGTCGGTGAGGCCCAGGGCGGAGAGCAGGGTGAGCCCCAGGTACGCCCCGATGGTGAAGAGATCGCCGTGGGCAAAGTTGATCAGTTTCAAGACGCCGTAGACCATGGTGTAGCCCAGGGCGATGAGGGCGTAAATGCCCCCCACGGCCAGGCCGTTGGTCAGCTGTTGAAAAAACAGTTCCATCTTACTTCTCCGGTGGTACGCCACGCGGCAGAGGCACCGGGAACCCGATGCCTCTGATGCGTGTTGGGATTTCTATCAACCCGGCGATTGCATGCACCCTTTGATTTAAGGTTGTCGCCGGGGTGATAAGCATGCGAGGCGCCTCGCCGTATTCTGTCTGTCCGGGCGAGGCTGTCACCCCTTACGGCTGCAGCACGAAGCTTCCCTTGCCGTCAACCTTGTAGAGACGGTAGAGATCGCCCACGCGGTCCCCTTTTTCGTTGAAGGAGAGCTTGCCGGTGAGGCCGGGCATGTCCTTGAGCTCTTTGTGGAGGTATTTGGCAAGGATCTTGGTGTCGGTGGACCCGGTGGCCTTGATGGCGGCTGCGATGGCGTTGAACCCGTCACCGGAAAGAACCGCCCAGACTGAGCCGGGGACCCCGTTGTACTTCTTGGTGTAGGCGGCAAGGAAGGCCTTGGCTTCGGCGGAGTCCAGGTCCTGGGGAACGGGGGGGCTCAGGAAGAAGAAGCCTTCGGCGGCTTTTTTACCGGCGATTTTGACCAGGTCGGGGTTGTTGGTGGCGTCGCCGCCGATGAAGGGCACATCCCAGCCCATCTCCATCTTCTGGCGAAGGAGAAGGCCCGCTTCGGGGTAGTAACCGGTGAAGAGGACGGCGTCGGGGGCCGAGGCCTTCATCTTGGTGAGGATGGCGCTGTAATCACGCTCCCCGGCGGTGAGGGCTTCGTAAAAGACGATTTCCGCAGGCTCTTTTTTCAGCAGCGCCTTGGCTTCGTCGGCCAGGCCCTTGGCGTAGGTGGTGTTGTCGTGGAGGATGGCTACTTTTTTGAAGCCCATGGTCATGAGGGTCTTCACCGCCACCTTGCCCTGCTCGTCGTCCCTGGGGCAGGAGCGGAAGAAGTAGTCCAGTCCCTTTTCCGAGAGGCGGATGGCCGTGGAGCCGTTGGCGATCTGGATGATCTCCTCTTCGTCGTAAATGTTCTGGGAGGCTTCGGTGATGGAGGAACCGTAGGTGCCGATGACGGCAATGATGTCGCGGGTGGCCAGGCGCTGGGCGGCCAGGGCGGCCGTACGGGGATCGCCGGCATCGTCTTCGGTGATGATCTCCACCTGCTTGCCGAGGAGCCCGCCCTTGGCGTTGACCTCATCGGCCAGGAGCTCGACGATTTGTTTCATGTCCTGGCCTTCGCTGGCCCAGGAACCGGTGAGGGGACACATGAGGCCGATCTTGATGGTGGCGGCCGCGGCAATGGATGCCGTCAGGGAAAAACACAAGGCAAGAAACAGAACTCTTTTCATAAACACATCTCCTCATTGTTGGTCTCGGTGTGACGGGAGCCGGTCTCTGTCCGGATCCGGGCGGGCAGGCGACGAAGGTCATGCAAACCGGTGTCGGCCGGGGGCCGACCGCCTGTTTGCCCTGCCCGGTCATGCCTACTGGTCTCTTTGCGTCAAGTTGTCTCATATTACTATTATGCGTTAGTAACGAGATATGACGAGGCCCGTGCATAAGCCGATGAACCCATGGGCACATTGCCACAACGCTTTATGGAAACGGTACGTGGATAGCTGGATACAGCGTTGGGGTTGGGTTGTCCTTACGAAGGGTCATTTAACTTCTATTTTCATAAAACATCAAGTTTTTTCTATGGATTGCCCTGTATTGACTTGCTTAAATGTTCCTTGAATTAAGGCCTTCGTTGTCGGCTTTTTGGTGGTATGGGGTTAATATTATATTTGATTCTTCTGAAGATTTAGAAATTGTGAGGACGGGTTGCTCACAGGGCGGGGATGGTAATGATGGGATGGGTGGGGGAACACGCAAAGGGTGGCTTAAGGGTTCCCTTTCCGGGTATACTGAAGTCGGGCCCGGAATCACAGCCGGGTGACGGTGCCGTTCACAGGTCAAGGAGGTGCTTTGATGAAAGAGCTTCGTCCTGTCGGAAACATGGCAACCCTTGAACTCCACACCGACCTTTGTGCGGGGTGCGATTTTTGCATCGTGGTCTGCCCCCAGGGCGACCTTGCCAGGGAGGGGCCTGAAATGCGCGCCACCCGTCAAGACAACTGCCTGGCCTGCGGGGGCTGCGCCCGGAACTGCCCGGTGGCCTCAGCTTCCGCCAAGCCCGGCGTGGGCTGTGCCGCCTATATTCTCTCCGGCTGGGGCAAGGTGGGGACGCCTTGACATCCTGTGGTTACGCATTTCCCTTGTACAAAAGAAATCGCGGATAATAGAGATCCCAGTGGATGGATGCGCATCGCAGGCCAAAGGCCAGGGCCAGGCCGTAGTAGCGGTTTAAGGCGTGGTCGGGTGCCAGGTGGAGGAGAAGGCAGAAGAGGGAGGCGCCGAGAAGGGCCGGGGTGGCGTAGAACTCCCGGCCCAAAAGCAGGGGCATCTTGCCGGTGAGGATGTCGCGGATCATGCCCCCGGCGATGCCGGTGGTCAGGCCCATGAGCACGGCCACCGGATAGGAAAAGCCCAGGGAGAGGGCCTTTTCCGCGGCGGTGATGGTGAACAGGCACATACCGAAGGAGTCGGCATAGAGAAACAGGGTGTAGGTGTTGCTGACAAAGCGGATGAAGAAAAAGGCGATGAGGGCGGCTGCCACGGAGACCCAGAGGTAGGTCTCGTCCCCGATCCAGAAGATGGGGTTGGCGTCCATGAGGATGTCCCGGATGGTGCCGCCGCCAAGGGCCGTCACCACCCCAAGGAGGATGATGCTGAACAGGTCCATGTCCTTTTTGCCCGCCGCCACCACTCCGGTGACGGAAAAGGCGGCAATGCCCATCATGCCGATAAGATAGATGATCATGTGTCGTAGCCTCAGCTGCGCGTTGGGGGCGTCTATTCGTGGGAAACTTTTCCCCGTGATTTTTTCAGGTCGCCGCGACGGGTCTTGGCCTTGAGGCGCCTCTCCCTGGCATTTTTCGACGGCCGGGTAGGGCGCCTTTTTTTCGGCGCCGCGGTCACCCCCCGGATCAGGCTGATGAGGCGCTCCAGGGCGGCCTGTCGGTTCATCTCCCGGCTGCGGTGCTCCCGGGACTTGATGATCACCATGCCCTCGTCGGTGATGCGGTGGTCGGACAGGGCCAGGAGCCGCTCCTTGTACACCTCGGGCAGGGAGGAGGCCCGGATGTCGAACCTCAGGTGAATGGCCGTAGCCGAGGTGTTGACGTGCTGGCCCCCCGGGCCCGACGCCTTGACGGCGGAGATCTCCACCTCGTCGTCACCAAGGGAGAGTCGCTGTGTGATCATGATTGGCAAAACATGGACTCCTTTTGGTATCGGTTCAGGTAACTATTCAGATCAAAAAAGCCTCCGGCGGCCAGGTGGGGCACCTGGAAACCCTGTGGCGAATGCTTGACGGCTGACATCAAGTGGCCGCTTTCGCAGGGAAGGCCTGTTTGTTAAACGTTTCAAAAGTTTGGCCCCCGGCAGGGCCGCCGGAGGCATAATTCCCCTGTTTATTTTTTCGCGCTGTGGTACCACGCGGCAATGGCTGCCGCCGCTTCGGCCGGGTCGACGTTGGGCACGGTGAACAGGGGCGGGGCGTCCACGGCCTTGTAGACCTTGTCGTAGTAGTCCACCATCACCTCATTGAGAAACCCGCGATAGTCCCCGGCGTCGATGGCCGCGCACCATCGCTCCACCGTCTCTTTGCCCACCCGTCGCGTAAGGAACCGCACCGCGTCCTTGACCATCTCCTCCACCTCTTTGCCCCCTTTGCCGAAGTACTCTTTTTCCAGCCGGGCCAGTCGGGTCTCAAGGGGGCAGGTGAGGCCGATATGGGTCTCCTTTTCAAGGGCCTTGCAGACGGACGGGGGCAGGTTGAACCGGCCGATTTTGGAGCTCTCCATCTCGGTGAGAAAGGGGGGCAGGCTGCCGTCGGGGTTTCGGTGCTGCAGGATGTTGACGTAGAGGTTGGTCTCGAAGTCCCGCTGGCTCTTGGCCAGGGACTCCCCCATGAGGTTGAAGCGGATCTCCCCGAAGACCGAGGCGGCGTGGCCTGCCGCAGCTTCCAGGTGGAGGACGGGCAGGTCCGGGTGGTGAGCCTGGATGTACTCCAGCAGCTCGGATTTCCCGCAGCCGGTCTGACCGGAAAAGGGGTAGAGGGTCAGCGTGGTTTCGTACAGCATGGTGTGCACCTCTTTGCGGAAGGCCTTTTGCCCGCCGTTGAGGCGCACGGCGTCGATGCCGTTCTGGTTGAGCATGCTGGTGGTGTAGCGGCTTCGGCCTCCGCCCCGCCAGCAGTAGAGGATCACGGGCCCGCCCTGGGCCAGCTCCCGGACCTTTTCAAGGTAGGCCTCTTCCTTTTGCCGGGCCAGGTGCCAGGCGTAGGAGAGGGCCAGGTCCTTGTCGTGGCGCTTGTAGATGAGCCCCACGTTGTGCCGCTCTTCGTTGGTGAGGATGGGGATGTTCACGGCAAAGGGGAGGCGCTCCCGTTCAAACTCGGCCTCGGACCTCACGTCAATGAGGGTGTAGGGCCCTTTTTTCCCATGGGCCAGGTCGGTGAGGATCTCCGTGAAGTTTTCCTGGGGCATCACCCGCTCGATGGCGGCGATGTCCTTGAAGTGGACGTGGGGGAGGTTTAAGGGAAGCACCTGTTTCAGCAGGGCCTCAAGCTCCTCCTTCTGGTCGTGTTCGTGGTTGTCCGTGTCGCTATGGGTCATGGGGGGTATCCCTTATTCTTCGGTTCTATGGGTGACGGATGTCACCGCAAAACGAATCAAAGGGTGCGTTGCGATGGCTTCCTGTATCTCTTTGTTGTGCCCGCTTCTTATCAGAAAGAGGCCGGGGGATGCCACCGGAAAAAACAGCACCCCCGAGCCGGGGTCACAGGGTTTGCCGGATTTCGTCCCAGAAGGCCAGGGCATGGTCCGGCAGGGTGGAGACGGGGCGCCCCGTGGCCAGGGCGCTGTGGTAGACCTTGGCGATTTTTTCGAGGAACTCGGCGTTCCTCAGGGCCTGCTTGAGGGATCCCCCTAAGTTCAGGGCGCCGTGGTTCTGCATGATAAAGCAGGCGCAGCCATTGGTGACGGCATCGCCCACCTGGGCGGCCAGGGCGTCGGTGCCGCTGATGGCATAGGGGATCACCGCCACCTGGTTGCCGATGTGCATGGTGATCTCGTCAAAAAGGGGCGGGATGGGGGTGTTGAGCACCGAAAAGATGCTGGCGTGGAACTGGTGGGTGTGGGCCACAGCCCCCACGTCCGGGCGCGCCTTGTAAATGGCGGCGTGCATCCCCGCCTCGATGGAGGGCTTCAGGTCCCCTTCCAGCCGGTTGAGGTCGAAGTCCAGCAGGCAGATGTCCTCTGGGGAGAGTTCGTTGTAAGGCACGGACGACGGGGTGACGGCAAAAAGGTTTTCACCGGGCACCCGCGCTGAAACGTTGCCCCCGGAGCTGAGGTGGGAGCCGAAGTAGTTGTTTTCCGAAAGCCAGAGGGCCGAATCCAGGACCTCCTGCTTGATGTCGATGGTTGCGTCCATATGTAGAGAGACTCCTTCCTGGCACCACCCGGGCGATACCGGGAGGCCTTCGTTTTTCAAGGTGGATATCGTGTATCGATGATCCATTCAGTTTAAAAATGTCTTCTATGGTTAAAGTTTGGCCCTAAAAGCGTGCCTCCGGCGGCGAGGTGAGCCACCTCGAAAGCTGGTAACCCTTGCGCTTCGTCCCTCGTTCCTCGGGCCAAAGCGCAAGGGCCTTAGCCTCGGGCTTCGCCCGACATAAACGCTGATGGTTTATGCGAGCTGGTTCACACGCTTCGAAGTTGGAGGATATGATGTCGCTGCTTGTCCATTATCGACTTAACCGTATTGCCCTGCCGGGGACCCAACGTTTAATCCGCCTTCGCCCATGTCCAAGGGGTACGGCGCGACAAGCGAGAGGGAAAGCGCATTCGCCCCCTGTCTTCGAGGTGTCACACCTCGCCGCAGGAGTTATTTCGGTTAAAGGCAAGCGGCTCCCTAATGCCCTTCATCGGGTTTGCAGAAAAATAAAATGGGCCTCTCCTGCAAAAGCGGTTGCCATATGTCACAGGCCACGCGAATGCCTCGAAAACGTCAGCATGATGTGTCCCTCCATGCATTCGCCATAGGGTTTCCAGGTGCCCCACCTGGCCGCCGGAGGCCTGCTTTTTCAACCCGCTTTATCCATGGAAGGCAATCTGAACAATGCCCAAACATGTTAGTATAGGCCCCCGGCATGGCACCGTAAAGAAGATTGTGGTGCGGGCTTGTGTCTGCCTGCGGGATACGATAAGAATGGGGAATTTCTTCGTAAATATCGATTGGATTGCAACAGGGCGGTGACCCATCGCCCGGGGAGTGTCGTTATGTTCGGATGGTGCGGAACCGTGCTTCGTGTGGACCTGACCCACGGGACCCTGGAAAAAAAAGAGCTGGACCGTGAGGTGGCCAAGGCCTTCCTTGGGGGCCGGGGCCTCAACGCAAAAACCCTGTTTGACGAGGTGGGACCCGGAGTGGACCCCCTGGGGCCGGAGAACCTTCTCTGTTTTGCCACCGGCACCCTGACGGCCACCACCATGGGGCTCTCCAGCCGTCTCCATGTCAGCACCCTGTCCCCTTACAGCGGGATCATGGGGGATGGCAACGTCGGCGGGACCATGGGCAACGTGATGAAGCGCGCAGGCTACGATCAGCTCGTGGTGAAAGGTGCCTCGGAGACGCCCGTCTATCTCCTCATCGAAGACGGGGAGGTTTCCCTCCATGACGCCGGGGACCTCTGGGGCCTGGACACCTGGGCCACCACCGACATCCTTGTGGAGCGTCACGGCAAGGGAGTGAGCGTGGCCTGCATCGGCCAGGCCGGCGAGAACCTTGTGCGCCTTGCCTCCACCATGGTGGACAAGTACGCCTCGGCCTCCCGGGGCAGCGGGGCGGTGTGGGGCTCTAAAAACCTGAAAGCCATTGTATTGAGGGGCACCGGGCGCCCTGAGCTCTTTGACCGGCCCGGGTTCCTGGCCCTGTCCAAAGAAGACAAGCAGTTCATGGCCAAGGACCGGGTGCAGCAGGAGGTGGCGGCGGTCTACGGCTCACACTACGGCATCACCCACTGGTACCCCGGGTACCGCAACTTTGAAAAGGAACTTTCCCCCGAGGAGGTTCCTGCCCAGATTCGCCACGACGCGTGGAAAGAGTACGAGATCGACCGCGTGGGCTGCCAGAGCTGCCACATCAAGTGCAAGAACCTCTATAAGATCCCCAGGGGAGAGCGCAAAGGCGAGGTGGGGGAAGGCCTGGAGTACGAGGCCGTCTACTGCCTGGGCACCAACTGCGGGGTGGACGACCCGGTGGCCATCATGGAGATGGAGAATCTCTGCGATGCCTACGGCGTGGATGTCATCGCCATCGGCAACACCATCGCCCTGGCCAAGGATCTCTACAACCGGGGCATCATCGACGATGAGGTGACGGGCGGCCTCGACCTCTCCTGGGAAAACGCCGAAGACCAGGTGGAGCTGGTCCACAAGACCGTCATGCGCGAAGGCTTCGGCAACCTCATCGCTGAGGGCATGTACTCCCTGGCCAAGATCGTGGGCAACGGGGCCATGGAGTATTGCTACCACACCAAGGGGCTGGGGCGCGGGGTGTACCCTGCTGGCCTCTTCTCCCTGGCCCACGCCATCGCCACACGGGGCGCCGACCACCTGCGCGGCCGAAGCTGGTCCTGCGGGGAAAACTCCGATGAGGACGTGCTCAAGGACCTCATGGAAAAAGGCATCATCACCGACGATCCGGTCCACTCCATGATCCACGGAGAGCGGGTGACCACCCTGGCCGACACCATCGGGCGCTGCAAAGGCGCGGTGAACACCTGGACCTGCGCCTTGCCCCTTATCTGGAAAGGGTCCCTCTTCGACGGCCTGGCCGACATGCTCACCAAGGCCACGGGGGTTGCCTACACCGGCGCCATGGTGGAGGAGGTCTCCGACCGCATCGGTGCCGTGGAGCGCGCCTTCAACGCACGCCAGGGCATCACCATCACCCACGACATGCTGCCCCAGCGCCCGGACTTCAAGCACTCCCCGGAAGGGGCCAAAGAGCGGGAAGAGCACATGGACCTGGTGCGGTCCTGGTACCGGGAGAACGGTTACGACCCGGACACCGGGTTGCCCACGGCCGAGACCTATGGCCGTTTGGGCATCCGGGATGTGGGAGACACCCTGGCCCGAGACGAGGCCTACACATCGTGGGACGGTCCCTTGCTGATGGAAGCAGGCGCCTACCCCCGGGGCGGAAAGCGGTTCTAACCGGGTTCCCACATGCGACGTTCCTTCGTTACACCGGAGCATAGACGCAGAGAGTGACGCCTGGTCTTAAAATAAAAAGGCCCGTAAGCGGTTCCCGGAAGGGACCGTCTGCGGGCCTTTTCATGTTTAATAAAGGAAATAAACGGGAACGCTGTGTTACAGCAGCCGCTTGTCGTCGGGGATGTCGCAGGTGTTGCTGGTACCGCATTGGGAGCAGTCGCAGCTGCACCCTTTCTTTTTACCGGTGAACGTGTGGTAGAGGGACCGCGCGGTAAAGAAAAAAGCGGCGGCCACCACCAGAATGACGATAGCTGTGTCAAGCATGAAATCGGCCTCTCTATTAAAGGGGTTACGGCCCATGGTGTTGATGGGCACAGGGGCGGTGTAAGCCGCTTGGCACCCCTTTCGGGTGCATCAGAAAGATAGGGGGTGGCAGTGGATGTGTCAATGTAAAAAGTTAGGCTATCCAAAAAACATTTTAGAAAAAAAGAAGGTCTTCGGTCTTCTTTTTTAAGTGAAGTTTTGTCACAACGATTTGAAATGATGATTTTATTTGTGCGTGGCAGCAGTGCGGGATACCGGGTTGAACGGTTGAAATCGTTGAAAAAAAGAGTTGCATGGGGTGAAGTGGTGTGCTATCAACCCCATAAAAACTTTGGCTTGCCAAAAAAGAGGCTTCCCGAAGGAACCGTGAGGTCATCGTACCCCGAAGGCACCTCCCCGCAGATGAGAAGCGGCAGGCACGCGGACCGGGGGCGCCTGTCCCGATACGGAGACAGGCAGCGACGGCGTGGGGCATGAAGCCCCGTTTTATCTTTTCTTAACGGCAGTGTGACACTGGCATGAAGTGAGGCAACAATGGCAGAGATGATGAGTTTACGTAAGATGAAGGTGGATCAGAAAGGCGTGATCCGCATGGTCACCGGCGAAGGCGAACTGGGCCGGAGGATCCGTGACATGGGCATCGTTCCCAACACCGAGTTTACGGTGGTGGGCAAGGCCCCCCTTAAAGACCCCGTGGCCATCCGGCTCAGGGATTTTACCCTGACCCTCCGGAACAGTGAAGCGGACTTTATTTTTGTGGACGCCTTAGAGGCGTAGCACCGGCAGCCCTGCACAAGGCGCTTCGTCTGATTTAATCAAGGAGCGGCCTGGGCGCATGACATGGACATCTTACAGCAGGTAAGCAGAATTATCATGGATAAGCACTTGACGCTGGCACTGGCCGGCAACCCGAACTCCGGGAAGACCACCATGTACAACTCCCTCACCGGCGCACGCCAGAGGGTTGGAAACTATCCGGGCATCACCGTGGAGCACCGCGAGGGAGATGCCCGCCATAACGGTCACGAACTCACCATCGTGGACCTTCCCGGCACCTATTCCCTCACCGCCTACACCCCCGAGGAGCTCGTGGCCCGGGACTACATTGTGGAGCGTCGTCCCCAGGCCGTGGT
Organism: Desulfoluna butyratoxydans; assembly: GCF_900699765.1. Taxonomy (GTDB): domain Bacteria; phylum Desulfobacterota; class Desulfobacteria; order Desulfobacterales; family Desulfolunaceae; genus Desulfoluna; species Desulfoluna butyratoxydans. Next base: position 96,930 of record NZ_CAADHO010000006.1, read on the forward strand.
AAACATTCTTGACGCCACCAGCCTGGAGCGAAACCTTTACTTAAGCCTTCAGTTCATGGAACTCGGGGTCCCTGTGGTCCTGGCCCTTAACATGATGGACGCTGTGAGAAAGCAGGGCAAAGAGATCGACACCGCTCTTCTCTCCCAGCGCCTCGGGCTTCCCGTTGTGGAAACCGTTGCCCGTACCGGCGACGGCAAAGACCAGCTCATGGAAGAGGCCATCCGGTTTGCCCAAGAGAAGCAGGGCGAGTGGGCTCCCCTTGCCATCTCCTACGGCCCGGACCTCGACCCTGTCATTGACGAGATGGTGGCCGAAGTGGAGAAGAAGGCCTTCCTGGCCAACCGCGCACCGGCCCGCTGGGTGGCCATCAAGTACCTGGAGAACGACGAGCAGGTGATCAAGATGGGGGAGAGAAAAGACCCCGAGACCGCCGCCGTCCTCATCAAGATGGCTGAATCCGTGGCCCGGCATTGCCGCTCCACCTTAAAGATCAGCCCCGAATCCCTCATTGCCGATTACCGGTACGGATACATCGCCGCCCTGATGAAAGAAGGCGTGGTCCGTGCGGTACGTCCCCAGGCGCGCCTTCAGTTTTCCGACCAGCTGGACAAGGTCCTTACCCAGCAGTTCATGGGGCCGGCCATTATGGTGGGCATCCTCTATACCATCTTCTTTGCCACCTTTACCCTGGGCGAGATCCCCATGGGATGGGTGGAGAACTTTTTCGCCTGGTTCTCGGACGTGGCCACGGCTGTTCTGCCCGAGGGCTTGCTTCAGTCCCTTGTGGTGGACGGCATCATCGGCGGCGTGGGCGGTGTCCTGGGCTTTGTGCCCCTGATCATGGTCATGTTTATGATGATCGCCTTCCTTGAAGACTCCGGCTACATGGCCCGTATGGCTTACATGATGGACCGCGTTATGCGCGCCTTCGGCCTGCACGGCTCTTCGGTTATGCCCTTTATCGTCTCCGGCGGTATCGCAGGCGGCTGCGCCGTGCCCGGCGTCATGGCCACCCGGACCTTGAGGAGCCCCAAAGAGAAGCTTGCGACCGTTCTCACGGCTCCCTTTATGAGCTGCGGCGCCAAGGTGCCTGTCATTATCCTCATATCCGCCGCTTTTTTCGAGAACTCCGCCTCGGTGATGTTCTGGACAGTACTGGGCGGATGGGCCGCTGCCCTGGTGGTGGCCAAGCTCCTGCGATCCACGGTGATCAAGGGCGAGTCCACCCCCTTTGTCATGGAACTGCCGCCTTACCGTATGCCCACCCTGAGAGGGCTTCTCATCCACACCTGGGAGCGTGCCTGGTCTTACATTAAAAAGGCGGGTACCGTGATCCTGGGGATCTCCATCCTCATCTGGGCCATGATGACCTTCCCCGGTCTGCCCGAAAACGAGACGGCTCAGTACGCGTCCCAGCGCACGGTGGCAGAATCCACCCTGAGCGCCGACGCCCTTGAGGCACGTCTCTCCGAGATCGACAACCTCGAGTCCCAGCACGCCCTCAAGCACTCCGTTGCAGGCAGGATCGGCACCGGCATGGAGTCCCTCACCCAGCTTGCCGGATTTGACTGGCGAACCAACATCGCCCTGCTGGGCGGCTTTGCCGCCAAAGAGGTCATTGTCTCCACCCTGGGCACTGCCTACTCCCTGGGCGAGGTGGACGCCGAAGAGGCCGAAGGGCTCTCCACGCGACTGGCAGCCGACCCCTCCTGGAGCGTGGCAACCGCCGTGGCCCTCCTGGTCTTTGTGATGCTCTACGCACCCTGTTTTGTCACGGTGGTGGTCATCGCACGGGAGACCTCCTGGAAATGGGCCACCTTCAGCGTGGTCTTCAACACAGGCTTTGCCTTTGTGCTCTCGGTGATGGCCTACCAGGTCACCCGGGCCATCATGGGCGGCTAAGGCTGCAAAAAAAATAAAAGCACAAAAAACAGCCTCCGGCGGCAAGGTGTGCCACCTTGAAAGCAAATTACCGCCGGGCTTTGTCCCTCGTTCCTCGGGTCAAATCCCAGCGGTATTCTGGAGAACCATTGTGTGATTATTTATTTCCGACAGCCTGAGCTGGCAAGCGTTCCAGCTTACGCTGAAAGGCCGCACGCAAGATCCGTGGCCTGTGATACCTGAATTTCCTTGATTGATTGAAATGCCGTTGTGATGTGCCCATGGGGTGAATCGCAGCGGCATTTTTTTTTGCTTGAAACAAGCGTAACGTCCCCCTTCTCATTGGTTTTTACGGGCAAAGCCCGTCAGCACATGTGACGAACCCGAGGCACGAGGGTTCGGAGCATGTGCGAACCTGGGAGGCATCGCTTGAAAAGGTGCCCTTCCGACTGTAAAATACCCCCATGAATATGAAACTCTTTGATACCCATGCCCACCTTCAGGATCCCCGTGTGGCAGGGGATATGGACGCCATGATGGCCCGGGCCCGCTCCGTTGGGGTTGCCCGCGTCCTTTCTTGCGGTACCCGGGAAGAGGACTGGGGGGCGCTGGCAGGGCTTGCCGGCCGCCATCCCGAGATCCTTCCTGCGTTCGGGGTGCACCCCTGGTTCATCGAGACCCTTTCCCCGGACTGGGTCAATGCTTTAGGGCAGCGCATGACAAACGATGCGGCCGCCGTGGGGGAGATCGGCCTTGATTTTGCCGTGGACGGCCTGGACCGGGGCAAGCAGGAGGCGGTGTTTCTCTCCCAGCTTCGGCTGGCCAAGGCCTTGAGGCGGCCTGTCTCCATGCACTGCCGCAAGGCGTGGGGCCGCCTGGTGGAGCTTTTAAAACAGGAAGGGGGCCTGCCCCATGGCGGCGCCATCCATGCCTTCTCCGGCTCCGTGGAGATGGTCCGTGAGTGCCTGCGCCTCGGCGCCTTTTTCTCTTTTTCCGGCTCCATCACCCGCCCGGCCAACCACAAAGCCAAAAAAGCCGCGGCTGCCGTGCCGGACCATCGGCTTTTGATTGAAACCGACAGCCCGGACATGCTCCCGGCTGAGGTTCCCGGGCCTTTGAATGAGCCCGCCCATGTGATACACGTCGTGAACACACTGGCCGCCGTACGCGAAACCACCCCTGACGAGATCGCCCAAACCACCTGGGAGAATGCGGTGCGGTTGTTTGGAGGTAACTAATCAGCGCCAAAAAGCCTCCGGTGGCCCTGCCGGGGGGCAAGCTTTTGAAAAGCTTGACAAACAGACTTTAAAATTGCCCCTCCTCCTTGGAGGTAGTCCGGTTAAAGCTGATAATTAACGAGTTCCGATAATGAATCTTAGCCCTTCAAGGCTTGTCGTATCGCTCGTACAAACCACCAGCATATGTTTCGGGCGAAGCCCGAGCCGAAGGCCCTTGCGCTTTGGCCCGAGGAACGAGGGGCAAAGCGCAAGGGCTATATGCTTTCGAGGTGGCTCACCTCGCCGCCGGAGGCAGGCTTTTCCATGCACTTTAACCATAGAAGGCAACGATTTCAGATATGACGACACCAACGCGCCATGCGCGAACAGAGCAGCTTCTCGGGCGAGATGGGCTGGATAGATTGCGGGAAGCCCACGTAACCATCTGCGGGCTGGGGGCTGTTGGCTCCTTTGCGGCCGAGGCCCTGGCCCGGGCCGGGGTGGGGAAGCTGACCCTCGTGGACTACGACGTGGTGAGCGAGAGCAACATCAACCGCCAGCTCTACGCCCTCTCCTCCACGGTGGGCATGAAAAAATCGGCCGTGGCCGAGGCGCGCATCAAGGACATCAACCCGGAGTGCGAGGTGACGGTCTTCGACTGCTTCATCAACGAAGAGACCACGGACACCATTCTGGACCGTCCCATGGACGTGGTGGTGGACGCCATCGACAGCCTCTCTTCAAAAGTGTTTCTCATCATCAACGCCAAAGAGCGCAACATCCCCATCGTGGCCAGCATGGGGGCCGCAGGAAAGCTCGACGCCAACCTCATCACCTCCGGCGACATCTCCGAGACCCGTATCTGCCCCCTGGCCAAGAGCGTGCGCCGACGGCTCCACAAAAAAGGGGTGTTTGACGGCGTCCGCTGCGTCTACTCCACCGAACCCGCCCGCAAGAATCCCTCCACCACCGGCGAAGAACCCACCGACGACGGCCAGCGCATCGCTCCGGTCCTCGGCAGCATTTCTTACCTGACCGCCATTTTTGGACTCAAGGCCGCCGGAGAAGCCATCGGGGTGATTCTGGATGGTCAAAGCGCATAACCTCGGGTCTCCTGTACCTGGCTCAGTTTGCCTCCGGCGGCCAGGGAATGAATTCCCTGGACCCCAGTTCGCACATGCTCCTTCCCTTCGTTCCTCAGGGGCGTCACATGTGCTGGCGGGCTACGCCCGCAGGGTCAACGCATTTAAAAATTCAGTTGCCTCCGGCGGGTCGCTTTTTGAAAAAAGCTCCGCAGAAACTTTCCGGTAATAAAAAAAGAAGGGGCTATGCCCTGTAGGGACGCATTCTCAAAAAACAAAACCTGTTTATCAAACTTTTCAAAAGGTTGGCCCCCGGCAGGGCCGCCGGAGGCTTGTTTGGCCTGAATGATACAAAAAAGCCCTCAGCCGATCTATGGAGATCAGCCGAGGGCTTTTGTCTTAGGGGGGCATGGTCACATCCCGGGTCCATGCGGCAGTGGGCTACACGCCTACAATTTTTCCAGGAACCTTACCAGGTGGCGATGGAAGGTTTCGGTCTGGTTGAGGTAGGTGGGGTGACCGCCTTCGGGGAGGATCACCACTTCGCTGTCGGCCAGGACGCTGTCCAGGATGTGGGCGTTTTCCACGGGGACGATGGGGTCGTTGTCGCCCCAGATGATGAGGAAGGGCAGGGAGGTGCCCTTGAGGGCGCCGGCGTTTTCGGGGATGCCCAGGGGCGCGGGAGCCACCACGGCGGCAAAATCCGAGGGGTGCTCGGAGATGACGGGCAGGGCGTACTCGCCGCTGAAGGAGGGGGCCACGATGATGGGGGCGGTGACGCCCAGGGCCTCGATGATCAGGGGGAGGACCTGCTCTTTTGCGATGTCGGCGGCAGGGGACTGGCCGTAGCCGGGCAGGTCCACGGCGATGGCGTCGAAGCCTTTGTCTGCGAGCAGATCAAGGGTACCCAGCTCTTCCCAGTTAAGGGATGAAAAACGCATCCCGTGAAGGAAGATCACGCTTTGTTTGTTTTCTTCGCCGCTCCTGCGAAGAAAGATATCGGTTTCCTGGATACGAATGGTCTGATGGTTGGGCATGGGTCACATCTCCTCATGGTTCTGATGTTTAAATAAGCCGGTGTGCCTGTGAGGCGGCTGCATGGATGATGTCGCAGTTCTGATATATCAGATATCAGAACGGTGTGGAAGCAGACTTTTTTCAAGGGGGGCTGGCCGAAGGGGCCTCACCTTTCCCCACTGCATGGGGTGGTCGCGCGGAACCCTTTTGTATGATGGCATATGTGGTGTCTGTCATCTCGTGTGTTCTCATCAAAGCATCATCACAATGTTCAGAAAACCACGAAATCGGCGAAAAACCAAGGACAAAAAGCGGGGCCGGTTGCATCCTTTTAGTGGGGGGGATATAGATGGCTGAGAGCTGACGCTAAGGCAAAAGGCAAAAGGCGAAGGGCTAAGGGCAAAGGGCAAAGGGCTAAGGGCTAAGGGCTAAAGGTGGGAGGTTCGGGTGGCCTTTGATTTTGTTGTTTCATTTTTAACCCCACGATGAGAAACAGGCGGTGGTATGGATGGGTACAGGGTTCCGGTGGGAAGGCACCGGGTGGAAGAGAAGATCGGGGGGAGCCTGTTTATCGCAACGGCCGAGAGGGTCTCGTCCGCGGAGGAGGCAAAGGGGTTTGTGGATGCCATGAAGCGTGAGTTTCGAGACGCCACCCACAACTGCCACGCCTTTGTGGCCGGGCCACCGGGGGCTTCGGCCTCGGGCATGGGGGACGACGGAGAGCCCCGGGGCACGGCCGGGCCGCCCATGCATCAGGTGCTTGTCCATTGCGGCATCGGTGAGATCGCTGTGGTGGTGACCCGGTATTACGGAGGCACCAAGCTGGGCACGGGTGGGCTGGTGCGGGCATACGGGGGCATGGTAAAACGGTGTCTGGAGGAGATTCCCACCACTTTTTTCGCCACCTCTGAGCCGGTGGCCCTGACCGTGGCCTACGCAGACCTTTCGGCGGTGAAGCGGGAGGTGGAGGCCCACGGCGGCGAGGTGCTCAGCGAGTTGTTCACGGCGGTAGTGGGGCTGTCGGTGAGGCTGCCCGAGGAGTCGAAGACCTTATTTTTAGAGCGCGTATCACGCATGGCAACCATGACGGAGGAGTAGATGGCGGTGGATGATTACATCCGGGGCATGACCGGGCACGAGGTGTTCTCGCACCATATTGCCGCCCACAAGGTCATCCCGGGGCGAGAAGCTTCCCTCGGGGAGCTTAACCCGCCGTTGCCCGGTGCCCTTGATGCAGCGGTAAAGGGGATGGGGGTGGAGCGCCTGTACAGCCATCAGGTGGCAGCCATCGAGGCCATCAGGCGGGGTGAGCACACGGTGGTGGCCACGCCCACGGCCAGCGGCAAGAGCCTTATTTACAACCTCCCGGTGATGGAGGCGGTGCTGGAGACTCCCGACACCCACGCCCTCTACCTTTTCCCTCTGAAAGCCCTGGCCCAGGATCAGCTCAGGGGCCTTGAGCGTCTTACCTCTGCCGTGTTTGCGGCGGATCCGGTGACGGCGGCCATCTACGACGGTGACACCCCGCCCCATGCGCGCAAGAAGATCCGCACCCGTCCGCCCCATGTCCTCATGACCAACCCGGAGATGCTGCATCTCTCCATCCTTCCCTACCATGCCTCCTGGGCCACGTTTCTGCGGGGCCTGCGCTTTGTGGTGGTGGACGAGGTCCATACCTTAAAAGGGGTGATGGGCTCCCACATGGCCTGGGTGTTCCGGCGCCTCAAGCGCATCTGCCGGTACTACGGTTCAGACCCCTGTTTTGTGTTTTCTTCGGCCACCATCGGCAATCCGGCGGAGCACGCCTCAAGCCTTGCCGATGTGGAGGTGTCGGCCATCACCCAGAGCGGGTCCCCTGCCTCCACCAAGCATTTTATCCTCCTCAACACCCCGGAAGGGGCCTCCCAGGCGGCCATCAAGCTGATCCATTCGGCCATGCACCGGGAGCTTCGCACCATCGTCTACTGCCAGTCCCGGAAGATGACCGAGCTCATTGCCATGTGGGCGGCCTCCAAAAAGGCGGATTTCGGGGAGAAGATTACGGCCTATCGGTCCGGATTTCTGCCGGAGGAGCGTCGGGATATCGAGCGAAAGATGGCCGAAGGGGAGCTCCTGACGGTGGTTTCCACCAGCGCACTGGAGCTGGGCATCGACATCGGCGGCCTGGATCTCTGCATCCTCGTGGGCTACCCGGGAAGCATCATGGCAACCTGGCAGCGGGCCGGGCGCGTGGGGCGAAGCGGCCGCGACTCGTTGGTGGTGCTCATCGCCCAGGAGGATGCCCTGGACCAGTACATGATGACCCACCCGGATCTTTTTTTCTCCATGGATCCGGAAAAGGCGGTGGTGAACCCGGCCAACGAGGTGCTCATGGCCAAGCACCTGGACTGCGCGGCAGCCGAGCTTCCCCTGCGGCGGGGCGAGCCCTTGTGTCGCCAGGAGGCCGTTGCCGATAAACTTGCCCGTATGGAGGCCTTCGGGTCCCTTTTGGCCAGCGCGGACGGTGACCTTCTCTTTTCTCATCGGAAGTTTCCCCAGCGGTCCGTGGCCCTGCGGGGCACGGGAGATACCTTCGACATCGTCGATGCCCAGAGCCGGGAGCTTATCGGCAGCGTGGACGGGCACCGGGCCGTGCGGGAGACCTATCCCGGGGCGGTGTACATCCATCGGGGGGACTCCTACGTGGTGACGGAGCTGGACCTGGACAAGCGCACGGCCGTGGCCCAGAAGCAGCGCGTTCACTATTTTACCCGCATCCGCAGTCACAAGGCCACGGAGATCCTTGAGGTGAGCCATCGCAAGCCCCTGGGCAATGCCTGGGTGGGTGTGGGCAAGCTGAAAGTCACCGAGACCATCACGGGTTACGAAAAACGTCTGGTCAAGGGCCAGCGGCTCCTCACCGTGATTCCCCTGGACCTTCCTCCCCAGGTGTTCGAGACCGAGGGGCTCTGGCTGGAGGTGCCCGAGGCCGTACGGGTGGAGATGGAAAAAGAGCAGCGTCACTTCATGGGAGGCATCCACGCCGTGGAGCATGCAGCCATCGGGATTCTGCCGCTGTTTGCCATGGCGGACCGAAACGACATCGGGGGCATCTCCATTCCCCACCACCCCCAGCTTGGAAAGGGCGCGGTTTTTATCTACGACGGCTTTCCCGGGGGTATCGGCATCTGCTCCGGGGTGTTCGGCCAGGCCGAGGCCCTGTTCGACAGGACCCTGTCGGTGATCCGGGACTGCCCCTGTGAGACCGGGTGTCCGGCGTGTGTCCATTCGCCCAAGTGCGGCTCCGGGAACCGGCCCATCGACAAGGAGGCCTCCCGGGTCCTTTTGGAAAAACTGAAAACACCCCTTGCCCCGGCCCTTCTCTCAGGGGAGCCTGTCCCCCGGTTCCCCGCACCCAAACCCGAGGACGCAAGCGGCAAGCCCCCGATCCCGAAACGCTATGCCGTGCTGGACGTGGAGACAAGGCGATCCGCCGAAGAGGTGGGCGGCTGGGGACGCGCCCGGTTCATGGGGGTGAGCGTGGCCGTGCTCTACGATTCCAAGACCGATGCCTTTACTGCCTGGACCGAGGATCAAATCCCGGAGATGGCCCGGCTTTTAAAGAAGATGGACCTGGTGGTGGGGTTCAACATCCGCCGGTTTGACTACGATGTGCTCTCGGGGGTGTGCGGTGCCGACTTTCACAGGCTCCCCACCCTGGATATGCTCGACGAGGTACACAAGCGCCTCGGGTACCGCCTCTCCCTGGACCATCTCTCCAGCCACACCCTGGGGGCTGAAAAGAGCGCCGACGGCCTGGCCGCCCTGGCCTGGTGGAAGGAGGGCCGCCTGGACCTCATCGAATCCTACTGCCAGAAAGACGTGGCCCTGACCCGCGATCTCTACCTTTACGGTCGCGACAAGGGGTACCTTCTTTTCCAGAACAAAGCCCGCACCCTGGTGCGCCTTCCCGTGGTCTGGTAGGGTAACCGACGGACATCCCAAACAAATTGACGTTGCCTTGCGGCTGCGTGTATACTGGTTCAACACGCATTGTTGTTGCTCAAGCGTAACCATGCCGTTGCCTCCGGCGGGGCGCTTTTGTAAAAAAAAAATCTCCGCAAAAACGTTTCGGTTGAACATCCGGTATGTTTAAACCCGTCGGCTTGCTGATCTCTTTCGGATGGTCCGCAGATGAAACGTTTTGCCGCCGGATGCACCGTCGAGGTGAATGGTTACCCTCGAACAACGTCTTTCCTCCTGTTGTCTCTTCCGGGGCATGGAGATGTGAAGGGCAGCTGAGATACCTGGTCCCTTTCCTTTTTTTTCTTTCCCCGTCGACACCCATCGGACGGCTGCGTGCCCTCCGCGAAAAACGGTTCCCCGTGTGACGCCGCTGAGAGCGGCATGGCCTGCAAAAGGGCACACCACACGGCGTTTTGAACGCGGTGGGGCCATGTGCAGCCTGTCTCCTGTTACCTAAAATCCCCTGCGCCGGAGTTTCATGCCCTATGAAGTTATGGCGTTACATTTTGTTCTGGGTCCTTCTGGTGGCCGTCCTTTCGGTGGGGCTCTGGTTCGGCGTGTACTTTCTGAAGGGAGAAATGCGTCACAAGGAGCGTGTGGCCATTCTTAGGGGGTATCGCGCAGAGCTCGGGGAGATGATTTCCCATCGCTGGGAGGTGATCGAGAGCCTGAGCACCGAGCCCATGCTCCGTGAGGTGCTCTCCGGTAGCCCCAGCACTGAGCTGGAACACCTGCTTGACATGCTGGCCCATGCCGAGCACGTGGCCCTTATCTATCTGATGAACAGCGAAGGGCTCACTGTGGCGAGTTCTGCCTACGACGGGGAGAAGAGGGTGACGGGGCTGAACTATCGGTTCCGGCCCTATTTCAAGTACGCCATGACCGGGCGGCGCATGGTGTACCCGGCCGTGGGGGTGACCACCCATCGGCGGGGGATCTACATGTCCATTCCTGTCTGGGACCGGGGCATGGATCCCGTTGGTGTTCTGGTGTTCAAGCTGGACCTAGAGGTGGTGGATGCCCTGTTTCAGGAGCTATCGTCCCCCGTTGTCCTCATGGATTCTTTTGGGGTGGTGTTTGCCAGCAACACACCGGAGTGGCTCTTTCACGTTGTCGAGCACCCTTTGGAGGCGAAGAGTGCAGGCGTGGACCTGAAGCGGCAGTTCGGGGGGAAGCCCCTGAAACTCCTGGGGTGGGACCCCGGACAGCCCGAGGTGTCGGTGGGGTCGGTGCGGTATGACGTCGTGTCCGAGACCATACCCGCTTTTCGGTGGACGGTGGTGGGGCTGTTCTCCGGCGATCCGTACCCGCCCTTTCCCCCGGGGCAGTTGATGATGACCCGGGTCGGTTACCTGGCGGGGCTCTTGCTGGTGACCCTGGTGATCAGCCTCTGGGCCACGGTGCGCAGGCGCCAGCAGGCGGAGCTGGTGCTCATCAAACACCGGGAGACCCTGGAGGGGGTGGTGAACAGGAGGACCCTCCAGCTGGAGGTGGTCAACGACACCCTGGTGCGGGAACTGGAGGAAAAACGGTTTGCGGAAAAGCGGCTCCGTGAGAACGAGACCTCGTTCAAGCGCGCCAACCGTATTGCCGGGGTGGGAAGCTGGGAGTGGTTCCTGATGGAGGACAAGGTGGTGCTCTCCGATGTGATGGTGGCCATCTATAAGGGCGAAGATAAGAGCGAAAGCAGCAGGATTGAGGGTCGGTTTGAGGAGGTCATACAACGCATGGTGCACCCGGATGATTCGGAGATGGTGGTCCGGGCCGGGCGAAGGATGGCCGAGACCGGCACGGGAGAGCCACTGGAATATCGTATTGTCCGGGGCAACGGGGATATCCGCTGGATCCGGGCCGAGGTGCCGGAGGTGAAGGAGTTTCGGCGATCCGGGGAGGTGGTTTCCCTCATCGGTACGGTGCAGGACATCACCGAGCGCAAGCTCAACGAGAACTCCCTGCTGCGCTTCAAGGCGGCCATGGAGCAGTCCGTGGACGGCATTGCCGTGGCAGACCTGGAAGGGGTGGTGGAGTTTGTGAATCCTTCCTGGGCCAAGATGCACGGGTACCGAACCGAGGAGCTGGTGGGGGTGAACCTGGAGTCGTTTCATACGCGGGAGCAGGCCCAAGGCCCCTTGCGGGATTTTTTGAAAAAGGTGACCCGCTACGGCAGCTGCGAGGGGGAGATCGACCACGTGGCCCGCAACGGCCGGGAGTTTCCCACCTGGATGAGCTCGTCCCTTATGGCGGACCATGAAAACAACCCCATCGGCATTGTCTGGATTTGCCGTGAGATCAGCACCCAGAAGCATGCCGAAGCGATCCTGAAGCGCGCCAAAGAAGAAGCCGAGGCCGCCACCCGGGCCAAGAGTGCTTTTCTGGCCAACATGAGCCACGAAATCCGTACCCCCATGAACGGGGTCATCGGCATGATCGACATCCTTTTGGACACCGGCCTCACCCCGGAGCAGAAGGAGTACGCCGAATCGGTGAAGGCCAGTGCCGATGCCCTGTTGATTCTCATCAACGATATCCTTGATCTCTCCAAGATCGAGGCGGGCAAGCTGGACATCGAGGCCATTGATTTCAACCTGCGCCATGTGCTGGAGCCCCTCAGCGATGTCATGGCCATCAAGGCCGGGGAAAAGAGCATCGCCTTTGGCTGCCTGATCCAGGACAACGTACCGGTGCACCTCAACGGGGACCCGGTGCGATTGCGGCAGATCTTGACCAACCTGGCCGGAAATGCCGTCAAGTTTGTGGAAAAGGGCAGTGTCATGATCCGGGTGGCCCTGAAGGAGAAGACGGCCAAGGGCGTGAGGCTCTTTTTCGAGGTGGCGGACACGGGCATCGGCATAGAGGAAGAGGCCCGCTCCAGGATCTTCGACTCCTTTTCACAAGGGGACGTTTCCACCACCAGGCGGTACGGAGGCACGGGGCTGGGGCTCTCCATCTCCCGGCAGCTCACCTGCCTGATGAACGGCAACATCGGGGTGGAGAGCCGTCCGGGCCATGGGACCACCTTCTGGTTCACCGCAGAGTTCGACATCCAGGCAGAGGCCCGGGAGGAGTGGTTCAACTCCAGCGACGTCCTTGAGAACGCCCACCTCCTCGTGGTGGACGACAACGCCGTGAACCGGTGGGTATTTCGCGAGTATGCCCGATCGTGGGGAAGCCGGGTCACCGAGGCGGAGTCCGGGGAGAGCGCCCTTCTGATGGCGGAACAGGCTCGCAAGGACGGAACGCCCTTTGATGCGGCCATCATCGACATGCAGATGCCGGGTATGGACGGGGCGTCTTTGGGGCGGTGTTTCAAAGACGGGGAGACCACCCGCCAGATCCCGCTTTTGATGGCCACCTCCATCGGCCAGAAAGGCGATGCCGCGCACATGGCGGAGCTGGGTTTTTCCGCCTGCCTGACCAAGCCGGTGCGAAAGAAAGACCTGTATGAGCGGCTGAATCAGGTCCTGCATCGTGGTGAGGCAGGGGACCAGAGCCCGGATCTTCGGGATCGGGAGACAAAGGCCCGCGGTGTGTCGGTGGAAACCATGCCCGGGATTCCCGCCATCCACGTGCTGCTGGCCGAAGACAATCCCATGAACCAGCGGGTGGCCGTGAGCATGTTAAAGAAGCTGGGGCATACGGTGAAGGTGGTGAGCAACGGACTGGAGGCGGTGGACGCCTTCGGCAGTGAAGACTTTGACCTGGTGCTCATGGACGGGCAGATGCCGGTGATGGACGGGCTGGAGGCGACCCTGGCCATTCGGCAGCTGGAGCAGGAGGCCCTGGAGATTCCGGAACCGGGGCACGGGCCTGTGCCCATTATCGCGGTGACGGCCAACGCCATGGCCGGGGACCGGGAACGGTTTCTGGAGGCGGGCATGGATGAGTACATCACCAAGCCCATCAAGAAAAAAGAGCTCGAAGAGGTGATCGTCCGGGTCATGGGGGAACGGGAGAAACCATGATGGGGGCGGAGGGGCGAGGGCGTGGACGAACACGGGGTTAACACGTTGGGTGATGGGGCAAAAAGTGCCTGCCGGTCGGGCCGGACCCTGGATCGGGAGGAGATGGATGCCGCCCTGGACCTGGCCCGGGCCATTTTGCCCAGGGACCCTGTCACCCGGGGGCACAGCCTGCGGGTGATGGATTATGCCCTGGCCCTGGCCCGGCGGGTTAAGCTGCCCCGCGTCGTGTTTCCCCACCTGGTGTTCGGCAGCCTGCTCCACGATTGCGGCAAGGGCGGGGTGTCGGACCATATCCTGCAAAAGCCGGGGCCCCTGACCCCCGCCCAGATGCGCCTGATGGGCCTGCACTCCGAGCGGGGCCATGCCATCACCCGGTGTGTGGGGCCCCTGGAGACTGCCTCGCTCTTTATCCGTCAGCACCATGAGCGCTGGGACGGGCAGGGATATCCCGACGGGCTGCGGGAGGAGGAGATACATATCTGCTCGCGGATCATCACCCTGGTGGATGTGTTTGATGCCTTGACCACCCATCGCCCCTATCGAAAGCAGATGCCGGTACAGGCCGCCCTGGGCGTCATGCGAAGCGGCCGGGGAAGTCGTTTTGACCCGGAGCTTACCGACACCTTCCTGGCCATGATCCGAGAGAAAATGGTGCCTGTGAGCCGGGGGCGGACCACCTTGTTTCGTCCCTGGTTCACCCCTTCCCTGGTGGCGGGGGACGCCTCAGCCTCCCTTTGCCATGCCCTGGTGCGAAGCCTTGCTCCCTGCCCGGTGCAGTTGACGGTGGTGGGCTCCGGCGAAGAGGTGTTCAACCAGATGGAGGCCGGGCCCGTGGAGATGATCCTGCTTGGGGAGTCCCTCAGGGACATGACCGGGGCCGAGTGCCTGTGGCTCAGCCGGGAGTTTGCGCCCCGGGCTGTCCGGCTCATGCTCTGCCCCTTCAACCGGCTGGAGGCTCTGGTTGCCCATCGGGAGCAGGCGGGGATCTATCGTTTCGTGGTGATGCCGTGGCAGGAGCGGGCCTTCCGGGAGCTGGTGGAGGAGGCCCTGGTGTGGCGCCAGATTACTGCGGCGGTGACAGGGGCGTGAGGTGGTGCGGGGATGCCGCGGTATTTTTGGGACCGGGCATCCCCTCAGCCGGTCAGGTGAGTTCAAAAAGGGGAGTAGAGAGATAGCGTTCCCCGGTGCTGGGGAGAATCACCACCATGCGTTTTCCTTTGGACTCCGGGCGCCGGGCCACGGCAAGGGCGGCATGGACGGCGGCACCGGATGAGATGCCGCAGAGGAGCCCCTCCTGTTTGGCCAGGAGCCGGGCCGTGACAAAGGCCTCTTCCGAGGGTACGGTGACCACCTCGTCCACCACGGACAGGTCCAGGGCCCCCGGGACAAACCCGGCGCCGATGCCCTGGATTTTGTGGGGGGCGGCAGCACCGCCTGAAAGGATGGGGGACTCGGCCGGTTCCACGGCAATGGCTTTGAAATCCGGGTTGACCCGCTTCAGCACCTGGCTGATGCCGGAGATGGTGCCGCCCGTGCCCACCCCGGCCACCACCATGTCCACCTCGCCGCTCAGGGCGTTCAGGATCTCGGGGGCTGTTGTCTTTCGGTGGATCTCCTGGTTGGCGGGGTTCTCGAACTGGTTGGGCAAAAAGGCGTTTCCGCTTTTTTCCACGAGGTCCATGGCCGCATCGATGGAGCCCTTCATGCCCTTGTCCCCGGGGGTGAGGATCAGTTTTGCCCCGAAGTGGGTGAGGAGCTTGCGCCGCTCAACGCTCATGGTCTCCGGCATGGTGAGGCAGAGGCGCAAGCCGCGGCGGGCGCAGAGCATGGCCAGGGCGATGCCGGTGTTGCCGCTGGTGGGCTCCACGATAAGGGTCTCGTCGTTGATGCGCCCGTCCCGGATTCCTGCCTCGATCATGGCAAAGCCCAGGCGGTCCTTGACGCTTCCCCCGGGGTTGAAAAACTCCAGCTTGGCGTAGATCTCCACGGGCAAGCCTTCGGCCATGCGGTTGAGGCGGACCAGTGGGGTCCTGCCGATGGATTGGTCTACGGTGTTATATTTAAACATGAGGTCTCCTTTGATTTGCGTGACGCTTTGGACCGTTACGGGCTAACATCGTGGCGGTTCGGGCGTAGCGATACCATGTCCAGCATTGGGGGGCAGTAAAGCCGATATCGCCGGTAAGGCTGACTTAACCGCTACCGCCTGACACGGGCACAGCCCGTCAGCGAATGTGACAACCCGAGGTACGAGGGTTGGAACATTCGCGAACCAGCTTTCGAGGTGGCTCACCTCGTTTTTGACCCGTTGGAGTCCATGTAGATGAGCTCCGGGGTTTCGATGAAGACCTTGGTGTCCGCGGGCACCGAGGTGGTGAGCCAGACGTTGCCGCCGATGGTGCAGTTCCTGCCGATGGTGGTCTTGCCGCCCAGGATCGTGGCGCCGGAGTAGATGATGGCGTTGTCCTCGATGGTGGGGTGGCGCTTTTTCCCCTTGAGGTGTTCACCTGCGCCCGGGGGCAGAGAGAGAGCCCCTAAGGTGACGCCCTGGTAGATGCGCACGTTTTCACCCACGAGGGTGGTCTCTCCGATAACCACGCCGGTGCCGTGGTCGATGGCAAAGCGTTTGCCGATGCGGGCCCCGGGGTGAATGTCGATGCCCGTGGCGCTGTGGGCGATCTCGGTCATGATGCGCGGCAGGATGGGCACTCCGAGCTCGTAGAGCTTGTGGGCCATGCGGTAGACGCTGATGGCGTAAACCCCGGGGTAACTGAAGATGATCTCG
This sequence comes from Desulfoluna butyratoxydans, assembly GCF_900699765.1. GTDB lineage: Bacteria > Desulfobacterota > Desulfobacteria > Desulfobacterales > Desulfolunaceae > Desulfoluna > Desulfoluna butyratoxydans. The sequence goes on from NZ_CAADHO010000006.1 coordinate 112,880, forward strand.
TCCACGCTGTGGGCGGCGGGGTCGCCGTCACGGGTGGCCCGGACGTCTTCGGCCAGGGTGCGCTTGATGTCGGGGATGGCCCGGAAGAATTCGAGGACCGCCTCGTGGCCTTCGCTGGCGCAGGAGGTGCAGGACTTGTTGTAACGGTAGCAGTCGTGCCTGAAGGAGAGCACCACCTGCTCGGTGAGCAGGTCATACAAGGTGGTGGTGAGCTGGCCGATGCGGTACGTCAGGTTCAACGGGTCGATCTTTTTCCCGGCAAAGTAGCCGGGGAAGAGGACCTGCATGCCCACCTTGATGATCCTCTTGGCGTCGTGCCGGGAGGGGATGGGCTCGTAGCCCACATGCTTGAAGCACTCGGGCTCGTTGCAGCTGTCGATGATCTCTCGGGTGATGTCGGGCATCAACCGGCGAAATCGTGCGATGGATTCGTTTTCCGAACGGCAGCGGTCTGCTTCCTGGGGATATATTGGGTTCATGGGACTGGTATGCTCCGATAAAAGGTGATCAATAGTTGGTGGGGTCAAGCGGCATTCATACCTGCCCGGCCTTAATTGACGTACATACCACATTGTGGTAGCTTGGGGCAACGTTGCTCGATACCAAATTTTATCGGAGAATCCATGGACAGTAAAGAGTTCGCGGCCATACGCGGCCGGTTGGCCAAGACCCAGAAAGAGATGGCGGCACTGCTGGGCCTGTCGGTCAAGGCGGTCCACAGCTACGAACAGGGGTGGCGATCCGTCCCCGCCCATGTGGAGAAACAGCTCCTCTTTCTGCTGGCCCGGAGAAGGGGGCAGAGCGCTTCTCCCTGCTGGGCGGTGAAGGGGTGTGACCCCGCGCGGAAAAGGAGGTGCCCTGCCTGGGAATTCCAGGCAGGGGACATGTGCTGGTTTCTCTCGGGAACCTCCTGCGATACCCAGGGGCCCCTCTCCTGGGAAGAGAAGATGAAGCAGTGTCGGCGCTGCCCCGTCTTGAACTACACAACCCTCCTCGGATTGAGAGAACACCATGACCGACCCCTTGAAACGGAAGTTTGCCACCCGCGTGATCCATAGCGGCCAGGAGACCCACGCCTGGGAGGGGGCCACCCTGCCCCCCGTCTATCAAAGCGCCTCCCACAGGCACCCCACGGCCGAGAGCCTCTCCGATGCCTTTTCAGGCCAGGGGGGCCATATCTACGGCCGCCTCTCCAACCCCACCAACGACGTCCTCGAAGCCAAGCTCAGCGACCTGGAGCAGGGCCGTGGATCCCTTGTCATGGCCTCGGGCATGGCCGCCGTCAGCAACACCTGCATGGCCCTTTTGCGGGCCGGGGACGAGTTTGTGGCCGGTCGTTCCCTGTTCATGTCCACCTGGCTGCTCTTTACCCGCATTTTTAAGAAATACGGCATCACCGCCCGCCTGGCCGATCCCACGGACCTGGATGCCATGGAAGCCGCCATTACCGAGAAGACCCGCTTTCTCTACATCGAGAGCATCGGCAACCCGGCCATGGACGTGCCGGATATCGAACAAACCGCGGCCCTGGCCCACGCCCACGGTCTTCCCCTGGTGGTGGACAACACCCTGGGCACCCCCTTTCTCGTCCGGCCCCTGGAGCTGGGCGCCGACGCCGTGGTGCACTCCACCACCAAGTACATCAGCGGCCACGGCAACGCCACGGGCGGGGTGGTGGTGGATGGGGGCTCCTTTGACTGGGCCACGGAAAAATTCGCCGATTTTGCCCCCTTTGTGGAAAAAAAAGGGAAACTGGCGCTCCTGGACCGCATCTGGCGGGAACACCACATCAACCACGGCACCACCCAGGCCCCCATGAACAGCTACCTCACCATGGTGGGGCTCGATACCCTGGCCCTGCGCATGGAGCGGCACCTGGAAAACGCCCTGGCCGTGGCCCGCTTTTTAGAGGCCCACCCCAAAGTCGCCTGGGTCAACTTTCCCGGTCTCCACGGCCACCCCAACCGGGAGGTGGCCCAGAAACAGTTCGGCGGCAAAGGCTTCGGCGCCATGCTCACCTTTGGCCTTGAAAGCGAAGCTGCCTGTCGCAAAACCATCGATGGCCTCTCCATGATCTATCACCTGGCCAACATCGGAGACTGCAAAAGCCTGATGATCCACCCCTGGTCCACCCAGTACGTCTCCTTCGAGCCCGACGAGAAAACAGCCCTGGGGATCCGCCCCGACATGCTGCGCCTCTCCGTGGGCATCGAGGCCGTGGAAGACATTATCGAAGACCTGGACCAGGCCATTGAGATGGGCAGGGGATAGGGTTCAAAACAGCGGTTTCTTCTGGTGAAAAATACGAGAAAAAAGCGCCTCCGGCGGCCAGGGGATGATCCCCTGGACCCCAGGTTGCGAAAGCCCTCCCCCTTCGTTCCTCAGGGGAAGAGCTTTCGCGAAGGTTTCTGTGAAAGTAACTATTCAGCTCCAAAAAACAGCCTCCGGCGGCAAGGTGTGCCACCTTGAAAGCAGATAGCGGATGTGACTTGCCCCTCGTTCCTCGGGTCAAATCACATCCGCATTTATAACGGCATTCAGGCAACTGTTTTTTTATGACCTATTTGTTAAACTTTTTAAAAGTTTAGCCCCCGGCAGGGCCGCCGGAGGCTTGTTTGAACTGAAACATGAGGAAGGAAAGTCGATGGTGCACGCGGTGAAGCAGGGGCTTTCAGGGCTGCAGGTGCATACCCTGGACGGGCCGATGACCCTTGAGAGCGGGGAGGCCCTGCCGGAGGTGACGGTTGCTTTTGAGACCTGGGGGACCCTGGATGAGGACAAGGGCAACGCCATTTTGATCTGCCATGCCCTCACCGGGGATTCCCACGCGGCATCTGCGCCGGGGGAGGAGCTGCCCGGGTGGTGGGAGACCATGGTGGGGCCGGGGCGGGCCATTGATACGGACCGCTATTTCGTCATCTGTTCCAACGTGCTGGGGGGCTGCATGGGTACCACCGGGCCTTCTTCCGTTAATCCGGAGACGGGGCGTCCCTTTGGAACCGATTTCCCGGTGGTGACCATCGGGGACATGGTGAGGGTTCAGGCGGGGCTGGTGGATCATCTTGGCATCGGGCGTCTTCATGCGGTCATCGGGGGCTCCGTGGGGGGCATGCAGGTGCTCTCCTGGTGCCGTCAGTTTCCGGAGCGGGTGGGCTCCGGGGTGGCCCTTGCCACCACCATGCGTCATTCGGCGTTGTCCATTGCCTTCAACGAGGTGGCCCGCCAGTCCATTGTTTCTGACCCCAACTGGAACAAGGGGCATTACTACGGAGGGGAGAAGCCGGCCCTGGGACTGTCCGTGGCCCGCATGATCGGCCACATCACCTATCTGTCCGACGACGCCATGCATCGAAAGTTCGGGCGGCGGCTCCAGAACAGCGATGAGTTCGCCTTTGATTTTGACGCTGAGTTCCAGGTGGAGAGTTATCTTCACTACCAGGGCGCCAAGTTTGTGGACCGTTTTGACGCCAACTCCCTGCTCTACATCACCAAAGCCGCCGACTATTTCGACGTGGAGGAGGGCTTTCGCGACGGCGGGGCCCTGGAGCGCATGGCCGAGATGGGGCACCCTTTTCTGGTGGTGTCCTATACCTCTGACTGGCTCTATCCCACCTACCAGAACCGGGCCATCGTGAGTCTTTTCAAGCGCCACGGGGTGGACGTGAGTTTCTGCGAGATCAAGGCGAGCTGCGGTCACGACGCTTTTCTTTTGCCCAGCGATCGCCTCTCCACCATCCTCACCGGATTTCTGGGAAAGGGGGCCCATGCCTGAGAGTTTGAAAAACCTGCGCTTTGACCTGTCCATCATCGCTTCCTGGGTGAGGCCCGGGTCCCGCGTCCTGGGGCTGGGCTGCGGGGACGGTGAGCTGCTCTACGCCCTGAAACGCCACAAAAATGTGTCGGAGACCGGCATCGAGATCGATGAAGCCCAGGTGGCCCGCTGCATCGAGCGGGGTCTCACCGTGGTCCAGGGGGACATGAACGAGGAGGTCAGGGACTACCCCGACGACTTTTTTGATTACGTGATCTGCAGCCAGACCCTTCAGCAGGCCTACGACCCGTCGGGGTTGATCCGGGAGATGCTGCGCATCGGCAAGCACGCCGTGGTCTCCTTTCCCAACTTCTGCCACTGGCGCATCCGGCTCCAGATGCTTGCCTCAGGGCACGTCCCCCGAACCCGGGAGCTGCCCTACGAATGGCATGACACCCCCAACATCCGGGTGCTTTCTTTAAACGATTTTCGCCGGTTCGCAGACGAGGTGGGCTTTTCCATTCGAAGGGAGGCGGCCATCAACTCCCGGGACATCCGGGTTACCGGCACCCGAGTGAGGGTGTGCCCCAACCTGCGGGCCACTTACGGAATTTATCTCATCGGGCGTTGAGCCCTTCTTTGACACGTGAAGGACGGTTAGACCATGGCACACGCACCGCACCAGACAGGCAAGGTGGTTTCCCTTGCCGTCAGCACGAAAAAAGGCATTCCCAAGACCTGCGTCACCGAGGTGACCGTGGTGGAAGACCACGGCATCGAAGGGGACGCCCATGCCGGCCCCTGGCACCGCCAGGTGAGCCTTTTGGCCCGGGAAGGGATTGAGACCATGGTGGCCAAGGGCCTCACCGTGGGATTCGGCGATTTTGCCGAGAACGTGGCCACCGAGGGCATTGACTGGCTCAAGGTGCCGGTGGGCACCCGGGTGGCCATAGGCGATACCGTGGTCCTTGAGATCACCCAGATCGGCAAGACCTGCCACAAGCCCTGCGCCATTTTTCACCGGGCCGGAGACTGCATCATGCCCCGGGAGGGGATTTTCGGAAAAGTGATAGAAGGCGGCCTCCTTCGGGTGGGGGATGCCGTGTTGGTGGGTACAGCCTGACACAGGACATGAGGTCCCATGAAACGACTGCTTCCCATATTGCTTGTGCTGGCCTCCGCCGGGATCGGGGTGCTGCATTTTGTCACCCCGGGCCATGACATGTTCCTCCATGACACCTGGCGGCGCCTCAGCTACTTTCCCATTGCCGTGGGGGCCTTGTTTTACGGCCTCCGGGGGGGGATCATCATGGCCCTGCTCAATTCCCTCGCCTTTATCCCCCATCTTCTCCTGTACATGGGCCGCAACCCCGTGACCTATCGCAGCGAACTCACCGAGGTGGGGCTCTATTTTGCCGCGGGAATCCTTGTGGGCGTTGTGTCGGGAAAGGAGAAGCAGGTGTCCGAACAGTACCGGGCCGTCTCCGAACAGCTTGAGAAGTCCCTTAAGCGGGTCAAGGACGATGCCCGGACCCTTTTGAGCCTGGAAGATCAGTTACGGGTGAGCCAGAAACGGGCGGTGGCAGGGGAGCTCTCCTCTTCCCTGGCCCATGAGATCAAAAACCCTCTGGGGGCCATCCGGGGGGCGGCGGAGATTATCCTGGACGAGGCGCCGGAGGAGGGGCTTTCCCGGAAGTTTGCGGGGATCCTTATTAAAGAGACGGAGCGTCTGGACAAGACCCTTGCCGGGATGCTCGCCATGGCAACGTCCAGGGAGAGCGGCACCCAGGAGGTGGAGCGTACCCTTTCGGAGGTGGTGGATCATGTCAACGACACCATGTCCATCCGATTGAAGGATCGGCAGGTGCGCCTGACCATGGCCTGTGGGGACAACGCCAGGGGGGTGAGGGTGGAAGGGGAGAAGGTGTCCCAGGTTCTGGTGAACCTGGTGCTGAACGCGGTGGCGGTGGTGGGCAAGGGGGGGCGCATCGATGTGACGGCCACGGTTTCGGAAGGGGTGTGTTCCGTGACCGTCAGCGACGACGGCCCCGGCATTGCCCCGGATTTTTTCCCGAGGCTCTTTGAGCCTTTTGTCTCCGGGAGCAAGGAGGGCACAGGGCTGGGGCTTCCCATCTCCCGCCGCATTGCCCAGAGCCTGGGTGGCAGCCTGGAGGCCAGAAACCGTGATGAAGGCGGTGCGGAGTTTTGTTTTTCCTTTCCCTGCCTGACGGAGTGAGGGCCTTCGGATATGGGGCGCGTGGCAGGGGTGTTCGAACCAAAACCAACGGGTACGTTTGATTGCCTTTGATGTCAGGAGAATTCACATGGCCGGTCATCTGCTTTTGATTGACGACGACGAAAGCCTTCTGGAAGTGACGTCGCATAATTTGTCCACCGGGGGGTTTTCCGTGCTTGAGGCGCGCAGCGGAGAGGAAGGCCTGGCCCTGTTCGCGAAAAAATGGGTGGATCTGGTGGTGACGGACGTGAAGCTATCGGGCATGGACGGTCTTTCCGTCCTTGCCGCCGTCAAGGAGATCAACCCCGATATCCCGGTCATCGTCATCACCGCCCACGGCACCATCGAAATGGCGGTGGAGGCCATGAAGCAGGGGGCGTTTACCTTTATCACCAAGCCCTTCAGCCGGGACGCCTTGCGGCTCTCCTGTCGAAAGGCACTGGAGATGGGGTCCCTCCAGCGAAAGAACCGAGAGCTCACCGATGAGATCGAGGCCATCCGGGGCAAGGAAGCGCCTGTGGTGGCATCTCCGGTGATGGAGCAGCTCGTGGCCACGGCACGCCGTGTGGCCAACAGCGATGCCCCTGTCCTGATCACCGGCGAATCGGGGACCGGCAAAGAGGTCATCGCCCGGTTGATCCACCGGGAGAGCCCGAGACGCAGCGGCCCCCTGATTACGGTTAACTGCGCCGCCATCCCTGAAAACCTGGTGGAGAGCGAGCTGTTCGGCCACGTGAAGGGGGCCTTTACCGGGGCTGTCTCCGATCAGCCTGGAAAGTTTCGGGCGGCAAACGGGGGCACGCTGTTCCTTGACGAGATCGGGGACCTGCCCCTGGCCATTCAGGCCAAGCTCCTGCGTGCCATTCAGGAGAAGGAGGTGGAGCCCGTGGGGAGTCAGAAGGTGATCTCGTGCGATATCCGCCTGATCTCGGCCACCCACCGGGACCTTGCCAAGGCCATTGTGGAAGGGGCGTTCCGGGAAGATCTCTTCTACCGTATCGGCGTGGTGCCCCTGCACATCCCCCCCTTGCGGGAGCGCCCCGAAGAGATCGTGCCCATGGCGAACCATTTCCTTGCCGCCTTCGGTTCCCATTCCGGCCATTCCCTTGCCTTTACAAAGGGCGCTTCAGGCGCTCTGGTGGCTCACCCCTGGCCCGGCAACATCCGAGAGCTGAAGAATGTGGTGGAGCGTTGCGCCATTCTGGCCTCCGGCCATGCCATCGACACCACCGACCTTGCCCTGGCCGGTTCTTCCGGCACCGCTCCGGGCGGTGAGTTTCGTCTGCCGGAGGGCGGGCTGAGCCTGCCGGACCTGGAAGAGGACCTCATCCGCCAGGCCCTTTCCCGCTCCGGGGGCAACCGTTCCCAGGCTGCCAGGCTTCTGGGCATCCCCCGTCATGTTCTTATCTACCGCCTTGAAAAGTACGGGATTAACGGCTCTGCCGATGCCTGATGCCCTGCATCAGGCCGTGGACTCTCCGCTCACCACCCGGTTTCGTCCCTCTTCTTTTGCCCGGTACAGGGCCTCATCGGCTCGCTTGATGAGGTCATCTGTTCTTTCCCGCAAGGCCAGCCTGCAGGTGGCGGTGCCAAAGCTTGAGGTGATGGCGATGAGCTCCCCGGTCTCGGGGTGGATGATCTCTTTTTCCTCCACCGCTTTTCGTAGCCGTTCCGCAACAGATCGGGCCTGGTCATCCATGGTGCCCGGCATGCACACCACAAATTCCTCCCCCCCGTAACGCCCCAGAAAGTCATACGGCCGGAGGATTTCCTTCAGGGTCTGGCAGAAGCACTGGAGTACCAGGTCCCCTACCTGGTGCCCGTAGGTGTCGTTGACCCGTTTGAAGTAGTCGATGTCGGAGATGAGAAAAGAGAGGGCGGTCTGCTCGCGATGGGCCCGTTCGATCTCCTGCTCAAGGCGCTCCATAAAGGCCCGCCGGTTCATCATGCCGGTCAAGGCGTCGGTGTTGGCCAGCTGGAGGATGCGGTGTTCCAGGTTGATGATGCGCTCTCCGATGCGGATGCGGTACTTGAGCTCTTCCTGGTTGAAGGGTTTGGTGAGGAAATCATCGGCGCCTGCTTCCAGGCCGTGGATGATGTCTTTTTTCTCACCCTTGGTGGTGAGCAGGATGATGTAGATGTACCGAGCAATGTCCAGGTCACGAATGGCCCTGCAGAGTGTGGGCCCGTCCATGAGGGGCATCATCCAGTCCGAGATGAGCAGGCTCGGGGGGCTGGGGCGGGTGATCATCTCAAAGGCTTCCCGGCCGTTGACGGCCACGTCGATATCGTAGCCCCACTTCATCAGGTTGGTTTGAAGGACGCGTCTGGAGATCAGGTCATCTTCGGCGATCATGATTTTCATGGGCCATTCCCTTGAGGGTGAGGGTGAGTTCATGGGCCAGGTCATGGAGTGTGGTTTCCAGGGCTGCGGCCTCTTCTTCTGCCAGGTCAAAGTGTCCGTCGTTTCCGTGGGTTTCCAGGCGCTGGGCTGTTTCGTGGGCCTCGGTGGCGGCAAAATTGACCACAGCCCCCTTGATGCTGTGGGCCAACCGGGCGATGGCCGGCCCGTCTTTGGTCAACAGGACCTGACGGAGGGTGGCCAGGTTGCCGGGAAGCTCCTTTAAAAAAATATCGGTGATTTCCCGGAACAGTTCGGGGTCGTCCAGGACATTTTCCATGGCCGAGGCCATGTCGAAGGTCGTGGCGACAAAGGGCTTTCCAAGGGGGTCGGCCCCGCCGAGGACCCGGTCCACGGTCTCGAAAAGCGTGGCGGGGTTGATGGGCTTGGCAACATAGGCATTCATGCCCGCCTCCAGGCATTTTTCCTGATCGCCCTTCATGGCATGGGCCGTCATGGCGATGATGGGAATCGCGGCGCCCTTTTCAGAGAGGCCGCGGATGATTCGGGTGGCCTCAAAGCCGTCCATTTCGGGCATTTGGACATCCATGAGGATGAGATCGAAGTTCTCGCGTTTGTAAGCTGTCACAGCCTCTTGGCCGTTGACCGCCAGGGTGACCTGATGCCCCTTGGATTTGAGGAGGTTGACGGCAAGGACCTGGTTGACCCGGTTGTCTTCGGCCAGCAGGATCTTGAGTCGTTCCTGCAGGTCGCACACGGTGTGGCGGGTGACGACCGTTGTGTTTTCTCCTTCCTGAAGGCCCATGGTGATGAGGATGGTGTTGAGGAGCTCCGATTGCCTGACGGGTTTGGACAGGTACCCTGAGATTCCCGTCTCCCTGCAGCGCCGGGCGTCTTCTTTTTCTCCCATGGACGAGATCATGATCATTTTCATCCCCTCCCCGAAGGGCGCCTCCTTGATCTTTTGGGCAAGCTCGAATCCGTTGATTTCCGGCATCTGCATATCCAGAAGGGCCAACCGAAAGGGTTTCCCGTTTTCAAGGGCCTTGGCGGCAAGGCCCAGGGCCTCCCGGCCGTCGGCTGCGCTTGAAGGAGAGAGTCCCCAGGTGGTGAGCATCTCCTGTAGAAGAAAGCGGTTGGTGGCGTTGTCGTCCACAATGAGGGTGGGCAGCCCGGCCAGGTCCTGCCTGTTGAGGCGCAGGGAGGGGGGCTCTTCCGAACGGTTCAATTCAAAGACGGCCGTGAAATGGAAGATGCTTCCCGGGCCTCCTTCGGGGGAGCCCCGGTAGAGGTCAGGCACGGGCTCGTCCCCTGCAAAGGGGTTGGGACTTTCGGCCCGGATGGCCCCTCCCATGAGTTTGACCAGTTGCCGGGAGATGGAGAGCCCCAGGCCCGTGCCACCGTATTTTCGGGTGGCAGATCCGTCGGCCTGCTTAAAGCTGTGGAAGATGGTGTCCAGGGTGTCGACGGGGATACCGATGCCGGTGTCGGAGACGGCAAAGCGCAGGGTGACGGTGGTGTCGGTCTGGCTCTCTTTTTCCACGCGGATCACCACCTCCCCTTTTTCCGTGAACTTGATGGCGTTGCCTGCCAGGTTGACGATGATCTGACGAAGCCTGCCCGGGTCTCCCTTCAGGGCGGTGGGCACGTCCGGACGGATGTGGCAGACAAGCTCCAGGCCCTTTTCATGGGCTTTCAGGGCCAGGGTATTCACGGCATTTTCCAGGGTGATCCGCAGATTGAACTCGATGGTTTCAAGCTCCATCTTTCCGGCTTCGATCTTGGAGACATCCAGAATGTCGTTGAGCAGGCCTAAGAGAGCGTTGGCCGACATCTGCGCCATCTCCAGGTATTCCCGCTGCTCCCCGGTGAGGGGGGTGCCCAGGACCAGGTCCGTCATGCCGATGATGCCGTTCATGGGGGTTCGGATTTCATGGCTCATGTTGGCTAAAAATTCGCTTTTGGCGGCGCTGGCCATTTCGGCCCGCTGGGTGAGGGTGTGGGCGTGTTCAATGGCCTTTTCAAGCTCTCGGTTGATCTGTTTGAGCTCTTTTTTTGCCTGCTTTTCCCGGGTGATGTCCTGGAAGTTGGCCACGATGCCGCTGGATTCTCCGGAGGCGTTGCGAAGCAGGGCCGCACCCAGCCGGACATCGATGGTACGGCCTGTCTTGGTGGTGCGCCTCGTCTCCAGCCCTTTGATGTGGGCTCCTCCCAGCACCTTTCGGATGGCGTGGCGGATTTCCGGGAGCAGGGGATCGGGGATGAACGTGCAGGCAGGGTCCCCGAGCTCTTCGGCGGTCCACCCGAACACCTGGGTAAAGGCGGGGTTGACGTAGGTGGCTCGCCCCAGGGTGTTGAACACAGCCACCGGATCCACGATGGTCTCCATGACCGTCCGGATCCTCTCTTCACTCTCCCGGATCTTTTTTTCGGCTTTTTTGATGGCGCTGATGTCCATGAAGGCTTCAAGGATGACATCGCTGCCGTCGAGTTCCACCTGCAGGGCTGTTTTAAAGACCGGAATCCGCCGTCCATCCTTGTGGATGATCATTTTTTCGGACTGATCGACCTGGTTTCCGAGGTTTTTGAGGTGGCAGTGGCCCTCATCTGCGGGACAGATGGTGCGGTGACAGGTGCGGCCGACGATGTCGGCCTCGGAGTCGTGGCCTGTCATCTTAAGGGCCGCGTTGTTGATGCGGCGCACGATATGGTCCTTGCTTACGATCATCACGCCGATGGGCAGGGTGTTGATGATGGTCTCGGTGCTCTCCAGGGATTTTTTGAGCTTCTCTTCCACCATGAGGCTGCGGGTGATGTCCTTGTCCACCCCGCGGTAGCCAAGCCATTCACCGTCTTCTCCCATGATGGGGACCCCGTTGGTGAGCATGCAGACCCGGGTGCCGTCCTTTTTCAGGCACCAGTTTTTCAGGTCCACGATGGGGTGCTTCAGGGCGAAGATTTTCGACATCTTTTTCGCCACGCTGTCGGCCTGGTCCCGGGGCATGAAGTCCATGGGCGTCTTGCCGATCATCTCTTCCGGGGTGTACCCCAGGACCTTGCCGATGTTGCCAGCCGTAAAGGTGTAGATCCCCCGGGTGTCCACCTCCCAGATCCAGTCCGCCATGCTCAGGGAGATGTCCCGAAAGCGGGCTTCGTTGAGGGCCAGGATCCGTTCGGTCTCTTTCTGGTCCGTGACGTCCCTTCCGATACCCCGAAACCCCACAATTTCCCCTGACGGGTCCCTTACCAGGGAGACCGAGGTCTCCACCCGGCGTTTGGAGCCGTCCTTGCGGATCATCTCCCAGGACGCTCCCATGACCGATTCGTTGGATTTGTAGACCCCGGTGAAGATTTCGAAGACGGTTTTCGCATTTTCTTTATCAAGAAAATCCTGGTTGTTTCGGCCCTGGAGCTCTTCTCTGGTGTACCCCAGGAGCTTACAGAAGGCCTGGTTGAAGAAGATAAAGTTTCCCTTGAGGTCCACTTCGAGGTAGCTGTCCGCGATGTTTTCAAAGATGGTGCGGTATTTTTTTTCGTTTTCCTTCAGCTCTTCGGTGATCTGGATGTAGGTGTCCCGTTGCTGCGCAAGGAGCCTGATCTGGTGTTCCAGCTCCAATGGGTTGGGTTTCAGGGACATGGGGCCACCTATGGCTTGGGTGAGGTTTGGTGTGGCGCCGGAACCGCCGGACAGATGGTGGCGGACAAGGGCGGTGACCTGACATCCGTGATGGGCACGGTGCCATGGAAGACGGGGGCGCCTGGTTCTCGGGGGTAAAACCCTGTGGGCGAAGAGACGGGGAAGGGGGCAAGGGGTAGTGGGGCGGTGGAGGATGCCCAATACCTGCCTGTATTTGTAGTATTTTAGCTGGATCAGGGGGGCGGGTCAAGGGGGGACGCCCGGGGTCGCAGGGCCAACGCATTTAAACATCGAGTTGCCTCCGGCGGGTCGCTTTTTGAAAAAAGCTTCGCAAAAATATTCCGGTAATCAAGGCGCTTATCTGATCCAGTCCGTAAAACTCGCAGTAGAAGGCCTTTGCGCTTTGGCCCGAGGAGCGAAGCGCAAAGGCAATCAGCTTTCGAGGTGGCTCACCTCGCCGCCGGAGGCCCGATTTTTCCACCCACTTTGACATTTATCCCCAGGCGTCGTGCGGGGTGCGGGCGATGATCTCACGCTGGTGGTCGTCGTCGAGGTCCACGAAGTAGTCGCTGTAGCCTGCCACCCGCACCAGGAGGTCGCGGTGATCTTCCGGGTGCTTTCGCGCCTCCTCAAGGGTGTGCGTGTCCACGATGTTGAACTGCACGTGGTGCCCCCCCAGCCCGAAGTAGGTGCGGACCAGGCGGGTGAGGTTTTCGAGGTCGGTGTCGCTCTCTAAAAGCCGGGGCATGAAGCGCATGTTGAGCAGGGTCCCCCCGGATTTGACCTGGTCCATCTTGGCAAGGGACTTCATGACGGCCGTGGGGCCGTTTTTGTCCGCGCCGTGGGAGGGGGAGGTGCCGTCCGAGGCTGGCTGGTGTGCCTGCCGTCCGTTGGGGGTGGCCCCGAGCATCTTGCCGAAGTAGACGTGGCAGGTGGTGGAGAGCATGTTGAGGTGATAGCGCCCCCCTTTGGTGTTGGGCCGTCCGTCGATGGCGTTGAAGAGGGAGGCGTAGACCTGTTTCATGAGATCGTCGGCCCGGTCGTCGTCGTTTCCGAAGAAGGGGGTTTTGTTTTTGAGGGTGAGTCGCAGGGCCTCGCTTCCCTGGAAGTCGGCGTTGAGGGCCTCCACCAGATCGGGCAGGCTGCGGGTGCCCCCATACACGTGGACCTTCAGGGCAGAGAGGCTGTCGGTGACTGTGCCGATACCGCAGCACTGGATGTAGGTGGTGTTGTAGCGGGGGCCGCCGTTGTAATAGTCTTTGCCGTTTTTCACGCAGTCGCGGATCACCGAGGAGAGAAAAGGGGCCGGCGCGTACCGGGCCACCATGCGCTCGATGGTGTTGTTGACGGCCACCTTGATGTCCACCACGGCCTGGAGCTGGGTCTCAAAGGCGCGGTAGAGGGCATCGAAGGAGGTCAGTGAGGCTGCATCGCCGGTGGCGGGACCCACCTGCACCCCTGTGAGAGGATCCACCCCGTTGTTTAAGGTCACCTCAAGGATCTTCGGGATGTTCAGGTACCCGGTGAGGATGTAGGCCTCCTTGCCGAAGGCGCCGGTCTCGATGCAGCCGCTGGTGCCGCCTTCCCGGGCGTCTTCCACGGATTTTCCGGCCCGCACCTGTTCCATGACCACGGCATCGGCGTTGAACAGGGAGGGGTAGCCGAGCCCCTTTTTGATGACCCGCGCAGCAGCCTTGAGCAGGCGATGGGGGGTGCGATGGCTCACCTGGACGTTGCACTGGGGCTGGAGCAGGGCCAACTCGGCGGCCACCTCCAGAAGCAGGTGCGAGACCTCGCTGGAGCCGTCTTGTCCCTCTGTTGTCAGGCCGCCGATGTTGATGTTGGTAAAATCGTTGTAGGTACCGCTCTCCAGGGCCGTCACCCCCACCTTGGGCGGGGCGGGCTGGTTGTTGAACTTGATCCAGAAGCAGCAGAGGAGCTCTTTGGCTTCCTCCCGGGTGAGGGAGCCCTGGCGCAGCTCCTTGTCGTAAAAGGGCGCCAGGTGCTGGTCCAGGTGGCCGGGGCTCATGGCGTCCCAGCCGTTGAGTTCGGTGATGGTGCCCAGGTGCACGAACCAGTACATCTGAAGGGCCTCGTGGAAGGTCTCCGGGGCATGGGCCGGGACCTTGCGGCAGATGCGGGCGATTTCCCGGAGCTCTGCCCGGCGGCCTGCCTCTTCGGTGTCGGCGGCAAGGGTCTCTGCCAGCTCGGCGTGGCGCTCGGCAAAACGGATGGAGGCCGTGCAGGCAATGGCCATGGCCCTGAGCTCATCGGCCTTGTCTGCAGCCTCCGGGTCGGTGAGGTAGTTTAAGGTCTCTAAGGACTCCTGAATGTCGTGGCAGATCGCAAGGAGCCCTTTTTCGTAAATGAGGCCGTCCAGGGCGGTGTGGCCCGGGGCCCGCTGCTCCATGAACTCGGTGAAGAGGCCTGCCTCGTAAGCCCTGGTCCACGCCTCGGGCACGTGGGCAAAGAGGCGGTCCCGCAGGCTGCGGCCGGTCCAGTAGGGGATCACCTCCCGTTCATAGGCGGCGATGTCTTCGGGGGCCACCCGGTATCGCGCCATGGGCCGGTCATTTAAGATGCGCAGGTCTTCGGCCGTGTGGCAGGTGAGCTCCGGGAAGGTGGAGACAGCCTTGGGTGCCGGTCCCCGCTCCCCCACGATGAGCTCCCCGTCGCCCAGGTACAGGGTCTGATGCTCGCAGAGATGGGCAAAGTTTTTCGCCCGCATCACCGGGGTGCTGTGCTTGCCCGCCTCCTGCTTGTAGAACTCCGTGACAAGGAGGGCCCGCTCAATGGAGATGGACGGGGTGGCTGCAACACTTTCAGATTTGAGTCTCCGGACGCGCGGTGTCATACAGTGGTCTCCATGATGGGGGGATTTCCTTCCCGCAATCGTTTGGTTGGTACAATGAAACCAAAAAGCCTCCGGCGGGTCGCTTTTTGAAAAAAGCTCCGCAAAAACTTTCCGGTAATTAAAAAATAAGGGTGCCCTTTAGGGCCGCATCCTCAAAAAACAAAATCTGTTTGTCAAACTTTTCAAAAGTTTGGCCCCCGGCAGGGCCGCCGGAGGCCTTCTTGTTCCACTCCCGTTAACCATAGAAGGCGTATTGGCACTCACCCTCCGACATTCACCGTGAGCCCCATGCTTTCCAGGCGTGCGGCGGCTTCCACAGGTGACCGGGCAGGGGCGATGTCTCTCCCTTCCAGGGGATAGGGGAGGGTGAGAAGGGTGTATTTGCTTGTCTGGTAGCTGTGGTAGGGCAGCAGGTGCACGGGGGGCGGGTTGTCCAAACCGCTTAAAAACCGACCCGCCTCGTTCAGGTTCTCCTCGCCGTCGGTGATGCCCGGCACCAGGGGAATCCTCACGGCAAGGGGTGTTCCGGTACCTGCCAGGTACCTGAGGTTGGAGAGGATGCCCTCGTTGGGCACCCCGGTGAGGCGGCGGTGTGTTTCGGGGTCCATGTGCTTGAGGTCGCAGAGCACCAGGTCGGCCCTGGCCGCCACATCGGCCACCACGGCCCGCGGGGCGTGGCCCGAGGTGTCCACGGCTGTGTGAAGGCTCTCTTTGGCGCAGGCGGACAGGAGGGCCAGGAGAAAGTCGGGCTGGGCCAGGGGCTCGCCCCCGGAAAAGGTGACCCCGCCCCCGGACTCTTCGTAGAAGGGGCGGTCTTTGAGGAGCCGCTCCATGACGTCGTCCACGGTTGCCGTGCGGCCCACAAGCTCCCTGGCTTCGGCCGGGCAGGCCACAACGCAGGCTCCGCAGACCCTGCAGGCGGGGGCCAGGGAGGTCTCCGGGGTGGGCGTCTGGTCCGGGCAGGCTGTGCGGCACTCCCCGCAGCCGATGCAGCGATCGGGCCGGACCAGAAGATGAATCGAGGGCAGCAGGCCTTCGGGGTTGTGGCACCAGGCGCATCGCAAGGGACAGCCCTTGAAAAAGACGGTGGTGCGGATGCCCGGTCCGTCGTGGACGGTAAAGGGTTTGATATCGAAGAGGGTTCCGGTGATTCCCATGGCCTGGTATTCCTTTTCTGAAAAGAAAAGGGTATGTTAATACAACGATTTGAAAATGGGAACCGTCAATATCTCTTCACCGACAATCAGGAGGGCCTATGCCTGGGGTACGCCGTTTTGAGGTGGATGATGTGCTTTATCCGTTCGAGTCCCACTGGTATGAGTGGGACGGGGCGTGCATGCACTATGTGGATGAGGGAGAGGGGGTGCCTGTGGTGATGCTCCACGGCAATCCGACCTGGTCCTTTCTCTACCGAAAGGTGATCCGCAAGCTGCGGGGGCGGTGTCGGTGCATTGCCCCGGATTATCCGGGTTTCGGGTTCTCGGACCACCCCAAAGGGTACGGCTACACCCCCAGGGAGCACGCCGGGTGGGTCAAGGCGCTCCTGGGACACCTCAAGCTGGATCGTTATGTGCTGGTGATGCAGGACTGGGGCGGGCCCATCGGGCTCTCCATCGGGGTGGAGGCCCCGGAGAAGGTGGCGGGGCTGCTCTTGCTGAACACCTGGTGCTGGCCGGCCCCCATGAACGCCAGGGCGTTTTCCTGGGTGATGGGGGGGCCCTTCAGGGAGTGGATGCACCAGAAGCACAATGTGTTTGCCCGCAAGGTGGTTCCCTGGGGTATTGCCGGGCCGTCCAAGCACGATCCCGACGTCATATCAGCCTATCTCTCTCCTTTTTCCACCTACGAGTACCGAAGGGGCACCGCAGAGTTTCCCCACCAGATTCGAAAGTCCGGTGACTGGCTGGCCTCCATCGAGAAGCGGCTGAAGCTCCTGAGGGGGGTGCCCAAGGAGATGGTCTGGGCCATGAAGGACCCCGCCTTCGGCAGCAACAAGTATATTTACCGATGGCGGACCTATTTCCCGGATATCTTCACCGTACGGGTGGACAACGCCTCCCACTATCTTCAGGAGGACTGCCCGGAGACCATTGTCGACTCCCTGGGGCGGGTGCTTGAGGACGCCGCTACTCGTGAAAGTGCTGAACCTGGTACGTAAAGACGTCAAGGCCCGGCTCCCGCCAGGCTGTCCTGGAGAGGCCGGCCTTGAGGCAAAGTTGGGAAAGAAACGCCTCGGGGCTGGGAATCTGGTCCCATACCTGGGGAAGAA
Source organism: Desulfoluna butyratoxydans (assembly GCF_900699765.1). GTDB lineage: Bacteria > Desulfobacterota > Desulfobacteria > Desulfobacterales > Desulfolunaceae > Desulfoluna > Desulfoluna butyratoxydans. The sequence continues at coordinate 129,989 of NZ_CAADHO010000006.1, forward strand.
AGGTGGCCGATGCGCCGCCTTTTTTTATGAGGACCCCGTCAAGGCCGGTGCGAAGGCTTGTGAGCAGGGTTTCTGGGGTCGTGAATTCCAGGGGCTCCGGCTCGGTGAGGAGGCTCAGCTCGATATGGAGCTCATCAAATTCCCCGGCCTCCACCGGGTTGAAACGCTGATCGCGAAAGGCCGCGGCATAGGTGTTTTCCCGGACCGACTCCCGCAGGGTGGTGACGGGCAAAAGGGTGCCGATGCATCCCCGGAGAAGCCCCTGGCGGGTCAGGGTCACGAAGGTGGCCTGCCTGCGCTCAAGGGACGGATGGTCGTCGAGGCTTGATTCTTCATCCGCTGTGTCCCAGGGAATCCGAAGGGCTTCGGCCAGGGTTTTGCGGGCCAGCTTGAGCAGGGCCGTGCCCTGGTGTCGGTCGAGGGTGACGGTGGGATCGGGTGTCATGGGGCCTCCTCATATGCAGGGAAAACAGGCGATGGGTTTGGGGGGTGTGCCTTGATATCTCAGGCGGTGCCTTCAGCAACGAGTCGTGCAAAGTGCGCATAGCTTCGGTCAAAGGTCTTTTCTGCTTCCGGGGGAAAGAAACAGGCGGGGAGCTGGTTTTTGCCCCGGTGGTAGGCGACGCACTGGCAGCAGGCGCCTTTTTTGTCGCAGTCGTAGGTACAGGGGCAGTTGGCGCGGTTTTTTTCCAGGGTGCAGTCCATGGGTGTCTCCAGTTCAGCATCATGGGTGATGACTAAAAATAAGGTAACGATTCAGCTTATGCCTCCGGCGGCCCTGCCGGGGGCCAAACGTTTGAAACGTTTGACAAACAGGTTTTAAACCATCATTTCAAGGCTCCGCCGAAACAATCCAGGCACATTCGCAAGCATTAGGAACGTTTTTTGCGGAGCTTTTTTCAAAAAAGCGACCCGCCGGAGGCAAACGACAGCAGAACAGATACCGAGTTGGTTTATATGCCTCCGGCAGCTCTGCCGGAGGCATTTTTTCCTAAAGCAGCCGGATGTTCCAGTTCCACTCTCCGGGGCGTTTTTTGAGCTTTACGCCTTTGGGAATGGGCTCGTGCATATGAACGAAGACGGAGTAGCCCCATTTCTTGAGTTCTGCGGACTTGTCCGTGATGTCCACCCGCCAGTTGGGGTAGAGCCAGTGGTTCTCCCCGTGTTTGGCCACCCAGGACTCTTCGCCTTTGGGGCTGGCAAAGGCGTCGTGGGGGTTGAGGTCCGGTGTCAGGGTCCGGGCGAGGGTCAGGGGGTAGTAGCCGGCCACCACCACGCCAGAGGGAAGGGGAGAGGCCTTGGCCAGGTCCCTGAAATCTTCCCGTGAGAGCTCCGGTGAGGCCATGACCCCTGTGAACCCGCGCTGTTTCAGGGATTCTGCTGCCAGGGCGTTGGCGATGTTGCAAAAGGGGCCCGCCCAGAGGTGGAGCCCTTTTCGTTTGGCCTCGGGAAAGAGGGCCATCTGCCAGGGGGCGCCCAGGACAAAGTGTTTGGCGCCGAAGTTGATGAGGCGCCGGACCAGGGCCGCGTACTCTTTCTCCTCATCGGGCCAGATGACGGGGGAGAGCCACCACCAGCGGTTACCCACGCCCCCTTTGCGGGTTTTGGGTACTGCTTTTTCCGAGACCCAGGTGGCCTTTTCCGTGTTTTTGGGGCCGTGCCTGTCCTCCCGGAAGAGGTAGAGGGTGGTGGCGCGGGGCGCTTTTTTCGGCCTGTGGCGCATGACCTTGGGAAGTCGCGCCGTGGTGGCGGTCACCGGCTTGGGGGAGAAGGCTTCGGCCTCTTTGGCCAGCTCGGCGATGGCGTCTTTGAGCCCTTTTTCCCGTCGGTCGATGAGAAAGACCGGAGTTCCCTTGGGGGGGATGCGCTCTTTCTGGGGCGCGATGTGGAATTTCCCTTTTTTGGGGACGCTGGCTTTGACGCGGCGGATGAGGTGGCCCCGTTCATCTTCGTAGCCGATGCGCAGGAGGTCGCCGGGGAGCAGGGGCTCCCTGGGGCTGAACCAGGGGGCTTTAAAGGAGCCCTGGAGCCTGCCGAGCATGAGGCCGGAGCCGGTCTGGGCCTTGACGTCCACGGGGTTGTAGGGGCGGTGGGGCAGGAAGTTGTAGTGGGTACCGGAACGTCCCAGGGCCAGCTCCAGGAGGGCCTGGGCGTTTTTCTTGGTCTTGGGATCCTTGCCGTTGTCCCGCAGCATCTTGTAGGCCAGGGTGGTGTAGTAGACGTAGTGGGGGCCTTTTTTGCGGCCCTCGATTTTCCAGGTGGTGACCTGGGGGATGTCCAGGAGGACCTTGACCAGGGTGTCCAGGGAGAGGTCCTGGCAGGAGAAGAAACGCTCGTTTTTGTGCCCCTGCTTGTAGACCCGCCTGCAGGGCTGGACGCACCGGCCCCTCAGGCCGCTTTTGCCGCCCATGTAGCTGCTCCAGTAGCAGCGCCCCGACACCCCGTAGCACAGGGCGCCGTGGATGAAGACCTCCAGGTCCACGCCTTTGGGCACGGCCTCGGCCGCGGTTTTGATCTCTTCCACGTTGAGCTCACGGGGCAGGACAATGCGGTTGGCGCCTGTGGCTTCAATGGCCTCTGAAAAACCCTGGGTAAAGGAGACGTTGGCCAGGGTGGAGAGGTGGAGCTCCCCTTTGAACCCGGCGGCTTCGGCCAGGGCCGGGATGGCCGGATCCGCAAAGATGATGGCATCGGGGTTGACGATGCGGGCCATTTTTTCCAGCTGGCTCAGGGCGCGCTCCAGCTCGTGCTCCTTGAGCATGGTGTTCATGGTGACGTACACTTCGACGTTTTTCTGGTGGGCAAGGCGGGTCAGGGCACCCAGCTCTTCCATGGCGAAGTTGTCGGCCTCCATGCGGGCGGAGAAGCTCTTCAGGCCGCAGTATACAGCGTCGGCCCCTGCGGCCAGGGCAGCCAGAAAGGCGTCCTTGCTGCCGGCGGGGGCCAGGATTTTCGGGGGGGTATGGGCAATGCCGCTTTCCGGCATGGTGTGACTCCTTATGTTGTCTTATGGTTCGCGGCGGTTTTGTCCCCGCAATGAAAACGCCCCAGGCCGGTGGAAAAAGGGCCGATGAGGCGTAGCGGCGCTGCCGGCGGGTGCATGCATCCGGAATATGGGTGTTTCGGTATGACAGCAGGGGAGACCGGGGTGTGCCGTGAATTTTTTGTGGCCACCACCATGGGGGAACACAACAGTCACCAAGATATCAAATTTGAAGGTAAAGTAAACAGCTTCGATGCCCGGTGGCAGGGTCAACACATTTAAAAAATCAGTTGCCTCCGGCGGATCGCTTTTTGAAAAAAGCTCCGCAAAAACGTTCCGGTAATCAAGACGCTTATCTCCAGCCTCTGCGGGAGTGAATGTAAGCGCCTTGATAAATTAAAAAAGAAGAGGGGCTGTGCCCTGTAGGGACGCATCCTCAAAAAACAAAACCTGTGTGTCAAACGTTTCAAAAGTTTGGCCCCCGGAGGCAATAATCTAAATGCGTTAACCCTGTTCCCGGTGGGTGTCCTGTTTTCGGCCATCTGGGGTCTGGGGCACGGGGGCGGCCCTTTCCGTGGGGTTTTCCCGGTTAAGGTCAGACGAATTCCAACGGCCTGCCACGGCGTTTCCAGACGAGTGGCACAGGCCTCTTCTGAAACACCGGTTGCCATGTGTCACACATCACGTGAGTGCCCCGAAAGTGTGTATAACGCGACTGTCTCCGTGCCGTGGCCAAAGGGTTTCACGGTGCCCGCCTTGCAGGCGGAGAGCCTGTTTGAGCAGACTCGCGACCTGGAAACATGGTGCAGGGCGCCATAGGTTCTTGACTGCACGGGAGATCACGACTAAGGAGGGGGGATGCAACAGACACATTCCCCCACACGGACCGTGATGACCCTGGCGGCCCTGTCCGCCATTGCCGCTTTTTCCATCGACACCTATATCCCTGCCATCCCCACCATGGCCCGGGCCCTGTCGGCTCCCATTCACAAGGTGGAGCTTTCCATCAGCACCTTTTTCATCGGCTACGCCCTGGGGCAGCTGTTCGGCGGGCCGCTGTCCGATCGCCTGGGGCGCAGGCGGGTGGCCCTCATGGGGCTTTCGTTTTTCCTGGTGGCCAGCTTTCTGCTGATTTTTTCAAAGAGCGTCTGGCAGCTCCTGGCCCTTCGTACCCTCCAGGCCGTGGGGGGCGGGTTTGCCACCGTGGTGGCAGGGGCTACGGTGCGGGATCTTTACGAGGGCAGGGAGGGGGCGCGCATGATGTCCCTGGTTCAGTCCGTCACCATGGGTGCGCCCCTGGTGGCCCCGGCCGTGGGCACGGCCCTTCTCGCCGGATTCTCCTGGCACGCCATTTTCCTTTTTCTCTGCGGCTACGCCCTGTTTCTCATGGCTGTGTTGACCCGGCACTACCCCGGGGAGGGGCGCCCTGCCCCGCATACCGAGGCCATGAGCCCCAGGGCTGTGGCGCGTCAGTATGCCGGTGTCCTCCTTCACCCTGTCTCGCCTCTTTTCATGCTGGTACACACCTTTGGTTGCGGGGGGCTGTATGCGTTTTTAACGGAGTCGGCCTTCATGTACATGGGGTATTTTCATGTGTCCAAGGAGCTGTTTCCTGTTCTTTTCAGCTCCGGGGTGGGGGTGGTGATCCTTTTGGCCCGCCTCAACGCGCGTCTTGTCCGGCGGGTTCACCCCATGGACCTTCTGACCTGCGGGATCCTTTTGCAGGTGGTGTGCGGAACGGCCCTGGCCATCCAGGCCACGTTTTTTGTTCCTGTTCTCTGGGTGACGGTGGGGCTGAATCTTTTTTTTATCGGTTCCCTGGGCCTTGTCATGGGGAACACCGTGTCCGGGAATCTGCAGTATTTTCCCGAGAAAAGCGGCACCGCCCATGCCCTCATGGGGGTGGTCAACTGCCTGGGGGGCGCGGTGGCCGGTATCACCGTGAGTCATTTCCACGACGGCAGCCTGCGCCCCCTGGCCTGGGTGATGTGCGTGAGCGCCCTGTGTGCTTTCGGGGCCCTCGGGGTGCTGCGACGGCGGGTGAGGCGTCTGGGGTGAGGGTGTATCTTTTTTATACGGGTTGCGGGGCAGAGTGGGGCAATGTGTATCAGTGCGGCGTGGGTGGTGGTTTTTCTTTACACAGTGTCGCAATTTTATGAGACATGTCTGCATGATGTCCCGATGGGACGGTAAGACGGGGCAGGGGCGTGGCGCGCAATGCCCTAAAAACAGGGGTTATTGCCTTTTTGTTTTTCTTTGGCACGCATTCTGCATATCTTTTGATGGTACGACGCATCATTAACCCCATATACGGAGGTGAGGCATGAACGCCATCGAATCACGAACGACCCGATATGAAGAATCCCTGGAAGAGGTGACCCTGGAAGCTGTGGTTGCCGCTGTAAGCGACTCCATCGAGCCCGGTGAAGAGGCCATCATTGCCCATGTGGTAAACCGCATCCTGCGCCAGGCAAGTGCCGAGGCCATGGGCAGGTGATGTCGGCGGACGGGAGAATGTCCTCCCGGCCCAGTCGTTTATCCAACCATGACGTTTGATTTTTCAAGCAAAATTATATAAAACCCCTTTGATCCGTGATGTCGTGTCATGATCAAAGCGCCGGGCCTCGTTGATCCACTGGACATCGGGGCTTTTTGCGGGGCACAGGCCCATGCCCGGGCAGTGGCGCACCCCGTGATGCGGGACCGCGAGGCACCCATTCGCAGTTTGAGCGAGGCCGTTGCAACAGGCAGGATAGATTTTCCGTGGAGAGATCCCGGTTTCCCTGGCAGGAGCTTCATCTGGATACAGACACCGGGTGGGGCAGGGACCGTGACGCTCTTCGATGACGCAGCCGGATGGGATCCGATTGCCCTGCCGATTATTTCATACCCCAATTGATTTAAGTCCATAATATAGGGATACCTTTCATGACAAACCAGAAGAATTCCATTGTTCGCCAGAGAGACAAAGAGACCTATGCCGTGGTTCCCCACGTACCCTGTGGCGTCGTCACCCCCGACACCCTGAGGAAGATTGCAGATGTCTCAGAAAAGTACGATGCCGCTGCCCTGAAGATCACCAGCGCCGCCCGTATCGCCATCGTGGGCCTCAAAGAGGACGACGTGCCCAAGGCCTGGGACGACCTGGCCATGGTCCCCGGCCAGGCCGTGGGCAAGGTGGTTCGAAGCGTCAAGGCCTGCCCCGGCACCACCTTTTGCGCCATGGCCAAGCAGGATGCTCTGACCATCGGCATGGCCCTGGATGAGAAGTACCACGGCATGGAACTGCCCAGCAAAACCAAGATGAGTGTGTCTGGCTGCAAGAACCAGTGCGCGGAAAACTGCATCAAGGATGCTTCCCTGGCCGGAACCAAAGATGGCTGGACCCTCATGGCCGGTGGTGTGGGCACGGGCCGTCCGCGCCTTGCAGATATCATTGCCGAGGACCTCGACACCGAGGAGGCCCTGGCCATGTTCGACCGTCTCATCACCTATTACAAAGAGAACGCCAACAAGGCCGAGCGCATGGGCCGCATGATCGACCGCATCGGCCTGGACGTTGTCAAGGCCGCAGTGGCCGGTGAAAAGGCTGCCGCCTAAGCAGGTCGCGCCTTTCCGGACATCTTTCAGGATGTAAAAACCCTTTCCCCGTCTGCGGAGAAAGGGTTTTTTTATGGTCTTTTATGGGGACAGGTTCTTTTTGTCGGGGCCGGTTTTTTGGGTCGGTTGATGGGGACAGGTTCTTTTTAAACGGGCCGGTTTCTTGGGTTGAAACAAACGATACGGACACTCTCAATGGGCATGTCGCCGCGATTAAGTGCATGGAACGGGGGGGCGGCGGCATGCAGCTTTTGAGGGTGCTCCCCTTGCTGTTGGAGGCCGTGCGGTTCAATCCATAATGGGCACGTTGCCACAACGTACCCTGTTACGTCGAAGCTTGTAAGCCAGCCCGCACAAGCCCTCAACGTTCCTGTCGGGCGCAGCCCGAGCCGAAGGCCATTGCGCTTTGCCCTGAGGAACGAAGGGCAAATCACAATGGCAATCAGCTTTCGAGGTGACTCACCTCGCCGCCGGAGGCCTTCTGGTTACGAGGCCTTCAGGCGGGGCTCTGCGTACATGGCCTCAATGGTGTCTGCATAGCGCTGCAGGATGATTTTTCGTTTGAGTTTGGAGGTGGGGGTGAGTTCTCCGGCGGCCTGGGTCAATTCAGCGGGCAGGAGGGTGAACCGCTTGATTTTTTCAACGCGTCCAAGGTGCCGGGTGTGGTGATCGATGCGTTCCCTGTAGAAGCCGATGATCTCCGGGTGGGCCACAAGCTCTTTTCGGGAGAGGCCCTGGAGCCCCAGGATATCGGCAAGGGCGTCAAGCATGGGGAAGGAGGGGACCACAAGGGCCGAGATGTAGGGCTTGCCGTCACCCACGGCCACGGCCTGTTCCACGTAGAGATCCTCTTTGATGGCGGTTTCGATGGTCTGGGGGGAGATGTTTTTGCCCCCGGCGGTGATGAGGATCTCTTTGATGCGGTCGGTGACCCGGATGTAGCCTTTGTCCGTGATTTCGCCGATGTCTCCGGTCTTGAACCAGTCGTCCCGGGTGAGGGCTTCCTTGGATGCCTCGGGGTTGTTCCAGTAGCCTTTCATGAGGGACGGGCTCTTGGCCTGGAGTTCTCCGCTTTCGGCAATGCGGACCTGCATGAGGGGGATGGGCTTGCCGCTGGTGCCGAAGCCGATGTCTTCCGGGGTGCAGACGCAGATGGGAAAGATCTCCGTCAGGCCGTAGCCCACCCCGAGGCGGATGCCTGCATTGACGAAGAACTGGTTGATTTCAGGGTTCAGGGCTGCTCCGCCCGCGTGGAAGAACTTGGCGCGTCCTCCCACCACGTCTCGGATTTTGGAGAGGACCAGGCGGTCTGCCAGGGCGTATTTCAGGTTGAGGAACCGGTCGGGCTGCCCCTTGGCGTTGATGAGCCGGTGGTATTCCCCACCAGTCCGTATGGCCCAGTGGAAGAGATTTTTTCTCAGGTTGGGGGCCTTTTGCACACCGTCCTGGATGGTGGCGTAGATTTTTTCCCAGACCCTGGGGACGCTCACCATGTAATGGGGCCGCACCTCGGCAAAGAACTCTTTTACCTGGTGGGTGTCGTGGCAGTAGTGGTTTTCGGCCCCCCGGGAGAGCATGAACCAGGTCCAGCTTCTCTCGAAGACGTGGCTCAGGGGGAGAAATGCAAAGGAGACATCGGTGGGCTTTACGGGCATGGGGTACCCGGTGCCGTACAGGGAGGCGAGGATATTCTCGTGGGTGAGCATGGCTCCCTTGGGCGGGCCCGTGGTGCCGGAGGTGTAGATGAGGGTGTAGAGATCCGAGGCGGCGGCTTCTTCCAGGCGCTTTTCGAGCTCTTTTTGGGCATCTCCCTGTTTGCCAAGGGCGATAAACTCGGCAAGTGAAAAGCTTTGGGTGTTCTTTTTGAGTTGTACCGAATCAGAAAAAGCCACAATGACGTCAAGGTCGTGGTTTTTCTTCTGCACTTCAAGGGCCTTGTCGTATTGTGTCTGGTCGTTGACAAAGAGGACTTTGATGCCTGCGTCTTCCGCGATGTAGGCGGTCTCATCCGCCGAGTTGGTGGGGTAGACAGGCACCGTTACCCCGCGAATGGAGAGGATCGCCAGGTCGGCCAGGGTCCAGGCCGCACGATTTTGTGAAAAAATTCCCACCCGGTCCCCCACCTTGACGCCGCAGGAGATCAGTGCCCTGGCCAGGCCATCTGCCATCTCGCCCATATCTTCCCAGGTCACCGAGACCCAGGGGCCGTCGGCCCTGTCCTTCAAGGCCACTTTATTGCCGTATATGGGGATGCGCTTTCGGATCATTCGGGCGATGTGTTGCTCTTGCTGAAGGAAAGCCTGGAACTCCGCGGGATGGTTCGATGTCATGGGGCTGCCTCTTCTTTGATAAGTGATGTAATCATCGTTTCATTGGTAGAACATGATTATATCAAACACGGGAAAGGATCAAGGCCCCGATAACTTCCAAGTGCAGGGGACAGGTTATTTTATTCTGGACTCACTGTGCTGGTGTGTGTAAAAGTTGTCGGAATGGTAACACGCCATAATTCATTTCTATTTAATCTTGCTGTGTAAAAATTGTGAATGACCAGATAAGGAGAACGCGATGCCACGGATTCCTCGTATGGTCGTAACGGACCCCGGCCAAAAGACCGCATACCATGTGATCAGCAGGACCGCGCTGGACGGGCTTCCCTTCAAACAGGTGGAGAAAGACGAACTGGTGCGAATCATCCAGCGTTATTCGGCGGTGTATGCCGTGGACGTCGTTGGGTACGCCATCATGGGGTCGCACTTTCATCTCCTCGTGGTGGTGACGCCCGGGGAGATGGTGCGGCGTTATCATCTTCTCTACGGTGAAGGCACCGGTTTCCCGGAAGCGCGATTGAGCGAATTCCGGGACCGGTTTTCCAGTCTGTCTGCGTACATCAAAGACATCAAGCAGACCTTTTCCACTTTTTACAACAAGCGGAAGAAGCGAAAAGGAACCCTGTGGGGCGAGCGGTTCAAAAGCGTCATCGTCCAGGAGGGAAATGCGCTGATCAATTGCCTGGCGTATATCGACTTGAACGCCGTGCGCGCAGGCATTGTAAACCGACCGGAAGCCTACAGGTGGTGCTCCATCGGGTACCGCATCCAAACCGGAAATCGGGAGGGGTTTCTCTCATCAGAGCTGGGAACCCCTGAGTTCGGGGGCGCTGATCCTGCAACGCAGGTTGGGAGCTATCGCGAGTTTCTGTATCACATGGGGGCCATAGAAAAGAGAGGTAAGGCTAATATTTCACAGAAGATCCTTGGTAAAGAGACCTCCAAGGGCTTTAAGCTGCCTCAGGCGGCCCGTCTCATGTATAAGTCCCGGTATTTTACGGATTCGGGGATCATCGGTTCTCGTGCGTTCGTGGAAACAACGTACGGCCTTTTCAAGGGGCGTTATCAGACAAGGCGGGAGAAAATTCCTGAAGCCGTTGAAGGCATTGAGGGCCTGTTTTCTTTGAAGCGGCTTGCGGATACCTGAGTCACCCCTTGCCTCCTTGCCCATGAAGCCGCGTTCAATAAGATATCTGATGGCGTAGAAAAAGAACCTGTCCCCTGTGATCTAACCTCTTTGACTCAGGGTTGGCGGAGGGGGATTCCCCATTGCTTCATTCGTTTCCACACGGCGGTTCTGCTGACACCGAGCCGCCTTGCCGCCTCGGCCTTGTTCCAGTTGGTTTCATGGAGGCGGGCTGTCAGCAGTTCCCGGGTCAGGGGGCCGGAGGGGAGGGTGGGGGGCTCCACAATGGCAGCGCCTGGTCCGATGGGAGTACAGGTCTTTTCTCTGATTTCGAGGGGCAGGTGGTCCGGGAGGATGGTGCGGGCGTTGCACAGCACAAAGGCGTGTTCGATGGCGTTTTCCAGCTCTCGCACGTTGCCCGGCCAGTGGTGGTCCAGGAGCCTCTGCATGGCCGTGGGGGATATCTTCTGGATGTTTTTTTCCGTCTCTGTGTTTAACCAGTGACAGAAATGGCGCACCAGCAGGGGGATGTCGGTTTTTCTCTCCCGCAACGGGGGGACGCCGATGGGGAAGACCTTGAGGCGGTAGTAGAGGTCCTCCCTGAATTTTCCCTCTTTCACAAGGGCATACAGGTCCCGGTGGGTTGCCGTGATGACCCGGATGTCCAGCCTGCGCTGCCGGGACTCTCCGATGCGCTCGATGGTGCGTTCCTGAAGGACCCTGAGGAGCTTGACCTGTACCAGGGGACTCAGTTCGCCGATTTCGTCCAGAAACACCGTGCCGTGGTTTGCTTTCTCCAGGCGACCGACGCGGTCGGTGGAGGCTCCTGTAAAGGCTCCTTTGGCGTGACCGAAGAGCTCGCTCTCCAGAAGGGATTCCGAAAGGGCCGAGCAGTTGACGATGACAAAGGGGCCCCTGGCCCGCTCGGAGTTGTAGTGGATAGCCCCTGCCACCAGCTCTTTGCCGGTGCCGCTCTCCCCCTGGATCAGGATGGTGGCCTGGCTTGCCGCCGTGGCCTTGATGGCCATGAACACCGCCTGCATGCAATCACTTTTTCCGATGATCCGGTCCAGCCGGTGGCGATCCCCAAGTCGGCGGGTGGCTTCCTCAAGGGTCGTCCGTGCCTTTTCCAGCTTTGTGAGATCTGTGATGGCCTCCACGATCCCGATCACCTTTCCGTTTTCATCTTTGACTGCCGTGGCGTTTTTGATGGCCGGGATGTCGTGGCCGTCTTTGTGTTTGAGGAAACACTCGCGGGCACCGGTTATGTTTCCTTCCAGAATGCCGCAGCGGGTGGGGTCCCCGGTTCCCAGGACACCGAGACAATTGGAGATCTTCAGGGTCCGGCAGGTTTTGCCAAGGGCCTCAGCCGCCGAAAATCCGGTGATCTGCTCCATGGATTTGCTCCAGAAGGTGATGTGTCCGGTGATGTCCAGGGTGAAGACCCCGTCGGCGATGGTGTCGATGATCTGTTTCAGGGCCGGGTGGTCGTTCATTTCGCGGAGTAAGCTTTTCACGTCAACGCTCCTGAATCTGTGAGAAATGGAAAGGAAGCCGGGTTCTTCCATGTGGGGTTCCAGAGTGTCCGGTGGGCCGAAACGTTAACTCGTATGGTACGCTTTGACATGGCTTCATGCAAGTAATTCCATTTGTTTTGGTCGCTTTGGTGAAATCAGGTTAACGGTTGCTTGTGGTGGGTTAACGAAACGCGTGATGAAAGTTAACGTAAACCTATGCCGTTCTCAGCACCCTTTCCATAGAAATGATTCTTCCTTGCAACGTTCTGTCCCGTATCATTTTAAACCTGTCCCCTAAAGAATCCTTCGACAAATAACCTCATAACTATTCAGTGGTGTCGTTCAATGTGCTTTTATCACATGGTTTATGCGATGTGCTTTTAGGCGCGGTCGCCGACGTCTAGTCGGTTTGGATCGAGAGGATACAAGAACCTGTCCCCTTTTGTTCATTTGCTGTGGCACATGGGTTGCAACGTGCAAAGGGCGTAAAGAGTCGGCCGTAAACCTTTCGGGGTGAGCGTGCTGTTGTCGCTTGGTTACGATGCAAAGGAGGCACTACTGATGAAATCCCTTATCCTCTATGATTCCATGGGGGGCAACACCGCCCTCGTTGCCGAGACCATTGAAAAGGCCCTCGGGGCCCGTGCCATGGCCACTGACCTGGTCAAGGTGGACAAAGACCTTGATATCGACGTGTTTGATTACGACCTGGTCTTTATCGGGTCCCCTGTCATTGACTGGTTGCCCACAAAACCCCTGATGGATTTTGTGAAACGAAAAATGAAGGCCTATGCCAGGCAAGGCGTGGTCAAGCCTTCGTCTCCCCTGTTGCCCGGGAAATTCGGTGTCAGCTTCGGGACCTTTGCCGGGCCCCATATCGGTGAGAAGGAGGCCCTGCCCATGACCATGTGGCTTAACTCCTTTCTTGAGCACCTGGGTTACGCCGCCCTGGACCAGTGGCTTGTGGTGGGAAGGCACCACCACAACAAGGAGATCAACCTGAGCGGCCGCCTGGGCAACATCGAGGACCGGCCCAATGCCGCCGATCTGGCCGTTGTCGAGCACAAGGTGGGGGGCCTCGTGGACTCATTGAGCGCCTGGTGCGCATGAACAGGCAGGGGCATCAAAAGAGCCTGTCCCTGCATAAAAAATGAAGGAGGACGACCGTGACAGCCATCAAATCAAAAACGCCAAGAGAGTACTGGGATGAGAAGGCCGGTTTTTTTGCCTCGGATGAGCGGAGGCAGCAACATCGGCGTATGACGGACCTCTATGAGACAAGCTGCTGGCGGTATATCGAACCGGTACTGCCCCCAAAGGAGGGCAGCCTCATTCTGGAGGCGGGGTGCGGCACAGGGCGGTGGGTCTATCACCTGGCCCCCATGGGGTACCGGATGGAGCTCCTGGATTTTTCAGCCGAGATGATCCAGCACGCCGAAACCCATGTCACGCGCCAGGGGCTGGGCGGGCTTGTGCTCGGATATCACGTCCGGGACCTCTGCGACATGAGCGCCTTGCCGGACAACGGCTACGACCTGGTCCTTGCCCTGGGCATGCCCCTGTCCCTGTGTAGCGACCCCGTAAAGGCCGCAGGGGAGATGTTCAGGATCGTCAGGCCGGGGGGGCATGTGGTGTGCGATGCCATGAACCGTCACCGAACGGCCCTGGACATGGCCCGGAAAAAGAACATGACTCAAATGTTCAATGCCTTGAACACTGGACGTGTGGTGGCAGATTCCGGGTTGACTCACCATTGCTTCAGCCCGGATGAGCTTGTCTCCCTCTTTGCCGATGAGGGGTTCGATGCCTGCCGGACCGCGGCCATTACCCCGTTTTTCGATGTGCCTCCCTCCCGGGAGCAGGTGGCCATCCTGGACGATGACACCCTGTTTAATCAGGTGTCCAACATCTTTCAGGCCGTGTCGGAGGATCCCGGGGTCATGGCGGTGTCGAGCAGGCTCCTGATCGTGGGCCAGAAACAGGGCCCGGTGTGAGTATGCAGCAAGGGACAGGTTCATGTATCATTGCATGCTTTTTGTTGATCTGAGGAAAGAACTATGTTTCTTTGATCCTGCAGGTGGCAAGGGCGACACCTTTTCACCTGCCTGGATTCCATGCGTGTGGCAGCATGAAGGCAGCAGACGGCAACCCAATTGAGTCTTTAAAATGTAAGGAGTCCCAATGCTCTACAAATTCGACGGAAAACAGCCCTCCGTGGGAAAAAACACCTACGTCAGCGAGCTGGCCAGCGTCATCGGTGACGTGGTGATCGGCGACAATTGCTACATCGGTCACGGGGCCATTGTCAGGGGGGATTACGGCAGGATTGAGATCGGAGACGGCACTGCCGTGGAAGAGGGGGTGATTATTCACGCTCCCCCCGGTGCGGTCAACCGCATTGGGATTCGCGTGACCCTGGGCCACAACGCAGTGATTCACGGCAAGGCCATAGGGGACGGAGCCGTCATCGGCATGGGGGCTGTGCTGAGCATTCTTTCGGACGTGGGCACGGGTGCCATCGTTGCCGAAGGGGGCATCGTCAAGGCCAACCAGTGCATCCCGGACCATGTGGTTGCCGCAGGGAACCCGGCAAAGGTGATCCGCAAGGTGTCGGCCGATGACAAGGCCCTCTGGGACTTCGGCAAACAGATCTACATCGATCTCGCCCAAAAATACCTGGATGAAGGGATGGAGCCGGTGGTCCAGGGAGAAAACCCGTCTGCTTCAGTGGGCTAACGGTGGACGGTATTCGCTGGGTAACAATTCAGCTTAGGGCTATGCCCCAAAATAATAATACATAACGATGCTGCATCTCAAATTCGTCATGTGTATTTTATTCTTGGCATGGCCCTTAAAAACACTTCGGCGATCCGACGGAGGCACCTGATTCGTTGCCCTTACTTTTTGCCATCCTCTTTTACCTGCCAGTGCCCGTCGGAGTCTAAGCAGATCGTTCGGATGTTTGTCTCTTTTTTGCCGGACCTGGGCTTGAGGTCAAACCGAAGGTCGACACAGGAGGTCCCGTCTTCTTTAAAGGCCCGGACCAAAGAGACCTTGCCGCTGTTCTTTGATTTGCGGTTGGACCACTTAACCGATTGACGCTCCAGGTTTTGGAGCAGGTCGGTGGCGGCTTCCACCACTTTTTCCTCGTCCTCCGGGGTGATCCCACTGGCGGAAAACAGGGAGCCGGAGATGCTTTTGCCCGCATCTTTGAGGAGCCTGTACGGAGAGGTGATGACCCCTTTGAAGACACCGGTGACGGCATCCTGGGAAGCCCTGCCGACGATGGTCTGGGCTTCGGCCACAATGGCCTCCACCCGGGTGAGGATTCCCGGGATGTCCTTGCGAACGGCCTCGGCCTCCTCAAGGGCTTTGTCGACCCGTGGCAGGACCTCATCCATCTGATCGGTGACGGTGTTCACGGTTTCGTAGATGAGGGGGAGCTGCTTTTCCAGCTCTGCGACCTGGGCCTGGATGGCATCAACCCTGGCCAGGATGGAGGGCAGCGCCTCACGGAGCTGCTCCACCTCGGAGAGAATCGGCGGAATGGTCTCCCGGATTTTGCCCACTTCCGTGAGGATGGGGGGCACGGTCTCCCTGACCTTTCCCACCTCTGCCACAATGGGGGGGATCTCTTCGGTGATCAAAGGGATGGTGGCCACGATGTCGTCGACCCGGGTCAACACACCGGGCACTTCCCGGGCGACGCCCTGGATGCTGTACGCCAGCCAGGCCAGGGAACCCGCTAAAAGGGCAATGGACAGGGCCAGGGCGGCTGAGAAGATGTTTTTCATGGGGAACCTTTTGGTTGGTTTTTCTGTTGCTATTCGGCTTGCTTCGGGCGGGTCGCTTTTTAAAAAAAGCTCCGCAAAACCGTCCCAGTTGGATCGTCTTCTTCTGCTCAGACCCAACAGGTCTGGGCGGCAGAAGACGATGTATGGCCGATACGGTGAAAAGCAGTCGGTTTGCCGATAATGTTCGGCCATTCTGAGGCCTTCGCAAGGCCTGTTTGGCAAACGTTCGTGTCCCGCCGCAGCCCTTGGCGAAGGCGGATGAAACGTATGCCCCCCACCAGGGCCACCGGAGTTCTTTCGGCTAACGTCAAGCTCGTGCCAAGTGCCCTTTATTGTGTTTCCAGAAAAATGAAATGGGCCTCTCTTGCAAATACGACTGCCGCATGTCACACACCACGCGAATGCCCCGAAAGCGGTTGCATGATGTCTGCCGTCGTGCATTCGCCATAGGGTTTCAAAGCGCCCCCACTTTGCCGCCGGAGTTATTCCGGTTAAAGTCAAGCGAATTGCAAAAGCCCTTCATCGTGATTCCTGAAGAATGAAATAGGCCTCTTCAGCATAAGCGGTTGCCCCATGGCGTACATCACGCGAATGCCTTGTGAGCATTCGTATAACAGCGACCTCCATGCATTCGCCATAGGGTTTCAAGGTGCCCCCACCTTGCCGCCGGAGGCTTGTTTTTTTACCCTCTTTAGCCGTAGAAGGCTGTTTTGGGTTCAGAATAGTTCCGTTTTTTAAAGTACCCGATCCACAAGCCGTTTGCCCTTCTGGAGCCATGTCCCGAGGCGGGTGTCAACGGCTTCCAGGGCCGCGTGGGGGCAGACCTCCACGCAGCAGTAGCACCGGATGCACGTTTCAAGGTCGAAGGCCACGGCCTCGGGGGTCTCGGAGATGGCGTCCACCGGGCAGTAGGACAGGCAGTGGTTGCACTTCTGGCAGGCGGCCGGGTTCACCACGGGGCGCTGGACCATGTGTTTCCGGATCAGGTGCTTGAGAAACGACGGGCCGAAGGTCACCGGGCTCTGGGTCGGGAGCTTGAAGTCCTTGAAGACGGCCTCGGGCACAGGCAGAGGCGGCATGTCCGTTAAGAGCCCTGAAGCCAGGGCCGCGGCCAGGGTGGGCAGTGTCTCAGGGGCAAGGCCTGCCATGTGGGCGCAGGTGGCATCCACCTCGTGAACGTGTGACCCGGCCACGAGAAAGCCCATGGGCCTTGGGGTGCCGCTCTTGCCGGGGCCCTGGCCTTCCAGGCCCGTGACAGCGTCCACCAGGGTGACCGTGGGCCGAACCGCTTCGGCGATGCCCACCAGGAGTTTTGCGAACTGTTCTCTCTGGATCCCGGCCCGTGCGTGCCATCTGGGTTTTTCAAATCCCACCACGCACCCGAAGAGGTTTTTAACCCCCAGGGTCAAGGTCATCATGGCATGGGTCTTGAACTTGGGCAGGTTGATGACCATGGAGGTCTCCAGGGCCTCTTGGGCCAGCCCGATGGTGCCGAAGGGTGCCCCGATATCCACCGGCGCTGCCGTCTCGAATCCCCGCACTTCAACGTCCATTCCCTTAAGGGCGTCCTCGAATCCTCCCATTCTCCAGATTTTTGCCACGCTCCCCACGGCGGGGCTGTCCGCGATGAGGGGCCTTGCCCCGCGGTCCAGTACCCATGCGGCCGTGGCCCGCACCACCAGGGGGTGGGTGAGGATGGCCTTGTCCGGCGGGGCTGCCAGCAGGAGGTTGGGTTTGATGAGGACCTCCTCGCCGGCGCTCGGAGCCTTGGGCAGGTGGCGGTCCAGGAGGTCTCCCACCTGGCGGGTGAGCAGGGCCTGGTCATAGGCGGATGCGACAATCTCTGGGGTGGTCATGGGCCCTCCGGGGGTGAGTGGTCAGCGTTGGGTGCCGGGCGCGAGGCATGTATGCCGGTAAGGCGGCCTCAAAAAAGACAGAGGCCTCGGTCATGTCCCGTCGCTGTTGTGTACCACAGACACCGGCCAAGGGAAAAAAGGTTTTGATTGCGGGCAGCGTCTTTGCCTTACGCCGACTTTGGCGGCTGGGTATTGAAGGGGTGGGGCCCTTCGTTGGCCTCTGTTATTACATAAAATAGGTTATGAAATGTTGACAGCCAGAAGAACCGGATGGTAGATTTTTTTCCTTTTTGTCTGGGATCATGACGATGGCCTTCGGAAGGCGTTGGGACACCGTTTCATGCCCGCGTAAGCTGTTCCGTCGGTGCCTGTGGGCTTTTATTTTGTGTCCATGGCGCGGTGGCGGGCGCATGAAGGAGACTCGGTACGTGTTTGAACAGCCTGAACTCTGGCAAATCCTGGCCGCCAATGTGGCCGCGACCTTCGGGGCCTTTATCCAAAGCGGCACCGGGTTCGGCATGGGACTTCTGTGCGTGCCCCTGCTCACCCTCATTGACCCGGTTTTTGCGCCGGGCTCCTTTCTTCTTGCCAGTATGTTTCAAAACAGCGTTATGGTGGTCAGGAACCGACGGGGGCTCCGCCCGGACTGGTTGAGGGCCATCCTGCCCGGCATCGTCATGGGATCTGTGGCCGCCTATTTTGTGTTGAAAAACCTGAAAGGGCCGGGGGTCGAGCTGGCCATCGGGTTTACCATTCTCTTTGCCGTTGCCATGAGTGCCGTGGGGGTTCGCGTGACCGTGGGGCGCAACACCCTTGTGGGCGGTGGTGCTGTTGCCGGCATGATGTCCACGGTGGCCGGTGTGCCCGGCCCGCCGCTGATTCTTCTTCTCCAGAACGAGGTCGGTGTCCAGATCCGGGCCAACCTTGGGATCACCTTCATGTGCGGGAGCTTTGCCTCCATCACCGCCCTCTATTTGTCGGGGCGCTTCGGTGGGCTCCACGCCCTCCTCGGCTTTTCGCTCCTTCCCGGGATCCTCACCGGCAGTCTCCTGGCCGGGCCCTTTGCCCGCTTTCTGGATCGCGCCTTTTTGCGCCCGGCTCTTCTGGTGCTTGTCAGCTTCGGGGGCCTGGCACTGATCCTGCGAAACCTTCTCTGATTGCAGCCATCCAGCTTATGCCTCCGGCGGGTCGCTTTTTTGAAAAAAAGCTCCGCAAAAAACGTTTCTAAGAAAATGTCGGAATTGTTTCGGCGGAGCCTATGAATGATTACTTGAGACCTGTTTGTCAAACGTTTTAAACGCTTGGCCCCCGGCAGGGCCGCCGGAGGCTTTTTTGATCTGAATCGTTACCTGAAAAGTTGAACAAACAGCCATCAGAGAAACGCCGCAACCTGGGAGTCAGGGGATCTCCCCCTGGCCGCCGAAGACAGGCTCTTCCTGCCCCACTTCAGCCATAGAACGTTTCCTCTGATCTTGAATGCATGGGGCGCCATTTGGTTAGAGAAGCCCTTTGCCCTCTTCGATTTTTTTTGCGAGGTCGTCATCCAGGGCTGTGATGCCGCCCAGGCCGGTGTCTGCCGCGGAGAAAGCCCCCCCTGTTTTTTCGCTGATGGCGGCCTGGAGCTCCTTATCAAAGTCCGCGGTGAGTTCCTTGGTGGCGTTTTGGAAGGCCTGTTTCATGATGGTGTCCAGATTTGAGGTGACGTTCAGGTCGTAGTTGTCCAGGGGGCCCGTGGCGCTGCCCTGAACCGAGAATTCCGTCACACCCTTGAGGGTCCGGCCCAGGGCCTGCTGGAGGGCACCGGGGTCGGTGGGGTCGGCAAAACGCACCTGGGTCATCTGTGCGGAGACGGCAGCGTCCAGGGCCTCGCCCCCGGTGATGTCCGCATGGCCCGTGACCGAGGCCGAGGCCCCTTCCATGCGGATGGTGTCTGCGGACCCCACCGGGCGGATTCCGATGCCGCTGCCGGAGAAAACGAACCGGTCCCCGGCGGTCTGCGGGCTGACGCGATCCATGGTGGCGGTGAGGTCAACGGCCTCGATCCCTTTGAGATCACGTCCCGCCAGCGTCAGGGCCATGGGCTTGCCCACCAGGGGCTGCTGGGCGGTGACGTTTTCCACGGTGCCCGACAGGATGCCGGCAGGGATTTCCACCTCAAGGGCGCCCCGTGAGATGAGAAATTCCGGCAGGGGGCGCTTCTCCGCAAAGGCGATGTCCACGCCTTTGCCCCGGATGCGCCTGGGCGCTTCCCCTTTGTCCATACCCTTTTCTTGTGGTTTTCCCTCTTCATCCGACGGATCCTTTTCCAGCATGGGCTGGAGCTTTTGGTACCATCGGATCGCGGTTTCCACCTTGCCTTTGTATGCATCCCCGAAAAGCAGGCCGGTGATGTTCCCGGCGCCCACGGCCGAAGGTCCGTAGGTCTCTTTGAGGCGGGTGTAGTCCGCACGGGCCAGCTTGGGCAGGTTTTTTATCCGTTTTTCAAGGCCTGCGATTTCGTTTTCCAGGTCTTTTTTGACTGACTTGATGGCCTGGATATCGGCCTCCACCTCATCGGCGATTTTTTGAATGTCTGCGGCCTTGGTGAGGAGGGCTGTCCAGTCGGATTTGCCGCTGGTGAGCTCCTCGATGCGTTTTTCGTAGGCCTTGAAGTCCTCTTCATCGGGCAGGTCGGCGATGCGCTGTTTGAATTCGCCTTTCAGCTTTTTGATGTCCTCCCTTATCTTTTCGGCCTCTTCCACGCTGGCCAGGGTCTCCTGCTCCAGGATCTTTTTCGGGTCCTTTATATCCAGGGAAGGCAGGGAGAGGGTGGACGTTTTCTCCTCGGTTTTTTCAGGGGCGGCCTCTTTTCTTTTGATCACGGCCCCGGAGTAACTCCGCTCGGTGTCGAAGCGGATGCCCGTGGCCGCCATGGTCGGGACAATGCACTTACGGAAGAAGAGGGGGGCGGTGGACACCGTGAGGACGATGTGCCGTGCTTCCACCGCGTTTCGCATGGGGGCGTCGGGGTTGGTGACGGCAAGGCCCTTGAGGTCAAGCCCCGCAGGGAAAAGGCTGAGGTCGGCGTCGGCCAGTTCCACCCGGGCCCCCACAATGAGGGTGCCCGTGGTTTCGATGGCCTTTTTGACGAGGGCGTCGGCAAAGAGAACGAAAAAGAGGACCAGGGCCGCGGTGATCACGGCAAAGGCGGCCACACCCTTGATGCGAATCCATTTTTTCATGGGAAACCTCCTTGGGGTCAGGCCAGGGCCTTGTAAGCGGCGTAAATTTTGGATGCCTTGAAGAACTGCATGACGCGGCTCTTATCGACCCAGGCCAGAAGATGGTCCCGGTAGGCGAGGATGAGCCGGTTCAACACGAGAAAAAGGGGCACAAAAAGGGCCAGGGAGGTGATGAGGCTGCCCATGACCACGGTGTTGTTGAATCGCGCCAGGCGAAACAGGGAGATGTTGTACAGGGCCGTCCAGGTGCCGTTTAGGGCCGGCAGGGTGAGGACCTGCTTGCCGAGGCCGTGGAAGAGGGGATCCAGGAGCCAGGCCATGCCGGAAAAGACCCCCCATCCCAGGAGAAAGGCCGAGAGGTTGACCCGGATGACGCACACGGCAAAGAGGATGACAAGGTTGTGCAGGGAGAAGAGCGGGGTGAAGCCCAGCACCATGGAAAGGCAGATGGCCAGGCTGATCTGGGCCGGTTCCGCCTCGGAGTTCAACAGTTTTAAAAGATTGGCAACCAGCTGGATCATGGGGCCTCCTTGGGCAGGGGGATGCGATGGGGCTCAACGGGATGTCGCGGTCTCATTTTGCGATTGTCTCATGTTTTTAATGTATTAGATTAGGAGGGGCACGGCCCGGTGTCAAGGCGAAAAGCGCGTCTCACAGGGCGCAACAGCCCGCAGCACCATGAGGTGCTGATCCGGCTGGCGGGGGCTGCACCGGCCCCCGCGGCGGGGGGCTGTTACAGGGACGGAAACATGTCGTACTCTTCGCTCGTGGTCTTCAGGGCAGAGTCGGTGCTGGAGAGGATCTTTTTCACCAGGCTTTTGGAGGTGCGGTCGGCAAAGCGGACGCCGTTGCAGTCGCAGGGGGAAAACATGTCGCCCTTCATGCCCGAACTGCGGGTGATGGCCCCCTTCCAGAGGACCTCCCCTGTTTCGATATGCACGGCTTTGACCGAATAGCTCAAGGTGGTGCAGGAGACCGTTTTCATCTTTCCCTTTACCCGCTCGTATTTCGCTTTTTTGAAATCGCGAACCATGCCCAGGATGACAACGTTGGCGTTGGTCATTTTTCCGATCTCCTTGAGCTGGGTCTCGTCCACGTGGCCCATGTAGGAGAACTTCATCTCGCCCAGGATTTTTTCCACGCTGCTTCGTTCGACGATTTTGTAGCCGGATTTCATGAAGGCGGTTTCAAAGGCGTCGGTCACCACGTCCGAGACGTCAAACCCGAAGTTGTCCTTCCGGCCCGACCGCTCGTCCACAAAGGGGAGAATGGCAAAGCTGTCGTGGTCGAGTTCTGTGAGCCGGGGGCTCAGGACCACGGTTTGATCCGGCTGGAGCATGGCACATCCGGTGGAAAACATGAGGGCGGCAAGGAGGAGGGCGATTCGTTTCATGGCTGTATCCTGTGGGCGATGAGGGCGTAAGCCCGAATAGTTCATGGGAAAACGATCAGGTTAGATTAATAATCCATTATTTCAGCGTTTTCTGATCGAATTTCTCACCCTTCGGGCGAGCCGAGAGTCTCCCTCTTCTGCGCTATCAGAGCGTTGAGGTAAACAACGACACCTGCGGCTCTGATGCTTTGAATATGGGTGCACTCGACTCGTGAAATATCCGGGTAAGGGCGCCGGTAAATTGAGGTCTGAGTACCGTTTGCCGTTATTCGTTTCGGGCTGCTTCCATTGAGCTGTATTCCTGACGTCTTATATCGTATGGGGAAGCCGGTGGCAAGGGGCCGTGGGGATGTCGGCAGGGCCGCCGGAGGCAAAAATGGGGATGCCGGGGCGGCAAAGGGGCGGATGATCCCCTGCCGTGGCCAGGTTCAACATTTCCTTTTCGGGCCAGGCGGGATACCATGGCAGAAAAGCCAGCAGGGGCCGGGACGCCCCGCCGGACGCAAAGGCGCGAACCCGGCCCACGACCCGCCCGGTTTCCCTGACGTTATGCCACAATCCAAAACAATCCTTCCGGGAGATTCCCATGGACATCTCATTTATTCGCAACCTGCCCAAGGCCGAGTTGCACCTCCATATAGAAGGCACCCTTGAGCCGGAGCTGATGGTCGTCCTTGCCGAGCGAAACGGCATTGCGCTGCCTTACAAAGACACCGAGGCGATTCGACAGGCCTATCAGTTTACCAACCTCCAGAGTTTTCTCGATATCTACTACGCCGGGGCCGGTGTGCTCCAGACCGCCCGGGACTTTTACGACCTTACCTGGGCCTACCTCGAGCGCTGCAAAGAGGACAACGTGGTCCATACCGAGATCTTTTTTGATCCCCAGACCCACACGGAGCGGGGTATCGCCTTTGACACCGTGCTTGAGGGCATCGACAAAGCCCTTGAAGACGCCCGGGAAAAACTGGGGATTACCAGCCATCTTATCATGTCGTTTCTGCGGCACCTGCCCGAAGAGAGCGCCTTTGAGACCCTTGAAGCGGCACTTCCCCACAAGGACCGTATCATCGGCGTGGGCCTCGACTCCTCGGAGGCGGGGTTTCCCCCGGAGATGTTTGAACGGGTCTTTGAAAAGGCCCGTCAGGAAGGGTTCATCCCCGTGGCCCATGCCGGGGAAGAGGGCCCCCCTGCGTACATCTATCAGGCCCTGGACCTGTTGAAGGTGGCACGCATCGACCACGGGGTGCGGGCCGTTGAAGATCCGGCCCTGATGGCCCGCCTCATCAGCGAGCGCATGCCCCTGACGGTCTGCCCCTTCTCCAACGTCAAGCTCAAGGTCTTTGAGACCCTTGCCGACCACAACATCCTGGCCATGCTGGACCAGGGCGCCTGTGTCACGGTGAACTCCGACGACCCGGCCTACTTCGGCGGCTACATGAACGCCAACTTCCAGGGGCTGGCGCAGGACCTGAACATGACCGAGGCCCAGGCCCGCCGCCTGGCCGCCAACAGCTTTGAGGCGAGCTTCCTTCCCGAGGCCGAGAAGAGAGCCTGGATGGCCAGAGCACTGGGCGAAGGGTAACGAAAAAGCCACGAACATAGTGAGGCCACGGGAGAGATTTTCCGCGGCTGTGGAGCTGTTTATCCCGCCGGATGCATGATGCGTCCGGCGGGATTTTTTTTTGTGGGGTGCTGAAGGGCGGTCAACGCCATGGAGGGCAAGGGTTCTGTGGTGTGTTGATATCGAAAGAAAGTTTGTTGCTCCAAAAAATGTGCTTGATTCAAAAAATGCTTCGGGGTAAATAGTTCCTCGCTGCGGAACGTGCAGCGGCCCGGAGGGTATCCTGCCGGGGCCATGCTTTTCAAATAGCTGGCCGCCGGAGGCAACGGAATGGTTACAAAAAAAATATGGAGCAACGATGAAGATTATACTCAGCGCCCTGTGCGCCGCCATGGTGACGTTTACCGGCCTGTCCCAGGCCTTTTCCCAGGAACTCGTGGTCTACTCGGCCCGCAAGGAGCACCTGATCAAGCCCCTGTTCGACGCCTATGAAAAGAAGACCGGTGTCACCGTCCGCTACGTCACCGGCAAGGCCCCGGTGCTGCTGGAGCGCCTCAAGTCCGAAGGGAGCCGGACCCCTGCCGACATCCTCATGACCGTGGACGCGGGCAACCTCTGGCATGCGGCCAACGAGGGGGTGTTGCAGCCTGTCTCATCCGAGGTGCTGGCGGCCAATGTCCCGGCCAATCTGCGGGACCCTCAGAATCGGTGGTTCGGCCTCTCCAAGCGGGCCCGCACCATCGTTTACAGCACTGAGCGGGTCACCCCTTCCGAGCTGTCCACCTATGAGAACCTGGCCGATCCCGCCTGGAAAGGCCGCCTGATCCTCCGCACCTCCAAGAAGGTCTACAACCAGTCCCTGGTGGCCATGCTCATGGCCGAGCACGGCGAAGCAGACACCCAGGCCCTGGTGGAAGGGTGGGTGAGCAACCTGGCTGCGCCGCCCTTCTCCAGCGACACCAAGGCCCTTGAGGCCATTATGGCAGGGCAGGGGGACGTGGCTGTGGTCAACACCTACTACTTTGGCCGTCTCCAGAAGAAGAACCCCGGCCTTCCCCTGGCCATTTTCTGGCCCAACCAGAAGGCAGGGGGCGTCCATGTCAACGTTTCCGGCGCCGGTGTGACCAAGCACGCCAGCCACCCCGAGGCGGCCAAGGCCTTTCTGGAGTGGCTCTCCGGCCCCGAAGCCCAGAACCTCTTTGCCGACGCCAACATGGAGTACCCCGTGAACCCCGCCGTGAAGCCCCATGGGGCCGTGGCAGCCTGGGGTGACTTCAAGGGCTCGGATCTCGGCCTTGAAAAAGCCGGTGAACTCCAGGCCGACGCCATCAAACTCATGGATCGCGCAGGTTACAAATAAGGCGAGTAAAAAAAGCCTCCGGCGGCCCTGTCGGCGGCCAAGTTTTTGAAAAGCTTGACAAACAGGTTTTTGCTCAATTTCACGAAAATCTTTGCGGAAGCACTTCCCCTGAGGAACGAAGGGGGGAGGGCTTTCGCAACCTGGGGGCCAGGGGTGGCGAAGCCACTTAGGCTAAAAAGCCCCTGGCCGTCGGAGGCTTGCTTTTCAAGCTGAGCAGTGACGTCGTGTGATGGGTAACGTGGTGCAGGGAGTTGTATGGAATGGTGTGAGTCAAAAATGGCAGCTGAACGGTTTGCCGGAGCGTTCCGATGGCGTGGCCAAGCGGAGCCCTCCCTTGTGCCCATGGCTGTGGTGGCCCTGGTGGTGCTGCTGCCCATTGTGCTGGTGATGGCCTCGGTAAGCGCGGACACCCGGGAGATTTGGGGGCACCTCAGGGAGAACCTGTTGTCCGGGCTCTTGGTCAACACCGCGGTACTCTCCGCCGGGGTGTTGGCCTTGACCGGTTTTTTCGGGGTGTCGGCCGCGTACCTGACGGCCCTGTGCGAGTTTCCGGGGCGGCGCTTTTTCTCCTGGGCCCTGCTGTTGCCCCTTGCTGTTCCTACCTATGTAATGGCCTTTGTCTACACCGGCCTTCTCGATTTTTCGGGACCGGTGGCCACCTTCCTGCGGCAGCACCTGCCTGCCGTGGCACCTTTGCTGCCGCCCATCCGGTCCACGGGCGGGGTCATCCTCGTGTTGTCCCTGGCCCTGTATCCGTATGTGTTTCTACTGGCCGCCGGGGGATTCGCTTCCCAGGGGGAGCGGGTGCTGGAGGCCTCGCGCTGCATGGGGCTGGGCCGGTGGCGCCTCTTTTTCCGGGTGCTGCTTCCCATGGCACGGCCCTTTATCCTGGCCGGGCTCATTCTGGTGCTCATGGAGACCCTGGCGGACTTCGGGGCGGTGTCCGTGTTCAACTACGACACCTTTACCACGGCTATCTACAAGGCGTGGTTCGGTTTTTTCTCCATCGACACCGCCTCCCAGCTCGCCTCCATTCTCGTGATGCTGGCCCTTCTGGTACTCACCGCCGAAAGCTGGAGCAGGCGGCGCATGCGTTATGTGCGGGGCCGTGACGGGCGTCGCGCCAGGCGCATGCCCCTGACCGGGAGGCAGGCGGCCGGGGCCCTCTTGTTTCTGGGCGGGCTCTTTGCCGTGGCCTTTGTGGTGCCCATGGCCCAGCTGCTCGTCTGGGTGGGCGAGGCGTGGCAGGAAGAGCTGCACCTGGGTTACGGAAGGCTGTTTGCCAACTCCCTCATTCTCTCCGGGGCCGGGGCCCTATTCACCCTGGCGGCGGCCCTGTCCATTGCCTTTGCCGGGCGAAGGGCCAGGGGACGCCTGCCTGCCGTCCTTACCCGGCTCTCCCTGTTGGGTTACGCCCTGCCCGGCACCGTCCTTGCCGTGGGCATGGTGCGGGTCCTTGGGGGGATGGACCAGATGGTGGCCGGGGCCTTTGCCATGTTTGGCGCAGGGCTCTCCGGCCCTCTTTTTCAAGGGACGGTGTGGATGATGCCCGTGGCTTACATGGTGCGGTTTCTCTCCGTGGGGTTCAGTGCGGTGTCCGGCAGCCTGGGCAGGGTCTCCCTGTCCATGGATGAGGCGGCCAGGACCCTGGGGGTGAGCGGCATCTCCCTGGTGCGGCAGGTGCACCTGCCCCTGATTCGGGGCGGCATGGTGACCGGGGCGATCCTGGTGTTTGTGGATGTCATGAAAGAGATGCCCCTGACCCTGATGACCCGGCCCTTTGGCTGGGACACCCTGGCCGTGAAGATTTTTGAACTCACCTCCGAAGGGGAGTGGGAGAGGGCGGCGATTCCCGCCGTGGCGCTGGTGGTGGCGGGGCTCATTCCCGTGGGGCTGCTGGTGTGGCAAAAGGAAAAGGGGAAAACATGATGTATCTGGATGTTAGCGCAGTCACAAAACACTTCGGGGAGACCTGTGTGGCCCGCAAGGTCGGTTTTTCCCTTGGCCGGGGCGAGCTCGGGGCCCTTCTGGGGCCCAGCGGCTGTGGCAAGACCACCTTGCTCCGCATGATCGCCGGGTTTGAAGAACCGGACGACGGGGCCGTCTACCTGGGCGGCCGACCCTTGTGGGACGAGGGCAAAGGCCTTGCCGCCGAAGATCGGAAGATCGGCATGGTGTTTCAGGATTATGCCCTGTTTCCCCATCTCACCGTCCGGGAAAACATCGCCTTCGGCATGCAGGGCACCGGCAGGGCAGAACGCCGGGAGACCATCGGCGAACTCCTTGAGGTCACCGGCCTTGCCGGGGCGGAGAACCGCTACCCCCACGAACTCTCCGGCGGCCAGCAGCAGCGGGTGGCCCTGGCCCGGGCCATCGCCCCCAAGCCCCGGTGCCTGCTCATGGACGAGCCTTTTTCCAACCTGGACGTCACCTTAAGGGAGAGCCTCTCGGCCGAGGTGCGGGAGATCCTCAAGCGCTTCGGCATCACCGCCCTCATGGTGACCCACAACCAGCACGAGGCCTTTGCCATGGCCGATCGCATCGGGGTGATGATGGGCGGCACCATTCTCCAGTGGGACACCCCCGAGGGGCTGTACCACGCCCCGAAGGACCTTGACGTGGCCCGGTTTATCGGGGAAGGGAGCCTCCTTACCGGGACCCTCTCCCCGGACGGGACCCTGGATTTTGGTCTGGGCGCTTTGTCCGTGGGGGACACGCCGGGTATGGAATCTGCTAAGCGGGTCCGGGTTTTTGTGCGGCCCGAGGCGATTCGCATCGCCCCTTCCGGTGACGGGGCGTTGGCGCGGCTGGAGAAGAGTTGCTTTCGAGGCCCGGGCCGCAGTTGCCTGTTCACATTGCCCTCGGGGGAGCGGGTCAAGGTCGAGGCCGGTCCCCGGTGCTCCCTTCTGGAGGGAGAAACCTACGGCCTGGGTGTGGACAGAAACGGGGTTTCCGTTTTTCCCTGACGAAGCACCTCTTTACTAACGGGTTCCTCTTTCCTCATGTTTTCTCATTATGTATAATGACGGCTCTCAATGTCTGACCATTGAAAAATGAAGATCCGTTGTCATATTGTGACCGTGAACCCGGGCCATGATGTGGCGGCGGGTTCGTTCTGAGCGGTTTGCTCCCTGCCTGGCCCCATGGTCGATTCCATCGCCGGTATATCCTGTGAGTTACCGGAAGACCCCTTCCACGATGCCGTCCCGTCGGCTGGCCCGGATCTGTAATCCCCTCAGATGTCCTCAGAGGGCATCAACGCCCTATCTATACCTGGAAAAGAGGAGATAACCTGTGAACATTGGTATTCCCAGAGAGACCCACGACGACGAGAAACGGGTGGCAGCCACGCCGGAGAGCGTGAAGACCCTGATCCGCCTGGGGTACGACGTGTCCGTGGAATCCGGTGCCGGAGAGGCCGCCGGATTCGTTGACGGCGCCTATGAGGCCGCCGGTGCGGCACTAACCGACGCAGAGGCGGTGTGGACCGCCTCGGACATGGTGCTCAAGGTGCGGCCCCCGGCCCTTGCCGAGGCAGAGCAGATGAAAGAGGGGGCCGCCCTGGTCGCCTTTGTCCAGCCCGCTGTGAACCCCGAACTGGTGGAGTTGCTGAAAACCAGACGAATCACCGCCCTTGCCATGGACCAGGTGCCGCGCATCACCCGTGCCCAGAAGCTCGATGCCTTAAGCTCCATGGCCAACATCGCCGGGTACCGGGCCGTGGTGGAAGCGGCCGGGGCCTTCGGGCGCTTTTTCACCGGCCAGGTCACGGCCGCAGGCAAGGTGCCTCCGGCAACGGTTCTGGTCATCGGGGCCGGGGTGGCCGGGCTTTCGGCCATCGGCACCGCAGGGGGCTTAGGGGCCGTGGTGCGGGCCTTTGACACCCGCCCGGAGGTCAAAGAGCAGGTGGAGAGCATGGGCGCGTCCTTTCTCCTGCTGGACGTGGCCGAGGAGGGCAGCGGTACCGGCGGGTACGCCAAGGAGATGAGCAAGGCCTTTATCGAGGCGGAGATGGCTTTGTTTGCCGAGCAGGCAAAGGAGGTGGACATCATCGTCACCACCGCCATGATCCCCGGGAAAAAAGCCCCGGTCCTCATCACCAAAGAGATGGTGGCCTCCATGAAGCCCGGGAGCGTCATCGTGGATCTGGCCGCCGAACAGGGGGGCAACTGCGAGCTCACCGAACCCGGTGCGGCCGTGGTGAAGGAGGGGGTCACCCTCATCGGCTATACGGACATGGTGAGCCGCCTGGCCAACCAGGCCAGCCGCCTCTACGCCACCAACCTCACCCACCTTCTGGACAACCTCACCCCGGACAAAGGCGGGGAGGCAGCCTTCGACATGGAGGACGAGGTGGTACGCGGCATGATGGTCACCAAAGACGGGGAGGTCACGTGGCCGCCCCCCGCCCCCAAGGCCTCGGGTCCGGCGCCCCAGGCCCCCACGCCTGAGCCGGAGGCCCCTGCCCCGGAACCGAACGCCATGAAGAAGGCCTGGCGGCGCTGGTGGCCCCAGGTGATGCCCTTTGTCCTGCTGGCCGCAGGCGGTTTTTTTCTTTATGAGATGGGCACGGTGGTGCCCCAGGCGTTTCTGCAGCACATGACGGTATTTGTTTTGGCCTGCTTTGTGGGGTACATGGTGATCTGGAACGTCACCCCCTCCCTTCACACGCCCCTCATGAGCGTCACCAATGCCATCAGCGGCATCATCGTCATCGGGGCGCTCCTGCAGATCTCCGGGCCTTTTTTCAGCTTGAAGACCTGGCTGGCGGCCTTTGCCGTTCTTATCGCCACCATCAACGTGTTCGGAGGTTTTTTCGTGACCCAGCGCATGCTGAAGATGTTCAGGAAAGGAGGCGACAATGAGTAGCGGCCTCATCACCACAGCCTACATTGCGGCAGGCGTTCTCTTTATTCTCTCATTGGGGGGCCTGAGCAACCAGGAGACGGCCCGGCGGGGCAACCTCTACGGCATCCTCGGCATGGCCATCGCCCTTCTGGCCACCATTCTCGGCCATGAGGTGACGGGCTATGCCCTCATCATCGTGACCATGGGCATCGGCGGCGGCATCGGCGTCATGGTCTCCCGCAAGGTCCAGATGACCCAGATGCCCGAGCTGGTGGCCATTCTCCACAGCTTTGTGGGCATGGCCGCCGTGTTGGTGGGTATTGCCGGGTATCTGGATCCCGAGATGCATTACACGGGCATTGAAAAAACCATCCATGAGGTGGAGGTTTTTCTCGGGGTCTTTATCGGGGCCGTGACCTTTACGGGCTCGGTGGTGGCCTTTGGCAAGCTCCGGGGCACCATCGGCAGCCGCCCGTTGCTTCTGCCCTTCCGGCACCTCATCAACCTGGCCGGGCTCCTTGTGACGTTGGGCATCGGCGTCCTTTTTGTTGGGGCCGAAGGCACGGGGTACCCCCTGTTCGGGCTCTTTATCATGACCTTCATTGCCTTTGGCCTGGGCTGGCACATGGTCATGGCCATCGGCGGGGCGGACATGCCCGTGGTCATCTCCATGCTCAACTCCTACTCGGGGTGGGCAGCCGCCGCCACCGGGTTCATGCTGGGCAATGACCTGCTCATCATTGCAGGGGCCCTGGTGGGCTCCAGCGGGGCCATCCTCTCTTACATCATGTGCAAGGCCATGAACCGGAGTCTGGCCAACGTGATCTTAGGGGGCTTCGGAACCTCCGGGGGCACCGTGGTGGACGGGGGCCAGCAGGGCGAGGCCGTGGCCACCAGCCTGGAGGAGACCGCCGAGCTTCTGAAAGACGCCAAAAATGTGGTGATCGTTCCCGGCTACGGCATGGCCGTGGCCCAGGCCCAGCACCCGGTCTTTGAACTCACCGAGCGCCTCACAAAGGCCGGGGTGAACGTCCGTTTTGCCATCCACCCGGTGGCAGGGCGCATGCCCGGGCACATGAACGTGCTTCTGGCCGAAGCCCGCGTGCCCTACGACATTGTTCTGGAGATGGACGAGATCAACGACGACTTAGGGGACACCGATGCCGTGCTGGTCATCGGGGCCAACGACATTGTCAACCCCTCGGCCCTGGAGGACCCCAACAGCCCCATCGCAGGCATGCCCGTCCTTGAGGTGTGGAACGCCGCTACCGTTGTGGTGCTGAAACGCAGCATGGCAACAGGCTACGCCGGGGTGGAAAACCCCCTCTTTTTTAAAGAGAACACCCGCATGCTCTTTGGTGACGCCAAAGAGAGCATCACCGGCCTGCTGGCTGCGGTGTAGCAGCAAAACGAAGGTGCCTCCTTTAAGGGGGGCACCCGCATACTCTGTTGTTTGGAAAAGGGGATCGGCCGAAACAGGCCGGTCCCCTTTTTTATGTGCCCGCTTCACTGGCCGGAGAGCCCTGGTCCCCGCTTTTTAACGCGACACAATCTCCACCCGTTTTTGGGGGCGGCTGGTATTTTTGACTGTTTCTCCTGAACAAAACAAGAAATATGCCGATCGGCATCGCTCGCAAAGATTTAAAAATACAGCAAAAATCAATTCCGGTATTTCGGAGTTAAAAAAAGTGAAACAGATGGAATAAATTTTCTTGACACGCCTTTTTTGCTCTGCCATAAAGCGCCACACGTTGTGTGGGTGCCGTGGTCCATATCCCTTTGGATTACGGTGTTTTCCTTGATATCCTTTTGCCCGTACGGAGCGCCTATTCCGTGCATCTTATGCCGTTATCCGACAGGGTGGGTCCCACAGCTCGAACCGCCCGATTATCCATTTGATAAGTTGATCTGATTTTTGAAAATTGACTCACCATTTTTAGGGATCCGGCAGCGTTGACGCGATATGTTTCGCGCCTTCCGTTGCATGGCCTGCAGGATCCGGTGCGTCTGGAGGTTCAGCCATGCTCAAGAAAGATTTCACCTACTCCGTCTTCTGGAACTGTTTTCTCATTATTTTCGGAACCCTGATCTACGTGATCGGGCTCAAAGGGATTGCCGACCCCCACAGCTTCGTGCCCGGAGGTCTTTTCGGCCTCGCCTTTTATCTTTACTACCTGTCCGACTGGATGAACCCGGGGATCATCTTCGCCCTGCTGAACATTCCCATGTTCATTGTGGGCAGGATGTGCATCAGCGGGCGCTTTCTGGCCTACAGCTTTCTGGCCATGGTGGTCTCCTCGGTTACCTACAACTTCATCCAGGTGGACCTGGGCATCGTGAATCAGCTTTATGCGGCGGTGACCTGCGGGGTGTTTGTGGGGATCGGGTCCGGCATCGTGCTGAGGTCCCTGGGGTCCAACGGCGGACTGGACATTATCGCGGTGACCCTCTACCAGAAGTTCAACGTGGGCCTCGGCAAGTTTTACATCATCTTCAACGTGGTGCTCTACAGCTTCAGTTTTGCCACCATGAACACCGACCTGGTCATCGCCTCCATCATTTCGGTGTTCGTCACCTCCGTGAGCATGGACTATGCCCTGTCCATGTTCAACCAGAGGAAGATGGTCCTGGTGGTCACGGAGAAGCCGGAGTGTATTTCAAAGGAGATCATCGACAAGCTCAAGATCAGCACCACCTTTTTAAACGGCCAGGGCGCCTACACCGGTCGGGACAAGAAGATCCTCATGACCGTGATCAACAATATCCAGCTCAAGCGCCTGGAGGAGATCGTTTTCACCAAGGACGAGGAGGCTCTCTTTATCGTGGAGAACACCTTCAGCGTCATCGGTGCCAATTTTTCCAAACGGAAGGTCTACTAAAGGAAGGGAGAGGCACAAGCAGGGATACCTGAAAGGGCCACCGCCAGCTAACCGGCGACGGATCTTGAGGGTTTTGTATATGGGCGGCGGGCCCTTGGCCCGCCGCCCTTTTTGGTTGTTACACTGTAACTGTTCAGCTTAAAATTGCCTGCGGCGGCCCTGCCGGGGGCCAAACTTTTGCCCGATTTTATGAGTCGGGTTTGACAAACAGGTCTTAAGTAAGCCTTACAGGCTACGCCGAAACAATGTCGACATTTTCGCACGCCTTAGAAGCGTTTTTTGCGGAGCTTTTTTTTAAAAAAGCGACCCGCCGGAGGCATCGCTGAATAGTGACGTTACACTTTGAATTTTCCCACCAGGGATTTGAGTTCTTCGGCGGATCTGGCCTGGTCGGCGGTGCCGGTGTTGACGCGGGCGCTGCGGGTGGCCACATCGCCGATGAGCTGGTTGACCTCGGCAATGTCCGTGGCGATTTCCCCGGCCACGGTGGCGTTCTGGGCGATGTTGGAGTTGACGTCGTCGACCCCCTGGGCCGCCTGGTTGACGTTTTCGGCGATCTCCCGGGTGGTGGCGGACTGCTCTTCCACGGCCGCGGCAATGGCCCCCACCATCTCATTGACGTTGTGGATGGACTTGTTGATCTCGTTGATGTCCCGCACCGTGCCTGAAGCCGACCGCTGGTTGGTTTCGATCTTTTCCCGGATCTCCTGGGTGGCCCGTGCCGTGAGCTCGGCAAGCTCCTTGATCTCCGAGGCCACCACGGCAAACCCCTTGCCCGCGTCCCCGGCCCGGGCTGCCTCGATGGTGGCGTTGAGGGCCAGGAGCTTGGTCTGCTCGGAGATGTCGGTGATGGTTTCCACCACCTTGCCGATCTCCTGGGCGGAGGTGCCCAGCTCTTCCACCTGGGTGGAGGCGCTGTTGGCCTGGCCCACGGCCAGGCCGGTTGCCTGGCTGGCCTCTTCGGAGTTGCGGGCGATCTCGCCCAGGGAGCCTGTCATCTCTTCGGTGGCCGCGGCGATCATGGCGATGTTGGCTGCGGTCTGCTCCATGGTGGCGGCAATGGCGGTGAAGTGGCTGCTCATCTCGTCGGCGGCGCCGGCAACGGTGGTGGACTTGCCGGACATGGCCTCGGTGTCCGTGGACATGCCATGGGACAGGTCGGAAAGCCCGCTGGAGGCGGACAGGAGGGTGCCTGCGTTGTCGTTGATCTGGCGGATCATCTCCTGGAGCTGGCCGATGAAGGTGTTGAACCACCGGGAGAGTTCCCCCACCTCGTCGCGGCTGGTGACTTCAAGGCGGGTGGTGAGGTCCCCGTCCCCTTCGGCGATGTCTTTGAGGCCGTCCACCACGCGGTTCACAGGGCGGGTGATGAGGCGGGCCACATACCAGGCAACGGCCAGGGCCACGGCCGCGGAGAGCAGGCCGATGGCGAAAAAGAGGCGGGTCATGCGGGAGGCGTTTTTCCGGGTGGCAGCCCCGGCGGCAAACACCTGGCGCCGGTTGGTTTCGATGAGGTGCTCCTGATCGTTGATGTGGGCCTTTTTGCCTTCGATATCGGCGATGGCCTGCTGGATCCGGTTCTCCTGGATGGCCTGGAGTTCGGCGATGATGCCCCGGACCTCGGTGAAGGCCTTGAAGGCCGAGCCGGTGTCGCTGGCTTTTCTTGCGAAACGGAGTTTCCCCGGGGTGTTGGCCAGGACGAATACCCGCTGGCTTTTTTTCTGCCAGTGCTCAAAGCGCTCCGTGAACCGGGAATAAAGGGCCTGGGTCTCCTCGGTGTCGAATTTGGCCGAGGCCTTCTGCATGTTTGCCTCGGTCTCCTCCATGCTGAGGCGGCTTGCCTCCTGGGCGGCCTTGATCTCTGACGGCTCGCTGGCCACCAGGGACATCTTTTCCGCGATGGCGGCCTGGGTGATGTCCCGGTCTGCTTTCATCATGGCCTTGATGCTTGCCTGGAGTTCCTGGAGCTGCGGGATGTCCCTGTTGATGAGGGGCAGCATGTCGTCGGTGATCAAGGGCAGGATCTGTTGCTCGATGAGCCCTGAAAACTGATTGGTTACGATGTCGTTGAGGTCATCCGACAAGATTCCCAGGGCCCACCTGCCGAGGCCGATCAGCAGGAACAGGGAAAACACGGGGACGCCGATGATGAGGATGCACTTTCGATTTAAGCTCACGTTATTTTTCTCCTGGAAAATCTCCCGGTGCAGTCGGTTGCGGACCGCCCGGAGCGTCATACCGCCCCGGGCGGCCCGAGGGCATTAAAGTTTGTCGAGGAATACACCCACGAGGACTCCGCCCACCACGGTGCCGTCTTCGTCGATGAGGGGAAGGGCCACGTGCTGGAGCTGCGTGTTTTCGGCCTTGTCGAACTTCACGGGGCCGACCTCGATGCTCTGGTCCTTGACGGTGCGTTTGTACTTGCCTTCATCTCCCTGCCAGTAGTCGTTGGGGGTTCTGTGGGAGCCCACCGTTGCGCCCTGGTTGTCGAAGGCAAAGCCCTTGGCCATGGCCGGGGTCCGGTTGGCCAGGGCCTGGAGCGCCTTGCCGCAGTCGTTGGTCAGGAGCTCTTCCATGATGGGGAGCTCCTCTTCGGCTTCCTGCCACTCTTCGTCGATCTTCTGGATCTCGGCTAAGGTGGTGCCCTTGGCGTTGCTTGCCTTGGCCGCATCCACGAGCTCTTTGGTGACGCACAAGGGGATCAGGGTGGTTTTGGTAAAGGCTTTCAAGGCATCTGAGCCTTTGGGGGCGGCGTCGATGTCCTTGGCGACCTTGGCCAGCATCGCTTCAACGGCGGGGTTGGCGGTGCAGAGGCCGGGAAGGCCCAGGAACAGGGCGATGACAAGGATTGAAATGCATTTTTTCATGGGGGGTCCTTTTCCGTGAATCGGTTTTATTCCATTTTATCAATAGGTGATCACGCGGCCGGCGCCCAGGGGCTTGACCACCTTGTCTCCATAGACTTTGCGAAAATGGGCGATGGCGTTTTCTCCGGTGCAGTGACCGCCGTAAAACGTAAACCCTTTGGCTTTAACGGCGTCGGTGTATGCCACGGCTTTTTCCAGCACGTCAGGGGATGCCTTTTTCAGGTGTAGTCCGCCCACCACCGAGAGGATCTTCTCATTGGGGAATTTTTTCTTGATGGCCTTGAGGATGTTGATGTAGCCGGCATGGCCGCACCCGAAGACGGCAACGATGCCCTTGGGGGTCTTGATGGCCAGGGTGGCGTCGTCGATGATGGGGCAGGGGCCGGTGCCGTCTTCGTTGAAGAATTTACCCTGGATGGGCTGGTAGCTGCCCGCCTCCCTGGGGACGTCCGTGAAAAAGTAGAGGCCCTCGTCCAGCTCGGTGACGTTGTTGATGGGCTTGAAGGTGGCCTGGGTGTATTTGCGTGCCAGGTAGGGCATCCCGCAGATGCGGACCGGTGCGCCTTTTTTGACACCGTACTGCTTGTGCCAGATGTAGGGGTGTCCGTAGACCGGGGGTGCCCCTTTGAGGCGGGGGTAGAAGGTGAGGCCGCCGGTGTGGTCGTCGTGGCCGTGGCTGATGGCGATGCCGGAGAGGTCGTCCAGGCTGATGCCCATGCGCTCGGCGTTTTCAAGGTAGATGTTGGTGGTGCCGGTGTCCAGCAGCCAGTGATGCCCGTTGGGCAGCTCAATGGAGATGGAGACGCCGTGCTCCGTGGCAAAACCGTCGGCGGCCGCCTTGTCGTCACACAGGACGGAGAGCTTCAACGGCTGGGCGGCAAAGGCTCCGGTAACCGTGGTCAACAGGATGGTGAGGGCTGTCAGGATAGAAACGATGATCGTGTTTCTGAGATAATTTTGCATAAATTTTCTCCTTGACTCAATATTGCACATGTTTATCGAAAGGGTCACTGGCTTCAGGGCTCTATCTGCTGTTGTCAGGGCCGGGTTCATGGTTGATTCTATGTGAGAGTCGAATAGAAATTAGTTCGGATGAACCTAAGATTTCTTTAGAGGAAAATGGAAGGTATTGATCCTTCCAGGGGAAGATGTGCCTTTTTGTGCCTGGGGCGCTGCGAAGATATAAAGTTAACTTGAAAGGTTACCGGGGTGGTTTCGTGGGGCGTGTGTGTGTCCGTGGATTCACTTTTTGGGCGGGGTTATGTTACCTGTTGGGCCTTTTTGAAAGATTTGTTGTTCGGAATTGTGCCTTGTGAGGGAGCAAAGTTAGCCAGCGGCAGGGGGGACATTTCCACAGGAAGGGTTCCCTCACGCGGTGTGGATTCCACAATGACATTTTTGGGTTTCCGTCGTACAATATGTGTGTCATCTCGCTGAATACGGATACAAAACGGAGGTGAGCCATGGAACATGCGAGTTGGGAGAACGTGACCTATCATGCGATGGTCGTCTCCGAGGAGGAGGGGACCTTTGTACGACGCATCGAGACCCTTGCCGTTGGGGATTTGCCCCCCGGGGACGTGCTGATCCGGGTGGCCTTTTCGTCCCTCAACTGGAAGGACTGCCTGTCGGCCATGGGGAATCCCGGTGTGACCCGGCGCTACCCCCATACGCCGGGCATCGATGCCGCAGGGATTGTCGCTGAATGCACCACCGAGGGGTTCCACAAAGGGGACAAGGTGATCGTGACCGGGTACGACCTGGGCATGAACACGGCCGGAGGGTTTTCCGAATACATCCGTGTGCCTGAATCCTGGGTGGTGAAACTTCCTGCGGGGTTGACCAGAAAGGAGTCCATGATGCTGGGAACCGCCGGGTTTACGGCGGGGCTTTCCGTCAAGCGCCTCCTGGACCATGGGGTGACCCCTGAGATGGGCACGGTTCTCGTTACCGGGGCCTCCGGAGGCGTCGGGAGCCTGGCCGTGGGGATACTCAAGAAACTCGGCTTTGTGGTGGCGGGCGTCAGCGGGAGGGAGGACAAAGGGGCCTACCTCTCTTCCATCGGCGTGGACCGGGTGCTCTCCCTTGCCGAGGCCGTGGACACGAGCGGCAAGGCCTTGGGAGGAAAACTCTGGGCCGGTGTGGTGGACGCCGTTGGCGGAGATGTCCTTGCCACGGCCATCAAGAACACCATGCACCGCGGGGTGGTGACCTGCTGCGGGAACGTCCGCTCCGATGAACTCACCTCCTCCATCTATCCCTTTATCCTGCGCGGGGTCTCTTTGTGCGGCATTGACTCGGCAACCTGCCCCATGGACGAGCGCCAGGCGGTCTGGGCCCAGCTTGCCGATGCCTGGAAGCCTGAAAATCTCGATGCCATGGTGGAGAGTTTCAACGGGTTGGAGGAACTCGATGACCAGATCGAGCGCATGCTCAGGGGAGACCGCACCGGGCGCAGCATCGTGCACATGCCCTGATGTGATTCTTTCCCCGGTGTAACCATTCAGATCAAACAAGCCTCCGGCGGCCCCGCCGGAGGCTTGTTGAATCATTACATCGTCCCTTCATGTATCCCGTCATGTGCCGCTCCGTCCCGGTGACATCCTTTCCGGCACGCTGACGCATCTTTTTGTCTTGTCATTGCCATCTCATTTAAGACCCATCAACCTAAGGAGGATCCAATGGAATCCATTGTGATGAAGCTTCAGGAGTGGCTGGCGTTTTATGGTTTGAAAGTGGTGGCGGCCCTGGTGATTCTCGTGCTGGGGCGTATTGCCGCAGGCATTCTTCGACGCGTGCTTCGAAACATCATGATCAAGGGGAAGGTGGAGCCCACCCTTATCTCCTTTGTCTGCAGCGTGGTGTACGTGGGCCTCATGGCTTTTGTGATCATCGCGGCCCTGGGCAAGCTGGGGATGCAGACCACCTCGTTCATCGCGGTGCTCGGTGCCGCAGGCCTTGCCGTGGGCCTGGCCCTGCAGGGCTCATTGGCCAACTTCGCCTCCGGGGTCCTTCTGGTGGTCTTTACCCCGTTTAAGGTGGGGCATTTTGTGGAGGCCGGTGGCACCCAGGGCACGGTGAAGGAGATCGGCATGTTCAGCACCGTCATCAAGAGCGTGGACAACAAGCGGATCATCATCCCCAACGCCCAGGTGACCGGCGGCATCATCGTCAACCACACGGCCGAGGATATTCGCCGGGTGGACCTGGTGGCCGGTGTCGGGTACGGGGATAACCTGGATGAGGTGAGACAGACCCTGGAGGATATCCTGAAAAATGAGCCCATGGTCCTTGAAAGCCCCGCCCCCACCATCGCGGTGAGTGAGCTGGGGGAGAGCAGCGTCAACTTTGTGGTGCGTCCCTGGGTGAAGACCGCCGACTACTGGAGCACCTGGTTTTCCCTTCAGGAAGCCATCAAGAAGAGCTTTGACGCCAAGGGCATCTCCATTCCCTTTCCCCAGCGCGATCTTCACCTGAATCTTCCCGAAAACGGGCTCAACGGCCTGACCCAGGGCAGCGCCGGAAGCTGAGAAGCCGGATCAGGCCAGGCAGGTACAGAGATCTTTGAAGAGGGTTTTATCAAAGGCCCCTTTGGTGACCACCTCGTGTTTGATGAGGTTCAGGGTATCAAAGGGGCTTTTGATTTTGCGGTAGGTTTTTTCCCGGTGGGTGAGGTTCTCGTAGCTGTCGATGAGCCCTATGAGCTGGGCTTCGAAGCCGATGTGGGCGATGCCCCTGGGGTACCCGCTGCCGTCCAGGCGCTCGTGGTGCTCCAGGATGGCCCGGGAGATGGAGAAATCAAAGGAGCCTGTCTCCTTGATGATGTCGTGGCCGATGGCGGCGTGGGTCTTGTACTCATCAAACTCTTTGGTGGTGAGCTTGCGGTTTGTGATGACGATGTTGGGGTCCAGGCGGGTTTTTCCGATGTCGTGGAGAAGGGCGGCCAGGGCCAGCTGCCGTGCCTCGTCCGGGGAGAGCTTGCAGTGGGTGCAGTAGAGCATGGTGATGGCCATGGTGTTGATGGAGTGGTCCATGATGGACCGGTCCACGGTGGAGCTTTCGGCCAGCTGTTTTAAGATCAGGGAGTTGTTTCCGTAGCCGTCAAAGACAATGTCGATGGTTTCGGGGAGCTGGGACAGGGAATTCTCCGAGGGCTTGGCCATGGCCTCGGAGACAATGTCGCAGAGGATGGTCTTGACCTTGGTGAGCCCGCCGGGGGTCAGGCTCTGCCGCAGGTGGGTGTTGAAACTTGTCTGCAGCTCATCCACGGCAGCCTGGCTGTCGCGCTTGTGGATATAAATCCGGGGAGGGCGGGTCCGGGCGTCTTCGGTGAAGTTGATGCGTTTGCCCTTGGGCTTGTACAACACGAAGTCGCCGCTGTCCGCCTTGCAATAGAGAGGAACCGAACGGTAATAATGAACCTGGCTCTCCTTGACTTGAATGAAGTCCCCCATACCCCCACACATCACACTCTGGAAAAATGACATCAAAACAACGTCATGCGGCCTCCCCCAATGGGCCGCACGATTTCTGATTGTTGATATCGGCTGCATGTGGAGGAATCTTTACGGTTTCCGCCTAAAAAAATCAGGGTCCGGGGCCTTTTTTCAAGGGATCACAAGATCAAGACCGATGGGACAGTGGTCCGAGCCGAAGATATCGTTATCGATCCAGGCGTCTTTGATCCAGCCGCCCTCGGCAATGTCCCGGCTGACGTAAAAGTAGTCGATGCGCCACCCCGCGTTGTTTTTGCGGGCGTTGAATCGATAGGACCACCAGGAGTACTTCTCCTCCTCCGGGTAGAGGTGGCGGAAGGTGTCCACGTAGCCCATGGCGAGGATACGGTCCAGCCACTCCCGCTCAACGGGAAGGAAACCCGAGCGTTTGGAGTTGGCCTTGGGGTGCCGCAAGTCGATTTCGTTGTGGGCCGTGTTGACGTCCCCGCAGATGATGACGGGGCGTCCCTTGTCCCTGAGGGCGTTGGTGTAGGCAAAGAACGCATCGTAGAACCGGAGCTTGTAGTCCAGCCGTTCATCGCTCTGCTGGCCGTTGGGAAAATAGACGTTGAAGAGGGTGAACTTTTCGTACTCAAGCTCCAGGATACGCCCTTCATCGTCAAACTCCGGGGTCCCAATGCCGTGTCGCACGGCCACGGGGGCGGTTTTTGTCCAGGCCCCGACCCCGCTGTACCCTTTTTTGACCGTGGAAAACGACCAGTGAGCCTTGGAGCCGTTGAGGGCTGTCATCTCCGGGGTGAGCTGGGGCTCCTGGAGCTTGGTCTCCTGGACCATGAGCACGTCGGCCCCGAGTCGCTCTGCGGCCCCTTGAAAATCCTTTTTCCAGACGGCCCGCAGGCCGTTGACATTCCATGATACCAATCGCACGTTGTCCGATCCCATCGTTGTCCTTTCTCTGCGCAATCATCGGTTAACGGCGGCCCCTTTAAAGGGGCCATCCGCATCAGGCCAGGGAGGCCAGGATCTCGTCGTAGGGGGGCTCTTCCTTCAGGTCCTTTGAAAAGGATGAATAGATGACGGTGCCCTCTTCGTCAAGGACCACCACGGCCCGGGCAAGGAGCCCCTGCAGGGGTCCTTCGGCAATGCGGACCCCGTAGGCATCCCCGAACCCGCGGGTGCGGAGCTCGGACACCGGGGTGACCCCGTCGATGCCCTCGGTTTCGCAGAACCGCTTGTGGGCAAAGGGCAGGTCGGCGGAGACGCTCAGAACCTGGGTGTTGGCAAGGGAAGCGGCCTCCTGGTTGAACCGGCGCACCGACGCCGAGCAGACCGGCGTGTCGATGCTGGGGAAGATATTCAAGACGATGCGTTTGCCCGCCAGGTCAGGAAGGCTCACATCCGTCAGGTCGGTCTTGGTCAGGGTGAACCCCGGGGCTTTGGAGCCCACATCGGGGAGGTTGCCTGTGGTGTTGGCGGGTGTGCCGCCGATCATGATCACTGCCATGTGTTCTCTCCTTGAGGGTTAAGGCGTTGTGGTGCCGCCATGCATTGATGAACAGCGTCGATGAAGATGGGTATACAAGATGTGTGCCGGGGCGCAAGGGCCCACGCAGGAAGATGTGAAAAAGATGGTATTTTGACGGTTTGTGGGATTATACCAGCTCTTCGGCGGGCAGGGCAAGGGGGGATGGACCGCCGCCGTGAGACGAAAGTGCATCGGGTGTCTCCCCTTGCACGTCAGTCGGTGATGCGGGGGTGACACAGGGTTCACGCATTTAGATTTTTGCCTCCGGCGGCCCTGCCGGGGGCCAAACTTTTGAAAAGTTTGACAAACAGGTTTTGTTTTTTGAGGATGCGTCCCTACAAGGCATAGCCCCTCTTCTTTCTTTATTACCGGAACGTTTTTGCGGAGCTTTTTTCAAAAAGCGACCCGCCGGAGGCAACTGAATGTTCAAATGCGTTGACTCTGGGGGGTGACATCCCAATGGTTCCTTTTGAGGGGTCTCGGTGGTACAATGGCCCATCCGCACCGGATGTACCCATCTGAAAATTCCCGGGTAATGACACAGGCCAGAGGAGGAGACGACCATGACGGAACTTCACCGCACGCCGTTTTTCACCTGCCACCTTCGGGCCGGAGCCCGACTCGTTCCCTTCGGGGGATGGGAGATGCCCCTGGAGTACCCATCGGGCATCGTGGCCGAGCACCTCACCACCCGAAAAAAGGCCGGGCTCTTTGACGTCTCCCACATGGGGCGTTTTGTCGTCTCCGGAGACGATGCCCTCGGCTTTCTTCAGCATGTCCTCACCAACAACGCCGCCGCCCTCGCCGTGGGGGAGGCCCAGTACACCATGATCCCCACCGAAGGGGGCGGGGCCGTGGACGATGCCTACCTCTATCGGTTTCAACAGGAGGGCTTTCTCCTGGTGGTCAACGCCGCCAACCGGACCAGGGACTGGCACCATTTTCAGGCTCATCTGGAGGCGTTCCAGAATGTCTCCCTGCATGACGCCACCTTTGATCAGGCCATGCTGAGCCTCCAGGGTCCTGCTTCCAAAACCCTCCTTGGCGGCTTGCTGGAGGAGGGTGCCCTGCCCGAGCCCAGGCGCAATGCCCTCTCCGAGGTGAAACTTAAAGGCGTGCCCGTGCGACTGGCCCGCACCGGGTACACAGGCGAACCCCTGTGCTTCGAGCTCTTCTGCGACACGGCCCATGCCGAGGCACTCTGGGAGATGCTCGTGGCAGAAGGCGCCGAACCCATCGGCCTGGGGGCACGGGATACCCTGCGCCTGGAAGCGGGCCTGCCCCTGTACGGCCACGAGCTGGGGCAGGACCCCGACGGGGGAGAGATTCCCGTGTTTGCATGCCCCCTTGCGCGGTTTGCCGTGAGCTTGAGCCCCCTGAAAGGCGATTTTGTGGGGCGGGAGGCCCTGACACGGCAACACAGGGCGTTTTCCTGCCTTGTGGCCGGTGATGACTCCCTCAAAGGGGATCTGCCCCGCATGGCTAAGCCCCTGGCCCTTACCGGCAAAGGCATCGCCCGGCAGGGATGCCGTGTCTTCAGGCGCGGTGCCCCGGTGGGCTATGTGAGCAGCGGGACCATGGTTCCCTACTGGGTGATGGACGGTGAGGGCATCCGTACGCATTTGACCGGGGAGAAGGGGCGGCGGGCCATCTGCATCGCCATGGTGGACAGCGATTTAAGGGAAGGGCAGGCCCTGGAGGTGGAGATCCGGGGAAAAATGAGCGAGGCCGTCATCGTGCCCTGCCACATGCGGAGCGATGCCCCGCCGTACGCCCGGCCGGTGCTGGCGGACACAGCCCCGCATCAGGACGATCAGGACGCCATGGGCGAGGTGATGCCCAAGGTTCGGGCCTTGATAAAGGAGGCCGCAGACAACACGGCCTGGCGCCAGGGTGCCTGCATCAACCTGATCCCCTCCGAACAGTCGGTCTCTCCGGTGGTCAAGCTCCTCTCGGTCATGGATCCGGCCGGGCGCTATGCCGAGCACAAAAAGGTGGCGGCCTTAAAAGATGCCGAGGTCTTTTATTATCAGGGCACCGACTTCATCGCCCGGGCAGAGGCGCAGCTTGAAGTGGAGATGCGGACTTTCCTGGGGTGCGCCCAGGCCGAAACCCGTGTGATCTCCGGCCAGATGGCCAACACCGCGGTCTTCAGCGCCATGGTGGATTACCTCAACCGGGCCGACCGCAAAACCGAGCAGCGCCGCATGCGTCGCGTCATGAACCACCACATCATGAAGGGGGGACACCTGAGCGCTCAGCCCATGGGCGCTTTAAGGGACTTTATCGCCCGGGACCCGCGCACCGAAAAACCCGCGGTGGTCAACTTTCCCGTCCTTGGCCACAACCCGTTCAAGGTGGACGTGGATGCCTGCAGGTGGCTTCTGGAGGCCGAAAAGCCTGAGCTGATCATCTTTGGCAAGAGCATGGTCCTGCACAAAGAGCCGGTGCGGGAGATCCGTGCCATGGTGGACGAGCTGGGCCTCGATGCCGTCCTCATGTACGACATGGCCCACGTCCTGGGTCTTGCCGGGCCCTGGTTCCAGGAGCCCTTTGCCGAAGGGGCCGACCTTGTCACCGGCTCCACCCACAAAACCTTTTTCGGCCCCCAGCGGGGCGTGATCACCGCCGACATGGCCGACGACGATCCCCGGCTTCCCCTGTGGGACGCCATCACCCGTCGCACCTTTCCCGGCAGCGTGAGCAACCATCACCTGGGAACCCTTTTGGGGCTCTGCGCCGCGGCCATGGAGATGAACGCCTTTAAACAGACCTATCAGAAGAAGGTGCTGGAAAATGCCCGCTACTTTGCTCAGGCCCTTGCCGACTGCGGCCTGGAGGTGGCCGGTGACCCGGCCGAAGGCTACACCGAGACCCACCAGGTGATCATCAAGGTGGGCTACGCCAAAGGCCCGGAAGCCGCCCGGCACCTGGAAGAGAACAACATCCTGGTGAACTACCAGGCCGTCCCCGAAGAGGAGGGCTTCACCGCCTCCGGCGCCCTGCGTACCGGCGTCCAGGAGATGACCCGCTTCGGTATGGAAAAAGAGGATTTCGGCGCCCTGGCCGAACTCATGGCAGATGTCCTCATCAACGGCAAGGGCGTCCGGGACGAGGTGGCGGCCTTCAGGGGCCGGTTCACCCAGATGCGATACTGCTTCAGGAACGAAGAACTCGACGGCCTCTTGGAACAGCTGCACCAGTGGATATGAGGGTGACTCGTACCTGCCTCCGGCGGCGAGGTGAGCCACCTCGAAAGCTTATTGCCGTTGCGTTTTGTCCCTCGTTCCTCGGGCCAAATCGCAACGGCCTTCGGCTCGGGCTTCGCCCGAAGCATATGCTGGTGGTTTGTGCGAGCGATACGACAAGCCTTGAAGGATTAGAATTCGTTATCGTAACTCGTTGGTTATCAGCTTTAACCGGATTGCCTACGACGGCAAGGTGGGGGCACCTTGAAACCCTGTGGCGAATGGATGAAGGCAGTCCTGATGCACGCGTTTTCGGGGCATTCGCGTGAGGTGTGGCAACCGGTCTTGCAGGAGAGGCCCATTTCATTCTTCTGGAGACGGATGAAAGGCAGTTGGACATCGCTTGACTTTAGCCGGAATAA
Source organism: Desulfoluna butyratoxydans (assembly GCF_900699765.1). GTDB lineage: Bacteria > Desulfobacterota > Desulfobacteria > Desulfobacterales > Desulfolunaceae > Desulfoluna > Desulfoluna butyratoxydans. The sequence continues at coordinate 174,919 of NZ_CAADHO010000006.1, forward strand.
CTCCGGTGCTCCTGCCGGAGGCGCGCTTTTTTTCTATGTTGCACATAAGAAGGCAATCGAAACGTTCAGCTCACCGCTCCTCAGATGCTTGCTCGTCTATAAAGAACTTTTTCAGAGTGTTGTCTTTCTTGACAAAGGCTGGGTGTGTAAAGTATCTAATGGTTAAACCATTTAATTCTCGTGCCCGTTTCCTCCCCTTTTCCGAGCTGACATCGCCTGGGAAAACAGAGTCGGACGGGCTTTGTTCTGTTGATCCGTGCATCCATTACCGGCCAGGGAGCCGTGAAAGACATATGTTTGAGAAAGCAAAACAGAGTCGCATTTTCCAAGACGTGGTGGACCAGATCCAGGAAGCCATCCTGGACGGGCGCATCAAACCCGGCGAGAAGCTGCCCTCCGAGCGGGAGCTCAAAGAGACCTTCAACATCAGCCGGGGCACCCTAAGAGAAGCCCTTCGGGTCCTGGAGCAGAAAGGGCTTATCGAGATTCGCCTGGGCGTCCATGGCGGGGCCATCGTCAAGCAGGCCTCCACCGAGCCCATGCTGGAGAGCCTCTCCCTTATGGTGCGGCGAAAAGAGATCCCCTTTGAAAACCTGCAGGAGTTTCGAAGCTCCGTGGAGGCGGACATCGCCTCTTTGGCCGCCCAGCGCCGCACCGACGAGGACATGGTCTTCCTTGCCGAAATCCTGGAAGAGACCCGGGTCCACCTGGAAGACCACTACGACTGGGACGCCTTCATCGCCGCCGACGGCAGGTTCCACCAGGAGCTGGCCCGCATCGCCCGCAATCGCCTCTTCTCCCTGGTCCAGAAGGCCGTCCACGAAAACATCCACGAGTATTACGAGGCCTATCTGGCAAGGAAAAAAGAGATCCTGGTCGAGAACCACCAGGACCTCATCGATCTCTTTCACGCAGTTAAAGACGGCAACGGCGTCCGCGCCGCTGCCCTCATGGGCAGCCACGTGGTTAAATTCGACCGCCATATGACAAAGCTCGTGAATACCCCTACCTCGCCTGTCGCGCCGTAGCCCGCGACGGCGAGGGTTGCGAAGCCACGGTAGCGAAAACACCTCGAAAGCTGATTGCCCTTGCACTCGGAACTCACCACGGGCGAAACCCGTCAGGGAATGTGATGAGCCTGAGGAACGAAGGCGAAAGAGCATTCCCGAACCTGGGGTCCAGGGGATGTATCCCCTGGTTTTTATGCATGTTAACCAGAAAAGATAGATTGTGACTTATATGACATAGGAAGGAAGGATCATGGAAAAGCAGACAGAAGCGAGACTGGTTCAGGAGGCGGTGGCTCTGGCCGAGCAGTGGCAGACCCGCGCCAACGAGTTGTTGACCCCGGATGAGAAGAAGATTCAAAAGATGATGAGTCGGCTTCTCACCCACCCCATGGACAAGGTGATCCTCACGCGGATGATCGACGAGAGTTTTCGGTCGAGCCTCACTCCCAAAGTGGCGGATCGGGTCTACACCCTCCTGAAGGAGAAGGGGATCCCCAAGTTCATGGGGCCCCTGGAAAAATCGCTGATGATGCTTTTCATGGGGGTGGGGCGCCACATCCCCTGGGTCTCCGTGCCCCAGATGGTGGAGCAGATCCGAAAGCAGAGCAGCCGGGCCGTGGTCCCCGGCGAGGAGGGCCCCTTCAAGGCCCATCTTGCCAAGCGCAAAGAAGAAGGGGTCCGCATGAACATCAACCACATCGGCGAGGCCGTGCTGGGGGAAGAGGAGGCGGAGCACCGTCTTGAAGCCTATGTGCGGGACCTCTCCAGCCCGGACATCGAGTACATCTCCGTCAAGATCTCCACCATCTACTCCCAGATCTCCTCCCTGGCCATGGACGACACCGTGGCAGAGCTGAAAAAACGCCTCACCGTGCTTTTTACCACGGCCGAGAACCACACCTACACCCGCAAAGACGGCACCACGGTGAAAAAGTTCGTGAACCTGGACATGGAGGAGTACAGGGACCTGGAGCTTACGGCCCGGGCCTTCATGGAGACCCTGGAGCAGAAGGAGCTGAAAAACCACGCCGCGGGCATCGTGCTTCAGGCCTATCTCCCGGACTCCTGGGCCATGCAGCGCAGGCTCACCGAGTGGGCCAAAGAGCGCGTGGCAGACGGCGGGGCGCCCATCAAGCTGCGCATCGTCAAGGGCGCCAACATGGAGATGGAGCAGGTGGAATCGGCCCTGCACAACTGGCCCCTGGCCCCCTTCGACAACAAGCCCTTTGTGGACGCCAACTACAAGCGCATGGCCGAATACGCCATGGAGCCCGAGAACATCCAGGCCGTGCGCCTGGGCATCGCCTCCCACAACCTCTTTGAGCTGGCCTTTGCCTATGCCATGGCCAAAGAGAACCAGGTCACCGAGTACTTCGGCTTTGAAATGCTCGAAGGCATGGCCGACCATGTGCGCCGGGCCATTCTGGAGACCACCGGGGACGTGCTCCTCTACGCGCCGGTGGCCGGAAAAGAGCAGTTCATTAACGCCATCGCTTACCTGATTCGCCGCCTGGACGAGAACACGGCCCCGGAGAACTTTCTGCGGTACGCCAACGACTTGAAACCGGGGTCCAAAGAGTGGACCTTTCTTGAAAAGGGGTTCAGGGCTTCCCTTGAATTGCGGGAAAAAGCGCCCAAAACCTCCAATCGCGTCCAGGATCGCCAGATAGAAACCTGGGACGATTTTGAGGGCGGCAGCCATCACACCGGGCGCTTTATCAACGAGGCCGACACGGACTGGGCACTTTCCGGAAACCGGGCCTGGGCCGAAGGGATCCGGGATGCCTGGATGCCCGCAGCGGACAAAGCCCCCCACGAAATTCCCGTGGTGGTGGCAGGCGACGAGCGCTTTGAGGGCAAAAAGATCCGCGAAGGCATGGACCCCTGCCAGTTCAGCGAAAAGAAAAAGGAGAACATCGTCAGCGCCCGCTACGCCATGGCAGACGACGCCGACGCTGAAGAGGCCCTGGAAACAGCCCTGGCCGATCCCGACGGATGGCGGGCCCTGGGCTGGGAAGGCCGTCACGAGGTCCTCTCCCGGGTGGCCGTGGAGATCCGCAAGGCAAGGGCAGACCTCATGGGCGCGGCCGCCGCGTCCACGGGCAAGCTCCTCACCGAGGCCGACGTGGAGGTCTCCGAGGCCATCGATTTTGTGGAGTTCTACCCCTTGAGCGCCCGCAAGCTAGCCGGCCTTAACGGCGTCACCGCAACGGGCAAGGGCGTAGGCCTTGTGATCTCTCCCTGGAACTTTCCCATCGCCATTCCCTGCGGCGGCATCTCCGCCTCCCTTGCCGCAGGCAACACCGTGATCTTCAAGCCCGCGTCGGATGCGGTGCTGCCCGCCTGGATCCTCTGCAACTGCTTCTGGCGCGCCGGGGTGTCCAAAAAGGTTCTCCAGTTCATGCCCTGCTCCGGGGCCACCACCGGCCAGAAACTGGCCACGGACAACAGGGTGGATTACGTGATTCTCACCGGCGGCACCGACACCGGGCTGGCCCTTTTAAAGGCAAAACCCACCCTGGCCCTCTCCGCCGAGACCGGGGGCAAGAACGCCACCATCGTCACCTCCATGTCCGATAGGGACCAGGCCATCAAGAACATCATCCACTCGGCCTTTGGCAACACCGGCCAGAAGTGCTCGGCCACCTCCCTGCTGATCCTGGAAAAGGACGTGTACGAAGACGCCCAGTTCCGCCAGCAGCTGGTGGACGCGGCCCGAAGCTGGTACGTGGGCTCTGCCTGGGAGTACAAAAACAGCATGGGAACCCTGGTGAACCCGCCCTCAGGGGACCTGAAGCGCGGCCTCACCGAGCTGGAGCCCGGAGAGGAGTGGGCCCTGAAACCCGCCCAGGTAGGGGACAACCCCTACCTCTGGAGCCCGGGCATCAAGTACAACGTCAAGCCCGGCAGCTACACCCACATGACCGAATTCTTCGGGCCCGTGCTTGGGGTGATGAAAGCCGATAACCTGGAGCACGCCATCAGCCTGGTGAACCAGACCGGCTACGGCCTTACTTCGGGCATCGAGAGCCTGGACGACCGGGAACAGTCCCTCTGGAAGAACAGCATCAAAGCAGGAAACCTCTACATCAACCGAGGCACCACCGGAGCCATCGTCCTGCGCCAGCCCTTCGGCGGCATGGGCAAGTCTGCCATCGGCTCGGGCATCAAGGCGGGCAGCCCCAACTACGTCAGCCAGTTCATGGCCGTGGAGGAGACCCCGACACCGGTCTTTCCCCCGGTGCAGAAGGAGACCGCCCTCTACCGCTGCTGCCAGGACCTGGAGGCCAAGGCCGCCTGGGGAGGCTTCGGCGCCATGGGTACGGAGATCACCCGGTTCGTCCGGTCGGCCTTCAGCTACATGGGATGGTACGAGGCCGAGTTTGAAAAAGAGACCGACCACTTCCGCCTGAGGGGCCAGGACAACATCGTGCGCTACCTGCCCGTGGGCCACGTGGTGGTGCGCGCCACAAAGGACGACGCACTCGCAGACATCCTTGCCATGTGCTCGGCCGCCCGCGTCACCCAAAACAAGGTGACCCTGAGCCTGTCGCCCGATGCCCCTGAAGAGGTTTTCGACTTTGTCGAGAGCGCCGACGGAGAGCGCCTCCTTGCCGGGATCACCGTGGTCAAAGAGGGGGAAACCTCCCTGACCGCTTATCTCAAAACCGCAGACCGCATGCGCTTTGCCGCCCCGGACCGCGTGCCCGGCGCCCTCCTGGCCAAAGCCGCCGAGACCGGCTTCTACATCGCCAGGACCAAGGTCCTGGCCGAAGGCCGCCTCGAACTGCTCCAGTACGTCCGTGAACAGAGCATCTGCGACAACTACCACCGCTACGGCAACCTCGGAGAACGGGGGCTGTTGTAACGGTGAAAAAACGTGCCTCCGGCGGCAAGGGGCTAAAGCCCCTTGACCCCAGGTTCGGGAATGTTCTTTCGCCTTCGTTCCTCAGGCTCATCACATTCCCTGACGGGCTACGCCCGTGATGAACGGTTCTATACAAAAGCCCCGCCTGCATGCAGGTGGGGCTTTTGTGTTGTGTGTATGGGCTCGTTCCCAGGCTCTGCCTGGGAATGCTCTTCGGAGGCTCTGCCTCCATATTTGATGTCGAGAAAGCCTGCGCCAAGCGCCAGTCATCGAATTTTATATACCGGCAAGGCAGAGCCTTGCTTTAAACACACCCAGGCAGAGCCTGGGAGCGAAAGATACCCAGGTGCGATGTATTGCCCCTTGACTATGAACTCAGCACGGGCGGAGCCCGTCAGCAAATGTGAAGGGGCGAAGCCCCGGAGCATTTGCGAACCTGGGGTCCAGGGGATTTATCCCCTGGCTGCCGGAGGCTATTCCATGGTGATGGTCTGTCCCCGTTTGGGCACAAAGGCGTTGAGGCCTTTTTCCTTGAGGAAGGCGGCAAAGGCTTTGGATTGGTCTTCTTCGCCGTGGACCACGGCGATGTTTTTCACCTGGAGGTTCGATTTTTTGAGAAAGGTGTGCATCTCTTCGCGGTCGGCGTGGGCGGAGAACCCGCCGATTTTCACCACGTCGGCTTTGAGGGGGTACTCCTTGCCCAGGATTTTGACCATGGGGGGCTTGCCTTTTCGGCCGTTTTGCTTGTAGTCCCAGCCCAGTTCCATGATGCGGCGTCCCAGGGTGTGCTGGGCCATGTACCCCACGATGACGATGGTGTTGTTGGGGTTGTGGACCCGGTACCGCAGGTGGTGGAGGATGCGGCCTGCTTCGCACATGCCCGAGGAGGAGATGATGATGTGGGGGGTGATGGACTTCATGCACTCCATGGATTCGGCCACGGTGCTGATGTAGGAGAGCCCTTTGAACTCGAAGGGGTTCATCCCTTTTTCCAGGAAGGTGCGGTGGGCTTCCTTGTCGTAGACCTCCGGGTGTTCGGCAAAGACCCGGGTGAGGTTACCGGCCAGGGGGGAGTCCACGAACACGGGGAACTTGGGGATGCGTCCTTCATTTCTCAGCTCGTGGATGATGTAGACCACGTCCTGGGTTCTTCCGAAGGCAAAGGCAGGGATCACCACCACGCCTTTTTTATCGAAGGTGTCGTTGATCACCTCGGCCAGCCTGTCCTTGAGCTCTTCGGCGGGCTCGTGGTGCCGCGCGCCGTAGGTGCTCTCCATGATCATGAGGTCGATGGGGCCGATGTCGTCCGGGAAGTGGAGGGTGGGGTTTTTCAGGATGGGCCGTCCGAAGCGCCCGATGTCCCCGGTGTAGATGACGTTGAAGCGCCGTCCCCGCTCCCGGAAGGAGATCAGGCACAGGGCGGATCCCAGGATGTGGCCGGCCTCGAAAAAGGTGACGGTCATTCCCTTGCCCACGGTGATGGGCGTGTTGTAGGGGTAGCCGTCAAAGGCGGAGAGGGCTGCCTCGGCGTCGTCCATGGTGTAGAGGGGCTCCACGCTGTTGAGGTTGTGCTTGGTCAGGAGCTCTGCGATGGCTCCCTTGTTGAGGCGCAGGCCGTTGTGCTTGAGGAGCTTGGTGATCTCCGAGCGCTCCCGGTTGGTGAGCTTGTTCTTCCCGTTGGCCAGGTTGTAGAGGTGACCGCGGACGGTTTTGTAGTTGAGGTAAAGGGCATCGGACTCCTGGATGTGGGCGGAGTCCCGCAGCAGGAAGGAGCAGGCGTCGGCCGTGGTGCGGGTGGTGATCACTCGGCCGTTGAAGCCTCCTTTGACCAGCAGGGGGATACGCCCGGAGTGGTCGATGTGGGCGTGGGAGAGGATCATGTTGGTGATGAACTCGGGGTCCACGGGGAAGACGCGGTTTTTGGCCTCGGTCTCTTTGCGTCGGCCCTGAAAGAGCCCGCAGTCCAGCAGGATGCGGTCTTTGCCTGCCTCAAGCAGGTGCATGGACCCGGTGACTTCGCGAATGGCACCGTAGAACGTGACATGCATGGAAGACTCCTTTCACCCCGGCCAGTCGCCGGAGCGGCATGGGATATGGCGGCAAGGTAAGCCACCTAAAAAACGGGTTGGGGAAGATAGTTAACCCTTGTTTGTCGAGCTGGCTGCTGTTGTGCCCGGTAATCCGGGTTTTGGATGTTTTTTAAACATATGGCAGGGGATGCGGGGTGTCAACGAAGCCTGTTGATGCAAGTAAAAAAAGGTATCTATTCAGTTCCCCAAAAGCCTCAGAACGTCCTGCCGGTGGCAAACTTTTGAAACGTTTGACAAACAGGGCAGGCCGGTATAACGACAAGGGCGGATCGGCCGCACGTGGCCCGATTGTACCCAAGACCCCAGACAAGGGATCCCCCGATCATGAGCATCGCCTCTTTTTTTGAACGCATCCCCGCCGCCCATCTGCGGCACGGCTTGAAAACCGGCCTGGCCTCCCTCATCTCCTATGAGGCGAGCCGTGCCATGGGCCTTCCCTACGGTTACTGGGCGGTCATCTCCACGGTCATTGTCATGCAGGTCTACGTGGCAGACTCCGTGAGGATGTGCCTCTACCGTTTTTTCGGCACGGCCATGGGCGCGGCCATCGGCATTTTTTCCATCTGGGCCTTTCCGCCGGGGGACCTCTGGAACGACGCGGCCATTGCCCTGACCCTGGGGTTCTGCGGGTTTATGACCCGGTACAGCCCTCGGTTCCGCATGGCGGCCATTACGGTTTCCGTGGTCTTTGTGGGCAGCTTCGGCTCCCCCATGGACGAGCGGATCGTCTATGCCCTCTGGCGGGTCCTGGAGATCACCCTGGGCGTGGGCACCGCCTTTCTTGTGTCGGTCCTTGTTTTTCCCGAGCGCCTGGAAAAACACCTGAGCGAGCGGCTGAACAACCAGAAAGGCCAGGCCGCAGACCTCTGCCGGGAGCTCACCGCCGCCTTTGTCCACGGGGTAGCCTCTCCGCCGTTTCACGGGATGCAGGCCCTCTCGGCAGAGATCAGGAAAAACCGGGATACCCTCTCCGGCATCACCCACCACGAGTTTCTTTTCGTGCGCAGAAAAAGGGGGGACACCCTGGAATCGGTCATCAACGGCCTGGAACGCACCGCAGAGCACCTTGCCGTCATGGCCCACGCCCTGGAAAAAGAGGCCCTGCTCAAAGAGCGGTTCCACATGGAAAAAGAGATCCTGGACCTTGCCGAAGCCTGCGCCGTGACCCTCACCCGCATGCGGGACACGGATGAGCCCGTGGACTGCCGGGATCTTCGGCTGGCCCTCTCCGCCTGCGATGCCCGCCTCCTTGCCTTGCGCAAGCAAGGGGCCACGTTCCGGTTTGATCTGGACATCCTGGCCGGGTTCTACGAATTCTACAGCGCCCTGAAAGCCCTGGCCCAGGATTTGATCCGGGGTCCATACATGAACAGATAGGTCACTATTCAGTTCAATTCAGCTCAAAAAAAAACAGCCTCCGGCGGCAAGGTGTGCCACCTTGAAAGCTGGTAGCGGATGCGTTTTGCCCCTCGTTCCTCGGGTCAAATCACATCCGCCTTTGAAGCGACACCCGTAAAAATGTTTTTTATGACCTGTTTGTTAAACTTTTTAAAAGTTTAGCCCCCGGCAGGGCCGCCGGAGGCATAAGCGGAATAGTTTTAAGATTAAGGACGTTGCATATGCAGATTTCAACCATTGCCGTCATCATGGCCATGGCCGAAGAGGCCGAGCCGTTTATTCGAGAGATGGGCCTTGCCCCAGTGGAGGCCGCCATTGACGGCCCGTTGCCCTTGGACGTTTACGCCGGAAAGGCGGGGACCGCGGACCTCGTGCTCATTGTGGGGGGAAAGGACCCGCGCCACGGCGTGGATTGCGTGGCCACCCAGCCTGCTACCCTGGCCGCGTACCTGGCCATCGAGCGGTTCAAGCCGGACCTTCTTATCAACGCGGGCACGGCAGGGGGCTTTCGCGGCCGGGGGGCCCACATCGGGGATGTTTACCTGGGGAGCGGGTGCATCCGGTTCCACGATCGTCGCATTCCCATCCCCGGCATGGACGCCTATGGCGTGGGGTCTTATCCGGTTCCCGAGTTCAAGGGCCTTGCACGGGCCCTTGGTTTGAAGCGTGGGATTATTTCAACGGGCAACTCTCTGGATATGGTCCCCGAGGACCTGGAGCGGCTTCGGGCCAACGGGGCCGACGTCAAGGAGATGGAGGCCGCGGCCATTGCCTGGGTGGCGGATCTTTATCATGTGCCGCTCCTTGCCCTGAAGTCCGTCACGGATCTGGTGGACACCGAGACCCCCACCCAGGAGGAGTTTCTGGCCAATCTCGCCCTGGCCTCCGAAGCCCTTCAGGAGAAGCTCACGGCGGCCATTGCCTACTGCACCGCCTGATCCGTGGCTTCCGGCCCGCTTCCGTTTCCCGGCCATCCGCGAGGCTCTGGGGGCGGGCCTTGCGTGGGGCTGTAAAATTTTCTGACACCCTGAAAACCCTGGGCTTTCCCTGACGTCCCGCAGGCCATTTCCTACAGGGCGTTTCCGATCCATTTTCTCCCTTTGTTCTCCCTTCTGTTCCACTCCTTGCGAAACCGTGAATTTCCCCGTCCTCCGCGCCGATTCCCCATAATCCGTACCTGCCTGCTGTCTTCTGTGAAAATTGATAACAAAGATATGGCATTGTTTTTGCTCGTTTGCATTGTAACGCATTGCTTCTAAGCGTCAGCGATGCGATCCCGGGCCGATGGGTTGGCCCGAATGCCGGAGGCTGGTTGGTTCCGGTGACGTCCATTTCGGGTGAGCCGGAGCAAAGCCGACCGGTTTCCACCCCGATAACACAGCGAGGAAAAAAAGATGGCGGCTTTTTACGAGGAGTTGTTCAAGCAGAATGCCACCCTGTGGAACAGCATGTCCGAGTCCATGGGGTCCTTAGGAAATGACGGAATGACAGGGTTTACCTCTTTTTGGCGAGAGTCCGGTGGAAAAGCCATGGAGCGGTTTCTGACGGGCGGGTTTCCCGGTCGTATCGGACCGGCGTGTTTTCATCAGGAGAAGGTGGACGGGGCCGTGAAGCACCTGGGGGCTCTGAACGCGGCGCTCCTGGAGTTCACCGCCTACATGATGCTGCCCGTGGAGGCCGCCTTCAAGCATGCCGTCAAGGAGGTGGGCAGCGCGAACACTCCCGAGGATTGGAAGGCCTTTGGCGAGCACATGATGCGCCATATGGAGGAGGGGTACCAGGGGCTGTTTACGAGCAAGGGGTATCTGGATGCCCTGGACATGCTCATGGTGACGGCCGGAGAGGCCCGGCACCGGATGATGGGGGTGGGGGAGGACCTTCTCCAGGCGTCGGGGGTGCCGTCCCTGCGGGAGATGGACGCCCTGTCCAGGGATGTGTATCAGCTGAAAAAACGGGTGGGGGTCCTGGAAAAAGAGGACGGCGCGTCCCAGAAGTCCGCGTGACCGACCCTTCAGGGCGCTTAGTGTGCCATTCAGTTGGTGTGAATCCGGTCGCGGCGTTGTTGCGGTGCGGCCCCAGTCAAAACAGCCTGCATGAAAACGGAGGACCCCATGAATTTTTCCACTATACAGACAGCCGAGTCCCTTGCCCGGGAGTCCATGCGAACCTTCAGCCAGGGCATGGCTTACGCGGAGGAGAGCCTTCGCAACCTCTCTGAAAACCTGGATACCGATATTGCCACCACCCCCTTTGAGGTGGTGTACACCGAAGACCGGATCCGGCTCAAGCATTACTGCCCCAAGAAGACCCGGGGAAAAGGGCTCAAGACCCCGCTTCTTATTGTCTACGCCCTGATAAACCGGGAGACCATGCTGGACCTCCAGCCGGACAAGAGCGTGATCAGGAATTTCCTGGAGGAGGGCGTGGACGTCTATGTGCTGGAGTGGGGCTACCCCATGCGCAAGGATCGCTGGCTCACCCTGGAGGACCACATCGAGGGGTACATGGACCATGTGGTGGATCATATCCTGAAAACCAAGCGCCTGGCCAAGCTCAACCTCATGGGCATCTGCATGGGGGGCACCATGGGCGTGGTGTATGCCTCTTTGCACCCGGAAAAGGTGAAGAACCTCATCACCACGGTGACCCCCACCTGGTTTGATACCGAAGAGGGGCTGCTCCATCTCTGGATGAAGGAGACCCATGTGGAGAGGGTGGTGGAGGCGTGCGGCAACATGCCCGGCGACGTCATGAACCTGGGCTTTCTCATGCTCAACCCGGCCAAGCTGGTGGTGGAGAAGTACCACGGCCTTATGGCCAACCTCAACGACAAGGATTTCCTCGAGAACTTCATCCGCATGGAGAAGTGGATCTTCGACAGCCCGGACGTCCCCGGGGAGACCTTTCTGGAATTTATCACGGCTTTTTACCGGGAAAACCGCCTGCTCAACGGCAGCTTCACCCTGGGGGGCAAGGCCGTGGACGTTACCCGCATCACCATGCCCGTTTTGAACATCTACGCCAAATACGATCATCTGGTGCCTCCTTCGGCCTGCGACCGGTTTACCAAGGCCGTGGGAAGCGCCGACGTTCAGGATCTCTGCCTCGACACCGGCCATATCGGCATTTACGTGAGCTCAAAATGCCAGAGAGACTTCGTGCCCCATATCGCGGGGTGGCTCAAGGAGCGTGACGGGGCAGAGGTCCGCAAAACCAAGGGCGACAAAGAGAAGGCCACGGCCGCCGCATGATACGCGGGACCGCCCGGCGGTCCCAACGGAAGAGAGGGACGGAGATGAGACGCGATACACAGACAGAACGGCCGTTTCAGGCACTGGATACCCTGTGGCACGCCCTGCAGGGGCGGGGGACCATGAACTTCTCCCCGGTGGCCACCGCCCTGGCCGCCGGGGACTGGGCCATGCACCTGGCCAACTCCCCGGCAAAGCAGACCGAGCTCTGGATGGCCCTGGCCACCCTGCCTGCCGCCCTTCAGGCAGAAAAGGCCCATGCCGTGGAGGCAGAAGGCGGCGCAGCCGACCGTCGGTTTAACGGCGATGGCTGGGCTCAGGAGCCCTTCTGCACCTTTCGGAGCCTCTACAGCCTGGCCTGCCGGGCATGGGGCACCCTGGCCGTGGGGGTGCCCGGGGTGGAGCCCCACCACGGCGAGTTCATGGCCTTTATGGGGCGCCAGGTGCTGGAGCTGGGGTCTCCATACAACTACCTGGCCACCAACCCCGAGCTGCTTCGCCTGACCCGAGAGGAGAAGGGGGGCAATCTCATGCGGGGCCTTTACCACTACGCCGAGGACATGAGCCGCCTGCTTCAGGGCATGCCCCCGGCCGAGGCCGGTGCCTTTGAGGTGGGCCGTAACCTGGCCGTCACAGACGGGGAGGTGATCTACCGCAACCGGCTCATGGAGCTGATCCAGTACCGCCCCTCCACCTCGGAGGTGTTTGCGGACCCCGTGCTTATCGTCCCAGCCTGGATCATGAAGTACTACATCCTGGATCTTTCCGCTGAAAACTCCATGGTGAAGTACCTCGTGGACCAGGGGCACACCGTGTTCATGGTTTCCTGGAAGAACCCGGCCACAGGCGACCGGGATCTGGACCTGGAAGACTACATGGACTTAGGGATCATGGCGGCCCTGGACAAGCTGGAGGAGGTGGTGCCGGACCGAAAGGTCCACGGCGTAGGGTATTGCCTGGGGGGCACCCTTTTTGCCATCGCCGCCGCGGCCATGGCCCGGGACGGGGACGAGCGGCTCAAGAGCCTCACCCTCATGGCTGCCCAGACCGACTTCACCGAAGCCGGAGAGCTCATGCTCTTCATCGACCCGGCCCAGCTCAGTTTCCTGGAGGACATCATGCGCTTCCAGGGCTACCTGGACACCGGGCAGATGGCCGGGGCCTTTCAGCTGCTGCGGGCCTATGACCTTATCTGGTCCCAGGCCGTGGCCCGGTACTTAAAGGGCGAGCGACGGCCCTTGAACGCCCTGATGACCTGGAACGCCGACGCCACGCGCATGCCCAGCCGGATGCACAGCCGCTACCTTCGGGAGCTGTTCCTGGACAACGACTTCTCCGAGGGGCGCTTCGAGGTCAAGGGGCGGCCCGTGGTGATCAGCGACATCCATGTCCCCATCTTCCTGGTGGCCACCCAGAAGGACCATGTGGCCCCCTGGACCTCGGTCTATAAGTTCCACCTGGCCGCCGATGCCCGCAGCATCACCTTTGTGCTCACCGCAGGGGGCCATAACTCGGGCATCGTGAGCGAGCCCGGCCACGCCGGGCGATCCTACCGCATCGCCACCCGGCGGGAAGGGGAGATCTACGTGCCTCCCGAACGCTGGCTCGGCAGTACGCCGGTCAAGGAGGGCTCCTGGTGGGTGGACTGGCAGAAATGGCTCATGGCCGGATCCGGGCAGAAAGGCGCGCCCCCGGCCCCGGGTCGGTTTTCTGGGGAGGGAGAAGGCTGCGTTGCCCCGGGGTCCTATGTCTACGGACGGTGAGCCTGGGTATGTAAAGGACGGGACAAGAGCAAAACATATAAAAACGATGCCTCCGGCGGCAAGGTGAGCCACCTTGAAAGCTGGTTGCCGCAGCGCTTTAACCCTCGTTCCTCGGGTTAAATCACTGCGGCATTCAGGCACAACGAAAATATGTGTTTTTTTGCCTGAACTCTTCGAAAAAAGTAAGGATACATGGAGGCCTCTCATGACCACACGTTCAGCGCAGGGCACCTGCGCAGAGTTTGCCAAGACCATCACGGAGTGCGACATCAACGGATACGCTGGTATCACCGGGGATTTTAATCCCGTGCACATCAACGATGTCTATGCGGGGGCCACCCGCTTTAAAGGACGCATCGCCCACGGCATGCTGACGGCGGGCCTTATCTCCAACGTCATCGGCACGAGGCTCCCAGGGCCCGGGACCATTTACCTGAGCCAGAACCTCACCTTCACCGCCCCGGTGAAGGTCAACGACACCATCACCGCCCGGGTGGAGGTCACCGAGCCCCCCACCGACAAAGGGCTCACCCACCTCAAGACCACCTGCACCAACCAGGACGGGACCCTGGTGCTGGACGGCACGGCCACGGTGATCTGGCCCCGCTGACAGCCGTTTCAAATAGTCTGCCTTCTATTGGGATCGTGGGTGGAAAAAGCAGGCCTCCGGCGGCCAGGTGGGGGCACCTGGAAACCCTGTGGCGAATGCATGAAGGCAGACATCATGCATTCGCTTTCGGGGCATTCGCGTGATGTGCGACATGTGGCAACCGGTTTTGCAGAAAAGGCCCATGTCATTCTTCTGGAATACTGATTCGTATATACCTCGGGCTGAAAGTCTCTTCCTCAGGTGCCGGCGGGCCGTGACGTTGCCGGAGTGCGGGCCATGTTGTGCGTTACATGGTATCGTCTTGCCCTGTGATGAGGTATGATAAAGAAATAATTCATTTTGTGGAGGGTGCTTGCATCGTGCATGTACACATCTCCACAAGCATACCGCTGTGATTTCGCCCGAGGAACGAGGGGGAAAGCACAGCGGTAACCAGCTTTCAAGGTGGCTCACCTTGCCGCCGGAGGCTTTTTTGGCTCCGCCCTTACCCTTCGTTGTCCAACCCCAAAAAAACAGGAGATCAGGCCATGTCCCGTGAGATGCTCTTTTCCCCGTTTCACATCGGTCCCTTGACCCTTCCCAACCGCGTGGTGATGGCGCCTTTGACGAGGAGCAGGGCAGGGGAGGGCAACGTCCCCCATGCCCTGAATGTCGAGTATTATGCCCAGCGGGCCACGGCAGGGATTATCATCAGCGAGGCCACCCAGATTTCGCCCCAGGGCGTGGGGTATCCCGGCACCCCCGGGATTCATTCGCCGGAGCAGGTGGCGGGCTGGGCCCAGGTGACAGGGGCCGTGCATAACAAGGGGGGGCGCATTTTTCTCCAGCTCTGGCATGTGGGGCGGGTGTCCCACCCGTCCCTTCAGCCCAACGGCGAAAAACCCGTGGCGCCGTCGGCCATTGTCCCTGCCGGAGAGAGCTTTACCCCGACGGGCATGGCGCCTTTTGAGGCGCCCCGGGAGCTGGGCTCCGAAGAGATCCCCTGCATTGTGGCCCAGTACGCCGCGGCAGCGGAAAACGCCATGGCCGCGGGCTTTGACGGGGTGGAGATCCACGGGGCCAACGGGTACCTCATCGATCAGTTTTTAAGGGACGGTACCAACCACCGGGTCGACGCTTACGGTGGCTCTGTGGAGAACAGGGGGCGCTTTTTGCGGGAGGTGACCGAGGCGGTGCTGAAGGTGGTGGAGCCGGGCAGGGTGGGGGTGCGGCTATCCCCTGAGAACAGCTTCAACGACATCCGGGACAGCGACCCCCAGGCCACCTTTGACGCCGTGGCCGAGATGCTGAGTTTTTATCGCCTGGCCTATCTCCACGTGGTGGAGGGTGATTTTGTCTCCGGGGAAGCGAACCTGGATTACTCACGGCTCAAGGAGCGGTTCCGAGGGCCGTACATGGCCAACGCGGGCTACACAAAAGAGCGGGCCGAAGCGTCCCTTCGAGACGGCGTGGCCGACCTTGTCTCCTTTGGGTCTCTGTACATCGCAAACCCGGATCTGGTGGCACGCTTTGAGCAGGACGCGCCCCTGGCCGAGGCGGATGAGGAGACCTACTACGGGGGGGATGAAAAGGGGTATACCGATTACCCCTTCCTGGGGGAGTGAGACCGGTGCAAAAAAATGTCGGCCCCCGGCAGTGGTGCCGGAGGCCATTTTGAGCTGAGGTGGTTGTTTGTTATTGCACCGGCGCCGTAAGCCGGGCTGCACGGGCGGCAAACCGGAACCAGAAGGGTTTGTCGTCCAGTTCCGTGGGGGTCATGAGGCGGGAGTGGGCAAAATCCTCTTTGAGCATGGCCTCCACTTTGGCGGCAAAGGGGGCATCCACCACCAGGGCGGAGATTTCGAAGTTCAGCCGGAACGAGCGGTTGTCGAGGTTGGCTGTGCCCACCACGGCGGCATCGTGGTCCACGAGCATCACCTTCTGGTGGAGAAACCCCTTCTGGTAGCGGAAGATTTTGATGTCTGTTCCCTTGAGGTCCCGCAGGAAGGTGAAGGCCGTGAGGTAGACGAGCTTGTGGTCCGGGTCGTCGGGGATGAGGATCTTTACCTCCACGCCCCTTAAGTCGGCGAGCTTCAGGGCGGCGATGATCCCTTCGTCCGGGACGAAGTAGGGGCTGGCAATCCAGATCCGGTCCCGGGCCGTGGTGATGGCCTCCAGAAACAGGAGGCCGGTGGTCTCCTGGGGATCGGCCGGTGAGGAGGGGATGATGTGGACTACCTTGTCTCCCTGCCGCGTGAGGGCGGCCAGCCAGTCGAGCTCCACAAAGCTGCGGGTGGCCCAGTACCAGTCTTCGAGGAAGGCGAGCTGCACCGCAAGGACGGAGGGGCCCACGATGCGGACGTGGGTGTCCCGCCAATGGCCGAATTTGGGGGAGAGGCCCAGGTACTGGTCCCCCACGTTGTGGCCCCCGACCCAGGCCGTGGTGCCGTCGGTTACCACGATCTTGCGGTGGTTGCGGAAGTTGAGCTGAAAGCGGTTGCCCCGTCCCTGGGTGGTGCCGAAGGCCGAGACCTCGACCCCTGCTTCGCGCAGAGCGTTTAAGTAGCTCCGGGGCAGGGAGTGGCAGCCGATTTCGTCGTAAAGGAAATAGACATCAATGCCTGCCCGGGCCCTTTCGATCATCTTGTCCCTGAGGCGCTGGCCCAGCCCGTCGTTTTTGACGATGAAAAACTGGACGAGGATGTACTCTTTGGCCGCATCCATGCCCGTAAAGATGCTCTCAAAGGTTTGGTCACCGTCGATGAGCAGCTCCACGTCGTTGCCTGTGGTCATGGGCAGCTCGGTCATGCGGGTGAGGACCCGGTGGCTCCCCCGGGGATCTTTGGGCGTTACGAGAAAGCTGTCCCCTGCGGCCTCCACCTCCGGCTCCAGGGCCAGCAGCTCTTCGTCCACCCGGTGGCGGGCCGTGGTGTAGCCCTGGAATTCGCTGCGTCCGAAGACCCAGTAGAGGGGGACGGCCAGGTAAGGAAAGGTGTTCAGGGAGACGGCCCAGGCAACGGCCCCCTGGGCGGTGCGGGTCTCCATGATGGCGTGGACCGAGGTCCAGGCCCCGATGGTGTGGGCTGTGGCGGAAATGGTGAGCAGGGCAGAGAGGCGGACCAGCCACCTCTTCAGGCGGGACTTTTTTTTGACGGGTGCTGTGACGTTATCCTGGGATGCCGGTTGTTCAGGCGGCGTGGGGTGATTGTCCATGGGCAGCTCCCTGAGGGTCTGTCGGGTGTGAAAAGGAAAGACCGGATGCGTTTACAGTGATCTGAAATTATTCACCAAAGAATATCTTTGATTGATGCCTGAAGTAAAGGGGCTTTGTGTGGCGCGTCGGGGAGGGAATCCATGGATGGAGGCAAGGGAGGGGAAAGGGGGTACGAATCGTTCCCAGGCAGAGCCTGGGAACGATGGCGCGAAGCATATGCAAACCCGGGGCGTTAGCCCCTGGTGGGTTATTTTTTCAACGCGGCCAGGCGGTCAGAGATGGAGCTGGTGGCCGGGGCGGAACCGCCCGCCTCTTTCATGGCAGAGGCGATGAGGTCGTTCTCTTTTTCAACCTTGCCGGGGGCCAGGAGCTTGGCCTTCATGCGGGCGGCCTCGGCTTTGGCGTTGGCCGCGTCCGCGTTTTTACGCATGGCGGAGAGGGCGCTGCCCAGCTGGTCGGACTCGTCGCGCAGGCCGGCGAGTTTGGCGGCGCGTTCCGCAGAGTCTTTGGCCCGCTCTTCCCGGACCTTGGCCCGTTTCATGTCCTGAACCGCTTTTTCAAGGCTTTTCTTGGCTGTTTTCAGTTTTTCGGCGGAGAGGGACGCCACCTCTTCGAGTTCCTCCATGAAGGCCTTGGCTTCCACGGCTTCCTGCTCTTCCACTTCCATTTCAGGCTGCATCTCTTCGAGGAGCTGCACCAGCTCGGTGAGGGCCTTTTCGGCGTCGGCGTTTCCCGGTTCCTCTGCAAGGCGCGTCTGAAGGATCTCAGCCGCCTTGAGGCGCTGGTCGTAAAGGCCCTTGATGGCGTCGGCTTCGGCCTGCTCTTTCTTGTATACCTGGCGGGCCTCTCCCACTTCCTGGACCAGCTTGTTGAGCCGTTTTTCCATCTGCTCAAGCTCTGCCTTGGAGGCGGTTTCGGGGTCCCAGGAGGCCAGGATCTGGACAATGCTCTGGCCGACGTTTTCGCTCTTTTTTTTGCCGAATGATGTTACAAAACTGAAAAAACCCATGGAATGTTACTCCTTATCTGTCATGGTTGCGGGATGCGATAATCAAATTATAAAACAGCCTCCGTCAGCGAGTGCCACACCCCGAGGCTCGAGGGGGTTGAGTATTCGTGAACCAGGGGATTGTCCACCGGTTTAGTATTTGACGGAGATGGACTCGGGGATCACGTCGATGCCGGTGGAGATCCGGACGAGGGCGCTTCCGTCGGTGTTCTCTTCCCTGGAGACCAGGATGTACTCAGCCATCTCGCTTGCCTCGTCGATCCAGCGGCCGTAGAGCATGGCAGCGTGGTCAAGGGAGACGGTCTTGTCTCCGAAGCGGTCGAGGAAGAGGGTTTCGCTGAATTCGTTGGGATCCATGCGGCCCTCGCCGTCTCCCCAGGCCCGGTCGTAGAGGTTGCCCTTTTTGTCTTCAAAGGCGGGGAGCCCGATGTAGCCGTCTTCGTCCCCGATCCAGAAGGCCCATTCCTCTTCGGACTCGGGGTACACCTCGCCCAGGCAGGCAAAGAGGCGGCACTCTTCGATGCCGTCGCCTTCCACCATTTGGAGCATGGATTTGGCTTCGGGGTCATCGGTCGACTCCAGGTAGAACCGATGGGCCACAGACCCGTCCAGGTCGATGCGCCCGTAGCCAACCACCACGGACTCGGCCCCGGGTCGGGGCTGGGTGATGGCTTCGCCGTGGATCAGGAATGGCGTGGTGTCCAGCGCCAGGCTGCTGCCCAGGTGGATCTGGAGGGGCAACTGGGTGTCCACGGGCTCCTTATTCCCCTTGGTGAACGTCTCCTTTGCGGTGTCCATTTTTTTTCCGGCCACGGCCTTGAACAGGTTAAATACTCCCAAAACAACTCCTTAAACGTAAATTAGCGGTCCAACCCGTTGGTTCGCCTCTGGATTTCGGGCTTGCTCTCCATGATGGCAAAGGAGAGGGCGTCCATGGCTTCGGGGCCGTACTGCCGGGCCCAGTCCGTGCGGACCACGAGAACGGCGGAAACGGCGATGCTTTCGACGTCACTGCCCAGGATAAATCCTTTCTGGAGTCCCGGGTAGGTTTTGGACGGGATGGTGACAAACTCGTAGATGCGGTTCCAGTTGCGGTCCCGGGCGTCGTTGAAGTCCCAGTCGTCCACCTGGACGAGGCGGATTTTTTTGGTCTCTTTGGCCACGGCTTCGGCCCTGGCCAGAAGGTCCGAGTTAAGGCCGGAGACAAACATCATGACGGCCCTGGGGTTGTTGATGACCTGCTGCAGGGCCTCGTCGTAGCTGGCGTGTTTAGTCCGGATCTTTCGGTAGCCTTTGTCCTGGAGGCAGAGGCCTTCCCAGGTCATGGCCGTACCGGAGCCCCGGGGGCCGATGTAGAGGATGTGTTCTCCGTCGGGCTCAATGTCCTGAACGGTCTGGATCCCAGACTTCCGGTTGGCGATCATCTGCACCACCTCCGGGTAGAGGGCCACCTGCTCGGAGGCGGCAAGGGACATTTTGGGAAAGCTGCGCTGGAACACCTCAAAGGCGTCGGACTGGACAATGGCGGCGTCCACTTCCTTGGCAACCAGAAGGCGCAGGTTTTCCATGGAGCCTGCGGTGGTGCGCAGGTTCACGTCAACGGACGGGGCCGACTCCTTCAGCATGGTTCCGAAGGCCGTGTAGTTGCCGCCTGGTGATGCGGTGGCCAAAGTGAGGGTGGGCCTGTCCACGCTCTTGCTGGCAAGGGCTTCGGCGGAGAGGGCCACTTCCGGGGGCATGCCCTCGGGCAGGTAGCCGGATTGCCTGGGGGTGCCGTCCAGGGTGGCCACCCTGGCGTCGAGTTCGTTCAGCTTGGCCCGCAATTGAGCGTCGTCTTGGGCCATGCGATCGGCCTCCTGGCGCCACTGGCGGTAGCCGGGGTCGTCGGCGTGGTGGTAGGCCATGGCGTAGCTGTTCCGGCTTCCCAGGTTGTCCAGGACCATCCACCAGACCATGGCATCCCACATGCCGAAGTGGGATCGGCTCCGGTAGGCGTAGCGCGGAGGCGTCCAGCCCCGCCCGCGGTAGTAGCTGTTTCGGCGCTGGTAATGGGTGCGATAGTCAAAATCGCTGTATGTTTTTGTCTTTCGGTAGATGGGGTTTGATGCATAGGAGGAGGCCTTGACGGTCTCGCTCTTCTGTTTGAACTTACCCGTTTCCTTCTTGTAGGCCGAATAAGACGCTGCGGCCTTTTTTTTCTTCAGGGCCGTGGCGGTCTTTTTGTCAAAGGACGAGGTGCTGGTGAACTTCTTTTTCGGGGGCGTGGCCCCGGGCTTGCTGTAGCCGTTTGACGAGCTTTTTTTCTGGGCCGCCACCGATTGCTTCGGCTGGGTGCTTCCCGGTTTGGTGTAGCCGGACGATTTCTGGCTCGTTTGTTTGGTTTTCTGCTTTCCGTATATGCCGCCGCCGTCCCGCTGGCCCCATACTTTTTTGCTGGGGCTGGACGATTTGGACCAGCTCTTGGAACTCTTCGAAAAGGAGGAGGAGTGGCTGGAATGGCTGGAGCGGCTTGACCGGCTGGAGCGACTGGATCGCCTGGCGTCGGCATCGCTTACGGAAAACGAGACCACCAGCAGGGTAAGCAGGAAGAGGGTGAAGCGGGAGAGGAATCGTGGTGTCATTCGAAGCGTCATGGCGGCCCTTGGGTTCGGTGTTATGTCATTGAACTCAGCGTGTCGGGCCCGAAGAAGGAAAACCTTGCAAGGGGAAGCATCACTGAACGAGTAAATCTATGCAGGGTTTGACGTGTTGTCAATGTTTGAAGGTAGATCTTTTTCTACTTGCAGGTGCTTCGAGTAAGTTGATTTTGGTCACCTTTGCCGTGGTGTTGGGATGTTGGAACGACGGGGGGAGAAATACCGGCAACGGAGCCATGGCCCCGTTGCCGGAAGATAAGGTGTGTGCCTCTTTTCCTCAAGAGGCGGATGCTTCCTTTCCGAAGGGCTGAAGGATGAGGATCAGCCTGGGCAAAAGGGTCAGGGCCGAGATCAGGGCGATGGCCATGGCCAGGCCCGTGAGCAGCCCGAAGAGGATGCTCGGGATGAAGTTGGAGAGGACCAGGATGGAGAACCCCGAGATGATGGTGATGGAGGTAAAGTACATGGCGTGGCCGATGGAGCCGTGGCAGCGGTGCATGGTGGCCATGTAGTCCCCGTCCTTTTCCAGCTCCGACTTGAACCGGTGGATGTAGTGGATGGTGTCGTCCACGGCGATGCCCACGCTGATGGCCGCGATGGTGATGGTCATCATGTCCAGGGGGATGCCCAGCCAGCCCATGAGCCCCAACACCACGCCGATGGAGAGGATATTGGGGAGAAGGGCGATGAGGGCGATGACCGGAGAGCGGAACAGAAGGAGGAACATCCCGGCCAGGGCCGCCAGCACGATGCCCAGGGTAAGGATCTGGGAGGAGAAGAGGCTCTGGAGCATGTTGTTGTAGAGCACCAGCATGCCGTTGAGCTTGACCTTGTCCGGGGCCAGCCCCACCTCATGGATGAGCCCTGCGTTGACCTGTTTCAGGAACTCATCCCGGCGCAGCTCCGGCGCCGAGTCCTTGATGCGGATGGACAGATGGGCTTCGTTGTGCTCCACCGAGACGTAGGGCTTTAAAAGGAGCTCCCGGTACTGCTCGGGAATCTCGCTGTAGAGAAGGGCCAGGGCAAAGTTGTCCAGGGGCTTTCCGTCATTGAGTTTTTCCGCGATGCGGGTAAGGGAGGCCAGGGAGAGAATCTTCCCGGTCTCGGGCAGGGCATCGAGGTAGGTGTGGACCTTGTCCACCAGGGCCACCTTGTCCTGGGTAAACCAGTATTTGTCTCCGGTTTCGATCTCCTCAAACTCTTCGAAATCGGCAAAGTCCCCGTTGGCCTCTTCGTCTTCAACTGCCTCGGAGGCCTCTTCCGGGGCCTGCTCGGCCTCGTCAAAGGTGATGACCACGTCCAGGGGAGTGGTGCCGCCCAGGTGGTCGTCGATGAGCTTCATGCCCTGGTAGATCTCCGTGGATTTTTTGAAGTAGTCGATGAAGCTGTTTTCCACCTCCAGGCGCATCATGCCGGTGAGGCAGAAGAGGAGGGCCAGGACTGAGGCCGTGAGGATGCCGCGACCGTGCCGCTCGGTGAAGCCGCCGAGGATCTCGGGCAACGGGAATCGCAGGGTGAGGCGCTTTGGGGGGCGTCCCTTGGGAATGAGCACCAGCAGGGCGGGCAAGAGGATGAAGGTGACGCATAGCGAGACCAGGATCCCTGCGCTCATCATCCAGCCGAAGGTGATGACGGGCAGGATATCGCTGGAGATAAGCGAGCCGAAACCTGCGATGGTGGTGAGGGTTGCAAAAAGGCAGGGGGTGGCCATGAGGGCCGCGGCCCGGGCCGTAAGATCCATCTGGCTCCACTGGGGGTTGGCTTTGTGGAGCTCTCTGTGGCGCACGATGAGGTGGATGGCAATGGCCATGGTGATGATGAGCTGCAGGGAGATGAAGTTCGATGAGATGACGGTCACCTCCCAGCCCATGAAGCCCAGGATGCCCGACATGTGGATCACCGAGACAAAGCAGCAGAGCATGGGCAGGATCACCCAGCGGACCTGGCCGAAGATGAGGCCCAGGGTGACCACGAGAAAAAGGGCCATGCCCCCGCCGAAGAGACGGATGTCGTTTTTGATGAAGGTGATGAGGTCGTCGGCGATCATGGAGACCCCGCCGAGGAAGAGGTCGGCCTTGTCCCGGTGGGTGTCCATGATGGCACGAATGGCGGCGATGTCGTCGTGACGGAGGCTCCGCGCCTCTTCCCTGTACTGCCAGAAGGTGGTCTCGGCCTGTTTGAGGGCCGATTTCTCCTCTCGGGTGAGGGCTCGCTCCCGGGCGATGTTTTTCAGGGCGTCGCGTTTGCCCAGGAGTTCCATGTAGGTGTGGTCGTACTTGAGGTTGATGATCACCGAGGTGATGGTGCCGTCGGGGCTGACAAGAAGATCCCTGTAAACGGGGCTTTGGAGGATCTCATCCCGGGCCATGGCCTGGTCGGTCTCAGGGGAGGTGAGGGTCCGTATGTTGGCGGCCAGCTCCTTGACGGGCAGGGGAGGGCTTTCCAGCAGGGGCACGTCCAGGAGGGTGAGGACCGACTCCACCAGGCTTACCTCGGCGAGTTCTGCCTTGAGGGTGTTAAGGTCCTCGTAAACCTCCTCGGAGAAGAGGTCCCCTTTGGGCTTGTAAGCGATGATGAGGTAGTCCTGCTGCCCGAAGCGCTCGCTGATCTGGCGAAAGTAGTTCAGGTCTTCGTCGTTGTCCAGCACCAGGGTTTCGGCCGAGGCGTCCAGCCGGAAATCCTTCATCTCATAAGCGAAAAAGAGGGTGAGGGCAGCAAGCAACACCAGGGTGAGGATGGGGTATTTCAAGATGGTGTTGCGGTACGTACGTTCGATGAGGTGGTTGAATCGCTCCATGGGGATCGGGCCTTTTCAAGGTGTCTGTGGGGGAAGGCAGCATCGGGCAAAGGCGCGCCGAAGGATCCGTGAATCCGACGGCGCGTGTCTGGTATCAGACCTTGATGTGGTTGAGCTTGGTGATGAGCTCGTCAAAGCCTTCTTCGTTGAGGACCTGGTTGAACTGGCTCTGGTAGGTCTTGACGATGCTGACCCCCTGGAGCTCGATGTCGTAGATCTTCCAGCCCGCCTTGGATTTATAAAATTTGTAGTTCATGGCGTAGCGGTTTTCCTTGGAGATGAGCTCCGTGGGGATGACCACCTTTTTGCTGTTGGCCTTTTGTACGGGAAGGATGACGATCTCTTCATCGGTGTACAGGGAGAGCTTATCCGAATAGGAGCTCTTCATCACCTCCGTGAAGGTGTGGATAAAGGTTTTTCGCTGCTCCTTGGTGAGCCCGGACCAGTTTTTCTTGCCCAGGGTGAGTTTGCCCATGAGGGAAAAATCGAAGATGGGGGAGACATTCTCCACGATGAGGGCTTTTTTCTTTTCAAGCTGGATATCGTTTCTCTTCAGGGTAAAGAAGATAAAATCGAGTTTCCCTTTCAGCAGGGCTTCCACGGTGTCCGTTCCCACGGCACCGGCGGTCTGCACCAGGAGCAGGAAAAGGACGAGGGTGGTCATCACTGTTTTTTTTATCATGGGTCCTCCGTGACGTCGCGCAGAGCCTTATCTTGGTGCCGAGCCCTCTCTTTGGGCAGGGGGGGAGGCGCATCGTCGTTATCTGCCGGGGCCTGGCCCGGCAGGTGGTGTTAAACAGTCGCATTCCATAGATTAGTTGACGCTCCCCGTGGTGTCAAGAAGGCCGGGGTGCCAATGGCCTTGGCACCGGTGGCTTCCCACCGCCGGGGCCGGGCCTCCAACGTGCCCGGAGCGGCTTGTACGGGGTGTGCCCGGGAGGGCAGGGACAAGCCTTTTGTGGTGCCGGGAAACCTTATCACAAGGCGGGGGGCATGTCTGTGCCCGGGATCACCTTTGCTGTATGATTGACATGGGAATATGTGATCTTACTATGTACACAGTTGAAAAGAAACGAAGGATTGATGATGGTCCCGGTCTGTTTTTGAAAGCCGGAGGCGCCTTATTATCAACGCTGACAACCCCAGGGCAATGGGGCTGGTTGATGTCATCGTCGTATTTAATTTTTTAGGATGAACAGGAGGCCTTTATGAAGACACGGGTAACGGATCTGTTGGGCATTGAGCACCCCGTCATCGAGGGCGGAATGCAGTGGGTGGGACGCGCGGGGCTGGCGGCCGCCGTGTCCGAGGCCGGGGGGCTGGGGATCATCACCGCCCTGAGTCATCCGACCCCCGAGGGCCTGGCCGACGAGATCGCTGCGGTAAGGTCCCTTACAGCCAAACCCTTCGGGGTGAACCTCACCCTGCTGCCCACCCTGAAGCCCGTCTCCTACGAGGCCTATGTGGAGGTGATGGTGGCAGAAGGCCTCACCATTGTGGAGACCGCCGGGCGCAGCCCCGAGCCCTTTATGCCTTTGTTTAAAAAGGCCGGCATCAAGGTGATCCACAAGTGCACCTCGGTGCGCCACGCCCTGAAAGCCCAAAAACTCGGATGCGCGGCGGTGAGCGTGGACGGGTTCGAGTGTGCCGGACACCCCGGGGAAGACGACATCCCGGCCCTGGTGCTGTTGCCCCTGGCAGCCGATGCCGTCTCCATCCCCATCATCGCTTCCGGCGGGTTTGCCGACGGGCGTGGCCTGGCCGCGGCCCTTTCCCTGGGGGCCGATGCCGTGAACATGGGCACCCGGTTCCTGGCCACCCGGGAAGCGGCGATCCACGACAATGTAAAGCAGGCTCTGGTGGATGCCGACGAGCGCCAGACGGCCCTCATCTTGCGTTCTTTCAGCAACACCGCCCGTATTTACAGGAACAGGATCGCCGAGGAGGTGATGGCCCTGGAGAAGCGGGGGGACGTTACCATTGAAGAGCTGGCTCCCCTGGTGAGCGGCAAGCGCGGGGCCGCGGTGTATGAAACCGGGGACCTGGACGCCGGTGTCTGGACCGCCGGGATGGTGACCGGGCTGATTCGCGATGTCCCCACGGTGGCCGAGCTTGTCCATCGTATCGTTTCCGAGGCCGAGGACCTGATCCGGGGTCGGCTTGCCGGACTTCTGAGCTAGGCAAGGGAAGCCACGTCAATCAAAAAAGCCTCCGGCGGCCCTGTTGGGGGCCAAGCGTTTAAAAAAATGACACCAGGCCTTAAGCCATCCTTTCCGGGCCCCGCCGACATCGTGTCGATCTGTTTGGCATGAGAAACGGTTTTTGCGGTGCTTTTTTCAAGAAAGCGACCCACCGGAGGCGCAACTGAATAGTTGCGAAAAGGGATGGATTCGCCCTGTGGCGTGTGGTATTTTTTTTGAAGGTGACGCTTGTTCACGGCGCTGTTCGGTTGTGTCCCGTGCCCGGGAAACCCGGTGTGTCTCTCCCGCCTCTCCCAGGCAATCCCATGGAAAAACACTCATGAACGACAGGGGTGGTGATGTCCCACGACGCATTCCAGACGATTTCTCTTTCCATCGCCTTGGGGGTCTTTTCGTACATTATCTCAAGGGCGTACAAAATTCCCGCCATTGTGTTCTATCTGGTCTGCGGCTTTGTCTTCGGCCCGGCCGGGCTCAACCTGATCCGCACGGAGGCGGCCATCGGCGGGGGCATCGCCCCCATGGTGGAGATCGCCGTTGCCATCATTCTCTTTGAAGGCGGGCTCTCCCTTTCCATCCAGGGGTTTCGCATGGAGAAGAAGGCCATCAGGCGCCTTCTGTTTATCACCATTCCCGTCACCGGAGGGGCTGCAGCCTTTCTCTGCCACTACCTCACGGGCATTCCCTGGCTTTTTGCCATTTTTTTCGGCGCCCTTATCGTGGTGACAGGTCCCACGGTCATCGGGTCCATTCTCAAGAGCGTGGCCCTGAACCAGCGGCTGGAGACGCTGTTGAACTGGGAGTCCCTCTGGGGGGACGTCATCGGGGTCATGGTGAGTGCCCTGGCCCTGGAGCTGATCCTCGTCTCCAAGGGCGGGGTGATCACCGCCGGGGTTTTTTCCCATCTGCTTCTGGGAACCTTTGCCGGAAGCCTTGTGGGCCTTGCGGGGGGCGTGCTGCTCAAGCACATTGTGGCATGGCTGGAAAAGTTGAAAGACCCCACCTTGTCGGGCATCGCCTCCTTTGGCGGGGCCGTGGCCCTTTTTTTTCTCTCCGGTGAGCTGGTGGAGTCCTCCGGGCCCCTGGCCGTTGTGGTTGCCGGCATGTACCTCTCTTTGAAGTGCGGTGACGCGGTGGTGGGGATCCGCCATTTCAAGGACCAGATCGCCAGCCTCTTTATCAGCACCATGTTTGTGATGCTCTCCGCCTTTGTCAACCCACTGGAGCTGCTGCACCTCTGGCCCACCATGCTGGCCGTGGCCATTATCCTGGGGGCCGTGGTGCGGCCCCTGGCCGTACACCTGGCCATGGCCGGGTCGGATGTGACCCTTCGGGAACGCTGGTACATGGGCATCATCGGGCCCAGGGGCATCGTGGCGGTGGCCACGGCCTCCTATGCGGCCTTTGAGCTCCCCGGCTTTCCTTACGAGATGGAGGTGATTCTTAACCAGACCATGGCCATCATCTTTTTTTCCGGTGTGGTGGCCACGGTGCTGTGCCGCCCCCTGGCTTCCCTTCTGAAGGTCAGGGTTCCCCATGCCCAGACCGGTATCCTCCTGGTGGGTTCAAACCCCATGAGCCGGGAGTTTGCCCGGCTTCTTTCCTTCCACGTGCCCGTGGCATTCCTTGAGACGCGGCGGGATGCCTGTTCTCTGGCTACGGATCAGGGGTTTCAGACCGTGTGCGCGGATATGCTCAGTGCCGATGTGTATGAGGAGGCGTCACGGGAGGGATACGACCGGCTGGTGGCCCTGACGCGGAACAACGCCCTGAACGAGCTGGTGGCCTTGCGCGCGGCCTCTCACATGTCCCCGGGGCGGGTGTACCGGGGGGTGGCCCGCAGGGCTGAAGAGACTCTTCTCACCGGCAAGGACAACGTGGCCCATGTGGCCTTTTCCGACGGGTTTTTTATCATTGAGGCGGTGAGGCGCATGGAGAAGGGCCAGGCCTTTCTCACGGAGAAGGAGGTGGAGGAGCTCAGGGAAGGGGACATCCCCCTGGCCCGGGTCAACGGCGACGGAAAGGGCGTGTTGATCATGCGTCCGGGGGTGGAGCCTTCCGGCAGGCTGATCTGCTACAGCCGGAAGGAGAAAACAGCGGGGCGTGCCCGTCGCAACACCACAGAGGCACCGGTTTAACCGTCTGGACCTTACCGGCAAGCCGGTTTGCCCCTCAATTCACGGGCAACGCCCAAGGGCAATGAGCTTTCGACGTGGCTCACCTCGCGCCGGAGGCACGCTTTTGAGACGGACATTAACCATAGAATACCCGAAACAAAGGACGCAGGAGCCCCATGGGACAGAGAATAGCCATCGTCACGGATTCCACCGCGGACTTTCCGGCCGGGGTGGCTGAAAAACTGGGGATACGGTGCGTGCCCGTGCATGTTGTGGTGGACGGGGTGGACCATTTGGACGGGGTCACCATCACCCCCTCCGAGCTGCTGGTGCATATGAAGCAGGGGGCCGAGGTCGTCACCCGTGCCGCGGCACCTGCCGCGTATGCGGACCTCTACGATTCGCTCCTGGCCCGATATGACCGGGTGATCTCCTTTCATCTCTCGGCCAGGCTTTCGGATTGCCGGGAATCCGCGGGCAACGCCCTGACGCTCCTTGATCCGGCCGATGCCGAACGCGTGACGGTGGTCGATACCTGCTCGGTAAGCATCGGCCAGGCCATGTACACCCTGATGGCTGTTCGGTACCTGAAAAAATACGGGCGCATGGAGGGGATGAGGGAGGCATTGGGAACGGCCTTTGCCTCGGGGGTGATCCAGGTTGTCGTGGACGATCTGTCCTGGCTCAGACGGGGGAAAAAGCTGGGGGGGCTTTCGGCGGTGCTGGGTGGCATGCTGGATATCAAACCCATCCTGGAAATGCGGGACGGAGGGCTGGCCCTGGTCTGCAAGGTCCGGGGCATGACCCGGACCCTGGACGAGATGGTCGCCTGTGCCGCCCGCCTGCGGGGCGAAGGGCCCCTGGAGGTGTGGGTGTGCCATTGCGATGCCGAGGCAAGCGCCTTTTACCTGCGGAACAGGCTGGCCGATGCCCTGGGAAAGGAGGTGCACACCATCCACGTGGTGGAGGCCGGAGCAGCCATCTCCGTCAACGTCGGCCCCGGTGCCTGTTGCTGGGGCATGGTGCCCCTGGGCTGAGCAGGGTCGGGTGTCCCGTGGGAAAAAAGTCTGGCCAATGGCCAAGGTGCGTTACATAAGGCCCGCTTCTTTGTAGTAGCGGACGGCCCCGGGGTGCAAGGGGGCGGAGAGGCCTTCAAGCATGCTTTTCTTGGTGATCACCTGATAGGCCGGGTGGAGCCTTTTGAACTCCTCGAAGTTTTCGAACACCTCTTTGGTGATGGCGTACACCACGTCGTCGGGCATCTTGGCCGATGTGCAGAAGGTGGCCTTTACCCCGAAGGTGGGGTTGTCCTCTTCGTTGGCGGCACCGGGATAGAGCCCGGCCGGGATGTAAGACTTGGCGTAATAGGGGAAGCGCCTGATGAGGTCGTCGATTTCGGTGATGGCCACAAACCGCGTGGGGCGGCTTCCGGAGGTGGCCTCCTTGAAGGCGCTGCTGGGGTGGCCCACGGTGTAGAAGAAGGCGTCGATTTTCTTGTCCTGGAGCAGGCCCGGCGCTTTGGCCGCCTCAACGGACTTGGCTTTGATGTCGGTCTGCCAGTTGATGCCCGCAGCCTCTAAGGCGTCGATGGCGTTGCCCCGCTGGCCGGATCCGGGGTTGCCGATGTTAACCTGCTTGCCCTTGAGGTCTGAGATGGTTTTGATGTCGGCGTCCACCGCGGCAAGGAGGGTCACCGATTCCGGGTGAATGGAGAAAACGGCGCGCAGGTCTTTCTGGGGCGCTCCGTCCCACTCTTTCATGCCGTTGATGGCCTGGTACTGGCGGTCGGACTGGACAATGCCGAACTCCAGGTCTCCGGACATGATGGCATTGACGTTGTAGACCGATCCGATGGTGGCCTCCACCGTGGTCCGAATGCCGTAGGTCTCCCTCTTTTTATTGACAATCTTGGCGATGGCCCCACCGGTGGGGTAGTACACCCCGGTGATGTCACCTGTGCCGATGGTGACAAAGGCGGTCCTTTTTTTGGTGTCGGTGGTTTCCTTGTCCGCGGGCTGGGTGCAACCGGCTGCCACGGTGAAGAGCACAACCATACTCAGGAAAAGCCATCTGTTCATTTAGGATGCTCCTGTGTGGGCCCCCCGCGCCGGTCAGGTGCGGGGGGCGTGAACATTAGTTCAATGCCTCGCGAATTTGGGCCATGGCCTTTTCGACGTTTTCCAGGCTGTTGAAGGCACTGATACGGATAAACCCGTTTCCGCAGGAGCCGAAACCGGCCCCCGGGGTACAGACGACTCCCGCCTTGGTGAGAAGCAGGTCAAAGAACTCCCAGGAGTCGCATTTGCCGTTGATCCAGATGTACGGGGAGTTGTCCCCTCCCACCAGCTCGTACCCCAGGGCTGCCATCTCCTTGCGGATGATGGCCGCGTTGTTGAGGTAGTAGTCCACCAGTCCCTTGACCTGGGCCTTGCCCTCCTCGGAGTAGACGGCTGCCGCCGCTTTCTGGACGGGGTAGGAGACGCCGTTGAACTTGGTGCAGTGGCGGCGGTTCCAGAGGGCGTGGACCGAATGGGCGTTGCCGTCGGTGTCCCAGGCCTTGAGCTCTTTGGGAACCACGGTGAAGGCGCAGCGGGTACCGGTGAACCCGGCGGTCTTGGAGAAGCTGCGGAATTCGATGGCCACCTCTTTGGCGCCCTCCACCTCGTAGATGGAGCGGGGAATGCTCGGGTCGGTGACAAAGGCCTCGTAGGCGGCATCGTATAAAATGATGGCGCGGTTCTCTTTGGCGTAATCCACCCAGGCCTTGAGCTGCTCTTTGGTGACGGTGGTGCCCGTGGGGTTGTTGGGGAAGCACAGGTAGATGAGGTCTACGGGCTTTTCGGGCAGGGCGGGGATAAAGCCGTTTTCTTCCCGGCAGTCGAGGTAGACCACCCCGTCATAGCGTCCGTCGGTGTTGGCGCCGGTGCGCCCGGCCATGACGTTGGTGTCCAGGTAAACCGGGTAGACCGGGTCGGGGATGGCGATGGTGGCGTCCCCGGAGAAGATCTCCTGGATGTTGCCGGTGTCGCACTTGGCCCCGTCGCTGATGAAGATCTCATCGGGGGAGATGTCGGCGCCCCGGCTCTGGAAATCGTTTTCGGCGATGGCGTCCCGCAGGAAGGCGTACCCCTGCTCGGGGCCGTATCCGTGGAATCCCTCTTCGCTGGCCATGTCGTCCACGGCCTTGTGAAATGCCTCGACACAGGCCTGGGGAAGGGCTCGGGTCACGTCCCCGATGCCGAGTTTGATGACATCCATTTCAGGGTTGGCCTCCTGAAAGGCGGAGACGCGCTTGGCGATATCCGAAAAGAGATAGGATGCTTTGAGTTTTGTGTAGTGTTCGTTGATTCGAATCATGTGTCGTCTCCCTGTAAAACCAGTTGATATCACAATGTCGGTCGTCACTTAGGGGACGAGCATTGTGGGTCATGAAAACGCTGGAAGCGGAGGGCCGTTGGGATACCCCTTGCTTGAAACGCATGGGCGGGATGTCCTGGAGGCGGCTTGGGGGTGATCGGAATATCTCCTGATCACTGGGTCGCGGAATTATAGAATATTGTTCTCCGGGTGTCAAATACTTGTCAATTCCTCGAATGGGTAATCTGTGGCGATAAGCGTCCCGACTGAAGCCTTTGTCCGGTCCCCGGGGTTTGTGTGGCGGTTAGTTATAACACGTCGTTTGTATGAAGAAAATTCGGTGGCATGGTAACACGCGGCAAATGTTTGGATTCGGAGCGAGGCATCGCGACGTATCGGGGTGTGCGGCGATGTGTGAGAAAATGTTCTTCTTAAGGTAACGGCAAGGGGGCTTGATTTCCTTTTTTTATTCGTCTTTTGGCCTGTTTTTCCGAATCGCTTCTTCTCTTAGGCCTGTTTTGACAACCGTGGGGAAACATGGCACCATACCCTGCCCGAAGAGGAAACCGGGCACGAACCGCAACCTTATTCAGGAGTCATGAGACGTGAACCCTTCCCTGGAACAGATGGTGCGCTTATCCCGGCTTGACGGGGGAATGGTGCTTGCCGACGTGGATATTGCCGCTTTTATGGGGGCCTTTCTCCCTGAATTTCCGTCCGGTAAACGGGGCCTGCCCGGTGTGGACCTGCAGGCTGTCACCGGCCTTTCCGCCTTGTTTACCGATGCCGAAATCGAGCGCGCATCGGGGTTCCGCGTGCTGAAAAAGCAGGCGGAGTGGCTCTGCGGGAGGCTGGCCGTGAAGCAGGCTGCGGCAGAGGTGTTGTCTGTTTCACCCCGGGGCGTCACCGTGGACACCGAGCCCGAAGGGGCTCCCTTTCTGGCGGACCATTCAGCCACCCACATCTCCATCAGCCACTCCGGGGACCACGCCGTGGCCGTGGTGTCCACCCGAAAGGAACGGCGCGTGGCCGTGGACCTGGAACAGGTGGAGGCCGGTCGCATGCCCCACGTGGCCCGCGTGGCCTTTACCCCCCGTGAGATCGCCGAGCTGAACGGCGCCTCCGATGCCGAGTGGTACCGGCGCTGGACCCTCAAAGAGGCCTACCTTAAATACATCGCCAAGGGCTTTCACGAGAGCCTTAAAAAAGTGGAGATCCTGAACCGCGGCATCTGCCATAACGGCGAGGTGGTGACAGGCATCGCCTGGGACACCCCTGCCTTCCGGGACGGCTACCAGCTCAGCGTGGTCTGGCAGGCGTAACGCAAGAG
This sequence comes from Desulfoluna butyratoxydans, assembly GCF_900699765.1. Taxonomy (GTDB): domain Bacteria; phylum Desulfobacterota; class Desulfobacteria; order Desulfobacterales; family Desulfolunaceae; genus Desulfoluna; species Desulfoluna butyratoxydans. Next base: position 207,549 of record NZ_CAADHO010000006.1, read on the forward strand.
GGATCTCGGGGTATAAAAAAAACGGGCCATCACCGATTCATGGGAATCGGTGGTGGCCCGTTGTGGTTGTGGGGAAACGAATGGTTGCGGATTGCCACGTCCGCTTGTGATAGCAACGTCTTGAGACGATGGCCAATCCATCTGTAAAACCTGTGTGGCAACCTTTTTAATAAGGTTGGCCGCCAGAGGCAGCCATGTTACCCGATGCAGAGGCTCCAGGTGAGAGCCAGGACCCCCGCCAGCACCAGATGGCTTTCGATGAGGAGTTCAAGCTGCACGCCTGCTAGGAGAAGATGGTTCTGGTAGGCGATGAGCAGGGTAAACATCAGCACCGGGCAGATCCAGAGGAGAAGGCCCAGGCTTGAGAAGATGCCCAGGGCGCTTATTAGCGGGAGCATCACGGCCAGGGTCACCAGCAGGTTCTTGAGCAGGCGGATGGTTTTTTTGTCCCCCAGGATGATGGGGAAGGTCTCCTGGCCAACGATGCGGTCCCCTTGCATGTCGAGAATGTCAAAAAAGACTGTCCGGGCAAAGACCATGCCGCAGGCAAAAATCAGGGCGGGAAGGGTGGCGAGGCCGAACCCGTTGTCGCTGGTGAGGGCAGGCAGCAGGGCGGTGACCGTGCCCCAGGCCGCGGTGATGAGGATGGTCTTGGAGCCGGGGATGTCCCGCAGGCATCGGTACCTGCCTTGGAAAAAGCGCTTGGGGATCACCGGGGCGTTGTAGGAGAGGCCCGCCAGGCTCATGCCCAGCAGCACGAGAAAGGCAAAGAGGCCCTGGCTGTAGGCCAGGAGAAGGCCCACGCCGCCGCCGGTGAAGGCAAATCCCGCCAGGGGCCATTTGTTCCGGTCGTAGAAATCGGCCCGCTCCGGGTCGTTGTAGCGGTCCGAGGAGATGGCGGTGAGGTGGTTGAAGATGTGCATGGACAGGACGTAGAGCATGGCCACGGCCGCGGGGATGAGCCAGCGGTCGATGCCCTGGAGCATGGAGCAGGCATAGGAGAGAAAGGCCGCCCCCAGGGCGAGGTAAGCGTTGCTGCGCAGCAAGGCCATCTTCAGGGCCGAAACCGGAATGCCGAAAAGATCCTTCTCACTTGCCGTGCCGCTTTCAATAAAACGGTAGACCTTGTTGATGATCCAGTTGGGGGTGGAGGCCCCTGCGGTGATGGCAACGGATTTTAAGTGCTTGATCCGGCTTAAGTCCAGCTCGTCGGTGTCCTCGATGTGAAAGGTGAGCTTGCCCGATTCCCTGGCCAGTTCTGCCAGGCGCTGGGTGTTGCCGCTGCTTTTGCCGCCCACCACCACCACGGCGTCGACGTTCTGGGCGATGGACAGGATGTCCGCCTGCCTTTTTTCCGTGGAGTCGCAGATGGTATCGAAGGTGAGGTAGTGGGGGTGGGTGCTGGCGATCCACGCCTTGACCTCGTCGTAAAAGTGCACGTTCTGGGTGGTCTGGGCCACGAGGATGGCATTTTCAAAATCCGGGAGGGCCTTGACCTCGTCAAGGGTTTCCACCACATGGCCCAGGCCGTGGGCGTAGCCGTTGAGCCCGATGACCTCGGGGTGGTCCCGGTCCCCGATGATGATGGCGTGGTGGCCTTTTTTTGCGTAGCGATGGATGATGCGCTGCACTTTGATGACCCGCGGGCAGGTGGAGTCGATGACGGAAAAGCCCGCGCCCTTGAGGGCCTCTTTGGCCTCGGGCGGAACCCCGTGGGCACGGATCACCACGGTGCCGTCGCCCTGTTCAGGGATCTCCGAGATGGCGGGGACCCCTTTTTCTTTGAGCAGGTCCAGGACCTGGGGGTTGTGGATCAGGGGGCCGTAGGTGCAGATGGGGCCGTCCTGGCCGTTGGAGGCGTCCAGGGCCGTTTCCACGGCTCGTCTGACGCCCATGCAAAATCCGGCGGTGCGCGCGATGATAATTTTCATGTTAGGCTGGTTCCAGAAGCGTGAGCAGGCGATTGAAGTCGTCATCGCCGTAAAACTCGATTTCAAGTCGGCCCTTTTTTCCCCGTTGCTTGATCTGGACCCTGTTGCCGAACCGGTGGCTCAGGCGTTCGGCAATGGTGTCGAGCTGGAGTTGGTGCGCAGAAGGCACCTCGGGCTCTTTTTCGGGTTGCTGGTTTTCGGTTTTGAGGCGACGGACCAGCGCTTCCGTCTGTCTGACGGAGAGGGCTTTTTCCAGAACGGTGCGAAAGGCCTCTTTCTGGGTGAGGGGGTTGTCCGTTCCCAAAAGGGCCCGGGCGTGTCCCATGCTGAGGCGGCCGTCCTGAATGCAGGCCTTGATCTCCGGCGGAAGCTGGCGCAGGCGCAGGAAGTTGGCCACGGCCGGGCGGCTCTTGCCCACCTTGGCGGCCATCTCCTCCTGGGTGAGGGAGAAGAGTTCCATGAGTCGGTGGTACGCGTCGGCTTCCTCAATGGGGTTCAGGTTTTCGCGCTGGATGTTCTCCACGATGGCCACCTCCAGGAGCTTGGCATCGGAGACCTCGCGGACCACCACGGGGACCGTGTCAAGTTCCGCCAGTTTTGCGGCGCGCAGGCGCCTTTCTCCGGCCACCAGCTCGTAGGCACCGGCCTCGGCGGCGCGGACCACCAGGGGCTGGATGATGCCCTGCTCCCGGATGGAGTCGGCAAGTTCCGAAAGCTCTTCATCGGAAAAGGTGTGCCGGGGCTGGTACCGGTTGGGGCTGATACGGTGGATGTCGCAGCGAAAGAACTCCTGGGACGATTCTGTGGCGTCGTCCAGCTGAAGGCTGCTTTCCGGGATCAGGGCGGAGAGGCCTCGGCCCAGGCCCTTTTTTTTGCGTGATTTGGCGGTAGTGGTCATGTTTTTTATCTCACCGTCTCTCTTGGTGAAGGTTATCGGCCCTGCGCGGCAGGGTCTGCTCAAGGTCCCGGTTCAACAGGGGCAAGGTCCGGGCGGGCCTTGCCCCCATCGGGCGCCATGTGTCTGAATGGTGGACGAGACATTTCGTCCGAAGGTTCCGGCCATGGGCGGCCGGAAAATGGAAGGGCGCGTTTGTGGCGGTGGTTGTGAACCGGTCACATCGCGTCGGGCGTCGGGGCTTACGGTGTCATCACCGCTCGACCACCTCTTTGGCCAGGGCCAGGTAACTCTTGGCTCCCACGGAGGAGGGGTCGTACAGAAAGATGGGTTCGCCGTAACTCGGCGCTTCGGAGAGCCGGACGCTCCTTGGGATACGCGTGGTGAAGACCAGGTCGTTGAAGTGTTTTTCAGCCTCTTCCGCCACCTGAAAGGAGAGGTTGGTGCGGCGGTCGAACATGGTGAGCAGGATGCCGCTGATGCGAAGGCGCGGATTCAAGCTGGCCTTGATGCGTTTTACCGTGTCGATGAGCTGGGTGAGCCCTTCCAGGGCATAAAATTCACTCTGCAGGGGGACCAGAATGGAGTCGGCCGAGGCCATGGCGTTGAGTGTGAGCAGGCTCAAGGAGGGAGGGCAGTCGATGACGATGTAATCAAAGGCCTCCTTTACTTCGTCCAGGAGCTCGCGCATCACCAGCTCCCGGCCTTCGTGGGCCATCATCTCCACCTCGAAGCCGATGAGCTCCACCCGGGCAGGAATCACGGAGAGTCCCTCCACGGCCGTGGGGTGAATGAGCGCCTGTGCGTCCGCGTCACCGATGAGGCCGTGATACAGGTTTTCCCGGAGGGCTGTCTTGTCGATCCCGATGCCGGTGGTGGCGTTGGCCTGGGGGTCGCAGTCCACGAGGAGGGTGCGTTTCCCGATCTTGGCCAGGGCCGTCGCCAGGTTGATGGATGTGGTGGTTTTACCCACGCCGCCTTTCTGGTTTGCTATGCAGATAATCTGTGCCATGGTCGTGGAGATTAGCATAAAAAAGGGGTTTTGCAAAGAAAATGAGCAAAAATCGGCGGCGCAGGTATTGCTCGTATAATTAGTGTGTTAGTTTCCTGTGGAATGGGCACGTCCACCCCGGAGGGTCCTGCCGGGGGGCCACCGGGGGCCGGTTGTGGGGCAGCAGGGGGTGTGCTAAAGTGGGCTGGCTGTGATGCGGGTCGGAGGCCGGGAGCCCCGGTTGTGACCCGCATCACAGACTAGGCGCATGGCGCAAGGTATGACATTTTAAAGGAACCTGCCGTATTTTGTCGGGCCTGAAAGGGCCGTTGCAGGACGAAACGAGCGCAATATTGAGGTGTGCATGAAAAAAAGAAGACGACCTTTTCTACGGGCTGTCTCCATGGCGATAATATGTGTGTTTCTCTGCGGTCAGGTGGCCTCGGCCATCACCATCCGCGAGGAGAACGAAGTGGCCGGAGAGTTCATCCGGATGATACGAGCCCAGTACCGGATTGTGGACGATCCCGTGGTCAACGATTACATCAACACCTTGGGGAACCGTATTCTCTCGGCCTTTCCGGAGCAGCACTTCAAGTACCATTTTTATGTGGTGCAAAGCGACGTGTACAACGCCTTTGCAGGACCCGGGGGGCACGTGTTTTTCCATAGCGGGCTGATCCAGGGGCTCCCTTCGGAAGAGGCCCTGGCGGGCATCGTGGCCCACGAAATCTCCCATGTCTACAGCCGGCACATTTCCGACCGCATCGAGCGTTCCAAAAAGATCGGCCTGGGGACCCTGGCCGGTGTGGCCGCCGGTATCCTCGTGGGGGTGGCCGGGGGGAACTCCGAGGCTGCCGGAGCCCTGACCCTGGGATCCCTGGCGGGCTCCCAGAGCGCGGCCCTGGCCTACAGCCGGGAAGACGAAATGCAGGCCGATCAGGTGGGCATGACCTATATGATGGAGGCCGGGTACGGCGGAGAGGAGATGCTCACGGCCCTGAAGACCATTCGCTCCAAGCAGTGGTTCGGGCCTTCCGAGATCCCCACGTACCTCACCACCCACCCCGCCCTGGAAGACCGGCTTGTTTATATCGGCAACTGGATCGAGGCCCATAAAGAGGAGCTCGACGCCCGAAGGAAGGTCATCGATCAGTCCGAGTTCCTGAAGATCAAGGCGCGCCTCACGGCCCTGTACACCCCGGTGGACCAGGCGGAAGAGCGGTTTTTGAACGCCATGGAGCGGGGCGATGCCCCCTTGTATACCGAGTACGGCCTGGCCCTTCTCATGGATCGCATGGGGAAATACGACAAGGCGGCCGTTCACATGCGGCGTGTCCTGGAAAAAAGAGCCTTTGACAAGGACGCACTCAAAGGGCTGGGTTGGATCTATTTTCATCAGGGCAAGCTTGCGGAGTCTCGCCGCCTGCTGGAGGGCGCCCTGAGCATGGACCCGGATGATTTTGAGAGCAACCTCTGGATGGGGCGCCTCCTTATTGAAGAGGGGGACTACGACGGAGCGGTGGACCGCCTTCTGCCCCTGGCAAGGGATTACGGCCCCGGGGCCCGGGCCCATTACGACCTGGGCAATGCCTATGCCAAACTGGGCAAGACCTTTGATTCCGCCTACCACCTCGGCCTCTCCTATCGGGCTTCAGGGGATCTTCGCAACGCCGTGTTCCAGCTGAAGCGCGCCAAGGAGATGGCGCCTGACGACGCCTCCCGCAAAGAGGTGGAAAAAGCCCTTGTATCGATTACGGGCAAGAAAAAGAAGAAGAAAGAGAAGGCCGAAGAGCCGAAACCGGAAGGGGACGTAAGTGGTGAATAGTGAATTGTGAGTGGTGAATAGGCACTGAATTTTTTTTAAGCGAGGCACCGCACATAACAAAGGGCCGCTTTCCCATGGGGAGGCGGCCCTTTTTTATGTTTTATGCGATGCGGGTGGGTGCCGTGAGGCGACCCGTTATTTGTCCACGGCGCGGTCGAAGTGGGAGAACTTCATGGTGAAGTTGCCCCGGCCCTGGGTGGCTGAACGAAGGGCGGTGGAGTAGCCGAACATCCTGGACAGGGCCACGGCTGCGTTGATCTCCTGGATGCCCGCGTTGGGGTTGATGGCTTCGATTTTGCCGCCACGGGAGTTGAGGTCGCCGATGACCTCGCCCATGAAGTCGTCGGGTACAAAGACCTCCACGGCCATCACAGGCTCCAGCAGGAAGGGGGCGCCGTTTGAAAGGGCCTCCCGCATGGCCATGGAGGCGCTGACGGAGAAGGCAAGCTCGGTGCCGTGGCCTTCCCGGGTGTCGGCTCCGGTGACCGTGGCTTCCACGTCCACCACCGGGTAGCCCAGGAGGGTACCGCTGTCCAGGGCGTCCATGACCCCTTTTTCGATGGCTGCGCTGAACTGGGGCGGCAGCTCCTCTTCGGAGAGGCTGTTGACGAACCGGTTGCCCTCGCCCAGGGCCAGGGGCTTGAGGGTGAGAGAGACCTGACCGTAGTGGCTCTGGCCGGCCATCTCGCGATCAAAGGTGGCGGTGGCGGAGGTCTCGTTTGTGATGCTCTCCCGGTAGACCACCTGGGGTTTGCCCACGTTGACGTCGGTGTTGAACTCACGCTGCATGCGGCTGATGATGATCTCCAGGTGCAGCTCGCCCATGCCCGAGAGGATGGTCTGGCCGGTGTCCTCGTCGGTGCGGACCTTCAAGGTGGGGTCCTCGGCCGTGAACTTGGCCAGGACCGTGTCCAGCTTGTCCTGGTCGGCGTGGGTCTTGGGCTCCACGGCGATGGAGATCACCGGCTCGTAGGTGTCGATGCGCTCCAGAATGATCTGGTTGTCGGCGTTGCAGAGGGTGTCTCCGGTGGAGGTGTCCTTGAGGCCCACGATGCCCACGATGCTTCCCGGGCCTGCTTCGGCCACCCGCTCTTTTCGATTTGCGTGCATCTGGAGGATGCGGGAGAGTTTCTCCTTCTTTTTCAGGAGGGGGTTGAACACCTCGCTGCCTGCGATGAGCTTGCCGCTGTAGATGCGGGCAAAGGAGAGCTTGCGGCCTTCAATCATGGAGACCTTGAACACCAGGGCGGACAGAGGCTCTTTGACCTTCTGCTCAAAGGTGAGGGGCTCGCCCGTGGTGGGGTTGGTGCCGTGGGCGGACGGGATGTCCACGGGGTTGGGCAGGTAGTCGCAGATGGCGTCAAGCAGGGGCTGGATGCCCTTGTTCCTCAGGGCCGTGCCGCAAAGGACCGGCACGATGGAGAGGTCGATGGTCCCCTGGCGCAGGGCTGCCTTGATCTGGTCGTTGGTGACGGGCTCCTCGGCCAGGTAGGCCTCCATGATCTCCTCGTCCACGTCGGAGAGGGCTTCGATCATGGCATCCCGGGCGGCTTCGGCGTCGTCGATCATGGCCTCGGGGATGGGGCTGGTTTCGAATTCAGCGCCCAGGGAGTCGTCGTTCCAGGCGATCATCTCCATGGCGATGAGGTCGATGACGCCCTGGAAGGACTCTTCGGCACCCACGGGGAGCTGGATTACCACGGGGTTGGCCCCCAGTTTTTCACGGATGGCGGTCACCGCGCCGTTGAAGTCGGCGCCGATGCGGTCCAGCTTGTTGATGAAGGCGATGCGGGGAACCTCGTACTTGTCGGCCTGCCGCCACACCGTTTCGGACTGGGGCTGAACCCCGCCCACGGCGCAGAAGACGCCGATGGCGCCGTCCAGAACGCGCAGGGACCGCTCCACCTCAATGGTGAAGTCCACGTGGCCCGGGGTGTCGATGATCTGGATCTGCTTGTTTTTCCACTGGCAGGTGGTGACCGCCGAGGTGATGGTGATGCCCCGCTCCTGCTCGTCGGTCATCCAGTCCATGGTGGCTTCGCCGTCGTGGACCTCACCGATTTTGTGGGACCGACCCGTGTAGTAAAGGATGCGCTCGGTGACGGTGGTTTTTCCCGCATCGATGTGGGCCATGATGCCGATGTTTCGTATCTGTTCTATTTTGGTCTTTTTCATGTGTGCGTGTTTTTCCTGATGGCCTCAAAAAAAGTCTGGCAAAAGGTGGTGGGGTTCACCAGCGATGCGATGGGTCACCAGCCCGCTGTGCGGCCTCATGGCCCGGGCGCGTGATATTGACTTTTTTTCGATCTTTATGTTGCAAACGGGGCGGGAGGTTCCCGTCGTCCGTCACTCTTCCTTTAATATGATGACACAGCCGGTCCCGTGTTAGGGGCATGTGGCTGTTGTGTTACGTGCTGCTTTTTCCCATGCCGGTCCCTATCGAACCATGAGCATGTCGGGGGCAAGGGGCTCGGAGATGTCGATGTGGCCGGCCAGGGTCTCTGCCCGCTCGCCCTCGATGAGGATCCGGACGGCATCGATCTCCGGGATGTTGACGGCCAGGGAGTTGACCACCGAATAGACGGTCAGCAGTTCCGAGGCCGCGCCCATGGGCTCCTCCCGGATCTCGCGGGAAAAATCCACCACCGCCACCTTGGGGTCGGTGATGTACAGGGCCCGCAGGCGGGTGGTTGCCGGCAGGGTTCGGGCACTGCCGCGTTCGGGGCCGTCAATGAGGGCCGCGATGATCTTCTGGCTCAGCTGCCAGGGATCTTTTGTGGTGGAGACGGTACGCTCCTCGGAGGTGAGGAAACGGCCGTCGCGCTGGGCAAAGTAGAGGAAAAAGCTCTCCTCTTCGATGCGTCCCGAGTGGCTGGCCGGAATGGGGGCCTCCGTGATGTTCCTCTGGGCGGCGTCGGGGCCCGAGAAAAAGGAGAAGATGGCCACGATGACCAGCGTTGCCACGGCTGCTGCCACAAAAACCCCGGTTTGTCCTTTACCGTCTTCGGTCATGGCTCCCTGTTGCCTTGCCCGGGGATTGCGTCCCGGTGTCTCAAGTGTGCGTCTGCCCGGGAACAGTCCCCAGGCAGGGTGAGCGGAACCCTTGGTACGGAATCCCATGGGTTCCGGGCCGTTGGCGACGGTTCGGGTACCGGTGGGGGTGGGTGCCGCTGTGAGCCAGCAAAATTTAGGCTATAATGAAAAGGTTGTCAAGAAATGAGGCACGGGATTGCTCCTGTATTCACGTATTTTAGTACGTCTGAGGGCTGCCCCGGCCCCAGGGGCTTTTGAGGCCTGCCATGGGGCCGAAGGGGAGGAAAGGGTCAGGGGAGGGCAGAAACCCTTGAAAGACGGGGGCTGCCCATGGGCTTTTTTTTCGGTCGTCGTTGTTATTTTTGCGTAAACGGGATATATGCCATCATGATGGATGGTTGGGTCTTGAAACAGGGGGTTTGAGAAGGGGCATGGAAGAACAGGGCAGTGCAGTGATAAACGACGGCAAGCAGCAGGAGTGGGTTAACCTGATTCGGGTGTTTACAAGTCCTGAAGATGAAAAAACACGGGACGTTCTGGTGCACCACATGCGCCAGATCCTGTTTGAACTCCACGACTTTCTGATCCAGAACGTGGGGATCACCGAGGCTGTGAGCCTTAAGGAGATCGCGGACCGGTGCACCGATACCGTGATGAACAGCCTGCCGGAAAAGCGCCTGGCTGATGTGGTCAGCGGGGTATTCGAAGATATCGCACCCCACGCCGTGAACGTGGCCTCTCCCTATTTTGTTGGGCACATGACGGCTGCCATTCCCTATTTTATGGTGCACTTAAAGGCCATTGTGGCTGCCCTGAACCAGAACGTGGTGAAGCTGGAAACCTCCAAAATGCTCTCCGTGCTGGAGAAGCAGGTGGTGGCCAAGGTGCACCGCATCATCTATCAAAAAGATGAAGCCTTTTACCGGGAGCACGTCCAGAACACCCACACCTCCCTGGGCTCCTTCACCGAAGGGGGCACCACGGCCAACCTTACGGCCCTCTGGGTGGCCAGGAACAGGGCCCTTGGTCCCACGGATTCCTTTGAGGGCGTGGAAATCGAGGGGCTGGCCGCTGCTTATGCCGCTCACAGCATCGACCGATGCGTGATCCTCGTCTCCAGGCGGTGCCACTACTCCCTTCGAAAATGCGGCGGGATCCTGGGTATCGGCAACGGCAACATCATCCCCGTGCCCGTGGACAACACCAACCGCATGCGGGTGGATTGCCTGAAAGAGATGCTGGAGGGCTTTAAAAAGGAGGGACGGACCCGGGTGGCCGCTGTGGTCACCGTGGCAGGGACCACCGAGACCGGTAACGTGGACCCCATTCCCGAGATCAGCGCCCTGTGCCGTAAAGAGGGCATCCATCTCCACGCCGACGCGGCCTGGGGCGGTCCCACCCTCATGAGCGAGACCTACGCCCACCTGCTCAAGGGCATCGAAGAGGTGGACTCCGTCACCATCGACGCCCACAAGCAGTTTTACATGCCCATGAGCTCGGGCATGGTCTTTTTCAAAGACCCCACCAGCCTGGACGCCGTGGCCTACCACGCCAACTACATCATCCGCAAAGGGAGCGTGGACTTAGGCAGCAAGACCCTTTCAGGATCCCGGGAGGCCAATTGCCTTATTCTGGACAGCGCCTTCAAGATCATGGGCAGCCGGGGCTACGGCATGCTTATCAACCACGGCATTGAGCTGGCCCGAAGTTTTGCCGAGGAGATCGAGCGCCGTAACATCTTCCAGCTGGTGACCCGGCCCGAACTCAACATTCTCACCTATCGCGTCTGCCCGACCCCCTTCCAGGAGGAGATGGCCCAGGCCTCCCCCGAGCGGATCCTTGAGATCAACGAGCATTTCAACGAAGTGAACCGCGCCCTTCAGCAGGAACAGCGGGAAGCGGGCAACAGCTTTGTCTCCCGGACCGTGCTGGAGCATGAGACCGTCTTTCCGGGGTATCCCGAGGGCAAGGTCGTTGTCCTTCGCTGTGTTCTCATGAATCCTCTGACCACCATGGAGGTGCTCAGGGATATCCTGGACGAGCAGGAGGCCATTTACGCTGCCTGGCTCAAGGGGACCACCACCCGCAAGAGCCGAAAACGCGTAGACGAGGGGTAGCCGCCGTGCTGTCCCGGGAGGGCGCGAATCCTTCTGCCATAAGTAACCACCCACCAGACACATGGATACCGTATGATTCTTTTTGACCAGCCCGGAAAAACCAATACCGACGATGTGCTGCGGTGCGTCAGGGAGCAAGGCGAGGCCCTGGGCATCAAAACCTGCGTTTTGGCAACGACAAGTGGTTACACGGCCCAGCGGGCCGCAGAGATCCTTAAGGGGTTCGAGGTGGTTGCCGTCACCCATTTTACGGGCCTTAAAGGGCCCAATGTCCAGGAGCTGGACCCGGACACGCGGGGGCAGCTTGAAGCCTCGGGCGTCAAGGTCCTCACCTGCGGTCATACCTTTTTCGGCATCGGCAGGGCCGTGCGCCTGCGGTTCAACACCTACCAGGTGGACGAGGTCATTGCCGAAACCTTAAAGCTCTTCGGAGCGGGACTCAAAGTGGCCGTGGAGGTGAGCCTCATGGCCGCCGACGCCGGTTTGATCCCTGCCGGCGAACATGTCATCTGCGTGGGGGGCTCCGGCAGGGGCGCCGATACCGCCGTGGTTTTGCGCGCCGTCAATACCGCCGACTTCTTCAAGATGAAAATCCGCGAGATCCTCTGCAAGCCCGCGTTTGACAACGACGCCAAAGCGTAACCCCAGGTTCGCACATGCCCCGGGGCTAAAGCCCTTTACACTTGCTTACGGGCTTGGCCCGTGGAAAGCCTCCTTGGCCTGGGGGCAGGCTTTTGAAACCCTCGACAAATGGTGTCTTGCAAGGTCTCCTCAAAAGCCTTGAAGGAAAGGCGAATGTGATTTTCCCCGAGGAACGAGGGGGGAAAGCGCATTCGCAACCAGCTTTCAAGCTGGCACACCTTGCCGCCGGAGGCATGCATTTGTTGCTCTTTTGTGGGAAGGGTGGTAGGTCGTGGGTATGAAAAACACAGAGACACAGACAGTAACGACGCGCATGTTCTGGTGGCGCTCCTGACGGAGCGGCACATGGACTTGTATTGTCTTCATTTGCCGCCGAAGGGCGACGAATGAATTGACACGTGCGTGCAATCGTCTCCTTCGGTGGTGTTAAACACATCCAAGGAGAACAAGATGTCTCAAAAAATCCTTACGGGCGATCGCCCCACCGGTTCCCTTCACCTCGGCCACTACGTCGGCTCCCTTACACAGCGCGTGGCGCTGCAGGACACCTCTTCCCAGACCATTCTCATTGCGGACATGCAGGGCCTGACGGACAACGGGCACACCCCTGCCAAGGTGTCCGGCAACATCCTCAATGTGCTGGCCGATTACCTGGCCGTGGGCATTGACCCCGATCGCACCGTGATCTGCCTTCAGTCGGGGCTGCCTGCCCTGGCCGAACTCACCATGTACTACGCCAACCTCGTGACGGTCTCCCGTCTTCAGAGAAACCCCACGGTAAAAGCCGAAATTGCCGGAAAGCAGTTCGGTGCGTCCATCCCGGCTGGCTTTCTTTCGTATCCCATCAGCCAGGCGGCAGATATTACCGCGTTTCGGGCGGACCTTGTCCCTGTGGGGGATGATCAGCTGCCCATGATTGAGTTGACCAATGAGGTGGTGCGCAAGGTCAACCAGGTCGCGGGCAGCGAGGTGCTGGTGGAGTGCCGCCCCCTTCTCAGCAAGGTCTCCCGCCTGCCCGGGGTGGACGGCAAGGCCAAGATGTCCAAGTCCCTGGGCAACGTCATCTCCCTGGGGAGCGGCGACGCCGAGATCGAGGGGGCCGTGAAGAAGATGTACACCGACCCCAACCACCTGCGCATCGAAGATCCCGGGTCCGTGGAGGGCAACGTGGTTTTCACCTATCTCGATGCGTTCTGCCCGGATGAAGCCCTTGTGGCAAGCCTCAAAGAGGACTACCGACGCGGCGGCCTGGCCGACAGCAAGCTGAAATCCCTTCTTACAGAATGCCTGCAGGAGCTGTTGGCTCCCATCCGCAGGCGCAGGGCTCGTTTTCTCGCAGACCCGGCCGGGCTGATGAACATCCTGCGCGCGGGCACGGAGAAAGCCCGGGCAGAAACCGAAGAGACCGCCCAAAAGGTCAAGGCCGCTTTTGGGCTGGATTTATTAAGATAGGGCCGTTTCTATGGTCAATGTGGGTAAAAAAAGCAGGCCTCCAGGTTCGGGAATGCTCTTTCGCCTTCGTTCCTCAGGCTCATCATATTCCCTGACGGGCTTCGCCCGTGAAAACATGAAAAAAACTTCGGGCAACATGAAGGTGCTTCAATAAGCCGTCACCTTATTTACGGGCAAAGCCCAAAGGCAAATGCGGAGGGGCTTTAGCCCCCTAACATTTGTGGACCTGGGGTCCAGGGGATTTATCCCCTGGCCGCTGGAGGCAAGGCTTTTGACTGGCTTTGGCCAGAGGGTGCTGCTTTTTCACCACTCCACCAGGGTCCCGTCCTCTTTTTCGGCGATGCGGATGTACCGGTAGAGGTCGAAGGTGCCCCCTTCCACGGGGTGGGCGTTGAGAAAGGTCCGGCAGTGCCAGTCGTATTCGTCCCAGAAGTCGGGGCTGGTGCGGCGGACCACGTGGCGCCTGGCCATGAGGTAGTAGGTGACCTCGTCTTTGACCTTGAGGTAGCGGTTGGCCAGGGTGTCCACCTTGTCAACGTCGATGCGCACAAAGGCGTTGGGGTAGCTTCCCACGTGGCCGCGAACGATGCTCAGGGTGTCGTCTTCGGGGCGGCGGCGCCTCTCTTCGCCGAACATGAAGGAGTTGTTGCTCAGGGCCTTGTTCTTGATGATGGTATAGGCCAGATCCTCCTGATTGGGCGGGGTGACCACCCGGAGAAAGGAGACGTCCGGGAACACCTCGGTCTTTCTTCCTTTGATAGCGGTGATGCGGCGCAGGGATTTTTCAACGGCGAGCCTTTGCGGGGTGTCCCCCTCGGTGGGGCAATGCCCGGAGGGGCAGCGGTTGATGGGGTCCTGTTGCGGGATGACGGGTCCCACATGGGCCAGTACCTGTTCAAAAAATTCGTCTTTCGGGGCCTGGGTTCCATAGGTGACGCCTGTTTCGCGGGAGAGGCCCAGCAAGGGGTTTTCGAGGTGGTTTTTGAGATCGGCGCGGGTGCCCTGGTACCAGTCTTTTCGCATCTCTTCGCGTCGGTTGCTGGGCATGAAGCTTAAAAAGTTGTTTTCGCCTTCCATGCGGAGAAAGTCCATGTAGAGGCGGGTGACGGCCTGGTGCCCCACGTTGCCGTAGACATCAAAGCCCGCCACAAGCAGGTAGTGGATTCTCTCCAGCAGGGGAAAGTCCACCACCCAGGCGGTCTTGGGGACCTGGCCCACCAGGCCTTTGAGGACGGTGGCGCTGTCGAAGTGACGGAACACGGTGAGCAGGGCGTTGTCGTTGGTGCCACCGTCTCCGTCCCAGATGTGGGTGATGTCGTTGCCGATGTGGTCGGGGTGGAGGCGGTCGATATAGTCGTCTTTGGTCTTGAGGTACTTTTTCTGGTTGCGGGAGTAGGTGAACCAGATGCTGAGAATGTTGAGGGTGTTTTCCTTTTCTCCGGGAAGGGCCAGCAAGGGGCTCACCTCCGCGAGGAAGTCGGAGTCGTTGCTGATCATGTCCTTGTCCGGGTCGAAAAAGGCCACGAAAAAATGGTCGTTGATCACGTTGAGGGCCACCTGGCCCCTGCAGACCGGTCCTTTGATAAATCCGTTCACAAAAAAGTGGGCATCGTCCAGGAGAAACCGGTACCGGGAGGCGGCCGGGAGCTGGGCAAAGGCCCGCAAGGGGTTGGCTGCGGTGTTCGGGTCGAAGGAGGGCAGGCTGGAGACCTCATAGGCTGGCGAAAAAAAGAGGTCGTTGAAGCGTCTCATCTTGGTATCGGAAAGCCGGTAGACGGTGTGGTCCTTCACCACCACGGCGGGGGTCTTTTTCAACCGGTAATAAAAGGGGCGGATGCCCGGGGCGTCGTAGGGGCGCACGCTGGGAATTTCGTCCACGGGCTCTCCGGGAGGTGTGGTGGAGCGCACCAGGCGGTAGAACTCCCGGCTGGGCAGGCCCTCAAAGTGGATATGGGCGATGAAGAGGTGCTCGTAGATGTAGCGGCTTACGAGCTGTTCCCGCAAGGAGGTGCCGTTAAAAAAGAGCTCCCAGCGGGCGATGATGTCGGCTGCCTGCGGTGATGTTGTTTCTGGTTGTCTCATGAGCCCGCCGTCTGCGATCCATTTCAGGATGGCGTCGTGTTCCTCCCTGGTGAGCCCGGGCAGGGCGTAGGGCATGCCCCACAGGGGATAGCGCTCCTCAAAGCTGTCAAAGGACTCGCTGGGTTCGCAGTTGTTGGCCTTGGCCAGGGAGAGGTCAAAGGACTGGGGCAGAAGCTCCTTTTTTGGCTGGGGGTTTTTCGCCTTTAATTCCAGCATCCGGGCCAGGACGGAGTTCTCCCGGTTGACGGAAGGCTCCTGGGTGCGTTCGTTAAGGACCGGGTGAAACCCCCTGTCCCGCCACCCCGGGGTGGTGTCCGCGTCGATGAAGAGTCGGGTGGGATCGTCTGCCGTGATGCGGGAGGCGTTGTACACCATGAGCGAGGTGGCCCCCCGGTCCACCCCTTCAAAGGAGGTGAGCTTCAGCTGGCAGGGGGCATCGTAACAGCTGTGGCAGGCGCTGCACCGTTTTTCCAGGATGGGTCGGATGTCTTCATAATAGGTGAGCCCTGTCCTCGGCTCCCCGTCTACCCGGGAGACAACCTGTTCCGGCCCGTACCTGTCGTTGAAGACCTTGGCCTGCTGCACGCCGCAGCCGATGAGAAAGAGTCCCACACACAAGAGTAACGCCTTCCATTGTTTTCCCATGGTGCCTCCCTGATAGTGAAAAAGGAAAAAGCCTCCAGCGGGTCGCTTTTTGAAATAAGCTCCGCAAAAACGTTTCGGTAGCAGCCCTCTCCGTCAGCCCCTGCAGGGCTGACGGAGAGGGCTGCTGTAAAATCGAATGAACATGTCAACACGACCCCATACTGTCCATTACGGGCGAAGCCCATCAGCACATGTGACGTCCCTGAGGAACGAAGGGACGGAGCATGTGCAATCCTGGGGTGCAGGGAATTTATCCCCTGCCCGGCGGAGACTGTTTTTTTCTGTTACTTCAATCGTATGGTATCGATGGCCTCCGGTTTGAAGGGCACGAATTCCGGGATATTGGCCGCCATGGTGGGGTGGCTGAATCGGTGGAGCCGGATGGCCGGGGCGTCGGTGCCGTCTTCATTGACATGGGTGAGAAAAAGCTCCGTTGTCATGGCGCGGTTTTTGGACGCAAAGACGAGCCATTTGCCGTTGGGGGACCAGGCGTGCCAGGAGTTCATGCCGGTGCGGTTGCAGGTCATTTTTCGGGGGGAGCCCCCGGTGGCCGGAACGATGTGAAGGGTGCTGTCCGGCTGGAGCATGAGCCCGCTCCGGCTTTGGGTGAAGACCACCCAGTTTCCGTCCGGGGAGACCCGGGCAAAGTAGTTGCTCATGCCGTTGTTGCTGGCGCCTTCAAGGGGGGTGGCCATGCCCCCTTTTCCGTTATCAAAGGGAAGGCGGCAGATATCGAACCGGATCGGGTATTGCCGGTTGAGTGCGTCGATGCCCTTGGGGGAGGAGAGGATACGGATGTTGCCGAGGTTCGGGTGGTAAGCGTTTTTGGTCTCGGCCCGGGCAAAGAGCAGGGCGGATCCGTCCGGGGTCCAGCTGGGATCGGTGTGGGTAAAGTCCCAGTCGTCTGCGCCTTTCAGCGGAGCAAAGGTTTGTGTGTGCCGGTCGTAGGTCCCCAGGAAGCCGAAGGTGGGGAAAAAGAGCTGGGAGTAGGCGGCATCGCCGGTGGTGACCATGAAGCCGATGTCGTTCACCGGCCCCACCATAAAGCGTCCTGAAGGGGAGATCCTTGCGAAACTTCCCCGTGGGGGCGGGAAGAACGGAGGCGTGGGGTAGTCGCTCCAGCTCATGGTGTCGTTATGGGTGATCTCCATGACTCGGGAAACGGGTTTCACCCACTGGGCACCGCTGTCTCCTTTCACATTCATCTCCATGGCAAGGAGGCGGCCGTCGGTGGTGGCCTGGTGGCAGCCGCTACAGGTGGGCTGGCCCGTCATGACGGTTTTGGGGGCGTGGTTGGCATCCACCGCGCCGAGCTTCCAGGTGATGCGCCGGATATCGTCTTCTGAAAATCCATAGGGCAGGGGGAGCTGGCGGTAGAGGATGGAGGCGTTCACCGGGTCGTTGGAGATAAAAAAGCGCCGCGTTGAAGGGGCCATGCCGGGGCTGCCTGCCCGTGAGATGCAAAGGGTAACGGGGGCGCCGGTGGCTTCTTGCTTGATGCGGTGCCACAGGCCCGGGTCGGGCTGCCAGGGGGCGGCTGGTACCTCCCGGCGGATGGGAGGGCTTTTGGGAAGGCGGATCTCCACGAGCCAGGGTGCTTCGTTTTGACCGGACCCCCTCCATTCAAATAGGGGCGGGGCCATGTCCCGGGGGTAGATCGCCCCTTCGAGGGGTTCGAGGATCTCCACGGTGTCCGCTGGCGCAAGGGGGGCGGTGTGCGTGACGGGCGGGGCGCACCGGGCGCACAGGAGGGCTGCGGCGAGGAGGAGGATCCACGGCCGCGGCATCTCAGCTCACCCTGGCCTGGAGGCGTTTGATTTCGTCGATGTTGCCCATGACCACCAGGGTCATGCCCGAGGCCAGCAGGGTGTCGGCCTTGGGGTTGAAGAGGGTGGTCTCTTTGTCCTTGAGCCCCAGGACCAGAAGGTCGTGTTCCCGCCTCAGGTCGGTTTCGGAGAGTCGCCGGCCGTCCATGGGGGAGCCCGGGGTGATGGGCAGCTCGTGGATCCGTAAGGGGCCCTGTTCGCTGCGCAGCATCTGATCCAGAAAGTCCACGGCGGCTGGCCGGACCATTTCCGAGGCCATGCGCAGGGCACCGATGGTGTTGGGGGAGACGATGCTGTCGGCCCCTGCCTTGGTGAACTTGGGGGCCATTTTCGGGTCGCTTACCTGGGCGACGATGCGCAGGTCTTTGTTCATCATACGGGCGGTCATGGTGACGTAGAGGCTGTCCTTGTCCTGGGGCAGGGCAATGACCACCCCCTTGGCCCGGTCGATGCCAGCCTTTTCCAGGTTGGCGTCGTCGGTGGGGTCCCCCTCGATAAAGAGGATGTGGTGTGCCGAAAGGCTTGCTGCGGCAGGGTCGTTTTCCTGCTCGATGATCACCACCTGCTCTCCGCAGGTGAGCAGCTCGTTGGCCAGGGGGCGTCCTGTTTCGCCACCCCCCACCAGGATGATGTGACCGGTGAGGCGATTGATCTCTCGGTTCATGCGTCTTCTCCTTCGCACACCGGAAAGTTCCCCTTCGATGAGAAAGGCGGTGATGGAGCTGATGGCATAGAGAATGAACCCCATGCCGAAGGTGATGAGGCCCATGGTGAAGATCTGGGCCGCGATGCTGCTGGAGACGTCCAGGATCTCTCCGTAGCCCACACTGGTGATGGAGATGACCGTCATGTAGAGGCAGTCGATCCAGCGCTCCTGGCCATGGAAGATGAGGAAGTAGCCGGCGGTGCCGATGGCCACCACCACGAGGATGCCCAGCAGAAAGGTGGTGATTCGCTTCTGAATCATGGACGGTGCCTCCTCCGGGGAGCGTTCCCGGGTTTGCGAATGCCCCTCGGGCTAAGCGGCTTGGGGTGGTTCGTGTGTCGATGTCTTTGAAAGACGGTGGCCGTTACGGTGCGCTTCGTAAGAATGCACGTTTTATGTCTAATAATAAGGTGACACAAATTGGCCGTGAAATCGATGGCCGGAGATTTTTTTTCCATGGGCGGGGGCCCGGGAAGGCGTGTTCAGGTCCGGGGGGCATAAGCCTCCCCGGACCCTGTCGTGATTCGCGGAGCTTTAGTGCTTTGCCGCTTCGGCAAAGCCAAGCTCAAAGGCTTTCAGGTTCACGTCCACAAAGGCTTTTTTGGTCTTGGTGGAGATGGCCTCGCGGATGGCGTCGGCGCTGATGGGCAGGACGCCGGTCTCAATGAGGGCGCCCAGGAGCACCATGTTCACCGAAAGGACGTTGCCGGCCTCTTCGGCGAGCTTGACGGCGTCAAAGGCGATGAGGCGCCTGGTTTTGTTTGCCAGCAGCTCGGTGACCTTGTCGATCTCCGGGTACACCCCTTTGCCGATGGCCACGGTAAAGGGGGGCAGGGGGGAGAGGTTGGTGATGGTCACGGTCTCTTCTTTGCAGCGTCCCAGGGCCCGGAGGGCCTCGGAGGGCTCAAAGCTGACGAAGACATCGGCTTCGCCGTCAGAGATGATGGTGCTTTCGGCATCGCCGAAGACGATGGAGGATTCCACCACCCCGCCCCTCTGGGCCATGCCGTGTATCTCGCTCATGTGCACGGGGATGCCCTGGAGCAGAGCCGCTTCGCCCAGAACCCGGGACGCCAGGAGGTTGCCCTGTCCGCCCACCGCCACGATGATCAGTCTTTTGGTATCCATATGGGTGTCACCTTGTGTTGAAAAAAGGTTATGACGAAGGCTATGCCCGTTTTTTTGGAAACGGGCGTGGCCGGTGTCGTTCATGGAGCCGCTCTGCCTACTTTTTCACGGGCAGGATGGCGTTTTCAGGGCAGATCTGGGCGCAGATGGCGCAGCCGGCGCACATATCCTCGTTGATCCGGACCCGTCCCCCTTCGGTGGTGAAGGCGGGGCAGGCGATGGTGTCGATGCAGTCCCTGTGGTTCTTGCACTTCTCGGGGTTCACCTGGAACTTCTTGCCGGTGAGCTGCTTGAGGCTCTTGGCGTAGAGGGTGCACTTCTCCTTGGCGATGACCACCGAGACCCCTTCAAACTCCACGGCTTCCTTGATGGCAGCGATGCTCTTCTTGAGGTTGTAGGGACGGACCACGGAGACGTGCTTGACGCCTGCGGCTTTCACGAGCCCTTCGATGTCGATGGAGTTGTACCCTTCAAAACCCATCTCGTCCATGTCCACGCCGGGGTTGGGCTGGTGGCCCGTCATACCGGTGATGCGGTTGTCAAGGATCACCAGGGTGAAGTTGTGGTTGTTGAACACCGCGTTCATCAGGCCCATGATGCCGGAGTGGAAGAAGGTGGAGTCTCCGACAAAGGAGATGACCTTCTTGTCCGTCACCGTGGAAAAACCTGCCGAGGTGCTGGTGGAGGCGCCCATGCAGAGCACAAAGTCCCCGGTGGCAAGGGGAGGCATAAAGCCCAGGGTGTAGCAGCCGATGTCCGAGGGGAACATGACGTCCATGCCCTGGGTGGCCTGCTTCACCGCGTAGAATGTTGCCCGGTGGGAACAGCCGGCGCAGAGGTTGGGGGGACGGTTGGGGATTTCGGGTACGTTGGAGGTGTCCACGCTCTGGCTGGGGACCGGGGCCAGCTCAAAATAGGAGGCCATGACGTTGCGGACCATCTTGGGGTCGAATTCGTAGAGGCGGGAGAAGAGGTGTTCCCCTTTGCCGCAGATGGGCAGGGTGAGCCCGTTCTCCTGGGCCACGGCCTTGACCGCCTCTTCCATGAAGGGCTCGCCCTCTTCCACCACGAGGACCTTGTCGCAGCCCTTGATGAAATCGAGGACCAGGGCTTTGGGCAGGGGGTTGGAGAAGCCGATGCGCAGGATTTTTACCTTGTCGGTGGCGCCTAAGTCCTTGAGGCCGTCTTTGACGTAGCTGTAGCTGACACCGTTGACGATGACGCCCAACGATCCGCTTCCGTCCACCTTGTTGAGGGGGGAGGTGCAGGCGATCTCTTCTGCTTTGTCCAGGTTGGCCAGGAGCTTTACGTGGAGGCCCCGTGAGACGGCGGGAACGGTGACGCAGCGCATGGGGTCCTTGGTGAAGTCGCCCTTGGTTTTGCGTTCGGTGATCTCGCCCAGCTCCACCACGCCGGTGGAGTGGTTGATGCGGGTGGTGGTCCTCAGGATCACGGGCTCGCCCAGGGCTTCGGAGAGTTCAAAGGCCTGCTTGGTCATCTCCTTGGCTTCGGCAACGGAGGAGGGCTCCAGCACGGGGAGCCCGGCGAGCTTGCCGTAGTAGCGGTTGTCCTGCTCGTTCTGGCTGGAGAACATAAAGGGGTCGTCGGCGGTTAAGATCACCATGCCGCCGGTGACGCCGATGTAGGCAAGGGTGAGAAGGGCGTCGGCCGCCACGTTCATCCCCACGTGCTTCATCACGCACATGCTTCGTACGCCGCAGTTCGCCGCTGCCGCAGACACCTCCACGGAGACCTTTTCATTGATGCTGTACTCGAAATAGAGATCGCTTTCTTTCGACATCTGAAAAAAGTTGAGGGAAATCTCCGACGAAGGCGTCCCGGGATAAGAGGCGGTAAACGCGACGCCGGCTTCAATGGCGCCCCGTGCAATGGCCTCGTTGCCCAGCATGAGCATCTTCTGGCCCGGGTTGTCTGTGAGAAGCTTGTGCATGGCAAAATTCCTTATGGATGGGTGTTGACGTTCTCGTTAAAGTTAAATCTCCATTTTTTTAGACGTGATAGCCCCGAATGTCAAGGCCTTGGGCCACTGACGCCGGGGAAAAACAGGAAGACGCGGGGGTTGCCTTCTCTTCGGACGGTCATAATAAGGAGGGGTTTCGGACCGTTTCTCTGCCGGATGGGCACCCTGTCTTCAGGCGGTGTTCTTTTCGGTGCAGATGGGTTAAAAAGAAGGTTCGAAAATGAACAAGATGTTCGTTTCGAGAGGTAAAAAAGTGCGGAAATGTTCGTCTTGGAAAACCTTCGCCTGTCATGGCCCAAAACCCTTTACAAGGCCTCTGGTTATACATTAAGAGGAAGTGTAATTTGTTTAAGATCGGGCCGTTTGGTGTTGTTTTTTCCAAAGGAACAGACGCTTGAGATGCCCGTCAACATATATTTACGCAACGGTGTCGCCGCGTTAAGGCCGGCCCCGTTGTCTGGGAAGGGTGGTACGCTCCTATGAGTAAATCCGTTATTCTTGTTCTGGCCACACGGAACAAGGGAAAGACCGAAGAGATCCGGGCCCTGCTGGCCGGGTTCCCGGTTGAATTGAAGAACCTCGACGACTTCGGGCCCATTCCCGAAGTGATTGAGGATGGGGACACCTTTGACGATAACGCCTATAAAAAGGCGAGTTTTACGGCTCGTGTTCTGGGCTACCCTGCCATCGCCGATGATTCGGGGCTGGTGGTGGAGGCCCTGAATGGTGAGCCCGGGGTCTACTCGGCCCGATATGCCGGGGAGAACGCTGACGACGCAGCCAATAACGCCAAGCTTCTGGAACAGATGGCTGGTGTTGAAGATCGCAGAGCGGCGTTTCAGTGTGTTCTCTCCATCGCCATGCCCACCGGGCAGGCCCTAACCTATGAAGGTCGCTGCGACGGGGTGATTGCCCAGGCACCTTCGGGAGAGGGCGGCTTTGGCTACGACCCGCTCTTTTTCTGCCCCGACAAAGGGAAAACCTTTGCGGAGCTGACCATGGAAGAGAAAGGGGAGATCAGCCACAGGGGTCGGGCCTTGAAAGAAGTGGCGGACGAATTCGACAAGGTGCTGACCTGGATCGACATGCACACGCCGGTTCAGGAGCGGTTTGAGTGCAAGGGGTGCTGATCAGGCCCTGATGCACATATGGCCCGTGGAACGATGGGGTTTGTTCTTATGGGCCATGTGACCTGTTGATGTCCGCTGTCTCGGCGAACAGAACGCGCTTAATTTAAAGATGTATTCACATTCCAACGTATGATGACTCGAACAGAGCCTCTCAGGCCTTTTTATCCGCATGGGGTTGCGGCACAAAGGCGCGTGAGAAGGTCGGGTGTGAAGTATTGCCCGGCGACGGGGGCTTCGGGTTGTCATCACACTTTTCAGGATCAGGAAGAACATGGCACAGAAAAAAGAGATGATTGGGGGGATCGAGACGCTTGAGGAGGCCCTGGCCTTCCTCGAGGCTCGCATGGACGCTGAGACCCTGGCGAAATTGAAACAGATTCGCACCGAAGAGGTGGTGAAAACCATCGCCAACGCTGCGAAACTCTGCACGCCGGACAGCATCTTCATCAACACTGGATCCGATGCGGACGGAAAAGCCGTTCGTGCAGGCGCTTTGGCCAACGGGGAGGAGGACGCTCTTCCCATGCCGAACCACACGATCCATTTCGAGCTCAAGGAGGAGCAGGGCCGTATCACCGACCGCACCTTCTACCTGGCCGAGCCCGAAGAGAAGGTCAGCTCCCTGGCCAACCGCATCGACCGGTCCGAAGGCCTTGACGACGTCAAGACCAAGATGGGCGGGATCATGAAGGGCATGACCATGATCGTGGGCCTCTACATGAGGGGACCCGTTGGCGCCCTGGGCTCCAACCCCTCCCTTCAGATCACCAGCTCCTTTTACGTGGCCCACAGCGCGGAGATGCTCTACCGCAACCGGTTCAACGACTTTGACAACGAAGTGGAGCGTCTGGGGTACTTCTACACCAACATCCACTCCCAGGGTCTGAACCGAACGGAAGACCTTCCCAACGCCAGGGTCTACATGGACCGAAACGACCAGACCACCTACTCCATCAACTGCACCTACGCGGGCAACACCCTGCTGATGAAGAAGGGCAACCATCGTTTCTCCGTGGACAAGGCAGTGAAGAACCGCGGCAACGAGCTCTCCGAGCACATGTTCATCACGGGCATCGAAGGCCCCGGCAAGCGGACCACCTGGTTTGCAGGCGCCGCCCCCAGCGGTTGCGGCAAGACCACCACCGCCATGGCCGGCCACCACTTTGTGGGGGATGACCTGGCCCAGATGTGGATTGCCGAAGACGGCACCGTGCGCAGCATCAACCCGGAGAGCGGGATCTTCGGCATCGTGGAAGATGTGAACTGGGAAGGCGATCCCGGCCTGATGCCTCTGCTTCGCGAAGAGGGCACCGAGGTAATCTGGTCCAACGTCCTCATCGATGACGACGGCAAGCCCCACTGGACCGGTAACGGCGAAGAGGCCCCCACAAAGGGTCGCAACTTCCAGGGCGAGTGGAAAGCCGGCATGGTGGACGAGAAGGGCAAGCCCGTTCCCGTTTCCCACCCCAACTCCCGCGCCACTCTGGTGGCCAGCTCCCTGGCCAACTACTCCCCCTCTTCCGAAGACCCCAGCGGTGTTGAAACCAGCGTCATCACCTACTCCGGTCGCGATGCCGACACCATGCCCCCTGTATGGGTCGCCAAGAATTCCGACCACGGCGTGGCCATCGGCGCGTGCATCGTCTCCGCCGCCACCGCCACCGAGGTAGGGGCCACCGGCGTGAAGCGTGCCCCCTGGGCCAACGCTCCCTTTATCCCCGGCGCCCTGGGCGAGTACATGGACGCGCAGTTTACCTTCTGGGCCAACGAGCGCATTGCCGACGGCAAGCGTCCCCTCATGGCAGGCCTCAACTACTTCCTGACCCACCAGGCCCGCGGCGGCGAGTCCACCAAGCTCCTGGGCGAAAAAAGGGATGTAAAGGTCTGGCTGGCATGGCTGGAGCGTCGTTTCCACGGCGAGGTGGGCGGCATCGAGACCCCCATCGGCATCATCCCCGAGTACGAGGACCTGAAGGCCCTGTTCACCGACATTCTGGACAAGCCCTACCCCATGGACCTCTACACCAAGCAGTTCTCCCTGTACGTGGACAACATCATGTCCCGTATCGACCTGCAGAATGAAGCCTACGGCAAGGAAGAGGACATTCCCGCCCGTTTCTTCGAGGTTCTCAAGGAACAGAAGCAGGGCCTTGAAGCCCTCAAGGAGAGCTTCGGTGCCGTTGTGAGCCCCGAGGCACTCAAGGAGAAAAACGCCGCTTAGATAGACCCATGCTGAAAACGGCGAAGGCCCCGCTCGATGGCGATCGAGCGGGGCCTTTTTTTTGGGGGGAGGTGCCTTTGGATTTTGCCTCCGGCGGCCAGGTGGGGGCACCTGGGAACCCTATGGCGAATGCATGGCGGCAACCATTCTGCATGCGGTATCAGAGCATTCGCGCGATGTGTGGCATATAGCAACTGCCTTTGCAGGAGAGGCCCATTTCATTCTTCTGGAAACACGATGAAATGAATATGGGAGTCGTTTGACTTTAACCGGAATAGCTCCGGCGGTTCTGCCAGAGGCAACTCACTGTTAGACGCGTTTGCCTTGCATGGTCCCATGGATTCGCGTGCTACCCTGTCCCAATTCTGATATGGGTGGGACGGAACTGTTATCAATTGCATGTGGAGGTGTTATGTCCCATCTGGATTGGGCGATTGTCGGGGGCTACCTGCTGTTCAGCGTGGCCCTCGGCCTCTATTTTTCACGCCGGGCCCTCAAGAGCGTGGACGACTATTTTGTCTCGGGCCGTTCCTTTCCCTGGTGGCTTGCAGGGGTCTCCATGGTGGCTTCGGCCTTTGCCATCGACACCCCTCTGGGCATTACCGGGCTGGTGGCGGAAAACGGCATCCCGGGGGTCTGGTTTGCCTGGTCCTTTGTGCTGGGGGGCGCGGGTACCCTGGGGGCCTTCCTCTTTTCCGCCATGCTGCGCCGGTCCCGCATCATCACCACGGCAGAGCTCATCGAACTGAGGTACTCCGGGCCCCAGGCAGCGGTGCTACGGGCCTTTAAGGGCCTCTACTTCGGGGTGTTCGCCAACGCCATTACCCTGGGGTGGATCTTAAAGGCGGTGTGGACCCTCTCGGAGGTGGTGGTCCCGGGGGTGAACCGGGACCTGTTGCTTTTTGTGCTGCTTTTGTTCACCCTTATCTACACGGCCATGAGCGGGCTCTGGGGCATCGCCGCCACCGACTTTATCCAGTTTGTCATCGGGAGCGTGGGCTCCTTTCTCCTGGCCTTTTACGCCTGGCGGTACATTGGCGGCATCGACCAGGTGGTGATCGGGTTCACGGAAAAATACGGGGCCGCGGACGCAGGCCTTCGCCTCTCCTTCCTCCCGGAGGTGGGGACCCCGTTTTTTGTCACCTTTGTGGTGTTCATGACCCTGAAGTGGTGGGGCAACCCGCCCCCTGCCATCACCCAGCGCATCATCGCCTCCAAAAACGAGCAGGACGCCTCCAAGGCCACCCTCTTTTTTGCGGTGCTGGCCTTCGGGTTCAACTACTGGCCCATGATTTTTGCCGCCATGGTTTCCCTCATCGCCTTTCCCGATGCGTCAAGCCCGGAGACGGGCTACGCCATGCTGCTGACGACCCTGTTGCCCTCGGGCATGCTGGGGCTCATGATGGCCTCCCTTATGGCGGCCTTCATGTCCACGGTGGACACCCACATCAACTACGGGGCCTCGTACATGGTCAACGACATCTATCGCCGGTTTATGGTGAAGGAGGCCTCAGAGACCCATTATGTGCGCGCCTCCCAGGTAAGCACGGTGCTGATGCTCCTCGTTTCCGTGGTGGTGGCTTACAACCTCGATTCCGTGGCCGATGCCTGGTATTATATGTCCATGATCACAGCGGGGTACGGCATTGTCATCGTGATCCGCTGGTTCTGGTGGCGAGTGAACGCCTGGGCCGAGATCACGGCCCTTGCCACCTCGGGGATCACCAGCACGGTGTTGTCGCCCAAGTTTGCCCAGGCCCTGGGGTATTGGGAGGCCATGCCCGATATCCGGTGGCAGTACCGGTTTCTTATCGTGGTGGGGATCTGCACCGTCAGCTGGGTGGTGGTCTGTTTCCTGACGGAGCCGGACGACGAGGCCCACCTTGTGGCCTTTTGCGAGCGGGTGAGGCCGTTTCCCGCCTTTTGGGGGCCTATTTACAGGCGATACCCCCATCTTGGGTGGCGTCCCAATTTTGGGCGGGCCTGCCTGCTCTGGGGCATGGGGGCCGTGGGGGTTTACGCCTTCTGCTTTGGCGTGGGGAGCCTCATGTTCCTTCGGTACGCCCAGGCAGGGGGGCTGATCTTTGTGGCTGCGGTCATCGCGTACCTGATCTCCCGGCTCTGGCGGCCGTGATGAGCCCTGGTGCACCCCCGTGTTTCCCGGAGAAGGGGCCGGGTTTTTGACAGACCGCCCCACCGGCATTACTTTAGGTGGTCCCGGGAAAGACCGGGGCGTCCCCCCGGCCACGGGTGGTTAGCCGACCCTTATTCCGGCCTGATGCTGCACGAGCAGCTCGGTCCATGCCATACGAGGAAAACAGATGAATCTTGAAGAGAAAATGGAGTTGAACGGGAGCCTCTCTCCCGCGGATGCGGCGCGCTACGAGCGTCGCCTGAAAATCATGGGCATGGAGCCGGAGAAGGCACTGGACGCCATCATCAGCGATCCGACCCCTGCGGCCCTGGTGCAGTCCTTTCCCCATCAGGACCTCTACTTCCTTGTCAACGACATCGGGGCAGAGGACGCCTTGCCCGTACTGGCCGTGGCCTCGTCCGAGCAGTGGGAGTACTTTGTGGACGCGGAGGTGTGGCAGCGGGACCTGCTGGACGTGGACGGCTTGACCCGCTGGTTTGATCTCCTCCTCAAGGCCGACCCCAAGCGATGCGTCAACTGGATGGTCGTGGAGCACACCGCTTTTTTCGAGGATTACCTGGCCAGGCACATCGAGGTGAGGGTCCGTGAGAAAAACGAGGATC
Source organism: Desulfoluna butyratoxydans (assembly GCF_900699765.1). Classification (GTDB taxonomy): domain Bacteria; phylum Desulfobacterota; class Desulfobacteria; order Desulfobacterales; family Desulfolunaceae; genus Desulfoluna; species Desulfoluna butyratoxydans. The sequence goes on from NZ_CAADHO010000006.1 coordinate 234,914, forward strand.
CGTCCGAGTTCGGGCCCGGCTGGTTCACCTTTGACGACTGGTTTTACATCCGGCATCGCGAGGTCCCGGACGAGCCGGTGGAGGACGGCGCGCCGTACATCCACCCGGACGACCGAAACGACGTGGTCTTCTCCCTGCTCCAGACCCTTTCCAAAGAGGATCACCCGCGCTTTCAGGCCGTGATGCTGGAGGCCATGAGCGTCCTCTCCGCCGAGGTGGAGGAGGAGAGCTATCGCCTGCGCAACGTGCGGCTTTCCGAAAAGGGCTTTCTGCCCTTTGAAGAGGCCCTGGGGGTTTATGCGCCCCTGGATGCGGAGTCCCTGCGCAAGGGCCTTAAAAAGACACCTCCCCTGGATGCGGCCACCGTGGTACCCCACGCCCACACCGGTGAGGTGCCCGAGGGCTCCCTGTTCTCAGATGCCCTGGCGGAGCTGGACGACGTGACGCTTTTGTCCGCCCTTCAGATGGAGTTTGCCGTTTTGTGCAACCGCGTCATTGCCGCCGACCAGAAGCCGGTGCGGGAGCGTGCCGAGCTCTCTTCGGTGGTGAAGAAGGTGTGCGGGTACATCTCCCTGGGCCTTGAGGCGCTGAACCGCGACGCGGAGATGAATAAGGGCCTGGCCGCATGGCTTGCTGAAACCGGCCTGGAAGAGATCTTCAGGGTGGGCTACGGTCTGGCCATGGGGCTGAAGTTCAAGGCGGATCGCTGGCGCAAAGAGAGCTGGCTCCTGGGCCGCGGCCTCTCCCTCTCCCTTCTGGGGGAGGCGTGGATGGGCGTCACCGGAGGCCTGCTTCTCAACCGGCCCCTCTTTTACGACAACTACCGGAGCGGCTCCCTGTACCGGGAGTTTGAGAGTCTGGCCGATATCGAGGCCACCGAGGCGGTGCTCTCCGATGTGACGGGCATCGACGCCGTGCTCAGCCTGCTGGATCCGGATCCCGAGCCCTTTAAGGGGCCCGACTTTACCATCAAGAGCCTGTTGCTGACCCTGTGGGCTGCCGCGTGGCTGGGGGAGGGTGACCATGGGGGGCCCCTTACCCTGGACCAGGTGAAACGGCTTCTCTCCGGCATCTGGACCGATGAGGGGGGCACCAGGCAGGTTTCGGACGAGGCCAAGGCCCACTGCCTGGCCTGGCTCTCCGAGGAAACAGGCTTGAGCCGGGTGGAACTCAGCGAGAGGCTGGCCCGGGGGCTGGAGCGCCTTTTCGGGGAAGTGGCCGACGAGTATGCCCACCTGGACCCCCAGCAGGTCGATGCCCGGTTTATGCAGCTTTTCCTGACCCGTTCCGAGTAGTTTCCGACTTTTTCTTCCACACAGTGGTTCCGGGTTTGACTACTTTTCTTCCCATGGCGACGGGGGGCTCCTTGCCCCCCGTCCCTTGATCCGCCGTCTGTTTCGAGGTGTCTCCGCCGAAAAGGGTATTGACTCACCAAGGGGATCTGGAGTAGCATTTTATCCATGACTTCCCGTGGGTTGCCCTTTGCCTGACGGCCTTTGGCATCTCCGGTTACACGACGCGTACATGTTTCTCTCTTTTTTTTCTCTTTCTGGGTCCGGTGCCCTTCTGCCTGCGTATGCCCATTCCTGCCGGACAATCACCACAGCTTCGTTGCTTCATCCATGTTCTGATTTTGTTCCTTCGTGAATGGCTCCCCTTTTGTGGGCGTCGCTTTTAGGAGGTTCCATGACCTTTGAACCGGAAAGGAAGATCGGGCTGCCTCAGTTCCGAGCCATCAGCCACGCCATTTCCCGTTATGAAGACGTCACCATGCTGGGCCATCACCTGGTGGAGAGTATCTGCATCTCCTTTGAGATCAAGGCGGCCAGCATCCTTCTTTTCGATGACCGGGAAAAGATGCTCTTCAATGTCTGCAGCCACGGGCTCAGTCAGGAGTACAATCGCGTGGTGCCCGAGTTCTCCGATATGTTTCAGGAGTTCACCCAGGGGCGCTGGGTCTACTTCGAAGACTTTGCCAACGACCCGAGGGTGAAAAACAGGGAAGCCGTGAAAAAAGAGGGCATCGCCTCCATGCTGTCGGTTCCCATCAAGCGCAGCGACAACATCCTCGGGCTGCTCAAGCTCTACAACTCCGAACACTGGATTCTCCATGACGAGGACATCATGAGTGTGGCGGTCTTGGCCGAGCAGTACGGCCTTGTCATTGAGAACAACGGTCTCCAGAATTTTCTGAATGAGGTGAAGGTGGCCATGGGAAGCCTTCCCCTCCGCAAGCTCAAAGGGTTGTAAGGTGGCCGGGCGGCTGGTGACCGATACCTCCGATTTCATGTCCATTGATATCGGGGACCGCGTGGCGGTGGGGGGCCGGGAGTACCGGGTCACCGGAAACGCGCGGGAGGGGCGCTTCGGGGTGGAAGACCCCAAGATGTGGGTGAAGTGGGTGGTGGATGAGGCCACCGGGGATCGCAAGGTGATGAAGCTGGTCTTTTTCGAGACCTTTGTCACCTCCCTGGGAGGCGTGAAGATCCGCTGCTTCCGGGACCCGGTCAAGGAGGGGAAGATCCTTTCCCTGGTCAAGGACCATCCTTATTTCATGCAGGGGGTGGAGTTCAACGACAACCGGGACAACAGCGTTCGGATCATCGACGTGGTGCGGGGAGAAAATTTCTATTTTTACATCGAGGGGCTGCACATGCCCCATAAAGTCTACTTTGAGGAGGTGCTCCCCGGGATCCTCAAGGGGCTGGTCAAGGCCTTCGAGGCCCTGAGGTACCTGCATGTGAACGGGTTCCGGCACGGGGATGTGAGGAATGACCACATCATCATCGACAACGAGTCCGGCAACTACACCTGGATCGATTTCGACTACGACTACCAGGCCACGGAGAACCCCTTCGGGCTGGATATTTTCGGCATGGGAAATATCCTGCTTTACGCCATCGGAAAGGGGTTTCACACCCTTCACATGATCAAGTACGACACCCGCATCTACGGCGATCTCTTTGACTCGCTGGTGGCCACCGACCTGTCGATCCTGGACGGCAACCGGGTGATGAACCTGCGCAAGGTCTACCCTTACATCCCCAAGGCGCTGAACAACATCCTGCTGCATTTTTCACGGGGGTGCGAGGTGTATTACGAAAACACGGACGAGCTGATTGAAGACGTGACACGCTGCCTTTATTCTATCTTCTAACGGGAGTGACCAATCGGAGGTGGGCATGGATTCCATGTTGATTGCCTTAAGTGATTCCATGAGTTCCAAGGCGGTGCTGGAATATGTTCTGGCCATGGCCTGGTGCCCCGAGGATCTGCAGGTGACCCTGCTCCATGTGTTCCGCAAGCAGTCGGGCGGGGAAGCCCTCATGGGGCAGAAGTTCATGAAAAAGCAGCCTGCCCGGTACATGGAGGTACTGGAACAGGCCAGGGACCGGTTTGTGGAGAAGGGGGTGCCCCCGGAGAACATCACCCTCCTCATGGTCACCGAACCCTACGACACCATTGCCGACGGCATCATCGACCAGGCCCGGCGGGTCAACCCCTCCCTGGTGGTCATCGGCCGCAAGCGCATGAGCAAGGCCGAGGAATTTGTTCTTGGGGACGCCAGCATCAAGCTGGTGCGGGCCTTGGAGGGCATGGCCGTGCTGGTGGTAAAGGTAAGCTGAGGTAAAGCCGGGTGTGACTTGGCCCGGGCAAGGAAGGACAAAACGCGACGGGCCGTCCATGATGCGCATCATGGACGGCCCGTTTTTATTTTGGTTCGCCTTGCCTGGGGCAGGCCGCCCTTGAAGGGGTGTTATCCCCTGGCCGGGATGGGGATGGCCTCGGCCAGCCGGGAGAGAACGGCCCCTGCGTTTCCCTTGAGGAAGATGTCGGTGACTCCGGCGGTGAGGGGCGTGGGGGTGGGGTTCACCTCGATGATGGTGGCCCCGTTCTGTTTGGCCAGGACCGGCATCATGGCCGCGGGCTGGACCGTGGCCGAGGTGCCCACCACGAGCATGGCCTCGCACTGGGAGGCGAACTCCCGGGATCGGCCCAGGGCCTCCATGGGGATATTTTCCCCGAAAAAGACGCAGTCGGGCCGGTAGATGCCCCCGCAGGCGCAGAGCGGAGGAAGGCTCTCAAGGCCGATCTCTTCGCTGGGGGTGGCCTTACCGCACGCCATGCAGACCAGGGTGGCAAAGGTGCCGTGGAACTCAATGACATCCTGGCTTCCGGCTTTCTGGTGGAGGGAATCGACGTTCTGGGTGATGACGGCCGAGAGCAGGCCCCGGCGCTCGAATTCGGCCAGGGCCAGATGGGCTTTGTTAGGCCTGGCGGTGTCCAGGACCTTTTTCATGGCCCCCATGAGCACTTCCCATACCCTGGCCGGGTTTTTCATGAAGGCATCGATATGGGCAAACTCCGTGGGGTCGATTTTCTCCCAGAGGCTCCCCGGTCCCCTGAAGGGCGGGATGCCGCTCTCAACGGAAATGCCCGCGCCGGTGAGGGCCACGGTGAGGCGGCTTCGGGTCAGGGCGTGTACCGCGTCGAGGATGTTTGTCTCCATGTTATTCTCCTAAGGCTCTTATACCGACATGACGGTGTCGGACCCCACGGCAAAGCAGTCCAGGGGCGACTCCGCCCGGAGGATCTCGTCCCTGCAGGCGTTGACGATATCGTCGATGGCATCGTCGGTGTGTTCGGCGTTGTGGTGGATAAGTCCCAGGCGGCCCACCTCCGCTGCCAGGGCCAGGCGCAGGGTGTCGGGCCAGGCCGAGTGCCCCCAGCCCTTGCGGGGCTCGTACTCCTCTTGGGTGTATTCGGCGTCGTGCAGGAGCAGATCGCTGCCGCGGACAAAGGCGACGTAGTCGTCAAAGGCTCCCCCGCCTTCGTGGGTGTGGCCCAGTTCGTTGTCGGTGAGGAACACTGCCTGACGGTCGTTTTCCCGGATGCGGTAGCCCAGGCCCCCGTTGGGGTGGCTGATGGGGATGGTGTCGAAGGTGAGGCTCCCGATGGTGAAGTGATCCAGGGGGAAATCAGCAAAGCGGATGTGCTTTTTGATGTCCCGGTAGGGGACGGGAAACCGTGGCGGAGAGAAGAGGGTGTCCAGGGCCTCTTCGATGTAGCTTCCCCCGAAGGGCAGGCGCGGTATGGTGATCTGGCAGGTGTCGGAGAACAGGGGGGCAAAGGCGGTGAGGCCCATGAGGTGGTCCCAGTGGACGTGGGTGAACAGGAGGTGGCAGGAACGGCATCCCTCCCGGGCCATGAGGCTGCCGAGGTTGCGAATCCCGGTTCCTGCGTCGATGATGACAAGGTCGTTGGTTTCGCTTCGTATTTCCAGACAGGTTGTCTCGCCGCCGTAGGTCAGGTAGCCCGGTCCGGAGACTGGGATCGAGCCGCGGGAGCCCCAGCACTTGATGTACATGTCGGTCCCTCAGGGTCATGGCATGGGTGTTTTCCCATGCGGGTTGAATAAAAATGGCCTGTTGACGCCTTGGGTTGAGGCATTGTGAGACAGCATAGCGCATAGGGCAGGTATCAGACAAGGTGCATGTGGCCCGTGGCGTCACTTTGCCTGATGACGCTCTTTTGGAGGCACCAGACATTTCACTAGGTGCACGTCATATTTCAGGATATGAGGGGCGTCCGAAGGTCCGAATGGGAGCGCTGTTTTGCTGCGGCAAATGCTCCCTCAGCTTGACATCCCCAATCACATTTATTACTATCTCATTTCTTTCGGTACATTGTTTACAGTTGCGTATTCATGTGCCTTTCGTGAAAGGGTCGGAATCCTTGACCTATCAACCCGCAATGATGGTATGAAAAGAGGGGGTGTCAAGCAGGACAGGTGGCACCCCTGGGCACGGATCCGGTTTGATCCGCCTCCCGGATGTCCTGGGACAGGGGAGGCGCCCGGTTTTGCCGACAGGATAAACACGGACAGATGATTTCATAATGAAAGGAGATGTTTCATGGCCCAACCCATTGCCGATCGACGGGATGTAGACTTTGTTCTCCATGAACAGATGGAGGTAACCCGGCTGACGGACAACGAGACCTTCGCCGAATTCAACAAAAAAACCATCGACATGATTGTCTCCGAGGCACGTTCCCTTGCCATCAAGGAGATCATGCCCACCCAGGAGCCCGGAGACGCCGGGTGTGACTTTGAAGGGGGCACTGTGACCCTGCCGGAGTGTTACTCACGGCCCTGGGAGCTTTTCATCGAAGGGGAGTGGCTCGCCATGTCCGATTCCCCGGAGTGGGGCGGGCAGGGCATGCCCAAGACCGTGGCCCTGGCCGCCAATGAGTATTTCATCGGGGCCAACGTGGCCTTTATGCTCTACCACGGCCTCACCCACGGGGCGGCCAAGATGGTGGAGGAGATCGGTAACGAAAAGCAGAAAAAACTCTACCTGAAAAAACTTTACTCCGGTGAGTGGGCCGGGACCATGCTCCTCACCGAAGCGTGTGCCGGGTCCGATGTGGGGGCCCTTGAGACCACGGCCAAAAAGAACCCGGACGGGACTTATTCCATCACCGGCAGCAAGATCTTTATCTCCGGCGGCGAGCACAGCATGACGCCCAACATCGTCCACCCTGTTCTTGCCCGCATCGAGGGCGCCCCTGCCGGGACCCGGGGCATCAGCCTTTTTCTGGTTCCCAAGTACCGTGTCAACGACGACGGGTCCCTGGGTGAATTCAACGACGTGGTCTGCACCGGCATCGAGCACAAGATGGGCATCAACGGCAGCGCCACCTGCTCCCTGACCCTGGGGGGCAGCGGAAACTGTATCGGTGAGCTCCTGGGCGAGGAAAACAAGGGCATGCGCAACATGTTCATCATGATGAATGATGCCCGGCAGCTGGTGGGCTTGCAGGGCTTCGGCGTGGCCACGGCCAGCTACATGCACGCCCTGGCCTACGCCCGTGAGCGGGTCCAGGGGGCCAACATGGTGAAGCCCAGGGAGGGCAGCGTTCCCATCATCCAGCACCCGGACGTGCGGCGCCAGCTCCTGGAAATGAAGGCCAATGTGGAAGGCATGCGCAGCCTCATCTACTTTTCCGGCATCTGTCACGACATGGTCAAGCTGGCCGAAGACGAGGAGACCCGTCTGGAGTACAGCCAGCTCCTGGAGGTGCTGACCCCCATCATCAAAGGGTATGTCACGGACAAGGCCAATGAAGTGTGCAGCCACGGTGTCCAGGTCTACGGCGGCTACGGGTACTGCAAGGACTTTCCGGTGGAGCAGCTCCTGAGGGACAGCCGGATTTTCCAGATTTACGAGGGCACCAACGGCATCCAGTCCATGGACCTTCTGGGCCGCAAGGTGGGCATGAGCAAGGGCAAGCCCTTCATGAGCTTTCTGGCCCGCATCAAAAAGACCATCGACGAGGCCAAGGAGTCTGCGGAGCTGAAGCCCCTTGCAGCCAAACTCGAAGAGGTCTACACCCGGTTCAACGAGGTGGTGGTGGCCCTTGCCAACGCGGCCATGGGCGAGAAGGTCCAGAGCGCCTTTGCCCAGTCCCACCCCCTGCTGACGGTCACCGGTGACCTGACCTTCGGCTGGCTGCTGCTCTGGCGTGCCCTCACCGCGGAAAAGGCCCTGGCCGGCAAACCCAAGAAAAAGGATCTCCCCTTCTACGAGGGCCAGATCAAGACCTGCGCCTATTACATCAACAACACCCTTGCCGTGACGCTGGGGCGCCTTGCCGCCATCGAGGGCATGGACGATGCGGTAATCGGCATCTCGGAAGAAGGCTTCGGAAGCAAATAAGCCGGTGACTCCATAACGGCGAGAAGGGCGGTCCTCAGGCGCGGGGGCCGCCTTTTTTTGTTGCCGGGGGCCGTGGGGAAAAAGGGGATGTTCCCCGGGGCACAGTGGGGGTGTTTGCAAAATGATCGCAATTGGGTTAAAAAGATGGTCTCGACCCATGGTCGCGGTATGTTAAAAAAAACGGGCGTTATTATTTCTTCACCTTTCGACGGGCCCTCCAGGTGCGTAAGCGCAAGTACCACTTTCTAAACGCCTTTTATCTGACTGCGGCCCAACCGTAACAGACCTACAGAGCCGGGATTCCCAACAGGGAACCGGGATGGTTTATGACACAAAAAGTTTTGTTGATTTGTCTTGCCTTTCTCCTGTGTGTGCTCGGGACGACCGTTTATGCGGACGCCCCTTCTGAGAAAGCGCTTTTTACCGCCTTTGATCACCTCGAAAAGAGCGTGGGCGCCCCGTCGGGGGCACCGGACGCCGAGTCTTTGGACACCCTTTTCGCCTTTGTCGACAACATCTCCACATCCGGCACTGTCTGGGAAGAAACCCGTAAGGGCCGGGGCACCGGCGTGGGTGTTGCCTTTGCCGTCCCCTCCTCCATGGACCGGTTTATCCGGTACATGTACGATCCGAATATTCCGGTGAGCGCGGTGGTGCCGGGTGTGGTGCGCCTGGTTCGCGATGCCGGGAGCACGGAGGCCTGCAAGGGGAGCTACGCCCGTCTGGGTGAAGAGGGCGGGGGGCTTGAAACCCCTGTGGTGGTGCGCAGCCGCTACGTCATGGAGATTACCCCGGATGGAAACTCCGGGGCGTACTATGGCTACGACCAGAACGAGCTGACCCTGCTTTCTTCGCGAAACGGGCGGCGGTTTCTCCTGACGGCATCCCGCCAGACCGCTCCTTCGGATGTGGGCAAAAAGGGATACCCTGTTGCGACCCGTGACGGAGGGACCCTTTACTGCTATTCCGGGAAGAAGGGGCTCACCAAGACGGGCCTCGGCTGGGTGGACTCTTACATTTACACCTCCATCGCCATTACCGTCTACCTTGAGGATTCTCCTGGCTCAGGCACCCTTACGGCTGTGTCGTGCAAGTGGCTCAATGCCGGGTGGATGGGCAAAAACATGGTGCGCCCCCATCACATTGCCGATGGGATCGAACGGTTTGCAGCGCACCTGGGACGGTTTCTCACCTCCCCCAATGTCCCCGAACCCACGGAGCTGGCAGGGCTTGTGAACCGAGTCAGGGCCACGGGGGACCAGGGGCTCAGGACGGTTTTCGGCAAGCAGCTGGAGGCGTTGGTGGCCCCTGACCAGAAGCGCGCTTCCATGATGGACGGTGACTATGTCCGGGGCCTGGACCGCGAGGAGCTGGTGGCGGGGATTCTCTCCACGCATGTGGAGTCCCTCATGGCCGGGGGGGACCCTGTGTTCCTCAACGGGCTGTTGGGCCACGGTGTGGCGACCAAAGACCCGTCCCTTTTGACCGGGCGCATGGAGCAGCCGGTATCCCGGGTCCCTTCAGGGGCCGGGCCCGCCTTGAATTGACCATCGTAAGGAACCCATTCCATGACAGATAAGAAGAAGAGTGTACGGGCCATCGGGCTCTGTTCCGGGGGACTGGACAGCATCCTGGCAGGCCTGGTACTGAAAGACCAGGGGATCGACGTGACGTGGATCTGTTTCGAGACCCCGTTTTTCCCTGCGGACAAGGCACGGAAAGCTTCAGAGATGACGGGGATTCCCCTCATTGTAAAAGAGATTACCGAGACTTACCTGGAGATGCTCACCGACCCCCCGTGCGGGTACGGAAAGCACATGAACCCCTGCAGGGATTGCCATGCCCTGATGTTTCGCCTGGCAGGCGAAGAGCTGGAAAAAGGGGGGTACGACTTCCTCTTCAGCGGAGAGGTGGCCGGTCAGCGGCCCCTGTCCCAGAACAAGCAGGCCCTTCGTTACGTTGAGAAACGCTCCGGTTTCGACGGAAAGGTGCTTCGGCCCCTGTCGGCCAAGGTGCTGCCCGAGACCGAGGTGGAGACCCTGGGCCTGGTGGACCGTGAGCGGCTCCTCGGTATCCAGGGGCGCTCCCGAAAGGAGCAGATGGCTCTGGCCAAGGCGTACGGCATCGAGGAGTACCCGTCACCTGCCGGCGGGTGCCTGCTGACGGATAAGAAATATTCGGACCGGCTGCGGGACCTGTTTGCCAGCGGCAAGGCCTACGCGCCGAGCGACCTTCACCTGCTCAAGCAGGGGCGGCACCTTCGCCTGCCCGGCGGTGAGAAGGTGATTGTGGGCCGCACCAAAGGGGACAACCGCTGGATCATCACCTACCACGAGCCCGAGCGTCATCTGCTCATCGATCTCAAGGGCAAGGGGAGCCCAACGGTGCTGGTGGATGTTGACGCCTCCGAGGAGACCATTGAGGTGGGTGCCGCCCTCTGTGCTGGGTATGCCAAAGTGCCCCCCGGCGAGGTGGTGGAAGCGGTGGTGAAGTCAGCAGGCGGCCGTCGCGTGATCTCCGTGGCTTCGGTGGATCCCGCCGATTTCCGGGACAGCATCATCTGACGCCTTTAAGCGGTTCAGGACAGATTTGAAAAAAAAGACAGCCCGATGGGGGAAGGACCCCGTCGGGCTGTTTTTTTTTGCTCTCTTTTTTTTAGGGCTTTGCCTCCGCACCTCGCTTTGATCGCCCCAAAGGACGATCAAAGCGAGGTGCGGCTGCATGGGGAGTGGCTTTTGCTGCTCTTTTTTTGAAAAAAGCTTCCGCCGAAGGCGAGTGAGGCTCGCGCTGTTTTCAGGCCTCCGGTGTCTTTTTGAGCTGGTTGGCCCTCAGCTGCCCGCAGGCCGCTGAGATGTCTCGCCCCTTGCTCTGGCGCACGATGGCGGTGTAGCCCGCGTCGTGGAGCAGCTGGAGAAAGTGATCCACGGTGGCGTCGTCGGGGCGTTTAAGGTCGCTGGCCTCGTGCTCGTTGAAGGGCAGGAGGTTGATCTTCACCGACAGGGGACGGAGCATGCGGATGAGTCGGGCGGCATCGGCGTCGCTGTCGTTGACCCCTTTCATGAGGATGTACTCGATGGTGATCTTCTCCCGCTGGCGCAGGGGGTATTTTGCCAGGGCCGCCAGGAGCGCTTCGATGGGGTAGGTGTCGTTTACCGGCATCAGGGCGCTGCGGGTGGCGTTATCCGAGGCGTTGAGGGAGACGGCAAGGTTCACCGGGCTGTTGGCTCCCAGCTCTGGAAGCCGTCCCACCAGGCCGCAGGTGGAGACCGTGATCCGCCGGGCGGAGAAGCGCAGGCCGTAGTCGCTGTCCGTGAGAACGGACAGGGCGGTAAGGACCCGGGGCAGGTTGGCCAGGGGTTCGCCCATGCCCATGAAGACGATGTTTTGAAAGGGCTTTTCAGTCTCGGCCGCATCCTCGTCCATGGGCAGGTCGGACAGGACGTCGCGCACCTGGCCGATGATCTCCCCTGCGGTAAGGTTTCGCTTGAATCCCCCCTGGGCGGTGAGGCAGAATTTACACCCCTGGGCGCACCCTACCTGGCTGGAAATGCACAGGGTTTTTCTGTCCTTTCCGGGGATGAGGACCGACTCGGTGTATTCCCCGTCGGCAAGGCGGAACAGGTATTTTCGTGTTCCGTCAGAGGAAATTTCTACGTTTGCTTTTTCGAGACGGGGTATGGTATAGTTTTCGTCAAGCAATGCCCTTAATTCTTTGCCAAGATCCGTCATCTCCTCAAAGGAGTCGGCCTGACGGATGTAAATCCATTTGAAAATCTGTCCAGCTCTATATGGAGCGATGTTGCGCTCTTTGAGCCAGGCTTCAAGCTCGGGCCGGGAAAAATCTTTAATATCTCTTTTTTTCATATATTTTCCATGGGAATCGTGTATAATAAGGAGTTTCGTTTTCTTGGTATACCCTTATCCGGTAAAAATTTCAATGACTTTCATGCGCCCCTGACGCCTCTGATAATGATTTAAGGTTGTATGTTCGATAATTTAACCGAAAAGCTGACGTCGGTCCTTAAAGACCTGAGGGGCCATGGGAAACTCACGGAGAAGAACATCGACGGCGCCCTCAAAGAGGTGCGCATGGCGCTCCTTGAGGCGGATGTCCATTATAAGGTAGCCAAGACCTTTGTGGGTGAGGTCAAGGAGCGTGCCCTCGGTCACGAGGTCATGGAAAGTCTCACTCCCGGCCAGCAGGTGGTCAAGATTGTCAACGATTCCCTGGCCGACCTCATGGGGTCAAGCCATGAGGATCTGGTCCTTGCCGGAGAGAAACCGGTCTCTGTGATGTTGACAGGGCTCCAGGGTTCCGGTAAGACAACCACGGCCGGTAAGCTGGCGCTTTATCTCCGCAAAAAGGGCAGAAAACCCTTCCTGGTGCCTGCGGACGTGTATCGCCCCGCGGCCATCGATCAATTGAAAAAACTGGCGTCTCAGCTGGATGTGCCCGTCTTTGATTCCGAAGTGGGTATGGACCCGGTTGATATCTGTCGGTCGGCACGGGCCGCGGCCCAGCAGAACGGGTGTGACACCCTGATCCTGGATACGGCGGGTCGGCTCCACGTGGACGAGGAGCTTATGGCCGAGCTGGTCCGGATCAAGTCCGAGGTAACCCCTTCGGACATTCTTCTGGTGGCCGATGCCATGACCGGTCAGGATGCCGTGAACATCGCCAAGTCCTTTGACGGTGCTCTGGACCTCGGCGGTGTGGTCTTGACCAAGATGGACGGCGATGCGCGGGGAGGGGCGGCCCTCTCCATCAAGGCCGTTACCGGCAAACCGATCAAGTTCATCGGTACCGGTGAAAAATCAAGTGCTCTGGAACCGTTTCATCCCGATCGGATGGCGTCTCGTATTCTGGGGATGGGGGACACCCTCACTCTCATCGAGAAGGCCGCCGAGATGGTGGATGAGAAGAAGGCCCAGGACCTTGAGAAAAAGTTGCGTAAGAATCAATTCACTCTGGAGGATTTCAGGGATCAGCTGGTTTCCATCCGCAAGATGGGGTCGCTGGGTGATATGCTGAAGATGCTTCCCGGGGTGTCGGGAAATAAACAGCTGAAGAACCTGGAGGTGGATGATCGGGAGATTGTCCGCATTGAGGCCATCATCAATTCCATGACGGCGGAAGAGCGGCGCAAACATGCCATTGTCAATGGCAGCCGCCGGAAGCGTATCGCCATGGGTAGCGGGACGTCGGTACAGGATGTGAACAAGCTCCTGAAGAACTACACCCAGATGATGAAAATGATGAAAAAGTTCAATAAAGGCGGCATGCGATCCTTACGGGGCATGCTTCCATTTTAGATGAGGAGAAAGAAAAAGCAATGGCAGTAAAGATCCGATTAGCAAGGGGTGGGGCCAAGAAGAAGCCTTTTTACCGTATTGTTGTGGCCGATTCAGAAGCACGGCGAGACGGCCGGTTTCTTGAGATCGTCGGGACCTACGATCCGCTCAAGGACCCTGCAAAAGTGACTGTTAAACATGACCGCGTGGGTTACTGGCTTGGCGAAGGTGCCATTCCGACTGATACGGTTCGCGACATCCTGAAAAAGGAAGGCGAGCCGGCTACCGCCAGCTAATCTACGCACCAACCCAATTCTCATATGCCCGAAAGGAGATGCGAGATGAAAGAGCTGATCAACTATATTGCCCAGGCCCTTGTGGACAACCCGGATGAAGTTGTGGTTTCTGAAGTGGAAGGCAATCAGACGTCTGTTCTCGAGTTGAAGGTGGCGAAAGAGGATTTGGGAAAAGTGATAGGTAAACAGGGACGTACTGCACGCGCTATGAGGACAATTCTCAGTGCAGCATCTGCTAAGGTGAAGAAGAGGACTGTTCTGGAAATTGTCGAGTAAGAGCGATTCGGGAAACAGGCGTATAGCCATCGGCAAAATCATCGGCACCCACGGGCTGAAAGGCGGCGCGCGTGTCTACTCCTGGGCGGAGTCCACGGACTCCTACGCCAAGGGTATGCAGCTGACCGTTGCGGCACCGTCCGGTGATGTCGAACTGACCGTGCAGAGTGCAGCTCCCCATAAAAAGGGGCTGCTCCTCACCTTTAAAGAGGTGGGGCACATCAATGACCTGGAACCGTTGGTCGGTAGCGAGCTCTTTGTGGATCGAGCCGACCTCCCGGAACCTGAGGATGGATCCTATTACTGGGTGGACATCATCGGGCTTCGGGTGGAGACGGTGGACGGGGATTTCCTCGGGAAGGTGGACTCCATTTTCCCCACGGGAAGCAACGATGTGTATGTGGTCAAGGATGGAAAAAAAGAGATCCTTGTGCCGGCCCTTGCGTCGGTATTGAAGGAGATCGATCTGGATCAGGGGATCATGGTGGTGGATCTTCCGGAGGGGTTGTTGTGAAGTTTGTAGTTCTGACGATCTTTCCCGAGATGATCAACCCGTTTCTGGAAAACGGCATGCTTCGGCTGGCCGTGGAACGTGGAATTATTGATGCCCGGGCGTTGAACATCCGTGACTATGCCGAAGGAAAGCACAGAGTAACCGACGACAAGCCCTATGGCGGCGGATGCGGGATGGTGATGAAGCCGGAACCGCTCTCCCGGGCCATTGGGGCGGCCTCTGAGATAGCTCCCACTGCAAGACGGATTCTCCTGACTCCCCAGGGGCGGCCCTTTGATCAGGCCATGGCGCAGGACTTTGCAGCGTCTGATGGTCTGATTTTTATTTGTGGCCGTTACGAAGGGGTGGACGAGAGAATCTGCCAGGGCATGGTAGACGAAGAGGTGTCCATCGGTGATTACGTGATGACCGGCGGGGAACTCGCTGCCATGGTGATCGTTGATGCGGTGACACGCCTTTTACCCGGAGTGCTGGGGGGAGACGAGTCGGCCGAAAAGGATTCCTTTTCCGGCGGGCTTCTGGAACACGCGCACTACACCAGGCCATCTGTCTTTGACGGCGAAGGGGTGCCGGATGTTCTCATGTCCGGAAACCACGCCGAGATTGAGAAGTGGCGCAGGGAAACTTCCCTCATCCGTACTTTTCTCAAAAGGCCGGACCTGCTTGAACAGCGGGAATTCAGCCGCGAGGAAAAACACGTGTTAACCGAATGGTGCAGAAGGATTGAAGATCTTGTCGGGTGACGGTAACGTAACACAGGCGGACCTTCATGTGGTTCTGGTTCATCATCCGGTGCGTAACAAAACCGGTGAGACCATCTGTTCGGCGGTGACGAACCTGGATATCCACGACATTGCGAGGACCTCACGGACCTTCGGTGTCAAGGGGTACTACATCGTGACCACCCTGGAAGATCAGAAGGTGCTGACGGAAAAGATCGTCGCCCACTGGACCACCGGTCGGGGTGGCGAACTCAACCCCGCTCGAAAAGAGGCCCTTGAGCTTGTCAAGATTCGTGGGTCCCTGGATGAGGTGGTGGCGGAGATTCGCAGCGATTCGGGGCTGGCGCCCCGTGTGGTGGCCACGTCGGCACGGCAATACGCCGATGCCCTGTCGTGGCAGGCGGGTCGAGCGTGCCTGAGCGAAGGCGGCAGGCCCATGATTCTGATCTTCGGAACAGCCTGGGGCGTCACCGATGAGGTGATTGCTTCGGCGGATCATGTGCTGGAACCCGTTGACGGGGGTACGCATTACAATCATCTTCCGGTGCGGGCCGCAGTGGCGATTATTCTGGATCGCCTCCTCGGTCGGCGATAGCGGAAATGGATGCGTCGGTGTTTTTCTTGTTGATCGATATTGACGCCCTGTGGGATGTCTGATATTGATTACCGGATTTGTTAGACTATACGGTGACCAATTTTACGTTTGGGAGTAAATAATGGATATAATTACTAAAATTGAAAAAGAGCAGATGCGTCTCGACGTACCTCACTTTGTGGCCGGCGATACGATTCGGGTTCATGTGAAAATTGTCGAGGGTGAAAAAACCCGTATTCAGGTATTTGAAGGGGTTGTAATCAGCAAGAGCAAGGGCGGGGTCAATGCACGTTTCACCGTGCGTAAGATCTCCAACGGCATCGGTGTGGAGAGGGTTTTTCCCCTGCACTCCCCCAGCGTCGACCACATTGAAGTGGTGACCCGCGGCCGTGTTCGTCGTGCCCGCATCTACTACCTCCGCAACCTGCGAGGCAAGGCAGCGCGTATCAAAGAGCGTCGCCTTCACTAATTCCGATCCGTGGCTGGTCCGGATTGATTCAATCCGGGCCGCGTGCCATGGTCATCAGCATTGCGATAAAGGGTTGCACCTATGTGGACCTATGAGAAAAAAGCCGTTTCAAACGGCTTTTTGCGTGTTGCGGGAGTGGACGAGGCCGGAAGGGGCCCCCTGGCAGGGCCGGTGGTGGCTGCAGCGGTGGTTTTGCCCTCAGGCTTTGAGGTCGGGGAGATCACCGACTCCAAAAAGCTCACCCCCAAAAAGCGGGATCGCCTCTATGATTACATCCGGGCCGAAGCAACGGCCGTGGGTGTCGGGATTGTGGATGCCGAAACCATTGACACCGTCAACATCCTCCAGGCGAGCCTTGCTGCCATGAGGGAAGCGGTCATGGATCTTGGCGACGCTCCGGATTTCCTCCTTGTGGACGGAAAATTCGAGGTGCCCATGCCCCTTGCCCAGGAAGCCCTGGTGAAGGGGGACTCCCGGTCGGCCTCCATTGCCTCGGCCTCCATTGTGGCCAAGGTGATTCGGGACCGGATGATGGCGGAATACGCCGAAACCTATCCTGAGTATGGGTTTGCCGGGCACAAAGGTTACCCCACCAAGGCCCACAAAGAGGCCATTGCGACCTTCGGGCCCACCCCCATCCACCGCAAGACCTTCAGGGGCGTTGCTGAGCACGTCGCCTGACAAACCTGTTCCCAATCGACCTCTTTCGAGGGACCATGTCCTTTTCCCGCATGCGGTTCGGCCGACGCAGTGAAAAGCGGGCGGCCCGCCACCTGAAACGTCGTGGGTACCGAATCCTTGCCATGAACGCCGTGACCCCCGTAGGGGAGATCGATATTGTGGCCGAGGACGGAGAGACCCTTGTGTTTGTGGAGGTCAAGGCGCGAACCACCCTCTTGTTCGGACACCCCGAAGAAGCTGTCACCCGGGCCAAGCAGGCCACCCTGGGCCGCGCCGCCCTTTACTGGCTGAAAAGCCGCGATGCCCTTTCGAGACCGGCACGGTTTGATGTGGTGGCCATCATGGCCGGCGGCACCTCGGAGGTTCAGGTGATTGAAAATGCCTTTCCCATCCCCATCCGATAAGCAGGACGACGGTCCTGCCCTCTATATTGTTTCAACCCCCATCGGCAACCTGGAGGATATCACCCTCCGGGCACTTCGCATCCTCAAAGAGGTTTCCCTTATTGCCGCCGAAGACACGCGGCATACACGAAAGCTCCTGTCCGCCTACGAGATCACCACGCGCATGACGGCCCTCCACGAGCACAACGAGGAGGAGCGTGCCAGCCGCGTCATCGACAAGGTGCTGGCCGGTGAGAGCGTGGCCCTGGTCACGGATGCGGGCACCCCGTGTATTTCAGACCCCGGCTACCGCCTGGTGTCTGCGGCGTCCCGTCAAGGGGTTCGGGTGGTTCCGGTTCCCGGGGCGTCAGCCCTCCTGGCGGGTCTTGCTGCTGCGGGCCTTCCCACCGATGCCTTTCATTACCAGGGGTTCCTTCCCAAAAAGCAGGGCAAAAGGCGCGACATCCTTTCGGCCCTTGCATCCCTTTCCCATACCTTTGTTCTCTATGAGGCCCCCTCCCGCATTGAACGGCTCCTTGGCGAGCTGGCCGATGTTCTTGGGGATCGTCCGGCGGTGCTGGCCCGCGAGCTGACCAAGCGCCATGAAGAGTTTTTGAGGGGGACGCTCTCCTCCATTGCCGGTGAGCTGGCCTCACGCTCCTCTGTAAAGGGGGAGTGTACCTTGATGGTGGGGGGCGCCACGGAGAGTGCCGCTCCTGTTGTGGTGGATCTTGATGAAGAGATCCGCCGGGCTCTGGCCGACTCCGATGAGTCACCGTCCCGCCTTGCCAAATCTCTGGCCAAGCGCCTGGGGCTCCCCAAAGGGGAGGTGTATGATGCCGTGGTGAGGTTGTCCGGCGACAGGTGACGGGAAAGCCCCGGGCGTACCCTGTTCGGGTTTCTGATTGTGCCTTTTGATGGCGGTCCGTGTTACTGCCGTCGGGATAACTCGTTTGACTGTTCTGGTGCAGGTAACGTTTGGGCGATGTTAGTAATATTGCTTATCAAGTTAATCAATTAAAAAACTTAAAGATCTCCCGGAGATAAATTTACCGTGTGGTAAACGGCGGTGAGTGGTCGTGTTGACATTTTTTTGACTGCTAGGTATAAACGCGGACCCTGTTGTGTGTGTTACTTATTGCCATTGTTGGGGATTTTTTTAGGGTCGCGGGCCGCGGGATTGCCTTCGTGTTCCCGGCAGGGGACAATGGCTTGACAGGATAAGCGAACAATTAGAAAATGACATACCCCCTTTTCTTTCCGTCGGGGCGGAGTGTGTCCCGGGAAGCAGCTGGTGTCGGCCCTTGATGGTCAGAGGGCTGTGTGCATCTTTTTTTTCGGTGCGGTCCGGTCGGGCGACGCAGTTGTAAGGGGGAAGCCGGGTGCCAGTCTTATTGCAACCTCACCGATGATGCCGCTGCTCCGGCGGGCGTGCTGTCGCGGTGAACGATCCGGGTGGGCTGATATGAAGGTTGATCATTCTTTTTTCGAGGAGGTTTCGGCCAAAAGCGGCCAGGACCTCTCCAGGTGCTTTCACTGCATGTGCTGCTCGGGCGGTTGTCCGGTGGCCCACGGCATGGACTATCTGCCCAACCAGATCCTGCGCATGATCCAGCTGGG
Source organism: Desulfoluna butyratoxydans (assembly GCF_900699765.1). Taxonomy (GTDB): domain Bacteria; phylum Desulfobacterota; class Desulfobacteria; order Desulfobacterales; family Desulfolunaceae; genus Desulfoluna; species Desulfoluna butyratoxydans. The sequence continues at coordinate 253,483 of NZ_CAADHO010000006.1, forward strand.
CATGAAGCAGGAGGTTCTGGAGAGTCGGGCCATCTGGGTCTGTGTCGGGTGCTACGCCTGCGTTACCGAGTGCCCCAACCGGGTGCATATCCCCTACATGATGGACGCCCTGCGTGAGATCGCCCTGACCGAGCAGGTCAATGTCGGTGAAAAAGACATCTGGGCTTTCCATCGGGAGTTCTTGAAGCAGGTGGACAAGCGGGGCCGCATCTACGAACTCGAATTCATGGCGCGCTACAAGCTGGCCACCGGCAATTTGTTTCAGGATGTGGCCATGGGGATGAAGATGTTCCGCCTCGGGCGGCTGGAGCTTTTGCCCAGCAGTGTGAAGCACAAAGAGATCATGAAAAAAATCAGGGAGGCCTGCGATGAGTAACGCAAAAAGCACCGGAGAAAAGAGGCTGCGTCGTGTGCACTACTACCCCGGATGCTCCCTGATGTCGTCGGCCCGGGATTTCGGCACCTCCCTGTTCCAGATGTTTCGCCTCATGGGGACCTGGGTGGAGCCCCTGGAGGACTGGAACTGCTGCGGTGCCTCGCCCGCCCACAGCGTCAACCCCGATTATGCCACCCTCCTTGCCGGGCGGAACATTCTTCTTGCCGAGCGCCAGGGCATCGACGACCTCTATGTGGTCTGCCCCAGCTGCTTTGTGCGCCTTCGTACGGCCGAGAAGATCCTGGCCACCGATGCCTCCATGAACGCCAAGCTCGCCAAGGCCTGTGGCCGGGAGTATGAGGGGGGCGTTCGCCTGAAGTTTACCCCGGAGATTCTCTCCGATGCCCCCATCGTGTTTGAAAAGGCGGTGGTTAATCCCCTGGAGGGGCTCCGCGGCGTGCTCTACTTCGGGTGCCTGCTGACGCGGCCCGAGTGGATCACCGGCTTTGACATCCGTCCTTATGAAAAGAAGCTCAAGCGCCTGGTCAACGTGCTGGACGTGGAGACCCCGGACTGGAGTTACAGCAAGCAGTGCTGCGGCTCCCACCTGGCCGTGACAAAACCCGATATGGTGGACGGCATGGTGGACCGGATTCGTGATCATGCCCGGCGGGCCGGCGCCAACTGCATCATCGCCTTTTGTCCCTTGTGCCAGGTAAACCTGGAACTCCGGGGCAAGGAGGTGGAGCCCCTGCCGGTCTTCTATATTTCTGAGCTTATCGGCATGGCCGCCCGGCTGCCCGGTTACGAGAACTGGGTCAAAAAGCACCTGGTGGACCCGCGCCCGCTGTTGAACCAGCTGGGGCTTCTGTAGCGGGGGGGGGGGGAACTCATCCTTGATGTCGGAGGGCGGTTTTTTTATAGTGGGGCAGTCTTCGCGTGCCCGATCCGGCGGGGTCCCCGGCGGACGGCATGGGCGGCAGGCGCTTTTAAACCAATCGGCAAGGACAAGGCACCATGGAAAAACAGGATAACTCTGGCCACGAGGCGTCCGGAGCCAAGGGCGGGCAGGAAGCCCCTCCCTTGCCCGGCATCAACTTCTCCACGTTTATTTTTTCCCTGAACTCTTCGGCGCTGGTGCATCTGGGTATGATCACCGCACCCGGTGGCGGGGCCAAGGCCATCAATTTGCCCCTGGCCAAGCAGACCATCGACATTCTGGGGATGCTCGAGGAAAAGACCTCCGGCAACCTCACCGACGAGGAGATCAACCTGTTGTCCAACATGCTCCATGATCTGCGCATGATGTATGTCAAGCTCAAGGAGCAGGGGGCGTAAGTGGAACTCAAGAGTCCTGCCAAGGTGAACCTTTTCCTGCACGTCACGGGCAGGCGGGAAAACGGGTACCATGATCTCTGTTCGCTGATGTGCGGTGTCGGCCTGTACGACCGGGTTGTCATCGAGCCCTCGGATGCGGGTATTTCCCTCTCCTGTGCGTACCCCGGGGTCCCCGAGGATGAAACCAACCTGGCCTGGCGTGCCGCCGTCCTCTTTTTCGAGGCCGCGGGCATTGACGGTGGCTGCCGCATTGCCATCGACAAGCGCATCCCGCCCGGGGCCGGGCTCGGGGGCGGCAGCGGAAACGCGGCAACGGTCCTCAAGGGGCTCAACACCCTGTACGGTAGTCCCTTTGATGAGACGGCCCTGGAGGCCCTGGCCCTTCAGCTTGGGGCCGATGTCCCTTTTTTTATCCGATGTGCCCCGGTTTTGGCCACGGGGGTGGGGGAATGTTTTGAGTCCCTGCCGCCCATCAAGCCGTATCACCTGCTTATTATCTATCCGGGCACGGGGTTATCCACGGAAGAAGTGTATAAAAATCTCAAATTGGGATTGACAAAAAGTGAAAAAAAAATTAAAAGTCGTCTGTTGAATGAAGGGGTGATCGATCCTCTCCACCATCTTCATAACGACTTGGAACCCCCTGCGCAGAAGCTGTCACCGGCTGTCGGGGACGCCAAAGCGGCCTTGGAAAAGGCCGGAGCGGAAGGCGTGCTGATGTCCGGGAGCGGTTCGTCGGTTTTCGGCCTTTTCCGTGAGCCACAAGGGGCGCAGGCGGGGGAAACGCTGCTGATGTGCCTGAGGGGGGATAGGCCGGAAGAGTATGCCGGATGGCAGGTTTTTTTGGCTGAATTGTTGTTGACATTTTGAATATACATTGCAGGGGCGTCGTCAAGTGGTAAGACACTGGATTTTGATTCCAGCATTCGCAGGTTCGAATCCTGCCGCCCCTGCCAAATTTATTTATACCGGCAGTGTTTCCGGGAAAACGGGAATGGAATGAACGATCTTTCCATATTTACGGGGAACTCCAACAAAGAGCTTGCCCAGAAGGTGTCCAAGTATCTTTTTAAAGATCTTGGAAGCGCAAAGGTGAATCGCTTCAGCGACGGCGAGATCCAGATTGAAATTGAGGAGAATGTACGGAAAAAGGATGTGTACATCATCCAGTCCACATGCTCTCCCGTGAACGACAACCTTATGGAACTGCTTCTGATGATCGACGCCATGCGCCGATCGTCTGCGTCTCGTATCACGGCCGTCATTCCCTACTTCGGTTATGCGCGTCAGGATAAGAAGGTGGCACCGCGGGTTCCCATCTCGGCCAAGCTGATTGCTGATCTTCTTACCCACTCCGGTTCATGCCGTATCATCACCATGGACCTCCATGCAGGCCAGATCCAGGGTTTTTTCAATATTCCCGTGGACAACCTCTACGCCGCTCCCATCATCATCGAACGCATTCGAGAAGATTTCGCCGGGGAAGACCTGGTGATCGTATCTCCCGATGCAGGTGGTGTGGAACGAGCCCGGGCCTTTGCCAAGCGCCTGGGATGCGGGCTGGCCATCGTGGACAAGCGTCGTGACCGTCCCAACGAAGCCAAGGCCATGGCGGTTATTGGTGATGTGGAAGGCAAGACGGCTATCATTCTTGATGATATGGTCGACACGGCCGGCACACTGACTGAAGCGTCCAACGCCATCAGCGAAATGGGTGCCAAGGAAGTCCACGCATGCTGCACGCATCCGGTTCTCTCCGGACCTGCCGTGGAACGTATTGAGAAATCAGCGTTGAAGAGTCTTGTTGCAACGGACACCATCCCCTTAAGCGAAGAGGCGAAGGCATGTGACAAGATCAAGGTCCTCTCCGTCGCCCCGCTGGTGGGTGAGGCCATCATTCGAAGCCATCGGGGTGACTCGGTTACGACGCTGTTTGTGTAATGACACCATTTTGAAAAATTAAGCAGGTTCTTCAGGAGGATCGATTTGGAACTTTTCGAACTTAAGACAAATATAAGGGAAACCAGAGGCAAGAACGCCGCGCGCGTTATTCGCAATGAGGGCCGGGTTCCTGCCGTTGTGTACGGTGACAACATGGACGCCGTTGCTGTGGACGTTCTCGTTGCCGACGTGGAAGAGGCTTTCAAGCAGAGCGAAACCATTCAGGTTGTTGTTAACCTGAAGGTGGGCGATGCCGAGCCCAAGGTCGCCATCATCAAGGATGTGCAGACCGACCCCACCCGCGGTGAATTCCGTCACGTGGATTTCCAGGTGGTGGCCCTTGACAAGAAGATCAAGGCCGTTGCTCCCGTTGAGACCGTCGGTAAAGCCGCAGGCCTCGAAATGGGCGGCATTCTCCAGGTTATCCGTCGTCAGCTCGACGTACTCTGCCTGCCCCTTGCCATCCCCACCTCCATCAAGGTGGATGTTACCGACCTCAAGATCGGCAAGTCCATCCACGTGGATGAGATCAAGATCGACGGCGTCGAGATTCCCCACAACGTCAACTTCACTGTTGTCACCGTTGTTCCTCCCAAAGGCATGAGCCTTACCGATGAAGAGGAAGGGGAAGCAGGGGAAGAAGAGGCTTAGGCCTTTTTCCCAGCCCATGGCGGCTACGGTCGCCATGGCTGAACCCAATGCCTGGTCACAAGAGGGCTCTGCGCCTTCGAACTGAAGGTTCCTTCATTCCGCCGCATAGAAGATTTTCTTCCTGCGGCGTTGATGGAAAAGCGTTTCTGTCTGTAACTGGTTATCATTATGAATGAATCTTCGGTCAGGCTGGTGGTGGGGCTCGGTAACCCGGGTGCCCGCTACGAAAACACACGACATAATATCGGATTTCGGGTTATTGATCGCCTGGCAGAGCGTCTCGGCATGTCGGTAACCCGATCTCGTTTTGACGCCCTCTATGCCAAGGGGCGCCATGAAGGCCGGGAGCTGATACTTGTTAAGCCCCAGTCCTTCATGAATTTGAGCGGTGGCCCTGTTCGGGCCCTTGCCGACTATTTTGACATTGCCCCCGGGGAGATCCTCGTTGTGTACGACGAAATCGATCTGCCCTATGGCCGCATGAAAATTGTTGCCAAGGGGGGGCACGGCGGTCACAACGGTGTCCGATCCCTGATCGACAACCTCAAGGACAGGGCCTTTGCCCGGATCCGCATGGGGGTTGGCAGGCCGGATCCCAGGATTGAGGTGAGCGACTGGGTTCTCGGCAAGTTTTCCGCCGATGAAGCAGCGGACCTGGATCCTTTCATCGACCGGTCCGCCGATGCAGTGGAGACCATTTTGTCCCGAGGGTTGATCAAGGGGATGAATGCCTTTAACTGCGTAAAGTAGGGTGCGTTTCGATTTTTCCACAACATGATGGAGGGGCGAATGGAAAATCTACCGACGGTGGGTATTTACGCGGGCCTCGCGGGGCCGGTCCTCCTCATGCTCCTTGCCTCCTTTGTGGGACGCGCCTTCTTCTCCGGGATGCTCCCCGGCTTTCGACACACCACCGGTTCTGGTTTGTCCCGTGATGGTGGGTTTCTTTGCTTTTTTTCTCCAACGGTGGCTGACCGGCCCCGTCTCTTCTCGTTTCTGATATTTTCCCGATGTTTACAATCTGTTTTTGAGGCCGCTGCCCGCGTCAGTCGATTTGTGGCCCGGTTTCTGATATGCTGCCTTTTTTGCGTGAAGGGTGTGGCCCGCGGCGTATCGGGGGTATCTGTATGTGATTTTACAACCTTGTGTACCCAAGGTTCGACTATATAACTATATAAGATACACGTTTAACAAGAGAAAGGACAAAATCATGAGTATTTATGTAATTGGACACAAGATTCCTGATTCAGATTCCGTTTGTTCCCCCATCGCCCTGGCTTACCTGAAGAGCAAACTCGGTGAAGACACCGTGGCCGCCGTGCAGGGTGACCTCAACCCCGAGACCACCTTTATCCTCGACAAATTTGGCGTGGCCGCTCCCGAGATGAAGACCTCCTTTGCCGGTGAGTCTGTTTACCTCGTGGACCACTCCGACCTGGCCCAGAGCCCCGACGACCTGGGCGACGCCAAAGTGCTGGGAATCGTGGATCACCACAAACTCGGCGACGTCACCACCAGCGAGCCCCTCGAGTGCTGGATCCGCCCCGTGGGCTGTACCGGCACCATCGTCAAGGAGATGTTCGACGCAAACGGCGTTGAGATTCCCAAGGACATCGCCGGCATCATGCTTTGCGCCATCCTGAGCGACACCGTCATCTTCAAGTCCCCCACCTGCACCCCCGCCGACAAGAAAGCCGTTGAAGAGCTTGCGGCCATCGCCGGCGTCGAGGACGTGGTTGCCCTGGGTGTTGAGATGTTCAACGTGAAGTCTGCCGTTGCCGGTACCCCCATCCGTGACCTGGTCAAGCGCGACTACAAGGATTTCGACATGGGCGGCAAGAAAGTGGGCGTGGGCCAGCTTGAGGTTGTGGACCTGGCTATCTTCGACGACATCAAGGCTGACCTGCTCAAGGACATCAACGAGCTCAAGGCCGAAGGCGATCGCCACAGCGTGCTGCTTCTCCTTACCGACATCATGAAAGAGGGCTCCGAGCTCCTCATCGCCTCCGACGACACTGCCATCATCGAAAAGGCCTTCAACGGCCAGTCTGCGGACTCCAAGATGTGGCTCGACGGCGTGCTGAGCCGTAAGAAGCAGGTTGTGCCCAACCTGGAAAAAGTATTTGCCTAACGGCACCTGACCTTTCCGAGAAAAGGGGCCTGCCGCTCAGGTGAGGTCGGGCTCCTTTGGTACGGATCGTAAGTCAACGATGGCTGTCCCCTTAAAGGGGGCAGCCATTTTTTATTGCGGTTTTATCGCCTTCGGGCACGGGAAAAACCGCCCGTACCCATGCGCAAAACACCATTGATGCGGGGTGCGTTATCAGGGCGTGGGGCCGTCTTACGGCGGCAGATGTCCCGGGGTATGGATTTTTGTGATTTTATCGGGGCGTTGGGGGATTTTTGGGGGAACCCATGGCTGTAGGGCCGGGTGCCACCGAAGGCTTTTCCGGGTCTCGTGCCCGGGGAGAGAGGCTCTCAGGGCGTGCGGTGAAGGAAAAACATCTTCATTTTAGTGGGTTGCTGGGGGCAATGATCATCTTTGCCATTGATAATGGCACAGGGGTGTGATATATTTCTTGAGATGACGATTTACCAGTTACATTTATCCTAATTTACTATTTGACTCGACGATTGCATACGACGATTCGAATCTTCTGTCAATAGCTTTTCTGTAAATTCATCGAATGAAGCTTTTGATGCCGTCGTTTGAGTAGCAACAGGTGAGGACATGGGACATACAGATAATCTGGAGTTTCAGGTAGGTGACCTCGCGGTATATCCGGCACACGGTGTGGGACGTATCGAATCCATCGAAATCAAAGAAATCGGTGGAGAGGATATGACCTTTTACATTATGAAAGTTCTTGAAAACGGCATGGTGATCATGATCCCCACCGCCAATGTGGAGTCTGTGGGGCTCCGGCGGGTAATCAAGGAGCATGAGATCCCCAAGGTCTACGAAGTGATGACCCAGAAGCGCGAGTGCGCCTTCGACAACCAGACCTGGAACCGTCGTTACCGCGAATACATGGAAAAAATCAAAACAGGCTCCCTTTTCGACGTGGCTGAGGTGTTTCGGGACCTGTTCCTCTTGAGGCTGACCAAGGACCTCTCCTTTGGGGAGCGCAAACTGCTGGATACCGCCCAGAGCCTTCTCCTGAAGGAGCTGTGCATGGCCAAGCAGACGGACGAGAAGTCCATGATGAAGGAGATCGAGTCCCTCTTCAGCGATGAGGGCCTGGGCGGACCGCAACCTGAGCTGACGTAAAATCCATTGACGACCCATATCGAAAGTTTGGATCAGCAAGGCGCCTGTTCCGTGACGGTATCCACCGAAGATCACGGACGGCGCCTTGATCTGTTTGTGGCGGACAAAGGACTGGTGCTTTCACGCAGCCAGTCCGCCCACTTCATCAAAAACGGTTTTGTCACCGTGGACGGTGACGTGCGCAAGCCCAAACACAAGGTGCGCTGCGGCGAGTGCGTGCGGGTGGTGGTACCCGAAGCCAAGCCCCTCACCGTGGAACCCGAAGCCATTGACCTGGACATCGTCCATGCCGACGGGGACCTGGTGGTGGTCAACAAGCCCCGGGGGCTGGTGGTGCATCCGGCCGCCGGTCATGAGTCGGGCACCCTGGTCAACGCCCTGCTGTATCACTTTCCCGACATGGAAGGGATCGGCGGGGAGCTGCGCCCCGGGATCGTTCACCGCCTGGACAAGGACACCACGGGCCTTCTGGTGGTGGCCCTGAACCAGAAAACCCACCTGGAACTCACCCGCCAGTTCAAAGAACGGGAGGTGAGCAAGCGGTACCGCGCCCTGGTGTACGGAGAGGTGCCCGAGGACCGGGGTATCATCGACCAGCCCATCGGCAGGGACCCCAGGGATCGCAAGCGCATGGGGGTCAACAGCCCGGTGGGCAGGCCCTCGGAAACCCATTATACCGTTCTGGACCGTTTTCCCGGCGCCACCCTGCTGGACGTGGACCTGAAAACCGGCCGGACCCATCAGATCCGCGTGCATACCCACTGGCTCGGTCACCCCGTGGTGGGGGACCCTGTCTACACGCGGCGTAAGGCCGATCGGGGGCTGCCCCAGACCGCACCCCTGCGGTCTGCCATCCGTGGGCTTTCCGGGCAGCTGCTCCACGCCCACACCCTTTCGCTTACCCACCCTGCAACAGGGCAGAGGATGACGTGGCAGGCACCGCTGCCCGTGGATTTTTCCACCGTTGTCTCCCTGTTGTCCCCTTAAGGCGGAGCGCCTCTTTCTTAAGCAGATGCCGCCTTCAAGGGGGGCCACCCCTTTTCTTTTCCTCATAACACCCGTCATGTTCCCTCCTGGTTATTTCTATGTTGTTCCTTGGAAAATGCCTTGACATCTCCCCTGTTGTGGGACTAAGCATGAATGAGATTTATCCGAAATGCCTAGCCCCTCCCTTAAAGAGGGCCCTTCGATTTTTGCAGAACGCTTCACCCCCGAAAGTTCACGACCACACCGGCAGCACCTGACCCTTTGGCTTTTTTTTTGTGTCGGTATGTAACGATGTTCGCGAGACGGTATGGAGAATCGCTTATGGAATCGACATTGGCTCTGGATTACATCTATGTCATGTTTTTTATTCTCGGCGGGTTTATCGCCGCCTTCCTTCCTTTTGTCATCGCCTGGATGCTCCGTCCCGCAACTGTCGTCACCACCCGGACCCACCAGACCTACGAGTGCGGTATCGAGCCCTTCAACCAGATGTGGGACTACCGCTTCGGAATTTCTTATTACCTCTATGCCCTGATCTTTCTGGCCTTTGACGTGGACGTCCTCTACCTCTTTCCCGTGGCCACGGTGTTCAACGCCGTCCCGGGCATACGCGGGGCCGTGGAATTTTCAATTTTTATCGGCATTCTCAGCCTGGCCGTGGTCTACGCCTGGGCCAAAGGGGTCTTTACCTGGGAGAAGAGAAAGCAATGAAAGAGGTCGAACGCTACGCCCAATCGTTGAGGCATGAAGCCGAAGCCGGTGCCGTCGTCGAAGAGGGGGGCGGCATCCTTGGATTTCCCCTGACCCGGCAGGTACTCCAGGTCTGCCAGGCCAACTCCCTGTGGCCCATGACCTTCGGCCTGGCCTGCTGCGCCATTGAGATGATGGCCACGGGCATGGCCCGTATGGACATGGCACGCTACGGCGCCGAGGTCTTCCGGCCCTCGGCCCGTCAGTGCGACCTGCTTATTGTCTCCGGCACCGTGACCAAGAAAATGGCGCCGGCCCTCATGACTCTTTATGAGCAGATGCCCGCCCCCAAGTGGGTCATCGCCATGGGCAACTGCGCCATCTCCGGCGGTCCCTTCAAGGTGGAAGAGAACTACAGCGTCATCGAAGGGGTGGACACCCTGATTCCCGTGGATATCTACATCCCCGGGTGCCCCCCACGGCCCGAGGCCCTCATCGAGGGAATCCTTAAGCTTCAAGAGAAGATCGCGGGCAAGCGTCACCCCTGGCCCCAGCGGCGGTTCAAGAAAGAGACGAGAATTCATCCCATTGACTGAGTCTGCGGCGCACGACTTCGTGCGGCGTGATCTGTGAGGTGCAGTGTGAAGGCAAGCGATGCGGTGGCAAAATTGACGGAGGCCGGGTTTTCCGCAGAATCCTCAGCCGTCCATGAAACCGGGGTCCATGTCCTGGTGACCCTTTCGGCAGAGCAGGTGCGTCCCTTTGCCGAGTGGCTGAAGGGGGCAGGGTTTTTCATCGACTTTGTCACGGCCGTGGACGTCTCTCCCGCCCTTCAGGTTATCTACCAGTTTGCCCATTACGATGCCCCCTGCCGCATCAACGGCAGGACTCCGCTGCCCGCATCGGGGACCCTGGAGACCATCAGCGACATCTTCCAGGGGGCGGACTGGCACGAACGGGAGACCCGGGATTTTTTCGGGGTGGTCTTTTCCGGGCACCCCAACCTGACTCCCCTGATTCTCTGCGACGAAGACAAAGACTTAAAGCCCCTGCTCAAGACCGAGGCAAAGCGCAAGGCCGCGGACAGTCTCGGATGGGGATAGCCCGCCGGAGGGCCCTTGGCGGATAAACAGGGCCCCGGCGTGAAACGGCACACCAACACGGAGCAGCCATGGTAACCAAGCTCGAAAAGATCGCCGGTCCAAGGCACCGGTTCCTGCTTAACATGGGGCCACAGCACCCCAGTACCCACGGGGTCCTGCGTGTGGTGCTGGAGATGGACGGTGAATACGCCATGGCCCTGGACCCTGTTTTGGGCTACGGGCACCGTATGCATGAGAAGATGGCCGAAGGCAGGCCCTACAACGGCTTTTATCCCAACACCGGGCGCATGGATTATCTGGGGGCGATTCTCTTCAACCATGGCTACGTGGGGCTTCTGGAGCGTATGTGCAAGGTTGCCGTCCCCGAGCGGGCCGAGTACGTGCGGGTGATCACCTCAGAGCTTAACCGCATCGCCAGCCACCTGGTGGGCATCGGTGCCTATGTCCTGGACCTGGGGGCCTTTACCCCCATCCTCTACGCCTTTGACGATCGCGAAAAGATCCTCGATATCCTCGAGGAGATCACGGGCTCGCGCCTGACTTACTGCTACTTTCGGGTGGGCGGGGTGACAAAAGACATCGACGACACCTTTATCCGAAGGACCCGCAGCTTTATCGACCGCATGCGCTCAAGGCTCCCCATGTACCGGGACCTGGTCACCGACAACATCATCTTTTTGCGGCGCACCAAGGGCATCGGCATCATCGATCGGGACATGGCCGCGCGATACGGGGTGACCGGCCCCGTGCTGCGAGGCTCGGGCATCGCCTACGACGTGCGCAAAAGCGAGCCCTACTCCATTTACGACCGCTTTGATTTTGACGTTCCCGTGGGCGAAAACGGCGACTCGTTCGACCGGTACATCGTCCGGATCCGGGAGATCGAGCAGAGCCTGCGCATCATCGAACAGGCCCTGGACGGCCTGCCCGGAGGGCCCGTCATGGAGAAGACCAAAAAACTGAAGCTGCCTGCCGGGGCCTGTAACTTTACCGTGGAGGCGGCCCGCGGGTCCCTCTCGTACTACCTGATTGGGGACGGCAGTGACACCCCCTACCGCCTCAAGGTGAGGGTGCCCTCCTACAGCAACCTGAGCCCCCTTCCCGAACTCTGCAAAGGGATGCTCCTTTCGGACCTGGTGACGGCCATGGGGAGCCTGGACCTTGTGATCCCGGAAATCGACAGGTGATTATGGACACGATGCACTTTTCATTCGGCGACATGATGCGGCTGGTGATCGCTTTTGTGATGCTCATCTCCCTGGTGTTCATCAACGCACTGGTCATGGGCTACCTGGAGCGCAAGGTGGCGGCCAGGATCCAGCGGCGCTGGGGACCCATGGAGGTGGGTGTCCAGGGATGGCTCCAGATGGTCATCGACGGCATCAAGATCATCGCCAAGCAGCTCATCGTCCCCAGGGACGCCGATCGCACCGTTTTTCGCGTGGCGCCTCTGCTCTCCTTTACCCCGGTGGTGCTTCCCTTTCTGGTGATGCCTTTTTCCAAAGCGCTGTCGGGGCGGGACATCAACCTGGGGCTCATCTTCGTGCTGGCGGTCTCCTCCATCAACGTGCTCTCCATTTTTGTTGCGGGGTGGGCCTCCAACAACAAGTACTCCCTCTTCGGGGCGGTGCGCTCGGTCTCCCAGAACATCGCCTACGAGATCCCCATCCTTTTGTCCCTGCTCTCGGTGGTGCTCATCACCAATACCTTCAGCATGCAGGGCATCGTGGCCGCCCAGGGGAAGGTGTGGTTCGTCCTGATTCAACCCGTGGCCTGCCTCATCTACCTGATCTCGGCCACGGCCGAGACCAACCGGGCCCCCTTTGACCTGCCCGAGGCCGAAAGCGAACTCACCGCCGGGTACCACACCGAGTACAGCGGGTTCGGGTTCTCCCTGTTCATGATCGCCGAGTACGGCAACATGTTCATCGTCTGCGCCGTGGCCACGGTGCTTTTTTTCGGCGGGTGGCACGGCCCCTTCAGTGGGGAGTACTTGGGGGCCCTCTGGTTCCTTTTGAAGGTGTTTCTGCTGATGCTCATCATGATCTGGGTCCGCTGGACCTATCCGAGGGTGCGGTTCGATCAGCTCATGAACCTTGCCTGGAAATACCTGATTCCCTTTTCTCTGGTGAACCTTCTTTTAACCGCGTTGGTGGTGGCGTTGCTATGAGTGGATACTTCAGCGATCTGATAACCGGAAGCAAGAGCCTGCTGGTGGGCCTTGGGGTCACCTTCAAAGCCATGGTCTCGCCCGTGGTGACGGTGCAGTACCCCCGGGAGAAGATCGACGTGACCCCGTCGGTCAGGGGCCACATCGACCTGGTGAAGGACGAGACTTCAGGGACCCATCGGTGTATTGTCTGCCTCTCCTGCATGAAGATCTGCCCCTGCCAGTGCATCACCGTGGAAGGGGAGAAACAGGAGGGCGTCAAGGGCAAGGTGCTGACCCTGTTTACCCTGGATTTTACCAAATGCAGCCTCTGCGGCCTCTGCGTGGAATCCTGTAAACCCCGGGCCATCGATTTTTCCAGTGAGTACGAACTGGCGGGCTTCTCCCGGGAGGAGTTCTTCTATGACCTCCTGAAACGCGTAAAGGAGCGGGAATGAACGTGTTGATGGATCTCTTATTCTTTGGCTTTCTCGTGCTGACCATGGCAGGGGCCTTGCTGGCCGTGCGGGCCGGGGTGCTCATGCATGCCGTCCTGGGCCTGGCCGTCTCCCTGCTCGGGGTGGCCGGCCTCTACCTCTACCTGGGGAGCCCCTTTCTCACCCTCATGCAGGTGCTCATCTACGTGGGGGCCATCTGCGTGGTGCTCGTCTTCGGCATCATGGTGGGCTACACCCCCAACGAGGTGGCGGAAAAGGTGCCCATGGGCCGCTACGCCTTCCTGGGCCTTGTGGCCTCCGGGGCCGCTGCCTTCTTCCTCATGGTTATGGTCATCGGTCAAACCGACTGGGTCCCGGCAGCGGAACGCCTGGGGGATTTTTCCATCGAGCACGTGGGCAAAGGCCTTCTTCTTACCTGGTGCCTTGCCTTTGAGATGATCTCCGTGGTGCTCCTGGTGGCCATCGTGGGGGCCATTATCCTGGCCCGGGGCGGGCGCGAGGAGGTGAATCCATGAGCTTTCACGCCACCCTGGACACCTACCTGATCCTGGCCCTCTTTCTCCTGATGACGGGCATCTACGGCATGATCCGCCACAAGACCTTCATCGGCATGCTGATCTCAACGGAGCTGGTCCTGAACGGCGCAGGCCTCAACTTCATGGCCTTCAATAAATTCCTGGCCCCGGACCCCGCCGTGGGCCAGATCTTTACCCTCTTTATCATGGGCATCGCCGCCGCCGAAGCCGCCATCGCCATCAGCTTCATCCTGGCGGTCTACAGAAAGTTCTCCTCCGGCGACCCCAGGGACGTGACCGATTTGAAAGGGTAGTTGAAAATAAACTTGCCTCCGGCGGCCAGGGGATACATCCCCTGGACCCCAGATTGCGAATGCTCCCAGCCCTCTTTCCTCGGGCTGATCACATTCGCCGCCGGAGTTAGTCCGGTTAAAGGCAAGAGAATCCCAAAAATTCTTCAGCGTGTTTTTAGAAGAATGAAATGGGCTTCTCTGCAAAGACGGTTGCCAAGTGTCACACATCACGCGAATGCCCCGATAACGCAGGTAGAATGGCTACCTCCATGCATTCGCCTCAGGGTTTCAAGGTGCCCCCACCTTGCCGCCGGAGGCTTTTTTGATCTGAATAGTTACGCTTTTTCTAACCCAAACAGTGACCCTCACAAGGCTGATAGAGATGATTGAGACGACTCCCGGCATGTTGATACTCACCGCTGTCATTCCCATGGTGGCGGCTTTTCTGGTGATGATCTCGGGCAGGCGGCCCAACCTCCGCGAGGCGTGGTCTGTGGTGGGGGCGGTGCTGACCTTTGCCTCGGTGGTGAACCTGGCGCCCAGGGTACTGGCAGGGGAGGTCCTCTCCTATACCTATGCGGAGATTCTGCCCGGGGTGGGGGTGACCTTGAAGCTCGACGGCCTGGGGCTCATCTTTGCGGGCACTTCCTCGTTTCTCTGGATCCTGGCGGCCTTTTACTGCGTGGGGTACATGCGGGGCCTTGAGGAACACGCCCAGACCCGGTTTTACGTCTGCTATGCGGCGGCGGTGGGGGCGGCCATGGGTGCTGCCTTTGCAGGGAACCTGTTTACCCTCTACCTTTTTTACGAGATCGTCTCGGTGGTCACCTACCCCCTGGTGATGCATCATCAGGACGCAGAAGGCTACGAAGGGGGGAGGAAGTACCTTATCTACCTCTTTTTCACTTCCAAGGCTTTTCTGCTGACGGGCATGGCCCTGGTCTACCTTACGGCAGGGACCCTGGATTTCGGCTCCGGCATCATGGACGGGATTTTTCCGGCGGGCACCGGGAAGGTTCTGGTGGTATCGAGTTTCCTTCTTTTTCTCTTCGGGTTTGCCAAGTCCGGGGTCATGCCCTTTCACAACTGGCTGCCCTCGGCCATGGTGGCTCCCACCCCGGTGTCGGCCCTGCTCCACGCGGTGGTGGTGGTCAAGGTCGGGGTCTTTTCCACGGCCCGGGTCATGCTTTCGGTTTACGGGGTAAACCTTCTCCACAGCACGGGCCTGGGGCTTTTCACCGCTTACTTCGTCAGCTTTACCATCCTGTGTGCTTCGGTCATCGCCCTGACGAAAACCAACCTCAAGGCCCGCCTTGCCTACTCCACGGTGAGCCAGCTCTCCTACATCCTGTTGGGAGTGGCCCTTCTGACACCCACGGGAGTCACCGGAGGCATCGTACACATCACCAACCACGCCTTTTCCAAGATCACGCTCTTCTTCTGCGCCGGGGCCATCTTCGTGGTCTCGGGCAAGAGCGATATCCGGGAGATGGGCGGGCTGGGGTACCGCATGCCCTGGACCATGGGGGCCTTTGCCCTGGCTTCCCTTTCCATGATCGGGGTGCCGCCGGTGAGCGGGTTTGTGAGCAAGTGGTACCTTGCCCTGGGCACCATGGAGATCCACAACGGGATTTTGCTCACCGTGCTTCTGGTGAGCAGCCTTCTTAATGCGGGATATTTTGTTCCGGTGGTGATCAAGGCCTTTTACGGCGTGCCCCTGCCCGAAGACCAGGGCAAGACAGGAAGCCTGGAGAAGACGCCCCTGGCCCGTTTCATGGTGGTGCCCTTGACGGTCACCGCTATTTTTTCGGTGCTGTTCGGGCTCTATCCGGATCTTTTTTTCAAACTCATCTCGGTGCTTGATGTGGGCTTTTTCACCGGGCTGACTCAGGCGACAGCGGGGTTGTGATGGTCAGATTCATAGGCTTTTTACGAAACCGGTCCGGGCTTCTTACCTGGCTCTTTTTCCTCTGGCTGGGCTTTACCGTGCTGTTTGACGTCACGGTCTCCCGGCATGACCCCCATTTTTTCGGGGACACCGTCATCGGGTTCTGGTCGGCCTTCGGGCTGTTGGGCTGCCTTGCCATGGCGTTTGTCTGCAAGGGGATCTATCACCTTTGGCTGATGCAGGATGAGGACTACTATGACAAGTCATGAGCTGTTCATGCACCCCACCACCTGGTTTTTCCTGGCAGCGGTGGCCATGCCCCTGTTAAAGCGGATCCACCCCGTGCTCATGAAGCTGGCGCTGGTGGGAGTGCCAGCCCTTTCCATCGTGTTGATCTACCAGCTTCCGGAGAGCTTCGGCACGGTGACCTGGATGGGATTTGACCTTGTCTTCGGCCGGGTGGACAAGCTGACCTTTGTCTTTTTGAATGTCTTTACCCTCATGGCCCTTATCGGGGGCTTTTACAGCCTCCACGTCAAAGAGAGCGGCCATCATACGGCCGCCTTTCTCTACGTGGCCGGCTCCCTCGGGGTGACCCTCTGCGGGGATTATTTTACCCTGTTTGCCTTTTGGGAGCTCATGGCTTTTGCCTCCACCTTTCTCGTCTGGTACCGCAAAAAGAAAAAATCCGTTGAGGCAGGGTTCCGTTATCTGCTGGTGCACACCGCAGGGGGGCTGGTGCTTCTGGCGGGTATCTTCCTGCGCTACCAGAACGTGGGCCTCGAAGGGCTGGCCTTTGAGCAGATCGCCCGGGACGGGGCCACTCTGGCCGACTACCTCATCATGATCGGCTTTATGCTGAACGCCGCCGTGCCCCCCATCCACGCCTGGCTCCCCGATGCCTACCCAGAAGCCACCGTGGCAGGGGCCGTCTTTATGTGCGCCTTTACCACCAAGACCGCCGTTTATGTCCTGGCCCGGGCCTTTCCCGGGTTCGAGGCCCTGGCCATCCTGGGGGCCATCATGACCCTCTACGGTGTTGCCTACGCCGTTATCGAAAACGACGCCAGGCGGATCCTCGCGTATCACATCGTCAGCCAGGTGGGCTACATGGTGTGCGGCATCGGCATCGGGACCGCCATGAGCATCAACGGCGCCTGCGCCCACGCCTACGCCCACATCCTCTACAAGGCCCTCCTCTTCATGGGCGTGGGGGCCGTCCTGGAGATGACCGGAAAGTCCAAGCTGAGCGAGTTGGGGGGCATGTGGAAACACATGCCCTGGGCCATGGTTTTTACCGTCATCGGCGGCATCTCCATCTCGGGTTTTCCGTTGACCAGCGGATTCGTGAGTAAATCCATGATCATCGCAGGGGCCGGGGAGGCCCACCGCCCCGTGCTGCTGGTGATGCTCACCCTGGCCTCGGTGGGGACCTTCCTGTCCGTGGGCATCAAGTTGCCCTACTATATCTGGTTCGGCAAAGACTCCGGTGTGGAAGGGCGCGAGGCCCCCTGGAACATGAACCTGGCCATGCTCATCGCCGCCTTTTTCTGCTTCTTCCTTGGCTTCGGGCCCGGCACAAGCTGGCTCTACCAGATGCTCCCCTTTGGCGTGGGCTACCATCCCTACAGCGCCTATCATCTTTCCGAGACGTTTCAGATTTTAAGTTTCACAGGCTTAGGTTTCTACCTCATGGTGAAGAAACTGACTCCCGAAGACCACATGAGCCTGGACCTCGACTGGTTCTATCGAAAAGGGGCCCGCGTGTTTATGTGGGTGGCGTCAAAACCCATCCACGCCTTTAACGAATGGATGGACAACGTCTACCGCACCATCGGTACCCCCCTTTCCATGGCCCTGGCCAGGGCCTTTACCTGGTTCGACAAAGAGGGGATCGATTTTACCATCGACGGGTCCGCACGGCAGGTGGTGGAAGGCGGCAACAAACTCCGGCAGGTCCAGACCGGTCAGGTCCAGCAGTACATCGGCAGCGCCGTGGCCGCTATCTTCGTGATCCTGGCTGCTGTCGTCTTCTTTGTCTAACCGCAGGGGGGCCTCCGGCGGCCAGGGGATAAATCCCCTGGACCCCAGGTTCGCGAATGTTCCGGGGTTCGTTCCTCACCCCGTCACATTCGCTGACGGGCTTTGCCCGTGGGTAATTCAGAGTTTGTGAAACAGTCCGTAAAAACCATCAGCGTTTGTGTCGGGCGAAGCCCGAGCCGAAGGCCCTTGCGATTTGGCCCGAGGAACGAGGGACAAACCGCAAGGGCAATATGCTTTCGAGGTGGCTCACCTCGCCGCCGGAGGCATGCTTTTTACCCATAGAAGGTAGGTTTTTTCAGGCTACTTTGAGCATACAAAGCGTTTTCTTCTCGTTTAACTGACATTGGGGACGTATGGACACCTATCTGATTGCAAACACGTTGGGCTATCCTGTTTTATCGATCCTTGTGTTGTTGCCGCTCGTGGGGGGGCTGGTGACCTTTTTTCTTCAGGGGGAGAAGGTGCTGAAGGGGTGGGGGCTTGTGGTGACCACGACCACGGCGGTGCTTTCGTTGCCTTTGTACACGGCCTTTCAGCATGACACGGCCCTGTACCAGTTTGCCGAGGTGGCCCATTGGTTTCCCTTCCTTGATCTGAGTTACGTGGTGGGGGTGGACGGCATCAGTGTGCTTCTGGTGCTGTTGACGAGCCTTATCATGCCTTTATGCGTTCTCTGTTCCTGGACGTACATTACGGAGCGCCACAAGGAGTTCATCTGTGTGCTGCTTCTCATGGAGGCTTCCATGATCGGGGTCTTTGTGAGCCTGAACCTGGTCCTCTTTTTTATCTTCTGGGAGGCGATGCTGGTTCCCATGTACCTGCTCATCGCTGTCTGGGGCGGGGAGCGTCGGGACTACGCTTCCATCAAGTTTTTTCTCTACACCCTTTTGGGCAGTGTGTTTCTGCTGGTCTCCATTGCGGTGCTCTACATCCGGTGCGGGACCTTTTTCATTCCGGCTTTGATGGACGTGGGCTTTCCCTTTGGCTTTCAGGTGTGGCTCTTTCTGGCCTTTACCCTGGCCTTTGCCATCAAGATCCCCATGTTTCCCCTGCACACCTGGCTTCCGGCGGCCCACGTGGAGGCCCCGGTGGCCGGCTCCGTTATCCTTGCCAGCATCCTGCTGAAGATGGGGGGCTACGGTTTTTTGCGGTTCTGCCTGCCCATGGCGCCTGCGGCCACCCTCTATTTTGTGCCCTGGCTCATCGGGCTTTCCCTGGTCTCCATCGTGGCCGGGGGGTATCTGGCCCTGGGCCAGAGCGACGTGAAAAAGCTGATCGCCTATTCCAGTGTGGGGCACATGGGGTTTGTGACCCTGGGGATTTTTCTGTTGACCACAGGGGGGCTCCAGGGGGCCATGCTCCAGATGATCAACCACGGCATTGTCACCGGCGCTCTCTTTATCCTGGTGGGGATTATCTACGAGCGTACCCACAGCCGGGAGATCGAGGACAACAAGGCCCTGGGCATGCTGATGCCCGCCTATGTCTCCTACCTGGTCGTCTTCTCCCTGGCCTCCTTCGGGTTTCCGGGGACCAACAGCTTTGTGGGGGAGTTTCTCGTGCTTGTCTCGGCCTTTAAGGTGAGCACCACCGTGGGGCTCATCGCCATCTTAGGGGCCATCCTGGCCGCGGCCTACATGCTGCGCCTTGTGCAGGCCATGGTCTGGGCCGACTCCGACGGGCACGCCCACGCTGATGACGGCAAGGGCCACACACTCTGGGATCTGAACCTGCGAGAAATCGTGACCCTGGGCTTTTTGCTGGTCTTTGTCTTCTGGATCGGCCTGAACCCCAAGCCCCTGATCCGTGTCATGGAGCCCAGCCTCGCCCATCTGCTCCAGCAGGTGGAGGAGGCACGTGAGCTCCCCCATGGCACCTTGCACTCTTCACTGGAACCGGGGCGTTGCATGGACGGGGCACAGCCGTAGGCTTAACGAAAAAAGCCTGCCTCCGGCGGGTCGCTTTTTGAAAAAAGCTCCGCAAAAACTTTCCGGTTACGCGTCAGGCTAAACCGATTGGTAGACGATGACATTCGAGTGAGCCGAAATCGTTCTTAAAACCTGTTTGTCAAACTTTTCAAAAGTTTGGCCCCCGGCAGGGCCGCCGGAGGCATAAGCTGAATTGGGGATGGGATGAACATGCTGATTTTTCTGCCTGAGTGTGCGTTGATGGCCATGGCGCTGGTGCTTTTTTTCGCGAGCCTTGCCTCCTGGAATGTGACGCGTGTGTACGGGGCGTCCCTTGTGATGGGGGCCACGGTGGTTGTGTGCGCGGTGGCGTCCTGGGGCCAGGAGGGGGACCTGTTTTTCGGGGCGTATCAGGTGGACGCTTTTTCCCAGCTCTTCAAGATTGTCATTACCATGGGGCTGTTTGTGGTGCTGGTCATGGGGGAGGGGCTCAAGGGCATTGAGGAGAGGCTGCGGCCCGAGTACTTTCTTTTTGTGACGGTGAGCGCGGCAGGGCTGGTGTTTCTCTCCAGCGCCGTGGAGCTCATCACCATCTTCATCAGCCTGGAGGTCTCTTCCTTTGCCCTGTATGTGATCATTCCTTTTCGAAAGGCAGGGGCCAGGCATCGGGAGCAGATGGAGGCGGGGATCAAGTACGTGCTGTTCGGGGCCATTGCCAGCGGCATTTCTCTGTTCGGCATGAGCTATGTTTTCGGCATCGCCCACACCACGTACCTTGCCGAGCTGGGGGCCGTGGTCCCGGGCCTGCTTGGGGCAAGCCCCATGCTCATTGTGGGGCTGGTGATGATGCTGGCCGGGTTTTTCTTCAAGCTGGCCTTGTTTCCCATGCATTTCTGGGCGCCGGATGTCTACCAGGGGGCGGCCAACGAGACCGCCGGGTTCGTGGCCACCATTCCCAAGGCAGGGGCCGTGGCCCTTCTTATCCGATTCATCTCCCTTGCCGCCGGGACCGAGCTTGGGGACTTTAACTGGATACTGGCCTCTTTTGCGGTTTTTTCCATGGTTCTGGGCAACCTGTCGGCCCTGGTGCAGGAGGACGTGAAGCGTCTTCTGGCTTACTCCAGCATTGCCCACGCCGGGTACGTGATGGTGGCGCTGCTCTGCGTGAACCTTCTGGGATTTGCCACGGCAGTCTACTACATCGCCGGGTACATGATGATGAACCTGGCCTGTTTTTACGTGGTGTACCATGTGGGGCAGGAGGGGGAAAACGTGACCATGGACTCCCTGACCGGGTTGTACCGACGTTCTCCCATGCTGGCTCTGGTCCTGGCCGTGGGGGCCTTTGGCATGGCCGGGATTCCGCCCACGGTGGGTTTTTTCGGCAAGCTGTTCATCTTTACCGCCGCCATTCAAAAATCCCTTTACGCTCTGGTGATCATCACCGTGATCAACGCCGGGATTTCCGCTTTTTACTATCTGAAGCTGGTTCGCGCTGCCTACTCCCCAGCAGAGGACCCGGGCGAAACCCTGCCTGTGGGCAAGCCCGCTTCCCTTCTCGGCATCGGCCTCATGGCCGCCATCCTCCTGGTGGGAATTTTTCCCCAGTTTTTCATGGAGGTGGCGGAAATGGCGGTGGGAACCCTGATGGTGCGATAGACGGTTTGTTGTGCGCCCTTTACATGTTACCCGAAGGGGCTGATTCGCCCATGTGGTCCAGTTGCCGGGTGAGGTCGTTCATTTCGGCGCGCCAGAAGTTTTCTGAGCCCCAGTCGGGAAAGAGGGTCTTAAAGCGGTAGTCCTGCCTCTGGCGACTGCACCAGGCCAGAAAGTAGATCATGCGCATGGCGCGCAGGGGCTCCACAAGGCGCAGGGTGCGGTCGTCGAATTCCCGGAACTGCTCGTAGCCTTCGAGCAGGAGGTTGAACTCCCGGCGGCAGCTTGCCACCCGGTCGGGCAGGAGCAGCCAGATGTCCTGGACGGCCGGGCCCGTGGCCATGTCGTCGAAGTCGATGATGAGCAGGCCCTCGTGGTCTCTGGACAGGAAGTTTTTGAGGTGGCAGTCCCCGTGGAGGCGAATGATGTCCGCATCCGGGACCGCATCAAAGGCCCGGCGTGCTTCGTCGTGGACCGATTCCAGAACCTTTCTGACCTCCGGGGTCATGTGGGGCGGGATGTCCTGGCCGGAGAGGAGCCAGTCGATGTCGTCTTTCAGGGATTTTTCCGGGTGAAGGTGGACCCGGTGGGGGCTTGAACCGGCTGAGCCCGTCATGTGGACCCTGCCCAGGAGGGTGCCGACCCTGCGCCAGTCTTCGTCGGTGTTGAGTTCCATCTCCCTGCCGGAGCGCTTGTCAAAGACGGCAAAGAGGATGCCGTTCACCTCGCCCAGGGTGCACCCGTCGGAAAGGGCAAGGGGGGGGACCACAGGAATCTCGTTTGCCACGCAGTCCATCATGAAGCGATGCTCATCTTCGATGGCCTCTTTTTTCCAGCGCCCGGGGCGGTAAAATTTCACCACATAGCGCTTGCCAGAAAACGCCAACAGTTCATAGACCCGGTTGATGTAGCTCGGCAAGGGGGAGGTGAGCCCGGTGAGGCGCTCGCCCACGGCCTGTTCCACGGCGCCAAGCAGGACGTCCGGGGTCAGGGATGAAAAGCCGTCTTCTGGATATGATGTGTCATCTTTCATAGGCGTACGTATAGCAGATATTGCCCCCGGAGAAAACAGCGGGGCCCGCCCGTCGGCGATTGATGGCCTTTCGCCCATTGCGATACCGCGATATATGATGTGTCTGGAAATACTCTTTGGGTGTCGCGAGAGAATAAATACTTTGTTTTGTGAGTAAAAATATGCCCATTTATGATTGCTTTGTGCTATAGTGTTTGTCCATAAGATCGGGTGTGCCGGCCTGTCGAGTAGTCAACACCTTGCATAGTAATGATCCCGCAATACATCTCCATGTCGGAATAGCGTGACAATGGCCTGGGGCTTGGGAACCATGACATCGTCATGGCGAAGGGCATCAATCACCGAGACGATGCCCCGCAACAACGGGTTGTTAACCTGTCAGCAGGCATCTGACATTGATGCACTGGCTTGCTTTCGTGTCCCCGTGCGATTTTCTTTCCTTGTATTGCTTTCTTCGCAATCCTGCCGGTATTCCCTTTTTTCCAAGTCCCCATGCCTGTTCGACAAGGGTGAACCCTACCGTCATGGACCCTGGGACTTTGAAAGCACAAACGGCATTTCTGAACGCATAACAATACTTTGAGATCTACCTTACATGGGCCGCAGACCGCCAAGGTCCCCGGATTCAGTCATGGGCCCATGCCGCCATGCATTATCACCAGGCGATAGCCCTGGTTCGTAATACCTATAGCTATTTGATGTCGTTAAGTCTGATTTGACAACGTTATTCCAAAAACCAAAGCGGAGGCGGACATGACTCATCCTCAGGCAGAGTATCTCAAGACGACCCGGTTTTGCGATTACGATCATCCCGATGTGATCCGGCAGGCACGAGCCGTGACAGCGACCATCACAAACGACACGGAAAAAGCCGTGGCGATTTTTTACTGGGTGCGCGATAAAATTCTCTATCGCGTGGGAGACTGGCACAAGCGGGCTTCCGAAACCCTGTACGAGCGTGAAGGGACCTGCACCAACGCAGCGAACCTGTTTGTGGCCATGTGTCGTGCCGCCGGGCTTCCTGCCGGGTACGGTGTGCTTCGGGTCAAGGGGAAGAGTTACTTCGGTCCGGTGATGCTTCCGTTGTTCCAGCAGTTCATGAGCGCAGAGTCCGTGCACGTCTATGCCGCGGTTTTTCTTGAGGGGCGCTGGGTTCAGGTGGATCCTTCAGATGATTACGATTTTTGCCGGGCCACCGGGCATTTCAACCCCACGGCCAAGCTGGTGGACTGGGACGGCAAGAACCACGCCATGCTGCACTTAGACCCCAACGATATCCTCAACGTTTCCTGCCCGGTACCGTCCATTGACGACCAGATGCTCAAAGCCAGGAAGAACGGCAAGGGTGTCCGGGCCCTCATGGGCAGCACCTACGTCCGGTTTTTGCGTGCCAACAGGACACCGGTCTCCAGCTGCGACGAATTGCAGCCGCTTTTTGTGAAGTACCTGTTCCGGAAGAAGTTTCATCTCTATCTTTTCTGGCAGTATTTGAGATGCGTCCTATTTATTCGCCGGATGAACCGGGAGCCGCAGATGCTCCCGGATATTTCATAAACACGCCAGGGGTCTCGGTGAAGGTGATGCCAAGGGCTCAGGGTGGACACTGGAGAGATGATGACAGGCGCATTGCATGTGTGTAAAAAAAAGAATGCATCCTCCGGGGCGTTGTACAACAGCCGTCTGCTTAAGTTCTGTGATAACTACGCCCGTGAGAAGTATGCACTGTTGAGCCTGGAACCGGTGTATCAAGCCGCCGGAATTCGCAAGTACGAGATCGACGACCCGGGCCACTGGTTTACCCAGGATCAGTGCGACAAGTATTACTTTTCTCTTATGGATATGTGCGGCAGCCCGGAGTTCGCCAGGGAAGCCGGTCGGTATATCATCCGCTCCAAGGAGATGTGGGTGGTCCGGCAGTTCATTCTGGGCATGGTCTCTCCGTCCGCCTTTTTTTCCACCATTGAGCGCAATTACTGCAAGGTGAGCCGCGGCGTTCATGCCACGGCCCACCTCACGGGAAAAGAGTCGGCGGAGATGACTTGTCGCCCGGCGCCCGGGACCGCCATCAAACCCTATCAGTGCGATGTGTGCGTGGGTATCCTGGAGGCTGTCGGGCTTCTTTTTACCAATGCCTTTGCCCATGTGAAGCACACGGAGTGCATCCATAAAGGGGGCGAGGCCTGCCGGTTTGAGGTGACCTGGAGCGCGGCGCCTTCTGTGGTGTGGCGTCGGATGCGAAATCGTGCCTTTGTGGTGGGTGCGCCCCTGGGCATCGGGATGGCGGTGCTGTTTCCGTCACCCCTTGTCCTGCTGCTCAGCTGTTCTCTTTTTCTCGCGATCGCGGGGCTTGGGGGGGTGGCTCATCACAAGCGGGAAGAGGAGCTGCTCAATATCATCCAGGCCCAGGGAAATTATGCCGGGGACCTGGCAGAAGACGACAACATCCGCAACCGGCACTCGCTGTTGATCAAGAGCATCAGCCAGGAAGCGGCCATGACCGACTCCCAGGAGGTCGGAGCCCAGGGGGTGATCAATGTCATGGCCCGGCACCTCGATTACGACCGCATCGCCTTCTTTTTTTATGACGGCAAGCGGCTGAAGCTGGCATCCCAGGTGGGATACACCCCGGCCCAGGTGGATCATTTCAAGGAGCAGGGGGGGATCATCTGCCGGACCGAGTCCATGACCCGGGTGCTCTGGAACAAAGAGAACATTGTGGTCAACGGGGTGAAGGGGTTTTCCGAGACCACCTTGTTCGGCCCAGACTTTCCCGATGTCCAGTCCCTGGAGAGCCTTCTGGTGGTGCCTGTTGCCATGGAAGGGCGGATCTCCGGGGTGTTGGTGGCGGCAAACCTCCACGGCAAGCGGGCCCTGACCCAGGGAGACCTGAGCCTGCTCATCGGGGTGGCCACCCAGGTGGGGCTCAGCATCGACAACGTGGGCAAGCGGCGGGAGCTGGCTGAACGGGAGCGGCGCTATCGCAAGCAGGTGCAAAAGGGCCTGGAAGATGAGCGGCGACGCATCGCCTTTGATCTCCACGACCATGTGGCCCAGGATCTGGGCTCCCTGATGATTACGGCGCGGATGATGCAGGAGATGGCGTCCCGGAAAGAGGCGGTGCCACCGGGGGACCTCCAGGCCTTTGTGTCGGTGTTGAAGGGCTCCATCGATTCGGTCCGCAATATCGCCTACGATCTGCAGCCGCCGTCTTTGGCTCAGTTCGGCCTGGTGCATACCATCAAGGTGTACGCCGCGGATTACTCGGACAAATACGGGGTGGAGGTGGATTTCCGGGTGGCAGGGGTCCGCGAGGCCCTTCTTGAGTACGACACGAAAATCAACTTCTTCCGCATCATTCAGGAATCCCTGACCAATATCTACAAGCATGCCTACGCCGACAAGGTCTTCATCCGCCTGGTCTTTTCTCACCCCAACCTGATCCTTCGCATTCGCGACAACGGCAGCGGGTTCATGCCCCAGGCCCTGGAGGGAGGGGCGTCCTGCGGGCGACACATGGGGCTTCGGAACATGGAGGAGCGGGCCCGTCTCATGAAGGGAACCTTTCGTATCTATTCGTCCCCGGAGAAGGGGTGTGAGATCGTTGTTGAGGTGCCCCTGGAGCGTGAAGAGGAGAAGGAGGGGGGCTCGGGTCTTGCGGCCGGAAGTGCTGCCCGGCCGCCGGAAGGGTCCCGCGCGGACTAAGGCCTCCGTCTGACCGGATTGCCCGATAACGGGCCGTTGCAAGTGGCTTGTGGCACGCAACGGTCCGTTTGTTTTTCTTCCAGGCCCATGCGGTCCAAGGGGGTTTTGTGTTGCGTGTGTCCCCGGTCCTGTACTATGCCTCTGGTATGGTTACAAGGCACGAAGAACCCGGGATAACGGAACGATTCAAGCCTACCCGTCCCACGACCGGGCCCTGTGTTGCATAACAAGGCTCCGGCCCTTCGCGCCTTTTTCATCGCTTTCAGACCGACACATCAACCCCATGGGGGCCTGGATGCATCGACGATTTATACGGCAGCTTCGACTGCACTGTTCAGCCCGTGACGTTTTTGACTGGCACGGGGGCGACGGGGTTGTCCAGCGCCTGACCCCGCCCTGGGTGGCTTACCGGGACCTGAGGCGGCGCGGGGGGCTGGAAGAGGGTGCCACCACCTCCCTGACCCTGAAACTCGGGCCCCTGCCCATTCACTGGCACTCCGTTCATACCGCCTGTTCCCGGGACCGGGGGTTCACCGACACCATGGTCAGGGGGCCCTTTGCGTCCTTTGAGCATGCCCACCGGTTTGACGAAGACGACGGGGGCTGCCTTCTCACCGATACCATTGAATACCGCCTTCCCCTTGCGCCCCTATCCCACGCCGTGGCCGGGTCCTTTGCGGACAAAGAGCTGGAGCGGATGTTTCGTTATCGCCATGCCGTCACCGCGCGGGACATTGCCTCGCGCCTTGCCGCTGCGGGTGAGCCTCGTCTTACCATTGCCGTTTCCGGTGCCTGCGGGATCATCGGCTCGGCCCTGGTGCCGTGGTTGAGAAGCCAGGGCCATCGGGTGAAACCCCTGGTGAGGGGAAAGGCCCCTGGGGACCATGAGATCGCCTGGGACCCGGTGGCAGGGACTGTGGAGCACGAAAAATTCAAGGGCTGTGATGTCCTGATTCACCTGGCCGGAGAAAACATCGGCAACGCCCGGTGGACCCCGGCAAAGCGTGAGCGGATCATGAAGAGCCGTTTAGATGGCACCGCCCTTCTGGCCCGGGCCGCCTCCCGGCACAAAGACGGCCCGAGGGTTTTCCTGTCGGCGTCGGCCGTGGGGTTTTACGGGGACCGGTGTGACGAGGCGGTGACCGAGGCCGCTTCCTGCGGCGGGTCCTTTGTGTCGGAGGTGTGCAGGCGGTGGGAAGAGGCTGCCGCCGCCAACTGGACCCGTCCGGGCGGTCGGCTGGTCACCCTGCGCATCGGGGTGGTGCTGACCCCTGCAGGCGGAGCGCTGGCGCGGCTGCTTCCGGTGTTCAAGGCCGGGCTGGGGGGGACCTTCGGCAGCGGTAAGCAGTACATGAGCTGGGTCTCCATGGAAGATGTCCTGGGGGCCGTGGGCCATATTTTGCGGACCCCGGCCCTGGAAGGTCCGGTGAACCTTACCGCGCCTTATCCCGTTACCAACCGGGACTTTGCCCGGATTCTTGCATCGAGTGTGAACCGTTGCTCCTTCACCACCCTTCCTGCGGCGGTTATTACCGGTGCCTTTGGGGAGATGGGGCGGGAGGTGTTGCTGGAAGGCGTTAAAGCCCTGCCCGGCGTTCTAGAACAGAGCGGGTACGGGTTTGTTCATCCCACCCTTGCCGACGCTCTTTCCGAAGTGCTTTAGGAGATATGCCGTGAGGAAACGATACCGACTGCTGTTTATGATCATCATGGTGGCTGCTCTGGGGTTCGGCTACCTGCACCACCTGGTGCCGGGTACCCACAACTTTGAGCGCCTCCATATCTTTTTGTTCAATCTCACCTCAGGCGGGACCTCCATCCTGTACTATATCGAAAACAAAAAAGGGATGTCGGTGCGGGTGCGTTTTTTTCTGGTTTTCTCCGTGGTCTTTGCTGTTTTTGCCTGGCTGGAGCTCTTTGTCCCGGCTGCCGTCTGCGGCCTGGGCCTGGCAATCATCGCCGAGAGCGTGCGCTGCAAGGCCTACTCGTTTTTTCCCAAGGAGTTTTTCTTACGGGGGTACAGCACGTCCGACCGGTTTGCCCATGCCTCCCTGCTCTGCCTTGTCCTTGGGCTCCTCACCTCGGTGATGGTGATTTTAAACGATGCCTGGCTTCATCTTTTTACCCTGGAGACCCTGAGCATCGACACCTTTTTCCTGGGGTTCTCCTTTCCGGTGTCCCTGATTACCATGAGCGTCATGTTTTCCCTGATACCGGATCTGAAAAAACCCTTCATGAACGCGGCCAGCCAGTTTGCATTCTGGGCGGTGAACCTGGGCGTGATCGTTTTTTTTCTTTTCATCGTGGCAGGGTCCCTGTGGCCCCAGGTGGCCGTGACCCTGGTGCTTTTTTTCACGGTCATCCTCATCTTTGTGCTGTTTGTTACCTACGTGAAGGGGTTGCAGCAGAAGAGCTTTCTCGTGTCGGGCATGCTGTTTCTTTTGTACACGGCCATCACCGGCATTGCGTACATTCTCCTTGAGATCATGTCCGACGGCTACCTTCGCTGGGGGGATCTCCTGCTTCGGCTGCACGCGGTGGCCGCCCTTTACGGGTGGAACCTGAGCGGGCTGGCGGTGATCTACCGGCGCTTTGACTTTCCCATTCGCCTCAACTCGAAACAGCTCATCGCAGGCCACTGGCTCCTCGTGGCCGTGGCCGTTCCCCTGGGGGATGCCATCCCCGCCATGGCGGTGGCTGCCACGGCGGGCTACGGCGTGTTTCTCTACCTGATGTTTTTCAGCGGGAAGCTGATCGAAGAAGACGACATCGAGCCTGTGATCGCCTGACAGCCTGAAGGGCTGGCTGGCTGGTTTGCTCTGCGGTATGGAAATTTAAACGCCCCGTCATGCAGACTGCATGGCGGGGCGCTTGTGTCGGCAGGGGCTTGCGGGGGGTGACCAGGTGATGGCGCCTCTTTTCTGGGGGGAAGTAAGGCAACGCCTGGTCACGGGTTGGCGTCCTGCCGCCATTGCCGTTGCCGCAAGGTGAGATGCCCATGACGGTCTGTTTAACCGAACGGCACGGTGTTCTGTTGTTGTAGTCGCCTGCAACCGGCCGGAGGTTACATGGGAGGAGGAAAAAACAGTAAAAGCCCCCGGCCTGGGGTGACGACGGACGTTTTTTTGTAACGCTTTGTCTGTCCCGTACGACCCATAAGGAGAATATCTCTGAAAACGGCGGGGGGATTCCGGACAGGGTCCGCAAGGGGGACCAGGCCGGAAAGACTGTGGCGCGGAACGGGTTGGGTTGAGCGGGCGATGGAGAATTATCCGAAAGACGAGATGCCTGACACATGCGACGACGAGGTGGTGAGACGCGTGCTGGCGGGGGATGCCAATGCCTACGAGGCATTGCTGGTGAAGTATACCTCGCATGTGGGGCGTGTTGTCGGCAGGCATGTGCCCTTTGACCAGGCCGAGGAGGTGGCCCATGACGTCTTTGTCAGGGCCTACGGGTCCCTTGGCTCCTTTACCCTGGGGCGGTCGTTCCGGGCATGGCTGACCACGGTGGCCGTGCGCACCTGCTATGATTTCTGGCGAAGGGAGATGCGCTGCAAAGAGACGCCGGTGAGCTCCCTTGTGCCCGGGGGGGACCTGCCTTCGGCGGAGTGGATGGATGCTGTGCTGTCCGCCGATTCCCACCGCCGCTTCCACGCCGATGAAACCCGGAAGACCGCTGAAGAGGTGCTTTCCTTTGCCCTCGGCGCCTTGTCCGCCCGGGAGCGCATGATCATGGAGCTTTATTACCTGGAGGGGTACTCGACCCGTGAGGTGGCGCTTTTTCTGAACATGAGCATGGCCAATGTGAAAATCAACGCCTTTCGAAGCCGCAGGAAACTGCGCCTTGTTCTTGAAAAAATCACCTGAAGGGCGTCGGCCCGGTGAGTGGACCGGGAGGAGATACGTGTGATGAGAGAAAAACAGTGGGATATCCGTCTGATGCGGGCCTTGAAAGACCGACAGGCCTCGTCGGGGCTGTGGCAGAGCCGGCAGGAGACGGAGGCCTTCCAGGCCGGGGTGATGAGAGACGTGACCCGTCTCCGGGTTCACCCGAAAAGACCGCAGGAGGAGGGCTTTTCCGAGGCCGTCTGGCGGCTTGTTCCCCTGACCTCCCTTGCGGCGGGCGGACTCGCCGTGATACTGGCGCTTTTGTCCCATGGGAGTGAAGACTTGTTGAACCTGGCGCTGATAGACACGTCGGTGTATGTCGAGCACCTGATCGCTTACATGTTTTGATCGAGGTTGTCATGAAACGAGTAAAGCTCATGGTGGGGGTGGGGTTGATTTTTTCACTGGGGGCCCTGGCCGGTTTTTTTACGGCTCGCCAGGTGACGCATCATAAGGTGCGTCGGTTTGTCCACGGAGGCCCCCCTGCGGCCATGATCATTGCGCGCATGGTGGGCCGCATCGACCTGACCCCGGATCAGGGCCGGGCCATTGACCCCATTCTTACCGGGCTGCGGGGAGAACTGGTGGAGCTTCACGACCGCTCCATGGCCGAAGTCAACGCGATTATCCGGCGACGGTACTCCCGGATTGTGGAGCTGTTGACGCCCTCCCAGTATCAGCTGCTTCTCGCTGAGGGCCGGAAGGCAAAGCGTTTCAACATGTTTCGCACCAGCTGGCGCCTGCCCTGGGCAGACAAGAGCGTCGAAGAGGTGATGGAAGAGTTGACGGCGGTCCTCTCCCTGACCCCGGACCAGCAGGAGGCCCTGAAACCCCTGGTGGCCCGTCGAGTGAAAGCCCAGAAGGTCGTGGCTCGGGTGATGCTGACCTCAGATGGCTTTGATTCCCTTCGGATGGAGCGGGCCGCCGAGGGCGGTGACGAGATGCCCCGACCGATTCAGGATGTTCTTACCCCCGAGCAGCTGGAGGCTTACTGGTTGTACCGAACGGGTCCCCTCAGCCATCGGGGCCTAGCTTTCAAACGGGATCGGTGACGCCTCCGGCAATGTTTCACGGCTTGACAGCGGGCGCGGGCCCAACATCCTTGACATGCCGTGCAAGGCCTTTAACATGAACCCTGATGACCGAATGAGGCATCAGGGTTTTTTATTTATTACGGCAAATCAAGGGGGATAGGCATGGGCTGGTTGTCCGAAGGTGAAGGGGAGGCTGTGGTGCTGCTCCATAGCTCCATGAGTTCGAAGGTGCAGTGGGTTACCCTGATGGAAGAGTTGAAGCAGACCCATCGGGTGGTGGCGGTGGATCTCTGGGGGTATGGGGATGCCCCGGCCGTTTCCGATGAACAGGCGGGGGGCTTTACCCTGGATGATGAGCTGACCCTTATTCGCCGGGCCCTTGCCCATGATGTTCCCGGCGACACCCCGTTTCACCTGGTGGGGCACTCCTACGGCGGGGCCGTGGCCATGCACCTGGCCCTGGAGATGCCCGAGCGCATTCGCAGCATTTCCCTGTATGAGCCCATGGCCAACCACGTGGTTCGTGAAATAGACGACGCCCTCTACGAAAAGCAGAAAACCCTCATGGGATCGGTCATCGAGGAGATCAACCGGGGAAATCTCAAGACGGGGGCTTCCATGTTCGTGGACTTCTTCAGTGGGGAGGGGCTGTTCGACCTGTTGCCCCCGGAGGTCCAGGAGGCGCTGGCAGGGTGCGTCAAAAAGATGCCCCTGGACTATTTTGCCTCCGCGCACAAAGGACTCCGCATGGGGCGCTACGGAAAGCTTTCGGCCCCCACCTGCCTCATGGCAGGGCGCCGGAGCCCGGATCTTTCCTATGAAATCTCCCGCGCCCTGTCCGGGGTGATTCCCCATGTGGACTATCACCTCGTGGATGCCGGCCACATGGCGCCCCTGACCCACGGCCCCAAGGTGAACCCTATTATCGCGGCCCACGTCAGGCGACACACCTGTCTCAACTGATCTTTCCCCCGCCCAGGGCCAGGATGGGGCAGTGTGTTCTGCTGTGAAATGGTTTTTTTAATGAATTTAAGGGATTGCTGATTGAATATCGGCGTGCCGTTGGTGTATACTTCCTCCATTAACCGGGGAAAGGGGGCTGCTTTAAGCCGCGGTCCCTTTTCCGCCGTATCAAAGGGGCAGTTACCCGCCTTGCCCGGATATATATCGTAACATCTCAGCTTTTTTTCAATGTCCTTGGCACCGGCCATTAGGATTCGGCGTCAGGAATTCTTCCTTACAGCACCTTTTTTTGAACTGCATTTTTCTACGTCCCCGGCGTACATCGACACGTCATCTCGCGCATACTGGTCTCAGGTTCCTGAGGTTTGGTCGGCAAGGCATGTTTTTTCGTTGAAACGGCTTCGCAAGGCAATCCACGATACAAAGGACAAAGGAGGCAGTATGAAACGATGCATGAAAGCCCTGGCTCTGGTTGCCGTGGTGATGGTCTGGGCAGGGCAGCCGAGTGCCGAAGGATCGGACTATCGTTTTGACCTCTCCCCCATGGTGGGAGGGCACATTTTCGAGGGGAACCAGAATCTGGATGACGGGTATACCATGGGGCTTGCCCTGGGGTATGCCATAAACCAGCGGTGCACGCTGGAAGGCGGATTTACCTGGATCTCCACGGAGACGAAAAAGTTCGATGTGGACGTGGACGGTCAGCGCTATTCCCTGGACGCCCTTTACCACTTCATGCCCGAAGAGGCCTTGAGGCCCTTTGTGCTTATCGGGGCGGGTGCCTTGCGCCTGGATCCGGATGTGGGGGACTCCGAGACCGATTTCATGGCCGAGTACGGAGCGGGCCTCAAATACGCCATCATGGACAATCTGGATTTGAGGGCCGAGCTTCGCCACGTCATGCCCTTTGATGACTTTTACAACAACCTTGCCTGGCAGCTTGGGATCAGCTGGCGTTTCGGCAAGCGTGAGGCCGCCGCAGAAGAGGAGCCCATGGCCGTGATGGACAGCGACGGCGACGGGGTTCCCGATGATGTGGACGCCTGCCCCAATACCCCCGCCGGTCAGGTCGTGGATGAGCTGGGCTGTCCTGTGGTGCTGGATTCCGATGGGGACGGGGTCCCCGACGACATGGATGTGTGCCCGAACACCCCCGCAGGCCAGCCCGTGGATGAGCTGGGCTGCCCCGTGATAGCCGATGCGGACGGTGACGGGGTTGAAGACAGCATGGACCGTTGTCCGGACACACCCCAGGGGGCCGTGGTGGACAGCCGTGGGTGCTGGGTGATCCAGGGGTTGACCTTTGATACGGGCGAGACCCGCATCAAGTCTGATTTCCTTCCCCTGCTCAACGAGGTGGTGGAGATTCTGATGACCAACCCCGATGTGCGGGTTTCCATCGAAGGCTACACCGACAGCCAGGGGAGTGATTCGGCCAACCAGCGCATTTCCGAAGGGCGGGCCAAGGCCGTACAGGAGTATTTTGTAAGCAAAGGTGTTGCCGAAGGGCGCCTGGAGTATCAGGGCTTTGGAGAGGAAAATCCCGTGGCGGACAATGAGACCGAGGAAGGTCGCAAGCAGAACCGTCGGGTGGAACTCAGGCCCCTGCAGTGATCCATCGGTTTTTTCCTGTTTGATGTGTTGAAAGGACCATGAGACGCCGTGCGAAGTCACTCGCACGGCGTTTTTTTGTGCCTTATTTCAGCCGGTGGCTTAAGGGCCGGGTCTTGTCCCGGCTCATGCGGTGGCGGATAAAGGCGTTGAGGCAGACCATGGCCCGGTTGGCGGTGAGGTAGGTGGGGACCCCGCCCGCATCCAGGGTGCGTCCCAGTTCGTTGTAGACGGCATCGGCCCGGCTCACCACGTTGACGGAGACGGCTACGGGTTTTTTGTAGGCATGGACCAGCCGGATGATGCGGGCGGCGATATTGTCCGGGTTGGTTCGGATCTCATCGTCGGTGGTATGGATCAGGGCGCTCTGGGGCACGATGGAGACCATGAGGGCGTCCACGTCCGGTGATTTGAGCATGGTCTCGACGGCGCCTGCAAAGATGGCGTCATCGGCCATGGGGGTGAGGTCCAGAAGGGGAGATGCCTCGGCCATGGGGGGGATGATGGCCCTTAAGGCCGAAAGGGTGGCCTCATCGAAATCCGCCGGGACCAGGTCCCCCAAATTGTCTGCGGCATAGGTCTTTTCATACCCGGCATTGGCGATGATGGCCACGCGGTTGCCCGAGACCACAAAGTCGTTCATGAGGGCAAAGGTCTTGATGAAGTCCCCGTGGTCCACCATGGTGTCGGCCACGATGGCTCCGGCCTGCTTCATGGCGGCACGGGCCACGGCGTACTCCCCTGCGATGCTGGCGGTGTGGGACTCCGTGGCCTTTCGCCCCTCCTCGGTGCGCCCGGCCTTGTAGACGATGACCGGTTTGGTCCCGGCCCTGACGGCGTCGAAGAACTTGCGCCCCGCGTGGCGCTTGAACCCTTCGATGTAGCAGCCGATGACGTTGATCCTGGGATCGTCCTGAAAATAGGTGACCAGGTCGCAGGGATCCACATCGAGCTGGTTGCCGTAGCTGACGATCACCTTGGGGGAGATGGCGTTTTTCAGGTTGTCGATCTCGATGATGCCCAGGGCCCCGCTCTGGCTCAGGATGGCCACCTTGTTCTCGCGTTCCATGCTCACGGAGAATTTGTCTTCGGGAATGAAGAAGGTGTTGAGGCCTTTGGCGGTGGGGCTTCCCTCGTAGACGATGCCCAAACAGTTGGGTCCGATGAGGCGAAACCCGCCCTCTTTGGCGAGGCGGGAGATCTCCTCTTCCAGATCCCTGTTTTTGTCCACCTCGGCAAAGCCCCCGGGGATGAGGATGACGGCCTTGACCCCTTTTTTTACACACCCTTCGATGACGGGCAGGGTGGCGCTTGCCGGCACCGTGACGATGACAAGCTCCACGGGGGCGTCGATGGCCTCCAGGCCGGTGTGGACGGGAAATTCCCGGGATCCTGCGGAGAGGGTGCCTCCCCGGGGGTTGATGCAGAAGATGTCGGGCCGTTCCATGCGGATGAGGTTTTCGACGATGATGTTCCCCGCCTTGGTGGGGTCCGATGTGGAGACTCCCACCACGGCGATGCCCCTGGGTTCGAAAAAGGGCCTCATGGTGGCTTCGGGGGCGATGGACAGGTCGGGCAGGGGCCCCCGGGTTTTGAAACGGGCAAAGCCGTCCACGGCCACAAACCGGCCGTCGGTGGCAAAGACCAGGGGGTTGACCTCGAACTCCGTGATGACGTGGTCGGAGCCGGTGTTGAAATAGGAGGAGAAGGCAACAGCCAGGTCGGAGAAGGCCACGCCCACGTCCACGATGCGTCCCACGTCCGCCTCGCGGTTCCAGGCCTTGAATTTTTCGTGGATGTGGGAGGACTCCAAAAGGGCCCTTGCCCAGTCCCGGTCCACCGGGGCGAGGATGAGGTTGGGCTGGGAAAAGTGCCTGGCAAAAAATTCGGCGTCGCTGCCCCCTTTGGAAAAGGAGAGCACCGGCCCGAAGGTCTCGCTCTCCCGAAACCCGAGGAGGATTTCATTGCCCAGCTCGGGCTGGTAGTCCACCTTTTCGGTGATGAGCACCCCTTCCACCGGGACGCCCATGTCCCGAAACGCAGAGGTCATCTTCTCGAAGGTGTAGCGGACAAAGTCCGGGTCGGCGTGGACCATGCACACGCCGCCGGCGCTCGCTTTGTGGGTGACGGCCGGTGAGACGATTTTCATCACCAGTTCAGGCCCCCCGATGCCGTGGAGAAGCTCTCGGGTGACCGCATGGGCCGAGGTGACGAGGGCATGGCGGGGGACCTCGATGTCCATGGCACGGAGAATGGCGTACACTTCATGCTCGAAGAGCATGTCCCGGCCGGCTGTGCGGGCGGCGCGGAGCATGGCGCCGATCTCTTTTTTTAGACGGGGTTCCAAGGGCA
The DNA here is from genome assembly GCF_900699765.1 of Desulfoluna butyratoxydans. Taxonomy (GTDB): domain Bacteria; phylum Desulfobacterota; class Desulfobacteria; order Desulfobacterales; family Desulfolunaceae; genus Desulfoluna; species Desulfoluna butyratoxydans. Next base: position 289,334 of record NZ_CAADHO010000006.1, read on the forward strand.
TGGGGCACCTGTATGATGTGGGGGACGGAGTGGCCCTGGCCGGGCGGGGAGCCCATGACGGAAGGCCGGGGCGGCTGCTGATAAACGTCTTGATGGTGTCGGTTTTGTTCAGGATACGGGGCCGCCGACAGGCTGTCAACATCCGGGGGGATGCCGGGCTAACGCGAACGCTGTGAGGTCACCAGCCCCTCTTCAACGGTGAATTTGCCCTTGATGTTGACGGCGTGGTCGTGGTCGCTGCCCGGAGGGGCCTCCAGGGTGAGGGGCGCGGGGTCGTTGCTGCCGAGGTGGATGGCGATGACAGCGGAGGGACGCAGGCGTGCGTTGAGGCTGAAACTGATGCTTCTGAGCGCCTCTTCCACCTCTGAGATCTTACCATGGAGGGCCTTGGCCTGGGCCTCAAGGTCCCAGAACCGTCCGCACAGGGTGCGGGTATGCTCGATGGTCTGCATGGCACCGCTGACGGCCAGGCAGGTGTTGCCACGCTTCAGGGAGGCCATCAGCCGGGGGACCCCTTCGAACTCATAGGCCTTGAGGGAGGCGACAATTTTCTTGAACACCGGCCTGACGGATTCGTCTTCTCCAAACTCGGCGGACAGGCTCTTGAGTTCGGCCACAAGGGATGCCTTGGCTTTGTTGAGGGTCTCCTCCAGCTCGTGAAGGGCTGTGTTGATCCGGCGTTTTTCAAGGGTGAGCTCATCGCGTTTCGCAAAGAGGCCCGGGCCCAGGATCAGGTGGTTTTTGCCGCTGACCCGTACATTGTCCAGGTCCGCCACGCAGGTGTGGAGGTGGGAGTTAAGCAGCAGGGCCGCCGAGGTGTTGATGGCCACCCGGTGGGCATGGATGGTGGCGTCGATGGCTTCCCGCTGAATGGACACGGTGCCGTGCTCGCAGGAGATGGTGGAGGAGGAGACGCTTCGGCAGGCAACGTCCCCGTCGCTGATGAGGTGACTTTCGGGCAGCATCTGATCCACCGTCGCCTTTTTGCCGGACTCCACATGGCCGCCGTTGATGGTGCGGATGGTCACCGACCCCGCCACCTTTACCTGGAACCCCTCGTTGACCGATTCCGCCTGCATGCTCACCGGGCAGACCACATCGCTGCCGATGTTTCCCACGGAAAAATCGATATCCCCCACCACAATGCGATCGGTGATGTCAATGGCCGAGATCCCTTCCGGGCCGAGGTGGGTGATGACCACGCCGTCCCGGCTCGCCTTTACATCGTATCCCGGTTCGCCTTCGTCGGTGGTGATGTAGACCTGCTCCACGTTTTTTCCCAGCTTCAGGGGGTACTCTTTGGCCACGGGGGGCTGGACCGGGGTGCCGTCATGGGAGAGGCCGTCTTTGGCGGTGTCGGGCAGGGAGACCTGCAAGAGGAGATCCCCGGCCTTGGCCGAGGGGTAGCGGAGCATCTCCCGGAAGTCGATGCGTCCGTCGGAGAGGATCTTGCCTGCGTTGGAACCCTTGTCGAAAAAGGTGCGGGTGATGCGGCCGCTTTTTCCGCCCCGGGGCAGGGTGCCGGAGACGGTGAGGGTGATGTCGTTGTTCTTGGAAACCAGGCGCACGGTTCGGCCGAGGCCGTCGTCGTCCCAGGGGACGTAAAGGGATTCGTCAAAGGGTTCTTCGGCCAGCACGCCGTGGATAATCAGGGCGCTGATTTTGACAGTCTCCAGGTGAAATCGCTGCAGGAGCTGGAGCAGTGCCAGGGCGTTGATTTTTTCTTCACCCGGCTTTATGCCGGCCGTGATGGTGACGGTGAGGGTCTGGAGCGTGTGGACCTGGGAGCTGAACAGGTAGCTTTCGAGGATATCGGCCTTGGCCTGCTCCCGCCGGGAGACAGGAATCTCTGTGAGGGGTATTACCGCGTGTCCTGTATCGGTCATGTCTCGGCTCCTCATGGTAATGCACCGAATCACCCATCCCATGTCTTGAGAGCGGTGCGTCCTGATCTGCTTGCGGTGGCCCTGAACCTGCGGTGATGGAATAGACGACCTCCATTACCTTCATGCTATCGGCGGCTCTTCTGGAAAAGTTTAGAACGAATATTCAAGGATTTTCGACAGTCTGCCGGTGGGGAGGGGCATGAAGGGGCTGCGGGGCCGCCGCCGGAGTGATGTGCTGTTTATGTAAAAAAAGCCGGGTAAAATTCCGTTTTATTAAAAACACAATTCCCAAAACTACTTGTTCGTCTGAATGTTACCGATCAAGGAACGGTACCAACGCACATCGGTGTCCGGGGGTGGTTTTTGGAAGAGGGCAAACGCTGTTTTGCTTGTGTTTGCTTGTTGCGGGGTGTGACGAAGGAACGGATCGCAAAAGCCCGAACGAGTGTGGAACAAAAAAACAGACATGGGGAAAAGGCTGAAATGGCGGCCTGTTTTTCGTACTTGGAGTCCTTTTTTAAGGCCTCGGGAGGCGTTTTAAGCAAAGATGTCCGGTGGACGATGCGAATTGCCGTTGGCTTGCATAAGTTATCCTGCGATACCGCTATTTCAGTGGCAAAAAATGACTTTTTAATGAAATTGAAGGGAATAATAGAAATTATTGAACAAAAAGAGGCGTGTCGAGATGTGTCAGGTGTTTCGGCGGCTTAACGCGGTACGCGACCTGGTTTGTTTTTCCGGACACATATCCCTGTTGCATTTTCCCATCGGCGTGGGTAGGCAACTTAAATATAAGGAATACAGTCTACGACGGGGGGTTGCCCTTTACCCACATGGGAGGAGAAGCACGCAACATGACAGAAGAAACCAGGAAAAGACCCGCAACTCGCGCCATGGACCTGTCCGGGGTCCGGGTGGATCCGCCCGGGGCGGTTCGAACCATGGAAGGAATCCGCAATACCGTTTACTCGCCGGGGGCAACAGACCCCAACACCCTCTATTTCGTGGAGGTGGACCCTGCGGTGTGCCAGGGGTGCGGGGAGTGCTCCCATCATTGCCCCACCGGCGCGATCCAGGAGACCGGGGACGGCACGCGACACATCGTGGATCCTTCCGTCTGCATGAACTGCGGCCAGTGCCTGACCCATTGCCCCTACGGCGCCGTGACCGAGCGTGTCTCCTATGTAAGCGAGGTCCTGGAAAAGCTCAAAGACCCGGATACGGTGGTGGTGTCCATGACAGCCCCTGCCGTGCGATACGCCCTGGGTGAGTGTTTCGGCATGCCCACGGGCACCTGGGTGGGGGGCAAGGTGCATGCGGTGTTGCGGCGCCTGGGTTTCGATTACATCTGGGACAACGAGTGGACCGCCGATGTCACCATCATGGAAGAGGGCACCGAACTTCTTGAGCGCGTGAAAAACGGGGGCAAAGGCGACAAGCCCCTTCCCCAGTTCACCTCCTGCTGTCCGGGATGGATCAAGTTCTGCGAGACCTTTTACCCCGACCTGATTCCCCATCTTTCCACCTGCAAGTCCCCCGTGGCCATGCTGGGGCCCCTGGCCAAGACCTACGGGGCCCAGCAGACCGGCACTGATCCCAAAAAGGTCTACACCGTCTCCATCATGCCCTGTATCGCCAAGAAATACGAAGGGCTGCGGCCGGAGATGGCCGACAGTGGCCGCCGGGACATCGACGCCACCATCAATACCCGGGAGCTGGCCTACATCATCAAAAAAGCGGGGATCTCCTTTGCCTCTCTTCCCGACGAGGAGGCCGACCCCATCCTGGGCATGGCCACCGGGGCCGCCACCCTTTTCGGCACCAGCGGCGGGGTCATGGAGGCGGCCCTGCGTTTTGCCTACGAAGCCATCTCCGGCAAGACCCTTGCGGATCCGTCCATCAAGGCCGTGCGCACCGGCAAGGGCATCAACAAGGTGTCCGTGGACGTGCCGGGCTTCGGGCCTGTGCGCGTGGCCGTGGTGAGCGGCCTGCAGGAGGCGGCCAGGGTGTGTGAGGAGGTGCGGGCCGGAACCAGCGACCTGCACTTCATCGAAGTGATGACCTGCCCGGGGGGCTGCGTCAACGGGGGCGGTCAGCCCGTGGATGATTCCATTATGGAGGCCTCTCTGTTCAAGAAGATGATGGCCACGGTCAACAAGCGGTTCAACATGAGACAGGTGGGGTAAAGGAGGCAAGGCTATGAAAAAAGGAAGATGGGATCTCTCCAGGCGCAGTTTTATCAAGGCCGCGGGCCTGGCCTGCGGGTACGCCGTGGTGGGTGCGGGCATGGCTAAGAAAAGTGCGGCAGCGGTTCTGGAGCTTTTGGACATTCGGCAGCGGGCCGTCTACGATGCCGATGCAGATCCCCGCAAATACGCGCTTCGCAAGTCCCAGGACAACCCCATGGTGAAGGCTCTCTACGCCCGGGGCGGCTTTCTTGAGGAGGGGCCCTGCGGGCATCGCTCCCACCACCTGCTTCACACCACTTACGAGGACAGGAGTGCTCACATCCGTGCCTTGAAGGCAAAGGGGATCGAGTTGTCCTTTTGATGCGTCGTGCCGGGGCTTTCGAGGTGCGTATCTCCCTGTGATTTTTCTGGGGTGGGGGAAAGGCGGTTCAGGGAGTCCCGGCATTCGAATGTAACGTATGGTTCCCTGGAAGAGTGTCCGGTTTGCTCCGAAATAAAGATCTGGGCGTGTGCTTTGTTCTTGCAAGAGACATGTTATTTTTATTGTTGAACGCATGTCGGAGCATGACCGGTGCGTCGGAAGCCCCTGGAAAGGCGGATACGGATCGTGATCTGTCACTTTGGAAAATCCGGCGAATTCCTTTTGGTGAGGGCAAAAAAGATGGGTGGGTTAAAATTTCGCTGGGGCAGACGATTTTAAAAACAATGGTAGCTGTAGCGCGTGTCTGTTTTTGTGTTGTTTCAATGTGTGAGTATTGAAGGAACATTTTTTGTGCCATTGTGTTGCTTTTTCTCTGCCGGTTTGTGTAACACACTTGCGATAGTGTGCGTTTACCTGATCGGATCGTTTTTATTGAGTTAAGGAGCAGAACAGATGCCAGATGCAAGTACCAACGAGGACCCGGTAACCCTGCCCGGGCTTTCCGGGACCTTTCAAGAGATGGAGGGAGTCAACTACAGGCTCGGTTATCCGGATGTCGGCAACCTGGATAGTGTATCGTTTGTTGAAACAGACCCCGGCCGGTGCCAGGGATGCGGCAAGTGCCAGGTCCAGTGCCCCACGGGTGCAAGGCAGAGGCAGCCGGACGGCACCCGGGAAACCGTGGACCCGGCGGCCTGCGTGAATTGCGGGCAATGCGTGATCGTTTGTCCTTATCGAGCCATTGGGGAAGGGGCTTCCTGTCTTCCCGAACTCATTGAGAAATTGAAAGACCCCGATACCGTGGTCGTTGCCATGACGGCCCCTGCCGTGAGGTATGCCCTGGGAGAGTGCTTCGGCATGCCCACGGGCACCTACGTGGAGGGCAAGATGCACGCCAGCCTGAGGCGCCTGGGGTTTGATTATATCTGGGACAACGAGTGGGCTGCGGACGTCACGGTGATGGAGGAGGCGACAGAGCTGGTCGAGCGAATTACCTCGGGGGGAACCGCGGACAGGCCCCTGCCTCAGTTCACCTCGTGTTGCCCGGGCTGGATCAAATTCTGTGAGACCTTTTATCCTGAGCTGATTCCCCATCTTTCCACCTGCAAATCTCCGGTGGGGATGCTGGGAGCCCTGGCCAAGACTTACGGCAGCGAGCAGACCGGCGTTGCACCGGAGAAGGTCTACACCGTCTCCGTGATGCCCTGCGTCGCCAAGAAATACGAAGGGCTTCGCCCGGAGCTGAACGCCAGCGGCCAGAGGGATATCGATGCCACCCTCAACACCCGGGAGCTGGCATACCTGATCAAGAGCGCCGGGATTTCGTTTCACACCCTCCCCGACGAAGACGCCGACCCCGCACTTGGGGTTTCTTCCGGGGCAGGCACCCTGTTTGGTACCAGCGGCGGGGTGATGGAGGCGGCCTTGCGATATGCCTACGAGGCCCTGTCCGGTGAGACCTTGAACGATCCCGACATTGAAGCCGTACGCACGGAGCGGGGGTTGACGCGGGTGGAGCTTCAGGTTCCGGGCTTCGGCCCTCTCCGCGTGGCCGTGGTGAGCGACCTGAACAAGGCAGCCATGCTCTGCGACAAAGTGCGCTCCGGAAGAGCGGATTACCATTTCATTGAGGTGATGGCGTGTTCCGGCGGGTGCGTCAACGGAGGCGGTCAGCCCCTGGACCCCGCTCACCTTGAGGCATCGGTCTTTAGAAAGATGGTGGCCGGTGTGAACAGACGCTTTAACATGAGAAAAATTTCGTAACCCAGGGAGGCAGGCAATGAAAAAGATGAGGTGGGATCTTTCACGACGCAGTTTTATGAAAGCCTCCGGATTGATCTGTGGGTACGCTCTTTTTGGCGTGAACACGGCAAAGGAAGGGGTGGCCAAGGTCCTTGACATGATCAGGATCCGTCAGGATTCGGTCTATGAGGCCGATGCGGATCCGGCCGTATACCCGTACCGAAAATCCCAGGACAACCCCATGGTAAAGGCCCTGTACACCGACGACGGGTTTTTGAAGGAGGGCCCGGGTGGGCACCTTTCCCATGAGCTGCTCCATACCCGGTACCGGGACAGGAGCGGCGATATCGCGAGCATCCGAGGGCTGCGCCGCTAACGAGAGGAACGAATCGGTTCCCCGTCTGCGGACAAAAGCCCTGTTGACACCATGTCTCTTGTGGCTGAAGGGCGTTTTTTCTTCGGATTCTCGTATTGTATGAGCCTTCTGGCACAAAATATGCTATTTGCCATGGGGGCAATCGCCACGGTTGTCCCCATGGACCCGATGGTCCGTTGGAGCCTTTGTAATAACACATTAGATTGCGGGAAGCCTTGACGCCTGTATATCTGCCGGCGCCCGGGACTTTCGGTGTGGTGCCGCGGCACCATGCCACTGGATGGATGAGATGACGTATGACCCTGAGCACCCCGAGGATTTTATCGATGCGGCGAGCATCTGGAACCACATAGAAACAGCAAGCAACCCGGCACCCGAGAGGGTCCGGGAGGTCCTGGCCAAGGCCGGCGAGATGAAAGGGCTGACCCTTGAAGAGGCCGCTGTCCTTCTCGCCTGTGAAGACACCGGCCTGGACGACGAGATTTTCGCCACGGCAAAGAGGGTCAAAGAGAGCATCTACGGCAACCGTATGGTGCTCTTCGCGCCTCTGTACATCACCAATGAGTGCTGCAACTGCTGCAGCTACTGCGGGTTTAACGCCACGAACAAAGAGCTGACCCGCCGAACCCTCACCATGGATGAGATCAAGGACGAGGTGAGGGTGCTGGAAGACCAGGGCCACAAGCGCCTGCTGCTGGTCTACGGCGAGCACCCCCGGTTCGGCGCCGAGTGGATGAAAGAGACCGTGGAAGCGGTCTACGCCACCCAGTCGGAAAAGAGCGGGGAGATCCGCCGGGTCAACATCAACTGCGCGCCTTTGTCCGTCGATGGCTTCAAGACCCTGGCCTCCGCCGGTATCGGCACCTACCAGTGCTTTCAGGAAACCTACCACCGAGAGACCTACGCCAAGGTTCACCTCAAAGGCAAAAAGACCGACTATCTCTGGCGGCTCCACGCCATGCACCGGGCCATGGAAGGCGGCATCGACGACGTGGGCATGGGGGCGCTCTTCGGCCTCTTTGATCACCGGTTCGAACTGCTGGCCCTGCTTGCCCACGCCCAGCAGCTGGAAGCAGACACCGGCGTCGGGCCCCATACCATCTCCTTTCCCCGCATCGAGCCCGCCCTGGGTTCCGAGATGTCCACCAACCCTCCCGATGTGATCACCGACCACCGTTTTAAAAAGATTGTGGCCATCACGCGCCTGGCCGTTCCCTACACCGGCCTTATCATGAGCACCCGTGAAAACGGGGAGCTTAGGCGCGAGCTCATGGAACTTGGCGTCTCCCAGATGAGCGCCGGGTCCCGTACCTACCCCGGAGCCTACTCCGATCCCGAATACGACCGCCCCGATGTTCAGCAGTTCTGCCTCGGCGACAACCGCTCCCTGGACGAAGTGATCCGCGAAATGGCGGAAAACGGGTTTACTCCCTCCTGGTGCACGGCCTGTTATCGCAAAGGGCGCACCGGCGACCACTTCATGGGCCTTGCCAAGCAGGGTTTTATCCAGGAGTTCTGCATCCCCAACGCCCTGTTGACCCTACGTGAGTACTTGAGCGACTACGCCAGCCCCGAAACCCGGGCCGCGGGCGAAGCCCTTCTGGCCAGGAGCGAAGAGACCATGGCCCAGCGCAAGTGCGGCAAAGAGTTCTCCAAGCTCTTAAAACGCGTCACCGACGGTGAGAGGGATCTGTATTTTTAAATGTCGCTGGTGCCTTCTATGGTTGAAGTGCATGAAAAAGCCTGCCTCCGGCGGCGAGGTGAGCCACCTCGAAAGCATATTGCCCTTGCGCGTTGTCCCTCGTTCCTCGGGCCAATGCGCAAGGGCCTTCGGCTCGGGCTTCGCCCGAAACATAGGCTGATGGTTTGTACGAGCGATACGACAAGCCTTGAAGGGCCACGATTCGTTATCGTAACACGTTTCACTCGCTCCCAGGCTCTGCCTGGGAGTGTCGATGGCAAGGCTCCGCCTTGCCGAGTGAAGCATAGGGGCATAGCGGATAAGGGCTATGCCCTAACATGATGATACATAACGATATTTCACCTCATATTTGCTATGTCTCGAAGCACCGATCAAAAAATGATGCTGAGGACTTATGGGATGATTCCGTCATGTGTCATTTATTCTTGGCATGGCCCTAAAACGTACAGGGGAAAACGGCTTCAAGTGTGGAGGCAGAGCCTCCGTGGATCATTCCCAGGCGGAGCCTGGGAACGAAACAGCCCCTTGATCTCGGTATTGAACACGGGCGCAGCCCCTGAGCATTTGCGAACCTGGGGTGCAGGGGATTTATCCCCTGCCTGCCGGAGGCATGCTTTTGGCTTTTTGGGGACTGGGATTTAGACCATAGAGGGCGAACGAAAAAACGACACAACGGTGGATACCTTAGATGACAGATGCCATGGACGTGACATGTCCTGACACACGGATAGAGACGGACAGCCTGGGGGAGGTGGCGGTGCCTGCCTCGGCGTATTGGGGCGCGCACACCCGGCGAGCCCTGGACCATTTTCCTTCGTCGGGCCAGAGGATTCCAGGGCCCTTTGTCCGGGCCCTGGCCCTGGTGAAGCGGGCCTGTGCCGAAACCAATGTTTCCCTGAAGTACCTGGACGCCTCTGTTGGGGAGGCCATTTGCGCTGCCTGCGACGAGCTGGCCCAAGGAGATTTGGGGCTTCAGATTGTGGTGGACCCTTTTCAGGGCGGGGCAGGCACGTCCACCAACATGAACGTCAATGAGGTGATCGCCGGGCGGGCTGCGGAGCTGCTCGGGTCGCACCGGGGGGATCGCGAGCTCGTCTCGCCCCTGGATCATGTGAACCTCCATCAGTCCACCAACGATGTGTATCCCACGGCCCTGAAGGTGGCGGCGCTGTTTCTTCTGAAAGAGCTGGAGACGGAAACCGGCCACCTGCAGCAGGCCTTTCAACTGAAGGAGACCGCGTTTTCTTCGGTGGTGAAGCTGGGGCGCACCCAGATGATGGACGCCGTGCCCATGACCCTGGGCATGGAGTTCGGCGCCTTTGGGGAGGCCATTGCCCGGGATCGCTGGCGGGTGTTCAAGTGCCGGGAGCGGCTCAAGCAGGTGAACTTGGGCGGCACGGCCGTGGGCACGGGGCTGGGCGCTCCGAGGGCTTACATCTTTAAGGTTGTGGAGCGTCTCAAGGCCCTGACCGGCGTGGTCATCGCCCGGTCGGAGAACCTGGTGGACGCCACCCAGAACCTCGACTCCTTTGTGGAGGTCTCCGGTATCTTAAAGGCTTACGCCGCCAACCTGGTGAAGATCGCCTCGGACCTGCGGCTGTTGAGCAGCGGTCCCCACGGCGGCCTGGGGGAGATCAACCTGCCGCCGCGCCAGGCAGGCTCGTCTATCATGGCGGGAAAGGTGAACCCGGTGATCCCGGAGGCGGTGATCCAGGTGGGGCTGCGCACCATGGCCAACGACCAGATGATCGGGGCCGCAGCCTCCATGGGCCAGCTGGACTTAAACCACCTCATGCCCCTGGTGGCCCACGGGCTGCTGGAGTCCCTCACCCTGTTAAACGGAGCGGTAAAAAGCTTTCGGGTTTTCTGCGTGGAAGGGATCACCCCCAACGCCGAGGCCTGCAAGGCCCACGTGGCGTCAAGCGACACCCTGCTTACGGCCCTGGTCCCCTTTATCGGGTATGACCGGGTGGCCGGGCTGGTTGAAAAGGCACGGGCCACGGGGCGCTCCGTTGCCGACCTCGTGGTGGAAGAGGGCGTGCTGAGCAGCGAGCAGGTGGCGGCGGTGCTTTCTCCCAAGCGCATGCAGAAGCTGGGCTTTGACGCAGCAGATGAAGCCCTCTTCAAAGGAGAGAAACCATGACCAGAGATGAGATTCTTGCCTACCTGAAAGGAAAGGACGATGCCGGGCTCTTTGCCGGGGCACGGGCTGTTCGGCGCGAAATCTTCGGGGACGAGATCTATTTAAGGGGCATCGTGGAGTTTACCAGCTTCTGTCGGTGCCGCTGCAACTACTGCGGGCTGCGAGCGCCCAACGACGAGGTGTTTCGCTACCGGCTCACCGAAGCAGAGATCCTGGACGCCGTGGACGAGCTGGCGGCCCTGGACCTTCCCACGGTGGTGCTTCAGGGCGGGGAAGATCCCCACTACGATGTGGCCTTTATCGGGCGTATCGTCCGAAGCATCAAGGCGCGCCATGCCATCGCCGTGACCCTTTCTCTCGGAGAACGGGGGCCCGAGGCCTTTTCCCACTGGCGGGAGTGCGGGGCCGACCGCTACCTTCTGAAGATGGAGACCCTGGATGAATCTCTTTACGGCACCTATCGCCCCGGGTGCGATTTCCAGCAGCGCCTGGCAGGGGTGCGCACCCTTCAGCGGCTGGGGTACGAAGCAGGCTCCGGCATCATCACCGGCCTGCCCGGCATGACCCTGGAGACCCTGGCTGACGATATCCTGGCCGTTACCGATCTGGCGTTGGACATGATCTCCGCCGGTCCCTTTGTGCCCCATCCCCAGACCCCCTTCGGCGCCGAGAGTCCGGGGGATCCCCAGCTTGCCCTGCGCACCATGGCCATCCTGAGACTCCTCAACCCCCATGCCAACATTCCGGCCACCAGCGCCCTGGAAACCGTGCGGGAAGAGGGCCGAAAACAGGGGATCGACGCCGGAGCCAACGTGCTCATGTTCTCCGTTACCCCGGCCTCGGTGCGGAAAAACTACGCCATCTACCCGGGCAAAAACCAGGAGACCCGCACCGCAGCCCACACCGTGCAAAAGGCCCGGGAACTCATTCGGAGCATGGGGCTTTCCCCATCCTCAAGCCTTGGAGGATCCAAGGTGGGCAAGGTGGGGGCACCTTGAAAACCTATGGCAAATGCATGGAGACCGCGGTTATGCGGGTGCTGCCGGGGCATTTGCGTGACGTGTGACGTTTTGCAGGTACCTCTGCAGGAGATGCCCATGTTATTTTTTGCACGAAGTCCGGGCCTTGGTTATCGTTTGGGCTGCGACTCTCAAAAAAGCTGAAAAAGATCGACCGAAACGGAGCGCTGCACTCCGGTGCGGCTTTTTAGTCCGTCGTTACCCGTGCCGCACAGGAGTGCGGCGCTCCAGGGGCAGGTGGGGCGGGGTCTCATGTAAATACGACCATGGCCCAAACGAAGATCAATGCCGAATTTTGTTTGAAAGGCGGATGTGATTTGACCCGAGGAATCCGCCTACGCCCATATCGATGCGTCACCATTCGACCATCATCAATGGGCTACGGCGCGACAGGCGAGGGGCAAAGCGCATCCGCCACCTGCTTTCAAGGTGGCACACCTTGCCGCCGGAGGCGGGTTTTTTTAAAAAAAAAGTTCAGGGAAAGCGTTTCTGTTTTAATATGAAGGAGTAAGAGATGTCTGTGAAAGCACCCAAGGGGGTTCGGTTGGTGATCACGCTCACCGGGCGCCGCAATGCGGGAAAATCATCGCTCATCAACGCCATCTGCGGGGAGGAGATCGCCATTGTCTCGGAGATGCCCGGCACCACAACGGACCCGGTGGCCCGGCACCATGAGCTGTTGCCTCTGGGGCCGGTGACCTTTTACGATACCGCGGGCCTGGACGACGAGGGTGCCCTGGGTGAGCTGAGGATCCAGGCGGCCAGGAAAGTGCTGTTCCGGACGGACGTGGCCGTGGTGGTGGCCGGTGAAGAGGGGATCACGGACTATGAAAAAGAGGTCATCGCCGAGCTTCGCCGCATGGGTATCACCTTTCTGGTGGCCTTGAACAAAAGGGATCTGCGGGACGACACCGAGGCCGATGTCCGGTGGTGCGCCGAGGAGGGTATTAACGTCCTGGCCGTTTCTGCCAACGGCGGGGACGGGGTGCGGGAGCTTAAAGAGGCACTCATTGCCATGGCCCCGGCGGAGTTTCGGGAGGAGCCCCTGCTTGTGCGGGATCTTGTGAACGAAGGGGACTGGGTGGTCTGCGTGGTGCCCATCGACTTGGCGGCTCCCAAGGGGCGCCTGATCCTGCCCCAGGTGATGGTGTTGCGCGATATTCTGGATGCCGATGCCGTGGGCCTGGTGGTCAAGGAGCGGGAGGTGGAAGAGACCCTCTCCAACATGGGCAAGAAACCAGCTCTGGTCATCACCGATTCCCAGGCGGTCCTCAAAGTGGCCGCCGACGTGCCGGAGGACGTGCCCTTTACCACCTTCTCCACGCTCATGGCGCGGTACAAGGGGGACCTTGAGGCCCTGGTGGAAGGGGCCGACATGCTGGACAAGCTCAAAGACGGGGACACCATCCTCATGGGCGAGGCCTGCTCCCACCACGAGGTGGCCGACGACATCGGCCGGGTGAAAATTCCCCGCTGGATTACCCAGTACACCGGCCTGGATCTCAACTTTGAGTTTTACTCCGGCAACGATTTTCCCGAAGACCTGGAAAAATACGCCCTGGCCGTCCACTGCGGGGGCTGCATGCTCAACCGCACGGCCATGCTCCGGCGCGTCCGCGAGTGCCGGAGGCGGGGCGTGCCCATCACCAACTACGGGGTGGCCATCTCCAAGGTCCAGGGGCTCCTGGACCGGGTGATCAGGCCCTTTGGGCTGGCCGGAGAGTAGCTTCCCTGCACATAGGGCTAAAAAGCCTCCGGCGGCCCTGCCGGGGGCCAAACTTTTAGAAAGTTTGACAAACAGGTCTTAAAAAGGGCTTCCAGGCTCCGCCGAAATAATTTGGCCTGTTTCTCACCCACCCTTCGTGTTGGTCGCCCTGAAGGGCGATCAACACGAAGGGTGGGTGCATTAAGATAGTTTTTTGAGGCTTGTCACGCCGAAGGCAGGCTGAATAGTAACAAAAGATGGAGCGCCGCACGCCCGTGTGGCAGACGCTCCGCCCATGCAAAAAAGCCGCACAGGAGTGCGGCGCTCCACACGAGAAGCCTTCGGCGGCAAGGTACACCACCGTGAAAGCTTATTACCGTAGCGTTTTAACCCTCGTTCATCGGGCTAAATCACTTCGGCATAAAGAGTATGGTCGTCAGGCCTGTGTGCCGATCTCCATAACCTATTACCTATGACCTGTTATTGCCTCTGACCTTTTTTCCCTATTCCCCCACCTTATACCCCACATACCCCTCGTGGTAGCACTCCAGGCAGAATCCCTTTTCCGGGCAGACGACCCACAGGTCTTCGCATTCGTCGGTAAACAGGTCGGTGTGGCGAATCACCGCCCGGGCCTCCAGGCTCAGGCAGGGGGTGTCGGCATTGCCGAAAATCACGGTGACCCCATCGCCCGGGGCGAGGTGGTCCGAGACGATGCTTGCGATCAACCGGTCTTTTTCCTCGTCTTCGATATAGGGGCGGGTGGTGCTCCCCGGCACCTTTTTCCAGTCGATACCGGAAAACACCACGGGAAAATGGTCGAAGATCCACCCCACGGCCTCGCGGTCCAGGTGGACGGCAAAGGAGACATTCAGGGCTTTCAGGCTGGCTGCAAGGTCTTCAATGAGGGCCATGCGCCGTTCCCGCTCAAGTCGTGCCTTGAGCTCTTTACGCCTTTGGAGCAACTCCTCCCGGTTGGGTGGCGGGCCTTGTTTGGTCACGATACATCTCCTTGCCTGGATATTTCACGAGTCGAGTGCACCCATATTCAAGGCATCAGAGCTGCAGATGTAGTGGTTTACCTCAAAGCTCTGATAACGCAGAAGATGGGTGCACTCGGCTCGCCCGAAGGGTGAGAAAATCAAACAGCTAACGTCGATTTATATTTTGTATTTTCAAAACAGTTGACATTTTTTATTGTAACCATTCAAAATAATAGTATTTTTTTGCTTGGTTGTTTTCTCATGAAATATCCGGGCTTGGGGGTTACGGGCGCAGCTCCTTGAGCCATCGTTTGAGCAGGCAAAAGACCAGGATCCACACCAGGAAGGAGAGGAAAAAAGAGAAAACCCCTTTGTGCTCTCCAAATAACCCGGTGACCGTGTAGGCAGAGGCGCTTGCGGCAAGCATGGCAAAAAGTGTGGGCATCGTAGGCTCCCGAGGGGGGCTTGTGGTCCTTTGGTTGCTTCAGGGACCGGAGGTTGAGGTTTTCGCATGGCCGTGTGACGTTGACGGGTCCAAATCGTAACGGTTTTTTCTTTAAAAATGAATTTCTTTTTGCGGGTCTCAACCGGTTGGGTACCGAATTACAGGCTTCGTCGCTTTATTCGTGGGATGCTGTGCGGATAATGGGAGGTAAGAGAAAAACACAGCGCCCAGGCACTGGCTTTGGCACCAAGCGTTGCTATGGGCTTTTGGGAGGCGGTTTACCCTGCATTGGGATGGACTTCGGGTGAACCGCCTCCGGCTAGGATCATGAGATAACGACGGTGGGTACCGGTTTGATGAAATGCTGTCTCAGGCTGTAAGTGTACGCTCCCTGCCTGGGGATGAGGAGACGATCCCCGGGTTCGATGGCGGTCCCCCAGTAGCTGTATCCCCAGAGGTCGTGGGGTGTACAAAGGGAGCCCAGGACATGGCAGGGTTGCTCAACGAGCCCGGGGCGGCTCAGGTTGACAATGGGGGCGTAGTCCGTTTCGAAGCGTTCCCACCCGATGGCGTTGGTGCCGGCATCGGTGATAACAAGGTCTTCGGCTTTTTTATCCACCACCGTGACAACAAGGTGCATGGCGTGGCTGACGAGCCAGCGCCCCGGTTCGAAACAGACCTTGCAGGTGAGGTGGGGGAAGATGTGATGCCGCAGGGCATGGGACAGGGTTTGCGCAAAGGTGGTGATGCATGTCCCCGGTTCGTGGACCGGAGACATGGCGGCGTTGGTTGCTTCGCCAAGTGCCAAGCGAATTTTTCCTCCGGGTGTTGCATCGGGCTGGAGCCACTCGCCCTCCTCGGGCCAGTAGCCGCCGCCGATGTCCACAAATGTGATGCGCTTCTTAAAAGAGTCAGGCATGTCAGCGAGGGCCTTTCCCAGTTGGGCAATGAAGCTGACTTGGGAGCCGGGGGTGAGGTTCCAGCTGGTGTGGAACTGTAACCCCTGGAGATAGACATTGGGAAGCTGCCTGCAGCGGTTCCAAAAGGCTGGAAGCTGGTCCAGGGGAATACCGAATTTCCGCCAGGCTCCGTCGGGGTTGGTGGTGAGGCGGATGCCGGCCCGGACTACCACCTTGAGCTCTTTCGCAATGGTCTGGAGACGTTCGAGTTCACCGAAACTATCGATGAGGACGCAGACCCTGTCATTATTCCATGCTGCTTTTTTGAGCTCTTCGTCTGTTTTTCCAGGGCCGCTGAAGACGATACGAGCTGCATCCCAGGAGAGGGCATTTTTGAGCTCTTCTCCGCTGGAAATATCCAGGCCGAAGCCTTCGTTCATGAGGGTTTTTGCCACCATGGGGTGGGAGTTGCTTTTGACAGCATAAAAGAACTCCGTTTTGGGCAGGTGATTTTCAAAGACTTTTCGAAAGGTCTTGGCCCGTTGTGAAAGGACACTGCGGTTCAGATAGTAAAATGGAGAGGGGTGGGTCGGGTCTGTATAGAGCGCCCGTTCGTTAAGGATGCCATTGACGAGGGTAGAGACCAGTCCTTTGGACAATGGCAGATGGTTGTGGGTTAGCATTGCTTCTATTTGGTGTGTCCGGTTCATAAGAGAGACGGTGTTCATGGTGTTTCAAATACCCATTTTAGTCGGTGTTTCAGGTTGATGCACTCTTCAGTAACAGAGTGCGAGTTTTGCGGCGTAAAGATGACATGTCCGAGGACCCAGCTGTCGTAATCCTCCGGGGGGAGGTTGATGATGTCTCCGAGTGTTTTTGTCAAATGGAGGGCCCTTACCCTGGGGTCGCTGAGCAGGGGAGCCGACACGATTCCGGAGATGCGTCCCTTTTGGGTGGCATGGAGACGAAGTCCTGCCACAGGGGACTCAGGGGGCCGGAACGTGGGGATGCGGCATTGTCCGTCTGCAGCATCCAGGGCCAGGGTAAGGGTATCGATGCCCAAAGCGTTTCGGATCAGCCAGGGCAGGCAGTCCCCTCCGGGGCGTGGGGTCATTTCCAGGAGCAGAGGGCCTTTTTCTGTAAGGATAAAGTCGACCATGGCGATGCCCGATGTCAGGCCGAGGGTGTGCGCTGCTTTGGTAAAAAGTGCTTCCAGTTCGGAACGTTTCAGGCGTTCTGGAATTCGGTCCTGCAGAAGATAGGCCATGGCGGTTCCAAAAGGGAGCGCCGGGTCCCGGAGTTTTTCCGTCAACCGGATGATCTGTGCCTTTTGTGGAGACAGGAGAAGGTCGCAGCTGAACTCAGGCCCCGCCGCAAAGGCCTCCCCGAGGATGCACGCTTCCGAGGGGGGGCGGCGCATGGCATAAAGCGGATCTGCATGCCGTTTGGAGAGGCCCCGGGCAATGCATTGAAAGGCGCGTCTCCTTGATGGCGCGTCCGTGCAGTAAAAAACCAACTCACTGCCGGACCCGAAGGCGGGTTTGAGTACCGCCGGGGTATGGGCAAAGCAGTCCGAGGCCTGGCATGGACCGGTTAAAGCATGCATCTCCGGTGTGGGTAGACCTGCATGTTTCCACACTCTCCGCGTGGCGATTTTGTTTCGGCAAATGCAAACAGCCTCCGGTGATGGAAACGTAAGTCCCAGGGCTTTGGCCAGGCGGGCTGCCGGAAGCAGAGACTCACAGTCGAAGGCAACCACACCGGAGAGGGTTTGGCCCCAACGCTTCAGGTGTGTGGTAAGGCTCGCCAGCGTGGTGGCTGTGTCACTCATGTCCTCGAGAATCTCTTCGTTTGAAAGTGGCGGCGTTTCCGTTGCGCCATGGCGAAGGTGGGGACGGGTGAGAAAAAGAGCCTGGCCAGGCCGGGACGTGCGGATCCAGTCCACATAGTCCGGTGTCGTTCCTACCACAAGGGTTCGCTGATCTTTATGCACTGAGGGGCTCCCTTTTCTGTAAGTCTTCTTTCCTCAGGCTCGACAGGGCGTACAGGGGGCGTGGGGTCAGGTGGAATCTTTCTTTCCAGTTAAAGTCTCCGCAGAGAAAATCCACTTCGCGCAGATGGGTTCGGCAGGCCCAGTCCATGTGATAAAGGTTGATCGCCTTGGCGATGCCTGGATAGTCGGGGTGAGTTCCTCCGGCCAGGACCACATACTGATCCTTCCAGAGGGCCGCCATGTCCACGGCTGCGATGTTGCCTTCGACACAAAGGGTCACCACACGCAGGAGGCCCTGGATTTTCAACCAGGTGGCCAGGCTTTTAAAGGCGTTGAGGAATCTCGGGTCGGAGAAGTAGGAAGAGGCTCCGAATCGTTCTCTGTTCATGGAAAACAGTGTGTCAAGATCCTCAAAACGGTCAAGGTGTAAGGTGAGGCCCCTTCGGGCAAAACCGGAGAGCTCTTTTGCCATGTTTTTGAGAGACTTGGTCGAAAATCCCCGCAAATGGTTTTCCACATGAAAACCAGAGGTCCCCGGGTAAAAAAGGTACCCTGTGTCGTCCTTATGAATCAAAGGGAGCAGGCCTGTTATGGATGGGGGCAGGAGATAGTTCAGGTTCACCTCTCCGGGTGCCGATTCCAGCATGGCCTGCCACACGGTGTGTGAGTCGGCAGTAATCCGGTTTTGTTCAAGCCATGTTTTGCCGCCCCAGGTCTCCCCGGGGAAGTAGACATAGCGGTCCGCTTCAGGTTCGTGGCACAAGGGCAGAAATCCCAGGGTTTTGTGGCCGTCCCGAGCGTGGATGAAGCACAGCGGATGCTTGAAGTGATGGGCAAAGGCCCAGCGCACGGGCCAGAGGTCGAAAAAAGAGTCGTTGGGCGTGCAGTGCTCCCAGAGGCTCCTGCATGTACGGGGATCTGTTACGGTATCGATGGTGATCATGGTGCCTCGTTAAAAAGCATACGATCCCCTTCTCTGGTTCTGAAGGGGACCGAAGGATCAATGTCTGTAGGTGACGTTGAGGCGGCTGCTGATGCCACCGAAAAAATGTTGGGCAAATTGCCGTACCGTTTCCGGTGGGTAAGGTTTGCAGCTGAATACATCCAGGTAGACAGTGTTCGTCAGGTTGGCGAAATGCCCTGATATCAGAGACGTTTCAATGAGCTGCGTCATGGAGAATCCGGCCACTTTTTCATCTTCACCAAAGTGGATAACCTGGGTTTTTCCAAATCGTTTCATTTCGATGAGGTCGCATAATTCTACCACAAATCGCCGGATGGCATCCGCATCCCGGATGATCTCCGGAGTGCAGTCATAAATGTCGATGGCTGAGGCCATGCCCCAGAATGTTTCCGGGGGGTATGTGGATGTTGCCATGGAAAACAGTATCCTTGTTGAGGTTGTTGATCGTCAGTGCCAGTCCGCATCGTCATAGGAGATGTTTTTTCTGGATTCCGGGTAGGGCCGCTTTTTCATTTTTTCTCTAAAAAAGGCGTCCTCGCGTTCTTCAGCTTCCCATTGTTTTCGTTTTCTTTTTTCATCACTCTTTCTTCGGGGGGCCTTGTCATTTTTCATGATGTTGTCTCTTTGAACATGTAAAAAGTGGAATGGTTCTTTCCGGGTTTTCAGCCAGCATTAGCAGAATGTGTGCCAGGGAAAGGGTTGGGCTGATTTTTCTTTTGTTTCAGGGTGGTTGGCGCGGCGTGGCCGGGCCTGGGTTGGCTGTCTTGAGATTATATTTCGGTATATATTTACCTGTATTGGAAAATACGGTAATGAAGTACCTTTACGGATGGCCTTACAAGGCTTTTTAGGCTTACTATTACCGATTAATTGTGGGTTGCCTGTGGTAAAGCCACGTGGGAGGGAGGCGACATGTTGATGCGGCTGGTATTGGCTGTCCAGAATCGCAAGGTTCAGCGGTATGTAATGGCTAACCTTGAGGGGGGGGATGTTCAGGTTCGCCCTGTGGAGGGAAAACGACAGGCATGGGAGCGCGTAGTGCGAAGTTGTGGGGACATCGTTGTGATTCATCGCAGCTTGATTCCCAAGCCGGAAGAAGCGGGGATCTCGCTTCTCAACAACTTGCCGGAAAAACCCACCACCGTGATTTTGCATGAATCCGATACCCCTGAAGCGTATGCCGGTCTTGTGGCCCAGGGGGCGGATGTGGTGTTGCATGCGGACGTGGGGCTGGACAAGCTTCTGGAAGCCATTGAAGGGGTTCTTGAATCACGACGGCAACTGAACAGGGGAGACCAGCTTGATCGGCGGGGCCGTATAAGGCCTGTGATCACTGATTTTACTTCTGCAAACCATGAGATGCGATTGTTTGTGGACGAGGTCCTTCAGGTGGCGTCAAGTGACTCTCTTTTGTTGATTCTCGGGGAGACCGGTGTGGGCAAAGAGCATCTGGCCCGGGCCATCCACGCGGAAAGCCTCCGATCTTCAGGTCCCTTTGTCTCTGTCAACACCGCGGCCTTGCCGGATAACTTGTTGGAAAGCGAGCTTTTCGGTCATGAGCAGGGTGCTTTTACCGGGGCCGTACGAGCGCGGAGGGGGGCCTTTGAACTGGCCCATGGGGGCACCATTTTTCTTGATGAGATCGGGGAAATGCCCCTGCAACTCCAGGCAAAGCTCCTTAGGGTGTTGCAGGATTTCGAGATCGTCCCCCTGGGTGGTGAGCGCCCCATCTGGGTTGATGTGCGGGTTATCGCAGCCACCAACAGAGACCTGGAGGAGGCTGTTCGGGAGGGGCATTTTCGAAAGGATCTTTACTATCGTCTCAGCGTGGTGAGTCTCACCATTCCACCGTTGAGACGCCGTCGGGAAGATATCCCGGGCCTGGTGATCAAGTTCATGGATATTTTGAGGAAAAGGGTGGGGCGCGACATCCGGGGTGTGTCGGGTGGTGCCCTTGATGCCCTGTGTCAGTACGGCTGGCCGGGAAACGTCCGTGAGCTGATGAATGTTCTTGAGCGTGGGATGCTGTTGTGCCGTACAGGCATGATTGAACTGGAGGACCTGCCCATGACCCTTCGCAGCGTTGTTACCTCAGGGGCCTTTTTCGGTGAGGAGGGCGCGATACCGGCGTCGTGGGAGGGGAAAACCCTGGGGGAGGTCAAGCAGGAGGTCCTTGAACAGGTGGAGCGTCTTTACCTCAGCGCGGCCCTTAAAAAAACCAGGGGACGTGTCGGGGAGGCCGCAACCCTGGCAGGTGTCCATCCACGGGGCCTCTACGGGACCATGAAGCGCCTGGGGTTAAAAAAGGAAGCCTTTAAAAAGGTGTAACAAGGGGCATTGAGAAAGAATGTCCTCAAGCATGACGCACATGAAGGAAGAGAGAAACGGTTGGGTACACAAAGAGAGCTCAGGCAAGACATGGTAACAGATACACAGACCCATTCCGGGCATGAACAGCCGGAGGAGAGCGATTTTTTTGCTCCGCCCCCGGAGCATATCGGCGAGATCCTTTCGGCCCACACCTCTCTTAAGAGGGGGGATACGCCACAAGGGTGGGGCAGACGCCTGGCCACTGCCCTCGTCAGCACAGGGGTGGGGGCGCTTTTGGGGTACGGCCTTGCACGGGGGCTTGACCTGCCTCCTTGGGAGGGCCCTTTTTTTCTGTGGGTCACGGCGGGGCTTATCCTCGGTTTTTTGCTTGGCATGGACCACGGGGTGTTCCGGGGAACCTGCACCTATGTGGGAAGTCAGGGGCTTGCGGAATATACCCTGAAAGGAAGCCGGTGTGCTGTCCCCAAGGAAAAAAAGTTGCGCTTTGACGAGGTGTGCTCCCTCCATGTAGACAAGACGGAGAACTACGGCGGGCTTATCTACCGGGACACCTCCTTTGACTTTGCGTGGAAGGACAGAACAGGCGCCATCCGCTATCGGATTGCAGGGGCGTACACCAAGAAAGGCGGGAGCCCCGACGACCCCGGTCACCTTTACTACTACGGCATGGCAGCCGAAGATGCCTGGAACTCCTATGAGCTGGACAGGATGCTGCTGGTCCTTGAAAACGGTGGGAACATTCCTTTTCAGGTCAAGGACCTGACCATCGAACTCGGCCTCGGCCATCTGAATATCTATGAGGGGCAGAGGCGATTGAAGCTGGATGTCGCCCATATCAGCTCTATCAGCCTGAGCCGGGGGATCATCACCGTTCACAGCAGCAAGCCCCAAGCCAGGGGATGGTTCTCTTCGTCAGGTAAGGACGGCTCCTTGTCCTTTGATTACGACGACATGCCCAACGCGACCCTGTTTTTCTGGCTGGTGAAAACCCTTGCAGAAGGTGGCTCTGACAGCGGTTAACCGTTTGTCTGAGGACATTATTCAGCTCAAAAAAAACTCCGACGGCCCTGTCGGGGCCAAACGTTTGGGCTGCCTTGGCCAAGGGCTACGGCGCGACAGAAACGTTTTTGCGGAGCTTTTTTCAAAAAGCGACCCGCCGGAGGCATCGCTGAACAGTGACGGCGTTCTTACTTTTGTTGCCAGATATAAAACGGCTCCCTGAAGGCAATCCAGTCCTGGGGGCCGTGTTGTTTGATGGTTCGGATATTTTTTTTGGGCATCTCTCCGCACCTGGGTTCCAGCAGGTCAAATTTGTCGCAGGCGTCCACCTCGTCACACTCCCAGCACCCTTCGTATTTCCTTGAGAGACAGCACTCCATGATTTTACAGGGTGTCCCCGAGCACCCGCCTCCCACCCGACAGGGCTTTTTGCACCCGGATTCCGCCAGGGCGTCTAAGACCTCCGAGAACTCGTTGTAATGAGAAAAACTGGCCCCGAAGGGCGAGTCCACGGCCGCGTATTTGTGGAAGGCCACCTTTTCGAGTTCTTCTTTCAGGTGCTGCGCATGGGCTTCGAACCGGTTGTGGTAGCGGATGCAGTCCGGGCAATAGATGCCGCAATAGGCCGTTTCTGCGAGCCCGCCGGTGAGCCAGTGGATGTAGCTGGCGTAGGCGGCTTCATGAAAGTTGAGGGAGGCAGGGTTCATGAATCCGTGGAGATATTGAGAGCGGTGCACCCGGACGTTTTTTTTGCTGGAAAGGGCTTCGGCAAGCTCGGCCACCGAAAAGCTGGGCTCTTCTCTGGCAAAGACGAGGTCCGTGGGCACCACCGGGTTAATGGCGCGCCAATTCCTGATTTGCGATCCGTAGAAGCAGACCACACGACGGACTTTGTCTGGGGAAACCGTTTCAGAGAGGCGCCAGGCGGCCGAGGCCCCCGCGCTGAACCCGATGAGGGTCACAGGGCCGGGTGATTCATCGATCTTTTTTGAGAGGATCTCACAATAACGATCCAGGCCGATATTCTCGGTGAAGTACTGGTAGGCGGCGGATTCTTCTTTGAATTCCATGAAAAGGCCGCAGTAGGGATCAACAATTTCAAAGGTGCCGGGGAGCTCGTTGCCGAGCTCCGTTACGTCCGGTGTTTTTCCAAAAATATCCGACACAAGGATGTTTCTCATAACGTCGCGGTTTCCTTTGCTGGGGTGGTCTCCCGCCGTTCCGGTTTTTTTGCGATGACCTGGAAGATGGTGGCCTTGTTCCCGTTCATGGTGGCAACCTCAATGGTTTGTTCCTCAAGGAGCTCAAAGGAGGAGAGGAGTTCATGGATCCAGGGCATGGCATGGTGCCGGACCACGGCGCCCTCGGGAAGCCCGAAGACGCCGTACTGTCCGTAGTCGGCTTCGTACTGCCGGTATCTGGCGGTATTTCTTTCGTCGTTTTGCAGTGGGTAATCGCTGAGGTAGAGGACGCCTCCGGGGCGAAGGACCCGGAAGATTTCTGCCATCACCTGTTTCTGGCCTGCGTCTGTGGGGATGCAGGTCAGGACCGCCATAAGGGTGCACGCGGAAAACGAGTGCTCGGGGAAGGGCAGGGTTTCGGCGTCGCTATGCCGCAGGTCAAGGGCCGGGTTTGCAGCAAGGCCCCGCTTGATCATGGCACGGGAGATGTCCACCCCGGTGACGTTGCGATATCCGTTTTCCGCCAGCTCGGCGCAGGTTCGTCCGTAGCCGCAGCCGTAGTCGAGGATTTTTTCATCCGGGCGCACCCAGGTTCGGAGTGTGTCGATATCGACGGGGTGGGAAAAGGTTTTTTTTGAGGCAACGCTGTCCCAGTAGGTTGTCTGAACGTCAAGTGGGTTCATGGCTTTTTTCCTTACGCATGGGATGGGTCATAGCAAACCTTTGTCATTCAGGTTTCTGTGGGATAGGACTATAATATTTATGGCCCATGGAGAATTATTGGGTTTGTCCCGGCGTCTTTCATCCAGAGAGATTAAGACTAAGACAAGGAGGTACCGTGAGTCCCACCGACCACTATCGTTCCCTGGAGCGTATGTATGCCGCCGCCCCGTTGAACAAGGCATTTTATCACCCGACCATGACCGTGGAAGAGGGCAGGGCAACCATTGAGATGGTGCTTGCCGAGCATCACCATCACTCAGGCGGTGCCGCCCATGGCTCTGTTTACTTCAAGATGCTGGACGACGCCGCATTTTTCGCGGCCAACTCCCTTGAGCACGAAACCTTTGTCCTGACGAGCTCCTTTACCACCTATCTGCTGAGGCCCGTTGTGCAGGGTACTTTACGCTCCGAAGGCCGTGTGGTCAATATCGGGAAGACTCAGTTTGTTGCAGAATCTGTCCTTTATGATGAAAAGGGGCGGGAAGTGGGCAGGGGAAACGGGGTGTTTGTCAAGGGCAGGACGCCCCTTGCGGAGGCCACCGGGTATGCTCCGCCGATCCCATGAGGCTGGAAGTTTTACTCAGGATCTGTTTGTTGAACTTTTTAAACGTTTAGCCCCCGGCAGGGCCGCCGGAGGCATGCCTTGGAGATCCACCGACATGTCAGGGATGGGCAATGTGAGCCATCAGAGGTAATCCAGGGAAACCCCCTTGAGACGAGCCGCCAGTGTCGAGCCCACCATGGCAAGGCATTCCATGTCCAGGTAGGCGGACGCATCTTGTTGAAACAGCAGGGTGGCCTGGGCCGGGAAGTCCTCGTCGGCATCGTTGAAGAGGAGGACCACCGGGATCCGGGGCAGGGCCTGGAAGCGAAAGGCAAGTTCGCATGAGACATCCGTGGCAAAGGGCTGGCCGCCGAAGGCACGGCATTGCTTCTCCAATGCCTCAACGGCTCCTTCGAAATGGGTGGCGATGGGTTGCGACGCTGTGTTCCTGAATCCTCCCACATAGGGTGCGGCATCTTTGAAGTCCTTGTATGTTACCAAGGAGTCATCCTGGGGGGCATTTTCGGGGCACAGAAGCAGGTATTTGGAGAGAAGGACCCATGTGATGTGATTGGCCTCCTGGCCCGCTTCATCGGATATGGCATGGGGGGTGATGGTGTGCGTCCGGCCGAAAAACGGGATGTGCCATGTGTTATCGTCGGCGGTGATGCCCAGCGTTTCGGCGATGTCCGGGGCCCCTTCAAGGGCCTCTACCTGACGGAGATAATCCTTTTTGATCTGGTCAAATACGGGAGCCTTTTCAGCCATGGTAATGCCTCCGATTGCTCTGTAAAAGGTGTCTTAAAGCCATGATTGTCGGTGTGCTTCTGCCATGGGGCGCGTCTTCCTTAAGGTGAGGATGTCTTGCTTAATTACGAATAGTTATCACAAGGCCCTGGTGGGGGCAAGGCATGTGGGGCAGGGGGCGGAGATATCTTTTCTTTTTTTGACTTCATGTTTGATTCAATATCTTTTGTTGTGTAGTGTAGATATTTAATTCAGGGCCATGCCAAGAACAAATTACACATGATGAGATCACTCCATAAGTCCTCAGCATGCTTTTTTGATCGTTGCTTCGAGATGTAACGAATATGAGGCGGAATATCGTTATGTATTGATATTTTGGGGCATAGCCCTTGTGGTGGGCTCAGATAATTAATGGGGCGCGCCCGGAGGGAGAAAAAAGTCGAGCAGAAAACGGTGAAAGATATTTTTGAAAAGGACGACGAGGTCTCCATGAACTTATTTGACGAATTGCGCGTTGCCTTAGGGCAACAAATAAGCGGACACCAGCTTTCAGGTCAGCGGATCCAGGTAAGATGCAAGGCCCTTTCGGCCAAAGAGGCCATCGGAACCCCCGAACACGATGACTACCCCATCATCAAGGGCAGGGAGGTGATGGTGGAGGCGGAGTTCGGCGGTGCCAGGGGCCAGGCCTTTGCCGATGCGTACGAACAGGCCGATTACTCGGTGGACGACCTCATGACCATGCCCCTTAACTCCAACAGCAAACGGGCCAGTTTTGTGGCGGGGCTCAACGCGGTGTACCGGTACCTGAACGTCTGCGAGAAAACAGTACACTGCAGAGACGCCGAACCCCTGGAGTGTGCAGGCCATGTGGCAGAAGCCATAACCCCGGGCCAAAAGGTGCTCCTTGTGGGGCACCAGCCCCGGTTCCTTGAAAACCTTGCCGCTCAATGCAACGTCCGGGCCGTGGACATGGATGAAGGCAATATAGGCACCGCGTTTTCCGGGGTCGTCATCGAACCACCGGAGGTGACGGAAGAGGCCATTTCCTGGTGCGATACGATTTTTGCCACGGGTTCGACCCTGGTCAACGGCTCCCTGCCGACATTCCTGAACCGGGGCAAGCCCGTTGTGTTTTACGGAGTTACTGTTTCGGCGGCAGCCAGGATACTCAATCTGAAGACCTACTGCCGGTGCGGCCATTGAAACGGTTGACGCTGCTTTGACGTGATATGTGGTACGCCCCCCCATCCCTACGTTTCTTGTACGTATCAAACTTGTTAGGAGAGCATGGTGATGGCGTTTTTACGGTGTGAACTGGTTAGGCGTGTCTTGTGCTATTTTTTCATGGTGTTCTGTATCGCCGGAATGGTCCCTTTTCAAGGGGTGTGCGGTATCAACCCGGCTATGAAGATTCTTGTTCATGAGGTCCTTCCGGAAGGCGTGGCGGGCATAAAAAGAGCCCACGCCGTTGCATCCTTCGGCGTTCCCTTAGACAGGTCAAATGGTGCTCGATCCATCGGCGAATTGGGCCTTGTGGGGGCATCCGATTATCAATTCCGAGTGCTTCACAGGTACCCCGACGGCGCCATTCAGTGGGTGCTTGTGGATACCCTGGCGTCTGTCGAGGCAGGTGGGAACAAGACGATCTGGCTTACCAACGGTTCCGGCAACAGTGCAGGGCCCCATCTTGCCGTGGATGGGCCTGATAGCATTACGGTGAATACGGGTACTGCCCGGTTTGTGGTCAGGAAGAATCATTACAATGTGTTTGACTCCGTGGTTGTGGAAGGGACCCCGTTTATACAGGGTACGGGTGGGATTACGGCCGTCAGCGGATCAACCCGCTACTCATCGGCCCTGGATAATGATTCCACGGCAGTGATCGAAGAGAACGGCCCCGTTAAAACGGTGATCCGCTGTGACGGGCACCTTATGCCTGAAAGCGGGCCGTGGCTTTTCGGCTACACCATGCGCATGTATTTTTACAAGAACACCGGCCGAGTAAGGCTTGACCTGATCATCAAAAACGCTGAGATAGCTTCCTATTCGGTGAAGATCTTCGAGTCCCTTCGCATTGAGCTGCCCACCACGGTCTCTGCCCCCAGCTATCTTTTTTCCACCGGTCCGGGGACGGAATCCCACGGCCCCATCAACGAAACCGCATACCTGTACCAGGCCTACAGCAGCCACAAGTATATCCAGTACCTGGGGGGCGCCTCCATGCTTCGGGAACGCCTGGTGCCCGACACGGGCCTGAAGGTCGCCAACGGAGGGGCTGTGATCCACTCCCTCGGGGATGAGACCCACCACAGCGAAGGGTTCGCGGCCATATATTCGACAGAAAAGCAGATCAACTGCGGGATCCGAAATCTTTACGGTATGTGGCCGGCTGGGTTCACCATGGAGGATGACGGTGATCTGTTCATTGATATCTTCAGTCCGTGGAACTCAAAAGATGATATCGGGTTCGCCTTTTTTGCCCATGACAAACGGCAGGTGATGTTGGAGTTTTCGAAAGAGGAGGATGCCCCGTTACCGAGAGAGACCTTTTACGCCATACAATACCCCTTGACCGGGAGGGCGGCATTTCAACACTACAGGGACACCGGAGCCGTCTATTACGAAAAGAGACTGGCGACCCATGAAGAGACGCGGAGGTTCCTGGCCGAGATCGGGCTGGGAAACTATGAGATGGCCAATGTGGACAGCATACGCAGGTATTATCATTGGGGGCAGGCCGGAGGCGATAATCAGTATGATGTCAATTTGTGCCAGTACCTTCACTATTTGCAGACCGGTAACGGCGGGGCGTTTCTGGCTGCCCAGAACATGGACCATCATAAAATGTTCGGGTCGACACGGCATGCGGATGATTTTGATTTCTATGTTGACGGCCCTGAGCTTTTTCCCAATGTAAATACGGTCATACCACCGGAGCAGGAGGAGCTGTCATTTAATTACAAGCCCTTCGACAGAGAGCATTCTCATGATATCTCCGTCCCCATTGGCTATTTCCTTACAGGGGATGAGTCGTTCATGGACGGGTGGAAAGACCACGGGGAGTATACGCTCTACGATCAGGGCTCCGGCAAAGGGGCTGTAGGGAGTTATTACGATGGGACCACTTACATGGGGTATCCCCGCGTGTTTTCGAGGGCGCTTAGGCGTGCCGGCGCCTTCGGTCTCTATGCAAGTACGGATGTGTGGCGGGAGAAGATTTATCGCATTGTCCGTAATTTTATGAGCATGAGAGCAACGCCTTTAGACATCGACCAGAACGGATGGGATCTGGATCGTGGTTTTTTTTACATGAGCAAAGCCGGAAACTGTCCGGAGGGCCGCAGATGTAACAAGGTGTTCATGGCATACGATATCTTTCCGAATTCGTTCTGGACGTATCAACCTGAAAACTTCGACGATCCTTTGATGTATGAAGACTTTCGGGACTATCTTTTAGGGGACGCTTACCATTGCCTGAGAGAGATCATTCCGCTGGAGCATCAGGTCTACATATTGTCCCTGGATCTCGCCAATGAGTCCGATGATAGTGGGGAGTATCCCTTTTCTTTCCTGATGGCCTTAGGGTACGAGATGACCGGGGACGACGCTTTTCTGGTTCAGTGTAAATCCCATTATAAGAGGATGCTGGTGGTCCAAAGCAAAGAGCGGGTCTACTCCCCCTATTCGTCAAAATTTATCTACGATTACTACAATCGGAACGTTGTCGCAGGTTATGTGGCCCCTTTGGGTAACGGTCGCGTGGACATGGGAAATTCCAGCGCGGCTTCCGTTGCGCGCCAGGGCTCCGTCTACACCCTCACGTGGAATGCTCCCATGGACGGGCTCCAGGGGTACCAGATCAAGGTTGCTCCGGTGCCCATGGTGGAAAACCTCAACTTCAACCAGGTGACCCGAAACTACCAATACGACCCGGACATGTATGATAACTACTGGGCCGCACTGAACGTGGCCAATGAGCCGACCCCAAAGCAGAAAAAGGGAGACGCCGAATCCGTCTCTGTGGACGTTGCGCAGGTCATCAGCGCGTATAATGCCAGATATGGCTTGTCTGAGGGCGACCCTGCCTACCGTTCGTACGATCCTGGGACCGATTATTATTTCGCAGTGAAGTACAATAAAGTGGTCCCTGCTGCCTACGCAGAGACAATTCCCTCGCTTCCCTGTCCGTAAAGGGCAAAGCGTAAGCGCAATGGCAATGGCAATATGCTTTATTTAGGTGCCCCCCATCCCTACGTTTCTTATACGTATCAAACTTGTTAGGAGTGCATGGTGATGGCGTTGTTACGGTGTGAACTGGTGAGGCGTGTCTTGTGCTGTTTATTCATGGTGCTTTGTATCGCCGGAATGGCTCCTTTTCAAGGGGTGTGCGGTATTAATCCGGCTGTTAAGATTCTTGTTCATGAGGTCCTTCCGGAAGGCGTGGAGGGCATAAAAAGAGCCCAGGCAATTGCATCCTTCGGCGTCCCCCTGGACAGGTCAGATGGTGTTCGATCCATCGGTGAGTTGGGTCTTGTGGGGGCATCCGATTATCAATTTCGAGCGCTTCACAGGTACCCCGACGGCACCATTCAGTGGGTGCTTGTGGATACCCTGGCGTCTGTTGAGGCAGGCGGCAACAAGGCAATCTGGCTTACCAACGGTTCCGGCAACAGTGCAGGGCCTCACCTTGCCGTTGACGGGCCTGATCATATTACGGTGAATACGGGCGCTGCCCGGTTTGTGGTCAGGAAGAAGCGTTACAACGTATTTGATTCCGTGGTTCTGGGCGGTACATCGTATGTGCGAAATACAGGGGGCATTACGGCCGTCAGCGGGATAACCCGCTACTCTTCGGCCCTGGATGACGATTCCACGGCAGAGATCGAAGAGAACGGCCCCGTTAAAGCGGTGATCCGCTGTGATGGGCACCTTCTGCCTGAAAGCGGGCCGTGGCTTTTCGGCTACACCATGCGCATGTATTTTTACAAGAACACCGGCCGAGTCCGGCTTGACCTGATCATCAAAAACGCTGAGATAGCTTCCTATTCGGTGAAGATCTTCGAGTCCCTTCGCATTGAGCTGCCCACCACGGTCTCTGCCCCCAGCTATCTTTTTTCCACCGGTCCGGGGACGGAATCCCATGGCCCCATCAACGAAACCGCATACCTGTACCAGGGCTACAGCAGCCACAAATATATCCAGTACATTGGCGGCGCCTCCAAGCTCCGGGAGCGCCTGGTCCCTGATACGGGCCTTGAAGTCGCCAACGGAGGGGCGGTGATCCACCCCCTCGGGGACGAGACCCACCACAGCGAAGGGTTCGCGGCCATGTACTCGTCAGAAAAGCAGATCAACTGCGGGATCCGAAATCTTTACGGCATGTGGCCGGCTGGGTTCACCATGGAGGAAGACGGCGATCTGTTCATTGATATCTTCAGTCCGTGGAACTCAAAAGATGATATCGGGTTCGCCTTTTTTGCCCATGACAAACGGCAGGTGGTGCTGGAGTTTTCGAAAGAGGAGGATGCCCCGTTACCGAGAGAGACCTTTTACGCCATACAATACCCCTTGACCGGGCGAGCGGCATTTCAACACTACAGGGACACCGGGGCCATCTATTACGAAAAGAGGCTCGCGACCCATGAAGAGACGCGGAGGTTTCTTGCCGAGATCGGGCTGGAAAACTATGAGATTTCCAATGTGGACAGCATGCGCAGGTATTATGTCTGGGGGCAGTCCGGAGGCTCCAATCAGTATGATGTGAATTTGTGTCAGTACCTTCACTACCTGCAGACCGGCAACGGTGGGGCGTTTCTGGCTGCCCAGAACATGGACCACCATAAAATGTTCGGATCAACACGGTATTCGGATGATTTTGATTTCTATGCTGACGGTCCTGACCTTTTTACCAATGTAAATAAAGTCATACCACCCGATCAAGAGAAGCTGGCATTTAATTATAAGTCTATTGAAAGGGAGCATTCCCATGACATCTCCGTGCCCATTGGCTATTTCCTTACAGGGGATGAGTCGTTCATGGACGGGTGGAAAGACTACGGAGAGTATACGCTCTACGATCAGGGCTCCGGCAAAGGCGCTGTCGGAAGTTATTACGATGGGACCACTTACGTGGGGTATCCCCGCGTGTTTTCGAGGGCGCTCAGGCGTGCCGGAGCCTTTGGCCTCTATGCCAGCAATGATGTGTGGCGGGAGAAGATTTATCGTATTGTTCGGAATTTTATGAGCATGAGGGCAACGCCTTTAGACGTCGACCAGAACGGATGGGACCTGGATCGTGGTTTTTTTTACATGAGCAAAGCCGGAAACTGTCCGGAGGGCCGTAGGTGCAACAAGGTGTTCATGGCATACGATATCTTTCCGAATTCGTTCTGGACGTATCAACCTGAAAATTTCGACGATCCTTTGATGTATGAAGACTTTCGGGACTACCTTTTGGGTGACGCTTACCATTGCTTGCGAGAGATCATTCCTCTGGAGCATCAGGTCTACGTATTGTCCCTGGATCTCACCAATGAGTCTGATGATACTGGGGAGTACCCCCTTTCGTTCCTGATGGCCCTGGGGTACGAGATGACGGGAGACGACGCCTTTCTGGTTCAGTATAAATCCCATTATAAGAGGATGCTGGTGGTCCAAAGCAAAGAGCGGGTCTACTCTCCCTATTCATCAAAATTTATCCATGATTACTACAATCGAAACGTGGTCGCAGGCTATGTCACCCCTGTGGGCAATGGGCGTGTGGATATGGGGAATTCCAGCGCGGCTTCCGTTGCGCGGCAGGGCTCCGTCTACACCCTCACATGGAACGCGCCCATGGATGGGCTTCGGGGGTACCAGCTCAAGGTTGCCCCGGTCCCCATGGTGGAAAACCTCAATTTCAACCAGATGACCCGAACCTACCAATACGACCCGGATATGTACGATAACTACTGGGCAGCGCTGAACGTTGCCAATGAACCGGCACCGAAACAGAAAAGGGGAGACGTGGAGTCCGTCTCTGTGGACGTTGCGCAGGTCATCAGCACGTATAATGCCAGATATGGTCTGTCTGAGGGCGATCCTGCCTACCGTTCCTATGATCCTGGGACCGATTACTATTTTTCAGTGAAGTACAATAAAGTGGTCCCTGCTGATCACGAAAAGGTCATCCCCTTGTTGCCCTGCCCGTAAAGGGGAAAGTGACAACTTATGTTTGGGCGTTGGCTTTCGCCACAGGGTTTCAAGGTGCCCCGCCTTGACGCCGGAGGCAGCCAAGTTAAAGATGCCTCCGGTGGCTAAATTTTTGCCTGATTTTATGTCGATGAGTTTAACAGTTAGGTTTTAAGGATAGATTCAGTTTAATCTGAATCAATGGCGAATGTGATTTCCCCTGAGGAACGAAGGGGAAAGCGCATTCGCAACCTGCTTTCGAGGTGGCACACCTCGCCGCCGGAGGCATTGCTTTTTTGCTTTATTTTTGAGCTGGGTTCGGTATCAGGCTCCTTCCCCTTCCACAGCATACCGAAATGTGGCGTTGGCGTGGATCATGGTTGTGTTTAGGTAGAAAACACCATTGTGATGGAAGGTTTCGCATTGCTCCTTGCCTTCAAAGGCCAGGGGAAGCTCGGTGCATGCCAGGCACACGACGCTTTGCTTTCCAGTCGTCTGATCACAGGACGCACGGACGACCTCATCAATGCGGGCGCTGCCATTGTCGCTTTTGCCTTTGAACAGTTCGGAGATCAGCCCCGTTACCTTGGCTTTCAAGGCCGCTTCAGGCGGGGCGAATCCGTTGACCCCGTGTCGTTTGAGGTAGCCGGGGAAGATCCCGGAGTCCATGGTTGGCTCTGTTCCCAGAATGAGGCAGTCGGACACCCCATGGGCCTTGCATGTTGCGGCCACAGCCTCAAAAATGCTGAGCACCGGGATGCGCAGCCCTTTTGTAATGGCATCAAATCGATTGTGGGGCGTGTTGCTGGCAATGATGGCAAAATCCACGCCGTTGTCTTCAAGCCTTTTCAGCGCCGCATGAAAATAGGCATCGTAGGCCGTCCATGACTCCTCGTCACCAAAGGTGCCTCTCCGGTTGTACGAATAGTTGATATTTACCGATTCAATGCACATCTCCGGCATGGGGGAGGGCCCCGGGAGCCCGGCGTCGGCATGGTATTTCTGGCTCAACTCACAGATGGCTTTGTAGTATTCAACGGTTGCGGGCCAGGCGAGGCCGCCTAAAATGCCGATCTTTTTCATGTTCGGTTCCCTCCGGTTGGTGTGCATGGACGTAACGTCAGAAGAGCGCATCCCCTCGACCTTGGCGCTTTTTTTCAAAAAAACCGCAGTGCGTGATTCCTTACTTCTCAAACAACGGTTTAGCACAGGCGCTGTTCCCGGACAAGGTGAAGAAGGGAGGACCCTCGAAGCAGGCCACGGTATGCTGTGGTGGTGATTGGAGCGTTTTGCCACGGGCTAAAATAAAAGGCTGACGGCAGGCGCGATATGGCACTTGTTCTGATGGCCCGAACGTTGGCAGTACCTCTGTGAATGGTTTAAAATTACAGGGTATTCGACCTGAGATTGCTCCGGTGTTTTGTGCTTTTTATCTTGTGCTCCCAAGGGCATTCATGTTTAATGAACGTATCCATGCCATTGTTTCCCATCCATTTAAATTTCATTGATAAAACCAGTCGGTGCTGAAGGCCTCTGCCGTATCTTTTTATACCGTATCTTCATCGGCAAGCCCGGTGTCCTCTTTTGCTGATTTTCCTCTGTGCTTATTTGATTCCTTTACTGTTCCGGGTTGTGCCACACGTGATGTGTTTTTTCGTGACGCCCAAGGCATTGAATGTCCATACCTAAGGATTGGAGCACGCCATGAAACAACGTAAAATATATCTTATTTTAGTGGCCCTATTCGTGATCCCCCTGCTTTCCTCTGCCGCAGAATTCGACTTGAGCCCCAACCAGCCGGTACACCCCTTTGTGCCGCTGTCCAACAGAGGGCATACCCTGGCTGACATCACCAGCTCAGGGGAGCTGCTGGTGCAGATTATCCTGTCGGGGGACATCAACCATTACGACAGCCTCAGGATCCACGCCGACTATGCCGACCACTTTGCCATTTCCCAGGAGCAGGTGGTGGCCAATTTACCGACATCCAACCTGCATGCCCTTGATACCCTTATTATCCAAGGAAACGACCGGTTGACCGACACGCTTTATCTGATCTCCGAAGCGCCGAGTCCCCGGGTGCCGCTACCGGGGCCCGCATCTCCCTATGAACTCTTTCTGACGTCCCTGCAGATCTCCAATGCCCAGCTGATCATCGATGACCCCCTGGTAAGCGATGACTACGTCAACGGGGTGAGCATTCGTTCCATTGAAAGCATTGTGCTTGATGATGCAACCCTCAAGGTGTCCCATATACCCACCAGGGGAATCATTAAATTCCCCCGTGCTGCAACCATCACCGCCTCGAGCGGCCAGAACACCATCAACGCGGAGCTCAAATCGAGTAATTCTCTGACGGTTCGCATCCTGCAAGGCGCGTCTCTGACCCTGGACAACGCCACCAGTATTTTCAGCAGCAGCTCGTCGCAGCTCCTTATGGACCCGGGGAGCCGTCTCGATCTTGCCAATTCAGAACTGGAGTTGTTTTCCTATGTGTCACAACCGTCTCAGATCACCGGCGCCACCCTTTCACTTAAAGGCTCTTACGGCTCCGGGTCTCCAGTGGACCTGAACCATTCGCACCTGAGCACAGGCCCTCTTCAGGTGACGAATTCGACCATCCATTTGAACAACAACACCTACCTGCGTTCCTATATCCACAGCGGGGTATCCCCTGCCAACGGATCGTTTACCTTTCAGGGGAACAACACGGTACATTTCGGCGACGGCGCCTTTTTGTCGGCGTCCTATGACGACACAGACCTGGTGAACGGCACCCTCATCGTGGACGGAGGCACCACGGTTTTTCAACGCAGCTTTACCGGGGTTCCTGCCACCCATCCCGCCCTGAAGGTCTCTCGCCTGAACCTGATCAACCAGGCCGATGTCACCATTGACGGTGTTCACGGGCTGGATACCCTGGATTCTCTGGACATCAGGGATTCAACGCTCTCGTATTACAACAGCATCGAGGCGGACCAATTGACCTCCTTTGCCATGCATGACGGCAGGCTTGTGACAAGCCCCATGCGGTTTACCTCACAGCAGTTCACCCTAAGCAACAGCGATGTGGTGTTGCGTCACCAGCAGGGGGATGCGCTGTCGTCCCTTGATTTCGCCGGTGCTGCAGCCGGGGCGCCCTTTCAGGCCACGGGGAAAAACGAATTTCATCTCCGGGTCCTGCCCGGTGGCCAGCCCATTGCACCGGGGTTCAATCAATACAACGACTCCGTGGCCTTTACGGATGTAAACATCACGGGGACGCTCGCTTTGTCCCTGACCCTTGAGGCCCTGCAGGCAGGCCTTGGTGCCGATGCCTATGCGTCGGGGGGAGCAGCCGCCGACGGGCGTTATGATATGGTATTTTTTGTCACCAGCACCACGGATGGCGATGCCATTGGGGCCACCCTGGGCGGCAGCATGCCTGCCCTGCTCACGGCCAGGCAGACAGCCACGCCTTCAGCAGACGGCAAGGTGACGGTGAAGCTGGAGACGCAGCCATACACCACCCTTCTCTCTCACCCGGGCGTGACGACCCCCAATCAGAAAAACGGGATGCAGCTGATGGTCAACAGCGCCACTACCGGGAATGCCCAGAACCAGGCCGCGCTGAATATGCTGACCAACGACCAGGTGGGGGGCCATGCAGACTTTATCCACGCGGAACCCTACTCGTCGTACATGACGGTCTCTTTGGAGCAAATCGATATGATTATCGGTACGGTGATGCGGCATGGGTTTCTTGAGCGCTCAGCAGGGGAAACCATGGGTCGCGATGGGTTGCCGCAACCGGAAAAGGGGATCTGGTTTGACGCAGGCCACGTGGACGGAAACGTGGACGGTGATGAGCACCTTGGCAATTTTGATTATACCCTCACTGGGTTCACCGTGGGCGGGACCCTTGCCCGTATTGGCGACGGGTTTCTGGGGGGCTATTTTTCCTATGGCCTCCAGGAGATGGACGAGCACGATTCTCTTACGGAGAGCTTTGACAGCTCCGTGTATCATCTTGGAGCATATCTCCTGCTCCCGGAACAGAACGGATGGCTCTTTGATGTGCTCCTGGGGTACAGCTATGGGGATCATGACTCCAAGCGGTACGTGATGGTGGGACACACGGAGACGGTGCCCGAGGCAAGCTACTCCAGCCACAGCGTCTATACGTCCATCAGCGCTAAAAAACAGGTGTTTGCCAATGAGGTTCTGGCGCTTTTCCCGGAGCTGGGGCTCAGTTATATTTACTATGATCAGGAGTCGTTCACCGAAAGCGGCGATTCGAACCTCAGCCTTGCCGTTGATGATGCCGATGCCCAGGCCATTGTGGCCTCTGTGGGGTTGAACATGCAGTTTGCAGGGCTTCCGTTTGCTCCGAGGGTGTTTCCCCTCTCCTTTATTCGCTACGAGCATGATGTTTACGCAAACAGCAACGAGGCCCACGACATCGACGCCTCCCTTGTCTCTCACCCGGAATTCACCCAGGCCTTTGAAGGCCAGAACCGGGGCAGTGACATCATGACTGTGGGCATCGGCCTGGGAAGTTCTCTTTCAAGCCGTGTGCAGGCACGGGGCGGCGTGCTTTACTCTCTCAATGCCCATGGGGATGAGTGGGGGGCAGGGGTCAATCTTTCCTATGCGTGGTGATGGTGCAGATGAGCCCGTCTCCTTGTTGAAAAAGAACAGAATTTACAAAAGTCCGACAACACGGTAAAGAGCTGATCGCCATCCCCGCATTGGCATATTGTGGCCACGGGGCGCTGGCCCGGCTCTCCTTGCAGGATGTGTTGTATGAATGATTACCTGATCATGGCCCTTTTCTGGGGCCTCGGCGGCCTTGTGAACGGCATCGCCGGTTTTGGCTGCGCCCTTGTGGCCACCCCCCTTGCCACCCAGTTCATCGAGCTTCCCATAGCGATCCCCGCCGGAACCATCATCGGCCTTGCCATGAACATGCAGATGGGGCTTACCTTTCGCAAATATGCAGACTGGGACCGGCTGCGACCGCTGATATTCGGCGCCTTTCCCGGTGCCCTCACCGGCGTGACCCTCATGAAAAAACTCCCCGGCGATACCCTGAAACTCGCCATGGGGATTTTCCTTATCACCTACGCCCTCTGGGGCCTCTTTTTCGAAGGCGCCTCGCGGCGCGTGGTCTCCAAATACTGGGGCGTCCTTGCGGGCTTCTCCTCGTCGGCCATCGGAACCTCCTTCGGCATGGGCGGACCCCCCACCATTGTCTATACCTCCCTGACCGGCTGGCGGCAGGAGCAGATCAAGGCAGGCATCGGCAGCTTTTTCATGTGTGCAGGCATCATCATGATCACGGCCCAGACCCTGGCAGGCCTCCAGAGCACCGCCTCCGTCACCCTTGCCATGGTGGCGGTTCCCTCTGCCGTCTCCGGGGGCTGGATCGGCATTCGCATCTCCCGGCTCATCGGAGACTTTTCCTACCGGAAGATCCTCTTCTCCCTCCTGGGGGCCATGGGGTGTATGATCCTGTACAAAGCGACAATGGTGCTTTTGTAAGGCCATGCCTTCCACAGTCAACATCAGAAAAAAAGGCCTCCGGCGGACCTGCCGGAGGCATATTTTTGGCTTTGACTCTGAGCCCTCTTGCCCCTGTCGTTCATCCGACTTTAATCATAGAAGGCCTGTTTTTGTAGGTTTTACTTTTGCGCCGGTCCTAAGGCGATACGGACGTTCTGGGAGTTTTTATGAAACAGGTGATTCTGGTTGCTGTGGTGATGTGTGTTTTGTCCCCCTTTGCCGTGGGCTATTGCCGGGAAAACAGCCCGGCTCTTGAATTTATATATGGAAACGGCCATGCCTTTACCGTAAGGACGCCTGAGGGCTGGGTATCGGACAGCCCCTCTGCCCGGGCGTTCGACCTCCTGTCTTTTTTCTGTCCTGCCCATGCCGTGACCAAGACCGAGACCTATCTCTATGCCCAGGCCTGGGACAAAGCAGACCGGTCCCAGACAATTCAAGACTTTATTGAGTCAGATCTAAACGATTTTAAAAACCAGCAACACAGCCTGTCCTTCACCAGGAAAAAATCGGCCATAAAGCCTCCGTGCACTGCCTCATGGCATTACACTTTTTCAGGCATTGACGGGGGGTACAGAGAGGATATCGTGTACATGGAGACGGAGCACTCCTTTGCTGTGCTGGTGTATTCGTCAAACAGCAAAGCAAACTACGACAGGTACATGCCTGTGTTCGACGGGTTTGTGAGGTCGTTTCACTTCAGGGATGCCCAAGAATAAGGGGTGGTGTAACAATAAACACATTGATTGTGTATGGGGTTTGGAAAAAAGGGGCTTTCAGGATACATGGGTATCTTTTTCACGGTCTCTTCGGGTTAACGCTTTGATCAAGGCAACGTGTACAGGATAGCGATGAAAGAATTTCCAATAGAACACATGAATGCACGAATGCGGTATCATGATTTACCAGGCAACGAGACACCGATTCTTTTTATTCACGGGTTGGGTTGCGCCTCGTCCCTTGATTATCCCCAGGTTTCGTCAATGCCCCACCTGGCAGGTCACAGACGCATTTTGATCGATCTGTTGGGAACTGGGTACAGCGATAGGCCGGACCACTTTGGCTACTCCCTTAATGATCATGTGGATTACCTTGAAGCGTTTGTTCGTTTTTTGGATGTGGACCGGTTTATTGTCTTTGGACACAGCATGGGTGGGGCCATAGCGATTTCCCTTGCAGCCAGGTGCGGGAAACAACTCAAAGGGATCATACTCAGTGAGGCCAACCTGGATTCAGGAGGAGGCTACTACAGCAAAAAAATCGCATCGTATGGTGAAGAGGAGTATGTTGCTGGAGGGCATGCTGAAATGATCCGGGAAAACAAGGGCTCACCCAATGAAAACTGGACGGCCAGTCTATTGGTGAGTTCTCCTGAAGCTGTTTACAGGGAATCAAGGTGCCTGGTGGAGGGACAAAACCCGAGCTGGCGTCAGTTGCTGTACTCCCTTGAAGCCCCGAAAACGTATATTTTCGGTGAAAAATCGCTTCCCGACCCAGACGTCGAGACCTTGAAAAAAGAACAGATCCATATTGAAATCGTAGAGGATGCCGGGCACTCAATGGCCTGGGATAATCCCAAAGGACTGGCCGCCGCCATAAAAAGAGGCATCGACCGAATAACGGACTGAGTGCTGTTTGTGCAGAGGCCCGGAAAGAAGAAGCAGGAAAATAAACATGGAATATGATCAGATTATCGCGTTTCTCAAAGAAGTTGAAACCTTCAAGACCTGTGAACGAACATGCCGCACGACCCGTACAGAGCGCCCTGAAAGCGATGCCGAGCACTCGTGGCACCTGGCCCTGTTTCTCATGCTCATTGAAAACGAGCTCGAAGGTGTCGATCGCATGAAACTCCTCCAGTTGGCCCTGATCCATGATCTCCCGGAGATTTACGCGGGGGACACGAACCCGTACAGGGGCAACACCGATGACAAGGAAGAAAACGAGAAAAAAGCAGCCAAAAAGCTCTTTTCCAAGCTGCCTGCAGCACTTGAAACCAAACTGTCCGGCCTGTTCGCCGAGTACATGGCCCAGGAGACCGCAGAGGCAAAAGTCGTCAAATCCGCAGACAAGCTGATGCCTCTGATCCAGAACCTGTGCACCAACAAGACCCACTCCTCCTACAGGAAACTGTCGGTGACCCATGAAGAAGTGAAAGCGTACATGGGCCCGTATTTTCAATCCGGGGGCATGTTGAAAGCCTTCTATGATAAGCTGCTCACGGAAGCACGGGAAGACGGTGTGTTCCATGGTGGGAAAGAAAATCAGTTAAGCTCAGGAAAATAGAGTAGATAAAGATGTGTATGGTATTTTACTGATTGATGCCGGGGGTGAATCTTATGAGTGGGTTGAGGGTTGAGGGCTGAGGGTTGAGGGTTAACTTTTAGTTAAGATTCGGGTGTTTGTGACGTTTTTAAAAAGGGTGAATTGCTTTTTTATACCTTGCCAAAGTCTATAATATATGCAATTTGTAGGTGTCGTTTGGCCTTGTAGAAAAGAAAAAGGACGGCGAGGGCTGCCACCCCATATCCGTCCTTTTCTTTCAACCAAACAAGGCCATCAAGGCAGATAGCCCGAATGATAGATTCACAACTCTCATTTAAAGGTCTGTCTGCCCCTTGTCAACCTTTAACCGAGAGGTATTTAATGAAGTTGCTCTTATTTATGGTTGTTGCGAAGGAATTTCTTGTTGCATTGACCAATGCTTTGGATTTACTTTTCCATGTAATCCCCCTTTTTATGTAACCCAAATGGGGTAGCCTTTTTTTTACTGAGACTGCCCCTCCAACCGACCGCTGTTCTACCTGCTTTCTCCTCATACTTGGGTGTTCCCTACCTCACATAAATCCTCTCATTTTGAAAAATGTAAACGCGATACATACCACCTGTATGAGGCACCTCAAACAACCCATTGCCCATTTTAAAAACGTTACACCACTGGGAAGAAGAATGTGATTCCGGTTTTCATTCATAAGATCCCTTGACACAGTTTGCTTCCCCAGTTATTAAGCAGTATAAAATTTTAATGTCTGTTGTTCCTAACTTTTAATTAATTAAAGAACGGTCCTGGTCAAATACGAAATTGGTTTCTTGTTAATGTCGATTTAGTTGCTCTATTAATGATAATAAACAGACAGTTGTGTGTTTGATTAAAGTGTGGTCGCTCTCACATCATTTACAATGGAGAAGCATGAAGAAAAGTATTCTCGCAATTGCCATTTTTCTTAGTTTATTTTTATCAGCTTGCTCAACAACCTTACCGATAAATTATGTTCCAGCGTCTTCAATAAATGGTGATGGAGAAATATCGGTGGGTACAATTCATTATATTCCTTATGAGCAAGGTAAAGTTGCTGAAAACCAGTTCCAGCAAGCAGAAGGCTCTTTGGGGTTTATATATCTATCTGATCCAGTGACTGATCTAATTAAAACTGCCGTGCGTAAAGAATTAATCGCAGGAGGTTTCACTGTAGATGATAATTCGGATTTTGTTATCGAAGCTGATGTTACGAAATTTTTATACGATTGGATTGGCTTTGTAGAAGTAGATTTTTACTTAAATATTAATTTTCAAATCCGCAACAAGTCCGGAGAAGTTTTATTTGCACATAATACGGCCGCACATCA
This sequence comes from Desulfoluna butyratoxydans, assembly GCF_900699765.1. GTDB lineage: Bacteria > Desulfobacterota > Desulfobacteria > Desulfobacterales > Desulfolunaceae > Desulfoluna > Desulfoluna butyratoxydans. The sequence continues at coordinate 330,671 of NZ_CAADHO010000006.1, forward strand.
AAAAGCCCCTAAAACAATGGCGCAAGACACAGAAGCTGTTCGAGCAGCTATTTCGAAGTGTATAGATGAATTTTTTCTGGAAGCACATTCAAAGCAATGGCTTTGATATTTAATTGTATCAATAGGTGATAGCAGGCGTTTACGTGTTGTGGTTAAGCCCGCACCCACTTATATTGAATGATCCAAGAATCAAACACAGTATCATTTAAAATTCTGTTAGTTTTAACCCGCTCCGGATAGATTTCTGTAGCGGGTTTTTTTATGTCGCTTCTGTATCAGGATAGTTGTCATTTCCTATGAAGCTGTATAAAGCAAATCGGGGCAGGTTTGCAAAACCAGCATATAGAGCAGAGCTCATTCAACATATGTTGCCGCCGGAGGCATGGTTTTTTTTGTATGTTTTATTCTTGCGTGGGCCCCAGAGAGCCGCTGCCCTGCTGTACCTTTTCCGTTATAGGATGACGTTTGTGAGAAATTGTATGGACAGCTCAAGGGCCTGACATGTTATGGGCCCGCAGAGGTGAGGCGGGTTATCGGGGTGAAATCCTTCGGGTCTCAGGACGCTGCATTGCAGGCTGGCAAAGCGTTTCTCAAAAGCGGTGGAAAAGCGGTTGCACTGATCAGAGATCTCAGAGTCCGGGATACTGTGTTTTCTTCCCCAGATACCTATAAACATGAGGGTGCCGGAGACCAGCCCGCAGAGAGCGCCGTGTTTAGCGGCACCGGGCAGTCCAATGGCGGAGCTGATCACCTGCTCATCAAGGGGGATCTCAAACACTTCCGCCAGTATTTTTAGCGTTGTCGTTGTATAGTTGAAATCGTCTTTTCAGTAATACGTGTTGACTCGGTCTTTCACAAATGTGTCTGTTATCATGGTTCGATTCGAATGGTGTGTGTCGTTATCAGGCTGTCATGGCCAACCTTTCTGTGGGGTGGCGATTTTTTTCTATTTTTTTACCGAACCATGTATCATAAGAGAAGCCGTTTTTAGCAGCATGGAACAATGGCTGGGATTGCCAATCTTACTCCTCTCCTTTACTCGTGAAGCTTCTGGAAATTTTATGGTTCTAATGCATGGAGATGAAACCGCTTTTGTCCTTCTTTTTTTCCGAAACAGGCAAAAAGCACATCAGGTTCAGAGCCGGGACAACAATCATGACAAAAATAAGAAAGACATCCCTGTCACTCCACGGAGAAGAGAGCTGCGTTAACATCAGAATCGCGATGAAAAATTGAATGGTGTTTGCGATCAGTGCGAAAATAGTCATTTTTTCCCTCCCGTTGAAATTGTGACGATGTTTGCTTCGTGAAAAGGGGTGCTTCCTGGGGCTGGAACATGCATACATGCCCTGGCCGTCTCAGTCATCTCCCTCCTCCTATGTCAATTCCATAATCAGGTGAGCTGTGCCGTATTCAAAGGGTCGATATGGAGCGGTAGCCGGATCGCCATGCTTTGAAAGTAAATACTATTTGATTTGATCTCAGTTATTGGAATGAGACCACAGTTTGTAAGGCAAAGCAAGCGTGGAACGGCGTGTTTTTGGTCGGGGGGCAGAATAATCTGAGTGGATATGGGAACGGGGTGGCGTTTTCAGCAGCAAATGGAGCCATATCCCGCTAGTCCACCAGATGACGTGGCGTTTACTCTGATACAGGTGTCATTGAGGTGAAAGGGGCGTGGTGGGGGGGCGATGATGGTCATGTCCCTGTGACATGTTGGGCGTGCTTACGTATCTCCATGGCGATCATTACGGATAAGCCTTTGTTGTTTCAGGAACGAAGGCGGATTAGACTTTTTAGCCCCCGGCAGGGTCGCCGGAGGCTTTTTTGTTGGAAAAATTATTTTTGCAGCAACTCCCGTAACACCATGGGCAGGATGCCGCCGTGGCGGTAGGTTTCCACCTCCTTGGCCGTGTCCAGGCGAACCTTGACGCCGAAGAGGATGGCCTGGCCGCTTTCTTTCTGGGCGCGGACCGAGAGGGTGCCCCCGGCTTCCAGGGTGTCCAGGCCTGAGAGGGAGAAGGATTCGGTGCCGTTCAGGTTGAGGGTACGGGCGGACTCGTCTGCCAGGAACTCCAGAGGGAGAACGCCCATGCCCACGAGGTTGCTGCGGTGGATGCGCTCAAAGGATTGGGCGATGACGGCCCTGACGCCCAGGAGGAGGCTGCCTTTGGCGGCCCAGTCCCGGCTGGAGCCGGTGCCGTACTCGGTCCCGGCCAGGATGACTAAGGGCGTGTGGCGTTTTTCGTATGCCTGGGCGGCATCGAAGATGAAGGCTTCGTCGTGTTCGGGAAAGAGGGTGGTGTAGGCCCCTTCCCTGCCGTGGGCCAACTCGTTTTTGATGCGGATGTTGCCGAAGGTGCCGCGCATCATGACTTCGTGGTTTCCCCTGCGCGAGCCGTAGGAGTTGTACTGGTCCGGGGGCACCCCCTTGCCGGTGAGATAAGCCCCTGCCGGGTAGGCTGGGGGGATGGCCCCTGCCGGGGAGATGTGGTCGGTGGTGACCGAATCCCCGAGTTTGGCCAGGACTCGCGCACCGGTGATGGTGTCCGGGGTGGGGAGCGCCAGGGAGAAATCATCGAAGAAGGGGGGCTTGCGGATGTAGGTGGAGTCCGTGTCCCAGTCAAAGGTGAGGCCAGCGCCCGAGGCAATGGCCTGCCAGTGCTCGTCCCCATCGTAGAGGGAGGCGTAGGTGGCGGTGAAGGTATCGGGGGTGATGCACCGGTTGACGACCGCCTCGATCTCTTCCCGGGAGGGCCAGAGGTCGGCCATGAAGATTTCCTTGCCTTCGGGGGTACAGCCGATGTGCTCGTGCATGAAATCGATGTCGGTGCGCCCGGCAAGGGCAAAGAGCACCACGAGCATGGGGGAGGCCAGGAAATTGCTGCGCACCTTCTGGTGGACGCGTGCCTCAAAGTTCCGGTTGCCCGAGAGCACGGCGGCCACGTTGAGGTTTTCCTCTTCAACCACGTGGGCCACCTCCGGGGGCAAGGGGCCGCTGTTGCCGATGCAGGTGGTGCAGCCGAAGCCCGCCAGGTGGAACCCAAGCTGCTCCAGGGGAGCCAAGAGGCCCGCATCTTCAAGGTATTTCACCACGGCCCTGGATCCCGGGGCCAGGGAGGTTTTGACAAAGGGCGGTACCGAGAGCCCGAATGCCGCGGCGTTTTTGGCGATGAGGCCTGCCCCAAGCATCACATGGGGGTTGGAGGTGTTGGTGCAGGAGGTGATGGCCGCGATGACCACGGAGCCGTCCTCCACGCGGCAGAGGGTGCCGCCCATGGAGATGCTCCGGCCCTTTTTACGACCGTCGAAGGCGGCCTCCATGGCGGGTTTGAGCTTTGGCAGCGGAATCCGGTCCTGGGGGCGGGAGGGACCTGCCACAGAGGGCGTGATGGCCGAGAGGTCGAGCTCGATGATGCGGTTGTAGGAGGGCTCTGATGCGGGGTCGTGGAAGAGCGCGGTCTCTTTGGTGTAGGCCTCGGCAAACCGGGCGGCATCGTCCCTGCCCGTGGCTTTGAGGTAGCCCAGGGTCACCTCGTCCACGGGGAAGAGGCCCACGGTGGCCCCGTTTTCAGGGGTCATGTTGGCGATGGTGGCCCGGTCCGGCAGGGAGAGTTCGGACAAGGAGGGGCCGAAGTACTCCACGAACTGCTCCACCACCACCTCCCGGCGAAGCCGCTCGGTGATAAATAGCACCACGTCCGTTGCCGTCACCCCTTTGGCAGGGGCACCGCAGATGCGCACCCCGGTGACGCTGGGCAGGCGCATGGACAGGGGTTGTCCCATCATCACGGCCTCGGCCTCGATGCCGCCCACACCCCAGCCCAGGGTGCCCAGGGCGTTGATCATGGGGGTGTGGGAGTCGGTGCCCACCAGGGAATCGAGGAAGGCCCAGGCCCGCCCGTCCCGGGTTGCGGTGGCTGCCACCGTGCCCAGCTTTTCCAGGTTGATCTGATGGCAGATGCCGGAGTTGGGGGGCACGATCTTCAGGTTGTCAAAGCTCTTTTGAGCCCATTTCAAAAAGGCATAGCGCTCCCGGTTGCGGTCGAACTCTAAGCCCACGTTTTTTTCAAGGGCCCCTTTCATGCCGAAAAAATCCACCTGCACCGAGTGGTCGATGATCAGGTCCACGGGCACCTCGGGGTTGACCCGTTCCGCCGGAAACCCGGCCTTAACGGCGGCGTCCCGCATGGCGGCCAAATCGCAGAGGGCGGGGACGCCCGTGAAATCCTGCATCAGAACCCGGGCCGGGTAAAAGCTGATGCCCACGGCGGAAAACCCTTCGGCACGCCAGGAGAGGAGCCGGGTGAGGTTCTCCGGGGCAAGGCGTCCCCAGAGGATGTTGCGCACCATGTTCTCCGCCAGGATTTTCAGGGAATAGGGAAGCCGGGAAGGGGTTGCGCTGTAGACCCCGGCAAGGCCATCCACATGCACAGCGGCGTAAGGACGGCCGTCCACAACCACGTCTTGGATCAGGGAGTCCAGGGAGATCACAGGTTGCCTCCTTGCATTATCGTTTGTCCATGGGGACAAGGGTGCAGCCTTCGGGGCCGCAGTAGGTGCCGATGTATTCGGATTCCGGGCGGTAGAGAACGGGCTTGTGGGCCTCGTCGGCGAACTGCTCTTCGATGATGTGAGCGCCCCATCCGGCCACGCGGCTCATGGCGAACACAGGAGTGAAGAGATCGTGGGGCAGACCCATGGTGTGGTAGAGGGAGGCACTGTAGAAGTCCACGTTGGGGAAGATCTCCATGCCTTTCTTCTCTTTGAACAGGGCCTTGCCCACCCGCTCCAGCTCTTCGGTCATTTCATACCAGTGGGTGTCCCCGACCCGCTCGCCCACCTCTTTGCTCATGGGGCGCAGGATATCCACCCGGGGGTCTCCGTTTTTGTAGACGGCGTGGCCCAGGCCCATGACAAGTTCGCCTTTTTCCAGTTTTTCCTCCACAAAGGGCCGGATGTTTTCCTTGCTGCCAATGGCTTTAAGCATCTCCATCACCCGTGTGTTGGCTCCGCCGTGGAGCTCTCCGGAGAGGGAGCCGATGGCCGCGGACACCGCGGCGTACATATGGGCCCGGGTGGAGGCCACCTCGCGGGCGGCGAAGGTGGAGGCGTTGAAGGCGTGTTCTGCGTGCAGGATAAGGGCCCGGTCAAAGAGTTCGGCCACGCGGCGGTCCGGCCGCTTGCCCGTGATCATGTAAAAGAAGTTTTCGGCCATGGAGAGGCCCGGCACCGGATCGATGGGCGCCAGCCTCTGGCGGATGCGGGTCCAGGCCGCCACCACCGTGGGGAGCTTGGCGATGAGGCTCATGGCCCGGTTGCGGGCCAGGGGGAGGCTGTTTTCGGGGAGGGTGTCGTCGTGGTGTGCCAGGAGGGCGACGCAGGCCTGGAGGATGTCCATGGGGGGGGTGGTCACCGGCCGTGTCTGCATGGCGCAGATGAGGTTGGGGGGCAGGGTCCGGTTCCTCTCCAGCTGGTTGGAGAAGTTTACCAGCTCATGGATGTCGGGCATCTTGTCATACAGGAGCATATGAGCCACTTCGGCGAAGGTGGCCTCCATGGCCAGGTCCTGGATGAGGAAGCCGCGGTAGACGAGACGGCTGTTGGCGCCGTCCACGTCGCAGATTTTGGTGCTGGCAATAACCACACCGCGAAGGCCGATGTTCTTGATGCTGCTGTCCATGGGGTCCTCCTTGTTAGGCGTCGGGTCGTGTTGACATGGGGTCGGGATCGGGGCCGGGTGCGGCCATATCCGCCCGGGCAAAAACGTCACGGAGTGCCGCGGGAGGCACAGGGGGGAACGGATTGAACAAAACACTCCGGAGGCGCCACCGTGCAACAAAAAAGGGCCCGGGTTCGGGCGATGCGAGCAAGCAGGCAGAAACGCAGGAGAGATGGGTGGAAGCTCCGCAAGAAGTTGATATGAAAGGTGTTTTTATGACGGTTGTGCGGCGGCTTGGAATACTTAATTAAACATGAAATTCCTGATAACCACAAGGTTAAAAAAACGTAACCGCCTTGCGTGGCTGTCAAAAAGAGAGTATATTTAGCGGTAACAATTCCATGTCACGGGCCTGGTGCGGGGATCCACCTCTGCAGGGGCCCTCTTCCCTTGCGGGGCGGCCTTTTCCCCTGGTCCGGTTTCCATCTTCTTGCCTTGCGTCTCGACCCCGGCCCTTCCCGCTTCCTTGAAATCAAGACCGTAACCGTCTCACCACGATTTGTGTCACGAATCGTCAATCAGCCTTACAGAAAAGACCCCACGGGAAAAGCCGATGAAACGAGAGATCTACAGCAGCCAGCGCGGGAACGACGGGACCAGCGGCATGCTCCGCATTATCAAGGAGATCGCCTTTTCAGACGACCCGAGGGATTTCGGGTACATGGCCGATAACGTTCCCTGCCAGCATGCCTGCCCCGCCGCCACCAACGTGCCCGGGTATATCCGGTGCATCACCGAGAACCGCTACGGACGATCCTATGAATTGAACCGGGTCTACAACATCCTGCCAGCCACCCTGGGCAGGATCTGTTCCCGGCCCTGCGAGGCGGCCTGCCGCCACGGGGAAGACGACCTGGGGGATCCGGTGAATATCTGCCACCTGAAGCGGTCGGCAGCCGATTTGAAACCGGCCATGCACCGCATCAAAGAGGACCTGTACGCCCCGTCCGGCAAGAGCGTGGCCGTCATCGGATCCGGCCCTGCGGGCATCGGCGCGGCCCACGATCTGGCTGTCTACGGGCACAACGTGACCCTTTATGAGAGCATGCCCGAAGCAGGCGGGATGCTGCGCTACGGGATTCCGGCGTTTCGGCTTCCCCGGGATATCCTGGACCTGGAGATCGAAAACGTCCTGAGACTGGGTGTGGCGCTCCAGACCCGGGTGCTGGTGGGCCACGACATTGTCCTGAAAGACCTCCTTAAAAAGCACGACGCCGTGATCACCACCGTGGGTTGCATGGAACCCAATCGCCTTGGGGTGGAAGGAGAGGAGATGGAGGGGGTGATCTCCGGCCTGGATTACATGGTGCGCACCAACCTCGGTCAGGACGTGGAGACGGGCAAGCGGGTCATTGTTGTGGGGGACGGCTTCACGGCCATGGACTGTGCCCGCACCTCCCTTCGCATGGGGGCGGAAAGCGTGCGCATCAATATCCTGGCCACCGAAGAGCACATGCCCGTGGACGACCATGAGATCCGCGAGGTCAAGGTAGAGGGTGGGCGCATCTACAGCCTGGTGAGCACCCACCGAATCCTGGGCACTGGGGGCCGGGTGGAGGGCATTGAGTTCCTGCGAACCCGCCTGGAAGACACGCCGGACGGCAAGGGCCGCATCGCCGTGCCCATCGAGAACTCCGAGTTTGTCATGGAAGCGGACACCATCATCAGCGCCATCGGCCAGCACCCCCGGGTGGACCTGGGCCAGCCCCTTGAAATGGACGGGCAGCGCATCGGAGTCAAGGCAGGCCGCTTTCTCACCTCCGTGGACCGACTCTACGCAGCCGGGGATTGCGTCACCGGTGCCTCCAACGTTATTTCCGCCCTGGCCGCCGGGCGCCATGCCGCCCATGAGGTGGACGAGCTCTTTGCCGGGCGTAGGAGAAAGGCCCTTCTGGTGCGGTTTGAACCGGCGGAACAGACCGACCGGGAGCGGGAGTACGATTTTATCAAGCCGGTGCCCATGCCCACCCTGCCCGTTGAGGAACGTTTTGAGGAGGCGGACAACGAGGTGGAGAAGGGCTACGGCGAGGCCGAGGCCGTCAAGGAGTCGTTGCGCTGCTACCTCTGCAGCCTGAAGTACGAGATCGATGTCTCCCGGTGTATCTACTGCTCCATGTGCATCGACGTGGCCCCCAGGGACTGCATCAAGATGATCACAAGCGTTGCCGAGAACCCGGACGGAAGTTACGGGGAGTACAACGAAACCGGCAACTGGAACGATGTGGTGGCCATCGCCATCGACAACAAGCGGTGTATCCGGTGCGGGAAGTGCTACGAGGTCTGTCCCATGGACTGCATAACCATAACCAAAACCGAGCTGGTGGAAGTGGACAGGGAGGAGTGATGCCCAAGGACGACCATTACGTCATCATAGGAAACGGCCCGGCGGGTAACAGCGCGGCCGATACCCTGCGCCGGGAAGACCCCGAGGCCAGGATCACCATCATCTCCGATGAGAAGCCCCTGTACTATTACAAGCACCGGGTGCCCCTCTACACCGTGGGAGGCTGCGAGGCCGAGGACCTCGTGATTCGTCCCTACCGCGGCTATCAGGAGAAGCATATCCGCCTGCGCCTGGGCCAGCGCGTGGAGAAGGTGGATCCGGCCGAAAAGGTTGTCTACCTCCGGCACATGGAAAAGGTGCATTTTACCAAGCTCATCCTGGCCGTGGGGGCCTCGGCCCGAAGGCTCCCCACACACGCCGGGTTTGCCGACCACCTTCACTGCCTGGCCGGTTTCGATGACGCCCGGAGCGTCCGAGACGCCATGGAAAAGGCCTCCAGCCTTGCTGTTCTGGGCGGGGACCTTACCAGCATGGGCTTTGCCCGGGAGGCGCGAAAAGCCGGCAAAGAGGTGGTGTTTGTCCTCTACAGCAGCCTCTTCTGGCCCGTGAGCCTCAAGGACGAGATTCAGAAAAGCGTGACCAAGCGCCTTACCTCCCTTGGGGTGACGGTCATCACCGATGCCGAGCCCGTCACAGACGTGCGGCCCGAAGGGGAGGGGTTTACCCTTACCCTGCCCGACGGTGCTGAGCTCTCGGCGGACCTGGTCTTCTCCTTCTTCGGCTCCGTACCCAACATCCGGTTTCTCGTGGGCAGCGGCATCAACACGGAAAAAGGGGTGCTGGTGGATCACCTCATGCGCACCAACCACGAAGACGTCTATGCCTGCGGGGACTGCGCCCAGATCTACAACCCGGATCTCAAGGATTACTGGGTTTCCGTGGGCTGGGGCAATGCCGAGGCACAAGGGGAGATCACCGCCATGAACCTTCTGGGCCGGGAAAAGATCATCGACTATCAGCCCAAGGAGATCTTTGAGATGGACGGGGTTACCATCCGCACCTCCTGGTGGAAATCCTTCGCATAACCGGGTTCGCAAATGCTTCCGGCCTTCGTTCCTCAGGCCGATCACATTCGCTGACGGGCTACGCCCGTGATGGGCGGTGTGGGGTATTCCCCCCCCATGTGTCGAAGGGAGCTTTATGGTTAAAAACCAATCATGAAAAACAAAGGCGAATGTGATTTTCCCCGAGGGACGAGGGGGAAAGCGCATTCGTAACTTGCTTTCAAGGTGGCACACCTTGCCGCCGAAGGCAGATAATTTTTTGTGCTGCATGTTCAATACAGGAGAGCGAACACGATGACGACCAGCGTTGATATTGTGATTGAGATCTGTGGCAGCGCAGGGGAGGGGACCATCTCCGCAGGCGAGGTGATGACCCGCTTCATGAGCAGCGAGGGCTACGACATTGTCTCCTTTGATTCGTTTCCTTCGGAGATCAGGGGGTTCGGTAAGTGCGTGGCCCACTTTCGCGTCAGCACGGACAAGGTGCTTTCGCCGGGGAAATACACGGACGTGCTTGTGGCCCTGAACGACGCCCACGCCATCACCCAGCTGGGCGGGCTTCGGAAAAACGGGGTGCTGATCTACGACAGCAAGCCCCCGGTCTGCCACGAAGAGGACAAGAGCATCGCCGGGTGGGCCGAGCCGGGCATGACCGCCTACGGCATCCCCATGCTGGAGCTTGCCAACAAGGCAGCAGGCAACGCCAAGGGGCGGAACATGGTGGCCATCGGCGCGGTGGCCGCCCTTTTCGGCATCGACGCCGAGGCCATGAAGGCCTTTATCGAGGCTCGTTACAAGGGCAAGAAGCAGGTGATCATCGACAGCAACCTCGCCTCCTTTTCCCTGGGCTATGAGTGGACGGCAAGCCATGTGGCCAAAGAAGATCCCTACACCTTCAAAGGCGCGGCCACGGTTCCCCCGGAGGGTGAGCAGGTGATCATGAACGGCAACGAGGCCGTGGCCATGGCCGCCATGGACAGCGGGCTCCGTCTCTATGCCGGGTATCCCATTACCCCGGCCACCAAGATCATGGAGATCCTGAGCAAGCGCCTGGGGGAATCCGGTGGGGTGATGCTCCAGACCGAGGATGAGATCTCGGCCGCGGGCAACGTGGTGGGGGCAGGTTTTTCCGGGAAGCGGGCCATGACGGCCACCTCCGGCCCGGGGTTTGCCCTCATGGGGGAGATGATCAACCTGGCGGTGATGGCCGAGGTGCCCGCCGTTATCGTCAACTCCCAGCGGGGCGGGCCCAGCACCGGGCTTCCCACCAAGATGGAGCAGAGCGATCTGTCCGCTGCGGTGTGGGGCGGCACCGGGGACTCGCCCCGGGTGGTCTTTGCCCCCCGGGACGTCATGGACTGTTACGCCATGACCTGCCTGGCGTTTTATGCTGCCGAGAAGTACCAGACCCCGGTGGTGATTCTCCTTGATTTTTATCTTTCCAACAGCATCCGCAACATTCCCAAGCCCGATCCCCCCGGGGAGGCCATGCTGTCCGCCAACGTGTTTCCGCCGGACGAGGCCCTGGACGATTACGAGCGCTTCAAGGTGACCGACAGCGGCATCTCTCCCAGGACCCTGCCGGGCATGCCCTACGGGATGTTCGTGGCCACCGGCCTGGAGCACAACACCCACGGCAAGCCTGTCTACGACGGGGAGAACCACCTGACCATGACCGAGAAGCGGTTCAGGAAGCTCAAGACCCTTCAGGACGAGCTGCCTGCCGTGATGGAGTCCGGCACCGAAGGGGAGGTGGACATCGGCATCCTTTCCTGGGGATCTTCCTCCGGGGCCGCGGAAGAGGCCGTGAGAAGGGCCGGGAAAAAGGGGCACCGCATCGCTTCCTTCCACTCTTCGGTTATCTATCCCCTGCCTGAAGAGGCCTTGAAAGCCTTCAGCAACCGCTGCAAAACCCTGGTGGTGGCAGAACTCAACCACACCGGTCAGTACGCCAACCTCGTGGCACCTGTCATCAACCGGCAGGTGCACCGTTTAAACCTCATCTCCGGCCTTCCCATGGCGTCCGAGGATATTCTGGAGTTTATCGGGAAATTTAAGTTCTAACCCGGATAGTTTATGAGAATACGGTTTGATTAATTCAATAGCCTGTTATTAAAAGTGGTTACTGAGCTGGGCGTTCGAATACTGCTCACCAAAGACCTGTTTGTCAAACTTTTCAAAAGTTTGGCCCCCGGCAGGGCCGCCGGAGGCGCTTTTGGACCAAAGACGGAGTTGCCATGACCTACATCAGCGACGCCCTGGTAAAAGTCCGGGGAGAGGGGTTTCTTGACTATCGTACCCGTGAGCTGCCCACCTGGTGTCCGGGGTGCGGATATTTCGGCATTGCCCATGCTCTCTTGCAGGTGGTGGGGGAGCTGGGCCTTCGCAATGAAGAGATGTGCGTGGTCAGCGGCATCGGCTGCGCCGGGCGGTTTCCCATTTTCATGAAGGTGTACGGTTTCCACACCCTCCACGGGCGGGCTGTTCCCATCGCCAGCGGCGTAAAGCTGGCCTCCCCGGATCTCACGGTCTTTACCGTGGGCGGGGACGGGGATATCCTGGGCATCGGGGGCGGCCATCTGCCCCACATCGCCCGGAAGAACATCGATGTCACCCTGTTTCTCTTCGACAACTCCATCTACGGCCTCACCAAGGGGCAGTCGTCTCCCACCACCCCCATGGGAAACGTCACCGGCTCCCATCCCCGGGGCAACCCGGACACCCCCTTAAACCCCGTGGCCCTGGCCCTTTCCTACGGCGCCTCCTTTGTGGCCCGGGGCTTTGCCGGGGATGTGGAGGGCATGAAGCAGATCATGCACCAGGGGATCCGGCACAAGGGGTTCAGTTTTCTGCACCTTGTCTCTCCGTGCGTCACCTTTGACAAGGAGAACTACACCTGGAAGCGCCTCTCGAAGCTGGCCCTTCCCCTGCCCCACACCCACGACCCCGACGACCACGAAGCCGCCCTGCGCCTGGCCCGGGACGAGCGCCTCATGACCGGGATTTTTTATCAGGATGCCCTGCGGCCTTCCTACATCGACCACCTCGAAGCGCAACGCACGGGAAAGTAAGGGGCCGTAGCAAAAAGCTTCCGTAACAGCTTTCGGATACAACAAATCAGCCCATGATCCCGGTTCGGATCATGGGCTGTTTTTGTGTGTCGGGAATCAGGGGGGAAAGGGGTCACATGGAGGTGATGATGTCGTCGATGAACTCCTCGATGGGCATGGCCGGAAGGGTCATGGTTTTGACGGTGCCCAGGGCGTCAAGCTCCGTGGTGATGCGGAAGATGGATTTTTCGTCCTTGGCCTTGATGATGGTAAGAAAGTCCCAGGGCCCCAGCAGGGCAAACTGGTCCACGAGGATGCCGCCACGGTTTTCAATGGCCTGGGCCGAGAGCTTCATGCCGGCCGGGTCATTCTGGATGGCCTTTTTGCCCTCTTCGGTCAATTCCGTCAGGATGATAAAGGTTTTCATCGGCTCACCTCCGTTTCGACGTTGATGGTTGGGTTGTCCGACAGGCGGTGCGGGGGGACATGCCTGACGGGGGTGATGTGGTGCGGTTATGTCGTGTGGTGTGTGGTGGGTAGTCTGTGGTTAACTATACCTTTGAACAAGGATTTGTGTCAAACGCCGTGTTCCTGATTAACTGACGTTATGCGTCTTCTTTTCGGGCGGGTTTTTATTGTTAGGCCGCCAAACATATTGTGTGATACATGCGTATTCGGTATGAAAATGGGATCACAACATTTTATCGACCCCGGAGGGTATCATGGTTCTCGAGTTTGCGAAAATGGAAGGTATTGGAAACGACTTTGTCCTGCTGGACGACATGGACGGGGCCCTGGGCGCCATGGGGTACCCTGAGCTTGCACGAAAGCTCTGCGACCGGCGGTTCGGCGTGGGGGCCGACGGCATTATTATGGCCCTTCCCTCGGAGACCTGCGACATCGGGTTTCGTATCTTCAACTCCGACGGGTCCGAGGCGGAGATGTGCGGCAACGGGATGCGCTGCTTTGCCGCCTTTGTCAACGACAGGGGGCTCCTTTCCGGGACCCGCTTCACCGTGGAGACCAAGGCCGGGACCATTGTCCCCGAGATCATCGAGGCAACGCAAAACGGCGTGACCCGGGTGTGCGTGGATATGGGCGAGCCCATTCTCTTCCCGCCAAAGATTCCCTTTGATGTGGACGGCGATCGGGCCGTGTCCGTTCCCGTCACCGCCGACGGCCGAGAGTACGCCGTGACAGCCGTCTCCATGGGCAATCCCCATGCCGTCATTGTGGTGGGCCGCCTCACCGGAGACGAACCCACAGAGTTCGGCCCTTCCCTTGAGGTCCACCCATTGTTCCCTGAAAAGACCAACGTGGAGTTCGTGGAGGTGGTGTCGCCTTCCGAGGTGAAGATGCGTGTCTGGGAGCGTGGGGCTGGAGAGACCCTGGCCTGCGGAACCGGCGCCTGTGCCACGGCCGTGGCAACCCACCTTCTGGGCCTGACGGGCCGCGAGGTGACCGTGGGGCTCAAGGGCGGCGATCTGGCCATTGCCTGGAACGAGGCCGACAACCATATTTTAAAGACCGGTCCGGCCAGGCTGGTGTATGAAGGGCGCGTTCGCCTGTGATGTGGACAATGGGCTTGGAAGGCCGGAATGGCGTGTGCCGAGCCCTTGATTGCCCCGGTGCTTCCAAGGAGGCGACCACCGGGTGGGAGGTGCGTGATGAGTCGGTTGACCCCTTATGACGAGGCTCAGGCCCTGGTGGCTGCCGTTCGGGTCCATGAGTTTACGAAAAAAACGTCCCCCTCTTTTAAAGAGGTGGCCGAGATCCTCGGCATGACCACGGACTGGGTCTCCCGGGTGTGCACGGAGCTTTCGGACAAGGGCATTATTGCCCTGGTGGAGGGCCCTTTTCAGACCACCTGCATTGTGGTGGAGGATCATCTTGCCGTGGAAGCTCTTCCTAAGAAAGTGCGGGAGAACCGCATGGAAGAGGAGCTGAAAAAATTTAAGGAGAAGACCGCCGGGATCTACGAGCAGAAGGTCAAGGCCATCCAGGAAGAGCAGAAGAAGAAAGAAAAAGACCTGTTCGACGACATCGCAGAAAAATTCAAACGCGAGCTGGATTCTTAAGGCCCCTTGCATTCATTGTGCAACGGGAGGCTTCTTCCCCTGTCATGTTTACGCCCCGGTCTCTCGGAGAGGCCGGGGTTTTTTTTTGTCTTTGCGTCACGACTCCGCTTTGCCTCCGGTGCGCTCAAAACAGTCCGGCAGCCGGTAACTTTCGGTGGGGCCAAGGCGTTCGTAAGGCCTGTTTGTCAAACTTTTTAAATGTTTGGCCCCCGGCAGGGCCGCCGGAGGCAATGGCTTAGTCACGTTTTTGCGCCGTCAAACGGGGGGCGTCACTACGCGTACGTTTGATAGATGAGCCTGGCCGTGGTGAGAAAGACCACGGTGACAAAGATGGGCTTGATGAGCCTGGCCCCTTTTTTGATGGCCAGGGCGGAGCCGGTACGCGCGCCGATGATCTGGCCTGCGGCCATGATGAGCCCTGCGGTCCAGACGACGTTGCCCAGGGCGATGAAGACGCAGAGGGCCACGACGTTGCTCGTGAAGTTCATGACGCGGGTGTAGCCTGCGGCCCGGGTCATGGAAAAGCCCATGAACAGCACCATCCCTGTGGTCCAGAAGGATCCCGTGCCGGGGCCGAAGAAGCCGTCGTAAAAGCCCAGGAGCAGGCCGCAGAGGGTGTAGAAGAACGGGGCGGGGAGCTTGGGCTTGCGCTGGGCGTCCCCGAAATCGGGGGAGAGCAGGGTGTAGGCCAGCACCGCCAGGAGCAGAATCGGGATGAGCCCTTTGAGGAACCCTGCCTCCATGTGCTGGATGGTCCAGGCACCGGTGGCGGCGCCCGTGAGGGTGGCGGCGATGCCCAGGGCAGCCTCTTTCAGGTTTACCTCGCCTTTCTGGATATAGGTGAGGGCGGCTGAAAAGGTGCCGAAGGAGCCTTGAAGCTTGTTGGTGCCCAGGGCCAGCTGGGGCGGCACACCGACGGAGAGCAGCATGGGAAGGGCCACAAGGCCGCCTCCACCGGCAATGGAATCCACAAATCCTGCGGCGGTTCCGGTGGCGAAAAGACAAAGGGCGATGACGGGGGTAAGGGCAAAATCCATGGGGCTCCCAGCGATGGTGGATGGTTGGGGAAGAGCCTGGCCTGATACGGGCAGCTCAACCTGTGGTATCTCGAAGTCTCCGTGATCCGTTTTTTCCCGGAGCCGACAGACACGCCTTTCGTATCATTGTTACCCGTAAAATCAACCGGGAATGTGACCCCGGGGCTTACCAATAGTCTTCAGGCGGGTGCAGAGTATTCGCCAGCCCTGTGCCCCTTGGGACCCCTCCCTTTTTTATGGACGCCCTTGGCTCAGCAGGGGGCGATTCTTCGTCTTGTCGGCATGATTTATGAAAGATTCACATGCAGAAGGAACCGATGCGCACCTAACTTTAAAAAAACTCACGGTGAGCGTGCAATGCGCAAAGGAGGGAAGATGCGATGGGTGACACTTGTCCTTGTGGTGCTCTTTGTGAGCGCTGTGTCGGTGCTGTCCTGGGCGCAGGGTGCAGGAAAAAAATCAACATACGCCGTAGAGCGGATGACGTGCGGTGACTGTCTTTCCGTCATTTCAACCGGGGTGGCCCACGTGGCGGAAAAGGCCCGTGTGACCGGGGATTATTCCGGGGGTGTGGTGGTGGTGATGCATGACGCCGGAACCTCCCCCGAGGCCGTGGGCCGGGCCATCACCCGGAGCGGCTACCCGGCCCGTCTCACGGAAACCGTGGAGGCCACCCCCGAAGAGATGACCGCGGTGACCGGGGAGCCCGTCCGTAAGATTGAAGGAAGTTGCTGTACAGCGATGAGTCGGCCTGCCTGCGGCGGTTCCGGGGAGAGCTGGAGGGCCCTGTACATGAAACTTAAGGGGTGGTGGGCCCGCTGACCACAGAGTGTGCCTCAAAAAACGTGTCCCTTGATGTTACACAAACCGGTCGTCGGACCGCTTGTCGGACACTGTTTTTTCGTCTGCGGTCATCCACCCCGATGTGCTTTCCTCAACATGATCGAAATTTCGGATGTAGGGCTTGATGTCCATGAGCGGTGTGCCGTCAAGCATGTCGGCCCCGGTGAAGTGCACGGTGGCTCCCTCAACCCGGGTGACGCGGACGATGGAGAGGCCGAGGTGGGTGGGGCGCAAGGGGGAACGGGTGGAGAAGACCCCCCGGGGGCGGGTGTCCATGAAAGGAACCACGGTGAGTTCGGTGCGTGTGGCCTTGTGGAAGTGATAGATCAGGTAGATGTGGCTGAAGCCCTCCAGGTCGGCCAGGCCCTCGGCGTATTCCGGAAGGAGGACGGCGCGGCCCTGCACCTCTTTGGCGCCTTTGGGCTGGATGGGCATGGATGCAAGTTCCGTGTGGGGTGTATGCAGGGTTCCGATGGGTGATATTTCCATGGTTACGTCTCTCCTTTCCTTGTCTGGCGGGGGTAAATGCACTACATAGACTCTTTTTAACACCCCCTAATAGGTATTGAGAGACCCATGGACGCATTGTTTGAAAACTACAGGACACTTCTTGCGCGGGTGAGCGCCCGGTGCGGCGAGATCGAAGCCGCGCTTTCGGGCCACATGGCCTGCCGCAAGGGGTGCAGCGCCTGTTGCCTGAATATATCTCTTTTTCCCGTGGAGGCCGTCAGCCTTCGCCTGGCTTTTGACACCCTCTCCGAGGCACAGAAGGCTTCAGCCCTGGCCCGGGCCGCCGAAAGCAGCGATGAAGGGCCCTGCCCCCTTTTGGACGGGGACGGAGCCTGCCTTCTGTACGGGAACCGGCCCTTGATTTGCCGGACCCATGGCCTTCCCATCCTCTTTGACGACGGCGAGGGGAACCGGAGGGTCGACTTCTGCCCGGAGAACTTTCAGGGGCTCTCTTCCCTTTCAGGGGAGGTCATGATCGACCTGGACCCCATGAACCAGACGCTGGCCGCCGTCAATGCCATGTTCTGCCAGGCGCTTTTTGAGGGAGAGCCCCCCTTTGAGCGGCTCTCCATTGCCGACACCCTGTTTCTGGAATTGGCCTGAGGCCAAGGTTGCGAGACAGGGGCGAAGGCCGGTACCCTCCATCAACAGCTACTTTTTCATCCAGCCAAACCATCCGAAGGCGGCCATGTTTTTGCGGATGTACGTGCCGTGGAGAACCAGGTGGATTGCCACGGCAACAATGAACAGGATGCCTGCCCATTCGTGGAAACCGGTCAGGGCGTGGCGGATGTCCACCAGCACGCTTCCCTTGGCCTCATAGCCGTGGGGAAGAATCCACGCATTGATCAATCCTGTCACCGCAAGGAAGCCTCCCAGTACAAACAGGGCCACGTTGACCCCCCACATTTTTTTCGGGCGTTGCATACCTTATTTACTCCTTTGCTTGAATAAACGCAGTTTTCCTGTACCTGTCCGCTAGATATACGCCCGGGGCTCGAAAAAATCAAATGTTCGGTCCGGGATAGACGATCAAATGAGAGGAATAGGGAGGGTTGCGACGCGCCCGAAAAAAAAGAAACCTGTTTGTCCAAGGTTTCAAAAGTTTGGCCCCCGGCAGGGCTGCCGGAGGCCAGATCTGAGGGCTATGCCCTAAAATAATAATACATAACGATACTCCGCCTTAAATTCGTTATGTGTCGAAGCAACGATCAAAAAATCATGCTGAGGACTTAGGGGATGATCCCGTCATGTGTCATTTATTCTTGGCATGGCCCTGAATGCGTTTGCCCTGTTCGGGACGGGGTTACAGGGACTTCGTGGGGACGGCAGGGAACGCAGGTGTCATTGAAAAAAGCATGGCCCGGGGCATATGCTGCTGTCCCGTTATGGCTGGGGCTGCAGGCCGCTTCCGTTGAGCATTTCACGGAGGACCTGCTTCAGTTCGTTAATCTGGTAGGGCTTCTGGAGGTAGGCGCAGGTGTCGTCTTCGGCCCGGGCCGATTGGGACGGTGCCGACCCGTAGCCGCTGGCGATGATGGCCCTGGCCGTGGGGTCGACCTGCCGGATCTGGTCCAAAGCTTCGCTGCCGCTTAGCCCCGGCATGGTCATGTCGAGGATGACGCAGCGGATCTCCTGCCGGTGGGCCTTGTACAGGGCGACCGCCTCCCTGCCGTCCCTGGCCGAGATAACGGAAAACCCCAGCTTTTCCACCATGCGCTGGGAGATCTTCCTCACGGGTTCCTCATCGTCGGCGATGAGGACCAGGCCGCCCTGTTGCTGGATGGGTTTTTCCAACGGGGGCGCTTTGGGCTGCTTCCGGTGCTCAACGGCGGCAAGGGACGCAGGCAGGAGCACGCGGACGCGGGTGCCCACACCCGGGGTGCTGTCCACGGTCATGGTGCCCCGCAATTGCCGGATGATGCCCAGAACCGCAGCCATGCCCAGGCCCGTGCCGGTCTTTTTGGTGGTGTAAAAGGGGTCGAAGAGTTTGTCCCGGGTGGTTTCGTCCATGCCGCAGCCGGTGTCTTCGATGTCGATGAAGGTGTAGGTGGCCTCGGGCAGGGGGGCGTCCACGCCGGGTCGCACGGGCATGGAACAGGCGTTGAGGTCGCTTCGGGTGCAGAAGACTTTGCCTGTGCGGATGTTGATCTGGCCGCTGGCGTTGCCGATGGCCTGGGAGGCGTTGGTGAGAAGGTTGAGGATCACCTGGCGCAGCTGGCTGAGGTTACCCTCCACGTTGGGGGTGTGGCGGCCCGGGTGAAAGAGGATGCGCACTTTCTTGGAGATCGACACCTCGATGAGGCTCATCATGTCGGTTACCAGGGTGTTGATGTCGACGATGCTGGTCTCCAGCTTTCCCTTTCCCGAGTAGACAAGGAGCTGTCGGGCCAGTTCCGTGGCCCGTTTCCCTGCGGTGACGATGTTGTTGAGGGCTTTCTGGGGACCGGGGTTGCCCGCCACCTCCTCTAAGGCAATGTCGGCGTGGCCGAGGACCGCCATGAGGATGTTGTTGAAGTCGTGGGCAATGCCCCCAGCGATGATGCCCAGGCTTTCGAGCTTCTGGGCATGCTGCATTTTCAGCTCGAAGATGATGCGCTCCTCTTCGGCGCTTTTTTCCCTGGTGATGTCGTTGCAGGCGCGCAGGATTTTGGTGGCCCCCCCCTTGGCTTTGATGGTGGTGGTGCGTTCGCGGAAGTGGCGCCAGCCGTGGGAGAGGTGCCGGACCCGATAGTCCATGGGTGCGGCTGTGGCACAGTGGGTGTTGCCTCGATAGGTTTCGGCAATGCGCTGCCTGTCGTCTGGGTGGATCAGGGCGAGCCAGGCCTCCATGGTGGTGGGCCGGGTTTCCGGTTCCGAGCCGATGACGGCGTCGATGTTGCCGAACCAGACAAGGTCGTCGGTGGCCGGGCTCCATTCGCTGATGAGGTCGCTGGCGGTGAGGGCGGCGAGCCTGTACTTCTCTTCGCTTTTGGACAGGGCCTCCATGGCCCGGACGGCCCGCAGGGTTTCGGAGCTGTACGAGGCCAGGAGACCTCCCACCTCGCGATCCTGATTGACAAAGGGGGGGCTTTTTTTGCCGTGGAGGGAGACGAGCCCAAAGGGCTTGCCCTCCTGATTTTGCAGGGGGAAGATGACAAAGGAGCCGTTGTGATACCCTCCGTATCCACTGGGGCGCAGAGCCCCTTCGTTGCGGATGTCCCCGATGAGGACAGGCTCTTTCCGGTACAGGGCGTAGCCGAAGGGTGAGCTTTTGGCCACCGGGTAGGAGATGAGCCCCGGGGCGTGGCCCCCGTCCAGGCAGTGGACGAGGCGCAGGCCTTCCTGACCGGCGATATAGAGGCTTCCGCCCGATGCGTCCAGGTGGTGGCTGAACTCTTCGAGCAGTCGGGTGCCGAAGCTCTCGATGGTGACGCAGGTGGAGAGCCTTCGGGAGGAGTCAACCACCTCGGTGAGGCGTCGGTTGAGTTCGGTGAGGTAGCGGTTGGTGCTCCTTAGCTCCTCGGCGTTGCGGGAGATGCGCTGTTCGAGAAGTTCTTTGTATCTCTGGTTCTGTTGCCGGAGTTTTACTTCCCGAAGGGTACGTGTCACGGACAGGGAGAGCATGTCCATGGTTTTCAAGGGCTTGATGAGGAAATCGCTGGCCCCTTTTCGCAGACACGCCACCACCTCGGTGGGTTCGCAGGTGGTGGAGGTGACGATGACGGGGATCTCCGGCCACCTCCGCTGGAGGTGCCGAAAGAACGAGTGCCCGTCCATGGCGGGGGTGCGCAGCTCAGAGATGATGAGCTCCGGCGGGTGAACGGCGATGAGCTGGGTGGCGGCAAAACCATCCCTGGCCGTCATTACTTCATAGCCGCATGTTTCCAGGTATGGGGCGTAAGTGTTGATCACCGAGGCATCTCCGTCAACGACAAGGATGGGGCCCCGGGGGGTGCTATGGGTTGAGGTCATGATGGTCTCCATTGCATGGTCAGTGCAAAGGCAATGGTCCGGCAGGGACCATGGGAAATTCTCCGACGGTGAGTCTCTGTTGACGTCTGGGGAAAAATGGCGTTTCGCGTCTGGTGATGGGGCACCTGTCTTCGGGAGAGGGGTGCTTGAAAGCGACGGCTTTGTCGGTGTGGGTATCTCTTTGAAATGTGAGGCTGCTTTAAACAAATATACCGAATGGGCGGTGGACGTGTCAATTGGGATTTCAGCAGGTTATAGGTGATGCATCGCGGCCGGACAGCCCATGGATGAGCACGGCGAAAGGCCCTGGGGCCTCGAAAGGCAAGGGATTTTGTTTTTCACTTTGGATTTGACAAGAGCAATTCCTTCACGCTATCTGTGTTAAATAATGGCAGACACGAAGTCTGTTGCGAATGTCGTTGTTCTGAAGTTGTCATGAATGGGCGCTCCACGAAGGTAAACAGCCACGAAGGCTTTCACGTGAGATGATGCGTTCGTAAAAAACGTCTCCCGGACCAACCATAGGTCCAGGCCGGTGTCGTTTTTTGCGGTGATGTCATGCGGTTTACGTTTATGTGGCTTTTTGCTTTTTCGAACTATGGAGGAATCCAAATGAAACGCTTCGCAGCAGTCGTTGCCCTGGCCCTTGTGGTCTCCCTTCCCTTGTCCGCCCTTGCCCATTTCGGCATGGTAATCCCTGACACATCCGTTGTATCCCGGCAAACCGGAAAAGAGCTGGGCCTCTCCCTTTCGTTTTCGCACCCCTTTGAAGGGGTGGGCATGCCCCTTGAAAAACCAGCGGAGTTTTCCGTGGTTGTGGACGGAAAGAAGCGGGACCTCACCGGAACCCTGGCCCCTTCTGAGGTCATGGGGAAGCCTTCCTGGGCATCCTCGTTTGCCGTCAAGCGGCCCGGGGTCTATACTTTTGTCATGACACCGAAGCCCTACTGGGAGCCCGCCGAAGATCTTTTCATCATCCACTACACCAAGACCATTGTGCCGGCTTACGGCAGCGAAGAGGGCTGGGATGACGAGCTGGGCCTGAAAACAGAGATCGTTCCCCTGACCCGGCCCTTTGGCCTGTATGCCGGCAATCTCTTCCAGGGAGTGGTCAAGCTCGACGGCAAGGCCGTGCCCTGGGCCGAGGTGGAGGTGGAGTTCTACAACCGGGACGGCAAGGCCAAGGCCGCAAACGAGTACCTGGTGACCCAGGTGGTCAAGGCCGATGCCAACGGCGTGTTCTCCTTTACCGTGCCGAACGAGGGGTGGTGGGGATTTTCCGCCCTCAACGAGGCGGATTACCAGCTGGAGGCCGAAGGGGAGAAAAAGGGCGTGGAGCTTGGTGCCGTCCTCTGGGTGGAGTTTTCCAAGTGGCAGGGGTGATCCGGGGCACCGGGCACCAGAGAAACATGTGATTGACCAAGGAATTCAGTGATGCATATTTCCGAAGGGGTGTTGTCCGCTCCGGTTCTTCTGGCCGGAGCGGCCGTTGCCGCGGGCGGTGTGGCCTACGGGCTGAAACGGATGGACGGGGAGGGGACCGTCAGCGCCGCGCTGGTGACCTCCGCGTTTTTCGTGGCGTCCCTTATCCACCTGAACATCGGTCCGGCCAGTGTCCACCTTGTCCTGAACGGGCTGGTGGGCCTGGTCCTGGGCTGGTCAGCTTTTCCCGCCATTTTTACGGGCCTGCTCCTGCAGGCCCTTCTCTTCCAGTACGGGGGGCTCACCACCCTGGGGGTGAACACCGTGGTGATGGCAGCCCCTGCCGTGGCCGTTTATCTGATCCTCGGGCCCCTGGTGTCCCGTTCGGGGCGTGTGGGCCTGGCCGCTTCCTTCGGGTGCGGGTTTCTCGCCGTCCTATTCTCTTCCCTTCTTCTGGCCGCCTCCCTGGTGTTCACCGGGGAAAATTTTACGGTGATCGCCTGGGCGTCGGTGGTGGGCAACGCCCCTGTGATGGTGGTGGAAGGGCTTTTCACCGCTTTTGTGGTCTCGTTTCTCCTGCGGGTCTACCCTGAACTGCTCGGAGGGCTCATGTCGCCTTCGGACGGGCGAAAGGAGGGGCGATGAACCCCCTGCGATGTCTCCTTGTTTTAAGTGTTCTCCTTCTGGCGGCCTCCCCGGCCCTGGCCCATCGCATCAACATCTTTGCCCTCGACGAAGGGGGGGAGATTTACACCGAAAGCACCTTTGCCGGTAAGCGCCCCGTGAAACACGGGGTGATCCGGGTCTACAACGCCGGGGGTACCGTGGTGTTCACCGGGGAAACGAACGACAAGGGGGAGCTGACCTTTCCCCGCCCCGAGCCCGGTGCCCTCACCGTGGAGGTGGACGCCGGCATGGGCCACAAGAACAGCTGGGATCTGGAGCCGTCCGGCGCGGTTGAGGCCCCGGCCGGAGTGACCGGTGAGCCCGCCCCGCAGGTCCATCCCGTGGAGCCGGGTTTTGCGGACCGGGACTGGGAGCGCCTGGCGCAGGTGGTGGACACTGCCGTGGCCAAGGCCCTGCACCGGCAGCAGGAGGAGACGCGGGTTCGGGACGTCATCGGAGGGCTCGGCTACATCGTGGGCCTTCTGGGCATGGCTGCCTGGGTCCGAAGCCGAAAGGGGAGCACATGAACGAAGCCTTTGCGGACATCGACTCCCCCATCCATCAGATAGCCCCCACCGTGCGGGTGGCGGCGGCCTTTGCCCTTTCGTTGGTCACGGCCCTTGCCGCGAGCCCTGCGGTGCCCGTGGCCGCCCTGGGGCTGGGAAGCTGCTTTGTCCTGCTGGCGCGGTTGCCCCTTGGGTCGGTTGCCAGGAGGCTTTTGCCCCTGTGCCTGTTTCTGCTGATTCTCTGGCTTGTCCTTCCCTTTACCGGAGAGGGCCCGGTGCTTAAAGCCCTGGGCCCTTTGACCGTCAAAGGGGACGGATTGGACCTTGCCTTTTTGATCTCCCTGAAGTCTTTTTCCATCCTCCTGATCCTTATGGCCCTGGTCTCCACCATGCACACCTTTGACCTGGGCCATGCCTTAAATGCCCTGGGCATGCCCGTGAAGCTGGCTTTTCTCATCGTCATGAGCGCCCGGTACATCGCCGTCATCGAGCGGGAGTACCGCAAGCTGAGGAACGCAGCCCGCATGCGCGGGTTTCAACCCGACACCTCCCTGCACAGCTACAGGACCTTTGCCCACATGGCCGCCATGCTTCTGGTCCGCTCCCACCTGCGGGCAAAACGGGTGTACAGCGCCATGGTATTGAGGGGCTTTGACGGCCGGTTCAGCCTGCCTGCGGCACGACGTTCCCGGGGGCTGGCCGGGTGTCTTCCCCAGGCCGCCTGCATGGCAGGTTGCGTGGCGGCCCTTGTGGGACTTGACGTGGCCGTCCGGTGGGGGGCCTTTTGAAAAAAAACTTCGCAAAAAACGTTTCTAATGTGAAAAAGTGGACATTATTTCGGCGGAGCCTGGAAAGGCTAGCTTAAGACCTGTTTGTCAAACCCGGTTTTATAAATCAGGCTAAACGTTTGGCCCCCGGCAGGGCCGCCGGAGGCATGTTTGATCTGAATCGTTCGGTTTTATTTTTATCCTGTCCATTATTCAAATACAGGAAGGCGGTATGCGATGGCTGAGCAGTTGATGCATCTTTCAGGATTGACCTACCGGTATCCCGGAGACCGGGAACCGGTGATCAACGGGCTGGACTTTGCCGTGGACAAAGGGGCCAGCATCGGGCTCATCGCGCCCAACGGCAGCGGAAAGACCACCTTGTTCCACCTGATGATGGGGCTGCTGAAACCCGAGGCCGGGGTGATCACGGCCTTTGGGCGGGAGGTTTCCGGCGAAAAGGGGTTCAAGGAGGTCAGGCGGCGGGTGGGGCTGTTGTTCCAGGATGCCGACGATCAGCTGTTCAGCCCCACGGTGCTGGAGGACGTGGCCTTTGGCCCCATGAACCTGGGCCTGGGGCGGCATGAAGCCTTGGACAAGGCCAGGGGCGTTCTTTCGGAGCTGGGGCTTTCCGGTTACGAAGAGCGCATCACCTTTCGGCTCTCCGGCGGAGAGAAGCGCATGGTGGCCCTTGCCACGGTGCTGGCCATGGACCCTGATCTGCTTCTTCTGGATGAGCCCACCACGGGCCTGGACCGTGACACCTTCGCGCGGCTGGTGGCCGTTCTTCAGGCCTCCAAGGTGGCCCGGGTGGTGATCTCCCACGATTTTGATTTCCTGGAGCAGGTGACCGACTCTTTGTGCAGCCTGGTGAGGGGCAAGGTCGTCACGGACGAAGGCCTCCACCTGCATCGCCACGCCCATGTCCATCGCCACGGGGACAGGCCCCACCACCATCATTAAAGCAGGCGCACGGCGTCCCGGTAGAGCGCGGGCACCCCGTCCGTCTCTTCATGGCGCCGGACAAAGGCCAGGAAATCATCGGCCGTGTCGATGTCGTGCCATCCGTCAAGGCGTTTCAGAGAGATGCCGTGGGCCTCAGCCCGTTTGAGCGTCTCTGCCGTCACCGTATCGCAACTCCATCTCATCGTGTCGAAGACAGGCGCAAGAAGGGTTTCCTTGCGCGCCCCCACCAGGCAGTACCCTCCATCTGATACCGGCACCAGCACCATCTGATGGCCCTCAAGGGCATGAAACGCTTCGCGGATACGGTTCGTGGGCAGGTCCGGGATGTCTCCGCCGATGATGACGGCCCGGTGATGTCCGTCGTCAAAGGCCTCGGTGAGGGCGTTTTTCATGCGTTCCCCCAGGTCGGCCCCCCGCTGGGGGCGCATGTCGGGGTGCCCTGGAAACCAGTCTTCCATGAGGGGTTTTTTGCTTTTCGGGGTGTAGGCAATGCGGATGGGCCCTAAAGGGGCCAGGCGCTCAAGGGTGGTTTCCACAAAGCGTCGGTAGAGGGCAAGGGCCGTGGCATGGCCCAGACGGGTCGCCAGACGGGTTTTGACCTTGCCGAGTTCCGGGGCTTTGACAAAGAGAATGATCAGGGGCATGGGATCTCCTTTCAACTTTCCACGGTATCATCCTTGCCCGGATATATCACGGGCCGAGTGCCCTCGGTTTGCCCGAAGGGGGAGACGAATGAGCAGAAAACCGTGAATGACAATTTGACCGTTACATCCAAATTGCTCGATAAACCAAGACGTTCTAATGAGGCGACATATCTTTTGAGACCTGTTGGTTAAACCCAAACCATAAAATCAGGCAAGCCTTTGGCCACCGGCAGGACCGCCGGAGGCAACGGTTCGTAAGGGTTGCCGCCTGGGGGAACCACCTTTCTCCTTGCTTTTGGCGAGTCAGGGGCTTCATAATAAATGGTTATGAAACCTATCGATGAACACGAGGTCCTGTGCCATTGTTTCGGATTGACCCGCGGGGATATTGCCGATGACCTTGCGCGCCATGGAACCTCCACGCTGCTGACGAAAATCACCCAGGCCAAGCTTTCAGGTGACTGCCGTTGTGTCGAGACCCATCCGGAGAAACGCTGATGCGTCGGCGATGTTCGCCGGGCGGTGAAAGCGGAAACCTTGAGGTCAACCCTGAAAAAAACAGACACCTGATACCTGGAACGTGATTCATGAGCGTAAAAATAAAAGAGAAGCTGGCAGGTATTTACTCCCGGTTTAACCGGGACGATCAGGTGTTGATCCTTATCAATGCCGATCCCGATGCCATTGCCAGTGCCGTGGCTTTCAAGCGCCTTTTGTGGCGGCGGGTGAGCCATGTGGTCATTGCCTCCATCAACGTCATCAAGCGGCCCGACAACCTGGCCCTGGTGCGTTACATGAAGGCCGACATCAAGCCGTGTTCCCACGCGCTCATGCAGGGGTTCAACCGGTTCGTGCTGGTGGATTCCCAGCCCCACCACTCGGAAGTGTTTGAAAAAATCAACTTCGACGTGGTCATCGACCACCACCCCGACGGAGGGCGGCGGGACGGGTACACGGATATCCGCCCCGATTACGGGGCCACGGCCTCCATGATGACCGAGTACCTCCGAGGGGCCCACATCAAGCCGTCGGTGCGTCTTGCCACCGGCCTCTTCTACGCCATCAAGACCGACACCAACAACTTTCAGCGCCAGACCCTGGTGGAAGATGTGAGGGCCTTTCAATACCTCTACCGCCTCTGCAACGTGCACATGCTCCAGAAGGTGGAACAGGCGGAGCTCAAGCCCAGCTTCCTCAAGTACTTTCAGCGGGCCCTCAAAAACAGGCACATCAGGCGAGGGCGGATGTATTCCCATGTGGGCACGGTGCCCACGCCCGATGTGCTGGTCCTCATCGCCGATTTTTTCATGAAGGTGGATGCCGTGAGCTGGAGCATTGTCTCCGGGATCTACGGCAAAAAGCTGGTGGTGATTTTCCGCAACGACGGGGTGAGGAAAAACGCCGGGCGCCTGGCCGAGCAGAGCTTCGGATGTTATGGCAGTGCCGGGGGCCACAAGGACATGGCCCGGGCCGAGATGGTGGTGGCCGAGTGCGGGATCGAGGCCGTCAGCGAAGATGATGAAAAAATGCAGCGCTGGATCATCAAGCGCATAGAGTCACGGTGACCATGAACACAACCAACACGCGACACACGTCAACAAAAACAAGCAGAAACAAGGTCCTTGGGGCCATTGTGGTGGCCTTCGGGGTGTTTGCCCTGGTGGTGGCCGCCGGGGTGACCACCGGGTTCAACACAAAGCAGGAGGTGGTACTCTCCGGCCGGACCATGGGCACCACGTACCATATCAAGGCCGTGGTATCCGGCAAGATGTCCGCGGACGCCTTAAGCCTTGCCGTAACCCGGCGCCTTGAGGCCCTTAACCGCAGCATGTCTGTCTACGATCCGGACAGCGAGATCTCCCGGTTCAACCGGGCGGGCAAAGGCGTGGCCGTGCCTGTTTCCGAAGATCTTCTCACCGTGTTTTCCGTGGGGACCCGGGTCCACAGCCTCACCGAGGGCGCCTGGGATGCCACCGTGGGTCCTCTGGTCACCCTCTGGGGGTTCGGGCCGGGCAAAATCGAGGACCGCTTTCCCCGGGAGGACGAGGTGGCTCGCGCCCTGGCCCGTGTGGGCTTTACAGCTGTGTCACGCAAAGGTGACGGGGCCCTGGCCAAAGACCGTGATGGTCTCTTCCTGGACTTCGGGTCCATTGCCAAGGGCTACGGGGTGGATGCCGTGGCCGCTTTGCTGCGTGAGAAAAAGATTTCCCACTTTCTGGTGGAGATCGGCGGGGAGGTTTACTGCGAAGGCCATCGCCTGGACGGAAAACCCTGGCGCGTGGGGATCAACACCCCCCGTCGGGGAGCCATGGTGGGGGACCTCTTTCAGGTGCGGACTTTACAGGGCCAGGCCCTTGCCACCAGCGGAGATTACCGCAACTACCGCAACGTGGGCGGGCGCATCTGGACCCATGTTATTGACCCCCGCACAGGGTATCCCGTGGAAAACGGCGTCACCAGTGCCTCGGTCCTGGCCGATTCCACGGTCTTTGCCGACGGGCTGGCCACAGCCCTCATGGTGATGGGCCCTGCCAAAGGGATCGCTCTGGTGGACCGGCTTGACGGGGTGGAGTGCCTGCTCATCGTCCGCAAACCCGACGGCACCCTGGAAGTGTCTGCCTCAAAGGGGTGGGTGGAGCGGTCCCGCTAACCCGCATTCTCCTGTCCTGGGCTTACCTGAACCTGTCCGGGCCTTTCATTGTCCCCGCCCGGGGCGGCTGAGCAGGCCCGGGCATTGAGCCCGTCTCCTTATTTAAACATGGGGTCTCCGGCGGCAATGCCATGCAGCATCGCCAATTTTATCTTATGTTTTGTTTTTGTTCCTTTGGTTGACACATTGTTTTTGCCTGGTGTACTCTGTCAGTCGGACAATGTGAGACCGTCCCATGCCATGGGCAACCCCTGAATCTCCCGTTTTTTTTCTCTTCCCCATTGCCCGTCGCACCCCTTGAATCCATCGCATGCGAGGGGCCTCTTCCGGTCTGATTGCGTGATATCTCCATGGCTTCCATGCCCCTATAACCAACGCGTCTTCCCCTTGATGCCCCGGAGAAAGGCGCCGCATTCCCGAAAGCTGTGTCCCGATGATGAAAACCCTCACCCTTACCAACGGTTTTTCACTCAACATCTCCGGGCAGGTGGCCGAGTCTGTGACAGAGGCGCCGGTCCCCTCCACCGTGGCGTTGATGCCGGGGTGGATTCCCCATGTCAAGCCCCGGCTCCTGGTGAAAGAAGGCGATGCCGTCAACGGGGGGGCGCCCCTGTTTGAAGACAAGCGAAACCCCGCGGTTACCTATCCGAGCCCCGGGGGCGGGGTGGTGTCGCGCATTGCCTACGGCCCGCGCCGCCGTATTGACGAGGTGGTGATCACCCTTGATGCGGAAGAGGGCTGGGAGCGGTTCGAGCCTGTGTCGCCCCAGCGCATCGCGTCCACGGATGCCGACACCCTTCGTCACATGCTTCTCAAAGGGGGGGCCTGGCCCCTGCTTCGGGAGCTGCCCTTTCGGGATCATGCCGATCCGTCCAGTCGTCCGGCCCACATCATCGTCACCCTGGGATGGGCCGGGGGGCACCTTGCTTTGCCTGCCCTGGCCCTGGAAGGGGAGGAAGCCGCCTTTCAGAACGGCCTGGCCATCCTCAAACGGTTCTGTCCTTCCGTGCATGTCATCACCCCGGCCCACTCCGGCAAGCTCCCGGAATCCATCTTGAAATCCGTCACCGCCCACATCCGCGGGGGCTACCCCGCCGGTGATCCCGGCCATTACCTGTACCGTATTCGCAAAGACCCCGCGGAGAATCACAGCTGGTACATCGAAGGCCAGGACCTGGTGGCCCTGGCCCGGTTTGTCACCGAAGGGCGTTTCTATCCCAAGCGGGTTGTGGCCGTGGGAGGCAACGGGGCCACCGTACGCGAACACATCCGGACCCGGGTGGGCGCCCCCGTTTCCACCCTGGATCCCCAGAAGGAGCGCAGGCGCCGCATCGGCGGCACCCCCTTTGCCGGGCTTTTCCTGCCGGCTACGGGCTACATGAATTTCTTTGACAAGGGGCTGACCCTCTTGCCCGTGGGCGATGAAGAGGACCTCTTCGGCTTTTTGCGGGCAGGGTATGCCCGGCCCAGCCAGTCCCGCACCTTTTTATCCGTGTTCAACAAAAAGCCCCTGAACCTGGATTGCGGCATGCACGGCGAGGGACGGCCCTGCATCAACTGCAGTCGGTGCGCCCGGGTTTGCCCGGTGGGGATCCTGCCCCAGTACACCATGAAATGCATGGTGGCTGGGGAGGTGGAGGAGGCCCTTGCCCACGGACTCCTGGACTGCATCGAGTGCGGGCTCTGCAGCTATGTCTGTCCGTCAAAGATCGAGCTGCTGGACACCCTGAAAACCGCCAAGGCCCAGTACCGGAAGGAGCGAGACGGATAGATGAAGAACGTCAAAGACGCCCTGGATCGTTTGGGCACCTACTTTCAGGAAGGGGCAAAGCTCCACGCCCTGCACCCCGTCTACGATGCCATCCGCACCATTTTTTACCTCCCCGGGGAGGCCACGGTGCGCATGCCCGCGGTGCGGGACAGCCTGGACCTGAAGCGGTTCATGTCCCTGGTCATCGTGGCCCTGATTCCCCAGACCCTCTTCGGGATGTACAACACCGGTGCCATGGCCCTGCTGGCTGAAGGGGCGGACCCCTCCTGGGGCCATGCCGTTTACCGGGGCGCCGAGGCCTTTTTGCCCATGCTGGTGGTCTCCTACGGGGTGGGCCTGACCTGGGAGGGGATTTTTGCCGTGGTTCGGGGGCACAAGATCAGCGAAGGCTTTCTTGTGACCGGCCTTCTGTTCCCGTTGACCCTGCCCCCCAGCGTGCCCCTCTGGCAGGTGGCCGCCGGGATCTCCTTTGGCGTGGTGGTGGGAAAAGAGGTGTTCGGGGGCACCGGGCGGAACATCCTGAATCCGGCCTTGACCGCCCGGGCGTTTCTCTTTTTCTCCTATCCGGTCTCCATGAGCGGGGACAACGTGTGGGTGGCCACCAAGGCCGTGGACGCCGTCACCGCAGCCACGCCCCTCTCCCTGGCCCTGGGGGCCAAAGGAGAGGCCGTGCCCGAGGCCCTGGTTCGCAGCGGGTATACCTTCTGGACCATGTTTTCCGGGCAGATTCCCGGAAGCGTGGGGGAGACCTCGGCCCTGCTCTGCCTGGCGAGTGCCGTCTTCCTCTGCATGGTGGGGGTGGCGAGCTTCCGCATCATCGTGGGCGGGGTGTTGGGGGTGTGCGCCATGGGCGCTGCCGTGGTGCTCCTCTCCTCGGAACTCTCCCCCTGGCACTGGATCAACCCGGTGAACCACCTGATCATGGGGGGCTTTGCCTTCGGCATCACCTTTATGGCCACCGACCCTGTGTCTGCTCCGGGCACGGACGGGGCCCGCTGGGTCTACGGATTTCTCATCGGGGTGCTGACGGTCATTGTCAGGGCCTACAACCTGGCCTACGCCGAAGGGGTGATGCTGGCCATCCTGTTTATGAACCTCTTTTCTCCCATGCTGGAGATCATTGAGATCAAACTCCGGACAGGAAAGCGGGTGCCCAATGTCTGATACAAAACAGGCCGTCGGGTTCGCCGTGATTGTGGCCCTTGTCTGCTGCCTATGCATCACGGCGGCCTCCACCGGCCTCAAGGCACGGCAACAGAACAACATGCGCATCGACCGCCAGAAGAATATCCTCAAGGCGGCCTCCATCGCCTATGACCCGTCGTCGGCGTCCCCCGCCGATATCGAGGCGCTTTTCAAGGCTCACATCTTCCAGGTGTGGGCCGGCTCCGACGGAAAACTGCATTCGGCTCCCGCCGAGGGTGACGAGCAGAGGCTGCCCCTTTACCTGACCCTGGACGACGGAGAGATCATCTCCTACATCCTGCCCGTGGACTCCCGGGGGCTCTGGGGGCGCATCAAGGGATACATGGCCATTGAGGCCGACGGCAGCACCATCAAGGGCTTTACCGTTTACTCCCATCAGGAGACCCCCGGCCTGGGCGGAGAGATCGAAAGCGACTGGTTCCAGAAGAACTTTGTGGGCAAGAAGATCGTGGGAAAATCCGGTGAATTCGCCGCTATCAAAATCGCCAAGGGCAAGGTCCTGGGAGACCCGGAAAACGAGGTGGACGGCATCAGCGGGGCCACCCTCACGGGGCGGTATCTCAGCGAGGGGCTGGCCACCAACCTGGCCACCTATGAGAGGGTTTCCCTGAGGTTTCGCCAGAACCTCATAAAAAAACACCTGGATAACCTGAAATCCCTGGAGTGATCATGGGCTTTACCCGAACTCGATGGTTTCGTACATTCAAGGCGGCCCTGTGGGACGACAACCCCATTTCCCGCCAGATCCTGGGGATCTGCTCGGCCCTTGCCGTGACGGTCCAGATGAAAACCGCTTTGGTCATGGCCCTGGCCCTGACCGGGGTGCTGACCTCTTCCAACGTGATCATCTCCATCCTGCGCAACCACATTCCCCGCAACATCCGCATGATCGTGGAGCTGACGGTCATCGCCTCCCTGGTGGTGGTGGCCGATGAGATCCTGAAAGCCTTTCTCTACGACATCAGCAAGCAACTCTCCATCTTCGTGGGGCTGATCATCACCAACTGCATCATCATGGGGCGGGCCGAGTCCTTTGCCATGGCCAACCCCCCGCCCCTTGCCCTGGCAGACGGCCTGGGCAACGGCATGGGGTACGCCATCGTGCTGGTGGGGGTGGCCTTTTTGCGGGAGTTTCTGGGGGCGGGCAAGATCTTCGGTGTTCAGGTGGTGCCCCAGGCCCTGTACGACGCGGGGTTCATGAACATGGGCCTCATGACCCTGGCACCGGGGGCCTTTATTGTCATCGGGCTCCTGGTCTGGATCCAGGGCGGCATGCCGGAGGAGGAGGATTAGACGATGGGTGACCTGTTCGACCTGTTTTTTAACTCGGTGTTTGTGGGGAACATCCTTCTGGCCTACTTTTTGGGGATGTGTTCCTTTGTGGCGGTCTCCAAGACCCTTCGTACGGCCGTGGGACTGGGGCTTGCCGTGGTGTTTGTCCTGACCATCACCTCCCCTGCCAACTGGCTGATCTACCACTTTCTCCTGGCCCCCGGGGCCCTTGCCTGGGCGGGCCTTCCCGACGTGGACCTCAACTTTCTGAAGTACATCACCTTCATCGCCACCATCGCCGCCATGGTTCAGGTGGTGGAGATGATCATCGACCGCTATTCTCCCACCCTCTACACCAACTTAGGTGTGTTTCTTCCCCTCATTGCCGTTAACTGCGCCATTTTGGGCACCTCCCTGTTCATGGTGGAGAGGCATTACACCTTCACGGAGTCCCTGGTTTTCGGCTTCGGGTCCGGCACCGGCTGGATGGTGGCCATCATCACCATGGCCGCCATCCGCTTCAAGATGCGGTATGCCCATGTGCCCCACGGGCTCGAAGGGTTCGGTATCACCATGATCGTCAGCGGCCTCATGGCCATGAGTTTCATGATCTTTTCGGGCATGGGGACGTAAACCCAAGGAGGCACCCTTGATTTACCTGGTGAGCTTGGCCGTGTTTGTCGGCATCATTCTTTTTCTGGTGATCGTATTGATTATCGTGGAGCGGCTCGTCACGATTCAGGGAGAGCGGACCATCGTCATCAACGACGACACCGGCAACCCCATCCGGGTGGAGGGCACCCCCACACTGCTTTCGGCTCTTCTGGGAAGCGGGGTGCTGCTGCCGTCCGCCTGCGGGGGAAGCGGATCCTGCGGGATGTGCAAGTGCGTGGTGGACAAAGGGGGAGGGGAGCTTCTGCCCACGGAGCTCAGCCACGTTTCGCGAAAGGAGCGCATGTCCAACGTGCGCATGGCCTGCCAGCTCAAGGTGAAAGATGACCTGGAGATCCATGTGCCCGACGAGATCTTCAGCATCTGCAAATACGACGGCACCGTGGTCTCAAACGGCAATGTTTCCACCTTCATCAAGGAGCTCATCATTGAGCTGGATGATGACAAGACCATGGCGTTCCAGGCCGGCTCTTACATTCAGATCGATATTCCCCCCTACGACATCCGGTTTACGGATTTTGACATCGAAGAAGAGTACCGGGAAGACTGGGATGCCCAGAACCTGTGGGCCCTCTCCCACAAAAACGAGGAAAATGCCTTCAGGGCTTACTCCATGGCCAATCCCCCGGCGGACAACCGACGCGTGATGCTCAATGTCCGCATTGCAACGCCCCCTCCCAACGTTCCGGACGCCCCCCCGGGGGTGGGAACCACCTATCTGTTTAACTTAAAGCCCGGAGACAAGGTGACCCTTTCCGGGCCCTACGGGGAGTTTTTCGTCAAAGAGACGGAGCGGGAGCTCTGCTTCATCGGCGGCGGGGCAGGCATGGCCCCCATGCGCAGCCATATCTTCCACCAGCTGCACGCCCTGGACTGCAAACGGACCATGAGCTTCTGGTACGGGGCGCGCTCCAAACGGGAGATGTTCTACGACGAAGAGTACAGGCAGCTGACCGAGGAACACCCCAACTTCGACTACCACGTGGCCCTGTCCGCCCCCCTTCCCGAAGACGACTGGGATGGTTTTCGCGGGTTCATCCACAGCTCGGTCTATGAAAACTTCCTGAAAGACCACCCCGACCCCGCCGAGATCGAGTACTATCTCTGCGGGCCTCCCCTTATGATCGACGCGATCCTTGCCATGCTCGAAAGCCTCGGCGTGGAAGAGGAAATGATCCTTTTCGATAAATTTTCGTGAAATGCAAGCCTGTCTCACCAGCCAAATTCGGGTGCGCTACAGGGGCAAGAGGGCTCAGAGAAAAACCAAAAAGATGCCTCCGGCGGCAAGGTGTGCCACTTTGAAAGCAGATTGCGAATGCGCTTTGCCTCTCGTTCCTCGGGGCAAATCACATCCGCCTTTCAAACAAACCTCGACCTTGATCATCGTTTGGGCCATCGGCTTGCTTATCAAACCCGCTTTAACCATAGAAGGCCAGGGGCACTGGTTGAAACAAAAAACCCTTTGCACGGATACGTGCAAAGGGTTTTTCAGGTTTAACGGTTCGGATGTGGCCCCCCCGTATAGGGATCAGGATCCGGCGGCGGCCGTGAGGCTTTCCGCGGTTTCTACGGACCCGTCAGCCGCAGGGGCGACTTTTTCCACCTGCACCGCACAGGCTTTGTATTCGGCGGTGAGGGTTTCCGGGTCGTAGGCCGGGTTGGTGAGCCAGTTGGCGTTGCCTTCCCGGAAGTGAAAGGCCATCCAGATCATGCCTTCGGGGA
Organism: Desulfoluna butyratoxydans; assembly: GCF_900699765.1. Taxonomy (GTDB): domain Bacteria; phylum Desulfobacterota; class Desulfobacteria; order Desulfobacterales; family Desulfolunaceae; genus Desulfoluna; species Desulfoluna butyratoxydans. Next base: position 365,477 of record NZ_CAADHO010000006.1, read on the forward strand.
TCTCCGGGGTCACCCGGGCCTTCACCGTGACGGCCCCGCGTTTGGAGGAGACCCGGACGGGCTCTGCCTGCCGGATGCCAAGGCGTCTGGCGTCTGCCGGTGAGATGTCGCAGGTCTCTTCGCCCAGGAGGTCGTTGAGTCCGTCGCATCGGCCGGTCTGGGTGCGGGTGTGGTAGTGGTAGAGGCGCCGCCCTGTGCTCAGGACAAAGGGGTAGTCCTCATCGGTTACCTCGGCGGGCGGGGTCCAGGCCGTGGGGTTGAAGATCCCCTTGCCGTGGGTGAATCGCCCGTCCTTGTGGAGGAAGGGGGTGCCGGGGTGGTCTGCGCTCGGGCAGGGCCACTGGAGCCCGTCCCCTTCGATGCGGCCGTAGGTGATCCCCTTGAAGTTGGGGGCCAGGGCCGAGATCTCGTTGTCCCAGATCTCCCGGGCGCTTGCCGAGGGCCACTGGTGGCCGAAGCGCTTGGCGATTTCCCGGAAGATCCACCAGTTGGGCCGGGCCTCACCCGGTGGGGTGGAGGCCGTGCGGACGCGGTTGACCCGGCGCTCGCTGTTGGTGAAGGTGCCGTCGTTTTCGCTCCAGGCCGCTGCCGGAAGGACCACGTCGGCGAACTTTGTGGTTTCGTTGAGGAAGATATCCTGGCAGATGAGGAACTCGGCCGAGGCGAGCTCATGCTCCACTTTTCGGATATCGGGCTCGGTGTTGGCCAGGTTCTCCCCGAAGATCCAGAACGCCCGGACTTTTTTGTCCTCCAGGCCTTCCATCATGTGGGGGATCATGAGCCCCGGGGTCTCGGGAAGGCCCGTGACGTTCCAGGCTTCCTCGAATTTTGCCCGGGCCGCGGGGTCGGTGACCTTCTGGTAGCCGTGGAAGACACCGGGAAGGGCGCCCATGTCGCAGGCTCCCTGGACGTTGTTCTGGCCACGCAGGGGGTTGACGCCCCCGCACTCCACGCCCATGTTCCCCAAAAGCATCTGGAGGTTGGCCACGGACATGACGTTGTTCTTTCCGCAGGTGTGCTCGGTGATGCCCAGGGTGTAGCAGAGCATGGCCGGGCGTACCGAGGCGAGCATGCGGGCGGCCCGCCTTATGGTGTCGGCCTCAATGCCGCAGATGGGCGCCATGGCCTCGGGGGTGGCCTTGGAGACCTCGGCGGAGAGGGCCGTAAACCCTTCGGTGTTCTCCGTGACAAAGTCGGGGTCAAAGAGTTCTTCTTCGATGATCACATGCATCAAGGCGTTGATCAGGGCGATGTCGCTGCCCACCTTGAGCTGGAGGTGAAGGTCCGCGTAATCCACCAGCTTGTGGCGGCGCGGGTCCGCCACGATGAGTTTCGCGCCCTTTTTCACGGCGTTCTTCAGGAAGGTGGACGCAACAGGGTGGGCCTCCGTCATGTTGGAGCCGATGACAAAGAACATTTTAGCGCGATCAAACTCCCCGAAGGAGTTGGTCATGGCACCGGAACCAAAACTTGTCGCCAGACCGGCGACGGTGGGGGCATGTCAGGTGCGGGCGCAATGGTCTATGTTGTTTGTCTTGAACACCGACCGAAAGAGCTTTTGCATCTGGTAGGAGTCTTCGTTGATGCTGCGTGCGCAGCTGACCCCTGCCACGGCGTCGGGGCCGCTTTCGTCGATGATGGTTTTGAGCTTGTCGGTGACCAGGTCCAGGGCTTCGTCCCAGGAGGCTTCCTGGAGTTCCCCGTTTTTCCGGATAAGGGGGGTCGTGAGCCGTTCGTCTGAGTAGATGAAATCGTAGCCGAACCGCCCTTTCACGCAGAGGCGGCCCTTGTTGGGCAGGGCCTCCTCGTCTCCGGTGACCTTGACGATTTTTCCGTCCTTGACGTGGAGGGTCTGCTGACAGCCCACCCCGCAGTAGGGACAGGTGGTGCGGACGGTGGTCACATCCCACGGCCTCCAGACGCCCTTGGATTTCTTTTCCACCAGGGCCCCGGTGGGGCAGGCCTGGACGCATTCACCGCAGAAGACACAGGCCGATTCGGACAGGGGCAGGTCCCCGAGGGCCACGATTTTGCTCTCAGCGCCCCTGTACCCGTAGCTGATGGCTTCGTTGACCTGGACCTCGTTGCAGGCCTGGACGCAGCGTCCGCAGAGAATACACCTGGAGAAATCGCGGATGATCAGCGGGTTTTTGAGTTCGGGCGGGTAGGTGGGCGGGGTTTTCGGATACGCGGTGCCCGTGGCCCCGTACTGAAGGGCGTATTCCTGGAGTTTGCAATCCCCCCAGGAGGGGCAGAGGTGCTCGGAGTGTCCGTCTGCCTCGGCCCTGGCGTCGAAGAGGGCCTTGGCGTCTTTGTCGGTGCCGTCGCTTAAGCAGTCATGGTTTCCCGACGTGAGGAGGAGTTCAAGGGTCATTTTTCGTGACCGGACGACCGTGGGGGACTCGGTCTGGATCTCCATTCCGTCTTCCGCCGGAGTGGAGCAGGATGCCAGAAGGTTTCTGGCTCCCTTGACCTCCACCACGCAGAGGCGGCAGGCGCCGGTGGGTGTGGTGCCCTTTAAGTGGCAGAGGGTGGGAATGGGAATTCCCGCATCTTCCGCCGCCTCAAGAATGGTCTGGCCGGGTTTGAAGGGGTGGCTGTTGCCGTTGATCACAATGGTGCCGTCAGACATGGGATGAACCTCCGCTGGATGATCCGCTCGGCTGCGGGGCGCCCGCTGCAGATTCGGAGAATAGGGTTCTTCTGGGACGGATGTCTCTTTTCAAAACGCTCGTGTGTGGCGCGATGCATGGAGCGCCGGGACAAGGCCGGGTCCATGGTGCCGTAATTGTCATAACGGTTAATCGGATTATCACCAATTGTCAATATAAATATCCGGGATAAGTCCCAAATTTCAGGTTGATTCACGGGTCGGGGATCAACCAAACACCGTGACCACCTGCCTTGAGATTCCCGCCAGTTTTCCGTCGGGGGCCCAGAGCCTTGCCTCCTCGCCCACGTAGCCGTGTTCCGCTGTGTCCACGCGGGTCTTAAATCGCCAGCTGTCAGTAGTGGCGAAATCGCAAGGAGCATCGCACATCTCCAGGTGCCAGGTAAGGGTGCTGGCCGGGGCCACGGTGTCGAGCATGGACAGGGAGGGAGAGGGCCAGGCGTCCATGAAGGCGAGGAGGTGGGCTTCACGGGTTTTGTGTGTGTCGCCCCGGCAGCTGATCCAGCCACCGTAGGACCCTTCGGTGCGCCCCTCAAAGGGGTAGGGCCCCTCGGCCCAGTGGTAGCGGAAGTAGCGGGTGAAGCTGGGGGTGAGCCCTTCCATGAAGGGCAGTTCCGTGAGGGCCTCCGGGGCCGGCCAGTCAGGAGCCGGAGGGCCGGAGTGGCGGATACGTGAGGGGCGGCTTGTGCCGAAGCACCCGTGGAGGGTGGCACACAGCTCGTTGCCTGAGGTAAGCACCCGGGCCTGGACATGGGTGACGGAGTTGCCCTGCCTGAGAAGGGAGGCCTCGGCCCGGATGCCGTCGGTGCCCGTGGGACCCACAAAGGCGGTGAGGAGGTTGCGCAAGGGAAGGTCCCCGGACACCTGGCGGCGCATGGCGGCAAGCCCCGCCGCAGCCACGAGGCCGCCGAAGGCGGTTCGGCCCTGGAGCCAGGTGGCGGGGATGGTGAGGTGGACGCCGGTGTCGTCGGCTGCAAAGGCGTTGAAGAGGGCGTGGATATCCATGGGGTCTCCCAGGTGAGGTGTCTGTGGTGGCGAGCATCGGTGTCGGAGCAGCGGGCCCTGTGCAGCCCGTTATTTCAGGGCTTCAATGGAGATGATGATGGTCACCTCCTTGTCCATGACGCCCATTTTGTAGAAGGTGCCGTCACCCACCTTGAAGTCGAGGCGGTTGATGGTGAATTCGGTGGTGAAACCCGCCACCTGCTGGGATGGCTTGAAGGGGTTGGGTGCGATGCCGTGGAAGGTCATGGGCGCTGATACTTTTTTGGTGATACCCCGGATGGTGAGGTCCCCCTCAATGAGGTACTGGCTCTCCCCTTTGGGGATGACCCGGGTACTCTGAAAGGTGAGGGTGGGGTGCTTTCCTGCGGCCAGCAGTTCATCGGACCGCAGGTGGGTATCCCGTTTGCGGTTGAAGGTGGTGATGCTCTTGGCTTTGACGGTGACAAGGCACTGGGAGTTTTCCATGGCCTCGGGGTCGATGGTGAGCGTGGCCGAGAAGTCTTCAAAATGGCCGCGCACCGTGGAGAAGATGTGCCGGGAGTCGAAATAGATTCCCGAGTGGGCGGTGTCCAGCTTCCAGTCACTGGGTTTGGCCTGGGCGGTTGCGGTGAGGCAGAGAAACAGTATGGGGATGACAAGGTGCCTGGTTTTCATGGCGATGGTCTCCTTTTTATATAGACAAGTGACATGTATCAAAAACCAAAGGTTTCGGTATGGATGCGTTGCGCCGGGACGCCGATTTCCCTGAGCATGGCCTCAACGGCGGTCATCATGGGGGGCGGTCCGCAGACAAACACCTGGGGCGCTTGGAGGTGACCCATAAAGGCGTGCAGGGTCTCTGGGGTGAGTCGCTCCTTTTCCGGTGCCCCTGTAAAGAGAAGGTGTACGGAAAGCTCGGGGTGGTTGCGTTTGATCCGCACCAGCTCTTCGGCGTTGAACAGGGAGTCCGGGGTGCGGTTGCTCCAGATGAGGATGACGGGTCGGTTGTCCCGGGTGTCGTTCATGTACCGGATCATGCTGAGCATGGGGGTGATGCCGATGCCCCCGGCAATGAGGACCAGGGGGGCGTCGTCTGCCCGCACCAGGTGGGAGAAGCTGCCGTAGGGCCCGTCGATGAAGACGGGCTCCCCTTCCCTGACGCAATCCATGGCCCGGGTCCAGTCTCCGCTCTTTCCGATGATGAACTCCAGGGCGTTGGGCTGGGTGGGGGACGAGGCGATGGTAAAGGGATGCTCTTCGGGAGACACCACGGAAGAGGGAAAGGAGAGAAAGGCAAATTGCCCGGGAAGGTAACGGAAAGGGCGTTTCCCTTCGGGCTGCAGGTGGATGCGGGTGGCGCGCTTGCCGGCAGGGGCGACCTTCTCGACCCGCCAGGGGGAGAGGTGGCGCAGGACAGGGAGGTGGCGATGGATGACCACCCCTGAGCAGAGGGCGCCGAAGAGCAGGCCAAGGGCCCGGGGAAGCCCCACCTCAAAGGTTTCGCTGGAGAAGAGGAGATGCACGAAGAGGAGGATCAGCACAAGGCCCCCGCCCAGCTGGTGGGCTCGCATCCAGAGGTGGAAGGGAAATCCCAGGGCCTTTTTAAACAGGGCGGATGCGGCCTGGTAAAAAAGGCCCATGAGCAGACCGGCCCCTACGATTTCCGGCCAGTAGGCTGCCTTCAGGGGCAGGGAGGTCACCTCTTCGGGGCCGAAGACAAGGAGGGGGTGGGCAAGTGCCAGAAGGGCGATGAGCATGCCGTTGGCCTTGTGCAGGGTCAGGAGGCGGTCCATGCCCACCAGGCGATTGAGCCAGGTGAGGCGGGAGGCCAGGATCAGTTGCACCATCAACAGGAGGGCTGCTGCCATGCCCGCCAGTTTTCCTGTCCGCAGAAGGGCTTTGGCCAGGCCGAACTTGTACTTGATGGAAAAGGATTCAAAGAGAAAAGGGATGGCAAGGGCACCGCACAAGAGGAGAAACAGCACGACCAGGCACCCGATGATAAGGCCGTACCGGGCGCCCCGGTCTTGGATGGGAGCCGTGCGGATGGTCATGGTGCCTCCTGTTTCATGACCAGGAAGATGGCCTGGGCCAGGGGGAGTTTTCCCAGGAGGATACAGACGGGAGCCAGGGTGGAGTGCGACAGCAGGGTTGTCGGCGTCAGGGGCACCGGTGGGTTGAGAAGGGAGAAGTACACCATGCCCACGACCCCAGCGGTGACGGCAAAGGCGTTCATCAGGACGGCCACGCCCACGGTGGCGGACCTCAGGAAGAGGGGGGGCAGCAGCAGGAGGCTGAACACGCTGACAGGGGCGGCCCACCAGAAGAAGAGGCTCTTGACGGGCGGGTGCAGGCCGGCGTGGAGGCAAAGGCCCCCGATGCTGAGCAGCATGTGGGAACAGACAAGCATGTGGGCAGGTTTTTGCAGCATGGCAAGACCCGGGTCTGTTGGATTGTCTGAGGTTGGCACCGGCGAGTTTGCTGGGCACCATTGCCGGAGCATTATGGGGCGTTGACGGGCGGGCCGCCTCGGTCGCCGTTTCAGCACCGTTTCGGTTCCGGCGAAATAAGCGGCGATTTTTGTAATACGCTTATTTTTAACAGGTTATGGTCGGGGTGTAAAGGCTGTGGCATGGCTCGGGGACCGCGTGCTTTTCCCCGCATGGGAGCGTTTCGCATCGTCGGGAAGAACGGGTGCCGTCTGCTTTGTTGAAACGGTCTTTATGTCATGGAAAGACAGTGTGTTATTGTTGACAGGGCGCGCGATTTGGGAGAAAATGAACCATCGTCAGGCTTACAGGATTTTTCATCGTTAGTCGCCCATCGTTACCCGCTTATATCTTTTGCCTTCGTTTCGTTCCGTTGGTTCCCTCCGCTTTGTCCTGCTTGCCTTCCACCCCGGATTGCTGTGGACATCACAGGCTCCGGGTATCCCCATCATCATTGATTTCATGAATTCGGTCGACGGTGCCGCAGTCATTGACGGTGCCCGTGCCTTCCGCGTGTTGCCTTGAGGTTTTTTGTGTGTGCTCCCAGTGATTCGGCAGCCGGGTTTTGTTTCGGAGGACGCCATGAAGCGCATCCTTTTTTCCCGTTGGATCCCCTGGATCTGTCTCCTGGGGCTGTGTGCATCTGTGTGCACGGCTTACGGTGACGTGGGGTCCATCGAATTGTCCGGCGGGGTTCTGGCCCCCTATGACGTGTCCGAGGGCGATACCTCGGTGGGCTGGCAGATTGCCTATGCCGCCGGCGTGACGGATCATGTGGAGATCGGCGCCATATTTATGAAGACGGGCAACTTTGAAGCCGACAATGACATCACCGACGGAGAGGTGGAGATCTCCACCCTGATGCTTCAGACCCGCTGGCTGTTCAATCCTGAAAGCAAGACCCGGGGGTTCGTGGACCTTGCCGGGGGGATGATGGACCTGGACCCCAAGGGCAAGGCGACCACGTCCAGCCGGTCAGGCGGGGCCGCGAGGCTGGGGATCGGCGTGGACCAGGCCCTGACCCCCCATCTTGCCCTTCGTTTCAGCACCGGCTACACCACGGGAATCGGCCGCACCAGTGAGATCGATATCCTCGATGTCTCTGTTTCCCTGGTTTTCGGGGTGCGGCTGCTTGAGTGAGGATGGGCCTCTGCACGGGCCCCAGGAAAGCCTTTTGCGTTGTGGGACCGGGTGATGTATCCTTGGCCCCCAAGTGTCTCCTGCGCCGGTTCCACGGCGTGAAACCGGCGCTCCCGTGCGCTCCACCACACCAGGGAAAGGTCTCCATCCCACATGCTGGAATTTTTTGTCGAACACGGTGTCCTGTCACTTTTTGCGGTGAGTTTTCTTGCGGCCACCGTGGTCCCCCTGGGGTCTGAGTGGCTGCTTGTGGCCCTGCTGGCGGAAGGGGGGCACCCCGGAATGCTCCTGGCGTCGGCCACTGCGGGCAATGTGCTGGGGGCCCTCACCACCTGGGGTATCGGGGTCTGGGGAGGGCCCTTTCTCATGGAGAGGGTGCTGCGCATTGATCCCGCCGCCCAGAGCCGGGCACGGGCCCTGTACAGGCGGTGGGGAAGCTGGTCCCTGCTGTTATCCTGGGTGCCCGTTGTGGGGGATCCCCTTTGCCTTGTGGGTGGCCTTTTCCGGGTGCCTTTCTTCCGGTTTGCTTTGCTTGTCTTTATCGGGAAACTGGGTCGGTATGCCTTTATTGTGGCCATGGTGCGAGCTGTGGTGTAACGCTTCGTCATCTTTGTCAGAGTTGGTAAACTAAATTTAGTATAAATGCTGGATGTTGCTGTCTTTTCCTGTTGACTTGCCCCCGTCCCTGATTAAAAATAGGACAGATGTGACCGGCAGGGCAGCCATGCTCACCGCTTCGTTCCTCTTTTCCCGAACGCATTTGCCTGCGGAACCGCGAGGCCCCATACCAAGGGCTACGTCCGCGGGGACGATTCGCGTTTTGAAGACACCTTCCATGGTTCCATGCCATCCTGTCTCGACTTCGCCACGGCCTCATTTTCATGATGCATCACCTCTTTTTTCCTTCCGTTGCACCGGCACATCGCCAGGACGGACGCATGCGATAAAAAAACGCGCGTCTTTTTTGACGGTCACCAGGCCGTTGGGTGTTTTGCCCACGTCGCGTCGGGAGGCTCTCTTCCAGCGTGACGGTGAAGCCCATGGAGACAAAAACAAGGAGGGGCTATGGATACCAAGCAATACTGTGCCAACCTGAGTCTGGAACTCCAGCGATGGCGGGATGCCATCCACAAGGAAAACGAAATTATTTCCAAGATGTCCTCGGCGGACAAACTTCCCATGCAGGCGTTTGTGGAGGACCTGAGGATGCTTGAGGCTGAGATGGACGAACGCATCACTCAGCTGAAAACCCAATGCCCCGCCTTCTGGGGGCCAGAAAACGCAGAGAGCGTCATGGAGCCCGGCGGTGTGCTCACCGGTTTTGATTACAACCCGGATGACAGCGACGGCATCATCGGGGGCGGAAACTTCGGCGGGTAGAAAAAAGGGATGAGGTTCCCGGAGAACAGGGGACCACCCGAACTCTCTTTGGAAGGGCCCGGATGTGCCGCCTTGTAAGGGCGTTGCGCCGATGAGGGCCCGTGGGAAAAAACCGATCCGTGAAACGGGTCGGTTTTTTTTGTTCCCAGGGCCATGACGTTGAAAGTCCCTGGGTTGACATACGGGCGTGAACGATGTTAACGTCAGAGAAATTCGATCAGCCGTTTTGTCAACCTGATGGTCGGATACCCGTTCTGCGATCTCCTCAGCCGTAACGCAGGGGCCTCCCTGCTTCCACAGATACGACGATGCCGTGTATTCATGCGCCCAAAAGGAGACCCATGGCCCACCTGTCCGAGCTGGAAGCGATTCGTAAGTCTCAGATCCTCGATGCCGCCGTGCGAACCATTGCCGATAAAGGGAGCACCAATGTTCGCATGGACGATATCGCCCACCGTTCCGGCCTCTCAAAAGGAGGCATCGCCTACTACTTCTCCTCCAAAGAGTCCCTTATCAAAGCGGCGTTTAACGCCTACTTTGATGCTGTCTTCGGGGCCGTACAACGGGAGCTTGAGCAGGAACCCTCGGTTTTTTCCCGCCTTGCCCGTATCCACCTGCTGTTTGACCGGGAGCGGGAGGAGGTGGAAACAGGCTATCCCCTTGTGGCCGACTTCATGTACCAGGCCATGCACCACCCCGAGTACCGTCCCCTGTTCGCCCGCTGGGCGGAACGCTGCGTGGCGCTCCTGACCGGGACCCTGAAGGAGGGCATGGCCCGGGGGCTCTTTGTGGGGATGGACCCCGAACCGGTGGCCCGTTCCATTGCCGCCATCTACCAGGGGGTGGGGCAGCGGTGGTTTCTGGCACCGGAGACCCACACCAGGGCCTGGGCCCTCACCACACTGGAGTATGCGGTGATGGGGGTGCTGGTCCCCTTCCTTGCCCCCGGGGTGGAGTTGACCCGGGAGTCGTCCGGATGACACAGGGAGCCTGTCGAACCATGGATCAAAGAGATATCAAAGGCCCGGTGTCCCCGGGCCTTTTTTCTCGTTCTTATAAAGGGAGAAGGGAACACGGCCTGCCTCTGAGAGGAACGTGAAGATGTTTGGCAGACGGTGGCCTTCGGATATGGTAACGGTTGGGGATACTGCCTTTTTTCTTCTCTGAAAAGTCATCTTGTGCTATGTACCCATTTCCCTTGGTGGGGGGGACCGGGCACGACCGGGCACATGAGCAATGGATCGCCATTTTGCAGAAGGACCATTTCAGCGGTAAATCATCCGCCTCGTTATGGCGGCGATCTGTGCTTTTCTTGGGAACGTTGATTGGTGATCCTTCCCCACGCTCCGTAACCCGATACAATTGACGAGTGACGATGAAAAAATACCGTTTACTGATGAACGGCAGCAATTATCTGATGGCGGTGGATGGAAAAACCGTGCGGCAGGGCTTTTTCCAGAACATGATCATCAAAGCGGACAGCCCCAGGCAGGCCGAGCTCCAGGCCATCTCACGAATCTGGCACGACGGTGAGCTCCGGGCCAAGACCCTGAATACGCCCGAGAACCCCCAGAAGGTTGCCATGCATACCCTCTGGGAGCTGGACGTGACCTATGATGACTCGCGCATCGACATGGAACGGACCTTCTACCCTGAAAAGCGGTGGTGGGAGTTCTGGAAATAACCCCTCCGGCCGTCGGCCCCCTTCCAAACCCTTTTATCCCCCAACCCCTGCCGGTTTTCCCGCCATCTTTCCGCCTTTGCCGGAAAGCCCACCCACCGGAAAGATCCGATCGTAGAGCCCGTTGTAAAGAATCGTGTAGACGGGCACCATCACCAGAAAAGCCAGGTCCAGCATCAGGGCCTTGAAAAAGGAGAGGTGGAGCCACCACATCACCAGCGGGATGGTGGCGCACATCAGCCCGGCCTCGAAGAGCAGGGCGTGGGCCGCTCGCAGTCCCAGCCCACGGGGGTACAGGGGCTTGCCCGCCCGAAGCAGCGCATGGTCGAAGAGGATGTTGTAGAGGTAGTTCCAGGCCATGGCCATGAGGCTCAGGGTGATGCTCAAGGCGCCCATTTTTTCCATGGGGGAGTGCATCACCCAGGAGAGAAGGGGGACGCAGATCATGAGCAGAGTGGTTTCAAAAAGGAGAGCGTGCCGTAGCCTGTCCTTTGTGCTTCGCATGGTGGTGTTCATGGTTCTTCCTTTGGTTTTATTGCCGTATGGATTGGCGGCACCGCCGGTGTGCGGTGCCTGGGTAGTCGTTTTGGGTATTATATAATCGCATTTTCGGTTGGATGAAAGTTTGATACTATCCGATATTCGGATGGATTGATGGCAACAGGCGGCCCATGGCAGGGGTTACGAAATCGCACTGGCGCTCAGTCCACGGGAAATACGTGTTTAAGGGGAGACATTATGGGATTCAGCCTGGAGTATATAGACGCGTTCATCGCCGCGGTGGAGACCGGGTCGTTTTCAGCGGCGGCACGTCGGCTTGGCAAGGCCCAGAGCCGCGTGAGCACGGCCATCGCCAATTTGGAGATCGACCTGGGGGTGTTGCTTTTCGATCGTTCGGGCAAGTACCCGGCCCTGACCCCTGAAGGGGAGTCTCTCCTGCGGGAGGCCCGGGAGATCCGTGAGCGCTGCCGGGCTTTTTCAGAGCATGCCGACCGCCTGGCCGGTGGGGCCGAACCCATGATTCGCCTGGCCGTGGACGAGCTTTTGCCCTCATCGATCCTGTCCGACCTTTTGGAAGGGTTTTCCGATGTTTTTCCAGACACCGAGGTGGAACTGCTCACCGGGGTGATGGGGGATGTGGGCGAGATGGTGGCCTCGGGACGGGTAGACGCAGGCATTGAGCTTCCCCTTACGGCTCCCGGTGATGCCTGTGACTGGCGCCTTCTGGGGCACATGGATTTTGCGGTGATGGCGGCATCCCACCACCCCCTGGCCCGGCTGGAAAAGGTGACTCCCCGGGACATGGCCCCCCACAGGCAACTGGTGACGGTGAGCCGGAAAGGGGAGCGTGAGCCCGAAGCCTTTCGGTTCGGGCGGCGGATCTGGCAGTGCGAGAGCAGCCATGTGATCAGGGAACTTGTTCTCAAGGGACAGGGCTGGGCCGCCCTTGCGCGGCACCAGGTGGCCGAGGATGTCCGGGCAGGGCGCCTGGTGGAGCTCCCCGTGGTCTTTGCCGGGGGGAGCTTTCAAAGCGATATCTACTTTATCCGGGAAAAGGGGCGGCCCCTGACCCCTGCGGCGGAGTGGCTGGCCGATTCCCTTTCAGAGCTCCTCACACGCTCTTTCCCCCGGGCCTGACAGGGGCGGGCTTTTTCCACGATTCCTTGCTCCCGGCTTTGCACAGGGGATCTTGCCTGTGGTATACTTTTTTCATTTTTATCAGGCCCTTTTCCTCCCCTTCAACCCATGACAGGAGACGATTCATGCTCAATTTTCATCTGACGGACGCTCAGCTGGCCCTTCGGGAACGGGCCCGGAGATTTGCTGCGGACCATGTGCTGCCCGTGGCCTGGCATTACGATGAACAAGATGAGATACCGGTGAAGGTGCTGGAAAAGGCCCTGGATGCCGGGTTCATGAATGCGGATATCCCCTCCGAGTACGGGGGGCGTGGGTACGGCCTTGTGGACGCGGCCCTTGTCACCGAGGAGCTGGCCGCGGCATGCCCCGGTATTGCCACCAGTGTCTTTGACAGCTCCCTGGGGCTGGAGCCCCTGATCCTGTCGGACAACGAGGCGTTGAAGAAGAAAATTTTCGCCCAGGTGCTGGTGGAGGGGGCCCGGGTGAGCTTTGCTACTTCGGAGCCCACCATGGGTTCGGATGTGTCGGCCATCAAGTGCCGGGCAACGGACGCCGGGGATCACTACCTGCTCACCGGCACCAAGTACTGGATCACCAACGGGGGCGTCTGCGATTTCATGTCGGTTTTTGCCACCGTGGACCCCAAGGCAAGCCATGAAGGGATCTGTGCCCTGTTCGTGGACATGCGGTGCAAGGGGATCACCGTGGGCAAGCCCATTCCCAAGATGGGTCAGCGATGCTCCAACACCGTGGGGGTACGCTTTGACGGGGTCAAGGTGCCCAAGACCAACGTGCTGGCCGAGCCGGGGAAGGGCTTTGTCCTGGCCATGAAGACCTTTGCCCGCACCCGCCCCATGATCGGCGCCTTTGCCGTTGGCGCGGCCCGCTCTGCCATGGAATTCGCCCTGGATTATGCCAAGAAGAGGCACGCCTTCGGCTCGCCCCTTTCCGGGTTCCAGGCCGTGCAGTTCAAGCTTGCCGAGATGTACCAGAAGGTGGAGACAGCCCGGCTCCTGACCTGGAAAGCCGCCTGGAAGGCCGATGAGGGAAAAGACCCCACCATCGCCGCTTCCATCGCCAAATTTTATGCCACGGAAGCCGCCTGGGAGGTGGTGGACGAGGCCATGCAGATTTTGGGTGGGTACGGGTACACAAAAATGTTCCCCGTGGAAAAGTTCATGCGGGACATCCGCCTGCTGAGGATCTATGAGGGCACCAGCGAGATCCAGCGCCTCATTGTCTCGGGCTGGCTCCTGTCCGGCTACAAGCCGGCCATGCCCCCCTTGGAAGATCTTCCCGTTCAGCGCGATACAGATCCCCTGGAAAACCCCGGAGGCAAAACCTTCAGGTGCCGCGTCTGCGGCTACGTCCACCAGGGAGACGAGCCCCCGGAGGCCTGTCCCTACTGCTTTTTTCCGGCTTCTGCCTTTAAGGAGACCCCATAGCCGGAATGCCGGCTTCTGCTTTCGTGGGACAACGGTTTTTGTTGGGTGAAGGGAGGAAAAGATGCTGATTTTGCTGGACGCGGGCCATGGCGGAGTGATCGATGGCGTTTACCAGACCTCGGGGAAGCGGTCGCCCCGATGGGAGGACGGGAGCCAGCTCTTTGAAGGGGAGTTCAACCGGTGGATCGTCAACGGGCTGTCCGAGCGCCTGGGCCAGAGGCGCATTCCCTATGTCCTCATCGCCCCGGAGCAGCGGGACGTCACCCTCGGGACCCGGGTCACGCGGGCGAACCGCTTCAGGGACAAGCCCTCCCTTTATGTGAGCGTCCACGCCAACGCAGGGGGTGGTTCCGGCTTTGAAGTGTACTCATCCATGGGGACGACGAAAAGCGATGCAGCAGCCCACTGTTTTGCCGAGGAGTTTGTCCGGGAGTTTCCGGACAAGCCCCTGCGTGCGGATTTGAGGGACGGTGATTTTGACAAGGACAGGAACTTTTTCGTATTGAAGCATACGGCCATGCCCGCCGTTTTGACGGAGAATTTTTTCATGGACAACGAAGAGGAGTGCCGTCAGCTCCTGATGACCCCGGAGGGACGACGGCGCATCGTGGATTTCCATGAGAGGGCCATTGTGCGCTGGGTGGCGGGCCAGGCCTGATTTCTTCCCTTGCCTTCTATGGTCAACGACGTCCCGAAAAGCATGCCTCCGGCGGCGAGGTGAGCCACCTCGAAAGCTGATTGTTTCGGCGGAGCCTGGAAATGGTAATTTAAGATCTGTTTGTCACACTTTATAAACGTTTGCCCCCCGGCAGGGCCGCCGGAGGCAAGAACCAAATGCCTTGGCCCGAGGTTTTGACTCTTGTTCTTTTATGGCATACTGGCCTTTTTTGCATGCCACCTATAAGGAAACGAAAGGTTTTCAATGATAAAAACACTCCTCAATCCTGCCGGTACACGGCAACGGCTGCTGCGCGACCTGATCGTGGTGATCCTTCTGACCACCGGGGCCATCACCGCGGTGACCCTGATCCAGGGGGCCAACATACGCAAGGAGATCGCCCAGGAGCATATCCGCCAGAACCTTCGGGCCACATCCGACGCCATCTTCCAGTTTTACGATCCGGTGCGGAGCAACGCCCTGCTGATTCAGAAATGGGGGGTTGCCGGGATCTGGCAGATGGACGATATCGCCTCCATCACCACCAAGCTCATCCCCATGATGGAGAACATGCCCCAGGTGGCGGCGGTGAAGTTCGGGGACACCGAGGGGCGTTCTTACCTGCTCACGGCCAACGAGAACATCTGGATCACCCGGACCGTTTCCCCCCATCGCCCCAAGGTCATCACCTGGAAACAGTGGGTGAACGGCCAGCTCATCGATACCCGGGAGGAAGAGAAACCCTACGACGTGACGAATCGGTTCTGGTACAGGGAGGGCCTCTCCCTGACCTCGGACAAACAGGATGATGTCACCTGGCTGCCCCCCTACATGCTGGACTACATTGAAGTCCCCGGGTTGTCGGCGGTCATGGCCTGGACCTCGGAAGGGGAGGACCCCCTCACCTCGGTGCTGGCCCTGGATGTGCCCGTCAACGACCTGTTCAACCAGATCACCGAAACCGACGTCGGCCCCAACGGCACGGCGTTTCTCTTTGACGGGGACGCCTCGGTCTATCATCCGGTGAGCGGAGAAGAACGTGCCGAGACCCATCAGTTTTTTCTGCACCATACCGCCGTGGAAGCCCCCGACGTCCGGGAAGCCATGGGTGCCTGGCACGCCAAGGGAAAGCCTTCGGCGGCCTTCACCTTTACCATCGATGGCAAGGCCTACTGGGCCGGTGTGCAGCCCATCACGGCAGATACCAAAGAGTTCTGGATCGGCGTTGTGGTGCCCCAGTCGGATTTTCTGCAGAAGGTTCTGGAGCGGCGGTGGGGCATCCTGTTCATTGGCTTGATTATCCTGGGGGCGGGGTTTGTCATGGCCGGGTTCCTGACCTGGAAATACCGTCACCAGCTCCGGGATATGCCGAACCGGGTGATCCGGGATGATCATTTTGAAGACGATGTTCGCCGCCTGATTACCCGCGGTGAGGGGTCCTCCCTGGAGTTCAAGTCCACCATGCGCATGAACCTCAAGACGGAGAAGAACGACAAGCACATCGAGATCGCCTGGCTGAAAACCGTGGTGGCCTTCATGAACTCGGCCGGGGGGATCATCGTCATCGGCGTAGACGACGACGGACAGGTCGTGGGCACGGCACCGGACGGGTTCGAAAGCGAGGACAAGTGCCGGCTCCATTTCCGAAACCTGATGAACCAGCACATCGGCCTGGAGTTCACCCAGTACCTTCATCTCTACATCGGTGTCATCGACGGCCACACGGTTCTGGTCATCGAATGCGAGCGGGCGGACCGGCCCGTGTTTCTCCTGAACAAAAAGGAAGAGTCCTTTTATGTGCGCAGCGGGCCTTCCAGCCTGAGCCTGACCATGCGCCAGATGTTGAAATACCTGGAGTCCGGGAAGTAAGGGGATGGGCGAGATGAGGTTTGATACAGGCGGTGAGGAATTTTTCGGGCGGGTGGGGCCTTTGTGGGAAAAACTCAAGGCCTACCACGCGTCCCGCTCCACTCATTTTTCTGAGCTTCTGGCCACACGATCCTTTGCCGATCGCACCGCCGATATCCTGTGCCACGGCGGCGCGGTGCGGGTGGACCTGGCTGTCCGGGGGGCCGTGGACGTGGGGTACTGCGTCTGCACGATTTCGCCTTCCGGGGTGGGGGAGATTGATTCTCTCTATGTGGAGGAGAGAGACAGGGGCTGCGGCCTGGGGGAGACCCTGGCCCGTCGCGGGCTTGCCTGGATGGATGAAAACAAGGTGACCCGCCGCAGTCTCTCCGTGGTGTACGGCAATGAACCGGCCCTTGCCTTTTACAAACGCCTGAGGTTTTATCCCCGAAATATTCAGTTGGACCAGGTGTTGTCCTCTGATTGATATGGACGATTAATTAAATTATTTTCATCGGGTAGCCCCGGATTGTGTTGACAGGGGTTGCGTAATGGAATATGTGAGCATATATTCAAATGTAAGGAGCCTCAATGGACAACAGACCCGATGCCTGTCAGACCGAGTGCATGAACCCCGAAATCGTCGCTGAAGTGGGCGCCAGGATGGAGCCTGAAGAGACCCTGTTCCATCTGGCGGAGCTCTTCAAGGCGCTGGGGGACTCCACAAGGGTTCGGATCCTTCATGCCCTCTCCTTTTCAGAACTTTGCGTGTGTGCCCTGGCCGATATCCTGGACATGAGTTCCTCGGCCGTGAGCCATCAGCTTCGGGTGCTTCGTTCCCACAAGCTGGTCAAGTACCGAAAAGACGGGAAAAACGCGATTTACAGTCTGGACGATATGCATGTGCATACCCTCTTTGAACAAGGGCTTCAGCACGTGAACGAATAGCAGGAACAGATCGAATGCGGGAGGGGTCTCCCGCTTTTTTTTAATACAACATGTGAACATGTGGTCACACATGCGTCAGAGGAAACGATATGATTTTACTGGAACGGATTCTCGCTGAAAGCTGGAACGTCCTGTGCCTCTCAGCACCCTACATGCTGTTCGGCTTTTTTGTTGCAGGCCTTCTCAAGGCCTTTATTCCGGATGATTTTGTGGCCCGTCACCTCGGGCGTGAGAACGGGTCGAGCCTGTTGAAAGCCTCTCTTTTCGGGGTGCCCATTCCCCTGTGCAGCTGCGGGGTGCTGCCCGCTGCCGCGGGGCTGCGCAAGCAGGGTGCCAGCAAAGGCGCCACCACCTCCTTTTTGATCTCCACGCCGGAAACCGGGGTGGACTCCATTGCCGTGACCTGGGCCCTTCTGGATCCCCTGATGGCAGTGCTCCGGCCCCTTTCCGCCTTTCTGACCGCTATGGTCACCGGGCAGCTGGTGCGTACCCTGGACCCGGACGTAAAGGAGACGACCGACACCCCTGCCCCCAGGGCGGCATTCCCCATGGCTCCGGCAAGCGCCGAGCCCGACGCCTGCGGATGCGGGTGCAGCGCTCCGGCCAACAAGCCCACGGTCATGGAACGGCTGCGCACGGGCATGCGGTTCTCTTTCGGCGACCTGTTCACCGATATCTCGGGATGGTTTTTTGTGGGCGTAGGCATTGCAGGGCTCATCACCGTCTTTGTGTCGCCTGAGCTGGTGGAGGCCTATCTCGGCAATCACCTGGTGGCCATGCTGGTGATGCTGGTGGTCGGTACTCCCCTGTACGTGTGCGCCACCGCCTCCACACCCATTGCCGCCGCCCTGGTGCTCAAGGGGCTCAACCCCGGTGCCGCCCTGGTGTTTCTGCTGGCGGGACCCGCCACCAATGCCGCGGCCCTTTCCGTCATCACCGGTATTCTGGGAAAGAAGTCCATGATCCTTTACCTGGTGGGCATCATGGTCTCCTCCTTTCTCCTGGGATTTGCCGTGGACGCTGTCTACGCCGTCACCGGGCTCAGCGCCGGGTGGCAGGCAGGCGCCGAACATGTCGGGCGAACCTTTGTGGGCACGGTGAGCGCACTGGTCCTCTTCGGCCTCGTGCTTTTCGGCAGGGGAGGCCACGGGGGATGCTCTGATCCGGCCTGTGAGTGCGGGTAAGGCCCCTTGTCTCAATGGCCCGTCATGGTGCGGTAGAGAGCCCGATAAGCCTCGGTGGTCTCCTTCAGGGCCTTGACGTGGGCAAGATCCGTGGACTGTTTGGCCTTCATGGCAAAAAACACCAGCTGGTGGATGTACTTCAGGCTCTCCACATAACCGGGCATCTCTTTGGTGTCCTTGGGGGGCTTGATTCGCTGGGCGAGAAAATACTGGGTGGCGATTTTCTGGATTTCTTCTGCATGGTGCTCTTTGTTTGAGACCCACCTGACGATCTGGTTGGTGTTGCCCTTGTCTGAGAGGGCCAGTTCGTTGATGGCCTTCATGCTTTTTTCGATGGTGGTGATGTGCTCGAAAATCATCTCAAAGCGCATCTCATCGTTGTAAATCCCGCAGGGAACCTGGCAGTGGGCGAAGGCGGACGGGGCCGAAAGGATAACAACCCATGCCATGCACAGCCCGAAGATACCGGAAAAACGTTTCATGGTTTTCTCCTTGAAAATGCGTTGGGAGAACCCTGGGACGGGAACGTGGGGGCTCGGGGGAAGGGTCCTCACGGATGGTGGGTAAACGATGCCCGACAGGCTCTGGAAACCTGTGGCTTTTATCGCTTTTTTCAGGGGGATATTATACCATAGCTGCCATGGTGGGAACCAGGGTGAAGGACGGGGGACGACCTTGGTCGGCATGGTGCCTCCGGCGGGTCGCTTTTTGAAAAAAGCTCGTAACTATTCAGCTTGCCTCCGGCGGGTCGCTTTTTTAAAAAAAAGCTCCGCAAAAAACTTTCAGGTTCAGAAAAATTAGAACAGTCAAAATCGCTGAAATTCAAGCCAAAGCCGTCAAGCCCTGTTTGTCAAACTTTTCAAAAGTTTGGCCCCCGGCAGGGCCGCCGGAGGCAAACATAAGCTGAATAGTTACAAAAGCTCCGCAAAAACGTTCCGGTAAATAAAAAAAGAAGAGGGGCTATGCCTTGTAGGGACGCATCCTCAAAAAACAAGACCTGTTTGTCAAACTTTTCAAAAGTTTGTCCCCCGGAAGGGCTGCTGGAGGCAAACATCTAAATGCGTTAACCCTGGCCTCCGACGAAGTGAGTGTACACGGATCGCGTCCTGTTGTATGTTGCCACGATTTGCATGCCCTTCAACGGTACCGAACGACATCTACGGGATAAAAGAGAGAAACATGAAGGGGCAGGGCAAAAAAAAATTTCTGGCCGCCGCCGGCGTTGCCGGCGGCCAGAAATCTACTTAGGAGGAGAATCAATCCGTTCTTGACCCCTGCCGGCAAAAGGATGGCTGAAGCCGGCAGGGGGTGTTACATGTTGGAGTGACAAAAGAGATACCTCCCGGACCGAAAATTCACAAACCATTAATACTTAACGAACTATTAGAAAAACTAATGCCTCACAACCTACCCCCCTTAAACGCCCTGGTCGTGTTTGAAACGGTGGCCAAGCATCTGAGCTTTACCACCGCCGCAGGCGAGCTCTGCATCACCCAGGGAGCGGTAAGCCAGCAGATCCGGAAGCTGGAAGATTTTCTGGAACTCCCTTTGTTCCGACGGGGGCACCAGTCCCTGAGCCTGACCCAGGCCGGTGTGGACTACCTGCCGTCCGTCACCGAAGCCCTGGACAAGATCCGCATCTCCACGGCGTCACTTTCCCGAAAAGATGCCCGGGGCGTTTTGTCCGTGAATGTCTCCCCGAGCTTTGCCAACCAGTGGCTGCTCTCCCGGTTTCACCTGTTTTGTCAGGAGTATCCGGATATCGACCTGAAAATAAACGCCACCGCAGTGCGGACGGAGTTCGGCAAAGAGGATGTGGACGTGGCTATTCGCTACGGCGCCGGACCGTGGCCCGGGGTGCATTGCACCAAATTGTCCCACGGCAGGGTGTATGCGGTCTGCAGTCCGGAACTCCTGGAAGGGGCCCACGGCCTGACAACCATCCGGAACCTGAAGCACCACCTGCTGATTCGCAACAGCGAACTCTGCCTCTGGCCCATGTGGCTTGAGAGCGTGGGCATGAACCTCATGGAGATGCGGCAGGGGCCTACCTTCAACCTTCTCTACATGGCCATCCAGGCCGCTGCCAACGGCCAGGGCGTGGCCCTGGGCAGCACCATCCAGATCCATGACCACGTCCAGTCCGGGACCCTGGTGGTCCCCTTTAAGGTGGGGGTCATCTCGCCCATCTCCTACTGGTTCCTCACCCCGGAGATCAAGGTACAGGACGCCAAGGTCCTGGCCTTCAAGAAATGGATCACGGCCGAACTCCAGGCTCAGAATCAGATTTGACGGAACCCTTCCGTTACTATCCAGCCCGTATAAACCATCCGTTTAGCCCGCGTCGAAGGCCCTAGCGCTTTGCCCTGAGGAACGAAGGGCAAAGCGCTAGGGCAATAAGCTTTCGAGGTGTTTTCGCTATTGTGGCTTCGCCACCCTCGCCGCCGGAGACTCGTTTTTTGACCTGACTTTAACCGGAATAACTCCGGCGGCGTTGTTTCAATAGGCAAACCGGATTGACGTGTAGATGTTGGTGTTGTCTTCCAGTTGCCCGAAAAACGTGGTGTTGCTGCACCCCAGGAATACATTGGCCCCGGTGGTGACCTGCACGCGGTCCGACACCTTGTAGACGGCCAGCGGCCGGAGATAGGCGTCCTCATCCGTGGGGGACCAGTAACCGGAAAACCCAAGGCTCAGGGTCTGGTTGAAGAGCTGCTGCTCCATGTTGCAGGTGAGCACGTGGCGAAAGCGGTCGCGGGTGGCTCCGGGGGCGTGGCCATACGCCCCGTGATCGAGGATCTCTTCCACGTAATACTGGAAGCTTATCGTCAGCTCCCGGCCCATGTCCCGGGCGTAGCCCAGAAGGTAGCGCCGCTCCGAGTTGTTCACCAGTGGGTCGGTGCCCGAGAGGTCCTCCATGGAGCGGTACCAGGCCACCTCAAGGTTGGCGATGCCCGGGCCAAACTGGCCCCGGGCGCTGGCGCCGTAGACCTCCAGGGCCGGGAAGCGGGCCACGCCCTGGGGCGTGGTGCCTGAGGGCTGTTTCCAGAACCCTTTATAGCCGTAGGCCGCCACCTCCCAGGTTCCCACCCGCCTGTTGAGTCGCAGGGCGATCTCATCATCTTTGAACCAGCCATCCGGTGTGTCCGAAGGGTTGGTGTTCCCCGGCGAGATATAGGTGCCGTCCGTGTAGCGGTCCGGGTCAAAGCGAGGGGTGTAGACCAGGTCGACACCGGCAAGGGGCGTGAAGATGCTCACCTTTACCGCGTCTGACGGCGCCTTGAGGTAATCGCCGTCCCGCCCGATGAAAAAGGCCTGCCAGTCCTTGGGGAAGAGGTCGTTGAGAAAGACCAGGTCCCCGGTGCCCCAGGTGAGGATCTGGCGTCCCACCGTCAGGTCGGTGTGCTCCCCCACCCGTGTGAACACCCAGGCCTCCCGCAGGTCATCCTCCACCGTTTCGGTGACCCCGTCCGCCCAGATATCCCCCTTCAGCTTCAGCTCAAACCCATCGTACATGGCCGAGAGGTCCCCTTGAAAACGGGCTTCCAGGGGGGACCACCCCGTCTCTTCCGGGCCTTTTTCAGGCCGCCAGCCCGCCCGGGCTTCGGCGTAGCCGTGGAACTCCACGGGGTCGAGCCAGGCAGGCAGGGCCTGTCCTGCGCGGGCCGTAACGGCCAGGCAAAGGAAGAGGAGGATTAAACCTGCGATGCTGCAGAATCCCTTCATCTCAGGAGCCTCCGCGGGGGGCGGCGCAGGTACCGCTCCGTGAAGAGGGTATCGGATACCCCGGTGTTGAACCGGACGTTGGAGACCCTCATCTCCGTGACACTGCCCGAGGCGATGTTTGTGGCCACAGAGCAGGTGATGACGGGGTAGTGATGCTCCTGGCCGTTTTCTGATGCGGGGATTTTTTCCACCCGGGTGGCCGTGATGACCCGGGTGACGGAACCTGTTTTATCGAAGAACTGCTGTTTGACGGGGAGGAACGATTCTTTGTCGATGGTGGCGGTGTAGTGGGAAAAGGCGACGCTCTCCGGGCGCAGGGGGATGTTGTCGATGACATAGTACCGGTCGGTGACCTCCTTTAACACGTGGCGGTCCTCGTGGATGTTTCGCCCGGAGATGTCTTCGTAGAGAAAGTCGGAGCCTGCAAAGCTGGTCCGCTTGTCCCCTGCGGCAATGCGTTTCACAAGGTCCAGGTTGGGCAGGTAGAGCCACCGGTCGTCGTCTTTGGCCGGGCTGTCGTGCTTGTGCACCAGAAAGGTCATCTTGCGCACGTCCGCCGGGGACTTGAAGCAGATGAGGTAGAACTGGTCGCCGTTTTCGGCCGGGTGGTTCTTCCTCAGGGTGTTGAAGGCCCGCTTCCGGGTTCGGCCGAGCTTGTCCGTGATGACCATGCGGACGCTGGCACTGGTGTCGTCCCCGGGGTAAAGGGCGGCATGGTTTGCCCGCCGGACGATTTCATCGGCGTCGGTGAGGTCATCCGCCAGGGCCGGGCCACAGGGGATGGTGAGGATCAGGATCCACAGGGCCAGGAAAACGGCCGGGATTGTTTTGCTGTGTGTGTTCATGGTGTCTCCTTCGTAAAAGATGCCTTCTATGGTCAAGGTCGATTCAAAAAACAAGTCTCCGGCGGCGAGGTGAGCCACCTCGAAAGCTCATTGCCCTTGCGCTTCGCCCGACATAAACACGGATGGTCTGTGTCGGCTGGATCACAAGCTTCGACGTAACAGGATACGATGTCGTTGCTTGTCCATTATCGATTTAACCGCACGTCCTCCGGGGGCAAGGGGTGTCACCTTGAACGCTACTTGCGGGCGCACCCCGGAGGCGCGGTTTATTTCTTTATTTCCATTATGGAAGGCACCTTTCTGGGGTGAATGCGAGCCGAGGCACCGGAGTGGGTCGTTTTTTTCCCGGGGAAGAACCGCTTTTCCCAGACGGTGAGGATCGCAGGCAGAACCACCAGGGTGATGAGGCCCGAGGCGGCCATGATGGCAAAGAGCATGGCTCCGGTGGTTTTGTAGGGCACCAGGGAGGCGACGAGCAGGGGCAGAAAGCCGAAGGCGACGACCAGGACATTGCGGCTGATGGCCCGGGCGGGTTCGCCGAAAACGAGAGGCAGTGCCGACTCCCAGCTGCCGGTGGCGGCAACGGCTTTTCGGCTGCGCTCCAGAAAATGGATGGCAAAGTCCACGGCCATGCCGATGGACAGGGCACTCATCACGGCAATGGGCAGGTCGTAGTCTTTGCCCGCAAGGCCGGTGGCCCCGTAGATCAGGGGCAGGGTAATGGCCAGTGGGACCATGCACAGCATCGCCCATAAGGGGGAGCGGAAGAGAAAGGCCATCATCACCAGCACCATGAGAAAACTGCCTGCAAAGGAGCGAAGAAATCCCCCCACCAGTTTGATTTCCAGAACGCGGTTGATGTAGTGCAGGCCGGCCCACTCAAAGGAGAGGGGCACAGGGGGCGGGTGGATGGCCGTGTAGGCGCTGACAGCTTCCACGGCTTTGCGGGTTGCCATGCTGTCCCCGCAGTTGAAGTGCAGGCGGATGACGGCGTTTTTGTAGTCCGGGGTGACCAGGTGCCACAGGTCGTTGGGCCGATGGCTCTGCTGGAACTGCAGGTAGCACTCGGCCACCTTGGGAAGGGTGTCCGGGAGGGTGAAGTCTTGGGTGCGGCCCGTGGTGAGCTCCTGGTTGACCTTGCGGACCACATCGGCGGCGGACTCGGTTTTTCCGATATATGGCTTTGCGTCCATTACGGCCTGGAGGCCCGCCACATAGGCCAGGAGATCGGGCCGTTTGAAAATCGCGTGGTTCTGGAGCTCGACCTCCAGAAAGGTCTGAATGTCGAGCCAGGCATCGTATTGGGCGTCGTTGGCCGCGGACGATGCCGTTTCAATGGACGCGACAATGCGCTCAGCCAGCTCAGGGGCGGACGGGTTCCCGTGACCCAGTGCCGGGAGCTTCGGTGCTATCTGCATTGCCAGAGCTCGGACCAGGGGATTTTCGTGCCCCTCTGCAAAGCGGTCCAACCGGTGTGTAAGGGCCTGGATATCCTGCTGGCCGAGGGCTTCGTCCCGGGTGTCGCCCAGGACCAGGTAGGCGGTGTAGGTGCCTGAAAAGTGCCGGTTCAAGGCGGTATCTGCCTGACGGATGGGGTGGCTGGTGTCGAATCGTTTGGCGTAGTTGTCGTTGACCTGGATGCGGGTGATCCCCCAGACGGAGACGGCCACCACCAGGCAGAAACCGGCCAGGATGACCTTGGCGTGGGCAAAGGTGAAGCGGCCCAGGGCCGAAAGGAGGCGTGCCAGTCCCTTTGCTTCCCGGCCGGACTGGTGAGTGTGGCCGAAGGATGCAAGGCGCCTTTCCGGTATCATCATGACGTACGCCGGGACAAAGAGAACCGTCAGCAGCCAGGCCACCATGACCCCGATGCAGAGAAAGCCGCCGAAGACCTTTGCCGGGGGGATGGGTGCCAGGGTCAGGGACAAAAAACCGGCGGCCGTGGTGAGGGATGTGTAGAGCATGGGGGCAAACAGGGTCTCCATGACGGAGCGGATGGTGTGGGCCCGGCCGGCCCTGGGGGTGTACGTGTCGAAGAATTCGGACAAGACGTGCACCGAGTCCACCATGGCGATGGACATGAGGAAAATGGGCAGCATGGAACTCAGGATATGGACGGGATACCCTGCACCGATCATCAGGCCCATGGTGATGACAATGGAGACCGTGGCGATGATCATGGGAAGGATGATGAGCTCCCACTTCCGGAAGAACAGGGCCAGAAGGCCCAGGATGACCACCATGGCCAGGGGGGAGGCTGTGCTCATCTGGGTGAACATCTCCACGCCCACGGCGCCTTCGGCAACGGGCAGGCCGGTGATGTGGAAGACGTCGCCTTCCGGGGAGGTGTTGATCTCGGCGATCTTTTCCCGGAGCGCTGTGTAGACCTTGTAGCTGATGAGTTTTTTGGTGAGGGGCAGGTAGAGGCTGATGGCACGCCCGTCCTCAGAGACCATGCGGCCTTTGAGAAGGGGGTTGGAAAGGGCTTTGTCCCGGATGGCCCGTGCTGCCTCCCGGGTCGTGGGGGGCTCGGGCATCAGCCAGTCAAAGCGAAGGGAGTCCGGAGCGTCCTGGCTCATATGGTCCACCAGAGAGGGGGCCACAAGGTCTGCTGCAATGACCCCGTGGGTTGTGTCCGGGTCCGATTCATCGGGCCACCTGAGGGTTTCTGCGAATCGGGTGAGGGTGTGGATTTTGGACAACGTGGCGGGGTTGAAGACCCCGTCGGGATCCTCCTCGTTGACGATGCCCACGATGACAATTTCACTTAAGGCGAAGTTTTTTTTTGTCTCATCGTTGAAAAGACGTGCCGGTTCGGTGGTCTTGAGCATGTTTTCCGGGTCGGTGTCCATGACCACCCGGGGGAAAAAGGCCGCCGCCGCAAGGGTGGCTGCCAGGATGAGAAGGGCTACCTTTTTGGCGTGGATAATGGCCGCGTTGATCAGGAATCGTTTCAAGCCGTTCATGGGGATCTCCAAATCCTTGAGGGTAAAGGGTTCTGGTCTGGGGCAGCCCTGGAAAGGGCTGCGTCATGGAAATAAAAAAAAAGGTTAATTTACTTAACTAATATGGTGCAAAAATAGGGCGCAGGGGTACCGGGGTACCCGGCACGTTCGTGCCGACTGACGTTGGGGCTCAAAAAAATCTGGCGCACGACTGTCAGGCTAAGCTGTGGGGTTGGAGCCGTGTGGTGATCTATTTTGTTAATGTGCTTAACTATTTTTTTAAAAAAAGAGACGTGTTCGGTTAACGCCCCCTTGGCACAGGCGCTGGGGGGTATGCCCTTTGGCGCCCTGCCGGGGCCAAAGGTGGCCGCCGGAGACCTGTTTTTTTATCCACGTTAATCATGGAAGGCACGCTGGTTGGTCACCGTGAGGGGCGTCGGCGCTACGTGTTACGTTTTTTTCATGTCCGCCTGGTTCAGTCGCGCGTCCAGGGTTTGTTCAAACATCCCCAGGATCTGCGCCGTTTTTTTCAGGTCGGAAATAGGCACCTCTGAGAGGTGTTCGAAAAGGACCTCCCGGTCCTCGCCGTGCATGCGTTCATGGGCATGGTAAGCGGCCCAGCCCTTCCGCGTCAGGTAGAGCCAGTACTCCTTGTTGGAGTGAGCCGACTGGCGGCGTTCCACCAAACCTCTTTTTTCGAGTTTTGCGATCATCTGGGAGGCCCCGCTTTTGGTGATGCCGAAGTGCCCGGCCACATCGGTGATGTTGATCTCCTGATGATCGCCGATGACCTCGATGGTGTGGACCTCCTTGGTGGAGACGGTCAGCGGGGTGCCTTCCCCTGCGTCGACCACAAGGGGCAGCTTTTCCATGCGTTCGTATTTGTGCAGGACCTGGGTGATCTTCTGGAGCAGGTCCTTTATGGGGGTCTCTTGTTTTTTCATGGGATAATGGTAAAGCTGCTTAACTATTTTTGTCAAGAAAAAAAGCGACGATCCATCTCATCGCTTTTGTTGATCTAAGGCCTGGGTAAACCCGCGGGATTCTGGCTCCCACGGTTAGGTCGAATCAATCATCATGAACCAGGTGGGGCAGGTTGCATCGGTGACTGGGCCGACATCATTTACCTCAGCTGCTCTTCGGCCAGACGGGTTCGTCATTTTCGAACCTGTATCCGATTTCGATCTCAACCAGGGTGTCGGCATCGAACCAGAGAAAGAGGCTCTGGTCCACGTACTCCACCAACAGGTAATCCGGGGCGTCGTCTTCGGTGTGAAGCTCTTCCTGGGGCGCCTCGTTGATATGGCCTGCAAGGTGGGTGAGGACCTGCAGCTTGGTGAGCCCGAACAGGTCTTTGCCGAACAGGGTGTGGCCGGGCTCGCGAACGGCGATGGTGGAGAGACGGAAGTCGTCGTCGGAGTCGAAGTTGAAGACAAGGCCGTCTCCATAGTACCCAAGGACTTTGGTGCCGTCGCCCAGGGCATCTTCGAATTCGATGTACTCCCGGGATTCGGGAAGGCCCAGGTGTTCGGTGACGCTCTCTTCTTCCTGACCGAACCGTATAGGGCCGATGCCGATGCCGATATGTATGTCCATGATGCACTCCTTGGTTCTTCGGGGGGTATTTTCTTACCATACTCCAGCCCACTTGTCCCTGCAATGCGAATCCGTGTCCGCCCGGTAATTCCCTGGAAACCCCGGGGCCACATGACGGGTTTCATACGAAAGATCGTGGGATTGGGGGGCGCTGCCGTAGCCGTGATTTTTTTGTGGGGAAGCCATGGAAAAACCTTCTTATGTTCCGTGGGCATTCATCCGATAGGGTTGACAATATCCGGCAAAAAGAAGGGGGGATGCCATGGGGTGCAACCTGAAAAACAGAAAGGACATACCGCCGGGGGAGGTGCCTGGCTTCAACCGTCGCACGGCCAGCGACAACATTGTCCGGGAGCAGGTCATCGCCCTGCTGGTGCTGGGTCAGTACCTTCTCTCCCTGGTGTGGGTGGGGGGAACAGAGGATCTTGGTGCCCTTTTATCGGCGATGGTGCCCGCCATGCCCCGCGGCCTTTTTTTCGGCGTTGTCTTTTTGCCTCCGTTTTTAACCCTGGGGATTTCCCTTTTTGCCCGGAAGTTCCTCGGCGGGTCGACCCGGCTCTTTGTCTGCCATCGGGCGAACCTGATTCTTCTTTTGTTCGGGGCGGCCCTGACAGCCATTCTCGTGCAGGCCCCCTTTGTGTTCGAATCGGTTCTCCTCCTGAGCTCCCTTCTTATCGTGATGACCCCTGCCTTTTCCCGGGGGCTCTACTTGGGGGCCCTGCTGTTTTTTTTCCTGGGGTCGGCATGGGCAGGCGGGTGGCCGGGCTTTTCCTGGTTTGATATCGGGGATGTGGTGTTGACGACCCTGGTGGGGCTGATCATGGTGCGATTCCGGTTTTCCGATCGCGTGGGAAGGTACCTGACACGTCGGACCATGGAGGAGCAGCACCGGCAGCTTAAGGAGACAAATCGTGAGCTTTTAAAGGCCAACGGCAGGCTCCAGGCCATTACGTATGTGGACGGGCTTACCGGAGTGAGCAACTGGCGGGCCTTTGACGAAGGCCTGGAAGGGGAGTGGCGCCGGGCCATGAGGGGGGGAACGCCCGTTGGTCTGTTGATGCTGGATATCGATTTTTTCAAGGCTTACAACGACACCTACGGGCATCAGGCCGGGGACGATTGCCTGAAACAGGTGGCCGGATCCCTGGAGGCCGGGGTACGGCGTCAGGGCGAGATGGTGGCTCGCTACGGTGGCGAAGAGTTTGCCGTGATCTTTCCCGGCGCGAATGGCGATGCCCTGGCTGTGCTGGGGGAGTCCCTGAGGCGGCGTGTGGGGGCTTTGGGGCTGACGCATCCCTCCCTGCCGTGGGGCCATGTGAGTATCAGCATCGGCGGGGCCGTGGTATGCCCCCGCGCGGGGGAAGACAGGGAATCCCTGATCAGGCAAGCCGATAAAGCCCTCTACGCAGCAAAGGAGGCGGGGAGGAACCGCGTGGTGATCCGGAAGGTCCCTTGAGACACGGCAGCGACGGGGTGGGGCGCTGTGTGTTGAATCGCTGCGTGCCAGATTCAGGGCAAACGCATTTGGATTTTGCCTCCTGAGGCCCTTCCGTGGGCAAAACTTTTGAAATGTTTGACAAACAGGCTTTTTTGGGGAAGCGCATCGCAACCCTCCATAACTCCGCTTGTTTTTTTATTTTACCGGAACGTTTTTGCGGAGCTTTTTTTAAAAAGCGACCCGCCGGGGGCAACGGAATTTTTTAAATGCGTTGGCCTTTGTGTCAGGTTGTTAAAGGGTGGCATGCGGCCGGGTAGTGTGGTATATCAGATATCAAAAAAGAGGAGGATGGTCGGGGTTGCCCGCCTCTTCCGGCATGATTGATTTTCCGGGTCCCGCCAGGGGTCTGCCATGTGTGAGGAATGTCTCGTGTTTACCCAACGCTCTCAACTGTCCACCCTGAGCCACTCCCGGGCTTACGGCCATTTTACGTACATCTATCCTGTTATTTCCCGCCGATCCCACGGTCTTTCCATCGGAGTCAACCTGAGTCTGGACAACCGCTGCAACTACAACTGCCTCTACTGTGAGGTGGACCGAAGCGCGCCGGTTTCCCGGGGCCGGGTGGATCCGGAAGCCCTGGGCCAGGAGCTCTACCAGATGCTCTCCGACCTCTCTCCCCACTCCCCGGCCCTGCGGGACGTGACCTTTGCAGGCAACGGCGAGCCCATGGCCGTGCGATGCCTGGACCGCTGCATCGACCTGGCTGCGGAAACCCTTGATACTCTGGGCTTTACCGACGTTCCCGTGGTGGTCATCACCAACGGTACCTTTATCCACCGCCCCTGGGGGCAGCGGGCCCTGACCCGGCTGGCCGCCGCAGGAGGCGAGGTGTGGATCAAACTGGATGCCGGGGACCAGGAGACCATGTCCCGTATCAACAGCACCCTGTTTTCCCTTGAAAAGCTGGAAGAGAACATCTTTGACGCCAGCCGGATCCTTCCTGTCACCCTCCAGTCCATGTTCATGAAACGCTGGGGCAGGCCCCCGGCCACAGAAGCCGTGGACAGCTATATTGCGTGCCTGAAACGCCTGAGCCAAGCCGGGGCGGCCATCGAGGGCGTCCAGGTCTACACCGTGGCACGGCAACCCCGACTTTCCCATGTCACGGCCCTTGACGCTCCTTCCCTTGAAGCCATCGCCTCCCGCATCCGCACCGAAACCGGCCTGCCCGCTACATCTTATGCCTAACCCGGGTTCGCAAATGCTTGCCTCCGGCGGCCCAGCCGGGGGCCAAACTTTTAAAAAGTTTGACAAACAGGTCTTGCGAACGTCCCTGGCCGGTCGAAAGATATCAGCCAGCCGAGTGTTGTAAACATATCGGACATGCATCGTCTTCTGTCGTTCAGTCCAACGGTGCTGTACGGCCGAAGAAGACACGACCGGAACGGGCGCAGCCCGTCAGAAAATGTGACGTCCCTGAGGAACGAAGGGGCGGAGCATTTGCGAACCTGGGGTGCAGGGGATTTATCCCCTGCCCGCCGGAGGCATCACAGAGTCGCTTTGAGGAATCGGGCCACAAAGGGTGTTTCGGGGTGGTGGAAGAGGGCCTGGACCGGGCCGGATTGTTCGATGCGGCCGTCACGGATCACGGCCATGGACTGGCCGAGGTAGCGGGCCTCGTCAAAGTCGTGGGTGACCATGAGGCAGGTCATGGCCTCGTCCCGGTGAAGGGTTTTAAGAAGGGTTGAGATTTCGCTTCGCGTGGCCGGGTCCAGGGCGGAGAGGGGCTCGTCCAGAAGCAGGACGTCGGGTTTGACGGCCAAAGCCCTGGCCAGGGCCGTGCGTTGCTTTTCCCCCCCGCTTAACGTCGGGGGTTTTCGAGTCTTAAGGCGGGTGATGCCCAGGCGGTCCATGAGGTCATGGACCGTCTGCCGGGCGTTGTCCGCCTTTTTGTTTTGATAGCGCAGGCCAAAGGCGATGTTCTCTTCCACGGTGAGGTGGGGAAACAGGGCGCCGTCCTGGTAGACGATGGCCAGGTGGCGTTTTTCCGGGGGCAGGTGTGTGATCTCCGTGCCGTTTAAGTGCAGGGCCCCGTGGGTGATGGGCGCCAGCCCTGCAAGGGCCTCCAGGATCAGGCTCTTCCCGGCGCCGGTGGGCCCTAAAAGGATGAAGAACTCCCCGGGGGCGACGGACAGGGAGACGTCCCGGACGGCAAAATCGGGAAGGTCAATGGAGAGGTTGTTGATTTTGATCATTCCGGTGTTTCTCCGCGCTGGATAAGGACCCTCAAGGCCACAAAGAGAAGGAGGCTTGCCGCAATAAGCCAGAAGGCCACGGGCTGGGAGTAGGAGAGGCCGTAGGCGGTGAACCGCTCGTAGACCATGACCGGCGCGGTCATGGGGTGGTAGGCCACGATGATGACGGCGCCGAATTCGCTCAAGGCGCGGGCCGCGCTCATGATAAAGCCCACGAGGATGGAGCGCCAACACAAGGGCAGGGTGACCCGCAGGAAGGTCTGGGGAAAGGAGGCGCCCAGGCTCCGGGCCACGTTCTCCAGGCGTTGGGGCACCTTTTTGAACCCGCTCACCGCGCTGCCGATGAAAAAGGGCAGGCCCACAAAGGTGAGAACCGCCACGATACCCGTGGTGGTCCCCATGATGCGGATGCCCAGGCCGTGCATCAGGTCGCCGATGACATGCCCTTTGCCGGCGATGCCCAGAAAGGCAATGCCGATGACCGGATGGGGGATCATGATGGGAAGATCCACGATGCTCTCCACCAGGTGTTTTCCCGGGAAATGTTTCCGGGCCAGCAGGTAGGCAAAGGGGGTGCCGAAGACCAGGCAGATGGCGGCCGCCCCAAAGGAGGTGGCCAGGCTCAGGCCGATGGCCCCGCGCACGTCGGGGTCCTTCAATGCTTCTGCCAGGTTGGCAAGGGTGGGTCCGGTGATCATCTGGACCAGGGGCAACAGGATCATCAGGGCCACCAGCACGCTGGCAGAGATCATAAGCCAGAGTGCCGGCCCCGAATGAACGCGGGAAAAGGATCGTTTCACGAAAATGGCCCTTTTTTTTGAGGCTGTTGAGCTCAACATAGCATCCGGCGACCCTGCCGGGGGCCAAACGTTTGAAAAACAAGTTTTTGCTCAATTTTACAGAAACCTTCGCCAAAGCCCTCTCCCTGGGGAACGAAGGGGGAGGGCTTTGGCAGTCTGGGGTCCAGGGGATTATCCCCAGGCCGCTGGAGGCAGGCCTTTTCTGCCCGCCTTAACCAGAGAAGGTTGCCCTACATGTTCACTTCAACCCTTTTTTTGAGCTCGGCGGGCAGCTTGCTCAAGGCTGCATCGGAGGGAACCCGGCAGGGGACAAAGGGAGGCTGGCCCATCTCTTCGAGGACCTTCAGGCCTTTTTCGGGGTTCAGGAGGTAGTCAAGGAAGAGAACGGCCGCCTCTTTGTTGGGGGCGTCTTTGACCAGGGTGATGCCGTAGGTGCAGGATTTTCCCCTTCGGGTGATGAAGGTGCCGGGTTTTTTGCCGGAGACCTTGACCTCAGCGGTTTTGTAGGTGTCGTCGTAGCGGTAGTCCCCTAAGTTGACGGCGCTGGGAAGCTCCACGTATTTCAGGCCGTGTTGCACGGCCACGGAGAGGTACTCAAAGGCGTAGTCCATGTTGCCGGTGTTGAGCAGGGAGATGAGCTCCACGGATTTGGGGCGGATGTTCTTTTTGGGGCGATTGGCGACGAGGGCCTCAAAGAGCCCTTTTTCGCCGTAATGGGTTTCCGCAAGCTTAAGGGCCATGACGCTGCGGTAGCCGCAGGGGTCGAGGTTGGGGTCGGAGTGGCCCCACACCACGTCGGTGCGCTTTAAGATCTCATGCCAGTTGGCTTCGTTGATTTCGCCTGCGTAGCGGCTCTGGGGCGTGTAGCAGAGGACCAGGCGGTTGGTGGCAAAGCGGATGTTCCAGTCCGCATGGGCCGGAATAAGGCCCTTGTCGATGACGGCGTAATCGGCGGAGGCCATGATATCGGCGGGCTTGCCCAGCTCGGAGATCATGCGGGCCATTTTGGTGCTGCCCCCTGCTTCCCGCTGGATGTCGATGTCGGGGTGGAGGGCTTCAAAGTCCTTTTCGATTTTTGCAAAGGGGACGGTGAGGCTGCCTGCATGGAAGATGGTCACCTTGCCTTTGGGAGCGGCCCAAAGGGATGCCGGTAGAAAACAGATAAGTGCCGAAAGAAGGAGCGGTCGAAAGAATCGATTCATGGGTGGGTGTCTCCGTTTGAGAGGGGGGTGAACATATGACGTTTGGAACGTGTAACGGTAAACTCATATCTTTGGCAGATAGAAATATCAAGGGGGAATGGGGCCGGTGGCAGGGATGGGGAAATTGTGGAGACACCGGTAGGGGCGGTGCCTGCACCCGCGGCATGCACGGGTGCATTTCACCTTGTTGGTATTCTTACAAGAAACGGAGAGGTATCGCGGCTGGGGGATCCGCTACACGTGGAGCTCGGAGTTCTTTCGAAGGTACGGCGATGCCTTGTCCGGATTCGTTGCCTGGGACGTCTGCTCGGACCTGGTTTGGCGGGCCTTTTTCCGGGACAGGAACGCTTCGTGAAGAAGTTCCAGGGTTCCGAAGAAGATCAGGCTGTAGCCCAAAAGCTCGCAGCTCTCTTCCACAGCGTTTTTGACGGACCGTATGTACTCTTCGTGCATCACCGCCTTCCAGAGTACCTGGCGACCCATGAGGCGTGAGAATACCAGGACCGTGAGGGCCCCTGAGGCCATGACGCCGAAGCTGGGACGGCTGAGAAAGCTGAGGACAGCTTCTTTCAATTCCTTCCGGTGGTGCCAGGCAAGGGCAAAGGTGAGGATGGCGACAAGGAGAGCCAGGGCTTGCCATGCACCGTCAAAGACATATCGGTCCAGGGCAAAGTCGAATTCACGGATGGCGGCAATGCTGGCGATGCCCACCAGGAGCGAGGCCAGGGGTGTGTCGGATTCGTTGATGTGGCCTGCCAGGTAGGCTGAGGCAGCCGTGAGGAACAGAAGGATGGCCTGGAGGCTTTCCAGAATAGAGTTTTCATTAAAGAGAACTTCTCCGGGCTGTCTCCTGGCTTCCCAGGTCACCAGAAGGACCATGGTTCCAAGAAAAAGAATATAAAACGTAAAACGAAGGGCAGCACTTGCCATTGGGTTGAGTTGTTTAGGAGTCATTTTTTCAGTAGCCGGGGTTTGAGTTGTTTTCGAGTCTCTGCTGTATGGAATGGTTTGTCCGGGGGGACCAATTCGTTGATTTCGTTACTTATAAATGCACCCTTTTTTCAGCGGTGCATTGAATGGCTCATATACCAATCAAAAGCGCTGTGATTTGTAAACCATATAGTACAGTGGAGGGTCAGGGAACGCAAATGAATAGTTGGTATGTGGCTGTTTTTCAGGGGGGTTATGTTGATAGTGCGTGATCCGGGATCGTTGATACGAACGGCGTTAACCGCCTGCCGGCACGGGAGCCGGACAGTTGTTCGTACCATTCTGATACCCTGCCCCGGATATTTCACGAGCCGAGTGCTCCCATATTCAAGGCATCAGAGCTGCAGACGTCGTGGTTTTATAAAAGCTCTTATAACGCAGAATGGGGGCACTCGGCTCGCCCGAAGGGAGAGAAACGT
This sequence comes from Desulfoluna butyratoxydans, assembly GCF_900699765.1. GTDB lineage: Bacteria > Desulfobacterota > Desulfobacteria > Desulfobacterales > Desulfolunaceae > Desulfoluna > Desulfoluna butyratoxydans. The sequence goes on from NZ_CAADHO010000006.1 coordinate 399,765, forward strand.
GACCAGAAAACGATGAATGATAGTTTGTATTTATTAAATAGTAACTATTCAGCTTGCCTCCGGCGGGTCGCTTTTTTAAAAAAGCTCCGCAAAAAACTTTCAGGTTGCTCACCCTCTTTCAGCTCCTGCGGGGCAGAAAGAGAGTGAGCAGAAAGATTTAGAACAGTCAAAATCGCTGAAATTCATGCAAAAGGCGTCAGGACCTGTTTATCAAACTTTTCAACCGTTTGGCCCCCGGCAGGGTCGCCGGAGGCAAACATAAGCTGAATAGTTACATTAAATGTCTAAAACTTTCAGGGCAAAGTCCTGTAATGACGTATTATTTTTCTGTTGTCGCCGGTTTTTTGAAAGGGCCGGGTTAACGCATTTCAGCGATATCCCGCTCGCTCAGGCGGAAGAGGTCCGAGTCTCCGGGGTAGGGGTCGGTCTGGTTCAGGTTGGCCAGGGCGATGAAGTGGTCGAAGTTGTCCAGGATAAGGGTGGCCAGGGCGGGGTCGAAGTGTTCTTCGCGCTGTTTTTCGAAGAATTCGTAGACCACATGGGGCGGGTAGATGGATTTGTAGGGGCGTCGCGACGTGAGGGTGTCGAACACGTCGGCGGCGCAGACGATGCGGCCGGCCAGGGGGATGGCCTCGCCTTTGATGCCTCTGGGGTAACCGGTGCCGTCCCAGCGCTCGTGGTGGGACAAGGCAATGTCCCGGCCAAGGCGGATGACCTCGGAGCTGGAGTTGGCAAGGATCTTGGCGCCGATGGTGGTGTGGGTCTTGATAATATCGAACTCGTCGTCTGTGAGGCGACCGGGTTTGGACAAGATGGCGTCGGGGATCCCGATTTTTCCGATGTCGTGCATGGGGGATGCGTAGCGCAACTGCTCGATGAAGTCATCGGAGAGGTCCATCAGGCTGGCCAGGAGAACGCAGTAGTCGCCCATGCGGACGATGTGGTCCCCGGTGCCCTCGTCTTTGTGCTCGGCTGCCACCACGAGGCGCCGTACCGTATCGAGGTAAGAGTGCTTGATGGTGGTGTGGGCCATCTCCAACTCGCGCATGAGGCGCCGCTCCCGGATCACCCGTTGCAGTCTCAAGACCACCTCGTTGAGTTCCAGGGGCTTGACCAGAAAGTCCACGGCGCCCATGTGGATGATGGTGTCGTACCGAAACCCCTTGATGTCTCCGGTCATGACCACCACGTCTACGGGAATCTCTTCCTTGAGTTGCTTCAGGAAACTCAGCCCCCCCATACCCGGCATGTGGATGTCGGTGAGCACCAGGTCCATGGGCGTTGTGCGCATGACGGTAAGGGCCTCCTCCCCGGAGGTGGCCGTGAGGCACTGGGCGCCCTGTTTTTCAATGGTTTTTTTGAGAAGCAGGAGGGTTGCCGGGTCGTCGTCCACGACCAGGATTCGGGTGGTTTTGAGTTGCATCTCCATGGTGCGTTCCTTCAAAAGGCCTCAGGATTGTCGCGCGGCGTATGGCGGTGATGGCCTTGGGAAGCCTGAAGCGGTGTCTGTCGCTTCTCCGCTGGGTACGGTCACGAACGGCGGAAAATCCGCCAGGGTGCCCTTGAGGCATTTCGGGCACCGGCGTCGGGGGGACCGCATCTGAATCAGGCGCACCATTGTTGGGTGAAACCGTGGGGTTTCGTCCCTTCCGAAACCAAGGAGAGGGGGTGTGGCGCTTTCAGTAAAGGTACGATTCATCATACCACAGGCCGATGGATTACAAAATGGTTCCCCGTCAGGGAATCCATGGGGGAGCCTATCGGATCAGGGAGCCGAGATCCAGAAAAAAAACGTCGTTCGCCTCTTTACAGGGGAAGCGGGTGATCTTAGATTGAATCATGATTCAATGTTCAGTGATGTTCCCGTGGCCCGAATCATGACAGGGGCCATGGGGACCATGGATCACGTCTAAACTTACAGAACTCTAATCACGCACGAAAATGATGCACCCTTGATGGGGCTCCGTGGGGGCATCCCTTCCGGGATCACGGGGGCGATGGGGGCATCATGTATCTGTATATTGAACGACGGTTCAATGACGGGGCGGCACAGCCCCAGCCGTCGGGAGGAGAGAAACGTGGCAGTCAGTGTCGACAAAGAGCAGGCCATCCACAAGGCGGCCATCCAGGTGATCAGCGAGTACGGGTTCCACAAAGCCAAGATGGCAAAAATCGCCGAGGTGGCCGGGGTGAGTGCGGGGAGCCTCTACACTTATTACAGCGACAAGGACCATATCCTTGATCGGATTTTCGAGGTGCTCTGGAAAAAGGACTGGGCCGGGCTCATGCCCCTGGCCGCCCGGGAGGACTTGAGCCCCCTGGAGAAGCTGGAAGCAGCCATCGACCTGATCTTCGACGTGCTTGCCGGGGATCGGAATCTGATCATCGTGTTTGCCAACGAATTCAATAATTTCATGAAAAACAAAGAGGTGAGCTTTGCTCGCCACTACACCGAGTTCCAGGGGGCGTTTCTCTCCATACTGACGGAGGGGCAGGCCCAGGGGGTGGTGAACCCCCACCTTCCCGGGGAGGTGATCTGTGACTTTATCCTGGGGGGCATCCGGAAGACCCTCTACGAGCGGGTCACGAGTGACCGGGGGAACGACTGGGCCATCCTGCGCACCCACATCAAGGCCATGATCCGGCGGGGAGTGCTGGTGTGATGGGGCGTTTTAGACGGCGTTGGAAATGGCTCCCGTGGCTTCTGGCGGCGGCGTGGTGCTGGTCTGCCGCAGCCGCAGCCGGTGAGTTGACCCTGGATGAGGCTCTCTCCCGCATGGAAGCGGGCAACGACACCCTGGCTGCGGCCCGGGAGGAGAAAGCAGCCAAAACCTATGAAAAGGAGGCGGCCTTTGGTCTTCACCTGCCCTCGGTGAAAGCCTCCATGCGCTGGACGCGCATCGATGAGCCCATTGAGATCGACTTGTCCGGCATTCATGACGCCATGAGTTTTCTCCATGGGCCGAATCCTGCCACGGGGAGCCCCGGAGATTCGCGACTGGCGTATGTGCCCGCGTTTACCATGCCTGTCCAGGACGACACCTTTGTCAAAGGGCGTATCACCGCGTCGTTGCCCCTGTACGCAGGGGGCCGGATCCAGGCGGCCAACCAGGCGGCCTCATCCCGGGTCCAGGAGGCGGATGCCCAGCTTCGGGAGGCAGGCAGCCGGTTGATGCGGGACATGGTGACGCGTTACTACGGCCTTCGTTTTGCGAAAAAGGTGGTGGATGCCCGTGCCGCGTATTTAAAGGGGATGGAACAGCATGTGTCCGAGGCCAGGCAGCTGGAGGCCCAGGGGATGATTTCCCGGTCGGAGCGTCTCCACGCCGAGGTGTCCCGGGCCGAAGCCGAGCGTTTGCTGAAGCGGTCTGTGCGGGACCGGGACATCGCAGAGACCGCCCTTGCCAATCTCCTGGCAGAAGAGCAGGGGGGGCGCGGGGCGATTCACCCTGTGTCTCCTTTGTTTCTGACCCGGGATATTGAGCCCATGGAGTACTTTGTCTCTGCGGCCCTTCGCTTGAACCCGATGCTTCAGCAAATCGATGAAAAGGGTGTGCAGGCAAGGGCCGGGGTCAAGGCGGAGAAAGGGGCCCTGCTCCCCAAGGTCTATCTTTTTGCCCGGCAAGAGCTGGTGACAGACGACCTGACCATGCTTGAGCCCGAATGGGCGGCGGGTGTCGGGATGGAGATGTCACTGTTTGAGGGGCTCTCTTCGGTGAATCGCCTTCGATCGGCCCAAGTCCAGACCTCCCGGGTGGCGCACATATCCGCCCAGGCAAAACGGGATATCGCAACCCTGACGGAGAAGCTCTATCACGAGGTGGTGGCTCAGGTGGAGCAGTACGACGCCTTGAAAACCTCCCGGGCTCTGGCCAGTGAAGCCGTGCGGGTCCGGACCCGGGCCTTTGAGGAGGGCTATGCCACCTCCCTGGATGTGGTGGATGCCCGGCTCACCCTGTCCGGGGTGGTGGTCAGGCAGCTCCTGGCTGTTTACGAATACGACGTGGCCCTGGCACGGCTCCTGGAAACGGCGGGGCTGACCCAGGCGTTTCATACCTATCGCAATGACAAGGAACTGGAGGTGACCTTTTGATGAAGAAACCCTACGCAGCGTGGATGATGGTTCTGGTGGGGCTGGCGGCCACCGTGGGGGCTGTGTGCCTTTTGGGTATGAATCCTGCTCCCCTGGTGGTCCAGGGGGAGGTGGATGCCACCCGGATTGATGTGGCCTCCAAGGTTCCGGGGCGCGTCTCCGAGGTCCTTGTTGCCCGCGGGGAGCGGGTGGCCAAGGGGCAGCCCCTGTTTGTCATTGACAGCCCGGAGATAAGGGCCAGGGTTCGCCAGGCCCGGGCCGCGGTGGAAGGGGCCAACGCCCAGCTCACCAAGGCAAACCGTGGGGCAAGGGAAGAGGAGGTCCGGGCGGCGCGCAACCTGTGGCGTAAAGCCGAGGCAGGGCTTACCCTTGCCAAAAAGACCCATGCCCGTGTGGCAAAGCTTCACGCCGACGGCGTCCTTCCTGCCCAAAAGCTCGACGAGGCCTTTGCCCAGCTCGAAGCGGCCCGCCGCAGCGCAGAGGCGGCACGGGCAGCCTATGAAATGGCTGAAAAAGGCGCCCGGGAAGAGGACAAGGAGGCGGCCTTGGCCATGGTGAGCAGGGCTTCAGGCGCCCTGGCCGAGGCCGAGGCCTTTGAGGAGGAGACCCGCCTTGCGGCGCCGCGGGCCGCCGAGGTGTCGGATATCGTGGTGGACCCCGGGGAGCTCGCCGCCACAGGGTGTCCGGTTGTGACCCTGGTGGACCTGGCCGATGTGTGGGTGACCTTCAACCTGCGGGAGGACCTGCTGGCCGGGATCCGCATGGGCAGTACCCTGCGTGCGGAGATTCCGGCCCTGGGCAACCGGGAGGTCACCCTGACAGTCAATCACATCGCAGCCCTGGGGGCCTTTGCCACCTGGCACGCCACCAAGGCCACCGGTGACTTCGACATGAAGACCTTTGAGGTGCGGGCCGTACCCGAAGACGGAATCGAGGGGTTGCGTCCCGGCATGAGTGCGGTGGTGACCTGGGACATGGGCAGCTGAGGTGGGGGCCATGACGCGTGTTGCAACGGTGGTGGCCAGGGAGTGGGACGCCCTTCTTTCCGACCGGCTCTTTCGCCTGCTGGCCGTGGGGTTTCCCCTGATTGCCCTGGCCCTGTTCACCGCCCTGTTCCGCCAGGGAAGTCCGGAAGACCTGCCGGTGGCCGTGTGCGATCTGGACAGGAGCACCCTTTCCCGCTCGGTGGTTCGCATGGTGGATGCCTCCTCGTCCATGGCCGTTGTGCAGGTGGACGACCCGGAGGCCGGGCATCGAGCCATCCTCTCCGGCAGGGCCTACGGGCTTCTGATCCTTGCCGAGGGCATGGAGAGGGAGGTGGTGGCCGGAAGGGCGCCGGTGTCCCGGTTTTACATCAACAACCAGATCATGCTGCCGGCAGGGGTTATCAAGCGTGCCATGCTGAAGGTCTTTACCGGGGCTTCCACCGGGGTGAAGCTGAGGGTGAACCTGGCAAAGGGGATGCCCGAGGCCCGGGCCAGGGAGCGCCTTTCCGGCATCCATGTGGCCTCACGGGTTCTTTACAACCCAAACCTTGACTACCGGTGGTATCTTTATGCGGCCATCTGCCCCTTTCTCATGAAAATTTTCATCATGAGCGCCACGGTGTGGAGCGTGGGCCGGGAGATGAAATCAGAGACCGTGCCCGTCTGGCTCCAGGCATCCGAAGGTCGGCTCCATGCAGCCCTTGTGGGAAAGCTCGCACCCCAGACGCTCTGGTTTACCCTGGTGTGCTGGGCCATGCTGGCCTTTTTTTTCGGGGCCATGGAGCTTCCGCGTCCCCAGCGGGTGGTCACCCTTATGGGGGGCACCGCGCTTTTTGTTGCGGCCTGCCAGGCCGCCGCCCTTTTTCTGGTGGCCTTTACCGGAGGCCTTGCCAAGGCGGTGAGCATGATGAGCCTTTACGCGGGATCGGCCTTTGTCTTTGCCGGGGTCACCTTTCCGGCGGCGGCCATGCCTCTTCCTGCGCGGGTCTGGCACGCGACCTTACCGCTGACGCACATGGTGCGGCTGATCAACGAGCAGGCCTTGAAGGGCCTTGCCTTTGAAGGTTCCGTAGGCACCCTTCTGGCCTTTGTGGCCATCGGGTTGGCGTGCGGGGTTCCGGCCTGGGCCAGGCTTTGCCAGAGACTGTGGGCCGCTGGCCAGGCACCGGGAGGGTTGTCATGAACTGGTTTCGACTGGTTGCAGGGGAGTTGAGTCTGGCCTTGGGAGACTCTGCCACCCGCCTGCTGTTGCTGGGCTCGGTGGTGCTGTACGCGTTTTTTTACCCTTATCCCTATTCACCGGAGGTGCAGGACCATGTGCCGGTGGTCGTGGTGGATTTGGATCACACCAGTCTCTCCCGCCAGTTGATCCGCATGGCAGGCGCCGGGGACAGGGTACGGGTGGCTGCCCGGGCCGCCACCCTGGACCGTGCCAAGGCCCTGTGCCGGTCCGGAGAGGTTCAGGGGATCTTCCTTGTGCCCGAGGGGTTCCAGGGCAAGGTGCTCAAAGGGACAAAGGCTGAGGTGGCTGTCTGGAGCGAGGCCTTGAGCTTTTTCACCTACCGCCAGGTGGCCACCGGGCTGTTGAGTGCTTCCGGGACCCTGTCGGCGGGTATCGAGATCAAGCGCCTGAGGGCGGCAGGCCTCGCCGAAGAGGCTGCCTTTGCCGCCACGGAGCCCCTGCCCCTGCAGACGGTGCAGCTCTTCAACCCCGCGGGGGGGTACGGAACCTACGTGGTGCCCCTGGTTTTTGTCCTGATTCTCCAGCAGACCCTGCTCATGGGGGTGGGAATGGTGGCCGGTGCCCGGTCCGAGGCCGGGGACAGCTCCTGGTTTTCCCCGGGACCGGGGCTTTTGGGGGCCGTGGCCGCGGTGTCGTCCAAGCTCGTGGCTTATCTGCTCCTCTACAGCATCCACGCCCTGGCCTATTTCGGGGTGCTGCATCGGTTTTACCGGTTTGTGGCGCGGGGGGCGGTGTGTGAGATGGCTGTGGTGATGGCCCTGTTTCTCGTTTCCGTCATTCTGTTTGCCCTGACCCTTTCGGTGCTCTTTCCCCACCGGGAGACCAGCCTCTTTGTGCTCATCGGCACCTCCATGCCGGCGATTTTTCTCTCCGGCATCTCCTGGCCGGTGGAGGTTTTTCCCCCCTGGCTGCGAATTTTTTCCTATGTGATCCCGAGTACGGCTGGCATCGACGGGTTTTTGAGGGTGTCCACCATGGGGGCGGGCCTTGGGGATGTGGCAAAGGATGTCGCCATCCTGATGGGATTGGTGGTGGTCTACTTTTTTTCTGCGGTGTGGGTGTTTTTTAAAAAGAGCGGGGGGTGAGGCCCAAGCCTGTGAGTGGCCTCAAACAAAAAAAGCCTGCTGATCGTCTGATCAGCAGGCTTTTTGTATTTGGTGGAGCTGAGGGGGATCGAACCCCTGACCTCATGACTGCCAGTCATGCGCTCTCCCAGCTGAGCTACAGCCCCGAAATCGGGTGGCGTCCATGATGATGTTCCGGTGACGCGTGGCTCTTTACATAGGGAAAATGGGGTGGGTCTGTCAATCGGAATTTTTGCGGCCAGGGCCCGAAATGCCGTGGGGGCAGCTGTGGAAACGCCAAAAATCCCGTTCCCACAGCGGGTTGTCCGGCAACGCGTGGCGCGTGATTTTTTTTGCCCTGCCTCCGGTTTTGCCCCTTCAAAGGGGCCCGGGGCCTCAAGCCAGGGACTGGGTGACCGAGGCCACGGCCTCTTTTGCTTTGGCCCCGATCTCTTCCAGCTCTTCGGGGGTGAGGCCGAGAGCCTGAATCGAACCGGGGCTCATGCGGCTGTGGACACCGGTGGGGTCGGGGCTCTCCATGGTGCGCATGGCCAGGGCATCAGCCACGTGAATGATGTGGGCCAGGGGGCTGTTGCCCTCATCCGGGGTGTGCTGGAAGCAAATCGCTTCGGTCTGAACCTTTGGCAGGTTCCATTTTTGGAAGAAGAGGCCGGCCACTTCAGCGTGGGTGAACCCGAAGAGCTCGTTTTCCGCGTCGCAGAAGGTGGTGTGGTTCCGCTTCATGGCTTCGTCGAAGGCGGGCTTGAGCATGCCGATGAAGGGATCGAGCATCAGCAGGCCGGAGTCGTGGATCAATCCGGCGTTGAAGGCGTCGTTGGCAAGGGCAGGGTGTTTGGCCTCGGCAATGAGCCGGGAGGTGTAAGCGCAGGCCAGGCTGTGTTCCCAGAGGTGGCGTGAGGAGATGCGGTAGCCCGCCAGGTTTTTTCCCAGCATCCTGGAGGTGCTGACCACGGTGATCAGGTCCGAGATGGCCTGGCAGCCCATGATGGCGGCCGCCTGCTTTACCGTGGAGACCGGAACGCTTAAGCTGTAGTAAGCGGAGTTGGCGATTTTCAGGACCCGTGTGGCCAGGGCCTGATCGGTGTTGATGACCGCGCCGATTTCGTTGAATCCGCAGGTTTCGTCGGACAGCACGCGAAGGGCCCGTCCCATGACCTCGGGCATGGGGGGCAGGGCCCTTGATTCCCGGACGATTTTTTTGAGCAGGGCTTCGCCGTGGGCCGGCAGGCCGTGGTGTGTGTGTGCGGTTTCCTGTTTTTTCACCACGATGGGTGTGCTGCATCCCGGGCAGGGAATGTCGATCTGTCGTCCCTCCGGGATTTTTTCATCGTTTACAGTATAGCTTTTGCCGCATCCGCTGCATGTGACTTTCATTGACTCGACACTCCAGGGTGATCAAAAGAGGACGACGCCGCAAGGGGGGGACATCATGGTGTCGCCCGAGGGTGGAAACGCTCAAAAAAAGGGGCGGTTCCCGGGCCGGGCCGAATGTGCCGCGAACCTTATGCCGCATCAAGCGAGAAACGTCGCAATGTGATTATTGAACTCCTCCGGGGATTCCATGGGGGAGAAATGGCCGCACCCTTGAATCACTTTCATGGATGCATCGGGTATCTTATCGCTCAAAAGGCGTCCGTACTTTAGGGGAGTGGAGATATCTTTTTCTGCGGCAAGGACAAGCACACGGCTTCGGATTTCCGGGAGTCGGTCCATCACGTCAAAGGCGTCACAGGCCGTCAGGTCGGTAACGGCCGCGGCGTTGCCTGTCTCCGTGGCCATGTCCAGGGCGTCCTTAAGCTCCGGTGTGCGTCGGGGTTCGGGCACGACAAAGTGAAACAGGGCCTTTTGGTAGGCGTCGTAGTTGGACCGTGCCGCCTCCAGGATGTCGGGAAGGACCCGAAGGCGCGCCCCGGTGTTGGCCAGGATGGCCTCGGGAAACCGGGACGGGTGGTCCAGGAGAAGCTGAAGGACGATGCCGCCCCCCATGCTGAGGCCGCAGGGCACCACCGAGGGGAGCCCGGACCCATCCATAAACTCCAGGACGGCTGAGGCCATCTCCTCAACGGAGGTGCACAGGGGCCCCTGGCTGCGGCAGTGGCCGGGAAGGTCCAGGGCCACGGTGTTGAATTCCGGGGCCAGCCCGCTGACCTGTGCCTCCCAGAATCGGCTGTTCTGTGCGGCACCGTGAATGAAGAGAAGGGTTTTGCGCTTGGGGTCGGGGTGGGGTTGTCCGGCAAGGAAACCAAACCCGTTGAGACGTGAAGACATCATGGGGGCTCCGTGGTGCGGTAAGGGGTTCTGCCTGTTGGGTGGCCCCGTGGGCCAAGGGCCTGCTTCAGCAGTGACAACCGTCATACCACGCACGGGGTATGGTGTAAAGAAGCCTCCGGCGGCCCTGCCGGGGGCTAAGCTTTCGAAACGTTTGACAAACAGGTTTTAAAAACAGATTGAATTTAATCTGAACCAAAGGCGAATGCTATGTTTCGCTGAGAAGCGAAGGGGACATAGCATTCGCAACCTGCTTGTTGCTTACTTCTCCGGCAGCAGAAGGCCCAAAAGGGGTGTTGCTGCCAGGGAGCAGAGCATGCCCAGGGTGCCGGCTTCCGGGGAGCTGGTGCCGGTGGCGTAGAGGCCGATACACAAGGCAAGGGAGAGCAGGGCCGCGGCCATGGCGCCCCTGCCGTGGACCGGGGATCCTTTGACAAAGAGCCCCCAGATAAAGGGGCCGAGGAAGAGGGAGCCGATGGCGCCCCAGGAGATACCGAGGATGGCCACGATGGTGGCCGGGCGCATCCAGGCCAGGGCCACGGAGACCACCACAAAAAAGATGCTGGCCCCGCGCATGAATCGGGTGAGCCCTTTTTCCGTGGCGTCTTGGTTGAGAAACCCCTGGTAGATGTCCTTGACCAGGGAGGAGCTGGATATCAGCACCAGGGCGGCCAGGGTGCTCATGGAGGCGGAGAGGACCAGAAGGAGCATGAGGACCGACAGGGAGTCGGGGATGATGTTGGCCAGGAGCTCGGGCATCAGGGCGTCGAAAAGGGGTTTTCCGCCTTTGAAGGCCCCGGGGGTGTTGGCAGGGGTCAGGAAGACGCGGGCCGTGGCTCCGGTGAAGTAGGCGATGCCGCCGATGAGCAGGGCAAAGAAGGTGGAGGCAACCATCCCCACCTTGATGGCCCGGTCGTCCCGGATGGCGTAGAACTTCTGGACGAGCTGGGGCATGCAGAAGGGGGCCGCGCTGGTGAGGAAGACCAGGCAGAAGAGGGGCCAGGCACCCGGAGGGCCCACAGGGGCCGTGAGTCTGGGATCGACGGCGGCAAGGGAGGCGGTGAGGTTCTCAAAGCCACCCCCTGCCTTGACGGTAAAGCCCAGGAGGGTGAGGACCCCGGCCAGCATGATCATGCCGAAGAGCACGTCCAGGGAGGCCATGGCGCGATACCCGCCCATGCTCATGTAAAGGGCGGTGAACCCGCCCATGAGAACCAGGGCCAGGGTGTAGGGCAGCTGGAAGTTAGACTGAAAGAGGTAGCTCAGCCCCATGAACACCGCCGAGGTGTAGGGGATGAAAAAGACAAAGACGGCGCAGGAGGCCAGGAGCTTGAAGGCCGGGCTTTTGTAACGGGCCTCGAAGAATTCGGGCATGGTGTGGACGCAGAGCTCTTCGGTCATGCGGCGGATGCGGCTGCCCATGAAGTACCAGACCCCGAAGACCCCCACAAAGGCGTTGCCCAGGGCGATCCAGAGGCCGGAGTAGCCGAAGCCCCATCCGATTTTCCCGGCAAAGCCGATGAAAAGCACTGCAGAGAAGTAGGCGGTGGCATAGGTGAAGGCGCTCATCCACGGGCCGATGGCCCGGCCGCCGAGGAAGAAATCCCCGAAGGAACTGTTTTTCTTGAGGTTGATGATGCCCACAAAGGCGATGACGGCCGCGTACACGGCGATGACTGCCACTTTGAATCCCATGGTCGATCTCCCGGAGTCCCTGGTGAAACACTAATAACGGTGTGCGAACACGCTCAATTCGGTCCGGGGATCATATAGAAGGCCGCACTTTTTGGCAACAGGGCCGGAGGATAAAAGCCAGGGCCAACGCATTTAAAAATTCAGTTGCCTCCGTCGGGTCGCTTTTTGAAAAAAGCTCCGCAAATATTCTCCGGTAAATCCGGTAAAACAGAAAAATAAATATGGACGGTTGCGACGCGCCCATAAAAGCAAAGCCTGGTTGTCAAACTTTTCTTAAGTTTGCCCTGAGGATAAAAGGGCCGTGCCTGTGCCAACCCTCACATCCCGTGGCCTTTTCTGCATTCGGCTCTTGGTGGAAACCGCAGGAAAACCCAGGCACGCTCCATTGACAGGCCGCAGCCGATGAGATTTACGCCCTTAGCCCTTAGCCCTTAGCCCTTAGCCCTTAGCCCTTAGCTCTTAGCCTTTAGCCCTTAGCCCTTAGCCTTTAGCCCTTAGCCTTTAGCCCCTATCCTATCTCTTCTTTTAATTCCCGGGACCTTCGTGCCGCGGCAAGCATCCCTTCCCGAATGCCCTCTGCCACGCCCCGGGCTTTCATTTCGTTGATGGCCGCCTCGGTGGTGCCCCCGGGAGAGGTGACCTTCCGGCGGAGGTCCTCGGGTTCGTCGTCGCTTGCCAGAAGCAGCTTTGCAGCGCCGTTGATGGTCCCTAAGGCAAGGCGCTTGGCGGCTTCGCCCTCAAAGCCCATCTCCCTGGCGGTGTTGATCATGGCCTCCACCACGTAGAAGAAGTAGGCGGGCCCGGAGCCGGAGACGGCGGTGACCCCGTCCATCTGGTCTTCGGAGACGCGCAGCACATCGCCCATGGCCGAAAGGACTTCCTCTGCCAGGTCCATGTCTTCGGCGGAGGCGTGGCGGTTGCCGCAGAGTCCCGACATGCCGGCCAGAACCAGGGACGGGGTGTTGGGCATGACGCGCATGATGGGCAGGAGGGCGGCGAAGGCATCGGGGAGGCAGTCATAGAGGGTTTCTTCATAAAAGGAGAGGGGCAGGCCTGCGGCGATGGTGATGATCTGTTTTCGCTCGCTGACCCGGGTGAGCCCTTTGTCCTGAAGCTCCTTGAGGAGGGACGCCATGCCCTGGGGCTTGACGGCCAGGACCACGGTGGTGGCCTGGGCAAAGGTATCTGCGGCCGATGTCGAGGTGTGGACGTTGTACTGGGTCTCCAGGTAGGTGAGTCGGTCCTGCCTGAGATCGCAGAGGGTGAGCTGCCGGCTCTGCACGTTTCCGGATGAGATCAGGGCGCCCGCCATGGCTTCGGCCATGTTTCCTGCACCGATGAAACCGATGCGACTGTCAGATGTGCTCATGGAACTGCTCCTTGAGAAGGGGTTGCTGAAGGTGGAAAGGGGGTAAAATTCCGGGAAAAAACCGATGCTTCACGGCGTGGACGGTGGCGGTGGAGCCTGGCGTTTTCGGACAAAATACCTTGACTTATCGCCGATATATAACATATTTTTATCAAGATATCTATTCACGCCGACCCCGCCATCGGGGTCTTCCCTGTTAGAGGTTTTTTTCGAAAGGTGCTGCCAATAAGCTATGTTTATTTTAGCCAATTTTATCAAAGCCACGGCCGTGGTTCTTGACATGGCCCTGACCCTTTACCTGTTTATCGTGATCGCCCGCGCTGTCCTGTCCTGGGTCAACCCGGATCCATACAACGCCATCGTTCGCTTTATCCATAACGCCACCGAACCGGTCCTCTACCGCGTTCGTTCGAAGATTCCGTATCTGGGCGGGATCGACCTTTCTCCCCTGGTGGTGATCGCCGCGATTTATTTCTTGAGAATTTTTTTGGTGGATTCCTTGTATCATCTGGCACGAGGCATGATGTAGAACCCCCCTGGCTAGTAGCCGCATTTTTATTTTAGCGTCTCTCAACGGGCGGTGGGTATCAAAGGGGCCCCGGCGGTATGACGTGGATTTGACACAATCAGGAGTGATTATCCATGGCAAAAATCGATGCGTTCTTTAAGCTGATGCACGATCAGGGTGCGTCCGACCTGCACCTTGCGGCGGGCCAGCCTCCGGCCCTGCGAATTAATGGCGAAATCGAGCGGGTCAAGTACAAGGTGCTGGACAACAACACCCTGAAGGGGATGATCTATGAGATCGCCCCGGAGAGCAAGATCAAGGTGTTTGAAGAGACGGGCGACGTGGATTTCGGCTATGAAATCCCCGGCCTTGCCCGTTACAGGGCCAACTTTTTCATGCAGCGAAACGGGGTCGGGGCTGTGTTCCGGGAGATTCCCAGCCAGATCATGACCGCCGAGCAGCTGGGGCTTCCCTCGGTGATCTCCCGCCTGGCTACCCTGCCGAGGGGGCTGGTACTCGTCACCGGGCCCACGGGCAGCGGCAAGTCCACCACCCTGGCCGCCATTCTGGATGTGGCCAACCGCATGCGCCAGGACCACATCATCACCATCGAAGACCCCATCGAATTTGTCCACCAGAGCAAGGGGTGCCTCATCAACCACCGCGAGGTGGGCAACCACACCCAGAGCTTCAGCGCCGCGCTCAGGGGGGCCCTGAGGGAGGACCCGGACATCATCCTCGTGGGCGAATTGCGGGACCTGGAGACCATCAGCCTGGCCATTGAGGCGGCCTCCACGGGCCACCTGGTCCTGGCCACCCTGCACACCTCCAGCGCCCCCAAAACCGTGGACCGTCTGGTGGAGGTCTTCCCTGCCAACCAGCAGGCCCAGGTGCGCTCCACCCTGTCCGACAGCATCCGCGCGGTGGTGGCCCAGACCCTGTTCCGGCGTACCGACCGCAAGGGCCGCTGCGTGGCCCTTGAGATCATGATCGCCACCCCGGCAGTTCGGAACCTCATCCGGGAGGGCAAGACCCACCAGATCCCCTCGGCCATCCAGGTGGGGCAGAAGTTCGGGATGCAGCTCCTGGACGACTCCATCATGGAGCTTTACAACAAGGGCATGATCAGCTCCGAAGAGGCCTACAGCAAGTCCTACGACAAGCAGCGGTTCAGGCCGCTTCTTGCAGGGGCGCCGGATGATTTCACCGACGGTTGACCATGGGAGTCCATGCGATCGCCGAAGGCGTTTCCTTGCGTGGCTTTGTTGCCTCCGCCGCTTTGCGTACGGGTGGTGGAGGCTCGGGCCGTCGCTTTCCAAGGCCATCATCTATAGAGGGTAGGATATGAGAAAACAGGAGATGGACTACATCCTTTCGCGGATGCTCGATTCTCACAACAACGTCTCGGACCTCAACCTGACCGTGGGGCGTCCCCTGCAGGTGGAGAGTTCGGGCAAGCTGCTCAAGGTGGACCTGGAGCCGGACATCAAGGAGCTCACCCCGTTTCAGACCGAGCAGATCGCCATGAACCTCATCGGGCAGGACCGTCGCTTGACCGAGGTCCTTATTCGAACAGGCTCATGCGACCTTTCGTACAGCCTCCCGGGCAAGGCCCGTTTCAGGGTCAATATTTTTTCCCAGTCGGGCAACTATTCCATTGTGCTGCGTCGCCTGGAAACCACGGTCCCTTCGGTGAAGGAGCTGAACCTGCCCAAGGCGTTTTACGAGATCCCCAAGCTTTTAAACGGCATCGTTTTTGTAACCGGGGCCACGGGTACGGGCAAGACCACCTCCCTTGCCGCCGTGCTTTCGGAGATCAACGCCACGCGGCCTGTGCACGTCATCACCCTTGAGGACCCCATCGAATACCAGCACGCCCATAAGATGGCCACCTTCAACCAGAGGGAGCTGGGCAGCGATTTCGAAAACTTTGCAAGCGGCCTGAGGGCGGCGCTTCGCCAGGCGCCCAAGGTGGTCCTTGTGGGGGAAATGCGGGACAAAGAGACCGTGGAGATCGGGTTGCGGGCGGCCGAGACCGGCCACCTCGTGCTCACCACCCTGCACACCAACAACGCCGGTGCCACCATCAACCGTATCCTGGGGATGTTCGAGTCCGAGGAGGAGAAGCAGCTTCGTTTGAGGCTTGCCGATTCGGTGCGCTGGATCATCTGCCAGCGCCTTTTGCCCAAGGTGGGCGGCGGCCGGGTGGCAGCCTTCGAGATCCTGGGCACAAGCCTCCGGGTCAAGGACCTGATCTTAAACGGCGAGTCCGACGGCAAGACCTACGA
This sequence comes from Desulfoluna butyratoxydans, assembly GCF_900699765.1. Classification (GTDB taxonomy): domain Bacteria; phylum Desulfobacterota; class Desulfobacteria; order Desulfobacterales; family Desulfolunaceae; genus Desulfoluna; species Desulfoluna butyratoxydans. Next base: position 415,300 of record NZ_CAADHO010000006.1, read on the forward strand.
CGACGTCATGGAGCAGGGCAAGCACTTCGGGATGTCCACCTTCGACAATTACATTGTCCAGCTGTATGAGCAGGGCCTGATCACCCAGGAGACCGCCATGGTCTACGCCAGCCACAAGGCGGTGGTGGGACGCGGCATCGATTCCGTCAAGAGCGCCCGGGGTGAAAAAACCACCGACATCGACTCCCTTGAGATCGATCACGGGTACAAAGAGAAAATGAAGTGAGGCGTTCCGGGAGGCGAGCATGAACATCACGTGTGAAAAGTGCGGCGGCAAATTCAATTTCCCCGATGACAAGGTCCCGGAAGACCGGACCCTGACCCTGAGCTGCCCCAGGTGCGGAAACAAGTTGTCTGTGGGGCCCCGTGGGGGCACGCCCGCGGGCACTGCCATGGGGTTTGAAGAAGATGACGAGCGAAAGCCCGCCATCCGTTTTGACGAAAAAGAAGCGGACAGCTACGACGACGATGAGCGGCCCTTTGACTTCATGGAGGAGGACGGGCTCACGGCCATTGTCTGCGTCAAGGATGAGGAGAGGCGTGAGAAGGTGCGCATTGCCCTGGACCTTCTGGAGTACAGCGTGACCCAGGCCTCGGATACCCGGGATGCTTTGAAGAGCATGCGGTACCACAGCTACGACGTGGTGGTGCTGGATGCCATGTTCGACACCCGGAACCCGGACGTTAACGGCGTGATGATCTACCTGAACCGCCAGCCCATGGTGACGCGGCGTCACATGACGGTGTTCCTGATGTCCGACACCCATCGCACCCGCGATGAGATGGTGGGGTTCCATAAGAGCGTGAACATGGTGGTGAACAACCGGGATATCGATAAAATCGACATGATTCTGCAGAAAGGGGTAAGGGAAAATACCCTTTTTTATCGGATTTACAACGAATTTTCAAGGTAGGTGATATGGCTCCGCGCAAACCCGGAACGCCGTATACCTGCGGCGATTACCGCCAGGAGATGGTGCTTCTGGGGCTGAAAAAACGCCTGGCTCAAGGCGAATGTGCCCCGGAAGAGAAGAAGGAGCTGGAAGAGGAGATCGCACGGCTGGAAAAGGAGATGGGCATGGACTGACCGTACCGTGCCTGAGGTTATGTTGCAGAGAAGAGATCAAGGCGCCGCCCCGGGGAGAGTCCTCCCGGGGGCGGCGTTTTTTTGTGATGCCTTTTACTCTTTGAGGACCAGGTCGATGCACATGACCGCTGCCAGGATCAGCTTGCGGGAGATGTGGCCTTGGGGAACCGAGTCCGAGATCTCAAGCATGTAGTTATCGGCGCTGGTGAAGAGCTCTTTGCCGATGCCCGCCCATTTTTTGCTGACATGGGCCAGCTGCCTGTCTTCCATGAGAAAACGGAAATCCCAGCCGGTCCATTTCCCCTTGAGGGTACAGACGGTTTCATCCTTGGCATCCAGCACGTTGAAGGCCCCGCCGATGGAGAGGAACTTCTGCTTGAACCCGCCGATCATCTCATCGTTTTCATCAAAGACCGTTACCTTGGACAAAAAGAAGGAGACCCCCCGGGAGACTCGGATGAGCTGGTTTCCTTCGGTGTCCCGGATGATGATGTTAAAGGGGGTCATGGTCTTGTATTTGGTGAATCGGAACATTTTGGTGAAAAAGCCCAGTCCCTCTTCCCTGCACTCCATCCAGGTGTCGCCGTTTTCGGGGTCGAAGATATCAAAGTTGCTTGCGGCCTTGAACATGCCTACATGCTCTTTGACAAAAAACAGGTTGTTGCTCAGTACGTCGGCCATGGTCTTTCCTTCCGTGTATGGTTTGTTTCTATGGATCGGTTGGTTTAGGCGGGGTGCTTTTTAAAAAAGCTCCGCAGAAATTTTCGGGGGTTATCCCGTTTCAGGTGAGCAGCCCCTGCGGGGCTGAATCAATACGGTTTGCTTTGGTTTTCCGGGGACAAGGGGCGGCCGAAAGGGGCTCTTTCGGCCGATAGGGTATGGCGGGGAGGCGCTGCGCTTCCCCGGGTTAAAGGCGTTCGCTGATGATGCGGAGGCCCTCCAGGGTGAGCTCGGGCTCAACGGACTCAATGGTGGAGGAGACGTGGCTGATGAGGGTGGCAAGGCCGCCTGTGGCGATGACCTTGGGCGTGCAGCCCAGCTCCTTTTTGATGCGCTCCACCATGCCGTCCACAAGGCCTGCGTATCCGAAAATAATGCCGGACTTCATGCTTTCTGCGGTGTCCAGGCCGATGACCCGTTCGGGCGGGGAGCAGATCTCCACGCGGGGCAGCTTGGAGGCGTTGGCAAACAGGGCCTCGGAGGCGATCATGACGCCCGGAGAGATGGCGCCTCCCATGTATTCCCCTTTGGGGGAGATGATGTCAAAGGTCGTGGCCGTGCCGAAGTCGATGGCGATGATGGCGCAGCTGTATTTCTCGTAGGCGGCGATGGCGTTGACGATGCGGTCGGCACCCACCTCGGCCGGGTTCCGGTAGAGGACGGGCATGAGGTCTTTGGTGGTTTCGTTGTCCACCCAGATGGGGGCGTGGCCGAGGTACTTGGTGCAGAAGGTCTGGAGGATGTCCTTGACGCGGGGAACCACACTGGAGATGACGGTCTTTCGGATGCTTTGGGGATTGATGTCCCGCTCCTTGAACAGGCCGTTGACCAGCAGGTTGAATTCGTCCTCCGTCATGTTTTTCTGGGAGCGGATTCGCCAGTCGTGGATCAGCGTTTTGCCCTCAAAGAGGCCCATCACCGTGTTGGTGTTTCCCACATCGATAACCAGTACCATAGTCTCCTCATCATGGCGGCTTTAGGGCCCTTGGGGCGCAAGCCGCCGCTGCCGTTTCTTTCTATCGTCGTTTCTCAAGGGACGGCAAGGGCGAGGGGCCCGTCTGCCGGAACATACAAACCCCGGCATCCTACCCCATTTGACGGGCCCCGGCAACACTTCTGCGCAAAGGTTGCGGGCTTTCGTGGTGGCAGTGGGCCGGGAGTCAGGATCCGGGAACGGTGACGGTGAAGAGTTCGGGGCTGGCGCTGATGAGGTCGACGCCCCGGGGAAGGGTGATGGCTGCCCTGCGAACATAGATGCCGGAGGCCAGGCCGCGGGTGTCGATGACGGCGGAGATCCCTGTGGCTGCCCGGAGCTTGTCCACAAGCCGGGCCGGGCCCGTCACTGAGATGTCCACGGTGGAAGGCGTGATGGAGATGCGGCGGGATTCGTCCGGTCCGGTGGTGATGGGGATCCCGGCAAGGCGCCTGGTGGCGTGGATCTCCTTCACCTGAACGCGAACGGTGAAGAGCTCGGGGCACAGGGTGAGGCGGCCCTTTCCGGGGACGTGTTCCGCAGGGACCTTGACGGACAGCGGGGCCGTGGCATCGGAGACCGAGACCGCGGTGGTGCGAATGGCCGTGATGTCCCGGACCACTTCGGACGGGCCCGAAACCCGGGCCACGGCGGGGGTGACCGTTACCTCGCCCAGGCGGAACCCCGGGGCCGGGCTGCCCACCAGGCGAACCGTTACCGGGATGTTTTTCTGGACGGATTCGGCCAGGCGGATATGGATTTCGGACGGGGTGATCTCAAGGATCTCCACGGAGGGAGCTTCTTCCCGGCGCAGGGTGACGGGGTAGGAGCCTTCCATGGCGGGGTGGTCGGGAAGGGTCACCTGGAGGCGGAGCAGCTCCATGTGGTCGAGGTCTGCTGGCGTCCCGCTTACCCGGATCTTGGCCCGGGCGTGGGACTGTCGGACCATGACATAGCCTTCGGGAATCCCGGTGACCTCAATGGGAGAGACCAGGGTGTGCTCCTCGCGCCGAAGTCCTGTCAGAAGGACAAGGGACAGGAGGAACAGGGCCAGAATGGCTGCAAGGCCAAAGCCCAGGGCGAATCGGTACAGGTCTCTCCGGTTGTGATGTTCCTCTGCGGTCACCGTGGTCTCCGGGGCTCTTGAAGGTGGGGGAAAAGGGGCTTCGCCGGGAAGCCCCGGCTCGGTTATCGGGCCGCCGTGACGTTGTCCATCACCTTGACCGTGACGGCCGTGGATTTGACGTCATGGACGCGGACAATGTGGGCGCCTCCCATGATGGACGCGGAGACCGTGGCCTGGGTGCCGATTTCGATCTCGTCCATGGGGGCGATGCGTACGCCCTCTTCCAGGGTCTTGCGAATGAAGGATTTGCGCGAGGTGCCCATGAGAACAGGCACGTTCAGGCACTCCAGGTTTTTCAGGTGCTTGATGATGGTGTAGTTGTGGCCCACGGTTTTGCCGAAGCCGATGCCCGGGTCCACGATGATCTTGTCCCGTGCGATGCCCGCGGCCTCGGCCCGCGTAATGGCCTCTTTCAGGTAGGCGATGACCTCGCCGACGGGGTCGTGGTAGGAGGGGCTGTCCTGCATGGTGCGTGGGGTCCCTTTCATGTGCATGAGGACCACGGGCACGTCAAACTCAGCCACCACCTTTGCCATCTCCGGGTCGCCGGTGAGGGCGGTGATGTCATTGATGATGGCGGCGCCTGCATTAAGGGCCTGCCGGGCCACCTCTGCCTTGACCGTGTCCACGCTGATGGGCACATCGATGTGTTTGACAAGCTCTTCAACCACCGGCACCACGCGTCGCAGCTCTTCTTCCAGGGAGACGGGGTCGGCGTTGGGGCGGGAGGATTCGCCGCCGATGTCGATGATGTCAGCCCCCTCTTCCACCATCTGGCGGGCCCGGTTGACGGCGTGCTGCGCGTTGAAAAACTGGCCGCCGTCGGAAAAAGAGTCCGGGGTGACGTTCAAGATACCCATGATGCAGGTGCGGTGCCCGAGGTTGAGTCGGTGGTTTTTCCAGGAGATGTCAAAGGGGATCATGGCAATGGGAGGTCCTTTCGCCCCGGAACGGGGCCGGGCAGGGGCGACGGGGCCTTTAAAACAAGGCCCCGTCGCCTGGAAGCGTCGGTTTAAACGGTTGTACCGGAGTCGTCCTGGCTGTCGGACTCCAGGATCACCTCGTCGGGTGTCTCGGCATCGTCGCCTGAGTCCAGGGGGTTGGAGGGGAGGACGATGCCCGGGCGCATGGCAAAGATGAGCTCGTCGAGCTCTTTGCCCATGATGGTCTCCTTGTCCAGAAGGAGTTCGGAGAGGGCGTGGAGCACGTCGATGTTCTCGGTGAGAACCTCTTTGGCCTTGGTGTAGCTGTCGGTGATGAAACGGGTGACCTCTTCATCGATGAGCCGGGCCGTGTGCTCGGAATAATCCTTGTGCTGGGCGATCTCCCTGCCGAGGAAGACATGGTCGTCGGAGTTGGCGTAGGACAGGGGCCCTAAGTCGCTCATGCCCCAGTCCCGGACCATTTTGTTGGCAAGGCCCGTGGCCTGCTTGATGTCGTTGGAAGCCCCGGTGCTGATGCGGTTGAAGATCAGCTCTTCGGCCACGCGTCCGCCGTAGGCAACGGAAAGCTCGCTGACGAGCTGGTCCTTGTACTTGAAGTCCCGCTCTTCCGGGAGGAACCAGGTGACGCCTGCGGCCCTGCCGCGGGGGATGATGGTGACCTTGTTCACCGCGTCGGTGCCGGGAAGGAACCGTGCCACCAGGGCATGGCCCGCTTCGTGGTAGGCCGTGGTCTTCTTGTCCTCTTCCTTGATGACCTTGGATTTGCGCTCAAGGCCCATGTAGACCTTGTCCTTGGCGTCTTCAAAATCCACCATGCGGAGCTTGTCCTGGTCCCGCTTGGCGGCCAGGAGGGCGGCTTCGTTGACCATGTTCTCCAGGTCCGCACCGGAAAAACCGGGGGTCCCCTTGGCCAGGTTCAGGGCGTGGACGTCGTCGGCCAGGGGGGTCTTGCGCATGTGGACTTCCAGGATCTTCCTGCGGCCGTTGATGTCGGGCAGGTCCACCACCACCTGGCGGTCGAAGCGACCCGGGCGAAGAAGGGCAGGGTCCAGAACATCGGGGCGGTTGGTGGCGGAGATGAGGATAACCCCTTCGTTGCTTTCGAAGCCGTCCATCTCCACGAGGAGCTGGTTCAGGGTCTGCTCCCGCTCGTCGTGGCCGCCGCCGAGGCCTGCGCCACGCTGTCGGCCCACAGCGTCGATCTCATCGATGAAGATGATGCAGGGGGCGTTTTTCTTGGCCTGGGCAAAGAGGTCCCTCACACGGGATGCGCCCACGCCCACGAACATCTCCACAAAGTCGGAGCCGCTGATGGTGAAAAAGGGCACCTCGGCCTCTCCGGCCACGGAGCGGGCCAGAAGGGTCTTGCCGGTTCCCGGAGGGCCTACAAGGAGGACACCTTTGGGGATGCGGCCGCCCAGGCGGGTGAATTTTTTGGGGTCGCGCAGGAAGTCCACCACCTCGGTGAGCTCTTCCTTGGCCTCTTCCACCCCTGCCACGTCACGGAAGGTCACACGCTCACGGTCTTCGGAGAGAAGACGGGCGCGGCTCTTGCCGAAGCTCATGGCCTTGCCGCCTGCCCCGCCCTGCATCTGCTTCATGAAGAAGATCCAGATCCCGATGAGGATGATCATGGGCAGCCAGGAGGCGATGATGGAGACGAGCCAGTGGGCCTCAGCCGGGGGCTTGGCCTCAATGATGACGCCCTTGTCCCGCAAGGTGGGGATCAGCTGGAGGTCGTTGGGGGCAAATACCTTGTAGGTGGCGTTGCTGCTGTTCGTTACCAGGAGGTTCTGGTCCTGGATGGTCACCCGGGACACATTCCCGCTTTCCACCTGAGAGATAAACTCCGAGTAAGGGACAGTCTGGCCTCCGGGTTGGTTCTGATTGAAGATGTTGTAGAGCATGATCATCATCAGAATGATTACCAGCCAGAGGGAGAGATTTTTATAGAATGGGTTCAAGAAATGGGTCCTCCATGATCTTTCGTCATCGGTTCATCCCTGAATTCAGCGCAGGGTTACCCTCATATTAATCATCATTGCAATTTAGGCAAGACATAATGAGACGCATCCGGGGGGATTTATCCTTTTTTATACGGGTGGAACACCATCTCAAGGGCAGGGGCACCGGGAGACGGTGGGGTTGCAGCCTCGTCCAGGCGGTATCCCGCCACCCAGATGAGGGTGTTTTTTGAAAATACCAGGGGAACGCGTGACCGCAGCGACGCTTCCAGGCCGCAGTCGGAGAAAAAGCGGCCGAGCTTGCGGCCCCCGCTGCCGCCCTGGGGCCGGAAGCGGTCCCCGGGGCGGGGGTTTCGGATGGTCAGGGGAAAGTCCGCGGACCCGGGGGCCACGTATACCCTGCAGGCGTTGCGGCTGGTGGCAAGCTCATCCGGGGCCTGGGCCCAGCCGATGGTCAGGCGGTCTCCGGTCTCGGCGATGTGCACGGTGCAGGACTCTCCGGGGGCAGGGCGGGGTACCTCATAGGAGAAGGCCGGAACCCCTGAAAGGAGCTGGGGCCGGGTGTGCCTCAGGTTGCCGGTCTCCGTGGTGAGGTGAAGGGCCCCTTGGGTGAAGATACCGCGGAGGCCCCGGGAAAGGTCCGCATAGTGACCGGGTTGCCCCCGGTCCAGGAGCTCGGTGAGGCGTTGGATATGGGCGGCGCTGAGGGTCCGGGTGGAGCCGCAGAGGGCGGCCGCCGACCGGCGCAGTACCCGGTTACGGGCCGCCGGGTGAAGGCCCCTGAGTTTGGAGGCGGAGAGTTCCAGGTGCCCGTCTTCCCGGGAGACGGTGCAGTCATTAAACAGGGATTCGGTCAGGTCCCGGAGCCAGGCCTCCTCGTCTCTGAGAAGGCTCGCTGTCCGTGCCAGGGTGTCCACGGCCGAGGGGTTGAACTCGGCTTCCAGCATGGGGATGAGCCGGTGGCGGATTCGGTTTCGGGTGTAAGCGGTGTCGCTGTTGGAGGCGTCTGTGACATGGCCGATGCCCCGGTGGCTCAGCCAGCCTGTGATCTCGTTTCGGGAGAGTTCCATGAGGGGGCGGATGATGCCGTCGGAGGTCACCGGGTCCATGGCGCCCAGCCCCTTGAGGCCCGAGCCGCGCAACAGGTTCATCAACACCTGCTCGGCCATGTCGCCTTTGTGGTGGCCCACGGCAATGCGCCGGGCCCCGCAGGAGAGGGCCGCTTCACGGAGAAAGGCGCGGCGGGCGTCCCGGGCCGCTTCTTCCAGGCCCGTGCCGGACTGGCGGGCCAGGGCCGGGACATCCATGGTCTGCGTGACGAAGGGAAGGCCCAGGTCTTCTGCCGCCTGCCTGGAAAAGGCCTGGTCCCTGTCCGCGGCCTCGCCCCGGATGCCGTGGTTGAGGTGGGCCACCGAAAGGGTAAGGTCCAGCCCGGGGGCCAGCAGGTGAAGGATATGCAGCAGGGCCATGGAGTCGGGGCCTCCTGAGAGGGCCACCAGCAGGTGATCGCCCGGCCGGCACATGGCGTGGCGTGCCAGTGTGTCGCGAACGGTCTGTACGGGCCTTGTCTGGGGGTGTCGTGTCATGAAACGGTTTTTTTGGGGGGTTGAGGTTGGGGTTAGGGCGTTTGGCCGTATTGTGTGACGCGGCCCACCGGCTGATGATGAGGGTAGAATACCCCCTGCCCGGTGTCAACCGGGGAGGCGTGTGAAGGTTGGAGTGAAATGTGCCTTGTGGCTTGATTCTAAAGGGGATGCTCTTGATTGGAGCGCTTCCGGGACGGGACAAAGATTCCTTCAGACCTCACCTTTGGTTAAAAAGGGGCTTGAAATGGTCCGTCGTTCGACGTATATGTATCTCTCCTGGCCGTGTCCTGCCGACCGGCCGCCATGCAACAGCCCCGCTCGAACCGTGTCAGATCCGGAAGGAAGCAGCACTAAGGGATGTGGTCTGTGTCGTGGATCGATCCCGGTCGGCGGATGCGGTCAGGTTTTTTTTTGCCGTATTTTCCCGGTGATCTCCCATCTAGGCCCCCTTCAGAGCCCTTTTCCCCATTTTTTTGCGTAAATCCCCCATTGACAACTGATCAATACGTATTACTTTTTGCTCGAATCGCATGATGCAGGCGGTTCATTAATGGTTTAGGCAAAAAGTTCGACTGTTTGTCCTTTATAAATATCCGGGTGAAAGACCCGGTTCAACTGCGTGGCCCCGAATCCTCATATTCATGGGACTGTGAATCGGTTGCTTGTGAGACGCGGCTGTCCGGCTGAAAATCCGGATGGTTTTTGGAGACCCAGTCAGGTGGTTTCACGGAGCGCGACGGAGTTTTCCGGGTCGAGAGAATCAGGAGTGAGCATTGGCCAAAAATAGTCAGAACCATACAGACGCAAAAGGCGAGACGCCTGGAGAAGAAACCGTAGCACAGGCGAGTGAGGCCGTTGAAGAGGTCACCGGAGAGGAGACCGCTGTCGACGAGGCCCCTGCCGAAGAAGCTGAGGCCGAAGAGGTCGCCAAAAGCCCTGAGGAGTTGATGGAAGAGAAAGTCAAGGAAGCAGAGGCCAAGGCGGCTGAGAGTTACGACCGCCTGCTTCGGTCCACCGCCGAATTTGAGAATTTTAAGAAACGTTCCGCCCGGGAGTTTCAGGAGTCGAAGAAGTACGCCAACGAGGCGTTTATCAAGCAGCTTCTTCCCGTCATCGACAACCTCGAAAGGGCTGTAGAGTCCACCGGGGATGGCAGTGACGAGTCCGGACAGGGCGTCATTGAAGGGGTCAAAATGACCCTGACTGAAATAACGAAAGTGTTCGAAAAGTTTCACCTTAAGCCACTGGAGTCCGAAGGCAAGCCCTTTGACCCCAACTTTCACCAGGCGGTGATTCAGGAAGAGACCAATGCGGTCCCTGAAAACACCGTTGTGAAAGAGATGCAGAAGGGTTACCTGCTCCATGACAGGCTTATTCGCCCGGCCATGGTGGTCGTCTCAAAGGCGGCTGCTCTCAGCGCAGGTGAAAACGAAAAGGCCGAGGCCGAATAGACCAAGTCCCGGGCCATACACATCAGAACAGTTATCAGGAAAGACTTATTTGGAAGCCTGCTCTCGGATGCACAGGCATGGAGGAAAAAATGGGTAAAGTTATTGGTATCGATCTGGGAACAACCAACTCGTGTGTCGCGATCATGGAAGGCGGAGACGCCAAAGTCATCACCAACACCGAAGGGGGGCGCACCACACCGTCCACCGTTGCCGTCTCTGAGAGCGGCGAGCGCCTCGTGGGCCAGATTGCCAAGCGTCAGGCCATCACGAACCCCGAAAACACCGTGTTTGGCGTGAAGCGCCTCATCGGACGCAAGTTCGACTCCGGCGAAGTACAGCGTGACGCAAAGATCCTGCCCTACGAACTGAAAAAAGCAGACAACGGTGACGTGCGCATTGATCTGCGCGGCAGCCTGCACAGCCCCGCAGAGATCTCCTCGTTTATCCTGGCCAACATCAAGAAGACCGCCGAAGAGTACGTCGGGGAAGAGGTGACTGACGCCGTCATCACCGTGCCCGCCTACTTTAACGACAGCCAGCGCCAGGCCACCAAGGACGCAGGCCGCATCGCAGGCCTCAACGTACTGCGTATCATCAACGAGCCCACGGCAGCCTCCCTTGCCTACGGCCTCGACAAGAAGTCCGAAGAGAAGATCGCTGTCTTCGACCTCGGCGGCGGTACCTTCGACGTCTCCATCCTCGAGATCGGCGACGGGGTGTTCGAGGTGAAGTCCACCAACGGCGACACCCACCTGGGCGGCGAAGACTTCGACCTTCGCATCATCGATTTCCTGGCCGACGAGTTCAAGCGTGAGCAGGGCATCGACCTGCGCGGCGACAAGATGGCCTTGCAGCGCCTGAAAGAGGCTGCTGAAAAGGCCAAGATGGAGCTCTCCTCCGCCATGGAGACCGACATCAACCTGCCCTTCATCACCGCCGACGCTTCCGGTCCCAAGCACCTGAACGTGAAGCTCTCCCGCGCCAAGCTGGAGTCCCTGGTGGCTGACCTCCTGGAGAACCTGGCCAAGCCCTGCGTCACCGCCATGAAGGACGCCGGCCTTTCCGCAGGCGAGATCAACGAAGTCATCCTGGTGGGCGGCATGACCCGTATGCCCGCTGTTCAGGACCGCGTGAAGTCCATCTTCGGCAAAGAGCCCCACAAAGGCGTGAACCCCGACGAGGTGGTTGCCCTTGGTGCCGCCATCCAGGGCGGCGTCCTTAAAGGCGACGTGGATGACGTGCTTCTTCTGGACGTTACGCCCCTGTCCCTGGGTATCGAGACCCTGGGCGGCGTGATGACCAAGCTCATCGAAAAGAACACCACCATCCCCACCCGTAAGAGCCAGGTTTTCTCCACGGCTGCCGACAACCAGCCCGCCGTGTCCATCCACGTGCTCCAGGGTGAGCGCGAGATGGCTGAAACCAACAAGACCCTGGGCCGCTTCGACTTGTCTGACATTCCCCCCGCACCCCGCGGCGTGCCCCAGATCGAAGTGACCTTTGACATTGACTCCAACGGCATTGTCTCCGTCTCCGCCAAGGACAAGGCCACGGGCAAAGAGCAGTCCATCAAGATCACCAGCGACAGCGGTCTCTCTGAAGAAGAGATCCAGCAGATGGTCAAGGACGCTGAGCTCCACGCCGACGAAGACAAGCAGAAGAAGGCCCTTGTGGAAGCCCGCAACACCGCAGACGCCCTGGTCTACCAGACCGAAAAGGCCGTCAAGGAAGTGGGCGAGGGCGCTGACGAAGCCACCAAGGCCAATGTGGCCGAGGTGATCGAAAAGCTCAAGAAGGCCATGGAAGGGGAAGACGTCGAGGAGATCACCAAGCTCACCGAGGAACTGACCCAGGCCTCCCACAAGATCGCTGAAGCTGCCTACAAGAAGGCCGCCGAAGAGGGCCAGGCCGGTGCCGAAGGCGCCGGGGCCGCACCCGCCGACGACGACGTGGTGGATGCCGACTTCGAAGAGGTCAAAGACCAGAAGTAAAAAAGATCCCGCGGCCTGCCACCGCAGGCCCGTGACTCCATAGAAAAAACCCCGCCTTTTGCAAAAGAGGCGGGGTTTTTTTGTGGGCGGAACAGCCCCCTGCAGGGGCTGGGGCGGGACGGTCAGTTCTCCCAGCCGGTGTCCAGGAGCTTCGTGGTCTCGGCCACGGCCGTGCGCCATATAGAGAGCATGGCATCATCGTCGGCCTGGTAGGCGCCCCCGTAGTTGCCGTCCCCCAGAAGGGAGCGCACCTCGGTGGGGGGAAGCTGTCTCAGGTTCGGGGGATCGCACGGGGCCTTCTCCCGGGGGGGGAGGGAGACCCTCTCAAGGCGGGTCCAGGGGAAGTTCTCCATCCAGGAGGCGTGGGAGGCGTTGGGGCTCACGGCGTGGACCGCCCCCATCACATCCTCGGACGACCACCAGTTGTGGAAGAGAATTTGGCACTCGGGTACGGTGGCCATGCGGGAGCGGATGATCTCCTCCACCGGGCTGTTGCCCCCGTGCCCGTTGATGATAAGCACGCGTCTGAAACCACTTTTTACAAGGCTGTTGAGGATGTCCGTCACAAAGTCGCCATAGGTCTCTGGGCGGATGGTGACGGTCCCCGGGTAGGCGGAAAAGTAAGGGGCGATGCCGTAGGGCAGGCCCGGGTAAACCGGAACACCGCACCCCTCACCGGTCTCTACGGCCAGTTTGTTAGAGAGGATGAAATCGGTGCAGAGGCTCAGGTAAGCGTGCTGCTCGGTGCTTCCCAGGGGCAGGACCACCCGGTCGTCGGCTTTCAGGTAGGATTCGACCTGGAACCAGTTCATGTCGGCGATCTTCATAGCTGTACTTCTTTTTGGATGTGTTGGACCGCAGGGACCAGGATCTCCCGCAGGTACCGTGTTTCTGGTGTGTGGGCGTACTCGAACATAAGGCGTACGCCCGTTAAGGCTTTGGCTGTCCCCAGGCTGCTGGTGCTGTAGATCAGGACGTCGGTGACATCGGCGAGCTCCTGCAGCTTCGGGCTGCTGGCCAGTTCCATGCGGATGGTTCCCACCTGGGGGGCAAAACGCCGGATCCCTTCGGCCATGGCCGGGACAAAGGACGCAAAATGGGAGATGGCTCCCACGGTGGTGCCGGGGGGCAGGGCGGCGAGGGCTTCCCGTGTCTCCTTGGAGGGGATGAGGTACGGGGCCATCACCGGGACGGTATCCCCCACCTTGAGCCGGATTCGGGCCATGCAGTGGGGGATGGTGAGGATGAGGTTGTAGTTGCGGGCCCTGGTGTCCGTCAACGTGTTGAATTGGGCGAAATCCATGTTGTCGAACCGGGGCTCCCGGCCGAGGAAATCCCGAATTCTCCGGATGTAGCACTCGTTGATGCGCCGGGAGTTCCCCACCATGAGAATGCGAAGGGGCACCGGGGCTTCCATCTCGGCTTCCCGCTGGTTGAACATGCCGATGAAAAGCGCGGGGTCCACCTCCAGGATCCTTGCTTTTTCCAGCAGGGCCAGAAACTCCCGGCGAAGGATCTCCAGGCGGTTCTGGTGTTTGAGCTCCCTGGGATCCCTCACCACGAAGGTCCCCCTGCCTGTGACCGACTCCAGAAGGCCTTTGGCCTTCAGGGATTTGTATGCCTTGGTGACGGTCATGGGGGCCACCCCGAGCTCGCTGCTCAGGGCTCGCACCGTGGGCAGCTGGTTGTTCTCGCGATAGGCACCGGCCATGATGCCGAATTCCACGGCGCCTTCGATCTGGACGGATATGGAGACAGGCAGGGTTTTGTCAATGGTGATCTTCACAACTCCTCCCGGGAGACTGAGCCCGGCGGCTCGACGGTTGAATGTGTTTTGTTATGGGTAAAGGTGCGGGAAGGCGCCGTGGCCCTCCCGCATGGATTCTGTCAGGCGACGTTGGGCTGCGGGGTGGCCGCGGCCTCTTCCGGGGCACCGGCCGTTGGAACCAGCCGGTCAAAGTGGCGCTCGATGGTCTCCTGGCCCGCGGGGCGGGTAAAGAGGCTGATGAGAACCATGACCCACATGGTGGCGGCCCAGCAGACGATGAGGGGGTCAAAGCCGAAGGACCAGGTTTTGAACCAGAGCTTCATGGAGATGTAGAGGGCCTCCCCGAAGATCACCGCGGCGATGGCCCCGGTGCGGGAGGCTTTTTTCCAGTACATGCCAAGGATCACGGGGGCCACCCAGATGCCCAGTCCGCCGAAGGCGAACTTGATGAGTCCGAAGATGGTGGCGGGCTTGATGATGCCGATGGCGATGCCGCAGGCGCCGATGACCACGGTGACCCAGCGGGAGAGGGCAAAGATCTGGCTCTCGGAGGCCTTCGGGTTGATGAGGTTCTGGTAGATATCCCGGGTGACGCCGCCCGTGGCCACCACAAGCAGGGCGTCGATGGTGCTCATACCGGCCGAGACCACCCCTGCGATGAGGATGGAGGCCAGGATGGGGTTGAGATTGCCCTGGAGGAGCATGGGGACGATGAAGTCCGTCTGCTTGCCGGTAAGCCCGGGTACGGAGACGATGGCGTTGGCCCCGGCCCACTCGATGAGTGTTGCGGAGAGCAGCATGCCCAGGGTACCCAGGATGACAGCCTTGAACATGGTCTCGTAGTTTTTCATGGTGAAAAACTTGGTGAAGAGGGTGGGCTGCCCGATGGTGAAAAAGCTCCACATGACGATCATGGACATGTAGGAGGCCCAGGGGAAGTTGCCCTTGGCGCCGGGGTGGGTAAGGTAAGCAGGGTTGGCGTCGGCAAGGGTCGTGGTGATCTGGCTGAGCCCGCCTCCGGCCTTCACCGAGACGATAAAGGTGACGATGGCTGTGGTCACCATGAGAAAGCCCTGGAGGACGTCGGTCATCATGGCGCCTTTCATGCCGCCGGCCATGCAGTAGCAGATGACGATGATTCCCATACCCACCACGCCCATCCACTGGGGAAGGCCGGTGAAGGTGTTGAGGATAACGCCTGCGCCCACGGTCTGGGCCCCCATGATGGCCACGAGAAAGGCGATCATCATCACGGCGTGAACCGCCCGGATGGCGTTGGATTCGTAACGGTCCGAGAGGTAGTCGGTCATGGTGAGGAAACCGTACTTTTTACCCATGATCATCAGCTTGCGCCCCACAAAGAGGGCGGGGATGATCATGGAGAAGGCAAGGCCCGGCACCGAGATGCTCATGCCGGAAAAGCCTGTGGAGTAGGTGACCGCAGGCACGCCCATGAAGGTGCTCATGCTGTACTGGGAGGCGAAATAGGCAAAGCCGCCCACCAGGGCGCCGGCTTTGCCGCTCATGACGAAAAAATCGCTCAGGGTTTTGGTGGATTTGGCCGCTCGCCAGCCGATATAGCCGATGAGGGCAAAGTAGATGGCAATGGATACGAAAAACGGGACCGGTGTGGGGGTCACCAATGTTGCGGGGTCAGCCATGGTATTGCTTGCTCCTTTCTACTTCTCAGGTTGAATGTCTTCGAAGTTCCGGTACTCGGGGCGCTTCAGTGCCTCGCGGCTGAAGCGCCAGACCAGGATCAGCACGGCAATGCCGTGAAGGACCCAGGCATACACAAACCGGGGGACCCCCCCGAAACCAGGCACGTAGGTTTCGTTGAAATACCAGGGAAAGGGAATCATGATGAGGCCGTACATGGTTAGGATGATGGCGGCCCATCTCATCTCGAAACGGTTGCTGAAAATATCCACATCTCCTCCTCAAAAAATTGTGTGACTTGCGACAACCGCTTATCACGTCATGTCTTTCGGGGCTTGTCAGGAGCGTTTTTGCCTGCATGGGCGGTTGGTCGCCTTAAAAACGGTCCGGTACGGCATTGCGGTGCCCGGCGCTGCGTCGCCTTTCAACTCCCCATGATGCAGCACGTAAGATGTGATGATGGCGTCGCGAATTGAGGACATGGCTCCTTTGAATCGCTTCCTGTCGCGTGGGTGCGAACGGCGGGATATCGCGTCGTGCGATACGAATCGTCTTGGGAATACTCGCATGGCGCGGACGATTCACGTATGTGCCTGTCCCTTCAAGTCGGTTGTATGACAATGCAAAAACAGGTGTCGGGGAACATTTTGAATGTCTTCCGAAGAGTAAATGTTTTTGGCATCGTGATACAAGCCAGGTGCTGATAAGTAATTTGATATAGAAGCATGGCACAATTGTCCATAGGAAAATATTATCCTGAATTTATTTGAGGATATGAAAAAGGGATTGTGATATTCAGGATCCTCTTGGATTTTAAAGAGCTATGGTTGGGGATATAGGTAGGAAATTAGTTTTCAAGCGATATTGTGATAGTTGAGTATCCCGGTTTACTGTGCTACCCCATGAGAACATGAGATGTTTGGTTAGTGCTTAGCGAAGGAGGGTGATCATGGAAAGGCTGGGACGTACGATCCGATGCCTTGCCCGCCAGCAGGGGATCAATGTGAAGCGACTCAAGCGCCGCCAGCGCGTGATGCCGGTGCCGCTGCTTTCGGCCACCTTGCGCATGGCCGATGTGATTCTGGCGGCAAGGGCCCTGATGCGTCCGGGAACCCGTTCAGGCGGGGATGGGCTGCAACGGCTCGCCCGGGCGGTGAAGGCGCGGTTCAGCGTGGCCCACGCCGGGTTTTACATGGGGGGCAGGGCGTCGTTGTGTGCGGTGGTCCGCGCCCTGGGGCTTACCCCGGGGGACGAGGTGCTTATTCCTGCCTTTACCTGCCAGTGCGTGGTCAACGCCCTTCGGTATGAAGGGATCGAACCCGTCTACGTGGACATCGAACTTGACACCTACGGCATGGACGCCTCCCTTGTGGAGCGGGCGCTGACGGACAAGACCCGCGCCATACTCATCCAGCACACCTTCGGCATGCCCGGTCGGGATCTGGAGAACCTCCTTGCCCTTGCCAGGGGCCGCGGTCTCTATGTCATCGAGGACTGCGCCCATGCCACGGGCGGCCGCTGGCGCGGGAAACTCCTGGGGACCCTGGGGGATATCGGGTTTTTCAGCAGTGAGCGTTCCAAGATCATCAACACCATCCACGGCGGGTTTGTGGTCACCGACAACCCGGAGATCGGCCGCCGCCTGGAAGAGGACGCAGCGCGCCTCACCCCGGCCCCGCCGGAGTTTACCCGGCGGATTCTCTGGACCCTCATCCACAGCTATTTTACCCACAGCTGCCCGTTTCGGTTTGTGACCTCCGGCCTGGCCGAAGGGCTTCTTTCGGACCGGCTTGTGCCCCAGATGCATGACGAAGAGCTGGCGGGCGCTCCGTGCAGCCAATATCACTGGAGCCTGCCCCATGCGGTGGCGCCCTTGATGATGCAGCAACTCTCCCGGGTGGACCGCCAGCTGGCCGAGAGGCGGCGTGCGGCCGAAAAGTGGGCGGTCTGGTGCCTGAGAAACGGTCTGGAGCCCCCGAAGCCGTCGCCGGATGCCACCCCGACCTGGCTGCGGTTTCCCGTGCGCGTGGATCCGGCCATCAAGAAAAATTACGCATACCTGGAGAAACGCCTGGGGGCACATGTGGGGGTCTGGTTTCAATCTGCGGCCCATCCCCTGCCCATGGCCCTTCAGGAGTGCCCCAGGGGCATGGAGGCGGCGGCCACCTGCATCAACCTGCCCACCCTGGATCCCAGCCGGGCCTGACAGGAACCCTTTGTAAACGTTTAAGGAAGGACCGCGCAGGTCAACCCACACATCCCGATCTGCCTGCGCGTGAAAAAACCCCAATCCAGTGCCATGGATTGGGGTTTTGTTTTGGGCGCTTGTGGCGTTTTATTTTACGGTTCGGGACATCACTTCCAGCATGCGCCGGGCAACGGCGTTACAGGCTTCCTGACCCCGTTGGCCCTGGGCGTAGAGATCGGACAGGGGAAAAGGGGCGCCTTTGACAACGAATTCAATGCGGTAGGAGGCGCGTTTTCCACTCCCGCGGTACCCGATCCGGACATCCTCCACCTCGTCAAAGGCGAGGGTCCCTTCCTGGGCCGTGCCGAGGAGTTTTTTACGCCGCCAGGTAACGGTTTTAGCCGTGCGGTCAAAGGTGAAGGTGACTTCTTCGGTGAACCGCCACCCGGCAAAGGCCGCCACCGCCGCCAGGAAAATCCAGTGGAGGTAGTAGGCGTACTCAAGGCCGAAGGTGTGCACCGAAAAGGCGGTGCGGACCAGGCAAAAGGCGATGGCAATCCCTGCGATGGCCACGATGGTGCGGTTCTTTTCTTCAACCTTCAGGGTCTGTTTGTCGTCTTGTGTGATGTTCATGGGGTTGTCCTGCCCGGGGCTTCGGTCCCCGTGTGTTGTGTGTCAGGGAAACACCGCTCCCTGGGTCTTTCCGTGACCGGTTTTTTTGTCGTAGTCGGCTTCCCTGGCCCTGTAGGTGTCCAGTATCTCGTCAGCCAGGGCGTTGGCCGCGGTTTCCAGGTTGCGGCAGCTGGGATGCGGGGGCATCTGCCGGATGGCCTCCTCAATGGCAGCCGTTGCCGCGATGCCGATGCGTTTGTGGCCGTCTTCATGGATCTTGAGGTTTTTCATGTAACGGGCCCAGTGATGCTGCAATTCGGGGGCCGCCTCATCCTGATTTGCCCACCTGGGGTAGCGGTGCAGTACTTCCACCGAGGTCTCAACGCCTGTAACCCGGCAGCTGCCGGGACCGGACTCCCAGGTGAACCACCACCTGGCCATCCAGGTGGTCAGGGCATCGTAGGTTTTTCCGTCCCGCCATACGGTTCCCAGGCGCCCCATCTCCTGGCGTAGCTCTTGCGCCGTCCATCCGTAGATGTCGTAATATTCCGTCCTGACGGTGACGGCGGGTTCGGCCCGCACCGTGGCCGGCAGGCAGAGGAACCCGAACAGTAAGAGAAGGCAGAGTCGTCGTTGCATGATACCCTTTATCCCGTTATCCGGGGTTCAAATCAACCGCTATCATCAAGAAAGGACCCGGACAGAAAAGCGTCGAACCGGGTCAGACGGTGCCCAGGCTGAGGCTCCTGTGAATGAGTACTGTCTATAAAGACTGACGCAAAGATCTTTATTTTTTTGAAAAAACACCTCTGGTTCAGTATACTTGTGGATAAGCAACCATTCCATTGAAAGATCGCCGTGTTTTCCCTCCATTCATGACATGTCTGTGCCTCAGGCCGAGCCTGGAGAGCATTTTTCCGTCATCACATCAACCCATGGGATTTTGGATTTATTATGGACGATCACAAGGATACGGATATTGCCAAGGACGCCATCGCCGATTTTGCCAAAGGAGAGGCCGAGCGGGAGCAACAGCAGCAGGAGAAAAAAAAGAAAAAAGACCGCCGCCCCCTCTATTATGTCCTCCTGGCCCTCAGCATCGTGGTTTTGGCCTTTCAGGTCCCCAGGATATTCTCCCTGCGCCATGAACACGCAAAACCCCTTCGTGTGGGCACGGCAGACACCGACATGCAGACAGATGCCTGCGTCCACAACCTGTGGAAGGTGGTCCGGGCACTGCAACTCGGGGAGACGGATGTGGAGGGCTTTACCTGCCCCGTGAGCGGAGCCCCCTATAAAGTCCACCGGGAAAAGGGCGCCTATGTCGTGGAGTGTCCCAATGCCCATCGCCACGGGTTCTCCCACGTTCGTATCAGCACCGCCAAACCCATACCGGAGCTTGTGCCATGACCCCTCAAACCACGCACAATGCCGGATTTTCTCTTCTGGAACTCATGGTGACCGTGGCCATCGTCGGGGTGCTGAGCTCCATCGCCATTCCGCGATATCTCAACTACAAGGAGAAGGTCTACGCCGCCAACTGCCTCCTGCTCAGAAGAGACATCGAGACCCAGACCCAGAGTTACTACTTCGAGCATGAAGCCTTTACGCCGGACTTCATTGACTCCTACCAGTGCCCCCGGGGTGGCGTCTATACCTGGTCCAGCTCTTCCATCGAGGTGCCCGAGTACGGCCAGGTGCAGTGCTCGTTGCACCATACGTCGGCATCGCAGGTTCAGTCCGACATCCCCGCAGGGGAGAACCTTTTGGACAACTCAACCTTTGATTCGGTGAACAGGAACGTGAAACGATGGGCCCCGGTGCCCACCGGAAGGATCAACGGATGGGAGTCCAACACAGGGGCCATCGAAATCTGGAGGGATGGGTTTTTGGGGTACAGCTCCCCCAACGGAGGCCATATCGTGGAACTCGACGGCGGCAGGGCCAATGATACCATCTCCCAGAGCGTGCAGACCGAAGCGGGCAGGGTCTATGAAATCAAAATCACGGCCCGGGCCAGGCGCGCCAACTCATCGGATTTTTCCGTGGGATGGGGAGGCGATGAGGTGGAGACCTTTACGCCGCCCACCAACGAGTGGAAAGAGTACACGGTTCAGGTGACGGGAACCGGCGACCCCATTGATCTGTCCCTGTCGGAGATCGCAGGGCAAAGCAACGGGCTGGGAACCCTCATAGACAAAGTCGAGGTCATTGCCACGGATACCTTCGAGTAGGGCGTCTCACCCCTTGGGGGCCTCCATCCGTCGCTGAAGGAGCCTGTTGACCCTTGCGATGAACCGTTCGTAGTTGACGGGCTTGGTCATGTAATCGTCCGCGCCCACATTGAGCACCTCCACCTCGGATTTGAGGTCCTCGTTGGCCGTGAGCATGATTACGGGAATCATGCGGGTGGCGATCTCCTCTTTCAGCTTTTTGATGAGGGTGAACCCGTCCATTTCCGGCATGACGTAGTCTGTCACGATGAGGTCCGGCATGGCATGATAGACCGATTTCAAGGCTTCCACACCGTTCGTTGCTTTGACGATACGATAGTTCTGGGTTTTTAGGAGGTGGGACATCATTTCCAGCTCGATCTCGTTGTCATCCACTACCAGGACCGTGGGGTGCCCCACCACCGTCACATGGGACGTGGGGTCAAAGGCTGGCATCGACGTGACGGCTGCGGGGTCGGGAGGGGCTGCCGAGGCCGGGGCTGCAGCCTCTGTAGGCGAGGTGTCCGGGCCGGCCACCCGGAGAACCTCCCCTAAGGTGGTGAGGCCTTGCCGGGCCTTCATGACCCCATCCATGAAAAACGGCTGGAATCCCTCCTTCATGGCCTGGGCCTTGATGGTGGCCGCTGACACGTCTTTTTTGATGAGGGACTGGATAGACGGCGTGATGCGCAGGATTTCGTAGATGCCGATCCGCCCCACATACCCTGAATACCGACATGCTTCGCACCCTTCCCCTTTGTAGTACCTGACATCTTCATCCCCGTTTTCCCCCGAAGGAATCTTTTCAAGCAGCTGGGCCGACAGGGTGTCCGTGGTTTTGCATTTATCACAGATGCGCCGGACCAGCCGTTGGCCGATGCATGCCACCACGGAGTCCGCCACCACAAAGGCATCCACTCCGAGGTCCAGGAGCCGGGTGACGGCCGAAGGCGAGTCGTTGGTATGCAGGGTGGAGAGGACAAGGTGTCCGGTCTGCGCCGCCTGGCACGCGATACCCGCGGTTTCTCCGTCCCGGATCTCCCCCACCATGACGATGTCCGGGTCTTGCCTCAGGATGGACCGCAGGGCCGCGGGAAAGGTGATGCCCGCCTTGGGATTGATCTGGCCCTGGTTGATGCCGTCCACCTTGTACTCCACAGGGTCCTCCACCGTGATGATGTTGACCTCCGGAGAGTTGAGGCGGTTCAGGCAGGCATACAGGGTGGTTGATTTTCCGCTGCCCGTGGGCCCGGTGACCAGGATAATGCCCTGGGGCAACTGAATGCTGCTTTCCAGATCTTTGTAGTGCGTCCCCTGGAGCCCTAAGTTTTCAAAACTCATCTTGGCGGATTCCGGGTTGAGGATCCGTATGGTGATTTTTTCGCCGTAGGATGTGGGAAACGAGGAGACCCGCAAGTCATAGGCAATCCCCCCGTACTTTACCTGGGCGCGACCATCCTGGGGCTTGCGCCGGATGGAGATGTCCATGGAGGAGAACACCTTGATGCGTGAGACCAGGGCGGAGTGGATGAGTTTGTCGGTCTTGAGGATTTCACGCATGATCCCGTCGATGCGGTACCGGATGATAACCGACGCCTGTCGGGGCTCGATATGGATGTCACTGGCCTTGAGCTTCACGGCATCGGCCAGGATGCTGTTGGCAAATCGCACCACGGGCGGGTCTTCGGCGATGGAGGTCAGGGCGCCCTTGTCCAGCTCTTTTTCATTGGCTTCGGTGGTTTTGATCACCTCAATCTGGACTTCGTTTTGAAGGGCTTCATCAAGGTGGAGCCCTTTTTTGGGGTAGTAGGTGTCAATGGCGGTGAGCACCTCGCTTTGGGGCGAGACCGCTATCTTGATGCGCTTTTGTGTCATGAAGCGCAAATCGTCCAGGGCGTAGAACTCCAGGGGGTTGGCCATGGTGACCACAAGCTCGTCGTTTTCCTCTTTGGTGGGCAGGAGAAGATAGGTTTCGGCGATTTCAGCGGAGACCTGGGCGATCACCTCCGGCGCGATTTTTATATCGGGCAGGTGGAGGTAGGGAATGTTCAACTGCTCGGACAGGGCCCGGGCAATCTGGATATCATCCACGATCCCCATGTCCATGAGGATCTGGCCTATTTTTTTCGGCGACGTGGCTTGGGCGTGCAAGGCTTTCTGGAGGTCCTTGGGTTCAATGACTCCGGCTTCGATGAGGATGTCCCCAAGTTTTTTGTGGCTGTGCGTATGGGCGGTCTTTTTAGGGG
The DNA here is from genome assembly GCF_900699765.1 of Desulfoluna butyratoxydans. Lineage (GTDB taxonomy): Bacteria > Desulfobacterota > Desulfobacteria > Desulfobacterales > Desulfolunaceae > Desulfoluna > Desulfoluna butyratoxydans. The sequence goes on from NZ_CAADHO010000006.1 coordinate 437,828, forward strand.
CGTTGTCGGGTTTTTTCATGTCTCCTCCTGGCAAAGGGGCACGCAAGCCGTCTTGGGCTAGGCGTTTCATGGCTCGGTCGGAACACTCAGGGACGGGGCTGGGTTGTGTTGAACACGGGGGTGATTCACGAAGGGATGGTAATGTATGGATATACTTTCTCATACATGGAGAAAAAAGTACACAAGGCACCCTTTCGATCTTTACCGGATCAAAAGGGACATGGCTATGACGGGGAAAGGTTAATTCCCTATGGTCAGTGGGGAACCTCGGGTTTTCGCCAGACGCTTTTCTTGGTGATGCCTGCTTCCGGTTCGAGGACGGCATTGAAATCAAAACCGGGAAACCGGGCCTCGATTTCGTCCCAGAGCCGGGAGAATCCCTGGGCCTCGGTGGGGACGGAGCATCCCTTGCCGTCCCCCACGAAGACCAGCCAGTAGGGAGGGATGGGCGGGGCTTCCTGGGCGTTGATGAGAACGATTTCGTGGATTTCTCTCCAGGGAACGGCCTCCCGTTCCCTCATGGGGTGCTCGCAGGAGAGCTCGTGGGGTGTGATGATCACCTGAAAGGGGATTTCCTCTTCGTCATCCTGGCCGGTGAGGGGGCCGTCCGGGGTATAGATCAGGCGCAGCGCAACCAGGGCGGTGACGGTACAGACCAGCAGAACAACAAAGGCTGTAAGCATGGGGCCTCCTGATAAGGGATGAGGTCTCAATGACTCAGCAAAAAAGATGTCCGGGCTTTCCTTATGATCTCACAGGCAGGAGAAAAAGTACATATGGAGTGGTGGCCACGTGAGGGGATCCTTCAGTGAGACTACTTGGTCGGCTACTTAGTCGGTTACTTGGTCGGTGGGCAGTGTGTCTCGTGGTTACAGAAGAATGAAATGAGCCTCTTCTGCAAAAACGGCAGCCATAGGTCGCACACGACGCGAATGCCCTGAAGGCGTTTGTATGATGACTGCCTCCATACATTCGCCTTAAGGCGTTATGATTCTGTACCCATGCTCCATGCCTGAAAGAGTCCTGCATCGAAGCCGGGGTGATGCCGTGCCTGATTGAGGTGGTGTGTTGCCTCATCGTGGTCTTCCGAAAGGGCCGAAACAGACGCTTGGGCAAGGGTTAAGAGCAGAAGAAGGTGGGTTTTATGGACCTTTGGGGCCAGCTGGTGGGCCTGGGCCAGGTGGGTGGTTGCGGTTTCTCGGTCTTTGGCCCGGCAGGCGCAGAAGACCATGGCCAGGTGGGCGGAAAACCGGGAGAGGCCGGTTTCCAGAACCGCTTCAAGGCATGGGCGGGCCTTGTCCGTGGATCCTGATGCGACCAAGATGAGCCCTTTTAACGCCTGGGCCCTCTGATACCTGGCCCGGGCAAAGCCCGAGGCCCTGGCAACGCCAAGGGCTTCTTCGGCAAGGGCTGCGGCCTGCTCCAGGTCTCCTTTCAAAAAAGCGATGAGTCCCAGCTCTTCGCAGGAGATCACCATGCCGATGGGGGCGTTGAGCTTTCGGAAAGCGGTTGCGGCTTCCTTAAGGCAGGTCTCTGCGGTGTGCAGGTCTCCCAGACACAGGGCTGCGGAGCCGATATTGCCCATGGCCCAGGCGGTTTTGATGTGGTCTCCTGTACGGGTTGCCCATTGATGGCTTGCCCGGAACCTGTCTATGGCCTCTCCGATTCTGCCCAGGGAGCGCAGGCACAGCCCGATGCGAAGGGATACCCAGAAGGCGTGCTCAATACCGGGGTGGGCCGTAAGGCTCAGGCGAAAGAGCCGAATGGCCTGCCCATGGCGTTTCCGGCGGTGGGCCAGGGCCCCAAGCAGCAGAAAGGCCCATGCCCTGCCGCGGATGTCTCCTGTTGAGACGGCTTGCCTTAAGGTGTTTCGGGCGACCCTTTCCACCCGGGCCTCTTCATCTCCGGGGCATGGGGCGTTTTCCTGGTTTTTGGGTGGGAATCCTTGGGTCTGCATGTCGAACCAGCACAAGAGAACGAGGCACAGGCGGGCATCCGGCCGGTTTGATGAGGCATCCATCACGCACTCTTTGGCCGGGCGGAACAGGGCCTCCCCTTCGTGATACCGGGTGTGCATGTCAAAGTAGGCATACAGGCCTGTGGCTGACCGGCCCAGGGCGTCCAAGGCCCCTGTGGCTGCTGCGCGGAGCCATGCCTGACGGATGTTGGCCATGTCCGCATCCATGGCACGTCTGCAGGCGGGCATGTCCCGGCTCGTCAGCTCTTTTTCGCGGCTCTGGACCAGGGCGAGGTAATACCCCATATGGGCGTCCTCCATGGGGTGGCCGTGGCCGGGGTCTCCCAGGTGATCGTCGGTGTACTGTCTCAGGAGTGGGTGGATGCCGAACCGGCCGGTTTCCGGATCGGCCCTGAGGATCGATTTTCTCGCCAGGCTTGCCGTTGTCTCGGCAGCCGCCCCTTTATCCATGCCCGTCACCTTTGCCACGGCGTCCAGGGTAAAGCCGTCCCGGAATACCGTGAGCCTTTGCAGGGCCGTTTTTTCCTTTTCCGTCAACCGTTTCCAGGAGGAGTCAAACACGGCGCGCATGCTCCGGTGGCGCGGGGGCAGGTCCTGCATTTTTGCGTTGAGAAAATCCAGGTTGTTCCGGATCTCACCGGCAATGTCCGAAGGCGTCAGGGTGTCCATCCACCCGGCGGCCAGGATCAGGGCCAGGGGCATGCCTGCGGTCATGTCACAGATCTGGGCAAGGGCAGGATAATTTGAGGAGGTCAGCTCGGTGTCCGGGTTGACCATCCTGGCCGTTGCCAGGAAAAGGGCCAGGGCATCATAGGTCGTCTCCGCGTTTTTCAGGTCTTCGCCGTCCGGGGCCTTTTTCGCGATATCGGGATGGGACAGGCCCGAGAGGGCAAAGAGGTGCTCTCCCTTGAGCATCAGCCGGGTCCTGGAGGTGGCCAGGATGGTGAGGTGGGGCGCAGCCTCCAGCAACTCAGCCGCCACCAGTGCCCCTTCGGGCAGGTGTTCGCAGTTGTCCAGGAGCAACAGGATCTTTTTTGGTCGCAGAAAATCCGCGATCCGTCCCATGGGGTGGGCTGTCTCCCCTTCGCTGAGCCCGAAGACCCTGATGAGTTCTCGTACCAGGGCTTCTTTGGCGTCAAGGTCTGCAAGGGAGATGAAAAAGACGCCGTGGGCAAAGCGGTCCGCCGTCAAGGAGGCCACCTGGAGGGCCAACCGGGTTTTTCCCATGCCCCCCGGTCCGGTGAGGGTCAGGAGCCTTACCTCCGGGGAGGTGATTCGCTCCACGAGGCCGGTGACCTCCCCTGCTCGCCCCACAAAGGCTGTGGCCTGGGCCGGCAGGTTGGATATTGGCAGGTTTGGCTTCTGTTTTTTGACGGGTTTTTGGTGGCTTCGGATGGCGTCTGCCAGCGCCTCGGTCTCTTGATCCGGGTCGACGGCCAGCTCGGTTCGGAGCAGCGCCCTGCATGTCTCATACTGGCGCAGGGCTGCATCCCGCCGACCGGCCTGCACAAAAAGGTCCATGAGCCGCCTGTGGGCCTCTTCGTCCAGGGGATCCAGGGCCGCCAGGCGTCTGGCAACCTCCAGGGCTTCTCCCTTTTTTCCCAGGGTCATGTACCGTTCGGAAAGGGCCTTCATGATCTCGGCGGCCTCGCGGTCGAGGCGCTCGGCCTGCTCCAGCCGCCAGTGATCGAAATCGGGTGCGCCATTAAGATGAAAGCCCGAGAGAAAAGAGCCCGTGTAGAGGCTTAACGCCTCTTCCATGGCCGAAAGGCTTCCTGTCCGGCCCATGCCCAGCAGGGTTCGGAACCTGGTCACATCCACCTGCACCAGATCGCTGGCAAGGGCCCCGATGGTCTCCCGGTCCGCGGCCAGCCAGGACCTCCCAAGGGTCCGGGTGATGTCCGACAGGGCGCGCCGAAGGGAGGCACGCCCTTTGTCCTGCTCCTGGTCCGGCCACAGCAGGTCGGCCAGCTTTTCCCGGGTATGGGCTCTGCCCGTGACGGCAAGGTAGACCGCCAGGGCAGCGGACTTGCGCCGGGGAATCCTTACGGGCTCTGTGTCCACCGTGAACCGGGGAACGCCAAAACAGTGTATGTGCAACATCGTCATGGTCTTTTCTCCTGTGGAGAAAGTATCTTAACGATCCGCGTTTCACAATTTTTTTCACGTCCTTGGTTTGCTTTCCATGCCCAAACCCTCTCAGCCCGGATCCCCCGAAGGGTGAGAAGATCAAACAGCAACCCCTCATTTACATTTTGCATTTTTAAAATAGCTGGCATTTTGGTTGTAGTATTCTGAAATCATACAGCTTTCATTCTGGCTGTTTGCTTTGGCATGAAATGTCCGGGTCAGGGACGTTTGGGGGACGGTGGCCTGCTAAGGTGGGAGTAAACGGTTCAACACGACATCATCGTACACAGACATGTAAGGAGGGGAATCCGATGAGTGCCAACTGGATAGCACCTGCGCTTGTGACCCTGGTGTGCTGGGGATTGTGGGGATTTATCCCCAAGCTGACCACCCAGTACATCAGCCCCATGAGCGCCATGATCTACGAAACAATCGGGGCCGCCATCGTGGGGCTGGTTGTCCTCACCCTGGTGGATTTTCGGCCGGAGGTCCATGTGAAAGGGGTGTGCCTCGGCATCACCACCGGGATCATCGGCCTCACCGGTGCCCTGGGGTTTCTCTTTGCCGTGAAGTCCGGGAAGGTGGCCGTGGTGGCGATGTTTACCTCCATGTCCCCCATCATCACTGTGGCCCTGGGTTGCCTTGTGCTCAAAGAGCCCGTGACCCTCAAGGAAGGCCTGGGCATCCTCAGCGCCTTTGCGGCCATTTTTTTCTTTGCATCGTAACCATGGCCTGGCTGCAGAGCCAGCCCGCATAAACCATCGGAGTTTATGTCGGGCGAAGCCCGAGCCGAAGGCCCTTGCGCTTTGACCCGAGGAACGAGGGACAAAGCGCAAGGGCTATATGCTTTCGAGGTGGCTCACCTCGCCGCCGGAGGCACGCTTTTGGCCGGTCACTTTAATATTGGGGAGGAGAAATGAAAAAAAAGACGATAAACAGCGCAGAGTTTAAGGGGAGACTTCGGGCGTTTATGGACGTCCTTGGTTTGAATGAAGAGCCCATGGGGCTTTTTTACACGGAAAGAAAACCCCCTGGCGCGGTGTCTCCCAAGGCGCAGGTACCGGTGAGTCGCCTGCCGGAAGAGTCAGACGGGGGCATCAACTGGCTGTCGTGCGCCCTGGGTACGGTGAGGCGGGCGCGCCGGAAAAAGGCCCCGGCCTGTTTTGACGAGACTCATTACGGGTGCCTGGGTGCCGCCTTTTACATGGGGTTCAAGCCTTATTATGAGCCCTTTGAGCCCGCCCTGATCTCCACGGGGATCCCAGGAGAGATGCAGGGCGAGTGTTACCTGGACTCCCCGGAAAAGGGAAAGGCCTTTTACGACGGGATCAAGCCCCCTAAGGCCTCGGGGACAAACCTTGTGATTCAGCCCCTGAGCCTTTTTGAGGACGGAGATATGCCGGAGGTCGTGGTTCTGTTTCCACAGCGCGAGGCCATGGTTGCCTTAAACGCCCTGACTGTGTTCCTGACGGGAGACACAGAGGCCGTGCGGGTGCCCTTCGGCCAGAGCTGCTGCGGGATGATCACCTGGCCGCGGCGGTATCGCGATGAGGGACGGCAGTGGGCCGTCATCGGAGGGTTTGACACCAACGGCCTGCGTTACCTGGGCAAAGGCGAGGTCACCTATACCGTTCCCGTTGAGTTGTTTACGGCCATGGTGGACCGGTGGGAGGAGGGCATGCCGGGGACCCGGGCCTGGAGGCAGGTGAGGGGCTGATGGCCCGGGCGGGGCTGAGAAGGGAAATGAAAACGCAGGCGATTTGTGATAGGAACACCTCTCGACAAGACCTTCAAACGCCTGCAAGGAGTGACACCACATGGTAACAGTTGATTCACCGGCCCTGTGCCCCGCCCTGGTTACCCATATTCTGGATGGGGCTCCCCTTTCCCTTCTCCGACAGGACGAGCTGGACTGGGTGCCCCTGAAACCCCTGTGCGAGGGGCTGGGCCTGAGCTGGGCCGGGGAGCGGAGCCGCCTGAAGCACGACCCGAAGCTTACCTGCCGTTTCCTGGCCATGGACGGCACGGACGGCAGGACCCGGGAGTTTCTCTGTCTGCCTCTGTATCAGCTCAGTGGCTGGCTGCTCTCCGTCAATGCCGACAAGGTGGCTGAAAGCGTGCGGGGGAAGGTGCGGGCCTTTCAGCAGGAGAGCCTGGAGGCGTTGTTCGGGTACTGGCACGGGACCCAAGGTGGGGAAGACGCCGTGGAGATCCCTGGGGCGGGTGATGAAAAAATGGAAAGGGGCATTGAGGATGCGGCGACAGGCCATGGTGATGGCCATGGGGCTCCGGAAAATCCCTTTGACGAAACCTCTGCGTCGTCAGAGCCCGGAGAAGAGGCGGAATCCCTTGAAAGCCGTGTCACGAGCGTCATCGAGCAAGTTTTGGGGACCCTGGGGCGGCATTGATTTGATTTTATCGTAACTATTCAGATCAACAAAGCCTCCGGCGGCCCTGCCGGGGGCCAAGCTTTTGAAAAGTTTGACAAACAGGCTTTGACAGCTTTTCCATGAATTCCAGCGATTCTGACTGTTCTGACCTTTCTACCGGAAAGTTTTTTGCGGAGCTTTTTTTCAAAAAAGCGACCCGCCGGAGGCATTGGATTTCGGGTCGTTATTTTATTCTTCACTCTTTGGGAAGGGTCTCCTGAAGCTGGCGTGATTCCTCTTTGGTCAGCCAGCAGCGCGGATCCGAGCCCAGGTAGTCACCGGTGGCGTAGGCTGCACCCCGGCAGCCGCCGCATGCGAATTTGTACCGGCATTCACCGCACTGGCCGCTTAAAAAGGAGCGGGAGTAGCGGAAGGTGTTGAATTTTTCGTTTTCAAACCAGATCTCTTTAAGGGGGCGGTTCTGGATCCGGTCCACCACCACGGGGAAGTAAGGGCAGAACTGCACCACCCCCTGGGGGTTGATGTACATGAGGGAGAAGGCCACGGAGCACCCTGTGACGGCCACACCGTTAAAGAGTTCCTCGTCGGACTCCACTTCGTTCAAGCGCCCGGGGCTTACGAGGAGCTCCGGGAAGGGGTCGCTGAAGCCCACGGTGAGACCCAGCTCATTTCCCTTTTCCCACACAAAGCGGCTGACGTCCCTGTGCTCCAGGGGATCGGAGACGGCCCCGGCGGCGTTGCCCACGGGCACCACGTAGCGGAAGTTGAATGTGGTTACGCCGTGTTCCTTGATCATGACCAGAAGTTTTTCCACCTCCTCTTTGCCTTGTCCGAAGTAGGTCATGCGAATGGCAAGGGGGACCCCCCGGGCGGTGAGAAGATCCACGGCCGAAAGGGTTCGTGCAAATGATCCCTTGCCCCTCACCGGATCGTGCACCTCCGCCGTTGACCCTTCCATACTGATATTGAATCCGTCCACATACCGGCACAACTCCTCTTCGTTGTCCTTTGTGATGAGGGTGGCATTGGTGAGCAACTCGATGGAGAGGCTGAGGTTTGTCTTGATGTGGTCCATCAGGGCAATGAGGTCGTCCCGCATGAGGGGCTCTCCACCGGCCATGGCCAGGGCAGCGCCCGGGGCCATCTGGTCTGCCTGGTTGAGCATGTCCACGGCCTCGTCAAAGGAGAGATCCCTGTCGTTGCGATCCAGGTTGCTGGCTCGGCAGTGGCGGCAATTGAGGTTGCACGACGAGGTGGTGTCCCACTGGAAGATCTTCGGCGGATGGGTCCAGTTTGCGTCCATGGCGGATCCTTTCAAAGAAGGCGGGTGGTTGGGTATAAGGATTTGAGCTGCCCCGGGTGTTGCTGGTGATATCAAGGTACTACACGGTTTTCATCAGGTCGCATCCGCCGCAGGGGCCCTCGGCCTGATTCTTTGGCGGGGTCACAACATCGCACCCGCCGCAGGGCCCTTCAGCTGTTTTTACAGGTGTTTTGATGACAAGGTCACAGCCACCACACGGTCCTTCGGCCGGCATGATGGGAATATTATGATTCTCCGCTGCCAGTATCATGTTCTTCAGCTCCGAAAGGTTCAGAGCCTCGGCGTTTTCTATGATTTTCTTTGGCATCACATAGCCTCCCCATGTGTGTCATGGTTTACGGGTATGCGGGGCAGCTCAAAGAGGGCTCAAGAAAAACGGATTTTTTAGTGATTGAACATTGCCTGTTTTTTAACGGCGGGGCGTGGCCGTTGAGGCGGAGAGCCATTTGGGAAGGCATGGAAAGCCCGGTCGATGGAATCGGCCGTCACAACGCGTGATGCCGGATGAGGTCGCAGCGTAATCTCGTGTGTTATGTATGAATATATCTTAATTTCAATGCGCTATCAACGTAATGTTGGCTGCGATGGTCCGGCTTTTCAACCGAGCCTGGCGGCAAACTGCCTGGCCAGGGCGATGAGGGTGAGAACCGGGGGCGTGCCCCCTGAGACAGGCATGATGCTGTTGTCGCAGACGTAGAGGTTCTCGATGGCTGTCTGCAGGTCGGGGCCCACCACCCGACCCATGGCTGCGGTGCCCCCCGGGTGGCCGCCGATGCCCTTGGCCACCGCGATGGTGTCGGCCCGGACCCCTGCTTGCACCATGACCGCCTTTGCCGCCTCAATGCCTTTGGCCATGAGGGCCTCATCTTTGGGGGTGAAGGCCTTGTGAAAGGAGCCGTCGGCCCGGATTTCACCTGAGGGCTCGTCGCAAAGCTTGACGAACATGCCTGTCAGCTTTTTCATGCGGACGCCCCGGGGCCAGGAGGAGATATTTTTTGCGGCCAGCTGGGCCACAAAGGCGTTGACCGCCCCCACGTTGCCGAAGACAAACTCCCCTTTGCGGGATTCGTCGGCAAAGGTGTAGGTGATCTCCCGAAAGGTGCCCGGGCCCTCCCTCATTTCGCCGAGGAGCACGGCCATGGGGTCGGTGAAAAAGTGGGTACCGGCCCCCTTGATGCCGGACCGGTGGAGGATTTCAGGGGTCCCCATGCCCCCTGCCGCAAGGACGACACGGCGGCTGAAGACCGCAAGGGGGCCTCGGTCGGTTTCGGCCGCAACCCCGTTGGCCGTGCCGTTGACATGGAGGATCTCCCGGACGTCGCAGCCCGTCACAAGGCGGGCCCCTGCATCCACCGCATCGTTGACGTAAGATCGGGCGGTCCACTTGGCGCCCCGCTTGCACCCGAAAAGGCACCTGTCGCAATGGGGATCGCAGAGGTCGGAGTCGATGAACCGTGCCTGGGGTTTCATGGCATGGCCGAGCTCACCGGCGGCTTCCACGAGCCTCCGGGTGCCCGGGTAGTGCTGGTAAAAATGGTCGGGCACGGGGCGGATGTTCAGCTCTTCTTTGATGACGGCGACCTCGGTGGCCAGGTCGATGCCGAAGTCGCTTTTTAAAAACGACGGCGGATCGTAGGCATTGCCGGAGTAGATCATGGTGGAACCACCCGGGGTGATGCCCCGCCGCACCAGAATTCCCTGCCGTGATCTGCGTATATCGTACATGGCCGCATAGGCCAGGGGGTTGCCCACGGACCAGTCCCGGGCCTTTCCCTTCTCCAGAAGCACAACGCTTTTCCCCTTTTTCGCAAGCTCCCGCGCCACCGTTGCTCCCCCCGGCCCGGTTCCGATCACCACCGTATCTGTTTCCATGATGTGCATGCTTGGCTCCTGTTGTTTTTTGCATCAGGTATGGCGTTTTTACGCATTTTTTCCGTTTACCAGGTGATCCACCAGGCGTTTGCCGAAGGCGATGAGGGTAATGACCGTGGGGCGATCCAGGGCTTCGGGGAAGATACTGGCGTCGCAGACATAGAGGTTGTCTATGGCGGTCTGGAGGTTGGTGTCCACCACGGTGCCGATGCCGCAGGTGCCGCTGGGGTGGGCTCCCCGCACCGGGCTTGCCACGAGGGTCGAGGGGTGGCATCCCGAGGCCGTGAGGATCTCTGAGGCGATCTCTTTGCCCATGGCAAGCTTGTCGAAGTCGGCTTTGGTGAGCTCTTTGGAGACCTGGCCGGAGGCGTCCACCCAGCCTCCCGGGGTGTCCTTGATCTTGATGAGGATGCCCACCATGTGATGGTAGTGGCGGCCTTTGGGCAGGTGCCTGAGGCCGGTTTTCCCCAGGCTGATGAGGGTCATGAGTTTCGGGTCGATGAGGGTGCCCATGCGGACGCCGTGGCTGTCACAGAACTCCCAGGTGTCCACGCTCACCAGGGGGTCGGTGTGGGAGCCTTCAAAGGGGGAGATGCCGTAGAGAAGTACGGTGGGATCGATGACGCATTGCCTGCCCGCACTTTGAATGCCCGCCTTGAGGAGAAGGCCCGGTGTGGGGATGCCCCCTGCGGCCAGGATGATTTTGTCTGCGTAGAACTCTTCGGTATCCCGGCCCGCAAGGTGTACCCGCACGCCTGTGGCTTTGCCGTTTCTTACCAGGATCTCGGTGCATTCGGCCCGGGTTCGTAAATGGGCGCCGTGGGTCACCGCATCTTTGATGTACTCGCGGGCCGTCCATTTGGCGCCGCAGGAGCAGCCCAAGGAGGTGCCCGCCCCGCACCGGCACCCGGATTCCACCTTGTCCCGGTTATACAGCTTGGGGGTGGGGGTCCAGTCGTAGCCCAGGTGGTTGGCTGTCTCCATGATGCGGCGGGAGGCGTTCCCCAGAAGGGATTCGGGAAGGGGGGCTGCCTTGAGTTCCGTCCAGGTCTGATCGGCATAGGGGCCAAGGTCGATGTGGTAGCGCTCTTTGAGCCAGGGGGGCGGCATGGCGGCCGAGGCCGAGTAGACCGTGGTGGCCCCCCCCGTGGAGGAGGCCATGAGCATGGCAACGCCCTCTTTGCTTTTGAAGAAACCGGCTTTTTCCACAATGCTCAAGGCCCCTGCGTAGGTGCCCAGGTTCCGGTGCTCCTTTCCCTTTTCAAGGAGCGCCACTTTTTTTCCGGCCATGGCAAGGCCCCGGGCCACGGTGGCTCCGCCGGGGCCGGACCCCACCACAACGGCATCGTAGGTGTGCTGCATGGATATCCCTCCTGAAAACATAGCGGGTAACAGGGGTGCATTGCCGGTGAGGTGGCTCCGGCATATCACCAGAAAAATATCAGGGTATGACGTGGGACTCCCCGTGGGGCGGCGCCTTGCCGCAGGTGGGTAGCTCTGGGGGAGACCATGGTGCGTGACAAAGACGCATCAGGCTGGGTGATGAAGAGTGATGTCGACGATGTGAAGGGGCCCACCGAATCAGGAATGGCCCTTGCGGATTCCCGGTGGGTGGAACTCAGAAAGGTAGTGAAGTGGTTGTTGTTGATATCTTTACTTATACTACGTGAGTTGCGGGGCGGGTTCAACAGGTTTTTTGCAACGGTTCGGGTAACGGTCCCGTTGCCTCCGGCGGGTCGTATGCGCAGGGGCAATATGCTTTCGAGGTGGCTCACCTCGCCGCCGGAGGCACTCTTTTTGTCGGTCGCTTTAACCGTAAGTCACTGTTTACTTGAGGGGCAATGGCACGGTCTCCGCATCCTTGCCGTGGTGGGGCTCCCGGCTGGCCAGGGTGCCCAGGACCCCTGCTGCGGCGGCCAGGGAGAGGGAGCAGGCAACGGTGACGCCGGTCCAGCCCCAGTGGGCCCAAACCGGACCCAGGACCATGGAGGAGAGGCTGCCGCCGCCGATGCACACGAGGATGTACAGGGAGGAGGCGCTGCCCAGGGCAGAGTCCGGGACGCTGGCGCCTATGAGGAGAAAGATCAGGGGCTGGCAGCAGTAGGCGCCTGCAAAGAGCAGGAGCAGGCCCAGGGTGATGAGGGGCACGGACTGGGACCAGCCCATGAGCTGCATGGCCACCAGGCAGATGCCAAGGCCCGGCAGGCTGATCCGGTAAGGCCCTGCCTTTTGGGAGAGGCTTCCAGCAAAGGGGGCGATGAGGGCGGTGAGTCCTGCCAGGCTGATCCAGCCTACTTCCCCTGCGGTGAAGAGAAAGGGCGGGGCCGTGAGACGGTAGGTGAGGAAGGTGACCATGCCGAGGAACCCGAAGAAGAGAAAGAACCCGGTGGCCAGAAGGGCCAGGGGCCGGGGACGGCACACGAGGCGGACGGCGTTGAGGTAGAGATCCCAAAGGGGATACCCGGGGCGTTTCTCCTTTGGGGCGGGCTCTAACAGCCGGGCATAGCCTGCCGCGGAAAGGATCAGGAGAAAAAGGGCGACGATGCGAAAGGCCACGCGCCAGCCCAGGTGGGCGGTGAGGAGTCCCACGGCCACGCGTCCGAAGACGATGCCCAGGGTGCCGGAGGCCACCACTGCGCCCACATAGAGGCCTCGCTTGTCCGGAGGGGCCAGCCGGGTCATGTGGGGGATCATGGAGGCCGGGACCAGGGCCGCGCTGAAGCCGATGAGCCCCATGGCTATGACAAAGGTGGTAAAGCCCGGAGCCGTTGAGGCAAAGAGGATGGCAGCCAAAAGGGCCCCAAGGCCCATGAGGGCCATTCTGGGCAGGTCAAAGCGGTCTGCCAGGGGGCCGATGACGAAGAAGGCCGCCGCATAGCACAGGGACGCCCCGCTGAAGGCAAACCGGGCCTTTGAGATGTCCATGTGAAAGGCCTGGGAAATCTCCAGGAAGATGGATTGGGTCATGAACACCGTGGCAACGGCGGTCATGACCATGAGGCAGGCGATACCGGCCTTTGTGTGTAACGGTGCGGGGGATGAGTCAGGCATGGTCCGTCTCTTCTGCGGTGAGCAGGGCGTCAAAGGTTGTGAGAAATCCCCGGAGGTCCTCCTCTTCGATGGTGAGGCTCGGGTCGATGCGCAGGGTGTTGGTGCCGGGCCTGCGCCCCACAACGTAGCCTTCGTCCAGAAGGCGGCGGTGGATCCGGCCGGTTACAGGGGCGCCGGGGCGATCCTCTATATCCATGGCGACCATGAGGCCCCTGGCCCGGAAGGCCTGGAGACGGCGTTTTTTCCGCATGGCCAGTAACTCCTGGGTAAGGAGTGTCGAAAGCTCGGAGCTTCGGTAGATGAGGTTGTCGTCATGGATGATGCGGATCACCTCACGTGCGATGGCGGCCCCCAGGGGGTCGTTCTGGTGGGATTGGGCGTAGGGGACGGGGGTGGCGTTCAGCCGCTTCGTGACGGTGCTTGATAAGGCGGTGACGCTGACCGGGTAGCCGTTTCCGATGGCTTTGCCCATGGCCACAATGTCCGGCGTCACATCGTAGTGCTGATAGCCGAACCAGCGGCCTGTGCGGCCGATACCGGTGGTGACTTCGTTGACGATGAGCAGCCCGCCGTTCTGGCGGACGGTTCGGGCAATACCGTTGATGAGCTTTTCCGGGGGAAAGCGCACAAACCCCGAGGAGCTGCCGGGTTCGAAGAGAAAGGCTCCGATGCGGCCAAAGGGGATTTTTTTCCATGTCGGGCACGTGCTGTCGCAGGGACCGGCGTGGGGGCAGGTGTCGCACCCGGACCAGTCAAAGAGGGTCCAGTGGTCCGTGCTCCGGGTACTGGCCGAGCCATAGGCGCCGAAGTAGGAGTCGGACATGGTGAGAAAGAGGGGGCGCTCCGAAAGCTGCCTTGCCGCCCTGACCCCGTACTCCACGGCTTCGCTGCCCGAGCAGAGGAAGGTGCAGGCCCCGCCCTCAAACCCGTGGAGGGCAAGGATCTCTTCGGCGGCTGCTTCCACCACCCGGGTCGAATAGCTGAAGCCCGTGTGGGCAAGGCGAGCGGCCTGTTCGGCCATGACCCCGAGGATTCGCGGGTGGGCGTGTCCCACCGAGGTGCACCACACCCCGGACTCCAGGTCTGTGTATCGTTTGCCGTTCTCGTCGAAGAGGCTGCAGTTTGTTGCGCTGGCGATGGTGCCCAGCAGCTTTTCATGGCCGGGGAACCAGATCACAGGGCCCATGGTCGTCTCCTCCATCGTTGGCCCGGATATTTCATGAGAAAACAACTAATTAAAATAAAATTGATATAATTTCGAATAGCTACAGTAAAAAATATCAGCTATTTTGAAAATTCAAAATGTAAATTAGCGTTTGCTGTTTGATTTTCTCACCCATCTTCTGCGCTATCAGAGCTTTGAATATGGGTGCACTCGACTCGTGAAATATCCGGGTTAGGTGTGAGCCTGTTACCTTACTGCGGGATGCTCCGGGAGAAAAGACACAATTTCCGGGATTTGGTGTGGGCACAGTTTTGAAGTGCGGGCCAACCATGGGCACAGCAGGGCGGAGACGAGCCCCGACCGGGGCCCGTCATCGTTTTTTCTCTATTGGACCAGGGCCGATTGGACCAGGGTTGCGATATGCACGGCTTTTTTGCCGGCCTCAGTTTTTCGGGAGGTGTAGTTCATGTTGAAGATGCAGAAGGGGCAGGTGGAGACCAGGGTGTCTGCCTCGGCTGTGCTCAGGACCTTGCCTGCAATCTTCATGGAGAGGGGGGCGTCAAGGGAGCGCACCCCGGCACCGGAGCCGCAGCAGAGGGCATGGTCCCGGTTTTCGGGAAGCTCTGTGAGGGTGGCGCCGCAGGCGGCCAGGAGCTCACGGGGGATGTCGTAGAGGCCGTATTTTCGACCCATTTTGCAGGCATCGTGGACGGTGACGTTTCGGGTTTTCGGGGCCAGGGTGAGGCGGCCTGCGTCCAGGAGCTCTTTGATTACCTCGGCGATGTGCAGGACCTTGATGTCGAAGTCCTCCAAGAGCCTCGGGTAGTAGCTGGAGAAGGCGCGGTGACAGCCCGCACAGGGCACGATAATGCGTTTGATTCCGGATTTTTTAAAGGTCTCGGCCATCTCCGTGAAGATGGCTTTTGCCTCGTTCCATTTTCCGGCGTTGTACGGATAGATGCCGCAGCAGTATTCATCCCGCAGAAGTTTTACGTTTTCCCCTGCGGCCAGGAGGATCGTAAGGGAGGCGGCGGCAGTTGCCTTGTCCATGTAGGAGGAGAGGCAGCCCACGTACAGGAGGGTGTCCCCTTCGGCGTCTTCGAACCGGATTTTTTCCCTGAGGTGCTCGGGAACCCAGTCCAGGCGCTCTTCTGAAGGTTTTCCCACGGCGTTGCGGTTTTTAAGGAGGCCCGCGATCATTTTTTCGTGTTTGGCCAAGGGGCCGAATCCCTTTTTGACCATCATCACCTTTCCGTCGGCAATGGTCTGGGAGATGGGGATCTCCTGGGGGCACACCGTGTCGCACCGTCCGCATTCTGTGCAGTAGTAAAGAGCCTTTACCTCATCGGGCAGGGGCGCATAGCCTTTGAGGCTCCGGCCTATGACGGTGAGGCGCTCCATGGGGTTCATGGCAGGGCCGTCCGCGGTATCGGAGGTGCAGCATACCTCCAGGCAGGCTTCGCACTGGATGCACTGGTTGGTGGAGTCAAGAAGGGCGGGGACATCGATGAGATCGAAGACGGACATGGCACAAACCTCCGGGTAAAATCAGTGATGGAGAAAGACGCGACGGCAAAGGTCATCATCAGGAATCTGTCTTAGATTTCTATGCCCGGAACGCTGAGAAATGCAAACAAAAATTGATAGGGAAGGCGTGGCGAAATGAGGAGCGCTTGTCTGGGAGAGGTGTCTTGCTTCAAGGATGGGGGCAGCCGATGCTCAGGAGATGCTCCATGGCCCCGGGGTCTTTATCGAGCCATGTGAGGGCAGAGGCCCGGTCCCTGAACACGCCCACCTTGAAGGGGACGAATCCGTTGGTGAGCTGTTCGAACATGCGGCTGGTGCCGAAGGTACGGTCCGCAGGGGCGACGATGGCGTTTTTGGTGGGGCCAGCAGTCTCGGGCCGCGGGAGATCTTCGGCGTATCGTGCCATGTGCACGATCTCCTGCCGGGTAAAGTCTGTTGTCAGATCCGTGATATCGGAGAGGGTGTCGAACCCATGGGAATAATTGGGGTCCGCACGCATGATGTCCAGTTGTTCGATGGTCTCCTCTGGAGACGTCTCCCCCCGGTTCCAGATAAGGATCAAGGCGTGTTCAGGTCGAATGATGTAGTCGAGCATGGTGTTCTCCATTGCTTCATGAAAAGAGTGTGGAGGGCGTGAAGATTTCTCAAATTCCACCGTATTGCGTTTACTCTAAATGAAGTCAATGCACAACTTATTGTAACTATTCAGCTCCAAAAAACAGCCTCCGGCGGCAAGGTGTGCCACCTTGAAAGCAGATGGCAGATGTCATTTGCCCCTCGTTCCTCGGGTCAAATCACATCTGCATTTAAAACGGCATTCATGTCCCTTTTTTTATAACCTGTTTGTTAAGCTTTTTTAAAGGTTTAGCCCCCGACAGGGCCGCCGGAGGCATAGGCTGAATAATTACAACTTTTTTACTTGAAGAAAATGGGGCTGTCGTTGTTATGAGGTCGATTCCACCAGTCTCCTGGCAAGTTCTTCCCCCAGAAATACGATGGACTCGATGTCCAGGTGATCGGTGACGGTCTCGTCGAACATGAGTTTTGCCTTGGCTTCAAAGCCCTCGTCCACGTCGGCATCCCAGAAGAGGAGAATGACCGGGACTTTGGGAAAGGCAAAGAAGCGAAAGGCGATGTCCGCAGAGCCGGCGTGTTCGGTTTCCACGATGCCACCTAAGTCCAGGGCCCTCTCCTTCAGCAGGAGGAGGTTGTCGGAAAACGCTTTGGAAATGGGGTTTTCCACGCTGTCCACCATGTTCTTGATTTTGGAGGTGGTGTTGGGAAGCTCAATGAACCCCTTCCATTTTCCCGTGGGGGATGTCGTGCCGCCCTGGGCAAGGTGGTTGAGGATGAATACCTGCTCCCAGCGGGTGAGGGGGATCTCTGTTCGGGTGGCGATGGCCAACTCCCGGATACGGAGGGTGTCGGCAAAATAGGGGAGATGAAACACCGGCCTCCCTTCCTCCATGATCAGCTCGCCGCCGAGCCGGGCAGGAAAGGTGGCGGGGTCCATGTTTGAGGCGCGCTCCCTTGCCCAGGCCAGGGCGTCTTCGGCCATGTCTCTTCGGACCCACTTGCCTTTGGCGTATTGTTCCTTGAGCTCAACGGTGCAGCGCTCCACGGTTTCGGCGGAGAGGTAGGGGCATTCGGAAAGGGAGAGACCATCGGCGACCACCTGGCCCGCAAAGGCGATGCAGGTGGGGTGGCCGCACTCCCCGCAGTTTGTTTTGGGCAGGATATCACGGTACAGATCAACAACGGAAAGAGCCATGGGGTGCCTCCGTCAGGGTTGTTCTTCCCACGTGATGCAGTCCGCAGGGCAGTTCTTGATGACGTCATCAACCTCTGCCTGGGGGTAGGTGTCCAGGTCCGTCACCTGCACGTAATCGTTGGTGTTGATAACAAAGACCTCGGGGCAGAGGTCGGTGCACAATTCGCAGAGGACGCAGTCGGAAAGCTCGACAGTCGGGACACGCTTCATGGATAAACCTCCATAGGGTTAAAACGGTATTGCGTAAAACTTTCGGGACTATATCACGTAATTCGAAATAGTTCAAAAGATGGTTGGGCCTGCGGCCGGGGAAGCCGCAGGCCCTTTTTCTGTTCCGGGTCTGGGAGAGGAAAGGAACAGGGATCGTTAATCGAAGTAGCGCTTCAGCAGGCCTGCAAAGGCCTGGCCGTGGCGTGCTTCGTCTTTGCACATCTCATGGACGGTGTCGTGGATGGCGTCGAGGTTGAGCTGCTTGGCGCGGGTGGCCAGGTCTTTTTTGCCCTGACAGGCGCCGTGCTCTGCCTCTACGCGCATGGTGAGGTTGGTCTTGGTGTCGCCGGTGACCACTTCGCCCAGGAGCTCGGCAAACTTGGCAGCGTGCTCGGCTTCTTCAAAGGCGATGCGCTTGTAGGCTTCGGCCACTTCGGGGTAGCCTTCGCGGTCGGCCTGGCGGCTCATGGCCAGGTACATGCCGATTTCGGTGCATTCGCCGGTGAAGTTGGCGCGGAGGCCTTCAACGATTTCAGGGTCTACGCCTTCGGCCACACCGATGACGTGCTCATCGGCCCAGGCCAGGGGGCCTTCTGCCTGCGCCTTGAACTTGGCGGCGGGGGCTGCGCACTGGGGGCATTTTTCGGGAGCGTTTTCACCTTCGTGGACATAACCGCAGACAGTACATACATACTTGGACATGGTTCATTTCTCCTTCAAGAATTCGAGATCCAATGGTCAAAAGTTGATTTCAGATCGTTTTGGTTTTGTTTGCATCATTCATGCGAGCTTGGCAGCGTCGCGTTGTGTCTGGGTAGTATGCGAGTGCTGTGCCAAAGTGAAATAAAAAATGCGGTGGAGGGTGAAATTAATTGGTGTGTGATGCATAACCTTTTGAATATATATGGATGCTGTCGAGTGGTGCCGGAGGCGCCTTCCGTGGGGGCCGCGACGTGTATCAACGCCTGTCTCGCCGTGGTACTTCGACACGGTGATACGGCAGGTGTGGCGGATGAAACATAAAAACAGTTTGAAAATACAGGGTAAAATGTGTGTCTCAGGTTGAAAATGAGACAGGGGTGGCCCAGGGGAGGGGGGGACAGGGGGGGAAGGGGAAAGGGGAAAGGCGAAAGGTTAAAGGGCTAAAGGCTAAAGGGGAGAGGCTAAAGGGGAGAGGGCAAGGGGGAGAGGGCAAGGGGGGGCGTGTTTTTCTTCTTTTTATCAAGGGGCTGGCGCGGGATGTGCAACTGTGCAAGGATTGCGGTTTGATGTTTACGACTCGGTAACAATGATCCTGTGGAGAAAAAAGCCATGTCCCTTATTCGACCTGTCCTGACCCTGTATGATACCCTGGAAGCCTGCTGGGAGGGGCCTTCGGGCCATCGCCTAGCCGGAAGCCTTCTGGTGGGAACCTTTCTGATCTGCCTCATGAGCGTGGAGCTGGGACGCGTCCTGGAGCTCCCCGAAGCCCTGGCCCACCTGGTTCCGAAAAATCATCTGGCTTCCATCGGCATCGCCCTGACCCTGCTTCTCATCATCGAGGTCATGGGCCTTGTTTTCAGCATGGTCCATTCGGTGAGCACCTCGGTGGGGCGTCAGCTGGAGATTCTTTCCCTGATCTTGTTGCGAAACGTCTTTAAGGAGATCTCTCACCACAATCCCCTCTCCTGGGAATCCCTGCGAGGCGGATTGCCCGGCATTGCCGCGGCGGTCACCGGAGCCCTGGTGGTGTTCGCTCTTCTCTCCCTCTATTACAGGATCAAGACAAGCTCTACCCTTTCCGAGCACGAGGAGGACCGGCAGAGCTTCATCGCTGCCAAGAAGTGCATTGCCCTGGCCCTGCTGGCGGCGTTTCACCTCATCGCCCTGCGCAGCCTTATGGGCTATTTTTCGGGCGTTCCCACCCCGCCTGCCTTTGAGACCGTCTACACCCTTCTGGTTCTGAGCAACATCCTTATTGTGCTGCTCTCCCTGCGCCACGGCCACAACTACCGGGTGGCCTTTCGCAATTCCGGCTTTGCCGTGGTCACGGTCCTGATCCTCATTGCCCTGGTGGCCCCTTCCCTCTGGAGCGCAGCCATCGGCACCTTTGCGGCCCTGTTCGCCCTGGCCACCTTCTGGGTGTTCGGCAGGTTCCACGAAACCCCTCTCCCAGGCGAGGCGGCCCCTTCGGAACACGGCCAAGGGCCGGTCCTTAAAGCCATGCCCCAGACCAGGGGGTAAATCGATTTGCACCATACCGCACATGGTGACGCATCATGATGGAGCACCGCACTCCGGTGCGGCTTTTTTTATCCCGGGATTATGTCGATACCAGTCCCTAAACAACGATCCGTAGGGTGCACTCTGTGCATCATGGCTGGTCGGTACATGGTGAAATAGGGTTTCTGATTTGCTTTCCTTTGGCGCTGGTGCGTGGAACGCACCCCACGGGCTGACGGCATGCACCCTTTTTGGGTCGTTGATTTGTGGGGAGAGCCTCCGGCAGGGGTGCCGGAGGCTAAGGTTCAGGTTTTATTCGAAGAGAGGCAGGTAATGCTCGTAGCCCTCTTTTTTCAGGTCCTTTTTGGGGACGAACCGCAGGGCCGCGGAGTTGATGCAGTAGCGAAGGCCCGTGGGGGCCGGGCCGTCGGTGAAGACATGGCCCAGGTGGGAGTCGCTGTGGCCACTGCGGACCTCCACCCGTTTCATGAAAAAGGAGGAGTCCTCCACTTCGTCGATGTCGGCGGTTTTCAAGGGACGGGTGAAACTGGGCCAGCCGGTGCCGGAGACGAATTTGTCGGTGGAACTGAACAGGGGGGCGCCGCTGATGATGTCCACATAGATGCCCTCCTGCTTGTTGTCCCAGTAGGCGTTGTCAAAGGGACGCTCCGTGCCGTTTTTGCGGGTCACCTTGTACTGAAGGGGGGTGAGCCTTTCTTTGAGCTCTTCCTCTGTCCAGGTGGTTTGCTTGATGCCTTTCCCGTCTTTGGTCCAGTGCTTTTCAAGGAAGTCATCCCTTCCGGAGCGGCTTCGGTAGAATTTGTACCGGATGGGGTTCTCCTTGTAGTAGTCCTGATGGTACTCCTCGGCCGGATAGAAGGTGGTGGCGCGGGTGATCTCCGTGACAATGGGTTTCCCGAAGATTCTTTTCTTACCCAGGGCCTCTTTTGAAGCCAGGGCCGCCTTTTTCTGGGCATCGTCATGGTAGAAGATGCCGGTGCGGTACTGGCTGCCCCTATCCACAAACTGGCCGCCGCCGTCGGTGGGGTCCACCTGTCTCCAGAAGACCTCAAGGAGCTCTTCGTAGGATATTTTATCCGGGTCGTAGGTGATCTCCACGGCCTCGGCATGCCCGGTTTTTCCTGCGGAGACCTCTTTGTAGGTGGGGGCCTCCTCATGGCCTCCGATGTATCCGGAAACCACGGAGATCACACCGTCCAGGGATTCAAAGGGGTGCTCCATGCACCAGAAGCAGCCGCCGGCGAAGGTGGCCTTTTGGGTGTCGGTTGCCATGACGTGCGCGACTCCTGTGATAAGGGTCCAAGAGATTGCCAGGATGATGGCAAAGGTTTTTAATGTCGATTTATTGAGGTTCATGGGTCACCTCTGTGTGTTTCATCGTCTTGCTTGTCTCTGTCATGTTGTGGTGATGTTTCATTTTCAGGCATCCGGTACGTTGAGGGACCAGTCGTATGCCATGAAGGATACCTTTAAGTCTCCTTGTGCCTGTGCCATGGCTGCTTTGAGGGGGCCTTCGGCGTATCGGCCGATGTAAGCGGCAATGTCGTCTCCGAAGTCCTCTTTGTACCATTTGAATATCCGGCTCACGACGAGCCGGTTTCCCTCAACCCGGGTGTTGGCGCTGTTGTTGATAAAATCGATGGTGGCTGCGTCAAGCTGGGCGTCCAGGGTATCGCCCAGGTAGGCCTCCGCCAGCAGGGGGGGGCAGCTTCTGGAAGCGCAGTTGACGGCAAAGTGAATCCGGGGATCCTGGTACTTTTCCCTCAGGATGGCGTGCTCGATCTCATTCAAGGTGAGGGTCTTACCCCCGATCTTGACGAATTCTTTTTTCCAGGGAGAAGAGAAAACCGAGCCCAGGTCCTTGATGGATTCAATCTCCGGGTATTTGGTGAGGATGAGCTTCAGGGTCCAGGCGTTGTACATGTTGATCCAGAAGGCCATGGCCTCTTCCCGGGAGAGCCCCTCCGCGCTGTAAGACGCGGCCGGAGCCAGGTAGGCATCCAGCTTGTCTTCCTCGTCTGCCAGGCCGTCGTAGTCGATGCCGCCGCCGCGAACGTGGGTTGCCAGGAGGTCGTCAAAGGGGGCGTGGTCGTATGTTTCGGCCCGGGCGCCTGTCACCAGGGCAAAGACAAGGGCCATCAAAAGGACCGCCCAGAGGGCAAGGGTCGGTGAGGGGCCGGGCCTTGCCTGGGCCAGGATCTTGGGGGTGTGGTGCCGAGTTGGGTGAACGGGCCGTTTGGGTGTGGTGTGATGGCTCATCATGCGCGCCTCCATGCGTGGATTTTCTGTAAGGTGTTGAGGACCTTTTCCGGTTTATGGGCGTTTTTCCACGTGCCGGCCGTGCCTTTGACCATCTCGGAGAGGGTCGGGTAGATGTGGATGGTGCCCAGGATTTTGTTGAGCCCGAGCTTGTGGCGCATGGCCAGCACAAATTCAGCGATGATGTCTCCTGCGTGGTGGCCCACGATGGTGGCCCCCAGGATGCGGTCGTTTCCTTTGGCGGTGATCACCTTGACAAAGCCGTGGTCTTCGGAGTCCGCAATGGCCCGGTCCACCTCGCCGATTTCGTAGACCGTCACCTCATGGGGGATGTTTTTCTCCTGTGCCTCGGTTTCGGACAGGCCCACCCGGGCCACCTCCGGGTCGGTGTAGGTGCACCAGGGGATCACGCTGTAGTCGGCCTTGAATCGCTTGATAAACCCGAAGAGGGCGTTTACCGAGGCGTACCAGGCCTGGTGGGAGGCCGTGTGGGTGAACTGGTAAGGCCCTGCCACGTCCCCGGCGCAGAAAATGTTGGGTACGGAGGTGGCCAGGAAGGGATCGGTCTCCACGGTCCCCCGGGGATCAAGGGTGATGCCCAGCTTTTCCATGCCAAATCCTTCGGTGTTGGGCTTTCGCCCCACGGCCACGATGATCTCGTCAAAGGGAACGGTTACGGCCTGGCCTTCGGCGTCACAGACCAGGATCTTTTCGCCATCCTCTACCCGGATCTCCGTGGCCGCATGACCGGTGAGGACACGGATTCCTTCGCGCCGGAACTTGCGGGCAATCATCTCCGCCACCTCGGGGTCTTCCCGGCCCATGAGCTTTGGCGCCATCTCCACCTGGGTGACGTCGGAGCCGAAGCGGGCAAAGCACTGGGCCAGCTCGCAGCCGATGGGGCCGCCCCCCAGCACCACAAGGCGCTTGGGAAGTTCTGTGAGACCCCAGACCGTGTCGCTGGTCAGGGGGGTGATGAGGTCCAGGCCCTTGATGGGCGGCACAAAGGGCCTTGCGCCCGTGGCAATGATGATGCTCTTGGTGGTGAGCACCCGACCGTTCACCTGCACCTCAAAGGGAGAGATGATCTCGGCAGCGCCCTGGACGCATTCCACCCCGAGTTTGGTGTAGCGTTCGATGGAGTCATGGGGTTCCACTTTGGAGATGATGGTGTGGACCCGCTCCATGACTTCTGCAAAATCAAACTCGACGTTGGCTTCCTTGAATCCGAACTCTTTGGCCCGCCTCGTGTAGGCGAGCATCTTGGATGATCGGATCAGGGCCTTGCTGGGCACACAGCCGGTGTTGAGGCAGTCCCCGCCCATTTTGTCCCGTTCCACAAGGGCTACCTTTGCCTTGACCGCCGCTGCGATGTAGGCCGAAACCAGGCCCGCCGATCCTGCTCCGATGACCACGAGGTTGTAGTCAAAACGCTTGGGTTTGTCGTAGGCCTTGAAGACCCGCCTGGCCTTGACGACATCGATGATTTTCCGTGCCGCCAGGGGAAAGACGCCCAACAGGGCAAAGGAGAAGAGCAGTCCCGGTGAGAGGATCCCGGACAACGAGTCAATGCGTGCGAGCTGGGTCCCTGCGTTGACGTAGACCATGGTGCCGGCCAGCATGCCGAGCTGGCTCACCCAGTAAAAGGTGAGGGTGCGGATGGGGGTCAGGCCCATGACGAGGTTGATGACAAAGAAGGGAAAGATGGGCACCAGGCGCAGGGTAAACAGGTAGAAGGCCCCGTCTTTTTTCATCCCTTCATTGAAGGCCCCTAAGCGGTCCCCGAACTTGGTCTGCACCAGGTCCCTCAAGAGAAACCGGGAGACGAGAAAGGCCAGGGTGGCCCCGATGGTGCTGGCAAAGGAGACCGCCACAAGGCCGGTAAGAAAGCCGAACAGGGCCCCGCCCGCCAGGGTCATCACGGCCGCGCCCGGAAGGGAGAGGGCGGCCACCGCCACGTAGATGAGAAAGTAGACGGTGAGGGTGAAGATGGCGTGTTCCTTGTAAAAGGCTCCGAACTCAGCCTGCTTTGCCTTCAGGGACGACAGGGTAAGCAGCTCCCCGACATCGAAGGCGAAAAAGAGCACGACCAGAATGGCGATGATAAGAATAACGATGAGTTTCATGTGGCGGTTCATGCGGCAGGCTCCTTTGGTTGATGCGTTGTGGGCCGTCCCCCGAAGAGGGGCTGCGGCCAAAGCGCGTTAAAAATGGTGAAAGCAAAGGCAGTGCCAGAAGACGTAATTCGGCGGTATTTTTCTTGAATGGCCCCTGAAGGCTTGACTATAATCATGAAATGGAGCGTTTTTTTGCTCTGGTGGGACGCTTTTGTTTCGTAAAAAGGGGTCGGGCACCCGTGATCGGCAGGCGGGTTGGCAGTCGTGAGACGGCTCCGTGGGACGCCGGGCCTGCGGTGAGGGCCGTGATACGGAGCTCTTTTCAGGTGAGGACCCCTGTGGGCCGCGTCGTTCATTAAATTACCATACCTGCAAAAAAAATGGGAGACCGGGACATGTCGCTCTATCGCCACCTGTCGGACACCTTTGCCCGGCACGCCGTCATCTACTGGACGGGTTTGTCCCACCTCAACGCCCTTCTGGTGGTGGCCAACCTCTCTCTTTTTTTTGCAACGGGCCTTGTCATCGACGAGGGCTACTATTACACCTTCTATTCCCTGTTCTGCCTTATCGTGGTGGCCGCCGGGATCCTCTTTCCCCTGGGCCTGGTGACCCGCCTCTGGTATTACCTGATCTTTCTTTTTTTCGAGTGCCTGGCCGTCTGGTTTATCGTGGTGAGCGTCTGGTATTGGGTGAGGGTGAGCAGGTAAGACAGGTGATAGGGCATAGGTGAGAGGGGATGGGGAGTGGAGATTATTCGGCAGGGGTGGGGAATAGTGGGTAGGGGGGGCTAAGGGCTAAAAGGCTTAGGGCGAAGGGCTAAAGGGGAAAGGCTAAAGGGGAAAGGCTAAAGGGGAAAGGCTAAAGGGGAAGGGCTGAAGGGGAAGGGCTGAAGGGGAAGGGCTAAAGGGGAAGGGCTGAAGGGGAAGGGCTGAAGGGGAAGGGCTGAAGGGGAAGGGCTGAAGGGGAAGGGCTGAAGGGGAAGGGCTGAAGGTGAATGAGGCGCAATCTGGTGGCTCCGGAGGGAGCCGTTTATTTATGGGACGAGACAGAGATATGAAACACGAGACAATGACATTGCCCCTGGGCAAGGACGCCGGGTTTGGGGTGTCCATTGATATGATGCGGGCAAAGCTGCTGGACCTGGGGATTGCCGTGGAGGAGCGCGCCTGGCTGCATCCTGTGGACGGAGCGTGGTCCGTGAACCTGCGCCTTTCGGACTGCCCGAACCTGTATACCAACGGAAAAGGGAGCTCCGAAGGGGCGGCCCTTGCCAGCGCGTACGGAGAGCTTTTTGAGCGTTTGAGCACCGGGTACCTGCTCTCGGACCTTTACCTTCCTGAGCCGCCTGCAAACGGTGGATTTTTTCATGGACCCGGGGAGGTGTGGCTTTCTGCCGACATGGAATCCCTGAAGCAGGATGCGCTTTCCCCTGCGCTCTGGGATTTTTACGACCCGGAGGAAGAACTCGGCGTACGTCATTTCATGGATTTCAACACCGGCGGTGCTCAGGGTGTGTGCTGTCTTCCCTTTGAAAAGGAGGGCGGTGCTCCGGTGCTCTTTCCCGTGGCGGTACTGGAAAACCTGTATGTCTCCAACGGGATGTCTGCGGGCAACACCCTTCTCGAAGCCAAGGTCCAGGCCCTCTCCGAGGTGGTGGAACGCTATGTGAAAGGCCGGATCATTGCCGAGGGCATTGCCTTGCCGGATATCCCCCGGGAGGTGCTGAGCCGGTATCCGGTGGTGCAGGCCGCCCTGGCAGAACTGGAAGCCAGGGGCCTTGTCATTTACGCACGGGATGCCTCCCTGGGGGGCCGCTGGCCCGTGATCTGTATTGCCGCGGTGAACCCCGAGGACGGCGGCGTGTTTGCAGCCTTCGGTGCTCACCCCCTGTTCGGCGTGGCCCTGGAGCGCACCTTCACCGAGATGCTCCAGGGACGCAGCGAGATCAAAGGCTTTCCCGCTCCGAGTTTTGATTCGGAGCTGGTGGCGTCTCCCACCAATATAGAGGAGCACTTCGTGGATTCTGCGGGTGTGCTCCACTGGGATTTTTTCAAACAGACCCCTGATTTTTCCTTTGTCCCCTGGGGCCTGGAGGAAGGAACAGACGGCGGCAGGGGCCGTGAGTACGATCTTCTGGTGTCGCGGATCCATGACGAGGGGTTTCAGATCTACAGCTGGGTAACCACCCACCTGGGCATGCCATGTTGCCGCATGGTGGTGCCGGGAATGTCCGAGATCTATCCTGTGGAGGACCTTCTCTGGGAAAATCGCAGCAGGCAGGCCGAGGTGCGCCATGGTCTGATTCGGCTTCAAGCCCTGGAGCCGGGGGAGGCGGAACGCCTCGCCGACCTTTTGGAAGAGGGCGGGTGGGGGCCTGAAGCCCTGGTGTGTGAACTCGTGGGCGTGGAGGTGACGCCGGGTTACGCCTGGGCAGATGCCCGGGTGGCGGAGATGAGCGCCCTGTGCAGCCTCCGGGCCGGGGACCGGGAAGGGGCCGCCCGCTGGAGTGCCATGGCGTCCCAGATGGAGATCCCCTCGGGCCGCCGCCTTTTTTTCCGGTGCCTGGAAGCCCGCCTGGAAGCCGCGATAAGGGAGACGGACTTACCGGAGCTGGGACGTATTTTCGGCTCCGAGGCAGACCGTCTCACCGCCCTTGCCTGCGACGGCACCGCCCCGTTTCCTTTTTTCGACGAGCCCCTGGACTCCTTTCTGGGCAAAGGCCCCCACGGCCACATCACCCGTTGCGTGAGGGCCCTGAGGCAAAGCGTTTCTCACTCCTGACGGGCTACGATCCGAAGGCTCCAGACCACTGGAAGCCCCGCAGCCCGTAGGGTGCGTCCCACGCACCGAAACCGAGAGGCAACGGTCCTTCAAAACGTGCCGGAAACCGCTTCCTTCCGGGGATCCGTCCATGGTGCACAGAGTGCACCCTACGGGCCGTCGCCTAACGACCGGGATCGTTTATACCCGAATTGATTTGAATCCCCGGGGTGGGAAGAAAGCCAAATCGGACTGGCAGTGATGTCTCACCCTGCGGCGCGTACCGAACACACCAGAACCACTGGAAGCTCCGCAGCCCGTAGGGTGCGTTCCACGCACCGAAACCGAAAGGCAGCGGTTCTTTAAAACGTACCGGAAACCGAAACTTTCCGGGAAGCCAGTCTCAAGGTCCCAAAAAAAGCTGCAAAAGTCTTGTAAGATGGCGATCTCCATGTTTTCATTCCCTATTCCCTATTCCCTATTCCCTATTCCCTATTCCCTATTCCCTATTCCCTATTCCCTATTCCCTATTCCCTATTCCCTATTCCCTATTCCCTATTCCCTATTCCCTATTCC
>NZ_CAADHO010000007.1 GCF_900699765.1 Desulfoluna butyratoxydans
TATCCCAGTTTCTTTCTCGAGTTCCTTTACGGGAATATTTTCCGGTGGCGACATACGTTGAATGAGCTCTGCCTTGTATGCTGGGGAATAGTGATTCATAACTTTTCCAAATCCGCCCCGCTTTGTTTTATACAATTTCATACGAGGCGACAACTACCCTGACACAGGGGGCTATTGAGGGTAATTCATCAAAAGATGAGTTGGCTCCACTCTTATCGGTACGGTCACAATTGCTGTTAAAGTGGGTTGATGATGAGTCTTTGTGGGCAGCGGTTTAGCCGCCGAACAAGCACTTCCACACCGACCGGGCGCAAGTGCTGCATTTCAAGCGGTGCAGCTTTTTGACGTCCGGCGTATTTCAAACACTTTCACATTCCGCGCCCGTCGGGTGAAGCGCGGCGTTAGGGGGCAAACAGGCCATGCTTCGTAATCGTCTACAAGAAATGACCGACGTTAACGACGTCTCTCAGCATCCTGCACTACTGATGCAGCTAACCCGAGATGTCCAGAATTCTATTCGTATCCTTGAGTCCGGGTATCCGATCGACAGGTATACATGTGTAATGCATGCGTTCGATTTTACAGAGAAGCCTGATTACACAGCAATCGCAAGTTTTGGATCTGGCCGTATATTCGCTGGAGCCACTTTTATAGATTGGCTACTTGCACGTAACCACCTCATCGCGGTACCGCATGGAAACGCAGGTGATCTCGTGTTGTATTTTTCAAACGAACAGTTTGAGCATATCGGTATCGTAGGTGATCGCGCACGTATTATCTCGAAGTGGGGAACAGGTCATTTATACGAACACGAAGCGCTTGAAGTTCCTTCCAGATATGGTGATGTGCTGCGGTTCTATAGTGCTTTATCATACGCCGATGCATACAACTATTTTGTAGAGTTTGCTGAAGAAAATGGAATGCAGTTTGAGTAAGCAGCCCCCTAACCAAGGCATTAAGGGCGACGGGAAAAAGCCGCCGCGCCTTATGCCAAACGTTCTGCACCTGAAATAGATATGAAAAAAATAGAAAGCATTTTAAATTCGATTATTCAGAGATCTATTCTTAGCGATGTGTGTTTTAGCAATAAAGATTTTGATGCAATATTAGATCTCCGAGATGAAAATCCTTTTGATCAAGATTGGATTACTTCCTACAAAAAAATAGAAAAAGCCTGGGCGAATCATAATGCATCTAATGATTTAATCGAACTGATTGAAAAAGTCTGCAAAGAATCATTTTTGGTTACAAGCCAATCTACGGATCAGCATGAAATTGCCTCATACGTATCGGATGATTTTGATCTAATTGCAAAGTATTTAGCCCTGAATGTGAAAGATTCTTTTGTTAGCTCTCTGCTGTCTACATACTTAAAGGATCGACTACCGAAAGGTGAATAAAAACTCTGCAGAACAATAAGTATACAGGGGACAGGCTCTCTATGCTGGACATCCCCTGTTCCCCTGTGAGATAGTTGGTTGAGTCGATATCATGTCTTAATTATTCTAAAAAACATTCCAGGCCGAACCCATATCAGAGCCTGTAAAACTGGGAAGGAGGGTGTTATGCCGCGAGTTCCCCGTATGGTCGTGACGGATTCAGGACAGAAAACTGCCTATCATGTGATCAGTCGAACGGCACTGGACGGTCTGCCGTTTGGCAAGGTCGAAAAAGATGAGCTGGTGCGCATTATTCGCAACTTTTCCGATGTTTATTGTGTTGACGTGATGGGGTTTGCCATCATGGGCAATCACTTTCATTTGCTGGTCGTGATGAGCCCTGGAGACGGCATGTCCAATGACGAAGTGCGACGACGTTTTCACTTGCTCTATGGTGAAGAAACCGAATTTCCCGACGGGCGGCTTGGAGACTATCGGGATCGGTTTTGTAGCTTGTCGGCTTACGTAAAGGATATCAAACAGCGGTTCTCCTGCTTTTATAACAAGAGGAAAAAGCGTAAAGGGACCTTGTGGGGTGAGCGCTTCAAGAGCGTGATTGTCGAGGAGGGCAATACCTTGATTCATTGTCTCGCTTATATTGACCTGAATGCGGTGAGGGCGGGTATCGTGAAGCGCCCGGAGGACTATCGCTGGTGCTCCATCGGGTATCATATTCAGACGGGCAACAAGGGCGGGTTTCTTTCATCGGACCTTGGGACCCCGGATTTCGGTGTGGACGATGCCGCCACACAGCTCAGGGTATACAGGGAGTATCTCTATCATGCCGGGGCCATTGAGAAGAGGTGCAAGGCGAGGATATCCAAGCGTGTTCTTGATGAAGAGACGGTGCGAGGCTTTGAGATGAATCGCGTCAGGCGCCTGCGATACAGATCCCGGTACTTTACGGATTCCGGGATTATCGGGTCCAGGGCATTTGTCGAAGCCCGGTATGAGATGTTTAAGGGACATTTTCAGGCAACACGGGAAAAGATCCCCCAGCGTGTCATGGGAATTGAAGGGATGTATTCTTTAAAGCGATTGACGGAGGGGTGACCATCGCATATGGCTATTGCGTTCACCGTGTTTTAGGGCTTTCCCCAGTCTATTGTTCATGAAGAGCTTATCTCTTTTGTCACACGTTTTCAGTAGCTTCAATCGCTGGTGCTATCAGTTTTTTGGGGCCGCTTAGCCACGCGTTATACAAGTATCAAGCAACACTGCAGGAATTACTTTATGCTCCGAGATGTATATGTAGACGCTCTACTGGAGAGATTAGATGATAAAAAGTACAGAGATTACGCTTTCGAGGCATTAAAAATTTTCAGAGCTGAAACCTGTACACTCTCAGATAATAACGGAATTGAAATACCCTTCATCGATATTTATTGTCAATTGCCAAAAAATATGGAACTCAATTTCATCGATATTATTGAAGCTTCTTTGGCTTGGCAGCAAATTTTGTTAGGTAAACTTCAATACGGTTTTATCTCTATACCGGATCAAGCTAAAAAGGACGCTGATATTGAAGGTAACAACTCAATAATTTCAAATCTCGTAAATTTATACCCAGGGCAAATCATAGAAGCAAATTTTACCGGAGGTAATTTTGGAGCTGATGGCTATATAGAATTTGCAAAGCCTCCTATATCAAAAAAGACTATTTTTCCGCTCGAAGTAGGCTATTGCAAATCTGACCAAATAATGACCCACATCTTTCAAAACCAATGCTTTGCACGATTCCCATATGATTATGCATTCATAGTTATTTTTGAAGACACTGAGTTTAAACCTTTTGAAATTGGTTAAATTCTAAAAAACTATTGTAACTATTCAGCTCAAAAAAAGCCTCCGGCGGCAAGGTGTGCCACCTTGAAAGCTGGTTACGAATACGCTTTGCGCTTCATTCCTCGGCTCAAATCACATCCGTATTTGTGTCGGCGTCAATTTAAAATAGGGCCTTAAATCCTGTTTGTTAAACTTTTCAAGAGTTTAGCCCCCGGCAGGGCCGCCGGAGGCAATTGTAGTCAGGGCAGCTCCATTTAATGCTTACTCACCGTAAACTTCCACTTCAGCCAGGGAGAGGATACCCGTCCCGTCGAGCTGTATTTTCACGTAACGGCCCTGGGCGGAGACGGGAAGCGTCAGGGTGGTTTCCGACAGGGATTCCTGGTAGTGGCGCGTCACCGAGTCGTCCACCAGCAGGTCGGCAAGGGGGCGGTTGTCCATGGGGGCGTCGGAGATGAAGAGGTAGAAGTGGCTGAGGCGCTCAGCGCAGCAGTCGGTGCGGTTGGCAATGTCAATGCTGGATATGTCGGTCTGGGCGCCCAGGTCCACCTGCCACCAGGCGTTGGGGTCGTTGTTCGTGTGGGTGACGGAGCCTGCGGCCCAGTTGCCGTTGGGGTTGCCGTCCACGGCGCGGGAGGCGTGGGCGGTGCCGTTGTAAGTGGAAGACTGGGCGGTGGGCTTGCCCAGGGCGCGGTTGTCGTAAGGGTTGGCGATCCACTGGCCTTCGTTGAGGCGGTCGGAGTAGTTGATCCAGACGGCGTCGATGCCGAGGCCGGTTTTGAGGTCCCGAAGCAGGGCGTTTTCGTAGCCGTTGACCGGGACGCCGAAGACAAGGCCTTCTCCTGGAAATTCGGTGTCGCAGGCGGTGCGGGCTTCAGCCCAGGTGTAGGCACCGTCGGTGATGAACCAGTCTCCGTTTGACGGGTTCATGCAGGCCACACAGCGCATGGTCGAGCAGGGCA
Source organism: Desulfoluna butyratoxydans (assembly GCF_900699765.1). Lineage (GTDB taxonomy): Bacteria > Desulfobacterota > Desulfobacteria > Desulfobacterales > Desulfolunaceae > Desulfoluna > Desulfoluna butyratoxydans. Next base: position 4,187 of record NZ_CAADHO010000007.1, read on the forward strand.
GGTCGTTGAACCTTCCGTCGCTGCGCTGCTCGGCGCAGTCTTCGCCCCCGGCGTCGTTGGGCTCGTTTTCTCCCCAGCTCCAGATCTGGGCCTTGAGGCGCGAATCAAAGGGAACCACCTGGTCCAGGCCGATGGCGCCGATGCCGCATTCGGCCATCTGGGCCGCATCGGCCGCGGTAATGGGCGGGCCCGGGTCCCCGAAGAGGGCCGAGAGGGTGGTGGAATCCTCATAAATGCGGACAAGGTGGCTCTGGATATAGGCGACGTCTTTGTTGCCTGCGGTGCAGGTGGGGCAGGGCACGAAGTTCTCCAGTGATTCCGTGGAGGAAAAATGCCCGTTGAAGACGTAGTTGGCCCAGTTGGTGGTGGCGCAGTTGCCGCCGATGAGAAGGATCTGCTTGCCTGCGGCCAGGACATCGGCCTTGGAGAGGTCCATGGGAAGGCGCTTGCATCCGCCGGGCTTGTAAACCAGATCGCCGATGATCCCGTTCATTTCGCCGATGGCTTTGTCGTAGTGGCCTTCCATGTGGTCTTCCAGGTAAATGATGAGGACCTCGTCGGGGTTGGCGTTGAGCCAGTTTCTGATCTCCTGGAGCCCCTGGGTGAAGAAGCGGTCGTTGGGATGGGTGCCGGTGTCCCCGTTGGCGTGGCTCAACTTCAGCTCCTGGGAGAACTTCCATTCCCAGGGCCAGAACCCGCTTGACGAGAAGGTGTGGTGCACATCAAGCTCCAGGGCGCGGATGCCGATCTGAAGCTGGTCGGTGAGGCTGATTTTGTGGTTGGGGTCGATGTAGCTTCCGTTTTGGGAGTAGACCCCGGCGTTGTACGAGTTGTGGGTGGTGAGAAAGCTTGCCTTGCCAAAGGGGGCATTGCGATCGATTTCACCCTGGTAAGACAGGGCGCGATACTCCCAGCTTCCTTTGTAGTCGGAAACATCGGATGCATACACCGCAGGCGCAAAAAGAAACAGTGCCCCTGCAACCAGACCTTTCATTCGTCGTGTCAGCATGGTTACCTCTGTGTTGGTGAACGTGAGGTGGCGGTAAGATATTCCGCCGGGTGAGCGGGCTGTGGGTGCCCGGACGCATCAGCCCAAGGCGTGGGCTGGGTAACATAAAGACGTGATACGATGGTTTTTACTGCACGGCATCCATTCCTGAATTGAATGGATGTAAACAAAGTGTTCTTCCGTAAACCTTCCTGAATTTCTAACGGGGATGAGGGAATATGTCAATTGTTTTAGTTTTGTTGTAGCAATTCAGCTCAAAAGGCCCTGGGGCGGTCCTGGAAAGGGCCCGCAGACCCTCTGCGAAACCCATGGGATATAGTGGTTGATTTTTGGTTGACGATACGTTAATCTGCACCAAAATACCAATCGCAAATGCCTAAAATTTAAACGCATAGATTGAATTTTCGCATTCCTGAGCCCATGGGCCCCACGGCCCAAATTCGCTTCCAGAGTCCTTGCCTTTCGCACCCTTGCGACGCGCGCTCACAGCGCCTATACATCCTTAGCCCTTAGCCCTTAGCCCTTAGCCTCTTTCCATATATCTGTCTTTCAAGGACAAACCCATGAGGATTACGCTGATAGCACCTCCCCTGATGGATTACCATGGGGGGACACTCACCCCCATTGCCATGGACGCGGTCAGGTCCTGTCCGCCCTACGGCATCTATCTGCTCGCCACGATTCTTCGCAACCATGGCCACGAGGTCATCATCATTGATCTCATCGCCCAGGGGTCCAATGAGCTGTCCCACCACGCCGGGCTGATCATGTCCAGCCATCTTGTGGGCATCGGCACCACCTCCCTTGCCTGGCCCACGGCCAGGACGTGCATCGATCAGGTCCGAAGGTATCACCCCCGTGTCCCCATTGTGCTGGGGGGCATCCATGCCACCATGTTCGACACCTACCTGCTTGCCTCCACATCGGCTGATTACTGCATTCGCGGGGAGGGGGATAAGGCCCTGCCCATGCTCTGCGAGACGCTGGAGAGCGGCGGAGACCTGGCCCGGGTCCCCAACCTGACCGTCATGGGAGGAGACGGCAGGATTCGCAGGACGCCAACCGCGCCGCTGATGTCGGAAACCGAGATGGCGGCACTTCCCATACCAGATTACGGCTGCCTCCATCCCGGCATTTACCCCAGCCTGGGCATCGAGTCCTCCAGGGGCTGCCCCTTTGACTGCGTCTTCTGCTCCACGGCTTACAGGAAAACATGGCGGGGGCTTTCTCCGGCCGAGTTTGTCCGCCGGGTGGAGCGGTTGACGGGGTACCTCTCCCTTACGACCCAGGGCATCATCCAGATCATCGACGATGAGTTCAGCGTGAAACAGGAGCGGGCCGTGGAGATCTTCCGGGGGTTCCGTGAAAAAAGGCTTCCCGTGCAGGCGATCTTCAGCTCCCGGGCCAACGATATGCTCAACGGGGCCTTTGTGGAGTCGGCATTGCCCTATGCCCATCAATTTCTGGTGGGGGCGGAGTGCGGCTACGACGAGGGGTTGAAAAAGGCAGGCAAGGGGACCACCACGGAGAACATCACCAAAGCCGCGGCCCTGCTGAAGGAGTACGGCATTGCGGGCCGGGCCGATTTCTCGTTTATCATCGGCCTGCCCTGGGAGACACGTGCCGAGGTGATGCAGACCGTGGACTTTGCCGCAGGTCTTTATGAAACATATGGGGTCCAGGTGTTGATCCAGTGGTATTGCCAGATTCCCGGCTCCAGGCTCTGGGAGGAGCAACGCCGAAAGGAAGTACTCCATGAGGCCCTTTACGACGATTTTGGCTTTTTCGGCAGCAACTATCTTTTTCGAAGCGGGATTCCCCTGGCTCCGTCCGAGGTCCACGAGGTGACCCGGCATATCCTTGATCTTCAGGCTCAGGCCCCGCCGGACATGATCCAGAGCTGCACCCCCGAACCTATCCTGAAGTATTACCCGGACATTGCCCATTCGTCTGAGGTATCCGCCCTTGAGAATCTACGCGACGCCTCGGGCATTCCATAACCCAATGAATCAAAGGAGAACTGTCATGTCGCAAGAAAAATGCGTAACGGCTATTGTGGGGCAACCGCTCCAGATTGTCCTGCAGTCCAATGTGGGGTCCACCGGGTACGGGTGGTATCTCTCCTTTCTGGACGGCGGAATCGCACTTTTTGGCTCCTGCGTTACACCAGCCTCCTCTGCCTACGGTGGTCCCTCCAACCATGCCTTTGACTTTGTGGCACTGAAGGAGGGAACTTATAAGGTTGAGTTTATCCTCATTGCCCCGTGGCGAATGGAAGAGCCCGCACAGACCGAGACCTATACCATAGAGATCAAAGCGCCCTCCAAGACCGCGGCCGACGACATCGAAGAGGCCATGAAGTCCCAGCGGTTCACCAGTGCCGATGCCGTGAGCCCGGAGTCCGGCCCCTCCATGGTGCTGAAGTATGCCACGCCCATGGCTTCCCCTGTCCTGAAATACGCCGCCCCCATGGGTGGAATGGATGCCTCGGCCACCATGCTCGCCTATGCGGCGCCCATGGCAAGCGCCGGACAGGCTACCTGCGCATCCTGCGGCCCGGTCATTCTCTATGCCGCGCCCATGGCCCAGGCAAACATGGCGACGGTGACTAACCTCTACGCCGCCCCCATGGCACAGGCCAACGCCATGACTCAGCCCATGCCCATGTACGCAGCACCCCTCGGCGCGTGCACAACGGATCCGTGCACGGCCGCCGCTTCCGTGAACATGCTCTACCAGGCGCCCATGATGCAGGCCAACGCCATGGCCCAGCCGGTCTATGCGGCGCCCATGACCCAGCCCATGCCCATGTACGCAGCACCCGTAGGTGCCTGCGCCACGGACCCGTGCACGGCCGCCGCCTCCGTGAGCATGCTCTATCAGGCCCCCATGATGCAGGCCAATGCCATGGCTCAGCCGGTCTATGCCGCGCCCATGCCGCAACCCATGCCCATGTATGCGGCCCCGGCCACCTGCCAGCCTGCAGACCCCAGAATGGGACTGCCGCCCTTTACCATTCTCTATGCCGCTCCCATGATCCGCGGCGGTGCGTCTGCACAGCCGTTGTACGCCGCACCCTCCTATACGCCGGTGCAGGCTTTGTACGCTGCGCCCATGGCACAGGCATCCTTTGCCATGCCCCCTTACGCCGCACCCTGTAACCCCGCCACAGGCTGCTGCTGTTAACGGCTTCGGGCTGCAGTCACCGGGAGGACCCCATGGCTGCAGCCCCTGACCCGGAACCCACATACGAAAAGGATCGGAGCATGGATTATTTGCCTGTTACCGCTGTCTGGGAAATCACCATGGGGTGCAACATGCGATGCGACCACTGCGGGTCGTCCTGTGCGGAGCCGTTGCCGGATGAGCTGACCACGGATGAGGCCCTGGCCCTTTGTGACGATTTGAAAGAGGTCGGGCTCAAATGGATCACCCTCTCCGGGGGGGAACCTCTGACCCGGACCGACTGGCCGAAGCTTGCAGGGCGCCTCACCGCCAACGGCATCAAGCCCAACATCATCACCAACGGCTGGCTGGTCAATGAGGAGATGGTAAAGACGGCCCAGGCCAACGGGGTGGAGACCATCTCCATCTCCCTGGACGGCAACCGTGAAACCCACGACGCCATTCGGAAAAAAGGGGCCTTTGACAAGGTGATCAGCGCCTTTCAGGTGCTTAACGCCTGCAACCATGTGAGCGCCTCCAACACCACGGTGACCAAGCACAACCTCCACCAGCTCGACGAGATCAAAGAGATCCTCCTGGAAAACAACGTGGACCTCTGGCAGATCCAGATCGGCCTGCCCATGGGGAACATGGCCGAGGACCGGGAGTCCGTGGTGGAACCTTCGGTCATCGAATACCTCATCGACTACTCCCACCAGGTTACGATGGAGGGGCGCATCAAGGTCTTTCCCGCCGATTGCCTGGGGTACTACACCGAAAAGGAGAGCATCGTTCGCCAGATCAGCATGAATGTCCCGACAGCCGTGCTGTGGCAGGGGTGCAACGCCGGTAAGCGAAGCTTCGGGATCCTTCACAACGGGGACATCCTGGGGTGCACGTCCATTCGGGATACCGGCATGATCGAGGGCAACATCAGGGAGCGCCCCTTAACGGAGATCTGGAACGCCCCCGATGCCTTCTCCTGGTCCCGCAGCCTTAAAAAGTCGGACCTCGGCGGCCTGTGCGGAGAGTGTGCATACGGCGACGCCTGCCTGGGCGGCTGCCCCAACACCCGGTTGACCCTGAATGGCTCCATCCATGCGGAGAACCAGTACTGCGTCTACCACACCACCATGGAGGCCACCCGGAGCAAGCTGAAGGGCTACAACGATCCGGCGGAACTCATGGAGACGGCCTGGGCCTATGCCAACCAGCAGAAGTGGCAGCTATCCTCCCTCACGTTGAAGCGCGTTTTGGAGCTGGACCCGCAGCGGGTGGATGCCTTGGAGCTGTTCGGGTTCGTGAGCTACAACCTGAACAATTTCACACAGGCCAAGGAGGCCAACGAAGAGGTCCTGAAGATGGATCCGCAGAATCCATACGCCCTCAAGGGCCTTGGCCTGAGCCTTCACCGGCTCAACCGCACCGAGGAGGGTATCGCAAGTCTGCTCAAGGCCACCGAAGCGGCCACGCCCCAGCACATGGACTCTTTTTATGACCTCTCCGTGGTTTACTCGGAACTCAATCAGCCGGGCAAGGCCCGGGAGATCCTGGAAGAGGGTGAAAAAAGATTCCCAGGTTACATCGGGCGGTTCACGGGCGCGGTTCAAGGGGTATATCCGGCGACCTGACGCCACCTGAAGTAAGCCATCAAAGCCTGCGGCATGCTGTTTGTGTGCCGCAGGTTTTTTTTTGCTTCAGGGGAACACGTGGCGATATGTTTTCTCTGGCGGAACATTTTGGGGGTAGGCTTTGGCAAACAGGTAAAACAGGTAAAACGGGTAAAACGGGTAAAACAGGGGACAGGCTCTTTATGCTGGGCACCCCATGGGGCCTTTTTTAGCGACTGAACAGCTACAACAAACTCTCAAAAAGCCTGCGGCATGGTTTGTACCGCAGGCTTTTTTATGCACGTTGCCCAGATAAGGCATCACTTTATTTAGTCATCAAAGGCAAAGACCAGGGTGGCCAACTCCCCTGAGACATTGTACCCGCCGTGACAGGTGACGCGTGAGGTGCCTGCCTTTAACACCAAGGCGTTGTGGGCTTTGTTCGGGTCGGGCTGCATGAGGGGGCCGGTGGCTTCTCCGAAGGAGACCTGTTTTGCCATGCACAGGTCGTGGGTTTTCCGGTCCATGATGCAGAGGGTGCCCGAGGTGATGCAGACCTCGGGGCAGTTGCCTGTCTCTTCATGGGAAAAAGGCGCGGGGTGCCAGCTGGTAACGGCGTCGTTGCTGTACCGGATTTCGCCAAAGGCCATCTTTCGGGTCTCTTTTTGAAAGATGAGACGGACCGAGGGGGTGCCGTTGGGCAGGGGGTGAACCAGGCTGATCGCCTTGTGCGGATGGCTTGCATCGCACACCACGAGCTCTCCAGAAACAAGGTGGAGGGATCCCGGGGCCTGGATTTCCTCGATTCCAGGGGCGGCGGCTCCTTCGCGGATGATGCGCTCCAGTCCGTCAGGTGCGGCGGCAGGGGCCACCACCCGGAAAGTTTGCGTGAGCAGGGTCTGGGTGTTGTCCGTGTCCCGGATTTCGATGGTCCACATGCCCGGTACGCATTCGGCTGCCGTCTCAAAGGTCCAGCCAGCGAAGATGCGTCCCTGGCCCACACCGTTTTGAGCCCATTCGGTTCTGGTGACGGCTTCCTGTTCGCCCGAAAGGGTGGGGTGGAGAATCCGCACGCGATGGGACAGCACCTCGGGGGCGTCCGCGTCGTTGCAGGTGAACCGGATACCAAAGCTGGTACCGACCTGGGCCGGTATCAGGAGGGTCTCCTCCAGGATCCGTGGGTTGTGGGCCATGATCGAGGCACCCGGTGCAGGGGTTTCGTCGCAGGCGTCAGGCTCCAGGACGTAGGGACCGAAGTCCACAAGGGTCAGCCTGGGAAGGGCTTGTGCCTCGGGGGCGGCTTTTTTCGCTCGGGCCACCAGGTCACGGATTTTCCTTGAGCCGTCGTCTTTAAAGGCCAGGAGAAGGGGCAGGGCCGATGGCTCTTCGTCGATCAGCTGAAGGGCCTCAAGGCGTTTTTGGGGCTTGAGGCCTGCAAGGCAGGGGACGAGATCCGCTTCGTTTGCCAGCTCCAGAAGGGCCTTTGCCTCCCCGCAGTCCAGGATAAAGGAAAAGAGGCAATGCACAGGGGGATTCACCTGCTTGATGTAGGCGATATACGCGTCAAAGGAGCCCTGGAACTCTTCCCAGCCCGCTTCAAGGCCTTCGGGGCTGGCCGCTGCCAGGAAGGTGAGGGCGCGGAGGCGCGTGGGCTCGTCCATGGTCCAGATGAAGTCTTTTATCCTGCAGTCGTAGTAACTCTCCATCTCGAAGGAGAGCTCCTCAATGGCGTCGGCGGCAATGGGGGCCACCTCTTCAAAGGGCTTTTCTCCTCGGACATAGGCCAGGGCATCGTCGGCCATGGCGGCTTTGAAGGAATCCCGGGTCATCTCCCGGTGCAGGGTTTCAATCAGCTCAGGGGGGCAGGAGGCCGAGACCACCGCCACCCGGGTGCTGTACAGGAAGGAGCCGTACCCCTGGGTCATCTCCCTGAAGAGGATGGGCACGATCCAGGGGCGGAGAAGGGGGACGTATCCGGTGTCGGTCTCCTGGAGGAGAAGCCATCGGTAGCCGTTGTCCCCCGGGTTGGCGGCCTCTTCCAGCTCGGCCTGCTCCAGGGCTTCGGCCTCGGAGGGGACAGGGCTCACCTTCTCAAGGATGGGGGCGCTGGCTGTGGGGTCTGCCACTGACAGGATGGCGCCATGGCTTCGGGCGCGGCTGACAAAGACGCTTTCCGGGCAGGTCAGGCTTGAGTTGAGCACGGTGGCGAGGGTGTCGAAAAAGAGCTCCCGGCCCAGGTCGAACCCAAAGTCGGGAAAGGCCTCCTGGGTGTCTTTGAAAAATTGGAGCTGTGTGGACTTGGGCAGCAGCCCGAGTCCGTCCCTGAGGTCCCGCTTGTTGTTGGCGTGGATTTTTCCGAAGAAGGTGCGGTCTTCCTCTGTCTCCCCTTCGGTGAACATCTCCATGAGGCTGTGGTAAAGGGAGGCCTTGTCCTCGTTGTTCTGGCACCGCTCCACCTTCCATGCCCAGATACCGGGTTTTGGAAATTTGAGTCTCTCCAGGTTGTCCTCAAAGGTGATTTCGTCCGTGACGGTGTCCATGAACTCGTCGCGGTAGGAGGCCCGGTGGATGAAACTCAGGTTTCGCAGGCTCTTTACCGGGGCCAGGTCAGCCATGAGCATCAAGGCGCGAGAAGCGGCTTTGCTGATGGAAAGGGGCATGAGGGCCAGGAAATAGGCCGTGATCTGGATCTTCTGAATGTGGTCGGAGACGCCTGTAAAGAGTTCATAATGGGCCTGCCTGGCATGGCTTCGGCTGTCACGGACCCCAAGGCGGGTTTTCATGATCTCAAGGGCCTCCTCGTGGGTGAGGCGTTCCCCCTTGGGGGGCTGGAGCTGAGCCAGCTCCTCGGGTGTGAGCCCCTCTTTGCCCACCTTCATGGCTTTCATGATGAGGTCCCTTGGAGGGGCCGCAGGCTTCACCCCGCGGACGTAGGTTTTGACTCGGTTCCAGTCTGCCAGGGCTTTTTCCAGCTTATCCGCCTCTTCCGGTGTGGGGCGCATGTGCTGGGGTCGGTTCGGATCACGGAGCTTTTGGGCTTTTTCTGCGCAGATAAAGCTGGAGTGGTCCTCCACCTCGTCAAAGAAAAAGGGGAGGAAATGGGTCTCCACGTAGGTGACGAGGGTATCGGTGAGGGTGTCGTGGGCGTTTTCGGTGAAGTCGGTGTGAAGCGCGCACGCGGCAAGGGTCATGAGACCGGGATCCTTGTGGGAAAAGAGATCGGCCAGGAGGGACGAGGCGTCCTCCCGGTGCTCGCGCAGCAGCCTGGTACAGGCGGTGAGGTTTTTGCCGAAGACGTTGTCGTTGTCTCCGGTGAAGGCGTCGAGGTTCTGCTTGAAGGCCTGGCGCCAGTCTGAGCCGTATCGGGTCTGGAAGTCCGCTTCGGATAGCATCTCCCATTCATCGGTGATGAAATCCACCGTGTCCATGGCAAAGGGCTGTTTGCCGAAAAACCGGTGGAACACATCCAGAAATCGGAGGATGCACTGTTCTCCCCGGGTGATCTCTGCGGAGGTGAGGTCCTCGTCGCAGTGGTCGTAGACAAGGTCCCGGATGGTGTGGTGGAACTCTTCAAGGAGGCTGTCGAACCCTCCCACATACCAGGTAAAGGTTTTCAGGATCTTGTGATTGCCTTTTCCGGCCAGGTCCATGGGATCACAGGGCGCAAGGGTGTCAAGGACCTCAGGTTTATGCCCGTGCTCAACATAAGCCCAGATGGCCTCCCCGTTGTCAAAGGCCCCTTCAATGAAAGACTGCCACTGTTCCGTGGCCTCTCCACGGTAGTAGTAACAGTCGTCGTCATCCTCTTCTTCAGCGGGTCGTGGAGAGACCAGGGGGCGACCCAGGAATGCCTCGATCTCGTCGTGGAGCTCTGCTGCCTCGTTGTCGGCCTGGTCCCGCACCCCTTTTCGGCTGAGGATTTCAAGGTGGTCGTCTTCATCGACATACTCTTCGCCGCTGGTGAGCATGGTGATGTAAAACCCGTCAATGGGGCGCTCCACATGGTCCCGTTCATCTTCGCTGTACTGGAGGAAAGGCTGGCTGGCAAACCGTTCCTTCATGGCCTCTTTGAAGTAGGCGTGGTCGTCGGGGTGCTTGCGAAGGTGCTGCAGAAGGTCGCGCTCTTCTTCCGATGCATCGATCATCATCCCTTCGGTGTCCATGCCGTGGGAGGCAAACATCATGGTTCGTACCTCGGCGTTGTCGCAGTAACAGAAGGCCTTGATGAGGTCCCGGGTGATGCCGCACCGGCGCACGAGCATGGGAAGGTAGCCCAGAATGTAGTCGGCGTGCTCCGTGTCCCAGTAAGGGATGAAGTAGGCCCCCAGGAGATAAGTGTACTCGGGGAACCTGCGCGCAATGATGTACAGGATGTCCACACCGAACACGGCGACATCGTCAATCCACATGGCCGAGGTGTCGTTCTGCTTGCGGGCGTACTCCACGATGGCCATGGCCGCGTCCAGGATGTCTGCCTTCAGCTCCGGGTGGTCACAGGCCTTGAGAAAGAGGTGGGTCTCGGAATAGAGAAACTCATCGAGGCGGGTGCTCTCCACGGGTGCGGCCGAGCCCCTTTTGAACCGGTAGACCTCCTCGGCAAGGGAGGTGTTATCGATGTCCGAAAGGGTTATGGCCGTCCCGGACTCGGTTTCGACATATATGTTGCAGTAGGAGAACATGTCCTCGGTAAAGGCCTCTTCAGAGCGTATGAGGCGACCGTATGTCCGGAGGCCTGCCTTGATGGACCGGATGTCCTGAGGGTCGAAGGTGATTTTGTTTGTTGTATGAAACTGCTCCATGGAAACACTCCGCAAATGGGCTCAATTCAGATGGCATGACCGGTGAGCCATGATGATTTATCAATCTCGGGGTAAACGTTTTTTGAATTTTTCTTGGCAGGTGCTTTTGACCGTGGGGAAAGGGCATGTGAGATTCGTCCGTCAGGTATGGCTCCGGCAAAAAACGACGGACTATAGCAGAAATGAATCGGATGAGCAAAAGAGAAAGGAAGGGAGTGGTTCATGTTGTTTCGACTCCTGATTAAAATAATCCCTTTCTTGCAAATCTATGGAGATATGGCTTAAGTATTATCAGCGTAGGAAATGTGGGCTGGAAAGTAAAGGGCCAGGGATCGCAAGCAAGGGCATTTTCAACCCGGCATGTGTGGCGGGTGGGAATCCGCAGCACCAGAATGGCAGCTCACATCCACGGATTCCAGCCATTGTGTTGTGCCCGGGTCCTGATCATATCAACCTTCGGAGGAGCACATGGAAAAGATTCTGATTGTCGGTTGCAAGAAGGCCATGGATGATGTGTGCATCGGCTGTTCGCGGTGCATGGTGGGGTTTAATCGCCGTGAAGGCGAGTTTCAGCGGTATGAAGAAGACGCCGAGCTGATGGGGCTCTTGAACTGCGGGGACTGCCCCGGGGCCACCATCGTGACGCGGCTGGCCCAGGTGAACCTGTGGAACAAGCCCATGGGTGAGACCCCCACCAAGGTTCATATTGCCCCCTGTATCACCGACCACTGTCCCCACAGCGAGACCCTGATCAAGAAGATCAAGGCCAAGGCCGGGGTGGAGGTGGTGGAAGGCACGCACCCCTATAAGCCCAGCGATATCTTTTCCTGATTCGGGGCCTGGTCCGGGCGTCGCCCGCAACACCGGTTTGCGGGCGATGTGTTTCGCCTTTTTTCAGGGTGTGCCTCGCCTGTGCGGGGAGGCATCAGTAGTTGGCTTCGTCCATGGCATAGGATTCAAAATCCTGTTCGATAAGGAACTTCGTGATCATGTCGCTCACCGCATCCGCGGTGTCCACTCGGTAAATTCCTCTCTCATCTTTCCCGGTTTTGCGTTTGACGTTGGCGACAATGGCCTGCAGGGTGGCTGTGGTGATGCTGATGTTGGCGTTGATGCGCAGTAAATCTTCTCTGTCCGACATTCTGATAATCCTTTTTCCTGGATGAATAGTATTTTTAGCGCCCACAACAGCGTGTGGGGCGGAACGTGCGCCGTGGAAAAGGAGTATACAGCATCCATGGAAAAAGTCATCCCCACAGGTCTTGGCCCGGCAGGGTCAACGCATGGAACACTTCAGTTGCCTCCGGCGGGTCGCTTTTTGAAAAAAGCTCCGCAAAAACGTTCCGGTAAATAAAAAAAGAAGAGGGGCTATGCCTTATGCAAAACCTGTTTGTCTAACTTTTCAAAAGGTTGGCTCCCCGGCAGGGCCGCAAGAGGCATCTGCTATTGTTTTTCCTGACTCAGGGGCAGGGTCAAGATGGCCCGGGCGCCACCGTTGGTTCGGTTTTCAAGGGTGATGTGGCCACGGTGGAGTTCTGCGATCTCTTTGACAAAGTTGAGTCCCAGGCCCGTGCTTTTTTTGTGGTCTCCGGGGCGCTGCAGGGAGAAGAATTTTTCAAAGAGCCGGTCCTGGGCATAGTCGGGAATGCCGGGGCCCCGGTCTTCCACCGAGAATGAGGCCAGGGAGCCCTTTCTGTTTGCAGCGATTCGGATGGTCTCGCCGTGGGCGCTGAAATCAATGGCATTCTGGATGAGGTTGGAGAGGGCCTGCTTCAGGAGAAACGCGTCCCCTGTCACCGTGAGGTCCGTGTCGATGTCCTGGGCAAGGTGGATACTTTTTTGGGCGACAAGGGGCATGAGCCGTTCGGTGACGCTGTTGATGAGGGCTTTTACAGCCAATGGTTCAGGCTCTTTCAGGCCCTTCATGTTCTCGATGGCCGCCAGTTGGAGCATTCTGTCCACAAGTTGCCTGATTCGCCGGGATTCGTTTTGGATGTTGTTAATAAATCGCTGGCGCTGCGGCGCGGGCATCTCCTCTTCCAGAAGCTCTGCGGCTCCCTGGATGGCCGAGATGGGGCTTTTGATTTCATGGGTGAGGGTCTGGACGTAGGTCTCCACGTATTTGCGCCCTTCAAGGGCGTCTTTCATGCTTTCAAAGGCCCGCCCCATTTCACCGATTTCACTTCGGTCCAGGGTGGGCAGGGCCGCTTTTTTTCCTTTTCGGACGTCGTGGGCATATCGGGTGAGCCTTTTGATGGGCCGCGTGATGAAGAGGATAAGGAAAAAGCCTGCGAAAAGGGCTGCGGTGAGGGCGATGACGCTTCGTTTGATGATTTGCGCTTTGGCAATGCGCAGGAAGCTGTTGATGTTGGTGGTGGGCTTGCCCACGGTGAGGACCCCGGTGATCTGGTCTCCCATGAGGATGGGGGCGGCGACGTACAGCACGGTTGGTTCGTTCGGGTCTTCGCCTTCCCGGGTCGAGCGTGCTCCGTATTTTCCTTCAAGGGTCAGGGAGACGTCCCGCCACTGGGAGTAGTCGGTGCCTGCCGGGGCTTTGTCCAGGGAGTCAAAGAGAAGGCGTCCCCGGTTGTCCGTGATGTAGACCCGCATGTCCACGCTGGTTTTGTTCAGGTGATAGATTTTGGAGGCAAACTCCCGGGCGTAGGCCTTTGTGAAGGTTGCCCGGAGCGTGTCCGGGGCAAAGGTACCGGTTTCCATATCTTGGGAGACCATGGCAGCCATGATTCGGGCTCCGTCCACCAGGGACTCTTCCACACCTTCAAGGTAGCGGACCCGTATGCTCGTCAAGACATCGTGGGTAAGGTAGTAAAACCCAAGGGAGAGGATCAGGGAAAAGGCGATGAGGATCCGGGCCGCAAGTTTCATAGTGTCTCTTTCAGGGAGTAGCCGATGCCACGGTGGGTTTGGATGGGGTCGAGGTCCGGCCGGATTTTTTTCAGTTTGGCTCGGATGTTTTTGATGTGCACGTCCACGGTCCTGTCCATGCTCATGCCCGGTTCGTCCCAGACCCTCTCCATGAGCCTGTCCCTGGAAAAGATCTGGCCCGGGCGGGCAATAAAAAGGGACAGCATCCTGTATTCATATCTGGAGAGGTCGAGGGGCTGTGAAAAATAGCTGATTTTAAGCCGTGCGTCGTCCACCCGGAAGGCAGCGTTACCCGATTCTGCTTTGCTTTTAACGTCTGTGTCTGGTGTGATGGCTGCCCCTGTCCTGCGGAGGACTGCCTTGACCCGTGCGGCCAGCTCCCTCGGGCTGAAGGGTTTGACCATGTAGTCGTCCGCCCCGATTTCGAGCCCCACGATCCTGTCCACTTCCTCGGACCGTGCCGTCAGGAAGATAATGGGCACCGTGCGGGTTTTGCGGATGGTTTTGCACAGCTCCATTCCGTTTACATCGGGCAGGCCGATATCCAGGACGATGAGGTCCACAGGCGATTCATCAAGAATCGTCATCACCCCCATGCCCCCGGTTTCCCACAGGGTTTCGAACCCTTCCGTGGTCAGGGCGTATCGTATGTTTTCCGCAATGGCAGGTTCGTCTTCCACGATCAGGACAAGAGAATTCATACTCTTTTCATATCCACTTCATACTGGGTTCATGTCTCCGGGCGAAAAAGAGGCGTGTGAGGGCCCCTGGGCGACCGGGGATCTGCAAGGGGTCGGCGCATGCCTTCAGGCCTTGGTTTATAGCCTTGGCCGGGGATCATATCAATAAAAAAGCACTGCCAGGAGAATGGACCATGAATCAATTATTTCTGAAGAAAACCGGGATTATCGCCGCGTTGATCGTGATGCTGCTTGTGCCGCTCACCGCCATAAAATCCCTTGTGGGCGAGCGGAAAATACGGAGCAGGGAGGCCATTCGAGAGGTGTCGCAAACCTGGGGCGGGGCCCAGACGGTCACAGGTCCCGTTCTGACCATCCCCTTTGTGGACGAGGAGAATGCAACCCGGTACGTTCACTTGCTGCCCGACGTCCTTGAAGCGGAAGGGGCCCTTGTTCCTGAAACGAGGCGTCGGGGAATTTATGAGGTGGTTGTCTATACATCGGAGATAACGCTGAAAGGGTCCTTTGCGCTTCCGGCTTTTTTTGAATGTGAACCGGCCGTGGACAGGATTCTCTGGGACAAGGCGTTTTTGAGTGCGGGCATTTCGCAGCTCCAGGGTGTTCAGAGCAAAGCCCGGTTTCTCTGGCAGGATAAGCCGTGTCGAATTCGACACGGCAAAACACCGGGGGCGCCTTTGCAGGGTCTTCACGCCTCGGTGCTACTTGAAAACAGTACCCTGGGACGGGCCCTGCATGCCCAGGGCTCCCCGGATGACAGCGTTCACCCCTTCTCCTTTGAAATTTACCTGCCCCTCCAGGGGGCCGGGCGGCTGAATGTGACCCCCGTGGGCAACACCAATACCGTGGATCTTCGCTCCACCTGGGAGCATCCCGGCTTTCAGGGACGGTATTTTCCCACATCCAGGGAGATCGGTCCGGAAGGGTTCACCGCCCATTGGGATGTGACCAATTACGACGGACTCCTTGCCCGGGCATGGACGTCGGGCAAGGAGCATACATTCATCTCCTCATCGGCTCTGGATCCGCTTTCCTTCGGGGTGCAGCTGGTCCAGCCCGTGGATTTCTACACAAAATCCGAGCGCTCGGTGAAGTACGCCCTGGTGATCATCACCATCACCTTTTTGACGTTTTTTATTTTCGAGGTGGTGAAAAATCGCCGGATCCATCCCATGCAGTACGTTCTGGTGGGGATTTCCCTCTCCCTGTTTTACCTGCTCCTGCTCTCCCTTTCCGAGCACCTGGGCTTTTCCTGGGCCTACCTTGTTGCCGGGGCCGCGAGCATCTCATCCATCAGTGTTTACTCTGCCGGTTTTCTTTCGGGCACAAAAGACTCTGCCGGGCTGTTCGCACTGCTTTTTTCCCTGTTCGGGGTTTTTTACGTCATCCTGCAGCTGGAGCGTTTTGCCCTGGTCCTGGGGTCGGCGGGGCTCTTTCTGGTTCTCGTTGCGGTGATGCTCATCACGAGGAAGGTCGACTGGTACGATGCCTTTGAGGGTGGGGGCTCACAGGGGAAGGATGAGGCCTGATTCGGCCCTGTTTGGCGGGGACATTTCCTGACAAACGATTGTTCTGCCCGGGCTGTGCCACTTACGCTGAACAGACAGAGTGCGCTGTCGTCATTTGTTGGTTATTGGATTGGGTCGAAGTGCCTCCTGCAGCTTTGCCTGAGGCACTGGATCGTTTCTCATAAACCAAGGGGGTGATTCGTTGAGGGGGCTCGAAGGGCCTGGGTGGGACGGTGACGGCTCCTTAACTTTACGGTGGGGCATGGATCATTCCGTGGCTTGTTCCATGTTCTCCATGAGTGTGACCATGGACTGCTGGCCGACGGTGATGAGGCCGGACTGGGGCCGGTTGAGGTCCACAACGAGTGTGATAAGCACGGCAAAGGCAAGGGGCAGGGGAACCACCGTAATAATGCGCCGCTTGCCGGTCAGTCCGATCTGGGTGCCCAGGGTCAGCATGGTCAGTGCCGTGATGGCGGCAAGAGCAACCCAGACACTTCGGGGAATACGATTGTGAAGGGCAACCGTTACCCGTTTTTCGTGCATGTCGATGACCTCGTTGGTGGCCTGGACCATCAGTGACGTATTTGTGGTGGGGGCTTCCAGGGCTGCCTCTGCGACCTGTTCCCACAGGAGGTCATGGATTTCCACGGATTTTTTTACCGCAATGTCGATGTCTTTGCCGCTTAAGGCGGCTTTTAACCGAATATCGACATAGTTCTTGAGAAGCCGTTTTACTTCCATGCCATGTCGCGTATCAATCAGGTCGGTTCGCAGATAGGCTGTGCCGATGGCGTTGGCTTCTTCCAGAACATTTTGCTTTCGGTGGTCGTGCTGGGACAGGGCCATGGAAAACGTGAAGGCCAGGACAAAAGCCAGCATTCCGAGCAAACCTCCCACCAGGGTCCCCAGGGAGGTCTGGGTCTCCTCCTCCTGGCGGCTTTGCAGGCGCAGGCCGATCTGGCAGCCGAGTTCGTAACACAGGATCATGAGTATCGCGGTGCCGACATAGAACCAATGGATTGGAAGGGCTTCAAATTGGCCAGGGTTCATTTGGATCTCCCATGCTGTTTGTTGGCTGACGCCTGGGTGAGGAATCCTTTTCTATCGAGGAAGGGTTGTGTAGAGCACCCGCTCAAAGTCTGTTAACAGGGCCATGACGTTTTCATCGTAGTGGGGGAGCAGCTGGCATAACAGAACGACTCCGATTTGGCGTGAGGGGTCGATCCAGAAGTGTGTGTTCTGGATTCCGGACCAACTCAGGGAGCCCGGAGAACGCCCGTCGTTGCTTTTGCCTCTGTTTACCTGAAATCCGAGCCCGAACCCGTCCTGTCCAGCCCCTGTTGGAAAGGGACGCGTCATGCCCGCAAGGGCTGCGGGTTGCTCCTCAATGGTGAAACCGTTCAGCTGGTTTCGAGACATCTCGGCAACGGAGGCGGGCGCTACGATTCGGGTGTTACCGAGTTGTCCCTGGCCGAGGATCATCTGAATGAATCGCCCGTAGTCGCGGGCGGTGGAAAGAAGGCCGCTGTCTCCCCGCATGAAGGGTTTGTATTTTTTGGGCCGGGCTTGCCCTTCCAGGCCCTCGGCGGTTCGCTGGTAGGTTGCCACCAGCCTGTCGTGCTTTCGTGAGGGTAGCTTAAAGGAGGTGTCTTTCATGTCCAGGGGCCCGGTGATACGGGTGTCGATGAACGTGGAAAGGGATTGCCCGGAAACCTTTTCGATAATCCAGCCCAGGTAGATGGTCCCCATGCCGTACGTCCATCGGGCTCCCGGGTCGTGGAGCGTTGGGTACTCGTGTGCCGGGGCCGATGTAAGCTGGGAGATGCGAAGCAGCTCGGGGCTGCAGAAGACGTATCCGACTCCTGACGTATGGCACAAAAGGTCCCGGATGGTTATGGGCCGTGAGGCAGGACGGGTCATGATGGTTTTATTTTTATCGTCGATACCTGTGAGAACTTCTAACTCTGCCATTTCCGGCAGGTAGTCAGAGGCCGGTACGTCAAGGGACAGGCGCCCCTCCTCGGCGAGAATCATGATCCCCAGGGATGTGAGGGGTTTTGTCATGGAAAAGATACGGAAGATGGCGTCTTCCTGCATCTTTTTACTGCCCCGGCTGTCCATGACGCCTGCGGTGCCGGTGTAGAGGATGTGATCCGCATCGACCACCATGGCAACCACACCGGGAACGCCGCTTTCTTTCACCGCCGATTGGAGCACCCCATCGAGGGCTGCCCGGGTATCCGCGTCCAGGCGGCTGGGAGGGGGAGGCTCGGTGCAGCCTGCAAGCAGGAAGATGGTGAGGACGAAGCAAAGTCGTTGCATAATCCCTCTTCTGTTCGGCATTGGCGGGTCGTTGCGGATCAGGCAAGTGAAAGGTGTTGCCAGCGTTTCGTTGGGGTGGTGGCTCCACGGGCATGGGTGAGGCCGTTAACCCGTGGCTGCCGGAAAACCGGGGCGGGCCCTGGTGGACGAAATGCTGATTTTTTACGGAGAAGGTTGTGTCGTGTTGAATGTAAACGAATGATATTGCTCATAGTATCACGGGCGATTCGTTGAAGGCAAGGCTGTTGGGCCGCATGGGCGACTCTTGCCCGACGGCGGCCCGGTTATTTGCCTATGGAGGTTTTCCAGTGGGCGTGCAGGCCTGCTATATCCGAGGAGCACAGCAAGCCCATGGCGGCGTTGACCTGGGCGTCGCTCCAGTCCCACCATCTCATCTCCAGCAACATGTCGATTTGGTCTGTCGTGAACCGATACCGGATATGCCTCGCCGGATTTGACCCCACAACCGAGTAAGGCTCGACATCTCTGGTGACAACGGCCCGGCTTGCGATGATGGCGCCGTCCCCCACCTTCACACCCGCCATGACCATGGCTTCGGTGCCAATCCACACATCATTGCCGATCACTGTATCTCCGGCCCTTTCGAAGCCGTCGACTGCCCCGGAGAAGGCCGGGTTGTCCTGGTAATAGAACGGAAACGTGCTTACCCAGTCGTTTCGATGCCCCTGGTTTCCGGCCATCATGAACACAGCCCCTGATCCGATGGAGCAGTAGCGGCCGATGATCAGCTTGTCGACGTCGTCCCGGTCCGGGATCAGGTACCGGGCACAGTCGTCAAAGCTGTGGTGGTGATAGTAGCCGGAGTAGTAGCTGTGGTCTCCGACAATGATATTGGGGTTTGTTACCTGGTCTTTCAGTTGTTTCCCCACAAAGGGGCTTTCAAAATAGTTCTTCACCGGGTGATTCCTCAAGGGGATTTGATCTATTGGTAAAGGGCGAAAATGGCCCGGCCGATGGACGCAATGGATTTGTTTAGCTCCTCAAAGGAGGCCGTGGTCTGGGTTAGGTAGATACAGACCACAAGTGGTTCCTCCGGTGCGGGCCAGACAACGGCGGCAATACCTCTGGACCCATGGCCGCCTGCACCGGACCGGTCGGCAATGTCCCAGCCCTTCGGCAGGACCGAGCGAAGCAGGCTTCCTGAGACCTTGTTTCCCCTCATCCAATTTGTCAGCAGGGCCTTGGATGCGTCTGACAGCTCGTTTCCAAGGACCAGGGTCCTGAGGTTACCCGCCATGGCGTCGGGGGTGGTGGTATCCCGGAGGTCCCCTTTGCGGGCTTCGTTCAGGTCTGGCTCCATGCGGTCCAGGCGCGTGACGGTATCGCCTATGGACCGAGCAAAGGAGGTCAACGCTTGGGGGCCTCCTGTCTGGGTCAGGACAATATTGGCTGCCGTGTTGTCGCTCATGGTCATCATGGATTCACAGGCCTGTTTCAGTGAGAAGGCCTGCCCGACGTGGTTGCTGGTGACGGGCGACCAGGTAACAAGGGATGTTTTTTCTATGACGACTGAATCGTCGAAGGAGAGCGCCCCGGCTTCGATATCACGAAGTGCCTTGGCGCAGGCCAGGGTTTTGAATGTGCTCATGAGGGGAAAACGCCGATCCCCATGATGGCTCCATGTTGTTTTTGTTTTGGCATCATAGATCGAGACGCCCACGGGGCTGCCAAGGGCCTGCTCGATGTCAGCGATTGTCTTAGTCAAAGATGTCACGTCGGTTTTATTTTCCAATGCGTTTCGAGACACAGGCTCCTCATGCCTTGCACCGATGCATCCCGATAGAATTCCAATGATCAAAAGTGACACGGTTAATTTTAGAATCTTCACTGATTTTTCCTTTGTGTGTGCTGCATACAAGATAGAAAAAAGCTGCCGGGGAGGGTCCCGTACAGAGGGTTTTTGTCTGCCCCGATGGGGTGTTGGGCATTTTGATGTGCTTGGTCCCGTATAGTCGGGAAGGCCCGGGCAGAGCATATATGAGTAAAGGAGTTTAGCATAGTCCGGATATTTCACGCGTCGAGTCCGTCCAGATTTAAGGCATCAGAGCTGCTGATGCAGTTCTTTACTTCAACGCTCTGATAACACAGAAGATGGGTGGGCTCGGCTTGCCCGAAGGCAGAAACGCGTGCCTTAGACGGAAAATTACATGTTGGATTTATGGACTATCAATATTTTTCTCAGTAACCACCAAAGATGACGATTTATTTGGCTTATTATGGTCGTTTTTTCATGAAATATCCGGGATAGGGGATGTTTTTTTGACAAGGTCGGAGCGGCATGTGATGTGATGCCTCCGTGCATACCCGATTCTGTTTTGCATCATGACTGTAATGGGCAGATATTAGGAATAATTGCTGCGAAATCGGCCTGTGTTGCGATGCCGTGGCGCATCCGGAGCGGTGGGCATGCCATGGCTGTTCTTTTGATGGGTGAGGCTGGTGTGAAAGGGGGCTCTGTCTTCGACCGGGCTGTTTTTAATGGTGATATAGGAAACACTCTTTCTTTACTTAAGAAAACAATACGGCATGGCACAGTCTTTGGAAGTATTTAAGGTTAGTTATTATTTTGCTGACCTGATTTGACTCGTGAGGGAACAATTGCCCGGGGGAAACACGAGACTCTGAGACCGGATGAAAGGTAGACCTGCCATGATCAATGCAACACTGAACAAAAAGATCAGCTTTGCCGTTATTCCCATCGTTTTGTTGTGCCTTTTCGTCTTCGGGGGGACGACGTATGTCTATATGAGCAACCTGATACGGGGGGACTTGTCCGACAATATCCTGAAAACCGTGCAGGAAAAATCCACGGTGGTGGACGTATGGATCAAGACACATCTCATCGAAACCGAGTCCATCGCCCAGACACCCCAGGCGAAAAACATCAACACGGGATTTGATGAGATCGATGCCTTGAACCGCAACCGGTATCTCTATTTGAAAAAAGCCTACCCCAACGATTATTCGGATATCTACTCCGCCAACAGCCAGGGTGTTTACCATACCATTCAGCAGGATAAAAACGACCAGTCCCTGAGCAGCTTTGTGGGCAACATTTCAAGCCGGGGGTATTTCAAGGACCTGATGGCAGGTGGGCCCTCCTTTGTCACCCCGCCCCTGATCTCCAAAACCACGGGCAAGGCCACGATTTTTATGGTTGCCCCCATTGCCGATGACCGGGGAACGCCCCAGGGGCTGGTGGGGGCCGGCATCCAGTTGAACTTTGTCTCCGAGACCATCGACGCCCTGGGCTTGACAGGCAAGAGCTACGGCATCGTCCTGGCCCAGGACGGAACCATCATCGTGCATCCGGATACCTCCGTTGTCATGAAGGAGAAACTTGGCGAGATAAGCGGCGGCCGTCTTGGGGGGCTTGATGAATACATGAAGGGTAACCGCACCGGTATCTATGAATTTACGGACAGCGGGGAGAGCAAAATAGCGTTTTTTTCCAAGGTGCCGACCACGGGGTGGTCCATTGTGACGGTCATCGATGAGCAGGAGCTGCACTCCAAAGTCTATACCTTGCGGAATTTACTGCTGGGGTTGACCCTGGCCACCATTGCCCTTGTGGGGCTGGTGATTTTCCTGATCTCCAGGTCCATCTCAAAGCCCGTCAAGCAGGTTGTGGCGGGGCTCAGGGACATTGCCGAAGGGGAAGGGGACCTGACCATGCGCCTGGTGGTGGACACCAAGGACGAAGTGGGGGAGATGGCCAGGTGGTTCAACCTGTTCATGGAAAAACTGCAGGCCATTATCAAGGATATCGGGGCCACAAGCACCAAGGTCGACGGCTCCTCGGACACCTTGATCGATATTTCCGGTCGGCTCTCGACAGGGGCGGAAAATACGGCGGATCGCGCCGAGGCCCTGTCCGGGGCGGCGACGGGCATGAGTGAGAACCTGGCCAATATTGTCGCAGCCATTGAGGAGTCGTCATCCAACAGCACCATGGTGGCATCGGCCGCCGAAGAGATGAGCGTGACCATCCACGAGATCGTGGACAACACGGCCAAGGCCCGGG
Organism: Desulfoluna butyratoxydans; assembly: GCF_900699765.1. Taxonomy (GTDB): domain Bacteria; phylum Desulfobacterota; class Desulfobacteria; order Desulfobacterales; family Desulfolunaceae; genus Desulfoluna; species Desulfoluna butyratoxydans. The sequence continues at coordinate 26,232 of NZ_CAADHO010000007.1, forward strand.
GGATCTCCGATGAGGCGGTGTCACAGTCCAAAGAGGCCGCCGGCAAGATGGTGGCGTTGCGCCATGCCGCCGAAGAGATCGGCCAGGTCACCGAAACCATCTCGGCCATCTCCGAGCAGATCAACCTGCTTGCCCTGAACGCCACCATCGAGGCGGCACGGGCCGGAGACGCCGGAAAAGGGTTTGCCGTGGTGGCCAACGAGATCAAGGAACTCGCCGCCCAGACGGCCGAGGCCACCGAAGGCATCAAGGAGCAGATCGAAACCGTCCAGGGCACCACCTCGGAAACCGCAGGGGAGATCGATCAGATCGCCGGGATTATCGAGCGGGTCAATGCCATTGTGGCCACCATCACCTCGTCCGTAAACGAGCAGTCCACGGCCACAAAAGATATTGCCAACAATATCTCGTTTGTCTCCCGGGGGATTTCAGACATCAACGAGAACGTAACCCAGAGCTTCTCCGTGTCCAAGGCCCTGACCGAGGATATCTCTCAGATTAACCAGGAAGCAGGGGACATTGCCGGATCAAGCGCTCAGCTGAGTTCCCATGCGGAACAGCTTCGGGAGATGGCCGCCCGGGTGAACGGAATCGTCGGGCGGTTTAAGGTGTAGCTGAAAAGGCTGAACCCTTCAATTTGGAAGCAGCGCCATTCCAAAGCCGCTATCATGCGCTCATTCGATCGGTGCCGTAGAGATTGAGCAGCTTTGCACGGGCTACCTTTGCGGCGATGGTTCGTTTGGTCTCCGGGGTCATCTCCATGTCACCCTGCCGGGATATCGGGCCATGGCCGTATGCCTGTTTGACGATCTCTTCATAGGCATGCCTCAACATCTCAAAGGAGTCTTCAACTTCAGGGTACTCCCCCTCCTCGCGAAACGGCAGGCGGATGACGTTTTTGATCTCATTGTCCTTCAGGTAGGGCGCGCTTGGGATACAGAGGTAGTGGTGCCGCTCCGGTACCCATGCCCCGGTCCTCTCATCTTCCCCGGGCTGGCAGAAAGGGCGACGTGCATGGGGGATGCGGGGTATGAGGCTCTTGACGGTCAGGGCATTGACGGCCAGCTCTTTTTCAAAGGGCTCCAGGGTGATGGTGTACGTCAGGGTGGGCCTGAAATTGCCCCTTTTTTTATCGATGCTCCATTGAATACGCACGGTTTTTCCTTTTGGGTTCAGTCACATTTACAACTGGATAACGTCGCCGAAGGGCGCCCGGTTGTCGCTGTTGCCGGTTTTGACCCACAGCACCGGATAGGGCGGCGGCTGGTCTGGGTAGGAGAGGCACTCAAGGTCGGTGAGGTAGATCAGGCACGACGGCATCAGCCCGTTTTTGGCGACCAGCTCAAAGACCGGACGAAAATCCGTTCCACCGCCCCCTTTGGGGCGAAGGGCCACGGGCAGGTCGCAGCGGTTGAAGACGTCGTACCCTGAAATCTTTGCATCACAGTAAATCACATGGAGGGTAGCCGGGTAGCGCTCCATGATGTCGGATACCTCTGCGCTGAACTGGGCCAGCTCAGCCGGTTCGATGCTGCCGGAGGTATCCACGGCAACGACGATGGTGCTCAGCTCCTGGTTCTGGAGCGAGGGCAGGTAGAGCTCCTGGTGAATATACCGCCTGTTGGGGGATACCCAGGAGTAATTCGAGCGAGCGGACTGCTCGATGAATCGTGCCAGCAGCTCTCTCCAGTTGAGTTTCGGGTTGATCCGGCGATGGATGAACCGTTCCACTCCGGCAGGCAGCTTGCCCATGCCCCGGGCATTGACAAAGGCCTGGGTAAGGGCCTCATTCCAGTCTGTTTCATGGCCCGGATCTGTTTCTCCTCCCGCAGGGGTGTCACGGACTTCCCCTGATTTTCCGGGATCACCCGAGGGAGAAGCCTCCTGCGACTCTTCCTCTGATTCCTCCCGGCCTTCGGGGAGGGCCGATGCCTCAAGCTCGGATGTGTCATCTCCGGAGGCCGCTGAGTTATCTCCTGCCTCCGGATCTGATTCCTCTTCGCTTTGTTCCGAATCATCCAGGCCGCGCTCAAGAATGGTGTAGACGGCCTCCGCACTTTTTCCGTCATAGGCATCGTTCAGCAAAAAACCGTCGGGAAGGGTGAATCCGGACTCCAGCAGGATGCCGTTGACGGCATAATCACAGGCCCTGTTCCAGAGGTCGTGGTCCCGGTTCTGCCGACGGGTGTGGTGCCCGCAGGCCGGGTGCATCACCGTATGGGCGGTAAGCCCCTCCAGCTTGTCCGGCGAAAGGACCCGGACATACAGGGGGTTGTAGCCAAATACCTTGCCGTCGGTCCAGGCCGTTTCACACGAATAGTCCTCCCTGACCTTCAACCGCAGGGCCAGGGAAGCAAAAAACGGGTGGTTGATGACCAGGGAGGTGCGCGCCCTCAGAATTTTGGAGTACGCGTTGGTGTCTTTGATCTGTGGGTTCATGGTTGCCATGTCGTTGTTCCGGGCGGGATGCTGTAAAAAAGTTGTGCCGGTTCAGCTTGCCTTCTATGGGTAAATTGGGGTGGGGAAGCAGCCTCCGGTGGCCAGGGGATGATCCCTGAACCCCAGGTTGCGGATGCTTTCCCCTCGTTCCTAAGTGAAAAACATCCGCGAAGATGTTCATAAAACCGCCCCAAACCAGTTTGTCAAACCCAACGCATAAAATGGGTAAACCTTTGGCCCCGGCAGGGCCGCCTGAGGCATCGTTAACTTGGCAGCCTCCGGCGGGTCGCTTTCTTTCAGAGGGTTACAGGCCTTACATAAGAACCTCTGCATGGTCTTCCGCCCACCGGGCAAACCCATCGGTTTCTACGATTCGATTGTTTGCGCGGGCCGCCTCTCGGATGAGCAGAACGCTGAACTCATCGGGCAACCGGGAGGCAAAGGTCAGCAAGGCATCCATGGTGCCGGAATCTGCCGACAGAGCAAGCATTTCGCACAGGGCAAACAGGACCGCAGGGTCTGTGGGGACATCCACAAGGTTGGGGGCGGATAAAATGCTCTCAGGGTCCGGAAGCTGGTGCCGGATGGTGACATACCCGCAAAACTCGGCAGCGGCTCCTTTGCCCACCGTGCCTGCCACCAGCTCGCTTAGCATGCTCTTTTCCATTCCCCCACCCATGAGGCGAGAGACAAATTCCCAGGACCTGGGAGACGGAAAGGCCTTGTCTGCCCGCTCCGGGTCAAAATCGTGGAGAAGCTTGGGACGAAAACGGATAAAGGAGGTCACCTCCGGGGCGATGTCGTGTGCTTCAGCCCAGGTGAGCCACTCCTCATGGTCCACGCTGAAGTCGATATGCACAAACCGGTTGGCCAGAGCAGACGGCATGCGGTGGGTCACCGCCCGGTCCTGCTCCCGGTTTCCGGCAGCGATGATGGCCCAGCCCTCCGGCAGGGTGTACTCCCCGAGCCGCCGGTCCAGAACAAGCTGGTAACATGCCGCCTGGACCAGGGGAGGGGCCGCGTTGAGCTCATCCAGAAAAAGAACGCCGGTTCCCGAACGCGGCAGAAAGGACGGCGCGCACCACGTGGACGTGCCGTCATCCCCGATGCGGGGAATGCCCCGCAAGTCCACCGGGTCCAGGAGGATGGCCCGGATATCGATGAGTTCCAGTCCCATGGCGTCAGCCGTCTGCCTGACCACCTGGCTTTTGCCAATGCCGGGAGGCCCCCACAAAAACGTGGGTTGACGAATCTGAATGAGGGTTGAGACGGCTGTTGCAATGTGGGACGGTTTCATTGGCTTCCTTCTTTGTGTTTATTTCGGGGGACTCATAATTTGTTGTTGTGTCGTTAAGTTTTAGGCGACCCAAACAAACCAGATGCTGTGTGATTTTGCAATCTTTTTTTCTCGGAAAATCGAATAGGGGTCCTCTGGGGAGAGCGCCTCAAGGGTGTGCTCGTTGAGAAGGGAAACACGTTGATCACTTGCCTCGCCCATATGGATCTTAATGCGGTTCGGGCTGGAATTGTGAAACGGGCTGAGGGTCAGCGCTGGTGCGCCGCCTGACCCTCAATCCCGTTTCCTCGGTTCAAACCGCGCAACATTTAGACTTCTTTTGTGGCGGACACGGTGTCGCTCATGGTTCTGTTATGCCTTTAACGCCGAATAAAAGATCTGTCTCTTTGATTGGATAATTGCTTGGAAAAAAGAGGAGCCCGAGTCACCGCACAAAGGGGTTGGTTTGCGTGCGATGCTCGGGCAATGGAGGGTTGAATCTTTGAAAGGTGGTGCCTGCCGCTATTGATGTAAGAAAGGGCTACGCGGCTCTGATTGACCTTATTTGTCAGCCCGTCTTGTTGGCCGGGTTTTTTCGGTTGGGGCTAACGTCACCTGTCCTGCTATTCAATTCCCTGGGATTTCAAAAAATATTTTGCCAGGGTCGGAGACTCCTCCACCATGTTGTCGACATCCCAGAGAGGGATGTCGTTGGGGGCGGGTTCAGGGGCGATATCAGGAGGCGTTTCTTGGCAATTTTCAGGTATTCTTGAGTTCTTGATGAAGTTGATGACTTTCGCTCCCGTAGTTCTATCATACCAGGTGTTTTGAATTTCAAGTTTTTCCATTTTAGAAACCTCGCTTGACTTTGAGCTTATAGAAACCCTCAGCAGATTGAACAGGGTCTGCTCCCCATCTGCTAGAGAAAGTATAGCTTGACCCTGAACCCACTATCAATTCATTGCTGTTTACTCTTTTGTATGCGCCAATGGTTCTGGCTTGATAATAATACTGCCCTCCACAATATCTTTTATTCTCATCTGTTGGCGCACTGTTCCAATAAATTTCGAATGTAGATTTTGGGGTTTGAAATAGATTTGATAAAATATACTTAGTGTTGAGAGTTACTGGGAACCAGGGCGTCTCATACTCATCACCGGTAGGCATAAGTTCCAGATCAACGACCAGGCCATCGGAGATTTTGCAAGACCCGATAATCAGTTTGTCATTCATCCACTTAACTATATCCGTAACGTAACTTTTTTCAGGAATCAAATCGACAGCCCCATTGTCGAGCAAAACCAGGTCATATCTGCCATCCGATTTTGTCTGTGGGTAGATGGCTGGAGTATCTTTGTAAATGATTTTGTCTCGGTTTCCCTCAGGACCGAATCCTTTAGAGATGTTTGCTACGAATGGGGATTCGGTACTAGCTTTGATTTGGATTGAGCGGCCCTTTGGAAGTTGGCCCTGTTTGCCAATGGCCATAATTATGTAGCCTTCGGAACTTCCCCAGTTGTCTTGCAGAGTAAGTTTAGTTCCTTCGACAAGGAGAGGTTTTGACAGGTCACTTTCGGTCCATGGGGAGTTGAGTAAAGTGAATTTATCCCAACCACGGTCACGGGACACCACATGCCAATGTCCTGTATTTTTGGCTTTCGCGATTATTGTCTCGGCCTCAAATCCAAGGCCAACGGTCTCACCACCTTTCATAGATACAAATGCCGTTGATCCCAGCACTCCGGTCATTCCGGGGGTGGTGCTACCAAGATCATCACCAAACCAGCCGTAAAACATGTACTCATTGTCATTGCTGTTGGTGGCTTCATTGACCCCCAAAAAGATCTCATTTTCGGTGGTGTTCTTAGCCCAAAAGAGACCAGTATCACCAGGGTTTGTCTTGGGAGTGTCATCTGTGTCGAGACAAAGGTATTTTTCCCCCCCGATTTTGTCGGAGTACACATACCAACTCATTGCGTCGTCGATTTTTTTAAACCAACCTTGGGCTAACCGTTTTCCCATTGGATGCTTAAGGGCTCGTGTAACACCCCATCCGTGATACAACACCATCGCGAAACCCGTGGCGGGATTGAAGTGCCAGTAATCCCCGAAGACATGGATGGGGTCTGAGGCGTCGATAAGTTTGTGTTTTCTCAGACGTGCTCCAACAAGTTTGGTAAGGCCGTTGCCAGTATTGCCAAAGCCACCTCCGACAACGAGTTCAACCGCTTGGTCTGTGGCGTAGATGGCAAAGTCCTTTGCGCCATACACAGCATCGTTTGCGGTGCCGCTGGCGTGGCCGTTATTGATTTGGATTCCGTAGAATGTTTGTGGGGTGTTGAAGACTATTGTAAGACGCTGGTTTGTGGAAATACCACTGTGGGAGAGCCAGGAGTTATCCGTCCAATTACCAACTTTGGTTTTGGTCGTGTCAAATGCAAAGTGTGGATCGAAACTCTCACTATATTTCGATGTGGCTATTGCACCAAAATCGACGCCTTGGCGCATTGGGATTACTTCGCCACGTTTATCTAAAAACTCAATTGAGCGAATGGCAATGGAGTTGGTACCAGACCAGTTGTTTGCGAAGTCAAAACAGACCGACTTCGCGATGATTTTGTCCATTGGGAGTATGTTGGTCGTCTGAAAAGCTATAATATTGGCAGATTGATTTGCCTTGTTGAAATAGTCGCTATTGCCAACGGTTATCCCCGTGTTCGTCCACTCCCGCACTCCACCAGTCGCGGTCTCTATGGGGGCTGCACTATCTGAACGTATATACTTATCTACACCTAAAATGGTATCTTGAATTAGTCTATTCCCCTGGAATGAAGGGGTGCAGGCCATCACCATCCCACCGTACTCTCCACCAGCGAACGGCATCCCCAGATTAACGGGTAATCCAGCTTGACCGTCCCCCATATAATCAACCGAATCCATGCCCTTCACCTCGGTCGCCTCAACCGAAATACCCTCGCCATAAGACAAAACAGCCTGCCTGACCCCCGTATTGACCACCTTTTCCTCAAGCGTCTCCAGCGCCTCTTTCTGTGCGGTGATCTCGTCCACAGCCGTTTGGTGAGCCTGGCGAATATCCTTATGGGCTCCATCATTCCGGTTGTGCTCGGAGATGGCTGTTGTGCAGGCTTCCCGGATATCCTGATGCGCCTGGCTGTCTTCGTTGTGGTCGGAAAGGGCTTCCATGGTGGCATGCACGGAAGGGGCAATGGCAAGGGAAATAACCGCCTCGTTGCTCACGACCATGGGGGCGGTGATGGTGTGGGTCATGGTGCCCTTGGGGGAGTCCTTGCCCACCTTTTCAAGCTCCGGGTGCGGGCCGATGCCGATGACGGTGTCGTCGGCCAGAATGGCCACTTCGCGGATCATCCAGCTGCCGGTTTCGGGCTTTGTCTCGGGGATGCTGACGCCGAACTCCACGACTTTACCCGAAGGGACGTCCGGGGCATCCACCATGGCAATGGTGTCAATGGGCTGGCGGTAGAGCTCGTTTACCAGCATGGTGCTGCCCGAATGGTCGGGCGTCTGCCCGCCGCCGTCCCCGATGGCGATGTGGGTGGCTTTGATTTTGGTTCCGGATGATTCAGCCTCTTGAATGGCCTGAAGCCCGGCAGGGGTCCATCTCAACATGGTCTTCTCCTTACAGTCTGATATGGGTTTTGACGCGAAGGCCGGCTGCCGCAAAGATCTGGGACGGTGTCTGTGTCCTGGTGCTCACGCGGGCGAGTTTGGCCGTGGCGGCCTTGGCCCCGTTGATGACGTCTCGGATGGCGTCGTATTTTGTCTTGTCCATGGGAGCATCTGCGGGAACCGACACCTCGAATTCGGCCCATCTGGTGCTGTCCACGGGCTTCATGGAAGAGAGGGTGCACCCTTCGTGGCCATAGTGGTCCAGGATGCGTTCCACGCCGGGGTGCCTGCCCGCCATGCGATGCCAGGCCCAGGCGTCAACCACCCGGGTCCGGTACTGGTCAAAGGTTTCGGCGGGGTGCTTTCGGATGCCCCTGGATTGTGCAAAGGCGGGCACAAGCTCGTCATCGCAGGTTTTGGGGTTCATCTGGTCCCGGGCCCACACGATGTCGGCGCACACATCGTCCAAGGCTTTTGCCATGCCCTTGAGGATGACGGCCACGGGGCCGCCTGCAAGGGCGGGGCGGAAGCGGAGCTGGTTGCGTATGTACTTCCAGAAAAGGGCCATCTATGCCTCCGGTTCCGTTACATGGGCCAGGGTCAGGCCGGTGAGGATGGCCAGGCCGTTTTGGCCCACGGTGATGTTTGTGGTGGGGGCGAGCCACTCCACCTCTTTGATGTGGGGCGAGACATTCATGATGGCCCCCACAACGCGGTCCTGGGTCATGTCTTCGCCCACGCCGAACATATAGGCCTCCTGGGCGCTTTCGTCCGGCTTGACAAAGAGGGTTCGGACTGCCGACTCCGCCTTGGGCCGGATCTCTTCCCACACGGCCTCGGGTTTCAGGTGGAGGGCAAGGGAGATGTCCACATGCACGGGGCTGGGTGCCAAGACCTGCCAGTCGTCGTTCTGGTGGGCGTTGGGGGCGATGGCCTCCCGCACCTTTTCAAGGAGTTCGTGGGTGGGCATCCCGGCCATGCCCCGGATGACGATATCCACCGTGCCCTGGCCCCTGGGGTGCTGGTCGTTGACGGCCACGTCCAGAACGCCGGGAACAGATGTTGCCCATCGTTTGTAGGCGTTGGAAGAGTAGCCGTCGTTGCCTTTCCACTGGAGCCTGTAGCGCTCTTTGAGGCTGGTGTCGGACTCGGTGTCCACCCCTTCGGTGAGCAGCCAGCCGGACCGGTTGGTGACGGCATCCACCCCGGGCACGGGGGTGACGATGACGGAGATCTGGCCGGGGGTGACGTTTGCAGAGGCCCCGTAATCTTCGGACTCCACGGGCACGGCCACCTCGTTGTCTCCGTTTTGCATGACGGCATCTTTGGTGGTCACGAATCGGTGGACCTTGCCCGTGCCGTCGGGCTGGGTCCTGACGATGCGCCCTTTGGCAATGGAGACGTTGCCGCTGCTTGCTTCCCTGGTGAAGTGCACCATGCCCTTTGCCTTGCCCATGGCCTGGCGGGGGGCCTCCACCTGGTCGGCGTGGAGATCCATCCACGTGCCGTGGGATTCTCCGGGAATCCCCAGCCGCACCTGGTCGGCAAGGAGCAGGTACACCTGGTGCAGGCTCCAGCTCATCACTTCCAGGATGCCCCTCACCACGCCTTTGTTAAGGTTCATCTCCCGGGGCAGCCACCCCTTGGCGATGTATTCGTCGTGTACGTCAGATACCCTGCCGAAGACCATCTGGCGGCATTCGTCCAATGTTTTAGAAACTCGTGGAATGGGAACAGCCATCTTTGATCACTACCTCCATGGTTGCGGGATCGATTCCGATCACCAGGTTGTTCATGTGGGACTGGCCGATCCATTGCCAGCCGGCTTCGGCTTCGATGCCTTTCTCGTCCCAGGAGCGGATGCGGCAGGTTTCGCTTCCGGCCTCCACCCTGGGGTCGTTTCTTAAGATGCGCCTCACTTCCGCGGTGAAGCCCATGCGATGGGTCTCCGTATTTTCGTCCTTGATCCAGTGGTAAATCCGGCCACCGTAGGTTTCATCGTAGAAGAGGGTGCCCACAGGGGTTTTCAGGGCCTCGCGAATGTCCTGGAGGCCGGTGTCTACGTCCTCGGTGAGCACGAGTTCACCGTTTGCGGCGATGAGGGCATGGCCCTGGCCGTCCAGCTTGATGTCTTGTCCGAAGATATGTTCCATTATGCCACCTTGTATGTGCCGGCACTGGACCCGCCACTTACCGTGACCTGGGCACTTGCCGTGATGTGAGCCACCACGGCGTTTGCCACGGCCGTCGCCAGTTTTTCGGCCCAGGCATGGTCGCCTGCCACCTCGATTCCCTGGGCGGTCATCTCACCGACGATCAACCCTTTGAGTGCGCTGTTGCTCAGACTCATTTTGTTGTTCTCCTTATTTCCCGGCAAAAACCGTTGAGGACACATCCCCGTGGGGAAGCCCTGTGAAATGGCAGACGCAGGCACCGGTCACCACCCCCGTGCCCTGATTGAGCTTGATGAGCGGGGCATCCACGGTGGCCTCGCTGCCTGCCTTGACCGTCCATTTGTCCCCGGCCTCTGTCTCCGCGCTGGCCGAGGTGAGGGTCACGATGCGCTTGTCCGCCTCGATCTCGATGGAGACCCCGGGTTCCAGCTGGATGATGAAGGCCCCCAGGTCGCATTGGGGGGCCTTGTTGCCCTGCCACCTGAAATTGCCGATGCGGGGAAAGTTGGGGTCCCCGTCGTAGTATGAAAGATCGCAGCGGGTACCCGGGGCAGGGGGGCAGACCACGCCGCGTTCCGGCCCGGCCCAGAGCACCGGGATCTCCACCTTGGGAATCACCGGTTCGTCGGGGTCCGGGGTTTCATCGTTTAAGAGCGGTTGCACATCGGCCCAGTACTGCCCGTCGCTGGGATAGCTTCGGATCACCTCGGCCTTGCGCACCACCCGATAGAACTTGCGGAGGTTGGGCCGCACCAGCTCCACCGCCTTTTGAAAAAGCCGAAAGAAATCATCAACATTGGAAACGGTCATACGATCCTCCGTAGGAAAGAAAGGTGCGCACAGAGCGGGGACGCAGGACGTGTGTCACGGCGTCGGCCATGAACAGCCCCCGGACCCCCTTGCGGGTGTCGTTTAATTGAAACTGCATGCCGGGCAGCATCCAGGGCGTGAGGAAGGTTTCCACCTCACTGGGCCCTTCGGTGCGGACCTTGTGGCGAATGATGCCCCCGGCCGTAGAAATGACCGGGACCGCCCCCTCCCTGGGGGCATCTGAAAGGACCAGAGCCCCGCTTTCAAGCCGCAGGTAAGACCCGCTCAAGTCCTGCGAAAAGCCGCTCTCCAAGCTGTGCATCACCCCCATGATCGCTCCCCGGACAGGGCTGCCGCTGACGCTCATGCGCGGAATGAGGGTGTCAGGCAGGTCCACATGCCCCACCGGAAGCCCGGAGGCGGCAAGCATGCGCCTGGCAAGGACATCCGCCGGTTCCTCAAACCACGACTCCGTGAGATGCGTGGTTAAGAGGGCGCGCTCCGGGCCGTCGGCATGGATCACCACATGCTCCCTGGCCTTTAAGGAGGGCGCCCATCGGGTGACGGTACCGGTGAACACGCCCGGGTCCCGGTCCCGGTCCCGATACCCGAACCGAACGGAAAGGGATTGCCCCTTGTCCAGGGCCTGATGCACCTCGCCCATGGGGTCGGGCACGGCAATGCTGGCCTCGGTCAGCACGGACCGCCGCGATGCGGTCACCACGCACTCCGGGCAGCGGGTGACCCGCTTTTCCCCAAGGAAGATGTCCAATTGGATGCCTGCAATGACTCCCATGGCTACCTCCCAACATTGATTTTAAGGGACAGCTCCGGTTCTTTGGCCGTGGTACCGGGCGTCTTGTTCTCCGCCTTTCCGGAGGCCCCTCCGTCTTTCGGAGGTTGGGCCTGGTTTTGGATGGGCGGGTTGTGCTCGGTAAACGACAAGGTGGCCTTGATCGTATCCGTTTTGTTGTCCTCGCTGGATTGCAAACGTTTGAATACGGCATGGTCAATGCCCCATGCCGAGATGTGGTGGTTGGCGATGGTAAAGACCTTCGGGTTTTTCTTGTCATTGGTCCCTTTGAAGACCGCTACGAGCTTTTTCAGTTTGTCGTAGCAGGTGCCGTTTTCGTCGCTCACCAGGACCAGGGACAGGGAAAAATCCGAATCCTCCCATCCCATGGGGAGCTTGGTGGTGCCGGGTTTGCCCTCCTCTTTGGGTTCATCGAAGATCACCTCGCTTCCTATGGAGAGACTCGACAAAATCCCGGGGACAGTCACTCCACCCAACGACACCTCACCATCTGAAAATTTCAAGTACCCATCCATCAGTCCTGTCCTCCGTAAGAACTCACCAGTGTCTGCAGGGCCTGGACAAAAGAGTCCGCGTCCGACACATCGGGGAGCTGCACATGTAAATGTTCAATAACAACCTTGGAACCCTGGCTTCGCACCTCACCGCTTTCAGCGGCATGCTGCGGGCCGCTGGCACCTTCAGCCGCCTGTTCGTATGGGGTGGCAACGGCCGGAAGGGAGCTGATGCCGGACGTGTATTGCCCGGGATCGGCCATGGCTGTGCCGAGGGTAAGGCCAACTCCGACTGCCGCCCCAGCGGCCCCTTTCCCCAGTACCGACGTTGCGCCCCGGACTCCTGTGGACAGGGTATTCACCATTTGTGAGCCGGGAACAGTGAGCTTCGCCAGCGACCCCTCTTTGTCGTCCGAAGAGGAGAACCAGTTGCGAATTTTGCTGAATCCTCCCTTGATGATGGTAAAGGGCATCATGACGGCACGTTTGATGCCCGATGCCAGGGAATGCATAATCTTCACGCCGATTTCGGCCAGGTTGATGTTGGACAGGAAATTCTTGACGCCGTTAAAGCCTTGGATGATCCATCCTAAAGGCGTCAGGTTGAGAAATGCCCACTTGATGCCGTTGCCGATGGAAGCGGCATGCTCCACGATCCAACCGGCAGCGTTGCCAATGCCTTCCCCAAGCCAGACAAATGCCGAGAACAAATGGCCCACCATCTTGATGCAAAGCGTAAAGGGGCTAAGAACAAGACGAACGGCCCAGGCCAATACCTGAAAGGCCGAGCCAACCACAACGCCCACGATGGCACCGAAGGTCTGCCAGCTTGAAACGCTTGTGGACTCTGCCGCACCGAAAAGGGCGCGTGATACGTAGGTGATGATTTTCCACAGGGGCCGGAAGGCACCCGCCAGGGTGTCGATGATGGGGGTAAAAATACTCCCGACACCCGCCATGGTGGTGACCATGGCGTCCCAGGCGGTATCCCAGGCCACCTTGATGCGATAGATCACGCGACAGATCGTGGTAATCACGCCCACCAATCCGGCCGCTTGCACGTCCTTTGCCAGTTGGCCTTCAATGGTGCCGATGGTGCCTGAAAGGGTTTTAAAAACGGAGATGACGCCCTGGACGATCAGTGTCAACGGTTTGAAAAACTCGGCAACCTTGTCCCAGAAGGCAATGATTACAGCCCCCAGTGCGATAATGCCCATGGCGACCAGAGCGATGGGGTTGGCCAAAACCATCGTGTTAAAAAAGGATACAGCCATACTGGCTAGCATCATCACCTCGGGAAAGACTGCCAGAGCGACCACCGCCGCGGAAAATCCGCCGGCCATTAGCAGGACGGCTTTTCCGATGGGGTGGGCTGCCATGGTCGTGAGCCAGCCCACCACTGTGACAAGCGCGTCCGTTAAGACTTTTAAAATGGGGGTGAAGGCACTGCCCACCACGATGGAAAAACTGGTGGTTGCTGCGCTCAGGATCTTGAGGGACCCATTGAGGTTGTTGAGCTTTGCCCTGGCCATTTCCGCTGCCCGGCCTGTGTCGTTGTCCGCCGCTTTGGCAAATTTCTTGAGGTTGCCGATCCCCTCATTCAACAGGGCGTTGACAGGTCCAAGGGCATTGTCCCCGAAGACGGTTTTCAGCGTAGCGGCCTTTTCCGTCGCCCCCACTCCGGCAAGGGCTGTTTCCATGTTTCCCATAATATCCAGGAAGGGAAGCATCTTACCGTTGGAGTCTTTGGTTGCCACATTCAGGTCCGAGAGTGCTTTTGCTGCGGCACCCGTCGGTGCGGTCAGCTTGTTGAACATGGTGGATGTGGCATTTCCCACATTCGCCGCCGTGATGTTGGCTCCGGTCATGGTATTGGTGATGGCCGCAAATTCGGCAAAGCTGACCCCGGATTTGCCCACCGTGTTTCCAGCCTTTTCCAGTGCCGTTCCGAGGTCTGTGAGGCTCATGCCCGAGGCGGCGGCCGAGGCGAGGATATCGGCCACCTTACCTGATTCCGAGGCCTTCATGTTAAAGGCACCCATGGCTGCGGAACTTACCGAGACCGCTGCGCTCAGGTCGCACTGGGCTGCCGTGGCCAGGTTCAGGATATCCGGCATGACGCTGACGGCCTGGGCGGGGGTGAAGTCACTTTGGCTCAGTTGCTCCTGGGCCGCCACCACTTCCCCCGCAGCGAAACCTGTTTTGGCCCCCAAGTCCAAGGCGCTTTGTTTCATTAGGGCCATTTCGCTGGCGCTGGCTTTTGAGACAGCTCCCAGACTGGACAACTTGGTCTCGAAATCGGCCGCCGACGAAATGGCGGGGGCCAGGACGGAAAGGAACATATTCGCGACGACTAGGAAGGGCAGCATCTTTTTGGAGATACCTGCCATGCAGTTACCGAATTTGCTGCTTGCGATTCCTGCCTCGTCCAAAGCTCCCTTCATTTTTTCCAAAGGCCCGATGACAGACTCTGCCATCCCCAAGTCTTGTAAAATGCTAAGCGCTTCCACTAACTGACTCCTCCTATTAGGCGCTGCAACGATTCAAGGTGTCTCTTCTCCAACCATTCTGCCCGGGCAACCTGGGAGGCGAAGGTCTCCAGGTCCTCCGCCGCCTCCTGGCCGAGCCAGTGGGAGATCATGGCCTCCCACTGGTCCATGGGGTCCAGGGTTTCCCGGGCGCGCCGGATCAGTTTCCCAGGTCACCCACGCCCACGGCGCCCATGATGGCGTTGCCGAAGGTGGCGGCCAGGCCGGGGTAGATCTTGATGTTGGCGGCCAGGGCCTCTTTTTCGTCGGGGTGCACAATTTCGGAGACGAAGTTGCCGAAGGCTTTCATGGCGTCTTTGCCGGCCCCTTTCTGGGCACGGGAGATCTGGGGCCGGTTGGGGCGTTTGAAGTGGTGCCTGATGGTCACCTCTTTTCCGGCAAACCGGTCGTTGAAGGTGTGTTCCATAAGGGTGTAGCCTTCGTAGGAGATGTCTGCTTCGGGTGCGGTTGTATTGGGATTTTCTGTGGTCATGCTTTGTTCTCCTTGGATGGTGTAAGGGTTCAGACAAAAAATAAATATTCACATCACACATGAATGCCGATGTGATTTAACCCGAGGAACGAGGGTTAAAGCGCAGCGGTAACCAGCTTTCAAGGTGGCTCACCTTGCCGCCGGAGGCAGACATGGGCTGAATCGTTACCGGTTCGCCCCATGCAAGGGCATGGGGCGGTTGGGGTTAAAGGGCCGCATCTCCTCCCCACTTGATGGGGGAGAGGATCTTGAAGTCGAGTTTCACCTTGCCGGTGGCTGACTCGTCCTGCTTGGCGCTGGTGTCCTGCTTGGTGATTTTCACCTTGGGCAGGGTGTCGGTGACGGTGTCCATGCCCTCGTCGCCGTAGCTCACGCTGATGGGAAAGGGTTCACCCTTGTAGACGCTGCCGCCCAGCTTCTTGCGAAGGCGTTGAAACTCCTCCCTGAGAAGGCTCATGGACCCTGAAGCGCTGTAGTTCTTGCGTCCGTATTTCGTGGAAATACTGCCTTTGCCGTAGACGAGATCGATTTCCCGGCTGTCGTTGTAGCTGATCTCTTCGATATCGATTGCCGTCGTGCCGTTAAGATCAATGGTTACCGATTCCCAGTCATAGGTGTTTCCGTTGATGGGCATTAGGCCACCTCCAGTCTCGGATCCTGACGGCTGCCCGCGTACACGTACTGGGCAAAGAGTCGGATCTCTCGGATAATGGGCAGGCCGATGAGGGTAAACTCAACGGCAACCCCGTTGTTAACGATGTCCTGGCCGGCGGGGATCTCCACCTTGGAGGCGGCCAGCTCCTGGGGTCTTGCTGCGATCATGGTGCCGTGGGCCCCTTCGATGCAGGCTTTCAGATAGTTGAGGCCGCTGCCTCCGTTGTCAGCCAGGGTGGGGTCCCCGGCTTCGTCGTACATGCTCTTGAGGGCTGCCATGCGGGAGAGCCGAATCGCTTTGAAAACAGTTCGCACCACCTCTTCGTACTGGAAGTCGCTGGTGGGATCGGCCAGGGTCCTGGAGTCCCCCCAGTAGGCGGAGGAGAGGCCCGCATAACGCTTGGCCGTCAGGGCGCCTGCCTTTTCCAGGATCTTCTGGTGGGCTTCGTTGAAGTCCTCGTCCAGGGTCCCCTGGGAGATGCCACCGTCTTTGACGCGGCCCGTGGCCCGGCATACCGGAATGGAGAGCACCCGACCTGCCTGGAGCCCGGCCCAGTTGCGCATCAGGCGCTTGCCCGAGGGGTCCGACACCTCGCCGTAGGCCGCGCACACCTGAACAAACCGGTGGGCGTAGCTGTCCAGCTCGGCCTTGCAGGCCGCGGTCCAGTCATCCACGGTTTCTCCGTCCTGGGGCAGGCGGTAGGCCATCTTGAAGTAGGTGGGGCGGTGGAGGTTCCACAAGGCATCGGCCTTGGCACCGGCTGCCGCCCAATCGCTGCTGTCCGAGGGGCCCACGATGAGAACGAACTCCACGTCATAGCGCTCCAGGGGTTTCTCAAGGGCCGCCATCACCCCGCTGATGCTGGGCACAGGGGGAGCCAGGCGGCAGGTGTACACCGTGCCGACGGTCATGTTCGAGGCGGGAACCGTGATGGTAACTCCCGTGGAACCGGCGGCAATCAGGCCGTCGGCGGGGAGGGTGCGTTCGACATCCCAGGAGTCACCGCCGTCCAGGGAGAGCTGGTAGGTGCCCTGGTTCCGGCCACCGGCCTTGACGATCTTCAGGACCAGCTCACCGGCTGCCTTTACCGTGCCGGCCACATCGATGTCCGGGCCGGTGCCGACTTTCTCCACAGGGCCGATGGGGGTGCGCACGGTGACGCTGTAGGTGTCGCCCTCTTTTTGTTCTTCATCCGTAAGGACCAGGGTGGCCCCGGAGTCCCCCAGGGTGACCTGGCCGTTGGCCGGGGTGGCTTCCGCCGAGGCGAAGGTCTTGCCGCCGTCCAGGGAGAGCTCGCTTGTGGCCGTGCCCAGGGAACCGGCGGTTTTGATCTTCAGCACCGCGTCCAGGTTGCCTGCGGGAGAACCCGTTGCCGTTGCGGAAGGTCCTGTGCCCGTGTGGCGCACGCTGCCGATGTACCCGCCGGAGAGGCCTTCAACAGGCACGGCGATGACCACAGGCTCCTGGCCCCCTGTTGCAAATACGTCCTTGAGGGTGTCCACCAGGGGGCCGACACCCAGGAGACCTTCGAGGTCCGAGTGCTTGCCGAGCAGGTATGCCTTGCCCACGGTGCCCTTGGAGCAGACACCGGTCACAATGGCCGTGCCCGATACCCCGCCGGGAGCAAGGCCGCTGGCCCCGTCCACCAAAAATTCCAATACGTCGCCCATAATCGCTCCTTACACGATTCGGCCACCGCCCAGGGGGCGGTTGCGGAATCGTTTCAATGCGTCGTTAAACGCGGTTTCGGTAATCTGTTTGCCGGGAGCCCAGCCTGCGGCCTGCATCAGTCCTGCAAGCTCCCAGGACGGCAGGGCGCTTTTGTCTGCCAGCGCCGCCAGGTCCAGCTCCTCTTCCTTTGCCTTTGTCTGTTGTTTTTTGGCCATTTAAGCCTCCTTGGTTTTGGGGGTGAACTGCACCTTGCGGATCAAGGGCAGGTCGGTCTCTTTACAGAGCATCCACTCAAAGGTGAGGTGAAGGCTGTTGCTCCGCCTCACGAACACCTCCGTCCTGTTGCCGGTAAAGCCATCTCGCGTGGCCTTTTCCACGCGAATCTGTACAAGGTTGTTGTCTGCGTCTGCCCGTTTGGGGGGCAGGGTGACGATGAACGCGTTGACAAATGCGTCCAGCCATGACTCATCGTCTGAGATCACCTCGACTCGCACGGGGAGCCGGCCCGTGTAGACCCGGTTGCGGACACGCTGATGGGTCCCTTCCGGCAGCGTCCACTTGGCAAGGGGCCGGGGGGCGTACATGAAGGTTTCTGCCAGGTACTCAAGCTCAATGCGCTTTTTGGGATCGATGGGGGACGGCTTGTTCGGCTTGGCCATCACGCTGTCTGCGCTGAGCCCGCACTGAACCGCCACTTCCCTGATCCATGTTTCCGCCTGCTGTCTCATGCCACCTCCATGCTGTGCCTTGTTTTGTCAAAGGTGTTGAGTGCTTCCATCACCTGAACATCCTCCTTAGCTGCTTTGCGCCTTGGGGAAGGGATCAAGCTTGCCCTCGCGGATGGCAGCAAGATCGGACTCCGCCCGGTTGCGCTCGTGGAGAAGGGGCAGCCATTCGTTGTCGGTGTCGGCCTCGGACGTCACCAGGGTTGTCACCGCCGCCACGGTTCGCCAGGCCGAAAGGGCCGCCGCAATGCGACAGAGGGTGGCCGAAGCGCCGGAGGCCGCATACCCGCCTGCAAGAAGGGCCTCGTCGATCTCCCCATTCACTGCATCCACGGCACGATTCATGATCCCGGGGCTTTTTTCTTCAGCCACCGACAGGTAAGCTTGCAAAACGTACAGGGTCAGGTCTTCCTGTGTGCACCAGGCCATGGCTATGCCTCCTTCTCGGAAATGTTGATTCGTTTCATGTCGTGCTCCTTCGTTGTTGACGCCTGTACTATCCCACGGGTGGCCGGGGGCATGGGTTTCAAGCGTTTTACTCTTAATGCATGGCTCCGGCGGCAAGGGGCTATGTCCCTTGACCCCAGGTGCGCACATGCTCCGCACCTTCGTTCCTCTGGTGCGTCACATGTGCTGACGGGCTGCGCCCGTGAGTGTTGGTCGGGTGCACTCTGTGCACCATGGTCGGGGAACCGGAATTTTGGGGTGATGTGGTGAAATGCGCGGAGAGCAGGGGGGCTTTTTGTTTGCCAGGCCTGGAAGCGAGCGCCGAAGGCGTCCTCAAACCCGCTTCTTATAAATGAGGTAAAAGCGTGGCCCCCGGCGGGGTGCCGGAGGCCTTTTTTAAGTTATGAGAATCGGTTCATCGTTTGCATCCATCGTTCAGGAGGTATTCCTGGATCATTTCAACGGTCCCTTTGACGCCGTCCATTTTCCCTGAGAGCCCGGCGACCTCTTCGGCCACGTCGTTGATGCGGTCGTAGACTGCTGCCAGGTCTTCGTGGGAGAGGGCATGGGCCATGTTTGTCTCCAATTTGGTGACACGCTCGGCAATGACCGACACCTCCTGATGGACCCCTTTGACTTCCCGGGTCTTGGCGTTGAATCGGCTGCCGAGCCACACGTACGCCCCGATGGCGAGGGTGAGGCCGTACTGGCCCGCGTCAAACCAGAACCGCAGGGCTGAATAGTCCGTCGGTTGTGTGCTCACCTTTTCTTCCTTTCATGCCGGGATTCGCAGGAGACGCATCGCACGCAGCCCGGCATGGCCTGGCGCCGTTTCATGGGGATAGGTTCACCGCAATCCACGCATTCGGTGAGGGATTCGGCGGCGGGGGACCGGACCATTGCAAGCTGGTTGGCTATGGCGTTGCGGTTCAGGTGGTCGGCGTAATCGTTTGCTTTGTCACAGATATCCATTGCCTTACGCCCTCCCCAGCTTCAGGTTGCCTGCAAGGCCCTTGGACGCCATGCGGTCTCCGAACCACCAGGTGACCGCTGTCACCGTGAGGTACAGCACAATGTTGATGGTGTCCGAGAGGATGCCTCCGGCCATGGCCGGGGTCAGGGCGGGGCCGTTTACCGCTTCCAGGAGCTGCCACGCCTTTGCCGTGATCCAGGTGGAGACGCCCAGGAGGTAGGCGGTTATCCCGGGCCGGGCCATGGATTTAAAGGCATCGGCCAGTCCGAAGAACAGGGCCAGGAGCACCCCGAAGGGCACGGTGAGGCATTTTGCCCAGCCTGTCATGTCCAGGAGCCGGTCCATGTAGCCGCTGTCAAAGATGCGCACCTGACCTGCTTTCTGGCTCTCGGTAAAGGCCGCCACTTCGGCCACTTCAATCTCTCCTGCCACCCGGGTGCGGGTGACCCTGATGTTGGCTTCGGCCTCGGCCATCATGGCTTCGCTCTCTGCCTCGACCATGGCCACGTCGTGTGCCCGCTGTCTGTCCCGGTCGTCCATCTCCAGGGCCTTGATTTTGCGTTGGTTGTACGAGGACCAGACGGTGCCGATAAGGCCGGTCAGTCCGCCGAAAAGGGTTGTCAAAAGGGTTCCTTCAAGCATGGTTGTTTTCCCAGGGGTCGATGATGGTGATCCGGGCGTCCCGGCCCGCCATCAGGTTGTTGAATTGCCTCACCGTGGCCCGTGACACCAGGACGGCCCGCTGGCCGTTGAGCCAGCCCATGCGCCTTCCCAGCAGCACGCATCCCTCCACATGGGTCTTGAGGCCCTTGCGGATGTCCCCGGCGTAATTGCCGGAGTGAACGAGGATATACGTGCGGTGGGGAACCTGGCGGATGTGGTAGGTGGCACGCCTGGGCGTGACCCGCCATGCCATGGGGTAGGTCCCGGGCGGGATGCACGACACGTTGGGTCGATTCTCCCGCCAGGGCAGCTCCAGGGTGAAGCAGGCAAAGCCAAGCTCGGGGACCGTCAGGATGCCTTCGGTGCCCTGGTCGGATTGGCGTAATCGGGTGAGGTATAGGGTGAGTGTTTTTTCCATGCAGGTATAAAAACACAGAAAAAACAGGGGGTGGGTTTAAAGGGTTTTAACGTATTTTGACAGGCTCCCAGGTGCCCCCACCTGGCCGCCGGGGGCAACTGAATGGTTCAATGCGTTGGCCCTGGTGGGCGGCCCGGGCAGGCCGGTACACCCATCTAATCAAAGGACCGCTTATGCTGGTCTCGATCTTTTCGCAGGGACCGCTGCTTGCTGATGATGTTGTAAATCTGTGCCGTGGTTAACCCGGTCTTTCGGGAAAGCTCACGCTGGTTGCATCCGTCAAAGAGCCGGAAGATCATGGCATCCCGGATGGCCCGTTTTAACTTATCGTCCCTGGGAAGGTAGACGTTGCGTCCGCCCAGGTAGTGGGCAATGACCACGATGACGTTTTGGGACCACTCCAGGGCCTCCTCCGGCTCCATTTTGGCCCAGTCCTGGAAATGATCATCCACCACATCCACCAGTTCGGCCAGGAGGGTGGGCCACAGGCGCTGGTCATCCCTCACCGACGGGTCCAGCCCGCTCAGTACCTGCTTTGCATCCATGGTATTGGGGTCAAACAGTTTTGATTGTTCGGCGTTTCGTTTCATCTCTCCTCCGTATTCTGCTGTCATGCAAGGGCAGGTCATCCCGTCCTGCGATCTCCCGTACGTGTTTTTTTCGCCTATCCGCTACACCGCCGCCAGGGCCAGTGCCACAGGCTTGTAGGCTTCGGTCTCTTCGTCCCGCTCATACACCCGCAAATAGGGTTTTGTGTCGGCCACTTTCATGCTGTCCGTGATGGCCTCCATGGCTTTTTTCCATTTGGGGTGTTCAATCTTCAGCTGGCGAAGGCCCAGGACGCGGGAGGTGCTTACCTTGCCTTCGGAGTCTGTTTTAAAGGCGTGGTCCACAAGGGCTTTTACCTCGCTTCGGCTTCCGTCCGTCCATTCGTGGATGCACTCGTCAATGAGCTCCTTGGCCACCTGGAGGCGCTCGTCAAAGACGATGTAGTCGGCCATGGCTCGTTCGACCCGGTATCGTCCGTCAAAGGAGTGAAGGGTGACGTTTCCTTTTTTACCGCCGATTTTTACCCCGTACTTCTCACCGGAGAGCTGGACAAAGGCCGCCGTGTCCGCCATGGCCCTGCCCTTGAAGTCGGCCAGGACCTTCTGGGTGGCCTTGGCTCTCTCAACGATCTCTTTGACCAGGTCGTCCCGCATCAGGTCCAGTTCCTCTACCTGCTCCATGGGGACCAGGTGGCCTTTCATGTCCTTCATGTATCCTTCAGGTACCTGCATCACTCTTCACCTCCATTGATCAATTAGGTCTTCGGCCCGGTCCGGGGCCTTTCGGGCGGCGGCAATCTCTGGGAGCGCCTTTTGTCTGTACAGCGGCCAGTTCACACTCATCGTTTGATTCCATGGTGGTCGAATTGGATCTTCCACCAGCTTGGCCGTTGTTACGGAATACACTTTTGTGTTAGTGTCTCTTTGATTCGGTTACAATTTGACCTACACATGAAATGTATGATTGTGCAAGTCGCTGGGTTGTGTACACCGTGGGTTGATTTATCGCCCACAAATCTGTTCACGTCAAGTGTATTTTTGATGATGAAGTTTAATTTTTGGTGTACTTAAGGCCCCGGTATGTACATAATGAATAATAATTGCTGGTTACACTTCAGGTTTATTTTTGAGCGTGCCATTGCATCTTAAGTTTAAACGGTTGCAACCGGTTTGGAGGCGCTATGGATTCGGTAAAGGCCATTGATAGAATCATGGAAGCCACAGGTTTAAGCTCGCAAAGAGAGCTTGCGGATTTGCTGAATGTTTCTGTTCAATCTATTTCGAATCAAAAGAAGAAAGAGGGGATTCCTGCCCCCTGGCTCCTGACTCTCTGTGACAGCCATGACCTTAACCCCAAATGGATAAGGGATGGCGTGGGGCCGAAATATATTGGCAGGGACGGTAAGGATGGGAGTGCATGCCATCAGCCTGAAGAGGAGTCACAGCAGGTCAAGCCGCCGTGCGTTCGCCAGGAAGGCCGTATTGAAGAGGATGAGAACGGGGAGCTGAAGGTCCCCGTCCTTGAAGCACCCGAGGTGGATCACTACGACTACATCCCCATGGTTGAGGCCCAGCTGTCGGCAGGGGGGGGCTCCTTCATGGCCAGCGAGCGGATCAGGGATTACTATGCCTTCCGCAAGGCCTTCATTGCCAACGTCGCCACATCGGTGAAAAAGCTTATCCTGATGCGTGTTTCCGGCGAATCCATGGAGCCCGAGATCCGAAACGGGGCCACTGTCATGATAGACCTGGGCCGCAGGCACATTAAAAACAACTGCATTTACGCCCTGGGCCTGGAGGACACCATCATAATAAAAGAGCTGGAGCGTATCCCCGGGGGCCGTGTCCGCGTCATCTCCAAGAACCCCCAGTATCCCGCATACGAAGCCGATGCCAAGGCCCTGCGTATCATCGGCCAGGTGATCTGGGGTGATCGCATGTATCCCATCTAAACGGCCATGCCTTGGGCATTGGAAAACAAAAAAGCGGCTCCGGGAAACTCCCCGGAGCCGCTTAAAAACGAGTCTATTACAGTCTGTAAAAACGGTTTTCCTACCTTCTTTTCCCGCCAATCCCTGCCCCCATGGGCTGACGTTCAGTGACTGTGCTTCCCGGTAGCGGGTTTACCTTTTTCCCGACCCCTTTGATTCCTGCTCCTGTCGGATTGCTGAAAGCGCGGACGAAACAATACCGGTTGGCACGGCAACCAGTCCCAGGCCCAGCATCAGAACAACAAAGGTAAACATCCGTCCACCCGTGGTGATGGGGTAAATATCTCCGTAACCCACCGTCGTAAGGGTTGCCACTGCCCACCAGAGGCAGTCAAAGATTGAGCGGAACACCTCGGGCTGTGCCTGATGCTCAAAGTGGTAGACACCCACCGCTGCAAGGTAAAGCATGACCATGCTGCCCACGGTGAAAATCAGCAGCTCTTCCTTGGCCAGGGCAATGGCCTTGCTGAACCGCAGGAGAGCGCTGTTGTATCGAGCCAGTTTCAAGAGCCTGGTCAGCCGGAGAAGTCTCAAAATCCTCAATGTTCGAAGGTCCACGGCCGGAGCAATATAAAAGGGGAAAATCGCCAGGAAATCCACAATACCGTAAAAGCTGAAAATGAATTTCAGGCGATTCTCGGCGGTGTAGATTCTCCAGAGGTATTCGATGGTGAAAATGCCTACGACACATACCTCGGAATACCATAAAAACCGACGCATACCCGCCGATAAGTCCGGTATGGTTTCAATGGAAAAACAGACAACTGAGTAAAGGATAAGAAGGGTTATAAACAGGGATACGGACGGGGCATCCTGCTTGTGTGTTTCGGTGCTGCTTTCCACCGGAGCGATCTGCTGTGGCTTCATTCTTTTCCTCTGTAAGATTTCAAGACATGATTTTACTGATTGGGTCTTTGTCTGACGGTGAATTATTTATCTTTGTTGTTTTATGAAAGATAATGGGCAGGGGCAACAACTAAATGAAGAGTGACTATGGTTTTGTGTGGGGTATGATTCAGTGATGTGAAAATGCAAAATGTAAATCAGCGTTTGCTGTTTGATTTTCTCACCCTTCGGGCGAGCCGGTGGAGGGCGAAAGGTTTCGGCAGGCATCCGGGGCAGTGGATGTTGTTTCCATTGTTGTTGAAATGAATAAATACAGACTATTACGTTAAAAAAACTATTGACACGCAGGCGGGATGAAATTATGGTGAGTCGTAATAACTAGTTATTGTGGGAATCAAGAAGCGACCCGACAGGATGCTGGAACATCCTGCCAGGCCTGACCAGAACAACCTTACGTGGAGGTCGTCATGGCTAAGCGGTTTTTTACACCACCCCCCGATCCATTTCAAGTCGTATTTTCCTTTATGCGCATCACATCGCGCACCTTTTACCTTCACAATTGCCGATTCAAATGGCCAGTGAACACGTGCATTTCTGACTGACGGCGGGGGAAGACGCCTCTTCGGAATTCTGCGCGTATTCGATCTGCGTTGGTGGCAGCGGTGCTGCGTCTTTTTCCTCATGTTCTCACCGAAGAGGTGTTTTCCCTTTTTCCTTTTTCAGGGCAAGCCTGTTCCCTCGTTGAGGGGCGGCTATTCCTTATAAAAAAACATTTGTCGCGCGTTGGTTTGCCTTCCTTCGGGGGCGTGAACGAGCAAGACGCCACGGATGCGCGATGACGGCGGATCGTGATGAGGGGATCAGGGGATGGTCTCTGCAACAGCCTGAAGATGCGGGCCGTGTCTGTTTTCCTCTCACCAGAATAAAAGGAGGTTGTCATGGCTTTAACCGATATGGACTCTTCCCCGGGGATGTTTGAGGGTACCGAAATTTCAGAATTGTGCGACTCCATCAAGGACATTCACCGCCTGCTGAGGTCCGTCGGATCCTTTTATGCGGAGCTGGATGCCGCGGAAGCGCCCGGGGGCAACGGCCTTCAGATCGATTTCAAGAAATGGGGCATCCGAACCATCACCGAGGACCTCCTGGCCCGTCAGTATGCCAAGATCGATCGGATGGCGGCAATCTATAAGGAAGAGCAGGAGAGGATGAGGGGGAGATAGGGCCCAAACGCATCGAACAGGCCGGTGGCCAGGCGGAGTCAGGGGGATGGGCCGTATTGGCCTCTTCAGGTAAAGGATCGCAGGTTTCTGGGGGTGGCTGAAGCAGCAGGTCGCCGGCTTCACCGAGCCGGGGGATACTCGGTATGTCCACACGTACAAATAACACGGCCCGGCTATCTGGTTTTTGCTGTTTGCCTGGCTCCTTTGCTTTGTTTTTTTTGGGGGGGTAGAGTTTCTTAGTGTTGAATAATATAGATATACTTTTTGCTCTTTGTTCTATACGCTATGTTTGAAAAATGGTGGGTAAGGTTGTTTATAGTTTGAGGATGTTGAGTGATGTTTAACTTTGAAAAGTAGGATATGATGAAAACACTTCGGCTTGCTATTTTGACGGCTTTTATTCTCCTGCCCTCGCTTGTCTTGGCGGGAAACTGTGACAACCCAACAAATGATTTTGATGGCGTCTATTGTCTCACCAAAAATTATCTGGCCGTAGATACCCGGCTCAATGAAACGTATGGTGAATTGATTTCCTTTCTGACCGATGATCAGAAAAGACAGCTAAATAAAGAACAGATCCAATGGATGAAAGAGAGAAATGCGACGTGCTCTATAGATCATGAGGGACGTTTTTTCATTGATCTTAACCTTGCCACGCAATCAACTCTATCGCGTTTGTCATATTTGAACAAAGAGCTTCAGCGATTCAAAAAATCGGGGGACGTCAGCCTTAGCGCTTCTTCCGATACCAGCAAACCATTGGACCCGCCTCTCTTGAATTTGCCACGGCCTTACAAAGTCAGCACCTTTTCAGCCATGTATTTTAACGGGACGGACCATGTGAGTTCCGAAATGGTCACGCATCCTTCCATTAATTATGAGAATGACGTTTTTTGTAAAATTCCTGCCAGCAGCTTTGAGGCCGTTTGGGAGGCGAACATTGACGCCCAGGAGGCATGCCGCCTGCCCATATCGTTCGCTTCGACAACACACGGTATGGCTGCCTTTTTTTTGGATGATGTGTCCATACCCAACGGGCTGGATTCCAATGGGAGCCTGTCCATTCCCCTTGAAACCGGAGCGCATCGTCTGCGAATTGAGTACAAAAACCATGGGTACAGAGCAAATTTTAACGCAGCGGTGGTGAACTATCCCGGTGCATCCAGCAAAGGCGACCTCCAGGTATTTTTTGAAAAAGCGTTAAGTAATTCAGCCAGGTCCGTTCACATTTCAGGTGAAACCACCACCGACTATAACAATAATGTCCATGTATACTTACCCGACGAGGGCCCGGTTTTTTTGGTTCTTGAGAGCCAGACATCGATTAACTGGACTTTTTATAATCAGAGCGACGTCAGGGTAAGCGGTGTTCTTATCTGCTGTGATTCCGGAGCCTCCACAGTAACGGGGATCCGCGAAGATACACCTGTATATCACGTGGAAGCAATTGATCGATCCGTGTATCAAGGCATGCTCCCGGAAGCATTTGATTATGAGTATAAAGAGAAAAATATGCTTCGGGCTGATTTCTCGTATTGATGTGGCCGCTATCCACTGAAAGCACGGTGTTTCAGTGGAAACGATGGATCATTTAAGCGTAAGCTGAAAGAAAAATATATGATGAATGAAAATCAAAAAAAGGGATTGTTGGCCGTCCTGCTTGTTACCCTCTGCATCCTGCTGGTCCCTCAGTTCGTAAAATCAAAGGCTCCGGAAACCCCGAAAGTCAAACCAGAAACCGTGAAATCCGATCTGCGGACATACCTCGAAGGGTTGCAGTATGATAAAGGCTCTTCGGTTAAAGCGCTTGCCTACAACCCCACGTGCGGAATGCTGGGTGTGGGGTATGAAAACGGAATGGTTGAGTGGCATGATACCAGCGGAATGAAAGCACCTCAAAACTTCAAGGCACATGACATGCGGGTGAGCAACATCGCCATCTCAGATGACGGTGCCATGGGCTTTACAAATTCTTATTTTGACGATGCAACGAGAGTTTGGGATCTCAAGACAGGGTCTTTGGTAACCACAATTGCCGATGCGCGTAAAGCGTCAATAATCTATGAGGAAACTATAGATTATAAGGTCGTATTTGCATGCGGCTCAGGCCGCGTAAAGATATTTGACACCCGATGGGGTATTTATGACGATATTTATAAATTCGAGGCCTCTGCTACATCAATGGCTTTGAGTTCTGACAGGCGCTGGCTCTCCGTGGGCTCTTCGGCGGGTGGTATTGATGTCTGGGAAGTGACGCGTCAGGGCGATAAACCTGTTCTTGTGAAACAGGGGGCCATACAACCCTATGAAAAAGGGAACTGGATCATCAGCGTTACATTTAACGATACATGCGACAAACTCTATACCGTGACACAAAAAGGCCAGATCGACAGCTGGCGTGTCCCGGGCCTTGAGAGAGAATATCATTTCGTGTCGGGTATCAAGCATGCCTATTCCGCCGTTCCCTTAGGGCGGCCGAACTCAATTATCCTGATGGGCTCTAAAGATAAATGGGGACAAGGATATAGCCACGGTGAGTTGATAGACTTGGACAAGGGAAGCAACAGGCTTGTTTTTAAACGTGTCGCATCACACTGCGTTCCACTGCTCTTTCCTTCCATGCACACCCTGATGGTTGCCTCCGGGAAAACAAATCATCTTGTTGACGTTTCGCGTTTTGCGTCAGGCAACTAAAGACGATGGGACAGGCCGTCTTTGCGAGGCATAGGCCGGAGGGGCCATCAGCATTTTTACATACAGACAAAAAAAGATATTTCCGGATGCTCTGGGGGATTATACAACCATGCACTGAAATGCCCAGAAGAGAACCGTGATATTTTGGAGCGGGTTTTGGAGACCCTGGCAGGTGTTGTTTCGGGTGTGCTTGTTATCTGCCTTGAGCCCAATACAGACTGATCTTGGCGAACAAATCCGGCGGGTACTATCCGGGCCTGCCGGGCTAACCGCCGATGCTTCGCCTTAACCGGCTATCCCCTTCGTTTGCAATACGTTCAAACAGGGAATCGAGCTGGGGAAACACATCCCATCTGTCCTTGTGAAGGTGACCTGCGATAAGGTCAATGACCTTAAGCTCCAAGGCATCAATGCGTTTGCCTTTCCAGAGTGTGTCAGCCAGCGCAAGGGTCAGCTCTTCAAGGGAGCATTCCATTTTATGCCAGCGGCCGTGGGACAAACAGCACCGGGCCAGTTTCGGAGAAACCCCCTGGTCAAGCAGCATTTTTTCACCCTGGGGCTCATGGTTTGAACCGGGCGTCGACATCTCTTGGGGGTGGACGATTTTTCCTATGTCATGGATGACAACCGCGGTCTGTACAAACTCGGAATCGACGGGAACGTTCAGTTTTTCGAATGTGGTCAGAAGCGCGTTTGCCGCTTCACCCACCAGCTTGGCGTGGGTGATGAGATGGCCGGGTGCTCCCATGGTTTTCAGCAGTTCAAATGCGTCTGTCTGTGAATGCAGCAACGAGGAGTCTCCCGATGTCGTTCGTTTAAGAGTGTAGCCACTGACGGTTTGTCTGTCTTTTATCCGTGGCTGCACGCAACGGCCTGGAAATGATGATACCCCTGCTCGTCCGGGTCTGCCATGGCCACCCAACCCTGGGGGGTGTTGGTGAGGCGGATGCGGGTTTTGACGGGCTGGCCGTCGGGGCGCGTGAGGTTGCACGGCCGGGTGGGTTTCATGGAGAGCAGGCTGATGAGCTGGGTGCGGGTGAGCTCCCTGCCGAAGAGGGTTTTCCAGATGACAAAGCGGCAGCCGCCTTTGTCGGCAGGCCAGTTGGCGCAGCCGAAGCCTCTTTTGCCTTCGATGATGGTGCCGCCGCAGGCCGGGCAAGGGGGCAGGGGCTTCTGGGGGGCGTCGGGCCTGGGGGTTCTGGGTGCAGGCGGCTGGGCCTGGTTTGATTCGGAGGCAGGTCGCTCCGAGGCCCAGGGCACGGGGCCGTCGTTTTTTTTGCCGCTCTTTTTGGGCTTGGAGTCGAAGTCAAAGGTGGTTTGCCAGGTGCCCTCTTTCTGCACAAGAACGATGGCAGCGGAGAACCGCTTTTTCTTTTTGGAGAGAAATCCGTTGTAGGGACCGGATTTTTTTGTGCGCAGGAGGTGGCCCACCATGTTGGGCGTCAGCGTTTTGCCGGCCATTTTTTTCCAGATGGTGAAGCCGCAGGTGCAGGTGTAGTTTTTGTAAGCTTCGATGACCTCGCCCCCGCAGGCCGGGCAGCGGCCCACCACCTCGCCGGTCTTTTTCCGGGAGGCCGGAGCCTTGCCTTCCATGGCAAGGGTTTTCAGCTCTTCCATGGACTTTTCGACGAACCCTTTGATGGCGGCAAGGAAGGTGTCGTTTGAGCCGTCGTTTTCCCCTAAGGCAATGCGGTTGAGGCTCATCTCCCAGCGGGCGGTCTCTTCAGGGGAGGTGAGGACCTTGCTGACGGCGGTCTTCTGGAGCATCTCCACCAGGTAGCAGCCCTTGTCAGTGGCGTTGAGGGTTTTGCCTTCGCGTTTTGCGTACTCGCGGGTGATGAGGATCTCCAGGATCTGGGCGCGGGTGGACTGGGTGCCGATGCCGATCTCACCGCGGAAGAGGTCCTTCATGGCCTTTTCCGAGACGTAGCGGCCCGGGTTGGTCATCTCCTTCAAGATCAGGGCGTCGGTGTAGGCCGGGGGTGGGGTGGTCTCCTTTTTTTCCGGGGCCACCTTCTGTTTGTGGGCGGGATCCCCCTTGGCCAGGGGCGGGATGTGGGCCTCTTCCTCTTTTTTTGCTTTCACCGGCCATGCCGCGCGCCAGCCCGGAGAGAGGATGATCTTGCCCGTGGTCTGGAAGGTCTCCTGGGAGAACCCGGTGACGATCTTTGTGTTTTCGTAGTGGCAGTTGGGGTGAAAGGCCGCGGCAAACCGCCGGAGCACCAGCTCGAAGATCTTGGCCTCGTCCGCCGATGCGCTGGGGGGAAGGTTCTTTAAGGGAATCAGGGCGTGGTGGTCCGTGAGCTTGGCGTCGTTGAAAACCCGCTTGTTGCTAAGGGAGATGCGTCCGTGGTCCACCCCTTCAAACAGGGCCGGGGCTGACGGGGCGAGTTTTTCCACCAGCTTTTTGACCATGTCCAGGTTCTGGGTGCCCAGGACCCGGGAGTCGGTGCGGGGGTAGGAGAGGCATTTTTTGTCCTGATAGAGCCCCTGGGCTACGCTCAAGGTCTTTTTGGCGGGGAATCCGAACCGCTTGTTGGCCTCCTGCTGGAGGTCGGTGAGGGAGAAGAGAAAGGGCGGGGGCTCCGACTTTTTCTCTTTTTCCGCAGAGAGTACCGTGCCCGGTGCGTTGTCGCCGGTGAGCCGCTCCACAAGGGCTCTGGCCGTCTCCAGGTCGAAGAGGCGCGTCTCCTTGCCCTTGAACCAGGTGCCGATCCAGGTGCCCTTCTCGTTTTGAAAGTGAACTTTTATCAGAAGGTAGGGCTCGGGCTTGAAGTTCTCCCGCTCCCGCCGTCTCTGCACCAGAAGGGCCAGGACCGCCGTCTGCACCCTGCCCACGGAGTAAAGATCCCCCAGGCGCACGGTAAGGGCCCGTGTTCCGTTCATCCCCACCATCCAGTCCGCCACCTGCCGGTAGTACCCCGCACGCCAGAGGCGGTCGTAGTCGGTGATGGGCTTCAGCTTATTCAAGGTGCTTCTCACCACGGCAGGGGTCAGGGCCTGGCTTGTCCAGAACCGCATGATCCGCCCCTTGTCCGTAAAGCCCGCCTGCAACAGGATGGTCCGGGCGATGACCTCGCCCTCGCGCCCTGCGTCCGTTGCGATAATTACCCGGGAGAGCCCCGGGGTTTTGAGGAGCTTTTTGATGACCGAGAGCTGCTTGCCGCTTTTTTTGATGGGCTTGTACTTAAAGGGCTCCGGCAGGATGGGCAGGGTGTCCAGGGACCATTTCTTGAAGGAGGGGCTGTAATCCTCGGGGGCGAACAGCTCCACCAGGTGGCCCACGGCCCAGCAGATCAGGGTGTCGTTGCCCTCGAAATAGCCGTCGCGCTTTGTGCGGACGCCCAGGGCCTTGGAGAAGTCAACCGCCACGGAGGGCTTTTCAGTGAGGATGAGAGTGGTCATAAAGCTGTCATAGCGTAAAATCCTGGAAGAAGGAACGCAAAAAGAAGGTGCTTAAGGTGATCTTAGGGTTGGGGCGTATGGGGGGATAGTGAAGAGTGAATAGGAAGTAGTGAATGGTAAGTAGTGAATGGTGAATAGATAATAGAGAGCGGCGCAAAAGCAAGGGACGGTACAAAAATAAAACGTAACTATTCAGCTCAAAAAAAAACAGCCTCCGGCGGCAAGGTGTGCCACCTTGAAAGCAGATAGCAGATGTGTTTTGCCCCTCGTTCCTCGGGTCAAATCACATCCGCCTTTAAAGTAAAAGTTCACTCAAAAAGATTTTTTAAAACCTGTTTGTTAAACCCGCCTTTATAAAATCAGGCAAAAGTTTAGCCCCCGGCAGGGCCGCCGGAGGCATAGGCTGAATAGTTACAATAAAACATACAAAAGCGATGCCTTCGGCGGCAAGGTGAGCCATCTTGAAAGCTGGTCGCCGCTGTGACGTGTATATTTATTGGTTTTTTGTTTGGGCCCTAACACAATAGAAGGACGGTGCACTCGACTCGTGACATATCCGGGCTAAATTTTTGATTGGCCGTTGTGGTAATTGAAGAGTGTTTTTCCGCGTAAGCCATTGACACGCAAGAGGGTAACGATTTCCGTTCACCACTCACCACTCACCACTCACCACTCACCACTCACCACTCACCACTCACCACTCACCATTCACTACTCACGATCTATTTAAGCGGCTCAAACAGATACTCCAGCCCATTCACCTTGATTTCATAGACCAGCCCCAGCATCTCCCCCAGCTCTCCTTTGGGAAATCCCTCCTGGTGGAACCACACTACATAGGGCTCGGGAAGGTCCACGAGGAGGACGCCCTGGTATTTTCCGAAGGGCATGGGGGTGCGGGCGACTTTCAGGAGCATGGTGGGGTCAAACGTCGGGCTTTGCATGGGGTGGGGCCTTTTTCATCAATCATTATGGGCGATGGCATGAACAACCGATACACGCATCGAAACAGGGCACTCTCGTCGAGTTGCCGTAAACCAGGGCCATTGGTTACCGAAAAATGCTCCCCTTGGGAAGCCTTTTACGCAAGGTGACATGAAAATACGCTCCTTTCAAGGGGCCGCGGCTTGCTTTCTGGAAGGTGCGCTGATAGATTTCCACCATCCATCATCAAAAGAGGGTGTTGGGCGTTTTTGTTGCAGGCCCGTTCGGTCTGTCTGTTGTGGGTCACGGGCACAGCCGTGGGCTGTTTTTTATGTTTCGGGGTTTTTATCGTGCCAGGTGCTAAGAGAGTTGTTTTGTTTTTAGTTTTATGGGTGTGCGCGGCCGTGTGGATCGTGTTGCCCGCGCCCCGAGCCCAGGCCCAGGAGCCTCCCCACAAGAACATTCTCATCCTGCACTCCTTTCACAAGGGGCACGTCTGGAATGACAGCATCTCACAGGGCATCGACGCCGGGCTGGCGCGTGCGGACGCTTCGTCCATGGTCCTCAGTGTCTATTACGAGTACATGGACGCCGAACGGTTCGACAATGCTGGGCAGGCGCGTCGCCTGGCCGATTTTCTAAGGGATAAATACCGGCAAATTGCCTTTGACGTGATCATCGCCACCGATGATTCGGCCTTCCGCTTTCTGCTGGATGAAAAAAAGAAGATATTTGCCGACACCCCGGTGGTTTTCTGCGGGGTGAACTATTTTGAAGAGTTCGAGATGTTCGGCCACGACCGCTTTACGGGGGTGGTGGAGCGCATCGACATCCTGGAGACCGTCCGCACAGCCCTTCGCCTTCATCCCCGGACCCGGGAGGTCCTGGTGGTGGTGGACCAGACCGATACCAGCATCGCCATCCTGAAAACCATTGTCACCTATTTCAAAGCCATGGACGACCCGTCTATTTTCCGGTTTATTCCGGCCATGAGCATGGAGGAACTTCAGGAGAAGGTGAGCCACCTGCCTGAAGACACGGTGGTGCTGTTTGTCAATTTCACCGTGGACCGCACCGGCCGCACCTTTTCCATGAAGGAGGGGCTCCGGCGTGTGGCCCGTGCCTCCAGTGCCCCCATCTACACCTTCTGGGACAATTATCTGGGCTATGGTGTGGTGGGGGGCATGATGGCCAGCGGCAGCGCCCACGGAGAGAAAGCCGCCGACATCGCCCTGGGCCTGTTGTCCGGCAAGTCGGTCCAGGCCGTGCCGGTGTTCAAGGAGAGCCTCAACCGCCATATGTTCGATTACACTCAGATGGAGCGGTTCCACATCAAAGAGGCGTCCCTTCCGGCCGGGGCCGAGGTGATCAACGTGCCCTTCTCCTTTTACAGCACCTACAAAGAGCTGGTGTGGGGCATTGTCCTGAGTATCGTGGGCTTAAGTATGATCATCCTGGTGCTGGTGGTGAACACCTTTAAGCGAAAGCGGGTGGAGACCTCCCTGACCTACTACTCCAACCAGCTGCGCGTGCTGAACTCCATTGACCGGGCGGTGCTGGACGGGAGTTTTTCTTCGGAGACGGTGCGGGACGTGCTTCGGTATGTACGGGATCTGTACGACTGTCGCTGGGCCTGTGTGGTCTCCTTTGATT
The DNA here is from genome assembly GCF_900699765.1 of Desulfoluna butyratoxydans. Taxonomy (GTDB): domain Bacteria; phylum Desulfobacterota; class Desulfobacteria; order Desulfobacterales; family Desulfolunaceae; genus Desulfoluna; species Desulfoluna butyratoxydans. The sequence goes on from NZ_CAADHO010000007.1 coordinate 59,744, forward strand.
TTGAGAGGGCACGGGCCACGGTGGTTGCCGTGGACACGGCCTCGGGCCACGGGGTGCCCGAGGGGAGCGCCTATCCCATCGGGGAGTTCCATCCAGATATCCTGGCCAGGGGGCGGCGCATGACCGTGGCCGGGGACGAGGCCGAGAAAAATGCCCTGCTTTCCGGGTTCCAGCGGTCGGAAGGGGGCACGGACGGCTACGTGAGCGTGCCGCTCATGGCCAACGAGGAGCTTATCGGGGCCCTGAACCTCTGCCGGTTCGGCCAGCCCGGCTTGCCCATCAAGAACCTGGATATCGTCAAGGAGGTGGCCACGTCCCTTGCCGTGGCCATCCAGAGCGTGAACCTCATGGAGGCCACGCTGCGGCACGGCCACGAGCTGGAGCGGCTTTCGGCCAAGGTGTTTGAGATGCAGGAGACCACCTGCCGCAAGATCTCCTTTGAACTCCACGACGAGATCGGCCAGGCCCTCACCGCCGCCACCCTGAACCTTGCGGCCATGAAGAAGATGATTGCCTCAGGGGCCGGTGCCAACCTCACCGGGCTCCTGGCAGACACCGAGGAGATCGTCAACCGCCTGTACGAGCAGGCCCATGATCTCTCCATCAACCTCTGGCCACCCATGCTGCGGGATTTCGGCTTGGGACCCACTTTAAGGTGGTACCTGAGTCGCATCGGGGAGAAGGTGGATATCCCCCTGATCCTTGATGCCCCGGATTTTCCGGAGAGGCCCTCGGAAGAGATCGAAGCCGCGGTCTACAGGCTGGCCCAGGAGGCCTTGAACAATATCGTAAAACATGCCCGTGCCACCCGGGTGACCATCTCCCTTTCGCTGCGCACCGACGGGATGATCGTTTTTAAGGTGGAGGACGACGGGGTGGGCTTTGAGCCCGAAGCCGTCACCGCCGGTGGGGAGATGAATCACAAGCTGGGGCTTCTGGGCATGCGGGAGCGCATCGCCTTTCTGGGGGGGCGCTTTACCCTGTGGTCCAGCCCGGGGCAGGGAACCTCCATTGTGACGGAGATTCCCTGGAAGCCAAAAGGGGCGTAAGGCTAAAAAAAGCAGAAGACATGTAAGGAAGTGACGATTATGACCAACATAAAGGTGCTGGTTGCCGAAGACCATACCATTGTCCGCAAAGGGCTTTGCGCCCTGCTCCATGCAGAGACCGACATCGAGGTGGTGGGGGAGGCTGAGAACGGCCGTGAGGCCGTGAAGATGGTTGAGCAGCTTGGTCCGGACGTGGTGCTCATGGATATTACCATGCCGGAGCTCAACGGCATGGACGCCACGCGCCAGCTGAAAAAGAAGTTCCCGGAGCTGAAGATTCTGATCCTCTCCATGCACACCAGCGAGGAGTATATTTTTGAGACCCTCCGCGCCGGAGCCTCCGGGTATCTGGTGAAGCGGTCGGCCACCACCGATCTTATCCAGGCCATCCACGTGGCCTACAAGGGGGAGTCCTACCTGAGCCCGGACATTTCAAGTAAGGTGATCACCTACTACGTGAAGCAGAAGGAAGGTGGAGGATCCGCCGAACCCGAGGGCCTCGACAAGCTTTCGGACCGGGAGCGGGAGGTGCTCCAGCTCATCGCCGAGGGGCATGCCAACCGGGATATCGCCGAGCAGCTCTTCATCAGCCCCAAGACCGTGGAGGCCCATCGCGCCAATATCCAGAGAAAACTCAAAATCTCGGGTACGGCTGAGCTGACCAAATACGCCATTATCAAGGGGCTTGTGGAACTGGGACTGTAACAGAGTCTGGGGAGGGAATAAGGGCAGGCGCGCCGCATGATGGTGTGGCACGCCTTCGGGGAAGGGCCTCCGGCAGTGCTGCCGGAGGCTTTTTTGCGTTTAAAGGGCCGCTGTGTAGATCCCGACGACGTCCTCAAGGGTGGGGCGTCTGGGGTTGGTGACACCGCAGGCGTCTTTCTGGGCGTTCCCCGCCATGATGGGCAGGTCCTCTTTTTTAACCCCAAGCACGGTGAGGTTTTCGGGGATGCCGATGTCCCGTGAGAGGGTCTGGATGGCGGTGAGGGCGGTTTCGGCCGCCTCGCGGGTGGAGAGGCCCTCCACGTTTTCCCCCATGGCAATGGCAATATCCACGTAGCGATCGAGCCTTGCGATGAGGTTGAATCGGGAGACATGGGGCAGCAGAATGGCGTTGCACACCCCGTGGGGCAGGTCGTAGTAACCGCCGAGCTGATGGGCCATGGCGTGGACATGGCCCAGGCTGGCGTTGTTGAAGGCCATGCCCGCCAGGTATTCGGCGTAGGCCATTTTGTCCCGCGCCTCGATGTCCTCGCCGTTGGCAACGGCCGGACGGAGATAGTCGGAGATCAGCTCGATGGCCTTGAGGGCGCAGGCATCGGTGACGGGGGTGGCGATGGTGGAGACGTAGGCCTCCACCGCATGGGTGAGGGCGTCCATGCCTGTTGCCGCGGTGAGGGACGAGGGCATGCCCACCATGAGGAGAGGGTCGTTAATGGCGATGGCCGGGGTGACGCGCCAGTCCACAATGGCCATTTTCACCTTCCGCGAGGTGTCGGTGATGATGCAGAACCGGGTCATCTCGCTGGCTGTTCCGGCCGTGGTGTTGATGGCGATGAAGGGGGGCATGGCCTGGGTGGACTGATCCACCCCTTCGTAATCGTGGATGGTTCCGCCGTTGGTGGCCACGATGCCGATGCCTTTGCCGCAGTCGTGGGGGCTCCCCCCGCCCAGGGTGATGATCATGTCGCAGCCGCTCTCCTTGAAGAGGGCCACGCCGTCTGCCACGTTCTTGTCCGTGGGGTTCGGGACGGTGTCGTCGTAGAGAACGACCTCGGAGCCGGTCTCGGCTTTGATGAGGTCCGTGATCTGCGCCGTAAGACCGGCGTCGGTGATGCCCTTGTCCGTGACCAGCAGGGGCTTTTTGGCGCCCAGGGTTTTGATCTGTTCTCCGAGTTGTTTATGGGAACCTACGCCCATGAGGGTGACGGTGGGAATATAAAATCCGTAGACAGCATCTGATTGTGCCATGATGGATACTCCTTTGCGTGTGTAATGATGGCAGTTGGTTTTTTGACCACGCCTGGCGTGGTGGTGTGTTGTACTGCAAAAGCAGGGCCGAAGTCTGGGTGTTTTTGCCCTGGTGGCCCTGGATTTGGCGCTGCTTTTACTCAACAGTGTGAATTCGCAGGGAACAGGCGCTTGAAAAAAATGTGGGCGTCGGTGGCGTGCAGAAGGGTGCGGGGTGGGAGCGGAAGAGGGGCTGGATCCTTGTGACCCGGTTGGATCCGGGCAGTGGAACTGTTTGATACGGCCGGGGGAACCCGGCCTGCACCTTAGAGAGCCTCGGCGTCCTTTGCCATGCCCTCGGCCACGATGGACTGGATTTTTTCAAGAATGCGCCTGGCCTCCATTTTCGGCATCAGGGGGCTGACCTCCTTGACCCAGAGCTGCTTGATCTTGATCACCTCGGGGAGCTTCAGCCAGGTGTCCACCTCTTCTTTTGAGGCAAAGGCGATCGAGCAGCCGGCCGCTCTCTGGGCTGCCACCGTTTCATCGAGCATGGGCTTATAGAGCGTTGCAAAGTGGCGCTTGGAGTTGGCCGAAGCCGTGAGGATGATCTCCTGGAGCTCTTGGGGCAAGCGATTCCACGTGTCGATGTTGATGGTAACATGGAAGGGGACGGGGTTCCAGAATTCTTTGAATACCAGGATGTTGGGGGCTACGGTGTCGAGGCCCACCCGATGGATGGCGTCGATGTTGGTGTAGATGCCTTCCAGGGCGTTGGTCTTCAGGGCCATGTAGGTATCTGCCCAGGGCAGGGAGACAGGGACAGCGCCGACACCTTCCAGGACCTTGAGAAGCCAGCGGCTGGATGCCCGGATTCTGCGATGCCTGAAATCGCTGAGGGAAGAGACGGGTTCGGTAAAGGCCCCTGCAATGGGAAGCACGGAGTAGGTGTAGACAATCTTCTGGCGGTATTTCAGGAATTCGTCGTTGAGCTGGGGGATGTTGTCGTAGATGGTATCGTAGACCCACATCCGGTTGGTGTAGTCGGCAGGTCCCTGCTGGAACAGGGTGATGGCGCCGTTGACCACCAGGCGGCTGGGGTAATAGTTGATGTTGACGTGCCCCATGTCCACGGTGCCGTCTTTGACCCCTTCAAGGATCTCTTTGTCTTTGAGGTAGGACTGTTCCCAGAAGACCCGGATATGGATTTTTCCCTGGCCCAGGCGCTCCACCTCATCCACAAAGGCTTTTTCCGCCATGCCGCGCAGGCCCACCGGAGCGGTGTTGGTGGCGTAGGTCAGGGTGACGGCCCCTTCCCCGAAGCAGGGGAAAGGGCGCCCCAGGGCCACGGCGAGCAGGATGAGGATACCCGTCGCGACCTGTGTAGCCGGTGACTTTTTTACGGTGGAAAAAAATGTTGCGGTGAAAAAAAGAGGCTTCATCGGTACGGCTCCATGTGGTGGTCATAAACGCCCGGATTCCCACGACCGGGCATTTACTATAATAGATCCGCATTGTCATCACACCTTCTTTTTCAGCCCCACGGCTGATTTCTATTCCACCGACCCTCAAGGTAGGTGAAATCCACCCCGGGTGTCCATTGGGGAAACCCCTAAAATGGTTGAGAGATTCCCCTATTTTCCTGATAATATACATTTTTTATGAAGTTCATCAGTTTTTGCTTGCAATCATTTCCCATTCGGATAATGATTTTTCAAGTCATCACATTTTCCATCCCACAACGCATCCGAATCTTTCCCACGCGTCCTCACAGGCGCTTCGATGCGAACCGGGCCTGCCAGGGCTCCGTCACTGAACGGACGGGCCTTTGAAGCAGGCTCCCTGATTTTTTCTATCCCACACGTCAAAGAGTTCGTGCCTGAACAGCCCGTGGGCGCTGCCGGTTTGATGCCGGTCGTGCTGCTGCGGCGGCAACGCCGGTACGTGGCTTCGGGTACGGGGTTCGGCCTGCACCGCCGAACGTATCCTGTCGCTTCGCGATGTACTACACCTTAGGAGATGAAGACGTGAAATTGAAATTGTATCACAAGATTATCATTGGTCTGGTTGCCGGTTTTTTTGCCGGGATCCTGTTGGGAGACAAAGCCGAATACCTCAAGCCCATCGGAGATATCTTCATTCGATGCCTGCGGCTCATCGTGGTGCCCCTGATCCTGTCCACCCTCGTCACCGGCGTCACCAGCGCCGGGGATCCCAAGAAGATCGGATCCCTGGGCATCAAGACCGTGACCTACTTCATCGTGACCACCTTTTTTGCCGTTGTCATCGGCCTGGTGGTGGCCAACGGCTTTCAGCCGGGTGCAGGCCTCGCCCTGGGCGAGGTGAGTGAGATCGCAAGGCCCGACAAGGTCTCTCCCATGCAGATGATCGTCAACATGGTTCCCCTGAACCCTGCCGAGGCCCTGGCCAAGGGCAACGTTCTCCAGATCATTATCTTTGCCCTGCTTTTCGGTGGCGCCCTCTCCCTTGCCGGTGACAAGGGCAAGCCCGTGGCCGATTTTTTCGCGGCCCTTGCCGAGGTGATGTTCAAGCTCTCCGACATCGTGATCCGCATGGCCCCTTACGGGGTGTTTGCCCTCATCGCCTGGACATCGGGCAAGTTCGGCCTGGCCATTCTCATGCCCATGGGCAAGCTCATCGTGGCCACCCTCATTGCCAGTACTCTCCACGTGCTCATTGTCTACACCGGGGCCGTCAAGTTCCTGGCCCGTGTCAGCCCCATCCACTACTTTAAAAAAGTCTTTGAGCCCGCCCTGGTGGGCCTGAGTACCTGCAGCGCGGCTGCGGCCTTTCCCTTTACCATGCGTGCCCAGAAGCAGCTCGGGGTGCCCGAGCGAGTCTCCGGGTTTACCCTGCCCATGGCCCTGACCATCAACATGGACGGCACCGCCCTGTACCAGGCTGTCGGCGCCGTGTTCGTGGCCAATATCTACGGGGTGGATCTCACCATTGCCCAGCAGGCAACCATCGTCATGACCGCGGTGCTGGCGTCCATCGGCACGGCCAGTATCCCCGGCGGCGGTCTCATCATGCTGACCCTGGTCCTTGAATCCGTGGGGCTTCCCCTGGAAGGCATCGCCATTGTGGCGGGCATCGACCGAATCCTCGACATGTTCCGCACCACCACCAACATCTTCGGGGACAACTCCTCCGGCCTTGTTGTGGCGGCCCTTGAAAAGGACCTGGACCGCGAGATCGCGTCTACGCCCCTGAGTGACATGGAGATCGAGGAAGTCTGATAACGGATTCTGATTTCCGGTGTTTCCCAAAAAGCCCTTCGGTGGATGCCGCCGAAGGGCTTTTTTTATGGGGCGTCCTCTCTTGCTTTTACAGCGCCTATCTTTCCGGGTTTATGGTATAATAACACCGTAAGACCACACGCCGTCACATGCTTCATCCCGTCCTGTTTTGTTGACCGGGTTTTTTCCCTTTTTCATGTCCCCTTCCCCCACAGGTTCCGAACCCTGGTGTGGCGATGAACCGTTCACCGGCCTTCAGGGTGGGCCCGGCGCCCCCCGGAGAGGCCGAAAGACGATCCAAAAAGGAGGGCACATGTACAACAGCAAACAGATTTGCGACAGGATTCGCAGCTTTTACCCGGATTCCGGTGAGTGCGACAAAGACCTGCGCATCACCTACAACAAGGAGGAGCATGCCTGGCTGGTGGAGGCTTCGGGGTGGAAACGGCCCATGAAGACCTATGTGGAAGAAGAGGACGTGGACGCCTGCCTGTCACGCGGTCACTGTGTGGGCTTGAGCTTTCAGGTGGGACAGATGCGGGCCAATGCCGGTGGCGGCAGCATCGACGAATCCTGATACCGTGCCTTATCGGCATGTCCGGGAACAGACGGCGGGTGGAGCTGGGACCGGGGCATGACCCCGGACGCGGGATGCCCGGTGAAGGGAGTCCTGCGTCCTTTGGGTCACAATCGTGTCACTGTGTGAGGATCTGGCTGAGGAAGAGCTGGGTGCGGTCGTAGGTGGGGTTGGTGAAGAACTCCTGTGGGGGCGCTTCCTCAATGATCTCCCCTGCGTCCATGAAGATGACCCGGTCGGCCACGGTGCGGGCAAACCCCATTTCGTGGGTGACGCAGACCATGGTCATGCCCTCTTCTGCCAGCTCGGTCATGACGTCCAGAACCTCCTTGATCATCTCCGGGTCCAGGGCGCTGGTGGGCTCGTCAAAAAGCATGATGCGCGGGTTCATGCACAGGGCCCGTGCGATGGCGGCACGCTGCTGCTGACCGCCGGAGAGTTGGCCGGGGTACTTGTGGGCCTGGGAATCGATATGAACCCGGGCCAGAAAGTCCATGGCCATTTTTTTTGCCTTTTTTTCCGGCATCTGTCGCACCCAGGTGGGGGCCAGGGTGAGGTTCTCCAGAATGGTGAGGTGGGGAAAGAGGTTGAACCCCTGGAAGACCATGCCCACGTTTTTCCGGATATCGGTGACGTTTTTCAGGTCCCGTGTGAGCTCGGTGCCCTCCACGGTGATGGTGCCCTGCTGGTGCTCTTCCAGGCGGTTGATGCACCGGATCAGGGTGGATTTGCCTGAACCCGAGGGACCGCAGATGACGATGCGCTCTCCCTTGTGGACACTCAGGTTGATGTGCTTGAGCACGTGGAAGTGGCCGTACCACTTGTTGAGGTCGTTGATCTCGATGACGACGGGTTGAGTCATGGTAAATGCCCCTTTGCTACCAGGCGTTGTGTTTTTCAATGGATCGTCCGTACCGGCTGATGGAAAAGCAGATCACCCAGTATACCAGGGCGCAGAAGACGTAAGCTTCGGCTTCGTAGCCGAGCCAGTCCGGGTCCTGGGTGGAGGCTTTGATCATGCCGAGAAAATCGAGCAGGCCCACGATGATGACCAGGGAGGTGTCCTTGAACAGGGCCACGCAGCGCCCGATGATGGACGGGATCACGTGGTGCAGGGCCTGGGGCAGGACGATGAGGCGGGTGGCCTGCCACTTGGTGAGCCCCGTGGAGAGGGCCGCTTCCATCTGGCCGGGAGGAATGGCCTGGAGGCCGCCCCGGATCACTTCGGCAATGTAGGCGGACGAAAAGAGGATCACCCCGATCTGTACCCGGAGCAGGTTGTTGATGGTCACGCCTTCCGGGAGAAAGAGGGGGAGCATCACCGAGGCCATGAAAAGGATGGTGATGAGGGGAACCCCCCGGATGAGTTCGATGAGCCCCACGCACAGGGCTTTCACACCGGCCATTTCGGAGCGTCGCCCCAGGGCCAGGAGCATGCCCAGGGGAAGGGAGATGAGGATCCCCACCACGGCCAGTCCCATGCTGAGCATGAGCCCGCCCCAGAGGGACTGGTCCACAGATGTCAGGCCCATGCCCCCGTTGATGATCCAGAAGACGGGCAGGGGCAGGGAGAACCAGAGGATGGCCAGGGTACGTGCGCTCACCAGCCTGAAGAGGGTAAGGATCACCACGCCCATGAGAAGCACGAAGGAGGCCACGGGTCTCCAGATATACTCCCCGGGATAGATGCCCACCATGAGCACGCGGAATTTTTCCACCACAAAGGCCCAGCAGGCCCCTTCCCGTGCCGCGCCGCAGGCGGCTTTCGTCACCCAGGACGCTTTGAATATGGCCCAGGAGAGAAGGGCGGGGACGGTGTTAAAGAGCAGGAGAAGGGCCAGGATGGTCAGGACCGTGTTGAGTTTGCCGTTGAACAGGTTCTGACGGATCCAGCCGATGGGCCCGGCCACGTCCAGTGGCGGCGCCTCCGCCGGTCTCGGGGTGAATGTTTTTATCGGTTCAGCTTCTGCGGGTATCATAATCACCACTTCTTTGTTTCTTAAACATGCACATAAACGCGCATTGACAAGTTGGGGCCCGGGGTATTTTTTCCTTAGCCCTTAGCCCTTAGCCCTTAGCCCTTAGCCCTTAGCCCTTAGCCTTTAACCTTTAGCCCTTAGCCTTTAGCCTTTAGCCCTTAGCCCTTAGCCCTTCAGCCCTTAGCCTTTAACTCTTATCTCCCAATCAACTGCACCCTCGCGTTGAGCCAGTTCATGAACAGGGAGATGACCAGGTTGATGCACAGGTAGACGGCCATCCACATGACGATGATCTCGATGGCCTGGTCGTTCTGGCCGATGACGGTGCCGCCCACGGAGACCATGTCCGGGTAGCCGATGGCCACGGCAAGGGAGCTGTTTTTCACGAGGCTGGCGTAGTCGTTGGTGGTGGCGGGGATGGTGACCCTCAGGGCCTGGGGCAGGATGACCCGGCGCATGATAAGGCCTTCGGGCAGGCCCAGGGCGTGGGCTGCGTCAAGCTGGCCTTTGGCAACGGACTGGATGCCGCTTCGGACGTTCTCCGCGATAAAGGCAGCGGTGTAAAGGACCAGGCCGATGACCAGGGCGCAGAACTCCGGCCGGATGACGGCGCCCCCCTTGAAGTTGAATCCCCTGAGTACCGGCATCTCCAGGCTGGCGGGCAGGCCCAGGAGCAGAGCGGCCACAAGGGGCAGGCCAAAGGTCAGGGCCAGGCCGATGCGGACGGAGGGCAGGGCGCGGCCTGTCTCTTTGCGCCTTTTCGTGGCCTTGCGGTGGACGATGACCGAGGCGATAAGGCCCAGGGCAAAGGCGGCGGGAATGAGCCAGAACCCGCTCTCCGGGATGAGCTTGGGAAAGTAGATCCCCCGGTTGTTGAGGAAAAAGCCGATGCCCCAGTGAAGGCTTTGCCTGGGGGAGGGAAGGGCCGCAAGGACCACTCCGTAGGTGAAAAAGAGGATCAGCAGCAGGGGGATGTTGCGGAGCACCTCCACGTAGATCTCGGCGAGGCGCGCCACGAGCCAGTTGCCGGAGACCCGTGCCACGCCCACCACCACGCCGATGAGGGTGGCCAGCACGATGCTGACGGCGGAGACATACAGGGTGTTGAGGACCCCGATGAAGAAGGCGTAGCCGTAGGTGTCGGCCGGGGTGTAGGGCAACAGGGCGTCGCTGATGGGCATGCCCGCTTCGTAGGAGAGAAACCCGAAGCCGGAGGCGATGTTCCGGGACGCGAGGTTGGCCTGTGTGTTCACAAAAAGCATGTGGCAGAACCAGAGAATTCCCCCCATGACAAGGAGCTGTATGAGGATGGTCCGGCCCTGCGCTTTTGACAGGGAAAGCAGTGGTTGTTTCATGAAAATGACATCTTTGTACGCTGGTGGTGGTAACGATGGATGGGCGCCGGAGAGCCTGGCTCTTCCGAAACCTTCAAGCCTCCGATGAACCGACATCGGAGGCTTGGGTGGTCAAGGACGCTGTCTTTGCCTTGACCCTGGGGCCGGGACAGGTCGGCAAGGGCCGAAAAAGGGAAAAACCTTCCCCGGCCCAGGGCTCCTGTCGCGGACGCTGCGTTGTCAGGTGCAGATGCGCACCGGGCTTATCGGATGGGCATGGCGTACTGCAGCCCGCCTCGCAGCCAGAGGTTGTTTACGCCCCTGGGAATGTCCAGGGGGGTACCGGGGCCGAAGTGGCGGTTGTAGATCTCGCCGTAGTTGCCCACGGCCTTGATGGCGCGGACCAGCCACTCCTTGTCGAGGCCAAGGTAGCTGCCCGTGTCCCCGGAGGTGCCCAGCATGCGCTTGACAACGGGGTTCTGGGAGGTGGCCTTGATCTTGTCCACGTTGGCGGCGGTGATGCCGTTCTCTTCGGCGGCCACAAGGCCGTTGATGACCCAGGTCACGATGTCTTTCCACTGGTTGTCCCCGTGGCGGACCAGGGGCGCCAGGGGCTCTTTGGAGATGACCTCAGGCAGGATGGAGTGGGCCTTGGGATCTTTTAAGGTGGAGCGCAGGGAGGCGAGCTGGCTGATGTCGGTGGTGAAGCAGTCGCAGCGGCCGGAGGCGTAAGCGTTGAGGGCTTCCTTTTTGCCGTCGAAGACCACGGCCTCCACCTTGATGCCGTTGGCGCGGGCAAAGTCGGCGAGGTTGAGTTCGGTGGTGGTTCCTGCGGTGACGCAGACCGATGCGCCGTCAAGCTCCCGGGCGGACCTGACGCCGAGTTTGTTGGGGATCAGAAAGCCCTGGCCGTCGTAGAAGACGACGTGGGTGAAGTCCACACCCTGCTTGCCGTCCCGCTTGAGGGTCCAGGTGGTGGTGCGGCTGGTCAAGTCCACCTGGCCGGAGGAGACTGCCACGATTTTCTGCTTGGAGGCCAGGGGCACGAATTTGACCTTGGAGGGGTCCCCGATGACGGCTGCGGCCACGGCGCGGGCCATGTCCACGTCAAAGCCCACCCAGGTGCCGGTGGAGTCGGGAATGGAGAAGCCGGGAACGCCTTCGCTGATGCCGCAGGTCAAGATGCCTTTGGCTTTTACGTCTTCCAGGGTGCCTGCGAACACGGAGGCCGACATCATCAGAACAAAAGAAATGATCGAAAAGAGTAGAGCTGATTTTTTCATAACACGATCCCCAATAAGTGAATAAATAGTTCGAACCTGACACCGATAGTAGATATGGGAACAGCCCTTTAAATTCAATCTTAAATTAGGTTTTGAGTCATAATGTTCCTTTAAAACCCGGGGAGGTGCGCTTGATGTTCCTTGTACGGGAAGGGGTTATGGATGCCATGGGCGGGGGCATCCGGGAGTGCTGACTAGTTGTTCCGGTGACGGAAATGAGAAAGGGATCAGGGGTGGAAGGCCGGGCCGTTTGTACGGGCCGTGAACCATTTTCATGTTCACGAAAACCAAAAAATAGGGTAAAGAGTTTAGACTGTCGAAGATTCCCAAAGCAAACCGAAACAGCCGCTGGTACGGCCCTGCTTCGTGCGGGCGCATGAAGGATACAGTGGTCCCCTGTGTCGCAGGAGGGGTGTTTTGCGGGGCGTCATAACCAATCCATCCTCATAGGTAGGGTGCCTCACTCCGGTGAGGAAAAGAAGAATGCAGGTGTGAAATGGCTGACTACGATAAGTCTCCGTATGGCTGGAGTGAGGGCGACGGTGTCTCCCTCTACAACAAGATCAAAGAAGATCTCAAGACAGCTATGAAAACAAAGGACACCGCTGCCCGGGACACGTTCCGTCTGATCATGGGGGAGTACCCCAAGCTGACGGTTGCCATCACCCTTGAGAGTGGCAAAAAGACCACCCGGGTGAAGAACCCCGATGAGATCACCGACGAGGACCTCCAGACCATCATCCGCAGCCTTGTCAAGTCGGAGAAAACGGTACTGGAGGTGAAAGGTGAGGCCACCTCGGCCTACCTTGAGCTTCTTCAGAGTTACCTTCCCCGCATGGCCGACGAGGCCGAGATCAAGGCATGGATCGACGCCAACGTCGATTTTTCGTCCCTGAAGAGCCCCATGCAGGCCATGGGCCAGGTGATGAAGCACTTCGGCAAGCTGGCCGACGGCAATCAGGTAAAGGAGATTCTCAAGGAGATGTGCTAAATGAGAGAAAAGGTCACAGAGGTGATGCAGCGGATTGCCTTTCTGGAGAAGGACCTGGATCTCCAGAAGCACATCCTGCGTGCCTTGCCTGCCGATGAAGAGGCCCAGGGCCGGGAGGTCCTTTCGGCCATTGCCGAGATCAAGGGGAAGATCGATGCCTGTCGCCAGGAGATCAAGGCCCTGGATCCCGAGGAATACGATCGGATGATTCGGTTTGAGGGGGCTGCTGCGGCGTTCAAAAAGGCTGCCGAAGGTCGGGAGTTTGTCTCCGTCATCGATCTCAACACCCACGTGGAGTGCCGTATCGAAACCGTGGACGGCTCATCCATCGATTGCCTGGTCAAGGCCCGTGACAGCACCGGAGAGTGGCTCATCATGACCGTGGACGGCGAGGTCATGACCCTGGGGGCGGATCAGGTCCCGGAAGAAGGGGTATAGACACGCCCCTTGGGCACGACGAATCGGGCGTCACCGACGGATCCGCCGGTGACGCCGATTGACGATGCCGTGGTGCGCGCCGCCATCAGGGGCGGCGCCGCATGGGAAAAAGCTTTTGTTGCCTGCCGGCCGTTTAGTAATGGGGCGGCTTTTCGTTGGACGGGGCGCGCTCCATGCGGGTGTCCGCGATCTGCGACACCTTGTCCAGAAGGAACTCCACCGCGTTTTTAAGCCGGTCGATCTCCCGCTGCTGTTCAATGACCACGCTGTTGAGTTCGTCAATGGTGTGCTCCTGAAAGGCCAGTTTGGTCTCGATGTCCATCAACCGATCCTCACTCATGATTGCCCCCTTTCATTTTGAGTTCTTTGCAAACCACAAAGTATGTTTCCCGCCTCGTTTGAGCCGCGCCTTGACGCGGACTTCCTCCACGGCAAGGCCGCACCCTTTCAGCCGTTTTGTAAACACCGGGTCGGCGTGGGCCGACCAGACCCCCAGCACGCCGCCGGGCACCAGGTGCCGTTTGGCAGAGAGGATTCCCGCCTTGCTGTAAAGGCTGTCGTTTTCGCTTCGGGTCAGGCCGTCCGGGCCGTTGTCCACGTCAAGGAGGATGGCGTCCCAGGGTCCCTTTTCTTTGATGGCGTCAGCCACATCTCCCACAAACACAGAAGCCCGTGGATCGTTTAAGGGGTGCCCGGCCAGGTGACCGTAATGGTCGCGGTTCCAGTCCACCACCTCGGGCACCAGCTCGGCCACGGTGACGGCGGCATCTTTTCCCGCGTGGTCCAGGGCCGCTCGCAGGGTGTAGCCCATGCCGAGGCCGCCCACGAGAATCCGGCGTCCGTCGCAGGCGCCAAGGCGGTTTACGGCCTCCCGGGCCAGGACCTCCTCGGAACCGTGTGCACGGCTGTTCATCAGTTCGTATCCGTCGGTGCGGATGGAGAACTCATCCTGCCGCTTTGTTAACCGAAGGGTGCCGCCCCCCGGTACGTCAGCCTCTCCCAGAAACTCCCAGGGAATCATTGTACGTGTCCTTTGTCTTCCTGCCTGCGGTGTGACGCAATGGCCGGAAATAAAACCGATTACGATAAAAGTAGCCTCTGGCGTTGGGTGACGGGCCTTCCGGGATCTGTGATGCGCCATCCGGGATGTCAGGATACCACAGGGACGGGGCCGGGAAAACTACCTCAAAAAGGTGTCGCCCCTGCCATGGGCTTCGGGCAAAGGTCTTCTTTTACAGGGCAGCGGCACAAATGACAAATGATTTCATGGGACGTCCGGTTTGAAAGCTTTGTTTCCGCGGGCTGCTGCCCTGGTCCCGGAGCAAGGACTGAAAAAGTACCCTGTATATTCACCTTGACAAGCAGATCGGTTCACCCCTAGTCTTGACATGGTTTTTCCCTTCTCCTGTAACGTGTGGTGTTGCAGACCTCTTCACCAGCCTTTCCGCCGGACTCGCTCCGGTGACAACCCGTCTTCGAACTTCGGTAACAACCATGGACCCTTTTTTGTGATGATAAGGAGACGTGTATGAACAAGATCCGTTTTGACGACCAGGTGGTGGTGATTACCGGAGCCGGCTCCGGCATCGGTCGGGCCTACGCCCATGCCTTTGCTTCCCGGGGAGCCCGGGTGGTGGTCAATGACCTCGGAGGAAACCGGGATGGCACGGGAAAGGCCCACGAAGCCGCAGACAAGGTGGTGGCCGAGCTGGCGCAGTATGGAGGCAAGGCCGTTGCAAACTACGATTCGGTGGCCAGCCTCCGGGGCGGTGAGCGGATCATCGCCACGGCCGAGGACGCCTTTGGCAGGGTGGATGTCCTTGTGAACAACGCGGGGGTTTTAAGGGACAAGAGCCTCTTGAAGATGACGGAGGAGGACTGGGAGCTTGTGGTGGATGTCCACCTCAAGGGGGCCTTTTGCGTGACGCGCCCTGCCTTTGCCCTGATGAAAAAGAACGGGTACGGCCGGATCATCAACACCACATCGGGCTCGGGCCTCTACGGCAACTTCGGTCAGTCCGCGTACATGGCGGCCAAGATGGGTGTGGTGGGCTTGATGCACAGCGTGGTGGCCGAAGGGAGCAAGCACAACATCCTCTGCAACGCCATCTCCCCTGTGGCGGCATCCCGCATGACCGACGACGTGATGCCCCCTGAGATCCTTGCCAAGCTGAAACCCGAGTTCATCGCACCCCTGGTGCTCTATCTGGCCTCCCAGGAGAACCGGGAGACGGGGATGATCTTCAACTGTGCGGCAGGCTGGTTCAGCCGCACCGCCATCTGCTGTGCCCCGGGGCTCTGCCTTGGCGATGCAGAGCGTCCCATCACCCCGGAAGAGATCCACGCCAACTGGGAGGGCATCACCTCCCTTGACAATGCAGCCCCCCTGGGGTCGGTGGTGGACTCATTCCGGTTCATGGCATCCCTTTTTTAAAACACGACCTCAAAGATGAAATTGGCGAAACCTTCGCTGTCCCGGACCTTGTACCCGACCTCCACCCCGGCCTCAACAGGCAGTACGGCCATGAGGGTGGCCCGGGCGGACAGGGAGGTTCCCACGGAGAGGCGGGCGCGGTCCGCCCAGTCCCCGGCATCGAAGCTCCCCTGCCATCCGGCGCCCACGTCCGCAAAGAAAGAGGTCTTGAGGCGGGAGACGTGGATAAGGACAAGGCCCACGCCCTGATCCGGGAAGGCCAGGGGGGTGTGGTACTCCAGGGAGGCCAGCAGGTTGTTGTCCAGGTTCATGCCCCCTTCGGGATCGTCGTTGTCGTAGCCCCTTGGCAGGCTGAGGTCTTTGTCGTAGGAGATCTCCCCGCCCTGGTCCTGGTGGACAAGGGTGAGGTCAAAGCCGTCGTGGAGGGCCGGGCCCGGGAGGTACTGGGTGACGGAGACCACCCCGTTGTGGGAGAGGAGCTCTCCCCCTGCTTTGTCGATGCTCTCTTCATAGGTGCCGTAGAACCGCTGGCCCCAGGTGGGAAGCACGTCGCGCCGGGCGGCGTCGGGCATCCGGGTGAAGGTGGCCTCGGTGAACCAGGCAAAGGACTGGTCTTTGTCGGGGTCCAGAACCACGTTCTTGATGCCGTCGAATTTACGGATCCTTGTGCCCACGGTGGGAAAGAGGGTGAGGCGGCTCGGCAGGCTTTGAAGGATCACGGGCAGGGAGAGGGCAAGTTCCACGCTCCGTTCCCGCTGCCACCTCTCCAGGCCGGCCACGGTGTTACCCTCTTCGGCGCTGTCGTAAAGGCGGGCCGTGATCTCCGGGGTAAAGGAGCGGTTGGTGACGGTGACGTCAAACCCCGCCCGGTGGGATTCCAGCCCGTAGAAGAGGGCACCTGCGTAGCTGTTGATGCCCACGGGGTCTCCCCCCATGAGAAAGACCCCCAGGGCGCTTCCGTCTTCATCGCTGGTGAAATAGGGGACGTGGAGAAAGGGCTTTGTGGCTTCCACCCAGGGGATACCCTTGCTTTCGGTGGTGACCGGGGGGGCTACCCGGGCAAGATCGGCCTCGGGGAGCGGGGCCGGGTTCGGTACGGGAAAGGGCTTTCCTGCCTCCGGGGCAAAGGGGAGGGTGCAGAGCTCTTTGATGCCCCGGTTGAGCCGGGTGAAGGAGAGGGTGAGGCCGTCCGGGGAGACCCGGGGCTCAAAGGCGCCGTAACGTACCGACGTGAGCTGGACCAGGGTTTTGTCCTTTCGGTCCCAGGCAAAGATGTTCCAGATCCCGCTGCGATCCGAGGCGAACAGGAGATAGCGTCCGTCCGGAGAGAACGCGGGGTCGTTGTCTTCGGCTGCATCGGAGCCGAAGAGGAGGTCCGGCTGGCCCGATTCCGGAGAGAAGGTGACGATGTCGGCGTTTCCTCGGACTTTGACCACGGCGGCTATGGCGCTGCCGTCGGGTGACCAGGCCGGGGCTTCGCAATAGGCACCGGGCTGCCCGAATAGAACGGAGCGGACCTTGCCGTCGGGCGCCGTGAGCACCAGTTCGGACCACATCCCGTTTCGGCGGACGGCTGCATAGGTGTTGCCGTCCGGGGAAGGGGCCGCTGAGAACATGTGGGCGCCCCGGGTAAGGCGGGTGTATGTTTCGGTCTTCAGATCAAAGAGGGCGAGGTCGGCGGTGTCGAGTTCCCAGCCCCCGAAGGGGTCGGGAAAGGGCACGCAAAGCACGATTCGGCCGGAGTCATGGGAGAGGCGGATGGGGCCTGTGGTAAACACGGGGCCGGGAAAGCTCTGTTGGATAACGGCGCCGGTGGCGGGGTCGAGCTCCATCAGGGCTGTTTTTTTTCCGTAGCCCTGCCGCAGGGCCAGGAGGGTCCCGTTGTGGGTCCAGGTATGGGAGTCATAACTCTCCAGCGGGTCCGAGGCCAGGACCTTGCCCCTTGGGAGCCCTGCGGACAGGGCTCGGGTTTCCGAGGCCCTTGCTCCCTTGTAAAATTCCGCAAGGAACCCGTTGTAGAACGCATCAGGGGATTGCCCTGTGACGTGGATCAGGGCGTCACGGGTTCCGCCCACGGGGTGCTCGCCCTGGTACCGGGCCATGCGGGCGGCAGCTGACGGCCCGAAGTGCCGGTTGAGGTAATCGATCATGTGGTACCCGGCAAGGTAGACGCGCCCGGCAGGAGGGGCGTACGGGGGGTGGACACCGGCCGCCGAAAGGGTCCAGAGCCCCTGGTCTCCGACACAGGATTCCAGGGTGCCCTTAAACAGGGGGAACGTCCCCTTCCACCGTCGGTGAAGAGGGTCTCGGTGGCGGTGGTGAGCCCCTCCACCACCCACCCCGGTGAGATGACGTTGGAGATGGCGGCCCCATCCCCCAGGAAATCCGTGACACGCCCGTACCAGCCCAGCTTGGTGGTGAGATGAACGAAGTGCGTGAATTCGTGGGTGAAGAGCTTGTCCGCCGTGTCGGAGCCCGGGCCGAAGTGCCGCAGGGTGTAAAACGGGGTCTCAAACAGGGAGATCCGGTTGGGAAAAGGGGCGAAGAATCCGTTGAACAGGTCGGTGCCCGGGTTGATCACCACCGGGCATCGCCGGGGCGTCACCCCCAGGTATCCGGTGATATCGCCGTAGACCTCGTCCGAAAGGTTGTAGATCCTCTGGGCATAGGCCCCATGGCCTTCCGGGTAGTAGATGGTGAAATGGTCGTTCCTGAGGGTCCGCCAGCGCCATGAGGCATCGTAACGGGCGTGGCTTGCGTCGGGGCATGCGACGGTGGCGGTGAACAGCAGCAGGGTGGCGATGAGGCGTCGCGTCATGAAGGCTCCAGGGGCGGTTTCAGGGTTCGGCGGGCGAAAAGGTTGCCTCTCTGTGTGTGGGCGGCAGAGTCCGCATTGTAAACCGACAGTTTCAGGGATGCAATGATTTCCAGTGGATAGGCTGCGGCCCACGCCCGTGGTGCCCGGGGCTCCGGGTTTGACACCCCGTACCGGTCGGGGTATACTAAATCCATGGAATAACGCAGTGTTCTGTCCCGTCTCCGGCGATTTCGGTACCGGATTTCCTTCCCACGTTTTTCTCCCTGCCCCTTCCGCATCAGGTCTCATTGGTTTCTCCCTGACAGAAGAACGATGCCTGTTGATTCACCGGGAACACTGGATGATCAATGCATCGGAAACGCCCCTGCAAGGGCGCGATCCGATTCAGGGGGTGTCATGGAAGACATGTATACGATCCAAGATGAAAAACGGGTGGTCACCTTAAAGGGGCGACGCTCCGGAGCCGAGCGTCGCAGCACGGGTTCGGACCCTCAGGGCAGTGAGGCGGCGGACCGCAGAAAAGGGCTTGAGAGGCGGCACCGGCGGGTGCTCTCCTCCAGGGAGGTCCTGTTCGAACGCATCAGCAGCCTCACCAACGGCATTGCCCTCCTGGCCGTGGGGCTCTTTTTTCTCCTTACCGGGCTCACCTTTCTGCCTGTGGTCGGGCTCTTTGTGGGGGGGTACATCATCTATAAGAGTTTCGCCGTCATGGCCGAGGTGCTGCACAAGGTCCAGTAAGGGCGTGGCGCGTAAGCGAGGCTTCGGGCTCCTGCCGTTTGTTAACGCCCGGGAACCGATTGCCTGAAAGCCACATCCCATGAATCTCCTTGAAATCAGCGCGGGAATCGACTACACCTTCCCTTCACCTGCCCCACAGGCCCGGGCTTTCGTTTGCCGACGCCGGGAACCGTGGGAGCCGCCCGGGGGATGAACCGCCGGACATGCATGCCCGAGAGGGGAAAAGGTTGGTCTGGCGATGCGCCGTGATGTGAAATCGAATATTGTCAAACTCTATGTGATCAAGATCTCCAAGTGGCTGATGCTCACCGTGCCCATTGTGTTTCTCTTTTACCGGGAGAACGGGCTGGGCACCCGGGACCTCTTTCTGCTGAAGGCGGCCTACTCCTTTGCCGTGGTGCTCATGGAGATTCCCTCGGGGTACTTCGGGGATATCTGGGGGCGAAAGGTCTCCCTGGTCATCGGCAGCGTCATGGGAGCCGTCGGGTTCGGCCTGTACAGCGTGTCGTCCGGTTTCTGGGGCTTTCTGGCCTGCGAGATGATCCTCGGGGTGGGCCAGAGTTTTATCTCGGGGTCGGATTCCGCCCTTCTCTACGACACCCTGGAAGAGCAGGGCCTGGGCAATACCTACCTGAAAGAAGAGGGGCGCCTGGTCTCCATCGGCAATTATGCCGAAGCCATCGCCGCACCCATCGGGGTGGGGCTTGCAGCCCTGAGCCTTCGAACCCCCTTTTACTTCCAGGCGGCGGTGGCCTTTTCCGCGGTACCCGCGTCCCTCCTCCTTTTCGAGCCCCAGCGCCGACGGGTCATCCAAAAGGGGAATTTTACCCAGATTTTTCAGATCATCCGCTATGCCCTTACCCGGAACACGGGCCTGAAGTGGCGCATCATCTATTCTTCCGTCATCGGCACCGCCACCCTCACCATGGCCTGGCTGATCCAGCCTTATTTCGTGCACCTGTCCGTTCCCCTTGCCCTTTACGGGCTGTTTCTCCCCGCCCTGAACCTGACCACCGGCTTTGTCTCCATGCACGCCTGGAAGGTGGAGGCCCGGCTGGGGCGGGACCGCACCGTTTTGTTCATCGCCTTTTGCATCGGGTCAGGCTATCTTTGCCTCAGTCTGTTCTCCACCATCTGGGCCGTGGCGTTTCTTTACCTCTTTTATATGGTCCGCGGGGTGGCCACCCCGGTGCTTCGAAACTACATCAACGAGTCCACCCCATCTGAGATCCGGGCCACGGTCCTGTCCATCCGGAGTCTTATCATTCGTCTCTCCTTTGTGGCTGTGGGGCCGTTTCTGGGCTGGTATGCCGACGGGTACGGTATGCCAGCGGCCCTGCTGGCGGGCGGGATGGTGTTTCTGGCAGCCGGGATCTGGACGGGCCTTCAGCTCCGCAAGGAGGCCCCGGGCAATGCCGTTGAACCCTTTCTCGCCGATGACGGAGCCCTGCCCCCGGCCCGGTGAGGGAGGCGATTTGTCCGGTCTGCGAAAAGGGGTGAGTTTGCCAGCAGTGATCTTGGTCATACCGTTTTTGTGCGAAATGAGTTATAAAAAATGGTCTTAATTTTATGAATGAAACATGAGGAAAGGTCTTCCCCCCCATGGAATCACAGAAATTGACCGGTATCGCCATTCGACTCCTGGCCCTTTTCTATGCCGTCAAAGCGTTTTTTGCCATTCCCGGTGTCGTGGGCAATTATTTTATGTCCAGGGATGCCCTGCGAATGCTCCCCGGGGACGAGGCCTTTGCCATGGCCGCCCGGATGAGTGCCTTTGCCCAGCTCAATGCGTTTCTGCCCTTTGTGATGCTTCTTTTTTCAGGGGTGCTCCTTGCCAAGGCAGATACCCTGGCGAAGGTGTTCAACCCCGTGCCCTTTGAGTTGCCGTCAGCTCCCGAGGTAACCCCCGCAGCCCTGGTGAAGGGGGCCTTGTTTCTCCTGGGGATCGTGGGCATCGGCTTCTCCTTGCATTACCTGGCGGCCTTTGGCTCCACCTGGGCAGTGTACGGAAGCAAGGTGGCGCTTTTGGAGACGTCGGCCAAGATTCGCTTCTGGTCCGGGTGCGTGACCGGTGGGCTTTATCTGGCCTGTGGCGTGGGGCTGCTCCGGTATGCCGGGGTCATTGCGCGCCGGGTATTTCCCGTTGGAACATGAGTCGGCCCCGTGGCAGGGGCGACGTGACAAAGTTATTCGATACGGTGGGTTCCCTTTGGCCAAAGGGATGATGACGAAAACGAGGGTGTGTATGAAAAAACGACGAATTCTGCTGATCTGTGTTCTGTGTCTTTTCTGGGCCCATGGGAGCCTGGCAGGCACCCCGGTACCGGCGGACAAGGAGGGCTTCCCCGGAGGGTACAGCAAGGAGCGGTTCCTGACGGACAAAGCCAAGGCGGATAAAGGCGATGCCGGGGCTCAGTTCGTGATGGGCTACCTCTACCATCGCCAGGTGGTTGATTTTGTGAAGGCAGACAGCTCCAAAGCCTTTGGCTGGTATCAGAAGGCCGCCCTTCAGGGCCACCTCCAGGCCTGCCAGATGCT
Organism: Desulfoluna butyratoxydans; assembly: GCF_900699765.1. GTDB lineage: Bacteria > Desulfobacterota > Desulfobacteria > Desulfobacterales > Desulfolunaceae > Desulfoluna > Desulfoluna butyratoxydans. The sequence goes on from NZ_CAADHO010000007.1 coordinate 81,133, forward strand.
GGGTCTTATGTATCAGAAAGGGGACGGCACCAAGGCCGACCCGGAAGCGGCCAAACGCTACTATCAATATGCCGCGGATCGCGGCCTGGCCGAAGCCCGCTACGGCCTGGGTCTGCTCTATGCCGAAGGGGTGGGCGTGCCCCGTGACGAGGAGCTGGCGATTTTCTGGTTTAAAAAGGCGTCCCGCCAGAATTTTTCTCCGGCCTGTGTTGCCCTCGGGGTGATGTTCGCAGGGGGACGGGGCGTGACCAAAAACATGGAGTCGGCCTTCAACTGGTTTCTGCGATCGGCGGAGCTCGGCAACAGCGAAGGGATGCTGAGGGTGGCGGGAATGTACCGCACCGGCATCGGGGTTCCCCAGGACATCGGGATTGCCATCCGCTGGCTGGAGGAGGCCCTCAAGGTGAAGACCCGGTCTTCCCTGCTTGCCACCAACGATCTGGCCTGGATTCTGGCCACCTGCCCGGATGTGACCTATCGGGACAGCAAGCGGGCCCTGAAACTTGCCGAACACCTCGTGGCCTCGGGCGCGACCCAGCCCAGCGCCTTGGACACCCTGGCCGCGGCCTATGCCGCCAACGGCATGTACGAAAAGGCCATCCATATCCAGGAGGATGCCATCAGGAAACTCGATGAAACCGGTGAAAAGGAGCTGGAGGCCCCCTTGCGGGAGCGGCTTGAGCTTTACAAGGCGGGAAAAGCCTGGGTGGATCCGCTGAAAACCGTGACCCAGGTGGAAAAAAAGTAACGGACAGGCCGGAACAATCGCGGCCCTGTTGGTATCGAGGCCATGCAAAAGCCCCGGGTTCATTGAACCCGGGGCTTTGTTGTTTTTTGGGGGGGGGCTTAAAGCGCCAGCTTTTCTTCCTGGAAGTCCGTGAACTCCAGGACAATGTCCTGGAAGGCCTGCTCAGCGGCCAGGAAGGCATCCACCACCTCGGGGGCGAACTGAGTGCCCCGTCCCCCCTTGATGATTTCCACGGCCACCCCGTGGGAAAAGGCAGGCTTGTAGCTCCGGTAGGTCACCAGGGCGTCGTAGACGTCTGCCAGGGCCATGAGGCGAGCGGCGATGGGAATCTCCTCTCCGGTGAGGCCGTCGGGGTAGCCGCTGCCGTCCCAGCGTTCGTGGTGGCATCCGGCGATGTCGCAGGCAATGTCCAGGAAGGGGGCTGACAGGCCCAGGAGATCCTGGGCGTTGCGAAGGGCATCGCGGCCATTGAGCGTGTGCCGCTTGACCCGTTCGTACTCCTCATCGGTGAGCTTGCCGGGTTTCAGGAGCAGGCTGTCCGAGACCCCGGCCTTGCCCAGGTCGTGCAGGGGTGCGGCCCGGAACATCATCTCGATGGTGTCCGGGGTCAGCATCTCCCTGTAGCCGGGGGTCTGGCTCAGCTCCTGGGCCAAAACCTTGACGAAGCGGGAGGTGCGCCGGATGTGATTGACGGATTCGTTGTTCCGGGTTTCGGCAAGGGAGCCCATGGCCAGGAGAACGACGTCCCTGACGGCGGTGAGATCGCGGATCCCTTCGGTATCTTCCTGGGCCGGTGCCTCTTCAAGGGACCTGAGGACGAGGACCGGGACGTTTTGATCGGTCCCCCTGTTTTTGAGTTGTCGGCTGATCTCCCTGGCCTCGGCATCGGCCGAGCGGGTATCCAGGAGGATCAGGTCCGGAGGGGTGGCGGACGCAGCGAGTTGCAGTGCCGATTCACTGCATGTGGCTGTTCGGGTGGTGCATGTGTCCTTGAGTAACCCCAGGAGCCGCTGGGTGGTTTCGGGCATGTCATCAACAATCAACACGGTTTTTTTCTCCATCATGTCGTGTCCTCCCGGGAAAGGATTGATGCGTTAAAAAAACAACCTGTGCGTGAGATCGTCTCGCGACAACTTTGATAATATCATTCTGAATTCAAAGGATAAAGGAAAAGCATGAATCCGGTGGAAGACGGCCCCGGGGCATTGACAACCGACGACGGCGTCGAACCTGGGCCGTCGGGTTTTCAGGCGGTCATGGAAAAGGAGCGCTGGGCTTCGTGGAGCAGCCCTTCGGCGGTGCCCGGCATGCCCGGGGGGAGCATGCCGATACCCGCTTCCAGGGAGAGGTTGAAGCGGAAGGCGTTGAACACAAAGTCCCGTTGGGTGATGGCATCGGTGAACCGGTGGGAGATGCGCGGGACCTCCGGGTCGGTGATGCCGCTCAAGAGGACGGCAAAGGTGGCGTTGTCGAAGCGGGCGGCCAAATCGTCGGAGCGGGTCATGTCCCCCAGCAGGCTCCCCACGATGCCCAGGACCATGTCACCGGCCTCGGAGCCGTAGGTGGCGGTGACCTCATCGAAGCTGGTGAGGTGGAGCAGCAGCAGGGCGAGCCCCTGGCCCATGCGGTGGGCACGCTTGACCTCCCGGTGGAGCAGGTTTTCAAAGCACTGGCGGGTGTAAAGGCCCGTGCAGGGGTCCCGCAGGGAGGCTTCGTCGGCCCGGTCCATGGCCGCCAGGGTGGAGCCTGAGACCACGGTGTCCAGGGCGCGGTGAAGCAGGGTACGGATGAGGTCCGGGGTGATGCTGGCGCGATCCAGCACCTCCAGGGCGCCCTGGCGGATGAGGCGTGAGACGGTGAGCTCGTCGGTCCCTTCGGTGATGATGACAAAAAGCGGGCGCTGGGCAGGGGGGGTGAGGTTCCGGGCCAGGTCCTCGGCAGCGCCGTCCGGCAGGGGGCGGGAGATGAACAGGAGGTCCCGGCTGTTTTTTTCCAGGGCCTCCTTGGCGCCCCTGGTGTCCTCCACACAGGTGACGTCCAGGCGGTCCAGGGTGTTGAGGGCCTTTACCAGCGGAGAGCCTTCGCGGCCGTCCCTGCCCACCACGAGAATGCGGATGGTCTGGTCCAGGTCGATGATGGAGGAGACCCCGGGGTAGTCCCGGGTGTCGTCCACCTGGAGGGTCTGGATTTTGCGGGTGATCCCTGCGATGCGGCGGCCGGACTCCTCGATGCGCTCCATGTAAAGGGGCAGTTTGTCCGGGGCCTCCCTGTGGATGTTCATGAGCTGGATGTTGCCCTGGAGGGCCATGAGGGGCTGGCTCAGCTCGTGGGCCATGGCCCCTGCCATCTGCAGGAGCACCTTCAGGCGCTCTTCCCGGAGTTTTTTCTTCTGGTGGATCTGGATCTGGGAGTTGGCCTCTTTGAGGGTGTCCACGGTCTCGGAGAGCTCCCGGGTGGTGGCCAGGAGGGATTGCTGGTACTGGTGCAGCTCCAGGAAGACGTTGACCTTGCGGACGAGGGTTTCCGGGTCCAGGGGCTTGGAGAGGTAGTCCACGGCCCCGGCGTCGTAGCCCTTGAAGATGTGCTGGGTATCGGTGTTGATGGCCGTGACGAAGATGATGGGGATGCGGCAGGTGTCCGGATTGCCGCGGATGAGCTCGGCGGTCTCAAAACCGTCCATCTCCGGCATCTGAACATCCATGAGGATCAGGGCCACCGGATGGTCCAGCAACAGCCCCAGGGCTTCGTTGCCCGATGTGGCGGTGAGGATGGTGAGGTGGGGACGGGCCAGCACGTGTTTGAGGGCGAGGAGGTTCTCCTCCAGGTCGTCCACCAGCAGAATCTGTTGGGTTGCATGGTTCATCATGGGGTAATCACTCCGGTTGAGTCGATGCCGGGGGCATGGTCCGGCGACACCACAGGCTCACTGCCAGGGGACGGTGTCTCTTTTTTCTGGTAAATCTTCTCCTTGGCAACCACCGGTGCCATGTGGTCTGCCCAGGCGGTGATGCTCATGGACTCGCCGGTCCCCAGGCCGAAAAATCCGTCCGGGGCCAGGCTGTCGAAGAAGGTGCCGATGACCCGGTTGCGCAACGGGGGGCTGAAGTAGATCAGGACGTTGCGGCAGAGGATCAGGTCCATCTCTCCGAAGTGGCTGTCGGAGACCAGGTTGTGATCGGAAAAGCGGATGGTGTCCTTGATGGCCCGGTTCATGATGACGTTGTCGTACCGGGCCGTGTAATGGTCCACCAGGCAGCCGCACCCACCGGAGAGCAGGTGGTTCCGTGTGTACGAGCGGATGCTTTCGATGGGGTAGATGCCCTCCCTGGCCGTGCGCAGGACCCGTTCGTTGAAGTCCGTGGCGTAGATGCGGAACCGGCCGGCAAGCCCCTCTTCCTGAAGGAGGATGGCCATGGAGTAGGCCTCCTCTCCCGTGGCGCACCCCGCCACCCAGACACGGATAAAGGGGCGCTCGGCGAGCTTGGGCACCACGTGCTCCCGGAGGGCTTTGAAAAAGTGGGGGTCCCGGAACATCTCGGTGACGTTGATGGAGAGGTCGGCCAGCACGGTTTCAAAAAAGGACCGGTCGTTTAATACCCGGTACTGCATTTCAGAAAAACAGGTGAGGCCCGAGCGTTTCAGCCGGTTTTTCAACCGCCTGCACAGGGAGCCTGCGGCGTATTGCTGAAAATCGTAGCCGTACTTCCGGTGGATGGCGTAGAGCAGGCACGCCATTTCAATGGCCTCGTTGTCGGTGAGGGACGGAGCCGCTGCCATGGGTCCCCCTTTACACATAGAGCCAGACCCGGAGCATGGAGAGAAGCTTGTCCGGGTCCACGGGTTTGGGCATGTAGTCGTTGGCTCCGGCCTCGATGCTTGCCGTGCGGTCTTCGGCCATGGCCTTGGCCGTGAGGGCGATGATGGGGAGCTCCTTGTGTTCGGCGTCCTTTCGAATGGCCCGAATGGCCTGGTAGCCGTCCATTTCCGGCATCATGATATCCATGAGCACAAGGTCCACATCCGGGGTCTCCTTAAGGCGTGTCAATCCTTCCCGGCCGTTTCGTCCCACCACCACATCCATCCCTTTTTCATGGAGAAGCCGTTTGAGGGCAAAGACGTTACGCATGTCGTCGTCCACGATGAGGACCTTGCGGCCGCTGAGGATCGACTCTTTGTCGTGGCACAGGGGGCGGTCCTGGTTCATGGGGCCCGGCAGGGTGGATTCCACCCCGTGGAGGAAGAGGGTGGCTTCGTCCAGGTTCCGGTGCATGGCCTCAAGGCCCGCGTCCCCGGCGGGGTGTTCTTCGTTTTGCGCCGTCACGGAGCCCGAGGCCGTGGCCCGGTGGGTTGCGTCGATTTCGGAGAGCACTTCGTGCAGGTGCTCCAGGCTCACCGGTTTGGCGTGGAAACCGGCGACGCCCATGTCCATGGCTTTTCCCTTCTGGTCCCTGGAGGAGATGACGTGCACGGGGATGGCGGCGGTCACCGGATTGGTTTTGAGCCGGTTGAAGACGTCCCATCCGTTCATGCGGGGCAGGGTGATGTCGAGGATGATGGCCGTGGGGCAGAAAAAGTCGGCAAAGTGAAGGCCTGTCTCCCCCTCTTCGGTGACCAGGGTGTCGAAGCCCTTTTCCCGGGCCAGCTTGACGAGTAGGGATGCAAAGGTCACGTCATCCTCGATGATGAGCAGGGACTTGTCCCCGGGCTTGGGCTGCATTGCAGCGGCCTCCGCAGAAGACCGCTCAAAGGGCGCGGGTGCCGTGGCTGTCCGGGGCCTTTGGGCGGGAATGGCCGCCGGGGTGACGGGGGAGGCCTTTGTTGCCCCAGTGCAGGGGAGCAAGAGGGTAAAGCAGCTGCCGACCCCCTGCTCGCTGGAGAGGTGGAGAGAGCCGCCCAGGAGGCCGGACAGCTCCCGGGAGATGGTCAGGCCGAGGCCGGTTCCGTAGTATTGTTTGCTTTCGGTGCCGTCCACCTGGCAGAAGGCTTCGAACACATGGGCGTGCTTCTCTTTGGGGATGCCGATGCCCGTGTCGGTGACGCGAAAAGCCAGGGCCGAGTCCGCAGGCAGGCTGGCGCCGGACGGGAGCTCCTGGGGGGAGGGCATGGTGATGCTGAGGCTCACCGAGCCTGTGTCCGTGAACTTCAGGGCGTTGGTCAGAAGGTTCTTGAGGATCTGTTCCAGCCTCTGGCGATCGGTCTCAACGGTATCGGGTACCTCCGGGGCGAGGCTTAAGGTAAAGGCGAGGCCTTTTTCTTCGGCCAGGGGATGAAACATGCGCCGAAGGCTCTCCACCAGGGCGGACAGGGGCGTGGGGGAGAGGGTCACGGTCATGCCGCCCGCTTCGATTTTGGAGAGGTCCAGGATTTCGTTGATGAGGGTCAGGAGCTGAGAGCCGGAGGAGTGAATGGTTCCGGCAAACTCCACCTGGTCGTCGGTGAGGTTTCGTTCCGCGTTCTCTTCCATCATGCGTGAGAGCAGCAGGATGCTGTTCAAGGGGGTTCTGAGTTCGTGGGAGATGGTGGCCAGGAACTGGGACTTGTAGCTGTAGGAGAGCTCAAGGTCTTTGGCCTTCTGTCGGATCAGGACCCCGGCCTCTTCGAGTTCGATGTTTTTCTTTTTGATGCTCTCCTTCTGTTCCTCCAGCTGCTGGGTCTGCTCTTCGAGTTCCTGATTGATCTGCTGGAGGGTCTCCTGCTGGAGTTCGAGCTCTTCGGCCTGTTTGCGCGTCTGGTGCAACAGGGCTTCGGTGCGGATGCGTCCCTGGGTGGAGTCCACGGCCACAGCGATCTGCTTGTTCATCAGGTCGAGGAACCTCAGGTCCTGGCGGGAAAAGGGGCCGAGGCCCGCCAGCTCCACCACACACAGGCTTTTTTCGTTGTGAAGGCAGGGCTGGATGACCACCTCACAGGGGTACGCATCCAGGAGGCCGGAGTGGATGGGCAGGTAATCCGCGGGCACATCGGTGATGCGCAACCGGCTGCCGGAAACAGCCGCCTCCCCCACAAGGCCTTCGCCCAGGGGGATGGGGGGCGCTTCTCCGTCGGGGGCGGCTCCGGCAAATCCGCCGATGCAGACAAGCACGCCTTCGTCCACGAGATAGATCCGCCCGGCCTGGGCATCCAGGTAGTTGGACAAAAAGTGGATGATCTGCCTGCCGAGCTCTTCCATGGAGAGGTCTCCCTGGATGCGCCTGTGGAATTCGCTCTGGCCGATGCTGAGCCAGTTCTGACGCTGGATTTTTTTCCGGGAACGGGAGAGCTCCTCGTTGACGCTGTGGAGGTGGTCCCTCTGTTTTTCCAGCACTTCGTGCTGTTTCTGGAGTTCCTCCCGCACCCGTTCGTGTTCCTCGATTTCCCGGGTGAGTACCTGGTTGGTCCGGGTGAGCTCCTCTTCGTTGGACTCCAGGCGTTTTTTGCTGACCGTGGTCTCGGCAAGGCGCTTTGTCATGTGGTTGAAGTCCTGCATGAGCTCGCCGATATCCCCGGAGGCGTTGTTGTCCAGCCGGATGGTGAAGTCGCCGTTGCGGATCTGCTGGGTGGCGTGTTTGAGCTGGTTGACGGCCCGGGAAAAGTAAGCGCTTGCCCAGTTGGCCAAGGCAAGGACCACCGGCAGCCCCAGGAGCATGCAGAAGAGGATAAACCGTTTGAAGGTGCTGAGAAGGTGCTGGGCCCGGTTGATAAAGTAAAGGGCTGTGCCCTGGGATGTCTTTTGGGTTTCCAGAAATGAGGGGGCCAGCTCATCCATGTTGATGACCGTGGCCACGGCCATGGGCAGGCCCTCGGCCGTGGTGCGCATCACCGGGGCGATGAAGGTGAACTTGCGGCGTGTCTGGCCCGATTCCTCCCTCCAGGAGAAGTAGCCCGAGGCGTATTTTCCCCCCAGGCTCGACGAGATGATGGCGAAAAATTCATCGGATGCTTCGTCGATGTGCGCAAAGGAGGTGTTCTCCAGGGCCTTGAGCGGGTGGAAGAGGGTGGTGCCTTCCCGGGTGTCGATGAGGGTGGTGTAGCCGTTTTTTTCAATGGGCTGAAGGGCGATGCTTCGGAACCGGGGATCCTTCTGGAGGTCGGCCAGGGTGAGGGTGGGGCGCAGCTCCAGGTAGAGCTCGATCTGGAGGGCCACGTCCATGGATTTTTGCCGCACGCTTTTGGCAAGGGTGTCGGTGAGGAGCTGTTCGCGCTGCTGTTGCAGGTCTCCCAGGCCTTTTTGGATGGTTTCATTGGTCCGCTGGGGAAGGTCCCGGGTGATGAGGGTGATGGCAATGCCGAAGATGGCAATGGGCAGGATGCCTGCGATGAAGGTGATGGCCATCAGCCTGGAGCTGTATTTTTTTGGAAACAACTGGATCATGTATTTGCAAGCCTTCGGGGACCGGGGCATTGCATGGTGCCCCGGTCGGTGAGGTTATTCGTAAATGTTGTCGGCCATCAGGATCGCGTTGCGATGGATGGGGATGTTCAAATCTCTGGCTTTTTTGAGATTGATGGTGAGCTCATGGAGCTGGGGGCTTTGCGGATGAATGGAGCCCGCGCTGAGCCCGGCCAGGATTTTTTCCACCGGGCTTTTGACCTGTTTGCCGGTCTCGGCAAAATTGCAATGGACGGCCATGAGGGTAAAGCCCTGCCTGACCTGTTCCCCGCCCACGCCGATGAGGGGGACCCCGCCTTTGTCGGTGACGGAGGTGATGCGGCGCATGTTGGTGGGAAGGTTGAGGATGGCGTCGGCCGGGATATAGATGGCGTCCGTGGTACCCGCCAGCTCCGCGGCCCGTGCATCCAGGGTGTCCAGCTCCGATTTATCAAGGGCCACCTTCACCACCTGCCAGCCCAGGGAGTCTGCGGCCGCAGCGGTTTCGTGTGCCGTGGCCGTTGCGGCAAGGGTCTCGGAGCAGTAGAGGATCCCCAGGCGGGAGATCCCGGGCATGATCTGTTTGGCGGAAAGGAGCTGGATGCGGGCAGGAACCCGCATGCTGACGCCCGTGAGGTTGGGGCCGAAGCCCGTGGTGTCCGGGATGATGCCCGTTGCGTCCGGGGCCGCCACCAGGGTGTAGACGATGGGTATATCGGGGGCCTCCTCCATGGCCAGGAGGGTGCCGGCGGTGCCCAGGGTAATCAGCAGGTCCACCTTCTGGCGTTTGAACTCCCGGATGGCTGATAGGGCCATTTCCCGGCTCTGCTCGGCGTTGTGGACGGTGAGGGTGAGGTTCTCTCCGTTTTTGAGCCCGATGGAGGCAAGGCCCGACTGGACCCCTTCCCTTGCGAGGCGGAACGGGGGAACCTGTTCGGTCCACTGGAGGACACCGATATGGGGGCCCTTGCGCCTCTCCAGGTCAATGACGCCCCCGGAGACGACAACCAGGGCAAGGATGACGGCGGTCAGGTAGATCAGATGTTTGTTCACGCTCACTCCAGAACATGGGCCGGTCGGGTCCCAATGTCCCGGTGGCCTCGCAAAAAGTCGATGAAACGGTGTTGATACGCTGCATGCCGTGACTTGACCCGCGTGCAGCGTACACAATTTTGTCAACGAGGGGGGGCAATGCCGACTTTTTGACGAAAGCATTATTCCTCTCATTAGAGGAATCGACAATTGTCTAAAAAACTGGAGCAAAAAAAACAAAAAAAGGCATGCTCGGCTCATCGGTTCGTCAACGGGTGAGCGGAGAGGGAATGGGGGGCGGCGATACGGGGAAAAAAGACCGGGGGAGACGTTGTGGTAAACGTTCTCCCCCGGCTGTTGGGTATGTCGGGCTAAGCGGCGTTCTCCAGGGTCTTGACCATTTTTTCGCCGATTTTCTCGGCGGAGAGGCCAAAGAGTTCATCAATGGGGACCAGCTCCAGGTAAGCGTCGTCCCAGCTGTGGCCCATCTCCTGGACGATGTTGCGGATACGTTCGTGCTTGCCGCCCAGGGCCCTGGATTTGCTGTGCAGGGGAATGCGCCCCTCTTTGAAGGTGACGTTGATGGAGAGGATGAATTCGATAACGTTGGCGTTTGGGGAGAGAACAGGGATGATCAGGGTGTTCTTGTCGTCCTTGTTCCCCTTGCCGATAAAGACATTGCCTTCCCGTACGATGATGCTCTTGGTCCCCTTGAGACGCGGATCGCTCTCCACCCGGGAGGTGGTGTGGGTAAAGATCCCGTCCTTGTCCACCAGGGAGATGGTGGTCTCGGGGGTGGCCTCCCCCAGGAGGTTGAGGCCGTCGATGCGGTAGAGCAGGGAGCCCTTGATGCCGGAGATCACCCCTTGCAGGTTTTTCAGCACCAGAACGTTGGAGCTGGTGATCTGGGGCAGGGTGATGCCTCGCTGAGTCAGGGCATCGAACAGGATCCCCTCGAAGGTCTCGGTGATGCGGCTGGTGCCCACGGTGACGGTCTTGGCCTGGTGCTTGATGGCGTCCACGGGTCTTGCCATGGCGTTGATGGCGTTGGAAAAACAGCCGAAGAGCTTGTCCAGCATGTTGGACGGGGTGCCCTTGCAGTCGAAGTCCAGCTCAAAATCCGCCGAGGGGAGTTTGCCCGCAAGGTATTTAAGCAGCAGGGTGATGTCCGATGCGGTGTTGAACCCCAGGATGGGAGGCAACTTGCCCTTGCGCCGGCTGATGCGGAACTCCTGGTAGACCTTGGTGATTTTTTCCCGGAAGGCCTTCTCCAGAATGATCTCGTACAGGTTCATCCCTTTGGCCTCAAAGGAGGTGATGACCTTCTGGAGCTCCTTGCGGTGCTCAAAGATCACGCGGGAGCCTTCGTTGATGGCAAGGGCCGCGTAGTAGCCCCAGATGTGGCCGGCCAGGGTGTTGATGATGGGGGCCAGGTGCTCGGAGACCTGGGGCACATGGAAAATGCTGGCCGCATAGTCGTTGAAACGCTCCTCCCCCTCGCTTGCGATGACGATGGGAACGGCTTTGTGGGCGTGGAAGATGGCCGTGTCCTTGATGATATCTCCCAGGACGCTCTCCCGGGTGCCGGCGGCACAGACAATGATCAGGGGCTCGGAGGAGAGGTCGATGTGCTTTTTGTCCTCCACGAAGTCGCTGGAGATGGTTTTGTAGCAGAGCTCGCTGAGCTTGATGCGGATCTCGTCGGCAGAGGCCTTGTTGGCACCGCTACCCACCGATGCCCAGTAAGTGCGGCTCACGGCATGGGTGAAGGCCGACGCCTTGATCTCCTCCACCATGTCCAGGACTTTTCGCATTTTTGTGGGCAGGGCCAGCAGCTCGCGGATCTCTTCGGAGATGAAGCGGGCATCGCGTTTTTTTGTCTGGCCGGCCAGGTGAAGTCCGATGAGGGCACCTGCCACGATCTGGCTGTAAAAGGCCTTGGTGGAGGCCACGCTCATTTCGATGTCGCGGCCGCTGCTGGTGTAGACGACGCCGTCCACTTTGAAGGTGAGGTCTGAATCGCGCCGGTTGACGATGGCCAGGGTGGCGGCTCCCTTGGCCTTGACCATGTCCACGGCCAGGTTGGTGTCCGTGGTGGTGCCGGACTGGCTGATGGCGATGACCAGGGCATCGGCCATGGTGTCCCCGTCGCCGTCGCCCATCATGAACCCGGAGAGCTCCGAGGCTTTCAGGGGGCAGACCTGGATGGCGGGGTCTCCCAGGTAATGGGTGAAGAGGTGGGCAATGGCCTGGGCCGCAATGCCTGCCGTGCCCTGGCCCACGAGAAAAACGCGCTTGATGGTCCCGGCCTTGATGCGGGCGATGGTGGCCTCGGGGATGGCGCTGTCGTCGAGCATGGTCTTGCAGAGCTCTTTTTTCCCGTCGATTTTCCAGCGGTTCTGAAGGGTCTTTTCAACGGATGCCGGGGACTCGGAGATCTCCTTGAGGAAGTAGTGGGGAAAGTGCTGGCGGTCGATGTCGCGGCTGGTGATCTCCGTCTCCATGACGGATTCCACAGTGACGGGCACCTCGGTGCCGTCGTAGTGGTAGGAGCGGATGCCGGCCTGGGCGCCTTCCAGGCGAGCCCTGGTGCCGTCCAGGACCACGATCTGGCCGGAGACGGGCTTGCCGTCTTTACCGGTGATGGTCTTTTCGCCGTTGAGTTTGATGTAGCGGGGGGTTTCCTCCACAAAGCCGTACACCTCGGAGACGGCGATGTAGTGATCTTCGGCAATGCCCACAAAAAGGGCCTGGCCGCTTCCCTTCTGGGCGAGAAAGAGCTTGCCCGGGGCCAGGTCCGTCTGCATGGTGATGGCGTGGGACCCATGGAAATCGTTGACGGCCAGGCGAAAAGCCTCCTCAATGTCGTGACCAGCCTTGAGGTAGGTCTCGATCTGCATGGGGATGACCTTGGTGTCTGTGGTAATCTCTTTTTGGAGGGTGTCGAACCGGTCTTCGTACTCCCCCTTGAGGGTGGCGTGGTTGTCGATATCGCCGTTGAGGCTCACGTGGATGATGCCCGAGCGGGGGATGCGCCCGTCGGTGTTCTGGTTGTCCACCGGGTGACAGTTGGCGTCGGTGATGGCACCCACCGAGGCCCAGCGTGTGTGTGAGGAGACCGTAAAATCGCTGCGTTTGAAGGTTGCCGCCACTTTGAGCAGCAGGTCGTTTCGAATCTGCCTTCGGAGAAAGTCGACGTTGTCGCCCAGGCTGCCGATCTCTGCGGCCCGTTTGTAGACAAAGGCAACAGAGGTGCTTTTTCCCCTCTCTTCCACGGCAATGGTGTTGTTGAGGAGGGTGTCTCCCTGGGACCGCTCGTTTAAGGTCTCTTCCAGCCCTTCGGCCTGGAGGAACTCCCTGAGTTTGCCCCATGTCTTCGCCGGGAAGGTGAACATCACGGAGATGCCCGCAGAGTCCCGACCCCGGACCTCAAGGCGGTTGATGGCGTTTAAGGTGGTGTTGATCTTTTTAAAGGGCACGATCCATCCGTTGCCGGACTGGATCAGCTCGGCCCCGGCCAGGTCCCTGACGCTTCGGACGTTGGTGAGGGTCTCCTGAGTAAGGGACCAGGAGATATCCCGGAGCCCTTCCAGGGCGTCGGCCACGGCATCGGTGTCGGCCGGGGAGAGAAAGCCCGCCTGTTCGGTAAAAGCCGCTTCTTCGCGGGTGAGGAGTTCGCGGATTGACGTCGCGGCTCGGGAGAGGGTCTCAAGCTGGTCCTGATTCTGCAGGAGCAGGGAGAACAGGTGGTCCTCCTTGAACCGGCAGGCCTCGTTGTACAGGGCGGTGACCTGATCCCGGCCGCCCAGGTAGTCGGTGGTGAGTTCGTCGCCCGCGTTGATGAGGGCGTCGAGCCCCTTGGCGGACAGGATATCGATGGCTCCCCCAAGGGTGGGAACGGGGCCTTCGGCAGGACCCCTTTCAAAGGAGACAAGGCCTGCAAGGCCGCAGTGAAGGGTGTTGGGGGCATTGGGGAAGAGAACCCAGGCATGTCCGGTGAGCTCCTGGGGGCGCCTGCCGAAACAGATGGGGGCGTTGAGCAGCGAACGCAGGGTGGTCCAGGGTGTAGAAAACGTCCTTTTCATGGTTGAGATTCTCCAATGGTTTTATATCCGGGCGCCGCACAGGACGGGCGCGTGGTTTGTAAAAAAAACGTAACGATTCCCCGTATTGCCACCCTCCGGCGGCCCTGTGGGAGGCCAACCGTTTAAATAGCGTTTGGCAAACAGGTCTTACGCACACCTTTGAAGGCTCCGCCAAAATAATTTCGGCATGTTCTAACCTGCATCAGGAATGTGTTTTGCGGAGCTTTTTATCAAAAAAAACGAGTGCATCACGGGGTCTGGATGGGGTCCGTGGCGGTTGCTGTTCTTATGGTTTTAAGGAACGCGCTATCTTTTGAGTTATACCACAGCTTGCGGGCCAAGGTCCCCAAAAAAACCGGCCCCGTTTCTGCTGGCCCCAGGGCGGCTCAGCTGTCGCCGGGGGATGGCGTCTGCCGGGCTTCGGCGATGCGGGACCTGTCGGGTTCGGGGGGATGGCTGAAGTAGCAGGTGATGGCCTTTCGCGCATAGGCGCTGGCCCGGGTCCCGATGTATGCCTGGTGGCCCACCACCACGGCGATGGCCATGGATCGGCCGGTTTTCTTCTCTTTGGCAAACCCCACGAACCAGTCCACGCGCACGTCGCGGGCCTTGTTGGAGATGGAGCCTGTTTTCCCGCCAAGGGTGAGGTTTTTCAACACCGGGTCCCTGCGGTATCCGGCAAAGCTTTTGCGGGCCGTGCCCGATCGGATGGTGCGCTGCATGAGCTCGTTGAGGGTGGTGGAGACCTGCTGGGGCACGGCGCGACCCAGGGTCGGCGGGCGGGGCACGGAAAACTCTTCGCCTTCGGCTGTTGTCACCGAGTCCACGAGGTACGGAGCGGGGATCTTCCCGCCGGTGACGGCCGTGGCGCCGATAAGGGCGCCGTGGAGGGGAGAGATCCGGGTCACCCGGTTGAACCCGCAGGCAACCTCCGCCCACTGGTAGGGCTCCTCCCCGATGGCAAGGATGCTTTTTTCCACGGGCAGGTCAAAGGCGATCTCCTGGTTGAAGAGGAATCGGTCGGCGTAGCCCGACAGGTTCTCTTTCTTGAGCTTGAGGGCGCCCAGCTTGCCGAAGACCGGGTTCACGGACTGGGCAAAGGAGTCCCGAAACGAGATGGTGTTGGTGTACTTGTTTTTCTTCTCGTTGAGCTGTCGCTTGTAGAGGGTGTACTTTCCCCCGTTGAAGGAGAGGGTGCTTCGTGGGGTGAGGCCCAGCTTTTCTGCGGCGGCTGAGGCTGTGATAATCTTGAAGATACTGGCTGCGGGGTAAGCGGCTTCAAGGCTGGGGTTTGTGATGCCCTTGTCCTTGCTGAAGCCCGCCATGGAGAGAATGCGTCCGGTGGCCGGGTCCATGGCCACCGCCGCCACGTATCGCGGCGTGCCGCGTTTTCGGGCAATGTTGCGTTTGAATTCACTGATAAGAAGGGCCTGGAGTTCCAGATCCAGGGTGGTGGTGACCGTGAGCTCCTGCTCCCCCTGGGTGACCTGGAGCACCTTGTGATCCAGGTGGGCCAGGGGTTTGGGGGCGAGAAGGCCTTTCAGGCTGTCCTGGCTGAGGCGATTGGGGGTCTCTTCCGGGGCTGGGGGCGCTGCCGTGAAGGTCTCTTTGACCCGGGGCGCCACGACGATCGCCAGGGCCACGACAAGGGCCACCAGGGCGCCGCCTGCAAGGCCGCGCAAGGCTCCTTTTTTCAAGGTTCGGGATCGTTCTTTGATCTTTTGGCGTTGCTTCAGGCTCTGCTGGTAAGCTCGCCAGTCCTGTTTTTGCTGTCGCATAGGTCTCGTCGGAGGTGTCGTGATGTTGTCAGGCGCCCCAAAACCAAGCATACAAGGGCAGCAGGTGTTGAGCCGGCTTCGCAAGCCGGGATGCGTCAGCCCGAAGGGCCTTCGGGCTGACGCCGTATCCATGTCTCCATACCTTTTTTCGTAAAGGCGGCGAAACGATTACTTAACGGGTGTTCCCGGCTTCAAACCCTCCACGTCAAAGGTGGCAAGGGAGAGGTTCTTGCGCTTGGTGGCGGCCAGGAGCATGCCCTGGGACTCCACGCCCATGAGGGTGGCAGGGGCCAGGTTGGCCACAACCACCACCTGGGTTCCCTTGAGCTCTTCCGGGGTGTAGCTTTTGGCGATGCCCGCCACCACGGTACGGGGCGTGCCTTCCCCCAGGTCCACGGTGACCTTGAGGAGCTTGTTGGCCTTGGGAATGGGCTCGGCATCAAGGACCGTTCCCACGCGCAGGTCCAGGTTCTGGAAGTCGTCAAAGCTGATCTCCGGCTTCAGGGGCGTTGCCAGGGCCTTTTTGGCCGGGGCGGGCTTGTCCTTAGCCTGGGCCTTTTCAAAGGCCTTCAGGTCGATGCGGGGAAAGAGCGCCTTGGCCTTGGTGATGGCACCGCCAGGGGCGAGGGCGCCCCAGCTCTCAAAGGAGGAGAGGAGCATGGGGGTGTCCCCTGTGCCCAGGTGTTCCAGCATGGCCTTTGCCGTGCCCGGCATGACCGGGGAGATGAGCCCGGCCACCACCCGGAGGCCTTCCAGGAGGTTGTACATGACCGTCTTCAGGCGCGGGGCCTGGGCCTCGTCCTTGGCCAGGTCCCAGGGGGCGGTTTCGTCCACGTATTTGTTCATGCGGCCCACAAAGGTCCAGATCCCTTTCAGGGCCCGGTCAAAGGCGAAAAGGGGCATTTCGGTGCGGAAGGCCTCACGGGCCGCGGCCGCGTCATCGGCCAGGGAGAGCTCGCCCATGAGGGCGGCATCGGGTTCGGGAACCACCCCGCCGAAGTACTTGAAGCTCATGGCCACCACACGGGAGAAGAGGTTCCCCAGGTCGTTGGCCAGGTCGTAGTTGATGCGCTTGACAATGGCCTCTTCCGAGAAGTTGGAGTCGTGACCGAAGGCCATGTCCCGCATGAGGAAGAACCGGTAGGCGTCCACGCCGTAGGTCTCCAGCAGGTAGTCGGGGCTGGCCACGTTGCCGAGGCTCTTGGACATTTTGGCGTCGCCCATGTTCCAGAACCCGTGGACGTTGAGGGTGTTGAAGGGGGAGAGGCCCGCAGCCTTCAGCATGGTGGGCCAGTAAATGGCGTGGGTCTTGAGGATGTCCTTGGCCACGATGTGCTGCACCTTGGGCCAGAAGGTGGCGAACTTGTCGTCTTCGGGGTAGCCCAGGGCCGAGACGTAGTTGAGCAGGGCGTCGAACCAGACGTAGGTGACGTAGTTTTCGTCAAAGGGCAGGGTGATGCCCCAGGTGAGGCGCGACTTGGGCCGGGAGATGCAGAGATCCTCTAAGGGCTCCTTTAAAAAGGAGAGCACCTCGTTGCGGTACTGCTTGGGCCGGATAAAGTCGGGGTTGGCCTCGATGTGGTCGATGAGCCACTGCTGGTACTTGCCCATGCGGAAGAAGTAGTTGGACTCCTTGATGCGCTTGGGCTCTTTTTTGTGGTCCGGGCACTTGCCGTCCACCAGCTCACGTTCCAGGTAAAAACGCTCGCATCCTACGCAGTAGAGGCCCTCGTATTCCGAGTAGTAGATATCCCCGTTGTCGTAGATCTTCTGGAGGATGTCGGCCACCACCTTTTTGTGGCTTTCGTCGGTGGTGCGGATAAAGTGGTCGTTTTCAACGGAAAGCTTGGGCCACAGGTCCCTGAAGAGGGCGCTGATCTGGTCTGCGTACTCCTTGGGGCTGCACGAGTTGGCCTCGGCCGCCTCGGCGATTTTGTCCCCGTGTTCGTCGGTGCCGGTGAGGAAAAAAGTTTCGGCGCCGAGCATCTTGTGGAAGCGGCTCACCACGTCGGCTGCGATGGTGGTGTAGGCATGACCCAGGTGGGGCTTGGCGTTAACGTAGTAGATGGGCGTTGTAATATAAAAAGGATCGGTCTGGTTCATGGATCTCATCTCTGTTGGTTCTGTTCTGGGTCGTGCCCGCAGGCTCCGGCTGCGCAAAGGGGCCTGAACGCATCGGGCGGCAGCCGTGACGGCACCGCCGGGTGCATGAAGGGCGCCTTGCCGGGTAAGGCTTCCTATCCTCTGGGTTTGTCCGGTTTGACGTTGTCCAGGTCGGCTTCGTACTCGCCCCCCTCATCGAGCCTGACGGTGAGGCGATTGCAGATGACGTTGTGACGGATCACCTTGCCGCGGCCCTTGTCCGTGGTGACGAATTTGCCCACCTTGGGGTAACGCTCCTTGAGCTTCTTGTAGGTGGCGTCTTCAAAGGTCAGGCAGCACATGAGCCGTCCGCAGAGGCCGGAAATCTTGGTGGGGTTGAGGGAGAGTCCCTGCTCCTTCGCCATTTTGATGGAGACGGGCTCGAACTTTTCAATAAAGGACGAACAGCAGATCTCCCGGCCGCATCGCCCGAGCCCGCCGCACATTTTGGCCTGGTTGCGGATGCCCACCTGGCGCATTTCAATGCGCAGGCGGAACTGACGGACAAGGATCTTGACCAGCTCCCGGAAGTCCACACGGCCGTCGGCCGTGAAGAAAAAGGTGAGCTTGCTGGCGTCGAAGGTGCTCTCCACGGCAAAGAGGTTCATCTCCAGGCCGAGTTTTTCCACCTGCTGCTGGCAGAAGTCGTGGGCCTCGGTTTCGAGAAGGATGTTCTTCTCCCGCTGCCTGACGTCTTCTTCCGTGGCCAGGCGAAACACCTTTTTCAAAGGGCTGCCGGTCTCTTTTTTTTCCAGGGGTTCCGGCGGGGTGGCCACCACCCCTAAGCCGAGCCCCTGCTCGGTGGTGACGATCACCTTGTCGCCCACGTTGAGGACATAGGGACCGCTGTTGAAATCGTATATTTTTCCGGCCGGTTTGAACCGAATGCCGACTACTTTTTCCATAGGTCTGTGCCACACTGCTTGGGTGAAAAAAGGCTGCTTGCCGCATGGGCATGCGGAAAAGCACGTATGCCCCTTCGTGCACGGCGTAAGTATGGCTGCGGTGCAGCCTGCCGAGGCAAAGGGGCACGACAATTGGGGGAAGCCGAAAGCGATCAGCTCTGCATCAGCTTCAACGCCATCACCTCCAGGGTGTGCCGCAACACGGTATTGCCGTCGATGCGCTGAAGGGTATCCCGAACCGTGTCGGCCATGGCGGTGAGCCGCGGCATCTCGAATCGGGCCGCATCGGCTTCCAGCTGCGGCATGAGGTCGCGGTTTACCACACGCCCGGGGTCTAGTTTACAGACCATGAGGTCGTGGAGGTAATGCCCGACCAGTGAGAGGGACCGGATGGCCTTCTCTTTGTCTCTTCCCAGCACCTCTGCAAAGGCCAGTGCATGGGAGAGGTCTCCCCGTCCCGGCAGGGGCAGGGCCGTAAAGAGCCAGTTGCGCTGTGCAAGCCAGGCCTCCACGCCGCCTTTTCCCGAGACCATTTCAAGGGCCCGGGCATAGCTGCCGTCACTTAAGGCGGCCACTGCTTCAGCCTGCTGCCGGGGCAGATCCGTTTCCGCCGTCAGGCATCGTATCACGGTCTCCTGTTCAAGGGGCCGAAACGCGACGAGCTGGCACCGGGACAGGACCGTGGGCAAAAGCTCCGAAGGCTGGCAGGTGGTCAGGATGAAAAAGGTCCCGGCCGGAGGCTCTTCCAGCACCTTTAAAAGGGCGTTGGCTGCCTCGCGGTTCATGTGGCCCGCCTCCCGGATCACGATGACCCGATGGGTTGCCTCCAGCGGTTTTGCAAGCAGAGTATTGCATAGATCACGGATCTGCGCAATCTTGATATGGGTGCCGTCCGGCTCGATAACCCGGATGTCCGGATGGCTTCCGGCCTCGATTTTACGGCAGCTTCGGCAGGTTCCGCAGCGAAGGGAGAAGAAGGGGTGACACTGGGGCTCCGACGGTGCGTCGGGGCTTTGGCAGTTGAGGATCTGGGCCAGGGTAAGGGCTGCTTCGGCCTTGCCGGTTCCGGCGGGGCCGGAGAAGAGCAGGGCGTGGGGAAGGGTGTCGTGACGTGTCATGGACAGGAGGGCGGAAAGTGGCTGCTCCTGTTCTGGGAAGTGTTCTAACATAGATGGTGCCACCTGTGAGTATGATGACGCAGGGTCTCCGGGTGAAAACCGCCTTTTTTCTCAAAAAAAACGGCACGTGACTCGGGACGGCTGTGAGGCGATTGCCTTTGCCGGCCGTCCCGGCAGTGCCTTGGCTGTCCCGACGGGAGTCGGGGACACCGCCGAGCCGTTGTCGGCGGGCGGTGCCATACCCGGAAAAAGGGGCGCTAGTAGTCCACGCGCTCCTTGAGCTCCTTGCCGCACTTGAAGAAGGGCAGCTTTTTGGGGCTGATGAGCACTTTGTCGCCGGTCTTCGGGTTGCGACCGGTGTAGCTCTTGTACTCTTTGACGTAAAAAGAGCAGAGGCCGCGAATCTCTACGCGGTCTCCGCGGGTCAGGGCGTCGGTCATTGAATCAAAAAAGATCTGTACAACCTCCGCAGCTTCCGCTTTGGAGATATTGGCTTCGTTTTTCAGTGTGGAGATCAGCTCCAGTTTATTCATACATCCTCCTTAGAATACTAAGACTTATCTTTCAATCTGGACGCCTCGCGGGCGTTGCATCGCTCTTAAATAAACGTAAATCCATAGCAAGTCAAGGGGTTATGGAGAAGTTTTGAGCGGATTGCGGAAAAAAGTGAAATCCCCTGATTTTTCGACGGCCCCGACCCTCGGGGACGTAAGGGGCGGGGCGTTTTAAACCATGGTTTTACGGGACGCGTTCGATGTCCGTGTCGGAGACATGGACCGCTGCAGACTGCCCCAGAATATCGATGTTGACGATGACCCGGCCCTGGCCGAGGTTCTTGGCAAAGATGCCGGTGATCCCTTCAAAGGGGCCCCGGGTCACAATGACCGCCTCTCCTTCTAGGAAGGTGGCGGCGGTGAAGATTTCTTCCCCTGCGGAGACCATGATCTGAAGGGAGGAGAGGGACTCCTCAGGGATGGCCACCGGTCCCCGGGTGCTTCCCAGGACGCGGACCACGCCGATGGTCTTCAGGATGGAAAGGTGGTTCTCAGGGGTGAGCCCCGCCTTGACAAAGACATAGCCGGGAAAGATCGGGACATCGAGGACCACACGGCGGTCCTTTCGCCGGCTCGGCTTTTTCATTTTAGGGAGAAAGGTCTCAAAGGACTTTTTGGTCAGGTTCTCGAATACCACATTTTCAAATCGACTCCGCGTGTGAAGGGCGTACCACATCTCATCCGTCGGGGTGATAATCGTCATGTGAAGATCCTCAAAAAGGTGTCATGGGTGGCGCGCCGCTCCCCGAATAAGGCGGGTACGGCGCGCAGTTCTGTTGTCTTGATCAGTTGGCGTCGTAGCTGCTGTCAAAGCCGCCGAGGCCGGTCAGCTCCACGCCGAAGACGATTTTCGTGTCGTCGGTGGAGTCTTCATACCGGGTAAACAGGGACCAGCATGAGGAGGTGTAGGTGACGCCTACGGATTTCTTGATGTCTTCGTTTTCCTCGATGTCCCGCTCGTAGTCGCAGTCCAGGGTGATGCGGTCAAAGAGGTCCGTTTTGAATCGGGCCACAAGGCTGTTGGTGGACTCATAGCTGGTGGACGGGGTGATGTTCAGGCTTTCGTGGATGCTCTCCAGGGGGTCCCGCTTTTTACGGTGGCTGATGCTGAAAAGCCTGGTCTCTTCGGTTCCCATGATCAGGGAGGTGTTCTGGGTGAGCATTTCGGATTCGTACCAGCTCCAGGTGCCGTCGAACTTGAAGGAGAGATTCATGGCCGGGTTGAAGATCAGTTCGGCGTAAAAGGGTCTGAAGGGTTCCTGGGTGAGGCCGTTGCGCCATTTGGTGGGGTCGGACTCCTGCTCTTCCTGAATGTCGTAGGTCTGGGAGATGGTTCCGGTGAGGAGGTCCCGGTAGACGGGAAGGCCCTCGCCGTTTTTCTTGGAGGTCAGGATGGAGTCCAGCTTCAGGGTGATCTGGTTTTTGCCGTCTATTTCGTCGATGGAGTCAAATCGCGGGTACTCGGACTCCTCCAGGCGATCCTGCCAGTCGTAGGTCAGGGTCGGCTTGATGCGGTGGCGAGCCTTGTCCGCCCAGTCGGCATCCGTGTTGAAAATACGGTAAAACTCCGTTGAGATGTCCGTGGAGAACTCGGGGACGGCGGCGGAATGGGTCCCGGAAAGGGCGTCGGCTGAATCCTGTGTGTCGATGTCCCACCAGAGGCCTTTCACCCCTGCGCTGGGATCCACGGAAAAGGCACCCACCTTAAAGGGCATGTAGATCTTGGGCAGGACGTAGGTGCGCTCGCCGTCGTAAAGGGCGTCGGTGAGGTCTTCCCGGTAGAAGCTGGTGGCCCCGCCCGTGACGGATACCTGGAAAGGCGTTGTGCCCAGGGCGGTCCGTGACTGGGTCATGGTGAGGGTTGGCAGCTGCTGGAGAGTGGAGTCCTCGGTATCCTGGGATCGGGCCACGACGTCGTCGTTCCAGATGCCCGAAAGGCTTGCAGTGAAGGCGTTGGTGGTTTTGGTGACCGAGAGCTTGTTGGTCCTCACCGTGTCGGTGTAGTCATCAAGGGTACGTCCCATGAACTCTTCCATCTCGTCCTGGGTGGCGTCGAAGCCCCCGGGCCCGTCCTTGAACTCCCGCAGGTAATCCTGATCGCTGACCCAGTCGATGTCGAGTTTTGCCTTGAAGCCCCCGCCGAGTTCCTGGTCGGCCTTGCCGCGGAACCAGTAGCGGTCCGTGTTGGTGCGGTCCGGGGAGCCGTCGTACCCGTAATCGGAGTTGGCGCTGGTGCCGTCGTCGATTTTCTGGTCGTCGAGGCCTTCAACGGAGAAAATGCCCCTGGACAGGGCGCTTGCCATGTACCGGAACTCAACGCCTTCGCGGAGGCCGCGTTCGGTCATGTAGTTGGTGTAGACCGTGGCGTCCATGCTGTCGCCCATGGTGACGAACAGGGGCTGGATGATGTCCAGGCCTTTGCGTGAGGAGTAGCCCACAAGGGGTGCCAGCAGGCCTGTCTGCCGTTTGATTTTAACGGGGAACAGGAGGTACGGGGTGTAGATTACGGGGAGGCCGGCTGTCTTGAGCATCACGTGGTGGGCCGTGCCGTAGCCTTCGATGGTGATGTCCAGCTTGCGACCGGTGATGGACCAGTCCGGGTCTTCTCCGTCGCAGGTGGTGATGGAGACCTTTTCGGCGGTGTATCGGTTTTCACCCCGCTTTTCAAGGGTGGCGCCGCGGATCCACAGGTTGCGGCTCTTGATGAACACCGTGCCGTTGGTGATGGTGCCTTCCTGGCTCTCCATGGCGTAGGTGACAGTGTCCGCGGTGACCTGCTCTTCGTCGGAACTCAGGCGCACATTGCCCTCGGCCTCGGCGGTGCCTTCCTGGATGTGGTAGGTCACGTGGTCGGCGTGGAGGGTGACCGAACCGTCGGTGACCAACACGTTGCCTTCGGCAATGTAGACCCCTTTGGCCGCGTCATGGGCCAGGCTGTCTGCGGTGATGTTTACCGGGGCTTTGCCAGGCGTAGGGGCGGCAGAGGCGGATTGAACCGTAAGGGTGAGGATGCTTAGCAGGAGAAACCATGTGAATCTGTGCGGAAAGACCATGTTGAAGCGTGCCTGTGTCGTCTGTCACCCCAAATGACTATAGGGGCTGGGTTGAGGTCTCCGGCCGGTGACGGCCCAGGGTGCCCCGGCGGACGGGCCCCGGTGGGATCCGACCGACGCCGAGGCGTCGAAGAACAAGTGTGGCTTTGATTTTTCCCCGGCCATCACGTATGATGCCCTCGAAAAAAGTCACGGGCTGACGCGCCCCGCACCGCCTCATGGTGTGAGGGGTAATCTGCCGTGGCGCTGAAGAGTATTGCTGAATTTATCGGGTGCGTATACCGTTGCCCTGTGGGTCGGTCCGGCCCCTGTCCTTTAGAACTGCCGACAGGGCTTTTCCGAGACCACCCGAGTTATAAACCCCGAATACCCTGAAAAGTCAAGTTGAACATGGGGCGGGGACTGTACGGCACATGCCGCATTGCGTGGAAGCGAAGCCACCGGAAATGAGTTGAGGAACGACTATGCTGATTACCCTTGAAGGGATTGAGGGCTCTGGGAAGAGTACTCAGATAAAACGGATAACGGCCCACCTGGAGAAGCAGGGACGGCGGTGTGTCACCACCCGTGAACCCGGGGATACGCCCATCGGTAAGAAAATTCGGGCGATCCTTCTGGATCCGGAGAACAGTGAACTCACCTCCCTTGCCGAGCTTTTTCTCTATGCGGCCGATCGTGCTCAGCACCTTGGAGAGCGGGTTCTTCCCCGTCTTGCGGCCGGTGACGTGGTGGTGAGCGACCGCTTTTTCGATGCCACCACCGCCTACCAGGGATATGCCCGGGGTCTGGACCTTGAGGTGATTGAAAAGATCCACGGCATGGTGCTTAAAGGGCTGCGGCCCGACCTGACCCTGCTTTTAGACCTGCCCCCCGAGGTGGGGCTGGGGCGTGCCATCTCCGCCATTGAGTCGGGGGACCGCACCGTTTCCGAATCCCGGTTTGAGCAGGAGGCCCTTGCCTTTCACGAGAAGGTCCGGGCCGGATACCTGACCCTTGCCCGCCGTGAGCCCGACCGTTTTGTGATTATTGACGCCACCCTCTCTCCCGATGAGGTAACCGAGGCCGTGACACGGGCCATTGATGAACGGCTGGCACGGACCTAACCTCGAGCAGAAAATTGTGAATTACATTTTGTGTTTTTGAAATGCCTGATTTTTTCACGGCAACCACTTCTAATAGTATTGAATAATAGCAGATAGCCCGTTTTCTCATGAAGTATCCGGGCTGAGGGATGAAAAGAGCTGAGACCATGACGACCCATACGATTCTGGATGCCATCGGCAACACCCCCCTTGTGGAGGTGACGCGCTTGAATCCCAACCCCCGCGTGCGTATCCTTGCCAAGCTCGAGTATGTCAACCCCGGTGGCTCCATCAAGGACCGCGCCGCCCTGTCCATGATTGAGTACGGGGAGAAAACCGGGGCCCTGACCCCGGACAAGACGGTCATCGAAGCCACCAGCGGCAACACCGGCATTGGTTTGGCCATGGTCTGCTCGGTGAAGGGGTACCGGTTGAAACTGGCCATGAGCGAGGCGGTGAGCGAGGAGCGCCAGAAGATCCTTCGGGCAAGGGGGGCAGAGATTGTCCTCACCCCGGGCCACCTGGGCACCGACGGGGCCATCGATGAGGTCACCCGGCTGGTGGCCGAGCACCCCGAGGTCTATTACCGCAGCAATCAGTACAGCTCCCCTGCCAACTGGATGGCCCATTATCACGGCACCGGCCCGGAGATCTGGGCCCAGTGTGATGGCCGGGTGGACTGCGTGGTGGCCTCCATGGGTACCACCGGAACCCTCATGGGGCTCTCCCGGCGCATGAAAGAGTACAGGCCGGAGATTCGTATTGTGGGGGTCGAACCCTACCTCGGCCACGGCATCCAGGGTCTCAAGAACATGAAGGAGGCCAATGAGCCTCCCATTTACGAGCGCAGTCGCCTGGACGAGAAAGTCAACGTCGAAGACGACGAGGCCTTTGAGATGACCCGGCGCCTTGCCGCAGAAGAGGGGCTGTTCGTGGGCATGAGCAGCGGGGCAGCCATGGTTGCCGCCGTCAAGGAGGCCGAGGCCATGGAGTCGGGTACCGTGGTGGTGGTCCTGCCGGACGGCGGGGAACGGTACCTGTCCACGCATCTCTTTTCCGTCAAGGACAAGCCCGGGCCCATGCTGTACAACACCCGCACCGGTCGGCGGGAGATGTTCGCCCCCAAAGACCCCGGGGTGGTGACCCTTTATTCCTGCGGTCCCACGGTCCATCAGCGCATGGATCTTTCCCTCATGCGCCGCTTTCTTTTCTCGGACCTTCTCAGTCGCTACCTGGGTTACCGGGGGTTTGCCGTGCGCCACGTGGTCAACATCACCGACCTGGACGATAAGACCATTGCCGGTGCAGCGGAGCAGGGGGTGCCCCTGGCTGAATTTACCCGCCACTGGATCGACATGTTCCACAAGGACCTTGCCGCCCTGACCATCAAGGCGCCCGAGGCCTGCCCCAAGGTGAGCGAACATGTGGACAAGATGGTGGCCGTCACCGAGGAACTCCTCAAAAAAGGGGTGGCCTACGAGAAGCTGCGGTCCGTCTATTTTGACATCTCCCAGGTGGAGACCTACGGACGCATGTCCGGGGTGGACCTGGAGAAGATTCGCCTGGGGGCCACCGTGGACCTGGATGAATATGAAAAGGAGAACCCCCGGGATTTTACCCTCTTTAAGCGCACCCGGGGCCGGGAACGTGAGATGGGCGTGAGCATCGCCACCCGGTGGGGGCGGGTTCGCCCTTCCCTCCACGTGCAGTGCGCCGCCATTTCCATGGCGTTTCTGGGGGGCGGCTTTGATATTCACACCAGCAGCCGGGAGCTCTTGTTTCCCCACCATGAAAACGAAGAGGCCATTGCCCGGGCCCTCACCGGCGGGCCCCTGGCCCGGTTCTGGCTCCACTGCGACCGGGTTCTGGTCCGCGGTCGCAAGATGGCGGGTAACGGCGCACGCATGACCCTGGAGGATATCCGGGACATGGGCTTTGACGGCAGGGTTCTGCGGTACTGGCTCCTTTCCGGTCACTACCGCAAGCCCCTGAACTTTTCCCGGGAGCGCCTGGAGGAGGCGGCCAAGGCCCTGGCCAAGATCGATGCCTGCATTCATGCGCTCATGGCGCGGGAGTCCGGGCGCCCCTTCACCGACCTGGACCAGGTTGTCTACGATATCCGGCGGGGCCTCATCGATGCCATGGACGACGACCTCAACGTGTCGCGCTGCCTGGCGGTTATTTTCCGGGCCATCCGGCGGATCAACGCCCTGTTGGGCGATGGCTGGATCGATGCGGACGGCGCCCGGGAACTCCTCAAGATCTTCCGGGACGTGGATCAGGTCCTCGGGGTTTTTGACTTTTCGGACGAAAAGGGCACCTGCCGCGATGAGGTGGCGTCCCTGGTGGCTGAGCGGGACCGGGCCCGGGAGATGGGGGCGTGGGACCGGGCCGATGCCCTGCGTGACCGTCTGGAGGCCATGGGGGTCACCGTCCGGGACGCCCGGGTCCACGAAGAGGCCTGACTCCGGCCGTACACGGGCAACATGGGCCTTGATTCCGCAGCAAGCGGCGCATACCTTAAAAAAAGATTTAACATCGGAGGGACCAACCAGAATGATGCGCGTACGATACTTTCCCCATACCCATATGAGCGATGCCGTGGCCCAGGCGCTGATGAAACTGTTTGACGAGGTGGTCATCACCAAGGCATCGACCGCAGACCCTGCTCCCGAGGGGGTGACAGCCCTTGGCCCCTCCCCTGAAGAGGAGGCGCGTCTCGGTGCCCTTCTTGCCGACTGGCGGCGGTTCAGCGGGCTCCATGGGGAAGGGGTGGCCACCTATGCTCGCGGCATGGGGCAGCGGGTGGACCCTCTGGACGAGTTGCTCGCCTCGCAGATTAAATGCGAACTCCAGCGTCAGATCAAGGGCGACGCAGCCCGCAACGAGGGGGCCGATGCCGTGACCACGGCCCGGGCCCTCCTCAGCCTGGCCGCAGAGTACGACCTGAGGCGTCGGGACCTGGATGACGACTTGTCCCGCATTGAGGCCAGGCAGCAGGCGCTCCTGGATACCTTGAAAGGGGAGGTGGCGGAGCTGCCCGAAGCGGCGCCCCACGGAGAGGCTGCCGGTGAGGTGAAGATGATGCGGCGCCTCTCTGCCTGGGCGACCCTCTTTACGGCCGAGGGTGAGGCCTGTCCGGACCGGTTTTTTGTCACCACCAGCCGGGAGGCCCTGGCCCTGGTGGCGGAGCACGGGGGCTTGGTCCTGGAGGAGCTCGGGGTACTCCGGGGCGGGGACCTGGGCCGCGGAAACCTTGAATCCCTGCTTGCAGGGGGGCCTTCCGTGGGCTCCCCGGAGACGGGGTCCGATGACGGTGGGGTGCCCGTCACGTTCACGATATGCATCGCTCGTGGTGAACACCCGTATAATCTATTTAACCGGTTTGCTCGCGGAACAAATGTTTCTCTAAAAGGTCAAGATGTTCAAGGTTCTGAAATAAAAGAGGATATGGTCTTTGTTTTGGCGGAAGAGATTGCCCCGGACTAGTGATTGTGCAGGGGGCTTTTTATGGAGGCTACTTTTTTAAAAACCATATTGACAGCCCCTGAAAAATATATAATGAATAGATCTGACTTCGTCAGGACAGATTATTTTCAGGCGTTTTCAGCCTGATTTTAGTTTGGGTGAGAATATAACTGAATATTTTTTAAGGAGGCTTTAAGATGGGTTTCGAACCTAAAGTAGATGCTGAGAAGTGCACCGGTTGCGAAGAGTGTGTAGACGTATGCCCCACCGAGGTATTTGAGATGAAGGACGGCAAGTCCAGCCCTGCAAACGCAGAAGAGTGCCTTGGCTGCGAAAGCTGCATTGAAGTTTGCGAATCCGACGCGATTACTGTTGAAGAAAACTAGTTGACGTTTTTTTCATGAATCCCCGACGCGCTCCGGCGCTGTCGGGGATTTTTTTTCCCGCCCCCTTTCGTACACGCCTTTCAGATCCTCTTTTGAAAACACGTGGTTTTGTGCTTCCGGCACCTGCAGAGGGTGAACATCCACCTTGCCCGGGAAAGCATTTTGTGATACGTCGGTTTTTTATACATATCTCTCTAAAAGCGGAATTGTTTGGTTTATGAAACAGTATGTCATTGATGAACTGAGACCTGAGGATTACGACAAGATCAAAGCCTGGATGGACGACAACCTGGAGAGGTCGGCCCTGGGGGATCTGTACTGGCTTCCCCTGGACGGCGGACTGCTCAATGACGTGCAACGGGAACACACGGACTGCGCTCCCCACGTTTTTGCCCTGGAGTTGGGGCCCACCAGCCTTTCCTGCGAACTGCTCGTCCGGACTCGGAAAAAGGTCACATGCCCCTGCATCGGCTACGCAACAGATCAACAGTTTCTCTGGCTTGTGAGACGCCTGGACGACGTCTTCCAGTCAGCCGGGGTCCTCTGCTGACCCCCTGTGGGCCCTCTGGCCCCGTGGCGCGGCAGGGAGGGGCTTCGCAACACGCATCTTTGCCATCTTTGGATATGGATGGCCATTATCATAGACGTTTGACGAGATCATCAATCAACATCACGAGACTGGGTGAATAGATGGAACAGAATGTATCACCGGAAGGCGACAAGGCCTTGAGAATCATTCCCCTGGGAGGACTGGGCGAGATCGGGCTCAACATGATGGTGATTGAGTACGGTGATGACGCGATCATCATCGACGCCGGGCTGATGTTTCCGGAAGATTACATGCTCGGTATCGACATCGTGATTCCGTCCATGGATTACATCAAGCAGAACGCCTCGAGCATTCTGGCCGTGATCCTGACCCATGCCCACGAAGATCATATCGGGGCTCTGCCCTACCTTTTAAAAGAGGTGGACATACCGGTCTACGGCACCTCCTTTACCCTGGGCGTGGTGCGCAGGAAGCTGGAAGAGCAGGCGGGCCTGGGCTCCTCCTCCCTCAATGTTTTCCACGCAGGGGAGCTGCTCCGCATCGGTCCCTTTGAGGTGGACCCCATCCGGGTGAGCCACTCCACGGTGGACGGGGTGGGCCTGGCCGTACGGACCCCCCGGGGCGTGATTGTCCACACCGGCGACTTCAAGATCAACCTGTCGGGCAACGAGTCCACCATGACCGACGTCAACAGCTTTGCCCGTTACGGGGAGAAAGGGGTCCTGGCCCTTTTGTCCGACTCCACCAACGTGGAGAAACACGGCTACACCATCTCCGACGGTGAGGTGGCCGATTCGCTGAGGCGCATCGCCTTTGACGCCGAGGGGCGCATCGTGGTGGCTCTGTTCGCCTCCAACGTGGCGCGCATCCAGCAGATTGTGGACATTGCCGAGAAAAAGGGCTGCAAGGTGGTCTTCTGCGGACGCTCCGTGGAGCTCACCGTGAAAATTGCCCGGGAGCTGGGGTACCTTCATATCCCCCAGGGCATGGAACTGGACATCCGTCGCAGCAACGATTTCCCGGCCAACCGCCTGATCCTCATCACCACCGGGAGCCAGGGAGAGCCCATGAGCGCCCTGGCCCGTATGGCCGCCGGAAACCACAAGCACATCAAGATCCGGAAAGACGACACCATCGTCTTCTCGTCCAAGATTATTCCGGGCAACGAAAAGGCCATCGCAGGGATCATCAACACCATCTATCGCCTGGGCGCCAACGTGGTGTACGAAAAAACCGCGCCGGTGCACGTGTCGGGCCATGCCCATCAGGAAGAGCTCAAGACCATGATGCACCTGACCCGGCCCCGGTACTTCATCCCCATCCACGGCGAATACCGCCATCTGGTCCACCACGCCCGCCTGGCCGAGTCCGCGGGCATTCCCGAGGAGAACGTGGTCCTGGCCGAGAACGGGGACATCATCACCTTTGACGAGGACGGCGCCCGCCTGGACGGCAAGGTGGCCACGGGCCGCGTGCTGGTGGACGGCAAAGGGGTGGGGGACGTGGGGCGCAGCGTCCTGAAAGAGCGGCAGATGCTGGCCGAAGACGGGCTGGTGGTGGTGACCATCGTGTTTGACGAAGAGACCGGGGTCATTGTATACGGCCCTGAGATCGTCTCCCGGGGGTTTGTCTTCTGGACGGCCACGGGGCACCTTCTGGACGACGCCCAGTGCGTGATCCTGGAGGTGGTGGAGGAGGTGGGCATGGACGCCCCCAACCGCACGGATCTCATCCGGTCCAAGATTCAAAAGGCGCTGCGTCAGTACTTTAACTTCACCATCAAGCGCCGACCCATCATCGTTCCCGTCATCATGGAGCTGTAGATTCGGATGCGAAAAGAGATCACCGGTACCCTCCTGTTTTTTCTTGTGGTGTTGACCCTGATCAGCCTGGTTTCCTACAACTGGACCGACCCGTCCATCAACCATGCCGGGGCGTCGTCCGCCCATGTCAAGAATCTCTTCGGGCTCCTGGGGGCCCACATCGCCGGGTTTCTCATCGGGCTCGCCGGTATGGGGGCCTTCTGGATTCCCGTGCTGCTGCTCATCGCCAGTGTCCATTTCCTGAGCAACCGCGAGGGAAAGAGCCTCTACTTCATCTCCGGCGGCGGCCTGATCCTTGTCTTTGCCACCGGCACCCTTTTGGCCATGGTCTCGGGGCTTGACTACTATATCCTCTTCGACAACCGGTTTCCCGCAGGGGGCCTGGTGGGGAGTATGCTCAAAGGGGCGCTCCTGAAATACACCAACCTCACCGGCGGTCTCATCATCATCAGCGTGGCCATTTTCATCGGCCTGATCCTCTCCACCGGGTTCTCCTTTATTGCCCTCTACCATTTCCTGAAGGGCCGCTGGAAAAAAGCGCAGGAGAATAGGGCGCGCCGGAAGGTGAAAAAAGACCTGGAAAAGAGTGTGAAGACCGCCAAGGTCAAGGAGAAAAAGGCCAACCGAAAGGTGGCCAAGAGCACTCCGGCCGACACCTGCGAGGTGAAGATCAAGAGCGTCAAGCCCAAAAAAGCCCACACCGCCACCGTGGCCCAGCAGGCTGAGTTCAGCTTCATGAGCCCCGGGGAGACCAAGGGGTACCGGCTTCCCACCATCTCGTTTCTCAATGATCCCGTCGAAGAAGAGGGGGCGGTCATCGACAACGAGAGCCTGCGCATGCTGTCGGTGCAGCTGGAGAAGAAGCTGGAAGACTTCGGGGTCATGGGCAAGGTGTCCGAAGTGTCTCCCGGTCCTGTGATCACCACCTTTGAATACAAGCCCGCCCCCGGGGTGAAGATCAACAAGATCGTCAACCTCGCCGACGACCTGGCCCTGGCCCTGCGGGCCATCAGCATCCGCATCGTGGCTCCCATTCCCGGCAAGGACGCCATCGGCATCGAGGTGCCCAACGATGTCCGCAGCAAGGTGTGGTTCAAGGAGATCGTCACCTCCAGCAGCTTTATCAAGTCAAAATCCCCGCTGTGCATGTGCCTTGGCCATGACATCGTGGGCAATCCCGTTTCCGCCGAGCTCAACAAAATGCCCCACCTGCTCATTGCTGGTGCCACGGGAGCGGGCAAGAGCGTGGGCTTAAACGTCATGATCTCCAGCCTGCTGTTCAAATCCACCCCGGACGACGTGCGCATGATCATGGTGGACCCCAAGCGCATCGAGCTCTCCGTCTACGACGGCATCCCTCATCTCATCACCCCGGTGGTCACGGACATGAAAAAGGCCACCAACGCCCTGTTCTGGGCCGTTCGGGAGATGGAGCGGCGCTACGAACTCCTGGCCCAGTACAAGGTCCGGAACATCGACCAGTTCAACAAAAAGGCCGAAAAACTCGCCCAGGAAGCCAAGAAAAAAGGGCCCGCAAAACCTACCCCCCAGGACGCCGAAGGCGCCCAGGTCCCGCCGGAGCCCACAGAACCTCCGGAGAAGCTCCCCTTTATCGTCATCATCATTGACGAGCTTGCCGACCTCATGATGGTGGCCTCCCGGGATGTGGAAGTGGCCCTGACCCGCCTGGCCCAGATGGCCCGTGCATCGGGTATTCACATTATCCTGGCCACCCAGCGGCCCAGCGTGGATGTCCTCACCGGTATCATCAAGGCGAACTTTCCCACGCGTATCTCCTTTCAGGTCTCCTCCAAGACCGATTCGCGGACCATCATCGACGCCAACGGGGCGGAGAACCTCCTTGGTATGGGGGACATGCTCTACCTGCCGCCGGGCACGGCCAAGCTCATGCGAATCCACGGGGCCTTCATTTCCGATGACGAGCTCAATGAGCTTATCAGCTTCTGGAAGGCGCAGCAGGGGCCGGGCTACGACTCCTCCATCCTCGATACACCCCCGGAGGCGGCTGCCGCCGAAGGAGGCGATGAGGAGTACGATGAAAAATACGACGAAGCCGTGGCCCTGGTGACCCGAACCCGGCAGGCTTCCATCTCCAGCGTTCAGCGTCACCTGCGCATCGGATACAACCGGGCCGCCCGCATCATTGAGGCCATGGAGCGCGACGGGGTCATCGGCCCTGCCGACGGTTCCAAATCCCGGGAGATTCTGGTGGCATCCTATGACGAGTAGGGCTTCCTGCAGGGTGAGATTATTTCATTGATGTGATCGGGGCATCCCGTGGCGGGTGCCCCTTTTTTTATCTGACATTTGAGGAAAGTTGGTGTTGTATGGCTTTGGACAGATCATTGATCGACAGCGTAAAAGGCTTTTTGAGTATTGAAGAGGGCACGCGCCTTTACACCCTTGCCGCCGAGGCGGCAAAGATGGGGCCCTGCCTTGAGATCGGCAGCTACTGCGGCAAATCCACCCTCTGGATCGGCGAAGCCTGTCGTCAGGCAGGCAGCGTGCTGTTTGCCGTGGACCACCACCGGGGTTCGGAGGAGCAGCAGAAAGGCGAAATGTTTTTTGATGCCGACCTCTGGAACGCCGAAGAGGAGAAGGTGGACACCTTTGCCGTATTTCGGAACGCCATGGACCGGGCCGGCCTCAATGACACCGTGGTCCCCATGGTGTCGAAGTCCACGGTGGCTGCGCGGTTCTGGGCCACTCCCCTGGGTCTTGTGTTCATCGACGGCGGGCACACCTACGAGGCCGCTTACAACGACTATGCCTGCTGGGCAAGGCACGTGGTGCCCGGCGGTTACCTCCTGGTTCACGACATCTACGACTCCATCGAAGAGGGGGGCCAGGCTCCCCACCACATCTATAAAATGGCCGTTGCCTCCGGGCAGTTCGAGGTGCTGGAACGCACGGGTTCCCTCGGCGTTCTGAGGCGTTACCCCTGTGGGGCGCTTCCGGCGGATCTCCCGGAAAAAGATTATTAGCCTTTAGCGAGTCCGGACAGCGTTGCCTCCGGCGGCCCTGCCGGGGGCCAAGTTTTTGAAAAGTTTGACAAACAGCTTTTGTTTTTTGAGGATTCGCCCCTAAAGGGCATAGCCCCTCTTCTTTTTTGGTTACCGGAACGTTTTTGCGGAGCTTTTTTCAAAAAGCGACCCGCCGGAGGCAACTGGATTTTTAAATACGTTGGCCCTGCCCATGGGCATGAAGGGTGTTGCCCACCTGTGCTCACTCTGATAAACTATGTCCATCTGTGTGGGCCTCACCATGACGGCCCCTGTTTTTTCCTTCCTTTCCGAGCCTCTGCGCTGCGTCATTCCAGACTCGCCGAGTCCTTCGTGTGTCATTTCCTTTTTTTCTTTTTTCCTGCGCGGGATGCCTTGACCGGTACTCCTGATTAGAACGTACCGATTCGGCTACCCGGCCGCGGTGAGCGGACGGCCCTCACCTTCGGGCGGTGCTGTTTCACACGGTTCAGGCTGTCACACAACCCAATCTGCGAGGTGGTTACGATGGTCGAGTTCATCTACGGTTTACTGGAGAGCGTCGGGTTTCACCATCCCCTGCACCCGGCGGCAACCCATATTCCCATGGGGCTTGTGATGGGAGCCCTGATTTTTCGCGTGACAGCCATCCTTTCCCCCATGAAGGAGCTGGCCCGCACCGGGTATCACTGTGCGGTGCTGGGATTGCTGGGCACCCCACCCACGGCGATTGTGGGGTGGATGGACTGGCAGCATCGGTACGGGGGGGAGTGGGAGTACCTTATCGGCCTTAAAATGGTGCTGGCCGTGACCCTTACGGTACTCCTGATTCTCATCACCGTTCTGGACGATCCCGAGACACCCCGGGTGGACTTGCGGAGCTTTTTGTATGTCCTGGGCATTGCCAATGTCATCGGCTTGGGTTTTTCCGGTGGCGAACTCATTTACGGTTGACGGAGGACGCTATGAAACGCTTTGTTTTCTGGATCATGCTTCCGGCCTGTTTTTTGTGGGGCAGTTCAGCCTTCGGGGCTACCCATGAGTTTACCCACACCCTGAAAGACGGCCCCATGACGTTCAGCTGGACGGTGAGCGGGGAGAGCCTCCACGTGAAACTTACGGGCAAAACCACGGGCTGGGTGGGGGTTGGCTTTAACCCGGAAAAGATGATGAAGGGCGCGAATTTCATCATGGGGTATGTGAAGTCCGGGAAAGTCAAGGTGACCGATCACATCGGGAACAACGAACGCAACCACAAGGCCGATACCAAATCCGGTGGCAAGAACAACACCACCGACATTGCCGGTTCCGAAAAGGGCGGCGTGACGGAGATTTATTTCACCATCCCCTTGACGTCCGAGGACTCAAACGACACGGATCTCGACCCCGAAGGCGTGACCACGGTGCTGCTGGGCATGGGGGGCGGTCGGGACAGCTTTCGCTCCGTCCATAAATTCAGGTCGGTGCACCAGGTAACCCTGTCCACGGGTGCCTCGGAGAAGGTCAAGTGAGCCGGGCAGCGGCCATGGCCCTTTGTGTGCTCGCCCTTGTGGCGGGCGGGGCCTCCCGCGGTCTCTCCCAGAATGAGACGGACCATGGGGCTTTGCACCATGGTGAAGCGCCCATGGTCATGGTGGATTCATCGGTGGCCGTGGACGTGGGGGTGGATGAGAAGCCCGGCGATACCCTCTATACGGAGGGCAAGCTCTGGAACGAAAAGGGGGAGGCCGTCAATCTCGAAGAGGTGCTGGATCTCCCGACCCTCCTGATTCCCGCCTATTACAACTGCCCTCGATCCTGCAGTCTCCTGCTTGCGTCCATGGCCACGGCAATTCGGGACCTGGATCTTTTTCCGGCCATGGAGTACCGGGTGGTGACCTTGAGTTTTTCCCGGGAAGAGACCCCTGCCGACGCTGCACGGGCCAAGGCCCAGTACATGAATATCCTGGGGGACGGATATCCCGAGGAGGCCTGGACCTTTCTGGTGGGAGACCCCGAAAGCATCGCACGGATCTGCGATTCCATGGGCTACCGGTTCACCCGAAACGGCCCCAACGCCTATGCCCACCCCAACGTGGCCCTGGCCGTGGCTCCCCGGGGGAAAATCATCCGGTACCTTTACGGACCCGACTTTCTGACGGCGGACATCAAAATGGGATTGCAGGAGGCCGCCCGGGGCATGGCGTCGGTCTCCATACGCAAGGTGGTGACCTTCTGTTTTGATTACGACCCGGAGAGCCGGGGCTACGTGCTGAATATCTACCGGTCCATGGGCACCCTGGTCCTGACCCTTGTGGGGCTCATGTTCCTTTACCTTGTGCTGGGCCCCAAGGGGCGGAGAAGGGAGAGGGTGTAGGACGGCAGGGCATAGGAAAAACAGGTAAGAGGTCATAGGTAAGAGGTTATAGGTGAGAGGTGAGAGGTGAGAGGGGGGATGGAGAATCGCCCTTTTTCATGTTGTGTGGATTGCCATTTAAACGGAGATCGGAGATCAGAGATGGAACAGGTTCCCTCGTTTTTCGAGACACCGGCACCGCCCCGCTTCAAGGGCGTGCTCTCCTGGCTTATCACCACGGATCACAAGCGCATCGGACTCATGTATCTCTATGTGATCCTCTTCTGGTTCGTGGTGGCCATGTTCCTGGGCGGGCTGATGCGCCTGGAGCTGATGTTCCGCGGGGAGACCCTCATGGGGGCCCAGTCCTACAACGCCCTGTTTACCCTCCACGGGGTGATCATGATTTTCCTCTTCATCATCCCCGGCATCCCGGCCATCTTCGGCAATTTTATCCTGCCCATTCAGCTCGGCACCGACGACGTCTTTTTCCCCAAGCTCAACCTGCTCTCCTGGTACCTGTACGTCACCGGCGGGGTCCTGGCCCTGTCCACGCTGTTCATCGGCGGGCCGCCGGACACGGGCTGGACCTTTTACGTGCCCTTCAGCGTGGGCACCAACAGCAATGTCTCCACAGCTGTGTTTGCCGCCTTTGTGCTGGGGCTGGCCAGCATGCTCACGGGCATCAATTTTGTCACCACCATCCACCGCATGCGCAGCGAAAAGATGGGATGGCTGCAGCTGCCCCTGTTTTCCTGGAGCCTTTATGCCACCAGCTGGGTTCAGATCCTGGCCACGCCGGTGGTCTCCATCACCCTGCTCCTGATCATGGTGGAGCGTTTCTTAGGGGTGGGGCTCTTTGACCCGGACAAGGGGGGGGACCCCATTCTTTACCAGCATCTTTTCTGGATGTACTCCCATCCGGCTGTGTACATCATGATCCTTCCCGGCATGGGGGTGATCTCCGAGGTGATGGCGGTCTTTGCCAGAAAGCCAGTTTTCGGCTACAAGGCCATGGCCTTTTCCAGCCTGGCCATTGCCGTGGTGGGATCCCTGGTGTGGGCTCACCACATGTACACCAGCGGCATGAGCGATACGGCGGTTTTTGTTTTTTCCCTGCTGACTTTTCTCGTGGCCATTCCGTCGGCCATCAAGGTCTTCAGCTGGGTGGCCACCCTCTACAAGGGGTCCATCCTCATGACCCCGCCGCTCTTTTTCGGGCTCTGCTTTATCTACCTGTTTTCCGTGGGCGGTCTCACCGGCCTGGTGCTGGGTGCTGCAGGGCCCGATATCCATGTCCACGACACCTACTTTGTGGTGGCCCATTTTCACTTCACCATGTTCGGTGGCACCGGGTTTGCCTTTTTTGCGGCCCTTCATCACTGGTGGCCCAAGATGTTCGGGCGGATGTATGATTTTAAGGCGGCGTACTGGGCGGCGGTTCTGGTGACCTTTGGTTTTCTTCTTCACTATGTGCCCATGTTTGTCTTAGGGCTCCAGGGCATGCCGCGGCGTTACTACGACTACCTGCCCGAGTACGAGACCGGTAATTTTGTGGCGGGCTTTGGTGCGGCCTTTATGCTGGCGGGTCTTGTGCTGATGCTGGCGAACCTCATGGTGTCGGTCAAACGGGGTCGCATTGCTGCCGCAGACCCCTGGGGCGGAACCACCCTGGAGTGGACGGTGCCGTCGCCGCCGCCGTTGCATAACTTCATTCGGGACCCGGAGGTCCCGGATTACCCGTACGACTTCACCGCTGTCGGTGCCGCCAAGGCAAGGGCCGGTGACGCGGAGGTGTCATGAGGCAGGCCACGGATCACAAAGGAAAGCGTCTCGGCATGTGGCTTTTTCTCTATACCGAGATCATTCTCTTCGGCGGACTGTTTGTTCTCTACGCCGTCTACCTTGCCAAGTATCCCGTGGATTTTGTCAACGGGGGAAAAGACCTGAGCCGGATCTTTGGCGCGGCCAACACCCTTATCCTTCTGGTGAGCAGCTGTGCCGTTGCCTCGTCCATCACCGCCGTGCAGAGAGACCAGAAAAAGGTGGGGCTGATCCTTGTGGGCGCCACCATTTTCTGCGGACTCGTGTTTCTGGTGAACAAGTATTTCGAATGGGGGCACAAAATCCATGAGGGTATTTATCCAGGCTCCGAGAGCCTGGTTTACGGCGAGCCGGGCCGTAATATCTTTTTCGGGCTCTACTATGTGATCACCGGTCTTCACGGCCTTCATATCGTCATCGGCATGACCGTTCTCACCGTGGCCTTTGTGCTGGTGTCTAAAGAACGTATCACGCCGGAAAATCACGTGTTCCTGGAAAACGCCGGGCTCTACTGGCACCTTGTGGATCTTGCCTGGATCTTTATCTTCCCACTTTTTTACCTGGTCCTTTAAGGAGAGACCCATGCACATTGCATCCTATGGTCGGTTGATGGGTGTCCTGGCCGCGCTCATGGTCTTGACCGGGGTTACGGTGGCGGCCTCATATGTGGACCTGGGCCCCTTGAATGTCTGGGTTGCCCTGGCCATTGCCTCCACCAAGGCCTCCCTGGTGCTGCTTTTTTTCATGCACATCGGCATGGAGGGACGCCTGGTGGTGGCTTCGTTTCTCAGCACCATTTTTTTCCTGGCCATCATGATCGGTTTTACCTTCTGGGATGTGGCGTTTCGGATGCCCTGAGTGGTGAATAGTGAGCAGCAGGTAGTGAATAGTGAGTACTGAACCGGTACGGTTTTCCCTTTTCCCAAGGAGTGTATCATGCCCATGGACAACAATCCGGTGGCTCTTGTGGACCGGTCCTTCTATTTTATCATTGGGTTTTCCTTCCTGTTTCTTTTTGCCATTACCGCGGTGATGATCTGGTTCGTGATACGGTACCGAAGGAGTCGGAACCCTTACGCATCGGATATCCGGGGCAATGTGTGGCTGGAACTTGCCTGGACGGTGATTCCCACGGGCATTGCCATTGCCATGTTTGTGTCCGGCTGGCAGGCGTATACCGGGCTTCGGAAC
This sequence comes from Desulfoluna butyratoxydans, assembly GCF_900699765.1. Taxonomy (GTDB): domain Bacteria; phylum Desulfobacterota; class Desulfobacteria; order Desulfobacterales; family Desulfolunaceae; genus Desulfoluna; species Desulfoluna butyratoxydans. The sequence continues at coordinate 119,557 of NZ_CAADHO010000007.1, forward strand.
GTACCGGACGGTGCCCTGGAGATCAAAGCCTACGCTCAGATGTTTTCCTGGATCTTTGTCTACCCCAACGACAAGGAGACCGAAAACGAGCTGGTGGTCCCCGTCAATGTTCCGGTGAAGATCACCCTGACGTCCGAGGATGTGCTTCACAGCTTTTACCTGCCATCGTTCCGGGTGAAGATGGACGCCGTCAAGGGCATGGACACGCGGGCCTGGTTTTTCCCCGACAAAGAAGGGGAGTTCGTGTTTCATTGCACGGAATTCTGCGGAACAGGCCATTCCACCATGGACGGCACACTGACCATTGTCTCCAAGGAGGCCTACGAAGCATTTCTTGAGGAGGAGGACGACGATGAGTGACCGCAGGACGTGCAACCGAACGGAAAGCACGGGACACGGCGGTTTCAACCAAGAGATGGAGATGGCCGTGGCAGATACGAATCCCCCACCCAGGACCGAACCGAAGGGAAGGGTGCTCTCCTTTTTTCTCCTCTCCAAAGCCTTTCTCTCTGCCCACATCGGCCTGGCAGCCGCTGCCGGGTGCCTGTTTCACCCCGACGGCGGGGCCATGCAGGCTGCCATGGCCTGGGTGGGGGTGACCATGACGGCCATGGCCGGTGCCCTGGTGAACAACATCCAGGACCGGCTCCAGGACCAGGAGATCCCACGGACAAGGTGGCGCAAAGAGGCCCTGGAATCCGCCGGAGTCCTTGCTCTGCTCAAGGGGGCGGGCCTCATGGCCGTCCTCGGCCTCATGCTGGTGGTGGATGCCGGTAACGGGCTCTGGCCGGGGGCCATGGTCCTGGTGGGGCTTTTTTTCTACAATGCGGTGTATACCCCGCTAAAGAAGAAGAGTCACCTGGCCCTGCTTCCCGGCTCCCTGTGCGGCATGGCCGCCCTTCTTGCCGGGTGGATGGTGGCCGGGGGCTCCCCCATGGACCGCGGGGCGCTTTCCGCCGCCCTGGTGGTGGGGGTGTGGCAGATTCCCCATTCCATGATCCAGAACCTCAAGCACGCCGATGAGCTGAGAAAAAGCGATCAGCCAACCATCACCAAGCTTTTCAAGGATCCGGACCTGGCCTTTGTGACCCTCATGTGGGTGATGCTCTATAACCTTTCCTTGTACCACCTTATTTTCATGGCGCCCTTTTCGGATTGGGCGCTGCTCCTTCTCTTTACCAATGCAGGCTTTCTGACCCCGCTTTTTGCCCATACCCTGTTTGTGCTCAAGAGGCCGGGCCTTGCCTTCAACTTTCTGAACCTGTCCCTGGTGGTCTATTTCATCGCCTTGATGATACCCTGAAACGAGCTAAAAAACGGAGCCAAGATGCAGACGATTCACGACCCGATTCCCATTGTGGAGGAGCTTTTTACGCCCTGGAAGGCATCCCTTGCGGGCGAGTACAGGGGATACCGAAACCATGTGTACCGCATGCTTCACTTCTGCTTTGGCCTTGCCCCCTGTTCCGACGCGGACCGAGAAAAGCTCTGCATCGCAGGGGTGTTCCATGATATGGGCTTGTGGATCGACGACAGCTTCGACTACATCCCCGCATCCATCCCCCCGGCCCTGGCCTGCCTGAAGGGCCGCAACCTCTCTGCCCACTCCCATGAGATTTCCCTCATGATCTCCGAGCACCACAAGCTCCGGGAGTACAGGGAAAAAGCCTTTCCCCTCGTGGAGCTGTTTCGTAAAGGCGATCTGGTGGACGTCTCTCTGGGCCTGTGCCGCTTCGGGCTTGATAACGCCTATGTCCGTGCGGTCAGGGGCCATTTCCCCAATGCCGGATTTCATGTGAAGCTTGCCCGCAGGGCGGCCAGGTGGGTTGTCAGGCATCCCCTGGATCCCGCTCCCATGATGAAGTGGTGACAGGCGACCCCTCGCCTGTCCGTTTCGGCCCCACCCTTTTCCCTTCCTTTGTGATGTTTCCCTGCATACCCCTATTCCTATATTCGATGTACCCGAATGCGCTGGCTTCGTTTGCCTTGTTCCTTACAGGGACCGGCCTTGGCGAGTGACTCAGATGTATTCATATGTCTCAGGGTGTGATACATAAATGTTTTCCCGCTTAAACAAAGATGGGGGTGGGCAGGGCCATGAAAAGGGCCCTTTGGTTTCTTTTTTATCGTTGCGCAAAGGGGGGCGTTCCGGCCGGTTGCCGGTGAGTCCGGGCCTTGGTGCGGCAACGATTGCCGGAGTATGTGGTGCATGGCTGTATGTGGTGGTGTGAAACGCGTGATGCTGGTGGGGGCCTTTGTGCTGGCCGTTGCCGTGCCGGCGGGGGCGTTTCAGGTGTCTTTGTTTGTGCCCCGGGACGATACGGTGTTCTGGGCGTCCCTTGTGAGGTTGACCCGTGCGGCGGCCCATGACCTGGCCCTGGACCTGGAGGTGTATTCGGCCGACAACCGGGGCGAAACCATGCTGTCTCAGGTGGAGGCCGCTTGCATCAAGGGCACCGACGGTATTCTTTTCATGAATTACGAAAACCTCGGCCACCAGATCCTGGCCATATCCCAGGTCCACGCGGTACCGGCATTTCTTTTCAACACGGGTTTTTCCGATCCCCGGATGATCCCCAGGAGGCAGTACCCCCATTGGATCGGAAGCATGACCCCGGATGATACCCGGGCCGGGGCGCTCCTTGCCGAAGGGTTGATCCGGGCGGCCAAGCGGTCGGGGAGGAATGCGGTGCGGATGCTGGCGGTGGAGGGCAACCCCTTGGAGAAATCGTCCTCGGACCGGGTCGACGGGATGAAGACGGTGGTTGCAGGCCGTGACGACGTGACGCTGTACGGCATTGTCAGCGCCGGAAAGGGGTGGAGCCGGGGCCGGGCAAGGGATGCGGTCATGGAAGAGCTGCGCAGCCACCCGGACATCAACACCGTATGGGCGGCAGGGGACGACATGGCCCTGGGCGCCCGGGATGCTGTGGGCGAGCTGGGCCTGGACAAGGGGATGGTGGTCACGGGGGGCATTGACTGGAGCCTGGCTGCCGTTGAGAGCATTCGCACAGGTGGTGTCACCTTGAGCGTCGGCGGTCATGTGCTGGAAGGGGCCTGGTCCCTTGTCCTGATGCACGACTATCTTAACCGCCGGGATTTTGCCCGGGAAAGCACGGTCTTCAAAACCAGGATGCACGCCATCGACAGCGGCAACGTCGAGCAGGTGGCGGCCTTTTTATCCGATGACTGGGATCATGTCGATTTCACCTGCTTCTCCAAATACCTGAACAAGGCCCTGCTCTACCGGTTCGATCTACCCTACCTGCTGGACGCCTTTTATCCCAAGAAAAACACCTTTGAGCTCACCGTCGAGGAGCGTCGCTGGCTGGCGGACCATCCCACGGTGCGCCTGGGGATCGACGACAACTGGCCCCCGTTTGAGTTCATCGGACCGGAGGGGCGATACAAAGGCATGGTGGCAGATTATGTCCGGGCCCTGGAAGATCGCCTGGGGATCCGGTGCATCTACACCCGCGGGATGAGCTGGACAGATACCCTGGAGGCCATGGGGGAGAATCGCCTGGATATGATCGCCGCCATCGGGGCGATACCCCGGCACAAGGGCGCCATGCGTCTTACCTCGCCTTTTTTGTCTTTCCCCCTGGTGGTGATCACCAGCGAACAGGTGGATTTCGTGGAGGACATGGCCGCCCTTTCAGGCAGGACCGTGGCCGTGGTCAAGGATTACTCCGAGCACACCATTCTTTCTGCCGAGTATCCGGACATCAAGGTCCTGGCAACGGACAGCACGGCCCGGGCCCTGGCTGCCGTGGCCACGGGCAGGGCCCATGCCTACGTGGGGAACCTGGCCGTGGCAAATTACACCATCAAGCAGGAGCGGTTTACCCACCTCAAGGTGTCCGGCACCGTCCCCAGAACCCTGGAGATCAGCATGGGGGTCCGCAAGGACTGGCCCCTGTTTGCCGGACTGGTTTCCAAGGCCATCGAGTCCATTTCCCAGGCGGAGCGGGACACCATCTACCAACGCTGGCTCCCCTTGCGCTACGAACATGGTTTTGATTACGGGTTGCTCTGGAAGTGCCTGGGAGGCGCGGCCTTGGTCCTGGCCCTTGCCCTGTATTGGAACCGGCGGCTGGCGGCCTTGAACAGGGCCTTGAAAAAGGAGATTGCCGTGCGGGTGACGGCGGAGGAGGCCTTGCGCCGGGAGCAGTCCAGGGTAAAGGTGATGGCCGTGACCGATCCCTTGACCGGCTTGTACAACCGGCGGAAATTTGCGGAGGCCTTTCCCCTTGAGATCAGTCGGCTGCGCCGCAGCGGACGATACCTCGCCTTTGCCATCATGGATATCGATTTTTTCAAGCAGTACAACGACCATTACGGCCATCAGATGGGGGACGAGGCCCTGAACCGCGTGGGGGCGCTTCTCCTGCAACGGTGCAAACGGGGTACGGATTACTGCTTTCGCCTGGGCGGGGAAGAGTTCGGGATCCTTTTTCTGGCCCGCGATTCGCAGCGGGCCCTGGCGTTTATGGAAAGCACGAGGCAGGCCATCGCCGCAATGGCCATCGAGCATGCCCACAGCAGGGTCGACGATGTCCTGACGGTCTCCCTTGGCCTGGTGGTTTCCGACACCCCCACAGACATTGACGGCATGTACAAAGTCGCGGACAACGCCCTCTACCGGGCCAAAGGTGCCGGACGCAACCGAACCGAAATGGTCTGCTGCTGAGCCGGGCCACGGGACAGCACGTTTGTCAGGTTGTGAGGGTGTGGTGGGCAATGGCCCATCCCCGTGCCAGGGCCGTCGCCTTGAGGTCCGGGGTGGGGTTTACCGCCGTGGGATGGCCCACGGCCTCAAGGAAGGCCAGGTCCGCGTGGTGGTCGGAGTAGGCGTGGGATGCGGCCAGGTCGATGCCCATGGTCCGGGCCAGCTGGCCGATGGCCCGAGCCTTCTCTCCTCCGACACAGACGTTTGCAGCCGGGCGGCCGGTGCATTGATCGTTGCCGTCGGTTTCAATGGGCGTGGCGAGCCAGGCGTCGGGGGCATGGTCGTCCACAAAGGGCGCCAGAAGGTGCCCGCTGGTGGCCGAGACCACAATGACAAGGTGCCCCTGCTTCCTGTGGGCGGCCATGCAGGTCATCATCTCGGGAAAGAGAAGGGGGCTCAGGCACGTTTCGTAGAGCTGCCTGGCGTGGGCCCGGAGGCGGGACATGGGGATGCCCTTGTATGAGGCGAGGTAGATGCGGTTGAAGCGGTCGTGGTCCATGAGCTTTCGCTTGTACAAGGGCTCGGCCAGAGCCACCTTGAGCAGGCGAAAGGGGTAAAGGGGCCCCGGGCAGTGGTGGCGAAGCAGGGAGAGGGCCTCCATGCGCTGGCTGTCTGCGGCGATGAGGGTGCGGTCGAAGTCGAAAAATGCGGCGGTGCGTCTCATGGATCTCCTTGGGGTGACGGGTGGGCGTCCGGGACGGTATGTACCATGTGCCTTCCCAGGGTGTCAATGTGCGGGCTGACGCAACATTCCGGGATGACGAGGGAATGGGTTGATCCCTCTTGTGGGCTCCATGGCTCCTGATATTGTACTGACCGGTCAGTTATCCTGTTGACACCATTGCAATTCCTCGGATATGTTTTCTTTAAAAATCAGCGACGCTACCCGTTTTTCTACCTCAACCTTGTGAAGGAGTGAGTGTGGATCCCGTGACCCATGTCCTTGCCTTCGATGTCGGAACTACAGGCTGCAAGACCTGCCTGTACCGTATTGGTGAGTCCCTGACCCAGGTGGGCTCCGAGGTTGCCGAGTACCCCCTGTACGTGACCGAAGACGGGGGGGCCGAGCAGCGCGTGGACGAGTGGTGGGAGGCCCTGTGCCGATCCACGCAGGCGGTCCTTGCCAAAAGCGGGGTGCCCCCTGCCGGGGTTCGGGGCATCTCGTTCTGCTGTCAGATGCAGGGGTCGGTGCTGATGGACAAAAACGGCGAGGCCCTGCGCAACCCCATGGTCTATCTTGACGGCCGGGCCACGGAACAGATCGCCCGATACCTGCACAAGGGGCTGCTTCGCATCAGCGGCATCAACGCCTTGACCCTCTTGAACACCCTGCGCATCACAGGGGGCATCGCGGCCACGGCCAAGGACCCTCTGTGGAAGTACCATTGGGTGAAAGACCACGAGCCCGGGCTCTTTGAAAAGGTCCACAAGTGGCTGGACGTCAAGGATTACCTTCTCCTCCGATGCACCGGCGAGTATGCCATGACCCGGGATTCCGCCCACATTACCTTTGTCTACGATACGCGTCAGGGCAGGGAGGGCTGGCATAAAGGCCTTTGCAGGACCTTTGGCGTGGACATGGCCCATTTGCCTGAGGTGGTGGAGGCCACGGACGTGGTGGGGGGGCTTTCGGAGCGGGCGGCCCGGGAGCTGGGGCTTTGTGCCGGCACCCCTGTGTTCGGCGGGGGCGGGGACGTCACACTGACGACCATCGGGGCCGGGTGCCTGGATCTTCACGATACCCATATCTACGTGGGAACCTCCGGCTGGGTGGTTTCCAACGTGGGCAAACGGTATGTGGATATCGCCCACTTCATGGCGGCGATTTCAGGGGCGATCCCCGGGTATTACAGTTACGTGGCAGAGCAGGAGACCTCGGGCGCCTGTCTCCAGTGGGTGAGGGACCACCTGGCCCTGGATGCCATCGGCGTTTATCTCAAGGAGAAGGGCTTGGATGCGGAACGCGTGGACCCGGCAGCGCTTTACGCCCTCATGAACCAGGCCGTGGACGAAACCCCGCCCGGTGCGGGGGACCTTCTTTTTACGCCCTGGCTCCATGGAAATCGGGCGCCCAGGGAGGACATCCGGGCCCGGGGTATTTTTTTCAATATCGGCATGAACACGGGCAAGCGCCAGATGATCCGGGCGGTACTTGAGGGCGTGGCCTTTCACAAACGGTGGATGCTGGAGGCCATGGAGGCGCGGATTCCAAGGCAGGAGGCGGTCCGTTTCGTGGGAGGCGGGGCCCGCTCCGGGGTGTGGTGCCAGATCATGAGCGATGTGACGGGGCGACGCATTGAGACCCTGGCACACCCCCAGGACAGCGGTGCGGCAGGCGCTGCCGTGGTTTGTGCCGTGGGGTTGGGGCTCATGCCCACTTTTGCCGCGGCAAAGCCGTTGATTAAGGTGGCAAAAACCTACGAGCCCCGGACTGAATTTAAGCCCATGTATGACCGCCAGTTTGACGTGTTCAAGGGGCTCTATAATAAAAACCGATCACTTTTCAAGGCATTGAACCAGGGACGATAAAACGGGACAAATCAATCGGAGGACCATGGATTCCGCGAAAACCAGCACCAAACGCAAGCAGATACTTGAGGCCGCAGCCACCATTTTTTCGCAAAAGGGGTTCCACCAGGCGCGCATGGACGAGATTGCTGTCATGGCCAATGTGGCCAAGGGCACGCTGTACTACAATTTTTCCAGCAAAAGCCTTCTCTTTGCCGCCACCGTCACCGAAGGGATGGAAGGGATCGTCAGGCAGATCCGGTCCGAACTGGTGTCGGATCTTCCCTTTCCCGAGCATTTTCAGCTGCTGGTGACCTCCATTGTCCGGCTCTACCTTCAGCACAGCGACCTGGCCCACATCATTTTCAATGAAATTTCAAGCGGCATCGACGACGCGGTCCTCGTGGAGATCGAGCGGGTCCGTTCCCGGTTTATCGAGTTCATCGCAGAGATGCTCGAACGGGGTCAGCAAAAAGGGTATATCAAGGAGATCGACCTGAAACTTTCAGCCGTGGCCCTTGCCGGGATCATCGACAGCGTGTGCAGCCATCTGCTCCAGCACCCCGACGAGGCCACCGAGGAGAAGGCCGTTGCCACCCTCCATGCCATGCTCTCCACCGGGTTGTTGAACGGTGAATAGATGGATGGCCGTGAGCATTGACGACCCTGGGGCGTTACCCCCTGTCCGCCCGAGGCGCGGGTTGTGTGCGTTTTTTTGCATAGGCAAGCCGGTAGACGGTGCGCATGAGAAGGGCTTCCCCACGGTTGATCCGGATACCGCCCCCTAAGAACGTGGCCTCGATGGCGGCCTTGCAGTTCTTTTCCAGGACCTGGGCCACGGCACGGGCATCGTCAAAGGTTCCGGCTCCGCAGAGGGCGCCGCTGTCTTTGAGGAGCACGGCATTTCGTCCCTTCATGGCCGCCACCACCGGGGCGGTGCCCCGGCATGGCCAGGATCGGGCAACCTTTGCGGAAACGCCCACCAGCTGGGCCATGTCGTCCAGAAGGGGCGGTACCTCGCGCCCTGCCTTGGAGGCGGTGAGGATACTCAGGGGATCGGCGTGGACTAGGACGCCCAGGTCCTTTCGTTTTTTGTAGAGGGCCGCATGCAGGGGGAACCGGCGATCCGGCCTGGGGCCTGCAAGGGGGGCGCCCGTGGCAAGGTCCACCACGGCAAGGCCGTCCGGGGACAATTCGGAGATCCCGGTGTCCTCGGGGGTGATCACCAGGCGATGTCCCATGCGGGCGCTCAGGCACCCGGAGGTGTCGGTGCACAACCCTTCGGAAAGCAGGGCCAGGGCGTTTTCGCAGAGGGTTCGGGAGACGGACGTCATGGTCATGGGGCGCTCCTTTCAGGGGGCGGTTGTCAGGTAGCAGGCATGCATCTCTTCCATGGTGGACGCCCGTGTACCGTAGTGCCGGGCAAAGGCCTCGGCAATGAACGATTCGCAGGCCCCTTCCAGCTCCAGGGCCACCCGGAAGGCCGCCTCCATGGTGCTTCCGACACACAGGGCCCCGTGGTTGGCCAGAAGGGCCGCGTGGCGTCCCTCTTCAAGGGCCTGACCGGCGGCTTTCATGAGTTTTTTTGTGCCGGGAAGGGCGTAGGCGGCGCAGCGAACGCTTTTGCCCAGGAGCCGGGCATGGTCTTCGGAGAGTCCTGTGACCTCTTTTCGGGCGGCAGCCACCGTGGATGCGTGGCGCTGGTGGGTATGGACCACGGCGTTGATCTCCGGGCGCCGCCTGTAGACCTCGGCGTGCATGCCTTTCTCGGAGGAGGGCTTCACGTCCCCCTGGTGGGTGAGGTCGTTGATGCGTACCGCAACGATCTCCTCGGCCGTCAGGGTTTCGTAGTTCCTGCCGCTGGGGGTGATCACAAAGGAGTGGTCGTCCAGGCGCAGGCTGATGTTGCCCCAGGTGCGGGCCACGAGACCCTCTTTCACCAGGTCGAGGCCTGCCTGGTACACGATGTCGCGGGCTTGGCTGAGTTCCATGACGTTGTCCTGTTTTCTGGTAAGTGGGGATAAGCGGGAGGTAACCGGCGGCACACGTGCCTGGAGCTTATGCCGTTACCCCTTCGATGTTTTTGAAAACACGCTCGAACCGGGCCAGGGCGTCGTCGATGATCTCGTCGGTGTCCGCAGCCGACGTATAGAGGCGGCTGCCGGCAAGGGTGACGAGGCCTTCGGCCATGTAGGCTGCCCCCATGTGGGTCATGACATCTTTGCGAGCGTGGATCTCCTTGATCCTGGAGGGGATCTCCCATGGCCTGAAGAGGTTGATGTCAAAGAGCATGGTGCCCACGGTCTCCAAGTGACAGATGGAGCCCTGGTTGTAGGCCACAAAGGGGAGCCCGTATGTCTCGATGAGCTTCTGGAGCCCCTGGGTAAGCCGGTCCCCTGCCTTTCCTGCCGTTTTACAGGCGTTGGTCTCTTCGATCATTTTCACCGTGTGGTAGCCGGCGGCGGCGCTTAAGGGGTTGGCTGCCATGGTTCCCCCCACATGGGCTTTCTTGGATTTCTTTCCGCCGAGCCCTCCGGCCAGGCAGGCCATGTAGTCGGCCTTGCCGCCGATGCCCCCCGCAGACGGGTACCCCCCGGCCACCACCTTGCCGAAGATGGTGAGGTCGGGTGTGATCCCGAAATATCCCTGTGCCCCGTCCACGCCGATGCGAAAGGCCGTGACCACCTCATCAAAAACAAGGAGGGCGCCGTAGGCGGTGCAGAGGTCGCGGACCTGGCCGTTGTAGTCGAAGTCCAGGGGGCGTGTGCCGCTCTCCGGGCCCATGGGTTCCATAAAGACCGCGGCGGTTCCTCCCCGAAGCCTGTTGCGTTTGAGTTGTTTTTCAAGGGCCTCGATGTCGTTGGGGAAAACCTCCTGGGTGTATTTGAAGCAGGCCATAGGGATGCCGTGGGACTCCAGGAACCGGATCCCCGGGATGCGGTTGCCGTAGGAGAGCTGGTCGCTCCATCCGTGATACGCCCCGCCGAGCTTGATGATGTTTTTTTTCTTCGTGGCCACCCGCGCCACCCTTACGGCTGCCATGCACGCTTCGGTGCCGCTCCCCAGCATGCGGAACATCTCCACCCCGCTGAACCGGTCACAGATGAACCGGGCCAACTTCATTTCATATTCGTGGAACAGGCCGGTGCAAGGCCCGCAGGTGTTGAGCAGGTCGAGTACCCTGGCCCTGACGGGTTCGGGGTTGCTCCCCAGCACCGTGGGGCCTCCTGCCTGGAGAAAGTCGATGTAGGTGTTGCCGTCCACGTCCTGGAGGTGTGCCCCTGAGGCTTTGGTAAAGGCCAGGGGGAAGGGGTAGTTGAAGGCCAGGTTGTGCTGCACCCCTCCGGGGATAACTTTGGCCGCGTCTTCCGTCATGCGTTTGGAGGTCGGGCATTTTTCCTCGAAGTACGCCAGGTATCCCTCCAGGGCATCCTTGCGGAGGGTCCGGATGGGCTGGCTGATGAGGGCGCTTAGCTGTTCGTAGATTTTGCCGGTGTCGTGGTACTGGCTGATGGCATATCCAGGTTTTGTCATGGTGGTCTCTGCCTCGTCGTTCCTTGATTTTTGCCAATGCCTGTTTCGGGAACGGGTCTTCTAAGGGAACGCGCTTGAGCGGTTGAATGTGTGCCTGCGGCCCCATGCAGGGCTCCCCATGGCCCGGTTCCTGTGGCGTTTGAGGGATGCCTTCCCTCGAGAATACCGGTTGGCTTAATTTTCGGTAAATACATGGAAAACGAAGTGCTCTGGAGACACTATAGGAAAAAGGATTTTTGGGTGTCAATAAAAAACTGACTGGTCAGTTTAACTCTCGACAGCGGTACGGAGGGCATGCACTGACCGGTCAGTTAATGGTTGACAAACATTGGTCGCCAAGGCTAACGTCTGTTTTGAATGTGTGTGAACAGTGATTGTGTGGGAAATATGTGTTTGGTGATTAAAATGCGTTTGGTCACCAGACCTGTTGCATGGGCGTCAGCGTATTGGACGAAGCGACATTCATCATGAGATGGTTTTGCTTTCCATGACCCAGGCGAATGGTTGACAGGGCCTTGCCGGGAGGACCGTCCCTCGGTCACCTGAGTCTTCAGGCCTTTTGTTTCCATGGGCGGCGAACCATCTTCACGACCAGGGAGGGTGGTATGAAACGATCGGTTCTCTTCAGTGCAGTGCTGGTGGCAGTCTGTCTTGTCTCCACGGATCTTCTGGCCAACATCGACAACCTGTCCAACATGAGTGTGGAGTGGATGCGGACCGCCAACCGAAATGCCGCAACGGACAGGGCGGATATCGTGGTCTACAACCCCGGCGGCATCACGGAGCTGGCCGATGGTGTGGCCATCAACATCGGCAACCAGAGCATGCGGCGAGAGCCTGAGCACTCCTATAACGCGGGCATGGGGGAGAAAAGCTTCGAGCAGGACGGGGACGATCCTTTTCTTCCCAATATCTATGCGGCGTACAACAGAGACAACTGGGCGCTCTGGGGCGGGTTTTATATCCCCGGGGGCGGTGCCGTGGTTGATTACCCCACCGGGTCCTATACCACCAATGTGCTGATTCCCGGGAATATCGCCAAAGGGGTGGCTGACTTCATCGGTGGAGGGCTTACGGGCAATGATGTGTTTGCGACCCTTTCCACCTCCAACGAGAGCCTTGAGGCGGAATCCATGTACCTCACCTTTACCCTGGGCGGGACGTACAAGTTTAACGACATGGTGTCGGTGGCCCTGGGGGGCCGCTATATCGATGCGGACAACAGCATTGAGGGGACCGTTGCAGTTGAATCAGGCAACCCCTTGTTTAATGGTGTTATCGCTGCCGGTGGGTTCAGTGACAACAAAGTGGATGTCGAGGAGAGTGCCGAGGGCGCGGGGTATATCCTGGGGCTCAATCTCAACCTTACGGAACGGTTGAACATCGGGGTTCAATACCAGTCCAAAGTGGAGCTGGATTTTGAGGCCGATGTCAAGCAGGACAACCTCGGCCTGTATGTGGATGGCGCGGAGAACCCCCGGGATTTTCCGGCCATGCTGGGGGTTGGTGTCGGTTGGGATATCCTGAAACGATTTTACCTGGAAGCCAACTACAGCTACTGGTTTCAGGAAGATGCGGACTGGGGAACAGACGCCCAGGGCAGGGATATCTCGGATATGGCCGGAGACACCCAGTCCTGCGGTATCACAGGGACCATCCAGTGGACCGAGGGCCTTGCCACAAGCATCGGAACTGTCTACACCGATTTCCTCTGGAACGATATCGACGGGTATTATTCGGCCAATATCGGGTCCTACGAGGTGCTGTACTCGGACAACTGGCAGGTGTGCGGGGGCGTCTCCTGGCAGATTACCAAGACGGTGGAGGTCAACGCGGCCATCGCCAGGACCATCTGGGATGATGAGACCATTACCGATCAGAACACCGGGCTCGAGATAAAGACCGAAAACGCAACCACCACCGTTGCCCTGGGTGCCAACTTTACCTTTTAACACCCCTTGCAGCGTTATCTGATCTGTTCATGCCACGGGCCCCGGCAGGTCCATGACGTCCTGCCGGGGCTTTCTTTGTTTTTTCCCCTTTCCCTTTCCTTTTCTCCTGCCATTGCTGTAAGACAGTCGGCGTTGATTTTTTATGTATGGCCGGAGGATGTGATGGGCTGGTGTGATGAGAAGCGGGCGGTGTTTCTGGAAGGGGTGCGAGCCTCCCTTCCGTTGATGTTGGGGGTGATCCCCTTTGCCTTGATTTGCGGAATCGCCTCTGTGGAGGCGGGGCTTCCCGTGTGGCAGGCGGTGGTGATTCCCGTGGTGATTTTTGCCGGGGCGGCCCAGCTTGCCGTGACCCATCTTTTTGTGGCGGGGGCTCCGGCTGTGGTGATGGTGCTCACTGCCCTGGTGATCAACCTTCGCTTTGTGATGTACAGCGCCTCCATCGCCCCGCACTTCAAGCCGGTGCCCGGCCGCTGGCGGCCCATGCTCTCCTATCTCCTGACCGATCAGGCGTACGCCCTGTCCCTGACAAAATTCAACCAGCCCGAAGGGTGCCGGTATCCTTTTGCCTACACCATGGGGGCCGGGGTGACCGTTTTCGTGGCCTGGCATGTGTGCAACGGTTTGGGCGTACTTCTGGGGGCCGGCGTTCCGGAGGGGTGGGGCCTTGACTTCGGGGTTCCCCTGACCTTCATGGCCCTTCTGGTACCGGCGGTCCAGGATCGGCCGACCCTTGCGGCGGCCCTGGTTTCCGGTGTCACGGCCGTGGCTGCAGCAGGTCTCCCCTGCGGGCTCAACATCATTGCAGCGGCGCTGGCAGGCATCGGCGCAGGGATGCTCTTTGACTCCGGTGCCCAAGGGAGGGTATCATGAGCCACGACGCTTTTTTCCTGGTGGCGTTGCTCTGCGGTGCCGTGACTTTTTCCGAGCGGGGGGCCTTTCTCCTTTTGCAACGGAACAGGGAGCCTCACCCCAAGCTTACCAGGGCCCTTCGCCTGGTTCCGGCGGCTGTGCTTCCGGCCCTTGTCACACCCTCTGTCTTTATGCACGGCGGCACTCTGGACCTCTCTGTGGGCAACCTTCGGCTCCTGGCCGGGGGCATTGCCCTTGCCGTGGCCCTCTGGAGACGAAGTGTCTTTTGGACCCTTGCCTCCGGCCTTGTCTCCCTCTGGGGCCTCCAGTGGGTGACGGGGACGTGGGGCTGAGAGAGGGCTGCTTCGAACCTTATGTTGCAGGGGGCACGCGATGCGGATCATGATGATTCTGGCGGTGTGTCTGGCCATGGGCGCTTCGGCTTACGGCCAGGAACAGTTCAGGCCTACGGATTGGGGGGACCCGGTGCACATCGAGGGGGTACCCAACCTGTATCGGATCGATGAGGGCGTCTATCGAAGCGCGCAGCCTTCGGCCCTCGGCATGAAGAATCTGGACTCTGCGGGGTTCAAGACGGTGGTCAACCTGAGGTTGTTTCATTCGGATACGGATGAGGCCGAGGGCACGGGCCTTCGCCTGATGAGGGTCCCCATGAAGGCCTGGGCCCCGGATGAGCAGAGGGCCGCCCAGTTTTTTTCCATTGTGTCGGATCCCTCCAACCGGCCCGTGTTGTTTCATTGCTGGCACGGTGCCGATCGAACCGGGGTCATGGGGGCCTTGTACCGGGTGGTGGTGCAGGGGTGGACCAAAGAGGCGGCCATTGAAGAGATGGTAAACGGGGGGTACGGATTCCACAGTATCTGGTTTCATCTGCCTGCATGGATCCGGGACCTTGACGTGGATGCCTTAAAAGAAGATTTCACCGACGATTTTTTCCAGGCGGGGGTAATGTGCCCTTTGTTTCGGCGGATGCCCGGACTGGTGTGTTAACCTGACAATTTTTTAGATGGATACCCTTTCACCATGCCGACGGCTTCGGAGAGGACTCCGGGGCGGGGGGTGGGGTAAGGATCCGATTGTGACGTGTGTGCTGTGGAACTGATTCCTTTGATCTCCCTTGCCGTGGCCCTTGCCATGGATGCCTTTGCCGTTGCCGTTGCCGTGGGCATCAGGCTCAAGACCGTGAATCCCAGACAGATGTTTCGCCTCTCCTGGCACTTCGGCCTGTTCCAGGCCATGATGCCGGTGCTGGGGTGGAGCCTCGGGGTGAATGTCCGCTCCTTTGTGGAGAGCTTTGATCACTGGATTGCCTTCGGGCTCCTTGCCTTTGTGGGCGGCAAGATGATCTGGGAGGCGTTCCATGAAGACGAGGAGGCCGAGGGCGCCCAGGACCCTACACGCTCCGTGAGCCTCGTGGTTCTCTCCATCGCCACCAGTATCGATGCGCTGGCCGTGGGGTTTTCCATGTCCGTCCTGGATGTGGCCATCGCGTTTCCTGCCGTTGTCATCGGCATAACCGCCTCAACCTTTACCCTTCTGGGCATGCAGCTCGGCAGCCGGTTCGCCTCCTCGTCCCGCCTGGGGCACTGGGCCGAGATCTTCGGCGGCGTGGTGCTTTTCCTCATCGGATTTCATATCCTCTACGAACATGGCTGTCTGGGGGGATAACGGGCGGTATCAGTCTGTCCGGACCCTCATGAAGGATGCAAACCGCGGTTTTCCGGTGTGGGTGAAGCCGTGGTACCTGAAAGTGACCACCGCTCCCCGGGGGGGAGGATTCTGTCGCGCCTCATCGGAAAATCCGGTGCCGAGGTTGAACTCCACCCCGTTATCCAGCCTGACCTTAAGACTCCCCATCATTCCCTTGTATTTTCCTTTGCCCTCATTGATGCCCATGACGGTCCCCTCCATGTCCGAGGCGTGCTTGACCTTGAGAACGTGGGGCGACCTGCCGGTGTGATAGGCAAGGTGCGGGTTTTTGACGATGAGGCCTTCGCCACCCTTGCCCTTGATATCCGCCATGACGTGCTCTAAGTGCTCGGGGCCTTTGCAGGGAATCTGCGGGATGATGCGTGCCGGGGTTTCGGGGTGGGATTTGAACCAGCGCCTGGCGCGGTCCAGGCGGTGGGGAAAGGGCCCCGGGGCGTTGGGGACCTCGAAGATGTTGTAGGTGATTCGCCGCCATCCTTCCGACGGGGTGTGATCCATGACGGTGCGCTGAATAAAGGCAAAATCTCCGCGCGCGCTCCAGAGTTCGCCGTCAAGTTCAAAGGGGGGGAAATCCCGGGTGAACCAGGCAGGGGCATGGATGGTTTTTCCCTTACGGGTGATAAGGGCAGTGCCGGTCCAGTAGCCGCGAATTCCGTCGAGCTTTTCGCTCATGAACCATCCGGCGACCTGTTCATCGCCGGAGTAAGCGGCGGCTTTCTGCAGTACCGGGGGGGAGGCCGGGGAGGGGCAGGGGGCCAGGAAGAGGAGCCCCAGAATGATCAGGCTCAGGCACCGAGGGAGGCGGGGCATGGGTCAACTCCCGGTATCCATGGGCCCGGATGGGGACATGGCCGGGGGCCGGGCGAAGTCGATCTCTTCAAGCCGGGTTTTGGGGTCGAGTTTTTTGTAGTAGAACTCGCCGTGGCCGGGGGTGCACATCTTCAGGTAACCGTCGTCGGTTTTACGGGCCACAAGAGAAAACCGGTCCCGGTTCTGGTGCTTGAGGGTGACGGTGTCGTCCGTCACCGACACATCCAGCAGGAGCCGGTCCCAGCCCTTGGTGGGGGAGTATTTTCGCAGATCGCCGTCGGGGCTGAAGAGCAGGAGGTGTTTTTCCCGTGGACATTTGAGGGCCTTGGACACCTCGCCCGGGGCGCTCTCCGACGCCACCGCCACGTGGAGCCACCGACCGTGGAGCCAGGTGGACTCAGCGGGAAGGGTGTTTAAGTTGGCGTTTTCCGTACCGAAGGTGAGAAGCAGGGCAAAAAGAAACTGGGGCATACATATCTCCAATCTGTGATTGGTAAGGTTGTATGGCGACGATGGATACCTAACTAATACGCGAAATCGCGACAATGATCAAGGATAGAACAGCGGATCACTGTTTATTGTGTGTGCGAAAGGTGTTTACGCCCCGGTCCCGAAAGGCCCGTAACAGACTTTCGGAAGGGGGCTGTCAGGGCATCAGAAGCACCAGGCGCAGGGCGTCCAGACGGACCCTGCACCCTTTCAAAGCCGTTGCCATGGCCTGCTTTTCAGTGGCAAGGGCCGATATATCCGCCTCCGTGACGTCGGGGTTGGTGGCCTTGAGGGCGGTGAGGCGAGAGATTTCGCGGTCCATGAAGGATGCCATGGTTGCGGTGGCCGTACGGGTAAGGGTGCGGCCCTCGGCATCCATTGCCGCGGTTCCCTTTTCCATGAGCACGGGGAGGAGCTCCCGTGCCAGCTCAGGGTGGTCGGAGAGCCAGGAGGGCGGAAGGTCCTCCAGGGGCTCGGCAGGGGTGTCGGCGACCCGGCGGGCGGGGACGACCTCTCCCTGGTGGTTCAGGGCAATGCGAAAGGGGACCGTGGGAAGAAACCGATCCACACCCAGGCGGGCAGGGGCCACGCACTCGGGAACCCCGATGAGCTCCAGAAGGAGCCCGTGTTCCCCGGCCCCCGGGAGACAGGCCAGGGCCGCGTTGCCGGTTTCGGATCCGAGAAAGGATTCCAGGGCGCCCACCACCATGGGGTGGTCAGCGGTGAGGAATTCGATCTCTTCGCGTTTCAGGGCGGTGGCGCGGTCAAAGGTGGCCACCAGCGGGTTGCGCCGGAAGGGGGGAAGGGGAAGGGAGGGCTCGTCGCTCTCCTTGAGCCCCAGAAGGAGAGCCTTTTCACCTGCGCTGTCCACCTCGATGCCGTGGTGCCTGAAGAGGCGGAGGATAAAGTGGGGAAGGGCCGTGTCGCTGTCGCTTTCTTTGACCTTGTCCAGCAGCCCTTTGATGCGTTCCGGGCGGTTGGCCGTAAGCTCCAGGAGGCGATCCCTCCCCTTTTCCAGGGTTGCCGCAAGCTCTTGGGTGAAATCGCGGGTTTCGGCAAGGAGCGCGGTCAGGGCTGCTTCGGGGAAGGAACCGGTGCCCGTGGCCTCTGTCATGAGGTCGTCGAGGCGGGTTCTGAAGGCGGCTCCGATGGTGTGAAGGCCGGGAACGCAGCGTGAAAAGAGTCCCACGGCGTCGTACCATCGCGCGGCAATCTCGGTGGCGCTCCGGGCGAGGAAGGGGACATGGATGGTGATGTTGTGCTCCTGGCCGATGCGGTCGAGGCGCCCGATACGCTGCTCCACCTTCTCCGGGTTGACGGGCAGGTCAAAGAGGACCAGGTGCCTTGCGAACTGGAAATTTCGCCCTTCGCTGCCGATCTCCGAGCAGATGAGAAGCCGTGCACCGTCTTTTTCCGAGAACCAGGCGGCGTTTCGGTCCCGCCGGATAAGGGGCATCTCTTCGTGAAAAAGGGCGATTTTGACGGATAGGTGGTGCCCAAGGGCCGATTCGATGGCCAGGGCCTTGTCCCGGGAGGTGCAGATGACGAGGAACTTTTCATTCCGGTGGGCCTTGAGCTGCTGTGCCAGCCAGTGGATCCTGGGATCCTCGGCGAGCCCGGGCATGGGCACGTCCTGCTGTGTGTCGTGGCGCAGCTCTTCCCGGTGAAGGGCAAGGGATGGTTCCGGGGCGCTTAAGCTGCAGAGGTTGGGAATACGGCCTGCAAATCCCTGGATGGTTTTTCGTGTGTTTCGGAAAATGACGCGGCCGGGGCCGTGGCGGTCCAGAAGGTCGTCCACCATGGCCGGACCATCGGTTTGGGGAGCCGTTGTCAGGGTGGAGAGGGCTTTTTGCTCCGAGGCGGTGAGCGTTTCGTTGTCCAGGAGCTTTCCGGCGAGGGTGGCGATGCGTCGGTGGCCCTCGGCTTCCTTCTGGTAGGCGTCGAAGTCGGGGTAGCGGGCCGGGTCCAGGAGGCGAAGCTGGGCAAAGTGAGCCTTTCGCCCCATCTGTTCCGGTGTGGCCGTGAGAAGAAGCAGCCCCCGGCTGGTGCGGGCCAGCGCCTCCACACTCTGGAAGGAGCGTCCTTGGGGGGCCATGTGGTGGGCTTCGTCCACCACCACCATGTCAAAGCCAGCGTTCAGGGCGTGGCCCATGGTTTGCTTCGTTTCCAGAACAGCCATGGGGGCCAGGATCAGCTGGTCGTCCGTAAAGGGGTTGGATGCCGGGTCGCGCTGGGCTGAGTCCGTTAGATGCTCTTCGTTTGCAATGCGGAAGTGGAGATTGAAGCGCCGCAGGAGTTCCACGAACCATTGGTGTATCAGGGCGTCCGGGACGAGGATCAGGACCCTGGAGACCTGCTCGGTGAGAAGGAGGCGATGGAGGATAAGGCAGGCCTCGATGGTTTTTCCCAGGCCCACCTCGTCTGCCAGGAGCACACGGGGAAGGCGGCGCTGGGCAACCTCCCGGGCGATGTGGAACTGGTGGCCGATGAGGTCCACGCGCCCCCCTAAGAATCCACGCACCGGAGAGGCCTTGGCCGACAGATGGTGAGAGATGGCCTCGGCGCGGAGGTCGAAGAGTTCGGACCCATCTGAAAAACCGCCTGTCAGCCGGTCCAGGGGCGCGGAGACGCCCAGGGTATCGGAAAGCTCCGACTCCGGCAGTTGCAGCCCGTTGCCGCAGTAGACAAGGATCCCTTCCACTTCCTCCACCGTGTCCACGGAAAAGGTGGTCTTGCTGCGGCTCGTGACAGCGTCTCCGGGCTGGAAGGTGACGCGGCGAAGGGGAGCGGCGGCCGCGGCGTATTGCCTGGTACAGTCGCTCTCTTCAAACCGGACGGTGACCCGCCGCGACTCCACGGCGCAGACCGTGCCCAGTCCAAGTTCCGGTTCGGTTTCACTGACCCAGCGCTGGCCCACAACAAATGGATTCATCAATGCTCTTTCCTTCACCTTATGATAATGTCGTGTGAATTTGAGTCCCGGCCATGGCACCATGGCAAAACGCCCGATGAAATATACCAAACGGCTTTAAATATCCAGATTATTCTGCGGGATTTGTGGGGGGCGGCCGGGCGAGGCGCGCAGGGGGGAGTGTTTTTCCGCCCCGGCATCACGGGAAGTCGCTGTTGAAATTTGTCCTGAGATTATGCATCATGAAACATGATGGATTCGTGGCCTTTTCCCGGCCCGGAGATACTTACGAACGAGGGCGACGACGGTCCGCCAAGAAAAGCGAGGTGAGAGCATGAACAAGGAAAACACCGGCATGACTTCCCGGACGAGGTCCTGCATCGCAGGTGCCGGGCGTGTCCTGGCAGTTGCGATGGTGCTGGCATGGCTGGCTGCCCCGCCGTCGCTTGTCGGGGCGGCATCGTATGGCGATACCGCTGGCGATGCGCCTTCAGAGGCCCGTGTCCCCGAAGGGGAAAAGGAGAACCTTCCCCCTTCCGACGTGGAGATCACCAAGCCCAGCAGTTCCACAGACGCCCTGATGGATGCCTACAACCGGCGAATTCAGGGGGTGATGGAGCAGGCCGACCCCTTTGCCTCCGTGGCGCCTGAAGATGCTTTTTCCGCATCCAGTGCGTTGCAAAACAACCCGGAGTATAAAAAAGCCCTGGAGCTTTACATGCAGCTGGTGAACGAAGGGGGCGCCGAGGGCGTGGATTCCGAGCCCCAGGGGCTCTCCCCTGATTTGGAGAACGACTCCGCCCAGTCCTACGAGGACTTCTACGAGGCGCTGCTGGCCAGGGCCAAGGCCCGGGAAACCATGGGGCAGATTCCGGATGTCCGGGAGCTGATCCAGGAGGCCATGGCGTCCATGTCCGAGGATGGCACCGGTGTGGATGCCGCGGTGACCGAACTCTACAAGGAGATGATGGAGCAGGTGTCGGGTCGGACCGGCTCAGCCACCCCTGGTGAGGAAACTCCCTGATGTCCCGTGTTTCTGTGGCAAGCCAGCTTCACCTTGCCTCCGGCGGTCTGCCGGAGGCATCACTGAATAGTTGCCGTTGTTTTTTTGTTTATCCTTGGATCATGTAACGGACCTGGCAGGCGTTTTATGGATGTGTCACCGTGGTTGCTGGTGGGGGTCTCAGCGGTTCTGTGTGTGCCCCCGGCCCTTGAGTTGAGGCAGATGACAAGGGGCGGGGTCCTGGCCTCAAGCGGCCTCTATCTCCTGCTTTTTTGCGTGAGCTGCATGCTCATCGATCGTTTTCTCGTGCCCATTCCCGTGGCTGCCCTGGGCCCCCCTCCGCCCCCTGCGGACCGTTTTGCCGTCCGGCTGTCAAAAGACCCGGTGTGCAAGGCGTTAAAAGACCATGACCCGCAACGGTACCGGGAGCTGGTGGCAGCCATGGTCTCCTCGGACCTTGACTCCATGGCCCAGGCGTATGCGTCGTTTGAGGTCAACGGAATCCTTTCCCGGTCTCTTCGCGACCACCTTCCCCACGCTTCGGATACGGCCCTTGTGCACTACATGCAGGCGATGTTGCGTGAGCTCCAGGATACGGCGTGGGAGCAGCAGGATGCCTGCCTGACCATGGGGATCGCGCCGGGTGCTGAGGCCAATCGGCCCCATTTTTTGAAGGGAGAGACGCGGGCCCTCTACACCGGTGTGTTCATCGAGGTGCTGGAGTCCGCATCCCACGGGGGGCACCCCGCCCCCAGCCGCGCGGCATTCGACAGGGCTGTGGCGCCCGTAATGGAAGAGCTTCGCGGCACCTACGGCCGGGACCTTCGCCTTCTGGCGGACCCCGGTCGCTATGTTATGGACGAAGAGGACCGGGCCACCTATTGCCGCCTGGTCACGTCGTATTATGAGGCAGTGGCCTTTCAGCCGTCGGAAGAGGCCGGTGCGATTTTGCGGTGGCTCTATGCGCCGCCTGCCGTACCGGAGAACGCCCCGTGACCTGACAGGGTCGGCAGGCAGGGCACAGACGTGTTAACAGCAGAGAAACAAACGTAAGGACGGGTATGCCGGAAGAGAGTCGGGTCGTCAGACCGGGAAAGGCCGCAAGGCAGGTGATCAGTGATAAAGGAGAGACCCTCGAAGCACCGGAGGGGTGGGAGCTGCTGCCTCCCGGCGATGCGGCGCTGACAAGGCGCGTGAAAAAGGCCGGTCCCCACTGGCAGGTGCAGGAGAAACGCGGACGAAAGCTCTTTTCCAGAGGGGTGTGGGCCCCTGCCGAGACCATTGGTTCCCTTCGGGACGTCCTGGAAAGGGAACGGGAGACCCCGGCCTACAAGAAGAAGCGCGCCTCGGACAAGGCGCGCCGGGAAAAAGAGCAGGTTTCCTACGTGGAGGATTTCAAGGGGGCCGTGCTGGCGTTTTTACGGTTTCATCCCCGCTACCAGGGGCTTGCCGAGGAGCTGGCCACGGCCGTGACCGCCCATGCATCCCCTGTGGGGAGCGGCACCGTGGCGCGTACCCGTCGCATTCCCATCGAGGAGAGGGCCAGTGCCGCCGTCATCGCCTGGCTGCGCCATCAGACAACCGCCTACGACAACCTGCGAATTGCCCGCGTCAAGGGAGAGCGGCGGAGGGTCCGGCGTCGCCTGGCCAAAGAGTCCGAGTCCCTGCTGGAAGCGTACCGGCGCGGAGAGGTTTTGGATGCCTCTCCCCTGGAGCAGGCCCTTGCGAAAAACCGTTGACACAAAGGGGAACACTCCTTCAAAATAAAAGCTCCGGTGTGCCCCTTCCAACCCCAGCCGACGTACTGGAGCCCCCATGTCCACAGCGATCCCAATGAGCACTGTCCTTTTTGCCTTCGGGCTCACGGCCTTTGCCGGGCTTTCCACCGGCATCGGCAGCGCCCTGGCGTTCTTCACCAAAAAGACCAACACCAAGTTCCTGGCCGTGTCCCTGGGATTCTCCGCCGGTGTGATGATCTATGTCTCCATGATCGAGATTTTTGTCAAGGCAAGGGACTCCCTGACCGTGGCTGTGGGACCTACCCTGGGCTACTGGTACACCACCCTGGCTTTTTTCGGGGGGATCGCCGTCATCGGGATCATCGATAAATTGGTACCCTCCTTTGAAAACCCCCATGAATATCACAAAATCGAGGAGCTGGGACCCAACGGAGCCGCCGCGGTGGATGCCAAAAACGGGGCGCTCCTTCGCATGGGCATGTTTTCGGCCCTTGCCATCGGGATCCACAATTTCCCGGAAGGACTGGCCACCTTCACCGGCGCCCTGCAGGATCCCACCCTGGGTATCTCCATTGCCGTGGCCATCGCCATCCACAACATCCCGGAAGGGATCGCTGTCTCCGTCCCCATTTACTTCGCCACGGGCAGCCGGAAAAAGGCCTTCGGGTATTCGTTTCTCTCCGGGGTGTCGGAACCGGTGGGGGCCCTGGTGGGGTATCTTATCTTTATGCGCTATTTCAACGACATGGTCTTCGGGCTTCTTTTTGCCTCGGTTGCCGGGATCATGGTGTTTATTTCCCTGGACGGCCTGCTGCCCACCGCAGAAAAATACGGGGAGCATCACCATGCCATTTATGGGGTCATTGCCGGAATGGCCGTCATGGCCCTCAGTCTTCTTCTTTTTGCCTGAGGGCGGCACAAAAAAAAACGGTTTCAGAGCCGCTCCTGCCTGAGCGGCGATGAAACCGGTTTTTTTTGCGTATAATTTTAGGCAAGGCTAAAAAAATTATTTGACACAAAAACAATCGATCTTATCTTGAGAGGTAACAAAGGATTTACCCTGTTGAAAACCCAATAAAAAAACAATCCCAAATCCGGGAGGACAACATATCATGAAATTTACCGAAACCGAACACAACTACATTGAAACCGATGAGGAGCGAGAGGAAGGACACATTGACGTCAGGACCCCGAACCTGGAGTGCGAAGGCCCCCTCGGGTGTGACCTCGGCATCGATGTGGCGGGATAGGCCCATGCCCGCACCATGCCCCGGGTAAGGTCCCGGGGCAAAGACACATTGGTTTTGAAAGGCGCTGCTCAGTCAGCGCCTTTCTTGTTTTGTGGGGCTGACTGGCCTTTTGGCCCCCAGAGTGCGGCACGTTTTGTCATGGGGCAGGGGTGGAGGCCACGCTTATAATAAAGGAACAACGGGCGGGTGGCAAAAGGGTCCCTTTGGAAACCGAAGGGGACCTCAGCAGGGGGAACGGTGCATGTCAGCCGGAGATCCCCGTGACGGATGTATCAGGTGGGCTTGTTTTGATCTTCAATTAATTCGATGAACTATCGGGGTGGTGGTGAAGATGTGAGATTGTATGAACATATTTTATAAAATAAATTCGAAAAAAGATTATGAAAAATATTGACACAATTACTGACCGCAGCTATACATGATTCATCCTCACGTTGTGAGGGGTCAAACGCAGTTTTTTGGATTGATTTTATATACATGTGGAGTGTGTCAATGGAATTTATCAAGAAAGCAGAGCTTAGCTTTGAAGAAGTAAGTGATCAGAAACGCGTGATCGTCGAGGGCATCCTCAAGGACATCGAAGCCCGAGGTGAAGAGGCGGTTCGCGAACTGGCCAAAAAATTCGACAACTGGGAAGGTGACTTCATCCTTTCCGAAGAGAAGAAGCAGGCTCTCATCGCGCAGGTCCCCCAGCGTGTTAAGGACGACCTCAAGTTTGCCTACGATCAGGTGTTCGGTTTTGCCAAGGCTCAGCGTGAGAGCATCGTTGAGTTCGAAAATGAGACCCTCGAAGGCGTTCGCCTCGGCCAGAAGGTCATCCCCATGGAAGTAGCCGGTTGCTACGTTCCCGGCGGTCGTTTCGCCCACGCCTGCTCCGCCATCATGAGTGTTGCCACTGCCAAGGCTGCCGGCGTAAAAACCGTTGTTGCCTGCTCCCCCCCCCGTGGTGAGAGCATCGCCCCTGCCGTGGTTTACGCCATGGAACTTGCCGGCGCCGATATCATCATCGAGATGGGTGGTGTTCAGGCCGTTGCCACCATGGCCTTCGGTCTCTTCTCCGGCAAGCCCGCCAACATCCTCGTAGGCCCCGGCAACGCCTTTGTTGCTGAAGCCAAAGCCATCCTGGCCGGTACCGGCCGCTGCGCCATCGACGTTTTCGCCGGCCCCACCGAGTCTTCTGTGATCGCCGACAAGACCGCCGATCCCATGACCGTTGCCATCGACCTGGTTTCCCAGGCAGAGCACGGCCTCGACTCCCCCGTATGGCTCCACACCGACTGCCGCGAGCTGGCCGAGAAGGTCAACGAGCTGATGCCCAAAGTCATCGCCGACATGCCCGATCCCGACACCCCCGCCACCTCCTGGAGGGATTTCGGTGAGATCGTTCTGTGCGAAGACCGTGAAGAGGTTGCCAAGGTCAGCGATCAGTACGCTTCCGAGCACGTACAGGTTATGGCTGAAGACCTCGACTGGTGGACCCAGCGTCTCACCAACTACGGTTCACTCTTCCTCGGCGAAGGTTCCACCGTACCCCAGGGCGACAAGTGCTCCGGCACCAACCACATCCTTCCCACCAAGAAGGCCGGTTACATGTCCGGTGGCCTGAACGTACACAAGTTCCTGAAGATCATGACCTACCAGGAGATCAAGCCCGAGGCCAACAAAGTTGTCAGCGGTGCTGCTTCCCGTCTCTCCCGAGTGGAGGGCATGGAAGGCCACGCCCGCGCCTGTGACTGGCGTCTGCGCAAGTTCTTCCCCAACGAAGAGTGGGACTTCGAAGTATACGAGCAGACCAAGTACTAAGGGATTGGGGCATCATCGGACGACCTGATCGGTGATGCCCATCCAAGCTCCACCCTCCTGGGGCCCGATTACCTTCCCCGGGCCCGGGAGTGCAAGCAAGACATAATCCCGACGCACACAGGGAGTGCTATGCTACAGGGATGAGACGGCACTTCCTGTGATGCGATTTTCATGTCGGGTTTACATATATTTTTCCACCCCGCCAGGCGATGGACGCCACATTGCCTTTCGGGTTTACATATGAGTAATCCTTGATTACCGAGGCAGCCTGCGTGCAACTGGACCGTTGGCACGCGACAAGCTGGACATGTGGTGCAGGAGATATCCTGCCGGGCTGCCGACTTCTCTCCTTACATTCTGAAGAAGGCCGGAGGTACCCTAACGCCCCCGGCCTTTTTCGGTCTGGTTTCATGCCGCCTGTTCCATGCCCCCACATGCAGCAGGCGGATGTCCTCCCGGGGAGGCCTTGAAGGCGAGGTTTTCCCGACGCAGACACGATGATGAAAAAGGGCCGCACCCCCGAACAGGGTGCGGCCCTTTTTTTTGTTGTGCGCTTTAAGGCAAGGGGGATGTATGGGCCATTATCTTGATTTTGCAGAGAGAATGTGGTGTTCTTTGGGGATGTTGTGTGAACGCGTATCAGGGGGGACGATATGAAACCTGTGGTGTTGGCCCTTTGGGCGTTTGTTGTCTTTTCTTCGGCGTGTGCCGGTGCAGAGGAGGTCTGGAAGATCACCTCGTTGAACTGGGAGCCGTATTCCGGGGCCTGTCTGGCACACCAGGGGAGCGCCATCCAGAAGCTCAGGGAGCTCCTCAGGAAAGAGGGGATTCGGCTGCTGGTGGAGTTCTACCCCTGGCCCAGGGCACAGGCTCGGGCGCGGTCCGGGGAGTATGTGGGCTATTTTCCGGCATGGCCCGAGGAGGTCGGGGCTGATTTTGTGGCATCTCCGCCTGTGAGCTGGTCCGAGGTGGCGGTGATGAAGAACTCATCAGGTTCACTTTCCTATGACGGCCTGGATGCCCTGTTCAGGACCCATGTGGTGGGGGTGGTGAAAACCTACGTCTACCCCCGGCCCGTCAGCGATGCCATGGCTGCCTATCCCCATCATGTGGACGGTGCGCCCAACGATATGTCCCTGTTGAAGAAGCTGGCCAGGGGGCGCCATATGGTCGCCGTGACCGATCCCAATGTGATGATGTTCCTGGCGGAGAGGGAAGGGATCCACAACATCGAGCCCTTGGCCGTGGTCGTGAAAAGAGAACTGGTTGTGGCTTTCAGAAACGACACGGAGAACAGGGCGCGTCTTGCTCTGTTGAGGCGGTTGCTGGAAGAGGCCTCGGCCACCAAAGATAAAAATATAAATAAAGATAAAGAGTCAGAGTAACGGTTTCGTTTAAAATGGCCTTTGGAGGCATAAGCGGAATCGTAGCGATGAAGATAGCGTTGCGGATTGATCCCTGATGGGTGTACAAGGGGACAGGCCGGGCAGGTATGCCCCGGCTCAATCTGTTTACCCACCGAAAGCCTGTGGTACCGGCAGGGCCAGTTCCTTACCGACTGCACGTTTTTTTATGATGAAGGAAGGCGCTGCCCTTTATGAGTGAGACGCAAGTGAACAACCCCCTGCACGGGGTGACCCTGGAACAGATCGTGACCGCCCTGGTTGCCCACTATGGCTGGGAGGCCCTGGGCAGCCGCATCAATATCCGATGCTTCAACATCGACCCGTCGGTAAAATCCAGCCTGAAATTTCTTCGAAAGACCCCCTGGGCACGGAAAAAAGTGGAACAGCTCTACCTTGCCCTCCCCAAGAAAACGCGAGCATAAAAGCAATACCCGGGACTGCTGGTCTCCGGGGCCAGGTCCCTACCCCCGGGCGGTTTTTTTCGACGTGATCACCTCGTCGGGGTCCATGCTCTGGCACACGGTGTGCCCGGGGGGGATGCGGACAAACCGGGTATCGTCCCAGGTGCCGGAGAGGAGCTGCTTCAGGTAGGCGGGGGAACCTTTCATGGTTTCCAGGGGCAGGTTGGAGCGTCCGGCGGCTTCTTCGGCCTGCTCCCGGTACGCCTCTCCCAGGCCGGGCCACTCAATGAGGCAGGCCCGGGTGTAGTTGGCAAGGACCCCGTCCTCCATCTGCATGAGGAGTTCGGCCCGGCCTTCACCGTATTTTTCCACGTAGTGGGCAAGGCGAGTCGTCCGGTTGTCCAGGTAGGGTATTACCGACCAGGTGAGCCACCCCGGGGAGAACCAGTAGGTGCCGCACTCCCGGCTGTGGGCTTCCCGGTGTGCGGAAACCGATCCCACAAGAAGGGGTATGCAATCATGGACCCTGGGGATGACCAGCTCGCAGCGTTCTGCGGCAACGCCATCGAGCCCTTTGCCGCACAACCCATATCCCAAAACAATGCGGGTAAGCTCCGGGGCCTCCGCTTCCACCCTGGCGATGGCGGCCCGGACCTCCTGCTTTAAGAGCTTCGGCGTGTCGTGGAGCCCCTGCTTTAGAAAATGGAGGGCAGGGGCCTTTTCCACGTCCCTGCACAGCATCTCCAGCTCATATCGCATCACCTCACAGGCAATCACAGCCATCTTCATCGTTTGTTCTCCCTGAAAAAAACAGTGCCTTTTTCTGTGCGACACGGTTCAGCCCGTCCCGGGCAGGCCTCTTGGTGAAAACGCTTCGCTTACGCGGCAAGGAACCCTGCGTCGGCAAGGTGCTGCCTGACCGCTTCGCCCTTGTCCTGCATGGTGATGACCACCACAGGGGTGAAGTTTTCTGCCTCTTCCCTTTTCTCGATCTCCGCGCCGGTGTCGGAGATGTAGTAGTGGCGACCGTTTTCCGTAAGGCATCCCTTGACCCGCAGGAGATCCTCTTCGCGATTCAGGGCCTCGAGAAACGCGTCCACCGATCCGTTGATGCTCTCCACGGTGAAGGCGTCGGGCCGGTTGTCCGAGGTGTTGAGGCTGGGCATCATGGCAAAGGGGCTTTCCATCTCTTTTTTCAGGAGGTCCACGTTGAAACGGCACTTGCGGGTCGGGAAGATCACGGCCCGGCTGTTGATCTTGCGGATGTAGGCTGTCGCGGCCTCCATCTCTCCGGAGGTGGCAAGGTCGGTTTTGTTGAGGAGAATGTAGTGGGCGTTTGCCACCTGGCGCTCGATGGTGGCCAGGTTCTGGGCAAGTTTGAGGCTCTTGATGGCGTCAAAGACGCAGAGGGTGCACATCAGCTCACAGGCGTCCCCCAGCCCGGCATTTCGGATCATGGGCCCGATGCCCGAGGGGTCGGCCATGCCCGAGGCTTCCACCAGGATGAGGTCGGGGCTGCATTCGGTGAGGGCCTTGAGGCCGAGGACAAAGTTGTCTTTGAGGCAGGCGCAGAAGATGGACCCGCCGTTGACCTCGTAGAGCATGTCGTCGGGTATGCCCCGTCCGGAGAGGAGGGCGGCGTCCACGGGGACCTCGCCGAAGTCGTTGACCAGCACGGCCACCTTCTTGTCCGGGAACTCATGGAGGAGATACTGCATGAGGGTGGTTTTTCCGCTTCCTAAAAAGCCGGTGAGAACAATAATGGGGGTTTTCATGGCAAGACTCCTTTTTATGCATGTCAGGTGACCGGTATACCTGTTTTCTCCGTGTTTGAAAACAGGGAAACCCGCTCCCCGAAATCCGGGATTTTTCCGGTGGGGGGGCGGGTTTTCTTTTTTGCAGGCATGGGGCAGGGCAAACCCCTTGAATCATACCTTAGCCCGGATATTTCACGAGTCGGGTGCGCTCATGTGCAAGGCATCAGAGCAGCAGATGATTGCACCCGTCTCGCCCGAAGGGTGAGAAAATCAAACAGCAAATCCTGATTTACATTTTGCATTTTCGGAATAGCTGATTTTTCCGTTGTAACATCCTGAAGTCATGTAGCTTTCATCTTGGGTGTTTGTTTTCTCATGAAATATCCGGGTTAGGCCGCGATGCCCATGAGCTGCTTGGCCATTTCCACGCACTTGGAGGCGTCTGCGGCGTAGCCGTCGCAGCCGGACTCTTCGGCAAACTGGGGGTTCAGGGGGGCGCCGCCCACGAGGACCTTGTAGTTGTCACGCACGCCTTTGGATTTGAGGAGCTCAACGAACTCGGGGATAAAGGCCATGCAGGTGGTCATGAGGGTGGAGAGGCCCACGATGTCGGCGTTGTTCTCTTCTGCGGCGGCAAAGATCTCCTCCTTGGACTTGTCGCAGCCCAGGTCGATGACCTCAAAACCGGCGGAGCGCAGCATCAGGGCCACGATGTTCTTGCCGATGTCGTGGAGGTCGTCCTTGACGGTGGCCATGACCACCTTGCCCAGTTTTTCATCGGCGTTGCCGGAGGCGAGCATGGCAGGCTCGATGATGGCAACGGCGGAGTCTGCGGCACGGCCTGCCAGCATCAGCTCGGGCAGGAAGCAGTCGCCGTTGGTGAATTTTTCGCCCATGATGTCGAGGCCGGCGCGGATGCCGTTGGTGATGAGGTCCACGGGCTCCACACCCTCGGCAATGGCCTGGGTGGCGGTGTCGGCAGCAGCGGCTGCGTTGAGGGAGGTGATGGCATCGCGAAGGTTGTCAAAATGGGTCTGGGACATGGTGTACTCCTTTGTTTCTTACCTGATCGGGTGTTTTCTAAATGTATGGCCCGGAATGGGGTTGGTCATTCCGGTATGCAGTCTGTGGTGTGCAGGGGCCAGACTGTCGGCCCGGCCCCTGCGGGGTGTGCATCGGGCTTACTTGATGGGCACGCCCAGCTCCACGAGGTCGGCTTTCACCTCCTCGTACATCTTCTGGTAGAACGCCTTGGGGGTGTTGGTGTCCAGGTCGAAGAGCTCGGGGTAGGTCATGCCCAGGTCCGGGGTGTCCAGGGTGTGCTCGTATTTTTCCAGGAGCTTGACCACGATGGGGCTGGCCTGGGCCCTGGTGAGCTGGCGGGCCGCGTCGGCCATTTCAGTGTGGAATCTGGCCTCAAGGGGTGTCATGCCGTCCATTTTGACGCCCGCAGCAGGGAAGGGGGTACCGGTGGTAACCCCGGAGGTGACCCCGGTGAGGATGTAGGCGGCTGACTGGTAGAAGTACTCCTTGGTGCCTGCCCCTGCGGCTGAGTAGCCGGAGTTGTAGGTGGGCAGGTGGATGTTGCGGGAGATGGCCTGTGAACCGAGGCCCAGACCCCAGAGGAGCGGGCGCGAGGTGGAGATGGCGCCTTTGAGGGTTACCGGGAAGTTGAGGAAGTACTGGGCGCCCAGCATGCAGGACATCATGGCGTAGGCGGTGACACCCACGGCAATGCCTTCGGGGCCGCCGCAGTAGCCGCCCAAAAGGGTGCTGGCCTCACCGGCGATGTTGCCGCCGATCTCCTGGAGGAAGCAGATCTTGTTCAGGGTGTCCATCTTCAGCTTGTACTCGGGGTAGAAGGCGCAGAGCCAGCCGTCGGATGTCCGGGTGCCGCAGTTGGGGTGGCTGGCCGCCAGGGTGCTGACCGGGCCGCCGGAGGCGGGGACCACGTTGAACACGGGGAAACCGGGGCGACCGGCATTTTCGGTGGCCTTGCGGGCCAGCTTCATGTTGTGGATGCAGGCCATGACCTCTGAGGGGTGAAAGGGGACGTTGGGGTCGCCCTGGCCGTCGGGGTCGTTCATCAGGGTGGGGATGGCCATGGAGTCTGCCCGGTCGATGCGGGCATACCCTTCCACCAGCTTGAGGAAGAGGTCGTCGTTGCTGGTGTAGATGCCGGAACCGATGTGGCACCAGGGTCGGGAGTTTTCATCGGGCTTGCGGCAGCGCCACTCCCTGCGGCTCTCCTTTTCACCGCCGATGCAGCGGGGGCGGGCCGATTCGCTGATGGCATAGAGGACCTCCTCTTTGGTGAACTTCACCACACGGCCCGTGTCCTGACAGTACATGCCGGCATGGACAAAGAACTCAAGG
Organism: Desulfoluna butyratoxydans; assembly: GCF_900699765.1. Classification (GTDB taxonomy): domain Bacteria; phylum Desulfobacterota; class Desulfobacteria; order Desulfobacterales; family Desulfolunaceae; genus Desulfoluna; species Desulfoluna butyratoxydans. Next base: position 150,808 of record NZ_CAADHO010000007.1, read on the forward strand.
GCAGCCTCGAAGACGCGGTCGGCCAGGTCGTCATCGGACGAGACCGGGTCTTCGGAGTTGTATTTGATGTTGTACTTCTGGGCCATCTGCATCATGGCGGGGAAAACAACATTGATGTCGTAATCGTTTTCGTTCATTTCTTCGCCGTTGAGGCATCGTCGGTAGATGTCGATGATTTTCATGGGCCTGTCTCCTCCCAGAGAGAGTGTTGAGTCTATCCAGCCGGTGTCCGTACGGCCTGATGTTTACGGCAGTGGACCGCTTCCACTGTCGCATGGTCGTTGCTGGGTGTGTCCTGTCGAGGTGTCTCCCCTGTTGAATGCGATGGGAGACGGTGCTGACCGCCATTGTGTCGCGGAGTGTCCGGCGCCGCGAAGGCGAAGGGGCTGGCCGGAGGGTCCATGCCGGGCTCCTTCTCACGTGATGGCGTTGGGTTGCCGCCCCTCGGGGACGGTTTGTTTTTTATGAAGGATTTTATAAAATAATCCTCGTTTTCTTGTCAAGCAATTCGTTACTCAAAAGAGATATTTTTTTGTTTTTTAAATTTGGAATTCGAAGCATGCAACTCACCGTATATCAACGGTTTATGTATATGAGTAATAGCAATGTAAAAATTGCTGATCCGTTGATCTTTCTTTGCTTGTTGTGGGGATATTGGGGGCCCTCAAGGGCCCCCAATATCGTCAGCCGTCGGGGTGTCCTGCCCTCCGGTGTCGGGGTGGCCAACACCGGGGGCTCGATAGTGGGCATGGGTGCTGCCCGTTGCCGACGGGCTCCCTATGCTTCGCTGAGCTTGCCCTCCACAAAGGCGTTGACCGCCTTTTCCCGGTCTGCGTCCAGGAGGCTTTCCGGGGCCTCGGCAAGGAGTTTTTCCCAGCGTTCACGGGCCATGGTACTGAAATCCTTGGCGCCGGCGTCGGCCCAGTTCTGGTAGGCCTCCTGGGTGGAAACCGTGGGGCGCCAGGTGTTTCGAAAGTTTGTCACGGTGGTGGGCTCCATGAAGTAGGTGCCCCTCGGGCCCGCATGGACGATCTCCGAGACCGTGGTGTCCTTGTCCCACTCCCTGAGGCCCTCCAGGAGGCGGAGGACCCTGGAAAAGGCCTCCTCTCCGAGCATGATTTTTTCAAAGGAGGTGGCGTTCAGGGAGTCCAGGGATCCGAAGCAGCCGTGGATCCAGTGGGCACCGGCCATGACGGCGTGAATGAGGGTCTGCATGGTCTCCATGCCTGCCTGGGCGTCCACCACCTTGGCGTCGGTGATGCCTGCCATGATGCGCACGGGGATCTTGTAGCGCTCCACGGCCATCTGGATGCTGAGGCCGTTGATCATGTTGGCTTCCGGAGACCCGTTGGCGTAGAGTCCGGACTTCATGTCCGGTCGGCAGGACGCAGGGCCCATGATGTAGGGGGTGCCGGGGTTCACGAGCTGGAGCAGGACGTTGCCGGCCAGCATCTCGGCGTTTTGCATGACCGCCGCGCCCATGATGCTCATGGGGGCGGAGATGCCGCTCATGGCGCAGGTCAGGGTGCAGATGGCCTGCTTTTTCCTGGCGTGCTCGATCATGGTCTGCAGGGGAAAGGCGGCGTAGGTGAGGGGGCTTACCGGGTTGATGCTGGCAAACATGCAGGTGTGGGTGTCCAGGTAACCCTTTTCTCCCTTGGCGATTTCAAAGAGTTCAAAGTACTCCCGGACCTCTTCGGTGGTTCCCACAAAGCTGCGAAGGGGCTTGTCCGTGTGCCGGACCATTTCCCGGAAGACGTGCAGGTGGGGCTTTTTCTCGGGAATGTCCGCCGGTTCCACGGGCCACCCGCCCCCGATATCACAGATGTCGCTGGACTGAATGAGGGTGAAGAATTTGGTCAGGTCGTCCATGGTGCAGTCGCGGTAGCCGGTCTTGATGTCGTGGATGCGCACCGCACCGAAGCTGGGGTCGGTGTGGGGGCGGGTCTGGCCTTCACCCACCAGGAAGGATTTCTCTTCGTTGCGGCCGTGAAACATAAAGGAGCTGGGGGCCTGGTCGATGGTCTTTTCAAGGATGGCGCGGGGGATCTTGATGCGCCATCCGTCCACCTCGCATCCCCCGTCCTTCATGATCTGGCGGGCGGTTTCATCTTCAAAGTCCACGCCGCAGGTCTCAAGGACCTCCACGGTGGCTTCGTGGATCTGGTCGAGCATCTCATCGTCCGCAAGTCTGAATCTGTTGGATTTCAGCATTTAAAAACAACCTCCTCCTCAAGTGGTGCGCGGGGTGTTTCAGCCTTCTGGGGCGTTGTCGCCATTGCCGCGCTGATGAACGTCTTTTTTATAAAAGTTCGCAGTCGGATCCAGGCTGCGGGAACCACCGGCTTCGTTGGCGGTCTGTTCCTTACTCCTGCTGGCTCCGGTTCATCCGAAAGGGTCTTCCCGGTGGTGCGTATGGGGGGAGTTGAAAAGTTTCGAAGTTTTACTACAAACTCGAATCTGTCTCCCATGGTCGCCGTGGCTCGCTGGATGGGCTGCGCCGGCCCTGTGTTGCTCTGATCGGGGGTCGACGCTCGTTTTTTCCAGTGTTTACGTGCCTTCGGCCGGTTGCTGCCGCCGGGATGACCGAAGCCCTCTCTTTTCCTTTATGACGGGCTCGGCGTTCCCTTGGTGTTTGACTATTTTATATGAGCAACAACCATGCCAGAAATGGGTGTTCGAACATCTTGGCGACAATGGAAAAAGAGGAAAGGGCCAAGGGGGCTCAACGGCGGATAAAAGGGGCTTCGGGTGCAGGGTGGGACAAGGCGCATCCGCTTCGGGGGACGTATGAAAGGGGGAGGAGAAAAAAAGGGAGGGGGGAGATGGGCTCTCCCCCCTGTGGTCAGGATGGGTTGTGCGGCAGGAGGGCGGCCTTGCGGGCAAGGCCCCGGCCGCACATCATCTTCAGTGGGTTACTTTTTTCCGAGGGCCTTGAGGACCATGTCCAGGTTCTCTTTGCCGCCGATGAAATCGTAGTACTCGGGCCATACGTTTTCCATGGCCAGTTTTTTCCACTGGGCTTCGTCTTCGAGGGTGCTGACTTCAACACCGCCTTTGATCATGCCCTCTTTGGCATTGGCTGCTTCGAGGATCTGGTAGGCGATCCAGTACTGCTGGGTTTCCTGGGCCGCACGGGCGATAAGCTCTTTGGTTTTGGCGTCCCACTTCTTCCAGGTGCGCTCTCCCACGAGCATGGGCTGGAGGGAGTACTGGTAGTGCACCTCGGTCAGGTAGCTTTGAACTTCGTGGAACTTGGAGGTGTAGTTAACGATGTAAGGGTTGTCCTGGCCGTCAACAACGCCCTGCTGCAGGGCGGTGAAGGTTTCAGACCAGGCCATGGGAACAGGGTTGGCTCCCCAGGACTTGTAGGTGGCCATGAGGATTTTGTTCTGGGGAATTCGAATCTTCATCCCCTTGATGTCCGCGAGCTTCTTGACGGGCTGCTTGGAGTTGGTGATGAAACGGAAGTTGGAATATCCCCAGTGCAGGATGCGGAATCCGCCTTTTTTGGTACACAGTTCGTTCCAGTGGGTGGCAAGGCCGCCGGTGGTTGCCTTGATGGCATCGTAGTGGTTCTCGATGAGGTACGGCATGGTCAGGGTGCCGAGCTCTTTGACAAAGGGTACGGCGTTGCCGATACCCACATAGCAGAGGTCAAGGGTCCCGCGACGGACGTTCTGAAGCATTTCGGTTTCCGTGCCGAGCTGGCCCCCCGGAAAAAGCTGCACTTCAATTTCACCATTGGACTCAGACTCCACCGCCTGCTTAAAGAACCGGGCACCGTACCCCTGGTCCGAATCCGGGGCATCACCCATGCCGACCCGGATAACCTGTTTGGCGGATGCACCCTGTGCGGTCATGACCATGGCGAATACTGCGATGGCAGCGATACATAATTTCCTGAACATCACTTCCTCCTAACGTAGTTGTTGACTCATTGCCTTACCGGGGAACCGGCTGATTCCAGGCACCTCATTCACGCATCTTGCCTGGGTGCGTGCCGGGGAGTCCGGACTTCCGGAAAAAGGCCTCCTGTCCCTGGAATGCCAGGGACGTCTTCCCGTGCGGGCCAGCCCCGCACACAGGAAGGGTAGAAAAAGTTCAGAAAGCTGAACAGCCGGATTCGAAGATCGTTTTGTGGTGGCGTGCATCACGGGCAGTGTGGATGCAGCAAAACGATGGCGAATCGGGCTGGCGTGCCAACCGAACCTGACCATCAGCGCCTGCGTGCGTTGAATCTTCGTTGAGTGCGCCGCAAGCGAAAGGGCCGTTGCCGGAAGGTGAATGGCCCGGCGTCCTTCTGAATGGATAGCCTGATAATGAGCAATATCCGTACCAGGGGAACATTATTTGTCCATCGTACGGGTGTGTCGGGTGAGGTCGGGTTTGACAGTTCCCGGCCACGGTCATGGGAGGCGACGGTGAATATGAGGCAAAACAGGGTTTCGGGCGCAGCGTACCTCGTGGGCCGGGTGGTGAGGAGGGGCCATGGGCGCGCGGGTTTTCTAAATCTGCCCCCAGGCCGGGTTAAGGATCGGTAATCCTTGATGTAGCAATTCTTCTACTATTTCGAAACACCCCTATGTTCATTTTGAAACCCGGTGGCTTTCCGGGGGAGGAAATGCTGGGAACCCATGGCGGGGGAGGTGCCCGGTGTGTTTTGCGTGCCGTTTTTTGTCATGGGGTGAGCCGCATGGCAGTGACGGGTTTCGGGCTGGGAAGGAAACAAGAAACCCGGCCTCCTGGAAGGGGCCGGGTTTGCTCAGCGGGTCGCGCTTGGTGTGCATTGGAAGATGGGGGTGTGTGCACCGGGGGAACTTAAGGGCCATGCCAAGAATAAACTATACATGACGGGATCATCCCATAAGTCCTCAGCATGATTTTTTGATCGCTGCTTCGACACATACCGAATTTGAGGCGGAGTATCGTTATGTATTATTTTAGGGCATAGCCCTAATCCTCGACAAAGACCATGCGGTTCATGTACTCGCCGCTGAATCCCTTGTGTGCCGACAGCTCGATGTGACGGGTGTTTTTTCGGATGGCATCGGCTGTCTCAACGGCCCTGGCTTCGGTGACATAGCGAAGGGCGCCGAAGGAGGCCGCGTTGCCCAGCACCGATATTTTGTTGAGGAGCCCGTGGGGGATCATGCCGATGCGCGCGGCGCTCTCCGGGTGGATGGCCGACCCGAAGCCGCCGGCCAGGTAGAGGGTATCGATGTCTTCGCAGGTGATGCCCGCCTCCTGCATGAGAATCTCGATGCCGGCCCGGAGCGCGGCCTTGGCCAGCTGAACCTCCCGGATGTCTCTCTGGGTGAGGGCCACCTCCGGGGTGAGGTGAAGGCGGATTTCGTTTTTCTCTCCGTCAATGCTATCGGCCAGGGGGCCTGTTGCCTGAAGTCGTCCCGTGGGGTCCATGGCGCCTTCCTCCAGGAGCAGGGCGATGGTGTCGATGACACCGGAGCCACAGATCCCTGTGGCTTTGCGGTCGTCAATGACGGTGACCCCGACGCCCTGGTCGGTTTTGAACGCCGAGTCGATGGCGCCGGGCTGGCCCGGCATGCCGCAGCTTAAGTTGGCACCTTCAAAACAGGGCCCGGCCGCAGCGGAGCAGGCATAGCAGATGCCGTTGGCGTAAAGGACCGTTTCTGCGTTGGTACCGATGTCGGCCAGCAGGAAGGTCTTTTCCTTGCCAATGGCCCCGGTGGCCAGAAGGGAGGCGACGATGTCGGCCCCGATATAGGCGGAAACCCCCGGAAGGAGGAAGGCACGGCCGTCGGAGAGGATGCCCAGGTCCCGGGCGGGCATGTGCATCCCGTTTAAGGTGGCGGGGATAAAGGGGGCCTTGCTGATGAACTCCGGGGAGATGCCGCAGAGCAGGTGCATCATGGTGGTGTTGCCTGCCAGGGCGATGAGGCTGACGTCCCTGACGCCTGCCCCGGAAAGGAGTCCTGCCAAAAGGGTGTTGAGCTGGTCTGTAACGGCGGTGGTGAGGGGCTCGGTGCCGTGTTCCATGCTGTACTGGATGCGGGTCATCACATCGGCGCCGAAGGGGGCCTGGGCATTGTGGGATCCGCTGACACCCACGGTGCTTCCGGTGTTCAGGTCCACGAGCATGGCCGCAACCGTGGTGGTTCCGATATCCACGATGAGGCCCAGGTGACTCTCTTCGTCGCTGACGCCCACCAGGGTCTCGCCGTGGAGGACGGCCTGTCCGGCGAACCCGTGGCGGCGGAGAAAATCAGGGAGTGTGCACAGCTGGGCCAGGGGCAGGGCGTGGGCCTTGGCGCCTGCGGCGGCCATGAGGCGGTCCAGGTCCGGGGACTGATCCAGGATGGCCGGGGCCTCTGCCTGGAACGGGCGCTTGGTCAGGACGGGCACATGGTCGTAGCTTTCCGTTCGAAAGCGGGTCAGGACCTTGAGGTTCTGTCGGTCCGCAACGGTGATGTGCATGCCCTCTTCGGGCCAGGTGTAGCAGGCAAGGCGGATACCGGCCTCCAGCTCCATGGGCGTTAAGAGGCTTCGCTCTTCGTCCGTGGGGTCGGTGTGGCAGATGATCTTGCACTTTCCGCATTTGCCGATGCCGCAAGGGGCCACGATGAGCCGGGCTTCCCGCAGGGCTGCGACAAGGGGTTTGTCTTCGGGGACCTCAAGGGCGGTCTCTTTTTTATCGTGGGTGACGGTGATGGTAACGGTCATGGTCGTATTCCTGGGGACACAAGGTCCTTGGGCGGGATTCTCGGTCGGAAACGGCCACGGTGGAGAGGGTGTGGGGCTTGGGATGGAGAATGCCCTTGCGTTGTGCGGGTGGTGCGGGGCTTCGGGCTTTTCCGGTGCGCCACCCGTCGGTCGGTTTAAGCGAAACAATCGCGGTCGCCGCAGGAGGCGCATGGCCTCCCGCGGCGTGGTCAGGTTACTTCATAGCTGCCTTGATTTCAGCGGTCAAGGTCTCGCTGGTGGGAATCAGGGAGATGTGCTTGATTTCGCCGTGAACGAGCATGGCCGGTGCGTTGGCCAAACCGATCTTGCTCATGAACGCCACGTTTTCAGGATACATGATGGAGCGCTCCACCACCTTGACCTTGTCACCGAAGGGGGCGGCGGCGGCGTTGGCGGATGCCACCATGTACCCGCAGGCGGCGCAGGTCTGGGAATCGATGGTGACCACCTCGATGAGGACGTGGTCCAGGCTGTCGTAGTCGGGCAGCTCGACTTCCGGGAGTTCGTCTTTTTTGATGTAGGTGGAAAGGGCCTTGCGCACCGCCTCTTTGTTGTGGACAGCCATGCCCACGCCCACGATGTTCTCCGGGGGAACGCCAAAGGGCATGTCGCAGCCCGGGGCGAGGATGAAGTCTTTGGTGCCCAGGGCGTCCATGAGGTCGATGGCGGCCTGCTGGTTGTCCTGCTGGGTGCCGAAGAGCATGGTGATTGTGAGCTGAAGGTTGCCGGAGATGAGGATGCCGTGTTCGTCGGTGACCTTCTTGGCCTCCACGATGTCCACGTTCTCATCGATGGCAACCGCGTCCGGGCAGGTCTTGCACATGGCCGGGATGTTTTTGGTGGCATCGCCGCAGACAAAGAAGCTGGAGGGAACCTGGCGTTCGCGGACCTTGGCAAAGAAGGCGGAAAAGGGCTCGGTCAGGTACTGCTCAAAGGAGGCCGGAGAGATCTGGGAGACCAGGGGGTCTACGGCGCCGATGACATCGCATCCCGCGTCCATGAGAAAGCCCGCGTATTCGCTGACCACCTCTTCACAGTAGTTGATGAGCTCTTTGACCTTTTCGGGCTGGTCGTACATGTCCATGAAGATGTTGGTGCCCCGAAGGTGGGAGGCCAGGGTGAAGGGGCCGCAGACCAGGCCGTAGAGGGCGATGTTGGGCTTGGCTTCCTTGAGGCGCCTGGTGGCCTCCATAATGATGGGGATGCGGCCGTCTTCTTTGGTCAGGCGCTGTGTGGGGACGGTAAAATCGTTTGCAAGGGGATGGCTGCAGACCGTGGGAGGGGTGTTGGGGTACCACTTGAGGTCGCATCCGAGGATCTCGGCTTCCACCTGCAGGTCAAACATCACGGGCAGTCCGTCCGGTGCGTATTGCGCTTCAGCTTCCAGAAGGCATTCGACCAGTTTGTCGACATCTTTGAAAATTTCATCGGCAGCATACCCTTTGAGGTTTGCGATCTGGGCCCCTGTGTAAGGGACCCAGGGTGTGCGGGGAACCTCTTCGTGGTTGAGTGCTTTTAAGATGAGAGATTTGCCGTCCATACTACACCTCCTGAAATCTAAACGTGTTGGCTTTTTTTGGTCACATCCGATGCCGATGGGCGGGTGGTTGAAAATGTTCCCTCGGCTCGTTTGACTAAGTTTATGGAGCTTTTTATGTGGGTCGTCAAGTTCTTTTATGAAAAAAATTCAACAAAATGTTAAAACGTTTTTTATAAAATATTTTACGCAAATCTTTAAGGGGTTGTGCGGCATCTTGATGTCGCGGGGTGTGGCTGTTTTACTGAACATCTCCTTTTTGTTGTCGGTTTTGTCCTGCTTATTATCTGCTCCTGTTTGGCTGTTTGAGTACATGTGCCGCCGGCCCCTCGGTGAGGGCCTGCCCCGCAACCGACTGTCGGTGGAAGGGTAGGGGCGTTTCGAAATATTCGAACTATTTCGATGCCGGCGTGCCATGCCGCTGCCGCTGTGCATTGACAGAATGGCTCCGTGGGGGCGCAGGGTGTGTCCCCGCCGGAATCGGCAATGGGCCCTGGACGGCTTTGCTATCCGTGGGTTTGTCCCAGGGGCCCCTTCACATGTCCGGGCCGTTTTGCGTTTCCCGTGGAATTGGGCCGGCAATGTTTTGTCTATGGGATATTCAAAAAATGTGCCGGAAATGTCCGCAAGGGCGTATCGGCCCACAGGGAAGGGTTGAGGAAAGCATCTCTCCTTGATGCCTGCTCTATAATGTGGGAATTTGTTGCATAGCTTTCTATAATATAGAAAGCCTCTTCTCTTATACCATTAAATATATGTGGTGGGTGGGCCATGTGGTATGATGTTCCTCTAGCGCTGTTGCTCCTGTGGGCAATGGGACGTGGCCCGGACCGGAAATGGAACGTGGATCGCTGTTTCGTGTTCGGACAACCGCCGTACGGGTGAGGGAACGTTTAGCATGTCGGTAGCATCTATTTGGATCTATTGCGGATATTTCGTTCGGATTTTAAAGCTGATCAAAATGTTTTAACGAAAGTTTAAAGAAATTTTTAAAAAGATTTTATAAAATCATTGACAATGTTCATCTGGCCTGGCTAATTTACTTCATACCGACGGGAAATTTCTGACATCCAATATACAAAGCGATCTACTTACGGAGATTTTTTGCAATGGAGTACATTAAAAAAGCAGAACTCAGCTTTGAAGAAGTAAGCGACCAGAAGCGCGTCATCGTTGAAGGGATCCTCAAGGACATTGAGGCCCGCGGCGAAGAAGCGGTTCGCGAACTGGCCAAAAAATTCGACAACTGGGAAGGTGACTTCATCCTTTCCGAGGAGAAGAAGCAGGCCCTCATCGCCCAGGTCCCCCAGCGTGTTAAGGACGACCTCCAGTTTGCCTACGACCAGGTGTTCGGTTTTGCCAAGGCTCAGCGTGAGAGCATCGTTGAATTCGAGAAAGAGACCCTCGAAGGCGTTCGCCTCGGCCAGAAGGTCATCCCCATGGAAGTCGCCGGTTGCTACGTTCCCGGCGGTCGTTTCGCCCACGCCTGTTCCGCCATCATGAGTGTTGCCACTGCCAAGGCTGCCGGCGTAAAAACCGTTGTTGCCTGCTCCCCCCCCCGTGGTGAGAGCATCGCCCCTGCCGTGGTTTACGCCATGGAACTTGCCGGCGCCGATATCATCATCGAGATGGGTGGTGTTCAGGCCATCGCCACCATGGCCTTCGGTCTCTTCTCCGGCAAACCCGCCAACATCCTCGTAGGCCCCGGCAACGCCTTTGTTGCTGAAGCCAAAGCCATCCTGGCCGGTACCGGCCGCTGCGCCATCGACGTTTTCGCCGGCCCCACCGAGTCTTCTGTGATCGCCGACAAGACCGCCGATCCCATGACCGTTGCCATCGACCTGGTATCCCAGGCAGAGCACGGCCTCGACTCCCCCGTATGGCTCCACACCGACTGCCGCGAGCTGGCCGAAAAGGTCAACGAGCTGATGCCCAAAGTCATCGCCGACATGCCCGACCCCGATACCCCCGCCACCTCCTGGAGGGATTTCGGTGAGATCGTTCTGTGCGAAGACCGTGAAGAGGTTGCCAAGGTCAGCGATCAGTACGCTTCCGAGCACGTACAGGTTATGGCCGAAGACCTCGACTGGTGGACCCAGCGTCTTACCAACTACGGTTCACTCTTCCTCGGCGAAGGGTCCACCGTACCCCAGGGCGACAAGTGCTCCGGCACCAACCACATCCTTCCCACCAAGAAGGCCGGTTACATGTCCGGTGGCCTGAACGTACACAAGTTCCTGAAGATCATGACCTACCAGGAGATCAAGCCCGAGGCCAACAAGGTTGTCAGCGGTGCTGCTTCCCGTCTCTCCCGAGTGGAAGGTATGGAAGGCCACGCCCGTGCTTGCGACTGGCGTCTGCGCAAGTTCTTCCCCAACGAAGAGTGGGATTTTGAAGTGTACAACCAGACCAAGTACTAAGGTCTGTTCGGCTTTGCGCCGATGGTAGACGATATGGGGCGGGGAGCGTCGGCTCGCTTCCCGCCCCTGATTTTGAGATATTCAGGAGGTCGCATGGGAAACGCATCCGTCAAACGGTTTACCAAGGAATTTACTCAGCAGGAACCCATCAGTGAAGAGTCCATCGAACGTGCCGTGGAGATCATGCGCACGGGCAAACTTCACCGTTACAATGTCAGCGCCGGTGAGAAGGGCGAAGCCGCTCTTCTTGAAGAGGAGTTTGCAGCCTATATGGGTGCAAAGTACTGCCTCTCCTGCGCCTCCTGCGGCATGGCCATGTACCTCGCATTGAAGAGCGTTGGGGTCGAGCCCGGAGACAAGATCCTCTGCAACGCTTACACCCTGGCTCCGGTTCCCGGTGCCATCCACAACGCCGGTGCCGAAATCGTCCTGGTGGAGATCACCGACGATTACACCATCGACCTTGTGGATCTGGAGAAAAAAGCGGCTGATCCCGATGTGAAATGGTTCCTCATTTCTCACATGCGCGGTCACCTCACCGACATGGATCGCCTGATGGAGATCTGTGAAAAGCACGGACTGGTTCTCATCGAGGACTGCGCTCACACCATGGGAGCGTACTGGGACGGCAAGAAGTCCGGCTCCTTCGGCAAAGTGGGCTGCTTCAGCACCCAGACCTACAAGCACATGAACTCCGGGGAAGGCGGTCTGCTGACCACCGATGATCCCGATGTCATTGCCCGCGCCATCATCCATTCCGGTTCCTACATGCTTTACGAGAAGCACACCTCGCGTCCCGGCATGGAGGTGTTCGAAAAGGTCAAAAAGCTCACCCCCAACTATTCAAGCCGCATGGACAACCTCCGGGCTTCCCTGCTTCGCTTCCAGCTGCGCGATCTGGACAACCAGTGCAAGCGCTGGAACGAGAGGTACCAGGTCCTTGAAGAGGGATTCAATTCAATCCCCGGGGTGACCTGTCCCAAGCGTCCTGAAAAAGAGACCTACGTGGGAAGCTCCATTCAGTTCTCCCTTGTGGGCCAGAACGAGACCACCATCCGCAACTTCCTGGCAGCCGCCCTGAAGCGCGGTGTGGAGTTGAAATGGTTCGGTGATTCAGAACCCGTTGGATTTACCAGCGCCTACGGGAGCTGGAAATACTTCGGCAATCTTCCGGAACTCAAAGAGACCAACCGCGTTCTCGCCGTTATGTGCGACATGCGGGTACCCCTGACCTTTGATCTGGACGACTGTCGGCTGATTGTAGAGATTCTTCGGGATGTTGCCGAAGAGACCCTCTCTTAGATCAGCAGTGTGGGACAGGAAGGGCTCCCCCCTTCGCCCCTCCTGTCCTAAATTTGCTTTTGAATAAAGAAGGGTGGATGCGTGATCCTTGCTCGGTTGAATGTCTGAGGATCCGGTGATTGAGTTTTTTGCATGCTGATGCGGAGATGTGGGGCCCTTCAAGGGCCACACGGCGCCCCCTGGATTTTAGGGGGAAATGAGCCGCCTCAGCTTCATATAAGGGTACCGTCCACACGTTTCTGCCGCCCGGCCCCGAAGTCAGTGGCCAGACCGACAGAGACCATGGCGATTGCGCAAGCGCCATATGAGATGGCACCCGTCATGCGGCAGCATCATGGTTGATGATGTCTCGATCCCTCAGCAAGGGGCGGGGGCAGCATGTAAATTGAAAGCGGCCTCCCCGAAAGGGGCGGGTCGTGCAGGCGAAGTTGGAATGGGTTGTTTCCCGTCTCCGTTTTTAAGGGCACTGCGTGATTCACCACAGCATGCACAGCCCACGGCGTAAAAAACGGTAACAAAACGCTTGCCAGCTGAGACTCAGCATGTCACGTTTTGCGTGCGGGGGTGGCCCGCATGCGAAGATGTCCCCTGGCAACAGGGGACCCGTCTCCTTCATTGGGGTCCAGGGACCGGATTACTCTGTATATGTCAAATGTATACATTTGATATGTGTAAGTTGAGCTCCGGCCTCCAGGGAAGGGTGGCGGAACCTTTGACACAACGAAGTTAGGAGGAAGTGATGTTCAGGAAATTATGTATCACCGCCATCGCAGTTCTCGCCATGGTGATGACCGTTCAGGGTGCATCCGCCAAGCAGATTTTCCGAGTGGGTATGGGCGATGCCATCGAATCGGACCAGGGAGCCATGGCCAAGCAGTTCAAATGGCTTGTCGAGTCCCTTTCCGAAGGTGAAATCGAAGTTCAGCTGTTCCCCAACGGCGCACTTGGAACCGAGACCGAGATGCTCCAGAACTCTCGTCGCGGTACCCTTGATATGGCCTTCATCGGTGTCGGTAACGCCGTACCTTTCGTAAAGCAGCTCGGTACCCTCACCATGCCCTACCTTATTGAAAGCCACTACGACGCTATCCAGGCAACCACCGGCGGTCTCGGTGCTCACTGGAACGAGCTGGCCATCAAAAAGGGCGGTTTCCGTATTCTGGGTTGGACCTACTCCAACTTCCGCTTCATCACCAACTCCAAGCGTCCCGTCAAGAAGCTTGCAGACGTGAAGGGCCTCAAGATCAGGATCCCCCAGAACAAAATCATCATGGCAACCCTCAAGTCCTGGGACGCGAACCCCGTGCCCATGGCTTGGTCTGAGACCTTCACCGGCCTCCAGCAGGGTGTAGTCGACGGTCAGGAAAACCCCTACATCGTAAACTACACCACCAAGTTCCATGAAGTTCAGGATTACCTGACCGAAGTACACTACCAGTACTCCCTGCAGCCCCTCATCGTGGGCGAGCGTTCCTGGAAGAAGTACGACGAGAAAACCCGCAACATCCTCACCCGTGCCGGTATCGAAGCGCAGCAGTACTGCATCGCTTTCCAGATTCTCGAAGCTGAGCATGCCAAGCAGGGCATGATCAAGGGTGGTGTTGAAGTCAGCACTCTCGAAGACGAAGCCGAGTGGAAAAAACTGGCCATCGAAAAAGTATGGCCTGAGTACTACGACTTCATCGGTGGCAAAGAGAACGTCGACCTGGTTCTCAAGGCTCTCGGTAAGCAGTAGTAACTGATTAGAAAAGGCGGCAAAAGGGACTCTACGATCCCTTTTGCCGCCCGGAGCTCAACCGGGTGAGGAGATGAGGCCCCATGTTTGCAAAGCGCTTGCTTAAATTTTTAGATAATATTGAAAGCTATGTATGCCAGATTTTACTTAGCTTCTTTGTTGTCATTCTTTTTCTTCAGATCGCTCTTCGAGTCTGCTTCAACTACGTTATTCCCTGGAGTGAAGAGATTTCCCGATTTGCGTTTGTCTGGTTCGTCTTTTTCGGCGCAGCCTATGCAGCTCGACTGGCAGCTCACAACCGCGTGATGATTCAGTTCAAGCTGCTTCCCAAGGTGGCGCAGGATGTTGCGATGATCGTGACAGACCTGATCTGGGTCTGTTTCAACGTGGTGATGATCAAAAAGAGTATCGAGGTCATTCGAGATCTGACCGAGTTTCCCTTTCATTCTCCCGCCCTTGAATGGTCCATGGCCTATGTCTACTGGATTTTTCCCATCAGCTTTGCCCTGATGACCATTCGAATCATTCAGGTGGACATCATGAAGTACATTCTCAAAATCGAAATCAAGGATGTTGATTCCGTGGATCTTGAGGAAACCCAAAAAATGCTCTCTGAAGCAGAAAAGTCTTAGGAGGAAAAGGACATGTCGGCTGCAGGTATTCTGTTCATTTCTTTCGCTGCTCTGCTTTTTATGGGCGCGCCTATCATGGTGTCACTCGGTGTGGCAGCCATGGCGGCTTTCTTTACGGTAGGTCAGGACCTTTCTACCCTCGTACAGGTTGCATTTTCTTCGGTCAACCAGTTCCCCATCATGGCCCTTCCGGCCTTTGTGCTCTCCGGAGCGCTGATGGAGAGTGCGGGCATCTCACGTCGACTCGTGAAGGTGGCCGAGTCCATGGTCGGGTCCCTTGACAGCGGCCTTGCCATCTCCACCACCCTGGCCTGTATCTTTTTCGGTGCGATTTCCGGCTCCGGCCCTGCCACGACAGCGGCTGTGGGCATGCTCATGATTCCGGCCATGATCAAGCGCGGGTACGATCCCGGCTACGCATCGGCTGCCACCGCCGCATCCGGCGGTGTGGGCATCATCATTCCCCCCAGTATCCCCATGGTTATCTATGGCGTTACTGCCCAGGAATCCATTACCGAGATGTTCATGGCGGGCGTTGTGCCCGGCCTTCTCATCTCCGTGGGCCTGATCATCGTTCATGTGTTCCGTTGCCGCGGCAAAGGGTACGGCCAGGGCATGCCCAGCCTCTCTTTAAGGCACGTTGGCAAAACCGTGAAGGAAGGTTTCTGGTCCATCCTGGCGCCCGTGGTTATTCTCGGCGGTATTTACTCCGGTATGTTTACCCCCACCGAGTCAGCCATTGTGGCCATCTTCTACACGCTTTTCGTGGGCATCTTCATCTACAAGGAGCTCACCATCAAAGGACTCATGGAGTCCCTTGAAACCACCAGCTGGCTTACCGGTCGAGTGCTTGTGATCATGTTCACCGCTTACGCCTTCGGTCGCCTCCTGGTTCAGTACCGCATTCCCGACATGATTGCCGAGCTGCTGCTCTCCGTGACCTCCGACGTCCATGTTATCTGGCTGTTGGTCGTTCTCTTCCTCCTCTTCATGGGGATGTTCATGGAGACCCTGGCCATCATCATGCTGGTAACCCCCGTTCTTCTGCCCATCATGACCGGCCTCGGCGTGGACCCCATCCACTTCGGTATCGTTCTGGTCTGCTGCTGCGGCGTTGGTTTCTCCACACCGCCTCTGGGAGAGAACATGTTCATCGCCTCCGGTATCGGAGGGGTGACGCTGGAAGAGATCTCGGTGAAGGCTCTTCCCTTCTGCGCAATTACCATCGGTGTGATTCTCATCATGGCCTACTGCCCCTCCATCGTGATGTGGCTGCCCCGGGCCATGGGATTCTAATCCACCGGGCCTTTTCTGTGACAACACGCGCCGACTCGGTCGGCGCCTATATATAACGTGCAACCAAAACGTGTTTACGCAGACTTATGCGGACGCACGTGAAACATGGAGTAAACCATGAGCAAAAAAGCAATTCATACGGACAATGCGCCCGCCGCAGTCGGTCCTTATTCCCAGGCAGTGGTTGCCGGTGGACTTCTCTTTACTTCCGGCCAGCTTCCCATCGACCCTGCCACCGGCAAAATGCCCGAAGGCTCCATCGAAGCGCGCGCCCATGCTTCTTTCAAGAACCTGGCCGCCATCGCTGAAGAAGCCGGCACCACCCTTGCCAAGACCGTGAAGACCACCGTGTACCTGGCAAACATCGCTGATTTCCAGGCGGTAAACGCCGTCTACGCCGAGTACTTCCCCGAGCCCTTCCCCGCTCGCAGCGCCTTCCAGGTTGCTGCGCTGCCCCTGGGCGCCGATATCGAAGTCGAAGCGATCATCGCACTGTAAAACGAAAAAAGAGTTTCGGGCGACGATGGTGTTCATCTCGCCCGACTGACGGACCTTGCAGATAGATCCGGTAAATATTCATTACTTATTAGTAAGGACTAAACGAAAATGAATTTCACTAAATTTCCCCGTCGTGGTTACCTCCAGGGTCAGACTCCCATTGAGCCCATGAAAAACCTCAGCAAAGCCCTCGGCGGCAAAGTGAACCTTTTCGTCAAGCGTGACGACCTGCTCCCCGGTGCTTCCGGCGGCAACAAGACCCGTAAGCTTGACTTCTGCATTGCCGACGCTCTGGAAAAGGGTGCTGACACCATCATTACCTGTGGTGCCATCCAGTCCAACCACTGCCGTCTGACTGCTTCCTGGGCTGCCAAAGAAGGCCTCGAGTGCCACCTCGTCCTCGAAGAACGCGTAAAAGGCACTTACAAAGAAGACGGCAGCGGCAACAACTTCCTCTTCGAACTGCTCGGCGTTAAAACCAAGCGTGTTGTTGAGGGTGGTTCCGACATGATGGCTGAAATGGAAAAAACCGCAGCCGAGCTCAAAGCTGCCGGTAAAAAACCCTACATCGTCCCCGGCGGTGCTTCCAACGCCATCGGCGCCCTGGGTTATGCCGCATGTGCCGAAGAGATGATGGACCAGCTCAACACCATGGGCCTCAAGATCGACCACGTGGTTGTTCCCTCCGGTTCCGCTGGTACCCACGCCGGTATGGTTGTCGGTATGACCGGCACCAACGCCAACATCCCCGTTTCCGGTATCGACGTATCCAAGCCTGCAGCCGATCAGGAGCCTAATGTGTACAAGCTGGCCCAGGAAACTGCTGAGCTGCTGGGCATCAAAGGCGGCGTTGAGCGTGACGCTGTTAAGTGCTACGGCGAGTACGTTGGCCCCGGCTACTCCGTACCCTCCGATGCCATGGTAGAAGCAGTGAAGCTCTTCGCTGCCGAGGAAGCTATCCTCCTCGACCCCGTCTACACCGGTAAAGTTGCCGCAGGTCTCATTGACCTCGTACGCAAAGGCGCCTTCCCCGAAGGTTCCAACGTGCTGTTCCTGCACACCGGCGGTTCCCCCGCCCTCTACGCATACCTCGACACTTTCCGTGCGTAGCGTGTTAGGATGACCACTGCTCCTTAGAGGATCAGTGTGCAGCCTGTGCTTTTCCTGCCGGGGCGGCTTTGGGCCGTCCCGGCATTTCGTTTATGGGGCTTTGGTTTGTATGGGACACCATACGACGTGATGCCGGATGGCTGGCAATCGGCCGATCCGGTCTTTGGGAGACAAGATGGAAAAAACGTGTCAGCAGCCCGGAGCGGAGAAAATTCCGGGAATCCTGGGAGGCATGGGGCCTGAAGCGACGGTTGACCTGATGCAGCGCATCATCGCCCTGACCCCTGCTTTGGATGATGTCGATCACCTTCGATGCATCGTGGACAACAACCCCAAGGTGCCTTCACGCATGAAGGCCATCATCGACGGGGACGGGGAAGATCCCGGGCCCTGCATGGCCGACATGGGCAAGCGCCTCGAGGCCTGGGGAGCCGATTTTCTCGTGATTCCCTGCAACACGGCCCATCACTATTATTACAATGTGGCCGATGCGGTCTCCATTCCCGTGGTCCATCTGGTGGACCTTGTGGTGGAGACAGTGGTGACCAGCAACCCGGGTATCAAAAAGGCGGGGGTCCTTGCCTCCACGGCCGTTCTGATCACGAAACTCTATGAGACCCGGTTTGCCGCACGTGGCGTGGATGTGGTTTACCCCGACGCACCGGTTCAGGATCAGCTCCTGGGGGTGATCCGTCGTGTCAAGGCCGGCGAGACCGGGGACAAAGTCCGGCAGGACTTTTCGGACATTTGTGCCCACCTGGCGTCCAAGGGCGCTGAAGTCGGTATCCTCGGGTGCACCGAACTTGGCATCATCGGCGGGGGCGAGCTGCCCATCCGCAGCGTGGATGCAGCCGATGTTCTTGCCCGGGAGATTGTGGCGGTTGCCCGTGAAGGGAAGATGCCCCATACCGAGCTATCCGCGCCTTGACAAAGAGGGCTGTACGAAATAAACAAGGGTGTGTTAAAAAGGAGAGTTTGACGCAATCTATCTTGCCCTTGCGACCCTTTCACACACCCTTGTCGTTTGCCGCGTTTCCAGCGGCGGGGCAAACTGCTCCCTGAGGAGTAACCTGTTTTCCCGGGCCGCCTGTTTCGGGCAGCGCCCCCTTTTATTTGTTTTACTTACGTCGCGTACTTTAAGATTCCGACTGGCAGGAGAAAAGACTTTGGACAACAATGTATCTTCGATGAAGTCCCTTGTGGCTTATGAAAAGATTCGTGATATGATTCTTACGGGTGTGAAGTTGCCCGGCACCCGGCTCGTGCTGTCGGACCTTGAAACGGAGTTGGGCATCGGCAGAGGGCCCATCCGGGAAGCGTTGATGCGCCTTGACCGATCTGGCCTGGTGAAGAACATTCCCTATAAGGGCGCCGTGGTGGCCAGCCCGCCTTCGCGCAAGGAGATTGCCATTATCTTCGATATGCGCGTGGATCTTGAATCCCAGCTCGCCGTGGAGGCGATGCACAACATCTCCCCCGAAAAGATCGCCGAACTCGAAGAGCTTCACAGCCGCATGGCCAGCGTGGACGCCGATTTTTACACCCTGGACCGCCAGTTTCACAAGACCATCTACGAGGCGTCCAATCTTCCCCACCTCTGCTCCATCGTTTATAAGCTCATCGAATCCGTGGAGACCTTTCTCAACCTCTACCGTCAGGAGATCACCGACTGCCACAAGTTCTCCTTCGAACACGGTCAGATCCTTGCGGCCATCAAGGCCAAGGATGAGGAGCAGGTCCGCTCCGTACTCCAGAGCAACATCCGAAGCGGCCTTGAGGTGGTGGAACGCTCTTTTTCCCGTCTCATTCGAAAGCCCGTTTAATCTGCCATCACGGACGCCCCTGACGCGTGTTCGGGGCTCGTGGGCGGCAGCCGCTTCTGAATCGCTGCGCTTGAGAGAAGGCGGCATAGCGCAGAGCGTTTGAGTGTTTTTGTCTTCGCTGTGTCTGCCGAACCGCTTTTTTCTGACGGTGCCAGATTTTCCTTTGTACAGATGTGCTGAACGGGTTGCCCTGGGGCGGCCCTGACTGAGGGCGGCCATGAACAAACGCATCCTCTCCATTGCCATCGTTTTGATTCTTGTTGCCGTTGTCTGGTCTCTTCGCAGGCCGGGCACGCATCGGTCCATCCGCAACGCCCCTCCCGTTAATCACACCATCGTGGCATTCGGCGACAGCCTCACCTCCGGGACCGGCGCCGGGCAAGGCGGTTCCTATCCTGACCAGCTCTCGGCGCGTATCGGGCGGGAGGTCATCAACCTCGGTGTCCCCGGGGAGACGACCCAAAGCGCCATGGCGCGGCTTGATGATGTGGTGGGATACGATCCCGGCATCGTGCTCATCACCCTTGGGGGCAATGACCTGAAAAACGGGGTGGACAGGAATCAGGCCTTTCAAAACCTGGCGTCCATCATCGGGGTGCTTCAAGAGAGTGGGGCCATGGTGATCCTGGGAGGCATCGACATCCCTTTTTGGGGGCGCGACTTTGGCGCGGGGTACCGGGAGACAGCCGACGCCATGGGCGCGGTGCTGGTGCCCGACATCTTCGAGGGTATTCTGGGCAAGCCCGGCCTCATGAGCGACAGAATCCACCCCAACGACAAAGGGTACGGCATCATGGCAGACCATTTTTTCAAGGCCCTCAAACCCTATCTCGCTCCCTGAGTTTTTATCCCTTGTGCGCTGCGCCTTTCAAATCCACCATCCCCTTAGCCCTTAGCCCTTAGCCCTTAGCCTTTTTCCCCCACCTCCCTTTGATCCTTCCCCCTTTTGCCTTTGTTATCTGCTCCTCGATGGGGACGGTGCGGTCGTGTCGTTTGGCGATGTCGTAGCCTTCCTGGGTCAGGTACGAGGCATACCCCATGGTGTCGTGGTCGGTAATACCCAGGGTGGACAGCTGTTTCAAGGCCACGGCTATGGCCGCTTTGCCCAGGCCCAGGGCTTCTGCCAGGTCCCGGTTTTCGACGATTCCCGGGGGGCCGTCCCGGTCCCAGGCAAGGGCCAGGTGCCCCAGGACCTCCCATTGCACCACGCGGCCTTCATCCTCAAGCATGGCAGTGAGGCTGCGGACCTTGGCTTCCAGCTCTTCGTATGTGGGTTTGTTTTCCATGGTCTCAGTGTATCACAGGAGGCAGGGGCGTTCTTGGCAGTTTTTCAGGTTAGGATGGCAGCCTCCGGTGGCCAAACTGTTGAAAAGTTAGACAAACAGGTTTTGTTTTCTGAGGGTGCGTCCCTTGCAGGGCATAGCCCCTTTTCTTTTATTAAGGCGCTTATTGGAACGTTTTTGCGGAGCTTTTTTCAAAAAGCGACCCGCCGGAGGCAACTGATTTTTTAAATGCATTGACCCTGATAAGCTTTGCCCTCAGGTGACCGGGCAGGGTACCCCATGGTATACTGGTCGTATGATGCGCCCGGAATCGGGCAAAGGAAGGCTTGCAATGAACATCAGATGGAAACGTGCATGGGCCCTTGTGCTGGCCCTGCTTATATGGAGTGCCCCGGCATGGGCGGCACAGGTGGAGCGCAGGGGAGACCGTGTGTGGATCGTGGACCGCCTGGGAGACCGGTGGGAGGTGACCCACGCCGAGACCCTGGGCTTTGAGCCGGACAAGTTCCAATACGGCATTGGAAAGGATGCCATCGTTCCCCTGGATGAGAGGGCTTTCTCCTCGGCACCGGCTGATGTCCGGGACCGGGAGAGGGTCATCGGCTTTGGTTCGGATGAGGATGCCCGGGCTGTTTCGGTAAGGATCCTGTCGCTCCATGAGATCCTGAATACCCAATTGAAAGATGCCTGGGTTGCGGCGGCATACTGACCCCTCGTGGACCTGTCGGCTGTGTACAGCCGAGAACTGGACGGGGAGCCCCTGACCCTTGCCCCTTCGGGGTGGACCTATGGGGACACCTTTGTCCTTTATGACAAGGAGAGCCGAAGCCTGTGGTACCCCGATGGAAAGGGGCTCCTGGCCATCGACGGGCCCCATGCCGGTAAGCGGCTCCCGGAGATCGGCCATGAGGACACCTCATGGTACCTGTGGGAAAAGGCACACCCAAAGACCCGGATCGCCGATTGAGTCGGATGGCGTCTTCGGGCAGTACAAAAAACAAAAACCCGTCCCCTTTGAAAGGGGACGGGTTTTTTTGTTGCAGGGGCCTTTAAGGGCTACTTCCTGTAATGGTTGTCGAAGTAGTCCCGGGTTTCGCTGATGATGACGGGGGTCAGGGCAAGAAGGGCGATGAGGTTGGGGAAGGCCATGAGCCCGTTGAAGATGTCGGCCAGGGTCCATACCAGGTCGAGCTTCAGGGTGGCCCCGATACCCACAAAGATCACGAAGATCACGCGGTAGGGCATGATGGCTTTTTCGCCGAGAAGGTATTCAATGGATTTCTCGCCGTAATAGCACCAGCCGAGGATGGTGGAGTAGGCAAAGAGGATGAGGCCGATGGTAACAATGAGGCCCCCGCCGGGCAGGGCGCCCTGAAAAGCGAAGGTGGTGAGCTCGGCCCCGTTTTTGCCGCTGGACCAGGTGCCGGTGATGATCAGGACCAGGCCGGTCATGGAGCAGACGATGATGGTGTCGATGAAGGTCTGGGTCATGGAGACCAGGGCCTGGGTAACGGAATGCTTGGTCTGGGCTGCGGCGGCCGCGATGGGCGCGCTGCCGAGGCCGGATTCGTTGGAGAAGACCCCGCGGGCAACGCCCATGCGGATGGCCAGCATGACGCCCGCGCCAAGGAACCCGCCGGTGGCGGCCGTGGGGTTGAAGGCCTGGGTGATGATCAGGGTCAGGGCCGAGGGGATGGCCTTGGCGTTGAGAACGAGGATGATAAGGGAGCCGACAATGTAGAAGACGATCATGATGGGAACCAGCACGCTGGTGACCTTGCCGATGCTCTTGATACCGCCGATGACCACAAGGCCCACGAAGATCATGAGGATAACGCCGGTGACGCCTACGGGGATGTTAAAGGTGGCGTGCACCGCATCGGCCACCGAGTTGGACTGGACCATGTTGCCGATGCCGAAGGCGGCAATGGAGGCGAACAGGGCAAAAAGAACCCCCATCCAATTCCATCCGAGGCCGTTGGAGATGTAGTACATGGGGCCGCCGCACATGTTGCCGTTTTCGTCTTTTTCCCTGTATTTCACGGCGAGAACGGCCTCGGCGTATTTGGTGGCCATGCCCACCAGGCCGGTAACCCACATCCAGAACATGGCGCCGGGGCCGCCCACGGCGATGGCCGTGGCCACACCCGCGATGTTACCGGTGCCCACAGTGGCGGAGAGTGCCGTCATCAGGGCCTGGAAGTGGGAGATGTCACCGTCGCCTTCATCTCCTTCTTCCCTGCGTTTGACAAGGGCCAGGTAGAGGGAGTGAAGCAGGGTGGTGAACTGAATTCCCCGAAGGGAGATGGTCAGCCACAGCCCTGTGCCCACGAGCAGGACAAGCAGGGGGACGCCCCAGATAATGCTATCAATTTTGTTCAGTAACCCGATAAAGTTCTCCATAAAATTCCTCCAGTGGTGGTGTGAGATTGCCTATATGCACCGGGCGGTGCCTCCCGTCCGGGATATATGGTGCCTTAGCCATGGCGGCTTCACAGCCCGCAGGGAGAAAAAGAAGTTATCAGAAGGCAGGGGGCCGGAGTGTTAACTTCTCGCATGGAATAGAGAAATGAAATATGTGAGGTGGGCGGGCGGAGAGCCTGTCGTCTCCATATGAGAAAGAACTGTGTTGCGATGATGTTCTTAAGGGAAACGGAAGTTAGTAGAGCATGATTTGAAAAAATAATCAATATCCGCTTTTAAATATGGGTAAATTTGCCATTGGGGCAGGGGCGCGGACTGGAGATGGCTTGTCTTTGTGAGCAAGTCGGGTGCGCTGAAGTGAATGACGATATGTTCGCCTTGGCACAGCCCGGTATGTGGCAGGGGCGGGCCCCCCTGTGGGGAGGCCCGGCCCTGCGGTTTGCTTGGGGGGGGGACGTCGGTTGGTTACTTCAGGAGATCATCGGCCGGGGTGTACGCCAGGCCGAAGGCGTCGGAGACCCCTTTGTACGTGATCTTGCCATTGGCCATGTTGAGCCCGAGTTTGATGCCGTCGTTGTCCCTGCACGCCTGTTTCCAGCCTTTGTTCGCGATCTCCACCGCGTAGGGCAGGGTGGCGTTGGTCAGGGCGATGGTGCTGGTGATGGGGACAGCGCCCGGCATGTTGGCCACGCAGTAGTGGATGATGCCGTCCACCTCGTAGATGGGGTCCCCGTGGGTGGTGGGCTTGGAGGTTTCGAAGCATCCTCCCTGGTCGATGGCCACGTCCACGATGACGGCTCCGGGTTTCATGGTGCCGAGCATTTCGCGGGTGATGAGCTTGGGCGCCTTGGCCCCGGGAATGAGTACGGCCCCCACCACCACGTCCGCCTCGCGGATCAGTTCACGCACCGTTGCCGGAGAGCTCATCATGGGGAAGCAGTTTTTGGGCATCACCTCGCCCAGGTGGCGGAGGCGGTCCAGGTTCATGTCCAGAAGGTAGACCTTGGCCCCGAGTCCGCAGGCCATCTGGGCCGCGTTGGTGCCCACGATTCCCCCGCCGATGACCACCACCGTGGCCGGGGGCACGCCCGTAACCCCGCCCAGGAGGATCCCCCGCCCCCCATGGACCCGTTCCAGGTACTTTGCTGCCTCCTGCACGGACATGCGCCCGGCCACCTCGCTCATGGGGGTGAGAAGGGGAAGGCCCCCTGAGGTGTCTTCAATGGTTTCGTACGCGATGGCCACGGAGTCGGTTTTCAGAAAGTCCCGTGTGAGCTCTTCGTCCGCGGCAAAGTGCATGTAGGTGAAGACGATCTGATCTTTTTTTACCATGGCGTATTCGGATGGCTGGGGCTCCTTGACGTGCATGACCATGTCGGACCGGTCGAACACCTCGGCCGGGGTGGCGACGATCTCTGCCCCGGCTTCCACGTACATGGCGTCGGAGAAGCCGCTGCCCACGCCGGCGTTTTGCTCCACGAGCAGGGTGTGCCCGTTGGCGGTCATCACTTCAACCCCGGAGGGGGTCATGGCGACACGATTTTCCTCTGACTTTATCTCTTTGAGGATACCTACGATCATTGAAACCTCCATGGGACCGGCCACGGCCGGCCTGTTGTTCGGCGGGGATGAGCCCCGCCGGGGATTGTGAACGTCGGGTGAGGACGGCCCCGTGGGGGAGGGGGGCGTCCGGCCATGGAAACAAAGAAGAGCAAAAACACTGCCACGAATGGGCAGGGTGGAAAAAAAGGTGCGGCAAAACGGGGTTGTTGCCCGGTAACCTGCATGGAATACGTTGCTGGAAGGCCTGAAAACAGGGGGGCTGAGACGGTATCCATCCAAAGGGGAGGGCCCCTGAAAAAAAGCGCAAAGGGGTTGCGGGGGATGGGGTGGCGCAGGGCTAAGATGGTTTGAAATCGCACCGTATTGGCTCCGTTTTTATGGGTTGTTACGTAAAAACAGAGTGTTGTCTTATTGGAACGAATACGTTCCGATGGATCGTTTTGTTTCCACTCGAATGCCGTATTTTTTGATCCTGTTGAGCAGGGCCGTGTGGGTGACGTTGAGGTGAGCGGCGGCCTTGCGGATGCTCCCGGCCTCTTTCAGGGCCCGGATGATCAGGTCGGTTTCAAACTGGGCGGTGAGCTCTCGAAGCCCCCCCCGGGGATCGGGAGTGTCGGCACCGGCTGCGGGGACGATGTTGGCTTCATGGCTGAAAAGGATGTTGGCGTGCTTGACGATGCGGCCGTCCCCTAAAATGGCGCCCCGCTCCATGACATTTTTTAATTCGCGGACGTTTCCCGGCCAGTGGTGGCCCATGAGTTTTTCCATGGCCGCTTCGGAGATGGTCTGGCGGGGGTTGTTGAGTTTTTCGGTGAGAAGGTCGAGGAAATGGGGGGCAAGGATGCCGATGTCCTCCCGGCGTTCGCGCAGGGGAGGGATGTGCACGGGAACCACGTTGATGCGGTAGTAGAGGTCCTCGCGAAAGAGGCGCTTCTGGACCATCTCCTCTAAATTTTTGTTGGTGGCGGTGATGATGCGGGTGTCCACGGGGATCTCCCGGGTGCCCCCGATGCGCCGGACCAGGCCCTCCTGCAGCACCCGCAGGATCTTGGCCTGGGGGCCGGGGGGCATCTCACCGATCTCATCCAGGAAAAGGGTGCCCCCGCTGGCCACCTCAAAAAGTCCGGGTTTGCCCTTTTTTCGTGCCCCGGTAAAGGCCCCTTCGGCGTAACCGAAGAGTTCACTCTCTAAAAGGGGCTCGGGCATGGCCGCGCAGTTGATGGCGATGAAAGGCCCGGTGCGGCCGCTTTCAAAGTGGATGGCCCCGGCAAAGAGCTCTTTGCCCGTGCCGCTTTCTCCCCGAACCGAGACCGTGGCGTCGGTGGGGGCGATGCGCCGGGCCAGCAGCACGGCGTTTTTGATGCCCTGGCTGGTTCCTAAAATGCAGTTGAAGCTGGCGGTGGTGGGGGAGGCGACCTCCCTTGCCATCTTCTGCACCTCCCTGAGTTCCTTCATGAGCACCACGGTGCCCACGGAGCGACCCCCTGCATCGTGGATGGGCTGGGCCGAGGCGTAGAACTCCACACGCCCGTCGGGGGTGACCACGGACTCCCGCCGGCTCAAGGGGCGTTTTTGGGCCATGCACTCCAGCAGGATGTTGCCGTCGGGCTTGATGTCCCGGATGTTCTTGCCGAGGAGCTGGGCCGCGTCGTGGCCCAGGATGCGGCAGGCCACGGGGTTGATGGTGGTGACGAGGCCCTTTTCGTTGGTGGCGATGATGCCTTCGGAGACGCCGTCAAAGACGGCCTGGTGGTGCTTTTCCCTGCGCTCCCGGGGGAGGGTGCGGACAAGGCGGACAGACAGGGCTCCGGGCAGCCCGTGGAAGGCGGTGACCAGTGATGCCGGAGACGGGTGGGGGCCTGTGGGACGGGTCAGTTCGATGTAGACGATGGCGGCTTCTCCGTCCTGGATGACTTCCATGGACAGGATGTTGAGCCCTTTGTCCGTAACTTCGCGCGTGAGGTCGGCCACGACGCCGATGCGGTCGGAAAATTTGAGCTCCAGTTTCAAACTCTCAGCAGAGTGAGTCATGGGCCGCCGTCTGGTTTGAGGGGTTGGGACGTCATGCGTCCTGTAAAATTCTGATTTTTTTACTATAGCACAGAAGGGCCGGGCCGCAAGCTTTTGGTGTGGTATGAAACGGGCAGACGCTCTGGATGACAGAGTTCGTCAGGGAATGTGATGGCTCCTGAGGAGCGGGGGCTCCGAGCATTTCCAAATCTGGGCTCTCATATGCCGGAGACTGTCCGGTTAAACCGAGAATGGACAAGTTGCGATAACGTATCCAGTACCTTCGATGGGAGAGAGTCTGCCCGCGTAAACCACCGGCTTTTGTATCGGGCGCAGCCCGTGCCGAAGGCCCTTGCGCTTTGCCCTGAGGAACGAAGGGTAAAGCGCAAGGGCAATCAGCTTTCAAGGTGTTTTTCGCTATAGTGGCTTCGCCACCCTCGCCGCCGGAGTTATTCCGGTTAAAGTCAAGCGAATCCCAACGTTCTTCATCGTATTTTTAGAGGAGTGAAATGGGCCTCTCCTGCAAAGACGGTTGCCAGATGTTACACATCACGCGAATGCCCCGATAACGTGGGCATAATGGCTGCCTTCATGCATTCGCCATAGGGTTTCCAGGTGCCCCCACCTGGCCGCCGGAGGCAGGCTTTGTTTCGCATTTAGCCGTGCAGGGCATTGCCGGATGCCTTCAACGCGGTTTCCAGCATGGCCTCGGCCAGGGTGGGGTGGGCGTGGATGGTTTCGGCCAGGTCCGTGACGGTGAGCCGTTTGTTGACGGCAAGGGTCCCTTCGGCAATGAGATCGGTGGCGTGGGGACCTGCGATGTGGACGCCCAGAACCCGTCCGGTGCCTGTTTCCGAGACGATGGAGGCCTGGCCCGCGATTTCCCCCAGGACCTGGGCCTTGCCGATGGCGCGGAAGAGGACGGTGTCGGTGCGCACGGAAAGCCCTTGTGTTTTGGCCTGGGCTTCGGTGAGGCCGGTGCAGGCCACCTCGGGCATGGTAAAGATGGCGTTGGGAACGGCCGTGTAGTCCATGGTGCGGTCCTCGCCCATGATGTTTTCGGCGGCCACCATCCCTTCGGCCGAGGCCACGTGGGCCAGCATGATGCGTTCGGGCCCGGTGATGTCCCCGATGGCGTAGATGGACGGGTCGCTGGTGCGCATGCCGTCGTCCACCCGGATCCAGCCGCGGTCGTCCACGGTGACCCCGGTGTGTTCCAGGCCGATGTCCGAGGAGTTGGGGCTGCGGCCCACGCAGAAGGCCACCATGGCAACCTCTTCGGTGAGGATCTCTTTCTCTTTGGCTGTGGGGTTGTCGGCAAAGGGGGAGGGGCCGATGGTGACCCGGGCGCCTTCGCCCGTGGTGTCCACGCCGGTCACCGTGCGGTTGGTGTACAGGGTGATCTTTTTCTTTTTCATCTCCCGGGTGAGGAGTTTGGAACATGCGTCGTCCACAGAGTCGATGGGCAGGACCCGGTCCATGCCTTCGATGAGGGTCACCTTGGCCCCCAGGGCGTTCAGGATAAAGGCAAACTCACAGCCGATGACGCCCCCACCCACGATGGCGATGCTTTCCGGGACCTCGGAGAGGCTCAGGATCTCGTTGCTGGAGACCACGCGTTTGCCGTCGAAGGGAAAGGCTGACAAGGCCATTGGCACGGTACCCGTGGCGATGATAAGATTATCCCAGTACAGATCGCTGGTTTCACCGTTTTCTTCGGTTACGGCGAGGCTCCCTTTTCCGGTAATTCTGGCCGAACCGCGGACCCAGGTGACCCCGGCCCGTTGGAAAAGCGCCAGAATGCCCTTCTGCTGGGTGGCGATGATCGAGCGCTTGCGCTCCATGAGGCGCGCCATGTTCACGGTGACGTCTCCCACCTGTTCAAGCCCGAAGGTTTCGCTTTCGGCCATCTTCTCCATCAGGTCGGCACTGGTTTTCATGATTTTCGAGGGGATGCACCCCCAGTTGAGACAGGTGCCGCCGGCGCCCTCTTTTTCAACGACAGTAACCTCGGCGCCTAAGGCCGCGGCTTTCAGGGCAGCCACATAGCCGCCGGGTCCGGCTCCGATAACGATGATTCGTTTTGCCATGCCTTTTCTCCTTGGTGCGGATGCCCCGCTTCCTGTCATCCCTGGGATGTCCAGGCCGCTGTGGGGAGGGGAACGGTCGGTGGGAAGCGGCTCATCCCGCGGGGCATCGGTTGAGGAAATCTGAACTTGTTGCTTTGAGTGTTATTAGGGAATACATCAAAAAAAGTCAATATCATTGCTGGAAACATGAATGTTCTAAAAAATTATTGACAGAAAGTGAAAAAATTATGTTTACTGACGAGCGAAAGAACACAACGGACAAGCGAGAGTCTATGAACATCGACGAGACCCACATCGCCATCATGAAGCTGCTTCGGGACGGACGGCGCTCTTTCAAGAAGATCGCCGAAGAACTTTCCATCACCGAAAACACGGTCCGGGCAAGGGTCAGGCGCCTTCAGGATGAGGGCGTCCTTGATGTAACCGGCCTTGTGAACCCCGAATCCCTTCGGGGGCACCGGGTGGTGATTGTGGGGATGAACATCAGCCACGTCAATCTCGTGGACAAGGGAGAAGAGATCAGTCGCCTCAAAGGAGTGGTGTCGGTGAGCGTTGTCACCGGTCGATACGATCTGATCGTTCAGGTTCTGTTTAAGGAGGGCTACGGGCTCCTCGAATTTTATACCGAAGAGCTCTCCAAGGTAAAGGATATCCAGTCCGTTGAAACCTTTGTGGTGTACAAGGGGTACAACTTAAAGGTGCCCTATCTGTTGTAAATGAATCAGAAGGTGGTGGCCCGCCATGGGGCGGACCCACCGGGCGGTCCGGGGCGTTCCGGCGGAAGGAGGGTGGTTCCCCTTCAGCCGGTGTGCCGCCTTCGAGAACTCTGGCAGGTGGTTATGATGTCTCGGGTTTTCAAGAAAAGGACAGGTTTCATCAGGTGGTTTACCGCTGTATCCTTTCACGCTTTTATCCTTTCCCTCTCTCGATTTTTCTCCTCTCTCGGCGTTTCAGCGATTGACTCAGCATGTCTCCTCGTTACTGACCCTGCATTGCATTTGTCCGGGGTGGATTCCGTGTCACGATGATGTCAACCGGAAAGGAGATGCGTATGGATTCGACGGTGAAAAAGACCCCCCTGCACGCCTGGCACTGTGACCATGGTGCCAATATGGCCGATTTTGGCGGCTACGAGATGCCTCTGTGGTACGGAGGCGGAACCCGGGAGGAGCACATGGCCGTGCTTACTTCTGCCGGGCTCTTTGATACCAGCCATATGGCCGTGATCCTCGTGGACGGCGGGGGGGCTCGGGGCCTGCTCCAGGAGTGCTTCAGCAAAGACCTCGACCGCTGCATCGGAAAGGATCCGGGGCCCCTGGTGCCGGGCAGGGCCGTGTACGGTGCGTTTTTAAACGAAAAAGGCCATGTCATCGACGATGCCCTGGTCTACAAGATGGCGTCCGATCGCTTCATGGTCTGCGTCAACGCGGGCATGGGCGGTGCCATCGCCATGGAGCTGGAGCGGTTTTCAGACGGGCGCCTGAGCCTCATCACCGATCTTACCGACAGCCTGGGCAAAATCGACATCCAGGGCCCGGGCGCCGCTAAAATCCTGGGGGCCGTCCTCAAGGACCCCGAAGCGGTCTTTGACTCCATGCCCTACTTCTCTTTTAAAGGTCACTTTGACGATCGCGCTCCCCGTGCCGGGCAGGTCAAGCTCCTCGACGGCACGCCCATTCTTCTTTCCCGTACCGGTTACACCGGTGAATTCGGATTTGAACTCTTTGTGATCCCGGAGAAAACCGAGGCCGTGTGGACGGCCCTGCTTAAAGCCGGAAAAGACGCAGGCATTCGCCCCTGTGGCCTCGCCTCCCGGGATTCGTTGCGCACCGGGGCCGTGCTCCCCCTTTCCCATCAGGATATCGGAGGGTGGGCCTTCCTCAACCACCCCTGGGATTTTGCCTTACCCTGGGACGCTGAAAAGACGGCGTTTACGAAAGGCTTCCGGGGCGATACCGCGCTGCTTTCCCCTACGGAGGTATTTTATACCGCGGCCTTTGCAGGCTTTGACCCACGGAAGGTCCCCGCCGGGGAGGAGAGCTGCGTGCTCACCGAGGACGGAGAAGCCATCGGTACCATCCTTACCTGCACCACAGATGTGGCCCTGGGACGCCACCAAGGGAACATCGTGTCCTCGGTTTCGGGCTCGTTGCCCGAAGGTGCAAAAGTCCGAGGGCTCTCCTGCGGATTCGTAAAGCTTACCCGGGCCCTGGCCCCCGGGACCACCGTGGTGCTTACCCACGGCAAACGCAAGGTGCCGGTGGAGATTGTCTCGGACATTCGCCCCGGACGCACCGCACGGCGCCCCATACGCGAGATGCTGTAACGACGGGACTCCGGATCGCCGGAGCCCTGTCTCGATCCCGGGCCCCTGGCTCGGATATATCACCCACATGAGACAACCCGTTCGCCGGACCGGCCGTGTCACCCGTCGGTCGGCCCGGGGCAGGACGCAAACCCTGCAAAGGAGACCCCATGAAAGAGATCAGTCAGCTTGTGTTGCCGGAAGATGTCAAGTACGCCACCGACCACGAATGGACCAGGACCGAGGGCGATGAGGTGGTCATCGGGATCACGGATTACGCCCAGGACCAGCTCGGCGACATTGTGTTCGTGGAGCTCCCCCAGGTCGGGGACAGCTTTGACAAGGGCGAGGAGTTCGGCACCGTGGAGTCGGTGAAGGCTGTCTCCGAGCTGTACATGCCCATTGGCGGTGAGATCGTGGCCGTCAACGAAGCCCTTGAAGACGACCCGGCCCTGGTCAACGGCGAACCTTACGGCCAGGGGTGGCTGATCCGCGTGAAACCGGCGGACCTGTCCGAGGTGGAGGCGCTGCTCGACAAAGCTGCGTACCTGGGGCTTTTCGACGCCTGAGGGGCTGGCAACACCGTGTCATCCCCATGAACGGCGCGGGCCATTCCGTGGCTCGGGCCGTGCATGGGAAGGGGGAGTGCCCCTACCCGGATTTTTTCAGCATAAGAGGAGTTTTGCGATGCGTTATTTGCCCCATACCCCGGAAGACATCCACGAGATGCTCAAGGTCATCGGTGTCGATACCGTGGACGACCTCTTCCACACCATTCCTGCCGCGTGCAGGAGTTCAAAACCCATGGACCTTCCCCCGGCCATGAGCGAGTGGGACCTGAATGCCCATATGGATTCCCTGGCCGCCACCATGGCATCCTCCAGTGAATACCGCGTGTTCATCGGGGCGGGAAGCTACAACCACCATATCCCTTCGTCCGTTCCCTACCTTCTCTCCCGCTCTGAATTTGCAACGGCCTACACCCCCTACCAGCCTGAAATCAGCCAGGGGACCCTCCAGGGAATCTACGAGTTCCAGACCCTGGTCACCCGCCTCCTGGGCATGGACGTTGCCACGGCCTCCCACTACGACGGCGCTACAGGACTCTCCGAGGCCCTGTTGATGGCCGTGAAAAAGACAAAACGCAAGAAGGTGGCCGTCTCCACCCTCTGCCATCCCTTTCACCGGGAGGTGATCCGCACCTACATGGATCCTGCCGGGGTGGAGGTGGTGGAGGTGCCCTACACAGCGGAAGGGCGCACAGACCTTGCAGCCCTTGAGGCCATGGATGACGTCGCCGCTGTTGCCGTTCAGTCCCCCAACTTCTTCGGGGTGGTGGAAGACCTGAAGAGCTTTTCCGATGTCATCCATGCCCAGAAAGGCGTGATGATCGCCTCCTTTACCGAGGCCATTGCCTGGGGCCTGATGAAAAATCCCGGCAGCCAGGGCGTGGACATCGTGGCAGGAGACGGCCAGAGCCTGGGGATTCCCAAATCCTTCGGCGGGCCCGGCCTGGGCCTTCTGGCCAGCACCAAGGCCCATATGCGCCAGCTCCCCGGACGGCTCGTGGGGACCACCACAGACCTGGACGGCAAACGGGGCTTCGTGCTCACCCTGGCGGCCCGGGAGCAGCATATCAGGCGGGAGAAAGCCACCTCCAACATCTGTTCCAACAACGGCCTCTGCGCCATGAACGCAGCCATGTACATGGCCTCCCTGGGGGGCAGCGGTTTCCGGCGCCTGGCCCAGATCAACCACAACAAGGCCGAGTACCTGAAAAAGGCCCTGGCCGGGGCAGGAATAGAGATTCCCTTTGCATCACCTACCTTCAATGAGTTTGTGGTGAAGTTCCCGGAAGGGTTTGAAGCCACCTACGAGCGCCTCCTGGCCAAGATGGTGGTGGCGGGCCTTCCCCTGGAACGTTTTTACCCGGAACTTCAAGGGCACTATCTCCTCTGCGTGACGGAGACCCTCTCGAAGACCGATCTGGACCAGCTGGTCAAGGAGGTGACGGCATGAGCGGCTACAGACAAGGCGATTCCGGCCTGATACTCAACGAGCCCCTGCTCTGGGAAAAAGGGAAGAAAGGGCGCTGCGGGTTTTCCCTGCCCGAGTGCGATGTGGACGAGGTCTCCTTTGACGGGGAGCTGGCAGGGGACGGCCCCGACTTTCCCGACCTCTCCGAGGTGGAAGTGGTGCGCCACTACACCCGCCTGTCCACCTGGAACTTCGGCGTGGATACCGGCATGTACCCCCTGGGCTCCTGCACCATGAAATACAACCCCAAGGTGAATGAGCGTCAGGCAAACCTCACCGGCTTTGCCGACGCCCACCCCCTCCTGCCGGAAGTGCGGACCCAAGGGGCTTTAAAGCTCATGTACGACCTGGAGCACTTTCTCAAGGAGCTCACCGGCATGGACGCGGTGACCCTCCAGCCCGCGGCCGGTGCCCACGGCGAGCTCACCGGCATCCTCATGATCTACGCCTACCACAAGAAGAAGGGGCAGGTTCGAACGAAAATGCTGGTCCCCGATACCGCCCACGGCACCAACCCGGCCAGCGGCGCCCTCTGCGGCTACACCCCGGTGGCGGTTCCCGTCAACGGCGAGGGGATCATGCGGGTGGAAGACGTCCGGGAACTCATGGACGAAGACACCGCAGGCATCATGGTGACCAACCCCAACACCTTGGGGCTCTTTGAAGAGAACATTCGTGAGATCTGCGAGATCGTCCATGACAAAGGCGGCCTGGTCTACGGGGACGGCGCCAACCTGAACGCCATCATGGGCTATGTGAAGATGGGCGAAATCGGCGTGGACGTCATGCACTTCAACCTCCACAAGACCTTTTCCACGCCCCACGGCGGCGGCGGTCCCGGCTCCGGCCCCGTGGCCGTCAACAAGACCCTAGAACCCTTCCTCCCCGTTCCCCGGGTGGAAAAAATCAAGGACACCTACCGCCTGGTGACGGACTACCCCGACTCCATCGGCCGCATGATGACCTTCTACGGCCACTTCGGGGTCATGGTGAGAGCCTACAGCTACATCCTCTCCATGGGGGCCGAAGGGCTCAAAGAGGCCAGCGCCCACGCCG
Organism: Desulfoluna butyratoxydans; assembly: GCF_900699765.1. Taxonomy (GTDB): domain Bacteria; phylum Desulfobacterota; class Desulfobacteria; order Desulfobacterales; family Desulfolunaceae; genus Desulfoluna; species Desulfoluna butyratoxydans. The sequence continues at coordinate 184,652 of NZ_CAADHO010000007.1, forward strand.
TCCTCAACGCCAATTACATCAAGGAGCGACTCAAGGACACCTTCCACCTGGCCTTCGACAAGACCTGCATGCACGAATGCGTCTTCTCCGATGCCCGCCAGGAAGAGCACGGCGTCACCACCCTGGACATCGCCAAACGGCTCATCGACTACGGCTTCCATCCCCCCACCATCTACTTTCCCCTGGTGGTGCATGGCGCCCTCATGATCGAGCCCACGGAGACAGAAACCAAAGAGGACATCGATAACTTCATCGACACCCTGAAAGCCATCGCCAAAGAGGCCAAGGAGTCCCCCGAACTCCTTAAAAACGCCCCCACGCGAAGCAAAGTCAGGCGCCTCGACGAAACCGCTGCGGCTCGAAAGCCCTGCCTTTGCGGATAGCTTAGAGGCGTTGAACTGCAGAAAAGCATGCCTCCGGCGGCGAGGGTGGCGAAGCCACGATAGCGAAAACACCTCGAAAGCTGATTGCCGTTGCGTTTTGTCCCTCGTTCCTCGGGCCAAATCGCAACGGCCTTCGGCTCGGGCTACGCCCGACTCATAGGGTGGTGATATCCTGAATGTTTATGGCATGCGTAACGAACCCGCTTATGCCTCGCGGCTCAGTTTGGCGGTGTGATCTAATAAACGGTGAAAGGTCGATAGAAATGGAGCGCCGCACTCCTGTGCGGCTTTTTCGCCCGTCGGGACCCGTGCCGTACCGGAGTGCGGCGCTCCAGGGGATAAGGGGGCCGGGGGGGGCTTGATGCGGTTGTGGGAGGGGCGAGTGATGAATAACGCAAAAATCCTTGAGTTGCCGTTAACCGCCTATGAAGAGGTGCATGGCCTGCAAAAGCGGTTGGTGTCCATGCGCCTTTCCGGAGAGCTTGATGACGATGTGGTGATCCTGGTGGAGCACCCGCCGGTGTATACCCTTGGAAAGCGGGGCGGGCGCGAGAACATCGTAGTCTCCGAAGCGTTTTTGAACGAGCAGGGAATCTCCGTGGTCCAGACCGAGCGGGGGGGCAACATCACCTGGCACGGTCCGGGGCAGCTCGTGGCCTATCCCATCGTGAACCTGGACGAGGCGCACATGGGCGTGGCCGATTTTGTGGGGTCCCTGGAGCAGGTAATGATCGAGACCCTGGATGCCTTGGGCGTCTCTGCCCGGTCCGATGCGGTGAACCGTGGGGTCTGGGTGGGAGACGCCAAGATCGGGAGCGTGGGGATCCGGGTGAATCACGGGGTCTCCTTCCACGGTCTGGCCCTCAACGTGGCCCCGGACCTTACCTTCTTTTCCTGGATCAACCCTTGCGGGCTTTCCGTTGCCATGACCACGGCCGAACAGGAGCTGGGCTGCAAGGTGAGCATGACTGCTGCACGGAGTGAGATGAAGCGGGCTTTTGGGGCGCTTTTTTCCGGCGGGGTGGTGGAAATGACTCTGAATGAGTTGAATGGCTACTCGTCGGCTTTATGTTGGTCTTGGACTTGAGAGGGAAGCTAGTGAGTCAGTCCGCACAACCCGTCAGCTTTTATGTCGGGCGAAGCCCGAGCCGAAGGCCCTTGCGCTTTGGCCCGAGGAACGAGGGACAAAGCGCAAGGGCAATCCGCTTTCGAGGTGTTTTCGTTACTGTGGCTTCGCCACCCTCGCCGCCGGAGGCTGGTTTTTTATCGATGAAGGGAGATGGGTATGGACAGGGATGTGTGTCGGGATAGTGTAAAGGCGTATCAGCGTAAGAGAAAGCCGGTGTGGCTCCGGCGCAGCCTGCCCACCTCGCCGGAGTACGAGAAGGTGAGGCGGCTCATTGGAGATTCGTCGCTTCATACGGTGTGCCAGGAGGCCAAGTGCCCAAATCAGTGGGAGTGTTTTTCCAGCCGTACGGCCACCTTCATGATCCTTGGGGAGGTGTGTACCCGGGGGTGCCGGTTTTGTGCGGTAGCAGGGGGCAAGCCTTTGCCGCCTGACCCGGAGGAGCCCGGGCGCGTTGCCGAGGCGGCCAAAGAGCTCAACCTCTCCTATGTGGTGGTGACTTCCGTGACCCGCGACGATCTGGAGGATGGCGGTTCCTCGGCCTTTGCGGGAACCATCCGTGCCCTGCGGGAGGCCATTGACGGGGTGTATGTGGAGGTGCTGATTCCCGATTTCCAAGGGAATGAAGAAGACCTGCAGTGCGTCATCGACGCAAAACCGGACGTGCTTAACCACAACATCGAGACCGTGCCCCGGCTTTACGATACGGTTCGGCCCCAGGCCATCTACCAGCGGTCCCTGGATGTGTTTCGGTATGCCGCCAAAGCGGCACCCTCCATGCCGCTGAAGTCGGGCATCATGCTGGGCCTGGGGGAGACCGACGCCGAGGTGGAGGCCACCTTGTCCGACCTTCTGGCCGCCGGGTGCTCCATCCTCACCATCGGTCAGTACCTGCAGCCTTCAAAGGCTCATCTTCCCGTGGAAACCTACGTCACCCCGGAAGCCTTTGACGCATGGAAAACAAAAGCCCTTGCCATGGGCTTTGCCGATGTGGCCAGCGGGCCCTTTGTGCGCAGCTCATACAAGGCAAAGGAGTTGTTCCAAAGCAACGGGTGATCGCAAATGCTCCGGGGCTCCGCCCCTTCACATTTGCTGACGGGCTTTGCCCGTGTTGAGCATCGAGGCCAAGGGGCAATACGTTGGATCAATGGCTCTTTCGTTCCCAGGCTCCGCCTGGGAATGCTATACGGAGGCTCTGCCTCCACGCTTGAGATCGCCTCCCTGTACATACTGCCAGTACGTCGCTATGCATCACTCCGGCAAGGCGGAGCCTTGCAACCGACACTCCCAGGCAGAGCCTGGGAGCGAGAATAAAAAGCATGCCTCCGGCGGCGAGGTGAGCCACCTCGAAAGCGGATTGCCATTTCGCTTCGCCCTTCGTCCCTCAGGGCAAATCGCAATGGCGTTCGCCGCGGGCTGCGCCCGCCACCAAAGCTGGGGGCGCTACAGGCATTGTCACAAGGACTGTGAAGGTGTGGATTCGTTTATTAAACCTGTTTATCCAACTTTTTAAAAGTTGGGCCCCCGGCAGGGCCGCCGGAGGCAAGCATCCCCCTGTCGCACAAGCGGCAGGGGGATTTTGGTTTGGGGGCGGATCAGGCTGTTTTGGGATAGCTTTCGGTGCTGAAGGGGGCGACCCAGGACTGGAATCGTTTGATGAGGGTTTCGCCTCGGCTTAAAGGGAATCCGTCCTCCGTGGGCTCCGGGCGGACGGTTACGCCGTCCACGCAGCCGTTTTCCACCAGCCAGTGGGTGGTGGGGGATGGGTCGCAGAGGTCGAGGAGTTCCTCGCCGGTGAGGGCTTCCATCATGGCGATGACGCCGTAGACGCCCCAGTTGGAGACCGAGGAGACCACCAGCTCGTGGCAGGGGGTCACCGAGGGAATGATGGGAAGGGACGAAAGGGAGGTAAGGACGTTGCCCATGCCGATCTCGTTGCCGCCGTCGCCAAAGGCCACGGAGAAGAGGTCGTCTCTGTTAAAGAGGCCGTCCACCTTGGCTGCATGGGCGGTGATGTCCGAGCCGCGCATGTTGTGGTAGCTGCCCTGCGCGGACGCACCGGGGCGCTCCACGGAGACGACGGCTCCGGGGCGGTGGGTGTCCATGAGCTTTGCGATATGGGGTGCGGTCTCTTCCGGGGTGGCAATGGGCAGTTCGGTGATCTGGAAGCGTTTTCCGAGGAGGGTGGACAGGGGCGGCGCCCCGACAAAGACGGGGCATCCGTTTAAATACTCAAGCACGCGGTAGAGGGCAATGGCCCCTACGGGCCCGTCGGTCTCAAAGGTACCGGAGACGGGAAATCCGGTGGTGATGAGCACCGGGCCGGGGCTGTCCAGGATGCCCTGGGCGGCCCGGAGCAGATAGCCCGGGTCAAGGGCTTGGGCTGCCTGCTCAATGCCCCGCGCCCCTCCTTTGAGGAGCTCTTCTTCCATGCGTGTCGACAGGTTGTCCAGAGGTGTCATTCCAGCTCCGGGTTTGGGTTGTTCATGTCGCCTGTGGTCACTTTTTGAAAAAAGCGTGCCGCTTTATTCCTTTGATCCAGCGCTAAAAACAAACCCACGAAGTCTCATATATCAACATCGTTTTCAATATTTATTTTGACCTGTTTGTCAAACTTTTCAAAAGTTTGGCCCCCGGCAGGGCCGCCGGAGGCATTTTTTGCTACAGCAAGGCGTCGGCAAACTCTTCGGCGTCAAAGGGGCGCAGGTCGTCGGCCTGTTCCCCGATGCCGATGTACTTCAGGGGCACGCCCAGGGTACTGGTGATGCCGATGACGATGCCGCCTTTGGCGGTGCCGTCGAGTTTGGTGAGGGCCACGCCGTCGATGCCCACGGCTTCGTGGAAGAGCTGGGCCTGGGTGAGGGCGTTCTGGCCGGTGGTGGCGTCCACCACCATGAGGGTCTCGTGGGGGCCGTCCTCAATGGTTTTGGAGACGCTGCGCCGGATTTTCTTGAGCTCTTCCATGAGGTTCTTTTTGGTGTGGAGGCGCCCTGCGGTATCGATGATGACGATGTCGGCGTTTCGTGACACGGCGGCCTGGACCCCGTCAAAGGCCACGGCAGCCGGGTCGGAGTTGTCCTTGTGGCGAACGATGTCCGCGCCGGAGCGGTCGGCCCAGACGGTGAGCTGCTCCGAGGCGGCGGCACGGAAGGTGTCCCCTGCCACGATGATCACTTTTTTGCCTTCGCGGACAAAGCGGGTGGCCAGCTTGCCGATGGTGGTGGTTTTGCCCACGCCGTTGACCCCCACGACCATCATGACGTGGGGTTTTTTCATGGTCTCTTCAGGGGGCACATCAAAGGAGATGCGTTCCAGGAGCAGGGCCTTGAGGGCTGCTTTCAGCTCGGCGGAGTTGGAGATCTCCGAGGCTTTTTCCGAGAGGGTCTCAATGATCTCCATGGTGGTGCGAACCCCCACGTCGGAGGTGATGAGGAGCTCTTCCAACTCTTCGAGGAGATCGTCGTCCAGGACGCGTCCTCCCTTAAACAGGGCGTCCACGCCGCTTGAAAGGGCGTTGCGGGTTTTGGACAGGCCGCTCTTGAGGCTCTTCATCACCCCGGTTCCCTCGGGGGCAGGCTCGGGAGCTGTCGCGGGCGCGGGTTTGGGGGCCGAGGCTTTGGGCGCTGCCTGGGGTTCCGGTTTTGCCGTGGCTGCTGGTTCGGCAGGGGAAGGGGTGGCTTCCGCAGGCATGGCGGGCTGTTTTTTCGGGGCCTTGAGGGCCGCTCTTACCACCAGGAGGAAGAGGATGAGAATCACCGCGCTTGCGGGGAGCATCCACCAGAGGGCCTCTTTATAGGGGGCAAGGGCGGGAATGGCCGCGGCAACTGTTTCGGCAAGGCGTTCAAGGGCTGATTTTACCGGGGCAAAATAAGGAGACACTGTCTCCGTAAGAACCGTCATATCCATATCCATCGTCCTGTGTTCTGATTCGGGGCGTAAAAAAAGGGGCTTGGAAACACATGGCAGCACACGGGCGCATCCCTCGGGGCGCCGGGGATGCCGACGGCCATGGGGGCGGATCGGCTGATTTCCAGGACCCTGTCATAAATCACGGTAATGTATCAGGGGACGCGGCTCTTGTAAACATCCCGGACTAAACCGACGCCGTGTCCAGCTCTTCGAATTCCGTGGGGAGTTCTTTGCCGCAGAGGTTGACGGAGACCACCTTGGAGACCCCTTTTTTCTCCATGGTGACGCCGATGAGGATGTCGGCGTGTTCCATGGTGATCTTGTTGTGGGTGATCACCAGGATCTGGGATTTTTCGGCGATCATGGTCACCAGGTTGTTGAACCGCTGGACGTTGGCGTCGTCCAGGGGGGCGTCGATTTCGTCCATGACGCAGAAGGAGGAGGGCTTCAGGAGAAAAATGGAGAAGACAAAGGCGATGGCGGACAGGGCTTTTTCTCCGCCGGAGAGCAGGGAGAGGCGCGCCTGTTTTTTGCCCGGGGGCTGGATCATGAGCTCCACGCCGGTCTCCATGGGTTTGGTGGGCTCGGTGAGGACCAGCCGGGCGGAGCCCCCTTCAAAAAGGCGGGGGAAGATCTCGTCGAGCTTTTCGTTGATGCGGTGGAAGGTGTCGATGAACCGCTCCTGGGTGATGCGGTTGATCTTGCGGATGATGGCTTCCAGGTCGTCCAGGGAGGCGTTGAGGTCCGTCTGCTGTTCCGTAAGGAATCCGTGTCGTTCGTTGACCTCGTCGTACTGGGCCACGGCAGCGGGGTTAACGTCTCCGAGGCGGGCAATTTTTCGTTTGAGTCCGGCCAGTTTGTCTGCGAGGTCTTTTTTGTCGGAGGTGCCGTCGAGGACGTCCTGGATGGCCTCTTCAAAGGCGGGGATGAGCTGGTCGATGGGGGCACGGTACTGTTCGGCGACCCGCGTTTTCAGTTCATCTCCCCGGGTAAGGACCCCGGCCAGCTCCACCTCTTCCTTGCGGAGGGCTTCGGCCAGCTCGTCGTGGAGCCCGGCCAGTTCCCGGGTCTCATTCTCTTTTTCGGCCATGTCCGCTTCAATGCGGGCCAGGCGGTGGCGGGTGACGGCAAGGGCTTCCTCTTCAGCGGTGACATTTTTGAAGGCCTTTTCAAGGCCCGCTTCCAGTTTGGCGGCCCGTTCCAGGGCAGCGGCGGACTCCCTGGTCTTTTTTTCGATTCCCTGGGTGAGGCGGAGGGATCGCTCTTCGCCCTCCTTGAGGAAGTCGGTGAGGCGCTTTAAGGTGGCCCGATGGTTTTCGTGTTTGGCCTCTTCCCGGGCCAGGGAGAGTTTCAGCTCCACGATGGCCAGTTCTGCCTGGGCAAGGTGTTCCCGGGCCTTGGCGAGGTCTTCCTTTGCCGCCTCCTCTCCCTTGGTAAGGGCAGCCAGCTCTCCCTGGACGGCATCGAGTTTTTGGCGGGCCTCGTCCATCTCCTCTTCCAATTCCCCCAAGTCGCCTGAGAGCTGTTCGGTCTCCAGGTCCATGAGGGTGAGGTGCTTTTTGCCCTGTTTGATCTGTTCATCGGCCAGGAGGCACTCCCGCTCTTTTTCAGAGCGCATGCGAAGCAGCCCGCCCATTTCGGATTCCGCCTGCTTCAGGGCCTCTTTTTGCGCATCAAGCTGTGTCTGGAGTCCGCTTCGGAGGTTGCGGGCCGTGTTTAGCTCCTCCCCCACGGCAGAGAGTTTTTCCCGGGCCTCGGCCATGTCCGAGCGCCGCTTGAGGAGGGATGCCGAGGTGCCGGGGGTGCCGGCGATGACCGCCCCGGTAAAGTCCACGAGGCTGCCGTCCGTTGTGGCCACGGCCACCCAGTGGTCGCAGGCGGCCCGGGCTGAGGCGGCAGCAGCCAGGTCGTCGGCCACGAAGAGCCGGGAGAGAAGGGCGGGCAGGGGCGCTGAAAGGGGGCCGTCTGCGACCATGAGTTCCGTCAGGGGCCGGCAGCCCGGCAGGGCGGGGCCGTCATAGGCGGACATGGCGTCATGGCCCGGGGGAAGAAAGCCGCAACGGCTGCCGCCGTTTTCTTCCATGGCGTGGGCGCCGTGGAGGGCGGTGTCCCGGGAATCCACGAGAATATAGGTGAGGAGGCTTCCCAGGGCGGCCTCGGCTGCGGCTTCGTACCCTTTTTCCACCTGGAGGAGATTTGCCACCACGCCTTGGGAACTTGATCCCAGGGCTTCCAGGCGATCCATGCCCTCTTTGACGCCGTCCCCGTATCCGTCGAAGTTTTTAACCATGGCTTCCATGGTGTCGAGGTAGGAGCGGACGCGGCTCTCTTCAATCTCTTTGGCCTTGATGGTCTCGTTGGCCTGGTCTGCCTCTTTTTTCAGGAGGTTGATGCCGTCCCGGAGGTCGTCCATGTGTTCCCGCAGCTCTGCGGTCTGGCCTTTGAATTCGGCCATTTCAGCTTCAAGGGTTCGGCCTTTTTCCGTGGCCGTGGCCAGGGCGGCCCGTGCCGAGGCCATGTCTTCGTCTCGCCGTTTGAGCTTTCGGTCGGCGTTTTCGTGGAGTTTCTGCGCGGAGGTGAAGGCGTGGCGCACCGAGGCTTCACGGGCCACCAGGGCCATGTGGCGAGATGAGGCCTTGTGGCTCTCCTGCTCAAGGTCGGAGAGGCGGGAGCGTGCCGTGCTTTTCCGGTGCTCGGCTTCCTCCATCTCCTTGTCCAGGCCGGTGACCACCTGATCGAGGTCTCCGTGGGCAAGGCGCAGGGACCGGATCTCTTCGGTGAGTTCGCGGGTTTTCCGCCCGGACTCGGCCAGGAGGCGGGTGTCCTCTTCCACTTCGGTTTTGAGGGCGGCGGCCTTGTCTTTCTGATGGCCGATTTCGGTTTCGTCCCGGTCGGCAAGGCGCTTTAACTCATAGATCTTTCGGTTTGTGGCCTCAATGGTGTCGGTGGTCTCCTGGGCGTGGAGTTTCAGGCGGGACATGGCGTTTGCCAGGGCATCCCGTTTGGTCACCGCGGCCTTGGTGCGCTCTTTGGTTCGCTCCGTGGAGGAGACCAGCTCCTTGGCCCGCTGGCCCAGCTGGAGGTACTCCACCCCGGCAAGGGTAAGGTCCAGGTCCCGGATGCTTTGCTGGAGTTCTTTGAAGAGCAGGGCTTTTTTGGCCTGCCGTTTGAGGGAGGCGAGCTGGTTTGTAAGCTCTGCGAGGATATCGCCCACGCGCTCCAGATTTTCACGGGTGGACTTGATCTTGGATTCGGTGTCCCTTTTGCGCGCCTTGTATTTGGTGACGTCCGCCGCCTCTTCGATGAAGACCCGGCGCTCCTCGGGGCTGGCGTCGGTGAGGGCGCCGATGTTGCCCTGCTGGATCACGGCAAAGGCGTTTTTACCGGTGCCGGTGCCCAGAAAGAGGGTCTGGATGTCTTTGAGCCGGGCGGGTTGCCGGTTGATGAGGTAGTTGCTCTCCCCGGTGCGAAAGATGCGCCGGGTGACGGTGATCTCGCTGTATTCGTTGAAGGGGCCCACCACGCTGCCGTCTTCGTTGTCGATGGTGAGGGAGACCTCGGCCATGTTCATGGGGGCGTTTCCGGCAGATCCGGCAAAGATGATGTCTTCGGAGGTTTTCCCCCGGAGCTTTCGGACGTTCTGTTCGCCCATGACCCACCTCAGGGCATCCACCACGTTGCTCTTACCGCACCCGTTGGGTCCTACCACCCCGGTGGTTCCGGGAGGGAACACAATGCGTGTTTTTCCCATGAACGATTTGAACCCGGTGATCTCGAGTTTTTTGAGTTTCATTGGTGGTGATGTTTCCGTGGGGTTGGTGAAATGAGCGGCTCGGCTCAAGGGGCCGGGCGAGCCGAAGGGTTGCTGCCGTTACGTCAGCTATCACATACCATTCCCCTGTGGGGATGTAAAGCTGGCGGAACCGCCTGAATCTCTTCGATGATTTATTTTAAAGCGCCTGGCCTCGGCCCCGGTGACAGGCCAATTTGATGGATTGCTTCTTGCATCCTGTTTTAACTGTCTGCTATAGCAATACTTAATAAAGCAGGCCGGAATGTATTGTGCCTGCCATAAGACTGGCCCCCACACGGCTCGATCGTGTGCGGGTTTTTACTTTATGATGTCCACAGGGGCGATGATGCATCGTCCCTTTATACGGATCGGCCTGTACCCGCCGAATCGAGCGATTATACGGAGACACTTATGTCTGAAAAACCTGTGATGAGCCTGGATGACCTCCTTATAAACGACTGCGCAAGACAGATCATTGACGGAGACAGCCTGGATGTCATGGAACGACGAGCCTACACCCCGCCCCGGTGCGAGGTGTTTGAAAACGGGCCCACCGCCCTGGAACCCCAGAACCAGTACCGGTTTGACATCAACAAGGCGGCGAGTGAGCAGTTGCCGCACCTGATTGACAACCGCGTGGAGAAGGTGGTGCCGGCATCCGGTGGCGAGGTTGAAGGGTACGCCCGTCCCAGGACCATCGGTATTGTCTTTTCCGGTGGGCCGGCCCCCGGGGGCCACAACGTCATTGCCGGGCTGTACGACGCCGCCAAAAAAGCGAACCCCGAAAACCGGGTTTACGGCTTCATCCTCGGACAGGACGGGATCATTGAGGGCAATGTCTGCGAGCTTACCGACGAGAGGGTGAACAAGTATCGGAACCTGGGCGGCTTCTGCATGATCAAGACCGGCCGTACCAAGATCGACACCCGCACCAAGATGCGCCTGTCCATCGCCACCTGCAAGAAGCTGGGCCTTGATGCCCTGGTGGTGGTGGGGGGCGACGACTCCAACACCAATGCTGCCTTCATGGCCGAGGCCATGATCGATGAAGGCATCCAGGTGATCGGGGTGCCCAAGACCATTGACGGTGACATCCAGGTTAAAGATGCCGACGGCAAGAGCCTGTGCGCCATCTCCTTCGGCTTCCACAGCGCGGCCCGCTCCTTTGCCCGGAACATCGGTGATCTCTGCACCGACGGCAGCTCCGATGTCAAGTACTGGCACTTCTGCAAGGTCATGGGCCGTGTGGCCAGTCATCTTGCTCTGGAGGTGGCCCTTCAGACCCACGCCAACCTGACCCTCATCGGTGAGGACCTGGCCGAGTACGTGGATCACGACCGTGTTGAAAAAGCACGCGCCGAAGGCACCGTGGATTACACCGCCTACGGCATGACCCTTCGCCATCTTTCCCGCGTGGTGTGCGACGCCATTGTCCGCCGCGCTGCCGTGGGGAAAAACTACGGGGTGGTGGTGATCCCCGAAGGGGTCCTGGAGTTCATCAACGAGGTCCAGGTCTTTATCATCAAGCTCAACACCATCATCTCCGAATACAACGACGTCCACGACACCGACTTCCATTCGGATTTCATCAGCCTGGACGCCAAGCTTGAATACCTGAGGCGTCTGGTGAGGGGGATCCGCAAGACCGGCCCCGCGACTATCTGGAACGCCCGGGACGACGAGCTTTTCAGCGATATCCCCGAGTTTTTCAAGGCCGGTCTCCTCATGGAGCGGGACAGCCACGGCAACTTCCAGTTCTCCCAGGTGGAGACCGACCGGGTGATCCTGGAGCTTGTCAAGGACTACCTGGGCATCCTCAAGGAGAAGGGGCGCTACAAGGTGGGCATTGAAGACTCCTATTTCAGCAATACGCTTGCCCGTGCCGGCCTCAGCGATGAATCCTACGGGCCCGTGCTGTTCCGAAACTACGGGGTGGGGCATTTCCTCCTCGTTAAGGAGGAGCTGATCTCCCTGAAGACCCTGAAGCAGGCCCTGGTGAGGGCGGAACTTCTGGAGGAAGAAGATCCGGTACCCGCAGCCATCGTGAAGATCTACGAAAAATCCGTTCCCAAGCTCAAGGTCCAGACCCATTTTTACGGCTACGACGGCCGGGGCTCGGATCCCACCAAGTTCGACTGCACCTATACCTATAACCTGGGCATGACCGCCTTCAGCCTCATTGCCGGGGGCAGCACCGGGCAGATGGTGGGCATCCGGAACCTGGAGAAGCCCTTTGAGGAGTGGGAGCCCATCGGGATCCCCGTTGCTCCCCTCATGCACCTGGAGGAGCGTGGCGGAAAAATGAAGCTGGTACTGGAAAAGAGCGTGGTGGAGCTGGACTCCAATGCCTTTCGCCTGGTCAAGGCCATGCGGGAGAAATGGATGGCCGCCAGCACCGGTCCGGATCCGTACCGAAAGCCCGGGGCCATTCGGTTCAGGGGGGAGCTGGAAGAAGACAAGCCCATGACCCTCAGCCTGAACTCCCTGTAGCCCGGGGCGTTGCCATAGAAGAACGATGCCTTCGGCGGCCCTGCGGGGTGTCGGTGGCATGGCCTGTATGAATGATAAGAAAGCCCCTGGAGCCGGTTTGGTTTCAGGGGCTTTTTTTGTATGGCGGAGAATTGCTTTCTCCAACGCTTTGGGAAGATAAAGGACGATGTCGGTTTTCCTTGGGTTTTGTTCCTGGAATTCCTGACTGAGTCAAGGGAATTGTTACCGGGGGATCGTCGCTTTCCACGGGGGAGAGCACGGAGGCGCGGCCCTGGTTTTGCAAAGGGGGTGTTGGTTTCGGAAAATGGAGCGGCAGGATGTTTAACAATACGAAAGCAGCCCGGGTCCGAGCTTTATTCTTGACATTTTTCCGGGGGCTTTATAGATTCCGTCTTACTAAAATCGATAAATATATATAAAAACAGTAGACGATTCCTTATCCCGTGCTTTCGCATTGTTTGATCTGTTTTAACGTGCTGGCATGGGTTTTGTGCGTTTGTCGTGCGAAATAAGGCATTCTGATCCCGCTCGGGTGGGGCCTGCTGTTTTTCATGATTTCACTATATTGTGCTGTCTGATCCGGTTCTGCCGGGTGGGCAGGCAGGAGCGACACCCCCATGAAATCCATTGATCTGAACTGCGACATGGGCGAGAGCTTTGGCTCGTATCGCATCGGGGCCGACGAAGCGGTCATGCCCCATATTACATCGGCAAACATCGCTTGCGGCTGGCACGCCGGGGACCCGTCCGTCATGGAACGAACCGTCCGGATGGCTGTGGAACAGGGCGTCAAGACCGGAGCCCACCCCGGGTATCCCGACCCCATGGGGTTCGGGCGGCGTTTTATGGAGCTTTCCTTTGAGGAACTTCGCAACGCCATTGTCTATCAGGTGGGTGCGTTACGGGGCTTTTGCTCCACCCACGGAATCGATATCAGCCATGTGAAACCCCACGGCGCCCTTTACAACAACGCCATGGTCGACGAGACCGTGGCCCGGGGCATTGCCGAGGGCGTGGCCTCCATTGATACGGCCATTCCCGTTTTTGTCCTGGCCGGAAAAAAGGGGCAGAACATGGCCCGCATCTGCCGCGAGAACGGTCTGCGCGTGGTTTTTGAAGCCTTTCCCGACAGGGCGTACACCCCGGAAGGGAACCTGGCGCCGCGTAGTATGGAAGGGGCGGTGAAGACCGATCCTTCGGAGATCGCCGAGCGGGCCCTGATGATGGCCGAGGAGCAGCGGGTGGTGGACACCGACGGCAACACCATCGAGATTGAAGCAGAGACCCTCTGCCTTCACGGGGACACGCCCGAAGCGGCAACCCTGGTGCGCTCCATTCGCAGCACCCTTGAAACATCCGGAGTGATCGTAAAAGCAGTATGAGTACGTGTGAAGATACCCAGCCCGACGGGCTGCTGAAGGAACCGATTATCCGGTGCGTGGGGGACCGGGGGCTTCTCATGGAGCTCTCCGCCACCATCAACCCGGAGGCCAGCCAGAAGATCCGGGCCCTGTGCGGGTCCCTTGCCATCTGTGCGCCGGTGGGCGTGGTGGAGGTGATTCCCACCTACCGATCGCTGATCGTCTCTTATGACCCTGTGAAAACAGGCCCTGAGCTCCTTGAGAGATACCTCAGGGCCCTTGATGAACGGATGGGGGAAACCGAAACCCTTGAGCCCAGAGTGGTGGAGGTTCCGGTGTGTTACGGCGGTGATTTCGGGGAGGACCTTGCCTACGTGGCATCCCACAACGGGCTTTCCGAGGAGGAGGTGATCCGGATTCACGCCGAGCCTCTCTACCCTGTCTACATGCTGGGGTTTACGCCGGGGTTTCCCTATCTGGGGGGGCTTTCCGAGACGATCCACACACCGCGCCTGGCCACGCCCCGCACCAGGGTACCGGCAGGGTCCGTGGGGATCGCCAACAACCAGACCGGGATCTACCCCATGGAGAGCCCCGGGGGGTGGCAGCTCATCGGCCGGTGCCCCATTCGTCTCTTTGACCCGAACCGGAGGGACCCCTTTTACATCAAAGCGGGGGACCTGTTGCGGTTTGTCCCTGTCTCCGCAGAGGCATTTGCGGCCATGGAAGCCGGGGAGGTGAGGGCATGAGTACTTCCGTTGAAGTTTTCCGCGTCAAGGAGCCCGGTCCCATGACCACGGTTCAGGATCTGGGGCGATACGGATATCAGCGCTTCGGCGTGCCGCCTTCAGGGGCTCTGGACACCCGCGCGGCGGTGTTGGCCAACCTTCTGGTGGGCAACCCGGACGGTGCCGCTCTTTTGGAGATGACCTTCTGCGGTGCCACCCTGGAGATTCTTTCTCCCTGCACCCTGGCCCTGTGCGGGGCCACCATGGACGTGAAGGTCAACGGTGCCTCCGTGCCCTGCTGGCGATCCTTTGCTGTTTCGTCCGGCGATGTGGTGGCTGTGGGCATGGCCTCTTCGGGCTGCCGGGGGTACCTGGCTGTCTCCGGGGGTATTGACGTGCCTGAGGTCATGGGCAGCCGCAGCTGCTATGTGGGGGGCAAGTTCGGGGGATACGAAGGCCGGGTCCTGGCCCATGGGGACATGATCTGCGGGTTTGTTCCCGGGGCGAAGGTGCCCCTGCGGCAGATTCCCGAGGCCTTCAGACCCGTATACGGCTCCTCCATTGAACTTCGGGCGGTGGCCGGGCCCCAGGACGACTTTTTTGATGAGGGGCTGTCCCTGTTTTTCAGCCGGGAGTTTACCGTCACCAACCAGGCAAACCGCATGGGGTATCGACTGGAAGGCCCCAAGGTGATCCGAAAGGAGGGGATGCCCAAGAGCATCATCTCCGAGCCCAGCCTTCCGGGTGGCGTCCAGGTGCCCGAAGGGGGCGACCCCATTATCCTGCTCCGGGAGCAGACCGTGGGGGGGTACGCCAAGATCGCTTCGGTGATCTCCGACGACATTTCCCGGGTGGCCCAGGCGCTGCCCGGACAGACCATCCGATTTCAGAGAGTTTTCGTGGAGGAGGCCCACAGAATCACCGTGGCTCGCCACGAGAAGCTCTTGACCCTCAAGGGAATGGATTTGGCCCTGTAACGGGGCGGGCTCGGGACAGGCGATAACAAGCCCCGAGCCCTGTGTGACCGTAGTCGATGCATAAGCCAAGGCAGTGCATCGGGAAGAATGAACCCATTAAACTGAGCATTTAAGGAGTGTTTGATTCATGAAGAGTATAAAGACACTGTTTGTTGTGACGATTCTCGTCCTTTTTACCGGCAGCGCTGCCATGGCCGAAGCCATGAAGCTGGATTTAAACGCCGTCTACGGCGCCACCAGCTTCCATACCCAGGGTGCCATGGATTTTGCCAAGCGTGTTGAAGCCCACTCCAACGGTTCTGTTCTCATCACGGTTCATCCCGGCGGCAGCCTTGGTTTTAAGGGACCCGAGCTTTTGAAGGTGGTCAAGGACGGCCAGGTTCCCATGTCCGACATCCTCATGGGTGTCGTGGCCGGCAGCGCCCATGTGTTCGGCGTCAGCTCCCTGCCCCGTCTGGTCAAGTCCTATGACGAAGCCAAGGCCCTGTATGCAGACTGCAAGCCCCTCTATGAAAAATCCGCCCGCAGGTGGAACCAGAAGCTCCTCTATGCCGCGCCCTGGCCCCCCAGCGGCCTGGTCACCAAAAAAGCCATTGTCACCCGCGCCGATATTGACGGCATCAAGACCCGGACTTACGACAAGAACGGCGCCGAGTTCCTCCGCGCCCTGGGTGCCATGCCCCTGTCCATGCCCTGGGGCGAGGTGTACGCCTCCCTTCGTACCGGCATGATCGACTCGGTCCTGACATCTTCCGAATCCGCCAAGAATGGTAAATTCTGGGAAGTCCTCAGCCACTTTGAGCCCATCAACTACGCCTACCCCCTGAACATGGTCACCATCAACCTCGACTACTGGAACGCCCTGTCCAAGGACCAGCAGGCAGCCATGCTGAAAGCCGCGTCCGAAACCGAAGCAGCCCAGTGGGCGGCCTCTCAGGCACGAAGCGAAGAGGCCCTGAAGGCCATTGCCGCCGAGGGCATCACCGTGACCCCCGAGAGCCCCGAGCTTACCGCCGAGCTGGATGCCGCCGCCCTGGCCATCCAGAAGAAGTTTCTCAAGAAGGCCAAAAAAGCCGAGAAGGCCCTTTTAAACACTTACATAAAGTAGACCATGAAAAAACTCATCTCACTCAGTGATGCGTGCTCCAAGGCCGGGGGCTATGTCTCCGGCCTGTTCATGCTTCTCATCGTGGCGCTGATTACCGTGGAGATCTGTGCGAGGACCCTTTTTGACGCCTCCACCCTCATCGGTGACGAGTACAGTGCCTACTTTTTTGTTGTGGTGGTCATGATGGGGCTCTCTTTTTCCATGAAAGAGGGGGCCCACATCCGGATCTCCCTGTTGCGGGGTAAACTGCCCGAGCCGGCCCTTACGGTGCTGGACCTGGCGGTTCTGGCCGGGGCCATTGCCCTTACCGGTTTTGCGCTTTACCATGCCGTTCTCATGACCTATGACGTCTGGGACCTGGGCATGACGGCCGACTCCATCTCCGAAACCCCCATTTATATTCCCCAGCTGGTCATCCCGGTGGGCCTTTTGCAGCTGATCCTGCAGCTTACCGGTGATTTTTTGAGGAGGTTGTCATCGTTTCAGATCCGCTAATTCTAACCTTTTTGCTGTTCGGGGTGATGTTTCTGCTCCTGTTGTCCGGCCTCTGGATCGGCTTTTCCCTTATGGGGGCCGGGGTGATGGGGATGTTGATGTTCAAACTCAACCTGCCCCCCACCATTTCAGTCTGGGACAAGATCGGCGGCCTTCTGGCCAACTCCATCTGGAACAGCACCAACTCCTGGTCCCTGACGGCCCTGCCGCTTTTTATCCTCATGGGGGAGATTCTTTACCGTACCCAGATCTCCACCCGGCTGCTGAACGGCCTTCAGCCCTGGCTGGCAGGGATTCCCGGCCGCCTGCTCCACATCAACGTGGTGGCCTGCTCCTTATTTGCCGCGGTGTCTGGGTCCAGTGCCGCCACCACGGCCACCGTGGGGAAGATCACCCTGGATGAGCTCTCCAAGAGGGGCTACGACCGCAGCATCGCCATCGGCTCTCTGGCAGGGGCCGGGACCCTGGGGTTTCTCATCCCGCCCAGCCTGATCATGATTATCTACGGGATCCTTTCAGATACCTCCATCGGCAAGCTCTTCATTGCCGGGGTCATTCCCGGCCTGTGCCTGGCATCGGCCTACGCCGCCTATATCATGGTGCGCGCCATGATGGACCCCAACGTCATGCCGAAAGAAGAGGAGAGCCACACCTTCAAAGAGAAGATCGCGGCCTCCCGGGAGCTGTTTCCCGTGCTTCTGCTCATCATCGTGGTGTTAGGCGGAATCTACATGGGGATCACCACCCCCACGGAGGCGGCTGCCATCGGTGTGGTGGGGGCCCTGATCCTTGCGGTGTGGTTTAAGAACCTGACCGTGGAAAACTTTCGGGAGGCGGTGCTCTCCGCCGTGAAGACCACCTCCATGATCTCTTTTATCATCGTGGGAGCGGCCTTTCTCTCCCAGGTGGTGGGGTTTGTGGGCATTGCCCGTGCCTTGAGTCTTTACATCACGGGTCTGGGGCTCTCTCCCTATGTGCTGATCTTTGTCATCGCCATCATGTACCTCTTCCTGGGCATGATCCTGGACGGGATCTCCATTGTGGTGATGACCCTTCCCATCGTGCTGCCCATTGTGGTGGCCGCAGGGTTTCACCCCCTGTGGTTCGGGATTTTTCTCGTTTTCATGGTGGAACTCTCCCAGATCACGCCCCCGGTGGGCTTCAGCATCTTTGTCATCGAAGGGATCTCAGGCGAGAAGGTGGGGGACATCCTCAAGGCCACCTTCCCCTTTTTCGTCATCATGATCCTTATGGTGATCGCCATTACGGCCTTCCCGGACATTGTCTTCTACCTGCCCAACCAGATGGTGGACTAACCGCAAAGGCAGTCTGGCTCTTTAAGAAATCAAAAGGGAGCGTTCCTGGTTTTCAAACCTGGGGGCGCTCCCTTTTTTTGTGTCAGTGCTTTGAGGGGGTATTCAGGCAGGTTGAGGTCCGAACCATGAGGTCAGTCCGGATTTTCTCACAGCAGAGGTCGATATTCTTCCGGGTGAGCCTGATGCCGAACCCTTCCGGCATGGAAGGGGAGGGCCTTTCAAAGATCCTGTCCAGGATCAGGTTCCCCACCTCGGGTTTGTAGTGGCTGGCTTCAAAATACCACCGCATGCCATCCACCGAGGTTGTGTCGGGAAACGGCTCCGTTGTGATGGGGTTGTATCCGCAGAACTGCCATACCGCCACATCGGATCGGTTTGCGCTGGGGCCCCCATGGGCGATGTCCACCACTTTTCGCATCCAGGTCTCAAAGTCGTCGTAGACGCCGCATGCCGCCATGCGATCCAGAATCTCTGCGTGAAAAGGGGACACAAAGAGGATGAGCCGGATATTCCGGGTCCGGCATTCGTTGACGATGCGCTCCAGATAGAACCAGCCCCTGCCCTGGTCCACGGGGACGGTTGACACCTCTCGAAAGGAGCGCTCGGCCTGGTCCAGATAAGATCGGTACTTTTCAGGTGGCTGTTGTTTGGGTGGGGTTGGCCTGAAGCCGTTGGACAGGACGCGGTGAGATTGAGACCATTTTTCTTTGTGGGTCGCCAGGGAATCTTTCAGGGTCTGGAAGCCCAGGGCGCTTTGCAGGGCACTGACCGGTGTAAAATCATCGTTGGTTAAATCGTTTACTTTTCGTTCCATGGTAAAGTCCAGGCCGATGATGATGGTGGACAGTGTGTTTTTGTCCCACATGAACCGCAGCACCGTGTGCATGTTTTCCAGGCTGCACCCGGAAAAGGAAGCATTGTAGATGTTGCCGTCCGGTGCGGGGTAGTCTGGGTCAATACCCATCCAGGCCCTGGAATTTCCCATGACCAATGTCTGATAGCCCCCATGGCGCACCCGGTTGATGGTGACGTTGGCCCAGGTCCTTCGGGATGGGAACACCACCAGCCGCTTCTCATCAGCTCCTTTTATACCCATAAACACTTCATTGGGATCTGCCCGGAAGTTAACGGCTCCGATGCCCCCGAGAAAAAGGGCGGTGAGCAGGCACAGGCGTGTCAGGTAGGAGGTGAACATGGGGTCCCTCGTTTCAAAAATGGAAATAGATAAAATCACCACTGCCGCAGCCACCCGGATCCACCACCTGGCTGATCATCAGCGCCAGGCCAAGAGCCATCCCAACGAGCACGGCTGCAGAGGGTTCCCTGTACCACCGGCTCCATGAAGATTCGTCATGCGTTTGGGGGGGGATGCCGGAGCCGATGCGGGTGGAAAGGGCATAGACATTGGGGCAGGCAAAGGCTATCCCCAGGGCCATAATCAGGGTGCCGGAGAAAACCCATTTGGACTGGGCCAGGACGATGCCGTCAAAAACCCCGTGGAATTTGATCCCGAAAACCGAGAGCCATCCCAGGGCAGGCTCCAGGGCTCTGGGCAGGGACACAAGGCCACACCCTGCCATGGCTTTGAAGAGGACCTTGGCCTGGTCCAGGCTCTGGCACCGGAATACCACGGATACAAAAAGGCAAAAAAAAGCCGTTGCGGCCGTTCCCCAGTATTTATGAGTCTTCGCAGCTTTCTTTTTTGGGAAAAACGATCCGTGGAGGAAAAACAGAACCATCATCACCCCGTTGAGAACCCCCCACAGAAGAAAATTCCAGGAGGCGCCGTGCCAGAGCCCGGAAAGGCTGAAAGTCAGAAGGGTTGCCGTGCACACGGACCACCGCGTCCTGGCCACCGGGCTGCCCAGGGGCATTTTTTTCATGGCTGCCATCATGGGAAGCATCAGGTAATCGGCGAGGAAGCGATAGAGGCTTATGTGCCACCGCAAAAAAAGCTGGGGCAGGTTCCGGCTGCGGTAGGGGGAGTCAAAATTCACGGGAAGGACCAGGCCGAACATCCGCGCAATGCCCAGGGCCATGTCCGAATAGGCGCTGAAGTCAAAGTAGAGCTGGAGGTAAAACCCCACGCTGCCCAGCCAGGCGGCGGCCATGGACACCTCCTGCCCCTGGGCTGCTGCGTGAAAAATGGATCCCACCATGGGGGCCAGGCTGTCTGCAATGAGCACTTTTTTCAGCACCCCAAGGGTAAAGACAAAGGAGCCCACGGCAAGGTGCTCGACATGAAACCTGAAGGTCTCTTTCCGTTTCAGCTGAGGAACCAGCTCCTGGTACCGGACGATGGGGCCGGCAATGAGCTGGGGGAAAAAACTGACGAACAGGGCGTAACGAAACAGCCGCGTCTCTTTGATCTTTCCCTTGTACGTGTCCACGAGAAAGGCGATCTGCTGAAGGGTAAAAAACGACAGGCCCAATGGAATAAGGATGTCCATAAAGGCGTTCTGGCTGCCCGAAGGGATCTCAACGAAGAGCAGCCCCTGGCACTTGTAATAGACCAGAACACCCAGGTTCAGCACGATCCCTGACCACAGAAGTCCTTTTTTGACCTTGGACCCGACCCTTTCTTCTGCAAAGGTCCTGGCCAGGTAGAAGTTGGCCCCGATGGATATAAGGAGAAGGACCAGGTTGGCGGACGTACCCAGGGCATAAAAGACGAGGGAAGAGGCAAGCAGCCAGCCTCGGGCATATCCAGCGCTTTTCCGGCCGAGGAGAAAATAGCCGGTTAGGGCCACAGGCAAAAAGAGAAAGATGAATTCAGGAGCGTAAAACAGCATCACGCCTCTTTTCGGATGAGGTAATCACCGATCACCAGGGCATCCAGGCCCGTGGTGAAGAACAGGCCCACGGCATCTTCCAGGCTGTGAACCAGGGGCTTTCCCATGATGTTCATGCTGGTGTTCAGGACCAGGGGGATGCCGGTCAATTGATGGAAGTGGGTGATGAGGCCATGGAATGCCGGGTTGGCCTCCCCATGGACCGTCTGCAATCTTCCGGTGCCGTCTTTATGGACCACGGCTGGAACATCGTCGACCTTGCTCGATTGGAAGGGCAGGGTAAAGGACATGTAGGGGGATTCCATTCCGAACTGAAACCAGCGATGGGTTTCGGACGCCAGCACTGCCGGAGCAAAGGGCCTGAAATCCTCCCGAAACTTGACCTCCCGGTTGATGCGGTCCTTGAGGGTGCCGTTGCGGGGATCCGCCAGGATGGATCTGTTCCCCAGGGCCCTTGGGCCATACTCGGCCCGGCCCTGGACCCAGCCCAGGATCTGGCCCCGGGAGAGGCGTTGGGCTGCTTTTTCATGGATGGTGCCGGGGTGGTGGGAGATCCTGCCGGGGGGGAAAGAGCGTGTCAGCCGTGTCATGGCTTTTGGGTCCATCTCGGAGCCAAGGTAGGGGGAGGCCCAGGGACCATGGTTTATTTGTGCTTTGTGTTCGCGGCGATCGCTCATAAAGGCCAGCATGGCGGCACCGGCGGCATTGCCGTCGTCTGCCGGCGAACAGGGAACATGGACGGCTTCGAACCCGGTCTTCCGAAGGATTTTGCCGTTGAAGGAGGAGTTCAGCGCGCAGCCGCCCCCCAACACCAGGTTTGTCGATCCGCCACGGTGATACACCCCCTGGAGTAGCGCCAGCATCCGCTCTTCAAACACCTGCTGGCCGGTACAGGCCATATCTTCCCTTGTAAATCCGCCCCCGCCTTCAAGGCGACGGAGCACTTGAGCCAGGTCCCGTTTCCTGCCCTGGAGCAGTTGCCCGTTGTCGTAGCGTACCAGGGAGGCCAGCTCCTTTTCCAGCTGGGCGCGGTGTTGACCGTAGGCGGCCAGCCCCATGACCTTACCCTCTTCGCCCTTGCGCCAGTCAAACCCGCACCATTCTGTCAGTTTGGCGTAATAGGCTCCGAGGCTTCCCGGTCCCCAGGACCGTCCCAGGGGGGTTAAGGCCTCCTGGTCGTAAAGGTAGCTGGAAACCGACCCGATCTCCCCTTCACCATCGGCGATCACGCATAGGGCCCGGTTAAAGGGGGAGGTGAAGCAGGCATTGGCCGCATGGGTCAGGTGATGGTCATAGGAACGGATCTCGATTTTGTCACAATCGAAATAGTGGGACAGAAGATAGGACAGGTGAGTGCCGCAGCCTTCATAGGCTTTTTTCTGGGACCACATCAGCCATTGGCCGTCTGATTCCCGGAGCAGAGACTCGCCTTGTCGGTTGCCCGGGCTGAGGGAAGGGGGCGCATCAAACGGTTTGCCCAACAACCCCGGGGTACGCCAGCAGGTGGCGACGACCACGCCTTCACGGGGGGCGCAATGGGCCCGGAGGACATCCCGGAGGTATCCCCCGTGATCCGGGGGCAGGTCCCAGGCCCTTTTCTGTTGGAAATAGCGCTCCAGGGCCTGGGCAAAGACCAGGTCTCCTTCCGGCGAGACAACGGCAACGGCAGGGTCGTGGCAGGTGTTGGCAAGGCCGATGTAATAGGGCATGGTCAGGCCTCTTCTCTTTGAGGGACGGCCAGCACCATTCCCCGAAGGGTTCTGGTTTCGAACAGGACCGTGGGGTCCAGCTCCAGCCCCAGCCAGTCTTCCAGCCAGCCTCCAAGGGCTAAAAGATCCATGGAGCTCAGTCCGTAATGGGTGTCCAAAGGGACGTCAACAAGGATTTCATCCGGTGTCATTCGCAATTGTGCTGACAGTCGATTTTTGAGGAACTGCAGGATTTCCGGCTCTGTTTTCATCTCTCCTCCCATGTGAACTGTGTCTGGCAATGAATTCCCAAGGCACCGCAGAGACCCTTTACGGCAGCGGTCTCAAAGGCTTTCTAACCACAGCAGTCTTCGCAACACGCTTCAAATACCGTGATATCTTCTCCTTTTTTGACGTGTTCAAGAAGGCACGACGGCACCAGCTTGCCCTGGTACACCATGGCATCGGGGCAGCCCCGGCACAGGTTCCATCCCTGGGAAAGCCGGACGGGAAGATTCACCACAATCACGGTCTGAATGGATACACCCTGGTGATCGAGTATGGGGGAACGCTTATCAAATGGGGTAAATTTGTACCGGCCCCGGGTTTGAAAATGGTTCTCCTGAATGGACTGAAACATGCTTGGCGTCACGGTTTTCCATGGTTTCCCGTTTCGGAAAACCGTGGATGCATACAGCCACCCGAAGTCATCGTTGTACAGTTTGGGGATCCAGGCACACCAGGTAAGGCAAAGCTCCTTACGGATCTTTTCCAGAAGGCCATGCAGGTTCTCCTGGTGACGCTCCTTGTCGGGGCTCAGGATCTCCTCCCTGTAGACGGTCAGGGTGACCGTATCGATGATGTCGGAATGTTCTCTGAAAAACGGTGCCAACACCTCCAGGTCGGAGACGGTTTGTTCGGAAACGGGCATGATGAACCCAAGATGAATATCGGAGACCTTTCGAAACATTCGGCAGAAGTCGGCTCGGAGCTGATTGACCTGGGCTTCGTCCTCTCCCCGTCCCTGGAATTTGTCCACATGGAGCTGAATGCAATCCACTCCGATCTTCTTTAAGTGGTTCAGCTTCGCTTCATCCAAAAGCAACCCGTTGGTCAAAAGCCCGACCTTCACATCCTGGCTTTTGATATGGGCCACCAAGGCATCCAGCTCCGGGTAGAGCAGGGGTTCTCCCCCTGCAATGGAGATGGTCTGGACGTTTCGTTTCTTTATGAGGAACGCAACCTGCTCCTTGAGGTCGTCAAGATCCGCATGGGAGGGGGCATACCCGTTTTCCGAAACGCCCCGATAGCAGCCGGGACAGCGGAGCTGGCACTGGGTTGTCGGTTCGATCCATCCGTTTGCATTGTTACGACCCGACCAGGGAATCGTGTAAAGACCTTTCGGATGAAAGGCTTTTGGGGCAGTCATGGCTTTCCTCCATTCGGTTTCTTATAAGGCTGGGGTGGGACGATGGGCCAAAGGGCAGGGCCAGGCGGCGATCCATGTACTGCTGGCGGCACCGGTGCCTTTTGATTTTTCCGCTGGTTGTCCTGGGTAACTTTCCTCGCAAGCTGAATACCAGGTCATATAAGGGGATTTCGTGGGTTTCCATGACGGCGCGGCAGGCTGCTTCAACCATGTCCTGCCGTGTCTCCGGTGATGCCTCCGATGCGATTTCACAGGCCGCCACCGGGTGCTCGCCATGGCCTGTCTCGACCGGGAACAGGGCGCATCCCCCCGACCGGAACCCTTCATGGCACATGGAAATCGTGTGTTCCATGTCTTCGGCAAAATAGTTTTCCCCGTTGATGATGAGAACATCCTTGAGCCGCCCTGCAACATAGAGTTCTCCGTCTTCGAGCAACCCAAGATCGCCGGTGCGAAACCAGAGGCGTGCCGAGTTGTCCCCCCGGACGAAGAATTGCGCCGTAAGCCCCGGATTCTTCCAGTATCCTTTGGCAACACTGCTTCCGCTGACCCAGATCTCTCCAATCTCGCCATCGTTCAAATCGACTCCGGAGTCGGGGTCGACGATCCTGATCTGGTGATCTCCCGTGGCAGATCCGCAGCTTATCATGTCCCCGGAAAGGAACAGGTGCCCCTTCCCGGGTGCTTTGCGGACTTTGGAATGCCCACGTGATACGTAGGTTTTTCCTGCGGGTTTAACCGAGACAATCAAGGTCGCCTCGGCCAGGCCGTAACCTGGAGAAAAGGCGGTGCGTCTGAACCCTGCCGACTTGAATCTGGCATAAAAGAGCTCAAGGGTGGAGCGCCTCACCGGTTCGGATCCGGAATAGGCAGTGCTCCAGGAGCTTAGATCCAGTCCGGCAACATCCCGGTCCGGGATTTCCCGTGCGCAGAGTTCGTAGGCGAAATTCGGCGCCCCGGAAAACGTGCCGCCATGGGTTGACATGGCCCGAAGCCAGGACACCGGCTTCATGATAAAGGACAAGGGGTCGAGAAGTACCGACGTGCAGCCCAGGACCACAGGCTGGACAACATGGGCCACAAGCCCCATGTCATGGAACAGGGGCAGCCAGGAGACGCTGACGCTTTGGCGGGACAGCCCGAAATGGCGGGAAAAGGCCAGGGTGTTTTCCAAAAGGTTGCCGTGGCTGATCATCACCCCCTTGGGGGTGCCTGTGCTGCCGGACGTATACTGGAGGAAGGCCAGGTCATGGGGGTCAGGGGCGATGTGCGTCCATTGGCCAGTTCCTTCCGATGCAAGGTCCTCCACCGATATCCAGCGATAAGTTTCTGGGGAAAAAAGGCTCTCCTTTTTACTCCGGGCAATCCGGTCCACGATATGACGGTCGGCAAGGAGGTGATCTGCCCCGGAGTCGCCGGCCACTGCCCGGACCCTCTGCCAGGACCTTCCATGGCGGGGTACTGGCATTGGCACGGGGATCACACCGGCATAGATACATCCCAAAAAGCCCACGACGAGGCTGATCCTGTTTTCCATCAGCATGACCATGGGGCGACCGGACAGGCCCATGGACTGCAACCTGAAGGCAACGCAGCGTGCCTGGGCATCCAGTTCCCTGAAGGAAATGGATGCCAGCTCACTGCCGTCTCTGCCAAGGGATACAAAAGCCTTTTTCTCCGGCATGGAGACGGCCTTTTCCTGAAGTGCCCGGATCAGGTTACTCACCTTTTACCTCATCACATATTCAGTTGATGAAAGGAAACCTTCTGCCAGCGATAAACATGAGGCGTAGGTTATGGCCCCATGGCTTTACGGGAGGATGAGAAAACAATCCTTACCAGCGTATATCTACAGCTCCGGAGATGGCCGGCGCGCGCTGTTGAAAAATATGTGGTTTACGATGTGTAGAAAACTATGTCCGTTCTGGCGTTGTGGACAGTTCATCTGTCCTGGGCGTAACGGGCCTGCAGCTTCTTTTTACTTGGATCCGACAGAGTTGAAGGAAGGAGGTCAGCGGTCGGAACGTCTGTATGGCTTACCATATCGTCGCCTGAGGTGAATTGATTCGCTGCGTGCTACGGGTCGAAAAGAGAACAAGGAAGCAACTCGCTTACGTGAATATATCCGGGACATGCGAAGGGTATGGAGAATATTTTCCGGATTTGCGAGTCATTGTTAACGTATGGCTATCAAAGCAAATGTAGTTTTGTGTTGTCAAGGAAAAATCCCTGTCTGCCCATGAGGAAAAAGGCGTCGGGGTAACAGGGTGACAGGAATCGTTTGTTTGAAATCAAGTATTCTTCTGAATTGCTTCTTCCACCCTTGAATGGCCTGAGGAAATAGAAATACTCCATCCGTTTCTGCCTTTGCCTGGAGGCTTGTTAATACGTGAAAATCTCCAGCTTTTTTGCTCGGCATCTCTAATGGTAATTTTCTTTTTTTGTTGATTTTTTTTGTGTTGTGTGCTTTCATGGAGAACATAAAAATACTTTTCGAGTAAATGCCAAGCAACCCTCGTTCCGTAGCTTTTGAACCCTTTCATTATGCGGACGGAACACGATTTATGCCCTCCTTATTCGTCTCTTCAAAGGTGACGATGTGATGCAACCCAGTTCTTCAGTGTCTGCTAACGAAGGCCGCTTCTCTTTAATGGTGAAACCTTCACTCGCAGGGTTGCCTCAGGTGAACCTTCTGTAAGTCACACCTTTGAAATGTTAGACAAACAGCCCTCAAGAAAAAATTAAGCTAAACTGAGCCGATAGAACCGGTGCGTCCAAATCCTGCGGTTTTTTTACGGTGTGTCTCTTTTGCTTTTTTCTTTGAAGAGGCCGCGTATGAAATCGTCATGATTCTGTTACTTTACTTGACCCGGATGCTTCACGGGTCGAGTGCTCCCTTATTCAAGGCATCAGAGCATGAGATCCCGTGGTTTATCTTAACGCTCTGATACCGCAAAGGATGGGTGCACCCGGCTCGCCCGAAGGGTGGGAAAATTGACCAGGAAACGATGAACGCCATGTTGCATGTTTCACGCGTCTTAACTTTTCTCATGAAATATCCGGGTTCGCGTCCCGCCGAAGATGGGCCCAATGGTCTGTCTTCCTGACAAAAACAACGAATGAATCAGGTTTTTTCAAAAGGGGGGGAATGCATGGATCCTTACATAGGAGAAATTCGACTTTTCGGAGGGAACTTCGCGCCCAGGAACTGGTTTCTGTGCGACGGGAGACTCCTTGCGGTGTCACAGTACGTCTCTTTGTTTTCGATTATTGGTAACGCGTACGGTGGTGATGGTGTGAGTAACTTTGCCCTTCCGGATTTGAGGGGCAGGACTCCGGTGGGCCTGGGCCAGGGGCCGGGCCTTTCCATCTATTGGACCATGGGCATGAGTGCCGGCCAGGAAGCGGTCACCTTGAACCAGGCAACCATGCCGTCCCACGGCCACAGCACCCAAAATTCCATTTCAGTGGCCTTGAAGGCAACCAGGTTAAAAGGGCAGGACACTGCCCCTGATAACGGCAGCTTTTTGGCAGCAGGCGATAACGTGGAAACATCCCCGGCCCACAGCATTGAAAACTACATCTCACCCCCCGGCCAGGACAAGCAGGTGGCATTGAAGGGGGCAGCGATCAACAGCCAGGTTGTGGCGTCGGATACCGGTGGAAGCACCGCGCATCAGAATATGCAACCGTGGGTAGCAACAACCTATATCATTTGCTGGGATGGCATCTATCCACCCAGATCTTAGAAAGGAGGCCCCATGTCCGAACCGTTTATTGGTGAAATACGTTTGTTCACAGGCAATTATGCGCCGAGATACTGGGCCCTATGCAACGGTGCCATCCTCAGCGTCAGTCAGCACACCAGCCTTTTTGCCGTGCTGGGCAGCTATTTTGGAGGAAATGGCCGGACAACCTTCGCGTTGCCCGACATGAAAGACAGGGCGGTTATTGGCACGGGCATGGGGCCCGGGCTCAGTGACCGACGGATCGGGTTTACTGGAGGGCAGTTCACCGCGGGCATCGCCCAGAACCAAATGCCTCTCCATTCGCATGATGTGGACGTCAACGCCGGAATCCTGTTCCATGCGGGAACGGAAAACGGCGTAAACCACGAACCCGAGGAGGGGAACTACATCGCCGTAAGCTTTGGAGACGAAACCGGAACACAGGTGAACTGGTACTCGGAGACCGATGATGACCTTGTGCAGCTTGGCGGCGTAAAGACTTCGGGAAGCACAACGGTCTTGAATACTGGCGGTGGTCTGGCCCATATCAATGAGCAGCCTGGGCTTGGAGTGAACTTTATCATCGCCCTGGAAGGTATTTTTCCCACTAGGTCGTAAAGGAGGTCGGTATGGCTGATCCATTTCTTGGTGAAATACGCATGTTCTCAGGCAATTTTGCTCCCAGGGGCTATGCCTGGTGTGATGGAAGCCTGGTGACGATATCTGAATTTCCAGCGTTGTTCGCGATTCTGGGGACGCGCTACGGCGGTGACGGAAGGACGAACTTTGCCTTGCCGGATTTGAGGGGCCGACTTCCCGTGGGGTGCGGAGATGTCTACTACCTGGGGCTGGCAAGGGGGCAGGAGTTCGTTCAACTGACCCAAAACAATCTGCCTCCCCATAACCACGGCGTCACAGAGCAGACCGTGGCAAGCATCCAGGCAACCACCAAAAAGGGCGGCAAGGCCGTTCCAACCTCGAATTCACGGCTCGCAGCCGGTTGGAGTTCAACTTTTAACTTGGATCTGGAAAATTACCTGAACTCAGGGGCCACGGAAGACGTTTCCCTGGGAGGCATCGATGCTTCTGTTACTTCCGTGCTGAGTTCATCCGGTGCGTCCCAGAAGCATCACAACATTCAACCCTGTTTGAGCATGATGTATATCATTGCGGTCCAGGGTACTTTTCCGCCCCGGGCCAACTAATGGGAGGTGATATGAACTCTTCAAAAACAGTGAAGGAACTGGCCGAACTGGCCCATACGGATTTCGCGGAGGGCGTGGAGGTGTCTATTCACCATCCCAACGGCCTTATTCAAGGGGTGTTAAAAGAGATCAACCCGTTGCGGTGCTCGGAAGAGTCACCGGGAAGGAAGCAGCCTTTTTCACTTCTTTTTCAATGTGACAAGGCCTCCCCTGCGTATCAGGCCACAGTCCAGCTGAACCTCGGCGAGTTCTGTCTGGAGCATGTGATGATCACCCCTGTCCAGGGAGAAGAAGACAGCCCGTACATGTTTTACGAAGCTGTGTTTAACTGATCTATAAACAATCAAACACAGGTGCTGAAAAAGATCATGATGCGTACCATGCCCTCACAGGTCCTTTCCTTTCGTCCGGTGGACAAAAAGGATACGGAATTCCTTTTTCAGGTCTACGCCTCCACCCGGTTGGAAGAGATGTCTTCAACCGGGTGGGGCGAACCGGAGATCCATGCCTTTTTGCGTGACCAGTTCGCTCTCCAGCATGCCCACTATTCCCGCCACCATGCCGAAGGGGATTTTTCCGTTATCCTTCTGGATAAAGCCCCTGTGGGGCGCTTGTACCTGGATGCTTCCAGGGACGGGATTCGGATCATGGACATCGCCCTTCTGCCCCGGTTCAGGAAACAGGGCATCGGCACCCGGATTTTTCAAGATCTTATCGCCCGGGCAGACGGGGAGGCTCTTGGGCTGAGCCTGCATGTGGAACGGCATAACCCCATTCTGGCCTGGTATCACCGGCTGGGGTTCGAAACCAGAAAGGATCTTGGCGTCTATCTTTATCTGGAACGGGTTCCCAAGGCTCGTGCAGCACGATAGGTGACATTTTGCCGGCTGTTTTTCTGTTCTGAATGGCATTGTACCACGTGAAAGCGGTCTCCCGGTTCAACCCTGGGGGCCGCTTCTTTTTTTCACACCCTTGGCGATGCCGTGAGCGCTGAGTCAAACCTGTCACTTCCTGGAGACACATTCCACTACGCCCATAAAAAGTACGATGGTACAGATCAGTTTTATCCACAAGTGTGTGTAGGCCATGTGGAAGTGATCAAAAGCAAAATGCATGGCAAGGGCAGAGAAGAGGAACAGAAGGACAGAAAAGGCCATGCCGAAGATCTCCTCTTCCCGGATGCGGAACAGACCGGAGACCTTGCCGCCGATTTGCATCAGCGGGGTCCGGACAAGCATGAAAAAGAGAATCAGCGGAACGATGCACGGCACGAGAAGGAGTACGCGAAAGGCCTGTGTCGCGATGTCCCGGGGAGAGCGCCTGATAAGCCAGTACAATGCGGAAAAGTAGATAAAGAAGAGGACAATCATACGTGTGTTGCTTTCTGGTTGCATGTCAAAGGGGCCTGGTTCACCGCGCGGGCTGCCCTCTCGCCGCTTGCCAGGGCCCCTTCCAAGTACCCGGCCAGGTGGTGGGCGGTTTCGGTGCCGGCAAAGTGGAACCGGTTGTCCCAGGTGGTGGTTTTCCCAGACGGCAGATGAAACTCAGGGTGGTTGTGGGCGGCTCTGAGGTCGTATTCGGTGGCTGTAAAGGGCTCCCTGGACCAATCCTGATAGTAAAAGGCGGTGGGGTGTGCTGCCTCCTCTCCGAAGAGTGTGCCTAACTGAGCCAGCATGGCGGGCACCATGGCCTCCTTCTCTTTTCTCCGAAGGGCGGGCGTGGCAAGGAAACCGGTGAGGCCGAAGGGTGCCCCCGTTTCAATGGAACCGTCGTGGATTTCGCCCAACGGGCCATGATAACTGAACCCCTGGCCGGAGAGACCCAGTTGTCGCCAGGCGGCTTCGTCATACAGGGCAA
This sequence comes from Desulfoluna butyratoxydans, assembly GCF_900699765.1. Taxonomy (GTDB): domain Bacteria; phylum Desulfobacterota; class Desulfobacteria; order Desulfobacterales; family Desulfolunaceae; genus Desulfoluna; species Desulfoluna butyratoxydans. The sequence continues at coordinate 215,037 of NZ_CAADHO010000007.1, forward strand.
AGAATTTGGCGTGGCCGGCCATCCAGGTGTTGGCCCGGAGCATGGATTGGGTGAGGTCGTGGGGCAGATCCGGTGTAAAGAGGATGGACCGTGCGGCCAGCCGGGGCGGCATGGCCAGAATGACGCGGGAGGCTTTGATGCGGCACTCAGGCGGCTCATCAAGCACGCCCACGCTCACAAGGATGCCGTCTTCCTGCCTTTCGATGTCGCATACCGGATGGCTTAGCCTTACCGTCCCTTGGGGAAGGCGTTTATACAATCCCTCCACAAGGGCGCTCATGCCGCCGTGAAGTCGCCAGCCCGGAGGATCCATGGGCTGTCCCTCCATGGTGACGACCTTGCCGTCCCGGGTCTGGAAACGGCAGTACCCTGTTTCAAACTGGGGGTAGCCCGTAAGGTGAAGGGCGTTGATGAGGGCACAGACCCTCGGGTTGAGGGCGGGCCAGTACCACGAGGGGCCGAGGTCCGCCGAGAAACCGTTTGGTCCGGTGCAGAGGATTCGCCCCCCGATACGGTCCCGGGCTTCCAGCAGAAGCACCTCTTTCTTCTCGGCAGCCAGGATACTGGCTGCGTAGAGTCCGCTTAACCCTCCGCCGATGATGAGGGTGTCTGTTTCTTCTATGACGTTTTTTTTCTCAATGACCATGGGAGCAGCTCTTTGATAGTGACGTAGACCGGATGTTCATGAAGAAACGATGGAGCCAAAGTAATAATAGATCATTTCAGCTTATGCTTCCGGCGCCCCTTGCGGGGGCAAGCTTTTGAAAAGTTAAACAAACAGGTCTTGATGGTTTGCCTTGGATAACGTTTGGGCCTTGATCTTCAAAGAAATCGAGAAAAATCGACTGAGCCGGAGCGCCGCACTCCGGTGCGGCTTTTTTGGCCGTGGTTGCCCGTGCCGTACAGGAGTGCGGCGTTCCAGAGGATCATCCCTTAATCGCCAGGTTCCTGCGTAACACATGCTGACGGGTGGTAACATCTCTAAGTGGAAAAAAGGGGCTTTGTTCCCTGGGCCGTGGCACTGGTGGCCGGTTTTCAGCAGGGAGTCTCCTGAAGGGCCTGCCACAGGGTTTGGTAGACGCCCTCCTGGGACACCAGCTGGCGATGGGGCCCCTCCTGGACAATGCCCCCTTGGTCCATGACGAGGATTCGGTCGCATGACGTGAGGGTGGAGAGTCTGTGGGCAACGGCAATGATGATTCGGTTTTTCCGAAGGCCCATCAGGTTCGTGTGGATGATGCTCTCGGTTGCCGGGTCCACGGCCGAGGTGGCCTCATCGAGGATGAGCACCTCGGGGTCCCTGAGCAGGGCCCGTGCCAGGGAGAGACGCTGTTTCTGTCCCCCGGAAAGGGTGTCTCCCTGATCTCCCAGGATGGTGTGGAGCCCCTGGGGAAGGGCGCGGACCATCTCTTCGGCTCCGGCCTGCCGAAGGGCCTGTTGGATCTCCGCGTCTGTGGCTTCGGGGCTTCCCAGGCAGAGGTTGTCCAGGACCGTTCCGTGAAAGAGAAAGGGGTGCTGGGAGACGTAGCCCACATGTTTGCGAAAGCTGGCGGCGGCAAGTTCTTCCAGGTTCTGTCCATTGATGGCGATTTGGCCTGAATTTGGGCCGTAGAAGCGGAGCAGCAGCTTGATGAGGCTGCTTTTGCCTGCACCGGTGGGCCCTGCAATGCCAATGAATTCGCCTTTATTGATGGTAAAGGAGAGGTCGGAGAAGAGCTCCGGATGGTTGGGGTAGCGGAACCGGATCTTGTGGAAACGGACGGTCTCGGGGATGCCCTGAAGGTCCGTGGCGTCGGCCGGGTCCGCAAGGCGGGGTGTAACGAAAAGAAGCTCACGGACCCTTGTGGCCGCGGCTTTGGCCTGCTGAAGCTGGTTGATGAGAAAGGTAAGGGTAAAGATGGGAACTACAAGGCGCATGCCCATGAGGACGCAGGTTGTGTAGGCTCCGAGGCTGGGCCCGCCGGGCTGCTGCGTGAGCCAGCCACCTCCGCCGATGAGAAGGGCAAAGGAGAGCCCGGCGATGCCGTAGATGATCGGGATGAAGTTTCGCCTGGTTTTTGCCGCGGCCACCGCCGTGTCTCGATAGAAAGCGGACTCTTTTTTCAGGCGGTCCGTTTCTGCCTGCTCGGCGCAGTAGGCCCGGAGCACGGGAATGCCCTGGAGGCTGTTTTCAAGGGTCCCGGCAAAGCGGCCCACGGCCCGTCGTGATGTAAGGTACTGGGGCTGAACTCTGCGCGAAAAGAGACGCATGGCCAGAAAGGCCAAGGGGAGGGGAAAGGCCAGGATCAGGGCCAGCCGGGCGTCGAGCCAGAAAAGGTAGCCGTAGGTGCCCGCAAAGGAGATAACCACGCGCACCAGGTTGGCGATGGTCTCTGAGAAAAACACGTTGAGCACGTCCACGTCGTTGGTGACCACCGAGAGGAGGTCCCCCTTGCTGCGTGCCTCGATGAACTCGGTGTCCACGGCAAGGATCTTGGCAAAGAGCTTCATCCTGATGTCATGGCGGATGCACTGGGCCACGGCAGCCAAAAGGTAATCACTTGAGCTTTGAAAGATGGCCAGGCCGCCAAAGGCGCAGAAGACTGCCAGCCCGTATGCCAGAAAGCCGGTTGAGCCGTCGGGGCTCGACGTGATGTGATTGACCGCGTATCCTGCTATAATCATGGGTAGAAGGTCGCAGACGCGGGCAGCCGTGCTGCAGCCGATACCGACGGCAACACGGGTTCGATACATGGAGGCGTACCCGGCAAGAAGGCGCAGCCAGGGCGGAAGAGAGAAGAGGCGCATAACGTGAAAACCTGTGTGTCCTATGGTTCAAAAGGTTGGTCTCGGCAGGGGCGCCGGAGGCATCAATAAACTGAACCGTTATCTGTATTTTGATATTACATGTTGTCAAATGGTGGCGGATTGACTAATCACCATTGCGGAGTACCAACCCCAAGGAGAGATCATGATCACAAAAGAGACCCCGCTGACATCCACCCTCGAAGATTACCTTGCCGCCATTTTCAGACTGGTCCAGAAAAACGGGGACGCCCGCTCCAACGCCATCGCAGACGACCTGGGGGTCACCCGGTCCACCGTGACAACGGCCCTGAAATCCCTTGCCGCCCGTGAGCTGATCGAGTACAGGCCCTACAGCCCCATCACACTCACCCCCTCCGGCTGGGAGCTGGGCAAACGCATCGCCCACCGTAACGTGATCCTCCGCGACTTTTTCGGGCGCGTCCTGCAACTCCCCGACGAGGAGGCCGAGGCCACAGCATGTCGGGTGGAGCATGCCGTCACCGACGACGTGGTACTCCAGCTTGGCCGCTTTATCCTCTATTTAAAGGAGGCAGGCTGCGACATCGACACGTGGCAGGAAAAATTCACCCTGCCGGAAAATCACGCGTCCAAGTCTTCCTGAAGGATTTAAAAACAAGAAACGCCTCCGGCGGCAAGGTGTGCCACCTTTTGTTCGCTACCAGGCTCTGCCTGGGGGTGTCGGCTGCAAGGCTCTGCCTTGCCGGTGTGAAGCATCGCGTCATAATGGATAAAACGTGCAGAGTGAAGCGATTCCAATCGCGGAGGCAGAGCCTCCGTGCATCATTCCCAGGCGGAGCCTGGGAACGAAAGAACGTCCTTGAATCTGTCTTGACTTCACACGGAATAACTCCGGCGGGTCGCTTTTTGAATAAAGCTCCGCAAAAACGTTCCGGTCTCTTATTCATTAAGCCTAAAGCCGCCGGTAAACCAAGGTACTCGAATAAACCGAAATAGCACTTAAAACCTGTTTGTCAAACTTTTCAAAAGTTTGGCCCCCGGCAGGGCCTCCGGAGGCGTTTTTTTTGGTTTTTATCTCTTCAAGCACTCTCGAAAAAACGCTTTGGCCTGTTCAAAATCCTCTTTGTTGGGGTGTTTCTTCGCTTCTTCGATGCGCGCCTTGCGCTCGTCTGTCATGGGGTGGTGGTCTGAGGCCACCTTGGCCATCATCTCCAGCACCTTGGGGTCCACGCGGCCCTGGCAGAGAAATTGCCCTATCACCTCGTTTCCTTCCATGAGGGCTTCGGCCTTGGCCCGGCAGTCGTTTGCGTGTTCCGAGTCCGGGTAGGCCCCCAGGGTTCCGAAGAGTCCCACCTTTTTTCCTTTTATTTTCTCCATGAACGCCTTGGCCCTGGCATCTGGCATGCCTTTGTCCACCCAGTAGCCGATGGCGATGACATCGTAGTCGTCCACGGCGGGTGCCTCTTCAACGGGGGCCAGGGTGCAGGGCTCGGGAAATGCCTCTTTGACGGCTTCGGCAACGGCTCGGGTGTTTCCGGTTCGGGATGAATAGACGATGAGTGATTTCATGGTGTTTACTCCTTGCTGGTCAGTTGGTTGCGAAGGGCGTGGAACCCGGCTTTTACAGAAGGGATGAGGGTGCGTTTCTCCCTTCCTGCGTAGACGGCGAACATGTGGTCGCCGTTGGTGTCGTAGAACTGGACGGAGAGGCTCTCCAGGCCGAAGAAGGGTTTTTCGAGAAAGCAGATGGCCCCGAGTTTGTCCACTTTAAGGTGGCCGCCCAGGGGGTTCTCCCTATCCATGAGGTTGAAATACCCGTGGCCGTGGGTGCCCTTGGGGAGCTTTCCCTTTACCTCGATGACGGATGTGGGGCTCTGGCGGAGAAAGGTGACTTTTTCCCAGCCGGTCATGGCCTCCCAGACGGTGTTAAAGTGTGCGGCATCCACAAAGGTCGCCATGGGATTGGGGAGGGCCGAGACCACTGCCGCCTCGGAGATGTGGAGCTGGGCTGCCATCTGGCCGGGCATGGTGCTGGGGTTTTCGTCGATCATTTCCTGAATCCGGGCTTTGATGTCCGGGGTTACGCTGTCTTCAAACATGGTGAGGACTCCTGTTGGTCTTGTGAAAAGGGAAGGCGCAGGGCCACATCGCAGGCGAGGTGGAGAAGCTCCAGATCGTGGGTGATGACCACCACGCTGGTGCCGCTGTCTGCCGCATCGCGCATCATGGTTGCGATGCGCTCCATGTTGTGGCCGTCCAGCCCGCTGGTGGGCTCGTCCAAGATAAAAATATCCGGTTTTTGGGCCAGGCCGCAGGCAATGACCAGGCGCTGTTTTTCTCCACCGGAAAGGGACTGGGGGTGGCGATTGGCTAAAGGGGCGAGGCCGAAGCGGTCCAGAAAGGCGAGGAGCGTGTCGCGATTTTCTTTGCGGACCCGGTGGATGCCCGAAGCCATGGCCACCTCCTGGAGCACCGAGTTCATGTGGAGCTGGTGATCCGTGTTCTGAAGGACAATGCCCGCGTGGTTTAGCAGGTGTTTTTGTTTAATTTTGTCTCCGCCGATGGCGATCTTTCCGCTTTGGGGCTTGGTGAGGCCCGTGAGAAGCCGGGCAAGGGTGGTCTTCCCGGTGCCGTTGTCTCCGATGATCCCCGTGACTCCCTGGGGCAGGGCAAAGGATGCGTTGCTGTAGAGGGTGGGTCCGTTTCCATGGCCGAAGGTGAGCCCTTCGACCTCCAGGTGGCCGTTTTTCGGAAGGGGGGGGAGGGTCTGTCTGGTATCGGGGACATGATGTGCGCGCAGGCCGTAGCGGGCACGCAGTGCAGCGTCCCCCAGCATGTTAAATTCTCCCCGGGCAACGATTTTTCCATCGTCCATCACCACCACGTGATCGGCCACACCTTCCAGCCAGTAGAGTCGGTGGTCCACCACCAGCACGGCGATTTTCCTGTTTTTAAGATCGCGGATCAACCGGGCCAGGGCGTCGGTGCTCTCGGGGTCCAGGTTAGCCGAGGGTTCGTCCAGCACCACCATGGAGGGGGACAGGGAGAGGATGTCGGCCAGGGCCACTTTCTGTTTCTGGCCCTCGGAGAGCTCGTGGATGGAGGAGCCCAGGATGCGGGTGATGTTGAGCTGCTCAGCGGTTTGTTTCACAACCTCTTCGATCTCTTCCCGTGGCTTGCCGAGCCACTCATGGGCAAAGGCGATCTCGTCGTCCACGTTAAGGGCAAAGAACTGCATCTCCGGGTCCTGGAAGACGGTACCCACCTCAGCGGAGAGTTGGGCCAGGCTTTTCCCTGTGCTTGATACCCCGTTGAGACGGATTTCTCCTTCCAGTGTGCCCTGGAAGAAGTGCGGGCAGAGCCCGTTGACCAGGCGGATGAGGGTCGATTTTCCGCAGCCGCTGGCTCCCGTGACCAGGGTCACCTCGCCGGGTTTGACCGTAAGGGAGAGGTCCTGTACGGCGGGTGTCTTTTGGAACGGGTAGGTGTAGGTGACGTGTTGCAGTTCGATCATGGCATGAATCCTGTGGTGGCTGTTCCCCAGTGAAGCTGAATGTACGCACCGGTGAGAAGGATAAGGACAAGGCCGATAAACGCCACGGCATCTGCCCGGGAAAAGGCCTGGGTTTTGTAGCTCACCATGGTGTTGGTCCGGGAGACGCCCTTGAGCTCGGCGGCGATGCCCAGGTCGTCGGAGCTGCGCAGGGCCCGGAAGAGAATGGGGGCCACCAGGAGCCGGACGGAAAGGACCGGGTGCCGGACGATAAAAAGCGGCCTCAGGTTGTAGCCACGGATGCGCATGGATTCGTGGATCTGCTGCACGTCCCGGATAAAGGTGGGGACAAAACGGATCATCACCGCCGCCGGGATATAGATCCAGATGGGAAGCCGGAAGCTCTTCAGGGCCGTGAGAACCGTCTGGATACGTGAGGAGAGGGCCAGGGCCAGCACCGTATTGATCATGATGACCGTTCGCAGGAACGGCACCGCCATGGCACCGACCCCGGAGGCGGGAATCGTGGGGGCCATGCGGTGAATAAGGGCCATGAATCCCAGGGCCATCACCCACATGAGGCCGATGGCCATGTAGCAGACGGCCACGAGCCCATACCGGCCCAGCTCCAGCACGTAAAGGGCGCTTGCCAGGGCGAGGAAGCCCATGGCAAGGGGTGATTTGATAAAGATGACGGCCATCGAGGCCACCAGGCTGATGAGGATCTTGGTGCGGACGTCGAGCCTGTGGACATGGCTCCTCTCCTGCACGGCATCAGCTGCGAATAATGCACGCATGGCGCAGCTCCTTGACGAAAAAGGCACCGGAGAAGAGGCCCAGGAAGGCCCCGATATACCCGATACCGACAATGATGGCGGACATGATGACCATCTCCTGCTGCTCTCGCATGTAGAGCCAGGAAGCCCCCACGGAACTCACCTTGAAGACGATGTCGTAGAGCCCCACCCCGATGATGAGATTGGCGCTTCTGGCGTATCCTCCTAAGATCATGATGACGGCTTCGGCCACGATCCCTGCCAGGACCATGGCGGGGATGAGCACCAGGGAGCCGCCCATGAGCAAAAGGGAGACCAGGATGTTGACCAGGAGGAACAGGGTGAGTGCACCGAATTTCCGGACCTTGTAGAGAAGGACGATGGCCAGCGTGGTGAACAACAGGTTTTTGAGAATCAGGGTGATGGGGTTCATCCCTCCGCCCACAAGGGCCACCAGCAGGCTCGTCACCTTGGTGACGGCGGCAAAGATACCGATGGTCACGAGGTCCCGCATCTCCCAGTAGGGTGTTTTTTCCATGGGTGTCCTTAAAGCCTCCCGGCTTTTTGACAGAGCCGGGAGGTGGTGTTTGAAGGTTATCAGAAGGAGACGCCCACCCGGGCCACGGCGTGGAACCCGGCCTCTTCAAGGGTGTTGCGGGCCGTCTGGTACGACTCGTCCAACAGGTTGTTGAGGTTCAGGGAGACATGGTACTGCCGGTCTTTTCCGAACTCGCTGCCAAAGGCGATGTTGAGGGTCTGCCAGGAGCCTTTGGTTTTAATGTCCGTTTTTCCGGGGTTGTCCTCGTCTGTTTGTTCCAGCTCGGACTCCGTTGCCGCGCGCATCCAGAGATCGGCCCAGACGGTGGCAGGGCGGGTGGCGAGGTTTGTTTCGTAGCGCATGCCGAAGCGTCCGGAAAACTCGGGGGTGTCGGTTTTCCATGTGGAGAGCTCCTCGGTGTCGAATTTTCGTTTCATCCAGGCGCCCGAAAGGTACGGGGTCAGATGGAGCGGCCGGATGGCGTAATTAATGGAGGCTTCGACGCCGTGGGTTTCGGCCTTGTCCACGTTGTTGTAGATGTAGGTGTTACCGCTGATGAGGGTTGAGTGGATGTAATCATCGGCAATGTTGTAAAAGGCCGTGAGGTCCATGCCCCAGGTATTGGTGTCTAACCGAGCCCCGATTTCGTAGTTGATGGAGGTCTCTGGAGAGAGGTCGGGGTTGGCCAGGGTGGTGGTTTGGCCGCCGTGGTTGGTGCCTATGAAGAGCTTGTCAATGCCTGGGAACCGGTACCCCTGGGAGACGTTGCCTCTCAGGGTCAGGCCTTTGATACCGTTCCAGGTCAGGCCACCGCTGAAGACCGGGTGGCTGTCCCTGGTGCTCCCGATTTTGGCTTTGGGAGCGTTGCTTTCTTCCAACTCCGACTTCACCCAGGTCTGGCGGCCACCCAGGGTGAGGATAAAATCGCTGGGCAAGAGCCACTCATCCTGAAGGAAGAGGGCATGGGTCGTCATGTTGGCGTCGTTGGTGGTGGTGACGGGGTCCGTGGAAGGTCCGGGACGTCCCATGGGAGGCGGGGGAAGGATGCGTCCGCCCAGGTCATCAAAGTCCAGGGTGCTCTCGGCGTCCAGGGAATCGTGGGTATATGCATACCCGGCGATGAGGTAGTGGTTTGCCGCAGGCACGATGTCGACCTGGGCGGTGGCCCCGTATGTCTTCTGGTCATTATAGGTGTCGAGGGCCTGTTTGTAGGTGCCCATGGGTCCCATGTCGATCAGCATGCGCTGCTCGAACTCTTTTTCCGTTTTCTGGGTGTAGGCATCCAGATGGATATTGGCAATGGCGGTTGAGAGTTCTTTGATATCAAAGGTGACGCCTGCTTTTTTTCTGGACCATTCGGGAAGGTCCAGGTCAAAGGGGTACCCGTCTACCACCGTGGGCGGGGATTCGATCTCACTTGAGTAGCCCTCCACATTCAGTCCCATGGCCAGCTTGCCGGTTTCATAGCCTAAGAAGGCGCTCCCGGCGGTGGTTTCGGACCCGGAGTCTTCAAGGGTGCCGCTAGGTGTTTCCCGGTCACCCTGATCGGAGCGGGTTCCGTTGAGACGATAGGAGAAACCCTTTGCTCCTCCGTACAGGGCCAGGTTCTCCTGAAAACCGTCGGTGGAGGAGTTGTAGGTAAGGTTGGCAGATGCTTGAAGCGGTTTGTCTCCTCCCTTTTTAGTGATGATGTTGACGGCCCCGCCGATGGCTTCAGAACCGTAAAGAACCGAGGCCGGCCCCTTCATCACCTCAATGCGCTCAATCTGGTTGGGGTCGATGAGAAGGGGCGCTCCGTCCATGGATTTCTGTTCGGTGATCTTCTGGCCGTCAACCATGATGAGCACCCGCGACCCGGATTCGCCCCGGATGTTGATGCGCTTGGCCCCGGACAGGCTCTGGTCGTAGATCTCAACCCCCGGGACATCCTGGAGGATATCCGCGACGGAGGTGTAGCCGTGGCGGATGATCTCTTCTTCCGTGACCACGCTTAATGATGAGGGAATTTCGCTTAATTCTCGTTCGGTTCGGGTGGCCGTGACCTTCATCTCCGAGGTGGTCTCCACAGGCTCGGCAAAGGTGGAAACTGCGGTTCCCAGGATAAGAGATGCGCTCAAGGCACCGGTTATCAGGGGAGAACGCAAGGCTGAAAACAATCGCATCATGATTCCTCCGTAAAAATCGTGTCGTACAGGTAATTGATGGTTAGCTGTGCCATGGTGACCTGCCAGAACTGCCCGGCGGTCGTCAGGCTACACCATCCGTTTCGGTGGGTGAGGAGCCCGGCACGTTCCCACTGCTCGTAAAGGGTGCCCAGGGTTTCAGCCAGGGGGAGCCCGAACCGTTTCCCGAGGTCTCCGAGGTTGATCCTGCAGAGTTCAAGCTCACTGGTGATGGTCTTCTCAAGCTCGGCGTGGGCCGTCTGGCGCTGCATGGTGACAAGGGGCTTTCGTCCGTTGTCGAGCACTGATCTGCGCCATGCGTCATAATCCGTTTCAATGAAGAAAAAATGGCCGTGGGCGCTGCCTCCGGCACCGGGGCCGAAGGGCAGGCAGCAGGAGGGGCTTTTCATCATGTGGTTGTAGATGTTCCGCTCCCGTGGGGTGCGGCCCCAGTGGTTGACGGAGAGCCGGGTGTACTGGGCGTCGGCCATGAGTTCCGTGCCCCGGGCGTACATGTGCGCCCGGGTGGCCAGGTCCGCCCCCGGGGGGAAGCGTCCTTTGTCGATGGCTTTGCTCAAGGGGGTGCCGGGAAAGACCTTGAGCTGGTAAAGGTCCACGCCGTCGAGCCCCAGGCCCTGGAAGATGCGGATGTCCTCTTCCCACATCTCCATGGTCTGGTTGGGAAATCCGTAGATCAGGTCGATGATGACGGCGGCCTGGTCGTAGTCCCTCAGCCGTGCAAGGGAGGTGAGGACCGTCTCCCGGTCGGCCAGGCGGTGCATGGACTGCCGCAGCTCTGTGTCAAAGGTCTGGACCCCGATGGAGAATCGGTTGGCCCCGCCTTCAAGGCAAGCCTCCATTTTGTCCGGCCCGAAGTTCCAGATGCGCCCCTCAACGGTGAGTTCATAATCGTTTGCAAGGGGAAGGTTTTCCCGGATGGCATCAAGGATGCGCTTGAGATCCGGGGCTTCCAGGGAGGTGGGGGTGCCCCCGCCGATGTACACGGCATGGATGGGGGCGCTTGCCTGGAGGGGGCTCTCGGCCCCAGCTCGGAGTTCGGCGATGAGGGCATCCGCGTAGGCCCTGCTCTGGCCTTCGTCGTAGCGTTTTCGGTAGAAACCGCAGTAGAGGCAGTGGCTTTCACAGAACGGCACATGGATGTAGGCAGCGGTTTTGCCGTGCCGGGGTTTTTGCGTGAGTGACGCATAGGTGGCTGCAATTTCTTCCTCTGCCACGGGGGTTGCCTTGCCTCCGGGGTGGACGGTGGTGCTCGTTGAAAACGCATCGGTAAGGGGATTGCCGGTTTCGTTGGCGTGGTAGCTGTCGATGTCGGGCAGTGCGGTCCCGAACGGGGATGATTGGACAAGTGGTGTCATGGCGGGTTTCCCTGAAGGCTTCTTTGTGATTGCGAGTTAGAGTATTCAAACTTTTTGGAAGGGAGCCTACAGAGGATGTGAATGTCTGTCAAGAAGAAATTTGCGTCATTTGTAAAAATTTACGGCGAGACTAACATTTTGTGTAAAAAGGTTCACAGGTTGGTTTCATCACGTCTTGAACGGTTGACTCCTTTCGAGATGCCTCTTGTCTGTGGGGTGTACTCTGTGCACCATGTTCGGATACCAAGGGCGTTGGTGTTGCCGGGGGTATGGGGGATTGGGCGGTGACATTCTGGTGCACGGAGTACACCCAACGGTCCGTGGTATTTCGAGGTGTTCGGATTATTCAGCCGGGGTCGTGTTTCAGCTCTTTCGAGAGACCACCGTGGGGTGTGTCATAAACAAAAAACCCCGCACGCTAAGCGTGCAGGGTTTTTTATTTTGGGGGTACCTGGCGGCACTTGCAACCGGCAAGGACCTTTGTGTGGGACGCTATTTCTCCATGCGCGGCGGCTTGTAGCTGCAGAGGGGCTCTTCGGTGAGGTAGCTGCCCGTGGCCTCGAAGGCCCTGGCCCGGCACCCGCCGCAGACCCGCTTGTATTCGCAGGGGCCGCATTTGCCTTCCAGGAGGTCGTAGTCCCGGAGCTCTTTAAAAACCTTGGAGTTTTTCCAGATCTCGCCGAAGGATTGCTCCTTGACGTTTCCGCAGTCGGTGTGGAGGAATCCGCAGGGCTGCACCGTGCCGGTGTGGGAGACAAAGCAGAAGCCGATGCCGCCCAGGCAGCCACGGGTCACCGCGTCCAGGCCGTGGGTCTCGAAGGTGACCTTTTCGCCGTCCTCCTTGGCCCGCTGACGAAGGATCCGGTAGTAGTGGGGGGCGCAGGTGGCCTTGAGCTGGAGGGAGGTCTTGTTCCGCTGGTCGTAGAACCAGTTGAGGGTCTCCTCGTACTCTTTGGCGTTGATCTCGCTGTCGGCGATGTATTTCCCCCTGCCCGTGGGCACCAGAAGGAAGATGTGGTGGGCCACGGCCCCGATCTCCTCGGCCTTGGCCAGGATGTCCGGGATCTGGGAGAGGTTGTCCTTGGTGATGGTGGTGTTGATCTGGAATTCCAGGCCGGCCGCCTTGGCGTATTCCACTGCCTGCATGACGCTGTCGTAGGCGCCGTCCACGCCGCGGAATCCGTCGTGGAACTCCTTGGTGGCGCCGTCCAGGCTCAGGCTGATGCGCACAATGCCCGACTCCACCATCTTTTTGGCGTTTTCCGCGGTGACCAGGGTGCCGTTGGGGGCCATGGTCATGCGCATGCCGAGTTTGTTACCGTAAGCGGCGATGTCAAAGATGTCCTCGCGCATGAGGGGCTCGCCGCCGGTCAGGATGATGATGGGCTTGCTCACCTCGGCGATCTGGTCCAAAAGCCTGAAGGCGGCTTCGGTGTCCAGCTCCCCGGGGTAGGGGCCGTTTTCGGCTGCCGCGCGACAGTGCACGCAGGTCAGGTTGCAGCGCCGGGTTGTCTCCCACGCCACCAGCCTCAACTCAGCCTCTTTTTTTCCGTGCCCGCCGCCGTGGCCGTGGGGGGCTCCGTGCTTCATATGCTCATGCATCTTCGTCGTGTCCATGTCGTATCGTGCCTCCGGCGGGTCGCTTTTTGAAAAAAGCTCCGCAAAAACATTCCGGTTGCAACACCGAAGCCTCCCTGCCTTTCGGCAGGGAGACTTCGCTGTTGCGAAGTAAGCAAGTCTGATGCGCGCAGTGTACCGGCATAGGTAAACAGTCGGCATCGCGCGCGCTTAAGTCCTGTTTGTCAAACTTTTCAAAAGTTTGGCCCCCGGCAGGGCCGCCGGAGGCGCGTTTTCAGGCTTCTATTTCCCGCCAAGCTCCCGGGCGGCTTCCAGGGCGTGGTAGGTGAGGATGATGTCCGCGCCTGCCCGTTTGATGGAGGTAAGGGTCTCCATCATCACCTTGGTGCCGTCGATCCAGCCGAGCTGGTCCGCTGCCTTGATCATGGCGTATTCGCCGCTGACGTTGTAGGCGGCCATGGGCAGGTCCACCTCGTCCCTGACTTTGGAGATGACGTCCAGGTAGGAGAGGGCCGGTTTTACCATGATGATGTCCGCGCCTTCCTGCACGTCCATGGTGGCCTCCCGGATGCCTTCCAGAACGTTGGCCGGATCCATCTGGTAGGTGCGCCGGTCGCCGAAGGTGGGGGCGGAGTGGGCGGCGGCCCGGAAGGGACCGTAGTAGGCGGAGCAGTACTTTACGGCGTAGCTCATGATGGGGGTCTCGCCCATGTCTTCCTGATCCAGGGCGTCCCGGATTTCACCCACACGGCCGTCCATCATGTCCGAGGGGGCCACCATGTCGGCACCGGCCTTGGCGTGGGAGACGGCGATACGGGCAAGGAGATCGAGGCTCATGTCGTTGTCGATCTTTCCCTTTTCCACCACGCCGCAGTGGCCGTGGTCCGTGTACTGGCAGAGGCAGACGTCGGTGATGACGGTGAGCTCGGGGACCTTGTTCTTCACCTCGCGCACCGCCTTCTGGACGATGCCGTTTTTGGCGTAGGCCGAGGTGCCAAGGGGGTCTTTCTTGTCGGGGATGCCGAAGATCATCACCGCGGGGATCCCAAGGTCAGAGGCCTCTTTGGCAACCTTGACGAGGTTGTCCACGGAGAACTGGTAGTGTCCGGGCATGGAGTCGATGGGGTTTTTCACGCCTTTTCCGCCGATGGCGAAGAGGGGCAGGATCAGGTCGTCGACGGAGAGGGAGGTTTCGCGGATCATGCGGCGCAGGCTGGAAGACGCTCTCAGGCGCCGTCCTCGGTATTGGGGGAACAGCATCGGGTACTCCTTACAGTGAAGGCGAGGGCCGGTGGTCCGGCTTTTAAGGTGACGGCGGCTCACCGGAAGTGGCCGCCGCGTGCTTGCCGTCGCCTTCGACATGGGCTGCCGGTCCGGAGGCGGCAGGTGTATACCGCGTCTCTGACCGGGCCCTTATGGTTATTCGGTCAAGCCGATCTCTTCATCGGTTAAGTAGCATTCGGGATCCGGGGCCCAGACATCGCCGGTGGCGGCTTCGGCGCGGACGCGGAAGTTGCCGGCGCAGATATCGAGCCATTTGCACTTGGCGCACCTGCCGGTGACGTGCTTTTTCTTCTCTTTGAGTTTCAGGAGAAGATCGTCCTCGGGCTTGGTCCAGATTTCGGAGAAGGGGCGCTGGCGCACGTTGCCGAAGCTGTGGTGACGCCAGAACTGGTCGGCGTAGACGGAGCCGTCCCAGCTGACGCAGCCGATGCCGTGGCCGGAGCTGTTGCCTTCGTTCATCTGGAGAAGTTCCAGCACTTCCTTGGCGCGCTCGGGGTCTTCTTCGAGCATGCGCAGGTAGATGTGGGGACCGTCGGCATGGTTGTCCACGGTGAGGACTTCCTTGGGCTTGCCCGCGTCGTGGAGGCGCTTGGCTTCGGTGGCGATGAGGTCAACGGCTTTGCGGGTCTCTTCGTGGGAGAGCACCTCGTCGCCGATCTTGACGCCACGCCCGGCGTAGACCAGGTGGTAGAAGCAGATGCGGGGGATGTCCATCTCTTCGAGGAGTTTAAAAACCTCGGGGATGTCACGGACGTTCATGCGGTTCATGGTGAAGCGCAGGCCCACTTTGATGCCCGCCTCCTGGCAGTTGCGGATGCCCTCGAGGCTTGCCTGGAACGCACCTTTTTCTCCGCGGAAGTGGTCATGGGTGGCTTCCATGCCGTCCATGCTGATGCCCACGTAGGAGAGGCCGATGCGCTTGAGGTTCTGGGCCACCTCTTTTGTGATGAGGGTGCCGTTGGTGGAGATGACGGCGCGCATTCCTTTGGAGACGGCGTACTCGGCCAGCTCAGGCATGTCCTTGCGCATGAGGGGCTCGCCGCCGGAGAAGAGGATCACCGGGGCACCGAAGGCCGCCAGGTCGTCGATGAGGGCTTTACCCTCTTCGGTGGTCATTTCGTTGTCTTCGCCGGTTGCCTTGGCCTGGGCGTAACAGTGGATGCATTTGAGGTTGCATGCCCGGGTGCAGTTCCAGACCACCACAGGCTTTTTGTCTTTGGAAAACTGAAGCAGGTGGGAAGGAAGGCTCCCGGAATGGCGTCCGTAGCGCAGGGCGTCTGAGGGTTCCACGGTTCCGCAGTAGAGTTTGGATATTCCGATCATCTACGTATACTCTCCGGTTGTGACAGCAAAGGCCCTCAAAACGGGGCCTTTGTTGGTATCTCGTTTGAATGGTGTCGAATCCCAGGGCGAAACGAGGGCTGCCGACAGGGACTCGTTATGTCTTAGTGTTGTCGGGAAGGCGGATGGCGTCGGTTTTTCCCACGAGCTCCTCTTTGATGAGGTCGTCCAGGAAGGTTTCCGGCGACAACAGGGCCTCCCGTGTGATGAAGAAGTGAGTCTTGCCGGTTTTTTCCCGGATCAGGGAGAGACCGAGCTCGAAATCTCCGGTGATTTTTGCAAACAACTCGTCGAAGGTGGCCCCGGCCGTCAGGATCTGATCCATGAGGAAATCCACCGCCTCTTCATCAAACAGGACATGCATACCAAATTTCGAGAAAAAATTCACCTCAAGTTTTTTAACCTCTTCATAATGTGAATGAATTCTCTCAATGGCGCGTCCCGTGGAGATTCCGCTTGCGATACAGAGCGTTGACGCCAGGTCCGTTCGCCAGGGCGTCATGGGCAGCAGGTGGCCCACGGTGAGTTGATCCCAGTGGTTGGTGATGTACCCGGACAGGGATTCTGTTTCCAGGGCCTCCAGATGCCGGAAGCGGGCGGCCCATTCGTCGGCCATGGCAGGATCCGACAGAGACCGCAGGGTCTCCTCAGGCTCCAGGGCCGCTTCGATGGTGGCGGGGAACTCTTTCCGGCCCGTGGAGGGCAGGCGGGTCTCAAAGGGGAGGAGCACATCCTCCACCGCGCTCACGAGGCCTCGGGCCCCGGTGTTTTCAAGGTGGGCACGCCGCGCGATCTCCCGGAGAATCTCATCGTCGAACCGGATGCTGATGCCGTAGGATGAAAAATCGAGCTTTTTGCTCAGGATCACCGGGTTGTTGGGGTTTTTAAGGATCTCAAAGAGATCGTCCTCGGAGAGGGACTCCAGGGTGGTGCGTACGGGCAGGCGCCCCACAAATTCGGATTCGAAGCCGAACTCCACCAGGTCTTCGGTGCGCAGCTCGCGGAAGATGGCGTCGGTGTCCGCGTTGTCGTGGAGGGTGGCGCCGAAACCGATGCTTTTTTTACGGTTGCGCTTTTCGATGATTTCGGACAGGCCGTTGAAGGCGCCGCTCATGATAAAAAGGATGTTGCCGGTGTTGATCACCTGCTTTTCCAGGTTGCCGGTCTTCTGGTAGCGCTCCATCTCCTTGAGCATGGAGACGGGATCATGGGGGACCTTGAGTTCTACGTCGGTCTCTTCCATGGGCTTGAGGAGAGCCCGCTGGACACCGGTGCGGGAGATATCGGCTCCGACGAGGTTGGGTGAGGAGGCGATTTTGTCCACTTCGTCGATATAGACGATGCCGCATTCGGCCCGCTCAATGTCGTCGTCGGCTTCACGCACCAGGTCCCGGATCAGGTCCTCGACGTTGCCGCCCACGTAGCCTGCCTCTGTGAATTTGGTGGCGTCTCCCTTGACAAAGGGGACCCCGATCTTGTCGGCGATGAGCTTGATCATGTAGGTCTTGCCCACGCCGGTGGGGCCGATCATCAGGACGTTGTTTTTGATGCCCCCCACAATGCCGGAGGTCTTGCGTCCCTCGTCCCCCAAGTGGCGGATTCGATTGAAATGGGTGCAGATTTTTGTTGCCAGTACGGCTTTGGCCCTCTCCTGACGGATGATGAACTGGTCCAGATAGGCCACCAGGTCTTCAGGCTTCATGTCGAAGTCGAGTTGAAAACCCTTCTTCTCCGCTCTGACGCTCTTGCCTTCGGTTTTGTCCCGCTCGGGTTTCGAGAAGGGAGAGACGATCTTTACGTTTCCGCCAAACTTTTGATTGAGGAAATTACCGATCTCCTTTTCGAGTTCCTTGGGGTCGGGTATGTTTTCGTTATAATGGCTCATGGTCACTCCAATATAAACACGGGCTGGTGAATTGCAAGGGGGCGGCGCCGCGTAAGGGCCTCTGTTCTTGCTTTGCTGGAGTGCAATCCTGTGTAAAAACAGGAGTGAAGGGGCGCCTGCCTCTGTGCCCGAGTTTCAGCCCGGATATTTCACGCGTCGAGGGCATCCATCGATTAAGGCATCCGTGCTGCAGATGGTGTGGTTTACCCCCAGGCACTGAAAATTCAGAAGATGGAAGTACTTTGGACTACCTGGTTCTTGCTTTGGTAAGCGAACGTAATAACAGTTCTATTGTGCCTGGGCGGATCGCTTTGTTAGAAAATAGTCGGTCCGGGGGCGCATGGGGAGGTAAAAGAGGCAGGCAGGGGTGGTGCTGCCGGGACAGGTGTGTTAGAAACCCTCGTTGAACGTGTCGTGATAATCAAATGATCCGGCGGTGACAAGACAGGCCTGAATCCCGTGCAGAGCAGGGGAGGGAGTCGCCGTCGCAAGATGCAATATGCACGGGAAAATGCAGCTCCTTTTTCCCGGAACCCACCGTTTTGGCATAAAGATAAACCGATCGCGTGCCGATATGAGTAAACATAATGTGTGCACTGCGTGATAACCTCTTCCAGAAAAAGAGAAAAGGGGGTGGCATTGAACCGGGACTCTGACCGAACGGTTCTTGTAGTACATGGCGATGAACAGAGCCTGGCCCGTGCCCGGCGGCTCCTCGAATCAGAAGGCATCCATGTTGAAGAACAGGGGCCTGAAAGGGGTTCGTCCGATGATCGTGTACGATATGAAGAGTTGTTCAAGACAAGCCGCGACGGCATTTTGTTTACGGACTTGAACGGGCGCATCGAAGATGCCAACCCCGCGTTCCTCGACATGGTCGGATACCCCCTGGAGGAGGTGTGCGATCGCTTTGAGCAACAGATAACGCCGGAAAAGTGGCGCCTGCTGGAGTCACGCATCGTGGCTCCTGCTCTCCTTGCCAAGGGCGAATCCGGGGAGTACGAAAAGGAGTACATTAAAAAGGGTGGGAGCCGGGTGCCCACCCAGGTTCGAAGCTGGCTGTTGCGCAACACCCAGGGGGAACCTTTCAGAAAGCTGACCCTGGTCAGGGACACCTCGGCCCGCAAGTCCATGGAAGAGCAGCTCAGGCAGGCCCAGAAAATGGAAGCCCTGGGGACCCTTGCCGGGGGCATCGCCCATGACTTCAACAACGTGCTGGCCGCCATCCTTGGGTACATCGAGCTTGCCCGTTTTGATGTGGACGAGTCCAATCCGGCGCGAAAAAGCATCGACCAGATCTACAAAGCCTCCCAGCGCGCCAGAAACCTGGTGGGCCACATTCTCTCCTTCAGCAGGCAGACCGTCCATGAGAAGAAGCCGGTCTTCATGCAGCAGATTATCGGGGAATCCCTGGAACTCCTCCGGGCAAGCCTTCCCAGCACCATTGAGATCAAGCAGTCCATGACCTCCAAGGTCTATCCCATCGACGCAGATTCCACCCAGATTCACCAGATCCTCATGAACCTGTGCACCAACGCGGCCCATGCCATGGCCGACGGAGGGACCCTGTCCATTCTTTTGGACGTGGTCACCTTAAATGAGGTGGACGTGCATGAGTTCATCGAACTGGAGCCCGGTGCGTACATGAAGCTCTCGGTGGGAGACACGGGCTGCGGCATGAACCTTGAGGTGAAAAAACGCATTTTCGATCCCTATTTCACCACCAAGGGAAAGGGCCAGGGCACCGGCATGGGGCTCTCTGTTGTCCACGGCATCCTGAAGGTCCACGGCGGGGCGATTCGCGTGGAGAGCGAGGAGGGAGAGGGCAGCGTATTCCACCTTTACTTTCCGGTCTCCGAAGGACGTGCCGGTGAAGAACCCAAGGTTGCAGCAGGGCTTGCCCGCGGACAGGAGAACATCCTTTTTGTGGACGACGAGCCGGATCTGGCCGAGATGGTCGGGGCCATGTTGGAGCGCCTGGGGTATACGGTGACATCCGTTACGGACAGCCGGGAGGCCTTCGACCTTTTCTCCAAATCCCCAGAAGCCTTTGACCTGGTGGTGACGGACCTGACCATGCCCAAGATGACGGGTGTCGCCCTGGCCCGCAAGGTCAAAGCCCTGCGACCGGAGGTGCCGGTGATCATCTGCACCGGATACAGCGACAGCTTTTCGGCAGGGGAAGTCTCGGACGCGGGGATCGATTTTCTGCTCATGAAGCCCCTTGAAATCAGGGAGCTTTCCGCATCCATCCGCAATGCCCTTACAGGCAGGGGGACAGATGAAACCTTGTCATCTCATTAACGGATTGGTTTGTGCCCTGGGCCTGTTGCTGGCCTCGCGAAGCGCGGTTGCGGAGAGCTTTGACTTCCGCAGTGTGCGCTGGGGCATGAACCGTTTCGAGGTGATGGCCTCTGAAAAAATCGCCCCGAAACGCATGGGGCGGCACGAACTGCTGTATCGCGTCTCTTTGTTCAAGCGGCCTGCGCACCTGATGTATCGACTGGCCGGGGATCGCCTGGTGGGTGTGCGCTATGTTCTTCCGGTCAAGTTGTCGGATTCCCTTGATAAACTCGAGGAGCTGGTCTCCCTGAGGTACGGGGTGGCCAGCCGGGAGACCGGGAAAGAGGGGGCCCAGAGGGTCTGGACCGCTCAGGATCGGACCGTTCGCCTCTTTTTTCCCAAAAAAGGGCAGGCCGTTATCGATATTGTCTCCAGAGGGGCTTCCGCCGCCTCATCCGCAGAGCTGGCAAGCCTTCGCAGCTCTGCGCGTGATGCGGTGGTGAGTAGTCTGTAACACGAACGGTATTGACACCTTGTGAGGAAATTAGTAGTGCACAAAGGATAACAATGTTAATTCCATACGGTTGGTATTCTGTGTGTGCACAATTTGTTTGGTAATGCTGAGCGATGATTTTCACCACGAAAGGAAGGAAGGAGTGCAAGGAATGATGAGAATGGTTCTAAGGTGCATGTTGGTTGCTTCGATTCTCTGCCTGGTAGCGGGCAGTGTATCTGCAGAGCAGTTGAGAGTCATCGGCAATCGAAGCGTTCCCGTCGCTTCCCTTGAACAGCGGGAGATTCGGAATATCTACCTCGGGAAGAAGAAAGTATGGGAAAACGGCATGCGTGTACAGTTTGTTATCCTTGGTAAAGGTGACACCCAGGACGCGTTTTTGAACAAATACCTCAAGAAAAATCACAGCACCTTCACGCGGTATTGGAAAAAGAAGGTGTTTACCGGAGGAGGCCAGGCACCCAAGAGTTTTGATAAAGAACGGGACCTCGTGGAGTACGTTGAGAAGACAAAAGGGGCCATCGGCTTTGTCTCCTCAGGCGCTGCCACGGACCAGGTGAAGATCTTGAGCGAAATGACCATCTAACCTTGTTTACGATTATATTTCACATACCTTTATCGATGCGGAGGCTAACAACAATGATGAAAAGAACGGCCATTTTGTTTACCGTGATTCTGGTGTTTCTATCGGCGCAGTCTGCCGGTGCCCTGGAGCTGGGCTCTGAGGGGCAGGTGAGTATTCACGGTTTCATTACCCAGGGGTACCTTCTCTCCTCGGACAACAAATTTTTCGGGGATACCGATAACGGCGGCACGTATCATTTCAACGAGCGCGGCATCAACTTCACCTCGGACGTCAGCGACCGGCTGCGTCTGGGTATCCAGTTCTTCTCCCGGGATTTTGGCAATCTGGGAAACAACGACGTAACCATCGACTGGGCCTATGCCGATTACTCCTTCACCGAGTGGGCCAACTTCAGGGCCGGTAAGCTCAAGATGCCCCAGGGCCTCTACAACACCAGCCGGGACGTGGACATGCTGCGTACCTCGGTGCTGCTTCCCCAGAGTGTGTACAACGAGGGGTGGCGAGACTCCATCAACGCCCTCAACGGCTTTGAGTACTACGGGTATGCCCCGGCCGGCAAGGTGGGCAGCTTTGAGTACCATTTCCTGGGCGGGGTCAACCAGTTTGAGGACGACGGCCCTGAGATGCGGCTTCTGGAAGACCAGTTCCCCATCTACCTGGGTGTGGACGTCTCCAACAACAAGGTGGACCGCACCTATGTGGGCAGCGTGCTCTGGGAGTCTCCCCTTGAAGGCCTCTCCTTTGGCCTGAGTGGCTGGGAGATGAACTTCAATGCAGATATTACAAGTACTCCTGACGGCAGTGTGACCATACCTCCTGAGTTGCAAAAAGACCCTTCCACAATTGAGGTGACCCAGACGGGATGGACCACCTCCCTGCAGTATGCCGTAGGGGACTTTGTCTTCTCCACCGAATACAACCGCATCAACTACGAAATGGTATCCCCGGGGTATATTCCCGAAGATTCACCTGCAGCGGACTTTGACAGCGAAGGCTACTACGGCATGATCACCTACCGGTTCACCGACTGGTTTGAGGTGGGTACTTATTACTCCGAGTACTACGCCAACCGGGACGACAAGGACGGGGAGGATGCTGCTAAGAGGTGGGCTGACTCCGGTGGTTTAGCAGGCGGATATCCCCCCGGTCAGGAACACAGAGCCTACCTCAAGGACCTGGCCCTTTCCCTTCGGTTCGATATCACCGAGAACTGGATCCTCAAGCTCGAGGGACATAAGATGCGCGGGGGCGCCATCATGCTGAACTCCGACGGGAACACGGATTTTTACCCGTCCAACGCCATGGGTGTTGTTGATGGCCAGATCGAAGGCCCCAGCTACACCAAAGACTGGGAGCTCTACACGGCGAAAGTCTCTTTCAGCTTCTGATGCCTTTGGGCCTCACGACGCTCTGATCGATATGCCGGCATCAGCCATGTTTATGGCGGTGCCGGCATGATCGCTATGTGGGACGCCCGGCTCCCGGTTCTTTCGGGAGGGGCCTTCCGCGATGAACAACCCTGCCTCACAACACACACAACGGCCGCTTTTCTTATGTGATGTTCTCCTTTTCGGCCGCCTTCATGGATACGATTCGTGACAAATGAAAGGACTCGGAAAAAACAGAGATGCACACAAGCGGCGCCCGTCGGGCCGCATCGCCTCTGTCTTTTTTCGACGTAACTGCCAATGACCTTTTCGGGGGGTGTAATGACCAGACGAAGATTTCAATGGATCGCATGTGTTCTTGCCGTGTTTTTCATGATGCCGTGGCCTGCGGCGGCCAAGAAAGTCGAAGATGTGGAGACGGCCTCGCGATTTGCCCAGGCCTTTGGCGGCAAAGTGCAGCCAGAACTCATGACCAACGCCCTCCGCAGCGTGGGCAAAACCCAACTGCATCGCTACAAGCGGGACGTGACCCTGGAAAAGCCCCTGGACGTCCGGGTTCTGGGGGACCGCTACATGTCGGCTGCTTTTTCCGCCCGTGTGAAAAAAGCGGGCAGCGCCCGGGCCAAGGCCGAACCGGCCATCTATGTCCTTTTGTTCCAGAAGAAAGCAGACGGGGGGCTGGACCATCAGATGCAGCACCTGATGATCCTCGCAGATCCCGGTGAGATTGCTTCCTACGAGACCATGGCCGATGCCGAGGTAGCGGCCCGTTTTCGCAAAGCCGGTGCAGATGTGAAGGTGGTGGCGGCAGCTCCGGTGCCCAAGCCCGATACGCCTGAGCCGGTGGCGCTGCTGTCCGGAGACAGCATCTGCCGGGGCGTGGTGGGGGAGTCCTTCATCGACGACTCCATTACCCGGGACAGTGAGCTGATGCAGCTTCTCTCCGGGTACGCCAGGAAGGAGGATATCCCCAAGGCCGTTCCCGTGGTGAAGGCCGGTGCCGGTTCTCCGGAGCTCCAGCTGCGGGTGGCGGAGCTGGAGGCCAGGGTAAGGGCCCTTGAGGGCCTCCTTGCCAACATCACCCGCAAAGGCGGCAACATCTATTTTAACGGGGTCAACCTTTACGTAACCAACGGCACGGGCAAGGCCGACAAGGTCAACGGTAAGGGGAACGTGGTGATCGGCTACGGAGCCACAGGCTCCGGGTCCCATAACCTGGTGGTGGGGGCAGCCAACCGCTTCGAAGGCTTCGGCAGCGTGGTTTCCGGTCGCGGCAACGCCGTGAGTGGCAACTGCAGTGCCGTTCTCGGGGGGGAAAGCAACAAGGCCAGCGGTGATTTTTCCATTGTTGCCGGTGGCAAAGGAAACAAAGCCCGGGGAACGTATGCCTCCATTCTGGGGGGGACGAAAAACACAGCCAAGGGTGAATACACCAGCATCAACGGCCAGCGAGGACGGACCAAAGGTGGGACCAATCCTCATTTCACAAGTGAAAAGACCAGCGAGTAAGGTGGAGAGAGACCATGGCGAGAGCAATCAGATCCGTTATTGTGATTTTTTTGACGGCAGTGTGGGCGGCAACTGCCCTGGCGGACGTGAAAACCTTTGATGAGCTGGAGCGGCGGCAGGGGGCGGTGGGAAGTTACAAAGCCCTGGTGATCGGTATCGACACCTACGCTGATTCGGTCATTGAAGGGTCGCCTGCCGCGGTGACCGGGGCCCGCCATGTGGCTGATGCCCTCAAGGGCCGGGCAGGCTTCGACGTGAAGCTGCTGATTAATGAAGAGGCCGGTCGGGCCTCGGTGATGCGCGAGTTTCGCGGGTTGGCCAGGGGTATGGGGATCAACGACAGCGTGTTGATCTATTTCTCCGGTTCCTCCCATACGGACAAGGCTTCGCGGAAGGCGTGGTGGCTTCCCAGCGATGCCCGGTCCGACGATGCCGCCACCTGGATCGCAGACCATGAGATCCAGGACGCGGTGAACACCATGAAGGCGCGCGATGTGCTGATCCTTTCGGACGCGGCCCTGGGGGACACCATGTTCGGGGCCACCCACCGGCTGGCATCTCGCCGGGACGGTGACTACTACGTGGGTCTCTTCAATAAGCGCAGCCGCTGGGCCATGATATCAGGCAACACCCTGCCCGTGGCCGAAAATGACGGGATCAGCGTTTTTGCGCGCGGCGTTGCCTCGGCCCTTTCGTCCAAAGGGCCGTGCCTGACCACCATGGAGATGTTCAGCGGCATGAAAAAAGAGCTGCGCGCCTCCGGGGTCCTGCCTCCCCGTTGCCGGTCCATTCGCAACACCGGCGACCAGGGCGGAGAATTTGTCTTTTTGCTTGCCGCGCCGGCGGCGCCTGCCCCTGTGGTGGTGAAAACGCCGCGCGTCAAGCCCAAGCCCAAGCCAGCGACGGCGCCTGTGGCCGTGGTAAAGCTGGTCCCGCCCAAGCCGAAACGCAAGCCCCTGGAAGGGCAGCTCAAGGTGTCGGCCAACATCAACGGGGCAGAGCTATACATCGACGGGAAAAAGCAGGGCACCACCCCTGTGGGCGATATTACCCTGAAACCCGGCACCCATGAAGTGAGCCTGAGCAAAGAGGGTTACCTGGCCTGGAACGGCAGCGTGGACATCCAGCGGGGCAAGGCGCGCAGCCTGACCGCCACCCTCACGAAGGAACCCCCGAAAAAGGGGCGGCTTTATGTGAAGGTCAAGCCGAAGGGGGCGTCGGTACGTCTCAACGGGGAGTCTTTTAAAAGCGGGGAGACGGTGAGCGCCGGAACCCATACGGTCAAGGTGAGTTCGCCTCTGTTCAAGCCCGGGCAGGCCAAAGTGGTTGTCGCCCCCGGCAAGGACGCCTGGGTTGAGGTGTTTCTCAAGCCCCGTTCTTCCTTTAAGGGGGAGTGGGGGCGTTTTGTCTACATCAAGCCGGGTTCGTTCACCATGGGCAGCCCGTCTTCCGAACCAAGGCGCAAGGGGGACGAAGAGTCCCATCCCGTGACCCTTACCCAGGGGTTTTTCATGCAGGACAAGGAAGTCACCCTGGCCCAGTGGCAGGCCTTTGTGGATGATTCCGGGTACAAAAGCGAGGCAGAGACGGCCGGGGGAGCCTTTGCCCTGGAAGATTACATCTGGACCCAGAGCCGGGAGTATTCCTGGAAGAACCCCGGGTTTCCCCAAGGGGACGATCACCCGGTAACAGGGCTCACCTGTGCGGATATCGAAGCGTACCTGAAGTGGATCAACGGTCGGTCCAGAAACGCCTACCGCCTGCCCACCGAGGCGGAGTGGGAGTACGCGGCCCGTGCCGGCGGGACGTCTGCGTTTTCATCCGGAGAGTGTCTGGGCTCGGTAGATGCCAATGTGGACGCCAATGCCAGCTGGGGGGGATGCCCGGCAGGGACCGCTTCCAGCGGCACCATGCCCGTGGGAAGTTTTGAGCCCAACGCCTGGGGACTTTACGATATGCACGGCAACGTGGCGGAGTGGTGCGGGGACTGGTATGGCCGCTACCCGCGAAAGGCTGTGAAAAATCCGAAAGGGGCGCCTTCCGGCACGAATCGCGTTGTGCGAGGCGGTGGTTGGGCGACCTATGCCTACAACGCCCGGTGCGCCAAGCGGGAAGCCTCGGATCCGTCCCGAGGCTGCAGCGAAGTGGGCATGCGCCTTGTGGTGGAGGTCCCGAGATAATCCCGATGTGCTGCAGGTGTTCCGGGGCGAG
This sequence comes from Desulfoluna butyratoxydans, assembly GCF_900699765.1. Taxonomy (GTDB): domain Bacteria; phylum Desulfobacterota; class Desulfobacteria; order Desulfobacterales; family Desulfolunaceae; genus Desulfoluna; species Desulfoluna butyratoxydans. The sequence continues at coordinate 240,727 of NZ_CAADHO010000007.1, forward strand.
TGATCCGGGCGTTTGCTTTGCCGGCTCGGCCGCATGGGTCCCCCTGGCAAGGAAGCCCTGCTGAGGATAGGCTTGAATACCACGGGGTTTCTGCATTCGGACCGAGTGAAAAAGGGTGGCGTATTTGATGAATACAGTTTATAGATGAGCTGTTGACGGCATTTCGGCCGTGGCATGCCCCTTTTCGCCCGGAAAACACGGGCGGGGCCATGCAGGGTGCGGGGATTTTCTCACCCCATGCCGAAATGGTGTCGTGTGCTGCGTCTTTTTGGCTCGCACCCCCTGGGTTAACCGGGGAGAGCCCTTCAACAGCAACGGAGTGAGACGCCGGCACAACGCAGGTAATCAACAGTCAGATACCGGGTGAACCAGATCCCCCCGCCAGGGGGCATGTCGGAGAGTATGATGAACGACAAGGGTGATATGGGCGTTCCTGAAGAGGAGAGCTTTGAGGCGTTGCTGGATGCGTATGGCGACGGATTGGGTGAGGAGCTGAAAAGCGGTGACAAGGTGGACGCAAAGGTGATCTCCATCGGAGAGAGCAGCGTTTACGTGGACACCGGAACAAAAAGCGACGGCGTGGTGGACCGCATGGAACTCACCGACGAAGACGGTGAACTGACCGTCGGGGTCGGTGACATGGTGACCCTTTATGTGGTCAGCGCCACCGAAAGTGAGGTGGTCCTCTCCAAGCAGATGTCCGGGGCCGGAACCATGGAGATGCTCTTTGACGCCTTTGCGGCAAAGACACCGGTGGAAGGGAAGGTCAACGAACAGATCAAGGGCGGTTTTTCCGTCTCCCTCATGGGCAAGCGGGCCTTCTGTCCCGTAAGCCAGATCGATACCTCCTTTGTTGAAAGCGGCGAGGAGTTTGTGGGCAAGAGCTTTCCTTTTCTCGTGACCCGCATCGAAGGCGAGGGCAAAAACATCGTCATCTCCAGGCGCAAGCTTCTTGAGGCAGAACTCGAAGAGGTTCGTGCAGCATTCCTCAAAGACCTTTCCGAGGGCGATACCGTGGAAGCCAAGGTGATCAAGCTGATGCCCTACGGTGCTTTCATGGAGCTTCATGCCGGAGTGGAGGGTATGGCCCACATCTCCGAGCTCTCCTGGAGCCGTGTGCAGTCCTGTGAAGAGGCGGTGACCGTGGGAGACACTCTCCCTGTTAAGGTCCTGAAGATCGATGCTGTGGAGGGCAAAAACGCTCCCCGTATCGCCCTGTCCGTGAAGCAGGCGTCCCAGGATCCCTGGGAGCTGGCCGGAGAGACCATCCGCGTGGGCGAGCAGTTCAGCGGCAAGGTCGTGCGCCTTGCGCCCTTCGGAGCTTTTGTGGAAGTGGCCCCCGGTACCGAGGGTCTGGTTCATGTCAGCGAGATGAGTTACACCAAACGAATTTTAAAGCCCGAGGACGCCGTGTCCCAGGGGGAGACCGTTCAGGTGGTGGTCAAGGCCATCGACCTGGAGAAAAAACGCCTCTCCCTTTCCATGCGCGACGCCCACGGAGATCCCTGGCAGGGCGCGGCCCTGAAATACCCCGTGGGGTCCAAGGTTCAGGGCACCGTGGAGAAGAAAGAGAGCTACGGCATCTTCGTCAAACTGGAGCCCGGAGTCACCGGCCTGCTGCCCAAGTCCAAGCTGGCTGAAGCCGCAGACGCCGCAGCCTTGAGTGCCGCCAAGCCCGGCGCCGAGGTCACCCTCCTCGTGGAGGCCGTGGACGAAGAGAAACGCCGTATTACCCTGGTCTCCACCGAAGCCGCCGACGGAGCATCCAACTGGAAAGGCTACGTGGAAAAGCCCAAGGCCAAATCCGACGCGGCCATGGGGACCATGGGCGAGCTGCTCATGGCGGCCATGAAGAAAAAGAAGTAGCGCAAGCATAAAGGCAAACACGACTGTTTTTTACCGAATTTTCGTACATCCGGGCGATGGAAGGGCGAGCCCCTTCCATCGCCTGTTTTTGTCTGGAGGAGGGATTGTGAAAGCATCGTTTATGGAGCTTATTCGCCAGCGGCGAAGCGTGCGGGCCTTTGAGGCCCGTCCCGTGGAAAAAAAGACCCAGGAACTCATCGTGGAGGCTGCCCTGAGGAGCCCCTCGTCACGGAGCCTCAACCCCTGGCAGTTTGTGGTGGTTCAGGATGAAAAAAAACGAGAGGCCCTCGCTGGTGTCAAGCCCCACGGCGGCGGGTTCCTTGCCAAGGCCCCCCTGGCCATCGCCATTGTGGCAGACCCGGAACGCTGCGACGTGTGGGTGGAGGACACCGCCATCGCCGCCACTTACATTCAACTTGCCGCAGAATCCCTGGGCCTGAAAAGCTGCTGGTGCCAGATCCGCCTGAGGGAGGACGGCAAAGGCGGCATGGCCGCTGACCGCGTTCGGGAAATCCTCTCCATCCCGGATGACCTTGAAGTGGCCTCCATCATCGGCATCGGCTACCCCGCCGAAGAGAAACCAGGACATCTGCAAAGCGAACTGGATTACGGCAAGGTTCACGACGAGGGATTTTAAAAAAAAGCATGCCTCCAGGTTCGGGAATGCTCTTTCGCCTTCGTTCCTCAGGCTCATCCCATTCCCTGACGGGCTAGGCCCGTGTTGTGGTTGTCACTCTTCGGGGGGGGCTTCTTGATAATTGGAGCGCCGCACTCCGGTGCGGCTCTTTGGGAGGGGGGCGCCGTTCATGCCGCACGGAGTGCGGCGCTCCAAGGCGGCGGGGGGTCGGAGGGGCGTTAGGAACTTGTGGCTGGGAGCCCGGTGGATTCCTTCAATTTGCATCCATCGCGGATGGTTTGCCCTCTGCCATGACATGCTCCAGTGAACATGGAGCGCCGCACTCCAGTGCGGCTTTTTGGGAGGGTGTCGCTGTTCGTGCCGCACGGAGTGCGGCGCTCCAAAGCGACTGGGGTTCGGATGGGCGGTAGGAACTTGTGGCTGGTAGTCCGGTGGCTTCCTTCAATTTGCATCCATCGCGGATGGTTTGCCCTCTGCCATGGCATGCTCCATTGAACATGGAGCGCCGCATTCCAGGATAACGGCCGTTTCATCCACGGGCGCAGCCCGTCAGCACATGTGATCGACCTGAGGAACGAAGGTCGGGAGCATGTGCGACCCTGGGGTGCAGGGGATTTATCCCCTGCCCGCCGGAGGCATGCTTTTAACCTTTAACCTTTTGCCTTAGACCTTTAGCCTCTCTCACCCTTTTGTCATGGCGATGACCTGGTTGACGAGTTTTTCGATGCCCGGGGCGATATCGGCAATGCCCGGTCCGCACATGTAGGCGGGGGTGGTGACGAGTTTGTTGGCTTCGTCAATGCAGATGCCATCCACGGGTTGGGCCTCGTGGGACGCGCCGAAGGTTTTCAGGTTTTCAATGGTGGTGGCGTCGTCGCCTATGGTGACCGTGGGGCTGTGTGCGTTCAGGGCCTTGGCAAGGACCACAGGGGCGATGCAGATGGCCCCGATGGGTTTTCCGGCGGTGTAAAAAGCCCGGATGAGCATGGTCACGTCGTGGCGCACCTCAAGGTCGGCTCCTTTTTCTGCGTAGTTGCTGAGGTTTTTGATGGGGCCTGCGCCTCCGGGGATGATGAGGGCGTCGAGGTTCTCGACGTTGACATCGGTGATGGGGCGGATTTTCCCCCGTGCGATGCGACCGGCTTCGGCAAGGACCTGCCTCTTTTCTCCGGTGGTTTCGCCTTTGGGATGGTTAACGGTTTCGGTTTGCGTCATCTCCGGGGCCATGCAGACGGCCGTGGCCCCGGCCTTGTCGATGAACAGGAGGGAGAGGACGGATTCGTGTATTTCCGAGCCATCCATGTTGCCGCAACCTGAAAGAAGAACACCTATTTTTTTCATCACTACCTCCAGTGGCTGTTCAAGGATTAAGAAGGCCTGTGCGCGCCCTCTCCGGGGACAACCTGGTTGAAATGCGTGGTCTACATGGGTATGGTATCGCTTCCGACGAACCGACTGCCTTTGGGCGCACCGGCGGGTAATGCCGCGGTTCGTCTACGATGACGCATCGTTATCAACGTCAAAAAGCGTTGTGTCGGGCGCCCCGTTTTTGTGGATGAAATAGTCCGCCAGGATGCGTCCATGGTCAAAGACAATGGGCTCCGGCAGGTTGTCCGGGGCAAAGACCCGGGCTTCGGCGGCATCGTCGCCCCCCACCGGGGAGCTTGTGGCCGTGGCAAGAAAGACCACGGAAACCGTGTGGTGCCGCGGGTCCCGTGCGGGGTCCGAGTAGGTATGGAACTGGCGGACAAGGGTAACGTCAAGGCCTGTCTCTTCCAGTGCTTCGCGCTTTGCGGCGTGTTCTACGGATTCGCCGTAGTCCACGAACCCCCCGGGCAAGGCCCAGCCGTGGGGCGGGTTTTTCCGTCTGATCAGTACGATGCCCCCCGGTGTCTCAATGATGGCGTCTACGGTGAGGAATGGGTTTCTGGGGTGCTCTTTCATGGTGTTTCACTGCCTCGCGGGGTGGGGTTCTCGTTTGATTTCGGATGATTGATGGCAGGGATGCTTTCCGGCAACCTTGCCATAGGTCCATATAAGAACAGGCGCCGTTCCCTGTCAACCGTAAATCAATGGCTGGCGGCGGGTGTGAACCGGGCCTGAATATGAACAGATATTTTAGATAGACGATAAGAGAGAAGGACATGGCTGGAATAGACGAAAGATGGACGGCGCAGGTCGTGAAGGGGGCAGGGCGCCTGGGCGTGGATATTGGCCCGGAAGCTGCGGATCTTTTGGCGGCCTATGCCGCAGAGCTTTTGGCCTGGAACCGGAAGTGCAACCTCACGGCCATCACCGATCCCATGGACGTGGCGGAAAAGCACATGGTGGACGCCCTTGCCGTGGTGCCGTACATCCCCAAGGGCTCCCGACTCCTGGATATCGGATCCGGCGGCGGGTTTCCGGGGATCCCGGCCCGTATTGCTGACCCCGCCCTCTCCGTGACCCTGGTGGATGCGGTTCGGAAAAAAGTGAGCTTTTTGAAGCACGCTGCGCGGACCTTGAAGCTCGGCGGCGTGGAGGCCATCCATGCACGTGCTGAAGAGCTGAGTGAGGAAGAGGGGCGGGGGCAGGGCTACGATGTGGTGACTTCCCGGGCCTTTTCGGCCATGGATATCTTTGTGCCCATGGCCCTTCCTTTTTTAAAACCCGGAGGGCGCATCATTGCCATGAAGGGCAAGGGCTTTGAAGAGGACCTTGAAAACCTCAAGGCATGCGAAGCCGACTTTGCCTCCCGGGGGATTTTTCTTGCCACGGAGATGATCCGCTACGAGCTTCCCTTTTGCGGGGCACAGCGGGCCCTGTTCGTGATCACTATGGGCGACCTTCCTTAAATAGGGCAATCCCATTGACATTGGGCGGTACTATGCCATAAAGTTGGTGGTTATTTTGATGTGACAGCCTCGGGACGTGGGTTTCGGGGCCTTGTTTGCTGCATATTTCCATGCAGGAAGCCCTTCATGCCCGCAAGAAAAAGGGCGGTACCAAAGGAAGGGACTTAAGGTGTCCTTCGTCCTTTTTTTCGTGCCGTTTTGTTTTTTATGGGGCCGGGCGATGCATGGTGCGTTTCATTTCATGAAGACCAAAGTATATCTTGGTGCGACTAAGAAGTTCCACACGCTGGAGGAGATAATGGATTACAAGAAAACGCTGAACCTGCCACAGACGCGGTTCGCCATGAAGGCCAACCTGCCGACCAAAGAGCCTCAGCAGCTCAAGGCGTGGGAGGAGAGCGGACTCTATGCAAAAATCAGGGAAGAGTCCAAGGGTCGTGAACAGTTTATTCTGCATGACGGCCCTCCGTATGCCAACGGTAACCTTCATATCGGACACGCCCTGAACAAAATCCTCAAGGATATTATTATCCGCTCCAAGCAGATGGATGGTTTTGACGTGCCCTACGTGCCCGGCTGGGATTGCCACGGCCTTCCCATCGAGCACAACGTGGACAAGAAACTGGGCTCCAAGAAAAAAGAGATGTCCAAGGCGGATATCCGGCGGAAGTGCCGCGAGTATGCGGGCAACTTCGTGAACATCCAGCGCGAGGAGTTCAAGCGCTTCGGCGTCATGGGTGAGTGGGAAGACCCCTACCTGACCATGAACTACCCCTTTGAGGCGCGCATCGCCAAGGAGTGCGGTGAATTTGCCGCCAACGGCGATATGTTCATCGGCAAAAAGCCCATCTACTGGTGCTGCAGCTGCCAGACTGCCCTTGCCGAAGCAGAGATCGAGTACGCGGACCATACCTCGCCGTCCATTTTCGTGAAGTTTCCCTTAAAGGGCGACGCCGCGGATATCGACGCCTCCCTTGCCGGGAAGAAGGTCTCTTTTGTTATCTGGACCACCACTCCCTGGACGATCCCTGCAAACCTTGCGGTGTGTCTGAACGGTGAGTTCACCTACGCCTTTGTGGAAACCGACGGCGAGGTGATGGTGGTGGCCAAGGACCTCCTGGAAGGTCTCATGACCTCCTTTGGCAAAGAGTCGTATAACGTGCTCTTTGAGACCGACGGTGCCTCCCTTGAGAACAAGGTGTGTCGTCACCCCTTCATCGACCGGGACTCCGTGATCATCCTGGGAGACCACGTCACCCTGGAAGCCGGTACCGGCTGTGTTCACACTGCCCCCGGCCACGGTGCCGACGACTACATCACCGGCCTTAAGTACGGCCTGGAGCCCTACTCGCCCGTGGGCAACAACGGGTGCTATACCGAGGAAGTCGGGGAAGAGTTCGAAGGGAAATTCATCTTCAAGGCCAACGCCGAGCTCATCGAAAAGATGGATGCCTGCGGCGCCCTGGTGAAGCACAACGAGATGAGTCACTCCTATCCCCACTGCTGGCGCTGCAAAAAGCCGGTGATCTTTCGGGCAACGCCCCAGTGGTTCCTCTCCATGGACAACACCGGTCTGCGTGAAAAGGCCCTGGCCGAGATTGACAAGGTGGAGTGGATTCCCTCCTGGGGCCGTGAGCGCATCCACGGGATGATCGCAAACCGCCCGGACTGGTGTCTTTCCCGCCAGCGCTCCTGGGGTGTGCCCATCCCCGTGTTCTACTGCGAAAAGTGCGGTGAGGTCCATGCCGACCAGGCGTCCGTGGACAAGATCTACGACCTCTTCAAAGAGCACGGCGCAGACATCTGGTTCGAAAAAGAGGCGGCGGACCTGCTTCCCGAAGGCACCGTGTGCACCAAGTGCGGCCATGGCACCTTCACTAAGGATACCAACATCCTGGACGTCTGGTTTGACTCCGGGGTCACGCACTCTGCTGTCCTGAACGACCGTGACGGGCTCAGGCGCCCTGCGGATCTCTACCTTGAGGGTTCCGATCAGCACCGCGGGTGGTTTCACAGCTCCCTGCTCACCAGCGTGGGCAAAACCGGTAAAGCGCCTTACAAGGCGGTTCTTACCCACGGGTTCGTTGTGGACGCCAAGGGACACAAGATGTCCAAGTCCGTGGGCAACGTGGTGGCCCCCAAAGAGGTGATCAACAAGTACGGCGCGGAAGTGCTGCGTTTGTGGGTGGCATCCACGGATTACCGTGACGATGTGCGCATCTCCGACAATATCCTGAAGCAGCTCAGCGACGCTTACCGCAAGATCAGGAACTCCTGCCGTTACATGCTGGGGAACCTGAGCGGGTTCAACCCGGACACCGACCGGGTGGCTTACGAGGACCTCCGGGACATCGACCGGTTCACCCTGGCCCGTCTGGCGGACCTCATCGAGCGGGTGAACAAGGCCTACGAGACCTATGAGTTCCACACCATCTACCACAGCCTCAACAACTTCTGCACGGTGGACCTCTCCAGCTTCTACTTTGACATCGTTCGCGATGCCCTTTACGTGGAAGGCACGGATTCTGTTGTGAGAAGAGGCATTCAGACGGTGCTCTTCGATCTCGTGGACGCCATTGTCCGCATGATGGCTCCCATCCTCTGCTTCACCGCCGAGGAGATCTGGGGGCACGTGCCCGATTTCGAAGGCAAGAAAGAGAGCGTGCACCTCATGGCAGGTGCTGAGCCCAAGGCTGACTGGAAGAACGAGGCCATCATCGAGCGCTGGGAGCACCTGGTGACCCTGCGCGACGAGATGAACAAAGCCCTTGAAAAGGCACGAAGCGAAAAGCTTATCGGCCAGAACCTCGACGCGGCAGTCACTGTGACAGCCAAGGGCGAGACCCTGGCGTTCCTTGAAAGCTTTGCTTCAGAGCTCAAGCAGGTGCTCATCGTCTCCGACTTCACCCTGGCAGAGGGCGACGCCCCTGAAGGCGCCTTTGTGAGCGATGAAGTGGAAGGCCTTGCCGTTCAGGTTGCCTCCGCTTCGGGCGACAAATGCGAACGATGCTGGACCTGGAGCCCCTCCGTGGGCGAAGACAGCGAACGGCCCACCCTGTGCAGCCGCTGCCGCGGGATCCTTGACCGCACCGCCTAAAGCGTATAAAAGCTGAATAGAAAGGGCCGGTGGCATGCAAGCGTGCCCCGGCCCTTTTTTTTAGGTTTGTACATGTGTGGTATTATGCAGGGCTGAGAGAAAAAGCAAAAAGCAATGCCTCCGGCGGGCAGGGGATAAATCCCCTGCACCCCAGGTTTGCATATGCTCCGACCCTTCGTTCCTCAGGGACGTCACATTTGCTGACGGGTATTCAAGCACCCCATTCGCCGGAGACGGCACGCCTGTTACACCGAACGGGCAGGAATAATTCAGGCCAGCGGTTGGTTGGCAATGGTGCACGGAGTGCACCCTACGGGCGTCCCCGATGGATATGGTTAGAGCCCTGTAGGATGGGCAAAGGTAGTGCCGTGCCCATCGGGCACGGATATAACCGCCCACGCCGGGGGACTGGTGCCCGGCATCAGATCTCTTGTGATTATCATTGTTGCGGGTACCTCGATGAAAGATGGGCACGCTTCGCGCTTTGCCCATCCTGCTTGGCCGTGGACTTGTGTCTGATAATAATGGTGGTGGTGGCTGAGAAGGGCCTGAGGACCGAAGGCCCGGAGCATTCCCGATTCTGGGGTTGAGGGGATTTATCACCTGGCCGCTGGAGGCTGGTTTTTCCATACGTTTTGACCATAGAAGGCACGATTTTAATCACTGAAAGGATAATTGGATGACATGGTTTAAGCAAAAATGGCCCCGGCTTTTGCTGGTGGCCGGTTTGGTGGTGCTTCTGGATCAGCTCTCCAAGCAGCTGGTGTTGCACTCCATGCCCGTGGGCAGCGGGTTTCCCTTGATTGACGGCTTTTTCGACATTGTCCATGTGAGGAACCCGGGCGGAGCCTTTGGGTTTCTCTCCGGCCAGAGCCAGTCGGTGCGGGAGTTTTTCTTTCTTTTTGTGACCGGTGTTGCCACGATATTCATCCTGTGGGTCTACAACACGATCCCCGAAACCCACCGGATCCTTGCGTCAGGTCTTGCCATGGTGTTTGGCGGGGCCGTGGGGAACCTCATCGACCGGCTTCGGTTCGGCAACGTGGTGGACTTCATCGACTGGTACATTGGCGATCTGCACTGGCCTGCCTTTAACCTGGCAGACAGCGCCATATGTATCGGGGTGGGGATTCTCATTTTCCATATCCTTTTCAACCGCATGCCAGAGGAGAATTGATGCATCCGGTACTCTTTAAAATCGGTCCGGTGGTGGTCCACACCTATGGGTTGATGATGGCCCTGGCGTTTCTCGCGGCCATGGTGATTTCCAAACGCGAGGCCAGGGTGTTCGGCGAAGATCCCGACAAGATCGCCGATTTGATTTTTTATATTCTGCTCTGGGGAGTGATCGGCGCCCGGTTGTTTTATGTTGCCGTGAATCTCTCCTGGTTTGCCGCCCATCCCCTTGACGTGGTGAAGGTGTGGGAAGGCGGCCTTGTGTTTTACGGCGGGTTCATCGGCGGCCTGGGCGCGGCGCTTTACTGTGTGCGCAAGCGGCAGATCCCTTTCTGGAAGAGCTTCGACATCCTGACCCCGGCCCTTCCCTTTGGCCATTTTTTGGGGCGCATCGGGTGTTTCAACGCCGGGTGCTGTTACGGTAAGGTGTGTGACCTGCCCTGGGCAGTGACCTTTACGAACCCCGATTCCCTGGCGCCCCTTCACACCCCGCTCCACCCCACCCAGCTCTACGAGTCCCTTGCCAACCTGGCCCTGTTCGGGGTGATCATGGCGGTGCGCAAGAAAAAACGGTTCGAGGGACAGCTTTTCTGGGGGTATGTGGTGGCCTACGGCGTGATCCGTTTTCTTCTGGAGTTTGCCCGGGGGGATGAACGGGGCTCGTATCTGTTGGGGCTTTCACCGGCCCAGCAGGTGGGCGTTCTCTTGTGCCTTTCCGGGGCCGTGATGCTTTATGTCCTTTCCAGGCGGGGGCGTAGGGAGGTGATCCGTGGCTGAGCTGGCGCATAATACCCTTCAAAAGGGGCTGGCCAAGGCATCGGACTCTCCTGTCTGGCTGATTTACGGGGAAGAGTTCCTTGTGGACCGTTCCCTGAAGGCCCTTGTGGGGACCCTGCTTCCCGGTGGTCTGGGGGATTCCTGCTGTGAAGTGGTGGAAGGAGATGCCGAGCTTCGGGACGCCCTGGAGCAGGTGTCTACGTTTTCCCTTTTTTCCAGCGGCAAGGTGGTTGTGGTTCGTGATTCCCACATCTTTTATGCCAAAAAAGGGGAGAACAAGGAGCTTGCCAAGATCACCAAGGCCTTTGATGACGGCAAAATGAAGCTTGCGGCAAGGCGTCTTGCCCAGCTGCTCTCCAAGCTGAAGCTTCAGTTCAAGCACCTCTCCATGCCCAAGGGGCTGGATAAGCTCAAGGCCCTCTCCGAAGACGGCCAGGTGCCTCCCTGGGTGGGTGAAGTGGCGGCCTGGGCAGAAGCCAACAAAGTGGTGGTTCCCGAGCCCATGGACGACCAGAGCCTGGTGGAGCGTGCCATCCGCGCCGGGCTTCCTGCAGGGCATTACCTGGTGCTCACCACAGACCAGGCCGATAAGCGCAAGAGCCTCTTCAAAGCCTTTAAAGAGTGCGGCAGTATCGTGGATTGCTCGGCCCCCAAGGGTGAGCGCAAAGCCGACAAAGACCAGCAGGGTAAGATCATTGACGAAACCGTCAAAGCGGTGCTCTCCCGGTACGGGAAAAAGATGGAGCCCCGTGCGGTGAAGTATCTGGTGGAGATGGTGGGTTTTGACTTAAGGGCCCTTGTGGGTGATGTGGAAAAGCTCTGCTCCTTTGTGGGGGACAACCCGTCCATCACCTACGACGATGCTCGGCGTATTGCCAAAAAGACCAGGCAGGACCCCATCTATGAGCTCACCGGCGCCATCTCTGAGCGCAACGGCCGTACAGCCCTGGCCTGCGTGCGCAACCTCCTTGCCAACGAGACCCACCCCCTCCAGGTGCTGGCCGCCCTGGTGAACCAGGTTCGCCGTCTTCTGCTGGCCCGGGCGTTTCTGGAGAGCCGTGAGGGCCGCTCCCTCGGTGGACTCAGGGACTACAACCAGTTCCGTGCCAGCGGTATCAACGCCGTGAAAGCCGCCGACGAGATCATGGGAGGCCGGGTAGAGGCGTGGCAGGCATCGTTGGGCCTGTCCAAAAAAAAGAGCGATCTGCTGCTTAACCGCGGCGGAAGCCCGTATCCACTGTTTCTTCTCCTGCAGAACGCGGCCAGGTTTTCCATGGCCGAACTCACCACCATTCACTCGCTCCTGGCCGACTGCGACCGCACCATGAAAAGCAGTCCGGAAGACCCCACCGTGCTCCTTGACCGAATTATCCTGCGGATTTGTACCCGGGAGACGTAATTCGGGGGTCATTTAAAAACATGCCTCCGGCGGGCAGGGGATAATCCCCTGCACCCCAGGCTCGCAAATGCTCCGTCCCTTCGTTCCTCAGGGACGTCCCATTTGCTGACGGGCTTCGCCCGTTGAGGCCTCGGGCAAGTCCGAAATTGGCCAAGCCGCATTGGAGCGCCGCACTCCAGTGCGGCTTTTTCATTTCGTTCCCAGGCTCTGCCTCCCCACATCCTAACGATTTAAATTTTCAACCACTGACGAGCGCTTGAGCGCAATCACGTCATGGCTCCATTCATGGTCATGCTGGAACGCCTTCACGGCATCTTGCAGGGCAATGGCTCAGACCTTTATCAATCAGGGAAAATGTGGGACCACACGTCATCCCGTAGGGTGCCTCGTTTTTTATCGGAACGCAGCAATATCTCGAACGATGAGTGTCGGAGATTCAAAGTGTTGCAAGGTGTTTCGTGTATACCTTGACATGCGCATCGGAAAAGAGCGCGAACACCACCTGTTCGATAGTCGGGTACCGATTCAGCGCTTCAACTGTTTCTCGAAGGGCAATGGCGCAGGCCTTTTCCACAGGATATCGGTACACCCCGCAGCTGATGGCCGGAAAGGCGATTGTAGAGAGCCCGTGTTCGGCGGTTAGCGTGAAACTGTTTTTGTAGCAGGCGGCAAGGAGGTCGGGATCGCTTGGGTTGTTGCTGTAGACAGGACCCACGGTGTGGATCACGTGGCGGGCGGGGAGGCGGTAGCCTTTGGTGATTTTTGCCTCACCCGTGGGGCAGCCCCCGAGGGTTTTGCATTCAGCCAGGAGCTCCGGGCCAGCGGCCCGGTGGATGGCGCCGTCCACGCCCCCGCCGCCGAGCAGGGAGTTGTTGGCGGCGTTGACAATGGCATCCACATCAAGGGTGGTGATATCTGCTTGCCTGATAGCGATTTTTTGCGTAACATTTTTCATGGAAGTGCCTCGATTGGATAGGGTTCGTGATGATTTTCAAGTGTAGGCAACCCAATCCTGAAAGGCAAGGGTAGGAATTCGAATGGGATTGTCCCCGGGAGGTTCCTTCCGGTGGTAGGGCGTTTCTGTAACTGCCGGGACTTCCGAGGCTTTCGAAAGGGGATGCCATGACCGTGATTACCGTATCCAGGCAGGTAGGGAGCCATGGCGGCACCATCGCCGCACGGCTCGCCGAAGAGAAGGGTTACCAACTTTTCAACAAGGAACGATTTCACCGTGAGGCCGAGGGGTTTGACGGTCATTTTTCCCGGGAGGTGGAGGCTCTGACCAACGAGAGTCCGCCCAAGCTGTTTGAAAAGTTGTTCCACAACCATTGCGTGTACGGCAATATCATCGCCGCCATGGTGTATGAAGCGGCTGCCGCAGATCACGTGGTGGTGGTGGGCAGGGGAGGGCAGTTTATCCTTGAGGGACTTAAGTGTGTTCTCAATGTGCGCGTGGTCTCGCCCGTCGAAGAGCGGATCCGCAACTACGCCGGGTTCAAGGGCATCGAGATCGGCATGGCCGGGGATATCATCAAGGCTTCGGACCGTGAGCGCAGCTCCTTTATCAAGTACCTCCACAACCGGAACATCGCGGAACCGGATGTCTATGACCTCATCATCAACACCCGGGTGGTCTCCAAAGACATGGCGGTAAGGCTCATTCATGAGACGGCCGAAGAGCTGAGCCGGCTTCATCCGGTGACCGCTGAGATCAAGATGGAGTTCCGGCAGATGGCCATCTGCAAGCGGGCCGAGTTGATGCTGATGATGGAGATGGGCGAATCCAACGCTGTGAAGGTGTCCCCTTGTGAAAGCGGCAAGGTGATGCTTACCGGCTATCTTCCCACCGAAGGAGAGCGGGTCTCTGCGGAAAACATCGTCCGGAGCGTTAAGGGGATCCACAAGGTGGACAATCGCATTGTGGTGTCCCAGTTTCCTGTGCGGCCCTGGTATTGACGGGGCGGGTGCCGGTATGACGGGTTGTGTTGTTATGGCTGTAGATTGATTTCTGGCTGTATCGCATTTGGGGCTCACGCCGCGTCCGAAGGGCTTCCGGGGCCGTGAGGGGGGTGAGGTGTGGCTTTGACCAGAAAAATTCTGCGGGGCAGGGGCTACTTTTTTTTCCCGTTTTCACATATACAGGTGCTGCAACAGGCAAGCATGATTCATTTCGGGCGGCATCGCAGGGAGGTGGCCCCTCTCTGCCTCGGACCCTGCAGACAAGGCCAAGGGCGCATGTGTCGTCGGGGATACGATCCAACCAACAGGAAGAGATTTTGAAAAAAGAACTGGTTATTACGATTGACGGGCCATCGGGTGCCGGCAAGACAACGGTGAGTAAGACGCTGGCAGCCAGGATCGGCTACCGATACATTGATACCGGGGCCCTTTATCGCGGGATTGCCCTTGAAACACTTGAGCGTGGGATTGCAGCCGACGATGAGAAGGCCATGGAGGAGGCGTGTCGGACCATTGACCTTCGGTTTCGCATTGAAGAGGGCGAGCTTCGTCTCTACTCCGGTTCGCGGGATATTTCCGAGCTGATCCGCACTCCGGAGATCTCCATGCGCGCTTCGGCCGTGTCTGCCCTTGCGCCGGTACGTGCCTTCTTGACAGTCCTTCAGCGGCGTCTGGGGGAAGAACGCTCTGTGGTGTTCGAGGGCCGGGACATGGGGACCGTGGTGTTTCCCAAGGCAGACGTGAAGTTTTTCCTCGACGCCGACACCGATATCCGGGCGGAGCGCCGCTACCTTGAATTGAAGGCCCGGGGGGAAGGCCTGGACTACGAAGAGGTGAAGCGGGACCTGATCACGCGGGACGCCAACGACAGCAGTCGCAAGCTGGCTCCGCTGAAGCCTGCGGAGGATGCCATCCATGTGGACGCAAGCCGCATCGGCGTCGACGAAGTGGTGGAAAAGATGGCAAAGGTTGTGGCTGAGATAAGAGCATAATTTTTCGTTGAATTTTTTTGAACCAACTGATATGTTGACCCGGATTACGCTCTCATTCATAACCGGTGGGGGCGTAAAATACATTGTTTAGGGGGTTAATATTAATGTCATTCAGTACAAACGAAACCAAGGGTAATAGGGAAGTGAAAACAGATCTTTTTGGTGATGCAATCGACGGTAATCTTACCACAGACGGGGAAGAGAGTTACGAGGATTTTCTCAAACTTTATGAGGAGAGCTTCAAATCTTTTTCCGAAGGCGAACTCGCAATTGGTAAGATCATTGCCGTAGACAAAGATTACGTCCTTGTTGATGTCGGATACAAATCCGAAGGTCTCATTTCCATCCACGAATTCAAAAATGAGAACGGCGAAGTTAACGTTGCCATTGGCGATGAAGTGGAGGTCATGGTTGAGCTTTGGGACGAAGAGGAAGAGCGTGTTGTCCTCTCCAAAGACAAAGCGGCCAAGATCAAGGTATGGGAGAAGATCAAAGAGATCTACGACGCAGAAGGCACCGTGGAAGGTGTTATCGCCAGCCGCGTCAAGGGTGGCTTCTCCGTCGACGTTGGACTTCAGGCTTTCCTTCCCGGGTCCCAGGCCGACCTGCGACCCATCCGCAATCTCGACGAGATGGTTGGCAAGACCTATACCTTCAAGGTTCTCAAGTACAACAGAAAACGCAGCAACATCGTCCTCTCCCGCAGGGTTATCCTTGAGGAAGAACGTGAAAAGACCCGTTCCAAAACCCTCGAGACCATCGAGGAAGGAAAGGTCATGGACGGCGTTGTCAAGAACATCACCGAGTACGGTGTCTTCGTGGACCTCGGCGGCGTGGACGGTCTCCTCCACATCACCGATATCTCTTGGGGCCGTGTCAAGCATCCTTCCGAGCTCTTCTCCGTTGGTGACAACATCACCGTGAAGATCCTCTCCTTCGATCTTGAGAAGGAGCGTGTCTCCCTGGGTATGAAGCAGCTTTCCGAGGATCCCTGGGCATCTGCCGCAGAGAAGTACCCCGTGGGCTCCAAAGTGGGCGGTCGCGTGGTCAGCCTCACCGATTACGGTGTATTCGTTGAACTCGAAGAGGGCATCGAAGGCCTCGTTCACGTGTCTGAAATGTCCTGGACCCGAAAGATCCGTCACCCTTCCAAGATCATCTCCGTGGGCGAAGAGATCGAGGCCATTGTTCTCGACATCAAGCCCGACAACCGCCGTATCTCTCTGGGTATGAAGCAGGTTGCGGAGAACCCCTGGGAGGTTATCAGCGACAAGTATCCCGTGGGTACCATCATCGAAGGCAAGATCAAGAACATCACCGACTTCGGTCTTTTCATCGGCATCGACGACGAGATCGACGGCCTGGTCCACATCTCAGATATCTCCTGGACCAAGCGCATCAAGCACCCCTCCGAAGTTTACAAGAAGGGCGATGTGGTGCAGGCGGTTGTTCTGGATATCGACAAGCAGAGCGAGCGTTTCTCTCTCGGCATCAAGCAGATCCAGGAAGATCCCTGGAAGAGCGTTGGCGAGCGTTACGCCGTGGGCACCGAGATCAACGGTACCGTGACCAATGTGACCGACTTCGGCGTGTTTGTTGAGCTGGAAGAGGGTATCGAAGGCCTGGTTCACGTTTCCGAGATCAGCAAAGAGAAGATCAAGACCCCCGTTGGCACCTACAACGTGGGCGACTCTCTGGTTGCCAAGGTGATGAATATCAACAGTGACGAGCGTCGTATCGGCCTCTCCATCAAGCGTCTCGAGATGGAAGACGACAAGGCGATTCTGAGCGAATACATCAGCAACTCCAAGAAGCCCACTTCTGACTTCGGCGAGATCCTCCGCGAAAACCTGGCGGATCAGCTGAAAGGCGAAGAAGAAGGCGGTGATGACGCTGCTGAGTAGGCATATCCCTTACGATCTGCCTGCAGGCTTTCTAAGGAGGGCCTGATAAAAGTGTGAAAAATGCCCCGGTCATGACGTGAGTCTTTCCGGGGCATTTTTTTTATCCGGCGCAATGCCCAGTGGCCGATGCTTTTGGGAGGCCGAGGTTTTGGTAGGGCCGGGCCGCCGGGTAGCCGAAATTAAGGGCAGGGCTCAGAAATTTGGTGTGTTTGTAGGGCTTTGTCATTGTTTGGGCCAATAGAGTGTTATTGATGACGCCGTCCCAAAAGGTTGGCAGCCCGTAGGGTGAACTCTGTACACCGTGTCTGGGGCACCCAAGGTTTCTATTTTACCAAGGTGTTCGGGGCATGACGGGCTTTGATTTTGGTGCACGGAGTGTATCCTAATATGATTGCCTGTGTGTCGATGATTTATCCCTTTTTCAAAATCCGATGCGCTCGGGTGCCGAGGTATAGGTAGGGTGCGCCGTGCGCACCGCCGAGTAGCCGAAACCAAGCGCAGGGCTCTGGGATTGACGTGTGTCGACTTTTTAGAATTATTATCACCCTTATAATGGTCTTTTTATAGCAAAAGGTGAAACTATGTTTTCAAGACGTCATCCAATTCTGTTTTTTATCCTGATGTTGACGGGGATGTTTTCCGCGACCATTGTTGTGATCAGCGTGGGTGTGATGATTTCCCTGGCTCCCGAGGCGCCTGTGCTGGAAGAAGGTGTGGGGGTGGTGGAAATCACGGGCGTGATTTCCGACTCCCAGCAGGTGCTGGATGACCTGAAATATTTTCGCGATGCCGACGAGGTCAAGGCCATTGTGGTGAGGATCAACTCCCCCGGTGGCGGGGTCGGTCCGTCCCAGGAGATCTATCGCTCCCTCATGAAGACCCGTGAGCTCAAGCCGGTCATTACCTCCATGGGTGGCGTAGCCGCATCTGGCGGCTATTACGCTGCCGCCGCCACAGATGGCATCGTGGCCAATTCCGGGACGATCACCGGGAGCATAGGGGTCATTATGGGCTATACCAATTTCCGCCAAATTTTGGATAAAATCGGCCTTGAACCCGTGGTTTTCAAAAGCGGTGACATGAAGGATGCCGGGTCGCCCACCCGGGAAATGACCGAACAAGAGCGAGCCTATCTCCAGAAACTCGTCACGTCCCTCCATGCTCAGTTTGTGCGTGACGTGGCCCAGGCCAGGGAACTTGAAGTGCCTGAGGTGGCCAAGCTTGCTGACGGTCGCATCTACACAGGTGAAGAGGCGCTGGCGCTTGGCCTTGTGGACCGCCTCGGCAATTTCGAAGATGCCCTGGAATGGGCCGCAGAGCTTGGAGGGCTCGAGGGTATGTCCGAGGCCATCTATCCCCCACGTCCCAAAGAGAAGATGATAGATTATCTTATGGATAACGCGGCGGTGCGGATTTCATCTGCGCTTCAGCCTTCGGAGGTGGGGCCGTCGTTTTTGTACAGGATGGGTCAATAAAGCGGTGGGTGGCAGTTAGGTGGTGGTGGTGGGCTGGAGGATACGGCGTGTGTGTTTTGTATTTAAATCTACGATGAGAGCCTCTCATGCCCGATACTCTCGGTTTCGGGCATGGTCTGCATTTTTTCGGTATAATACTCGTCTATTCAAACATCGACACGTCCCCAGCTCCTTCCCGGATGATCTCAGGCTCATCATTCAATAGCGATACCACGCTGGAATCTACCTCCGGCACATCCCCCCCATCAATGACGATATCCACCAGGTGACCGAAGGTATCGTCAATCATCCAAGCATTATTGAGAATCTCCTCATCAGGAAGCCCTGCTGACGTGGAAAGGATCGGGTTGCCGAGTTCCCTGATAATTTCCATGCATATCTGGTTGTCAGGAACCCGGATCCCCGCGGTCTTGCGCTTGGTGAGCATCATTTTCGGGACCAGCTTGGTTCCCTCCAGGATAAAGGTATAGGGCCCAGGCAGCAGCTTTTTCAACATTCGGTACGCATAGTTAGATACCTTTGCATAGTCACTGATATCTTTCAGGTCCGAACAGATAAAGCTGAAGGGCTTGCTCTTGTCCCTCTGTTTAAGAAGGTAGACCTTCTCAATGGCCTTTTTGTTCATGATGTCACAGCCGATACCGTAGTGGGTGTCGGTTGGGTAGGCGATAAGCCCGCCGCTTTTCAAGCAGTCCACGACTCGGGAGACGTTACGGGGCTGTGGGTTCATTGGGTTGATGGTCAGGATCATTGCGATGCTCGCCTTTACGGAAATAGAATAAATTCGCTTTGTGAAATTTTTCATTTGTGGGCAACTCATTAGTTGATAGGATAAGTCCTCGCTCTTGTCAAAACAATAAATAAAAGGTGTTGCTGACGTTCTTTTTTTGTGGCTCGGTGGCTCGAAATATCCAGTGATTGAAGTTGCTTCGTGATATTCGGAAAATGTCTTTTTGGTTTGTGTATACAATGATTGCGAATGTGCCGTTTGTCTCAGAAATTCAACCAGCTGGTTGTGTGGGTGTGATATGTATATGCTCTGCAATACCGGCTGCCTTTTAGCCCGCTTTTGATAATGGTAGTTGGGAAGGTATAACTGTTGACATTGGCTTCCCCGAGAAGTAGTGTCATGACGATTTAAAACTCAAGCAGACTCAGGTAACTGCCGATGTTTCTTTAGTCTACCCCACCGATTCTCAAATCCGCTTACTGTAAGTGGAGGGGCGGAGCTATGTGCGCACCTTTACACCTCAACAAAAATGTCAATCGCTTTCAGAATCAACATATCAAATCTTCCAAAGCATGGAATCGAGAATGACTACTGAAACGAACAACGATCCCCAGCGATTCACTCACCCCATGCCGCCTTACCAGGCAATGCCCTATCCTGATGACGAAATTGACTTAAGAGAGGTCTTTGCGACTCTCTGGGCTCGTAAAAAATTTATCGGAATTGGTGTTCTTTTGATTGTGCTGGTTGCCACAGCGGTTGTTCTTTCCATGCCTGATATATACAGGGCTAAGACACTGGTGAGGCCAGGTATTATTTCTCAAAGACCGGAGGCAATGGCTACCTTTACGAAAAAATTGGTAAACTACAAGGGGCGGCTTGACGCTGGAGAATTCAGTGCTCAGATAAATAAACATCTTCAAGATAAATACCCAGATTTATCATATGTTCAAAATTTACTTAAAGTGGCCATACCTAACAATTCCGATGCTCTAAGCATGTCTTATGATACACCGGTACCAGAGTTTGGAAAGGCTGTTTTAAGTCTCTTGATTTCTGAGTTGCGAAAAAAAGATAACGACAGAGTAAATTCTATTGTTATGGATTTGCAGTTAAGAGTGAGAAATAATAAAGAGTTTTTGTCTGAATGTAAAATAAAACAAGACAATATTGCGTATAGTATAGTCGAACTACAGAAGCTGAATAATAATAGTAAAAAAGAAATTTTAGACTTATCAATAAAAAGAAAAAAATTTATTATTCAACCACTGAAAAATTTGTCTTCAGCTAAATCTTCCAATGTGAACTTTCAAAACGCACTTTTTCATAACAGCCTCGTGATTCAGAATAGGCAATACTTTTTAGATTTGAAGAGAGAGCAAAGATCGATCAGTGCTGAGATCGGTTCGCTTGAGGATAGACTTCAATACACAAACGAATTGGTTAAAGAAATTCAGTCAAGTATAGATGAAGATATGCTTGCTATACAGAATATTAAAAACTTTAAAGAGATCGTGCCTGTGATTGTTGATAATGATCATGTTAGCCCGAATCGAAAAATCATTATTTTAATGAGCTTTGTCTGTGGCATTTTCGTTATGGTTTTTACCGCATTTGTGGTTGAGTATGTAATGCCTCACAATGACAAAGATTTTTAAATTGTTGTTTGCTATTCATAGAGAGTGATAATGCTAAATATTGACGAAATCAAACTTGCTATTGTTGGCCTTGGTTATGTAGGTCTTCCTCTTGCCGTTGAATTCGGAAAAAAAATCGATGTTATCGGTTTTGATATCGATGAAGCGAGAGTTGAAGAACTTACTGCCGGTAATGACTCTACCCTTGAGGTTGAACCAGAACTTCTTAAACAGGCAGTTAAACTTACCTTTGGTTCAAAGATTGAGGCCCTGAACGATTCCAATGTATTCATCGTGACCGTTCCCACACCGATTGATGCTCACAAACAGCCAGACCTCACACCGCTTGTGAAAGCCAGTGAGATGCTCGGGAAGATATTGAAAAAGGGTGATCTTGTAATCTATGAATCCACAGTTTACCCCGGCGCCACAGAGGAAGTCTGTGTTCCTGAGTTGGAACGGTCCTCAGGCCTAACATTTAATGAGGACTTTTATGTTGGGTACAGCCCTGAGCGTATCAACCCCGGCGACAAGGAACACCGAGTTACTAATATTTTGAAAGTAACTTCGGGCTCAACTCCGGATATTGCCGATTTTGTAGATGCCCTCTACAAGATAATTATTGAGGCCGGCACCCACAAAGCAAGTTCTATCCGTGTGGCTGAGGCTGCAAAAGTAATCGAGAACACCCAGCGTGACTTAAACATCGCATTGATTAATGAACTCTCAATCATTTTCAACAAGCTGGGTATCAATACTGAAGAGGTCCTGAAAGCAGCAGGTACTAAATGGAATTTTTTGCCGTTTCGACCCGGTCTTGTTGGTGGGCACTGTATTGGTGTTGATCCTTACTATCTTACATTCAAGGCTCAGGAGATCGGTTACCATCCCGATGTGATTCTGGCCGGCAGGCGAATTAATGATGGCATGGGGGCTTACGTTGTCTCTCAGGTCGTCAAGTTGATGGTTAAAAAGCGAATTCAGGTCGAAGAAGCCAATATTCTTATTATGGGGCTTACCTTTAAAGAGAATTGCCCTGACCTCCGCAACACACGGGTGGTGGATATCATATCTGAGTTTAAGGATTACAATACCCGCGTTGATGTGTATGACCCTTGGGTAGATTCGGAAGAGGCCGAGTACGAATACGGTATTACTCCTGTAAAAGAGATGAAGCAGGGGTATTACGACGCAATTGTTTTAGCTGTTGCGCATGCTGAATTTAAGAATATTCAAGATATCAGAGCTTTTGGTAAAGATGTCAATGTTGTCTACGATGTCAAGTGCCTTCTCGCATCAGAATTAACAGATGGACGGCTGTAAAAGAATAATAGCTTAAGTATTATCGATTTATTAAAAATCTTTCAAAAATAATACGGTGATTTTTCGTGTCACGATTTGATCAGGTTAAGAGAATTCTAATTGAAAATGAATATAGATGGCTTATAACTGGCGTAGCAGGCTTTATCGGATCCAATTTACTTGAGCATCTTCTACGGCTCAACCAGCGGGTTGTCGGAGTCGATAATTTTGTAACGGGGTTCCAGAGGAACCTTGACGAAGTGAAAGGGCTCGTTACACCAGACCAGTGGGACCGATTCAGATTTATTGAAGGCGATATACAAAATATCTCAGTATGTAATGACGCCTGTCAAGGTGTGGATTATGTTTTGCACCAAGCGGCATTGGGCTCCGTTCCGCGTTCTCTCGAGGACCCCATCACTACAAATGAGATAAATATATCGGGTTTTCTGAATATACTGGTTGCAGCCCGCGACGCTAATGTCAAGAATTTTGTCTATGCTGCGTCGAGCTCAACCTATGGTGACCATCCGGCACTTCCCAAGGTTGAAGAGAATATTGGGAAGCCCTTATCTCCGTATGCCGTGACCAAATATGTGAATGAGTTGTATGCGGACGTGTTTGCGAGATCATATGGGCTTAATACCATAGGTTTGCGCTATTTTAATATATTCGGGCCACGGCAGGATCCCGATGGCGCCTATGCGGCAGTAATTCCAAAATGGGTTGCAGCGCTCCTAAAAGATGAGCCGGTCTTTATTAACGGAGATGGCGAAACCAGCCGAGACTTTTGCTATATCAAAAATGCTGTACAGGCCAATATACTTGCCGCAGTAGCAGAGAATACCGATGCTTTGAATCAGGTCTATAATGTGGCGGTGGGAGATCGGACGACTCTGAATCAATTGTTTAGTTCCATACAGGAGAAAGTCCTTTCAACAGTTAAAAAACATGAAGAAGTAGAGCCATTATTTCGGAATTTCAGGGCCGGGGATGTAAAGCACTCTCAGGCTGATATCTCAAAAGCGACCGATTTTCTCGAGTATACGCCAACCCACAATGTCGATGCAGGATTGGATGAATCAATGGGTTGGTATATCAATTTTCTTGATAAAAATTCATAGGACTTGAATAGAAAATGAAAATTACCGTTGTTGGAACTGGATATGTTGGGCTTGTAACCGGTGCATGTTTTTCAGAAATGGGCAATACTGTAACATGCGTAGATGTTGATAGAAAAAAATTGGAGAATCTCGAAAGAGGAATTCTGCCAATTTATGAACCCGGTCTTGATGGGATCGTTAAAGACAACTATAAGAATGGTTTTTTGCTTTTTTCTGACTCGCTGGAAGCCTCAATGAAAGATGCTTCTATTGTCTTTATCGCCGTGGGCACACCGCCGAAAGAGGATGGGTCCGCAGACCTACAGCATGTGTTGGCCGTTGCTTCTGAAATCGGTAAATGCATGAACGATTATACAGTTGTTGTCAATAAGTCAACTGTCCCTGTTGGAACAGCGGAACATGTTACGGCGACGATAAATAAAGTGTTGGAAAATCGCGGAGCTGAAGTTGAATTTGATGTTGTAAGTAACCCCGAGTTTTTGAAGGAAGGCGATGCTGTTAACGACTTCATGAAACCGGATCGAATCATTCTTGGAATTGAGTCAAAGAAGGCTGAAAGCTATATGAAGGAATTGTACAGCCCTTTCAATCGAAACCATGACAAAGTTCAGGTTATGGGTATCAAGGATGCTGAGATGACGAAGTATGCAGCCAATTCCATGCTTGCAACCAAAATTTCATTCATGAACGAGATCGCATGCATTTGTGAACGTCTTGGTGTCGATGTAGAAAACGTCAGAAAAGGCATAGGGTCTGATACACGTATTGGCTACTCCTTTATTTATCCGGGGTGCGGGTATGGTGGTTCTTGTTTTCCAAAAGATGTGAAAGCATTAATCCGGACAAGCCGTGAAAATGATTTTGAACCGACGCTTCTTGATGCTGTTGAGTCGAGAAACGCATCGCAGAAGAACGTTTTGTTCAAAAAGATCGTGTCAAAATTTGGTTCGGATCTTTCAGGAAAGAGTTTCGGTATTTGGGGACTTGCATTTAAACCTGGTACTGACGATATGCGTGAAGCATCTTCGATTGTCTTGATAACTAGTTTGATTGAAGCTGGAGCTACGGTCAGGGCCTATGATCCCCAAGCCATGGGGGAGGCTCTTGAGTACTTCGATCCTACTTGTTTAAAGGAACAGAGACTTATTCTCGCTCAAAATCAGTATGACGCTGTCACGGGTGCTGATGCGATGGTTCTTGTGACAGAGTGGAAGCAGTTTCGGCAGCCTGATTACAAAGCGCTACAAGAGGAAATGACAGGCAATGTCATTTTTGATGGGAGAAATCAGTATTCTCCCGAGTTTGTTAAATCTGCCGGTTTTCATTATATTGGAATTGGAAGATAAATGATGATGGAAGTATTTACGCCTAAAAAATGCTTGGTTACCGGAGCCGCTGGCTTCATCGGATTTAGCCTCTCAAAAAGGTTGCTGGAAGAAGGCATTGAGGTTGTCGGAGTTGATAATCTGAATAATTATTACGATGTCGAACTAAAAAAAGCACGACTATCGATTTTGAATGGTTACGATCGTTTTGTTTTTATAAAGACCGATATTTCTGACCGAGACGCGACGGCATCGCTTTTTGAGAATCATGCTTTCGAGGCCGTGATTAACATGGCAGCCCAGGCCGGTGTGCGCTATTCCCTCGAAAACCCCAATGCCTATGTGGATTCCAATTTAGTAGGATTTGTTAATCTTCTTGAAGGGTGTAGACACACCGGTGTGAAGCATTTTCTTTATGCTTCATCAAGTTCTGTGTATGGAGCAAACACTACCATGCCCTTTTCGGTCCATCACAATGTTGACCATCCGATATCTCTGTATGCCGCCACCAAAAAATCAAATGAATTGTTGGCCCATTCATACAGTCATTTGTTTGGCATTCCATGTACTGGACTACGATTTTTCACTGTCTATGGCCCATGGGGTCGGCCTGATATGGCTCTTTTTCTATTTACAAAAGCAATTACTGAGGGAAAACCCATTAATGTATTTAATAAAGGGGATATGAGGAGAGACTTTACTTACATTGACGATATTGTGGAAGGTGTGTTTAGGGTGTTGAAGCGTATTCCTGCCTCCAACCCAGAGTGGGATGGTAAAAATCCCGATTCAGGAACCTCGTATACTTCATTTAAGGTTTATAATATCGGGAACAATTCTTCCGTATGTTTGAACGATTTCATTTTAGAAATCGAAAAAGCCTTAGGAAAAAAGGCCAAGCGGAATCTTCTTCCTATGCAAAAGGGTGATGTAGCCGAGACCTACGCAGATGTTGATGATTTGATCAGAGAGACAGGTTTCAAGCCCTCTACTACGATCAAAGAAGGTGTTAAAAGTTTTGTCGATTGGTACAGAACATACTATCAATAATAGTTAAAATATGGTTTATAGTGGTCTCGGTGGCTAAGTACTTGAATATTGTCGGATATGCGGGGTGCACTGGAATCAAGTTTTCTTTTTTGTTGATGGGCTAATATTTTAGCTTCGACAAGTTCGTCCTTGTATTTAAAGATACGTGAATTGCAAAGTTCATGATGAATTGTTACTATTTATAAGTAATGAAAGACCGAGTCCTCTTTAACTGCTGGCGTGTCTAAATCCTTTATGGATCCCTGTACTGTCTCATCTGGAAGTAGCTTTTTCCTATGGCTATGTCAAATTCATGTTTTTTCATCATGGTGTTGAGGATGTTACTTACGAATGGTTTCATATTAGACCCGACATGTTTGTGCTAATAGGGCTTCGAACGGAAACTAAAAACTGGTCTATGCCGGAGATAGTGGACACCAAGTGAACTGCTATTTATTACAGGGCAAACATGAAGTGTCGCATGCCAAAAGCGGCATACGGCAAATATTCCAATGAACACCGAGAAGAGGTTGTTCGCTTCATAACAGAAGAGGGGCTGGCACCAGGCAGTGTATCCCCCCGTGATTCCCAAACCTACTCTCGAGAACTGGTCAAGGTCAAGATGGCGCGCAATACTCAAAAAGGCCGCTGCGTATTTTGCGAACGAATCGCTCTGAAGTGCGTGTTTATCAAACGTGAGCGACTTCATTGTCCAGTGTTTGGACTTTTTCGCCTTGAGCTGGTTCTATGGTTTTACCCAAAAAGGCTTGTTCTGATATCTTTCAGAGCGATGCTCGATTGGGTTTTGAAATTCAAATCGGCCATAAGGAAATCAGAGAGATGTATGGCCCCAAGAGGCTGCAGTCCTATTTGATGGACAGAAGGGTTGATGCAATCCTTTTAAGGTTCTAAAGCTGAGGGTAGATATGGGCATCTGTTTCAAGCAGATGCGGTCCTTCATGACCACAATGCCACAATGTAGTGGCCAACAAAAACGACACCAAGGCTAAGCAACTAACCTGAGTAATGGCACAGCGTATGATCAGAAACCTGATCCTTATCACTCTTGAAGGCCTGCGCTCTGTATAGGCCATTTTCTGGGCTTATACACCATTCAGACCGGAGGAGCCAGTTTTGTACTGGCAAAGTTAGCGATAAGTTGATTGTCTTCGGTATTCGGAAATTCATGAGTCGGAAAGGCAACTGCTTTGACAATACGCCCACCGAAGTCTATGCGGGAAACTCAAAACATATATTTGAGAATAAAAAAAAGTCGCTGCCATGATTACGGAATACATCAATGTTTTTTACAATCGAATGAGAAAATAAAAACAGTTAAGTTATCGGTCTCTGACATACTACCGGAATTAATACATGAGCACTTTAAAGTGCTGGATAATTCCTATTCGTTATTGCCGGCAGCAAGTAGTCCTCAATTCTATAACTCAGTACAATCCCTAACTTGTTGTATTCAACTTTGTTTGGGGTACCTCTGCCTTACAGACCTAAGGCTAAAAAGCCTCTTAAATTTCCAGAATAACCCGCATGTCTGTTTTTAGTTGGCCACTAAAAATGCTGTAGGCATCTATCTTAACAGTCTAACTTCATCATACATTCTTGTGAAACTAATCAAGACAACTCTCTGCTGTGAGGTGGAGTTGGGAGGATCAACATGGTTCATAAACCCTCTTCTGTAATTCATATTGATAAAAAGAGAATTAGTCTGAGTGATCCAGTCTATTTTATTGCGGAGATTGGTTCCAATTTTGACCGTGATCTAAGCAGAGCAAAGGATCTCATTCACCTCGCGAAGGAATCAGGGGCAGATGCAGTAAAATTTCAACATTATTCAGCAGAAACCTTGGTAAGTGATGAAGGTTTCAATCAGTTAGGACGCCGGCAATCTCATCAGGCTTTGTGGAAGAAATCTGTATTCGATACTTATCAGGATGCATCGCTTAATCGGGACTGGACATCTGTACTCAAGACAACTTGTGATGAAGCGGGAATTACTTTCTTTACAAGTCCCTACTCACTTGACCTTGTCGATTATGTAGACCCTTTTATCTCAGCCTATAAGGTTGGTTCAGGTGACATCACATGGCCCGAGATTATTACCCGAATGGCATCAAAGGGGAAACCTGTACTTTTGGCTACAGGGGCTTCAGATATGCTGGATGTTCAGCGGGCTGTAAATGAGACTTTAAAGTTGACACCTGATTTAATTTTGCTCCAATGCAATACCAACTACACTGTGAATCCTGAGAATTTTTCATGTCTTCAACTTAATGTACTACGTGAGTATGAAGCTCAGTACCCAGGGGTAGTTTTAGGACTCAGTGATCATACGCCCGGACATGTTGCGGTTCTGGGAGCAGTAGCTCTGGGCGCACGTGTGATTGAAAAACATTTTACGGACTCAATTGATCGTGAGGGACCTGATCACCCATTTTCCATGACGCCAATGTCATGGAGAGAGATGGTTGATCGAACCCGTGAACTTGAGGCTGCATTAGGGGACGGGCAAAAGAAAGTGGAGAGCAATGAACTCGACACTGTTATTGCTCAGCGGCGATGCATTCGTGCTGTACGCGACCTCAAGGTGAACTCTGAGTTGGATTACGATGATTTAACAGTGCTTAGACCCTGCCCACCAGATGGCATTGCACCATATGAGTTACGTAATCTGAAAGGGAAGAAATTGAAACGATGTATTAAGTCCGGTGAGCATGTAAAATGGGAGGATTTGATTTAGGATGGTCAATAACATGTTAAATAATGATATACAGAAACCTATTATCTCTGAAAAATCTCGAGTGCTTGTAACTGGTGCGTGTGGGTCTGTCGGTTCAGCGTTGGTTCGACGGCTCGTAGAAGATGGGCATACTGTTTGTGCTTTGGACCAAAGTGAAGATGGTCTCTTTAAACTTGATCAAGAGTTGGGCGAAGTTGGTGGCAGATTAAGGCTCTTTATGGGCAATGTGAGAGACGAGGACCGCTTGCGCCGAGCTATGGATGGCGTAGAAGTTGTCTTTCATTGCGCTGCCATGAAGCATGTTTATCTTTCTGAGTACAATCCGTTCGAGGCTATGCAAACAAATATTCGCGGAACTCAGAATGTTATAGAAGCAGCACTTTCGGTCGGGGTAGAGCGAGTTGTTCTTACGAGCAGCGACAAGGCTGTGAATCCAACGAGTACAATGGGAGCGACAAAACTACTTGGAGAAAGGTTGTTCATAGCAGCAAACCATTTTGTTGGGGCCCATAAGACCAAATTCGCATGTGTTCGGTTTGGCAATGTCTTAAATTCCAATGGATCGGTTCTACAGATCTTCAAACGACAATTAGACAGGAATATACCGTTAACCATTACTTCAAAAGATATGACACGGTTTTTTCTTACCATGACAGATGCCGTAGATTTGTGTATAGATGCATCGGAATCCATGGCGGGCGGGGAGATATTTGTCAGGAGTATGGGGAGTTGCGATATCATGAGCTTGGCAAAAGCTGTAAATGGTGATCGTCCCTTTAAATATTCAGAGATCGGTATAAAACCAGGAGAAAAATTATATGAGGAACTCGTTACGGAAGAAGAAGCTCCTCGAACGGTTTTAGTAGGCAGTACATATGTGGTTTTACCG
The DNA here is from genome assembly GCF_900699765.1 of Desulfoluna butyratoxydans. GTDB lineage: Bacteria > Desulfobacterota > Desulfobacteria > Desulfobacterales > Desulfolunaceae > Desulfoluna > Desulfoluna butyratoxydans. Next base: position 269,634 of record NZ_CAADHO010000007.1, read on the forward strand.
TCTACAGTTGACCTAATGCCTGACGATATTCAATATGAGTACGCAAAGTATGATGAACTGAAGCGATTGGCTCAACCCCTTCGATCAGATGCATGTCTCTTAAATCAGTCGGATATAGTTTCAATGCTCGATTTGGGGAAAGTCCATGTATAGTTGCTGTTGAATTTGTAGTCGATAATAGATAGATATATATAGGTTTTAGTCAAAAATGTCAGTGACCTCATCTACGCACTTTAAAAATCTTAATAAAGCATATAATGCGGTAGGAAACAGTACTTGGTGTGCTGAAGATTTTCTTGAATCCAACCTCGATATCTCAAAGAAACTTTTTACACCAGAAAGTTTGGTAATTGGAGAACCTCTACCTAAGAAATTTGAGGTATATGCATTGCTCTCGGGATTGTCTTTTCCAGCCGAATTCTCTCAAAAGCTCGTTCAAATACAAAGACAGATTTCTTACATTTTGGATGATTGTTTGCATTACTGGGTGAAACCAAAGAATCTTGGCTTAGAATACTGTGTTTTCAAGTGGCCAGAAGGGGCATTGAGTATATCTGATATTGAATCGATACAATCGGCAATCAGTTCAAAATTACACCCATCATTCACCTTTAGTATATATGGAGTTCAAATCAATCCTGATGGATGCGTAGTTGCGAAAGGTTATGACCATGATGCTGCACTCTTCCAGATTCGAGACTATATAAAAAATAAAATATCATTTCTACCAAAGAAACAATCCGGGTGGGCACATGTTCCTTTAGGGCGCATACTGGCGCCTGTCGGAAGCGAAAGATTTATTCAACTTTCAAAACTGATTAATAGTTTATCGAATAAATTGATTGTTGCAACAGAAATCACTTCTATGAAGTTTGTCCATGAAACGAGATGGTATATGGAAGAGAAGAGTATTATAAGTGAATATCCACTCAATCCTTTAGTTGATGAGGTAGTGTCATAGTGAAGACACCAAAAATTGTGGCAGTTGTCCAGGCAAGAATGGGATCATCCCGATTGCCAGGCAAGACTATGATGGACTTGGCTGGTACACCATTGCTGAACCGCGTTCTTCGTCAATTATCAGGGTCAACGTTGCTTGATGAAGTTGTAGTCGCTACAAGTAAGGATTCATCGGATGATATAATTGCAGGCTTTGCCGAAACTCAGGCCTTTCGTGTGGTTCGAGGCCCTGAGGATGATGTCCTCAGCCGGTATGTACTGGCGGCAGATGTTTCAGATGCTGATATAGTTGTGCGCATAACAGCTGATTGCCCCTTGCATTCACCGGATACTGTTGATGAAGTTATTGAAGGATTTATAGATGCTGGTGTAGATTATGCATCCAATGTAAGTCCATACACAAGGCCCGAGGGACAGGATGTAGAAGTGTTCACACGCGAAGTTCTAAGCCAGGCTTCTGTTAACGCCGAGATGGCAACTGATCGTGAGCATGTGACACCTTGGATACGCCGAAAGGCTAATATTAAAAGATTGGATTTTCTTCATTCCTCGCCTGTTCAGTCTCCACAGCGTTGGTCGGTTGATTATCTTGATGATCTTGAGTTTGCTCGTTGTGTATGGTCTTGGCTAGACCGGCAAGGCGCCGGTCCATTTATTTTTGAGGAAATTATGACAGCTGTTAAAGAGAGTAGCGCAGTACCGGGTTCATCAATTATTAATGAAGGCTTCTATTTATCATTATTTAAAGAGGCTACTGGAGAGGCTGCTTGCCCCCTTGATCTTAAGAAAAGTTATTCTTGGCTTGAGCGTAGCGATCAAGTGATTCCAGGTGCGGCTCAAACATATTCCAAAAGCTGGCGTCACCACATTAAAGGCGTTACTCCCATTTTTTTGGATAGCGGCGCAGGGTCAGTTGTTACTGACGTTGATGGAAATCAGTATGTGGATTTGATCCAGGGTTTGTTGCCCAATATTCTCGGATATGCCAATGAGGAAGTAAATCTTGCTGCGCATGAACGCGCATTAAAAGGTCACAGCTTTTCTCTTCCGCATCCAATTGAAGTTCAACTTGCTGAACGGTTATGCCGGCTAATTCCATGTGCGGAAATGGTACGATTCGGAAAAAATGGTTCTGATGCCACTGCCGGTGCTGTTCGTGTCGCTCGGGCATACACTGAACGCGAGCACGTTGCTGTTTGTGGATACCACGGATGGCAGGACTGGTTCATAGGAACCACATCACGTTCAGCTGGAGTGCCAGGGGCCGTTCGGAAGTTAGCGCACCCCTTTCCCTACAATGATCCAGAAGCATTGGATACCTTACTATCGAGCATGCCGAATCAGTTCGCTGCAGTTATTATGGAACCGGTGAATTTTTATTGGCCAGATAAAGGTTATTTAGAGAAGGTAAAAGAAATTACGCATCGTCACGGAGCATTGTTAATTTTTGATGAGATATGTTCTGGATTTCATTTCGGCTTAGGTGGAGCTCAGAAAATTTTTGGTGTGACGCCTGACTTGGCAACTTTTGGAAAGGCCATCGGTAATGGGTGGCCAATCAGTTGTATCGTCGGGCGTAAAGATGTCATGAAAGTATTTGAAGATGCTTTTGTGAGTTTTACCTTTGCTGGAGATGTCGCTGCGATGGCGGCTGCAATGAAAGTACTTGATCTTTTGGAGTCTGGTGATACCTATCATCGCATGACGGCTGCTGGAACAAAATTATTTGATGGTGCTCAGGTGATGGCGGCAGCCGCAGGGCTAAAGGACGTATTTCAAATTTACGGGCACCCTCATTGGGCCATTTTTTCATTCATTGACGAAAATGGTAATGATGACTCTGCTACTCGAGCACTTTGGATACAAGAGCTTACTCGCAGGGGCGTCTTAATTCTTACCACGTTTAACATTTCTTCGACACTTGATGAATCGTTGGTAACTAAAGTCCTTTCAGCATTTGCCCATGCCTTTAAGCGGGTACAACTTGCTAGGAAACTCGGTGTGGACCCGAAAGATTGGTTAGATGGGCCTATTCCTGTTCCCGCATTTCGCGCGAGAGTATAGAACACTGATTTATGCTGCAAAGAGCGGACACCTTCTGTTAATACTGCTGGTTATGAAAGTATTGATAGGAGGTGTCCTAACTTCAAAAGTATCATACGACCAATATTCCGAACAAGGTCGTTCGCCTTATCAAGGAAGAAGGCTTAGCCGCAAGCAATATATTCAATCCAATGGCCAATTTGAAAATTCGTTTCGCCTTCATAAGGAAGGGAATCAGAGTTTTGTTGCATAGGGAAGAGGTTTCTCACGTAGTTGAGCAATGAAATTGCCCGTGTGAAAAGAGAGATTTCTAATGCCAAATTGGAACGCGATATTTTAAAAAACATTACTGCGTACTTTCCGAAGGAGACGTGCTCGAGTGACTGTTTATAAAGCGAGAGCGAGGCAATTAACCTGTGGACTAACTTTGTCATAATTTTGGGTTATCTCGCAGTCGGTTCTATGCTTTTATGAAGAATTCTCATTATGAATTCCCCCCAGTACGCTGCACCGTTGTGGCTTGAAATTGAAATCGTTCATAAGGAAACCAGAAAGATGCATGAGCCAAAAAGATTGCAATAGCGGCTGCATGCCTTTACAAAGTCCGTAAGCATAAGCAGCCCTTTTAAAATTATAACAACTTAAAATCATGACTATCCTGTTGCACTAACCTTAATATAAAGTAGGAATTTGAATTCTCGGAATCCGAAACCCTTGATTGATAAGTGTCGGTTTCTTTTAACAATTGAGGAATGGCGCTGTCTTTGGAGGAATCAGGACACATGCAAGGAAAGATCTTGGCTATGCTATGGCACAACGCATGAGTGAAACTTGGTTTTTCCGTCGTTTTTTAAGGTCAATGCCTTGCATAGTCTGCCTCAAAGGTTTATTTATCGCTTAGGACAAGGTGGACAGTATTGTGATAGTGAAGTCAGCCAATAATAGATGCTTTCGTGATGAAACAATTCATGATTCGAAAGGGAAACTGTTACGATAATGCTCCTATCGAAAATCTTTGGGGAAAACTCAAAATAGTGAAGTTTCATAACCATCGATTCAAAAATAGAATTGAAATTGCAGTCGTAATTGCGAATATTTTGAATCCTTTCATATCTGATAGAGAAATCAAAAACTGTTAGTTTATCGATCTACTGCTCAATACCGGAATCGACAAATTAAACTTAAATTGATACATAATTTGTAACTATTCAGCTTATGCCTCCGGCGGCCCCGCAGGGGCAGAAAACGAAGAGAGTGAGCACCCGGAAAGTTCTTTTGCGGAGCTTTTTTCAAAAAAGCGAATCGACGGAGGCAAACTGAATAGTTACCATATTTTTAGTTCTCAAGTTCTAATAGGATACTTAAAATTTGGATGATAGCGCAATACACTACTGTCCAAAATAGCCGCCCCAAGAAAAATTTTCTTCGAGAGACCCCTGTGATTATTGAATGTTGTTAAAATTCTGCAGAACAAGTCCCATTGTTCTGCATGCTCTCCAGCTTACGTAAATGGGAGCATTAACTGTACTGACATAGGCTCAAGTGGCAGAACATCATATGGTTGATCTATCCAAGCCCACAAATTTCGGTGTGTAAACAGGTTGCACCTCAAAAAGGCAACAAGATTTGACAGTGACGAGCTAAATTTTGATTTTGCCTGAAGGGACTTGATAATCAACATAGCGATAAGTGTTGTCCAACTCTGTCTCATCATGGCATTTTCGGAGGTTCCAACGAATTTTTTGATTCGCAGGTTCTGCTTTATCGTTTTGAATAACAGCTCGATTTGCCATCGGTCCATATCGAAGACGACAATTTTCCGAAGCCGGTAAGGACATTTTCATAAGACTTCTTATCTGTGAACTCAATCAATACCCCCGTCATTGATAATATTTCGATTTTTTGGAACCGCTCTTGTCTCAACGACTCGATATGCGGCATTGCTTTTCGTTCTTGTTACAAAATGGACATGATCCTGAGTTCCATCGACAAAATAGCTTGTAATCGTTGTAGGCTCGGTCCATTGCCACTACTGATTCTGGGGCGATATTCAAATTTCTCGCTCGCTACGGTGACATCATGCGTGTCACCTGTTGTGATATGCACAAAACTTGGCAGGTAGCCATCATGGTCTAAAAAGAGATGCAGCTTAACTGCACCTTTTGTTCTTCGAAATTTTGCCCATGGAAACAGCACTAGGCAAAGGGAAATTGTTGTACTGTCAAGTGACAATAATTTGTGCTTAAATCGAAACTTATGCCAGGTCTGTGCTTTACCAAGGGTTTCATAAAAGAGACTTCTATACATCTCCCAGGGCTGCTTCTGGTTTGAATATGACAGTGTCGACTTGCTTTGGGATTGTTTCATTCCAACGTGCCTCAACTTGCCATTGGCGGAGGTTAAACCACCAGATATTTCTCGGAGGCTTTTTGCTTGAGCTATTTGGCAGAAAAGCATGGAAACAAAATGGTCCCAGCCTTTTGCGTCTCTTTCTGCGTCGTGGTCAAGAAGACTAAGCGAGCAAACCGGTTACGGTCAAAAAAGCCTACGATTTGACTGAAAAGGCTGGCATGACGTCCTACTGATATACTCCTTGTTTGGGGAGGTCTTTGTTGGCAAACTTAACCATGCCTTATGAGGAGCTTCTTTTCAAATTCTCAGCGGTTTACTTCCGGTCAAATCCTATTTTGGACAACAGTGAGCGCAATAATCAAAAAGAAAGATTCACGGACAGCGATTTTGAGTTAGTTATTTAATTATAGAGAGTAATAGAGGTTTTTATGCCTATTCCAAATAGTGATTTTGATTCAATCGTTAGACATCTCAAATCGCTTGGCTTGCACACCGGACATAATGTTTCTGTACACTCGAAGTTGTTATCATTCGGCTTTATAAAAGGAGGTGCAGCTATTGTTTACAAGGCTCTTAGGCAAATTGTTGGGCCTGAAGGAACTTTAGTCTTTCCAGCGTATACTTTAAACTTGGGACCCCAAGATGTTTATGATCCTCGTAACACACCTCCAGTTGCGATGGGCGCACTCAGTGAGTACGTTTGGACATTACCTGATGTTTTAAGAAGTGATAGTCCTTTGCATGGCCACTTGGCAACGGGGCCTTTAGCCGCTCGTGTAGTAGAAGCGGACCCGTGTAAATCAATGGGGCAAGGGTCGTCATTTTCAGTGATGCGAAGGTTGGGTTTTAAGTTGTTGATGTTAGGATGCAGCTTTCAGGAAGGAGCAACTTTTGTGCATCATGTAGAATCCGAGGTTGGTGTCCCATATCGTAACTGGCTGAAACTAAATCGCATAAGGAAGTGTCAGAGTGGCTCATTGCTTAACATGACGTGTCATTATTACGGGCACATACATCCAGGGCGCTATGAAAATAATCTTACGCTGGTTGAGTTGGAGATGGCAAAGCAAAAAAAAATGTCAATAGTACAGGCACCTATCGGCAAAAGTTACTTCATGTCATTAGAAAAAATTTATTCTTGTGTTTCACAAATGCTGAGTAATGACCAATATGTTTTAGTGAAACCTGTAAAGGGGGATGAATGAGAGATATTGTCGATAGATTCTTTGATAATGTGAAGGAAAGACCTTCCCATGCTGCGGTTATTGAGGACAACTGCTCTGTTAGTTATGAAGAATTAGGGAGAGTTGCATCTCGTATAGCGGCAGCACTTTCTAGTGCTTCTGACCATCCCAAGGTCTTTATTCATTTACCGCAGTGTGCAGATGCTTATGCGGCCATGTTCGGTACTCTGATGGTTGGAGGATATTATACACCGACCAATGTAAATTCGCCAGTTTTGCGTAATATTGAGATACTAAGACAGTTTTCACCGGATGTAGTATTAAGCAACAAAGAACTATCAAAGGATTTTCCACTTAATGAGATGGGGATTAAATTTGTCGATATCGAAGAATTACCGACAGTGCCATTAAATACTATATATTCTTCGCACGATTTAGCTTATGTTATTTTTACTTCGGGTTCGACAGGTGATCCTAAGGGAGTTATGATTCCTCGTGAGGGTTTATCTCATTACGTTCGATGGGCAATAAGGGATATGGGGATTACTGCGGAAGATCGAATGTCTCAGCATCCTAACATTGCATTTGATCTTAGCGTGCTTGATATCTATGGGGCATTATGTGCAGGCGCTACACTATGTCCACTAACATCTAAAATTGACAGGCTTCTGCCAGGGGATTTTATTCGTCGTTGCAAGTTAACTATTTGGAACTCTGTTCCTAGTGTTGTCGATTTAATGATACGCGCGCGACAAGTAACTACAAAGCACTTTGATTCACTTCGACTATTAACTTTTTGCGGAGAACCTCTCTACCAAAGACATCTTGATGCGATATTTGCGGCCAACCCGTATGTTCAGGTTAATAATACGTATGGGCCAACTGAGGCAACAGTTTCGTGTACGTTAATTTGCCTTAGTGTAGATAACTACCGTATGTTTTCTGGTTCTAGTATTGCATTGGGGAGTGCAATAGATGGGATGGAGATGGAATTGATGGGCGGGGATGACTCCACCGAGGGCGAGCTAATTCTTTCAGGGCCTCAGCTTGCGCGTGGTTATTGGAATAATCAGGAAGAAACCAAAAGAGTCTTCAATATAGTTCAGACCAGTGATGGCTCCAGGCGGTATTACCGTACTGGTGATTGGTGTAAGATTGAAGATGGGCAATTGTACTTTAAAGACCGTATTGATACACAGGTGAAGATTCGAGGTAACCGCGTCGAATTGAGTGAAATTGATTCAGCGATTTCTGGCCTTGGATATGGTAACTCATATACTGTATTTGTGGATAATATGTTGCATAGTTTTGTTGAGACTGATTCCTTACCAGACCTTAGTGTCATTAGGTCAGCCTTAGCTTGTTGCCTACCTGAATATGAGATACCTACAAAAATCAGTGCAATTAATGTGTTTCCTCGTAATGCAAATGATAAAGTTGATCGTAAGCAGTTAGTTCGTCTGGTGAATGACGATTTGTCTTGTTTATGAAACTGTGCTAAAAAGCCGCCTTTCGGCTTCAGTCAAGTGAAATTAAATTGTAGTTACTTAATTTTTAAACTTTCGCTATAGATAAGTAGGAAATAATAACTTTGCTCAATAAAAATAAAGTTTATCCAGCTGAAGCGTATCAGGTTTCATGTAGAGCAAAAATTTTATGTTTAAAAAATGATTGTTCTGAAGCCGAGAGTTACAAAACTTGTGGACATCCTATGGTTCATTAAAAGCTTTATGATGTGTATAGATTTTACGGACACCTTGCTAAGGCATGTAAAAAGTATTAGCGAGGTTCCTATGAACAAGGCCTCAGTACGAAAGAAATATTTTCAAGGACTTGAAAATGATGCTGTCACACCTTTGTGAATGTCGCAGGCTATAATGGAGCAGAACCCGCCGGATGTCTTGGCATCAATCCATTAACATTTAGGTATTGGGGTTAGTTTGTGGGAACTTGGTAAAAAAGACCCGAGAAGCTTGTCCATCCTACCTATGAAAGATTTGAAATTCGAGATTCAGCGCTTGAAGGCTGAAAACAAACGCCTTGAAATGAAACGTGAAATCCTAAATAGGGTGCGGCCTTCTTTGTCGAATATTCAAACTAAAATCTGACTTCATCCAGCAACAAATGCAGACTTACCCTGTTCCGTACTATGCCGAGTTATGATGGTAAGCCTTAGTGCTTTTGATGTTTTTTTTGAACCGTAGGGGCATTTCAATTCGACCTGTAATAAATAGATTTCTAACCCAAAGGTACTGAAATAGCCTGGTGCAAAACATGACGATTGATGAAAAAGCTTGGTTACGCCTAAAAACGACAAAAAAAATAAAGAGTTACAACGAACAGCAACCATAAGTATCACTGTTGATGAAAATGCTTTAGACAGAAAGATTTACCCTTGTGGCGGTCAATAAGGTTTGTACAACCGATATTGCATATTTTTGGACCCTTGAAAAGTGGCCTTACCTTGCCATTATCATAGGTCAATACTTTCGAAGAACCCTTGCTTGGTGTATTAGAGAGCGCATGACAAAACTTGGTACTAAGTGATATGGACATGGCGTTTTTCGCAGAGAAAAACCGAACCTGGGTCGCTTTATCATTTTAGACCGAGGTTTTCAATATACGGAGTTATTGTCAAATCTGGTGTACGGGGTCTAAGCAGCATTCTCCTCTGATTGATCCGTCACTTTGATTCCATCTTTAAATTTGATGTTGTTGACCACTAATGTAAGCAGCCGAAAGCCTTTGATTTGTCGCCACCGCTTTTGAGCTGACTCCAACAACTTAAAAACCATCGACAGAGTAGTCTCTCTTGATCCACAGTTTCGTGTACGGTTCGTCCGCAACCGAACTGTCGCAAATGTTGACTTGATTGGGTTTGTTGTCCGTATGTGGACCCAGTGTTCCGCGGGGAAATCGTAAAATGCCAGAAGTTCCTTTCTGCTTTTCTTCAAGCATTTCATCGCGCTCGGATATTTGGGCTCAAACCGAAACAATGCTTCGTCGAATGCCTTTTGGGCGTCCTTCCGAGTCTCCTCCATCTATATTTCATGAAGGGCCGCTTTGATTTTTGGCTGAATGGTCTTCGGCACCTTGTTCAATACGTTGGCTGTCTTATGCACCCAACAGCGTTGATGTTTTGCATCTGGGTAGCATTTGGAAAGCGCCTTCCAGAACCCAAGAGCACCATCACCCACGGCCAACTTCGGGCCCTCGGTTAAGCTACGAGAACGCAAGCCTGCGAGCAATTCATACCAACTGGCCTCTGATTCTCGAAAGCCGTCTTCGACAGCCACCAGTTCTTTTATGTCATACTCGGTAACACCTACAATAACATTAAGGATTGCTCGTGACCGAAGGTCACATCAATCCTTTGTTCAAGAAGCCCGGTTTTCGGTACTCGATGGTCTTATAGGGTATTGCTTTTCAGCAAACAGGCGGGAGCCC
>NZ_CAADHO010000008.1 GCF_900699765.1 Desulfoluna butyratoxydans
CAAGATATCTAAAATCTTCCAGGAGTTCGCCCCCGAGTATCTGGATCGATTTGGGGCCTCCATGCCGAAGACCCATCGCAAAACCATCGGCGCCATCCTCTCTTGCCGAACGCAGGCTCATGGGCTGCTCTACTATGAGTGCGAAGCGTGCGGTAAAATCCATGCCTTCTATCGTTCCTGCGGGAACCGCCATTGCCCGGCGTGCCAAAATCATAAGGCCCGCCAGTGGATGGCTCGTCAGATCAAACGGCAGCTCCCGGGCCATCATTTCATGGTGACCTTTACAGTGCCGGAGGAGCTGCGAAATGTGATCCGCTCCAACCAGAAGGCTTGCTATGGCATGATGTTCGCGGCTTCTTCCCAAACCATGTCAGAACTCGTGGACAGGGGACGATGGATGACGGGTAAGGCACCGGGATTTTATGGCGTGCTGCATACCTGGGGACGCCAACTTCAGTATCATCCCCATATCCACTACCTGGTTCCTGGAGGCGCTGTCTCAGACGATGGAAAGACTTGGCACCCCACAAGCGAAGGCTTTTTGCTCCCCTGCAAGGCGCTGTCCGCCCTGTTCCGCAAAAAGTTTAGGGGGCTAATGGAAAAGGCTGGCCTGCTTCACAACGTGTGCCCCGACATCTGGTTTGATGGCTTTAATGTAGACGTCAAACCCGCTGGAGGTGGCCAGGAGTGTATCAAATACCTGACGCCCTATATCTTTAAAGTCGCCATCAGCCAGAGCCGCATCGAAAAGGTCGAATGGCGCGAGGTAACCATCACTTACAAAAAGAAAGGTTCCCGACGCCCCAGGCGACTGACACTTGAGGTGATGGAGTTCATGAGGCGTTACCTCCAGCACGTGCTCCCCACAGGGTTTATGAAAGTGCGGTATTACGGCTTTATGAGTCCGGCGTCGGTTCTCGACCTCAAAGAGGTGCGCAAGCAAGTCATGGATGCCTTGCAGGGTGGGGATATCGTTCCACCACCCCAGGTCCCTGCAAAGCCATCGCTGTGCAAATCCTGCGGAGGCGTGCTCAAATACGTCTGTGGTCTTTATGCTCTGGTTCTTCCACCCGACGATGACGGGTGATGGGGTATTGCCGACAAGCTGAATGTCAAAGAGCTGACTCCATTCCAAGGATCAGAGCCCTTGGGGTGCGCCTTGAGGCATGAACACGCCAAAGCAGGGAGCACGCCGAGCAACAAAACACGAGACAAATCAGTGAAACCGATGCGACGAGTCACCACATAACGTCAATGAAGCAGCCCATCTCGCAACTCAGAGGTGGGCTCCCGCCTGTTTGCTGAAAAGCAATACCCTATAAGACCATCGAGTACCGAAAACCGGGCTTCTTGAACAAAGGATTGATGTGACCTTCGGTCACGAGCAATCCTTAATGTTAGCTTCAAGGTAATAGTGAGACATTTTGTTGGGGCCATGGAATGTCATATGTTTGTTTGAACAAAAACCACTGATTTTCTTTATACTGCGCAAACCTAATTCTGAACTGATAAATTTCTTTAGACAAAAATGAATAAAATAGTGACTCGCCATAAATACTGTCAAATAAAGGCATGACAACATGGTGAATTTTTGTTCCTATCTTGATAATTACGATACAACCCCAAAAGCAACCATTCGTTTCACATATGAGTACCGTATTATCTATTGCTGTTCCCTTAAAATCATACGAACAAGACTCTAACGGGCGAACAAGTTGCGTGTAATTTTCAAAGAATGGAATACTTTTACTTAATACACTTTTTTTGGATTTATCTTTAATATTATCAGTGTAAAATTTTCCTAACACTATTGAACCGATATGTGAGCCGGATGATAATGCATATTTATAACCGAGCATATTGAATAGTGTTAAATATGCAGATTTTATGAGTGATACTAAGGCAGCAAGTCTTAAATCATGATTTATGACAATCTCCCAGTTTGACTCATTAAGAATTTCTTGGTTGACTGAGTTGGTTTTTAGAGCAATATCAACGGAGTTTTCATTACTAAAGACTTTGTATTTGGGAAATATTGCAGGTGTTTTTTTGTAAGCATAAAAATAGGAAAGTTCATTTCCATTGATTTCGATTTTTGGTTTAAGTTTTTTTGAGAGTGATTTGTCAACCAAGACTTCATCTGGTCTTAACGTGTTCTGATTATAAAATATATTAGAAAAATCACTCTCGAAATTTGCTCCGTAAAATTCATCTACATCTTTTCTTTGTATAGTCCATTTCCTGGTTGTGTTTGGAAACGATTTATTGACTATATGAGCTTTACATAAATCTACATTTTCATCTGAATAAAGTATGGGGCAAAAGAAATTTTTGAACTTTGAACCCGTAACACTTTCAAAGTCTTTATTTAAAACAGCGAGTCTCTTAATTACATTATTATCCATATCAGGTTCTCGATGTATAAGAAGCTAACGAGCCTGTAGAATAACCCCTTTTTCAGGAATGCCTCTCCAGGCTGATTTTAAAGTTAACTTTTAAGCCGACAACACAATTCAGCCAACGAAAATACTCACACCATATCTAAACTTTATGTGACACCGCTTGGCGGGGCAGGACCAGATTTTGCTGCCATCAAGTGCCCGTAGATAGCTTCTCAAACAGCATCTTCTTGCTCAACACCAGGCATACCGAGCCAGCTTCCCTATGTTGTGAACCATGGCAAAGAGTTTCCATTGCGTATCGACCTTGTCCCGTCCTCTCAGGGTAAACCGATTCAGCCCGAGGGTACCCCTGATGTTACCGAAGACCGGTTCAATGGTGCCCATGCGCCTGCTGTACCAGAACCTGCCTTTGGGTGTGTCAAAACGCTTAATCATACGACTTATAGGCGTATCCATCTGACGCATGGTGTTGGTGAAGACGGTTACATGCCTGTGTTCGACTTTTTTCCCGCGAATGCATTTGGCTCGAAGCTCACAGACCCTGCAATCCGTTTTCTTTGCCGCGTATGTGATTCCTTTAAGACCTTTCTGGTCTTTAAAGTTGCTGTTTTCAACATAGAGTTCATTTCCGGCCGGGCAGATAAGCTTCTTCTTTTCAGGGTCGTACACAAACTCACTGGCTTTGAAATACTTTGCCTTTTTGACGGTTTTCCGTTTATCAATCGGCCTTTTGTGCCTGTCTGCTGTGGCAAAATTGGGATCTCGTTTTCGAAACTGGTTGTCCGGGATATATGCTTTAATTCTTTCTTCTTCGATCCATTCGAGCCCATCGGATGAATGAAAGCCAGTATCTGCCGTGATGATAGTATCCTCGAGGGCATCGGCATCTCCCTCAGCCAGGTTCATCGTGTCTCGTGCACCATCAATCATATCCTTTAAAAACAAGTGCTCTGTTGATGAGCCATAGGCCTCAGCATGGACAATGACCTGTTTTTTTTCATCTGCGACAGCAATGCCGGTATAGCCCTGAATTACACCATGTGACGTGGCCATCTTAGCGCTTTCATTATCCGTAATGTTACTTTGGATAGGCTTGCCTTGGACTCCGATTTTTTCCTTTCCCTCGTCCAACCAAGCCTGAATCTTGTCCGCTTTCTTTTTAAGGCTTTTGACAGCTTTTTTCTCTTTTGCCGTCATATCAGACCCTTCGTCACCACCTTTATCCTGGGCCTGGTGCTTTTTAAGGATCAACTGAATAGATTTTTCGATCTTTGCCTTTTTGCGATCGAAATCCTCACGGGTTCCGCTCCACTCTTTTGAAGCATTCGAGCTGAGCTTACAGCCGTCAATTGCAAACATCTTTTTGCCGATTAGCCCTTCCATGGAACAGATGGCAATCACTCGGGTCAAAAGAACCGAAATCTCTTGCCCATATGAAGAAATGAATTTTGCAATGGTTGTGAAATGGGGCCGGGTATCACCGGCCAGGGCGATAAAAGTCACATGACACTCACAACAAGATGCAATCCTGCGGCTGGAGATAATGCCCAGGGAATAAGCATACAAAATGACTTTTAAAAGGACGGCAGGGTTATAGGCGGGAGCTCCCGTTTTGTCGTTGCTGTAATGCTTGTCAAAGATCGAAAGGTCAAGTTCGTTATCCACCAAATGATCAATGGCATGAACGAACGTGCCGGGAATGATTTGCTCGTCGAACCGGACTGGAATAAACATCGACTGGGCTTGAGAATAACTTTTGTATCGAGCCATACTCACCTCGCTGATTTATCTAAAGAGAGCATAGCAAATATTAAGCTGTAAATACAGTTTGATACCTTAAAATTTTACTTATTCTACAGGCTCAACGGTGCGCTCAGGGGCGGCAAAATGCGGAGCGAGGTACGAGCACAGCTTTTTGCCGTCCCCTGCAGCGTAGAGTTAGTTACAAATTTTGGAGAATGAACTCAATAACTGCTACAATTAAAACCGGATCTAATTCAACACCTTTCTCTGAAAGTACCAACTCAGAATGTAGGAATTTCGATAGTTCTTCCGAAGAATCGATTTTATTCTTTAAGGCTGAGTCAAGGACACCAACAACCACGTCTGAAAATACACCCGAATTTACAACGTTTTGAATTTTATGTTCTAACATTTATCGACTCCCCTTTCGTGTTAAGGATCAAATACCTAAAGGCTGAAATTTGACAACGGTACAATACCTTAATTAACATCAGCCACCGTCATGAAGGAATTAACGTTTGGCATAAGGCGCGGCGGCTTTTTGCCGTCGCCCTTAATGCCGTGGTTAGGCTCTATTTTGTACAAACATCAAATGCTTCTGTTTTAAAACTCAGAATGTCTACACACTCAGGGTTTGTGCATGTAATTATTTTTTGGAGTTCATCTTCAGAATAGTGCCTACGTAAATTTTTAATTATCATTAATGCTGTTTGGTAGTATCTACACTTATTATTTTCAGTTTCAAGATATGATTCTAATTTTTGTTGAGAAAGTAGAGCTACTTTTTCCGCTTGCTCTTTTTCAGAGTTAACTTGGACAAGTTGAGATTCATACTTTTGTATTGTTCGGTCCAGCCTTCTTTGAATATCTTCTATAATTTCGTTATTATGCGTAATTCTCGAAATTTTAAGTTGCTCAGATTTGTATTTTTGAGAAAAATAGTTTTTTTGTATATTTTTGATAAATTTGATATCTGTCTGCCAAACACCATCAATATTCCAAAGAAGTATACAAATCAAAAAAATCAAACTACTTAAATCCCATAAAAAACTTGAAAATCCATTCTGATTGTTTTTTACCTTTTTAGCAGTTTCAGTTTTTACATTATCGTTCATGTTTTCTACATTCTCATCTTCCAACTTCTAAACTCCTTAATGTTACATTTTACGTAATACTAAGCCTAACTAATTATTAGTGGACAATTTTGTCCAATAACACCCTCACAGAGGGAAATACGGACATTATTGTCTAATATTCTATCAATCCCTGGAAATATGGGACCATCATGTCCTGTATTCCATTTATTGGGAACCGATCTATCCCATAATACCTTCTCACAGGGAAAAACCGAGATCCTTGTCCCATAATCCGCTTCATGTCGGAATACAGGACGATTTTGTCGCATATTCTTATATTTCATGCATTTTCAGACAGTCGCACACGGACAATTGACGTTTTTTATTATTAACAATGTTACCTTTGGGGTTATGCTACGATCATTCAAACATTCAGCTGAATGCTCAACCCAAAGACGACTGCCTGCTTTTCGTCAAACTGGTAAATTCTTACTCTTTGGATTAAACAATTGCAAGGAGGTATTTTTCAGTCCGCTCTCCAACCCTGGCGGTTTGACTAAGTGCGTAACAAAGAGTGCCTAAAACACAACGCCTGTCTGGTGGAAGAGCCTCACCTGGATAGTTTCTGAAAAACGACAACCTCAGGTATATAAGATGTAATCCATCGATTTTTCGAGATCGTCTCACCTTTCGGGCCAGTTGATTGCGCCCACCATATGCGTTATCAGCGCGTTGAGGTAAACCACGACATCTACAGCTCTGATGCCTTGAATAGGGGTACACTCGACCCATGAAATATCCGGGCTTGTTCAACCTGGATCACGCGTTGCATGAACCGGTACTTCCCGGCACACGTGCGAGACATAAGAAAATTTCCGGTACATAGGTATCATCACCGACCTCGGAGATTCGGCGGTGCGCAAGCGCACCCTACCGTTGCCCCCGTCGCATCCGGTCATGCGAACCCCATAGGGTGTACTTTCACACTATTTAACAGGCTCATTATACGGTGTGAAGGGACGCCAAACGCAGGAAACGCCATGGCCGATTCGAAACATCAAAGGGTTACGGTAACCTCTCCCCCATAGCCCTATCCCCCGAATATGATCCTGTTATTTTCATTTGACGGGGGCTGTTGAGGGTGGTAGCCTTAACTTGTCTGACAAGTCGACAAGTATACAAGTTCATCCATCAACAGAAAATGGGAGCCCCCATGAAACGAGCCAGGTTGTCAGAGCAGATCGTAAACGAAATCCAGAGGATGATCCGGGATGAAGGGTTCTCCGACGGAGATCGTTTCTATTCCGAGAACGTGCTGACAAAAAAACTGGATGTGAGCCGGGCCTCGGTGCGCGAGGCCATTCGCATCCTTGAAATATCGGGCAAGGTAACGGTCCGCCAGGGCAAAGGGATCTTTGTGTGCGACCCCATCAGCAAAGGGGTCAACACCTTTGCAGCCTGGCTGCAATCCAACGAGGCGGACCTGCGGGACCACTTTGAGATGCGCCGGATTTTAGAACCCAAGGCCGCGTCCCTGGCTGCGGAAAAGGCCGATGAAAAAGACCTCGAAGCCATGGAGGGTACCCTGGACGCCTTTTCCCGACAGGTGGCCTCGGAAACGCGCGAGGGGATCATCGAGGAAGACAGGATCTTTCACCTGGCCCTGGCCAAATCCACCCGGAACCGCCCCCTGTATATCCTGATGAAGACCATGGCCGAGAGCCTGAGCGAAGGGTGGATCTCCAGTTTGAATATTCCGGGGCGGGCAGAGCGTACCGTTGCCGAGCACAAGGCGATCTTTGATGCCATCAAGGCAAGGGACCCAAAACGCGCCGAAAAGGTGATGACGGCCCACCTGGAGAACGCCGAAAAAGAGATTCTGGATTACATGCAGCGCCAGGGGTAACACCCGGGCCGCAAAAGGAGTACCGATGGGCGTAGTCATTACAACCCTTGTGGAGAATGGACAGGGAGAACACCTGGGGCTGACCTGTGAGCACGGTCTTTCATTTCTCATCGAAAAAGACGGGCAGAGCTTCCTCTTTGATACGGGCAAATCCGATGCATTCCTGAACAACGCCACACAGCTCAACCTGGATCCCTTCCGTGCCGAGACCATCATTTTAAGTCACGGGCATTACGACCACAGCGGAGGGGTCCCCCATTTCCTGAAGAGTCCCTTGCGGCGCAAAGGGGTGGAGCTGGTGGTGCACCCCCATTTTTTCCGGGCCAAATACAGCACGGACGGTGCGCGCACCGAGTTTTTGGGCAACGGGTTTACACGGGCCGAGGTGGAAGCGTCCAAGGGCAGCATCCGGTTCGCAGCCCCGGGCGTGGATGAGATCTCCCCGGGTGTCTATGTCATCTCCGATTTCGACAAAACCCATCCCGAAGAACATGCCAACCCCCGCTTTGTGTTTGAGGAAGCAGGGCAGCTCGTCTCCGATACCTTTGCCGATGAGCTCATGGTGGCCGTGGAAACCGACAAGGGCCTTGTGCTGATACTGGGCTGTGCCCATCCGGGGATCATGAACATGATCGACACGGTGAAAGCTCGCCTTCACAAAACGATTTATGCGGTGGTCGGTGGAACGCACCTCGTTGAGGCCGACGACCGACGCATGACTTCGACCGTTTCCTATCTCAAGGGGCTGGAATGCGCTGCCATCGGCGTGTCCCACTGCACCGGCCCCAAGGCCATGGCAGCCCTTGAGAAGGCGGACGGTCGGTTTTTTCACAACAGGACGGGGAGTTCCTTGAGGATCGGGTAACGCCCCGGGTGATGAGGGAGGTTGAAGTATGGCAAGCGGTTTGTTTCTGTTCGGTATTATTTTTGTCGCCATCGTGGGCATGATCGTGCTTATCTCAAAATTCAAGTGGCACCCGTTTATCGTGCTCATTCTGGCAGCGTATTTTGTGGGGCTCCTGGCGGGCCTTCCCGTGGACAAGACCATCGGGATCATTAAAAAAGGATTTGGAGGGATCTTAGGCAACATCGGCATCGTGATCATCGCCGGTACCATCATCGGCACCATTTTAGAAAAAACCGGCGCGGCCCTCACCATGGCCAACGCCATCCTGGCCCTGGTGGGAAAAAAGAGAGCGCCCCTCACCATGAGCCTCACCGGGTATGTCACCAGCATCCCGGTCTTCTGCGACTCCGGCTTTGTGGTCCTCTCCCCCATCAGCCGGGCCCTTGCGGAGAAATCGGGCATCTCCCTGGCGGTGATGGCAACGGCGCTTAGTTCAGGCCTCTACGCCACCCACTGCCTGGTGCCCCCCACCCCCGGCCCCATCATCATGGCCGGGACTCTTTCGGCGGACCTCGGCCTGGTGATCCTCATGGGATTTCTCGTCTCCATTCCCGTGATGCTGGCCGGTTACATCTACGCCATGAAGGTGGCGGTGAAGTACCAGATCGCGGCGAGTCCCGAGGTCTCCCTTGAAGACCTCCTGGACAAATACGGCAAACTTCCCGGGGCGGTGCACAGCTTTTCTCCCATTGTCCTGCCCATCGTGCTCATTGCCTTAAAGTCCATTGCAGACTTTCCCGCAGCCCCCTTTGGCTCCGGCGTGGTAAAGACCTTCTTTGACTTCCTGGGCAACCCGGTCACCGCCCTTCTGTTGGGGGTCTTTCTGGCCACCAGCCTGATCCCCAAAGAAGAAAAGGGCGCTTCCTTTGCCTGGATCTCCGAAGGGATCCACCACTCGGCCTCCATCCTGGCCATCACCGGCGCGGGCGGGGCGCTGGGACTCGTGCTCCGCGAGCTGCCCCTGGCAGACGTGCTGAGCAACTCCCTGCTCCAGATGCACCTGGGACTTTTGATTCCCTTTATCATCGCCATGCTCCTCAAGACCGCCATGGGTGCATCCACGGTCTCCATGATCCTGACCTCGGCCATGGTGGCCCCCCTCATGGTGCAGATGGGCATGACCTCGGAGCTGGCCAAGGTGCTGGTGGTGCTGGCCATCGGAGCAGGATCCATGACCGTCTCCCACGCCAACGACAGCTACTTCTGGGTGGTCTCCCAGTTCTCGGACATGGACACCTCCACGGCCTACAAGTGCCAGACAGGGGTCACTCTGATCCAGGGCATCGTGGCCATGACCGTGATCCAGGCCCTGGCCATGGTCATGTTGTAGCCTCCGGTGACGAGGGTGGCGAAGCCACGATAACGAAAGCACCTCGAAAGCTCATTGCCCTTGCGCTTTTTCCTTCGTTCATCTGAAAAAAGCGCAAGGGCCTTTGGGTTAACCGTGATGACACCGGCGGATCGTTTTTTTACAAGGTTCGCCTGAATGGACTTTAAAACCTGTTTACCAAACTTTCTTGTCGCGCCGCAGCCCTTGGGCGAAGGCGGATCAAAAGTTTGGCCCCCGGCAGGGCCGCCGGAGGCAAAGATAAGGATAAGGCATGACATTCATTCGTCTGTTTTTCTACAAACGATTTGCCCTCAACGCCTTTGTGCTGCAAGACTATGAAAAGGCCCTGACATACTTCGGTAAGATTGCAGCCCTTTGCCCGGATACCCCGGGAGCTTATTACAACATGGGGCTGTGCCTTATGGGGCTCAAACGGTTTGAAGAGGCCGAGGCTGCCTTTAAAGAGGATGTGCGAAAAAACGGCATGAGCCATGAGCGCTGCAGGGCCTTAGGGGACCTGGGCTACCTCTGGGGAAAAAAGGAAAACGCCATCACGTGGTATGAAAGATGCCGGGCTCTCTCCGACGACCACCCGGATTCGCCCTGGCTGGATCGCCGCCTGGCCCTGATCGCTTCCGTCAACGACATGGCCCCCTTGCAGGAGTCTCAGCGCCTCCTTGAGGAGGGCATCGCCTGCATGGCAAAGAAGAAAAACGCCGTGGCCGAAAGCGCCTTTGAAAAGGCTGTAGCCAAGGATCCCACCAACATCCAGGCCCTCAACAACCTGGGGGTGCTTCGCATGGAGGTAAACCGGGACCCCGAAGGGGCGGCTGCCTGTTTTCGCCAGATCACAACCCTGTCCGGCGCCCCTTTGTATGCTGAAAATCTCAAAAAAGCCCTGAAATCCGAGTCCTGAAAACTATGGAGGCCGCACACCCATGAACCAGACCATCCAAGACGCACAAACCATCTTCCAGGCCGCCCTCTCCGATGTGGACCCCGAAGGGCTCATCCACCAGAAACTCTCCCTTGAAGGAAGCGTCCTCACCGTTCAGGCAGATGGCGAGCCCCTCACCTTCGACCTGGACCAGTACCACCGCATTCTGGTGGTGGGGGTGGGCAAAGCGTCGGCCCGCATGGCCCTGGGCGTGGAGCAGGTTCTGGGAACGCGCATCACCGACGGGCTGGTGGCGGTGAAATACGGCCACACCGAACCCACCTCCCGCGTGCGCCTGCTTGAGGCCGGACATCCGGTGCCCGATGCAAAAAGCGTGGAGGCAGCCCGATCCATCGTCTCCCTCTGCCGCGATGCCGACGAAAAGACGCTGGTCATCAACCTCATTTCAGGCGGGGGGTCCGCCCTTATGTGCTGCCCCTATTCGGACAGCGGGCTCTCTCTGGAAGACAAACAGCAGGTCACCCAGGCGCTGCTGGCCTGCGGCGCCGAGATCCAGGAGATCAACTGCATCCGCAAGCACCTCTCCGGAGTCAAGGGGGGCCGCCTGGCCCAGGCCCTTTACCCGGCGGACTCGTTGAACCTGATTCTCTCGGACGTGGTGGGGGACCACCTGGACGCCATCGCCTCGGGCCTCACTGCCCCGGACCCGTCCAGCTTTTCCCAGGCCGTGGCCATTGTGGACAAATACACCATCCACGACGCCCTGCCCCCAAAGGTCCTCGATTTCCTGACCAAAGGAAGCAAGGGAGAAATCCCTGAAACACCGGGGGCGTCGGACCCCGCCTTTGCGAAGACCCGAAATATGCTCATCGGCTCCAACTTCCAGGCGCTGAAAGCAGCCCGCAGCAAAGCCCGGGACCTGGGGTACAACGCCATCATCCTCTCCTCCCAGATGACAGGAGAGGCCCGTGAGGCTGCCAAATTCTACCTGGGTATTGCCTCGGAACAACTCAGGAACCGAACCCTGGCCCCAGCCCCCGCCTGCATCATCGCCGGGGGAGAGACCACGGTGACCATGAAAGGAGACGGCACAGGCGGTCGCAACCAGGAGATGGCCCTGGCCTTTCTCAACGAGCTCAAGAACCGACCCGAGCTCCACGACCACGTGGTCTTCCTCTCCGGGGCCACGGACGGCAACGACGGCCCCACCGACGCCGCAGGGGGCATTGCCTCGGCCCATGGCCTGGAAGTGGCCCGGGAAGCCGGGGTCAACCTCCAGCACCATCTGGACACCAACAACAGCTACAACGCCCTTGAACAAAGTGAAGCTCTTCTCAAAACCGGGCCCACCAACACCAATGTCTGCGATGTGCAGGTGCTGATCGTGACATAGAACGTACAAAAACCAAAAACATGCCTCCGGCGGCAAGGTGAGCCACCTTGAAAGCAAATTGCGAATGTGCTTTCCCCATCGCTTGTCGCGCCGTAGCCCACAGACGGCGGAGGCATGGTAAAACGTCGACAAAGGCGTAGGCGGATTCCTCGGGGAAAATCACATTCGCCTTCAAGACATTATCTATTCAAGTTATTTTCTGTTCGATTTTCTCCCCCTTCGAACTTAGAGCCTAAAATCTGGAGCGCCGCACTCCGGTGCGGCAAAAGTGCCCCCGGCCAACAAGCCGCACATCCCAACACATCCTCACTTACCCCCTCCAGAATGTCGTTAGCCCGGATATTTCATGCGAAAACGACCAGATCAAAGCAATGCCTTACCGCTGCGTATCAAAAAAAACAGCCTCCGGTGGCAAGGTATGCCTCCTTCAAAGCCGATTGCCAATGCGCTTTGGCCATCGGCCTGTTTACATTCCCCCCGCCCCCCCTTGTCCCCTGGAGCGCCGCACTCCTGTGCGGGTCGCGACGGACTAAAAAGCCGCACCGGAGTGCGGCGCTCCGTTTCGGTCGATTTTTCTGGATTTTTTCGAACGTCGCAACACCTCCTCTTTCCTCCACCCGAGAGATCTTTTCCGATATTATTAATCCCCTTTCCCCCCAGCCTCCTCCAAGATGTTTGCCAAGACAAAAAAAGCAAATAACTCTTAAGAATCCGCAACAAAGTAAAAGGTTTTATTCTGCCGCGCTGGTATCTCTGAATCACACCCTTGCCTCTTCACCATGGACGCATCGTCCCTGACCGTAAAAGGGCATCGCAACCACTGCAAAACAAGGCGATCCGAACCAATAAAACCATTGCACAACCGGCGAAACGCTCCGGGCGTCGTCGTTTATGTCACCCGTTTCTAAACGCGTGACGAAAGAATCCATTCTAATTTCGGAGGAAAGTATGAAACAAAAAGCCATTCCCAGAATGATCCTTGCCGCCCTGTCGTGTGTGTTTCTCTTCTCATCCCATGCCGTTGCCGGCCTTACCGGTCAAACGGGTTACGATGTCTACGATTCCACCATGGCGACCATGACCGGAAAATCCTACTCCGGGGGTATCGACATCGTCTACTCCCAGCAGGCAACCGGCACGGCTGCTGCCAAGGCCCGAAGCATCCTCAAGTGTGAAGACGGCACCTGGGACGGAAGCAACAAAAGCGTCCAGGTCAACATGTACTCGTACCTTGGTGGCCACCTTCTGACCCTTGCCGATGTTAACCCTTACGGATCAGGTATTTACTGCCAGGCCGTCAAAGTCGACCCCACCCCCCTTGCCAACGGCAACCGTACCGTCTGGTTCTCCATGACCGGCAACGGCTCAGGGGACGGAGACTGGTACTCCGTGGTCGTTGATGAAGATTTCACCACGGTGCAGGTTGCGGCAGCCTCTGAGTTCTCCCAGCCGGGGTGCTGGGAGGTGGAGTGGAGTACCGACTCCACCCTTGGAAGCGTTCCCTTTTTTGCGGGCAAAGAGACCAACGCCTGGACCGAGCCCCACGCCATCTACATCCGCTCCGGTGGCTCCCTCCAAAAAATCGTGGACGTAGGCGGCTACTCCTGTGGGTTTGCCTTTGACGACGAGGGCAACCTTTACACCGGCACCTACACGACCTCAGGCCCCACGGACAGGCAATACGTCCGGCTCTACTCCGCGGCACAAATTCGAAACGCAGTAACCAACAGCACCACCCTCACCGCCTCGGACGCCATCAGCACCATTCCCATCCCCGCCGGAGGCAACTCTGCCGATACCTACCTCGGGGCTAACGACCTGGAAAGAGATCCCGACGGCAACATCTACGTCACGGCCAACGGGTCATGGAACGCCAACTTTAACTCAGACCTGGGATTTGTCTTCCGTATCGACGCATGTACGGACATCAACAACCCGCCCACCTCCATGACGAAAATTGCAAACGGCTCTTTTGATTCCGCCAAAACCGACTGGCAGAAAAGCCTTGCCTACGACGGTGCCTCCAACCTCGCCGCAGGGGGCCATTACAACCCCACCAGCTCATCCATGACCGGCAACCGCCTCTACGTGGACCAGGACTTTGCCTGGGGCAGCGGCGGGCCGGACGTCGTGAGCGGCCTCGGTGACGATGCCAACAGCGATTCGGACAGCATCCCGGACTGCTTTGACAACGCCTACCTCACGGCCAACGCCAACCAGATCGATGCGGACCTGGATATGTACGGCAACATGGCGGATGGGGATTTTAACAATGACGGGTACTGGAACTCAACTGACAATGGCTTGCTCAGCTTGTTCATGAACACCAGCAATCCTGTGTACGATATGAATTCCGATGGGACCGTTGACGCGGCAGATCAGACCCTTTTTGACGCCAAAAATCCCTCACAAGCCCCGTATTATTAATGGGTAAAATCACTCGGAGCAGACCCTAAACATAAGCTCAACGAGTTTACAGGGTGCACCCTGCCGCATCACGGACGGGGTGCACCATATAAACAAGCTCTCCCCCAAAAAATCTGAATGCTTGCCGATTGATTCAGCGTTAATATTTTTTCTATGTATGGAGTCCACTTTATGAAATTCTGCCTCTCACAAAAAATCAGTCTATGTATATCAGCCCTGATTGTTTTTGCTCTTGTACTCGGCTTTGCCGGGTTTCTGCTCGTCAGTCCCCCCCAGCATGATACCACCAAGGAAACAGAGACAGTTCAGGCCTCCCCTAAGCAACCAGAGAAAAATTCCCACCTTCCGGCCCAAGCAGAACCCCTTGTGGAAAAAACGCACGCCCAAGTCCCCCCCCCTCTCCCCCCTGAGCCGACCTTGCTTCAAGACCTGTCCGAGGAGTTCACATCCTATGCCCTGAAGACAACGGATGCGGAAAAAATCCGTGTGGAAACAAGCCAGACAGACGGCAGGGGCTACGTGGCATTCATGGCGCGTCAGGAAGGGTTTGAACGGGGCATCCCCACCGTCATGCAGGAACTGGCGCAGGTTTATCTGGATACCTTCACAGACGCCCCGGCCATTACCCTTTCCCTGGTAATCGGAGGCGGTATCAAGGGGCAGATGACCTTTCTGCGCGATGAGGATGGCGCGGCGGTCCTGCCGGAGCGCTATGGAGCCCAAGCCATGGAGTAAAAGCCATCCATGCGCAACATAAAAAAGTGCACCACCAAGCAAATAAGTCCGTATCATCCGCAAATTATTAAAAGGTTGCGTCTCGGTTCTCTGGTATCACTGAACAACCCGAGAAAGACAGAAAGGATTGCACCTGGCCCAGACGCATTCACCCTATCGGACTGCCGCCAATGCATTGAACATCCCAAGGCTTTCGGCAAGCACCGGCGCAACCGCAACCGTGTGGTCGTGTATTGCCTTAATATCCTCTGCCTCAGGTCCCCTCCCCCCAGGCAAAGCGTACAGAGACGCCGCTATTGCAGACACTTATACTGCAACCGGCCATAATCCACATATGTCGGACGAAAATTTGGGAGGTGCCCAATGAACCCCTTCAGCCGCCTGTTCTTCTTGACCACTTGCTTCCTGTTCATCTTTTTCTCCCTTTCATCGGCATCCCCCGTGCCCGATACAGGCCAAAGCCTGTGCTACGACGATGCCGGTAACGAGATTGACTGCGCTGGCTCAGGGCAGGACGGATCTGAATCTATCAATCCCATGTCCTACGAAAAACTGGATGATGAGGGATATGTGCTCTCCCCGGAAGCAACAACCTGGGCTGCTGTCCGCGACAAGGTCACCGGGCTTGTCTGGGAGGTAAAAAGCGACGCCAACAAAAAGCTGAAATACTTCTGGGGCGCTGCGCCTTCGGAATCATCGGATCTCTATGTTGACGATTTTCTTCAGACTCTAAACACCAAACAATATGCGGGGTGTAACGACTGGCGCATGCCGACGATTTATGAGCTTGCAGCCTTAGGAAGTCACATCGACGACGACACCGAAGACATAGTAAAAACCGACACTGACTATTTTCCCAATACGAATCTGGATACCTTTTACTGGTCCTCCTCACCCTATATATCGGAATTTCCATCCGTAGGGGCTTTTGACTTCAGAAAGTTTCTTACAGCCTGCGGATTTACACACGATATAACGTATCCGGGCATAGGCCTGATACCGGGAAGCAAACAAGCCCTATGTTTTCGTGCCGTCAGTGGAATGCCACAGGAAGGAATAGCTCGTTTCCATCAAAATCAAGGAGAGTTCACCGTAACGGACACCGAAACAGGGCTGATGTGGGAACTCGAGTCGGCTGATAAATATGCCACTGGAACTTTTGACTGGGATGGGGCCCTTGAGTACTGCAACACCTTGACTCTTGACGGATATCAGGACTGGCGGCTGCCGACAATGAAAGAAATCTTGTCCATCATCAATTGCAACGCCACAGAAAACTACCTTTACTCGGAAATTTTCAAAAACACAAAAGCTGGTCAAACCGATCAATACTGGACCTCGACATTTTCTAAAATGCCAGCGCCAAATGAGACAAAAGCCCCACTATGCATATCCTTCCATAATTATGGGATATACA
Organism: Desulfoluna butyratoxydans; assembly: GCF_900699765.1. Classification (GTDB taxonomy): domain Bacteria; phylum Desulfobacterota; class Desulfobacteria; order Desulfobacterales; family Desulfolunaceae; genus Desulfoluna; species Desulfoluna butyratoxydans. The sequence continues at coordinate 16,235 of NZ_CAADHO010000008.1, forward strand.
GCGGAAAAAGAGGACTACACGCCATCGCAGTGAGAGGAGGGCAAACCGTTATCGACGGAAACCTGTTGATGACATCTCCCGCCCAAGGGGAATGCCTTGAAGCCGGTAACATGAAACGCATCATTTGGAATAAAGGTGAACAGGCCTTACAAGGCAATATATCGATCTCACTATCCACTGATGGGGGAAAATCCTATGAGTTCATAATCCAAAACACAGAAAATGACGGAGAGTACCTGTGGAATATCCCACCCGAACTCAATTCGGTTAACTGCATGCTTAAACTCACCCCCCTTGAACAAAGTCAAGCTTATAAGGGCACCACCCAAGGGCTGTTCAAGGTGGGACCTCTATTAGGAATCCAGGTGGGCGAACCGACAGGTAAAACACACGAGGACGGTTCTTCTGCAACGTTTCCTGTCCGCCTGAAAACCCAACCCGACGGAACGGTCGTTCTCTCCATTGAAAGTGACAATCCTTTAGAAGGAATTGTCTCCCAAGGCAATACGCTGACTTTTGAACCCGATGATTACGGCCAGCCGCAACTCGTGATGTTCGAAGGAATCGATGATGATATTGCCGACGGATCGGTTGCCTACCATGCCTGTATCACAGTGGACCAGGGACTGACCTCGGATGAAACAGGTTATAAAAACTGCGATCCCATCCTGCTTTCACTTGTCAATGGTGATGATGACACGGCGTCGCTTGTGGCCAGTCAGATAAGCAATGTGGTCTTAGAAAACGGGCCACCGGAATCATTCACTGTCAGGATAACCTCCAAGCCAACCCATCCTGTCATTGTCACGCTCAACACCCCATACCCTGATGAGTGCCACTTCAGCCCGACATCACTGACGTTCAACCCGGCAACGTGGAACGCAACTCAAACAGTCACGGTAACCGCCCTGGCAGACAACAGCCCGGACAATGATATGACGTTTGACATAGAACTGAAAATCGACAAGGAAAAAACGTTTGATACAAGCGGGTACACTGGCCTACAGCCTGTAAAAGTCCCAGTAACAACCATAAACACTGATCCGGGCATACGGTTAACTCACCATATTACGGGAATACCCCATTGCCACAAAATTTCAGAAAGCGGCCTGACCTCAAGCTTTTCAGCTAAGCTGATTCTGCCACCCGACAATACAGTCGTTGTGGACATCGCATGCTCAGACCCATCCGAAGGAAGAGTCTCACCGCAACAATTGACATTCACACCCACAAACTGGGAAATGAATCAATTAGTTACCATCATAGGTGTTGACGACAAGGAAATTGACAAAGAGCAAGAATTTCAAATTGAGGTATCGGTCAATGCATCCGCGACACGAGATGCTACAGGGTACAAGAAAGTGACCCCGTTGGTAATCCAGCCGGTCCGCAACGCAGACGACAACGACTGGGAAAACATCGGCATGGCCGTCAGCGACATCTCCGGAACCGTGACCGAAAACGGCGGTTCCGCAACCTTCCACGTGGCCCTGGCCACCGTGCCCAATGGGGACGTCATTGTAGATGTCACGAGCAGCAACGAAGCCGAAGCCTCCGTCTCACCTGCTACCCTTGTCTTTGCCCCCGAGACCTGGAATGAAAAAAAGACGGTGACGGTCACCGGTGTTCCGGACAGCAAGGAGGACGGTGAAAAAGAGGTGACTGTTCAGCTATCCGTCAACGGAGCCTCCTCAGACACCACCGGGTACAAAGACACCGCAGCCACCAAGGTCCCCTTCAAGAGCAGCGACGCCCCGTCATCCTCCGACAATGTATCCAAGAGTCCCGAAGCCCAGGGCCAAGACACCGGAGGCGGTTGCTTTATCCAATCACTGCATCACGGTCTGCCGTAATGCGTGACGCCATGAGCCCTCCGGTGACACAGCCGAAGGGCTCGTGGGCGCTCCTCCCGGTGCAATGCCCCATATATGTGAACATTCATTTTCACTCACTCGTTTTAGGTTTCCCATGAAGAAAAAACACATTGCCCTTGCCCTGATTCTCTGGAGCCTTCCTTTGCTCCCCGTATGGGCCTTTGGCGTTACCGACACCGGACAGACCACCTGCTTTGACAACGAAGGAAACGCCATTGCCTGCCCCTCTCCGGGCCAGCCCTTCTACGGCCAGGACGGCAACTTCCTCATCAACCCACCGTCCTTTTCAAAAACAGACAGCGACAAAACGGTCACAGACCATGCCACCGGCCTGACCTGGGAAGTAAAAACAGCGGCCAGTTTAGAAGAAACCGTCACCCAGACCGAGGCCCTGGCGTACATTGATGGGCTCAACGCCGAGGCATTCTGCGGGCACCGGGACTGGCGACTGCCAACCATCCTTGAGCTTCACGCCATGGTCGACTTCGAACATGACGGCCCGGCAGTCGACACCGACTTTTTCCCCAACACCCAGAAGACGCGTCACTACTGGTCGTCAACAACCAGCGAAGTGGAGGGCGTTACAAAGTATTACCTCCTCAATTTTGATCTCGGACACGTTTCCAACACCACCAACCCGGATACGGCGGCCACAGTCCGTGCCGTAAGGGGCGCCCCCCTGACCAACCCGAGCCGATACCACCTCAACATGGACAATACGGTTACCGATTTCAACACCGGCCTCATCTGGGAACTGAAGACCCAGGAGAACACCAGCGACAAATGGCACCAGCACATGGCGGCAGCGTACTGCAACGATCTGGAAATCGGCGGTTACACCGACTGGCGACTGCCCACGATCAAAGAACTCCTGACCTTGATCGATTACACCAGGACAGAACAGCCCATGCTCCATATGCCCGTTTTCACGAACTCAGTCATTGCCTTCCACAGCGAAATATCGGCGTGTTACTGGTCCTCCACAACATCGGTTACGCCTGTTATCCAGACAGGAAAAAAAACCATGGCATGGGCCGTTGATATACAGCACGGTGTCACCAAACGTGGCTTTAAGACCTCCCAGGACAACAGCGGGGACGCCTTCCGGGTTCGAGCCGTCAGGGGAGGACAGGCCTTGCAGCCGGGGGGCCTTGTCATCACAAACCCTAAACCCGGTTCCACCTGGCACAAAGGGGATACCATGCTGATCACCTGGGAGAACCCGAGCCCGGAGATCCCCGGCAATGTCGCCATTGCCATCTCCTGCGACGGTGGAAAGTCCTTTGCCTCCATAACGGATGACACGCCAAGCGACGGAGCGTATTCCTGGACCGTCACCGAACAGGACGACGTCAACGGAGTCCTTAAAATAATGCCCCTTCACGGGGCTTATGCAGCCAGAGGGGCCAGCACGGGCATCTTTTATACTGAGTGCAGAAAATACCTCTGCGCCATCCCCCATGACGACACAACCCGGGAAATCGGGTCCCAGGCAGTCATCGACGTCAAGCTGAGCACGGCCCCTGAAAACACCGTGGCCTTTGATGTGACCTGCTCCGACGACACCGAAGCCAGGGTCACGCCCAAAGCCCTCTTTTTTTCATCGGAAAACTGGTGCGACACCCAGTACGTCACGGTCACCGGCAAAGACGACACCGAGGCCGACGGCAACCAGGATTATTACGTCAACGTCTCCGTCAACACAGAGTTCACAAAGGATACCAGCGGCTTTGCTGCTCTGGCGCCCACACAGGTATCCTTTACAAACATCGACGACGACACAAAGCAAAGCGATGGGGAAGGGTCCGTGAAGGCGGCAGACGGGGATACATCCGGGGGGTGCTTTATCGGTTGCCTTGAAACGCTATGAGCATAAAAAGGCCGAACCAACGGCACGTTCATGCCCTCTTTACCGGCCACGGATTGCCCAGTCCGGGGCCCGGATGTGGCGACGCCACGTTGGCTGCAAAGCCCTCGGCCCCCGGAGCATCTGGCTCCGGGGGCCCTGCCGGATGAACGCCATCATGGTTCCCCCCGACAAAGAGAATCAACCCCGCAATTTATTCACAACATACCGCAACTATGTCCCAGCTTTTTACTCAGAAATTGACTATCGTGACCGCCATGCACCTCACACACGACGAAGGACGCATCATATGATCAAACTGATGAGCACATTATGGAACGACGAAAGCGGAGCCACCGCCATTGAGTACGGCCTCATCGTCGGGGTGATGGCCGCGGTTCTCGTGGGCGCCCTCAACCTCTTCGGCACCCAGCTCACCGAATTGTTCACCGCCATCTCCGACAAGCTGGGCAACGCGGCACAGACCGTGGCAACCTCCGACGAATCCTCCGGGACGTATTAGTCGCCATGAACAGCGCATGGGCATGTGCCGCACTCTTTACAGCGGCCCTCTGCACGGACCTCCAGGAAAGGGTCATCCCCAACACCCTCACCCTTTCTGCGGCCCTGGGGGGACTTGCCTTCCACACCCTCCAGTCCGGAGCACCCGGGGCCCTCTGGAGCGTGCAGGGCGCCCTCACAGGCCTTGCATGCCTCTTCATTCCCTTTGTACTGGGGGGAGTGGGCGGGGGAGATGTCAAGCTGCTGGTGGCCACGGGGACCTGGGTCGGAGCTTATGCCCTCTTTTCGATCTTTCTCTACGGCGCCATGGCAGGGGGAACCATGGCCCTTGTGCCGTATGTAAAACACCAAAAAGAGAGACGATGCGGCAACAAACCCGCTGGTCCATGGACCAGGCCATCTGCCACCATGCCCTATTCCCTGGCCATGGCCGCGGGCTATGCGGCGTACCTGCTCATGGGCAAGGTCCCCCTGGGATGAGGGGACGGGCATACAAAGGCAACAACAGGGGCGCTGTGGTCGTGGAATTTTCCCTGCTGCTCCCCATCCTGTTGATGATCCTGTTTCTCATCATCGAGTACGGCTGGTATTTCACCACCCGGATCGTCCTCACCGATGCCGTGTACACAGGGGCCAAGGCCGCCGTGGAGGCGCGGGAGTGGAACGCCTACGGAGAAGACCCCGAAGCATTCGCTCGCAAGGCCGTGGCCGATGCGTTCTGGGTTTATAAGCTGAATCAGGACAAAGACATCCGGGTCACCATCACGGCCAGGGATGCCGAAGGCCCCCGGCGCATCGAGGTCAGCGTGCCTGCCCTGAAGGCCAGCCAGCTCACCGGCTTTCTGCCCGAGTTCATGGTGCCCACGAAGCTGAATGCACGGGCCGTCATGGTGTTTCACGATATTTAAAGAGGGGCATGCTCCTCAGTTGAAATCGACTATCATACGATGACGTTCCATTGAGCCGAATTCGTCCTCAAAACCTGTTTGTCAAACTTTTTTAGTAACTATTCAGCTTGCCTCCGGCGGGTCGCTTTTTTGAAAAAAAGCTCCGCAAAAAACTTTCCGGTTGGCAGAAAGATTAGAACAGTCAAAATCGCTGAAATTCATCCCAAAGCTGTCAAGACCTGTTTGTCAAACCCAGATCATAAAAGTTTGGCAAAAGTTTGGCCCCCGGCAAGGCCGCCGGAGGCTTTTTTGTCCTGAATAGTCACGAAGAAAAAGAGGCACCCATGCGACACATTCGAGGCATCATCGCACTGATCCTGGCCGTCACCTTAGGGGGCATTGCCTCCTTGGCGGTCTTAAAAAGCTTCAGCACATCGGCTGCGGCTCCCCCAGCGGTTCATGCCCCGACCGTGGTCAAAGCGCCCCCCTCTTATACCCGAAGCATCCCGCCGGGCCTTAGGGCCATCAGCGTGCAGGTCACGTCCACGTCAGGGCTCTCCAAAAAGCTGAAACATGGTGACATCGTCGATGTCATTGTCACGAGCAGCGACCCCAAGGAGAAATTCGCCCACCTCTCCCGGGTCGTGCTGCAACGGGTCACCATCCTCAGCGCTTACCCGGAAACCGAAACATCCGCCAAGGCCCGCACCTTCACCAAGGCCTGGAACGTCAGCCTCCTCGTCACGCCGGAGCAAGGGGCGGCCCTGAGTTCTGCCGCCGCATCCGGGGAGATCTCCCTTCTGGCCGTCAACCCGGAGGACCACCAGCCCGTGGAAAGATACAACGCCGGGTTTTCTCCCCACTCCGGGGTGCACCAGCTCCAGAAACCCGAAGACTTAAGCGCCGAGATCCCCGAGGGCTTACGGGCCATCACCCTCACCGTCCGGGAAGACGACGGCATCTGCAGCGTCTTTGAACGGGGGGACCGGGTTGATCTCATCGGGACAAGCAAAATCGGCGGGTTTACCGGGGACACGGACAACCCCGGCTCCGAAGGGGTGGCCACCGCCTTTCACCACTCCTCGAAAACCCTGCTCCAGAACATCGAGGTGCTCAGCTCCGAAAAGGTGCTGAACAACCTGCCGTCCCCGGGGCAGTCCGCCCACCGGGTCACCTTGCTGGTAAAACCCCATGAGGCCGAAATGATCGCGGCGGTGTCCGACGCCTCGCAAAAAACCGTCTTCCGGCTCATCAGCAGGAACCGGTCCGATAAAACACGCACCGACACTCAAGGGGCGTACGTCATCGATATGCTGGCCCATAAAAAAGAGGTCCACCGCGTCACCATTTACCGAAAAACAAAATCGTCCAACAAAATATTCTATACCCACGACTAGCGGAGCCTGATTTGAAATATTCTCTGTTTCTGTTTCACGCCCTTGTCTTCCTGTTTTGTGTCCGTCCCTGCGCAGCCTCATCGTGCCAGGATTTTGCCGACTCAGGATGCCGGATCCTCATCGAAGCCAACAAGTCCTTCGTTAAATTGACGGACAAAAAGGTCACCAGCATCTCCGTCGCCAACCCGGACATTGCCGATGTCAAGCTCGTCACCCCGCGCCAGGTACTCATCATCGCCCAGAAGCCCGGGTCCACGAACCTTGTCCTCTGGTACGGACAGGGCGAAGAGAGCCGGGCCGACGTCTACGAGGTGTCCGTCTATCTTTCGGATAAAAAAATCGATTTTATCCGGTCCCAGCTCAAGGCCTTTGTGCCCCATGCCAGGGTGCGCGTCACCCGAAGCCAGGACGGCGTAACCCTCTCCGGGTCCGTGGAGAGCCAGCAGGAACTCGACAGGGTCCTCACCGTGGTCTCCGCCCATGTGCTCAAGATCACCAACCTTATCGAACTCCGCTGCGCCCAGCAGGTGCAGCTGGAGGTGACCATCGCCGAGGTCTCTCGCACCGGCCTCAAACGCATGGGGCTGGGGTTTCTCGTGAACCAGTCCCTGGGGATCAGCGTCTTTGAAAACGGGTCGGCCTCGGCCAACATGGCCCGGACCAACACCGGTTCGCAAATCTCCGCGTCGGCATCCAACATCACCTCCCCCTTTGCTTCAGCTTTTCAGATCGCCGTCACCAATGAAAAGGGAAATGCCTCGGCCATCCTGAGCATCTTAAAGGGCCAGGAGCTCATGCGCCTGCTGGCAACGCCTACCCTTGTCACCACCTCGGGCCAGACAGCCAATTTTGTGGTGGGCGGAGAGTTTCCCGTGCCCGTGGCCGGAGAGTCCGGCCAGATCTCCATCCAGTTCAAGGAGGTGGGGGTCAAGCTCAACTTCACACCCACCATCATCGACAGCGAGGTCATCTCCCTGGTGATCAAGCCGGAAATCAGCTCCCTGGATTACACCGTGGCCGTCAAATCCGGGGGTGTGTTTGTCCCGGGAGTCAAGACCCGCAAGGGCTCAGCCACCCTTACCCTGCGGGACGGCCAGAGTTTTGCCATGGCCGGCCTCCTCAAGGAAGAGAGCTCCCGAAGCGTCAAAAAAGTACCGGTGCTGGGAGACATCCCCGTCATCGGCGGGATCTTTACCAGCAAGGAGTACTCCAAGGAAGAGACTGAGCTGGTGGTGATGGTCACCCCCAGGCTGGTAAGGCCATTAAACCCAGACGAACGGCCCACCCTGCCCGGGGAGACCATGCATGACAGCATCAGCGACATGGATTTTTTTATGCTCAACCGGCTCTCCTACGGCACCTCCGCCACCAGGCCCTCCCATGAAGAGGGAGACACCCAAAACCCCCATGTCTCACGCCCGCCTGCCCCTGTGTTTGTGGGGGATGTAGGGTTTGCAAGGTAAGAAATGGCACACAAACTCCAAGGATTGATCATTGGCAACGGACACGGTGCGGAAAAGACCTTTGCAGCGGATCTCCACCCCCTGATCCAGGTTGAGGTATCCCGCGGGGAAACCGCCCTCAAGACATTGGTTCACACCGTAAACCCGGATGTGCTTTTTGTGTTCGCCCATGGGCCCCATGGCGCAGGCCACCCGGAGCTCATCGAGGTCATCGACGAATTCCCGAACCTCGTCACCTTTCTCATCGCAGACACCAAAGACCCGGACCTGATCAGGCAGGGCCTTCGCACAGGCGTCACCGATTTTCTTGTCTACCCCGAAGAGCGGGACACCCTGCTGCCGGCCATCCTGTCGGCCCTTGCCCGCACAGGCAAAGAGTCCCGGGCCGGGTCCGTGCTCTCGTTTTTCAGCGCCAGGGGCGGCCAGGGTACCACCACCCTCTCCCTGGCCACGGCCGATCACCTGGCCAGGACCACGGATGCCGGAGTCCTTCTTCTGGATCTGGACCTCTATTGCGGCAACACCGCAGGGTTCATGGACCTCCCGTCCCATTTCTCCCCCTTCGACCTTCTGGACAACCTGGAGAGAATGGACGCCAACCTGCTCTTTTCCTCCATCCCCAGGCATGAAAGCGGGTTCTACGTCCTGAGCACCACCAAGGAGATCGGCGACGCAGAGAGCCTGAGTGCCTCGGATATCGACAGCATGCTGAACCTGCTCACCCACTATTTCGACCACGTCATCGTGGACCTGCCCCATGATTTCTCGGGTAAAACCGTCGGCGCCCTCAAGCAGACCGACCACCTGATGCTGGTGAGCAGCCAGGAGATCCCGGCCATCAAGGCAACAACAAAAACCCTCCGGCTTTTGCAGGACCTCTTCTTCGATGAGGAGAACCTCCACGTGGTGGCCAGCAGGTACAGCACAAGGCACGACATCTCTTCCGATCACATGGAAGAGATCTTTGGCTTTCCCGTCTGCGGAACCGTTGCCCACAATCGAAAAGTCTGCCACGAGGCCCTGATGGCAGGCAAAACCCTGCACACCATGCAGCCCCACGCCAACATCTGCCGCGATGTGGAGACCCTTATTCACCGGGTCCTTGGGGGTAAGGTTCCGTCCCGCCCACGGGAAAAAAGGCCCTGGCCCTTTCGCTTCAGGCCCGCGGTCCACCTGCGACCGACCCGTGCAGGAGCCGCATCATGACCTTAAGGGACCGAATCCGACAGGGCACAGCCGACGGCCTGAACGCAACGGCATCCAACGCCATGACCTCCGAAGCGTTCTATGCCCTCAAGTCCGGCGTCCACCAGAAACTCGTGGAACGGCTGGACCTGCACACCCTCACCGACCTCCCCAAAGAAGCCCTGGCCGCGTCGGTAAAAACCGCGCTCCTGGACATCACCGCCTCGGACAAGGTCCCCCTGAACGCCCGGGAACGCACCGTCCTCATCTCGGACATCATGGACGAGATCATGGGCTTCGGCCCCATCGACACCCTGGTCAACGACCAGACCGTCCAGGACATCCTGGTGAACGGCCACGACAAGGTCTACGTGGAAAAAGAGGGCATGCTGCACCTGACCCCCATCACCTTTCGAGACAACGACCACCTCATGCAGGTCATCGACAAGATCGTATCGGCCGTGGGAAGACGCATTGACGAGGCCTCTCCCATGGTGGATGCGCGCATGCCCGACGGCTCCCGGGTCAACGTCATCATCCCGCCCCTTTCGTTAAGCGGGCCCCTTCTCTCCATCCGAAAATTCGGGGCCGTGCCCGTGTCCGAGGCCATGATGCTCGCCAACCAGACCTTCACAAAGGAGATGATGGCCTTTCTCCGGGCTGCCGTCCACGCCAAGCTCAACATCCTCATCTCCGGGGGCACCGGCGCGGGGAAAACCACCCTGCTCAACGTGCTCTCCGCCCACATCCCGGACCATGAACGCATCGTCACCATCGAGGACAGCGCAGAGCTCAGGCTCAACCAACACCACACCCTGAGCCTGGAATCCCGGCCCGCCAACATCGAAGGCAAAGGCGAGATCACCCTCACCGATCTCGTCAAAAACAGCCTGCGTATGCGCCCGGACCGCATCATCGTGGGGGAGACAAGGGGGGCCGAGGTCATGGACATGCTCCAGGCCATGAACACGGGCCATCCGGGTTCCATGAGCACCATCCACGCCAACTCGCCGTCCGATGCCATCTCACGCATGGAGATCATGGCCGGCATGAGCCACGCTTTTTTCTCCGAAGTCTCCATCAGGCGCCTCATCTCCCAGGCCATTCACATCATCGTTCAGCTGGCGCGCCTGGCCGACGGCAAAAGGCGCATCACCTCCATCTCAGAGGTCATGGGCATGGAAGGGGACACCGTCATCACCCGGCCCCTGTTTACTTTTGAGCAGCAAAGCATGGATGACCGGGGCGCCATACGGGGAATCTTCAAAGGCGAAGGCCACACACCCCGGTATGCCGACCACATCCGAAGCTTCGGAATCCGCCTGGATCCCGAGGCCTTCTCCACGTCCCTGGAGGTGTCGCCATGAGCCTTTGGATTCCGGTGCTCCTTGTGGATGCGGGCCTCTTTGCCCTGGCGTTTCACTTTTTCAAAACAGACCGCAAACGCGGGAAAACCCGCACACTCATCCGCGCCCTTAAAAAGGAACCCTCGCCCTCGGCATCCCACGCCCCGGCCTTGAAAAATAGCCCCCGGAAAATTGCCGCAGAAGAGCTGGTTTCCGCCCTTTTTGACCTGTCCAGGCTGGAGTCGATCCTTGTCACCGCAGGCGTCACAACCTCCCCGGAACGATTTGTGTTGTGGGCCGCAGGAGCCGGTGTCCTCCTGTTTTTGCCCCTCCTTCTGATCACCCGACAGCTCGCGGTGGCCACGCTCCTTGCAGGTACAGGAATGGCCCTGCCCTTTGGGGTGGTCATCTGGAAAAAAAGGCAAAGAGAACGGCGCCTCGTGGAACAGCTTCCCGACGCTCTGGACATGATCGTGCGCTCCCTCAAGGTGGGTCACAGTGTGGACGGGGCCCTCAAAGAAGCCGGCAGGAGCTTTCCCAATCCCCTGGGGCAGGAGGTCACCCTCATTTACGAAGAGATCGCCATGGGCCTCCCCTTCAAACAAGCCATCAACCACCTTGAAGAGCGCTTTGCCGATGTGCCCGATATCCGGATTTTCTGCGCCGCCTTTATCCTCCAGCGCGAAACCGGCGGAAACCTGGCGGCCATCCTCTCCGGCTTGTCCACCACCATCCGGGAGCGGTTTCAGCTGGAGCGGCAGATCAAGGCCCATTCCAGCGAAGGACGCCTCAGCGCCCTGGTCATCGGCCTCTTGCCCCCGGTCTTCGGGCTCGTCACATGGCTGCTCAACCCCGGTTACATCCGGACCCTTGTGACGCACCCCACGGGGCAGCACCTGCTCGTGGCAGCGGTCCTTTTTGAAATCACCGGGTTTGTCGTCATGCGCGCCATGACAAAACTCGACGTCTGAGGCCAAATCAGCCGTCTATGTTCCAAAAAGGCCCCGAGGAACACAAAGATGCCTCCGGCGGCCCTGCCGGGGGCCAAACTTTTGAAAAGTTTGACAAACAGATTTTGCTCAATTTCGCAGAATCCTTCGCGGAAGCTCTGCCCCTGAGGAACGAAGGGAGAGGGCTTTCGCAACCTGGGGTCCAGGGGACCATCCCCTGGCCGCCGGAGGCAGGTTTTTCCTGGCTACTTTAACCATAGAAGGCAATGCAGTTAAATCAACACTGGGCAAGTGGTGACAACGTATCTTGTAACGTCGAAGCTTGCGATCCAATGCGCATAAACCATCAGCGTCCATATCGGGCGCAGCCCGAGCCGAAGGCCCTTGCGCTTTGGCCCGAGGAACGAGGGACAAAGCGCAAGGGCAATATGCTTTCGAGGTGGCTCACCTCGCCGCCGGAGGCATTGCTTTTTTTGTCCATACCTCACGACACATACGGAGCCATACGCTGTGACCCCTTCCATCCTGGCAGTCATCACGTTTTTATGCGTCACCGTCCTTCTGATGATTCTCTACATCAGGCTGGAGGTGGCCTATCTCCGCATGCGGCTCAACCGACGTTTCAACGGAAAAAAACGCGGCCCCAGGCACAAGGAAAAAACTCTGGAGGAGAGGCTCTGGTTCAAACTCACTTACCCCCTGGGCCGCTTCACCACGCCGGATGACGAGGAGGCCCTCTCTGCCCTGCAAGTCCGTCTCAACCACGCAGGATACAGAGACTCCTCGGCCGTGGCCCTCTTCTTCGGACTCCGGGCAGGACTTGCCGGATGCTTCGGGGTGCTGGCTCTGCTCTGGGCCCTGGGCAGCGGCGGTTCGCCCCTTTTGGCCTTTCTTCCCGCAGGCATGGGCTACCAGGCACCGGCCTGGGCCCTGGCCTGGAAAATAAAAAAGCGGAAAAAAGCCATATTCCGAGAACTTCCCGACGCCCTGGACCTTCTGATCATCTGCATCGACTCCGGCCTGGGCTTTGACATGGCCATTGCCCGCATCAGCGGCGAGTTTGCCTCCATCACCCCCACCCTCGCTAAGGAGTTCGAGCTCTACCTTGTCGAAACACGAAGCGGGTTGCCCCGGGCCCAAGCCCTCTCACACCTTGCAGTACGAAACGGCTCCTCATCCCTTGGCAGCGTGGTGACCGTTCTGAACCAGTCCGCACGATTCGGCACGGACATTGCCGACGCCCTGCGCACCACCATCTCGTCCATGAGAAAACAGCGAAAACAACTGGCTGAGGAGAAAGGAGGCAAGGTCGCCGCAAAGCTCACCTTTCCCCTTGTGGGCCTCATCATGCCCGCCCTGATGATCATCATCCTCGGCCCGGCCATCATCAACCTCATCGAAAGGTTCAAGCATGGATTTTAGCCAGACAGAAAACGATGCCTCCGGCGGCAAGGTGAGCCGCCTTGAAAGCGTATTCCCGCTGCGAGCTGCCCCTCGTTCCCCGGGTCACACCACAGCGACATCCTTCACAAATCTGCGTATCAACTGTCTCTTGTTTGTCGGCTGCCTTTTGCTTGTCGGATGCGCCGGGAAGACGCCCCCAGCCTTCTCGCCCGACGACGCCATGGCACGGGGACTGTCCCCGGCCATGACACAGAAGCGCCCCGAACCCAACCACCTCGCCCTGGCAAAGGACATGATCAGCAAGGGGTATCACGACATTGCCCTGGTCCAACTGGAGAAAGCCCTGGCGATGAGGGGAGAAGAAGCTGAAATATACCACCTCATGGGCTGCTGCCACCGGGAGAAAAAGGACTACGACAAGGCAAAAACCTGTTTCGGCAAAGCCCTCACCCGGGAGCCGGACTACGCTCCGGCACACAACGGTCTGGCCATGACCCTGGACCTCACCGGCAACCCCGGGGCGGCCCAGGCCCACTACCGTAAAGCCATTGAAATCAACCCGGCGCGCCCCGATGTTTACAACAACATGGGCTTCTCCCACCTGTGCGCAGGAAACCTCGACCTGGCCCAGGACTGCTTCACCCGGGCCATCGCCCTTGACGACACCTTTTTCCTGGCCCGGCACAACCTCGCCATCTGCCTGGGCGTGGCAGGACGAGAGGCCGAAGCCATGGCCCTGCTGAGCAAACTCATGAAACCTGCCGAGGCCTTCAACAACATGGGCGCCATCCACGCCCTGGCACACAATACAGAGAAGGCAGCCGGCTTTTTCGAACAGGCCCTTGCCATGGACCCCACCCTGTCCGCCGCCCAGAAAAACATCGCAGCAACCAAAGGAGCACCCTGAACCATGATCCCCTTTTCCAAAGATTTTGCCGTTCCCCTCTCCTTTGTGGCCATCCTGCTCGCAGGTTGCTCAGCACCGAAGCACATCTCCCCTGAGTTCGGCGAATCCTTTACCAAGGCCTTTCACGCCCAGGTCATGAACCCCGACGCACCGATCAATCGCGCCCCCGTCACCACCATGCCCGGGCCCCTGGCAAACGCCATCTACAAAAACAAGTACGAGCACCCAATGAAAGAGATCGACTCAGACTCCGACTCCAAGGATAACAACACCGACATCATGGCCGATTGATATCTCACAAACCCCATGGTTGATTAGAGATAAAAAGCCTCCGGCAGGGGTGCCGGAGGCATAGCACTCATGAAATATCCGGGATAGGCTGAATCGTTACGAAAGATCCACCGAAACGGAGCGCCCCACTCCGGCGCGGCTTTTTAGTCCGTCGTTACCCGTGCCGCACAGGAGTGCGGCGCTCCAAGGGACAAGGGTTTCCGGAAGGGTGATGCCAATACACCGATCGCCCAAACGAGCATCAAGTCCGGATATTTCATGAGAAAACAACCATCCAAATGTAAAATGTCATGATTTCTGATGGATATAATAAAAATGTCGGCTATTTTGGAAATGCAAAATGTAAATCGACGTTTGCTGTTTGATTTTCTCACCCTTCGGGCGAGCCGAGAGCACCCATCTTCTGCGTTATCAGAGCTTTGAGGTAAACCACTACATCTGCAGCTCTGATGCCTTGAACATGGGTGCACTCGACTCGTGAAATATCCGGGCAAGGCCGACGTGTGTTTGAAAGAACCGTGCATATGGAAAAAAAAGCAATCACGACAAGCCCCCCCAAAAAACACGAGCAAGGTTCCATCGTTCTTGTGGTGGCCTTTTTCATGACGGCCCTGTTGATGATGCTCGCCCTGGTCATCGAATCCGGCTATCTCTTCAGCGAAAAACGAACCCTCCAGAACTGCGTGGACGCCGCCGCCATGGCAGGGGCCCTGCACCTCTGTGACGGAGCCCCCGAAGCCCGTGCCCGCAAGGTCCTTGTCCAGAATCTTTTTCCGGGAAATGAAGCCGTGGAGGATCCTGCCGTTGATGAGGACTTGCCGCAAAACCACGAAGTGGAGATCACACGGGGATACTACGATGAGAACGACGCCTACGATGACTTTCTCGTCTACAAAGAATTTGCAGCCGAAGGAGACCCTGATTTTCCCGCCGACGAGTACGTCAACGCCGTCAAAGTGTCCCTGACTGTCAGAGAATCCCTTCTTATGGGAGAGTTGGAAAAGAAAAAAAATGTCGACGTCCACGTGGCTTCCGTGGCGTTTCGGCGGCGTTTCGGTATCCTGGCCCACGGGGAAAGCCAGATATCGGACATTCGAAGCCAAGACAATTTTCGCAGAGATCAGCTTATATTCAGAAACATGGGCAGCGTTCATGCAAACGGCGATGTTGCATTCATAAAGCCGGTGGAGTTAACCGGTAACACCCTCGTCACCGCAGGAGGAAAAATCATCAACTGCCGCTCAGGGCTCCAGGGAGCACGACCAGTTCTGGATGTTCGACCCATTGACTGGGACTATTTAAGGGCCAACGGCATCGTGTACACCGTAGATCAATGGCCTGAAATTGACGGAGATTATGATTGTAAGTCAGAAATACCTGTCGAACACGGCAATACCCTCTACCGCCATG
The DNA here is from genome assembly GCF_900699765.1 of Desulfoluna butyratoxydans. Lineage (GTDB taxonomy): Bacteria > Desulfobacterota > Desulfobacteria > Desulfobacterales > Desulfolunaceae > Desulfoluna > Desulfoluna butyratoxydans. The sequence continues at coordinate 31,717 of NZ_CAADHO010000008.1, forward strand.
GGCTTAATAATAAAACTGATTATGTATTCGGCCTCCATCGTGGAGACCATAATGGCCAAATATACTATTTCAGTGCTGAAAACGCTGATGATGAGGCGACTTTGTTTCTTTTCTCAACGTGTAGCGACGACGATTACGATGCCTATAATTTTACTGTTGCCTCTGAGCTTAAAATTGACTTTGACGCAAAGGGAAATGCCCTTCATTTCACCATGGGAGGCGTCGGTCATGACAGCGCATACATATATTGTAGAAAAGATATCGGATCGCCTGAATACGGCGATTCAAGCCGCATTTTTCTTGATGGGTATAAAGGAGTTGTGTTCCGAACAGAAAAAAACTTTTCTGTTAAGTACGTTGACACAAGTTGGAATGGAGTTAGCACCCATGAAAATTTTTTGAATATCATTGCACAGGGGCAGATCGTGTTCAGAGGACACAATTCTGGCATATTCTCATCAGAAAAGAACTACATCAACGGCACCTTCGGCCCCCCCTGCAACGCAGCCCTTCTCATGCACGGCCGCCTTGAGATGTCCCACGATAAAATCCATTAACCCCAGCAAATGCAAAAAACCACGGCCCGTAGGGTGAATTATGCACCATGGTCAAGAGGCAACAGCCTTCCATATGCCATCGGCATAAGCACGCCTGGAGTCTCCGGCCAACCGAGACCTCTTATTTGCCCTTATCATTCAAGTCAGTCCATTCCCAGCATTCACCCCGACACCACCTTGGCAGGGGATTCCCCCCGTTTCCGGGCAGGAAACTGCCCGGTGCATATTTTCTTGAACTCCGACGGGGTATAGCCTTCGAGTTTGCGGAACACCCTGCAAAAATAGGATTGATCATTGAAGCCCACCTGATAACAGGCCTCCGACACGTTGAGGTTGTCCGCCATGAACAATTTTTTCGCCACGTGGATTCGCCGCATATTGAGGTACTCTTTAAAGGACATGCCTGTCTTGTCCTTAAAAATCCGAGAAAAATGAAACTTGCTCATGCCGTTGGCCTTGGCAGCCTCCTCCAGGGTGATGGGATTCATAAAATTCCGGTCGATGAAATCAATGGATTTTTGGACCTCCAGGGCGGCGCACCCCGGCATGGAGGGGCCGGGGCCTTCGGCGGCTTTTCCCTGGTACAGGCTCTGGTAGGCGGTCCAGACCCTGTCCAGGGACATCTTATAAAAATAGGTCTTCAGCGCAGGGAACGTCTCCAGCATCTGGTGAAAGGCTTCGCGCCTGGCCATGAGCACAACCCCGGGAATGGCGCCCACGGCGCTGGCAATGGACATCCCCTTGGGTTCAAAGGACATCAGCCCGAAAAAATCCCCGCGCCGAAGGGAGCCGAAGGAGAGATCCCCTCCGGTAAACCGCTTGATGCGAAGCTCAATGCTCCCGGACACCACAAACCCAACCCAGGTCGCCACCTCGTCCTGCACCACCAGCTTCTCCTTCTCGGCGAACCGATAGGACTGAAACGCCGAGACCACGCGATCAAGGGCCTCAGGAGAAAGCCTGCCGAAGGGCAGGTGCCGTTTCAACAACTCTCGTTCATTCATCGTGCTACCTGCTTCAAGAAATCCCATAAAAAAACCCCATACCGATGCATGCATCGATATGGGGAACCGTTTTCATCCTCACCACAGACTCACACTCTGCACAAGACCTTCCTCGAGGTCTTTGGAACGATCATGGATCATTCCTTTCCGTGCCGATACATCCAGGCAGGTCTTCTGACTTCCCCCCCTTTCAACGGCCTTCCCGGTTTGACCCAGTGGCACTACGCGTTGAAAGGTTTGCAGGAGTTACAGCGGCGGGACCGTTCCCGATTTTCACGGGATTCCCTCTTAGCCCGGGCCTCGGGAGATCACGAGACCAGGGAACCTGAACGTCAAACTAATTTTTAGGTTGTATCAATCTATATTTATGCAGCGTAAAGACATGACATCGGAGCCCATCCCCTGATGCATGCGGGAAATATCTCATCCGCAGGGCGTGTATCGTACCAGGCAATCTATTTCATCACCTGAGTAAATGAAGTTATAATGATCCTGCCGTTGATTTGTCAAGGAGAAAAGAAGCGCACAGACCAAAGATAAATTTCGACAAACACAGGACAATCCTTGCGTTACCGACAAGCGTCACCCATTGTTTTCCAAGGCAAACACGTCAACTGATACAACGGCCTGTGACGTCGTGATTTACCCACCATATGACTGCAGCGAAAGGCCCCGGCGAAGGTCACTCGTCCAGCGAACATTTACCACGGTCCTTTTTCCCTTGCACTCCCCGTTCCACACGCTCTATATAAAACCGAAACGATTCAACGTAAGGGCCACGCCCGAAATGAAATACATGCATCGGCGTGCACCATCGGTGAATTCTCATCACCGCTCAAACGGCCAACACCGCGGTGTGTATCATTTTCTTTGGCCAAGTCGTAACCTTTGACCTGCAGGAACCGTCTTCATGCGCACCCCCCTTGTTTTTGCCCTGGCTCTTTTGTTGTTCCTTACCCCGTCTTCCTTTCCGGAGGCCCACCCCCATGTCTTCATCACCAGCCGGATGAACCTCTGCTTCGAGGCAGGGCAACCGGTTCGCCTGGATGTGGACTGGGCCTTTGACGACGGCTTTTCAGCCATGATCCTGGAAGACTACGACACCAACGGTGACGGAGCCTTCTCCCCCAAAGAGCTGACCACCCTCAAATCCGAGGCCTTTGATTACCTCTCCGAGCAGCACTACTTCACCTTCATCACCCACAGCGGCACCAAAAACCACCCCGTCACCATCGCTTCCTTCAACTGCGAGGCACAAGACGGCATCGTGGTGTACCGCTTTTCGATCCCCATTGCCCCGCAGCCTGAAAAGGGAGAACCTTTGCGGCTCAGTCAGTACGACCCCACCAACTACTCGGCCCTCTTCCTTTCCGAGGATGCCCCCCTCAGCTTCTCCGGGGATGTGCCCCAGGGCATGGGTTTTACCTTGAGGGAGAACACGGAAGAATCTTATTACTTCGGCATGCTTCACCCCATCGAAGCCGTTGTGTCCCTCTCCGGTAAGGAGTAACACCCATGACCCCACGCATCCGCTCTGCAGCCCCTGCCCTCTTCACCTGGGTTCTTTTAAGCCCCCTTGCGGCCCATGCCTTCGGCCCCCCGGACACCGCGCCGGGCCTTGGGGCGCGCCTCATGCACAAGCTCATCCTCATCCAGTTCCAGATGCGAAGCGAGATGGCCGCCACCCTGAAGACCTTTGCCGCCGCCCCGGACCTTTTTGCCCTGGCACCGCTTTTGGGGCTTGCCGTCCTCTACGGAGCCATCCACGCAGCCGGTCCCGGCCACGGAAAGGCCGTGGCAACCGCCTACATGCTCCACGGAAACCGCAAGGCCAAAGACGGAGTCCTCTTCGGCAACATCGTTGCCTTCAGCCACGGCCTTTCAGGGATCCTCACCGTGCTGTGTATCAAGTGGTTCCTTGAAATCCGCATGACCACCGGCCTCAAAGACGCCACCCGCCTCACCAGCCAGGTGAGCTTTACCCTTGTCATCCTCCTCGGGCTTTTTCTCCTGCTCTCCGGGATCTACGAAGCCGCACGGCCCAAGCCCCATCAGGAGAGTGCCCCGAAAGCCCGAGGCATTCTGGCCGCTGTTGCCTTCGGCATGGTCCCCTGCCCAGGCGTCGTCACGGTCATGCTCCTTGCCATGGGCCTTCACCTCACCTACCTGGGCATCCTCATGGCCTTTGGTATTACCCTGGGCATGGCCCTGACCATATCCGCCGCCGTGATCCTCGTGGTGGCAGGAAAAAACGCCGGGATGAAAGCCTCCACGACCCGGGGAAGACGCCTCCCGGGAATCCTCACCGCTGTCTCCGGCACGGCGCTCACAGCCCTGGGAGCCTTGATGCTCACCGGGCTTTAACCCTGATGAGGAGCAGAGCCCATGGACTCTTATCTCTCGAAACGCCTCGCAACCTATGACAAATGGCTCAAGGCACGCAGGATCTCTCATTCATCACGGGTGATTCCCGTCTCCGAATCGGTTCAGGAAAAGCAGTGGGTGCTCCCCACAGAGCAGGTAACGGAGATCGTGCGCACGGCAAGAGTCGTGGCGGTTCAGGCATGCGAATGCAGGGTCCGCTACAAACGGTGCGACAACCCCTTAGACGTTTGCCTGCTCTTCGACGAAATGGCCGAGGCATGCATTGAAAAAGGGGAAGCCCGCCGTGTTGAGTTTTCTGAAGCCAAGGAAATCCTGAAACACGCCAACCGATGCGGCCTCGTTCACCTGGCCCTGTACGGGCCGGACCATGCGCTGTATGCCCTGTGCAGCTGCTGCCCGTGTTGCTGCCATGAGCTGCAGATCATTCGCGACTCCGGACGAAAGGAGCTCATCGCCCATTCAGACTATGTCGCCGTCACGCAGATGGACGATTGCGTTCACTGCAGGGAGTGTGTGGACCGCTGTGTGTTTGGAGCCCGAGAATTTGAGAACGGGCATATGATATTTCATCCCCACGCCTGCACAGGCTGCGGCCTCTGCGTCACCACCTGCCCCACCGGGGCCATCTCCTTGAGCGAGTCAACACGGCCCATGCCCCTTTCATCCCCCCGAAGGGGGTAAACAAAAAAACACCTCCCCGGGCCCCATGCCCGAAGAGGTGTTTTTTGTGCACGGGGCCGTAAACAACCGGCCCCGAGGGAGGGAATCATGTCTTGTTGTTCAGCGTCAGGATGCTCTCGGCGATCTTGACCTGCTTGTCGATGCCGCTGGGGTCGCTCACGATTTTGTAGAACTTAAGGGAGACGCTGGCCGTGCCCGAGATGGGCAGGTCCCCGAGCCAGATACAAAAATCCAGGTCCGTGTCAAAGGTCGCCGTGGTGCTGGCGTTGAGTTCCTTGTTCTCCACGGGCCCCCGGTTGACCTTGAACCCGTCGAAATTGCTGCTCCCGATCTGGAACTCTCCGTCCATGGGGTACTCCCCGCTGAACACAACCTTGAAAACCAGGTTTTCCGGAGCCGAGAGCTGGCTGTAGGCGTAGTGGGCCTGAAAATCCGGGGCGTCGCTGACCTGTGCCGCGATATCAATGGCCACATCCCCGTTCTCATCCGGGGCAACCGATGTCATGGCTGCGTAGCTTGCCGTCTGCTTACCGGCCAGGCTGAAGAAACTTCCCGTGGCCCCGGCGACCACGTCAATTCCCTTGAACCTGATGGTTGCGTCTATGGTATTCATGGCCTTCTCCTTTGCGTGTTATAGGGTCGAAAGAGTCATGGCATGCCCTGCCTGTCGTTAAATCAGGTCAAAGTTGATGTTGCCGCACTCCACCTCTTTGCCGATGGGGATGTCCCGGGACGTGGCGTGAAGCTCGTTGTGGGCCAGCCACTCCAGAACCTTGGGGTGGGGCTCGTCATGCATCATGATGGGCAGGGCCGTTGTGTAGAGGCTCAGGGTGTCGTCGTCGGTGACCTCGTTGATCTTCAGCTGCCACTTGGTGTTGGAGTTGGGGGGGATGCCGTTAAACCACACGCTCACGGAAATGTTGGTCATGAACTGGGCGGGCAGGTACCAGTGCCCCCCGATGTTGTCGTTGGGGTTGGTTACATCGGCTTTGGGCTTTGTGAGGGTGTCCACGGGGTTTTCGTAGCCAGGAGGCAGCTCGATAACCGTGCCGCTGGTAAACTGGAAGGACCATCCCACGGGCACGTTGGTGCACTTGATGTACAGGTTGTACAGGTGCGGAGGATCCACGGGGTCCCCGGGGATCTGGATTTTGTGGCCTGTGGTCTGGGTGAGATCCGGGCTGTCTGAAGCCACGTAGACCGTATTTCTCCAGGACCAGTTGCCCCTCTGGGCCAGCCAGTCGGACCAGGCCGCGGCGCTCTCGAAGTTATCCTCCGGCACGCCCACGGAAGGATCGATGGAGTCCGACGCCTGGGCCACGATGCAATAGTGGGTATTGGGATCCGGCGTGGTGGGCTCCCAGCGAAAGGCGTCTTCGGTGTTGGCAACGATATCGCCTTTGTTCTCCGCCTTGACCTTTACCCCGTCCGCGTTGGACGAGGTGCGCATGTAGTTGTCCTTCCAGACGGACGGCAGCAGGATCAGGTTGCTCTGGGCCCAGTAGGCGTGCAGGTACTTCTCCTGAACCGAGCTGCTGATGTTCTTTGCCCGGATGTAAAAGTAGTTGCTCACGTTGTTAAAGATCCGGTTGGAGTACCCGTTGCTGTAATTGGCCGGGTCCACGTACTCATCGGGATTCTCCGGGGGAACGGAGCCCGAGCAGATCACGTCCGGAGAACTTGAGGTCACTTTCCTGGGCAGGCTCCCGTCGTCGGATAATGAGGTTCTCAGGAGCAAGCCATCCCATGTTGAGTCTGCCATTTTGACGCCTCCTTGGTTGTCTGTTGGTGGGGTGAACCCCACATCACAATTGGTCTGCTTCGTACTTCTCGATCATGTAGCGCAACAGGTCCTCCCTCAGGGTGAGCAAGGCCTTATACTCCTTGGAGCCGTAGGTCTCCGCGGCGGTAAGAAACGCCGTCCACCAGGGTAAAACAGTCCCCAGCACACCGGCATCCGAAGAGTCCGTGCCCAGGGTCCGGGCCACGGCGCTGCCGATCTCTTCGGGGGTGGGCGTGTCCGTGTCCACGAGCTTTTCCACGATCTGTGTCAGCCACACGTTGAAATCCAGGTTGGCCGGGGGATCGATGTTGGGAGGCTGGGTCTCGGACTTCACGGGCTGGAATTTCGCCGGGATCCGGCTCACGAAGGTCACCCGGTACAAAATGCGCCAGCAGCCGTTTTCGGCAACCGACGCCTGCCTCAGGGCCACGGCGTTGGCATCCACGCTGTTGTGGAGCCAGTTGGGATCCATCACCGTGGAGAACAGGGTCTGGAAGTTTTCCTCGGACGGGGTGAGGTAGAAGGCAAGGTACCGGTAGCCGTCCACCTTGCCCGGTGCCAGCTCGGTGGTCATGCCGTCGAGGTGGGGGTTGCCGCCCTGCTCGCTCACGATGGGAGCCACCAGGGTGCTCTCCGCGTTGGCCGAGCAGCTCAGGTCAAAGGATTGGGACGCCTCCTTGGCCTTGGTGGCCGTCTTTTCAAGGCTGACGCTGAACATCAGGTCAAACTCGGCCAGGGGACCGATGGGCTTGTTGATCTTGGTCTCCACAAAAAGCCCGCCCCCGTTGTCCACCAGCTCCACCCCGGAGAAGGTCTCCGAATAGGTGTCCATCACCGAGGTCTGCTCTGCGTAGGTGGCCCCGCTGGAGGACCAGACGTAGGTGTTGACGATATTGCGGTTGGAGATCTTACGGGACCAGTCAAAGGCCGGGTTGTCCTTGATCTTGGCCGTAAAGTCCTCGATGGTCATACCGCCGTCTGTTGCAAACTGCTCGTAGTAGCCCTCCAGCTCCTTTTCCTTGCGCTCGATCTTGCGCTTGAGGGAGTACGCCTCCACTGGCTTGAAGTAACTGCCCCGGACCAGGTTGGCGTCCGGGTAATCCGGGTCGTTTTTCAGGCCGATCTTACCGTCCAGGGTGCCCTGCTTGATGTAGCGGTTGTTGATGGGAAAGGGGATGAGGTTCATGTCCTCGGGGATGTCTTCGTTGGGCACCACGCTGTACCGCACAGGCGTCCGCGTCCCCTTGATGGCCAGCATGTAAAGATCCGCGGTGCCGGACTTGACAATGGCCACCCCGGCGTTGTCCGTGATAAACCGGAGCCCCACGGCATCGTTGACCATATCGGAGATGCTCTCCCAGGATCCCCCGGGGCGGAAGGCGCTGATCTTGCTGATGGAGGTCCGGTTCTTCAGGGAGCTCTCCTGGATCGTGGAGTTGGCCAGTTCAAAGCTGTGCTTGCCGCCCCCGGAGATCCCGTATTCGAACAGGGTGGTCTCCGCCTCCACGCCCAGGCCCACCGAACTCTTCACATCCCCTTCGCTGATGATGCCCAGCTTGCTTCCGTAGGTCAGGCGGGAGCCGTCGTTCTGGGATGCGGAAAAGCTGTACTCAACCTCGCTGGCCTCGGTCATGTCCACGGAGGTGGCCCCGGCATAGTTGCTGTTGTCCGAGGCGGGATAGTTCCAATACGGGAAGGTCTGGTTCTCGCTGGGCAGCGGGGGCGCTCCCTCAATAAACCCGATGACCGAGGGCTTGGTCTGCACCTGGCCGATGTAGATGGTGTCCAGGTCCCCCACCTTGAACCCGGTGTAGAGCACCTGCTGGCCGCTTCCTTTGTCTTCATAGATATAGGCCCGCTTCATGACGCTGAACACATCCCCGTAAGCGTTGACCTGGAGGTCGCTGTACTCGATCACCGAGGGCTGCCCCGTGATGCGGGCCAGGGCCAGGGTCTTGATGCCGTTCAGGGCGTTGTAGACCACGGGCGCCTCATTGCTGATGGGAGCGTCCGAGGCAATCCAGGCCGGGCCCGTGGCAACGTCTGCCGGAACAAAGGTGCCGGTGTTGCCCCGTCCCGTCCGGTCCCCCACCTCCAGGCCCGACCCGCTGTCAAAGCGCCAGTAGGCGACAAGGTTCGTCTCCGCGCCGGAGAGGGTCCGGTTCATGTTGTCGGAGATCTGCTCCCCTGTGAGCTGGGCCTTCCAGATCCTCACCTCGTCCATGCCCCCCTTGAGGGGGTACCGGGACGCATTGCTCACCAGGGAAGTTCCCAGGGTAAAGGTGCCCTGGTCGCCGTAGCCGCCCAGATCCGCCACGGGCACGTGCTCCACGTTGAACTCCCCCCCGTCCACGTAAAAGACGGTGGTGGCGATCTCGGGGAAGAGCTGCCACAGCTCCCCGCTGGTGATGGTGGCGTTGTTGACGTCCTTGCTGTCAAAGGCTGTCTGCCCCTTCATCTCGGAAAAACGCCAGTAGGAGATCAGGCCGTCGGAGTTAAGGGGCGGACGGTGGGTAAGAAAGGCCTGACGGATCTCATCGGCCTCCAGCACCCGGTTCCAGAACCGCACCTCGCCGATCTTGCCGTGGTAGATCTGGTTGAGCTTGGGGGAGCCGCACAGGTAGAGGTGCTCGTCGGACTCCCTGGTCTGGACCGGCTTGTCGAAGTCCTCTTTTTTAAAGGAGCCGGACAGGGCACCGTCCACGTAGAGATCAAGGTAGACCCCGTATTTCTGGGGTTTGGCCGGCTGACCGTCCACGTACTCCTGATCGATGCTCCGGATCTCGGCGGTGGCCGTCAGGTAACCGGTCTGCCCCCCCGCGATGGCCGAAGAGGCCTTGACGGTGAGGGTGTGGGCGGCATCCCCCGACTCGATGGAGAGCTCGAAAAAGGCGGTGCCGTCGGGGTAGAGCCCCAGAGTGTAGCTCCCGTTCTTGGAGGCGATGATCCGGTAGATCCCCGCTTCCACGGCCGGTTTCACCCAGGCTTCCATGGCCCCTTTTTCAACAATCTTCAGGCTGGAATCGCCGCCGCAGTCCACGTAGTTTTCGTCGATCATCTCCAGGCAGAAGCCCTGACGGAAGACAAAGGCCGAATGGGTCCAGGCCTTGCTGCCGGTGTCCTTTGCCACCAGGGCCTCCTGATCGTTGGCCGCAAAGGGGCTCATGAAGAGCCCCCCGTCCTGGCTCCAGGAGGAGTTGTCCAGGTTCTGGTAGGTGCCGTTGTATTCGGAGCCCAGGTAGCTGGAGTTGCTGGCCACCATGGTGTCCAGGCCGTCGTTTAAGTTCAGGCAGACCAGGGGCGGGTTCACCACCTGGGAGACCCCGCTTTCGGCCAGGCGCTCCATGGAGATGGGATCCAGGGCCCGGGGCCAGAGGGCGAGCTGATTGATCTTCATCTGCATGCCGGTGTCCAGGTACCCGCCTCCGTAAAGCGTGCCCAGGGAGTCCGTGAAATTCTGGGTCACCGTGGCCGAGCCCTGGTTCTTCCCGTCCACATAGAGGATGATCTCCACCTCCGTGTCGCTGACGGTGCGCAGGGTCATGCCCACGGCCGTCCAGGTGTCGGTGGGGGCCGACCCGGAGATCCTTTTTGTCCCGGCAAAGGAGACGCTCAGGCTGCCCGAGGTGTCCGAATAGACCCGCAGGTACTCTTTCACCAGCTGGTTGGTGGTCATGCCGAAGAGGTCGCCGTCGTCCCGGGCCGACGAATCGATGCGGACAAACCCGTGGAGGGTGATGTCGTTGGGCGTGCCCTCGTTGAGGATGATGGAGGAGTAGACCGTGGTGCTGGCCCGAAAACTCGGCACATACCAGTTCTCGTACCCCATCATGTACTGAAAATCCTTGTCCGGGTTGTCCACGTTGCCGTGCACATGGTAGCTCAGCAGCTTTGAAATGGTCTCCCCGCCCGTGGGGGGAACAGGGCGGCCCCAGGCCTCCAGGGTGACATCGCCGTCAATGGCCAAAACCTCGCTGGGCATGTGCCCCCTGGAGACATCAAAGGAGACATAATTGGGGGACGAAGTAGTTTTGTTGACCTCCAGGGCAAAGCGGTTGGGCTCTTTGATCCATCCGCCGTCGGTCCCCTGGGTAAGGGCCGGGGCCTGGGCGGTGTTTTTCACCACGGCCACGGCGCCGTTGGTGGGCGTGGTGTCGGCCACGGCGGCAAAAAGCCCGGAGCCCTCGGAGAGCACCGTTACATCTGAGCCTTTCTGGCTCTTGCCCTGCTGCTGAATGGTGGCAGTGGTCCGGGCAAGGGGAACGACCCGGGACTCGGAGTCGATGTTTCCGGTGAAAAACTGGGCAAAGAGCATGGCCCCGGCCAGGATGTTCTCGGTGGGGGCCTTGCTGTCCTGATTGGACACGTGGGCCAGCAGCCCGTCGGTGACGGCCATGACCCAGGGCGCCACGTTGGCCAGGTACCCGTCGGGGTAGTGGCCTGCCTCGCCCTGGCCGTTGAGCAGGAGCGCCATCTCGTTCTGGTCCCGGCTGATCCCCGGAAACGCATAGCTTGCCCCCCCGGCCGTGACGGTCATGTCGCAGTCGGCCTGGCCTGTCCCGGCGATTTGCACCGCAAAATCAGTGATGTGGCTTTTCTGGACAAACACGGTCAAAAGGTTCGAGGCTTCGGCCCTCAGGCTCAGGCTGGCGTCCAGGTACTTGACGTCGCAGTTGGAAAAACCGGCATCGCTGTAGTCGTAGGAGGAGGCGCTGCCGTTCATCACGTCCACGAACTGCCTGGCCCCCACGGGCACTGCGGTCCAGGCTTGGGTGATGGACTGGCTCCCCGAGGGGTTTGCGGCCCAGTGATCAGGATTGATGGTGAGGTTGACGTTCACCGTGCCCGGGACAGCCGAGGCGTTGTCGATGATCTCCACCGAGCCCAGGGGCAGCCCGCTTTCAAAACGGGTCATAAAGACAAAGTGCTCCGGGGAACTTGCATTGTCCGAAGGAGCCCAGACGCCGGGATAAAGGCCCGCGTAATCAAAAAACACCGTGGCCCCGGAACTCAAGGTGCTGTCGTTGGGCGACCCCGAGGCATCCCCTGCAAAGACCGACACCAGACGGTCCAGGGACCTCGGGACCCCTTTCCAGGTCTCGGTGGTACCCGACACGGTATGGGTCATGGTGACATCGCAGTGTGCCGTGGAAAACGAGTTGGCAACAGAAATCGTGGCGCTGTTCACGTAGGAGCCCGGCCGCACGGCCATGAAGGTGACCAGGCCCTCCTGGCTGTCATGGGCGGCGTCCGCGGCCCAGTTGGCGTAAAAGGAGGCCCGGGAGGTATCCAGGGCGTAGTGCGCCACGGCAAACTCATCGGTGTCGTGGTCGGCATAGTAGAGGTGTACCAGGCCGTCTGAGCCTTCCATGAGGTAGGGAGACGATGCCGGGGTCAGAAAATCCGCCACCCCGGCGTAGATGCTCAGGTTGTCCTTGTCGATGACCAGCTCCCCGATAGTATTCGTGCCCAGCGGGCTGTTGGACGGTTCCAGGGTGGCGCCGTATACTTCGCCTTTCACCGTGGAACCCGAGGTGCTGTTGGGCGTCACCGGCGGCGACTGCCCGTAGTCGACCTCGTTGAACTCAAAAGAGCAGACCTCGCTTCCGCCCACGGAAACGACAGTCCTATCGATGAGCCCCACAAAGCCGCTTCCCTGGGCGCCAATGGATGAAAGGGCCGTGCCCGAGGGCTCGGCATCGGCGGTGACATCGCTTAAGGGAGCCCCGCTGCTGTTAATCGTCAGGGTAAAGGGGTTGGCCCCCTTGCCACTGTAGGTCACCTCCACATGGAACCAGTTGTTGACCGACACCAGGGGCTGAAGGGTCTGGCAGGAGATTCGTTTCGTTCCGTCACCAAACCCCACCTCCAGCCGCGCCCCGTCCACCAGGGCGAGGTAGGGGGCGGAGGATGCCTCGGCGCTGGCGTCAATGCTGCCGATGATAAACTGCTTTCCCGCGGTGGCGGCCTTGGGATAGATCCAGGTGTTGAACTGAAACGCCCCCCTGATCTCCAGGGGGTTGGGCGAGGGAGAAACAAGCCCCACCCGGGCAATGTCGCTGAAGGCCAGGGTGTAGTTGGCTTCGCTGATGAGGGAGGCCGTCAGCTCATCCGGGATATCGGCCAGGGTCCCGGCCGCCGACACCGCAGCGTCCACCAGGGCCGTGGAGACCGTGCCACCGTGGGTCCCTGCAAAGGCCATCATGAACCGGCCGGAGCGCTTAACGGAAGAGGTCTCCCCTTCGGGGCCCACCACCTTCTCCTGCTTGGTGTAAAAAGAGGCGGCCGGAGCGCCTGTCACATCAAAGGAGACATCCGACCCGTTTGTCACCTTCACCGAAAAACTCTTATCCGGGTGCAGCTTGTTGTCGGTGCCCACGGTTTTCCCGGTGAGGTCAAAGAGGTTGTTTCCATCGGCGGGAATGTTGTAAAGGTCGATTTTTTTGGAGGTGTTGTTGAGGACGGTGAACTGCCAGCAGAACCGATCCGAGTTCATCACGGGCAACAGAGAGACGTCAAACTCCCCTGCGGTCATGTCCGTCACCATGCTCAGCTCGATGGTGGGCTCAAGGAAGGGCTTGCCCTCGGGGTCCAGATACGCCTGGATGTCTTTTTCGTTGGCGGGCACATCCTCCTTGCCGCTCTTTTCAAAGCGCACCTCCCAAGCTGGCTGGAGGGAGAACTCCGTGACGTCGGGGTCCCGCCGCGACGGGCTGCTCACCAGGGTAAACCGGTTCACGTAAAGGGTGCCGTAGGTGGACTGGCGAAAAATGGAGATGTACTTCTCGTCGGAGACCACGCGAAAAGGAGCCTCGGCAGGCGAAATGGACAGGGACTCGGATTCGTCCAGGGTGATCAGGCTCATACCGGCGGGTCGAAGCTGTTTGGTGAACACGACGGGCTTGAAGCCGGTCCAGTCAAAGGCGTCGTTTTCAGAGGTGGCCTGCAGGTCCAGGACGTTGAAAAAGATCTCCTTGGAGCTCTCATCCGTCGTGTTCCTGTTTCCAAAAACCACGACCCGGCCCAAGTACGACAACGTGACAAGATTCTTGAAATAAACCGCCATGCCTTTGCCCTCCATAGAAAGAGTCCGACGTTGGGTTGTGGGTGTGCGTCGCAACAGTCCCGGCGCGTGTCGGCGCAGGGCAGCGGCCGCCACCATGCCCCACGCACCGACGAATTTCGCGAACAGATTATTTTTTTTGGGGTATTTCGCACTGTAGAACAATGAATCCCATCCCGTAAGTACCACCGTGGGCAACAGGGACCGACCCGCCACCGGCAGCCCCCCACCCCTATCGTACCGGGGCGAGGAGCCTTCATGGCAAGGCATCAGGAAAGTCTGCCGGGAGGTTTTTTATCTTAATCCGGGATATAAAACCGCAGGGTTCATTAAGGCTCGCGGAGAATTTCGCATCAGGCATGTTATCCGCGAAACAGGGGACACCGAGCGCCCCCAGCGCTGCAATAGATAAAGCAGCATTTAAACAGGTTGGGCATAAAAAGCATCACAGGACGTTGAAGCGAACTTAACTATTTCTCGTAAGCACTAACATAGATTATTTAACGAATCAATCATTAATCGCAGACAGAAATCAAATGCGTCATTCACGTTATATTTCTGGAATACTCACAGGACCCGTCGGGCATCGGCAGCAGCTATCACCCATGAAGGAACACCCCTCAAAAACAACAAATCCGGCAAATCCCTGACACCTGAAGGTCAAGCAATAAGAAAGTTAACTATTCAGGACACACCATTGCCCCATACTGAGTTAACATGTTAGTTTTATGAACACATAAAAAAATGACTCTCCTACCTTCATCAAGGAGAGCCAAGCAAAAAACATCACAGGGAGCCGCATCCATGACAACGACACAGAAGATCTTGCTTGCATCGGGTATCCTCCAGTTTGCACTGGCGATTTTTCAAGCAGGAATAGCCTTCTCCCCCTCCCTCAGTCTTTACTTCGGAGCCCCGGAATCCCTGGTGGCCAATCGAGTAACCCTTGCTGGAACGAGCTTTTTCGTGAGCGGATTCCTGATCCTGTTCGGGTTCTACGCTCTGTCCGGGGCCGGAACCGTCAGACGCCTGCCCTGGTTGCGTCAGATGCTGATCATCATCAGCGGAATCTATATCCTAAGGGGCCTTGTTCTCATTCCCGAGGTTCTCGTCATTGCAGGGGTTGTGGTGACGTCCATCCCCATCGCGCCGAGGTTCGTGGTCATGTCCGCGGCCGCCCTAACCGTGGGAGGCCTCTTTGCGGCGGGCACCGTCGGTGGCTGGGCCACCCTCAGTCCCGGTGGCGATGCGACTCCATAACCGCCACAAAGGAGTCCAGAACACTGGTGCCCCCCTTGTCTGCCCAGACCGCCGCCACCTCAATCTCCGGTAAGGGTTCCACGATGGGCAGGTAGGTCACCCCTTCACGCCCCAGGCGCCGGGTGGACTCCGGCACCGGGCTCACCCCCATACCCGCGGCCACAAGGGCTATGGCCGTAAGGCGCCGGTTGGTCTCCTGCACCATGCGGGGTCTCATGCCCGCCCGGGTAAACGCCCGGACAATTTCGTCATAGAGCGCGGGCAGGTTATCACGTTTGAACATAACCAGGGGCTCGTCGGTGAGTTCCCCGAGACTGACCTCGGATCGACCGGCCAGGGGATGCCGGTCCGAGAGGGCCAATACATAATTTTCCTTGATGTACGTCTTCTTGCAGAGCCCGCTTAAGTCCTGATTGTGGTACCGGATAAACCCGATATCCAAGGTGCCGTTCCTTACGGATTTCAATTGGTAATTGGTGGTCATCTCCTTGAGTTCCAGCCGAACCTTGGGAAACCGTTGCTGAAAGTCCAGGATCACCTCCGGCAACAGACTCTGGTTGATGATCACCACAAAGCCGATGGAGAGCGCCCCCTCCTCACCACGGGCCATGGCCCGCACGGTATCGCCCGCCCGCTCCAGCCTTTCCAGGATGGCTTTCGCCTCTTCCTTAAAAAAAACACCTTCCGGGGTCAGGGCCACCGACCGACTCGTCCTCTCAAACAACTTTGCCCCAAGCTCTTCTTCCAGCTGCTTGACCTGCTGGGACAAGGGCGGTTGCGAGATATTCATGCGACGGGCCGCGTTGCCAAAATGCAGCTCCTCGGCCACGGCCAGAAAGTATTTCAGTTGCCTCAGCTCCATACACGATTGCTCCTTCGCTCCCTTTGAAGCCGAGAGAGGTTGCCTCAAGGGAAGATCGATTTGAAGTTCATATGAATCACCACACAAACATATATTAGACGTATCAATACACCACATTGTATGTAAGGAAGCAACCCAACCTGGATTTTCATGAGAAAACCATCGAATCATGGCGATGAGATAAAACGCGACATCTGCAGCCCTTACGCCTTGACTATGGAAACACTCGGCTCGTGAAGTATCCGGGCAAGACCATGAAACGAGGAAGACAAAGATGAGTTATTCACACACTGCCACACGTTGCTGTTTTCTCCTGGGACTTGCCGTTGCCCTTACGTCCATCTCACCAGCCTGCCGTGCCGATGACACGTCACCGACTCCACGGGCACCGGCTGCGAAGATCTCCTTTACCAAGGCAACCCAGGCCCCCCCGTCTGCCGTCACCATGGATCGCCGCGGAAACCTCTACATCGCCGACCCGGAAAACGGCCAGGTGATCCTGATGTACCCCGATGGCTCGCAGGTCCTTTTTGCCATGGGTCTTCGGACCCCCACAGGCCTTGCCGTGGACGCCAGGGGCAGGCTCTATGTGGCCGAAGGCTCCCACGGCACCATCCAGTGCATCTGCCCCAACGGAACAAAAACCCTGGTGGCCGAAGGGCTGAGCAGACCCACGGGCATTGCCGTAGACCGGGACGGCAACCTCACCGTGGCCTGTCCCGGCAATGGATCCATCGCCAGAATCAAGGGAGTCGGCGCCGTTGTGGAAGACGCTCTGTAGCGAGGTGCCTTGAGGCCCGGCCCCTGCCTGTGTTAAGGACTGAAGAAGGGGTGCCCCGTAAACGGTACGGAAAAGGCACCCCCACACCACAACGCCAGAAACGCACAGGACGCAATGACGCCATGGGGCCGGGAGATAAAAAACTCAAGGAATTGAAGGCAAGGATGGACGCCCTGGGAATCAAACCCGGGGACATCGAAGAGACCTTCATCCGCTCATCGGGCCGGGGCGGGCAACGCCTCAACAAGGTGGCCTCCTGCGTTCACCTGAAGCATCGTCCCACGGGGATCATCGTCAAATACGGAGCCAAACGCTCCCAAACCCTCAACCGGTTCCTGGGGCTCAGGCTCCTTGTGGATAAAATCGACGAGACCCTCCACGGCACCTCCCGGGTCGATGCGGCAGCTGAAAAAATCAGGCGCCAGAAACAGAGACGAAAACGTCGCAGCCGCTCCAAGACCACCCCCTGATACCGTAACCCTGAGGTTCCCCCTCCCGGCGACTCTCGTTAAAACAGCCCCCTTCACCGCTTCATCATTGAAATTTTCTATCGGCTTTCAACAGAACATCAATATAAGCATTTTGACTTCCCTTCGCGAGTTTCCTATTTTCCTTCCCATTCCACGGGCAATCCCCCTTTAAAACCACGTGCAGCAACCCGACCGGTCCCCAGTCCGAAAACGGGTTCAGCTGTCTCGCATGCTCCCAAAGGGGCAGTAGAGCCCGAAAAAACAAACACCCCGCTTTATCCATGTGAGACAAGGACCAAAGCACCATGACCGGAGGCATACCGATGAACACCCGTTCCCTTGCACGAACCCTTGCCAGAAAAGCCATGGCCACCCTGATCGTGGCCCTGTGCCTGGTATCCGCTGCCCACGCAGCGCCCAAAAAGATCCCGAGCCTTTACATGGGATACATCTTCACCACGCACCACACCCCCCTCATGGTTGCCGCCGACAAAGGAGAGGCCCTCAAAGAGTGCGGGGCATACCTTGCCCCCATGGTGCCCAAGCAAAAATACAAACTCATGGCCGCAGACGGCACCCCCCTTGCCGTCATCAACTTCATCGTCTCCAAAAACGGGTCCGAGACATCCACCCTCTTTGCCATGAACCGACTGGACTTAGGGCTTGCCTCAAGCACGGCCTTCATGAGCGGCATCGACAAGGGAACCAAGGTCAAGATGCTCTGCCCCCTGCATGTGGACGGCCTGAGCATGGTCTTTCCCAAGGGAAGCACCATCAGCGGGTACGACGAGGTGGCCGCTGCCATCAAAGCCTCCAGGCGCCCCTTTAAAATCGGCTACCACTCCCCCACCAGCGCGCCCCGCATTGTCTTTGAGGGTGCCTTGAGCAAGGCGGGTTTCACCACCACGGGCAACCCCAACGACATCGACGCCGATATCCTCATGGTGGACCTGAAGTCCACGGCCAACCTCATCCCCGCCCTTGTGAGCGGTCAGGTGGACTGCTGGGTCGGCCCTGCCCCCCACCCGGCCGTTGCAGCGTTCCGCGAGGTCGGTCATGTTGCCCTCAACTCAAGGGACCTGCCCCCCAAGGGCCAGTGGACGGATTTTCCCTGCTGCGCCCTGGGCGCGAGCGACAGCCTCATCAAATCGCACCCCGCCGTGGTCCAGGCCATGACAGACCTCATGGCAGCCTCCGCCACCTGGTGCAATGCCGAGAAGGAAGAAACCGCCAGGATTTCGGCGAAATGGATCGGCGTACCCGCCAAGGCCGTTGAAAAATCGTCCATCATCTACACCACGGATCCCACGGAAAACTGGCTCAAAGGTGAAGAGGTCTTCCTTGCCATGCTCAACCGCATGAACAAGTTCCGCGGCGTGCTCAAAGGGGAGGATTTAAAAACCGCAACGCCCCTTCTTTATGATTTTTCCTTTGTCAAAAAGTAAGGATTCGGATTGCCACAGGCCTTGTTCCCCGCTTTTCGGGACAAGGCCTGTAACGATTCAACTCAAAAAACAACACCACGGCCCTTGGTGAGATGTCTGGAATCAACATGAAAAAAAACGTCATATCCCTTTCTCTGCCCTTTCTGGCCCCGGCCCTCTTTGCCCTTGCCTGGGCCTTTCTCTCCCAGCGCATCGCCAATCAGGTCATCCTGCCCGGCATGGACCAGGTGGCGGGGCTTCTGGCCCACCCCACCCATGATCTCATCAGCATGGGTTCTCTGATAGACAACGTCCTGGTGAGCCTCACACGCGTGCTCATCGGGTACTCGGCGGCGGCCCTCATCGCCGTGCCCTTAGGGATTGTCATGGGGTACTACGCCCTTGCCTTTCGATTTTTCAACGGATTTTTAAACCTCTTCCGCCCCATCCCTCCCCTGGCCTGGGTCCCCCTGGTCATGGCATGGTTCGGCGTCTCCAGCCTGGCCACCCTCACGGGAGTGGAGACGGGCCAGCTCTTTGTGACCCTGAACAACATCACCTTTGCCATGCTTTTCATCATCGCCATCGGCGCATTTTTCCCCATCCTCACCTCCACCATCCACGGGGTAAGGCACGTCAACCCCACCCTCATCGACTCGGCCCGGGTGCTGGGGGCAAGCGAGGCCCAGGTGTTTACCCGGGTGCTCCTTCCGGCTGCCATGCCGTCCATCATCACCGGGATGCGCATTGGCCTCGGCATCGCGTGGATGTGCCTTGTGTCCGCAGAGATGCTCCCGGGCTCTCTGTCCGGCATCGGCTACATGATCACCCACGCCTTTACCCTGGCCGCAACCGATATCGTCATCGCGGGCATGGTCTCCATCGGCGTTGTGGGGGCCCTGATGGACAGGCTCTTTCACCGCATTGAAACGCAAAAATTCAGCTGGCAAAGGCAGTCCAACCCATGACCCACGCACCACAGAACATCGTCACCATAGAGAACCTGTCCAAAACCTTCACCACGAGGCGCGGAGAAACCGTCACAGCGGTCACCGACATCAACCTGGCCATGGAGGAGCATTCGTTTACCTGCATTGTGGGCCCTTCGGGATGCGGCAAGTCCACCATCCTGCGCATCGCCTCCGGCCTTGAAAAGGCCACCGAAGGCACGGTGCACTACCGCGGCGCCCCTGTCATCAAACCGTGCGAACACATCGGCCTCGTGTTCCAGGAGTACTCCCTGTTTCCCTGGCTCACGGCCCGTGACAACGTGGCGTCGGGGTTGAGGTTTGCCGGTGCGGACAAAGAGACACGCCACGGCAGGGCCATGGAGTTCCTTGGCATGGTGGGCATGACACCCTTTGCCGGCGCCTACCCCCATGAGCTGTCCGGGGGCATGAAACAACGGGTGGCCA
This sequence comes from Desulfoluna butyratoxydans, assembly GCF_900699765.1. GTDB lineage: Bacteria > Desulfobacterota > Desulfobacteria > Desulfobacterales > Desulfolunaceae > Desulfoluna > Desulfoluna butyratoxydans. The sequence goes on from NZ_CAADHO010000008.1 coordinate 51,402, forward strand.
TTGCCCGCGCCCTGGCCACCAACCCGGACCTGTTGTTCATGGACGAGCCCTTCGGCGCCCTGGACGCCCACACCCGCATCCTCCTGCAGCAGGAGCTGCTCAATGTCTGGGAGATGACCCGCAAAACCATTGTCCTGGTGACCCACAGCGTGGACGAAGCGGTCTTCCTGGCCGACCGCATCGTGATCATGACCGGAAGCCCGGGAAGGATTCGAAACACACTGGACGTGGACTTAGAGCGCCCACGGCGCCGCTCCATGCCCCGATTCGGAGAGCTGACGGACCATATCCTCAAAGAGCTGGAGCCCGAGCGATAAGAGGTCAAGAATTAAGCAAAATACCCCCAGCGGCAAGGTGTGCCACATTGAAAGTTGGTTGAGAACCGTCACCGGTATCGCCTGAATCATCACAAAAAAAAGCCGCCCCTTTCTCTCAAAGGGTGCGGCTTTTTTGTTCGTTTCTCAGCGTTTTAAGGGGATGTGTTTATCCTCCTGAGGTGCTTGCGGGCTCAGGCTGCTCAAAGGGTTGTCTCTCTTTGGTCAGGTCCTTTGCGCCGGTTCCGGGCATCAACTCAAAGCCCAGGTCAAACTGCACCAGCATGGCCTTGAGCTCATCAAAGGGTTTCTTGTCCCCCACCAGCTTGGCCTTGCCGTTTGTGATCTGATCTTCGAAAGAGACGGCGCCCATCATGACCTGTACCAGGTCTTCCCGGTTGATCGTAATGGTCAGGTCGGCGTCCTTGGCCTCATACCCCTTAATATTGGTCAGGGTGGCATTGCTCAGCTCCACGGCAAATTTCTCGTCGTTGTCCGGAGTGATCAAGTTGATCGTAAAGGCTTTGCCCACAGCCTTGGAGCTGTCCAGCCGGATGGCGAGAAAATCGAGCCAGAGCTCAGTGGACATGGCCTCCACCACATCGGGGCCGGATGTGGATGGCGTCGCCCCTTCGGGGATGCCGTTTCTCAGCTCATAGGCCGCTGCCAGAAAGCTGTTTCGCACACTGGGGCTCTCTTTCTGGTACCCGATCTGCTCAAAAACGTCCGCCAGCAGGTCTTTGGCCTCCTGGTTCTGGGGCTCGGCGTAGACCAGCTTGTTGAGGATCTCCTGGGCGTGCCTGTACTTGCCCTCGTCATACAGCGCCTTGCCCTTGGCCATGATGGGCCCGGATCCTCCCATCATCTCCACGTACAGGGGCGCAGAGTCTTCGGGTGAAAGGGGAATCAGGGTGGTGGGGTTGGCGTCCCAGTAGCCCAGGTACCGGTTGACCACGGCCCGGCTGTTGTGCTCCACCGAACCGTGATAGCTGCGCGCGGCCCACTGCATTTCCAGGCTCTCAGGGACCCTGTAAACGTTGTGGATCTGGTTGATGGTGACCCCCTGGTTGGCCAGGTGGAGGACGCCGTTGTTCAGGTTGGCATAGGTGTCCCGCTGGGTCCGCATCACCTCCTGAATGCGCTCGTTGCCCCAGCGCGGCCAGGAGTGGGCGGAGAACATCACTTCAGCCTCCTGTCCGAACATGTAAAGCGCCTTGTTGATCTGCTTGGACCACTCCAGGGCGTCCCGTACCAGGGCCCCTCGCAGGGTGTAGATGTTGTGGATGGTACCGGTGATGTTCTCTGCGGCCCAGAAAGCCTTCAGCTCGGGGAAATAGGTGTTCATCTCGGCAGGTGCCTCGGTGCCGGGGGTGTTCTGGAACACCATCTTCACCCCGTCCACGGTAAGCTCTTCGATATCGTCCTTGATAATCAAGTTAGGGGGAATCAGCCCCAGGGTGCCCGCCGCCGTGTTCTTACCGATGGACTGATCCACATGGCCGAAGGGGCTTCGGGGCAGCAGCACGCCGTACTGGAAAAAGAGACGCCGGTTCATGGCGTTGCCCGCGTACACATTCTCCGAGACCGCATGGTCCATGAACCCGATGGGGGCGATGACCTTGACCTTGCCGCTCTTGACATCCGCCTCGTCCACCACGCCCCGCACCCCGCCGAAGTGGTCGGCATGGGAATGGGAGTAGACCACAGCCACCACCGGGTACTTACCCAGCTGCTCGTCCACCAGCTTCAACGCGGCTGCGGCGGTCTCCTTTGCCGTCAGGGGGTCAAACACGATCCAGCCGGTGTCGCCTTTCACAAAGCTGATGTTGGCCAGGTCAAAGCCCCGCACCTGATAAATCTTGTCCTTGATGATTTCATAGAGCCCGTAGTTCATGTTGATGATGGCCTGGCGCTGGAGGGACGGATGGATGCTGTCAAAGTCCTCACCATCCAAAAGCCACTGGTAACTGCCCATGTCCCAGGCCACATGCCCGGCCTCGGCCTTGATCTGCATGTAATCCGGGGCCGCGATGAACCCTTTTTTGGACTCTTCCATATCCCGGGTGTCGTCAAAGGGAAGCATCTCACGCTGTTTTTTCTGGTGCTCCACCGTAAACGAGGAGGGCTGTTTGCCCTTGGGGTCAAAATGCCCGCCCTCTCCCATGGCCTCGCCTGCCGTTGCTCCGGCAGCGGCGGCCTCTTCCGTCATGGCGGTTTCAGAGGATTTCTCTGTTGCCGCATCCATATCGGGCGCATCGGACTTACCTGAAGAGCAACCCACTGCCAGGGACACCCCTGCGATCATCAAGCACGCCAGCACAGCATGCCGGAAAAAGACAAAACGATTCCTTTTCATACGGATCTCCTTGGTTGATGTGGCCGGCCGGAAGGGCATCACCAACTCAGGAAAAGACACCCCGCGGAGAATCACGGCCAAAGCCGCGATCCCGGCTCAATTGTGTGATCACGAACGTCCCTGGTCTTCCATCATGGCAGAAAGGCAAAAACAGACCGCCGCCGTCAGCCGATGGAATACCTGGGGATATCTGGGTACGTTGTTATCATGGTGGGTATCGGGGGCACGGCCCGTGGCCATGCCCCTGCACGTGCAGCCAGCGACCCTGCTGAGAAGGGGGCAAGGGTGGACCGTGGGAACACGTCGTACAGCTCAACGGGTCTGGATGTCGAGTGGAATCAAGATGCGGAAGAGAAGGCGTCGGGCAAGCCATGGGGACAGTGACATGTTTTTTTTCGCAGGCGTTGAGCACACTCCGATTAACATGTTAAATTAAAACAAGAATACACCACATAGCGCCCATTCATCAATACAAATTCGCCATATCGCCGCTGGACACGTCATGACCGCAGGGGAATACCCGTCCCCTGTATCCACCCCTCCCAAAAAAGAAGGAGCCTCCATGAACAGGCCGGAAAGCAAGCCCCTCGCCAGTGACGACTGCGGATGCCCGATCCCGGAAAAAAATGGCAGCCATGAAAAAACCATCAACCTGGCCCTTCAGGGGGGTGGCGCCCACGGTGCGTTCACATGGGGCGTCATGGATCGGCTCATTGAGGACGGACGATTGAGAATCGACGGGTTATGCGGAACAAGCGCAGGGGCCATGAACGCTGTGGTGTATGCCTACGGCAACATGGTCGGCGGGGCCGACGGCGCCAGGCAGGCGCTGTACGACTTCTGGAAAACCATCAGCGACACCGCCCGCATCATGAGCCCCATGCAACAGGCCCCCTGGGAAGCATGGAGCGGCACCTGGAACATGGACACCTCGTTTTCATTCAACATGTTCGAGCTCATGACCCGGGCCTTCTCCCCCTACCAGTTCAACCCCATGAACATCAACCCCCTGCGGGACATCCTCGACAAAGCCGTGGACTTCCAGGTACTGAACCGGTGCCAGGAGACCAGGCTGTTCATCAGCACCACCAGGGTCAGGAGCGGAAAAGTCCGGATCTTCACCACCGACGAGATCACCCTGGATGTGGTCATGGCCTCGGCGTGCCTGCCCCAGCTGTTCCAGGCCGTAAAGATCAACGGAGACCACTACTGGGACGGCGGCTACATGGGCAACCCGGCAATTTTCCCCCTGTTTTACCACACCGACACCCGGGACGTGGTAATCATCCACATCAACCCCATGGACCGGGAAGAGCTCCCTACAGACGCCAGCGACATCACGGACCGCTTGAACGAGATCACCTTCAACGCCTCCCTGTTAAAGGAGCTGCGGGCCATCGCCTTTATCACCAAGCTCATTGAAGAGGGCTGGCTCAAGGATGAGTACAAGGGCCGCCTGAAGCACATGCTGATGCACTCCATCCGGGCGGACAGGATCCTGTGCGACCTGAAAGTCTCCAGCAAATTCAACAGTGACTGGGGATTCCTCACGGACCTGTTCAACCGGGGCCGCGCCACCGCAGAAACCTGGCTCTCGGAGAACTACGAGTCCATCGGAAAACGGTCCACCGTGGACTTAAAGCACGAATTCTTCGACATCGGCACCGATCACGTCGGGTAGGCCCCTGACCTCCTTCTGCTTTTTCATAAAAAAACAGGTTTATTCCATGACGGGTTCTAAGGTATTGAAGAAATATACGGGTTAAATCAGGCGAATCCCTCCTTTGTTTCCGAAGGGTGTCGCCCGCACAGCCATACAGTGATACGCCGGGCCATCTGCGTCCGGATTGCCAGACAGGACACACGCAACAACGGAAGGAATGACAGTGGAAGTAAAGATTGCTGACCCATCGGATATCGAAAGCACGCTCCGCCTTCATTACAGGTACCAGGTTGACTCCATCGACGAGGCAGACAAAAAGGACGGCTTTGTCACCACCCCCTTTACCGAGGCCCAGCTGGACGCGTTGATCACCCGGGAACAGGGGCTGTTCATTGCAAAGGAGGACAACGAGGTGGTGGCTTACGCCATGGCGGCCTCCTGGGAATTCTGGTCGGTATGGCCCATGTTCGCCCACATGATCAAAGGGCTCCCCGAGCTGACCTACCACGGCCGGGTACTGAGTGTAGACAACTCCTTTCAGTACGGTCCCATCTGCGTCGACAAATGCCTCAGGGGGCAGGGCGTCCTGGAAAGCGTCTTTCACCTCATGAAAGAAACCATGGCAAAACGGTACCCTGTGCTGGTCACCTTTGTGAACAAAAACAACCCGAGGTCCCATGCGGCGCATACCCGGAAGCTCGGCCTCGATATCATCAACGAATTCGAATTCAACGCCAATCACTATTATGAGATGGCCTGCGAGATACAGGCATGACCGACGTACGCACATCCATCGCATCGGATCTTGGGGCTTGGCTTGCCCTGGCCCGGGAGGTTGAGCCGCTGTTCGGGCCCATGGCCGACGACGCCTCGTTCCAAGCCGCATTGAAGCAGGCCATAAAAGACGAAAACGCGTTTTGCCTTCGACAGGCGCCGGATTCCCCCTTTGCCGGGGGCGTTGTCATCTCGCCGGACACCAACGAAATCGCATGGCTCGCCGTTTCCACAGCCCACCGGGGAAGAGGCCTTGGCGCGGCCCTCTTAGCAAAGGCCCTAGACCGCCTCAATCCTGATAAAGACGTTGTCGTCCAGACCTTTCACGGATCGGTACCCGAAGGGCAGGCCGCACGTGCGCTCTACGCACGCTTCGGGTTTGACGACCTGGAAGACGGCGGAAACGACCCGGCGGGTCTGCCCACGGTCATTATGAAGCGCCCGGCACACCGGACCGGCTCCCAGCAGCCCAGGACAGAGGCATGACGCAACCCGATCACACGTCCACAACCCGGAGGGGCTCCATGGGCCCCTCCCCCATGCGGACCGTCACCTACATCCGCCACGCCCCCTTCGCCGAACCCGAAATTCGATCCGCGGAGCTGGCGGTTTTTGTCTACGACATCCCCTACGTCGGCGCCTGCGGCATTTTTCCTCCCTACCCCCTCATCAACAGGCTCTTTGAATCGGGCGGGGCAGAAGGCGGCATGGGTCCCGGTGCCACATGGCCCCCCTTCTTTCTTAACGAGACAGAATATGATGACCTGGTGGCAGCCATTGAACGGTTGGACCTGACCAGCCTTCAGGAAAAAGCCCGGTTCGGCCGTGTCGCGTTCTCCTTTGACAAAGAGCTGGAGACGGAAACAGACTGGGATACCTGGGCGCAGAAGGCCTGTGACCGGCATCGAAAGGCCTGGTATCAGAAACTGCAACACGCCCAGGCCGGGAGCAAAGGCGGCGCGGACGGGCCGTGACAATGCCGCCCCCCCCAACACCCACCAGTCCTCCTTCAGCGCATTGACATCCGCCAAAAACTCTTGTAAATATTTATAAAATTTTCACCCACCTTCACACAGAGCACCTCATTTACCCCTGCAGCTCTCAAGAATATCCAAGGCATTGAACCGCATCATCCCGGCCATCGTGGGGATCCCCAAGGATCCCATGCCCTTCACAAGCCACCCTTCCAGAAAAGAGACGAACAGCGATGAAACGAACAAAAACCGTGTCACCCATCGGGTTGATGGCGCTCCTCTCAGTCCTTGCCCTGTTCCTGGTCCATACCCCCGTAAAGGTATCGTCTGCGGAGACAAGGGAGCTGTCCATGGCCCAGCGACTCAACGGGCAATGGGTCAGGCAGGACGCACCCTATCGGCTCTCCATCACCGACATCGGCCCCGACGGGGCGATGCATTCGTCCTATTTCAATCCCCGAAGCATCCATGTCCACAAGGCGAATTGGACTGTCCGGCAAAACAGGGTCCATCTGTTTATTGAATTTCAGGACAGGCACTACCCGGGATCACGTTATTTTCTGAAATACAACAAGGAGAAAGACGCCCTGGAAGGGGAGTATTACCATGCCATCCAGAACGCCACCTATGACGTCGCCTTCGTGAGACTGCCTGCTCAATAGAGCTCGCCCCCTCATTGCCAAGCTGCACCCGTTGTCCGTTCACGCCCTGGAATGATGTGCCGCGAACAGATTCGCTGTCCTGCGTTCAAGGCGCCCGCTTTGCCCCGGAGGATTTTCTTCCTGACGCCCCTCCCTGCACCCTCCGGCACCCCACTTTCTTCAGCATGCGCTCTCCGCGTGATGCTTTCAGAATAAGACCATCGCCACAGACATAAACGATCATCCGAAGCACAGGAGGATGGACCATGAGCAGGCACAAGTTGTTGAACGTGGTTGTTGCCTTGAGCCTTTCCGTGTTGTTCTGTTGCGGCCCGGCCAAGGCCAAATCCAAAGCGATCATCCACGACGCCGAATACTACGTCCTGGAAGCGCAACACGGTGAAAAATGGGCCACCGAAGACGAAGAGCTGGACAAGAAACTGGCCGAGTTAAAGGAGAAACACGGCACCCCGCCCAACATCATCCACATCATGTGGGACGACACCGCCGCAGGGGAAATCGGGGTCCCCCAGATTCAGAAGACCCGCGGTTGGGAAACACCGAACATGAACAAATTCTCGGCCGAAGGAATCTACTTTGCGAGGATGTACACCGAGCCCTCCTGCACCCCGAGCCGAGCCGCGGTAATGACCGGTCGGCACGCCGTGCGAAACGGCATGTACAATGTGGGGTTCCCTTACGAATACGGCGGGCTGGCGGCTGATGAGGTGACCATGGCAGAGGTGCTGGGCCAGGCCGGGTACGCCACGGCCTTCTACGGCAAGTCCCACTTAGGGGATGTTGAATCGAGCTACATGAACAAACAGGGCTTTGACGAAGCGCTCTGGACCCCCTACAACCAGGTCCCAAGCTTATACATACCCGACATCGAGCGAGCCGGAGGCATCCGGCCGGGCAGCCTCAATGACGGGATTATCCCGGACGACCCCTACGATATCGACAAGGGATGGCGACCCAAGGGATATATCTGGGCCCTTGAGGGGGTGAAAGACGGACCGGTCAACGAGTGGGGCACGCCCCCCAACCTGAAAGACTACATCGCCATTGACGGTGAATCCCAGAAACGACTCAGCGTGTTCATGAAAAAAAATGTAGAGGCAAAAAAGCCCTTCTACGCAGCGTACTGGCCGCAAATAACGCCCTTTACCGGATTTCCTGAAAAGATAACGGCCTCTGCAGGCCTGTTGCAGGAGGGCCTGGCGCGATTAGACGTGTACGTCGGCCAACTCATGGAAGAGCTCAAGGCCCTGGGTATTGAAGAGAACACCCTGGTCATCCTCATGTCCGACAACGGCCCCATGATCCACAACGGCCCCCCCGGCATGGTGGAGACCCTCTATCGAGGCGGTAAGGGAGACTTCCTTGAAGGGGGCGTACGTGTCACCGCCCATGCCCGATGGCCCGGCGTCATCGAACCGGGACAGATTGTGGGGGATATCATCCACGAGACCGACCTGTTCACCACCTTTGCCCGTCTCGGAGGGGCCACGAGGTACATCCCCACGGACCGCATCATCGACGGGGTGGACCAGACGGCCCTTTTCTTGAAAGGGGATACCCACAGCAGGCGTGATTACGTCTTTATCTACACCGGGGACGAACTCGCCGCCACGGTCAAAGGCCGCTACAAGCGGGACTGGCGTAACGCCGTCCCGGGCCTCAGCGGGGCCGAGTTCTACGATCTCTACAACGACCCGCGGGAGGTCAATCCCCATATGCTCCAGCTGTTTACGACCAAGCCCATGTTCAGCATCATGAAGGCCCGCCACCTCATGATGAAATCCGCGTACCCGGACAAGGGGCAGAATCGCGACTTCCCCTTCAAGAACATCGAAAATGCACGGCCGGAGTCTGTTGAAGCGTCCAAACCCCGCTTAGACCCCGAAAAGCTTCCCTTTGACCCGCGTGAAGCCATCATGCAGGTCCCCGAGTGGGACAACCTCGACCGAAGCTGGGGGGCCGGTAATTAACCGGGCACCTTGCCCAAAAACAAAAACCGATACATGGGGTATCCCATAAACAAAAAAAGCCTCCGGCTCTTGTGCCGGAGGCTTTTGCATGAGGGGTTTGCCCAAAAGGGCTCTTCACCGTGCCCCTACTGCCCGTGCCGGTAAATGATATACTGACGCCCCTTGATCTTTTTCCCGGCAAGGCCTTTTTCGGCCTTGTGGGCCTCGCTGCGACGGATGGCCACATACGAATAAAAATCAAAGCAGTCGATCTTGCCCACGGCCTTTCCGGGGATGCCCACATCCTTGGTCAGGGCCCCCAATATATCCCCGGGCCGGAGCTTGCTCTTTCGCCCGCCGTTGATGGACAGGGTCACCATGGAAGGGGCCGGAGCCTCGCCGTCGATGACAGGAAGGGCCGCGGCATCCAGGGGCTCAAAATCGGTTTTCTGCATGGCGTTGATCTCCTCCAGGCGAAACCTCTCCTTGGGGGTCAGCAAGGAAAAGGCCTGTCCCTCCTCCCCGGCACGTCCCGTGCGGCCGATGCGATGGACATACACCTCGGTCTCAAAGGGAAGGTCGTGGTTGATCACCGCATCGAGTCCTTTGATGTCCAGGCCCCTTGCCGCCACGTCCGTTGCCACCAGAATGGGGCAGCTTCCGTTGGAAAAGCGCACCAGCACCTCGGTGCGCTCCTTCTGATCCATGTCCCCGTGAATGGCCAGGGCCGAAAACCCTTTTTTTTGCAACGAAGAGGCCAGGGCCTTGCAATGCAGCTTGGTGTTGCAGAAAACAAGGCACGACGCCGGAGTAAAGGCGGTGAGGATCCCGGCCACGGCCTCGGGCTTGGCGTCCCAGCTTGTTTCATAAAAACGCTGACTGATGACATTTTCTTCATGGGCCACATCCACGGACACGTGCTCTGCATCGGTCTGAAACCTGCGACTCAGCGCCAGGATGGACTCCGGGAAGGTTGCTGAAAAAAGAAGGGTCTGACGCCTTCCCGGCACATGATCCATGATGGCCATGATGCTCTCTTCAAAGCCCACATCAAGCATCCGGTCCGCCTCGTCCAGCACAAGGGTGGTGAGGTGTTTCAGGGAAAGGGTCCCCCGAAGCAGGTGCTGCTCGATGCGGCCCGGGGTCCCCACCACGATATGGGCCTGATGCTCCAGGGAAATCTGCTGGGGCCGAAAAGGAACGCCACCGCAGATACTCACGATCTTGATATTGTGCTTGAAACGGGCGATGCGTCGCAGCTCGCCTGCCACCTGCTCGGCCAGCTCCCGGGTCGGGCACATCACCAGGGCCTGCACCCTGAAGCGTGCCACATCGAGGTTATGGAGAAGCCCGATCCCAAAGGCCGCCGTCTTACCGCTCCCCGTCTTGGCACGGGCCAGAAGGTCTTTGCCCTTCAACACGTGGGGCAGGCTTGCGGCCTGGATGGGGGTCATCTCGTCATACCCCATGGTCCCCAGGTTCTTGATCATCGATTCGGTCAACGGCAAGGCCGTAAATGTGCTCATGGGATATCCCTGTCTAAAAATAATCCAAAACGCCCCCTGGAATGCATCACCCCGGGAAAGCCACCGATTAAAAGCCTTGCAGGTAAATCACAGATTTAAACAAAAAGCCATCCCACACAAAAAGGGACCGTTTTTTTACAGCGCCGACGGTGAGGTATTCACCCGGAACACGTACGAATCCCCCTTGTCCATCAAACCCAAGATTACGAACCGCGTCCCCATGTGGAAAAGGCCTCGGAAAAAAGGGCAGAGAGCCGACCTTGACGAAGCAACAACCGCAGGCAGGTCAATTGACTTTCCCCATAAAACATGAAATAATCTCTTAAATTCAATACATACAGACCTTTTTTACCCACTTTTCCCTCCATACCAAAATAAGCGCAGCTGACTGTCACACATCCGTCAGCGACCCTTTCAGGACCTACAGGCACCTCCCATGGGGCGCCCGAAATGAAGGGGACCGTCAATTCGCGATTCTGCGATTAATCGCCCCCATGGCGGCCCTGTAATGCGCAGGAACAATCTACAGCAACGTTACGAGGGCAGTCATCTTACACCCTCCGGTACGAAGGCATCACCGCCATGGAAAAAACAGCGCCATGTATGTGGCCTTGCTCACGTGAACCGCATTATCAAAATGACAGCTTACCGACCATGCATTCTGGTACTTATCCTTGCAGGAATCCTTTGCTCGGGCCCTTTGTCACCGGCTTCCGCCCGGTGGAGCGGTTCCATCGGCACAGGCTTTTCCCGGACCCAGAGAAGCGGGGACTTAGGCCTGGGGACCCAGGGATTCGGTCCTGTCCATGTGGATGTGGACCTCTCCCCAAGTGATTTCGATGACGTGACAGACACATCCTTCGGCATCGACCTTGCCCTCAGCGACGGCACATGGATGGTCGATTTCTCCCTGGACCTCCTCGAACTTGAAGACAATGCCCCGGAACGGCTGTCCGACGGCATCACCATCCGGTCCAACATGGGATTTGACACCCTCTCCGTGGAACTGACCGTGGGGCGCAACATCTACGAAAGCCGATGGGTAGACCTGGGGCTCCATGGGGGCCTGCGCTACGACCGCCAGGAACTTTCGGTGGACCTTTCCCAAGGCACCGACACCGAGCGGACAGAGGTGGACGAATCTTGGCTGGACCTTCTCATGGGCGCATCGGCTGACGTTCCGTTTGCAGAAAAGTGGCTCTGGAGCAACAAGTTCAATGTGGGATTCGGGGGATCGGAAGGGACCTGGTTTGCCTCCACCGGCGTCACCTGGCGCTTTCACCCGAGCTGGTCCACCGAGGTGTATGGGGAGTTCACAGCCGTTGACTATGAAAACGGAGGCAGGGAAAACACCGACTGGTACCGTTACGATGTGGATGAAATTATCTGGGGAGCCAACGTGCTGTTCCACTGGTAAGGCGTCCACTTAGTCATAAACCGAAGAGGCCCACTCGCCCCCTCTTTCTCAGGTGCTCATGATTCATGCAGGCCCTCTCAACAACCAAGGAAAAAGGTGAAAAAATGAAACGTTCATGGTTCCTGATCACACTGGTCTTTTCCCTGGCAGCCTTCATCATGCCGGTCCACGCCATCCAGCCCATCCCGGAAGAAACCGGCTTTTCGGGATTCGTCAACGTTGGTATCGGTGCCATGGAATTCGAAACCAACATGATCTCCGGCAACGCCATCGGCGATACCGGGGACGATGTCATCACCTCCCTTACGGACAGCCCGGACTCGGAATCCAGTGCCACCCCGGTGCTGAACTTTGAAGCATCGTATACCTTCGCCGAGTCCCGCACCCAGATTTTTGCGGGTAACAGGCTCGAAGACCTGGTCCGGTACGACCTGTCCACCCTGGTGGGTATCCGCCAGGAGCTGAAGGGCAAGAGCATTGTCAGCATCGCCTATGTCTTCACCTCCTTTCCCACAGAGGTATGGGAGGACCCCTACGTGATCAACCAGAAACGGGAAGAGACCGATCGGACCTCCGACGGCCTTCGCCTGGGATACGACAAAATCCTGGGGACCAAGTTCGAGGCGGAGTTCACCTGGCGCGACGTGAGCCTGGACGATGAAACAAGCGGGCAGACCCAGCTCGTCGGCAGTTTAATCACCGCCGATGAAGCCAAGCTCCTGGACCGAAACGGGGACGTTTATGTGACCAAACTCACCTACCCCTTTGCGTTTAGAGAAAAACGCCACGTTATTGTCCCCACCCTGGATTACACCATGTACGACCTTGACGGCGACGCCATGGCCTTTGACCGGTACGGCCTGCTGCTCTCCTACCTTTTCAACACCGAAAAATTCAACCTCATCACCAACCTCTATGTTGGCCGCTCCGAGTTTGATGAAGAGAACCCCATTTACGACAAAACCCGGGAAGACGATGTCGTCGGCGCCAGCCTTTCCGCCTTCTGGAAAAAGTTCCTCGGGGTCCCCAAGATGAGCCTTGTGGGCACCCTCGCACACTACAACAGTGACTCCGACATCGACTTTTACGACACAACCATCACCATGGGCACGGTGTCCGTCCTTTACCGGTTTTAGCACCGCGGTTCATGGTTTCACGAAAGGGGTCACAACACGCCGTAAAAACGATGAATGACATTGTCTATTTTTTTCAAAGACCTGAATTTTTATCCCCAACGAACGGCAATGACGACTTCCATTTTTAGAGTGGCCGTTTTCCCATGAAATATCCGGGCAATATGCCAACACACCGGCCGTCACGAGACGGCCGGTGTCCCATCCCCTCCGGGAAGCCCAATCCCCATGCCCCCCACGGCACCAGCCTGCCCGTTCCGTCGCCTGCCATGCCCGGCCCGGAACCGCTCACCAGAAACCGCCATACAAATGAATACTCATGAAATCTCCGGGCTATTGCTTTAATCAAAAAACTATGATTTGTTCCTGTAGAATTAATTATCAACCCGAGTCAAGAGCCTGCGGCCTGATTCGGGAGCCATCGGATATGCTCACCTGAAACGCCTTACCGGGTTGTTTTGACGTCCCCTCGGACCAATGATATCCCGATGAAATAATGAAACCGCATACAGCAACAAGGACATAACATGCCTTCTTTACCTGAAAAAGTCAGCAAAGCCTGGGACAACCACCAGGGCCCCGTCATTTTGACCACCGTGGATGAAGCCGGAACGCCCAACGCCATCTACGCCACCTGCGTCTCCAAATACGATGAAGAGACCCTGGTGGTGGCCAACAACTACTTTTCCAAAACGTTGAAAAACATCCAGTCCGGCAGCAAAGGCTCCATGCTCTTCATCACCAACGAAGGGGCAGCCTACCAGGTTAAGGGCTCCATTGAGTACCACACCGATGGTGCGATCTTTGACGACATGAAGAGCTGGAACCCGGAAAAACACCCGGGACATGCAGCCACGGCCCTCAAGGTCGAGGCGGTCTTCGCAGGGGCTGAGCAGCTTCTGTAAAAGCCCCACCCCGCCCCAACACTAAAAACCCAACGGCGCCCCACTGCCGCTGGGTTTTTCTTTTTACCTGCCGCCCTTAACTCGGCTCGCCCGAAGGGTGAGAAAACCGAGCAGAAAACCGGAAGTGACATGTTGCGCTTTTGACGTGCCGGTTTCTCACGAAATTTCCGAGCTAAACGTCCCCTGCCCCCCTTATTTTCATGGTCTGCCGCCATGCCACAAGGTTGCATACGCCGCCGCAACAACGTATGAATGGTATCCGCTGACATAAACGCCGCTCACGTCACGGGAGCCCCATATCACCGGAACCGCCATGTGTTCCGTTGGCCCGCCCCCGGGACAGTCGGCCAAACCGGATCATTGCCATGATGCCCTTTGACATGAAGACGTCCATCTTCACCTACATCCTCGTCAACCACATATACAGCTTGGTTCTGGGCGTCGTCTGGTACCGGAACCGAACACGCCGCTGGGGCATCGGCTTCTTTTTCGCCGATTTTGTGTTGAAGTCTGCGGGAATGACCCTGGCCTGCCTGCGGCACACCCCCCCCCACGCCATCTCCATTGTCGCGGCCAACACCCTGATGTTTTCCGGCACCATCTTCATGCTCTTCGGCACGGCACGGTTTTTCGGGGTCCGGCTCCGCGCAAGGCCCTACGTTCTGTACGTTATCCTGTTCACAGCCCTCTACGCCTTCTTTGCCCTCATCCGCCCTGACATCAGGGTGCGCATCGTCCTCTTCTCGGGCATGCTGCTCCCTGTGGTCTCACACAGTGCCTGGATCGTCTTTTCCTGCCCGGACAGGGAGTTAAAAAACCATGGTGTCCCCGCAGGCGTTACCTTTGCGCTCTTTGCCGCCGTCTTTTTCGCTCGCGTTGTCTTCGCCCTCACAGGGGACCCCATCGCCAGCTACTTTCACCAGCCCATCATGGACAGCGTCCTGACACTCCTTTGCCAGGTTCTCTCCGTTTTCCTGGCCTACTCGCTGCTGCTCATGATCAGCAACAGGTCCACCGGCCAGCTGCACAGGGAGACACCTCCAATGACGCCGCAGGAGCCGGGGGCTGATACCCCGGCCCCCTGGATCGGCTACCGCTTGTATCGTAGGATTTTCCCCTTAAAGGGGCTCTTCAGATAGGACTCTGGATTAACGGGCTTGCTCTGGCTGTGGGAATACCCCAGAAGGGCCATTTTCTTGCTGAACCGGGCCTGCTCGCCACGGCCCGGATCCACGAGGATCACTTCACAATGGGGCTTGGCATGCTGATCGATAAAACGGGACAACAGGTCGGCATGGTCTCGTTCGTACAGGAGATCGCTCCCGGTGATGAGGTCAAATGTCCCCAGCCTCGTGTCGTTGTCCCCCCATCCCGTGCGGACAAAGGGGATCTTCCGCCCCTTGTTGATTCTCACGTTTTCCAGAAGGAAGTCAGACACCTCAGGATGGTAGTCCGTGGCGGTGATGTCCGCATGACGATGGTTCAACACCAGGCTCGTCAAGGCAATGCCGCAGCCCACCTCAAGGATGCGCTTTCCTTCGATTTCAAAATCCACCATGAAATGAGCCAGAACTTCGCTGGACGCCCAGATCACACCGAACAGTGGCCAGGTGGCGGATGATATGCCCAGTTTTTCTGCAACCCCGCCGACATCTTCATATTGCTGTCTATCGCGTAACGTCCGTATATGAATATCCATACCATCGAATTCCATGGTTTGATAACGAACACGTACCGAAGTCATAAGATTCCTGCTTTATGGGTAATACGCAGCACGCTGATCTTGATCGCCCGTTGCTACGCTTATATCTACCCTACACCCATTGGAAGTATTTAGCCAATGAATAGCCAAAAGAATTTCCAGCCCTGTATCCGGTAAAAAGACCGGTCCTACAACGACAAGAACACATAAAACACACTAAAAACAACAAGCAGTTACACAGACAGCACCCCATAAAACCCACCACAACACAATGCCAAAGCTGTTCACTATCCACTCGACACCTGATTACTGGGCACAAACAAACCAGTCGTTCATTTTCTGAAAACAACACCCTCACAAGCAAGTATTATTAGACATTACACCACAAAGAAAAAACCGTCACCCATAGCATGGCCACACATTTTCTTTAAAATCGTGCAAAAGTTCAGCAGGCATTTCGAGATGCCATGCACGACCTGCACCCTGACCCAGATATTTCACGAGCCGGGTACACCCATGTTCAAGGCAACAGAGCTGCAGAGGCAATGAGTTGACTCAAAACTCTGATAACGCGAATAATTGAGTGCACTTCGCTCGCCTCAAAGGTGAGAAAAGCGGTCTAAAAACGATGAATGACATATTACTAAATCGGTTCAGTCGTTTTCACATGAAATATCCGAGCTATGGCACATTGCTGAAAAGCAGCCCCCGAAAAATGAAGCGTACCCTCTCACAGGTCGGCCGAGATCGCTTTGGTTTTGCCGCAAGCCCCGTAACCAAAAAGGCCACGACGCCTTTGGGTTTCGCAGGGCAATCTCTGCTCCGAATTTTTTTGTGTTTGTTTTGAGTTGTTTGATTCTGATTCTTTCATCGTTGATAATTCACTGACGAATTATTCATTAAAGTTCCCTGCCAGGTAATCCGAAACACCGTTTATTAACTTTATGAAATTTTTTATACAAACAATCTCAACCACCCAAAACTGCGTTTACATTAAGAGCGAAAGGATTTTGAATGTTTTTAGCGGTAAGCCTGAGAACAAAACTGATCGGCGGATTTTCACTTCTTGTGGCGGTGCTTCTGGTTGTAGGTAGCGGCGGGTATTTAAGCTTGGACAGAGTTATTCGGCAGGCTGGACAAGGCTATACCACACTGGAACTTGATGCAGAACTCAATAACCTCTCCAGTAATCAAGCGTATTATGCAAAAGATGGGGATATCGAGCAGTTCCAAAGGCTGAACAAAGGAATGGAGCTCGTTCACTCAAAACTTGACGAATTGGAAGAATCCTCTCTGGATAATGAGGCGTTGACAAAGATAGAAACGGGACGCCAGCTTTACGTTCAAAAATTGACATCACTTAGGGACGCTAAAGAAAAAAAAGCAGAATTGAGTGAATTGCTGCGGACAACTGCGAGCAAGGTAAAAGCGAAGAGTCTTGAAGAGTACGAACTCATTGAAGAGTCCATTCGCAAAGAGGTTCTGCACAACAGCAACTACCAACTGAAAAAAACGGCATTTGCCTCCGTCAGAAACTTAGTGGATGTTGCCCACGACGCTGTTTCCGCAATGCATTCTTCAGGCTTATCCCGAAAAAAAGCCCTGGATGTGTTACGAAAAATGCACTTTGGGACTGGAAACTATTTTTTTGTATTGCAAAAGGACTATACCCTTATAGCCCATGGGGCTGATCGCACATTGGAAGGCTCTGACTTTTCGACGGTTCAGGATAAGAATACCGGCAAAACATTTATGG
This sequence comes from Desulfoluna butyratoxydans, assembly GCF_900699765.1. Taxonomy (GTDB): domain Bacteria; phylum Desulfobacterota; class Desulfobacteria; order Desulfobacterales; family Desulfolunaceae; genus Desulfoluna; species Desulfoluna butyratoxydans. The sequence goes on from NZ_CAADHO010000008.1 coordinate 68,533, forward strand.
TTGATTTGGTCAAAGGGGCTGTCAGCGATGGCCTATCCATCACAGAGTACTCTTGGCCCAAGCCAAATAAAGGGAACACGTTATTTCCTAAAGCAACTGTGGCACAATATTATGAACCCTGGGACTTAGTGATTTGTGCCGGAGTGTACATGGATGATCTTGTGATGGTCGGACAGGAACTTGGCGAAGTCATAGAAGACGGTTTTAGTCGCTTTGAAGATATCAGCGCGCTGAATAGTACGCTGACGGATGCTCGTATAGCAGCTTTTAGTTATCTGACCTTCAATTCAGACCCACATAGGGTCAATGAAATTTTGAAAGGTCTTATCGATATGGATACCGCAACCGACAGCATTCGCGCCTTGGCAACTGAATACATAACCACCTGGAACAGTTATGTAACCTTGGTTGAACTCGAAAAAACCATTGGCATAGATGCCCACAACCTAATTGAAGACGCATCCAATACCATGCATGTCATGGCTGTAAACTCTGAAACGGCATTTGTGCAGTCAGCTTCATGGGGAAAAACCGGCATCGTACTGTTTACCCTTATTGGAGCTGTTTTGGCTGTGGGAGCTGCCTTGGTACTGATTGTCTCCATTACGCGTCCGCTAAAACAGACCTGCACGATGCTTAGGGATATCGCCGAAGGAGATGGGGACCTCACCCAGCGACTGGTTGTAGCCAGCCGCGACGAGCTGGGAGAGATGGCCAACTGGTTCAACACCTTTGTGGAAAATCTCCAGCAGATGATCCGGGACATCGCGGGCAACTCAGAAACCCTTTCCGCATCCTCTTCCAAACTGACAGGGCTTGCGGGTCGCATGGCTCAGGGCGCCGAAGCCTCGTCTTCCAAGTCTCACACCGTAGCAGCTGCCTCGGAGCAAATGAGCAGCAACATGGAAGATGTGGCCCGCGAGACCGAACAGTCTTCCGGCAATCTCAACGCCATGGCGTCTGCTACTGAAGAGATGACCTCAACCATCGGTGAAATATCCCATAACTCCGAGTCAGCACGAGACATCACCGGACAGGCTGTGAACCAGACGCGTCGGGCCAAAAAGAAGGTAGGGGATCTAGGTGATGCTGCCCAGGCCATCGGAAAAGTCACGGAGACCATCGGTGAAATCTCAGAGCAGATCAACCTGCTGGCCCTGAATGCTACAATTGAAGCAGCTCGGGCCGGAGACGCGGGCAAAGGCTTTGCCGTTGTGGCAGATGAAATCAAAGAGCTGGCAAAACAGACCGCCATCTCCAACCAAGAAGTTAAGGAGCGAATCAGCGGGGTGCAGGCGTCAACGGAGGAGACCGTGACCGAGATTGATGCCATCACCAAAATCGTGGACCAAGTAAACCAAATCGTTATAACCATTGCTGCAGCCATTGAAGAGCAGTCCGTCACCACAACCGAGATCTCCGGCAATATAAACAAAGCCTCTTCTGGGATCCAGACCGTCTCTGACAAAATTCTGGAAAGTACCCAAGTTTCAAGGGATATGGCAAGGCAGATCTCTCACGTGAATACCACTGCAGAAGAGATGACCGATGTCAGTACACAGGTAAGAAACAACGCAACTGAACTCCAGAGCCTTGCAGACAAGCTGACCTCCCTTGTGGGTCGGTTCAGGGTATAGTCATATTGGAGGCATGCGTTCACCCACGCTGCGAATAGGCAAGGCGTTTGTCATTTGGAGTTCACTCACTTTGCAATCGACCACAACCCTTTTCTGGACAGTATCCGCAGCTCTGTCCAGAAAAGGAAAACCGGTACGTTTTTTTGAGTTTTTTTAAGGACCATCCTATGCCGGACATTTCAAAAAATGACGACTTATATTTTTGGAGTGATCGTTTTCTCAGGAAATATCCGGTCTATGGCCTCTCAGTTGAATAATGTCTTCACACCCTGATGATCCGGGTCTGCTCACTTGACATCTTCATCCGCCGAGCTATAGTTGCAAAAAATAGGAATCAGAAACACCTACCGCTGTGGTCGGGACACGATTTTTCATGCACACTCATGGAACTGCCGTATGAGCCGCCTTCATCACCTAATACAATACACCGGCCTATTAGGTAGTCCGGTTATCGAATCGTGTAAAGTCAGACTATGAAATACGTTATTCGTACAATGTATCTTCTTTATATCCTGCTACTTCTCATACCCCGTCCTGGGTACAGTTCAGACAGCCCTATTACTTTACGTGTAGGGATCTGCGAGGCTCGACCATTCTGCTTTACAGATACCGACGGCACCCCACGGGGACTTTACCCTGACCTGATCAACCACATCGCCGCCCAGGAACAGTGGGACATCACGTTTATTTACGGTACCTGGGAGCAGGGGCTGGAACGATTACAGAAGGAAGAGATCGACCTGATCACCGCCATTGCCTTTTCCCCCGAACGCAGCCTCACCATGGACTTCAACCAAGAATCGGTATTTGAAGAGTGGGGACAGGTCTTTATAAAACAGGGAAGCCCCATTCGCTCCATTCAAAACCTTGAAGGAAAACGCGTGGCCGTAACGGCCAAAGATATCAGCGGTATCAACTTCCAAAAAACCGCAAAAAAACTGGGCATCACCTGCCACATCAAGGAATATCCATCCTCCACAGCGGTCTTTGCTTCGGTAAGAGAAGGAAAGGTTGATGCAGGGGTTGCCACGCAGCTTAACGGGCTCTACCGGTCCCACGGACCGTCCCTGGTCCCAAGCCCCATTCAGTTTTCGCCATTTTCCATTGCTTTTGCCGCAAAAAAAGGCCTCCAGGGAGACACTCTATCCACCATCGACCGATACCTCACTCAATGGAAGAATCAAACGGACTCGTTCTACGATCAATGCATCACCCACTGGACAGGTCTGACAGCCTATGAAAAAACGGTGACTCAGCGATGGCCATTGCTGGCGGTGGTTATCATTGCCATGGTATCGGCCATGCTGTTCTACCTGAACAGGGCCCTGAAGCTCACCGTCACGAACCGCACCCGGGAACTGGAATACCAGAAAAAACTGTACAAGGACCTTGTGGAGAGCGCCAACAGCATCGTCCTCAGGATGGACAAATACGGCCGTGTCCTGTTCCTCAACCGCTTCGGCCTGGAGCTCTTCGGCTACACGCGGGAAGAGATATACGGACGCAACGTCCTGGGCACGATCATCTCCCCGGAGGCAGCCCGGGCCCTGCACATCAACAACCTCGACAATGAGACCTTCGACCTGCTGGAGAGCCATGCCCTCATTGAAAATGAAAACACCTGCAAGGACGGACGCACGGTCTATATCCAGTGGAGCAACCGGGCCATCACCGACGACCTGGGCCGTTTCCAGGAGATCCTGAGCATCGGTATAGACATCAGCCAGCGCCGCCAGCTGGAGACCAGCCTCTACCAGGCCCAGAAGATGGAAGCCATCGGCACCCTGGCCGGAGGCATCGCCCACGACTTCAACAACATCCTGACGGTGATCTTCGGCTACACCGAACTGGCCCAGCTTCATCTCAACACCCCGAAAAAAGTCAAAGAGGCCCTGGAACAGATCACCCAGGGGGGCTTAAGGGCCAAGGAGCTGGTCTCCCAGATCCTCACCTTCAGCAGGAAGACCGAACCGGAAAAGCAATCCCTCCAGCCCCTGTTAATCATCAAGGAAACCGTGAAACTCCTGAGGCCATCCCTGCCGTCCACCATCGACATCGAGAGCATTATCCAGTCCAAAAGCCTCATTCACGCAGACCCCACCCAGATTCACCAGGTCATCATGAACCTGTGCACCAACGCCTACCATGCCATGGAAACCACCGGGGGCACCCTTCGCGTGTCCCTGACGGATGTCTGTATCGACGCCCCGATATCCGACGCGCCCTATGCCCCGGGGGAGTACATCCTCCTTGAGGTCTCCGATACAGGCTGCGGCATCGACCAGAGACACCTTGCGCATATCTTTGACCCGTACTTCACCACCAAGGAAAAGGGAAAAGGGACGGGCCTGGGACTCTCCGTGGTCCACGCCATCGTCAAAGAGCATCATGGGCACATCAGCGTGCACAGCCAGCCCGGGGTCGGCACCACCTTTAAAATCCACGTCCCACGCCTCCACCAGAAAAACGGCCCTGCCCTCTCCTCCCCCGACCAGGGACAGCCAGGCGGCGCCAACGAGACAATCCTTGTGGTGGACGACGAAAAGAAAATCACGGACAGCCTCTCGGACCTTCTCTGTCTGCACGGCTACGCAACGCGGACCTTCACCGACGGTGCCCGTGCCCTGGCCTGCTTCAAGGAGGCACCGGACACCTTCGACCTGGTCCTTACCGACGTCACCATGCCCGGCATGACCGGCATGGAACTGATCCGTGAAATAACCGCCATCCGCCCGGGACTCCCGGCCCTCCTCTTCTCGGGGTACAGCACCCCCCCGGACGACTTTCTGACGGATCTCGGCAACACCGATTACCTCCAGAAGCCCATGGACACCGGCACGCTGCTGGAAAAAATCAGGGCGCAGCTGATCCGTGACACAGCCGAACCCGATGCCGCGCCAGAAGCCCCCTGAGCGATACCAATCCGCCAGAAATAAAAAAGCCCCGCCGTCTTTCGACGGCGGGGCTTTTTTTGCGAGCTGCAACCCTCGGAAGGGAAAAAGGGCTACAGCTCGTCCGTGGTGGAGAGGTAGATGGAATGCTTTTCGATCTCCTCGGCGTTCATGCTGCCGAAGGTCTCTTTGATATACCCCAGGGTTTTGTAGGCCAGCACGGTGAAGATAGGCATCATGGGAACGATGATCAGCACCGGAAAGGACTTGAGGATATTCAGGTTGGCATGGATCAGGAGGAACACAATGGGAATAACGGTCAGAAGCAGGCACCAGAAAAGGCGAAACATGGGAGAGACGTTGGCGTCGTTGTCCAGCCGCTTGGTGGCGATCCCTGCAAGGGAGTAGGAGGTCCCGTCAAGGGTGGTGACGGTGAACAGAACCATGGTGACAAGGTAAATCAGGGTCATCAGGCCCGGAAACGGTGTCTGTCCGAAGGCTGCCTTCACAAGCTCTGTGGGCTGCCCGCTGTTGATCAGACCCACGGCATCAACGGCGCCGGTGTTCTGAAGGTTCATGGTAAAGGTGCCGCACACCCCAAAGATCAGGCAGGTCCCCAGGGTCCCTGCCCCCACAAGGATAAGAATCACATCACGGAGCCTGTGTCCTTTGGAAATCTTGGTGATAAACACCCCGATACCCGGAGAATAGGAGATCCAGTTTGCCAGGAAAAAGATGGTCCAGTACTGAGGAAACAAAGAGCTGCCGAAGGGGTCGGTGTTGGTGCTCATGCGGATGTACTTGCTCAGCATCACACCGATACCGTTGGTGGTGTTGTTCAAAATAAGGGCCGTGGGACCGACAATGAACACCAGGCACACAAGCCCTGCACAGATATAGATGGTGGCGTTGCTCAACCGGGCCATGCCTTTTTCAATGCCGATGTAGGAGCTCAAGGAGAAGACCACGGAAAGAGCCAGGATCACGCCGATCCCCAAAAACAGGTTATCGGGAATACCGGTGAGCTGGCTTAAGTTGGCCGAGATCATGGGAATACCCAGGCCCAGGGTCAGGGCCGTGGCCGCCAGGGTCGTGATGATGAACAAAAGGTCGATGAGCTTTTGGGCCCACAGGGGCAAGGCGTCGTTGAACATGCTATTCACCACACCGCTCAAGCTCATCTTGCGGCTGCGCTTGATATAGAAGACAACGCTGAAGGGAATGGCCACGATCAGGTAGGTAAACCACCCGGCCGCGCCCCAGTGGAACATGTTGTAGGCGGCCGCGTACTCCATGGACATGGCCTTGTCCACAATGCCGAACTGAGGATCCATGTAATAATAGATACTCTCGATGAACGCCCAGTACATGGTACTGGCACCCATGCCGGCAGAAAGGGCCATGGCAAAGAGCTGAAACTTATTGAAGGCGGGCTTGTCGCCCCCTAAACGAATGTTGCCGTATTTGGACAGGGCAAGGAACAGCAGGACAACCGTCGCAAACACGGTGTACCACAGAAATCCGGTGCCCAGGTTCACCACGGTAAAGTTGAGCATGGAGCCCATGGTGCCCTTGACGGAATCCGGGTAAAGGACAGCCAACACCCCCAGCAGCAGGACACAGGAGAAACTTACCAGGGTAAGTTTCAGGTCTACTTCAAACTTACTGAATTTCATCTCCGCTCCTTATTCAAACACGTAGCTTGCGATGGACGCCTCTTTGACGGCGTCCCAATCCATGTCGACCCCCAGGCCGTTGCCTTCCGGGGCGTGAACATACCCTTCCTTGTCGGTTCGGATGGGGGTATTGCTCCCCAGCTCAAAGCTTTCGTAAGGATAGAACTGCTCAAAGTAGTTGCAGTTGTGGTGGGCCAGGGCCACGTGCAGGTTGGCGGCCTGGGTGATGGTGTAGCCCATGCTCTGGATCTCAAGGCGCTTGGAATGGCCTTCGGCAATGGCAAAACACTTGTTCAAAGGCGTGATACCGCCACACACCGTGGCATCCTGGCGCACATCGGACCAGAAACCGTTGCCCAGGGCGTAGGTCACCTCCTGGAGAGTGAGCAGGCAGTTTCCGTGGCTGGAGATCTCAAGATCCGTCTTATCCACAAGGCGCTGATAGGTCTTGTAATCGTAATCGGAGACAGGGGCCTCGAGCCACTCCCAGTCGTAACGCTCCATGAGCCGGGCCATCTTCATGGCCTCCTCCGGGGAATAGAAGGTGGCAGTATCCAGCATAAAGCGGATCCCGGTGTCCTTGTAGCGTTCCTGCACGGCGTTGACCAGGGCCAGGTCTTTCTTGAAAACACAGTAGCAGTGCAGCTTGATGGCGGTAAAACCGTGCGCGATACACTCGTCGATGTAGGGCATGTACTCTTCAACGGTGTCGAACATGGGGGTGGAGGCGTAGGAGAGCATCTTGGTCCTCGCCCCGCCCAGGAGCATGTAGAGCGGCATGCCGGCTTTTTTGCCCTTGATGTCCCAGGCTGCGATGTCGATGGGGGACTTGGCGGGCAGGCCGCCCCAAGTACAACGGGACATAAGCCAGGAGTAAAGCTCCTCGGTCATCAGGGGGTTCTTGCCGATAAGCCCGGGGACCACCGTTCGCATGGCCTCGATGATGCACCGGTCAAAATCGTTTTCGGTGTAACTGATGGTGGCCCCCACACCCTCGGTGCCGTCTTCCGTGACAAGGCGCACTATGTTGTTGGTGTAAAGCAGGGGTTCCTGGTTGTCCGCCCATGGGATGGGAGGCGCTTCACGGTCTGCGACGGCATATAACTCCACTCGATTGATCCTGCAATTGTTCATCATCCACTCCTTTTCGCGTTATATGACAGCAAGGTGTCAGCGTTCGTGATGGGCCCTTTCGAAAAAAACGCCGTTGTCTGTTCCGGGCCCGTGATATTTAAAGGGCGCTGCCGTTTTCGACCATGCGGCGGCGCAACTCGTCGGTATCCACGTCCTTGTATCCGGTACCGGCCTCAAGGCGAAGCGCTGTGGCAACAGCCGCTGCATGGCCGTATTCAAAGCACTGGGCGGTCACCCGGGCAGAGGCCAGGGCTTCATGCTCCGCGCTCAAACTGCGCCCGGCAACAATGACGTTATCCAGCTCCGGGTGCACCAGGGTCCCATAGGGCACCTCGTAATAATCATCGATAAGCCAGTGCAGCTTGGAGACCTCCCCGGCATGAAGCTCAATGGGCCAGGATGAGCGGACAATGCCGTCGGCGGCCTTGGTGCACTGTGCCACATGGGCATTGGTCAGGGTCACCGTGCCCTTGATGCTGCGGGTCTGGCGAACCCCCACCTCAGGGGGCACATCCATGAGCTCCGAATCTTCAAACCCGCTGACATTTTCCTTGAAAAATCGATGGTATTCGCGGACAGCCCGACGGCCTGAAATCTCCGCATGGGTTCGGTCTCCGGGGTTGATAACATTAAGCATCTCCCCCCCCTGACCGGCGAGCTGGGTGCAGTTCATCAAAAACACGGACCGCGTGGGGGTGGGAAAGACCCAGATGTGATTTCGCGGGGTATCGTAGGTTCCCTTCTCAAAAGCCTCGGTGAGTTTGCGGGTCAGGCTCTCGGGGCAAATGGTGTTCCTGCCGAAGCAGTCGTAGTACCCCGCCTCCTCCACATGGGAGAGACGAAACATCATGGTGGGGTTCTGGATGGCGCCGTTATCCCCGAAGGTGTAGGCGCAACCGGCCTTGGTCATGACGGCCGCATCGCCCGTGCAATCGATAAATGCCCCGGCCTTTACGTGGGTTCTCCCTGCGCTGGACTCCAGCTGCACGGAGGTCAGCCGGTCCCCCTTTCGGGTCACCGCGGTCACCAGGGTATGATAAAGGCACCGGACACCGGCCTCCTCCAAGAGGTCATCGGCCACCTCACGCCAGACAAAGGGATCGAAGGTCACCACATGGGTGCTCCCGTAAATCTGGGGTTCGGTCACCCCTCCCCGCTCGGCAAGGCGGATTTTGAATTCACCGGCAAACCCGAAGACAAGCTGCTTTGGCTCCTTGGCCTCGATCTCCTCCTGGGCCTGGTACAGGCCACAGATGGTTCCGGAAAGCCCTGCCACCGCAGCGCCCCCGCAAAATCCGTTCTTCTCCACCAGCACAGTGGAAAGCCCCTGCCGCGCACAAACCGTTGCGGCAGCCACACCGGCAGGGCCGCCGCCGCACACAACGACATCCGCCTCCAGAAGAAGGGGCGCCTCCTCATCGGTTAACGCCGTCTCTTTCCAGGAATCCATAAATGATGTATCAGTGGTATATTTCATAACCTTCTTATTTTATATTTCTTCATCATTAATTTAAAATTAATCACCAACCGATACATCAGCTTGTATATCAATTATCAATCCTTGGCAACACCCACCTCAAAATTTGATCCACACCACCCTTGTTTAGCACCTTAAAACGGCATTTATCCAAAAAGATATATCACAACAAACCAAAACTAAAGTTTTGAAATAAAACATTAAAATCGATAAAATCCCAGCACAGACAAAAAATACTTCAACAAAACCTTTATTTGAAACACATCATCCGAATCAACTCCCACACAGCCCCATTATCGGTCTGCATACCATACTAATATGTCAATAATTCCATCCTCCTTTCTTATGAATTCAAGGGAGTTTTATTATTTCATGGCACAGATTCCCGACAGCTGGTATAACCAAATCAATGCATTCTGATATATTAATTTACACTACGGGCCAAAAGTGCAATACAGATCCAAAAAAAGGGAAAATAAAGTCTCAGCGAATATACCCCCGTAAGCAGAAGCCCAACAAAGAAACATGATTTGCTTGCATGTCAGCTCTGTGATATGTCACTTAAATTTTATTTTTGCATACCAAGCATTCCAACAACCCTGCGTGAACCCATTTGTCGCCGCCGGGATACGAGGTCATCATGTCAAAAACCCTTTCGGAAACAGCCCGCCTTGAAATCGAACGGATGCTTGTGTTCGGTGAAATAAACGTCTCCACCCTCTATTCAGAGAACAAGCTGGCAGCCCTATTGAACCTGGGGCGCACACCGGTACGGGAAGCCCTGCAAAAGCTTGAGCATGAAAACATGCTGCGAATCCACCCACGAAAAGGGATCGAGTTCCTCAGCATCACCCCCGAACAGCAAGTGCAACTCCTGGAGGTTCGCAAACAGATCGAACCCATCTGTCTGCGATACGCCATCTTGCGCGGCACAACCGCCCAGAAAAAAGAGATGCTCCACCTTGGGGAGCAGATGGTGGCCTGCGCCGAACAACATGATGAAGAGGGCATGCTCAAATGCCTCCAGGACATCCACACCATCATCACAGACGCCACCGGGAACCCCTACTTCCACAACACCATCGAGCAGGTTCAGAGCCTTTCGCGCCGATTCTGGTTCGCCAACAAAATCGAGACCGACAACATGAAGGGCAGCCTGATCCACCGGAACATCATGAAAGCCATTGCCTTTGGGAACGAAAAGGAGGCATTGAAAAACTCCGAGCTCCTCATGGAACACCTGACAGAGTCCGCCTACCGAAAGATTCAATAGGGCCTCCCCCTCCCCTTTGCGCGCCGATGGCAAAGCATAAAATCATTGACATGTAATTAGCGGCCTAACTATACTTACCCCATGTTCAACCTACGCGACTTCCCAAACGACCCTATCTTTTCCCGCATGGAGCGGGACTACCCACAACTGGCGCCGGACGCTGTCTCAGCATTTCTGCGCCTCCTCGTTGCGGGCAGCGACTTTCTCGGGCGGCTGGACGCCCTCCTTTCCGGTCATGGCATCATGCACGGCAGATGGCTTGTCCTGATCCAGCTGCGACGCCGGAAAATCCCCCGGGCATTGCCTTCTGAGCTGGCTCAGGAGCAAGGCGTAACCCGCGCCACCATGTCCGGCCTCCTCCGACAGCTTGAGCGGGACGGGCTCATCCGCCGACAGGAAGACCCCGCCGACGGACGCAAAGCCGCCGTGCTCCTCACAGACAAGGGAGAGGCCCTCCTGGACCGCATCATGCCCGAGTACTACACCCTGGTAAATGAGCTCATGGCACCGCTGACGAACCCCGAGCAAAAATCCCTTGCAGGCATGCTGGACAAGCTGCTGATGCGACCGGCAGCCCCGGTCACCTGAAACACGCCGCGAGCGGTATCGCGATACGTAAACCATTGCATCAAAAACACATACATTCAGGCCAGCATGGCCAGACGGTATTTTTTTCGCCCTAATAGTTAGGGCCCTAATCATATAATTATACATAACACGCACAGAATCGCCGCAGGCGTTTCCGAATACCCCAACCGATGTGGGGACGTTTTCGTCCCCACACCCGCATCACAGGAGACCCACCATGATAAAACAGGTTCCCTTAGGCAAGACATCCATCCGCGTATCCCGCATGGGACTCGGCTGCATGGGCATGTCCGAATTTTACGGGCCGTCCGATGACGCCAACTCCCTCACCGTGCTGGAGCGCGCCCTTGAACTCGGCATTACTTTTTACGACACAGCCGACATGTACGGCCACGGCCATAACGAAAAACTCATTGGTCGGTTTATCAAGGGCAAACGGAACCGCATCGTCCTTGCCACCAAATTCGGCATCATCCGCAAGGAAAAAGGCATCTATGAACGCACCATCGACAACAGCCCCGCGTACCTGAGAAAAGCCTGCGAGGCGTCCCTCAAACGCCTGGGGGTCGACCACATCGATTTGTACTACGCCCACAGGCTCAACCCGGAGCAGGACTTGGATGCCATGATGGGGGAACTCTCCCGACTGGTGGAGGAGGGAAAAATACGTGCCGTGGGCTTAAGCGAGGTCTCGGCCGAACAGTTGCGACGGGCCCACGCCATCCACCCGGTGGCGGCGGTGCAGAGCGAGTACTCCCTGTGGACCCGGGACATCGAAGAAAACGGCCTCCTTGCCGCCTGCCGGGAACTCGGGGTGGGCTTTGTGCCGTACAGTCCTCTGGGACGCGGGTTCCTCACCGGGACCATCACGGACACCAAAGAAATGGACAGCACCGATTTCCGTCGCATGTCCCCGCGCTTTGAAGGCAAAAACCTGGACCGCAACCTTGTCCTGGTGGCCTCAGTACAGGAACTTGCCAAGGAGAAGCAATGCACCCCGGCCCAGGTCGCCCTGGCCTGGGTCATGGCCCAGGGCGAGGACATTGTCCCCATCCCCGGCACCCGCAGGACCCGCTACCTGGAGGACAACGCAGGCGCCCTTCAGGTCACCCTGGAAGCCTCGGACCTCACCTTTCTCGACGACGTTTTCACATCAGATGCCGTTGCCGGAGAGCGATACCCCCAGGAAGGGATGAAGGGCCTCTCCGCCTGATTTCTTTCCTTTTCAACGAAACGCACACTCTCCATACACGAAAGGCCGCTGCAAACCGCAACGGCCTTTCGTGCATAAATCGAATCCGGAACCTTTTAAAGCGTATGGAGAATGTCGAAGAGCTCCCAACATGGGAGGCGCCCCAAAAAAGCCTCGCATCAGACGTTTAGGAACAATGAAACGAAAATCTCCTGCAGAAACGGTTGGCGGGTTTCAAGGTGCCCCCACCTTGCCGCCGGAGGCAGGCTTTTGTATGGTTTCTTTTTGTGCAGCCCCTAAGCCAGAGCCTTGGAGACAATCTCAAAGACACCGTTGGCCAGGTTTTCGGTCCCCTTGATGCGCTCCAGCCTGGCCTTCATGAGACCCTGGCGTTTTTCATCGTAGCGTTTCCAGCGGTTGAAGCCGGAGGCCATGCGGGCGGCGATGCTGGGATTGATGGTATTTAAGGCAATGACCGTATCGGCCAGCAGGTCGTATCCTTTGCCGTCCAGTCGGTGGAAATGCCAGGGGTTGGCCTGGCAGAAAGCGCCGATGAGGGCGCGCACCTTGTTGGGATTTTTGATATCGAAATCGGGATGATCCATAAGGGTGGCCACCCGCTCCAGGGTCCCGGGACGGTTGGAGAGGGACTGGGCGGTGAACCACTTGTCCAGGACCAGGGTATCCCCTTTCCACGCACCGTAGAACCGGTCCATGGCCTCATCGCTCTCCGGGGCATCCATGCCTGCCAGAACCGTGAGGGCTGCCAGCTCGTCGGTCATGTTGGCGGCCGAAGCAAAAGCATCCATGACAAAGGCCGGGGACTCCACCCGGGAGAGGTAAGAGAGGCAAAGACCTTTGAGGCGGCGCTTGGCCATGGACTGAGTGTCCGGGCAATAGGGGCCGTCCTCTTTGCACGCCTCGTACACGGACCGCCAGCCCTCCTTGAGGGCCACGGCAAGGGTATCTGCCACAAACTCGCGGGCCGCGTGGATCCCGTCCACGTCGATCTCAGCCATGCGGTCCCCCAGTTCGGTTTCCGACGGCAGGGTCAGGGCCTGGGCGATGAGGGCCTTGTCCAGAGTCGGATGCGTGAGGGTCTTTTGGACGGCTGCCACCAGGTCGGTGCTTAAGGCCAGGGGCTCTCCTTTTTCGAGGTCTGCCACCATGCCCAGGATGGTGTTGGCGTAGAGCTGCTGGGCAGCATCCCACCTGTTAAAGGAGTCCTGATCGTGGGCCAGGAGGAAGATCAACTCGGCCTCGGTCAAATCCGTCACCTGGTTGACGGGGGCGGAAAAGCCCCTGAACAGGGAAGGAACAGGCTCTTTCTCCACCCCGGTAAAAGTGAAGGATTCCAACGCCGAGGAGAGGCTCAGAACGCGCTCCAGGGGGCCGGGAGAGGCCTCCCCTTCAAGGGTGAGGGGAATGGGTGCCCCGTTGCCCCCTAAAAGCCCCATCCTCACAGGGATCTGCATGGCTTTCTTGTTGGCCTGTCCCGGGGTGTCGGGCACCTTCTGGGTAAAGGTAAGGGTGTAGCGGGAGGTCTCCGCGTCAAAGGCTCGGGTAACAGTAACGGTTGGTGTGCCTGCCTGGCTGTACCAGAGGCGGAACCGGGAAAGATCCACGCCCGAGGCATCCTCCATGGCCGCGACAAAATCCTCGCAGGCCACGGCGCTGCCGTCGTGACGGGCCACGTAAAGGTCCATGCCCTTGCGGAAGCCCTCGGGGCCAAGGAAGGTATGGATCATGCGGATCACCTCGGCCCCTTTGTTGTACACGGTGGCTGTGTAGAAGTTGTTCATCTCAATGTAAGACTCGGGCCGGATGGGATGGGCCATGGGCCCTGCGTCTTCAGGAAACTGGGACGCCCGCAGGCCCCGGACATCTGCGATGCGCTTCACCGCACGGGAGCCCATGTCCGAGGAGAACTCCTGGTCCCGGAACACAGTGAGCCCCTCTTTGAGGGAGAGCTGGAACCAGTTGCACAGGGTCACCCGGTTGCCTGTCCAGTTGTGGAAGTACTCGTGGCCGATGACCCCTTCGATGCCCTGGAAATCCGTGTCCGTTGCCGTCTCGGGCTTTGCCAGCACGTACTTGGAGTTAAAGACGTTAAGCCCCTTGTTCTCCATGGCCCCGGCGTTAAAGCTGTGGGTGGCCACCACCATGTAAATGTCCAGGTCGTACTCCAGGCCAAAGGTCTGTTCGTCCCAGGCCATGGACTTTTTCAGGGACTCTATGGCATGCCCGCACTTGTCGGCATCCTGATGGTCCACATGGAACTTCAGGGCCACCTCGCGCCCGGAGGCGGTGGTAAAGGTATCTTCCCGACATGCCAGATCCCCGGCCACCATGGCGAACAGGTAACTCGGTTTTTTGTGGGGATCCTCCCAGGTGGCAAAATGACGGCCGCCGGGAAGCTCCCCTTCGTCCACCAGGTTCCCGTTGGCCAGGAGCACCGGGTATTTTTCCTTATCGGCCGACACCGTGCAGCGGTAGCTGCTCATCACGTCCGGGCGGTCCGGGAAAAAGGTGATGCGGCGAAAGCCCTCTGCCTCGCACTGGGTCAGGAAGGTTCCGTCGGCAAGGTAAAGCCCCTCAAGGGAGGTGTTGGTCTCGGGATGAATCTTCACCTTTGTTGTAAGGCAAAAAACATCGGGGGGCGCCTGCAGGGTGAGGACCTCTCCTTCAAGGGTGTACTCGCCGTCGGTCAGAGTACGGCCATCCAGCTCGATGGAGAGCAACTCAAGCTCCCTGCCGTCCAGGAGAAAAGAGGCGCCGTCGGCTGCCTCGGGGCTTTTCTTGACGCCCAGGCTGGCGGTCACAAAGGTTTCGGTCTCGAATATATCTGCATGGAGCTCAACGGTCTCCACATTAAAATCAGGGCGCTTGTAGTCCTTGAGGTGGGTTTCGACAGGTTCGGTCATGGGGGTTCCCTTTCGATGGGCAATGAATCATCAGCACACGGGCCTGAAAGGCGGATGCACCCTTCAGCCTTCAATGATCCAAAGATAAGGAGAGTCCTGTAAAAATTCAAGACTTAGAGAAAAAAACCAAAAGATGCCTCCGGCGACGAGGGTGGCAAAGCCACAATAGCGAAAACACCTCGAAAGCAGGTTGCGAATGCATGACGGCAGACATCATGCACACGTTTTCGGGGCATTCGCGCGGGGTGTGATATGTGGCAACCGTTTTTGCCGGAGAGGCCCATTTCATTTTTCTGGAAGCACTTCCTGTACCAACGCCTGGGTTGGCACGAATCGAAAGGTCGCAGGGGGTCGACGAACACGGTGCTTACGAGTCCGGTTTCGCGCCAAAGCACCATTGCCATCCACTTTCGAGAAGATTGATGCCATCAAGGACTCAGCCTTGCCTGCATAGAACGATATGTCATGGGGTGATTTTCTCAGGTAGGGGTGGAGATCAGCAGTGGAGCCCCCCGAGGCACGAGGGATAGCTTGTACAAACCACCAGTTGATGTATCGGGCGAAGCCCGAGCCGAAGGCGCGTGCGCATTTTTCTGAGGAACGAAGGAAAATGCGCACGCGCAATCAGCTTTCGAGGTGGCTCCACCTCGCCGCCGGAGGCATGCTTTTTCCGGCGACTTCGACCATAGAAGGCGTTACCTACTTTTTGGCGTTCTTCAGAGACGCCCGGATGAACTCCACGAAGAGGGGGTGGGGTTCCATGGGGCGGGACTTGAACTCGGGGTGGAACTGGCAGCCCACAAACCAGGGATGGTCTGGGACTTCCACGATCTCCACGAGTTCGCCGTTGGGTGAGGTCCCGGAGAGAATGAGCCCCTTGTCGGTGAGGGCCTTTTTGAACTCGTTGTTGAACTCGTAGCGATGGCGATGGCGCTCGGAGATGGCCTCGGTACCGTAGGCGTCCCGGGCGTGGGTGCCTTCCGCAAGGGTACAGGGGTAGGCGCCCAGGCGCAGGGTACCGCCCTTTTCGGAGTTCACGTCCCTTTTCTCCATCTCGCCGGTGCGCTCGTTGATCCACTCGGTCATCAGATAGATGACGGGATGACCGGTCTTGGCGTCGAACTCGGCGCTGTTGGCATCATCCATGCCGGCCACGTGACGGGCGTATTCGATGACGGCGATCTGCATGCCGAGGCAGATACCGAAGTACGGCACCTTGTTCTCTCGGGCGTAGCGCGCGGCCGCCACCTTGCCCTCGGTGCCCCGGGACCCGAAGCCGCCGGGAATCAGGATGCCGTCGGCATGGGCGAGGAGGCTTGCGGCGTTGGCGTCATCCACGGTCTCGGAGTCGACGAAATCGAGATCCACGCCACAGTTGTTGGGAACCCCGGCATGGTAGAGGGCCTCGTTGAGGCTCTTATACGACTCGGTGAGGTCCACGTACTTGCCCACAATGGCGATGGTGACACGTTTTTTGGGATTCTTGAAGCGGTGGGCGAACTCCTCCCAGTTCTCCAGGCGGGGAGCCCGGGTCCAGATCTGGAGGTATTTGATGATCTTCTCGTCCAGGCCCTCTTCGTGGTAGACCTGGGGCAGCTCGTAGATGCAGTCCACGTCCCGGGCGGTGATGACCGCGTCATCGTCCACGTTGCAGAACAGGGAGATCTTCTTCTTGAGCTCTTTGGGAATCTCGCGGTCGGAGCGGCAGATGAGGATGTTGGGCTGGATGCCGATGCTCCGGAGCTCCTTGACGTTCTGCTGGGTGGGCTTGGTCTTGAGCTCGCCTGCGGCGGCAATGTAGGGCACCAGGGTAAGGTGAACGTACAGGACGTTCTCTTTGCCGAGGTCGGCACGCAGCTGACGGATGGCCTCCAGGAAGGGAAGGCTCTCGATATCGCCGATGGTGCCGCCGATCTCAATGAGGGCCACGTCCACGTCGTCCCCCACCATAAGGATGCTGCGCTTGATCTCATCGGTGATGTGGGGGATCACCTGCACGGTGCCGCCGAGGTACTCCCCGCGGCGCTCCTTGGTGATGACGGAGTTGTAGATCTTGCCGGTGGTAAAGTTGTTGTTTCGCCCCATGCGGGCCGTGGTGAAGCGCTCGTAGTGGCCGAGGTCGAGGTCGGTCTCGGCGCCGTCGTCGGTGACGAACACCTCACCGTGCTGAAAGGGGCTCATGGTACCCGGGTCGACGTTGATGTACGGGTCCAGTTTCTGGATCGTGACCTTCAGGCCACGTGCTTCGAGAAGTGCTCCGATCACTGCGGAGGCGAGCCCCTTGCCCAGTGATGAAACAACCCCGCCGGTCACAAAAATATACTTGGTGTTATGCCCCATGAAGTTACCTCTAAAAATCGCACGAGATGCGTTGGATATGGATTATACGAACAGAAACCCGGCCTGCCTGACCGACAGGCCCGGAACATCGTGTGTACCGCATGACCGGATGCATCAAAAAAAAAGATAAGCCACCGGCGGATCACCTTCACCTGCTTATCTTTTATCACAACGGAAAAAGGGTCCGCCATGGATACCACCCGGTTTGTTTTGTTGCACCGGATAGTATCCAATCACCTGTCGGAACGCAAGGTTTGAAAGCCCAAGCCCGTGATTTCCCGTATGATTTTCAGGGTAACTCCAAAAACTGCACCAAACTTCAGTTTAAACCAACCCCCCTGCCCTTTCTGTCACCTCGCCGACGCATCACGTCCCCTAAAATGCCAGGGGATCGTTGGAGAGGATCCGCTCCAGCTCCTCCATCCGGCGCTGTTTCTCCGAGGCCTCCGGGGCGGCGGGCGCCTCCTTGGCCGGAGCGTCTTTTTTCTCTGCGTAGCGTGCCGGGTCAAAGAGCTTGGCGTCCAGGGGCTTTGCCGCAGTCACCTTTTCGATGTGAATCTCCCGGAACAGCCTGCCGTCGGCATAGAACTCAATGCGCGCAGGGTACATGGCTTTTCCCTGC
The DNA here is from genome assembly GCF_900699765.1 of Desulfoluna butyratoxydans. Taxonomy (GTDB): domain Bacteria; phylum Desulfobacterota; class Desulfobacteria; order Desulfobacterales; family Desulfolunaceae; genus Desulfoluna; species Desulfoluna butyratoxydans. The sequence goes on from NZ_CAADHO010000008.1 coordinate 86,287, forward strand.
TTGAACCAGTCGTGGTACCAGATCTCCACCTGCTGGGCGCTTTTTTTGTCGAAAAGGATCCAGCGCATGGGCAGGAAACTCTCCTTGTCCACCCAGAACTGGGGCCGCACAGTGGTATCCGCGGACTTGGCCCCCATCACCCAGGCGATGCGCCCGGCGTGGCGATTCAATGAGGTGACGGAAAGGTCCACCCCGGCGTCGGTGAGGCGTTGTGCCATGAGGGAGTCACGGCGGAACTGCAAGGGGTCCCGGTAGCGATCCGCGGCCCGCTCCGCCCCTTTGGGGTCCAGCTCGCCGTCCACCACGCGGAACCAGGTATCAAAGGTGGAGTACTGCTCCACCCTCTTCTCCCCTGCGGTCACCACGGAGTGAAAGCGGTCGGGCTTGGAGAGGGTCACCACCTCATGAAAGACCAGGTTCTCCTGATCGGGGGTTTCGCTCTGGGCTCGCCTGAAAAAGAGCTCTTTCTGTTGCAGGGTCGCCGTCACCGGCCTGCCCAGCTTTTTCACCATCTGGCGGGTGATCTGTGAAGAAGAGAGAAGGTAGGCCTCGGCCGAACCGGCAGAGGCCAGGAAAAGAAGAAGGAAGAGAGAGAGGACTCGCCTGCGTGTCACTTGGGTCATCACGGCACCTTTGTAAAAAAAGCCCTGCGCCCTTGTCACAGGTCCGCAGGGCTCGGTATGTCGCTTAAGATCAGGCGGTTTCCTACCCGAAGATACGTCCGTTGTAGCGGGCTGCGGCCCCCAGCTCTTCCTCGATGCGGATCAGCTGGTTGTACTTGGCGACACGGTCGCTTCGGGAGATGGAACCGGTCTTGATCTGCCCGGCGTTTACGGCCACGGCAAGGTCGGCGATGAAGGTATCGGCGGTCTCACCGGAACGGTGGGAGATCACCGTGGTGAACCCGGCCTGGGCAGCCATTTCAATGGCATCCAGGGTCTCGGAGACGGTGCCGATCTGGTTCAGCTTGATGAGGATGGAGTTGGCGGCGGAATCGATGATGCCCTTCTCCAGGATGGCGGGGTTGGTGACGAAGACGTCGTCGCCCACGAGCTGAACGCGGTCACCCAGGAGTTCGGTCATGCGGATCCAGCCTTCCCAGTCGCCCTCGGCCAGGCCGTCTTCGATGGAGACCACGGGGTAGTTCTCAATGAGGGAAGCGTAGTAATCGATCATCTCATCGGCGGTGAGACTGCGGCCTTCGCTCTGGAGCTGGTACTTGCCGTCTTCGAAGAACTCGCTGGCAGCGGCGTCCAGGGCCAGGGCGATGTCGTCGCCGGGCACGTAACCTGCCATCTCAATGGCCTTCATGATGAGCTGGATGGCCTCTTCGTTGGAGCCGAGGTCCGGGGCAAAGCCCCCTTCGTCGCCCACGCCGGTGGTGAGGCCTTTGTCCTTGAGGAGTTTTTTCAGGTTGTGGAAGGTCTCGGCACCCATGCGAACGGCCTCGGCAACGGTGGGGGCGCTCACGGGGATGATCATGAACTCCTGGATGTCGAGGTTGTTGGTGGCGTGGGAGCCGCCGTTGATGATGTTCATCATGGGAACGGGCATGTTGCGGGCATTGACCCCACCCAGGTACTTGTACAGGGGCAGGCTGAAGGCGTTGGCCGCAGCGCGGGCGGCAGCCATGGAGACGCCGAGCATGGCGTTGGCACCCAGGGCAGACTTGTTTTCGGTGCCGTCGATCTCGATCATGTGGCGGTCAAGACCAGCCTGATCGGCGGCGTCCATGCCCATCACCTCAGGGGCGATCTTCTCCATGATGTTGGCAACGGCCTGGGTCACCCCTTTACCGAGGTATCGGTCCTTGTCCCCGTCCCTCAATTCCAGGGCTTCACGGGTGCCGGTGGACGCACCGGACGGAACGGCCGCACGCCCCGTGGCGCCGCAAGCCAGGGTTACATCCACTTCCACGGTGGGGTTGCCACGTGAATCCAGAATCTCTCGTGCCTTCACATCAACTATAGCGGTCATCTTCTCCTCCAGAAATTGCCCCCTCCTTCGCCAGAAAGGGACTGAGAAACCTCGGGCACACCCGGTGACGGGCCGGCCGATGTATTAAAATAAATCCAACGTTTGCACGAACCTTATGAACATATACGACAAGGCAAGGCCATGGCCCCAACGCAGCAAACCGGGCAGGATCGCACCCCACCCGTACCGGCGTACAAGGGACCGACGTTGTTACAAGTGCATCTTTGCGTGCGGGTAATAATCTCCCGGCGGGACGTTTTTGACGGCTCCGTATGGGGCCAAAAGAGGCCTGAACGGACCAAAAGTAACCTACAACTCCCCTTACACTCTGTCAAGTCGCCGCGTCCTGTGCCATGGCACGGACAAGCTCAAGAACCAGCTCGGCGGTGATCCCCCACAGGGTCCCGTGGGGGGTATCCCAGAGGTAGACCTCCCGGGTCAGGCCGCCCCAGGGTTTATGGTAGCGCTTAGGCAAACCCAGGGCCTCTGAAGGAAGCAGGGTCACCCGCCCTTTTTTGGGGTGGTCGTAGTGGGGTTCCACCATGAGACGCACATGGTGAATCAGGGGCTCTGTCTCCCTGAAAAAAGAGAGGGGAAGGGTGAACCAGTCCGCCACCTCGTCTTCATTGACGGCCATGGCCTCCAGGGCACCGTCCTCCAGCACCCCCACGTAGCAGGAGACCGTCACCCCCACCGAGGTGATCAGGGTGTCCAGCTCTCCGATGACCGTCACCTTTTCCGGGGGGATGCCCATCTCCTCGGTGCACTCGCGCAGGGCCGTGGCTTTGAGGTCCTCGTCCTTGCCCGGGTCGAATCCCCCCCCGGGAAAAGAGATCTCTCCGCCCTGGCGGATTCCTTTGGTACGCGTCTGGAAGAGAAGGTGAAGTTCCCCGTCCACCGTCACCACCGGGGCCAGAACCGACGAATGAATGAACCGGTCCCACCCCAACACCCCGGGGCGGCCGGAAAAAGCCTGTTTCAATTGCTCGACGTCATCCATACTCTTTTTCATCTCCATGCCTCGCAAGATATCATAAAAGCATTGTATCATGTCTCATTTGCCCGGATATTTCATGAGAAAACAACCACCCCAAAGGAAAATACATGATTTCGAATGGCTACAATAAAAAATGTCAGCTATTTTAAAAATGCAAAGTGTAAATCAGCGTTTGCTGTTTGATTTTCTCACCCTTCGGGCGAGCCGAGTGCACCCATCTTCTGCGTTATCAGAGCGTTGAGGTAAACTACTACATCTGCAGCTCTGATGCCTTGAATATGGGTGCACTCGACTCGTGAAATATTCGGGTAAGCCTTTTGTTGCCTACGTCCTCGGCCTTTGGTCTGTCAACACAAAACCCTCGGGCCACATGGCGGCAAATGCATCCCCGTTCCTCATCCCCTCCCTTTTTTCCCATTGCCATCTGAGGCAACTCTGTGTATTTTTTATCAGACCAATCCAGTAAAAAAGACAGCCCACTCCTTGACTGCCAAGGCTTTTCGGTGTCATGCACGGCCGTTTTGCGCCCTGCGCGCAAAGGGTCCCGTCACGCACCGTCACCGTCGGCAACTTTTTTACGGTTTACGGGACATGACCGTTGGCAGGAGACATATGGACGTTCAAGAGCAAGCCCTGATTCTCGTGGTGGACGACGACCACCTCTTTTTCGAAAGCATGCAAAGCCTCATCACCCGCATGGGGCACCGGGCCATTGAGGCGGGGAGCCTGGCCGACGCCCATGCCTGCCTGGGCACAGAGGACGTGGACATCGTTCTTCTGGACCTGTTTCTTCCCGACGGGCTGGGCATCGACCACATCGAAGGGTTCCGGCAGAGCGCATCATGCCCCGAGCTCATCATGGTCACCGGCAAAGGGGACCCGGATTCCGCCGGGCAGGCCATCAAAAAAGGGGCCCTGGATTACCTCGTAAAACCCTCGCCGGTACAGGCCACCCGCCTGGCCATCTCCCGTGCCCTGACCCACCGCAAGACCATCCGCGACTACCAAAGACCCCAGCTCAGCCTGGACACCGTCATCGGACAGAGCGCTCCCATCCGCCGCTGTTTCGACATGGTGGCCCGTGCCGCGGGATGCCACTCCGGGGTACTCATCACCGGAGAGACCGGCACGGGCAAGGAACTCTTTGCCCGCACCATCCACGACAACAGCCCGAGAAAGGACCACCGGTTTGTCACCGTGGACTGCGCGGCCCTTACCGAGACCCTGGTGGAAAGCACCCTCTTCGGCCACAGCAAGGGGGCCTTTACCAGCGCGGACCAGGACCGCACCGGCCTGGTCAAGGCCGCCCACAAAGGCACCCTTTTCCTTGATGAGATCGGCGAGATGCCCCTGGCCCTGCAAAAGAGCTTTCTTCGGGTGCTCCAGGAAAAACGGTTCCGACCCGTGGGCAGCGCAACCGAAGAAGAGAGCGATTTCCGCCTCATCGCCGCCACCAACCGGGACCTCTCCCGCATGGTGGAGGAGGGGCGCTTCCGGCGGGACCTGCTCTTTCGCCTGCGCGCCTTTACCCTGGACCTGCCCCCTTTGCGCAGGCGCAAAGAGGACCTCATGCCCCTGGCGGCTCACCACGCGGCAGGGCTCGCCACGCGCTACGCTGTCGGTGAAAAACAGTTCGAGCCCGGTTTCTTCGACCCGCTCATGCGCTGCCCGTGGCCGGGCAACGTCCGGGAGCTCTTCAACGTCATCGAACACGCCTTTTTTGCCGCCGGCGAGTGCCCCACCATCCGCATCATGGACCTGCCCCAGGAGATCCGCATCGAGCTGGCCCGCCTTGCCGTGTCCAGAGAATCCAATGCCCCGGACGAAAAATCCCCCGACACCGGGCTCAGCCACTTCTTCGCCGAAGAGGAGCCCTCCATGAAAGAGGCCAAAACCCGGCTTGAGCAACGCTACCTCAACGAGCTGGTCCGCTACGCCGAAGGGGATGTCCGACGCATGCTCGACATCTCGGGCCTGTCACGCTCCCACCTCTACGCCCTGCTCAAACGCTTTGACCTGACGCCTCACCTGAAAAAACAATAAAAAAACCCCCGCATCCACAGGGGTACGGGGGTTTCCATGTTTTACCAAATCATCTATGTACCGAAGGATCGGCTTATCCGGCAAAGTAGTGGTCCACCTGCTCGGCAGCCAGCCCCACGTAGCGAGCTGGGGTCAGGGCCTTCAGGCGGTCCTTGGCCTCTGCCGGGACTTTCTCCAGGGAATCAATGAAGGTTGCCAGCTCGGCCTCGGTGATGCGCACGCCCCGGGTCAGGGCCTTGAGTTTTTCGTAAGGGTTCTCTTCGCCGTAGACCCTCATGACGGTCTGGATGGGCTCGGCCAGGAGTTCCTGATTGGCGTCGAGATCGGCCAGAAGGGCTGCTTCGTTAAGCTCCATCTTGCCCAGGCCCTTGATGGTGTTCTTCATACCGATGATCACGTACCCGAAAAGGGCACCCATGTTGCGGAGAACCGTGCTGTCGGTAAGGTCCCTCTGGAACCTGGAGTTGAGGAGCTTAACCGCCAGGTGGTCCATCATGGAGATGGCGACCCCCAGGTTGCCCTCGCTGTTCTCAAAGTCGATGGGGTTGACCTTGTGGGGCATGGTGGAAGAGCCCACTTCGCCGGCCACGGTCTTCTGCTTGAAGTAGCCTAAGGAGACGTACCCCCACATGTCGCGATCCAGGTCGATAATGATAGAGGCGGCCCGCACCATGGAGTGAAGGGCCTCTGCGATGTAGCTGTTGGGGTTGATCTGGGTGGTGTAGTACAGGGGGCTGATGTGGAGGTAATCCCTGACGAAGCGCTCCCCTGCCGCGATCCAGTCCACCTCGGGGAAGGCTGCGGTGTGGGCGTTGTAGCCACCGGTGGCACCGTTCATCTTGGCTCCGATATCCACGGAGGCGAGGTTGTCCATCTCCCGGCGGATGCGCCAGGCAAAGTTCACCAGCTCTTTGCCCACGGTGGTGGGGGTGGCGGGCTGCCCGTGGGTACGGGACATCATGGGCTTGTCGCGCCATGTTTTGGCCATGGTCTCCACATCGGAAAGAAGGTCTTTCATCACGGAAAGGACCTCTTCGCGCCCCTTTTCGATCATCAGGGCGTAGGCGGTGTTGTTGATGTCGTCGGAGGTGCAGGCAAAGTGGGTCCACTCACGGATATCGGCCAGGCCCTTTTCGTCGAGCTTCTCTTTGATGTAATACTCAACGGCCTTCACGTCATGGTTGGTGGTGCGCTCGATCTCCTTGACACGCAGGGCACCCTCCTCGCTAAAGGAGTCGGTGATCTCGCGAACCGCTGTCTTCCACTCCCCTTGGGGGGAAGCGAATTTCAGGTCGTCGATGATGAATTCCAGCCACCTGGCCTCCACCAGCACGCGGTGACGAATCAGTCCGTACTCCGAAAAGATGTCCCGGAGCGATTCGGTGAGTCTTTTGTACCTGCCGTCAAGAACGGTCAATGCCTTCACTTGATCCATGGTGCGTTGTCCTGTTGTGGTGTTGTTGTTTGGGAATACTCGATCCGTTCATGGCAACCATGGGTCGGGCCATGGAACCTCTTTGCGATGACAGGGTGATCGTTTTCGAGCCTGCTGCCGGGGCTGATGTTTTACGCCTGAAGCTTTAAAATTATGCGGGATGTCCTATCACAGGATGCGGGGGGGAGACAACCGGTTTCAGCCCGGAGAGGTCAGTCGTCAAGGCAGCTCTCCTTGAGTTCCCGCCAGAAACGGCGGCTGCGAAGGGCAAGCTCCTCTTTGTCCCGGCAGAGATGGGGCAGGCCCAGTTCCACGGTGACGGAGCTTTCCACCCAGACGGAGAGATCCACCTGGAACACAAGCTCCCCGTTGTGGGCGGCAATGGCCACATCCTCCACGTCAAAGGACCGAAGGGACAGGCCATGGGCCAGAAGCCCCTGGAGGGCTTCTCCGTCCAGCCCTTCCCGGACCCTTTCAATCATGGCCTCTTCGCCTATTTTTATTTCAGCAGGATCTGCTGCCGCGCCCATCTTCCCTCCTTGACTCACCGACCTCCCCCATGGAAGCCGTTTTCTTACCCGTGGCGACTGCACCACAGCCCGAGCGACCGGCCCCTCACACGTGAGGAGTCCTCCTTTACGTATCGGAGCCCGGCCATCTTCCTTGAGGGCTCCACCAGAAAACCACACTTGAAAAATGAGGTCAACTCTGTTAACCCCTTTCCAGTGAAAGGCCCGTCACTCAACGCAATTGCAAATTTCAGGCAACCGGGAGAAAGAGCAGTGCTTCACATTGGATACCTCAACCTCTCCTCCCATGGGACCCTGCACCAGATGATCCTTTCGGATCCCTTTCTCTCCGAGCATCTTCGCCCCATCAAATCCGGCAGTACCCGGCGCATCGCCAGGGGCATCCTCAAAGGATGGCTCGACGGCGGCCTGCTTCCCCTCCCCTTTGCCCACGTGCTGGCACGATGGCAGGAGGGAATCTGCGTTCTGGCGGCCGTCCAGAACACGGGAAGCGCCCTTGTGACGCCCGGCGCAACGCCCCTTCAGGACATCCGGGACCTTGCCGGCACCCGCATGCTCTTCTCCTGCATCGGCTCCATGGAGTACCTCCTGGCACATCGCCTCTTCCGGGAGTGCGGCCTTGCCCTGAGTCCCGATGCAGGCCCCGATGGAATCCAGGCAGAGCAGATGGCTCCGGAGATGATCCCGGATGCCCTGCGGTTCAACCCCAGTGGCGCCATCGGCGCCGCCGTGCTGGAAGAACCCTCCCTGTCGGCCATGCTGGAGGAAGGCAGCACCAGCGAGCTCATGCAGTGCCGGGACCTCTGGCCCGAATACACCGGCGCGGTGCTGGTGGTAAGAAACACCGAAGGGGCCTCCAGGGCAGAGCTCCTGGAGCGGCTGGCAGGGGCCCTTATCAACAGCCGGCCCCACCCGGACGCCCCCGATGCTCCGAGGCTTATCCCCCCCTGTCGGGCTGACTTTCTCACCACAGGACGTTACCTGGACAGTGAACAGCTCTCCCCCATGATTGCCTCCCTTCTTTGAGAGAATTTTTTCCCGGGGCTTTTTTTGGCCTGTCGCCCCAAAAAAGGCTTAAATATTCCATAAAAAGTGACGATGGTATAGAAAAGTTGACCTGGTTTGGTTGGAAAAGGAGACATAAATGTCTATCGATATGGATATGAACATATTGGCAGTGGATGACTCCGGAACCATGCGTGTGATGTTCCGGCAGTACCTCGAAAAAGCGGGTTTCACGAAAATCTCTCTGGCTGTAAACGGAGTGGATGCCCTTGAAAAACTCGAAAACGAAGGGCCCTTTGATCTCATCATCAGCGACTGGAACATGCCCACCATGGACGGGCTGGAGTTGCTCAAAGAGGTCCGCAAACGCGAGGCGCTGAAAACGATTCCCTTTATCATGGCAACGGCCCAGGGTGACAAGACCCAGCAAGAGGTCGCCCGCGAGGCCGGAAGCAACGGCCACGTGCCCAAGCCCTTTGATGAAGTGGAACTCAAAAATGCCATTGAAAAGGCCTTTGCACCCGCAGAGGAGACCTCATCCGCAGAAAAGCACACCCCCGAGATCCGAGACGGGAAGGTGGTGATCCGCCTGGGCCACATCCAGATCACCGACCACCTGGCCTTAGGTATCCTCAAGCACTGGATCGACACGGGCGAGGTCAACCCCGAGCGATTCATCCTTGAGACCGATCGCCTCCCCGGATGGAACCCGGTTCAGGAAAAGCTCGAAACCGGCGAAGTTTCCGGCGCCATGGTACTGGCCCCCATCGCCATGGACCTGTATGCCTACAACGTGCCCATCAAGCTGGTGCTCTTTGCCCACAAAAACGGCAGCGGGTTTGTCCGCAGCTCCCGGTACGAAGAGGGCCCCTACAGCGACAAGGCGGACTTCTACAAATATAAGGTGGTGAACATCCCCCACAAGATGTCCATCCACAACATGCTGGCCCACAAGTACCTCACCGGCCTGGGCCTGAAGCCCGGCGTTCCCGGCCAGAAGGCCATCAACGTTCGCTTTGAGGTGGTTCCGCCGGTAAAAATGCCCCCCATCATGAAAGAGGACGAGTCCGTAGGGGGCTTCATCGTGGCCGAGCCCATCTGCACCCGGGCCGCCTCCTCCGGCTTAGGCTCCATGGAGTTTGTCTCCGGCGGCATGTGGCCCGACCACCCCTGCTGTGTTGTGGCCCTCAGGCAGGAGCTCATCGACACGGCCCCCGATGCCGTCCAGGAACTCACGGACCTCCTGGTCAAAGCCGGACGCTACGTTTCGGAAAACAAAAAAGGCGCCGCAGAGATAGCCCTCTCCTTCCTGGACCCCGAAGGCAAACTGGGCCTCTCCCTGCCCGTCCTCCTCCAGGTCCTTGGCCAGAAGAACGGCATCACCATGGACGACCTCTACCCCTCCATCGAAGACCTCGACAAAATCCAGAACTACATGTACCACGACATGGGGATCGGCAAGCTCATCGACCTCAACAAGTTCGTGGACCTGCGTTTTGCCGACAAGGCCACGGGCCGGGGAGACGCCGCCTCCGGCGCCGCCTGATCCCGCGCACAAAAAAGCCCCGCACCGTTATGGTTGCGGGGCCGAATCATCGATTCACCCTCAAGGAACGGGGCTTGCCCCGCGGATGCACACCGCGGGTCAGGCCCCGTTCTTTTTTTGCCGTCTTCTGCGGGAACGAATCGCCCCCTGTGCTTTCCGTCATCCAGGCATGCGACAGGCGCCTGACCGACCATAAAACAACCCAGTCAGGTACAAACACCATCGAGTCCCTGTGTCGTCAACCCCGGAGGGCGCGACCAGGACTTGCCCTTCCCTCTTCAAAGGCAGGCCCCACCAGGAGCCGGACGCTTGTGACCAGATCCTTCATGGAGACGGGTTTCTCCATCACGGCGTCAAAATGCCGGGCATCGACCTGCCAGGGGGTTCCCGACACGCCGATGATGGGGATCACCCCCTTTTCCGACCGGCGGATATACTCGGCCACACCGTTTCCGCTCATCCCCCCCATGATCAGGTCTGTAATCACCAGGGCGTAGTCGCCGTTTTCAAACATGCGGATGCCGGTCTCTCCGCTGGCCGCCGTGTGGACCCGGTACCCCTGACGCTTGAGCATCAACCGATACAGGTTCAAGAGGGCCTCATCATCATCAATCACGAGAAGTGATACCATGCTCACCCCGTTGCAAGGAACAACGTAGAACAACCGTTTATGTTATAAACTGAATACCACTTAAAAAATCAATGTTTTCGACATGTTTACAAGTATCACACAAACAGGAGCGAAAAGCAAAAGAAATATACGGATCTCCCGCGACAACCGGGCATCCCGGCGATCAGTGCCTCTTCCCGGCAGGGGCGGCCCGCACGGCGGCGGGCCCCTGCCCTAAGCCTTTAACCCCGTGTCAGAAAAGCGCGGGCGTTGGCCTGCATCTGCTCGAAAGCCGACTCGGGAAGGCCCGCCCCTGCGATGACGATACGGGCAAAGGCCTCGTCAATGAGATCCCCAGGGGAGTGGCTGTCGGTGTCGATGACCATGGAGGCACCTGCCTTGAGCGCCTTCTGGGCCACATGGCCGTTGGTAAGGCTGTGGCCGCCGCGGGCCGTGATCTCCAGAAGCACCCCGTTGGCAGCGGCCAGGGCCGCTTCCTCGTCGGTGATGAGCCCCGGATGGGCCAGGACATCCACTTTCGCTTCAATGGCTGCGCGGTTGGTGCCCGGAGCCACAGGCTCCACAACGGTCTCCCCGTGGACAACCACGATGCGGGCCCCCAGCTTACGGGCCAGGGCCGCTGCTTCGGCGATATGGGCCGGGGGCACATGGGTCAGTTCGATACCGGGGACCACTTCAATGTCCATCACGTCGTTGAGCCTGTCGGCCACGGCAACGATACGGGGAACGATGTGGTCGATGTTGGACAGGTCACCGTGGTCGGTGATCCCCAGGGCGGTAAGCCCCTTGGCTTCGGCCCGGCGGGCCAGCTCCGAAGGCACGAGGACGCCGTCGCTGAAAAAGGTATGGGAGTGAAGATCGATCATGGTCGCAGGGCTCCTTCTCACGGGTACTCAGGTTGCCCCGCCTCGTGACAAAAGCGGGGGACAGGACAATACCCATACCACGTCAGGTGGGGCATTTCATGGAAAAAATGCCCCGGCCCGCGGTCGGACCGCCCTACACTTTGTATTTGCCGAAGTCCTCGGGTGACAGCCCCTCCAGGTATTCTGCCCAGCGTTTCCCCTCACTGGTCTCGTCGGCCACCTCCACAGACTCCGACTCCTTGCGCGCCTCTTCCAGCACATGGTCTTCCACGAAAATGGGGGCGCGGAACCTTACGGCCATGGCAATGGCGTCGCTGGGGCGTGAGTCCAGCTCAAAATGCTGCCCGCCGGCTGTAAAGATAATGCGTGCGTGATAGGTATTCTCCACAAGATCGGACACCACCACCCGCTCCACGGATGTATCGGTGTGACTCAGGAACTGACAGAAGAGATCGTGGGTGAGCGGACGCTGGGTGGGGGTCTCCTGGAGACCGAAGACAATGGATGAGGCCTCGAGAAGGCCGATCCAGATGGGTAGAAGCCGTCCATCTTTCTCGGACTTGAGCACCAGGACAGGGGTCCTGGTGATCTTGTCCATGGAGATGGAGGCAATGGTCATTTCGTGTGTCATGGTTCACCTCCCTTGGGCGAAGCAAAAAAACATCGCTTCGCTTCGGTGCCGCCCGAAACCGGGCGGCGGGGGTTGGACCCGACAACATCACTCATGGCCGGGTCAGATGCCATGAACCGTTAACCGCACGTAAAACGCTTAGACCAGCACCCCCCTTAATGAGTGCGGCAATCCTTCTTCAATATAAACCGGAACCACCTTTCCCACAAGGTTTGCATCGGAACCCTCTTTGGCGGCGGTAAAGTTCACCACCCGGTTGCAGGAGGAGCGTCCTGTCCACTGCAGGCCCCCCTTCCCCTCTTTGCGCCCCTCCACGAGGACCTCTACGGTGGTGCCCGCATAGGAGAGGTTGCGCTTTTCCGAGAGCTCTTTTTCAAGGTCCAGAAGGGCTGCCAGACGACGGCTCTTGTCCTCTTCGGAAACCTTGCCCTCGTAGCCCACGGCCGGGGCATTGGGGCGATCCGAGTACTTGAAGGCAAAGATTCCGGAAAAACCCACGGCCCTTACCAGATCCAGGGTCTCGGCGAAATCCTCCTCGGTCTCTCCGGGGAAGCCCACGATCATGTCCGAGGTAAGGGCGATATCCGGCCGCACCTCTTTCAAGCGCTCAATGCGCTGCATGTAATCTTCCCGGGTGTATTTTCGGTTCATCTTCTTGAGCACAGCGTTGGAACCGGACTGCACGGGAAGATGGATGTGGTTGCAGAGCTTTGGCAGATCCCGGTAGGCTTCCACCAGGCCAGGGGAAAGATCCTTGGGATGGGAGGTGGCAAAACGGATGCGTTCCAGATCCTCCACGTCGCTTACGCGGCGGAGCAGCTCGGGAAAGTCGCAGAGGTCCTCTTTCTTGCCGTAGGAGTTCACGTTCTGACCCAGCAGGGTGATCTCCCGTGCGCCCCGGGCCACAAGCTCCGTGACTTCCTGCACGATGGCATCGGGATCCCGGCTCTCTTCCCGTCCGCGCACGTAGGGCACGATGCAGTAGGAGCAGAAGTTGTCGCACCCCCGCATGATGGTGACAAACCTGGAGACCTCCACCTCGGCGTCCATGGCAGGGGTCGGGATCTCATCGGCCACGCCCATGGTCATCTCCACATCCACCACGGGAATCCGGTCGTATTCAAAGGCCTTCACCATGGCCGCTAGGCGGGCGTAGGCACGGGTGCCGAAAACAAGATCCACGTAGGGCATGCGCCTGAGAATGGCGGCCCCTTCCTGCTGGGCCACGCAGCCCCCGATGGCAACGATGAGTTCCGGGTTCTTCTTTTTCAATGCTCGCATCCGGCCCAGGAAGCTGAAGGCCTTTTCTTCGGCTTTCTTCCGGACGGTGCAGGTGTTGACGATGACCAGATCGGCATCTTCCACCTCGTCGGTGGGAATGTACCCCAGGGGTCTCAGCACTTTTTTGAACATCTCCGAGTCGTAGACGTTCATCTGGCATCCGATGGTGTATATATATACGCACTTCATATTCATTCTGGTTTCTTTACCTCTTGAGGGACACCCCTTGCGGGGCCCCTGATCACTTCGCATTGCAGGCTCAAAGGCGCTCTTGGCTATCCGGGGCCTCAATCTCTTCCAGGCAAACCGTGCCCTCAAAACTCTCAAGGACCTTCTCCACCTCGTCCTCGCACCCCGGCGCTATGCGGAGCACGATGATGTCCCGGTCCCTGTTGACAGTGGTGACCACCACCAGGTTGTCCAGGGCCTCAAAGGTGTACTTCACAAAGACGATATCCCCTCGCCTGAGCCTGAAATATCTTTCAATGCACCCCACTTGCGCTCCTTACCTTTCATGACGGGCTCTTGTCGGCCTTCGGCCCGCGGGCCGAAAAACCAAACCATTGGAAAACGTTATCCTTTACCACATCGGTTTCCCCGGTACCACCCCTTTGTACACGCCGCCCCTTTTCGAAACCCTTTGAACCCTCCCGGCGGATGGTGTATGGTCTCCCCAACCGACGGAAAAAGCCCGCCCTCCTTTCGGGGAGACCGCCCATGCAGCCACCTCGATGCGATTGGCGTAACGCTCGCCCGGCCTGTGCCGAGGCGCCGTTTCACCCCATCCGGACATGTCCGATTCACCAGAGACACAATGTATGCACACAGACTGGACCACCACCGACATTGACGCCTCCCGGGCCAAAGACCTGGGAGAAGCCCTCGGGGTCTCCCCCGTGACGGCAGGCCTCCTCCTGGCAAGGGGCCACGACACACCGGAAACCGCCCGGGCCTTTCTTGCCCCGTCCCTTTCGGGGCTCCGCCCGCCCCAGCGGCTGCACGGCATGGAGACGGCCGTGGCGCGCCTGGTCCGTGCTGTCACCCAAGGGGAAGTGATCTTCATCTGCGGCGATTACGATGCCGACGGCATCACCTCCACAGCCCTTCTGGTCCTCTTCCTGAGAAGCGCCGGAGCCCGTGTGGCCTGGCACCTTCCCCACAGGGTGGACGACGGGTACGGGTTCCACCCGTCCCAGATCACCGACCACGCGGTCCCTGCCGGTGCCCGGGTCATCGTCACCGTGGACTGCGGCTCCACCTCCTTTGACGCGGTGGATGCGGCCAAGGCCCATGGCATCGACGTCATCATCACCGACCACCACACCACCGGAGAGGCGCTCCCCGAGGCCCTGGCCGTCATCAACCCCAAGCAGCCCGCCTGTGAATCGGGCATGGAAAACCTGGCAGGCGTGGGGGTTGCCTTTTACCTTGCCGCAGCCCTGCGCACCGCCCTGCGCGCTGCGGATCACTGGAAAAACGGGGAAGAGCCCAACCTCAAGGCCCTCTGCGATATCGTGGCCCTGGGCACCGTGGCCGACATCGTCCCCCTCACCGCCGAGAACCGCATCCTCACCCGGGCCGGCCTGGAGATGATCAACCGGAGCGCACGGCCCGGCATCGCGTCCCTGCTCACCGCAGCCAAAGCCAACAAGGAGACCGTGGACTCCGAGGACATCGCTTTTCGCCTGGCTCCACGGATCAACGCCGCGGGCCGTATGGACCATGCCCAGACAGGCCTGGACCTGATGCTGGCTCCCAGCAAAGCCCAGGCCGCGCCCATCGCTAAAGAGCTCTGCCGCCTCAACAGCCATCGTCAGGAGACCGAGGCCCGCATCTTCGACGAAATCGTCGCCTACATCGAGGAGAGCCCGGCCCTGCTGGAACGAAAGGCCCTGGTCCTGGCCAACAACGGCTGGCACCCCGGGGTCCTGGGTATCGTGGCCTCCCGCGTGGTCCGGGAGTACGGCAAACCGGCCTTTGTCATCTCCGTGGACGAGCGCGGCATCGGCAAAGGCTCCGGCCGCAGCATCCCCGGGGTGGACCTCTACCAAGCCCTTTCCGCCACCGCCGAGACCCTGGAGCGTTTCGGGGGGCACCGGCAGGCCGCGGGACTCCAGCTCAAAGCAGATCGCATCCGGGACTTTCACCGACAGCTCGAATCCCACCTGGCGACGGCCACCACCCCGGAGGACTACGTCACCGCCACCCCCGCCGACGCCCGGCTGCCCCTCTCCGAGATCAGCCCGGAGCTCATCGACGAGCTTGAGTCGCTGGCCCCCTTTGGCGAAGGCAACAGGGAACCCCTGTTCATCGCCGAGGATATCAGGGTCCTCTCCTCCATGGAGGTGGGGCGCTGCCACCGACGGTACGTCCTGGCCGCCGAGGGCAACCCCCACCTGGCCAAATGCATGGCCATCCGCTTCAATCACCCCGGGGGGCCTCCGGAAAAACGCATTGCGCGCTGCCTCTATTCCCTGCGCTGGAACAGGTGGAACGGCGGCAAGAGCCCGCAGATGCAGATCCACGACATGGAATCCTGAGCCCTGAAAAGCCCCTGTTTTCAAGCCTTGAGCCCGTTCGGCAACCCTGCCGAACGGCCCGACAATTCCCTTGATTTCTTCAGGGATGAAAGCTATGATCCTTGTGCCGAATCCATCAGGAGCCGCTACGTTACCGGGCCCGTGGACCAAGCCCGCCCGGATGCCCTAACGGGTGGCTGCGCGTACTGCGCATCCCAGCTTTGCCCGGCCCCTGCAAGGGCCTGCGCCCGAGAGCATCTGCAACACAGTAAATTCATGATGGCTCCGCGCCCCCGGACAGCGTGCCTTCGCCCGCGCCATCGCTACCCCATCGGATCCATCAACCATAGACAGGAGGGTGAATGGGAAAAGTATTCCGAACAAACAACAAGGAGTCCATGCTCCTTTCGCGCATAGAGTCGTCCAAGGAGAAAGAGCGGCGCATTTCCATCGAAACCGCCCGCGACAACCTTGAACCCATGAGCAATGCCATTTCCCAGAAACTCGTGGAAAACAGCCTTGTGGAGACCACAAGCAAGAACTCCCTGCAGGAACAGATCGAAAAAAAGCTCGAAAAGCTGGTCAAGCTCGATGATTTCGAGATCGACTACCAGATCGCCCCGTTCCGGGAGCTCGTGCAGAATCCCAATGTCATCAGCCTGGTGGTCACGGCCTTTGTCTTGGAGACCCTCATCGACCACAAGGATGTCATCGACATCTACGGCTCTGACGACGAAATCTATCACTGCATCAACACCCAGGTCCAAAAATTCATGCCCAATATTTAATTACCGGAAAGACGGGCCCCCGATTTTTGCACAAAAAAAGCCGATCCACATCGCCTTCGGACGATGTGGATCGGCTTTTTGTTTTGTTAGGGCATAGCCCTTAAGCGATGCGCAGTGAGCTTAACCCTGCTTTTTCGAAGAAGAACCGCTGTTCACCGAAGGCAGGCTTGAGCCCGTCGAGCCACACGGCCTTTTCATCGTACTCGGCAAAGAAGAGCTTGTTGACCCACTCGGGGTCCCGCGCCTGGATGAACTTCAAGGCAAGGAGCTTCTGCCCCCCTACCTCGGCGATGCCATCCACAAGCACCTTGCCGGGGGTCGCGCTCATGGAGGGGCCCCTCACGGTACGGGCCAAACCCGACACCTTGCTGTAGGCCTCTGTGAAGATCTGGTACGCCTCGGCCAGGGGCACGCTGAAGTACTCCTTGGGCCCGGTGTCCCTCTCCACGAACATGTAATAGGGAATCGCCCCCAAAGAGACCTGTTTTTCCCACATGGCACGCCACACTTCGGGATCGTCGTTGATGTGACGAATCAGCGGAGCCTGACAGCGGATGTTGGCGCCGGTGGAAAGGATGCGTGAAATCGCGGCCTGAACAGCATCCGTCTCCAGCTCTCTGGAATGGCTGAAATGGCTCATGATGGCAAGGTGGAAGCCGGCGGCAATGATTTCATCAAAGAGCGCCATGACGTCATCGGCGTCCTTGTCCGTCAGGAATCGGTAAGGCCAGTAGGCAAGGACCTTGGTACCGAACCGAATGGACCGAACGTTGCCGGGACGTTGCGTAAGAAGGGGCTCCACATAGCGACGCAGGATCTTGCTGGTCATGATAAGGGGATCGCCACCGGTGAACAGGACGTTGGTAACCTCGGGGTGGGCGTTGAGATAATCCACCAGGGCCTGGGGATCGCCGCAGGCGAACTTGAGATCATCCACCCCGACAAACTGGGCCCATCGAAAGCAGTAGGTGCAATACGCATGGCACACCTGCCCCTGGGTGGGGAAAAAGAGGACGGTCTCCTTGTATTTGTGCTGGATGCCGTTGATGGACTGGCCGAGATCACACTTGGGCACGTTGAGTTCCATCTGACCCGCGGGATGGGGGTTCATCTTCAGCTGAATGTTCCTGGCCGCTGCCCGCAGGGCCGCTTCGGGCTCACCGGCTGCGCATTTCGCGGCAAGGGCGTCGTAATCGTCGACGGCCATCATCCCCTTCTGGGGAAAGACCAGCTTAAAGATAGGATCCGCTTCCGGGTTGCTCCAATCGATGAGCTCGTCAGTCACATAGTTGTTTGCCCGAAAGGGCATCACGCGCGAAACGACCTGAATGGCGTCGTGAATCTCGGAGGGAAGCGCTTCAAACTGTGGAATTGTATCGATATTGCGGGTCGTAAACGCTTTATAGCTTTTGGGTTTGATTGTAAGTTTGCTCAATAGACCTCCTTATGCCTACTCTATTCCTGCGGAAGTTCGGAAGTTTATCCTCCTTTTTCTGTGTGTTAACGGAAATCAAACATAGTCGCTTAATGACTACCTCCCGTCACCCCGCAATTCATTTTATTTTTTCTCGTAAACGCCATAATATAATAAATTTTAAGGAATTTGTCAATTCCTCCGACCCATTGCCCCGCCATCGGCGGAAAGCCCTTTGCGACGCGATTCCCGGCGTCGCGAATCACCGACCCAACCGACCAGAAAACAAATAGCCCATCCCCCCTTTTCCGGAATCGGGCACAGCTTTAAACGGCGGCTTCACGGCAAAAATTGAGGCATACACCCCAGCCGGGTCGTTACGGGCGACCAGATGACGCCCAACTCTCAATGTCCTGATCTTATTGCTGGGAAAAACGGGTAACCCCTGCGGTCAGGGCAGGCACCTGAGGCACCTGCCCGTCAAAAAGAGCCCTGCAACGTGAACGTGGGCACGCACCCCGTTTTTCCGGCTAATCCCGTCGTTTTTCCAGGCGGGCCACCGCTTCGATATGAAAGGTGTGCGGAAACATATCCACGGGCTGGACCTCGCAGATCTCGTACTGAGCCTTGAGCATCTCAAGGTCCCGGGCCAGGGTGGCCGGGTTGCAGGAGACATAGACGATACGCTCCGGACTCAACTCGGCGACGCGCTGGACCACTTCCTTGTGCATGCCTGCTCGGGGCGGGTCGATGATCATCACATCGGGCTCCACATCCACCCCGGGAAGGGCCTCCCGGATATCGCCCAGCACAAACCGGCAGTTCTCCACCCCGTTTCGGCGGCAGTTCTCGTTGGCGTCCTCAATGGCGCTGGGCACGATCTCAAGGCCCGTGATCTCAGCCGCACCCTTGGAGAGCCAGATGGGAATGGTACCGGTGCCGCTGTAGAGGTCGATGACCCGCTCAGTGCCCGTAAGGCCTGCAAATTTTTCCACCGTGGCGTACAGAGCCTCTGCCCCTGGGGTGTTGGTCTGGAAAAAGGAGTTGGCCGAGATATTGAACGTGTAATCGCCCAGTCGGTCGGTGATGAAAGGCTGGCCCGCCAGGCATTTTTCGGTCTCCCCAACGGCCACCCCGGCCTTTCGGCTGGTGATGTTGTTGACCACGGAGGCCACCTCGGGAAATGCCGCCACAAGCTCGTCGGCCAGGGGCTGCACCACATCGGGGCGGTCTTCGGCCGTGACGATGTTCACCATCCAGCGGTCTTCGTGGTAGGAGTGCCTCAACATGACGAACCGCCAGAACCCTTCGTGGCTTCTCAGGCCGTAGACAGGCAGGTCCGACGCCTTGATGTACTGCCGCACCATATCCAGCAGGCGGTTTCCCGTCTCCGGCTGGATATGGCACTGCTTGATGTCGATGACCTTGCTGAAGGTGCCGGGGACATGGAGTCCGATGCCCAGCCCCTTTTCAATGTCGGGGTCGTTGAGCTCGTGCGGCAGCAGCCAGCGGCTGTCCGAGCAGGAGAACTCCATCTTGTTGCGGTACCCGAACAGATGCTTGGAGGGCAGGGTGGGGTGCACCGTCACGTCGTGGATATTGCCGATATGCCCCAGGGACTCCACCACGTGGTCGCGCTTGTAGGCAAGCTGCGTCTCGTAATCCAGGAACTGCCATTTGCAGCCGCCGCACCAGGAAGCGTATTCACACCGGGGTTCCACCCGGTTTTCCGACGGTTCCAGAAGTTCCAGCGTCCGCGCTTCGGCAAAACTCTTCTTCTTTTTGAAGACCCGCGCCCGAACCCTGTCTCCGGCCACGGCGCCGTCGATAAAAAGAGCCATGCCGTCCACCCTGGCAAGACCACGCCCACCGAAAGCCATATCGGTGACCGCTATGTCGACCACTTCACCTTTTTTTACCGCCATAATGCAACACTACCCTTGTTTGGCTTTCACAAAAGCCCTGAAAATTCCGATACTCAGACGAGCCCTCAGCAAATTTCGGGCACACGTCACCCTTTCGTACCGAGTGCGAAGCTGGATATACTATCCGATGTCATCAAATGTTGGCAAGTTTTTTCGATCCGAAAGGGATCGTGATGGGAACATCGAAGCAACGGGGAACCGAACAGCTCCCCAGAAAGGACACCTCACCGGGCCCCGGAAAAGAAGTGGTACAAAGGCCCGTGCCCTGAACCGAGCTGCCGGGATACGGCGCCCTTCAACGCGCCGGTAATATAGGATTTGGCCTGTCCGGCCGCCTCGGGAAGTGAGAGGCCCCGGGCAAGGTACCCGGCCAGGGCCGAGGCCAAAGTGCACCCTGTGCCGTGATCGTTTCGGGTTTCAATGCGGGGTCCTTCAAAGCGGGTCACCGCCCCGGTGGCCCCTTCCAAAAGAAGGTCCGGGCACACGTCCCCGCCAAAGTGCCCCCCTTTAAGAAGCACATTGGCACACCCCATGGCCACCAGCCTGCGGGCCGCCTCTTCCATACCGCCTGAAGAGCCGCCTTCAAGGCCGGTAAGCCGCTCGGCCTCGGGAATGTTGGGGGTCATCACCGTCACACGGGGCATGACATGGGTCACCAGGGCCCGGGGGGTCTCCCGGGCATTGAGCCCATGGCCGCTCTGGGCAGCCATAACGGGATCCAGAACCACCGGCACACCCTTGATCGTCTCAAGGATCTCCCCGACGACTTCGGCGTTCTCCGGGGTGCCCAGCATCCCGATTTTAACGGCGTCCACCCCCACATCGGAGAGGACCGCCTCCACCTGGGCCCGGACCATGTCCGGGGGAACCGGCATCACCCGGCTCACCCCCTGGGTATTCTGGGCCGTCACCGCAGTGACGGCGGTCATGGCATAGCAGCCCAAAGAAGACAGGGTCTTGAGGTCGGCCTGGAGACCTGCCCCGGCGCAGCTGTCAGAGCCTGCAATGGAAAGCACCCTGAGCGGCGTCATGGCAGCCGGTTCCCGGCGGCGTCGATGAGCCTGGCCTGCTTCTCGTTTTCACGGCGAAGCTTGTCGATCACCTTCTCATTTTCCGTCACCTGGTGCATGTACCCGTTGGTCTTCTCTTCAAGCTCTTTGACCTGGCGGTCCAGGGTGTCGATCTCACGGGTCAGGGATTCACACTTCCCCTCCAGGAGCTTCTCCCGGTCTTTCTTTTTTTCCAGGAGGCCCATGTAGCGGGTCCGCGTGTTCTCTTCGGCCTTGCGCACCACGCGGGCAGAGACCACCAGGTTCACCACTTCCATGGAGATCCCGAGGATAAACCCGTAAATCAACCCCTGCCGTCCGAAATGAGACGCCACGAGCAGGGCCAGCATTGTCGAGATAAAGACCATTGCGCACGTCCTGTCTGCTTGTACATGAGAATCGTGTTCGGCCCCCACCACCCATGAGCGGCATCCACGAAGTGTTTAACGACAGACCCTAGAGCCTGCAGGTCCTGATATCCGTCGCGATGACGCCCTTGGCGCCCACCTCCACCAGATGATCCATGATGGTGTTGAGATCCTTTTTGGGGGCCATGGCCTTGACGGCAAACCACCCTTCCCGCCTGAGGGGAGCCACGGTGGGGGCTTCGATACCGGGGGTCACGGCACAGGCGCTCTCCAGGGCCTCACCGGCCACGTCGTACTCCACCATGACGTACTGACGGGCCACCACAATGCCCTTGAGACGCTCGATGAACATCATCTCCTGGGAGGTGAGGCTCTCCTCACGGCCCTTGCGGGTCACCAGCACAGCCTCGGAGGACATGATGGCCTCACCGCTGATGCGAAGCCCGGCCTCGGCCATGGTACGCCCTGTCTGCACCACATCGGCAATGGCGTCGGCCACCCCGAGGTTGATGGAAATTTCAATGGCGCCGTCGAGTTTGATGATGGCCGCATCGATATTGCGACGCTTGAGATCCTGGCCCACAATGCCGGGGTAGGACGTGGCAATGCGCTTGCCATTGAACCCTTCCGGGGTCAGCAGGCTCTCTTCGGGAACGGCGTAGCAGAACTTGGAACGGCCAAAGCCCAGGGGAAGCAGCTCATCGACTTCGGACTCGCTGTCCATGGCCAGGTCCCGGCCGGTGACGCCCAGGTCAATGATCCCGCTCTGCACGTAGACCGCAATGTCTCGGGGGCGCAGGAAGATGAACTCCACCTGGTGCTCCACATCCGTGACCTTGAGTTCACGGCTGTAACGGCGGCAATTGTACCCGGCTTCGGAAATGAGGGCCCGGGACTCTTCAGACAGGGATCCTTTGTTGGGAAGTGCTATTTTCAACATCTGACGGTTTTCCTTAACTCAACTGACGTGATGCGCTCCGGCGGGCGGAAAGGCCATCACAGGTATTTGTAGACATCCTCCAGTTCCAGGTCACAGGCAATCATCATCACCTGGAGATGGTAGAGGAGCTGGGAAATCTCTTCGGCAGTCTTCTCCTTGCCTTCGTACTCGGCGGCCATCCAGACCTCACCGGCCTCTTCGATGACCTTTTTTCCGATGGCGTGCTTTCCCGCATGGAGCTCCTTGACGGTCCCGGAATCAGGATCGCCGGCAGCCACTTTCTTCTTCAGCTCCGCAAAGAGCTCTTCAAATCGTTTCATGGAGTGTATCTCGTGGTCTGTTGTCATGATGATGCGCGTGAAAAAGGCCGGAACACGTCCCGGCCAGCGCATGGGGGGACGGGCATTCAGCACACATTCTCCGCAGTCAGCCGCCACGATCATGGCGCCTGAGGGGCTCTTTCCCCTGCGGATTCCGGCAAATTGAGACCATAGCACCTTTTTTCCCCAAACAAAAGGGGACGACCGCCCTTCGGGCAGCCCTCCCCTTATCGCTCAAAAAAGGTACCCGATGCCTCAAAAGAGGAACCGAGCATCACGGATCAGTAATTTGTATCCGCGTAGCCGACCCAGCCGCCCGCACCCACCAGGGCTCGGTCGAACTCGGAGATCTCAAAGGGAACCTCAAGGCTCTCGCCGTCTGCGGAGAACCGGAACACACCCTTTTCCAGGTCGGTGACCAGGTCGGTCTCCTTGCCGGCAAACCGGGCCATGAGATCGTCCAGGACCTCTGCGGGCAGCTCCACGGCCATCATGCCGCAGTTGAACATGTTCTGCTTGAAGATCCGGGCAAAGCTCTCCCCGATGACGATGTTGATGTCGTTCACCTCAAAGGCCCAGGGCGCGTGCTCGCGGGAGGATCCGCACCCGAAGTTGGCGCGGGTCACCACCGCGCCGGTGGGCGTAACATCCCTTTCCGGGGCAAAGCCTTCCAGCTCCAGGTCCTCCAGGAGGTAGGGTTTCAAGGCTTCCTTGGTGATCTCGGTGAGATACCGAGCCGGTATGATTTCATCAGTGTTGATATCGGACCGATCCAGAAACAGGACTTTTCCGTTGAATGATTTCATGGCTTACTCCCCGCCCGTAAAGATGTGTGAATTGGTGATAACGCCGGTAAGGGCCGTGGCCGCTGCCGACGCAGGGCTCATGAGGTGAACCATGCCGCCCTTGCCCATGCGGCCGTTGAAGTTGCGGTTGGTGGTGGAGGCACACACCTCGCCTTCGGCCAGGACCCCGTTGCTCATGCCCAGGCACGCCCCGCAGGTGGGGTTGGTCACACAAAAACCCGCGTCCATGAAGATCTCGATGATCCCTTCTTTCAAGGCCTGCTTGTACACGGCCGGGGTCGCAGGAGAGACCACGCCGCGCACGCTCTTGTGGATGTGCTTGCCTTTGAGCACATCGGCGGCCACGCGCAGGTCTTCGATGCGACCGTTGGTGCAGGAACCGATGTAGACCTGGTCTACTTTTTCCGATGCCATCTCGGCGATGGGCTTCACCTGGTCGGGCTTGTACCCGAAGGTGGCCATGGGCACCAGCTCGCTCACGTCAACCACCATCTCCTCGGCGTACTCGGCGTCGGCATCGGCGGTAAAGGCGCTGTATGCCTCCAGGGCCGCCTCCTTCGAGGGGAACTCGTCCTTGATGAAGGGCCAGAGGTAAGAGACCGTGGTCATGTCCGGTGCGCAGATCCCGCAGGTGCCCCCGGCCTCAATGGCCATGTTGCACAGGGTCATGCGTGCCTCCATGCTCATGGCGGAGACCACCGGCCCGGTGAACTCAATGACGCGGTTTGTGGCGCCGTTGACCCCGAGCTTTCCGATGACGTCCAAGATCACGTCCTTGGCGTAGACACCGGGCTTCAGGTCGCCGGTGATGGTGACCTTCATGGTCTGGGGCGCGTGAAAGGCGCAGACGCCTTTTAAGATACCCACCTCCAGGTCCGTGGTGCCCACACCGGCGGCAAAGGCACCGAAGGCACCGTGGGTGCAGGTATGGGAGTCCCCCATGATGATGGTGTACCCGGGTCGCACAAACCCCTTCTCCGGGAAGAGGGCATGGCAGACGCCGTTGTCACCGATGTCGAAGAAATCGATGATCCCGTGGCGCAGGGCCCACTCGCGCAGGATCTTGCCCTGCATGGCCGTCTTGGAGTCCTTGGCCGGGGTCACATGGTCGATGACCGCCTTGATCTTGGACGGATCAAAAACGCGGTCCATGCCGCGGGCCTCAAGGTCCGTGATGGCCACGGGCGTGGTGATTTCATGGCAGAAAACCGCGTCCAGACGAATCACCTGGATGTCGCCGGACGGGTTGTCCACAAGATGCGATTCAAAAATTTTCTCCGCGATTGTCTTTCCCATATCTCCTCCGGAAGATGTCTGGTTCATATGCGATCTCTTATTTGTGTGAGGCCTGCCTGGGCGGTGAAACGATCCAGACAGCCTTCAGCGTCGCGTCGCCGCGATTCTTTAAAATGTGGGGTATGCGCGAGGCAAAGGAGACGGTGTCCCCCTTGGCCACGGTGTAGGTGTCGTCCCCGTAGAGAAGCTCGGCCTCTCCGTCAAGGATGATCCCGAACTCCCGGCCGGCGTGGCCGTACTCCAGGTCCCCGGTCTGGCCACCGGGCGCGACCTCCAGCATAAAGGCCTCCACCGTGTGCTCCCCGGGGATCTCCTCCCGCACGGAGAGACGGCTCATGGTCACCTGGCCGTCCCGGGTGACGCTGCGCTCTGAGGCACGGATGATATCGACCTTGCCCTTCTTGCGGTAATCACTGAACAGGTATTCGTAATCCACCCCCAGCACGTCGGCGATGGAGAGAAGGGTGTCGATGGACGGGGAGACCTTGTTGCGCTCAATCTGGGATACCAGGCTCTCGCTCACGCCGGCCCTGCCGGCCACCTGCTTCAGGGTAACACCCCGACGCTCCCTGACCGCCCGCAACTTGCCCCCGAATTGGTGTTTAGGCTCTGACTTTATCAATACTGCACCTCCTGAAGCATTTATAAAGTCACCCCGCACAACCTGTCAACCCTTTTCCGGGAAGATCCCATGCAAGGCCCTTAAGCTCCACCTGTTTCCGGTGCGGTTCAGCACCGCTTTTGACATGCCCGGCAGCCTTTGATTATAGTGTCAGATGCACACCGGGCAGCTCCCTCCGGGATCCCGCCCGCTGCTTAAGCCCTTTTTCAACCATGACCTTCATGCGCCCCGGGCGCACCCAACCCATCATGCGAGGCCCCCATGAACCATACCCATTACGCCCACCTGCCCCTGCCCGACACCCTGAAACCCTGCATCGACTTTCACGGGCACCTCTGCCCGGGACTTGTCTACGGCTACCTGGTGGCCGTGGAATCCCTTCGCCTTTTGGGCGAGGACCGCAGCCAAGACGAAGAGCTTGTGGCCATCAGCGAAAACGACGCCTGCTCCGTGGATGCCCTGCAGGTGCTGCTGGGCACCACGGCCGGTAAGGGAAACCTCACCATCACCAACATCGGGAAAAATGTGTACACCGTGTTTTCACGCCAGGCAGGCAAAGGCTTCCGGTTCTCGCGCAAGAGCACGTATGCCTATACAGGCCGGGACCCGGAGGTGTTTGAGGCGCTTGAGAAAAAGCTTGCGGAAGGGACCGCCACGGCAGATGAAAAAAAACAGCAGAAGCTCATGAAGACCGTGGACCTTCTCCAAAAGCCCGTGGGCGAGGTCTTTGAGATCACCGACGCCGCCATCCCCGAGCCGGCCTTTGCAGAGCTGGCTCCGTCTGTTGCCTGCGCCGTATGCGGCGAACTCACCATGCAGACCAAGATGGTCCGCAAGGGGGATACGCTCCTCTGCCGACCCTGCGCCGAAGGGGTGTAGTCACTGTTCAGCTCAAAAAAAAGCCCCGACGGCCCTGCCGGGGGAAACAGGCCTTAAGCCACTTTATTGAGACACGACCACGTCCACCAGGCGCCCTCACCCATCGTCTTGTCCTGGCTCCACACTTCCTGCCAGGTCAAGGATGGGGGTTCCCCCGGCGTGCCCCTTGGTCCGGTACCTGGAGACGCCCCGAAGCCGGGCGGCGGTCTCCTTGATGCGCTCCACCTGATCCGAAAACCGGTCCGCGGTTTCACGGAGGGCCTCGCCGCCCTCAAGCTCCCTTGCCTTGAGTTCCATGAGCTCCGCATACCCCAGGGCCGCCTGAAGGGGCTGGCTCAGCTCATGGCTGGCGGCCCCGGCAAGGGCCAGGGCCCCGGTGAGGCGCTCGGCCTCCATCAACGGCGTGATGTCTGTAAACACCGTGACAAACTGCTCGCCCCCGGCATGGAACACGTTGATGTAAAACCACATGTCCAGGGCATCTGAATACTCCTTGAGGGTTTTCCCTTCGCCGGTTTTCACCACCTCGGCAAAATGGGTCAGCCACCCGGACTCGTCCTGGTCCACCCCGGGAAACACCTCGGAAAGCCGCCTGCCCTCCACCGCGTTTTTATCCATGGAAAACATCGATTCAAAGGCAGGATTCACCGTCACATAAAGAAAATCCACGGGAAGCCCGGCCCCATCGTATATCATCTCCCCCATGGCGTAGGCGCCGGTCATGTTGTCAAAAAGGTTCCGGTACTTCTCCTCAATGCACTTCAGGCGCTCCATCTGAAGGGCCTGCTTCCGGGCCTCCCGCTCTTCATCGCGGTACCAGTGAAAGGCCAGCAGCAAAAGAATGGATGCGGCGGCCGAAAGGTTCACGAGTTTAGGAACCGTAATCTGTGCAGGGGCCATGAGATACGCCTCCACACCCGGCGGCAGCAGACCGGCCCGGGACGTGTGCACCATCCCGAAATAAACACTCTCAAACACGGAGCGCGCGGCATCGATGATCAGGATGACGTTCAAAAACAGGAAAAAACGCCCCTTCAGCTTAGGCGCCGCCGCCTTCCGAAGGAAAATTCCCAAAATCAGCAGCCACAAGACCACCGACATGAACGACAAAAACAGATGAAACAGAGCCGAACTCATCATTGCCACCTCCCATGAACTCCCCGTCGCCTTACAATCCACCCCGAAAACGATGCCTTCCATTTCTGTTCCCGCCATGCGGGGCAGTGGACATCGGGTGACCAATACAGTAACATAATCCGTAAGTCTGAAAAAACCCCACCCCTGCCCATGCGCCCCGAAGCCCCCTGCGGCTTCCCCCCTCCCCCTCTTACGTGCCACCCCCTTACCCAAGGAGATTCCATGGCCGTTGAAACATCCCTTAAGACCCTGGCCCGTTCCGTTTCGGACGGCTCCGGGCTGGCGCCGTCCGCCCTGCCCCGCCTCACAGACACCCTCTTCGCGGACAAAAACCTGCCCTTCTGGCACGCGTTGAAACGCCCCATGAAAGGCCTCCTCAGCGAAGAGCTTGCCCCACGTCAACTCGACGAGCTCACCCCCTCGCTGCAGGCCATGGGGGCCCTTCTGCTGGGCGCAGGCAAGGAAGAGACCGTGCCCTACGCCACGCGGCTCCTCAAGTCCCTGGACATCATCGAAGCAAACCGCCACCTCTTTTTTCGCCCCGACACCACAGCCGAAGAACGGATTGAACGCCTGCCCCTGTTTGCCCCCATGGCCGTGCTTCACCTGGCCATCCTGGGCCAGCTCCACGCCATGGCCTACGCCACCAGCATTCCCGGAGCAGCCTACCTCTGGTCCCTGTGCAACAGCACCGCCAGAACCTACGCAGCCTATGCAAGGCAGTCCGTTGCCGACGCCCTGGCCTGGCGAACCGAGCGGCTCCAGATCACCTGCACCCCCATGCGAAGCGCCGTGCCCGGAGGCCCGAACCTCCAGGTCACCTGTGTGGACACCCACACAGGCCATACCATCGTGGATCAGATGTGCACCGCCTACCCGGGCGTCATAAATACCCTGCTTCAGCGCACAGTGGACCAGGTGAGCCTCTACGAGGAGCAACTCCACTGGAAAATCGTCTTGTTCTGGGAACATGAAGTGCTGGATGTGTTGTCCGAATGGACCGATGAAAAGCCGGAAGAGGCTCGCCCCGCGCCCCGGGACCTGATCTCCGAGCGCCTGGACGACGCCCTCTTTTTGATCATGCAGGATATGGGCAATGCCATGGCGGGACTGAAGCCACCCTCTGAACAGAAGAAATAAACGTGCGCCGGGCTCA
Source organism: Desulfoluna butyratoxydans (assembly GCF_900699765.1). Lineage (GTDB taxonomy): Bacteria > Desulfobacterota > Desulfobacteria > Desulfobacterales > Desulfolunaceae > Desulfoluna > Desulfoluna butyratoxydans. The sequence goes on from NZ_CAADHO010000008.1 coordinate 114,448, forward strand.
GGTGCCGGCCTCGGGGGGCGCCACCTTTTTCGGGGCATACTTGCCCACAAACTCGCTTACGCCGTCGCGGGTCGAGGTAATTTGCACCCGGACCACCTTGATCTCCTGCAGATGGGAACCGAGATAGGGCTTGAGGAGCCGTTTGAAATCAGCCAACACGGTTTCAAACCGTTTCAGGCTGCGCACCTCCCGGTAGGTGAGCCGACTCATGTGAAGCACCAGGGCCTCAAGGAGGCTCGGATGCAGGCGGTATGCCCCTTCGGCCGACTCGTCATCGGGCTCCACATAGGGCAACACCTCCACGTCGTTGACGCTCAGGGTCAGCTGCACGCACAGGTACCGGCTCTCTTCATTGATGCGCTCCTTGGTGAGCCCCACCACCAGGGGGCCGGTGGGAATCTGCGTCAGGGGGACCCCGTCCTCTTCCTCAGGCGCCTTGGTGCTGCGCAACCGGTCCCAGGAGATGCGCTCACCGCCTGAGGGGCGCAGAAGAATGGTATTGCGGGTCAACCGCTCGATCAGGTAGGTCACCGGAGTGTCCACCGCCCAGGGCGTGTCACCAACCACCATCTCCGGGGTCATGATCAGGAGCAGGGGATCCCCTTCCATCTCCGGAGGCAGCAGCTTCCACTTGCCCTCGACCTTTGCCCTTTCCGCTTTCTCGTCGATTTTGGAGTGCTGCCCCTCCACCAGCCGCAGGATACCGAAGGTCCCGTTGGCCCGAAAAGAGATGATGTTATGGTAACTGGCAATGGTGTCCTTCCACGGCCCCACAACCATCTCCCGCTCCGGGGGTTCCTTCTCGCAGGCCAAAAAAGCAAGGGCCATCAAAACCAGCACCACCCGCTTTGCCCCTTGCTTGAATCCGTTTCTCATACCCTTACCCTTTCCCAAGGCATCCTGATCTGTTGTGGGCGCACACGCCCCACTCTTCCTTCTATCGCCCATCCCGCATAAAACTTTAACGCCTTGCCCGACCCCGGATAAAACACATGAAAACAGCGGGAGCCCCCCGGGGGACCCTACGCCCCGTCACCGTTCCCCCAAGGGCAACACACCAAATGGCACCCCGAGCAGCCCCCCATCCCGCCAAGGGAACCCACACGCCTCACCCCACAGAAAAATCACATGCGTTTTCAGGACAATACCTTCCGGCCGCGCATCCCTTCTTCAAAAAAAAGCAAAAAAGACGATTCCACCGACACCGCCCTGTATGAAATACTGAATGAACCGGCCGTCCAGGGAGCCCCGCCACGGCCTCGGCGCAACACAGTCAGGGATCGAATCCACACACATCACACAGAAAAATGGTGACAGACATGAGACTCTCCGACGAAGAACGCACCCGCTATCTGGCCCCCACCCATCACATCGACTGCGACTCAGAGGCCATCGCCGCCTACGTCGCCCCCCTTGTTGCAGGACTCTCCTCCGACAAGGAGAAGGCCATGGCCCTCTTCAATGCCGTGCGCGACGATGTCCTCTACGACCCGTACTATTACGACCTCAGCCCCGACGGGATGCGGGCCAGCTCCGTCCTGAAAAAGGGCAGGGGCTACTGCGTGGCCAAGGCCCTGGTCTATACCGCTGCCGTGCGGGCCGCAGGGGTCCCGGCGCGCCTGGGGTTCGCCGATGTCAAAAACCACCTGAGCACCCGGCGCCTGAGGGAGCTCATGGGAACAGACCTGTTTGTCTACCACGGCTACTCGGAGGTGTTCCTCAACGGGCGGTGGATCAAGGTAACCCCCACCTTCAACGCCTCCCTGTGCGAAAAATTCGGCGTTCACCCCCTGGAATTCGACGGGGAGACCGACTGCCTCTTCCACCCCTTTGACACCGAAGGCCGCAAACACATGGAGTATGTCCTGGACCGGGGCCCCTACGACGACATCCCCGTGGACGAGATCATCAACGCCTCCCTGGCCGCCTACCCCAACCTTTTTAAAACCCTGGAAAGCTTAGGGGGAAAAGAACTCGGAGACTTTGCCAGGGAAGCGGTATCGGAGAACAAATAAAAAACGCCCTGCAGGATCCGTCCTGCAGGGCGTCATAGATGTTCCTGCCTTTTACACGGGGTTATTCGGACCCTGCGGGAGGCGCCTCCTTTTTCACTGCGGAGGCAACCGAGCTGTAGATCTGTTTGAACGCCTCGTCAAACCCCGTGGGGGAGACGCGCCCCACCTCGATAAATTTTACGACGATCTCCTTGGCTGCGCGCAGGATCTGCTCATCCGTCGATGCCATCTTCATCAGCTTCCCTCCGGTGTGTTGGTGTCGCTCTTCCGAGGGGCGTCGCCAGACGCCCCGGAGCCCTGGTTTTCAGCCGTCACAGGCTGTCCGTTTGCGTAAGTCACAACCCGGGTGGTCCCGTCCGACGCCCGTGTTACCATCTTGCCGTCGGGCTTTCCTTTGACCCACGTTCCGCGAAGCTCGGTGCCGTCGGTGAGCTTGCGGGTTCCGCGCCCGTCAAAAAGGCCCTCCTTGAAAAGACCGGAAAAGCTGCTCCCGTCTTCATAGGTCATGGTACCGGTCCCATGGGGCTTCAGGCTCTTGACCTCCCCTGAGTACCGGGCACCGTCCGGGTAAAACACGTTGAAGGGACCCCGCATCAGGCCCTCATGGAACGAGCCTTCAAAGCGCACGCCCTCGGCCGTAGTAAGGATCCCCTCCCCTTCGAAGAGATTCTCGTGGAACCGTCCTTCGTAGCGGGTGCCGTCCGGCGAGGTGTACACACCCTTGCCTTCCATGATCCGGGCGTCTTTCATGTACCCGAAAAACCGGGCCCCGTCGGCAAAGATCCACTGGCCTTTGCCCGCGATCTTGTCTTCGATGAAGGGGCCGGTGAAGGTGGCGCCGTCCGGGTAGGTGACCGTGCCCTTTCCATGGAACCGGTTCTCCTCGAACATACCTTCGTACCGGGTGCCGTCGGGCTCCACAAGCTTTCCCTTGCCCTGCATCTTCTCATTGACGATGCTGCCGGTATACAAGGTGCCTCCGGGAAAAGCGATCTCCCCTTCCCCTTCCAAGTGGCCGTCCACGAACTCCCCTTTAAGGGTACTGCCGTCCGGCGCGGTGAGGGTGCCCTCCCCGTTCATGGTGTCGTTGGTAAAGGATCCGACGTAGACATGGCCGTCGGCATAGACGAGGGTCCCGGTGCCCTCCATGCGTCCCTTGCGGAACTCACCGGTATACACAGCCCCCTCCACAAAGAAGAGAACCCCCGGTCCCTGGGGGACCCCGTCTTTGAAAATGCCCGTCAGGCGTTTGCCGTCCTTGAAAAAAAGGGTTCCGTGACCGCTGGGCCGCCCGTCTTCAAAGGCACCGGTAAACCGTCGTCCGTCGCCGTAAACCACGGTGCCGTGCCCCTTCTGCAGCCCCTCGCCGAAGCCCCCCATGTACCGGGTGCCGTCGGGAAAGATCATCTCTCCCACGCCTTCGGGAATGCCGCCTTCCACCTGCCCGACGTAACGGGTGCCGTCCTTGTAGACACGCACCCCGCTTCCAGAGGCGACCCCCGACTTGAAGGCCCCCTCGTAACTCCCGCCGTCGGCGTAGTGGTACACGCCTTGTCCGTTTTCACAATCACCGCTTTCGCAGGAGCCGGACCCATCGGCGTATGCGGCGGAGAGACCGGCAATGACCCAGAAGGCCAGCGCGTTCACCGTCAATTTCTTTATCATCAATCGTCACCCTTTTCAGGTTCTGCCATAAATAACATCCCGCATGCCGCCATCAAGGCCATGCATGCCCTCGGACGGGCACAAGTAAATTTGTTTTAATATCCCATAGGCAAAGGGTTTGTCAAACCAGCCACCGCCCCGGCACCCCGGTATCCAAGCAATTCCAGCATCCTTTACGTCACGCGCCATTCATTCTTTTATTGCCATACGCTGATACATAAGATAACGTTAGCTCTTTTACGAGCATTCCAACCAGCAATGCGCCCGGCCCGCAAGGCCTGAAATCCATGACAATCTTTGGAGGCTTGGAAACGAACCGTTTGAGTCCGACGGAACGGACCGACACCGGTATGCGCCGTGCCAGACCCCTTCGCCCGAACGATTCCCGACCCGACCACACGCCGCCAAAATACCCATACACGAAACAAGGGAGACCGCTTTGACCGAGCTGATCATCACCCACCCGGGTTCCTCACATTTTGACGAATTCTTCGCCCTTTGCCTTATCCTGGCCGTCCACCCGGACACCGATTTTACCATTGAAAGACGAGAGCCCACGGCCGAAGAGGTGGCAGACCCCACCATCTGGGTGGTGGACATCGGTGAAGAGTACGACCCGGAAAAACGCAACTACGACCATCACCAGAACATCGAGCTCTCTGCAAGCTTTGTGCTGGTGGCCGAGGCCCTGGGCTGCGCCGCCTCCCTGTCGTCCCTTCCCTGGTGGCGTTTTAAAGACCGCATCGACCGATTCGGCCCGGCCAAGGTAGGCGCTGAAATTGGCACCACCGAGCTACGAACCACGTACAGCCCCATGGAGGGCTGGGTTCTGGACATGTTTGCCGCCGACCCCGACTCCCTCATCCCCATCATGCGCCGATTCGGCCGCAAAGCCCTGGACAGCGCCCGGAAGCTCACGGACCAGCTGGAGCTGTGGTCCAACGCCAAAAGAGTGACCATCAACGGCTACGGCATCCTCATCGGCGACACCGACGACTCCGAAGGCGCCCAGGAGTTCAACTTTCGCCAGGCAGACCCTGCCGCGGTCTGCATCACCCGGGACAGCCGGGGGGATGGCTGGAAGCTCATGCGCTTCGACAACGCCCCGGAGGTGAACTTCGCCAAACTCCAGGGGCGACCCGATATCCGCTTCACCCACAAAACCGGTTTCGTGGCCAAAACCAACGAACGCCTTCCCGAAGCCGAGGTTCTGGAGCTGGTGCGCCTGGCCCTGCCGGAACAGTAAAGCAACGACGGGTCTCCCCCTTGGGACCCTGATACGAAGACACAAAAAAGCCGCAGCGCAAGCTGCGGCTTTTTTTGTTTGTCAGTGGTACTGGCTTAACGCTTAATCTGCCTCCGGCAGACACCCCGTCAAGGCCACAGCCAACAGCCCGCAGCCCCCCGTGAGGAGCACAACCAGATAATCTTCGGGATGACGCCCCGCCCGACGCTGCCTCATGCGCCAGCCCAGGAGCCCGACAAGGCAAAACAGGGAGACCATCCACCCCTCGGGGTTAAAGGAAACATCCAGCAGCGCATAGGCGGTTTCCCCTTTTGAACGCACAACCCGTAAGGGGAAAAGCTGCTTGAGCATCTCCTGCCCTCCTTTGGCTTCCAGACCGTGGGTATGGGAGGCGATGGGGCGGTAAGCGCGATCCGTCACCCACACCCGGACGCTCTTTTTCCCTGTCATCACAAAGGTCCGCTTGAGAAGGTCGCAGTACACGGCAAGGCTCATGGTATCCGGGTCGTAACCCTCCATGGGCAGGGCAATGGGCCTGTAGTTGCCCCAGGAGAGAAGGCTTGCGGTGCCGTCCCCTTCGATCATCAGACCATAAAACTCCCGCCGGGGGTTTTCATCCATGCCGATGTAACGGATGCCGCTGGCCGGGGCCAGCCCCGTGTTCTTCACCCAGGGGTTTCCCCGCACCATCTTCAGGTGAAAGAGGGTCCCCTCGGCATCGGTGATGAAATAGCCCTCGTCAAAGGGCTTCCGGGCTGTGGGGTTGCCGAAGATGCCCTGGGCGGGAAAGGCGAACCCCTTGCGGGTCAACGCCTTTGTAAACCGCCCGGACCGGTCCGCATCCACGGCGTTGGTTGCGGCGTCCAAAAACTCAAAGGCGCCTGTCACCCGAAACATGGAGTCGGGCTCCTCCAGCTGGGTAAACCCCGAAGCAGACTCGTACAGGGGATACAGGGGCACCACCGGGCTGTTAAGGGCGCGCGGCCGAAGGCTCAGCACCTGGCGGTTCATGGCCACCTTTTTATAGGTCACCTCTTCACCGTCCAGGGATTCGGGCAGACAGCCCCAGGCGGCCAGATCTTTATAAAAAAACATGGGCAGTGCTGTTTCAAACTCTCGCCTGGTGTACTCCTTGCCGGAGAGATCCGTCATCCGGCGCTGCCCCGTCTCTTTATCCCTGGCATTGACCATGAATGTCTTTAGAGATGAGCTGTAGAGGATAAAGGGAGAAAACGACCTCTCCACAAGCAGCCGCCGCACCTGCTCCGGAACGTAGATGGCACACACCAGGGTTATCAGGAGAACAATGGCACATCGCGAAACCTTGAGCATCAGACAATCCCCCTTTTAAACCGGTGAGCCGGCAACAGAACCGTGGGCAGGTAAAGGGCACACGCCAGGGCGTACCCCCCCAGAGAGAGCTCAAAAACCCCGAAGCTTTTTTTCACCAGCAGCAACACCGTGCCAAAGGCGATGACACCGTAAACCGCCTTGCGCCACCATGCCGTCTCCACCAGGGCCAACACGGCCCCGAAATAGGCGGGCACCGCCGCAAGGCACCAGGGTGCCGCCGTTAACAGGGCACCCGACACGATCTCTGCGGGGAAATAGCATCCCATGATCAGGGCCAGGCACACCGCGCTGATCCCGCACAGCCCTGCAACACAGAGGCATCCCACCCCCAGCATGCACACCAGGGACAGGGTGTGGGGAAGGGGCAGGTGAAAAAGGATGCGCAGGCGCCTCTTGCCCGTCTCCGGCACGAACTGCACCAGGGCCGTCACCAGCCCCACAAAGGGTGCCAGCCACATGATGTCCCCGTAAAAAACGGATTGCTTGATCGCCGCCATGTACCAGAGGTGGTACGCCCCCTTGGCAAGCACGGCTGACCTGAGCATGATAAAAATCTTCCCATAAACCGCCAGGGTGATCCCCAGCAACACGAGGAGGAACCAGCGAAGCTTGATCCACTCCTTATATACAATCGCCTTGTACATGTGTTTTCATATCCTTGTTTTGTTGATGCCTTCTATACTTGAGGCGCATGGATAAGCCTGCCTCCGGCAGCCAGGGACTGATCCTCTGGGCCCCAGGTTGTGAATGCACTTTCCCCCTCGTTCCTCGGGCCAAATCACATCCGCCTTTGAATCAAACGTCGGCCTTCATCATGGTTTCGACCATCGGCATATTTGCATAACCGCCCTGGCTCCCTTGCCTCCTGTGCGGCACGGGTAATGACGGGCTAAAAAGCCGCACCGGAGCGCGGCGCTCCGTTTCGGTCGAGCTTTCTCGGTTTTTTCGAAGGTCGCGGCCCAAACGATGAACAAAACCCAAGCGTCATTCAAAACGATCCGTTAAGGACTATGTATTTGACGTTAAGATAACTTAACCGCCAACAGAGCCGCCGGTCCCATACGTTTAAACGTTACCTGCCATCAATATTTCCCGGTCAACCCGATAAAGGCGTCTTCCAGGGTCATGGAGACCGGCGCAAGCCCTGCGGCATCCATGCCTGAGGCAGCCAGGTGCTCCCGCACGACGTCTTGGGATTCAAAGCTGTAGAGATACTGCCGATCGCCGAGGCACTCCGTCCGGGCGATGATCCCGTCCTGTACCGGTTTTTTCCCCCCGTTGCGGGGAAGGCCGTAGCAGCGGAACCCATCGGTGAAGCCCTGAAGGCTGGAGCTCACAAGGGTACGGCCCTGGTCCAGAATCACGATATCATCCACAAACCGCTCCAGGTCCTGGACAATGTGGGAGGTAATGAGAATGGTGGTACCGTAACGTTCCGCATAGTCCAGGAGGTAGTCGAGAAACAGGCGACGGTAGCCGGCGTCCAGCCCCAGGGAATAATCGTCCAGGATCATCAGCTCGGGCATCTGGGCCAGGATGAGAGCCAGGGTCACCTGGGATCGCTGGCCGCAGGACATCCGGTGGATCTTGCGATTGTCCGGGAGCCCCAGGCGGTCCATGAGATCTCTGAACACCCCGTGGTTCCACATCGGATAAAAAGAGGCGTAAAATGTTTCGGCCTGCCCAATGGTCAAAAACTCGTACTGGAGAAAGGTTTCGTGCAGCAGGCCGATGCGGGCCCTGGTCTCCGGTCGCAGACTGTGGGAGGGCTCCCCGAAAATCCGGCACACCCCGCCTTTGGGAGAGAGAAACCCCATCATGATGTTGATGGTGGTGCTTTTTCCCGCTCCGTTTTTCCCGAGAAGCCCAAAAATACGGCCCTTTTTCACCTCAAAACTGAGGCCCCGGAGCACATCCTTGCCCCCGTAGCTGTGGCACAGGTTGTCCACCTGAATCACCGTGTCCGACATGGTCTCGTTGCTCCTTTCCATTAGAAACTCACCTCGCCTCCAAGCCAGAACTGGCGGCCCAATTCGTAGTTCTTGCCATCGGCCAGGACTTTTTTGTTAAAAAGGTTGTTTACCTCCAGGGTGCTGGTGAAAACGCTCTGCCCCCACAAGGGAAACTTCCAGCGGAGTTTACAGTCCACCACCACACTGGAGGGGCGATCCCGCTCGCCATAGACCGGAATCTCTTCGGAGACCTTCTCCCCGGTGAGAGGGTTGATCTGGCCCTGATCGTCGGGGACCTCTTTGGTCTTGCCCGTACTCTCCACCTTGGTGTAGGAACCCCGGTACCGGGCGATGGTAGTCAGGGTCATGCGCGCGGGCAGGGAGACAACGGCCGTGACATTGGCCATCCAGGGCTTGTTGAAGGTACTCTTGGGAAGTTCGGCCCGATAGATCACTTCGTCGCCGTACCAGACGCGATCGTCACCTATCTCCCCGTCATAGGACCCATTGGAGGAATCGGTATCCTGGTATGTTACGTTGAGGTTGAGGCGATGAGCACCGAAGGAGCGCCCCCAGGCCACGCGATGGCTCTTGTGGTCGTAAAAGCCGTCGTTGGTCATGGTGTAATAGCGCAACCCGTCGGGCTGGATGGCCCCGTAGGTCCGGGCAAACTGATCCCGTCCTTTTCGGCGCACATACTTGTACCCCAGGGTCCCGCCCACGAACCTCTGGTCGACACCGATCTGAAATTCATCGGCATAGGGGGTTTTAAGGGTGGAAAAGGTCTCCACGTTGTTTCCGGCATCCGACACCGGCCACCAGAAACCGCCCAGGGTCCCCGAAGGATCGCTTCCGGAAAAAACCATGTCCTGATAGGGCTTTCGCACCTCGGTGCGGTAAGGCCTCTTGGCCTCCCGCAGTTTGTAGGTAATAAAAGTGGCGCTGTGGTACCGGTTAAAACCCGAGGTGAACACCGTGCGCCCGTCCCCGAAGCTGTCCCAGGACGCAGACATCCTCGGGGCCACGTCCAGATTATCCATGAAGTCGTTGGCGGCGACTCGAAGCCCCGGCCGCAGGGTGACTCTGCCGCACACCATCTCATCCTGGCCATAGAGGCTCAAGGCGTTGACCACCGCCGAAGAGTCATCGGCATCGTAGACCTTGCGCATGCTGAAGTACTGCTCGTTGTCCTCGCAGTCGTAGCTGTTGCCAGGGGAGATAACCGTATCGGACGTTACCGGGTCCGTGTAGATCATGGTGGACTCCTTGCGGTCGAAGGTTCCCTTGGTCAGATCGTAGGAAATGCCCGTGCTCAGGGTATGGCGCCCACCCCACCCCTCAAAGGAGACCTCCGACAGGTCCGCGCGGGTGGTAAAACTCTCCTGAGTCTTGGTGATGTCCCCGTGACCGCCTTCCTTGGAGTAGGCCGATTCTGCATCCGCACCCCAGGGCTTGGAGGCTGTGGCGGCCCACTGACGAAGATCCTTCGGGGCCTCCCGCTCGTTGACGCTCTTTCGGAACCCACCGGTCACCTCCAGGGCCCCGAAACCCAGCCCCCGGTTCCACTGCCCCTGGATGCGATCCCCGCCCCCCTTGATGGTGTAGTCGCTGTTTTTGATATCCGAGAGGAAACGCTCCTCCTCATACGGGGAATGAAACAGGCTCAGTTCAAAGGAATTCAGATAATCCGGATCCCAGGAGAGCTTGGTCATAATATTTCTCAGGTGTCGTTTTTCATCCTTCCACCCCTTGAAATGCCGCTTGGAAATGGTGGATCGCACCTCGTTGACGGACCCCAAGGCCCCCAGGGTGTCGCCCAGGGGCATACTCAGACTCCCGCCATAGATATGCTTTTCAAACCGGGGGTCCTCAATTGCCTCATCGTCGGAAGACGGCGGGGTAAGGGAGGCCTCGTCGTCTTCCTCTCCCTCCCACTGGAAAAAGTGGGTCCACTGGCTCCGGGTGGTCCGGTAATAGACCTTACCTTTGGGCTTGATGCCCGCCTTGACGGTTTTTGCGTCCACCACCCCACCGGAAAAATCACCGAACCGGGCAGGCACGTTGCTGTCGTAAACCGCCACCTCCTCCACCAGGTCCGAATCCAGGAAAATCTCCTGGGGATGGCCGGGCACGTCGTTGACCACCTGGTGGCGCTCGGAGCCGGGGTCCAAAAGACTGTTGTTGGAGATCCCGTCCACGGAAAAATTGTTCTGGTAGGCCTTTCCGCCTGAAATGGAGATGTTCACCGGCAGGATCTCCCCGGCTGTCTTGGCAGAGCGCCAGGAGTCATCCGGCTGGATATCCGGAAGCACCAGCAGAAGCTCGTTTAAATCCCCGTTCCCACCGGAAAGATGCCGAAGCATCTGATAATCAAGAATGGACACCCCGGAGGCCTTGCTCTCCATGGTACCCGTCACGGTGAGGGTATCCCCTTTCACCGCCACCTCGTTGCTCTTTTTCACCTCTGTTTTTTCCGCGTCCCGGCCTGTGTCTCCTGGGGCCGCAACTTCCACCGGAGCCTTTGCCGTGGTTTCGCCAGCCCATGCCGTTGCCGCAGCACCGGCGACCATCAGGGCCATGGCAATCACCAGCCACGCTGCGTGCCCGCTGCCCGGACAACACCCTCCGTCGAGGCCGACACATCGCCTCACACACCTTCGTATCATTGCATTACTCTTCCATCTGAAAAGGGCCCTTCCTTTGGAAGGTCTCCTTGGGTACAACCGGTAAGCCGCCCCGCCGCACATGCAGCGGCACCGCATAATCCAACCAAATACTCGACAAGGGATCTCAATCGGCATACAGGGGCCGGGTGTCCGTTGTGTCCGGTATGCCGTCCCCATCGCTGTCCGGGTCCAGGGTCAGACCCGATGCGGCGATGTCCTCAGGGGAAGCCAATGGACTGAAAAAGTCAGGCAGACCGTCGCCGTCGGTATCGACCTGGGCGACCCAGTTTTCCGGCTTTTCCGGGCTCCAAAACGGCATTTCCGAAAAATCGTCGATCTCAGCCATGGTGGCAGCCGTTAATTTAATCCCCCTATTGATCTCCGCACGGTTCCCCATGGACATTGACAACGCAACGGATTTGTCAACGGCACCAGCGAGCGTGTACGCATTGGCAAGGGTTAATGACTTCGTTGAAATGGTGGAGCTGCCGACACAAAGCTTGACGCATTTATCGTCTTCATAGAAAGCCGCTTTCGTGGCAATCGCCTTATTTAATATACTTATGGCTTCATCGGTATAACCTAAGGAGATCAAAACCTTGGCGGCCCGGATCAAATACCCACCCCGAAGAGTGAGAAGTTCGTCGTGCTCTCCGTACTGCCCTGAGGCCCACTGCTCATCGGTGATAGACTCATCGAAGATACGGACACTCTTGGTCGCAAATGTACTGACCACCTCAAGCAGCCGCCCTTTATCTCCCAAGGCGACCTGGGACCTCGCCAACCAAAGATACATTTCGGCCACCTCTGAGGCGTCGGCTCCTTTCCCGACAACACCGTCCGCCGCAGACCGAGCTTCAACAAGGCATTGAGCGGCGCGGTCAAGACGGCCAACCGAGATCCAACAAGAAGAGGCTTCGCAAAGGCCTCTTACCTTCCACAGAGCCCCGGAAATATCCCGGGCAACGGCTTCTGTAGTTTCGCAGAAAGCAAGCTGTGTATCCTTCTTATTCATCAGGCTATAAAGATACGCCAGCTTTGGGTAACCTTGTAGAATTTTGACAGTAAAAGCCGCCTCTTTATCATCCGTCGTAAAGTCGTCCAAAATCGCTTGGGCCTTTTCCAAGGCTTTGACAGCATCGGCATACCGACCGGGCCCCAGGGCGATCAGGGTTGCAGCCATTCGCTTCGAGCCTTTGTTTTGGGCAAAGTAAGTCAAAGCATTAATCTTCTCCTTAGTTTCCTTAACCTTATCCTTGTTGACGATTCGATCCACCACGGCCAAAGCGTCATCTATGTCTTCTGACGTTACAGCCTTTGAAGTTGCTAAAAAGGCATAAACCCGATTTTTGTACGCCGCAGGAGCCTCACTGATCAACGAATCGACCAGAGGCATCTCACCAAAGGTGCAAAGGCCCGGTATCACATAAGTTGCAACGTAAAACCACGTAGAAGACTTCGTAAACGGATATGAATCACACAGCGCCCTGATCTCTTCATATGCATTCATCCCACCGAGTCTGTATGCTTCGTCCCCAAATGTTTCGTACATTGAGGCGTACAGCTGGACAACCCACGAAAGGCAAAACACCCTTTTTCTATAATAATCAACCGCATGCGGATCATCATCTTTGTTTGGATAATCTGGGTTGACCGCATCGTCCGCAGGGACCTTTTTTGATAAAGAGAGCATCATACCCGGGTATAAAGCGGCCTGGGCTTCGTTGCCATCTTCCACAAAGCTGTCTCCCGCTTTTTTCATGGAGACGACAAGACGGTTCAGCGATGAGGTATTTACTTCTGCCATCGCCTCACTGCACTCTTTGACATACCGCACCACAGAGTCGGCCTTATCCATCTCCCCGGCCTCCCTGTATTGGTTGATAAGGCTATTCAATGCGGCAGCGTCTTTATCATCAAAATAGGCCTTACCCACTGCCTCGATTTTTTTCTTGTACAGAGATTCAGCCTTCTCAAGGGCTTGAAGAATATTCTCTTGTGGAATACCTCCTGTGCGCTCATTGAAGGAAATCAAAGTCTTGCCCAACCGACGGAACCCTTCAGCTCGTACCATGGTTGAAAAAACCTTCGTGTCCAAGATGGTTTTGGCCTCTAAAAAAAGGCCGGCCTCGGCCAAGCCATGGGCGACACGCTCCAGAATGTAGTCATTGACCGTATCATCCCGCACCGTCTCAACGAGTTTTTCAGCCTTGTAGAGATGGGAGGCATCGGAATTGAAATAGTAATCCAGGCGCTTAGCGTTGTCGTCACCCAGCAGCTCGCTGGCAAACAACGGCTCCCTGATGTCGTACTTTGCCGCCACCGGGGTGATGATGGATACGATCTCCGTGTTATCCCTGACCCAGCCGATAAGGACCGGAAAGGTATCCCCCAGAAAGGTATCGTAGGTCTCGATGCCGGAGGTCCTGAGCACCCATCGGATGACACGCTCCGGGGCCATGCTCTCCAGATGGATGGGCCGACCACCTGCCGCAGCCAGGATATCCCCGATGAGACGGCTCGCGCGGGTCTTGAACAACGGATCTTCCTTGGACGAGGAGGGGCTGTTGGCGTCCAGAACCTCTGTCAGGCACGCCAAAAGGCGCCGCCTTACAAACACCTCACCGGGGGCCTCGCCCTTTTCCACGGCCTCCTTGATGGCAATGACCGCCTCATCAAGTTCAGGATGCTCTGAGGTATCGGGGAGCCCGTCCGCTGAAAAGGTAAGCCCCTCAAAGGCGCTTCCCTTACACCCCTTGGTTCTTCTTGCTGTTGCAACCAAGGAAAGCATCATGGTCTTGGCGTGAAAGTGGCCCCCTTCCACCGAAGGCCGGGCGGTGAGCTTGTCTTCCGAAACCTTCAGCCTGCCGGCCACGGCAGTGCGGGCGGCGCTCAGGGATGACCCGTTTGCCACATCAAGGCCCACCAGGGTGGTCACCGGGCTCACCACAACGGACCGTGTCTTGCCTTCATACATCTCCAGGGGAGCCATCATGACCACCCCCCTGAAATCAAGGCCGTCCGGCCCGGTGGTACCGTCCTTGCCGCCGCGGGCAAAAAGCATGAGCGACTTAAGGTCCACACCAGCGCCCACGGTCACGGTAAAGCGGCCCTGCTCATCGGTGACACAAGGCCCGTAAAGCCCGTCGCTGCCGTCCCTGTTCAGGGCATAGACCGTGGCTTTGGAAACGGGACCGTCTTCCACCACACCGGAAAGGGTAATCCCCGGTCCGGGGGCTGCTCCTCCTCCGCCCGACCCGCCGCAGGCAGACAGGCTCAAGGCTGTCACGGCCGCCAGGAGCAGCCTGATCCACATCACATACTTCATCGATACATCCTTCGCGTTGCAAACGGTTCACTATCTGGAAACGCCATGGTTCATCACAGACGTTCGTGCGCCCCGATCCACCCGGCAAAGCCATGGGCTCCCGAGAGACAAAGTTCGGCAAGACTAACTTTTCAGAGAAGCACAAGAACTACTACAACCAGCAGGATATCTGTCAAGTATTTTTTGGGAACAAATCATTTTTTAGCCATGCCAAATAAAATTTATCTATCTATATTTATTAGAAAACAACCTCAACAATCTAAATTCAATAAAACTAAAACCTATTGACAATCCGCGCAAACACCAGTAGTCAGAACCTTTCTTTTGGACTACCTAAAAAAGAACGGAAGTCAAAATAAAGCCTTATAAACAACACCGGGCAACATCGGTACGACAGGCAGGGATCTGTTTTTTTCCGAGCCCTTATGATTCACTTTTTACGGAGTAAACGGCCCATGAAGTGCACCCCCAAAACGGAACGCCCCTGCGCCCCCCAGCCCCCCGACGGGAGGCGCAAAGCCCCTTTTCTATTCTTGCTCATCGCCCTGTTGGTTTTGGGCGGCGGCTGCGGGCCCTTCAAACCCGCCCATCAAGAAACCGTGCCCCTGCCCATGAGCGAGAAGGTGATCACCGGCACGCTCGCCAACGGCCTCCGGTATTACATCCGGCAAAACCCCTACCCCAAGGATCGCGTGGAATTGCGGCTCAACGTCCGCTCCGGCTCCCTTAACGAAACCGAAGAAGAGCGAGGCCTCGCCCACTTCGTGGAGCACATGGCCTTCAACGGGATCCGCCACTTTAAGCACAACGAGCTCATCGCCTTCCTGGAAGAGGCGGGGCTCACCTTCGGATCCCACACTAACGCCTACACCTCCACAGACGTCACCAACTACCAGCTCAGCATCCCCCTGGACCGCCCCGAGCTTCTGGATAAAGCCTTCCTGGTCTTAGGAGACTGGGCAGACGGCCTGCTTTTTGACGAAGGCGAAATCGAAAAAGAAAAAGGCGTCATTGTCGAGGAGTGGCGCATGAGGGAAGGGGTAAGAAAGCGCGTGGGCGACAAAAGCCGGGCCGTGCTCCTGTCTGGGTCACGCTACCCCTTGCGTGATCCCATTGGCCTGATGCCTGTGGTAAAGGGTGCAAACCGCGCCTTGCTCAAAGGATACTACGACGCCAACTACACCCCGGACCGCATGGCCGTGGTGGTGGTGGGCAATATCGATGCAGCCGACATGCAGAAGCGCATTGAAAAGGCCATGGGCGGCATCGCGCCCCGCAAGGCCCGCGCCGCCGCACCAAAGGAGGTCCCCCTCACCCCGGGCCTGCGCGTGACCACCATCACCGACCCCGAGCTCACCGCAGGGACCGTGGCCGTGGACCACTTCTTTCAGCGCGAGCCCACCACCACATACGAAGGCTTTAAGCGGGATCTCACCGAGCAGCTGGCCTTTGCCGCCTTTAACCGGCGCGTGCGGAAAAAAATCACCGACCGTGAGCTGCCCCTGCTTCGCGCCTACGCCCGCGTAACAGATGTGCAGAGTGACCTGCACACAGCCCGGTTCATGGCCCGCCCGGTCAAAGGGAGCGTCTCCGAGGGGCTTTCCGGCCTCTATGCCGAGATGGAACGGGTCCGCCGCTTCGGCTTCCTGGCCGAAGAACTCACAGAGCAGAAAAGCGCCTTTCAAAAAGCCCTCACCGAGGCAGCCCGGCCCGATCGTCGCGTGGAATCGTCGGACCATGCCGCAGCCATCTGTGAATTTGACACCCACGGAGGCTCCCTCACCGACCCCGATCAGGACCTGGCCCTCTACCTGAAGGCTGCAGGTACCATCACCACAGTCGACCTCAACCGGTCGTTCAACAGGCTCCTGGCCTCTGAAAGTCGCTCGGTCACCTTCACCTTCCCGGAGAAACGAAAAACCGAAACGCTTTCCAAACCAGAGATCATGAACCTGGCCACCAAGGTCCAAGGGGAAGCCCTGTCGCCCTACACCCTGGCACCGGCCATCACCGCCCTTGTCACCGCGCCCCCCAAAGGCGGAGATGTCCTGAAAACCGAAAAAATGCCCGTCATCGACGGACAGGCCTTTACCCTCTCCAACGGGACCCGACTTGTGGTAAAGCCCACGGCCCACGCACCCGGGGAATTTCTGATCAGGGGCACGGCCACAGGGGGGCTCTCCAGCGTCCCGGATGCCGACTACAAGCGGGTGAGCATGGCCGCCGGCCTTGTGAACCAGAGCGGGTTTGCGGGCATCCCCCAGACCGAGCTCAACCGGTTCCTCGCAGGCCGGAACATCAACGTCTCTCCCTCCATCGAGGCCAACGCCACCTCCCTCACAGGGGGAGGGGCCACCAAAGAGGCCGAAACTCTTTTTCAGATGCTCCGCCTCTACTTCACCGCCCCAAACGTCTCAGCCAAGGCACTCTCCATCCATAAAGCGCGGATGACCCAGACCATCAATGCCAGGGCCCACGACAAAAAATTCTGGTTTACGGCAGACGCTGCAGAGGCCCGCCACAACAACAAATTCAGGGATCAGCCCCTTGCCATTGAGGACCTGAAAGGCCTCACCCCCGAAGCCCTCCTTGCCGATTACACTGGTTTCTTCGTCTCCCCTTCGGCCTTTACCTTCACCGTGGTGGGTGATGTGACCCCCGAGGAGATCGCCGCCCTGGCAGCGCGCTACCTGGGCGACCTGCCCGCCGCAGCAAACCGAAAAACCAAAGTGGACCGGGGCCTCCGCCTCAAAGCCGTAGGCGGCCCCGAGAGTATCCGCATCACCGGCAAGGGAGACCTTGCAGACCGGGCTTCGGTTTCTGCGTTTTACGAATCCGAAGCACCCTTTTCCCACAAACGAAGCGTGCAGCTTTCCGTCCTTCGGCGCATCCTCTCACGAAGGCTCAGGCTCTCGGTGCGGGAAGAAAGAGGAGGGGTCTATTCCATCTCGGCAAAACTGCGCCTTCAGGCCGAACCGGCACCTCTCTTCAAAGCATCCGTCTCTTTTACCTGCGATCCCTACCGCGTGGATGAACTTATCCCCCTCACCGAGAGTATGATCCGGGACATGGGAACAACAGGGGTCACGCAGCAGGAGGTGGAACTGGCCGTCAAACAGAGCCTCACCACCCTGTCCCAGGTCGAAAAAAAAGACCGATACTGGCTCAACACCATTGCCACCTCCCTGGACCACAACTGGGACTTAAGCGAGGTGCTCAGCCGAAAGCAGATGCTTCAAAACACAACCGTTGACGACCTCAACGCCCTGGCCAAAGAGACCTTAACCGGCATCAAAGGGTTCATCACCGTCTACGCCCCCGACACCGAGGAGGCTTTATGAAACGCCGCCTGATACACGTTAGCGCGGCAGCTCTCCTCTTCCTGGCCGGCACCCTGCCGGCCACGGCCGGGGAGAAGACAAGCCACGCCATTGCCCTCATCGGCACCCCGAAATACGGGGAACACTTCACCCACTTTGACTACACCAACCCCGACGCCCCCAAGGGGGGGACCTACCGTCGGGGCATGGTGGGCACCTTCGACAACATCAACGACGTGGCCGTTAAAGGGCGATGCGCCGCAGGCATCAGCTTCATGTACGACACCCTCATGGAGTCATCCAGGGACGAACCATCCACCTCCTACGGCCTGCTGGCCGAAGCACTCACCGTGGCTGACGACAACGCATGGGCCGTCTTCCACCTGAGACATGAGGCGACATTCCACGACGGGCACCCCGTGACGTCCGAGGATGTCTGCTTCAGCTTTAAGGCCGTCACCGAGCAGAGCCCCTTTTACAAAAACTACTTCAAAGGCATCGACCGCGTGGAGGCCTTAGGCCCCCACACCGTCAAGTTCCACTTCAACAAAGAGGACCGCAACCGGGAGCTTCCCTATGTCGCAGGCCAGCTCAAAGTACTGCCCGCCCACTACTGGCAGCACAGGGACCTGTCCAAGAGCACCCTGGAGCCCCCGTTGGGAAGCGGGCCCTATCGCATCTCCGCTGTTGAGCCGGGCAAGCGCATCAGCTACGAACGCGTTCCGGGCTACTGGGGCAAAGACCTGCCCGTCAACAAAGGGCGCTACAACTTCGACCGCATGGTGTTTGAGTACTTTAAGGACCGCACCGTGGCCTTCGAGGCCTTTAAGGCAGGGCACTACGACCTTCAAGGGGAGAGCGCCGGGAAAAACTGGTACCGCGGGTACACCGGCAAAAACGTGGAGACGGGATGGATTAAAAAAGAAGAAATCCCCCACAGCATGCCCACCGGCATGCGAGGGGTCATCATGAACACCCAGGCCCCCCCCTTGAACGACCGAAACGTCCGGCGGGCCCTCACCCGGGCCTTTGACTTTGACTGGGTCAACAACAAAATCTACTTTGATCAGCTCAAGCGCCACACGAGCTACTTTTCCAACTCGGAGTTTGCCTGCAGCGGCCTGCCTCGGGGACAAGAGCTGAACACCCTGGAATCCATCAGGGGCCTTGTGCCCCCGGAGATCTTCACCACCCCCTTTGCCCTCTACAAAGGAGACGGCTCGGGCATGGACCGCAACCGCCTGCGCCAGGCAGCCGCCATCCTGGCCGAATCAGGGTATGCGTTCAAGGACGGGGCCATGCGGGACCCACACGGCAAACCATTGAAACTGGAGATCCTCATGGGCTCCAAGGCCACCCAGAAAAGATTCCTTCCCTTCAGGCAAAACCTGAAGCGCCTTGGCATCGAGCTCACCCTGCACCTGGTGGATTCCACCCACTACACCCAAAAGGTTCGAAACAGAGAGTACATGATGATCTTTTCCCGGTTCCGCCAGTCCCTCTCCCCGGGCAACGAACAGCGAAGCATGTGGCACAGCGAAACTGCTGGCGTCAAAGGAAGCCGAAACCTCTGCGGCATCGCCGACCCGGCCGTGGATGCCCTGGTGGAAAAAGTCATCGCAGCCCCGGACCGCCAGGCCCTGGTGGCACGCACCCGGGCCCTGGACCGGCTCCTGCTCAACGGGTACTACATCATCCCCGACGGCTACAGCGACCGCTTTCGCATCGCCTACTGGGACCGGTTCGGCAGGCCAAGCAAACTGCCCACCCACGGCCTGAGCATCAATGCCTGGTGGATCGACCCGGCAAAAGACGCAGCCATGCCCGACTGCCTGATCTCTAAAACACGTAGATAAAAAAGCCCCCGGCAGCCAGGTTAAAGACGCCTCCGGCGGCCCTGCCGGGGGCAGGCTTTTCCTTGCACTTTAACCATAGAAGGCCGTGCGGTTAAATCAACACTGGGCAAGTGGTGACAACGTATCCTGTAACGTCGAAGCTTGCGATCCAGTCCGCATAAACCATCAGCGTTCATGTCGGGCGCAGCCCGAGCCGAAGGCCATTGCGCTTTGCCCTGAGGAACGAAGGGCAAAGCGCAATGGCAATAAGCTTTCGAGGTGGCACACCTTGCCGCCGGAGGCATGTTTTTTTCGGAGTCCTTATGAAAGAGTACATCGCCAAACGGGTGTTTCTGATCTTCCCCACCCTTTTGGGCATCATCACCATCAATTTTTTCCTGGTCCAGGCGGCTCCGGGGGGGCCGGTGGAGACCATGATCGCCCGGCTCAGCGGCACCGAGGTATCGGCCGTGGACCGGGCCACGGGCACCCAGGAGACGAGCGGCCCATCGGACACGGAGGAGGCCCTGGGGGAGTCGTCGTCGCCCTATAAAGGGGCCGACGGCATTCCGCCCGAGGTGATCCAGGAGATTGAGCGCCTCTACAACTTCGACAAACCCCTCTTCACCCGTTACCTCCTTATGTTGAGGGATTTTTCGTGCTTTGACTTCGGCGAGAGTTTCTTCAGGGACAAGCGCGTGGTGGACCTCATCAAGGAGAAGCTGCCCGTCTCCATCTCCTTGGGGGTCTGGAGCACGGTGCTCATCTACCTCATATCCATCCCTCTGGGAATCGCCAAGGCCGTGCGCCACGGCAGCCGGTTCGATCTCTGGAGTTCCCTTGCCGTCATCGTGGGGGATGCCGTGCCCATGTTCCTCTTTGCCATCGTGCTCATCATCTTTCTGGCCGGGGGCAACTACCTGACCCTGTTCCCACTGCGCGGCCTGGTTTCCGACAACATTGCCCAGCTCAGCACCTGGGGAAAGATCCTGGATTACCTCTGGCACATGGTGCTGCCCATCACCACCATGGTCATCGGCGGGTTTGCCTCCCTGACCATGCTCACCAAAAACGCCTTTTTGGACGAGATCAGCGCCCAGTACGTCACCACCGCACGGGCCAAGGGCATCACGGAGAAACGCATCCTCTACGGACACATCTTCCGAAACGCCATGCTCATCGTGATTTCAGGGTTTCCCGCAGCCTTTATCTCCATGTTCTTTACAGGATCCCTCATGACCGAGGTGATCTTCTCCCTGGACGGCATGGGACTCATGGGCTTTGAAGCGGCCATGGGGCGCGACTACCCCGTGATGTTCGCCACCCTCTACATTTTTACCCTCATGGGCCTGGCCTTGAGCATCGTCAGCGACCTCACCTACACCCTGGTGGATCCCAGGATCTCCTTCGGGTCGTCGGGGAGTTGATCTAAACCAGCCTCCGGCGGCCAGGTGGGGCACCTGGAAACCCTATGGCGAATGCATGGAGGCAGCCATTATGCCACCGTTCTCGGGGCATTCGCGTGATGTGTGACATGGGGCAACCGTCTTTGCAGGAGAGGCCAGGAAAGAATATTACCGGAACTTTTTTCAAAAAACGCCCACCGGAGGCAGAGCCTTATCGTTACAAACAAATAGACAAACCACGAACACCTCAGTGATTTCCCCTGAGGAGCGAAGGGTAAATCGCTGAGGTACCCAGCTTTCAAGGTGGCTCACCTTGCCGCCGGAGGCCGCTTTTTGCCCAACCACAGACCCAAACCATGTACATGGATACACGCTGCATCATGAAACTATCGCCCCTTACGCGCAAGCGCCTGTCTGTCTTCAGGGGAGACCGGCGCGCCTTTATCTCCTTGCTGATCTTCGGCGTTCTTTTTGCCATGAGCCTGGCAGCAGAGCTCATCGCCAACGACACGCCCCTTTACGTTCATTACAAAGGAAGGCACTGTTTCCCCCTGGTGGCCACCTACAGCGACCGGGATTTCGGAGGGTTTCTCCCGTCCGAGGCCTGTTATTCCGACCCGTACCTGATCCATGCCATCGAAGAGGACGGCTGGATCATCTGGCCGCCGGTGCGTTTCAGCTACGACACCATTCGCTACGACCTGCCCGTGCCGCCACCCACGGCGCCCTCCCTTGCCAACCCCCTGGGCACCGACGATCTGGGACGGGACGTCTTTGCACGCATCCTCTACGGATTTCGCCTCTCGGTCCTCTTCGGGTTTGCCTTCACCTTTGTCACTTCGGCCCTGGGCATCGCCGCAGGGGCCATCCAGGGGTATTACGGGGGACGGGTGGACCTGTGGGGCCAACGGCTCATGGAGATCTGGTCGGGCATTCCCATGCTTTACCTTCTCATCATCATGAACAGCTTCATGACCCCGGGCTTCTGGTGGCTCCTGGCCCTGATGGTCCTCTTCGGGTGGATGCGCCTCGTGGGCGTGGTCCGAGCCGAGTTCCTCAGGGGAAGGCAGCTTGACTATGTGCAGGCGGCCCGGGCCCTGGGCGTGAAAGACCGGGAGATCATCACCCGGCACATCCTGCCCAACGCCATGGTGGCGGCCATGACCTTTCTTCCCTTTATCCTCTCGGGCTCCATCGGCATCCTCACCTCCCTCGACTTCCTTGGGTTCGGCATGCCGCCGGGATCCCCTTCCCTTGGCGAGCTGCTCGCCGCAGGAAAATCCAACCTCCACGCTCCCTGGCTGGGTCTTTCGGCCTTTGCCATCGTGGCGTCCATGCTCACCCTGCTGGTCCTCATCGGAGAAGGCGTCCGAAACGCCATGGACCCCAAGCACATCCAAAAGGAGGCATCATGACACTTCTTTCCATCCAGAACCTGGCCGTGGATT
The DNA here is from genome assembly GCF_900699765.1 of Desulfoluna butyratoxydans. Classification (GTDB taxonomy): domain Bacteria; phylum Desulfobacterota; class Desulfobacteria; order Desulfobacterales; family Desulfolunaceae; genus Desulfoluna; species Desulfoluna butyratoxydans. The sequence goes on from NZ_CAADHO010000008.1 coordinate 136,682, forward strand.
TTAGAACCAGCCAGGGATTGAGCCCTGCGGTTCACGACATGAGCTTTGATGTGGGCCAGGGCGAGGTGGTGGCCCTGGTGGGAGAAAGCGGCTCCGGCAAATCGGTGTGTTCCCACGCAGTTGTCCAACTGCAGAAACACCTGGGGGCACAGGTCCGGGGTTCCATCGCCTTTGACGGCACCGAACTCACCGGTCTTTCGGAAAAGGCGCTGCGCGCCTACCGGGGCCGGGAGATCGCTTACATCTTCCAGGAGCCGGGCACCTCCCTGAACCCCTTGCACCCGGTGGGCCGACAGATGACGGAGCGGGCCCGCATCGTGGAAGGCACGGACACCAGAACTGCCATGGAAAAGGCGGTTCAGCTCCTGGGCGATGCCGGGATCAGGCACCCCGAGGAGCGCATCGGTCATCTGCCCCACACCTTCTCCGGCGGAGAAAAACAACGCATCATGATCGCCATGGCCCTCATGGGAAACCCGAAGCTCATCGTGGCCGACGAGCCCACCACAGCCCTGGATGCCACGCTCCAGGAACAGATCCTCACCCTCATCACCGGGGTTCGCGATCGTTACGGCACCGCCATCCTCCTTATTACCCACGACCTGGCCGTGGTGCGATCCCATGCCGATCGGGTGGTGGTGGCCAAAGAGGGGCGCATTGTGGAGAGCGCCCCCACAAGCGAGCTCTTTGATACCCCCAAAACCCCCTACACCCGGATGCTCCTGAACAAAAGCCACGGGGGCCCAGTCAAAGCGCCCCAGGCGGAAAAAAACCTCCTTGAACTCGAAGGCATCGGCGTCACCTATGCCCGGCAGTCCCGGTTCAAAAAAGAGCCCCCGTTGAAAGCAGTGGACGGGGTCTCCCTGGCCCTCACCGAAGGAACCACCTTAGGAATCGTCGGCGAAAGCGGATCCGGCAAAAGCACCCTGGCCCGGGCCGTCCTGCGCCTCATCCCCTCCACCGGCACCATGCGCTTTGACGGAGAGCCCCTATCCGAACTCACAGGGGAACCCCTAAGGCAGCTCCGCCGGAGCATCCAGGTGGTGTTCCAGGATCCCCACAGCAGCTTCAACCCCAAGATGACCGTGGGCGATATCGTGGGCGAAGGCCTGCGCGCCTTCAACCACCCGGGGCCCTACACCGACAAAGTGGTGGACCGATGCCTCACCGACGTGGGACTTACTCCCCAAGACAAGGAGAAATACCCCCATCAATTTTCAGGGGGGCAGAAGCAGCGCATCGCCATTGCCAGGGCCCTTGCCCTCTCCCCCAAGCTGGTGATTCTGGACGAGCCCACCTCGTCCCTGGACCGCAACATCCAGTTTCAGATCGTCTCCTTATTAAAAGAGCTCCAGGCCAAGCTGGGCCTCTCCTACCTCTTCATCAGTCACGACCTGGACGTGATCCGCGCCATCAGCCACGACATCGCGGTGATGAAGGCGGGGAAACTCGTGGAATGGGGAAAGGCCGATACTGTTTTCAAGCGGCCGTCACATACCTACACCCGGATGCTCCTCAAAGGCGAAAGCGAGGCGGCGTGAGACAGAAACGGACATACACAGTTGCGATAAGCATGGCGATTATCGGCTTGTTTCTCTGGCTTTATACCGGGAAAAAACATCTATCCGCCCCTGAGGCCCCTCCGGCCCTGTGCGTTGAAAAAAACACACAGAACCACAGTCCGGCCGTGGCAGAAAAAAAGCTGAAAAAACCGATCGACCACGCAGCAGCCGTTCCCCCCGCTGAGGAAAGGCACCTCGCCCGTCAACAGGAAAAGGCCTCTCCTGAAAGCAAAGCACCTGTGACGACAACAGAGCATGTAAAACGATTAAAGGTACTTGTCGCAAACAACGACCTGAAAGCCTTTTTAGGCTACCTTTCTAATCATGGACTGGACCTTAACACACAGATGGATACCAAAAATCGAACAAGGTTGTTTGAGCTTTGGTTTCCATTCACCGATGACATCGGAAAGGTAGACCTGCTCAAGCAACTCATCAATGAAGGTGCCATTCTGGATCCACCGGATCACAACACCCTCACCTCCCTTCTGTTTACCGGAAACCCCGACATTCTCACCTTTATGTCTCAAAACTACCCCCATGTGATCTCACAATATGGCAGCGACACAATGAAAGTTCAGGCCTTATTGGGTAACCCCACCACCATGCACATGCTTCTGGAAGAAGGGGTTGAGATTTCCCGCGACACCTTTTCGCCGGAAGAACTCATCGCCATTGAACAACACTGTGATACCCCGGAATGTTTTTCCATTTTAGAAGAAAAGGGGATTCGATTTGGAGAGCGTGCCGTGGCAAATGCCATCATCCATGGTCACCTTGAAGCCCTGGCCCACCATGCCCAGACCATCCCCATGGAAAGCCTCCTGATTGATGGTCAAGGCGCCTTGGATATCGCCCTTGAAACCCCCAAAACAAATGTTTCCATGATTCGTTTCCTTGAAACCCAAGGGGTTGACATTGAACCCCGCCACCTCAAAAAAGCAAAACAGAACATCAATAGTGACGGCGTTTACACTCTGGAGGTAAAAAGCGAAGAATACTGCGGGACCTCCACCTATTCGGGATTTCCATTTGCTCAAAAAGTCGCGGCCTATCTGGAAAAAAGGCTGGGCGCCCCACCTCCTTGAATGGTTGGATAGGGGCACTATTCTCCCGCCCCATTTGCCCGTGGAGCCCGGCTTCATTCATTCTGATGATGACATCGTACAATCCTCTTGTTTGAAAGGACCTATAATGTTAGCTTGGCACAAACAAGAGCCCGCATGACACGCCTCCGGTGTTTTATTCGGCAGCATGTTGTGTCTGTTAATGACTTCAGGACCATGGGGATTCATCCCAGATAAAAAGGAAAAGAAACATGACAACAAATGAAGAGACGATTGTAATGACGCCCCTTTGGTTGGCCATTGAAGAGAATCTGCTTGCCCTTGAGGGACAGAACATCACCGAAGAGAACAAGGAAAAAACAGTCCAGAAGCTGGTTGGGGAGCTGGACGGTAAAGGGTATGCGGTTTCAAAATCCGGAATTAAAATGATGGCACTGAGATGGGCTTTGGAGGACATGCTGAAGGTCGGAAGGCCCATGCTCAAGGACCTGACCAAAGCACTTTCCGAACTGACCCTTGAAGACCTTGCCAACCCCTGCCATGCATCCTACAGGGTCACGGATAACCTGGGCAAAACCTGGGAGAGGGTCCAGAAAACGGACAGACGAGACGCCTTGATCCAAATGTTTGAAGAGGCCAAGCTGGATCTGCTTGTCCAGAAAGCCAAGGGCCTGGACGGTGACCTGGGCATTCGGCTCTTGATTGAAGAGACCGTGGAAAGCCCGGTGATTTTAGAGCGCATGGGCATTCCCCAGGAAAAACTGGATCAGGTACACGCGGATATCGCCGCAGAAATTGCGGCAAGAAACAAGGTGCTGTCTCTGCTTGAAACCGTCGAAGGCAAGCCCGACCATGAAAAAGTAAAATTCCTTTTCAGCAATGATATCCCGGAAGATCTCATCATTGAGGTCGCCCAGATCGCTCAGGCAGACATCGACAAAGCCAAAAAAGCCATGGAAGAAGAGCTGAAAGAACAGCAGCGACTCGCAGAAGAAGCCGCGGCCAAGAAAAAAGCCGAGGCAGAAGGCCCGGCCCTCGAAGACATTCCCATGGACCAGATGGCTGAACACATCTATGCCATCCGTGAGATCCAGTACTTCAGCGACGTGGAAAAAGAGATCCGCACCATGTGCGAGCAGAGCGCCATTCCCAAGGCCATTGTGGACCTCTCTTTCTCAGATCCCGACAAGTTCGATGAGCTTGAAAAACAGTGCGAAGGGTAGCCTGTAAGTTACAACCCGGCTCTCCCGGGAAGAGGTAAGACCAAGCAATAACCGGCAAATCCAATCCCATGCCTTCAAACGCCTTGAGGGCATCGAGTCAAAACAGTCACACACCTAATTAAGGTGGCCCCGGTTTTCCGGGGCCACCTGTCCCCAAACAAGTCAGGACTCCATCACTCCCCGCGCTTAGAGGCCTTGATAGGGTTGAGTTTCTTCTCGGTGGGTCCGTTTTCGGCAAGGGCCGCGACGATGTGGCGGTTCTCGTTACGGATCTTTTCCGTGTCGTACCCCAGGGACTCCAGGGTATCGATGTACTGTTTTCGCTGACCGCCGTAGCGGTTCACATCGGCCATGTTGCGCCCCACCCTGTCCGGGGTTGTCAGGTAAAGCCCCTTTTCGTCAATGGCCATCACCTGCGTGACCCCGTTCACATTGATTTCATCGATCACCATCTCGCGGCTCGTTCCGAATCGGTTGGGTTCCATGGGCTCCCCTCCTTTAGATTAAAGGTTAGACCTGCCGGGCAGGCGAAAATTAAATCTCATCACTTCAAGGTGCAACCGCACCATATTCAGCTTAATCATTTTTTTAATCATGGGCAATAATTTTAGGCCAACCGAAAAACTATTACCCAGATAGCCTGTCTTAATGTTGGCTATGGGTCGAAAAAACAGAAAAAAGAAAAGAGCCCCATGACGGTGCTCCATCCACTTAATAGCCTGAGATGGGGGATCAGTCGGGTGTTTTATCAATACCTTGGTATTAAAGCACTGCACACGTCATCGAGTTCCCCCGGATGAACCCAGTGGCTATGCATTTAAAAAACAGCACGACACTGCCGGGCAACCTCACCAGGATTCACGCCGAAGGCTTTTCGGTAGGCGCAGATAAAATGGCTTACATTGACATACCCCACATCGTAGGCGGCTTCACTGACGTTTTTCTCCCCCGCTTCCAAAAAGGCGCGAGCCACCTCCATTTTGTGACGTCTCAAATAGCCGAAAACAGTGGTTCCGTAGACGCGACGGAAGCCTTCTTTGAGCTTTGTTTCGTTGATGCCCGTCTGACGGGCCAACGTGGCAATGGAAGGGGGATTTTTCAGATCCGCCACAAGGGAATCCCTGGCGGAATGGATCCTGTCGGTTTCATGTGGGGCAAAAGGCCGACCGATCTCTCTGTGGGCTGGCGCCAGGGCGTTCACCTGGAGGCAGAGAAGCTCAAGGGCTTTGCTCTCGAGGAAAAGCTCCCGACACTCACCGTCAAAGGGACAGGAGAGTATCTGATGGCAGGCGGCTTGCATGGCGGGAGGGAGGCTTCCGGTGACGGAAAACTTGTCCTTGTCCCTTCCCTCTCCTTCGGCGATGGGACGAAACCGAGGCGGCAGGCAGGACGCGTCTTCCCCCACCAGAGAGTAGAGAAGGGACGGGTCCACAGAGAGCCCCACAATACAGATATCCGTATCGCCCACGGCCTCGCAGCGTCCTGAGGTATTCGGGGCATAGCTGGCGTTTGCAGCACCGGCGCTGCTTCGGAACACCGAGGGCGCCGGGTTCATGCCCTGCATCCGGCACTGCCCCGCACCGCTGAGCCAGTACTCAAAGTCGATGGGAGCCCCTGCAATTTCAAAATCAAGGACCAGCGGCCTGCGGGCACTGAACCGGCTCACGGTAACATGGAGCCCGCGGCGAATAGGGATTACCTCGTAACTGGCATACTCTTCCGAAAGCCCGGCCATGGAACTGGCAATCTCCCCATAGGGTGAAGCCTCCGACGTCTTTCTGTAATCACTGAAAAGAAAAGCCGCGCCATCTTCCGATCTCTGCTGAAGCATCTCTCGTTCCATTGGTAATCCCGTCAACACCACGTGGGTTCTGTGGAAATGTGTCGATTAGGAAACGGCCACGCGAGCGGCGATATCCAGGGTGTTGTCATATGACCCGTCTTCGGGTTGTCTCACGGTTACGTCACAGAATCCAGCCTGCTTCAGCGCATCGGTTAACCGAGCTTCAGAGATGGCATGGGTGGGATATCCGCCCAGGCGGGTCATGAATTCCATGATCAGCTGGCTCTTGAGATCCTCTCCCTTGACGTCCAGGGTCATGTGCCTGGAGACGAACACCCCTCCGGGGTTCAAGGCAGCACGAACCTGCTTCAGAAAATCAACGATGCGATGATCGCGGCTCCACTCGTAGAGATAGTTGGAGACAAACACCAGGTCATACCCCGTCCCGAAGTCCTCACCGGACTCAAGATCCACGCCCCGCGCTTCAAGACGCCCTTCGTAGCCCGCTTTCGCGATATACGGCCCAGCGGCCTCCGCAACCTCGGGCAAGTCATACACAACAGCCGAAAGATCCGGGTTCCGGTCCAGAATGCCCATGGAAAAATAACCAAAACTTCCGGCAATGTCACACATGCTGCGCATGGATGAAAATTCGGGAAGCGAAGCGATGAATGACGCCGCGCTCTGAATTTTCCCACCCCGGCCCCCTTGGAGCATGGTCTCCATCATCTCCTCGTTTGCCCACGCCCGGTCATCATGGGTGGCTCCTCCCTCGGTCATAATCTTCTGAGCATTCCCCAGGAGATTGGACATATTGCACATCGCCGTCAGGACCTTCCCCTGAAACGCCGGGGAAGACGACACGAAAAATTCACGGGACACGGGGTCCAGGGCATACCTTCCATCCTCTTTGGAAAGATACCCCCCCTCGCGGAGGATCTCAAGAAGGGCCTGGGTCATACCGGTGTCGGCTCCCAAGACACCGGAAAGTTCATATGTACCCATGGAGTCGTCCTTCAGTGCGTCAAACAGTCCAAGGCCAAGGGCCGTTTGAATAACCTGTGGCATATGGGCGGTGAACAGCATATTGAAAGTATCTTTAAAATCAGCGTCAAGTCTTGGAAATTTCATTTGTCATTCCTTATCATTAAGTATGGGACCACCCCCCTTTTGCCGATGATGCTACAAAGAGGATAGAGTCATGTCAAGTAATTTTAGGTATACCAAACTTTTTTTATATACAACTACACATCAACGCCCCCCTGGCTAACGGCACGCCGCCTTGTATTTATTGCACGAAGAACTTTTACTGCCTGTAAAAATGCAAATGAACCGATGAGTACTTATTATCCGGGTCAATTGGCCATGGATGCCTCACGGGGCAGGCCCCCTGGCGTTTGACCATGGATAATGGCAAGAGCCTCTTCAGCCGAAAGGCCATCGTGGACAATGGCACGGGCTGCGGCCACAAAAAGCTCCGGAACGCTGTGCTGAAATGCAGATCGGCCCATGGATAGCCCACGGGCACCAGCCTGCATGGCCCCTTCGATACGCTTCAACGCTGTTCCGTCGGATGTCATGGTCCCTCCGGCAATGACCACAGGGACCGGACACCCTGCCACCACACGAGAAAACGACTCCGGATCACCGGTGTAGGGGCACTTGATAAGATCCGCGCCGAGTTCGGCCCCAACCCGGGCGGCGATGCAAACGGATGCCACGTTCACCTCCACTCCCTGCCCCCGCGGGTACATCATGGCCAGCAGGGGCATGCCCCAGCGAGTACATGCTTTGGCCGTTCGCCCCAGGGCGGAGAGCATTCCCGCTTCTTCACGGGCGCCGATGTTCACATGTACTGAAACGGCATCGGCCCCAAGGGCAAGGGCCTCTTCCACGTCCCCCACAAGCATCTTCCCCGAAGGATCCGGCCCCAGACAAGTGGAGGCCGACAAATGGAGGATCAACCCGAGCCCGGCATCCGTGCCAATGGGTGTGGATGTGGCAATGCCTTTGTGCACCACCGTGGCATCAGCTCCCCCTTTTTTTATGGCCGCGGCGGCCCCGGCCACATCTTCCAAGCCAGGAATGGGTCCCATGGTGGCACCGTGGTCCATGGGAACGATCACCGTTTTCCCCGAGATGTCATTAAAGATTCGTTTTAACCGTCGTATCTTGCCGTCGTTCATGGGATACCTCCCTCTTCGGTTTTGCAGGGGCATCGCAATCCGCAGTGTCAGGTCATTCGGGCGGCTTCAACCCGCTCAGTTGCCACAGGAATCACAGTGGCCCTGCCTTTCTGTTTGCCCACCAGGGCCTGTACGCCAAAAACACCCGAAAGGTTCTCACGGGTCAGGACACCTTCGGGCTCACCTTGAACAACCACCCGGCCATCCTTCATCATGACGATGGAGTCGGCATACCTGGCGGCCAGATTCAAGTCATGAACCACCATCAACACCGAGAGCCCTTTATTCTTTGCATACTCGGATACCGTATCCATCAACGCCAGTTGATGGGCGATATCAAGGGCCGAGGTGGGTTCGTCCAGAAGCAGGCACTCCGGTTGCTGAGCCAGAGCCCTTGCCACCATGACCCGCTGCTGCTGCCCCCCCGACAATAGCTGAAAGGGCCTCATGGCGACGGATTCGAGTTCCATCTCGACGAGGGTGTCGATGACGATGTCCATGTCCCTTGCGCTGCTCTTCCACGACACATGGGGCCTTCGTCCCATGAGGACCAGATCAAATACCGATGTTGAAAAAGCCAGGTCAAACCGCTGGGGCACGTACCCGATACGCCGCGCAATGGCAACCCGTTGCATGCTGCGGGCGTCCTCGCCCCCCAAGAGCACACGGCCCCCGGAGGGTATCAACAGGGTCTCGATGCATTTGACCAGGGTGCTCTTACCACTACCGTTGGGGCCGACCACGCACGTAATCTCTCCGGGTTGAGCCACCATGTCGATTCCATTAAGAACGGCTCGGCCGCCATAGGAAAACGACAGGTTTTCAATGTCTATTCTCATACCCGCCCTCCCTGGTCCTTAAGTATCAGGAAAATTAACAGAGGTACTCCAAGAAAGGCCGTCACCGCTCCCACAGGCAGGATCACCGGGGCCAGGACGGACCGAGCCAGGGTATCGGACGCGATGAGCAGAATGGCTCCCACCAGGGCTGAGGCAGGAACAAGAAACCGCGTATCGCTGCCGATGGCCAGCCGCACCAGATGTGGAGCCACCAAGCCTACAAACCCGATGGTCCCGGTAAAACTCACGACTCCGGCCACGAGCAGGGAACTGACCACCATGGAAAAGCCACGGGTAAAGACCACCGGGACGCCCAAACTCATGGCGGCTTCGTCCCCGGCGTTCATGATGTTGAGGTCCCGACTGCGCCAAAAGAGCAGCACCAACCCAACGCACACAAGGGGAAAAAGCACGCCCAGCTTTCCCCAGTCTGCTTTACCCAGGTTTCCCACACTCCAGAACACAGCAGCCTTTACCGCATCAGAATCACCGAAATACTGCACGATGGTGGTTAATGCCTGGAAGAAAAAGAGAAGGGCAAGGCCGGTGAGCACCATGGATTCCGGGGTGGCCGAGCCACCACCGGACAACACCATAATGAGCCCGGAAGCGATGAGAGCAAAAAGAAAGGCATTGCCGATAACCAGGTAAGGCCCCCCCAGCACCCCGATGCCGAAAATAAGGGCAAGGGAAGCGCCGAATCCTGCCGCGGATGCAATACCCAGCATATAAGGGTCTGCCAGGGGGTTCCTCAATACCACCTGCATGACGGCACCTGAGCCCCCCAGGGCCAAACCAGCCATCAACCCCATGGCAACTCGGGGAAGCCTTAGCTGCCAGACGATGAGATCAGCCTGGGAAGTAACACCCCCGGAGCCTGGCACCAGGCACCCGGCAAGGCTCCGGAACACATCCGCGGGGCTTATGGACACACACCCCGAAGCCACCGACACCACGGCGATGAGGCACAGCACAGGAAGAACGGCCGCAATAAAAACAGCTTTCCTCCCCCTGTGCGCCAGGTACTCATCTTTCATACGGGACCGCTCCCTTCGAGCGGCCAACGATTTCTCCACGCCATGCCTCCTTCATGGGGCTCATGCGCCCCATGCATATGGATCCCTTCTTTGACTCATTCAGTCAGTTGCGCCGCTCAGCGTTGCCTCCGGCTCACGCAAAGCGGCGTTGGGAGTTAAACAAAAAAACAAGGATTCATCAGAACCTGCAGGCCACTTTGACGCCCACCTCCCGGGGAGGGCTGTACACATTGTAGACCCCGCCGAAATACCCGATGGCGTTGTACTCCTCGTCAAAGAGGTTGTCGGCGTAGAGATAGATATCCAGGTGATCTGTCTCATACCCCACCTTGGCGTTGACAACGCCGTAGGCATCGCGTTTGTAGATGTTCTCCTTGTCCAGGTACATTTCCCCGGTGCCGACATAAGACAGGTTGGTGAAGATACCTACGGGATGGCGGTATAAGCCGTTTAGGCTGTAGGTGTAATCGGGGGCGTAGGGGTTCTTGTTGCCGTCGTAATCGCCCTTGGCGTCACTGTAGTCTTTAAAGACGGTGCGGTTGTATCCGAAGGTACCGGACAGGGTCAGGCCGGTGGTCACCCGGGCGGTGGCCTCCACCTCGGCACCTGTGGAATAGGACTCCGCTGCGTTGTCTGTGTAGTTGAATTCAGGGCTTACCGGGCTGTCGATACGAACCTGCATGTCGCTGATGTCCATGTAATAAGCGGAGACATTGACCCTGAGCCGGTTGCCCAGCCACTGGCTTTTCGTGCCGATTTCATAGGAAATAAGGGACTCTTCATCGTAGGTTTCAGGGTCCGAGGGGCTTGCGTGGTCGTTGAACCCGCCTTTGCGATACCCTTTGGATGCACCGGCATACACCATCATCTCAGGGGTCACTGCATACTTGAGGCTAAGCTTCGGGGAGACCTCAGACCAGGACTCGTCGATTTCACGGGACCGTATTGTGTCGTCGAACTCTCCTTCAGCCCAGTCGTAACGCACGCCGGTGACCACGGCGAGTTTGGCGGTGAGCGCCTTTTCGCCGTGGATAAACAGCCCGAGCCCCTTGCCCGTTGTGTTGTGATTTTCTGTCACCGTATCGGTGACGGCATCAATATCGGTAAAATCGTTGTCATCCATGTCGGCGTACACACCGGTAACCACGCTGGCTCCCTCGCCGTTCCAGGAAAACTTCAGCTCTTCGGAAACATTCCGCAGGATATTGTCCATCTCCTTATGCATGGGCGCAAACATCGAAACTGAGGAGGTAAAGTCCCAGTCGTTGAGGTAGTTGCTGCGGTAACGCCTCCGGGTGGTAACAGACTGAATCTTGCAGTTTTCGTTCATATCCCAGGCCACTTTCAGGGCCTGCATGTTGGACTCGCTCTTGTTCCACCCCTGGAGATCGGACTGAACCTCCCGCTTGTTGGGAACTGGAACCCCATAAAATGCAGGCCCTGCGGGCCCCAGGGCCAGTCCCTGGTCGCCATCGTCGTGCCTGAGGGCGCTGGCAATCAGCGAAATGTCCAAAGCAGAGGTCGGTGTCCACCGAAGAATGGCCTTACCGTAGTCATAGTCCCGGTTGTTGACCATCTCCCCGGTGTTGGTGTTTTTTATGTACCCGTCCTTTTCGTAGTGCAGGGCGGAGAGACTGAAAGCGAGAACGTCCTTTTTAATAGGGCTGCTCAGGCTCGCCGTGAGCCTCATCTTGTCGTCCTCACCTGCCTCAAGACACGCTTTTCCCGTAACCTCATTGCCTGGCTGGCGGGTAATAACGTTGACGGCACCAGCCTCGGTGCCTCCCCCGTAGAGTGTTCCCTGGGGCCCACGGAGCACCTCCACCCGTTCTATATCCAAGAGCGCGTCGTTGAATCCCGTGGCCGAAAGGATAGGAACACCGTCCACAAAAAGCCCGACGGGAGAACTTCCGCTGCCGTCCTGATGTATCCCTCGGATAGAAGGTATTGAAAGACCAACGATGCCGGATCCGGGGCTGATAAAGTTGGGCGTGAAATCCGCCACATCCGAGATGGAGCGAATGCGCCTGTCTTCAATCTCCATGCCGGTCAGGGCCGTGACGCTCACCGGGACCTTCTGGAGATCCTGCTCCTGTTTTTCCGCCGTGACGGTCAGGTTTTCCAGAGAGAGCGGTTCCTCCGCTCCGGCCGTGCCGATAAACACGAACAAACAAATCAACACAACAGATAATCGAATACGCATAGCAAGTCCTCTTCAGTCAGGAGCCGTTCGACACGGGAATTTCCTTATTCCAAGAAATGGTCGAAGACGGTTCATAAAAAACGGTTGATGTGATGCAGACGCATTGCAGCCTATGGACACCAGGCCCCCCTTTGATCCTTATGCCTGCCCGCAGCACTCCATGAAACACATGGATACGCCGCATCTTCTGCAAAACTGGGAAGTTCACCGACCATACACCAAGTGAAGGACATTGCCTTTTGCATAAACACTAATAAATTTAGCTTTGGCGAGATTTGTTTTCGAATATAACTTTTTCTCAATATAACGAGAAAACCTGTTGACCTTTTATTTAGCCAAGACTAACATCTTAAGGCGACACAAAATCAATACAACGCAAAAGGAAAAAAGAGGGGCGGTATGCACACCATTTCCATTGACGATTTTGACGACTTTCTGACAGAAAAGTTGATCCGGAATTGCGACTCCTACCGGGAAAACCAAAAGGCCTGGGATTCAAGCACCGGGAGCGGTACCGTAAACGAGATGCCCATCCGACCGGGTCTCAACCTTCTCATTGAAAAATTCGATTTCAATGAGCCTGTGGCCGCCTCCATGGAGGTCCAGGCGTCGCCCATCGAAATCTTCTTTTGCATCTCCGGCAAACTCGAAGGCCAGGCCCGGGAGATTGGAAAAAAACTGACCATCGATGCGGGCAACGCCAGTTTTTTCCTGGCGCCGAAACTTGAGTGCGCAACCGTCATTTCAGCAGACGAGCCACTGAAGCTCATCACCATCCGCTTTTCACCGGAGGTTCTCTGCGCCGAGGTCAAGGGCCTGACCCAGGTCATTCCCCGACAGATCACAGACAGCCAAAATCTCACAGACGAAACCAGCATCATCAGCAACATCCCCATGACATCGGACATGAAGATGGCCATCATACAGATCCTCGGCTGTCCTTACACCGATGCCTTCCGCAGGGTTTACCTGGAGAGTAAAGCCATTGAACTCATTGTCCTTTACTTTGCGGCACTGCAGCACGCCCAGGGGGATTTTCGTTTCAACGCCCCCACCTTTACCCCGAGCGAAATTGCCAAAATCCATGAAGCCAGAACCATTCTCGGAATGGACTTCGAGAACCCGCCCCACCTCAACGAACTCGCCAGGCAGGTAGGCATGAACAAGGACAAGCTTAACCAGGGATTTCACAAGGTCTTCGGCACCAGCGTGTTCGGGTGCTTCAGGCAACAAAAGATGGAAGAGGCAAAAAAGCTGCTGGAGAGCAAAGAGATGAACGTCACGGAGGTGGCATACACCGTGGGCTACTCGCAACCCGGGACATTTTCCCGGGCTTTTAAGCAGTATTTCGGCATCAGCCCCAAGGCCTACCACAGACGGGTCTCTGCAGAGCTGTAAGCCTGCCCCGAAGAGTTCGAGAGTCGAGTGCCCCCATGATCAAAGCTCAGATAACGAAAATGACGGGTGCACTCGGCTTGTCCGAGAAATGAGGAAACCAATCAGAAAACCGGGATTTTCATTCAACCACAACCACCGGCAGACCTTGGCTTCATCCGATTGGTTTCCCACCAACTATCCTGGTTACAAGACAGAGCCCCCTTCTCCCCTGACATAAGCAGCCTGGAGCAGTTCGTCCACGACGGAGCCAACCTTTTCCAACACCGCACCCTGGGACTCCCGAAGAAAAAAATGGCCCCCTTTGATGACATGAAAGGAAAAGGGGCCCGTGCTGTGCCGACGCCATGGACGGATAAGCTCTTCGTTGTAGCGGTAATCTTCCGAGCCACACAGGGCGGTGACGGGGCACCCAAGGGGCTCTGCCACATCGGTGCGATAGCTCTCCGTGAGGAAAAAATCCGCACGGAGCACCGGCAGGACAAGGCGCGTCAACTCCTTGTCCCGCAAGACTGCCTCCGGCGTGCCCCCTAAATCTGCGATGCGGCGAAGAAAGGCCTCGTCCGTCAACCCGCCGATAAGGGGCGGCGGGGTCCTCAGGTGGGGGGCATGACATGCAGACGCAAAAAAATGAAGGGGCTCCAAACCAAGGCGTGTCCTCACAAGGCTTGCCAGCTCAAAGGCAACCTGCGCCCCCATGCTGTGCCCGAAAAACACGAAGGGTTTGTCCAGCAACGGGGTCACCTCCTCAAAAAGCCAGTGCACCAGGCTCCCCATCTCTTGAAAAGGGGATGTGGTGAGCCTGTTCTCCCTGCCGGGCAGCTGCACAGGGACAACCTCCACCGACTCCGGAAACACCTGCCTCCATGGGCTGTAAATGGAAGCGCCCCCCCCTGCAAAGGGGAAGCAGAACAACCGGACCCCGCCAGCCGCCGGTCGGGACGGAAACCGCCCGGCAAGGTGCTTACGCGCCATGGTTCACTCCTTTAAAAAAAGCCACGGCCCCGTGCACCTCTGTGCTGTACTCAGAAAAGCATGCTCCCAAGGCGCTCTCCAGATCCGCCAGATTATCGCAATGGTTGCTGAACACCTTCGTCTCGTTGAATCGCCTCTGCAGTCTCAGACCCATGGCTCCCTTGGGAACCCCTTCCCCCAGGATGGTTGTACCGAACAGCACGCCCCCGGGGTTAAGGTGGGGTTTTAAATGGCTGAAGATCACCCCTTTCTCCTTGATGGTTCCCGGAAGGCAATGCAACAGGTAATTCGTGGCAATGGAGTCAAAGGCCGGAAGCCCCTGATCCGGGGGCTCCAGCACGTTGCCAACATGGGTGGTGACGCGGCAATGCACCAACCGCCGGGAGGTTTTCGCAAGGCTGTTCGGGTTCAGGTCGAAAAGGGTCACCCGGGGATTGGGAGCCGGGAACTCGCAGCGTTGAAGGTGATACCCGGTCCCCACCCCCACATCCATGTGGTTGGCCGAAATGTTGTCGCTGTAAAATCGGGTGATGTTGGATGAGGGGCATTTCCAGACAAACCGGGCGGCAAAGTGCAGGACAAACATGTCATACACCATGAGCATGGGTTTTGTATAAGAGGCCGCACCGGCCATGACATCTGCGTGCATTGTTTCATCCTTTCCGGGGAAGCCGGGGCTTCCCCCTTTTCTTACTGGTTTCGCATACGCCTGCCACAAGGCTGAATCGCCCGGGGCAAGCGCATACATGGCATCATGACAAATCACGGTTCCCTGATCCCAGGCTCACTCCCGTCGGTCGTCCAGGATGGCATTGAGAATGGCAAGGACATCTTCCCGCGAGCTGTCGATGAAAAAATGCTCACCCGGAAACATGCGACAGGCAAAGCCCCCTTCCGTCACCTCCTGCCAGGCGAGGATCTGATCATGGGTAGCCGCCATATCCTCTTCGCCCCCGAGGGCTGTGATGGGGCTCTGAACGATCATGCCGGGGGTGTAGGCCCAGGTATCCACCATCTCGAAATCCGAGCGAATCCAGGAAAAGAGCTCCGCATGGTCCTCTTTATGGTCCGCCATCTCCTGATCGATCAGACCGATCTGGAGAAGGAAGGCGATGAAAGGCTCCTCAGGCAGGTTGTGCAAGGGCGGCCGCTGCCCATAAACCGGTAACTGGGGGGCCGGGGTCCCGGACATGACCAGGTGAAACGGACGGGGGAGCCCCTGTTCTTCCAGCCTGTCTGCCACTTCAAAACCGATGAGGGCCCCCATGCAGTGACCGAAGAAAACAAAGGGCACGTCCGTCAGCGGGGTGATGTCCCGACACACCTCGTCCACAATGTCGTCAAGGAGGGTAAACGCGGCCTCTCCGTCCCGGTAAAAACGCCCGGGAAACATCACGCTCACCAGCTCCACATCCTCTCCCAAATGGCTGAGCCACGGATCGTAGATCTGTGCCCCCTGGCCTGCATAGGGAAAACAAAAAACCCGGAGCCGTGGATTTTTCCGCGGCAGGGGCCTGTAAAGGCACTGGCCTGCCGGAGCCGCCACAACGACCTGCTCGTCCGGCACGCTCTCCATAAAAAGGTTGGAAACCACCAGCCGCACGGTGTAACGGCCGGGCACATCCGGGGTAAACACCGGGGTGATGCTGTCGTCGCATGACAAAGTTGCCGTGCTGTATTCCGGGGGCGTAAGCTCCCACCGGTACGCAAGGGGACCAAGCCCCGTGCTCCCGCTTCCGTCCAGGGTCACCTCGGCTCCCGTGGCCACGATCCTGTCCTCCCCGGTGTCGGCCACGGGGATCTCATCGCATCCCACGAGCCCAGTCAGAGCCAGCAGGACCAGAAGCCCATACCTTAACGTTTTCATCGTATTCTCCTTTCATTGAATCAATCACAGGCCACCCGGTGGCCTTTTCAGGCGTAGAAAATCTCGCTTCGCCTCATGCTGCCGAGAATTGCCTCCCCTTCGGCAAGCCAGCGCCGCACCTCGGCGTCATCGCACGAAATCACTTTCTCGGCCCAGCGACGGCAATAGGAACAGCGGGTATCGTCTCCCTGGTCGCCCGGGGGAGCCTCACCGATCATGCCGAGGTCGTCGCATATCCTTTCCTGGCAATCGTAGTGCTTCACAAACTTTGTCAGGAAACCGTCCAGGGCGGTATTGTCGATGTAAAGCTCCGGCAGATCGAAAAACATGCCGATTTTCTTAAGGACCTCCATGTTGAAATCACCCATGGCCGACACCGGGGGCGCCTCACGGTGATTGCTGTTTTTTGAGGTATGGTAATTGAGAATATCCAGGAGGTTTCCGTCGTAGCGTCTCTCGGCGTAGGCCTTCACCACACGGGAAAGCCACGCGGTGGTCTTCGTCCGGTCGATGAGCTTCAATGACAGGTTGTGGTTGCCGGCCCGGTCGCACAGCTCTTCGTAGTAGTGAATGTCCTCGGGACGAATCCAGCTGGACCCCATGAGTTTCACCGGGTTGCCGATACGATTGTAATTGCAGGAAAGGATATTGTAGTCGATGTACATGCCCGGCCCCCCGTCCTCGGTGCGGCTCGCATGGGACATGCCCACGGCGTGGTTCACGGCAAAGGGGCAACTGGTCAGGCATACGCTGTTGGCAAAAATCCGCACGCCAGTTCCGGTCTGTTTCGTGTGCCGCAGGCACGCCTCAAGGAGCTTGAAATTACGCGTGGCCTCACGGACCAGGGTAATCTCGTCGGCCCCCAGCTCTTCCCAGTACCTGATGCGCTGGCTGGTCCCCACCTCGGCAAACACCCCCACGGTGATCTTGAGTCGAGGGAACTGGGTTTTGATCACCTCACACAGATAAGGCGAGTTGATGGTCACCGCGTCCACCCCCATCTCATCCAGTTCCCCCAGAAATGAAAGGATCTCCTTATGGGTCTCCGGCGCCACCTCCCGGTTCCCCATGCAGATGGGGTTAAGCAGGTAGTTGAACTCGATGCCGTTGGCGTGACAGAGCGCGATGTGGCTGGCCATGGCTTCCCGTGAAATCTCCGGGATCAGCATGGAGGCCCTGCCCCCGCCGATGAGGTCATCTTTGAGCTTTCCGAAAACGGAAGCAAAGACGCCGTCTCCGTTGTGGGCGGCGATGGACTCCACAAGCCCGTTTTCAAAGTTGGTTCCGATGTCAAAGGTAATCTGGTCTTTTGGTTTCATGATTCACTCTTCCTGATGGTCAAAAATGATGAATTGCCGCTTCACAGAGAAGCCAGCGCCGTGCAGATATGAGAAAAAAGAGCCTCGCCGGCCCGGTCATCATGGAGATAAAAATGGCCCCCTGGAAACAATCGTGCAGAAAAGTCCTGGCTTGTGTGCTCATCCCACGCCCTGAGGTGCGGCTCCGGCACAAAGCGGTCATCCCGCCCCCCGAACACATGGATGGGCACCGGAAGCCCCCCGGGCCCCGCGGCATCCGTCTCCCAGGTTTCCACCAACTGAAAATCGCCCTTGAGAACGGCCATGGTGCTCTTGACAACCGCGTCCTCTTCAAACAGAGAGTCAGGCCTCAACCCCAGGGCCTTCACCACCGAGACAAACTCATCGTCGGCAAGGGCATGCATATCCGGGTAGAGGGAAGGACATTGGGGGGCTCGCACACCGGAAAGGAAAAGGCTGGCGGGCATGGGCCCTCCCCGGCCATGGAGGGCCCGGGTAAGCTCAAAGCACAGCATGCCGCCCATGCAGTGTCCGAAAAAAACCACAGGTACATCCATAAAGGGTGCCAGTGCCCGATCCATCCTGGCGATGAGATCGGGAACCCAGGTCACCACCGGCTCATTCAATCTTTTTCCCCGTCCGGGGTAATTCACCGAGCAGAGCTCCACGTTGTCCGGCATAAAGCGGTCCCAGCCGCGAAAGGCCTCAACCCCGGTCCCGGCGTAGGGAAAAAAGACAAGCCGCACCGTCGGCTCGGCCACAGGCCTTGGAAAATCGAGCCAGCGACTGAACTGTTTTCGGGACTCAAGCCCCTTGCTACGTACCCGCACCTATCGCCCCCCGATCTGTTTCAAAGCCGCCACAGGCATGTCCCCCGAATCCACAAGGGCGGAGAGCATGGCCTCCATGGCCTCCAGGAGAGCTTTTGCCTCACGGGAGGTGTAAAGGCCGGTGTCATGCATCACCTTGAGATTCATCTCTTTGCCGGGCCAGACAAAAAGATTCAGCGGAGCAGAGGGCCTGTTCTCAAAATTATACCCGGTAAGGTGAAACCCCAGACCGTCGTAGTTGTCTTCATGGACAGGCATGTTTTCAAAAATGAACATGCAGTCATACAAGGGGGTGTCCACGGGAAGGCCGCACCACTGCCTGATCTGTCGATCCGAGCTGGAGGAGACCTCAAAAAGGGCCATCATCTCCCGGTGAAATCTGCGGGCCATGTCCACAAAGGAGGTCTCGGCATCGCAGCGGCACCTCACGGGCAGGGTGTTCAAATAGAGCCCCACCCGCTCCTGGGCATTTTCAAGTGCCAGGGGCCTGTCAGCCAGTGTGGCCCCCATGGTCAGGTCCAACGCCCCGCTATCCATGGCCAGGAAAAAGATCCCTTGAAAAAGGGCGTTGAGCGTAATCTCGTGCTCCCGTGCCCATTGCGTCAGACCATCGAAAAGGTGGGCAATGCCAAGATCCAATCGTTCCCACCGACCGGACGGCTCCCTGTCGGCTCCGCCCGTTGATGCGGACTCAAGGCGTGCGCCCTTCAGGTATTCCTTCCAGAACGCCTCTTCCCGGTCCAGATCCCGCTGTTTCAGCCAGGCCACGTAGTCACGATAAGGATAGGTGACGGGGTTATCGGGTTCGCGGCCATCCACATACAGGGCGCGGTAAGCCTCCAGAAACTCACGGATCACGATGGGAATGTTCCACCCGTCCATGAGGATCTCCGGGAAGCGCCACCAGAGCTTGAAGGCTTCGGCCTCTTCACGAACCAGGTCGAGCCGCATGAGGGGGGCTTTTTCCAAAACGAAATCCGTTTTCCGGTCTTCTTCCACAAGGCGCCTGAACGCAGCCTCCCGCTCCCGGGGCTCCATGTTCCGAAGGTCAACGGTTCCGTAAACAAACCGCGTGTCGTTGCGGACCACTTGGAGGGGCCTGTCCAGGTCCCTGGCGTGAAACGAGGTCCGAAAACAGACGTGATTGCGAATAATGTGTTCCCAGCTCCTTGCAAAGAGCGCCTCGTCCACGGTCCCCCGGTAGTCAAACACAAGGTCCATTCGGTGAACCCCCACGCCGGGGGCCTCAAGGCATTCGTTGAGGATCCGGCCCTGAACGTCGGTGAGGTCGTAGATATCTTCTATTGTCCGGGCTATCTCATGTGAAACCATGTCGTTTCTCCTTCATGTTGCAGGTCTACAAATCCGCTCCCGGGCATCAGGAGGCAGCAATCTCCGAAAGCACCCGGTCCAGGGTGGCCTGGTCCAGGGCCTCGGCCAACGGGAAATCCACCGGTGTAAGGAGCAGGGCATCGCTTTCAGCCACGGCACCGGCCAATTGCACCAGCGCCTGCTTTAAGGCATGGGCGATTTCATGCAAGAGGCCGGAGGCCACCGTGCCGGCACGGCCCCTCAGGGTGACAAACAGGGCACCGCCCTCCTGGTGGGCCAGGATATCCAGGGCATGGCCCCCATCGTCCTGAGGGGCCAGCCGCCTGACGGAGAGCCGGGTGTAATCAAAGCTCTCCTGCATGCTCCCGTACCAACAAACCCGCACCTCGGGTCGTTGCGACTCATCCCCGTCGCCCACAGCGCTCTCCCATGCACCGCGACACGCATGTTTCGCCGCGTCCAGCCTTTCAGGGGCTGGAGTTCCATGGGACAGGGGAAGGCGCATCTCACTGACACGGTAAAACGAACCGCAAGCCTCAAGTCGAGCCCCCCCTGAATCCATGGCGCCATAGGGCCGGTGGAGAAGCTCCGCGTAAAGGTGCTCCCGGATCACCCCACCAAGTGCCAGGGTTTCTGCAAGGGCGGCCACAAGAAGCTCCTCGGGCTGAAGCCTTGCCTTTGCCAGTATGTCGGAAGGCAAGGCCCCCATGGAATCTCCGTCCAGGACAAAGGAGGCCTCCGCTCCGGACCGGTCTCCCTCCGGCACCGCGCCCCAGTGTGGGCTCTCCACCGCTCCCGCCTCCGGGATCGCCCCTGCCCTTCCATGGGCCAGCGCCTTGACCCTGTCGGCATAGACGGGCCGCGGCCCCGGTTCAGAGCAGTGCCCGTGCTCATCAACAGCCCCGTATGCCAGAAAAAAATCCGCCAGGAACCGGTCCACGGCGGGCAGGTCCATGATCAGTTCACCGGCAACGAGCAGAAGAAAGGAGTCCCCTGTCCTGTCCTCGAAGAGACACAGCTTCATCAGCGGGCTCTCGGAAAGGACCTGCATCTCCACCAGCTCCCGTTCAACCTTTGCAACGGCCTGTTGGATCTCCCCTTCGGCCATGCCCGTGATGTCGGCATAGTCCAGTTCCGGCAACGGTGGGGCCTCGTCATACTTCTGGATCCAGCGGCCCTCTTCCCGGACGAAAATGATACGAAACACGTCATGCAGGCTCGCAACGTGCTGGAAGGCGGCTTCGGCCCGCACCGGGTCCAGGGAGTCAGTCCGCAGCAGCACCGAGACATTGCACTCGGACGCGGCCTGGCCGTATCGGGCAAGGCACCGTGCCTGGGCGGGAAGCAGGGGCAGGGGCCCCGTCAATGCAGCGGCACCGGACCGGGCGGCGTACCGCCTGCTCAAACACGCTGCCAGCTGCCGAATGGTGGGATGCTCGAAAAGCTCCTGGGGAGAGACCGTGATCCCGCCTTCGGTAAGCTGGGTCACGATGCGAATCCCCATGATGGAGTCCCCGCCAAGGGAGAAGAAGTTTTCATCAACATCAATGCCGGAGGCGTCGATACCGATGACCTCGGCAAAGGTTTTCACCAGTGTCCGGGTCAGGGCGTCGTCGGTGACCTCCTCACCCACAGCAGGCCCCCGCACGGTGGAGGGTTCCGGCAAGGCGTTGCGGTCCACTTTGCCGTTGGCCGTCAGGGGAAGGGCCGACAAAACCACCACCTCATGAGGGACCATGTAATCGGGCAAGGCGCGGGCCAGGGCCTCCTTCACCCCACCACTCGAGATGGAGGCCCCTGGCTGAGCCACGACATACGCCACCAGTTTTTTCGCATCCCTTTCCCCGGGTGCGTGGGCCACCACGGCATCCACGCCGGGCTGCCTGAGGGCAACGGCTTCAATCTCTTCAAGCTCAATGCGGTGGCCCGAAATCTTCACCTGAAAATCCTCTCGCCCGAGAAACTCAATGCTGCCGTCGGGCAGGTAGCGCCCCATGTCCCCGGTACGGTAGAGCCGCTGCTTTGTTGTCGGGTGAACCACAAAGGCCTTCTCTGTAAGGGCCTCGGCGTTGAGGTACCCCTGGGCCAGGCCGGCCCCGCCGATAAAGAGCTCGCCGGGCACATGCACCGGGCACTCTCCCATGCGGCTGTTCAGGACATGGAACCACTGGTTGGCAAGGGGCTTTCCGTAAGGAATGCTTGATGCCGTCTCATCCACCTCGCCCATGGGATGGAAAATAGACCAGATGGCAGCCTCCGTCGCCCCGCCCAGGCTGATAAGCTCCGCCTCGGGCATGGGAACCCGGATCTTGCCCGGAAGGCCCAGGGGGATCCAATCCCCGCTCAGAAGAGCGAGCCTGAGGGAAGGCAGGGAAGTGTGATGCGACATGTAAGTAACGAGCATGTCCATCAACGCAGGCACAGAGTTCCAGATCGTCACCCCATGGGTCTTGGCAAGGGAGAGCCAGTGCTCCGGGTCCCGGGACCTTCCCGGGCCGGGGATCACCAGGGCACCGCCTGCGGTGAGCAGGCCGAAGATGTCATAGACGGAGAGGTCGAAGTGAAGTTCGGAGAGGGCAAAAACGCGGTCTGAGGCGGTGACGTCAAACCGCCGGTTGATATCGGCGATGGTGTTAAACGCCGCGCCATGGGTCATCAGGACCCCCTTGGGCTTGCCCGTGGACCCCGAGGTGTAGATGGCATAGGCTGGCTGGTCCGTGTTCTCCACCACCACGTGCTCCGCCTCATCCATGGCCTGTAAGGTTCCTTCCGTAATCACCATAGTGCGGGCGGTCTCCGGCAGAGCAAGGAATTCCAGCAAATGGGGTTGGGTCAGGACCTGCGTCGCCCCGCTGTTGGACAGGATATACCCCAGGCGCTCTTCCGGGAGGTCACTGCTCACCGGAAGGTACGCGCAACCGGCCGCAAGAATTCCGAGCACCGAGGCGACCTGTTCCCACCCCTTGTCCATGACCACCGCAACCAGGCTTCCAGGAGCGGCGCCCAGGCGAAGGAGCTGCCCTGCAATCCGCCGGGCCATCCCGGCAAGGCGACCGTATGTAAGGGAGCCTTCAGGAAACAGAAGGGCCACGGCATCGGGATCGCGCCGAGCGTTCTCAAAAAAGGGCTCATGCAGCAGCCCGTGGGGCAACACATGGCGGGTATCGTTCACCACCCGCCGGTTAGCGAGCTGGTCTTCCGGGGTGAGGTCCCTGACGGGCTTGCTCCAAAGGGATTCATCCGCGGCCAGGCCCTTGAGGCGCTGTTCGTAAGCCGACCACATCGCTTCCACCATGCCGTCGGGGAAGAGCCCCTCCACATAATGCCAGCTCAACAGAACCCCTCCGCCGTCTTCGAACACGGCATGGTCAAGCCACACCTGGGGGGTCTGTGAAATAAAATGAACCTCAGGCCCGAACTGTGTCTCAATGGCGTCCTCCCCTTCCACCTCATGGACCAGGGTACTGGTAAACACCACGGGCATTGCCGATCCCGAAGCGCCACCCCTGAACCGCGCCAGCTTGCGGAGAACCGAAGTGCCGCTGACAAATCGGTTCTCCAGGTTCTCCCAGTTCCTCTCCTGAATCTCCCGCGCCAGGGCCTCAAAGGAGACACCCCGGTTCGCATTCACCTCCAGGGGAGCGTAGGAAGCAAACTCACCGACAATCTCCTCGGACTGCGGGTGAACGGGCATGCGATTGATAATGGTGGTGTTCACGCAAAAGTCAGGCGCCTTGCTCCAGGCCGCCAGCACCTCGGAAAACACGGTCAGCAGAAGAATGGACGGGGAAAGACGGCGCCCGCCTCCCCACTCGGTGAACCGTGCCCAGGCCTCCTTGTCCAGGCGCGTGCTCACCCGGAGGCACGTCGGGCTTGAGATGCTGTCGATGTTTTGGGCCGTGGGCAAAAGGGGCATGGGGGGAAGGTCCTTGACCCGCTGGTCCCAGAAGGCATCCGCCCGCTTGTAAAAGGAGGTCTGCCGTATCTTTTTTTCTGTCATCACGTAGTCCCGGAACCGAAGGTCCAGTTCCGGCAGCACAGTATTCGGGTCGTCGTAAAGCTGGGCCCACTCTTTTCGCAGGATTCGCATGCTCGCCACATCACAGATCAGCAAATCGATGCTGAAATGGATGCGGACCCGCCCCCCGGGGAGCTGCGTGGTTCGAATCTCAAACAGGGGCCAGGTATCAACAGGCCGGACCACATGGTCCATTACACTGCGCACCTCAAGGGCCTTTTGCTCGGCCTCTTCCGAGGTTTCATGCCGCAGGTCCAGGTTGGCGATGGTGTATGGGGGAGGAGACGGCAGGATCTGCTGGCCCCCCTCGGGCAGAAACACCGCGCGAAGCATGTCGTGGCGCTCGATCATCCGCTGCCAGGCCTTCTCCAGCCGCTTCAGGTCAATGCCCTCTTTTTCATTTTCCAGATAGACGTGGGCCGCCACATTGCCCATGCTGAAGGCCCCGGATCGCCCGAGCCACTGGGCCTGCTGCATCTCGGTAAGCGGAAAGGGTTCATGGGCCTTCTCCGGTTCGCGAACCAGCTCCGGGTAATCAAGCTCCCCTGCAGAGGCCCCTGCCCCGGAGGAGGCCAAAAGCTCTGCAAGCCCTGCAATGGTCGCGGCCTTGAAAAAATCGGTCAGAGCAATATCCGACTGGAATTCCCGATTGATCCCGGCCAGAAGCTGGGTGGCAAGGAGGGAGTGGCCCCCCAGTTCAAAGAAGTTGTCGTAACGCCCGGGGGCTTCGATGCCCAAGGCCCTGCCAAAAAGCCGGGCAAGCGCTTCCTCCTGCTCGTTTTCGTAGGAGCCGTCGCACATCTCGGGCGCTGTGCCGCCGTCTGTGCCAGCACCGGCAAGAGCCACGTCTTCCAAGGCCCCTTCGCCCCCGTCAAGGGGCTCGATCCAATATCTTTTTCTCTCAAAGGGGTAGGTGGGAAGGGGAACACGTGTAAAGGGGCGATTCGTGGTTACAGGCCCTAAATCCACCTCAACGCCCAGGGCCCACAGCTCACCCACGGCATGGACAAGGCACGTATCCGAGGGGGTCTGATCCTCCGGGTGGGGCAAAGACGAGACCACGTTCAGGGTGTGGTCATGGCTCTTGACCAGACGGCAGAGGGTGGTGCCCGGCCCCACTTCGAGGAACACGCGATCCTTCGTCTCCGTCAACTCGGAAACAGCCGGGGAGAACTGCACCGCAGAGGTGATGTGTTCGGCCCAATAGGCGGGATCTGTGGCCTGCGCCTCCGTCAGAAGCGTCCCGGAAACGTTGGACATCACCGGCATGGAAGGCGGACGGCACGTTTTTTGAGACACCACGGAGAAAAACCGTTCCCGTGCCGGGACCATCATGGAAGAATGGTAGGCATGGGAGGTGTGAAGAAGGCTGGAGGCCAGCCCCCTTTGCTCCAATGTCTCCCGGAACGCCGACACAGCAGCCGTCTTTCCGGAGACCACGCAGAGGCCGGGGCCGTTCACCGCCGCCATGGACAGATCCTCTGGCAAAAGGGGGGCCACGTCCGACGCGCCTGCCGAAACGGCAATCATGGACCCTTCGGGCATGCTGTCGATAAGGGAGGCCCGCGCGTGGATCAGAGCCAGGGCATCCTCAAGGGAAAAGACCCCGGCAAGGCAGGCTGCAACGTATTCGCCAACACTGTGTCCCACCATGGCCGCAGGCCGGATGCCCCATGACATCCAGAGCTGTGCCAGGGCGTACTCCACACAAAAAAGCAGGGGCTGGGTATGCAACGTCCGGTTCATACGGGCAGCATGGGCTTCCGGGTCTCCTGCCCCGGGAAACAGGATGGGCCTGGGATCATCGGCACCCTGGGCCACAAGAATGTCGGCACAGGTATCCAGCGTCTCCCGGAACACCGCCTCCCGGTCATAGACCTCCCTGGCCATGTGCACATACTGCGCCCCCTGCCCCGGAAACATAAAGACCACATCGGGGTCCTCAAGGGGTGTCTTTCCAACCTCGCCCGGTGAAGCTGCCGAGCGGGAAAGGGCCTGGATCAACGCCTCCCGGCTCCCTGCGGCAACAGCCAGCCGCTTGGTAAAGACCGCACGGCCCTCGGCCAGGGTCCCTGCCACATCCCCAAGGGAGAGGGCCGGTCTCTTCTTCACGAACTCGGCCAGCTGCTCGGCCTGCACCCTCAGGGCCTCGCGGCTCCTTGCCGAAAGCGGAAAAAGGCAAACCTTCTCATCCTCCTTCGCCCCATGGCCCATGGGGTACTCTTCCAGGATAAGATGGCAGTTGGTGCCTCCGATGCCAAAGGAGCTGACCCCGCCGCGCCGTGGGAAATTCCCCTGGGGAATCCAGGCCTTCAGCCCCGTATTCACGTAAAAGGGGCTGCTGTCAAAGTCGATATGGGGGTTGGCCCGTTCGTAATTGATGCTGGGCACCAGGACCTTGTGCTTGAGGGAGAGCACCATCTTGATCAGGCTTGCGATGCCGGCTGCATTTTCCAGGTGCCCGAGGTTCCCCTTCACCGCTCCCAGGGCACAACGAACCCCCTGGGCACCGGTGTTGTAGACCCGGTTGAGGGCTTCGAACTCAATGGGGTCCCCAAGGCTGGTGCCGGTTCCGTGGGCCTCGATCTGGGTGACACTTTCCGGCGGCACATCGGCAAAGGTCAGGGCAGAGGAGAGAACATCCGCCTGCCCCTTAGACGACGGCGCCGTGTACCCGACTTTGGTCCCCCCGTCGTTGTTGACGGCCGAGCCTTTGATCACCGCATGGATGGTGTCGCCATCCCTTTGCGCCTCCTCCAGTCGCTTGAGGACCACAGCCCCGGCACCGCTGCCGAAAACCGTTCCGCTGGCCCGGTGGCTGAAGGGACGGCAATGACCGTCTTCCGAGTGAATCATTCCTTTCTCATGGGTATAGCCCACCCCTTGGGGCACCCGAAGGGCCACCCCACCGGCAAGGGCCATGTCCGCTTCGGAGTTCAGCAGGCTCTGACACGCATAATGAACAGCCACAAGGGATGTGGAACACGCCGTCTGGATGGAGAGGCTCGGGCCCCGAAGGTTCAGTTTGTAGGAAATCCGGGTGGCAAGGTTGTCGCAAGCATTGGAGGTCTGAAGAAGAAACCCCTCGGCCCCGCCCTTGGGCTGCCGCCCCTTAAGGAGATTGCTGGTGAGGTAATGGTTGAACCCGGCCCCTGCAAACACGCCGACGGCCCCGTCATAACGTCCCGGATCATATCCCGCATCTTCAAGGGACTCCCAGGCGATCTCAAGAAAGAGCCTCTGCTGGGGGTCGAGCAGTGCCGCCTCCCTGGGGCTGAACCCGAAGAACTCCGCATCAAACAGGTCAATGCCCTCCAGCACCGAGCCCGCGTGAACATACCCGGGCTCCGCCTCCCCCGGAGGGAGGCCTTCCAGGGGCTTGACGGACTCGCGCCCCTCTTCAAGGTTGTGCCAGAACATTTCGGTATCCCTGGCATCGGGCAACCTGCACGCCATACCGATCACTGCTATATCAAATTCGTTGAATTCACTGTGCTGCATCTCAATCACCTTGAATGGTCCTCATGGTTTACAAAAAAGTCACTGGTGAGTTTGCCTCCGGCAGGACCTCCGGAGGCAGTGAACGGTCATGCGGGTCGGCGGGTCCTGCCCAGGCGTTTGCGCAAGGCCTGTCTCCGATCCGCCCCCACGGAGGAGAGCACCGGGACGGGGGTGTTGCCGCATCCCAGCCCGGCCAGGTACGCGGCAAGATCCCGTATGGTGGGGTGTTCAAACATGGCTGCCACGGGAAACGAAAGGCCGGTCTCCTCGGTAATCTCTCGCCACGCCCTGACCACGGACAGGGAATCGGCCCCGAACTCGAAGAAATTGGCGTCCGTGTCCAGCCCATCCTGCTTGAGCAGGGCTTCAAAGACCCGACTCACAAGGGACTCCAGCTCATTTTCCGGGCGGCGCGTCACCGCCTGCACCGCAAGGCGCCTTCCGGGAATATCCGACAGGCCCTTGTAATCCACCTTCCCGGTGGGGGTCAGGGGAATGGCATCCACCTCGGTCCACGCCGCAGGGACCATGTACCTGGGTAAAAGCGACCGGGCATGCGCCCTGAGTTCTTCAAGGGAGGTGCCGGGGGCTGGCGCGCCCTTGTCGGCCCCCATGGGAAGGCCGCGCCGGGGGTCCGAGAAATCCGCCATACCCCCCTCCATGCCGTGGAGAAGCAGGTGGGTGTCATCCAGGCCAAGGCTCCGGGCAACAGCCCCCTCATCCCGGAAGGCACCAATCTGGCAAAGCCCCATGCCGTTTGCCGCTGCCCCGTTTTCAAGGAGCTGGGTCATCAGCCCCGCCTCGAGGAGACAAAAATCCCGGGACCGGACGCCGTACATGGGAGCCATGGCATCAAGGTCCCCCACGAGAAACAGGGAAAAGGCAGAGGACGCATGGATGGGACGGTTGGCAATCACATGGGCCTCTTCTCCTACGGGCGTGTATGAAAGCGGCTGAAGGCCATGGGTTTTCGGGTTGTAGTAGTAAACCCCGCCCGGCACCCCTTCCACCCGGCCCTGCTTCACGTAAAGATAGGCCCGGACAGGATAGAGCCCTCCGGCCGAAGCGTAGGCGTACCGCTTCAGCCCCCCTTCCTCCTGCCGCCGAAGAGGCGCGAGAAATGAGCACATGGTCGCGAACGAAACGCTTTCTTCGACAAACCGACGGGTTGTGGACCGTCGTTCGTAGCCGCCAAAGCCAGGACCGGGCTCCAGGGCAAGGGAAGGGCCGGGCACCTCCCTGAGGCCGGTCTGCCTCAACGTGAAGAGGCGCCGCTCGTCTTTATCGGTAAGCAGGGGAACTCCCGGGGCGCCCTCAATCTCCATGCCGTAATCGTACCCGTCGGATCGGGCCCCCTTCGCATCACCGGTGACGACATAGGCGGAGAGGTAGGCGTTGCCGTCTTCCCCGGTCTCCTTTCTCACGGCCGCCCCGGCCACGGTGGGGTACCGGTTCAACACCGCTTCGATCTCTCCGGGCTCCACCCGAAACCCGCCCACCTTCACCTGAAAATCCTCCCGTCCCAGAAACCGGATTGTTCCGTCTGGATGGGCATACCCCAGGTCGCCCGTTCGGTAGAGACGCTCTCCGGTGGCAGGGTGAACAATAAAGGCACGGGCGGTCTTGTCCGCGTCGTTGAGGTACCCCATGGCAAGCCCTGCGCCACCGATATAAAGGTCACCCGGCACATAATCCGGGCAGTGACCGAACTGCCGGTTGAGGACGTACATCGTCTGATTTGCCAGGGGCCTGCCGTAGGGAATGGCCTGTTCAAAGACCTCCCCCTCCTCAATGGGATACCAGATGGACCAGATGGAGGCCTCGGTGGCGCCCCCCAGGCTGATGACCTTTACCCCCGGCACCTGGGCCATGGCCCGCGCCGGAAGGTCCGTGCCGATGCGATCCCCGCTGAGGAGGGACACACGCAATGCAGCCCCCTTCAGGGCCTCCCCGCCTTGGGCATACGCCACCAGCATCTCCAGAAGCGCCGGCACTGAATTCCAGACCGTGACCCCGTGGCGTTGCATCATCTCAAGCCAGTGGGCAGGGTTGCGCTCCTCCCCCGGGTCGGGGACCACCACCGCCCCGCCGACACCCAGCAGGCCGAAGAGGTCATAAACCGACAAGTCAAAGCTCAGGGAAGAAAGGGCAAGAACCCGGTCGCCTGGAGTCAGATCGATCTTTTCGCTGATGTCCGCAACGGTGTTAAAGGCGCTCCCATGGGAGGTCACCACCCCTTTGGGCGTGCCCGTGGAGCCGGAGGTGAAGATCAGGTAAGCCGGATCCCCGGGCCTGGAGGGGTCCGGGTCGAGGCTGGTTTCCTCTAAGGAAACCAGCCGCTCTTCGCCCATGGACACCACCGGTATGGCGGCGTCGGCCCCGGGTACGGCCCCTCCGGGCGAGGCGACCACAACGGCGCAGGCACCGCTGTGGGTGAAAAGGATTCGCTTTCGCTCCTCCGGCAGACCCGGGTCCACATGGACATAAGCGGCGCCGGTCAACAGGGAGCCCATCACCGCGGCCACCTGCTCCCATCCCTTGGCCAGATGCAGGGCCACAACCTCTCCGGGCCCGGCCCCTGCTGCCATCAACTCCCGGGAAAGCGACACGGCAGCCCCCAGCAGCTCGCCGTAGGTAACGCTCCGGCTTGAGGTGATCACCGCCTCCCGCTCCGGGTGGGCCATGGCCCGAGCCACAAACGCCCGGTGGAGGGTCTCCGGCTCCATGGGAACAGCCGTGTCGTTCACCGCCATCCGCTGGTCCAGCTGATGCCCGGGGATCATATCTCCACCGCGGGATTCCCACGCCCCATCGCTGCGTTCCAGGGCCTCCACCAGAGAGGTATAGGCCGCAAACATCTCCTTGACGGTCTCGCCTGGGAAAAGGCTCTCCACGGCGTCCCAGGAGACAACCAGCTCGCCTTCTTCCTCGTACACCTGATTGTCCAGGATCACCTGGGGCGTCTGGGTCACCTTGAAGACCCGATCCCCGAAAAAGGTCTCTTTGGAAATCCCCAGGCCCCCTTTAAGGGACAACGCACCGGTAAAGACCACGGGCATGGCCGCCGACGTGTCGCCCTCTTTTTCCAGGCCCCGGATCACCTCAATGCCGCTGAAGGATCGATGCTCCAGGTCTCGGGCAAGCTGGGCCTGTATCTCCCTGGCAAAGCTCCCAAAAGATGTCTCCCCGACGCCGGTCACACCGAGGATAAGCACCGTGGTAAAGTCCCCCACCACCCGGGCCATGTCCGGATGCAGGGTGCTCCGATTAAAAAGGGTTACGTTGAGTGAAAAATCCGGATCTTTGCTCCAGTTCGCAAGGACCCGGCAATAAGCAGCCATCAACAGATTCGATGGGGTAACCCCGGCATCCCGGGCTCGTTTTTTGAGCCGTTGCCACCGCCCCCGGGAAAGGCGAAACTCACGATTCACAAACCGAGAGTCACCTTGTGTCGACGTCTCCAGGGGAAGCTGGGGCGCTCCGGGAAGGGTTGCCATGCGAGCCTCCCAGTACGCCCTGGCACGGGCATACACCGGCAGGGACGTAGCGGCGGCTTCATGGGCCACGTGGTCCCGAAAGGAAATCTCCAGGGGCCGCAGGGCCGTTTTGTCGCCGTTATAGAGGCGAAACCACTGCCCCATCAGCATGTTAAAACTCCAGATATCCGCAACAAGAAGGTCCATGCTGACGTGGAGCCTTCCAAGGCCCTTCTCCAGCCGGGTGTAGTGGACATCGAACAGCGGCCAGGTTTCCGCGTCGATCTTTCGGTGGCTGAGCCCCTGTCGAATAAGCGCCAGATCCTGCCTGGTGCTTCCAGCGTCCTGCCCCGTCAGGTCATGTACCTGAACAATAAACTCGGGAGGGGATGGCACAATCCGCTGCCTTCCGTCCGGGGTCACAACCATCCGAAGCATATCGTGCTGGGCCACCAGGCTATTCCACGATCGGTTCAGGACCTCGGCGTCAAGGTCTCCACAGACCTCAGCCTCCACATAGAGATGCGAGCTCACCCCACCGTAATCAAACACCTCACTTCGCCCGATCCAGTAGGCACTTTGAAGGTCCGTCAGATCGAAGGGCGTCTCGGCCCCCTGCAACGCCCTGACCGGCAGGGGCTCCGACCAGGCATCGGTGTCACCGGTCTTCCGAATCACGGTTTCGGCAAAGGCTTCTGCAGTAAAAGCGGGATCAAAAAAAGCGCTGATGTCGAGGTGCACCCTGAAGTGGGACTCCGTCTCATCCTTCAGTTGTGCCAAATCCAGGGAGTCCAGCCCCAGGGAGACCAACCCCATATGCTGCCAATGGCTATCGGCTCGATGCGCCAGCTCTCCGGCAAAGGCTTGCCCCAGGCTTTCCAGAATCATGCCCTTTTGCTCGTGGAAGGAGAGGCCGGCAAAGGCCTGCCTGCTCACCCCGTACCGGAGAGACCGGTGGCCACCGGCGTCAAGGGTGTGCCGGGCGATCTCCTCCAGGCTTCCCTCCAGGTACATCTGCCGGCAACGCAGCCTCTGTATTTTCCCGCTGGCGGTTCGCGGCAGGGTTCCGGGGGCGATGAGGACCACCGCCTGAACGACGAGCTGATGATCCCGGGACACAGCCTCGCGAATACGATGCGAAATGTCCGGGGGCACCGTGGCCGCTTCCTGGACCACGATGAGCGCTTCGCCAGACTCCGAGCCCACGGAAAACGCGGCACACCCATTGGCCGGAAGCTCCCGGAGCGCCCGTTCCACGGAGCCTTCGATGTCCACGGGAAAATGGTTGGTGCCGCGAATGATAATAAGGTCCTTAATGCGACCGGTGAGAAACAGCGCGCCGTCCTGAAGGAAGCCGAGGTCCCCTGTTCTCAGATAGGCGCCTTGTCTCCCGGAAACCCCTTTGGCAAACGTCTCCCGGGTCTCCTCGTCCTTTTCCCAGTACCCCCGGGCAACACTCTCCGATGCAAAACGCACTTCCCCCACCTTGCCATCTGGCAGAGGGGCCCCAATTTCAGGGTCGGCGACCACAAGCCGCGTCCCGGGGGCGGAGCGGCCCAGACACACCGCGCCATGGTCATCAAACCCGGGGTGGTCCACGCAAAAACCGCCGGCCACATGGAGGGTGGCCTCCGAGAGGCCGTACATGGGGTAAAAGGTGTCCATGGAAAAACCATTCGGTGCCCAGGCATCGGCAAAGCGACGGAGGGTATCGGCCTTCACCGGCTCGGCAATGTTGTAAGCCACCTTGAGACTACTCAGGTCAATCTCGTTTCGGATTGCCTCCGAGGCACACTCCGCGGCAAGGTCATAGGCAAAATTCGGGGCGCCGGTCAGATGAGCCTTGTGCTTGGAAACGGCACGCATCCAGCGTTCCGGTTTCTCGGCAAAGGCCTCGGGAGACATCAGGCAGGTTTCCACCCCGGCATACACCGGCAGGAGGACATTGCAGATCAAGCCGGTGATGTGATGGTGCGGCAACCAGCTCACCTGCCGCATGCCCTCGTCTTCCAGTCCCCAGGCCTCAGTGAGAACCGACAGGTTATGCATGAGGTTGCCATGGGTCAGGATCACGCCCTTGGGAGAGGCCGTGGACCCTGAGGTGTACTGGAGCAGCGCAATGCTCTCCGGGGTCAACACCACATCGTCGCCGTCCTCCGCTTCCAACGGATCCAGGTTGTCGGTCACCATGAGTTTCGGTCCCGACGATCCGGCAAAGAGATTGGCGAATCCCTCCATCAGGGTTCCCCACGCCTTTTCCTCCGTCAGGACAAAGCCAGGCACCGCATCTGAAAGAATGGCCCGGACCCTGGAGATATGGCCGGGTGACACACCACAATTCACAGGGACCGGTATCACCCCGGCATAGAGGCACCCATAAAATGCCTTCACAAATTCAAGGCCTGCCGGAAAAAAAAGCAGGGCTCGCTTTCCCCGACAGGGCTCCCGACGAAGCCGGTTGCCAATCGCCCGGGCCCGGGCATCCAGCTCTGTATAGGTCAGGTGTTCCACCATGAAAGAGGCCTCCCCGCAGGACTCGTCAACCCGGTATGAAAACACCGGAGCCTCTTCCCCTCCGGCAGCCTTGCCCTTCAGCATGTCGACCACGGAGACAAACTCACCGGTGCCGTGGTTCCATTGGCGATGAGCCATCTGTTTTGCCTTCATCGTCCGTCCTTTTCCTGGTTCGTTGAATTGTGAATAACCATGTCCGAGTCACTGCTCCCTGAAACCGATAATCATCTTGGCAATGGAGCGGAGCTGCATATGGGCAGTGCCCTCGTAAATCGTGCCTATCTTGGCGTCGCGATAAAATTTTTCCGCCACAGTGTTCTTCAGGTAGCCAGCCCCGCTGAAGATGTCCAGGACGCGGGATGTCACCTTCCCCGCCACCTCTGCGGCAAAATACTTAGCCATGCTCGCCGCCTTGAAATACTCGCCTTGACTCCGGCCCTGGTCCCTCAATCGCGCGGCGTTGTATACCAGAAGCCGCGCAGCCTCCACCGAGGTAGCCAGTTCAGCCAGTAAAAAATGAACCCCTTGAAAATCGCAGATACGACGGCCGAACTGGCGACGCTCTCCGGCATATGCCACGGCCGCATCCAGGGCGCCGGAAGCCAGCCCCGCCATTTGGGCGGCGATGCCCACCCGCCCGTCGGTCAGGGTTTCCAGGGCAACCTGCTTGCCCTGCCCCGGGCGTCCAAGGACCTGGTCTTCGGGAATAAACGTATCCTCAAACACAAGGGGACAGGTGGAGCTGGCCCTGATGCCCATCTTCTCTTCCCGATCCAGGATACGCAGGCCCGGGGTTTCCGGGGCGTTAACCAAAAACGCGGTGAGCTGGTCTTCGGCATCCGGGTCTTCGAGCTTGGCATACACAATGAACGTCTCCGCCTCCGCCGCATTGGTGACAAGGTGCTTTTCGCCGTTGAGCACATAGCCCCCTTCTACCCGACGCGCCGTTGCAGAAAGGGCATAGGCATCGCTTCCCGCATGCTTTTCCGTGATAGAAAAAGCACCGGTCGTTCCCCGTGCCAGGCCCCTGAGCCATACATCTTTCTGGGCTTCGTCTCCCCACCTGGAGACGGCGTTGTTCACCAGGGTGTTCTGAACATCCACGAACACAGCCACGGAGGGATCCACCCTGGCAAATTCTTCGATGGCGATGACAGATTCAAAAAAGCTTCCGTCCCGCCCGCCGTAGCATCCGGGAATTTCAATATTCATGTAGTTGTGCCCGTGAAGGTCTGCAATCAATTCCCGGCTCAACGCCTCCTGGCGATCCATCTCAAAGACCCTGGGAGACACATGCTCCCGGACGAACGCCCGTACCTCGGTTTGAAATCGTGTTTCGCGATGGGTCAGGTGGGTCAGGGGCGATGCCTCCGCCGCGGATGCCATGATGTGCCTCATATGCTGATTCCCGTTATTGCTGGTTAAGATAAAAACAACGGGCCATGGTGGGATGCCCGCACACATTAATTTGCTCACAAAAAGAGAAAAACCGATAAAAACTTCACCAAATAACACGTTAAAAACACAGATCATACGCTCCAACATAAGGACTCGCCTGGAGTGTGTAATTCCAGGCAGCCCTACTCTTAGTGAGACACTTTTATCTTGTCAACATTTTTTAGGGAAGACTAAGATTTGAGGGACAAGTAAAAAAGCATGCGTATCCTCCCGTTCAAATCGTGACAAAAAACACGAATCGCAAATAGACGACACCAACACGGCAAACCGCAAACGGTCAAACATAACTACCTGACAATAAGAAAAATACACACATAGCGCTTCAATCCCAAAAAGGAGACGGGCCCACCCGAAAACGCTCCTTCCGGTTCCTCATCACACCCGCCAACCAAAGCCCAACGGGATGTATACCTGTTTCATACCTGCACATTTATTTCGTCGCCATGCAAAGTTCTGGCGCCCCGAAAAGTGCTACTCGTGGGTCCGAAAACCAAGGAGACACGTCTCCTTCAAAATGAGGTACCACCCACATGATGACTCACCACAACCCACATTGAGGTCACGATGAAACGCTTTCTTCTGTCACTGTCCCTGCTCATCGCTGCATCCCTGCCCTGGGATTGCCTGGCACTCCCCGCCGCCTCGGCCATCCCAAAGGAAACCCGCACCATCACCGACAGCCGGGGCAGGCACGTAGAGGTTCCCTCAACGACAAAACGCATCGCCTTAAACCACGTGAGCATCTCCGAGGCCCTGAAAATCCTGGGATGCTGGGACCGGGTGGTGGCCCGGGATCACCACACCACAGATTCCCTGGTGTTCGACAACCTGCAGGACGTTCCGGTGATCACGCTGCAATCGGGGGGGCCTTACAGCCTCAACCATGAGTTGGTCATTGAGACCGCACCGGACCTCTTCCTGTGCGCGGATATCTCCATGGGGGGCTTTGACGAAATGGAGGCAAAACTTTCCCCCGGTATCCCGGTGTTTGTGGTGGAACTCAACCGCATCTCCACCCTTGAAGAGAACATGGAACTCCTTGGAAAGGTGCTGGGAAAAGAGAAAGAAGCCCGGGCGTTCACCCGGTGGAACCGGAGCCTCGTCCGACGGATTACCGACAGGACAGGGACGCTGGACGATAGCCGAAAGCAGCGATACCTGTTCAAGACCGGGTGGGGGCAATACGACGACATCATGACCTTCACCAACGACTTTGAAGGCATCAAGGAGAGGAACCGCATTATCGGAGGGATCAATGTGGCCGCAGACATCCGGGCCACAGGCGGATGGGTCCAGTCCGTGAACCCGGAGTGGCTCGCAGCCCAGAACATCGATGTAATTATCTGCGGCGAACCCGTGAGAAACGGCTACGGAGCCCATGTTTCAGACACAGGCATCGTCGCGACCCAGAGGCAAAACTTCATGAAACTTCCCTATGTGGCCGTCACCCATGCGGCACAAACCGGCCGGGTCCATATGATCTCCGGAGAATTTTTCGGAACGGCCCGCATCACCGTAGCCAATGCCTATCTTGCCAAATGGCTCCATCCGAAACTCTTTGAAGACCTCAACCCCCAGGATGTCTTTCAGGACTACCTGCACCGATTTTTAAATACCGACATCAACCTCAAGGAGACCGGTGTGTTTACCTACCCGGAATCGTGAATGCTCCCGGGCTTCGCCCGTGGTGAGCAGTAACGGCCGAATTTTTCATGGGCCGAGTGCGCCCATGCCATGAAAGAACCAACAGCGCCCACGCACACTTTTTAAGAGCCCATGCAAAGCAGAAAAAAGGACACTCCGCTATCTTGGCACCATGAACAACCCACACCAACAAGAGGTATGTATGGATAACCAAAAAAGCCTTCTCGCGTCCGGCGAAAGGCGCACCCTGATTCTGGCGGGCCTCATGCTTTCGCTCAGCGTCGCAGCGGGGATCGTCCCCTTTGTCTTTGTCATGGAATTGGTCCGCGAGCTGGCGGGTCCCGCCCCGGAGCGGCAGGCTGTGGTGCTTCTCCTATTGGGAATAGTCGCTGTCCTCACGGTAAAGGCGGTGTGTTACGGTGCAGCCCATGTGCTGGCCCACACCACCGCCTTCAGGGTCCTTTCCACCATCCGGCTCAAGCTGGTCCGGCACCTGGAGCGCATGAACATCGGCTTTTTCCACAAGCACAAAATGGGGGAGCTCACGAAAGTCCTCAACTTTGATGTGGAACAGGTGGAGCTCTACCTTGCCCACGGGCTCCCTGAAATTGCCTCAGCCATCCTCATTCCCTTTTGCGCCACAGCCATCGTCACCTTCATCGACTATCGACTCGGGCTCTGTCTCGTGGGCATCGTTCCCTTGGTCATCGTCACCAACCGGATTCTGCAGCGCCACTGGAAGGAGATGTTCGCCGCCTATTTCCTCAGCCTGAAGACCATGTCCGAAGAGCTCATGGAGTACATCGCCACCATTCCGGCCATCAAGGCCTTCAGCAAAACCGAGAACCGCACGGAGAAGGTGGTGCGGACCATGAACGCCTACAACGACTACGTCCGAAAAATGAGCCTGTCCATGGTGGTGCCGGCGGGCATCTCCGGGGTGATCCTCGAAGCAGGCATCGCCGTCCTCGCCGTCACCGGCTGCCTGCTGCTTCGCAAAGGCGAGATCACCCTGTATGAACTGGTCCTGGCCGTTTTTCTCGCCTCGGCATTCTGTGCGTCCCTGGCCCGGCTCTCCCTGTCCAAGCACTTCGGCATCGTCTTCAGGAATTCGTCGATGAACATCGCAAAGATCCTGAACGAACAGCCGAGGGAGTGCCCCCCCCCTGCCGACGGGAAACCCGGTGATATCCGGCTGGAGCAGGTCTCTTTTTCCTACGAAGGCAACCGCGACGCCCTCACGGATGTCAGCCTGACCATTCCCGGAGGATCACTGGTGGCCCTCACCGGGGTGTCCGGGGCAGGAAAAAGCTCCGTGGCCCACCTCATCATGGGTTTTTTCAAGGCGGACTCGGGCCGCGTCCTCATCAACGGCACCGACATCAGCTCCTTCACGGAGACGCAAATCTCGGCCATGATCTCCATCGTGCAGCAGGACGTCTACCTCTTCAACACCACCATCCGGGAAAACATCCGCATCGGAAAAAGCAAGGCCACCGATGCCGAGGTGGAAGCCGCCGCGAAAAAGGCCCGCATCCACGACTTTATCTGCGCCCTTCCCGAGGGCTACGACACCCTCACCGGAGAGAAAGGCACCCGGATCTCCGGAGGGGAGAGACAGCGCATCGCCATTGCCAGGGCCCTGCTCAAGGACGCACCCATCATCATCCTCGACGAGGCCACCTCCTCGGTGGATGCCATGAACGAGACCCTGATCCAGAAAGCCGTCAATGAACTGAGGTGCGGCAAAACCGTAATCATGATCACCCATCACCTCAGCACCATTGTCAACGCCGACCGGATTTTCCTCCTGAACAACGGCACGCTCGCGGGCCAGGGCACCCACGCAGAGCTTTACCGGGACAACGCCCTCTACCGGCACCTGTGGAACGAAAAATCCAGCGCGGACACATGGACCATCAAGGAGGCTCATTGACATGACCAGACCACCGTTTTTATCGGATATTGCCAGGCACCACCTGAAGCTCATGGCCCTTGCCACCTTCCTCTGGGTGCTCTGGTCTCTTAGCGGCATCGCCATCCTGGCGGTGATCATGCACATGATCTACGGGGTCATAACGGACGCCTCCACCGGCTCCATTGCCCTCCATGCCGCAGGGCTCGCCGTGCTCATCACGGCCAAGGGGTTCCTTTTCTCCGGGGCGGACATTGCCAAGCACTTCGCAGGATACGGCATCGTGGCAAGGCTCCGGGAGGAGATCACACGGAAAATGAAACGACTCTCCCTGGGCTACTACACCCGGGAGCGCCTGGGCAACGTCACCACCATCATCCATCAGGACATCGAAAGCGTGGAGATGGTCGTGGCCCACATCGGCAGCCGACTCATCAGCGACCTCATCGTGGCCCTCATAACCGGAGGCATCCTCTTTGCCGTCAATCCGGCCCTGGGCCTGTACATGGTCTCCCTTCTTCCCGTGGGCCTCATCGTGCTGGTGGTCGGGACACGGGCCGGGGGTAAGGGCATGGAACGAACCCGCGAAGACATGGCCGACATGGTCAGCCGTTTTGTGGAGTATGGCCGGGGCATCCCCGTCATCAAGGCCTTCAGCGACAACGACGCCATCCGCACCGGCCTCGAAAAAAGCATTGAGCGCTTCGGCATGAGCAGCAAAGCCTCTGCAAAAACCGCCGCAGCGGTCATCTGCATGTATCAGTTCTTCGTGGAGATGAGCCTGGCGGTCCTCATCGCAGGAGGGGCCTTCATGGTGCTGGGGGCTCGTCTCTCCATCCTGGAATACGCCCTCTTCCTCATCCTGAGCCGGGAATTCTACAAGCCCTTTGCCAACGCGGAGATGTACTGGCTCTACTACATCAAGGGCAAAGACAGCTACCACCGCATCCTGGGCATCACCCAGGAGCCTGCCGTGGCCTCCTCCGGCAAACACGAAAAGCCCACCCGGTTCGATGTCGCCTTTGAGGATGTGCAATTTGCCTACGACCGAGACGGGTTTGCCCTTTCAAACTGTTCCTTTACGGCCGAGGTCAACTGCCTCACGGCCCTTGTGGGCCCTTCGGGTTCCGGTAAAACAACCCTCACCAACCTGCTGCTGCGCTTCTGGGAGATCAACGGCGGTCGCATCACCATCGGCGGAACCGACATCCGGGACATGGACTACGACACCCTCCTCTCCTGCATCAGTATCGTCATGCAGGACGTCATCCTCTTTGGCGACACCATCTATGAGAACATCAAAATCGGCAACCGCACAGCCACCCCGGAGGAGGTGCACAACGCAGCCCGCAAAGCCATGATCCATGACTTTATCATGGGCTTGCCCCAAGGCTACGACACCCTCGTGGGCGAAAACGGGGTGGGCCTCTCCGGCGGGCAAAAGCAAAGAATCTCCATCGCCAGGGCCATCCTCCGGGACGCACCCATTGTAATTCTGGATGAAGCATCCAGCAGCCTGGACCCCGTCAATGAGCGGCAGATCCAGAAGGCCATCAGCAACATGGCCGAAAACAAAACGGTGCTGGCCATCGCCCACCACCTGAAGACCATCGCCAATGCCGACAAAATCGTGGTCTTCAACAAGGGGACCCTGGTGGAGGAGGGAACCCACGCCGAGTTTCTCCGGGAAAAATCCCTCTATCACAGCTTGTGGAAATCCCAGCAACAGGGGCAGGCGTGGGCTGTGAACAATTAAAATGACGCCTCCGGCGACCCTGCCGGGGGCCAACCTTTTAAAAATATTGCCAAACAGGTTTTACGAACGGTTTCGGCTCACGCGAACGTTATCGCTACGCCTGCCGCTTTGACCTGACGGATGTTTTTTTCTAAAAGCGACCCGCCGGAGGCAAGCTGAATCGGTACGCCAGGCGAAAAACAGTTTGGAACCAAAGGAGACCATCCATGCTCAAAGCAGCCATCCTGTCCATCTCGTTACTGACCATCATGGCAAGCGCGGCCATATCCCCTGCCCTGGGGATCATTGCCGCGGCATTTCCCCATGCAGATGCCATGCTTATCCGGCTCATCGTAACCCTGCCCTCCATGACCATCATCCCGGCATCCATTCTATCCGCAAGGCTCACACGGGTCCTGAAAAAGCGGACCATCCTGTTCCTGGGCCTTGCCCTTTACATGGCCGGCGGCGTCGGCGGTGGCCTGGTGTCGCGCATGGACCTGATCCTGTGGATGCGAGGCCTCCTGGGAATCGGTGTGGGGCTCCTCATGCCGGTATCCACCGCCCTGGTCTCCGATTTCTTCAAAGGCGAAGAGGCCGCCAAGATGACCGGATGGGTCACGGCCTCCAACAACCTTGGGGGCATCATCGCCGTGATCCTCTCCGGGTGGCTCGCCTCCTTCTGCTGGCGATACTCCTTTTTCGTCTACTTCCTAGCCCTGGTGGCCGCCTTCTTTGTGGCATGTTTCCTCCCGGAGCCCGAACGGCAGGCGCATATCCAGAAGAAGGGGGACAAACTGCCCTCCGTCACCTACCTTGCCGCAGGCGCAGCCTTTGCCATGATGACCCTTTTTTACGTCCTTCCCACCAACATCGCCCTGTTTATAAAGGAGAGCGGCTTGGGGAATGCGAAGACCGCCGGCCTGGCACTGGCCCTTGTGACAGGCTTTGCCTTTGTCTCCGGGTCCCTCTTCGCCAAAACCAAAGGGGTCTTGAACCACCTCATGGCCCCCGTCCAGATGGGCCTCATGGGGACAGGGTTCTTCCTGCTCTCCGGCTCGCCCACCCTTCCCCTTGTCTTTTTTGCGGTCTCCCTCATCGGCGCAAGCTTCGGGAACCTCTATCCCATGATCCTCCTCATGGTGGTCCACGGCGTTCCAAAGGCGCAGAACACCAAAGCCATGGCCATGGTCAGCATCTTTCTCTTTTCCGGCCAGTTCTTCTCCCCTCTGTTCTTCAGAGCCCTTGAGGGCCTGACACCGTCCCCGGGTATTTCCACCATCTTCGGATGTGCCGCAGGCTTTGCAGGGGCCGCTGCCCTGGTGTTTCTCCTGAAGGCCCTTCGGGACATGCGCAGCCACGTGACCGCCGGCGGCCCTCAGCACCCGTAACCCGAGCATGAAACATCCGCCCGCACCGTAGCTGCCGGGGGCAAAAATACCCCCGCAAGGTGTTTGGATACCCCAAGGCGACATATCAGGGCACCGCGTGTTGACGGGCATTTTTTCTACCTGCTAAGACTCTTTCTTCATCAAACTTCGTCAACCCTAATTTTCTTTAGTTTGCAAAACCCAAGGTGACAACATGAACAGACGCTGCGTCAGACAACTTTCGATCCCCCTTTGCACTCTCCTTATGGGCATGTTTTTTTCAGTGTCCTGGGTCCATGCCCAGGATGTTTCGGGCAGGGACATCATGGTCATGGTGGATGAGCGCCCCGACGGGGACGACCGCATCTCCGAGCTCTCCATGACCCTCATCAACCGAAGGGGGCGCCAGCGTATCCGCCAGGTTGTCTCCTGGCGCAAAGATTACGGCAAAGACACCCGAAAGCTCATGCGTTTCAAAAAGCCCGCAGATGTGGCGGGCACCGCCTTTCTCAGCTGGGACTACGACGACCCGGACAAGGACGACGACAGGTGGCTCTACATGCCTGCCTTGAGAAACACGCGCCGCATCAGCGGAGAGGCCACCAATGACTACTTCATGGGAACCGATTTTACCTATGACGACATGGGGGATCGCAACGTGGACGAGGACACCCACCGCCTCCTCAGGGAGGAGGCCCTGGAAGGGGTTGACTGCTGGGTGGTGGAGTCTGTGCCCGTGGATCCCACCGACATGTACACAAAAAAAATCAACTGGATCGACAAGGAAAAAGACCTGCCCCTGAAGACAGATTACTACGACAAGGACGGGCACTTAAAAACGTACACCGTGGACACCGTGGAAAAGATCGGAGGGTTTTGGACCGTCACGGCCATGCGCATGGAAAACAACGTGGAGCACCACACAACCCTCATGACCTTTCGGGATGTGCGCTATGACACCGGATTGAAAGACAGCCAGTTCAAGGTCAACGCCCTGACCCGGGGGCTGCGTCGATGAGGGTCGTGCCCCTGGCCGCAGCCGCCTGTGCTCTCCTGCTGGCCGCCACATGGGCAGGGGCAGAGCAGCTGCCCTTTGCAGGGTACCTGGAGACCCGCCATGCCGTGCAGGTAAAATCCCCCCACGAATTCCTTGCCTCGGAGACGCGGCTGAGGCTGGAAACCGAGGGCAGCCGGGACGACGCCGCCTTTTTCGCATCCATCAACGCCTCGGAGAACCACATTGATGAGGAGTCTTCGGAGGTAACCCTCCACGAAGGATACGTGGACTACGCAGGGGATGGCTGGGATGTCCGTGCAGGACGACAGATCATCATCTGGGGCAACTCCGACGGCCTCCAGGTAACCGATGTTCTCTGCCCCTCGGACTTAACCGAATACGCCACCCGGGACCTGGATGAGGTCCGCATGCCCATCGACGCCGTAAATCTCCGGTATACGGGTTCGGGTGATCTCACCATAGAAACCGTCCTGATTCCCTTTTTCGAGCCGGCGAAGCTCCCCGAAGCGGACAGCCCATGGCGCGTGGGCACAGGTCCCGACCCCACCCCCACCGAGCCGGACAACACGCTCGAAAATGGCGAAGTGGGGGTTCGGGCGAGCTGGTTCCTTCCCGGGGTAGACCTCACCTTTTCCTGGGCCCGCCTCTGGAACGACCTCCCCGCTCAGGTCGCCGCAGACACTGACCCCGAGCCTTTAGGCTATCGCCGCACCTCCTTTGCGGGCACCACCGTCTCGGTGCCCCTGGGCTCCCTTGTAATCAGGGGGGAGGCGGCCTGGTTCTCCAGTGCCTCCTTTCCATCGGCAGAGCAAGGGGCGCCGGATATAGAAAAGCCCCTGATCAAGGCCATTGCAGGCTGCGACTGGTACCCGGGGGAGAACTGGACCTTCACCGTCCAGGCCCTGGGGGAACACATTGTGCGCCACAACGGGGACACCACCCAGGACGAAGACCGGGGCCTTGTCACCCTCAGGGTGGCCAAAAAGCTGTTCCGGGAAAAGCTGGAACTCTCGGACATGGGCTACGTCACCCTCAACGACGGAGACCTCTTTAACCGTTTTGAAGCGGACGTTGAGATCACCGACGGATTTCACGCCATGGCCGGCGCAGATATCTTTGCAGGCACCCGAAGCGGCATCTACGGTCGGTACAAAGACAACACCCAGGTCTGGGTCAAAGCCAAGTACAGTTTCTAACTCACCTCAGGAGATTATCCCATGCTCAACCTTATCAAGATCAACCACGCGTTCCACCGCATGGCGGAGACAATCCTCCGCCTGAGGTGGGTCAGCATCCTTCTTTTTTTCCTCATCACAGGGCTTTGCGTCACCGGCATGAAGCACATCCGGTTCGACACCTCCTGGGACAACTGGTTCCTGGAAAACGATCCCATGAAAATTGCCGACGACGAGTTCAAATCCATCTTCGGCAACAACGAATACGTGGCCGTCCTCGTGGAGGTGGATGATGTGTTCACCCCGGAGGTGCTCACCGCCATCCGGCAACTCGGGGCAGAGCTCAAGGCCAGAGTGCCCTTCTCCGACGATGTGCTCTCCATCACCGACTGCGAGTTTACCGAAGGCAACGACGTGGGCCTGTCCATCTCCGACCTGGTCCCCGATCCGGTTCCCCAGAGCCCTGAAGAGCTTGATGTCATCCGCGCCAAGGCCCTGTCCCGGGATCTTTTTGTCAACCGCATCGTCTCCGACGACTCGCGCCAGACCTGGATCCTCCTGCGCATGAAGACCTACCCCGAAAAGTGGCGAAACGCTGAAAATGTGGGCCCGGACATCGCTGCCGGGGAGGTGGCCAGCCGGATCATCACCCAGGAAAAATACAAAATCCTCAACCCCAGGGGGGCGGGCCTGCCCCACCTTGCCTTTGACAAAACCGCCTTTTTCAAAAAAGAGACCGCCCGGAACATGCGCCTGTCCATCATTGCCACGGTCATCGTCCTGGCCCTGGCCATCCGGACCGTCACCGGCGTGGTGCTCCCCATGCTCATGGCCTTTTCCGCCTTTGTCATCACCTTCGGTATCCAGGGATACCTCGGCACAAAAATCGACCCCTCCATGATCCTGGTTCCCGTCTACTTAGGGCTCGCCGTGGCCATCGGCTATGCCATTCACCTCTTCGGGTTCTTCAACCGCCACTTTGCCGAAACCGGCAACCGGAAAGAGTCGGTGCTCTTTGCCGTGTCAGAGTGCGGCTGGCCGGTCTTTTTCACCGCCCTGACCACCATGGGCGCCCTGCTCTCCTTCCACTTTGTCCCGGTCCGTACCATCCGATGGGTGGGGTCCACGGCCTCGGCCCTGGTGGCCGTCACCTTTGTTCTCACCCTCTTCCTCGTGCCGTCGGTACTGAGCTTCGGAAAAGACCGAAAGCCCAAGGCCAGGCGCGCCCACCACCACACCACCGGACTTCTGGAGGTCCT
The DNA here is from genome assembly GCF_900699765.1 of Desulfoluna butyratoxydans. Classification (GTDB taxonomy): domain Bacteria; phylum Desulfobacterota; class Desulfobacteria; order Desulfobacterales; family Desulfolunaceae; genus Desulfoluna; species Desulfoluna butyratoxydans. The sequence continues at coordinate 181,383 of NZ_CAADHO010000008.1, forward strand.
CAGTCACAGGGTGCTTGCGCGTCCCACCACAACGGCTGCCGTGTTCATGACGCTTTTTCTCCTGTGTGCCGCAGGCATCTCCCGGTTCGAGGTCTCCTTTGACATCATCAAAAGCTTCGGCCTGAAAATTCCCTACGTGGCCAAAATCCATCATGTGGCCAACTCCAAGGTGGGCTCCCTCTACTCCTACGACCTCACCGTCACCTTCCCCGAAGCCGGCGATGCCAAGCTGCCGGCCAATCTGGAGACCTTTGCGGAGCTGATCCGGGAGGCCGAGGGGTACGAACTCACCAAGCGGGTCACCTCCCTCATCCCCATCATCAAGGACATGAACCGGTCCCTCCACAGCGGGGACGACGCCTTCCACACCATCCCGGAAAACCGGCAGATGGTGGCCCAGCTACTCCTGCTCTATGAAAACGCAGGCGGGGCCGAAGCGGAAAAATGGGTGGACTACGACTACCAGCGCCTGCGCATGCAGATCGAAATGGGGGATTACAACTCCGCAAAGGCCAAGCGGGAACTCGAATCCCTCAAGGCCCATGCCCAGACCCTCTTTCCCCATGCCACCATCGGCCTGGCCGGTTCCATCGCCAAGTTCACCTTCATGCAGGCCATCGTCTCCAGCGGCCAGCTCATCTCCTTTGCCATCGCCCTGGGCGTGGTGACCCTTCTCATGATGCTGGTCTTCGGCAGCGTAAAAATCGGCCTCATTGCCATGATCCCCAACATCGCCCCGGCCCTTGCCATCGGCGGGCTCATGGGATGGGGAGACATTCCCCTGGACATGATGACCATCACCATCATGCCCATGCTTCTGGGCCTTGCCGTGGACGACACCATTCACTTCATCAACCACTGCCGCCTGGAGTTCCAGAGGACCGGCAACTACGACACAAGCATCCGCCGCACCTTCAACACCATCGGGGTGGCCATCTGCATGACCTCGGTGATCATCACCGCCAACTTTTCGGTCTATACCACCTCGGTGGCCAAGGTCTACGTGCACCTGGGGCTCCTGACGGGCATCGGCATCCTCACGGCCCTGGCCGCAGACCTCTTTGTCACCCCGGCCCTTTTGCTGTGGACAAAACCCTTCGGCAAAGAGCGACAGCCCCTTGACGCCAAGGCCGAGAAGGCTCCCGATGTTCGCGCTCCAGGTGGGGCGCCTGTGCTGACGGGCTGCGCCCGTGAAACCCGGTAATCAACGCTCGAGGTGCCTCCGGCGGTCCTGCCGTGGGCTAACCATCCAAAACGGTTAACAAACAAATTCACAAAAACAGATACGGGCCAGTCAACATCACATTCGCAACCTGCTTTCGAGGTGGCCCACCTCGCCGCCGGAGGCAGGTTTCGACCAAACCATGGCCATGAAAGGAACTCCGATATGACGTTTCGATCCATTCTTCTTGCATGGGTTCTGGCGCTCTGCCTTGCTGCCACCGCCTCGGCCCATACCCTGTTCATGTCCGTCTACGACAACGAAGACGGCACGGTCACCGTGGAGGGGGTCTTTTCCACCGGCTCCGCTGCCTCGGCCGTTGAAATCCGACTTGAAGACCCCAGCGGAAAGGTTCTCTTAAAAAAACAACTCGACGAATTGGGGGAGTACACCTTCGCCCAGCCGTCGGGAGCCTACGACATCGTTCTGGATGCCGGGCCCGGTCATATCGTCCGGGAAGCCGGCCCGGAAAAGCCCAAGGACAAACACGCTAAATGAGGTACCCCATGAAAAAACAACTGGCGATCATCGCCACCGCAGCAGCCACCCTTCTCATCAGCGCCAACGCCATGGCCCACTCCCTGTGGGTCAATCTGGACAGTTCGTTTACCCACCCGCCGGGCCATGCGTTGTCCTCCATCGGCTGGGGTCACACCATGCCCCTGGACGATTTTCTGACATCAGACTGGGGAAATGTGGAGATTGGCCGGTATGTTCTCATCAGCCCCGATGCCAAGGAAACGGAGCTTCCCCTTCCGGTCATCAAAAAAGAGAAGGCAACCCGCAGCAACGGTGGCATGGACCTGGAGGGCGGGGACCTGGGCCTCCGCAAGTTCACCCTCACCGACAAAACGGAAAAAGGGACCTGGCAGGTGGTCACCGATTCCAAGATCACCTATTTTTCTCAGTACGTGGACAAAAAGGGCAAGGTGAACATGGCCACCAAGCCCATGGACAGAATCCGTGGCGCCGCCTCCTTCAACTTCAGCGCCCGCTACAAGGCAGAAGCAAAATCATACATGACGGTCGGCCAGTGGAGCCAGCCCGGAAAGGCCGGGCACGAGCTGGAGATCACCCCCACCTGCGACCTTTCAAATGTCCGCGTCGGCGACCTTGTCACCTTTGAGGTCACCCTTAAGGGGAAGAAACTCAACTGCGACATGGACGGCATGAACATCCTGAATGCCAGCAGCAACGCCTTCGGAGGGCCCGACCACTTCTGCCTCGCCTCCAACATCATGGACGGTAAGGCCCAGTTCCGCATCCCCGCGGCCGGAGCCTGGCGCATCAGCACCATGGTGCGCAAGGAAGTCACCGCCGACAATGAGCTCAAGGACCTGCAAGGCAAATGCACCACGGTCTACTACAGCTCCACCCTGACCTTGAAGGCCAAGCCTTAAGGGGCGGTACAAAAATCAACCTTACAAAAGCGATGCCTCCGGCGGCAAGGTGAGCCACCTTGAAAGCTGGTTGCCGCTGCGCTTTACCCCTCGCTTCTCGGGTTAAAGTGCAGCGGCATTTAGTCGTAAGGTGTGTATTTATTTTTTTTTATTTGGAGCATTCGTATGAACCTGAACGACATCCCGCCCGGGGAAACCGGCCGGGTAACCACCATCACGGCATCGGGCATGCTGGACAGGCGCCTTGCGGGCATCGGTATCTGCCGGGGTGCGGTGATCAAAGTAATCCGAAGCGCCCCCTTAAAGGACCCCATCGAAATTGAAGTAGAAGGCTGTTACCTGAGCATCAGAAGACGGGAAGCCACCTGCGTAGGAATGGAAAAGACATGAAGCAATGCACGCCCTTGGCGGCCCTGGCCGGTCAGCCCAACTGCGGGAAATCCACTGTGTTCAATGCCCTGACAGGGGCCAACCAGCACATCGCCAACTACCCCGGCGTCACCGTTGAAAAACGCTCCGGCACCCTGTCCGCCAACGGCACCCGGACCGCGCTGGTGGACCTGCCAGGAACCTACGCCATCACCTCCTACTCCCTGGAAGAGCAGGTGGCCTGCGATTTTCTGGTGGACTGCCGCCCAGATCTGGTGATCAATGTCCTGGACACCACCAACCTCAAACGCAGCCTTCCCTTAACCCTCCAGCTCATGGAACTCGGCGTGCCCATGCTGGTCAACGCCAACATGATGGATGCGGCCGAGGCTCGGGGAATTCGCCTCGACACCGATGCCCTGGGACGTGCCCTGGGCCTTGAGGTGATCCCCACGGCCATTAAAAAGGGCTCCGGCAAAGACGCCCTTGAGAGCGCCATCACCCGACACATGGCCCATGAAAGCACCACGGCTGACACGCACCTTGTCCACTACGGGGCGTTGGAACCGGCCATCGCCGACCTCTCCAAAAAGGTGATGGAGATGGCGCCGGAGACCCGGGGACAGGGCCGCTGGGTGGCCCTGAAGCTCCTGTCCGGGGACCACCGGGCCGACACCACCCCGGGACGGATCCTCTTACAGTTTGCCTCTCTCTTCTCCCTTGCAGACGGGCACCGCATCGCCTTTCGCTCCGACACGGGCATGGCCCCGTCCCGATACATTGCCGAAAAAAGGAGGGAAAAGGCCTCGGAGATTGCCGAGGCGTGCCTGTCCACCCAAACAAAACCAAAGCGCCCCTTGTCCGACCGCGTGGACGCCGTGGTCTGTCACCGTATCTTCGCCCCGGTCCTTCTGGTGGCTGTGGTCTGGCTCCTCTACCAGCTGGCCATTGTCCAGGGATACCGCCTCACCGGCCTCACCTGGCCCCTGCTCCTCAAGGGGAAAACCATCCTGACGACCCTGCTGCCCGATGCAGGCTTCATCCATGAGCCCATGGCCCGCGCCCTGGGACTCTGGGTCGCCGACAGCATCCTGGCCCTTCTCAACTACATCCCCATCTTCCTGATCCTCTTTGCCCTCATCGCCGTTCTGGAAGACAGCGGGTACATGCCCAGGATGGCCTTTATCCTGGACAAGATCTTCCACCGATACGGACTCCACGGGCAATCCACCCTGCCCATGGTTCTGGGCGGGGTCTATGCAGGGGGCTGCGCCGTTCCGGCCATCATGTCCACCCGGGGCATCCCCGACGACAGGGCACGCATGGCAACCATCCTCATCATCCCCATGCTCAACTGCCTCGCTAAAATCCCCCTCTACATCCTCCTCATCAATGCATACTTCCCGCAACATAAAGGTGCAGCCCTCTTTTTTATCTCCACGGTGACCCTGTTCATGGTACTCCCGGTCTCCAGGCTCCTCACGGCAACGGCCCTGGCCCGAAGGCCTGTGGCGCCGTTTATCATGGAGATGCCCGCCTATCATCTCCCCAGGATTCGCAGCGTCATCCAAAGCGCCGTCTCCAAGGTGTGGCTCTTCGTCAAGAAAATCGTCACGGTGGTGGCTGCCGTGGCCGTCATCGTCTTTGTGCTCATCGAGTTCCCGGGCCTGAGCGACGAACGCACCGCCCACTTTGACAGAAAAGCCCATGAGATCAAGGCAGCCTTTCTTGAAAAGACAGCAGAGAACCCCCTTGCCGTGGGCATGACCGAGGAGAGGGTCGAGGCCCTGGTCCGCTATGCCGACAGCTACAAATCCGCCCGCTTCGGCGCCTCAACCCCGGCAGCCAGGGAAAAAGTTGACGCGCGGTTCACAGACCTCTCTCCTGAATTTTTCACCATGGTCAATCCCGGGAAAAACCCGGACGGCAGGCGCATCCGGAGAGACCTTAAAAAGCTGATTCGCAGCAGAAAGAAACTGAAACACACCATGCAGCAGGAGGTGATGGAAGCCAGCTTCATCGGCATGGCAGGAAAGGCCCTGGAGCCTGTCACCCGCCACGCCGGATTTTCCTGGCGAATCAACATCGCCCTGCTCAGCGCCCTCATGGCCAAGGAGAACAGCGTGGCGACCCTAGGCGCCCTCTACCAGCCGGAAAGCGGCGGCCAAAGCGTCTCCGAAGGCATGAAAAACCGGGAGAAAGGGTTTACCCCGTTGCACGCCCTGGCCCTGATGCTCTTCATGGCCCTCTATCCCCCATGCCTGCCCGCGGCCATGATGGTCAAGCTCCAGACAGGGTCCTTTGCATGGATGGGCTTTTCCATTGTTTTCCCGGCATGTCTTGCCCTTGCCATCGCCTCGGGACTCTTCACCCTGGGCTCAGTCCTTGGCCTCACGGGTATGGAAGCCATGGCCGGGTTTTACCTGATGGCCCTCCTTGTCACTGTTACCGTGGGGCTCTTTCCATCACGACCCAAAGGGGCTCCACAGGTTTAGGTACCCCAAACTTTTTAGCAGTGCCTTAAAAAATATATTGACACACAATTTATCAGCCGCTAAAAACTTAGGGTGTTCAGGCCCTGAGTCGCCCGTCATTGTTGCGTTATTTTTCTTTTCACTATTCATCAACCTAAAGATAATTTCCCCATGGTTCATCATCCCACACCCACGAAACGCCAGAGGCGCCGTACGTCAAAACGGGTCGGAACGCTTCTCCTGTTGTCCCTGGCGGTCGGTTTCACAGGACCAGGCCTCACATGGTCCGACTCCCTTCCACTGGATGAAACCGTCCGCCAGGACATTTCCCTTGCCCACACCACCCAGAAACGGGAGGGGGCCTGGGAAAAAGAGCGCCGCGCCCTGGAGACGAAAATCTCCCGACTGGAGAGCACACAACGAAGCCTTCAGGAAGAGGTGGACGCCCTTCTCTGGGCAAACGGCCGCAAGGAAAAAGAGGCCGCCCGCTTAGACGGGGAGATCGCCAAGGCATCCCACCTCACCGAAGGGCTTTCGCCCCTTATCGCCGACGAGGCGAAGCGCGCGACCCAGGTGGTCACCCAGAGCCTCCCCTTTTTGAAAAACGAGCGGGAAACGCGCCTTGCCGCCCTCACCGACTGGGTCAAGGCACCGGCCACCAAGCAGGCTGAAAAGCTGGAGCGGCTTTTGGAGCTGTTCACCATCGAGACCCAGTTCGGCCACACCAGCGAAGCCTGGCAGGAAGAGATTGAGGTGGAGGGCGAGCCCATCACCGTCCAGCTCCTCAAGGTCGGGCGATTGTCCCTTTACTACCTCACCCTCGACGAAAAGGGGTGCGGGGTCTTCAGTCCGGAAAAAGGTGCCTATGAGCCCCTTCCCGCCAACTGTGCTCCCCACCTCAAGAAAGCCATCGCCCTTGCCCAGAGAGAGCGAAGTGCCGAGCTTGTCAGTCTGCCCATCGGGAGGATCGTGACCCCATGAAACGCATACTCATTGTTGCTGTCCTCTGCCTTGCGACGGCCACCGCGGCGTGGTCCGCAGACCTCCGGCAGGCCATGAAAAACGCCGAAACCGCCCTTGCCCAACGACAGAGCGCAGACCGGGAATCCCGCACCCGCATCGCCGGAGACCGGGAGAGCCTTACCCGTGAGATCAACCGCCTGGCAGCCGACATCAAACGGCTCAAGGCCCAGGTTGTGACAGAGACAAAACGCGGGGACGAGCTCACGACCCGGGTCACCGCCCTCACCGAAAAACGGAACCGCCTGGACAAGGAGGTGGGACGCATCGTGGCCATTGTGCGCACGGCAGCGAAAAACCTCCGTGATCTCTGCATGGCCTCCCCCTTTTCCGTCTTTGCCCCCGAGCGACTGGCCCACCTGGAGACCCTGGCCGACGGCACCCAGTTCCCCGGCATCACGGACCTGGAAGCCCTCTTCGGGTATTTCGCCGACGAGATCGCCCGGTGCAGCGAAGTGGCCATGCGCACCGCCACCGTCACCGGCCGGGACGGCATCTCCCGGGAACTGCCCCTGTTATCGGCAGGCCCCTTCATGACCCTGGCCGTCAAGGAGGAGGGCGCAGAACCCCTTCTCTATGCCCCAGCCACCCTCTCCTTCACCGAGCTTCCCGCACCGCCGGGACGCATTGTCGGGTGGCGGCTCAACCGGTACGTCAAGGGCAAAACAGACACCCTGCCCCTGGACCTGAGCTCCGGAGCGGCCCTGGACCACCTGCGACGCACCCCGAGCTTTACCGAACGCGTCCAGAACGGCGGTCCCCTGGTATGGCCCATCGTCCTCATCGGCCTGGCCGGGCTCTTCATCGGCATCGAGCGCACCCTGTTCTTGAAAAAGGTCCACGACAACACGGACAACACCATGGGCAAAGTCAACGAACTGGCAGGCTACGGGCAGTGGGAAGAGTGCGATCTCATCGTCAAGGAGCAGAAAACCACGCCGGTGTACAACGTCCTGAGAAAAGGGCTCCAGGCCAGGGGTGAACGACGCCAGGTACTGGAGACCATCCTCCAGGAGGCGATCTTAAAAGAGCTTCCCCGCCTGGAGCGATTCCTCCCCTTCCTCGGCATGCTCGGGGCGGTGGCTCCCCTGCTTGGCCTTTTAGGCACGGTCACCGGCATGATCGATACCTTTGAAGTGATCCACATCGCCGGTACCGGCGACCCACGCATGATGTCCGGGGGCATCTCCACGGCCCTGATCACCACCATGCTCGGACTTGCCGTGGCCATTCCCATCATGCTTTTGCACACCGTGCTGAACCGCCGGGTGGAGCACATCATCGGCGACATGGAAGAAAAAGCCGTGGCCCTGACCAACATCGTCCACCGGGAAACCATCGGCTGCTGCGCCCAGGGCTGCGCCAAACAGGTGAGGGCCTGATCCATGGGAGATCTCCTCACGGCCATTTTCGGCTACATCGACAGCGGCGGCGCGGTGATGATTCCCATCATGATCTGCTCCCTGGTTCTCTGGGCCCTCATCTTCGAGCGGCTCCTCGTCTACCGGCAGGTTGAAAAACAGGACCTCGACCTGGGCGCGGCCCTTGCCCTGGTCCGAAAGGGAGACCCCGGTCCGAACCTCCCCGGGCTTCGCAGGGAGCTGGTTCGGTTCATGGCTGAATACGGCACAGACTCCCCCAAGGTAAACCGGGGCCTTCTCCACCAGTACCGGCTCCAGAAACGGCCCCACCTCACCCGGCGCATCGGCCTCATCGCCACCCTGGCCGCTGTGGCGCCCCTTTTGGGGCTTCTGGGCACGGTCAGCGGCATGATCACCACCTTTGACGTCATCGCCCTCTTCGGCACGGGCAACGCCCGTGCCATGGCCGGGGGGATCTCCGAATCCCTCATCACCACCCAGAGCGGCCTGTCCGTGGCCATCCCCGGGATGTTCATGGGCGTGCTGCTCATGCGGCGGGCCCATCGCCTGTCCGCCAAACTCGACGAAACCATCAGCATCATCCAAAGGAGCATGACGTGATACGGGTCCGGGACTCCCTGAGACGCAACAGCAGCACACCGGAGGTGAATATTTCACCCCTCATCGACCTGGTGTTCCTGCTTCTCATCTTTTTTATGGTCACCACCAGCTTTGTCAAAGAGACCGGCATCGACATCAACCGGCCCCAGGCAGAGACCAGCGTGGTGTCCAAGAAGAACGCCATCCTCGTGGGGATCGCCGAAGACGGCTCGGTCCACTACGACGGAAAACCCATTGATGTACGAAGCGTTCGCCTCCACATCGCGCGTGCCGTAGCCGACAAGCCCGACGCCGATGTGGTGGTGATCGCCGACAAGGCCTGCCCCACTGGGACCCTCATCCGGGTCATGGACCAGTGCCGTCTGGCAGGGGCCTCCCGGGTCAGCGTCGCCACCCAGAACAAGGGGGGCGCATGATCGCCACCGGGCCCCGAAACCCCATGATCCTTGCGGCCCTTCTGGCCCTGGGGGTGAACATCTTCCTTTTTGCCCTGCTGCCGGGCATGCGGACCGCTCCCACACGGAGTGACGAAACCTTTCGCCTGCGGCCCGTGACCATGGTGAAATTAAAGGAACTGACCCCGCCGCCCCCGGCAAAGGCCCCGGAAAAACCGGTGAAACAGGAAAAACCCATGAAACCGAGGCTGGACCTGCCCATCGACCCCACCCCGGTGCACACGGCCGCCGCCCCCACCCTCAAGGTGGGAGAGGCCCTTCCGGAACTGGACACCACAGCCTTCAAGCCGGGCCCCGTGGACATGGTTTTCGGCGAAGCACAACTCGACAAGCTTCCCATGCCCTCCCACAACGTGGCGCCCATCTACCCCTTTCGGGCCAAACGCCTGGGAATCTCGGGAAGTGTCACCGTGAAATTCCTCGTGGAAAAGGACGGTCGTATCCACGATGTGGAGATCACGGGATCGAACCCACCCGGCGTCTTCGACAGGGCGGTCATGGATGCCATCGGTCGCTGGACCTTTACCCCCGGGGAGATCACCGGAGAGCCTGTGCGGGTCCGCGTCACCAAAACCATCAATTTCAACCTGGAGAATTGACCCATGGGACCCATCACCACACATTCTCCACTGTCTGCCGTGCGTTTTCTGGGGTTCTTCCTCTGCGCCGGGCTCATGGCCCTGGCAACGGATAGCCTGGCAGGGACCTGCGACTCTCAGCCCTCGCCCTCGGTGGCCATGGCCCTGACCAAAGCGGCCAAGGCCATTGAGAACGAACGCCCGGAAGAGGCCCTGGCCACCCTCACCAAGGCTGCAAAACGCGCGGGCAAACGAAGCCACCATCTCCTGGAGTTTCACCTGGGCGTTCAGCTGGTCCAGGCCGAAGAGCCTGACAAAGCCCTGGAGCGTTTCAGAAACGCCACCGCCCTCTGCGACAGCTTTGCTCCGGCCTGGCAAAACCTGGGCCGGGTCGCCTACGAAACCGAGCACTTCGGAGAAGCTGCCCATGCCCTGGGCACCGCCTTTGTCCTCACCGGAGAGACCCGCCCTGCCCTTCGCTATTTCGAGGCCCTCTCCCGGTACAGGGAAAAGTCCTGGGAGACCTGCGTCACCCTCTGCCTGGACCTGTTTGCCCGGTTCCCGGACTGCCGGAACGTGGGGTGGGTTGAGCTTGCAGCAGCCGCAGCGCCCCAGGCCGGAAAACGTCCCGCCGTCATCAAAGCCCTTACGGACCGCCTGCCCATCATGGGTGGGGATCCCAAACTCCGCAGGTGCCTTGCAGGCCTTCTCCTCCAGGAGAAACGCTATCCCGAGGCCATGGTCCAGCTCCGAAACCTGGATCACCTGGGAGACATCACTGACGCAGAGCTTCTCACCTTAGGGGACCTCTTCCGCGCTGAAGACCTCCCCCTGGATGCCGCCGCCTGCTATCGGCGCCTTACGGAAAAAGGCAAAGGCACCGCCGAGCTCACCCGAAAAGAGGCCGAGGCCCTGATGGCAGGATTCAAACCCGAGGCGGCCCTGGCCGTGCTGGAACAGGGCGTTGTCACATGGGACACAGAGCGTCTCTGGCTCCTCACCGGCCAGCTGCGGTTCGAGGGCGACGACCTCACCGGAGCCGAAGAGGCCTTCCGAAAGGTCCTTGCCATCACCCCGAACCAGGGCCACGCACTCATGATGCTGGGGTATGTGCTCTTTCAGCAGGAAAAACCCGAAGAAGCCCTGCCATGGCTCAACAAGGCCGTTAAACGCGCCCCCAAATGCCAGGCCAAACGACTGAGGGACCACGTGGTAAAGCTCCTTGCAGAGCGCAGCAAAACCAAAAGCCAGCCCCCGGCAGTGAGGGGCTGAAGCGCAAAAGAGCGCTCCGGCCCCTCTGAAGTCGGAAAGCATTCACCCGCCTTGCAACTCCCCTTTTTTGTTTTTTGGTAACCATTCCGTTATGCCTCGGGCAGGTCCGCCTGAGGCATAACGGAATACTCATATATTTTTTTGGCCATCAAATTCGGAATGCCAAAATTTTTACCACAACCCAAAAACAAAACAGACAGGAGGCCCCCCATGCCAACCTTTCAGGCTCCCGTAACGCCCTTGACCCGCGATATGGCTCCGGAAGACACCCCCGTGGATGCCTTTACCCGTTTTTTCCGAAAAGCCAAGTCCCTGGGATGTTTCCCTCGCCCAACAAACGCGTCGCCCTCCTGCGCCTTTGGCAATGAAGGGCCCGAACCCTATGCAACGGGAGGACTGGCGCCCGTCACCGGGCCCGGAGCCCGCAGCCTCTGGCACTCCTTGTCAGAAGCCCCTCTCCATCCGAGGCAGGCAGCGACCCTCCGCGTCCCCTTCGGCACGGGCACAACCGGGGATGAGATCCCAAGCCAGATCCCTGTGGACGCACACCTCAGCACAGCCTACGCCGATGCCGTCATGTGTGACATCATGCGTGACGGCGCACGGCTCAGCACCCAGGGCAACCCTATCCACGCGTTCCTCGTAAACGGTGGTATCCCGACTGCCCTGGCCCCTTCAGACCTTGCCCGTATCATTGAGGCCGCTCGCCGCAACCTCCCCCTGGCCAACGACTGCGAAATAACGGTTGAAGGGCACATCGCCGACATGACCCCGGAGATGGCCCGTGCCATCACACGCGCCGGGGTCAACCGAGTCTCCCTGGACCTCCTCAGCTTCCATACCCCGCTCCGGCAAGCCATGGGGCGGCGGGCCGATGGAAAAGAGGCTGCAAACACCTTGTCCGAGCTCATCAGCAGCGGCCAGGCCACCGTAAACGTTGGGTTGACATACGGTCTCTCCGGCCAGAGCGCCGACATGTTTCAGCAGGATCTGGAAACCCTTGTATCCTTAAACCCCGACGGCATCGATCTCATACCCCACGTGCCCCTCCAGGGCCGGGATACCGACCTTATCCGGGAGCAGTATGCCCTCTTCGAGAAGGGCTCAGAGACCCTGGCCGCCACCACCTGTCGCCACCTCTACGCAGGGCACTGGGCATGCACCCCCAGGGAACGAAATCTCTCTTCTTTTCTGGCGTCACAACAGGCCCCCAGCATCCCCTTTGGATGCGGAGCGGAAGGCTTTGTGGACGGTCATCGCGTTCTCATGACCGACCGGCTGGATGACTACCTCAACACCGCGGGACGGGAGAAACCCGTGGCCATGATCCTTGCTCCGGTGGCCAATCACCGTCTCGCCAGCCTCATCAGATCGCAGATGCAGACCCTGGCCCTCGACCTGTCCGGGCTGGGCCGACACGCAGGCGAATCCTCCTCCATGGCCCTGCTTCCCCTGATCCACTGCTGGGCCGACGCCGGACTGGTCCGCATTGAGGGTCACATCCTGCGCCCCACAACCGCCGGTGAATACTGGCATGCCACGCTCACCCGGGGACTCATCGACTACCTTGCCCTCTACGAAGAGATGGGCTGCCCCGAGCCGTGCGTGTAAAGGGCCGCCCACATTGTTCCCAACGACACGTCACAAGTAGCAATCCAGAAACAAATGCCTCCGGCGACCTGCCGGAGGCATCTGAATAGTTATCATCTGACAAACAGGAATGACTAACAACGAAGAGGAATCGACTTGAAATGAATCAAGGTGTGGTGTAAAAACCCAATAAACGTAACACCCGTTCACAACACATCACCTGTGTTTAGATATGAGAGCGTATCCTTACCTGAGAAATTCGATAGTGTTCATTTCAACTGTATGGAGGATTCATGAAAACGAAGGTGTTTTTGGTGTCGATGTGCCTTTTTCTACTCGCCTGCGTCGCTCCGGCGACGGCCCAGCTCCCAGATCTGCCCGACGCGATCAGCCTGAGATCATCCACCCGGGCATTCAACGAAGTGTACTATTTTGCCATCCACGACGGCCTGATCTACGTCAAAGAGCGGGTCGACGGGGCCTCGTGGCAGCTCCTCGGGAACACCGGTTCCCCGGAAAACCTGTTGGGCAACCCCGTCACCACCGATGCCATGGAGGAGATCTCCGTGGACGGTCCCATCCTCATCGCCGTCTCCGAGACACGACAGATTTACTACTGCAAAAACGGGTATGCAGCCCCGGGCTCCATCTCATGGACAGACCACTGGGGCACGCCCCTGGGGGCCGGTGCGGGGGTCTCCCTGCCGGAAAACATCCGGGGCTGGGCCCTGTCCCAGGACGACCTGTTACGCAACAAGTTCTACTACGACCAGAACGGCAACGCCTACCCCTGCATGGTGACCACCATCTATGCCCTGTTTGAAAACGGCCGGGAAATCCACTTCACCGACCCCTGGACCCCGCCGGACTGGGGCTACCGCATTGCAGGGCCTTTCAGGGACCGATTCATCGCCGAGAACTTAAGCGCTGCGGCCTCCACCCTCTTTGTCATCAACCGCTACGGGGACATGTACACCCACCAGAACGACTTTGATATCGGCGGCGGCAACCCCTTTTTCAACTACACCTACGAAGACGACGTCCACTACGCCACCAACGATGCCATTCTCAACTTTAGCCTGGTAAGAAAACGAAGGGTCCCGGATCAGGTGTGGTACAACCAGCCCAAAATCCACGGGCGCATCACCAAAAACATCACCATCCTCTTTCCCGAAGACGGGGCCCCCGGGGAAAGCGATCGAATTTTACGGGTGGAAGGGGTTAATGAGGAAGGAACCCCCGGGTATTTTGAAAAAAACCTGGAGGGGATTTTCTGGCACTTTGTGGAAACCCCGGGGCGGCTCATCCCCGAAGAGGATTTCATTGAAAACCCACCTGAAAACATGTCTCACCTCACCCTGGGAGACGCGCCGGAGTACGCGTTTTCAGGAACCATGACCAACCTCATCCACGGAGATGTGGAAGCGGAACTCACCGGGTTCAGCCTGGTGGCCTCCCCTGCCGAGCTCAGGCTCAAAACAAAGGGCGGCACCTGGATAACCCTCCCGCTCCATCACCACTTCACCTTGCGAAACAACGTTCGGGAACACCCCGGGGAAGACGGCGACTTCGTGGACTTAAAAGGCGCCATCGAAATCCCTGCGGAGCTCAGGAGTTCCGAGGACAAGGAGGTCACCGACCTGCTGAGGCGTTATTTTTACGTGGGAAAAGGAGAGGAAAAGCGGTTCGTCAACATCTCCATGGAGGCAAAAACCGATGCGGTGAAACTCCACACCACCTCCCTGTCCATGAAGATGGCGTTTTCAAAATAGCCTCAGGAGAGGACTGCCCGGTGAGCACCGGGTGAAAAGCAGGCCTCCGGCGGCGAGGTGAGCCACCTCGAAAGCTGATTGCCCTTGCGCTTTGTCCCTCGTTCCTCGGGTCAATGCGCAAGGGCCTTCGGCTCGGGCTTTGACCGAAACCAAAGTTGGTGGTTCGTGCGGGCAGACTCTCGGGCATCGAAGTGACAGGAGATGTTATCGCCTTTTGCCCATTATCGATTTAGAGGCGCCCGGGATTACTTTCCTGCTTTGATCACCACGATGGAGGGGCGTATCCAGAAGTAGTCCGTTGTCTTTTCGCCTTCCGGGTACTCCCTGTCCATGGGGGCCGGCTCCTCCACCTGCCGGATGGCAAACCCTGCGGCAATGAGGGCGTTGATAACCGTTGAGAGCGTGCGGTGGGTTTTCCTCACCCCGTCCACGAACCAGGTCTGGACCCGTTCGCCTTCGCGAAAGTAATCCGTCAGGCGCCAGAACTTCCCGCCCCCATCCTCGCTGTACCCCGTGGGGTTTGCCGTGCATACCGGGTGCTCCATGGAGAACACCAGGTGGCCTCCCTCGACCAGCTCTCCATGGCACTTTGCAAAAAACGGGGCCAGGTCCTCCACGTAATGAAGGGCCATGGAGCTGACGATCAGGTCAAAGGGGTCGTCAAATACCTGGTCTTCGTAATAGCCGTGCACAAAGGTGATCCCCTTGCCCGCGTGACGGGCCGTGGCATGGGCAAACATATTGGCCGACGGGTCCAGTGCCACCACCGCCTGCGCGTTGTGCTCCTTCAACCATGCGGCCTGGTGACCAAAACCCGCCCCGATGTCAAGGACCCTCAGGCCCGACACATCCCCCAGCATGGGCCGCATGCAGGGCTCTTCCATCTTTCCGTTCAGGCCCGTGTCCTCAAGCCGCAACCGCTTGTACTGCTCAAAAAACGCATCGTTGTCGTAAATCATTGTCATCCTTACGGCCCCTTGGGGCAAGCGCCCTCCATGATGCCTTCCACAATCTCCCGAATCTCTCCTGTGGCCTGCATGGCCGAAAGAATCCCGTTCAACTGCTCCAGAAAATCCGCTTTAAAATAATACCGCCCGTGATCCATGCGGGTCACGCCAAGATGTCCCCACTCCCAGTGGATGGAGATGGGCTTCCCAAGGGAGGCGTGTGCCCCGCCCTCGTCGTAAAGCCCCTCGCCCATGAGCTGACCCAGTTCCCATGCAATGGAGAGGCGATCGTTGAGGTAACAGTCCGTTCGCCCGAGCCCCAGCTTCAAGAGGTTGATCCGGTTGCTTTTGGCCTCGGACAAAAAAACATCCCCCCGGGCCACAGCCTCGTTAAAGGCCTTGCCTCCCGTTGCATACCCGGCGTTTTTTCCGATGGTCAGCCCGTAAAACCCCTCGGGCCAGTGTTGGCGGGTTCGGCTGGCAAGGACATGTTCACGGCAGAGAAGCACCTCCTCCTGCCGCAGCACCGGGATGCTGTACGGCCAGATGTACGGGCGAAGCTCCGGTTTGTAATAGACGGGCACAATGGCAAAACCTTGTCCGTTTTTCAGGTAGTGCAGCCCCCGTTTCCAGGGAATGGGAAGCAGGGTCACCCGATACCCGTCCATCCGGGAAAAGGCCCGCCTGAAAATTGCGGGATAGATCCCCATGGCCCGGCCATTAACTTCATAGCTGTAGGGAGGGTAATTGTCTATACAGAACACCACAACATTCGTCGCAGCCATGGCATCATGCCAGGCTGCAAACCAGAGGATACAGGCCGCCGCAATACACACACACCACCGACACATCGCATCGTCCCCGTTCTGTTTCCGGGATGTTGCCTGTGTCCAGGCCACGGGTAACGGTTCAGCTCAAACAGCCTTTGATAAAGACCAGCTGAAGGGTTACACCACCGGCATGGACAGGTCCTTGGATTATATCAAAACAGGAACGATTGCGGTACGACCCTTCTCACTGTTCACTGCTGTATCGCGCAAGGCACCAGGGCCTGCGGTTCAGCTGTTGGAGAGCGCCTGTACCCCATGAGGATCCGCACAAAGAGAGCGGCGTTTACAACGGCCACGGCGGTCAGGCCAACGGCCATGCCCATCCAGAGCCCTGCGGCCTCCATGCCCTTTGCGTAGGCGAAAAAGCACCCCACGGGAAACCCCACGCCCCAGATACCGAGAAAAATATAGACCATGGGCCGAAAGGTCACCTCAAGGCCCCGCAGGCATCCCTGGACCGTCACCTGAATGGCGTCGGGCACTTGATAAAACGCCCCCACAAGAAGCAGGCCCACGCCGTAACGGATCACTCGGGGATCTGCCGTGACCAAGGAAAGAATCGCTTCAGGAACGGCATAAAACAACGAGCCCATCACCGTGGCGGACATGAACCCCAGGCACAGGGTGGCCAGGGCATAGGAGGTCACGGCGTGAAAATCCCTGCGCCCGAACGCCCCGGCAACCTTCACCGAAGCGGCTCCGGCCAGGGCATAGGGCACCATGTAGGTAAGGGACGAGATATTGATGAGGATGTTATTAGCCGCTGAAGCCGTGACCGACATCTTCCCGGCCAGCACCGTGACCAGGGAAAAGATCAGGCCGATAAGCAGCCCGTTGAGGCCGATGGGAAGGCCTTTTTTCAGGAGATGCCCCATGATCGGAAAAGAGACCTTCCGGGTGATGGTGAGCTGCCGGGCGGCATGGGCATAAAGAATCACGGCCATGAGGGTCCGCGACAGGGTGGTTGCCACGGCCGCCCCGGCAATGCCCCAGTCCAGGGTAAAGATAAAAAAGACGTTGGCCCCGACATTCACGAGGTTGAAAAACAGGATCAGGCTGTTGGCAAAGAGGGTCTTTTCCCGGGCCTGGAGATTCTCCTTGAGCACCTGAAAAATCATCACAGGGATCATGGAGCCCGCACAGATCATAAGGTAAATCACCACCAGCTCCTCAATGGCGGGAGCAAGCCCCAGGGCCGACACGCAGAAGCCCGAGGCGACAACCATCAAAGCCAGCACCGTACCGGCCAAAAATCCCAGGGCCAGGGTGGTCCCGGGCACTGTGCTGACGTCCCGCTTCTCGGCGATCATCCGTGCCTTGAGGGGGCTCACGGCAAAGGTAATCCCCGTTCCGATGAGCAGAAAGGGAGAAAAAATAGCGGTGGCGATGCCGAGGGCGGAGAGGACCTCGGTGGAGTAACGCCCGGCAACCACGATGTCCCCGATGCCGAACAGCATCTGGCCCAGTTGCCCTGCGATAATGGGAAGTGAAAAAAGGAAGATCTCCTTTAAGGATCGACCAAAGGCAGGCATGTGTGCTCCTTCAAAAAAACATAAGGGAAACAAATCAATCATCGGGAGCACATAAAGGTGGGTTGAAGGGTCCCGATAATTGGATGATTATCAGGATTCCTTCGGGAAAACGCAGCCACTTTCTAAAAGAGGAGGAAGAAATCCAAAAGTAACCTCTTTTAACAACACATCGTTTCCATTTTTTTGAAGTGGCTCTTTTTACACGCACCACTGTTTTTTTGTCAACGAAAATCACCCTGGTTCCCAGGGCCAACGCATGTAAACATTCAGTGGCCTCCGGCGGCCCTGCCGGGACATTTGGCCGTCAGGCATGATACCAGATAGAGAAACGGCCTATAGAAACAAGCCGCCGCATTCACAGGATCAATTTGACTTCGTTCCCCGTCAGAACTACACATCACAGGTTTTAAGAACATTGCCACACAAAGGCCCCACCTGGGGGCAATCCACACAGCAGGAGACAGATTTGAGATGAAAAACAGATGCACAAGTTTAGCAGCCCTGCTGCTCTTCCTTTTTGGGCTGACCGCCGAGATCCGGGCGGATCAGGCCGTACCCGTCATGGACACCCCCCAGGTTGTTGCGGCCATGGATGCCGACGACTGGGTCATCGTGGACACCCGATTGAACAGCGCCTACAACGGCTGGAAGCTGGACGGCGTAAGCCGGGGCGGCCACATCCCGGGTGCCACGGACTTCTCTGCCAACTGGCTGAAGGTGGGCGGGGACCAGCGTGACGCGACCCTGAAAGAGATCCTTGCCACCAAGGGCATTACCCCGGACAAAAACGTGATCCTCTACGACGCCAACGGACAGGACGCCTCATCTGTGGCAGCCTACCTCATCTCAAAGGGCTACACCCGCCTGCACCGCTACGACATCACCGCCTGGGCAAAGGACAAAAAACGGCCCCTGGAACGGTACCCCAACCACCAGCTGCTGGTGCCGGCCGTTGTGCTCAAGGAGGTCATCGACGGAAACCGTCCGGAGAGTTTTGAAAACAGCGAAACCATCATCGTGGCCGAGGCCAGCTGGGGAGAAGAGAAAAACTCCTATGCCAAAGGCCATATCCCGGGGGCCTTTCACATCAACACGGACCGCGTTGAGCCCCCCACGGAAACCGAGCCCGTCATGTGGATGCTGGCCGATGATCAGACCTTGAAAGAGATGGCCCTCTCCTTCGGATTTACCCGGGATGCCACCGTCATCGTCACCTCGGAAGAACCCCTGGCCGCCTTTCGGGTGGCCACGGTGCTGCGATACGTGGGCGTTAAAGATGTGCGCGTCCTCAACGGCGGGACCCTCTCCTGGACCCTGGCCGGGTTCGACCTGGAAACCACGCGCCACGAACCGGTTCCGGTTATAGATTTCAAGGGTCCTGTCCCCGGCAACCCGGACGTCATCGACACCATGGAAGAGACCCGGGCCGGACTCCGTACCCCCAAGACCTTCACCCTGGTGGACAACCGGACCTGGGCCGAGCACATCGGCGAATCCTCCGGCTATGCCTATCACAAGAAAAAGGGTCGAATTCCCGGTTCGGTCTTTGGCTACGCAGGCAAAAAGAACGCCTACAGCATGGAGTACTACCGAAACCCGGACAAAACCATGCGAAACGCCGACGAAATCCTGGCCCTGTGGAAGGGCCAGGGCATCGACACCACCACCCACCTCTCCTTCATGTGCGGCAGCGGCTGGCGTGTGGCCGAGATCTACTACGACGCCGATGTCATGGGGCTCAAGGACATCGGCATCTTCAGCGACGGATGGATCGGCTGGAGCAACACCCCGGGCAACCCCGTTGAAACCGGCCTACCGGAAAACACCGCGTCGTCAGTTCGTCGTTAAGCCCCCGTCCACCGGGAAGATCCCCCCGGTAATCCACCGGGCCTGATCCGACGCCAGAAACGCAGCCAGATGGGCGACATCTTCCGGGTCGCCCAGGGCCTGCATGGGATAGATCGACCGGACCATGGCCTTGAACCGATCCTTTGCCCCCTGATCAAGGCGCTCCATGTTTTTCTCGACCTGAGGCGTGGTGACGGTGCCCGGGGCAATGGCATTGACCCGGACGCCCTTGGGCCCCAGTTCAAAGGCAAGGGCCCTGGTAAAGGACTCCAGGGCCCCCTTGGTGAGGGAATACGCCGTGGACGGCCTGTCCGGAAGCATCCGCCGCGCAAAATACGAAGAGACATTGATGATGTTGCCCCGGGACGCCAGCAGGTCCTCCAGAAAGACTTGGCAGATGGCATACGGGGCACAGACGTTCAGCGCAAGGTGATACGCCAGCAGGGATTCATCGGTCTCCTCAAAGGGAACGAACCGCGCGATCCCTGCATTGTTGACGATGATGTCAATCTTCATGCCATGATCAGACACCTCCCCGGCAACGCCCGTCACCTCATCCCTGTTGCTGATATCCGCCGCAACCGCGAGCACATCCACAGGGTACTGCCCAAGGCTCTTTTTCCTCCGCTTCAGCTTCTCCGGGTCCCTTTCAATGAGCACAAGATTCGCCCCCCGGGCCGCAAAGGCCGTGGCAACGGCAAAACCGATGCCGTCGCTTCCTCCGGTGATGAGGGCTGTTTTACCGCCTAACGATTCCATTATCGCCTCCTCTTTTTTGCTATCGTGAATCATGCGAACTGCACAGGCAGGATAACGAAAAGAGAAAAACGATCATTAACATAGGTTAAGACGTGATCTTTTTTTTAATCCGGGAGAGGGACACATTGGTCATGCCCAGGTAGGAAGCCAGGTGATAATCCGGAATGCGTTCGGTCAGGTCGGGATGGTCGGTGCGAAAATCAAGGAACCGCTCGGTTGCTGATTTCATGAGAAAATCATGCTCCCGGAGAAACTTTTCCCCTGCCAGGGATTCGGCATAAGGCAGGGCAAAATGTTCCCAGCACCGGTGCATGGAGAGCCACCGGTAAAAGGCGTCAAAACCGCAGACAGAGACCTGGAGATCTTCCAGGGCCGAGATACTGAACAGGCTTCCCTTTTTCCGGGCATAGGGCGCCACCGGCCAGAGAAGCTGTCCTTCCCGAAAAAAGCCCTTGTTAAACTCACGCCCCTGGCTGTCCGTATAGTACAGCCGAATCATCCCCTTGCGGATATAATACACCCGATCCCATAAATCTCCGGCCAGCACCAGAATGGTGCTGCGTGGGTAACGCCTTTGGATAAACAGACGCGAAAGCTCTTCCACCCCATGGGCCGGGAGGTGCCGGGCATCGCCCAGGGCTTCTGTCAATGTATCGATAAGTGATGGCATGGGAAAATGGGGCAATGTCATGACCTCAGCCTGCAACGGTTAAGCCATCAATGGTTTGATGCACATAAAAAAAGCCTCCGGCGGCCCTGCCGGGGGCCAAACTTTTGAAACGTTTGACAAACAGCTTTTAAACAACAGATTCAGGCCAATCAACATGACAGAAGGCAACGTGACACCATATATTATAAAACCTTCAATTGGTTCAAAAGGTATTCTGCGGCCTTGTGGAGTTGGGCGTCCTGCCCGCCACAGTAGGGAACCTCAAAGGGGACCTCAATATCCGGCGCCACCCCGGCCCCTTCGAGATCCACCCCGTCGATGCGGCACCCCTGGACGGCAAGATAAAGAAGGGCCTTGTTGGAAAGCGGGAACAAGCGTCCTGCCAGGCTCTGACCTGCCGTGCGCTCTCCGATGACCGTGGGCGCTCCGTGTTTTTTGGCGCCAAAGGCCAAGAGCTCCTTGCCGCTGCGGGTGTATCCGTTCACAAGGTAGACTGCGGGCTTGCGCCACTGGGTGTCCACCCTGTTTCTGTTCCCCTCCCTGTCGATGACCTCCAGCACCGGAATGTTCCGGTTAAAGATGTTGAGATACGAGGGCCACGCCCCCCCAAGGCCATAACGCAGATCGATGATCAGGGCATCGGCATCTTTCAGCGGGCCCCAGGCCAGGGCGTTTCGCAGGGCCTTGTGATACTCTTCACCGGCATAGGAATAGATATGGATGTAACCGATGCGGCGGCCCTCCTTTTCCATCACGCGAACGCTGGCCTTCTGCGCCGCCAGCATCTCCTCTTTGGGGTTCATGAGCACCGGCTGCATCGTCACCGAAAATGGCGCCGTGGCTTTTTTTCGCCTCACCTCGAACACGGCATCGGTGCCCACCAGGGGCCTTAACGCGGCAACAGGGGTAAACGGCTTGCCGTTCACGGAGAGGATCTCATCGCCCTTTAAGATCCCGGCTTTTTCAGCGACGCCCCCGGCAAGGAGGCACGTCACATGGACCCGCCCCCTGACCCGTTGGGTAAAGACCCCAACCGTGGGGTAGAGCACCCCCTTTTCAGGAAACAGGGCCCCGATCTCCGGTATCCTGAAAAAGAGGGCGGCCAGGTAGTAATACTCGGGATCATCCGTCGTTAAGTAAGAGGTATGGGAAGCGTTGAGTTCGCCCAGCATGGCGTTGACAAGACGGGGAATTGCCTCGGGGGAAGCCCCCAGGATCTGCGGCCGGTATTGCTCTTTGATCGCCGGAAACCCCTTCTTGATGCGGTGAGGATCAAAAAAATGCGTCTCCACGATGCCGGTGATCTCCCCGAACAGCTGGTCCTGCGCAGGGGCGTTCCCGGCCAGTGCGGCCCCGCCCCAGATAAAGACAGCAAGGCTCGTGAGTATCAGCTGCAATCGTCCATGGATCCAAGGGTGTGTCATGATGGATTTTCGCCCCCTGTGTCAGGGTAAATGCCGTCACTTAAGCCGATAATGCCCGATAACCTGCCACTTTCGAACCGAAATCCCCAGAACCGAAAGGCCTTCAAGGACATCTTCCTCCAGGGTGACACCAGCAGAAACACAGGGGACGTATCGCATGTTGTGGATAACGAACGGAAACCCGTCCCGGCGTTTTTTATTGCCCGCCATGCCGATGTGAAGATGCTTCTTTGAGCCCGTGTGCCAGATCACGATATCCCCGGGCTGCCAGTCGCCGGGATTTTTCAGCTCCGTTGAAAGGGATGCCCACTGCCGCTTAAAAAAAGTCCGAAGGATCCACACCCGCCTGTGGTCGCTGTATCGGTCGGGGGTCTTCACGCCGTAGGCCCCCTTGTGGGCCACCACATCCTCATGGACTGCCCTTTGCAGGTCAACGCCCCCGCACCGAAGTGCCCGCACCACCAGATCCGCACAGACGCCTTCCCGAGGGTTGACGTCGCCCCCCGGGTACACCGGGGCCCCCGTGTCTTCTCCCCCCTTGTAGGTGGGGGGAAAATAGCGGCTCAGCATCTCCGTGTTGTACGCCGTCTTCTTTGCGATCTCTCCATAGGCGCCCGCCACCATGTCGTCCACGGGGCCGGCAACGCCGTCTGTTATAAAGACAAAAAATAAAAACAGGACCGCAAGATATGTCTTGATACGAATACCACCCCTCATGCCTACAACCTTTCCAGAGTCTCAACGGTCCGGTCATTTTTCACATTGCCGGTATTAAGGACCGTTTTGGGCTCAAATAGCATGACATGGCACTCCTCCTCGGCAACCGGCAGATGGTCGACGCCGCGGGGGACCACAAAAAACTGCCCTTCGGCCAGTTCAATGGCTCGATCTTTCAGGTGAATGGTCAACCGGCCCTTGACCACCATGAAAAACTCGTCCTCATGCTCGTGCCGATGCCAGACAAACTCTCCTTTTAATTTGGCGAGTTTGACGTACTGCCCGTTGAGCTCCCCCACAATTTTCGGGGCCCAGAACTCATCGAACATCGAAAATTTTTCTTTCAAGTCAACAGGATCCATCACATACCCTTCAAAATTTATACGTCGGATCGCATTTGATCGTATAATGCCAAACGTTGAGTCAACGTTTCCGTATGTATTTCAAAAAGATGGTTGTCGTGGTCGTAAAAATATAGTGACCGTCCTTCCCCCGCCACCCGCTCCCGGCCTTGTAAAATGTCCACACCGAGAGTGCGGACGCGCTTCACGTAGAGATCAAAATCTTCTTCAGCAACCTTGAAAGCAACATGATTGTACGATCGTTCAGCTACGGGTTTTCCCTCCATGATGGCAACCCAAAGCCCATTGATCAGAAAAAACCTCTCTTTTGAAAGAGAGAACTCCTGTCCGTTGCTGTCGTAGATCTCTTCGGCGTCAAATATTGCCTCCAGAAAATGCGACATCCGTTCGAGATCTGAGACAATAAACGTTATGTGACTCACAGATTCAATCATATGGGCTATACACTCAATACGTTATTGATATCGTCCCCAAGGATCAACCCACCAACACCCCGGCAAGTTCTTCAGCCTTCGCCAGGATCTCTTGGCGGTTCATCACATCGTCGGGACGGGCCAGGCCGCACCCCCGAATCGAGTACCCCTCTTTAAACCCATGGGTTTGAAAAAAGAAATGGTATTTGGGAAACACATCGGCAAACATGTTTTCATCCGGTTGGCCCTGGGTCGTGATCATGACGAATTTTTTACCTGGGGCCAGCCTGCTCGGCCGTGCCTTGGTGTGGAACTCTGGGACATAAAAGGAGTAGGTCCGATCCATAAAACCCTTCATCTGGGATGTCACATCCCCGTAGTAAACCGGTGATGCCATGACCAGCACATCGGCTGTTACGACATCCTCCAGAACCGGCCTCAAATCATCATCCAGGACACAGGCATCGGATGTGGTCTTGCACCCCATGCAGGCCTGGCATCCCTTGTACGTGAGCTTGTTGAGGGCATGCGTTATGGTGTGGGCACCCCGGTTCGTTGCTGTCTCCATGAATCGTTTTGCTATGGACGCACTGTTTCCACGGTACCTCGGACTTCCCGTCAGGCAGACAATTTTCATGTGGTATTCTCCTTTCAGGCGCTTATGCAAAAAAACGGTTCTTGTGGGCATCAGAGTAAAAAATGCATCAGCCTGCTCACCAAGATACACGTCATGCACTTTTTTCATAGGAGAAAATGATTCCTCATCAAAAAAGCCTTTATCCTTGATAAAAGCCGAATATCAGGAGGCATTGACACCCAGGACACACCTGCTGCCAACCAAAAAAGCCGCAGCACGGTGTCCCGTGCCACGGCTTGACGCGCCTCGTTCCTATGGTAACGCCTGGGCGGTTTTCTGATTGTTAATCCGCAACAATCTTTTTGAGCTGGTTGTACAGATGCATGCCGGACCAGAAATCCCTGCTCAGGGCCTCGGCAATGCTCTCCGGGCTGAAATTCTCAAATCCCAGGGACGCCTGGATGTCCAGCACCACGTCAACCCGGACCCTGTTTGCGGCCAGAACGATATCCAGCTTATCCTGATCCCAGGGCTGAGGGTTTCTGGGGGTTGAGAAAACAAAGCCCACGGTTCTTCCCTCACACCACACACGGTCCCCGGCATCACTGTATCCCAGCCTGTAGAGTGCCTCTGCAAAGGCTTCGGCCATGCCTTGGGAGTGAAACGTGATCTCGATGTCTTCAAGGGTCAGCTGGTCGGGACGGGCGAACACGCCGGGCTTGAACCCTGTGAGCCACCAGTGCCGTCCGCTCACCGAGTATTCCGGCACACCCTGGTTCTTCATGGTAAAGGCAATATCGAGTTCCTCTTCGGTGTCCGCGCACCGGTAATGGTCTTCCCCGGCGATATTCAGCTTTGTTCCCACGTAAAACCCGATTTCCGCTCCGATGGCCGAGAAATACTGCCCTTTCCAGAGCTCTACCATATACCTCTGGCCGTCGTACTCAAACCGCACCGGTTCCACATCGATAACCATGCCCAGGGGCGCCGCACATTTGTCGTAAATGTTGTTGTAACCGAACTTACGCTGGAGTGCATGGTGCCGTGTCATGTAGATATTCTCATCGTAATTGTACTCAAACCCGGCGGCATACACGGTACCGGCCAGTAATTTATAGGTACACTCTGAATTCCCGGCGCTTGAGATAACAGGTACCAGAAGAACAGACACCGCAAACAGGCAAATCGACGCAAACCGTTTCATCACAACCATCCTCTCTGAAATTTACAATAGAATTAAAAGCAAACCGCACATAGAGAAAAGCGCCCGACAAACATAGGCAGCACACAAGCCGCGCGCTTTAGCATAACTTTACAGAGGGTTGTACCGCCTACCCCAAACAACAAAAACGATACCCGCCCGCAAAATTACTAATCAACCACAAAGCACTTTACCCCAATATAACTACATGAATAATTCAATTCTATCCAACAAATACCTGCTTATGTCAAGGCAGTCGTCGATGAAAACCAACAAGACATAGAGCCTGTCCCCTTTGCTTCTTTTCCATTATCAACCATGACTTGCCCCTACGAGGAATTTGGCGTAAGACAGCGTCAGCTTGAAAAGCAAACGGAAAGGGACGTCATTGCCTTTCAAGCCCCACTGATGCCAAAGGCGCAACAAAGCGGGCCTGGACACAAAGCAAGGAGCCCAGGCAGCGGGATGCCCTGGTTATGATTGTATTTACAAGTAAGGATAACGAGCAGATGTGTGACGAACCAGAATTGAACGATGATGAACATCAGGAGGAAGAGGCCGCCTCTTCAGACCTATCCCTCATATACCCGGCCTCTATCCTCTCAGGGGCGGTCAACACAGTCGTGGCCCACCTGATAATTTTCTGCATCAGGTATTGGTGGGTGGTCCTGGGGCTGTTCGGAGCCGTTGCGGCGGCAGGATGGCACCATGGGACCCGGGTAGGATTTGATTCTGCGCTGGTATTCATAGCTCTGACGGCTTGTTTAACAGTTCCTCTGGGGCTTGCCCTTGCCTATTTTGCAGGCTGCTTTTTTATGACGGCTTTTTTCGCCAGGGAAGCCGAATCCCGGGTCTGGGGCCAGGCATTGTGGTTTGCCGTGGTCACCAACAGCCTTATTTGCACCAGCCTTCAGGATACCCTCTTTTTCCGTGAATTGCCCCTTGCCACCTGGGCTTTGACCTTCATGACAATCGCCTTCATGGTCGGCGCAGGGGCCCTGGCAATAAAAATGAATAAATCCCCCCGTACAGCCCGGATCATGACCGCAGTGGGAGTCCTCACCTTCGGCCTTGCCTTTTACGAGAACTTCGGTCCCCTTTCGGAAACCGTCATCCCCATGGAAAACATCCAAAGCGACAGGTGCTCGATCAGCTACAGCAGCCGTGGTCCCCGGGAGGAGTATCTCTCCTGCGACGTCCACTTTACCCTCCAGGGAAGAGAATACCTCTTCAGGCAATACTCTCGGGCCCTCGACTATTCGCCATACGAAACAACCGGGCTCACTGCCCTCAAAATACGTTCGGGGCTCTTCCGCCACTACGACCTCTTGTAGCAGCATCCCTGTCGAAAAGCGAAGGGCAGGTCCAAGATGGGTTGGAGCTGCCCGGGTCAGGTGGCGGACTCATCCGGCCGTGGCTGTATTGGGGCCATGCCAAGAATAAATGTAACTATTCAGTTGCCTTCTATGGTTAAAGTGCATGAAAAAGCCTGCCTCCGGCGGCGAGGTGAGCCACCTCGAAAGCATATAGCCCTTGCGCTTTGGCTCGGGCTTCGCCCGAAACATATGCTGGTGGTTTGTACGAGCGATACGACAAGCCTTGAAGGGCTAAGATTCATTATCGGAACTCGTTAATTATCAGCTTTAACCGGACTACCTCCAAGGCAGTGGGGCAATCTCAAAGTCTGTTTGTCAAGCTTTTCAAAAGCTTGGCCCCCGGCAGGGCCGCCGGAGGCATCTTTGACCGCACTGCCTCAGGCGGGTCGCTTTTTTGAAAAAACTCCGCAAAAAACGTTTCTAATGCACCCATATTCAAGGCATCAGAGCAGCCGAAGTCGTGGTTTTATAAAAGCTCTGATAACGCAGAAGATGGGTGCACTCGGCTCGCCCGAAGGGTGAGAAAATCAAACAGCAAACGCTGATTTGCATTTTGCGTTTTCAAAATAGCTGACATTTTTATTATAAATAACTAAAATCAAGGTACTTTTCTTTTGGGCGATTGTTCTCTCATGAAATATCCGGGTTAGTTGCCGCCCACATACATTGAAAGCTCTTTTTCAAGTTCCTCAGGAGAAAACCCATAGGGTCCCAGGCCGCTGTCGTATGTCACCCGGCCTTCCTTATCAAGGAAGTATATACGGGTCGGCCAGCCCACATAGGCCTGGTTGACACGGTTGTCCATGTTGTCCACATAAACCGGCATATCATCCAGTAGCTTTGCTTTGCAGGCGGAGGCAACGGCACGGCGCTCCTCAATCGTTCTGGGCTCCCTCGTGTCGTAGGAAGGATAAGGGTTGGAAAGGACGGAAACAAGCCGCATAAACTTGGTCTCTGCCAGCCACCACTTATCTGTTGGGTGTGCTTCGCGCACATAAATCATCAGAAAATCGACATCCTCGCGGTATTTTTTATACACAGGCAGGAAACGCACGGTTCCCTCAGAAAAAGGCGGTCAGCTGCAGCTCCCAAAAAGCAGGACCACCGGTCTCTTCCCCCTGAAGTCCGACAGACGAATCGATTTTGATCCCGTATAATCCCACACCTCAAAATCCGTTGCCATCTCACCGACCTTGGGCACATTGGCATTGTGCGTGTGCTGCCAGACCGCCACCTCCTTATGCCGCCAGTAAATAGCCTTGTAGTTGACACTGAACCCGACAGATACCAGGTCCCGTCCCTCCCACACGGTAAAGCCGAAAACCAGGACAGCACTCAGCGCCAGACCGGTGCGCGCAAAGCGCCCGGTTTTCCTGGCCTTGGCATCGTCGAGGCCGTTTGTCATGGTAAGGATGCAGAAAAGAGCAACAGGGCAGGCCACAACGGCTATCCAATAGGAGAGACCGAACAGGGGAAGGACAAAGGCACCCCCCGCAGCGACCATTAACCTGCACGCCCAGCGTTTATTTCTGGTCTCCCGATTGATGACCAGCCCGAACCGACCGGCCCACTTCCCGAACCTCTCTTTTCCAGACAGCAGCGCTACCCCGCTGACAAGCAGGTACAAACACAACAATAGCTGCGCTATGGCAAGAAACGCCTGAGTGCCATAGGAGATACCCGCCAACCCCAGATATTTAACGACCATTGGATCCATAATAGTTTCTCTTGGTTTAGGTTTTTGGAATTCCAGCCTGGGAACGGTCTTCGAACATTCGAAGACCCATTGTTATTACATTTTTGTAACACATCACATACTGAACATCACGGCTTTTCCTTTATTCCCAGCTTTCGTTAACCCGGCCCGCCCGAAGGGTGAGAAAATCGAACAAAAAACCGTGGATTCCTATTCGTATTTTTGGACTGCCTGATCTTCGCAAGAACAGGTCGTAACAATTCCCATTATTCAACCGGACCGTTTTCTCATGAAATATCCGGATTAAAGGTTCTTTGCTTTCCATTCCCTGTCCGAAACCACGAAGCCGTTGACTAACATCGTTTACTATTGACCGCTATTTTTCCGTATGCCAATAGATCGTTAACTTAATTTCTAAAGGAGTAGAAGGTTATGGAAAGAAGAAAGTCATGTAGTATTTTTGTGTTGTGTTGCCTGGTATTATTTATCTCTGCAATAACGTGTTGTGCGGAAGAAAAGATGACTTCCCCCACCATGACGACGTGGATGCCTGAAATTGGACAAAGCCATCACATCGGCTATCTTTCTACCCATGGAGGGCTCAACTGGATACCAACCTGGACGGTGGAGAAAGATCAGGCACCGGGTACCATGCTTGAAACCTACCCCATCGACCTCGCCAAAGGACGGTACGCGGTCCTGTTCCAGGTATGGCACAAAGAGTATGACGGGGTTCGCCTGGGTGAACTGCGGGCGTGGTCAGGCGCGGAGCTCATTGCATCCTCGCCCCTCATCAGCCGGGAATTCCCTTCATACCGTGATGGCGGATTTCAACGAGCCATCCTTGAGGTGGACCTGGCAGGGCCCGCTTCAGATGTCCGCTTTGAGCTCTATTACGATGGCGTGAACACCAGCATCTGGACAGGAACGGTAAACCTCAGCGCCATTGAAACCCGGCGCCCCTTTTATAACATCGCCCACCGTTGCAGCACCGTCGACAAGGTCAACCGCATGGTGGATAAAAACGCCAATGCCATAGAGTTTGACCTGACACCGGTGGAGGAAGACGGCATCATCGGTTTCAAGGTATACCACTCCGGCGATATCTTCTTTACACCTGCGTCCCGCTTTGACGACTTCCTCCAGAACCTCAAAGCCCATATCGACAAACGGAACATCGCCCTTATCGAGCTCGACTGCAAGCAGGACAAAGATATTGATCCGGCAGACTACGCCCGAGCCCTGGCCCAGCGCCTTATGGATGCTGGTATCCCCGCACGCCTTGCCGTTTTCTCCGTGCCCCGTGCCCAGGCCGCGATTTTTAACGACGTGCTTAAAAAAGAGGATGCGGACGGCCACATTCTCTACAACGCGGGCATCGACTCGTACCTTCAGGACTACTCGGGGCTTACCGCCGATACATGGGCTGAAAAGGTAGAGGCCATCGGCTCCACATTTATCGGAGTGGGGGCAAGCAGCGTTCACCCCTCGTCCATGCCCAGCTGGATGTCCTGGGTCCAGGCCATGACCAACATGCGAGACGCCAACGGAAACTTCAAGAAAAGCTACTACTGGACCCTGAACCGAAAAGCCTCCATGCGGTCATGCCTCGACTACGGAGTCGACGGGGTGATCACCAACTTCCCGGACCGCATGGATGAGGTCCTCAACGAGGAGCCCTACTCCCTTCTGTTCAGGCGTGCCACCCAGGACGACTCCCAATTCGAAGTTCACGGGTTCTAAACTAAGTGGGGACAGGCTTTTTTTATCGATGACCAACGAAGGCCGTTTAATCCCTCCCCTTTTCCCCCTTGGAGTCCGCCGGGACCTTACGTAAAGCGTTTGTGTCCCGGCTTTGTTTAGAGAGAGACGACGGCATTCTTGAGTCACAGGTGATTGGTATTTTATTTATTGGTGACAGGTTTTTTTTTAAAATTCACATCAAAAACACCAACCCAGACAGCCTGAAAAAAGCTCTCTTTTCCCATCATACCGACCACGCAGGCCCCCAAACTCAATCAGGAGACGGATAGGCTCTTTGTTGTCACTGTGGTTGTATGGAAACGGCACTTAAAAATAAGGTGTATGGCCCGTGCCAAGCCGAAGAATCAGAAAAGACAAGACAATTCCCGCACCTCTTCCTCTCAAATTTATATGGCATCACCCTTCACACGGAAGAAGAGTTGCTTTGACGTCAATTCAACCCCATCGCATTCAATATCATCTCGGATGACGGGATCACCCCATAAGTCCTCAGCATGTTTTTTTTTATCATTGCTTCGAGACGTAACGAACTTGAGGCGAAATATCGTTATGCATTATTCTTTTTGGGTATAGCCCTTAAGCCTCTGCCAGACGCTTCAAAGAATACATCCCGGCAATCCCCTTGACAGGTTTCGGGATTTTATCACGCGTTGTCTGAAAACGATCTCTAAATGTTTCATAGCCCGCTTCAACAAACGCCCGGGAGCCAATAATTCCTGAATCCGTAAAGTAACGGGTCCTGTACCTGAATCGTCGTACGCGGGTCATCTCAAAACCGTCGGCGGTCTCCTCGTCCAGAACCGCCTGTGAAATATTCGCCTTGCCCCTCTTCTCGATGGCCCCTGCGTGATAAAGATACTCACGGTACGTTCGGCCCACCGCCCCCAATTCGGGTGTGCCAATATCCGCAGAGAGAAAATCGTCTCTGTTTCCGGTCTGGACATGATACCCGATGGAGCACCAGCGATAATCTTCAGGCCGCTTGACAATGCCGGCCCGCACGGCGTTTAGATCTATGTAGGCAAGACAATGGATCAACGTATCCCCCTGCTCAACAAGAACGCTTTTGAAACGTTCCCCCCACAAGGTCCCTTTTCGATTTCTCCGCTTGTTGAAGAAACAGGAGAAACGCTGCTTGATGTCCTTCACATAGGCAGACAGGCTGCAAAACCGTTCCCGGTATTCCTCCAACCGCCCCTCGGGAAAGAACATATTTTCCCCATAGAGAAGGTGAAAGCGCCTTCGAACCTCATCATCGGAAACCATGTCCTCCGGGGCTACCTCGATGAGCAAATGGAAGTGATTTCCCATAATCGCAAACCCAAAAACCTCGACACAATAAATCGCTGAAAACCTGCGAATGATGCGTACCAGCTCGTCTTTTTCGACCTTACCGAACGGCAGACCGTCCAACGCGGTTCGGCTGATCACATGGTACGCTGCTTTTTGACCTGAATCCGTGACGACCATACGGGGAACTCGCGGCATACCGGCCTCCTCCCTTGGTCCTGCAGAATTATTTTGTGGATACTGGATTTAGAAGACAGAGAATTCATCAACATTTAAGGACGATAGACACTCACACAGCACTATCACACAGAACTGTATGTTGAGTCCAGCATAAAGAACCTGTCCCCAAACTGGTTTTGCGCTTGACATCATGCGGCTCGGGCTGTAGTGTGCGCTTCGTTGTTGCGGGATGGAGCAGTCTGGTAGCTCGTCGGGCTCATAACCCGAAGGTCAGTGGTTCAAATCCGCTTCCCGCTACCACTTAAAAAATACAAAGGCCCGGAAGAGTCATCTTCCGGGCCTTTTTTGTTGGTGTTGGCAATGGGGATTCACAGAGACGCGAGGCCCCGTCGTCAGCGCCCCACAAAGGCAAGAAACATCTCCACGCCGGCAATGTCCAGCACCACGCCCTCTTTGGAGATAGAAAGAACCCTTGCCCCGTCCACGGAAGCGCCCTCGCGGATAATCTGGCTGTTGATGACAGCGATGCGCCGGGAAGGAGTCTGCGACCACCGCACCCCCTGAAGGCGATAGGTCCCGGAATCGGCCGCAGGCAAGCGGCGCAGCTCGTCTTTGGACAGCTCCGGCACATCAGGCAAAGCAGCGACAGGTTGCCCCTGCCCCTGGGACGCTTGAATTGATTCGGAAACAGGTTCCGGCTCCACAGCGGGTCCGACTGGTGAATCCGGCTCTGATAAAGGCGCCGTCGCACCAGGCGATGAAGCCACCTGGGAAATCGGGCGCGATTGCGTTTCGGCACTGGAAGAGTCTTGGGTGACCGGAGAACTCGGGGCCACCACGCGAAAAACCGAGGTCACACCAAGGGGCGCCTCATCGGCCACGACAGTCGGCCCCCGACCATAGGCCAGATAAAACCCTGCCCCCGCAAGCCCCACACCCGCTACAAACACAGCCACAAAGGGAAGCAGGCGGGCAAAGCCCGTCTTTTGCCGTGGCGCCACCCCTGCGAACCCAACGTTTCCGGCGTGTTTTTCCTCTTCTTCCATTCGCTTCAAGGCTTCCAGAACCGAACTCATGGGATCTCTCCTTTTTGTCGGTCATGGGCGGCTACGCGCTCCGGGGTACCGGGCAATCCGTTTTTCAACGCAGCGGCAAGGGCCACGCGGGTAAGGTCCCCCACCATGCCGTCGGAGAGAATACCATAAGCCTCCTGCAGGGCATGCACCGCCCGAAGGGTCTCGACGTCAAAACGCCCGTCCACGCTCACCCCGTGAAACCCGGCCCGGGAGAGAGCCGATTCAAGGGCGATGACCTCCTGGAGGCCCGAGCGCTCCGTCACCACCTCGGAGAAACCCAGGGGGTTGGTGCAGGCGATAAGGGCCCGACCGGACCAGAGCCTGTCGGCATCGCCCTTAGACAGCTCCACGATCCCTTTGGAAGATTGAAACCGCAACAGCCCATGTTCCTCCGCCCCTTCAAAGACCATAGCCAAGGGCCCCTGGCCGCCGGAGCCGAACAGCATCAGGACCGGCAGGCCGAAGGCCATGGCCCTGTCCAGATCCCCGTCCATGGGCATCACCTCCATGCCCAGGGGCGCGGCCACGGCAGAGAGAAGAAGGTAGGGATCCCCGATGGCCGGAAGCTCGGAGGCCGAGAGTGTGTGCCCCCACGCCCCCATGATCCGGCGAACGCCCCAGGGTACGGACTCAGCAACCCCCGCCTCGTCAAACAAGTCAAACAGGCCGTAGGTGGCCGGAGGGGCTGTACTGGCCGCCCCATCCGTTGCGGCAACCGGAATCCTCTGTGTCGCCTCCGGGTGCCACAGGGAGGTGCCGAAGACCAGAAACCCGGCCATGAACACAATGGCAACTCCCAGCACCGCCACGCCCCACGCCGGCAAGGGCCGCCCCAAAAGGGTACGATCCATGTAGGGCCGGTCCGCAAGCTCCGCCACGGCCTTCTTCACTGCCCCGACGTCCACACGGTCCTTGCCCGCCACATACCCGCAGAGCAGGGCCCGGTCACAACAGATGTTGATGACGCGCGGCGTGCCCCCGGAATAGCGGTACACCTGTGCCCTGGCCCGGGGGGTGAAGAGATCGCCCCGGGCCCCCAGGGAGGCCCGTTTCAAACGATGGATAATGTAGTCATGGGTCTCTTCGGAGGAGAGGGGTTGCAGGCGGCAGGCCAGGGAAATCCGCTGGGCCAGTTGACGGAGTTCATAGCGTTCCAGCATCTCCCCGAGCTCGGGCTGGCCGCAGAGGACGGTCTGAAGCAGCTTGGCGCGGGTGGTCTCAAGGTTGGAGAGAAGGCGAAGCTCCTCCAGGACTTCGATGGAAAGGTTCTGGGCCTCGTCGATGACAAGAAGGGCCTTTTTTCCCATCTCCCGGTTTTCAATGAGGAACCGCTGAAGGGCCGCCGTCAGGTCCGACCGGCTGGAAGACGCGGCGTCGATGCCGAAATCGCGGTTAATGGACTGGAGCAGCTCCACAGCGTTCAAGGTGGGGTTGAAGATGCAGGCAACGGACACCGTCTCGTCCAACCCCTCAAGGAAGGTGCGCAGCAGGGTGGTCTTGCCCGTGCCCACCTCCCCTGTCACCTCCACAAACCCCTCACCGGTCTCAAGGGCATAGGTCAGGTGGCCCAGGGCCTCCTGATGGCACCGGGAAGGAAACAGGTACGATGGCGTCGGCACCAGCTGAAAGGGCCGTTCCTTGAGATGAAAGTGTCGTCGGTACATGTCTTGCCCTGGGTGTGCTTGAAAACAAGCATGTTACTCGTACAGTTTTCGGAAGTCCCGGTTGGTACGGATATACTTACGCCTGAGCTTCGGTTTTTCGATTTTTCCCGTGGGGTTTCGGGGCACCTCGCCGAAAAAGATCTTTCGCGGCCGTTTGTAGCGGGGAAGGTTCTCGCAGAAGGCCTCCAGGGCGTCCCGCGTCATGGAGCGCCCCTCCTTGATCATCACCACAGCGGCCACCACCTCGCCCAGGCGCTGGTCCGGGTAGCCGATGATGCCCACGTCCTGCACATCCGGGTGGGTGATGATGTGGTTCTCGATCTCCACGGGGAAGATGTTCTCCCCGCCGGAGATGATGAGATCTTTTTTCCGATCCACGAGCCAGATAAAGCCGTCTTTGTCCTTCCGGGCCATGTCCCCGGTGCGGAGCCAGCCGTCCACGATGCACTTGGCCGTCTCTTCCGGGTTTTTATAGTACTCGGTCATGACCCCGGGCCCCTTGATGATCAGCTCCCCGGTCTCCCCTCCGGGAAGCTCGTTCAGGGCACCGTCCACCACCTTGGCCGCCCACTGGTGTCCGGGCAGCCCGATGGCCCCCACCTTGTGCTCGTTTTCAAGCCCCAGGTGAACACACCCGGGCCCGGAGCACTCGGTGAGACCGTAGTTGGTATCGTAGTCGTGGTGGGGGAAGAGTTTCTTCCACTCGTCAATAAGGGATGGCGGCACGGGCTGGGCACCGATGTGCATAAGGCGCCAGGCGTCCAGGTTGTACTCGGTAAGCACCACGTCGCCGTTTTCGATGGCGATGAGAATGTCGTGGGCCCAGGGCACCAGGAGCCAGACAATGGAGACCTGCTCTTCGGATGCCACCCGCAGGATATACTCGGGCTTGACCCCTTTGAGGATAACGGTACGCGCCCCCACCTTGAAGTTTCCGAACCAGTGCATCTTGGCGCCGGTGTGATACAGGGGAGGGATGCAGAGAAAGTTGTCGAGGTGGGTCTGCCCGTGGTGGGCGTTTTCCACCTCGCAGGCAAAGGCCAGGTTGCCGTGGGTGAGGCGCACGGCCTTGGGGGTTCCGGTGGTGCCGGAGGTAAAGTAGAGGGCAGCGGTATCGGCCTTGGACAGGGGAACAGGAACAAAGGCTGTCTCGTCCGTATCCATAAGGCTCCCGAGGTGCATGGCCCAGTCCGGGCAGCAGCGCTTGGGCCCGTCGAAGATCCAGTGTTTCACGCTGGAAGAGAGCTCTCCCCTCACCTCTTCCAGGCGGCCGATGAACTCTTCGCCAAAGACAAACACCTCGGCTTCGGCCACGTTGGTGCACAGGGCGATCTTCTCGGCGTCAAAACGGAAGTTCAGGGGAACCACCCAGGCCCCGGTTCGAAGGATGCCGAAGTAGATGGGAAGCCACTCCAGGGAGTTGCTCATGAGCTGAACCACGCGCCCCCCTTTGCTCACCCCGAGCCCCTGGAGGACCGCAGCCAGCTCCGTGGCGTAGGTGTCGAACCCGGCCCAGGTGATTTCCCGCCGGAGATTCTTGGCGGGCTCGCGTTCGATAAGTGAGATTTCGCAACCGTAGAGGGAGGCGTTTTCGGCCAGTATATCCGTAATCAACATAAGGCAACCCTGTAAAAAATGCCGGCGAAAAAAAGTCGGCGCCGCACGCGACATTCCCCGTCCCGCCTTGTCGCTGCCGCCAGCCCGTATGTCCCGGGTGCCCGCAGGCACCACGTGGTCGACTTTTTTCGAAGGCCGTCAAAATAAAAACCAAAAGCAACGGGACCGTAATCAAACCGACCCTGCGCAGAGGGCCTGCCGATCAAGACTTATCACATACCACAGCCCCTGCAGAACCTCTACCCCTGATAGCGCGAAGGCAAGGAGATCCGCATACGGATCCCGCCACCAAAAACAAGGCCCTGACCACCGTTCCACCACCGGGCAGCGCGTCACGTTTTGCCCTGATCTCATCCTGTCGATTCGGCCCAGACAAGCTGCCGGTGGCCAAACATTCGCCCGATTTATGCGTTGGATGCAGCTATTCAGTTGCCTTCGACTTGAGTAATGACGGTTCCAAAAGCCTGCCTCCGGCGGCCAGGTGGGGGCACCTGGAAACCCTGAGGCGAATGCATGGAGGCAGCCATTCTGCATGCGTCACCAGAGCATTCGCCTGATGTGTGAGCAACCGCCTTTGCACGAGAGGCCCCCTTCATTCTTCTTGAATCACGATGAAATGAATATAGGGTTCCCTATGACTTTAACCGGAATAACTTCGGCGGGTCGCTTTATTGAAATTTCGGATTAATGCCTGTTTATCAAATTTTCAGAATTTGGTCCCCCGGCAGGGCCACCGGAGGCAATGCGGTTAAATCGACAATGAGCAAGCAGCGACAACGTATCCTGTGACGTCGAAGCGTGTGAGCCAGCCCGCACAAACCCTCAGCGTTTATGTCGGGCGCAGCCCGAGCCGAAGGCCTGCTGTTTCCACCCACGTTAACCATGGAAGGCTTACTTGATCTGTAGGTTTACCGTTGGATTTGACAAACGAACCTCACCCCTTGAGCCCCCGAAAGCGGCGACGTTCCCTTACAAAGGGAGAGTCCACCTCGGCTTCGGCCCAGCGCACCATGTTGCGGATCATCCCCTGGAACACCAGCTCATGGAAGGGTTTGACAGCAATCCAGTAAAGACGCCCCAGAAAGCCCGAAGGGTAGAAAATCGCGGTCTGGTGGATCCACACCCGGTCGCCTTCGGTCTTTACCTCAAACTCCAGCCACGCCTTCCCGGGCAGCTTCATCTCCGAAATCAGCCGCAGGAGCTGGCCCTCTTCAAACCGCTCCACTCGCCAGAAATCAAGGTGGTCTCCGCTTCGGAGCTCCCGTCGGTGGGGCCGCCCGCGCCTCACCCCCACCCCGCCCATCCAATAGTCCACGGCCCCGCGGACCCGCCAGAGAAAGTTGAAGGCGTACCAGCCGTTTCGCCCCCCGATGCGGGCTATGGAAGAGAAGGCCCGGCCCGGGGTTGTGCTCACCCGGCGACTCCGCTGGTCAATGTACCGGGCCCCCATCCAGGAGGTCTCCGGTCCCGGCGGCTTGCCCCCGGCCGAAGAGACCGCGTCGGTCCACCGACTCTCGGCAAAGGCCCGCTCCTCGTTCATCAGGGCCCTTCGGATCGCCTCCCGGGCGCTCATGGGCTCCACGCTGAACAGCTCCCGGGCAGACGGGTCATGCACCACGGTCTGGTTTTTCACCCCCTCGATGAGTTTTTTTCCCACCCGGGCGTATACAGGGGTCACCAGCCCCAGCCAGAGGCTGCTCACCCCGGGGGTGAGGATGGGTACAGGAATCATGAGCCGGGAAAGTCCGCGCTCCCTGGCGTAGGCCTCCATGAGATCCTGATAGGAGAGGGGCTCGGAGCCCCCCACTTCGACGACGCGGCTCTCGGACAGGGGCAGGGTTACGGCTTCGGTCAGGTACCGGATCAGGTCTTCGATGCCGATGGGCTGGGCCATCACCTTGACCCAGCGGGGCAGGAGCATCACAGGGAGTCGCTCGGTGAGCGCCCGCACCAGCTCAAAGGAGAGACTCCCCGAACCAATCACGATGGAAGCCCGGAATTCCAGGGTGGGCACCGACGAGCGCCTGAAAATCCGCCCCACCTCCTGGCGGCTTCGAAGGTGGGCCGACAGGTTCGGCCCTTCCCCCAGTCCCCCAAGGTAAATAATCTTACGAACGCCGGCACGCAGGGCAGCCCCCACAAAATTGGTGGCCGCCTTTCGGTCCATCTCTTCAAAGGCCCCTGTGGCGCCCATGGAATGAATCAGGTACAGGGCCGTGTGAACACCCTCCATGGCCTGATCCAGGGAGGGCACATCAAAGACATCCCCCTTGGACACCTCGGTGCCCTCCGCCGTCCGGTACTTTAGAAAGGCCGCGCGCCTTGCCAGACACCGCACACGAAACCCCTCCCCTTCAAGAACGCGAAGCAGACGCCCCCCCACATACCCCGTGGCTCCGGTCAGCAAAATCAACGGACGTTCATCCATAATCCACTCCCTGTGTTCAATGGTCTCTCATCGCCCACGCCAGCCCTTACCCCTTACCCCTTACCCCTTACCCCTTACCCTTTAGCCCTTTAGCCCTTAGCCCTTAGCCCTTAGCCCCCATTATACACCACCTCACCCCTTCAGAAAGTCGTTTTGTCCCAAAGGGTTGACTCCCTGTGGACAAAACCGAAAAACCCGTGATAGGCTGAGACCGTTTTCATCGGGCCTATCAACACCCCCAGGCCCGTGCATCGCAGGAACACACGCATCAGTCATCGTTTTTTCCGAAACGCATTTTACCGAAAAACGCGCCCGGCCCGCGAATCTATTGCCAGGCACCCATGCCATCGTCAACGGAACGTCGTTCGGTTTCTCTTACGCCATGTTTCATGTCAAGGAGGCTCGATGTTTGACACCCTGTTCTCGCCCATCGCAATCCACTCGCTCACCGTTAAAAATCGCATCGCCTACCCGTCCCTCGGCCTTCTCTACAGCTGGGACCGCAAGTTAAACGACCGGTACGTAAACTACTTTACCGAAATCGCCCGGGGCGGCGCCGGCATCGTCACCGTGGGTCCCGTGGGCGTGGATTTCATCGGATCCGGCCTGGCGGTCCTCGGCCTGGACACGGACGAGACCATCCCGGACTTTCTCCGGGTCACCGACGCCATCCGGGCCCAAGGGGCCTCCCCCTGGACCCAGCTGTTCCATGCCGGTGCCTACACCCACCCCATTCTCATCAACGGCGAGGCCCCCATGGGCCCTTCCGCCGTCTACTCCCCCTACTCCAAGGCCACCCCACGGGAAATGAGCCCCGATGACATCCACACGGTACAAAAGGCCTTTGAAGACGCGGCGGCACGGGCCGTAAAGGCGGGCTTTGACGGTGTGGAGATCATTGCATCGGCAGGCTACCTCCTCACCCAGTTCCTCTCCCCCAAAACCAACAAACGCACCGACGACTACGGGGGGAGCTTTGAAAACCGTCTCCGGTTTCCCACGGAGGTGATCGCCGCCTGCAGGAAGGCCGTGGGAGGCGAATTTCCCCTGTCCGTGCGCATGGCAGGCAACGACTTCGTCCCGGAGAGCAACACCGATGAGGTGACCCCCGCCATTGCCCGGGCCTATGAAAAAAGCGGAGTCAACCTCATCAACGTCACCGGTGGCTGGCACGAGTCCAGGGTGCCCCAGCTCCCCATGGAACTGCCCCGCACCGGCTACGCTTACCTGGCAGCCACGGTCCGCAAGGCGGTCTCTGTTCCCGTCATGGCCTCCAACCGCATCACCACCCCCATGGACGCCGAGCGGCTCTTAAGCGACGGCTACTGCGACATGGTGAACTTAGGAAGGGTCCTCATCGCCGACCCCTTCTGGCCCGCCAAAGCCCGCCAAGGTCGCGTCGACGAGATCCGCCCCTGCGTGGCCTGCTCCCAGGGCTGCACCGACGAGATCTTCAGCGGCATGCCCGTCACCTGCATCGGCAACCCCCGGGCCGGATACGAAGCCGAGCGCATTGTCCGGCCCACCACCGCCCCAAAAAAGGTGATGGTGGCAGGGGCAGGCCCTGCAGGACTGGAGGCCGCGGTCACCGCCGCACAGATGGGCCACCGCGTGCATCTCTTTGAGGCTGGGGACACCATCGGCGGCCAGATCAGCCTGGCCGCCACACCACCCCACAAAGAAGAGCTCCTGGAATACATCCGCTACTACCGTGCCATGCTGGCCCGGCACAAGGTCGCCGTCACCCTCTCCTGCCCGGTCACCCCGGAGCTGATCCGACAGGAGTGCCCCGACCATGTCTTCGTGGCCGAAGGGGCGGAACCCACCCGACCCCCCATCCCCGGGGCCCAGGACGATAAAATCCTCTCATCCTGGGATGTCCTGAAAAAAGACCGCCCCCTGGGAAAATCCGTTGCCATCGTGGGCGGCGGGGCCGTGGGCCTTGAAACCGCCCTGCACATTGCCGTCAAGGGCACCCTCTCCCCGGAGATGTTCCACTTCCTCGCGACCCACGACGCGGTCCCGCCGGAGAGGCTCAAAAAAGGACTTTTCACCGGCAACCACCGGGTCACGGTCTTTGAGATGGCGCCCAGGGCCGGAGGGGACATGGGCCGCTCCACCCGATGGATCATGATGGACAACCTCAAACGATACGGGGTCCGCCTCGTCACCGGGGCCACCGTGACCAGACTGTCAAGGGAGCAGATCTGCTGGGAAGACGGCAAAACCGAGCAGTCCGAAGCCTTCGACACCGTCATCCTGGCCACGGGCTCCCGGTCCGTGACCGCCCTTTCGTCCGCCCTGCCCGGCCTCGGTGTCCCATTCACCGTCATCGGAGACGGCCTGACCCCCGGAAAATTCAACCACGCCATCCACGGCGGGTTCCTTGCCGCCCTTCAACTGGATGCCGGGGGCTGAGCCCAAGCCCGGACAGATTACAAAAGGTCAGCATTCCGAACGCATAAGTCGTTATTACAGTTGATCACCGATAAAAAGTGAGACATTTGCAACATATCATTCACCGTTTTCGGCTCGTAAAATATCCGGCTTAGGTGGGTCGTTTTTTACAAACGCCCCACCGCCCCCACCTGCCTGGCCCGACAAAAAAAACTACGTCTACAATATATCTCTCCTTCCCGTACCAAAACCCGATCCAGCCCCCACGCGCCCATTTATTATCCAATTTTAAAGCCTTCATACATTAAAGTGCGGCCACCACAAGTCAGATTGACTTGGCAGGTCATTATGTAGTATGCAACATAAACAACTCAACCACCCCGTATCGCGGTTCAGCAAAGGGTAAAAAGTTCCACAGGGACTCGAATCATATAAGGAGAGAGTACAATGCAAAGCGACTACTATCTGGTGGAAAAAGAGGGCCCCATCGCCACGGTGTGGCTCAACCGGCCGGACAAGAAAAACGCCATGAACCCGCCTGCCTGGGTTGACAGCGTGGGGGTGTTCAAAGAGCTGGACGAAGACCCGGAGGTCCGGGTCATTATCGTGGCGGGCAAGGGAAAAGACTTCTGTGCGGGCATCGACCTCTTTGAGATCATCGGCATGCTCCCCGAGCTCCTCGACCCCGAGCAGAAAGGGGGCGTGAAATGGCCCCTGCT
Source organism: Desulfoluna butyratoxydans (assembly GCF_900699765.1). Lineage (GTDB taxonomy): Bacteria > Desulfobacterota > Desulfobacteria > Desulfobacterales > Desulfolunaceae > Desulfoluna > Desulfoluna butyratoxydans. The sequence continues at coordinate 223,004 of NZ_CAADHO010000008.1, forward strand.
CAGCAAACTCAAGCTCATGCAGGACGGCCTCACCGTCATCGAGCGGATCCGCAAGCCCGTCATCGCCGCGGTGCAGGGCAAATGCATCGGCGGCGGCCTGGACCTCATCTGCGCCTGCGACATCCGCCTGGCTTCTGCCGACGCCACCTTCTCCCTGAGGGAAGCTGCCGTGGGCATGGTGGCGGACATGGGCGTCCTCCAGCGCCTGCCCCTCATCGTGGGCCAGGGTGTTGCCCGGGAGATGGCCTTCACCGCCAAGTTCATCGACGCCTCAAGGGCCCGTGACGTGAGCCTTGTCAATGAGGTCTTTGAAGACGTCGACGCCCTGTACGCCGGTGCCCGCGCCCTGGCCGAGGAGATCCTGGGAGCCGCCCCCATCGCGGTGCAGGCATCCAAGGACGTCCTCAACAACGCCATCGCCTCCCAGATCGACGAGGGCCTGAACTACGTGGCCGCCATCAGCGGCAACATCGTCCCCTCCAACGATCTCATGGAAGCGGTGACCGCCATGGGCGAAAAACGTGCCCCTAAATTCACCGGCACCTGATCCGTTCCAACACACCGACACCCCAAGCCCCCTGTTGCGAGTCATATGGCCCGCACCAGGGGGTTTTTTATGAAAAACAGGTCTTAAACAAGCCGTTCCAGGCGCCGCCGAAGCACGGGTGCACTGTGACCGTTTTTTGCGGAGCATTTAAAAAAAAGCCGGAAGCATAGCGATTACATCTGAGAATGTTTACGAAGCGATGTTAGTCCTGCTCCGGGACCGCCAGGGTCGCCACCACGGGGAGATGATCGGAGATATGGAGGGTATCTTCGGACCGGACCCGGGCCGATGTCACGGCGAGTTGCCTGGAGCACACCAGGTAATCCAGGGTGCGGTCGGGCCCGGAGATGCCCGGGTCGTTGGGAAAATGGGTGTAGTGGGGAGACGGCCCCCGGGGGTCGGTGTCGTCAAGGCCGGGAATCACCGTGTACCGGCTGAACAGGGGCGTCATTTCCCCTTCCGGGTTGAACAGGGCCCGCTGCTCCTCGTCAAGGGCCTCGTACTGGCCGGGGGGTAGCAGGTTGAAGTCGCCCCCTGAAATGACGGGGGCACCCTGCCGCTCGAACACACGGATCACATGCTCCAGGGCACCGAGCTGACGGGCAAGGAGGTCCGGCGTTACCGGAAAAGCCTCCAGGTGAAGATTGATCAGGGCCAGGCGCCCCCCGCCCGCAACCGGAAGTTCGGCGGTCAGCAGGCACCGCTGGAGATTGAGGCGTTCGGTGAAAAAATTGCCCCCAGCCCCGGGCAAGGCGATGCGGACGGGGGCCTCCATGCGGTAGCGAGAATAAATCACCAGCTTCATGCCCACAGCCCCCATGATCTTCGGGTGGGGTACAAAGCGGGCTTTCCAGTAAAAGGCCTCGGCCTTGAAAGGGTAACGGGTCTTTAGCAGGCTCTCCAGCCTCGCGGCCTGATCCTGTCCGTCGGTACGGGAAGCCCCGTGGTCCACCTCCTGGAGCAGGAGGATATCCGGTGATTCATCATCCACGACACGGGCCGCTTCGGCAAAGGTGGCGTCCATATCCTGTGGAGACGGACGTTTGTCCGGCCCGGAAAACCCGGGAAGGTCATAGTAAAACACATAGTTCTTCCCGGCAAAATACTGCACGTTCCAGCTCATGACCGTAAGGCTCTGGCCGGGCGAAAGGGCAGGCCCCTCTCCGGCGGTGAGGCTGGCCGAGGCCACCGCCTCAAAACGCTCCCCGCCCCGATACACCCAGACCGCGGCCACGAGAAGCATCACGAGACTCCCGGCACACAGAATGCCAAGGCATTTCACCAGTCCGTACATCGCATCTCCCCCATGCCCCATGGGCGTTGGCCACCCGGCCTTGCGGCGTCGCCCGCAGGCCTGTGTTCTGGTTTTTCGTGCTTCCGCATATCATACCCCCCAAACGGAAAAAAAGACAGCGTCTCGTATTGACGCGTTGCGAAACAATGACGCTCCCCATCGCCCCTGCGAATCGTAAAAAAGCACACCCCGTCTCCCCCCGGCATAAAATGCCCTTCCAGGCGACTCAGCCCTTTCCTACCCGAACGGTCTTCGCGGAAAGCCTGGGCAAAAAATGTTGATTACTCGACAACTTAATTTTGACTCACTGATGCCAAATGCAGCTTGACATCCTCTTTAACCGCGACTATAGACAATAGACACTTCTCGCATATGAGAAGTCGAACACGTCTTACATACCTACTTCTTTTTTGTCTTAAATTCGTTCATTGATGGGATCACTCAAGGGCTCGTCCGCATTCCGGCCTGCCCGTGCACATGGCAGTGGTCATGCACCCCATGGTCCATAAACCGCGACACCCGCCGGGGAGAATCGCAAGGGGCGATGAAAATCCACTGACCGCATACGTTCCCAAGCCCCGATCCATCGCACCAAGACGCTTTTCACGGGTCTTTTTTTCATATAGCCGACCTCGTTGCCTGACAGGGCTCCCTTGCATGTAGCCCAGGAGGCGGAGCTATGCCCGGCCACAGCCGTCGCATGGTCCAGCAGCCCCCCACTCCGTCCGAGCTCCCTACGCTTTCACTTCAGGAGGAATCCCATGGCAGTATTGACGTATCCAGGTGTTTACATGGAAGAGGTGTCCAGCGGTGTCAAGCCCATCGAAACAGCGGGCACCTCAACGGCGGCTTTTTTCGGCGTCGCCGAGCAGGGCCCCATCGGGTCCGTAAAAAAGATCTTTAACTTCACCGAATTCCAGGCCACCTACGGCGGCTTCATGAAAGGGTATTTCCTTGCCCACGCCGTCTACCAGTTCTTCAACAACGGAGGAAGCCAGTGCTATGTGGGCAGGGTGGCGGCAGGTGCCGACACCTCCGGGGTCACGGTCCAGGACCGAGGCACCACGGCCCAGGAGAGCCTCACCTTTTCCGCCGTCTCCCCGGGGGCCTGGGGAAACCGGCTCATGGTTGTCGTGGACAGCGACGCCTCCGACGATCCCCTCAATGCCTTCACCCTCGCCATCTACCGGGACAACGACACCCCGGACGGCCCGGCCGTACGGCTCGAAACCCACGAAGACCTCTCCATGAACCCGGCCTCTCCCCAATACGTGCAAACCGCGGTGAATGCCCGGTCCGGCGTACTCCGGGTGGCCGTCAACGAGGCCAACAGCAACCAGATCCCGGGCTACAGCCAGGGCGGTGCCATTGCCGAAGGCACCCTGCTGGGGGAAAACCAGCGCCAGATCGGCATCAACATCCACAACGACGGGTACCGCACCGTGGACCTCACCGAGGCCCTGGAAGAAGCCGATCTCACCGACCTGTCGGCCGTCGCCGCGGGCTTGCAGGCCGCCCTGCGGGCCCTGGTCCCCTTAAGGGACTCCACCCCGGCAGATGCCTACCAGGTGACGGTCTCCGTGGAACAGACCGACCGGATTCGCATCACCTCCGGCCACACCTCGGCGGACTCCCGGGTAGAGGTGGTCGACGGACCCGATCCCCTGACCAATGCCTCGGCTGCCCTCCGCCTCGGCACGCGCAACGGAGGCATCGAGGTGGAGGGGTCCTCGGCCATGCGCCCCCAGAACAGCGCCCCGGATGCCCCCTACCTTCTGGGGGACGACACCGTATCCGGTGCGGTCACCGCTATCCGCCCCGGCACCGACGGCACCCTCCCGCTAGGCGACATCGACTACATCAATGCCCTGAACTGGCTGGACACCGTCTTGGACGTCAGCCTCATCGCCATCCCGGGCATCGGCACACCCGCCGTGGCCGACGCAGGCATGGCTTACTGCCGGAACCGCCCGTTAAGCGACTGCTTTTACATCGCGGACATGAATATTGAGACCACCACCCTTGAAGGCGCCATGGCTTACAGAAACGCCATCAACACCCCAAACTCCTTTGGCGCCGTTTATTTCCCCTGGCTCAAGGCCCTGGACCCCACCGGGCTCAGCCCCGAACCCATCACCGTCCCCCCGTCCGGCTACGTGGCGGGCATCTACTCCCGCACAGACGCCAAACGCGGCGTCTGGAAAGCCCCGGCCGGAACCGAGGCCATGCTCAGCGGTGCCGTGGGCCTTGCCGCCGACCTCACGGATTCCCAGCAGGGCAACCTCAACAAGCACAAGAAGAGTGTCTGCGTCATCCGAAAGTTCCCGGGCTCCGGCATCGTTCTCTGGGGTGCCCGCACCCTGAGCTCCGACGCGGAGTATCGATACATCCCGGTTCGGCGCATGGCCATGATGCTCAGGGTAAGCATCTACAACGGCATCCAGTGGACCGTCTTCGAGCCCAACGACGAGGAGCTCTGGTCCCAGATCCGCCTGAACATCAACTCCTTCATGATGACCCTCTTCCGCCAGGGTGCCTTCCAGGGCGCCACGCCGTCCAAGGCCTTCTTTGTCAAATGCGACGGCGAAACCACCACCCAGGCCGACATCGACCGGGGCGTCGTCAACGTGCTGGTGGGCTTTGCCCCCCTCAAGCCCGCGGAGTTCGTGGTGGTCAAGCTCAGCCAGGCCGCAGGGCAACGATAGCTCAACCTCCGACACCTATCCAACGGGAGATCCCCCATGGCACAGTTCACTGTAAACACCCACCGGTTTGACCCGTACCGCAACTTTAAATTCAAGGTGAAATGGGACGGAAAATACATCGCTGGCCTCAGCAAGTGCAGCCCCTTGAAAAAGACCACCGCGGTGACGGACTGGCGAGAGGGCGGCGACCCCAGCTCCGGCCGGAAACTCCCCGGAAAAACCTCCTACGAGAGCATCACCCTGGAGGCGGGCATCACCCACGACACCACCTTTGAGGAGTGGGCCAACCTCGTCAACAACTTCCAGGGGGACGCCTCCATGTCCCTGAAAAATTTCCGCAAGGACGTGGTCATCGACGTCTTCAACATGCAGGGCACCAAGGTGCTCTCCTACAAGGTGTATCGCTGCTGGGTCTCCGAGTACCAGGCCCTTCCCGAGCTTGACGCCGGGGGCGACGCCGTGATGATCCGCACCATCAAGCTGGAAAACGAAGGGTGGGAGCGGGACACCTCCGTTGCCGAGCCTTCGGAAGCGTAACGCCCCATGGAAACCGTTGCCTGTGAACTGCCCGGTGGCTATGTGGACGAAGACGGAAGCATCCACCGGGAGGTGATCCTGGGCCCCCTGACGGGCGCCCAGGAAAAAGCCCTGGCACAACAGGACGATGCCTCGCCGGACGCCCGTGTCACAGGGATTCTCGCCGCCTGCATCCGGCGCATGGGCACCCTGGAAAAGATCACAGACGCACACACCCGCCGCCTTCTGGTGGGAGACAGGCAGTTTCTCCTCCTGAAGCTTCGTGAGATCACCTTCGGCCCCCGGGTGCACGTCACCACCCGCTGCTCCCGCCCCGACTGCGGGGAACGCCTGGACATTGAGTTCACCACGGGCACCGTCCCCGTAATCCGGGCCCCCCAGGAGCACCGCTACATGCCCTTGGAGCTCCCGGCCGAAGCCGAAGATCCCCGCACCGTTACTTTCAGGTTGCCCAACGGCGAGGACCAGGAGCACCTCGCCCACCTGGCAGCGGAAGACGAGGTTCTGGCAGCCACCCTGCTCCTGGCCCGCTGTATTCGTACCATGGGCCCCCACGGCAACGCCCCGGACCGGGAGGAGATCGACGCCCTATCCCAGCAGGCCAAAACCTGTATTGAAGAGGCCATGGACCGCCTTGCCCCCAAGGTGGTCACCACCATGGAGGCCTTCTGCCCCGAATGCCGACGGAACTTCTCCGTGGCCTTCGACCTCCAGGCCTTTGTGCTCAAAGAGATGGGCACCCGCCTCGACCTCCTCTTTCAGGAGGTGCACTACCTGGCCTACCACTACCACTGGAGCGAAAAAGAGATCCTCGGCATGACCCGCACAGACCGGCGAAGGTACATCGATATCCTGTCCGAGGCCGTGGAACGAGCCCATCATGCAGGCTGATTCGTCCACCCGGAAAAGGGGCGTTTCTCAGGCTCCGACACCCCAGAAATCTAAGCCTCCGGCCCACCGGGTCCATGCACTCCTCGGCCTGCCCGACCCCACGCTTCCCACAACCCGGGGCCGCCTTGCCGCCCCCCCGGGTACCTTCAGATACGAAGACGCCCCCCCGGGCCGTCAAGGGTCAGAGCCCGAGCCACCGGCCCCTCTGGAACACGTCGCCAGGCATTTCCGGGAGCCCCCCATTGAGGCCCACGAAACCTTCGGGGCACCAAGCCTTTCCTCCCACGGTGAAGAGAGCACCCCACCCCGCCATGGGGAGCGGATTGAGACGGGAATCCCCTCCACCGCCCCGGAGCCATCCGCACCGGTGTCGGGCATGGAGACACCCAGGACACAAACCACTCGCCACCGGACGGCGACGCCCGAACAAAAAGTGGTCACACCGCAACCGGACGACGGAGCCTTCCATAACAAGTCCCTCCCGCACATGGACGCCACAGGTGGCACCGCCCCGCCAGCCCCAGGGCCAGTCCAGCGTGACAAAGGGTCCGTCCCCGCCCAGCACACCGGACCCGAGCCCGCCGGTGCCTCCGTCACAATGAATCCCGGCCCGTCCCGTGGCCCCGGAGATGTCGCCCCCACAACAGAGGTGGCCTCGGTGCCGTACAAGAGACGGGCCCCATCCGCCATGCCCTGTGCGGACACAGTCCCTGAGCCGCCGGGTCCAAAAAGAGACGCAGAAAAAAACCGGTCTCAAGAACCAGCTTCGCTGCTTGCCTCTGCCCCCCCGGCAAAACAGCACACAGATACGGCGGGCACACCGGAAGCCCCTATCCGGCCACCGGTCCATGGGGCGTGCGGGGAACTTTCCCCTCCCCCTCACGCCCTGGTGCCCGCCACCCCCTCAGGAGAAGACGAAGCGCCCATGGATCGCCTGCGTCGGCTCTTCCCCGGCCTCACCGCCCCAGGGACCCCGGCACCGGCGCCCCGACAAGAGGCCTCCGTCACTCCGGCCCCAGAGGCCCCGCAAGAGCCCCCCATGGAACCGCCACCCGTCACCCGCGTCATCATGGTGCAGGGGCCTGCGGCACCAAAGGGCCCCAACCGGGCAGCCACCTGGCATCGAAGCCACGGAACGCGCCGGGCCTTGTTGAACATGATCCGATAATTCTGGAGGACCGTGAGCAAATCCACAGCCATAGGCATGGTCAGCGAGTCCCTGCGCAACCTGTTGCTCGGGGAGATGACCCTCACCCCGGAGGTCGGGGTCACCCTCCTTGCCCCGGACGAGCCCGGCAGCGACAGGCGCGTAAACCTTTTTCTCTACCGCGTGGAAGAGAGCCCGTCCCTTAAGAACCTGGACTGGCAACCCCGGGCCGACGACCCGGCCCGGCTTGTACCGCCCCCGTTGTCTCTGCACCTGTTCTACCTCATGACACCCAAGGCCCTCACCGACCCCCAGACCGGCAACGTCCATGCCCACAAAATCCTGGGGGAAGCCATGCGGGTCTTCCACGCCAACCCCGTGGTGCCCGCCCCTTACCTCAGCCAGGGCCTTGAAGGCGCCCGGGAACAGATCACCATCCGGCAGGAGCCTGTGGACCTGGAGTCCATGGGCTCCATCTGGAGCACCTTTGCCCAACCCTATCGGCTCTCGGTGGCGTATGAGGTCTCGGTGGTACAAATCGACATGCCAGCTACCCGGGAGCGCCCCGTGGGCAAGCGCGTCCTTCGCGTGGGAGTCCCCGAAGTAAAGGCACCCTTTCATCCCCCCGAGGTCACGGGCATCACCCCCGCGGCCGCGCCGGCCGGAACCGTGGTCACGGTCACCGGCAGGCACCTTACGGGCTGGAGGGCCTATGTCTCGGTCATGCGAAGGGCCATCGACTCCGGCACGCCTTTGGCCTCCGACGCCTTTGCGGTTACCATCCCGGCGGACCTGGCCCCCGGTTTCTACGAGATGCGCATCGACATCTCCCACCTCTGCCGGAAAACCCTCTTTTTCGAGGTGACGGCGTGATTATCCAAGGGGCCTCCCCCATATCAGGGACAGCATCATCACCCCACCCGGAGGAAACGGGGTACGCCAGGAACGCAGACCACCTGGCAGATGAACTCAGGCGTCTGGATCTTCTTATCCGCCATGGGGTCCTCACCCTGAGACACGGCCATGAAGCCTTCAAAGACCCGGAAGATGCCCAGTCAAGCATGGGCCTTTACATCTCCGACTCCCACGTGGACCGACTCCTCGCAGAAGAAAGCGTCCCTTCGGAGAACACGCCCGACCTCTCCGAGGTATCGGACCACCTGGAAAAAATGGGGCAGGAGATCGCCCGAAAGGTGTCGGCAAGCCTTGCCCGGGACATCCCGCTGGCACTGCCCCTCCTTGCCGGGCTCTACGACCTCTCCCCCATCGAGATCCAGGCGGTCATCATCTGCCTGGCCCCGGAACTTGACCGAAAATACGACACCCTCTACGCCTACCTCCAGGACGACATCACCCGCAAGCGGCCCAGCATGGACCTGATCCTCTCCCTGCTCTGCCGCACCCCGGCCCAGAAATGGAGCTTAAGGGCCATCGTCTCCCGGGAGTCCCGTCTCCTGCAGCGGGGCATCCTGCAACCGGTGGAAGACCCCCACAGCCCCTCGGGCGCCAGCGACCTGGCCACCTTCCTTCGGGTCGACCGCCGCATCACCGGTTTTCTCCTGGGCCACAACGCCCCGGATCCCCGCATCAACGCATTTGCCCGAATCGAAGAACAGGGAGACCCTATAGATCGCGTGCTGGTCCCGCCCCACGTCAAGGCCCGGGCCCTCCACCTCATGGGCAGGCAGGCGGGCACCCCATCTGTCCTCTACCTCCACGGTCCAAAGGGGGCCGAAAAGAGACACCTTGCCCGATCCGTCTGCCGGGAGCTGGGCTGCCCCATGCTCCGCGTCGATCTCTCCCTTGTGGCCCCAGCCACCCCGGAATCAGACCACCTCATGTGGCTGGCCTTTCGAGAAGGCCTCCTCACAGGAGCCCTTCTGCTTCTGGACAACGTGCAGGCCCTCCTCTCCTCGGATGAGACCCTGCCCTTTCTAAAAAAAGTCGCCCAACGGATCACCGAATTCGCATCGCCTGTTTTTATGGCAGGGGAAGCCCCCTGGACCCGCGAAGCAGCCCTTGAAGGCCTCCCCTTTGCGTCCCTGGCCCTGCCCATCCCCCCCGTGCCCCTGCGGGAAACGGCCTGGCAGCGGGCCCTTGAGGAAAATGCCTCTGAAAACAGGGAGCCGTGGTCCGCCCTTCTTGCCCGGTGGTTCGCCCTGCCCCCCGGGCAGATCCGGGATGCCGCCCGGTTTGCCGAGATGCAGTCCCGCATGAACAGCCCGGAGGCCCCCCTGACCCTGCCCGACCTCTTTGCCGGATGCAGGCAGCAGTCCGGCGACAGGCTGGCGGCCCTCTCCGTCCATGTCAAACCCGGCTCGTCCTGGGACGACCTTGTCCTGCCCAAGGAAAAAACCGCGCTCCTCCACGAAATCTGCGCCCAGGTCAAACACAAGGAGCGTGTGTTCTCCGACTGGGGATTCGACACCAGGGTGCACAGCGGCAAAGGTCTGAGCGTCCTGTTTTCCGGTCCTCCGGGTACGGGAAAAACCATGGCCGCCCAGGTCATCGCCCGGGACCTTCAGCTCTCCCTCTACAAAATCGACCTCTCCGGCGTGGTAAGCAAATACATCGGAGAAACCGAAAAAAACCTGGCCACCATCTTCCGGGAAGCGGAAAAAAGCCACGCCATCCTCTTTTTTGACGAAGCCGACGCCATCTTCGGCAAGCGCACGGAACTCAAAGACGCCCACGACAGATACGCCAACATCGAAACGAGCTACCTCCTCCAGAAAATGGAAGAGTACGAAGGGGTGGTGATCCTGGCCTCCAACTTCCGTTCCAACATGGACGAGGCCTTTACGCGCAGGCTGCGCTTTATCGTGGAGTTCCCTTTTCCCGATGCGGGCCTCAGGGAAAAAATCTGGAGAAACCATGTGCCGGAAAGCGCCCCCCTGGCCGAGCCCCTTGATTTTGAGGGCCTGGCCCGCCGGTTCGAGGTGTCCGGGGGAACCATCAAGAATATTGTCCTGAACAGCGCTTTTCTGGCAGCCGAAGCAGATGAAGCCATCGCCACACGCCACATCCTCCACGGCGTCAGGCGTGAGTTCGAAAAAATGGGCAAACTCTGGACCGACGAGGCCGAACAATGAGCGGCGGTTTTCCCAACACACCCAAAATCCTGCGCGGGGCCTTTGTGGAGTTTGGCTTAAGCATTCCTCCCCTTATCGTGCCCTTTCAGTTCAACCCCGTGGACCTGAAACGGAACCGGACCCTCACCTTCTCCGGCCCCGGAGCCGCGTCTTCCGCGACAGGAAACGCCGCAACCGGAGGCACCACCACAGCCGGTCCCTCCCTGAGGCAGTTTCACCAACAGGATACCTACTCGGACCTTTTGGAGCTTCAGCGGGACCAGAAGGTAACGGTCCAGGAAGAGACCATCCAGTTTGAGATGCGCCTGGACGCCACGGAAAAGCTTGACGAGGGAGACCCCCTGGCCAGCCAATTCGGGATCATGCCCCAGCTCTCCTCCCTGGAACTCATGCTCTACCCCAAAAAAGAGAGCTTCTTTGCCTCGGACCTGGGCTTCCGGTTCACCCGGAGAGAAAATCCCCCCATGATCCTGTTTATCTGGGGACGAAAACGGGTCCTGCCCGTCAACATCAACAGCATGAACATCACCGAGACCGAGTTCAGCACCGACCTCAACCCCATCCGGGCCACCCTCTCCGTCTCCCTCACCGTCATCGAGGGGCCCAACCCGGTCTTCACCTATACCAAGGCCATGAAAGAGGTGATGTCCGCCTTGAACCTGGCCAACATCGCCAGCATCACCGACGTGGTCATCCCGGGATAATCCATGTTTTTCAAGCATTCGAGGTACAAAAACCAGGAGACAGAGGTGGGCCCTGACGCCAGGGGCCGAAAGCTCTCGTCCGTGTCCCTTCGCCTCACCCCGGTCACCACCGGCACCGTTCGCCACACCCTCACCGACGCAGACCGCCTGGACCATCTCTCCTGGACCTGCTACCGCACCCCGCAGCTCTGGTGGCACATCGCCGACGCCAACCCCGAGTTCCTCTCCCCCCTGGAACTCATGGGCGACGGCCCCTTTCGCACGGTACGCATCCCCATGGGCTCTGGCAACACAGCGCCCCCCCCCGGACGAAGCGACCTGCTCCGCAGGCTCACCGCCCTTCCCGGGGTTGAAGACGTGCTCATGGACGAAACCGGGGAGCCCCTTCCCACTGAAGCAGCAGACGCCCCGGAAGCCACCCTGATCATCTGCTACAACCGCCTCACCACGAGCCCGGAGGAACTGGTCGCCGCCGTCACCGAGGCGGGCTGGATTGCGGGAACGGCCCAACCCGTGGAACGCACGGGCAAATCCATTGCCCTTGCGGATCTGTAAACAGGTTCACCGAAAAAGGGTCACAAAGCCGCCATGGAAAACGAGCACCTTGCCATAGAGATCCAAGGGGAAGAGGCCGACGACCTCTACCCCCACCTCGTCTCGGTGGAGGTGGAAAAAGAGACCGGGCTCACCGACACCTTTGCCATGCAGCTGACCCTCTCCTGCGATCACCAGGGGACCTGGGAACTCCTGGAAGACGAAAGGCTCAGGCCCTGGAAATCAATCACCCTCCGGGCCGGGTTCGGCTCTGCCGACGACACCCTGTTAAACGGCTATATCACCCATATGGTCCCCATCTTCGACCCGGACCCCGGGGCCTGCGTTCTGGAGATCCGGGGTATGGACGCCTCGGTCCTCATGGACAGGGACGAAGCCCTCAAGGCCTGGCCCGATAAAAAGGACAGTGACATTGCCCGGGAGATTTTCGAAAGCCACGGGTTTGATACAGACGTGGAGGAGACCGAAGTGGTCCATGGAGAGGCCGTCTCCACCATCATCCAGCGGGAGACCGACCTCCAGTTCCTCAGGCGCCTTGCCCTTCGTAACGGCTGCGACTGCTACATGGAGGAAGGCACCGGCTGCTTTAAAAAGCCAAACCTCAACGCAGCGCCCCAGCCTGTCCTCGCCGTCCACTTTGGTGACGAGACCACGGTCCGCAGCTTCTCCCTCTCGGTAAATGCCCTGGGCCCTGGCCGCGTCTCCATGGCCCAGGTGGACCGCCTGAACAAAGAGGTCCTTTCAACAACGATTGAATCCAACGACGTCCCGTCCCTGGGGCGCCTGGATGCATCGGCCCTTGCCCCTTCCGGAATCCAGCCGGCCACCCTGCACCTGGACCGGAAGGTCACCACCGGCCAACCCGAAATGGACCTCTTCGCCCAGGCCATCCACCGCCGGGCCCACTGGTTCGTCACCGGCCACGGCGAAATCATGGGAAACCACTACGGCCACGTGCTCAAACCGCGCCAAACGGTGCCCATCAAAGGCATCGGCGAGACCTTCAGCGGCCTTTACGCCGTCACCCGCGTCACCCACACCTTCACCGACGACGGCTACACCCAGCGCTTCACGGCCACGCGCAACGCCCTGGAACCCACAGGATCGGAGAGCTTTTCCGATGCCCCCTTCGAGTTGTAGCCAAGGAGGATCCGTGTCCCTTGAACAGATGATATCCGTGCTGTCGGACAAGATAGACCACCACCACTACGGCAAGTACCGGGGCCTGGTGGTGGACAACCGGGACCCCGAGGGGCTCGGGCGTCTAAAAATAAGGGTTCCCAGCGTACTGGGCCCGGACACCGTCACAGGGTGGGCCACGGCCTGCGTGCCCTTTGGCGGGGACGCGAATCAGGGCCTGCTCTTTGTGCCGGAGGTGGGGGCCGGGGTCTGGGTGGAGTTTGAGGAAGGGAACCTGGAGTTTCCCATCTGGGTGGGCACCTACTGGAGCAAGCCCGGCGGGGAGAGCGAGGTTCCCAAACCCGTCGGCACCGACGGCGCCCAAGAAGGCGAGGTACAGGACCCGCCCACGGCCAAAATCATCAAGACAACCAAGGGCCATACCCTTCAGTTTGAGGACCGGGACGGCGACGAACGCGTCACCCTGGTGGAAGCCGGGCACAACCATGTCCTCACCATGGACGGCAATGGCATCGCCATCACCCACGGCACCGGAGGCCACAGCATCACCCTGGCCGAGGGCGACATCAGCATCACCACCGCCTCCGGGGCAACGGTGACCCTCACCCGGTCCGGCGTGTCCGTGGACGCCGGAGCCGGAACCGTGGAAGTCAAGGGGAGCGCCGTAAGACTCGGCTCGGCATCGGCACCCGTGACCCGCATCGGGGACAGTGGCATCGGCAACCTGGGCGCCCCGGTGGTCATGAGCGTCACCGGCAACACCCAGGTGTTTGCCTGAAACGCATCGTAACGAGCCGCTAAAACAAGCCGAGGTGAGCCACCTCGAAAGCATATTGCCATTGCGCTGTGCCCTTCGTTCCTCAGGGCAAAGCGCAATGGCCTTCGGCTCGGGCTACGCCCGACATAAACGTTGATGCTCTGTGCGGGCTGCCTCACAAGCTTCGACGTCACAGGATACGTTGTCGCGCCTCCGGTAACGCTGGTTGACTGGTGACAGGCCGAAACGGGCGCAGGCGGCTTCCTCGGGGGAAATCATATGTGCCTTTGATGTTCATTGACCTGAATCTGTTTTTTTAAACCTGTTTGTTAAACTTTTTAGTAACTATTCAGTTTGCCTCCGGCGGGTCGCTTTTTTGAAAAAAAGCTCCGCAAAAAACGAAGCGCGGGTGCGAAAAAGTGGAAATTATTTCGGCGGAGCCTGGAAAGGCTTGCTTAAAACCTGTTTGTCAAACTTTTTAAAAGTTTGGCCCCCGGCAGGGCCGCCGGAGGCTTGTTTAAACCGAGTCATTCACGTTTTTCTATGTTTTTAAGGAGAGTGCCATGGGGCTCGGGCCCAACCATGAGATTGCCACAACCGAATTCATCAACGCCATGCGCGCCCGCCTGGAACGGGAAGACGAGAGCCTGGGCAAGAACATGGACGAGCCCGCGGTCCGTGAGAACATGGGAGCCCTGGCCGAGGCGGTCTACCGCATTGTCACCGCCCACACCGACGCGGTTTCATCCTCCCAGGAGGATCCCCCGTTCTGGGAGTGGGTGGACCAGACCCACCGCTGGCTGCAGTCGCTGGCCCAGTGGCAGAAAGGGGTGGCTGAGGCCGTGGACCAATGGGCCGCAGAAACGCCTGCAAACCTTCAGCTCAAGGCGGACCTGGCTGCCCTCCCCCAGCCCGGGGAGCTCCCGGATCCCCCCACAGCCCTTAAAGGACGCCTCGCATGACCGCCCGCACCGCCTTTGGGTTTCCCTTTTCCGTCACCAAGGCCGGTGGCATCACCGCCACAGGAGGGGACGAAGCCATCCGGGGAAAGATCATCCAGGTCCTCTTTACGGCCCCCGGCGAGCGGGTTCGCCTGCCCGAATTCGGCTGCGGGCTCTTCAACCTCGTCTTCGAAGGCAACAACCCGGTGCTGGCAGCCGCCGTGGAGTTCACCATCGGCCACGCCCTCATGCGATGGATGGGAGATGAAATCACCGTGGAGGGCGTCAACGTCTCCCACCAGGACGAAACCGTCACCATCGAGGTGGCCTACACCCAAACGCAGGACCAGACCCGCCAGGCCGTGCGCGTTCATTTTAAATAGTAAAAAAACGAGTAACCATTCAGCCCGAAACAGCCTCCGGCGGCCCTGCCGGGGGCCAAACTTTTGAAAAGTTTGACAAACAGGTTTTTGTTTATTGAGGATTCGGCCCTGCAGGGCATACCCCCTCTCCATGATTACCGGAAAATTTTTGCGGAGCTTTTTTCAAAAAGCGACCCGCCGGAGGCAACTGAATGTTTAAATGCGTTGGCCCTGCTACGTTGACAATTGAAGGCAAACGGGTGCTGAATCGTTTCAAAAAAATCGGGAAATAACATGGCAGAGATAAAGGTCACAGGACAACACCAGGTGGTGGATTACATGGCCCGGGACTACGACTCCCTTCTTCGGGCCATGCAGGAACTTATCTCGTCCAGGCTGCCCGAATGGCGGCCGGGTGAGTCTGAGGCGGATTTCGGCAACGTCCTTTTAGAGCTCTTTGCCCACATGGGGGACATCCTCAGCTACTACCAGGACCGGGTGGCCACCGAGAGTTTTCTCTCCACGGCCCGCACCCGCCGAAGCGTCATCGACCACCTGAAGCTCATCGGGTACAGCCTGGCAACGGCGTCCCCGGCCTCCTGTACCCTGGAACTCTCCTTTCCGGCGAGCTGCCGGGCCGTCATCGCCATTGAAAAAGGCCACGCCTTTACCACGGCAAGTGACAGCGGCGCCCCGAGCGTTCGCTTCGAATACACCCGGGACACGCCCCTTGTCATCGACTGCGGCGCCCTGGCCGTGGACCCGTCCACCCAGCGGAAACACCTCCGAAAAAACCCGGTCACCGGCACGGGCGGGGTCCCCGTGGAGGAGGGCAGGCTTGTGAAAGAGGAGCACCTGGGCCTCTCCGACGGGGGACGGAACCAGCGATTCCCCCTTGGCCGCACCGGCCTGATCCTCCGTGCGGCCGGGACCTCCGGCAAGCGACACCGGGACATCCTCGTCACCACCCGCCTGGGGGACGCCGTCACCCAATGGACCCTCCAGGAGAGCCTTGCCTTCAGCCGGAACAACCAGAAGGACTATGTCATCGAAATCGATGACCGGGACCGGGCCACCATTCTCTTTGGGGACGGGGCCTTCGGGGCCGTGCCCGAGAGCGGGGCCGAGATCACGGCAACCTACCGTGTTGGCGGCGGCATCATGGGCAACGTACCCGCTGGGGCCATCCGAAACATTGCCGACGCGGCCCCTTTAAGCATCAACGGCGCCACGGTCATTCAAAGTGAGGCCGCCACAGGCGGCGCGGACCGGGAGAGCATCGAGCATGCTGTCATGCACGCGCCTTCGGTCTTCCGCTCCCTGAAGCGGGCCGTCACCGAAGAGGATTACAAGGCCCTGGCCCTGAACCTCAAGGGAGTGGCCAAGGTCAAGGCCGTGGCCGACAGCTGGAACCGGGTTACCCTCCACGTGGCCCCGGAAGGCGGAGGCCGGGTAAGCGATGTGCTGGAAGAGAGCCTCCTGGCCTATTTCGAAGACAAGCGGCCCGTGACCACCCTGATTCGCATTGAAGATGTCACCTATGTCCCCGTCTGGATCTCTGCCGAGATCGGGGTCCAGAGCCATTACCCCCGAGAAGAGGTCAGGGATAAAACCCTTGCCGCCGCAGGGGCGCTCCTGGCCCTGCCCCGGGTGGACTTCGGCCAGACCCTCTACCTCAGCAAGTTCTACGAGGCCATGGAGGCCGTGGAAGGGGTGGCCTTTGTGAGCATCGACGAGTTCCGCCGGGAAGGCGAAGCGCCCGGCACGGTGGCGCCCTCGGGCAAACTCATCCTTGAAGACCACGAGATCCCCGTGGTGCCTGACGGCAACGCCGACTACGCCCACGGCATGCGTCTCCGGGTGGACGGGAGCCGCTGATGCGCCTTGAAGACCTCCGTGGCGAAGCCACCGCCGAGGGCAACGGCATCCGCCTCACCTGGACCAACCCGGATCCGTCCGGCCATCCCGGTGTCCGCATCGTGCGCCGCACCGGTACCTACCCTGTGGCCCCCGATGACGGGGAAGTGGTTTTTGACGGCCCTGCCCCCTGTGCCCAACCGGTTCAAGGCGAAAAACTCCGGCACACATTTAACGACGCCCCCTTAAGAGGAGAGACTGTTCACTACTACAGCCTCTTTCCCTTTGGGGGCTCTCCAGCCCGATATGCCGAGGCCCCCGGCAACCGCTGCCACGCCATGGCCACCTCGCCCTTTGGCTCGGCCCAGATGATGTACGACCTCCTCCCGAGGATCACCCACCGCTACGACACCACCGTACCCGATGCCTCGGCAGGCGTGCCGACAGCCCTTGAAAATGCCGGGCAGCTTCGGCGCTTTCTGGAGCTTCCCGGCAGCGTCCTCGACCAGCTCCACAGCCACGCCAGGGCCAGCCTGGACCTTCACAACCGGGACAGGATCGACGGCAACCTCTTGCCCCTGCTGGCCCGGTGGATCGGCTGGCAGCCCGACTACCGCCAGGAACTCGACACCCAGCGCAACGAGGTGAGGAGCGCCCCCCACCTCTACAAGACCGTGGGGCTGGTTCCCACGGTGGAAGCCACGGTAAAACGGCTCACCGGCTGGGAGAGCCGCACCAAGGAGTTTGTCCACAACATCTTTTTGTCCAACACCCCGGAACAGCTCATGCTCTGGTACACCGAGCGCGATGCCTCGGGCAGATGGCGGCAGGGGGAGGCCCCTTTTTCCGTAAACGCCGCCTTCGACGGCAGGCCCGTATCCGCCACGCATGAAGACCACGCCACCTGGGTCTTCTCCCATGTAATCAGGAAAAACCACTGCGATATCTGGGGAAAGCGCCACGACCCGGAAACAGGCTGGGGGGCGAGTCTCCCTTTAAGCAGCGGCTCCAGTTTAGACAGGGACCCTTCAACGGCTCGCCAGGGGGACACCCTGTGGCTCTTCTGGAGTTCCCTGGACACCCCTTCAGGCACATGGCGAATCTGCTTCCGCAGGCTTTGCCATGGTCGCTGGTCCGATACCGAGGTGTTCACGGACACCCGCAGCCAGCGCAGGCACCCCGTGGCCGTATCCGACGGCATCAGACTCTGGCTCTTCTGGCAGGAAGAGCATCGCCAAAGATGGCAGACCCGATACACCCTGCATGACGGACATGCATGGCAACCGGGCCCCACCGCCGTTATGCCAGGTATGCCCTTCTCCCCGGCACCTTTGGCCCATCCCCCCACGGCCTGTTGCCTCCCCGGAAACACCGGCCCGCGCTTAGGGTTTTTCTGGGCTGAGCGAGTGCACGGCCCGGGAGATCCCCCAAAACAATGGCGCGTCATGTACCGGTTCAAGGAAAGCGTGGATCCCCAGGACACCTCGGACTGGGGCCCTGTTCTCTGCAAACCCTGCGCCCCGCACCGCACAGGGGAGTCAGACCCCGCCCCTTTGGTGGACGACACAGGGCGCCTCCACCTCTTTTTCAGCTCGGACCATGGGGGCGACCGCTCCGTCCGACAGGCAACATTCCATGGGGACACCGGCAGCTGGGTGGAATCCGAAGGCCCCCCCGCCTCCCCTTATACGGAACGGTTTCCCTGCCCCCTGGACCTTTCAGGCACCCTGACGGTCCTGTACCGGGCCTGCAAGCCCCTGAAGCACAAAAGCGCCGTCTACAGGGCCACGGAAACGAGGGACCTGCGCTGCTGCGGCAGCGTGGCGGCCGTGGCCGGGCACACGGCAAAAAACGCACGGCACGGAAGTTTCGAGGATTTTCAGACGTACACCTGCGACACCGGTAAAAACGGCAGAATGGACGACACCACCTGGTACTCCCGGGAGACCCTGGGCATCTACCTCACCCCGGACCGGGAAGACCCCGAGCACATCCTGACAAGCCGAAACCTCCTGGACGGGGTGGTCCACCGGTTTCTCCCCATCCAGGCGCGCCATGTCTTCATCATCGAACCGGCGGTGTACGCAGAGCACATCTACACCTACGATGACCCCACGGCAGAAACGCCCCGTGTCATCAACGACGGCACCGAAGCCAGCCTGACCACGGTGAACCGGGAACACCTTCCGGGGGTCACGGATCATCATACCGACAGAATCCCTCAATGGCGCAGGCTGCGATCCTGGAGCCCCAAAGCCCCCGGTGGCGGAAGCGTCAAGGCCTCGCCCCCGAAGGAAAACATCCACATCAGGACCTGGCACACCGGCCTCACAGGAGACGACGACCCATGGAACAGTTAGGCGGTCAACTCAAGGGTATCTACCGCGATATTCTCAAGGACGGCAAGGGACGCATCCTCTCGGACAGCGGCTGGTCCTCCAACACCATCGCCCGGCAGTGCCGGATTCTCCTGGCCGGGTTCATGAAGGGCGACGCCTCGGGGGGCATCCATCATCTTGCCTTCGGCACGGGCCGGGGCTCATGGGACCAGGACGGCCCCCCGGCACCCGATCCGTCGGCAACGGACCTCATCTCCCCCTGTCCTCACCCCATGCCCCTGAACGCCCTGAACCTGATCTATCTGGACGAGGACAACAACGAGGTGGCCACACCCACCAGCCGGTTGCAGATCACCGCCATCCTGGAACCGGGGTACCCGGCCCCCGGGACTCCGGAGGGCACGTGCCCCTTGCGCGAGTTCGGCCTGTTCGGGACCTTTGACGGGACGTACTTCATGATCAACTCCATCCGGCACCCGGTCATCCACAAAGACGCATCAGCGACGCTGATCCGAAAGATCCGATTACACTTCTAACGAGGATGCGAGCATGGGCAATTTTTCACGAGACACCTTTGATCGGCTCAACCGTTACGTGGGGGTCCGCCTGCAGCAGGGGGTTCCCCTGGTGGACGCGGACTGGAACGAGCAGGAGGATATCCGCAAATACGAACTCCAGGCCTTTCTCACGTGGTTCGCAGGCAACGGCGTTCCCCAGGGCAACGACGGCTTTGAAATCCTCTCGGCCTCGGGCAGGCAAAACGACTTCGTTATCCGAGGGGGCGACGGCACCGCAGAAGGCGCGGGCCGCTGCCTGGTGGAGGGCATGGATGTCATCAACGTCTCCAACATGCGCTTTTCCCACCAGCCCCTGTTCAACGCCCCGGCCCTTGCAGAGCGATGGGGGGTCGATCCCGTGGCCCCCCTGACCACCCCCCGCAATGTCCGCGCCGACACGGTCTACCTGGATGTGTGGGAACGGGAAGTGGACAGCGATGAGGACGGCGCCTTGGTCAACCCCGCCATCGGCCTGGAGACCTGTGTGCGCCTAAAGCGCGAATGGGCGGTGCGCGTGGCCGAAGGGAGCCTCTTTCCGCCCAACCCAGCCGCGGGCCACGCCTTCTACCCCATAGCCCGCCTCAACCGCCCGGCGGGCAGGGCCACCATCACCGGAGATCACATCGCAGACCTTCGGGCCACCGGGATTCGCCTGACAAACCTTTCGGAAGAGATCCGCGATGCCCGGGGCATCAAGGGCAACATCGGCAACCGACTGGACGAGTCCCTCACCAAGGGGGGCCAGCTCCGCCACCATGTGGTGGGCAACGATCAGGTCCGGTCCGACGCGGCCATTGATGAGTCCAAAATCGCCTTTGCCGCAGGCGGCCACGACCACAGCGGCGAAGACAACGGCAAGCCCGTCGGCACCGAGGGACTTGCCAACGGTGCGGTTACCCGGAAAAAGCTGGGCATCGACCTGGTGAACAGCGGCAGTGTCATGGACCTGATGCCCGAGCAGTCCGTCACCCAGCTGGTGGAAGCCAACGTGGATCCCCTTGTGGGCATCAAGAAACTTTACATGCAGTGCGTGGCCATCACCGATGTCACGGAGGCGGGCAAAGCCGAGGTGAGCAGCGAGCTCATCTACACCTCCCGGGAGGACCAGAATGCCTACGACGTCAACATCCGCTTCACCAACATCCGAAACGGGTCCAGCAATGAAAAGGTCGACCTCATGTGGTACGTCTACACCTTTGCGGAGGACTAACACCCATGCCCCAAAAAAAATTGATCTGGAAAGCCTTTGAGCGTGCTGGTATCCTGGATTCCAGAGACGAAAAAATCCTGAAATTTCTCGACTTTCTCAAGCACACCCCGGCGTCCTGCTGGATCGAGGTGATCCCCGAGTTCCGCAAAGACCACGAGGCGTGCTTTGACGCCATTGTGCCGGTGCTGGTGGAGATAGACGACCCCCTGATCCAGAGCGTCCTCGTCAAACACGCGGACATGTCCCAGCCCAGGGAGCGTGCCCTGGTCCGAAAAATGGCCGATACCGTGGACCCGGAACGCCACCCGACCCTCATCAAACAGCTCGCCCGGTTCAACGACCCGGAAACCAGCAGACGCCTGCAACGCAGAAACCTGCCTGCACCCCTGGCGTCGCTGATTTCAAAATAGTCGGTCCCAAAAGCGTACCTCCGGCAGGGCCGTCGGAGGCCTTTTTTGAGCTGAATAGTTACCACAATCACGTTTATTCTCCATTGGTCGCCCTTCGTTCGGGGCGCCGCCGTCGCGTGGCCGTTGGTTCGTGCCGCCGCGGGAAAAGGCGGGCTCCCGTACCCACCCGGAAGTACAGGGTTAGGAGGGGATGGGGAGTGCGGGGGGAAGGTCCCCGGCTCCCCGGATCCTCCGAAGGGACGATGCGCTGGCGCCCCGAACGAAAGGCGATCAATGGATCAGGAGTCTTGATGTCTTCTGTGTTTTCCATCTGCGGAACCTACCGGGATACACTGGTTGACGCAAAGCACCGGGTACTGCTTGACGGCGGCTGGCAGTCCAACCAGATCGTGTCCGGGTGCTTCACCCTCCTTGCCGCCCTCATGAAGGGGCATCAACAGGCGCGGGGAATCCTCAGCCTTGCCGTGGGCATCGGGGACAAAGGCTGGGACGGCCAGCCGCCCGCCCCGTCCCCACAGGACACGCGCCTTGAGCGTGAGTGCTGCCGAAAAACCCTCAGCCCGTCGGACCTCGCCTTCCTTGGCCCGGACAACCGCCCGGTGTCCGAACCCACCAGCTGCCTTGAAATCAGCGTCCGTTTCACCGCAGGGGAAAGGGGAGACAAAAACGGGCTCCGCCTCAGGGAATTTGCCCTCTTCGGCGGAGACGCCACGGACGAAAAGGACAGCGGGGTGATGATCAACCGGGTGATCCACCCCCGCATCGACCTGGCCTCCGGCACCACCCTGGTGCGCACCCTCCGCCTCGATTTTTCCGGAGAGTCGTTCCAGGAAAAGGCATTGGGGACCTTCGGGGCGTCCCTGCCCCTCCAGGGCATCGACGGCATCGGCAAGACCTATGAGGCGGCCCTCACGGCCAGGGGAATCCACACCCTTTCCGACCTTGCCCGGGTGGTCCCCGGCGAGCACACCGATGCCGTCCCCTCGGGCAAGCTCCTGGAGTTCCGCACCAAGGCGCGCATGATCCTGAATTTTCCCCCGTCTCTGTCCGCTCTCTCCGGTACGTCCAGCCGCCCCCTGGGCAACCTCATAGCCGAGCCTCCCGAGGCCCTGGGCACCCTGTTGAAGACGTCCGAAAACACCCCGGGAAAGACCCTGGAGCTGCATCAGGCCCTGATGTCCCTTCAGGTGGCCATGACCGACGATGCGTTGAGATCCCTCACCATAAACGACCTGACACCCCCGTCAGGGAACTGATCCCATCCCCAGGGAGAGCCCTTTGGCACCCAAAACACCCCGCCGTTCCAAGGCCCCTGTCTCCCCGGGCCATATTGAAAGCACCCGGCCGTCCGCCGCACCCCACGGCCCCACCGATGCCCGCGAACAGGTAAGGCGATGCCTCGGAAACAGAACCATGGAGGCCATGGCCCACCACAGCCATCCCCTTGCCTCCGAGCTGGGGGACGGGGCTCCCCTGAGCGGAGAGGTCAGGGCCCGCATGGAGTCGGCCTTCAACGCCGATTTTTCCAACGTGCGCATCCACACCAGCGCCCGGGCCGCAGGGGTGGCAAAAGCCCACAACGCCTTTGCCCTCACCGCAGGTCAGGACATTGTCTTCGACACCGGCACCTACCTCCCCGGACATCCGGCAGGAAAGGTGCTCCTGGCCCATGAGCTGGCCCACACCCTCCAGCGGGAACCCGAGGGGCACCCGCTCCCCACCAGAAACGAAGCAACCGTGGAGGCCGAGGCCAACCGCCATGCCTTCGGCGCCCTGAAAACCCTCTGGCACGGAGTCCGGGACATCTCTTCCCATGTTGCTCGTCACACAGGGCCAACCCTTCGCTCCGGCATCCGGCTCCAGCGATGCACAAGCTCCCACCCGCCCCTGAACCCGCCCGCCTTCTTAGGGCCCCACTCACGGGAAACCTTTGACCGGATCAAGGACATCATCGAGTCCGGGGATTGGTTGAACAAGGCCCTGGTGGCCGGGCCCCTGGTCACCCTGTTCACCAGCACGCCCCTTGAGGTGGCGGCCACCGGTGGGTATCCCCTGGACGTGCAGGCCGAAGCCGTTGCCGCGGTGCCCGTCATCGTCCGCGCACAGATCCAAAGGGAGATCGTCCGGCTCCTGACCCGACACGGAAATGACCTCACCCACGAAGAGCGCAGGTACTGGGAGCGCATCTACGACCAATGCATATAATCATCGAACCTTCCGAGCCGTGCCTTGCCTCCTGGGACCACCGCGTCTCGCCCATCCTCACCGTCCTTGGCAAACACATCCCCGTGTTTCATGCCTTCGGGACCTTGGGGGCCGGTGCGGCCCTCCTGCTTGCCACGGGGCTGACCCGTTGCCTCGGCCTCTCCCTGAACGCCATCCTCTTTCTCATGGGCCTTGCGGTTTTCACCTTCTGGATCCACAGCCTCGCCGTAAAAATCCTGACCCTGAAAGAGACCTTCGTCTACCTGCGCCATGTGGTGACCCTGGTGCCCGCCCTTCTCCTTTCCGGCATGGCCCTGGGCCTCTCCTCTTCCCTGGCCCATGCCGAAGTAGTCATGCTGGCCGTGGGCCTGCTCCAGGCCACGGGGCGCTTCGGGTGCTTCATGGCGGGATGCTGCCACGGCAGGCCCCATGGATGGGGTATCTGTTACGGAGATGCCCATGTAGCCGCAGGGTTTCCCGCATACCTAAGGGGTGTCCGGCTCTTTCCGGTCCAGGCCGTTGAGGCCTTCTGGGGCTTTTTGTGCGTGGTCACAGGTTCCGGGTTGCTGCTGGCCGGTTTCCCCACGGGCAGCGGCCTCTCCTCCTACCTCGTGCTCTACGGCCTGGGCCGGTTTTTTCTGGAATTCCACCGGGGAGATACGGCGCGGGCTTTTCTGGGGCCCTTCTCCGAGGCCCAGTGCCTCAGCGTGCTTCTCATGCTCGGAGTCCTCTTTGCGGCAGCCGTCCAGGCCATCCCGTTTTTCTCCTGGCACGTCCTGGCCTTTGCCGGGCCCGCCTCCGCCGGGTGTATCCTGGCCGTGAGCCCTTCGCACCGCCAGACAGCCCGCCTGTTTCGTCCGGCCCACGTCAAAGAACTGGCCGCACGCCTTTCATGGTTTGACGAGGAGGCAAAGGACACCTCCCCGTCCGACGGAGCGAGTCAACCCGCCATCGTGCTGACGGCCACGGGCTCCGGTATCCGGATCTCCACCGAATCCCTTGCCCACGAAGGCGCCCCCATCTCCTACATCGCCTTCTCCTCCCAGGACCACCTTCTCTCACATCATGACGCCCGCAGGCTCGCGCGCCTCTGCCTGAGGCTGGTCAAGCAGCCCGCCGCCCTCCTGTTCGAGGGGCGGCCGGGAATCTTTCACCTGCTGGCAGGAAATCTTGCCGTCATTTCAACCATGGCCGACACCAGCAGGATCCCCCTCACCGAACCGACTCACCAGGGCAAAACACCCGTAAAGGCTTAAGCGGCAGGTCTTCGTCTCTTTTCCGGGCACCCTATGGGCACGACCGCCATCGGCACACCACAAGCCGATGGGGGAACGTGCCTTTTTTTTCGCGAAAAAGCGTGCCATAGTAGGTCATCGGCGCCTTCCAGTCTCTGCCGACGGCCATGGCCATCCTTAAGTTAGCGACCTCAAACACACCGGATAGCGATGAAACGATACCTGACATCCGCAGCCTCATGCATCCTGGCCCTTGGCCTGTTCCATCTGGGGGCGAGTGTCTTTGTCCGGAGGAGCAACCTCTTTCTCCTGGAAAAAACCAGGGCCATCGCAGAAGCAGGGCTCCTTGCCCTGCCCAACCCGGTCACCCAGCCGCCCCTTGCCAGCTGGGAGGCGGCCCTGTGCGGGGCGATATTTTTCACGGTCACCTCCGGTGCCTTTGTCCTTGCCAGTGCCCTGGTGGCCCCGTTCCTTTACCGACAAGGGGTTCTCTCCCGAAAAACAGCCACAGGCCTCCACGGACTCTTTCTGGTGGGCTGCCTTCTCAGCCTGGGAATCCGCTCTGAAACCTCTCCCCTTCTCCTGGGCTCCGTCGGCGCTTACCTCGTGCTCCTGCCCGCAGGACAACAAGCCACCGGGCCCCGTTTTAAGCCCCTTCTCTTCCATGCCCTGATTCCCGTCATCCTTGCCCTCTGTATCGCAGGCACCCACCTGGTCCTTCCCAGGGGGTTGTTCAGCGGCTTCCGGGACGCCTTCCTCTTTGACAACCCGGCAGGGAACGCGGTGCGTCACTTTTACTACACCTACACCCTCTTTCCCGCAGAGGCCTTTAAAGGCATGTCCCAGAAGAGCCAGGTCACCGTGAACGTCGAAGGAGAGAGCCCAAAGGCCCATTCCGCCATCAGGCGCCTGGGGCACCTGTCCCTGCCCGGAGGGCCCACGGATTACACCCTGAAACGTGGCCGGGACACCGTAACCCTTGCAGCGCCCGGGGCGACCCGAACCGTTGCGGCCCGGGACTTTTTCCGCGAGCCCGCCAAGGCCTTCCGGGCGTTTTCGGCAACAGCCGATCCCTTTGGGCCGTTGCGCAGCTTCACCTGGTTTTCCCTGTTCACGGCCTTTCCCCTGCTCTTTTATCTCCTCTTTCACACCTCGGTGACCCTGGCCCTGGGCCTCTTTTTGCCGTTGCCCACGGCAGCGCGCGCAGCCACCGTAACGGTGGCATCCTGCGCGCTTCTGTTCGTGGCCCTCCTTGCCGTGGGGCTCTCCCAACCGGACAGTACCACCCGGGCCCTTGACGCCCTGGCCCGGACAAAAACGCACAAAGCCACCGCCGGAGAGGTGATCTTTCGGGCGGCCGCCCACCCCAGCGCCCTTGTAAGGTACCGGGCCGCCCTGGCAGCACCCCGCATCCGTGATCCCCGCCTCAGGCGACACATCCTCACCACACTCTCCCGGGACCCGGACACCAACGTGGTCTGCCAGGCCCTGGGAGCCATGGGGCAGACAAAGGACAAGGGGTACCTCATCCCCCTGGAAAAGGCCGTGGCCACCCGCCCGCAATGGTACGTTCAATGGTATGGCTACCGAGCCATGGGGAGGCTGGGATGGCACCAGAGCCCCAAATGACCAGAAGCCTTGTTGCCGCCTCCCTTGTACTCCTGCTGGAGGCGGCCGGGCAAAGCCTTGCCCCCATGGCGCCTCCCCTTGCTCTCATCCTTGTTCTCCGAATCGTCCAGGGCACGATCATGGTTCTCCTGCTCAGGGACCGGTTTGTCCGGGGCGACTTAGGGCGCCTCTCTTTCGAGGCCCTCACCCAGGCCACAAAACGGGGCGTCGTATGGTGCCTGGGGTTCGGTGCCGTTGTGGGGGCAGTCGCCCTGGTTCTCGCTGTTGCGGGCATCAACCCCCTGCACCTGATCAGGATGCACCTGCCCCAGGATCCGTCCACATTGGCCCTCTTCTTTGTCACGGGCTGCCTGGTGGCTCCCCTGGCCGAGGAGTTGTTCTTCCGGGGCATCGTGTACCGCCTGCTTCGCCCCATGGGGGTGATCCCGGCGGTCCTCATCAGCACCCTGGTTTTTGCTGCCGCCCACGCCATGCATGGGGTGGTTCCCGTGACACAGCTTGCAGGGGGGCTTCTCTTTGCCGTCGCCTATGAAAAAGAGGGCCACCTGGCCGTACCCGTCATCATCCATGGGGCGGGAAACACAGCGCTCTTTACTCTTTCTCTTATATGAGGCATCATGGACGAAATTTGTCGGGCCCTGAAAAACAAAGGCCCCGGCGCAAATTACGGCCGTTTCAAAGACAGGCAGGAACCCGCGCCACATCAGGGTTCCGGGTTGCACGCGACCACCTGTCAGACTGAAAAAACGCAACCCAAACCCACATACCGATACCATCACCGTTGAGACGACCTGCAGCAAGTCGCCATTGCCCGGCCCCCTTTCCCCGTCACGGTGACACAACGGCCTTAACGTCGTGCAACCACGCCTTTTAAAGGCGCCACAACGATCACAGGTGATCCAAGTACTGAGCCATGCCACTTTTTGAATACAGCGCCCTGACAGACAAGGGAAAAACAACCACGGGCATCATGGACTGCGACAGCGCCCAGGCTGCCCGACAGAAACTCCGGGCCGGGCGTCTCTATCCGGTGAAGGTCACCGAAGTGTCCGACCGCAGCATCGCCTCGGGCCGATTCAACCTGAACCGTATCGGCGCTCTCTTCAGCCGGGTGCGCCCCAGGGATCTCACCCTGGCCACGCGCCAGCTGGCCACCCTCATCAACGCCGGGTTCACCCTGGTCTCTGCCATCGACACCCTTATTCAGCTGGTGGAGACACCCCGCCTCAAGCAGGTCTTCTCCCGCATCAAGGACAGCATCGAGGAGGGGAGCAGCTTTGCCGAGGCCCTCTCCTCCTATCCGGGCATTTTCAGCCCCGTCTTTATCAACATGGTCATGGCCGGAGAGGCGTCGGGCACCCTGGACGTTGTCCTGGAACGCCTGGCTGAAATCGGCGAACGCCAGCTCTCCCTGACAAACCGCATCCGGGCCGCCCTCACCTACCCCTTTCTCATGACCTGTATCGGGGTGCTTATCCTCTATTTTCTCATGACGATTATCGTGCCCAGGATGGCGGGGATCTTCAACGACATGGGCCAGGCCCTTCCCCTGCCCACGCGCATTCTCCTGCGCAGCGGGGAGATCCTCGGTACGTTCTGGTGGGTTTTTCCCCTGCTGTTGATCCTTACGGTCACCGCCTTCAGGCGGTTCAAGCAGAAGGAAAAGGGAGCCATGCTCATCGACAGGTTCCTGCTTCGCCTCCCCGTTGCCGGTGACCTCGTGCGAAAAGTGGCTGTCACCCGCTTCTCGCGAACCTTGGGCTCCCTTCTCACCAACGGAGTCTCCATGCTCACGGCCATGGACGTGGCACGGAACGTGGCGGGCAACCTGGTCCTTGCCGAAGCAGCGGCCGGTGCGGCCGGGGAAGTTGAAAAGGGAGGAGATCTGGGAGAGGCCATGGGCCAGTCCGGGGTCTTTCCGCTGCTGGCCGTGCAGATGGTCAAGGTGGGGGAAAAAAGCGGCAAGCTGGAAGAGATGCTGGGGCGGGTGGCCGATGTCTACGAAGGAGAAGTGGAGTCGTCCCTGGAGAGCCTCACCTCCATGATCGAGCCGGTGATTATCCTGGTGATGGGTGCCACCGTGGGATTCATTGTCCTCTCCATCTGCCTGCCCATTTTTTCCATGAACCAGCTCATCGGATAGGGCGGGCACAGCCAAACCAAGCCACAGACTCAAACGGTAAGACATTGAAACAATTGCGCCAGATCAAATCCACCGTCAAATCCCGGGGCGGCATCATCACATCCGTGTCGGCCCTTGTTATCCTTCTCTTCGTGTCCGCCGTGCCTTTTGCCATCAAGCATGGAGCGCTCTTCTGGCTCACGTCCAAAGGCATGGAGGCCCGCATCGACAATGTGGACGTGAACCTCTTTGCCGGCACCCTGGTGGTGGAAGGGGTGCACCTGCGCGCCCAAAGCGGTGAAGCCTCTTCCCTGGAGCGATTTGGCGTAAACCTGGCCATGACGGACCTGGTGCGTAAGCGGCTGCGCATCCAATCCCTTCACATCGATGGGCTGGACCTTATGGTTCGACAGGACACGTCCCTTATGGCAGGCGGGTTCCCCATTTCCACCGGTGAACCCCATGCCGAGCCCCCGGCCCGTGACGACAAAGAAAGCAAAACACCCTGGCATGTGGGCGTGGATACCTTCACCGCACGAAACACCTCGGTGAACCTGTCCCTTCCCAAACTGGACCTGGTCATTGCCCTGGAGGACGCCTCCCTCACCGGCCTTTCCACGTGGAAACCCGAGCAGGTATCACGCCTTGAGATCACCGGAGCCCTCAACAAGAGCCCCCTGCTCGTCTCCCTGGATCTTGTCCCCTTTGGCCCGGAAACCTCCGTGCAGGGCGGGGTCCAGCTCACCGACTTTGCCCTTTCGCCGTTTTCCGGGCTGGCTGCACCCCGGGTCGCCGCCCTGGAAGGCGAGCTGACCGTTGACACCCGCTTTACCATCACCCAAGCCCCTGAAGCCGGGACCACCCTCAGCCAGACCGGGACCCTTTCCCTCTCCCATGTCGGCGGCCACCTTACAGACCCGGCTGTCACCCTCCGGGATGCGGGGATCACCTGGCTCGGAGATGTCTGGGTCGCCCTGGACAAAGACGGCACCCTCACCGATCTTCGCACCCTGGGATCCCTGAGCAACGGCAAGCTTGATATCGCCTACCCCGAAGGGGGCATCCGCCTTCGCCATGAAGGCATTGTCTGGGACGGTGAGTTGAGCTTTGACCCATCACGCAAGGACGGCCTTGCCGCCCGTGGCAACCTGAGCGTCAGGCAAGCCCTTGCCTCAGACAGCGAAACCGACGTGAAGATCGCCTCCCTGGCCCACTTTTTCGCCTACGATATCAAGGCAAAGGGCCTTGCCGACATCCGGGTTCCCCATATTTCCCTGAAAAAACTCGCGGCCCTGCCTCCCTTGTCCGAGATCGGCTCCGTGGACATCACCGGCATGGCTCTGGAAGAGCTCAGCCACCTGCGGGCCGAGACCTTTATCATCGACGATGTGGTCACCACCCTGGTAAGGGACCCGTCGGGACGGCTCACCTTCTTCAATACCCTCAACAGCCTGACGGCGTTCCACTGGGGCGACTCCGCCCCCGCTCCGTCCGAGGCCGAGGTCCCGAACACCCCACCCCCGGCCCCCAGGCCCATCGTGACGGCAAAAATCAACACCTTCCGCATCTCAGGCTCCCCTTTCCTGCACCTGACGGACCGCAGCGTCAGGCCCGTTTTTGAAAAGGGGGTCACCCTCAAGCGGCTGGAGATTCAGAACATTGACACGGCAGACCCGGACAAGGACCTCCCCTTGAGCCTCGTTGCCGAGCTGGACACCTACGAAACCCTGTCGGTCACCGGAACCGTGAGGCCCCTGGCACATGATGTCTCGGCGCACCTGGAAGCCCGGGTTGCCAACATCAACCTCTCCTCGCTGTCGCCTTACAGTTCCCAGGCCCTGGGCTACCTCATCAAACGGGGAAGCTTTACCGCGGACTCCACCCTGGATATCGACGCGGGCATCCTTGATGTCAGAAACCAGCTGACCCTGCGCAACCTCAAGCTGGTCCCGGACGACGAAGACACCGCCCACCAGACCATGAAGAATCTCTCCATGCCCCTGGACTACGCCCTCTCCATCCTGGAGGACGGCAACGGCACCATCAGCCTCTCCATTCCGGTCCACGGAGACATCCACAACCCGGATATCAGCCTGAACAGCATCATTCAGGTGGCCATGACCAAGGCCATCACCACGGCCTCGGTCTCCTACCTCTCCTTCCTGCTCCAGCCCTACGGGGCCTTGCTCATGGTGGCTGAAAAAGCAGGAGAGATGGTCACGGAAATCCACCTGGACTCCGTGGGCTATGCCCTGGGAGCAACGGAGCCCAACCCGGAGGGCCTCGAATACCTCAAGGTGGTGGCCGGGCTTATGAAGAAAAAAGAGTTCCTGAACCTCACCGTCTGCGCCAACGCCGTGGCAGAGGACCTCGTCACACCCGAGGCGCCCCACGGGGAAACACCGGAGAATGCCGACGCGCCTGAGGCGCCGGAACCTCCCGCACGGGAACGCTACCTGGACCTGGCACAACAGCGCGGCAGGGCCATCCGCCACATCCTGGCCAAAGAGGGCATCGCACCGGGGCGCATCCATGTGTGCCGCCCCGATTTCACCGTCTCCGCCCAGAAACAACCGGAAGCCGAGCTGACGCTCTAACAACATGTTTCAGATGGGATTAATAGGGAATGGACAGGGTCAGGCCGAGGCAGGATTCAGCGCCCTTGCGTTCGAGTTCGCCACCCCAGTGGCGCATCTCGTTCCAGAGGCTTTCACGGCTCCGGCGATTCTCTTTCAGGGCACCTGTGTAGGAACCGTGGATGCTTCCGGAGTAGAACCCGAAGCCCACGAAGGCGATGAGGGCCCCCAGGGCGTTGTTGCCGTCGTCAAAACTCTCGGCGGCGGCCAGCCCCAGGGTGACATTGAGAAGAAAGGCCACGGCAGCATCCTGATAGCGGCCGAGATAGAGGTAACCGCCCCCGGGGATCAGGGCGAGGCCCCCGGCCAGGACAGGCGATTTTTCGGGCAGGGCCTTGAACTGTTCCAGGCTGTTCAGGATGCCGTGGTACCCGCACTCCCCGTCCACCTGGCCCGCGGTGGCTTTAAAGGCAGCTTCCGCCCGGGGCAGGTCCCCCATTTCCAGACGTGTCCAGGCCATGCGGGTAAGGATCAGGCGCTGGGCGTCATCATCCCCCTGGGTTTCAATCCGAAGGTTGTTGAGCAGGATCACCCCGGCCGAAGGATCCCCTGACCGGGTGTGGCACTGGGCTTCCATCACCCCGGCAGCCAGGGCCAGGGGGGAAGCACCAAACCGGGTGCGAAAATCGGCAAAGGCCTTTTGCGCCTGCGGGTATTGTCCGTCTTCGTAGAGGGAAAGAGCCCTGCCGTAATGGGCGGCGGCCTGGCCATGGGCCTTGGGGAAAAAATGGATGAACCGGGAGAATTCCGCAGCGGCCTGGGTGTAGTCCCCCTGCTCGAAAAGGCTGCGGGCGTAGGAAAACTGGGCGTCTTCATCGATGGTGAGGGTGGCTGCCACTGAAGGGGCAACGGTGAGGCAAACAAGCAGCAGAGCCAGCAGGCCTGCTGATAAAACGGGGCGCTTCATGGGGTTACATGGCTCCTTTGTCCATGGATTCGGTTCAAGAACGGGCAACGGCATGACGTCTATTGTTACAGCCGGGCTCAGAAAAAGACAAACACGGCCTCCGGCGGCAAGGCGTGCCACCTTTCTGTTTAATCCCACCCATCAAAGTGCATGGGCAGCACCGGTGCTTTTTTCTCTTCTCCCCCGTCCTTCCACCAGAAATCATTGGCCGACACCGGGTCCCAGGCGTGTCGGTGCCCTCCCACCACCACCTGGGGCAACCGTTTGGTGTCGTCTCCCCCGCAGCGTATCAACCGATCACAGCTGAGCATGGCGCCTTTGAGGGGGCCGTGTTTTTCCACGGCCTCTTTGGCATAGCGGGCGCAGGATGGCACGTGGCTGCACCGGTTGCCGTCCGCCGAGGAAATCACCGACTTGAACACCGAGTAGATCAGGGGGCTCTCCCCGCTCTCGGCAACGGCCGTTGCCGGGACGAGCAGGCAGATTGCCGCCAGGGCTATCAGGTATCTTTCCCTAAGCATGGGTCACCCGCAGCACCTCTTCAAGGGTGGTCTCCCCTTTCAGGGCCCGGTCGATGCCGTCCCGCCTCAGGGTGACCATCCCCAGATTCACGGCCTCGCCCTTGATGAGGTTGGCGTCGGAGGTCTTGACCATGATGCCCTTGAGGTGCTCATCCACTTCAAGGATCTCAAAGATAGCCATACGCCCCTTGTACCCGGTCTGGAAGCACGCTTCACACCCCACGGCCCGGTAAAAATTGCCCGCGGCGGCGCTCTCCGCGTCGATCCCGGCCCGTTTCAACAGCTCGGGGGCGGGGTGAAAGGGCTCTTTGCACAAGGGACAGAGCTTTCGCACCAGGCGCTGGGCGATGACGGCTTTGATGGCCGAGGACAGGAGAAAGGGTTCGATGCCGATGTCCACCAGGCGGGTGATGGCGCTGGCCGAATCGTTGGTATGGAGGGTGGAGAACACCAGGTGGCCGGTTAAAGCGGACTGTACGGCAATCTCGGCTGTCTCCCGGTCCCTGATCTCCCCCACCAGGATCACATCCGGGTCCTGGCGGACGATAGACCGGAGGCCCCGGGCAAAGGTGAGGTCGATCTTCCGGTTCACCTGGATCTGGCCGATGCCCTTGAGCTGGTACTCAATGGGGTCTTCGATGGTGATGATGTTCTTGTCCGGTGAATTGATGGCCGAGATGATGGCGTAAAGGCTCGTGGTCTTGCCGCTGCCCGTGGGCCCGGTGACCAGGATAATGCCGTTGGGATTCTTGATCAGGCGCCCGATGGCCTCGTAGGTCTCCTCCCCCATGCCGAATTCGGAGAGGGTCAGAAGGGAACCCGACTTGTTCAACAGTCGCATGACCACGCGCTCACCGTAGGTGGTGGGCACGGTGGAGACGCGGATATCCACGTCGTGCTCACCGATGCGCACATCGATGCGCCCGTCCTGGGGAAGCCTTTTTTCAGCAATGTTGAGCTTGGCCATGACCTTGATGCGGGAAACCAGGGCCGACTGGATCCAGCGCGGCGGAGTCAGCAGATCGTAGAGGATGCCGTCCACACGGTACCTGATCTTGAAGCTGTCCTGGTAAGGCTCGATGTGGATATCGCTGGCCCGTGCCTTGATGGACTGGGAGATCACGTGGTTCACCAGTCGGATAATCTGGGACTCGCTGGTGTCGTCCAGAAGGTCGGCGGTCTCCTCCATGTCGGCCAGGATGTCACTGCCGCTCTCTTCGATGTCCTGGACCAGCTCTTCGGCCGAGCCCCGGCTCATGTCGTAGAAGATGTTGATGGCCGACAGGATCTGGCCGCGGGGGGCCATCACCTTTGTGACAGGCCCGCAGGCGAGGCGCTGCACCAGGTCGTCGGCGGCCTGGAGCGCGCAGGGATCGTTCATCACCAGGCGAATGTCGCCCTCCCCGCCCTCCGGCATCAGGGGCACCATGTAGTGCTTTTTCAAAAACTGGATGGGAATGGTTTCGGTGAACCCCGCATCCATGCCTGCGGTATCCACGGTCTCCAGCATCTCCATGGCATAGACCTCGGCAAGGACCGAGAGGAACTTCGTCTCACTCAGGACCTTTCGCTTCAGCAGCGCCTCTCCGTAATGGATGCCCTGGGTTTCGGCATAGAGGAACACCTCATCCAGAAGATCCTCCTCCACGTTGTACTTGGAGTGGATGAGCTCGGTCACCACCTTGCGGAAGGGGCTCACAGGCACAATGGATACCATCACTCTCCCCCTTGGTCTTCCGAAGGCGCCTCCACCTGGGGTGCCTCCTCGGGAGGCTTGACTCCGTTGCCCTCCGGCTGGTCGGAGCCTCCCCCTTCATGGTCTGCGCCCAGGGTAATCACCGCCTCGGTGCGGTCCATTTGAGTCGGCGATGTCTCCTTGGGAACCTCTGCCGCCTCGGCCCCTTCGGGCTGGGTCTTCTCTTGGGGCTCTTCTGTCTCATGCGGCACATCGGAGCGACGGGATTTCTCCTCCAGGGCCCTTTCTTCCGCATCGTTGTACAGCTTGATGTTGCCCTCGCGCAGGTCGTCGATACGCTCACGCTTGTCCACCATGATGCTCTCGGCATCATGACGGCTGCTCACCACCCGTGGGGTGAGAAAAACGTAGAGGTTGGTCCTGCTATCCGTATCGGACATGGCCGAAAAGAGGTACCGGATCACCGGGATGTCCCCCAGGCACGGCACCCGGTATTCCGTGGAGTTCAGGCTCTTGTCGATGAGGCCGCCGATGACGATGGTGCTGTTGTCTTCCACCACCACGGTGGTGTCCACCTTCCGCTGCAGGGTGCTGGGCTGGGACGTCAAATCGCCGAGGACCCGGCTGGTCTCCTGAAAAATCTTGAGCCTCACCCTTTTATCCTCGCTCACCTGGGGAGTGATCTTCAGGGTGATACCCACGTCCTTGTATTCAAACTGGTTGTACTCGCTGTCCCCGCTGCTGGACTGGGTAAGATACGGAATCTTGGCCCCTACAACGATGCTGGCCTCTTCGTTGTCCAGGGTGAGGACCTGGGGGGTGGAGAGAATCTGGACGTTGGAGTCCTTTTTGTAGGCAGTGATCAGGGCCCCGAGGGAAGGGAACTTCACCCCGCCCACCTCGATGGCTTCGCTGAAGACCCCCAGGGAAAACCCGTTGGGAAACTTGCTCACCCCATCGGTGGACGCCCCGGCAAGGTTTCCCAGGTTGGAGAAGCCGCTGCCCCCGTCAAATCCGCCGCCGTAAGCAGCATCCCGCCCGTTGATGGTGGTGTCGTTGCCCACGGTCCACTCCACGCCCAGGGCGCGGTCCGCGTCCACGTTCACTTCCATGATCAGGCACTCGATGTAGACCATCTTCCGGGGGATATCGAGTTTCTGGATGATTTCCTCCAGAATCACGAAATCGCTCTTTTCCGCCATGATGATGAGGCTGTTGGTGGCCTTGTCCGCGATAATATTCACCCGGTCCGAGGCGATGGCCGCCTTTTTGCCCTTGTCTCCAGTGGTGGTCTTGCTGGAGAGGTTCTGGAGCACCTTGGCCATGTCTTCGGCCAGGGCGTTCTCCAGGTAAACCACGTGGATGCGCTCCTTGCCCCGGGGCACTTCGCGGTCCAGCATCTTCACGAGCTGGATGATCTTCTCCGTGGAGCCCTTGCCCGCCAGGATGATGATGGTGTTGGTGCGCTCATCCGCCACAAAGGAGGCCTTGGACGAAGCCTTGTTCTTGGAATCCTGCTTGAAGACGTTGCCGAGGAGTGTGGTGAGCTGACCGGCATCGGCGTACTCCAGGGGCAGGATGGAGATCTCCTGGCCCACCCCGGTGATGTCCACGCTGTTGACGATCTTCATGAGACGGCTGATGTTGGAGGCAAGGTCCGTGATGATCAATGTGTTGGTGGGCTTGTAGGCCATGATGGAGCTGTTGCGGGAGATCAGCGGGGCCAGGAGTTTTTTAAGCTCCGTGGGGTCGGCGTACTTCAGGGGCACCAGCTGGGTGACGATGTTGTCGGAGCGGTCCGTGGCTTCGGACTTCAGGCGCGTTGCCACGCTCTTTTTCTGGGCATCCCGTGCCGGGATGATCTTCACCAGGGTGCCGGAGGGCACCGCGGAGAACCCGTAGACGTCCAGCACGGATTCAAAGACGTGGTAGGCCTCGTCCACGGAGATCTGCCCCGGAGATATCACCGTCACTTTACCGGTGACCTTGCGGTCGATGATGAAATTCTTTCCGGTCATCTCACTGACGTATTTGATAAAGACCCGGATATCCACATCGTTGAAATCGATGGAGACGGTCTCTTCCGCAGGGGCAGGGGCAGGACCCGGGGCCTCCTGGGCCTGTCCCACCGGACACCATGCGAAAAGAATTCCTGCCAGTGCATATGCCGCAACACATCTCATTGCCCTTTTCATACTCATCCTTGTCCGGTCCTTTTGGCGCTGCTATTCAATGGTATATTCAATGGTCTGTATCTGACCCATCCGCTTGATCTCTATTTTGACTTCGCTGGCCGACTTGAGGTTCCCGTACAGGGACATGGCGTCATCCACCGACTCGATCTTCTGTCCGTCCACCCCCATGATGACATCCCCGTTTCGAATGCCCATCTTGCGAAAAATCGAATCGCTCTTGATGCCGCTGATGGCCATACCCTCGGGCTGGCCGTTGCGAAAATGGGGTTTGATACGGACATCTTTCATGAGGCTGCTGATGTTCATCATGGCGTCGTCAATGGTGTCCCGCCTCAAGTTCACCTTCTTGGTGATGGACGCAGGCGGCAGGTTCCTGCCGTTGCGGCCGGAAGCCCCGTTACGGATAGATTGCCCGGCGCCCTTGGCTGTCTCCATCATCAGCACCTCGTCCCGCCCCTTGTAGCTCACCACCACGCGGTCCCGCAACACAAGCTTGATCACAGCCTCCTGTACCCGGTCTCCCACCTTGAACAGATCCTGCTTTCGCGTGACCTCGTCCTCGATGATGGCCCGGGTCACGGCATCGCCGCCCCCGGAGATTGTCCCCCAGAGCTTGAGCCGAAGGCGCGTCTCGGAGAGGCTCTCCACATCAATGGCCGCGGGCTGTGGCTTGTCATCCTTGCCGGGCACCACCAGGTCGAAGAGGTTGCGTGTCAGGATATCCTCATAAAACGACAGGGGCTTTCTCTCCTGCTGGACGGCGGGCCCCGTGGAGACGATGCCCCCGCCACGGCCCTGGGCCTCCGGCATGCCGACCCGTGCTGTCACGCCCTGATAAAACAGGCTCACGCTTACGGCCGCGATGGCCGACAGGAGAAAAAGGTGCACGGCTGTAAATGCTCTGTCCGTCATAACACTACCTTATCTTAGGGAGACCCTGGGGTTTGCGAGGGTCCCGCTGATTCTCAAGGGGATGCGCCCCCGCTTCAACATATTGGGATCCACGAGCATGGACACGGGCAGGCGATCGGAGAGTTCCTTGACAAACCCGGGGTCGGGATTCAGGGTACCGCTGATGTTGATGCGACTCGATGCCGGTCGGCTCGAAAGGCTTACGGTCCCCTTGAGTTCGGCGTCCACCTCGGTGCCATCCACGTGGATCCGGCTGAAGGTGACCTTGGGGCCGGCCACCTCCACATCCACCTCAACGGAGGCAAACTCCAGCTTATCCAGGGGAATGAGGGGATCTTTCAGTTCAACCGTCACATTGGACAGGGTCAGCTGCCCCGTGCCCTTGGCCGCCTTGTCGCGGGAAAGGTCCAGGGTGCCGTCTCCCCGCCCGGTTACGGCAAACTCAATGGGAATCCGGTCTTTCAGCAGCGGCAGGAGCGTTGACAGGTCCATCCCCTCCAGGCGCCCCGCAACGCGGGTCCATCTTCCGGTACCCAACGTGACGCGCCCATCGCCTGTGACCTTTCCACCGAAAATCGTAGCCTTCATCCCGGCCCCCGGCTGAGAGGTGACCAGGGTAAACAGCGAGGGGGTCACCCGGATATCCCGGGCCGTCACCGGCGCCTTTCCCGGCAGGGTCAGGGCCACGCCCTTGACCTTGAGGCCCAGGGGAAAGGCCGGAGAGACACCCTCCACGTTGACGGTGGCCGGGGCCAGCCGTTGGCGGGCATGGGCCTCCATCAGGTTTTCGGCAAACTCGCCCGGAAACAGCACCCAGAGAAACACAAAGAGGGAAACCAGGGTCCAGAGGGCGTAGAGAAAAAAAGTCTTCATCAGGATTCCATTGTTATAAAATCACAGTTTCGATGGATATCACCGCCGTCAGCAGCTTGCTCTTTTCAATGCGGGTCAGGGAGATGGCCCGGACCCGGACCAGATCCCCTGCGCTCTCGACCCGGTGGAGAAAAGAGGTCAGCTCTGCGGCGGGCAGGTCCACCACCTTCATCTCCACCACGGAGAGACTCACCTTGCCGTCCCTGCTCTTGATGGATGAAGGTTTCATGTAACTCACCTTGGAGCGGATCCCCACGCTTCCGGCCACTTCGTCAAGGAAGGCATAGAGGGTCTCTCCGGGTTTCAGGGCCGTGGCCCCTGCGGAAGCCGCCCCTTTGGCGCTGCGGTACTCGTTGGCCAGGGCCTCCATCTTCGTGAGTTGGTCTCTTCTCAGCTCCAGAAGACGACGTGCGCCTGAGGAGTCACCGAACACAGCCCCCACCAGGGCCTTGCCCCCCAGAATCAACGCCAGGGCCAGGGCCAGCACAACGGCCCCTTTTTCCCGGGTGCTCAATCGTTCAAACCACGCCATCATAAGGCCTCCTCACCCGAGAGGGTAATCACCACCTTGAACTGGAACCGGTCTCCCCCGCTCTCCTTGCTGGACGAAGCGATGGTTACCCCGGAGATCAAGGCGTTCTTTTCCAGGGCGCCCTTCATGGTGTCGATGGCGCTGAAATCTTCTGCAAGCCCTGAGACCGTGAGCTTTCCCTTCACCAGGGTCAGTCGGGTGATGGTCACCTTCAGGTCCTTGGGCAGGCTCACGGAGATGGCTTTGAGAATTTCAATGATCCGCACGCGGACGGCCCCCTGTCCGGCATAGAGGGCTTCTTCCTTGGCCACCCGGACCTTGCCTTCCATGGACCGCAGGAGCACCGAGGCAGAAGGCGTCCGCTTTTCCTCGGTGAAGGTGGACAGGTAAAGCGAAGCCATCTGCTGTTCCACGGCCGCCAGCTGGCGACGCGTGTCGTGGATGCCCATGACGGACCGGGCCACCAGAAGCAGGAGCAGCACCAGGGCAAGGACACCCGAAGAGAGGACCTGCCCTTTGTGTTTGGTGATGAACTCCGCCGGTGCAAACCCCTGTCGCCAGAAGACAGGGTGCTTCCAGCCGGAGAGGGCGGAACAGGCCACGGCAAGGGCCCCGTTGTAAGGCCCCTCCTCCCATTGGGGCTTGACCCCTTCATCCAGGACAGCGCCTGTGGCCGCAAGGAGGCGGGCGTGTTCCACGGGCAGGTCGCCCAGGGGGGTGGACAGGGACTCGGGAATCTCATCCCACCCCGCCACCAGAATCTTTTCGGGGGCCATCCACTGCGCCTCGCATTCAGCCAGGGCCACCAGGGTCTGCCACACCTCGCAATTCAAAACGTCGAGGCCGTCGCTCTCCTCGGGCAGAGCAAAGGATCGCAAAAACATGAGCTTCCGTTCAAACACCACCGCAAGGGTGCAGGTGGAATGAACCCGCCTCAGGGTAAAGAAAAAACCATCCTCGTTCCGGGCCAGGATCAGGGCCGAGGCCACGGCCGACGGTGCCAGGACCATGGGATCCATGCCCAGGGCCTTGATCTGGGCCCGTCGGTTTTCAAGGGCTGCCTCCTCTCCCACAAGGGCCAGGATGTCGGAGTCCCCTTCCCCGGCCACGCGGCTCTCCCAGATGATGCGCAGGCCCTCCAGAGACTCGATGAGGGTGGGCTCCAGCTCAAAGGGCAGGGCCTTGTCGATGGTCTTGGGCTCCCGAAAGGGCAGGCGCACGCGACGGATCACCATCTCATGGGCCGGCAGCACAACGGCCACCTTCTCCCCGCAATCGGCCAGGGACCGATTCAACGCGGCCAGGAGCTCGCCGTCGTCCACGGAAGCCGCCGCATCGGAGGAGGCGAGGTCCCTGCGGGCCATGCGGCTGCAGGCCGTCACCCGCATGGCGCCGGCCTGCCGGTCCACCGTCACGGCGGTGGCTCCCTCCTCGGTGATCTCTATTCCCGTTAATTTCACGTGTTGCCGATCCTTTTGTTATGCATGCCGACCCGCCCGTGGGGCGACCGGAGCCTGTTGATCTCTGCCATATCCGTTGAGCGCAAGAAAGGGCCCGTCCATCACGCGTCCGTCTCCTGCCAGGACAATACCACAAAGGTGGTGCCTTCGCGCCTCACCACGGCACGTATCCCCACCCGGGTGCCCTCGTCCACGGCCGTGGCCGTGATGGCAAACACATTGGAGTCGGTGCGGATCATCGCCTTTTTGATCCCGTTGTTCTCACACCCCGGGCAGGTGTTGTACCACTCCCCGTCCAGGGGGTGGGAAAACTCTTCCTCGCCTTTTTCCGACCGGTACTCCACCATGGAGGTGGCCACCATCTCCCGCTCCATGGGGGACAGGGTTTTGGGCATCAGGGCGAAAAGCACGGGAAACTCGGCGGTGTTGATGTTCACCCGTCCCGGAAAACTGAACCGCCGCACCGTCTCTCCGTCGTCCTTGACGTTGGCAGGCTCTTCCCCGTGGACCGTCAAAAGGTCCTTCAGCCGGTAACCGGCCTCTTCCCGGGTGAGCAGTTCCTCGTCAATGCCCTTGATGCGGGCCATCTCGTCCAGGTGCCGCAGGGGGCCGTTGCCGCAGGGGTAAGGGTCTTCGAGGTTAAGGTAGTAGTCGTCTTCGGCGCCGGAGAACCCTGAGGTCGCATCCCCGTCCCCGTCGTCAAGCCAGTCTTTCATGGCGTTGATGATGGCCGTGTTCTCCCCCAGGCTCTCCAGGGACTCGTCCTCTTTGTTGACCACCTCAAAGAACCGCTCCCAGAGTTTTTTCTGGTCGGTGTTGAAATCTTTGGCCTCGGGGTAGGTCACCAGGGCGTTGACCTGCACCTTGCCCAGCTCGTCGGTGATGGTGAGGTCCAGCTGGCCCCGGTCAAAGGAGAGGCCGGAGATAAAGGCCTTAAGCTTCTCCTCATCTGCCCACTCTTCCTGTACGGTGTCGGTGCCCCCTTTTTTGCCGTCTGCCGAGAGAAAGGCCATGCCGATATGCACACCGGAAACGGCTGTTGCCCGTAGCTCCGAGGCAACGGAGGCATGGCCAGCGGCGGCCAGCTCCTGCCGTGCAAGCCTGGCGGCCTCGGACACCAGCACAAAAAGCGCCAGCATCATGGCGAGGGTGGCCAGGAGCACCACGCCTTTTTCATTGGCCATGGCCCTTTGCTTACCCATCCAGGGCCTCCTTCCGACGGCTGCGCAAAGGAAAAAGGGCCTCTGCGGTGTTCCCCGGCCCCCCGGATGCCCCTTCCCGGGAGAGGGTGACCTTCACGGCCACGGGCGTGGCACGCCCGAAGGCGTCGTTGTCGGAGTCCCAGGTCTCCTGCTCCTGCCCCTCGGTGTCGATGCAGACCACGGTAAAGGCGGTAACACGGTTCATCATCACCGGGTGGCCTTCAGCCGGCTCAAAGGGGTCATGGAAAAAAAGGCGGTCGGAACGTCGGAGCCGGGTCTCACCCTTCTCTTCCGTGACAAAGTAGACCACCTCGGCAATCCCGCCCAGGGAGCTCCCCCCAAAGGGCAGATGGTTCAGGGTGGTAAACCGGAGGATGCTCATCTCTTCGCCCCCCACGGTCTCCCGGGTCAGGGTAAACCGGTAGGGATCCGGATCATCGGTGGTCTCCCCGGGTGTGAACAGGGGGGCCTGATCCACGTAAAGCCCTTCCAGGTCCCGGCCAATCCAGCGGATCGCCTCCCCGAGGGCCAGGTTGTCGTCCCCGGTCTCCTCAAGGCGATGGGCGCCGTTGGAGAGCTGCCTGAAGGCCGTTCCGATGGTGGCCATCACAAGGCCCATGATGGCCACGGCCACCACGACCTCCATCAGGGTAAATCCTTTATCGCCAGAAGGCCCGGTCACGACTCCTCCGTCACAAACAGGTAATGGGTGGTCCCGTACACACGGTCGCTGCCCTCCCGGAACACCTCAAGCCGCACTTTCTTCAACAGCTTGGCCTCCTCCTCGAACTCCTTGTTCTCCACCTTGGAGGGGGTCAGGCGCCACCGCCAGCCGGGATAGTCCTCCCCGAAGTCCCCCCCGTCCGTGGAGATCTCGGAGACATCCCCCACCAGGGTGTTCTCTTTCAATGTGGCGAGGAACGCGGCCTGCTGCCTGAAGCGCGCCTCCCCGGAGGCGGCCACGGCCTGCATGAAGAGGCTGTAGATGGCAAAAAAACCAATGGCGAGGATGGACACGGAGACCATCACTTCCAGCAGGGTAAAGCCCCTGGGATCCTGCAGCGCACGCCTCCTGTCAAAAACCGTTCGCATGGTCCTCCACAATCTCCACCTTGGAGAGAAAGGGCTCGATGAACAGCCGCAGGGTGCGACCGTCGCGCATGAGGAGAATCTCCGCCCCGTCCGAGTACCCTTTGGGATAAAATCGCAGCATCGCCTCAGACGACCGCTTGCCGTCGTCCCCCACAAACCCGGGCAGGTCAACGGTCATGTCGTCGGGGAGGGTCAGCCCGCTTTTTCGTGCTTCGGCCGCAGCCTTTTTGTCCATGGCTGCATCGGCCACCCAGATTTCTCCGGCATCCGTGGCGATATGGAGGCGATACTCTTTGTGGTCTGCAAGGGCACGCTGCTTCAGGTCCCGGACCGTCGAGGCGATGAGGCGTGCCACCTTTTTGGATGGGTCGGTAAAAATATAGGAGTCCAGGCTGGGAAGGGAGAAAAAGAAAAGGAGAGACAGGATGGTCATCACCACCACCAGCTCCAGAAACGTGAACCCGGCATCAGTCCGGCCCGGAAGCACCCGTGCCGAACCGCCCTCCCACCTTTCGCACGGTTCGTTTCCGATGCGGACATTGCACATCGTTTATCACCCCCGTCTGCGTATGGTGAAGCCGCGATCTGCTAGTCGATATCCCAGTTGTTGATGTCTTTGGCGGTTCCTTCACCGCCCGGGAGGCCGTCACCCCCGTTGGAGGAGATGTCCACATCCCCGTTGGATCCCGGGGAGACATAGATGTACTCGTTCCCCCAGGGGTCTTTGGAAATCTTTCGCTTGGTGAGGTAACCGCCTTCGCGCCACCTGGAGAGGTTGCCCGAGGCAGGTTTCTCGACCAGGGCCTGCAAGCCCTGATCGGTGGTGGGGTACGAGCCGTTGTCCAGCTTGTACATATCCAGGGCGGTTTCAAAGCTGCGGATATCGGCCTGGGCTTTGACAATCTTGGCGTCATCGGACTTGCCGATCACCCTGGGAGCCACGTAGGTGGCAAGAAGTCCGAGAATAAAAATAACCACGATCATTTCGATCAGCGTAAACCCGTCTTCGGAAGAAGATCCGGAAATCTGTCGTCGCATACGTTCCTCTCATCCGTTCAGCGCCGAGGGGCGCATCGTATTTTCACTTGTTGTCTGTCTGAAAAAACCATGATGAATCCGAAGCACGCGGCATTGCG
The DNA here is from genome assembly GCF_900699765.1 of Desulfoluna butyratoxydans. GTDB lineage: Bacteria > Desulfobacterota > Desulfobacteria > Desulfobacterales > Desulfolunaceae > Desulfoluna > Desulfoluna butyratoxydans. Next base: position 266,402 of record NZ_CAADHO010000008.1, read on the forward strand.
CCCGTTCGTTCCGTCCTCCGATGGGGGATATAGCTTCATAAGTCAAGTCATATCGGGTGCGCCGCTCAAAGCGGCCGCAGGGCCGGTCTTGCGAAGTCATCTCAAAAATAAACGCGACTTCCAACCTTTATGTATCCATACATATTCAAAGAAGTCTCCATCTAATTATAAGAATTCTGGTCAAAGTTCAAGGAGAATGGCACCATCGCGGGGATGTCGCAAAGCATGTTACCCGCCAGATGCAACACGACAACAGGGGCGCTCCCCCTTTCATCCCGCCGGAGGGGAAATATTTTCCGGCGGCAGGCCCGGCGCCCGGGCACCCGTCACAAAGGCGTCACCGTCCCGGTTTCCGGCGTCGGCATCCCGACGCACCCGGTATGAATTGCCGACACCGCCCCCTGCAGCCCCGACGCCCAAAAAAAATCCTCACCCCACAGCCTGCCGTTATCAAAAGCAAATCGCCCGCAGATGCAGGGCCCACCCCAAGCCATCTACCCACTGGCATTCATCTTGCTTATTCTTACCCACAGCAACCGACCAAGGAGAGACACATGCTGTTTGAGATGACACGATCCGCCCAGGCGGGCCTCAGAAAAGAGAGACAACACGAGCTGATTTCGAACCACCTGGCCAATGCCAACACCACGGGGTTCAAAAAGGACATCCTCTCGTTTGACCGGACCCTGAACCCCATCCTCACCACGGATTTCAGCCAGGGCAACCTCATGGAGACGGGCAACCCCCTGGACCTGGCCATTGAAGGGGAAGGGTTCTTCAAGATCAACACCCCATCGGGCACCCGGTACACCCGGGACGGTAACTTCACCGTGGATCCCATCGGGCGCATGGTCACCCAGGACGGGCACCCCGTCATGGGCAAAAACGGCCCGGTCACCCTCACCGGCAACGACATCGCCTTTGGGGAGAAAGGCGAGGTGATCCTGGACTCCATGGTCTTTGACAGCCTGGACCTGGTCACTGCAAACGACATGCGGGCCTTTATCAAGGAGGGGGGAAACCTCTTCACCCTGGATCCGCAAAAGGGGGCCGAGATCCCGGCCTACGAGGCGCGGATCCACCAGGGCGCCCTGGAGGGCGCCAACATCTCCACCGTCACCGAGATGACCCACCTCATCGATGCCCAGCGCATGTTTGAGTCGTCGGGCAAGGTGATGCGAACCAGCGACGAAACCGACGCACGAGCCAACCAGATGGGCCGCCCGGCGTAAACGGGCTTAAGGGCATAGCCACAGATACCACGGACCAACCAGCAGCAAGGGAGCAGACATCATGATGAGAGGACTCTGGACAGCAGCATCGGGCATGGGCGCGCAGCAGATGCACATCGACACCGTCTCCAACAACCTGGCCAACGCCAACACCACGGGTTTCAAGAAAAGCCGTGCCAACTTTCAGGACCTCATGTACCAGACCCAGCTCATCGCAGGGGCCCCCACCCCCTCGGGCGGCCAGGTCCCCACAGGCATCCAGGTGGGCATGGGGGTCAAGCCCTCCAGCGTGCAGAAGGTCTTCACCCAGGGGGACTACGTCCACACCGGCAACGATCTGGACATGGCCATCGAAGGGGACGGTTTCTTCAAGATCCTCCACGGCGAGCAGGAGGTCTTCACCCGGGCAGGCAACTTCACCCTGGACAGCGAAGGCTTCATCACCACGCCAGCAGGGGACCGGCTCCAGCCCGAGATCGCCATCCCCACGGACACGGTCCTTGTCACCGTCACCGCCGACGGCACCCTCACGGCCCACGGCCAGCAGGACACCGTGCTCATGACGTCCCAGATCCCCCTCTACAACTTTGCAAACCCCGCAGGCCTCTTTGCCATGGGCGCCAACCTGCTTCGTCCCACCGAGGGGTCGGGTGAGCCCATCGAGGGCATCGCCAGCGCCGACGGCTTCGGTTCCCTCACCAACCAGTCCCTGGAGATGTCCAACGTAAATATCGTCGACGAGATGGTGGCCATGATCGTTGGGCAGCGCGCCTACGAGGCCAACTCCAAGGCCCTCCAGACCGGCGACCGCATGCTGGAAACCGCCAACAACCTCAAGCGGTAAGGACGCGGCCCCATCGTGATCTGCTTTTTCCATACACGCCCCGTAACCGGCGGGCACCTGATGCCCTGGTGCCTGCTGGTCCTGGCCCTGCTCCTGGCCCTTGCCCGGCCCCTGTGCGCCCAAGGCGGCCCTGCCGTGCGTCCCCGGGTGGAGGTGACGGGCTCGGCCGTGCGGGTGTCGGACCTCTTTTCAGGCACTCTCCCTGCTGCCCTGAAACGCCATGGGGGCGCCACCGTGTTCAACGCCCCCATGCCCGGCAAAGAGCGTGTGGTCCCGGGCACCTTCCTGACCCGAAAGCTCTCCCTGCTGGCAGGGGTCCAGGACCTTGGGCTCACCGCCCCTGCCCGCGTCTGCCTGGCCAGAAAAGGCCAGCGCATCAGCGACAAGCGCCTTCTCCCCTTTCTGGAGGCCGTGGCCCGCTCCACCTGGGAGGGCCCTGTTTCCGTCTCCGAGCTCCGGGTCGCCGGGCGCCGCACCCTGCCCCTGGGCATTCTGACCTTTGCCCCGGACACCAAACGGGTCCGTATCCGCAAGAACCGCATCGAACTGCCCGTCTCCGTCACGGTGGACGGTGCCGCCACAGGGCGGCTCACCCTCTCCGGCGAAGCCCATACGATGCAACACGTGGTGGTGGCCGCCTCGGACATCCAGCGCGGCGAGACCCTCACCGCCTCCCAGGTGTCCCTGGCCCTTATGCCCGTGCCTCCTTCGGGCGGAAACCTCCTCACGGACCCGGCCCTGGCCGTGGGGCGAACCGCCACCCGGGCCATTGCCTCCGGCACCGGCCTCACCGCCCGACTGATAAAAGCAAAACCCCTTGTGGAACGGGGCGACGGCGTCCGCATCCGGTACAGCTTAGGGGGCCTTGTCATCACCGCCACAGGCATCGCCAAAGAGACCGGCGGCCTGGGGGATTTCATCAAAGTCAAGAACAGCCGCTCCGGCAAAGCCGTCACCTGCCGCATCATCGGCCAGCGCCGCGTGGAGCCTTTTTTATAGTCTGCTTATTTACCCTATAGCCCGGACCAACGAAGACCATGAAGAAACACCTGCTCAACATCCCTGTCATCCTCACCGCCCTGCTGCTCCTGGCCGCACCCCTGCCCACCCGGGCCGAGCGCCTCAAGGACATCGCCTCCATCCAGGGAGCCGCCCCCATCCAGCTCACCGGCTACGGCATCGTGGTGGGCCTTGCCGGCACCGGCGACAAAAAAGGGGCCGACTTTACCCAGGAGTCCCTGGCCAACATGATGACCCGCATGGGGGTGACGGTGGACAAGGACTCCCTGAAACTGAGCAACGCCGCCGCCGTCATGGTCAGCGCCTCCATGCCCGCCTTTGCCCGTAAAGGGACCCGGCTGGACATCACCGTCTCGTCCATCGGCAACGCCAAGAGCTTAGGGGGCGGCACCCTCTTGCCCACGGCCCTCAGGACCGTCAACGGAGAGACCCGGGCCCTGGCCCAGGGAGCCATTGCCATCGGCGGGGCAGGCACGGCCAAGGCCAAGAAGAACCACCTCCTGGTGGGCCGCATCTCAAACGGGGCCAGCGTGGAACGGGAACGCGACACCGGCTTCTCCCGCAAGCACCGCATGATCCTGAACCTGAACAACCCTGATTTCACCACCTGCAGCCGGGTGGCCTTGAAGATCAACAACACCTTCGGCAAGCACACGGCCCAGACCCTGGACTCCGGGGCGGTGCAGCTCACCATGCCCTCCTACATGCAGGGGCGGGTCACCGAGTTCATCGCCAAGATCGAGAACCTCACCGTCACCCCGGACACCCCGGCCCGCATCGTGGTCAACGAAAAGACCGGCACCGTCATCATCGGGGAGAACGTGCGCATCGGCACCGTGGCCCTGGCCCACGGCAACCTCACCCTCACCGTCACCGAGACGAAAAACGTCTCTCAGCCCAATGCCCTTTCAGGGGGTGACACCGTGGTTACCAAGGAGAAGAATACGGACATGACCGAGGATGAGGCCCAGGTGATGCTCATGCCCAAGGGCACCACCATCCAGGAGCTGGTCAACGCCTTGAATGCCATCGGCGTCAGCCCGAGGGACATGATCAGCATCTTCCAGAGCATCAAAGCCGCAGGGGCCCTGCAGGCCGACCTCGTGATCATTTAAAAGGAGCCGTCATGCCCGTTTCATCCCTTTCAGCACACACCGCCCGAGCAGCGGCCCCGGCAGCCAACGACCCGGAGAAGAAAAAGCTCAAAGAGGCGTGCCAGAACTTTGAGGCCATCTTCGTCTCCCAGATGCTCAAGGAGATGCGGCCCCAGGGGGACGACCCCATCTTCGGTGGAAGCCACGGCCGCAAAATCTACGAGTCCATGCAGGACGAGCAGATGGCCGAACACTTAACCAGCCAGCGGAGCCCCCTGGGTGTGGGGGACCTCCTCTACCGCCAGCTGGTGGAAAAACTCGATGCCACGGAAAAAAACGCCGACACAGCTCCCCGCCTGGGCGGGAAACGCACAGCCGCCCAGGGAGAACCCCTGGGCCACCGGCTATCTTCGACAAAACCAGCCCCTTAGCCGGACCACGGCCACAGACAGCGAAAAGAACATGAACTGGCATGGTACATGCAGTTTATATCTATACGGGTCGCAGACGGGAAAAAGTTTCCCACCCCGCGCCACCCGATACACGCAGGCACCGCCTTTCTCAAAGGCCCTGCCGAACCGGATTTGACGTTAGAATGCATCACCACCTGAGTCACGGGGGACATCATGGCAGAACAACACTCCATCATTGACCTGCTAACAAAAAAAGAAGCCCTGTACACCGAGCTCCTCGCCATCGTGGACGAAGAGAGCCGCAGCCTCTCCTCCATCGCCCTGGACCGCCTCTGGGCCTTCACCGAAGAGAAGAGCCGCCTCTCCATGGAGATCGAGGCCCTGCGGGATGAAATCCTTGAGATGGCCTCCGCCCGCCTGGGCATCCAGACGGGCAGCGTGCCCATGCACCTTCGAGAGCTCCCCCGGCTCTTCTCCGAACACGAGCCCATGGTGGCCCGCTCCGTGGAGTCCATCATCTTCATCAAAGGCAAAATCCGGAAAATTGCCGAGACCAGCGTCTCCTTCGTGGAGAACTACCTGGAGACCGTGGAGGAGATCATCCAGATGCTCACCTCCTCCACCTCCGCCACCAAGATCTACGGCATGGACCGCCACCTCATGGAGCCCGGCGGCTCCCTGCTCATCCACGGGGAGGCCTAAAACATGGGCTTTCGCATCACCATGGATATCGCCAAGGGTGCCTTGGCAACCGCCGGACGGGGCATGTCGGTCAACGGCCACAACATCGCCAACGTGGACACCCCGGGCTACAGCCGACAGACCGAGACCATCACCACCAACCGGCCTTACACCATCGGCAGCACCCAGCTCGGCACCGGCGCCACCTTGGAGCACGTCAACCGTCACTGTGACCAGCGCCTGGAAGAGCGCCTGGCTGACCAGAAGTCCAAGTTTGCCACCTACGACGAGGCCATTGTCTACATCGACAACTTAGAGGCCCTTTTCAACGTGGACTCGGACCACCACCTGGGCAGCCTCATGAGCGAGTTCTGGCAAGGGTGGCACGAGGTGGCCAACCACCCGGACGACCCTTCGGCCCGCTCCGTGCTGCTGGAGTCCGCCACCAACCTTTCCGGCCAGTTCAACACCCTGTCCAACGACCTCACCCGCCTGGAGACAAACGTCGGCCAGGACATCGACGCCGCCGTGGACCGGGTGAACACCATCCTGGGAAAGATTGCCAAGCTCAACACCGAGATCTTCATCACCGAGTCCACCCGCCCGGCCAACGACCAGCGGGACGTGCGGGGCCAGCTCGTCACCGAGCTCTCCGAGTTCCTCAACGTCAACACCGTGGAGCAGCCCACGGGTTACCTCTCCATCATGACGAGCAACGGCTACCCCCTGGTGGTGGGCAACCGATCATACGACCTCACCAGCAACCGGGGAAGCGTGGGCTGGGAGACCTCGGCCGGGGGCATCGTGGACGTCTCCCGGGCCATCACCCACGGCAAGCTGGGGGGATGGCTCATGGTGAAGGACGACATCTTAGCCGAGGTGAACCAGAACCTGGACGCCCTGGCCAAGGAGGTGGTCTGGCGCGTCAACAAGGTCCACAGCCAGGGCGTGGGCACCAGCTACCACGAGACCGCCGTGACCTCCTCCGAGGCCCCGTCCGGCGGCAAGCTCTACAACCTGGCCTACGGCGACCGCATCGACTATGACGGAGGCTTGAAGGTCTGGACGAAGAAGCTCAACAGCCCCGATCCAGCCACGGCCGTGGAGGTGGATACCGGCATCTCCACCACCACCCCGTCCAATTTTACGGGAAGCGCCATGCCCATGAGTCGCTACCGCATCACCGTGGAGCAGGGCGGCACCGTGGGCCCGGGATCCGACGACCCCATCCTCCGATGGGAACGCCTGGGGGCTGACGACACCCCCGTGGCCATGGGCCGGTTTGCCGTCACCGATACCAACAGCTTCACCACCACGCCCCCGGTGGAGGGCATCGGCTTTGACATCGGCAAAGGACGCCTGGTGGCGGGCAACGTCTTTGAGTTCAACACCTCGGAGACCGGTGCCCCCAACCCCGTTGAGTTGCGGGGCGTTCCCGAAGGCCGGGCCCGCTGCGCCGAAGACCGCTACACCTTAACGGTCATCGAAGGGGGCGGTTCCATCGAAAACGTCTCCCGGGACAATCCCATGGTCCTGGAGTGGAAAAACAGCACCGGCATCGGCACCATTCGCATCCAAGAGCCCGAAGAGGCCCGATTTGACGTGGACGGCATGACCCTCTCCATCGACAAGGGCACCCTGATGAACGGGGACAGCTTCGTCATCAAGACCGGCCCCGAAGGCCAGCCCCTGGACCTCGACGGAAACACCACCTCGGAACAGAAGTCCTCCTGGCACTGGACCACCGATTCCCTGGCCGATCAGTTCAACCGCCAGGCCATGGACGCGGGCGTGGGCCTTAAGGCCTTTATCAGCCACACGGGCAACTTTGAGCTTCGGCCCGACTTCGGCGTGGCCTTTGCCTTCTCGGACAGCACGGCCCGGGACGGCGGCGTGGCAGCGGCCCTGGGCCTCAACACCTTCTTCAAGGGCCAGGACGCGGCCACCATCGACATCGCCGAGCTGGTGAAAGACCCCTCCAACATCGCCGCGGCACGGGTTCGGGGCGCAGGGGCCGATGCCATCTCCAGCAACCTGCACGTCACCAACCCGGAGGTGCGCCCCATTGAGATCGGCACCACGGGCGGCCCGGCCGTCCTCTACTTCGAAGAAGACGACGTGCCCAAGGCCATCACCGTGGATCCCCGCATCCTCACCTCCCGGGGGGACCTCCACACCCTGGCCCACGACATGGAAGAGGCCATGAACGCCGCCTCCAACTTAAGCAGCCCCTACAAGGTGCGCTACGTGGAGAATGAAAACCGCTTTGAGTTCTCGGAAAACGACGGATCGCCCCTGCAGCAGCTCACCCTGAGGTGGGACCGTTCCCCTGCCCTGGCCGAGCTCACGGGTTTCCGCCCCGAGCCCGAGACCTTTGTGCCCGCAGCCGGTGACTACGGCAAGATCAACAACGAAAACGCCCTGATCATGGCGGACATGCAGCACGTGGAGAACACCATGCCCCACTACGCCTACTCCCGGGACCGCGGGGCCGTGGCCGAAAGCCTCACCACCACCCCGGACGGCTTCTACCGGGACATGCTGGGCTCCATCGGGGTGAGGGCGTCGAGCTTCAGGAAAGAAAAGGAGATGGGGGGCATGATGGTGGAAAAGCTCTCGGATATCCGGGATTCGGTCTCCGGGGTCTCGGTGGACGAAGAGCTGGTGCGCATGCTTGCTCACCAGCAGGCCTACCAGGCGGCGTCCAAGCTCATCACCACCAGCGATGAGATGCTGCAGACGTTGTTGAATATGAGATAAGAGGGGCTAAGGGCTAAGGGCTAAGGGCTAAGGGCTAAGGGCTAAGGGCTAAGGGCTAAGGAAACATGCAAAGATGAAAGAGTGGCGTCAACCAAATTTCATTGTTACAGAGCCCTTCAGTCAAATGGAGCGAAGCGACTCCACGGCCATTCGCCTTTTGCCCTTGAACCCTTTTGCCTTTACCAAATCTCAGGTTTCAGGCCCCCTTTGCCGATACCAACTGTACTTGATATGGTTAAACCAGAGTTCCTTCGCCTTGTGCGGCTTTACACGGGAGACGAGCTTCCGTCCGGCGGCAGGGCCCATTCGTGATGAGTGTGATGCATGCGGGTAGCAACCTCGACCCTCTACAACCAGTCCAAAGAGCAGATCAGCCGGAAGAACCGGGAGGTGCTCGACAAAAACTCCCTGATCTCCTCGGGCAAGCGGATCAGAAAGCTCTCCGACGCCCCCGTGGATGCCAGCCGTGTGGCCGCCCTGAAGACCAACATGAGCGACCTCACCCAGCTCCAGCGCAACGTGGACACCGGCACCCTGTGGCTTGAGGGCAGCGAGGAGTCTCTGGTGCGGGTGCGGGACAAGATTGACAGGGCAAAAGAGATCGCCATTTCCATGGTCAACGGCATCGCCAACCACGACGATCTGCAGACCGCGGCCCTGGAGGTGGATGGCCTCATCAAAGGCGTCCTGGACCAGTCCAACACCCGCATCGACGGCCAGTACATCTTCTCCGGGACCCGAAGCGACACACGGCCCTTCCGGGCAGACAACGAGGACTCGCCCAACACCATCGCCTACCGTGGCAACGCCACCCCCTTTCGCGTCAAGATCGGACCACAGTCCGACATGGTGGTGGGCTTTGCCGGGGAAGAGGTCTTCTCCTCGGACACGGCCACCATCGACGAGACCAACAACTGCCTCGATTTCACCGAAAAACGGGCCGGAGCAGCGGTTGGTGAAGAGACCGTCCTCACCGCCCTGGTGGACCCGGGTACCTACTCTCGCCAGGGCCTGGCCCACGCCGTGGAGATGGCCATGGAACGGGCCTCGGCAGACAGGGGAGAAGGGGCCGACTACCGCGTCTCCTGGAACGAGTCCGAACAGACCTTCACCATCGCCGAAGAAGACGGCCTGGACCCGGCCAAGCTCGACAGGGTCTCCGTCCTGTTCCGCACCGGTGAAAACCGGCACCAGTCCGTGGGGGCCTTCATGGGATTTTCCACCGACGACATCGCCACCGAGCCCTCCCGCCAGCCCCTGGTGAGCCGACGGGGTGTCCAGTGGGGTGTCTTCAACTCCCTGTTCGAGCTCCGAGCCGCCCTGAACAGCAACGACAAAGAGGGTCTCCACCAGTCCATCTCCCGGCTGGCCGCAGACCACAACAACATCCTGAGCTCCATCTCGGAAGCCGGGGTACGGGCCGGTCGCCTGGACACAAGGCACGACCTTATCAAGGATCTCAACATCAGCCAGGACGCCACCCGCTCCAAGTTGGAAGACACCGACGTGGTGCGGGCCATCTCCGATCTCAAGCTCAAGCAGTTCGGGTATGAGTCGGCCCTGGCCTCGACTTCACGGCTCCTCAACACGAGTCTGTTGAACTACCTAAAATAACGGAAACGATCGAGACCCAAGATTAGGAAACACCGGATGCTCATACTGACACGAAAACCGGGCGAGAAAGTCCGTATCGGTGACGACATCATCATCCACGTGGTGGAAATCGGCAAAGGAAACGTCCGCATCGGGGTGGAAGCACCCAAGGACGTGTCCATCATGCGCGATGAAGTGGTGGAACGCATTGAAGAAGAGAACTTACAGGCCGCCAAGCGAAACAGGAACACCCTGGTCCATGCGGCGTCCCTGCTGAAAAACAAAACGATGATGAAGAGCGGGGACGTGCCCACGGGCAAACCCGCGGCAAGAAGACGAAGAGTGGTAACCCCCAAGCAACCGCTGAAGGGCGACTCAAACAAGGAGTAACACGTTGATCATTCCTACCCTGCAATTCGGTTCCGTTGACATTGAGGATGAAAAAATCATCTCCATGCCCAAAGGCATGCCAGGCTTCCCCGGAAAAGAGAAGTTTATCCTCCTCTCCCACGAAGAGATCGACCCCATCCTCTCCTTTCAGTGCGTGGACGACCCAGACCTGGCCTTCGCCCTCATGGACCCCTTCCTCTTTATGGGAGACTACACCGTCGATCTGGACGCCGCCGTCCGGGACATGGCCTGGGAGGTGGAAAAGCCCGAAGAGCTCTTCCTCTACACCATTATCAACGCCAGCAGCGACCGCCCCGAGGAGATCACCGCCAACCTGGCTGGCCCCCTCCTCGTCCACACCGGCATCAACGAAGCCGTGCAGCTGGTGGTCACAGATGACCGCTACCCCCACAAGCACCCGATCTTTGCGGCGGAAGAAGAGCGGGCCGAGGGGTAAACATATCAGGGTGCGGCTCCCGCACCGCCAGACATAACGCGAGCCACCGGCTGTTGCTTCCCATGCCACCTCGCGTCACCTCGAGCGCCCATCGGTGCGCACGGCGCACCCTACGAAACACCGGTCCTTCGCGACCATCATGGCATGGGAACCGTTGCTTTCAGCCCAACCGGCATCCACCGGATTGCGAAGCGTTGGGTGCGGCCCCCGCATCACCTGACGTAACGCGGGCCACCGGAGTTTCTCATGTTTGTCGGTACGCATCACCCCTTGCCGCCAGCGTCCCGCACAAACACCAAACTGTTCTCCGTTGAGAGCCCCTGGTCAAGCCGGTACCCGCTTCCATCAAACCCCTTGACCTCCGCCACGTCGGCAATACGGTTTTCGATGATCCACCGGGCCATGGCTCCCCTGGCCCGTTTGGCATGGATGGCAACGGCCTTAAGGGTATCTCCGGACCTCTCTTTAAACGCCACGTCCACAAACCGGCCCTCTTTACGAATCGCCTTTTTGTCCACGGCCTTGGCGTACTCCCCGGAGGCAAGGTTCAACAACGCCCCTCCCGAGGGCATCAGCGCCGCAAGGTGCTCGGTGACGACCTGTTTCCACCACCCGGAGAGCACACCGAATCCCGGAAGGGAGAGCCCCATCTCCAGGCGATACGGTTCCACGCCGGTCATGGGGGACAGAGCCCCGTAAAGGCCCGAAAGAATCCGCAGCTGCCCTTGGGCCCAGGCCACATCTTCGGCAGAAAGGCTCTCGGCATCCAGCCCCTGATAAGCATCCCCCTGGTAGGCAAAAAGTGCCGGGGTCCCTTCGGCACCAAAGGTAAAACCCTGAAATCGCTGCACCGTATTCTCGGCAATTCCGTCGCTTACCTTCATCAGCGATTTCATCTCCTCCACGGAATAACCGCGCAACGCCTCAACCAGTTCCCGGGTCATCTCCCCATAAAAAGAGGATTTCGCCTCACCTGCCCACGCCGGAGCGCCAGACTCCATCCGTTTTGCCGGTGCGAGAATCGTGATCATCATACCTTGTCTCCTTATCAAAAATCTTCGGTGCGCACGGCGCACCCTACGCAACACCGGGCCTTCGTTACCCCCTGTGTCAGGGTAGTTGTCGCCTCGTATGAAATTGTATAAAACAAAGCGGGGCGGATTTGGAAAAGTTATGAATCACTATTCCCCAGCATACAAGGCAGAGCTCATTCAACGT
>NZ_CAADHO010000009.1 GCF_900699765.1 Desulfoluna butyratoxydans
CTCCATAATAGGTTATTGTTTAACTTTACCATAACCTTTAAAGAGTGGTTTGTCTAGATTTTATCACGTCATTTTGGGCCTTTAGGTATAGTTATATTTACCACCTTGAAAGGGCTGCCCTATACGCGTATGATCGGCAAAGCGGAGCGTGCTCATCTGATGCCTTGCCCTTGCATAAAATATCCGGTTTGGGACGTGCTTGCCCCGGTCCTGTCCACCCGCCATTAGAGAACTCCACTCTTTTTACTCAAGTTGTTTCAAAACTATAGTCCGCTACGTGGGCTCGCCCGATCTTTGTTCGTGGAATGAAAAATCGAGCTTGCGATTATGCGAAAGTCTTGCTACAAAATGGGCTCTTTGTTTCTGTGTATAGAAACAAGTGGGCAGTATCTTTTGCTCGGACGTGTTTTTGAGGGCGGTTGGCGCTCCGTGGTCTATGTGACTCATATTTTGGGATTGAGGAGGGGTTGTGCGAGGTAAATTGTTGGTAGGGTTCGTGGGGATGGTTGTGGGGCTGCTCGCAACCGTTGGTGGTTCCATGGCGTATGATATGCCAAGTGTGAACTTGGGATTCACAAGCTTTCTGGACGGGGGCCCGCCATCGGGGCCGGGGTTTTATTACTCTCAGTATGTGCAATACTACGAGTCTGATTCACTGAAAAATGCCCAGGGGGATGCGGCATTGCCGGACGGTGCCGATGAGAATCTTGATATCTGGATATCCATGTCTCAGTTTATTTATCAGTCGGATCAGCCTGTTTTCCTGGGGGGCAAATGGGGTGTGAATGTGATGATCCCGGTGGTGGGGCTGGATATGTCTTACGCCATGGATGCGCCCTTTCCTGAAGACAATGGCACCGGGCTCGGAGATGTTCTTGTGGGGCCGTTTATTCAGTGGGATCCCATCATGGGGGCCAATGGGCCAAGATTCATGCATCGGATTGAGCTTCAGGTTACCTTTCCCACGGGAAAATATGATTCTGACAAGGAACTGAACCCAGGCTCCAACACCTATACATTCAACCCCTATTGGGCATTTACCGCCTTTCTGACGCCAAAGCTCACCGTTTCAGCTCGGCTTCACTATCTTTATAACTTTAAAAATGATGACCCCAACGATGGATTGACTGGTGTGACGGAGACCCGGGCCGGGGATGCCTTCCATGCGAACTTTACAACGGCATATGAAGTGATTCCCGGTCGGCTCCGGCTCGGGCTGAACGGATATTACCTCAACCAGTATCAAGATACAGAATATGATGGCAAACGTATCGACGGCACTGCCGAGAAGGTCTTTGCCATCGGTCCTGGCGGTGTGCTTCATCTGGGCAAGGATGATAACCTTCTCGTCAACGTTTACTTTGAATCGGGCGCTGAAAACCGAACGGAAGGCAACCGATACAATGTGCGTTACGTGCATCATTTCTAATTGAGGGCTCCAGCCGGAAGCCCCCTCCAACCCGCCCCGGGATCATGTGGTCCCGGGGTAGGGGAGAACAGATTCCACGTCTTCCTGATCAGATTTTGCCATGCTCTGCACCACAGATCTGACAGCGTCCTTCTTTCTTTACAGAGCCTTTCTGACGTCTTTCCCAATAGAACTATGCTTAATCTCCGCAGGGGCATTTGTCGTTACAGGATCTGTTTTAACGGCTTGTTTTCCAATGGTAAAAGGCATGTCGTGGCGCTATAATAGGAAAAATGGGCATAAGCTCATATCAACCCAACCCGTGTGGCTTGCGTTTATGAAATGAACGGAGAACATCGGGTCACTTGCACGTCGCTTCGCCCCTGCACGAATCCAGTGTGTTCTGAGACAGAACCTGGATTTTGTGTGATTTGTTCTGCTGCTGCCAGAAAATAACCAGCCTTCAGTTAATCAAACCTCAATAAGTCGGGAATGGTCGGATGATGACAGGTGTTGTCTATGCCGACCCTATGGGACTGCCTGTGATGAGCGCACACAACAAAAAAAATTACCGATTTAAGTGGTGGTGGGTAGCGTTGACAGGCTTAACGCTGGTTGTGATCATTGCGTTGAGCATCCTGAATATGAACATCAATTCAATTGCGCACACCCAGATCCATAAACTCCTGAATACCTACCTGGCAGGTGGCGGGTCCCTTGATGCCATCGATGTTGAGTTGGCAGAGGGGAGAGTGGAAGCCAAGGGGCTTACCATCAATTCCCAACAACAGTTCGGATCAACACCGCTTCTGCATCTTGAGACGTTGGTGCTGGACGTCAAGCTGATCTCGCTGCTTGTTGGATCTCTTACTGCAGAAGAGCTCGTGCTGAAAGACCTGTCCATCGTCGTCATACGTGATGACGAGGGAAACGTGAGTGTTCAGAATATCGTGATGCCAGGTAAAGCAGATGCAGAACCTGATACCGAACCCCCTGTGGATCCTGATGGGAGTGGGGTGTCCATTCCCTCTATTGGCATAGACACCATACGTCTTGAAAATATCCGCATTTCACTTATCGATGGCCTTTCGAAGCAGCAATGGTCCTCTGAATTGCAACTTGATCTGGCTGTGGATGACCTGCAACTGCGTGATGTGATGCAGGGGGATATCCTTTGCGGCAAGATCATGTTTGCCTTGAGTGGGCTCAGGGTGGACCAACCACCCGGCTTTGATATGGAGCCGTTTGCCGGCCTGGACAGGTTGGAGATTCACAGTGACGGGCTGGATTTTGGGGCACCGGAAATGGTGATTGAGAGTGTCCGGGTAAAGGGGCCTTCGTTATCCCTGATTGTCCAGGAAGACGGCGCATCCAATTGGCAGCGCCTGGGGCAGCTCTTTGGCGGGCCGGTGGAAGAACCGGACATCGTTGAGCCGCCAAAAGAGAAACCCGGCATACTCAAACGATTGATCGGCATGTTGAAGGGGCGGAGGGGCAAAGCGGATGAACAGATTACGGAAGTGGCGCCCAGCGAGCCCTCCGCCGAAACCAAACGGCCGGTTATCATGTTTAAAAAAGCCCGGCTGGAAGACGGGGCTCTGACGTACCAGAATGATTCCCTGCCCAAAAAAGGCATCGCTTTACCGATAAAAGACATTGAACTCAACGTCAGTGGGCTGCGCTTGTTTGACACCAGGGAAGAGAGTCCACCGGCCTCTGTCTCGGGATCATTTGCGCTTAGCCAGCCTGAAGATCATCCAACGGCATACCTGGGCCTTTTAGGGGCAATTGGCCATGTTGGGGTCGGTTTCCCCCTGATAAACGCCCAGGTTCGGGTGACAGGTTTCAAGCTGGACACATTGGGTGCCATGGTTCCATCGGCAACACGGAAGGCTATAGGAGCCACCGGCCTTGATGCCGACATCGGGCTTGCGGTCAACACAGAGTCGCTGCACCTTAACTCCTCGATATTGACCGACAGAAATGTGAAGTATAATACCATCAAGATTACGGGCCCCCTCAATGCTCCCAAAGTGCAAATGGATAAAATTCTGCTTGGGGTTGTTGGCCGTTTATCCGGTGGCATTTTCAGGCTGGGAAAAGATAGCATTCATGCGGGGGCTGACATTGCTTCCGGAGGTGTCGAGGTGACAAAGGGGCTGGGCAGTGCTGCCCTGAATATAGGCAAAAGTATTCTAAAAGGTGCCCGTGGTGTTGGTGCCGGAGTCGTAACCTGGGACAAAGAACAAATAAAATCTGGGTTCACGGATTCTACGTCGGGTACGGTTATTGTTACTGTTGATTCTGCCAGGAACGTGGGAAGTTCCACGGTACAGGGGGGCGCGAGCTCATACTCCAGCCTGAAAGGCGGGGCCAGGTTGAATGCGTGGAATCAGGGGATACCGGAACGCCATGAAGCGGCCATGGAACGGGCACAGAATGCTCTGGCAACAATGCCTTACCCGCCTGTTGCGGAATGACGGCTTCCACAAAACAGTCTTTCGCTTAATATCTTGTGGCGCTCCAGCATGGGTATGTTGGTTGAAAAACAAAAAGGCGCGTCAATTTGAAAATGAAGGGGCCAATGTCAAGACGTGATGCCTTTCTCGGCTTATGGATTATTGCGGCAAAAATTCGGACAAAACCATTCGAGAGGGCGGTGAGGCCTCTTGCTTCTGCTCGGTGGTATGTTGAGGGACGAGTGGCAATGTACCGAAACGAGACAGGAACCCCATTTATCCGCAGGGTGGCGCGGCCCCTTCATCGGATCGCCTTTCCCAGTGTTCCATGCACTTCCTGAAAATGTGGGGGTAGACCACGTAGTGGCGGAATGGTCGGATACATCTCATGTAAAGCGCGCTGAAACTGCTCCTGTACTTGATGTACACCGCAAGGCGGACCTTCCACTTTCCGTCTCCCGAGGGAGACCAGGCATAGTGCATCAACGCATGCTCGGTGGAATTGGAGAGCTCATGGAGCGTTTCGTCCTCGAAGGTATACACTGGCCTGAAGTCCATATAGTCGCGCGTTGAGATGTCCATCGCGCGCTGCGGAGTGTTTTTTTCAAGGTCCCTATCCTGCAAACGATCCCGAAGGCTCTTTTCTCTGCAGCCCGGAATGGGGTGATTGTTCAAGTTGTTATCGATACGAAATAACGCGCCTACAACCTTTCGTACCCTGAAGAGCATTCCCGCTAAGGAGACATCGTAAATGTCCTTCATCATGGGCTCAATGGCGGATTTCTGGAACAAATGTAAATCGACCCCGTCCTTTGCGCTGAATTCATATGGAAACTCCCAGGTATCCTCGAGTATGAAATCGGAAGCCAGGGAACGGACCCTCCAGTTGAATTTGGTATGCGTTGAGGCTGCGGCAGTAAAATCCATGATTACTCCTCTGTAAGACTCGTTATTCCCCAAAATGATGGACCCTTCCTGTTACCAAATCACATAGCAGCATGTTTTATTTTCAGCTAACGCTGCTGGTTGAGAGGGGCCCTCTCAATTAAGCACAGAACTGTGGAATAGTCCCATTGAAATTTAGCCCGGGCATTCCATGGGAAAATGGTCCGGTTGTAACAATAGAAAATTATAACAGTTGGTTGGCGTGTTGGAAAATTAGACATTTCAAAGATATAAAATGTGATTCACTGTTTTCTACTCGATTTTCTCCCCCTTTGGACGAGCCGAGTGCCGCATCGTCCTCCGTGTGTTGAGGTAAAATTTCCTTGTCAACAACTTGCAAAGGCGTTAAGCCCGGATGTTCCGTAACAACTGATTATCGCCGTTGTGGTGAGCAAGAACCGTCGGTTATTTTTTGGATGAGGGGATACACGGTGGATACGCTGAGGAAGATACGACATGGGCACCTTTCCTGTGTGCCTTTTTGGTCGGCAATAGATGTCGCCATGGGCATCATCTACAAGATCATGGTGCTGCTCGGTACTGGTTTGGGGGGCGCGTCTCGATGTGAGGAAAGGGGCATGGCGGGGGATGTTGGTGACGTTTCAACTAAGAGCGGCCATGGATCCGTGCCGCCGGGCCTTGCGTTTTTGTCGCTTTTTCTTGTGGGGGGCGTGGCGTATGCCGCCAGTGGTTATCTGCTGAGCCTCTTTCACTATTCGGTCAGGGGCCCGCGTGTGTTTATGTATGGAGTCTTTATTGCGGGGTTTGCTGCGCGGTTCGGCGAGGCACGCCTGGACAGGGCCGAGGCTGTGTTTGGGGCAGGGAAGAGTCTGGTGGGACGCTGCCTTTTTGGGGCCTCGGGTGCAGTCTCCCTTGGTGCCGCTTATTATGTGCTCAAGCACCCGGACATTATGAGCCTGGGCGACGAGGTGCTGAGGGGTAGCGCTTCAGGGGGAAGGGCGACTGTTCTGTGGTTTCTGATTGCCGGGTTTCTCTACGCAGGGTTCTTCAGGCCCCTGGCATGCAGCGTGTGGGTGACTTTCGCTTATTATGCGGGCTCCGAGGACTCAAGAGGCTACGTCCTGAACCCTTTGAACACCTTGATCCTGGTTATGGTCCCGATGCTGTACGTTGTATCCATGGGAGGCGTTGGTGTTGGAGCCTTTTTTTTCGGTAAGGCTTCGGTCTTTGCGTCGGTGACATGGGCAGAACTCGCCGGTTGGGTGGTGTTCTGGGGCGCTGTGGTGGCTTCCGCGGGGGCGGTGGGCGTGCTGCTGTTAAGCGCTGCGGGCCTTGTACGTACCACTATATCTTACGCTGTTGAGGTGGGGCTCCTGGCGTATGTCATGTCCCAGTGTATGTACGGCGCAATATATCTGTTTTTTGATATTCGGGGCATGGTGGATATGACCCGGGTGTTGCTGGCTGTTCCTGTGGTGTCGGTTTGTGAAACGGCGCTGTTCTGGGGGCTTGTTTTTGCCGGTGTTGTGGTGCCGGTTCGATTCTGGAGGCAAGGCATCCGGTATGCGCCTGAAGGCGTTGTGATGCATCTTTATTTTTCAGGGATTCTCGGTCTTGTTTTTAATGTACCTGCGCACAGTGTGGTTGTTGCTCGTTATGTGGGGGCTGTTTCGGGACTTTTTGGCTGGGTGCCCAGTGCTTTTTGACGGAGGCGGTGTCCCTTCCTGTTTTTGTTTGAGAGCGCAAAAGGGCCCTGCAATTGATGCTGCAGGGCCCTTGATGTTTCTGGCGGTATCCAAGGCTTGCCGTTGACGTTACTGTCGGACGCGCATCGTGCCGTCCCCGCTTTCGATGAGACGGACCCTGTCCCCCACGACGTATTCGTCGTCTTTCTCCTGGACAACCACCATGATGCGTCCGTCGTCGAGTTCCAGCTCGATCTCAACCCCGGGGCGCATGGCCCGTGAGCGTTCGGCTGCGCTTCCCGCGGCAGCTCCGCCCAGGGCTCCGGCGGTGGTGGCCAGGGTGCTGCCGCTGCCTCCGCCGATGGTGGAGCCCACAATCCCGCCTACCACGGCACCTCCCACGGCTCCTGCGCCGCTCTCTTCATGCTGGATCTGCACATCGGCCACATTGAGGACTGTGCCATAATAAACGGACATGGCCTGCTGGGCCTGGCCGGGTTTGTAGGTTTTGCTTCCCTGGCTGCCGGGCTGGCACCCCAGAAGTGCGGTTGAAACAAAAATAGCCACGGCATAGGCTGCGATTTTTGTGCTCATTTTGGAGGGTCTCCTTGGTTTTATTTGTGGTGAACAGGCAGGGTGTGATGAGGTCGGCGGGCATGGATGGCATGGCAATGCCCTGGGTTAGATTTTGGGTGTAAAAGGTATTTATTTCGTAAGTTTATAGTAAGGGTTCTGATTTATCAATACCAAATCTCAGGGCCGGGGGGCGGAGCCCTGGAATCGGGAGGGGGTGGCGGTTTATTTCAGGGCTCGCATAATGGATCAAAGAGTGATATATCGATAGAAATTCGAAAAATGTCTTTTCGTCTCAGTTATGTAAAAAAATCAGTAAATCAAGATAGATATTATACCTTAGACTTTCGGTTGTCTGCAGCGGACCGAAAAGAGGACCAAGGAGGAGCGCATGGGCACGTCCTTTGACAGGGATAAGGCCGTTGAAACGGCCATGGGTCAGATTGAACGCCAGTTCGGTAAAGGGGCCATCATGAAGCTTGGGAACCGGGAAGTGGCGTCAGTGCCCGTTATTCCCACCGGTTCCATCGCCCTGGACAAGGCCCTGGGAGTAGGTGGTGTGCCCAAGGGTCGCGTCATTGAGATCTACGGCCCCGAATCATCCGGGAAAACCACCCTGACCCTTCATATTGTGGCTGAGTCCCAGAAACGCGGGGGCATTGCAGCTTTCATCGATGCCGAGCACGCCCTGGATGTTGTGTACGCCCAGAAGCTGGGGGTCAATTGCGACGACCTGCTCGTGTCCCAGCCCGACACCGGTGAGCAGGCCCTTGAGATCGCCGACATGCTGGTCCGAAGCGGCGCTGTTGATGTGCTCGTGGTGGACTCCGTGGCGGCCCTGGTGCCCCGCGCCGAGATCGAAGGGGAGATGGGCGACGCCCACATGGGCCTCCAGGCCCGCCTCATGAGCCAGGCCCTTCGTAAGCTCACCGCCACCATCGGTCGCACCAACACCACCGTAATCTTCATCAACCAGATTCGTATGAAGATCGGCGTGGTCTTCGGCAACCCCGAAACCACCACCGGTGGCAACGCCCTGAAGTTCTACTCCTCCGTGCGCATGGAGATCCGTCGTTCGTCCGCCATCAAGGACGGCACCGAGGTCATGGGTAACCGTACCCGCGTGAAGGTGGTCAAGAACAAGATGGCGCCTCCCTTCAAAGAGGCGGAGTTCGACCTCATGTACGGCGAAGGCATCTCCAAGACCGGAGAGCTCATCGACATCGGTGTGGAAGCCGGTATCGTGGAGAAGAGCGGCGCGTGGTACTCCTACAACGGAGAGCGCGTGGGCCAGGGCCGTGAAAACGCCAAGAAATTCTTTGCCGAAAACACCGAGCTGTACGACGAAGTTCTGGGCAAGGTCAAAGAAGCCCTGGGCATTGCCGAAGCCCCCGCAGAAGAGGCGGCAGACGCATAATAGGGTGGTTCTGCAAGGAATCATTTGATAAACTGAAAAAAGGGCGCTGCGCCTGATCAGGCGCAGGCCCTTTTGCTGTTTATTTGTGTATATTATTTTTGGTGGCCTCGAAAAAGCCCGGCGACC
Organism: Desulfoluna butyratoxydans; assembly: GCF_900699765.1. Lineage (GTDB taxonomy): Bacteria > Desulfobacterota > Desulfobacteria > Desulfobacterales > Desulfolunaceae > Desulfoluna > Desulfoluna butyratoxydans. The sequence goes on from NZ_CAADHO010000009.1 coordinate 8,575, forward strand.
CTCCCAGGCGGGTCGATCCCAGGGAACCCTATTTTTCGAGAACGTCGATTTTGACCATTTACCACAAGGGACCGTAACGGTCCAACCCGGGGCCAAGGGCCCTGCCATGGAGCAAGGTGATGAAAGGCAGCGAAGCGCGAAAACTCTTTATCGACTACTTTAAGAAGCACAACCACCGGAACGTCAGGAGCTCGTCTCTTGTGCCGTCGGATGACCCCACTCTCCTTTTTACCAACGCGGGCATGGTGCAGTTCAAGCGTACCTTCATCGGCGAAGAGAAGAGGGACTACACAACGGCCGTGACGAGCCAGAAGTGCGTTCGCGCCGGGGGCAAGCACAACGACCTGGAAAATGTCGGGTACACGGCTCGCCACCACACCTTTTTCGAGATGCTCGGCAACTTCTCCTTCGGCGACTATTTCAAGGAGCAGGCCATCACCTTTGCCTGGGACCTTCTCACCAACGGGTACAAGCTTCCCGTGGACAAGCTCTGGGTCTCCATCTACCTGGATGACGACGAAGCCTTTGAAATCTGGAACAAGAAGATCGGCGTGCCCGAAGACCGCATCGTCCGCCTGGGCGAAGCCGATAACTTCTGGGCCATGGGCGACACCGGCCCCTGCGGCCCCTGCACCGAGATCCACATCGACCGTGGGGAGCGCTTCGGCTGCGACAACCCCAACTGCGCCGTGGGCTGCGACTGCGACCGCTACCTGGAGATCTGGAACCTCGTGTTCATGCAGTACGAGCGGGACGAAGAGGGGACCCTTACCCCCCTTCCCAACCCCTGCATCGACACCGGCATGGGCCTTGAGCGCATCACCAGCATCATGCAGAACGCGGACACCAACTACGACACCGACCTCTTTACCCCCATCATCGGCAAGGTGGAAGAGCTCTCCGGCAAGAAGATGACGGACTGCAACGACACCGCCATCGCCATGAAGGTCATCTCCGACCACAGCCGCGCCGCCACCTTCCTCATCAGCGACGGGGTGATGCCCGCAAACGAAGGCCGGGGCTACGTGCTGCGCCGCATCATGCGCCGCGCCATCCGGTACGGTCGTTTCATCGGGCTCACCGAGCCCTTCCTCCACACCACCAGCCGCGTGGTTATGGAGATGATGGCCGACGCCTATCCCGAACTCAAGGAGAGCGAAGCCTTTATCACCAGCGTGATCAAAAACGAGGAAGAGAGCTTCTCCGTGACCCTCGACAACGGCCTGAGGCTTCTGGAAGAGGCCTTGGAGGACGTGAAGGCGTCCGAGGCGAAAGTCCTCTCCGGGGATGTGATCTTCAAGCTTTACGATACCTACGGCTTTCCCGTGGACATCATTCGTGACGTCATCACCGACGACACCATCACCCTGGACCTGGAAGGGTTTGACAAGGCCATGGAAGCCCAGCGGGAAAAATCCCGCAGCAGCGTTGCCTTTACCCGGAGCGGGGAAGCCTTCCGCAAGCTCTCTGCAGCGGGTGTGAAAACCGAGTTCACCGGGTACGCAGGCCTTACCGGAGAGTCCAAAATCCTGGTGGTGGCCGTGGACGGTGAAGAGGTGGAAGCTCCGGCTGCGGGCACCGACGTGGAGGTTGTGGTGGAAGCCACGCCGTTCTACGGGGAGTCCGGTGGCCAGATGGGCGACTGCGGGACCCTCTCAGGGGAAGGCTTTCAGCTGACCGTCCTGGATACCATCAAGGACCCCACAGGCCTTTTTATCCACAAGTGCCGCGTGGAGAACGGAGCGGTGAAGGCAGGTCTCATGGCGACTCTGGCCGTGGATTGCGATAAACGCGCCGCCACCGCCCTGAACCACAGCGCCACCCACATCCTTCATGCTGCCCTTCGCTCGGTGCTCGGCGAGCACGTCAAGCAGGCAGGCTCCCTGGTGGGCCCGGATCGCCTCCGGTTTGACTTTACCCACTTTGCCCCGGTGGACCGCGCCACCCTGGATGCCATCGAAGCCCGCGTCAACGACTGCATCCGCATGAACGTGCCCGTGGGCGTCGAGGAGATGGACGCCGAAGAGGCCATGAAGACCGGCGCCACCGCCCTGTTCGACGAAAAGTACGGGGACCGGGTCCGCGTGGTCTCCATGGGGGATTTCTCCAAAGAGTTCTGCGGGGGCACCCACACGGCAGCCTCCGGTGACATCGGCGCCTTCCGTATTCTTTCGGACTCCGGCATCGCTTCGGGCGTGCGGCGTATCGAGGCCCTCACCGGTGCTTCGGCCATCGAAAGCACCCAGAAGAGCCTCCACACCCTTGCCGAGGCATCAGCCATGGTCAAGAGCGCACCGGAGAACCTCTCCGAGCGCCTGGAAAAGATCCTGGCCGACAACAAGGCCCTTGAAAAAGAGCTCAAGCAGCTCAAGATGCAGATGGCAGGCAAAGCCGCCGAAAGCCTCGATGACGACATCAAAGAGGTGAACGGAGTCCGCGCCGTGGCCAAGAAGGTCTCCGTGGAAAACCCGGCCCAGCTCCGCGAGCTGGCCGACCGTTTCCGCGACAAGATCGGCTCCGGCGTTGTTCTCCTCGGCACCGAGTCCGGCGGAAAAGCCCTTCTGCTTGCCCTGGTGACCAAAGACCTCACCAAAACCTACAAAGCCGGTGACATCGTCAAGAAAGCCGCAGCCATAGTTGGCGGCGGCGGTGGCGGCCGTCCCGACATGGCCCAGGCCGGCGGCTCCAAGCCGGAACACCTGGACGAGGCCCTGAACTCCCTGTTCGAGTATCTCGGCTAAGTCAGGGCCACCCTGACGCCAGATGAAAAAACAAACCCGCGACTCATGCCGAGTCGCGGGTTTTTTGTTGGGCGCCATAAAAAAACAAAGCAGTCTTCGGCGGCAAGGTGGGGGTATCTGGAACCCGATGAAGGGGGGAGGTTCGCGTGACTTTAACAGCCTGGTATGCGATCACCTGTAGGGTGTGCTTGCGCACCAAGTGTTCGAAAAACCGACGCCTTCTGATATTTTGATGCTGTGTGAAGGTTAGCCGGATATGGAGGCATGACCGTTACGATTTATCGGCGGTGCGCAAGCGCACCCTTGTGTTAGCGTTTATGTCATTCTATGCTTCAGAGGTAATTCGGCCAGGGCCTTTCAGCGTCACCCCATGGTGCCAACGAAAGGAGCCCGAAGGGCGACTGGAGTTGGCACCATGGGGTGACGCTGGGCACCTCCGGTGCAGCCAGGCCCCCAGGCAACTTATGGCAATGTATGTCGTGCCACATTTAACTCGGTAATAATCCAGAAAATCGCATGCCGTGCGCACCCTTGGGCACAAGCCCGTGACGTAGATTATGCAGCGATTTTCTTCTCCAGCGAAAGATCGAACAGTATCTTTGGCTCGGTATAACCGACAGCCCGCACTCACAAGGTTGATCACGCAGGGAGGATTCTTTGAAAACAGCTATAGGTATTGACGTTTCCAAGGCCAAGTTGGATGTTGCCCTACGCCTTTCCAACGGTAAATTTCGAAGTAAAGTTGTCAAAAATGATGCCAGTGGTTTCAAACAACTCAGCACATGGATAGCTCGTCAAAAATCTGAGCTATTGCCACATGTTTGCATGGAGGCCACCGGCGTTTACTGGGAGGATCTTGCTGATTACCTACACCAGAAGGGGCATCCTGTTTCTGTCATGAATCCGTTGCAAATTAAATCATATGCAACTTCAATGTTGATTCGGACAAAGACTGATGCTGTGGATTCTCGAATTATTGCCGAGTTTTGCGCCAATCAAAACCCAGTATTATGGACGCCTCCTCCCCTTTCCGTCAAAAAAGTACGTGCTCTCATTGCAAGGCGTGAGGCCCTTATCTCCATGATTTCACAGGAAAACAACCGATTGCATGTTGCTAACGCTGCCGTAAAAAGCAGCATTGAGTCTGTTATTCTCCATCTCAAGACTGAGCTTAAAGAGATTGAAAAGAAGATAAAACAGGTCATTGATGATGATCCAGATCTCAAGGCAAAAAAAGACCTTTTGGATTCAATACCGGGACTTGGGAAAGTCACAGTGCCTGTTCTTCTCTCCATTCTTGCTGGAGCACACAACTTCAAAACAGCTCGACAAGTTGCTGCTTTTGTTGGGTTAGACCCACGTCACCATGAATCTGGTTCCAGTGTTAAGATGAAGCAACGGATTTCGAAAGTCGGCCATAAATCAATTAGAAAAGCCTTATATATGCCTGCAATGGTTGCCATTTACAGAACAGAGTGGGGTGGCTGGTTCAAAGAGCGACTCCTTGCATCTGGCAAGGCACCAAAGGTAATCATCACTGCTATGATGAGAAAGTTAATCCATGTTGCATTTGGTATTTTAAAAAACCAAACGCCTTTTGACCATTCACTACATAATGCGTGACTTTGACAGTATCTACCTCATATTCCCTACATCGTTGGTAACGCGTCACACTCACATAAGGGGGCGCTCTCATACGCATGTGTTTGAACCTGTGCACGTGTGGGACATTTTTAAGGAGAAGATGATGGAAAAAGCGTGTGAAGCGTTTCTTAAAGGGCGGGCTGTTCAGGACGGGGCCCACGACCTGGGCCATGTGAAGCGGGTGGTGTCCATGGCTCGGCGCATCGGGGAAGCGGAAGGGGCGGATCTTGGTGTGGTGGTGCCTGCGGCGTGGCTCCATGATTGTGTGAGCGTGCCCAAGAATTCGCCGGACAGGGCTTTTGCGTCCCGCCTGGCGGCGGATGAGGCGGTGCGGTTTTTAAAAGGGCTCGGGGTTTCCGGGGACACGCTTGCCGCAGTGCACCACGCCATCCACGCCCACAGCTTCAGCCTGGGAAAACCACCGGAGACCCTGGAGGCCCGGGTGGTCCAGGACGCTGACCGCCTGGATGCCATTGGGGCCCTGGGCATAGCCCGCTGCTTTTTAACGGGCGGGGCCATGGACTCGGCCATGTTTCATCCGGAGGACCCCTTTGGCAGGCACCGGGAGCTGGACGATCGGGCCTATGCCGTGGACCATTTTTACGCCAAGCTCCTGACCCTCAAAGATACACTGCATACCGGCGCGGCCCGGCGGGAAGCGGAACGTCGCCATGGCGTTATGGAGTTATTTCTGGACGAGCTGGAGCGGGAGCTGAGTGTCTGACAATTCGGGGGTTACAGGTTTATTACGAAAATTCTGGTGCCCCCCGATGTGATCTCCCAGGTATTGCTTATGGTCGAGGAGATGGGGTCACCGAAGGCCACCACCGTGTAGTTGTTTGGGGGTAGGGTGATGTTGTAGTCACCATCGGCAGAGTAGGATTCGGACAGCAGTTCGATGAAATTGGGCAAGCCGGTTCCACAGGGGGCGTCCCTGCGTACGCTCACCGTTATAGACTCTTCATTCCCGGCGTTAAATCCCGTGATTCTAACGGTTAATGTGCCTGCGGGATTGGTCCCGGTCAATGCAAAATCCTCGGTGAGGGGGGTGCACGTAAGGGCGGTGATGCGGCGGCACAATGGGCTGAATTCGTTGTCATTGTAGGCAACGAGGTTGTACGTGCTCTCCGGGACCCTGAGGGTATAGGAGCCCGCCGCATCGGTGAGGGTGGAGCCAATGGTGATGACTCTGTTTTTGGGGTCGGTGGCAAAGCCGTCGTAGGTCTGCACCGACACCCGGGTGCCCTGCAGGGCCGTTCCCGGTGTGGGGCTGTCGGTGACGGAGCCGGATATGAGTGCAATCTCCCGGGTATCCAGCACCTCAAGGATCGATTTCAAGAACCATTGCCCGGTGTCGCCCCCCTGTACCACGGATCTCATGACATCAAAGTCCAGGATCAGCTCGACGTTGGCGTTTGTGTCGATGATGAATTGTTTGGTCCGCGTGACACCGCTGCTGTCCTCACTGGGGACGGTGAGCTGGTGAATGGAGTCGTCGAGCTCCACCACGTAGTGTGCAAAGGGGTGGAGTGATCCAAGGATGTTCGTCTGCTCATCCGGGGCGCTGGCCAGGACCAGGCGCACCTGATTGTACACTCCGGCAGGCATCTCCCGTGTGCCGAGGGACTTCAAGAGCCCCCCGGTATAATCCAGAAGGTTGATGGTTTCGTTGACGATGTCCACCACCTGCCACCCATTTTCATCGGTGGCGGATCGGTTGACCTCCACCTGATTGACGCTGATGTAGACGGCTTTGTAGTCCGGGGAGGGGGCATCGGTGAGCTGGACGGTGAGGTCACCGAAATTGGCGTCCGACGAATCGGAGCTGGAGCTGCAACCTGCCAGGGCCAGGAAGACAAGGGCCGCAAGGATTGAAACAAAACGTGGGTTCATGAAAGCCTCCTGTGGGCGGGCGTGTTTGTTTCAGGCAAGGAGCAGGAAGAGCAGGGGTGGGAACAAAAAGGGCGAGGGGAGAGGGTGCTCCTGAAAGCGTACATAAGTTTTTTTGCAGGGCTGAAGCGAAGCGGTCGAGGTATGGCTTGATCCCGGAGTGCCGTCAGGGACTCAGGTCTTAAGGGGATGTTTTGTCCGGGTTGGCGTTATGGCGTCGGTTGTTACGGCTTGGCCTTACGTGTTGGTATTGTACCCTTTTTGGCCAAAAGAACGAAAGGCTTTTCCCGTGAACGCGGGTTTTTCTGTTGCTTTACAGGTAACGCATGCTAATGCTCTGTGTTTTGCTTCTTGCAATGAATATGAAAAATAAGTAGTTGTATATGTATCCCCACCCCGGGGATAGGTTATGAACCACGGACGCCATGACAGGAGGGCCAAATGGCTGACGCATCACGTCATAAAAATCATGATGAAATCGCCAAGCGGCTGAGACGGGCCGGGGGGCACCTGGCCAAGGTGGTGGCCATGATTGAGGGCGAGGCGCCCTGTGTGGAGGTGGCCAGGCAGCTCCAGGCGGTTTACAGGGCCGTGGGCAACGCCAAGCAGGCCCTGGTGCGCGATCATATCGACCACTGCCTGGACGATCACGCGTTGAAAGAACGCTCAGCCGGTGACATCAAGGCTGAGCTGGCAGAAATATCGAAATATCTGTGAGACGGCTATGACAGAGCGAAACGAGGCATTGACGGCAAACATTGCGCGATATCCCTGGTATCTTTTTTTCAGGGATGGCTACTTCTGGGGGCCGGTCTTTTTTCTCTATTTTTCTTCGGTGCTCAGCCTGTCCGAGGCCCTGCACCTGGAAGCTGTCTATTATGTAACCGTTGCCGCGGCCGAAGTCCCTTCGGGATATCTTGCCGATCGCTTCGGGCGAAGGCGAACCCTGATGTGTTCCTCCGGCTGCCTGGGCCTGGCCTACCTTCTTTTTTTGACCGGCCACACCTTCTGGCAGTTTGCCGCGGCCCAGCTTTTTCTGGCCGCAGGGTTTGCGTCGGCTTCGGGAACGGACACGGCCCTTCACTACGAGAGTCTCAAGGACTTGGGCCGAGAGGCCCAGTACGCTTCCCTGGAGGGGCGGGCCCTTAAATACAGCCTCCTGGCCGGTGGCGGCGCGGCACTTCTGGGTGGGCTGGCCGCCGCTGGTCACCTGAGGTGGGTGTACGGGTTGTCGTGTGCCACGGCAATGATCTCGCTGGGGATCGTGATGACAATGACGGAACCCGAAGGGGCCAAAGGGAAGGTGGCGGCGCCCTTCGGTCCCCAGCTTCGCCATGTCCTGAGGAAAGCCCGGGGGCCCCGCCTTCGCTTTTTTACCCTTTACGCCCTTGCCATGACCGTGCTTCTCCATATTCCCTATGAGTTTTACCAACCCTACCTGAAGCAGGCCCTGGCGTGGTCCGGGGTGGGGCCGTCCCTGGTACCGCCCCTTTCCGGTATGCACCTGGCCCTGACCATGGTCCTGGGGGCCTTTATGACGCGCTTTGCCGGTCGGATTCATCATCGGTGTGTGGTGCGGCGGACCTTGCTTGCCTGTGCCCTGCTCCAGGTGGTGCTCATCGGGGCCATGGCCCTTGTGGTGCATCCGCTGGTGGCCCTGATGCTGGTGGGCCGAACCGCTTCCCGCGCGGTGTCTACGCCCCTGGTGAACGCTGAACTTGCCCCTTTGCTGGGGCGCCACGAGCGGAGCACCTACTTCTCCCTCCAGAGCCTGCTGGGCCGCCTCGCATACGGTGGGGCCCTTGTCATGCTCTCCCTGGGGTCCGGTTTGTTTTCGGATGCGCTTCATGGTGCCCTGGTGTGTGGCCTGGTCCTTGCCCTGTTTCTTTTCGGGGGGCTTTTCCTCGTCCCCTTTCCCTGGGGAGAGCACCCTGTCTGCTGCCGGGGCGGGGAGCACCGTGCGTCTTCCGTTGCCCACCCTGCGGGCGATGTGCATGAAAAACCCTTGGGATAGGGTGAGGCAATACCTCCCTCCAAAGAATTTTTCTGTTTTAAATCCTTCAGTTTTTTTCTTAATCGTGCGATCAGTAATTCAAAGCGTAAACATGCGATTTGTTCCTCCGGGTGTCTCGGCTTGTTCCGGGCCGTTCGGAGGCTGTTCCGGGTTGTGCGGACGGGGCCTCGGGTGCTCTGTGTGTCGATGACGTGAGAGCCATGTCTGCATGGTGATATACGAAACAGGGGGGAGCGGTGCTGGGTTTTTACTTCCGGATCTGTGTGGTACGGCTTGTTGTCGGTGTGATGTGTGTGGTGGGACTGTTGCCTGGGACCGGGTGGGCTGAGGGAACAACCTATCTGATCTTCGGGGGAGACAACAGTTACCCGCCGTACGAGTACCTTGACGGGCAGGGCACACCCACGGGCTTTGACGTGGATATCACCCGGGCCGTGGCCCGGGAAATGGGGATCCTCACCAGCCTGAGGCTCATGCCCTGGCATGAGGCCCGCAGCGCCCTTCAGGTCGGGGAGGTGGATGTGCTCATGGGCATGTTCAGGTCCCCGGAGCGCTTGAGGCACTTTTCCTTCAGCACGCCCCATAACGTGGCGTCCTACGCCGTGTTTGTCACCGAGGGCAGCCCCATCGGGGATCTTGACGATACACGGGACAGGCGGGTCATCGTTCAGAAGGGTGACATCGGGCACGATTACCTGATCCAGAGGGGCGAACCCGTGGAGATCGTGGTGCGGGAGAACATGCACGAGGTGCTCAAGGCCCTGGCGGCAGGGGAGGGGGATGCGGCCCTTGTCTCCCGGCTCCAGGGGCTCATGATCATCAAGGACGAAGGCCTGGATGCCATCCGGGCCGTGGGCCCTCCTATTTTACAGCGTGCCTTCTGCTTTGCCGTGAGAAAAGGGGATGAGCGGCTGCTCTCTCTGCTCAACGAAGGGCTCAGCGCCATCAAGGCCTCGGGTCAGTACGACGAGATTCATGCAAAGTGGTTCGGCGCTTACCGGCCCAAGGAGTTTAACGGGAAGGAGCTTCTGATCCATATGGCCATGGTGGGTGGCCCCCTGGTGGCTGTGGCCCTTTTGTTTCTGCTGTGGAGCTGGGCGTTGAAACGGAAGGTGGCCCGACGTACCGAGGAACTCTCCATGGCCAACGATATCCTGAGTCGCCAGATCGACGAAAGACTTCAGGCGGAACGGGCCTTTCGGGAAAGTGAGCGGCGCTACCGGGAGATTTTCAATACCCCCAATGACGCCATTATCCTCCATGACGCCGAAACCGGTGCGGTGGTGGACATCAACAAGCCCGGCCTTGCCATGCTGGGGTATGGGCGCGACGAGATCCTGGGGGCGGGCTTTGAAACCCTTCTCTCCGGGGAGGGGGACTCCACCGGGGACAAGGCCATGGTCCTGTTTCGGCAGGTGGCCCTGGGAGACCCCCGGGTGGTCCAGTGGCAGGGGCGGCGAAAGGACGGAACGGCTTTCTGGGTGGAGGTCTCCCTGAAGGTTGCCCACCTTACGGATCAGGCCTGTGTGGTGTCCGTGGGACGGGATATCAGCGCCAGGAAAGAGGCCGAAGAGAAACTTTCCGAGGAAAAAGAGCGCCTGGCCGTGACCCTGCGGAGCATCGGGGACGGGGTGATCACCAGTGATGTCTCCGGGCATGTGGTCCTGATGAACAAGGTGGCAGAAAAGCTTACGGGCTGGACCCAGAACGAGGCGGTGGGGCGCCCCATGGCCGAGGTGTTCCGCATCATCAACGAGAAGACCCGCAAGCCGTGCGAAAACCCCGTGGACAAGGTTCTGTCCACGGGCAACATCATCACCCTGGCAAATCATACGGCCCTCATCGCAAAGGACGGCACCGAGCGCAGCATCGCAGACAGCGGGGCGCCCATCATGGATCGCACCAGCACCATTGTGGGGGTGGTCCTGGTGTTCCGGGACGTCACCGACGAAAACCGCATGGAAGAAGAACTCCTCAAGGTCCGGAAACTTGAGTCTGTGGGGGTGCTTGCCGGGGGCATCGCCCACGACTTCAACAACATTCTCACAGCGGTACTGGGCGGGGTGAGCCTTGCGCGGACCCGTTGCCAGGAGACCTCCGAGACCCACCGGCTCCTGACAGATGTGCTCAAGGCCTGTGATCGTGCCAAGGACCTCACCCAGCAGCTCTTGACCTTCTCCAAGGGCGGGGCGCCCGTTATCCGTGTGGCCTCGGTGGTGGATGTGGTGCGGGAGTCTGCCGGGTTTGTGCTCCGGGGCAGCCGGGTGCGCTGCGAAACCCATTTTGCCGAGGACCTGTGGCCCGCAGAGATCGATGCGGGCCAGATAAGCCAGGTGGCCCAGAACCTGATCCTCAACGCGGTGCAGGCCATGCCCCGGGGCGGGGTCATCACCATCGCCGCGGAGAACCATCCCATCAAGACAGATCAGGTGGGGCTCCTTCCCCTCAAGGGCGACCGGTATGTGAAGCTCACCTTTTGCGACGAGGGTCCCGGCATCCCCGAGGAGATCAGGGACCGGGTCTTCGATCCCTTTTTCACCACCAAGAAAACCGGGAGCGGGCTCGGCCTTGCCACCACCCATTCTATTGTGTACAAGCACGACGGGCATATCGAGGTGGCGTCGACCCCCGGTCGGGGAACCTGCTTCACCCTCTACCTGCCCGCCTCGGAGGAAGCCCTGATAGAGCCCCTTGAGGCGCAGCCCCGGCCCCAGGCCATGGGGCGGGGCCGGATTCTGGTGATGGATGATGAAGAGATGGTCAGGGAGGTGGTGGAGGGCCTTCTGGTGTCCATGGGCTATGAGGTGCTGCTCACCGCCAGCGGCGAAGAGGCGGTGGCGGTCTACAGGGAGCGCCACGGCGGGCCGGAGCCTGTGGACGTGGTGATCACGGACCTGACCGTGGCCGGGGCCATGGGCGGCCTGGAAGCCGCGGGCATCATCCTGCAGTGGGATCCCGATGCCCGGGTGGTGGTCTCCAGCGGCTACTCGAACGACCCGGTGATGGCCGATTACATGGCCCACGGGTTCTGCGCGGCCATCGTCAAACCCTATACCCATGCCGACCTTATGGCGGTGGTCTCCGGCGCCATGGAGGGGTGAGGCCTTGGGGGCGTGCCTGCCCGGGATATATCCCTACACTTGAGGTCGGGACTTTGGTATAGTACAGCCCTTTCCGGCCCGGACGTGACAAAACCGTCGGGGCCGGACCCGGAACTGTCAAGGCGTTTTCCCCAGTGTTTTTATGCAAAGGGGAAGCGCTTCGTAACGAACGCATCACAACAGCCGGCATCAGGGGTGACGGAAGAAAAAAACGGTTTGCGCAGGGCGCCCGGAAGGGGGCTTTCGAAAAGGCGCTAGGCGCAGGCAGGTTTTTATGGATTGGTTTTCATGACATACAGAGTTGCAATCAACGGATATGGTCGTATCGGGCGATGTATTTTACGGGCCCTTTACGAGTCGGGTCACCGGGACGACCTGGTGATCGTGGGGATCAACGAGCTTTCCGATATCGAGTCCATCGCCCACCTGACGAAGTACGATTCCACCCACGGGCGGTTTGACGGGGAGGTCTCCTGCGAGGGGCACACCCTGGTGGTCAACGGAGATCCCATTGCCGTTACCTACCAGAAAGAGCTCTCACGCCTGGCCTGGGACAGGCTGGACGTGGACGTGGTGCTGGAGTGCACCGGGTGTTTTACCCGGCGCGCCATGGCCGAGAAGCACATCGAGGCCGGGGCGAAAAAGGTGGTCTACTCCTGTCCGGCCGAACCGGACGTGGACGCCACCATTGTGTACGGCACCAACCACGACACCCTGAAAAAAGAGCACACCGTTATCTCCAACGCCTCGTGCACCACCAACTGCATTGTGCCGGTGATCAAGACCCTGGACGAGTCCTTCGGCATTGAAAGCGGGGTCATCACCACGGTTCACTCCATGATGAACGATCAGCCGGTCATCGACGCTTACCATGACCAGGACCTCCGCAAGACCCGGAGCTCCAGCCACTCCATCATCCCCGTGAACACGGGGCTTGCCAAGGGGCTGGATCGCATCCTCCCCCACCTTGAGGGGCGCTTTGAAGCCCTGGCCCTGAGGGTGCCGACCCTCAACGTTTCGGCCATGCAGCTCACCGCCCAGGTGCGGGAGAAGACCGATGCCAAGGCCGTGAACGAGGCCCTGTACAAAGCGGCCCACAACGGAATGAACGGCATCCTGGGCTACACCGAGGTGCCCCTGGTCTCCTGTGACTACAACCACGACCCCCGCTCCTCCGTGGTGGACGGCACCCAGACCCGCGTCTCCGGCCACACCGTGAGTGTCCTGGCCTGGTTCGACAACGAGTGGGGCTACGCCAACCGCATGCTGGACACCACCCTGGCCCTCATGCAGGCCGAAGCGTAAGAGTTCTGTCAGAACGCCCCGCGCCCGAAGGGAATTCCCAGCTTTCTCAGCCTGTGGCGCAGGGTGCTGGGGTGGATGCCCAACAGGGCGGCCGCCCCGTCTTCCCCTTGGATTTTTCCGCCGGTTCGGGTCATCATGTGGCTCAGGTGCCGGCTGATCACCGCATCCAGATTGGTGGGCCCTTCCTCGGCCGGGAGGGCTGCCGGTTCGCGGACAAGGCCTTCGGGAGCCGCCACCTCGGCAAAGAGCAGCGGGGTGTCGCGGTCCCCGGAGTAGTTGCGGATGATCTCCCGTTCCACGATGTTCTCCAGCTCCCGGACATTGCCGGGCCAGTGATGCCGTTGCAGCCGCTCAAGGGCTCCGGGGGCGGGCACCGGGCGGTAGGGCAGCTTCATCTCATGACTCTTTTTTTCGATAAAATGGTTTACCAGGGCCGGAATGTCGGCCTTTCTCTCCCTTAAGGGGGGGATGGTCAGGGGAAAGACGTTGAGCCGGAACCAGAGGTCTTTCCGAAAGGTGTTCTCCTTGACCATGCTCTCCAGCCTCCGGTGGGTGGCGGCGATGATCCGCACATCCGCCTTGATGGGCTCCGTGCCCCCCACCCGTTCAAACTCCTTGGTCTGAAGCACCCGCAGCAGCCTCACCTGGGCTGCCTGGGGCAACTCCCCGATCTCATCTAAGAACAGGGTCCCGCCGTGGGCCCGCTCGAATCGTCCCCGTTTCCGGGAGAGGGCGCCGGTGAAGGCTCCCTTTTCATGGCCGAAGAGCTCGCTGTCCAGAAGGCTCTCGGGAATGGCCCCGCAGTTGACCTTGATGAAGGGGCCCTTTGACCGCGATGAGTTGTAATGAATCGCGTTGGCGATGACCTCCTTTCCCACCCCGGTTTCCCCCAGAAGAAGCACCTGGCTGTCCAGGGGCGCCACCTGCCGCACCTTTTCCATCACCTCCCTCAGCCCGAAATGTTCCCCGATGATGGTGTCCCCGCTCATGCGGTGGAGTTCGTTTGTCAAAAACCGGTTGTCGTCCTTGAGCATCTCCTGAAGTCGAAGCACCTCCTGATACCTCAAGGCGTTGCTCATGGCCACGGCAAAGGGGTCGTGGAGCAGGGAGAGGAGCCGGGCGTGTTCTTCGGTGAACTGCCCCTCCTTCAGGGCGCTCACCGCCACCACCCCCAGGTGCTGGTTTTTGGTCATGAGGTGAAGGACAGCCGAGGAGAAGACGGAGTCGATGCCCACGTGGGCCGCCACCCGCTGGGCCACGGGGTTGTCTTCCGGGCGGTTGCTCAGGGTGGTCTGGCTTAATTGGGATTCGATGTAAGCCACCTCGCGTTCCGAGAGCTCCACCACGGTCCCCGCGGGCAGCATAGAAAAGCCGGCCTGGGCCACGGAACAGATGCCGGGGATGGCGGGATCCAGGTAGTCCATGGTGATGTTTTCGGCCGGCATATAGCGTTGCAGAAAGACCAGGCACTCCTGAAGGGCTTCGCCGATGTCGATGCTTCCGCAGATGGCCAGGGTGCCCTGGTGGAAAAAGCTGATGTCGTCGGTTCTGGGCATGGCGTTACTCCAATGAAAAGGCGGAATTCACCCATAAGGTCCGCCGCAATGGGAAGGTGCGGCAGAAAAAGTGTCATATACGATATGTACCGAAAGAGGGTGCCGTATGCAACATATGAAAATGTTGTATATGACATTTTTGATTTTGCCTGTGCATAATATGCTGAATATACATGAGTAAAAAATATGGCACGCTTTTGGCAGGGTAAAGACGTGAATCCCGGCGGAGGGGGATGGCTTGGTAACGGCCCCCTGTCACCTTCGGGTGGTTCCCGTCAGGGAGTCCGGGAAAACATCGACACCTGTTCCAGCGCGCCGGTCGCAATGATCCCCCCCCATCTTCAGGGCGGTCGGCCCAAAGGGCGGGCAAGGTGTTTTCCCGGATACATCATGCCTACGCATACGGATGATCAACGGCGAGCCGACTCGCTCGCCCGGTAAATGGAGCAGACTATGAATTGCAGGGAAGAGATCACGGTGAGGTTGACGGACTTGGGCAGCGATCACAAGGTGTCTGCCCTGTTTACACGATTTTGCCATGTGGCCGGACGTGCCTGCAGGCTTTACCGCAACGAGCGCATTGAAAACGACTGGGCCGTGGCCATCGAATGGTCTCAGGTCCGGGATCCCGAGGGTGTAGCGGCCCAGCGGGATCTTCTGGTCTGGGCCCTGGAGGATTTGGGGCATGTGCATGTCTCGTTTTGGAAGGCAAAGGGCTAACCCGGAGATTTTTTTGGAAACCGATCGGCTCAAGGTGGCCGCAGTGCTATGGCGGTCGGTTATTGTGAAATATCCGGGTTAGGGGACTCTCGCCCCTTCACAATCAAAAACAGGAACGATGGAATGATGAAACGAACAGGACAGATAAACATACGGGGAGCGGCGGCCCTTGTGGCAGGGCTGATGTTGGCCCTGGTTTCGGCCGGATGCTCGGAGAGCCAGGCCAACAAGATGCAGGAGAACAAGACGATTCGTCCCGTCAAGGCGGTGACATTGTGCCGGCCCGGGGAGAATACCGCGTGGCGTTTTCCCGGTACGGTCCGATCCTTGAGGGACGTGGATCTCTCCTTTCGGGTGGGTGGTCCTGTGGTGACCCTGGCCGTGGACAGGGGAGAAAAGGTGCAGAAAGGGGACGTCATCGCCCGCATCGATCCCCGGGATTTCGAGGTGGCGGTGGCCACCCTCACCGCCAACCTGGCCGTGTCCAGGGCCCAGCTGAAAGAGGCGGAACTCCAGTACCGGCGCTACAAGACCCTGCGCGCGGAGAGCGCCGCGGCCCAGGCCACCTTCGACAGCATCACCGCCACCTATGAGGTGGCAGGGGCCAGTGTGGACGCGGCGGAAAAACGCCTGGAAGAGGCGAAGAACAGCCTGGACGATACAGTGCTTATCGCCCCCTTTGACGGATATGTGCACGAAAAATTCATCGAAAACCACGAGACCGTGGCCCAGGGCCAGCCCGTCATCTCCATCGTGGACCTGGATCACATGGAGGTGGAGGTGGCCATCCCCGAAGGGATGCTTCCCATCGTCAAACGCATCGGCGGCATCGCCTGCCGGTTTGACGCCCTGCCCGGTGAGACCCTGACCGCAACGGTCAAGGAACTCTCCAAGAACCCCAACCCTTCCAACCGTTCTTACCCCCTTTACCTCACCCTCAATGAGAATGCGGGGCACCGCATCCGCCCGGGCATGGCCTCGGAGGTGACCCTCACCGCCAGGGACCTGGAGGCCGGGTTTGCGGTGCCGGAGACTGCCGTGGTGAACACCGTGGAGGATGGCAGCTTTGTCTGGGTGGTGGATGAAAAGGAGATGGCGGCACGGCAGGTGTCGGTGGAACTCCTGGGCGCGGACCGCAAAGGCCTGCGTATCGACGGCCCCCTGGAAGAGGGGATGCAGGTGATCGCCGCCGGTGTGCGGGGGCTTTCCGACGGTCGCAAGGTAAAGGTCCTGCCCGAGGTGAGCTCCACCAACGTGGGTGGCGAGCTGTAAGAACAGGCCCTTTGGCATCAACGCCGGATTCGCCCTTGGGACTGGAGGCGGCTTGCGATGCACAACAACCTGTTGGTCGAACTTTTCAAACGTTTGGCTCCCGGCTGGTCGCCGGAGGCACGTTTTGATCTAAAAAAAGGAAAGAAGGGATGACGTTGCCCGATTTTTCGTTACGTAATCAAACCACCGTGATGTTTGCCATGGTGCTCCTGCTCCTGGGGGGCATCTGGGGCTATTTTCGCCTGGGCAAGCTGGAAGACCCGGTCTTCACGGTGAAGACGGCCATGGTGATGACCGTGTATCCCGGGGCCTCTCCCCATGAGGTGGAACAGCAGGTGACCCGGCTTATCGAGGAGGCGGTGCAGGGCGCCGACGAGGTGGACAAGGTGCGCTCCGAGTCCCGTGCCGGGCTCTCCCTGGTCTATGTGGACTTGAACGAGTGGATTCGTTCCGACGACCTCCAGCAGCTCTGGGACATGTTGAGGCGCAAGGTCACCGCCGTCCAGCCCCAGCTTCCGGACGGCGCCCTGCCGTCGGAGGTGATGGACGACTACGGGGATGTGTACGGGCTGTTCATGGCCCTGTCCGCTGACGGGTACTCCCTGGCTGAGCTCAAAGAGTACGCCGACTACATCCGCCGCGAGCTCATGCTGGTGCCCGATGTGGAGCGGATCACCTTTTACGGCATCCAGCCAGAGGTGGTGACCGTGGATGTCTCCCGGGCCAAATGCGCCTCCCTGGGGATCCCTCCGTCCCGCATTGCGTCCATGCTCCAGGCCCAGAACACCATGGCCCCGGCCGGGGCCATGGACGTGGGAAGTCTTCGGGTGCGTATCCAGCCCTCCGGGGCCTTTGGGTCGGTGGATGAGATCGGGGAACTGGTGATCCAGGGGCAGGGTGAGGAGCAGGTGCTCTTGAAGGACCTGGCCACCATCACCCGGGAGTACCTGGATCCTGCCGAACCCCTCATGCGGTTTAACGGCAACCCGGCCATCGGCATTGCCGCCTCGGCTTCGGACGGCGCCAACGTGGTCACCATGGGGGAGGCGGTGAACGCGCGCCTCACCGAGCTCATGGAGGGCCTGCCCGTGGGCATTGAGCTCCACAAGGTTTACTACCAGTCCGACTTCGTCAAGGACAAGATCAAGGGGTTCATGCTCAACCTGGCCGAGTCCGTGGCCATTGTCATCGGGGTGCTTCTCGTGACCATGGGGCTGCGCAGCGGGCTCATCATCGCCGCCAACCTGGTCCTGTCCATCATGGGGACCTTTGTTGTGATGCTGGTCTGGGGCATCGACCTGCAGAAGATCTCCCTGGCCGCCCTTATCCTTGTGATGGGCATGATCGTGGACAACGCCATTGTGGTGGCGGACGCCGGGTTGGTGAACCTGCAAAAGGGGATGACGCGTCTTGACGCCATTGCCGAACCCACCCGCCAGAGCGCCGTGCCCCTTTTGGGAGCCACCATCATCGCCTGTCTGGCCTTTTTCCCCATCTACATGGCCCCCACCAACACCGGGGAGTTCTGTGCCAGCCTCTTTCAGGTGGTGGCCATTGCCCTGATGTTCAGCTGGTTCCTGGCCATGTCCCAGACTCCGGTGTTCTGCTACCGGTTTCTCACCGTTCCCGAAGGCAAGGGCAGTGAGGATCTCCACAGCGGAGCCACCTACCGTATCTACAAGCGGCTGCTGAACACGGCCCTTCGCCATCGCCTGGTGACCCTGGGACTGATGGTCGGGTTGCTGGTTCTGGCCGGGGCCGGTATGGGGATCGTAGAGAAACGGTTCTTTGCCGATGCCGACACCGCCCAGTTCGTGGTGGACTACCGACGCCCTGAAGGCTCCCGCATCGACATGGTCTCCGAGGACCTGAAACTCGCCGAAGCCTTTGCCATGGAGATGGAGGGCGTCACGGGCGTGGCCACCTGCGTGGGCCAGGGGCCCCCCCGGTTCATGAACGCCGTCAACCCCGAGCCCAAGATGGCCAACTACGGTCAGCTGATTATCAACGTGGAGGATTATCGGGAGATCAGCGGGATGATGGAGGAGCTGGCCCGGTGGTTTGCCGAGTATCTTCCCGAGGGTGAGCCCCACATCACCAAGTACATCAGCGGGCCCAAGGCCGATTACCGGGTGGAGGCGCGGTTCACCGGCCCCGACCCCGCGGTGCTGCGTTCCCTGGCCGAACAGGCCCGGGAGGTGATGGCCGACACCCCCAACGCCATCAACATCACGGACGACTGGCGGGAGCGCTCCCTGGTCTGGGAGGCCCTGTATGTCCAGAACAAGGGTCGCCGTGCCGGAGTAGAGCGAACGGATCTGGCCCGGGATCTCCTGGGGGGCACCGACGGGGTGACCGTGACCAGCTACCGGGAGCATGACGAACTTATCCCGGTGAAGGTGGTCTACTCCTCACCGGATCAGACCGACCTTGCGGCCCTTCCGGTGTGGGGTGTCTCCGACGCCGGGGTCCCCGTGGCCCAGGTCACCGAAGGCAGCGACTTTTTCTGGGAAGATCCCGTGATCCGCAGGTACAATCGCCGCCGCGTGATCCGCGCCCAGTGCGACCCTGCGGGGACCATGACCTCCGATACCCTGCTTCAGCAGATCCGGCCCCGGGTGGAGGCCATCCCCCTGCCCGCCGGGTACACCCTGGAGTGGGAAGGGGAGTACGAACTCTCCAAGGACAGCAACGAAGGGGTCAGTGCCTTTCTGCCCGTGAGCCTCGTGGCCATGGTGATGATCCTGGTGTGGCTTTTTAACGGGGTCCGCCAGCCGCTGATGATCATCACTATTTTGCCCCTTGCCCTGGTGGGCATGTCTGCGGGCCTGCTGATTTTCGGCCAGCCCTTCGGCTTTCTGGCCATGCTGGGGGCATACAGCCTCATCGGCATGATGATCAAAAACGCCGTGGTGCTCATCGACCTCATCGATGAAGACATCAAGGGCGGCAAAGACCCACTGACAGCCGTAAAAGAGGCATCCCTGAACCGTATGCGGCCGGTGATGATGGCTTCCGTAACCACGATATTCGGGATGATCCCCCTGATTTTCGACGTGATGTTCGTCTCCATGGCGGTGACCATCATGGTGGGGCTGGCCTTTGCAACGGTGCTTACCCTGGTGGTGATTCCGGTGCTCTACACACTTTTTTTCAGGATCCGGACGGACAGGACCGCAGGGGAGGTGGCAGCATGATGGCAAAACGGATTGTGGGATTCTTTTTAGGGGCGGCCTGTGTCGCGCTGTGCGCGGCCGGGCCTGCCGGAGCCGCGGAACAGATGAGCATCGAGGAGGCCGTGGCCGAAGCCCTGCGAAGCAACCCGGCCGTGACCGGTGCCGACGCCGAGGTGGCGGCCTCCAGGGAAGCCCTCACCAGCGCCCGGGCCGATCGACTGCCCACCCTGTCGGCCGGGTACTACTGGACAAACCATAACCGGGAGCCGATCCAGAAGAGCGCGTGGGGAACCTTTCCCGCAGGCTACAAGGAGGAAGCCGGTTGGGATGTACAGCTCGTGCAGCCCCTGTTTTCGGGCTACGCCCTGAAGACGGCCCATGACCTGGCCCGGCTCGGGGTGGACACCGAAGAGCTGAACCGCCGGGAGACCCTCCAGCAGCTGGCCCTCAGCGTGCGGCAGGCCTGCCATCGCCTGCTCCTTGCCAAGCGGCTCCAGACCGTGGCCGAGGACGAGGTGATCTCCCTCACATCCCACCGGCGCGTGGCTGTGGTAAACCACGACCAGGGTCTGATCCCCCTGAACGATCTCTTAAAAGCGGAGGTGGCCCTTGCCGAGGCGGTTCAGAACCGCAACCTGGCCGAGTCGGAGACGGACAAAGCCCGTATTTCGGTCAACAGGTTGCTTCATCGCGACCCCTTTGAGCCCCTTGCCATTGCCGACCGGCATGCGCCCCCCATCTGGGCCCAGAGCAGTGCGGAACTCGAAGCCCTGGCCGTGACGCGGCGACCGCTGGTGGCCCTTCTGCGCCTGGGGATCCGCCAGGCCACCCTGGGGGAGACGGCGGCCAAGAGTGCCTATTATCCCAGGGTCGACCTGGTGGGGCGCTACGCAAAGGCCGGGGACGGTCCCATTCCCGATGACAACGTCTTTACCCATTCGGATTCGGCCAGCATCACCCTGCAGGCATCCTGGACCCTCTGGAACTGGGGCAAGACCGGTGCCAACGCAGCAGAGCAGGCCCAGCGCAGGCGTTCTGTGCAGGCCTCCCTGGCCGATGCCGAAGCCGCGGTGAAACAGGATGTGCAAAACGCGCTTCTGGATCGGGCCGTGGCCCTGAAGAACATCACCACCGCCGAACAGTCCCGGGCCCAGGCCCGGGAGAACTGGCGGATTACCCGGGTGCAGTACGACCAGCAGGTGGCCACATCCACCGACGTCATCGACGCCCGGACCTATCTCACCTCCGCCGATTCCAACTACTACCAGGCCCTCTATGCCTACATGGATGCCCTGGCCGTGTTGGATTACGCCACGGGAAAACCCGTGGTGCGACCGGCGGCAGGGGAAAACAGCTCCGGTATGAACGGGGATGGGTACCTCTCTGCCGGGGTCGGGAAGTAACCACCGAAACGACACGGCCTGTGCCGTGGCAAGACCCCTTTTGGGGCATCGTAACGATACGACGGGGCCTTTACGGCTCCGTCATCCGGTTTCGAAAGGCCTGAACACCCTTTCGGAAAGTAAGTCTCCTTGGCGTGCAGGGAGGAGCGCGGTTGGGCTCCTCCCTGCTTTTCGCGTCCTGATTTCCATGGAGTCATTGAAAAACGCGACCCGCCCAAGGCGAGTCGAATTGTTGTGCATATGAATGGTGAGCGTCAGAGTATGGAATCCCCTTGTTCGTTGACTTCGTTGAGCGGCACCTTTGCCCGCTATTTTTTTTACGCGTTCCTTGCCGGGGCCATGGCCCTGTGCATCACCTGGGAAGCCCTGAACACGCCTTCTGCCTATCTCTTCGGAGAGGACTCGCTGCTGGAGGCCCTGCAGGTGGCGGCCCTTTTTTTTACCATGGTGTGTGCCTGGACCGCAGGCCATCGGGATCCGTCCCCGAACCCGGTGGCCACCATGCTGGTGGGGGCGGCCGCCATGGCCGGGATACGCGAGTTTGATTTCTGCCTGGACCGGTATCTCTTTGACGGCGGCTGGCAGGTGCTTGTGTGCTTTACCGCGCTACTCACGGCCGCTTCCGTGTATCGAGACCGGGAAACGCTTCTGGACTCTCTCCATGGGTTTGCGGGCAAGCCCAGCTTCGGGCTCATGGTGGGCGGGTTTGTCACCGTGTTTGTCTTTTCCCGGCTCTTCGGGCGCCAGGTGCTCTGGCGGGGCATCATGGGGGACGGGTACATGCCGGTGGTGAAAACCGCGGTGGAGGAGGGCACCGAACTCCTCGGATACACCCTGATTTTTATCGGCTCACTGGAGTTCCTCCGGGAGTCACGCTGTGCAAGCGTTGTGTATAATGCGATTGATCATGTGAGGTGAAATGGGATAGACTGAAAGGCAATGGAAGCGTGGCTGGTTTCACGTCGCTTCGGGCATGGAACGGACCCAGGGCACCGGGTCTGTCGATGAGATCGGAGGGAGCATGATGAGTCAGGAACAGGCAACCATACGCCGGATGGATCAGGAAGATTTGGCCATTGCCATTGCATGGGCGGGCCAGGAGGGGTGGAACCCCGGAATTCACGACGGGGCCTGTTTTTACGCCTGCGACCCCGAAGGCTTCTGGATTGCCGAGGTGGACGGCGAGCCCGTGGCGCTCCTCTCATCTGTTCGGTACGCGGCCCGTCTCGGGTTCCTGGGCTTTTACCTTGTGAGGCCGGACTGCCGGGGCATGGGCGTGGGGCGCGTGGTGTGGCGCCAGGGCATGGATTCCCTGGAAGGCTGCACCGTGGGGCTCAACACCGCCGCTTCCTGCGAGGCCAAGTACCAAAAGATGGGCTTTCAAACCGCCCACCACGTGATCCGCTATCGCGGGGGCGCAGGGGGCGTGCTCCAGGCCGATCCTTACCTGCTTCCCCTCACCGATATCCCCTTTGACCGGGTCGTGGCCTTTGACACCACCTTCTTCTTCTCCAGCCGCGAGGCCTTCCTCGCCTCCTGGATCACGCGCCCCGGAGTCATTGCTTTAGGGATCCTCCAGGACGGCCACCTTGCCGGATACGGCGTGCTGCGCCAGGCCTGGGACGGCTTCCGCATCGGGCCCCTGTTTGCCCTGAACCCCTCCCATGCCCACCGGCTCTACACCGCCCTGAAAGCCTACGGCGGCGAAGGCCCGGTCTACATGGACATCCCCGACGCCAACCCCAACGCCATGGAGCTGGCCGAATCCTTTGGCATGGAACCCGTCAAAAAAACCGTGCGCATGTACTCCGGCGACCCTCCCTCGCTGCCCCTTTCAGGCATCTACGGCCTGACCTCCCTGGAGCTGGGGTAAAAGCTCAAAAAAGCCTCCGGCGGCCCTGCCGGAGGCCAGCTGGGTGGTTACAAAAAAGGGCGTGATTCCCAGGAATCACGCCCTTTGTGTGTTTTTTGTCCGGTGGCGCCGTTATTTGTCCTTGGTAAAGTAGAGCACCAGGCTCTTGCCCATGACCGGGTTGAGGAGCCTGTCCATGAACTTGGTGATCTTGGGCTGGGAGAGGATGTCCCACTCCAGGAACCGTTTGTAAAGATTCACGGCCCAGTGGTCGGTGCGGGTGGGCCCCACGAGGCATTTCAGCCACCAGTAGGGGGCGTGGATGCTGTGGGCGTGGTGGGCGTTCCAGTAGGAGGCCCCCTGTTTTTCGATGAGGCTCACCAGGGGCTTTTTCTTGTAGATGCGCACATGGCCCATGTTGGCGTTGAAGTACTCGTCGGAGAGGAGCCAGCAGATCTTCTCGGGCCAGAATCGGGGGACGGTCACCACCAGGTTGTGGCCGGGTTTCAGCACCCTTAAGATCTCTTTGGCCGCGGCGCCGTCGTTGGGGATGTGCTCCATCACCTCCGAGCAGAGAACGATGTCGAAGCTGTCGTCGGCAAAGGGCAGGTTGGTGATGTCGGCCATGGTAAAGGCCCAGGAGCCCCCTTTGTGGGCGCCCAGGTGGTCGTGGAACTGGAGCCGCTTGACGCCCTGCTGCAGGTCTTCGTGGGAGAGGTCGGCGCCGATGGCCGTGACCTTCTCGTATTCGTAGGCGGCGCTGATGTGGCGGCCCGGGCCGCAGCCGATGTCCAGGATCCGGTAGCCGGGTTTGACGTCCAGTATGTTAAATTTTACGGTGATCACGGATGGCCTCCCTGTACGCTGCCACGGTCTGCTCGGCGGCGTTTTTCCATGTAAACTGTTCCTGAACGCGCTTGTAGCCTGCTTCGCCCAGCTCCTTTGCCTTGTCGGGGTTGTCCAGCAGATCGCAGATGGCCTCTGCAAGGACCTCGGGGTTTTCAGGCGGCACCAGCATGGCCGCGTCCCCTGCCACCTCGGGCAGGGCACCGCCGGTGGTGCTGATCACCGGGATCCCGCTGGCCATGGCCTCGCCCACGGGCAGGCCGAACCCTTCGTACACGGAAGGGACAACGGCGATGGACGCCTTGGCGTAATGCTCCCGGAACTCCTCGTTGGAGACCCGGCCTGTAAAGTCGATGAGGTGACCCATATCCAGCTTTTTCACCAGCTTTTCAATGCCGCCTCCCTCCTTGGGGGTGCCGATGACGGTGAGCCTGATGTCCCGGTGCTTGCTGATGGCGTGCACGGCCTGGAGGAGGTAGTAGAGACCCTTTAACGGCTGGTCCGCGCTGTTGGTCACGATGAGCCGGTTGGGCTCGCGCTGGATGTGGGGCAGCGGGTAGAAGAGTTCGGTGTTGATGCCGTTGGGCACCACGTGGAAGCGCTCTGCCGGGACGTCGAACTCTGCGTGGATGTCGGTCTTGGAAAATTCCGAGACGGTGATGAACTTGGGAAGGCGCCTGACCACCCGCTTCTGCATGCCGATGAAAGAGTACCACCTGAGGTGTTTCACTTTTTTCCAGAAACTTCGTACACTGCGTACCGCGATCTGGCGGTCCCGGGTGATGGGGTGGTGGATGGTGGCCACGGTGGGAACCAGGCGGCTCAGGGCCAGGATGCCGTAGGAGAGGCTCTGGTTGTCGTGGATGATGTCGAATTCGTGGACCCTGTGCTTCAGGTGGTTGTACGCCCTGTACCCGAAGGTTTCGGGCTCCGGGTACCCCATGGTGGAGATGCTCAGCCATTCCATGAGGTTGATGGGATTCTTCAGCTCTCCCACCGTGGGGGTTCGAAAGGGATTTTCCGCGTTGTACAGGTCCAGGCAGTCCAGCATGGTGAGCTTGGCCTTGGAATCCAGGAGGGGATCCGGGGGCCCGGCCACCACCTCCACGTGGTGACCCAGTTCGGTGAGGGCCCGTGCGAGGTTCCTCACATAGACACCCTGGCCGCCGCAATGGGGATTGCTGCGGTAACTGATCATACAGATGCGTAACGGGCGGCTTGCTTCACGGGTCATACCGCCACCTCCAACGAATAAAACCTGATGTCCTTGCACATAACACACTCCTCACCTTCTGCGGGCATCGGCCACCGCCGCTCCCAGGGTACTGCCATTACTTACGGATATGCTCCGGGGCCCTCAAAACAGCCGTGAACCGCGGCGGAAGCATAAGAAACTATACTTACCCAACGGCTCGAAACGAGGTCAAGCACTTTTTAGGTTGTGGTAAAAATGGTCTCCGGACCAATCAATGATCGATAAACAAAGCATATCTTACGGGCCGGGAAGGCGTCTTCTTCTTGCAGGGGGCGCTTCTCCCTGATAGCTAATGGGATATCCCCGGGCAACGACCCGCCGAGATACCGACAACAGCAAAGGAGACACCCAAATGAAAGATCCCATCGACGCCTACTGGCGACTGCGCCTGGAATCCGTGAAGGAGCGCCTGGAGGCCAACAACTTCACGGTCTTTATCGCCGATGCACCTGAAGACGCCAAAACCATCGTGGAAGAAGAGATCCTGGCCAAGTCCGACGCCAAGAGCATCTCCTGGGGCGGTTCCCTCACCCACGTGTCCACCGGGGTGTATGAGATGCTGAAAAACCGGGACGACCTGGATGTCCTCGACACCTACGACAAGAAAGGCTTTACACCGGAGGAGGTGGGGGAGCGCCGCAGGCAGTCCCTTCTCTCCGATATATATGTGACGGGCACCAACGCCGTGGCCGAAGACGGTTACCTTGTCAATCTGGACATGGTCGGCAACCGCATCGCAGCCCTTACCTTCGGGCCCAGGGAGGTGGTGATCCTTGTGGGGCGCAACAAGATCGTTCCCGACCTTGAATCCGCCATGGACCGCGTCAAAAACTACGCGGCCCCGGTGAACGCCATGCGCCTGGACATGAAAACCCCCTGCGCCAAAACCGGTGTGTGCCAGGACTGCAAGAGCCCGGCCCGCATCTGCAACACCTGGACCATCACCGAAAAGTCCTTTCCCAAGGGCCGGGTGAAGGTGATCCTCATCAACGCGGATCTGGGTTTTTAGCATTTATAGGGTTTCAGGCCGTGGCTGCCGGAGTTCTTCCGGGCAACGTGCAATAAGAAAAAATCTGTGATATTGTCCGGCACGGCTGGGATTGACGAGTTCGATCCCAGCCCTTTTTTTATGTCGTCGACATGCAACGTGTTTTCCCAGGATGGGTGGCCTTTCACGAGGGTGACAGGGCTTTTCTTCGGATGCGGTTGTGTGTGGTCCGATATGTCGGCCGAAGGAATCGGCCTCAACCCAAAGACAAGACAGAAGGTGGTAGACCCATGGTCGTAGATTTCAAAAAAGTGAGCTACATCCTTGCCCAGAGCATCGGCGGCGATTTCAGGCGCAAGGGCTTCGACATCGACGCGGATATTTTCTGCGATTCCTTTAAAGCAGCCATGAAAGGCGAGCAGCCCACCATGCCTGCCGGTGAGATGCAGCAGGTGATGATGGCCTTCCAGCAGCACATGCAGGAAGAGATGCAGAAGGCCAAGGACGAAGTCGGCGAGAAAAACCGCGCCGAAGGCCGTGCATTCCTCGGCGAAAACGCCAAAAAAGAGGGCGTGGTGGTCACCGAGTCCGGTCTTCAGTACACCGTGGTGGAAGAGGGCACCGGCAAGACCCCCAGCGCCAAGGACCAGGTCACAGTTCATTACGAAGGGCGTCTCCTTGACGGTTCCATCTTCGACAGCTCCTACAAGCGCGAGCAGCCCGCCACCTTCCCGGTGAACGGGGTCATTGAAGGATGGCAGGAAGCCCTCCAGCTCATGAAGGAAGGGGCCAAGTACGAGCTGGTCATCCCCGCCTCCATCGGCTACGGCGCCCAGGGCGCAGGGGACGCCATCGGTCCCAACGCCACCCTGTGCTTCACCGTGGAGCTGATCAAGGTTCTCGGATAGCCCGCGCATTCGTTTTGCCCGGCGGCATTGTCGGCGGCATCGAGTGACATCAAAAAGCCCCCGTTGAGCATGGCTCAGCGGGGGCTTTTTGTTTGAAAACTGGGGGAGCTGTTTATGCAGCCAGTTGCGAGTCTTTCAGGGCCTCTGCGCTGATCAGCCCGGCCTGTACGGCATCCCGGGCGAGCTCTTCCCGGAAGTCGGGGTGGGCAATGGCAATAAGGGCGGTGACCCGCTCCGGAATGGTTTTGTGGTCCAACTCGGCGATGCCGTATTCCGTGACGATGGACTGGACATCACTCCGGGGCGTGGTGACAGCGGTGCCGGGCAAGAGGCAGGTCTGGATGCGGGAGAAGCGGCGGTCTCCAGAGCCGGAGGTGGATTTCATGGCAATGAAGCTCTGGCCACCCTTTGAAAGGCGGGCACCGCGAACAAAATCGAGCTGACCGCCCGTGGCGCTGTGCTGCTGAAACCCGATGGACTCGCTTGAAACCTGGCCGGTGAGGTCCACGGCAAGGGCGTTGTTGATGGAAACGAAGTTGCTGTGGGCCCCGATGATGGCGGGATCGTTGACGTAATGGGCCGGGTACATTTCAAACACGGGGTTCTTGTGCATAAACCGGTAGTCCCTGGCGGCCCCCATGCCGAAGGCAGAGATGATTTTGCCCGGATGCAGCTCTTTTCTGGCGCCGGTGATGACCCCCATGTCATGGAGCCTGACCATGGAGGGGGTGAGCAGCTCCGTATGGATACCCAGGTCTTTTTTATCCGTGAGGCGGTCCCCGATGGCGTCGGCGAGTTTCCCGATGCCGAGCTGGAGCGTTGCACCGTCGGGAATACGGGCCGTAATGAGGTCGGCAATGGTTTCATCAACGGCATCCGGCTCAGTGGCGGGGAGTTCAGCGCAGGGACGGCTGACCTCACAGAGCCCCGCCACATCCGACACATGGATGTGCGCCTGGGAACCGAAGATATACGGCGTCTGGTCATTGACCTGACAATATATTTTTTCCGATGCGGCGAGGGCAGGGTGGCCAAGGAGGGTACCGCTGGGGCCGAGGCTCATGTAGCCGTGCTCGTCTGGAGGGGAGACCTCCAGGATAGTCGCATCAAAGCCTATATGGCGAACCAGCTCGTGGATGCGGCTGAACGTGACACTGAAGGGGGTGATGTCATCTTTTCGGTCAAGGAGCATGCGCTCAAGGGGCCCCATAAAGCAGCACCGGTAGTGGAGCCGTCCCCGCTGCTCCGGTGAGAGAAAATCCGGCTGGGTCATGATCATGGCCGAGTACATCGTGACGGCTTCCGTGGTAGGTGCGGCGGTGATGGCGTTGATCAGCTCCAGGGGAAAACTGGCCGCGGGTGAGGCAAAGATGGTGGCCTCCTTCGGCAGGGCAGCTGCAATGGCTTCAGGGGACATCAGGCGCTTCTCGTAGATTTTTTTCCAGCTCATGAGTACTCTCCTTTTTAAGACTTTGGGTTTGCAAATGAATGAAGAAAGAGGTATCAATAATCGTGCCGAAAGATAAAAAGTTATAAATTCAATGGATTGAACAATGGTGGTTTTTGCTAAAATGATATATCGTGATTTAAACGTGTTATATCGTTTTGAAAACGAAATGGCGTGCTTATGAAAGTGGATCGGTACCGGGAAGTGGTTCGTCGCATCTGCGGCAGCCTTGATCTCGACAAAGCCCTGTTCGATGTATTCCAATTCTTGAGGGATGAGCTTACCCTGGACGCCCTTGTCATCACCCGCTATGAGACGGAGCGAAAGCGGGCGCGTCTCATTGCCCTGGCATACGCAGACGGTGGCTTTCTCGTGGACGAGGCCTTTCCCTTGTCAAATGCCGCATGGGAGTCCATCTCAGCCTGGCAGCGGGAGTCCCGTTCCGCCACCACCCCCTGGATCCGGGACCACACCCACCCCATCAACCGTGAGATTTTCCGCCTTGTCCATGGCGGGATGTCAGGCCTTCGCCTTCTGAATACCGGCATTTTTTCTTCCATGACCTGTGGCCTCACCGTGGATCACACGCTCATCGGCAATTTGACCTTTGCAGCCGAAGGCAAGGAGCTCTACCACGCCCGCCACGCCGAGATTGTCACCGAAGTGAAGGAACCGTTTGCCATCGCCCTCTCCAATGCCCTGCGGTACATGGACCTGGTACAGGACCACAAGGCTCTCCAGCGGGAGAACACGGTGGAGGAGGTGATGGTGGGGGGCGACACCGGGCTGCGGGAGGTGCGCTCGCTTGTGTCCCAGGTTGCCCCGACGGACACGCCAGTTCTGCTGCTGGGAGAGACCGGCACGGGCAAGGAGGTGGTGGCCGCAGAGGTTCATAAGCTCTCCAGCCGCTCCGCTGAGCCCCTGGTGCGTCTCAACTGTGGTGCCATTGCGGATTCCCTGGTGGACTCGGAACTTTTCGGCCATGAAAAGGGCGCGTTCACAGGGGCCATCGAGACAAAGCCGGGGCGCTTTGAGAGGGCCAATGGGGGGACCCTTTTTCTGGACGAAATAGGGGAACTTCCGCTTTCCGCCCAGGTGAAATTGCTGCGGGTGCTCCAAAGCGGGGAGTTTGAACGGGTTGGGGGTGGGAAGACCCTGCGGACAAACGTACGGATTATCGCAGCCACCCATCGCAAACTGCCCGAGATGGTCGAAGCGGGGCGTTTTAGGCAGGATCTCTGGTACCGCCTCAATATCTTTCCCGTGGAGATTCCGCCCCTGCGTGACCGAAAAGACGACATCCCCCTGCTTGTTGAGCATTTTATCCGCTCCAGGGCGCGGGAGATGAATCTGGGAGAGCCCCCGGCACCCGCCGAAGGGGAAATGGAAGCACTTCTGGCCTACGACTGGCCGGGCAATGTCCGTGAGTTGCAGAACCTTGTGGAGCGGGCCCTTATTCTTTTTAAAGGGGGGCCCCTGAGATTTCCTGTCCTGACCCCTTCCCACCAGGGGAGTCCATCGTCCCTGGCAGGGGCGTGGAGTCCCCAGGACCTTGCCATGGATGCCGCTATAAAAGGGCATATCCGCTTTGTCCTTGGAAAGACCCGCGGCAGAATCGCCGGTCCCGGAGGTGCTGCGGAGCTTTTGAACATGAACCCCAATACCTTGCGAAGCCGCATGAAAAAACTTGGAATTTCCTTTCCAGCTGAGCGTGGCCCTTACCGGCGGGGGGACTGAAGCGCAGCAGGGCACATGCCCGACGTTTCATGGAGGGCCGGGCATGACGGTGTAGAAAATAACTTGACATAGGTTTGATGTCCAACTATATTGCCGGCCATCAACCCACTGCTACGGAGGATCGCGTGAAAACCGACCACATCATTGCCCTCATCGGCAGGACCCGGGAGAAAGCCAACGCATTTATCCTCGCAAAGCTGAAGGAGTTGGGTATTGAGGGGCTTGCCCCCTCCCACGGGGATATCCTTGTCAACCTGTTCCAAAGCTCTCCGCTGCCCATGAAAGAGCTGGCCGAAAGGATCGGTCGGGACAAATCGACAATAACGGCCCTTATCAACAAGCTCATCAAGCTCGGGTACGTGGAAAAGCGCAAGGACGCCGGCGACAGCCGCGTGACCCTTATCGCACTCACCCGGGAAGGGGAGGAGCTGAAGCCGGACTTCGAGTACGTTTCAGCCAAGCTGATGTCCACCACCTTCAGGGGATTCTCCCAGGAGGAAAAAGAGCAGGTGGTGGGGCTTCTGGAGCGGATTCACGGTAATTTCCCCTGAAAGGCGAGCGCACGTTCCCGCATTGGTATGCGGTTTTTTTTGTAACTATTCAGCTTGTCTTTGCCTCCGGCGGCCCTGCCGGGGGCCAAACTTTTGCCAATTAGATGCTTTGGGTTTGACAAACAGGTCTTGACAGCTTTGACATGAATTTCAGCGATTTTGACTGTTCTGATCTTTCTGCCGGAAAGTTTTTTGCGGAGCTTTTTTTCAAAAAAGCGACCCGCCGGAGGCAAGCTGACTAGTTACGTTTTTTTTTGATCAAATGGTTTGATATCAAACCTTATAAGCGGCGCTCCGGGCCAAGGCCCGAGGCAACCCAAGAAGGTGGCACCCATGAATCCTGGCATTGTTTCATTGGCACCGGTGACCCTCACCCTGCTTCTGACCTTTTACTCCCGCAACATCATCCTGGCCCTTTTTGCCGGGGTGTTTGCCGGGGGGATTCTCCTGGACTCCGCCCAAGGCACGCTCTTTGCCGGGATCAACGGCATCGCGGCTGTGTTTGAAAGCAGCTGGTCCGCAAAGGCCATTCTCTTTGTGCTGATGACAGGCTCTCTGGTCCAGGTGATTGAGCAGTCCGGCGGGGTCAAGGGCTTTGTGCGGCTTTTGACGGTCAGACAAAGGGCGGTGAAGAGCGCCTTTGGGGCGGAGGTGCTGGCCTATCTGCTCGGCATGGTGCTGTTTGTGGATACCACCGTCTCCATTGTGGTCCGTGGGGTGGCCATACGGCCCCTGTACGATACCCACAAAGGCAATCGGGAGACCTTGTCCTACATCATCGATTCCACCTCCGCATCCGTTGCGTTTTTGTCTCCGGCCACCGCTGCAGGGGCGTTTCTTGCCGCCTTGCTCGGGGTCCAGATTTCAACGGGGGTGATAGGCGGAGACCCGTTCAGCCTGGTGCTTCGGGCCGTGCCGTTCCAGGTCTACCCCATGGTCTCCATCGTCATCGCAGGGGGGGTGATTGTCGGCAGAAGAAAGGTGGCTGCGGCAGGGGCCGCTGAGCCGGGCAGAGGTGCCGTGCCCCATGCTGAGGGGAGCCCGGACGCTCCGGCGTCAGCCGCCGTGAACATGCTGTTGCCCCTGGGGCTTTTTATCGTGGGAGTCTTCGGCCTTGTGGTGCTGACAGGCGACGGGTCCACCTCCATCTTTACGGGCATCCTGCTGACCCTGGCGGTGACCGGCGTCTTCTACAGGATCCGGGGTGTCGTGGATACCCAGGGGTACATTGCCTGGTGCGTCCAGGGCATGGCGTCCTACCTTGAGATCGCCCTGGTCCTCACCCTCTCCTTTGCCTTGAGCAACCTGTTGAACCAGTTGGGGACCGGGGCCTACCTGGCCGGATTCGGCCACCATGTCCACCCGGCCCTTGTACCGGCCATGGTGTTTGTGAGCGGGGCTCTGATCTCCTTTATGAGCGGAACCGGCGGCGGGACTCTCTCCATCCTCGTTCCCATCGCCATCCCCCTGGCTGCGGCCTTGGGCCTCAGTGTCCCCCTGATTTTAGGGGCCTGCGGGTCCGGGGCTGTTTTTGGCGATCACTGCTCCCCCCTCTCCGATACCACCATCCTGTCGGCCAAGGTGGCGGGGGTGGACGGCATGGATCATGTCAGGGCCCAGATGCCCTTTGCCCTGACCGGCGGTGTGATCAGTTTTCTCATGTTTCTGGCCCTGGGGTTTTTCCTGTAACCGGAAGAACTCCGGTGGCCTTGATCATCGTTTGAACCGTGACCTGCACAGAGGGCACCCTACGGGCTGTGGGCCTTTTGGGACGGTGTCATTGGTTACACCGAAACTCCAAATTAATAAGGATATATGAAGATGAAACGTGCAGACGTGTATGAAAAATTCGATGCCATCGGCAGCCTTGTGTTTGCCACCGTGGACAAGGGCGTTCCCCAGACCCGGATTGCCCATTTGTTTGCCTTTGACGACGAGGGTCTCTACTTCAGGACCATGGTCACCAAGGCGTTTTACAAGCAGCTCAACGACACAGAGCTGGTGTCCATCTGCGGCATGTACCCCACCACCACCATTGCCCATGACGATGAGGGCATGCCTTCCTTTGAGCCCGGGTACACCATCCGCGCCACCGGAGAGGTCAGGGAGATCCCCCTGGAGGCCCTCAAAGCAAAGGCTCAGGGGAATGAGATGTTCATGCTGGGTGTCAAGGACATCGAGAAATACCCGGCCATGACGACGTTTTGCCTGCACCGGGCCTGGGGAGAGGTGTTTGATTTTGATTTCGAGAAGGAGAACCGGCCCCACAAGCTGGAGCGGACCCGGTTTTGTTTCGGGGGGCAACAGGTGCCGTTCCAGGGCATGCGCATCACCGATGTGTGCATGGGGTGCGGGGCCTGCCTGGAGAGGTGCTCCTTTACGGCCATTGGCAGGGAAGGGGACCGGTGTGTCATCGATCCGTCACGGTGCGATGTCTGCGGAGACTGCTACACGGTGTGCCCGGTGGATGCTGTGGAGATCGTGATCCAGGATACACTGGTGCGGGGAACCGCAGGACACTGACCGGCCCTGTGGCGGCACCCCGCACCGTGTTTTACGGGTGGGTGAGTTCCTGCCGGAGCAGGGCCAGGGCGCGATCCTGGTCGGGGTGATCTTTCAGGCGCTCTGCCAGTTCCATGATGGCGTCAAAGACGGACTCCCCCAAAAGGTTCTGGTTCATGGCAAGGAAGCTCTCCCGGTTTTTCTCCCGGCTCTGTTTTCGCTGCCAGGAGGAGGACCAGAGAACGCTTAAGTTGTCGGCCAGGTTGGTCTCGGCAATGCGTTGCCACTCTCCCTTGTCAAACCAGATCCCGCCGCAGGCCGTGCATTTTTCCAGGAAAAAGGGCTCGTCGAGCTCGATTTTAGCCCGGATCATGATGCCGTGGCCGGAGGGGCACAGGCCAGTCTTGCTGTCCTGGCCCTCCGGGGCCTGTTCCCCGTCTGCCTCTGTGACGGTCATGTCGGCCACTTCGGCGCGGCTCCCCGGCAGAAGCCACATACCGCCGCAGGCCTCGCAGAAGTAGGGTGAGTTGTAACCGGTCTGTTTCAGTTTCGTGGTGGTGCACTTCGGGCAATTCATGTGAGTCTCCAGTGTGTGTCAGTAGTCCAGGCTGTCCATGCCTTCATGAAAATAGGTTTTGAGGATCTCGTCGAGCTCCTCTCGAAAGATCTTCTCCTTGCCCCCGTATTGATCGTAAAGGGGCTTTGCGATGTGGCTGAAGGTGTCCAGAAGGTGCGGGTCGAAGTGGGTGCCCCGGCCCTCCTCCAGGATCTCCATGGCCTCGTCAAAGGTCCAAGCCGTTTTGTAGGGACGCCTGGAGGTGAGGGCGTCGAACACGTCGGCAATGGCAAAGACCCGTGCCGTGATGGGGATCCCGTCTCCTTCAAGGCCCATGGGGTAGCCCTTGCCCGTCATCTTTTCGTGGTGGGACCGGATCACCTCCAACGCGTCGTTGAGCCATGTGGACCGTTCGATGATGTCGCATCCGTGGTCCACGTGTGTCTTCATGATCTCATATTCATCGTCGTCCAGGCGACCGGGCTTGAGGAGTACCTCATCGGGAACACCGATTTTGCCCACATCATGGAGAAAGGCCCCCTTGATGAGGGTGCGCATGGTCTGGGCGGGAAGGTTCAGCTCCTCGCCCAGGCGGGCCGCGTAGATGGTGACCCGGTAGTTGTGGGCGTTGGTGTCGCTGTCCCGCTGGGCAATGGCGCTGCCCAGGGTCTCCAGGGTGTCTAAGTTGGCCTCCAGGAGGCGGACGGAAAACCGGGTGATGCGCTTTGTAAGCTTCAAGACCACCGGATAGATCACGGCCGTGGTAATAAGGACAATGAGCATGGCCCCGATCATGGCCCTGAGCCCCCGCATGCGAAAGGCCTTGATGGTCTCCGGGGAAAAGGCGAAAAATCCGTTGATGATTCCCACGTTCTGGCCGCTGCTGTTGGACAGGGGAAGGGCGCTTTTGAGATAGGGGCGACCGGCAATGCGGACAATCTCGTACCGGGGGGCACCCCGGTCGGGTATCAACAGGGGAGAGGCTTGCTGGGCTTCCTTGACGGCGCTTAAGCGGTCGTGGGTTTCGTTGTAAAAATCGATGACCTTGGCGCCTTTCAGATCGTAAATACCGATGAAGGCAAAGGCCCCGGACTGGATGGGGGTGCGGGTGGCGCTGAAGTCGAGGACGGCCTGGTGCAGAGCGTCGGCATCCAGCTGGTCGGGATCGGCCAGGAGGGCTTCGTTGCGTCCGGAGAACAGGGCGAGGCGATCCACGGCCACGGCAATGGCTTCACGGCTGACCCGGTCGCGCTCCATGAGAAGGACCCCGGCGCCCATGACCAGGGAGAGCCCGATCCCCAAGGCCACAAGGCGGATAATCAGGGTACGGTGGACAAAGGTGTGAAGAGAATGTTTCTGACCCATAATGAAAATCCCCTTTGACGAGGGCTCCGGCAGTCTTCACGGTGGCCCGGTTGGCGTTTTGTGACCAGCTTGGGCGACTTCAGTGCGGCCTTCTTTTTCGATGTTCCCTTTCCGTTTCTATATACAGCACAGTTTACCGGGCAAATCAATCGGCGGAACAGGGCCAACGCATTTCAGGGGCTTGCCCCGGGGGGCATTGTCTGCTTTGATGCAGCCGCCTTTCACGTAACCGGGGCCCTGCCCCTTAACCCATTGCCCGGAGTCCCATGACAACAACGACCCTTTCCCTGACCTGCCCCGACGACTATTCCCTTGAAACCCTCTGCCTCACCCACGGCTGGCGCCAGCTTCGTCCCTTCCACTGGGAGGAGGACGCCGGGTTCCTCCGGTATGTGCTCCACACCGGGGCACGGTCCGTGGACCTGCTAATCTCCCAGGCAGGTGACACCCTTGCCGTTGAGGTGACCGGGGACAGCCCCCTGGCCGAAGAAGAGAGGGCCGCTTTAAAAACGGCCCTGACCACCATGCTGGCCCTGGACAGGGAGACCGCCACCATCAAACGCCTGGCCCATAAGACCTCGGAGGCCCACGCAACCCTGGTGGCCCAGGGTGCCGGGCGGCTGCTCACGGCTCCCACGGCCTGGGAAAACGCCGCCAAAACCCTTTTGACCACCAACTGCTCCTGGGTCCTGACCCGGAAGATGGCCGAGGCCCTGTGCAGCACGGCCTTTACCGAGCCCGCCCCATCAGGCAGGTGCCCCTTTCCCGCCCCTGCCGAGGTGAACCGTTTCAGCGCCGAGGAGCTTAAAACCCTTGCCCCCGTGGGCTACCGGAGTGTCTACCTCAAGGCATTGGCCCACTGTTTTGTGGCAAACCCAGGGCTCGAAACCCTTTTGTCGGGTGGGAGGCTAAGCCACGGCGAAGCCGGGGCACAGATCTCTAAGTTCAAAGGATTCGGGGAGTACGCCCGGATTCATCTCATGACCCTTCTGGGCTTTTATGGCGAGATCCCGGTGGATTCCGTGGTGAGGGGGTACATGAAAGCCGTCCACGGTGTGACGGATATTCCCCCGTTTCTGGACGCGCAGTACGGAGACTGGGGAGCGAACCGCTGGTGGAAATTCAAGATGGAGTCCATGCTGTTGGGAAAAAATTTTCCGTGAGGTGATTTGGGGCCTTCGTCTGTCTCATCCACGTTCGGGTGAGGGGGCAAGGAAACATCAAAGCAAAAACATGCCTCCGGCGGGTCGCTTTTTTGAAAAAAAGCTCCGCAAAAAACGTTTCTAATGTGAAAAAGTGGAAATTATTTCGGCGGAGCCTGGAAAGGCTTGCTTAAGAACTGTTTGTCAAACTTTTTAAAAGTTTGGCCCCCGGCAAGGCCGCCGGAGGCCTCTTGAGGGCAAGATGCGCTGGATGGCGCTATTTGTTTAAGGCCAGGTAAAACCCCACCCCGGTCATGACCATGGCCTTGGCGTACCACAAGGGGAGGGTTGAGCGTTTGGCGGCTCGGGGGATGTTTCTGGCGCGCAGGGCCAGCCAGGTGAGGGGCAGGGAGATGAGGAAAAGCAGGGGGTAGAGCCAGACAAACCCGGCCATGATCCAGGCGATGGGGTCTGATTCGGAGCCGGGCGCGTCAAAGAGAAAGAGAACGGCCAGGCCGAAGGGGGCCCAGGCAATGAGGAGCAGAAAGCACAGGGCGTTTCTCAGCCTCACGGCCCGGGGAGTGGCCGGAGAGATCCAGGTCAGGTATCCCCGGGTCAGGCGATAGGCCAGGCCCGCCATCAGTTGGGGGCCTTTCGGGTCATGATCTCTTTTAAGGCCAGGATGCGCCCCACGGCCAGGGCGTGGGCGCCGGGAAAGCGAGTTGCCATGGTTTTGAAGGTCTTGGCCAGGGTCTCGTAGCGGTCGCTTCGGTGGCAGATCAGGGCGATGTCCACGTCTGCGGTGAAGATCTGCCGGGCGGCGGTCTCCATATCGCAGGTGACGGCCTTCATGTCGAGGTCGTCGGTCATGGTGACGCCGTTGAAGCCCATGCGGCCCCGCAAGACCCCTTTGACCACCTCAGGGGAGAGGCTGGCGGGCCACTGGTCGTCGATGTCCGTGTACTTGATGTGGGAGAGCATCACGGCCGAGGCTCCGGCTGCAAAGGCAATCTCAAAGGGTACCAGGTCGGTGCGGGACAGCACCTCAAGGGGCGTGTCCAGCAGGGGCAGGGTGAGGTGGGAGTCCAGGGTGGTGCGGCCGATGCCCGGGAAGTGCTTGACCACGGCCAGGACCCCTTCGGTCTCCAGGGCCTCCATGACCTCGACCCCCAGGGCGCCCACTTCCTGGGGCGAACCCGGGAACACCCTTTTTGCCATGATGCCTGAAAACCCCTCGGGCTGGACGTCCAGCACCGGGGCCATGTCCATGTTGTATCCCACCTCAAAGAGTTCTTTTCCCGTGGTGCGCCCGAAGTGACGGGCCGCCTCAGGGGTGCCCAGGGCCGGGGCGCCTTCGGGGAAGAGGGTGAGGGGCTCTTTCATGCGGGCCACCTGGCCCCCTTCCTGGTCCACGGAGATGAACAGGGGCGGCAGGCCGCAGTGGGCCGCGTACGCCTGCATGGCATGGCACAGGTCGGCCACCTGGGCCGGTGAGTCGATGTTGGGGGAAAAGAGGATCACCCCTCCCACCTTGAGGGTGTCGATGAGGTACTTCAGGTCATCGGTGAGGTCGGTGCCGTCAAAACCCACGATGAGCCGCTGGCCCACCTGTTCGTCCAGTGTCATATCGGAAATCTGTGCCATGTGCGTGTCCTGGGGTGTGTCACTATCTGTTTAGCTGGTACTTGCGTACAGCTCGGGAGTGCTCCTTGAAGGTCCTGGAAAAGTGATGGGACCCGTCTTTTTTGGAGACAAAGTAGAGGTACCCTGTGTCCTCGGGCCGGACGGCTGCCGTAAGGGCTGCAAGGCCCGGGCTGGCGATGGGTCCGGGGGGCAGTCCCTTGATGACGTAGGTGTTGTACGGGGTCCTGCGCCGGAGGTCTTTTCGGGTGATGTTGCCGTTAAAGTCTTTGATGCCGTAGATAACCGTGGGATCGGTCTCCAGGCGCATCCGTTTTTTGAGTCGGTTGTGGAAGACCGATGAGATGATGGGGCGCTCGGATGGGGCGCCGGTCTCTTTTTCGATGATGGAGGCCAGGGTCACCACCTGGTTGGGGGAAAGCCCGAGGGCTTTGCCCTCCTGCTGCAGCTCTTCTGTGAAGACCGCCTTGAAGCGTCCGACCATGGCGGCGAGAATGGCCTCTTCGGAGGTGCCCTTTTCAAAAAGATAGGTTTCCGGGAAGAGGTAGCCTTCAAGGGAAGGGGCCTCCCCGGGCAGCTCCATGCGCCGGGTAAAGGGCTCGGAAAAGCAGAGGTCCATGATAAGGGCCGCCTCGCCAAGACCGCTTTGTTCCACCACATCGGCAATCTGCCTGACCGTGTACCCTTCCGGGATGGTGAGCCTGCGCAGGTGGACCTTGCCGCTGGTGAGAACGGTGAGGATCTCCTCGGGTGTCATGGCTCCGGACAGGCGGTATTCGCCGGCCTTGATTTTCTTGTCGAGGCCGTAGACGGTGGCCATGAACCTCAACTTGGTCTCGGAAGAGCAGAGTCCGGCCTTCACCAGCTGGCGGGCGGTGGTGTTGAAACTCTGGCCGCGCTTGATGGTGTAGATGAGCGTTGTGGCCGGATCACCCTGTGGGGTGCGGTAAAACCGGGAGAGATGAATTGCCGTCCCGCCGGTACCCACCACAAGGATGAACACCAGAAGGAGAAGGGGCCAGATGAGCTTTAACCTGCGAAGGTTAGCGTGTGTTTCCGTCATGGGTACCCGATTGTTTGATTCAAACCATGGTATTGCCGGTATTCCCAAGGCAATGACCTACCAGGGCGATCATATGTCAGGCCCGTGTGTTTGTCAAAACGAGCCTTGTACGGAAAGGGAAGCCGGGCCCATCTTTTGGCGGTATCGGTGTAAATTATAGGCCCTGCGCATTGCATTCCCGTCAGGGATGTCTACTTTTGAAATACTGACAATGACTCTGGCAACCATTTCACACGTCGAGTGCACCCATATACAAGGGATCAGAACTGCAGATGGTGCATGCGGCTCGCCCGTAAAGCTGAGAAAATCGAGTAGATGTTCTGGTGACGCCGTTTTCTCATGAAATTTCCGGGATGGATTGAAAAGCGAGGATACCATGAAGACAGTCCGTGAGTATGAAGGATTTGAGCAGGGGCCCATCCGGCCTCCCAGCGAAGCGGCGAGCCTGTTGATTCGCGTGTCGCGTAACTGCCCGTGGAACCGATGCACCTTCTGTCCGGTCTACAAGGGGGAGACGTTTTCCCTGAGGCCTGTGGAGGACGTGATGCGGGACATCGACGCGGTGGCCCGGTATGCGATCCCCCTCCATGGGGTGATCGAGACAAATGGCCGGGTGACGCGTGCCGACCTTGAGGCGGTTCAGGCCACGGTCAGGGGGGGAGAGATCCATGCCTTCCAGGCGGCGGCCAACTGGGCCCGGGGACGGATGACCTCGGTGTTCCTCCAGGACGCCAACAGCCTTATCGTCAAACCCGAGGACCTGATCCGCGTTTTGGAGTACATGCGTTCCGTCTTTCTCTGGAACTATCGGATCACCTCCTATGCCAGGTCCCACACCGTGGCCCGGATCAGCGACGAGCACCTGGCCCGCATGGCCGAAGCCGGGTTGAACCGGATCCACATCGGCATGGAATCCGGCTCCGACGCCGTACTCAAACGGGTGAAAAAGGGCTCCACCAAGGCCATGCACATTCAGGGCGGCCTGAAGGTGAAGAAGGCGGGCATGGAGCTCTCCGAGTACGTGATGCCCGGCCTGGGGGGAAAGGAATTGTCCCGCGATCACGCCCTGGAGACCGCCGACGCCCTGACCCAGATCAACCCGGACTTCATCCGGCTCCGCACCCTGGCCATCCCCGGGCACACCGAGCTCTATACCGACTGGAAGGAAGGACGGTTCGAGAAGATCACCGATGTGGAGGCCGCAGAAGAGATTCTCCTTTTTCTGGAATCCCTGGGGGATATCACCAGCACCCTCACAAGCGACCACATCCTGAACCTCTTTCAGGACGTGGAGGGAAGCTTTCCTGTTGACAGGGAGGCGATGTGCGATAAGATCCGCGCGTTTCTTGCCATGGATCCCGTGGAGAAGATGCACTATCAGGTGGGGCGGCGCCTTGGCCTGTTCCACGGCATCGGGGGCATGAAGGGCTCGGCCCACATGAAACAGGTGGAGGCCACCTGCAGGCAGTACGCCATCACCCCCGACAACGTGGACGAGGTGATCACCCAGCTCATGACCCAGTTTATCTGAGCAAAAAGCGGCCCCTCGGCAGGTCCTTCAGGGGCCGTTTCCGGTTTGCCTGTGAGCAGGGTGCACGCGGCGAAATATTGTTTTTTTGGCGGGTGCATTGAAAAAACAAGTGATACGATGTAAATCTATTGTTTTTTTATGGCCTCAATTTTTAGGCGAGGCGACCTGCATACCGAGGAAAAGACGATGAAGCAGTTATGGCCAGAGGAGCTGGACGCCTTTCTGGACCGGCACCCTGAAGGGGAGGTAACCCTCGTGGACGTGCGTCGCGAGGAGGATTTTGAGCAGGAACACATACCCGGATCCGTGTGTATTCCGGCCCTTGCCATCAACAAACGGGCAGGGGAGCTGGATCCGAAACGCACCACGGTTTTTGTCTGCGAGCGCGGGGCCAAGTCCCTTGCCGTGGCGCTGATCTACGAGACGAACGTTGCGCCGGAGGGCGAGGTCTTCAACCTTGTCGGGGGCCTGGATGCCTACCTGGGGCGCCTGGCCTACGGCCTGCCGAAGATCCGGGTGATCCGCCAGCACGAAGACCTTCCGCGGATGCTCATGGCGGCCATGGACCTGGAAAAGGGCGCCTGGCGGTTTTATCAGCGCCTGGAAAAGCTCATGGAAGGCAAAGGGCCCGTGGGGGTGGTGAGGAAACTGGCCGCCGTGGAGATTTCCCACATCAACCTCATCCACGCCTACTTAAAGCGCCTGGACCCCCATGCCCCGGATTGTGTGACCCTGGTGAACACCCTGCCCGGTTCCGTTGTGGAAGGCGGGGAGAACCTGAGCCAGCTCTTTGAGCGCATGAAGGACGGCACCCTGGGATGGCGGGCTCTCTTTGAGGTGGCCCTGGAGGTGGAGGTGGCTGCCTATGAGATGTACCGCAACCTGGCCGACACCATGGAAGGAGAGGGCGCCGAGATTTTTTACTCGGTGGCCGCAGCCGAAAAAGAGCACATGCGCATGCTCCTTGAAGAGCTGGCGTGATGCTCTGGGTCATGCCAAGAATAAACAGCACATGACGGGATCATCCCATAAGTCCTCAGTTTTTTTTACACCGCATTTTCGCACGGAATGTGCCCTGATGTTCGGGGCACATTTTTTTTGCCCCTGCGGGCCGTGCCCGCAGGGGACACGCAGCACATACGATAGTCTCTATTTTTAAGTGAAGAAGGCACACCACATGTTGAATGTATTCAGTCGATTTATCTCACGCCTGCCCTTACCCGTGGCCATGGCCTTTGGCCGCTGCCTCGGATGGATCTGGTATTACCTTATCCCGATTCGACGAAAAGAGGCCCTGCACAACATCAACCGAGCCATGGGCAGGGAACTCACAAGGGACGAGCAGCGAATCGCCATTCGGGAGCTCTTTGCCCATTTTGCCATGTACATCGTGGAGATACTCCGCATTCCCCATATGAGCCTTGAGGAGAACAGAAAGCTGGTCCAGATCGACGGCTGGGAACACGTGGACGCCGCCCGTGCCCGTGGCAAAGGGGTGATCCTGGTGGCCACGCACCTTGATAACGTGGACCTGGGTGGCTGCTCCATGGCCATGCGGGGGGCTCCCATTGCCGTGGTGGTCAAAGAGATGAGCAAGGCCGCAGAGCAGTTCATATCGAGCGTGCGCAAGAACACCGGCGTTATCATCATCAACCGCAAAGGCACCAAGAATTACATCAAGGAGCTTCTGGCGGAAAACAAGATCGTTACCCTGGTCATCGACCAGCACCTTGCCAAGCACCGATCCATTGTGTGCGACTTTTTCGGAGAGCTTGCGGCAACGACCCCTGCTCCTGCCCGATTTGCCTTTGAGACCGGCGCCACCATCATCCCGGCGGTCATCAACCGGAAAGCCAAGGACGGCCACCACCACGTCAAGGTTTCCCCGGCCTTCCACCTGGAGACGCCCCATGAGGACATGGAGGAGAACATCCGCCACAACACCGAGCGCCTGAACCGCATCGCAGAAGAGTGGATTCGGGAAGCCCCCAACCAGTGGTGGTGGTTCCACAGGCGCTGGAAGGTGCAGGACAACCCCGAGGGCTGGGATATTCCCGACGCCCTTTTAAAGCAGGTTGCCTCCGCATCGGACAACCGCTGAGGCTTTCTTTGGCCGGGGAGGTCCGGCGGCATGAAAACATGCCGCACCTCCCTATCTGACTTTTCCGGCAGGCCCCCCTCAACACCCTTCCTTGCACTGGCCTGCCGTATCCCATCTTCCATGGCCCTCGGCGCCGCATCCTTTTCCCCTTTGTCCGGCCCGGCGCATCCGGTTGGCAGAGTTCCTGTTTTTGGATAGACTGGTTTTGATCGTTGTTTCAGATGGTTTTGCTCGTGCTGCGCCAGCCCATGCTGTGTGTGGCATCCTGCCATGTCGCCTAACCCTTACACGAAGAATGAGGTGTGCCATGCGAATCGACAACGAAGTCAAGCTCGGGTTCAAGGATGTGCTGATCCGGCCGAAACGTTCCACTCTGAAGAGCAGGTCCCAGGTGGAGATGAACCGCACCTACCTGTTCCGGCACAGCCAGACCACCTGGTCCGGCGTGCCCATCATCGCCGCCAACATGGACACGGTGGGCACCCTGGCCATGGCCCAGGCCCTGGCAAAACACGGGGCCATGACAGCCCTTCACAAGTACTACTCGCCGGAGGACCTCAAAAACTTCCTGGCGCGCCAGGACGATTCCATCTTTGATCACATCATGGTGAGCACCGGGACCCTGGATGCGGATCTGGAGCGTTTGAAACAGATCGTTCATGTGCTGCCGCTGCTGAAGTTCATCTGTATCGACGTGGCCAACGGGTACACGGAAAACTTCGTGGACGTTGTCCGAAGGGTGCGGGACCTTTTTCCGGACAAGGTGATCGTGGCGGGCAATGTGGTGACAGGGGAGATGGTGGAAGAGCTGATCCTCTCCGGGGCCGACGTGGTCAAAGTGGGCATCGGCCCGGGGTCGGTCTGCACCACCCGCGTGAAAACCGGGGTGGGGTATCCCCAGCTTTCGGCCATCATCGAGTGTGCGGACGCTGCACACGGTCTCAAGGGGCTCATTGTTGCCGACGGCGGGTGCACCTGTGCCGGGGACATTGCCAAGGCCTTTGGGGCGGGCACCGATTTTACCATGCTTGGGGGGATGCTGGCGGGCCA
This sequence comes from Desulfoluna butyratoxydans, assembly GCF_900699765.1. Lineage (GTDB taxonomy): Bacteria > Desulfobacterota > Desulfobacteria > Desulfobacterales > Desulfolunaceae > Desulfoluna > Desulfoluna butyratoxydans. The sequence continues at coordinate 51,932 of NZ_CAADHO010000009.1, forward strand.
CGACGAATCCGGCGGGGAGATCCTCGAGGAGAACGGGGAAAAGGTGGTGACCTTCTACGGCATGAGCTCCCGGGACGCCATGGAAAAGCACAGCGGCGGGGTGGCCGACTACCGCGCCTCCGAGGGCAAATCCGTGACGGTTCCGTACCGGGGGCCGGTGGAAGACACCCTCCTGGACATCCTGGGGGGCCTTCGATCCACCTGCACCTACGTGGGCGCGGCCAAACTTAAAGAGCTCTCCAAACGCACCACCTTTATCCGGGTCATGGAGCAGCACAACCGGGCCTTCGGGGATGAGTAGCCTCGTCCTTGCCGCTTTTTGAAAAGTGGGCTATCGTCGGGCTGACATGGTGGGTTGTTCCCACAGGCGTGATCTCCGTCACAGGGGACGATCCAGGCACCATGGTATGGATGGAATGTTTGAATCGCCTGTCGATACGCTTGTGGGTCGGTCCGCTCCGGACCTTCCGTCGGCGGGCAGTGTCTTGTTTTGGAGGGTTTGGCTGTATGCCGATGCGATGGATTGCGGTATCTCTTTTTCTCTTGTGTGCGGGGTGCGCCCCGGTTGTGGTGGGAACCGGCGCCACAGGCGTTTATAAAAGCGCTTCGGATGAACGTACCTTTGGCAACCAGGTGGACGACGCCACCCTCACTGCCCGGGTCAAGACCGCCCTTGCCGAATGCCGGGAGGTGCCCACCTTCTCCGTGGACGTGGACACCATCGAAGGGGTGGTGACCCTTACGGGCATCGTGGACAACGAGGGGGTGGTGCGTAATGTGGAGGCCGTGGTCCGCAAGGTCTCCGGGGTAAAGGGCGTCAACAACCTTCTTCAGCTGGGTACCACCAGCATCGGGCAGGCCCTGGACGACAAGGTGGTGGGCATCAAGGTGAAGTCGGAGCTCATCGCCTCTCCGGACGTGGATGCCCTTCACATCGATGTGGACGTCAACAACGGGGTGGTGACCCTCACCGGTGTGCTGAAGAGCGCAGCCATGCGCGATGAAGCCGTTCGCCTGGCCGATCGCCTCGTGGGCGTCAAGCGCGTGGTGGACAACCTCGTGGTGAGATAAGCAACACGGGCCATCATGGCTACTTTTTTATGGAGCGCCGCACGCCAGTGCGGCGCTTTTGTTTTGCGGCAAAGCCTCGGGGTGTCCGTCTTTGGGGCCTCTTCTTATCGGTGGTTGACAATTTCCTTGCTTGCTGTGGATTTTGCTGGAAATTGAATGTATTATCACGGATTGCCTTGAATTGTCCTTCCTTCTTTGCTACCTCCATCTATTCCTGAGATGTTATCGTGTAACCGGATAAGGCACCGTTTTTTTGGAGGTGCCGACCCATGGGTTGAGGTGTGAGCAGGAGGAAGGATGCTGGAGCGAATCGACACGTTCGACTCCCGGTTTGTGGCGCCGCGCCATGTGGACGTGTGGCTGCCGCCGGGCTATGACAAGGGGGGAGGGGCCCGGTACCCCGTGATCTACCTGCAGGACGGGCAGTACAACTGCCTGCCCGCAAGCAACCTCATGGGCTGGGGGCTCTGCGATACGGCCAGGGGGCTCATCGAGGACGGGGTGATTCCCCCGGTGATCCTGGCCAACATCTGGAACACACCGGATCGCTGGCGGGAGTACGTTCCCAAAAAGCCCGTGGAACGGTATGTCTCCGAGAAGGAGAAAGCGTCCATCCGGCGGCGGGGCAAATGCCCCACCTCGGATCGTTACCTGAGATTTCTTACCGAAGAGCTGATACCCCACATGGAGTCGGCCTATCCCCTTATCACTCGCCCCGAAGCGCGGTTTGCCATGGGCTCCAGCTTAGGGGGTATCATCTCCCTGTACGCGGTGTGCGAGCACCCGGACCTGTTTTGCGGGGCCGGATGCCTCTCTTCCCACTGGCCCCTTTACGAGGGCTCCACCCTTCCTTACATGGCAGATACCCTGCCCGACCCCGCGTCTCACCGGTTTTACTTCGATATCAGCACCGAAGCCCTGGACGCCAAGTACATTCCCTACCACAGCCGCGTCCGGGACATCCTGGCCCGAAAAGGGTACCGGGAAGGGGAAAGCTGCATGAACCGTGTCTGGAAAGGCCACGACCACTCGGCCACCTCCTGGGGCAAACGGGTCCATGTGCCCCTGACCTTTCTTCTTAGGGCCATGCCAAGAATAAATTACACATGACGGGATCATCCCATAAGTCCTCAGCATGATGTTTTGAACGTTGCGTCGACACATAACGAATTTAAGGCGGAGTATCGTTATATATTATTATTTTAGGGCATAGCCCTTACAGGGGGCTTGCCATAAACAGGGTCTGCTCGGTGTCGTCGTTGCCCGACAGGGTGGAAAACCCCATGGATTGGTAAAGGGAAAAGGCCCTGGTGTTGTTTTCGTACACCTCCAGGGTGAGCTTGCAGCACCCTCTCTTTTCGGCTTCGTCGCGGACGGCGTTCAGCAGGGTCTTGCCCACCCCATGGCCGCGGAATCGGCTGCTTACCCCTAAGTCGTGGATGTTGAGTGAGGGCATGGCCCGAAAGGTGGAAAACCCTTCCACGGTGACGGCAAAACCCGCGGGCTGCTTCTCTTCATAGGCGAGGAAGACCACCACGTCGTTTCGTTTTTGGATCGCCTCCACAAGGTTTTCGGGGATCGGGACATCGCTGGGGGTCCCGGCTGTTCCCAGGCTGCGGGTGTATTCGGTGAAAAGGGCGAGAAAATCGGCGGCCTCTCCTTCGTGGTCGAGGCGGGTGATCAAGACGTCTGACATGGTACAACTCCCTGTGTGACTTTTGGTTAAAACCTGTTTGTTAAACTTTTTAAAAGTTTAGCCCCCGGCAGGGCCGCCGGAGGCAACGGTTACATGGTGCAGATCAGGCCTCGGGGCGGCATTGAACGTAGCGGTCCGTGGATCTCTGGATGACAAATTGCCCTGAGTCGAGGATCTTCTGCTTCGCCGTTTCCATGGGCTGGTGGCCGCTTTCCATATAGAGCACCCCTTCCGGCACCAGGATGCGCCGGATGTCCGTGAGCATGGCCGTGGGGTCCTTGACCATGTGGAACATGTCCATGGCATAGACGATGTGGACGCTGTGATCGTCCAGGGGGGTGTCGTACCCCCGGGTGAGCAGCCCCATGACGTTGGTGAGCCCCATGCGAAAGGCCTTTTCGTTGACGGCCTGGATGGCCAGGGGGTGGATGTCCACGGCCGTCACCAGCCCTGTATCCCCCACCAGCCGGGAAGCGGCTTTGAGGTAAGAGCCCGGACCGCACCCGTAATCCACCACATGCATCCCCTCCATGATCTCGAATTCCGCCAGGATATCCGTACGCCTGCTGAACAGGTCCTTGACCCGGAAGGCCACCGTCATGAGCCTGAATGCCGTGTTGGAGAGGTGCTCTTTCATGTTTTTCCTTTTGGTCACTGTTCAGGTCAAGCAGGCCGTCGCCAGCAGATGAGATCCGCCTGTACCCGTGGCTGTGTGTCACCATTCAGGGCTACTGCGCCACACGCGAAGGCCGGGGGGCTTTGCTACCCCCTGCCTACGATGGATCAGAACGGGCCGGCGGTCAAGATGGGCGTGCATTTATCTCAGGGCAAACGCATTTAGATTTTGCCTCCGGCGGCCCTTCTGGGGGCCAAACTTTTGAAAAGTTTGACAAACAGGCTTTGCCTTGATTACCGGAACGTTTTTGCGGAGCTTTTTTCAAAAAGCGACCCGCCGGAGGCAACTGAATTTTTAAATGCGTTGGCCCTGGTATTTATCTGTGTCCTTCCAATGAATGATATGAAAAACTGTATCCATTGAAAATGAAACCAACTGTATCTTTAGGCCTTCAGGCCAAGTGGGGTAGGGTATCGTCATGAAAGCGAACGTTGCAGAGAAAAAGGGGGAGCAGCCCCTCTACGAGGAGGTGGCCGGGCGCCTGGCCCTCATGGTGAGGGAGGGCACGTTCCTGCCCGGTGAGAAGGTGCCCTCCATCCGGGCCATGAGCCAGCGGCTGAAGGTGAGCATCAACACCGTGAAGACCGCCTACGGCCTGCTGGAGGACCGGCGGGTCATCGAAGCACGCCCCCAGTCCGGTTACTACGTGTGCGCACGGCTTCCCGAGATTCCCCGGGAGCCGGATGTGCGGCGTCCCATTCTCAATGCCGCAGCCGTGGAGGCCGGAGAGATGGTCTCCCGCATCATGCGGGATGTCAACGACCCAAAGCGGGTGCAGTTCGGGGCAGCCATCCCTGATCCGGCCATTCTGCCGTCTGAAAAACTGGGACGGATCATGGCGGCCGAGGTGCGGCGCACCAAGGGCCACGGCACCGACTACGCCATGGGCAGCGGCCTTCCAAAGCTGAGGCACCAGATCGCCCGGCATATGCTCAATGCAGGGGTGACCCTGTCTCCGGACGAGATCCTCATCACCTCCGGGGCCTCGGAAGGGGTCTCCCTGGCCATGAAGGTCCTCTGCCGACCCGGGGACACCGTGGTCACAGGTGCCCCGGTCTATTTCAACTTTTTGCAGCTCTTCCGCGAGCTGGGTCTCAAGGTCCTTGAGATTCCCTCATCCCCCGTGGACGGGATCCATCTGGACGCCCTGGAGCGCGCCCTCTCCCGAAACCGGGTGAGCGCCTGTCTCCAGGTGACCAACTTTAACAACCCCTTAGGGGTGTCCCTTTCCGAAGAGAAGAAAAAAGCCCTGGTGGCTCTTCTGGCACGGTACCAGGTGCCCCTGGTGGAAGATGACATCAACGGCGACATCGCCTTTGAGGGCCGTCGCCCCGGGGTGTGCAAGGCCTACGATAAGAGCGGTATGGTGATCCTCTGCTCCTCTTTTTCCAAGACCCTGGCCCCGGGTTACCGGGTGGGGTGGATGGTTTCGGGCAGGTTTCAGGAGCGCATGCAGCGCCTCAAGATGGTCTCCTCCCTGGCCACGGCCCTGCCTCCCCAGCTGGCCGTGGCAGAGTTTCTGGCCAACGGGGGCTACGAACACCACCTGCGGGGCCTCAGGCGTACCTGCGCCCAGCGGGTGGCCGCCATGGGCGAGATGGTGGGGGAGACCTTCCCCAAAGGCACCCGGGTCACCCGGCCCTGGGGCGGCTTTACCCTCTGGGTGGAGATGCCCCAGGCCGTGGACTCCCTGAAACTCTATGCCGCAGTGGAGCCCCTGGGTATCACCGTGGCCCCGGGCGCCCTTTTTTCCCTCGGCGACACCTACCAGCACTACCTGCGCCTCAACGCCGCCGCCTTTACACCGGAGACCCGCTGGGCCCTCAAGGCCGTTGGGGACGCTGCCCATGCGCTGGTGTAATGGACTCAAAAAGCGTGCCTCCGGCGGCGAGGTGAGCCACCTCGAAAGCTTATAGCCATTGCGCTTTGCCCTTCGTTCCTCAGGGCAAAGCGCAATGGCCTTCGGCTCGGGCTGCGCCCGACATAAACGCTGATGGTTTATGTTAGCTGCTTTATAACCTCGAAGTTATATCGGTTTTTTAAAACCTGTTTGTTAAACTTTTTAAAAGTTTAGCCCCCGGCAGGGCCGCCGGAGGCCTTTTTTTTCGATTTTTACGACCAACAACGTGATGGATGCTATGCGAAATGTAATGTTTTATGTGATGACGATTCTGATCTGGGGCTCCACCTGGCTGGCCATTACCTTTCAGCTGGGGCGCATCGACCCCATGGTGTCGGTGACCTATCGGTTTTCCCTGGCAGCGGTGCTGCTTCTCCTGTGGTGCGCCGTGCGGCGTTTGCCCATGCGATTTACGTGGAAAGAGCACCTGGCCATGGCCACCCAGGGTGTTTTCCTGTTTGCCTTGAACTACTGGCTGTTTTACCTGGCGGAGCTTCACATCGCCAGCGGCCTTGCCGCGGTGATTTTTTCCACGGTGATGGTGATGAACGTGGTGAACGGGGCTGTGTTTCTCAAGAGCCCCGTGGACGCCAGGGTGGTGGCGGGGGGCGCGTTGGGCCTTGTGGGTATCGGCCTGGTGTTCCGGCCGGAGCTTACCTCGTTTCATTTCGGGGACAGCGGGGCCAAGGGGCTGTTGCTCTGCTTTGCAGCTACTTATCTTGCCTCCATCGGCAACATCCTGTCCGCACGCAACCAGAAAGCAGGGCTCCCCGTGGTGCAGACCAACGCCTTCGGCATGCTCTACGGGGCCCTTATCATGCTGGGGCTGTCCGCGCTTCTTGGGCGCTCCTTTGCCTTTGAGATGAGCACGGCCTATGTGGGCTCCCTTGTCTACCTGGCGGTCTTCGGGTCCATCGTGGCCTTTGGTTGCTATCTCTCCCTTATCGGCCGCATCGGGGCGGATCGGGCGGCTTATGCCACCCTGGTCTTTCCGGTGGTGGCCCTGGTGATCTCCACCATCTGGGAAGGGTACCGGTGGAGCGGGTATGCCTTCAGCGGTGTGGCCCTGATTCTTTTGGGGAATCTCCTGTTGCTCAACCGAAAAGAGGAAAAGAAAACGTGTCAGGCAGGCCGTGCCGCAACACCTCCCACCACTTCCCCTGATACTCTGACAGCCTGAATTTTTAGAAGGGACCAATGAACCATGGACATGCTGCTCCAGCTGTGGGGAGGCTCGTTCTACCTCATAAACAAAATGCTGTTCTCCTTTGCCGAAGGGGCTGGTGATGCCGTGGCACGCCAGCTCAAGCTGTGGGGCTGGGCGATCTACATTCTCGGGGTTCCGGCCTGGGTGACGATTTTGATCCTCAAGCACAACTGGATTGCCGCCTCCATAGAAGCCGGAGGCGTCCCTGCCATGGTGCTGGGCCTGCTTCGTGTGTATCAGGGAAGCGGAAAAAATCACGGGGTCCTTGACGGGGTGGCCACGGTCAGCACTTACGGGTTCATGATCCTTGGCGTGGGATTCAGCCTGTACGATTACCACGGCCTTACCTCGGTGTCCCAGGCTCTGGAGATGGGGGTGATGGTGGGGTTCCTGCTGGGCAGCTATCTCCTGGCAAAGGAGATGCACGTGGGGTGGCTGTTTTTCATGCTGATGAACGCAAGCATGGGCACCCTGATGCTGCTTCAGGATAAACCCATTTTAGCGCTTCAGCAGGGGGGGTCCCTCTGTTTTGTCGTGTACGGCTTTGTGGGTGCCGTCAGGAGGAATGCGGGCGGAGATTGCGAGGTCATCGTCGACTAAGGAACAGACAAGAATGATGCCCCCGGCAGGGCCGCCGGAGGCAAATGAAAGGAAAAGACCATGAAAACCATCGGACTGCTGGGCGGGATGAGCTGGGAATCCACCGCCAGTTACTACAAAGCCATCAACGAAGGGGTCAAGGGGGCCCTGGGAGGCCTTCACTCGGCCAAGATTAGCCTGTACAGCGTGGATTTTGAAGAGGTGGAAGCCCTTCAGGATGCCGGAGACTGGGACGCTGCCGCAGAGCTTCTCGGTCGTGCCGCCGCCTCGGTGGAGGCTGCGGGTGCGGACTTTCTCATGATCTGCACCAACACCATGCACAAGGTGGCCGAAGAGGTTGAGGCGCGCATCTCCATTCCCCTTCTTCACATCGCCGATGCCACGGCCGAGGCCCTTGCCGCCGACGGGATCTCCAGGGTGGGGCTCTTGGGGACCCGCTTTACCATGGAAGAAGATTTTTACACAGAAAGGCTCAACAAGAGGTTTGGCCTTGAGGTGGTCACCCCGGACGACCGGGGCCGTGGGGATGTCCACAACGTGATCTACTCGGAACTCTGCCGTGGAGAGATCAACCCCTCCTCCAGGGGACGCTTTGTGGAGATTATTGAAGAGCTTAAAGGCAAAGGGGCCGAAGCCGTGATCCTGGGGTGCACGGAGATCGGCCTGCTGGTGGGGCCGTCAGATACCCCGGTGCCCCTCTACGACACCGCGGCCATCCATGCGGCCAAAGCCGTGGCGTGTGCCATCGGGTAAGAAAAGCGCCTCCGGCGGCCAGGTGGGGGCACCTGGAAACCCTGTGGCGAATACATGGGGGTCGTCATTATGCAAAGGTTTTCGAGGCATTCGCGTGGGGTGTGATATGGGGCAACCGGTGTTACAGGATAGGCCCTTTCCGTTTATCAGGAAACCGGTTGGTTTTACAGCTTGATATGTGGGCTTCTGTAGGGTGCGCTTGCGCACCATGGGTTTATAAAATCAACCCTTTTGCCGATTCTGTGTTTCGTAAGGGGAGCCTGTGCATGGGTTTTTATGGGGGGCGCCACCCTTTGGTGGTGCGCAAGCGCACCCTGCCTTGCATATCCCCTCCCCACATACATTAAGGATTCGCCCCCGGCAACGTTGCCGGGGGCTTTTTTATTGCCTTGATGCGGTGTGTTGTCTTAGCCTGGATATTTTACAGTTTCAAAATAACCACCATTTTTATTGTAGCTATCTGAAATCATATTGTTTTTCTTTTGTGCGGTTGTTTTCTCATGAAATATCCGGGTTAGATCCTGAATTTGCCCACCTGTTCCTGTAAGCCGCCGGACAGTCCGGTGACATCTTCGGCGTGGGCGTTGACCATGTCGCTGCTGGAGACGAGGGTGGCGGCGGTGTGGCTGACCTCGGTGATTTCCCGGGCGATCTGGTCGGCAAAGCGCGCGCCGTCTCGGGCCTGGTCGTTGACCAGGGCGATGGCCTGGGAGGACTGGGCCAGGTTGCCGGAGATCTCCCGGGTCGTCACAGACTGCTCTTCGATGGTGGTGCCGATGGTCTGGATGATCTGGTCGATCTCGTGGATCGTCTGGGCCGTGGCGTTCATACCGGCGGTGGTGTTTTTGGCGGCGTTCTGGATTCCCACGATCTGTTCGTTGATGCGGGTGGTGGCTGCCCCGGCTTCGTGGGCCAGGGTTTTGATTTCGTTTGCCACCACGGCAAAGCCTTTACCGGCTTCTCCGGCCCGGGCCGCTTCGATGGTGGCGTTTAAGGCCAGCAGGTTGGTCTGGCCGGAGATGTCGTCGATGGTCTGGGATACCTCGCCGATCTCCTTGGCGGCTCTGCCGAGGGTTTCCATGAGCTCCTTGGCCCGGTGGGTCTCGCTGACGGCGGTCTCCGAGATGCTGCGGGCGGTTTCCGTTTTTCCGGCGATCTCGGCAATGGAGGCGGTCATCTCTTCGGTGGCCGAGGCCACGAGGTGGGCCGTGGACGAGGCGTCGTTGAGGGCCTCTGCCATGCTCTCGATGTTGCCGCTCATGTCCGAGGCGGCCGTGGCCACGGAGTGGAGCTGGTGGGACATGCCGTCCGCTCCCTTGGTCATCTCCCCGGAGATGGAGAGGAGTTCCCCGGAGGCCGATCCGATGGTACCCGAGCCGTCTGCGATGTCCCGGATCATGCCCTGGAGCTTTTCAAGGAAGGAGTTAAAGAGGGTGGCCAGCTCTCCGATTTCATCGCGAGCCCCGTAGGAGAGGCGACCGGTGAGGTCCCCGTCGCCCTGGGCGATGTCCGCCACCATGGTGATGACCTGCTTTAAGGGCACGGTGATGGAGCGGGTGATGAAAAAGGCCAGGACCATGCCGATGAGGACCGCTATGGCTCCCACGACCATGGCGATGCGCGACAGGGTCTCTGCGGAGTCGCCAAGGGTTCGGGAGCGAGAGCCCGCGATGTCCATGGCCTCCCGGTAGATGCCCTCCACGGCCTCGCCGATCTCCCGGGCCGAGGCGCCCATGGTGGCTTCGGCCTCTTCGATGATTCTCTCTTCGCCAATGACCTCTGCAAAGGCATTGGCGTAGGCATCCAGCTGCTCGGTGGCCTCGGTGACGTGGGTCTGGGTGATACCGGCGCCCTTGAGCTGGTCCGAGAGGGTGGTAACGGCCGTGCGGGTGGCCTCGGCATCCTTTTCATCTCCGTAGAGGAGGTAACTCTTCTCATGGGTGCGGATGGCCAGGAGGAGTTTTCCGGCCATGGGCACGTAGACATCGTTTAAGGAGGCTTCGATGTTCTCCCGGGTGGTGACCATGATCTCGTAGAAGTACTCGTCGTCGTCCAGCTGCTCCAGGGCCCCTTTGTAAAGGCCCAGCTGCTTGGCCTGGTAGGCCTTGCTTTCGGCGCTGCAGGTGGAGCGGTTCAGGGCCGCTTCATAGGCATCGATACTGTTGACGAGGTTCTCCCTGGCGTCGGCAAAGGTGGTCTGCTTGAACTCCCGCTCGCAGATCCAGAGCCGCAGAAAGGCAAGGTAGAGGGTCTCCACCTGGTGGCCTTTCATCTTCTCTTCCAGGATGGCACCCGCCTTGTTGAGTTCCCCCTGGAGGCCCGAGTGGGCATCGGCCCCCTTGCGCTCCCAGGCCGAGGCGAGCTCCAGGAAAGAGGCCAGGTAGTGTTCGGCCAGGTCCTTGACCCGGTCGGATTTTTCGGCGCTTTTCAGGTAGCCTGCCTGCCTGGCCAGGGTGTTGATGGCTTCGGCTTCGTCCTTGAGCCGGGCGATGCCCTCCTTCAGGGTTGCCAGGGCAGCTTCGTCCCGGCTGGCGAGGAATCGGCTCTGGAGTTCCCGGCTTTCGATGAGCAGGGATTTGACGTCGGCCGCGTTTTCAGCAATTTTCAGCTCCACCTCCATGAGGTTTCCCACGCTTTTTACCGTGGAGCGGACGCAGTACTGGTAGATACCGATGACACCTAAGAGCAGGAAGATGACAATGCCGAATCCTCCGCCCAGTTTGTAGATCATTTTCATGGCTGCCTCCTTATCCCCTGTGTTTCCAGGTCTCGATGAGTTTGTCGTAGGGCATGGTCTTTCCCTTTTCATCCGGCACGGGCGCCTTGGGGGCTCCGGGCTGGTTCAGCCAGTAGTCGCGGGATTTTTTGGGGTTGAGTTTCGGCGAGTACCGGGGAAGATCCATGGCTGCCATGAGGTCTTCCATGGCGTGGGCGATGTTGTCCATGGCCTGCTGGGCGGTGATCTCTCCGGCCACGGCCATGCCCACGTTTTTGGCCCACTGGGCCGAAAGGGAGGGGTAGTGGGGAACGTTGGGACCGGTGTCCGTCCACCGGTTCTCCACCGGAGAGCGGTAGAAGGTGATGAGGCCGCCGAATTTTCCTTCGTAACGGTCCAGCTTGGGCGAGAAGATGGTGCTTTTGCGGATGGGGGTTTTGTTTTCAAGGAACTTTTTCATGCACACCGATTTGGAAACGCAGAACTGGGCCCAGAGCCAGGCCGCCTTCCGGTGCTTGCCCGTGACCGAGTGTTTGAGGATGGTCCAGCTGCCGGTGTCCTGATAGCCCACCTTCATGCCCTCTTCCCAGTACTTGCCGTGGGGGGAGGGGGCCACGCGCCACAGGGGGTTGCCCTTGCTGTCCGTTACCCGGCTCTCCGGGTTGGTGTAGGCGTCTTCCGACAGCCAGGTGGTGTACTGGAAGATGCTCTGGGCGATGCGGCCCTTGGAGGGAACAATGCCCGCCACGAAAAAGTCCATGTACTCCCCGTACGGGGGGGCGTAGGCCTTCATCCAGTGGATGTATTTTTCCATGGCATAAACTGCGGCCGGGCCGTTGGTGGCACCGCCCCGGGCCACGGTGGCCCCCACGGGGATCTTGTTTTCCACGCGGATGCCCCATTCGTCCACGGGAAGCCCGTTGGGCAGGCCCTTGTCTCCAGCCCCTGCCATGGAGAGCCAGGCGTCGGTGAAGCGCCACCCCAGGCCCGGGGATTTTTTGCCGTAGTCCATGTGGCCGTACACTTTTTTGCCGTCGATGGTCTTGCCGGTGAAAAATTCGGCGATGTCTTCGTAGGCCTGCCAGTTGATGGGCACCCCGAGTTCGTAGCCGTAGCGCGCCTTGAACTCTTTTTTGAATTGCGGATTGGTAAACCAGTCGTAGCGGAACCAGTAGAGGTTGGCGAACTGCTGATCCGGGAGCTGAAGCTGATGGCCCTCGTAATCCTGGCCGAACTCCAGGTTGAGGAAGTCATCAAGGTCCAGGCCAGGGTTGGTGACCGAGGCCCCTTCCCCTTGAATAAAAGCCTTGAAGTCCAGGGCACTGTCCGCACGCAGGTGGGTGCCGATGAGGTCGGCGTCGTTGACGAAGATGTCGTACTGCTTCTCGTTGGTCTCCATCTGCCGGGTCATGCGGTTCACCACTTCCCCTTCGCCGATGATGTCCACCCGGACCTTGATGCCGGTGATCTCGGTGAAGGCCTTGGCCAGGACCGCCGCCTCCCACTTGTGGGTGGGGATCCCTTCGGCGCAGGCCCTGATCTCCATGCCCTTGTATGGGGCGGCTGTCCGGGCGAACCAGGCGAGCTCGTCTTGTTGGTCCTGCCGTGACAGCGCCGAGGGTTGAAGCGCTTTGGCCCATGTTTCGATCTTCCCGGCCTCTGCCCGGCCGGGGTGTGCGGCCAGCAGGAGCATCATGGCCAGGATGGTGAACCCGTGTTTCTTTGTGTTACGCATACGTCTTTCCCTTTCCCATTTCAGGTTGCCGAAGGGTCCGGCAGGGCCCGAAGGCATCGTCGTATTACCGTGTACTAAAAAACAGATACCTCATATTTAGAAAAATTATATGGTGTAGCTTATGTTTGGATAAGCTAAATTTACTTGCTGTGTCTGTGCTAATGTTAGTGTGTGTTTAATACTACCCAATAATGAATTAAAAATCAATGAAATCATCGATCAATTGGACTTATCAAGGATCTGTCAAGGGGGTGTATGCTGTTATGTTGTTGTGTATTTCTATGTATTGTACGGGGTTGATGTAGTAGAATTTAAGTAAAGAATAAATAAGGACGTGTTTTTGTGGTAGGTAATGTGCGGGGAGGGTGCCGGGGCGTTGGGGTCCGCCCCGGCTCAGGATCAAGCCAACAGGCTTTGACCGGTCATCTCCTCGGGTTGGGGTATCCCCAGGAGAGACAGGATGGTGGGGGCGATGTCGCAGAGGCGACCTCCGTCCCGCAAAGAGGGGGTGTCGGCGCCCAGGAGGATCAGGGGCACCGGGTTGGTGGTGTGGGCGGTCATGGGGTTTCCTGTGATGGGGTCCACCATGATCTCCGCATTGCCGTGGTCGGCGGTGATAAGGACAGCTCCGCCGTTTTCCGTGGCGGCGGAAACCACCCTGCCCAGGCAGTCGTCCACGGTTTCAAGGGCCTTGACGGCCGCCTTCATGTCGCCTGTGTGCCCCACCATGTCCGCGTTGGCGAAGTTGAGCACGGTCAGGTCGTCCGGGGTGGCTGCAAAGCGCTCCACAAAGGTGTCTGTGAGCTCGACGGCGGACATCTCCGGTTTCAGGTCGTAGGTGGCCACCTTGGGGGAGGGGATCAGGAGCCTGGTCTCGCCCGGGGCTTCAGCTTCCACGCCGCCGTTGAAGAAGAAGGTGACGTGGGCGTATTTTTCGGTTTCAGCGATGCGCAGCTGGGTGCGTCCGGCCTCGGCCACCACAGTGCCCAGGGGGCGCTTGGGGGTGACGGGCCCGAAGGCAACGGAGGTGCCCTTGATGTCGGCATCGTATTCGGTCATGCAGACAAAGTGGATGTCCCGTTTTTCCCGCTGGAACCCTTCAAACTCATCATCCACAAAGGCGCGGGTGATCTGGCGTGCCCGGTCCGGGCGGAAGTTGAAGAAGATCACGGCGTCGCCGTCGCGGATGGCCCCTTCGGTCCCTTCAAGGAGCAGGGGCTCGAAGAACTCGTCGGTGTCGCCCTTGGCGTAGGACGCTTCCACGGCGTGGGCGGCTGTTGCGGCCCGGGCCGGTTCGTTGCCGGTAAGGGTGTCGTAGGCGTACCGGGTTCTCTCCCAGCGGTTGTCGCGGTCCATGGCGTAGTAGCGGCCGCTTAGGGAGGCCAGGGTGCCCACGCGCATGGTGTGGAAGGTGTGCTCCAGCTCTTCGATGAAGGAGAGGGCGCTCTGGGGCGGGGTGTCCCGTCCGTCCAGGATGGCGTGGACAAAGACCTGCTCCACCTTGTTGCGGGCGGCCATGTCCAGAAGGCCCTTGAGGTGGGCCATGTGGCTGTGGACGCCGCCGTCGGAGAGGAGGCCCATGAGGTGCAGGGCCTTGCCCGGCTCCTTGGCACGGTTTACGGCTTCAAGCAGGGCTTTGTTTTCGAAAAAAGAGCCGTCCTCGATGGCGTGGGTGATGCGTGAGAGGGACTGACGGACCACACGGCCGCAGCCGATGTTGAGGTGCCCCACCTCGGAGTTGCCCATCTGGCCGGGGGGCAGCCCCACGTCCTCGCCGCTGGCGGCAAGGGTGGTGTGGGCGGCTTCGGCCATGAAGCGATCCATGTTGGGGGTGTCCGCATGCTGGACGGCGTTGTAGCGGCAGGGTTTCCCCTCTCCCCAGCCGTCCAGAATGACAAGTGTCACCGGTGTGTTCATGGGTACTGCTCCTGCTCAGAAGGTGGTCAGACGGTGAAAGCTTGCCGGGTCGAGGCTGGCGCCGCCCACCAGGGCACCGTCGATGTCGGTTTCGGCCATGAGCCCGTCGATGGTGTCTGCGTTGACGCTGCCTCCGTAGAGAATGCGCAGTGCGTCGGCTGCCTCCTGGCTGTACAGGTCGGCGATGATGGCTCGGATGGCCGCGCAGACCTCATTGGCGTCGGCGCTGCTGGCGGTTTTGCCGGTGCCGATGGCCCAGATGGGTTCGTAGGCGATGACCACGCCGGTGACGTCGGCTTCGGCAATGCCCAAAAGGCCGTTGACGACCTGGGCCTTGATGACGTCTGCGGTGCGGCCTTCCTCGCGTTCTTCCAGGCTTTCGCCGCAGCAGAGGATGGGGGTGATTCCGGCCTTGAGGGCGCAGATGGTCTTTTTGTTGACCGAGGCGTCGGTCTCTGCGAAAAGCTGGCGACGCTCGGAGTGGCCGAGGATCACGTAGGACGCGCCCGTGTCGTTGATCATGGCCGCGGAGATCTCACCGGTGAAGGCCCCTTGGGCTTCGTAATGCATGTTCTGGGCGCCGACGGCAACGCCGGTTCCGGTAAGGGCGTCGGCCAGGGGGTAGAGCAGGGGGGCAGGGGCGCAGAGCAGGGTGTCGACCCCTTCTCTTACAGGGTTTTCCCCCAGGTAACGGGCAAAGGCCATGGCCTCGTCCAGGGTTTTGTTCATTTTCCAGTTGCCGGCAATTAAGGGGGTTCTCATGACACTCCTTTCACGGGTGGTTCGGGTCTGGCAGGTGTGGCGCCCGGCGAAGCCTGCGTCGCGATGTTCGCAAAGGGCAGGGGTCTGCTGGTAATGCACTGCACCGGGTAAGAGGGGAAGGTGCGTTGCACGGGCGCCACGGATTCAGCGGTCCCGGTGGTTGCCGCCCGGGATCGACCGGCCATGTCAAGCAGTCTTTCCGGGGCGACAACCAGGGATAGGCAAGGCGTTTGTTACTTGAACGCCATGGAGGCTTTGACGGCTTTCTGCCAGCCTGCGTAGAGGCTGTCGCGGGTGTCGTCGTCCATGGCAACTTCAAAGGTCTTGTCCTTGTTCCACTGGGAAGCGATCTCAGCGCGGTTCTTCCAGAAACCGACGGCCAGGCCGGCCAGGTAGGCAGCGCCGAGGGCAGTGGTTTCAACGATGACGGGACGCTCAACATCGGCGCCCAAGATGTCGCTCTGGAACTGGAGGAGGAAATCGTTGCCCGTTGCGCCGCCGTCCACACGGAGGGTCTTGATGGAGATGCCGGAGTCGGCTTCCATGGCGGAGAGCACGTCTTTGGTCTGGTAAGCCAGGGACTCCAGGGTGGCACGAACAAAGTGCTCTTTGGAGGTGCCGCGGGTGAGGCCGAAGACGCAGCCGCGAACGTCGCTGTCCCAGTAGGGGGTGCCCAGGCCAACGAAGGCGGGGACCACGTAAACACCGTCGGTGGATTTCACACGGTCGGCGTACGCCTGGCTGTCCTTGGCGTCGGCGAACATGCGCAGGCCGTCACGGAGCCACTGGATGGCGGAACCGGCAACAAAGACGCTGCCTTCAAGGGCGTACTCTACCTTGCCGTTTACACCCCAGGCGATGGTGGTGAGCAGGCCGTTTTCGGATTTTACTGCTTTTTCGCCGGTGTTCATCAGCATGAAGCAGCCGGTGCCGTAAGTGTTCTTGGCCATCCCTTCTTCGTAGCAGGCCTGGCCGAAAAGGGCTGCCTGCTGGTCGCCTGCGATACCGGCGATGGGAATTTCGTAGCCAAAGAAGGCGTTGGGAGCGGTGGTACCGTACACGTCGGAAGAGGGGCGAACCTCGGGGAGCATGGACGCGGGCACGGTGAGGGCTTCCAGGAGTTCTTCGTCCCAGTCAAGATCGTAGATGTTGTACATCAGGGTACGGGAAGCGTTGGAGTAATCGGTGACGTGGGCCTTGCCGCCGGTGAGCTTCCAGGTGATCCAGGTGTCGATGGTACCGAAGAGGAGGTCGCCTTTTTCGGCCTTGGCGCGGGCGCCTTCCACGTTGTCCAGGATCCACTTGACCTTGGTGCCGGAGAAGTAGGCGTCGATGAGCAGGCCGGTTTTGTCGCGAACGGTGTCGTTCAGGCCTTTGGCCTTGAGCTCGTCGCAGATGCCTGCGGTCTGACGGGACTGCCAGACGATGGCGTTGTAGATGGGGTTGCCGGTGTGTTTGTCCCATACCACGGTGGTTTCACGCTGGTTGGTGATACCGATGGCTGCGATGTCGTCCCGGAGACGTCTTTGTTGGCAAGGAGTTCGGCCAGGACAGACTGGACGGAAGACCAGATCTCAAGGGCGTCATGCTCTACCCAGCCGGGCTGGGGGAAGATCTGGGTGAACTCTTTCTGGGTTACCAGCTGGATTTCGCCTGCTTTGTCGAAGAGGATGGCACGTGAGCTTGTGGTTCCCTGGTCGATGGAGATGATGTATTTTTTTTCCATGATTGACTCCTCAGTATGGGTTGTGCGCGGAGGGCCCCCGAGGAACCCCCTGCGGACCGGACAGCCGCAGGGTGGTTTCGGTTAGACGGAGGAACCGTCCGCTGTGTTCATTTGCTCTTTTGTTCGGTGTGCAGCAGGGGCCGGAATCGGCCTCCTGATCTTCCTACATGACGATGGCCTTGTAAAGCAGGGCACCGGCAACGCCGCCGATGATGGGCCCGACAACGGGGATCCAGGCGTAGCCCCAGTCGGAGTCACGCTTGCCTGCGATGGGCATGAAGAAGTGGGTAAGGCGGGGACCCAGGTCCCTGGCGGGGTTGATGGCGTAACCGGTGGTACCGCCGAAGGAGAGGCCGATGGCGGCAATGAAGAAGCCGACGATGAGGGGGTTCAGGCCTTCGGAGAATTTGTTGGCGCCGATGCCCAGCAGGCCGAAGACGAGAATGGCGGTGCCGAGGATCTCACTGAAGAGGTTGGCCATGGGGTTGTTGATGGCGGGACCGGTGGCGAAAACAGCGAGTTTGGCTTCTTTGTCTTCGGTTTCAGCCCAGTGGGGGTAGTAGTGCAGGTAGACCAGGGTGGCGCCGATGAAGGCCCCGATCATCTGGCCGGCGATGTACATGGGAACATCAGCCCAGGGGAAGAGGCCGATGGTGGCAAGACCGATGGTAACGGCCGGGTTGACATGGGCACCGGAGTATTTCCCCACCAGGTAAACGGCGAAGGCTACGGCAAAACCCCACCCAAGGGTGATTACGATCCACCCGGAGTCCTGAGCTTTGGATTTGTTCAGCACAACGCCTCCAACAACGCCGCATCCGAACAGGGTCAAGATCAATGTTCCAATCAGCTCTCCCAGAAAACTAGACATACTCTTTCCTCCAAATCATCTCTTTAAGAACGTCAAGAATTTCGCCCGCCTCCATTGCCGGGCATATTGGCTTCCCGTCAAACGTAGCGTTGCGCGAGAAACACTGTTTGTTTGATGTATATTCGAAACCGAAATAAATCAAGTTAAAAATATTCGAATGTGAAAATTTTATCGTTGATGTTTGGTGACTTATAAGGGAACTGGTATGCAATGAGCGACTTTGGGCCGGGATTCAATGCGTCAGAAAAAAAGGTTTGTCTTTGGCATTTATTGGGAAAAACGGATGACAAGAGGGTGACCCGTGTTCAGGTTCGGCCGCAAGGGGGGAACATTTTCATTGTGAAAAGTTTCGTTCGGTTTCATGTTCGATAGTGAACATTTGGGCGAAAAATTTAAAATCGCGAACAGAAAGGAGGAAATTGGGGTGAGGCAAAGGGCTCGCGGGGTGAAGGGGACGCCGTTGAAAGCGGCTCCAAAGGGAACCGATGCGTTTTCAGGGACGATGGTAAAGGGCGGGCGTGCAGCTGGCGGACGGGTGTTGCAGCTCGGCTGCACGCTCCTGGGTGGGGGCCGGACACATCCGCACCGATGTGTGCCTTTCCCCTGAAAATGGCCGTTGAACGCCCGGAAAACGCCTTGCGCCAGGCATTTTCCGGCCGTCTCGGGCATGGGGCAGCTACCCCTGTACAGGGGGCCTGCATCCCGAAAAAGGGTGGCAGCGGCCCGGCAAGGGGCGGCCACGGAACCCTGCAGGTGGTGAGGAGAACCTTCAGGGTGTGCCATGGTACGCCGCCCCTGCCGCAGGAGGCTGCTCTCGGGGCGTGAATAGTTAAGGTGCGCCATGCGGTCGTCCGGGAAGATGCTGCCACACCGGGGCTTGCTGTTCCGGTGTGACGGCATGCAACGGCCGCAACGGGATGCTCCTGTTGTTATCCACGTCCCGTTACTGTCGGTTACTGGACGAAGGCCGGTCGGGAAAGACGGGCCGCAGCACCCAGCTCTTCGGCGATGCGCATGAGCTGGTTGTACTTGGCCACGCGGTCGCTCCTTGAAAGGGAGCCGGTCTTGATCTGGCCCCCGGAGATCCCTACGGCAAGATCGGAGATAAAGGTGTCCGAGGTCTCACCGGAACGGTGGGAGATGACCGTGGAGTACCCGGCCGCACGGGCCATCTCAATGGCGCGCAGGGTTTCGGTGACCGTGCCGATCTGGTTGAGCTTGATGAGGATGGAGTTGGCCACCCCAAGTTCGATGCCCTTGGCGAGGATGGCGGGGTTGGTGACGAAGAGGTCGTCGCCCACGATCTGGATTTTCTCGCCCATGCGCTGGGTCATGAGGGCCCAACCGTCCCAGTCGCCTTCGGCCAGGCCGTCTTCGATGGAGACGATGGGGTAGGTGGCCACGAGGCGTTCGTAGTAGGCCACCATCTCTTCGGAGGTGAGGGCCTTGCCTTCGGCTTCCAGTACGTATTTTCCGTCTTTGTAGAACTCGCTGGCTGCGGCGTCCAGGGCCAGGACCACGTCCTTGCCGGGGACATACCCGGCAGATTCAACGGCCGCGATGATCAGGGCCAGGGCCTCTTCGTTGGAGCCCAGGTTGGGGGCAAAACCCCCTTCGTCGCCCACGCCCGTGGTGAGCCCCTTCTCCTTGAGCAGGGACTTGAGGTGGTGGAACACCTCGGCGCCCATGCGGATCGCTTCGGCTGCGGTGCCCGCGCCAGCGGGGATGATCATGAACTCCTGGATGTCCAGGCTGTTGGTGGCGTGGGAGCCGCCGTTGACGATGTTCATCATGGGCAGGGGCAGCTCACAGGCCGCCATGCCGCCCAGGTAGCGGTAAAGGGGAAGGCTGTAGGCGTCGGCTGCTGCGCGGGCCGCGGCCATGGAGACACCGAGCAGGGCGTTGGCGCCCAGCTTGGATTTGTTCTCGGTGCCGTCCAGCTCGATGAGGGCCTCGTCCAGGGCCACCTGGTCTGAGGCGTCCAGGCCGATGACGGCCGGGGCGATAATGGCGTTGACGTTTTCAACGGCGGTGAGGACACCCTTGCCGAGGTAGCGCTTGGGATCCTTGTCCCGGAGCTCCAGGGCTTCGCGGGTACCGGTGGAGGCACCGGAGGGAACGGCAGCGCGGCCGGTGGCACCGCAGTGAAGGGTGATGTCCACCTCAACGGTGGGGTTTCCTCGTGAATCCAGGATTTCGCGTGCAACCACGTTGGTGATCTGAGTCATGTCATACCTTCTTTATCTTATATTAAGCGGCGACGGGAGATGCCGGGGAGCCCATGAGCAGGCACCCCCGGCTCCCACCACCAAATGTTTCCATTACGATGAGCGATATCGCGAAAAGCAGCTTACGCCACCTTTACCTTCACCATGTTGGTGGTGCCGGGGACCCAGGTGGGGTATCCGGCGGTGATGACGATGGTGTCGCCCTTGTCCACAAGACCGGTCTGCAGGGCTTCGCTGGCTCCCTGCTCGATCATCTCGTCCATGCCCTCGGCGCTGTCCACCAGGCTGGGGTAACAGCCCCAGAAGAGGCAGAGCCTTCGCATGGCGGCCTCGTCCGGGGAGAGGGCGATGATGGGGGAGTCGGGACGGAACCGGGAGATCTGCCGGGCGGTGAACCCGGAGGTTGTGGGAGCCACAATGGCCGAGGTGCTCAGTTTTTCGGCCAGGACGCAGGCGGCGTAGGATACCGAATCGGAGACGCGCTCTTTGCAGACGCTCTTCATGAACTGCTTGTGGGGGTAGGTCTCTTCGGCCTTGGCGGCGATGCGGCTCATGTAGCGGACGGTCTCCACGGGGAAATTGCCGTTGGCCGTCTCTTCCGAGAGCATGACGGCGTCGGCGCCGTCCAGCACGGCGTTGGCCACGTCGGTGGCTTCGGCGCGGGTGGGGCGGGGGGAGTCCACCATGGAGCGGAGCATCTGGGTGGCGATGATGACGGGCTTGCCCGCTGCCACGGATTTTTCCACGAGCATCTTCTGAACGCCCGGGACATCCTCCAAGGGGATCTCCACGCCCAGGTCGCCCCTGGCCACCATGATACCGCCGGTGGCCTTCATGATTTCGTCGATGTTGGCGATGGCTTCGTGTTTTTCGATCTTGGCGATGACCGGGGTTGCCTTGCCTGCGGCTGCGATGAGCTCTTTGATCTCGTTGATGTCGTCCACGGTCTTCACAAAGGAGAGGGCCACAAAATCGACGTCGTTTTCAAGGCCGAAGGCCAGGTCGTCTTTGTCTTTTTCGGTGAGGGCCGGAATTTTCAGGACGCTGGTGGGCAGGTTGATGCCCTTGTTGGAGGTGAGAAGGCCTCCGATGACCACGGTGCAGACGATGTCCTGTCCCTTGACTTCTTTGACGGTGAGCTCCATGAGGCCGTCGGCCAGAAGGATCACGTCGCCGGCCTTTACCTCTTGGGGCAGGTCCTTGTAGGAGACCGAGACGCGGTTCCCGCCGCCCATGATCTCCTCGGCGGTGAGGATCAGCTCGGCACCGGGGACCAACTCGATGCCGGGCTCCTCGATTTTACCGGTGCGCATCTTGGGGCCGCAGAGGTCCTGGAGGATGGCAACGGGTTTGCCCGTCTCCCGGGACAGCTCGCGGATGGTACGGATCTTTTTGATGTGCTCGTCGTGGCTTCCGTGGGAGAAGTTGAGTCGCGCCACGTTCATGCCGCTTTCGATGAGGTTTCGAAGCACGTCCGGGGACTCGCTGGTGGGGCCGATGGTGCAGACAATCTTGGTCCTGCGCATGTTCTCTCCTTGGGCTTGAAAAGGTCTCTCCCGGTTGATGAGATGGCCGGCCCCGCCTTCAGAGGTCATGGAAACCTGCGGCGGGCGGGGACGGCCATTTCAGGGAGGCTGTGTTCATATTGTGTCTTGGGTACCCGGTTTGTGTTACGGGCGTCCAAGGGCTGTGTTACGGGATGGTCAGGCAGGCCGGAACACCGTTGGCCTGCCCCTGGCCCCTTATCTGGGCATGTAGTTTTCTGCCAGCTTCCCGTAGGCTTCCACCTGTTCGTCGATCCACGCCTGATCTTTGCCCAGCTCTTTTGCCATGATGGCGGCCACCCTGGGGGCGGCGGAGACGCTGGCTGCGGCGTTGAGCAGCAGGGAGCGGGTGCGGCGTGACAGCACGTCGGCCACGTTGCAGGCCCACTCGTTGCGAACGGCCCAGACCACTTCCAGGCCGGTGTAGGGCAGGGCGGGGTGCAGGGGCTCGGCCAGCTCGGGGTTCTCCTGGGCCAGCTCTTTGACCTCACCTTCGTAGCTGCCGTAGACGTGGAAAGGATCGCTCAGGTCGGCGTTTACGCACCAGCCGTGGAGCTTGAGGTCCCGGGTCTGGGAGTCGCGGTGGGGCAGGCCGCCGATCTGGGCGGCGCGGTCGATGGTGTCCTCGCCCATCTTGCGGTAGGTGGTCCATTTGCCCCCGGCGATGGTGACCAGGCCGTTGGGGGAGATGGTGAGGTGGTGGTCCCGGGAGAGGGAAGAGGTCTTGCCGTCGGAGTCGTCCCCGGAGATGAGGGGGCGGATGCCGGTGAAGACGCTCAGGACATCCCCTTTGGAGGGAACCCTGGAGAGGTATCGGCCTGCGTGGCTGAGGAGGAAATCGATCTCCTCGTCCAAGGGGACAGGCTCCATGACCGGGTCCTTGATGGGGGTGTCGGTGGTGCCCACGATAACGTGGTCGTGCCAGGGCACCATGAAGATGACGCGCCCGTCGTCGGTGTGGGGGACCATGACGGCGGTGTCCCCGGGGGCAAAGGACTTGTCGAGGATCAGGTGCACGCCCTGGCTGGGGGCGATGAGTTTTTTGGTGTTCTCGTTGTCCATGGCGCGGATGTTGTCCACGAAGATGCCGGCGGCGTTGACCACGGATTTGGCCTTCAGGGTGTACTCGGTGCCGGTGAGGCGGTCACGGGCGGTGACCCCTTCCACCACGCCGCCATTCTTTTTCAGCAGCCCGGTGACTTCCATGTGGTTGACGGGGAACTGACCGAGGCTCTCCATGGTGCGGGCCAGGGTGATGGCAAGGCGCGCGTCGTCGAACTGGCCGTCATGGTAGACCACGCCCCCTTTGAGGCCGTCGGTCTTGAGGGTGGGGATGCGAGTGAGGGTCTCTTCCCTGGAGAGGAGCTTGGAGGGACCGAAGCCCAGCTTGCCTGCGAGCATGTCGTAGAGTTTCAGGCCGATGCCGTAGAAGGGGCGCTCCCACCAGCGGTAGTCGGGCACGATAAAGGCCTGGTTGTAAACAAGGTGGGGGGCGTTTTTCAGCATGATGCCGCGCTCTTTCAGGGCATCCATGACCAGGGCGATGTTGCCCTGCTGCAGGTAGCGCACGCCGCCGTGGACCAGCTTGGTGCTGCGGCTGGAGGTGGCTTCCGCAAAGTCGCCCTGCTCCAGCACCAGGGTGCTGTAGCCTCGGGAGGCTGCGTCCACGCCGGAGCCTAAGCCCGTGGCTCCCCCGCCGATGATGATAACGTCCCAGACCCGTGAGGGGTCTTCCAGTTGCCGAATCATTTGTTCACGTTTCATGACATACTCCTGGTGTGTCCATGCTTCGAACCCTCGCCTGTCCCTGCGGTTTTCTCAGGCGTATGGCTGCGCTCGGGTTTTCGCCGTGGGAAGAGGGCGAGGGTGCGCTGCATAAACGTTCACGGGGCTTGGCCCGCGGATAACGGATTTTGTGTTTCATCCTTTTTCAAGCCATCTGACAGGGTGAAACGCAGTGATTATGTGTCTGTGCCGTGCTTTTTTTTCAGCGTGTCGGTGCTCCCAGGGCTTCCACCCCGGGCAGTTTTTTGCCTTCCAAAAACTCCAGGGAGGCGCCGCCCCCGGTGGAGACGTGGGAGACCTTGTGGGCAAGGCCCGCCTTTTCGATGGCGGCCGCGGAGTCCCCGCCGCCCACGATGGTGGTGCCGCCGTTTGCCGTTGCCGTGACCAGGGCCTCTGCCACGGCAAAGGTGCCCTTGGCCGACGCCTCGATTTCAAAGACCCCCATGGGGCCGTTCCAGACGACGGTTTTTGAGGCTGCGATGGCCTCGGAAAAGACTTTTACAGATTTCGGGCCGATGTCCACGGCCATCTGGCCTGCTGCAATGGCATCTTCCGCCACAAAGTCTGCGGAGCCGATGGCCCGGTTGTCAAAATCCAGGCGGTCGGTGACCAGGTAGTCGGAGGGGAGGAGGATTTTTCCCTTGCCCAGCTCCAGGAGCTCCTTGGCCAGGGGGAGTTTTTCCTCTTCGCACAGGGAATTGCCGATCTCGCGGCCCATGGCCTTGAGGAAGGTGCAGGCCATGCCGCCGCCGATGATCAGGGTGTCCACCTTGGGGAGCAGGGCCTTGATGACATCAATTTTTCCGGAGATTTTGGCCCCGCCGATGATGGCGGTGAAGGGGCGCTTGGGCTCTGCCAGGGCGCTGCCCAGGAAATCGAGCTCCTTTTTAATAAGGTAGCCGCAGGCGCAGGTGTCCATGTGCCGGGTGATACCCTCGGTGGAGGCGTGGGCGCGGTGGGCGGTGCCGAAGGCGTCGTTGACGTAGAGATCGGCCAGCTTGGCCAGTTCGGCTGCAAAGGCGTCGTCGTTGTCGGTCTCGGCCTTGTGAAATCGCAGGTTTTCAAGGAGAAGTACGTCGCCGTCCGCAAGGGCGTTTACCGCCTCCTGGGCTTTGGGGCCGATGCACTCTTCGGCAAAGGCCACGGGCTTTTCAAGGAGCTCGGCGAGCCTTTTGGCCACCGGGGCAAGGCTCATGGCGTCCACACGCTGGCCCTTGGGGCGACCCAGGTGGCTCATGAGAACCACTTTGGCTCCGCTGTCCGCAAGGCGGGTGATGGTGGGCAGGGCTGCCCGGAGCCTCTTGTCGTTTTCAACGGCGCCGCCTTTGACGGGCACGTTGAAGTCCACCCGTACGATCACCGTTTTTCCCTTGCAGTCGATCTCTTCAATAAAAAGCTTGTTCATCGTCGGTTCCTCATCCATCGTCACGGTTGTGTTCGTTGCCTCCGCGGCATGGTGGCGACACAGGGGGCAAGAGTGTGGCGCCTTCGGGCCTTCGGGGCCTTTCCGTGGGTTGTTTGTTTATGGTCGGAAAGGACCCCGGCAGCCCGTAGCGCATGGCCCGGCCGATGTATCCGAAGGGCCCCTTCAGTCCATGGGCCAGGCTGAAGGGTGTCGGATACGGGCCGGAAAACAAGGCCTACTCGGCGATGTGCTTGAGCAGGTCGAGCACCTTGCAGGAGTAGCCCCATTCGTTGTCGTACCAGGCGATGAGCTTGACGAAGGTGTCGCTTAAGGCGATGCCGGCTTCGGCGTCGAAGACGGAGGTGCAGGACTCGCCCACGAAGTCGGTGGAGACCACAGCGTCTTCGGTGTAGCCGAGGATGCCCTTGAGTTCGCCTTCGGCGGCCTCTTTGAGGGCTTTTTTGATTTCATCGTAGGTGGCGGGTTTTTCCAGGCTGCAGGTGAGGTCCACCACGGAAACGTCCGGGGTGGGGACGCGGAAGGACATGCCGGTGAGTTTTCCGTTCAGGTCGGGGATGACCTTGCCCACGGCCTTGGCTGCGCCGGTGGAGCTGGGGATGATGTTCTGGCCAGCGCCGCGGCCGCCGCGCCAGTCTTTGCGGGAGGGGCCGTCCACGGTCATCTGGGTGGCGGTGGTGGCGTGGACCGTGGTCATGAGGCCTTCCTTGATGCCGAAGGCCTTGTGGACGACATGGGCCATGGGGGCCAGGCAGTTGGTGGTGCAGGAAGCGTTGGAGACGATGGTCTGGCCCGCGTAATCGGTGTGGTTGACACCCATGACGAACATGGGGGTGGCGTCCTTGGAGGGGGCGGAGAGAACCACTTTCTTTGCGCCTGCCTTTAAGTGGGCGGAGGCTTTCTCTTCGGTGAGGAACAGGCCGGTGGCCTCTACCACGTAGTCGGCACCCACGTCGGACCAGGCAAGGTCGGCAGGGTTGCGCTCTGAGGTGACTCGAATGGTGTTGCCGTTGACCACCAGGTTGCCGTCAGCAACCTCAACGGTGCCGTCGAAGCGGCCGTGAGTAGAGTCGTATTTGAGCATGTAGGCGATGTAATCCACATCGATCAGGTCGTTGATGGCAACGACTTCCATGTCGTTGCGGTTTACTGCTGCCCTGAAGACCAGTCGGCCGATACGTCCGAATCCGTTGATGCCTATCTTGATCATGTTGCCCTCCTGAAGCGGTTTGTTTGATTTGACGGTTCCGTTCCGGAGCGGTGGCCCGTGTTCGGAACCTGTTTCTGCGGTGGGTTTCAGTCGTTGCACGGTGCTGATGCATGTTCAGTTTCGAACAACGTCGTCAACGCACTTAATCAATAGGCTATGCATGCCGTAAAAAGCAAGTAAAATTTTCACTATCGAACATAAAAAGTTCAGATATGAAGATTTTTGAGGGGTTTTTTGGGGGGGTGGGATTCTAAAGTGAACATTTTTGGGCCATGGGGACAGGGAGGCGGGCGGCCGGTGCCGCAACCGGGGCTTAAGGGACTTTGTTTTCTGGGACTTCCATGGTTACGGCCACCGGTTGCGAGCCAGGGCCCATGGCGTCCCGAACCGCATGGGCCAGCTGGTTTCGGGCCAGGGGTTTGAGGAGGTAGCTGCGGATTCCTATTTTTTTGGCCAGGGGTTCGTCGATCTGGTCGCTGTAGCCCGTTAAAAGGATGATGGGGATGTCCGGCCGGATGGCCAGAAGCTTTTCGGAGAGCTGGGCGCCGTTTAAGTTGGGCATGTTCATGTCGGTGATGACCAGGTGGTAATCGTCCGGGGCGTTCTGGAAGAGGCCCAGGGCCTCGTCTCCTGCCTGGCTTTTGGTGACGCGGTAGCCCAGGCTTTGAAGGGAGGAGACCGTGGCGGAGAGGATGGCCTCTTCGTCATCCACCAGGAGGATGTGCTCTCCCCCCGTGGGCAGGGCGGCTTCGTCCGGGGCATCCGCGTCCGGGGGGGCTGCGTCCACCGTGGGCAGGTAGATGGCAAAGCGGGTTCCCTGGCCCACGACGCTCTCCACCTCGATGGTGCCTTTCAGGGCCTTGACGATGCCGTGGACCACGGAAAGCCCCATGCCGGTGCCTTCCCCGGGTTCCTTGGTGGTGAAGAAGGGGTCGAAGATGCGCTGCCGGGTTTCCGGTGCCAGGCCGCATCCCTGATCGTCAATGGTGAAACACTGGTATTCCCCCGGTTTCAGGTCCGTGTGGCGCCCCATGACCTCGGCGGGAAGGGGGCCCTGGGTGAGGGTAACGGCAATGCGCCGTCCCTGGTGCTTCATGGCGTGGGCCGCGTTGGCGCCTAAGTTCATCACCATCTGGTGGATCTGGGTGGGGTCGGCCATCACCGGTTTTTCCGGGCCTTCGCCCAGGGAGATGTCGATGGTGATGGTGCTGGGGATGGTGGCCCGGAGCAGTTTCACCGCATCGCCGATGACGGGCCGGAGAAACACCGGGGTCAGGGTCTGGTCCGCCTGTCGGCTGAAGTTGAGGATCTGTTTGACCAGGTCCCGGGCCCGCCTGGCCGCCTTGAGGATCTCTTCCACGTACTGGTGTTCCAGGCTCTCTTTCTGAACCTCGTCTTCGAGGAGCTCGGAGAACCCCAGGATGGCTGCCAGGATGTTGTTGAAGTCGTGGGCGATGCCCCCGGCCAGGGTGCCGATGGCCTGGAGTTTCTGGGACTGGCGCAGCTCGCCTTCGAGGGTCCGCCGGGACTCTTCGGCCTGTTTCTGCTCGGTGACGTCCTGAACGGTGCCGAAGGCGGAAAGGGGGGTGCCCTCTTCGCTGCGTGCAAGCAGTCCTTTGCCCACCACCCATCGGGTCGTGCCGTCGGGGAGGGTGATGCGTTCTTCAAAGACCGTGCGCCCTTCATTGAGAATGGCGCCCAGGATCCGGTCGATGATTTCGAAGTGCTCGGGGGAGACGATTTTCTTGAGGCCCTCCCGGCTGATGGGTTCGCCTGCGGGTTCCAGGCCGAAGATCCGGTAGAACTCCTGGGACCAGGTGGCCAGGCCGGTCTCCAGGTTGACCTCCCAGTGACCGAGATGGGCGATGCGCTGGGCCTCTTCCAGGCGCGCCTCGCTTTCCATGAGGCGCTCTTCGGCCTTGATGCGCTGGGTGATGTCGATGCCCACCCCCATGACCCCCACCACCTGGCCCGTGAGGTCCTTGAGCTGGGAGGTGACGCACCGCAGGCAGCGCACGTCGTCAGCGCATCGGAAGTAGAGCTCCATGTCGTTTTGCATGCCGTAGAGCAGGCTTTTCCTGGCCATGATCCCGCAGAGGCCGTCCTCATCCTTCATCACCTCGTCTACCCGGTAATCCCCCACGAGACCTTCGGCTTCCACCTCGGTGAGCTCTTCGGCCAGGGTGGCGGCCGCCCGGTTGATGTAGGTCATCTTCAGCTCCGTGTCCGCGGTCCACAGGACGATGGGGATGCCCCGTTTGATGGACTGGCCCTCGCCGATGACCCCGGAGAGCATGTGCCTCAGGCTTGCGGCCATCTGGCCCACCTCGTCTTCGGAGTGGTAGGTGATCTGGCGGTGGAGGTCCCCTTTGGCAATGGCGTCGGAGACTTCCACGATCTCCTGGACCGGTGAGGCCACGGAACGGGTCACCAGCCAGGTGAAGTAGAGACCGGCGGTGAAGGCCAGGCCCAGGGCCCAGTACATGAGGATAAAGGCCTGCCGCCTTACCTTTCGGGTGTGGTTGAAGAAGATCTGTGCTTCGTACTGGGTGGATTCGTTGAGCAGGGCCATGCTCTGAGTGATGAGTTCCATGTGGGCGGCACCCCGGCCCTTGGCGATCTCTGCCGCCCGCCAGGGCTCGCCGTCCTTGACAAGCATGATGATCTCGTCGCGGATGGGCAGCCACTCCTTATAAAGGGCCAGGGCGTGGTCCACCATGGCGTGTTCCCCGAGGTAGAGGCGTTTGATGGCTTTAAAATCCCTTTCGATCTCTTCTTCCAGGGCCTGCATGGTGAGGACGGCTATCTGGAGTTCCTGGGGAATGCGAGAGAGGGCCACGTCCTTCATGGCGTTGTGAAGTCGTATAATGTTGGAGTCCACCCGTTGGACCGTGTTGCTGACCTGAAAGGGATGGCGGTACATCTTCCGGGTGAGGTCGGAGAGCTGCCCCATCTGGTGCAGGGCAACGGAGCCCAGGCTGATCATCAGGATCAGGATGGTGCCGAAGCCGATTCCTAAGCGATGCATGATTTTCAGGTCTTTGAACATAGGGTGCCTTGGGAAACGTGCCGGGGGCCTGGATTGTGGCGATATGCAGGGCCGGACACGGCCCGGTGCCTCGGGGGAGGCGGTGTATCAGACCATAGGCGAAAGAAACGGGGTAAACGGGTGATCTGGTTGCGTGGTGTGGGTGGGCAGATCACGTCACACGGGGGCGTGTGATTTCTCTATCCTACCACAGGGGGTGGATGGGTTACAAATTTTCAATGCATATCAAGGGGTTTTCCCCAGGGGCCACGGCCCCGGGGTCAGGGCGATTCCTCAGGGGCAGGGGCGGGGCCTTCCCCCTCGTCTTGCTTCTCGTCCCGGGGCTCTGCAGCCTGGTGGAGGACCCGCTGGGGAAAGGGGATTTCGATGTGTTCTTTTCGAAAGGCGTCGTCAATGGCAAAGAGCAGTTCGCTCCGGACGGTCATGCGGTAATCGATGTCCCGGATGTGGCAGCGCAGCTCAAAGTCCAGGGAGCTGTCGCCGAAGCCCTTGAACAGTACCCTGGGCTTGGGTACCAGGCGGCCGTTGGTGAGGACCATGGGGTGCTCCTCGGCGATCTGCATCATAAGGTCGTGGACTTTTCGGGTGTCGGTGCCGTAGGCCACACCCACCTGGACCATGACCCGGCCGAAGGGGTCCCCCAGCATCCAGTTGGTCACCTGGTTGGCGATGAGGTCTGAGTTTGGCACCAGCACGTCGGCCCGGTCAAAGGTCTGGATGTGGGTGAAGCGGATGCTTACCCGCTTGACATACCCTTCGGTCTCCCCCACCACCACCCAGTCCCCGGGGCGGACGGGCCGTTCAAAAAGGAGGATAAGGCCGGAGACGAAGTTGTTGACGATGTTCTGAAGGCCGAAGCCGATGCCCACGGAGAGGGCCCCTGCGATGATGGCCAGGTTTTTGAACTCCAGCCCGGCAATAGAGAGGGAATAAAAGAGGGCAAAGCCGGTGAGCACGTACCCTGTGAGGGTGACGATGGACTGTTTTTCGCCCTTGTCGAAGTTGGTGTGGGTGAGCCACTTTTCCCCCATCTGGTGCTTGAGCCATCGGGAGATGTTGAGGATCAGGAAGAAGAGGAACACCGCCATGATGATCCTCACCGGAACGATGACGATGTTGCCCACGCGGAACCCTTCAAGGAAGAAGGTGCCCAGGGTGGTGGCCTGGATGGCGGTCTGCCCCCAGATTTTCAGGACAAGCAGGCCGAAGGCCAGGGTGACCACGATGGTGAGGCTGCGGGTGACCAGCTTGAGCCCCTTGATCTGTTCTTCCGGCCCGTACCCCAGGGTGTGGCGCATCTTGAGGGCCCCGGGATTGGCGGGGATCTCGGTGAGGAGATCCTGGATCCTGTGGATTCCCAGGACAATGGCCCAGGCCACCAGGCCTCCGGTGAGGGTGCCCAGAACCCCCACGATGGCGAACGTTGCCAGGTGGCGGTACCCCAGCCATTCGGCCACGGGCCCGAAGGCGAGGCAGAAGGTGAGGGGGATGCGGATGCTCCTGAGCAGGGAGAGGCGGGGATGGCGGGAGAGGGCCCAGAGGACTCGCACCGAAGCCCCAAGCAGCAGAAGCATGAGGACGCTTCGGATCACAGCGGCCAGGGGTTCGGGGATCCGGCTCTCGATGTCGGCAATGACAAGGGCTTCGATGAGCAGGACCAGGGTGATGAAGACCCGCAGGGAAAATGATGCGGGGACGCCCAGGGTCTCTTTGCTGAAGTACCGCTCCACAAGGGGGCTGACGGCCAGGGCGATGGCCAGGGCGCCCACCGGGGCCGCAAGGGTGATGATGCCTCCGGCGTAAAACCCCGAGGCCGTGGAGGTGAGCAGGGCAATGGCGGGGAGTCGCCGGGTGAACATGAGGGCCGCCTTGTGGCGTTTCAGCTCCGGGTCTTCCGCGGACCAGCTTTTGATCCGGCGGTCCAGGGTGAGGATCAGGGGGAGCAAAAGGAGCAGGGGGAAGAAACCAGCCAGCAGCATGAGGTTGGTGTCCGGGTGGGCAGTGGCCCTGAACTCGTAGAGCGACCGGGGGGAGGCAATGAGCGCGGGCAGGGCCACGATGGACTTCCAGACGGGCTGTTGCCTGTCGAGCAGGGCACTGGTGAAATTTTTCTGGCGCCAGGTGATGATCTGCTTCTGCAACTCCCGGGCGCTTAAGTTGAGGAGCCTGCAGATGGCCAGCCGCTGCTCCAGGTTCTTGCGGTCGGTTTCAAGGGTGCTTCGGCGCCTGGCCAGCTCCGAGTCATCGGAGGCGTCGGGGTCCCCCAGCACCGCGGCTTTTATCTCCACCTGGGAGAGCTCTTTTTCTGTAGCCTCTACACACGAGGAGGCATTGTCCATGAGGGTCTGGAGGGTTGCCAGGCGCTTGTTGATCACCTCCGGGGCGGGCGGGTCTATGGTCCAGCCCCCCACCTCCACGCGGATGGCGTTGAGGCGGATTTCATCGACCATGTACCATGCCTTGTCTTCGGCCGCGCAAAGGGTGGCGGTGATGAGGAGCAGCAGAAGGGCAGAGAGTGTGATGGCAAAACGTTTCATGGCAACCTTAAAGAGGGAAGTGTGAAACCGGATGAAAAACCATGGATCAATGGTTTACTTTATCAGTCCGGGGCCGGGTAGGCAATGGGGCGACGGTGTCGATACAGGGCCAACGCATTTAAACATTCAGTGGCCTCCGGCGGGTCGCCTTTTTGAAAAAAGCTTCCGTCTTCGCCTTCGGCCACGCCGTGACAAGCCGCAAAAACGTTCCGGTAAAAAAAAATGAAGAAGAGGGGCTATGCCTTGTAGGGGTGCATCCTCAAAAAACAATACCTGTTTGTCAAACGTTTGGCCCCCGGAAGGGCCGCCGGAGGCATTGCCGTCGATCATCCATTGATGCGTGCAAACAGGATTTCCCGGATGGTCGCAAGGGCGGCGTCAATGCCCGGGGCGTCCTTTTTCCCTGCGGCGGTGAAGAGGGCCTGGAAGGCTTTTTTGTCGGAGGCGGAGAGATGGCGGGAGGCGCCGCCGTCTGCAAGGGCGGCCTCTTCCACAGCCAGGGCCGCTTCATCCCGTTTCCCGTGGGCCCGGGAGGTGATGAGGGTAAAGTAGAGGAGGATCCGGTCCAGCAGGACAAAAGGCATCTGGAGGTTCCGGCAGGGCCCCAGGGTGAGCTCCTGGCCGCCCAGGGGAATGCCGGAGACCTTGGCCCGTGCCATGCGCCGTTCGCCCAGAAAAGCGGAGGCTGCGCCGCCAACGGATCCAAGGACCGTAAAGAGGCCGAGGCTGTGGCCTGCGGCGGCCAGGTCGATGACGGCCCCTGCCGCCCCTCCGCAGGTGGCGGCGGCCGTGGCCAGCTGTGTGCGGGTGAGGCCCAGGAGCTTGAAGGTGCGCTTGTCAAAGAGGTCCTGGCGAAGGACGGATCCTTCGGGCATGGTGACATCAAAGAGACTATGGCGGAAGGTGCGGCGGATGTGTTCCCGGGTCCGGGCCTCTTTTTTCCGGAGGTCTTCTTGGAAGCGGAGCGCCAGCTTGTGTTCGGCCTCCTCCTTTGATTCCTTCTGGCCAAGGGAGGCAGACACCGTGTGGGTGAGGGCAAACCGGAACAGCTCGGCCATGGCATCGACGCTTCGCCTGAGACGGTTGCCCCACTCTTCGTTCAGAGCCGTCACCACATGGGTAAGGGCGGGCTCCCATTCCGGGTCCACGGTCATGAGGGCCGCCAGCAGGTCCAGCCTGTCCTTGACCGCTGCGGTGTGGGCGTTGAACACCCGGACGGCGTTGAAGGTCTTGCGGAACTCGGCCCGCCAGGCGGCCAGGTGTTTTTCGTTTGCCCCTTTGCAGTTGATCACCGCCATGCGGGGCAGGCCCGTGAGGCGAAGGATCTCCATCTCCGCCAGGTCGTTTTGGCGCACGGGCCGGGAACCGTCCGCCACGTAGATGATGCCTGCCCCCTTTGCCACGGGGGCCAGGAGCTCGCACTCATCGGCAAAGGTTTTATCGCTTTGGTGCTCGGCAAGAAAGGCCTCAAGGATGCGTTCCGGCGCTCCGGTGTAGGCCCGGAACCAGGCCAGGGTCTTTTTCGGTGCCTGGAACCCCGGGGTGTCCACAAACCGGATGAGGGGTTTTTCGTCCAGGGTCACCGTGTAGGTACGGCTGGACGTTGTTTCGCCGGGGAAGGGGCTTACCCGCACGGTGTCATCCTCGGTGAGGGTGGAGACCAGGGTTGATTTTCCCTCGTTGGGATGGCCGAGGATGGCAAATTCTGGGATGGTCGTGTTGGTCATGGTTGCCTTATATCATGGGGCCGATGGCTTTATCAAACCAGGGCAGCGTATTGCCTTTTTGTCCGAGGTGGTTATGCCGTGTGTTCCGGTCCATTGCCTTTTGCCCCGGGCTCGATTACCTCCACCCTCAAGCCCGGCAGGGCAAGGGCTGCAATCACCTTTCGCCAGATATGGACATGGCTCTCTTCAGGCGGGGCCAGGGTTTCTTCGGCCATCTCTCCGATGAGAAGGATCGTCAGGGGGGCGGTGCACGCCCTGGAAAGCGCTTCAATCCAGTCCAGGGTCTCCCGGATGGGTGCCTGCCACGCCTCCTGGACCAGGTAGAGGCGACCGTGGTGGTCCGGCAACCGGGCGGGTTCTTCCATGGAGACGGGGATGATCTCAGGGGAGGCCATGGCACCGGCCAGATGGCGTCCGAGGTCCGGGATCAGGTCTGCCAGTTCTTCGGGAACAAGAACCCCAGGGCCCGGGGCACTCAGGGCGGTTCCTTGGCCGGTGTCGGGGGGCGTCGCAGTTTTGCGCCGTGTCAGCTCGGCCTCGGCCTCTTCGGCCCGGTGGGATTCGGTCACTCTGGTGGCCAGAGAGGGGGCGCGCAGGGCCTCCATCAGGACCCGGATTTGGGGTGCGGCCAGAAGTTCCCGGTTCGCAGCCCGCGAAAGGCCCCTTTGGGAGACGATAAGGAGACAGAGACGGGGCAGGAGTCCATACACCATCAGGCCCATGGCGAGGAAAGGCCACCAGGACGTGAGGTGGGCCCCGGAGAGATTTTTGATGCCCTCCTTTAAAAGGACGCGGCTTCCGGCCACGGCATCAAGGGTTGGGACGCCCACGCCGTCGGGGAAGCACCAGGCCCAGGGGAGAGCAACCCACTGGGCCAGGCGATGCACCACCTGGGGGGCTGCCCCTTCGCCTATAGTGGTCTGCCATCCGAAGGCTGTGTCAAAAAAGAGGATGCGTGTGGCAAAGGCGGTGAGAGCCCCGGCGGCAAAGGCCAGGGCAAAGAGCTGGACCCGGGAGAAGATCAGGTAGAAGAGTGTGCGCCCGAAGGCCCGGGAGTCTGCCTGAAGTCGCCTCCACAGCCCCTGGGTGTCTGTTCGCCGTTCTGCGGGGAGCCGCTTCATTGCCTTTTCCATGGCCCGGGAGAAGAGGTGTCCTATCATGACGCCAAAGGGGCTGAGGCTTTCGGGGGCTTTGATCTTCATGAGCAGGGGCAGGGCGCTTCCGGTGGCGAGGAGGGCCTGGATGAGGATGAACAACACAAAGAAGACCAGCACGTTAACCGGGGATGTCCCTGAATAGGCAAGGAACGAAAACACCCCGCCGTAGCCTGTGATGGCGCCGATTCCGATGAGGGCAAGCGAGAGGAGGGCCGAGGCCGTGACAAAGAGATCGCCGGGTCGCTTTGTTTCCTTTGCGGTTTCTCTGCGTGCAGAGAGCCAGCGTGCCAGGCGGGCCGGGTCGTCGTCACGGGCCTGGCTTTCGGCCAGTCGTCGGTTTGATTCGTCTACTTCGGCGTGGCCCGAGATTTCGGCTCTCTCTTCGTCTACAGAAAGGAAGTGCAGGGTGTCCAGAAGGTCGCGGATGTGAAACGATTTTTCCATGCCTTGAGATGTACCCCAGCAGCAAAAAAATGGCAAGCAATCCATCTGGGGACAGGTTCTTTATGCTGGACTCGCCCAATGCAATTGTGGCATGGTGAAAACGATCCTATCTTGTTTGATTCATATGAAAATTCTTTTTAGCTTTTCAACCCGTAATGTGACTCCGCAATACCCCTGTGAGGAGGTTGCCATGCCACGTGTTCCCCGAATGGTTGTGACCGATCCCGGTCAAAAAGCTGCATATCATGTGATCAGCCGAACCGCACTGGACGGGCTTCCGTTCGGTGATGTCGAGAAAGACGAACTGGTGCGCATTATCAAAAGGCTTTCCAGCATCTATTGTGTGGAGGTTTTTGGGTATGCCGTTATGGGAAATCATTTTCATTTGCTTGTGGAGGTGCATCCCGGTTCCATGGTCTCCGATGAAGAGGTTCGGAGGCGCTATCAGCTTCTCTACAGGGAAGGGACAGCATTTCCCGAGGGGTGTCTGGATGAGTACAGAGAACGCTTCTGCAACCTTTCCGCCTATGTGAAAGACATCAAACAGAGCTTTTCCTGCTTTTACAATAAGCGAAAAAAACGTCGAGGAACCCTCTGGGGGGAGCGGTTCAAAAGCGTACTGGTTCAGCAGGGAGACACCCTGGTCCATTGCCTCGCATATATCGACCTCAACGCCGTTCGTGCCGGGATCGTCTCGCGCCCGGAAGATTACCGCTGGTGCTCCATTGGGTACCACATGCAGGCGGGAAATACAGACGGGTTTCTCTCATCGGATTTTGGCATGCCGGACGTGCCAAAATCCGATGGTGTCAGTCAGATCAGGACATATCGGGAATACCTCTATCATCTGGGTGCCATTGAGAAGAGGGGAGCCGCAAAGATATCCAAAGAGGTGTTGGACGCGGAGGCCGCCGAAGGATTTGAGTTGAACCGCGTGAGGCGGTTTCGGTACAGGTCCCGATATTTTACGGACTCTGGAGTCATCGGCTCCCGGGCCTTTGTTGAAGCGTGCTATGACGTTTTCAAAGATCGGTTTCATACAACGCGGGAGAAGATTCCAAAACGGGTCAGGGGTATTGAAGGTATGTATTCATTGAAACGGCTGGCTGATATCTGAAACGCTGAGTCATTTGCTCGAGCCTCTTGTTTACGTGCGGCGTGGTGGTGAGTTGCGTCTTGATTCGTCGCATCCGTGCTTTTTGTGTGTGTTTTCTGATTTCGGGTTCCGATTTTTTCGGTCAATGAAATGACAGGTTGTGGAGAAAATGATCTTTCAAGGATGAAAGAGTGGTTATTCATGGACGTAATTCCGTCATTGTATAAAGAGCCTGTCCCTACGGTGTAGTGCGGGGTGTACCCACGCCCAGGGGTATTTCATTGCCAGGCCCGCGCCTTTGGACAGGGTAACGCGCAGAGACATACATGCTGCCGGGT
Source organism: Desulfoluna butyratoxydans (assembly GCF_900699765.1). Lineage (GTDB taxonomy): Bacteria > Desulfobacterota > Desulfobacteria > Desulfobacterales > Desulfolunaceae > Desulfoluna > Desulfoluna butyratoxydans. The sequence continues at coordinate 88,100 of NZ_CAADHO010000009.1, forward strand.
GGCCGTGCGCGGTCTCCTGCTGAGAAACCATGGGATCCAAGCGTTGAAAAATTGAGTTTTTCATGAGATAAGGGTCGTTCATTTTTCAACAATCAGGCTTGGTAAGGTAAGCATGCCGTCAGACAGTCATGCCCGGTGTGCTGTGAATCATTTGACACAAATGTGAAGTTGTATCCATGTGTTCGCGTCGGTGTTGGTCTGTCGGGCTCTTCCCTGCGTGCGCGTGCTGGTACGTCAATCAGCGGAAGGACCCCCCATTCATGCTTCGATGTTTCAAGATCAAGACCCAGATGATTATTGTTCTCATCATGGTATCTGTCTCTTTTCTCTCGTTGTCTGTAACCGCGGTGCACTACATCGGCGTCACCCGGGACGTGGGCATCGAAGGCGCCAAAAAGGTTCTCTACAGGGCCCAGGAAGACAAGCTCAAGGCTTCGGTGCACAGCGTGGCTGTGGCCCTCTCCAAAGCCCTTGAAGGTGTTGAGGGTGAAGAGGAGAAAGTCGATGCCATGCGCCGGATGATCTATCCCGTACGTTTTGAAGAGGACAAGTCCGGGTACTACTTTATCTACAAGGGAACACGCAACGCCGTGCACCCCATCAAACACCATCTCGAAGGCAAGGACCTTGGGCACGTGGTGGACAAGAACGGCGTGCGCTCCGTGGGCGAACTCTACAACAACGCCAGGCGGGGCGGCGGGTTTGTGGAGTTTATGTGGAACAAGCCCGGGGCAGGGGATACCTTGAAGCTGGGATACTCCGAGATGATTGCAGGCACGGACTACTGGATCGGCACCGGGGTCTATCTGGACAACATCGAGGCCTATGAGACGAAATTTTCTACCATGCTCAGCCGCACTGTCATTCAAAAAGCCGTTATCTCCCTGGTGGTCATTGCCGCAATGTTCTTTCTCCTGACCATGGCCTTCAGCCTGTTTGTGGTCAAAAATATCGCAGGCCCGTTGAAGGAGATGGCAAAGAAGGTGAACATCCTGGCCTCCGGCAACCTGGCCGTGGCCTTCCGTGCAGAGGGGGGCGATGAGATTTCTCGGCTGGGGGGCGTTCTCAACACCATGGTCGGGGCCTTTTCCTCCATGATTACCGAGATGAAGCAGAGCACCGATACCCTTGTTGCTTCGTCCACGGAGCTTTCCGAGGTTTCCGAGCAGATGTCCACCGGGGCGGGCCTTACCTTTGAAAAATCCAACACCGTGGCAGCCTCTGCCCGGGAGATGAGCACCAACATGGTCTCTGTGGCAGCGGCCATGGAGCAGGCCGCCACCAATGCAAACCAGGTGGCCAGGGCCACAGAGGAGATGACCACCACCATCGGCGACATCGCAGGCAATACGGAATCGGCCCGGGGCATCTCCGGGGAGGCCGTGGAAAAGTCCCGGCGTGCTGCCGCCCGCATGGTGGAATTGGGCAATGCGGCAGAGGCCATCGGCAAGGTAACCGAGACCATCACCGACATCTCCGAGCAGACCAATCTCCTGGCCCTCAACGCCACCATCGAGGCGGCCAGGGCCGGTGAAGCGGGCAAGGGGTTTGCCGTGGTGGCCAGCGAAATCAAGGACCTGGCCAACCAGACCGCCGGAGCCACCCTGGACATCCGGTCCCGCATCGAAGAGATGCAGGGGACGGCCACGTCCACCAGCTCCGAGATTGAGGAGATCTCTTCGGTTATTGACGGGGTCAACGAGATTGTCGCCACCATTGCTGCTGCCGTGGAGCAGCAGTCCGCTTCCACCAGCGAAATCGCCGCCAATGTTCATCAGACCTCCGAGGGCATCCGGGAGGTCAATGACAACGTCAGCCGGAGCTCTGCCGTGGCCGAAGAGATTGCCCGGGACATCTCCGCGGTTAACACCGAGGCAGGGGACATGTCCGACGGCAGCGACCGGATCCGCCAGAGTGCCGACGGCCTGAACACCATGGCCGCCCAGCTCAGGGACACTGCAGCACAGTTTTCCGTCTGATACCCGATTTTGCCAATGTGCCGGGTCCCAAGGGCCGGGCACATTGGCCGTCAGCGCCTTTGGCCCATGGCAGCCCAATATGGAGCGCCGCACTTCGGTGCGGCTTTCCCGGGCCGACCGAAGTGATTCCACTACCCCTCACGTATTACCATATCACCGACAAGCCCATTTTCATAACCTTCCACGGGACACCTTTTCTTATTCTTCCTTGAAGATAGTTAGTAAATTTCGTATCACAGAAAAAGACATTTCCCGACAGCAGGCCGGCGGGCACCTTTTCTTGTTTGTCCAACGTTTCAAAGGGGTGGCCCTCCGGCAGGGCCTGCCGTATTTTTCCATTATCCACCTGTACCAGGAGCCTATCCCATGCGCGTCACTCACCTCTACGAGACCCAGTCCCCCGTCCTTTCCATGGAGTTCTTTCCGCCGCGAACCGAAAAAGCCGAAGAGGGGTTCGGCGCCGTGGTGGACGATCTTTTCTCCATGGCCCCTGATTACATGTCCGTCACCTTCGGAGCGGGCGGTTCCAACCGGGATGGGTCGTACCAGACCGTCCGGACCATGCTGGACAAATCCATCCCCACCGTGGCCTACCTCGCCGGGTACGGCATGGCACCGTCGGAGATTGCCGAGGTGCTGGATCGCTACAGGGACATGGGCATCGAAACCATCTTTGTTATCCGGGGCGACAAGCCCCAACAGGAGGGGTTTACCCCGCATCCGGACAGTTTTTCTTATGCCTCGGACCTCATCGCCTTTATCAAAAGGCGCTACGATTTTACCCTGGGCTGCGCCGGGTACCCCGAAGGCCACCAGGAGGCCGAAAGCCTTGAAAAGGACATCGAGCATCTCAAGGCCAAGGTGGATAACGGCGCCGAGTACGTGGTGGCCCAGAATTTTTACGAGAACTCTTTTTTTCTCGATTACGTGGAGCGGTGTCGCACCGCAGGAATCAACGTTCCCATCATCCCCGGGATCATGCCCGTCTACAGCGTCAAGATGGCCCGGATCCTCGCCAAGGTCTGCGGCACCACAATCACCCCCGATCTCGAAGCCCGCCTCACAAGCGTGGACCCCGACGACAAAGAGGCCGTCCTTGCCATGGGCATCGACTTTGCCACCGACCAGTGCCGGGGCCTCCTTAAAGCCGGTGTGCCGGGCATCCACCTCTACACCATGGACCGCACCTTTTCGACCATGGCGGTGGTCAAGCGGTTGCGGGATGAAACGTTGCTGTAGGTTTGACAGCAGACTCTGCTGTTCAAGGACACAAAAGCGGGGCTCCTGCAGCCAGGTGGGGGCACCTGGAAATTATGTTGCAAATGCGTGGGGTGTGTCGTGCCTTGTACATTGTCGGGGTATTCGCCTTCAAGTCCACACAGCGATTATCATCTTTTGCGAAGGCGGCTCATCAAAGGAGAGTGGTCTGAGCCTTGTAGGCCTTGAAAACCAGCTTTATTTTCGTTCCCAGGCTCCGCCTGGGAATGATCTAGGGAAGCTCTGCCTCCACGGTTAAAATCGTTAAGCTCTGTCAATTTTGTCGATGAAGTCGCTATGCATCACACCGGCAAGGCGGAGCCTTGCAATCGACACCCCCAGGCAGAGCCTGGGAGCGAAAAAGCGGTCAAATATAGCTCAACGCCACAACAGGGACACAGCATCATAAAGGTGTTACGAATACGTTGGCTATTCGTTGCTCTGGGTGATGCCACTTAAAACTGTCTTTATGGCTTCGGATGGTCATTCGGTTTTAATGGGCCGTGTCCGTTGGTGGTAGCTTTTCAGTTCCTGGACAATAAAGTTGCAGGAGATCAGAAGGAGAAACCCACCGAAGAGCTGCTTGAGGATAAACGCAGGCAGGTGGCTTGAGATGATGGCGCCGGCCACTGCTCCGGTCAGGGCCGGAGCGATGAGGCTTTTTAAGGGGGACTTGTCTTAGAGGTTCAGCTTGTTGTGGATGAGGGTGGCAGAGACCGAGAGAAAGAACATGGTGGTCAGTGAGAGGGGGATGGCCTGGTGTATATCCAGTTGGAGCACGATCACGAAAAAAGGCACGATAAGCAAGCCGCAACCGATCCCCAACAGCACTGCGATCATGCCGATGAGGATCCCCACGGGGATGACGAGAAAGGATTCGTGTGACAGCAAAAGGGCATGCAGCCCGGTGTAGATCAGAAAAGGAAAATCGCAGATCTTCAGCATTCGAAGGCTGACCACGAGGAGGAAGAGGGCAAAGGCAAGTTTCAGCCACCCCGTGTGATGCTTTTGCACCATGCGTCCACCCAGCACCGTTCCACAGACGCATGCCGGGATAAAGAGAAGGTAAAACCGAAGGGTGGGTGGGCCGGGGAGCAGGATCAGGTGGTTCACGGCCCCGACAAAGCTGATGGGGATGATGGTCGCCAGGGAGATGCCCGCCGCTTTTTTGAAATCAAACCCGAAAAACGATGTCAGTATGGAGACCAGAAGCGTCCCGCCGCCGATGCCGATCCCCGCGCTGAACAGGGCCACAAGAAACCCAAGGATGGCCAACCGGAAGTCAAACCCGGGGATAAATGAGTTTTTCGACATCATGGGTCTCCTTACGTTGGTGTGGTGGCGGGATGGTGGCTGTATGTATTGCGTTGTGGCTTCTTCTGTTTTTTAATATCTTTTTATGTGAGTAAAAGATATATTTAAATGCTCTGGGGTTTACTTGTGAAAGGATTTGCGGCCTTGCCCTCCGATGTTTTACGCACCGCCACCTCCTTTGTTGTGGTAGACTGCCTTCGGTTATTATTATGCCGAAGGCGACGATGCCTGATCCATAAGGCGATCTTCGGTGTTGAGCAGATTTGTGAACCCACTCATTGGAGGCCCATTGTGACAGATACCAAGAACATTGCCCTGCTCATTGACGCGGACAATTCACCGGCCAAGTCCATCCAGAAGATTTTTTCGGAACTTGCGCGGCACGGGAAGGTGAACATCCGGCGAGCCTACGGCAACTGGACCACGGGGAATCTCAAAGGGTGGGAAGCGGTGCTGCAGGACCATGCCATCCAGCCTTTCCAGCAGTACGACCTCACCAAGGGGAAAAACGCCACGGATATCGCCATTGCCATCGATGCCATGGACATTCTCTACACCAAGCAGGTGGACACCTTCTGCATTGTGACCTCTGATTGTGACTTTACGCCCCTTGCCACGCGGATCATCTCCGAGGGAAAATCGGTGATCGGGTTCGGGGAGCGAAAAACACCGCCCGTGTTTATCAATGCGTGTTCCACCTTTCTCTATGTGGATGATGAGGTGGCGGTGAAAACAACCCGGGTCGATGCCAAAGAACTGCGGGGAGATGCCAAGCTGATGAACCTGCTCCGTGATGCCATTTCCGGCTCGGAGAACGGTGACGGGTGGGCAAACCTCTCCAAGGTCGGTTCCCATATCAGCAACCATGCCTCCTTTGACCCCAGGAACTACGGCTATGCCCGGTTGAGCGACCTGATGGAGGCCATCGGGCTTTTTGACCTGAGGCGGGACAAGAAGAAGTCCTTTGAGGTGAGGGACAACCGGAAAAAATAGAGGGACTGAGTCCCCGGAATAACGGATAGAATTGAGGATACAAAAAAAGCCCGGTGGCGTTATGCCGCACCGGGCTTTTTTGCGTTTAACAGGTCTGAAGGCCGAAGCCCTTTTGCCTACAACAGGTTGTTGGCTTTGAGCCAGGCTGAGGCGGTTTCGGTGACGCTCTGATGATCCACGTCGACTTTCGCGTTCAGGGTCTGCATCTGGTCGGCGGTGAGTTTATCCGTCAGGGGGGCCAGGAGGGTTTCGATTTCGGGGTACTTGGCGAGTACGTCCTTGCGAACCACCGGGGCCGGGTTGTAGACGGGGAAGAAGTGCATGTCGTCGTCCAGGTTGACGAGGTTGAAGGCGGCGATGCGGCCGTCCGTGGAGTAACCCATGGCCACGTCCACCTGCTTGTTTTTAAGGGCCAGGTAGGTGATGCCCACGTCCATTTTTTTGATTCGGGAGCCGGAGATCCTGAAACCGTAAACCTTCATCATTTTTTTGATGCCGTCCGGGCGCTCCCAGAACTCGGTGCCCACGGCCAGGGTGTAGGCCTTGGAATCTTTTTTGTAGCGGGCCCCTAAGTCGGAGATGGTCTTGATGTTGGCCGCTTCAGCCTCGTCGGCCCGCATCATGAGGGTGTAGGTGTTGTTGAAGGACGTTTTTTTGAGCCAGATCAACCCTTTTTCCGCGTCCTTTGTCTTGCAGTAGTCATAGGATTTCTGGGAGTTGTTGATCACCTCGGGGTCGGTGCCCTTGTGATAGACGGTGTAGGCGGTGCCCGTGTACTCGAAGTAGAGATCGGTGAGGCCGTTTTCCAGGGACTGGCGGGCAATGGAGGAGCCCACCCCGTTTTTGACGGTGACCTGAAATCCGTTGCTCTCAAGGATCTGCTTGGCAAGCTCTGTGAGCAGGTACTGCTCGGTGTAGTTTTTTCCGCCGAGGACGATCTCCTTTGCGGCCATGGCCTGGGTGGTGAAGGCCAGGGCGAGGCAGGCGGCAAGGGCAAGCCTTAAAAATGCGCGTTTGGCTGTCTGCATGGGTGTCTCCTGTGTTGGGTGTTTAACTGTTTTGAAGCCTGAGCCCCTTGGGGACCACCAGGAGTCCCAGCATCTCGCAGGCGTAATCGCCCACAAGGGCCAGCAGGGTGGTTGGGATGGCTCCGGCCAAAAGTTTGACGGGCATCATCATGTCGATGCCGGTGAAGATCAGGTCTCCCAGGCCCCCCGCTCCCACCAGAAAGCCCAAGGGGGCGCTTCCCACGTTGATGACCAGGGCGATTCGAAAGCCCGTGAGGATCACCGTGGCGGCGTTGGGGAGTTCCACCTGCATAAGAATCTGAAAGGGGGTGAGCCCGATGCCCCGGGCCGCATCGGTGATGCCCGAGGGCACGGCCTGGATTCCGGCCAGGGTGTTCCTGGCAATGGGCAGGATGGAGTAAATGGTGAGGGCGAAAATCGCCGGTTTGGTGCCGATGCCCAGGAAGCTCAGGGAGATGGCGATGACGGCCAGGGACGGAATGGTCTGCCCCAGGCTGAGGACGTACATCACCGCGGGGGTGTGCTTTTTCATGCGGTCCCGCGTGAGCAGGATGCCTGTGCCCAGCCCGATGATGGTGGCCATGAGCATGCTGCTGCCCACGAGTACCAGGTGCTGGCGGACCAGCTCCATGACATATTCCATCTCAAAGGGATCGGAGAGGTACTCCATGAGCCCGATCTGCTGGGCCTTGACCCCGCAGAAAAAGAGGATGCCGAAAAGTGTGAAACGATAAAGTTTTGTTGCCAAAGTCATGACTTCTTATGCCTCGATTTTAAGGCCCTTGGATGTAAGCCGGCGTTCGATGAGGGCCATGCCGGAATCCACCAGGATGGCAAGGATGGAGACGCCCAGGGCTCCTGTGATGATCATCTCTTCATAGGACCGGGAGATGCCCTGCTGGATAAAGACCCCCAGGCCTCCGGCCCCGATGTAGGCGGCGATGGCGGCGATGCCGATGTTCATGACGGCGGCGGTGCGCAGTCCGGCCAGGATCACGGGGACGGCCAGGGGGATCTCCACCTCCTTGAGGAGCTGCCAGCGGGTCAGGCCCATGCCTTTGCCGGCGTCCACAAGGCTGGAATCCACGTTTTTGATGGCGGTGTACGTGTTCCGGATGATGGGCAGCTCGCTGTAGAGGACCAGGGCCACCACCGCAGGGACCTTGCCCAGGCCCAGGCCGTAAGGGGCCAGGATGGGCAGCATGATGCCGAACAGGGCGATGGAGGGCACGGTCATCAGGATGTTGGCCACGTCGATCACTTTTTTGGCCAGGGCATCGTTCTTGGTGATGGCGATGCCCGTGGGGATGCCGGTGACCATGGCGATGCACAGGGAGAGGAACACCAGATAGAGGTGTTCGAGCCCCAGGGTCAGGGTCTGGTCCAGGTTTTGTTGGATAAAGTCTATGATGCTCACAAAAGCCCCCTACTTGTTGCTGTCGTCTTCATAGAATTCCATGATCTTGTCCTGGATGTTCTGATAGGTGATGGTTCCCTTGAAATGGCCGTTGTCGTCCACCACGCAGTAAAAGTCCATGGTGTCCATGAGCATGGAGGAGAGAACCTCCCGAAGGGGTTCGTCGTCTTCCACAAAGATCTGGAAGGGCTCGGCCACGTCCGTCACCGGTCCGGTTTCGAACTTCAGGAGTTTGGGCGTCACGTAGCCCACGGGCTTGCCGTTTTCCACCACAATTCCCACCTTCCGGTTTTTCTCCATAAGGCGGTCCAGGGCTTCCGGGCTCTTCATCTCTGCCGGGATCACGTTTTTCGGCGAGGAGTTCATGGCTTCCCGGGCGCGGATCAGCCCCAGGACCTTGAGGGCGCGGTCGGCCCCCACAAAGTCCGAGACGAACTTGTTCCGGGGCTGGGTGAGGATCATCTCCGGGGTATCGAACTGTACCAGCTGCCCGGCCCGGAAGATGGCGATTCTGTCCGCCATTTTGATGGCTTCGTGGATGTCGTGGGAGACAAAGACGATGGTTTTTTTCAGGCGGGCCTGGAGCCGCATGAATTCATCCTGAATTTGATCGCGGTTGATGGGGTCGATGGCCCCGAAGGGTTCGTCCATCAGGAGGATGTCCGGGTCCGCGGCCAGGGCGCGGGCCACACCCACGCGCTGCTGCTGTCCGCCGGAGAGTTCGGCGGGGTATCTGTCGCTGTAGGTCTCCGGGTCGAGCTTGACTATTTTTAAAAGGTGGGCCACCCGGTCGTCGATTTTCGCCTTGTCCCATTTGAGGACCCGGGGGATCATGGCGATGTTTTCATAGATGGTCTTGTTGGGGAACAGGCCGATCTGCTGGATCACGTAGCCCATGCTGCGCCTGAGCTGAACGGGGTTGAGTTCGCGGATGCTGCGGCCGTCCACCAGGATGTCCCCGCCGGAGATCTCTTCCAGCTTGTTGGTCATGCGGAGCAGGGTGGTCTTGCCACACCCGGAGGGGCCAAGAAAGACAACGACTTCTCCCGGTTTGATCTGCAGACTGATGTCTCGAACGGCCGGTACGGCATCCTGGCCGTTTCCGTATACTTTTCTTACATTTCTGTATTCAATCATCTGGTTCCTGCGGCGTAAAACAAATCGTGCTGATTCGCCTATGCGACGTCTCTTTTGAGGGAATGGTTTCCGAAATTTATTTACAACTCAATGGATCATGGAAGCCATTCATACCATATAAAATCCATTGAACACAATAGGATAAATTTCATTCTGTGGGTGTGTATGTCGAAAAAGTGGAATGATTTTGGGTATTTTTCTGGCTGGCGGGTGTCCGATATATGTATTTAGTTCGAAGCTTTTTTATGATTGCACAGGGAACACATGGCGTAAAAAGGTTTGGGTTCAATGGATGACTGATTCTTGGCGGGGAGGCCATGGCGTTTAGGGCAATGACTGGCCAAAAAACATGCCCCCGGCAGGGCCGCCGGAGGCATGGGTTGGATTGTTGGTTTTTTTTGGGCAGGCTTATGCTGATGCTGTCAGCGGGTGTTCTTCATTTTTTCCTGCTCCTCCCTGTAGATTTCAACCATGCGATCAATGGAATCGTACTGGCGGCTGAGGAGATCTTCGGTGATCGTGCGAATCCCCCATTTTTTAAAGTCTATCTGGAGGCCGTTGCCGCCGGGGGCCTCGGTGCCGCATAGTTCCGAATACAGTCTGCCCACGGCGTGGAGGGTGCGATGGATGTCCTTGATGGCGTCGCAGAGTTCTGAGATTTCGGGTCGTGAGAACATGACAGTTGAAGTCTGGGTTGTGAATGAGGGCATGGGAGCTCCTTGTTTGATGCATTGTGCGTAATGGACTGTGCGGCTGCGCACGAGGCTCTCACCGGGGAAACGTGCGTATTCATGGAGAGCGGGCTCCCGATGGGGTTCGGCGCATGGCAGCCCGTGGGGAGACCGGGCTTTCCCTGCGGAACCGAGCCGCCGGAACGCTCCAAAAAAAGTGCGCACCACGGGTGTGTTGCCTGTTGGCATTGAAACGGGGGGCGGCAGTGCGCCTTTGGCGATGGTCGCGCTGATGCCGAGGGTGTCATGTCGTCTGGCCCGGCTATGTGTGGGAAAACGATCAGGCCAGGGCGCTGCGTCTGGGTATTCATGAAAATTTAGAAGGTTCAGCCATGCAACATGCAATGCCCCGCTTTTGGCTCTTTTTGTTGCCTTAGGACGAGCTGGGCGGTTGCTGGAAGAATTCTAAATTTTGTTAAGAAACATGACTACCATTAGAAAAAAATACTCAGCCCCGTTCTCATGCGTGAAACGAGAAAAACGCCCCTTGGGTGAGGCCATGTCGAGAGACAGCAGAAGAGTAGCCCGTGCGTGGGCTTTCGGAGAATATGAATGGGTATCCCGTTGGGGCGCCGTGCCGCCCGTTATTCTGAAACGCCGGTGTTTTCTGGCCATTTGTAACGACAGTATAGCAGGTTGAGAGGATGCGGGGTTCCGCGGGTGGAGGATAAATCGACTTGAAATGGATGTGGGTGTGGGGTAAAAAATCGTTTAGCCATGACGACCTCCGGTAAAGGTTGTACTGGTTAGGCCTGACAGGGTGTTTGCCGACATCCTGTCGGGTCGACTTCATGCATCTAATAACTAGTTATTACACCCCACCATAATTTCATCGATTCGCCATGTCAATAGTTTTTATCTGATAAATCCGGTGGTTAATTGTTTGGTTTTTGTTAGGGTGTGGGCCATTGGCCCGGCCGTCCCGGTCATCCTTTTGGGTACCGGGTGATGGACCGCCGTTGCAGCCATGGGGGTGCGGAATTTTTTTAATATTGCTTGTTTGTGCTTTGGGGGCTGCGAAAAAGTTGTTGTCTTTTATGGTTCTGTTTTTAAGGCGAAAAAGAGTCTTTTAAATACTCTTTCTATTGCCAGTGTAAATAAAAATGTCAGGTCTGCGATTGAATCGTCTGGACATCAAAAAAGAAGTGTGAGATAGTCTGCTTATCGATTTACTGCTTTGCACACCCAGCAGGCTTTACGATGTGTGTTTTGCTTGCCTTTGTATGGCAAGGGACGGAGACTCATTCTCACGCTCCGGCTCGATCTGCGTTTTTTTCTCCTTCGGCTCACGTTCCTTCAATCCGTCCCTTGCCCGCACCTCCCTTGATAGACCGGAACACTCCGGTTATCTCCTCCGACACATCCTTTTTCCTCATATTCATTTTTACAGATTACGCGAGTCATCCCCATTTGCCCGCCCCGTCCGCTCGAAACCATAAGAGGTTCTGCGATGTCGGTTTCGTCGTTCTTGACTTGTGGGATAAGAAAAATCCTTTTTTGATATTTTACTGTTTTTGTTTTATCGTAAGGGCCTTTGAATTTGATGAGAGTGGAGTGACCTTGCAGTGACGATGGAGGGCGGAGAGATCCGCGTGACAGGTGGGTATGAAATTAAAAATTGATTGGCGCTACGCACGTCTTTTTGTCGGTATGTTTCTGGTGGAGTTGGTGATTGCACTGTTTGTCCGGGATGCGTTCATTCGTCCCTTTGTGGGGGATGCCTTGGTCGTGGTTCTTCTCTACCTTTTTTTTCGCTCTTTTCTGGTCTGTGACAAGGCAAAGCTGGTGACAGGGGTCCTGGTTTTTGCCTGGGCTGTTGAGGTGGGGCAGTACTTTAACCTGGTAGATGTCCTTGGGCTCCAGGGCAACAGGGTCGCAAGGGTTGTTATCGGCTCCACATTCGATGTGATGGATTTGCTGGCCTACACGTTGGGAGCAGGTGCTCTGATGGTTCCTGACGTGTGGGCGTCGGTTCGGAAAAAGTGGATTCGAACGCTTAACTCCTGTCTGTTCCTTTTGTAGCTATTCAGCTTATGCCTCCGGCGGCCCTGCCGGGGCTAAACTTTTTAAAAAGTTTAATAAACAGGCTTTAAAAAATCTTTTTGAGTGAATTTTTACTTTAAAGGCGGATGTGATTTGACCCGAGGAACGAGGGTCAGAGCACATCTGCTATCTGCTTTCAAGGTGGCACACCTTGCCGCCGGAGGCTGTTTTTTTTGAGCTGAATTGTTACTTCCTTTTTTCAAAAAATAAGCCCCCGGCAGGGTTGCCGGGGGCTTATTTTATTTTGCTTTGTTTTTGCGTTGCCCCTTGCCCGAAACCTGCCACAGAAAAACGGCGTGTCCGTGGCAGGTTGAATGAATTTGGGAGGCTATTTTTTCTGGGGAAGCCCGAGCATGAAGACTTCAAGCAATTTCTGGGTTTCGGGCCTGAGGTTTTCAATTCCTTTGTATGGAATGTCAAAAACGGGAGGCCTATCCGGGTACTTCTGTTTCAACGCCATGTGGCGCTTTACCATACCGGCGAACTGTCCCCCTGCCCAAGGGCCGTATTTGATGGCGTCCATGGGGCGTTTTTCCCGGGGATCCCGGTAGAGGTCGAAGATGGGGGCGGCGATGGGGTTATCGCCCGGGGCGGGAAGGTGCATCTTGTATTTGTTCTTGACTACCGATTTCAGCGTAGGTCCTTCATAAATATGGACATAGTCGCGGCGTCCGTGGCCCTCTCCCAAAAGCAGGATCCCGGTCTGGTCCACCCCGTCGATGACCCTGTCCCTTGGCACGCCGTCCATGGCATTGCCCAGGCGGGCAAGGGTTGTGAACAGGTCACTGACGTGGAAGATGTCCCCGGCAAAGCTTCCGGCTTCAATCACCCCTTTCCACTTGACCCAGGCATTGACGCGTACGCCCCCTTCCAGGTGGTCGGTTTTGCCGCCGCGATAGATGCGGTCGCTCTGGCCGGTGGGCCCTTCGTAAGCTAAGAAGGGGCCGTTGTCGCCCATGACGATGATGACGGTGTTTTCTGCAATGCCCAGTTTGTCCACTTCTTGGATGATATCGCCAATCCACTCATCCACTTCAACGAGGATGTCCGCCATGGTCCCGCCGTTGAGGGTGTTGTATTCACTCCTGAATTCCTGAACAAAGGAGAGGGGGAAGAGCGGCCAGTAATTGAGGAAGAATGGCTTGTTCTGTCCGGCAAGGGTGCGCAGTTGAGACAAGGCGTGTTTTTGGTATCGCTCGTTCATTTCCCGGTATTTTTTCTGGTTCCACTCCTCACCTTCTTTCAAATCCACTTCGTAGAGCTTTCCGTCGCGCAGCTCCACCCCTGTCACCATGTGTGCGGGGTCCGGGACAAACAGCTTGTCCAGGGTAAAGGTCTGCTTTTGCCGACTTGGGTCCACGCCGCGGATAATGTCCACCGTTTCCATGTCCCGCCCCATAATGGCCAGCTGTCCCTGTTGATGGATGGGGAACTCCGCATGCATGAATCCCTGGTTGTTGGCGTATGCCTGCTCAATATCACCCAGGTGCCATTTGCCCACATGGGAGGTGAAATACCCCGCGTCCTTAAGGACTTCGGCAATGGTGATCTCTTCGGCGTTCAGTCCGTCCCCTGCAAGGGTGGCCTTGGCCTCGGTGGTCCCCGTCCGCGTGGGGTAGCGGCCTGTCATCATGGCCACGCGAGTCGGCGTACAGGACGGCTCCGTGTACATCCTCTGGAGGCTCATCCCTTCCTTTGAAAGTTTTGACATATGGGGTGTCTTGTAACCGCGAATGACACTCAGCTCATCCATGCCGATTTCCCCGAACCCGACATCATCAAGCAGGATGTAAATGAAGTTGGGAGGTTTGCCTCCGTTTTTCTTGCGAAGCTCCGCGAGTTTTTTGTCGATGGCCTTGTCGTCTTCAGCCCACTGCTTGCCGTTCTGGGCTTCCAGGATGGCGTATTCCGCGTCGTGGATGATTTTTTTGCCTTTGGCTCCGGCGGAAACCATGCTGGCGGACAGGCATGACACAAGGAGGACAATTGTCACGATTATGAATCTGTTCATGGCCTTTCTCCCGATTGAGTGGATGCGTTACGGTTGATGATGCATTTCAAACAACGGTGACGGACCCATGGGGGCGGCCCCATGGCTATGGCTGCTTTGCGTCTTTTGGGTGGGTGTTTCGGCATGCGCAGGGTGTGCCTGTACATAAGGAAGCAGGGTGGTCATGGTTGGATTGCGGGGGCTTGGGCTGGCTCAAAGGGCGGTTCCGGTGAGTGTGCCATAGGCTTCGCTTTTTTGTGTGGCGGCATGCCAAAGGCCTGTAATTAAACAGATACAGGCTACCATATCGTGCCTGAAATCAAAACCTATTTTCCGGCCGTTACCCGAAAGATAACGTGGGTTCCCAGGGTGCCGGTGACCTATAGTGTCTGTGCATGTGGGCCCGTGCCCGGCTGTTTTTCTCTTCACTGTTTTTTTGTTTTCTGCCCGCTTATTTTCTTGTGAAATGATTCCTTGTTTGTTGGTCGTGCAGCGTGATCGCCTTGTAGTGAGGGGTTTCGCTTCATTGAACCGTAAAGGGCCTGTCCCTTGAAACGTGATACAGATCTGGCTGTTCGGAATGTTGTGAGACAGGTGAATGGCGATATGTCATTTCTTGGGGTGACGTTGCTGAATTTTGATTTTAAGAAGTAAATTTCCATTTTTTCCTTTGCTTTGGGATGTCACGGCCAGCGCTTCTCATCGTCCGTCGGGCATGGGGTTTTGCTGGTTGGCATGGATGTTGAAAAGAGCAGATCCATCACCAGTGCGGCGGGAGCACGGACTTCCAATGGCCCGAGGGGGGGACGCCTTCCAGGGCCGCCGCCATGTTGATCATTGGGGGAACGGGGACTTGGGTGAAGATGATGTCCACCCCGTTCGACACGTTGTTGTTTACCGATGTCACAATCGTTTTGGGGATTTTTGATGCATGGCTTTTGACGAAAGGATTGCCGGGAGAAAGAACGGCTCTTTTTGCCAAGGCAGTGGCAAATGCCCGGCCCTGATTTCATGTGGTTGAACAGAATGTATACGCTGAACGCAGTGACCCGTGTGCCGGAGAGCCCCCTTTGGGTTTTCATGCAAAAGCAGGGACGCTGATAAATATTTTGCGAAGGATATGTTGATACGATGGCTATGGTAAAGAAAATGACACTTCGAACCAAACTCACCCTTGGATTTGCAACCATTTTAACCCTGCTTGCGTTTACATCCCTTTTGGGGATTTCAAAATTGAGAACCTCTTCCCAGGGGTTTGCCAGCTATCGCGACATGGCTCGCGATACAAACCTGTCCGGGCGTGTTCAGGCCAATATGCTGATGGCCCGGATGAGCGTCAAAGGGTACCTCATCAATGGAAGCGAATCGGATCGGGAAGAGTTTCAGGCGTACTACAAGAAAATGTATGCCTTTCTTGAAAGGGCGGGCCAGGATATCGAACATCCCGAGCGCGCCGCCAAAATTGCCCAGATAAAAAAAGACGTGGAACGATACCACCAGGCCTTTGGCGAGGTTGTGTCGCTCACCGAAGCGTTTCACCGTCTGGAGAAGGAGTCTTTGAACGTCTATGGCCCCAAGGTGGAGGCTCTTCTTGCCGGGGTCATGGATGCTGCGGAAGGAAACAACGCCGCCAGTGCCGTCTACCATGCCGGCAACGCCATGAAGCACTTGCTGGCTGCCCAGGTTTACGAAGGGCGCTTTTTCACCACCCATTCTGACGACGATGCCCGGCAGGTGACCGCCGAGTTTGCATCCATGAAAGATGCCCTGGATGCCTTGGGGCGCCTTGTTACGGACGAATCCCAGAAAACAGCGGTGTCCGCCATCGGCGATAATCTTGGGCTCTATATGGACGGTCATGCCAGGGCCCAGGCAATTCAGGCGAAAAGGGATGCCATTGTTACGGGGGTTCTGGACCGGATCGGCCCTGTGGTGGCCTTATCCATCGAGGAGATCAAGCTGGACATCAAGGGCGTTCAGGATCAAATCGGTCCCAGGCTTCAGGCATCCAACCGCAAAGGCCAGACATTTATCGCGGTCCTGAGTCTTGCGGCGCTGGTGGCGGGGATCGCTGTGGTGATTTTTCTGACCCGAAGCGTTCTTTCCCAGCTGGGCTGCGACCCTGCCCAGATTGCCGAGGTGGCCCACAGCATTGCCAACGGAGATTTGTTGGTGGCATTTGATCGGAACGGGAAGGATAAAATCCAAGGGGTATACAAGGACATGGAAATCATGGCGGCCAGTCTGCGGGAGTTGTTTACCGATATCAACTCCGGGGTTCATACCCTCACCGCATCTGCCACGGAGTTGACCGATATCTCGGGGCAGATGGTCTCCGGCTCCGCCCAGACCTCGGATCGGTCCAATACGGTGGCGGCCGCAGCAGAAGAGATGAACGTCAACATGACATCCGTTTCCGCGGCAACGGAGCAGGCAGCCTCCAACATCAACATGGTGGCAGCAGCCCTTGAGGAGATGACCTCCACCATCAATGAAATCGCCTTGAACACCTCAACGGCAAGGAATATCAACGATGAAGCGGTGGCTCTCTCCAAGCAGGCCTCGGCCAAGGTCGACACCCTGGGCAGGTCCGCAAACGAAATAAGCAAGGTGACGGAGACCATCAACGAAATATCCCAGCAGACCAACCTCCTGGCGCTAAACGCCACCATTGAAGCGGCGAGGGCCGGAGAGGCCGGCAAAGGGTTTGCCGTGGTTGCCGGAGAGATCAAAAGCCTGGCCGTAGAAACCTCCAATGCAACCCTGGAAATCAAAGGCCAGGTTGACGGAATCCAGGGCGCCACCGTTGACGCCATTAACGAAATTCAGGGGATTTCCGATATCATCGACCGACTTAATGAGCTGGTGACAACCATTGCCTCGGCCATTGAAGAGCAGTCCGTTACAAGCAAAGAGATTGCCGGCAACATTTCCCAGGCCTCCATGGGGACCGAGGAGATCAAGGAGAGCATCTCCCAGAGCGCTGCGGTGTCCGGGGAGATCGCCCACGACATCAGCGAGGTGGACCAGGCGGCA
Source organism: Desulfoluna butyratoxydans (assembly GCF_900699765.1). Classification (GTDB taxonomy): domain Bacteria; phylum Desulfobacterota; class Desulfobacteria; order Desulfobacterales; family Desulfolunaceae; genus Desulfoluna; species Desulfoluna butyratoxydans. The sequence continues at coordinate 105,025 of NZ_CAADHO010000009.1, forward strand.
AGGGAGATGCTGAACTCCAGCACCCTGGTGGGCGGCAATGTCGATGCCTTGAAAGGCCTTGCGGACCATCTTGAAGGTAAGGTGTCGGCCGTCCGGTTTTGATCTATGGGCGGGTGAGGCCCCGGGCCAACGGTGCCTCACCCGTTTTTTCCATTACTCCGGTGCGATGCTGATATCCACGATTTCGATGATCGTTCCGTGCATGTGAATACCGGCCATGTCTTCTTTTTTTCGCGCCGTCAGCCTGACCCTGAGCCCGTCTTTCCGAAAGGTCTCGGGCAGGTTGACGGGATCGTATGTTTTGCCGTCCTTTGCCTGTATGGCGAAAAACCCGCCTTCGATCTCCTTGTAAACCACCAGCCCCTCCACATCAAAGACATGACCATGTTCCTGGTCGGGAGCCGCCATTCCGGTCTCCTGTGTCACGTTATGGGGAGGCTCCTGGGGTTCCGGTTTGCCCGGGCACCCGCAGAGCAGGGTGGCGCAGAAAAGGATGATAAAAAAACGAATGAGACGGGGCATGGGTGTCCTCCATGGAACTTGGGTGACGTGTTGTAGTAGGCAGACAGCTTGATTATTGACTCAGGGCATTATGCAATTTTTGTTGAGGACTGGCGATAGATCTTTTTTAACTGCGCTGTTGAAAGGGATAAATAATTTGTTCTAATTCTTTGGCTAAAATGTTAAGATATATTGAAATTCTTATGGTGTTTTAGGTGGTATGTTTTATTTGCCTTTTGAGATGAACGATGGTTCCATCACAGCGGTTATCATTTCTACGATCCTTACTTTTTCCGATTTTTCCGTCAGACCTGTCATGTAAGCCTGTTATCTATCGCACGGGTTTCCCGTGGCCGATGCTTTCGATCATCAGCTAATCGGGCATCGATCCCATCAACCCAATGGCCTATCATGGAGGATAACGATGCAATTCCCCGGTTTGAGACCCGAAGCCCAAGTCTACTCCTTTGAAAAACTTTCCCACAGCCAGCAAGAGGCGTTCGCGTCCATCGTAGGGTTAATGAAGAGTGCGGTGGATAAATTGAATTCAGCGAACCAGAAATTTACGGGCTGCGACAAATCTAAACAACGGGGCTTTCGGCCCAAGAAGGATAATGTCAACCGTATGGCGTTTCTCTCCGGTGGTAGGGGCAGCGGAAAGACCTCCCTGATTTATTCATTGATGAATAGCAGGGAGGGCGAAAAAACGAATAGTGGGGGCGATACGAAAATGGATTACAAGCTCCGCAAGGCGTTGGGCTGCTTAACACCTCAAATCATTTGGCTGCGTCCCATTGAGATGGACAGCCTGCCGACCCCGGATTACATGATGGCGTCCATTCTGGCACGGGTCAACGAGGCTCTGAATTGGTTTGATGAACAAGTGGCTTTGAAAGGGGAGGGTGCCCCGCCCTATCCGCCCATGTTTTACAGCGGGGGAGACCATTCGGAAAATGCACGTGAGAGATTTCGGCGGTTCGAAAAAAATGCTGTCAAGGCATGGCACGGAAACTTGGCCCAGCATGCTGCCAGGATGGACCCCGACTCTTACATCAGCGATGTCTTGGATACCGAGCGTGCGCGCTTAAAAACCATGGAAGAGTTTAGTAACGTTCTCAGAGGATTAACCGAACATCATTTTTCTCCATGCTCAGACAAAAAATACCTTTTTGTGCTACCCTTGGACGATTTCGATTTAAACCCCCGGATCAGCGTCAAGCTGATCAAGCTCATCCGCCTCATCTCCGAGCCTCAGCTCTTCACTTTAGTGGCCGGGGACATCGAGGTTGCCGAGGATGTGTTCAACCTCGACGCCAGGGATCAGCTTCTTCATATCAACGAACGCACCAACGACCCGGTGGATTGGGGCAGCAGCTCCGCGCACTCCATTGTGGGGCGTATGGCCCATGAAAGTTCCTCCAGTGCCATGCGCAAGTTGTTCCCCAAATCTCATACCGTGAAGCTGGATCCCATGGATTGGGACGAGGTGTTTCAGTTTTCTCAAGATCGGGCCATGGACAGCTCTCAAGAATGTGAGGAATCGTCGACCAAAGGTGAGGCTACTGAAGAACCAGACGATGATAGCGGCAAGGAAAAGACGATTGGGGAGATGCTGGGGGCGATTCCCTTTGAAATCAACACGATCCCCGGAGGGGATCGTGGAGATGACGGTAAACAAAGGGATCAATATGTGGCCGGGTATAATGTAAAGAGCCTAAAGGCTTTTTTTGATATCGAAGTCAGGGGCCTTGTCTTTGATGAGCGAAAGGCCCTGAAAGCAACGTCGCCCGCCTCCTTGACACTGGAAAAAAGGACCCGAGAGGACATGGTGTACACTGGGCCTGTCCTTTTTAAAATGAATCATCGGCATGCCCATGACATGTGGCGGATGCTGGATGGATATGTTCAGAAGAAGAAGGAAAAAGAGAACGAAAAGGGAACTCAAAATTCCGACAGCAAAAAATTTTGGGTCGCCTGCGTCAGGGAGATTGCCAGGGAGCTTTTTTTGCAGAGCGCAAACGACGGTGAGTTTTTTTCCAAGGAGCTTTGCGACACGGTTATGGGGGCCATCCAGGAGGACTGCTACGGAAAGCTCCAACTCGATACGCATTGTTTGGAAATCGACCAGATCACCGGGCCCCGAATTCATTTTTCGAACCCGAGTACTCCGGGGCAGGTGGTCGTGACCCAGCCCAAGAGTTGGCGGGTGTCGGCAACTGTGGAGGCGTGCCCCTTCAATCCGTCTCCCCATACTGTCACCCTTTCATCCCGTGCCAAGGCTGCCCTGATGTTTCTCCACGACCACCTGGTCCTGGCCGAGCCCAGCGGCATCGTGGGCAGGAGTCTGATGAAAAAGCTGGACCCGCCTGATTGGGCCCATGGCCTGTGGCCGGGTGGCAACGGAACCGGGGTCAAGGTGCCGTGGCCGCTCCCACCGTTGCGGAGCCTCTGGGCCCATGATCTCTTCAGCCGCTGCTGGGCGCAGGTGTGGGAGTGGATGGAGGAAAAAGAGACCAAGTACGCCATTGAGGATTTGATATCGAAGGGAAAGGAGCCCTTTAACCTTTATTTGAAGTATCTGTGGGTAAAGATCGGATGCGGGATTTTTTCCGGGAAGGAGAAAAAAGCTGAACTTGTTCCTCTTGCCTCTCTAACATTGTACCACTTACGGCAGGGGAACCATACAAAAGAGAGCCTGATAGATTATTTAAAATGTGAACGTGGTGCGTCATGGAAGGTCCTGTTCGCGAATGTAGAGGAAGGATGCAGAAAAAAAATACTTTCAGGCTACTATAAGGAATTGGAAAAGCAGAATAACTTCTGCAGCGAGCAAACGGGCGGAGGCAATTCAAGGACAGAAGATGGAGAGTATCTCGAATTGGTAAAATTCATCAAAACGCATGTCCTTGTTTTTTTGCCCGATGTGGCCGGAAGACTAAGAAATACCAATGAATCCGAGACCGCCAAGGACATCGAAGAGGTTTGGAAGAAACACTTTGCCCCGAAAAATCTGATGAACGAGATTTTGGATGAGATAAACGAATTACTTTGTGTCGACAAAGAAAAGAAATCAAGACAAGAGGATGGCTGTCCTTGTGGATACATCCACGGGCGCAGGGAGACTCTAATTCGTTCCTGGTTGGCAGGGATCGTGTGCCTTATGGCACCGGAGTCCGGTGGGAAGAAAGAGGAATGGGAAGCATTTTTGGATAAGCTCAATTCCGTTGGTGATGTCGGTAATAGAGGTAATGGTAACGGCAGTTCGGGATGTCTGGATGAAGCGCCACACATCATCAAAGAGATCCTTCTGGAACCGGATATGGTTGCTGAGGTGAGGGCGCGGAGGGCTAAAACGGCTGCACGCTTTTTTGATCAGGGCCTCTTTGGTGAACTCCGGTTTATTTATAAACCGATTCGGCGATCTTTTGCTTCGTCCATTGCGACCCACCGGGAAAGGTTGGTCGATAGGGATTTCTCTCCCTTTTACGAAGATATAGTTCGGGCCTCTTCTCTGCCGGATCTTGAACGGAAGGCGCAGGCAAGGAAGTTGGACGTATTCTTAAGGATTAAAGGGGGTGGGGAGTGCTCTCCTTCTCTGTGAGCTCTGCTTTAGGGGTTGACGACATCCATAACGTTTTGCCCGATGGTGGGTGGTGTTCTGTCTGAAACCTTGCATGCCTTGCCAAGGAGGGCCCGCGTATGTCGGTATCCAACGAGAACCGTTTTAACTCCGCTCTTGTGGTGGATTATCTCTTGTCTGAGATCCTGGCGTTTCCCCTTGCCTCGGTCTGCTCCTTCACGAGCCCTGTGGATGATCTGGACCCCAGGTTGAAGAGCAATGCTCAGCAGCGTTTGTGGCGTGACGCGGAAAAGCATATTTTGAGGATGGCACCGGATGTCTCCGTAGACATGGTGGTGGGGATCCGGGATCAGTTCTGGTATGGCGAACGTGAAGGGAGTCAGGAGAAACAGGGGCTGCACACCTACCTCGCCCGCATTGCAGAGGCCTTTTTAAATCCGGTGGGTCAACGGGCCGAACCTCGGTTCGTCAGTCCATCAGATTCGGTGGCTTCCAATTACCACGGGGAGTTTCGAACTCGGTTGAACACGACCCTTCGCTGGTTTTCTTTTGCCTTTCCCGTGGATATGTTCTTGGGGGCGTTGAAGGCGGAGGGTGGGCCCCCGTGTGAGGTAGGGTTCCTTGCCCCACAGATCCTTACCATGCTTCGGGACAAAGGGGTCGCCGAGCCCCACCTGCACTTGGGTGGGGCCATGGCCTTTCCCGAGTTTTGGGTACTGACCCTTCACCGTTTGGCCCAATGGGGGCTTCCAGAGAACCTTTTCAAAAGCCCTGGCGCGGAATTTGGCGAGGGGAGGGGGCTGTCCCCGTGGTTGCTGCGGGGGGCTCTGGTGCGGATCCTCTTGGCCCGTTTTTTATTCAGTCGCGGTACCGCGCGTTCGGTAACATTTTTGGCGTGGCTGGAGAGGCTCTTCTTACCGGGGCTCATGGGTGAATACGGGATAATGGGCCGGGACAGGGTGGCTTTGCTTCTTCGGGAGATGTCTTTTGGGCGCAAGGGGGCCTTTGGTTTTGTCGAGAGCTTCTGGAGCGAACTTTACAGGCAACTGGGGTGGGGAGGGACACCGTCCCGCCTTCCGACCGATCCGGAGCGTCTCTTCCTGTGGGACCCCATTGCCAGATTTATGATGTATTCTCCGGGCAGGGACCCTTCGCCTGAGATTCTTTTTGTTCAACGAGGGGTGCAGTACCTCAAGGACTCAGCTAAACCGGACCCTCTCTTTTCACGCCTTTTTTTTCAGGTTCTGAGGCTTCGGTGTATCTATTACCGTCATGTTGTCCAACGTCCCATGACCCCCGGGTTGCTGTGGTTCGTGAGGCACTACGGTCGGAACAAGCCGGGCCGTGACTGGGCGTCTGGGGCTTTGGCCGTAAGGTTTGCCGCGCAGAGTTGCGGTTTTGGCAAAGGCCTGCGGTCCCTTGAGGTGCGGACGGTTCCCAAGGACTCGGTCCGGGCGATGCTCAGCCTATTGAAGGGGTGCGTCACAGCCGTCAATGGCATGGCAGCCGCATCCGGGCGGGAAGGCCCTCCCGAATTCGGCCTTGTCATCCATTTTGCCAAGGCGCGGGGCAAGGAGGCTGTCAAAGGGATTCCCCATGGCAATTGGAAGGGTACTCACGCCGACCCTGCACCGATGAACGAGACGCGACGGAGTCGTTATTCTGGGTACTACCGTCAACAAAGGCAGAGGGGTATGACCCTGGCCAGGACCCTTGTTCGGTTTCCCTTTTCCCTGCAACTTATTCGGGGCATGGATATCTGCACGGACGAGCTTGGAGTGCCGTCCTGGGTCTTTGTTCCGATTTTTCGGTATATTCGGGACGCCGGAAACGAAACGTCCATCTATCTGCGGTCCGCCTATGGAAAAGAGGTTCCCCCGTTGCGAACGACCATCCATACGGGGGAAGATTTTGTGCATCTTTTGGGCGGGCTCCGGCGCGTGGAAGAGACGCTTCGTTATTTTGACCTGGGGCCTGGGGATCGCATTGGCCATGGGATGGCCCTGGGGACTGATCCCGAAGCCTGGGTCGCCAAAAAGGACCGGGTGGTCATGACTCGTGAGGACCGGCTCTTCGACCTGGTGTGGGAGTGGGGGCGTTATAGCACTGGCCAACTCCCGTGTCCCGGCTCGCGCAGCTCGTTTCTTGAACGGGAGATTGCGCGTCTCTCGACGAAGATCTTCCCTGAGAGCAAAACGCCCTATGAGATGGCATTGTTGCTCGACGACCTCCACGACGAGCAGATGATGAAAAATGTTGGGTACCCTGAGTGCGAAAAAATCCGGGTCCCAGATAAAAAAGACAAGAGCAAAATAGAACGTCTTGTTTTTTTGTTTCATTACCTGACCTGCAAGCTCTGTTTTGATAGGGGACATGAAACCGAATGGGTCCATCTGGGACCCGAGGTGGAGCCCATGCAACAGTTGCAGAAATACATCCGGGAAAAGGTGGCGTCCGAAGGCATCGTGGTGGAGGTTAATCCCACCTCAAATTTGTTGATCGGCAATCTTACAGACCTTGCCCACCACCCCTTTTGGCGGTTGAAATCGCCTGTTGATAAAAGCGACGGGCCTTCCGTGGCCCTGTGCATCGGGTCAGACGATCCCTTGACCTTTGCAACGGATTTACGACAGGAGTATGTCTTGCTATATGAATCGTTGGTTGAGGGGGGGCTTGCTTCGAGTGATGCGTGGGAATGGGTGGAACAAGTGCGGGAGACAGGGATGAATTCACGGTTCACACTGCCTGTGGAGCACGTGCAAAACCAAAATGGAGGCGGTCCCTCTTATTTTGTTTACCCGCAAAAATATGTTCGGTTTGGGACGGATCAGCTTCTTTCCCCTATGCCTTAATAATGTTGTTGAAAGTAGGCAGAGAGCCTTGCCGGGCCCACTGATCACATGATGTTTTAAAACGTTTTCAGAACACTTCGGGGAAAATGGCTGCTAATTCGTTCGTGATCAAAGAGGCGGTTGAGAGGGGAAACCGTTGCCCTCGGGCTCCTTGTTGATTTCCTTGACAAAACAACTGGTTGATATCATGATGATGTAAAACGTCGGCACCGGGTCATCGGTGCCGCTTTTCCGCGTTACCTTCGGTACGGTTATTTTCGCACCGGAACCACACCCCTTTTCAGGCCGCGATGACGGAACAGGATTTTCCGTCGGATCCTTAGGGTCTGTGCCTTCTACTTTGCAGAGCCTTTCAGACCAAGCACGCCGGTATACGTGTAGCCTGTGCCCTCGACCATTCGGAGTCAAGGGTTGGCGTATTCATATTATTCCAGGTATTTACGGCGCCGTTGTTCAGGCGGGGCCGCACGCTTCAATCTCTTTCCATGTTTTTTGTACATGGCAGTAAGGAGAACGGGACATGAATATGGCTCAGATTTTTTTGATTGTGGCCGCAGCGGGCCTGACCCCCATTGCCTTGTCTTACGGGGTCGCCCCCGAGGCCAGCATGAGACTTTTGTTTGATATACCGGTTCAGGGCGTCAACCTGACGCACATATTCCGGGCTGTCATGTGCCTTTACTTCGGGTTTGTCGTGTTCTGGGTCATGGGGGCCCGGAACAAAGCCCTTACCCGTCCCGCCCTTTACACCCTGGTGGTGTTCATGGCCGGGCTGGCCCTGGGCAGGGCACTGAGCCTGATCGTAGACGGTATGCCCCACTGGCTCCTTTTTCTCTACATGGTCCTTGAATTTCTCTTTGCGGCCGCAGGGGTGGTCATGCTGAAAAAACTCGACGCGATGGAGGCCTCCAATGAACATTAGACACGTAGCTTTTCTTCTGATGCTGGTTCTGGGCTTTGGCGGGCATGGGCTTGCTGAAACAAAACCGCCCAATATCCTGGTGATCTGGGGGGACGATGTGGGGCAGACCAACATCAGTGCCTACAGTCACGGGATCATGGGGTACCGGACCCCCAACATCGACCGCATCGCCAGTGAAGGGGCCCTGTTTACGGATTATTATGCCCAGCAATCCTGTACTGCCGGCAGGGCGGCGTTTATTCTGGGGCAAAGCCCCTTTCGAACCGGTCTGCTATCCATTGGCCTGCCCGGCTCAACCCATGGCATTCCCGATTGGTCACCGACCATTGCCGATCTGTTGAAGGACAAGGGGTATGCGACGGGGCAGTTTGGTAAGAATCACCTGGGGGATCAGGACGTTCACCTTCCCACCAACCACGGGTTTGATGAATTCTTCGGCAACCTCTATCACCTGAACGCCGAAGAGGAACCGGAGACCTACTATTATCCCAAGGAGAAGGAATTCCACGAGAAATTCGGGCCGAGGGGGGTGATCAAGTCCACGGCCGACGGCAAAATAGAGGATACGGGGCCGCTGACGAGAAAGCGCATGGAGACCGTGGATGAAGAGCTTCTTGCCGGGTCCCTTGATTTTATCGAGCGATCCCACAAGGCAGGGAAGCCCTTTTTTGTGTGGCACAACGCCACGAGGATGCATGTGTGGACCCGCCTTCAGGAAAAATACCGCGGCATCACAGGCGTCAGTGTCTTTGCCGACGGCATGACCGAGCACGACACCCACATCGGCACCTTGCTCGATAAGCTCGATGAACTCGGCATTGCGGACAACACCATCGTCATCTACTCCACGGACAACGGAGCCCAGAAGGTGGCCTGGCCGGACGGAGCCACCAATCCGTTTAACGGGGAGAAGGGCACCACAAACGAAGGAGGCTTCCGCGCACCCATTGTGTGCCGCTGGCCCGGTGTCATCAAGCCGGGGACAAAGATCAACGCCCTCATGTCCCATGAGGACTGGATGCCCACCTTGCTGGCCGCCGCCGGAGAGCCGGATATTGTCGCCAAGTTGAAAAAAGGCCACAAGGCCAACGGGAAAAAGTGGAAGATCCATCCGGACGGGTACAACTTCCTGCCCTTCTTTTCAGGTGAAGCCAAGAAGCCGCCCCGGGAATCGTTTTTGTACTTTTCTTCCTCCGGGGAACTCAACGCTGTTCGCTGGCGGGACTGGAAGCTGAATTTTTCCCTGGAGACGGGGAACCAGTTCAGCGCGTGGCGCAGAACGTCGGCCCTGCCGGAGATTGTGAACCTGAAGGCCGATCCCTATGAAACCGCACCCAAGGAGGCCGGCATGTATATCCGCTGGATGGCGGACAACATGTGGCTCATTGCCCCCAGCGGCGGTGTGGTGGCGGCGTTTCGGGATTCTCTGGCCAAGTATCCGTTTCAAAACGGCATCTCGAACAACCCGTCAAAGCTCACCTACGACAACCTTGGCCTGCCCAGCACAAAATGATGCAGACACCGGGCGGGCTGGGGCCCGGAGCCGTAGGATTCTTTTTTGCCCATCATGTAATTTTTGGTTGACACGTCCGACGGATTTCTTTAGAACCTGTTCTCGTTTGGTGCGCCCAGGTAGCTCAGTCGGTAGAGCAGGGGACTGAAAATCCCCGTGTCGGTGGTTCGATTCCGCCCCTGGGCACCACCCGACAACCCCTTTCAAGGTTACGGGGGTGTAGTTCAGTTTGGTTAGAACGCCAGCCTGTCACGCTGGAGGCCGCGAGTTCGAGTCTCGTCACTCCCGCCAGAACCTTGAAGGAAGAAAAATATTGCGTCCCCATCGTCTAGCCTGGTCCAGGACACCGGCCTTTCACGCCGGCGACAGGGGTTCAAATCCCCTTGGGGACGCCATTTTTCTTCTTCTCTCCATTCCTTCCTCAGACGTTCACTGAACGTTTTCCTTTTTTTCTCCCTTTTTGTGTTGAACCTCCCGTTTTGTACCGGTGTTTCAGATTCTCCTTTGCTTCGTCTCCTGTTTTACCTGTCGCCTTACGCTTAATACGTATCTTCTTCCAGGCTCTCAAGGGCGTCCTGTGCTTTGCGGGACAGGTCCTTTAAGGCGATCTCCGGGATGGGCAGGTAAGCCAAGGTCTCTTTCAAGTGGTCGGGCGGCTCGTCGACTGCCGTTGAAAGGCCTTTTGCCATGTGGTCTGCGAGGTTGAGAACGTAGGCCAGTCGATTGCCGCCGGAGTCTGCCGGGGTGTGATGGTATTGGATGGCCGTGGCCATGGTTTCCGGGAGATTCCATTTCCTGCAGAGTTCTCCCCCGATGTCGGCATGGGTAAACTCCAGGATTTTTTCTTCCGTGGCGGTTGTGGATGCGTGGGTGAGGTGGGTGTACCTGGAGAACAGCTGCTGCCTGTCCTGAATATAGGTGTCCAGGATGATTTTTCCCGCGTCGTGCATCAATCCGGCCAGAAAGGCGTCATCACCGTTTTTTGCCTGGAGGGTCTCTTCGATGAGCCTTGCACAGATTGCCACGGCAAGGGAGTGTTTCCAGAGTTCACCCGAGTCCAGGCCGTATCCTTCAAGGGTGCGGCCAAGCATTTTGGAGTATCCCACCAGGGTGATGATCTGGAGCAGGGTGTCTGTTCCCAGCACAGTGGCCGCCATCTGGATGGAGGAGACCTTGCCGCTCATGCCGTAGTAGGCCGAGTTGGCGATTTTCAGGACGCGTCCGGCCAGGGCAGGGTCCGTGTTGAGCAGGTGCTCGAGTTCCTTGAAGTTTTTTTGCCCGGAAAGCAGCGTGCGTGCTTTGAGAAGGATGTGGGGCATGGGGTAGAGTTTTTTGAGATTCTCCACCACCTCCTGCCGGAGGGCCGCCCCTGACGGATGGGCCTGGAGGGCTTCTTCGGAGAGGATCTGGGGTTCAATGGCGATGGCGCTTCCGCAGGCGGTGCACATCAATTGAATACGGCAGATCTGGTGAACAAGGTCGTCGCTGATCCGGTAGGTTTTTGAGCAATGGGCGCAGGTAATGTTCATGTGTCTTCCTGTGGGCGATCCGGGGGGCTTTTTCCATCCCAGGGTTGGGTTTACGGGCCGGGCATGGGCTCTGTTTTCTTCTTTCTCAAATAATCGAATCAGGTATACACCTGCATGGGCCGGATGTCATGCACAAAACGTGCGGTGTCAACGCTCTCCGGTGGTGAGGATGCGTTGAGCGGGGTTGATCACAGATGTGTAAGAACCGGTGATAAATGGTTGCGGGGCCGGAGATAAGTGCCTTGATTACTCAAACGTTTTTGCGGAGCTTTTTTCAAAAAGCGACCCGCCGGAGGCAACTGAATTTTTAAATGCGTTGACCCTGTTCCCCTTTCCTGTGCGAGTTGCCATGGCCGTCTCTGTTGGTGTACGGTTCTCCTTTGACTGGCTTCGCCCCGCTTTTCGCACCATGTTGTAAGACGCCCGCAGGAACCGGGCCGGGTGATCGCGGGGCATGTGTGATGATTGGGATGATGAATTGATGAACATGAGACGTATCTTTGTACTGCTTGCCGCTTCCATCGTCGTTTCCGGCTGTGTTTCGGCGCGTTACCCCGCAAAAAATCCTGCTGTCGATTATGAGGGCAACATTCGAAAACCCTTTTCCTCCCATCGGGTACCGGGTGAGCCTCGCTTTCACCTCAAGGTTGACCGGGGTGTTCTTTCAGGGACGGTGGACGAGCTGCTCGTGACGGCCTCCGGAAAGGAGATCGTCACCTGTTCCGGGGACAAGACCATACGGGCCTTTGACTCGGCCACCGGCCGCGAGAAACGAAAGTTTCTGTGGAATGTCACCGATGACTCCGGAGTCTGCGACAGCATGGCGGTGAGCCATGATGACGCCTTGCTTGTGGCGGCTGTGAACAAAAAACTGCTTTTTTACGACTTCGGCTCCGGTGAATTGCAGGCGGAGGTCCCTGTGGGGGCCCGTGTGGGTGCCATGGACATCAGCCCCGACAATGCCTTTCTGGCCACCGCCCGGAAGGGACGGATCACCCTCTGGGACATGGCCACCCGAACCCCGGTACGTACGATGCCAACGGAGGGGCGGGATGTTGTGGAGCTGGCGCTCCTTAAGCTGGATGATCGGTATGTGGTCTTTGATGTGAGCCTGGACGAGTCCATCCATGTCAGTGATCCCGATCCCCTCAAGGGCAAGGCAGGGGGACCCCTGAAGAGCCATGAGGTGCCGGTGACAGGAGGCGATTCAGGAATCTACGGTACCGATTTCAGGTACTTCTTTGAAATGTGCGACATCGCCTCAAATCCCGGGAACCGGGAACTGGCTGTGTCCAGCCGGGCAAACAACGTTGTCTGGGTTTTCGGGCTGGATCCCCGCCGTCATGCCCATGGGATGCTGGTCTTGAAAAAAGTGATTCGCACCCGCACCGTCAACATTGCGCAGCTGTGTTATTCTCCGGACGGGCAATTCCTGGCTGTGGAGAGCTGGGATGATGAGATGTGTGCCGAAGTATACGAAACCGGCTCGTACCGTCGAGTGGCCGCTTTGGATCTTCACAGGACGCAGCCCCTGTGGCCCATGGCATTCATCGACTCCAAGACCCTTGCGGGCATTGGCCACGACGACGGGACATTCCATCGATGGGCCTTTATGGAGCCCGGAACCGAAGGGCTTTCAACGGTGGGCACCGATATTCCCATCGCCCCCAAACGCAGCGTTTCGTTTAACGGCAATTACCTGGCCTGGGGAACCCGTTGCTGCAAATACGACGGAGGCTTTTCCGGCGACGGGTTTGACGAAAACTGCCTGGACCTGGAAAACGCTCTGGACTTGAACACCCTTAAACTCACGGGCGGTGTGAACCCATCGGACTTTTCCCGGGTCAGCGTTACGAATGATCGCTATCGCCTGGAACTGGGCCCCACCAACAGCTTCAACCCGGACCTCATCTACCGGCTCAAGGACAAGGCGTCCGGCCGGACCGTCCTGTACGTGGACATCCCACCGGAAGACGGCTGGGTTCCCCACGCGTTCGGGCTCACCGAGGATCTCATCGTCAGCGGCAACCGCTCGGGTAAACTGGTGGCCTATGATTTTGAAGGAAAGAAATCGGTGAATTTCGTGGGGCACACCTCCACGGTGCGGTCCGTCTCCATTTCAGGCTCCACCCTGGTGACCTCCGACCTTTCAGGGGAGATCCTTCTGTGGCAGATTCCCCCGGTCGATGAGCGCAACCCTTCAGGGGTTACAACTGTGCATCCCCTCTTCACCTTTGTGGTGGACGAGGCCGGGCGTTACCTGGTCATTGCCGACGACGGCTATTTTGCCGGTTCCTATGCCCTGCTGCCCAAGGTGTGGCTCCACGTCAACGGAGAGAAGGGGAGCGGTGGCGCCCGCTGGCTCGGACTCAACCAGGTGTACGACCTGTTTTATCGTCCGGATATCGTCCGGGGCCGGTTGCAGCGTCTCGACGCCATGGCGGAGCTTGCTCCGGTGCGGATCGATGAGGTGATTCACTGCCCGCCGCCGGAGATTACCCGCCTGGCCGTGCAGGAGACCTCCCCCGGAATGATGGCTGTGCGCTATACGGTGACCGATACAGGGGGCGGTATCGGGGCGATACGGTTTTACATCAACGGCAAGCTGTTCCATGAAGAAAATCACGGTGAATCGGGGCAAGGCCTCCAGAAAGATTCCCTGGCGCAGGTGTTTGCAACCAACGAGGTCCCCCGGCGACTCCGGGGATTGAAACGTGCTGGTTGGCAGTCCCCCCGCAGGGCGAGGGCTCGTGTTTCTTCACGGGCGGGTGCGGAGGTGTCGGGCATGCTCTCGGTCAAAGCCACGGCAGGGGAGAATACCGTCCGGGCGGTGGCCTTCAACGGGAAGAATACCGTGCAGGGGGTGATGACGGAAAAGGTGGCATTGTCCACGGCCCCACCGAAAAAACCAACGGTCTACGCCCTGGTGGTGGGGATCGATACGTATCTCAACAAGGCCCTGAACCTTGCCAATGCGGTGAACGACGCCGAGACAGTGAAAGGGATTGTGGAAGAGCATCTCTCGCGTGTCTACGGGGGCATCGAAGTGGTGGGACTCTTCAATGATGACGCCACCCGGGCAAAGATCCTGGCTGCCTTGGAAAACGTCAAGTCCGAGGCCGACCCCGAGGATGTGTTTTTGCTGTTTGTGGCTTCCCACGGAGAGGTTGCCGATCAGTTTTACATCATCACGCACACCTACGCAGGGAAGAACGGGGGATTTGACCCTGGAAGCTGGCTCCCCTCATCCGCCCTGATCTCTGCCCTGGAAGAGATCCCGGCCCAGAAGCAGCTCGTGGTGTTTGATACCTGCCACTCCGGGGCCTTAAACGACATCATGACGGGTTTTTACGACGCCAGGATCTCCTCGTTTACCCACAAGGCAGGGGTCACCCTGTTCTCCTCCACCCAGGCCGCTCAGCAATCCGTGGACAACTACAGAGGAAGCGGCCTGCTGGTGCACCTTCTGAAACGGTCCTTTCAGGCGGAGCCAGACACCGACAACAGCAAGCGGGTGAGCGTGTATGAAATCGGGGATGAGGTGCAGCGCCAGTTCCGGAACATCGACGACACGGTCAAGGCCATTCAGCAACCCAGTATCAGCAAGTTCGGCATCGATTTCGACGTGGACAGGCTGTGATGCCGGTTAATAGGTGTCCTCTTCCATGGTCTCCACCGTTGTCTGGGCCTCGGTGATGATCGTTTCCACTTCGGCTTCGGTGAGGCTCAGAAAAGAGAGGGTCGCCTGGGGCAGTGACGGTGTTTTGGTGGCTGTGCCCAGGGCGCGGTTGGCCATGTGGTTGGCCAGATGAATCACGTGGGCGAGCCGGTTGTTCTCGGAAGCGACCGGGGTATGGTGGTCCCGGATGGCCGTGGCCATGTGGTCGGGCAGGTTCCATTTGCGGCACAGCTCGTAGCCGATGTCTCCATGGGTCAGGCCGAGGATTTTTTGTTCAACGGCAAAAAGGGGCTCACGGGTCAGGGACGCATAACGGGTGAACAGGGCTCTTCTCTCCAACACATACGCGTCGAGGATGATCTTTCCTGAATCGTGCATGAGCCCTGTGAAGAAGGCCTCTTCTTCGTCGCCTGCGTGGTGTCTTTTTTCGATGAGCCCGGAGCAGACGGCCACGGCAAGGGAGTGACGCCACAATTGTCCCGACCCCAGCCCGTACCCGTCAAGGGATCGTCCCAGGGCCTTGGCGTTGCCCACCATAAGGAGGATCTGCATGAGGGTGCCGCTGCCCAGGAGGGTGGCCGCCATGTGCAGGGAAGAGACTTTGCCGCTCATGCCGTAGTAGGCGGAGTTGGCCACTTTGAGGACCCGGCTGGCCAGGGCGGGGTCGGTGTTGAGGAGGCTTCCGAGCTCGTCGAAGTTTCCGTTGCCGGCAAGGAGCTTGCGCGCCTTCAAGAGGATGTGGGGCATGGGGTACAGTTTTTTGAGGTTGGCCACCACCTCAAGCTTGAGCTCCTCTCCGGATGCAAAGGGGGCCAGGGCCTCTTTGTCCAGGAGGAAGTCCGCGATGGGGATCACCTGCCCGCACTGGGTGCACTTGGCGGTTTTATTGTGTACCTTGTATACGATCTCGTCATTTATCCGGTATGCTTTGTTGCAGCCCGGGCACTGAATCTTCATACGCCTGGTTCCTGAAAAATATGCTGAATTAATAAAAATCTTTAAATATAGATATCCATACGTCAATTCAAGCTTTTTCAGTAAAAAAGAAAGAAATGAATGTTTTCAATAGCTCTACTGGTTAGCTATTGGAAATCGTGTCCGTGAGGGGAACGGCTTGAGGGGTCTTAAGTTGGGATGTGGCCGGATCCCTGAACCTTATCATGTTTGGGAGAACGTTATGGCGACGGTGAAAGAGCATTACGACGGGGTGCTGGCAGATGTCTATTCGTGGATGTTCGGGGGCTTCGCCTCAGGGGTGACGCGAAACACGGATTTTTTCAACACCCGCGGCATACGCCCCGTACAGTCGGGTGTGGCCCTGGACCTGGGGGCGGGGTGCGGGTTTCAATCCATTCCCCTGGCCCGTCTGGGATTCAAGGTGACGGCCATTGACTTGAGCGGGCCCCTTTTACGGGAGCTTGAAGGCAACGCCGGGTCCTTACCCATCGAGACGGTGGAAGGGGACCTCACATGCTTTGACGACCATGTGAAAGAGACGGTGGAGCTGGTGGTGTGCATGACGGACACCGTGCTCCATTTGCCTTCCAGGGAGGCGGTGGCGGTCCTCTTCGGCAAAGTGGCAGCGGCCCTGGACGATGCCGGGACCCTGATCCTGACCTTCCGGGACCTCTCCGGTGAGCTGACCGGCGTGGACCGCTTTATCCCGGTGAAAAGCGACGAAGATACCATCCTGACCTGCTTTCTGGAGTACGGGGCCGAGACCGTGACCGTGCACGACCTTGTCCACACCAACGGGCAGGGGGGCTGGACCCTGAAGGCAAGCTGCTATGAGAAACTCCGCCTGTCGGGGGCATGGGTGCACGCACAGCTTGAAGGGGCGGGCTTTGGCTCGGTGGATGTCACCGAAGAGGGCGGGGTCGTTACTGTGGTTGCAAGAAAATAAGCTACTATCAGGAGGTCTCCGGCGTCCAGGGGTTCGGCCGCAAAATAAGATACGATTGGCCGCTACTCAGCTTATGCCACATGAAAAGAGGCGGGGTAAGCACCTCTTTATGTCGGGTGTGACGCGTCGCCCACGGCGCAGGATGCGAGTAGGGGGCGCTTGCGCACCATCGAAAAATCGTAACGGTCATGAAACCCCATATACGGGTCACCTTCACGAAGTATATACATCTCAAAAGATGTTGGGTTCCCGAACAAACGGTGCGCAAACACACCCTACGAAATGCCACATGTCACACATCACGCGAATGCCCTGAGGCCGTGCGGTTAAATCGACAATGGACAAGCAGCGACAGCGTATCCCGTTACTTCGAAGCATATGAGCCTGCCCGTACAATCCATCAACGTTCATGTCGGGCGAAGCCCGAGTCGAAGGCCCTTGTGCTTTGCCCTGAGGAACGAAGGGCAAAGCGCAAGGGCAATATGCTTTCGAGGTGGCTCACCTCGCCGCCGGAGGCACGCTTTTTGAACTGGCCTTACCCCAGGTCCAGGCTCTGCTGGACCCCCGCCCTTGCTTTTTTTTCTCCGTTACCCGTATAGGCCCGGACGATCTCGATGATCTCGGCCCCGTATGTTTTCACCCGTTTGGCGCCCATGCCCTGGATGGTGCGCAGTTTGGTGAGAGTGTCCGGGTGCTCGGTGGAGATGGTGACCAGGGAGTTTAAGGTGGCCACGCGGGACGGGTTGATATCGTCTTGTCTGGCCCGTTCTTTTCGCCACTCCCGGAGCTGGTTCAGGAGTCGGGGGTGCTCGCTGGAGAGGCTTTTTACCTTGGCTTTGGCCCTTGCGGTGATGCTCTGCTTTTTGAAAAAGGCCCGGGTCCTTACGGAGAGGTAGGTCTCCACCCGGAATCCCTCCCTGCAGCCTTTGAGGCAGATCTCCTTGACGATGAGCTCTTCCCTTACAGCCACCAGGGCCTCGCCGATGAGGGTTTTCACGGACTGGTTGTCGGTGTCGAAGCTGGCTTCGTCAAGGCGCTCGGACACGGCGTGGCGGGTCTGTTCGGAAAAGTAGGCGCAGCCCTTTCGGATGCGGTCCTGGATCACCTCGTTCTCCTCCAAGTCCAGATCGTCTTCCATCAAGGAGGCCACCTGCCTGGAAAAGGCCCCTGCGATGCGGATGAACTCGGGCAGGGTGGTTGCGAGGATCTCGGTGAGGATGTCGAGGAGGGAGCCCTGGACCGCTTTTCTGTGGTGGTGGAGGGTGGTGTGGCAGTGGCTGACTTTTTCCTGAAGGGCCCGGTAGCCGAAGAGCTCGTCCAAAAGGGCGAACTGGCAGGTGCGCCGGGCCTCGGACAGGTCCTGCTTTGTGGGCGGGTGCTCTTCAATATCCCGGGTAAAGCGGTTCACCGACGCATCGCAGATAATGCCCGACGGGGATATCTTGCTGCTCAGGACAATTCCCTCCAGGGTCTTGCACCGGCTTAAGGCCACGTAGGTCTGGCCGTGGGCAAAGGAGGCCCCGGCGTCGATGACGGCCTTGTCAAAGGTAAGTCCCTGGCTCTTGTGGATGGTGATGGCCCAGGCCAGGCGCAGGGGGTACTGGGAGAAACGTCCCACCACCTCTTCGTCGATCTCCTTGGTTTCCTCGTTGAGGGTGTAGGTGATGTTTTCCCAGGTCTCGCGGTTCACCGTGATGGGGGCGGATTCACCCTCGCACTGCACCTGGATCTCCTCATCGTCGATCTCGGTGACGGTGCCGATCTTGCCGTTGTAATAGGCCTTTTTTGTTGAGCTGTCGTTTTTCACGAACATCACCTGGGCCCCCTCCTTGAGCTGCAGGAGCTCATCGGCGGGGTAGGCGTATTCCGGGAAGGTGCCGCTCACCTCGGCGTCAAAGGCAACAGTGGGGGCGTCCATGGCGACGAGTTTGTCATCGTTGATGCGGTCGGCGCTGGCGTTGTGGGTGGTGAGGGTGATGTACCCCTCCTTGCTGCCCGGCAGGGACGAGGGCTTGTACCGGGTGTTGAGCTTGGCCTGGGAGTCCTCGGACAGGCGGTTTTCCCGGATCTCGTTCAAGATCTTGATAAAGGCCTCGTTGCTCTGCCGGTAGACGTGGGTCAGCTCCAGGCCCAGGACCGAGGCCTCCTGAAAGGCCCGGCTGCTGAAAAAGTAGCCTGTTTCGTAATACGGGGAGAGAAGCTCCCAGTCGTCGGGCTTGATGATGGGGGCCAGCTGGTGGAGGTCCCCGATCATGAGGAGCTGCACCCCGCCGAAGGGCTTGGTGCGGTCCCGGTAGCGCCTCAGCACCTGGTCGATGCCGTCCAGGAGGTCGGCGCGCACCATGCTGATCTCATCGATGACCAGAAGGTCCAGGGACTGGATGATGTGGATCTTCTTCTTGCTGAACCGGCGGTTCTGGATGGTGGTGTCCGGGGGCAGGGGCCCGAAGGGCATCTGGAAAAAGGAGTGGATGGTGGTGCCGCCTGCGTTGATGGCCGCCACCCCGGTGGGGGCCACCACCACCATGCGCTTGGGAATGTTGTCCTTTACCCGGTGGAGAAAGGTGGTCTTGCCCGTGCCCGCTTTGCCGGTGAGGAAAAGATTGCGCTGGGTGCCTTGGACAAATTCAAAGGCCAGTTCCAGTTCGTGATTGTGATGCATTGCCAGTGGGTCCCATGGGATGTTGTGTAATGTAAGGCCCGCTGCCAGCGGCCTGCCCACGTTTTACCCCATGTGGTCTTAAATGGAAAGGGAGCCCGGGGCTGATGCCAAGGCAAACGCATTTATTTTTTGCCTCCGGCGGCAAGGTGGGGGCACCTTGAAACCCTGATACGAATGCATGGAGGCAGCCATTCTGCCTTCGTTATCGGGGCATTCGCTTGATGTGTGTCATCTGGCAACCGTCTTTGCGGGAGAGGCCCATTTCATTCTTCTAAAACACGATGAAGAACTTTTGGGATGTGGGTGACTTTAACTGGAATAACCTCGGCGGCCAAATTTTTAAAAAGTTTGACAAACAGGTTTTGTCTTCCTTTGCGGTTTGTTACACCTTCCAATTCCGGGAGTTTTTCTTGCAGGCTTGGTTAAAGGGTGAACATGGAAAATGTCACGGGTTTATCCAGGGTGTTGATGCCGTCTCTGATATCGGTGGTGGCCGGTAAAGAGAGCATCGTCGGGTAGTATGCCAGGGATTCACCCGTATCGGGTTTTCCGTTTTGGTTGGCGTCCAGGACGGCTATGACATACACCTCATCTACGCCAAAGGGCGTTTTGATGATCTCGTCAAGCAAAGCCCCCATGACCGGGACGGCGTAGGTGTGGTCGGCATCGCCCGTGGCGGTCACCGAGGCCATGGCAACGATGCGATCCGGGTCGGTTAATTCGGGGGTGAGGGAAATGGTCAGGCCATCTTTCTGGATGGCGATGACAAGGAGGGCGTCTCCGGTGTTGACGGTGACCCCGCCTCCGTTTTGAATCTTGAACGCCAGGGATGCGCTGTGGTTAACCACCCGTCGGTTGACGTCAAACCTCAGGGCGGGGTTTCCCCCGGCCTCGGGGACAAAGGTGTTCTCTCCTTCGTGGAGGGTGTGGGCCACGGTGAAGGTGGCTTTGTTCTGGTAATAGCCCAGAAGATCCCCGGCGTTGGCATCGGGAAAACAGGTGTAGGTGGGTGTGTCCGGGGCCTCTTTGAAGTTTTTGTCCCACAGGGCCAGGACCATGACGGTGTCTCCGGGGGCAAGGCCTGTGGCGCTCACGTCCAGATTGAAATCCACGGTTCCGGGATCCAGCCGGTAAAAGGCCCGGGTCACGGACAGAGGGTGGGTGAGAAGAAGGTTGGGGTCGTTTGTCTCAGCCACCAGGACAAAGAGGGGGGCGCTGTTCTCGCCGTAGCCGACAGGGGGTTCCACCCGACCCGACAGGGTGATGGTTTCACCAGCCGGGACCGGCAGGACCATGGCGTGGTCTGCGTCCAGGTTGATGTCGCCCTGAGCGCCTTCGGTCAGGGTTACTAAAGTGGGCAGGCCTTTGGGGCGCTGGGAATGGAAAGCCACGGCCTCGCCGGGATCGAGTTTTCCGCTTTCGTTGGCGTCGAAGATGGCCATGATCGTCACATCGGCAATGGGCAGGTCATGGCCGTAGGGGAGGATCGTCATCCGGTAGTCCAGGGAATGTTCGCGTTTTTCAACGCTTGCGTACCCGATGATACTGTCCACATCAAGGGCAGAGAGATCGAGGCTCCTGATATCTCCTGCATAGGCAAACAGGTGGACCAGCCCTGTGTAGCCACCGGTGATGGTCCCTGAGATCTCCTTGTGGAAGTCATAGACCTGTCGGCTGATGCGGATGTCGGCTCCGCTGTTGACTCCTGGCTTCAGGGTGTAGCTTGGCGTGAAGCTCCCTTCTTCCATGAAAAACCCCATGGCGTCGCCTTCGTCCGGGGTGGGAATCCCTCCATGTCCGTTTCGGTCAAGAAAGCCGATGAGGGTCACCGTGTCCCCGGGGACCAGCCCGGTGCCGGAAAGGTCCAGGGTAAAGCTGCCGTCCGGGGCTGTGCAGGTCATGGCTTCGAAGGATTCCGACAGGTCCCGGGACATCATCTCCTGGCCGCTGCCTTTCAGGACCGAGGCATACATCTCCCCCCCGCCTTCGACCACGGCCTTGTCCGTGGTGATGTGGCCGCTGATGGTGAGGGGCTGGCTGGTGTCTGTTTCATCGCAGGCAGTCAAGAGAAGAAGGAGCAGGAGGGCAACGGTTGATCGAGATAAGAGAGCGCGCATGGCTTGTTTTCAGGGCCTTTGGCAGGGTCCCTGTCCAAAACAGGTGAGTGACGGCGCGGATGATCACCGGCCGACATGCCTCGGTGGGCGGGGTCTCTCCTCGACGGTGTTTCGGATGCATCATGACGAAAAAGGGATGAAAGACCCAGGCTCCGGGGCTGATGATATGCTTACCATGAGTATATACATAGAAGGCAAAGCCCGGGGCAAGGAAAATAGAGGCCCTTTGACCAGCCCGGATATTTCTTGGGAGACCGACCAGCCAACAACAATGAGATGTTGGTGCGGTGGGTTATCGGGGAGGGACATCATGCTCCGAGAGGCCCGGGATGCTGAGGTAGTCCATGCTTTCGCGGATGACAAGGCGGGTGGCCGTTGCAAGGTCCTGATAAAACGGTTCCGTTGCGTGGCGCATGATGTTCTCGGCAAAGGGGGGGACCCAGCGGGCGAGGTGACGTTCGAGGAACGTTTTCTGCTCATGGAGGCTTGCCTGGGGCACCTCTGTCGTGTCCGGGGCCAGGGCGTCGATCTCTTTGCCGACGAGAAAGCTGAGGTAGTCCAGTTCGGCCACGATGTGATCCGGGGCCTCTTTGAAGGTGTCGGACACCACAAGGCCCGCCTTGCGGTACCTGGCCTCGGCATCCATGGCGGAGTCGCTCATCATGGTGTCGGCTCCGTCCATGTAGCCGGACCCGCAGGGCGGGGCCAGGCGGCCGTAGGGGCCGACAAAGAGTCGGGTGAACTCGACTCGCAGCCCGGAAAAATCCGTGAGCGATTCCATGGCGGAAGCCATGCGGGTCATGGGAGCCACGGCTTCGGAATCCTGGGCCGCCAACAGGTGGACCAGGGTCTCCGGTATGTGGACAAGCGGGGGGCCCGGCAGGCAAAAGCAGGCTGAGAAGCCCCTGTAGACTTCTTGGCGTACCGATTCAAAACGGATGATGTCGTCTGGGTTCATGGTAACTCCGTATGGCGAATGCATGGAGGCAGCCATTATGCAATTGTTCTCGGAGCATTCGCGTGATGTATGGCATGAGGCAACCGTCTTTGCAGGAGAGGCCCGCTTTATTCTTCTAAAAACACAATGTTTAAAACTTGTTTGTCAAACTTTTCAAAAGTTTGGCTCCCGGCAGGGCCGCCGGAGGCAAGGCTGAACCGTCACTTTTTTCAACGGGTGGCCGCGCCATCGGTGCCCAGGTTGAGATACCGCTCACCCAGGGTGTAGAGAAGCAGCATCACCGAGATGGCAAGCAGGGCCACCAGCCACTCCCAGGGGCTTGGGGCGTAGGTGACAACGTCCGGGAACTGTTCTGCCTTGGGACCGACGGGGAAACGCTGGCCGTTGATGAGGAGCTTCATGTGGATGACCAGGGATCCGATCCAGGCGATCAGGGCCGCCGCAAGGGTGCCGGTGGCGGTTTTGCGGACCGCAGGGCTCATGAGCAGGGCAAAGGGGACAACCAGGCCGACGATGACCTCCAGGGGAAACCCGAACAGGCTCCCGAAGGGTGTGTTGACGGTGCGATGCGCCATGAACTCCGGGAGCACGGTGGACGCGGCAACGGCTGATTTGACTCCGGTGATGACAATGGCCGCAGCGGCCGACCAGGCCAGCAGGGTGTAAAACACCTCGTCCACGGGGGGACGATATGAGGAGAACCGACCGGCTTCAAGCCTGTGGCATATCACGGTGTGGAGGAGAAACAGTGCGGTGCCGCTGAAAAGGGCCATGACCAGGTAGAAGATGGAGAGCATGGGGCCGAAGTAGACCGCCCGTGACTCGGTGGTCCCGAAGACCGCTCCCAGGACCATGGGGGCCGCCATGGCACAGAGAAAGGAGAGGGAGCTTGCCGTTTTGTGCAGGGCGCTTTGCCTGTCCCTAATATGGAGGCATCCGAACTTCACGGCAAGGAGAAGGAGCTCGGCGGTATAGAGGGCGCCCATCCACCAGATGGGGGAGGCCAGGTTGGGGGAGATGATGAAGTAGATCATGCTCCCGATATTCCCGATTTCCAGGGCGATGGCAACAAATGCCCCGCAGAGGGTGGCCAGGGCGAGAAACACCAGTCGTTTTGAACTGGGGGCCAGGCGCTTCATGCCGAAGAGGGTCGGCAGCGCGGAGAGCATGGCGAGTCCTGAGCTGCTGAGGGCAAGGAAGAGGTACATGCCCAGGGGAAGGGACCAGACCACGACATCGTTGGCCGCAAAAAGCCAGTGCCCCTCCCGAAAGAGGGTTATCGTTGCGTACAGGCCCGCCAGGATACAGGCCCCGAGTCCGCCCAGCCAGATTGCATAGCGTGCTTTTTTTCCGTTCATTTGTACCCCCCCTTGGAGGCCTCGTAGTGGGCCGGGTCGTACCCCCGGATGTAAAAGACCCGGGGGTTTGTTCCCAGATGCTCTTTCAGCCTGAAGGACTTGAATTTTCCCAGCAGCTTGCTGACCTTGCTTTTGGGGTCGCTGATGTCCCCGAAGATCCGTGCATCGGCCGGGCAGGCCTCCACGCAGTATGGCAGGAGCTTTTTCTGCACGCGGTGATCACAGAAGGTGCATTTTTCCACCACGCCTTTGGGGCGGATGCCGGCAAGGGTCTCGTCCCGATCCGGGTTGTAATAAGGGATGGCCTTGCCCCCTGCTTTTTGCGTCACCTCCGACGGGGAGAAGGTGCCGCCTTTGATGAGGGGGTCGGCATTACGCCAGGAGGGGTGAGGGCTGCGCCAGTTGAAATAGATGACGCCGTAGGGGCAGTTGAATTCACAGTACTTGCAGCCGATGCATTTGTCCGGGTCGTGCATGGTGATGCCGTTGGACAGTTTGTGCATGGCCCCGGTGGGGCAGCCCCGGACGCACGGAGCGTTTTCGCAGTGGTTGCACAGGGTGGGGAGGTAATGGAACCTGACATCGGGAAAGGTGCCGACGGTCTCGGTGATCTTGTTGGACCAGTAGATTCCGTCCGGCACGTTGTTTTCACTTCGGCAGGCGACGCTGCAGCCTCCACATCCCACACATCGCTGCAGGTCAATAACCATGGCGTATTGTGGCATGGCGTTATCCCTCCTCTATGCGTTCGATTTTCACGCGGGTGCCGGCATGCCGGACCGTGCTGCCGCTCAACCGGTCGTATTCGGCCGGGATCAGGTCGTTGTTGTTACCGCCCCTGGGGGTTTTCCCGAAAACGCCGGCGGCCACCCGACCGTAGGCCCAGTGGCCCTGGCCGAAGCATTTGGCGACGGTGCCGGGCCGGATCCCTTCCCACAGCTTGGCCGTGCATTCGATGGCGCCGGTGGGGGAGGTGATGCGAATGGTGTCTCCTGATTTTACCCCGATTTTTTGGGCATCTGCAGGGTTGATCTTGGCCACGTCCTGCCAGGGCTCATCACCGGGGTCCAGGTCCTTGAAATCGTAATACCAGGAGCAGTTGGCCGATCGGCCCTCCCGGTTCAGCCGCGATTTGTGGTCCACGAACACAAAGGGGTAGGTGTCGGCGTCTCCGATGGTGAAGGGGTCTTCGTGGTGGGGGATAAAGGCAAGTTCCCCTTGCGCTTCGTAGTTGCAGGCCGTCAGAACCTCATCGACGGTGGTCTTGTGCTTTTTTGCGTGCTTTTCAAGGGCCTTTTTCAGGGTGACGCTGTAAAACTCGAACTTTCCCGTGGCGGTTTTCATTTTCCCCCAGCGCTTGCGGTAGGGGTAGGGATCGGAATTCCAGACCCCGGTCTTGAGAAAGTCCTCCCAGCCGTTGAACCTGTCTCCGCCCTTGTATTGGGCCGGGTCCCACAGGGACTGGGTGGCGTATTTCAGGGCGTAGAGGGAAAACTCGTCGGCGGTGGTGGGCTCTTTGCCGGTTTCCGGGTCCCGGTACTCTTTGTAGTGACGCAAGAGGTTGTCGAACCCCCGTTGGGAGAGCTTTTCCGCCAGGAGCCAGGGCACCTCGGTTTCATCGGTTTTGTAGTCGCCGATGCGTTTGATCACAGGCTGCATCAAGGTGACATGCCGGTATCCGTTGGCAATGGATTTCACGTATCCGTACTTTTCAAAGAGGTGATGGGTGTTGGGCAGGAGAATGTCTGAAAACCAGGAAAATTCCGAGGCGTGGGTGGTGAGGTGGGCCACGAAGGGGATCTTGGCCAGGGCCCGTTCCCAGCGGTCGGGCTGGGTGCAGGAGAAGGTGAAGTTGTTCATGTAGCCCACGGCGACCTTGATCTCATAGGGATCCTCGTTGAGGATTCCGTCCGCCGCGTTGTTGGTGAGGACGGCTGAGCCGGGTTTGCCCGATTTCAGGGCGGGAAACGTCAAACGGCCCCTTTGGTCGATTTTTTCGTGTTTTTTCCCTTTCTTGGCGATGTCGTCCATGAAGGCGTCGGGTTTCGGGAATTTTCGGGTGTACTCCTTGTTGCTGACCAGGGTGCCCCCCTCGTTGTCGCAGGCTCCCACCAGTCCGTTCAAGGCGTGACAGGCCATGCTGCCGTATCCGCCCCGGACCTGCATGGAGGGCCCGCCCCCCACCCAGGAGATGGCCCTGGGGGCCGCCTTGCCGAAATCCTCGGCCACCCGGAGGATCTGCGCCTCGGGCAGGCCTGTTTTTTCGGCTGCCCACGCCGGGGTGCGGTCTTTGACTTCGAGGTTCCACCAGGCGACCACCCCGTGGGTGAATCTTTCGTCAAAGGTCGATTCATCCACGGTCTGCCCCGGAACGAACCGGTTGGTGCCATCTTTGAAATCCCCCACAAACTCCCTGGACCAGAGTCCTCTGGCGAGGATGACGTGGGCGATGGCCAGGGCCAGGGCGCTGTCCTGCCCCGGCACGATGGGCAGCCACTCATCCGCCTTGCCCGCCGTTGCCGAAAGCCGGGGCTCCACCACCGCCACCCGGGCCCGGTCCACCACATCTCCCCACACGCTGGAGTAAAAGGGTACCTGGCGGTTGGCGGCCAGGGGGTCGGCCCCCCAGATGAGGACATACCGGGCTTTTGTGACATCGTACTGCCGGTAGCTCCAGTACCCTTCCGTGTAGTAGGACCCGAATTTTTCCGCCTCGGCGCAGATGGCGCTGTGGGAGATGTTGTTGGGCGAGCCGATGATTTTGGTCATGCGGTCGTAGAGGATATCCCGCATGTAGGTGTAGCGGCCGCGCATGAGCATGTATTTGTGCGTTTCACCTGCATCGCGAAGCTCCATGATCTTGTCGGCCAGGGTGTCAAGGGCCTCGTCCCAGGAGATGGGGACAAAGCCGGGGTCTTCGTGACGCCCTTTTTTGGGGTTGGTGCGCTTCATGGGGGTTTTGATGCGATCCGGGTCATAGACCTGCTGCAGCGCCATATGGGCCCGGACACAGCTGGCCCCCACGCAGACCTTGGAGTGGGGGTTTCCCCTGATTTTTACCGCGCGGTCGCCCACCACATAGACTTGCTTGGCGCACCAGGAGGTGCATCCCTGGCAGGTGCCGGCATGCCAGGTGCCTTTCTCCTTCTGGGGCGTGTCCTGAGCCTCTGCAAGGGCCGTCAGTTCCGGTTTCAGCCCCATGCCGGTTGCCAGCAGGGTGCCTCCGGCAGCGGATGCCTTGAGGAAACGCCTTCTTGACATGCTGAGGTCTGACATCAGTTTGGTGATCATGGCGTGTTTCTGAGTGTTCATGGCTACCTCCGCCACATGGCGTTAGATCGGATATGTCATGAGTCTTTTTGGGGATACACTGAAACATGGCGCGTGGCCGGATGCTCCGAATCAAAGGGGGGCCAAAGGGTGCAGGGATGACGGATAACGTGAGATTCGGTGGATGGATCAGATTTGGTGTGCGTTGAACGGGAGCAGGGTCGATCCCTTGCGCGGGAGGGCGGTGTCTGTGAATATGTTCATATTAGCATGGAATTGTGTCGCGTATCCATGCCCGGTTGCTTATTGACGGGGGGACGGGCATGAATTCACCCGTCCCCTTGGGAGGCCGAGGGCACCGTCTTTATCCTGACTTTGCAAAGATCACCCGGTTTCGTCCCATGTGCTTGCCCTTGCAGAGGGCTGCGTCGGCCCTGCTGACATTGTGTTCAAAGGTCTCCGAGGCAGGGCAGTCCGTGACCCCCATGGTCATGGTGACGGTGAGGTAGGTGCCTTTCCAGTCGAACAGGGAGGAGGCGATGCGGTTGCGGAGCCGCTCCGCCATGGTCTCTGCGTCTTCTCCTGTGGTGTCCGGGAGCAGGAGGATGAACTGCTGGCCGGTCCAGCGACCCAGGATGTCGTGGGCCCTGAGGTTGGACTCCAGAAGCCTGCTGACCCGTTGAAGGATATAATCTCCGCAGTCGTGGCCGCAGGTGTCGTTGATTCCCTTGAAGCGATCCAGATCGGCCAGTACCAGGGCATAGGGGCCTTGGTTCCGCCGGGCCCGGGGTGGGAATTCCATGGTTTGCTTTTCAACGCCACGCCGGTTCAGCAGGCCTGTAAGGGGATCGGTAAGGGAGAGCCGCTCATTTCGGCGGGCCAGGGTTTCAAGTTCACGCGTCCTTTGGGCCACGAGCTGCGTCAGCTTCCGGGTGTGCTTTCGGGCGGCGGTGAGCCGCAGGCCGATGAAACCGGCCAGGACCAGGCAGATCGCCGCGCGAAAGGAGGTCCGCTGCCAGAACGGTGGGGTGATTCGTACCTCCAGGCCGCCATGGTCACGGTTCCAGGTGCCGTGGCTCCCCGAGGCCATGACCTGGAGGTGATAGGTGCCGGGGGGCAGGTGGGAGTAGCGTGCCGAGGGGGTGTTGCCTGCCTCCACCCAGGAGGTGTCGTATCCTGTGAGTTTGTATTTGTACCGGTTCTCCGAGGGGCTGTTGAAGTCGTGGAGGGCAAAGGAGAAGGTGAGGTTGTTTTCCCGGTGCGTCAGGGTGATTCCTTGGGTTTCGTCCAGGGAGGCCCCCAGGTTGATGCGGTTGCCTTCAGGGCTTCCCGGGTGGACCGGGGTGCCGTTGAGCACAAGCCCGGTGAGGTGAATGGAGCCCGTGGGGTGGCTCATGGGGATTTCGCCCGGCGCAAAGAGAAGGCAGCCGTTTTCTCCTCCGAAGATCAGGTTGCCGTCCGGGGACCGGTGGGCCGCTCCCTGCACGAACCGCAGGGGCATGGGAAAGCGGGAGATGGCCCCGGTTTTGATGTCCAGGGCGGAGAGACCCTTTTCCGTGGCCACCCAAAGGCGCCTTCTGCCGTCGAAGAGGATACTTTTTATGATGTCCCCGGAGAGCCCGTCTTCCTTGAAGTAGGACCGGACGGTTTCGGTCTCGGGGTTGAGGCGGTTAAGCCCCTTGTAGGTTCCGACCCAGATCGCTCCGTTGGGGGTTGTGGCAAGGCAGGTAACGATGTTGTTGGACAGGCTCTCTGCCGCTCCTTTGCGGTGGTGAAACTGGGTGACCCGGTTTCCGTCCTGATCGATGCGGTTCAGTCCCATATCGGTGCCCACCCACAAGGTGTTTCCGTTGGCTTCCACAAGGGCATGGACGGTGTTGCTGCTGAGGCCTTGCTGAGAGACCGGGCCCTTGCTGAATTGTTTGACGTCACCGGTTTTCAGGTCATGGCGGAACAGGCCGCGGTTGCGGGTACCCGCCCAGACGACGCCGGGGGTCTCTGTGCTCAGGGCCGTGATGATGCGGGTGTCCTGTGCCGGTGGGTTGTCGCCCCGGGGGATGTACGCTCCGGTAAGGCGGTCCCTGAGGAGGAGACCGGCGCCCCATGTTCCGACCCAGAGTGAACCGTCCGGAGCAGGGGAGAGGGCGTTGATGTCCAGGCTTCCCGGTCCCAGGGGAGGGGGGGCGTTTTTTGCTGCCTCGTAACGTCCTTGTCCCGGGGTGGATTTTTTGAGGCCGGAGTACCAGCTCCCCGTCCAGAGGGTTCCGTCGCTGTCGGTGGCCACGGCATGGACGGAGTTGGGGATGTCGTTCCCGGAGTACCCGGGCAGGAAGAGCTGCATCCGATACAGGGTTTTGCTCAGTGCGTTGACACCGCCTCCGCGGGTCCCGATCCAGATGACGCCGGAACGGTCTTCAAGGATCCACCGGATGTCATTGTGGGAGAGGGACCCGTCAAGGTACGGCACGTTCTGGTGCAGGGTGGATCTGCCGGTTTCAAGGTCCAGGATGAGGAGACCGTGGTTCTGGGTGCCTACCCACAGGGTGCGGCCGTCGTCGTAGAGGGTGTTGATGGTGCCGCCGGCCTCCGGGGGAAGGGCGTCCATGCCGGGGAAGGGCACGCAACGGCCCTGGTCCGGATCAAAGAGGCGAAATCCCTTGGGGGTGCCCACCCAGAGGGCGGAGCCCCCGGCCGGGTAGAGGGTGCGGATCTGGTCGTGGGGAAGGGACGCGAGGTCCTTGGGGTCGTGCCGAAAGGCGGTGAAGGTTTTACGGGCCCGGTTGAAACGGTTCAGGCCCCGGCCGGTGCCCACCCAGAGGGTGCGGTCCCGGGCTTCGGCAAGGGACCAGATGCGGTTGTGGCTGATGGCACCGGGCCCGTTGTCCGTCGTAAACCGGGTAAAGTCGCCAGTCTCTTTGTCGAAGCGGTTGAGGCCCGAGCTGAAGCTACCGGCCCAGATCACCCCGTGGGAATCTTCGTAGTGGATCTGGATCCGGTCTTCACTGAGGCTCCGGGGATCGGACGGGTCGTGCCGGAACACCTTTGCCTCACCCGTGTCCGGGTCGATGCGGTTGAGCCCGCCTCCCCAGGTGCGAACCCAGACCGCACCCTCCCGGTCTTCGATAACACCTCCGGCGTCGTTGTGGGAGAGGCTCTTGGGGTTGCTCAGGTCGTTTTGAAAGGCCCTCATGGTGACGCCGTCGTATCGGGCCACCCCGTTACGGGTACCGAACCACATGGCGCCGTCGCGGTCCTGCATGATCTGGAAGACGGTGTTGTCCGGGAGGCAGTCGGTTTCATCGATGTGGCGAAAGAGAAGGGTGGGTGTGCCTCCGTATGCCGGAGCCAGGGCTGCCAGGCAAAAAAGGAGTCCCAGGCAGATGACCCGAAGGGGCGGGCGCATGGTGAAATATCCAGATAAATGAAACAAAAAAAAGTCTCCGTGGGGGTGCTCCCGGATGAACCGGAGCAGCCGCCTTGGCCTTCGGCTGCATGGTGGCAGGCCTTAAAAAACGGTCACTGTCAAACCTGCCTCCGGCAGAGGCGGCTTTTTACAGACTTGATCATAGAGGGCAGCTTTTTCGTTGAACCGTGACAAAACGAACCACCCGTGGACCCTGTGTGATGTCCCACGGTTCATATCGGTTTTCCAGGGAAGAACTTGAATTGAGGGGGGTGAAAATTGAGGAATGAGAGATCTTTTTTTCTGAGAATTGGTTCGAGGGGTTTGTCTTGCCTGGTGTAACGCTTGGGGAACGAAAGTTTGGGTGAACGTTATGATAACAATTTTAGATGTATACACGGTGCGTGGGACGTAGTAAAACCCGTGGTTCAGGTGCTGCCGGGCGCTTTGTCTATCCGGTGGCGTGATATCCATCCACCATAAAAATCAGGACCAGTGAAGAGCATGAGTGATTCAAAAATTGGCGTTGTCGTACCGGGGTCTCCCCTGGGGATGACCACCCCGGACCGTTTGGAAGAGATCGCAGCTGTTGCGAAAAAATACCATGTGGAAACCATCAAGATCACAGCCGCCCAGAGGCTGAAGCTCTACGGTGTGGATAAAGAGGATGCTCCGGCCCTTATGGCGGAACTTGGGGGTGCCATGCCCAAGCCCGTGGGTGTGAAGACCGGACCCCATACCCTTCAGTCCTGCCCGGGGCGGCGAAGCTGTAAATACGCCTGTCAGGACTCCCTGGGACTTTCGGAAAAACTGGGCAAAGCCTTGGCAGACCGCGTTTTTCCAGGCAAGGTAAAGGTCGGGGTCTCCGGTTGTGCCTTCAACTGCAGTGAGGGCTATCTCCGGGATGTGGGTATTTTCGGGAAGAAATCCGGATGGACCCTGGTCTTCGGCGGCAACGCCGGTGGGCGGCCCCGTATCGGTGATGTCATTGCCGAGGGGCTCACCGACGACGAGGTGATCGCATGGACCCTCAAAGCCCTTGATTACTATACCGAGAACGCACGAAAGATGGAGCGCTCCGCCCGTCTTGTGACCCGCAAGGGTGTGGACGAGCTAAAGGCTTTTCTGGAGGCGTAGCCTGAAAAAAATGTACGTAAAACCTGTTTGTCAAACTTTTTAAACGTTTGGCCCCCGGCAGGGCCGCCGGAGGCTTTTTTGAGCTTTGTGTTGTCCCTTAACCAAAACGAACAAGGAGGGCGTATGCAGGTGATGATGGCTGGGGCCACGGGCCTTGTGGGTGGTGCGTTTTTTAAGCGGGCCGTTGCCGATGCGGACATTGGCCAGATTGTGTTGCTGGGTCGGCGGGCTGCTTCCGAGCTTGAGTCCCATGACAAGGTGACCTCCCTTGTGGCGGATTTTAACGCCCTGGACTCCCTGGCCCCACCCTGCCGGGTGGACGTCATGGTCTGCGCCCTGGGGACCACCCTGAAAAAGGCGGGGAGCAAAGAGCGGCTTTTTGAGGTGGACTGCCTCTACACCGAAGCTGCCGCTGCCTATGGCCTTCGGTGCGGCGCCCGGACCCTGGTGGTGATCTCCAGCGTGGGGGCCTCTGCCACTGCCTCTTCCCACTATCTCCGCACCAAAGGGGAGATGGAAAAGCGGGTGACGGCCTTGGGGTATGCCGCCTGCCATATCCTGCGCCCCTCCCTTCTCATGGGGGATCGCGGGGAGACCCGGTTCGGGGAATCCCTGGCCGCCCGGCTGCTCTTCCCGGTTTCGTTTCTGCTTCCCGCCGCCTACCGTCCCGTCCATGCCGATACCCTTGCCGAAAAGATCCATGCGGTGATTAAAGAGCCGGGGGAGGGGGTGAGGGTGTATGGGGGGAAGGCGTTGGTGGGTAAATAGTGAATAGTGAATGGTGAATGGTTGGTAGTGAATGGTTAGTAGTGAATAGGGAACAACAGGTGTCGGGGGTGCACCATGAGGCGGCGCAAGTCCGTGTAAATCATATTGCACTTTTTCCTGAGGGACGACGTGCAATGGCAATATGGTTTTTATCGTTTTCGGGTTTCGACTTGCCGGTGTGAAGCAAAGCGGCATAATGGATAAAAATCATCGGGTGAAACGATCTCAATGGTGGAGGCAGAGCCTCCGTGTCTCATTCCCAGGCAGAGCCTGGGAACGAGAGATTCCCTGATACGGTTTATTGTTCGATACCTTCCGTATTCATCACGGGCGAAGCCCGTCAGCAAATGGGACGTCCCTGAGGAACGAAGGGACGGAGCATTTGCGAACCTGGGGTGCAGGGGATTTATCCCCTGCCCGCCGGAGGCCTGTTTTTTTATCTGGTCCGGGCTTTGTAGGCCCGGGTCTGGTCGCCGATGAGGGTGGGGAGTTTCGGGTTGTCCAGGTTGGTTTCGATGAGGCGTTCAAAGGCGCTGCCGATGACCACGCCGTCGGCAAAGCTGGCGATGGCGCCCACGTCGTCCGGTGTGGAGATGCCGAAACCCACGCACACGGGCACGGGGCTCAGGGCCTTTACCCTGGTGTAGAGGGCTTCCACGGCGTTGGCGTCGAGGCCGCCGCTGCCGGTGACCCCCACCATGGAGATGAGGTAGAGAAAGCCCGAGGCGGCGCCTGCCACCATGGGGGCGCGCTGGCCGTCCGTGGTGGGGGCCATGAGGCGAATAAGGCTCATGGACTCTGCTTCCAGGGCGCGGTTCAGCTCATCCGACTCTTCGGGGGGCATGTCCACCACAAGGACCCCGTCGGCACCGGCCTTGGCCGCGTTTCGGGCAAAGGCTTCGTAGCCGAAGGCCAGAAGGGGGTTGGTGTAGGAGAAGAGAATCACGGGGATATCCGTAAAGCCCCGGATGGCCTGAACCAGCTCCAGGATGCGCCTAACCGTTGCCCCGTTTTTCAGGGCGCGCTCCGACGAGCGCTGGATCACCGGGCCGTCGGCTGTGGGGTCGGAAAAGGGGATCCCCAGCTCCAGGACATCTAAGCCTGCATCGCACATCTCCTTGATCAGGGCCAGGGAGGTGTCGTAGTCCGGGTCGCAGGCCGTGACAAATCCCACCAGGGCCTTTTCGCCCTTTTCTTTGAGTGTTTCAAATCGATCGTCAATCCGTTTCATTACATCCCCTCCCGTTTTGCATCGTAGTCGGCCACACTGGCCATGTCTTTGTCCCCTCTGCCGGAGAGGTTGATGACAATCACCTTGTCCTTGCCCATCTCCCCTGCTTTTCGGATGCCCATGGCCAGGGCATGGGAACTCTCCAGGGCCGGGATGATCCCTTCGAGTTTGCACATGGTTTTAAAGGCGTGTATCGCCTCTTCGTCCGTGGCCGAGTCGTAGGTGACCCGCCCGGTCTCCTTAAACAGGGCGTGCTCCGGGCCCACCCCCGGGTAGTCCAGCCCGGCGGAGACGGAGTGGGCTTCCAGGACCTGTCCGTCGTCGTTCTGGAGCACGTAGCTCTTGGATCCGTGGAGAACCCCCACGGTGCCCTTGCTCAGGGTGGCCGCGTGCTTGTCGGTGTCGATGCCTTCCCCTGCGGCTTCCACGCCGAGGAGGGCCACCTCGGGGTCGTCCACAAAGGGGTGAAAGATACCCATGGCGTTGGAGCCTCCCCCGATGCAGGCCACGATGAGGTCGGGCAGGCGGCCCTCGGCCTCTCGGATCTGGCTTTTGGCCTCCAGACCGATGATCCGCTGGAAGTCCCGGACCATGCTGGGGTAGGGGTGGGGCCCGGCCACGGAGCCGATGACGTAAAAGGTGTCTTCCACGGTCGAGGACCAGTGGCGCATGGCCTCGTTCATGGCGTCTTTCAGGGTCCCCGACCCCGAGGAGACCGAGACCACCTCGGCCCCCAGAAGCTCCATGCGGCGGACGTTGGGTGCCTGGCGACGGATGTCCTCTTCCCCCATGAAGACCGTGCAGTCCATGCCGAAAAGGGCCGCGGTGGTGGCCGTGGCCACGCCGTGCTGGCCTGCGCCGGTTTCGGCGATGAGCCGTTTTTTGCCCATCCACTTGGCCAGAAGGGCCTGGCCCACGGTGTTGTTGATCTTGTGGGCGCCGGTGTGGGCCAGGTCTTCCCGTTTTAAATAGATACGGGCGCCGCCCGCGTGCTTGGTGAGGCGCCGTGCAAAAAAGAGGGGCGTGGGGCGGCCCACGTAGGTTACAAGGAGGCTGTCCAGCTCTTTTTGGAAAGCTGCGTCGGTTTTGATCTTTTCGTAACCCTCCCGCAGCTCCAAAAGGGCGCTCATGAGGGTCTCACCGGCGTACATGCCGCCGAAGGGGCCGAAGTGGCCCAGGTTATTGGGGGGATTTTGCTTCGTCATGTCTAAAAGGCTCCTTTATGGGACCGGGAACCTGGCATTGGCCCACGATCCGTATGAATTTTTGTATTTTATCAAAGGATTTTTTTCCGGGTTCCGTCTCTACGCCGGAGCTCACATCCACCCCGTCGGGCCGGAAGCGCCGGATGATATCGGCCACGCTGTCAGGGCCCAGGCCCCCGGCAATGACCAGGGGGCTGCACCGGGGAAGGGGCGGGGTCTCGTCCCCCCAGGCTATGGCGTTTCCCCCGGGCAGGACCCCCTTGCCCCACTCCACCAGGGCCGTGGCCGACGGGTACGCCGAAGCGCGTTCCATGAGCGGCGGGGCGGTGACGTAAAAGGCCTTGAGCACGGTAAGCCCCTGGCCATGGAGGGCTTCGGCCAGCTCCGGCGGCTCGTTTCCGTGGAGCTGCACCGCGGAAAGCCCGGCCGTCTCGGAAACGGCCATGACGGCCTCAAAGGATGCGTTCACAAAAACCCCCACCGAGGCCACCTCAGGCGGCAACTCCCGGGTGATCTCCCGGGCCTGCAGGGGGCTCACGTTGCGCGGGCTCTTGGGAAAAAAGACCAGGCCCACGGCATGGGCCCCGGCTTCTGCGCAAAAGGCCGCCTCGGAAGGGGAGAGCAGGCCGCAGATTTTGATGCGAGGGGTGTGCATGATGTTTTCCATGTTGTTCAAATATCGTGATAAAAATTACTCGTAACTATTCAGTTGCCTCCGGCGGGTCGCTTTTTGAAAAAAGCTCCGCAAAAACTTTCCGGTTGTCTCGTCATTCGTAAGACCTGTTTGTCAAACCTGTTTTTTATAAATCAGGCAAACGTTTGGTCCCGGCAGGGCCGTCGGAGGCACCTTTCCTTTTTCGGGGTGATCACATTCACAAAGGCCTTGACACAGGGGATATCCCTTCATTTTGTACACCATTCACCATTCACCATTCACCATTCACCATTCACCATTCACGTTGCACCACGACCGGAGCAACCCGACGGAGTCTTCGGCCCTTACAAGGCTTTCCCCCACCAGAAAGGAGGAGATGCCGGTGTTCAGATGGCGCCGGATGTCCTCGGTCTCTTTGATGCCCGAGGCCGCCACCACCGTGGTGCCCGAAGGCAGGTGGCCGCTCAGTCGCCCGGCCCGGGTGGTGTCCGTCTCAAAGCTTTTCAGGTTGCGGTTATTGATGCCCACCAGGGGCGGGGCAAAGGGGGCCACTTTCTCGATGTCGGCCTCGTCAAAGACCTCCACCAGGGCTTCCAGGCGAAGCTCCGAGGCCAGGGCCATGAAATCACCCAGCTGCGAGTGAGAAAGGATCCGGGCGATGAGGAGCACGGCGTCGGCCCCTGCTGCCCCGGTTTCGTAAAGCTGGTACGGGTCCACAATGAACTCCTTGCGCAACACCGGAAGAGCAACGGCCTGCCGGGCCGCCCTGAGGTCATTGAGGCTGCCTTTGAAAAATGTCTCTTCGGTGAGCACGCTCAGGGCAGCGGCCCCTCCCTGCTCATACCGCCGGGCCGTTTGGGCCGCGTCCAGGTCGAGGTCAATGTCTCCCTTGGAGGGCGAGGCCCGTTTGACCTCGGCAATGACCGCCACGGTTTTTTCCTCCAGTGCCCTTCGAAAAGGCCTCACCACCCGGGGCGCTTCAGCGGCACGCCGCATGTCCGCCATGGAAACCCTTGTCTTGCTCTGTGCCACCACGCCCTTCACATGGGTGACGATGGTCTCTAAAAATCCGCTCATGTTATTTAACCCTCTTTGCCTCCGGCGGCTCTGCCGGGGGCTAAACTTTTAAAAAGTTTAACAAATAGGTCTTAAATGCTCTTGGTGAATCAATTTCGGTTGAAAGGCGGATGTGATTTGACCCGAGGAACGAGGGGCAAAGAGCATCCGCATCCTGCTTTCAAGGTGGCACACCTTGCAGCCGGAGGGTTTTTGCGTGCTTATGCGTTTTCGGTGGTATAGCGCGCCAGGCCTTCCAGCTTGGCCATGGCGTTGCCGGAGTCGATGGCCTCTTCGGAGAGGAAGATGCCGTCCCTGAGGGTGTCGGCTTTGTCGGCTGCCATGAGGGCGGCTCCGGCGTTGATGAGGACGACGTTGCGTCTGTGGCCCCGTTCGTCGCCGGAGAGGATGTCCCGGGCGATGCGGGCGTTCTCTTCCGGGCTGCCCCCTTTGAGGGCGTCCGGGGGGGCCAGTTCCCCGAAGTAGTCCGTGGGGTCGATGTCCGTGGTACGGATGAGTTCGTTGTTGAGTTCAGTGACCCGGGTGGGGGCGCAGACGCTGATTTCATCTAAGCCGTCGTGGCCGTGGACCACCAGGGCCCTGCGGGTGCCCAGGAGGCGCAGGGCTTCGGCGAACATCTCGGTGAGGTGGGGGGCGTAGACCCCCAGGAGCTGGCGGGAGGCCCCGGCCGGGTTGGTCAAGGGGCCCACCATGTTGAAGATGCTTCGAAGGCCCGTCTCTTTGCGGGCGGCGGCTGCGTGGCGCATGGCTCCGTGGAAGGTGGGGGCAAAGAGAAAGCCGATGCCCACCTCGGCGATGGCTTCTTCCACCACGTCCGGGGAGACGCTTAAGTCCACCCCCAGGGCTTCCAGCACATCGGCGCTGCCGCAGGTGCTGGAGACGCTTCGGTTTCCGTGCTTGGCCACGGTGACGCCGCCTGCTGCCACCACAAAGGCGGTGATGGTGGAGATATTAAAGGTGGACAGGCCGTCCCCGCCGGTGCCGCAGGTATCGAAACAGGCGCCGCCCGCGTGGATGCGCGTGGCGTTTTTGCGCATGGCCCGGGCGGCCCCGGCCAGCTCTTCAAAGGTCTCTCCCTTGGCGGCGAGTCCGGCCATGAGGGCGCCGATCTGGGCGTCGGTGGCCCGCCCTGCAAGGATCTCTTCCATGGCGTCGGCCATGGTGTTTTCGTAAAGATTCTCCCCTGCCACGATTTTTTTCAGGATGTCGCTGAACATTTTTTCCCCTTATGAGTTGTCTCATTCCCTGTGGGCCGCGCCCGTGAAATGTAATTGGTATTTTTTTGTCAACCGCTTCAAACCATGCGCCATGGACGGTGGGGGGATATCAGCCGGTGCGCTTGATAAAATTACGGAGCAGCCGTTTCCCCGTGGTGGTCATGATGGATTCCGGGTGGAACTGGATCCCTTCGGTGGGGTGGGTCCGGTGCCTCAGCCCCATGATCTCGCCGTCGGCGGTCCTGGCCGTGACCACAAGCTCTTCGGGCAGGCTTGACTCTTCCACGGCCAGGGAGTGGTAGCGCATGGCCTTCATGGGGGAGGCGATACCGGAGAAGATGCCCTCGCCATCGGTTTCCACCTCCGAGACCTTGCCGTGCATCACGGCCTTGGCGCGGATGATGGTGCCCCCGAAGGCCTCGGCGATGCTCTGGTGGCCGAGGCAGACCCCCAGGATGGGCACCTGGCCGGAAAAGGTGCGGATGGCGTCCATAGAGACCCCGGCGGACGCGGGCCGTCCCGGCCCCGGGGAGATGACGATGCCGGAAGGGGAGAGGTCTTTGATCCCTTCCACGGTGACGGCGTTGTTGCGGTACACCGTCACGTCGGCGCCCCCCATCTCCAGGTACTGGACGAGGTTGTAGGTAAACGAATCAAAATTATCGATCATCAGAATCATGGTGTGTCACCTGTGCTTTAAAAACGTTACGGGCGTTTTGGTGCCCATGGGTGAAGCGTTAACTCCGGGTGGCCAGCATCAGGGCTTTTTCGATGGCCATGGCTTTGTTGACGGTCTCCTGCCGTTCGGTCTCCGGGTCGGAGTCGGCCACGATACCGGCCCCGGCGCGGACGGTGAGGGTCTCCCCTTCGATGACGGCGGTACGGATGGTGATGGCCAGGTCCATGTTGCCGCTGAAGGAGATGTAGCCCACGGCGCCGCCGTAGGGTCCCCTCGGGGACTCTTCCAGTTCGGCGATGATCTCCATGGCCCGTACCTTGGGGGCGCCCGAGAGGGTGCCTGCCGGGAAGGTGGCTTTCACCAGGTCGAAGGCGTCGAGGCCCGGCTTGAGGTCGCAGGAGATGTTGGAGACCAGGTGCATGACGTGGGAGTAGCGCTCCACCACCATGAGGTCAGTGACCTGCACGGTGCCGGTGGTGGCCACGCGGCCCAGGTCGTTGCGGCCCAGGTCCACCAGCATGAGGTGTTCGGCCCGCTCTTTTTCGTCTTTTAACAGGTCGTCTGCCAGCCGTCGGTCTTCCTGCTGGCTGGCGCCCCGGGGCCGGGTTCCGGCGATGGGACGGACCGTGGCCGTACCCCGCTCCAGGCGCACCATCACCTCCGGGGAGGAGCCCACCAGGCAGGTGTCGCCCAGGTTCATGAAGTAGAGGTAGGGCGAGGGGTTGATGTAGCGCTGAGCCCGGTAGAGTTCTACGGGACAGGGGGGCGCCTGGCAGGTAAAGGGCTGGGAGATGACGGCCTGGATGATTTCACCTTCGAAGATCGCTTCCCGGGCCTTGGCCACC
Source organism: Desulfoluna butyratoxydans (assembly GCF_900699765.1). GTDB lineage: Bacteria > Desulfobacterota > Desulfobacteria > Desulfobacterales > Desulfolunaceae > Desulfoluna > Desulfoluna butyratoxydans. Next base: position 144,086 of record NZ_CAADHO010000009.1, read on the forward strand.
CTGGCCCGGTACGCCTCGTGGGAGATGACCGGTGCGGGGGAGAGGGGCACGTCGGGTTTCTTGCCCGGGGTCTTGCCGTTGCCGTGCTCCACCTTGTCCATGAGGGCGTCCAGGCGCTTTGTTCCGTTTTCGTAGAGGGCCGCAGAGTCCGGGAAGTCCTCTGTGAAGCAGAGCACCATGGCCACCATGGTGTTGCGGATGTTGTCGAAAAGGATCATCTCGTCTGCCAGGATGAAGTGGGCCAGGGGTTTCTCCTTGGGGTGATCGTGGGGGATGTTTTCAAAGAACGAGACCATCTCGTAGGTCATGAACCCGGTGAGTCCGCCCTGGAAGCGGGGAAGCTCCGGGAGTTCCGCGGCATTGCATCCGGCCATGATGTCCCGGAGGACCTCAAGGGGCTTGCCGTGGTGGGCGACCCTGGCCACGGTCTCTCCGGCTGTTGTCTCCACGTCATCGAGAAAGACCCGCACCTCCATGCGCGCCGACACACCCAGGAAGCTGAACCGTCCCCAGCGCTCTCCGCCCTCCACGCTCTCCAGCAGGAAGAGGGGGGCGTCCGGGGTGTAGAACCGCGTGAGAAGGGAGACCGGCGTCTCCTGGTCGGCCAGGATCTCCCGGCACAGGGGGATGACATCGGCTTGCTCGGCTAAGGCGATGAAGGCGTCGCGTGAAGGGAATTCTGAGAGAAACATGGTGTTTTCCTTAAGCAGGTGTTTGCTTGCAATTGATCATTGAGAGACGTGCGGCCCTCGGGTCTGGATATAAAAAAAGGGCCGGTAACGTCGTTGCGTTCGGCCCTTAAAATAAAAAAGGACCGTGAGGTGTGCTCACGGTCCCTGTCGGATTCTATTGAAATTCAGTGTTCAGCAAGGCAAGGGGTGCGTGGGCAGACCGTTGATACGGGTGCGCCACCACCAGAAGAAGGGTGCGGCAAGGGTGAGGGTTCGGTTGCTGAGTGCCATGCTGACGAGGTTCCTTAGATAAAAGGGTGTTTTTTACGTTTAAAAAGCCGACCCTTCGGGGGGGCTTTTTTTTCCATGCATTTATTAAGCATCGTTGCGGCTGTTATACACGGCAGGGAATTTGGTGTCAAGGAATGTTTCTGCGTACAGAAACGTTTTTCCCGCAGAGGGAAAGCCTTGTGTTGAAATAAAAAGGAAATTTTGAGATAATCTGACAACTTGTAGAACCGACTTCCAGCGCAACGGCGCAATCCACCCGTACAGGGCTTTCCTCGACAGCCCGGCTCCCTTGCCCCTCATCGTCAGGGGGATTATGTCGGACCGGCATGCGTCATGTCCAGAAAGCCAATCCAGATGATGTGACATACCCAGGCAGCCCACCTTTGGCTGCGGTCGATTTTTCCCGAAAATCCGTTTGTCTTATTTTGAGCCAGTTACGCTTTTATTCCTGCGTACCCTGCCGGGTGATGCGATACCACGGAACCCGCATGTTTTCGTCCGGCTTGCAACGAGTCGCTTCGGCACGGGGTTTGTGCCGAAGGAACCAGGTCGTTAACCCATATTCCCTATGGCAGGGGTGCGTTCCCCTGGCCGTACCCCATGGACAGATACGATGAAACTTTTTGACGGCATGCGTCTCATGAACACCCAGGAAGCGCTTCAGGCGTCGGTGATCCATCACCTGAGGTACACCCTGGGCCGGGATTGGAAAAAAGCCTCCGTTCGGGACCTTTACTGGGCGGTCTCCCTGTCGGTGCGGGATCGGCTGTTCGAGCGGCTTTTTGAAACGGAAAAGCGTTACAGCCAGGGGCGGGTCAAGCGGGTGTACTATCTTTCCATGGAGTTTCTCATGGGCCGGGCCCTGGGCAACAACCTCTGCAACCTGAAGCTCTACGACACCTTCAAATCTGCCCTGGAAGAGATGGGGGTGGATTTGGATGAGGTTCAGGAGTGCACCACGGACGCGGCCCTGGGCAACGGAGGGCTGGGGCGACTGGCTGCCTGTTTTCTCGATTCCATGGCCACCCTGGGCATTCCCGGCTACGGATACGGAATCAACTACGAGTTCGGGCATTTCAGGCAGCAGTTCTGCAACGGGTACCAGCGGGAGGCGTCGGACAACTGGTTAAAACGGGGCAATCCCTGGCAGATTTCGCGCCCGGAAGAGGCGTGCCTGGTACCGTTTTTCGGACGCATCGACCATACCCGCGACAAAAAGGGGGACTACAACCCCATGTGGCGGGACTGGGAGATGGTGGTGGGGGTGCCCTTTGATATGCCCATCGTGGGATACGGCGGGGAGACGGTGAACACCCTGCGCCTTTTTTCCGCCAAGTCGTCGGAGGAGTTCGACGTGGAGATCTTCAATGACGGGGATTACCACGAGGCGGTGAAAAACAAGATCTCCTCGGAGAACATCTCCAAGGTGCTCTATCCCTCGGATTATTTCCACGCAGGGCGGCTCCTGCGCCTGGTGCAGGAGTATTTCTTCGTGGCCTGTTCGATCCGCGACATCTCCCAGACGTTTTTGCGCAACTACGATAACCTTGATTTGTTCCCGGAAAAGGTTGCCATCCAGCTCAACGATACCCATCCGGCCCTGGCCATTGCCGAGTTCATGCGGTTCCTCGTGGACGAAAAGGCGTTGCCCTGGGAGCGGGCCTGGTCCATCACGGAGCGGACCTTCGGGTATACCAACCACACCCTGCTGCCCGAGGCCCTGGAAAAGTGGCCGGTGAGCCTCATGGAGTTCGTGGTGCCCCGTCATCTTCAGGTCATTTACGAAATCAACCGACGTTTTCTGGAGGAGATTACCCTGAGGTGGCCCGGGGACGAGAACCTGGTGCGAAACGTCTCCCTCATCGAAGAGGGAGAGGAGAAGCAGGTGCGCATGTCCCACCTGGCCATGGTGGGGAGCCACTCGGTGAACGGGGTGGCCGCCCTGCACACCGAGCTGCTCAAGAACCACCTGTTGCCGGATTTTTACAGGCTCTGGCCGGAAAAATTCAACAACAAGACCAACGGGGTGACTCCGAGGCGCTGGCTGCTCAAGGCCAACCCCGGCCTTGCCTCCCTGATCACCGAGACCATCGGCGACGGATGGATCCGGGACCTGCACAAGCTTCAGGCCCTGGAAGCCTGGGCCGAGGATGCCGGGTTCCTGGATCGGCTCATGCAGGTGAAGCGGGCGAACAAAGAGAAACTGGCCGCCCTTATCTGGAGCGACACCACCATAAGGGTGGATCCGGACTCGTTGTTCGATGTCCATGCCAAGCGGATCCATGAGTACAAGCGGCAGCTTTTGAAGGCCCTTCACATTGTCCACCAGTACCTGATGATCACCGAGGACGATAAATGCCCTGAGGTGCCCCGCACCTTTGTGTTCGCGGGAAAGGCGGCCCCGGGGTACCAGGTGGCCAAGCAGATCATCAAGCTGATCAACAGCATCGCCTCGGTGGTGAACGCCCACCCCAAAGCCCGCAGGTTTTTACGGGTGGCCTTTGTGCCTGATTACCGGGTGAGCGTGGCGGAAACGATTATCCCCGGGGCTGATCTGAGCGAGCAGATTTCCACGGCAGGCACCGAGGCATCGGGAACGGGGAACATGAAGTTTGCCATGAACGGGGCGCTTACCGTGGGCACCTGCGACGGGGCCAACATCGAGATCATGAACGAGGTGGGCCGGGACAACATCTTCATCTTCGGCCACGATGTGGCAGGGATCCGTTCCCTTCGCGAGGGAAGGGAGTACAACCCCTGGGACATCTACGAAAACGATCCGGCTGTCAAGCGGATCCTCGACGCCTTCACCGGGAATCTTTTCTGCCCCAAGGACCCCGGCCTGTTTACCTGGATTTTTGAGCACCTGCTCTACGGTCGGGACATGTATTATCACCTGGCCGATCTCTCGTCTTACCTGTTGATCCAGCAGGAGGTGGACCGCTGCTTTCTCGATACGCGAAAGTGGGCCGGGCTTGTGGTGAAGAATATCGCCCACACCGGAACCTTTTCAAGCGATCGCACCATCCTGGAGTACGCCCGGGACATCTGGGGGGTGAGCCCTGCCCAGTAACCTGATGTGTCCCGCGTAATTGCCCGTGCTTTTGTGGACTCTCCAAACGGGCCGAGCCGTCACCCTGTTCACCTTCAACCTGTCGATCCCGCGACCCAACGATCCGCATCCGAGGCTGTCATGAATCTATCCGGTACAAGGAAATCGGTCGGTCCGCTGACCCAGACACCGACACCCGGCAGTTCCCTGGTACGCTACGAAGGGGAGATCCTTGTCTTTGACCTTCGTCTGGGCGAGGGGGAAGGCGGGGAAGGGGTGGTGCGCACAAACCTGGGGTTTACCGCTCCGGAGGTGGAGGAAGCCTGCCCCGCCTATCCGGAAAACGCCTGGCGGGACATTCCCATGATTCCGGCGGGCAAGGGCCGTTTTGTCCTCACCCTGCCGGTGACCGAAGCCGGGTACTTCGAGGCCACCTGCTGCGTGAAGCAGGCGGGGGGAATCCTCTGGGTGCAGGGCGGCAACGTGAAGATTCATGCCAAGCCGGCTGCCACATGCTGTTCCTCCATTATATACAACGCTTTTTTGCGACAGTTCGGTCCCTCCATGCTCCTTGAACGCGAGGCATCAGAGCCTTGTGCCGAGGCCACGGCCCGCCTGGAGCGGGAAGGCCACACCGTGATCCCTCCGTCCGGGACTTTCCGGTCTTTTGCGCGTCACCTCGATTTTATCATCGGCAGGCTGGGCTGCAACGTGATCCAGCTCCTGCCGGTGAATCCTTTGCCCACCACCTTCGGAAAGATGGGGCGCTTCGGCAGCCCGTACGCTGCCTTGAGTTTTACGGGGGTGGAGCCTTCTCTGGCGGAATTCGATCGCAAAAGAACCCCTGTGGAGCAGTTCACGGATCTGACGGATGCCATCCACGAACGCGGTGCAAAGGTGATCCTTGACCTGGCTGCCAACCATACGGGCTGGGCTGCATGGGTCCATGAAGCACACCCGGAGTGGCTGCTTCGCAGGGCCGACGGCGAGATCGTCTCCCCGGGTGCCTGGGGGGTGGTCTGGGCGGACCTCACAGAGCTGGATCACTCCAGCCCCGGGGTGGCCGATCACCTCACCGAGGCCTTTCTCACCTGGTGCCACCGGGGTGTGGACGGGTTCCGGTGCGATGCCGGGTACATGATCCCCCCGCGGATCTGGATCCAGGTGGTGCGCACGGTGCGGGCGGCCTATCCCCATACCATTTTCCTGCTGGAGGGGCTGGGCGGGGGCATCGACGCCACACGGGAGATCCTGGGGCGCTGCGGGTTTGACTGGGGCTACTCCGAGCTCTTCCAGAACGAAGACAAAAGGGCCGTGGAAAACTACCTCCGGGAACTTGCCGGGATTTCCCGGGAAGATGGGCTTCTGGTCAATTTTGCCGAGACCCATGACAACAATCGCCTGGCCGCGGTTTCCTCGTGCTACGCCCGACACAGGACCGCCCTGTGCGCTCTTCTCTCCTGCAACGGCAGCTTCGGGTTTGCCAACGGGGTGGAGTGGCTGGCCACGGAGAAGATCGACGTGCACGGCTCCTCGGGGCTCAACTGGGGGAGCCGGGAAAACCTGGTGGATCACCTGGCGCGTCTTGCAACGATTCTGAAACACCATCCCTGCTACTACGAAGGCACGGAACTCTCGGTGCTGGACTCTGCATCCGAGGAGACCGTGGTGGTGCGTCGAGACCATGACGCAACGGACAAAAGCCTCTGGGTGGTGGCCAACACCGACTGCAGGGCGCCTGCCATGGCCTCCTGGTCGGCCGATACGTTGTCCCGGGGGCCGTTCTGGGACCTGCTCACCGGGAAGAGGGTGGTTGTCACCCCGCGGGCCGGAGGGGTTGCCCTGGACCTGGCCCCGGGGGAAGTGCTCTGCCTGACACCGGACGCAGGGGATGTGGAGGCCGTGGCCACCCATGGCCGGGCACCCTCGGTGTGGCCCGAGCACCTGCACCGAAAGATTCTGGCGGCGGCCTGCCTGAAGGTTCACACCTTTTACCATGGCCTGACGGACTGCTCGGACTTTTCCATTGACGACGCTGTGGGGCACTTTACCCGGGATCCCGAAGGGTACCTGAGGCGTGAGAATCCCTTTTCCATGGAGACGCGGACCGTGGTGTGGCGCTGGCCCATGGATAGGCATCGGGAGGTGATGGTGCCCCCCGATCACTTTCTGATGGTGTGTTGTCCCCATCCGTTCCGGGTGGTGCGGGAGGTGGGGGCAGAGACCTGCGGTGCGGAGACGGGAATCCGGTTGCCCTCCGGGGAGGTGACCGCCCTTTTCATGCCGAGGCGGGACAGGGGGGAAACCGAACACGGGCGGCTTTGCCTGACCCTTTACGCCCCCGACGGGATACACAACGGAACCGGCGGCATCCGTTACCTCACCGCCCGGGAGCCCAAGCGCCTTCCCCTCCAGTTTGTCCGTGGGGACCATCCTTTTCCCTCCATCGTCATCGGGTCCAACGGCAGGGGGGCGCTGGTCCGCGTTCCTGTTGAAAGGGAACGCCTGACAAGCAAGTACGATGCGTTGCTGGCGGCAAACCTCAACCCGGCGTGTCCCGAAGACCGGCGGGTGGTCTGGACGCGGTGCAGGGCCTGGGTGACCTACGGCGGTTTCTCCTTTCCCCTGGCCCTGGAGTATCTGGAGAGGTTCAGGACGGGCAAGGGCATGGTGGGGCTCTGGACTTACCTGGTGCCGGTGGGCAACGGCAAGCTGGTCCAGGTGGAGATGCGCATCGAAGGCGTGGAGGGGGAGAACCGCACCCGCCTCTGCTTTCGCCGGACAGCGGCTTCCTTTGGCCGGATGCTGGAGGCGGAAGAGCCCGTGGGGCTGATCCTGAGGCCCGATATCGAGGACCGCAGCTTTCATCACACCACCAAGGCGTACACCGGTCCGGAAACCCAGTGGCCCAGTCGGATCGTCACGGAAAAAAGAGGGTTTTTCTTTGACCTGGCAGGGGGACACCGATTTGCCCTGACCTTAAGTGACGGGAGCTATCATGCATCGCCCAAGTGGGACTACATGGTACCCCTGCCCCTGGAGCAGGAGCGGGGACTCGATGCCACCACCGACCTTTTCAGTCCCGGGTACATGGAGACCATGCTCTGCCAGGGAGACAGCACGGTGGTGGACGGTCAGGTGGTGCCGAAGGCCGCGTCACCCCTCTATTCCCGGGCGGGGCCTGTGATGGATGACGGCGAACTCGAGCTTACCCCCGATGCGCTGATGGACCGATCCCTCTCCGCATACCTGGTGCATCGTGAAGAGCACAAATCGGTGATTGCCGGGTTCCCCTGGTTCCTGGACTGGGGGCGTGATTCCCTCATCTGTGTGCGGGGGCTCCTGGCAGCAGGGCGTCACGGGGACGCCACGGCCGTGCTGACCCAGTTCGGGCAGTTCGAGGAGAAGGGGACCCTGCCCAACATGATCCTGGGGCGAAACACGGGCAACAGGGATACCACCGACGCGCCCCTGTGGTTTGCCGTGGCGGCCTTTGAAGCGGCCGAGGCCGTCGGAGACGAGAGCTTTTTTGAGCTGGACATGGGGGGCCGCCCCCTGAGGGAGATCCTGCTCTCCATCGCCCGGCACTATTCAGACGGAACACCCAACGGCATTGTCACGGATCCCTTGTCCGGCCTGGTCTTCAGTCCCGCCCATTTTACCTGGATGGACACCGATCATCCTGCGTGCACGCCCCGGTCCGGGTACTGCATTGAAATACAGGCCCTCTGGTACCGGACACTCACGGGGCTGGGGCGGATGGACAAAGAGGGGGGGGCGGCCTGGCTGGCCCTGGCGCGAAATGTTCAGACATCGGTTCTCGATCTGTTTACATGCAACGCCACAGGGGCGCTCAGCGATTGTCTGCATGCGGAGACGCCCGTGCCTGCGGTGCAGGCCGCGGCTGACGACCATCTGCGTCCGAACCAGCTTCTGGCCGTTACCCTGGGGGTGGTGGAGGACCCGGTTCGGGCCCGGAAGGTGGTGGAGGCCTGCAGGGAACTGGTGGTACCCGGAGCGATGCGGAGCCTTGCGGACCGGCATGTGGCCTATCCCCTGCCCCTTACCTGGGAAGGCCTGCCCCTCAACGATCCCCATCGCCCCTACCAGGGGGTGTACCAGGGAGACGAAGAGCGGGAGCGCAAACCCGCGTACCACAACGGCACCGCATGGGGGTGGTTGTATCCTCTCTTTTGCGAGGCCTGGTTTTGCGCGTTTGGGGATGGCGGGCGAAAAACAGCCCTGTCCCTGCTTCACGAACCTCTGCACCAGGTCCTGTCCGGGTGCTACGGCCATCTCCCGGAGATCATGGACGGCAGCGTACCCCACGTCCAACGCGGTTGCGACGCCCAGGCCTGGAGCGTCAGCGAGTGGCTCCGGGTCAAGACTCTGCTCAGCAGCGATTGACACCTTTATTATCAGGGGGATCGGACCTCACCGGAGGGTATCGGCCCCATTGCCCAGGAGGATATGGTTTGACCAACCTTTGCATGAATGCTGCCCCTGCGCATCGTCACTATCGGCAGGGCGGTTTCCAAAACGTGATTCCAAACCCATTGCCCAGGTGGCTCCCTTCGCCGCCGCCGGAGAAAATCAACATGCCCACATCTCGGAATAAAACGCCCCGGGTGCTTATTGTTACGCCTGAGATTACGTACCTTCCCGCAGGCATGGGGGAGGGGGCGGACAAAATGCACGCCAAGGCCGGGGGGCTGGCGGATGTCTCGTCTTCCCTTATTCGGGCGCTCTACGAACAGGGGGGAGATGTCCACGTGACCCTGCCCAACTACAGGGCGATTTTCAGGGATCAGTTGCGAAACGATTTTGACGAGGAGGTGGATCGGATCCGGAACTCCATCACCAGCGACCGGATCCATCTGGCCGAAGACAGGGCTTTTTTCTACCTTGATCAGATCTATTCGGGGTACAACGGGGAAGACGTGAAGATCTCCCTGGCCTTTCAGCGAGAGGTGATCAACAACGTGATCCCGAGGGTGAAGCCGGACCTGATCCATTGCAACGACTGGATGACCGGGCTGATTCCCGCCATGGCCAGGCGGGTGGGAATTCCCTGCCTTTTTACCCTGCACAATGTCCACAGCCGGGAGACGGTGATGGCCACCATCGAAGACCGGGGCATCGATACGGCGGACTTCTGGCAGCACCTCTATTTTACCCGGCCTCCGGGGAACTATGAGGCGTCCCGGGACACCATCCCCGTGGATTACCTGGTGAGCGGGGTGTTTGCTTCCCATTATGTGAACACGGTGAGTCCCACCTTTTTCCGGGAGATTGTCCATGGCGGCCACGACATGGTCACAAGTCAGCTGCGGCAGGAGCTGGCCAACAAGTGGCACGCGGGATGTGCCGCCGGGATCCTGAACGCCCCGGACGACACCTGCGACCCGGAAACCGACACGGCCATCTTCCGGAATTATACCGCAGAAAGCCATAAGGCGGGCAAGCGGTCCAACAAGATCCACCTCCAGGAGAAGCTGGGGCTCACGGCGGATCACAATGCGCCCCTCTTTTTCTGGCCGTCCCGGCTGGATCCTTTGCAGAAGGGATGCGGTCTCCTGGCGGAGATCCTCTACGAGACCCTGTCCCACTACTGGCATGACGGCATGCAGGTGGTGATGGTTGCCGACGGTGCGTTCAAGCCCCATTTCGAGAGGATCATCCGGACCTTTAACCTGCAGTCCCGGGTGGCTCTGGCCCCCTTTGAGGAGTCCCTCTCCCGGCTGGCCTATGCGGCGTCGGACTTTCTCTTCATGCCGTCAAGGTTCGAGCCGTGCGGTCTGCCCCAGATGATCGGCCCCCTGTACGGCACCCTGCCCGTGGCCTGCGACACCGGCGGGATTCACGACACCGTGACCCACCTCAATGCCGAGGAGGGAACGGGCAATGGATTTCTGTTCAACTCCTACGACTCCTGCGGTCTGCGCTGGGCCGTTGATGAGGCCATGGCCTTCTGGCGGAAACCCGAGGCCTTCAAACGATCCCAGATTGTCCGCATCATGGATGAGAGTCGCAGGACCTTCAATCACACCGTAACGGCGAACAGGTACATTGACCTTTATGAGACGATGCTTGAACGGCCCTTTATTGTGTAGCGAAACGGGAAACGGGTACAGCTGTACGGGCCTGGACCATGCCGGAGAACTGGCCGCGACCCTCATCAGCCTGGATCCCTGGCTGAAACCCTACGGATCGGTACTGGTGAGACGCCTGGAAAAGGTGAGCCTTGCCCAAAAGCTTCTGTCCCGGCACGGGAGCCTCAGGGACGCTGCCGATACCCACCTTGTCTATGGTCCGAGGTACGAAGGGGGCTCCTGGCGAATCGGGGAGTGGGCGCCCAATGCCACGGCCGTGTATCTTGTGGGGGCGTTTTCCGACTGGCAGGAGAGGCCCGAGTATGCCCTCACGCGCCGATACGGGTCGGATATCTGGGAGATCACTCTTCCCGAAGAGGAGATGCCCCACGGCACCCTGTTCCGGTTCCGCATCCACTGGGAAGGGGGCTCAGGGGACCGCATTCCGTCCCATGCCCATCGGGTGGTTCAGGATCCCGAGACCCTTCTTTTCAACGCCCAGGCATGGCGCCCGGAGCCCTATGTGTGGCGGAACCGGCCCATGATCGAAGAGGGCGTCCCCCCCCTGGTGTACGAAGCCCATGTGGGCATGGCCGGGGAGAAAGGCGACGTGGCCGGCTTCGACCATTTCACGGATCATGTGCTGCCCCGCATCAAAAAGGCGGGGTACAACACGATTCAGCTGATGGGGATCCTGGAGCATCCTTATTACGGGTCTTACGGGTATCACGTGACCAGTTACTTTGCCGTCTCGTCCCGGTTCGGAACCCCCGAAGCCTTTATGCGCCTTGTGGACACCGCCCACGGCATGGGGATCCGGGTGATCATCGACCTGGTTCATTCCCACTCGGCGGGCAACGAGGTGGAGGGCTTGAGCCGCCAGGACGGTTCCTCGCATCTCTATTTTCACGACGGCAGCAGGGGGCATCACGAGGGGTGGGATTCACGCTGTTTTGACTACGGAAAAGAGGGGGTGGTCCGGTTTCTTCTCTCCAACTGCCGGTACTGGCTGGAGACGTATCGCCTGGACGGGTTTCGGTTTGACGGGGTCACCAGCATGCTTTACCACCACCGGGGCATGAACCGGTGCTTCACGTCGTATGACGACTATTACGGGGACGAAGTGGACGAAGAGGCGCTGGTCTATCTCTCCCTTGCCAACCGATTGATCCACGAGATTCGTCCCTCGGCCCTTTCCATTGCAGAAGATGTGAGCGGCATGCCGGGCCTGGCCCTTCCCCGGGAGCTCGGGGGAACCGGGTTTGATTACCGGTTTGCCATGGGGCTTCCCGATCTCTGGACCAAGCTAATCAAGGAGGTGCCCGATGAGTCCTGGAACCTCGACACGATCTGGTACGAACTGACCAACGGGCGCCACAGGGAGCCTGCCATCAGCTATGCCGAATCCCATGACCAGGCTCTGGTGGGGGACCAGACCCACTTTTTCCGCATGGCCGGGGCTGCCATGTACGATCACATGGGAAAAGACGACACCGATCCGCTCATCGAGCGGGCCATGGCCCTCCACAAGATGATTCGCCTCATCACCTTTGCAACGGCCAGCGGCGGGTATCTCAACTTTATGGGCAATGAGTTCGGTCACCCGGAGTGGATCGATTTTCCCCGCCACGGCAACGACTGGTCCGGTCATTATGCCAGGCGGCAGTGGAGCCTGGTGGACAACACGGACCTGAAATACCCCTTTCTGGCAAGCTTTGACCGGGCCATGACGGCCCTTATCCAAGATGGCGGTCTTTTTGGCGAGGCCCCCATCCGGCTCCTGGGGATTTCGCGCATAAAAAAATGGCTCGCCTTTGAAAGGGGAGCCATGGTCTATATCTTCAACTTTCATCCCACCGAGTCCTGGGTGGACCATCCCGTGTCCGTGAGCCCCGGTGATTACAACATGCACCTGAACAGCGACGCCCGTCATTTCGGGGGCCAGGGCCGCATCGAAGAGGAGCAGCGTTTCTTTTCGTTCCCCGACGCCAAGGGCGGGCACCGGATCTATACCTATCTGCCCGCCCGGACGGCGATGGTGCTGAAAAAACAGTGAGTAGTGAGTGGTAAGTAGTGAGTGGAAAAAGCAGGTAAATGCAAAAAAAAAGATCGCTTAGTAACCCTCCACGCTATAATTCACTATTCACTAAATTATTTATGCATCGGCGTTCGCGGAATCGTCTTGGCCTTGAGGTCCAGCTCCAGGTGTTTGATCCCCTCGATGCCGCAGGTCAGGGCGCGGATGTCCCGTTTCTTTTTGGGGATCTGTGCCACGGGCGGGTCCATGGTGATGACCACGTTGCCGTTGTGGGACGTCACTTTGGCTTCGCTGTATTTCTGGACGATGGCTGCCTTGACCGTGGCCGTCAGGGCCATGTCGCTCAGCTGTTTTTCCGCATCTTCGGTATCTTTGAAGGACTCTTTTTCAAGGGTGTGGCAGATGATGTCCACGCAGTCATCCACAGAGATGCGCTCTAAGTTGATGACCATGTTGTAGAGTTCCGGGTCCCGGGTATCCATCTTGTACAGGGACGAGCACCAGTTGTAGCGCTCCTTGTCTTCCTGGAGAACACGTTTTCTCGCCACGTTTTCAGGCACGTCTTCCCGCTCCATCTCCTCTTTGATTCTGTTTTCCATGCTGTCGATGATTTTCACCTTCAGGACATGGGGAACCCTCTGAACGAAAAAATGCCCCACAATGCCGTGGTAGACAATGGAGCCTTGCTTCAGGTTGTTCAAAAGGGCGGTTCGGAAAAAGGCGATGTACCGTTCCTTGCCGTTGGACAGTCGCTCAAAGATGGTGGGGCTGTCGTGGATGGCCTTGGCGAGCTTGATTTCCGGAACATTGTACTGTTCGGATGCCTCGAGGATTACCTCCCTGGACATGCAGGTGTGGCCGAGCCTTTCGGCAATGCGTTCCGCGATAAGTTTGCGTTTTATTTGGGATGTACTGGACAGGGTAACAATGGGCATTGTGCGTCTCCAAGGGTCAGAAATGAGTTTGCTTGTCTATCAAGGGGCGCATCATAGGCGCGGAACACGGTAATTTCAATGGAAAATTTTCGCTTTTTTTCAGCGCCCTGCAAACGGCGGGTCTCCTCGCCGGGATATTTCACGAGTCGGTTGCACCCTTTTGCATGAAATACCCGGGCTCGGTGGTTTTTCCGCGCTTATTTGTGCATGGCTGTCCGCGGCATGGAGCTGGACTTGATGTCCATGTAGATGTCCTTGATGCCTTTGATCTCCGTCAGGAGGGCCCTGATCTCTTCCTTTGTCTTGTCGACCTTGGTCACCGGGTCGGGCAGTTTGATGACCACGCTTCCTTCTCGGGTGGTCACCTCGGCGTTGTAATACCGATTCACAAGGGAAGCCCGGACCGTAGCGGCCAAGGCCAGGTTTTCCAACCGGTTTTTTGTTTCGCCGGATTCCCGGAAGTAGGCCAGGTCAGCGGTGTTTCGGATGATGGTGACGCAATCTTCCACGGAGACATGCCTCAGGTTGATGCTTAAGTCATAGAGTTCGGGGTCCCGGGTGTCTATTTTGTACAGGTGGTGGCTCCAGTTGCAGCGTTCTTTGTCATCCTTTGCGATCCGTTTACGTGCGATCTCCTCGGTGACCTGTTCCCGGGCCATCTCATCGGCGATGCGTGTCTGCATGTCCGAAAGGAGGCGTATCTTCAGGATGTGGGGAATGTCCTGGACAAAAAAATGTCCGGCCAGCCCGTGGTAGACGACGTTTCCTTTTTTAAGGCGGTTGAGCAGGGCCGCTTTGATGAACGCGATGTAGCACTCCTTGCCGTGGGAGAACCGGTCGTACACGGACGGCCCGTCGTGGATGGCCCGGGCCAGCTTGATCTCCGGGACGTTGAACTGTTCGGATGCCTCCAGGAGGATCTCCCGCGAGATGCAGTCATACCCCATGGCGGCGGCGATTCTTTCCGCAACAAGACTCCCTTTGCTGCAGAACGACCTGGATATTGTGATGATGGACATGGCACCTCCTTGCATGCGTGGTTAAGGCGGGACAGACAGGACTGCCGCCTGTGAGAGGGCGCTGTGTTTTCAGGCTGGGGTCCCGGGGTGCAGGGCCCGGAGTACGGTCTCAGGAGAGGATGGTTTCATCCAGGACGGCCCTTGCCTTCCGGATGTCCTGCAGAGAGGGGAAAAAATGGTCCAGTCTCGTGACACGGAGCATTTGGGTAACATGTGTATTGGCACCACAAGTAAGACAGGTGTGGCCGGATGACGCAACGGTTTTTTTTATTTTGAGCAGAAGAACAAGGCCCGTGCTGTCCACAAAGTTGAGGTGGGTCAGGTCCATGATGAGGTGGCGGGAGGCCACGGCTTTTAGAAGCCTTTTGGTGTCGAATCCCTGCATCTGCGCTGCGTCCAGGGCTCCGTAGAGCTGGAGTTCACGGGCTTTTTTCGAGGATGTCAGGGTATGGTAAAACGGTCGGTGCAGGGCCGGTGACTGCTGGGAGTTTACGATCTCCTCGAGGTCGTCCACCATGTGCTCAGAGAGCAGGGACGCCACCCGGTTGAGCTTGAGGGTTTTCATCACAGGGGGCTGCACCCCGGCCATGTGAAACCCCGCGTACCTGGCAGAGCCTTTTTTCCAGAGGCCCAGAAGAAACCCCAACCCCGACGAGTCGATGAACCGGACATTGCGGAAATCAAGGACCAGGCCGTTGCCGTGGGCCAGCCACTCTTCCTGCTGTTGCTTCAGCTCGGCCACCACCGATGCGTCGAGTTCGTTGGGCAGGGGCACCACGTTGAGTTCGTTTTTAAGGGGGGTATCTCCCTGGGGCGCCGGGGGCTCGGACGCGTCGCTTTTCGGGCCTCCCATCCGGAGTCGTTTCCATCGGTCCTGTATGATGATGGGCAGGACCATCACGGAGAATTTCAACAGGCCGATGATGTAGCGTTTCCAGAGGCGCTTGGGGTCCTGGATGAAGCGGTACACCCACTCGAGCCCGGCGTTCTGCATCCACACCGGTGCCCGGGATACGCTGCCGGTGATGAACTCGAAGGTGCCACCGATGCCGATGGTGACGGCCGCCTTGAGGCGATGGCGATTGCGGTGGAACCACGCCTCCTGCTTGGGGTTTCCGAAGGCCACCAGCAAAATGTCCGGTTCGGCTTCATTGATGCGCTCGATGACCTCGGTGTCGTCCTCATCGGCCTCGGCCAGCTTTTCCCCTTCAATGTGGACAAAGGGCGAGTCCACCCCGGCAATGATCATGCCGGGGTTTTTCTTTTTCAGGCATTCGGCGGCTTGTCTGGCCACCTCGCCACGTCCCCCAAGAAAATAGAGAGAGAGTTTTTTTCCGGGGGAGGCAAGGGCCAGCTTGGGAACGAGGTCGGCCCCGGTGACCCTCTCCTTCAAGGGGTTGCCCAGAAGGCGGCTGGCCCAGACCAGGGGCATGCCGTCGGCGGTGACGAGGTCGGCGTGCTGGAGGATACCCAGGAGCTCGGGGTGGCGGGGTGCGTCGGAAAACCAGCTGAGGGTGTTGACGAGAAAATCCACGTTGACCGTGGCGACGAGCCTGGGTTTCCCGTCGCCGCGGTAGGCGGCAACCATGCCATGGATACGGTCGACAGTCTCCTCCATGGTGAGGTTGTCCAGGGGGATTCCTAAAATCAGGACGGTGTCGGTGGGGTGCATGGTGACCTTTGGTTGGTTAATGGTGAACAGTGAATAGTGAGTGGTGAGAGGTGAGTGGTGAGTGGGGGTCAGCCGCGGGTGTTGTGCAGGGGGCGGCCCAGGAGGCGGCCCGCAAGGTAGCGGATGACCCCGGCAAACTGGGGAAAGACCACAAAGGCAGAGTGACCGGCATAGACAAGGGCCTGGGGCATGGAACAGCGGAACCTGCGGGCAATGCGGTTCAGGGTATAAAATGGCTTGGCGGCAATGAGCAGGGCCGCGGCAAGGCCCATAAGGGGATACCCGGTAAGAAGGCCCGTTGCCATGAGAGCCGGTGGAAGCCCTCCCCGTACCGAGATCCGAAGGAGTTCCCGCAGCCAGAGGGGGTCGGAGCTGGCGGCAAACTTCAGGCCGATCTCGGCGTAGGCGTGGCCGCTTCGATAGGCTCGCCTGAGGTATTGCCCGAAGGTGCTCATGTTGATGTCGTGGGTACTCATGGGGGCGGCAAGCCGCAGGATTTCCCAGCCTGTTTTGCGAATTCGGCGACTCAGCTCGGGGTCCTCTCCGGCCACGAGCTCCTCATCAAACCCGCCGGTCTCTTCCAGGGCATATCGGTAGAGGAGCACCTCACCGCCGAAGTAGCGGCAGGGCCCCTCTTCGTAGCCCCACTCCATCTCGGTGAGGAGGTGGTACCTGTTGCGTTTCGGATGGCGTTCCCGCCTGAATCCGCAGACACAAGGGGTCCGGTCCTTCAGGTGCGGCAGGGCCGCCCGGAACCAGCCCGGCTCCAGGGTGGTGTCCGCATCCATGAACTGGATCAGGGGCGCGGAGGATGCCCGCCATCCCGCGTTTCGTCCGCGGCCCGGTGTGGGGTGGGGGTGGTCCAGCCGGATCACCTTGACGGCCTCAAAGGTTTCGGCCAGCTCCGGGCTCCCGTCGTCGGAGCCGCCGTCCACATAGATGATCTCCAGTTTCTCTGCGGGATAGTCGCAGGAGAGCACCGAGCGGATGCATCCGTCGATATACCGGGAGACGTTGATGCCGATAATCACCACACCGATGTTGGGGAGGGGACGGGTCATGTGGTGCCTCCTTTTTTGATGATGCGGGCGGGTATTCCCACGGCAATGGCGTGGGAGGGCACATCCCGGATGACCACGGCGTTGGCTCCGATCTCCACATGATCGCCGATGGTGATGGCACCAAGTACCTTGGCTCCGGTGCCGATATCCACATGGTTTCCGATGGACGGGGCCGCGGGCTCGTCGGTGCGCCGCAGCCCCACGGTGACCCCGTTGCGGATGACGCAATGGTCTCCGAAGGAGGCGAACCCGCTGACCACCACCCCGCCGAAATGGTCGATGCGGAACCCTTTGCCTACGTTGACCTCGCAGGGCAGCTCAATGCCCGCCACCACCTGAACGGCCTTGAAGGCGATTTTGTAGAGCAGGGAGAAGGGCATCCTCAGCCAGCGGTTGCCGATGGTGTATCGCCACCTCCCGAAACGGTAGATGACCATGGCCCAGAAACCCTGGGATCCCCAGTCTCCCTTGTGGGCGGCAAGGTCCGCCCGGATGTTGTCAAACATGATATTCCGCCTGTGTCGGGTTCGTGCGGTTTTCCTTGACAGCTCCGGCTATCCCGCTATTTTCCCTTAGCCCTTAGCCCTTAGCCCTTAGCCCTTAGCCCTTAGCCCTTAGCCCTTAGCCCTTAGCCCTTAGCCCTTAGCCCTTAGCCTCTTTTGTATCCGGCAACCTCGCACAGAAATACCCGAACCCCTCGTCCAGGCTTTGTTTCAGGGCGTCCCTCTGCTGTTGGGGGATATAGGGGTGCTGAAAATGGCGTCCCTCCATAAGGGGGCGGTGCGTTGCGGCCTCTCGGCTCTTGCGGGTGAACTCCTCCATGGAGCAGACAAACCGGGCCGGGCTGCCTGCGTAGACCGTGTCCGGCGGGATGTCCCGGCTCACCACGGAGCCTGCACCCACGATGGCATTGGGTCCGATGGTGGTGTTGCAGAGGATGGTGCTCCCGGCTCCGATGAAGCAATGGTCTTTTATGGTGACCCGTCCCACCTTGATGAGGTCACCGGCCCAGGCGCTGGTGGCGTCATGGGTCAGGATGGTGACATTGAGGCTGATGACCACGTTGTCCCCGATCTCCACAAGGTAGGGCATGCGGCCGTCGATGTAAGACGGGTAGAGGATCACGGCGTCTTTGCCGATGCGCACCCCCTGGTGCCTCAGGTAGGCCGGGTAATACCCCTTGTCGGCCAGGAGTCTCAACCTGCGCGTCATATGCATGATTTTCTGGGTGAATTTCATGGGGCATGTCCTTCTGGTTCCGCCACGGCATGGGCCTGTTGTCAGATCTGGTCCTCTGTCCACATCTCCGCGAGAAACCGGATACACCGGTTGCGACCCTCTTCCTTGGCCCGGTAGAGCGCCACATCTGCATATTTGATGCAGCTCCACAGCGTGTCCGTGTCCTTGGGAAATTCGCTTGCGCCGAGGCTGATGGTTTTTTGAATGACACCATCGGGGAGCCGGAACTTCACCTGCTGGACCTTCAACCGGATTTTTTCCGCAATGTCGATGCTCTCGCCGTCGTTGATGTCAAGGAGGACCACCAGGAACTCCTCGCCGCCAAAACGGATGACGATATCTGAGTCCCGGACACTTTGAGCGATGGTTTTGGCGGTCTCCTGCAGGACGAGGTCCCCTGCGTGGTGGCCGTATGTGTCGTTGACCTGCTTGAAGTAATCGAGATCGCACATGATCAGCCCGATGTTTTTTCCCCGCCTCAGGACGCCCGCCACGATTTTTTCCGTGTATTCCTGAAGGTAGCGCCTGTTGTAAAGCCCGGTGAGGGGGTCGATGAGGGCCGCGTCCTGAAGGGAGTTCATCAGCCGTTTGGTTTCGATGACCGCAAGGGATTCGTTGATGTACTGCTCTGCCTTGAAGAGTTTTGTCTCCCTCTCTTTGATCTCCTCCTGGCCGATGGGTTCCGGGAAGAGAAGCTGCACCACGGCAACGGTGGCGCCGCCCACCACAATGGGAATGCAGTAGTGGTGCTCTTCTGCCTGGGGATCGAACTGCCTGCACACGGCGGGAAAGTGGGTGGAGGTGATCAGGTGACCGGTGCGCTTTGCCTTGCAGAGCGAATTGTCATCCAGGATCTGCTGGGCACACACCATCTCCTCCCTGTCAAAGGGGCCGGGGTAGGTCAGCTCCAGTTTGCTCTTTGAACTGACCACCTGAAAGATAAAGCAGCGGGGGATGCCGATGGTCTGCGTGAACAGGTCACCGAGCCTCTGGTAAACCTCCTCCAGGGAGTCGTCTTCTTCAATGACGTTTTTAAAGACCGCCAGGCTGTTGATGGCGTCCATGAGGCTGTTGAACTCCGTGGAGAGCATGCCGATTTCATCGATGGAGGTGATGGCGATGCGTTTGGTGAGACCGGCACGCCCCTTGCCCCCGGCAATGTCCTGAAGCCCTTCGATGACCTTTTGGAGCGGGCGGGTAATGCCGGTGCCGATGAAAACCGCAAGGGTGATGGTGAGGGTTGCGAACAGGACAACACTGGTCAGCAGGAAGAGGCGCAGCTGGTTGATGTCTTCGTAGACATCATCGATGTAGATGCCGCTGCCGAGGATCCAGCCCCAGGGTTCGTAGAGCCGGACATAGGAAAGCTTGGGAACCGGCTTCTCTTTTCCTGCCTTGGCCCACATGTAGTCCACGTATCCGGCACCGTTTGCCTTGCTGACCCGCAGGAAGTCCTGAAACAGGAGGTTGCCTTTGGTGTCTTTCCGGTCGTTGAGGTTTTTTCCCTCAAGTTCCGGCATGATGGGGTGCATCACCATGGTGGAGTCAACGTCATTGATCCAGAAATAACTGTTTTCACTGAATCGAAGGGGCCTGAGGCGTCGGGCAAACTGTTTTTTCGCCTCTGTTTTGCTGATTTTTCCCTCCCTGATGAGGTCCGCATACTCCTGGAACATGCCGAAGGTGGTATCCACGACGTTTTTGAGCCCCTCTTTTTTTTCGGCGAGCATTTTTTTCTCCGCAAGGGGCATGAAATAACCCAGGATGACCAGGACCAGCAGGGCGACGCTGATGATGGAGATGGCCATGATTTTGCTGAGAATCTGCCATTCGCTGAATTTTTTGATGCGCATAGGCTTTTCTGGCATGTCGGTGGATGTGGAGACGTTTTTATCAGAGGTCATGGACCGGCCCGAAATGATGGATGACCCGGTGCCACGGGGGCGCTGAATCCCCTGCGGGCTGAATGACGACGAAGAGGGGTTCCGGTCCGGAAAGGCCGAAGGTAAGGCGTCTCAGGGTTGTCTGGATCCAGTACCGGACCACGGAGCTGTGGCGTGTGGCCCCGTTGGTGAACCAGTAAAGGACCCGCCGTTTTTTTCCGTCCC
Organism: Desulfoluna butyratoxydans; assembly: GCF_900699765.1. GTDB lineage: Bacteria > Desulfobacterota > Desulfobacteria > Desulfobacterales > Desulfolunaceae > Desulfoluna > Desulfoluna butyratoxydans. Next base: position 164,264 of record NZ_CAADHO010000009.1, read on the forward strand.
TTGCAAGGGTGAGCAGGCATGCCTCTCCCCCTTCCATGGGGATGGGGCTGCGGTGCGCCACCTCCCAGCCCATGCCCCGGAAGCAGTAGGTGGGGTCGTGGACTGCGTGACGGTACCTGGAGCCGTCGATGGCCATGAGCACAAAGGGGAACCTGCCGAAGTGATAAAGCCGCTTGACCACACGGGCATTGCCGAAGACCGACTGCTCCGTCGGTGTGAGGGAGAGGTCCCTTCCTGCATACCCGGATCCGTTGATGGGCAGATGGTCCAGGCGGGAGGGCTGCTCCCGGTGGGCGTGTTTTGCCGAGGCCAGGCCGAAGGCCAGGGCGATGACAACGGCCAGAACAAGGAGAATACGGGTCAGGTTGGACACGGCGCAGCCTCCGGTGGGGGGGCCGGGGAAAGGAAAAAGAAACCGGTCCCTGCCGTTGCAAGGGCCAGTCGCATGGGCAGGACCATGAAAGGAAACAGATGGCTGCCCACCCATCCCAGCAGAGGCATCCAGCTGATGGCGGCCACGACCCAGGGGAGCTGCCGGGGGGTGAGGCCCACAAGGCCCGCAAGGGCCGAGGCCAGTCCCAGGTGGTTGAGAAGGTTGAGGGAACCGAGTTCCCCGATGAAGGAGAGAAAAAGACCCAGGGCAAGGAGATGGGGCTGGCCCAGCGGTCGGCCCTTTTCCAGGTGACGGCCCCGGCAGAGGATGGGGAGGCCCCAGATAAACAGGGCCAGCCAGCCTAGGCGATCATGGGGGCTTCGCTGCCAGGCGGCAAGCAGGTCCCGTGCGTGCCACAGGCAGTAGGCAAAGACCGTGGCCTCGGCGAGGCGCAGGCGAACGAGGAGGTCCCAGAGCCCGTTGTCCTTGGCGGTACCTGACGCATCGGGGGGCTGTTTCATGGGGCGCCTTCCCCGGCAGCCAGGGGCGCATGGGTTGCCAGGAAGCGAAACGTTCCAAAGCAGAGCAGGAACATCACCATCAGGACCAGCCACCCGCCCAGGGTATGGAAGACGCCCATGGCGGTTTCCGGGTCGAAGGCCAGGGCTGTTCCGGTGATGGCGATGATGCGCAGGGTGTTGGCCGCCCAGGCCGCCACCACGAGCAGGGGCAGGGCGACCCAGTAGAGACGGGTTGCGCCCAACTCCAGATAGGCCAGGGCGATGCCGGCAATGAGCATGGCCTGGAGGGTGTTGAGGCCGGAGCAGGCCGGGGCCACATCCACGGGAAGATTTTCCACGAGGAGCCGGGTTCCCTGGCGGAGGACATCCAGCTGCAGGAGGGTGAAGACCCCCTCGGTGGCTTCGGCACCGCTCAGGCGGAACCACCACCCCACGGGGCGTCCGTCCAGCAGGAGCCAGGGAAAGGCCATGATGGGAAGGGGCATGAGTTTCATCACCCTGCGCCGGGCTGACGGGTCAAGGCGGGGAGAGAGCCAGCTCCAGAGAAAGGCTGTCCAGCCCAGGGCGGGAAACAGGGCGACTCCGGTGATAAGCCCAAGGGCAAAAAGGGCAATACCCACAAGAAGAAAGGGACTTGACGGAGGTGACGGATCCCCGGAAAGCTGCCAGGGCCTGCCCAGCCAGTAAAACAGGGGCAGGGCAGCCAGGACGGGCACGGTGTCCGAGAAGGACTGAGCCCACCCTGTGTCCTGGAGCCAGATCAGGACAAAACAGAGGGCCAGGAGCATGGGAATGACAGGGCGGGTGCGAGGTCGGTTCATGGCTCTACCTCATCGCTTTTTCCTTCGGCCTCCGCAATGGCGGCGAGGTTTGCCCGGAACTGAAGGCTGTCGGGATAAAGGGCGTTGAGCTCGGTGGTGAGGCGACGCGCCTCATCCCAGCGTTTGTCTGCAAAGGCCTGTCTGGCAAGCCACACTTTGGCTTCGGCTGATTCCGTCATCACCTCGGTGTAGAGGCGTGTGGCTTGTTCGGGGTCGCCTTTGGCAATGGCGATGCGTGCCAGGAGTTCCTGGCCGGTAAGGCTCCCGGCAAGGCTCGGCTGGTCGGAGAGGGTCTGTTCGGCCGCCTCAATTTCTCCCCGGTCCAGATGGACCATGGTTTTGAGCCAGGCTGCACGAAATCCCGCATCCGAAGGGGCTTTTGCCAGTTCGGTCAGGCGTTCCATGGCGTCGTCGGTTCGGTTTTCAGACAAGAGCAGCTCACCGGTCAGGACGGTGAGTGCCGGGCTCTGGGGTTGCCTGGCGGCAAAGGCTAAGGCCTCTTCGGTGCTTCGGTTGTAACGGATGGCCTGGGTCAGGCCGTAGGCGACCCAGCCCGGAAAATTTTCGGGAATCTCAGGCATGCGGTGAAGGAGAAGGGCCGCCTCCAGCCAGCCACCGGCAAGGAAGATGGCGGAGAATGCTTCCGGGCTCTTGATGAGAGCCGCCAGCTCAGGAGAGGGCTCGGCGGTGTCGCTGCCCAGTTGACGGAACAGGGGATGTGGGCTGTCGGCGGACAGCGACCCCATGGGCTCTCGGGGGAAGGTGCTCCATTTTCGAAACCGCAGGGCCGCCACCAGGGCTTCTTCTATTTCCGGGTTCCAGGAGCGGGCTTTAAAGGGGTTTCGTTCCAGCAGGAGCAGAGCCTGGTTTTCCTGGTCACGGGCAAGGTGGTCCACCACCCGCATCCAGAAGAGCTCCTGGCGGGTGGAGAGGAAGAGGTTGCGATCGGGGATCTGGAAAAAGGTTTCGTTGCTCCACAGGCTTGTGGCAGGCAGGTTGCCGAACCAGACCAGAAGGGGGGTAAGACGCTCCTCCGGGTAGGTGGCCTGGGTCCAGTCCCGGTCCAGGGGGGTGACCATGCGACTCCAGAACATGGCCTTGAGCCAGAGATAGCCCGGAGCCGTCGGGCTCAGGCCCGCTTCCCAGGTGGCCAGGGCCAGGTTCGGGTTGCCCTGGCGTCGGTAGAATTCGGCCAGCTGGTCCCTGACCCGTGGGTTGTCCGGTTCGGCGAGGTGGGCCGCCACATATTCCACCCGCGCCTCGGCCGGTTTTTCGAGCTGCTCCAGGATCTGGGCGCGGAAGAGGCGGATGTCGCTGTTGTAAGGGGCCAGCAGGGAGGCCTCTTCCAGGTAGCCCCAGGCCTCTTCCAAATGGTCCGGGGCGCTGAGAAGGGCCAGGCGAATCAGCCGGACTGTTTCGGTGTCCACATCGGGGCGTTCTTCGTTGAGCAGGGCAAGGGCGGCGTCCCGTTTTCCTTCCACCAGAAGGGCGTCCACGTCCAGGGCCAGCCAGGCCCCGGCATTGGTTTCCCGGCCCTTCCAGCCCTTGCGGAGGGCATCGTAGGGCTCTTTGTTGCCCGTCTGGAGCAGGGCCCGGCAGACAAAGAGGGCCGCCTCCTCATGGGGCAGAAAGAGGTGGGGGTGTCGGTCGTACAGGTGCAGGAGCCTCGGGACGTTTCGCATGGCGAGGTGGGCCCTGATTTCCAGGGTGGCCTTTTGCTCCTGCAGGCTGTCCGAGTCCTGGGGCAGGACGCGCCGCATCATGGCCAGGGCCTCCAGGGGCTTCTCTTCGGTGAGGAGGGCTTCGGCCCGTTTCAGGGTCTCGGTGGTCCGTTTCTCCTGCGCGTGGCTGCGCCAGACAGCGCTGCCGAGTCCCACCAGGATGATCAGAAGGACAAGGACACCAACGACAGAGATCACTGTGTTTCGTTTTTTCATGACGCCTCCGTGTGAAAGGCTTTACGCAACAGGCAAAAGGGTGATGGGGGCTCGCTGTCCCTGGTCTCGCACGAATTTACGGGACCGGCCATGCTGACGGGGTGCATCGGGTTGTGGTCAGGCGGCCTGCTTTTTGCGGTGGACGGTGAAGGCTATGATCAGGAACGAGACAAGGGTCAGGAGGGTGGCGGGCTCCGGGACAGAGGCCAGGGCCGCCACGTTGGCCGTTCCGATGTCCACGGCAAAGAGCAGGTCGTTGAAGTCCCGGTCTCCGCCGCCGTACAGGTCTTCAAACCCCACGAGGAGGTAGGGGCTGGAGGGCATGGCGTAGGCCACCACGTGGTCGATGCCGTCGGGGTTGATGGAGGTGTCCGTGGAGTAGGTCATGGTGCCGCCCCTGGCGCCGTTGGCGATGAGGAAAAAGTCGAGCTGGGTGTTGGCCTCAAGGTTCCCTATGTCCACGAAGTCTCCGGGATACAGGGGGTACCAGCGGCTCCGGGATTCGGAGCTTCCCGGGCCCGGGTCGTAGGAGGAGATGCGGCTGGTGGCGTCGGGGAAGATGAGTTGGGGGTCCCCGGAGCTGATGCCGCTCCCTTCGGTATTGTAACCCAGGGTGTTTTTGTACCCTGCCCCTTCGCCCACGAAGTAAATCCGGGCCTCAGATTCGGTGGAAATGGCGAGGTTTGAGGGATCCAGGGCGATGCTCGTGGTGTCGTTGATGGTGACGTTTTCCCCCAGGTTGGTGTTGATCCATGCGTTCATGGAGGGCAGGACGTCGGTTTGAAAGAGGGTGGAACGCTCATCGGAGGCGGCCCGCATGACGGGGCCCGCGATGTCCAGGCCGAAGGGCCTGGCAAAGGACTGGATAGGAGACTCCTTGGCCGGGCTTGGGGTGGGCAGGGCCAGCAGGAGCAGGCCCAGGATGGCGCAACGTGTCATATGGTTCATGATGGTATCCTTAAAACGTGTGTTTATGGCTTGGGTCGGGTAACGCTCAGGGAACCCGGATGTTTCTTTTAAGGTTTGAAAGGGCGTCTCAACTGATTGAGGATCAGCTCCATGATGGCCGCGGCATCGGCTTTTTTCTGCGGCGACTCCCGTGTGGGAGAAAGGGTGTGTTTCAGGCGGATCAGGCCGTTCCAGAGGTACTCCACGGCCATGGCGGCCAAAAGGCGCATCCGGCCGTAGCATTTCTGGTAATACCTGCACTCGCTGGCGATGCGGATGGCAAGGCTCTGGCGTCCGTGGGTGGAGATACGCCCGGGGGTCTTGAGGGTGCTCTGCCCCCCGATGTGGACCACTGAGGCGTGGGGGTAGAAGACGACGTCCCAGTAAGCCCTCTGGGCGGCCAGGCAGTAGTCGATCTCCTCAAAGTAGAGGAAGTAGCCGTCGTCCAGAAAGCCGATGGTCTCCATGGTTCGCCTGCGGATGAGGAAGAAGGCCCCCACCACCCAGCCCACCTTGCGGGGGGTGCTGTGGTCCCACCAGGTGTAGTCCACTTTGCCGAAAATGCGGGATGCTGGAAATCGCGCGGCAAGCCCTGAAATGTGGAAGAATTTGTTGATGGGCCCAGGCAGGCTCCGTGCCGAGGGCTGCAGGGTGCCGTCCGGGTTGGTGAGGCGGCATCCCAGGATTCCGGTGCGGGGGTTGGCGTCCATGTAGGCCATGGTTTTTTCAAGGACGCCGTCTTCGATGAAGGCATCGGAGTTGAGCAGCAGGATGTAGCGCCCCGAAGCCCTTTTCATGCCCGGGTTGTTGCCCCCTGCAAAGCCCACGTTGACGGGCAGCCGGATGAGGGTGACCTCCGGGAATTCGGCCTCGATCATCTCCGGGGAGCCGTCGGTGGAGGCGTTGTCCACCACGATGATTTCGCGCCTGACCTCTCCGCCGTGGTCCCGCACGCAGGCCAGGCACTTCCGGGTCAGTTCGCAGGTGTTGAAGGAGACGACGATGATGGACAGGTCTGTTTTTTGTGCCATGGGTCACTCCAGGAGGTGGGCGTCGGTAAAGAGGTCGAGGCCCAGCAGGGCCTTGATGAGATAGAGCAGAAAAAAACTCCCCGAAAGAACCACACACAACAGCAGGATGAGGATGGCGGCGGCCGTGATGTTCCCCTTGAGCCGCCCCTGCTCGGGAGAGACTCCCGGGCCCGGATCGCGCCCCATGAGGATTCCCAGGAAAAAAACGTCGCCAAAGAGCCTCAGCGGGAGGATGAGCCGGAAGATGAGCTCCCGCTCGGCTGGCTGGTCCGCTGCGGGGGGCTGTCTGTCCGCTTCAGGAGGGATGGTTCGCATCGGCGGTCTCCTGCTGGCCCACGGGGTCCGTCGGCATGGGGCCGCTGGGTTCCGGCAGCACCTCCAGACGTCTGCCCAGCTTGAGGCGTTCCATCTGCCAGGCCCTTAAGGATGCCTTGAATCCGGGGTGGTTGTACTGGCGGGTCCGTGTAACCCAGCCCTGGAGGTACCCGGCGATGATGAGAAGCCCTCCGATGACAAAGGGGCGTTCGATGACACGGTACAGCCCGGCAACGAGGATGTAGAGGGGATGGGTGCCCATGAAGTACTGGCCCCAGCCCCAGCGCAGGCGGCCGTGGTAGATGCTCTTGTGGGACGATCCCATGATCCGGTGGTCGGTGATCCGCAGGATCGGGTTGTTGAAGCTGCGGGTGCGGTAGCCCTCCATGCGGCACCGGTGGAAGGTGATACCGTCCCACATCACCTGGCGGGTGAAGCCTCCGATGGCTTCAAAGCAGCTGCGGCTGAGGCACAGGACCCCGCCCAGGACGCTTTCGTCGGTGATGCGCTCTTCCACCATCCGGCCGTCCCCCAGATCAAGGAAGAGCTTTCCGCTGGCCGCCCCCAGGTAAGGATCCTGGCGAAAGCGGTTGAACAGGGTCTCAAAATAGGTGGGGCCGACGGTCAAGTCTCCGTCCATCTTGCAGATGAAGTCGTAGGATGTGGCGACGATGGCCGCATATCCGTCGTAGAAGGCCTCCACGACCCCGGCTCCCACTTTTCTCTCCCCGCGGTTGGATCGCCTGACGTACCGGATATAGGGGTGGGTTTTGGCCGCTTCCCGGATGATGTCGGCGGTGCTGTCCGTGGAGCCGTCGTCCACCAGGATGTATTCGGTAGGGGGAATGGTCTGGGACGCGATGCTGGCGATGGTGGCCGGAAGGTACGCCTCTTCGTCGCGCACCGGCGAGACCACGATGTAGCGGGGCGGGTTGCCGATGGGCCCCTTTTGCCGGGGGGGAAAGGGCCGGGGAAACGAGGCCCGCCGGATCAGCCGCGCCAGGGCGGCGGTGTTGGCCTCCTGGTGGAACTCCGCCTCCACCTTGCCGCGGCCGTTTTGGGCAAGGCTCTTTCGCAGCTCGGGGTGGGCCAGCAGGAGCTTGAGGGATTCGGCCAGGTCGTCCTCATTGTCCGGTTCGCAGAGAAGGCCCGAGGTGCCGTCGTCGATGAGCTCGGGGATGCCTGAGATGGCCGTGGAAACCACCGGAACCCCGGAGGCCATGGCCTCCATGAGCACCACGGGGATGCCGTCCATGTCTCCCTGCTCGTCCCGCCTGCAGGGGAGCACAAAGGCGTCGAGACCGGCCAGCCAGCCCGGCACCTCCGTATGGGGCAGGGCCCCCTTGAAGGTGACCTCCGCGGAGAGGCCCAGGTCCAGCACCCGTTGCTGGAGGGCTTCCTTCATGGGGCCGTGGCCAGCCATCTCCAGGTGAAAGGCGATGCCCTGTCGCTTGAGGATGGCGCAGGCCTTGATGAGCTGGTGGAACCCCTTTTTTTCCACCATGCGGCCGATGCTGCCCAAAAGGGGCGGCGCGGCAAGTTCCTTGGGGGGCCTGGCCTCGAAGAGGGACGGATCGACCCCGCAGCGCATGACGTGGATGGCCTTTTCCGGCGCTCCCCGTGAGATGAGGTAGCGCAGGTTGAACTCGGAAATGGTGGCGGCAAAGGCGGCCCGCGTGACTTTTTCCTTCAGCAGCCAGGCCCGTTCAAAAAGGTCGTTGGCGTGGGCCGTAAAGCTGAAGGGGACCCTGCCCATGACCGAGGCGTACATGGCCAGGTCCGTGGGGATGTGGGCAAAGTGGGTGTGCAGGTGCTCACACCGGTTGGCATCGAGGATGTCGGCCAGGTTGGAGGCCCTGGCCCAGCGGTAACAGAGCCCGGCGGCCGTCCGGGAGAAAGGGCCCACCCGAATCAGGTCCCGTACCAGGAGGTTGATGGATTTGGCGTACCTCACCGGCCGGGTTGCCACCCGTTTGAGGTGGGACCAGAACAGGGAAAATCCCGACTGGTCGTAGAGATAGCAGGTGACGCGGCCCAGCCGCTCCGCGTCACGGCCGGTGGCCGGGGACGTGGGGCGGTGCACCGAGATGGGCAACACGGAAAATCCCTGGGTCTCCATCTCCAGGAGTTCTCCGGTGACAAAGGTGGCCGACAGAGCCGGGATTTCCGGGGCCAGGTATGCGATCTTGTCTTTCATGGGGACCCTTTTTGTCTTTCCCGGAGCACGGTGGCCGGAGCCCCGGCTGCCAGGGTGTGAGGGGGGATGTCCTTGGTGACCACGCTGTTGGCGCCGATGATGGCGCCGTCGCCGATGGTGACCCCGGGCAGGATGCAGCACCCCCGACCGATCCAGACGTCCCGGCCGATGGTGATGGGCGTTGCGGTGTGGGGTTGCAGGCGCATGGGGGTGCCCATCTCCGTGCCGTGGTTGGCATCGCGGATGGACGTGAACTCGCCGATGATGGCAAAGGTGCCGATGCGGACCTGGGCATAGCTGGCGAGGGTGGTACCCCGGTTGATGCGGACGTTGTCTTCCAGGATGATTTTTCCCGTCTCTTCGGTGGTGAACTCGCACTCCCTGCCGATGCGGCACCCTTTGCCCAGGGCGATGCGTCCGGTACCGATGACGCGGACGGGTCCGTCGCACTGGGTGGACGGGTCGGTGCCGGGGATCCGGGCCATGAACCGGGCCGTGTAGAGGTGGCGGGGCAGGGCGAGGCTTGTGGGAGACGCGAAGCGGATCAGGCGGCTGAGCACGCCCAGGGAGATGTTTCGGAGGTGTTGTTTTATGGGGGACTCCATAGTCGGCTCCACAACGGGATCATGGGTTTCGGGGGGGTGATCTCTGCCAGCCTGGCTTTTTCTTCCGGGGTCAACAGGCGGTGGCGCGCCAGCAGCAGCAACAGCACGGCCAGGAGCAGGTGGACACAGCCGAAGAGGGCCAGGAGAAAGAGGCCGGACCACCGGGAGGAGGCCCCGTAAGCCCAGATGTTTTGGCAGAGAAACAGGCCGGGGATCCCCGCTGCAAAGAGGATCAGCACCGGGGGCACAGTCTGGGACATGAAGGTTTTCCAGGGGATTTCGAACAGCCTGTTGGCCACGAACAAAAAGTAGATGGAGCCTGTGGCCTGGGCCAGGGTGTAGGACCAGGCCGCGCCTTCCAGGCCCGCCAGGTGGATGAACACCGGGGTGAGGGCAAGGAGCATGGCGGCGGAGATGGCCATGTACCGGATCTCGTAGCCTGGGAGCCCCATGCCCCGGACGCAGGCGGTGCCGGAGCCGGTGAAGAGATTGATGAGGGTTCCCAAAGCCAGGATCTGCATCACCCGCGCCGGGCCCTCGTACCCCGGCCCCACCCACACCTCGATGATCTGGGGGGCGAAAAAGATGAGAAAGGCGTAGGGCAGGGCCGAAAGCAGCATGATGTAACGGGTGGCCCGCAGGTACATGCCTCGGAGCTTTCTGTGGAGCCCGCTTCCCTCCAGGTGAGAAGCGGCGGGCATGAGGGTCCCGGCCACGGCCGACGGGAGCATCATGCCGATGTTGGGGAGTTTGCGCCCGATCTCGTAGAGGCCCGCAGGGCCCAGGTGGAGCATCCGCGTGATAAAGATGCGGTCCACCGAGTTGATGAGAAGGGACAGAAGGCCCAGAAGGCTCATCTTGCCGCCGAAATTGCCGAAGGCCTTGAGGGCTTCTAGGCGGAGGTGTCGAAAGCGCACGGAGAGAAAAGGAAACACCCGGTGGGCAAAGACAATGGTGGAGAGGATGATGAGACCGAAGCGGATACCATAGGCCCAGAGCAGGGAAAAGACCCCCATGCCCATGCGGAAAAAGAGGAGCAGGAGGATGAGCTCCACCACCGAGGCGACCAGGTGGATTTTCCGTACCAGGGCAATCTTCTGTTCGCCCTCCAGCACGCACTGGTACCCGGCCAGGCTGAAGTTGAGGACAAAGATGGCGGCGGTGCCCACAAAGAGGCGGTGGGCTGTCTGGTTGAGCTCCGGGTCGATGCCCAGGGCGGGGATGAGGAAGGGAAGGGCCGGCAGAAAGAGGAGAAACAGGAGGAGCCCCACCCCCAGCATGGAGACGATACCCGTGGAGAGGAGCTGGTTGACCTTGTGGTCTTCCCCCCGGGACCGGTAATCGGCGGCATACCGGATGTAGGTGTTGTTGAAGCCGAAGGCGGTTAAGGCCAGGTAAGAGAGCACCACAAAGCAGTAGGCCCAGAGCCCGTACTCCTCGATGGTGATGTAGGAGAGGATCAAAGGGGTCAGGACAAGGCGGCTCCCTAAGTACCAGACGTTGTAGATGATGGTGAACAACGAGTTCCGGGAGACGGTTCTGGCGAGGTTCTCTTTGTCGTTCATGGTTTGGACAGGATCCGTGAGATTTCGGCTGCCATGGAGTGTCCCCAGGCATCCCAGTTGAGGCGCTCTTCATAGCGCCGCCTGCTTTCGGTGTTCAGGCGCATGTAGGTGGAAGGGTCCAGGGCCGTCTCCCGGATCAGGCGGGAAAAGTCGGCGCCGCCTGCCGCCGGGGGAAGCAGGTGGCCGTTGACCCCGTTTTCCACGATGGTGCCCACGCCCCCGACATCCGTGGCGTAAACGGGCAACCCGTAGGCGGCGGCCTCGCAGAAGACCACCCCGTAACACTCGGCCCGGGTGGGCAAAAGCAAGAGGTGGGAGCGGCTCAGCACCTCGTCGAATCGGGCCCTTTGGTCCGGGATGTTTTTGTTCAAATACGGGATCACGGTCATGCGCTCGTGGCGGAAGGGGGCAGGGGGCACGGTGCCGCAGACCGTGAGCCGGGCGTCCACGCCGTGTTCGAGGAGATCCAGCAGGGTCTGAAAGGCGATCTCCCCTCCCTTTCGTTCCCACTCCTTGGCCAGAAAGAGAAGCTCCAGGCGGTCTTTGATGTGCCTGCCGAGGCAGGTTTCCCTTACGGGCGAGGTGTCCAGGTTGGCGCCGAAGGGGATGACCCGCACCTTGTCCGGGTCCGCGGCGTAGGAGTGCATGGCCGACCGTGCGGCCCAGTGGGACGGATAGACCAGCAGGTCGGCCCGGTCGATGACGGCCTGTTCAAATCGGTGCTCCGTGACCGCGGCTTTTCCCATGGACGAAAAAATGGGGTAGACCTCCTGCATGAGGGCAAAGGTGGCATCGGAGATGTAGACCAGGGGAATGTCGCTTTCGATGTGGGCCGCCTCCACGCTGGCCGCAGGGGCCAGGAGCAGGTCGAATTCTCCCCGGTCCAGGTGCCGGTCGATGCGCCTGCCGAAGTACTGGGACGCCTTGACGGTGCGTTCCGGGTAGGTGCGGAGACCGGTGATGCGGCGGCGGATGGCGGCCAGCCGTTTTTTTATGCGCTGATGGGGCACGGCCAGGGGGCCGATCCAGGTCAGGGACTGGGCAAGGGGCTCCAGGGCCTTGACGATGAAGTAGGTAGAGCCGGACCAGGTGCGCCGGTCCCGGGGATCTCCGGGGCTGACCACGGCGATGCGGAGCCGGGCAGGGGCCTGGCGCAGGTCCTGGTCTGGCTGCGGGGAATGGGTCATTGGGGCGCCTCGTCATCGGTGAAGAAATGGGCCACGCGGGCTTTGCGAAGTGCGGCCTCACGGTGCGGGTCATAGATGTGGGGGCCTTCCCCGGCAAGGAGGGAAGACCAGGGCAGGGACTCGGTGGCCGTGTGGATTCGATCCCGATAGTCTTGCGTGGTGCAGATGCGGCGGGCAGGGTTCCCTGCCCAGACCTCCCCGTCGGGGATGTCCCGGGTGATAACGGAGCCCGCCCCGACAATGACGTTGCTGCCCACGGTGATGCCGGGCAGCACGGTGGTGCGGTTGCCGAGGAACACGTGGTCCCCGATGGTGATGGGGGCCACACGGTCCAGGTGGGAGGCGTCCCGGGCGTTGAGCATGATCACCGATGCGTCATGGCAGAGGATCTGACAGCCGTCGGTGATCCAGACGTTGTCGCCGACGGCGGTGAGGTAGCCGTCCGGCAGACCAGCGTTTTTGGCGATGAAACAGCCTGATCCCTGGCGCCTCAGCACCCCCTTTTCTTTGAGGTACCGGGCGTAGGGAAAGCCGCTTGGGATGAAAAACCGAAGGCGGATTTTGTCGATGAGGGTCTTCATGTTATCCCGTCCCTTGAAACGAGGTTTTTACCTGGCGGTAGTAGTTGTCCATGGCCTCCCGGTAGTACCGTCCCCGTTGGAAGCTGACGCGGTTCAGGACCACGGAGATGGCCTTGACCTCCAGACGGTCGAGGGTATGAACGGCCCGTGCGAGCTCTTTTTCCACCACGGAGCCGGACTCCACCACTAGGATGGTGACGTCCGAGATGTGGGTGAGGAACCGGGCGTCCGTGGAGAGCCACAAGGGGGAGGAGTCCAGGATGATGTAGTCGTAATCGCACCGAAGGCTCTCGATCATGGGAGCCATGCCGATCTCCTGGAAGATGCTTTTGTCCGTGCCCGGCCAGTTGCCGAAGGGGAGGATATGAAAGGGAAAATCGCTGTCGGTGATGATGGCGTCCTGCAGATCACAGCGGCCCTCCAGCACATCCCACAGCCCCAGGGTGTCCTCGGGAAACAGGTCCCGGCTCACGGGGCTCCAGACGTTGAGGTCCACAAAAATCTTGCCCTTGGCCATGCCGGGCAGGGCGGTGAGGGTGTTGAGGAGAAAGGTGGAGACCCCCTGCTTGCCGTTGAGGGAGAGGCCGTTGTAGACCCGGGACTGGTGCTCCGTGTTCTCTTTGGCGATGGAGAAGGCGATCTCCTTGAACTGCTCGGAGATTCGCGAAAATGGCGTGTCCAGGCACATTCTGTGGCGGTCTTCCGCTGCCCCCTGGTCCTGGACGGCGTCCATGATGTGCCCGGTGGGGGGAAACCCCAAAATCCGCTGGATGTCCTGGATGCTTCGAAGGCGCGGGTCGATTTTATCCTTGATTACGGCGTAGCCGATGCCGGCAAAGAAGCTGAAAAGGATCACCATCACCGCCATCTTGACCCGCTTGCCCGTGTCGGGCTTTTCAGGGCTCTTGGCCCGGGTAAGGATGCTGGCCCGGCCCGGTGAGCGGGACTCCACCTCGATCTGGTCGATGCGCTCTTCGATGCGGAGCAGGGCGTCCTGGAGGCGGTCGATTTCCCGTCTGAGGGTGGAGGCCTTCATCATTTGGGTGTTGACATCCGTGGCCTTGTGCTCCGCGGCGGTGAGCTCCTCGATGAGCCGCTGTTCGGCGCTCAGGGCCGAGGCAAAGAGCATCTCCTCTTCCAGGATTTTTTTTCGCTGGTCAGAGAGGAGCTTACCCCGGATGACCTTTTCCCCCACCTCTCCTGCACGCCTGAGGAGGTTCTCCTGGACCTCGTAGAGCCGGGTAAGGTTCTCTTCGTACTCTTTTCTGTCCGGGTGGTTCTCGTTGACCCCGGACAGGGTCAGGCGCATGTCCTGGAGCTTTCGGGAGAGCTGGATGCGGTTGTCCCGGGTGGCCCAGTCTTTTTCCACCCAGTCGTCCACATCCGCCGAGATGTCCAGCTGCTGGAGTTTGACCATCTGGTTTTGCAGCTCCCGCAGCCGGGTCTGGGTCTCAATGCGCCGCGTCTTGGCCTTTACCAGCTGCTGGGTGAGATCCACCACGGCCTGGAGGTAGACGTAGATGTTCTTCTCATCGGTGATTCCCACGGCATACTTGGCCGAGATGCTTTCCAGCACGGCGTACTTTTCCGCCAGGACCTTCTCCTGCTCTTCGCGCCTGCCCTTGAGAAACCCCAGTCTGGAGCCGTCCTTGTTGAACCGTTCCAACCTCGTGTGCTCGATGTAGGCCGCGGAGACGGCGTTGAGGATTTCGGCAAGCCCCCGTCCCCTGCGGCTGAACATGGAGAGGGAAAAGAGCTGGGTGTCCCGGAGCTGCTTGATGGCCAGGCGCATGGCCAGGCGGTCCACGGCCTGCTGCATGGTTTCATCCGGGAATTTCCAGTTTGTGCCCGTCTCTTCCACCTCTTCGATGGCCATGGAGAGGACGGCGTAGCTTTTGACGATGTTGATCTGGGTCCGCACATAGTCGTCGTAGTAGGGGGTGATGGAGGCCTCTTCCTTGCCGTAGAGGATCTTCGGGATCACCGGTTCGATCTTCAGGACCGCCTCGCTGTAATAGACGGGCTTGACCTTGAGCCAGACCGCCGGAACGCCCAGGGCCAGGATGGTCAGGGCGATAAGGCACACCATGGGCAGGTGGTTGAGGAGGCTCCCCACCGGATCGATGGGCTTGGCGGGAAAGGCCGGGACAGGTTTGTTTTCCGGTGTATCCATGGCAGGGGCGGCCTCGATGGGTGTGGTGGGGCATGGGACGTGGGGTCAGTCTGTCAAGGTGTCGTGGATGATGGTGCCGCTGATGAAGGTACGCAGGAACGGGTCGATCTGGCGCAGGTAATAGTTGAAGGTGGCGATCCCTTTTCTCGGGATATAGATGATGTCGTTGTCCAGGAGCAGGAAGTTGTCGCTCAGGTTGCCCGTGGCCAGCATCATGTCCATGTCGATGGTTTTCACTCCCTCCTGCTCTTCCATCTCCCGGATGAGACGGATTTCGTCGGTCTGGGCGTCCTCGGTGGGGCCACCCGCCAGGTTGATGGCGTCCAGTATGGAGAGGCCTGTGGTCTGGATCTGGTAGGAACCGGGGTTCTCCACCTCCCCCATGACAAAGACCGCGGCGTCCATGGACTCCGGAATATAGATGATGTCGTTGTTGGCCAGGCTGATGTTGAGCTTGAGGTTGGCCCGCTGCAGGAGCTTCAACAGGTCGATCCAGATGATCTGATTTTTGCCGCGGACGATGTAGCATTTGGAGAGAAAGATGGTTTTATCCCGGGTGGGAAGGCCCCCTGCCATGGCCAGGGCTTCCAGGAGGGTGGCCTGGCCGCTGAAATGAATGACCCCCGGATTTGCTACCCTTCCGAGAACATAGACCCGGTTGTTCATGTATTTGATGATCTTTACCGTGGCGATGGGCTCTTCGTAGAACTCCCGGTAGAGATCCGTGATGATGGTGGAGGCCTTTTTTCGGTTCATGCCTCCGATCTTGAACTCCCCCAGCATGGGCAGGGTGATGTTGCCGTAAGGCCCCACCACGTGTTCCCCGGAGAGCTTGGGGCGGTTCCAGACGTCCACGGTGAGCAGGTCCCCGGAGCCGATGATGTACTCGTGGGTGAGGTTGGCCTCGTGGAGCCGGATCACCTCGGGGTCGGCAAAGGGGATCTCCGTGCGGAAGCTGCTGCGGGAAAAGGGGGTGTCGTCGGGGATTTCCAAAGGCTTGGGGCCGCAGGCGCAGATCGAGACAAGGAGCATTGCTGCGGCCAGGAGAGCGCGGTTTGCGGAAGGGCGGCGAGGGGCCTGGGGCATAGGGGGACCTTTCGGGACAGGTTCGATGGACGGCGGGGCGCTTGAGTCAGATGATGCGGGCAAAACCGAAGCGGGCGGGCACCGATTCCTGGGCTTCCGGTGCTGTTTCCCGGGGTCGGGTGAGGATGAGGATCTGGCCGATGCCGGCCAGCATGTAAAGGTACTGGACGCTCTGGGCCCCGGAATAGACGGTGCCCTGGGAGAAGATGGCGCAGACCCAGCCGGCAATGAGGCACCAGGCCAGCCGCCCCCAGGGGTCGTCCCAGGCTGTCTTCTGGGCGTAGAGGATCATGCGGATCAGCATGCCGAAGAGAAAGACGAGGTAGAAGAAGAGGGCAATGACCCCTGAGGCCAGGGCCACGCCCAGGTATTCGGCGTCAATGGATTTCATTCCCTTCACCGACGGCACGGAAAAGCGGCCCCACCCTGCGTAGGGACGCTCCATGACCACCTCGCTGTAGGCCTCCCACATCTCCTTTCGATAGGCCACGTTCCTTTGTGCCTCGGTGGTGGCCGTGGCGCGGGTGACGGAGATGTAGTCGATGAACTTGGGTACGATGACCATCAAAAGGATCGCCCCGACGATGGAGACCACCGTGAGGATGGCGGCCCGGTTTTTGTTCCACCCGTAGTAGATGACGGCAAGGCCCAGGATAAATCCGATGATGGGGGCCCGGGAGATGGAGACGAGCATCCCCAGAACATTGAGCCCCACGATGATCTGTCCTTTGCGTTTGGTGGGGTAGTGACCCTGGTTGTAGCACCAGATGGCCAAAGGGGCGATGAGGGCAAAGACATACCCGGCCACGATGGGGTGGGAAAAGGGCCCCAGGGCCCGTTTAAAACCCCACCGGCTCATGACCATGCCGGTGTCCCAGACCACGTAGGTGGGCCAGAGGCGCCTTAAATGCTCGTCGAAATGGTTGACGAACATACGGAATTCAATGGCGTTGAAAAAGGCCACCACGGCCCCCACCACGGTCATGGCGCGGATGAGGGAGATAAGGGCTTTTCGGTCCACGGCGTAGCTTCGAACCAGCATGTAGGGAACACAGATCCCCATGACGTTGTTGAAGAGGATCTTCTGGGAAATTTTGTAGGTGCTGTTGCTCCACTGGGCAAAGAAGATGGCGAAAACGTAGGCAAAGATAAACAGGTCCATCCAGTGATAATCGTACCCGTCAAACCCCTTCATGGCCCAGGATGCCAGGATGGGGACCAGGGCCGCGGACCAGAAGTAGAGCTCGGGTACCCCGCTGACCACCTTGACGTTGAAGTAGGCGGGAAAGAAGGTGAGGGCCGGCAGGAACGAGAGGATGAAGACCTCCCGGGGCGAGCGGGACGCAAGGAGGATGGCGCTGACAATCAGGGGAAAGAGGACGGTTTTATCCATGGGAAGTGGGTAAATCAGGTAAGTCAGGTGATAGGGAAAACAGGAAATAGGAAATAGGAAAAACAGACGATGGGGGAACAGGGGGATAGAGATTCGGGAGAGGTGAAGGGGAATGGGGAGGTGTTCAGGGTCAGGAAGAGCTGGGGCGTGGGATGACGCCCAGGAGCTGGCCTGCGTATTTGAGCAGGAGTTTTGCGTCGTAGAGGAAGCCTGAGGAGACGGTGTAGACCGTTTCGGCGGCGTAGAGTTCGTCTTCGTCGGGGCAGGGCCCGAAGTGGAGCATGGCCTCGGTGACAAGGCCCCCTTTGCCCGTGAGGGTGATCTGGCGCCAGTCCTCGGGCAGGGCCCGGATGGCGTCGGTGCTTCGCGGGCCTATGCCCACCAGTCGCATGCGGCCTCCGGCCACGTGGATGAGACCGGGGAGAAAGACAAGGAAGAAGTGCCACCACCGGGCCTCCCAGGTGGCGGGGTCCGGTCCCTGGGCCTCGCAGGTGGCAAAGGCAAAGGTGTGCCAGTGGGTTTCGTCGGCCAGGGTGGGGAGGCTCACCACGTTTCGATGCGGTCGGCAGGGACCTTTTCTGGACAGGGTAAGGATCATCAGGGTGATGAGGAGCAGGGGGGCAAAAAGTACCAGCAGCAGAAGGCCCGCCAGCCGTGATCCCAGCCTGGATAGGCGATGCCGGAGTTCGTTTTCGGCCAGGTTGCCGATGATAAAGGCATCGGTGACGGTGAGCTCCGAGCCGATGGAGGTGTTGACCAGGCAGTTTTTGTCCACCACGGAGTTTTCCAGTGAAAGGTCCTTGCCGATGTAGCTCATGGCCAGGACCATGGAACCTGTAATACGTGTTTTTTCATCCACCACGCATCCTTTGGCCAGGACCGCGTAGGGGCCGATCTCAGCCAGCCTGCCGATGCGGCACCCCTCGTCCAGGTAGACCGGCGGGGTAATGCGGGCCGTGGGGTGGATCCCCACATCCCGGGAGAGCCAGACACTGTCCTCCACCTCCCGGGCGCCGTGCATGAGGTGGGGCACGCCCCGGTCCAGAAGGGTTCGGGTGGCCCCAAGGAGCGTGGCCGGGTCCCGCACCGTCAGTACGGTGGCAAGGGTCTCTTCCCTGGCCCCGGCATTGAGAATGGCCGCTTCGAGGGCGGTGGCATCCGTGGGAACCTCCATGACCATACCGAATTCGATTGGAAACACCGCCCAGCCCGTCCACTGCATGCCGGGCTCCTCTCCGTGAATGAGGAGTAAGGGGGCGTCTTGGGCTTCAGGCAGCTTTTTCACCAGCGGGAGGGCCTCGCCGTGGGCCAGGATGAGGGGCTCTTCACGGGACGAGGCCAGGGCATCGACCAGGGGGCGGTACGGGTGCTCCGGGTCCCGCACGAGGTGGTACCGGAACCGGCACCCCCAACGCTCCCCGGTGCCGAAAAAGGCCTCCACCTTTTCAGGACGGTGGGACAGGACAAACTCGATCTCCGTGGCACCCCACCGCACCAGGGATTCCACCTGGTGCTGAAGGAAGGGGCGGTCAAGAAGGGGCAGCATGGCCGCCCCGAATCGCTCGGAGAGCACAGGGGCGTGGTCCACCCCGCGCGTGGCGATGACAAGGGCCTTCATTTCAGTACGCCCCTCGCCCGAAGAGGACCGCCGGGATGGTTTTGAGCAGGATTTTCAGGTCTGTGGCGATGCTGCGGCTCTCGATGTACTGAAGGTCGAGCTCCACCTGGCGGTCAAAGGGGATGTCTCCCCGACCGCTCACTGCCCAGATGCTGGTGAGGCCCGGGGTGACGTCCAGGCGTCGCCTGTCGGCCAGGGTGTAGAGGGCAACCTCCCGGGGCAACGGCGGCCTGGGCCCCACAAGGGACATCTCTCCCTTGAGGACGCACCAGAGCTGGGGAAGCTCATCAATGCTGAGCTTTCGGATGATCCTGCCGATGCCGGTGATTCTGGGGTCTTTTTTCATTTTAAAGGTGATGCTCTCCTCGTGATCGCTTTGGTCCAGGATCGCATCCTTGGCGGTGTCTGCGTTCACCACCATGGATCGGAATTTGGGAAAGGGGAACTCCCGCCCCCACTTGCCCACCCGTTTTTGCCAGTAGAGCACCGGCCCGTTGTCCGTGAGCCGGATGGCCGCGGTCACCGCGAGAAAAAGGGGCGAAAGCAGGAGCAGGGCGGAAAGGGCGACCAGGAGGTCGAAGCCGCGCTTGATGGCCCTGGCCCCGCCGGTGACGGTCACCCAGGCGTACTTTTTTCGGGCAAAACGCAGGCGCATGCGAAGGGTCCCTTTGCCGTAAAGGCCATAGAGCTCTTCGATGAGTTCGGTGCGCCGTCTTCCGTCTGTGTCCGGGGAGGCGTCCATGGGCTTACGCCTGTCTGATGGCTTCGTCGCGGTTCTCAAAAATGTCGATGATCCGGTGGATACGCACCAGCTCGAAGACGGCGCGTACCTGTTTCTGGAGGCCGCATACCTTGAGGTCCCCGTCGTTGGCGTTGAGCTGGCGCAGGCAGGAGAGGATGGACCCGCACCCGGAGCTGTCCAGGAACCGGACGCTCTCAAGGTTGAGGACAAGGGTGGAACCCGAGGTGATCAGGGGGGTGATGGCTTCCCTGAACTCACGGGTGTTCCCGGCGTCAAGGGAGTCGGCCAGGATGTCCACCACAACGACATCGTTGATGGGTTCGGAATGGATTTTCATGGGGCCCTTCTTTGTTGTGTGAGAGATGACTCTTGTTTATCCATCACCAGCCGGAAACCGATGCCGGCGTTGCGGTTGCACTCGGTGACGAAGAGGCGGTTGGCGGATCGGCAGTCCCGGTCGTCACTGCTCCAGCTCCCCCCCCGGATGACCTTGCGGTCTCCCGTGGACGGTCCCTGCGGGTCGATGCGGGGCTGGTCGCCGTAGGGACCTTCCCAGTCCATGCACCACTCCCAGATGTTGCCGTGCATGTCGTAGAGGCCCCAGCTGTTCTTTGCCTTCAGGCCCACCATGTGGAGACGGGTTCCGGAGTTGCCGATGTGCCAGCCCATGTGGTCCATGTTGGTGTCGTAGGCGCAGGCAAGCTCCAGCAGGGGGCCGTTGGCAAAGGCCTCCGGGCTTCCCGCCCGGCATGCGTATTCCCACTCCGCCTCCGTGGGGAGCCGGTAAAATCCTTCCGCCTCCTCCATGGCGTTGAGCCGCTGGATAAACTCCATGACGTCTGTCCAGCAGACGCGGTTCACCGGGCAGTTGGCTCCGCACTCCTTGTAGTAGGAGGGGTTGTGTTCCATGAGGGCATCCCACTGGCCCTGGGTCACCTCCGTGGTTTGCATATAGAAGCCCCGGGTCAGGGTCACCTGGTTCTGTGTTTCGTCGGGGTCCCGCCCCGGTTCATCCTTGGGGCTGCCCATGGTGAAGGTGCCCGGGGCGATCCAGGCGAACTCCATGCCGAGGAGAGTGCTGGCGTCGGCTTCCGTGGAAGATCGCTCTTCGGTGTCGGTTCGTACGGCGGTGTCCGGGGCGGCCTGGGATGCATCGGGTGATGCCTGGGACACAGGGGGCGCCGACAATGCAGGTCCCTGGGGGGCACGTTTGGCATAAAAGGCGATGAGGCGGGTGTGCTGATGTCGGCTGTGGATGGCCGGGGTCCCGGTTTCCGGGCTGCCTGCTTCCCCCGTGCCGTAGATTTCGTAAAATCCGTGGGGGGTGTTCACAAGGTAGTGGTCGATAAAGCGTTTGGGAAAGTGGGCACGCCTGGCGGAGAGGGCCAGATTCTCCTTTTCTGTGCCCGGTGTCGACGCACTGCCGATGCTGATGAAAAGGAGGGAGCGTCCTTTGCTCTCCCGTGCCAGGTAATCCAGAAAACGGACCAGGCGCCTGTGCTGGAGGCTGTTTTCGGCAAAGCTGTCGGCGCCG
Organism: Desulfoluna butyratoxydans; assembly: GCF_900699765.1. Lineage (GTDB taxonomy): Bacteria > Desulfobacterota > Desulfobacteria > Desulfobacterales > Desulfolunaceae > Desulfoluna > Desulfoluna butyratoxydans. Next base: position 184,891 of record NZ_CAADHO010000009.1, read on the forward strand.
GTGTCGTAAAAAAGAGTCAGCTCGCCGGTGCCCTGGTGCTTGGCCGTTTTTTCGATGTGTCCGAGGATGCGTTGGGCAACCATGAGGTTTTCCCGGATAAGGCGCTTGACCTCTGTGTGTTTTGTGGCGTCTTCCAGGTTTGCCAGGTGCTCCATGGCGCTGTTGTGATGGTTGCACAAAAGGGCGGCCAGCTTCCGGGCCTGGGCTTCCGAGGCATGGCCCAGGAAGGTCCCCTCCGGCATGTCGATGGCCTCAAGGATCTCCTCGTCGGAAAGGGGGCGGTCGGTGTCGGCCACCGGGCTCTCCGGGGCGAAGAGACACATAAGGATCAACAGGGCGAGGGCCTTTGGGCATCGGGTCATGGCAGAAAGATGCAGAGGGTGGTGCGGTTTCCCTCCGCGCTTGGGAGATATCGAAACTCATCCACCACCTCGGAGACGATAAAGAGCCCGAATCCCCCCTCCTGGGAGCCGTCGAAGAGGGGCGCCGGGACCTGTTCCGGGTCAAAGGGGGCGCCGTGGTCAAAGAAGCTGACGCAGATGCGGTCCGGGCCCACCTGGGCCCGGATGACGATGGCGTGGCCGGGTGCCCCTTTGTACGCATGCCGGATGATGTTGGCCGCCACCTCGTTGGCGGCCAGCTCCATGCGGTTGACGGGGTCGTCGGCGATGCCGGCGAAGACGTCCCTCAGAAAGCGGCGCACGTCGGAAAGGACGTTCAGGTCGCTGGTGACGTCAAGGCATTGTTCGTTGATGATGGGTCCCGGTCCGGGCATCGCATTTTATGTCCGTGGCGTATGGGGCTGATGGGTGAATGGGCGATTGTCTGGGGCACTGTGCCAGAATGACTGCGCCTTTTTGCAGGCATGATCAATGACTATAGCTCCGCCCTTTGCTTTACACAAGGGGGACTCGCCCCTGGGAAAAGCCTTCGGATCTGGTGGCCAGATAGACATAGGCGGTTTTTCAAGCGTGTCGGAATGCATGTGTTTATGTGCTTAACGGGGCCTTGCCCCAAAAAGGAAACTGACCGGAGAGCAAAAGAACATTGATTACCAACGCATCATGGAAAGAGGACGTGGGGTTGCCGCGGGTGAAAGGGGCGATGTCTACTATGGTTTCTGCGGGCAACGGGTATTAAGGTATATCAGAATGGATGATGATGGGTTGATAAACGAATGTCTCTATATTACTGGCAATTTCTTCATAAATCAACCTTTCGGTATGGTCGGTCAATGCATCATTGTTTGCTGTGGGTGGGACGACCCCTTTCGGGAATGTACGGCGACTTTACGTATACCCTGCCTGCAAGCATACCTCCACAGGCAGGGAAGAGGTTTTTCCGCAGGGCGGTGGTGTTTGTTGTAATTTTCCGTGAAATTAAGATGTTGTCATGGGGCTGTCGCTGGCGGGCAGCCTCTTTCGGGGGCTCTGAGCCCGATAAGAGCTTGTGCAGATACGTGCCGGAGTGTAGAATACGTATTCTAAAAGTGGTACGTATTCTCTCGTACGGCCCATGAATCCTTATTTTACGGGGCGCCCTTTGTTGCGGCCGTCATATCACCGACGGCGCCGGCAACAGACGATTGCAGAGACTTGAGGGCTCACACTCGAACACGCAAGCACCCCTCCCTTTATCTCCATGCAGGGTTTTCCTCTGTCCGTTTTGCTGGTTTCTTGCGATGCGACGACGGCAGGAGAAGAGAATCCTTCCTTAACAAGGGGGTGCCCGAGCCCTTACCCCGGATACTTCATGAGAAAACGATTCATCTGAAGTGACATGGCGTTATTACGGTGTGTTGCTGTGAGATGTCCGGGTTGAACGTTCCTTATCCCGTTGGAACAGAACGAACCATTCACGCTGGGGACCACACATATGACACTGAACATTCTTGGATTGGATATCGGATCCGTATCGGCCACAGCCGTCGAGATGACTCCCGACAGGCAGATTGTGAAAAAAGTCAGCCTGCAGCACAAAGGCGAGATGACATCGGCAGTGGAGACCCTTTTGCAGGCCTTCTCAGATAGCCGCATTGCCGCAGTGGCAGCCACAGACACCACCCCCTCCCTGATCAAGGCCAATCGACGGTTTGACGGGCGTATCAGCCTGATCCATGCGGCAAAACACCTTCACCCCGAAGCACGCAACGTGCTCTCCGTGGGGGGCGAGCAGTTTGCCCTGATCCGCTTTGACGACAAGGGCAATTACGTGGACACCCGTGGCAATACGTCCTGTGCCGCGGGTACGGGGAGTTTTCTGGACCAGCAGGCCGGGCGCCTCAATCTGTCCGGCATCGAGGAGCTCTCCCGCATCGCCGAAGAGAGCAACGGAGAGTTTCCCGAGATCGCCTCCCGGTGCGCCGTGTTTGCCAAGACCGATCTTATCCATGCCCAGCAGGAGGGGTATTCCCTTGCTGAGATTTGCGACGGCCTCTGCCACGGCCTGGCCAAAAATATCGCCGACACCGTCTTTGCCTCACGCGAGCAAAAAGACCCTGTGCTTTTTGTGGGGGGCGTGGCCCTGAACCGCGCGGTGACCGGTCACCTGGAGTCCATCGCCGGGGTCCCCTTTGTCACCGATGAGATGGCCCTTTACTACGGCGCCGTGGGCGCTGCCCTGGAGTTTCTGGCCGCTGGGGCCATTGCCTGCGACGCCGAGCCTATTTCTATCCCCGGGGGCGTGCAGCAGCAGGAGTCCTTTGTGAAGGAGTACCACTACCCGCCCCTGGAACTGCACCTGTCTGATTATCCAGATTTCTCAAGCGTTTCAAGTTACGATCTGCCCTTTGAACATGACGGCCTCAAGAGCTTTGTGGAGGTGGATGTCTACGAGACGCCGACGGAGAAAACCCTGCCCGCGTTCCTGGGCATCGACATCGGCTCCACCAGCACCAAGGCGGTGGTGGTGGATGAGTCAAAACAGGTGGTGGCCGGGTTTTACACCCGCACCTCAGGCCGCCCTGTGGATGCGGTGTCAGGCATTTTTGAGGCGGTGGAAGAAGTAGAGAAAAAGCTTGGGGTCGCCTTTGACTGGAAGGGGGCGGGCACCACGGGTTCGGGCCGTAAGTTCATCGGGCGTATTGTGGGAGCGGACCTGGCCCTGGATGAGATCACCGCCCATGCCCGGGCTGCCTGCGAACTCAACCCCGAGGTGGACACCATCATCGAGATCGGGGGCCAGGACGCCAAGTTCACCACCCTGAAAAACGGGATGGTCACCTCCTCAGTGATGAACAACGTGTGCGCGGCGGGCACCGGCAGCTTCATCGAGGAGCAGGCCTTGAAACTGGGGTGCGACGTGCGGTCCTACTCCCGGCGGACCCTGGGGGTTCGCGCCCCCATGAGCAGCGATCGCTGTACGGTTTTCATGGAGCGGGACATCAACCACTACCTGGCCTGCGGGTTTTCCGTGGACGAGGTGCTGGCCTCGGCCCTGCATTCCGTGCGTGAAAATTACCTCATCAAGGTGGCGGAAGAGGGGCGCATCGGCGAGGTGATCTTCTTCCAGGGCGCCACGGCCAAGAACAAGGCCCTGGTGGCGGCCTTTGAGCAGCGCCTGAACAAGAAGATCCTGGTGTCCAAGTTCTGCCATCTCACCGGGGCCCTGGGCACGGCCCTGACCCTTCTTGACGAAGGCGCGTCTGCCACCACCTTCCGGGGCACGGGGCTCCACAAAGAGCACATTGCCGTGACCTCCGAGGTGTGCTCCCTCTGTAATAACAAGTGCAAGATCACCGTGGCCGATGTGGCCGGGGAGAAGGTGGCCTACGGGTTCCTCTGCGGCCGCGATTACGAGTCTACCTCCTTTGTGAGCAGCAACAAGGCAGGGTTTGACCTCCTCAAGGCCCGCAAAAAGCTGCTTCGGGTGGAGTCGCCCACCTCGTATCGCCATGACGAGATCGTGGGCATCCCGGCAGCCCTTCACCTGCGGGAAGACCTGCCTTTCTGGAAGCGGTTTTTCTCTTTGCTTTCCATTCGCACCGTGACCAGCGAAGGGTTTAAAGCGGCGGTCAAGGAAGGAAAAAACCTCACAGGTGCCGAATTCTGTGCGCCCATGACGGCCCTGCACGGCCATGTGTCCCACCTGGTGGACAAGGCGGATTTTATTTTTCTGCCCTATTACATCGAGAACAAGAACCCGGAAAAGGGGGGCAGGCGCCAGTACTGCTACTACACCCAGTTCTCTCCGGCCGTGCTTTCGGCCTCGGCCCTGGGGGGCAAGGCCCAGCTGCTGACTCCCACGCTGAAGTACCTCTATTCGGGGTTCCATACCCGGTACCGGCTCTACCGGATGCTCAAGCAGGTGACGAAACAGCCCGTGAGTTTTTTCGAGGTCTCCACCGCGTACAACAAGGCCACTGAGTTCATGAAGGAGGCCCGGAAAAACCTGAAAGGGCTCTACGAAAAAGAGTTTGAACCCCGGGAGAACCTCTCGGTGGTGCTCCTGGGGCGACCCTACACGGTGCTGTCCCGCCAGGCCAACAACCGCATTCCCGATATCTTTGCCGAGCGGGGCGTGAAGTCCTTTTACCAGGACATGCTGCCCAAGGGAGACCCGGTTAAAATTCGTCCCATGCTTGACGAACTGCACTGGAACTACGCGGCCAAGATCCTGGAGGCCGCGGAGACCGCCGCAGGGATCCCCGGTATTTACCCGGTGTTCGTCACCTCTTTCAAGTGCGCCCCGGACTCCTTTATCATCGATGCCTTCAAAAAGGTGATGGAGGCCAACAACAAGCCGTACCTGATCCTGGAGCTTGACGAGCACGATTCCAGCGTGGGGTATGAAACCCGCATCGAAGCGGCCATCCGCTCCTTTAAGAACCACTACACCCAGGCCCACAGGGCAGGCTCCGGAGATTACTCCGTGGTGAACCCGGACCTGACCAAGGAGATGCGGAACAAGAACGTGGTGATCCCCAACTGGGACGCCATCACCTGCCGCCTCCTGGCCGAGAACCTGAGGCGGGAAGGGTACACCACCTACCTCATCGAGGAGACCCCGGCCACCATCCAGCAGAGCCTGAAGTTCAACACGGGCCAGTGTATTCCGGTGAACGCCATCGCCCAGGGGTTCATCGAGTGCATGGAGCAGAACCGACTCAACCCGGCCGACACCGTGCTCTGGATGTCCCATTCGGAGCTGGCCTGTAACATCAAGCTCTACCCCCATTTTATCAAGAGCCACCTCAAGGCCCATGGCGGGGGGATGGAAGAGGCCGGTGTGTTTGTGGGAGAGCTCTCCTTCATCGATATCTCCATCCGTGCGGGGGTGAACACCTACTTTGCCTATCTGTTCGGGGGGCTTTTGCGGAAGATGATCTGCAGGGTCCGGCCCTATGAGGCGGTAGAGGGGGCAACGGACAAAGTGGCCGAGCGGTCCATGGAGATCCTCTGCGACGCCATGGCCGGATACCGCACCAAGGAGAGCGCCGTCATCCAGGTGACCGAGCTTTTCGAAGGTATCGAGACCCGAAAGGAAGAGCGCATCAAGGTGGCCATCTTCGGAGACCTTTACGTGCGGGACAACAAGGTGATGAACCAGGACCTGATCCGGGTCATTGAAGCCCACGGCGGCGAGGCCATCACCACCCCGTACAACGAGTACGCCAAGATGATCGCGGAAAAGTATTTCAGGAAGTGGTTTGCCGAAGGCAAATACATGAGCCTTATTTCCTACAAGCCCCTTCTGGCGGCCATGAACACCCTGGAACGGCGATACCTCCGGTATTTTGAGCGGGTGCTGCCGGATGTGCACCACACCTACACCGACGACCCGGAGAAGATCCTGGCCCGGTACAAGCTCTCCATGGAGAATACCGGGGAGTCCATGGACAATATCCTCAAAGTCCACTACATCAAGAAGCACTACCCGGATGTGGGCCTTTTTGTCCAGACCAGCCCGGCCTTCTGCTGCGCCTCCCTGGTCACCGAGTCCATGACCGAGACCATTGAGGCGGTCACCGGCGTGCCCGTGGTCTGCGTGACCTACGACGGCACCGGCGGCAACAAGAACCGCCAGATCATCCCCTACCTGAAGTACCCGAGGAAAGCCGAAAATACTCGGCGGGCCAGCGCCTGATAACCTGAAAACAAAAAGGCCGCCGTGTGTCCCTGGCGGGACACAAACGGCGGCCTTTCGTTTTAACGCGTGCCTACGGTGTCGGGGATGTGAGGTAGGGTGCGCTAGCGCACCGCAGAGACATCGCAACGGTCATGAAAAATCATTGGCGGGTGGGCTTTTTACGCAGCATGGACAAGGCAAAAGACGTCGGTTTTCCCAGCACATGGTGCGCAAGCACACCCTACAAACGCCACAACAAGACCGGTCAACGTCATCCCTGCGGTCTGTGTTATATTGGGCTGAATTTTACGAGGTGACACTTACCGGATTAAGCACCCTTTCTGCCTTGCGCCACAAAGCCTCCATGGCTATTTTTCCCTTAGCCCTTAGCCCTTAGCCCTTAGCCCTTAGCCCTTAGCCCTTAGCCCTTAGCCTTCCCCCTTTTTTTCACCCCTTGCAGGGGAGACCCCATCTTTTTTTTCTTTTTCTCCACGGAAAACCCGAATTTCCCGAGCTTTTTCCCCAGGCCCCTGTACTGGCCGTGGGCGTAGCAGATGGGCTTGGCCCAGTCCAGGTGAAAGGCTCCGGTCTCTTCGTCCAGGTAGCGGGTGTCGGCCATGACGTTGACCACTTCGCTGATGAACATGTCGTGGGTGCCCAGGGGTACGATCTCCTTGACCCGGCACTCGATGTGCAAGGGCGCCTCGCTGATGATGGGGGCATTCACCTTTTCGGCTTTGCCTGGGGTGAGGTGCATCGCGTCGAACTTGTTGAATTTCTTGCCGGAGCGGACCCCGCACCAGTCCGTGGCCTTGGCCAGCTCTTCGGTGGTGAGGTTGATGACGTACTCGCCGGTGCGTTTCAGGATCTCGTAGGAATGGCGGTTGGGCCGGACGGAGATGTAGCACATGGGCGGGTCCGAGCAGATGGTCCCGGTCCAGGCGACGGTGATGATGTTGTACTCTGCTTCGGTCTCGCCGCAGCTGACCATGACGGCGGGAAGGGGGTAGATCATGGTGCCGGGTTTCCAGCTTACTTTGGCCATGGGGTTACCTTTGCGTGGGTTGGGGTGGTGCCCTCTATGGTTAACGTGGATAGAAAAACAAGCCTCCGGCGGCAAGGTGCGCCACCTTGAAAGCAGGTTGCGGATGCGCTTTGCCCCTCGTTCCTCGGGTCAAATCACATCCGCCTTTAAAAATGATATGTATTCAAATTTTTTTGTCACTATTCAGCGTGCCTCCGGCGGAGCCTGGAAAGGCTTGCTTAAGACCTGTTTGTCAAACTTTTTAAAAGTTTGGCCCCCGGCAGGGCCGCCGGAGGCTTTTTATTCTCCCTGACTGGCGGACTTGCCCAGGTAGTAGTCGTAGTCGCCCTCGTAGGGGATCATCTCCCCGTGGTCGATGGCAAACACCCGGCTGACCAGGGCACGCAGGAAGTGGCGGTCGTGGCTCACGAGGACCACGGTGCCCGTAAACGTTTTGAGTGCTTCCAGCAGGATCTCCCGGGACTGGATATCCAGGTGGTTGGTGGGTTCGTCCAGGATCAGCAGGTTCAACGGGCGTGCCAGCAGGGTGGCCAGGACCACCCGGCTCTTTTCACCGCCGGAGAGCATGTCGATTCTTTTGTGCACGTCGTCCCCGGAGAAGAGAAAGGCGGCGCAGAGGTTTCGGATCACCCCGATGCCTGCGGTGGGAAGGGCATCCTGCACGGTGTCGAAGACGCTCTTCTGCGGGTCGAGGATGTCCATGGCGTGCTGGCTGAAGTAGCCGGTGTGTACGTTGGCACCGATGGTGAGGTCGCCTGCCGAGGCCTCGGTCTGGCCTGCCATGACCTTTAAAAAGGTGGATTTCCCGGCGCCGTTGATACCCACCACGGCGATCTTGTCCCCCCTGCGCACCATGCCCGAGACCCCGCCGAAGACCGACTGCTCGGAGCCGTCCTCCTTGGGCCAGGACTTGGCCAGGTTGTCGATGGCCACCACGTCGTCGCCGGAGCGCGGCGGCTCGGCAAACTCGAAGGTCATGGTGCGCTGCTCCGGTGGCAGCTCGATGCGCTCGATCTTCTCCAGCTTCTTGATGCGGGACTGCACCTGGGCGGCATGGGAGACGCGGGCGGCAAACCGGGCGATGAACTCCTCCTCCTTGGCCAGCATCTCCTGCTGGCGGCGGTAGCTTGCCATGAGCTGTTCGCGCCTGATTTCCCGTTCCTTTAAGTAGAAGTCGTAGTTGCCCCCGTAGGTGGTGAGGGTGCGATTGGCCACCTCCACGGTACGGCTTACCACGCGGTTCATGAACTCCTGGTCGTGACAGGTCATGAGAAGGGCACCCTTGAACTCTGAGACCAGCCAGTTTTCGAGCCAGACAATGGACTCCACGTCCAGGTGGTTGGTGGGTTCGTCCAGCAGCAGCACGTCCGGGTTGACAAGAAGGATACCGGCCAGGGCGATGCGCATCTTCCAGCCACCGCTGAAGGCCTCCACGCTTCGGTCATGGTCCGCAGGGCCGATGCCCAGGCCCGTGAGGATGGCCCGAGTCCGTGGCTCCAGGTCGTAGCCCCCTCGGTTTTCGAACTCTTCCACGGCATTGCCGTAGCGCTCCAGGAGGGCGGCCATCTCGTCGTCGCCCATGGGAACGGCCATGGCCTCCTCCATCTCGGCGATGGACGCGGCCAGCTCGGCAATGTTCCCGGCGGCGGCGAGTACCTCTTCCAACGCCGTACGGCCCGCCATCTCCCCGGTGGTCTGTGAGAAGTAGCCGATGGTGGTTTTTTTCCCGATGGAGATCTCGCCCCCGTCGGCCTCCTCTTCCCCTGTGATCAGGCGGAAAATGGTGGATTTGCCTGCCCCGTTGGGGCCCACCAGGCCCGTACGGGAGCCGGAGAGGATCTGGAGGCTCGCCTTGTCAAAGAGGATCTGGTTGCCGTGCTGCCGGGTGATGTTGGTTAAGTGGATCATGGAAAGAGTCCGTGGTTCAGTGTATCAGAAAGCCGGGTCAAAGGGCAGGCACGCCCGCCGATCATCCCGGGATGATGCGTCATTTTACAAGGATGCGGAGCGTACCATGAAGCGCCGCAATGGGCAAGGCAAGCCAGGTGACAGGAAAAAAAGGGAATCGGCCATAGGAAATAGGGAATGTGCGTTGTAACTATTCAGCCCATGCCTCCGGCGGCCCTGCCGGGGGCTAAACGTTTAAAAAGTTTAACAAACAGGTTTTAAAAAATCTTTTTGCGTGAATTTTTACTTTAAAGGCGGATGTGATTTGACCCGAGGAACGAGGGGCAAAACACAGCTGCTATCTGCTTTCAAGGTGGCACACCTTGCCGCCGGAGGCTGTTTTTTTTTGAGCTGAATCGTTACTGTGCGTTTTTTATAACCCATCACCTGCTTTTCTTATGGCCTGTTTTCCCTATCGCCTGCCTTACACCCCCAAAAGCACCCGTGCACAGGTGAAATAGATAAAGAGCCCGGTGATATCCACCACTGTGGTCAAAGCCGGGCTGGCCACCACGGCCGGGTCCAGGCGCAAACCGGCTGCGCCCATGGGGAGGAGGGCGCCCACCAGGGTGGAGGTGAGCACCTGAACGGAGAGAGCCAGGACAATGACACCGCCCACCTGGGGCAGGGTAAAGCCTCCGGGGATGGGGCTGCCGCCGGAGAGGAGCTGGATCTTTATCCAGGCCACACCGGCCAGCACGGCCGCCAGCATCAGGGCGATTTTAAACTCTTTGCCCAGGACCTTGAGGATGTCCCTGGATGTAATCTCTCCCAACGCCAGGGCCCGGATCACCACGGTGGCGGACTGGCTGCCTGTGTTGCCGCCGGTGTCGGCCAGCATGGGCATGTAGAGGGCCAGGATCATGAGGTGGCTCAAGGTGGCCTCGAAGTGATGGAGGATCCCTCCTGAGACCAGGCCTGCTGCGGCCAGGCCCACCACCCAGAGGACGCGGTTCCTGAAATGGGTCAGGGCCGGGGTGCGCAGGTAGGAGGCCGCATCGTGGCTCCCCTGGATGGCCATGAATTTTTCAAGGTCTTCGGTGTGCTCCTGGGTGATGATGTCGATGGCGTCGTCGTGGGTGATGATGCCCACCAGGGCGTCCCCGCCGTTGATCACCGGCAGGGCGATGAGCCCGTACTTCTGGATCTGGCGCGCGGCAAACTCCTGGTCGTCCGTGGCCCGCACCGAGATCACCCCTTCGTTCATGATCTCCCTTACCGGCTCATGGGCCGGGGCCAGGATCAGGTCCTTCAGCGATGCAAAGCCGATGAGCCTGCGCTCTTCATCCACCACATAGGCATAGTAGATGGTCTCCTTGTCCGGGGCTTCCCTTCGGAGTTTGTCGATGGCGTCGGCCGCCGTGAGGTCCGGGGAGAGGGTGGCGTAGTCCGAGGTCATGGCCGAGCCTGCGCTTCCCTCGTGGTAGGAGGAGAGCTTTCGGATGTCTTCCCGCTCGGCCACCGCCAGGGCGGAGAGGATTCGGAGTCGTCTGTTTTCGGGAATACGGCTGAGAAGGTCCACCCGGTCGTCCGGGGACATCTCGGTTACCAGGCAGGCCAGTTCGTGGCGGCTCAGGGTTTCGGCAACATCCGCCTGGAACCAGTCATCCATTTCCGAGAAGATCTCGGCGGCAAGGCATAGCTCTCCCGCTTCAAGGATTTGCCAGGCCTCTTTGGGGGTGAGGGCGGAGAGAAAGTCGGCGATGACGCGCGGGTGTCCGCTCTCCAGAAAGAGGCCCAGGGCCTCACGGTTGTCGGATTCAAGGTAATCTCGCAGCTCAGGGACGAGGAGCGGGTTTTTCATGGTGGACCTCCCTGATGGGTTCCGCGCCGCGCGCGTTACCCTGAAGAAAGGGTCACCCGGGAATTACGCTAAGGGCGTGACGGGGCGTGCCTTTGGAAAGGGATCGCAGAGCGGTCGGAGTCGTGGTGATGTCTTTTCAGGAGCGGGCTGACTGCCGCCTTCCGAATCGTTCATTTCCTGTTCCTGTGAAGTGATCTGTTGCTCTGTCGTGCAGAGTGTGCATGGTCACGTGATGATGGCCTGCCGTAGGGCAAACCGCCCGTGCCCGGAAAAAAGGTTGCATGAAGGAAGGGGACACCCCTGCCGGAAACACACCACCGGGCAAAAACGGTGGCGACCATAGCACCATGCACCGGTTTCTGCAACCCAAACCTTTGTTTTTCGCAGGGCCAACGCATGTAACAATTCAGTTGCCTCCGGCGGGTCGCTTGTTGAAAAAAGCTCTGCAAAAACTTTTCGGTAAAACATAATAAAGAAGGGGGGGTATGCAAGGTTGATGCGTGCGCCCAAAAAACGAAACCTGTTTGTCCAACTTTTCAAAAGTTTGGCCCCCGGCAGGGCGCCGGGGGCTCCTTAGTTATCTGGGGATGGTCACCCCTTCTTTTTCCGCAAGCCTGAAAAAATGGTCCTTGTACCAGTGCACCGCTTTGTAAAAGCGGTACCAGTTGCCCTCGGCAAAGTCCGGGGCGGGGATGGCTCCTTCCACCTTCCGTTTGTCGTAGGCTTTTACCGAGAAATTGGAAAAGGACGCCTTGAGCCAGCGGAACCTATCGTAGCTGAGCATGGGGTCCGATGCGTCCAGAAGGTTGAGCCGGACCATGGTCTTCTGCCAGTTTTTGACCCGTTTTTTGTCGGTGTGCACGCCAAGGAGGGTGTCGAACAGGGGCGTGAGGTCCGTGAGGCCGACCCCGGGGTCTTTGTATTCAGGGTGCTTTTCAAGGTAGTCCGTAAGGTGCCCGTGGATCTTCGTGAAGGCCCTTTCGAAGCGGTCGGGGTTGATTGCTTTGGATTGTTTGAACTGGGAGGAAAAATTGTCGCTGTAGTCGTAGTGGTAGGTCCAGGTGAGGTGGGGTTCGTCGGGGCAGCTCAAGGCCCTGCCGTGGCCGTAGGCCGGAGCCATGGCGTGCAGGGCCCGGTCAAAGGTGTCCCCGAGTTTGCTTTTCTGGAGCTGCATCACCCATTTTTTAAAGACGTGCACCGGCACAAGGGGCATTTTGGTGGTGGCCGAGAGGTTTTCGATGCTGTTGACCTTGCTCAAAAGTCCGGAGAACCCCTGATGTGAGAAGGTGTCGGCGTAGGCGTGAAGGACCATGCCCAACTTTACAAGGTCGTTTTCTTCTTTGGCTTTTTCCAGGATGGGCCTGATGATGGGGGAGTTTTCCTTGCACCTCAGCTTGCGGGTAAAGCTTTTCCCATCGCATCCCGGCACAAAGTGAAAGGCGCAGGTGTTGCCCGTCATGGAGTCGTAGTTGTAGGTGGCAAGCCGGGCGTAAGAGTGGCAGGTGGCCATGTTGAAAAAGGCCGGTTTGCCGTCGATGGTTTCCGGCTCCACATCCGTCGGCTTTTTGGCCAGGACCATGTGGTTGATCTTGGCGTCGTCGACGTACTGGGAGGCATAGGCGATGGTTCCCGCGGCCTCTTTGGTGAAGCCGCAGGCCCTGCAGAAGGCCAGGATGCCGTAGTAGTGGGCGTCAATTTTCATGGGTTCTCCGGTGGAAGAAAGTTAATGATGTGACCGTTATGGTATCAATGTTCTTTTTGTGTCAATCCTGTTTTGCAAATTCTGTGAGTTGATTCGCTGGTCAAGTGGTATGGCATGGGGAGGGGGGAGTGGGGTTCAAGGACTTCACTGAATTCAGATGGGGGGATGAGGGTGTAACGTTTTGTGAAAACCAAGGGGGGCCAGGTGAAAAAGGAGGTGCTTGCTCTTTGGGCACCAGCACCCCTTGGGGTGCTTTTAAAATGTCCGTTTGACGCCGATGGTCATGGGCATGAAGTCGTTGTCGTCAATGTCCCCGCAGGTGAGGTAGTATGAGATCTCCCCGAAGAAGAACACTTTTTCAGAGATGTAGGCGTCCACCCCGGCTCCCGCACGGAGCACGGTTCCCCAGTCCGATTCTGCATCATGGGTATCCAGAAAATCCACACTGGCTGTGAGATCGGCAAACCCGGCTCCAACCAGGCAATAGGGTTGTACCTTTCCTTTGCTCGGGTACCACTTTGCGTTTGCGGTGATTGCATAGCCGTCCAGTTCAAAGGCTTCGATACCTGCAACACTGCCGTCAAACCCGTCGATGTATAGGTAGTCGATTTCCGCTTCAAGGGAATCGCTTACCCGATATCCCAGCCTGACATTAAACCCTACGCTTTCGTCGAAATCGATGCCGTTTGATCCGGTATCAATGTTCTCATGCAGGTTTGATCCTCCGACCCCAAAGGACCACGGTGATGTGGTTTCTTCCATGGCGTAACATGGAGAGATGACAAAGATGGCACAGAACGACAGCAGCAGGCTTTTGAAACTTTTTTTCATGGGTGACCTTTTTTTGGTGGTTGATTGCATGTCAGCGGTCACATGGCTGAGGCCGGTGTGATGTGACTTGCTGTTTTTTGATATTTCCTATCAGTAAACTTTAACTTCGTAAAAAAGGAGGTGATAGCAAAAAAGGTAAGTCGAAGCAATGTTTCATTTTGGGTTTTGAGTAATATTTCATTTGGTGCTCTGTTTGTTAAAAATTCGCCAAAAAAACGCCAAAATTTGGTTAAAATTTAATTTTTTACGGCGTAAGGTTCTGGAAATCAGGTGCTTTGTAATGGGGTCTCAATATTTATCTAAAAAATAGTTAGTATTTTGTTGACACGGGAAGTCCTCTCTGAAATACAACGTCAGTTTTTGACTTAATTTGTTGTAATAAACTTTTTACGAAGAGGGGGGCCGTTTGTCGAATCGGTTTGCGTTGGGTCTTGTCGCTGCGTTGGGTATCTGCCTTCTTTGCACCCCGGGGAGTGCCTCGGAGCAATACTTAGGCAGTGATCCGCTGCTTCCCGGGCAGTGGTCTGATTTTGTGCCGTCGGATACTGATTTGTCGGCTTTGCATGGGGCGTATTTCGGCCGTGTTTTTATTCACGATGAGGACATTGCCGTAGAAAAAAAAGGGGTCCCGCTTTTTGGGGCTCGGACCAGCGAAGGGGTTGTGTATGCGTCCGGCATCTGTGTTGGGGGGGATGATCTTCTTGTTGAGAACAACGCGTCTGTCACCCTGAGGGCGCAATACCCTGCCATGGAGGACGTTGGGCGGGTGGATTCGGTGGCCAAGGCCTTTGGACTGAGCGTGCTGAACGGCGGCATCGCCCTGAATGAGGGGCGTATTGATGCCGGTGCCTCCGGCGAGTCGGTGCGGCTGTCTACGGATGGCAGGCATGCCGACGTGGGGGCCAATCTGGTGGTGCTATCCTGCGGGATCTGGGCAACCCGTTCCGGCCAGCTCGCTTTTTCAATCCCCGCAGCAGATCCCGGGGAAGGGGCCTCTGTATGCCTGGCCTTGAACCGTGGGGATATCGCTGTTTCCTCTGGGTTGGGAGATCTTGCCGCAGGCCCGGATGCCACCTATCGGACCCGGGGCCGTGCATACGGAATGTATTGTGATACGCGCGCCGTCGGCGTGAACACCGGGCGAATTTCAGCCACGGCCACCGGAGGCATGCGTCTTCATTCCAACACCTCACCCATGGAAACGGATGTTGTCTCCTGCGGTATGTATGGCGAGGCCGGGTCGATGATGCTTAACACCGGCAGCGTTGTTTCTTTTGTATCCGGGGAACGTCTTGATGACCCAGGGGCTTTGGGAACCCCGTCTGCGTCGGGGACAGTACGAAGTCAGGCCATGGGGCTCTTTGGCGACAAAGGGGCTGCGGTTGTCAACACCGGAGAGGTTTCGGTAACGGCCCGGGGCGGTGACACCGGGGACAACCCTGAGGCCCTCGCTTACGGTCTTATGGGCAGCACAGGCAGCCGGATTGTCAACACCGGCTCGATTTCTGTTTTCTCTCAATCCCGCGGAAAGGCACGGTCCTATGGGATTGTGTCCACAGGAGATGCGGATCTCTATTCCACCGGCATGGTGGATGCCCGGGCCGCCTCGGATTCGGGCGATGCCCGGGCTTATGCTGTCTACGCCGCAGACGGCAGGCTGGTGGTCAAGGAGTACGAAGTCCTCTTTTCCGAGGATACGTCGGTGCTCAATGGTGTCTGGGGTCATTCTGCCACCGGTTCGTTTGATCTTTCGGATGCTGCCCTTCATGTCCGTATCGACGAGAGCACGCTTTTTGAAACCCCGTATCAAATCGATGGGGCTGTCTCGGGGGAAACCCACAGGTTTTCTCGTGTTGAAGGGTTGTTCTCCGAAGACATTGCCGTAGTGGGCCTCAACGGAAACGAATCCATCCTGTTTCGTTATGCCCCAGCGTTTAACCCCGCCATAAAGTCTTTCCGGCAAACCTTGGAGGTGATGAACCAAGGCATAGCCATGGCGGACGAAGCCTTCATGGCCGCGGGCATGGGGCAGGGGACGCGAAAGAGAGGTGACGGCCCCCGGGCGCGCACCCTTTTTGTCATGCCATACGCCAGCAAGGGCCATGGCGACGGGTATGACGCCAAGGACGGAGGGCTTTGCGGCGGCGGGACCCGCGCCTGGGGGCGGGACACCCTGGCAGGGGTCCACTTTGTCCTCGATCGCGGATCCCTGGATTTTGACCCGGCAAGGTATCAGGACAGGGAGACCCGTATGACCCATGCAGCCCTCGGGGTTCAGGGGCTTCGCCGGATTACCGCAAATACCTCTTTGCGCCTTTCCTCCACTTTTTTTTATTCCACCCATGATTTTGAGGATAAAGCCCCTGAAAACCAGGAAGAAGGCGACTACAAAACCCAGGGGGTGATCACTCGCCTGGCTGGTACTTACGTTTTTCGACCTGCTCCAGGGAGCGTTCTGGCCCCTGAAATCGGTCTCCGGCATGAGTGGGCGCACCAGGACGCCTTTGTCATGGATCATATGAGTTGGATGGGTACACGCTACGGAGTGCTGGACGAGCAGGAACTCTTTGTGGAAACCGCCATCAACTGGAGGGGGCTTCTGGAAGCAGGGGACATCGCCATCGAACCCCGGCTCCGTCTTTTTGCCGAGCAGGTCCTCACCGGTGGAAAGGTTACCGGAACAATGGCCCTTGCAGATCAGCAGGCAACCCTTTCAGATCGGCAGGACAATTCTGCCTTTGGGGCGCAGTTCAGCGCTGAGATGACTTGGGGTGATACGTCCCTTGCACTTGGCTACTCCGGCCGCATCAACGATGAGATGACCCGGCACCGCGGGTGGGTGAATTTTCAGGTGGCGTTTTAACAGGTACGACACAGGCCAGGGGATCCAGACAAGCATCGTTTTGAAATGGATGCCCACAGCATGTGGGATTGAAGGAAGGTAGAATGAAGGGAACAAGGATGAAATATCGCGGATACATGACAGCGATGCGGTTGATACTGACGTTGGCAATTCTTTTAATTACAGGGTGTGGCCGCGGGGCCACTCCCGGTGCGGAGTCGGGCAGTGGGGTGTCGGTGCTCGAACAGCCTAAGGACGTCACGGTGGCCGAAAAGGAGTCAGCTGTCAGCCTCTCCTGGAAAGCCGTGCCCGGCGCGACCCAGTATACGGTTTACTGGTCGGAGACTCCAGGGCCCTTTGGTGGGGTAAAAAGCACGAAAGGCGCTGAATGGATTCCGGTCAGGGGCATCAAAGGGACGAGCTGGATCCATGAAAATACCTGTTTCTGCAAGCAGCTGTACTATGTGGTTGTGGCGGAAGACGGTTCATATAACAGCAAACCCTCTGACGTTATTGCGACCGTTGCCAGTGCCGGCACATTGGATTTTCCAAGGCATTTTAGAGCCGTTTCACAGGGTGACGGCATTGCGGTCGGTTGGGGGGCGGTGCCCTGTGCCCGGAGCTACACCGTGTATTGGTCCGATGATCCGGACTTGGCGGAAAGCGAGTGGCAAATGGAATCGAATATCACGGAGACAGAGTGGCTTCACCAGAAGGTGGAGTATGGCAAGACGTATTATTATGACATTGCTGTGACGGGGGACGAGAAGGTCGATTATTCAACCCGTGTCGACAGGGTTGATGCGACGGCTAAATCCGGGATCCTTCAAGCCCCGCGGCATGTTTTTGCTAAGCCGGTGGATGATGCTGTGGAGCTTACTTGGGATGACGTGCCCGGGGCAGAATATTACACCATTTACTGGTCCAAAGATCAGGGGGCGGGGATTGACAGCGAAAATGCTGTAGAGACAACGAAGAGTTTCTGTACCATCGTGGATGGCCTCGAAAAACATACCACCTACTATTTTGTTGTTGTCGCGTCAGGGTGGGGATCGGAAAGTGAACCCAGTGGTGCCATGGTTGTTTTTTTTCTGGGGGAGAAAATTATCCATGAACCCGTGACTATCTTTTTAGATCCTCCCACGAATGCACTTTCTGTAGCATTTGAAATGGCAGCACTTCCGGGGGGCACATTCAGGATGGGGTCGCCCGTGAGTGAATCAGGAAGGCATGATCAGGAAGACCTTCATGAGGTGGAACTCACCCAAGGGGTTTACATTGCGACGACAGAAGTCACACAGGAACAGTGGCAGGCTGTGATGGGTGAAAATCCTTCAGAGTGCCAATCAAAAAATAATTTGCCTCCTTTTTGGCCAGGAGGGCCGTCGGTGATTTATCCCGATGACACAACAAAATGTCCCGTGGAGAGCGTTTCGTTTGAGGCGGTTCAGGCATTCATCGATGTGTTAAATACGAAAAGTACTCTGTACACATTCAGGCTCCCCACAGAAGCGGAATGGGAGTACGCCGCGAGGGCAGGGACAGTCACTCCTTTTGCCATAGGCGATGGATATGAGCTTAAGATTGGTGAGGCTCGGTTCGGGGGCAGTCCTGCTGACAGAACAGGTCCCAGTAACGTGAAAGATAAAGACTTTCAACCAAATTCCTGGGGCCTTTATCATATGCATGGGAACGTAGCAGAATGGGTTGTAGACACTTGGCAAGAACATTTGGGGACGGAGCCGAAAAGGTTTCCCGAAGATGATATTGTGACGACTGGAGAGGAGCATTGTGTTCGGGGGGGGAACTGGTCCCAGGGTCAGAGATACAGTCGTTCTGCAAGCCGTGCCGGAAGTGGGGCTGGGAGCTATTTGGTTGGCTTTCGGCTTGCAGCAGATTTGAGATAACTTCTTAAAGTCAAAAGGGGGGTACCCAATACTCTTGATAAAACGAACGGGGCTGCTCCCCTTTCTCAACCGATTGCGGTGTTTTTTGTCAGGATGAGCAATCCGCTTTCGGGGTGTTTTTGTTTTTCATCTATTCCTTTGTATCGACCTCCGCCGACTCCGCGCGGCTTTGCTCCTTAAGTTCCTCAGGCGTGTGACGGATACCCACCCGGAAGAGGGCAAAGCCCGGGCTGACGAACTGGTTCTGGGCACGCCCCAGGATGGTGCCGTTGAGAGGGGAGAGGGTCTGGTGCACCACGTTGGTGACCGGGTTGATGATTTCGGCCAGGAGGTCCCCTTTTTTGACGGATGCCCCGAGCTTGACTTTGCTCATGAGGATCCCCCCGGCTTCGGCCCGTACCCACTCGCTGCCGTAAAACACAGGCTGTGGGGAGGGAAGGAATTTGAATTTTTCCACCATGCCCACGTTTTTCAGGAAGGTCCGGATGCTCTTGACGCCGGTGGCTACCTTGTCGGGCTCCAGGCTCAAGGGGCCGCCGATTTCCATGACCACCGCGGGGATGCCCGAGTCCGTGGCCGCATCCCTGAGGCTGCCTTCCGGGGCGATGCTTTGAAGGGTGGTCAGGTCGCCGAAGTGCTTGGTGAGATCGGCCACTTCGTCCATGGCAAAGTCGGCGCGGAGCTGGGGCAGGTTTTCCCGGAAGAAGGAACCGGTGTGGATGTCGATGAGCATGTCGCACCGGTCGATGATGTCCGTGAACAGGGCGTAGGCCACACGGCTTGGGTAGGATCCTTTGGGGTTGCCGGGAAAGTAGCGGTTGAGGTCCCTTCGGTCGCCGATGTAGCGGTCCCGCCTCCAGAACCCTTCAAGGTTGACGATGGGCATCCCCACCACCACCCCGTTCAATTTTTTTGGGTCGATGTTGTGCACCACCTGGCGGATCATCTCGATGCCGTTGAGCTCGTCACCGTGGATGGCGGCAGTCAGTGCCAGGACAGGGCCCGGCTTTGCACCGTTGATGACGATGACGGGGGTTCCCACCGTCACCCCGCCCGGTGCCTGCACAGAGAACCATTTCAGGGTTTTCATGGTGCCCGGCTCGACGGTCTCGCCGATGATCTTGAAAGGCTTGGTCGTGGGGGCCTTGAATGTCTCCTTGATGGGTTTTGCTTCATGGGCCGGAGGGGGCGCTGCGGGGGGCTCGGCCTCGCTCTTGTCGGTGATGGTTTCTGTGGCAAGGGCGGGAAAGGCAAGGCACAGAATCAGGAAAAGCAGCCAGTGGGTTTTCATAATCCTCCTTGATGCTTCAGGTGTTGCTTCGTGTTCAACGGCAGTGGCGGGGGAGCCGATTCCGTCCAGTTTGCAGGCGGGTGGGGACTGCGTGGCGCTTTTTTGAGTGACAGGGGGCCGTGGGCGCGTGTGGTACTGGCCGGCGGCGGGACCGGGAACGTGTCCTTTTGTACCCTGTTTCTGCCGGAAGTGTCTATTCTTTTTCGGGATGTTGATGTTTGTGGCAGGGCTTTGCGAAACGGGGAGGGGCTTGGCCTTGCCTCCCCGTTTCGCTTTTTTGCGCCGATCAGAATTTGACCACGTCCACCATCTGCTTGAGTTGGTCGGAGAGGTTTTTCAGTTTTTCCACGTTGTCGCCGATCTGGGTGCTGTTGGTTGACATCACGCCCGCGGCATGGTCGACCTGGTTGATGTCATGGGTGATGTCGCCTGCGACAGCGGCGCTGTGGGCGATGCTTTCCGTGATGTCCTGATTGCCCCTGGAGGCCTGGGCAATGTTGTCGGCGATCTCCTTGCTTGTGACCGACTGCTCTTCGATGGCCGAGGCAATGGTGGTGACCAGCTCGTTCAATTTGGTGATGACATCAGAAATGCCCTGGATCTCAATGATGGCGTCCTGGGTGGCGCCCTGGATCCCGTCGATGCGGGTCTTGATCTTGTGGGTCGCCTCGGAGGTCTGCACCGCCAGCTCCTTGATTTCACCGGCCACCACGGCAAAGCCTTTGCCCGCTTCGCCTGCCCGTGCGGCTTCGATGGTTGCGTTCAGGGCAAGAAGGTTGGTTTGTTCGGAGATCTCTTTGATGGCTTCGGTGACCTGGCCGATTTCATGGGCCGATTTTCCCAGGGCATCGACCTTGGTGGAAGCCGTGCGGGAGAGGACAACCGCGTCGTCGTTGATCCCTCGGGCCGTGGCCGTGTTGCTGCCGATTTCATTGATGGTGGCGGTCATCTCCTCTAAGGCGGCGGCCACCATGTTGATGTTTGTGGCGGACTGTTCCGTGGCAGCCGATACCGAGTTCATGTTGGCGCTCATTTTTTCGGCGGCTGCGGCCACGGCGTTGGATTTGCCGGAGGTTTCGGCTGAGCCGGACACCATCTGGGTCGACACGGTGCCGAGCTCCTCGGTGGCGGAGGTGAGGGTGTGCACCCCGGACCGGATGTTGGTGAAGGTCTCCCGGAGTTTGATGGCCATGGTCTCCATGTCTTTGTAGACGCCGTGGAGCTTGTTGTTTTTGTCGTAGGTAAAGGTGATGAGGAAATTGCCTCCGGCAATGTTGCGGGCCACCTCCGCAATCTCTGCGGGGTCGCAGCCCAGCTGCCTCAGGACGCTTCGGGTCAGGCCGATGACAATGAGGATGCCGATGATGAGGGCCCCTGCGCTGGTGGCGATGATCAGGACGATCCCCCGGTGGTTGGAAACCTTCAGGCGGGGGCCGATCTGGTCCTGGACCCCTTTGATGTCGAGCTTGATTTCATCGATGAGGCGAGCCACCTCAGGACCGATACGGTCCAGGGTGCCCTCAATGACCTGGTTCCGGGAGTCTCGAAGGGAGAGGGCCTGGGAAAAGCCTTTCAGGTAAAGGTCTTTTTCCCTTTGGATATTGGAAAGATCCGTGGTGGGTGCCCCTGTTTTTGCCAGGCGGTCCAGGGCCCCTTGCATCAAATCAAATTCGGAGACCACCCGGTCGGCGTCGGATCTGGCATTGCTGACGAAAAAGGCTGTCCTGTGAACCCTTCCGATGAGCATGTGCTCCATGGCAACCCCTGCACCATAGGCCATTTCGGTGTCGCCTTTTCGGTTGGCCGACTCCAGAAGCTCTGCGAGCAGGGTTTCCATGGCCTTGCCCCTGGGGTTCAGGACGTCTCCGATGACTTTTTCTTCCTGCTTCTGGAGATCGACCACCTTGATAAAGGCTTCGTTGTAGCGGCTGACAGAGGCGTCGATTTCCCGGATTTTGGCGGCATGGTCAGGGTGGTTGATGGTCTCGGTTGCCCGTTCCAGCAAATCATCCATTTTTTCATAGTAACCCATGAACTCTTCCCGGTTGGTCTCGTTTCCGGAGATAAGGAACTCTTTGACGTTCATTCGCGTCATGAGCATATTGGCCTGAATGCGGCCTGAAAGGTTGGCGTTGCGGGCCATCTCCCGGTATTCCGTAAAGCCGCTGGATGCATTGTTCAATGCGACGATTCCCATCAGGGTGGTGGCGGCCAGCAGGCCCAGTACCGTGGTAAATCCCAGTATGAGCTTGGATTGAAGGGTCATGTTTTTCAGGGTGTTCATGGGGATATTCTCCTAAATCAAGGGGTGTTCCGCAGACCAGCAAACGAGCGGTTACACACTCCGCGCACACGTCCGCAGATCGGGGTGGCTGTCGAAGCGCGTGCCGATGCCATGGCTCGAGACAGGGCGGTGTCCATCGTTTTTTTACTGAAAAGCTGTCAAAGGGTTGAAAAACCGAGACACGGGTATCCGAAGAAAAGGCAGGCAACGCGTTCTTCGCGGGGCAGCCATTAAGCGGTGTGGCGGTGTGGTTTTTGATTCCCAGGGTTGGTTGACGAGTCGTGAAGAATTAATGGGCAGGCGTGTGGGAACATGGCAGACAGGCGGCTGCGGTCTGTGTTTCGATCTTTTACCCAGATTCCCGGCCAGGGGTTGTTGTGTCCTTTCGTAGGGTTTGTTCTGTTTTATGAAATATCTTATAAAAATCAGGAGAGCTAATAGCCCAACTCGAGGTGACAGTCAAATAGAAAAAAGTAAAAAAGTGAGGATTTGACAGGGCCGATATTCCTATTCCATTGTAAGTAACATTGGAAACGAGGTCTGCTCTGGCGGTTTTCGCTTTTTATTCAGTTGGATAGGCGGGGTGAGTGCGCGCTTTGGCTGGATTCAACGCTGCACCCGTCAATGTGGAAGGGCACATTGACAGGTAAGGGGCGTTTCCCATAAGGCCATGCCAAGAATAAATTACATATGACGGGATCATCCCATAAGTCCTCAGCATGATTTTTTGATCGATGCTTCGACACATAACGAATGTAAGGCGGAGTATCGTTATGTATTATTTGTAACTATTCAGCTTGCCTCCGGCGGGTCGCTTTTTTGAAAAAAAGCTCCGCAAAAAACTTTCCGGTTGAAAGATTAGAACAGTCAAAATCCCTGAAATTCATCCCAAAGCTGTCAAGGCCTGTTTGTCAAACTTTTCAAAAGGTTTGCCCCCGGCAGGGCCGCCGGAGGCAAACATAAGCTGAATAGTTACTATTATTTTTAAGGGCACTGCCATGGCCTGTTTTCCTTAAGTACTGCACGAATGCATTGACATCTCGATGACGGTAGGATAGTTTTGCTCACATTCTATAGAAATGGCCCTGGTCATTTCGGACATACTATTCAGGTGCGGGCCGGTGCATGGTCTGCATAACAAGGAATCCTGTGCAAATCAGGAACGGGCCCGCCGCTGTAACCGGGGACGAACGCCGCAGACATGCCACTGTTGAAAATCAACGGGAAGGCGCGGCCATTAGATCGATCCGGAAGTCAGAAGACTTACCTGAATAACTGGGTAGATTTTTCACTCGTGGAAAAGGGTGGAAAAGTGCATTGTGGAATGAAAACGGTATCCCACACAGGCTTTGCTCTGTGTGGGTTTTTTTGTTCCCCGGCGCTGGTTGCACCGGGGAGAAAAAGACCTGCACGGTATGTGGCTTTTGGGCCACGGGTGTTTGGGGGAGGGGGCGAGTCGCTCTTTTCCCGGGTATGTATGGGGACCGGATGGAAACGCACGCCTCTTTTCTCCATGCATGCTGATTTAACCATCAAAGGATGTGAGGAACGAGGTATGTTGAAACGTCATGTGAAGCACCTGGCCTGTACGGGTGTGGCAGCCATTGCCTTATGCGCCGCAGGGTTTGTGCCCGCAGCCGCAAACGCAGGAGAGTCCCTGGATGAACTCGTGGTTACCGCCGAGCGGTTTC
The DNA here is from genome assembly GCF_900699765.1 of Desulfoluna butyratoxydans. Classification (GTDB taxonomy): domain Bacteria; phylum Desulfobacterota; class Desulfobacteria; order Desulfobacterales; family Desulfolunaceae; genus Desulfoluna; species Desulfoluna butyratoxydans. The sequence goes on from NZ_CAADHO010000009.1 coordinate 208,301, forward strand.
CCACCGGGGAAAAGGAGAGCCCGCGGTTTGTCACCATGTACTCCTCGGAAGAGCTCATGGAGACCGGGGCGGACAACCTGGCCCAGGCCCTGAGGCGGAAAGGCGGATTTTCCTATAAATCCTTCGGGCCCCAGGGGGTCTCCTTCGGCGGCATGAACAGTGAGATCACGGCCCGGGGAATCTCCAAGGGCACCCTGATTCTGGTTAACGGCTGTCCGGTCCAGGGCGCCGCCGGTCAGGGGTACGATCTGGACATGATTCCCCTGGAGCAGATCGAGCGGGTGGAGGTGATGAAAGGCGCCGCCTCCACCTTGTATGGAGCCGACGCCATGGCCTGCGTGGTGAACATCATCACCAAGAAGAACGCCGGGGATACAAGAACATCCGTTGCCGTGGAGGCAGGGTCCCACGGGCATCGCACGGCCAGCGCCGAGGTGAGCAGCCCCCGTGTGAATGTCGGGGTCTCTTATGCCCACCTGGACGCTGTGGACAAGATTTCACAGACCACCTATCCCGAGTCCCCTGCCAAAAATTATTCCTACGCGCGGGACGCCGTGGACAGCGGCGGCCTGAACCTCAACGCCACCCTGGTCGACGGTCTCTACTTTGATTACCTGGGGAGCATCAGCACCACCGGGTATACCAAAAACAAGGATGCGGGTGGGGTGGTCAAGGAGACGGAGCAGGAGCACCTCAAGCACTTTGCCGATCTTCGCTTTGAAAAGGAGCACGTCAGGCTCAAGGCCTTCGGATACCTGGACCAGCTGGACCGGGAAGAGCTTACCAGTAAAGGGCTCACCGAGGAGCGCAACAAGAACTACAATTACGGGGTGCAGGGGGATTACCGGGCCAATCTGGCAGGTGTGGAGCTGACCACCGGGGCGGATTATGTCTATCGGGGTGCCGATTACAGCGAAAAATACGGCAGGCATCACCGGGACGACATTTCAGCCTTTGTGCAGGCGAAAAAGACCTTTGCCGATGCCCTCACCGTGGTGCTGGGGTTCCGTGAGCAGCTGATTTACGGGGATTGCGACAACAAAGACTACGACATCTTTCTGCCTTCTGCCGGGGTGACGTACCGGGTCTCATCCGGTCTGAATCTCTTTGCCAACACCGGAAAGGCCTTCAAAGCCCCCACCTTTAACGATTTGTACTATGAGGGTGATGCCCTGACGGGTAACCCGGATCTTGATCCCGAGAGCGGGTGGACCTACGAGGCCGGGATTAAGTACGACAACGACTACATGAGGGTTCGCCTGGCGGGCTTTTACATGACCTACGAAGACAAGATCGAGACCATGACCGTGGGCGATGATGCCACCAAGTTCAACGTGGGAGACTATGAGTCCACGGGGGTGGAGTGGGAGACCTCCTTTTATCCCTTTGTGAACCAGGCCTCGTTTCTGGATGCCGTATCCTTTGACGTGGCTGGCTACCTGGCTGATACCACGGCCGAAGACACCGATGGGGAAGAGTACCAGGCTGCCCCTGAGTTCCAGACCTCGGTGGGGGCTTCTTATGTCACCGAACCGCTGATCCTTAATCTTGCCGTGGATATCTTGCGGGAGCGGGAGAGGAACCTCCCCAGCTACAACCCGGTTCACTTTGCGGGCAAGCTGGCCTGCTGGAAGGGATACCTCACCTTTGGTGTGGACAACATGTTCGACGACACCGTGGTGACCTGGGGGGACAACACGCCCGGCAAGACAAGGCATTACGAGTACTATGACCTGGAGCGGACCTACAAGCTCGGGTATGAGTTGATCTTTTAACCCGGATCGTTCATGGGAAAACGATCACATGAAAGAGAATAAGGGCTATGCCCTAAAATAATAATACATAACGATACTCCGCCATAAATTCGTTATGTGTCGAAGCAACGATCAAAAAATCATGCTGAGGACCTATGGGATGATCCCGTCATGTGTCATTTATTCTTGGCATGGCCCTGACCCGAATATGGGTGCCCTTGACCCGTGAACTATTCGGGTTCGTCCTTTCTTCTTTGGCGTCCCCGCCCAGGGCATCGTGCCTTGGGCGGGGGCTCCGTCCTGGCCGCTTTCCGCCCCGGGATGCCCTCCCTCTTCTTCCTTTTTTCAACTCCGATAAACGCTTTTCAATCCACCGACGTCAAGGGCAAGGCCCTTTGTGGGCGCAGGCTTCTCCATGCCATGTTGATGCGTGCGGAAAGGGCTGCCACGGAATACCCTGCTTTTTGGCGGGGATGGGCTGGGGCTTGTTTGGCGTGTGTGTGGGGTGCGTCAGAAAAAGTAATTCTTGAGGGTTTTTGTCAAGAATTGCGGGGAGGGCAAAGGACGGTGTCGGGAAGAGTGATGGTTCAGGGAACCATCTTTATAATCAGTGTGTTGCTTGCATGGATTTTTATGTTACCGGGTAAGGAAGGGGCGATTGACTCTGCGGACGGAAGTAGATATATTGCCTGCCTTATGGAGATCTGTTTTTTGACTTTTTTTGTTTGATGGGCCGGATTTGGGGGAGTCCTGCCTCGTTTGATGCTGGGGATGGTGAGGATGGAGGACATATTGCATTCGTCTTCGGACGGAATCTGGATCTGGGACGCTTTTGGCCGCGTGATCGCCGTGAACAAGAAAGCCGAGGAACTCGGGGGCATCCGGGCGGACTCTCTTATCGGCCGGTGCTATATTGAGTTGATCCAGAACGGCCTTTACGATCGCTCCGTGGCCCATGACATCTTTCGGAGCCGGAGCCAGGGGGTGACCCAGGCGGCATCCCTGCGGACGGGGGTGCGCACCATCAACACCGGGACTCCATATGTCAACGACCGGGGGGAGATCGTTCGCATCGTCGTCAAGGAGAAGGAGATCTCCCACCTAAGCGATGAGGCGGCCCTTTCCGAGGTGAACCGGATTCGGGCCGGGTTCGGCGAGTCCTTTGAAGACCCCGGGGTGGTGTCCCTCGGCAGGTACGAGGTGGTGGCAAAGAGCCCGCTGTACCGTCGCCTGCTGAAGCGAAGTTTCAAGCTGGCCGATGCCGGGGTCTCGCGCCTTCTGGTCCTGGGGGAGTCGGGGACCGGCAAAGGGCTCCTTGCCCGGTTGATCCATGAAAAGAGCAGGCGCAGAGAGCACCCCTTTGTGCAGCTGAACTGCGCAGCCGTACCCGAAAACCTGTTGGAGTCCGAACTCTTCGGGTATGACGGAGGTGCCTTTACCAGCGCCAGGGCCCAGGGTAAAGAGGGCCTGTTTGAGGCCGCCCACGGCGGGACCCTGTTCCTTGATGAGATCGGGACCCTTCCTCTGCCCCTCCAGGCCAAGCTCCTTAAGTATCTTGACGACTTTGAGGTAACGCGCCTGGGCAGTACCCGGGTGCAGAAGGTGGACTGTACGGTGGTGGCCGCCACCAACTGTGACCTCAAAACCCTCGTGAAACAGGGGTGCTTTCGCGAGGACCTCTACTACCGCCTCAACGGGTTTTCCCTCACCATTCCCTCCCTGCGTCAGCGCCCCGAAGACATCGCAGGGCTCCTGGACCACTATATTGAACGGTACAACAGGCAATACCGGCTGTGCCGCTATCCCTCCCAGTGCCTTCTCGACCAGCTGTATGATTATCCTTTTCCCGGCAACGTCCGGGAACTCAAGAACATCGCACGCCAGATCGTTGTCCTCGGCGAATGCGACCTGCAGCAAGGGTCGCCGTGGGTCCTGAAGGGGCCGGAACGTTCCGGCGACTCCCCAAAGGACCTGAAGGGGAAGATGGATGCTTACGAAAAAGAGATTCTTCGTCAGGCGGTGGACATGCACCGCACCACCCGCGAGGTGGGAGACTACCTGGGGATAGACCAGTCCAGTGTGGTAAGAAAACTCCAAAAACACGGCCTTTCCATGGGCCGCAAAAAGAGGCGGTGACCCCGGCTCGTCGACTCATTCTGCCCTGTGGCCACCGCCCCTTCCTCTCTCCTGGCGGTTCTTTCGATTCGTCACAATCTGGTGACAGCCCCTGCCCGTTGGGAGGGGCTGTGTTTGGCTAAACAGCCCGCTTTATCACGCCTCCCGATGGCCTGGCCGCGTAGAGTTCGGCGATGGTTCCTCCGGAGGGGGAGAGGTCGCCCGCTCCCCACGTGTCCGGCTCTGCCGAAGTGGCCAGGGCCGCCGAATCCTCGTCTTTGTTGCTGAGGCTCCAGTTTGCGTAGCTCACGTTGTTGTCGTTCAACGCACTGAGCCAGCCCTCGGTTTCGGCTTTGCCCACCCCCTGGCCGCCGTCGGCCATGGTGGTGCCGAATTCGGTCACAAAAACGGGCAGCGCGTCGTCCATGGCTGTCTGGAACATGTTGAAGACGTGCTGGCCGGGCTCGGGCAGGTGCTCTTTGGCGTAAAAGTGGAGGTTGTACATGATATTCTCCCGGTCCTCGATGGGGCTGTCGACGACCTGGTCCAGGCGCTGGCACCATTCCGGCGTGCCCACGAGGATGACGTTCTGCGCCCCCGTTTCCCGGATGGCGTCGATGATCTCCTCTGCAGTCCCTTTCATGTCCTCCCAGGTGTAAAGGGGGGCGCCCGACGAGTTGTCCGGTGTGGAGTAGTTCGGTTCGTTGAAGATTTCAAAGAGCACATTGGGGCTCTCTCCGAAGGTCCGGGCCATCTCTTCGAAGAAGCCGATGGCATGGGCTTTCCACTCCTCCGGGTCCATCTCCACGGTGCCGGAGAAGTCCCGGGACGGAAAGGGCTGGACCCCGTAGGTGAAGTCATAGAGCAGGTGCCAGTCGATGATGACATAGAGGTCCGCATCAATGGCCTCCTGAACCCTGGTTTTGATCTCTTCCCGCAGGTTCGCCTGGCCCGTAGGGGCAAAGTCGAGATATCCCGTGTCGTCCTCGGTTGCCGTGTACATGGCAACGCGCACGAGGTTGCCGCTGAACACCGAGGGAATCTGTTCCATGCTGTGGGGGTTGAGGAACTCGCCGTACCAGGTGTATCCGTGGGAACTCATGCCAAGGAGGAGGATGTCATCACCGTCTTCCCCCTTGAGGCGCCCGTCGGTCCCCACAAAGAGGGCTCCTCGGGTGGAGGGCGTGTCCGGGACGGGGGACTCGCCTGCTCCCTGGTCCGCTGTGGCCGTGCAGGTGAGATCCTCTTCGGTGAGGTCACCCTGGTCAAAGTCAAAGCCGATGACAAAGGAGTCGCCGGGAGCGATGATGACGGGATCTTCCTCAGCCTCCAGGGTGATGGTGAGGGTGGTCCCGGCTGTGGCGGCGTAGACCTCCATGTCCAGTTCCACCCAGGCCGACTTAAAGTCCTGGATGATGGCGGCGTCTGCCGTCACCTCCAGGGTGCAGTCCTCGGCGTCCAGTGGGGTGGAAAGGGTGTTGGTGACGGTCACCTCAAAGAGGGTCCAGTTTTCATTTTGGTTGGCAACCTCCACAGAGGTCTCAAGCTGGGTGGTGTTTTTTGACGGCATGGTGTTCTCCTTGAAAGAAGGTGTTGATCCGGGTCGGTGGCCCGGACAAGGGGGGGCAGGGCAAGCAGCCTCGGCAGGCCCATGGGGCCGTGGACGGGCAGCGTGCCGGAGCCCGGCTTCACGAAGGGCTCAAGGGACGCAAGGAGTGTCTTTAAAGAGATCGTGTCTGGAATACCGCGTTCTGTCGATTTGTGTGGGGATGGGCGAATGAAGAATGGGGCAGGCAGGGCGGAAACGGATTTTAAGGGCGAAATAATGAGATGATCTGTTTATGGATTGTTGATAAAAAATGTAACCGTTTCCCCGGGTTGTCGCAAGTGGTGAGGCTTGTTTTTTTGTGCGGGCGCGTGTTTGGTATAGCGGACGCCAAAGGATACGGGCGGGGACGAAAAACGTGCCGCAGCGGTTCGTTTCCTCCGTGGAAAACCATCGCTGCGGCACATTTTTTGGGGGCTCGTGCACCGGCCCTCACTACTGAAGGAAGATCCCTTCCGGGTCGATGACGTTGTAGAGCAGCTCCAGCTCCTCGTAGGTGGGCAGCTCGGTCTCTCCGCTCACCCGTGAGATGTTCAGGTCCAGGCTGCAGTGGGCCTTCACCTCTTTGGGTGTGGTGCCGGGGTGGTAGGTGTCCAGATAGATCTCGCCGTTTTCATCGAAGCGGAAGACCCCCATGTTGGAGATCACCGCCGACGGCCCTCCGCGAAAGGCCCGGTTGTACACCTCTTTTTTGGGGACCAGCTCGCCCGAGGGCCACTTGGGGATGCGCCACCCCGGTGAGGTGATGTAGTCGATGCGCTCTTTGAACCGTCTTTTCTCCTGGGGCATGATAAAGACGGTCTTGCGGGCCAGGCCGTTGATGTCCGAGTTCCCCCCGCTGCCCGTGAGTCGCTTTTCCGGGACCATGCCGTAGGCGCCCATGCCCGTGGTGTTGACGTTGCCGTATCGGTCCACCTCGGCACCGCCCAGGAAGGCAAGGTCCACCACCCCGCGCTGGAGCTGGTTGAAGACGTCGGTGAGGCCCGAGGCAATGGAGGCCTGGTAGCTGCACCGGGCGTCCCCCACCGAGGTGGGCAGGGAGATGGGGCGGCCGTCCACGCTGCCCGCCTCGTAGATGCACACCGCGTTGGGGGAGGTGTTGTGCTGGGCCAGCATGATGGCCAGCATGGGCAGGCCGGTCCCGGCAAAGACGATGTCTCCGTCTTTGACCTCCCGGGCCGCTGCCACGGCAAGGAGGTCCATGGGTTTGAATTCCCCGTTTTTGACGTAGTTGGGTGCTGTCATGATCGCGTCCCCCTTTTGACCCGGGTGGAGTAGCCGAAGGCCGGGTTGGCCTTCAGGGTTTTGAGCCGCCGGACACCGATTTTTTCAAGGTATCCGTCAAAGTCGTCGACCCCCGTGACCCACTCCTCCACCCAGGTGTCGAGGCCTTCCTGGGTGCGGGTGGCGTTGAAAAAATCGCGGATGAATTCGCCGTCGGTCTCGTACTGGCCGTAGCATCCCGTGGGGTGCCCCGCCCAGGGGAGTTCCACGATGTAGTGCACCTGGTGACCGGGCACGAGGTTGCGGGTGGGGTCCCTTCGGATAAACTCTTCGGTGACCACCTGCTCGGCGATGACGATGACCTTGTCCGAGGCCTTGATGGCTTCGGCGTCGGAGTAGGTCTGCCCGTCGATGCGGACGGTGCCTTCGTCCCCCACCATCTGCACGTGGGCGATGCACCAGTCCGGGTTGCAGGCCGGCACATGGAGGAGCTGGCTGTCGTAGAAGGGGTCGTCCACGATTGCTGCTTTGAGCTTGGGAATTTTATCGTGGGTGCCGTCCCGGAGTCCCAATTGCCCCAAATGATCGTAGGCGGGATTGAGCATGTCGGTGCCCAGGCTGGCATAGGTGGGAAGGTAGGGCAGGCCCATGGAGCCTGCGGTCATGCGGGCCAGGATCTGGACGTGGGAGTAGTCTTCGATGACCACTTCCCCTGCTTCGGCCTTTCGGGCAAGGTTGGCTCCGATCTTGCCGTAGAGTTCATGGCCGATCCAGCAGGATTCCCAGATCTTGACACACCCGGCGCCGATGAGCAGGTCGCTGTGGGTGCCGCCGTTGACCTCCACCAGGTGCAGGTCCCGTTTTTTCTGGCGGATGAGCTCGTAGATGGCTGCCATGGGGCGGCGCCAGATGGTGAACCCGCTGAAAGTCAGCATGTCGCCGTCACGGATCAGGCCGACGGCCTCGGTCAAACCGATGTGTTGTGGTTTACCCATCGTACTCTCCTTGCGATGAACGGGGTGATGGCACGGGCGGTCCCGCGGCATGCGGGATCGCCCCTTTTGGGTCTTACGCCGCTGTTTTGCTCGTCCGTTTTTTCTTCTTGTCCTTCATCAGGGCATCGGCGATGACGATGCGCTGCACCTGGTTGGTGCCCTCGTAGATGGTGGTGATGCGCGCATCCCGGTAGAAACGCTCCACCGGATACTCCTTGGTGTAGCCGTAGCCGCCGTGGATCTGGATTCCCTGGCCGGTGACGCGCTGGGCCATCTCCGAGGCGTAGCATTTGGCCATGGAAGCCTGGGCCGTGCAGGGCTCACCCCGTTCTTTGGTGGCGGCGGCGTTCAAGACCAGGAGCCTGGCCGCCTCCACATCCATGGCCATGTCGGCCAGCATCCACCGGAGCCCCTGGAATTCGGAAATGGGCTTGCCGAACTGCTCCCTTTTTTTTGCGTATTTTTTGGCCTCGTCCAGGGCCGCCGTGCCGATGCCCAGGGCCAGGGAGGCGATGCCGATGCGACCGGCGTCCAGGCCGGACATGGCTACGAGGAACCCTTCTCCTTCCTTGCCCAGCAGCCTCGATGCGGGCACGCGGCAGTCCGTGAAGTTTAAGTCCACGGTGTCCGAGGCGCACTGGCCCATCTTGTCTTCCACCCGCCCCACCTCAAAGCCGGGGAGGTCCGGGGTGATGAGAAAGGCGGAGATCCCCTTGCTGCCCGTGGGGGCGGTGCGGGCAAGAAGGATGGTGACTCCGCCGTTTTTGCCGCTGGTGATAAATCGCTTGGTGCCGTTGATGATGTACTCATCCCCCTTTTTTTCCGCTGTGCAGCTCATGGACTGGGGGTCGGATCCCGCTTCCGGTTCGGTGAGGGCAAAGGCCCCGATGAATTCACCTTGTGCCATGGGCCGGAGGAAGGTCTCCTTCTGCTCTTCGGAGCCAAATCGCTCGATGCTTCCGCAGCAGATGGAGTTGTGTACGGACATGATCACGGCCGTGGAGGCGCAGGCGTAGGCGATCTCGCTCAGGGCCAGGGAGTAGGCCACGGTGCCCATGTCTTCCCCGCCGTATGTTTCGGAAACAAGCATGCCCAGCAGTCCCAGTTCCCCCATTTTCTTCAGGCTGTCTGCGGGGTATTCATGGGTTTTGTCCCGCTCGGCGGCTTTTTCCGCCAGCTCCTTCCGGGCGAACTCCCTGGCCATCTGCTGGATCATCTGCTGCTCTTTGCTGAGTTGAAATCCCATGGTGACTCCTTTTTGCTGAAGGTGACGGGTCAGTCCGCGTAGTCGTAGATGCCCTTGCCGGTTTTTCTGCCGAGCCAGCCCGCGTTGACGTACTGGGTCAGCAGGGGGGAGGGGCGGTATTTCGGGTCCCCGTAGCCATCCTGGAGCACGCCCAGGATGGCCTGGATGGTGTCCAGGCCGATGAGGTCGGCCAGGGCCAGGGGGCCCATGGGGTGGTTCATGCCCAGCTTCATGATGTTGTCGATGCCCTCGGCCGTTGCCACGCCCTCGTAGAGTTCCCAGAGGGCTTCGTTGATCATGACCTGGAGGACCCGGTTGGAGACAAAACCGGGCACGTCCTTACACTCCACAGCCACCTTGCCCATCTTTTCGGAGGTCTCGATGATGGTGCGGCACACCTCGTCGGTGGTGGCGACGCCTCGGATGATCTCCACGAGTTTCATGACGGGCACCGGGTTCATGAAGTGCATGCCGATGACCTTTTCCGGCCGGTTTGTGCAGGCGGCGATGCGGGTGATGGGAAGGGACGAGGTGTTGGTGGCCAGGATGGCGTGGGACGGGGCCGTGGCATCGAGTTCTTCGAACACCTTTGCCTTGATCTCCAGATTCTCCACGATGGCTTCGATGACAAGGTCGCAGTCCGCGGCATCCTCCAGGCTGGTGGAACAGGTGACGCGCCCGAGCACGGCCTGTTTCTCCTCTTCGGTTAGTTTGCCTTTGGCCACGCTGCGGGACAGGTTCTTGTCCATGGCCGTCATGCCCTTGTCCACCAGATCCATGTTGATGTCGTACTGCACGGTGTCAAATCCCGATTGCGCTGCGACCTGGGCAATGCCGCCCCCCATCTGGCCAGCGCCGATGACCATGATTTTTTTGATTTCCATGGGTAAAACCTCCGTTTGGTTGGATGTGAACAGGTGTCAGGGCTCCACGCGGATCAGCATGGCATCGCCCTGGGCGTGTCCGGAGCAGATGCCGCAGACGCCGATACCGCCGCCCCTTCGTCTCAGCTCGTAGGCCAGGGTCATGACAATGCGGGCTCCGGTGGCCCCGATGGGGTGGCCGTAAGCGATGGCGCTGCCGTTGACGTTGACCTTCTCCAGCATCTTCTCCTTGGAAAGGCCCAGAATGGAGCGGGCACTCACCAGGGCCACGGCGGCAAAGGCTTCGTTGATCTCAATGAGGTCCACGTCGTCGCAGGTGAGGTTGTTCTGGTCCAGGACCTTTTTGATGGAAAGCCCCGGGACTGTTGCGATGTCTTTGGTGGGCTGGGAGACCTCGGCGTAGTCGACAATGGAGAAGAGGGGCTTGAGGCCCAGCTCGTCGGCCTTTTCCCGGCTCATGAGAAGGCAGACGTCTCCTCCGTCGTTGACCCCCGGGGCGTTGCCCGCGGTGACGCTCCCCGGTTTGCCGGTGACCGTGCTTGTGTGGCCGAAGACCGGGGGCAGCTTGGACAGGCCTTCCAGGGTGGTGGTGGGGCGCGGGCCTTCGTCTTGTGTCATCACATCGGGCTTTTTGCCGTTTCGGTAGGCCACGGGGAAGATCTCGTCGTCGAGCTTTCCGGCTGCCATGGCGGCAACCGCCGCCGTCTGGGAGTGAAGGGCCCATTCATCGTTCTCTTGCCGTGAGAACCCGAATTCATCGGTGGTTTCCGAGCCGTGGATGGCCATGTGCCGATTGTAAAAGGCGTCCCACAGGCCGTCGTAGACCATGAGATCCCGGGTCTCGCCGCTGGGCAGGCCCATACGCTGGCCGAACCGCATGTTGGGCAGGGCGTAGGGGCAGTTGCTCATGCTCTCCTGGCCCCCCGCGATGCAGATGTCGGCCCGGCCCAGCTGGATCATCTGGGCGGCCAGGTCGATGGTCTTGATGCCCGAGGAGCAGACCTTGTTGACGGTGATGGAAGGGACGGACTCCGGGAGTCCGGCCAGGATGGTGGCCTGGCGCCCGGGGACCTGGCCGCAGCCCGCTGGGACCACCTGGCCCATGATGACGTAGTCGATCTCCTCGGGGGCCACCTTGCCCTCCATGCGCCTCAGCACCTCCTTGATGGCCATGGCACCAAGCTCCGGGGCATCGTACTGTTTCAGCTGGCCGCCGATGACCCCGTAGGGGGTCCGGCATGCCTCCACGATGACGACGTCCCGGTGATGCTTGAACCGGTTGTCGATTTTTTTGCCCGTGCCCTTGAACTCGGCCTTTCGCTGGCCGAATCCGGCGATGGGGGCGTCCCTGTAAACGTCTTTTCTCTTGATTTCAAGTGTTTGGACAAAGTCAGACATATCCCGCTCCTGTTTGGGGTTGAGGGTGGATGTTCTTTTTTGATGCGGTCCTCCCGGGGTGTGGATCGCGGGAGCCGTTGCCCACTGAGAAAGAGCAGGACCCGTGCCAATTGTTTGGTCTTTGTATGGATCCGCTGTGATAATAAGGTTTTACTGTGGATTTTGGGGCGGAATCTATCCGGGGCGCTTCGGGGTGTTTATGCCACGGGACAGGTGTGCTGTTAGGATTCAACGTCTTGAAAGAACGAGGTTTTGGTGCGTGGCGGGGCTTCGGGCGTTATGGGGTGGCAGGTGTCCGGGGGTGACGGGGGAGTTGTCGGTAGGGACAAGGAGGGGGCTGCCGCAGGGTGTGCGGCAGCCCTGAAGGGGGGCTCAAACCATGAGGCTGTATTTTTTCATCTTTCCGAAGAGGGTCTTGCGATGGATCTTGAGCTTTGCAGCGGCACGCTCCCGGTGCCAGTGGCATTGTTGCAGAACCTGGGTGAGCACCTGCTTTTCAAAGGCATCCATGACGGTTTTCAAGTCTGTGAAGTCATCGGGGGGGCCGGCCTGGCCAGGGGAACCGGCCGGGGTGATGCCGCTGCTGAAGTTAAGCTCTTTCAGGGAGATGAAACGGCGCAAGGCGTTCTGGAGCTCCCGGACGTTGCCGGGCCAGTCGTAGTGGGTGATGGCCTCCAGGAATTTCCCCGTGACCGGGGGGACCTTGCTGGTGGGGCAAAAGTGCTTGAGGAAGTGCTCGATGAGAAGGGGAAGGTCCTCTTTGCGCTCCCTTAAGGGCTTCAGATGGATGGGGATCACATGGATCCTGTAAAAAAAGTCCTCTCGCATCCTGTTTTTCTTCACCTCTTCCAACAGGTTGCGGTTTGTGGCGGAGACGATGCGGATGTTGGGTTTCTTAAGGGTGTTGCTTCCCACCGGGGTAAACCCGCCCCCGTCGATTGCCCGCAGGAGCTTCACCTGCATGTTGAGCCCGATCTCTCCGATTTCATCCAGAAAGAGGGTGCCCCCGTCTGCCTTGTCCAGAAATCCCTCATGGTCCCGGTCCGCGCCGGTGAAGGCCCCTTTTTTGTGGCCGAAGAACTCGCTCTCGATGATGTTTTCGTTGATGGCCCCGCAGTTGACGGGCACGAAATGCTTGTCGGACCTGCCGCTGGCGTCATGGATGGCCTTTGCCACGAGCTCTTTGCCCGTGCCGGACTCTCCGTAGATAATGATATGGTCGTCGCTGGCCGCGGATTTCAGGATGAGCTCGTAGACATCCTGCATGGCCTGGCTCTTGCCCACGATGTCTCCGAATTTGTAGCGGTCCTTCATGGTGGATTTCAGGCGGATGTTCTCTTGCCTGAGGCCTTTTTCCCTCTCCAAAAGCGCCTCTTCCGCGTTTTTTTGTTCGGTGACGTCCCGGATGATGGCCTGGATGCGGGTCACCGAGCCGTCGGAACCGTGGATGGGGGAGATGACCGAGTCGTACCAGCGATCGTTTTTCGGGCATTTCAGCACTTTCTTGACGGATTCTCCCTTGAGCAGGGAGCGGCTGTCACACCAGGGGCACGGGGTGTCCAGGCCGTAGATCACCTTGTGGCACTGCTTTCCGCGGGCTTTTTCTCCCAGGAATTCAATGAGGGGGGTGTTCATGAACTCGATGCGGTGGTCCTTGTCCCGGATGTAGATCATGCCGTCGAAGTTTTCGATGATGGCCCGGAGCTGGGACTCCCGTTGTTTAAGGCGATCCTCGGCCAGCTTGGCGTGGGTGATGTCCATGAAGGAGGCGATGCTGATCTGGGTGCCTTTGACCATGCCCACCTTCATCAGCATGTTTTTGACGGTGCGGTCCTTGGTGATCATTTTGCATTCGTAGACGTCCGGCGCCCGTCCCGGTTCGCTGCGCCGCCAGACATGGTAACGGGAGAGCCTGGCCCGGTCGTCGGCGTGGATCACGTCGGACCATTTCATCCGGTCGATGAGCTCTTCGGCGGTGTAGCCGCTGTAGGTCTCAAAGGTGGCGTTGGCAAAGGAGATCATGCTGTCGGTCTCAATAAGGATCGTGCCGGTGCCCGTGTTTTCCAGGACTCCGCTGTATTTGGCCTCGGTCTCCTTGAGCACCTCTTTGATGTGGCTTCCCTCGGCCCGGGACCTGAGGTTGAGGACCCCGCATGTGATGTCGTTGGCCAGTTCCCGCAACAGGTCGACTTTTTCCGGCTCAAAGGCGTGGGCATCCCCTGCATAGATGGAGATGGCCCCCAGGGTATGGCCGTCGGAGATCAGGGGAAAGGCCACCACGGAACCGAACCCCCTTAAGATGGCCTCGTACTGCCAGGAGGGGGCCGTGTCCGTGGCCCGGATATCCGGGATGGTGCAGACGTTGCCGGTGCGGATGGCTGTTCCCATGGGGGGCGGGTTGTCGATACCCTCGGCCCAGGAAGGGGCAATGGAGCCGAGGAACCCCTCTTCGTAGCCGCAGGTGGCCACGGGCTGGATCGGTTTTTTCTCACCGGCTTCGGCAAACCCGATCCATACAAAGGGAAAGCTGCCCACCTCCACGATGATCCGGCAGATTTCATTTAACAGGCTTTGTTCGTTTTTTTCATGGATAAAGGCTTTTTTGCACCGGCTGAGAATCTTGATAAACCGGTTCATCTTTCCCAACTCCTTCATCAGGTCATTCTTGCTGACATCAACGGATGTGATCATGGTGGAATCCTTACCGTGGGGTTGAAAAGAGCGAGAACACATGGTCGGGTCGTGTCGGGCACCGTCACGGGACGGCGGGTGCGGCCTGGGAGCGTTGTGTTGCCGGAAAAAGGCGTTGTAAAGGGAGGCGAAGAGCTGGCCGCGGCTTCCTGTATGGGGCAGGACGGCACCATGCAGGATATGGGGCGCGTCGGTGTTGAAACCGTGTAACATATCATAAACACTGTTTGATAAGCATAGCAAATAGTATTCCACAGGTGGGGGGCGACCCCAGGGGTGCCATGTGGCGGGGGCCCGGGCCGCGTTGGCGTGCCCGGGACAGGGGCAGGTCATGTGAACAGATCGCCCCATGGTCGGTGGCCCTCTGGGCTGCGGGGAGAACTTTCTGGATGCAACATGCTTGAATCATGGTGTATTGCGGGTTGGGAAAAGAGCGTGCACGATATGTGGTGATTCGACCACGTGTGGCGCCGCTTTCAATCCTGGGGCTCAGGGTGGGGGGCGGGTACCGGCGAATTTTCCGTTGACGGCCTTTCTTTTGGTTTGGTACAAAACAAATTATGAAAACATCAGATTCGCATTTTGTCTACAAGCTCAGCGTCATCCGCAAGCTCGCCTTTTCATTCCTGGAAGAGGAGATGGCCAGGGCCGGGGTAAAGGATCTTCCCCCGTCCTTCGGCGATATTCTTTACATCGTCCACACCAGGGGGCCGGTGTCCGTCAAGGACATTGCCGCACAGTCCTACAAGGACAAATCAACGGTCTCCACCATCATCCATCAACTTGAAATCAAGGGGTATGTTCAAAAAGAACCGGACCCCTCCGATAAGCGCAAGGTGCGGGTGTCCCTGACGTTGCAGGCGGAAAAGCACATGGAGAGCATGGCCCGGATCTCTGCCGGGCTCAAGGAGAGGCTCTTTCAGGACATGAGCCGTGAGGAGAGAGACATCCTCTTCCTTCTCATGGACAAGATCGAGGGCAACCTGAAGCGGAGCTGATCCGTGGGGTCTGGGGTTATTTTGTTTGTAACAAAACAAATTGAAGGGATGGGAGGGATGATTTCACGATTCCTGCCCGGATATGTTGTGGTGCTGGGTATTGACAGCGGCAGCTTATGCACTGCCGTTGGTGATGGCCTTGGTCGAAACACGTTGTTGCAAGGCGGTATATTTGTCTGAATCGCGCTTATTCATGAACTATTCATGTTTGGGAGGGCATGGGATGGGATCAATCAGACGACTTCATACATCCGAAGCATTGGACGTTGTGGACAACACCGGCAAGGTTCGAACGAACTTTCTGAAACGGTACCTGCCCGGTACCATGGATGCCATCCGGTTCTACCATTTCACCGGGACCCTGGCGCAGCTTCCCGTGGTGGGCCGGTTTGTCAAAAAAGGGCTTCATCTTTACTACCGTTACCTTCATACCAACTCCCTTGTCTTTCCCTTAAGAGAGATGGAAGCCGTCATCGAAACGGCCACCGACCTGTATGTGGATCCCTGCCCCTGCCGAGTGGTGGCAGAGGAGAAGAGCTGCAGTGCCCCGATTTATACCTGCCTGCGCATCAACCACACGGCCTCCCTGCGAAAAGAGATGAAAGGCGGCAAGAGCCTCTCCAGGGCCGATGCCCTTGCGATTCTACGAAACGCCTATGACAAGGGGCTGGTCCTCTCCCTGGAGTCCTGCATCCAGCCGTACCAGAACAATATCTGCATGTGCTGCACCTGTTGCTGCATTGCCATGAAGATGCGGTATGAGTACGGGGTGCCCATTTATCATTCCGGTCCGTACCTTCCTGTCTGTGACTCGGCTGCCTGCACGGGGTGCGCTTCCTGCTCGTCGGCCTGCCTTGTGGGAGCTCTGGAGGTGTCAGGCAGCGGTGTTCGGGTCGATCCGGACAGGTGTCTGGGGTGCAGTCACTGCGCGTCAGCCTGCCCGTCCGGTTGCCTGGAGATGGCCTTTACTCCCCATCGCGTGAGGCAGGACCGTGAGCCCGGGCCCGTCCGGCTGGCCCTGTCCCTTGTGTACATCCATGCCGTCATGGTGCCCTCTGTTCTTTTGTTCAGGCTGGTTGCAGGCAGCAAGCAGCACCTGATGGAGCAGGCGTCCCCCAATGCCAGCGATGTCTTCGAACTGTCCATGCAGCAGAAATGAGGTGACTTATGAGTGTTATCCGTACGTTTACCCATGACTCCGTGACCGGCGTAAAGGTCGGCAAATACAATCTGGCAGACAACTCAACGGTGCATATGTTCTGCCTGGGCGAGACGGTGATCGACACAGGCCCGCCCAACGATCAGAAGGCTGTGGCCCGGTTTTTCAAGGGGAGGCCGGTCCGTCAGATTCTTCTCACCCATCACCATGAGGATCACAGCGGCAACGCGGCCTTTCTTTCTCGGATGACCGGCGCACCTGTCTATGCGCACCCGGCAGGTTTCGATTTGTTGCGGGAGGGGTTTTCCATTCGGATGTACCAGAAGGTTTTTTGGGGGAGCACCCCCAGGGTATCGCCGGAGCCCCTGGCCAAGGCCGTAGCAACGGATGGCGGCCACACCCTCGTGCCCATTCATACCCCGGGGCACTCTCCGGACCATGTCTGTTTCTGGGAACCGGACAGAAAGTGGCTTTTTACAGGGGATCTTTTCCTTGCACCCAGGGTCAGGATGTTCAGGGCCGATGAAGATCTTACCGGGCATCTGAAAAGCCTGAAGGCCGTTCTGGACTACGATGTGGAGACCCTTTTCTGCGCCCACAAGGGCGTTGTGGCCGACGGGCACCGGATGCTGGAAAAGAAGCTGACGTATTACCTGGAGCTCATCCACAAGGTGAGGGGGCTGCACGACGAGGGGCACTCTCCGACAGAGATCACGCGGACCCTGTTCGGCAAAAAAGGGCTCGTGGGGTATATTTCCTGCAATCACATGAGCAGTGAGAATCTGGTGCGGCAGTGCCTCACCTGCACCCTTACATAACCAGGCCCGCACCCCAGTAGAGAAGCATTCCCACCACAAGGGTTCCCCCTAAGGATTTCGTGTACCAGGCAAAGATGAAAGTGGGTACGGCCACGGCCATCTCAATGGAGAAGGGCGCAAAGACCCTGGGGGTTCCCTGGGTTACCAGGGCCGGGACCAGCAGGGCGCTTAAGATGGAGACGGGGATCAGCTCCAGCCACTCGATGAGCAGGGGCGGCAGCTGCCGCTTGGAGAGGAAGAAAAGGGGCACCCATCGGGGGATGAAGGAGACAAGGCCCATGCCGAGGATAAGAAGGACAAAGCTAGTGGTTTCCACGGGCGGGCCTCCGTTTTTTGATGATCACCCCGGCCGTGGCGGCAAAAAGGGTGGCGATGATGATGTAGGCGTTGCCCGGCATGACCAGGGAGAGTCCCACGGCTACGACCCCTGAGATCACGGCGGTGAGGGTGAAGATGGGGCCGTTGAGCTGGTAGATGAGCAGGGTGATGAACATGGCCGTCAGGGCGTAGTTGAGGCCAAAGGCGTTTTCCGGGATGAAGCGTCCGAAAAAGCATCCCACGGTGGTGCTCGCCACCCAGGAGAAGAAGGCCGCGTAGCTGGCCACGATGGCCTTGTCGACCTCCCAGGGGCCGTTTTTCAGCTGGTTTAAGTTGACGGCAAAGGTTTCGTCGACGATGCCGTAGCTGAGCATGGTGATCTTCTTGCGGCAGGCCCCCCGGTAGTGGACGGCCAGGGAGGAGCTCATGAGCAGGTGGCGCAGGTTGACGATAAAGGTGGTCAGGACGATGGCGGGGATGGAGGCCCCTGCCGTGATCATGGAGACCGCGATGAACTGTCCGCTGCCTGCAAAGACGCAGAGGGACATGAAACAGACCTGAACGGGGGTGAGCCCCGCCTTTTCTCCCAGGACCCCCATGGCCAGCCCCAGGGGGATGTATCCGACGCAGATGGGCCAGATGGCCAGGAGGCCCTGGACCAACGCGGACTTTTCTACCGGGGAGACGCCGGACTCTTCGTCCTGTAATGCAACACTCATAATGATATCTACCTGCTGTAAAACGTGGCAAGCCGCCCGACGGGCGGCTTGATTGCTATAAAAAAGCTACATAATCGAAAGTGGTACCTAAGTCAATCCTTGGCGGGGGATGCGTGCTGATCTGTGGGGGGCGGTTTGGAGCCGGGAGGGAGAACGGTCTCCTCGTCCATGGTCCTGCAGAGCGTGTCCATGCAGGCCGGGCAGATGCCGTGGCTGAAGCGCGCTTCGGAGTGGGCGCTGAGGTAGGCCTCCACCTGGTGCCAGTAGCCCTGGTCATCCCGTATCTTCTTGCAGGAGGCGCAGATGGGGATGATGCCCTTGAGTTGCCTGATCTCGGTCAGGGCTTCCCGGAGTTCCGTATTCCGGCTTTCAAGGCTCTTTTTGGCCTGCTTCAGGCTGGACCATCTACGGTGCAGGAGGATGGCCTGGCAGAACACCAGCACGATGCACACCATGATGAATTCATCGAGTTCAAAGGCCTCATAGGTGTTTGTGATGTCCACAATACGCTCAAACAGGTCGAATCGGCCGGAAATAAGAAAAGTTCCCGCAGCAGTGATGAATAGTAAAAGGCGCTCTTGAGATGCACTGATTCTGTTGGTTTTCATCGGGTCCCTTCCGGCTGAAAGCCTGGTTTGAAGCACGTCTGACGACATTGATTATAGGCGTTTTCCTTATTTTTGGGTAGTGATTGAACCATAGCAGACAATGCGCCGGCCTGTCACAGGAATTGAGCACAGGCGCCATGGAAAAGAGACGGCAGGTTTCGCCTGCCTCTTACCCTCCGAAGCCTTTATCTTCCATGGTGACGGCCGCATCCCCCAGGGCGGTGAGGGCCTCCATTTTGCCCATGGTCACGGGCAGGAGGTTGCTGAAAAAGAACTCGGCTCCCTTGATCTGGCCGTTATAAAAGGGGATATCCTTTTTTTTGGCCCCGGACTTAAGGGTTCTGGCAGCCGCTACGGCGCGCCAGAGGAGCATCCAGGCCATGACCGCATCACCCATGATTTCAAGGAAGGGCACGGAGTGAGCAAAGGCTGTTCGGAGGTTGCCTTCAAGGAGGCTCTTACCCATGGCCATGGCGCAATCGCCCAGTCGGCTGACGAGTTTGGAGGCCCCCTCGGTGAGGGGCCGGGTGGCGTCGAGTTCGGCTGCCTCTTCGACGGTGCGGTTCATGCGGGCCAACAGCTCCATGAAAACCTGCCCTTTTTTCATGCCGAGTTTCCGCGCCAGCAGGTCCATGGCCTGGATTCCGTCGGTGCCCTCGTAGATGGAGGCGATCTTGCAGTCCCGGGAGATCTGCTCCACGGTGTAGTCCCGGAGGTAACCGGCCCCGCCGTACACCTGGATGGCCTTGGTGCACACGTCGTAGCCTTTGATGCCGTTGTAGGCCTTGAGCACGGGGGTGAGAAGCCCCACAAGGTCATCGGCCATCTCCTGGTCATCCGGGGAGGCGCCCATGCGGTGGTGATCCATGAGCAGGGCGATGTAGTAGGCAAAACTCCGCATGCCGTCCACGCAGCATTTCATCTCAAGGAGCATGCGCCGGACATCCGGGTGGTCGATGATGGGCACGGACGGGGCCGTAGGGTCCAGGGCCTCTTCCACGGCGCGCCCCTGCTTGCGGGTGCGGGCGTATTCCAGGGCCAGTAGATAGGCGGCCGAGGCGTGGGAAAAGGCCTGGATCCCCACACCGAGCCTGGCTTCATTCATCATGGTGAACATGATGCGCATCCCTTTGTTGGCCTCTCCCAGGAGCAGGCCGCGGCAGGTGCCCTTGCTTCCCAGGGACATGCTGCAGGTGGCGCTGCCGTGGAGTCCCATCTTCTCTTCGATGCCCGTGCAGACAATGTCGTTGGGCTCGCCCAGGGATCCGTCCTCATTAACCCAGATCTTGGGGACCAGGAAGATGGAGATGCCCTTGGTTCCGGCAGGGGCCCCTTCGATACGGGCCAGCACCGGGTGGATGATGTTGTCGGTGAGGTCGTGGTCCCCCGAGGTGATGAAGGCCTTGGTGCCGTATATGGACCAGGTGCCGTCGTCGTTGGGGGTGGCTGAGGTGGTGAGGGCACCTACGTCGGAGCCCGCGTCCGGTTCGGTGAGGAGCATGGTGCCCGTCCACTCCCCGGAGTAGAGTTTTTTCATGAAGAGGTCTTTCTGGTGTTCGGTGCCGTATCGCTCGATCATTTTACCGGCGCCGTGGCCCAGCATGGCATAGCTGGAGAAGGCAAAGTTGGTGCCGATAAGGTACTCCCCGGCAGCGTTGCTGACGAGAAAGGGGAGTCCCTGGCCCCCCACCTCCGGTTCTTCGGACAGGGCCAGCCACTCACCTTCTCGGAACAGCTCGAAGGGACGCCGGAAGCACTCCGGCGGCGTGACCGTTCCCCGGTCGAACTGCACCCCCTGGCGATCCCCCAGGCCGTAGGTGGGGAGCAGCTCCTTGAGGGCGAATTTCCTGGCCTCGTTGATCACCATTTCAAATGTCTTCCGGTTGAAGTCGGCGTATATCGGGTGATGTGTCAGCGACTCTGCGTCAAACTGGTCAAACAACACAAAATCGATGTCCCGTCTGTCTGCAACGTATTGAGCTGCCATGCTTACCTCCTGGGAAATGGATGATAAAAACAGAGGGCCTGAGCCACCCTGGAGCGGGGGTGCCAATGCGCATCGGGTCTTGTTGGGGAAGAGCCTGGAAGCGGTATCATTGAATGTGGGGAGACCTGAAGGTCAGGAAGAGGTTCGTCCTGGGCGGATGCCGCGTATTCTTCCGGGGGAGGCGGGGAGGTGTGCAATGGGATCGCAAGGGGACCGTATGGCGCTGATATCAGACTAGAGGATTTTCATTTTTTCTGTCAAGGAAGAAGTGTCGGCCCGGCACCCCCAGGGGGGCACCGGACTCCTTACTGGAGATGGGGGGTGAGTTCGCTCAGGTCGAAGAGGTAGGTTCCTATAAAGGCCATGACACCCATCATGATGAGGAAGATGGCCAGGACCTTGGGGATGGGGTTGACACCTCCGATACGCTCCATGGCCAGGTTGGGGTCGATCTGGTCGCTGGCGGAGATGATGGCGTCGACCTTTTTCTTGACGTGGAGAAAGTAGAGAAAATTGGCAAAGGCCCCGAAAAAAAAGGAGACAGCAAGGCTGCCACCGGGGATGACGATACCGGCTGCGGAGATGCCGAAAAAGAGAATGGCCAGGCCGTACATTTTACGGTAGATGAGCCAAACAATACCAAAGAGAAAGGCTCCCCAGTTCCAGGAGGGGGCAAAGGCCGTGCGCCCGTCCTTGGAAAAGAGCTTGAATTTTTCTGCATACCACTCCCCGCGGGGGCCTGCAAAGCTTTGCCACAGGGGCAGCAGGGGGGAGGCGTCCAGGGATGAGGCGGCCCCGTCGTCCTCCCAGTGAACGTCCTCGGCCCGGTGCTCCTCTTCGGGCTGCTGGCTGCTTTCCAGGGGGGGCTCTTTTTCCGCCTCTTCCCGGAAATCCACCTCGATGCGGCAGAGGGCGCCGGTCTCTGCAAAGCGCTTGGCAAAGTCGTCGGTCTTGGCTCGGTCCTCACTCCGAAAGACGATGACGCGCTGTCCGGAGAAGAGGCGGTCTATGGCTGCCTGGCCCATGTTGAAACAGTCCATCAGCCTGCTTTTGACCTCCCGTTTGCTCTCACGCTCCCTGACTTTTCCTTCAAACAGGACCACATAGAGCTCTTTCAACGTGTTTCCTCCCATCGGTGTGTCTGCGCTCGTCGGTGAACGACCCTGGCGTTTGGTTTTGCGATGCGCCACAGGGAACTCTCCCCTCTGGCACGGCGTCTTTTATTGTACAAAGTGATCTGTATGTATGCCAACGTCTTTTTTGCGTCAACCCTGCAGTGCTCCTTACGGCGTAACGGGCAGGGCATAAAAAAAGGCCCGAAGGGACAAGGGGTCCTTTCGAGCCTTTTCTTTTGATCATGCCGCCGTCATGTGACGGGGAAGCGGAAACTTACTTGAGCAGTTCCACGGCTTCCTGGGCGATCTGGAGCTCTTCGTTGGTGGGGATGACCCAGACCTGAACTTTGGAGGCGTCGGTGTGAACCGCGGTGGGCTCGCCCTTGCGACCGTTGTTTTTGTCGAAGTCCATGTCAATGCCCAGGCCAGAGAGGTTCTCGCAGATGAGGGCGCGGGTGATGTCGTCGTTCTCGCCGATACCGGCGGTGAAGACGATGGCATCGATGTTGCCGAGAACGGCGGTGTAGGCACCGATGTACTTTTTGACGCGGTAGGCGAACATGTCGAGGGCCAGCTTGGCCATCTCGTCGCCATTTTCAACGGCAGAGTGGATGTCACGCATGTCGTTGAGGCCGCATACGCCTTTGAGGCCGCTCTGCTTGTTGAGCAGGGAGTCCACCTCGGAAGCGCTCATGCCTTTGTTCTCAGCGATGTAGGCCACGATGGCGGGGTCGATGTCACCGCTTCGGGTGCCCATCATGACGCCTGCAAGGGGGGTCATGCCCATGGAGGTGTCCTGGCACTTGCCTTTTTCCACAGCGGCCATGGAGCAGCCGTTGCCCAGGTGCACGGTGATGACGTTGATGTCCTCGGCCTTTTTGCCCATGCACTCGGCCACTTTACGGGAGACGTACTTGTGGGAGGTGCCGTGGAAACCGTAACGACGGATGCGCAGCTCTTTGTAGTAGTCGTAGGGGAGGGCGTAGAGGAAGGCTTCCTTGGGCATGGAGGAGTGGAACTCGGTGTCGAATACCGCCACGTTGGGGGTGCCGGGGAAGAGCTCTTCGGCCACTTCGATGCCCATGAGGTTGGCGGGGTTGTGCAGGGGTGCCAGGGGGTTGTTGTCCGCAATGGCAACCTTGACGGGGCCGTCAACCACGCAGGCGCTGGTGAAGGATTCGCCGCCCTGAACCACGCGGTGGCCGATGGCGTCGATCTCTTTGGGGTCGGAGATCACGCCGGCTTCGGAGCCGGTGATGAGGTCCAGCACCATGTGCATGCCGATCTTGTGATCCTTGATCTCTTCTTCCTTGACCACTTTTTTCTCGTTGTCGGTGTCGGGGAAGGCCTTGTGGGTAAGCTTGCCCACGGTTTCACCGATACGTTCTACAATGCCGTTGGCCATAACGGCTTCATTTTCCATGTCGAGGAGCTGGTATTTGAGGGATGAGCTGCCAGCGTTAATAACCAATACTTTCATGATAGAATTTTACCTTGTAACAGAAAAATCGTTGAATGGAACGCCCGGGTGAATGGCACCCTGGGGGATGTTCCTCGAACTGCGGACCGTGCGGGTAAAGGGCGTTCATGGTTTATGGGCGCCCTTGCCCGTGCATGGTGTGCCGGTCCTGTAACCTAAACCAGACCTTTGGCCGCCTGCGCCTGAACGGCGGTGATGGCCACGGTATTGACGATGTCGGGTACGGTGCAGCCTCGGGACAGGTCGTTGACCGGTTTGTTGAGGCCCTGGAGTACGGGGCCGATGGCAACCACCTGGTCGGAGGAGCGTTGTACCGCTTTATAGGTGTTGTTCCCGGTGTTGAGATCAGGGAAGATGAAGACCGTAGCCTGACCGGCGACTTTGCTGTCGGGCAGTTTGGTTCGCGCCACAGACGGATCGATGGCGGCATCGTACTGAATGGGACCTTCGAGAAGCAGATCGGGGCAGCGCTCCTTCGCGATGCTGGTCGCTTCAATCACCTTCTCCACTTCGGCACCTTTGCCGGAAGACCCGGTTGAGTAGGAGAGCATGGCCACCCTGGGGTCGACGCCGAAGATTTCGGCGGTCTGGGCGGATCCGATGGCGATTTCAGCGAGCTGTTCTGCATTGGGAGTGGGGTTGACCGCGCAGTCACCAAAGGCCAGGACGCGATCCTTCAGGCACATCAGGAAGATGGACGAGACGATGGAGGCGTCGGGCTTGGTCTTGATGATCTGGAACGCGGGCTTGATGGTGTGGGCCGTGGTGTTCACGGAACCGGAGACCATGCCGTCGGCGTGGCCCTTGTGCACCATCATGGTGGCAAAGTATGTCACGTCGCTCATGAGGTCGCGGGCAACATCCTGGTTCATGCCCTTTTTGTTCTTGCGCATCTCATAAAAATCGTTGACGTACTCTTCGTAGAGCGGGCTCTTGGTGGGCTCCACAATGTGGGCCCCGGCCAGGTCGAGGCCGAGCTTGGAGATCTTGGCCTGGATTTCGGACTCTTTGCCGAGGAGGGTCACTTCACAGACGTCGCGGCGCAGGAGGATGTCGCAGGCGTTCAGGATACGCTCGCCGGTGCCTTCGGGCAGGACGATGTGCTGCTTGTTCTTCTTGGCCTTCTGGATGAGGTTGTACTCGAACATCTGGGGGGTGACGTTGACGGATTTGCGCTCGATGAGTTTCCTGCGCATCTCCTGGGTGTCCACATGGGCTTCAAAGAGGCCCAGGGCGGAGGCGATCTTTTTGGGGTTGCTGGACTCGAGCCGCGCGTGCACGTGGTTCAGGTTCCGCATGGTGGGGTACGTGGGGTCCTTGACGAGAAGGATCGGAACGGGGATCCCTTCCCAGCCTTCCACCAGCCTCTGGATGCTCTCGGACGGGGCGATGCCGCCGGTGAGGAGGATACCGGAGATGTTGGGGTAGGCATTGGAGAGACGGGACGCCATGGCGCTCAGGATGATGTCCGTCCGGTCTCCTGCGGTGACCACGAGGCTGTCTTCCTTGATGTAGTTGAGGAAGTTGTTGATCTGCATGGCGGCGATGACGTAGCCGTCAATCATCTTGTCCATGGCCTTTTTGCCGTAGATGACATCGGCGCCCAGCCATTTCTGCAGATCCGCCACCGTGGGCTTCATGAGGTTGCTGTCTTCCGGGATGACGTGGAAGGAGCAGTTGTCCACCTTGATGTCCTTCTGGAGGGTCTCAAGGATGATCTCGGTCTGTGAGGCATCTGCACGGTTGACCATGATGCCGAGGATATCAACTCCCTTGTCCTCGAGATCTTCCATGGCCAGGTGGTTCAGGCTCACGATTTCATCGATGGTGGCGCTGTGCCCGTTGGTGACAACCAGGGCGGGACAGCCCATGTTGGCGGCAACCACGGCGTTGATGTCGAAGGTGAAGGCTTCGTTGCCCACCACGAAATCGATGCCCTCGCAGAGAACGAAATCATACTTCTCTTCAAGCTGCTTGTACTTGTTGAGAATGATCTCGATCATCTGGTTCTGTTTGCCGGCATTGACGAGTTTTTTGGCTTCGTCCAGGGTCATCGCGTAGGTGTCTTCGTACCTCATGCCGAGGTAGAAGTGGGAGAGGACCAGATCGGTGTCGTAGTCGCGCTCGCCGTCCACGGGGTTGATGATGGGCCTGAAAAAGCCAACGTTGTGCAGGTCCCTCAAGAGAAGCTGCATGATACCAAGAACGATGGTTGATTTTCCGCTCCTGGCGTTGGTTGTGCTGATGTAAAGACTCTTTGCCATACGCCTATTTCCTTGATTACTGGTAACGCAACACTATACATGTAAAGGCACGACGTGCCGTATCAATCGTATTTTGCAATTTAAAAACGGAACCTTAACACGAGTGTTCGGGGCGTTTTGACAACGCCTCAGGGGAAAATAGTCTCATACTTCATGTGGTCGAAACAAGCAACAATTTTCCAGTGAGCTTCCGGTAACTCGCTAAAAAGGCAAAGGATAGTGCGAAAATACGGACACGGAGTCCACCTTTTGGAACCCTTGCAAGCGTTTGTTTCCGTTGAATGACAGCCTGATTATTATTGGCGTCACCGGCTAAAGATCTCCGTTGTGTTCGAAAGCCAGGGGGGCTTGCGTCAAATGGGAGCACCGTCATGCAGGCGGTTTTCCACATTCAAATGGCAAAGTCCTCGCGAGGGGATGCGACCAGCGGATGGTCAACCTGTGGCGCGTTTTGTGCGCTCTACCGGGTCGGCCCAACGGGGGGTTGGGCCGACCCGGTAAAGCAGTCGGGGTCCACCGGGTGCCACCGGTGCCCAATCCTAAAATATTGAACGTTCGGTAAAATATGCACGCCGGAATCAACCAACGAGGGGCAATTTACCATAAAACGGGGGGATGACCAACCGAAATCGGAGGATACGGTTCCTTATGCCCGGTGGGGGAACTCAGGGCCGTTATTGGGGTTTGCGTCCCCGCCACGGTTGGCATAAAGTAACCGGAGCGCCCACGCCAAAGGGCAGTGGCGTTGTGATTTTGCACGAATAAGATGCCTGCGGGCAGGTGCCGGGTCTCCCCCATCTAAAAGGGCGGCCCGTGCCACCGGTGAAAGGAGACGACACGAATGAGAGCGATGGTGATCACAACCGGTGAGGAGATTCTCAAAGGGGAGGTGGTGGACAGCCACGCCGCCTGGATTTCAGAGCAGCTGTGCGAGCTGGGCGTGGAGGTGGTGCGGCACCTTTCCGTGGGGGACAATCTGTCCGCCCTGAAAGAGGTTTTTTCCCGGGTGGCGGGGCGGTGCGATGTGGCAGTGGTGACCGGCGGCCTAGGGCCCACGGAAGATGATCTCACCACCCGGGCCGCTGCCGAATCCGCCGGGGTCCCCCTGGTGGAAGACCCTGTGGCCTCAGCCTCCGTTGCCGCCTATTTTGAAGGCCGCAAGGCGCCGGTGCCCGCATCGAACCTCAAGCAGGCCCGCCTTCCCAAGGGAGCTGCCTGTATTCCCAACCCCGTGGGCACGGCCCCGGCCTTTTCCCTGGAGCTCTCCGGCACCCGGTTCTGGTTTCTGCCCGGGGTGCCCCGGGAGATGCGATTTTTGATGACCGAGTCGGTGACGCCCGCCATCTCCGGGATGCAGCCCAAAGGGAGCCGTCTGGTCAAGACCGCCATCACCACCTTCGGGCTTCCCGAGTCTGTGGTGGGGGAGCGGATTTCCGGCATCGAGGCCGGGTTTCCCGGGGTCCATGTGGGCTATCGGGCCTCCTTTCCCGTCATTGAGGTGAAGATCTGGGCGTTTGCAGGGGCAGATGCCGGACTGGCCCAACGCCAGGAGGCTGCCTCGGCAGAAGCCTTGAAGCGCCTGGATGGGTATGTGGTCTCGGAGGCCGGTCTCTCCATGCCCGAGGCCGTGGCCGCCTCTCTGAAAGGGGCCGGGAAAACCCTTGCAGTGGCCGAGAGCTGCACCGGCGGCCTCATCGGAAACCTCCTTACCGATGTTCCGGGGAGCTCGGACTGGTTCTTCCTTTCGGCCGTCACCTATG
The DNA here is from genome assembly GCF_900699765.1 of Desulfoluna butyratoxydans. GTDB lineage: Bacteria > Desulfobacterota > Desulfobacteria > Desulfobacterales > Desulfolunaceae > Desulfoluna > Desulfoluna butyratoxydans. The sequence goes on from NZ_CAADHO010000009.1 coordinate 235,440, forward strand.
CCAACAGCGCCAAGGAGAAGGTGCTGGGCGTTTCAGGGCATACCCTTGAAACCTGGGGGGCGGTGAGCGCCGAGACCGTGGCCGAGATGGCTGAAGGGGCAAGGCGTGTCTCCGGCGCCGACATCGGCGTTGCCACCAGCGGCATCGCAGGGCCCTCCGGCGGCACCGACGAAAAACCCGTGGGCACCGTCTGGATCGGTGTTGCCACGGAGGCGGGCACCGAGACGCACCGGTTTGTCTCCCCTTTTAAAGACCGCCACATGAACAAGCGGGTGTTTGCGTTTAAAGCCCTGGACCTGGTGAGGCGGACCCTGAAATGAGGGAAAGCAGGTGATAGGGAAAACAGGTCATAGGGGGGGGGGCAGGTCATAAAAATGAGCATCCATAACCTAATTAACCTATGACCTAATTTTCCCTATCCCCTGCTTTTTCCCCATTTCCAATTGGCCCGGGCTGTGATACAAAGGCGCGTTGTTGTATAGTAAAGAATGGATCTGCCGTGGTGTTGGCCTCGGCGGTTTTTATGGATGGGGCTTTTTTTACAAGAAATAAGCCCATGCGGACGAGAGGCATCCCGCACAATAAATTCTCCCTCACTGACCGCGCAGCCGGTTGTGGCCCCTTCGTGTAACCCTTTCTTGATCCAATCATAGGATGGTTTGCCGGGCTTCTTCCTGCACGTGTGGCGGTGACCAAGGTGGCCCATGCTTTCCATTACCAAAGAGTTCCGATTTGACGCAGCCCACAAGCTCTGCCGTCACGATTTTTCCGAAGAAGAGAACAAGGCCCTTTACGGCAAGTGCGCGGCCTTTCACGGACACACCTACACCCTCAGGGTGACGGTGGCCGGTCCCCTGGATGCGTCGGGCATGATCCTGAACTTCACCGAGCTCAAGGGCCTGGTGAAGGAGCGCATCGTGGACCGTTACGATCACGCCAATTTAAACGAACTCCCCGAGTACGAGAACCTGCCGGTGACGGCCGAGAACATGGTGCTCCATATCTTCAAGACCCTGTCCGAGGCGCCGGAATTCCACGGGCTCACCTTAAAAGAGGTGCGGCTCTACGAGACCCCGGACTCCTGGGCCACGGTGACGGCGTAAGGCGATGCCCATGCTGAGACTCCATGAAATGTTTGCCTCCCTCCAGGGAGAGGGACCCCACACCGGGCGACCCGCTTTCTTCATCCGCCTGGCAGGCTGCGTTCCGCCCTTGTGTCCCTGGTGCGACACCAAAGGGGCCTGGGACGAGGGCACCGAGGTGTCGGTTTCGGACCTTGCGGCGGCTGCCAAGGAGAGTGGGCTTGGCTTTGTGGTCATCACCGGGGGCGAGCCCCTGCGTCAGTGGGAGGAAGGCCTCTGGGAGCTGGACCGGGTGTTGTCTAAGCTGGGCTTTGCCGTGCAGTACGAGACCTCGGGCAAGGTGCCTGTGCCCGAAGACATCAGGGGGGAGGTGATCCTCTCGCCCAAGTATCTGGAGGGCTCCTGGCACGTGGACCGGACAAGCGTTGCCCGGGCGCGGCATCTCAAGTTCGTGGCCAGCCAAGGGACCCTTGGCCTCATTGACGCCTTTGTGGCGGACCACGCCCTGGATAAAGACCGGGTGTGGCTCATGCCCCTGGGCATGACCCGGGACGAGCAGGTTGAAAACATGCCCCTGGTCTGGGACCACTGCGTCAAGATGGGCTATCGCATGGCAAGCCGTCTTCACATCCTCGCCTTTGATACCAAAAAAGGAATCTGACCCATGTATGAAACCGTTGTGGTCCTCTCCGGCGGCATGGACTCCGCCGTCCTTCTTGCCCATTGCCTGTCCAAAGGCCAGCGATGCGTGGCCATCAGCTTTGACTACGGCTCCAAGCACAACGCCAGCGAGCTTCCCATGGCCAAGGCCATGTGCGATCATCTGGGGGTGACCCACACCCTGGTGCCGCTCCCCTTCATCAACGAGCTCTTTGACTCCAGCCTCCTTAAATCCGGGGAGGAGGTGCCCGACGGCGCCTACGACTCCGAGAACATGAAGAGCACCGTGGTCCCGTTCAGAAACGGCATCATGCTCTCCATTGCCGCGGGCTACGCCGAATCCGTGGGCGCGCGCCAGGTGGTCCTGGCCTCCCACGCAGGGGATCACTTCATCTACCCGGACTGTCGCCCCGAGTTCAACGAGGCCCTGGGCAAGGCCATCCACCTCGGCACCGACGGCCAGGTGACCATCGCCTTCCCCTTTGCCCAGCTGGACAAGCGGGAAATCGGCGATCTGGGCCGCACCCTGGGCGTGGACTTTGCCGCCACCTGGACCTGCTACAAAGGCGGCACCGCCCATTGCGGCACCTGCGGCGCCTGCGACGAGCGCAAGTATGCCCTGCGCTTTGACGAAGGCCTCGATCCGACGACATACCTGGCATAGCTGGAAACGATGCCTCCGGCGGGCAGGGGCTGAGCCCCTGCACCCCAGGTTCGCGAATGCTCCAGGGATCGTTCCTCACCCTTACACATTCGCTGACGGGCTGTGCCCGTGGCTACCAATGACGCTCGAGTGAACCAACATCGTCCTTAGAACTTGTTTGTCAGACGTTTTAAACGTTTGGCCCCCGGCAGGGCCGCCGGAGGCTTTTTTTTATCCATGATGGGAGTTTGTATGAGAACGGAAAACCCCTTGGGGAAGAAAATCGGATACACCTTTACCTACGACCCGTCCCAGCTGTTTCCGGTGGAGCGGTCCCTGGGCCGGGGGGCTTTGGGGTTGGACGGGAAGGCGCTTCCCTTTTGTGGCGAAGACATCTGGACGGCCTGGGAACTCTCCTGGCTGGACGGTAAGGGCAAACCCGTCTCTTCGGTGGCCGAGATCAGGGTTCCGGCCACCAGTCGGTGCATTGTGGAGTCCAAGTCCCTGAAACTTTATCTGAACTCCTTTAACATGAGCCGGTTTGAGAGCCCTGAGGCGGTGAGGAAGGCCATGGCGGGCGATCTTTCCAGGGTGGCGGAAGGGGAGGTGACGGTCTCCCTGTTCGGGTGCGACGACACCGAAGCCCTGGGGACGCATCGCGCAGGTGGGCGGTGCATCGATCACCATGAAGCCGATTCGTATGTCTATGAGGTGGACGCCTCCCTTCTGGCCCACGGGGACGGTGACGTCACGGACGAGACCCTGTGCTCCCATATCCTGCGCACCAACTGCCCGGTGACCGGCCAGCCCGACTGGGCCACGGTGGAGATCACCTACTCCGGGAAAAAGATCGACGAGACCGCGCTATTTGCCTACCTTGTTTCGTTTCGGACCCACACGGGCTACCACGAGAACTGTGTGGAGACCCTCTACACGGACATCATGGCCCGCCTGGCCCCCACGGCCCTTACGGTGGTGGGGCGGTTTACCCGACGGGGCGGCCTGGACATCAACCCGTGCCGGAGCAGTTCACCCACGGCGTTTCCCAACCGCCGCCTTGTGCGTCAGTAGGACATAAACCCACTTTTCACGACATGAAAAGCCCCCCTTCGGAGCGACTCCGTAAGGGGGGCTTTTTTTATGTGTCGGTGTGATAAATCGTTGTGTCAAAAGCGGGGTAACGATCCGATGAAACAGCCGTTGGCGCCGCCCAGGCTGGAGTCTCCGGCGTGTTTTCCGTTTATTTTAAGGGCATCTTCCTTGACCTGTTCAAGATAGGACCCGTCCTTGGTCACAACACGCATCCTGATGTCGTATTTCCCGAGTTCCGAAACAGATATCTCCGCAGAGCCGCTCTCACTGGTGGCGTGGGCTTCGGTTTTGTATTCGCCGTCCACGATGCGCAAAATTTCCCATTGCCATTTTGAGATGCCCAGGTCCGGGTTGGACTTGTCTGTAAAGGTGACCGTTGCCGAGAGGTTGGCGCTCTCGGGGGTATGCTTGAAATCAAGGTCCTCCGGGGGAAAGACCCGGACGGTGGTGCTGGCGGGTTTCGTGGAGATGCCGGTAAGGCTCACTGTGTCGGTGCGTTCGTCAGTGTCCCAGATTTTGTAGGCAACCAGATCGTTTACTTTATCAAAGATTCGGGTCTCTTTGTCTTCGGGGGCCCTGCATACCTCGGAAAGGGCGATGGCCATGTCCGTGGTGGTGGTGATGCCGCTGTCAATGGTGAGGGTGACCGTGTTGCTTGCCTCGTCGTACTCGCCCTCTGCGTGGTTGGTCCCCCCTGCCAGGGTGACGCTTGTTTCGTATTCGTCAAGCCAGGGGCTGCTGCTGTCGGAAATGTTGCCGTTGTCCGATTTAAAGGACGCCGACGCAATGGTATCGTCCAGGGTGTTCAGGTGGTCGATGATGGCCTGGATGGTGGTGGTACCGTTACGGATGTGGACAGTAAGGGTGTTGTACACTGAAGAGAAGGTGGAGGTCACCTCATCTGATGGTGCGGGACTTTCGAGACGTACCTCGATGTTTCCCCTTACGCCGGGAGGGGCGGTGATATTGATAAGGTCGCCCAGGACGCCCGTTGCAGATTCCGACGCCGGTGTTTCCCCGGTGTCTTGGATAGTGACGGTGGGCCCCGGCTCCTGGGTCCTGTGCCCCCATAGCTTGATCATACCGTCAATGTAGGCGATGTTTTCCCGATACACGATGAGCTCCGGGTGCCATTCTCCCACTCCCTTGAACCGGTGGACGGCAAGGTAGTAGTCATCGCCTTTGGTCTCTTCGTTGACGAAGATGTCCTCGTTATTGCGTCCTCCCGTAAGCTGGACGCTGTCGTAATCCTTGGATGAGACCTCCCAGGGGCTGGTGCCGTGTCGGGGGTATACCTCAGAGACCGCGTGGCTCTGTTCAAGGATCTCTTTGATCTGGTTCTGGGTGGTGACCCCGGAGTTGACGGTCAGGTGGATGACATCCCCTGAGACCTCCAGGTGGGGCGTGCATCCGGTGCAGGGATGAATACGCAGCTCCCGGTTGCTCTCTTCTCCGCCTTCGCCGGTAATGTAGAGGGCGGTGGTGGCCCCTGACGGGGTGGAAGAGTAGAGAACCCCGTAAGAGGGCACGGGGTCATCTATGCCGGTGTTGAAACGCCATTCCCGCTTCCAGATGTCCCCCAGGGCAAAGTCGTAGAGGATGACCTCATGGGTGTAGGTGCCGTCCACTTTGACACCGATGCCTGTGGGTTGATCCGCCAGGATGTAAGCGGTGTTCGGCTCTGCTTCCGTCATGCGGTACAGGGCGCCCGTTGGGGTGGTGGTGGAGCCGGAGGGCGTGTTGGTGGCAGCCAGGAGGCCGTCCTCTGCTGCGCTGAGGCAGTTGATGTCGTTCTGTGTGCCTGTGAGCATCTCCTTCCATACGTCGTTGTCGGTGTCCAGATAATACGCCTTGCCGTAGCTCCCGGCAGCCACGAGGAGCCCGTTGCCCTCGTTAATGCACAACAGGGGCGGGCGATCCTCTTTGTCGATGGCCATTTGCTGCCAGCCCTTGGTGGCGTGGTATCGGAGGATGTACCCGTAGGTGGCTTCGGCCACGGCATAAAGGGTTTTGTCCGCTGTTTGCCAGACCCCTCGAAAGTCGAGGCTGAGCCCGCCGCTGTTTAAGGGGGTGAGTGCGTTTGTGCCGGTGTTCAGTTCAATGACAAGGCCTCCGGCGCTGGAAATATAGGCTTTGGAACCGAAGCCGTTGATGGCGTACATGTTGGGAAGTTCTTGAGATGCCCCGATCAGGGGGGGGAAAGAGGCGCCGTCAAAGGAGAGGAGAACCCCGGCAGGTGTTGTGTCGGTTGCCGAGCGTTGTTTCCCCCCGGACAGGTAGACCACACCGTTTTCGTCAACCCACAGGCCTGTAAAGGAGGATGCAAAATAGGGGGACTCCGGTCCGTACTGCGTGTTGAGCTCCTCCCAGGTGGATCCGGTGTAGCGAAAGATCACGCCGTACTTGCTTTGGGTGTCTACGGCGTTGATGGTTCCGTCGTTGTTGGAGTCGAACAGCGGGGGGCCGAGGCGGTAGCCTGAGGCATACACGGTTCCCCATGGGGTGGCGTGGACGGCAAAGAGCACGGCACCGGAGAGGGTGCCGTCGGAGATGTCCGACCAGGAGCCCCCTGAATGGCGGAAGGCAGCGCCGTCGAACCCCACGGCATAGGAGACGGTATCATCGGACCAGCAACCCATAAGGGGTGGCGTGGAGACGGCGGGGGGCTCATAGTCCCAGAGCCCGAAAGCGGTGGCGGCTTGGAGACAGATGGCGGCAGCTGTGAGCAGGATCAGGCGTATGGTCACGGATTTTCTCCTTGTCCGGTAGATTTGGTACGTCGGCACTGAAGAAAATCGATTATATAACAATGTTTACTCTAATAAAAGAGGTTTGATGTGTGATCATTGCATTTATACACGTCCTCAGAAGGTTATGGCTTTTTCCTCTGTGACCAGGGTGTCGTGGAAGGCTTTGGCAGTAATCCTTGCCACGTGATAAAGGCTTTCCCTGTGGGAAGAGGCGTCGCTTGACGGATAGTTTCGGAAGGTGATGACATTGCCGAAAAGGGAGGCAAAAAAGGCATGGGAATAGTAGCTGACCGGATGGGCTTCACCGGCCTTGGCCAGGGCCCTGTCCAGCATGTCCAGAAAGAGGACCTGGATGACGTTGAACTTGCGAAGTGTCTCCGGGTTTTTTTCGCCCTTGATCATGAAATGGCTCATCATCTGGAAGATATCCTCGTTGTCCACAAGGAAGTTGACGATGTCGATGGCGATATCGTCCAGTTCGCGACGGCTTTCCCAGAGGCGCGATTTGATCTTGTTGATGTCGTTGGTAAGGATCTCCACGAACAGGTCGTCCTGGCTTGGAAAGTACTGATAAAGCGATGCAACTGAGATTCCCGCCTCATTGGCGATGTCCCTCATACCGATTTCGTGGAATGAGTTCTGGCTGAAGAGATTTTTTGCTGCGTTGATAATCAATTGTCTTCGGACTTCACGTTCATGCTCTTTGAGCTGCTTCAGGACAGATTTCGCCATGGTCGGTTTCTCCTGTTCCGGGGTCCAAGTGGGCTGACATGGTATTGTTTTCGCGAGGAAGGCTGTTTCGTCATCCGGTTCCTGATCAACTGTGCTTCAAGGTACCCGCATGGTGTCTGTTATTCGGGAGGGTACCGTCTGTTAGGCGGGTTTTCGCCTGCCGGCCGCTTCAATAAGCAGACGGTCAGGGGCGTTTGTGCTTCACTATAAAGGAATTTGCGATAGGTAAAAACAAAATTGTTTAAAACAAACGAAGTAATTTTATTAAAACACTCTTTTATCAATAAAGGAAACAGGCCGCCGATGTCAATTGCATTCCCCGATGGGCTGACATATAGTACACAAAGGGTCGCCGATTCGGGGGCCTTTCAACTTAGGGCCATGCCAGGATTAAATTACCCAGGACGGGATTATCCCATAAGTCCTCAGCATGATGTTTTGATCGTTGCTTCAACACATAACGCGTTTGATGCAGAGCGTCGTTGTGTGTCATTATTTTAATTTTAGGGTATAGCACTTATCGACCGATAACCCAGGCGGGAGAGACAATGGCTGAAGAGACCGTGGTGGTGAAAAAGTACAGCAACAGGCGCCTCTACAACACATCCGAGAGCTCGTACATCACCCTGGAGCAGCTTGCCGAGATCATCCGGAGCGGAAGGGATGTGAAGGTGGTGGAGGCCGGGTCAGGGGATGACGTAACGGCCTATATCCTCACCCAGATCCTTGTGGAAGAAGCAAAGAACAAAAAGTTTTTTCTCCCCGTTCATCTGCTTCACCTGATGCTTCGGTACGGTGACAACATGATGGGGGATTTTTTCGACCTCCACCTGTCTCAGACCATCGACAGTTACGTCAAGCAGCGGAAAGCCTTTGACGATCAATTCAAGAAGGTGCTCCATTTCAGCTCGGAGTTTACCGAGATGGCGAGGCGATCCGTGGACGATCTGGCCAAAGCCTCACCTTTTCCCTTTTTCCACACAGGCAGAAAAGAGCCCGGGGAGAAGGGAGAGCCCTGAAGCGGACACCCTAGTGAAAAAAACGGTTTTTGATCTGTGCAATGACCCCCTTGATCCCCGTGGGGGCCACCCGGGCCGCTCCAAGGGCGGCGGTTTGGCTTCGCACACCGTTGACAGCCTCCTGCAAGGCCGAGGCAAGGGCCGGGCCCTTTTCCCGTATGGCGGCCTGTCCCTTTTCAGGGTTTACCCGGAATGTTACGTAGAGGGCTTCCACCTGGCCCTGGAACCTGCGGAGTTGTCCTGAAAGTTTTTGCACACTCCGCTCCCACCGTTTGATCTCCGATGCCACGATTTTTTCCTGCCTGGGGTAGGCCTTGCCCACCCGTCTGATCCGCTTGATTTCATTTTTCATGAGGGCCATCTCCGCGTTGACGTCGACCATAAGGTGATAGACATCGGGGAGCCGTGCCCAGGAGAATTTCAGGACACTGTCGTCGAGGTCCACGTATTCCAGGGTTTGACGGGGGTAGCCAGATTTGAAAAAGGTGGTGTATCCAAACCAGCCCCCTGCACCGAGGCCCGCAATGAGCAGCACGACCGCAATGGGCAGGAGTATCTTTTTTTTGCGCTTTTTGGGTTTGGGGCCGTCTGCGGTTTCGTTCTTCTCGGTTGTCATCTTTTTTATCCCACGGCTTGCGGTTGTCGGTTCGGCTCCCTTTGTTATCATCTCGGCCGGGGAGAGGGCCAGCTTTAGTCCGGACATTTCATGAGAAAATAACCAGCCAAAGAAAAAATACCGTTGTTTCAGGTGGCTATAATGAAAATGTTGGCTGTTTTGAAACTGTAAATCGACGTTTGCTGTTTGATTTTCTCACCCTTCGGGCGGACCGAGTGCACCCATCTTCTGCGTTATCAGAGCTTTGAGGTAAACCACGATATCTGCAGCTCTGAGGCCTTGAATATGCGGTGCACTCGACTCGTGAAATATCCGGGTTAGTCCGCAGATTTTTTTGCGGCCTTGCTTAACGTTCCGCTTCCGACGTATACTGTATGCATAGACCGCCGGATGTACCCCCATCACCATGCACTTGCATTCAACGTTCGATATATGGTTTGGCCCGCGACAGCGAGGGGCGTGGAAATCCTTGTGCGTTTCCAGGCCCCTGAAGAGCAATCGCTGAGTATTTTCGCGACCATTATTTGTTCAAACGTATCCGTTTCCCCATTCCCATTCGTGTAAGCCACTCATCGCTGACGTTCATGCCGGTACCGATGCCGCGAGCCGTGCAAACGGCCCATGCATCACAGACAACCTCGCCCCGGACGGGAGGCCGTATGGATATTTTATCCGATAGCGTCGGAAGACATGTGAAGACACGATATTACCGAACACTGGAGCTGGCCACAGGAAAACGCCGCGACTTCGAGCAGCTCAGGGAGCAGCTTGTGTCGATCCTCTACGATGTGGTGGACATCGATCTGTTTCAGGATGTCGCCGAAGAGGTGGTGGAGTCCATCGACGAGCTCACCGAAGGGGTGAAAGGAATCACCCTGCTGCATCGCTACGGCACCCTGCTGGATCCGTCGACCTGCTCCATCCATTCGTTTCGGCCCCTGTGCCGGGAACTGCTGGAGCTGGTGAACCGCGTGCTGTCCGTGACGCGGGGAAACAAAGGCCAGCGTCGCATGGCCCGGATGCACACCATGGGGATCCAGATCATCAAATAGCCGGTATCACGGACCCGTCTCCTCGACACGGCCCGGCCCGGGTGGTATAGGGGAGAGACGGCACACGGCGCGGGATGTTCCCGGGCCCGTCAAGGGTGCTGTTGGGCTTTATACGGGTGATGAAGGGATGGTACACATGAAAATTTCAATTGTCGTCGCGGTGGCGGACAACGGGATCATCGGCAACGGTGCCGATATTCCCTGGCATATCGAAGGGGAGCTTTCTCTGTTCAAGGCGGTGAGCTACCATCACAGCGTGCTCATGGGCAGGAAAACCTGGGAGACCATCGGGCGCCCCCTGCCGGGCAGGCAGATCATTGTCCTGACGCGCAATGCCTCCTACAAAGCCCCCGGATGCCTGGTGTGCACCACCCTTGAGGAGGCCGTTGAGGCGGGCTGCGCAGGGGGGCGACGGCTCATGGTGGCCGGGGGCGGCGAAATCTTCCGGGAGACCCTTCCCCTGGCAGACACCCTTCACATCTCCCATATCCACGCCACACCCGCCGGGGATATTTTCATGCCCGAGATTCCCGACACCTTCACACCGGTTTTTTCCCAGGCGTATCCCGCCGAGACTCCCTACACCTATACCATCTACCAGAAAGACCCCGCAGCCGCCGGCGCCTGATGGGCCCCGGCACTTTGCGCGGTGTGTTTTACCTGCTGGGGACCGGCCGGATTTCGGCGGTCTCCAGGGGGGATATGCTGCGGTGTTTTGCCGGATCGATGCCGTCGAACACACACTGGAGGATCTGGCCCGGATCCCCGTGGGTGACCAGGATGATGTCCTTTTCATTGTAGCGGCGCCCCGTACGTTTCACCACCTCCACCATGCGGGCGGCAACGGAGCTGACGCTCTCCACGCCGAACTCGGTGTGATCCGGGTTTGTCTCATCAAAGGCCCATCCCTTTTCGTAGAGGCCGCTTTCCTTTAAATCAAACTCCCCGAAAAAGCGCTCCCGCAGGTTGGCGTCGGAGAACCGCTCCGCCTTGAGGATCTTGGCTGCGATGTCGGCGGTCTCCATGGTGCGGAGAAAGGGCGAGCAGACCACCACGGGTTTGATGAGGCTGTTGAAGAGCCCCTCGTCGGCGGCACGGGTTACGGAGCGGGTCACCTCCTCCTTGCCGGTCTCCGAGAGCCCCCAGTTGCCGATACCGTTTTCCGGGCTGCTCACAATGAGGCCCTGTTCATTGGCTGTGCTGTGGCCGTGGCGTAAAATGAAGTAGCGGTTGGTGTGAAAGGGAAGGGTGATCATGTGGGGTTGCCTTTATGCTGTGTGAGAAAAAAGAAGCAGGGCGCGGCATACCGAATGGTGTGCCGCGCCCTGGGAGTTTGTGACGGATAAGGTCCGGGGCTATTTTTCCGAGTCCACCAGGCCTTTGACGAACCACTTCTGCATGGCCAGGACCACCACGATGGGCGGCAGCATGACGATGAGGGCCCCTGCCAGGGCGATGTTCCACTCGGGGAGGTCGTCGGCAAGGGGGATGAGGTTCTGCAGGCCGATGACCGCTGTCTGCATCTTGGGGTTGGTGGTGATGAGCAGGGGCCAGAGGTACTGGTTCCAGCCGTAAACAAACTCAATGACCACCAGGGCGGCGATGTTGGTTTTGGACAGGGGCAACAGCACCTTCCAGAAGAAGGTCATGGGGGAGGCCCCGTCCATTTTGGCCGCTTCGCAGAGTTCTTCCGGCACGGTGAGGAAAAACTGCCGGAAGAGGAAGGTGCAGGTGGCAGAGGCCACCAGGGGCAGGATCAGGCCGGTGTGGCTGTCCAGAAGGCTCCAGTTGAGGGAGACCTCCACATCGTGCCCTGCAAACCAGCTCACCACGCTGTTGAGGTGCAGCATGTCCCAGAGGGGCTGCAGGGGGCCGAAGAGGTTGGCGGCCATCTCGTAGGTGGGCAGGATGCGCACCTCCACCGGCAGCATCAGGGTGCAGAATACCGTGACAAAGGCCACGGTGCGCAGCTTGTAGTCAAAGTAGACGATGGAAAACGCCCCCAGCATGGAAACGGAAATCTTGCCGAGGGTGATGCCCGAGGCCATGATCAGGGAGTTGAAGAGCTGGGTGGAGAGATCCCCGCGGGTCCAGGCCAGCTTCATGTTGACGAAAAACTGATCCCCGGGAACCAGGGGCATGGGGACCATGGAGACCTTTTCCAGGGGCAGGGACGCGGCAATGCCTGCGTAGAGGATGGGAAAGCCGACGATGACGATGCCCAGGATCAGAAAAACGTAGGTCAGAAAATCGAGTATGGGTGTTTTTTCAACCATGATGTGCCTTTATTACCCCGCGTATTGGACTCTTTTTTCGATGAATTTGAACTGGAACACGGTGACTCCGACGATGAGGATCATCAGGATCACGGACTGGGCAGCGGACGAGCCCATGTCCAGCCCAACGAATCCGTCCTGGTACACCTTGTAGACCAGGGTGTTGGTGGCCCCGCCCGGGCCCCCTTGGGTGACCGCATGGATGACCCCGAAGGTCTCGAAGAAGGCGTAGATGATGTTCATGACGGTCAGGAAAAAGAGGGTGGGGGACAACAGCGGCAGGGTGATTGCGAAAAACCGCCGGAAAGGGGAGGCGCCGTCCATGGAGGCCGCTTCGATGAGCGAATGGGGAATGGCCTGGAGTCCGGCCATGAAGAAGACGAAGTTGTAGCTGATCTCTTTCCAGGCACTGGCGATGATGACCATGGCCAGGGCGTCGTTGCCGTTGAGCACCGGGTTCCAGTTGAACCCGAACCACTTTTTCAGGGCCAGGGCCACCACCCCGAAGGAGGGGTGCAAAAGAAAAAGCCAGAGGACACCGGAGATGGCCGGGGCCACGGCGTAGGGCCAGATGAGCATGGTCCGGATCAGGGCCTTGCACCGCGTGGCCCGGTTGGCCAGGGTGGCGATGATCATCCCCAGGGAGATGGAGACAAAGGCGGTGGTGAGGCTGAAGACAATGGTGATGCCGATGGACTTGAGGTAGAGGGGATCGGTGAAGATCGCCGTAAAGTTCTCAAACCACACGAAGGTGTTGGACATCCCGAAGGGGTCGCTCAGGAGAAAGGATTGCACCAGTCCCTGGGCGGCGGGCCAGTAAAAAAAAGTCAACGTGACCAGAACCTGTGGAAGGATCAGCACGTAGGGCAGGTACCTTGAATTGAAAACCGATCGTTTTTGCATGGGGCCTGTGGCTTTTGGGGTAATACGTCAACGCACGAAGGCCCCGGGCCCGGCCGCAGGGGCCGGATCCGGGGCGGTGTCTGTTAAACCTTTAGATGCGGTTAGGACCGCTTCTTGTAGGTTTTGGCAAAGGATTTCAGTTTGATGTTGGCACGCTTGACCGCCGCGTCCAGGGCTTCCTGGGGGGTCTTGTTGCCGTTCCACACCAGCTCCAGCTCTTCGTTGATGATGTTGCGGATCTGGGTGAAGCTGCCGAGGCGCAGGCCCCGTGAGATTTTGGTGGGGTCCCGTCGTTTGAGCTGCTTGATGCCCACTTCCTGCTTGGGGTCGGCCTTGTAGTAGCCCTTGGCCTTGAGGCTTTCGTAGGCGTCGATGGTGGCGGGGAAGTAGCCGGTCTGCTTGTGCCAGTACTCCTGGATCTCGTTGGTGGAGATGAACTTCAGGAAGGCGGCCGTGGCCTTGTACTCTTCCTTGGTGTGGCCCCTGAGTACCCAGAGGGAGGCCCCGCCGATGATGCTGTTCTGGGGCTCTTTCATGTCCGCTTCCACGGGAAGGGGAGCCACGCCCCAGTCAAACTGGGCCGCTTTCTTCAGCTTGGCGATGCCGCTGATGGAGTCCATGTAGATCCCGGCTTTCTGGGCGAGGAACTCGGCCTTGGGGCCCTGGTACTTCTGGCCGGAGTAGACGAATCGGCCGTCCTTGGCCCAGTCCCGGAGGCGGGTGACGTGCTTGACCATCTGGGGGTTGTTGATGGTGAGCTCCACGTCAAGGCCTTCGTAGCCGTTGGCTCTGGTGGCAAAGGGGATGTTGTGGATGGCGCTGTAGTTCTCCACCTGAACCCAGGACTGCCAGGCGGTGACCATACCGGCGTCGACCCCTGCGGCACGGAGTTTGCCCGTGGCCACGCCCATGTCGTCCCAGGTGACGGGGACGGTGTCAATGCCCGCTTTTTTGAAGAGCTCTTTGTTGTAGTACATGACCGGTGTGGACGAGTTGAAGGGCATGGAAACCAGTTCGCCGTCGGCGTTCATGTAGTAGGAGAGAATGGGCTGGAGGTACCGTGACCAGTCGATGTCGTTGCCTGTGTCCTTCATGAGCTGGAACACGGGGTAGACCACGCCGGAGAGCATCATGGTCTGGGTGCCCACTTCGAATACCTGCATGATATGGGGCTGTTTTTTTGCCCGGAAGGCGGCGATCCCTGCGTTGAGGGTCTCGTCGTAGTTCCCTTTGAAGGTGCCCACGACACGGTACTGGTCCTGGGACTCATTGAATCGCTTGATGATTTCGTTGGCCACTTCGCCGCGAGCAGATCTCATGGCATGCCACCATTCAATGGTGACGGGTTTGGCCATGGCTGCTGCGGGGGCAAGGATCAGTGCCGCAGTAAGTGTTGCTAACCATTTTCGAAGAACCATCTCTTCTCCTCCTCATCGTGGGTCGTTCTGAAATAACGCCTGATTGATTGTAACCGCTACTGGTTATGCCGCACACAGGGTATGGCGATTTTGGGGGAGCGTCAAGGCATAATCAGCCCCGGAAGGGCCCTGTTGCCGCACCGGGCCGGGGGCCGCGGCAGGGATTGATTTTAAAATCCGCTCCCTTGTTTTCGGGTGGTAAAAAATTTCGTATGCACAGTTGTCTTCCCTCCGGGGGGCTCGGGATGCGGGTGGTGCGGGGGGACGTGATTTTTTTATTGTTTCGGTTGCGCCATTCCTGCTAAGACCCCTTGGAGAGATGCGGGATCTTTTTCCATGGCATGGCGGCCGGCGCAAGCGGGCCTGTGCCGGTGGCCGATGACAAGAAGCTCCGACCCGTGCGGGGTGCTTTCAGAACAGGACAGGATATGGCTCGTCTTCAGATAAAAGATGTGGTGAAGAGATATGGCAGGACCGAGGTGGTGCACGGCATCAATCTCGATATCGAGGACAAGGAGTTTGTGGTGTTTGTGGGCCCTTCCGGCTGCGGCAAGTCCACTACCCTGCGGATGATCGCCGGCCTCGAAGAGATTTCGGACGGGACCATGTCCATCGGGGACAAGGTGATCAACGACCTGGCCCCCAAGGATCGCGGCGTGGCCATGGTGTTCCAGAATTACGCCCTCTACCCTCACATGAACGTTTTTGACAACATGTCCTTTGGCCTGAAAATCAAAAAAAGGCCCAAGGAGGAGATCAAGCGTCGCGTGGAAGAGGCGGCGGCCATCCTGGGGCTGGAAGAGTTTCTCTACCGCAAGCCCTCCCAGCTCTCCGGCGGCCAGCGCCAGCGCGTGGCCATGGGCCGGGCCATTGTGCGCAGGCCCGATATTTTTCTCTTTGACGAGCCCCTCTCCAACCTCGACGCCAAGCTCAGGACCCAGATGCGCATCGAGATGAAGAAACTCCATCGCCGTGTGGATGCCACCATCATCTACGTCACCCACGATCAGGTGGAAGCCATGACCTTGGGGGACCGCATCGTGGTGATGAAAGACGGGCATATCGTTCAGCAGGGCAAGCCCCTGGAGCTCTTTGAAAATCCCGTGAACACCTTTGTGGCGGGCTTTATCGGCAGCCCTCCCATGAACCTGGTCCCCGCAGTGGTCAAAGGCGTGGCAGGGGGCCTCTCCCTTGTGTTTGAGGGTGAGGTGAGCCTTCCCATTCCGGAAAAAGAAGGCGCAGGCATTGCCCCCGGTCAGGAGGTGGTTGTGGGGATCCGCGCCGAAGACCTGACCCTTGAAAGCGGTGAGGGTCGCTTCCCGGACGACTGGAAACTCCCCGGCGTGGTGGATGTGGTGGAGCCCCTGGGCAACGAAACCCACGTCCACGTGGACCTGGGCGGCGCCAGGGTCCTTGCCAAATGCGACGGCCGCAGGGTCGTCAGCCCCGGAGACGCTGTGCGCGTGGAAGCCAACCTCAATCAGTTGCACATCTTTGACGCTGAGTCCACCAAGGCGATTTATTGAGGGGGTAGGAAAATAGGGAATAGGGAATAGGGGCCGTCACGCCCATATCCCTGAAATCGCACGGTGTTCCGTAGGGCGCGCCGTGCGCACCGCAAACGCCCCATCCATAGAAACCGACCGAAGTCATGGCGCCCTATTGTTTTTTGCGTCATCGATTTAATGCCCCTCGAAACGCCATCCGGTGCGGGAGCCGCACCCTACAGCTCGCGATGCTGCTCGGTGTTCCGCAGGGTGCGCCGTGCGCACCGCAAACGCCCCATCCATAGAAACCGACCGACGTCATGGCGCCCTATTGTTTATTGCGTCACCGATTTACTGCCCCTCGAAACGCCATCCGGTGCGGGAGCCGCACCCTACAGCTCGCGATGCTGCTCGGTGTCCCGCAGGATGCGCCGTGCGCACCGCAAACGCCCCATCCACAGAAACCGACCGACGTCATGGCGCCCCTTGTTTTTGGCGCCACCGATTTAATGCCCCTCGAAACGCCATCCGGTGCGGGAGCCGCACCCTACAGCTCGCGATGCCGGTCGGTGTTCCGCAGGGTGCGCCGTGCGTACCGCAAACGCCCCATCCATAGAAACCGACCGAAGTCATGGCGCCCTATTGTTTTTTGCGTCACCGATTTACTGCCCCTCGAAACGCCACCCGGTGCGGGAGCCGCACCCTACAGCCCGCGATACCGCTCGGTGTCCCGTAGGTGCGCAGTGCGTACCGCAAACGCTCCATCCATAGAAACCGACCGAAGTCATGGCGCCCTTTGTTTTTTTGCGTCACCGATTTACTGCCCCTCGAAACGCCACCTGGTGAGGGAGCCGCATCCTACAGCCCGCGATGCTGCTCGGTGTCCCGTAGGGTGCGCCGTGCGCACCGCAAACGCCCCATCCATCCCCCTGTGTCAGGGTAGTTGTCGCCTCGTATGAAATTGTATAAAACAAAGCGAGGCGGATTTGGAAAAGTTATGAATCACTATTCCCCAGCATACAAGGCAGAGCTCATTCAACGTATGTCGCCACCGGAGAATATTCCTGTAAAGGAACTCGAGAAAGAAACTGGGATA
>NZ_CAADHO010000010.1 GCF_900699765.1 Desulfoluna butyratoxydans
AGAGAGGCCCTAAAAAGCCAAAGGACAAGAAGGGTCATTGCTCGAAAAGCTCACATGTTTCAACCGCCAAGCTGATTTCGAAACGCAAAAAATAAAAGTACTACATTGAAAGGGCTGCCCTTAGCCCTTAGCCCTTAAGCCCCTATTTTATGCCCTATTCCCTGACCCATCTCGGCGCTCACACATCCGTCACCGGCTCTTGCCACCTCCTCACAATCACCCATGGTCCGACCATGTTGATCGATTGCGGACTGGCCATGGGAGAGGATTCCCTTGTGCCGTTCTCCGAGTGGCCTGTGGAGCCTGCGGACATCGATTATCTGTTCTTGACCCATGCCCATATCGATCACATCGGCCGGGTGCCGGACCTTATTGATGCGGGGTTCTCAGGGGAGATCCTCTGCACGCATCCCACCAAGGCGCTTCTCATCCCCATGCTCCATGACGCCATGGGGTTTTCAAATCGTTCCAAAGAGGAGGTTAAGCGGCTTGAGGCTGCAATCGACGAGCTCTCTTGGGGATTCGAGTATCAGCAGTCCTTTCGCCTGAACAAAGGGGTTCGGTTCAAGTTTGGGCACGCAGGGCATATTCTGGGGTCTTGTTTTATCCATTTCACAATTCCAGGAGACCCGGCACCCTACCGGATTCTTTTTTCAGGGGACCTGGGCTGCAAAGGGTCGCCAATTCTATGCGACCCGGATCCACCCGATGCCTGCGACCTTCTCATCATGGAATCTACCTACGGGGATCGGAACCATGAGGCAAGGGGCGACCGAACCCAACGACTGGAGAAGGTGTTGAAAAGGGCCTTGGCCGACGGCGGCAAGGTGTTCATCCCCGCCTTTTCCCTGGGGCGTACCCAGGAGTTGATTTATGAGATTGACCGGATCCTTTCGTCTCAGAAACAAGGTGAAGCGGCAGGGCAGGGGAGTGACCTGAAAAACATTCCGGTTTTTGTGGATTCTCCCCTGGGGCTCAATGTCACCCATATATACGGCTCTTTGAGCGAATTCTGGGATAAAGAATCAAAACGCCTGCTTAAAGAGGGCGATCATCCCATCGACTTTGCGACGCTTTTTGCGGTAAAGTCCTACAGAGATCACCAAAAATCTCTCACGGTTTCCGGGCCGGCGGTTATTATCGCGGGCAGTGGCATGTGCACCGGAGGCCGGATCATCGACCATCTGGAAGCTGGCCTGGAAGACGCAAAGAACGATCTCTTTTTTGTGGGATACCAGGCCAAAGGCACGCTCGGTCGCGATATCATCACATACGGCTCCCGAAAGAACGGTTACGTTCGGATCAACGGGGAGAAAGTCCAGGTCAACGCAAGGCTTCACGAACTCGGGGGGTATTCAGCCCACGCCGACCAGAGCGAGCTGGTGCGTTGGGTGGAAGAGATGCCCGAGAAGCCGGGTAAGATCACTTTGGTACATGGAGAAAAGGAGGCAAGGACGGCCTTACAGAAGGTGCTGGAAGATCGTGGTTATCGGTTATAAGACATTCAGGTGAAAGGTGTCTGGTTCTTCGTTCCGCCATTATATTCTGACTGAGCTATACACATTCTCTGGCAGAAGAATCGGAGTCGGCAAACCAAGAACACATCGAAACCGAATATTTCATGAGCTGAGCGCTGCCATATTCAATGCATCAGGGCCTCAAATTGGGTTGTGTATCCCAAAGCTCTGATAACATGCAGGATGGAGCCCTTGGCTCGCCCGACGGGTGAGACGCTCGATCAGACAATCGTGAGGTCCAGCGGCAACAATTCCTTGTTGCTCTGATCTGATCGTTTTCTCAGGAAATATCGGGAGAATAACGGAGCCAACCATCATGATACATAATCCAGTCATCGCCGTTGTCGGTTTGGGATACGTTGGGCTTCCCCTGGCCCTGGAATTTGGAAAACAATACGAGACCATCGGTTTTGATATCAAAGAGTCCCTGGTTGAAAATTGCCGCAGGGGCGTGGACAACACCGGGGAAGTGGATGCAGGGGCCTTCAAAGCAGCGGTAAAATTTTCGGCAACCAGCGACCCCACAATGATCGGAAAAGCCGATTTTATTATCGTGGCTGTGCCGACGCCCATCAATGAAGCCCATCAACCAGATTTTTCACCCCTTATGTCTTCCTCCGAGACCGTGGGCCGTCACATGAGCAAAGGGACCGTCGTGGTGTACGAGTCCACGGTTTTCCCGGGAGCAACGGAAGATATCTGTGTGCCCATCCTTGAGAAGGAATCGGGCATGACGTGGAAAACGGATTTCCATGTGGGCTACTCCCCAGAGCGCATCAACCCGGGGGACAAAGTACGAACCCTTACTACCATCACGAAGGTTGTCTCAGGCGACACCCCGGATACCCTTGAAAAAGTAAAATCCCTCTACGGCTCCATCATCACCGCAGGAGTCCATCCCACGGCAACCATAAAGGAAGCCGAAGCCGCTAAAGTCATTGAAAACACGCAAAGGGACCTCAACATCGCCCTCATCAATGAGCTGGCCATCATCTTCGACACCCTGAACATCGATACCCTCAATGTTCTTGAAGCCGCGGGAACCAAGTGGAATTTTCTCCCCTTCAGACCCGGCCTTGTGGGCGGCCACTGCATCGGCGTTGACCCTTACTATCTCACCTACAAAGCCCAGGTGGAAGGCTATCACCCCGAAGTGATCCTCTCCGGCCGCAAGCGTAACGATTCCATGGGCAAGTACATCGCCCAGACCACCGTAAAGCGCCTCATGAAAAACGGATGCCTGAACAACGGCTCTTCCGTGGCCGTCCTCGGCCTTACTTTCAAAGAAGACTGCCCGGATCTGCGTAATACCCGCGTTGTGGACATCGTCGAAGAGTTCCAATCCTACGGCATCCATGTCCACGTCCACGACTCTCAGGTCGACCCCCTCGAGGCCAAGCGCCATTACGGCATCGAGCTGACCCCCTTCGACGAAATCCAAGACGTCGACGCCGTCGTCATCGCCACCGCCCATCGCGAATACAAAGCGATGCCCCTTGAAGCGTTCACAGACAAAATCAAAACCAATGGGTCTCTCATTGATGTCAAAAGTGTTCTGGATCCGGATGAGATGAGGGATTGGGGTGGGGATTTTTGGCGGTTGTAGAAATATTGATACGTCATGGCGATCCTAAGATCTCTTTAAGTTAACCATTTAGGGTTTAAATCAGTCATAAACTCTTGACCGTTGCCAGGATTGGTTGTGTGCAGTTCTCACGAAATAATATTATGGATTAACAGTTCCGTATTTCTAATCCTGTAGATATCTTTTTTTAGGGTATCTGTAATAAATTATACCCAGGGGGAGACGATGAAGATTTTTTTGGACTGTTTGGCTTCAAGCTCATGTATAAGTATTGGGACAAATGCATTCATTATTAGTGATATAGAATTGTTGAATGAGAAGTATCCAAAATGTGAAATTGTATTGTTTTCATCTGACCCCGAGGTAGATAAGTTACAGTTCGGGTATTTACCTTATAAAATTTCATATATTCAACGATCAAAATCACAAATAGTTGCAATGCTTCAAATTCGTAGAATCGTTTCTCAAGTCGATGTTGTTGTATCAGCATGGGGAGATGGGTATATTACTGTTCCACCATATAAATTACTACGAAAGACAATTTTTTTAAAACGACAAGGAGTGCCTCTAATTTTATTTACTTCCTCTATTGGGCCTTTTAATGGTGGTTTTAAAGATAAACTTGCTCTATTGGGGTTAAAAAAATTTGATGCGATTACAGTAAGAGATCAGAATACTTTTGAATACCTGAAACCGCATGGTTTGAATCGGTTGCGATTGGTGCATGATACTGCTTTTGTTTTAGAACCTTGCTCGGATTATCGCCGTGATGAATTGTTGAGACAATCGGGTTTAGAGGGAGGTGAAAAGTTCATAGGTCTTAATGTTTCGGTCCTTATGTATAATCTCTACAAGGAAAGGGGGCAAGATTATATTTCATTGATGATAGAATATATTGAGTGGATATTGAATAATTTCGAAATACCAATTGTTTTAATTCCCCATCAGCTTTATCCAAAGAAGATGAGTTATACTATAGATGAGTATCAGTCAAAAGATGGCGACGACCGTTTTCCCATCGAGCTTATTCTATCAAAAATAAATAAAACAGATCGTCTTTTTGCTTTAGAACAGGAAGTGACGCCTCAAGAGGTTAAAGGTGTTATAGGTAAAAGTGAATTGTTTATTGGTAGCCGTATGCATTCAGTTATAGCTGCAATATCTTTGTCTGTTCCTTCGCTTGTTATGCAGTATAGTCATAAGTCTGAAGGCATGATGCGTTTTCTTAGAATGCCGGAATATGTGTGGGATATTAATAAAGACTTTGAGGACCTTACACGGAGGACAAGTGCATTATGGCGTGATCGCCAAATAGTCAGGGCAAAACTTAACGAAATAATGCCTGGTATTTACGAAGATATCTATGATCTTTGCAACGAAATTGAACGTGTTTTGGAATCAAAATGCGCATGAATTCTGGGCATAATATTCGCTGGGTCGTGGATAACGGGCTGTGTTTAGGTTGCGGTGTTTGCGAAGATGCATGCCCAATGAATGCGATTCATATTGTTGAGACGAAAGCTATCAATGTTCCGCATATTGATTCAGCTAAATGCGCGCATGATAAAGGGTGCAATCACTGCTTTAAAGTATGCCCGGGACACGGGATTGATATTGAAAACAAGTCGCAGAAATACTTCGGTGCAGGCGGGGTTATGGTCGACCCCTACATTGGGCCATATGTTGGTTGCTACACAGGGTGGAGTCAAGACCATGGAGTTCGATACCATGCAGCATCCGGTGGGCTTTTGAGCCAGTTTTTGATTTTTTTACTTGAATCAAATGTGATTGACGGTGCTGTTGTTACGCGTTTTTCCGAATCAAATCCCATGAGGACCCAAACCTTTATAGCTAAAACGCGAGAGGAAATTATTGACAGCATGAGCTCGAAGTACTGTCCTGTGTCATTGAATGGGGTGGTCAATGAAGTGATGTCATTTCATGGTAAAGTTATTATCGTAGGCCTTCCTTGTCATATTCAAGGCATGAGAAAAACGGAAGAGCTGAATGAAAAATTTCGTGCCAATGTTGCAGGATATTTCTCGATTTATTGTAGCTCAAATCGAAATTTCGACGCTCAGAAGTATTTATGTAAAAAACAAAATATTAAGCCAGGTGACGTGAAAAAATTTACCTACAGGGATAACGGATGTCTTGGCTTCATGAAGATTTTAACTGACAAAAAAGTAATATCTGTTCCATTCATAGAGTACTATGAGAGCCTTCGAAGTTATTTTAAGCCAAGGCGTTGTTCTTTTTGTGTAGACCACTATGGAATGTTGGCTGATGTTTCATTTGGGGATATTCATATTGATCCCTATTTTAATGAAATAGGAGTCAATTCTGTGGTCGTTCGGAGTCCGGCATTTCATGATTATTTAGTCCAGGCACAGAGAGCTGAAAGTATACTCCTAAACGCTGTAAAAAGTACTGAAGTAAACCGCTCTCAGCAAATGATGCTCAAGAATCAAAAAATTTCGGCGCCATTTTATTTCAAATTTGAACGATTTTTGGGCCGAAAAGTTCCAATATACGACTTAAAACTATCTGAGGTACGATGGTTGAAAGGAGCCCGTTACTGGCTTAGTTATACTTTTCAGCGATGGATAGGCCGATGGATAAAGTGAGTTCAAATCGAGTTGCCGCAATAGTACAGACTGGATCCGGGATAGTAGACCCTTTATCCTATAATGTTCAAGCAATTGGGCAGGCTAAAGGCATGGTTAAGTTGGGCTTAAGTGTTGATTTTTACGCGAATTTTAAAAATATAAGTCGCCCCACGGTTATTTACAAGTTCAAGAATCGTAAGTTACGTGTTGTCCCTGTGAAAAAAGTTAAAATATTCAGGGAGATTGTCTATTTTCCAGGATTGATTAAACGAGTCACAAGCATGGATTATTGTTTCATTCAAGTAGGAGGTGACTCTCAGCTAATGACCCCGCTTATCCTTCGAGCAGCTCGGCGCTCAGGAATAATGACAGTTTTTATTCAAGGAATGTATAAAAACTATAAAGGTTATAAATACATATTTCAGTTGTTTTTTGATCGAATTTTCAAACAAATGATAGTTGCTAATTCTGATTTTGTTTTTGCAAAGACGACCATGGCAAAGAGTTATCTTTTGAGTAAAAAGTATACAGATGTAAATCTTTTTCCTATTGGTTTGGATATTGTTAGAGAATTAGATAATCAGGATCTTTTAAGACTAACGTCTGAATTCAAAGCAAAATTCGACACACTTTTGTTATATATTGGAAAAATTGAACCAAGACGGAATCCAAAATTTTTGCTTCAGGTTTTAGCAGCATTGAGAGATGATGGTCTGTCAATAGGCCTACTTGCTGTAGGGCAAGGGCCTCAATACAGAGAATTTCAAAACTGGATTCATGAAATGTCGCTTGATAATTGTGTATTGCACATTGAGCGTGTAGATAATTCAGAAGTTCATATTTTGTATAAACACTCTGACATTTTTTTATTGCCGACAAATTATGAAATATATGGAATGGTTGTAATGGAAGCTCTGTATAGAGGCTGCCCCGTTATTTCAACACCAGAAGGTGGTCCTTTGGATATTTTAGTGAGTCAGGAATACGGTTATTGTGTTGATCTAAAAGTTAGCAAGTGGGTTCAAACAATTAAAACTATGCTTGACGTGGAACAATATGATCCCCAATTACGAGCTCGAAGAGTAGATTATATAAAAAACTCATTTCAATGGTATGAGCTTGGAAAGGTATTCATAGAAAGAATTGGTCTGATAGGTTTTATAAAAGGGAATAAGATAGGGTAATACTCAATGGATTCAAAAAATCGAATTGCATTTAATACATTTGTCTTATCTCTTAAAATGGTTTTCTCTATTGGGCTTGCTCTATTTTCCACACGCATTGTACTGCAGGCTTTAGGCGTTTCTGACTTCGGTATTTTTAATTTAATCGCTGGTACAATAGGAATTCTCTCGTTTATGAACATGGCAATGGCCGCTTCTGTGCAGAGGCATCTGTCTTTCGAGATTGGCCGAAGAGATATGATGTCTTTGAACAGGGTCTTCAGTACCAGTGTTGTCATGCATATTATTATAGGGATAGTAGTTTATTTCATTTTGCAAGTTTCAGCGGTGCCATTATTTAATGGTGTACTAAATATCCCATCACAACGTATTTCTTCGGCAAAATTCATATACCAGTCAATGGCAATTACGACCTTATTTTCGATTGCTTCTGTTCCATATGAAGCAGGAATTACGGCGCATGAAAGGATGGGGTTCATCGCAATTGTCGGGGTCATTGAATCTGCTTTTAAAGTTGTTATCGCAGTTGCTTTGTTGTTTCTTCCTTTTGATCGTTTGAAAATGTACGGTCTCTTTATTTCACTGTTAATGCTGTGTGTGTTGTTTGTAAAATGGCTGTATTGTCGTCTTAATTTTAATGAAACTACATTGTGTTTATCTTCTGTTCGATTAGTAGAATTTAAAAAAATGCTTGCGTTTACCGGGTGGACTACAATGACAGCATTTAGTGAGGTACTTCAAGGGCAGGGCCTGGCGATTGTTTTTAATTATTTTTTAGGGGTCAGGGTCAATGCTGCGTATGGTATTGCACGGCAAGTAAGTGGTCAGACAAAGTATATGAGTGCCGTTTTAAATAAAGTAGCTAGTCCTCAGACGATAAGCCGTGTGGGCGAAGGCCGTTCTGATGATGCAATTCGTTTGGCTTTTAGCATATCGAAGGCAGGGTATCTCTTGGTGTTAATAATAGCAATTCCCTTATGGTTAGAAATGGAAAGTGTTTTCAAATTTTGGCTAAACGATCCACCAGAATACTCTGTTTGGTTCTGTCGAATTATTCTTGTTACACCTGTATTGAGATCGATGACATATCCTTTTCAACCATTAATTCATGCATCAGGCAATATAGCCGATTATCAGAAACTTTTGACATTGGTCCAGTTACTTGTTTTACCAGTTGGTGCTTTTCTATTGTGGATCAAAGTTGACGCGTATATGACACTACTTACGATCGTTTTTGCCGAGATTATACTTGGCGCGGGGCGACTATACCATGCAAACAAACAATGTGGAGTTAATGTGCGAGTATTTTCTGTTCAGGTACTGTTCCCTTCAATACTGGTTTTTGGTTTGAGCTTTGGGACGACCTATTGGGCGTTTACACAATTTCAACTATATCCTTTTAGGATTTTTTTAACGACTATGATTGGGGTAACGATAATAGCTCTATCTTCATGGATCGTTCTGTTTTCAGACCAGGAAAAGCGATTTGTCTTATCCGCTATCAGTCGTCTTTTTTGCAAAATTAATTTAAGAGTAGATTTTTAAAACAGATATAAATCCTCCACCTCTGGTGGAGGACCCGGATAGGTTCTACCCATCCGGCGAGAAAAGAAATAGGTTCTTCCTCGGGAAAGCCCCTGCTGGGAATGACTGGAGGGAGAACCAATGCACGATTGTCGAAACCTATCCCATACCCGATGGGATTGTAAATATCATATTGTAATCGTACCGAAGTACCGTCAAAAGAAGCTGTATGGCAAATTTCGAAGGCAAGTTGGAGAGATACTAAAGGAGTTGTGCCGTCAAAAAGGTGTTGAGTTACTCGAAGGGCATCTAATGCCGGACCATATCCATATGCGTTTGAGTGTCCCTCCGAAGTTCAGCATAGCCTTTATCATTGGTTTCTTGAAGGGAAAGAGTGTAGTCTTTATTCATTGTAAGGTGTTGAAGACACAACGGCTTTTGGGGTTCTACTTCTGGCCGAGAGGCTACTGTGTCAGCACAGTTGGGTTAGATGAAGCGACAATACGTAAATATATCAGAGAGCAGGAAAAACACGACAAACAATTAGAATTTGATTTTCAGCAACGTTCATTAAGCCCCGTAGGGGCTTTCCCTAAGTGAACGCCCTCTTTGAGGGGGGGGGCCTGAGGCCTCCCGCTCTGCGGGAGGAGATTGACTGTGATTATATATACTATTCTTTAAAATATTAATAAGTTGTCGAAAACGAAAATTATAGATCATTACTGAAGTTGTCAACTCTTAAATATAATGCTTTTGCATTGGTTATCTTTATAACAGAGCCTTCATATTGCAATCAGGCTGGGGTAAATTTTATGGGGGATAAATTTATAATAGTATGTTTATGGATGCGGAAAATTTATGGGCTGCGAAAAATATCATATTTGATTCTGAAAATGATTGGCGTCGAGATTCCTCTTACCGTTCAAATCGGTCGTGATGTTGTGCTTGCGCATTGGGCAACAGGGCTTGTTATTCATGGCTCAACTATTATTGGCAATAATGTTACGATATATCAAGGAGTAACAATTGGAAGGGCCGATGTGAATAGAAATAGACATCGAAAAATTAGAATAGAAATTCAAGATGGTGCCATACTTTGCGCTGGTGCAAAAATACTTTGTGCAGGTGATGAGTTGATTGTCGGGCAGTACAGTGTGGTAGGTGCAAATTCAGTATTACTTAACTCTACGGAAAAACGGTCTGTTTGGGCTGGGATTCCTGCCACGAAAATTTCTCAGGCGTAATTATTGCTCATGAATCCTATAATTTTTCAAAAAATGTCCAAATCACCAGATAGTTGCTATGGATGCAGAGCGTGTGAGCAGATATGCGAGTCTGATGCTATTACAATGATGCTCGATCATGAGGGGTTCCTCTATCCCGTATTTAATGAGTCAATGTGTATTCAATGTGGTCTATGTGATCGAGTTTGTCCAAATTTAATAACACCTACGAAAAGACATAAGACCTACCCTCTTAAAGTTTTAGCAGCTTGGGCTAAAGAGAAGAAAGACAGAAGTGAAGCTACTTCGGGTGGACTATTTCTGGCTATTGCTACGGAGGTAATAAGTAGAGGCGGCGTAGTTTTTGGTGTTGCTTACGATAAGAGCTGGAACTTATATCATTCGATGGCGAGGACAATCGAGGATTGCTTAAAGTTTCGTGGATCTAAGTATGCACAAAGTGATACACGGAACACTTTTAAAGAGGCGCAGAAATTTCTCGAGTCAGGTATTTTTGTGTATTATACCGGGACACCATGCCAGATAGCAGGGTTAAGGAGTTTTCTAAGGAAAGATTATTCTAATTTGCTAACATCAGATATTATTTGCCACGGCACACCGAGTAATAAGCTTTTTATGCGTGAAATTATGTGGAAAGAAGAACATGAACCCAGAAGTATTGATACCACTTCATACAGAAGTAAAGATCGATTTGGGTGGGGATATGATTGGAAGATCACATGGAATGATGGCAAGACACAATATTTTGATACGGGGAAAAGTCCCTACTTTGTAGGGTTTTGGAATAATTCAACACTCCGGCCGGCATGCTATTCTTGCAAATTTGCCTCAATTAATCGGCAAGGTGATATTACCCTTGGTGATTTTTGGGGTGTGAAAAAGCATGTAAAAAAAATCAGGCGAACGGGAAGTGGTGTCTCTATGCTGCTTGTAAACTCTCAAAGGGGATTGGATGTTATCTCCGAATTGAAGCGCATAGAAGTTCGTATTTCTAACATACAGACTGCTCTCAAAACACAAGCTCATTTATCTAAGCCCGTCAGTCGTCCCGAAGCAAGAGATGGGGTCTATGACCGTGCATATGAAGATGATTATGACTCCTTTTCAAAGGTGAATTTATCATTCGGCTCAAAAGCAATGGTCAAAAGACAGATTCGAAATTGGATTAAACTCGCTGTTCTGTGGAAGTATCTGAAATGATCAATCAAAAAAGAATTATTTTTTACAAAACAACTGCGGCATTTGATAACACTGGGGAAGTGCTTATATATAAAAGCCTTCTGGAACAGCTCCGTCCTTATGGTCAAGTTATTGTAAACGATAGAAATAAGAAATCCGCTCTATTTCTCGACAAAATTGGTATCGAGCATAGTGAAAGGTTGAGTTCGTATTCACGATTTCCATTTGTTTTATTTCTTATTTTTTCCTGTATTAAACATATGTGCACATCGACAGACGTTGTGTTTGTTACCGGAGTGGGCGAACATAGATATACAGGTGTAAAAGCATCAGTAAAAATACTCTTGTCTGCTTGCTATTTAGCTTTAGTAAAGTTGTTTCGAGGGAAAGTTGTTAGAATTGGAATGTCGATATATTTATCAGGGTTTATGCCGAAGTTTTCAGAGAGGCTGCTCTCTATGTTTGTAGATCACTACTATGTGCGTGATTCCCTATCTCAAAAAATGTGTGCTGATTCTGGAATTCAATGCGTTGATATTGCGCCTGATCTTTCGTGGGCATATGAGATTTCAGGTGTAAATAAATACAACCTGGATTGCGAGGTTACAACGTGTCTATTTTCGTTTCGGTCATCTTTATACAAAAATGATATGCTTAAAGTAGATAAGCTGAAAAATGCAATTTTAATGCTATCAGATGCATTGATGAGTCAATATCACTGTTCAATACAGGTCACCTACCAAGTTCAATCAGATTATCCCTTTGCGCATGAAATTTATAAATTATTATCATCTCGGCATGATAGAGTTGAATTTAAAAGTGAATTAATTACACTTGATAATGCGCTAAGTTTTTATGGCAACGCGCAACTTGTATTCAGTAACCGTTTACATACACTTCTTCTTGCATGTAAGTATAATTCTGTGCCTATTGGGTTTATCGATAAATTAAATCAACAGAAAATTGTAGGTATTTTTGAGGATGCTGACTTAGGGGAGTTGTTGCTTAATTTAAATGATATTTGTGAGGATTTTTCATTTTCCTTTCTGGATTTTCGAAATTTGAAAACAAAGATTGTTGCTATTGAAGAGCGATTCTCTAAAAATATCAAGCATACGATGTCTCATATTTTTTTGCATAACGGTTAATCCTCAATGTAGCGGTCAACAAAAAACGGGTGTCAGGAATAGGCAACAAGTCTGAGTGTTGGGCTCTCAAAGGTTTCAGGGCTAACACCGCCCAGAATTTAGTGCAACTGATCTGGGTTATATCAAGTAACTTCCAGTGTCAGGGTCGTTGTCACCTATCGAGACTTTCTCTTTGACTCAAATACATGTGCGCAGTTTAAGGGTCCGGCCGGAAATTAATCATACATCACATCTTATGTTGGCCGTTTGATTGGTGATGGGGATCCACCGATCGGTAACGCACACTACGTGATGTTGCATGTGCCAATGCGTGTATATTTTATTTTTGTCATAGCCCTAATTGACAGTCTCCTATTTATTGAATCGAGGATCAAATTGAATCAGAGTTTTTTTTTTGTAAATCATAGAATTGATGAGGTTCCTGTCAATAGCGATATTTCATCTACTTCTAAACATGGTTTTCAAACTTTACAAATTCAATCTTTAGCAATAGCACTTATAGCTATAATTTTAACAGCACTATTTTTTCAGAATTCATTTGTTTTTATGTTTTCTAAGAAATTTTGTTTTCTCGATGAAATGTTTATAGCTTTTGTTGGGCTATTCGCTTTCAAGGCGAATCGTATTGTTTTTGTAAATTTTTTGGTGCTTGGTTTTATAGGTTTTTTGCTGGTTTTTATATTCAATAAGCACGGATCATCATACGGGTGCATAAACGACTTTATCTATATTTTCAAGCCAATTTTACTTTTTTGGGGGCTTTATTGCTTTTTAAATTTAGCCCATTCAGACTCAGTTGATTTATTTCTAGAATTTTTTTCATTGCTATTTATTATTAGCGTTTTTTATGGTCTGTCTCAATTTTCTTTTTGGTTTTTATATAGAGTAGATCTTCCCATGCTTTCAATTAAAACAGTTATGGGGGTAGAGGAGTTTTTTGGAAGAAATATTTCGTTACGTAGAGTTCCAAGTATTTTTGGTCACCCCCTATGGTTTGGGTATCTGTGTTCTCTGTGGTCTGTCTTCTTTTTGTGGAGGAAGAAATACTTTTTCTCATTAATTTCGGGAATAGGCATTTTGTTGAGCTTTTCTAGGTGGGCATTGTTCCTGGCTTATATTTCTGTTTTTATTATGCAGTTTGAATCAAAGGATAAGACTACTAAATACGTGTTTAACTTGTGTAGTTTAATTTTCGTCATCGTTGTTGTGTGTAATTGGGCAAAAATTTACTACATATGTAATGTATTATGGAAAGGGTATTCGATATATTCTATAAAAATGATAGGCATTCAAGATTCTATCGATTTGTTTTCAAAGAATCCTTTGGGCTATGGTTTTGGTAGTTTTGGGACAATTAACTCGGTTGGTAGTACTATATACGATGAAATATCTATTAATTCTTCATGGCTAATTGGAAAACGTTCAGGGATTGAAGCTTTTTATTTCATTCTACTTGTTCAAGTCGGATTTCTTGGGGTTTTGATATATTTATCACCATTCATAAAGTATTTTTGTTTTTGCCCTAAGTCTCGATTCCTTTTATTGCACATGCTATGTCTTCCGTTTATTGGAGTGTTGTATATTCCTCTTTATCTTTCAACTTTAGTGTTGATGATATCTGTCGTAGAACGGACGTCTCTATCAACATAGGACATACCTACGCATAGCTCAAAACCTCTTAAATAATGATAGTTACCAATTTCATAGTTAAACCGAGATAAGAACTTAATTGATAATCGCTGATATAAATCTGAAAATAGAGTTCGGTATAATTAAATGAAAATACTTCTAATAAACAAGTTTCTATATCCTAAAGGTGGTGATGCTATCAGCACCCTTACAACCGGCGAAGTTCTTTCGCAGAAAAAGCATGAAGTTTTTTATTGGGGAATGGAGCATCCTGATAATCCAAAGTATCAATACGAAGAGTATTTTGTTTCTAACGTAAGTTATGATAGCGATTCTGGATTTTTTCACAAGTCTAAGGCTGCAATGAATGTGTTGTATTCTTTGGAAGCCGCTCGTAATTTATCTGCATTACTAAAAGTTAATAAACCGGATATTGTTCATTTAAATAATTTTGCCCACCAAATTAGCCCGTCTATTCTGAGCGTAATAAAATCACATGATATTCCCATTGTTATGACCATGCATGATTATAAAATGGTGTGCCCCACCTATAGCATGCTTTGTGGTGGAAATGTTTGTGAAAAATGTCAAAATGGACAGTTTTATCACTGTGGGATAAAACGTTGTACGAAAGGTTCTTTTTTCAAAAGCCTTGTTAATGTGGTTGAAATGTATTTGCACCATGCGCTACTTAACATTTATGGCAAAATTGATCTTTATATATCTCCAAGTGAGTTTCTAAAAAGCAAAGTGACAGAGATGGGTCTGAAGGGGAAGATTGTCCATCTCCCCAATTTTGTTGATTTATCCTTGTTTAAGCCGAGCTTCGGGTTTTCAGAAAGACGAATAGTTTATGTAGGACGATTATCTCAAGAGAAAGGGGTGGAGACCCTAATTGATGCGGTTTGCGATAGCAACCTCCAGTTAACGATTATCGGTGATGGGCCATTGCGGGCTAAGCTCCAAGACAAGGTGGAGGCTCATTCAATAAGCAATATAGAGTTTCTGGGGTATATTTCTGGGCAAGCTCTTCATAATGAAATACAGAAGGCTATGTTTTTGGTGATTCCCTCGGAATGGTATGAAAATAATCCATTGACTGTAATTGAGGCTTTTGCTTTGGGAAAGCCAGTTTTAGGTGCCCGAATCGGGGGGATCCCCGAGCTGGTCAAAGATTGGGCTACTGGTTTGACTTTTACATCGGGGGATGTGGTTGATTTGAGAAATAAAATTCAATTGCTGGTACGTAATGAAGAAAAGCTTTTTGAAATGGGCCAAAACGCGAGGCTTTTTGTCGAGAAGGAGTTGAATGAAGATGTATTTTACAGGCAGTTGGTTAATATATACCAGAGTGTCATGTAGTACTGATGCAGCGTGCAAGTTTTCATTCTGCCTGCGCTCTATTTTTTAATTGTTCTATCGACAGGTTAATCTGGAATATTTTTACATCTGTCTTTGTATACTTATTGCTTAATTCTCAAGGGTAATTATGAAAAATATAATTCAAGGAAGTATCATAACGACTTTCAGATGTAATGCAAAATGTCACATGTGTAATATATGGGAGCATCCGACTTCTCCGTCAGAAGAAATTAAACCTGATATATTGGAGAAGTTACCCGATGGGCTTCGGATAAATATTACCGGTGGTGAACCTACACTGAGAAAAGATATTAATGATTTTTTCGAGATACTTTATCCAAAATCACATTTACTTGAGTTGAGTACAAATGGTTATAATACCGATAAAATTATAGAAATTGCTGAAAAATACCCTCGTATTCTAATTCGAGTAAGTATTGAAGGCTTACCTAAAATAAATGATAGCTTAAGAGGGCTGCCTGACGGGTTTGACCGGGCTTTGCGAACGATTTTAGAGTTGAAAAAAACCAAATGTACCAACATTGGTTTTTCCGTTGTCATATGCGATAAAAATGCTGACGATTTGGTAAAATTGCATGAACTGTGCTCATACTTAGATATTGAGCTTGGTAACTCAGTTATGCATAACTCATGGTATTTTCATAAATTTGATAATGTTGATGAAGACAAGCTCAAGGCTGTCAACATGGAAAGACAGTTCATAGCATCACTTCTTCAGTCTCCGCGTACAAATATCAAAGGTAAGTTTAAGGATTATGGGAGAGCTTATTTTAATAAAAGTATTCTGAAGAGGTTTTCCGGTGAGGAATCAAATTACCGACCTTTGTGTGGAGCCGGTGAGGACTTTTTTTTCGTAGATCCTTGGGGGAATGTTACACCATGTAACGGATCAGATGAGAAATGGGTTATGGGAAATTTGAAGGACTCATCGTTTGAGGATATTATGGGGTCAAATAGAGCAAAAGAGGCTATGAATAGAGTAAGATCCTGCAAAAAAGATTGTTGTTTTATCGTCACCGAGAGGCATGATATGGTACGTAAACCATGGAAGCCTATCTATTGGATAGCCCAGAATAAATTTAAATTAGCCTTCAATATTCCGACAGATTTTAAATAGCCAACGGTGGTCCGATGCAGATAGCAGTAATTGGTACTAGAGGTTTTCCAGGGGTTCAAGGTGGGGTTGAGAAACACTGTGAATCACTTTACTCTGTAATAGGGGGGATTCATCCTTGCTCACAGATTGTTGTCTACAGACGAAGACCCTATGTCCAAGAAATAAGTGCTGAAAATAAATACTCAAATATCAAATTTGTTGACCTCTGGGCTAAGAAAAATAAATACTGTGAAACAATTTTACACTCCTTAATAGCGACTTTTTGTTGTGCGGTTCACAGACCTGATATTGTACACGTGCATAATATTGGACCGGCTTTGGTATTGCCATTTTTAAAGTTGTTAAATATCAGGACAGTAGTAACTTACCATAGTGACAACTATAATCATGATAAGTGGGGGATGGTTGCCAAGAAAACTCTTAGGGTGGGCGAGTTTTTTGTCAGAAAACTGTCAGATGAAGTAATTACAGTATCACAAAATCAATTAAAAAAAGTCAACTCTGATAATGCTACGTTTATACCAAATGGTGTCGAACTGCCTAATGTTTCAAAAGCCGATGATTATATAAGAAAAATGGGCTTGGAATCAGTCGGCTACATTCTTGCGGTAGCGCGATTTGCCCCTGAAAAAGGCTTGGCGCTTCTCGTCGATGCTTTTCAGCGTCTCGATACAAACTTGAAACTTGTGATCGCTGGAGATTCAGATCATGAAAGTACTTATAGTCTGAAATTGAGGCGCATGATTGAAGCAGATGATAGAATTATCCATACTGGATATATAACTGGTAACGAACTAAATCAGGTTTTTTCACATGCAAGGTTATTTGTATTGCCATCTTTTCATGAAGGACTTCCAATAGCGCTTCTTGAAGCTATGAGTTATGGCCTGCCGGTTTTGGTTTCTGACATTCCTGCTAACATAGAAGTCGACCTTCCTGCTGAAAGGTATTTTAAGTGCGGTGATGTAAACGATTTGGTAAAAAAGTTGGATTTGCTGATTGATATCCCTCTAACCACCTCTCAATCTCGTGATTTAAAAATTCAGGTTGCCCAAAAGTACAATTGGCTTAGGATTGCCGAAAAGACGATGGCTGTTTACGAAAAAGCTCTTGCATCCTAAATCTGCTAATTTAAAAGCGTTTAAAAGTTTGGTAATGCAGTTTTTTTAAAGCTGTGTATTTTGTGGGTGCATGGACTCCATGTTTACGTGTGCCTCATTATTTTGTTTTTGATTTAAGTTTTGAAACGGAACTTCACATGAAAATAATACTTGTTGCTGGCGCCCGCCCCAACTTTATGAAAGTCGCCCCCATCATCCGAGCCATAAAAACCCGTCAAAACAACACGGCCATTGAGTACCGGCTTGTCCATACGGGGCAGCACTATGATGCGAATATGTCCGAAAGCTTTTTTGATGATCTCGGTATTCCTGCGCCGGATTATCACCTCAACGCTGGTGGTGGCTCCCATTCGGAGCAGACTGCAAAGATCATGGTGGCGTTCGAAAAGGTCTGTCTTGATGAAGCTCCTGATGTGGTTCTTGTTGTGGGAGATGTCAATTCCACCCTGGCGTGCAGCATTGTTGCCAAAAAGTTGTTGATCAAGGTTGCCCATGTGGAAGCGGGGCTTCGGAGTTTTGATCTGACCATGCCCGAGGAGATCAACCGGATGGTCACCGATGCCATCACGGATTACTTTTTTACCACAGAGAAACACGGCAATGAGAACCTGCTGAGGGAAGGGAAATCCGATGGCTCCATTCATTATGTGGGTCATGTGATGATCGATAATCTTCTTTTTCAGCACGCAAAGGTCCTCAACACCGAAGCCACCTCCTTTTCCAACCACGACCTCAAGAAGAGCTTGGGGAATTATCTGTTTTTGACTCTCCACAGGCCGTCGAACGTGGACAATGAGGCGAGGCTCCTTGATATTGTGGAAGCCTTGAATCAGGTGGCCGAAGAGACTCCCATTCTGTTTCCCGTGCATCCCAGAACCAGAAAAATGTTGGATTCTTTTGGCATCAGGATGTCCGAGCGAATTGTTCAGCTTGACCCCCTTGGCTACCAGGAAGCTCTTTATTTATGGAAGGACGCCTTGTGCGTCTTTACCGACAGCGGTGGGCTGCAGGAGGAGACCACGGGCCTGGGGGTTCCCTGCTTTACCATTCGAGACAATACAGAACGGCCCGTGACCGTGGAAGAGGGGACCAATACCCTCATCGGTACGACCGGTTCTAATATTCTCGCGGCCTATGGCGGCCTTAAGAAGGGGCATGTCAAGACGGGTTCAATGCCTGAGTTATGGGACGGCAAGGCAGCGCAGCGTATTGTTGATATTTTAATTGACGACGTCATTTCCTGATAATCCCCAGTTTTTCAGCTTTCATTCATGCTCTCCTTTTCTTACCTAATATTTCTTTTTCTTCTTATTTTCTCACCCCTTGCCTTCGGGGCCCGTGATCCATGGGCACTTTCGGTTATAGAGTGGGGCTGCGCCCTGGGTGCGCTACTCTATCTTGGTGTAACCAAAGGTAAGAAGAAATTGTACCGGGTCCCGGGACTGTTGCCTCTGGGGTTGTTTGCGGGCTGGCTCCTGTTTCAGGCCGTGCCTCTTCCTGTTGCTCTTGTTAAATGGCTTTCACCGGCCACCCATGCCATTTATCGGGAGAGCCTTGGGCCACTATACGAGGTCCGGTGGATTCCTCTCTCTGTTGACCCAGGGAAAACCTTGGCTGAGAGCTTTCGCTTCTCTGC
Source organism: Desulfoluna butyratoxydans (assembly GCF_900699765.1). Classification (GTDB taxonomy): domain Bacteria; phylum Desulfobacterota; class Desulfobacteria; order Desulfobacterales; family Desulfolunaceae; genus Desulfoluna; species Desulfoluna butyratoxydans. Next base: position 18,877 of record NZ_CAADHO010000010.1, read on the forward strand.
CTATCTCCTGTTCTATTGGTGGGCCGTGCAGCTTCTTGCGGACCGGACAAAACTCAAAAAAACGGTTCTGGTCGTTGCCGGGCTCGCCGGATGCATGGCCGTCTATGCCATTGTGGAAACCCTTTTTACCAATGGGAAAATATACGGTTTTTATGCCGGGCCTGCTAACAACACACATGTGGGGCCGTATGTGTACCATAACCATTACTCTGGATTTATGGGGATGGTCTTGCCCATGGTGTTGGGGCTTTATCTCTACTACAGGCCCCAGGTAAGGTATGGATCCTGGAGAGAAAGGGTTGTGGAGTTCTGGAACGGAGCGGCAGGTCACCTTCACCTGCTGCTGGGTTTTACGGCTGTTCTTATGGGCACTTCAGTGTTCCTCAGCCTGTCCCGTGGGGGAATCATTTCTCTGTGTCTTTCCATGATTTGTTTGATCGGTTTTTTCTCTCTTCGCAAAGGGGGCTCCCGGCGAAAGAGGTTTGTATCATTGGCAGTTCTTTTGATGTTTCTTTCTGTTTCCTGGTTTGGCTGGGAGCCCGTTGTTGAACGGTTTGGCAGAGCCTTTAACGAAGAGGGAGAGTTGGTTAATACTCGTTTTAGCATCTGGGACGACACCCATGGCATGGTGAACGATTTTTTCCTTGCGGGCACCGGCCTGGGGAGCTTCGGGGCCATCTATCCGAGTTATCGGAGTCTGGGTGGTCATAAATTCGTGAGCCATGCCCATAATGACTATGTCGAGCTGCTGGCATGCGGTGGGGTCATTGGCTCTCTTTTGGTTGCATGCTTTGTTGTGGCGTTGTTTCGCGCGACGTGGATCATGTATCGCAGCCGTCGTGATCCCTATGCCCATTGTCTTTACCTGGGAGCCTTTGCAGGGCTTCTGGCGATTTTTTTCCACAGTGTGGTGGATTTTAATTTTTACAACAACGCAAACGGTTTGTTTTTTTTCTTTATGTGCAGTCTTGCCGTTGCAGCCTCCCATACGCGTATTCGCGGCAGACAGGAAACGTTTCTTACAGAGTCACCGCTGGTTCAGAAGCGGGCTGTGTGGTTTACGGCCGTGATTTTTCTGGGGCTTGTCAGTGTGTATCAGGGTGGTTTGCTCAGGGCATCCTCTTTGTTCAACCGTGTGGAGGGCACGGTCATAGAAGAGGATACCTCGGATGAAGAGGTTGAAGGTGTGATAGTCGCTCTGGGACGTGCAACACTGCTTGCTCCCATGGAATCCCTTTATCCCTTTGCCCTTGCACGAACTTTTGCATTTTACGGCCAGGATAAGGCCTTTGAAGAGCAATTAAAACGTGCTTTGTGGTTGTGCCCGGTAACCAGCTCTGTCCTCCAATACACCGCCCGATACCTGTGCCGGAAGAATCAAGTGGCCCTTGGGCGGCACTATTTTGAGATGGCGATTGCCCATGACACGGCAAACCCGGAAAGGCGCAAGATGTTCGCCGGTTGGTTGCTTGGCCGTGGGGAAACAGAAGAAGCTGTCGCGCATATGAAGCAAGCCATGCTTCTGAATACGTCAAGGCAGAACATCAAAGGGTGCGTTTCTCTGCTTTTGTACCACGGCGTGAGCAAAGAGGCCGTTTACGCGATGCTTCCTGAGCGAATCTATCCCCGCTTTGTGTTTGCCGACACGATGAGAGCCTTTGGGGATCATGACCTGGCGCGTGAAGTGACTGTTCGGGCACTGGATTATCTTGATACCGAAGACTCTCTAAGGCCTTGGTTTTTCACCAGGGTATACTGGGTCTATATGAAAGAAAAAGACTATGATATGGCGCTCTCTGTCCTGCAGAAAGCGTCTCAGTACTTTCCGGATCATGCGAAAATTCGTCTTCTCATCGGAGATACCTATGTGAAGATGGGGATCCCGTACCGTGCTGTCGAGGAGTACGAGCGGGTGTTGATTGTTGACCCGGACAACCGAAGAGCAACGGCAGGGCTAAAGCGGCTGTCGTCCTACCTTTGATTTGGTGATTGAGTTGTTGATGAACCGAAGCATTCTCCCCCCCTTAGCGTTTATGGTATCGGCACAAAAGGTGCCTTTTTTGGTGCGTTTGTATCAGAAAACCGAGGGATTCTCATGCTTAAAGAAAAGAACAGGGTTATTGTCCGGTTTCATCTCTTTATCGATGTGTTGATAACGATGCTGGCCTTTGTGGGGGCCTACTTTACCAAAAAATACCTGCTTCCCGGTGGGGCAGGGGGGCTGTCCACGGCTCCTAACTATTACACCCTTCTTTTTATGGTGACGGTTATCTGGGGGCTGACGTTTCAGGCCTTCAATTTGTATGAGCCCTATCGAAAACGAAGCCTCATGCAGGTTCTGGTTAACGCCACACAGGCCGTTTGCTTTAGCCTGCTGGTATTTGGGGCCGTTTTATATGCCTTGAAAAACCATGACGTAAGTCGCGGTATGATTCTTCTTTTCGGCGGCCTCAACATGGTGATGCTTTGTGTCAGCAAGGCCATAATCTATCTGGTGCTGGTTAGGATCCGGAAGCGTGGGTACAATACGCGAAATATCCTGGTTGTGGGGAGCCTTGAGCGAGCCAGGGATATCCTGAGGAAAATTGAAAAACAGAAGGGCGCAGGGTACACCATTCAGGGGTGCCTGGATGTCGATTCCCATCGCATCGGTCAGGAGGTTATTCCCGGTGTAAAGGTTCTCAATAATGTGGAACGGCTTTCCGATATCCTCAAAGAAACTGTGGTGGATGAGCTGATCTTTGCCATGCCGCTGAAGTTGATTCCCAGGGCGTCAGCTTATTTGACCCTTGCCGAAAAAATGGGCGTGAGCGTCCGTATCGTACCGGACTGGCAGATTCACAACCTGGTATACAAACCTGGAAACGCGTCAGTATCCTTTGAGACTTTTCTTCAGATTCCCACCATGAAGATGCATATGATCTCTTCGGACAGTGTGGGGCTGATGCTGAAAAACGTGTATGACTATGTTTTTTCCTGCGTGATGCTGATCGCTTCGCTGCCTTTTTTTCTTGTGGTTGCTGTGGCTATAAAAATAATCTCTCCCGGGCCGGTTTTTTATAAGCAAAAACGTATGGGCGTCAACGGACGGCTTTTCGATATCTATAAATTTCGCACCATGGTCGTGGGGGCGGATAAAATGCTGGATGATCTTAAGGATGCCAACGAGGCCGACGGCCCGGCTTTTAAAATAAGAAAAGATCCCCGGGTAATTCCGTATGTGGGAACTTTTTTAAGGAAAACAAGCATGGATGAGCTCCCCCAGTTGATCAACGTGGTGCGTGGGGAAATGAGCCTCATCGGGCCCCGGCCGCCCATTCCGAGCGAGGTGAGTGAGTACGAGCTGTGGCAACGCCGAAGGCTCTCCATGAAACCAGGAATGACCTGTATCTGGCAGGTGACCCCCAACCGCAATGATGTCAGCTTTGAGGGGTGGATGAAGATGGACTTGGAGTACATAGACAACTGGTCCTTAGGATTGGACGCAAAGATTTTTCTGTCCACCATCAGGGCTGTTTTAACGGGGAGTGGGCGTTAGTCGTTAAACTTTGCACTGCCCGTTGGTGTGCTGGGTGCACTCGACTCGTGAAATATCCGGGCTGGGTTACCGATGAGTTTTTATGACTGATTAATGCTGGGGTATCCGATGTCTGGGTGGCCCCAAAAAACTAAGGCCTGACTCTGGCGTGGGAAAACTGGCGGGACATTTGGACCAGGAGCCATATGCAACGGCTGATCCTTTTACCTGGGAGGATGTCTGGATCATTGCCGTGAGTATGGCGGAAGGTTTGGAGCTGGACGGTCTGCATGTGAAAGTCGTTGAAGCGATCACCGAAACCGTTCTTTTTGAGTGGCGGTGGTGTGCAGGCAATGTTACGCCGTTTATGAGGAGAGAGAACGAAACGGGGTTCCTGGCGGGTTTTGTGGTGCCCCTTGAGAACGGCAGCAAGGTGGAAATTCTTTTTGAAAGGGATAAGAGTACCCATTCGGCAGTTTCCATCCAAAAGCACATTGAGTTTCTGAAAGAATTTCTTGTTCTGCAAATATCTCGATTTTGTTTCAGGGAAAGTTAGTTGAGTTTTGAATCGCCTTTGGCTAAGGCCTCATTGTTATGAGTAAAATGGGCCTTGTTTGGTTTTAGGCTTTACTCTGTAAATAAGGTCGAAAATACTTGTGCGTTTTCGCGTGTTATGCTTAAGTGTCTATGAATTATCCCCCCTGCTGTCAACCGGGCCTGCTGTCTGCCTGGTGAGAATACTCTGTAGTGAAAAATATCAAAACAAAATGAAGAACGACGCCTTTGTATCGACGGTTTCGGGCCTTGCTGGGGTGCTGTGAACGTGGGGTGTGCTGTACCCTGATTTTGCGCTATGTCACCATTTTTCTATGGGTTATAGCCGCCAGATCGTCGATTGTGTTGAACACACCTTATTGCTCCGCCGTTTTGAAAGGTTAACGTTAGAGTATGCGGTCCAGGCACCTGATTTGCCATGCTGTGTATGCATCATTTTTAACATGGGCCATATTTGCAGACAGTGCGAAATATGTCGCTTGGTCTATTGGCGACAAAGCCATTTAACTTCGGTTGAACGCTTTGTGTTTAGCCCGGATATTTCACGAATCGAGTGCACTCATGTTCAACACTCTGATGACGCAGAAGATGGGTGCACTCGGCTCGCCCGAAGGGTGAGAAAATCGAGCACAAAACCGTGAATTACATTTTGTATTTTGAAATGTCTGATTTTTCACAATAACCACCCGTAATAAAATTCTATTGTTGCGATCGGGCCGTTTTCTCATGAAATATCCGGGTTAGGGGCGGTCGACTTGTTTAACTCATGCGTCAAGGGGGCACCATGAAAAAGTGGGTTGTTGTCATTATGTCGGTATGTTTGGTTTTTGGCGCGGTTTCGCTAAGTTTTGGGGAGCCGGAAGAAGGACCGGTTTGGAAGACTGTCTTGAACGATGCCATTAAGTTCGGTGGCGTCTCAGATTCTACCATGATGCAGGAAGCACTGCAGTTCGCAATGACCAATAACATTGCGTTGCCGGAGTTTCTTTCCGAGGTCAACACGATCAGCCCCGCAGCCGTTGAGGTGGCATTGACCGCAAGTTTTAAGGTGGTTGACGATAAGGGTGCTGTTATCGCCGCTGCTTCCGGTATCAATGCCGATGTCGGGACCGTGGTGACAGCAGCCATTGCCGCCGACGTTCCTGCCGGCGAGATTGTTACGGAAACAGTGAAGGCGGATCCTTCGTCTGCAGGAAAGGCCGTTGGCGCTGCCATTGCAGCCAACGCATCGGCCACCGAGGTTGTTTCAGCAGCCGTGGCAGCCGATCCTACCACTGCGGGTGACGCGGTCGCAGCTGCGGTGGGGGCCGGGGCTCCGGCCGGTGACGTTGTCGCTGCCTCAGTCAAAGCAGACCCCACAACGGCAAGCACCGCGGTTACCTCCGCCCTTGATGCAGGTGCACAGGCGGATGAGGTTGTTTCGTCTGCCGTCACGGCGGATCCGTCCACCGCGAGTTCGGTGGTGGCAGCAGCCATTGATGCAGGTGAAAATGTGCTGGAGGTTGTGGGAAGCGCCATGGATGCCGGGGCGACTTCAGAGCAGATTACGAACGGGGCCGTCGCAGCTGGCCTGACGGCTGACGCGGCGCAGGTAGCCATGGATACGGCCAATGAGGCTCAGACCTTTACCACCGAAGCGGACGATGCCGAAGAAGACAACACTCCGGTAAGCCAACCGCCCGTTGCCATTGATGATCCGCCTTCCGAGGATGCCAGCCCCAACTGATGCAGGGAACAGATGGCGGGGAGGGAAGTCAGAGGCTCTTTCGGGGGGCATGGATTCCCATTGGTCTCAAATCTCTCCTCTTCTGAAGAGTCACGGGAAAAAGGCATATTGCCAAGGGCGTGCTGCTTACCATCTTGTATATTGCGAAAATGATTTTTCGGTGACTGGTTCTCAGCCTTTACCATAAAACATAGGTGAAAAAGTGAAACGAACGACGTGGATAGGGTGCGCATTTGGGATTGTGGTGTTTCTGCTAATGACCACTTCAGGGTGGTGTGATCTTTTCTCCCAGGATATGTTCGGGCTTGAGTCGGATACGATTCATCCCTTTCTCTCCTTTTCCGGGGAGTACACGGACAACGTGTTTGCCACCAATGATGATGAAGAAGATGACCTGATCAGCTACATCACCCCAGGGGTTTGGCTGGCCCTTCCCGGAGCCGATGCTGAGGTGATCAACATTGCTGCTTCCAGCTCCGTACCGGGCGGCATGGCCCAGACCCGTTTCCAGAACGAAGAGATGGGCAGGTACCAGGGCTTTTTCAGGTATGCTCCCACCTTTGAAAACTATCTGGATATAGACGATAGGGATTTTATCTACCATAGACTGGATGCCTACGCGGCCCTGAACCTTGCCGGAGGTCTCTCCTTTGAATTGATGGACCAGTATCAGGACTCCCGGGACGATGTTGAGGAAGAGACGGACAGCGCCGAGTTTAACAACAACCTGTTGGCCCTCACCACCTCCTATGCCATCACCGATAAACTGAAAGCGCGTGTGGATCTTGGGTACTACGATGTGAACTACAACTCGGACGCTCCGGAAAAGGATCGTAAAGATATAAGCGTATCAGGGTTTGTTCTGTTTGATATCCGGCCCAAGACAACCATTTTCGGTGAAATGTCCCACACGGATATTGACTACGATACGGCAAATGTGGACAGTACGGAATTCAAGGTGTTTGCAGGGGTTAAATATGATGCCAGCGACCGCATCAATGCCATGGGCAAGATCGGCTACGTGGAGAAGGACCTTGACGAACTTGACGAAACAGACGATACCCTCGGCCTCGAAGCATTCATCAGTTACGATTTAAGTGATCGTATCGATCTGAGCGCCAATGCGAAAAGGGGAAACCAGGAAACCACCACAAGCCGTTTTGTTACGGAAAGCGTGTTCAGCGTGTCCGGCACCTACAGCCTGACTTCGCGCATCAGTTCAACGCTTTACCTTGCTGCCATGGAGGAGGAGTACAAGAAGATCGACAGGGACGATAGCACCTATAAGATCTCGCCGTCCGTTAAATACCAGTTCAATAATAGGATTTTCGGAAGCCTGGCTTATATGTATACCGATCGGGATGCCTCCGGTCAGGATACGAGCGCCCAGAGCGATTATACGGAAAACAGCGTGATGCTGACCATAACGGCTTCGATGTAAGGGGACTGCAGGGCTGAGGGGAACAAAGGGATGCGGTGTCGGTCGGTTCGGTCAAGACCTTGCCTGCCGGTGCCGCCTGGTTTGGTTTTCCCCTTAGCCTTTGCCCTTTGCAGGTTGATGACATTTTTACTATCGAAGGGTCTTATGAGAAATACAGCAGTACTTTTGATTTTCGTCTTGTTCTTGAGTCCTCTTTGCACGGCTTCTGCACAGAATTTCCGGGTCGGCAAAGGGGATTTGTTGTCTATCAAGGTGTATGAGCACGAAGATCTGAGCATGAATGTGCGGGTGAGTGCCGACGGCACCATCAAGATGCCTTTTATCGGCAGCGTAAAGGTGAGTGGACTGACCGGGGAAGAGATTTCCGAGCACCTGATGCGGCTGTACGTGGATGAAGAGTATCTGGTGAACCCTCAGATCAATGTCTTTATCGATGAGTACCGCAGCCGGAAAGCCAATATCCTTGGGCAGGTGACTGAACCGGGGCGGTATGAGATCGACGAAGACACCTCCATCATGGTCCTTGTCACCATGGCATCGGGGTTCACGCGCAGGGCGTACAAGAAAACGGCTCAGGTCATCCGCCGGGTCGACGGGGAAAAGCAGATTCTCGAAGACGTTGATATGGGTGAGAAGGTAATCCCCGGAGACATCATTGTGATACAGGAGAGTTTTTTCTGATATGGAAGAAAGAGAGATCCATTTACGCGATTACTGGCGGGTGATTCAAAAGCGACGGCTGACTGTCCTGACTTTTTTTATTTTAACTCTGGTCCTGACGATCATCGGGGTGTTTACCTCCAATCTGGAACCCACCTGGGAAGCCACGACCCGGCTTTTGATCGAAAAAAACGAAAGCTCTTCACCCATCATTGAGTCCCAGGGCTATGTGCGCTGGGATCCCCAGTTCCTTGAAACCCAGTTTCAGATCATTCGAAGCAAGCCTGTTGCCGTTAAGGTGGTGGAGAGGTTGGGGCTTGCCACGCGCTATGGTTCCTGGTTTCTGGAAACCGATGAAGAAAAGGGCTCGTTGTGGGAAGACGCCGTTTCGTGGGGCAGGGACGTGATGAAATCATTTTCCGCCACGGAAGAGCAGGACGAGGGGCTGGAAGGGGCATCCATCACCAATGAGGATATCATCGCCAACGCCTTGATCGAAGAGCTGAAGATCAAGCCAACCAAAGACAGCAAGATCGTCAACATCAGCTATGAGTTCGACAACCCGGTTATTGCATCCATGGTGGTGAACGCCTTTACCCGTGCCTACATGGATGAACTCCTTGAAATGCGTATGAAAGCCACCGGGTATACCGTGGAGTGGATGAGTAAGAAGGCCGAAGAACAGCGAAAGCAACTTGAAGCCGCGGAAAAGGCCCTGAACGCCTACATGCGCCAACAGGACATCGTGGCCATCGAAAACAATATCAACATCGGGCCCCAGCGTGTTAACGAACTCTCGGCTAAAATGACCGTGGAGGAGACCCGCAAAGAAGAGCTTCGGGCCATTAGCGAGAGGCTGCGTACTGTCACAACCGAAGAGGCCCTTACCGTTCCGGCTGTATCGGATGATGAGGCCATTCAGGATATCCGCCGTGACCTGGTCAAAGCAGAACAGACCATCCTGGAGCATTCCAAAAAGTACGGGCGACGTCATCCGGTGATGATTCGCAGCACCAATGAACTTGCCCTCCTTCAAGACAAACTCGCCACGGAAACCAAGCGGGTGATCCAATCCATCCAGAACAACTATGAGATGGCCCGTGAAAATGTGAAAAACCTCAAGGCACAGCTCCTGGCTGCCAAGAGTGAGGCCATTACCCTGAGTGAGAAATATGTGCAGTACAAGATTCTCAAGCGGGATGTGGAGACCTATCGCCATCTGTACAACGCCCTTATCGCTAAAATCAAAGAGCAGACCCTTTCCGAAGAGGTTCAGACAGTCAGTGTCTGGACCGTGGAAGCGGCTGTCCCCCCTGTGGAGCCGGTAGATACGCATCGTGCCCGCAATCTCCTGCTCGGGGTGCTGCTCGGGTTGTTTGGCGGTGTCGGGCTCGCCTTTTTTGTGGAGTATCTGGACAACACCGTTAAGTCTGTTGAGGAAGTCGAAGAGCGTTTTGAGTTGCCTGTGCTCAGCGTGGTGTCCCAAATGGATGCCAAGGAAGGGCGTATCGAGACGGTTCTGAAAGAGGCTCCTTTGTCCAGTGTTTCAGAGAGCTACAAGTCCCTGAGGGTGGCCCTGATGCTCACGAGTAAAGACACCCCGCCCCAGAGGATTCTCTTTACCAGTATGGCCCCTGCGGACGGAAAGACCACCACCGCTGTGAACCTGGCTACGGCCCTTGCCAACAGCGGGAAAAAGGTACTGATTATTGACGGGGACCTGAGAAAGCCCAACCTTGGAAATCTGCTGGGCCTCACCAGCGAAGTGGGCCTCAGCACCTACCTGAGCGGCAACAGCGATGAATCCGTTGTTGTGAAGACAGATGTCGAGAACCTCCATGCGGCCCTGGCCGGACCGGTGCCGCCCTTGCCTTCGGAACTCCTCAGCTCTGAGCGTCTCAAGGCCTTTCTGGACTCAATGTCGAAGGTTTACGATATGGTGGTGATTGACTCGCCTCCCGTCATGCCTGTGTCGGACAGCCTGATCCTGAGCCGCCTTGTGGATACCACGGTGGTGGTGGTACGCGCCGGCAGGACCACCTACGACATGCTGGACCGCGGTCTCAAGGCCATGGAGCATGTGGGGGCTGACGTAAAGGGCCTGGTGATTAACGGGGCAGGGAAGAAAAACGGCGGTTACTACTATTATGGTTATGGCGCTTATTACGGGGGCTATGCCTACGGAGGGGATGACAGGCAGAAGGCCTGTGGGTAAACGATCAATTGCTTATACGGGTGCCGGGTGACCTTCCGGTGATTCCATAAAAAAAAAGCGGAATGCATGTTTCATGCATTCCGCTTTGCTTTTAAGGCCAAGCCGTTCGGAGGTGAGCTATGGCAGTAGACCCTCGCTGAACGGCTTGCAGGGGACCGTATGGCTGCCACCATCAGTCACACCTGTTTATACACTACCGTAAAATGGGGGAGGGGTCAACGTTAAATTCAAGACTGGCGCACTTTTCAGGGATTGGCCCACCCTGGTACGGAATGACGTGAAAGGGTAAAAAACGGGTTGACAGCATGCTGCCGGGACTGTATAAAAACGTGGTTTTTCAGACCCTCATTGGTCGTTGCAAATGGAAATGAGGTCCTGTATAAAGTAACAACATGAACAGCATGCCGAAGTGGTGGAATTGGTAGACACGCTAGATTTAGGATCTAGTGCCGCAAGGCGTAGGAGTTCAAGTCTCCTCTTCGGTACCAAATAATAAAAAGAAGGGGTTACGACTATTCGGTCGTAACCCCTTTTTTTGTTTTTAAGGCCGCGTGAGACATGTTTGCGGCACCCGCACAGTCGGTCTACATGGTCCTTTAACCTTGGTGTGTAGTTTCGATTACCTCAAAATTGAGGCTGCCTTGTCAAAGATGGGAACGGGCGACCGTGGATGGTGCGAGAGCGAGCGGGACAATATTTGTGATTAAAAGCGAGTGATTTCAATAAATCGTTGCAACATCTCTAAGACAGCTTCTCCTTTTTCCGTGTGGGGTATCCACGGCTCCCGTGATATTTCAAGCTGAATCCAGGGCATTTCCCGGCCGTGGCATTGGGTAATCCAGCCACCGGAAAATGGCGTGTTGATGGTAACGTCGGGGTCAATATGGCGCGCTGCGATTTCAGCCATGGATTCAACCCAAGGGCGTGGAGCGGCCGAGTGGTTGTTGTTCCCGAGGCAGATGCGCGGGCGTCTGGAGCCGGGATCCGATGCAATGGGTGGCGCGTGTTCTGCCATGGTGTGGAGATCGAGACCCAGGGCGATGGCCGGTGTATTGGCAAGTTCACTGAGAGATGCGTGATAGGGCCTGTGGTACCTCCGAATGAGCTCCTTGATAAGGCGTGGAGGAAGCGGCTCCGAATAAATGGGGATATCCCAGCAGGTATGGGTTTTGACAACGCCGTCGCGCGAGATATCCTTTTCTTTTCTGTTCAGGTCCACAAAGGCCCGAGCGATGTGCGTCTCCGTATATGATGCCATAAAGGGCCGGAGGGGCATGGCAATATCCCGGGCCCCTTCATCTCCGTCCTGCTGAATCTCCTTTGGGGAGAGCTGGCACAGGTGACGGACCTCCGCAGGGACGTCAAGGCCTCCATGGGGCAGCGAAAGAGCGATGGGAAGGCGTTTCATGGTAACGCTCCTGATTTTTTCTGAACACCGCAGTCCATTTCGTGATCATGTATGCGGTATCGAGCCAATAAGCGTGATATCCCCAGCGATATCTCAGGTAATGAGTTGAAAAGCGCACAGAATCGTTTCTAATCAGGGCCTTGGGCGGAACCGTCACGCCGTGGGTCTGCAACACCAAGGTATGTCCCCCCTTCAGACATCACCAGCTGAATACTTCCCAGGAAAAAAGAGTAGGGGTCCCGGACTTGAAGATCGAATCCATGTCGGGAAAGCATCGGCCCGATATCGCTTCGCATGCGGGTGCCTTCCAGTGAGACTTTACCTTTGATGGATACGTGCATGCGGGGTGCTTCCACGGCCGTGTAAGGCGTGTCTCCCCGGAAAAGGCGAAGAAGGACCTGGAGTACGGCCGAGACGATGCGCTCCGAACCCGGTGAACCGATGGAAAGCCAGGGTTCCCCGGTTTTCAACAGGATGGTGGGAGCAACAGAAGCCCATGGCACGGCGTTGGGCCTCAGGTAGTAGGGGTGGGTGATGTCTCGGTATTCAAAGGCGCTCATGTAGTTGTTGTAGAGAAAGCCTAACTTTGGCGAGGCGGAAAAGGAGCCGTAAACCCGTTCGATGGATTGGGTAAGTGCCACCATGTTGCCATGGGCATCGATGGTGGAAAGATGGGTGGTCTCCCCCGAGGATTTGATGCGTCGGTGGATGCGTTTGGCCGCTCGAGCCGCATAGTCCTTGTGGGTGATATCTTCGTCGAGTTCCAGCTCCTGGGCGAAAAGAGTGGGGTCTGCAGGGCGGTCCGATCGGTCTATGTTGGCCTTTCGGATGATATGAGCCAGCAGGAGCACCCCCCTTGGTGTGTCGATGATTTCAGGAAGCTCGGGAAAGTGCTCCAGAAGATTGATGGCCTCGATGAGGGTGCGTCCTGCTCCCGGGGGGCCGAAGGTGAAGACCTCGGCATCTCCGAACGGGGTAATCAGGGGCTGACGTTCCACGGGCCAGGGGATCTGGGCCAGGTCGTCGTCTCTCAACAGCCCGTTGTTCGATTCCATGTCATCGTGAATGAGCTGGGCGATCTCTCCCTGGTAGAAGTCTTCGATACCCTCTTTGGCTAAATGTTTCAGGGTTCCGGCCAAGACGGGTTGTTGAAAGATGGCCCCGATGGGGTACGGGGTTTTGCCCCCTTTCAGGAAAAAGGGGGCTCCACTGTGGGATTTCAGGTGTTTGAGCTCTCGGCGTGTCAGATGGTGCTGGAGCGGAGAGATTCGGTACCCTTTTTCTGCCAGTTCAATGGATGGGGCCAGCACCTCGTCAAGGCTTTTGGTTCCGTAATGCTTCAGCGCGTGAAAAAGCACGGCCGGGGTGCTGGGTACCGTGGTGGCACGATGTCCGCGAAGCTGCTCGGCTCGCTCGAGCTCCCCCGGAGGTGTTCGGTTAGGAGCTCGGCTGCCTCCGTCCAGGCAAAAGGTGCGTTCGGTCTCCGTGAGATGCAGGGTGAGCATGGTCTGTCCACCCAGACCTGAGGCGGCGGGCTCTACCACCCCCAATGCAAAGGCGACAGCCACGGCAGCATCCACGGCATTGCCCCCGGCCGCAAGCATGGTACGGCCGGCTTCGGTGGCCAGGTGGTGCTGGGATGCCACCATTCCTTTTGCCGAAACCCCGACACGCTGTGGATAGTGAATTCGCTTGTCGCTGGGGTCCACCAGGTCTGTATCCAGAAATCGGCGTGTGTGCTGCTGAATCATGAGGTCTCCGTGATGTTGAGTAGAAACTGGGCCAAAAGCAGTGAACGCTGAACCAGGCTGATTCGGGAGACCGATTCCTGGCTGGTGTGAAGACTCCGCGCCACGGGTCCCATGCCGCAGAGTACCGGCGTGGGGGGTAAAACGAGGCCTGCAGCCGATGGCCACAGAGAGGAATCTGTGGACAGCGGGATATCCCAGGCATCGGCCGTCATTTTTACGTCGTTGTACAGGGCTGTGTTGAGCTGGTCCGAGACCATGGGCGGTCGGTCTGAGAGCCGCAGCAGATTCCACTTCACGCCGCTGCCTTTAAAAAGGGCCTTTAATTTTCGCTCCGTCTCTTCAGCATCCCCGATGGTGGGGTAGGAGACCTGGAGCACGACCTGGACCCGGTGGGGCAGGCGCCGGGGAAATGCCTCTGTCTTGATGTCCACTGCCGAGATCCCGATGCGGTTTCTGCGGTTGGACAAAGCAGTGGCCGCATCAAGCTTTTTGTAAAGGACGCGCATAACCTCGGGAGATCGTGTTGCCTCCCCAAGGCGAAGGGATTTTCCTTCCACCACAAGGCGGTATCGTCTCTGCCCGCGCCTGGAGTGGATGACGCAGTCCCCCGAAATCCCGGGATTGAGAAGGATGGCACGGGAAGCTCCTGCACAGGCCTTGGAGATGATCTCGGCGCTCTCTTCGCAGTCTCTGCCTTCATCGGTGTAACAGATGACGCCGATGCGGGACCTGGCAAGTTTCCGGACGTGTTTGAGGGCCCGTAAGGAGAACTCAAGCTGAGCAAGGGGTGCCCGTGATGTCCCGATCCCTTCACCGTACAGCCATTCCGGGTCCCTGCGAAAGCGTTCTGCCCCAAGGCCCGGGTTGACCGGGACATCAAGGTGCGTAATGAGCACGGTGCCCCCATGGGTACCCCGAGAACCCTCCCAGGTCCAGACATCGCGGTGGTCTGTGAATTCACGGACCTGGCGCAGGCCGATATCGGTCAGGGTTTCATCAAGCCGGTCGGCAGCCACGCGGATGCCCACCGCGTCATCACTGCGTGAGGACACATCCGTCCAGCTTTCCACACGTTTTTCAAGCTGGTCCCGTCGCTCGGTAAGGTAAGCGAAGATGCCTTCGGCAGGGTCTTTGATACGCTTGGTCAACTGGGGAGGGTGGGGCGTACCGAAGTAACGGGCCGACGCCACTTCCACCAACCGATTGGTCAGGACGGGAAAGCTCATGCCCATGGCTTCTGCTGCCGCCACGTAAGAACCGTGTTCTCCAAGGCTCGGCAACGAGTTTATTTCCAGGATATACAGGTTCCCCTCAGCGTCCATGCGCATGTCCACACGGGCGCAGTCGTAACACCCCAGGGCCTCAAAAGCGCCTTTGGCGATGGCAATGGCTTTCTGTTCCGTGGCGTCATCAATGGGGGCAGGGCACACCACGTCGATTTTTCGGCCGGACTGCTGCTTTTTGTCCTCCATGGTGTAGATTTTGGGGCCCTGGGAGGGAAAGACCAGCTCAGCCGGTCGGAATGCTTCCACCTGGGCACCGTTTCCGAGCAGTCCAACGTTTATCTCCCGCCCTTCGATATAGCTTTCGGCAAGGACATCCTGGCCGAATTCATCAAAGATGGCCTGGGCCGCGTCCCTGAGTTCCTCTTCGGTATTGACGATTTTGATACCGAAGGAGACCGCCTCGTTTTTGGGCTTGACGATGATGGGAAAATCGAGGTCGGGCATGGCAAACCCCGGCCCTTTGAGCACGGCAAATTTCGGGGTGGGAAGGCCGTTTTGCACAAAGATCATTTTGGCCACCACCTTGTCCAGCGCCAGGGAGTGTGCAAGGGGCCCGGAGCCCACATAGGGTACGCCCACCATCTCCAGAATACCGGGTACATGGGTGTAGCGGGCCTGTCCCTGGATTCCGTAGGAGAGGTTAAAGGCCATGCCCGGTCGCTCCCCTTTGAGGGCCCGGGGCATAAACTCTTCCAGATTGTCGATTAGGTCTTTGTCCCCTTCGAGGGCGACGACCTGATGGCCGTTACGCTTCAGGGCGTTGACAATACGTTGAATGGCCGCGAGGCCGTACTTCTCCCGGTTGGAGACGCCAAAAAGGTTGATGACCTTCTGGGACTCCCTGTTGTAAATGACGGCGATTTTCACCGGCAGGTCTCCACATGTTTTAGGTAAAGTTGACGATGGCTCTGTGATGAAGATGTGAAAAGCTGAGCTGAATTACACTACCTTTTTGACGCTGGCAATAAAAAAATGAGCCGAGCTAATAAATTGAAGATTCAATGGAATTATCAATCGTTGGCCCGGTTAATGCAAGGCTGTTTTTTTCTTGTTAAAGCGATTCTTTTATTGCACTTCGGCTGACGAATCCCATGGTGTCGTAAACGAGTCTCGCGGCCGTAAAATCGGGGAAATGAAGCCCCTTGACCGGGGCCAGTTCCACCACATCAAAGCCAGCCACCCTGCGGCCTGATACGGCCTTTTCGATGATCTCGTGGCACTGGTACCAGGTGATCCCCCCGGGTTCCGGGGTGCCTGTGGCCGGCATGACGGAGGCGTCGAGCCCGTCCACGTCGATGGTGAGCCAGATTCGCTCCGGGAACCCGTCGGGGAGCATCTGCTCGGGGATGCCGTGTTTGGCGATGTCCCGTGCGTCCAGGTAATGGACGGGATGGCTTTTCCTGAAAGCCACCTCGGGTAGGGAGAGGCTTCGGATGCCCGCCTGGAACACGGTATGCCCCATGTCGCAGGCCCGCCGCATGACGCAGGCGTGGCTGTAAGGCGTCCCCTCGTAGGTGTCCCGAAGGTCGGCATGGGCGTCTATCTGGACAATGCCGATCTCTCCGAATGCCGCCCGGCACGCCTCAAGGGCCCCCACGGTTACGGTATGCTCTCCTCCCAGCAGGACGGGGAGTTTCCCCAACGCAAAAGAGCGTTCCACCACTCCTTTGATGCGTCCAACCACGTCACTGAGGGGGCCTTCCGTCTCCACGGGAGGTGCCGTCCAGATCCCATGTTCACTGGGGTTGGATACCCCGTCATACAGTTCCAGTTGGCTTGAGGCCCGCAAAATGGCCGAAGGCCCTTTTCCCGTTCCTCCGCCGTAGCTCACTGTCTGCTCCAACGGCACCGGGATGACATGAAACAGGGCCTCTTCCGGGGTTATTTCGTCCAGCTCCTCTTCAAGGAACCGGGGGTAGGTGTCGTGCATGGATTGACTCCCTAAGCCAGCCTGTTGACAAAATCGTCATAGCCGAAGGTACGCTCCAGGTGAAGGGTGCCCGTGCCATCGATGCGGTAGATGGAAGGCAACCCGATGCCGTTGAAGGTGTTGGTTTTCACCATGGAGTAGATGGCCATGTCGGTGAAGACAAGGCGGTCTCCCACCTTGAGGGGCTCATCAAAGCTGTATTCCCCGATGATGTCGCCTGCCAGGCAGGTGAGGCCACCCAGGCGGTAGGTGTGTGCCTTTTCATCTTTTTTCCCGCTGCCGATGATAAAGGGGCGGTAGGGCATCTCCAGGACATCGGGCATGTGGCAGGACGCGGAGGTGTCCAGGATGGCGATTGCCATGTCCGACGCCCGGGTAATGTCCAGCACCTCGGAAACGAGGAAGCCGGCGTTCAAGGCAATGGCTTCCCCCGGTTCCAGGTAGACGGTGAGGTGGGGGTGCCGGGCCTGAAAGTCGTTGATCAGGCGAATGAGCAGGCCCACATCGTAGTCTTTTCGGGTGATATGGTGCCCGCCGCCGAAGTTTACCCATGTCATCTGCGGGAGGAACTTACCGAATGTTGTTTCAAAGGCTTCGAGGACCTCTTTCAGGTCGGTGCTGTCCTGCTCGCACAGGGCGTGGAAATGAAGGCCCTCGATGCCGTGAAGCAGATCCTCTCGAAAGGCTTCCCGCCGGACCCCTAAGCGCGAACCCGGCGCGCAGGGGTCATAGATGGGGGTGGCCCCCATGCTTTTTTCCGGGTTGACCCGCATGCCGCAGCTCACCGGTTTCGGATGGGCAGCCACTGTCTTTCGGAACCGTTCCCACTGGGAAAAGGAGTTGAAGACAAGGTGATCGCAGATCGGCATGAGTGTCTCAACGTCCTTTGCGCTAAAGGCAGCTGCAAAGGCATGCACCTCGCCCCCGAACCGCTCGTGGCCCAGAATCGCCTCGTGGACGGAGCTGGCACAGGTGCCGTCCAGCTCCTTCCGGATCAGGGGAAAGGTGCTGGACATGGCGTACCCCTTCAGGGCGAGCAGGATCCGGCAGCCGGTCTCCTGCTTCACCCGGGCAAGGACCTTAAGATTTTCGGCGATCAACCGTTCGTCCACCACAAAACACGGGGTGGTGACGGCCGCAGCATCGAAATCGATCACTTCACCACTTCCTTCCAGGGGAGTCCGTGACGGTTCAGGGCGTCCATGAAGGGATCGGGATCGAACTGCTCCATGTGCTTGACGCCGGCTTCCATCCATTTGCCGGTGAGCATCATCATGGCACCGATCATGGCGGGCACGCCGGTGGTGTAGCTCACAGCCTGGGAGCCCACCTCTTTGTAGCAGGCTTCATGGTCGCAGATGTTGTAGACGTAGACAGTCTTCTCCTTGCCGTCTTTGACGCCCTTCATGAGGCAGCCGATGCAGGTGCGGCCCTTGGTCAGGGGGCCCAGGCTTCCCGGGTCGGGCAGCACCGCCTTGAGGAACTGGATGGGGGCGATCTTCTGGCCGTTGTAATCGATTTCGTCGATGCGGGTCATGCCGATGTTTTCCAGCACCTTCAGGTGGGTGAGGTACTGGTCGGAGAAGGTCATCCAGAACCGGGCGCGCTTGAGTCCCTTCAGGTGCAGCACCAAAGACTCCAGCTCTTCGTGGTAGAGGAGGTAGCACTTCTTCGGCCCGATGCCTTCGGGAAAGTCGTAGGTCATGGACCAGGAGAGGGGATCGGTCTCCACCCATTCGCCGCGCTCCCAGTACCGTCCGCGCTGGGTAATCTCCCGGATATTGATCTCCGGGTTGAAGTTGGTTGCAAAGGCCTGGCCGTGGTCGCCGGCGTTGCAGTCGATGATGTCCAGCTCGTGAATTTCATCGAAGTGGTGCTTGGCGGCATAGGCGCAGAAGACGTTGGTCACGCCGGGGTCGAACCCGCTTCCCATAAGGGCCATGAGCCCCTTCTCCTTGAACCGGTCCTGATAGGCCCACTGCCACTTGTACTCGAATTTTGCCTCATCAAGGGGCTCGTAGTTGGCGGTGTCCATGTAGTGTACCCCGGTCTCCAGGCAGGCATCCATGAGGTGCAGGTCCTGGTAGGGCAGGGCCACGTTGAGCAGGAGGTCGGGCTTGAACTCTTTGATCAGGGCCACGGTTTCGGCCACATTGTCCGCATCGAGTTTTGCGGTTTGGATGGCACGGGGAAGCTGGGCGGCAATCCTGTCGCACTTTTCTTTGGTGCGGCTTGCCAGCATGATCTCAGAAAATACTTCGGGAACCTGGGCGCATTTGTGGGCAACCACCTGGCCGACGCCGCCGGCTCCGACAATCAGTACACGGCTCATGGTGTTTCTCCTTTATTTTGTAAGGGGTAAAACGGGTAACGCGTTGTTTCTTACCGTTCGAAGTATGTGTACCCTTGCAGGCCGTTTTCGTAGGCCTGCATAATCCGGTATCGCTCTTCGACGGTGATCTGTCCGTTGCGGATGGCCGCTTCCGCGGTTCTGCGAAAGCGGTTGAGCATGCCGCGGGGGTTGTACTCCACGTATTCAAGGACATCAGCCACGGAGTCCCCGGAAACCTCCTTGACGTAATCCACGGTGCCGTCGGGCTGCATTCTGATGCTCACCACGTTGGTGTCTCCGAAGAGGTTGTGGAGATCGCCCAGGGTCTCTTGATAGGCCCCCACCAGAAAGACGCCGAGGTAGTACTCTTCGTTTTCCCTCAGCTCATGCAGGGGCAGGGTGTTCCTTACGCCGTGGGGATCGATGAACCGGTCGAGTTTGCCGTCGCAGTCACAGGTGATGTCCGCAATGACGCCGTGCCGTGTGGGCATTTCGTTGAGCCGGTGCATGGGCATGGTGGGGAACAAATGACCGATGGCCCAGGCATCCGGCAGGCTCTGAAACACGCTGAAGTTGGCGTAGTAGATGTCGGCAAGGGCTTCTTCGATGCCTTCAAGCTCCTTGGGCACGCGCTTCAGGTGTTTGACCTTCCGGGCAATGGTATGGATGATATGCCAGAAGATATTCTCGGCCATGGAACGTTCCCGCAGGTTGAGCTCTCCGTGCTTGAACCGCTGGCGCACCTCATCGCGATAGTAGATGGCGTCGTTGAAGCACTCCTGGATGTTTTTGAGGGTCAGCCCCTGGAGCACCTCCATGAGGCTTATAATCACATCGGGGGTCTCTTCACTCACTTCGTCGAGGAAGGGCTGCGGTTCCAGGCGCCCCACATCGAGGATGTTGAAGAGCAGCATGGAGTAGTAGGCCACGGTGGCGCGCCCGGACTCGGTGACGATGGTGGGGTGAGCCAGCTCCTGGTCGTCCATCACCCCCATGACGGTTTCGATGATGTCGGCGCAGTATTCGTCGATGCTGTAGTTACGCGAGCTCGCAAAATTGGTATGGGACCCGTCGTAATCCACGGCCAGACCGCCCCCCAAGTCGAGGTACCCCATGGCCGCGCCCTCTTCGGAGAGACCGGCGTAGATACGGCACGCCTCCAGCACGGCGCTCCGGATGTCCCGGATGTTGGGAATCTGGGAGCCCAGGTGGTAGTGGAGGAGTTTCAGGCAATCGAGCATCTCCGTCTCTTTGAGGCGGTCCACCAGCGCCACCACCTGGGTGGTGTTGAGGCCGAAGATGCTTCGGTCTCCACCGGATTCGGTCCAGTGCCCCCCTGCGCGGCTGGCCAGCTTGATGCGCACCCCGAGATTGGGCCGGGTGTCCAGGGCCTCGGCGCGGCGCATGATAAGCTCCAGTTCTTCGGGCATCTCCACCACAAGGAAACAGTTCAGGCCCATTTTGGTGGCCCAGAGGGCCAGGTCCACAAACTCTTCGTCCTTGTAGCCGTTGCAGATCAGGCAGGCCTCGGGATCGGTGAGAAAGGAGAGGGCCGCAATGAGCTCGGCCTTGGAGCCTGCCTCCAGACCGTGATGGTACTGGCGGCCGAATTGGGTCACCTCCTCCACCACTTCCATCTGCTGGTTCACCTTGATGGGGTAAACGCCCCGGAATGCCCCCTGGTACCGGAAATCGTCAATGGCTTTCTGGAAGCTTGTGTGAAGATGGGCGATCTGGGAATCAAGTATGTTTTCGATGCGCAGGAGAACCGGCATTTCCCGGCCCCGGGCACGGATGCCGGAGATGACGTCCAGAACCCGGATTTTTTTGTCAGGGGCATTGGGATCGGGGATCACCTCCACCTGACCGTCTTCGGAAATATCGAAGTACCCGCTTCCCCAGTTTCGGATGCCGTACACATCGGCTGAATCCTCAATGGTCCAGCGTTCAAGTTTGTCTTTACCGAACAATGTCGAATCCTTCATGCTGTCGGTTTTCTCAAGGGCCCGTAAGGGCGGCACACACAAAGCATTCGGCCCGCATCAACACGCCGGAAGATGGGCGGTAAGCGGGGCCGCTGATATATTATATTTCTTAAATCGTACTACCCGCCCAACATGATGGAATGTGAGGCTTTAAATATAATTCAGGGGACCAAAACTGTATAGAACAAATAGGCGAAGAAACCGGCTTATTTATCACATGCTTGGGTTTTGCAAGATCCCCGGTTTCCGGCGCCGGCAGCACCGGAACGACGTTGATCCCTCCATCACCTTCTGGCATGGCGTGGGCCTGGTTTCATCGAAAAGGCAAGCGCAAATACCATTTTGCATATGCAAAACACAAGCAAAAAAAGCCTGGGGCTGTTTTGGTGGATGTGAAGGGAAGGGGCGGCCAGGGAGAAAACTCTATGATTGATGTCTGTAGTGGTTTGATATTTCGAGGGAAATGGATCGCTTTGGCAGGCGTGTCGTTGACGTCGTGGGGCCGGATTGTTTCTTCACATAACATACCGGCCCGGCATGGTGCGTGACGTCAAAGCTTCGATACGGGACTGACGGCCACTTGGTATTGGCGTTGAAACAAATATTGTGATCTGTGGCGATATTGCTGATATTAGGTTTGTTGAAACCAAAATACATTAATTTCACAATAAATCGATGCAATAGGTATGGAATCTTTTGTGCCTGATGATATAATGGGCATAAAAATAGTATTGATGGTTTAGAAATTAGTTTTTTACCGTGTAAGCTGTTTGACCGTCCGGCCCCACCCCGACCCATTGCCGGACCGGTTATGCCTCGCAAGGGGGAGGAGGCGCTCATGGCAACGTTTAATGACATGAGATATACGTCGTGGGATGCATTGACTATTCCTGCTACCCGCACGTCAGGCCACGCCACAACGCACCACATCGCCATGATGCACAATTTCAGTGAAGACGGACTCTACTTCGAATCCAGAGACCCGGTTGGGCCAGGCACCCACGCCATTGAAACAACGGCAGGTAACCTGTCTGCGGACACACGTGCGGTAGCGACGGTGCCCAAAAACCGGCCATGACGCTGCCGATCGGTTTGGATTGATCTTCTCTGTTTTATCTCTTTCGTATGACCCATTCTCTTCATCCATACTCTCCCATGTCAGCTTTGACGTCCTGATACAGGCCTTCAATGACCCCGCAGCCCCTGAGATCGGTCCCCATAAGGGCTCAACCTTTTTGTCTGTTTACCTGTTCGCAGGCCAAGAGACTGCCGCGATAAGCAGGAAACAAAGGTGGGTGGCTTTTGGAATCAACGGTGATCTCAATAAACGGAAAGAAAATCGGTTGCCCGGTCGGGACATCTGTCCTTGAAGCTGCGGACTCGGCGGGGATCCATATTCCGAGGCTTTGTTATCACCCGGAATTGAAACCCCATGGGGCCTGCCGCATGTGTCTTGTTGAGGATGAGAAAAGCGGAAGGCTTCTGGCCTCGTGCGTCACCCCGGTCTCGGGCGGGATGAGCGTGCAGACGGACTCAAAGGCGGTTTTGCGGCACAGGCGCAATATCGTGCGGCTGATGATCTCCGAGCACCCCGAGTCCTGTGTGGTCTGCAGCAAAGGCAACAGGTGCCAGCTCCGACGTGTTGCGGCTGAACTCGGCGTGGGAGAGCCGGAGTTGTACCCCATGCCCCATGTCAATGCGCTGGATCAGTCGAACCCCTTTATCGTTCGGGACCTTTCCAAGTGCATCCTGTGCGGACGGTGCATCAGGGGCTGCAAGGAGCTCGTTGCCCAGGGCACCATCGACTACAGCTTGCGGGGGGTTGATTCACGTCCGGCCACGCTCCATGATCACCCGTTAACCGAGTCGTCCTGCACATTCTGCGGGACCTGCGTTTCCCTGTGCCCCACCGGGGCCCTGTCTCAGAAAAAGAGCGCGTTTTCCGGAACTCCGGAGCGCGAGCATGACACGATCTGCGGGTTTTGCGGTGTGGGGTGTTCCCTTTCCCTGGGCGTTTTCGGCAGCAGGGTTGTGGAGGTGAGCCCTGCCCGTTCAAGGGAGAGCGTCAACGGCGTTACCCTGTGCGTCAGGGGGCATTTTGCCCATGACTACCTGAACTCAACGCACCGGCTCCTTCGCCCGAGGTTGCGGAAGGGCGGAGAACAGGCTTCCGTCCCATGGGATGAGGCTGTGTCGGCAGTATCTGAAAAGCTCCTTGAGATCAGGGATAAGCACGGTGCTTCGGCCATTGGTTTTTTGGGGTCTTCAACATGCACGAATGAGGAGAATTACCTTTTCCAGAAAATGGCAAGGGGGATACTCGGAACACACAACATCGACAACGGGGGCGTTTTCTGCGGGCGAAACCGGTTGGATGATTTTTTCAGGAAAACCCGTGGCATCATTGGGCCTGCCCGGTTTTTCGACATGGAAACGGCTGACGTTATCGTTATGGCCGGGGCCGATCAGGGGGAAACGATTCCGGTGGCGAGTTACCACGTGAAAAGGGCCGCACGAAACGGGGTCCCGCTCATCGTGGTGGACAGCCTGGCCTCAGATTTTACATCCCTTTCGACACTCTGGTTGAGGCCATTACCCGGTAGCGGGCATCTGGGGCAGGTGATGCATGCCCTTTCTGGCCTGGTGCTCAGCCACAGCAACACCCATCGAGACGGCATCGCCGGGTCGACCGATAATTTGGGTGATTTCGAACGGGATGTTAGCCGCCTTGACATGGAAACGATGTGCCGCACAGCAGGCCTGGACGTTGAAATGCTCAAGGAGGCCGCAGGAATCATCGCAGGCCGCCGGGTTGTGTTGGTTGCCGGGTGCGAGGTGTTGGAGGCCGATGACGGGGGCTCGGCGCTGAATGCCCTGATCAATCTTGCCCTTGTCTCAGGAGACCCGGGACGCTCACCTGCCGGGGTATGGTTCTCAATACGGGAGAACAACCTGTTGGGTGCATGGGCGATGGGCACGGATTTTTCTCCTGACGCGGGGCTGAGCATGGTCGGCATGATTGAGGCCGCAGAAAAGGGCGACTTAAAGGTGCTCTACATCATGGGGGAGAACCCCCTTCGGGCCATGCCCCAGCAGCAGAGGGTGAAGGCGGCCCTTGAAAACCTCGAGCTTGTGGTGGTGCAGGATATCCTTGAAACCGAAACCGTGAACATCGCGGATGTGGTGCTTCCCGGAGCGGCCCCGGCTGAAAAAGCCGGATCGTTCACGAACATGGAGGGAAGGGTGCAGTCCTTTACCCCTGCGGTGCCTCCTCCGGGGGAGGCCAAGGCCGATCTCGATATCCTGGGCCTGGTTGCAAAAGGGCTGGGATACCGTGGAGATGACCTGGGGTTGGAGGCGGTTCGGGCCGAGATCAAACGTCTTGTCCCATCGTGGACACGTGACGAGAGTCCCGCAGAGAACCATGGAGACGATGCCAGGATCTCTTTTCAGCCCATCGCATGTGCGGAAGGCACGGACGATCCGGCTTATCCCTTCATGATGATTGCAGGGTCCCGAAGGCTTCACGCAGGCAGCGGTACACGGACGTCTCACTCGGAACGGACCAGGGCGGCAGGAGAGGGCGGGGCCATGGAGATCTCCGAAGCGGATGCCGGGATGCTCGGCCTTCGGGAGGGAGACCCGGTACGGATTGAATCCCGCCATGGGGCCATAGAAAGATGCGTCACTATCACGTCGGACATGGCAAAGGGCGCGGTGCTTATCCCCAGGGGTTTTTTGGGCAACGACGTCATGAATCTTTTTCCCCTTTCGCAAGCGGGGGACATGTGGGGGATGTCGTGCGGGGTGAGAATTGAAAGGGTGAATAGTGAATAGTGAGTGGTAAATGGTGAGTAGTGAATGGTGAGTAGGTAGTGGTGAATAGGTCAGGGGGAGTATGGACGTGGGGGACGTTGTAGAGAATTAGGCGATTTGATCAAGAAATGAGGGGCGGAGGTGCCGATGGAACCAAGGAAGATAGACTGGGACATGCTTTCGGCGATTATCGGGAAGCACCGGGGGGAAAAGTGGGGGCTTATCCCGCTTCTGCAGGAGGTTCAGGAATCCCTGGGTTACATTCCACCGGAGGCCATTGCACCCATCGCGTCGGCGTTGAAGCTCTATCCCAGTGAGGTGCAGGGGGTGATCGAATTTTATGCCGGTCTGAGCCTGAAACCCAAGGGAAAACATGTCTTCAAGGTCTGTCGCGGCACCGCATGCCACGTCAAGGGGAGCCGGAGCATCCTGGCCATCATGAAAAAGGAACTCGGCATCGATGAAGGGGAGACAAGCCCTGACTACAAATATTCCCTTGAAACCGTCGCCTGTCTCGGGGCCTGTTTCCTCGCCCCGACCATGATGGTGAACAAGGAGTACATGGGCAGGCTGTCCCCCAGGAAGATCGAATCTGTTTTGGCGCACTTTACCGAAAGCAAGGAAGAGAAACCGTGATTGTTCGGTGAAAAGAATGGGTTTCGATACCGGTGGTGAAGCCACCGATCGAGAACCGACACCGTTAGGCTGGGATAACCTGTCGTGCTGTTGAACCACGGGCCCAGCCCGTTAGCACATGTGAAGTGCCCGAGGAACGAGGGCTCAGAGCATGTGCGAGCCTTGGAGTGGACGTCATATGAAAAAACTCTTTTCTATAGGGCAGCTTGAATGGCTCAGGAACACGCTCCGTGTGGGCAGTGGTGATGAGAAAACCACGGTGTTGGTCTGCATGACAGGGTGCAGGGCTTACGGGGCAAAGGAGGTTCTCGCGTCCATCGGTGACGAGGTGGAGAGGCAGGGCCTTTCGGGGCGTGTGGAGGTTCGCTCCACAGGCTGCCACGGCTTTTGCGCCAAGGCGCCTGTGGTTGCCATCGAACCCATGGGGATTCAGTACCAGGAGGTCACACCCGAAGACGCGTCAGATATCGTATCGGAGACGATCAAGTCAAACAGGCTGGTGGACAGGCTCGCCTACCGGGACATCACAACCAATCAGCCGATATTCTATAAGGACAGGATTCCTTTTTACAAAAAGCAGGTGCGGCGCGTCCTGGCAAACTGCGGGAAGATCGACCCCACAAAGGTGGAGCACTATATCGCCTCCGGCGGGTATCGTGCCCTGGCCAAGGTGCTCGGCACCATGTCCCCGGACGAGGTCATCGACGAGGTGACGGCAGCCAGGCTTAAGGGGCGTGGCGGGGCCGGTTACTCCACGGGCCTTAAGTGGGCGTATACAAGAAAAGCCGCGGGATCGCCCAAGTACGTCATCTGCAATGCGGACGAGGGCGACCCCGGGGCCTTTATGGACAGGGCCATGCTTGAGGGGGATCCGCACTCTGTCATTGAAGGTCTCATGATCGGTGCCTATTCCATGGGAGCCGAGCACGGGGTGATCTATGTACGGGAAGAGTACCCCATTGCCGTGGAGCACCTCTCCATTGCCATCCGTCAGTTGGAGGCTTTGGGGCTTGTCGGGGAAAACATTCTCGGAACAGGTTTTTGTTTTGACCTCTCACTGAAGAAGGGGGCCGGCGCCTTTGTGTGCGGGGAAGAGACCGCCCTCATGGCCTCCATCGAGGGGAGGCGGGGCATGCCCAACCCCAGGCCTCCGTTCCCGGCCCAGGAGGGGCTGGACAGGAAACCGTCCAATATCAACAACGTGGAGACCCTGGCCAACGTCCCGTTGATCATCAACAACGGGGCGGCCTGGTACACCGAGGTGGGGACGGAAGAAAGCGGGGGCACCAAAATCTTCTCCCTGGCAGGGAAGGTCAACAACACCGGGCTGGTAGAGGTCCCCTTCGGCACCAGCATCCATGACATCGTTTTCGGTATCGGCGGCGGGATTCCCAAGGGGAGGTCTTTCAAGGCGGTCCAGATGGGCGGTCCGGCAGGGGGGTGCATCCCCGCGCAGCTCATCAACACACCCGTCGATTACGAGACGATTTCACGGCTGGGCGCCATCATGGGATCCGGCGGCATGGTGGTGATGGACGAGAACAACTGCATGGTGGAAATCGCCCGGTTTTTCCTTGGGTTCACCCAGTCCGAGTCGTGCGGGAAGTGTGCGCCCTGCCGCCTGGGGACCACCCAGCTTCTTAACATACTGACGCGGATCACCCGGAAAAAGGGGCAGCTTCGAGACCTGGACACCATCCGGGAGATCGGCGCCACCGTGACGGAGACCTCCCTGTGCGGCCTGGGGCAGGCCTGTGCAAAACCGGCGCTCTCCACCCTGAAGTATTTCGAGGCGGAGTACAGGGACCATATTCTGGAGCACCGGTGCGCCGGTGCCACCTGCGATGAGATCGTGATCTCTCCGTGCCAGCACGCCTGCCCGGCGGGTATCGACGTTCCGAACTACGTGGCTGCCATCGCCAAAGGGGAGTACCAGAAGGCCGTGGACATTATTCGGGAGCGAAACCCCTTCCCGGCGGTGTGCGGCAGGGTGTGCATCCACCCCTGCGAGACCAAGTGCAGGCGGGGAGAGCTCGACGATCCGGTGGCGATCCGCTCCCTCAAGCGGTTTGCCTCAGACTGGTATTTTAAGAACATCGGGCTTCCGGCAAGCCCCTTTCCCCTTACCCAGACCCAAAAGGTCGCCGTGGTGGGGGCTGGCCCGTCCGGCCTCTCCTGCGCCTATTTTCTCCGAAAGGCCGGATACGGGGTCACGGTCTTTGAAGCCCAGCCAAAGGCCGGGGGAATGCTCAGCATTGCCCTTCCGGAGTTCAGGCTGCCGCCTGAAGTCATCGACGCGGAAGTCCGGTATATCGAAGCCTGTGGCGTTGAGATCCGGTACAACACGCCGGTGGACTCGCGGCACACCGTGGATGATTTAATGGCTGAGGGGTACGACGCCGTTTTTATCGCCGCCGGAGCCCAGACCAGCAAGCGCATGGGAATTCCGGGCGAGGAGAAGGATCTGGCTGGGCTCCATTACGGCCTCGGGTATCTGTGTGATGTGCGGCAGGGAAAGGTGAGGGGTTTTGACGGCAAGACCGTGGTCATCGGCGGCGGGAATGTTGCCGTGGATGTTGCCAGGACGGCCCTGCGGACAGGCGCCGCCCATGTTCATCTCTTCTGCATGGAAGACCGGGACATGATGCCCGCCTGGGAAAAGGAGGTGGCCGAGGCCCTGGAGGAGGGGGTTGTGATCAACTCGAGGTGGGTGCCCAAACGGATCATCCACGACAACGAAAAGGTGACCGGGATCGAATTTGTCCGGTGTGTTTCGGTCTTTGATCAAGAGGGGCGCTTTAACCCGAAAAGCGATGAGTCGGATCGGCAGGTCATCGATGCGGACCATGTGGTCATTTCCATCGGCCAGGCCCCGGACACCTCCTTTATTTCAGAGGACAGTCAACTTGAAAGGGAGCTCTGGGGAAGCCTTGTGGTGGACGAGAACAGTCTTTCCACCAATATCCCCGGGGTGTTTGCCGGGGGGGATTTTACCTCAGGCCCCACCTTTGTGATCCGGGCCGTGGCATCGGGGCGCAGGGCTGCCATCGCCATGGACAGGTACCTGAAAGGGCAGGAAGGCCGCATCGAGATAGAAGACGAAAAGACGGACATGGCGGTGGAGGCCGGTCTGGCCTTGGAAAGTGACAAAGAGGGGGACACCCCGAGGGTGTGCACAAGGCATGAGGATCCGTGCGATCGCATCCGGGATTTTCGTGAAGTGGAGAAGGGGTTTACGGAAGAGGAGGCCGTTCGAGAGGCCGTGAGATGCCTCCGGTGCGACCTTGAAAAGGAGAAGAAATAATATGATCCGGGCCATTACACGACAAAAAACCGAAGAGGAGATTGACCGGCTTCTGGAGGGGTGTGCCAGGGTCTTTATCATCGGCTGCGGCACCTGCACCACCCTTACCCGCACCGGCGGCGAGCCCGAGGTTCGTGCCATGGAGGAGCGGTTGTCCGGAGCAGGCAAACTGATCACCGGCCATACGGTGGTGCCCGTGGCCTGTGACCACCTGACAGGGGAGATCCTTGCCGACCATGGCAAAAGCATTTCTCAGGCCGATGCCCTCCTTGTCATGTCCTGTGCCTTCGGGGTCCAAACCATCGCAAGGCAGCTCAAGGCCATGGTGGTCCCGGCGCTGGATACCCTCTTTATGGGGAAAGAGACGACCCCCGGAGAATACAACGAAATCTGCACCCAGTGCGGGACCTGCATCATCGGCGAGACCGGTGGGATCTGCCCGGTGACGGCCTGTCACAAGGGGCTGGTCAACGGACCGTGTGGCGGGACCGATAACGGTAAATGCGAGATCGACAAGGAGAAGGCATGCGCCTGGACACTTATCTACAACCGGCTGAAAGAGCTTGGAAGGCTTGATCTGATGAGAAAGCTGCAGCAACCCAGGAACTGCCTCGGGGAGCCGTCCCCCGGCAAATCCAGGCTGCCTTTTGAGTAAGGTTGAGGGCTCAGAGAAAAAGTCAAAAAGCCAGGTGGGGGCACCTGGAAATCCTATTGCGAATGCGCAATGGGCGAGGAACGAGCCCATGGAACATTCGCGAACCCGTAACATTTCAATGGGGAAAGACGCATTATGGCTTCCTTATTCAAACAAGCACTCGATTCGGGAAAATTTGTCGTTACCTGCGAGGTGGCACCGCCCAAGGGGACAAACCTGGAGGCGATGGCTCACCATGTGGAGCTCTTGAAGGATAAGGTGGATGCCATGAACCTCACCGATCATCAAAGCTCGGTGATGCGCTTTCCGTCCCTGGGGGCGGCCCTGCTCGTCAAGGAGATGGGGGGGGAGCCGATCCTGCAGATGACGTGCCGGGACCGCAACCGTCTTGCGCTCCAGGCCGATCTGTTGTTCGCCCACAGCAGGGGCATCAACAACGTCCTCTGCCTCACCGGCGATTCGGTGATGCTGGGCGATCACAAGGAGGCAAAGGGGGTGTTTGATCTTGATTCGAGCCAGCTTGTCATGGCGGTGAGGATGCTGGAAAGCGGGAAAGATTTAGGGGGAAGCGAACTGGAAGGCGGCATCTCCTTTTGTGCCGGTGCAATCGTGACTCCTGAGGCAAATCCCCTTGAACCACAGCTGATTAAGTTTGAGAAGAAGATTGAGGCCGGGGCGGAATTCATCCAGACCCAGGCCGTGTTCGACATGGAGAAGTTCGCCTCGTTTATGGGTTACGCAAGGCAGTTTCCGGTCAAGGTGCTGGCAGGGATCATCCTGCTGACATCGGCTCCCATGGCCCGGTTTATGAACGCCAACATTGCAGGGGTGTACGTTCCGCCGGAGCTGGTTGACGAGATGGCCTCAGCCCCCAAGGGCGGGGCGCTGAAAAAGGGGATAGAGATTGCCGGTCGCATGATCAGGCAGGTCCGTGACGAGAAGGTGTGTGACGGTGTGCATATCATGGCGATCGGTAAGGAAGAGCTTGTGCCGGAGATCATGGCGGCGGCAGATATCCGATGATCACCGGCAGGGCAGGCCCTTTTCCGGCCCGTGACGCTTCCGGGCCCTGGGACGGGGACACAGGGTACCGTCCATTTAAAAGGGCATGAATGCTTTACCCTCGTTAGGGGAAAGGGGGAGACCATGAACGAATCAAAGGAGAAACGACACGAAGAACGCAATGAGTTTGATACCCAGGTTGTGTTCACCGATGGGGCTGCCGATCACTACCATGATGCCATGATGTGCAACTTCAGTGAAGACGGCATGTGCTTTGAGTCCGACACGCCCATGGAGCCCGGAACCGAAGTGTTCATCAAAACGGTGAACTTTCCTTCCACCAACAAATGCACGGTGGCATGGTGCCATAAAATCGGATCCGGGGATGACGAAAAGTACGATATCGGTCTCAAATGTGAGATCTGATTGACCATCAGGGAACCGTGATATCGTTCGTGCGGGGTTGAGAAAACAGGCGGTGGTTTTGTTCTGTCGGAAGGGTAAGTTCCGGTCTGATCAGGAGACCAGGCTGCCGCTTCTGTCTCGGAAAATGCAAAAACCACAGCATGGGGGATGCTGTGGTTTTTTTGCGTGGTACGGCCTGGCCTGGCCGGAAAGGGGGACGGCGACCCAACTCGGCTCTCCCGAAGGGCGATCAAAACGAAGCACGGGTGCGAAAATGTCGGAATTGTTTCGGCGGAGCCTGTGAATGATTCCTTGAGACCTGTTTATCAAACGTTTTAAAAGTTTGGCCCCCGGCAGGGCCGCCGGAGGCTTTATTGATCTGAATAGTTACGTTTATGAAATATCGGGGCTAAGAGGCCATGTCTATCACCAGGAAATGGTCCCTGGTTTCGACGGCAAAATGATGAACCGGGCGTTTGGCGGCCCCTGCCACCGGGCTGCCGGAGCAGTCGAAGGTCGAGCCTGAAACACTGCAACACGTCACGGTTCCCGGACTGCTTCCAGGGTCGAGCCGTCGTCCCATGTGGGTGCATTTGTTCTCCATGGCGTGGTAGGCATCTCCTTCTCCGCGGATCACAAAGACCCGTTTATCAAGGCCCTTTCCCTCCAGCCGAATTGCCCCTCCGTGTTCCTGCAGTTCAGGAAGCTTCAACAGGTCCAGGGTCAGCAGGGAGCCGCTTTGTGTCCATGCTTCGGGGTCTGCCGGTAAGCCTGTTTCGCAAATGCCCAGTATTTTTTTGATCAAGCCCACTGTGTCCATCCTTTGCTGTGTAAGGGGTTTCATGTGTGTTGCTCGGGTTTTCTGCTTTATCTCATGATTCGTCACATGGTGCTGCGTGCCTGCCTCCGTGAAGCCTCAGCTTATCCTCTGCGGTGCGCGGACGTCAATTTTAATACTGAAGGGGCTGGCTTCGGGCACGAAATCCCAGGTTGGCTCGGATCCGCATTGATGGCCCGGAGAGTAACGGCATATCTCCAAATTTACATGATGTTTCAAATGCTTCTGTTCGGTGATATGATGCGAAAAATCCCTGAAGGTGGGCAGGAAAAATCCCAAAAGGAGCATAGCACATGACCGAAACCACATCGTATCAACGCTTTGCCGCCAACATGCTGCACCCGGACTCTGTCTATATTCCACAGATTTTAAAAAGCATGATTACTGATCTGCAGGCCGACCTCCTGGTGGCCCTTCCGGGCACGACGGCGGAGCTGTCTGCGGAAACGGGGCGTCCGGAAGCAGACATTGAAGACGATTTGAAAGACATGTTCCGCAAAGGGCTTGCCTTTAAGAGGGAGAAGCCGGGGCAGCCGACACGCTGGCGTGCCCCCATGCACATTGCCCAGTTCCATGATGCGAGCATTGTCTGGCCCGAAGCCACAGAGGCCTTTCTCCGATGCTGGCAAGCCTATATGGAAACCGAGTGGCCCGTCCTTGCGCCCCAGCTCGCAGGGTTTCTGCCCAAGCCGTATACCCGGGTGATTCCCGTCAATGAAGCCCTTTCTCCGGTTGAAAGCACCGTGTTGACATCGGAAAATCTGTTGGAAATCGTGGACAGCGCAGAACAGATTGCCGTCACCAAATGCACCTGTCGCCTGACCATGCAGAAGTGTGACGCCCCCATTGAGGTCTGCCTCCAGATTGGCCGGAGTGCGGCGTATGCGTTGGAGAGGGGATCGGGCCGTGAAATCGATAAAGAAGAAGCCCGCCGGATCATCGATGAGTGTGCCCGGGCAGGACTGGTCCATGTGGCAATGAACACCTCGGATGTGGGACATTTTATCTGCAATTGCTGTGGTTGCTGCTGTCAGTCCTTTTCCATGATGATCTCAGACGATGTCTCCCTTTGTGATCCCAGCCGGTATCAGGCCCAGGTTGATGGGGCGCTGTGCACGGCCTGCGGAACCTGCGTGGACCGATGCTGCTTCAATGCGATCGTTATTACAGAAGGGGAGCATGCCATGGTAGATCAGGAAAAATGCATGGGGTGCGGGCAGTGCGCCATGGGGTGCCCGGAAGGGGCTGTCTGCATGAAAGAGGTCAAGGAACCGTCATTTATCCCCGGTTAACCGCGGGTTCCCATAGCATGAAGGGCGTTCATCCTGTGGATGTGGTGGCGAATTATCTGCGAAAATAAGATAAGTGCTTTAAATGACAGGTTGATGGTGATAATATTCTGTTCGGGTCAATTCCCGGGATTTCCTGTGGTGCATGGGGTACCGTCGCCACACGGGGTGATCTCGCCTCTCTCCATATCATTCTTACCTTACCGATTACGAACGTGAAACAGAGAGCGTGCAACGCGACGTCGAATCGTTGTGCGATATGTGGGGTCATATGGCTCTGAAAGGGCGGCAAGGTGGTTCTTTGGTTTCTAACCGGGGGAAGGGCCGATGTGCATCGTCATGCGTCACCATATCAGATCTTAAACAGAAAATATCAAAGGAGAAAAGAACGATGAAACAGCGAATCAGTGCACTCGTGGTTATGGTATGTCTTGCTCTTTTTGCCTTGCCCCAGGCCGCTGTCGCCGGAGACGACGGCTTTTTCATCGGCGCAAGTCTCGCCTACGCCGAGGTGGGGGCGGATTTTGATTTTGATGATGCCACAAAGGGCGAGTTTGAAGAGAGCGATCTGGGGTACAAGATTTTTGGTGGGCTGAAGTGGGGCCTCCTGGGTGTTGAAGGGGGGTATGTCAACTTCGGCAACCCCGATGGCGATACCCAGGGCAGGAATGGCGATGTCGAGCTGGATGGCTTTGACCTGTTCGGGATGCTGATTTTTGGGCTGGGGCCCGTTGACGTCTTCGCCAAGCTGGGTGGTTTTGTCTGGGATGCCGATTTTTCCGGCGGCGATCTCCTCCACGGCGGTGACGATGGGTTTGATGCGGCCGGTGGGATTGGAGCGGCCATTAACCTTGGCAGCTTCGGTATACGGGCTGAGGTGGAGTATTTTGATGTCAGCGGCAGGATGGACGGTGCGACCATGATATCCACCGGTCTTGTGTATACCTTTTAAGAAAACCCATTGAGGGACGGTGAATGGCAGCAGGGTTGTCATGTCACCACGCGATTTTTTAAACAGGGGTTATGGATAAAAAACGGGCCGCAGCATCCGTGGATGCTGCGGCCTTTTGTTTTTGGAATACCGGGTTCTTAGAGGGCTAATCAATGACAAAGACAATGAGGTCCGTGGGCCCGTGCACACCGAACTGGAGGATGAGCTCGATGTCCGCCGTCTTGGAAGGTCCGGAGATAAGCAGGCTGTTGGTGGGGGCCTTTTTGGACCAGTTCAGTTTTTTGATGGCCTCGGGAAACGAGGTGAAAATCTCTTTGGCCTTGACCAGGGCGATATGAACCGGAGGAACCAGGGAGAGAAGGCGTGGTTCCTGGGGCGTGGGCCAGAGGATCAGGGCGGCGGCCTCGGCGATGCCCCCCATGGTCGTGGTGATTCCGGCGTTGATATCGAACAGCTCGTCGCGAAATTCTTCCACGTCCTGGGTCCAGGGGATGAGATCCGTGGGGTGGGCTTTCTCTTCCCAGCTTTTTTCAAGGATATCCCCGCACCATGTTCCCTGACCGTAGGCCAGGGTGGCAATCTCCCGGGTGCGCAGTATTTTCCGCAGGGCAGGAGCCCACTCGTCCCCTTTGACGCGGTAGACTTCCGATCGCACAGCTTCCATGAGCTCCACAAAGCGGTTGATACGCTTGGCCGGGCTGAGGGCAGGGGGGCTCCAGGTCGGCGCCTCGGGGGTGTAAGCTGCCGCTTCGGCATTTTTGTAGAGGCGTGAGAGGATCCGGGATCTGGCAGACGATCTACTCATGGCGTATTCCCTCCTGTCGAATCAGCTCTTTGAGGCTCTCTTTGGCAAAGACGGGCTTTGTCCGGACACGGGACCAGGTTTTCAGGGGGCCCACCTTCGGGAGGATGCGCCCGGTGATCGCCAGGGTTTTCAGCATGGCCCAGTGAAG
Source organism: Desulfoluna butyratoxydans (assembly GCF_900699765.1). Classification (GTDB taxonomy): domain Bacteria; phylum Desulfobacterota; class Desulfobacteria; order Desulfobacterales; family Desulfolunaceae; genus Desulfoluna; species Desulfoluna butyratoxydans. The sequence goes on from NZ_CAADHO010000010.1 coordinate 53,533, forward strand.
CAGGGGAACGGTGTGGGCATACCGCCACCCCTTCCAGACTGCCCACTCCAGGTAGTTGCGTTTTGTTCCATGCCCTGGGACCACTCCGGTGCCTTTTTTCAGGTAGCTCTCGTTTCGCATGCGCCGCAAAAGCTCGGGGATGGGGATTTTGACAGGGCAGACGTCGCTGCAGGCGTTGCAGAGGGAAGAGGCAAAGGCCAGATCCCCCTTGGCCTTGAGCCCTGCCAGTTGCGGCATGAGGATGGACCCGATGGGGCCGGGGTAGGTGGCGTCGTAGGCATGGCCCCCGATGCGTGTGTACACCGGGCAGTGGTTGAGGCAGGTGCCGCAGCGGATGCACTGCAGGGTCCGGCGGAGCTGTGGATCCCCAAGCATCCGGGAGCGGCCGTTGTCCAGGATCACCAGGTGCACTTCTGTGGGGCCGTCTTTTTCCCCTTTCCGGCGCGGGCCCTTGATCATGTTGAAGTAAGTGGTGATGCGCTGGCCGGTGGCCGAACCACAGAGGAGGCGGTACAGGGGCGGGACATCTTCCAGTTTCTCCACCACCTTTTCAAGACCCATGAGGGCCACATGCACAGGGGGCACCGTGGTGCACATGCGCCCGTTGCCTTCGTTTTCCACCAGGCAGAGGGTGCCTGTTTCGGCCACGGCAAAGTTCACCCCGGAAAGGCCCATGTCCGCCGTGCGGTAGTGTTCCCGAAGCACCCTTCTGGCCGTGGCCAAAAGGATGTCCGTGTCTTCGGTGTAGGTGGTGCCGGGGATGTTGTCGGCAAAGATTTTTCCGATCTGTTTCCTGTTTTTGTGGATGGCCGGCACAATGATGTGGGAGGGGGGCTCGTTGTTCAGCTGGATGATGAACTCCCCCAGATCGGTCTCAAGGGCCTCTTTGCCGTGGGCTTTCATAAAAGCGTTGAAGTGCATCTCTTCGGAGACCATGGATTTGCCCTTCACCACCTTTCGGGCACCGTGTTTTTCCATGATGGACAAGACGATGCGGTTGGCTTCGTCCGTGGTCTCCGCCCAGTGCACGGTCATGCCGTTTTCCGTGCAGCGAGCCTCCAGTTGTTCCAGGAGCTCGGGCAGCCGGGTAAGGGTCCCCGCCTTGAGGAGGCTTCCCGTATCCCGGAGGGCTTCGGTGGCCTCCGGGTCGTCAAAAACGGCCATGCGCTTTTGCCTCAGGCTCTGGGTGGCAAACCGCAGGTTGTCCCGCAACTGGGTATCGGCAAGGGCTCCGGCCGCTTTCTGGGCAAAGGTGGATTTTCTGGTTTTATCCATGGATTCGCTCCAGTATGAATTCTGCAATGTGATACCCGGAGACCGGTTTTTTCACAGTCCCCATGTGGCCGCTGATGTTCATCATGCAGCCGCAGTCTCCGGTAAGGTAGGCGGTGGCGCCTGTGTCCTGGATGTCGCGGACCTTGTCTTTGACCATGGCAGCCGAGATTTCCGGTCGTTTTACGGAAAACGTTCCGCCGAATCCGCAGCACTCGTGTTCATTGGTCAGCTCCACCAGGGTGACGTTGGTCAGTTGCCGGATGAGGGCTTTGCTGTCTTCGGTGCAGGCCATTTCACTCCTGGCGTGGCAGGAGCCGTGCCAGGTGAGGGTGACGGGAGGGCCCTTGTCCGTGTAGACGACCTTGAGGCTGTGGCGTAAAAAGGAGGTGAGTTCGAAAATACGTTCGGAAAAACGTTTGACCTCGAAGTACTCGGGTTCGTTCTCAAAAAGAAGGGGATAGTGGATGTGCATCATGCCTGCGCAGGATCCCGAGGGGACCACAATGGGGGCGTTGCTTCCGGAGAAGGCCTTTACCTGTGCCAGGGCCACGGCCCGTGCCTCATCCGGAAAACCGGAGTTGTAGGCAGGCTGTCCGCAGCAGGATTGTTTTTTGGGGTAGATGACTTCCACCCCTTCGCGTTGAAGAAGGCGGATGCCCGCCAGGCCGGCCTTTGGGTAGATCATGTCCGACAGGCAGGTTCCAAAGTAAAACACCGTGGAGGGGTTTTGTGGAAATTCGGTCATGGTATCGTCCTGTATCCGGGATGGATGGGGAAAGTTGGAAGGATCCTGTGAGGGTGAGATGACAGGGGGTGTCGGTCAGGATCAAAGAAAAATCAATGGCTTATTATGCCGAATTGAGGGGTGGGTGTCAATGCGGTGCCGTTGGGTGGCGTGTAACCAGGGGAATTGAGCAGGGGGGAGACGGAGAAGAGAAATTTGAGCAAAAAAAAAGGGCGCCTCGGCTCGAAAGCCGGGCGCCCCTGGATAAGCTAAATCTATACGACAGTTACGTTAACTGCGGCGGGACCTTTCTGGCCCTGCTCGATGTCAAATGTAACTCGCGCACCTTCTTCAAGGGATTTGAAGCCGGTGCCGTTGATACCTGAGTGATGTACGAAAACATCGGGTCCGTCTTCCTGCTCAATGAAACCAAAACCTTTTGAGTCATTAAACCATTTTACGATTCCATTAGCCATAGTGACTTTTCCTTACTTAACTTTGATGATTTAAAGTTGGTTCGATGTTCAGGTATCGCCAAGCATTACATGGATCTTCCTAAATAACGAAACCCTTCGTCCCTTTTGAGACACTGGCGGACATTTTTATCGATCTCAAAGAAAAGGTCAATGATTTTTTTACGATTATTCAAAATATTGGGTCCATTAGGGGTGGGTGGCGTTGTCTGTTGTGGCCCTGGCCTGCTTTGCCGATCTGGTTCTTTTCAGGGTAACCCGTCTGATATTAAACCAAATACGCGTTGGGGTAAAAAACGCCCGGCAGACAGGGGCCTCACAGGCCGGGGCGGCGCACGGCGGAGCCCGAAAAGGGGGATTCTTCTTGATTCCATTGGCACAAAGGGATATGGAGGGACGGATGATCCGGCCGCTCCGGGAGAGGGCTCCAGGGGCAGGGTCGGTGGATCTCCCTTCGGGATGCTGCCTCAACGCCGTTGTGTTTCATCGACACAGCCATGCCCCCTTATACCACGGAGTGCCAATGAACCTGACCACGCCAGCTTTGCTGTTTCCCGCTATTTCCCTTCTGTTTCTCGCCTATACCAACAGGTTCCTTGTCCTTGCGCAGCTGATCCGCCAGCTCCACGACCGGGAAGGGGATCAGGTGAGGGAGATGGTGTACCGGCAGATCAACAACCTCAAGAAACGCATTGCCTTGATTCGCTGGATGCAGGGGCTTGGCGTGTTTGCCTTTATTCTCTGCGCCGTGGCCATGTTTTGCCTGTTTGTTAAGATGGATCTGGTGGCGGAGGTGAGCTTCGGCCTCAGTTTGCTGCTTCTTGTTTTTTCACTTGTGGTGTCTCTTTATGAGATAGCCATCAGCACACGGGCCATACAGATCGAACTCGAAGACCTGGCCATGCACCACCCCAAAGACGAGGCGGCTGATAAAAGGTAAGGGCAGCGGGTGACGGATTTTGGCGGTTTACATCCGCCTAACCGTTATGTATTCTTTGGTATACACCAACATTTTATCCATAGGGAGGGGTTATGTTTTGTAGCGCATCAAAACTGGATGACAAAAAACTTGACGCCATCAAGGCGCTGGAAAGGGATCTCGGCAAAACCCTGGTGGCATACTCCTGCTCCAATCCCGAGCCAACCACCCTCAGCGATGCCGAACTCATGAAGATCAAAGCCCTTGAGGAGAAATTGGCTGTCACGCTGGTTGCCTTTGAATAACCCGTCGGCCTTGTCCGCCGGTTTCAGATGAAAAGCACCTTCCGCATCGGAAGGTGTTTTTGTTTTTGTCCTTTTGCATGTTGCATGCTGTAACCTTCATTATTTTAGTTGTGATGTTTATGACACTCCCCGCACGTACCTCAAACTCCCATGGAGCCCCAAGAAGCCGGAAGGCGGAAGCCTTCTCCATTGCAAGGCTCGCCCTCCCCATTATCCTCTCCCAGCTTTCCGTAGCGGCAGCGGGTTTTATTGATACCATGATGGCAGGGCATTACAGCAGCAATGCCCTTGCAGGGGCTGCGGTGGGCGGCAGCCTGTGCTTTCCCTTTATCATCGCCATGAACGGGTTGATGATGGCTGTAACCCCCATCACGGCTCAGCTGACCGGCGCGGGCCGGAAAGGGGAGTCCGGCCGGGTGGTTCGCCAGGCGCTGTGGCTGGCTCTGTTTTTCTCCCTGCTGCTGTTTGTGGGCATTCGGCACATGGACCCTGTGCTGGCCTTGATGAAAACCACGGATGAGGTGGTTCCCATTATCAAAGGGTATCTTGAAGGGATCTCTTTCGGGTTTCCGGCCATTGCCGGGTACTTTGTGCTGAAGTCCTACGCCGAAGGCATAGGCAGGACCAAGCCCCAGATGATCATCTCGTTGCTGACGGTGCCCTTTAACTATGTGGCCAACGATATTCTGATATACGGGAAATTCGGGCTGCCTGCCCTGGGCGGAGCGGGGTGCGGATGGGCCAGCGGGCTCACCTTCTGGCTTTTTTTCCTGCTGATGCTCCTTTACACCTTGTCCAGCGAGACCTGCAGGGAGGGTAAACCCTTTGCCGAGTTCAGCCTGCCATCTCCGGCCGGTATGGGCGAGCTTCTGGCGTTGGGACTTCCCATTGCCGGGACCATCTTTATGGAGTGCAGCATTTTTGCCTGCATTACCCTGTTTCTGGGGGCGCTGGGGCCCGTGGTGGTGGGCGGCCATCAGGTCGCCCTGAACTTTTCCGGGCTGGTGTTTTCCATTCCATTGAGCATCGGCATGGCCCTGACCATCCGGGCCGGGCACGCGGTGGGGGCCCGGGACCCCGAGGGGGCCAGGTACTCCTGTTTCACCGGGTGCATGATGGCCATGGTGGTGTCCCTTTTTACCTTGAGCTTTACCCTTGGGTTTGCCCGGGAGATCGTGGCGGTGTATACCCGGGACCCCGATGTCACGGCCGTGGCCGTGGACCTTCTTTTTCTGGCTGCCCTCTATCAGGTCTCCGACTCCGTGATGACCACGTCCCAGGGGGCGCTTCGGGGGTACAAAGACGCCAAGGTGACCTTTATCCTGACCTTTACGGCATACTGGGTCATTACCCTGCCCCTGGGCTACACCCTGTCCATGACCGATGCCCTGGTTCCGGCCATGGGGGCACGCGGGTTCTGGCTCAGCCTGATTGCGGGGCTGACGGTCTCCGGGTTGTTTCTCGGGGTGAGGCTGGTGATGGTGAGTGGACGCGCCGTGGCGGCGGGCAGGGCGTGCAGGGCGGCTGACGACGCCGGGGAGGGGCGGTTGGCGGCCTGAGGGAACGTTCTTCTTTCACGACTCCGTCGGCAGCCATTTGCTGAGGATTTCGGCCAGGTCTCTTGGAGAGAACGGCTTTGAGATGAAGTCGTTCATACCTGCATTGAGGCACTTCTCACGATCCCCGGCCATGGTGTTGGCAGTCAGGGCGATGATGGGGATGGCGCGGTTCAGGGCCGTGGAGCCCGATTCGCGAATCTTTCTGGTGGCATCAAAGCCATCCATCTCCGGCATCTGGCAGTCCATGAGCACCAGGTCGTAGGGGATGGATGAAAGGGCCTGGATTGCCTCCTTACCGTTGGCCACGGCATCGGCCCGAAGGCCTAGTTTTTTCAGGATTCCCATGCCCACTCTCTGGTTGATGGCGTTGTCCTCCGCCAGGAGAATGCGACCGTTTTCGGTTTTCATCTCCGGGATGATCTGACGGGTCATCACAGGCCTCCATGTGTTGTCCTTGTTGCCCGCCAGGACCGTGACCAGGCTGTCGAACAGGTCGGACTGGCGAACAGGTTTTGTCAGGTAGGCGGAGAAGCCGATCTCTTCGAGTCGCCGTCTGTCGCCCCGTTCTCCCAGGGAGGTCATCATCATCAGGCGTGTTTCGGAAAACCGGGGGTTCGATCGAATCGCCTTTCCGAGCATCTCGCCGTCCATTTCAGGCATCTGCATGTCAAGGATGGCCAGCTGGTAGGGGGCCCCCTTGTCAACGGCCTCCTGCAGCCGTTCCAATGCAGTCGGCCCGTCCTCCACCTCCTCCGGGTTCATCCCCCATGTGGTTAATTGAATATGAATAATGTCCCGGTTGGTCCTGTTGTCGTCCACCACAAGGATTTTTGTGCCCTGGATGTCGGTGGTGGGTAGCTGTTGGGGCTTCTGGTCCGTCTGTTTGATGAACCGCGTGGTAAACCAGAACTCCGTTCCCTTGCCCGGCTTTGATCGGACCCCGATTTCCCCGCCCATGGCCTCTGTGAGCTGTTTGGAGATGGCAAGGCCCAGGCCGGTGCCTCCGTATTTGCGCGTGGTGGATGCGTCCACCTGGGTGAACTGCTCAAAGAGGGAGTCCAGCTTCTCTTCAGGGATGCCGATGCCGGTATCGCGCACCGTAAAGCGAATCATGGCGGTGTTGTCGGTCTGGGAGTCGAGGTCCGCATGCACCTCGACTTCTCCTTCATGGGTAAACTTGATGGCGTTGCCCGTCAGGTTGATGAGCACCTGGCGCACGCGCCCGGGATCCCCCCTGAGATAGGAAGGCGTTTCAGGTGAGCTTGCGCAGATGAATTCCAGGCCTTTTTCATGGGCCTTAAGGGCCATGAGCTCTCCGAAATCTCCCAGCAGGGAGTTAAGATCAAAGTCCAGTTGCTCCATTTCCAGCTTGCCGGCCTCTATTTTGGAAAAGTCGAGGATGTCGTTGATCAGGCAGAGGAGGGACTCGCCGCTGGTTCGGACGGTTTCGGCATAACGGCGCTGTTCCTCGGTGAGCCGGGTGTCCAGCAGGAGACCGGTCATGCCGATGACGCCGTTCATGGGGGTTCGGATTTCATGGCTCATGTTGGCCAGGAATTCCGATTTGTATTTGGAGGTGACCTCCAGGTCTTTTGCTTTCTGTTCGAGCTCCTTGCGAACGGCTTCAAGTTCTTTGTTCTTCGTGTTGATGTTCTTCTTTTGTTCCTTGAGTTTTTCTGACTGAGCCCTGAGGGCGTCGTTGCTCCGGCGCAGCTTGTCCTGCCCGGCGGCGAGTTCATTTGCCTGCTCCTGGGTCTGCTCCAGAAGGTTCTGAACGGTGATGTGGGACAGAAGGGTGTGAACGGCCACGGCGATGTGTTCTGATGCCAGGTCGAGAAATTCGAGGACGCTGTCGGAAAAATGCCCCAGGGTTCCCAGGACCGTCACCCCGATGACTTTTTCGTCGTGCACAAAGGGGGTGATGGCCATGGCGTGGGGCGATATGTCGCCCAGGCCGGTGTGGATTCTCATGCCGTCGTCCGGTATCCGGTCCAGCAGGATTCGCCTTTTTTCAAGGGCGGCCTGTCCCACCAGTCCCTGGCCGGACTGGAATTCACGGATGGTGCCCGTGGCCGGTGCGTAGGCATAGCTTCCGGTGAGGGTCAGGTCGTTGTTATCGTCGGCAATGTAGATGGCTCCGATGTCCATGTTCAGGTAGGTGGCCAGAAAGGTGATGATGTCCCGGCAAAGGTCGGGAAGCCCCTGGATGCCTCGTATTTCCGTGTTTAGGGATACCTGGCCTTTTTGAAACCATTCCGTCAGGCGGTTTGTCTCTCTGTTTTTTCTCAGGGAGTCCATCATGGTGTTGAAGGCGTCGGCCAGCTCCCCGATTTCGTTTTTGGACGAAATGTGAATGGTCTGTGAGTAGTCCCCGCCCTCCACCTGCTTGGCAGCCGAGGAGAGATGGGCTACGGGGCCCGCAATACGCCGGACGGTGATCACCGCAAAAAGGATCACGAAAACGGCGGTTGTTCCGATGAGGAAAAGGGTCAGCCGTCGCAGTTCGTAAATGCCGGAGAACGCCTCTGTCTCCTCAATTTCTGCGATAACCCCAAAATCGATTCCCTGGATCAGGAAACTGCGATGGATGCCCAGTACCTGGTTGCCGGTATGGCTGGTGTAGATCGATGCCCCGTGATCGTGGTGCCCCATAAGCGGTGCGGTCTGGTCGGTGAGGATCTTTTCCTTGATGAGGCTTTTTTCCCTGTCCAGCACAGAGTTGGACCGCAAGGTGAGGTCCGAGCCCACCAGAAAGGTCTCGGACCGGTTCCCCAGGCCCGTTTCCCTTTGCATGATGGCATTGATGGGGTCGATGAAGAACTGAAAGGTGAGGCAGCCTATTCGCTGGCCGTCGAGGTTCAGGACCGGGGCGGTAAAAAAGCCGCACACCCTGTTTCCCGAGGGCTCGAAGTGCTCGTAATCGGAAAAGACGATCTCTCGGGTCTGAACGCATTTTCTGAAGGAGGCCGCAAGTTTGGTGGCTTTGTATGGGCCGGTAAGCAGGTTTGTGCCGAGGTCCGGCTCCTGGGCCACCGTATAGAGGACGTCTCCATCCTGGCTGATAAGAAAAACGTCGTGGTAGCCGAAGGTGTCTTTGACATGGCGGAGGTTTTCGCCAAGGGAGGCGCTGATGGCGCCCCAGGTGTCCGATGTGACGAAATCCGTAAGCTCTTTTCCCGAACGGCGAAAAGCCGAGACCATCTCCTCGAGCAGGGCGATGTTGGCGAGGGTTTCGGCTTCGAAGGAGAGTTCAGCCAGCATGTGCTTGAAATAGGTGCTGATCTCCTGCGTCTTCATTTCAGCGGCGATTTCAAGGGTTTTCTGGGTCGAAGCCTTGAGGCTTCGGTGGGCTTTGTCGTAACCGATAATGCTCACCAGGGTCAGGGGAACCAGGGCAAAGAGCAGGAATCCGCTTGTGAGGGTTCGTCCCAGCCCGGAAAAGAGGGTGAAGGACTTGCCGGTTTTTGGGGCAGAGGGTGTCATGGGTTTTGATTCTGTCCTTGGGGTAACGGAGCGGCCGACGTATGGAAGCCGGCATGGGCGCATTTGGGCGATGCGTTGGGCGCGAGGGCGCCACATCAGACGGCAAGGATAGGATTACCTAAATATACATGACATTATGCGGAACGGCAAACGGCAAATCCGGGGCGGGGACTTTCCGGCTGACGCAGGGTGCGTGTGGTGTGTGCCGAAAACAAAAAAGCCCCTGCATGTTCATGCAGAGGCTTTTGAATTCTTTTGGTGCCGAAGGGGAGACTCGAACTCCCACGAGATTGCTCTCACTAGTCCCTGAAACTAGCGCGTCTACCAATTCCACCACTTCGGCAATTTGTGAAAAGCGTTATAGCAGCGCTTTGCCCGTCGTTCAAGCCTTTTTGTGCACGTACGGGGACTTTTTTTTGTGGTCGGAGCACGGCTTTCCCGTGGGGATGCCGGATGCCATGTGAGACTCGCGTGTTACCCGTGGCGGCTCCCTGACGTACCCGCAAAGGGCGATCCGTCTCCTGGTGCACAAATCAAAAAAGCCCCTGCTTTATCAAGCAGAGGCTTTTGAATTCTTTTGGTGCCGAAGGGGAGACTCGAACTCCCACGGGCTTGCGCCCACTGGTCCCTGAAACCAGCGCGTCTACCAATTCCACCACTTCGGCAATTTGTGAGAGCGTTATAGCAGCGCCTTTCGGCTTGATCAAGCCTTTTTTGCAAAAAAGGCCCAGGAAAAAGGAGATGGGAAAAACATTGATTTTACCAACAAAAGAATTTATAAATTTCTTTTTATACGCAGTCAAGTTGAAAAATGGAGATATGCTGAAATATCATGGAATTATACGAAGGATTCGAGGGAATCGAGCATCCCTTCCAAAATAGTGTGATCACCATCGGTAACTTCGACGGGGTTCATAAGGGCCACCAGGCACTGCTTGCATTGGCCGTCGACAGGGCGGCACAGATCGGGGGCCGGAGCGTGGCGGTCACCTTTGAACCTCATCCGAAGCGGGTTCTCTGCAACGGTGATCATCCGCCGCTTATCACCATCCATGAGCAGAAGGCCGAGCTCATCGGTGCCTGCGGCGTGGATGCACTCGTGACCGTGCCTTTTACCAAAGAATTTTCTTCCATTGATGCTCGGCGCTTCGTGACGGATCTCCTGATCGGCAAGCTGGGGATGAAAGCCATCATTGTCGGAAACGACTATTATTTCGGACGCAAACGCGAAGGGGATATAGCCCTGATGAAACGGTTCGGCGAAGAGATGAATTTCGATGTGATCACCCCGGAGTGGGTGAACCTGGGGGAGAAGCGTATCAGCAGCACCCGAATTCGGGAGATCATCAGCCGGGGCGAGGTGCACCGGGCTCCGGAACTTCTGGGCCGGTTTTATCAGGTCCGGGGAAAAGTGGTCTCCGGCCGGGACCGGGGCGGCAAGCTCCTGGGGTTTCCCACGGCCAATATCAACCTGAACGACGAACTCTGCCCGGCCTCCGGTGTGTATGCCGTCACCGTGGATTGCAGTCTGGGGCAGTTCCAGGGCGTGGCCAACATCGGCTACAGCCCCACCTTCGATGATCATATTTTTACGGTGGAGGTCCATATCCTGGACTTTTCCGGTGACATCTACGGTGAGACCATCAAGGTCAACATGATCCAGAAGCTGCGAGACGAGCAGAAATTCTCGGGTATCGACGAACTCTCCCGCCAGATCGAAGCGGATATCGACAACGCACGGGTGCTTTTCAAGGACCTCGCCGCCGTCTGATCACGGGCGGACATACGGATTTGACTTGGCTGAAGCCGGGCATCCCCGAAAGGGGTGCCCGGCTTTTTGCGTTTTTGGGGCTGTTTAGAACAGGGACATCTGCACCGGGCCCTGGGCCTTTTTTTGGGGGAGGGTGCGTTGCCGGCTCTGTTTCAGGTGCTCTTCGATGTCGGACAGGTAGGGGGAAGGGGCGCACTCCACGGGCTCGCCAAAGCGGAGGCGCCTGGCCGCGTGGGTAAGGAAGAGGCGCTCTTTGGCCCGGGTCATGCCCACGTAAAAGAGGCGGCGCTCTTCCTCGGGGTCGCCGGGCTCTCCGTACGCGGGTTCAAAGGGAAGGTTTCCCGCTTCGCAGCCTGCGATGAAGACCACTGGAAACTCAAGGCCCTTGGATGCGTGGAGGGTGAGGATGCTCACTTTCTCGGCCTTGACGGCAAGGGTGTCCTGCTCCTTTACCAGGGCGGTCTGGGCGAGAAACCGGGCTGTGGAGCCCCGGGTTCCAAAGGCTTCGGCCCGGTCCATGAGGGCTGTGAAGGCATCTGCCAGCATCTCGTCTTTTTGGCGCTCTTCGGCAACGGCGGGAAGCTTTTCGAGCAGGCAGCGGATCTGCACGGCCGGTGCGTGGCTTTCGCAGGCCATCCGAAGCTTCAGGATCGCTCCCAGGGCGTCCACCATCGCCTCCCGGTCGCTGCACCAGGTGTCGGTGAGCAGGTAGGGGTTGGCGATGAGGTCTGCCATACCCAGCTGGGTTCCGTCTTTGGAGACAGGGGGGTAGAGGGGGAAGGTCACGGACTTGCCGGAGAACAGGGGAAGGGCGGTTTCCAGGTCCATGAGGCTTCCGCAGTCCGTGGCAAGTTTTACGGCGGCGATGAAGCGGTGCATGACGGGGTGGTCGAAGGTGCCTCCCTTGGCGGTGACGGCACAGGGAATTCCGGCTGCCGTAAGTTTTGCGGCGATTTCCACGCCGTGGGCATGGGTGCGGGTGAGGATCGCCATGTCTCCGAAGCTCAGGTCCGTCTCGTTACAGGTGGCCCCGCCGAAATCCATGGAGTGGAACCCTATGCCCCCGATGAGCTGTTCAACCTGTTTCCCGATGGCAACGGCCTCCTCCTCGCCGCTGCGGCAGGGGAGGATGGTGATGTGCCTGGCGCCGTCGATGTCGGAGATGACTTTTGTCTTGTCCCCCAGGATGCTTCCCGACGCCGCCAGGATGGTTTTGCTGGATCGGTAGTTCTGGGTCAGGGTGATCCGGGTTGCGTCGGGCTGATCCGAGAGGAACCGGTGGAAGTAGTGGGCCGACGACCCCCGGAATCCGTAAATGGCCTGGTCCGGGTCACCGATGACGCAGATGGCGTGTCCTTGGGGGGCCAGAAGCTGAGTGAGGCGGTACTGGGCATGGTTCAGGTCCTGGTACTCGTCGATGAAGATATGTGCAAACCGCCGGGTGAGTTCGCTCCGGAAATCGGTGTCTTCTTCCAGGGCCCGGACAAGTCGGAAAATAAGGCCCTCGAAATCCATGAGGCCGTTTCGCTTCAGGAGCTGTTCGTAGGCGCTGTAGCAGCGCCGGAAAAGGTCGGCATGGATCTCCGTGACCCTGGAGAGGTCGTCGTCCGGCGAGATGAGCTGCTGGCGCGCCCGCTCAATGAGCCTGCTCAGGTGTCCGGGGCGCATGGTTTTACGCTCTTCCGCAGACAGGGAGACAAGGAGCGCCTCTTTCAGCAACCGCTTTCTGGCGGTGTCGTCGGCGATGGCCACGGGCATTTTTTCCCGTTGGTTCAACAGGTCCAGGGCCAGGGCGTGGAAGGTGCAGGCCAGGGGGATGCGGTGGCCGATGAGCCCCCGGAGGCGCTCGGCCATCTCCTCGGCGGCACGGTTGGTGAAGGTGATGGCAAGGACGGAGTCCGGGTCGATGCCGTTTTCAACCAGGCGTGCGATGCGCCGGGTGATGGTGTGGGTTTTGCCTGTCCCCGGCCCTGCCACGATGAGAAGGGGGCCCGGGGGGTGGTTCACGGCTTCATCCTGCAGGGCGTTGAGGCCTTTGGCGGGAGCGGCCGGAGGCTCAGGGACGGTGTCGTTTTTTTTTACGGCCGGTGGCGCCGGTTTGGCAGATGGCCCTGCTTCACGGATGCGATCCGCAGGGGGCGCTTTGGGGACCTGAAAGAGAAGGGTCTGGCCGGGAAGCTCGGCCTTGTCGTCTTCTGAAAAGACTTTGACCACCCCGTACTCTCCGTCGAATCCGCCTTCGAGTACCACCCGGCGCTGTCGGACCCGCATGATGGCCTCGCCGAGGAGGGGAATCCCTGATTCGGAAAGCTCGTCGCGGGAGCGATCCCGCAGAATGGCAAGTTCAGGGCCCAGCTTGGTGATGAGGCCCGAGAGCTGTGTCTGGACCTTTTTGGATTTTGGGCCCACGGAGAAGATCTCCGAGAGAATTTCCTCTAATGGAATGAGGCTCTCAAACCCAGGGTAGCGGGGGGAGACGGTCTCCGCCTCCTCTTCGGACCGGTCGGCCAGCGCGAGGACCCGGTGCAGTACGCCCAGCGTCAGGGGTTTGCCGCATACCGGGCACAGGTCTCCCAGGGCCACCGACTCCTGGGGCTCCAGGCTTACCCCGCATTTGCGGTGGCCGTCCATGTGGTACTTTCCCTCTTCGGGGAAAAATTCCAGGGTCCCCTCAAAGCCGGGATTCCCTTCGGCCTTCAGGGCATGGAAGATGGCGTCGTAGGAGAGCTCCGTGTCAAAAAGGTTGGCTTCTCGGGCCAGCTTGGCTGGTGAATGGGCATCGGAGTTGGAGATGAGGGTGATGCCGTCCAGCATGGAGACCCGCCGGTTCATGGGAGGGTCTGAGGAGAGCCCGGTTTCCCCGGCAAAGATGTGGTCGCTCAGGTCGCCGAAACAGGCCGACACCGAGTCAAAACCGGATTTGGACCCCAGCATGGAGAACCAGGGGGTCCAGATGTGGGCGGGGATCAGAACGCCGGCATCGTCGGTTTCAAGGACGATTTCCAGGAGGTCGCGGGCGTCGAGTCCCAGGATCGGGCGGCCGTCCGAGGTGATGTTTCCGATGGCGTCGAGTTTTTTGTTGAAGGCTTTGGCTGAGTCGATGCTCGGGAAAAAAACGAGGTTATGGTTTTTTCGGGTGGCCCCGTCTTTTTTGTAGATGCAGCTGATCTCAGCGGAGAGCATGTAGTGCAGCTCCCCGGAAACGGAAGGAGACAGGCCCTCGGCGGATGCCTCGGCCAGGTCGGGCCGCAAGGTAAACAGGCCACCACCGGTGGGAACAAGTTTTTCCTCAATGTCGGCCATCCAGGCCGGGTGCGTAAAATCACCGGTGCCGAGCAGGTCGATGCCCTTGAGGCGGGCATGGCGGTATAGGGTTTCAAGGTCAAGGTCCCGTGATGTGGCCCGTGAGTACTTAGAATGAATATGAAGATCGGCGATAAACGGCATAATTCTCCCCGCAGGTGGTTCATTTGTTGGGCACATCATAGTGCAGGCACAGGGCAAAGGTCCACAGGAATATCCGGGCGTGACCCGGGGAGGGGGCACATCAGCGGCGTGTGAACTCCGACGACGTTTTACATTTCTAAAGATGCAGAAGAATATGACTTTATATGCTTCTGCTGCGTGGGTATCGGTGTGGAGGGCTTTATTACCACAAGAGTCAAGCTGAGGGAACAGGGGTTGATTGTCACGATCTGTCTGAAATTCTTTGGTGTTGTCTGGCCCGGGGTGGCGTGGGGAATTCTCCCGGATTTTTAATGCTATTAACTTATATACGGGGCCTTCAATATCTCATATGATGCGTGGTGAGTGGTAATTTGCATGTCTGCAGAGGTTTAATCGTTTTAAAAGGTAAGGGGGGATGAAGAGATGCCCGGTTTGGACCAAAGAGAACGACAAGCGATGGAGGATCGGATGAATCGTCTGGCTTCCAAGGAAGAAGAATATCGCATATCACGCAAGCTTGCAGAGTATATCGATATGCTTGAGACCTATCTCATTGAGATGGACGAACGGGTGGCATCCCTGGAGACGATGCTTGGGCTGAGAGGCCTTGAGCCTCCGCAATACTGAGCCCCATACCTGACCATAGCTTATCCGGGCCCCGCATGGAAACATGCGGGGCCTTTTTTTGTGCTGAGCGCCATTTTCCTTTCCACGACCTGCCTGCCTTGTTGTTTACTCCACGTTTAAAATCCGATTTTTAGCCATTCTATATCTAAAGAATGCTCCTAAGTGTGACGAATAGGAAATATATCGTCGGCAACCGGAGCTGTTCCCCGGATGGGATCTTTGTCCGGGCGGGCAGAACAGCGCCCCAGGGGCGCTGCTGCGTGCCGAGGCAGGGGGGGGCGCCTGCTCCGGGTCACCCTGGTGTTGAACCGTTTTGAGTTGTTATTGAGGGGAACTATGAACTTAAAGAACACCGGTAAATCGGCGGCTCCGTTGCGCGTGGCAATGGTGCTTTTCTGTCTGTTGTTTTTTTGTGCCTTCACCGTGGGGTGTGATGATGAATCGAGCCATGAATCGAAGCTGGAAGAAGCGCGGATGGCCATTGACGACGGCAATTACAGCAAAGCGATCTCTCTGCTGGACGGAATGGTGGGGACCGATGTTCTCCAAGTCCTTGCATCCGCCCATGCGGGTCTCGCAGGCATCGATACCTTTGAGATCCTGAAGCAGGTGGACGACGGGGGTTCGGGGGACGGGAGCATCGATCTCATCGGAAAAATGCTGGGGACCGGGGAGGACGACATCCTCACGGCTGCGGACATATCAACCAAGCTATCCGAAATCGACCTTGCCAAGTCCATCCTCCTGGACTCCGTGGGAGGGGTGGCGGCCAACCTCGATGACGACGGGAAGGTCAAGCTTGCCATCTACGGATTCACCGACATTGTGCTGGTGATGGGCAAAATGATCTCCTCAAAGGATGGCGACAAAGACGTGACCCTCACCGAAGAGGCCATCCGGGCCCTGGGGGGTGGGTTTGTAGAAGCGGACATCACAGGCCTGGCCCTGGGGGACGGTGTGGACCCCATGGTTCAGATCAACGGGGACTTAGATGCCGTTGAAGCAGGGATTACGGCCCTGGGGACCGGCATTGAGAACAACGACCTGGGCGAAGAGTTTGACGCGTTTTTGAAAGAGATCGACACCAGTAGCGACGGCTATGTCAGCGCAACGGAATTTGTGACGTACCTCAACACGATTTAATAAGGGCCCCAGGCACAACGGAGATGATGATGGTTTTAAAGATGTATGGAAAAATGTCTATTTTGGTGGCAGCTGTTCTTCTTCTGGCCTCTTCGGGCTGGGCCGAGCCCTACCGTTCCATGAATATGGGCGCGCGTCCCCTGGGCATGGGCGGTGCTTTTACCGCCGTGGCCGATGATCAAAACGCCATCGACTACAACCCGGCAGGGCTGAGCCGGGCACGGAATTTTGGCATGGGCGTCCTCAACCCCCTGGTGGAGGCCTCCGAGGACAGCTATGACCTCTACAATGATTTTGACGACATCGACGAGAACGACACAGCGGAAGTGACCGAGCTGCTGAGAAAATACGTGGGGGAGAACCACCACGTGAAGCTCGCTGCCGACCTGTATGCGGGGTTCCGCATGGGCAACGCCGGGGTGATGGTGGCAGGTGTCGGCAGGGGGTATGCGGACATGGCCATTCGAAACCCTACTTACCCGGAACTGCACCTTACCTCGGACATCGACTACGGCGGGCAGGTGGGTGTAGGCTACGAGCTGGCCATGATACCGGGCCTGAGCATCGGCGTGGGGGTGAAAGCCCTGAACCGGAAAAGTATCGACGAGGTCTACACGGCCGTGGACATTGCCGACGATGATTTCGAAGACACCCTGGAAGATGACCAGAAGGACGGCAGCGATGCGTCCTTTGACCTGGGCATGATCTGGAGCAGCGAAATTGAAGGGTTGACCCGTGTGAGCCTTGGCCTTGCGGGAATCAATATCAAGGAGATGGATTTTGGCGACGCACGGGACCAGAAAACCCAGTACAACGCCGGGGTGGCCTTTACCCAGAGTTTTTTCGGGTGCACCCTGACCGAAGCCTTTGACTATCATGACATCACAGACAACCTCGCCGAAGACGACTCCACGGAGAAGAAACTTCACATGGGGGCTGAGTTGAAGTTTCCCATGCTCCTGGCCTTAAGGGGCGGTCTCTCCCAGGGGTACTACACGGCCGGTGCCACCCTGGATTTCAAGGTGCTGCGTGTTGATGTGGCCACCTACGGAGAAGAGATGGGGGCTTACGCCGGGCAGAAAGAGGACCGAAGGTATGTGGCGCAGATCTCCATGGGTTGGAGCTGGTAAGAACGCATACCGAGCAAGGTGGTCCACCCTATAATAATACCCTAATATACATCCGCGCGTTTTTCGGAGACCAGGAAAGCGCGCGGATGGAACCAAGGGCGTTTCTGCGGTCTCCCTCCCATGGGGTTGTGAGAGGCAGGCGTCATCGTCATGGAGAAGGCCTTGCCTTTACGGCCCTTCTCCCCGATAATGAAAAACACGGACATGCGATACAGCATGCGGCACCTCCCCAGAGAATCAACCGATTCGACCTCCCCTTTATCATGAGCGTCCCGAGTCTCCACCAGGGCCTGTTTCTCCGGCCCGTGGCAGCCCGCGTCCTGAGCAGGGCCTTCGCACCTGCGGACTGGGTTCCATGCCCCTTTACCTTATAAGACTTACATACACAGACATTTCGGCGCATGACCGGCGGTGAGTTCTGGAATTCGCCCCGGGATGCGTTGCAACCCGGCAGGATTAGAATCACGGGAGGGACGATGCATTCAACCCGTTTCGGCTCATGTGTTGTGGGCTATCTTGCGGCCGTTTTGGCCTGCGTGTTGTTTCTGGCATTCCTTGGCGTGGGGTGCGACGACAGCGACAGCTACGAGGCCCGCCTTGAAGAGGCCAGGATTGCCGCTGACGGCGGTGACTACGACACGGCCATCGCCATCCTCTCCGGCCTGGAGCAGACCGGGGAGGTGCTGGAGAACCTCTCCACCGCCTATGCGGGCAAAGCTGGGGTCGACAGTTTAGCCATATACAGCGGTGCCGCTGATGGAGGCGGCGGCACCATCGATCAGTTCGGCAGGATGCTGGGCCAAGGAGACGAGGGGCTGCTGGCCTGCTCCGAGATCGGTGCCACGCTCTCAACCATGGATCAGGCCATCACCGCGCTCATTGGGTCTGCTGGGGGCACATCCGGTTTGAGCGATTACGGCAAGGCCAAGCTGGGGATCTACGGGCTCACCGATGCGGTGCTGATCCTCGGCCAGATTTTTTGCCGCAACTTCGGGGACCGCTTTACGCCCCCCGATTTCGTGGGGCTCACCGAGGCCTGGATAAAAGAGGCCCGGGGGCTGGTTGCCGGGGACTTTGTCACCTTGCGTATCACCCCGGAGGAGCTTGCGCAGATTAACCGGGATGTCGGCTTTGTCTCACTGGCCGCAGCGGCCCTTGGGCCGGGAAACGTTCTGGGAAGGGAGTTCGAGGCGTTCCTTGGAGAGATCGATACAGGCGGAGACGGGGCTGTCTCCTTTATCGAGCTGATCGACTATGTCAACACCCTGGGGGAGTAGAACCAGGGTAAACGCAGCTCGATTTTGCCTCCGGCGGCCCTGCCGGGGGGCAAACTTTTGAAAAGTTTGACAAACAGGTTTTGTTTTTTTGCGTGTCTTGATTACCGGAACGTTTTTGCGGAGCTTTTTTCAAAAAGCGACCCGCCGGAGGCAACGGAATTGTTAAATGCGTTGGCCCTGGGAGTAGAACCCGTATGCGCACGGAGGAATCCATGGGAAAACCGGTGTACACACTGCAATGCCTCCTTGTTGCCGCCGTGCTTTTTCTTTCGGCGGCCACCGGAAGGTGCGAGCCGTATCGGTCGGGTCTCATGGGCGTGCGGCCCCTGGGCATGGGCGGGGCCTTTACCGCCGTGGCCGACGACCGGAATGCTTTGGACTACAACCCCGCCGGCCTGAGCAGGCTCCGGGGAGGGAGCCTGGGGATCCTCAACCCCATGGTGGTCGCCTCCGAGGATACCTTTGACCTGTACAGCGATTACGACGACATTGACCAGGACGATGTCATCGAGGTCACCGAATTGTTGCGAAAGTACGTGGGGGAGAACCATCACATCACCCTGGGGGCGGATATTCATGCGGGGTTTCGCCTGGGCAACGTGGGCGTGATGGTGGCAGGGGTTGGCAGGGCCGTGGCGGACCTGACCATTCGCAACCCGGTCTATCCGGAACTCCGAATCGTCTCCGATATCGATTACGGTGGCAAGGCCGGTGCGGGCTATGAGCTTCCCCATGTGCCGGGTCTGAGCCTCGGGGTGGGCGTGACGGCCTTGAACCGCAGCAGCATCATGGAGACCTATACGGCCCTGGATATCGCCGACGGAGATTTTGAGGACACCCTTGACGACGACCAGGTGGACGGGAGTGATGCCTCCTTTGATCTGGGCATGATCTGGCGCAGGGAGATTGAAGGGGTGACCGACGTCAGCCTGGGCGTTGCGGGCATCAACATCCGGGAGATGGATTTCGGGGAGGCCCGGGACCAGGAGTCCCAGTTCAATGCAGGGGTTGCTTTTACCCAGCGGTTTTTCGGGTTTTCCCTCACCGAGGCCTTTGATTATCACGACATCACGGACAACCTCACCGACGATGGCTCCACGGAGAAGAAGCTTCACATGGGGGCTGAACTCGTATTTCCCATTCTGCTGACCCTTCGGACCGGGCTCTCCCAGGGGTATTACACGGCCGGGGTGACTGTGGATGTTTCTTTTCTGCGACTTGATGCGGCCACCTACGGAGAGGAGGTCGGTGTCACCGGAGGCCAGAAAGAGGACCGTCGCTTTGCGGCCCAGCTCTCCGCCGGGTGGAGCTGGTAGGTTTTTTTTACATGGTGACGGGATGTGGACGAGAAAAGGGAACGGAGCCGCCTCAGGGCAGCTCCGTTTTTGTTTTTTTGCGTGTGTTCGGGTCCCTTGAAGGGGAACTGTTTGACATGATCCTTTAAAATGGGGTTTACTGCAAACGAAGATTTTGCGTTTCCTTGTTTTCTCGCCACCTGCAAGGTGTTTTTTTTGTCCTGCGCCGGAAGGGAAAGGGGCCGGAATGCCTAGGTGGTTGTCGTTGCTTTGATGCTCAAAGGTTTCTGCCGATTTGACATCAACCCACAGCCAAGGAGGTCGACCCATGGGACACAGTCTGGACGCCATCTTTTCACCTCAATCCATTGCCGTTCTCGGCACGTCTACCACCAAGGGAAAGGTGGGCCACGACATCTTCAGCAATATCCTGCACGGGGGGTTCCAGGGCACCCTCTACCCGGTGAACCCCAAAGCCAAATCCATCCTGAGCGTTCGCTGCTACGAGTCGATCCTCTCCATCCCCGACCCCATCGACCTGGCCCTGGTCATCCTGCCCCCGCCGGCTGCCCTGAAAGCCATTGAGCAGTGCGTGATCAAAAAGGTCAAAGGGGTGGTGATCATCTCGGCGGGCTTTAAGGAGGTCGGGGGGGAAGGCCTGGAGATCGAGGAGAAGATCAAGGTCATCTGCAAGGAGGCCGGGATCCGCATCGTGGGGCCCAACTGCCTGGGGGTGATCAACCCGTCGCCCACCGTGTCTCTTAACGCCAGCTTCTCTGCGCGCATGCCCTCCAAGGGCAACATCTCCTTTATCTCCCAGAGCGGGGCCCTCTGCACGGCGGTCCTTGACTTTGCGGCGGATCGCGGCTTCGGGTTTTCCAAGTTTGTCTCCATCGGAAACAAGGCCGACGTGGATGAGCTGGACCTGCTTCGGTATTACCACGCCGATCCTGAGACCCACGTGATCATGATTTATATGGAGGAACTCGGGCGCAAGGGCAAGGAGTTCATCGACGTGGCCAAGGAGATCACCTCCGGGGACAACCCCACCCCGGTGCTGGTGATCAAGTCCGGGCGCTCGGTGGCCGGGGCTGCAGCTGCCGCGTCCCATACCGGCTCCCTGGCCGGAACGGATGCTGTATACGACGCGCTGTTTGCAGAGGCCGGGATCATCCGCTGCGAGTCGGTGAACGAACTGTTTGACCTGGCCCAGGGCTTCTCTCCGAGGAAGTACCCCACCGGACGGAACATCGCCATTGTCACCAACGCGGGGGGACCGGGGATCATCGCCACGGACATGACGGAAAACGCGGGCATGAACCTTGCCGTGTTCAGCGAAGAGACCGTGGAGGAGCTTAAGCGCCACCTGCCCCCCACGGCAAACTTCAACAACCCGGTGGACGTCATCGGGGACGCTGCCCGGGACCGTTACGAAAACGCATTGACCACGGTGATCAGCGACGAAGGGGTGGACGGCGCCCTCATCATCCTGACCCCCCAGTCCATGACCGATGCCATCGGCACGGCCACGGCCATCTCCGAGATCTCACGGCGGACCTTAAAGCCCATTACCTGTGCCTTTATGGGGGTTGTGGACGTTTCCCCCGGGGTGAAGATCCTCCAGAAGGCCGGGGTGCCGGTGTACGATTTCCCCGAAAACGCGGCCAAGGTGCTGGGGAAACTCTACCTTGCCCATTGCTGGCTGAGTCGCCGGGTCCTTCCCCAGTATAAACTGGAGGTTGACGAAGAACGGGCCCGGGCCCTTATCCGGGGATACCTGGACAACGGAGATACCCTTTTGGGCGAGTACGAGGGGAGCAGCATCCTTCAGTGCTACGGCCTCAGGACATTGGACATGGAGATCGCCACCTCGCCGTCGGAGGCCGTGGACATTGCGCGGCGCATCGGGTACCCCGTGGTGATGAAGATTGTCTCGCCCGATATTATCCATAAATCCGACGCCAAAGGGGTCCGGGTGGGGATTCGGGAACCCGCCGAGGTGGAGGCCGCCTACGCAGATATCCTTGCGTGTGCCGAAGCCTACAAGGAAGACGCCCGCATTCGGGGGGTCCTGGTTCAGCAGATGGCCATGGCAGGGGATGAGGTGATCATCGGGACCAAGCAGGACGAGCAGTTCGGCCCCATGGTGATGTTTGGTTTTGGAGGGATCTTTGTGGAGCTCTTTAAAGACGTGGTCTTTCGTGTGGCCCCCTTTGGTCGCAACACGGCGCGTCGCATGATCAAGAGCATTCGGGCCTATCCCCTGCTCACCGGGTTCAGGGGCAAGCCCGTTGCCGATATCGAGGAGATTGAAAAATGCCTGGCCCGGGTTGCGCGGATGGTGACCGATCACCCGGAGATCCGGGAGCTGGATATCAACCCCATGCTGGTGCACCCCAAGGGCAAAGGGGCCACCGTGGCCGACATTGTCCTGCGCCTGCAGGATCTCTCCGAGCCTGGCTGCGACGAGGGTGATGACGAGCCTACCGAGCCGTAAAGGGCAAGACTGTTTGACACACATAAAAAGCGCCGTGGAGAAAGGCTCCACGGCGTTTTTTTATTTCAGGGCTTCCCAGGAGAAGGGAAGACCGCCGGTGAGGAGGTTGGCGGCGTGGACCGCGCGGACGCTCTCCTTCCGGTTGGTGTTCATGAGGATGTAATCCAGCCCGGCTTCGGCCAGCAGGGGGATGTAGGTGTGCTCCATGGTTTTGCGCTTGTCCTCGGGGACCTTGCCGCTGGTGAGGTTGGAGAGCCCGGCCATGCTTTGGACGGGCCGTCCGGCAAGTTCCTCCAGGGCTCGCAGGGTGCGGATCACCTCCAGGGCCTGGAACGCCCCTTCGTCCCAGAGCAGGGGCACCACCACCGGGTCTACGATGAGCCGGTCCAGGAGGTCTGTGCCTGCCTCGGCAACGGCCGTGAAGAGGTGGGCTGCCACATGGAGCCGTCCGTCCGGTTCCGTGGGCACCGCCCCGGTTTCCGTGAGCAGGTATCCCACAAAACGGGCCTGTTCATGCCGGGCCATCAGGGGGAGAAGTGCGGCCAGGCGGTCCGGGTGGAGGGAAAACCCGTTGATGTGGATGTCCGGGTGGCCCGTTTCCAGGGCCTGGCGCGCGGGCTCTGCATGGGGGGAGTCGATGAACAGGGGCAACGGCGTGATGCCTCGCACCACATCGATGAGGTAGGGAACCACCGCGGGGCTGCGACTGCCAAGGGGCCCGATGTTCAGATCGATGGCGTGGGCACCGGTGGACAGGAGCCCCTGGATGACGGCCTCCATGGCCGGGGTGTCTTTTCGGGCCACAGCATCCTGAAGCATCGGGTTGATAAGCTGAAAGTTGTCGGAAACGATACGCATGGCAGGGGCCCTTTCATGTGCTGTCATGGGTTGGCGTCAGGGGCGCTCGGGGTTTGAAACCGGACAATGGCGTCAGGGGGTGGCCCAAACCGTTTTTTCCGGGGCGTTTTCCCGGTTGTTCCCACATGAAGGCAGAATGACTGGGGGTTTCTCCTGGATAAAAAAGGGGCAGGCGCATGGGATTGTCCCGGGAATTTGCATGATGCAACGTTCCTTCGGGGGGAATGCCCATGAAAATGATAAGGTGTATCTATAGACAAAGCATCACCTCCAAAATATTATGGACCCCACGTCGAAGTAAACACACGTTACGGCAAAGAACGCAGTCTGTTCGGAAAATCCCATCCTCTGATACCCGAAGACTCCTGTCAACAGTGATTTTTGCAACCTCCTCAGCGGATCGGCCGGGTTCGACACTTCAGCGATCTTCGCCTCATCTCACCTGAAATCAGTAATGTACAGATCATGGAGGTCTATTATGTTGGAGCAAAAGGAACGTCGTCTGGATGTCACCATGTGCCATCGATGCCTCATGCGTCAGAAAGCTGAAAAAGCACTTCAGGGTGAGCTGTGTGACAAAAGGGCGCCCCGCGGCCTGGCCTGGCTTTCCGACGGCGTGTATGCGGTGATTCCAGAAAAGGCACCTCAGATTTGCCAGGTGCTCTCCATCAGTCATGAATCCATGAGCTTTTTTTATTTCGGCGAACCGCCCCTGGAGCAGGGGCTCCTCTCCAGCGCGGAAATCGTGGTGACGGGTCGGGGGTTCCTGGCGGACAACCTTCCCTTTAAAGTGATCTCGGATACCCCTTTGGATGAGCGGGTGTCTGGAAAGACGGGCAAGCGTCTGTGCAAGGTGCGGTTCCTGGCCCTTAATGAGGCCTCCAGGGCCCAGGTCGATCATGTCATCGCATTGAAAGAGGTGGTTTCCATCCAGTAGCGGAGGAGAGGCATGGAAGAACAAACCAAAGGGGCGTTTCCACCGGTGAGCACGGTGGAGACGCCCCTTCGTATTTTTTATAAAGGGGGGAAAAAGCGTATCAGATACCGAGGTACGCCTTTTTTACCTCTTCATTGGCCAGGAGGTTTTCGGCGGTGTCCGAGAGGGTCACGGCGCCGTTTTCCATGACATAACCGCGGTGGGCCGATTTCAGGGCCAGGTTGGCGTTCTGCTCCACAAGGAAGATGGTGGTGCCGCTCTCCTTGTTGATGCGGGTGATGATGTCAAAGATCTGGCGGATGATCAGGGGGGCCAGGCCCAGGGAGGGCTCGTCCAGCAGCAGGAGGCGCGGCCGCGCCATGAGGGCCCGTGAGATGGCCAGCATCTGCTGTTCGCCCCCAGAAAGGGTGCCGCCTGCCTGGTGGCGCCGCTCCTTGAGGATGGGGAAGAGGTCCATGACGTACTCAAGGTCCTGCCGGACCCCGGTTTTGTCCTCCCGGAGATAGGCGCCCATGTCGAGGTTTTCCAGGATGCTCAGCTGGGGGAAGATGCGTCGCCCTTCGGGCACCTGGCAGAGGCCCATTTTGACGATTTTTTCCGGGCTCATGGCGTGGATTGGGACCCCGTCAAAGGTAATCTCCCCGGATCGGGGGGGCACCACACCGGAGATGGACATGAGGGTGGTGGTCTTGCCGGCCCCGTTGGCGCCGATGAGGGTGATGATTTCTCCCTCGTTGATCTCGATGGAGAGGTCCTTCAAGGCCTGGATGTTTCCGTAAAACGTGTTGATGTTGCTGATCTTAAGCATCGACCACCTCTTCTCCGAGATATGCCTTGATAACGGCGGGGTTGTTCTTGATCTCCATGGGGGTGCCGGTGGCGATCCTGCTTCCGTAGTCCATGACGTAGATGCGTTCGGAGAGGTTCATGACCAGCTTCATGTCGTGCTCGATGAGGAGGATGGTGATCTCCTCTTCATCCCGGATTTTCCGAATCAGGGTGTCGAGCTCCTGGGTCTCCTGGGGGTTCATGCCGGCGGCGGGTTCGTCCAGAAGCAGAAGGGCGGGGTCCGTGGCCATGGCCCGGGCAATCTCCAGGCGCCGCTGGGCCCCGTAGGGCAGGTTTTTGGCAAACTCGTCGGCCCAATCCGCCAGGTCCACCTTTTCAAGGAGCCCGTAGGCGTCGTCGGTGATCTGTTTCTCTTCCCGGCGGGCCGAAGGGGTCCGGGTCAGGGCGCTGAAGATACCGGACCGGGTCCGGATATGCCGTCCGATCATGACGTTTTCCAGCACCGTCATGTTCTGGAAGAGGCGGATATTCTGGAAGGTCCGGGTCATGCCGAGGGCGGCGATGCGGTTGGGCTTGATGCCGTTGATGCGGGTGGGGGGGCGGGTGCCGTCTCCCAGGAACACGTCTCCGCCGGTGGGGCTGTAGATGCCCGTCACGCAGTTGAAGAAGGTGGTCTTTCCCGCGCCGTTGGGTCCGATGAGGGCGACGATTTCGCCTTTTTCGATGGTCAGGTCCACATGGTTCAGGGCGCGGAGGCCTCCGAAGTCCATGGTGAGCTGCTTGACGTCCAGTATCGTTTCGGTGGCCATGCTAGTTCCGTCCTCCCCTGTCGATCTTGTAAATCTTGCGTACGTTGGCGATGATTCCCTGGGGGCGGAAGATCATCATCACCACCATGCTGGCGCCGAAGAGCAGCATGCGGTAGTTGCCCACCTCCCGGAGGTACTCGGGCAGGAGGATGAGGATCAGGGCGCCGATGATGACCCCCAGAATGGACCCCATGCCCCCCAGGACCACGATGGACAGGATGATGGCAGACTCCATGAAGGTGAAGCTCTGGGGGTTGATGAAGCCTGTCTTGGCGGCAAACAGAACCCCGGCCATTCCCGCGAAAAAGGCGCTTAAGGCAAAGGCGGTGAGCTTGGTGCGGGTGATGTTGATGCCCATGGCCTGGGAGGCGATCTCGTCTTCACGCATGGCCATGAGCGCCCTGCCGATGCGGGAGTTCTGGAGCCTGTAGGTGGCAAAGACCGTCAGGGCGGCCAGGCCCACGGCCAGGTAATAGACATACATGATGCCCTGCTGGGTGGTGAGTTCCATGCCGAAAAGGCCGGGTTTGGGGATCTGGGCGATGCCGCTGGGGCCGTGGGTGAGGGCGTCCCAGTTTTCCAGGGTGATGCGGGTCATCTCCCCGAAGCCCAGGGTGACGATGGCCAGGTAGTCTCCCCGCAGGCGCAGCACCGGGATGCCCAGGGCGATGCCGAAGACGGTGGCCAGGATCCCGCCCAGGGGAAGGGCGGCCCAGAAGCCGATGCCGAAGTGCATGTTCAAAAGGGCGTAGGTGTAGGCTCCCACCGCGTAAAAGGCCACGTATCCCAGGTGAAGGAGCCCTGCCAGGCCCACGGCGATGTTGAGGCCGAGGCCCAGGATCACATACATGAGGGCCGTGGTGAGGATGGTGGTCTGGTACTGGTTCACAAAGGGAAAGAGGAGGGCCGCCACCACCAGGAGTCCGTAGAAGGTGCGCTGGATCATGGGGTTGGATTCCCGGATGACCCCGTCCTTCGTGGGGCGGTCCGAGAGGGGGGCCTTTGCCATGCGCTTTGCAAGGCGGTTGCCGGTGAGCAGGGAGAGGGGGCTCTTGCCGGCGGCCTGGCTTTCCTGGAGGTAGCGCCAGATCAGGGAGACCAGAAAGCTCCCGATACCGATCATGAACATGTTGCGCCATCGCCAGGTGATGGCGTTTTCAATGGTGTTTACCTTGATCACCATGATGGGAAAGGTGAGAAAGATAAACCAGAGGGCGACGACAAACGATTTTTTTATTTCAGATAACTTGAACATCCTGGGTCCTGTATCCATGGTTGCGGTTCCGAAGGACGGCCCGGCATGCGGCGGGCCGCACCCGATCAAACCTTCTGGGTGGTGTTGCGCCCGAGGAGACCGGCAGGCCTGAAGATGAGAATCAGGACCAGCAGGGCAAAGGCGAAGACATCTTCATAATCGCTGGAGATGTAGCCGGTGGCCAGGCTCTCGGTCATGCCGAGGACAAGCCCCCCGAGCACGGCTCCGGGGATGCTGCCGATGCCTCCGAGGACGGCTGCGGTGAAGGCTTTGATGCCCGCCATGAAGCCGATGTAAAAGTTGATCTGTCCCATCTGGGAGGCCACCAGCACACCGCCGATGGCGGCCAGGCTGGAGCCGATAACAAAGGTAAAGGAGATCACCTTGTTTACGGAGATGCCCACCAGCATCGCCATGGTACGGTCCTGGGCCGTGGCTCGCATGGCCTTGCCCATGGTGGTGTATTTGATGATGTAGGTCAAAAGCAGCATGATCACCACGGTGGAGATGAGGATCACAAGGGAGGGGGAGCCGATGATATGGGAGTAGGGTTCCCAGAAGTCGAATTCGGGGATCAGTTCGGGAAAGGGGAGAAACTTGTCGGTCTGGGCCAGAAGCACGTAGTTCTGGAGAAAGATGGACATACCGATGGCGCTGATGAGGGGAGAGAGCCTCGGGGCTTTCCTCAGGGGCTTGTAGGCCACCTTTTCCACGGTGAAGCCGTAGGCCGAGGCCCAGATGACGGCCGCCAGCCCCGCCATGATGACGATGGCCAGGTGCGGAAAGCCCAGGACCGTCAGGACGCTGGCGACGATGAGGGCGGTGTAGGCCCCCAGCATGTAGATTTCGCCGTGGGCAAAGTTGATCAATTCGATGATGCCGTACACCATGGTGTACCCCAGGGCGATGAGGGCGTAGATACTGCCCTTCACCAGGCCTCCCAGAAAGAGTTCCAGAAAATACTCCAGATCCATATGTCCGTCTCCAACGGCCCTAACGTGGCCGGTCCTGCTTTGGGGCGGGCCCTTTACGGGCCCGCCCCTGTTTGATGTTGCGGTCAGGCATTAGGGGCCGGTCTTAGTTCAGCTCGACAAATTTGCCGCCCTGAACCCGGTACATGGTGAAGCCCACGCCGATGGGGTCGCCCTTTTCGTCGAAACGGATCTTGCCCAGGGGGGTGTCCACATCTTCGGTTCTCAGGGCCTTGACAACGGCGTCGTAGTCGGTGGAACCGGCTTTTTCAACGGCATTGAGGATGGCCAGGGTGGCGGCGTACGCTTCCAGGTAGAAGGCACCGGGGTCTTCGCCGAAGGCCTTCAGGTGCTGCTCCTTGGCTTTGATGGCAAGGGGGTTTTTGGAGTAGTCCATGGGACCGGAGACGTAGACGCCTTCGGCATCTTTGCCCGCCACCTTGATGAAGGTCTCGTCCTTGAGGCCGTCGGCACCCACAAACAGGGATTTTACCTTCTTTTTGTTCATCTGGCGGATGATCTTGGAGGCGTCGGAGTGGTAGCCACCCCAGATGACAACATCGGCGCGGGAGCGCTTCACCTTCTGGACAATGGGGCCGAAGCTGACGGACCCGGAGGTGACGCCTTCAAAGAGAACCACCTCGGCCTTGGGGCTGGCCTCCACAAATTCTTTGGCCAGCAGGGCCGCGCCTTTGCCGTAGTCGCCCTTGTCGTGGAGGATGGCGATTTTTTTGGCGCCCAAGGTTTCGATGACGAATTTGACCTGGAGCTCGGCCTGGACTTTGTCGTGGGCGATGGTGCGGAAGAAGTTGGGGTAGTCGCCGCTTACGGTGAGGTCCGGAGCGGTGGCGGACGGGGAGATGCAGACAAGACCGGCGCCGTTGTAAATGCCCAGGGCTGCCTTGGTGGCGCCGCTGCAGATGTGGCCGAGGACGATGTCCACGTTGCTGGTGACGAGTTTGGTGGCGGTACTTGCGGCCACTTCGGGCTTGCAGACGTCGTCTTCGGTGATCAGCTCAACCTGTTTTCCGAGGACGCCGCCGGCGGCGTTGATATCGGCGACAACAAAGCGGGCGGCGTTGACCGTGGGAAGACCGTAGGAGGCGAGGTCCCCACTGTGAGCGCCTGCGACCCCGAGCTTGATGGTGTCAGCCGCAAACACCTGGCCAGCTGTGAGACACAGCGCGAACAATACCGACAATACCGTAGCGGTTAAAGAAATACGAAACCGTTTCATGAGTCTCCCTTTTGATTGGAATTGAGTGAAAAACCGAATTAAATTTGCAAAACAACACCAAATCGTGCACCCTTGTATTTTCTTGGTAAGTCAAGATGTGGGGGGACGAGTCAGTAATCTTTTTTCATAATATAACCTTTGCGTAAAAGTCAATTGTAATTACGTGAAACATTGGGGAGGTGGGTGAGAATATCCTTAAGTATTTCAGGTGGTTTCTTTTGTATTTACAGAGTTTTACTTGACAGGGCCATGGCCATGGCATAGGCTTGAAAAAACGGGAATTATGATTCCCTATCATCCGTGAAACGGATGGCCTCGGGAACCTGTTGTCAAGGCTCTCGAGAGATACGGGCCCCATTGTCCATATTTTTCCGTGATGACGGCTCGTTGACTCGATTTATTTGGTTTTAGTAGATTAAAAATAAGATTTGTATTACTTATATTGATGTGTAGATCAGCAATGACAGGCTTGGAGAGGGGGCGTGCCTTTTAGGAATGGCGCGGGCGTGTTTCCTTGAAAATCCATTCTTTACCACGAGGGAGCAGTTATTATGTACGTTGGCAGAATCATGCACACCAACCTGATTACGGTTAAGCCTGAAACCACCATCAAACAGGCGATGGACCTGCTTAAGGAACATCACATCGAACACCTGGTCGTCCTTGATGATGCGGGCAATCTCAAAGGGATCCTGTCGGACAGGGACGTCAAGGCCAACCTGGCCTCTCCGGCGACCACCTTCAGCACCCATGAACTCAATTACCTTCTGGACCAGGTGACGGTGGGGATGATCATGGTGAAGAACGTGATCACCGTGACGCCTGGGACCCCGGTGGAAGACGCCGCCCTTGTGATTCGCGAAAACGAGATCAGCTCGCTGCCCGTGATGAAAGAGGGGCGTCCCGTGGGGATCGTCACCAAGACGGACGTCATGGGGGTGCTCATGGACGCCATCGGACTGGGGGAAGAGAACGAGAGGCTCATCGTGCTGGTGAGGAACCGTCTGGGCATGATCGCCGACATCACAAGTCGGCTGCGTGACGAGAGCATCAATATTGCGAGCCTGATCACCTGGCCGGAGAAAGGGCTCGAGGGGGTCTATCAGCTGGTGATCCGTGTGCACGGGCGGGACAAGGCCAAGGCTGTCCAGGTCCTGGAGTCCATGGGTCTTAAAGTGATCACCGGGTATGTCGAGGATCACTCTTCGTACGTATCCGATTGATGGGCGGGTCCAACCCGGATGCTTCACGGGCAACGACCGGTAAGGTCATGACAGCCGGTTGCTGTGGCGTATCCGGGGGAAGTGCCCGACAAGGAGGCACACCATGATTGAAAGCACCATGAAGCGTATCGAGGCTCTGCTTGAATCGGCAGATCAGATGGATCCGGTCAGGCGGCAGGAACTCCAGAAGCTCCTGGAGACACTCAAGGATGAGGTGAGGATCCTTGCGGAGAGCAACCAGGAGGAGGCGGAGAGCATTGCCGGGTTCACCGGGCTCACCACCCATGAGGTGGTACGGAAAAGCCCCGATCCCAAGCTGGTCTCCATTTCATCCGAGGGGCTCATGGCCTCGGTGGAGGGGCTGGAGGCGTCGCACCCCAGGCTGGTGTCGGCGGTCAACGCCCTGTGTACCTTTTTTTCGAATATGGGGATTTAAACGGTGGGTTGACGGCGGCCCGGGAGTGTCCGGGTTGCCGGTGCCTGTGTAAGTTCAAGGCGGGTGCAGCACCATGGGTGCTGCGCCCGCTTTTTTGTGTGGTACTTCGGCTTGAGACAGAGTGCTCAGGGTCGGGTGTAGGCCGGTTCGCCCAGGATGTGGGTGGCGGCCACAAAGCGGTCGTCCCCCAGGATCATCAGCACGAAGAGGAGCTCTTCAAGGCTTTCGGCCCGCTGGGCACGACGCGCCGAAATGGGCGTGGCCTCGGGGTCGATGACCACAAAGTCGGCCTCGGCCCCTTGCCGGAAGGTGCCGACGGCGTGTTCCAGTCCCAGGGTGCGGGCCCCGCCCAGGGTGGCAAGGTAAAAGGCGGTGGTGGCTGATAAGGGGGTGCGGCAGAGCTGGCACACCTTGAACCCTTCGGCCATGGTGTGGAACGGGGAAAAGGAGGTACCGCCGCCCACGTCGCTTCCCAGCCCCACGGGGATGCGGTGCCTCTCGGCGTTGTCCATGCGGAAGAGGCCGCTGCCCAGGAACAGGTTGGAGGAGGGGCAGAACGACACCGAGGCGCCGCTCCGGGTCAGGTGTTCATACTCCTCTTCACCCAGGTGGATGGCGTGGGCGAACACCGACCCCTTGCCCACGAGCCGGAACCGGTCGTAGACGTCCAGGTAGTTTGCAGCTTCCGGAAAGAGCTCCCGCACCGTGCGGATCTCCTCGTGGTTTTCCGAAAGATGGGTGTGCATGATCAGGCCGTCGGCCTGGGTCATGAGCTCTCCGGCGGCTTCCAGCTGCTCGCGGGTGGAGGTGACGGCAAAGCGCGGGGTCACGGCATAGCCCAGGCGCCCGGTGCCGTGCCAGCGGTCGATGAGGTCGCGGCTTTCGTCGTAGGCCGACTCCGGGGTGTCGGTGAGGGGGGCAGGGGCGTTGCGATCCATGAGGGTCTTGCCGGTGATGAATCGGAGCCTGCGCTTTTGTGCCTCCTGAAAAAGGGCCTCGGCGGACCCGGCGTGGACCGTGGCCATGGCAAGGGCCGTGGTGGTGCCGTTTTTCAGGGTCTCGTCAAAGAACCGGGTCGCTCCTTTTTGGCAGACCTTTTCATCGGCGAACCGCTGCTCCTCGGGGAAGGTGTAGGTGTCGAGCCAGTCCAGGAGCTCGATGCTGTTGGAGGCGATGACCGAGAGCTGCGGGGGGTGGATGTGGGTGTCGACAAAGCCGGGCATGATCAGCTTGCCTGAGTAGTCGTACCAGGTGGGCTCGGCGTCGTGGGGGATGGGGGCGCCGTTTCGGTCTCCGGCGTACAGCACGGAGCCGTCTTGGATGAGGAGAAGGCCGTCCGGGTGGTGGTGCCAGGCCTTTTTCCCTTTGCTCCTGGGGTCTTCCGTGAAGTAAAGGATATTTCCTTTTACAGCAATGAATTGCCTGTTTTTTTCTTGAGTGGACATTTTTATTTTATTTCACATGTTTTTGTAATACATATCGTGGTTCCGGTACCTTGGGTGATGTATGCGTCACGGGCAATGTCTGGGCCGAAAGCTGCAAGGTCCGGAAAAGAAGGATATCTCGTGTGCCTGTCATGGCATGGGCACAGGAGCTGTGCAGGTGTTTTTTTGTTGCCCAGGGGGAATGCCCGGGGGCTTGGAATTTTGACGCGACGGACAGATTAACCATTTTCATCCGGGAAATGCAAGGATTCTCTCTTTTCTACGGATTCAGGCGGCTTTGGTCTTGCTGAATGCAGGACTTTCATATATTTCGAGTGCGTCACAGTTCATTTATGATTGCACCAAACTACACACGTGGAGGATGTACATGCGTAAAGGTCTGGTTCTGCTGGTGCTCGCATTGCTTATGGCAGTGGGGACGACACAGGCGGCAGAAAAGAAAATGAAGGTTGGTTTTGTCTACGTATCCCCTGTGGGAGATGCCGGGTGGTCCTATGCCCATGATGTGGCCCGACAGGCCATTGAGGCCTTGCCCGATGTGGAGGTCAAGTACCTGGAAGCGGTCAATGAAGGGGCCGACTCCGAGCGCGTCTTTCTGAACATGGCCCGCAAAAAATACGATCTGATTTTCGGCACCAGCTTCGGCTACATGGATCCCATGCTCAAGGTCTCCAAGCGTTTTCCCAAGACAGTGTTCATGCACTGCTCCGGTTACAAGACCTCCGAGAACATGGGCAACTACTTCGGCCGCATGTACCAGGCCCGATACCTCTCCGGCATGGTGGCGGGTTCCATGACCAAGAGCAACGTGCTCGGGTATGTGGCTGCCTTTCCCATCCCCGAGGTGATCCGCGGCATCAACGCCTTTACCCTGGGTGTCCAGGCCGTGAACCCCGAAGCCGAGGTGCGCGTGGTCTGGACCAAGACCTGGTACGACCCCGCCAAAGAGAAAGAGGGAGCCAAGAGCCTTCTGGATGTGGGTGCCGACGTCATCGCCCAGCACCAGGACTCCCCCGGTCCCCAGGAAGCCGCCCAGGAGCGCGGTGTCTACTCCATCGGTTACAACACCGACATGAGCTCCTTTGCCCCCAAGTCCCACCTCGTGGCCCCCATCTGGAACTGGACACCTTTTTATATGGAGGTCCTCAAGAGCGTCAAGGATGGCTCCTGGAAGAGCGCCTCCACCTGGAACGGCCTGGCCGAGGGTGTGGTGGACCTGAGCCCCATGAGCGATCTTGTGCCCGCCGACGTGCAGGCCAGGGTCCTTGCCCGTCGTGATGAGATCAAGAAGGGCGGTTACGTGGTCTTCTCCGGTCCTGTGAAGGATCAGGCCGGTACGGTCCGCATCGCAGAGGGCGCCGTGCCCGCCGATGGTGCCCTCCTGGGCATGGACTGGTTTGTGCAGGGTGTGGTGGGTACCACCAAGTAACGCCCTGGAGGCGGCTTACACCCGGATCGGGGCAGCCGCCGACCCGTGTTTGACGCTGTGGGGGGGACAGATGTTCCCCCCATTCTTTTATTGATCTCCGACAAAGACGAATCACATACCACGATGTTAGACTTAACCATCAGAAAACGCCCGGAAACCCTGGGGTGGACAGCGGCCCTTATCTATTGCGGGGCGGTGGTCATGTCCCTTGTTATCAGCGCCGGCATGCTGCTCTTCCAGGGCAACTCTCCCATGGAGGGACTCTGGCTCTTGCTTCAGGGCGCCTTCGGGTCCACCTACGCCATCGAGGATTGCCTCATCAAGGCCATCCCCATTTATCTCTGCTCCCTGGGCGTGGCCATTGCCTTTCGACTCCAGATCTGGAACATCGGCGCCGAGGGCCAGTTTGCCTTTGGTGCCATCGGCGCCACCTGGGTGGCCATCAGCTTTCCCGGCCACTCCGCATGGGTGATGATCCCTGCCATGATGGCGGCCGCCTTTCTCTTCGGCGGGCTCTGGGGCGTGATCCCGGCGGTGCTGAAGCTCAAGGCAAAGGCCAACGAGATCATCGTGACCCTGATGCTCAACTACATCGCCATCCTTTTTCTCGACTACCTGGTCTACGGGCCCTGGAAGTCCCCGGACAGCTTCGGTTTTCCCATGACCCAGGAATTTTCCGCCGGTGCCGTCATCGGCAAGATCGGTGAGACCAACCTCAACTGGGGGCTTCTGATCTGCGTGCTGTCGGGGCTGGTTATCTACGTTTTTTTCCGGTTTACCCTCATGGGCTTTGAACTCAAGGCCAGCGGGGAGAACGTGCGTGCCGCCCGGTATGCCCGGCTGCCCTACGAACGGCTGGTGATCATTTCCATGCTCCTCAGCGGCGCCTTTGCGGGCTGGGCCGGGTTTGTGGAGGCATCTGCCACCCTCAACAGGCTCCAGCCCACCATCATGGTGGGATACGGGTACACCGCCATTGTGGTGGCCTGGCTGGCGCGCCTGAATCCTTTTTATATAGGCATCTCATCGTTTCTCCTGGCCGGCCTCCGGGTGGGGGTGGAGAACCTTCAGCTGGAACTCCAGGTTCCGGCCGCTTTTGGTGAGATCATGGAAGGGCTTATCCTGTTGACCATCCTGGCGGGGACTTTTTTCGTCAACTACCGATTCGCACGGAGGCAGCGCCCATGACCCCCGATATCCTTATTCCCCTCCTGGCGGCCACGGTGCAGTCCGGCACGCCCATTCTTTTTGCCACCCTGGGGGCAATTTTCTGTGAAAAGTCAGGGGTCCTGAACCTCGGCGTGGAGGGCATCATGGCCGTGGGCGCCCTGGCGGGTTTCTCCATCTCCCTTGCCACGGGAAGCCCCTGGCTCGGGTTCCTTGCCGGTGGGCTTGCAGGCGTTCTGGCGGGATCGATCCACGGGCTGGTCTGTCTCGGTTTTCTCGGCAACCAGGTGGTCTCCGGCCTTGCCCTGACCATCCTTGGGGTGGGCATGGCCAACTACCTCGGCACGCCCCTCATCGGGATGAACGCCCCGGGATTCGGCCCGGTGGATGTTCCGATTCTGTCCACATTGCCCTTTGTGGGCCCCGTTTTCTTTCAGCACGATCCCCTGGTGTTCGTCTCCTACCTGATTCCCGTGGGCATGTGGTACTTTTTCCGATACACCCGCGCAGGGCTCCGGCTCCGGTCGGCGGGCGAAAACCCGGACGCCGCCCAGGCGGCGGGGATCAGCTCTGTCAATTACCGGTGGATGGGTGTCATGGCCGGTGGTTTTTTCATGGGGCTCGGCGGGGCGTATCTCTCCCTTGCATACACCCACATGTGGGCCAACCACCTCACCGCCGGCAGGGGCTGGATTGCCGTGGCCCTGGTGATTTTTGCCTTCTGGAACCCGCTGCGTGCCGTTGCAGGAGCTTACCTGTTCGGGGGCGTCATGGCCTTTCAGTTCCGGCTCCAGGCCTCGGGGACCCACATCCCCTCGTCTTTTCTGTTGATGTTGCCCTACGCCCTGACCCTGAGTGTTCTGGTCTTTTCATCCTGGAGGGGCGGCAGCTCTGCCACGCCCCAGGCCCTGGGCGTCAACATAGAACCTGCAGATTGATTTTCGGGGTAACCATCATCCCCGAAGTTGTATATACTTTGCATAGTGTTAACCATTACCGATGCGTAAATGTGGAGTGAAGCATGAGCGATTCGAACCAATACCAGAGAAGCTATCCCATCTCCTGGGAGCAGCTGCACCGTGACGCCAAGGCCCTTGCCTGGCGCCTTCTCGACATGGACATCAAGTGGAAAGGCATTGCCGCCGTCACCCGCGGCGGCCTGGTGCCTGCGGCGGTCATCGCCCGGGAGCTGGACATCCACTACGTGGAGACCATCTGCATCTCCAGCTACACCTGGAAAGACCAGGGGCAGGCCACCATCATCAAGCCCCTGCGGGACAGCGGAGAGGGCTGGCTTATCATCGACGACCTCGTGGACACCGGCAAGACCGCCCAGGTGGTGAGGAACATGCTGCCCGGCGCCCACTTTGCCACCCTCTATGCCAAGCCCGAGGGCAAGCCCCATGTGGACACCTTCATCACCGAAGTGGGCCAGGACACCTGGATTCTTTTCCCCTGGGACTCCGAGTCCCGTTTCGTGGAACCCATAGCCGGGATGACTAAGAAAAAATGACACAGCCTGCCAAGACTGTCATCGCCTTGGAGGGGATCAGCAAATCCTTCGGGACCGTCCAGGCCAACCGGGATATCTGTCTGTCCATCCGCCAGGGCACGGTTAAAGCCCTCCTCGGTGAGAACGGGGCGGGCAAGAGCACCCTCATGAGCATCCTGGCCGGGCGCCTTCAGCCCGATGCCGGGCGCATTGTCGTGGACGGTGTGCCCCGCAGGTTCGCCTCGGCCAAAGACGCCATCGACGCCGGCATCGGCATGGTTTACCAGCATTTCAAGCTTGTGGAGTCCATGACCGTTGCCGAGAACGTCTTTTTGGGCCAGGAGGGCGGTCGCCTCCTCAAGCCGCGGGAGATGGAGACCACGGTGAAGGAGCTGGCCGTCTCCCACAGCCTGGACATCGATCCGGCGGCCAGGGTGTCCGATCTCTCCATGGGTGAGAAGCAGCGGGTGGAGATCCTCAAGCTCCTCCTGAGAAAGAGCCGGATCCTCATCTTTGATGAGCCCACGGCCGTGCTCACCCCCCAGGAAGGGGACCAGCTCTTCAAGGCCCTGGCCCTCATGGCGGAGCAGGGAAAATCCATCGTCTTTATCAGCCACAAGCTCGGAGAGGTGATGCGTGTGGCCGACGAGGTGGCCATCCTCAGAAAAGGGGAGATCATCGAGGAGAAAGAGATCGCCGACGTGGGGTCCCAGGACGATTTGGCCCGCATGATGGTGGGCAGGGAGACCATTCTCTCGGTGGTGAAAGACGAGGTGGAGGAGGGGGAGGTGGTCCTGGACGTGGACAACCTGGCCGGAAACGGCCTCAAGGGCGTTTCCCTCTCCCTGCGGCGCGGGGAGATCCTCGGTATTGTTGGCGTGGCCGGAAACGGGCAGAAACCCCTGGTGGAGACCATCTGCGGCCTGCAGGTGCCGGAACGGGGTGAGATCTCCATCCTCGGCCACACCTGGAAGTCCTTTTTTTCCAAGCGGAAAAACCGGGAGACCCTCAGCTATATTCCCGAGGACCGTATCGGTCTGGCCACCTGTCCTTCCCTGAACCTCTCCGACAATTTTCTGCTCACCACCCGGAAAGGCTTCAGGCGGGGCCCCTGGTTGAGGCGGAAACGGGTGGAGAACGAGTCCAAAAATGTGGTGGACCGCTACAGCGTCCTGCCCGGGCTCCTCTCGTCCCAGGCCCGTCACCTCTCCGGCGGGAACCTCCAGAAGCTGGTCCTGGGCCGTGAGTTTTTCAGGAACCCGGGCCTCATCGTGGCGGAACAGCCCACCCAGGGACTGGATATCGCCACGGCCAAGGCCATCTGGGCCCACCTTGTGAGCGCCAGGGAAAATGCCGGTATCCTCCTGGTTACAGGGGACCTGAACGAAGCGTTTTCCCTTTCGGACCGGGTGGCTGTGATGTTTGAAGGCCGGATCGTGGATGTCTTCGACGTTGCGGACACGGACAAACGGGACCGTGTCGGCCTGATGATGGCCGGAGCGGCTTGAGGTTCAGTAAAAAACGTTGCCTGCGAGGGGGCGCCCGCCGTCCCCTTTCGCAGCTCTAATCCGGGTATTTCATGAGAAAACGGGCTGCTTGTAATGATTTAATATTATTACAAGTGGTTGCTGTGAAAAAATTAGACATTTCACAAATACAAAATGCAATTCACGATTTTCTGCTCGATTTTCTCACCCTTCGGGCGAGCCGGGCTAACCGGGCTGGACGTCTTGCCACGGTTGTGAGATCATACATCATCTTTCAACTCGCCCCGGAGTCGTCTTCTTTTTCGCTCAAACACCTTCCATCATTTTTTTCCGTACACCACCTTTGGACAGCAGGACCAACCTCAAGGGGGTCTTCATGAAGACAACAAGCCTGACACTGCTCAAGCAGCTCAAGTTTTCGCCCCATGAAATTATGCGTCGCAAGGAGTATCTGGATATTGATGAAGAGTGCAGGGAGGCCCTGGTGTCCATGCGGGGGATGGTCAGGGCACGCATCGATGATATCGTCGAGGATTTTTACGAGCGGATCCTCTCCTTTGATGAGATGGACCGTGTCATAGGCGATGCCGAAACCCTGCACCGGCTCAGGAATTATCAGCGGCAGTATATCCTGAGCATGTTTGACGGGGAGTACAGCGAAGATTATGTGCACTCTCGGCTTCGCGTGGGGGTCGTCCACAAGCGCATCGGGGTTGCCCCGAAATATTACGTGGCAGCCATCTTTATCCTGAAGGATTTGCTGTGCGGGCTTGTGGATAGCACCGCCGAAGAGAGATGTGATGTGTGCAGGCGAAGCAAATCGGCCATCGACAAGCTGGTCATGTTTGACCTGCTTCTTGCCTTTGATACCTATATTTTCAGTCTGATGGACGAGGCGCAGCGAAGCAATGACGAACTGGAGATGTACACGGCCTCCCTTGAAGAGGTCATTGCCGAGCGCACCAAGCTTTTGGTGGAGCAGGCACGCAATGACGGGCTCACCGGGCTCTTGAACCAGCGCGCCTTCTATTCGGAGCTGAAAAAAGAGCTGCTTCGGGGGCAGAGGCGCAACCACTCTGTGGTCCTTGTCTATTTTGACCTGGACGGGTTCAAGGCCCTGAACGATGAAGAGGGGCACACCCGGGGGGATGAAATCCTTGTGGCTGTCGGCGAGGCCATGCGGGCGACCCTCCGGGAGACCGAGGTGATGGCAAGGTACGGTGGCGATGAATTCTGTGTTGTCCTGTCCGATATTACCCTGGAAGATACCGAAATGGTCTGTGGGCGGCTGTGCGATGAGATTGAAACGCGGACAAAGGGCTCGGGGGTGACCTGCAGCATGGGGGTGGCCATCTCGACCCCTGAGGCGAGTGTGGACGTGAATTCCCTTGTGAAGGCCGCGGACAAGAAGATGTACGAAGCAAAAAAGGAACCGGGGTTTTCAATCAAGATGCCGGGTATTTCAATCAAGGGGCCTGAAGAGTGACCCATCACAGGCCCACTTCATTCGTCTGGAAACACGATGAAATGAACATGGGACTCCCTTGGCTAGAACCGGAATAATTCCGGCGGGTCCCTTTAATAAGGCTCTGTAGAAAATTTTTAATAACTGGGTTTTCATGGAACTGGAGTTGTCTGATTTATGAGGTTGATTGGTTTGCGATGTGTGATGAAGGCCCTCATGGGCCTGGTGCTTGTTGGTGTGTTTTGCGGAGGGGTGGCACCGGCGTATGCCGGATCCGGCTCAGCCGTCATTTTTATGTACCACCGGTTTGGTGATGAGCGGTTTCCGTCCACCAACATCCGGATGGAACAGTTCAAGGAACACCTGGCGTACCTGGAGGAAAACGGCTACCGGGTGGCCCCGCTGGATGAGGTGGTGGCTACCCTGAAGCGTGGCGACACCTTTGCGGAAAAGACCGTGGCCCTGACCATGGACGATGCCTATGCCAGCGTGTATGAGAACGCCTGGCCCCTCTTGAAGGAGAAGGGGTGGCCCTTTACCGTGTTTGTTGCCACCGATGGGGTGGACAGGCGGTTTTCGGATTACATGACCTGGGATCAGATGCGTGAGCTCAAGGCGGAAGGGGTGCAGTTTGCAAACCACTCGGCGTCCCACCCCCACATGATCGACAGGGCGGACGGTGAGACCGAAGCCCAGTGGCTTGCCCGGATCAGGGCAGATGTGCTCAAGGCCCAGGCAAGGCTGGACAAGGAGCTGGGGCCTTGCCCCAAGATGCTGGCCTATCCGTACGGAGAGTACAACAGCAAGGTGGCAGCTCTGGTGGCTGAGCTCGGATTCCTGGCCTTTGGTCAGCACTCCGGGGCGGCCGGGCCCACCACCGACTTCAAGGCGGTGCCCAGATTCCCCATGTCCGAGGCCTACGGGACCATCCGGTCGTTTCGCACCAAGGCCCGGACCCTTGCCTTTCCCATCGTCTCCATGACGCCGTGGGACCCGGAAACCACGGACCGGCAGCCGGAGCTGGAGGTGTCGGTGGGGGAGGGCGATGCCATCTGGAACGAGCTGAGTTGCTTTGTCTCCGGCCAGGGCCGGGTGGAGGTCCGGTGGGTGGTCCCGGGCAAGACCTTCAAGGTGCGATCTGAAAAGCCGTTGCCCCCAGGGCGCCACAAGTACAACCTGACGGTCCCGGCTGGGGATCGCAGGGCCTATCACTGGTTTTCCAGGCAGTGGATCGTTCGGGAGGAGTAAGTCCCGGTGAGTGCCCGTCCCCTCGTTTTCCAGGGGGGCGGGCATTGGCAAGGGCCGCCCCTGCGATGTGAAGGGGGCTTGCGCCAATATCGTGTAGTCCAACGAAAGCGAGTGGATACATCTTGTATGCCGGTGCCGCCTGAAGACTTTTTTCAAGACCCGCAAAAAGAGTTTGCCAGAGGGGACCATCTCATGTATTATTCCGCCCAAAAAAAGCGGGGTAACATGAGTTCTTGTCATAATTGCCCCGAACCCAATCCGGTTTTCCCGGATTTTTTTGTACCCCTGATGCATTTTCGGCCCATGGGGCGGGCCTTTTTTTTCGAAATGAGTAAAATCTCGGAAAGAAGAAAAAGGGCTCACGTTCAGCATGATCCCGAGAATGCCGCTACAACCTGAACAAGGCTTCAAGGACCGGGGGGGAACCCGGCCCGCACGACCTGCCTTCTGCATCCCCACACCCCGGAAATGATCCCAGCGGTACTGGGCATTTTTGTATTCGGACGTCGTTACCGAAAGGGTGTCGTGTATTCAGGAGTTGATGAAGGCGAGGTAAACCGAATTTCGGTGCCGGAACCACGGGCTCGCACTGCGGCGATGTGACTTTATTCCAAGGGGATAAGCGCGCCGTGGTCACCGCCGGGTTCGGCTGCCCGTCTTTGCCCTTCCGGGGTGGGTTCGTGTTTTTTTCCCCTGTGGGCTTCGGTCTTTTTTTTACACATCCGCTTTTTGGAGGTAACTTCCATGAAAACCATTCCGCCGGAACAAGCTTTTTCCTTTGATGATGTCCTTTTGATTCCCAACTACTCCGACGTTCTTCCCAACAATTGCGACTGCTCTACGCGACTGACCCGGAATATCACTCTGAATATTCCCCTGCTCAGCGCAGCCATGGACACCGTCACCGAATCCCGTGCCGCCATCAGCATGGCACGTGCAGGCGGTATCGGCATCATTCACCGCAACATGCCCATTGAGCGGCAGGTCATCGAAGTCAACCGGGTCAAGAAGTCCGAAAGCGGCATGATCATCGACCCTGTGACTGTCCGGCCCGATGCCACCATCTACGAAGTGAACAAGCTCATGCGGCACTACCGCATCTCAGGGGTTCCCGTCACCGAGGGTGAGCAGCTGGTGGGCATCGTCACCAACCGTGACCTTCGGTTCGAAACCAACCTCGAGCGCAAGGTCTCCGAGGTCATGACCGCCGAGAACCTGATCACCGTCCCCGAAGGCACCACCCTGGAAGACTCCAAAGCCCTCCTGCACAAGCACCGCATCGAAAAACTCCTCGTCGTCAACCCCGAAGGCAAGCTCTCCGGCATCATCACCACCAAAGACATCGAAAAGGTCAAGAAGTACCCCAACGCATGCAAGGACAGCATCGGCCGTCTCCGCGTGGGTGCTGCCATCGGTGTGGGCGAGGACATGATGGAGCGCGCCGAGGCCCTGCTCAAGGCCGGTGCCGACGTTCTCTGCATCGACACCTCCCACGGACACTCCAAAAACGTCATCGACGCCATCATCAAGCTCAAAGCCACCTTTGACTCCGTGGAGATCATCGCAGGCAACGTGGCCACCGCCAAAGGGGCCCAGGCCCTGGTGGACGCAGGGGTTGACGCCATCAAGGTGGGGATCGGTCCCGGCTCCATCTGCACCACCCGTATCGTCTCCGGTTGCGGGGTTCCCCAGCTCACCGCCATCTCCAACTGCAAGGCCGTTGCCGATCGCACCGGCGTGCCCCTCATCGCAGACGGCGGCATCAAGTTCTCCGGCGACATTGCCAAGGCCATCGGCGCAGGTGCCCACAGCGTTATGCTCGGCGGCGTCCTGGCAGGTACCGAAGAGAGCCCCGGGGACACCATTATTTACCAGGGTCGAAGCTACAAGGTTTACCGCGGCATGGGCTCCCTCGAAGCCATGCAGTCCGGCAGCAAGGACCGCTACTACCTGGGTGAGGACGAAGAGAATGAAAAGCTCGTCCCCGAAGGGATTGTCGGCCGTGTGCCTTATAAAGGTTCCCTGGTGGACAACCTCTTCCAGCTCATCGGCGGCCTCAAGGCCGGCATGGGCTACGTGGGCTCCCGCACCATCGAAGAGCTCCGTGAGATGGCACGCTTTGTCCGCATCTCCAACGCAGGGCTCCGAGAGAGCCACGCCCACGACGTCATCATCACCGAAGAGGCGCCCAACTACCGCCTCGAGTAAGGTGTTTTCCGGTTTCGGGCGGCCCATTTTTCCATGGGCCGCCAGCCGATTCAAGGCCCCCTCCCGCCCAGGGAGGGGGCCTTTTCTGTTCCCGGAGAGAGCCGCGGATAAAAAGGGTTGCAACGGGGTCCCAATGGCGATATTCCTGACCCTGCCGTAGCCTTCCCATCTGGCGGCCTGGCCTCCGGCAAAACGTGAGCACTTCCTACAACCTCCATACACCCCGATTATAGAGATCATGACCCAATCTACCGATATCCCGGATTTTGTTCATCTGCACGTACATTCCCAGTACAGCCTTCTGGACGGTGCCATCCGACTGGACCCACTGCTCGACCGTACCAAGGAGTTCGGCATGAGCTC
Source organism: Desulfoluna butyratoxydans (assembly GCF_900699765.1). Taxonomy (GTDB): domain Bacteria; phylum Desulfobacterota; class Desulfobacteria; order Desulfobacterales; family Desulfolunaceae; genus Desulfoluna; species Desulfoluna butyratoxydans. The sequence continues at coordinate 96,277 of NZ_CAADHO010000010.1, forward strand.
CGTTGCCGTCACCGACCACGGCAGCATGTTTTCCGCCGTGGAGTTTTACGACAAGGCCAACAAAGCCGGGGTGAAACCGATCATCGGGTTTGAGGCGTACATGGCGCCCCGGGGGTTGAAGCGCAAGGAGGGGGCCGAAGACGGCACCGGCCTGTTTCACCTGGTGCTCCTGGCCGAGAACAACGCCGGGTACACCAACCTCTGTAAGCTGGCCTCCATTGCCCAGTTGCAGGGATTCTACTACAAGCCCCGTATCGACCGGGAGGTGCTGGCCCAGCACAGCGAGGGCGTCATCGCCCTGTCCGCCTGCCTGGCAGGGGAAATCCCCAAGCTGATCATGAAGGGAAAGCTTCAGGAGGCCGACGACCTGGCCCTTCATTACCAGAAGCTTTTCGGGGAGCAGAATTTTTTCCTGGAGGTTCAGGAGAACGGCCTCACCGAGCAGTACCAGGTCAACGAGGTCCTCTTCGACATGGGCAAGCGCCTGGGGATTCCCATGGTGGCCACCAACGACTGCCACTACCTCAACTACGAGGACCACAAGGCCCACGAAATTCTCCTGTGCATCCAGACCGGCACCACCATGGACGACCCCAGGCGGTTCAAGTTCGGCACGGACCAGCTCCACTTCAAGTCCCCCGCCGAGATGGCCCGGGCCTTCGGCGACACCCCGGAGGTGCTCGCCAACACCGTGGCCATTGCCGACCGCTGCAACATTGAGTTTGATTTCAACACCTACCATTTCCCCCAGTTCGACGCCACCAACGACCTCTCCACGGACGACCTGTTCCGGAAAACGGCCCGGGACGGCTTTGACCGGCGCATGAAGGCCATTCTGGAGCGAAATCCGGACACGGATGTGGCGGTGTATGAGGAGCGCCTGAAGTACGAGGTGGATACCATCATCACCATGGGCTTTCCGGGTTATTTCCTCATCGTGGCCGACTTTATCCAGTACGGAAAGGACAACGGGATTCCCGTGGGACCGGGCAGGGGCTCGGCCGCGGGCAGTATCGTGGCCTATGCCATGAACATCACCGACCTGGACCCCATCGAGCACGGCCTGATCTTCGAGCGATTCCTCAACCCTTCCCGAATCAGCATGCCGGATATCGACGTGGACTTCTGTATCCGTGGCCGGGAGAAGGTGTTCAACTACGTGGTTGGCCGGTACGGGGGCGGCGATTACGTGGCCCAGATCATCACCTTCGGGACCCTCAAGAGCAAGGCGGTGATCCGGGACGTGGGCCGTGCCCTCAATATTCCTCTGGGGGAGGTGGACCGCATCGCCAAGCTGGTGCCCGAAACCCTGGGGATTACCCTGGACAAGGCCCTCATCGAGGAGCCCGAGCTCAAGGAACTTGTGGACTCCCGGCCCGATTACACCGAGCTGATGAACGTCTGCAAGGTCCTGGAAGGCCTCACCCGCCACGCCTCTACCCACGCAGCCGGCGTGGTGGTTTCGGACAAGCCCCTGGTGGAGTACCTGCCGCTGTTCAAGGGGAGAAACGACGAAACCATCACCCAGTTCGACATGAAGAGGGTGGAGCAGATCGGCCTCGTCAAGTTCGACTTCCTGGGCCTTCGAAACCTCACGGTCATCGACGACTGCCTGGGCATGATCGAAAAGCAGGGCATTGAGCGCCCCGACATGATCAACATCGATTTTGCGGACAAGGCCACCTTTGACCTGCTCTCCAGCGGCAACACCACCGGCGTGTTCCAGCTGGAAAGCTCGGGCATGAAGGACCTTCTGGTGCGGCTCAAACCGGAAAAATTCAGCGACATCACCGCCCTGGTGGCCCTGTACCGCCCTGGGCCCCTGGACTCCGGTATGGTGGATGCCTACGTCAACCGTAAGCACGGTCGCGAGCCCGTGGAGTACCTGCTCCCCGGCCTTGACGGCATCCTGGAGGAGACCTACGGGGTTATCCTCTACCAGGAACAGGTCATGAAGATCGCCGGTGTCATTGCCAACTACACCATGGCCGACGCAGACGGCCTGCGAAAGGCCATGGGCAAGAAAATTGCCGCGGCCATGGCCGAACACCGCACCCTGTTTATGAAGGGGGCCCTTGAAAACGGCCATCCGGAAGAGACGGCCGGTGAGCTCTTCGACCTTATGGAAAAGTTCGGCGGCTACGGCTTCAACAAATCCCACAGTGCCGCCTACGCCCTGGTGTGCTACCAGACGGCCTGGCTCAAGACCCACTTTCCCGTGGAGTTCATGGCCGGCCTTCTGACCAGTGAAATCGGTAACGCCGAGGGGATCGTCAAGTTCATTGCCGAGTGCAAGAACAACCACATTGAGGTGCTGCCCCCGGACATCAACGAGAGCCAGGGCGTCTTCTCCGTTCTGGACGGCAAGATCCGTTTCGGCCTCACCGCGGTGAAGGGCGTGGGGGAAGGTCCCATTGAGGTGATTCTTGAGGAACGTGAGGCAAATGGCCAGTTTTCCACCATTTTTGAGTTTTGCGAGAGGGTGGACCTTCGCAAGGTGAACAAGCGGGTCCTGGAAGCCCTGATCAAGAGCGGTGCCTTAGACTCCACCGGCGCCACCCGAAGCCAGCTCACCGCGGCCATGGAAGACGCCCTGGACCACGGAGCAAGGGTCCAGAAAGAGAAAAAAGACCCCCAACTCAGCCTCTTTGGCGATCCCTCCCAGGGCGGGGCACGCATCAACGTACCGGTGCTGCCCGATATCCCGGAGTGGGAAGAGCGCCACCGCCTCACCCTGGAAAAGGAAGTGCTGGGCTTTTATATCTCCGGCCATCCCCTGCACCAGTACGAAGATGTGATGAAGGGCTATGCCACCCTCACCGGTCTCAATAAGGAGAACGCGGTGGAGGGCTCAGCGGTCCGCTTCGGGGGCATGATCACCATGGTCAAGGTGATTCGCACCAAAAAAGGGGACCAGATGGCTTTTATCACCATCGAGGACCTCTACAGCGATATCGAGGTGGTGGTCTTTCCCTCCACCTTTACCGACGTCAGGGAGTTTTTGCACGCCGACTCCATTGTCATGGTGGAGGGTGTGGCCCAGGTGAAGGAGAACAACGTCACCATTGCGGCCGAGCGCCTGGTGCGCATGGACCAGGTTATCGGGCTCTGGACCGGGGGCATTGCCCTGCACCTGGACGCAGGGGAGATCCAGATGGAGCTGATCCCCCGCATTGACGCCGTGCTCAAGCGCTACCCCGGCCCCAGCACGGTGACGGTTCACCTGTTGCTGCGCGGCCACTCCGTGACCACCATTGAGCTGCCCGATTACGCCGGGGTGACGGTCTCTCCCCAGATTATCGACGACCTCAAGGCCCTGGTGGGGAACAAGAGGGTCCGCACCGTGGCCATGCCTCCCAAATTGAAAGAGCGGAAAAAACCGGCCTGGATGAACCGGAAAAAGGCCAATGGAAACGGGAACGGATAGAACACGGCGGCGCGGATGCGCTGAGAAGAGAACGTGATCGGGGATACACGCAAACGGGTCCCGGGGCAAGATGCCCCGGGACCCGTTTTGGTTTCAGGCGTGCCTGTGCTTGTTTCTACCGCTTACCCGAAGCGCAGCCCCTGCCGATGTGGATCTCCGAGGCGTCGTCGCGGGTGATGTTTCGGGCGGTGCCGTACATGCGCGTGTTCATGCGGATGTAATCGAGGGTGTCCTCGTAAAAGCTGAGCTCGTGGTTGTAGACCTTCACCTCGGTGACCGCCTTGTCCGGGTTCTGCTTGGCGCAGTGCTGGCCCTTGTAGCAGGGGACCAGCTCGATGAGGCCCAGGTATTCTCCCCCCTCGAAGAGGCGGTAGGTGCCGTAGCGTATGGGGCTCCCCGGCCTCAGCTCCCCGTTGGACGGGACATTGCCGTAATAGGTCATGGCGTCGCTTTCCTCGGCGTCCACCGCCTTGGGGCTTTCCACCCGGGAGATGTAGAGCTCTTTTTCTTCGGTGGTGCTGTCCGTGATGTTCTTTTTCTCTTCAAGCTTCAGGGTCCTGAAATCGGTGCGGGTAAAGCCCGTATATCGGCAGAGGCGCTCCAGGCCCAGGGTGGTGTTGTCCGGGGAGGCGTAGCCCAGGATGGCGTCGTCCTTCAATGCCATGCCGTATTGCCCCTTGATGATGGGGAGCCTGTAGACCTGCTCCCGGCCGCTGGTGTTGTCGATGCCCTGGCTGAAGGCGTCGTTGTACTTCATCCGGTTGAAGAACCGGATGATCTCGCTGAAGTGGATGACGCCGCTTTCCCCGTCCCCCAGTTCAAGGAAGGCGTTGTCGTAGTAGCTCAGGAAGGTGAGGTTGAAGGGGTTGCCGCCGTCGTACTCGTCCACCTTGAGGTAGGCGTTGATGCTGTCGAGGTCCGAGGGGAAAAAGTAGGTCATGCGGATCTCCACCACCTCCAGGTTGGCGCTGATGAGCAGTTGCAGGCGCTTGAGCTCCCGCGTGAGGGCAAAGGGCTGCTTTTTCCCTTCAATGTCCATGAGGGGGATGGTGAACTCCCTGGTGATGATGTCCTCGTTGGCGGTCAGGGCGTGACTCATGGCGAAATCCCCGGTGCGCATGTAGGCGTAGGCGAGGATCTGGTAAATCTTGGCCTCAAGGTCCCGGACCCGTGTCTGGCCGTGGTTGGACTTGTTGGCCGTGGTGTCCGCATAGCTGATGAACTCTTCGTACAGGGCGTCGAGCTGCCCTTCAAAATACTCAAGCTCCCGGATGTAACGCTGGATCATGGATTTTGAGACGGGCTTTCCGGTGCTGATGTCGGACCAGAACCTGGGGTAGTCGCGGTTGATGAACAACTCGATCCCCTCAAGGAAGATCCGGCAGTCGTCGTAGATGCTGGTGAGGTAATTGGCCTTGAGCTCTTCCATGGTGGAGGATTCCGCGGCCTGCACTGCAGGGGTGTGGAATCCGGCGGCCAGCAGGGCGCATGCGAAGCACAGGCATCCCATGAGGCGAACGATGGGGTGTCGGCCGGTGCGGGCTCGACGGGGCGTGGCGGGGTGGTTGGGGTGATCAAGGGTTCGTCGTGTCATGCTAACTCCTGTTCTGCTGTAATGTCGTCTCAATGATGCGGTCGGCACGATACTCCCGGGGGGTCGAGGCATCGGGGCTCGTGGGGTATTTTTTCTGGTAGTAGAGAAAGAGCTTCAGGAACTGCTGGGATTCCGGCATGCCCCGGAAGGCATCGACGTCGCCACCCTGCCCGTTGAGGGAGAGTTTTTTGCAGAGGGTCAGAAAGGCCTTTCGGGAGTGGTAGATGGCCCGTGCCTCGCTCCGGTCTTCGTGGGCACCTGCGTAATACTCCGCCAGGCACCGATGAAACACCGAAGCATAGCGCCAGTAGGAGTTTGCCGATGAGGTGAGGGACTCCACCAGGGTGCCCTCCATGTCGGCATACCTGGCCGAGTTGTCCGTGAGGCCGGAGAGCCTTTTCTTCTCCAGGATATTGGCAACAAGGTAGGCCATGGTGAACCGTGCGGAGTCTCCGATGAACCGGTCCCCGTCATCGGGGCCGGGAATTCGCATGCCCATGAGGCCGTACTGGTAGAGGATGTCCTCCATGAGTCGGAGGTTGCCCGTCTCCACCCCCAGGAGGATCAGCTCGTTGTAGATGGTTTTGCGGAAGGTGATGTTGTATCGGACCTGCTGGGCCGCCCGGTCGTAGTACTGCTGGTAGAGGGTGAAGAGCTCTGCCTTGGAGGCGGGCAATGTGCCGTTGCGCAGCACGGCAAATCCACGCCTGGCCAGATAGAGGCTCACCAGGAACCGGGTGTTGCCCGAGTCTTTGCTGGCCTCTTCCACGTACCGCTCGTAGGGTGTCCCACCGCGGATGCCTGCGGTTTTGCCCAGCTCGCAGAGTCGGCTCAGGAGGGTGCGGGTGCGGGTGTGGGTGAGGGGGTCGAGCTTCTGGTCGTACCGAAGGCTGCGACCCAGGAAGTGGTACCGCAGGTAGAGCTCGTACAGCGAGAAGAGCTGCCCTGCCGACGGAACATAGACCCTCTCCCTGCTTTTTCGGTGGTAGCGCTTCCAGAGGGTTTCCAGCCAGTGCCAGGTCTTGGCATCACAGGTCAGGTTGATGGGTTCCGGTGAGTCCGGCTCGATCCAGCCGCCTGCCATGCGCTCCTCTTCAATCATCATGGCCAGGAAGTGGACGTTCAGGTAGGACTCTGGATTTCCCCGGACCCTGAAGGTGACGTCGTCTGCCACCCGGTGGGACGTGATGGCCTTGTCAGATTCCTTTTTTTCGAGAAAGGGGGAGAGGTAATGGCGGCTCAGCATCAGGTACTGCCGCAGTTCGGCGTCGGTGACAGGGATGCTCTCGTCCGGGAGCCGCTTGGTTTCGCTGAAGCCGTACTTGATCTTCTGGTAGTGGAGGTAGAGGAGAAAATACTCGTAAGCGATATCGAACCGGAGTCGCTGAAGCCGCTCTCCGTCCTTGGAGGCTTCAAACTCCTCGGTGAGGCCGTCGATGCGCTTGACCATGGTTTCGATGTCGTCCACCGGGAGAAAGGGGCCCTCCTCGGGTGTGGCGGCCAGGGTGTTTACAAGGGCCATGTCTTTCCGGCTCAGGGCCGTGATGCCTGTATTGGCCGGGAGGGGGTGCCGGGGCACGGCGTGGAGCAGGCTGATGCTGCGGCCACGGGTCTTGAACTCTTCCATGAAATCAGCGCCCGCAGGGCAGCTCCACAGCAGCACCAGAAGGATCGTCGCCGCAAGGCGTGGTCGTCCCTTTGTCATCATAACAGATACCCTTCCGGATTCCTTGAATCCTGCATCCGGTTGTAAAGGTCCACATCCTCCGGGGGCAGGAGGAGCAGGATCTTTTTGCCGAGTTGTTTTGCGATGGATTGGTAGTACTCGTATTGCCGCTCGTAATCGTCTACCTCCGTGGCGTCGGCGGAGAGGGCACCGGGCAGGGTCCCGGAGATGAAACCTTCCCGCCTTGCCGCCTCGATGTAATAGGTGCGGGCCAAATCGAAGCTCTGGGCCGCTACCTTCAGGGCCCGGGTGCGGAGCCGGGGGGTGGCCAGGTAGGTGTCGGCGATGATGCGGTAGATGTCGTAGCGGTTGTCTTCCCTGTGTGCCAGGGCCGAGCCCAGCCTGTAGCGTTCGGAGCGGATCAGTTCCTCCATCTCCCGTTCATGGAGGGTGATGAGGCTCACCTTGCCCTGGGCGGCCAGCTCACGGAAGAGCAGGGTGTAGGCGTTCAGGAGGTTGACGTGATTGACTCGCAGCTCCGGCGCCTTGACAAAGGCGGCGGTGAAGTCGTGGAGGCAGCTCCTGGAAGCGTTGGCCAGGGGGAGCCTTGCATCGGAGAGGGCGTCACCGTAGACCCCTGCCTGGAGAAACTCATAGGTGTAGTCGATCTCGCCCCGGTACCGGTGGAAGATGTGATTGATGCTGGTGGTTTTGTACTCTCCGCCGTAGATCTCTTCTCCGCCGAAGATCTTGACCAGGTCGTTGAAGACGATGTCGATCCTCGATTTGGCCTCGTAGTAGAGAGGCTGGACCTGTGTGTCGAAGAGGGTCCGGCGCTCCCGGCTGCTGAGCCCCTCCCATCCGGCCATGTAGCCCTCCATGGCCGCCAGGGGCTCCCGGCAGGCGTAGAGGTTGTAGAAGATCCAGCCGGTGGGGCAGACATTGAGCTCATCGAGTATTTTTTTGTAGGTGGTGCGATCCTCCACCTTGATGCCCTGTTCAATCTGTTTGAGGAGCCAGCTCTTCATGGCCGAGAGCACCACCAGGTCCACCTCGCGGTTGTCCATTTTCAGCATGGCCAAGGTCTCATTGAAGAGTTTTTCCACGCTGAACTGTTTGGTCCCCTTGTTGATAAAGAGCATGAGGGGCAGGACCGTACGGTGGGAGACCGCCTGCTCGGTCCAGGTCTGGCGGAGGCTGTGGGCAATGACGCGGCTGCTGATGGACAGGGGCAGGGAGCGCTTGAACCAGTCGTAGCTGCTCAGGGCGATGTGGGTCTCGATGTTGGTGAAGTAGGCCAGGGTGGCGTCGAGCCAGGCGCTTTCCTCCGGGGTGAAGATACGCTCCCAGGGAGACTCCTTGGCGGCAAGGCCCCTTCGCCGCAGGTTGTCGAGCTCCGTGCACACCTTCACCGTGGTTTCAAGGCCCCTGATCTGCTCGGCGGTGAAGGGGGGGGCGCCGTCGGGGTTCTTGGAGAGGTATGCCACGGCATCGTTGACGGCCCGGACCAGGTCTTCCTGGGTGAGGTAGAGGTAATAGTAGAGGGATTTGTAGTAGGGCTCCTCTTTGACAAACAGGGCCCTGTTGGGGTGGTATCCGTTCTCGAAGTACCGAATGAAGCGGGGGCCTTCGTCGGCCCGGTTCAGCACGCAGGTCTCAAGGTAGATGGCGTTGTATCCGGTGAGGTTGAGCTTGTCGTCGAAGTAGATGTTGGAGAAGGGCTTCTCCCTGAGGCCGCTGTACCGGCTCAGCCGGGCTGATGCCTGGCGTGCGGCGGCGATGTCCAGGTGGCCGTCTGCCTGGATTCCCAGGTGGCTCTCCAGGGTCTCCAGAAGTGAGGTCCGCTCTTTAGGGGATAAGGTATCTTTCATGTAGAGGCGGCCCACCGACGCGATCCAGAGCATCTGCCCGCTGTCGTTGGAGACAGAAATCTTGGGGCTGTTGGTCGCGGGGGGCGGCTCCTCTTTCATCTCCATGCCCATCTGGCTCTCCGTCATGATGGAGACGGCGGCAAGGGGCGGTGGAAAGATCAGCAGGGTGCAGGCAAGTGCCCACAGAAAGGCGACTGTCCGTGCATGGCATAGCCCCGGACGGGGCGGCGGTGTGGTGTGGCATTCAGACATCATGGGTTACATCGTCCTCCGTGGCAGCGACCGCTCAAGGGCGGACACCACCTCAAACGTGGCGTCGTTGGGTTCAAAGCTGAGAAGGGCCGTGGGTGGGGCTCCGTTTTGGATGACCACCGTGCAGGTGTACCCCCTTATGCGGAAGGTGTACGGGCTCTTCTCCGGACTCATGTGGCGGGCTTTTCGGTAAATTTCCTCCTTGAGGCTCGTGACGCGCAGCGAGTGGTCAAGGGTGCTCCCCCGGATGGTGACCAGGGTATGGATATCCGGCGTTTCGCCTGCAGAGGGCGTCGGGACCGGCCCCGTGGGCAGGCCTTCCGGAAGCGCGGTCAGAGACGGGCGCCGGGGGCGCGACTCTCCCTGGGTCGGCGTGGTACCTGCGGAGGCGGACGCCAGGGGCAAGGCTGCCGGGCCCTGTGTCGGTGCCGGGGCAAGCCCCTTGAGGGCTGCACCCCGTCGTGGTCCCGGGGCCTCCATGGATGTCGGCGGGGCTGCGCTGTGGACCGACGGGGCCGCGAGCTGGGTCAGGACGGGCGCAGGGCCGGAGCGTCTGGGTGTCCCCCCAAGGGCCGGGGAGGGGGACGGCGTTTTGGATCGGCCCATGGGCATTGCGGCAGGTGCATCTGAGAGGGCCAGGGGCGTGAACCGCTTTTGAGGGAGCGTTTCCGGGACGGTTGCAGGGGCCTTATGAGCCGGTTTCGTGATGACCGGGGACAGGGCTGCCTTGGGCTCGGGCACGGCTTTGTGGGGACGGTGCGGCGCGGGGTCCCGAAGGGGCTGCCGGGGGGCCCGGGCAGAGAGGGCCAGGGGCTGCGGCTGCGCAGTGGAGAGCACAGGGGCTGCTTTTGGCTTCAACTCTCTGGTCACCGGCTGCATTGACCGGGGCGACGGAGTGTGGGGGGCCGGGATCGCAGGTGTTGGCTTCATACGGGTCGGGGGCCGCATCTCGGGCTGGGGCCGGTGTGCTGGTGCCGGGGTGGCAAGGGCTTTGGGGGGAGGGGCCAGGGGCATCTTGGGTGGCGGTACCAGCAGGCGGGGCTTTGCCTTCACGGGTAGAGGCGGCTCCTTGGGGAGGGCCGCAGGGGGCTCCATGATGCGTTTGAGCTCCTTTTTTCTGGGCTCGGCACGTTTTTTTGCCGCGTCTTTCACCACCTTGAAGAAGCTGATCTTTTTTTCCACCGTGGGCTCGGGCAGGGGCTCTGTGCGCGGGATGACGATGATGGTTCGGGATCGGGTCAGGGAGAGGGGTTCGTTGAAGAGGAGCTTGTGCACGGCAAAACAGGTCAGGGAGATCAGCAGGAGCATCAGCGAGGGGCTCACAAGCCATTCGCGGCGAGCGCCACGGGCGACGGTTCCCGGCATGGTGATGCGGGCGGAGCCGTAACCGTAATATTGCATGGGAATGGTGCGCATGACGAATTCCGTCCCCTCTTTGTCTGATCTCTTTTTCCGGTCCGGGCCCTAGGGCATCCCGGAGATTTTTCGGACTGTGACGCGTTTGCCGTGGTCGTCGTAGATTTTTTCGATGAGGGACATGGCCATCAGGGTGTCCTTGCTCAGGGAAAACTGGTCCGGAACCAGCATGGGGCGGTTTTTTCCTTCCCGGAGCATCTGTGTCAGGCGGTCGCTCAGGTCCTGGGCGTTCAACGTGCGCTCATCGGCGTGGAGCACGCCGTCCACCACCGTCACCAGTTGAAACGGCGTGGTTTCGGGGATGGTGGGCTTGAGGACACGGATCTGGTACGACACCCGGGGCTGGTCCAGGCTGGAAATGGTTTGGGCATCCACCACCTTGGGGATGGTCATCTCGCCGATGTGAACGGGATTTCTGCCGATGGTGGAGGCCTGGGTAAAGGCGATGAGGAGCAGAAAAGCCAGGTCGGCAAAGGAGAAGAGCCAGATTTTTGAATCGTCGTATCTCATGGTGCTCGCCGGATGTTATGGGGTGGTGGCCGCGTCTGCGGCCAGAGGGACGTCTTCCGTTACCGGGGCCGTCATCTCACAAATGGATTGATGGTACCCAAGGGCCCGTTCAATGCGGGAGGTGGCCAGGTTGATGAGGCTTTTTTTGAACACCTCGAGGATCACGAAGCAGGTGAGGGCGATGAGGGTGGTGAAGAGGGCCACTCCGAGCCCGGTGGTGTTGAGGTCGCTGTTGGGATCTCCCTTGGCCAGGAAGATCATGATCATCCCGAAAATGGTGCCGATGAACCCCATGGGGGGGAGCAGGTTGGTGATCATGGTGATTTTGTTGATGTAGCGGGTGTGGTAGGTGTTTTCCATCATCTGGTGGGTGGCGTCGATGAGGAACGAGACCGGGTAGGCCGTGGTCTTATGCTCGTCGTGGGCGGACCGGAGGGTCTTGACGGCGGCGGTCATCAGGGGATCATCGAGGGTTGCGGGGTCCGCCGCCAGGGCCATGAGTTCGCTCTCCTTCACCAGGCGGGCATGGCGATAGGCCAGGACAATCAGCCACAGGGCGTTGAGGAACAGCAGGGTACTGCCGATGTACACCACCCCCTGAACAAGGTCGCTGATGAGGTTGGGGTAGAGTTTGAAGATGTGAACGATAAATTCCATACGGCCTCGGGGTGTGGGTTGTCGGTGGAGCGTAAGCTGCGCTGCGCGTGCCGTGATGCCCTCTTGCGAAGGTGTTGCCGTGTTGTTGGTGTGAAATATATGTTCTCTGTGTAATCATTGTAAACTCAGGTAAGCAAATTAGGTGATAAGGCCTGTATTGTCAATACTATTTTGGGTTCGAGCCTGCTGTAGCGGGCCTCTCGGCCCGGGTGGCCCCGTAGCGGTAACATGGAGGCGGAGTCAAAATGGCATCTTGCGTCCGTGGGGCGCAAGTGGCATATCAACACAAGGCTTACCTTAACGATGAATTATTGACGGTATCGGAGACCAACGCGCATGGACGCTGGATTGAATCTGTTTACGGGGAATCGCCTGGAAATCCTTGCCATGGGGCTCTCCAAGATCCTGGAAGCCCCCACGGGCAACCCCTTGAAAGAGGACGTGGTGGTGCTTCAGAGCCAGGGCATGGCCCGATGGCTCTCCCTGGCCCTTGCCCGCAACAACGGGATCTGCGCCAATGTGCGCTGGCGGTTTCCCAACGCCTTTCTCCAGGATATGTTTGCCCTGGCCGTGCCGGACCTTGCGGACACCAGGCGGTTTGACGCCAAGAGCGCGGCCTGGAAGATCATGAGGAACCTCTCTGCGTGGACGGCCCAGCCCGCCTTTGCCCAGGTGGCCCATTTTCTGGGCGGGGACGGCGACGCCCTGAAGCGGTACCAGATCTCCGAACTCCTGGCCGACACCCTGGACCAGTACCTGACCTACCGGCCGGACATGATCAAGGAGTGGGAAAAAGGGGAAGGGGATGATTTCCAGGCGATCCTCTACCGGAGGCTCCTTGAGGACCTCGGTTTTCGCCACCGGGTCCACCTGATGGAAGACTTTAAGTCGTGGGTTGAATCTGCTGAAAAAAAAGGTGAAAAAACTCCTGAAAGGGTGTGCGTGTTTGGCATCTCCTCCCTGCCGGAATTTCACATGGAACTCTTCACCGCCCTGTCGGAGGTATGCCAGGTCAACCTCTTTCTGCTCAACCCCTGTCCCCAGTACTGGGGAGACATCCTCTCCGACTCGGAGCAGCGGCGTCTCAAGGAGAAACAGGGCCTCGACCAGGGGGAGGACGAAACCCTTCTCATGGAGGGGGGCAACCCGCTCCTGGCATCCATGGGGGGACAGGGACGTGAGTTTTTCGACATGATGGCCGAACGCGGCCTGGAGGAGTTTCTCCTCTTTGTGGAACCCGAAGGGGAGACCCTGCTGGGGGCTGTGCAGTCCGATATCTATCATCTTCAGGATCGCTCCCGGGGTGATGGGGAGCCCTTTGTCCTGGACCCGTCCGACACCTCCCTGAGCATCCACAGCTGCCACAGCCCCCTGAGGGAGGTGGAGGTGCTGCGGGACGCCATCTTGGCCATGATGGATGAGGACCCGGAGCTGAAACCCTCGGACATCCTTGTCATGGCCCCGGACATCAACACCTATGCCCCCGTCATCGAGGCGGTGTTCAGCAGGCGCGTGGAAGGGGGGATCCGTATTCCCTTTTCCATTGCCGACCAGGCCAACGGCAGCGGGGACCGGGCCGTGGAGGCCCTTCTCCTTCTCCTGGACCTTGCCGGGTTCCGGTTTGAGGCCGGGGGTGTTCTGGAGCTTCTGGAGAACGACCGCATCCGAAGCGCTTTTGCCGTGGACGAGGGGGATCTGGAACGGGTGGGCAGCTGGATCCGGGAGACCTCGGTCCGCTGGGGCGTGGACGGCTCCCAGCGCGGGGCCGAAGGCTTTTCCCCCTTTGACGGCAACAGCTGGAAGGCTGGCTTTGACCGGCTTTTCACAGGGTATGCCGTGGGGGACAAAGAGGCGGCCCTCTATGACGGGATCCTTCCGGCCGGTCCGGTGGAGGGGGAACACGGGGCGCTCCTGGGGCGCCTGAACTGGTTCCTGTCCAGTCTGACCGCCTATGTCAAGGGCCTTGAAACATCCCGGACCGCCCGGGAGTGGGTCGATTTTTTCGAGTGGGTCCTGGGGACCTTTCTCACCGATGACGAGGGGGCCGGAGAAGGGCTCCAGGGGATCCGGGACTGCCTGAACCGCATGGGCGATGCCGCGGAGGAGGCGGAAAACGGAGAACCCGTGGAGTATCCCGTGGTGCGCTTTATCCTCAAGACCGCCCTGGCCGCACCGGACCCGGTATCCGGCTTTATCACCAGCGGGGTCACCTTCTGCGCCATGCTCCCCATGCGGAGCATCCCGTTTCGGGTCATTGCCATCCTGGGCATGGGCCACGGCACCTTTCCGCGCCAGCACAAGGCCCCGGGTTTTGATCTCATCGCCGCCTCCCCGCGCAGGGGGGACCGATCCCGGCGGAAGGACGATCGTTACCTCTTCCTGGAGATCCTTCTTTCGGTGCGGGAGACCCTCTGGGTGAGCTACACCGGTCAGAGCATCCGGGATAACAGCACCCTTCAGCCCTCGGTGCTGCTCTCCGAGCTTCTGGACTACGTGGATGGCATGACTGGCGGGGCGGCCTCGGAGCAGGTTGTGGTGGCCCATCCCCTGCACCCCTTTTCCGGCAGCTGTTTCCAGCCCGGTGATTCCCGGCTGTTTACCTTTGATGCGGCCAGTCGCCGTGTGGCAGGCCGCATGGCCCAGGTACCGGTGCCGCCTCCGCCCTTTGCACGTCTTGCCGATCCGGACAGCGCACCAGTCCTGCCCCCGGGGCTCTCCCTGGAGGCCCTGGAGGCGTTTCTTGCCCACCCCTGCCGGTATCTCCTTCGGGAGGGGCTCGGCATGGAGCTGGGGGCAGGGGAGGAGGCCCCGGAGAGCTGCGAACCCTTTACCCTCACCGGTCTGGATCGGTATCGGGCCGGGACCTTTCTGTTTGAACGGGCCCTGAAGGGGGACGCTTTGGAAAAAGCCCAGGGCGTGGTCTCCGGCATGGGGATCCTTCCCAGGGGGGAAGTGGGGGCCCACCTGCTTCGGGAACTGACCCATGAGGCGGGGGCCGTGGCCGAGGCCGTGGCATCCCTGGTGGATGGAAACGAACCCTGGGTGGAGCGACGGTGGGCTGAAGTTTCCGGTGTCGCTCTGTCGGGCGAGGTGGGGCCCTTTTTTGGGGAGACCCTGGTGGCGGGTCGCTTCGGCAAGGTCCGCAGCAGGGACCTGATCTCCGCCTGGGTGCGCCTCCTTATGGCCGCCGAGTCCGGCATGGCCGTGTCCCGTGCCGTTGTGGTGGGGCTGGATCGCAAAACCGGAGGGGCAGAGATCGCCTCCATGGTGGTGCCCCCCAATCCGAGGGCGTGTCTGGAAGACCTTGTCCGGCTCTTTGCCGCAGGGGAGGGGGCGCTCTTGCCCCTGTTCCCCCTTGCCTCCGAAACCTACGCCCGGGAGCTGGCAAAGACCCGGGATGAGGCAAAGGCCATGGCAAAGGCACGCTCCGCGTTTTACGGAAACGCCTTCTCCGTAATGGCAGACCTCAACGATCCCTGGATACGGACGGCGGTGCGGGGACGGGATCCCCTTGCGGAGCCCGCCTTTGCGCGATGTGCTGAACTTCTTTTCCGCCCCATGCTGGAGGCAAGCGATCAATGACACATACCCTGGTAACCCTGGATCTTTCAGCCACACCCCTTTCCGGTCGAAACCTCATCGAGGCAAGCGCCGGAACCGGAAAAACCTACACCATCGCCGCCCTGTACCTGCGCCTCGTGGTGGAAGAAAAGATCTCCGTGGACCGCATTCTGGTGGTGACCTTCACCGAAGCCGCCACCCAGGAGCTGGCCGAGCGGATCCGGGGACGGCTGCGCGAGGCCCTCTCTTTCCTGGAAGGGGCGCCCCATGAGGATCCCTTTTACGCCACCCTGTTTTCCGAAAAGGAGGGCCGGGGCGAGGCGGCCGGTCGCCTGAGGGCCGCCCTGCGCAACTTTGACGAGGCCGCCATTTTTACCATTCACGGGTTCTGCAGGCGCCTTTTGTCGGACCACGCCTTTGAAACCGGCTCCCCCCTGGACATGGAACTGGTCACCGACCTGAACCATTTGAAACAGCGGGCGGTGGAGGACTACTACAGGCGTATGGTGGAGGGGGCCTCTGCCCTGTACGCGGCGTGGATCAAGGATCGTAAGATCCTGCCCGAAGGACTCCTGGCGTTTCTCTCCTTCAGTACCCCCTTGTCCCGCATCACCTTTCTGCCCGATTCTGAGCCGTTGCCCGTGGCCGATGTCGAAATGCGGTTTGCCGAGCTTCAGCAACGGGCCGCCCTGGTGTGGGAGAAAGAGCAGGAGAGTGCCCTGGCCATCCTGGCCACAGACCCGGCCCTGAACCGAAACAAGTACCGCAAAGGGGCGGACAAAAAGGCGGGGGCTGCGGCCCGTGCCCTTTTTTCCGGCAGTATTCCCTTTGGCGACACAAAGGACCTGGAGAAGCTCTCCCGGGCCACCCTTCAGGCTGCCGCCAAAAAGGGAAAAGCCGTGGCCGAGAACCCCCTGTTTGAGGTGATGGAGCCTCTGCTGGAAGCCCTGGACGAACTGAAGGCACTCTATGAGGGGAACCTTGTTGCCCACTGCATTGCCCTTGCGCGGTACGTGGACGAGACCATGGACCGGGAAAAGGAGCGGGCCGGAATCATGGGGTTTGACGACCTTCTCTCCCGGGTGGCCGGGGCCCTCGGGGCAAACGGGGGAGAGCGCCTTGCCCGGAGCGTGGGGCAAAACTACGACGCGGCCCTCATCGACGAGTTTCAGGACACGGACCCCGAGCAGTACGAGATCTTTGATCAGCTGTTCAAAGAGACCACCCTGTTCATGATCGGCGACCCCAAGCAGGCCATCTACGGGTTCCGGGGGGCCGATATCTTTGCCTATCTGAGGGCAGCCGGAGAAGCGGAAAAAGGGTACACCCTGGATGTGAACTACCGCAGCACCCGGGGCATGGTGCGGGCGGTCAATACTTTCTTCTCCCGGGGTACCTCCCCCTTTCTCTTTGAGCAGATCCACTTTTCTCCGGTGAAAAGCGCAGGGGACGAGGGCGAAGAGACCCTGACCATAGACGGATCACCGGTGAGTGCCATGGTGGTCCAGCGGTTCGAGGCAGGGGAAAAACCCCTCTCCAAGGAGGCGGCTCAGAACCTGTGCATCGACCTGTGCGGCTCCGAGATGGTTTCGTTGCTCAGCCTGGGGCGCCAGGGCAGGGCCTGCATCGGTGACGCGCCCCTCTCCGAAAAGCATGTGGCGGTGATCGTGCGCACCAACGACCAGGCCCGGGCCGTGAAAAACCACCTGACCTCCCTGGGAATCCACGCAGTTCTCTACAGCTCCGGCAACATCTTTGACAGCGAGGAGGCCGAAGAGACCGTCCTGTTCCTTGCTGCCTGTCTCCGGCCCTGGCGCCTCTCCCTCATCAAGGCGGCCCTTGGGACCACCCTCATGGGCCTGGATGCCGACACCCTGGCCGCCCTGGACGGATCACCCCGGGACTTGGAGCGCTGGAGCGTTCGTTTTGCCGAGTGGCATGCCCTCTGGAAGGAGGACGGGTTCATGGGCATGATCCGGGGCTTCATCAAGGCGGAGGAACCCTATGAACGCCTTGTGGGTATCACCGAGGGCGAGCGCCGTGTCACCAACATGCAGCACCTCATGGAGCTGTTGCATCGGGAGTCCGTTTCAAGGCGCCTCTCACCGGAGGGTCTCTTGAGGTGGCTGTCCCATATGCGGGATCCGGCCTCGCCGAGGCTGGAAGAGCATCAGCTCCACCTGGAGAGCGACCGCACGGCCGTGCAGATCGTCACCATCCACAAGAGCAAGGGCCTGGAGTACGGCGTGGTGTTTCTGCCATTCCCCTTCATGGGGTACCGGGAGCCCAAGGGCGGGGCGCTCTATCACGGAGAGGAGGGGCGTCTGGTGTACGACGCGGGTTCCGAAGAGCTGGAAGAGCACATGGCCCTGGCCGCCGGGGAATCCCTGGCCGAAGAGCTTCGCCTGCTTTACGTGGCCCTCACCCGGGCAAGGCACCACATGGTGATCCCCTGGGGCCGGGTGAAAGGCATGGAGCGCAGCGCCATGGCCCGGCTCCTCCATGCCCCGGAGAGCGCAAGCGCCCCGGAGGCGGCCTCCCTTGTCAGCGCCCTGGGCGAACACGAGCTGGCCACCCATCTCCACGAGGTGGCTGCCGCGTCCCAAGGGGCCGTGGATGTCCGACTCTGTGAGCCGGAAGAGGAGGTGCAGACCCTGTCCTTCAAGGAAGACAGCACCGAGCTGGCACCGGCGCGCCGTTTTGGGGGGACCCCGCCGGAACCCCGGGTGGTCACCAGCTTTTCCGGGCTTGCCTCTTCGGGCAGGGAGAGCGGCGAGGCCGATCACGACGCCAGGGCCCACGCAAAACCCGACGACGAGATTCCCCCTGAAGGCATCTTTGCCTTTCCCAAAGGGGCCACGCCGGGCACTTTCATGCATACCCTGTTCGAGACCATCCCCTTTGACGCGGACGATGAAGCCAGGGATGCGGCCTGTGCCGACCTGCTCTCCCGGCACGGGTACGACCCGGAGGACTGGGAAGAGCCTGTCTCCACCATGGTGGCCCAGGTGCTGTCAACACCCCTTGAATCCTTTGGCACCCCGTTTGTCCTGAGGGAGGTGTCGGCCGGTTCACGTCTCCACGAGATGGAGTTCACCTTTCCCCTGAAACGCGTCAGCGCAGAGGCCTTAAACGAGGTTCTGAACCGCTGGGGCTACGGCTCCTTTGACGATGGGGAGCTCATCATGGAGGGGCTTCGTTTTTCCCCTGTGCAGGGGTACCTCAAAGGGTTTGTGGATTTGATCTTTCAGGTGGGGGACGGCTTCGGCATCATCGACTGGAAGTCCAACCATCTGGGAAACAGCCCGGAGCGCTACGGAAAAGAGGCCCTGGCAAGGGCCATGGGGGAGCACCACTACGGGCTTCAGTATCTTCTCTATACTGTGGCCCTCAACCGCCACCTCGCCCTGAAGCTGGGCGAGGCCTACGATTACGATACCCACATGGCCGGGTCCTGGTACCTGTTTCTCCGCGGGGTGGACGGAACCGGCAACGGGGTCTTTTATGACCGGCCCGAAGAGGGGTGCATCCGGGAACTCGATGAGCTGCTCATTGAATGCCAGGCCTGAGAAACAGCCTCCGCCACGTTTATGACGGGCGCTTGAAATCGGGCAGGCGGGTGAACTTGGTCTGTTCCAGGGCCAGTTCGGCCTGGAAGCGGTCGTTGTCGATGGAGAAGGCCAGGCGCCGGTTCTCGTGGTAGTCCGCGTCGATGGTAAGGGTGATGGCGCTGGTGAGGGCCAGGACCTTGGGCTGGCCCCGGAGGATGGAGAGACCGAATTCGGTTTCGATGAGGCGGGTGAAGTCACCCACCACCTGGTTGAAGATCTCACCGATGCTGTCCGTTACCTCGTTGGAGGTGAAGTCCTTGACGAGGTCGCCTTCGGGGATGCCCATGGAGGTCATGTAGCTTCGGTAGAGCTTGACGGCGGTGCGGTCGTTGAAATTAAAGACAATAAGCCCGTTGAAATCACCGCTGAGCTGCACAAAGCAGCTGATGTCGGGCCGCATGATGAGCTTGGGGATGGTCTGGAGGGTCCCTGCGCACGCAATGGTCTTTCGGGTGCTGATTTCCAGCACATGGGACACCGCTTCGGAGAGGACGGCGGCGATGATGTCGATGGTCGATGATTCTTCAAGCTTCATGATTATGCCTGTCGTACTGATGGGTTAAGAATGTTTACCGGCCTGTTCGGCCAGGCGGCCGCATGCCGTGGCGCAGTTTACCACAACGGGGAAGAGATGATCCAATGAATTTAAAGCAGGAGTCCATGGGACAGGTGAAAGAAGAGCCGGGCGGAGTCCCGGGCTGGGATGCATGGACGGAGCAGGGCTTTTCCCTGACGGATGTGAGTTTTGCGTCGTTTCTGGCGAAAAAACACGGGCAGGACCAAGCCGTTTTTCTGGCTGCTGCCCTGGTGAGCCGGGAGTGCCGGCACGGGCATGTCTGTGTGAATTTGAACCGGTTTGCAGGGGTTGGCGTTGCCGGGTGTACCTGGGAGAAGGACGGCGCGGCCTGGGGAGCCCATCTCCGTGCCCTGGGCGCAGCCGGTGGGGAGGATGATGAGACCCTTCTCGTCCTGGACGGGCGGGACCGGCTCTACCTGCGGCGGTATCACCGATTCCAGCAGGCCGTGGCACGGTATATGGGCATGGAAACCCGGCTGGATGAGCCTGCGCGTGAAGAGATGGCCGCCCTTACAGAGGGACTGGATCGCTATTTCCCGGGGCCTTCCGACGGTGAGCCCGACCGGCAGAAGCTTGCGGCGGCCGTGGCCCTGGTGACACGGTTCTGCGTGATCTCCGGCGGACCGGGAACAGGCAAGACCACCACCGTTACCAAGATCCTGGCCCTGCTCGTGGAGCAGCACCGGAGGCGATTTAGCGGCGCCCCGGTTATTGCCCTGGCAGCGCCCACGGGCAAAGCCGCCGCCCGTCTCATGGAATCCGTGGCAGGGGCCGTGGACCGGCTTGGGTTGAGTGACGCGGTCAACGCTGCCCTTCCCAGGGAAGCGGCCACCATCCACAGGCTCCTGGGCAGTCTGGGGCGCGGCAGCCGGGAGCTTTTTCGCAGCGGGGAGACCCTGCCCTGCGATATCCTGGTGGTGGACGAGGCCTCCATGGTGGATCTGCCCCTTATGGGGCGGCTTGTGCGCTCACTGGCCCCTTCCACCCGGTTGATCCTCATGGGGGACCGGGACCAGCTGGCATCTGTGGAGGCAGGCTCGGTCATGGGGGATCTTTGCTACGGGAAAAGGGGAGACACGGTCTCCGAAGCCCAGGGCAGGGTCCTCACCGAACTCACGGGCATCCCTTTGCCCACGGGCCATAACCTTCCCCCCCTTGCCGATGCGGTGACCACCCTCACCAAGAGCTACAGGTTCGGGGACTGTCCCGGCATCGGCGAGGCCGCAGGCGCAGCCAACCGGGGGGATGCAAAGGCACTGGCGGGCATCACCGCCCGGGGGTTTTGCCTGGCCGGTCCCTCGACGGGGCAGTCCGCCGAAGAGTGGCTGGAGGCCGAGGTGCGACGCCACCTGGCCGGGTACGGACGGCTCAGCGACCCACGGGAGATGCTGACAGCCCTGGACCGCTTTCGCATTCTCTGCGCCGTGCGCAAGGGCTTTTCTGGTGTGGGGCGCATCAACCGCCTGGTGGAACGCTGCCTGGGGTTGGGGGGCGGAGAGCTCTGGTACCCGGGCCGCCCGGTGATGGTGACGGAAAACGATTACACCCTGGGACTCTTTAACGGGGACACCGGGATCACGGTGCGCAGGGACGGGGAGCTGGCCGTGGCCTTTCCGGACGAAAGCGGGGGCATGCGGTATATCCACAGCGCCCGGCTGCCCAGGGTGGAGACGGTGTTTGCCATGACGGTTCACAAGAGCCAGGGCTCGGAGTTTACCCATGTTGTGCTGGTGCTTCCGGAGAGTGACGCCCCGGTGCTGACCCGGGAGCTGGTCTACACGGGCATCACCCGGGCCCGGGAGGAAGTGGCCGTGTGGAGCGCGCCCGAGATTCTTGAAAAAGCACTGGGCAGGCGAACCCAGCGGGCCTCGGGGCTCCGGGAGCTGCTCTGGAAAAAGGGGGGATGATGAAAGGGACAGGGTTGTTCCGATTTTCCGTCGATCGCGGTGGGACCTTTACCGATGTGTACGCTGAGGTTCCGGGGGAGCCGGGGTTTTGCGTGATCAAGCTCCTTTCGGAGGACCCTGCCAATTATCCGGACGCCCCCAGGGAGGGTATCCGGCGCATCCTGGAGGAGGTGACCGGAGTCCCGGTTTTGCCTGAGGCTGTTCCCACGGAGGCCATCGAGTGGATCCGCATGGGAACCACCGTGGCCACCAACGCCCTGCTGGAGCGCAAAGGAGCCCCCACGGCCCTTGTGGTGACCCGGGGCTTTCGGGATGTCCTGCAGATCGGAAATCAGGACCGCCCCCGCATTTTTGACCTTGAAATCCGCAAACCCGACCTGCTTTACACCGAGGTGGTGGAGGCCGACGAGCGCCTCCGCTTCTTTTCAGACCATGACAAGGCCCCCCCAAAGGGCCCTGAGGGGCCGGTGGTGACGGCCCGTACCGGGGACCGTCTGGTGGTCCGAACTCCTTTGGACGAAGCCGATATCCGGGCAAAGCTGGCGGCAGTGCGCGGCCGGGGTATTGAGTCCCTGGCCGTGGTCCTGCTGCACGCCTACGCCTGGCCCGACCACGAAGAGAGGATCGGGGCCATTGCCCGGGAGCTGGGCTTTTCCCAGGTCTCCCTCTCTTCGTCTGTGATGCCCCGCATCAAGCTGGTGCCCCGGGGCGACACCACCCTGGTGGATGCCTATCTGACACCGCATATCCGCAACTATCTCCATGGGTTCAAAAAAGGGTTTAAAGGGGCGCTTAAAGGCGAAACCTGCCTCTTCATGCAGTCCGACGGGGGGCTCACCTCCGCCGACAGCTTCACCGGCAGCAGGGCCATCCTCTCGGGGCCGGCGGGCGGGGTGGTGGGTTACGCCATGACCACCGGCAGGGAAGAGGGGAACCAGCCGGTTATTGGGTTTGATATGGGGGGCACCTCCACGGATGTTTCCCGGTACGGCGGTGAGTACGACCTGACCTTTGAGACCGAAACCGCAGGGGTGCGCATCCAGGCACCCCAGCTCAATATCCGCACCGTGGCCGCAGGGGGCGGAAGTCGTCTCTTTTTCGAGGACGGGATGTTCCTGGTGGGGCCGGAGTCCGCAGGGGCCCATCCCGGCCCGGTCTGTTACCGCAAAAACGGGTACGTCACGGTGACCGACGCCAACCTGGTGCTGGGCCGCATCCAGCCGGAACATTTTCCCCGCATCTTTGGAGAGACCGAAGACCTGCCCCTGGATCGGGAAGCCTCGTTTGGTGCTCTTTCCGAGCTTACGGACCGGGTCAACGCCTTTTATGCGGCCAAGGGGCAGCCAGGACTCTCCGTGGAAGAGGTGGCATTGGGGTTTATCCGGGTGGCCAATGAGGTGATGGTGCGCCCCATCCGTGAGATCTCCGTCATGCGGGGCTTTTACATCAAAGATCATGTGTTGGCTGCCTTTGGCGGGGCAGGGCCCCAGCACGCCTGCGCTGTGGCACGGGCCCTGGGGATGTCCCGGGTGTTCGTGCATCGCTTTTCCAGTGTGCTCTCCGCCTACGGCATGGGCATGGCCGACGTGGTGACGGAAAAACAGACTCCCGTATCCGCCGAGGCCACGTCCGAAAATCAGGTGCGCCTGGACAGGTCCCTGGACCATCTGGAAGGGGAGGCCGTAAAGGAACTCGTGGCAAAGGGGTTTTCATCAAGTCACATTCAGTGCACCCGGTACCTTAACCTGCGCTACCGGGGCACGGACACGGCCTTGATGGTAACCCGCCCCGAGCGCGGTGACTATGTCGCTTCTTTTCTGGAGCGTTACAGCCGAGAGTTCGGGTTTACCCTGAAGGGCCGAAAGATCGTGGTGGACGATCTGAGGGTGCGGGCCAGGGGCAAGGTCCGCGGCGCCCGCAGACAACCCATGGCACCGGCCAAGGGCCCGGCCTCTCCCTTGGACCACGTGACCTGTCGTTTTGAGTCCGGGGTCCGGGACACCCCACTGTACCGACTGGACGACCTCGGCCCCGGGGCGTCTCTTAGGGGGCCCGGCCTCATTATCCACGAAACCACCACCATCGTGGTGGAGCCGGGGTGCACGGCAAGGGTTTCCCCTTATGGCGACGTAGAGATTGACGTCGGAGTCGATGGCCTCCCGCCCACCAATACCTCCGTGGACCCCGTGCGCCTGTCCATCTTCAGCAACTTGTTCATGTCCATTGCCGAGCAGATGGGGCGCATGCTTCAGAAGACGGCGGTCTCCACCAACATCAAGGAGCGCCTCGACTTCTCCTGTGCCCTCTTCGGTCCCCACGGGGAGCTGGTGGCCAATGCCCCCCATCTCCCGGTGCATCTGGGCGCCATGAGCGAGGCGGTGAAGGCCCAGATCCTTATGCGGGGAAAAGATCTGAAGGAAGGGGACGTATTGGTGAGCAACGACCCTGGGGCCGGGGGCAGCCACCTGCCGGACATCACGGTGATCACCCCGGTGTTCCGGGACGGAAAGATCATCTTCTGGGTGGCTTCCCGGGGCCACCACGCCGACATCGGCGGCATCTCACCGGGGTCCATGCCTCCCCACTCCAAGACCCTTGGGGAGGAGGGGGCCCGCATCATCTCTTTCAAACTGGTGGAAAACGGGGTGTTTCAGGAAGAGGGAATCCGTGAGCTGCTCATGGCCCCGGCAAAGGCCCATAGGGAGCCCGGTTCTCCGCCGGTATCCGGGACCCGGCTCCTTGAGGACAACCTGTCGGACCTAAGGGCCCAGGTGGCGGCCAACCAGAAGGGCATCGCCCTGGTTCTGGAGATGGTGGACCATGACGGTCTGTATGTGATCCAGGCGTACATGGCCCACGTGCAGAACGCCGCCGAGGAAGCGGTGCGGCAGCGGTTGAAGGAACTCTCCTTGAAAAATGGCATGGCCGAGGTGGATACGGTCCGTGCCATGGACCACCTCGACGACGGCTCCCCCATCTCCCTTGCCCTCACCATCGACAGGCGCCAGGGCAGCGCCCGCTTTGATTTTACCGGCACCGGCCCGGAGGTGTGGGGCAACGTCAACGCCCCAAAGGCCGTCACCACCTCGGCCATTCTCTACTGCCTGCGCTGCCTCATACAAAAGGACCTGCCCCTGAACCACGGGTGCCTGGTGCCCATTGAAATCCATATCCCCGAAGGGTCTCTCCTTGCCCCCTCACCGGATGCTGCGGTGGTGGGGGGCAACGTCCTTACCTCCCAGCGCATCACTGACGTGGTCCTCAAGGCCTTTGGCACGGCCGCCGCTTCCCAGGGCTGCATGAACAACCTCACCTTCGGCAACGAGACCTTTGGCTATTATGAAACCATCGGGGGCGGCGCCGGGGCCGGGCCCACCTGGGACGGTCAGTCCGGCGTCCACACCCACATGACCAACACCCGCATCACCGATCCCGAAATTCTTGAGCGCCGCTATCCAGTGCTTCTGCGTGAGTTCTCCATCCGAAAAGGCTCCGGCGGGCGTGGCGTCCACACGGGGGGGGACGGCCTCATCCGGGACCTGGAGTTCCTTGCTCCTCTGGACGCCGCCATCCTCTCCGAACGCCGGGTGTTTTCTCCCTACGGTCTCAAGGGAGGAGAGCCCGGTAAGCCCGGTCAAAATCTTTTGATCCGCACCGATGGTTCCCCCCTGAACCTCGGGTCCAAAAACCAGGTGCGCCTTACACCGGGCCAGCGCCTTCGCATTCTCACACCGGGCGGTGGTGGATATGGCGATGCAGATTAAAATGCACCACTGGATTGCATTGTTATTTCAGGATGTATGCTTATCTTCCCTGAAGGACCTGTTGAAGGGAAAGCCTGTTGAAGGGGAAACCTGTTGACGGAAGAACCCATACCCACGGGAGGGACCATGCGAGCCGCAGACCTTGTCTTCAGCGCGGCGGGAGCCGCAGGGATACGCTACAGCTTTGTGAACCCGGGGACCACCGAGATGCCCCTGGTAGAGGCCTTTGATCGGATAAAGGGGGTGAGGCCGGTCCTCTGCCCCTTTGAGGGGGTTGCCACCGGTGCTGCCGACGGGTATGCGCGCATGGCCGGGGTGCCGGGCCTCACCGTGCTGCACCTGGGCCCGGGATACGCCAACGGCATGGCCAACCTGCACAACGCCCGGCGGGCCCGAAGCCCCGTCATCAATATCATCGGTGAACACACCACGGCCCACAGACCCTTTGATCCGCCCCTGGCCATGCCCATCGAGGCCCTGGCCGCCGCCCTTCCGGGCCATGTGCGCACCGTGCTCGAAGGAGCGGATGCGGGCACGGCCTTTGCCGAGTGCTACGGTGCAGCCACCCGCGGGCTCATCTCCCACCTTGTCTTTGCCCATGACCTTCAGTCCGCGGAGGTGGAAGGGGACCTGTCCGTGCTGTCCGCGGCAAGGCGGGAGACCGTACCGCTGGAGACCGTTGCGGCTGTTGCCCGTACCCTGAACCGCGCAGCAAAACCAGCCCTCCTTCTGGGGGGCCAGGCCCTGGGTGGTGAGGGGCTGCGCCTGGCAGGTCAGGTGGGCCAAGCCTGCGGAGCCGATCTTTTCCATGAAACCTTTGCCGCCCGCATTGAACGGGGGGCGGGCATGCCCAGCCCCATACGGCTTCCGTATTTCCCGGAATCGGCACGGGATGCGCTGAAACCCTATGATGTGGTGGTTCTTGTGGGAGCTCCCTCGCCCGTGGGCTTTTTCGGGTACCCGGGGGTGAGCGGGCGCCTGGTGGAGGAGGCCCGGGAGAATACGCTGTGCCGACCGGAGGCGGATGTGGGCCGCTCCCTCCAGGATCTGGCCGACGCCCTGGGCATTACTCCTGCTTCTCCCCTGTGTCCGGTGCCGGAGTACCGCCTGCCGGATCTTCCCAAGGGGCCGTTGACCCTGGAAACCCTGGGACAGGCCTTTGCCGCCCTTCAGCCCGAGGAGGCCGTTGTCGTGGATGAGGGAATCACCTCGGGTTTCTTCTACCATCCCCTGGCGGCAAACGTCTCCCCCCACACCACCCTTACCATCACCGGAGGCGCCATCGGCTGCGGCATCCCCATGTCCATCGGTGCGGCTCTGGCCTGCCCGGATCGTCCCGTTCTCACCCTCCAGGCAGACGGGAGCGCCCTGTTCACCGTCCAGGGGCTTTGGACCCAGGCCCGGGAGAACCTCAACATCAAAACCGTCATCTGCTCCAACAAAAGTTACGACATCCTTAAGCTGGAGGTGGCCCGGGCGGGCAACACCGATCCCGGCCCCATGACCCGGAGCCTGACGGACCTGTCGCGGCCCGATATAGGCTGGACGGAGATTGCCCGTGGATTCGGGGTGCCCGCCTTGTCGGTTCGAACCGCCGAGGCGTTCGTGGCAGCCCTGCAAACAGCCTTGAAAGAGCCGGGCCCTTTTCTTGTGGAGGCGGTTCTTGGCTAAAAAGTCTCCGGTATTTTGTCGGGGGTAAATGGGAGGCGCGAATGATGCGTTACCTTACGAGTGTGTTTGCGGCCTTTGTGCTCGCTGCATCGGCATATGCCGACAGCGGGAAGCCGATCCGCTATCAGGTGAACGGGGTGGATTACGAAGGGTATTACGTTTCACCGGAAAAGGGCGCCCCCCTTGTTCTGCTGCTCCATGACTGGGACGGGTTGACCGCGTATGAGGTGACCCGCGCCCGCATGCTGGCAGGGGAGGGGTACGCGGTTTTTGCGGCGGACCTTTTTGGGGCGGGAATTCGCCCCGCCAAGGTGCAGGACCGAAGGGAGCACACCGGTGAGCTTTACAAAGACCGGGATAAAATGCGGGTCCTCATGAACGGGGCTTTGGATAAAGCCGCCTCCCTGGGGGCGGACACCGAAAACGTGGTGGCGGCAGGCTATTGCTTTGGCGGTGCAGCGGTTTTGGAGCTGGCGCGCTCCGGTGCAGACCTCAAGGGGTTTGTCCTGTTCCATGGGGGACTCTCCACCCCTGAGGGCCAGGATTACAGCCGGGTTAAAGGGGAGATCCTCGTGATGCACGGCAGCGCCGATGACGCCATTCCCATGGCGTCATTTGCCGAGTTGGCGGAAGCCCTTGAAGGGGCCGGTGTTGCCCATGAGATGGTCACCTACGGCGGCGCGCCCCATGCTTTTAGCGTGTTTGGCAGCAAGCGGTACCGGCCTGAAGCGGACCGGAGATCATGGGAGCGGTTCCTGATGTTCCTCCGTTTGAAAACCCGTTGACCCACAGCCTCATGACCCCTTCATCCCAAGGGAAACGAAGGGGGGCAGGCCAACGCATTTAAAACTCCAGTTGCCTCCGGCGGGTCGCTTTTGAAAAAAGCTCCGCAAAAACGTCCCGGTAAAAAAAGAAGAAGGGCTATGCCCTGTAGGGACGAACCTTCAAAAAAACCTGTTTATCAGACTTTTCAAAGGCTTGCCCTCCGGCAGGGCCGCCGGAGGCAAACCTGGGGGGCTGGGTCAGGACATGAGGCGACGGGAGAGGCGGGCCAGGCTCTCCAGGTAGTCCCGGAACCCCACGTAGAAGATGTCGTTGTGCCCGGCGTGCCGGATCCCCAGGAACTGTTTTTCCGTGGAGGGTGAGGCCGCAAAGAGGTCTTCCCCTTCGTGGAAGGGGATGATGCTGTCTTCGTGGGCATGGATGATGAGCAGCGGGCCTGGGTAGGTGCTGATCTTGGCCAGGTTGGCGGGGCCTTCGGATTCGTCGGGCAGCTCTACCCAGTGGGGCAGGCCGATGGTGCGCAGCAGGGGACCGAGGCGGGCAAAGCCGCTTTCGATGACCAGGGCACGGACCTTGTCGGGAAAGGCTGCGGCCAGATCGATGGCCGGGGCGCTGCCCAGGGATCGCCCCATGGCCACCATGGGGCCTGTGTACCCTTTTTTGCTGAGCCACGGGCTTACAAAGGCAAAGGTCTTTCTGGCGTCGGCCAGCATATGGGTAACAGACGGCTCTCCCCGGGAGAGGCCGTAGCCCCGATACTCTGCAATGATCAGGTTGAATCCGCACCCGGTGAGATGGGAGGCTGCCTCATCGTAATCCGAGGCCACCTCTCCATTGCCGTGGAAGAAGAGGAGGGTGGGCAGCGCCTTGTCCGTCAGGTGGCAGCGGACGGCGAGGCGTTCTCCGTCATGGGAGGGGATGAAAAGATCGAAGCAGCGGTCCGACTCTTCAAGGACGGGCAGGCCGGGGCGGGGATGAAACAGAAGACTCAGGAATTCCAGGCGATCAAAGGGGGACGGTTCCGTCATGGCGGTTCTCCTGGTTTGGGTCCCATAGGGGGCGCAGTCAGCCCTATCCCTTGGGGACCACGGGCTCTTTTTTCAGTATCATACGGGCGTCGGCGATGTCGATGCCCTGGTCATGGACGATGACGGGGTTCAGGTCCATCTCCTGGATGTCCGGGTAGGACTCCACCACCTCCGAGACGGTGAGCAGGAGCTGGCTGAGGGCCTGCTTGTCCAGGGCGGGGGAGCCCCGGAAGCCGTTGAGGATCGGGGCGGACTTGATTTCGTCGATCATGCGTGAGGCAGCGGTGCGTGAAAGGGGCAGCACCCGGAAGGAGACATCCCGCACCACCTCCACCAGGATACCGCCGATGCCGAACATCACCACCGGGCCGAACTGCCGGTCGATTTTGGTGCCGATGATCACCTCCACCCCCTTTTTCTTCATGCTGGCCACCAGGCACCCTTTGATGACGGCGTCGGGCTTGTACTCCCGTGCGTTGTCGATGATGCGGTGGAAGGCGTTGCGGATCTGGTCCTCGTTTTCCAGGTTGAGGCGCACCCCGCCGGCGTCGCTTTTGTGGAGGATATCCGGGGAGACGATTTTCAGCACCACGGCCCCGCCGATCTCCTCGGCCAGGCGCACGGCGTCGTCGGCGGTTTTGGCCAGGTGCTCCCGCATGGCCGGTGCGCCGTGGCTGCGCAGGATCTCCTTGGCTTCGTGCTCGAAGAGGTAGCGGCGGCCCTCGGCCCGGGCATTGTGGATGAGTTTGACGGCCTTTTTTTTCGCCTTGGCCCCCCAGTTGAATTCGAAGGTGGTCTTGTATTTGTAGGCGGAGATGTACTGGCCGTAGCGGGAAAGGGCCCCCACGCACCGTGTGGCGATGTCCAGGGACTCGTACACCGGGATTCCGTAGTAGCGCAGGAGCTCCAGGGAGTGGGGTTTTACCGAGTTGTAGAGGCTCTGCAGCACGATGGGTTTGCCCGACCGCTGGACCAGTTTGCCCATCTGGTGGGCTGCGTCTTCTTCCAGGAACCGGAGCTTTTCGGCAAACCGGATGGCGTAGCCGCCGAAGAGGCCGGCAATGAGAAGACCGCCCACGTTGGCGTCGTTTAAGATGATCCGGGCGCAGCGGGCAAAGATTTCGGGGTTTGCATCGCTGCCCCCGGCCACGTCCACCGGGTTGGATACCGAGGCGTTGTGGGGCAGGATCTCCCGCAGCTTGGCTTGGGACCGCTCCGACAGGGTGGGGATTTCAAGGCCCAGGTCGGTGAGGAGATCCGAGGCGATGGTGGCGTGCCCGCCCCCGTCGGCCAGGATGGCCACCTTTCTGTTGCGGATGTGCGGCAGGCTGGAGAGGGTCTCGGCCACGGGAAAGAGCTGGTCCGGGTGTTCGATGTTGATGATTCCCGCCCGCTCAAAGGAGGTGCGGGCCACCTCGGAGATGCCCGCCAGCGCCCCGGTATGGGATCCTGCCGATTTTTGTCCCGTGGAGGTCCGGCCGCTCTTCAGCAGGATGATGGGTTTCTGGCGGGAGGTTTTGTAGACCTGCTGGAGAAAGGTACGGCCGTCCCGCAGCCCTTCCACGTAGATGAGGATGGCCTTGGTTTTGTCGTCGCGCCGGAAAAACTCCAGATATTCGTCGAAATGGATGTCCGACTCGTTGCCCACCCCCACATAATAGGAAAATCCTTTGTGGCTGCGCAGGGTGGCTTCGGTGATGAGGTGAAGGGCGATGTTGCCGCTCTGGGTGAGCAGGGCGATGTCCCCTTTGGGGACGTTGGAGAGTCCCACCAGGTTGAGCCCTGTCCACATGTTGATGATGCCCGAGGTGTTAGGGCCCACCAGCCGCACCTTGTGGGCACGGGCCGTCTCCAGGATCTCGTCCTCCAGGCGCTTGCCCTGGGGGCCCATCTCGCCGAACCCCCCTGCGATGATGACGGCCCCTGCAATGCCCTTGCGGCCGCACTGGGCCAGGAGACCCGGGACCGTGGAGGCGGGTGTGGTGATGAGGGCCAGGTCCACAGGCTCCTTGATCTCCTCCACGTCGGCGTAGCATCTCAGGCCGAGGACGCGGCGTTCCCGTGGGTTGACCGGGTAGATGCCCCCTTCAAACCCGCTCTTCTTCAAGGTGGCCACGGCCTGGTAGCCCCGTTTGGTTTCATCCCGCGACGCGCCGATGACGGCCACGGAGTCTGCGTTGAGAATGCGATGAAGATCTTCCATGGCTACACTCCCTTGAATATGGGTCGGCGCTTCTCTTTAAAGGCGTCAATGCCCTCCTGCCAGTCTCGGCTTTTCATGCAGGCAATGATGGCACTGGTCTCTTCGTCGTAGGTCTCTTCCAGGGAGAGGGCGGGGGCCCGTTCCATGAGGGATTTGGCAAGGGCCATGGAAAGGGGGGCTTTGTCGGTCATGCGTGCGGCCAGGGCCAGGGCCTCATCCATCAGGTGGGCCCGGGGAACGCTGGAGAGGGCCAGGCCGGTCTCCACGGCCTCGGGGCCCGAGAGGATCCTTCCTGTGTAGATGAGTTCCCGGGCCCGCGCCAGACCCACGATGCGCTCCAGGTGGCGGGTGACACCACCCCCCACCATGGTGCCAAGGCCGGTTTCGGGAAATCCCAGGGTGGCTGTGTCGGCCATGATGACGAAATCGCAGTTGAGGGCCAACTCGGTGCCTGCCCCCCTGGCCGGTCCGTTAACCGCCGCGATAACGGGCAGGGGAACGGTACGGAGTTTGAGGCAGGTGGCATGGGCCAGTTCAATGTAGGCGCTTTTTTCTTCGGGGGTTCGTTGCCCGTCGGCGTGGTGCTTGAGATCCGCCCCTGCGCAGAAGGCCTCCTTGGCGGGGCGAGGGGTCGGCGTGTCTGTTGCGGGGGGGGCGCCGGTAATGATCAGGGCCCGGATGGCGAGGTTTGAAGAGACAGAGTCCAGCACAGTTTCCAGCTCTTCGTACATGCGCTCAATGACGGCGTTCATGCGGTGGGGACGGTTGAGACGCAGGATGCCGGTGTTGTCCCGGGCCTCGAAGAGCACGGTGGCAGGGGTCATCAGAAGCCTCCAGACCGGTTTTCAACCGACGGATACAGGCCGGGAAGAGGGGTGAAAACCGTGTGGGTGGTGTAATTGACCGATAAATCAAAATTTTACCAAAGGCGTTGTCTCTCCGTCAAACAGAACGTTTGCAATTTTCAACCAAACATGCAACCCTTTCCTCCAAAGTTCAGTACTTCACCCGGGATGTCGTTTGACTAATAGACGACGATCCGGGCTCTTGTTTCTGCGGTAGCGTCACGGGTGTCGTTTGGTTTGGTGGGCCCGGTTTTTATTGCGTATACGGGTGGTGGGGCGTCTTTGCGGAGTGGTCTTTTTTCTGATACGGATGGTGTTATGACATGTAAAAAATTGGGGTTGATCCTGCTGCTATTTGCCTGTACTGCCTGCTCTTCACAGGAGTACAGTCACCCCGTGCACTTCGAGACCCTGTTGAACGATCATTCCATTCTCACCTTTGAGGTGACGGTGGTCATGAAAAGCGAGAAAGGCTTGGAAGAGTTGAAAAAAAAGCTGGCGCAGG
The DNA here is from genome assembly GCF_900699765.1 of Desulfoluna butyratoxydans. GTDB lineage: Bacteria > Desulfobacterota > Desulfobacteria > Desulfobacterales > Desulfolunaceae > Desulfoluna > Desulfoluna butyratoxydans. The sequence continues at coordinate 128,125 of NZ_CAADHO010000010.1, forward strand.
TGGAGTACGGCATGCGCATCGTCCTGACCCAGAGGCGCCCGGATCAGATCGACACCCCCAAGCGCATCAAGAGCGTCATGCGAAAAATCTGCGAATCCCAGATGGCCAACCGGGTGGAACGGTTTGATGTGACCCAGATGAGGCTCCGGCGATACGTGGGCGGGGCAAAATACGTGGAGGAAGGTCCCACGAGCATCAACCGAAAAGGCCTCACCGGGCAGTAACAAGCCTTGCAGGGGTATGGTTTCTAAGGGCGGGTGCGCTGGTAAACAGCGAACCCGCTCTTTTTGTTTGTCCCTTTAGCGACCGATGCCTTCGTAGTGAAAACCTTCTGTTTTGAGCTGTTCAGGGCTATACTGGTTTCGGCCGTCAAAGATAACGGGCTGAGCCATAAGGCGCTTCATGGCCTCAAAGTCCGGCTGGCGAAAGGGCTTCCACTCGGTGACCAGGAGCATGGCGTCCACATCCTTGACCGCGTCGTACTGGTGGTCGGCTAGGATGAGGCTGCCGTTTTGCAGGTGCCCGGCCAGGCACTGTTCGGCCTCTTCCATGGCCACGGGATCGTAGGCCGTCACCGTGGCCCCTGCCGCGATCAGCTGCTCGATGACCACCACAGACGGGGCCTCCCGCATGTCGTCGGTGCCGGGTTTGAAGGCAAGCCCCCAGATGCCGAAGCGGCGCCCGCTCAGGTCCTCCCCAAAGTGTTCCACCACCTTTTCAAAGAGGCGTTTTTTCTGAAAGGCGTTTCGTGTCTCCACCGCCTTGAGGATCAGGGGCGTAAAGCCCACCTCTCCGGCGGAGCGGATCAGGGCCTGGACATCCTTGGGGAAACAGGACCCGCCGTAGCCGCATCCGGCGTAGATAAAGCTGTAGCCGATGCGGCTGTCCGAGCCGATGCCCTTGCGGACGCTCTCCACGTCCACGCCCAGTTTTTCGCACATGAAGGCGATCTCGTTCATAAAGGAGATCTTGGTGGCCAGAAGGGAGTTGGCCGCGTATTTGGTCATCTCCGCATCCCGGATTCCCATGGAGACGATTTTGTCATGGATCCGGGAGAAGGGGGCGTAGAGGGTCTTCATGATGGCTTCGGAGCGGGGGGAGTCCGTGCCGATCACCACCCGGTCGGGGCGCATGAAGTCCCCAACGGCCGCCCCTTCCTTGAGGAACTCAGGGTTGCTCACCACGTCAAATTCCACCGAGACCCCGCGTTTGTCCAGTTCCTCCTGAACGACTTTCCGGACCTTGTCCGCCGTGCCCACCGGAACCGTGGACTTGTCCACGATGACGCCGTACCGGTTGAGGTGCTGCCCGATCTCCCGGGCCGCAGCCAGGACGTAGCGGAGGTCGGCGGACCCGTCGTCCCCCGGCGGGGTTCCCACGGCGATGAAAAAGAGGTCGGAGTGGGACATGGCCTCGGCCAGGTCCGTGGTGAAGTTGAGCAGCCCGAGTTTACGGTTGCTGGTCACCAGGCCTTCGAGGCCCGGCTCATAGATGGGAAGCACCCCTTGGTTGAGGTTGTCGATCTTGGTTTTGTCAACGTCCACGCAGGTGACGTTGTTCCCCATCTCGGAAAAGCAGGCGCCGGTGACCAGGCCTACGTAGCCTGTACCGATGACAGTGATATGCATGGTGATCTCCCGGTTTGGATGGTCCTCATCCGCTTTCAGATTTCAGACAAGGTTGGTCAAACGTTGGGTTGCCATGTCGCCGCCCTGAAGTCCGGGCGTGTTGCCTCATGCTCCGGTATGGCTCAACCTGGGGGAGCTCGCATAAAAGGGTGTTGTTGTCTCGGGGTATTTCCTGTAGGCTCTGTGCACGCATCCTGCCGGATGCTTCTTTATTGTTTTATCTTCACTTCTCTTTTGAGGCTGAAATAAGGGGAGGGGGAAGAGAACCGGCATCGGTGCGTCCCATCGGCTGTGGCGTTTTTGGGTAGTGTCGTGCCGGCAAGCGCTTTTTGTTTTCAATCCGTAATGTTTCCGTACAGTGAATATGGCTCAAAATCAAGTGGAAAACATCCTGCGTCCTTTCCTGGCGCAACTTCAGGGTAAAGGGACCTCCTCCGTCATCGCCGGGCTGGCCGGGTCTGAAAAAGCCCTGGTCACGGACACCATCTCCAGGCTGGTCCCGGGCCCCCTTGTGGTGGTCCTTCCCACCACAAAGGACGTGGACCTTTTTCTGGGGGACCTCTCCCTGTTTGCCGGGGTGCCCACAGACGACGTGGCTGCCCTGTTCCCCCCTTATAATATCCTGCCCTATAAATCGGTGTCCTATCACGCGGAGACCTCCGCCAAGAGGATCCGGACCCTTTATGCCATGCTGGAAGGCCGGATGCCCAAGATCGTGGTGACCACCGTGGACACCCTGATGCAGCGGTTGATCCCCAAGGACGAGATGAACGCCTACGCCGATCTCCTCATGGTCAACGAGGAGGTGGACCGCGGGGAACTCATCTCGAACCTGGTGGCAGGGGGCTATGTCCGCACCTCCATTGTGGAGGAACCCGGGGACTTCTCTGTTCGGGGGGGCATCGTCGATTTCTTCTCACCTTACCATGACGACCCGGTGCGCGTGGAGTTTTTTGGTGATGTGGTGGACTCCATTCGTTTATTTTCCGCCACCAACCAGAGGCGAAAGGGCTCTCTCATGGAGGCGGTCCTCCTTCCCGCCAGGGAGACCATCCTGCGCCGTGAAAAGCTGGAAGAGGTGGTGGGCAGGATACGAAGGGCCGCCGCAGCAGCGGGTGTTCCCCTCGACGAAGTGAAGGACCTGGTGGGCCGCGTCAAAGAGGAAGAAGGGGGCGCCACGGTGGAGAGCCTCCTCTCCCTGGTCTACCCGTCCCTGGACACCTTTATGGATTACCTGCCCTCCAATGCCCTGATGGTGATCCCGGATCCGGACGGGTTGCGCAGGAGTCGGGATGTTTTTCTCCAGAGGGTGGCCGGAAACTATGAGCTGGCGCAGAAGGGGAATCGTCTCACCGTTGAGCCGGAGCAACTGTTTCTGGGCAAGGAGGAGCTGGAAGCCCACCTTAAGGCGTGTCGGGTATTGGAGTACGCCATGGTGGCCACCGAGTCCATGGATACCGGTGGGAGCCTTCCTCTGTCCATTTTCGATCACAGCGCCCTCACTGCTGAGCTCAAGACCCGCCACACACGGGACGAGTCTCCCTTGCAGCCCCTGGTGGACCGCCTGGAGTCCCTTCGCCGGGAAGGGCATCTCACCTGGATCCTCTGCAGCCGTGAGCCCCAGGTGGAACGACTCCTGGAGCTGTTGAAACCCTACGGCATCGAGCCACCCGTGGGAACGTATAACCGGGAGGCGTCCCCCCGTGGAGGCGCCCTTCGCATTGCCGTGGGGCATCTGTCCACCGGCTTTTTCTGGGCCGACGCAGGCCTGGCCGTCATCACCGAGGACGAGATTTTCGGAGCCAAGCGGCGGGTGGTGCGCAGTGCCAAGCGGCGGGCCCGGGACGAGCTCCTCTCCCTGGGCGAGCTGAAGGAAGGCGACCTCGTGGTCCACGACGAACACGGCATCGGCCGTTATGTCGGGCTGACCAAGATCGTGGTGGGGCGAATCACCAGCGACTACCTGGCCATCGAATACAAGGACGATGACCGCTTCTACCTGCCCGTGGACCGCATGGGGATGATCCAGAAGTACGTGGGGGTGGAAGGGCACAAGCCCCTTTTGGACCGCATGGGGGGCAAGTCCTGGGACAAGGTCAAGGCCAAGGCCAAGAAAGAGGTGGAGAAGATGGCCGGCGAGCTTCTCAAGCTCTACGCCGAGCGCAAGGTGAAAAAAGGATTCAAATTTTCCGCCTCCGATGCCTACTTCAACGAGTTCCAGGCCTCCTTTCCCTACGAAGAGACCCGGGATCAGCTCCGGGCCATCGACGATGTCCTGGACGACATGGAGAAAGAGAACTCCATGGACCGCCTGGTCTGCGGGGACGTGGGCTACGGCAAGACCGAAGTGGCCATGCGTGCCGCCTTTAAAGCCGTGGCCGACGGCAAGCAGGTGGCGGTGCTGGTGCCCACCACGGTCCTGGCCGAGCAGCACCTCAAGACATTTCGGGAGCGGTTTGATCGCTACCCGGTCATTGTGGAGAGCCTCAGCCGCTTCCGCAAGGCTGCGGAACAGCGCCGCATTGTCGAGTCCCTGTCAGAGGGCAAGGTGGACATCGTCATCGGGACCCATCGCCTCTTTTCCGGAGATGTCGACTTCAAGGACCTGGGCCTTTTGATCATCGATGAGGAGCAGCGGTTCGGGGTCCGCCATAAAGAAAAGCTCAAGGGGCTCAAGAGCACCGTGGACGTGCTGGCCCTCTCCGCCACCCCCATCCCCAGGACCCTCCACATGTCCCTTGCGGGCATGCGGGACATCAGCGTCATCTCCACGCCCCCTGAAGAGCGGCAGGCCATCATCAGCTATATCGCCGAATACGACGACGCCATTGTGGGGGAGGCCATCACCCGTGAGCTGGGTCGCCAGGGGCAGGTTTTCTTTGTCCACAACAACGTGGCCTCCATCGAGCGCATGGCCGATCGCATCCGGGACCTGGTGCCTGCGGCCCGGGTGGGGGTGGCCCACGGCCAGCAGACCGAGCGGGAGCTGGAGAAGGTGATGTTCGCCTTTGTGGAAAAGCAGATCGACGTGCTGGTGACCACCACCATCATCGAATCCGGCCTGGATATCCCTTCAGCCAACACCATGATCGTGAACCGGGCCGACCGGTTCGGGCTCTCCCAGCTTTATCAGCTCAGGGGGCGCATCGGGCGCGGAGACGAGCAGGCCTTTGCCTATCTGTTTGTTCCCGAGGAGGCCCGTTTGAGCCGGGATGCGGCCAAGCGCATGAAGGTGCTCATGGAGCACACCGACCTGGGGGCCGGATTCCAGATCGCCATGAGCGATCTCCAGATACGGGGCGGGGGCGCTGCCCTGGGTGCCTCCCAGTCCGGGCACATCGCCGCCGTGGGTTACGACATGTTTCTCACCCTCATGGACGAGGCCATCTCCGAACTCAAGGGACAGCCCAAGGTCCATGCCCTGGAGCCCGAGATCAACGTTAATTTTTCCACCTTCTTCCCGGAGGACTACGTCCCGGACATCGAGCAGCGGCTGGTGCTGTACAGGCGGCTTGCCAAGATGCGGGAGCTCCGGGAGATCGCCGATATCAAGGGCGAGATCGTGGACCGTTACGGCAAATTGCCGGAAGAGGCCATGAACGTCCTGTTGAAGATCATGCTGAGGATCGAGGCGGTGAGGGCGGGGGTCAAAAAACTCGAACTGTCCGGCACCCAGCTCTCCCTGTCGTTTTCCGATCTTCACCAGAAGGTGCCCCACGCCATTGTGGAGGTGACGGCCAGGGGAGAGGGGCGCTACGAGCTGACGCCGGATCTTCTCTTTCGGGCGACCCTGACCAAGGGAACCAACAGCAGCCTGCTGACGCAGTGCAAGAATATTCTCAAGGAGGTGGCGGCCTATGTTAACCCGTCAGACAATTAAGCAGGGGGTGCTGGCCCTTTCGGTCCTTGTTGTTTCAGGGCTTTTTACAGGGTGCACCGGCGGGGCCGGTCAGGACCCGGAAACACCCCTGCTTTCATGCCGGGGGCGGGCCGTGACTGCGGGGGATTACCAGGATGCCTTAAAGCTGGCGCTCCAGGGCTATCCCTATGAGAGCCTTTCCAAGGGTGAAGAGGTGGTGGCCATTCGCAAAGGGGTGCTGCACCAGCTCCAGGAGGAGCTTCTCTTGCTGTGCCTTGCCGACGAAAAGGGCATCACCCTTCGGGAAGGGGCCCTGGACGCGGCCGTGGCAGATGCCGGGGCAGGGTACCCCGAGGGAGCCTTTGAAAAGGAGCTGACGGATCGTGGGATCTCCTTTTCCCTCTGGAAGCGGCGGCTGGCCAACCGGCTCCTGGCAGAGCAGGTCCTTGCGTCGGAATTCAGGAATGAACGCCTCCTTTCCTATGCTGATTTCCAGGCGGTCCAGGGCGGAACGTCCTCGACATTGAGTGAAGAGGGGCTGGTCAGGCAGGTCAGGCGTTCACGTATGGAAGCAGCCTATCGTGCTTGGCGGCGGAGCGCTCAAGGAAAATATTCAATTGAAGTTAACGGCGAATTGTGGGAAAAGATCCTTGAAGAAGGCAGACCGTAGCGTTCCTTGGTGGGAAAAAACGTCCCGCGGAAATGGGGGGCATTTTGGCTGCAAGTGTTGAAACGCTTTTTATTTCAGGCGATTCGGCGAGGCAGTGTTTAATCGGAGTCGGACGAATTTATGATTAAGTCAACGACCGGACAATGTAAAAAATGGGTGTGGTGTGTGCTCGTGGCTGTTTCTGCCTGTCTTGTGGCAGGGACGGCGGCGGCGAAAAAAGCCGAGGTGATCGATCGCATCGTGGCCGTGGTCAACGATGATGTGGTGACCCTTACGGACCTGAACGAAGAGCTGGCCCCCTATGAAGAAAAGATCCGCCAGATGAATTACCCTCTTGAAAAAGAGATGCAGATGCGGTTCAAACTGCGTGAGGATCTGATCAATCAGCTTGTGGAGAAAAAACTCACCGATCAGCTTGTTGCGAAAAAAGATATCCATATCGGCGAAAAGGAAGTGGACCGGGCCATTGAACGGGTCAAGAGCCTCAACCAGTTCACCGATGAGGCGTTACGAGCCCAGCTCAAAGCCCAGGGCCTGGATTACGAGACCTACCGCAGCGAGATCAGGAACCAGTTGCTGAGGAACCGTCTGGTGAGCTACGAGGTGAAGTCAAAAATCGTCATCACCGACGAAGATGTTCAGGAATACTACGTCGCCAATAAAAAGGAGCTTGGGAACAAGCCCCTTGAAGAGGCGCTTCGCGCATCCATTACCGATCAGTTGTACCAGGACGCCGTGGGCAAGAAATTCGCCCAGTGGCTCAGTGATTTGAAAAAAGAAGCACATATCAAGGTGATTCAGTAATACCGCAGGCCGGCGGCAGTGAAGGAAGGGGGCGCATGGCTGAAAACAAAGATGAGGTTCGGGAACGGCCCCAATTTAACGAATACCTTCGGGATACCCGGTTGCAAAACGGCATCACCATTGAAACGGTGTGTCGCGAAACCAAGCTCTCCCGTCATGTGGTGGAGAGCATTGAGGCGGGAGACCGCAGAGCCCTTCCCGAGGATGTGCTGCTCAAGAGCTTTCTGCGCTCCATGGCAGAAGCTTGCGGCGCCGACGGGGAAACAGCGGTTTCTCTCTACTTGGAAGCGTACCCTCCGGCTCCGGAGGGTGTCCGCTTCTGCAGCTCCGGGGACCGGAAACGGAACCTGGGGATTCTTTTTGCCCTGCTTTGTCTGGTGACCTTTGTGGTCCTAGGGGTCTCTTTTTTTTTTGACGCCCCCTGACACCGGCGTATCAGAGCAGGCGGAGCCTCCCTCAGAGGCTCGCACCATACCCGAGAAAAAAGTGAAAGAGAAAAGGCGCTCCGAAAAGACCCGTGAGGGGCTCCTGCTGGAGATCCTGTCGGCCGGAAAGGCCCATGTCAAGGTGAGTGCAGACGGAAGTCAGCCCAAGCCCTATGCCATGAGACAGGGAGAGCGCATCTCCATCCGTGCGGTGGAGAGTTTCAATATTCTTCTGGAAGACAAGTGCGCCGTCGCCTTGTTTTACAACGGGCGGCCCGTGGAGATTCCCGGGCCCTGCGGGCGGCCGGTGAACCTCTGGATTCCATAACGGATCCTTAGAAGGCCCGGGCCACCGCCGCAAAAGCCGGCAGGCACAGGCCGGCTTTTTTGTTTTTACTCCGCCAGCTTGAGGTGGCGGGAAACCTTTTGACCCCGACGCGATCAGGACAACCGCGCCTCTGATTTCGTCGGGCCTTGGAAGCAGGACACGGCAGCCCCGAAGGGCGTTCCCCGATTTTTATTGTGGGGCCCTTGGGGAGTACCGTGCCCTGTCTGCCGTCGGGGCCGCTGGGGCCCTGTCATGCGGGGAGGATTATCATGAGCGAAGACAGGAACAAAATTCTTGAAGAGACCATCAAGCGGCTTTTGAGGCGCGGGGCCATCACCAACCTTCAAAAGATCGTTAACAAGACACACGCGGCGGACCTCTCCGTTGTCTTCAGGAACCTTTCGGTCAACAGTCAGCGCAAGCTCTTCGACATGATAGAGGACTACGAACAGAGGGCGGTGCTCCTGAGTGAACTCAGCGAGTACACCTTCACGGACTTTATCGAGACCATCGAGGTGGAAGAACTCCTGGATGTGTTCGATCACATGCCCGCCGACGACGTGGCAGACCTCATCGCAGACCTTCCCAAGGAGAAGGCCGACGCCGTCCTCGAAAAGATGAAGACCGAGGAGTCCGAAGAGGTGGAGGATCTCCTCAGCTATGACGACGACACCGCGGGCGGGATCATGGTCCCGGACTTCGTGGCCCTTGCCGAAGAGATCACCGCACGGGAGGCCATCGAGTCCCTCCAGAAGGACTTCCCCGATGTGGAGATGCCCTTCTACCTCTATGTGGTGGACGACCATGAACGGCTCGTGGGGGTGGTTTCCCTGCGTCAGCTCGTGGTGGTCAAGCCCGGCACGCCCCTGAAGGAGTTCATGACCACGGACATCTTCTCCGTGACCACCGACATGGACCAGGAAGAGGTGGCCAAGATCGTGGCGCGCTACGATATCCTGGCGGTGCCTGTTGTGGATGACAACAACCGCCTCATGGGGATCGTTACCGTGGACGACGTCATCGATATTTTCCGTCAGGAGGCCACCGAAGACATGTTGAAGATGGCCGGTGTGGGCGAGGAGTTCGTGGAGACCCAGTCCATTGTGAGCAGTACCCGCATCCGCCTGCCCTGGCTCTTTGCCAGCTGCATCGGTGGGATCCTCGCCTTTTTCATCATCGGGCATTTTGAAGACACCCTGAAGCAGGTGACCTACCTGGCCGCCTTTCTCCCGGTGATCATGGGGATGGGCGGGAACATCGGCACCCAGTCCTCCACCATTGTGGTGCGGGGTCTTGCCACGGGGCGTCTCGTGGCCGACGATCTGAGGAACGTGGTGTGCAAGGAACTCAGCATCGGCATGATCCTGGGCATCATCTACGGGGGGCTTATCGCCCTTGCCGCCCAGGTGCGCTTCGGCTCGGAGATCAACACCATGATGCTCGCCGTTTCCGTGGGGCTGGCCGTTCTCTCGTCCATGTCCATCGCCGCCCTTGTGGGTTCCCTGGTTCCCATGGTGTTCGGGCGCATCAACATCGACCCGGCCGTTGCCACGGGGCCCTTTGTCACCACCAGCATCGACATTATCAGTGTCTATTGCTATTTTAAGATTGCCACCCAGCTCCTGGGGCTTTAGGCCGGTATGGCTCTTGTTCCCCAGGTGATCATCCGGAAGGCCCGGGCTATTTTGCTCCGCAAGGTGGAGTACGGGGACCACGATGTGGTCCTCACCTTCCTGACCCCGGACAAGGGCAAGGTGAGCGCCTTTGCCAAGAACGCCAAGAAGAGCGTGAAGCGGTTTTCCGGTGTTCTGGAGCTCTCGACCCTTCTTGAGATCGTGGTGCGCCAGGGCAGGGGCCTTCCCTATCTGGAAGAGGCCTCCATCCTGGACCCTTACGAATCCATCCGCACCGATTACCTGCGCTCCGCCTATGCCGGTTACTGGTCCGAGGTGACCATACAGTGGCTGGAAGAGGATGTGCCCCAGGAGCGCCTCTTTACCCTTTTCGAGTCCGCCCTGGGCGCCCTCAACGACTCCCGGAGATCTCCGGGGAGTGTCAGTATCCTGTTTCAGATGCTCTTTCTCGACATCGCCGGTTTTGCACCGTCCCTGGCCCAGTGCGCCGGGTGCGGCGCCTCCATGGAGACCCCGTCCGGGGACCGGGTGCTCTTCGACCTGGATCGCGGGGGTCTGGTCTGCCCGCAGTGCCGTGGGGAGGCCCGTCATCGCATGGCCATCTCCGTGGGGACCCTGAAGCAGCTGAGGTGGGTGCTGGACGAAGGGCTGGAGGGTGCCTTTCGCGTGCGGTTCAGCCCCAACACAGAGCGAGAGGCCCTGGCCCTCATGGAGCGGTTCCTGCCCCGTCACCTGGGGCGTGAACCCAAGAGCCTCTCTTTCCTATCCAAAATCCGATCCACGTAAAGGATATCCCGCCATGTCCCATGACACAGGCCGTCCCATCCGTTCAACCGTCGTGACCTCCGCACCCTGCCGGGTGGATATGGGGGGGACCCTTGATCTGGCCACCTTTCATCTCCCGTTGCGGCATCTGGATCCCGTCACCTTCAACCTGGCCCTGGATCTGCGGACACGGGTACGCATTGCGCCGTACACCGCCGGGCGGGTGCGCGTCTCTTCCCGGGGCTTCGAACCCGCCGAGTTTCCTGCCCGGGAGCTTCCCTTTGATCATCCCATGGGGTTGATGTTCGGCATCGCCGCTTATTTTGATGCTTCGGGCGTGGCCATTGATATCGATTCGGCCTCACCGCCCCGCAGCGCCCTGGGGGGATCTTCTGTTGCTGCGGTGGCCCTGTGCGCCGCCTTTCTCTCTGCCCTTGAGGGCATGGAGGACGGCGATGCCCTGAAAGAACGCGCCGCCCGCATTGCACAATCCGTGGAGAGCGCCGTGGCAGGTGTTGTCTGCGGGATTCAGGACCAGATGGCCGCCGCCTTTGGCGGGGTTTCCCTCTGGCACTGGGACGGGGAGGGGCGGTACCGGCGGACACCGGTGTGCGACACCGGGGGCACGGACCCGTCGGCCCATATGGCGGTGGCCTATTGCGGCATTCCCCATGATTCCCTGGACGTCAACGGGCGATGGGTCAAAGGGTTCCTTGCCGGGCGCCACAGGGCGGAGTGGGTTCGTATCATCGAGCTGACCCACGCCTTTGCCGAGGCCATGGCCGCAGGCCAGTGGCGAGAGGCCGGAGAGCTCATGAACCGCGAGACCCGCATCCGCCAATCCATGACACCGGATGTGCTGGACGAAACAGGAATGCGACTGGTGGAAAGCGCCGTGGCTCTGGGGTGCGGAGCCCGCTTCACCGGTGCCGGCGGCGGCGGGTGCCTCTGGGCCGTGGGGGAGGCCGGGGACATGGCAGCCGTGAGGGATGCCTGGGTGTCCATCTGCGCGGAGATTCCCGGGGCAAAGCTCCTGCCGCCAGCCGTGGCATGGCACGGGGTAACCACCGAGGGGGCCGAGGCCTGGCGGGCGTCTGTTTCCTGACAGCCCGGCCCGGAGAGGGCTGTGCTGTCCGTCTCCTTTGTCAAGCTTTTCAAAGCCTTGGCTGTTGCCTGGGTGCAACGGGCTATTTTTTCGTGTTTCCGGGCCCTTGCGAAGGCCTTGGCACGGGGCGGATGCCCTGCGCCTTTTGATTGACTATCGCTATCTTATCATGTAGTTTTCTTTGGTTAAAATAAGATGACCGTGCAGCAAAGGGATGTAATCCGGACGTTTTCCACGCATGTTGTGTTGCGGTGGCGAGGTACCCCATTATATAGCGTGTCGCATCGCGATACCCTGCGCCCTTGCAGGCCATCACAGGATATAAACCTTTACGACCGTGAAAGGGGCGGGGTGTGGGTCCACACCCGTTTTTAAGGAAGCGTCTTTCCAGGCACCGAGTTATTTGAGGAATCAAAAGATGAATTTTCAGGATGTGATTTTAGCGTTGCAGAAATACTGGGCGGGCACCGGCTGTGTGCTGAGCCAGCCCTTAGACCTTGAAGTGGGGGCCGGGACCTTTCATCCTGCGACCCTTTTGAGGTGCCTCGGGCCCGAGCCCTGGAAGGTTGCCTACGCCCAGGCTTCCCGTCGTCCCACGGACGGTCGCTACGGCGACAACCCCATGCGCCTGCAGCACTACTACCAGTTCCAGGTGCTGATGAAGCCCTCACCCGACAACGTCCAGGAACTTTACCTGAACAGCCTCAAGGTGCTGGGGATCGACCCCATGGACCACGACATCCGTTTTGTGGAGGATGACTGGGAGTCGCCCACCCTGGGTGCCTCCGGCCTTGGGTGGGAGGTGTGGCTCGACGGCATGGAGGTGACCCAGTTCACCTATTTCCAGATGGCGGGCAGCATCGAGGTCAAGCCCGTGTCCGTGGAACTCACCTACGGCCTGGAGCGCATCTGCATGTACCTCCAGGGCGTGGACAGCGTCTACGACCTTAAGTGGAACGACACCCTCACCTACGGGGACATCTTCCATCAGCAGGAGGTGGAGCAGTCCACCTACAACTTTGAGGTGGCCGACGTGGACATGCTCCTCGACCTCTTCAAGAAGTACGAAAAAGAAGCCGAACGCATCATTGAGCAGGGCATCGTCCTGCCCGCCTACGAGTGCTGCATCAAGTGTTCGCATCTTTTCAACCTCCTCGACGCCCGCGGGGCCATCAGCGTCACCGAGCGAACCGGTTACATCGGCAGGATCCGAAACCTGGCTCGCATCTGCGCCCACGGATACATCGAGCAGCGGGAGCGCCTCGGTTTCCCCATGCTGAAGAAACAGCAGGGCTGATGAGTTCCCCTTGCGGGCTCCGGCCCGTCCTTACGACAGATTTTGCTGCACCATCATCGCAGCCGACATACAGGTGAGATATGAAGACCTTACTTTTTGAAATTGGAACGGAAGAGATTCCTGCCGGGTATATTCGGCCCGCCCTTGACTTTTTAGCCGCGGCCGTGGCCGACAGGCTGAAAGAGAACCGCATCGACGCCGGGGAGGTCTCCACCTACGGCACCCCCCGTCGCCTCACCGTCATGGTCAAAGGCGTGGCCGAGGGCCAGAAAGCCGAGACCACCGAAGTGACAGGTCCTCCTGAGTCCGTGGGCTATGAAGCCGACGGCACCCCCAAGATGCCCGCCGTGAAGTTTGCGGAGAAAGTGGGCATCGACGTGTCCGAGATCCAGATCAAGGAGACCAAGAAAGGGCGGTACCTTTGTGCCAGCGTGGCCGAAGAGGTCAAGCCTTCGGTGGAGGTTCTCTCGGAGATCCTTCCCGAGCTGATCCACAAGGTTCCCTTTCCCAAGACCATGCGCTGGGCCGACCTCTCCGTCACCTTTGCGCGCCCCGTCCAGAACATCGTGGCGCTCCTGGGTGAGACGGTGATTCCCTTCTCCTTCGGCAACGTCACCAGCGGCAACGCCTCTTTTGGTCACCGCTTCATGAACCCCGGGCCCGTGGTCATCGACAACCCCGATGCCTACCTGGAGATTCTGGAGAAGGTCAACGTCATCGCAGATTTCGATGCCCGACGCGTCATGGTGAAGGAGCGGGTAACCGAGGCCGCCAAAGAGGCGGGCGGTGTGCTTCTCCCCGATGAGGAGCTCTTTGACACCGTCACCAACCTCATCGAGTACCCGGTGGTGGTCATCGGGACCTTTGACGAAGATTTCCTTGCCGTGCCCGACGAGGTGCTCATCACCTCCATGCGCGAGCACCAGAAGTACTTTGCCGTGGTGGATGAGGCAGGTAAACTCAAGAATGCCTTCCTTGTGGTGAACAACACCCGCGTCAAGGATCTCTCCCTGGTGCGCCGCGGCCACGAAAAGGTTCTGCGCGCCCGTCTTGCCGATGCGAAATTCTTCTTTGACCAGGACCTGAAAGAGACCCCCGATGCCTGGGTGGAGCGCCTCAAAGGCGTGCTGTTCCAGGCCAAGCTCGGCACCGTTCACGAGAAGGTCGGGCGCATCCGCCACCTGGCCGGCGTCCTGGCCCGGGTTGCCGAAGCCTCTGCCGATACCGCGGCCCACACCACCCGTGCGGCTGAGCTTTGCAAGGCAGACCTCGTCAGCCACATGGTTGTGGAGTTTACCAAGCTTCAGGGTGTCATGGGTCGTGTCTACGCCGAGAGGGCAGGGGAGGACGCGGCCGTGGCCGCTGCCATCCAGGAGCACTACAAGCCCCTCTACTCCGGAGGGGAGCTTCCCCAGACCGAAGAAGGGGCCCTGCTGGCCCTGGCCGATAAGCTCGACACCCTCTGCGGCTGCTTTGCAGCGGGCCTCATCCCCACCGGGGGCGCCGATCCCTATGCCCTGCGCCGTCAGGCCATCGGCATCGCCCAGATCATGGTGAAGATGGGGTACGCCTTCCCCTTGCGCCCCGTGCTGGAAGAGGGCGTTGCCGCCTATGCCGACCGCATCGAGGTCAACACGGACGAGACCGTTGCTGCCATCATCGATTTTTTCCGAGGCCGCATCGATCACCTCCTCTTTGAAGAAGGGTACGCCAAAGACGTTGTGGCGTCTGTCACCTCCGTGGGCATCAACGTGGTACCGGATATCTGGATGCGTGTGAAGGCCCTCTCCGAGCTCAAGGAGAAGGCGGACTTCGAAGCCGTGGCCGCAGCCTTCAAGCGTGTGGTCAACATCATCAAAAAAGCGGACCTCTCCGGGGGCGTTCCTGCCGTGGACACCTCGCTCTTTGAACACGAGAGCGAAAAAGAGCTCGTCAACGCCTTTGCCGCCACCCGCACCGAGGTGGAAGACGCCCTTAAGGACGGTGGCTACGACAAGGCCCTCACCGCCGTGGCCGGGCTTCGACCTTCGGTGGACCGGTTCTTCGAAGACGTCATGGTCATGGCCGAAGACGCCGATGTCCGGGCCAACCGCCTGGCCATCTTGGCGGGCATCGCAGGGCTCTTCGGGGATATTGCTGATTTTTCCAAGCTCTCAGCTTGATCTGAACAGGCCCCGTGGCATCACCCGAAAGGGCCCGGCCGGACGTACGGTCGGGCTGCTGACGGGGCCTTTATGTAAACCACCACCCATCCGGTTTTTGTGCTTAGGCAAAAACCGGCTCACAGAACAAAATGGAGGAGTCCATGGCTGGATTTGATCCGGAAAAGGATAAGAAACTCAAAGAGTGGCGATGCGAGGACACCGGTCTTCTTGTCTCCATCAACCAGTACGACAAAGGCGAGCCCAAGGTGCAGATCGGCCCCCGAATCCTCAAGAAAAAGGACGGTACCGACCGAGCCCCCGCCAAGGCGGGTCGCCTCTCCATCAGCGACATCAGCTTTCTGTACGATATCATTGATGACATCAAAGACGAGCTGGAAAACAACCTTGATCCCATAGAGTAACGGGTTGTCGGCCTGCCTGTTTTTCGGCGGGCCACTGATTCAGGCGCCCCGTGCCGGGGCGCCGAAAAATGGGTCCCATGACCCAGTGCCGCCCTTTTTGCGTTGCCCCTCCATCCGCGCTTCCTGCCGTCGCTTTCCCTGGGACGGGGCACGTGCCGCTGGTTTCCTGTAATATTGCGAATCCGTTAAATAATCTAAGGTGCCGTGTAGCGATCTATTATATAGTGAGAGGTAAGGCACGTGTCGGATGGACGCCACGTGTGACGGCGTGATCGGAAAACAAGGAGGATGCAACCATGACAACAGGTATTGTGACCCCCCCGGAAGGGCCGGAGATTCCCGAAAAGGTGGTCCTTGTGGCTACCCAGCCCGATTTTTCCGAATTGATCAGGACCCTGGACGCCAAGGAAATCAAAGGCGTTCCCATGCCCATGCGGTTGTTCCGCACCGGCAATGTTGCCGTGGCAGGGCCCTTTATGGGGGCTCCCCAGGGCGTGATGCTTTTAGAGAACCTCGTGGCCTGGGGCGGTAAGTATTTTCTCTTTACCGGCTGGTGCGGGTCCCTCACGGGCAAGCCCGGCATCGGAGAGACACTGCTCCTCACCGGGGCCTTTGTGGATGAAGGAACCTCCCTCCATTACGGGGTGGAGGCTGTGGGGCACTGCGTGGCCCCTTCCGCTTCCCAGACCGCCTTTGTCCGGGAGACCCTGGAGAGGGCTGGCACTTCCGTGTCCGAGGGCAAGGCCTGGACCACGGACGCCATGTACCGCGAGACTCCGGAGCGGATCAACCGGTTCAAGGACCTTGGAGCCATCGCCGTGGAGATGGAGGCCTCGGCCTTTTTCACCGCGGCCCGGTACCGCAAGGCCAAAATGTCCGCGTTGATGACGGTCTCGGACGATGTCTCCGGGTTGAGCTGGAACAAAGGTTTCGGGACACCGGCCTTCAAGGAGGGGCGCAAGCGGACCCTTGAGGCCGTGAGCCTTCTGGCCGGCCAATCAAGCTGGGGGCAACCCCAGGACGGCTGAGTAAACGTTCCCCCACGCACGGCTTCGTTGCCTTGCGTGGGGGGCCGAAATGTGATGACAAAAACGACTGGCTGACCTGGCCTGCACGATAGAACGGACTCTATGAATGACATTGAACGGCTCGTTGATGAGCTGAAGCGGTTGAATGCGGCGTATCGAAACGGAGAGCCCCTGGTTTCCGATGCGGAATACGATGAGAAGGTGGAAGCCCTTCGAGCCATGAATCCGGCCCACCCCTACCTCGGAGCAGTGGAACCGGAGACCTTTAACGGCAAGGGAAAGGTGCGGCATCCCGTCCCCATGCTCTCCACGGAAAAAGCGTATAAAATCGAAGATCTCGAGCGTTTTGTTAATCGAGTGGATAAAGCGGCCCTGGAGATCGGGCTCTCCTCCGTGAACTATCAGGTCATGGCCAAACTCGACGGCCTGGCCGGCAGGGACGATGGCACGGAGTTTGCCACCCGCGGCAACGGCTTTGAAGGCTATGAGATCAGCAGCGCCCTGGCCAAGGGGGTGATTCCCGTGGGCGGGCGCGGCAAGGGGCTCGGCGAGATCGTCATGAGCCTCTCTTATTTTGAAGAGAACCTCAAAGACCACTTCGAACACCCCCGCAACATGGTGGTGGGAATCATCACCTCAGATGTCCTCAACGAACACGCCCAGAAAGCCCTGGAAGACAAGGCGGTGCGTTTTGTCCCCTATTCGGAGCTGAATAAATGGACGGGCAGCGGCCCGGAGATGATCGCGTCCATGGACGCCATCCGCGAGGAGGTCTTGGGCGGGATCGATTACCCGGTGGACGGCCTGGTGGCCGAGGTCACGGACGAAGCCCTGCGCACCCACATGGGTGCCACCAGCCACCACCACCGCTGGCAGATCGCCATCAAGACCCGGGGAGAGAGCGCCGTCACCACCGTGGAAAGCGTCACCTGGCAGGTGGGCCGCACCGGCAAGGTCACCCCGGTGATGGAGGTGAGCCCGGTGAAGGTCTCCGGTGCCACCATCCGCCGCGTCACGGCCCACAACCTGGAGCGCCTTCGCTCCGAGAGCGTAGGACCCGGTGCCGAGATCGAGATTATCCGAAGCGGGGAGGTGATCCCCAAGCTTGAAAAGGTCCTCACCCCGTCCGAGGAGGTCTCCATTCCCGAGACCTGTCCTGTCTGCGACGCCCCCCTTGAAGAAGACGACAAGTTCTTGCTCTGCGTCAACCCCATGTGCAGCGCCAAGGCCGAGCAGCGCATTGTCCACTGGTTCAAGACCCTGGGCAGCGCGGACTGGTTCGGTAAAAAGACGGTGCAGAAGCTGGTGGAGAAGGGCTACGACACCCTGGAGAAGATCTATAAGCTGAAGGCTGTGGAGTTCCAGGCCCTGGGCTTTGGTCCGGTGCAGTCGGAAAACCTTTACAACGCCCTGGGCATCAGCCGCACCGAGCCCGTGGAGGACTGGCGGTTCCTGGCGGCCTTCGGGGTCCGCAGCCTGGGCAAGAGCGAAGCCCGGAACCTCCTTTCCGTGTTTCCTCTCACTGAGCTCATCGAGAAAACGGGGGACGAGATCCTTGCCGCCGACATCAGGGGGTTCAAGGGCGCCAAGTGCGAAAACATCGGCACGGGTCTTGCCGTGGTCCGAGAGACCATCCGCCACATGCTGGACCTCGGGTTTCAGCTGGAAGTCACCCCCCTGGCTTCCGAGGTTGCCGAATCGGCCTCGGATTCACCCCTTTCCGGAAAAGGGGTGGTCTTCACCGGTAAGATGGTGCGCGGAAGCAGGGAGGAGATGCAGGAGATGGCCCGGAAGCTCGGGGCCGTGGTGCAGTCCTCGGTTTCGGGCAAGACCGATTTCCTGGTGTGCGGCGCCAATGTGGGCGCAAAGAAGGTGGAAAAAGCACGGGAAAAAGGGGTGGAGGTCATTGACGAGGACCGGTTCTATGAGCTGGTGTCCTAAAAGCGCCTCCGGCGTCTAAGGATTTGTGGGCCAAGGGTTTCGTCACCCCTGAACCCTGGATTGCAAAAGCCCTACAAAATCGATTTTTCCAGCGTTCAAAATAAAACCGAGAAAAATCGACCCAAACGGAGCGCCGCACTCCGGTGCGGCATTTTCGTCCGTTGTTACCCGTGCCGCACCGGAGTGCGGCGCTCCAAGGGGACAAGGGGGGGGGCGGGGGGTGGTGTAAATTAGGTCGATGGCCCAATCGTTGATCAAGGCCGAGGTTGTTTAAAAGGCAACCAGCTTTCAAGGTGGCTCACCTTGCCGCCTGAGGCTGGGTTTCCCTCGCCTTTAACCATCGAAGGCCGTTTTGACCATAGCTGGTGGGCAGTAACAATTATCAATCATGCGGGTTAAGGTGTTTATGAAGCGATACAAGGAGCTGAAAGAGGAGATTCTTAAAGCGGGCCGTGACTTCAGGGCCCTTTTTTCAAAAGCGGCCGGGGCCATGCCGGTGGCTGACGGGACCTTTGATCGGTGGGAGAAAACCCTGGACGGCATCGACCGTCAGATCGGGGACGAGAGTTTTCGCGTGGCCGTGGTGGGGCCCATCAAGTCCGGCAAGAGCACCTTTGTGAACTCGTTGTTCAAGGGGGATTACCTCAAGCGGGGAGCGGGGGTGGTGACATCCATCGTCACCCGCATTCATTACGGTGAGACCCTGGCCTCGGAGCTTACCTTCAAAAGCTGGGACGAGATCAACCGGGAGATTGCCCATGCCGCCGAGCTCCTGCCGGGCATGGATCTCACCGTGGAGGAGACGTCCTTTGACCTGCGCAAGGAGGGGCACCGGGCCGCCCTGGCCGAGGGACTCGAAGGACTCTCCCGGGACATGCTTATCACCGAAGACGCCCGCAACGTCCACACGGTGCTTCTCTCCTCCTACCTCAAAGGGTATGAGCGCATGGAGGGGATGATCCGCCCCGACGCGGTGACTCGTCGCTTTGAAGGGGATGATTTTGCCTCCCACCGGGACTACTCCGGGGACGAGGTGCTGGCCGTCTACTTAAAGGATGTCTGCCTCACCATCGACACCGTCTCCTGGGACCCCTCGGTGGAGATCGCCGATTGCCAGGGGAGTGATTCCCCCAACCCCCTCCACCTCTCCATGATCCAGGATTACCTGGTTTATGCCGACCTGCTGGTGTACGTCATCAGCTCCCGCACCGGCCTTCGCCGGGCCGACATCCGCTTTCTGACCATGATCCGGGAGATGGGCATCGCCGAGAACACCACCTTTGTGGTGAACTGTGATTTTTCCGAGCACGACTCCGTGGAGAACATGGAGGCCATCGTGGCCAAGATCACCGAAGAGCTCTCCCTGCTGATCCCGGAGCCCGAGGTTCACACGGTATCGGCTCTCTACCAGCTTCTGACCTCCCTGGAAGAGACCCTCTCCCAGCGGGACCGCATGCGCCTGGAGCAGTGGCGCCTGGACGAGGCCTTCAGCAGCGCGTCGGTCTCCGGCATGGAGGGGTTCATCAAGGCCCTGGAGGAGAAGCTCACCCTGCAGAAATACTTTATTGCCCTGAACAACCATGCCGAGCGCCAGATGGTCATCGCAAGCGGGGTGCAGCAGTGGATTCGCCTCAACCGGGAGATGCTCACCCGGGACCGGGACAGCGCCTCCCGCCTTGTGTCGGGCCTGACCCATCAGCAGGAGAAGATGACCCATGTCAGGACCATGATTCGAAGCACCCTGGACGGAGCCCTGAAAAAAGTGAAGGGCGACCTCTCCGGCCGGGTGGATCGGTTTTTCGATGCCTCACGGGGGCAGGTGGTGACCGATGTCATGACCCACATCAGGCAGTATGCGCCGGACTACGGGGTTTACGCCACCACAGACGAGGATGAGGACGCCTTTATCCGCGCCATGGGGGCCGTGCATCGCGATTTTCGGCAGGACATGGACCGGTTCCTGACCGAGGAGATCTCTCCCAAAATTATCGGTCTTGCCAGGGAGCTGGAAGAGACTCTCATGGCCGATCTCGACAAGATCACCGCCCCCTACGGGCTGATGATCAACGACACCCTGGGGGACTACCGCCAGGCCGTGGAAGAGCTGGGCCTCACCCTGGGGGAGACCGCTCCTTACAGCCTGCCCTCCATGGACATGGAGACGGCCAGGAAGGTGACAGGCATCCGTTTTCCGTCGGTGTCCGCTGTTCTGGACTACTCTCTGCGCGTCCGTGCCGAGGCCATGGTGCGGTTCGGGGCCTACACGGTGATCAATTTTGTTCGGAATCTCCTCAACAAAGCGCCCCAGGACCGCTCGGCCATCTGTGAAAAAGCCCTTGCCGACGGCATGAACCGCACGAGAAAAGAGGCGCTGGAGTCCATGGGCCAGCACCTCCGGGATTACAAGGAAGCCCTCAAGGAGGGGTACCTCTACAAACTGGCCGACGCCCTGGCCGATCAGCTCTTTGAACGGCACGCCGAAGGGTTCCATGCCTATATCGGACGCCTCGACGAGCTGACCCGCCGCATCGAAGAGACGGGCAAAGACAAGGAGACGGTTCTGGACGCCATGGACGCCATGGAAAAGGACGCGATCCGTCTCTTCAGGCAAGTGGATCAAGTGAAAATGATGGTGGCATAAGAGCTAAAAGCTGGCCTCCGGCGGCCAGGGGATAAATCCCCTGGACCCTAGGTTTGGGAATGCTCTTTCGCCTTCGTTCCTCAGGCTCATCACATTCCCTGACGGGCTTCGCCCGTGCTGAATATGGAAAGGGGCAATCTTCTGCATCAGGGTCTCTTTCGTTCCCAGGCTCTGCCTGGGAATGCGACACGGAGGCTCTGCCTCCAGAATTGAGATCGCCTCATCCTGTAAGCTCCAGTGTCAAGGTGGGGGAAACTTGTAAACTCATTTGTAACTATTCAGCTTATGCCTCCGGCGGTCTTTCCGGGGCCTAAGATTATAAAAAAAACTTAACAAAAAGGTTTGAAAAATTCCTTTTAAATGAATTTTGCGTTTAAAGGCGGATGTGATTTGACCCGAGGAACGAGGGGCAAAACGCATCCGCAACCTGCTTTCAAGGTGGCACACCTTGCCGCCGGAGGCATGTTTTTATATCTTATTTTAAGGAGCTTAGAACAACGTGTCGTTGGTTTTTCGAAATGCGCAGTTGAGTGATGTGGATGTGTGTCATCGTATTGAGTCCTCGCGGTACCCGGAAGATGAAGCGGCGAGCAGGGAGAACATCGAAAGGCGGATTGCTGCTTTTGCCGAGGGGT
Source organism: Desulfoluna butyratoxydans (assembly GCF_900699765.1). Lineage (GTDB taxonomy): Bacteria > Desulfobacterota > Desulfobacteria > Desulfobacterales > Desulfolunaceae > Desulfoluna > Desulfoluna butyratoxydans. Next base: position 149,451 of record NZ_CAADHO010000010.1, read on the forward strand.
TCCTTGTGGCTGAGCGGCAGGGGGAGGTTATCGGCTTTGTGAACGGCGGGGCCACCTCCAAGGTGGATCTTGCCGATGAGGAGATCAAGGCGATGATCGGCCATGATCCCAAGGGGGAGAACTTGGTGATCATGTCGGTTGTGGTGGATGAGTCCGTGGCCGGAACCGGCGTTGCCGGGCAGCTCATGAGGGCCTATGTGGCCAGGGCCTGGGAACAGGGACGCAAAAGCATTTTTCTTCTCTGCAAGACCCACCTCATCTCTTTTTATGAAAAATTCGGATTCCGGTGGATCTGCAAGTCAAACTCCACCCACGGTGGTGCCGAGTGGCACGAGATGGCCGCTGAGGTTTCCGCTTAATAGGTTCCCATCAATTCGACCAAATAAAAACACCCCGCAAGAGCGATCTTGCGGGGTGTTTTGGTTTATTGAGCTTGTCAGTCACCGGTTCCCCAGAAGAGATCCAGGGTGGTTTTGCCTGGCTTGGGGTTGAGGAGGCTCACAAGGACAAAGACGCCCAGGGTGATGGCCAGGACCGGGACAATGACGTGCATGCCGGCCACCCGCTTGACGTAGACGGCAAAGAGGAAGTAGGAGGCCACGCCCACGACCATGGAAGCCAGGGCGCCTTCGGCGTTGGCCCGTTTCCAGTAGAGGCCGAGGACCAGGGGCCAGAGAAAAGCGGCCTGGAGCCCTCCGAAGGCAAAGAGGTTGAGCCAGACGATGAGGTCCGGCGGGTTGAAGGATGCACCGAAAACAATGAGCCCCAGGATTGCCGTGGTGTAGACGCTGAGGCGTTTCACCATGGGGCGTCCGGACTCGTCTGCGTCGTCTGTTCCCGGGACCTCTTTTTTGACGTAGGTGATGTAGAGGTCCTTGACGATGGTGGCCGATGCGAGGATGAGCTGGGAGTCAATGGTGCTCATGATGGCGGCCAGGGGGCCTGCCAGGAAGATCCCGGCAAACATGGGGGGCAGGACCTTGAGGGTGAGGGCGGGCATGATCTTGTCTCCTGCGGTGAGGCCGGGCACGATGACCCTGCCGAAGGCCCCGCACAGGTGCATGCCGAGCATGAGAAAGCCCAGGACAAAGGTACCCACGATGATGGCCCGGTGCATGGCGCGGCTGTCCTTGTAGCCGAAACAGCGCACCGCCGTGTGGGGGATGCCGATGACCCCGAAGCAGACCAGCACCCAGAAGGAGAGGATAAAGGGTTTGTTCAGGAATCCGTTGGGGCCTGCCGGGGTGATAAGGGCCGGGTCCACGGCCTGGAGGGAGGCCACCAGGTTGGGGATCCCGCCGCCTGCCTTGATGACTCCGGCCAGCAGGGCCGTGGTGCCCACGAGCATCACCACGCCCTGGACGGCGTCGGTGAGGGCCACGGCCCGGAACCCGCCGATGGTGGTGTAGAGCACCACGGTGGAAGCAAAGATGACAAGGCCGGTGTTGTAGGAGAGGCCGGTCATGCCCTCAAAGAGCCGGGCACCGCCCACGAACTGGGCCACCATGGCGGCGATGAAGAAGATCACCAGGGCCAGGGAACCGAAAATCACCACCCACTGGTTGTCGTAGCGGGCGCGCAGGATGTCGTTGATGGTGACCGCGTTGATGCGCCGTGCGATGATGGCGTATTTTTTGCCCAGCACCGACAGGGAGAGCCAGGCCGCAGGCAGCTGGATCATGGCCAGGAGTACCCATCCCAGGCCCATTTTATAGGCGACACCGGGGCCTCCCACAAAGCTGCTGGCGCTGGTGTAGGTGGCCACCAGGGTCATGGCCAGGACAAAGCCGCCCATCTGACGGCTGCCGATAAAGTACTCCTCCAGGAAGTTGCCGCTCTTGGAGAGGATCCGGTTGGCGTAAGCGGCCAGGAGGTAGACCAGAACCAGATAGATGGCAAGGGGGATGATGAGGGCGGGTTGCATCATGCCTCACCTCCTTTGGCCTTGTCGGCTTTTTCCAGGGAGACCTCCCTGAACAGGAACCGCACCATCAGGGCTGCCAGTATGGCAAAGAGGAGAAATCCCACCACGCAGCTGTAGAAAAACCAGGCCGGGAGTCCCAGGACATAGGTATACTCGGAGACGGGCTTGTCCCCGAATCCGTAAGCGGTGGCATACCACCAGATAAAATAGGCCAGGCTCAAGGCAACGGCAATGGCCGCCTCTTTGTTGGCCTGGATAAAGCGTTTGTCTGTTTGGCGTTTCTTCAAAACCCTTCCCCCTTGAAAAATCAGCAGAATCGATATCTGTCCGCGTGGCAGATCAACGTACGGCAAGTCATCCATTGATCATCCACCGCGCCCTGCACCATAGGTTGCGGCACTATACCATGGAGGGTCGAGGTATGACCACTGGATTTCAAAAATAGAACATCCATTCCTTTTGCCTGTCCGGGGGAGGGGAACATTCGGGAATATGAGGAAGGGTGCCCTTGCGCACCGCCGAAGCGCCGCATCGCTCACCAAAGCCGATGAGGTTGGTGGGTTTTTGCATCGTATAAACTAAGGAGAAGGGTGTAGATTCCCCGGGACCATGGTGCGCAAGCACACCATACGGTGTGACGCGTGAATATCGGTGTCGGGGGTATGAGGTGGGTGCCCTTGCGCACCGCCCATCAAATCCGATGCGGTTGGTGGTTTGTTGTACAGGGCTTTCCCTTCGCCAAACAAAAAAGGCCGGGAGATCCCGGGGAGGGATATCCCGGCCCCATTCCACTGGTCAAGGCCGGATTGGGTAGCCGAGGAGGCGGCCTCTTACAGGGAGGGGGAAGCTAGAAGAAGAACTCCAGTTTGTGGTACAGAGCGTAGGTGTCTTCTGTGGCGGTGCCGCCGCTGCGATCTTCCCAGTAATCACCTGCCTGTAGGAAGGCTGCCACGCCGGTGTAGACGAGGTTGTCCATGATGTTCCAGGTGAGGGTCAGGTCGTATTCGATGCCGTGGTCGTCGTCGACGTTGGCCGGGGTGTCATCGGCCTGGGAGCTGGCGATGAGGGCGCCCAGGTTCACGGTGTTGTCAAAGCAGGTGTAGTTGACCCCTGCGTACATCATGCGGTAGCCGTCCAGTACCGCAGTGTAAGCGGTGCCGAAGCCGTCGCCGATGAGGTTGCCCAGGCCGTCGCCCAGGGTGGTGTTCATGCCGTGCTCGTCACTGGTGAGGATAAAGGCCTTGGCCCAGTCCGAGCCCGGGGCCACGTAGCCCATGTTGCCGATGTCGTCATCATCGTAGTCGGCGTCGCCGGTGGTGATGGCGTACCCGGCCTGGAGGGTGAAGTCCGCGATGTCGTAGCGGAGCTCCCCGAACCAGGCGTAGCCTTCCACGTCTCGTGTGGAATTGTTTTTGTCATATTCGGTTTCCCCGAATATATAATCGAGTTCGGTTGTGATTCCTAAAGGTCCGAATTTACCATCGAAGTAAGGCGCCAGGAGGAATACTTCGGCTTCGGTGGTGCCACCGCGAGCAGCGCCGTCCCAAGCAGCTAATGCGGTGATAGCATCTGTACTACCATATTGTTCAGCACTTGTTTTTGCAGAAAGAGCCTGAACACCGTACGCAGCAGCTTCAGTCGCATTACCTGCAGCAGCGGCCGCAGCGGCTAATGCGCTATAATTCGCTGCAAAAGCAGCATATCGCTCGGCTGATGCTTTGTCGGATAAAGCTTGATCTAATCCCCCCGCCTTTTCGATATCCATGAATTTCATTGCCTGACCTGGATCTTGGAAATAATTAAAATGATAAAAAGCGGTGAGCAGGCCCGTGCTGTACTTTTTGGTCTTGTAGGTGGCGCCGATGTAGTACTTGTCGTTATCGTCATTGGTGATGTCGCTTTTGGCGTTTTCCGTGACCTTTTCGGCCACGGCTCCGATGTAGAGTTTGTTCTCGCCGATGGGGATGGGGGTGACGAGCTTGATGCGGTCGGTGTCGGTCTCGTCGTCGGACCAGCTGGTGCCCCAGACCACACCCTGCATGCGGCCGATGGAGAGGAGGCCGATGGGGGTGATGATTTCCGCGTAGGCACGGTCGAAGTCAAAGTTGTCGTCGTCTTCGTTGTTGTCAAAGGCGGAGTCCCTGGAACTGAGGACCTTGTCCAGGGCGTCGAAGCGGGTGATGATCTTGATGTTGTCGGTGATCTGGGCCTCGGTGAGGACACGAAGCCGCATTTCCCTGAAGCTTTCGGTGGAGTCGCTCTTCTGCAATGTGGGGTTCTCGTTGTTAACGCCTTCGAACTGGAGGCTGCCGCTTATATCCAGATCCAGGGCGAGGGCTGGGGAAGCAATCAGCATCGAAAGAACGAGGGGAAGGAAAAGCAGGCATCGTCTCATGTTTTCGTCTCCTTTGAGTGACATAGGTACCGGTGTGTGACCTGAAGTAAGGCACATAAACAACGTTTTGTGTCGGCGCGACTCAAAACCGGATCCGCCATGGGCAATGTCTCAAAATAACTCAACTGAGGGAGATGTTAGTATGCGTAAACGATGTTATTTTACCCGAAATTAAATGTCAAGTGCTATCGCAAGTAACGACAAGCTTTTTACGGGTGTCTTATTAAGCGAAATCAAGATGCCTTTCTGTGGAGTGTTGAGGGAACTTTTCCTCAAAAACAGGGGGAGCGGGAAGGGCGTTTGGGGTGGCGGGTCTTTTTTCTTATATACCTCCTTCGAGCAGCCGGGTGATGTATCCGAATTGAGGCGGTCCTTTGGCGGATAGTCACCCGGTGATGGCATGGAGGGGCGGAAAAATGATCCTTATTATCCCCTGGCGGTGGGCGTGTTTTTTTTCGGGGCCATGGCCAGGTAGACGTTGCCCCCGAAGATGAGAAAGGCTCCGAGCCACCCGACGAGGGTGAGGGCGGGTTCAGCGGCGATGACAGGGCCCAGGAGTGCGGCCAGGAGGATGCGGGAAGACGAGATGATGCTTCCCTCCACGGCGGTGACGAACCGGAACCCGAAGGTGATGAAGACCTGCCCCATGACGCTCACCACCGAACAGAGGCCCACAAAGAAGAGGGCCTTGCCGCCGGGCCAGACAATGCGATCCCGGAAGAGAAGAAAGATGATGACACACCCCAGGGCGAACATGAAAAAGAGGGTGGTCTCCGTGGAGTGGACCCGTCGCGAGAGGTTGAGATAGATAATGGCCACCGACGCGCTGATGCCCGAGCCCAGCCCCCAGAGGGAGTTAACGTTGAAATGGGAGAAGAGGCCGCTGTGGACCATGTCCGGCACGAGGATCATCACCACCCCGGCAAAGGCGATGAGAACCACGCCGATGGAGGCGAAGCTGCGCTCATCCTTCAGGGTAAACCAGCTCACCAGGGCCACGAACAGCGGGTAGGTCATGTTGAGGATGTTCCCCTCGGCCACGCTGGTGAGGTCCACGGCTTTGAAAAAACAGTAGACGGCCATGGTGTTGGCCACGGTCCTGCCGATGAGGTAGTGCCAGTTCACGGGCTTGGGCGGGCGTTTTTTCATGAGAAGGAGGACGCCGACCATGACGAACCCCAGGAAAAAGCGTCCGAAGACGAAGTTGGCCGAATCGATGGTCACCCCGCTGAGCCTGGCCCATCTGAGGGCGGCGGTGGCGAGGTAGAAGCAGACGGCCGATGCAAAGACCGATGAAAATCCGAGTAATTTGTTGGACGGCTGGCTCATAAGGCAATGGCTCGGGCGGGCATGCCCGTATTTTTTTTATAAGGTGGTGCCGGGATGTCATCAGGGCCAACGGGTCACAAGGGGATCATTCCTGAGGGCGACGAGGGCAACGCGGCAGGGAGGGGACTCGGGCGGCTCTGTGCCGTGCTTTTGTCCCGTGCCGGTCATTCGGCCTGCTGCCCCTAGGCAACCATGCCGAATGAGGTCCTTAGATATGCCCTATTGCGGGAATTGTCAATGGGTATGGACTTTTGAAACCAAACCCTGTTTAATGTTCGTGTCCGCATCCCCTCACGGGATCTGTTTCTCACCCTTCACGCTGACACATCCTGTTTTTCGGAGAGACCGATCATGAACCGATTTGCCTTTCATTCCACCGGACTGGCCATCAAAGCCATCTATGACATGGCCCGCGCCCGGGTGAACCTCTACGGTGAGGAAAACATCCCCGACGGGTCCGTCATCTTTGCCGTCAACCACTTCACCCGTATTGAAACCATTTTCCTCCCCCTGCACCTTCAGAAACTCACGGGGGTGCCCGTGTGGTCCCTGGCGGATGCCGCCCTGTTCAAAGGGTTCGTGGGGGACTTCATCAGCGAGGCCGGGGCGGTTTCCACGCGGGATCCGGACCGGGACCGGCTCATGGTGAAGAGCCTGCTCACCGGTGAGGCCAACTGGGTGATTTTTCCGGAAGGGCGCATGGTCAAGACCAAGAAGATCTACGAAAACGGGGAGTTCGTGATCCGCGCAGAGGAAGGCCCTCACCCCCCCCGCACCGGCGCAGCCACCCTGGGCCTGCGCACGGAGTTTTACAGGGAGCGCCTGAAGGTGATGCAGGAGAAGAAGCCCGAAGAGTACCTGCGCCTGCTGGCGATGTTCGGCATGGAGGCATCCGAGGCCAGGTTGGACCAGGCCACCTCCATCGTGCCGGTGAACATCACCTATTACCCCTTGCGGGCCCGGGAATCCATCATCAGCCGCATCACCGGTTCCCTGCTGGATAACCCCTCCACCCGTACCCTGGAAGAGCTCATGACCGAGGGGAGCATGCTCCTGGACGGGGTGGACGTGGATGTCCGGTTCGGCAAGCCCATCAAGGTGCGGCCCTATCTCAAGAACCCGGTGGTGGCCTGGGACATTGCCACCACCGACCCCATCAACTTCGACGACCCCATCAACTCCAGGGATGTTCTCCGGGAAGCCTCGCGTACCTTGATGAAGGCCTACATGAGGGCCATCTACAGCATGACCACGGTGAACCACGACCACATCTTCGCCCTGCTGATGATGCGCCACAGAAGCGATTACATTGACCCCATGGATCTGAAGACCCGGGCCTTTGTGGTGAGCGACTGGCTTCGCAAGCAGATCGGGATCTACATCCACTCCAGCCTGGAGGATTCCCAGAGCCACCTCCTCACCGACGATCGGTACGAAAAATTTTCCAACATCATGGAGGTGGCCGAGGCCAAGGGGGTGGTGAGAAGGAGCGAAGAGGGGGACATCATCCGCAACACCGAGCTGTTGGGGGATGAAGGGCAGTTTCATACCCTGCGCATCCAGAATCCTTTGATGGTGATGGCCAACGAGGTGGAGCCCCTGACGGATTTCACCGCCTTTGTGGACCAGGTGGCCCGGGAGCCTGCTGCCCAGGTGCGGCGGCGGATTTTCGGGCTGTTGATGGAGAAGGGAATCAACGACTTCACCAAAGACCGCGAGGCCTTTTTCATTGACGGAGAGACCAAGCCCGCGGAGATCGGGAGTCCCTGTCTCCTCAAGGGGGACGAGGAGAGGCGGGGTGTCCTTCTCGTCCACGGGTACATGGCGGCCCCGGCAGAAGTCAGGGGCCTTGCCGACGAACTTCAGCGCCATGGCTACTGGGTTTACATGCCGCGGCTCCAGGGGCACGGCACCGCCCCCGAGGACCTCGCCGAGCAGCGCTACCTGAACTGGGTTGTCTCGGTGGAAGAGGGGTACGCCCTGTTGAAGAACATGTGCGACACCCTGTTTGTGGGGGGCTTTTCCATGGGCGCGGGGCTGGCCCTGGACCTTGTGACCCGCATTGCCGGTGCCGACGAGGTGAAAGGGGTCTTTGCCGTGGCTCCGCCCATGAAGCTTCAGGACTATTCCAGCCGGTTCGTGCCGGCGGTGGACACCTGGAATGCTCTCATGAAGCGCTTGCGCATCGATCGGGTGCGCAAGGAGTTCATCGAGAACCGGCCTGAGAACCCCCACATCAACTACGCGCGCAACCCTGTCTCCGGGATCCGGGAGATTGATCGCCTCATGGACCAGCTGGCGCCCAAGCTGGGGGAGATCTCCATGCCCGCCCTCATCGTGCAGTCGGCCCGGGATCCTGTGGTGAGCCCCAAGGGAAGCCGGAAGATTTTTGACCGCATCGCCTCCGAAGACAAGGAGTACCGACTTTTCAATTTTTCCCGACATGGGATTCTTCTTCATGAGGGGAGCGAAAAGGTCTACCGGGCCGTGGTCGAGTTCCTGGCCGACCACCGGCAGGGTTAACGCATTTAGATTTTTGCCTCCGGCGGCCCTGCCGGGGGCCAAACGTTTGCCAATTTAGATGCCTTGGGTTTGACAAACAGGTTTTGTTTTTTGAAGATGCGTTACTACAGAGCATAGCCCCTCTTCTTTATTTAATTTATAAAGGCGCTTATCTCCAGCCCCTGCGGGGCTTGAGATAAGCGCCTTGATTACCGGAAAGTTTTTGCGGAGCTTTTTTCAAAAAGCGACCCGCCGGAGGCAACTGATTTTTTAAATGCGTTGCCCCTGCGGCCACCGGTTATTCCTTTTGTGTTGGCACGGGGGTTGTGATAAAAATATCGATTTTGAGCAGAAGACCGCCGCAGGGGAGACGGGACTTCCTTCACGCAGGAAGGGTCCGCTCGCTGCCGCTTTTTCATACATTTCAGACGACACCATCACACAACAACGGGTGTGAGCCAACAGGGAGCTGCCGTACATGAGCGAGACCGAAAACAAACCGGTTGATTTTATTCGAAACATTATCAACGAAGACCTGGCTTCCGGGAAACACGAAGGCGTTGTGACCCGTTTCCCACCCGAGCCCAACGGCTACCTTCATATAGGGCACGCCAAGTCCCTCTGCCTCAACTTCGGCATTGCCGAGGAGTACGAGGGGGCTGTCTGTAACCTGCGCTTCGACGACACCAACCCGGAAAAAGAGGACGTGGAGTACATCGACGCCATCAAGGCGGACGTCTCCTGGCTGGGCTTCTCCTGGAACGGTGAGCCCCGGTACGCCTCCGATTACTTCGAGGCCCTCTACGCCTACGCCGTGGAGCTGGTCAAGATGGGCAAGGCCTATGTGGACAGCCTCTCCGCTGAGGAGATCCGGGAGTACCGCGGCACCCTCACCGAGCCGGGCAAGAACAGCCCCTACCGGGACCGCAGCGTGGAAGAGAACCTGGCCCTTTTGGAGGGCATGAGACGGGGTGATTTCGAGGAGGGCACCCATATCCTCCGGGCCAAGATCGATATGGCCTCCCCCAACATGAACATGCGGGACCCGGCCATCTACCGAATCCGCAAGGCCGATCACCACCGCACCGGCGATGCCTGGTGTATCTACCCCATGTACGATTTTACCCACTGCCTCTCCGACGCCATGGAGGGTATCACCCACTCCCTGTGTACCCTGGAATTTGCCGATCACCGTCCCTTATACGACTGGGTGCTGGAGACCCTCAAGACCCCGAGTCATCCCCAGCAGATCGAGTTCTCCCGGCTCAACATCAGCTACACGGTCCTCAGTAAGCGCAAGCTCCTCCAGCTTGTGGACCAGGGCCACGTCAGCGGGTGGGACGATCCGCGCATGCCCACCATCAGCGGGATCCGCAGGCGCGGCTACACCCCCGAGGCCCTGCGCAACTTCTGTCGCCGCATCGGCATCTCAAAAAAGGAGAGCCGCATTGACTACACCATCCTGGAAGATTGCGTTCGCGAGGACCTGAACGAAAAGGCACCCCGGGTCATGGGAGTGCTGGCGCCCCTCAAGGTCACCGTTACCAACTACCCCGAGGACCTGGTGGAGGAGATGGACGTCATGAACCATCCCCAGAAACCGGAGATGGGCACGCGCAAGGTGCCCTTCTGCAGGGAACTTTACATCGAGCAGAACGATTTCATGGAAGAGCCCCCCAAGAAGTTCTTCCGCCTGGGGCCCGGCCGTGAGGTGCGCCTCCGAAGCGCCTACTACCTCACCTGCACCGACGTGGTGAAGAACGAGGCAGGCGAGGTGGTGGAACTCCTCTGCACCTACGACCCCGAGTCCAAAGGGGGCTCCACCCCTGACAACCGCAAGGTCAAGGGCACCATTCACTGGGTCTCCGCCCGTCACGCCGTCAACGCCGAGGTCCGGCTCTACGATCGCCTCTTCAAGGTGGAAAACCCGGAAAAAGAAGGGGACTCCTTTCTGGATAACCTCAACCCCGATTCCCTTACCGTTCTTGCAGACTGCAAAGTCGAACCGGGGGTGGAGAAGAATGAAAACGGGGCCTTCTTTCAGTTTGAACGCACCGGGTACTTTAACCTTGATCCCGTGGACAGCACCCCGGAAAAGCCGGTGTTTAACCGCACCGCCACCCTCCGGGACGCCTGGGCCAAGATGAATAAATAAGAGCTAAGGAAGAAAGCCTCCGGCGGCCCTGCCGGGGGCCAAACTTTTAAAAAAGTTTGACAAACAGGCCTTGCGAATGACGAGACAGAATGTAGTTCGGGGGGAGTCCGTCGGCGAAGGCCGGGAGCATTTGCAACCTGGCTCATCCCCTGGCGTTGGAGGCAAAACGTGATGCGAATAGGAAAAGGGTATGATGTCCACCGACTGGTGGAAGGGCGTGAGCTGATCCTGGGCGGGGTGAGCGTGCCGTATGAAAAAGGGCTCCTGGGGCATTCCGATGCCGACGTGCTGCTCCATGCGGTGTGTGACGCCCTGCTGGGCGCGGCGGGCCTGGGGGATATCGGGGAACATTTCCCGGACAGTGACCCCCGTTTCAAGGGGATCAGCAGCCTGGTGCTGCTGGCCCACTGCACGGCCCTGTTGGGGGAGAAGGGGTATGAGGTGGTGAACATCGACGCCACCCTCATGGCGGAAAAACCCAAAATTTCCCCCTACAAGGCGGCCATGCGGGAGAATATCGCAGAGGTTCTCTGCCTGGACCCCGATGCGGTGAACATCAAGGCCACCACCACCGAGGGACTGGGGCCCGTGGGGCGCGGGGAGGGCATGGCGGCTCTTTGCGCGGCCCTCATACAAAAAGTGGAGAGCTGAATCCGTGCCTGCCCTGGGTGTGGCCCACAGCGATTCATTGCAGATTTATCCTTTGGTCGACCCTCTGATGCCTTGACAGGGGCGGCAATCGTGATGATTATCTAAACTGACTTTTACAGAAGAGGGCCCCGGTGACGGGGCTTGAGCGTTGAGGGCGGCACAACGGCCCTGCAGCGGATACATAAGGCGGCACACAGCGTGCCCGAATGATAACGACAGAGAAGAGACGGTGAACTGAGCATGGCGCTTCGCATTTACAACACATTGTCCGGACAGAAAGAAGAGTTTCAACCCATCGAAGAGGGCGAGGTCAAGATGTACGTCTGTGGGCCTACGGTCTACGACTCCAGCCATATCGGCCATGCCCGATCCGTCATCTTCTTCGACGTGGTGTACCGCTACCTCAAAGGCCTGGGCCTGGATGTGACCTATGCTCGAAACTTCACCGACATCGACGACAAGATCATCAACCGTGCCGAGCAGCTTGGGGTGACAGCCAAGGCGGTTGCAGAGAAATACATGGACGAGTTCCATCGGGACATGGACGCCCTGCACGTCAAGCGTCCGGACCTTGCCCCCCTGGCCACGGAACACATCGACGACATCGTCGCCCTGATTACGCGACTCATCGACAAGGGCAAGGCATACCCCGTGGACGGCGACGTCTACTTTCGCGTCACCTCCTTTGACGGCTACGGAAAGCTCTCCGGCCGAAAACTGGAGGACATGGAGGCAGGGGCCCGCATCGAAGTGGACGACCGCAAGGAGAACCCCTTTGACTTTGCCCTGTGGAAGGCCCAGAAACCGGGTGAGCCCGCCTGGGAAAGCCCCTGGGGCATGGGACGGCCCGGCTGGCACATTGAGTGCTCGGCCATGAGCTCCCGTCTTCTCGGGGAGACCATCGATATCCACGGCGGCGGTAAGGACCTGATCTTTCCCCACCACGAAAACGAGATCGCCCAGTCCGAGGCGGCCTTTGACTCCCCCTTTGTGAAGTACTGGATGCACAACGGTTTTGTGAACATCAACGCCGAGAAGATGTCCAAGTCCCTGGGCAACACCACCATGATCAAGGATGTCCTCAAGAACTATCATCCTGAGGCGGTGCGTCTCTTCCTGCTCTCCAACCACTACCGCAGCCCCATCGATTACAACGAGCAGGCCATGAAAGAGGCCGCAGGCAACCTCGACAAGCTCTACACCCTGCTGCGCCGCATCTCCGATGAGTTCGGCAACCTGAGCATCCTGCGGCTCCAGTCGTTCAACAACAAGTTCGGGGACCTCTTCCGTGAGTTCTGCGAAGGCATGGAAGACGACTTCAACACGGCCCGCGGCATGGCGGCCCTGTTCGAAGCCCTTCGCGCCACGAACCGCACCATCGACGAGATGACCGATGAGAACGCCTTTGAGTCCAAGATCGAGATCGACGGGCACATGGTGGACCTGTTCAAGATGGCCAACATCCTCGGGGTTCTCAACGAGAACCCGTATGAGTACTTTGAGGCCAAGAAGGACAAATCCGGAGTGGACGCGAGCCGTGTGGAGGCCCTGATTCAGGAACGGGCCGAGGTGCGCAAGGCCAAAAACTTTCAGCGGGCCGATGAGATCCGCGAAGAATTGACCGCCATGGGGGTCGCCATTGAAGACGGCCCCGGCGGCACCACCTGGAAGATGATGGACTAGGCCAAGGCGCTGTTCACCCCTTCCGGGACCATCAATCGATAAAAAAAAGCGGCCCGGCATACGGACCGCTTTTTTTTGTGTTTATCGGGACTCCCCGCAGACAGGCAGGTTATATCGCCATGGAACCATTTAAAATTGTATCGTCATTCACCCCCCAGGGCGATCAGCCCAAGGCGATCCGCCGCCTGGTGAAGGAGCTGAACAAGGGAACCGCCAATCAGGTCCTCCTGGGGGTGACGGGGTCGGGCAAGACCTTCACCATGGCCCACGTGGTGGAGCAGACCCAGCGGCCCACCCTGGTGCTGGCTCCCAACAAGATCCTGGCGGCCCAGCTCTACAGCGAGTTCCGGGAACTTTTTCCGGACAACGCCGTGGAGTACTTTGTCAGCTATTACGACTACTACCAGCCGGAAGCGTACATTCCCAGCAGCGACACCTACATCCAGAAAGACTCGGCCATCAACGAGCTCATCGACAAGATGCGCCATTCGGCCACCCGTAACGTCCTGTCGCGGCGGGATGTCATCGTGGTTGCCAGTGTCTCCTGTATCTACGGCCTCGGGGCGCCGGAGGACTACCTGGCCCTGAGGGTGGAGCTCTCCACCGGGGATGAGCGGAGCCGGGAGTCTCTGCTCACAGACCTTGTCTCCATCCAGTACGAGCGCAGCGATATCGATTTTCACCGGGGCTCCTTCCGTGTGCGGGGGGACCGGGTGGAGATTTTTCCGGCCTACGAGGAGAAGGTGGCTGTGCGGGTGGAATTTTTCGGGGACGAGATCGACACCCTGGCCGAGTTCGACCCCCTCACGGGCAAGACCCTGCGAAAGCTCAAGCGCACCGTTATCTATCCGGCCAGTCACTACGTCACCCGCAAGAGCACCCTCAAGAAGATGCTCAGCAATGTGGAGGTGGAGCTCAAGGACCGTGTGGAGCACTTCCATCGGCTTAATAAGCTCATTGAGGCCCAGCGCATCGACGAACGGACCCGTCTGGATCTTGAGATGCTGCGGGAGATCGGTTACTGCAACGGCATCGAGAACTACTCCCGGTATCTCTCCGGGCGCAATGCAGGGGAGGCGCCGCCCACCCTCCTGGACTATTTCCCCGACGATTTTCTCCTGCTGGTGGACGAGAGCCACATCGCCCTGCCGCAGGTGCGGGCCATGTACAAGGGGGACCGCTCCCGTAAGGAGACCCTTGTGGGCTACGGCTTTCGTCTGCCCTCGGCCCTGGACAACCGGCCCCTGAAGTTCGAGGAGTTCGAAAACAAGCGCGGGCAGGCCATTTTTGTCTCCGCCACCCCGGCGGAGTACGAGATGGAGGCCGCCGACGGCATGGTGGTGGAGCAGATCGTCCGCCCCACGGGCCTTGTGGACCCCGAAATCGTGGTGAAGCCCGCTGAAAATCAGGTGGACGACCTCTACGAAGAGATCCGGAAACGCCTGGCGGCCCGGGAGCGCGTGCTGGTCACCACCCTGACCAAGCGTATGGCCGAGGACCTCACCGACTACCTCACCGACCTCGGGGTGCGGGTGCGCTACATGCACTCGGACGTCAAGACCATGGAGCGCATCGAGATTGTCCGGGACCTGCGCCTGGGCAAGTTCGACGTGCTGGTGGGCATCAACCTCCTGCGGGAGGGCCTTGATATCCCGGAGGTCTCCCTGGTGGCGGTTCTGGATGCCGACAAAGAGGGCTTCCTCCGGTCGGAGCGGTCCCTGGTGCAGACCTGCGGCAGGGCCGCGCGAAACGCCAACGGCAAGGTGATTCTCTACGGGGATAACATCACCGGCTCCATGCAGTACGCCATGGACGAGACCAAGCGTCGACGGGCCATCCAGATGGCGTACAACGAAAAGCACGGCATTGTTCCGGCCACCATCTCCCGGGAGATTCAGAACAGCTTCGGGGAGCTTTACCATTTTGACGACGAAACGGCGGATGACGCGGTGATGGAAGAGGTGGCCGAGTATGGGGCCGAGGCCATGGACGACGGCGCCCTCCTGGAGACCCTGGAGGCCTCCATGCAGGAGGCGGCCCGCAACCTGGAGTTTGAAAAAGCCGCCCGCCTGCGGGACCAGATTCAGGAAATCAGGAAGCGCATGGGGGAGGCGTCGTGAATCAGGGCATCATGATTCCGGAGGCCCTGGCCGAACAGCTGAACTGTCTTGTGACGGACCCGGGGGTGTATCGGTTCAAAGACGAAAAGGGGACCGTCATCTATGTGGGGAAGGCCAAGAACCTGAAGAAAAGGGTCTCCAGCTACTTCAACCGCACCCACACAGACCCCAAGACCGCGGCCCTGGTCCGCAAGGTGGTCTCTTTGGATACCGTGGTGACGGCCACGGAAAAAGAGGCGCTTATTCTGGAAAGCAGCCTCATCACCCGCCACAAGCCCCGCTACAACATCATCCTAAAGGACGACAAGCGCTATCCCTCCCTGCGCATCGACCCCAACGAGGCGTGGCCGGGCCTGGCCATTGTGCGTCGTATTGAAAAGGACGGGGCCCTCTATTTTGGTCCTTACACCTCCTCTTCGGCTGTCCACGCCACCGTCAAGTTTATCAACCGCCATTTCAAGCTGAGGAAGTGTACCACCAGCACCCTCAAGAGCAGGACCCGGCCCTGCCTCAACCATCAGATGGGGCTCTGCCTGGCCCCGTGCTGTTTGGATGTTTCCCGCGAGGCTTACATGGAGATGGTCTCCCAGGTGATCCTCTTCCTGAAAGGACGCACTCCGGAGCTTGTGGAGAGCCTGAGGGCCGAGATGGTTCGATGCGCCACCGAGGAGCGCTTCGAAGAGGCGGCCGAGTTGCGGGATCGTCTCTTTGCCGTTGAAAAGACCCTGGAAAAGCAGGTGGTGGTGGCAACGGACATGGGGGATCGGGATGTGGTGGATGTCTGCATGCACGGTCCTGCGGTCTGCATCACGTTGATGCAGGTGCGCAGCGGGGTGCTTCTGGGGAGCCGGAGCGTCCACCTTCTGGAGACCATGGCCGGCCCCGAAGAGGTGGCGGAGAATTTTATCTGCCAGTACTACGAAAAGCACGCGGCCCCTTCCGAAGTGCTTGTTTCCCATCGCTTTGACGGGATCGAGACCGTGTCCGATCATCTGCGGGAGACCGCAGGACGCCGGGTGCAGCTTCTGTTTCCCTCCCGGGGGGAAAAGGCAAAGCTCATGGCCATGGCCCGCAAAAACGGAGAAAAACGCCTGGAGGAGATCATGTCCGGGGCGGATGCGGATCGCAAGGTTTTGGAAAACCTCATGAAACGTCTGGGCATGGACCGGCTCCCCGAGCGCATCGAATCCTACGATAACTCCAACACGGCGGGCAACGACCCGGTCTCGGGGATGGTGGTGTTTGAAAACGGGCGGCCCAAGAAAAGCGACTACCGTACCTTTCGTATCAAGGCCGATACGCGCTACGACGACTACGCCTCCATGGCCGAGGTGCTCACCCGGCGGTTCGGGGACCCGGTGAAGCGGGAGCCCCTGCCGGATCTGTTGATGGTGGACGGCGGAAAAGGGCAGCTCAACGTGGCGACCCGGGTTCTGGAGGAGCTGGGACTCCTGGGGGCCTTTACGGTCATCGGCATCGCCAAGATGCGCGAGGAGGCCGGGGAGACCCAGGACAAAATCTACCTTCCCGGGCGATCGAATCCCGTGAACATGGGAATGCAGCCCGACCTGCTCCTGTTTCTTCAGCGCATGCGGGACGAGGTGCATCGGTTTGCCATCACCTTTCAGCGCCGTGTGCGCGGCAAGCGGTCGGTCTCTTCAAAACTGGATCATGTCCCCGGGGTGGGGAAGAAGAGGAAGGCCATGCTCCTCAAGCATTTCGGGGGGATTACGGCCATGAAGGCGGCGTCTGCGGACGAACTGACGGCCCTGCCCGGCATTACCCC
Organism: Desulfoluna butyratoxydans; assembly: GCF_900699765.1. Lineage (GTDB taxonomy): Bacteria > Desulfobacterota > Desulfobacteria > Desulfobacterales > Desulfolunaceae > Desulfoluna > Desulfoluna butyratoxydans. The sequence goes on from NZ_CAADHO010000010.1 coordinate 165,996, forward strand.
GGAGATTGCAGGAGCCATCCGGCGCGCCCTGGCGTGATCCCCTGGGTCAGGTGTGGGTGAGGCTGCGGATTTCGTGGAGCTGGGCGTTGTGGATAAAGTGGCTCAGCACCTCTTCATCCGCGCTCTTCAGGCGGGTGAAACGGCAGCCGGCAAACAGGGAAAGTTCATTGAATCGGCGGTTCACACGGACCACCGAAAGGGCAGTGTCCATGGTATGGAGCTGCTCTTTTTTTTGGCTGTGGTCCCGGAGCACGATGCCCAACCGCCCCACATGGCCTGCCTCAAGGCCTGCAAGGGGGTTTTTCCCCTTGCCCAGGAGGCGGGGGATGATCAGGCCGACCCCGGTGGTGGAGATGTTGCAGATGCGGAACTGTTTTCCCGAGAAAAAATCATGGCCGCCGACCACGAGTTTACCCAGCACCTCGTGGGTGGCGGTGGGGATGTAGCGAAAGGCGGAGCGAACGTTGACATCTTCCGGGGTGGGGTCGTAGCTCAAGGCGAGGGCCTGGGTGGTGTTTCCGTTGGCCAGGCGGTAGCCGGGGAGCGTTTTGAGGATCGTGCAGGGGAACCCGATGCGTTTCTTTTCTCCGGAGTCCATTCGGACCATGGTGCTCACGTGGAGCTGCCTGCTTGTTGCGTCTTCGTGGGCCCAGGATGCTCCCGTGGCCGCCACGGTGAGTCGCCTGGAGGCCGGGTCCGCTTCAAAGATGACCGAGGCGCAGGAGACAGGGCTCAGGCTGTGCAGGTCTATGACAAGATCGATACCGGTTCCGGGTTTGAGGACAGAGTCGTCAACGGGTGCTGTGGCCAACGGGAATTTCCTTCTGTTATCCTGTTTCTTTCGAGAGGCGGCTCAAGCCGCAGGAACATTGAATTCATCTACCACAAGGCCGGGTAAAAATCAAAGCCATAGACAAAACCGGTTGTGGTTGTCGGGGAACAGACAGATCCGCGAATTCAGTAATGCGACGGGTATGGTTCGAGATAACGAAGGGTTGGGTGTTTGGGTTTAGCGGGGTAATGACTGATTGCGAAACGGCGAAATCAAAGGGGGAGGTAAAACGGCGAAAAAAAGTGTGTCCGCCTGGTAGTGTAGACAGACGGACACGGAAAAAACAGTCGTCCGCCTACTTCAAAGCGTCTTTCAGAGCCTTGCCAGGTACAAACTTGGGAACCTTGCGTGCGTCGATGCTGATCTCCTGACCGGTCTGGGGATTGCGGCCTTTGCGAGCTTTTCTTTCAACAGCTTTGAAGGTGCCGAAGCCAACGAGGGTCACGGCATCGTTACCGGTGAGGGCATCGGTAATGGTGGAAAGGACACAGTCTACGGCTGCCTGAGCTTCTTTTTTGGAGCTGACAACTTTTGCAACTTCGTTGACGAGATCACCTTTGTTCATCCTTGAATCTCCTTTTTGTAAGGGGTTTTAAACAACGGCTTGCTTATGATGTTATTCAGTAATGCAGTGTATATCGGGAAATCAGGATACGACATGCAGTGAGTATCCTATCTGGTAAGGCGAAGTCCAATATTGGCGGCCTTTTTTGAAGATCACCGTACTTATTTGGTTTCTAAGTGTCAAGCAATAATTGAGTTGCATGTCAAAAAAAAAAGCCCAAAAGACTTGATATATGGGCTCTTTAAGGTTTGACAATGATGAATAACCCGTGTTGGGGGCACACTGTCGGCAGATGAGTAAACAGGTCGCAAGGTATGGAAACGGCGAAGAGATTCTGTTTGAAAATCCTTTAAATACAATATGTTGAATATAAGTAAAATTTCCTCTCTCATCCGCGACGGCACGGATTTGAGAAACCGTCCCCTCGTCCGGTTTTCAAGGGGAACGTGTTGCTGCGGGGCCGTTGACCGGGCCTGTATTTCTCGGGATAATACGCGAAGAGAGGCCGTTTTGAAAGGGTGTTCAGGCCTTCAAAGCGGTTTGGTTACCCTCGCCCGAAGGGAGAGAAACTCAAACAGCAAACCCTGATTTACATTTTGTATTTTTAAAATGGCTGGTGTTTTCGTTGTAGCACTCTGGAATCATATTGTTTTCATCTTGTCTGTTTGTTTTTCATGAAATATCTGGGCTCGCTGAATTCCACAGACGGTCTATTTCAGCAGGACCTTGACGGCTTCGGCCCCGGTTTCATAGATGTGGGGGGCCACTCCCCGCCTGGACAGGGCGTCCTTGAGCTTCACTTTCAGGAAGGTGCTGGTTGTGTATCGGGTGACCCCTGAATAATAGGTGGCGACAATGTGTTTGACCATGGCTGTATAGGGCTCCATGAGTTCCGGGTGGATCTGGAAATGGTCGTAGTTGACCACGGCAAAGACCTGTCTGCCTATGGCCTTGAGTTTGGATACCACCGCGTCCTGTATCTCCTCGATCATCTCCGGTGAATCCACCACCAGCCCTTCGAAATTGACAAAAAAGAGATTGGACTCTTCGTGGTAGGTGAGCCGGTCGCTGAGTTTGACGGCAAGGAGGTCCTCCTTGAGGCCCATGGGTTCAGGGCGGAATATCCGGCTGTCCATGGGAATAGGTGTGGTGGGCATGGCAGGTTCGAAGGCCATGTGGGCGAGGATGTCTTTCTCAAGGTCGATGCCGGGGGCTACCTCCGTGAGGGTCAGGCCCTGGTTCGTAAGGGCAAAGACGCACCGCTCCGTCACAAAGAGGACCGGCTGGTTGCGCTGCCGCGCGTAGTCGCCGCTGAAGGTGACCTGCTCCACCTGGGCCATGAATTTCTGGACGGCCCCCTCTTTGAGGATCTCCAAGGTGCCGTCTGCGATGGCAACGGAGAGGCCCTTGGCCGTGAAGGTGCCGGTGAAGACCACCCGGCGTGCGTTCTGGCTGATGTTGATGAACCCTCCGGCTCCGGCGATGCGGGGGCCGAACCGGCTGACGTTGAGGTTGCCGTGGCTGTCCGCCTGGGCCAGGCCGAGGAAGGCGATGTCCAGGCCGCCCCCGTCGTAGAAGTCGAACTGGGCGGGCTGGTCGATGACGGCGTCGGGGTTGGTGCCCGCGCCAAAGCTCAGGCCCCCGGCCGGGACCCCGCCGATGAGGCCGGGCTCGGCCGTGAGGGTGATGTAATCGAGGATGCCCTCTTCATGGGCCACCGAGGCGATGCCCTCGGGCATGCCGATGCCCAGGTTGGTGACGCAGTTGACGCGCAGCTCCATGGCGGCCCGGCGGGCGATGATCTTACGCGGGGTCAGGTCCATGGGCGGCATGTGCTGCAGGGGGATGCGGACTTCGCCGCTGTACGCGGGGTTGTACGTCTCGGCAAAGGTCTGGTGGTGGTACTCCGGCCTGGAGACAAAGACGCTGTCCACCATGATGCCGGGCACTTTGACGGCCTTTGGGGGGAGGGTTCGCTTTTCGGCGATGCGCTCCACCTGGGCGATGACCACGCCGCCGGAGTTCTTGGCGGCCATGGCCAGGGCGAGGCTCTCCAGGACCAGGGCCTCTTTTTCCATGGTGATGTTGCCCAGGGTGTCGGCGGTGGTACCCCGGATGACGGCCACATCGATGGGAAAGGTTTTGTAGGCGAGGTAGCGCTCCCCGTGGATCTCCATGGAGGTGACCAGGTCCTCCCGGGTGCAGCGGTTGATCTTTCCGCCGTCCATGAGGGGATCCACAAAGGTGTTTAAACCCACCCGGCTCAGGGTGACGGGACGGCCAGCGGCGATGTCCCGGTAGAGGTGGCAGAGCACGCCCTGGGGAAGGTTGTAAGCCTCGATCTCATCAGCCACGGCCAGGGCCTGGAGGGCGGGGACCAGGCCCCAGTGCCCGCCGATGACCCGTTTGAGCATCCCCTTGTGGCCCAGGTGGTTGAGGCCTTTGGAGGCGCCGTCCCCCATGCCTGCGGCGTAGACGAGGGTAAGCTCTGACGGGGCGCCCGTCCGTGTGAAGCGCTCTTCCAGGGTCACGGCGAACTCTTCGGGAAACCCGATGCCCACAAATCCTCCGAATCCGATGGTGTCTCCGTTTTGGATCACCTCGGCGGCTTCGCGGGCGTTAACCACCTTGCCCTTTGGGGAGACAAGGGGGGAAAGGCTTGAAAGAATGGGATGGGACGATCCCTGGGTTTTTTTGGCGGGCATGGCAACCTCCATATGGGGGTGTCGGAGACATGATGGTGTGTTTCCGACAGTTTACCAGAGAAGGGGGAGAGGGTGCCAGGGGCGTCTTGGGTGTGGGGGAAACGACGGGGCGGCTGCCCCGTCGGGAGGTGCTGTTGGACGAAATATCCAGGTCAGCCCATAAGGCCGAAGTACCAGCTGATGAGGCGCGCGCCGAAGAGGGTGTAGGCCACGCCCCCGGCGGCCAGGAAGGGGCCGTAAGGGATGGCCATTTTCATGTTGCCCCTCTGGACGAGCATGATGGAGAGCCCGATGACACTGCCGGTGAGGGACGAGAAGAAGACAGTGAACAACACGCCTTCCCAGCCGATGAATGCCCCCATCATCCCCAGCAGCTTGATGTCGCCGCCGCCCATGCCCGCTTTGCCCGTGGCCCGTTCATATCCCCAGGCGATGAGCCAGAGGCTCCCGCCTCCGGCAAGGATTCCCAGTGCGGCATCCTGCCAGGAGAGGGTGGGGACGGCAAAGGAGAGGAGAAAGAAGATGGGAATTCCCGGCAGGGAGATCACATCGGGGATGATGCGATGATCGATGTCGATGAAGGTGAGGGTGATGAGCACGCAGTAAAACAGAAAATGGGCCAGGGCGCTCAGGGTGGGCCCGAAGGCATACAGGGCGATGAGGGCCATGGCCCCGGTGAGGGCCTCGATGGCCGGGTAGCGGATGGAGACGCGGTGTTTGCAGGCTCGGCATCGCCCCATTAATATAAGGTAGCTCACCACGGGGATGTTGTCGTACCAGCGGATGGCCGTACCGCAGGAGGGGCAGGCGGAGCCCGGCCTGACAATGGAGCGGGAGAGGGGCACCCTGTAGATACAGACATTGAGAAAGCTGCCCACGCAGAGGCCGTAACAGAGGGCGGCCAGGCTAACGAATAAGGGGATCATGAATTTTTCCTGCTTCATCGGGTGGATGTGGTGGGCGGCTGGCCCGTCGGCCGCCTTGGGTCGTCGGCCTCATACCCGGGTAAAATAGAAGCCGTGGCCAAAAAAATCAAGAATGATATTGTAAATGGGGAAATGTGTCTTATAATTACTCCGTAGCTCTCCCTATTCCCCGGAAAAACCTTGTCTGGAGGCCGTTTCGGGCGTTGTGGCAACACGGCGCGCTGCCCGGGGGATGATGTTTGCGTTCAAAAAATCCTGATGGCGTCAAAAAATCGTCGATTTTTAGACATCTCGCCTGCGCCTTTGACGTCTTCCCGGTCGGTTTTTCTCCGCCGGGGAGCCGGGACTCTTTCCCGGGCTGCGGGGCCATCGCATCATATGCAGGAGTTGGAATGGCTGTTACCGACAAAGACGATCTGATCAACCTCATCGAAGAAGAGGTTCCCGATAATGAAATCCCTGAAATTCTTCCCCTGATGCCTGTTCGGGATGTGGTGATCTTCAACGACATGCTCCTGCCCCTGTTCATCGGCAGGGACCGGTCGGTGCGCGCCGTGGAACATGCCCTGGAAGGGGATCGCTTCATTTTTCTTGCGGCCCAGAAGGACCCGGCGGACGAAGAGCCGAAGACCGACGAGATCTTCACCGTGGGTACCGTGGGCAAGGTGCTTCGTATGGTGAAGCTGCCCGACGGCAAGATCAAGGCCCTGGTCCAGGGTATGGCCAAGGGGCGGGTCGTGGAATACGTGGACGAATCGCCGTTTTTCAAGGTGCGCCTCGAGCAGATTGAGGAGGAAGCCTCCCCGGAGATGGACCTCAACGCCGAGGCCCTTATGCGCAATGTCCGCGAACAGAGCGAAAAGATCCTGACCCTCAAAGGGGAGTTCAGCACGGAGGTGTCTGCGGTGCTGGAGAGCATTGAGTCTCCGGGCAAACTGGCCGACCTTGTGGCCTCCAACCTGCGGCTGCGGGTGGATGAAGCTCAGCAGGTCCTTGAGTGCCAGGATCCCATGGAACGATTGAAGAAGGTCTACGGGTACCTCAGCCGGGAGGTGGAGCTGTCCGCGGTGCAGGTCAAGATCCAGACCGATGTGCGGGACGAGATTTCCAAGACCCAGCGTGATTTTTACCTGCGGGAGCAGGTGAGGGCCATCAACCGTGAGCTCGGCGAGCAGGACGACAGGATCGCAGAACTCACCGAGTACAAGGAGAACATTGCCAAGGCCGGCATGTCTCCGGCTGCGGAAAAAGAGGCCCTGAAGCAGCTTAAGCGTCTGGAGCAGATGCACTCCGATTCATCGGAAGCCTCGGTGATCCGGACCTACCTGGACTGGATGGTGGAGCTTCCCTGGAGCGTCAGCACCAAGGACCACCTCAACATCAAGCGTGCGGCCAAGGTGCTGGACGAAGAGCACTACGGACTGGAAAAAGTCAAGGAACGTATCCTTGAGTTTTTGAGCGTTCGAAAGCTCAATCCCAATGTCAAAGGGTCCATCCTCTGCTTTGTGGGCCCTCCCGGGGTGGGCAAGACCTCTCTGGGCAAAGCCATTGCCGCCGCCATGAAGCGGGAGTTCGTGCGCATCTCCCTGGGCGGTATCCGAGACGAAGCCGAGATCCGCGGACACAGGCGGACCTACATCGGGGCCTTGCCCGGTCGGATCATCCAGGGGCTGAAGCAGTGCGGCTCCAACAACCCCGTCTTTATGATGGACGAGGTGGACAAGCTGGGATCCGATTACAAGGGGGACCCCTCGTCGGCGCTCCTGGAGGCCCTGGACCCCGAACAGAATAACGAGTTCAGCGACCATTATCTGAACATCGCCTTTGACCTGTCCAAGGTGATGTTTATTCTTACGGCCAACCAGCTGGACACCATTCCATCGGCCCTGCTGGACCGCATGGAGGTGATCTATCTCTCCGGGTACAGCCATGAAGAGAAGCGGGTCATTGCCGACAACTACCTGCTGCCCCGACAGGTCAAGGAGAACGGCCTGAAAAAGCGTCACCTGCAGCTGAGCGCAGGGGCCCTGGACGACGTCATTCAGCACTACACCCTGGAGGCCGGGGTCCGAAGCCTGGAACGCGAGCTGGGTTCGGTCTGCCGCAAGATCGCCCGCAAGGTGGCCGAAGGCGCCAAGGGCGGGCAGCGTGTCAGCCGCGCCAACCTGGAAAAGTACCTGGGACCCCCGAAGTACCTTTCGGAGCTGGACAAGGAAGAGAGCCAGGTGGGTCTTTCCACCGGCCTTGCCTGGACCCAGGTGGGCGGGGAGGTGCTTTATGTGGAAACCTCCATCATTCCCGGCAAGGGGGAACTCATTGTCACCGGCCAGCTGGGCGAGGTGATGCAGGAATCTGTGAAGGCGGCCATGAGCTATACGCGCCATGCCCTTGCAGGTCTGGGATTCAAAGACAGTTTCGATGATCTTGATATCCACATCCATGTGCCGGACGGGGCCACCCCCAAGGACGGGCCTTCGGCGGGTATTGCCATTGCCACCTCCCTGTTTTCCGCCGTGGTGGATCGGCCGGTGAGCAGTGATGTGGCCATGACCGGCGAGATCTCCCTGCGCGGGCGGGTCCTGCCCATTGGCGGCCTGAAGGAGAAGGCTCTGGGTGCCTTGCGGGGCGGGATCAAGACCGTTCTGTTCCCGGTGAAGAATGCCAAGGACCTGGCGGAGATTCCCCAGAGTGTGAAAAAGCGGATCTCCTTTGTGCCCGTCCGGCACCTGGACGATGTGCTCAAGATCGCCATCGAGGGGTTCGACACCCTGGCTGAAGATGCTGCCCGCCTCAAGAAGGAGGAGGAAGCTGCCGCCGCCAAAGGCAAGACCAAGGCCAAAGGCAAGCGCAAGGCAAAAGAGGAGGCGGCATGATGCGACTCCTTGCCGTGGATACCTCCACCCTGTCGTGTGGCGTGGCCGTCACAGACGGGGAAGGTCTTCTGTCCGAGAGCCTCTTTACAAGCCGCCAGACCCATTCCCGCCACCTGCTGGGCATGGTGGATGAGACCCTGTCCCGTTCCGGGCTGGCCCTGGGAGATCTGGACGGCTTTGCTGTCACTGTGGGGCCCGGTAGTTTTACCGGGCTGCGCATCGGCATGAGTGTGGTCAAGGGCCTGGCCGAGGTGGCCGGTAAACCCGTTGTGGGGGTCAGCACTTTGGAGGCCCTGGCCCGGGGGGCGGCTCTGGCTGGAAAACCCATCGCCTCCATGATCGACGCCCGCAAGGGCGAGGTGTATGCGGCCCTCTACCGGCCGGACGGGACAGGCGGTGTGACCGAGGTCTCTTCCCCCGAGGCTGTTCGGCCGGAAGACTTTTCGGAGCGGCTCGCCGGTGAGGTCCTCTGTATCGGGACCGGTGCGTCCGCCTATGGCGACTTTTTCAGGAACGCCTTGAAAGAAAAGGTTTTTTTTGCTCCGGAGTATGATACTATACGCCCTTCCGTTGTGGCGGCCCTTGCCCTGGAAGCCCTGGGCAGGGGGGAGGGAAAGGACGCGGCTGCCCTGACGCCTCTGTATCTGAGAAAGTCGGACGCCGAGATCGCCCTGGAGCTCCGAAATGCTTCAGAGGGGCACGGTTAGGGGCTTTCGTTTGACAAGGCATGGGTGATCTGATACTCCTCAATACAGAAGGAGGCATTTAAAAATGCCGAGATTGCGGGGCGTGGACGCCCCGCAAACAACGTTTGATTCCCATCTGTTGCCATGGCACGGATGGCGGCTGTGAGTCTTACCGACCTCATCAGATGCACCACGCCAACAGGAAGCGTGCATAAGCAACGATGATATTGATGTCTTGCGTCGGCTGTCCCCGGGTGCGTGTCTGCACCAGGGCGAGACGGTGGGCGGAGGCGTTTCAACCATATGAATACTGGAACCGCGAATGGATCGTTTTACCTGGCCTGAAACACCGAGTCTGAAAGCATTTCAAGTTGCAAAACCCGGCATCCCCTTTATTGTGGTAGCCTGTGTTTCCACTCTTTTCCTTGCAGGGATTCATTTTCACACACTCGCCCTGATCTCTTTTTTCATCACCCTCTTTGTCTGCTACTTCTTCAGGGACCCGGACCGGGCCGTGGAAGTAGGGGAGGGCTATCTCTCGTCCCCTGCGGACGGCAAGGTGATTTTCGCCGAGGTTGTGGACGAGAACCCGTATGTCGAGGGGAAATGCTTTAAGATCAGCATTTTCATGAATGTGTTCAACGTGCATGTCAACAGGGTCCCCTTTGACGGCACGGTCAAGGCCATTCATTACCACCCCGGAAAGTTTTTCAACGCCAGTCTGGACAAAGCCTCCGAGCACAACGAGCGCAATGCCCTGGTGATTGAAACGGACCAGGGGGTGACCTTTGCCACCGTCCAGATTGCAGGGCTTGTGGCCCGGCGCATTATCTGCGGCGTAAACGAAGGGGACCGCGTTACACGGGGCCGACGCTACGGCATGATTTGCTTTGGCTCTCGCCTCGATCTTTACCTGCCCACCGACTTTGCCTGCCGTGTGGCCATCGGCGATAAAGTTCAGGCCGGCACAACGGTTATGGGGGTACTCTCATGAAAGATGCACGAAAAGAACGGCTGAAAAAAGGAATCTACCTGCTGCCCAACGCGTTTACATCCATGAACCTGTTCTTCGGGTTCCTCTGCATTGTCTCCGCCCTGGAGGGACGCTTTGAGTTTGCGGCCATTGCCATTTTGATTGCGGTGGTTTTTGACTCGCTGGACGGCAAGATTGCCCGCGCCACCAACACCACCAGCCAGTTCGGCATCGAGTTTGACTCCCTGGCGGACCTGGTTTCCTTTGGGCTGGCGCCCTCGCTGCTGATGTATCTCTGGATCTTGAAACCCATGGGACGCATCGGATGGCTTGCAGCTTTTCTTTTTACCATCTGCGGGGCCCTTCGCCTTGCGCGGTTCAACACCATGGCTGAGGCAACGCCCAGCAACCATTTTCTGGGGCTTCCCATTCCGGCTGCCGCGGGGATGAACGCCACGGCCGTGATGTTCTGCACGAAATTCAATGTGCCGGCTTCGGAGTTTCCCCTTGTTTTTCTGCTCGGGATGTACGCCCTGTCGTTTTTGATGGTCAGCTCTGTGAAATACGAGAGCTTTAAAAAGGCCGAGCTTTTTAAGAAGATGAAGTTTAACATGCTGGTTACCGCCATCCTTGTTTTCATCTTCATCGCGCAGAAGCCTCATCTGGCACTTTTTGTCATTTCGCTCTGTTACGTGGTCTCCGGACCCATCCTTACCGTTGTGCTGGCCAGGCGTGCCAAGCAGGCGGAAGGGCGCGCCTGATCCGCGCCCGGCGCTTTTTTTGTGTAAGAACAAGGCCCCTTCATGTATGATGGGGCCTTTCTGAAAAGATAAACAGACAAAGCCCCTTTCGTTGCCGGGGATTCAGTCGATGGATCCCGAAGGCGAAAGAGGTTTTTGTTTTTAAAGGACACTGTAACGGGGTCGGGCCATTGCCCGGGTCCCACAGAAACACCAGGAGCACTATTTTGAAGACCATTCCCATTACCAAGGAAGGCTACGAAACTTTGAAAAGGGAACTCCACCAGCTGAAGACGGTGGATCGCCCCAAGACCATTGAAGCCATCGAGGTCGCACGAAGCCATGGGGACCTTTCGGAAAATGCCGAGTACGACGCGGCAAAAGACCGTCAGTCCTTCATTGAAGGGCGTATCATGGATCTGGAGTACAAGGTCGCCAACGCTGATGTGATCGATCCCGAAACCCTTCCCTCGGACAAGGTGGTCTTCGCCAGCCGATTTGTTCTTGAAAATGTTGACACCGGTGAAGAAGTGACCTATCAGCTGGTCGGTCAGGAGGAGTCGGACATTGCAAAGGGCAAGGTTTCTGTTTCGTCTCCCCTGGGTCAGGCCATCCTCGGCAAGGCTCCGGGAAGCGAAGTGACTGTCCAGGCCCCCGGCGGCCAGCGACTCTACGAGCTTGTTGAGATCTTGTAATCTTTTTTTGGTTCGTATATAGTAATAAGTCGGCATGGGGCCCGGTTTCGTTTTTGTCACGGCCCGGCTCACCCGTAACGACAGTTGATTTCCCCCGGAGGAGCGCGGCTTTTCGCGTTTCAGACCGGTATACAAAACACGTTATTTTTCGAACACAAGGAGAATGACCTTGGCCAGAGTAACCGTTGAAGATTGCCTTGAGAAGGTACCCAATCGCTTTATGCTCGTGCATATGGCTTCCAAGCGCGTACGCCAGATTCGTGACGGAGCTGAATTCGTCGTTCAGTCCGCCAACAACGAAGATGTTGTCACCGCCCTTAGAGAGATTGCCTCAGGCAAGGTCTTCCTGAAAACGGAAGACGAGTCGTAGCCCGCTTTCGATCAGGTCAGCCTGTGACAGGTCACCTTTCACTTCGGGCCGCAGTTTCTGTGGCGGCCTGAAGGGGTGGCTGTCGTCCTTCATGATCCTCTCCTTCCCGGCTTTTGCAGGGCCCACCCAACCATTCCACAGATTTTCAGGAACAATGTGATACGAGAAACGCGAATATACCAGCGCCTCAATCGTGCCATGGGGAAAGCCATCCACCAGTACGCCATGATTGAAGACGGCGACAGGATTGCCTTGGGGCTTTCGGGAGGAAAGGACAGCCTGACCCTTTTGACTCTTCTTGTGGAGCGGCTTCGCAGGATCCCGGTGACGTACTCCATCCACCCGATTTATATCGATCCCGGATTCGACGGCGGGTTTGCCGACGAGCTGGCGGCGCATTGCCGCGGGCTGGGGTTGACCCTGACGTGCGAAATCACGAATCACGGCCCGGAAGCCCACAAGGATGAGCAGGCCGCGAACCCCTGTTTTATCTGTTCGCGCCTGAGACGAAAGCGGTTGTTTGAATTGACCTCCGAGCTGGGGTGCCGCACCCTGGCCCTGGGTCATAACAAGGATGATGTCATTGAAACCCTGCTCATCAACATGTTTTACTCGGGACAGATCAGCACGATGATGCCTCACCAGTCGATGTTTAACGGTGAAGTCACGGTGATCCGGCCTCTCTACCTGGCCGAGGAAGCCGACATTGTCCGGTTTGCATCGGAACAGGCGTTGCCGGTCTACACCAACCCGTGCCCTTCGGCGGCGGTATCAAAACGCCGTGAAATCAAAGATCTTTTGACTGCGCTCTGCAAGGATAACCCCCACGTCAAAGGAAATCTTTTCCGATCCCTGAGCCAGGTCCGGTTGGACTACTTGTTGACATAGCGTCGTTTCTTTGCTTTTGTTGTTCTACAACTCACTTTGACAGGGGACGGAACAGACAACATGATTGATATGCAGAAACAGCCTGATTATCGCAATATTCCTATTGATCAGGTCGGCATTAAAAATTTGAAATACCCGGTGCGTGTCCTGGACAGGTCCAACGGAACCCAGCATACGGTGGCCTCCATCAACATGTATGTGGATCTGCCTCACCACTCCAAGGGTACCCATATGAGTCGCTTCGTCGAGCTGTTGCATTCCTTTCGAAACGACCTGGAGCTTTCGCTGCCCACCCTCTCTCGTATACTAGTTGAGATGAAAAAAATCCTGGGCGCGAAATCTTCCCATGTGGATATTACTTTTCCCTATTTTATTGAGAAAACTGCTCCGGAAAGCCATTCCCCCGGGCTGGTGGATTATTCGTGCCGGTTCCTGGGAACGAGCAATGAGCACGACGAGATTGATTTGATCTCGGAGGTGGTGGTTCCCATCACGTCCCTGTGCCCCTGCTCCAAGGAGATCAGCACCCATGGAGCCCACAACCAGCGCGGTGAAGTGCGACTGGCCACGCGATTTCGCAAGTTCAACTGGATCGAGGACATGATTGAGCTGGTGGAGCAGGCTGCGTCGTGTGAGATCTACTCGGTGCTCAAGCGCGTGGACGAAAAGTACGTCACGGAGCAGGCCTACAACAACCCCAAGTTTGTTGAGGACATCGTCCGGGATATCGCCACGGCCCTGAACCGGGACGACAACATCACCTGGTTCGAGCTGAGCGCTGAGAACTTTGAGTCCATTCACAATCACAGCGCCTATGCGTACATCGCAAGCACCAAAGAGGGGATCGTCGCCGGAGCGTGAGTCTTCCTTTTTAAAGGGTATTTTGTTACGAAACATGGAAACGGGCCCGTTGACGCAATGCGTCGGCGGGCCCGTTTTTTTATTGGCGGGGTGCCTGGTCGGCCAGGGCGATTTTCAGGGCCTTTAAGATGCGGCCCGCGTTTCCGTTTGCCCGGTGGGTAAAGATGACAAAGCGATACTGCCGGCCGTCGGGCATGGCGAGGTATCCCACCCGGGTGGAGACCCCGTTGAGGGTTCCGGTTTTGTACCGGGCGCCGTTCTCTTTATGAAGCAGGGGGGCGTAGGGCTTAAAGCACACCAGAAGGGCGTCCATGGTTCGGGCCGTGAGGGTGTTTTTCCGGGAGATGCCGGAGCCCTCCACCACGGCGGGGCACTGCCCGATGAGGCGTGTCATCACATCGCAGAAGGTTTTGCGCCCTTTTTCCAGGGTGGCGGGGCTCCCTTTGGCGTGGGCGCCGGAGGTCAGGAAAAGCTGGTTGGCCATGAAGTTGTTGGAAAACGCCATGAGCTTTTGCACAACCTCGGGAAGCGTCCAGGGGGAAAACAACCGCCGGGTGTAGGGAAGGGGGCCTTCGGGCATGGGACGCGGCGCCACGGTGCCCGTTACGGTGATGCCGTGCTGTTGCAGGAACCAGCCGAAGAGGTGGCCCGCATAGAGACGGCTCTCGGCCGGAGAGAGGCGGATGCGCCCGCCCGGGGCGTCCCGTGGGATCCGTTTGGCCACAAAGGGGAGCAGGGGGGTCTGGGGCTCGGCGCTCACAAGGGCTTCCTTTTTCGTCCTGCGATAATTCACCGTATTGAAATTGGCGCAGAGGGCCCCGTTGGGGGCATCGTAGGGCTGGCTTGACCGGGCGGACACCCCGGGGATGGTGATGCGGTCAACGTAGGTGTCGTCCACCCGGATGCCGGTGACGCGGCGCACTCCCCGGGCCATAAGTTCCCCGGCCACCTTTTTCGCATACGCTTCCAGTACCTCGGAGGTAAGCAGGGGGTCTCCGTACCCTTTGAGAAAGAGGGTGTGCTCGTTGGTGAGGGCCACATCAGTGGGGAACCGGTAGGCCTCCCCCAGGGTCTGGAAGGCCATCAGGGCCGTGGCGACCTTCAGGGTTGAGGCGGGGACGGACAGGGTGTCGGGGTTCTGAGCGTAGACCACTCTGTGGGGCTCTTCGGTGACCAGCAGGGCATCGGAAGGGCGAAGAACGGCCGCAAGGGCCGGGGGCAGGGCCTCGCCGCCTGCCAGGGACGGCAGGAGAAGGAGGGCGAGGCCCGTAAGGATCAAAAGGGGGCGTTTCATGGGGGTTAAGCCTCTACTTGCTCTCGACAATGAGGGTCACGGGCCCGTCGTTGGTGAGGGAGACTTCCATGTGGGTCTGGAACCGCCCGGTCTCTGCGGGGATTCCCTTGAACCGCACCGCTTCGATAAAGCAGTTGTAAAGGGCGTCGGCCTCATCGGGCGGGGCCGCATCGATAAAGGAAGGGCGTCGCCCTTTGCTGCAGTCTCCGTAGAGGGTGAACTGGGAGACCACCAGCATGGCGCCCCCCACGTCCTGCAGGGAACGGTTCATCTTGCCGTCCTCGTCTTCAAAGATCCGCAGGCCCGAAATCTTATCGGCCAGGTAGCGGGCCTCCTTTTCCGTGTCGCCCCGGCCGACGCCGAGGAGCACCACCAGCCCTTTGTCGATGGCTCCGGTCTCTTCGCCTTCCACCTGAACCGATCCCTGGCTGACGCGTTGTACCACTGCTCGCATTCCATACTCCGTATCTGGCTGTGACGGCCCGCGCTGTGCGCGGGCCAGATATCTTTAGGCCGGGCCCTCCTTGGCAGAGCCGCCCGGCAGGGGATTATTTTTTCAAGAGGTCGGCAAAGGGGTTGTTGAAGGGGCGGCCCTTGTCTTCCCTTCGCTGGGAATTCTTGGGCTGCCGTTTGGGCTTTGTCGGCCGTGGGGGCTGTTTTTTGTCCTGGGGGGCGGACCCGCCTTCGGAGGGGCTCTTCATGGACAGGGAGATTCGCTTCCGGGGTTTGTCGATGCCGATGACCCGCACCTGCACCTTCTGGTGGACCTTCACCACGTCCGCAGGGTTCTTGACGAATTTATCGGACATCTCGCTGATGTGCACAAGCCCGTCCTGGTGAACGCCGATATCCACAAAGGCACCGAAGGCGGTGACGTTGGTGACGACGCCGGGAAGGCGCATGCCCTCCTCAAGATCGTCCATGGTCTCCACCCCTTCCCGGTAGTTGAAGAGCTTGAAGTCGTCACGGGGGTCCCGCCCGGGCTTGGCCAGCTCCTCGCAGATGTCGGTGAGGGTGGGGAGTCCCACGGTGTCCGTGATGTAGGCGGAGAGGTCCAGAGCCTGCTTCAGGTCGGTGCGCCCGATGAGGGAGGAGACGTCCGCATGGAGATCCTTTGCCATGGCGTCCACGATCCCGTAGCTCTCCGGGTGAACCGCGCTTGAATCAAGGGGGTTTTGTGCTTTGACGATGCGGAGGAATCCGGCGCATTGTTCAAAGGCCTTGGGGCCCAGGCGGGGTACCTTGAGGAGGGCCTTCCGGGTTTCGAAGGGCCCGTTTTCATCGCGGTACCCCACAATGTTGCGTGCCAGCTGGGGACCGAGGCCCGACACATAGGTGAGGAGCTCGGCACTGGCCCGGTTGACGTCCACGCCCACCCCGTTGACACAGCTGACCACGGTGTCGTCCAGGGAGTTTTTCAGGGCGGTCTGGTCCACGTCGTGCTGATACTGGCCCACGCCGATGGATTTGGGGTCGATCTTCACCAGTTCGGACAGGGGATCCATGAGGCGCCTGCCGATGGAGACAGCGCCCCTTACGGTGAGGTCCAGGTCGGGGAACTCTTTTCTGGCGGTCTCCGAGGCCGAATAGATGGAGGCGCCGCTTTCGTTGACCAGGGTGACGATGATCTCCCTGGGCAGGCCCAGGCCCTTGACGAACCGTTCGGTCTCCCTGCCGGCCGTGCCGTTGCCGATGGCCACGGCTTCCATGTTGAACCGTTCCACCAGGTTCCGGATGGTCTCGGCGGCCTTTTTATCTTTGTGCTCGCCCATGTTGGGGTAGATGGTGTCGTTGTGGAGCAGCTTGCCCTGGCTGTCCAGGCACACCACCTTGCAGCCGGTTCGGAACCCGGGGTCGATGCCCAGGACCCGCCTGGCACCCATGGGCGGGGAGAGGAGGAGTTCCCTTAAGTTGTCGGCAAAGACCGTGATGGCCTCCCGGTCGGCCCGCTCTTTGGACAGGAGCCGCGCTTCGGTCTCCATGGCCCGTGAGAGGAGGCGCTTGTACCCTTGCTCAAGGGCTTTGCGCACCAGGGCGGAGTCGGGGCCGTCCCCTGTGATGAGCAGGGTGTTCAGGATCTGGAGGGCATCCTCTTCGGTGGGGCGGATGGTGAGGTTGAGGACCTCTTCCCGTTCACCGCGCCGGGCGGCGAGGATGCGGTGGGACGGCGCGTCGTGAAGGGGTTCGTTCCAGTCAAAGTAGTCCCGGAACTTGGCGCCTTTCTCTTCCATGCCCGTGGCCACACGGCAGGAGATGGTGCTCTTTTTGGCGTAGAGTTCGCGCAGGGCCTTTCGGACAGGCTCCTGTTCGTTGATCCATTCGGCCATGATGTCCACGGCACCGGCCAGGGCGTCTGCCGGGGTCTCCACGCCCTTTGCGTTATCCACGAAGTCCGGGGCCAGGGCTTCCGGGTTTTGACCTGTCTGGGCGAATATCGCCTCGGCCAGGGGTTCCAGGCCTTTTTCCCGTGCCTGCTGGCCTTTGGTGCGCCGTTTGGGGCGGAATGGAAGGTAAATATCTTCAAGGTCGGCCAGGGCGTCCGAGGCCCGGACACGTGCCTCCAGTTCGTCGGTGAGGTGTCCGTTTTTTTCAAGGGAGGTGAGGATGGTCGCCTTGCGCGCGTCCAGTTCTCTGAGTTGGGCCGAAAGGTCCCGTATTTCGGCGACGGCCACTTCGTCGAGGCTGCCCGTGGCCTCTTTACGGTAGCGGGCGATAAAGGGAACGGTGGCGCCCTGGTCGAGGAGAGCCAGGGTTTCGGTGACCTGGGCCGGCGTTACGTTCAGTCGGCCGGCAATCATTGCTGTGTTGTCCATTCAGTTGACCCGTTTAATCAGGTTAATGGGGTATGCGAGGGCTCGGGCACGAAAGCGCCGTGTTGTCACTTCGGGGCCCGCCCGGAGGGGAGCCCTGCGCCCTGTGCGCTGTCGGTTTTGTCTTTAAGGTCTGAGCCTGCGTCCATGGACAGGGGTGGAATCCGTATCCGTCACGGGGGCCTTTGTCCATGGTCGGCTGTCATCGTTACCATGAAACGGTGGCGTGAAAAACCCTTTTCGCAGAACGCAGGTGAAAAGGCGGCCCATGGTCCGTGCCGCTCATTTGTGTTTGACATCCTCCCTGTGTAAGGCAGATAATAAAAAGGTGTAGAAAAATAGCTGCACTTTATTGAAATAAAGGATAGGCATCGGATTTTCAATTGAATTTTCCCGGCGGCGTGGCCCTCACCGCGAGGAGGGACCATGCGCTCTGCCTGCTGAAACACACCATCTATCAAGGGATTTTGAAATTTATGTGTTGACATAATGCGCTGAAAAAATAATATTTCTGTTTCAGAACGTGAGTTTGGCAGCCTGGTCGGCGGCCGACGGCAGGGCCTAACCTGTTCCCCATGCAGGCTTTTTTGGACCGTCGCAATCAGGCAGGCCGGTCCTGCGGCGTCCCTGATGCGGTTTGACGGTATGTCGGCCGGACAAAGGGCACCCCCAGGGGAAAATGCAACCCCTGTGCAACTCACGAATTCACATGCGACCTGTATCATGGTTGGCGGTACAGCATTATTATCCTTCAGGGGTCGTTGAATGAATATCAAAGAGAGAGTCAAATCACTGCTCAAAGAGGCCGAGCTTTACAAGTCTCAGCGCCTCTTGAGAGAAGCCCGTAAAAAATACACCCTTGTCATCGACATTCTTCAACAACAGACCCGCATCCAGAATCGTGACGTCCTCATCGCAGCCGTGGAGAAAAAACGGGAAGATCTGGACCATGCCATTGCCAAGTGGGACCAGTCCCGTGTCAATCCCGAGGTTTCAAGCAAAGTCCAGGATTTGATCAAGCGGCTCTTCACCACGACCGAAGAGGGACTGAGCGACGATGAAAAAGAGATAAACGAAGCCATTACCCTTGCCAAGTTCGGTCAGCATCGAAAAGCCCTGGAAGAGTTCCGGCGACTGGTGCGCCGCCCCGGCATCAGCCTTTCGGCTGCGAAAAACGCTGTAAAATGCCATCTTGAGCTTTCCGAGGCCGCTGAGGCCGTGGATATGGTGAAGCGCTGGTGGTCAAAGGGCTTTTTTACTCCGGAGCAGTATACCTCCCTGACGCAGTTCATGCAGGCCGCCTTTGAGAAAAACGGCATCGCATGGGATGACGCCGCCATGGCCACCGACGGCGGGGCGGTTTCCCTGGAGGAGGACTTTACAGCTCCGGTGGACGACGATATCATTGACATCACGTCCATCGGCATCAATTTTCAAGGGGGGCCCATGGAGGGGCAGCACGTGGAACTGGATGTCAGCTTTCAGTCCGGGAGCCTGCTGAGCCTCATCGTGGGGAGCAGCGAAAAGGCGCTTCTGGAGTATTTGGGGAAAGGCAAGCCCATCCACGACGTCGATTTTTTCTCCCCCATTGCAATTTTTAAAGGTGCTGCGGTGGTGGAATCCAACACCGAGATCCTCTCCGGCCCGAAAAAGGGGGATTTCAGTCTGGATATCCGTATCAACAGTATGTAACCATGCCCACTGCATGGCGGGTGATGCAGACAATCCGTTTTCAACAGGTACAACGAAATGGGCCACGCCCATTTGCCACAATGCGGGAACCATATGGCCATATTTAACATCCAGAAGCGTGAAATTGAGTGCAAAATTGTCTACTACGGCCCCGGCAGGTGTGGGAAGACGACCAACCTCGAGTACATATTCAAAGCCTTTAAAAAACAGGTGACCGGTGAAATGGTCTCCGTGGATACCGAAGGGGACAGCACGCTTTTTTTTGACTTTCTTCCCATGGGGCTCGGCAAAATCAACGGATGCGACGTGCGTGTCCAGATCTTTACCGTCCCCGGGCAGCAGAAGTACAGCTCCACCCGTAAGCTGGTGCTCAAGGGGCTGGACGGGGTCGTTTTTGTCGCCGACTCCCTGGCGGTTCGCCGGGAGAAGAACATGCTCTCCCTCAAAGACCTTCAGCAAAACCTGAAAGAGTACGGCCAGAGTATCACGCGGATTCCCCTGGTGCTCCAGTACAACAAACGGGACCTTGCCGATGAGGGGGTGCCCATCATGTCCGTTGAGCAGATGGAAAGGGACCTCAACCGCCAGCTCAAGGTGAAGAGTTTCGAAGCCAGCGCCACCCGGGGAACCGGTGTGGGCAAGACCCTTCAGGAGTGTCTCAAGCAGACCCTGATCTCTCTTCACAAGGAGTTGCAGTGGGCCAAGTAAGGGCCGGGGCGTCGCCCCTTGGCCTCTGGTATGCGACATTGCAGTAATGGTTGATGGAGACCGCGCCCATGGTGCGGTTTCTTTGTCCGTAAACCGATGAAAGACGATACGGGGCACGATGAGTTCACAACCTGTACTGACAGGCGATTTAAGTTTTTTTGACCTTGCGGACCTTCTGCAGCTCCTCAGTGCCGACGGCAAGAGCGGCGTGGTGAAGCTCTCCAGTCGGTATGTGGAGACACCCGGCGTGATCTACGTCCTCGACGGCAATCCCGTCAACGCCTTCTGCGACGGCAGGGAAGGGGAGGAAGCCCTCTACGCCCTGTTCGGCTGGGGCGAGGGCGGCTTTGAGGTGTCCCGGGAAGAGTTTCCCGGCGATCGGGTCATTCAGAAATCCGCCATGGCCATCATTCTGGACGCCCTGAAGATGGTGGATGAAGGCGAGATCGAAAAGGTGGGGCCCGTCCAGTACACCGGGGACAAGATGCGGGACGAATCCGGTCGCATTCACCTGCCCGTGGCTCGCGGGCCCGCGTTCTCCGATTACATGTACCTCGCCGATGAAGAGGCTTTCCGGGCCGGGGACCGTATCATTGAGCAGGGTCGCCACGGCAACTGGATCTGGGTGGTCCTGGAGGGCGTGGTCAAGATCGTGAAGAACACCTCCATGGGCTCGGTGGTGGTCTCCCGTGTGGGGAGCGGCGCCTTTGTGGGGAATCTCTCCTCCATGACGCGACCCGATCACCCCCGCTCGGCCACAGCCGTGGCCGAAGGAGAGGTTCTTCTGGGGGTCATCGATACCCGGCAGCTTACCTCGGACCTTGCCGGACTCTCCGAGGATCTTCTGTACGTGGTCAGGGGCCTTGAGCACCGCCTTGCCATGATTTCGGACCGGGCCGTTGCGTTGAAGTACAGCGGGAAGCCCATGTCCGGTCTGCCCCGTGAGATCAAGCCCGTGGTTCGCCAGGGCGACCATGTCACCAAGATGTTTTCCATTGAAGCAGGCCAGGCCTATCTTGTTCAGGAGAACGGGGGAGAAAAGGTGTTTCTGGGTGCCATGGGGCCGGGGGACTTTATCGGCCGCCTGCCCATGTTCAAGCATGTCCATGAACCGGACATGGCCTCGGTATATGCCTCACCGGACTTGAAACTCAGCATTCTGGATACGGATGTGTTGATGGCTGAGTATGACAAAGCGCCGAACCTTATCAAGAATATGATCGAGTACACCTCGGTCTGTGTCTCCCTGATTACGGACCTGGCCTCTCGAAATATTTTGTAAGTTTAGATGCCGCCACGGACCTTTGAAAACCTGCCGATACGACGCCATGGCCCTTCCGTTGGTTCCGGGAGCCTGTGGCCGTTGCAGGTTTAACGTTTTTTGGTGCATCCACACGATATGGTGTTGACGCAGGGGAAGGGGTGCCGGCCTTTTCCTGCAGACGAAGAGTGTCCGGTACCAACCGTCAGGACTGCCCCCATGGAAAAAAGAAAACACACACGCTACAACTCGACCAACCTCCTTTCCTACGCCTGTGTCAATGCGGAGAACACCGTGGTCCAGCAGGGCATGGGAAAAACCCTCGACGTCAGCGAAGGGGGAATCCTTCTGGAGACCCATGTTCCCATTGACCCCAACCACAGAGTTCATCTGGACATCGGGTTCAGGGACGATGTGGTGGAGATTGTCGGCGAGGTGGCCTACACCCGCACGGGGAAGACCGGGCGTGCTGAATCCGGAATCCGTTTTGGAGAACTCAGCGACAGGGACCATGAGATCCTTCTCAAGTTTGTCGAGGGGTTCCAGAAGGGGTAGCTCTCGGGGTGGTCCCGGCGGTAAGTCGTCGGAATGATACTGTCTGGCCTTGCCTTTGGGCTCCGCGGTGCCATGCCATGGACCCGGGTCCGGCTTTTCGGGAGACATCCGTCGGTTCCGGGGAGGAAGCAGCTGGCCGCCAGTGCTTTTGGGGCCTGGATTGTGTGCGTCCTGAGAAGGAACACCGACCTGAAACCTTTGGATTTACCTGTTATTGAATAAGTGCTATACAGTGAGGCAAAATAAATACCGGCCTGCAATGGGCATGATGTTTTTTTAAACCGAGTTTATCTTCTTTATGGAGTAATGGTATGTACACCAGCAATCTTGAAGGCGTTCAACTGGTTCAGAAAGGGAAAGTACGGGACATCTACGATCTTGGAGATTCCCTCTTGATGGTGGCAACGGACAGGCTCTCGGCCTTTGACGTGGTGCTGCCCGATCCCATCCCCGAAAAAGGGCGGGTCCTGACCCAGATTTCACTGTACTGGTATGAGCAGATGCGCTCTCTCATCGACAACCACCTGATCACAGCGGATGTGGACGCGTACCCTGAGATCCTGAAGCCCCACGCGGAAGCCCTCAGGGGCCGCAGCATGATCGTCAGGAAAGCCAAGCCCCTGATGGTTGAGTGTGTGGTGAGGGGATATATCTCCGGGTCCGGCTGGAAGTCCTACAAGAAAGACGGTACCGTGTGCGGTATCCCCCTGCCCGAAGGCCTGAAGGAGTCGGATCGCCTGGCCGAGCCCCTCTTTACCCCCTCCACCAAAGCAGACGTGGGCGACCACGATATCAACATCTCCTTTGAAGAGGCCGCCGAGATCATCGGGGCGGACATGGCGGAAAAGGTTCGGGACATCAGCCTTGCCATCTACAACAAAGGGGTTGAGGTCGCCGCTGAAAAGGGCATCATCATCGCTGATACCAAATTTGAGTTCGGGATCTGCGACGGCGAGCTGATCCTCATCGATGAAGTCTTGACCCCGGACTCTTCCCGATTCTGGCCCAAGGCCACCTACAAGCCCGGTGGCGCTCAGGAGAGCTTTGACAAGCAGTTTGTCCGGGATTACCTGGAGACCCTGACCTGGGATAAAACCCCTCCGGGACCCTCCATCCCCGGGGAGGTGCTTGAGCGCACGTCCAAAAAATATCTGGAAGCCCTCGAACTCTTCACGGGAAAGGCTTAAGGGGCATCGCACCCATGAGCGACATACGCCCCATGACGCCTTTCCTTGCCCGCACCGGGAGCGCTGTGTCCTCAGAGATGCCGGAGTGCCCTGTTATTGAAGAGGATCATTTCCTTGCAGGGCCTCTGCCGGAAAACCCCCCGAACACACATTTACCGTAGAAAACAAACAGCGGATCAACACGTGATCCGCTGTTTGTCATTTGTTTTAAATTGATTAATCAATTTAAATGAGCTATAGGGTTATAGGATCTGCCTGTTATTACTTAGGATCAATGTTTTCTGGTCTGTTCGAGTAACCGGTTGATATCGACAGAAGAAACCTCTGCCTGTAGACATTCCAGACGCACTGCCGCCAGGCATGAAACCCATCAACAGATACGGAGCGAAGGACCCGCCAATATGGATTTTCCCTTTGATTTCAGTAAAAAACAACTTGAATCCATTGAAGATGTCCTGAATGAAGAGCTCATTGAGCTCGGTGTTCAGAGCGTTGTGCTTATCGACCTGGCAGGCAACGTGATTGTCAACCTGGACAACGGTCGGTGCCAACATGACGTGTATTCGCTTGCGGCCCTTGCTGCCGCGAACTTCGGTGCGGTCAGTGCCATGGCCAACATCATCGGAGAGGAAGAGTTTTCTCTGTTGTTCCATAAGGGGGAAAGCGACAGCATTCATTTCAGCAAAATTGGAACCGATTTGCTTCTCCTGACCATTTTCGGAAAAGATGTGTCCCTGGGATTTCTTCGCTTGAAAGTCAACGAGGCAAACGACAGGATCCGGGACCTCCTGGTTTAGAGGCGTCGGACCGCCGGCATGTTAGAGAATCCGGGCAATCATGTATCAGAGAGGTTAATGGTTTGGCACTGATAAATCCAAAAAAACGTGAAGTCCAAGTTAAGATTGTCTATTATGGTCCGGGCAGGGGGGGCAAGACCACAAATCTGGAGTACATCAACGAAAAGTTCCGAAGCAGGATCAAGAGTGAAATGGTGACGGTGAAGACTTACAACGACCGCACCCTTTTTTTTGACTTCCTGCCCTTTGACATCGGGATGATCAAGGGGTACACCATTAAAGTGCAATTCTACACCGTTCCAGGGCAGGTAAAGTACAACGCCACCCGAAAGCTGGTGCTGCGCGGTGTGGACGGGATCGTATTTGTTGCTGATTCCATGACGCTGAGGCAGGAGATGAACATCCGTTCCCTGGAAAACCTGGCGGAAAACCTTGTCTCCTTCAACAAGAACATCGAAACCATTCCGCTGGTCATGCAGTACAACAAGCGGGACCTGGAATCCGAGGGAATCCCGGTCCTGCCCGTGGAGGTGATGGAAAAAGACCTCAACACAAGCCTCAAAGCACCCTACTACACAGCCAGTGCCGTGAACGGCGATAACGTGGCGGTGACCATGAAGCGGATCATCTCCATGACGGTGATGTCCATTCGCGAAAAGCTTGAGCTCGGAGGGAGTGTTTAACAATGACGATAAACGGTTCATCCATGAACGAAGAGCTGGACAGCCGCCTGGACGAGCTGTTCGACGACAGCCCGGCCCAGAAGCCGGAGACCTCCGGGGACCCCCTGGAAACCCTCAAGGCCGTGATCCTTGAGATGGAGTGGGAGATCGGGGACAAAAACCTCGATGCCTACCTGCAGGAGTTGAAACGTCTCGGGGGCAGCTGCTGCGACGACAAGGCGCTGACCATCTATATCAAACTCCTCGACACCATCGGCCGCTACCTGAAAGCCAAAAAAGCCGCCGCCCATCCCGAAACCGTCTCGTTTTTGAAATCCCTTTTCGACAGCTTTGAGGCGGCCGTGGCCTCGGGCATGTCCGAAGAACAGAAAAATCGTGCGGCGGCATACCATGTACGTGAGTTCAAGAGGTTCAAGGCGCTCATTGCCCAACACGGGGCGGCGAAACCGTCTGCCTCCGGCAGGGCAGGGGTCGGGCTTTCCGATGAGGTGAAGGCCTTTATTCGTCAGGCGGTTCGAGAGGAGATCGCTCGGTTGGTGAAACGGAAATAGGAGCAAGTGCAGGTTGCCATGGTTTTAAAAGGAAACATCGCGTCGTCCGTATACCGGCGAGCCGTCAGAGAGGACCTGGGTGAGGTGTCGCTGGACAGCCGCATGCTCACCCTGCTGATGCAGCTCAACGGTGAAAAAAATACCGCCGAGCTTGCCGGAGAACTCGGGCTGACCCTGTCCGATATCCGGGATGTCCTGATTCGCCTGGATCACCTCGGCCTCATTGAGGAAGTGGTCTCTTCGGTGCCGACTCTGTCGGGTGATTTTTACCCTTTTCTTACGGATCAGCTCTCCAAGGCCATGGGCCCCATGGCGGAGATCCTCCTTGAGGACCTTCTCCAGGAGATGGCCCTTGATCGTGAGAGCATTCCCCTGACACGTGCGGCTGAGCTGGTGGACGCCCTGGCCCGGGAAATCCCCCGGGATGAAAAGAGAGCGGAGTTCCAGCAGGTCCTGTTGTCGAGGCTAAAGAATTTCTGACGGACCCACTGCAGGCCAGAGCACCTCAATTCCAACGGTGACAATCCCCAACGAGATTTCAACAGTCAAGGAGCAAGCAGGGTATGGTCGTGATATGTGAAGAGTGCGGGAAGATTTACCATCTGGACCCCGGAAAACTGATGAACCACATCAAGACTCCGGATGGCATCAAGATCAAATGCAAAGTGTGTGAACACATCATCACCATCCGTCCCCCCGGGGAAGAAGATGTCGCTGTCGGAGAGGGCTCCGGGCCTATTCAGTCCGTGCCTGTCAGCGAAAATTCCCCTGAGCCGGACGCGGCTCCTGCACCCCCGGCCACCCCCCCCCTGAAGGTCGTCTCCAAGAACTCAGACCCCGAAGAGAAAACGGCGGACGGTCCCCGCGTGGCCCGAAAGAAAAAGACCTCCTACAAGGGGTTCGGCCTGCGGACCAAGATGTTTTTTCTCTTTTTCGGGATTCCCATTTTGCTGTTCATCGGCAGCAGCGCCTTTACCCAGTACCAGATGCTCACCCTGGCCAACAGCATCACCGGCGAGAGCACCGACGTGGTGCGCCAGATGGCCGAGGAGATCATCGTCAACAAGGCCAAAAGCGTGGCCTCCCAGTGCTCCATTTTCCTTCGAAACAACCCGGATCTGAACAAAGACGATTTTTACTATGATTTCGATATGCGGGATATCGCGGTTCAGGATGTCGGCACCGAAGGGTTTACGGCCCTGATCGAGATCCCCGCCCCGGATCAGGATGAAGAGACGGGCTACCGCATCTGGTGCCACCGCAACGAGTCCTACCTGGGCAAGCCTCTTCTAAGCAAGATGAAGGAGGAGCTTGGCCTGGGCTATCAGAGTTTTGAAGAGGTGTTCAAGGCCATGAAGGGTGGCCGGGGCATCAAGGGGTACTACCGAACGGTCAGTGCGGACAACACGGAAAAAGAGAAGTTCATGGCCGTGGAGCCCATTGAGCAGACCCCCTACCTGATTTTGAGCACCACCTTCATTGAAGACTTTACCGGGCCCATTCAGCTCATCGAAAAGAGTGCCACCGGGCTCACCGAGGCCACCCAGAAGATGACCATAGGGTTCATCGCTGTGGTCATCCTTTTCATCGGCCTCTCCATCATGATTTACGGCTACCGGCTCACCTCCAATATCCAGATGCTGACGGATGCGGCGGACCGGATCAGCGTCGGCGAGCTTGATGTGGTCATCGATATCAAATCCCGTGATGAGATCGGCAGTCTGGCCGAGGCGGTGACGCGCATGCAGGACAGTTTGCGATTTTCCATTGAACGGCTCCGCAAAAAGCGGTAGCGTTTCCATACGGGTGTTATCAGCGGGAGCAGAGACCAGGCGGAGAACGGCTGTTTTTCCACGTCACCTGAGATGCTCCCGTTTGTGTTGATGCGGGCAGCGTCCCGTGATTGCAGCCGTCACGGACGGCAAGACTGTTTGTCCAACCAGTGAGATTGATCTATGATAGTCATTCCCAGAGAGACCCCTGTGGTCAGCAACCTGCACACCGGTTACATACGTATCAGGCGGTTTGTCGATCATTTTCGAAACGCTTTGCCCTCGGGCTGTGTCATCATGCGGGCCCCCGCATCGGAAGGCGTGGTTTTTTTTGATCAGGGGGCGTTGATCAACGCCCATACCTGCATCGACGGCCGGGACCGGGATCGTCAACCGGCCCTTGATGAGCTGCTGCGCATGGCCGATGAGGCCCGGCACACCCTCTCGGTCTTCGAGATCCCGGACGAGAGCATCGGGTACTGGGCCAACCTCAATGAGGCGGCGTTGATCCACAAAAACCTGACCTCCTCCACCGTGGACCTGGAGGCGCTCATGAAAAAGATCACCCAGGACCGGTTCACCGGACTCATCGAGGTGCTGAACCCTTCGGGGAAGGCAGACCAGGTGCATGTCATCATGGGGGAGATCGCCGGCGCGGTGCTGGGCAAGAGCGGCGGGATCCTCAGGGACCCGAACCAGGAGCTGGGGCGCATCATGGCCAACGCCAAAAACAGCCGCACCCGTATTGCCATCAAGCGGGTTCAGCTGGAGACCCATCGGCTCAGTGACGATTGTCTCAAGGAGAGGGCGCCTCTCTCCGGCGAGGGCAAAGGGGGACAGGGTCAGAATGCCGTGGAGATGCTGGAGGTACTTCTGGGGGTTTTTGAGCAGACCTATACCGGGGGGAAGGAACAGCCCGATCCGTTTGATACGGTGCTGAAACGGAAATTCCTCGAAAAAGTATCCCGGTATGAGTTCCTGGATCCGTTTACCGAGGAGTTCAGCTACCAGGGTGGCTCCATTACCTACACGGGAACCGATAAGGTCCAGCGAGTCGTGGCGGCGGTGACCGAGTGCCTTCGGGAGCTGGCCCTGGAGCGTGGGCTCGGCATGGAGCTTCAGCAGAACCTGAAAACCTGGCGCCAGCAGTATCATCAGGAGATCGATACGTTTAAAGCGGTTGTCTGACGCCTTATTCCTTTGAGTGCCCGACGCCGGTATCTTTTTTATCCCTGCCCCATGGGGGGCGGGGGAAACACAGGATGGTCACACCATGGTCAGACAGATTCTCGTCGTGGACGACAACCAGCCTTTTCTCAATCTCATCCACAAGCTGTTTTCCAAGCTGAAGGATCGGTATGCGGTCCTCACCTGCACCGACGGCGGGGAGGCCGTCGAGCTCTTGAAGCGGCGTCCCATTGCCCTTGTGGTGACGGATCTTCAGATGCCCAATGTCGACGGATACGGGCTCCTGGAAAAAATCCGGCGATTTTTTCCCGATGTCCCCGCCATTGTCGTCACCAGTTTCGATAAGCCCAAAACCCGCGAGGCCGTCATGCGTTACGGAGCGCGGGCGTATTTTACCAAGCCGCTGGTTGTTGAGGATCTGGTCCGGACCATTGACCAGATCTTCAAGGAGCAGGCCGGGGGCGGCACCCTGAAAAATGCCTCCCTGGAGATGTTCCTGCAGCTCATCGAGATGGAAGCCAAGACCTGTACCATTCGGGTAGTCAACGAAATGACGGGCACCCAGGGCGTTCTTTTTTTCCGTGACGGGGATATCCTCAATGCACGCTACGGCCCCATGACGGGCAACAAGGCAGCCTATCGTGTCCTGGGATGGGAACGGGTAACCCTTCTCATTGAAAATTCCTGTGTTCTCACCCGGAAAGGGATCCAGGGAGAGCTCCAGGCGATTCTGCTGGACGCCATGCGGTTAAAGGATGAGATGGGAAGCGGCTCGCCGGGCCAGGTCGCTGAGCAAGGGGGGGATGCATCCTCCGGTGACCCTGTGGATGGGGCCCGCGGCGGATCCCCGGATGAACTGGAGCGCCTTGCGGAGCTGGTTGTCAAGGCAAGCGGCAACCCGGATGCCGTGGAGGCCGCGGCCTGGGCGCCGGAGCTGGCGGATAAAATGGCCGCTTTGCAGATGTTCGGAAACATCCTGGGGGCCGGGCCCCTCAAGGCTGTGTTGAGCAATCGGGAAACCGATCAGCGAATGGTGGTGATGGGTGCCGGGGTCCCGGCCCGGCTGGTGGTGGGAGCAAAGGTCCAGAAAGAATCATTAATTGACGCTGTACTGGACGTGTGAATCAGATTATAATCTTTTATGTATTCAGGTGGATATGGCAAACCATTTTGATGATTTGTTCAGCATCGACGGGGTTCAGGGGGTTTTTTACATCAGCGACGCCGGAAAGCCCCTGGTTGCCGAACTTTCCGAGTCCCATGGTGGCAGCGAGCATGAGTGTCGCGAGGCCAGGGCTTTTCTTGCGGAGAAAATGCGCTGGCGCGATATGGCTCCCCTGGTGGACGGCGCCACGGAAGGGGAGATCCTGTTCGATGCCCTGCGAGTCTACTACCGTCGAACCGTCGACGGAATCCTTTATATCCTCATGGCCCCAGGGTGCGTGGCCGCCATGGTTCGCATGACGTGCGATCTCATTTCAACCGATATGGATAAAAGTCGCAAGACACGAGGTTTTGGTCGTTTCTTTAAAATGTAGTGCACCTGACGGTGTGCGGCAAATCTGCGAGGATACGCTTTGGAAAAACAGCTGAAGTCTAAAATCGATACCGCCAAAGCCTACAAAAAGCACGGACTCTACGGCGAGTCCATTGCCGTTTATGTGGCGATTCTGGATGCCTACGACGGTGACCTTGACGAAGAGGTCAACGATTTTATCGGGCTGGAGCTTGATGAACTGAGGACCAAGGCGGCCGAGCTGGACGACGACGATGAGGTCATTGAGCTCAGCAGCCAGGAGCTCAGCGCCATCAAGAATTCATGGTCTGAAGACAGCGCCGATGAGATTCTGGAGAGCGCCCACGCCTTCAAAGAGCTTGGCCTGCAGAGGGAAGCCCTGGGCGAGCTGTTGAAGCTTCTCAACACCAAGTATCCGGTGGCCAAGCTGGTGCCCCAGCTTGCCGACGTCCTCATGCAGCTTCATGCCGTATCCAAAATTCGCAAAAAGGTCCTCGAACTCATCGAGACGAACAACGTCACCCAGGAGGCGGCCGCCGATATCCTCTTCCGGTTCGGGCTGGAGATGGAAAAGCTCGAAAAGAGCGACGAGGCCATGGGCTTCTACGAAGATGTCCGCGGGCTGGATTCGGGTTACACCGGGCTGGAAGCCCAGATTGAGGGGATCAAGGGATCACGGAGCTACGAATCCCGCTACGGCTACCTTCTGGACACGGACCAGGTCAACACCGCCCAGTTGCAGAATGCCCTCAACCTTGCGCGAAAAACCGGGAAAAGCTGCGAGTCCATCCTCATTGAGGACATGTATGTGGACAAGGAAGAGCTCGGCAAATCCCTCTCCTATTATTACGAGTGCCCCTTTGTGGAGTTCGGCACCGATATTCCCATCCCCGTGGAACTCCTGGGGAAGCTGAAGAAGAGCTTTCTTATCCAGAACAGCTGGGTGCCCCTGTCATGGGACATGACCGAAGGGGTGGTGGAAGTCCTCATCGATGACCCGAAAAACCTGGAAAAGACGGACCACATCTACAGCCTCCTCAGTGCCAAGCACATCCGTTACTCCGTGGGCGTACGGGAAGAGATCATCGAACTGATCAAGTTCTTCTACGATTCCGACCGCCATGTAGAAGAGGGGCCCGGAGAGGAAGACGGCGAATTCGACATGATGCTCGACGTGGAGTTCGAAGAGGAAGTGGACGAGATGCCGGACGATCAGGAGGCGGACCCGGCCCTCTCCGAGTCGTCGAGCCAGATCGTGAAGATGGTGGACCAGGTGATCATCACCGCCTACCGAAAAGGGGCTTCCGATATCCATGTGGAGCCGTCCCCCCACTCCAAGAAGGTGCATATCCGATACCGCATCGACGGCGTGTGCCAGGATGTGCTCAAGGTGCCCATCTCCAACGCCATGGGGATCCTCTCCCGCCTGAAGATCATGAGTCATCTGGACATTGCCGAGCGGCGGCTTCCCCAGGACGGGAAGATCAAGTTCAAGAGAAAAGGGGTGAAGCCCTTTGAGCTGCGAGTGGCCACCCTGCCCACGGCAGGCGGGTTTGAAGATGCGGTGCTCCGTATCCTGGCAGACTCCGGAGCCATGAAAATCGATCAGATGGGGCTCAGCGAGCGCAACCTGGATATCCTGAAAAAGATTGTGGCCCAGCCTTACGGGTTGATCCTCTGCGTGGGGCCCACCGGCTCGGGAAAGACCACCACCCTCCATGCCGCCATGGCGCATATCAACAAACCCGGGATCAAGATCTGGACTGCTGAGGATCCCGTGGAAATCACCCAGCCCGGCCTGCGTCAGGTGGAGTGCAAGGCAAAGATCGGCCTGGATTTTGCCCGGGTGATGCGGGCCTTTCTCCGGGCCGATCCGGACGTGATCATGATCGGCGAGATGCGGGATCACGAAACCGCCTCCATCGGCATCGAAGCGTCCCTCACCGGCCACCTGGTCCTCTCCACCCTTCATACCAACAGCGCTCCGGAGACGGTGACGCGGCTCCTGGACATGGGGCTCAACCCCCTGAACTTTTCCGATGCGTTCCAGGGAGTCCTGGCCCAGCGCCTGGTCCGAAGGCTCTGCACCAACTGCAGAGACGAGTACACCCCGGACCGGGACGAGTTCGACCGCATCGTGGAACTCTACGGCAAGGAGGCCTTTGAGAGCACCGGGATCCGGTATTCCTCGGACATGCGCCTTTTCAAACCCGTGGGGTGCTCGGTCTGCTCCGGTTCCGGCTATAAGGGCCGGGTTGCCATCCATGAACTGATGTACGGCTCTTCCGAGGTGAAGCAGATGATCAAGCGGGCCGCTCACACCGATGAGCTGTTTCGCGTGGCCGCAGAGCAGGGGATGACGACGTTGATCCAGGACGGCCTCGTCAAGGCCCTGGACGGCGTTACCGATGTCGCGGAGATCCGTCGGGTGTGCGTCAGTTGACAGCAGATGCCGGAATTCAAAGAAGGGCGATGGGGCCGCGACGATGACGCAGGCCCTGCGGGCGAGTGTTCACGAGCCTCGGGTTTTCGACCCTCCAAATAAAAGGCAAGGCAATGGCAGAAAAAATATTTCTCGGAACCAGCACCACGGCAACCTTTGTGTGCCCCGTATGCGAGCGCTCGCGGACCACGGACATCTCCAAGCTCCTGACCGCCAAGGCGCAGCTCAGGATCAAGTGCACCTGCAAATGCGGCCATGTCTTTCCCGTGGTGATCGAGCGGCGAAAGTACTATCGCAAATCCCTCGAATTGTCAGGGGTAGCCTTCGGTTCCGATGACGGCCGAAAATTTATCATGACCGTCAAAGACCTGTCCCGGTCCGGGTGTAGGATCCGGGTCAACACGGCTTTTCCCTTTGCCATTGAAGACATTATCCACGTGGAGTTCAACCTCGACGACAAAGATCGGTCATTCATCAGCAAAACGGCGGTGGTCCGAAGCATCAACGGCCCGTTCCTGGGCCTTGAATTCACCGAAATAGAAAAATACGACAAAATCGGCCAGTATCTTATGTTTTCATGATTTCCGGCCGGTGAGGACGGGAAACCATGCTTGCTACGATTCTTGTGAAAGAAGATTTCCAGGCGTTTATCACCTGCCCATCGTGTCACCGGGTGAAGGAACAGGATGTCTCCACCTTCATGGGGGTCCAGAGTCATGTAAAGATCCGGTGTCGGTGCACCTGCGGCCACAGCTTTCATGTGCAGCTCGAACGGCGGCAGTTTGTGCGCAAGGATGTCGAGCTGCCGGTGGTCTGCAAGATCCAGGAGCGGGGATACAACCTGTCGGGAACGGTGACGGACATCTCCCAGTCGGGGCTGAGGGTTCGGCTGGTGACCTCGGTGCCTCTGGAGGTGGGGATGCGGGTGGAGCTGGCGTTTCACCTGGACGACAGGGAGCACTCCCTCATTGAAAAGTACGGCACCATCCGCAGCATCAGCGATCTGGAGGTGGGCATGGCCTTCGACACCACCCAGCACTACGGTAAGCTGGGACTTTATATCGAGTTTCATTAAAATCCCGTAAGCCCTTAAACCAGCAAAGCCCCTCAAAGACGGAAACTCGTTTCCGTCCGAGGGGCTTTTGTTTTTAAAGCCGGTGCCGTACTCTTTTATACGGCCAGGCGGCACGCCTCATCACCGGCGGAGCCTTGGTTGGACTCCAGGTAGGCACGGATGCTGTCGGCCACGGTCTGGAATGTCCACCGGCGTTTGTCGTCGTCGGTTTCAAGGAGGGTGATGCGGAAGCCTTTGCGGGAACAGCAGAACCCGGTGAGGGGAACCACGCAGATGCCGGTGGCGGCAAGCAGGTAGTAGACGAACCGCTTGTCCACTTCCACGTTTTCGATCTTTTCTTCGATATAGCCTCGGACGCGTTCGTTGCCGATGGCAAGGGTCTGGTCGCTGTTCAGCACGCCGTCATCAAAGAGGACGGACATGTAAAAGGCCCCTTTGGGCTTGATGACCGAGATCCCTTCCACATCTTTGAGCATGTCGTAGGCTTCGTCGGCCCGGCGGTGGAACATGTCCCGGCGCATCTCAAGGTGTCCCCGGTAGTTGGGGTGGCCCATGACCAGGGGAATGGAGTGCTGGGGTAGGCTCGTGGAGCACACCTCCAGCATCTTGGCGTTGACGATACTCTGGATGTACTGACGGAACATGGGGTAGCTGTTCTGGTTGTACACCTCAAGCCATCCGCAGCGACCGCCGGGCCAGGGGTACTCTTTGGAGATGCCGCGCAGCGCCATGCCCGGGACTTCGCCGATGACTTCGCTCAAGTGAACGGTGGAGGCGTCGTCGTAGACGATGTGGGAGTAGATTTCGTCGCAGATGATGAAGATGCGATGTCGCCGCGCAATGTCCACCATCTTTTCCAGGACCTCCCGGGGGTAGACCGCGCCGGTGGGGTTGTCCGGGTTGATGATGAGGATGCCGGCGATGGCGTCGTTGTACTTGACCTTGTTTTCCAGGTCCTCCAGGTCCGGCAGCCAGCCGTTCTCCGGGTCCAGCTCGTAGGTGAGGTGATTGTAGCCCGAGTGGGCCGCCTCGGCAGAGGAGTGGGTGGAGTAGGCGGGGGAGGGGCCGATGACCCGGGCTTCGCGTTTGAGGAACCCGAAAATCTTGGCCACGGCGTCGCCCAGTCCGTTGAAGAAGACAATGTCGTCTTTGGTGATCTGCGTGCCTCCGCGGCTGTTGACGCATTCGGCAAGGAACTGCTGGGTCTTGGAAACGCCCCGTGTGGCCACATAGCCGTAGGTGTCGTCTTGTCCCACGAGATCGGTGATGATCTCTTTGATCCAGTGGGGGATGGACTCTCCCTTTGCCACGGGGTCTCCGATGTTTTCCCAGGTGATGTCGACGCCAAGGGCTGCCAGTTCGTTGGCCACGGCTACGATTTCACGGATTTCGTACGTGAGCTGCCCGGATCCGACATGTACAATATTTCGTCTCATTTTTTTAAAGTCTCTTCCTCTCTCAAAAACAAAACAGCAGAGGATCCGGGTGAACCGCATCCTCTGCTGTTTCTTATTCAGAAACATTCAAGCGGAGCTAATTTTCCTGCTCCGCCGCAATCTTTTCAAGTACTTTTTTGGCGATATCCCCGGGAACCTCGTCGTAATGGGAGAATTCCCGGGTGAAGGTGCCCCGTCCTCCGGTCATGGAGTTGAGGTCCGGGGCGTAGGTGAGGATCTCGGCCATGGGCACATGGGCGTTGATCACCTGGTATTTGCCTTCGCTGTCCATGCCAAGGACCCGGCCCCTTCTGGAGTTGAGATCCCCCATGACGTCGCCGGTGAAATCATCGGGTACGATGACGGCCACGTTCATGACAGGCTCCAGAAGGACCCCGCCGGACTCTTCGCACGCCTTTCGGAAGGCCAGGGAACCGGCCATCTTGAAGGCCATCTCCGAGGAATCCACGGCATGGAAGGAGCCGTAATCCAGGGTCACCTTGAAGTCCACACAGGGAAAACCGGCGAGGACCCCTTTGGAGGACGCCTCTGCAATCCCTTTTTCCACGGCGGGGATGTAGGTCTTGGGGATAACCCCGCCGACGATGGCGTCCACGAATTCAAAGCCGTCGCCTCTCTGCTGGGGCTCCAGGACGATCCAGCAGTCCCCGTACTGGCCGTGCCCGCCGGTCTGTTTCTTGTGCTTGCCCTGAACACGGACTTTTTTGCGGACGGTCTCTCGGTAGGGGACCTTGGGGGGCTTGATCACCACTTCGAGGTTGAACTTCCGCTTGAGCTTTTCAATGGTGGCCTCCACATGGACCATACCCATGCCGTTCAAAAGGATCTCTTTTGTTTCGGCAATACGGTCGAGGCCCAGGGAGGGATCTTCCTCCTGGAGCCTGGAGAGGGAGGAGAATACCTTGTCTTCGTCTCCCTGGTTGGCGGCCTCCACGGCAAAGGAGATTACCGGGGCGATGGGGTCCGTGGGCTTGAGGACCACCTTGCGGGATTCGTCGCACAGGGTGGCTCCGGTGAAGGTCTCTTTGAGTTTGGCCACGGCCACGATGGCTCCGGCTTCGGCGTGGTCGATGGGCTTCTGGTCTTTTCCGGCAAGGTAGAGAAGCTGGGAGAAGCGCTCCTTGCTGTCCTTGTCGGTATTGTAGACGGTGCCGTCTTTGCCTAAGGAACCGGACACGATCTTGATCAGGGAGAGGCGGCCCGCATAGGGGTCCACGATGGTCTTGAAGACATACCCTGAAAAGGGGGCGCTTGGGTCAAAGGCCACGCCCTCTCCGTCCGTGGTGGGGAAGGGGGCTCGCTCCAGCGGGCTGGGCAGGCCGTCCACGATGAAGTCGGCCAGGAGGGTCACGCCCATGTTGGCCGTGGCCGCGCCGCAGAGAACCGGCATGAACTGACGGTTTTTGGTGCCGGTCTTGAGGGCGGCCACCAGCTCTGCGTCTTTTATTTCGTCGCCTTCCAGATAGCGCTCAAGGAGCTCGTCATCTGCTTCGGCGATGTTTTCAATGAGTTCGGCTCGTTCGGACTCCACATCGTCGGCCATGTCCGCAGGGATGTCCATGGGCTCGGCCTTGCCGTCTTTGAGGCTGTAGGCCTTGTTGGCGATGAGGTCCACGACACCGGTGAAGGCGTCTTTTTCCCCGATGGGGAGTTGAATCAGAATAGGCTTGGGATCAAGGGCGTCGACCGCGCTGTTGAAGGCCTGCCTGAAGTCGGCACGCTCGTGGTCGAGTTTGTTGATGAAACAGACGGCCGGGATGGCGTTTTCACCTGCAAATTGTGCGGATTGTTCGGTGCGGATATCGGAGCCCGTGCAGGCGTCGATGACGATGACGGCAGCGTCGGCTGCGGGCATGCAGGTTTTGGCGTCGGAGAAGAAGTTTTTGTCACCCGGGGTATCGATGAGGCTGATGATGTGTTTTTTCCACTCATATTGAAAAAAGGCGCTGCTGAGGGACGCGGTGCGGCGCTGCTCTTCTTCAGAGTAGTCCATCACGGTGTTGCCCTCTTCCACACGGCCAAGTCGGCTGGTTGCGCCCGCGTTGAAAATCAATGCCTCGGCAAGGGATGTCTTGCCTGCACCTCCATGGGCTGCCAGAGCGACGTTACGCAGTTTATCAGAAGATAACTTCATTAAACAACCTCCTCAATATGTGAATGATTCAAGCCTATGTCTACGTGACAGTCTCTTCTCCTGAATTACATGTTTTGCTTCTCGACCCCGCATCTCCGTCTCTTTCGTGCGGTTCGTGCCGGGTCGAGTGCTTCTGCCAACGCCCTGTGAGAAATCTCCCTGGGGCGTTGTGTATAAACATACCGTTACGAACTTAGGTATATATATCAATCCCGTCAGTATTTCAAAGAGATAATGAACTCGCGATTGCCCTTGGGGCCGAGAATGGGGGAGGGGATGACAGCCTCTTTTTCAAGGCCGAGTTCCTGGAAGAAATCGCTAAGATTGTCGATGACTTCCGCGTGCTGTGCCGGGTCCTTGACGACCCCGCCTTTTCCCACTTTCCCTTTTCCTACCTCAAATTGAGGTTTGATGAGCGCGAGAATTCGTCCCTCTTTCTTGAGAAAACCAAGGGCCGCCGGTACCACCAGCTTCAGTGAGATGAAGGAGGTGTCTATGGTGACCAGGTCCACTTTCTCGGGGACCTGCTCTTCCGTCAGGTAGCGGATGTTGGTGCGTTCCAGCACCACGACCCTTTCATCGTTGCGCAGGGACCAGGCCAGCTGGCCGTAGCCCACGTCCACGGCATAGACTTTGTCTGCCCCGTGTCGGAGCAGGCAATCGGTAAAGCCTCCCGTGGAAGCGCCGATGTCCAGACATACATCATGGGCAATGTCGATTTCAAGGGTTTTCAGGGCTTCTTCCAGTTTCAGGGCCCCTCGGCTGACATACGGAATCTCGTCCTCTTTGACGTGTATCTCGGCGCTTGTCAAAACCTTGGTCCCGGCCTTGGTGACAGGTACCCGGTTTACCAGTACTTTTCCGGCCAGAATCAGCGCCTGGGCTTTGTGGCGGCTCTCCACCAGCCCCTTGTCCACGAGGAGCTGGTCAATTCTCATTTTCACTTCCTGACTCAAATGTTTTCCTTGTCCTTTCTCGTTATCGGCCCTTTCCGGCCAGGGTGGTGACGCTTTCGGTCCGTCCCGTCACACGGAACGCGGCCTCCATGACACCCTCGGTGGAGATGCCCTGGCGACGGCACAACTCCGCCCGGGGACCGTGCTCCACAAAGTGATCTTCGATGCCCACACGGGCGGTGGTGATGTGTGCCAGGCCCTCGTCCGAGAAGAGCTCCAGTACTGCGCTGCCGAAGCCGCCGGCCTTCATGTGCTCTTCCACGGTCACCACGCGGCCTGTTTTGCCCGCCCAGTGGAGGATGAGGTCCTTGTCCAGGGGTTTGACAAAGCGTGCGTTGATGACGGCAGCTTCAATACCCTGGGCTGAAAGCTTTTCGGCCGCTTCCATGCAGGTGGCAAGGGTGGTGCCGATGGCAAGCAGGACGAGATCGCTGCCTTCACGGACCAGGGCGCCTTTGCCGATGGGAAGGGCAGGGGCCGACGCATCCACGGGGACCCCTTCGGCAGCCCCGCGCGGGTAACGGATGGCGATGGGGCCATCATGGTCCAGGGCGGTGCGGAGCATCTGCCGCAGCTCATTCTCATCGGCAGGGGCCATGATGACCATGTTGGGCAGGGGGCGCAGGTAGGCCAGGTCAAAGAGCCCGTGGTGGGTGGGGCCATCTTCGCCCACGAGGCCGCCGCGATCCACGGCAAAGATCACCGGGTGCCTGTCCAGGCAGACATCGTGGAGGATCTGGTCGTAGGCCCTCTGGAGGAAGGTGGAGTAGATGGCCACCACCGGCTTCATCCCTTCGGTGGCCATGCCCGCGGCAAAGGTTACCCCGTGTTGCTCGGCGATGCCCACATCAAAGAAGCGCTCTGGGAACCGGGAGGCAAACTCCGTGAGCCCTGTCCCTTCGGGCATGGCCGCGGTGACGGCCACGATGCGCTTGTCGGTTTCAGCCAGCTCCACCATGCTCCTGCCGAAGACCTCGGTATAGGAGGGGGCCTTGGGCTTGGCCTTCATGCTGTTGCCCGTCTCTTTTTCAAAGGCGCCCACGCCGTGGAAATAGACGGGGTTTGCCTCGGCCGGGGCGTAGCCCATGCCTTTTTTGCTCATGACGTGCAGCAGCACCGGCTTATTGAGCTTTTTGATGTTCTCCAGGATGTCGATGAGGTGTTCCATGTTGTGGCCGTCGATGGGGCCGAGGTACTCGAACTTGAACGCTTCAAAGAGCATGCCGGGGGTGACGAAGGCCTTGAAGGACTCTTCGGTCTTCTTGGCAAACTGGTAGATGTCGTCTCCCACCTTGGGCAGGGCTTTCATGGCTTTTTTGAATTCGCCCTTGAGGTCCTGGAGGTACTTGGCGGAAAAGGTGCGGCTCAAAAAAGAGGAGAGGGCGCCCACGTTTTTGGCGATGGACATCTCGTTGTCATTTAAGATCACCAGGTGGTTGCGGCTGGAGGGCCCGGACTGGTTGAGCCCCTCGTAGGCGATGCCGCCGGTGAGGCTGCCGTCGCCAATGATGGAGATGACCTTTCCGTTTTCGCCCTTTATGTCCCGGGCGCAGCTCATGCCGTAGCCCGCAGACACCGAGGTGCTGCTGTGGCCGGTGGTGAACGCGTCGTAGGGGCTTTCGCTCACCTTGGGAAAGCCGGAGATGCCCCCCAGGGTTCTCAGGGTCGGAAATGCGTCCCGCCGTCCGGTGAGCAGTTTGTGGGCATAGGCCTGGTGGCCCACGTCCCAGACGACCTTGTCAAAGGGCACGTCAAACACGTAGTGAACCGCAATGGTCAGCTCCACGACGCCGAGGCTGGATGCCAGGTGGCCGCCGTTTTTGGACACCACATCCACAATATTGTCCCGAATCTCCCGGGCAAGCTGGGGAAGCTGGCTGCGATCCAGCTTCTTCAGGTCTGCCGGGGAGTCGATCTGATCTAAAAGGGTCATCACCATCACCTGTATGGTTCCCCCCCACCCATGGTGAGGAAATAAAAGTTCGCTTTCAGCCCCTGGGGGCGGAAATCAACGTTGGCGCTGGACAACGTACAGGGCCAGCGCCTTCAAGGGGTTTGCTCGTTCATCAAGGACGGCCAGGGCATTCACGGCCTCCTCCACCAGCTGCTTTGCGTAGGCCTTGGATTCTTCCAGCCCCATGAGGGACGGGTAGGTGGCCTTGTCGTGTTCAGCGTCCGTGCCGACCCCTTTGCCCATGAGGTCCGGGTCGCCTTCCACGTTGAGGATGTCGTCGGTTACCTGGAAGGCCAGGCCGATCTTTTCTGCGTAGCGGGTCAGGGCCTCCCGCTCACCGTTTGCCGCATCGCCCAGGACGGCGCCGGACTCCACGGAGGCGCGGATAAGGGCGCCGGTTTTCAGGCCGTGCAGCTCCCGTAAAGAGCCAAGGTCCAGGGCGCGGCCTTCGGCTTCGATGTCCCGCATCTGGCCTTCTATCATGCCAAAGGCGCCGGAGGCATCGGCAATGAGGCGGATGACGTCCAGGGTTACCTCGGCACGGGGGCCCCGGTCCAGGGCCAGGAGGTGAAACGCCGAGGTGAGCAGGGCATCCCCTGCCAGGACGGCCGTTGCTTCGTCAAAGGCCTTGTGGCAGGTGGGGCGTCCCCGCCTGAAATCATCGTCGTCCATGGCGGGCAGGTCGTCGTGGACCAGGGAGTAGGTGTGGATCATCTCCAGGGCACACGCCGCCTTCATGGCTGTTTCGGGATCTCCGCCCACCGCCTCGCAGGCGGCCATGCAGAGGATGGGCCGCAGCCGCTTGCCCCCGGCCATCAGGGAGTAGGCCATGGCCTGGGCCACCCGCGTTTCCACGGAAGGGGTCAGGGTGGCAAGGTGCCCTTTAAGGGACTCCTCCACGACGACCCGTTTTGCTTCGAGGTACCCTTTTAAGTCGAATGCGCTCATTCCGCGCCCCGCTGATCGGTTTCGGTAAAGGGGGCGTCCTGGAGGCCCTCGGCGGTTTCGCCGGTGAGGATCCGCACGCGGGTCTCGGCTTCGTCCAGGGTGTCCGAGCAGGTCTTGGAGAGCTTGACGCCCTCTTCAAAGCGTTTCATGGCCTTGTCCAGCGGAAGATCCCCTGACTCCAGATCTTCGACAATGGCCTCCAGCTGGGCCACTGCCTCTTCAAATTTTTTCTTTGCCATCGTCTTTCCTTTCCACAACGGCTTCAAGCAAGCCGTCTGCAAGAACCACATCCAGGGAAGATCCGATCTCCACCTGGGCTGCGCGGGTGATGACCTCACCGCTTTGTGAATCGCGCACAATGCTGTAGCCCCGGTCCAGGACCAGTTTGGGGCTCAGGGCGCTGAGGTTTTGTTCCAGGCGCTTCTGGGTGTCCCGGCTCCGGGCCAGCCGTGCCTCCATGGCAAGGTTCAGGCGCCTGGACAGACTGCGTACCTCGCGGCGTCCGGCCTCCACGGCCAGGAGGGGAGAGGCCTTGGCCAGCCGGTCCCTGCGCCAGGTGAGGGCTGTCCTTCGATCGCCCAGTTCCCGACGAATGGCCCGTGCCATGCGCTGGGTCAGTTCGTCTACCCGCAACCTGTGATCATATATCTTTTTTTTCGGGTCCACAAGGCGGCGTGATGCCGCGTTCAGTCGCAGCCTCCCGTCTTCTATCCTTCGGTCCATGCAGAGGCGGAGCCGGGCCGCCAGCAGGGCCACGTCTTCTTTCAGCCGTTTTTTGTCCGGAACCGCAAGGGACGCGGCTGCCGTGGGGGTCGGAGCCCGCATGTCCGCCGTGAAATCGGCGATGGTGTAGTCCGTCTCATGGCCCACGGCGCTGATGACGGGAAGCACCGACCCGTGGATGGCCCGGGCCACCTCTTCGCTGTTGAAGGGGGCCAGGTCCTCCAAGGACCCTCCGCCCCGCGCTACTATAATAAGGTCGGCGGCCATGTGCCGGTTGATCCCGGCGATGGCCGCCGGGATATCGAGGCAGGCCTGGTCGCCCTGGACCCTTACGGGCACCACCAGGAGCTCCGCGTTGGGATAGCGGAGACGAAAGACGGTGAGCATGTCGTGAACCACAGCCCCCGTGGGGGAGGTGACCAGGGCAATGCGCTCGGGGAAGGGGGGGCGTTTTTTCTTAATGGCCTCGTCAAAGAGTCCCTCGGCAGCGAGTTTTCGCTTGAGTTGCTCAAAGGCGAGCTGCAGGGCCCCGGCGCCCTTGGGTTCCATGTATTCAAAAATGATTTGGTAGGTACCCCTGGGCTCATACAGGCTGACGCGTCCCAATCCGGTGATGGTCTGGCCGTCCTGAAGGCGAAACTTCAGCCGGGAGGCCTGGCCGCGGAAGAGGACGCCGCTGATCTGGGCGCCCTGGTCCTTCAGCGTGAAATAGCAGTGGCCCGACGAGGGAATGCGAAGGTTGGATATCTCTCCGTAAATCCACACGTATGGGAATCGGTTCTCAAGCACGCCTTTGATTTCGCGGGTCAGGCTCGAGACCGAATAGATCTCTTTTCGTTCCGTCATCTCCAATGTCTTTCCTGAAGGGGTTGCCAAGGGGTGCCCGACGCCGTTCATCGGCACAGGCTGCGCACGGAGGATCAGCTCCGGGTTCGCCAATCTAGCACAGTTGCAGGTGGGGTTCAATAAAAGAGCCGATTTTGCCCGGCAACTATGGTCGCCGGGTGTCTGTGGGCTCGTCGTATTTCCTTGCCGTCTGTCAGGGTGACGATGCACGGATCTGTGTGGATGCCGTGGTGTCACAGATAATGTCAGCCGGTCGTGGGTGCCGACACTTAAAGCATTTCGGACGTTGCAGCCGCCTGTTTAAATCAGAACGACTTACAATTAAAACCTCTGTGGAATCAAATGGATGGGTGTGGCGCGTTGCAATCGCCTTCTATATTGATAGCGTCCGATAATAGATATTATGTAAACTTTTGCATATGGAAGCCGTATCAGGGTTCGAGGACCTCCCCTGATGCATCACGATGCATCTCCAGAGATAAATTCCCTCACCGCAGGCGGAATGTGGACGGTGTCCAGGTCCATGCGTGCCAGGGCGCGGCCGAGGATGCGATTCTTCTCGCGGAGCTTCCGCCGTTTGTCCATGATGAAGCAGAGTTCCCCGCGAACCACGCAGAGGCCGCTCTTGACCGGAATCGTGGTGGCCCGGAAGCTGTGTTCCTGATACGTGGCACCCATTTTTTCAAGGGTCGTCTTCAGGTGCTCAAAGAGTTCGGTCTGGCTCAGTTTCATGGTGGATGGTTCCACTGCGGTTGTCGGTTGGTTTTGTGCTGCTGTGTCCATATCTCCTTCGCATATCCCGGATGGCGGGTTCGGGTCAAGTGGCGTACCGTCCTTCTATGGAAAACGATCCCCGGGAATCCCCCGTGCCCCTGCCGTTGCCATCGTGACCATGGGTTGTTTTTTTCTGTGCCCGGCCATCTGCCGCCATTAAATTTTTGAAATGAGCGGTTGTTTTTTGCTTTATGTTCCCGCGCAGATCATTCTTACCGGGCGCTCTCGCGTTTTACAGGTTGAAATCGCGGATACCTGTGTTATCTTTTCTGCTGTGGGCCCGGATGGTCCGATAAAGATCCGGTATCCAACGAGATAGCCTCGCAACATTGCGGCGTCATCATCAACTTCTCAATTCGGAGGATCAATGCAGTCTTCATCTGTTCAAAATGTCCGTTCCCAGGCAGCGGTAAACACCTTTCTGATGAGTGTTTACAACTGGATGGCGGTGGGACTTCTTCTTACCGCCGGTGTGGCGTGGTACGTTGCACACTCAGAGGCGATGCTTCAACTTATTCACGGCAACCGCATGGTGCTTTTCGGGCTGATTATCGCTGAACTCGGCATGGTGTTTGTGCTTTCAGCGGGCATCCAGCGGATTAAAGCAGGCACAGCCACCCTGCTCTTCGTGCTTTATTCGGCGTTAAACGGAGCTACCCTCGCCTTCATTTTTAGGATTTACACCGGGGCGTCCATTTTTTCGACCTTTGTGGTGTGTGCGGCCATGTTCGGAACGTGCAGCGTCTACGGCATGGTGACCAAAAAAGACCTGACGGGCATGGGCAACTTCATGTTCATGGGCCTCATCGGCATCATCATCGCCACGGTGGTGAACATCTTCCTCAGAAGTTCCGGCATGGCCATGATTATTTCCTACGTGGGCGTCATCGTCTTTGTGGGCCTCACCGCCTACGACACCCAGAAAATCAAGATGATGGCCCTCTCCCAGCCCGGTGATCTGGACGCAGGGACCCTGCGCAAAGGCGCCATCATGGGTGCCCTCACCCTCTATCTTGATTTCATCAACCTCTTCCTCATGCTCCTTCGCATCATGGGGAACCGCGAATAGCCCACGGCTTTTTTGGTGAATCCAAACGGCCCGTGTTTCCGGTTATCCGGGTAACACGGGCCGTTTTTTTTAGGGCGTATACACGGGCCCTTCCGGTCAAAGTCAAAGGCGAATGTGATTTTCCCCGAGGAACGAGGGGAAAAGTGCATTCGCAACCTGCTTTCGAGGTGGCACACCTCGCCGCCGGAGGCATTGTTTTTTGTATTTATAACGCTTTGCTTTTATCCGATCTCTTGGCGAACAGCCTCGGCAATGGCCTCGGCCCAGTAGCGGGTGAGGTCGGCGTCCTCCCCTTCCACCATCACCCGGAGCATTTTCTGGGTGCCGGAGTAGCGCACCAGGGTGCGCCCTTTTCCGTTCAATGCTTTTTCCGCTTCGTCAATGGCCTTGGGCACTGCGGTGAGCTCTTCCAATGGCTTTTTCTCGGCAACGTCCACGTTAATGAGTACCTGGGGAAATACGGTCATGGCCTGTTTCAGTTCGGAGAGCGGCTTGCCGGTCTCTTTGAGGACGGTGAGCAGGAGGAGCGCGCTCAACAGGCCGTCTCCGGTGGTGTGGCGATCCAGAAAGATCATGTGGCCGGAGTCTTCCCCGCCCACCACGGCGCCCTGCTCTTTCATGGCGAGCATGACGTGGCGATCCCCCACCGCGCTTTTGGTGTGGGTGACCCCCTTTTCTTCCAGGCAGGCGGAAAGGCCCATGTTGCTCATGACGGTTGTGACCACGGTGTCGTTGGCAAGGATTCCCTGGGTCCGGTAGTATTCGGCCACAATGGCGATGACCTGGTCGCCGGAGACGATCTCTCCGGTCTCGTCCACGCAGATCAAGCGGTCGGCGTCTCCGTCAAAGGCAAGACCGGCGGATGCTCCGGAGGATGTCACCAGGGCCTGTACTTCGTCCGGGTGCTCGGAGCCGCAGCCCGCGTTGATGTTGATCCCGTTGGGGGTGGCGTTGATGAGT
Source organism: Desulfoluna butyratoxydans (assembly GCF_900699765.1). GTDB lineage: Bacteria > Desulfobacterota > Desulfobacteria > Desulfobacterales > Desulfolunaceae > Desulfoluna > Desulfoluna butyratoxydans. The sequence continues at coordinate 210,463 of NZ_CAADHO010000010.1, forward strand.
GTCAGCTCGGCTCCGGCGCCCCTGAGAAGGGGCTCCACGAGGCTGCTTGCCGCGCCGTTGGAGGCATCGGCCACCAGGCGCAGGCCGGAGATGTCCACGGGGCATGCCTCTTTAAGGAAACCCAGGTAGCGGGTGGCGGCATGGGGGATGTGGTTCATGGTTCCTACGGTGGAAGCTGCTTTCAGGTGCGACTGAAGGGCGTCGGTGTCTGCCACCAGGGCTTCGATGCGGGCTTCCACGGCCTCGTCGAATTTGAAGCCGTCTTCGTTAAACAGCTTGATGCCGTTGTCTTCAAAGGGGTTGTGGGAGGCGGAGATCACCACGCCCAGGGCTGCCTCGTCATGGGCGGCCGTGAGAAAGGCCACGCCGGGGGTGGGAATCACACCCGCCAGGGCCACATGGGCGCCCATGCTCATGACGCCTGCGGCAAGGGCCGAGGAAAGGGCCTGGCCCGACTGCCGGGTATCCCGCCCGATGATGACGGTGTGTTTGGATGGGGTGGCAAAGGTGGCTGCCACGGCCTGGCCCACCCGAAGGGCGGTTTCCACGGTCATGGGGTGCTGATTGAAGGTCCCGCGGATGCCGTCGGTTCCGAATAATTTCATGGATATCACCTTGGTTTTTAATGGGCTGTGGCCCATGTCTTAAGCGTAAGTTAAGGAGAAGTGCTCGGCCCCTAAGGCCTCTGTACGGCGGACGATGTCGAAGAGCCAGTCCCGACCCAGGGCGCGTTCCCGGTCGTCCAGGCCGTGGATGGTTTCGATGTAACCGGCTCCGGCGGCCATCTGGCCCACGACCTCCTCGAAGGAGCCGGGAACCTTGGGGTGGGCGCCAGGGGCGGCAAAGGCCTGGAGGGCCTCCTGAAACGCTTCGAGTTGTGATGTCACCTCTTTTTTCTGGGCGGCCAGGGAGGAGTCGGCCGGAACCGTCCCCTTTTCCATCCCCATGGCAAGGGAGGCGGGAAGCTTTTCGGCAAAGGCGCGGAATCGCTTCATGCGTTCATTCAGGGCACGGTCCAGGTTGGCCAGGTGTCCCTGGTGCACTGCCTTGGGGTAGGTCCTGCCCACAAAGGCGCTTCGGACCTGGCGGGTCCAGGCGGCGAGGGCCACGAGGTTGCCCATGTAGCGGATGTTGTGCTTCACGATGCGGGTGACGTTCTGGTAGATCCCTTCGGGGGCGGCAACGGAGCCTGCCCGCATGGCACCGCCGAAGTGGAGCCTCCCTTCGGTCTCTTCGTCCTTGCGCATGAGGGTACCTGCGGCCACCACCGTGCCGAAGGCCAGGTGGCACGGTCCCACCAGGCCCCCCTGCCCTCCCAGAAAAATGGGCCGTTTGTCCAGCATCACCCCTTCGGGGACATTCCCCAAAAGGGAGGCCGTGGCCTTGTCCTGGTTGGGGGTGAAGTTGAAGTGGATGTAGGAGCTGCCCACCTCACTGTGGTCGCGTCGGCTGGTGCCTCCGGCCATGAGCACGTCGCAGAAGTTGATGAGGCTCCCCAGGGTGACAAAGGGGAGCAAAATGGTCTGTTTGAGCCCCACGGTGTGGGCGCAGGAGGCCTCCTCTTCCAGAATGGTGCCTTCGCGCAGATGGGCGCCGGAGCCGACTTCGGCTTTTTCCAGGAAGACGGTTTTCTGGGCAAAGCCTCCCTTGAGGCGGACGCCTTTTGCCAGCTGGCAGGAGTCCACGGTCATGGGCGCCTCTTCGCCGAGGACGACCCCCGGGCCGATGAAGGTCTCTTCCCCGGAGATCCGGCAGCCCCTGTGGAGGGTCACCCCGTCGCCGGAGATGCGATCGATACGGACCTCCGGAGAGATCTCAATGCTCATGGGGGCGGGAATATTGACGCCTTTGTCCAGGAGCGCGCGAATGATGTCACCGGGTTCTGTTTCGTTCATGATGGCCTCTTATGGTAGGATGGTGTGGTCAGGTTTATAAATATCATGTTTTTAACGGCTGGTGAATGGCAAGTCAAGGGAAAGGCCCGGCGGAGGAGCCCCGGACTGAGGGGTGCTGCGGTACCGGAGGCTCTACGTATCGGGCGGAGGGCTCGCGGCGCGTTCCGGTCATCGCCTGTTTTTCACCCTTCCATCTTTGATGGAACAGGATGTATTAATGATCCGGTATCTTGGCCCGTCGCGGCCGTCGCAAATTTTTTTCCCTTGTCACACCCTGGCCCCGCCCTTATAATTTAATCTTTTTTTAACCCGATTGCCTCGCGGAATCACAACAACACGAACTGGAGAGACGATGGCTGAAAAAGGTTTCAGGATCAGCAAAACCCCTGTGTGGAAAAAACTCAAAGCCCATGCGGAAGAGATGAAGAGGCCTGAATACCATTTGAAGCAGCTGATACAAGAAGACGGCCGGATGGAGGGATTTTCCTTAAAGCATGTGGACTTCTTCTACGATTTTTCGCGGCAACGGGTCACGCGTAAGACCATGGACCTTCTCTTTGAACTCGCCAAGGTCGCGAAAGTTCATCGCAAATATCGCGACAAGGTGGACGGCTGCAAGGTGAACGTGACGGAGAACCGCGCCGCCCTGCACACGGCCGCACGCAGCTTCTCCGGCCAGTCCATCTGTGTGGACGGGGTCAACGTGATGGATGAGATCGACGCGGTTCGTCGCCAGATGAAGGAGTTCAGCGAAAAGGTCCACGATGGCACGGTGTGCGGCAGCACCGGGAAAAAGTTTCGTCACATCGTGGTCATCGGCATCGGTGGCTCCTACCTGGGCACCGAGTTCGTGGCCAACGCTCTGTTTGCCTATGCCGACAAAGGCATGGAGCTCCATTTTCTCTCCAACGTGGACTCCCACAATTTCGAGACCATCAAAACCAAGATCGACCCGGAATCCACCCTGTGCATCGTCATCTCCAAGAGCTTCACCACGGTGGAGACCATGGCCAACGCCCAGCAGATGAAGGCCTACATGACCTCCTGCGGCCTGGATGCCGTAAAGCATTTCGTGACGGTGACCAGCAAGGGGAGCCCCGGAGACAAGGGCAAAGAGTCCGGCATCGAGACCTTTCACATGTTCGATTTCATCGGTGGCCGGTTCAGCGTCACCTCGGCGGTGGGGGGCGTGCCCCTGAGTCTCTACCTGGGCTACGACCGCTTCAACCAGTTTCTGGAAGGGGCCCGGGAGATGGACATCCACACCAAGTACGCCCCCTCCCCAGAGAATATCCCCCTGGTGTCGGCCCTCATCGGGATCTGGAACAACAATTTTCTCGGGTACCAGGCCCAGGCCGTGATTCCCTATGCCTCTCCCCTCTCCAAACTGGCCCCCCACATCCAGCAGCTTAACATGGAGAGCAACGGCAAGTCCGTTACCATCAACAACTACGAGATCGACCAGTCCTCCGGGGTGATCATCTTCGGAGAGCCCGGCACCAACGCCCAGCACTCCTTTTTCCAGCTGGCCCACCAGGGCCACCCCTTCCCCATCGACTTCATCGGGGTGATCACGCCCCAGTACCCGGAAGGGGGCTGCCGTCCCCACGGGGTGAGCAACCACCAGGAACTCTGGGCCAACCTCATCTCCCAGGCCACTGCCCTTGCCGTGGGAAAAGACTCCGAGGAGAAGACCCGGTTCTTCCAGGGCAACCGCCCCTCCTCCACCATCTTGCTCAACGACCTCTCACCGGTGAACGTGGGACGCCTCCTCGCCTACTACGAGGCCCAGACCGTGTACAAAGCTTTTATCTGGGACATCAACCCCTTTGACCAGTTCGGGGTGGAGCTGGGCAAGACCATCGCCAACGACCTGCGCCGGGAGATTGTGGCGCGCAATACGAATCCGGAGCACAGCTTCGGTCATATGGATGAGATCACCCGGTTCTATCTGGAACGGTTGTTTGCCGGACGGTTGCCCCTTTAAGGGGCATGCCTCCGGCGGCCCTGCCGGGGGATTTATGGTTAAACTGGCACCAATAAAACATCTCAATATCGGTGTGTTGAATGTTTTTCGGTGCGCACGGCGCACCCTACGAGCCACCGACCGGTTACGCGTGCTGTAGGGTGCGGCTCCCGCACCGCCTGAAGCAGCGTTTGCCACCGTCCTTTGCCAAAACCCTTCCAATATCGACATCTTGAATGGTTTTCGGTGCGCACGGTGTCCCTCACGAACCACCGACCGGCCTCGCGGATCAAAACTAAAGAAATGCCGCCACACATTGACCAGAGGAACGAGGGTCAATGTGTGGCGGCAACCAGCTTTCAAGGTGGCTCACCTTGCCGCCGGAGGCGCTTTTATTCTTTTTTTCGCCAGCCCTACAACGGAAGGCGAGCGCGCGTCCGTTAAGATGGCGCAGGTCTGGTCGCCTATGGCCCAAAACAAAAAACGGAGCCGCTTTTTAAAAAGCGGCTCCGTTTTTTTGTTTGGTCATGTGCCTTGCGGCAGTGGCTGCTACTCGCCGAAGCGGTAGATCATGGCCGCCCAGGTAAGCCCTGCGCCCAATGCGGAGAAGAGGACGGTGCTTGATGCGGGGTCCACGAGGCCCTGCTCAATGGTTTCGTCCAGGGCGATGGGAATGGTGGCGGCGGTGGTGTTGCCGTATTTCTGGATGTTGTTGAAGATTTTGTCGCTGGGGAGGCCCAGGGTTTTCTGGTAGGCCTCGTTGATACGCAGGTTGGCCTGGTGGGGGATCACCATGTCTACCTCGTCCAGGGTCATGTCGGCCTGGTCCAGCACCTCACGGGTGACCTCGGGGAGCTTGCGGAGGGCCAGCTTGAAGATGCGGGTGCCGTCCATGGTGGGGAACTGGCCGCCGGTCTTGAGAAGCTCGGCGTTGATACGCTCCGGGTACTTGGAGGCAGGCAGCTCCAGCATGAGCTTGTCGGCGAATTTGCCGTCGGCCTTCAGGATGGTGCCGATGATCCCTACATTCTTCTCTGTCTCGATTCCCTCCAGGCAGACGGCGCCTGCGCCGTCTCCGAAGAGCACGGCCACGTCACGACCGGCTGTGGTCTTGTCCAGGCCGGTGCTGTGGACTTCGGCCCCGATGACCAGGACCTTGTTGTACATGCCGCTGCGGATGTAGGCGTCTGCCGTGCCCATGCCGTAGATAAAACCGGTGCACTGCTGGCGGATATCAAGGGCCGGTGTCTCGGAGAGGCCTAGCTTGGCCTGAAGGAGGCAACCGGAGCCGGGGAAAAAGATGTCCGGGCTCAGGGTGGCGAAGATGATCAGGTCCAACTCTTCGGCTTCCCACCCGGCGGTGTCCAGGGCCTTTTTGGCCGCTTCCAGGGCAAGGTCGGACGCCCCGACGATCTCTCCTTCCGGAACCCAGTAACGGGTCTTGATACCGGTACGCTGCTGGATCCACTCGTCGTTGGTATCCATCATCTTGGAAAGGTCGTCGTTGGTGACGCATCGGGAGGGGATACAACGGCCGGTGCCTCTGATTACACTTCGTTTCATATATATATGTTCCTTTCTATTTAAGGTAGATTTTGATGTCGGCCTTGTCAGCCATGGATTTTTCAAAGTAGGCGCGCTGGATCTGCAGGCGTTCTTTGGTCATGTTGTTCTTGATGGAACTTTTGACTTCGTCGAAGCCCATGGTGGAGGGCGCCTTGCGATCGGTTACTTCAATGATGTGGTAGCCGTCCAGGGACTTGACGATGCCGCTGCGCTCACCCTTTTTCAGGGAAAAGGATGCATCCAGCAGGGACTTGGCCACGGGAGAGTCTTTGGTGATGAACCCGACGTCCCCGCCGTTCTTGGCGTCCACCGCGTTGGATTTGGCCTTGGCGACCTCGGCAAAGGGCTTGCCTGCGTCCAGCTCTTTTTCCACGGCCTGGATCTTTTTAAGGGCCTCTTTGGTCTCTTCGTCGGTGGCGTCGGCGGGAAGTGCGATGTGGATGTGGCTGACGCGTACCTTCTCCGGGGTGCTGAAAAGGGCGGGCTGCTCATCGTAAAAGAGTCGCGCTTCCTCGTCGGTGACCACGATGTTGGCTTTTTTATCGAGCTGCTCCATAAAGGTCTGGACCATGAGCTGCTTTCGGATGCCGTTTTTGATGTCTGCCGGTGTCTTGCCCTGGGAGGCCAGGAGCTTGTCGAAGTCTACCTTGTCGCTGGTGAACTGGCTTTTCAGCTTTTCATAGTTTTCGGTCACAAGGTTTTCTTCCACCTTGACCCCTGCTTTTACGCTTTCCTGGTAGTAAAGGGTGTTGATGATAACGCGCTTGAGGACCTCCTGCTGGAGCTTCCGATACTCCGGAAGAGTCTGGACGGCGTAGTTCAGTTCCTTGAGGGTGATGGCTTCGTCATTGACGGAAGCGATCTCCATGGCCCCGGCTCCACCCGCCATAAGCATGAGGCATGCCGAGGTGGTGGCAAGGAGTCTGGTGAGAGGTTTCAGCATGTGTGGTCTCCAAAGTGTTTTTAAATGGGTACATGGTTATGCAGGACCTTGTGAGGGCTTGGATGCCCTCCATCGTGCTCTGACACTCTACGCACAAGCGTACGATATGTCAAACAGGGGCGTATGGTCCGCCCCGGCAGGCAGGCGTTCACAGGGCTTTTTATAAGGTAAGGGCCTTGGGCGGTCATGGGGCGGATGGGCTTTTTCACAAGGGGATACAGCCTGTACCCACAGAGGCCATTGGCCGGGGTCGTCTTGGGGAACAAATCCTTTCAAAAGCTTGCCCGAGCCTTTATTCTGTGGTTGTATCCCTCATCAGGAACCCGAACCATTACCTTTACCGAGGCACCCATGGCCCGTTTTGCCCTTGTGGACTGCAACAATTTTTACGTCTCCTGCGAGCGCGTGTTCAACCCGACCCTTGTGGGCCGTCCTGTCATCGTCCTTTCCAACAACGACGGATGCGCTGTGGCGCGCTCCAACGAGGCCAAGGCCCTGGGCATCGGCATGGGGGCTCCGGTCTTCACCCTGGAAGCGCTGCTCAAAAAGCACGACGTGGCCGTCTTCTCATCGAACTATGCCCTCTACGGGGACATGTCTCGGCGGGTGACCATCACCCTGGGCCAGCTGGTGCCGGACCTTGAGGTGTACTCCATCGACGAGTCCTTTCTGGACCTTTCCGCGTTCCGGGCGGCAGATGTTCCAAGGCTGTGCCGCACCATCGCCCAAACCGTGACGCAGGACACGGGTATCCCGGTCTCCGTTGGTGTGGGCCCCACCAAAACCCTGGCCAAGGTGGCCACGGGGTTTGCCAAAAAGTGCCCCAGTCTTGGCGGAGTCTGCGATATCTGTGATCCGGTCTGGCATGAACGGGCCCTTGCGGCCACGCCGGCGGGCAAGGTGTGGGGCGTTGGCCGGCGGTATGCAGAATTTCTGAAGGTTCGGGGGATCAACACCGCCCTGGACCTGGCAAAGGCGGACCGGGCCATGATCCGCAAACGCATGGGGATCAACGGCACCCGGATCATGGACGAGCTCTCCGGGATCTCCTGCTACCCGTTGGAGGCCAATCCACCCACAAAAAAAGGGGTCGGGGTATCCCGCACCTTTGTCAGGGGCATCGATGACCTCCGGGAACTTCGGGAGGCCCTCTCCTCCTATGCAGAACGGGCCGCTGAAAAGCTTCGAAAAGACGGCCTTCGGGCAGGCGCCATGGAAGTCTACGCCATGAGCAGCAGGTTTCGCAAAGACGATTTCTACTACAACACGGCCACGTTCCGGTTCCCGACCACGACCTCGGACAGCCCGGAGATCATCAAGGGCGCCCTTGAAGCCTTTGACACCATCTACCGGGAAAACACCCCGTTCAAAAAACTGGGAGTCCACATGCGGGAGCTGACCCGGGAAGCTGCGGAGCAGCAGCTCCTCTTCGATACCATGGACCGCACCCGTGCCTCGGCCCTGATGAAAACCGTGGACGCCCTGAACACCTCCATGGGGCGGCGCACCGTGGGCTACGCCTCTTCCGGGCTCGCCGCAAGCCGCCTGGCCCCCAAAGCCTGGCACACCCGGTTCAACCACAAGTCCCCTTCCTACACCACGCGCTGGGATCAGCTTCTCCGGGTGACTTGATTTCTTTTCCCGGTTTTGTTTCTTGTCGGTGCACCCTACGATTTATCGTCTTCTGTTGACACTCGCCACGGCATTGCTTATCGACGTCTTTTGGTTTGCCAGGGTTCGTAGGGTGCGGCTCCCGCACCGCCTGGCGTAACGGGGGCCGTCGGCCTTACGCTTGATCGGTCCTGTTACATGGATCCAGTCTGAAAAGTAAACAATATAGATATCTTGCCCAGTTTTTGGTGCGCACGGCGCACCCTACGATTTTTCGCCCCCTGTAAGAAACTCGCACGGCATTGCCCTGCGATTTCCCGGTTTTCGCGCCGCTTGATGCAACCTGCCGGCCGTGCGTCCCCGCCGATTAAATCATACCAAATTTACTCAATTACTCTGTTTTGTATGTCGTTTTGCGACCCCGTTCTTGTCTTGGTGTAGTGCGTGTGTTAATTCATTGTTTGGTAAGCGTAATTTGCTCTGTGTGGTGAAGGGGAATACTTGCCTTGTTGTGCCTGGTGATTTGCTTGATTTCTGGTGGAAATCTGTACAGGGTCGTAAGCAGGCGGGGACCACCGTTTGCCAAACCATAACGCTCCACTGTAGAGGGGGAAAACCCACATGCTAACCAGGATTTTTCCGTTTTTATCATGGTTCGAGGCGTACGACTCAGGCACGTTTAAAACCGATCTCGTGGCCGGGATCACCGTTGCAATGGTATTGATACCGCAGTCCATGGCGTACGCCCAGCTCGCCGGGCTTCCCGCCTATTACGGGCTCTATGCGGCATTCCTGCCGCCCATGATCGCAGCGCTGTTCGGGTCGAGCCGCCAGCTGGCCACAGGGCCGGTGGCCATTGTCTCCATGATGTCAGCGGCCTCCCTTGAACCGCTGGCCACAGCGGGGAGTGCCCAGTTCATCGCCTACTCTGTGCTCCTGGCGCTCACCGTGGGGATCTTTCAGTTTCTTCTGGGGGCGCTTCGCCTGGGGCTGGTGGTGAACCTTCTCTCCCACCCGGTGGTCAACGGGTTTACCAATGCTGCGGCCATTATCATCGCGTCCAGCCAGTTTTCAAAGCTCTTCGGTGTGTATGTGGACAAGGCTCCCCATCACTACCAGACCATCATCCATGTCATTCAGTCCGCCCTTCATTACACCCACTTGCCCACCCTGGGCCTGGGCGCCTTTGCCATTGCCGTCATGCTTGTGCTTAAGCGCGTGGCGCCAAAGGTTCCCAACGTTCTGGTGGCCGTGGCCCTGACCATTGTCCTGTCCAAGGCGTTTCATTTCAACAACGATCAGGTGGTGACAACGGCAGACATCCATGCCCCTGCGGTCCTTGAGACCATTGCCGCATTCAACGATGACATTCGATCCATTGAACGCCTCGCGGAAGAACGGGCAACGCTGAACAACGGGCGAAAGGAATTGCCTAAGGGCGTGACGCCCCGCGCGCCTTCCTCGGAACAGCTTGAATTCGATTACAGGTTGGCCATGATCAACGCGGAAATTCTGGGGCTCAAGGATGCATCACGGCAAAAGCGCGAGGCCCTGAGACGGGTTCACCTTCTTGCACCCGAAGAATCGGACGGTGCTCGAGGGTTCTATGTTGGAGATACCTTGCCATCGGGCATGAAGACCGATGGCCGCACATGGCGCATCCGGGTAAAAAACCGGGTCATCGCAGACGACGCCATTGAGATGATCGGTGCCGGAGCCGTCGTGGGGGATATTCCCCGGGGCTTGAAACTCAGTGTGCCTGCCGCACCGGAGAACAGCAGCTACCTGGCGGCCTTTGTCCAGCTGTTGCCCTATGCGGTGATTATTTCCCTGCTGGGGTTCATGGAGGCCATCGCCATTGCCAAGGCCATGGCCGCCAAAACAGGACAGAAGCTTGATCCCAATCAGGAGCTCATCGGCCAGGGCCTTGCCAACATGATCGGTGCCTTTGGCCAGAGCTACGCAGTCTCCGGGTCCTTTTCCCGCTCTGCGGTCAACCTTCAGGCCAACGCGGTGAGCGGGATCTCCTCTGTGGTCACCAGCATCATGGTGGCCCTGACCCTGCTTTTCTTTACCCCGCTTCTCTACCACCTCCCCCAGGCAGTCCTGGCGGCCGTGATTATGATGGCGGTCATCGGGCTGATCAATGTGCGTGGGTTTGTCCATGCGTGGAAGGCAAAGCGGGCCGACGGCGTGATTTCCGTGGTGACCTTTGTCTGCACCCTCTACTTTGCCCCCAACCTGGAAGAAGGCATCTATGTGGGGGTGGGCATGACCTTTCTGGTTTTTCTTTTCAAGAGCCTCAGGCCGCAGGTGGCGCTTCTCTCACGATCCCATAACGACTCCCTCAAGAGCGCTGAAAAATACGGGCTCAAGGAGTGCGATCATATTGCCGTGGTCCGTTTTGACGGGCCTTTGATCTTTACCAACGCCACCTATCTTGAAGACAAGGTCCTGGCGTATATCGCCGAAAAGCCGGATTTGAAGCACGTCATCATCGAAGCAAGCGGAATTAACGACATCGACGCATCAGGTGAAGAGGCCCTGGCCATTCTGGTGGAGACCGTGCGTGAAAGCAATCGGGACGTCTCCTTCAGCGGAGTCAAGGAAAGGGTCTTCGACGTGTTGAAGCGAACCCATCTTCTGGAAACCATCGGCGAGGATCATTTCTATGCCACCGGCGACGAGGCATTGAAATCAGTCTATGAAAAGATCCACCGGGAGGGGGAGTGCCAGTCGTGCCCCCTTTCCACCTACCTGCCCAGGGAAGAAAAATCCCTTCACAAGGCCCGGGCCTGATGGAAAAGGAAAGGGGCATGCGGGTTGCCTTACGGCCCCATGCCCCTTCCCTCCCCGTTTTATACAGATACACAGTATGGATCGTTTAGCCGGACGGCCGGGATTATATTTTCTGTGGTTTAAATAAGTTTGATGGGCATGGAGATTGATTTCTGGTATTCATTTAAGGATATACGTGTTGACGCATGGCGATTGCCGTGCTCATTGATTGGGCGCGTCGATACGATCCGTGACGGATGCTTCTTTTAACCGTAAATGTATGAGGAAACCATGTCGTGCCTCGCAGATTTTAAGGTGTTACCGATTTTAGATGACACAACAGACGAGATCGTTTCTGACCATCTGGCAAAAAGGGATGCTTCCCTTCTGAAGAAAATCATACGGAAATTGTCAACCGGCACAAGCCGGATCATTCGGAAGTGTATTTTTCGTAATATTTATTGAATTCTTAGGCCCCTGCCGAGGTACGAAGCGGTATGTCCCATCGTCGGCGTCGGTTTTTTGTAGGGTGCGGCCCCCGCACCGCTTGACGTAACAAGGACCATCGGCCTTACGCTTTTGGCGGTTTCGGCTATACGGGCGTCTTTTAAAAAATCGTTCAAATTCGGTTTGTTGGATGCCTCTCGGTGCGCACGGCGCACCCTACGGCACATCGCCTACTGTCGAAAAACGTGTCGGTATGACTCACCGTAAACTCCCGGTTTTTGTAGGGTGCGGCCCCCGCACCGCCCGGCGTAACGCGGACCACCGGCCTACTTCAAAAATCCATACATATCGATACCTTGACTGATTTTCGGTGCGCACGGCGCACCCTACGGCACATCGCTTACTGTCGAAACACGCGGCGGTATGACTCATCGTCGGCTTCCGGTTTTCGTTGGGTGCGGCCTTACGCCTTTTTCGGTTTGGCTGCACGGGTGTTTTTAATTGAGCCGCCCTTAACACCTCCCCCACAAACACCAAACGCCCTTCGGCGCGAAGCCGAAGGGCGTTTGGGTTTTCATCTTCTATTCTGAGCTCTGGCCCCGGGCGTCACACGACCGGAGCACCGGAGCTGTTACACATAATCAAAATCTTCTTCGGCGTCGAACCACTTGCCGCGCCCCAGGTGGAGGACGAAGCAGACGCAGCCCATGACCACATAGGCGAGGACAAACTCGGAGGTGGGGAAGAAACCGAGCATGGCGCTGTGGATAAAGCCGAACACGGAGAGGCCCGCTGCGGCAAAGGAGACGATGGCGGCTTTGTCCAGGCGGCGGTCGATGATGAACACCACGAAGCTGCTCAGGATGATGCCGATGATGATAGCACCGGCTTTAACGGCGGGGACGCCGTTCCACATGACGCCTGCTTCCATGAGGTTCTGGGTGACCTTGGAGCCGTACCCGGCGAGGCCGGAGGCCTGGGTTTCGGCCCAGACACCGGAGATGCCCACGGCGCCGGTTACCTGGGTGTAGAGGAAATCGGCGATGGGGGGAACCATGGCGATACCCACACCGGCGTAGTGCTTGGGCTTGCAGTCCTTAAAGGCCTGGGCAAGCATGATGGTTGCGCACCAGAGGTAGGTGATGGCCGCCACCGCAGGGGGCACCAGGGCGCTGAAAAAGGTGAAGAGGCCAAAGATCCCGGAAAGCCCCAGGAGAAGACCGCCCAGCCAGGAGAACCCGATGCAGGCCCCGGCCTTTTTGAGACCGGCATGGCCCAGCCATACGGTGTTGGGAACCACACCGCCGAAGAGGGCGGAGATCATGGTGGCCACGCCGTCTGCGAACTGTGCGTTGCGGACGTTGTAGTTGTCCCCAGCGGCGTTGGCAGCTTCCACGTTGTCCATGGTCTCAATGAAGTTGTAGACCTCAATGGGGATGATCACGGAGAGGTAAGGCAGCACCACGGCAAACCCGTTGAGCAGCGCGTCAAAGGCTCGAACAGGGTTGGGGGTGTAGAAGCCGATGCCGCTGAAGTCGATGGAGGTGCGGCCAAGGACAAGGGCGTACACAATGCCGCCCACGATGGCAACAGCAAAGGGAGGCATGCGTTTGGGAAACAGGTACCCGCCGAACACGCCCATGACGGCCACGGCCAGGATGGGCAGCCCCACCAAAGGATCGCTGTAGAGGTCAAACACACCCTGGGTGGACATCCAGATAAACCCGATGCCTGCCACGGTGCCGAGGAGGGCTGCACGGGGAATACGCTCCTTGAGCCAGGGACCGATGAATCCGCCCAGGAACTCGATGAACCCGCCGATAAAGCAGGCGGCAACCGCTGCGGACCACTCCAGTTCAGGGTCGCCCAGGGCGTAGTGCAGCGGCATGATGACGCCGAAGAGGATCACGAACATGGCAGGCGTGGACACGCCCGAGGGCAGCGCGGTGACATCGGTGCGGCCTTCGGTCTGGGCCAGGCGCCAGGCGTTGTAGGCATAGTAGAAACCACTCACCAGGAGCCCCATGGAGAGACCGGGGATCACGCGTCCGTAGACAATTTCGTCCGGCCATCCGAGGACACCGGAGAGGGTCGCGATGACAATGATATAGTTTACGATATTGTTGGCCAGGATGTAGGTGAGGCCGCCAATATCGCCTTTGCAGAACAAGGGTAACTTCGTACTCATCTTTTTAAGCCAGTCCTTTATGCTTCAATGGAAATGAAATCAAAACGGGTCACATCAAACAGCCCCATGTCGGTGAGCTTGATCTCCGGGATTACGGCAAGGGACATAAAGCAGAGGGTCATCACCGGCTCCACATCGCCGCTGACGGACAACACCTCGTGGGCTTTTTCGTGGATGGCCGTCAGGCGCTCTTCCACCCACTCCCCGCTCTGATCGCTCATGAGGCCTGCGATGGGCATGGGCATGCTCTCCACCACCTCGCCGTTGTTGGCCAGGACAATGCCGCCGCCCTGGGCAATGAGGGACTCCACGGCAAAGGCCATGTCCTCGTCGGTGACGCCCACCACGATGATGTTGTGGGAGTCGTGGGCCACGGACAGGGCAATTGCGCCCTGCTTGATGCCGTAGCCGCGGAGAAGCCCCACGGCCACGTTGCCGGTGTTCTGGTGGCGTTCCACCACGGCCACCTTCACCACGTCCTTGTCCGGGTTGTGGAGGAACTCTCCGTCACTGGTGCGGGAGATCTCTTCAACGCCTTTTTCGGTGACCACGCCGCCGGGCAGGATCTGAATGACGTGGGCCTTGTCTGAGTTGATCTTAAGGGAGAGTTTCTCTTTGGAGAACTCCTTGACCTTGAAGTGACCCTTGGTGGCGGAGATATCGTGGCGCGTGACTTCGGGCAGGTAGGTGCCGCCGTCTCCCACCAGGGCCCCGTCGATCCATACCTTTTGAACGGCAAAATCGCTCAGGTTGTCAAAGAGCACGATGTCGGCCTTCAGGCCCGGGGCAATGGCGCCTCGGTCGGTGAGCTCGTAGCACTCCGCAGCGTTTAAGGTGGCCATCTGGATGGCCATGATGGGATCGATGCCCTCTTCTGCGCAGATGCGCAGGTGGTTGTCCAGGTGACCGATGCTGAGAATGGTCTTGGGCTGGCAGTCGTCCGCGCAGAACAGGCAGCGCCTGCTGTTGGAAGCGGTGACGCCTTTGAGCAGGTCTTTGAGGTTGTGGCAGGCAGAGCCCTGGCGCATGAGTACGTACATGCCGCGGGCAATGCGGTCGTGCATCTCCTCCACGGTGGCGCACTCATGGTCGGTGCGGATGCGGGCGGCGGCATAGGCGTTGAGGTCGTTGCCGAAGACGCCGGGGCTGTGCCCGTCAACGGGTTTGCCCGCGCGTTTTGCCACCAGGAGCTTGTCCAGGGAATCATCCAGGCCGTTGACAACGCCGGGAAAGTTCATGAACTCGCCGAGGCCCAGGACCTCGTCACGCTTGATGGGCTCTTCCATGGCCTGGGCGTCGATGGTGCAACCGGCGTGTTCAAAGGGTGTTGCCGGCACGCACGAGGGCAGCATCATCTGCACGTCCAGGGCGGTGAGCTTGGATGCGGAGATCATGTAATCCAGACCCGCAAACCCGCAGACGTTGGCGATCTCGTGGGGGTCGGCAATGATGGTGGTGGTGCCGTGGGGGACCACCAGGCGGCCGAGCTCCTCCGGGCTTACATAAGATGATTCGATATGGATATGGCTGTCGATGAACCCGGGGGCCGCGTACTGGCCCTTGGCGTCTACTTCGTTGGCGGCGGCATACTCGCCCACACCGGCGATGAGACCGCCTGTGACGGCAATGTCGCCTTCCACGATGGTGCCGTTGTAAACATCAACAACCTTGGCGTTTTTGATAACAAGGTCGGCTTCGACGCGGCCTGCGGCCACATCGATCAAATTTTTCAGCTCTGTCTTTTTCATGGGTTTCCTCCCCTACTTCGCCGGGGTCAGGCCAAGAATGGGGTCAAAGGTTTCAAGGGCGATGCAGTCCACAGGCCCCACGTCCGTGATGGCGTAGTCGGGGATCGCCGTAATGGGCAGGAAGAACATGTACATCAGGGGCTCAGGCAGGTCGCAGCCAAGGGCCTGGGCCGCCTTGTTGAGCAATGTCTCCTGATGCGCGATCTCCTTTGCGTCCAGGTCGCTTGCAATGCCGCCCACGGGCAGGGCAAGGAACTCGATGATTTTTCCACCTTCAACAATCACCTGGCCGCCGCCGTTTTCGATGAGATGGTTCACGGCAATGGACATGTCCTTTGCATCGGCGCCCATGACCACGATGTTGTTGTCGTCAGGGGCCGCAGAAGAGGCCATGGCCCCTTTCTTCAGCTTCCAGCCGGAGCAGAACGCCAGGGACTTGTTGCCGTTGCGGCCGAACCGTTCCACCACAGAGACCATGAGGGCGTCCTGCTCGGTATCGGGCTGGACGATGTGGTTCTCAACGTTTAAGGTCACGTCGCGGCGCTTGCGGACAAAGGGGCCCACCACGTTCATGGAGAGAACCTCTGCGGTGCCCTCTTCCATATCCACCCGGTATTCAAAGTCGGCCTGGGTGGTTTTCTCGCATTTGAGCTCGCTGGAGAGCACGGTGCTGCGCTTGGGAGCGTTCAGCTCGTAAGTCAGGTCCCTGCCTTTGGAGACCAGCTTGCCGTTGGTGATCACCGCCTCGACGTTGAAGGTTTCGGGGTTGTCCACCACGAGGATGTCCGCAAGCTTGCCCGGGGTGATGGAGCCCACCAGGTGGTCCACACGGTAAGCCTCGGCGCTGTTGATGGAGCCCATCTGGATGGCGGTCATGGGATCGACACCCTCTTTGATGGCCAGGCGGACCACGTGGTCCATGTGCCCTTTCTCCAGGATGTCCGTTGCCGTGACATCATCGGTGCAGAAGCTCACGCGGCGCGCAAAGGCGGGGTTCACCTCGGTGACGGCGCGGATGTTCTCTTTCAGGAAATGGGTAACGGACGACTCGCGGATCAGCATGTGCATGCCGTTTCGCATTTTTTCCACCACCTCTTCGTGATCGTAGCTCTCGTGGTCGAGGCGGACACCGGCACAGAGGTAACCGTTCAGGTCCTTACCACGGGCCATGGGGGCGCATCCGAAGATGGGCATCCTGTTGGCCTGGGCCACAGCCAGGGCTCCCAGGGTGTCCTCGTCTTCTTCGATCACCGCTTCGCGGACAGTCTCCCACACGCCGAAACACTCCGGCCACGTCTGGACCTCTTTGTGGGTCTCTTCGGTGAAGTTGTAGGATACCGTGGATTTGGGGAAGGTGTACGGGGTCTTGTAAGGGGCTCCCCAGAAGACTTTCAAGGGGCTTTCCTTGATCTCGGCAAAGACTTCCTTTAAGCCTTCGATCCCCGATACGGAGATGTACTCGTCAAGGCCGGAGACGATGCAGGTCGTTCCACAGGGAACCACCGCCTTTGCAAAGCTTGTGATGCTGAGTTTGCTGCATTCGCTGTGCAGGTGCCCGTCGATGAGTCCGGGTGCAAGGTACTTGCCGGTGGCGTCGATGATCTCGGTCTCTTCGCCGATGTAGTCTGTCACATCACCGATGGCGACGATGATCTCATCATAGATGGCCACGTCTGCGGGGTAGATTTCACTGGACATGACATTGACCAGCTGACCGCCTCGTACGACTTTGTGTGCCGGAACAAGGCCACGTCCGGCCCGAATGAGTCGTTTCAGCCTATCTTTACCCATTTGCATAAATCCTCCTATAAATAGTTATGAGATAGGCCGTCCATTTCTGGCAAATCAGGTTTCCCGTCCTGCAACACATATCCCGACGAATTTATGAAAGATTACAAGCGCTTACAAAAGAAGCTATGTTGTGGATGAGGGGCTATATTAAACCATATGGAAATTATTTCAATCTTTTTTGAACAAGACGAATTGAGGAGATGGTTTTTTAGTTTCCCTTGAAAGGCACATTGCTGAGGCAAAACAATGCCGCAGGGGGCCGGGCATGTTCTCCCCTCCCCTGACATGATGCCGCAAACACCAAAGACATTCGCACCACGCCTCCGTATGACGAGCAGCGGAGAGTGCCTTTCATTGGTCATTTACCCATACCGTTCAAAACCAGCTCACCCTTCTATCGCCGTCCTCACTTTTCTTTCCATGGATCTGGTATTTTCTTGTGGTGGGAATTTGTCATGGGATTTTTTGTTATCTCTCGCAATGTTTCGTTTTGCCTGGAAAAAAATGACTATTAAAGCTATAAGTGGCTCACCTGCCACTGGCGACGAACCATCATTACTTCTTACCTGAATAATTTATTTTTTACCGAGAGCCTGAGCGGTCTTCAACCGGTTACTCGTGGCATTCATCATCAATTTTAAATGGAGGCGTTAAATGAAACATGTCATTTTAATCATTCTGGTATCGGTTTGTCTTACTGCGTGTTGCATGAAAAGTCTCAAGGTGAGACCTGAAATGAATGCCCTTGATATGAAAAATGCAAACATCGGTGTTATGAAAGCAGACATTGAATTTGATTTTAGTGAGTGTTGTCCATCCAAGGATGAAGAGAAGATCGCTCTCAATATCAAAAAGAAATCTGAAGAGTTGTGCACACAACTTGTGGCGGGTGATATATCAATTGAGGCTTACAATTCAAAAATAGAATCCATCCATAAAGCCTTATACATGGTTGTATATGCTTGTGCTGCAAGCACAGGAAGAGATATCAACGATCTCTCGAAACCTCATTTTACGATTCCGACTGTTTCTGTCCAAGAGGCTTGGGAACATTTGGAACAAATAGATCAAATAATCGAGTAGCGGTCTGTAGGTCCTGTTCGGATGTGATTGGCCCACAATATCAATGTTAAGGAGCTTATACGACGGCCCCGAAACGGCTTATTCTTCCCGTGCCCGATGGGCGTGGCACTACCTTGCCCGTCGGGCAATGCCCAACACCACCCATCACCATGGAAACTCAGGCTTCCTCACACAGCCATCCCGGGCATGGCCGGCTCGTCACATGCCCTCCCCCCCCCCCCAAAAAAAAAATCATCCTCCCCTGCCCTGAAACGCCGCCACGTGATGAAGTCTCCCCTTGAAAACCACCGTGAACCGTACTACCATTTGGTCCATTTTTAAGTAAATCAGGAAACGGGCAATACATTTCTGTGCGTTTGAACTGCTTTCCGGCGGCTTGACTGGATGGCCGAAACCGATGTGAGGTACAAAGAGACATGAAAAAGACGTTTACGGGCTGCCTGCTGTCAATGATTTTTCTCATAAGCATGCTTACCCCTGCCCTTGCAGACACCCAAACACCGCTAACAGACCGGCATCGGTTTGGCGTGGGGCTGAAAACCCACTATTTCGACTACAAGGAGCCCGGGATCATGGAGGAGACGGGGTTCATGTATGGCGTTGTCGGACACTATACGCACCACACGGCTTACAATGTGATGGTTCATGCCAGCGTCGAATACAGCATGGGCAGCCTCGACTACGACGGTCACCTCCAGGACGGGACACCTTTTGAAACAGATACGGATGATTGGCTCGTGGAGTGCCGGGGCCTTATTGGCTATGACATCGGCATCAAGGGCAGATACCTCATAACGCCCTATACGGGAGTCGGGTATCGCTACTGGAACGACGTTATCTCCTCTGCCTATGGATATGAACGAGAAATTCACTACTGGTATGCCCCCATCGGTGTGAAAACGGCGGGACCGCTTGCCGAGAAGTGGACGTGGGGATTGACGGCAGAATACGATCTTTTTTGTCGGGGGACCGTGAAAAGCCACGTGAGCGATGCAGACCCAGCCTACAATGACCCTTCCCTTGATCAGGACTTTGGCGAAGGCTATGGGGTCCGGTGCTCCCTGATGTTTGAAAGGGCTCTTGCCGGGGGCGCTTCAATCTCCATCGAGCCGTTTATTTCCTATTGGGACATGCAGCGTTCAGAGGTTGGCGATCTCTACTCCAATGGCGCGCCCATCGGCCATGTGGTCGAACCGGAAAACGAAACGCTCTCTTACGGGCTGAGCATAAGCCTCAACCGATAGGTAGAAAAAAAGGGCGCGTCATGCTCATTGACGCAGACCGACAAAGGCCATTCCAGACATGGCCGGTTTTCCTCATACATGATGGGCACGGCACCAAGGCCGTCGCCCGCCCAACGGTTGCGGGCTTGCCTTTGCCCATCCTACAGGCTCTGGCTAACGACCCCGGTAGCCGTGTGCCACACGTAGGATGGGCAAAGCGGAGCGTGCCCATCGTTGCCTGGTTACCCCACACCTTCCCAACCAACAGAACCCTTCACCATACCCGATGGGCACGGCGCCAAGGCCGACGCCCGTCCAACTGGTGCGGGCTTGCCTTTGCCCATCCTACAGAACTCGGGTTAACGACACCGGTAGCCGTGTGCCACACGTAGGATGGGCAAAGCGAAGCGTGCCCATCTTTTTCTGGTTACCCCACACGTTCCCAACCAACAGACCCTTTCGCCACACGCGATGGGCACGGCACCAAGGCCGTCGCCAGGCCAACGGGTGCGGGCTTGCCTTTGCCCATCCTACAGGCTCGGGTTAACGACCCCGGTAGCCGTGTGACACACGTATGATGGGCAAAGCGGAGCGTGCCCATCTTTTCCTGGTTACGCCACACCTTCCCAACCAACAGAATCTTTCGGCATACGCGATGGGCACGGCACCAAGGCCATTGCCATCCCAACGGTTGCGGGCTTGCCTTTGCCCATCCTACAGATCTCGGGGTAACGGCTCCGTTAGCCATGTGTTGCACGTAGGATGGGCAAAGCGAAGCGTGCCCATCTTCGTATGGTTACCCCACACCTTCCCAAGCAACAGAATCTTTCGCCATACGCGATGGGCACGGCGCCAATGCCATCGCCATCCCAACGGTTGCGGGCTTGCCTTTGCCCATCCTACAGGGTTCGGGTTAACGCGATTCCGGTAGCCGCGTGTCACACGTAGGATGGGCAAAGCGGAGCGTGCCCATCTTTTCCTGGTTACGCCGCATCTTCCCAACCAACAGAATCTTTCGCCATACGCGATGGGCACGGCGCCAAGGCCTTCGCCCGCCCAACGGTTTCGGGCTTGCCTTTGCCCATCCTACAGAATTCGGGTTAACGATCCCGGTAGCCGTGTGTCACACGTAGGATGGGCAAAGCGGAGCGTGCCCATCGTTGCCCGGTTACCCCACACCTTCCCAACCAACAGAGTCTTTCGCCACACGCGATGGGCACGGCACCAAGGCCGTCGCCCGCCCAACGGTTGCGGGCTTGCCTTTGCCCATCCTACAGACTCGGGTAAACGACCCCGGTAGCCGTGTGTCACACGTAGGATGGGCAAAGCGGAGCGTGCCCATCTTTGAACGGTTACCCCGCACCTTCCCAACCAACAGACCCTTTCACCATACGCGATGGGCACGGCACCAAGACCGTCATCATCCCAAAGGTTTCGGGCTTGCCTTTGCCCATCCTACAGAGCTCGGGTTTAACATGACTCCGGTCGCCGTGTGCCACACGTAGGATGGGCAAAGCGAAGCGTGCCCATCTTTTCCTGGTTACGCCGCACCTTCCCAACCAACAGAATCCTCCGCCACACGCGATGGGCACGGCGCCAAGGCCGTCGCCCGCCCAACGGTTACGGGCTTGCCTTTGCCCATCCTACAGAGCTCGGGTTAACGACCCGGTAGCCGTGTGACACACGTAGGATGGGCAAAGCGGAGCGTGCCCATCGTTGCCCGGTTAACCCACACCTTCCCAACCAACAGAATCTTTCGCCATATGCGATGGGCACGGCACCAAGGCCGTCGCCCGCCCAACGGTTACGGGCTTGCCTTTGCCCATCCTACAGAGCCTCGGGTTAACGACCCCGGTAGCCGTGTGCCACACGTAGGATGGGCAAAGCGAAGCGTGCCCATCGTTGCATTTGCTTTTATTAGAGCTTGCCTCAGCCCTATGTCCCCTTTATACTTACCCATAACAGAGGAGATCCCGACTCCCTTCGCTACCAATTTCAGCACCTTTCCCACTGCCACAATCTCCCCTTTTCCTTTCAAACCCAGACCTTTTTGCAGAACCTACGTTTTTTCCAAACATAGACGTTAAGTCAACGGCAACCGGCCTTCCATCCAGTACCGGATGCCCCCTCACCCCAAGCGTAAGGAGTCTTCCATGAAGCCCATCATCGTCTTTTTCGCCTGCCTCCTTGTCGTACTGGCATTCCCTTTTCAATCCGCAGTCGCCGCTGAAAAACCCAACATCCTTGTAATCTTTACCGATGACGTGGGGTGGTCCAATATCGGGGCTTACCACCAGGGGCTCATGAGCGGTCGCACCCCCAACATCGATAAGCTCGCAGCCCAGGGCATGCGATTCACCGATTACTATGCTCAGCCCACCTGCACGGCCGGGAGATCGGCGTTTATCACCGGCCAATTTCCCGTGCGAACGGGCATGCATACCGTGGGGCTTCCCGGGGATCCTGTGGGGCTCAAACCGGAGACCCCTACCCTGCCTGAGCTTCTCAAGCTTCAAGGATACGTCACCGGTCAGTTCGGCAAAAACCACCTAGGGGATCGCGATGAGTTCCTTCCCACAAAACATGGTTTTGATGAATTCTGGGGCTGGCTCTACCATCTGAACGGCATGGAATACACGTCGGACCCGGAGTGGCCCGACAGCCCCGAAGCCAAAGCCTTTGAGCCGAGAAATGCCATCCACGCCTGGGCAACCTCCAAGGGGAAACAGAAAATCGAAGACGACGGGCCAATTCCCCCCAAACGCATGGAGACCCTGGACGATGAGGTGAACAAACACGCCCTGGCCTTCATTGAAAAAGCCGTGGCTGACAAGAAACCCTTTTTTACCTGGTACTGTCCCTCACGGGCTCATGTGTGGTCCTACTTCTCTGAAAAATATGAAAAAATGCTTGGGACCAACGGCTGGGGTATGCAGGAAGTGGTCATGAAAGATCTGGACGACCACGTTGGGGAAGTACTGGATCGCCTGGACAAGCTGGGGGTTGCCGACAACACCATTGTTATCTTTACAGCAGACAACGGACCGGAGATCATGACCTGGCCCGACGGTGGCATGACCCCCTTCCACGGCGAAAAGGGTACCACCTGGGAGGGTGGCGTGCGGGTGCCCATGATCATCCGCTGGCCCGGCAAGATCAAAGCGGGCGTGGTAAACAACGGGCTTTTTGACGGCATGGATTTTCTCCCGACCCTGGTTGCTGCTGCGGGGGGACCAAAGGATCTGAAAAAGAAGCTGCTCAAAGGGTACAAAGGCCAGAAAGCCCACCTGGATGGGTACAACCAGATGGACCTTCTCACCGGCAAGGGCCCATCCAAACGAAAAGAGATCATCTACTACGAGCGCACCACCCTCCAGGCTGTTCGCTACGGGGACTGGAAAGCGCATTTCATTGTTCAACGCGGAGGATGGTTCGGGGCCAAAGAGAGGCTGGGTGCTCCCCTTCTTTTTAACCTTCGGCAGGATCCTTACGAGCGGGCTGCCGATGAGTCCGGCATGTACATCAACTGGATGGGTAAAAAGATGTGGGCCTTCGGCCCGGCCCAACGCCTGGTTCAAAAGCACCTTGCAACCTTTGAGGAGTGGCCCCCGGCAAGTGCAAGCGCAACGAAAAACAGCGATGAGCTTAAGTCTTTTATGGAAGGAGATCAGGGCATGGGCCAGTGATCAAAGCAAGATAAACCCAGTTCCTTGATTTTTTTGGCCGCTTTTGCCATAAAAGCGGCCAAAATGCGTTTGGAAGCCAAACGTTTGCAATCGACAAGCCTCCTTCTGTATATACCCCTTACAAGAAAACCTTCGAATGTAAGCCCACCTCAACCAGACCCGCATGGAGATTAACATGATTTTATCCGGAAAAGAGATTGAATCGAGGCTCAACGGCGACATTTGTATCGACCCCTTTGATAAAAAGAGGATAAATCCAAATAGTTACAATTTGACATTGCACGATGAGCTGTTGATCTACACCGACCCGGTCCTTGACATGAAAAAAGAGCACAGCACCGAAAACATCACCATTCCAGCCGAGGGGCTCATCCTGGAACCCCACCGGCTGTACTTGGGCCGGACCGTCGAATACACAGAAACCAGCAATCTGGTCCCGATGCTCGAAGGCCGCTCCTCCATCGGACGGCTCGGCCTGTTTGTTCATGTGACGGCAGGTTTCGGCGATGTCGGGTTCAAAGGGTTTTGGACGTTGGAGATATTCTGCATCCAGCCCATCAGGATTTATTCCGGTGTCGAGGTCTGTCAGATCTATTACCACACCCTTGAAGGCTCCCATGAAACCTATTCCAGCGGGAAGTATCAGGGCAACAAGGGCATTCAACCCAGTTTGCTGTACCGGGATTTCAAAAAGTAGGAAATACTTTTTATCCCCTCTTTCTCGTTGTTATTCAGGTGCGTCAATGCACTATCACGCCCTTTCGCATGGGACCTTGCTGTCCCTTGACGCAAGGGTAAAAAACTGAGATCATTGAGGTTATCAAACGGATAACTCTCTTATTTCTCTCCTCTTTGCCTTTCATACAAAGCACCCTCACTACCCCGGCGAGCTGAATGCTCCCATCTTCTGAGTTATCAGAGCTTCAAGGTAAACAACTACATCCGCAGTTCCAACGCATCGCACAAGCTGTGACAGGAGGAAACACGATGAGAAAACAGCTTCTTTTCGCATGCCTTTTTCTCGGGATGGTCAGCTCCGTGGCCGCCGACACCCTTGTCCAGACGTCAGGTGGATTTATAAACGGGTTCGGCATGATCGGATCCTATGATCCGAAGTACGACGCCCTGTTCTTCCCCGCAGGTCGGAATTACAAATTTTTTGTGGAAAGAGACACCTCCATCACTGCGTATCCTCACAGGGTCTGGGCCGATGTTACCTTTGGCGACCTGACGGACCCACACCGCATGGCCATCACATTCCAGGGCTCGGATTTCGATCAGATGCACTTGAGCGGCTGGAAGCGCACCTTGCAGTGCAGCCATTTTGAGATCAACAACGCCGACGTCGATTCCGGAGCCATCCAGCTGTTGTTTTATGGGGCCGACAACCGCCTCACACTGAACAACTCGACCATGGATTTCACCATACGAAGCCCAGGGTTTATCGCCACAGCCCCCATGGCCCTTCATATCGGCAGCGGGACCAACAAGATCACGGGCATGCAGCGGCTGTATGCACCGCAAACCTTCAACCTTGACATTGACCCCGGGGCATCCCTGGAATTTTTCTACTCCGGCTCGCTGTCAGCAACCTATGACGACGAGCGCCTCTACTTTCATTCGCCCGTCAGCGGCACCATCAACGGAGGGGCGCTTACCTTTACCTACAGCAACGCGTATTTCAACTCCACGGACCAGTTCCGGCTGATAAACGGGGCTCAACTTGAGCTCAAGGGATCCCGGACATCGTTGGAGCTGGAGAAACTTTACGTGGAAGACAGCCATGTGGCTGTCGGGGGCAACACAAGCCTCCAGATGAACGATGAGCTGACCGTTAAAAATTCAACACTTAATTTCGGGTCCGGTGGGCACCTTACCACAGACATTGTTATTGTAACGGACGGGGCCGTGACCCTGGGTGGCTCCGGCATAGACTCGGGGATTCGCGGCAAAAGCATCATCGACCTGAACCACAACGGCGCCACCACCCAGTACACGCAAAACAATATCTCGGACGCTGTATACAGCCATGTGTTCATCGATGCCGGTTCATCCATAACGCTCAACGACTCCATGCTGACGGTACTGGACCAGCTCCACCTGCACGGCCATGCCGATATCACTATCAACAGCCAGGGTGTTCTGCGCCTGTTTGGCGGGGTCGACTCCAGAAGCTCTTTGGTGGACCTGTCCATTGCCTCCGGCGGGCAAATGAATGTCTACAAAACAGCGGCGTTTTATCACAACGCTTCGTCCAACATCACAAACAACGGGTGCATCGGTGTTTTCGGCGAATACCATGCCCACGGGACCCTTGCCGGGACCGGTAGCCTCACTGTGTATGATGACGGCCTTCTCTGGGTGGGCCCCTCCTACACCAGCCTGCACTCTGCAACAATCAATAACCAGCTGGCTTTTGGACCGTCAGAACCCCTTATTCGGTCCACCGGCGGCAAGTTTTGGGCGACCCTTGATGTCAACGGCGGCGTGGCGGCCAACGATGTTCTGCATTACGGAGACGGCGACGTGGATCTCACCACCATCGGAGAGGTGAAGGTGGCCACATTAAAGCCATTGACAGCCAGCGCCATGGACAGCAAAGAGTTTACGCTCATTGCCAGCAACGGCGGTGCAGGGACCCTGCAGACCGGCTCCAACCTTCCCCTTGTGGAGGACGGCACCATCCCTGCGCTGATCGATTTTACCGTGGGAGACAAAAACACAAACGGAAAGCCGGATCTCACCCTGACAGCTGCCAGGCAACCGGTCTCGACCCTGACGACCCACCCTGCAATCCAGACGGCCAACCACTCCGGTTCCGCTAATCTGCTGGTCAATGCCAGCCTGGCAGGTAACGCCACCATCAATCAGGCCCTGGACGCCCTCACCAACGCGCAAGTAGCCAGTCACATGGACTCCATCCATGCAGAGCCCTACTCCTCCTACATGACGGTGGCCCTGGAGCATATGGATATGACCATGAACACGGTCTTAAACCATGCCTTCCAAGGCAGCCGCATTGCAACCGGCCAAGGCCTGGAGACCAGTGACGTCACCACCCGCAAACGATTCTGGGCCGATGCCGGTTATGTGCGTGGTGACATCGACGGAGACAACGGCCTCGGCGATTTCAATTACGACTTATTCGGCCTGGTTGTGGGCACGGATCTTACGCAGAGTGAGGACGCCGCCTTAGGCGTGTATCTTTCGTATGGAACCCAGAAGATGGATGAGCATGATGCCGCCAGGCAGGATTTTGAGAGCGATATCTACCAGCTCGGCGCGTACCTGAACAAAAAGACGGCCTCACGCATCGATATCAGTGGATTGATCGGGTATGCCTACGGACGCCACAACTCCGAGCGATCTGTGACCCTGGGCAACACCACAGACACGCCCGAAGCAGATTTTGACAGCCACAGCCTCTACGCCGGGCTCAAGGCTCGCCTGCCCTGGCAACCAACCGATTGGGTAACCCTCTCCCCTGAACTTGGCCTTCTCTACGCCTATTATTATCAGGAATCGTTCACTGAATCAGGCAACCCGGACCTCAGCCTGCAGGTGGACTCAGCCGATGCCCAGTCCATTGTCACCTCTGCCGGAGTCCAGGCACGGTTTAAGAGCATCACAAGCCAAATGGGTCTCCATCCCCTTGCTTTCGTGGGCTATGAGCACGACTGGTATGCCAATAATAACAGCCACCACACCATTGACGCCGCCCTGGCATCCCACCCGGAAACCACCCTGCCCTTTGTCGGACAAAATCGCGGCGAGCATGTGCTGATCACGGGCCTCGGCCTTGAAACCGACCTCTCAAGCGCCTTGCAGATAAGCGGTGGAGGCATGTATGCCCTCACAAGCAACGGGTACGAGTGGGGGGCGGGGGTGAATGTGGCGTATAGATGGTAAAAACCGGCGGTGATAATGATCCATATTTGAGCGTCGAGTAACGATGACGTGTTTTGATGAGGTAATAAAAAAGGGGACGTCGCTTTGATGCGATGTTCCCTTTTAAATTTTTAGGGGTCGGGGTGGGAGGATTCGAATCCCTCTTCCTGCTATAAATATATCATAAATACAGCATGTTGATTTCACGCACACACGTTTTACACATACTTTTAAAAAAATCTACTTATATTCACCACGTGACAAAAAAATGGAAATCAAGGGCCTCCTGACCAATATGTTGCTGGTGTACGTCTATGGCTTTTGTATTGATGTGTTTGGTTTGGGGCGACCGTGGTTGATGTCTAATCGATGAACAACAGATTCCACAAGGCTTATTTTTATTATAACAAGACCTCCTTTTGGTTTTCGGTGCCAATCTCCGACTGCCTGGAAATTATCAAGGGCTCTTGCGGTCTCTGTCGCGATTTATCGGAAAGGCCTACCTTTCAAGAAGTTGGGGATCCATATGCGGGAGCTGACCCAGGAAAAACCTGAGCAGCAGCTCTTTTTTGATAAAGTAGATCGGGGCCGGTCTTCTGCCCTCCTAATCCATGGAGGCGGTGAATGTCAAGATGGGACGCCGTACCGTGAGTTATGCACCATCCGGAGTCTCCACTGACCTTTCAGCGCCCAAGGCATGGCGCACTCAATTCAACCACAAGTTCCCCTCCTACACCACTCGATGGGAACAGCTTCTTCGAGTGACTTGAACCCTTCCTCCTGTCCCAGTTTACATTTTCAATATTTACATTCCGTGTCATTTATATCCTCCCTTGCAATTATGGTCATCAAGGAGTAAGAATTTAGTTGCGTGATGATAAATCATTGATATAGCATTGAGTAACCAGTCAACAGAGATTGCCGTCATTTATGTCCGTTTTTACCAGTGAGAGGGTATTATGGGACAAAATTGTCTGATAATAATTGCTAAGCCCTTGTCGTAATAACCAAGACATGGATATTTGAATGAGCCTAATATTTGCTAAGAAAAATAAGGTCGGTAATATCTGTATTGTAAGTGATACTAGACTAAATTACGACCCAGGTCGTAAGCTGCCAACTTACTCGGATTATCAAAAAAATGGTGGATTAAAGCTGTTTTTAGTTGATAACAGAAAAGTTGCTATTGCATTTGCTGGTTTGAGCTCTGAGGCCCAAGATGCCTTTGATACGATAGACCTTGAATATTTTGAAATTCATAAAGTATTGGCTACATTAAAACAAAGTAGTTCTTCTCATAATACAGACTACTTGGTCTTTACCGCTCTTGATAAAGTAATTTACAAAATTTCAGATGGTGAAATAACTCAACCAAGTTATGCATATATTGGAGACTTCGATGGATATCAATTGCTGACAAAAAAAATTGATCTTTCTTCAGATATAAATGAGTTAGAGTCTGCTATGAATATGGTAATTTCTGATTCAAATATAAAAACTGTTGGTGGCTACTGCATTTCTGTAGTTTTAGAGGGGGGGCTGTTTCGATATGTTAATAGACATTACTTTTCCCAATTTAAAGGTCGTATCAAACTTTCTACAACTCCCACAACAATACCCCTAGTCTCATATCCTGCCAACGATACTTATTCATACACATGGACAGGTGATGAAAATGGCTTCGCATTCTATTTTTATGAAGCAAAGTTAGGTCTTGTATATTTGCCGTTGAGAATTTATCCGGTTAAAACATCCACACAAGTTGGATTTGATGATTTTGATAAACAATTGAGCCAATATAACTTAAAATTACCAGTTCGAATAAGCTCAACATGTGAAGAAGAAACATTAATTGAATTTTCCTATGAACTTTATAAAGAAGCTCAGTACCAGCGTTGTATTGACAAAATTAGCTCTCTTGGTCAAAGAATTAAAGTAAATCCAAAGGTGTATTTTCAAGCTAATTATTTATTAGGTTGTTGTTATAAAGAACTGGGTATCGAAAACGAAAAACAAAACATAACCGAAGCTATAAAGTTGTTAGAAAAATCAAACGAATATTTCAACATACTGACGATGCATTATGAGCCTGAGTTTAGTGTTTTAATTAATAAAGGGATTGCTTCTAATTATCTTGGGTATATGACAGAAAAATTATCTTTCAAAAAAGCATACTTTGAAAATGCAGTTAATGATTTCACCTTGTCAATAGCACTTGATAGTAAAAAAACTATCCCATATCAAAATCGGGCTGCTGCAAATTATGAATTGTTAAGATTTTGCCAAAGCAAACAAGATTTATCTGAATTGGCCGGACAAATTGTTGAAGACTGTGATTTAGCCCTTCATATCGATCAAAATTTACAACTTGCAGCTAACCTGAAAATGCATGTATTGGCAATGCTGGCTTAACATTAAGGATTGCTCGTGACCGAAGGTCACATCAATCCTTTGTTCAAGAAGCCCGGTTTTCGGTACTCGATGGTCTTATAGGGTATTGCTTTTCAGCAAACAGGCGGGAGCCCA
>NZ_CAADHO010000011.1:0-8612 GCF_900699765.1 Desulfoluna butyratoxydans
GAGAGGCCCTAAAAAGCCAAAGGACAAGAAGGGTCATTGCTCGAAAAGCTCACATGTTTCAACCGCCAAGCTGATTTCGAAACGCAAAAAATAAAAGTACTACATTGAAAGGGCTGGTGTATAGGCCAAGGCTTTTTGCACCCAATGGCGGTCCATAGGGGAGAGTGGGTCAGGAGACCAGCTCGCCCTTGAATGCCTTTTGCATCAAGCTGTTGAAAAGATCATCCGACTTTTGCAGGCTGAGTTCGGCTTGTTTTTTCTGTTTTTCGATGGCTTCGATGCGTTCGGCGAATTGGTTTTGGAGTTCTATTGGGGGGTGAAGTATTTTGATAGTTTGAAATTCTTTAGCATTAATATTAGCCATCCCAACGATACTCTTACACATCCCAGCTAACGTTAATTTTCCATGTTTAGAGTTTAAGTAACCCCAAATGTAGTAAGGATTAGCGTTCTCATTGACTCTTGTCCTTATTAAATACCCTGCAATCGCCATTTCGTTATCACTATTATATAGACCCGTTTTACCAACCAACTCTTTGCTGTTTGTTCTGTTGAATAGAAGGTCACCACGTCTGACGAGGTATTTGGGCTTATCCTTTTCTGATAGTGTTATGTATTTCAAATTCGAAAAATCCATATAACCCTCGTATGTGATGTTATTCATTCTCAGGTATGGATATTCGCCATTTTCGTCAGCTTTCGAACTCGTACCGTATTTGACCTCAGCGAGCAGATCTCCTATTGTTCCAAGTTTAAATTTACGCTTGTTTATAGCTGGATCCCCAAACATCTCCAAAAACAGCGACTGCGAGAGCTCCGTGTATTTGGCAATGAGGGCCTTGTCCTTCTGCCTCAGGGAATCGGCGGCGTCCAGGATGGCGGCGATCTTTTTTTGGACGGGCAGGGGGGGGAGGGGGATTTTCAAGTAACTCAATCGTTTTGCGGATAGTTCTATTTGATTTGTTGAGCCTGTATGGTTTAACTCTATGATTCTTTGCCCTCTCGGTGAAAAAAACCAGTAAAAAAGATATAATGGATTCAAATCATCATTAGCTCGTAACAGATTGATATGAGAATCTGGAATGAATCTATTGGGAGTGACGGTTCGAACTATTGATGGCCGTCCTAATGTACCGGTTCCCGTACCATTTAAAAGCACATCGCCATTTTGCAAAAAATAGGTCGGAGAACAACCAACTCCAAACTTATCAGTGACAGGAGGGCACTCGTCCCAAAGAACACCAGTCGGTTGAACTTGTGCTGATTTTACAATGTTAAATTGAGTCGAGTCGCCGTATTTTGGTGCTTTACCTCGTGTGATAATGCTACACAAATCACTTAACTTAACAAATGGATAGATCATCTCAACATCCCCTTTAACATCTCAAGAGCTTCACCCCTCTCTTTATCCAACGCTTCAATCTCCGCCATAATCTCCCCAGGCGAAGCATACGCCACCTCTTCATACACAATCTCTTTGTACCTATTGATGCTCAGGTCCCAGTCGTTCTCCTTGATCTCGTCAAAGGGCACGAGAAAGCTTTGGTCTGTGCGTTCCCGAGATGCTTCGGCTTTGAGGTTTTTGAATCGGGTGAGGATGTCCGGGATGTCCGTGTCGGGGATTTTGTTGCGTTTGTCGTCCAGGCTGAACCCGTCGGCCTTCATGTCGTAAAACCAGACATGGTCGGTGCCGCCGCTGTTGGTCTTGGTGAAGACGAGAACCGCGGTGCTCACCCCTGCGTAGGGCTTGAACACCCCGCTGGGCATGGAGATGACAGCCTCGAGTTTTTGATCTTCCAGAAGGGTCTTCCGAAGCTGTTTGTGGGCCTTGGAGGAGCCGAAGAGCACCCCGTCCGGAACGATGACAGCGCAGCGGCCCCCGGTTTTAAGGAGGCGCAGCATGAGGCTCACAAAAAGAAGCTCGGTCTTCTTGGTTTTGGCTGTCTTTAAGAGGGACGGCTCCACGCTGTCGTAGTCGAGGCTTCCTTTAAAGGGCGGGTTGGCGAGGATCAGGCTGTAAGCCTCCCTGAGGTCGCCGTTGCCTTCGCTCAAGGCGTCTTTGCCGATGAGGGTGGGGGTGTCGATGCCGTGGAGCATCAGGTTCATGGCACCGATGCGGATCATGGTGCTGTCGAACTCAATGCCGGTGAACATGGCTCCCTTGAAATGGGCGTTGAACTCGGGTTCCATGAACCAGTCGTTGTGCTCTTTTTTGATGTACTCTCCGCAGCCCACGAGAAACCCGGAGCTCCCCGATGCCGGATCGCAAATGGTGTCATCTCTCTTGGGCTCCATCATCTCCACCATCATCTTGATGATGTGCCTCGGGGTTCGGAACTGGCCGTTGGTACCCGCCGTGGCAATTTTTGAGAGGAGGTATTCGTAAAGGTCCCCCTTGGTGTCCTGATCGTCCATCTTGATCTTGTCGATCATCTGAGCCACCATGTCCAGGAGCCGGGGAGTCGGAATCATAAAGGTGGCCCCCTTCATGAATTTGGCCGCAATCCCCGCCCGGCCGTTGAGTTCCTTCATATGGTCGAATACCGTGGGCAAATCTCCCTGCGGCCGGGTAAAAAGCTCAAACATCGCCTCGGGATCCATGTTCTTAAAAGAGCCCCATCGAAGGGCTTTCTGGTCTTCGGTATAGACAGGGTTGGTGACGGGTCCCTCTGAAAATTGGGTTTTCTTCTCTTCCAGAAGCTGAATCTCATCCAGCCGCCGGATAAACAACAGATAGGTGAACTGCTCAATGACGGTAAGGGGGTTGCTGATCCCCCCTGTCCAGAATGCTTCCCATATCTTATCAACCTGACTCCGCAGCTCACGTCTATCCATGTGTCTAAAATTCCTTCATATGTCAATGTGCTGATGCTGATACTCTGCTCAACGCAGCTTAAGTTCAAAATAACGACAACCCAACTCCATGCCATGAAGCACGCTGCTTTGTCCAGCGGAAAGGTTTGCTGTTTTCCTATGGTGCCATTTGGGTTTGTGTTTTTGCTATGGGGTATTGACCAAAAGATGGGCACGCTCCGCTTTGCCCATCCTACGGGGTGACATATGGCGAACAGCGGGGATAATCCGAAAACACGTAGGATGGGCAAAGGCAAACTTGTAACCATTGGGGTGGTGACACCGTTGGTGCCGTGCCCATCGCATATGGCGATGGCATCTATTTTGGGTTGTGGTGTGTCGGGGCCGAATATGTAATGGGTTTTGGATGGTACGGGTTAAGCGTGCAAAGATGGGCACGCTTCGCTTTGCCCATCCTACGGGATGACATATGGCGAACAGCGGAGGTAATTGAAAAACACGTAGGATGGGCAAAGGCAAGCCCGTAACCATCGGGGTGATGACACCCTTGGTGCCGTGCCCATCGCGTGTGGCGATTGTTCTCATGGGGGATTGTGGTGTGTGGGGTCTGAATGTGTCATGGATTTGGTATGGTACGGGTTGAGCGTGCAAAGATGGGCACGCTCCGCTTTGCCCATCCTACGGGGTGACATATGGCGAACAGCGGGGATAATCCGTTAAATTGTAGGATGGCCAATCTCGTGCCGTGCCCATCGGGCGCGGCGATAACCAGTGATTCCGGCGTAGCCATACAAAAGGCTAATAATTTGTCTGGTTTCTTTAAAAAAGCGTCATTACTCCTTGGAAAATCACCAGAATGGAGATAACACTGGTGTAGCAAAATTCGGATCTACTGAGGAGAAACCCTATGAGCAGATATTGCGGCGAAAAAACCCATGATGTCGAATCCATACTGGATGCGGCTGAGCATTGGCGAAGGGCGTGCATTGAAAACGATGGGGCTGTGTTTACTGATGACGCCCTTTGGTCGTTGGAGCACTTCCGTGCTCTGGATCAGTATTTTATCCAGAACCTTGATATGGGTGATGGGAGTTTCTACGAGAAACTGGAATCCCAGATAGAGCCCACAGTGCCCGAAGTCAAAAAACTGGCTGCTGAGATGTTCTGGGTGATGTTTCTCTGCCCGAGCAACATGACGCCCGAAAAAAAACGTGAAGGAATTGGGATGATTTGGGGTTGGGCTGGGACTGGCTTGCCTGAAGGCATCTCCTGGCTGTCAGACCGGTATCTGGTGGGGGCGGGCAGCGCCGGGACCGCATACAATACCAACCGGTGGCGCGAGTTTATCTATTTTATCCGGCTGATGTCGGGCCTGAAGGCCATGGGCATTGACGAACGTAAGAGGCTTTTGGGGGATGTCCGGGCCATGACAACGTGGCTGGAGACGCTGGAAGAAAACGAGTCCCGTCAGTTTCGCCACATGTTCCTGTTCCTTCTTTTTCCCGATGCCTGTGAGCGGGTATTTGGGGGCACGCACCGGCGGAGCATCGTTGCGGCTTTCAGGAAACTCCGGCCGGCCCAGGTCAACAAGATTACGGTGAGTGATCTGGATGGGGAACTCCACGACATCCGCAGGGAACAGGAGGCCTCATATGGAACAGAGGAACTGGATTTTTATTCGCCCCCTTTGCGTAACCTTTGGTTTGAATCTTCCCACAACTCCTGGCTTTTCAGCTGGAACCCCTCCAAATGGCCCTGGGAATCCCTGGCTGTCGATCGGCAAGCTACCCATAACGGAGAAACCGTGACGCTGCGCTGGAATTGTGCCAACACCGGGATCCATGTGGGGGACAGGGCCTACCTGACCCGGACCGGCGTGGAACCACGCGGGGTTATCGCCGTCGGCAATGTGGTGACAGCGCCTTATCAGGCAGATCACTGGGGTGAGCCCCAAGGCAGCGGGAGCAAGCAGATCTGGTACGTGGATATTGCCTTCTCACGCATTCAGGATCCCGACAAAGGGGATCCCATGGTTTTCCAGGGAGAGTTAAAAAAGGCGGTGCCTGAGGAGCAGGCGTGGTCTCCCCAGGCTTCGGGCATCAAAATAAAACCAAAGGCTGCCGGAATACTCGAGAAACTCTGGCAAGACACAGTCGAAAAAGTATCGAAACCAGAGCAGCCCACTTTGCCTGTAATACGCCCCCGAAACCTTATTTTTTACGGGCCTCCCGGCACGGGAAAAACCTACGAACTCAGTCGGCTCAAGGAACGATATGCAACACAGAGTACGCCCATCCCGCGTGATGTATGGTTGATGCAGCAACTTGCTGATGTGCGATGGTTTGATGTGATTGCTGCGGCATTGTACAAGCTGGGGGGCACGGCAAAGGTCGGTGACATTGCCTCCCATGAGTTTGTACGCTTCAAAGCGCGTGTTATGGAACGTACCAGTCATATCAAGCAGACCATCTGGGCCACGCTGCAGCAGCACACCCCGGAGTCGTGCACGACGGTGCTGACTCGGAACCGATGCGCACCCTTTGTGTTTGAAAAGAGCCGTGATTCGGTCTGGTCCTTTACGGACGGGTGGCAGGAGACGTGTGATGACATTCCCGGTTTGGCGGATTCCTGGGAGCGAGGACCCGATGCGGGAATGTTGCAACAGAGATACGAATTCGTCACATTTCATCAGGCATACAGCTATGAAGATTTCCTGGAAGGGATTCGGCCTGTTGACGCAGGCGAGGATGGCGACGGGTTTTCGTACAGGGTGGTTCCCGGGGTTTTTAAGCGGATCGTCAAGAAGGCCAAGGCAGATCCAAATCAGAAGTACGCTATTTTTATTGATGAGATCAACCGGGGAAACATAGCCAAAATTTTCGGGGAACTCATTACCCTGATGGAGGTTGATAAACGGGCGGAGTACGATAGCGAAGGTCACCTGACCAAAGGGTTGGAGCTGACGCTTCCTTACTCCGGCGAAACATTCGGTGTGCCGGTGAACCTCGATATATACGGCACCATGAATACGGCGGACCGCTCTATTGCCCTCATCGACACGGCACTGCGGCGCAGGTTTCGTTTTAAAGAATTGATGCCGAATTCGGCGGTCATCAACGGACGTGCCGCGGATGGAACCATTGATGATGGTGACGGTGGGGTCATTGATCTTCGTAAGATGCTTGATGCCATGAACCTGAGGATCCGGTTCCTGCTCAACCGGGACATGACCCTGGGCCATGCTTATTTTTGCAATGTGAGGACGTTTGCTGATCTTAAAGAGGTGCTCCTGAACCAGGTTATCCCCTTGCTTCAAGAGTATTTCTATGAAGACTGGCGCAGTATTCAAAAGGTTTTTCACGATGTGGGGGAAGATGGGCAACATCACGACCCACAGATTGTCTGCCATCGGATTCTCAAACCAGAAGAGGCTTTTGGCTTTGACGTTGCAGGCCATGACGATCTCATCGAGTACCGTGTTGAGGATGAGGCCAACATCGCCCCGGATGCCATTCGAAAAATATATGAAGATGTCAATTGAGCATGGAAATCTTAAGCGTCATCGAACATGAGCGCATTCCGATCCGGGCTTCCCGTCGTGAGGGCGAGCATGTGCTTACGGAGGCCCATGCCGAAGCCCTTTCCCGCCTTGAAGCCCGGTTGCCTAAACGAACGTTTGCCTGGGGGCATCATGTCATCACGTTCGCTCAGCATTGCGGGGTGGTGTCATTGGGGGATCTTTGCTTAGAAATTCTCCCAAAAATCCATGGGAGGGAGGAGAGCCCGGGGGCCTGCAGGACGGCATTGATTCATCTTTTGAAACGGGCACGGCGCCTCAAGACAACGCCCGTGGGGCAGGGGGCCATGGGCCGTCAAACCGAGGTGCTTCTTGACGTGTTCCTGATCTATTTTTGTGATCTTCTTCAGGCCCAGCTGATGCAAGGCATGCTTCGGGGCTATGTGGAAAAAGAGGAGAATCTTCATGTTGTAAGGGGCCGGATCAAGCTCGATATGCAGTTCAAACACAACTTGGCCCACGGGGAGCGTGTCTATTGCTGCTACGATGAAATGAGTGTCGATACCCCCCACAATCAAATGATCAAATCGGTGTTACGCCAGATGCAACAATTCGCATCGGGCACAACAGCACGAAAGCGGATTGCACGACTTCTTATGCAATTTGCAGATATCAGGGACATCCCGGCAGATCTCACTTTTTTTGAAAGCCTGGCCTTTGATCGCACGACGTGTCGATTCAAAGAGATTTTTGGTATGTGCCGCATGTTTTTGGAGGGCCTCCACCCGGACGTTGTCGCCGGTGATATGCCGTGTCTGGCTCTTATCTTTGATATGAACAGGCTGTTTGAAGCGTATGTCTCGGATATCATGCGCCGGAATGCAGGCAAAAGGGGACTGCGAATGCGTGAGCAGGGTCCCAAAAAATACATGGCAATTCGTCCGGACACCGGCAATGAGCTGTTTTTGATGAAACCCGACATGGTCTTTCTGGATGAAAGCACGCCCGTAGCCCTTGCCGATGCCAAATGGAAAATCCTGAACGAAAACGGGAAAAACCTTGGAATCACACAGGGCGACCTGTATCAGATGAGTGCCTATGCCGCCCGGTACGGCATTGATACACTCGCTTTGATTTATCCCCGCCAGGCGAAACTGACATCACCTGTCGAATTTCGTCTTCAGGGGGATGCCCGAGTTACGATCCGCGTTATTCCCATTGACGTGATACCCAATGGAACCACCGATATCATTTTTCCGTGAGGTGTCTGAAGAAATGAAAAAGTTATAGTGAAACGCCGCACTTATGTGCGGCTTTTTTTGTGTCGATGGTTATGCCGCACAGAGTGCGGCGCTCCATGGGTGGTTCCACCTTCGCGAAAGGATACCTGTTTTGAATTACCCAATTTTTGGCTATACATTCTGTAGTTGCAATTTTCGTTGTTCTACATAGTATAAATTCTATTGTAGTTTTGATTTCTGTGTGTTGCGGCCATAGGCATTGTGGGTGGTGTTGATGTCGTTCATTGCTCAAAGAGTCAAGTCGGGGCGCTTTGTCGCGCTACAAGGCGGGATGCCT
The DNA here is from genome assembly GCF_900699765.1 of Desulfoluna butyratoxydans. Lineage (GTDB taxonomy): Bacteria > Desulfobacterota > Desulfobacteria > Desulfobacterales > Desulfolunaceae > Desulfoluna > Desulfoluna butyratoxydans. The sequence goes on from NZ_CAADHO010000011.1 coordinate 7,910, forward strand.
GTTGTGGGAGGTTGGTCAACGATGGGCACGCTTCGCTTTGCCCATCCTACGTGTGACACACTTCAATCGGTGGCGATCATTCGAGGGGATGTAGGATGGGCAAAGGCCAAGCCGTAACCATTAGGGTGATGATGGCCTGGGTGCCGTGCCCATCGCGCGTGACGAAGGATTCCAAATGGGGTGTGGGGCCCACACATGGATATGGTGTTTGAATGGGGGACCCGAGCAAAGATGGGCACGCTTCGCTTTGCCCATCCTACGTGTGACACACTTCAATCGGTGGTGATCATTCGAGGGGATGTAGGATGGGCAAAGGCCAAGCCGTAACCATTAGGGTGATGATGGCCTGGGTGCCGTGCCCATCGCGCGTGACGAAGGATTCCAAATGGGGTGTGGGTCTCACACATGGATATAGTGTTTGAATGTGGGACCCGAGCAAAGATGGGCACGCTTCGCTTTGCCCATCCTACGTGTGACACACTTCAATCGGTGGCGATAAATCGAGGAGATGTAGGATGGGCAAAGGCCAAGCCGTAACCATTAGGGTGATGATGGCCTGGGTGCCGTGCCCATCGCGCGTGACGAAGGATTCCAAATGGGGTGTGGGGCCCACACATGGATATGGTGTTTGAATGGGGGACCCGAGCAAAGATGGGCACGCTTCGCTTTGCCCATCCTACGTGTGACACACTTCAATCGGTGG
>NZ_CAADHO010000011.1:8622-188821 GCF_900699765.1 Desulfoluna butyratoxydans
GGGACCCGAGCAAAGATGGGCACGCTTCGCTTTGCCCATCCTACGTGTGACACACTTCAATCGGTGGCGATAAATCGAGGAGATGTAGGATGGGCAAAGGCCAAGCCGTAACCATTAGGGTGATGATGGCCTGGGTGCCGTGCCCATCGCGCGTGACGAAGGATTCCAAATGGGGTGTGGATCTCACACATGGATATGGTGTTTGAATGGGGGACCCGAGCAAAGATGGGCACGCTTCGCTTTGCCCATCCTACGTGTGACACATTTCAATCGGTGGTGATAATTCGAGGAGATGTAGGATGGGCAAAGGCCAAGCCGTAACCATTAGGGTGATGATGGTCTGGGCGCCGTGCCCATCGTGTGTGGGGATCAAAGCTTGTCACACGGCAACCGGTGGAGATATTTCGAGACAGAGCAAGAATGCGAGGATGCCATGAGATATCGAAGAGTATATCAACCTGGTGCACGGTATTTTTTTACGGTGGTCACGGAAAACCGGTGCCCTTTGCTTATTGAGCACATCGATCGGTTGCGCGAGTCTTTTCGGTTGTGTGTGAATCGGCACCCGTTTGAAATTGAGGCGATCGTCGTGTTGCCGGATCATGTGCATACCCTGTGGAGGCTTCCGGACGGTGATATCAATTTTTCCATGCGATGGATGGTAATCAAACGCCATTTCTCAACGGGATTGCCGAGGGGTGTTATCGGGTCTTCCAAAGCGAAAAAACGGGAGAAGGGCATTTGGCAAAGGCGGTTTTGGGAGCATATGATTCGCGATGAAGAGGATTGGCGACGCCATGTGGATTACATCCATTACAATCCGGTCAAGCATGGGTATGCCTCAAAGCCTGAGGATTGGGAATACGGTTCTTATCAACAGGCGGTTCGCAAGGGGTGGTATGAGGCGGGAGTCGCGATTGATGTGGAGACCCTGGTGTTGGATTTTGAGTAACATGTTGGGCTGTTAGAGGAAGATGGGCACGCTCCGCTTTGCCCATCCTACGTATGACGCACGGTGACCGGTGGCGATGGTTTGCGGACTGCATGCCCCTTGCGCTGTCGGCCCTGTCTGTTTTATTGTGTTTCCGTCTTCTTTCTTTTCGATTTTGCTTCAGGGAGGTTGCCTGTGTCCAATCTGATTCCCATGGCCATTGCGTATGATTTTGACGGAACCCTGTCTCCGGGGAACATGCAGGAGTATGACTTTATTCCGAGGCTGAAGGTGGCGTCCCGGGATTTCTGGGCGGAGGTGGATGCGTATGCCCGGGAGCAGGATGCCGACCAGATCCTGGCGTACATGGGGCTGATGCTCAAAAAAGCCCGGCAGCATGAGGTGCCGGTAAGGCGGGAAGATTTTCATGCTTTCGGGGCGGGCATCGAGCTGTTTGACGGGGTGGAAGGGTGGTTTGATCGCATCAATACTTACGGGGCGGAGAAGGGGGTGAAGGTGTGTCATTACATTGTCTCGTCCGGGCTGCGGGAGATGATCCGCGGGACGGTGATCGCAACGTGTTTTGACGCCATTTTTGCCTCGGGGTTCATGTACGACCACCACGGCATCGCAAGCTGGCCTGCCCTGGCCGTGAATTACACCACCAAGACACAATACCTTTTTCGCATCAACAAAGGGAGTCTGGATGTTTATGACAACTCCCTCATCAACAAGCGCATGCCCCGGGAAGACCGGGTGGTTCCGTTTTCAAACATGGTGTTTATCGGGGACGGGGAGACGGATATTCCGTGCATGCGGGTGGTGACGAGCATGGGAGGCAATGCCATTGCAGCCTATGCGCCGGGGAGCAACGGGGCAAAGAGTCGGGCTGCCGGACTGGTGGACGACGGCCGTGCCACCCTCATTGCCCCGGCGGATTACACGGACGGCAGCCCCATGGACCGGAGCGTCAAGGCCATGGTGGACAAGGTGGCGGAAAATGGGCATGTGAAAGCCGTGGGGATAAAAGAGGCTGACGAATAGGACTTTGTGAAGAGCCTCCGGCGGGGCGCCGGAGGCTGAACAGGATCGGGTGGGCCCGTTAAGGCAGGTAGAGAAGCTCCCGGTTCAGGTCGTAGGTCCATTCCGCCCCGGCGTTTTTCCAACCGTTTACTGTGCGTTTGCCGTAGTCTTCATGGCCCGTCTCTTTCAGGGTGTCTCCCTCAAATCCATCCACAATATTGTAGACCTGGGTATACCCTTCCTTGGCCAGGATATTGATGGCCATGGCGCTTCGCCCGCCGGACCGGCAGAGAACAAGAAGGCGGGTTTCCGGTGGGTAGACTTTTTTGACCTGCTCAACAAAATCGGGGTTGGAGGACATGGTGATACGCTCGCGAATGGGCTCCATGAGCATCACGGGGATGTTGCGGGCCATGGGGGGATGGCCGATGAGCATGTACTCTTCCTGGGTGCGGACATCAAGGATTGTCGTGGCTTCGGGGTGTTTCTGCCATTCGGCCCAGGCGTCTGCGGCGGTGATGTAAAGGCCGAGGCTTGTCTGTTTCATCAGGGGAACCGAAGAAGGCTCGGCAAAAGCCCCTCCGGCAGGGATCACCGTTAAAAGAACGAAGGTGATGACATACATGAGTCGCTGGCGCATGGGAACTCCTGTTGCTGTAATCAAGCGCGGCGCAGGGCCTTTGGGGCCGTGCCGTGTCAGTCAATGGGCTGTTTTCCTTTTAAAAGGGCTCATTGTGGGGGAACGCCGCGCTGGTGTCAAGACGATATTTCCGAGTGTTTTGCTATGAAACCTTCGGTAAGCTTTGGGCCCTCTGCTATTTGTCTGCGTACGACGCCGCGAGCTCCTTCATCCACTTGCGAGACATCTCTTTTTCAAACCCGGGCCACACGCTTTCCCGGACATAGTCGGCCATGGCGCGGAGCTCATGCCTCGAAAATTCATTGACCGTAATGCCTGCCTCCGTCATCTTCCTCCGGTAGGAGATCTCCTCCTGCTCGGCAACCTCAAAGCTCTTGAGACTTTCTGCGGCAAAGGCCTCGGCCACCACTTTCCTGTCAGCCTGGCTGAAGGAACGGAAGACCTTGGTGCCCATGATGTACTGAGAGTTCACAACGTTTGAGTTCAGCTGGTAATAGGTGGTGATGGCTTCGCGGAATCCCGAGTAGGTCAGACGGGGAGGGCCGCCGACCCATCCATCCACCACGCCTGCCTTAAGGGCTGCAAGGACATCCGAGTAGGGCAGGGCGGTGGTTCGAAACCCCAGTGCCTCCATGCCGGTCTTGACCGCGGCTGAGTCGGATATACTCACAACAACACCCTTGTCTGTGCCCAGAGAACGCAGGTTCTTGGCCTCCCCGGTGGTTCCCACCCCCATAAATCCTTCCGTGTAATAGCCGAAAAAGGTGACGTTTTTTTTGTCGAGGAGTGTTCCGACTTGCATGGGGATGAAGGCGTCCGGAGCAAAGATTTTCCTTAGCTCCCCGTAGTCCCGGGCGATGTAAGGCAGGTCTCCGGTGTTCAGCCGTGGGTCGTCCTGGGAGGGAATCCAGATGTGCGCGGCGTCAATGGTGCCGTTCTGGACCCCTTCGAAGACCTGGCCCGGCTCTCCCAGCTGGTTCTCCGGAAAGACGGTAATGTTCACCCTGCCGTCGGTTCCTTTTTCTATGGCCTCCTCAATGCGCAGGGCGGCAGCATGGGCCGGGTGGTCTTCAGGGTACTGGGTGGCCATGCGAAGGGTCACGGGTTTTGTGTCCGTTGGTGTGTCTGAACTCTCTTTGCCGCATCCCGCAGAAAGTCCCAGGGCCAGGAGGGCCGCTGCCGCCGTGTTGAAAAATCTGTTCATGGAAAGGTGCTCCTTTACGGGGGTTCATCCATAAAACAAATGGGTTTACCGCCATGCCCAAAAACGGGCTCATGGGGTCGACTAAAGGGGAGAATGCTTGATAACCGGCTGTTCCGGATCGGAAGGGGCAAGCTCGTGTGTGATGGATCCGGTGAGAAGAAAACTTATTTTATCCGGTTTGCAGTGGCAAAATCAACACCGGGTTATGGAAGGGGAATGGCTCGCGGGGTGTGTGCGCAGGCTGGAGGGAAGGCTCGGGCACAAAATAAAAAAGCCCCCTCACTGTAAAGCGAGGGGGCTTTCAATATGCTGAAAAGGCCGTCAGGCCCTAATCAAGCTACTGCACGGTTACGTTGACAGCAGCGGGACCTTTCTGGCCCTGCTCGATGTCGAAAGTAACACGGTCGCCTTCATTGAGAGTCCTGAAGCCGCTGGAGTTGATTCCAGAGTGATGTACAAATACATCGGGGCCGTTTTCCTGCTCAATAAAACCAAAACCTTTAGATTCGTTAAACCATTTTACGATTCCATTAGCCATTGTGACGTTTCCTTACTTGGTATGTGTTAATTTTTGTTCGATACTTCAGGGTCTGCCACTTCTTGAAATGGATCTTCCTTAAGATAACGAAACACTAAAGCCTCCGGTGAGGCACTGGAAACGTATAGTCTATGAAAATGTTCGATTGGTCAAGACTTTTTTTCAGTTTTTTTAACCAATTGGCATTCTCAGGGGACAAATGGGTTGAAAATGAAAGGGCGTGGCTTGGGGGCCGATCGGCCGGAATTGCCTGATTCTGTATGGGTTTTTCGCAGGCGGCCCATATCCGTTGCCGCAGTGTTTCAACCCCGTTGATTTCTGGGGGCCTGTGCCCTGCTGGAAACCGGCTGCCCGTGGGGGCCTCAGGCTTTTAAGCGCTTTTGGCCCTTTGCAGGAACTTCTTGAATTGTCGTAAACGGCGGTGATAATCTGCCTATGTTCGCTTTGCAATAACATGATTAACGTAACAATAACGCACGAACAGGAGGATGACGTGAAAACCAACGTATCAGTATTTCTGTGTGCCGTTGCCCTTGGGGCTCTTATGGTTTGTTCAGCGCCCCTTTATGTTATGGCCGATGACGGGAAAACCGCAGCCGTTTCCGAGATGGAGTCCGGGTTTGAGCTGGGCAGCGGAAAGGTCATCACGGCGGAGGTCGTGGGAATCGACTACGCTGATCGTGTGCTCATGCTTTCCGGACCGGATGGCGACGTGGTGCACTATGAGGTGAGTGAGGACGCACGGAATTTCGATCAGATAGATATCGGCGATCGGGTTCGGGTGGAATATTACGGATCGGTGGCCCTGTACCTGGGGGACCACGGGATGAAACCCGCCACCCGCAGTGGGAGCGTTACCGGCAGGGCGGCCAAAGGGGAAAAGCCTGCAGGGATCCTGGTGGAGACCGTGGATGTCTCTGCCGAGATCGTGGCCATCGACAGGGAAAACCGAAGCGTGACCCTGAAGTTGCCGGACGGCAATGTCATTACCACCCGGGTCGATACCTCGGTGGAAACCTTTGACACGCTAAAGGTGGGCCTCTCCATCCATGCGCGATATACCGAGGCCATTGCTGTGTCCGTGGAAAAATCCTGACGTGGCACAGCCTTTTTAGCATGGTGATGTTACCGATTCGACACATGTTGGTGCTCTTTGGCCCCATGTCTTGATTGTTTCATGTATTCAGCGGGTTGCCAGGCAGCTTCGGCCGGAGTGTGGCGTAATAACCCCAGCCACGACAATGAACATGTGTCTTGTCGAGAAAAGACGTTCAGATGTAAAGCGATTGTTAATTCAGATGGTTAATAAATTACCCCGAAGGTTGGCATAACTCCTGAAATGCCGAGTAGTTGTTGGTATTCAATTTCCATAACGAAAGATAAGGGGTACTTATGATCATCGATTTTACGAAGGATGAGTATAAAGCGAAACTGGTATCAGCTGATGAGGCCGTGAAGGTCGTAAACAGCGGAGACTGGATAGAGTATGCCTTCGGCGTGAATGCTCCCAATGAACTGGACGCCGCCCTCTCCAGACGAAAAGATGAACTGGCAGGGGTCAACATTCGATGTGATATCGGTGCCATGCCCCACCATACAAACGATGTCGACCCAACGGGTGACCATTTCTATTGGAACAGCTGGCATTGCGGTGGCCTGGACCGCAAGTATTACAAAAAGGGCCTGCTCTCCTACGTGCCCATGAAGTTCCATGAAAAGCCCTTTATGGTGCGCAACAACTGCACCAGCGCCAAGGTCTGCATGTTTACGGCCAGCCCCATGGACCGTCACGGGTACTTCAGCTTTGGTTCCGGTGCCCCTGCCACCATGGCTGCCATCGAGATGGCGGACTACGTCCTCGTGGAGGTCAACGAAAATTGCCCCAGGGTCCTTGGGGGCAACCAGGAGTGCGTGCACCTGTCCCAGGTGACCCATGTGGTGGAGAGCTCAAATCCTGCCCTTCCGACCCTGCCTGCGGCCAACCCGTCCCCGGAAGAACAGAAGATCGCCTCCTATATCATCGAAAAGCTTTACGACGGCTGCTGCCTCCAGCTTGGCATCGGGGGCATCCCCAACGCCGTGGGGGCCATGGTGGCCAAGTCCGACCTGAAGGACCTGGGCGTGCACACCGAAATGTACGTGGACGCGTACCTGGAGATGACCAGGGCCGGAAAGATTACCGGCCGGTATAAAAACATCGACAAGTACAAGCAGGTCTTCTCCTTTGCCATGGGAACCCAGGACCTCTACGACTTCATCGACGACAACCCCGGCGTCATCTCCTATTCCGTGGATTACACCAACAGCCCGGTGGTGGTGGCCAAAATCGATGACTTTGTCTCCATCAACGCCTGCATTGAGGTGGATGTCTTCGGCCAGGTCTGCTCCGAGAGCGTCGGCACCAAGCACATCAGCGGCACCGGCGGCCAGCTCGACTTTGTGGAAGGGGCCTACAAATCCCAAAACGGCCAGAGCTTCATCTGCATGACCTCCACCTTCAACACCCCCAACGGGCCGGTGTCCCGCATCAAGCCCACCCTGACCCCCGGGGCCATCGTTACCTCTCCCCGTACCGCCACCCATATGATCGTAACAGAGTACGGCATTGCCCAGATGAAGGGCAAAAGCACCTGGGAACGTGCCGAAGCCCTTATCTCCATCGCCCACCCCGATTTCCGCGAGGCGTTGATCAAAGATGCCGAAGCCATGGGGATCTGGAGGGCCTCCAACAAAAAAGGGGCCACCAAAGTCGCCTGATCAATGCGGCGACTGCTTAATGATGTAAGGTCTTGCTTCGGAACAGGTTGAACGAGGCGGGTTCGGGCGGAAGGGATGGGTTCATCTCTTCCGCCTTTTTTGATCAGGAGGCGTTGGGATACTGACCCAGCTCAACGGCAGATTCCAGCATGGCGATAACGTTTTCAGGGGGCACGTCGGACCGCATGTTATGGACGGAAGCCAGGTCGCCGATGCGTTTAGCCACTCGAGTCCTGTGGGATGGGCAAAGGCATAGCCGTATTCGTTGGGGTGGAGACGGCCTTGGCGCCGTGCCCATCGCGTATGGCGTGGGCTTCCTTCATGGGGTAGGGCCGTGCGGGTTAACGATGCAAAGATGGGCACGCTCCGCTTTGCCCATCCTACGTGTGACGCATGGCGACCGGAGCGGTTCTCCCGAGTCCTGTAGGATGGGCAAAGGCATAACCGTATTCGTTGGGGTGGAGACGGCTTTGGCGCCGTGCCCATCGCGTATGGCGAGGGTCTCCTTCATGGGGTAGGGGCGTGCGGGTTATCGATGCAAAGATGGGCACGCTTCGCTTTGCCCATCCTACGTGTGACGCATGGCGACCTGAGCCGTGAGCCCGAGTCCTGTAGGATGGGCAAAGGCAAAGCCGTATTCGTTGGGGTGGAAACGGCCTTGGCGCCGTGCCCATCGCGTATGGCGTGGGCCTCCCTCATGGGGTTGGGACGGTGGGGGACCGGCGCAAAGATGGGCACGCTTCGCTTTGCCCATCCTACGTGTGACGCATGGCGATCGGAGCCGTTAGCCCGAGTCCTGTAGGATGGGCAAAGGCATAACCGTATTCGTTGGGGTGGAGACGGCTTTGGCGCCGTGCCCATCGCGTATAGCGAGGGTTTCCTTCATGGGGTAGGGGCGTGCGGGTTAACGAGGCAAAGATGGGCACGCTTCGCTTTGCCCATCCTACGTGTGACGCATGGCGACCGGAGCCGTTAGCTCGAGTCCTGTAGGATGGGCAAAGGCATGGCCGTATTCGTTGGGGTGGAGACGGCTTTGGCTCCGTGCCCATCGCGTATGGCGAGGGTTTCCTTCATGGGGTAGGGGCGTGCGGGTTAACAAGGCAACGATGGGCACGCTTCGCTTTGCCCATCCTACGTGTGACGCATGGCGATCGGAGCCGTTAGCTCGAGTCCTGTAGGATGGGCAAAGGCATAACCGTATTCGTTGGGGTGGAGACGGCTTTGGCGCCGTGCCCATCGCGTATGGCGAGGGTTTCCTTCATGGGGTAGGGGCGTGCGGGTTAACGAGGCAATGATGGGCACGCTTCGCTTTGCCCATCCTACGTGTGACGCATGGCGACCGGATCCGTGAGCCCGAGTCCTGTCGTGTGTGTGGATGAAACACGTGATGGGTTTGGGATGCTTCCCATCCGGCCCGCCCCGTCTGATGTGGGAGCGTACGGGGCGGGCGGTGGGAAGAAGTCGGGAGGTCAGGCACTGGCGTTGATATGGAGGGAGGCCTTGGGTCCGACTCCGGCGGCGCCGATGGAGGGACAGCGCCGCCGGAAAGTCTGGGAGAGGGACTCAAGGGTGCCGGCCGAAAACAATCCCTATTTGTCTCTGTAGATCTCCTCGAATTCGTACCAGAGGGTATCTCTGAACTCGGGTGCAGAGATATCGATGAGGGCTTTGGCCCTCTGTTCAAGGGTTTTCCCTGTCAGGTGGGCGAGGCCGTGCTCGGTGACGATGTAGTCCACATCGTTCCTGGGCGTGGTGACGGCCTGGCCCGGAGCCAGGGTGCTGACGATTCGTGACATGGTACCTTTTTTTGCCGTGGCAGGCATGGCGATGATGCTGCGACCGTTTTTCGAGCGCCGGGCGCCGCGGACAAAGTCCACCTGGCCCCCGGGGCCGGAAAATTGCCGGGCCCCCATGCTGTCCGCCGCCACCTGGCCCAAAAGGTCCACGGCGATGGCAGAGTTGATGGAGACCATGTTGTCGTTCTGGGAGACGATAAAGGGGTCGTTGACGTAATCCACCGGGTGCATCTCCACCATGGAGTTGTGGTCCAGCCACTGGTAGAAGGACTGGCTGCCCATGGCAAAGGTGATGATGATTTTCCCCGGGTGGAGCTGCTTGCGGCGGCAGGTGACGACCCCTTTTTCCACCAGGTTCATGACCCCGTCGGAGATCATCTCCGAGTGAATACTCAAATCTTTCTTTTCGTCCAGGAAGGTGAGGACCGCGTCGGGAATGGCGCCGATGCCGAGCTGCAGGCAGTCGCCGTCTTCAATGAGCCCGGCCACATGGGAGCCGATGGCTTTCTCCACCTCGCCGATGCGGGGCAGGGGGAGTTCGATCATCTGGCGATCGCTTTTTACGAAAAAGTCGATGTCCGAGGCGTGGACGTACGCGTTGCCCCCGATGGTGGGCATGTGGGGAGAGACCTCCGCGATGACGATTTTCGCGGACTTGGCCGCCTCCAGGGTGTAATCCACGGAGATGCCCAGGCTCATGTTCCCCATCTTGTCCGGCTCCGAGACCGTGATCAGGGCCACGTCCACGGGCAGGTGTCCGTTTCGGAACAACAGGGGGATTTCGCTGAAGTAGCAGGCCGTGAAGTCGGCCCGGCCTTCGGCAATGGCCTTGCGGGACCCGCCCCCTGCGAAAATGGAGTTGTGCCTGAAGTTCTTCTCGTATTCCGGCAGGCAGTACGCGCTCTTGCCCATGGAGACCATGTGGACGATCTCCACGTTTTCAAGCTCGTCGGCCCGGTCCACCAGGGCGTCCAGGATGGGCTCGGGGGAGCCGCAGGCGTGGCCTGCCACCACCCGGTTGCCCGATTCGATTTTCTGTGCGGCCTCCTCAAGGGTGATCTGTCGGTTTTCGTAATGTGCGTTCCAGTTCATGTGCTCTCCTCATCCAACCACTTCAGAGTGTGCTCCCGGCCAGGTCACGGCTCGGTTCGGATCGTATGTCGTCGATAAATCGGCGGGCGTCGGCCTCGCACCGGATCCTGAGAACAGGCAGGGGCCGGAAGTCCGAGGCATCCACACAGCATGTGGGGCAGCCCGCTACAATGAGTATGGCTTCCAGCCCTTCCGCGTCCGGGGAGAGCAGGGTGACCAGTCCGCGGAGCTCTCGCTCCATGGCCTTGACCTGCCCGACCCGGTCGTAGCGGGGGGCACACCCCCCGCAATACTTCAGGCCGATACGCCGTGGGCCGGGTGGGAGGCCTTTCAGGCCCCCCGGATCCGACTTACTCATCGTCCTTTGTGATGCCGCACAGGCGCTTGGCAACTTTTTGCTTCTGCTTGAGGTTCACCTGGCGCGAGATCATGATGCGCTGGGCCTGGGGAGAACCGGCGCCGTGCATGGACTCGGTGAGGTAGCCCACGGCTGCGGTGCCCAGGGTGAGGTTTTCGATGAGGCGCAGCATGCGCATGCGGTCTTCGGTATCCACCTCGTCGTTGCCCTTGAAGTACTTTTTCACCCATTTGCCCACTTCCGGAGAGCGGTAATCGTCTTCAGAGGGCAGGGTCACCATAAGGCCCCCTGCGATGTCCTGGGCCAGCCGGGAGATCTCGTAGGGGAAGCGCGTGACGTTCTGCTTGCAGACGTTGGCCAGCAGGGTGTTGACCAGATAGGTACCGGACTTTTCTTTGTGGCCTTCGGCCGCACAGGCAACAGAGCCGCAGAAGAGGGTTTCGTTGAGATGGTTCATCTCGATGATTTTGTCTTTGACGTGGGAGGCCTTCTGGGCGCCGTTAAATTCGGCGATGGTCTGGGTGGCTCCGATGAGGACGTCGCCCACGCCAGCCTTGCAGGCATAGCTCTGGCGGTGGTAGGAGGCGAACTGCTCCACAAGCTGGCCGGCAAAGTCCCACTCCTTGTACATGAAGATGCGATCCCAGGGCACAAAGACGTCGTCAAAGACCACCAGGGCCTCATGGCCGCCGAACAGCACGTTGCCGCGGTCGATGTTGCCCTCTTCAAGCTTACGGGTGTCGCAGGACTGGCGGCCCATGATGTAGGTGATCCCTTCTGCGTCGCTGGGCAGGGCAAAGCTGATGGCGTAGTCCTTGTCCTCTTCGCGCATGGAGATGGTGGGCATGATGATGATCTCATGGGAGTTCACCGCGCCGGTCTGGTGGGCCTTGGCGCCGCGGACCACGATGCCGTCTTCCCGCTCTTCCACCACGTGGAGGAACATGTCGGGGTCTGCCTGCTTGTGGGGGGGCAGGCCGCGGTCGCCTTTGGGGTCGGTCATGGCGCCGTCGCAGACCAGATCGTTCTCCTGGACAAATTCGAGATAAGCAAGAAAGCGCTTGTTGTATTCGGTGCCGTACTTGGCGTCGATATCAAAGGTGGTCATGGACAGGGCGTTCATGGCGTCCATGCCCACGCAGCGCTGGAAGCAGCATCCGGTCAACGAGCCCAGAAGGCGGCACATCTTGGTTTTTTTAACAAGGTCCTCGGTGCTCTGGTGGATATGGGTGAAACGGTTGATTTTTTTGCCGGTGATGTGGCTGGTGGCCGTCATCAGGTCTTCGTACTCGGGTTTGTGGGCACAGTCATAAGTGGCGGCCACGGCGTTCATGGAGGGGCGAATGATGGGATCGTCCACGACATTTTCTACTTTTTTACCGAACTGGTAGACGTTCAGATTGAGTTCTCTCAAACTTGCTTCGTATTCCGCTGCGGTTTTCATATCGCTTACTCCTTGTTCTAACTTCATGGATGGAACGTCCCGACATCAGGGCGTTAACAAGAGATTGAATGGGGTGAAAGCCGGCCATCCAAAATGACTGGTGATAGATATTCCAAGAAGCATGCCAGGAAGTCATTTTTCAGTCTTAATTTACTTGATTGGTTTCGATTGTTCATAATAATAGCCTGTTACGCTGAGGGCTGTGCAGCCCGGGCCATGGGCACCCCTTCGGCAGCCCATTGGGATGAGAGATGCACGGCGGCATCGCTTTCGCGGGTCCGGGGTCAGAAATTGCATGCAAACAAGGGGTTGGACGGGAGATGCATGGACGCATTGTGATGCGCTGGTGCATCGCAATGCCATGACTCTAATTGTGAGTGAGTGGGAAAGTCTGTATCGGTCTGAATTTATGTTGAAATCTATAGTTTGTAGAGCTCTGAATATGGTGCATAAATTCACCCTACGGGATGTGGAGACACGGGCGGGTTATGTCGATTGAGGGGCATCGGGGCTCGTAGGGTGCGTCCCACGCACCAAAACGAAAGCCGTCGGTACCCTGGACGGATACGCAGCATGACAGCCACCGCCGCCGGTGCTGCAAACCTTTTCCGTAAATAGGAAGTGTCTGGCGCTTCGAACATGGAGCATAAATGCACCCTACAGGGTGTGGAGACGCGGACTTATGATGAAAATTGAGGGGACATCGGGGCCCGTAGGGTGCGGCTCCCGCACCGATTTACTTAACGCAAACCATCGGCTTTGGGTTAACCACCTGCCAATCGGCATGTCCTCATGAAATCGGCTAATTCAGAGGCATGAATCGCCTGCGGTGCGCACGGCGCACCCTACAACACCCCGTGGCACCAACAAAAAAACCACCGATCGACACCACGTAGGGTGCGTCCCACGCACCGAGACGAAAGCCGTCGGTGTCATGGGCAGATACGCAGCATGATGACCACCGGTGCTGGGGATTTTTATGGGGAGGTTGGGCGGGGATGGAACGACTGGGCGCGATACGTTTTTAAGGAGAGGGTTTACAGGCACAAAAAACCGGAAACCGTCTTGACTGACCCTGAGATCTCTTTTTTTGTTCTATCACCTATCACCTATCACCTATCACCTATCACCTATCACCTGTTTTCCCTGCTTTATCGCCGCCACCCCCATGGCAAGGGTGGTGATGAGAAAAAGGGAGAGGGACACCAAGGTGACCATGAGGTGAGAGGAGGGCGGTTGCTGGCTCAAGGTGGCGGCGGTGCCCGCAGAAAAGAGGACCATCAAAAGGGAGACCACGGCGCATCCGATGGCGCCGTTCTTTTTGTCGGACAGGGCCAGGGTGAAGGAGAGAAGCAGCAGGGTGACTTTGATGAGGGAGAGGCCCTTGAGCACGAAGATGCCGTAGCCAAGGTCCAGGGTCCATGCCGCCGTGAGGGTGGCCAGGGCGATTTTTCGGGTGGGGGAAAGCGTCAGGCGGTGCAGGCTGTTCATGGCAAAACTCCCTTTTGTATGTGATTAACCTGGATATTTCACGAGTCGAGTGCACCCATATTCAAGGCATCAGAGCTGCAGATGTAGTGTTTTACCTCAAAGCTCTGATAACGCAGAAGATGGGTGCATTCGGCTCGCCCGAAGGGTGAAGAAATCAAACAGCAAACGCTGATTTACATTTTCACAATAGCTGACATTTTTATTGAATCCATTTGAAATCATATTATTTTTCTTTTGAATGGTTGTTTTCTCATGAAAGATCCGGGTTAAGCGGTGTAGCGCTTGAGGAGATAGGCGGTGATGGAGTCCACCATCTCCTTGGAGATGATCTCTTTACGGCCCGACTCAATGAAAGAGGGCAGACGGCTTGCCTCCACCATCATGATGCCGTCCACGGCCTTGGTCCGGCTGGGGTGCGCTTCATGGGGAACAATGACGGGCATGGGCATGATCTCCTGGCTCCAGCCTTTGCGGATGACGATGTTCAGCAGGTGGCAGATGCGCCATGTGCTGGTGCAGAGGCTGTCCAGAGAGGTCTGGCCCGCGTGGAGGATTTTTTCCTTTACGTGGAGCTCGCCCTCTTTGCGGACGCGGCCCAGGACAAAGATGCCCCAGGGAGAGATGACAAGGTGGTCGATACGGAAGAGCTCCAGGGTGAGGTTATTGAAGACGTAACAGCGGTCGGAAAGGGCCTCCAGATGGGTGATGACCTTTTCTTCCCGGGCCACGGCTTCCCCAAACCGGTCCTTTTTGAAGAGCATGGTCAGGGCAAGGGGATTGGAGCGAAAGGAGACAAAGCCGATGATGGCGGCGCAGACCACGGTGATGGCGGCAATGGGACCTGCCTCGGCCATGGGGTCCTCGGAGAAGGCGAGCATCATCCCTGCCAGGACCACGGTGACGGTGCCCATGAGAAAAAGGTGGCGCGTGACGGTCTGCTTGAGCCCTTCAACGGGGTTGCCTTGAATGTATGCCATGGCGTGAACTCCTTCTGGGGTGTGATGCCGCCCCACCGCAAAGGGGCGGGGCGGCGTCGTGTCGGTTTACACCGCGTTAGGCGACGTTGCCCACGTGTTCTTCGATCTCTTTGTTGATTTTTTCAGGAGAATCTCCGGGGAAGACAGGCTCTTCCTGAATGTAGGCCTTGCGCTTGTCTCCGCCCAAGTAGATGAGGGCGCACATGACGATGGCAGCCCCCAGGCCCCAGGCAGCCCCGCGGGTGGCCACGATGGCGCCGGTGACCCCTGCAATGCCCAGGTCGTTGTAGGACCGGGATTTCAGGACGCCGATGCGGACACTTACATAACCCTGGATCAGCATGGTGGAGGCCAGGCCGATGCCCAGGATGGGCTTCACCGCCGAGACAATGGGAGCCAGGAAGTAGCCGGTCCAGGTCCCGAAACGGAAGGAGGCTGCGCCGCCGCTGATGGAGTCCATGGCTTCCGGCCCGTGCTTGTATCGTTCGCACAGGACCACCTGCATGGCCGCCCACAGGGGTCCGCACATGGAGATGTCCGGACCGATGACGCTCATGATGGTGTTGCGCACGCCGAAGATGATGTGGGATCGGTTGGGGTTGTAGTCGATGTCCTCATCGGGGCGGTACTTCTGGGCGTCGTCGAGAAGGGCCTGGCTCTGAATCACGTCGCCGAAGATAACGAGGTAGGCGCTGACCACCATGGGGATACTGGAGATAAACATGTGGCCCGAGGGCATGGGGATGTTGCCGAGGATGGTGAAATCCCTGAAAAGGGTCGCAAAATCAGGGGAGGTGATGATCTCTCCGGTGAAGGTGGGCCAGGAGAGCTCACCGGTGAGGGGCCCCACAAACACGGCCAGGGCCAGGGTGGGCATCATGCCGAGGTTGGCAAGGTAGAAGAAGAATTTGTTTTTGGTTCGAAGGCTCTTGAAGTGCTCTGAAAACAGGAGGTAGAAGGCAAGGCCCACGCAGATGACCACGGTCCAGGGGAAGTTGTCGAAGCTTTTCAGGCCGTTGCCGGGCTTAAAGACGATCATGACGGCGGCAAAACCCGCCCCCAGCACGATGCCGGACTGCATGGCGTTGGGGATGATGGAGACAAACTTCTTGGCCAGCCCCGAGACCCCCAGGATTACACAGAAAATCCCGAACATCATCTCAAAGGCGATGAGACACTGCATGCGCTCCACCCCGGGGGCGTAAGTCTCCACATAGGCGATGAGAAGGGGGATGGCCGGGGTGACCCAGCCAGGCACCACCGGGTCGCCGAAGGTGACGTGGGCAAGGTAAAGGGTGCCGTTCATGATAACGATGGCCAGGGCCACCTCAAAGGACATGCCCAGTTTGCCGGTGAGGACGGGAATAATGGCCAGGCAGACGGTGCACATCAACAGGCCCTGAAGGTAATCCGGCCATTCGAAACGGTAGTGAATAAAGGGCAGCCTGAGCGTTAGGGGCCCCATGGGGATCCCGGACTGCTTGCCACCGTGTTCGCGGTATTTACTCATGCTTCATTCTCCTTCCAACATCTGACGTTCAGTGCTCCGGGCAACGGCAAGCAATGTGTTCCCTGCAATCCGTCCGGTCTGACAGTGTATGTGATGCACACAGACTGTCACCCGACGAGGAATCCACCTGCCGAAGACCGATCATGACCGGCTTTCGAAGGTGGTATTTCGCAAGGAGCATGCCAAGCCGCGGGAATGACTTACTCCGGTGGTAAAAAGGGTCGGCCCCTGCCCGGAGGACCCTCTGAGTGTCCAATGTTTACGGGGCTTACGGCCATCACGTCACAGGAGAGATGTTTGACGGGCGACAGGTGCGGACGAAGGGGAGACGCGGTACACCGGCGATGCACGGCGGCATCTCCGGTGGCGAGAATTTGGTGGGTAGAGTCAGGTAACATGCTAAAATACTTTTTGAAACGGTCTATAGTGATCGGGTGATGCCGTGGGGCATCGCAAAAATGCAGCCATGCATCGGTTCGGGTCAGGGGCGCAAGCCGTATCGGGACGCCTTGCGCACCACGGTGGATTGGTTGATTCCCAGGGCTTCGGCCGCTTTTCGGGTGGTGCCGTGGGTTTTCAGGGCCTCCGTGATGGCCCGGGCCTCCACCTCTTCGAGGAGCTCCTTCAGCGGTTTTCCCGTCAATGAGGGAAGCCCTCCGTTTCCGTCCGGGTTTCGGATGGAGTCCGGGATATCCGCTGCACCGATCAGCTCTCCCGGAGTGATCACCACCAGGCGCTCGATGACGTTCTCCAGCTCCCGGACGTTGCCGGGCCACGGGTGGGCCGTGAGGATGTCCACGGCTTCCCGGTCGATCTGCTTGGCAAACTCAAAGCGTTTGTTGTACTTGGCCAGGAAGTGCTGGATCATGGGCACAATGGCTTCGGCGCGTTCCCGTAAAGGGGGGATGTGGATGGGGACCACGTTGAGCCGGAAGAAGAGGTCCTTGCGGAAGGTTTTTTCCTGAACCATCTTTTCCAGGTCGCGGTTGGTGGCGGCGATGATGCGCACGTTGACCGTGATGGGGCGGGTGTCCCCGATGCGGGTGACCTCCTTTTCCTGAATGACGCGCAGGAGCTTGCTCTGCAAGGGCAGGGACATCTCCCCCACCTCGTCCATAAAGATGGAGCCGTTGTCGGCGGCCTCAAAAAGGCCTGCCTTGCCCTTTTTGGAGGCCCCGGTAAAGGAGCCGGGGGTGTAGCCGAAGAGTTCGGCTTCCAGGAGAGCTTCGGGGATGGAGGCGCAGTTGATTTTGATAAAGGGCTTTCCCTTGCGCTTGCCGTTTTCGTGGACCATTTCAGCCACCATCTCTTTGCCCACCCCGGATTCGCCCTGGATGAGCACCGTGGAGTCCACCTGGGCAATGCGCATGGCAAGGGCTTTAATCTCCAGCATCTTTTTGGAGCGGATCACATACTGGCCGTCTCCCTGCTCCTGGCGCAGGCTGTTGATCTCCACCTCGTAATGGGAGCGCAGGGTCTGCATGGAACAGAGTTCATGCTGGAGGCGGTTGAGCTGGGTGACGTCCCGGACGTTGGTCACCACCCGCGTGATCTGCCCTTCTTTGTCCAGCACCGGGGTACCGGTGACCATGATGGTCTTGCCGTTTTTGACCTCCTGGAACACCGACTCGGGCTGCCTGCTCTTCAGGACCTTTAAGGTGACAGACTCGCTGTAGTACCCTTTGCTGACGAGCTCTGTCATGGATTTGCCCATGATCTCGGAACGCTTGATGCCGGTGAGGCGCTCGTAGGCGCGGTTGAGCCGGGTTACCGTGCCGTTTCCGTCGGTGACGAAGATGCCGTCGAAGGAGGACTCGATGATGGCCTGGAGTTCTTCGTTGGTATCGCTGGAGTGCTTCAGCTCATTGCCCAGGGCTTCGATGCCCGTGATATCCTGAAGAAGGGCCATGGCCCCCACCACGTTGCCGTCGTTGATGATGGGGGTGCGGTTGGCAAGATAGAGCTTTCCGGCGATGCGGATTTTTTTGGCGGCCTCGGTCTTTCCGGTGTTCACAATGTGGGTGAGCCGGGTTTCCGGGATGATGGAGGCAATGGGCGTGCCGATAACCTCGTCCCGGGACCGTCCCACCACTTTGGTGAAGGTCTGGTTGCACAGCACGACACGGCTGCGGCTGTCCACTCCCACCACGGGGTTGTGGATGGAGTCCATGAGCACGATGATCTGTGCCGAGATATTCTGCATGAGGTTCTGGAAAAATGATGCGCCAGCATCGCCTCGGGCCACGGGGTTGGTCTGCTTGGTCATACAACCTCTCTCCACCTGCAACAAACCGGGCTCTCGTCCAAAACGGGGTGTCGGGGCCGCATCATCCTTGATGGGCTGGCCGTCATCGCACCAGATTCGAAAAAGATCCGGGCTTGATTCACCTGGATCATCTGTTCACGCGGCAGGACATCGTCGTCCTGTCGGCAAAATTGGAAATCCATGGGATGCCATGGGTGTGCCTGGAAAACAGTATGTGTTGTAACAGGCAAAAGATGACGGGATCAATCCTTTTCTGACAGCGGGAAAACAAGGAATGAGTTGCCTTGTTTCGGGTTCCATTTTCGGTTGCTTTCAGCTATCACTGGAATCCGGCCGATGGTCTGGTTGAGAAAAAATACGTGTCCTTCAGGCCTCCGGGGCCATGGACCCAAGATACTTTGCACAGGAAATAATCATGCCTCGAATCAAGCTTGCGCTGAAAGAAGAGTACCCGTTTACCTGCGATATCCAGGTGCGGGTGGGGGACCTGAACTACGGCGGTCATGTGGGAAATTCAGAAATGGTGGGGATTCTCCACGACGCCCGTGTGGCCCTGTTTCGGGCCATGGGTGTCCACGAAGGGGACCTGGGGGACGGCAAGACCGGCATTGTCATGGACGATCTGGTGGTGAACTTCAGGGCCGAGGCCTTTCTGGGGGACAACCTCACCGTGGGGTGCGCCTTCGGTGAGGTGGGGGAGGCGGGGTTTCGGATCCACTATCATGTGACATGCAGCGGCAAAACCGTTGCCGTTGCGGAGACAGGGCTCGTTGCCTTCAACTACGCGGCGCGTCGCATTGCGTTTCTGCCCGCGGCGTTCAAGGCGAAGGCCCTTGATTTTGGGCGTGGCAACTAACCCTGTCTCTGCGAGGTTATTGGTCTGCGTGGGCGCCTTGGCCCGACAGATCGGTTTGCGCGGTTTTGTTCCAGGGGGTAACCACAAAGAGGCGGCGATCCCCGGAGAACTCCTTTCGGCAGTGCCCCCGAAGCACGCCGATTCCCTTTTCAAAGGCTTTGAAATCAAGGTGAGAGATGGCTTTCAACGCACCGAGGCCGTCGGGGACCATGAGGGGCTCTGATGTGTTTTGAAGGGAGCGGGCGATCATGGCCGTCACCTCCAGGGAACCCTTTTCGGACCGGGTTTCCAGGAACCGGTTCCAGACCGGCAGGCCACTGGTGACAAGCCCGTTGACGAGCCGGGAAAAGTCCGCCTCGGACAGGGAGCCCGTGTGGCGTGCGTAACTTGCGTTGAGGGCAATCCCCACGGACAGGGCGTGCCCGTGGGGGAGTTTGTACCCCGAACGGGTCTCCAGCCAGTGGGCGACACGGCATCCCAGGCTCGATCCATCGTCTAAGGTGGGTTCGCTGGATGCACGGGCCCGGTCCAGGTGGAGGGTGGCGGTTTTATGGACCACTTTTTCCACGGTCTCCACGTCGTTTTGACGCAGTTTTCTCGCCTTCTTTACCAGAAAAGTGAAAAATTCCGTATCGGTGGACAGGGCCATCTTGAACGCCTCGGCCATGCCGCTGATGTGGTGCTCGAAGGGGAGGGTCCTGAGAAGGGAAAAATCGATGAACACGGCGTAGGGAGGGGCGGTGATACCTGAAAAATTTTTGATCCCTCGGGTGTTCATGTAGCGCATGGTCCCGATTCCGGCCGCACACTGAGAGAGGGTGGAGGTGGGGACGTTGATGGTTTTGATACCGCCCCTGCACTGGGCCAGGGCCGTACCGGCCGCGTCCAGAAACGCTCCGCCCCCCACCACGAACACCAGGCTTTCCTGGGTGAGGCCGTGGGCGTGGGCGATGGTGGCGGTCTCCTCCACCATACGCTGGCTGTTTTTGACGGACTCCCCGCCGCACATGATAAAAGGCGCGTGGCAGAGTTCAAAGAAGGGATGCTCTTTTTGAAAGTGGCGGATGATCTGCTTAACCAGATTCCGGTTGCGGGCCACCACACCCGAGTCCACGAGAATGGCGCATCGAAGGGGAGCATCGTGCCCCATCTTGGTCAGGGTCTGGCGAATGGTCTGGTTGGTGCCGGTAAACAGATTGTTCGTAAAGCAGACGGGATAGCTGTGGTGGGTGTGAAATTCCTGGGTATAGGTGGGAAAAACCTGAAAACGAGTGCGATTCATCAAAACCTCCCCTGAAAGGG
Source organism: Desulfoluna butyratoxydans (assembly GCF_900699765.1). Classification (GTDB taxonomy): domain Bacteria; phylum Desulfobacterota; class Desulfobacteria; order Desulfobacterales; family Desulfolunaceae; genus Desulfoluna; species Desulfoluna butyratoxydans. Next base: position 28,808 of record NZ_CAADHO010000011.1, read on the forward strand.
TTGTCGTGACTGAGTGACGGGATCCAAAATCCGTGGTTGGAAATAACGATGAGAATCAGGAATAACAGTGCTGTCCAAGGTTCATCAACGGCGTGGGTAGCCGATATGACAGCAAAAAATTAACAAAACCATAGCATATTCATTTTATGATGACAATTTGAGAATGTCGCCCTTTCAAGGGGCATTGACAGCATGGAATCGCGACGGATTCTCTCCGGGCGATATCGCGCACGCCGGTTTCGCAACCCCTTGTCGTCACACGGTAATATGCGGAATATCCATTGACACCCCACATCGGTTTTTCCATAATATAAAGAAAAAGCCGCGGCTGTTTCGCCGGATGCCCTCCATCCCCTTCGTTTTTTCCTTCCTTCTTCCCAACGTTTTTTTCAGCCTTTTTTCTTTAACGCTTCGGTGATTTGATAAACCCTCTGCCCAACCCATCAGCGAGGACCCGCCATGCTGACCAAAGAGTATAAAGCCTTTTTACGCGCCATGAAGCAGGTGATCCCTTCGGAACGGATGACCACAGACCCCCTTTACACCCTGGCCTACGGCACAGATGCCAGTTTTTACCGCATGGTGCCGAAGATCGTCATCACCGTGGAGGAGGAACGGGAGGTGGTGTGGCTCCTTCGGGAAGCCGGGGCGCGAAACCTGCCGGTGACCTTTCGCGCGGCCGGAACCAGCCTTTCGGGCCAGGCCGTCACCGACTCCATCCTCGTCAGGCTGGGGCACACCTGGCAGGGGTGCGCGATTTTTGACAACGCAGACAAAATAAGGCTCCAGCCCGGGGTCATCGGAAGCTGGGCCAACAGCCGGCTGGGGCAGTTCGGCCGGAAGATCGGCCCGGACCCCGCCTCCATCGACACCGCCCAGATCGGGGGGATCGTCGCCAACAACGCCAGCGGCATGTGTTGCGGGGTCTCGGAGAACAGCTACAAAACCATCGCGGATATCCGGGCGGTGTTTTACGACGGCACGGTCCTCGATACCGAAGACGATGCCAGCCGAAGCCGTTTTGCAGACGAGCACCCGAACATGCTCAAAGGGATCTGTGACCTGCGTGATGCCGTCAAGGCCAACCCCGAGCTTGCCGACAGGATCCGCCGGAAGTTCAAGATCAAGAACACCACAGGCTACAGCCTCAACGCCCTCGTTGATTTTGACGACCCCTTTGACATCATCAAGCACCTGCTGGTGGGGTCGGAAGGGACCCTGGGGTTCATCTCGTCGGTGACCTACCACACCGTGGTGGAGCATCCCCACAAGGCCTCGGCCCTTCTTTTGTTTCCCGACATCGAGACCGCCTGCAACGCCACCATGATCTTGAAAAAACAGCCCGTGGCCGCCGTGGAACTCATGGACCGCGCTGCCCTGAAATCCGTGGAAGACAAGGAGGGCATGCCGCCTGTCATCAAGGGGCTGGCCGACGGCGTCACCGCCCTGCTGGTGGAGACCCGGGCCGAAACCCGGGAAGCCCTTGCCGCCCAGGTGGAAACCGTCACGGCTTCCCTGGCCGGTCTTACCCAGGTGGTTCCCACGGTGTTTACCCCGGACCCGGAGGAGTTCACGCGTCTCTGGGCCATTCGTAAAGGGCTCTTCCCGGCTGTGGGGGCGGTGCGGGAAACCGGCACCACGGTGATCATCGAAGACGTGGCCTTCCCCATGGACTCCCTGGCCTCGGCCACCCTGGAACTTCAGGCCCTCTTTAAAAAATACCGCTACGACGAAGCCATCATCTTCGGCCACGCCCTGGAAGGGAACCTTCACTTCGTGTTCACCCAGGCCTTTGAAGAACAGGACGAAATCAACCGCTACCGGGATTTCATGGACGAGGTGGCCGGCATGGTGGTGACCACCTACGATGGCTCCCTCAAGGCCGAGCACGGTACCGGCCGCAACATGGCCCCTTACGTGGAGATGGAGTGGGGCAGGGAAGCATACGCCCTCATGAAGGAGATCAAGGCCCTGTTCGATCCCCGGGGGATCCTCAACCCCGGGGTGATCTTAAACGACGACCCCCAGGCCCATATCACCCACCTCAAGCCCATGCCCGCTGCCGACGAGATCGTGGACAAGTGCATCGAGTGCGGGTTCTGTGAGCCTGTCTGCCCCTCCAGAAACCTGACCTTTACCCCCAGGCATCGCATCACCGCCTGGAGGGAGGCAAAGCGCCTTGAAAACGGTTCCGGTGCCCGGAAGTGGAAGAGGGGATACCAGTACCCTGGCCTTGAGACCTGTGCGGCAGATGGCCTGTGCGCCCAGCGGTGCCCGGTGGGGATCAACACCGGTACCTTCACCAAAAAACAGCGGGCCGAGGCCACCGGGAAAATGGGCAACCGCACCGCCTCTTTTCTGGCCGACCACTACAACGGAACCACCCGCACGGTGCGGGCAGGGCTCAAAGGGGCGCACATGGTGCATAAGCTTGCCGGGGACGGCATCATGGAAGCCGTGGCCATGCATGCCCGGCGCCTCTCCCTCAAGACGCTTCCCATGTGGAACCGTGCCCTTCCCGACGCAGCAGGGAAAATGAGAAAGCTCAAAGGAAAATCATCGAATCCCCTGAAGGTTGTCTACTTTCCTTCATGCATCAGTCGAAGCTTTGGCGCCTCGCTTCAGATGGAAGATAAGCGTCCCCTGGGGGACGTGACCCTCTCCGTCCTTGAAAAGGCGGGCTACGACGTGATCATCCCCGAGGGACTCAACACTCTCTGCTGCGGCCTTCCTTTTGCCAGCAAGGGGTATACCCGCCAGGCCGATAAAAAGGCCGCTGAGCTTGAAAAGGCCCTGATGGCGGCGAGCCGGGACGGTGAATACCCCATCCTTGCAGACACCAGCCCCTGCCTTTACCACATGAAAGAGACCCTTTCCGAATCCCTTGCCCTGTATGAGCCCGTGGGGTTCATCCTGGAGTTCCTGAAAAAGCGCCTCATCTTCAACCAAAGCGACGACAAGATCGCCGTCCACGCCACCTGCACCACCCTCAAGCTGGGCCTGGAGGGAAAGCTCAAAGAGCTGGCCGAGCTTTGTGCAGCCCGGGTGGTGGTGCCGGAAGACATCAACTGCTGCGGTTTTGCAGGAGACCGGGGATTCAACGTGCCCGAGCTGAACGAAGCGGCCCTGGACGGCCTGAAGGATCAGGTGGCAGGATGCCGGGAAGGATTTTCCACCAGCCGTACCTGCGAGATCGGCCTCTCCCTCCACGGCGGCATCACCTATTCGTCCATTCTCTACCTGGTGGACCGGTGCACGGAGCGTATCGTGAGGACCGGGGAGATGTAGGGGAAACAGGATAGAGGGAAATAAGGTCATAAGGTATGGGGGCAGGGGCGGCGGGGGTGCATGTTTGGGCAGCCCGTGATATGGGTCTCCTGTGTTGCGGGCTGTTTTGCGTCTGAGAATTCCATGGAAAGGTCTGAGCAGTATGGAGAATGTAAGAACGTACGGGAAGGCACCCTTTGGGGTGGCTGTTGTGCACGGCGGGCCGGGCGGGGCAGGGGAGATGGCACCGGTGGCCCGGGAGCTCTCACACCAATGGGGGGTGCTGGAGCCCCTTCAGACGGCCTTGAGCCTTGAAGGCCAGGTGGCAGAGCTTCGCTCGGCGCTTCTGGAGCATGCCACGTGCCCTGTGGCCCTCATCGGATTTTCCTGGGGGGCGTGGCTGAGTGTGATCCTGGCCGCTCGCTTCCCGGAGCTTGTGAACCAACTGATCCTGGTGGGTAGCGGCCCTTTTCTCGAAGCCGATGCCGCAGGCATTGATGCCGAGCGCATGGGGCGCCTGACGCCTGAAGAGCGGGCCGAGGTCAAGGGGTTGCTGCCGGACCTGAAGCATCCGTCTGCGCGTGTCCGCAACGAGGTGTTTCTCCGGTTCGGCAGGATCTTTTCAAAGGCCGATGCCTTTGACCCCATGGAAGGTGATAAGGCGGACATCTTTTGCTCCGCCGACATCTTCAACGCGGTGTGGCCCGAGGCTGCTCAGTGCCGCCGAAACGGCTCCCTGCTGACCGCGGCCTCTTCCCTGACCTGCCCGGTGACCGCCATCCACGGCGACTACGACCCCCACCCGGCCGACGGGGTGCGTGTCCCCCTTGAAAAGGCCCTTGATGAGTTTCAGTTTTTTCTCTTGCCGCAGTGCGGCCACGTGCCCTGGAAGGAGACACAGGCCAGGGCTCCCTTCTATGACCTCCTGAAAAAAAGCCTCCGGCGGCCTTGCCGGAAGTAACGCTTCTAAAGCGTTTTACATACAGACCTTAATTAACAGGTTCCGCCTGGGCATGCGTCTCGGAGGCTCTGCCTCCATGTGCTACCCGCGGTTTGATTTTGCATATGGGCAAGGCGGAGCCTTGCTTTGAACACTCCCAGGCAGAGCCTGGGAGCGAAACACATAAAGCAAGTCCTGCGGAGCGGACGCTGCAGGGGGATGAGGTCGGTTGCCCTTTGCGCACCTCCGAAGAATTGTGAAGGTCATGAAAACCCATGCAGCAACAAATGCCATTGCGCTTTGCCCTGAGGAGCGAAGGGCAAAGCGCAATGGCAACCTGCTTTCGAGGTGGCTCACCTCGCCGCCGGAGGCACGCTTTTGTCTGCTTGTGTCTGGTGTTAGTTCAGTTTGAACTTCTTCATCAGAATGGCATCGCGTCGCTGCGTGGGGACCCATTTCTTGAGGAAGGGCATGAGGGTGCTGTGGGTGCCCAGGCGGATGACCGGGGGGATGGGCTCCCGAAGGAGGATGGCTGTGAGCTTTTCGGCGAATCGGTCCAGGGGCATGGCGCTCTCCTGGGAGATGCGGGTGCGCCGGACGATGGCGTCCATGGAGGCGGCGTAGTGGTTGAGATTTTTCGTGGTCTCTTTGAGCTGGGCCTCGGCGTTGGCGGAGAAGCGGGAGGCGATGCCCCCGGGTTGCACAATCACCACCTTGATGCCAAAGGGGGCGAGCTCCAGGCGCAGGGCGTCACTCGCGGCGTGGAACGCCGCCTTGCTGGCGGCATAGGCACCGGAGAACGGAGTGGGCAGGATCCCTGAGACGCTTCCGATATTGATGATGTGTCCTGCGCCGCGCTGGATCATGGCGGGGACAACCGCCTGGATGAGGGCTATCTGGCCGAAGAGATTGGCTTCGAACTGCCGCCTGACCTCGTCCACGGGCATTTCGGCCAGCGGACCCATGGCTCCGTACCCGGCGTTGTTGATGAGCATGTCCATGTGGCCTTCCCGGCCCAGGACATGTTCCACGGCTTCGCTGACGGATGACTGGGCTGTGAGGTCCAGGGCCACGGGCTGTGCCCCGAGGGAGACAAGGGGCGTCAGGGCGTCGCGTTTGCGGGCAGTGGCGTAAACGGTCCATCCGGCCTTGAGAAAATTCTGGGCCAGGGCCTCTCCGATACCGGATGAGCATCCGGTGATGAGTACAATCCGTTTCATGTCAGTGGGCCTCCCGGAAGGGAAAAAAGAAGATGGGTGAGTGTTTTTCTTCAAATGGTAACAAAGTTTACATATGGAGACAATCATCTTGACACGGACGGGGTCTCTTAGCTAAAGCTTACGTTAACGTTATTATGGAGATCCCGCGGCAGTCCCATAAAGCGGCCGGAGCACTTGCACCATGTTGTTTATTCCGAGTTTTCAACCAGAGGAGAGGCATGATGGCACACCAACTTGCAGATCGACGTGACGTTGAATTTGTTCTTCATGAGCAGCTGAACCTGAGTGACCTGAGCAACCATGAAACCTACGGAGAGTTCAATAAGAAAACCATCGACCTGGTGATCTCCGAGGCGCGGAACCTGGCTTTGAAAGAGGTGCTTCCCACCAACGCCCCCGGGGACCAGACCGGTTGCAGCCTGGATAAGGGGCAGGTGCAGATCCCCGAGGAGTTCAAGCGGATCTGGGATCTGTATCGGGACGGGGAGTGGATCGCCACAAGCGAAGACCCGTCCTGGGGCGGCCAGGGCATGCCCCACGCCCTCTCCATGGCATGCACGGAGTACCTCTCCGGGGCCAACATGGCCATGTACATGTACGTGGCACTGACCCACGGCGCCGCCAACCTTGTGGAGGCCTTCGGCACCCAGAGCCAGAAAGAGAAGTACCTGCGCAAGATGTATTCCGGCCAGTGGACCGGCACCATGCTCCTCACCGAACCCGGCGCCGGTTCCGACGTGGGCGCCCTGACCACCACGGCCACCCCCAATGCCGACGGCACTTACAGCATCAAGGGCAACAAGATCTTTATCTCCGGGGGCGATCACGACATGGCCGAAAACATCGTGCACCCTGTGCTGGCCCGCATCGACGGGGCTCCTGCCGGTACCAAGGGCATCAGCCTGTTCACCGTGCCCAAGTACCGGGTTGCCGAAGACGGCTCCGTGGGGGAACTCAACGACGTGGTCTGCACGGGCATCGAGCACAAAATGGGTATCCACGGCAACTGCACCTGCTCCCTTGCCCTGGGAGAGAAGGGCGGTTGCGTGGGCGAGCTCCTGGGTGAGCCCAACAAGGGCATGCGCGCCATGTTCCAGATGATGAACGAAGCCCGTCTCTTTGTGGGCATCCAGGGACTCAGCGTGGCCGGGGCTTCGTACGCCAACGCATTGACCTACGCCAAGGAGCGTGTCCAGGGGCCCAACCTCATGTCCATGATGGAGAAGAACCCGCCTGCCGTGCCCATCATCCAGCATCCGGACATCCGTCGCCAGCTCATCACCATGAAGGCCAACGTGGAGGCCATGCGAAGCCTCCTCTTTTACATCGGGTACTGCTCGGACCTCAAAAAAGTGAGTGATTCCGAGGAAGAGAAGGAACGCCTCCAGGGAATCATCGACGTGCTCATCCCCATCGGCAAGGGGTACGTCACGGACCGCTCCTACGATGTCTGCTCCCACGGCATGCAGGTCTACGGGGGCTACGGGTTCATTGAAGAGTACCCCCAGGCCCAGCTGCTCCGGGACTGCCGCATCACCATGATCTACGAGGGCACCAACGGGATTCAGGCCATGGACCTTCTGGGCCGCAAACTCGGCATGAAAAAGGGCAAGGCTGTCATGGACCTCATGGGCGAGATGCAGAAAACCATTGCCGAAGCGCGCGGGGTGGAGACCCTTTCTCCCCTTGCCGACGAGCTTGAAAAAGCCGTGGGCAAACTCGGCGAGGTGGCCATGTACATGGGCAAGACCGCCATGAGCACCGAGGTGATGAACGCCTTTGCCAGCGCACATCCCTTCATGACCGTCACAGGGGACGTGGTCTTTGCCTGGATGCATCTCTGGCGGGCCGTTACCGCAACTGCGGCCCTTGAAAAGGCCAAAAAGAAAGACAAGGATTTCTACGGAGGCATCCTGTCCTCGGCCGCCCACTACATCCAGACGGAGCTTCCCGTGGCCCAGGGGCGCATGCGTGCCATCCTCAAGGGATCGGATGCCGCCATGACCATCCCGGAGTCCTCATTTTTCGGGTAAGATGCCTGGCACACAAGCCCTCCGTGATTGACATCGCGGGGCGTCAGGTATAGATATCGTTCCAAGGTTCCGGTGTATTGGGGCTCTGGCAGATAGATCCCACGATTTATCTGCCAGGGCCTTTGTTCTGTTTGCTGATTGTGGATGTGGAGGCGGAGATGTTTTTTCTGGGGGCGTATCTGGAGCGGGAGCAGGGGACTGCCGAGGTGGTTGTGGTGGAAAAGGGATTTTACAGCGGCACCAAGCGGTACCGCATCGCCCATGCCGAAATCCTTCAGGAAAAAGACCACGACACCTTGACCCGGACCCTCCTTGACATGCGCCTGGATGATCGCTGGACAGCGGTGAAGAAGGTGTTCAGCCAGAGCGGTCGTCCCCCCAAGACCAAAAAAGAGCCTCCGTTGATCCTTCTCTCCTCCTGGGACGACGAGGTGCGCATGGCAGAGGCCATGCGAAGGCGATGCGCGTCCGTGGAGGTGCTTTTAAGCACCGAGCCCGATGAGACCGCCCGGCAACGCCTCAAATCCGATGCCTTTCACAACTGCCATGTGGTGACCGCCTCCATGATGGCGGAGGCCCTGGGCAAGGCCGTGAAAAAAGGGAGCTTTAACATGGACCAGCTCGGGGCGTACCCGGTGGTCTCCCTTGCCCCTGCCGAGGGCCAGATGGCAGATGAAAGGTCTGCCTGGCTTTGCGCCCTGGGCGGGTGTCTCTGGCACGGTGAATCCATCCGGCGCGTCAAGCGCTACTGATCACATTCCCTCCTTGATTGCCGTTCAGGCTTGTGAGCATGCGGGCAGCCCCTGGTTCGGTTACGGGGGCCCGGCGGTGGCCTCATGCCTTCTCCCTCTCTTCTTTTCCCTTTATTCCGCGTGTCAGCCATGGCTTGTGCTGTTATCTGCAAACGGTTGATTTGTTCCTTTATGCCTCCCTCGCAATTCTATTGAAAGATATCATCAGTATAATTGATGATGCCTTTTTAATTTCTTCACCAAATCGGGATGAAATACAAAATGCGTTTACGGTCTTCTCTTTGTAATGCACTCGAATCATGTTGTTTTTATGGAATAACGCGCATTCTTCCTCAGCCCTTTTAAAAAAATTAATTGACAAGGATCACACACGGGGCGTAGGGTTTCATTGCTCATACGCAGTGAGCATGGAGTATTGATGAGTAATACATTGAGAGACACATAACGGGGCGATTTTTACGTTGCGGGCCCACGCCCGCAGGAATCCACATTTTGAGAAATTCGCCTTCTCAGCAGGGATCACAGGAGAACGCATTTCCCGGCAGCGCTGCCGGGGGATCTGTTTGTTTGGACCGATGCCGCAGTCGAGATGACTGGGCCCGATATATCCATTGTTTTCTGTTAACCTGAGCCATGAGAAGGAACCGTTATGCGAAAACGAGTCGAGGCAACCCTGGCTGTTCTTTTGATCCTGTCCTGTGTGGGGTTGCGGCTGGCGTATACCGAACACCGGATGCCGCCGGAAGAAGGCGTTGATCTCATTACCATTGATTCCATTGCCCCGTTGGACACCCTTCAACGTCCCCCCGTTCGATTCCCCCATGGGATTCATGTGGCGGCCACAAGCGAGTCTGCCGGCTGCCTGGCATGCCATGACCCGGCCCCCGGAGCCGGTCATGGGATCTCTTTTTCCATGAAAAACCGCCATGAACTCTCCGGTGAGGCGCTTCAGGACCTCTACCACGACCAGTGTATCGGATGTCATGCTCACCGTGAAACAGCAGGGCTGCCCACCGGGCCCCAGGTTTGCAGCGGTTGCCATGTAAAACCCATCCCCGACCCTTCCCCCGTGTCGCACGCCATAGCCTTTGACCCCCGTCTCCACATGCGCCATACCGACGATGCAGCCCTTGACTGCCAGGTATGCCATGACGCCCTGCCGTCCGGTGAGAGCCGTGGGGAGGCACACGACCTGTGCGTCACCTGCCATCTGAACGCCGCGTCCGTCTCCACTGCCGACGCACCTTTAGAGTGCACCGGGTGCCACGCCCTTTCCGCCTCTCAAGGGGAGGGACATGGAGCCGTTCATGGCGGCGAGGTCGATTTCGATCACGATCTCCATGAGGAAGCCGATATCTCCTGCGAGGTCTGTCACCACAAGGAGCCTGAAACCGGTTGCGCCGAGTGCCATCCCAGGCGCGGTGAGCCCGGGGGCGACAGCGTCTCCCTCCAGGCGGCCATGCACTCCCGAACCTCTGATCGCAGCTGCATTGGATGCCATGACATCATGGGTGCCGGCGTGGTGGACGACTGCACCGGGTGCCATGCTCCCTTCGGCACCGAGACCGAGTAGGCAACTGTCTTTGCGCCTGTTTTCTTATCGGATCCTAATTTTGGAGGACATATCATGTACCAGTTTATTACCGGGCCCCTTCTCTGGCTCGCCTTCAGCGTTTTTTTTGTCGGGTGCGTTGTGCATGTGGTTTTGTACGTCAAGAACCTGGACCAGGATCTGGACCGGGTCTCCTATGGTTCACACGTGGGCTGGGGCATCCGTGGTGCCCTGCGTTCCCTAGTTTTCTGGATGCTTCCCTTCGGCACACGAAGCTGGCGGGTGAAACCCGTTTATACGGTTATCTTTTACCTTTTTCACCTTGGGGCGGTGATCGCACCCCTGTTTCTCTCCGCCCATGTGGTGATCCTGAAGCTGCGCTGGGGCATTGCCTTGCCGACCCTGCCCGATGTGGTGGCGGACTGGATGACCGTGGGGGTGATCCTTGCGGCCCTGGCCATGGTGATTCGCCGTCTGGCGTTGCCTGAAGTGCGAGTTCTCACCACAAGTCGGGAGATCGGAACCCTTGTCATCGCCGTGGCTCCCTTTGTCACCGGGTTCATTGCCTATCACCAGATCGGGGACAGCACCTTCTGGACCCTGGCCCATATTCTTTCAGGGGAGATGCTGCTGGTGGCTGTTCCCTTTACCAAGCTCTCCCATGTGGTGCTTTTTTTCTGCTCCCGGATTCAGCTGGGCATGGATTTCGGCATTAAGCGAGGGGGGATGAAATCCGCGGGCATGCCTGTGTGACCCCCTGGTAGAAACGGAGACAACAACGTCCCTTAAGGGGCTTACGATGTGTACGGACCATGATCATAAGAAGGAAAAGATGATGCCGGAAGGAACATTTTGCAACAGAAAACCCATCGATACCAAAGACGAACTCCAGGCGTTCATGCAGGACAAGGGGGGCGCCAGATATTATGAAGAGATGACGTCCCTTGAGGTGGATGTCCCCGCCCTGAAGGCAGAACTCAAGCGGACCCTCAAATCCAGATTGAAAACCTGGCTCAATACCTGCCAGGGGTGCGGCCTCTGTGCCGACTCCTGTTTTTTCTATCTTGCCAACGACAAGGATCCCAAGCAGGTTCCGTCCTACAAGATCCGGTCCACCCTGGGCGAGCTGGTGCAGCGGAAAGGGGAGGTGGACACCGACTTTATGATGCACTGCATGGATGTGGCCTGGGGCCAGTGCACCTGCTGCAACCGATGCGCCCTCTACTGCCCCATGGGCATCGACATGGGGGTGATGTTCAGCTACCTGCGGGGTTTGCTCTACTCCCAGGGGTTTGTGCCCTGGGAGATGAAGATCGGTTCGGGCATGCACCGGGTCTACCGCGCGCAGATGGACATCACCACCGAAGACTGGGTGGATACCTGTGAGTGGATGGAGGAAGAGACCGAGGAGGAGTGGCCGGGCCTGAAAATACCCGTGGATCAGGAGAACACGGACATCATCTACACGGTCAACGCCCGGGAACCCAAGCATTATCCCGAAGACCTTGCCGACGCCGCCACCTTGTTCCATCTGGCCGGGGAGAGCTGGACAGTCCCTTCCGAAGGGTGGGAGGAGACCAGCCTGGCCATGTTCGCAGGGGACTGGGAGGCTGCAAAAATGCAGGTTCAGTCCGTCTACTCGGCCATTGATCGCCTCAAGCCCAAGCGCATGGTGGTCACCGAGTGCGGGCACGCCTACCGGGCCACGGTCATTGAAGGGCCTTACTGGGCAGGGATCAAGGACGGGAAGCCGCCGGTGGAGACCCTGCACTATGTGGAGTGGGTGGCAGAGGCCCTGCAGACCGGCAAGCTCAAGATTGACCCGGCCAGGCGCATCAAGGAGCCCGTGACCTATCACGACTCCTGCAACTACATCCGCAACGCGGGCCTGGCAAAGGCCGCACGGTATATCATGGGGCAGATCGCAGAGGATTTCAGGGAGATGACGCCCACCCGCGAACACAACTTCTGTTGCGGCGGGGGAGGGGGGCTGAACGGCATCGGGCGCTACCGCCAGGAGCGCAATACCGGCATGAAGGTGAAGCGGGACCAGATCCTGGCCACCGGGGCCAAACTGGTGATCACCCCGTGCCATAACTGCTGGGACGCCATCCGGGACCTTGAAGAGGTCTACAAGATCGGGATCCGCTGGTCGTTTCTCAAGCCCCTGCTCATCAAGATGGTGGAGGTCCCCGAGTACCTGACCCACGTGGAAGAGTAGGCCGCGGGGGAGCTCCTTTTCAGGGGGATTTTTTTGACAGCATCAGGGCGTTCGTTGCCCCGGGCCCGGCAGGCGGGATCTTCGCCTGCCGGGCTTTTTGCTCAGGAAGGTCTGTGGCGCGTTGAAAAGGGTGTTTAAAAAGTCTAACTGAGGAATGTATTCAATTGAATTTAACATACCATCGCAATCTATACTGCTATGGTATAGTAAATGAAATTCGGAAAAATTTCTTAACTTAACACTTTGTATTTTAACGATAAAAAATGCAGTGCTCAGGAGCATGCTCTCCGTTTTTTGTTAAAAAATATTTGACAATGAACCGCCACATGGTAAAGTGCTTTTGCTCATACGCAGTGGGCTTGGAGTTTTTTATCTAGTAATACGTGTAACATAATTGCAGGCGTTATAACGTCTGTTGTGGGGATAGTTATTCCCACGCCCTGACAGGCTGCACCTTTGCACCAAATGGTGTCGGCCCTCATTCAGCAGGAAACAAAGAGAAGCTGTTTCTGAATTTCAAATTCAGGGACGATTGCTCGGCATTGAAACCGGCGTCGCGACGACCCGGTACGGATATAGCCATTGTTTTCTGTTAACTTGAGGGTTTGGTAAGGAGCAGTTATGCGCAAACGAGTCGGGGCAAGCCTGGCATTTCTCCTTGGTCTTCTGTTTTTCGGCCTCTGTCTTGCATATTCCGAGGGCACCGACGAACAGAATCGGGGTGTAGATGTCATCTCCATGGACACCATCACTTCCTACGGGGTACTTCAGCGCCCCAAGGTACACTTCCCACACGAAAAACATGTGATTGATGCCGAGAAGGACACGTGCCTTCAGTGCCATGAGGAGCGGCCAGACGGCGGGGTTTCCCTTGCGTTCAGGCAGCGTAAAGGGCTCTCCGGCATGGAGGCCAGGGACTATTACCACGCCCAGTGCATCCAGTGCCACGCCGATGCGGCCGCGGCAACAGGGGCCACAGGGCCCCAGGTCTGCGGCGGCTGCCACGTTAATGGCGAGCCCGCATCATCACCTTCTTCGTCCCACGCCATCGATTTTGACGATACCCTGCACAGCATCCACACCGAGCAGGCCACCCTTGACTGTCGCACATGCCACGACAGGCTCCACGGGGAGCCCGGTGCAACGGACAGTCCGGCCATGTCGCCGCGGGAAACTTCCCACGATCTGTGCGTGAGCTGCCATGTATCCACCCTTGATTCCGGTGAACCCGGCGGTCCCGTAACCTGCACAGCCTGCCACACCGACCCTGTGGACACCTCCTCCATGCCGCGCGTTGCCGCCGGTGGCGGTGAGGTGCTCTTTGACCACGACCTCCATGAAGGCGCAGACATCTCCTGCGAGACCTGTCACCACAAGGAGCCGGAAACCTCCTGCTCCGAATGCCATGACGCGTCGGGCTCTTCCCGGGGCGGCGGCGTCTCCCTGTACGCTGCCATGCACAGCCGGCAAGCCGACCGCAGCTGCATCGGCTGCCATGACGCCATGGGGGCAGGGGAGGTGGACGACTGCACCGGCTGCCATGCCCCGTTCAGCGGGGGAACCCCTTAAACGATCGGGATGGACACCTCCCGGGCTCGGATGATTTCCCGAGCCCGGGGACCGGACCCTTCGCATCCTGGCGGCAGCACCGCCGGGACGTGGGCGAAGGGCCGCCTTCTTACAGGAATGAACAAAGAGGAAACACCATGTATCAATTTATCACCGGGCCGCTGTTGTGGCTTTCCCTCGGGATTTTTTCCATCGGTTGCATTGCCCATGTGGCTCTTTATATCAAAAACCTCGACGCCCGCCTGGACCGGGTGGCCTATGACACATGCATCGCAAGCGGGCTGAAAGGGGCCCTGCGCTCCATTGTGCTCTGGCTGATTCCCTTCGGGACCCGTTGCTGGCGGCAGAACCCCGTACACACCCTGCTGTTTTATCTCTTTCACGTGGGGGCCGTGGTCGCTCCGCTGTTTGTCTCGGCCCACGGCATCCTGCTGAAATACCGCTGGGGCATCTCCATTCCGGCCATGCCCGATGCCGTGGCCGATGCCCTCACCGTGGGTGTTCTGATAGGGGCCGCAGGGCTTCTCATCCGCCGCATGGTGCTCCCCGAGGTGCGACAGCTCACAAGGCCCCGGGACATCGGCGTGCTCTTTTTGTCGGTGGCGCCCTTTGCCACCGCTTTCATGGCCTATCACCAGATCGGAGACGTCACCTTCTGGACCCTGGCGCACATCCTCAGCGGGGAACTCTTCCTCGTGGCCGTGCCCTTTACCAAGCTCTCTCATATCGTGCTTTTCTTCTGCTCGCGCATCCAGCTCGGCATGGACTTCAGCATCAAGCGCGGTGGGCTCAAGGCCCCTGGATTTCCCTGGTAACCATCTTTTTTAAGATACAACGATTTTGTGAGTGAGGAACCATGACCAAGCAGCAAGGCATACTGTGCAACCGAACCCCCATCGGAACCAAAGCAAAACTCCAGGAACTCCTCGGGGACAAGGGCGGCGCCCAGTACTACAAAGAGATGGAGAGCCTCGACGTGGACGTCCCGGCGTTGAAGGCCCTTTTGAAAAACACGTTGAAATCACGGCTCAAGACCTGGCTGAACTCCTGCATGCGATGCGGGCTCTGCGCCGACTCCTGCTTTCTTTATATCGCCAACGACAAAGACCCCAAGCAGGTCCCCTCCTACAAGATCCAGTCCACCCTGGGTGAGCTGGTGCGTCGAAAAGGGGAGGTGGACACCGCTTTTATGATGCACTGCATGGATGTGGCCTGGTCCCAGTGCACCTGCTGCAACCGGTGCGCCATGTATTGCCCCATGGGCATCGACATGGGGGTGATGTTCTCCTATCTGCGCGGGGTGCTCTTCTCCCAGGGATTCGTGCCGTGGGAGATGAAGATCGGATCGGGCATGCACCGGGTCTATCGCGCCCAGATGGACATCACCACCGAGGACTGGGTGGACACCTGCCAGTGGATGGAAGAGGAGACCGAAGAGGAGTGGCCGGGCCTTGAAATCCCCGTGGACAAAGAGGACGCCGACATCATCTACACCGTCAACGCCCGCGAGGCCAAGCACTACCCCGAAGACCTCGCCGACGCAGCGGTCCTCTTTCACCTGGCCGGGGAAAACTGGACCGTTCCTTCCGAAGGGTGGGAAGAGACAAGCCTGGCCATGTTCGCCGGAGACTGGGAAGCCTCCACCATGCAGGTGAAGTCCGTTTACTCCGCCATCGACCGGTTGAAGCCCAAGCGCATGGTGGTTACCGAGTGCGGCCACGCCTACCGGGCCACGGTGACCGAAGGCCCCTACTGGGCGGGCATCAAATCGGGCAAAGCCCCGGTGGACAGCCTGCACTACGTGGAGTGGGTGGCCGAAGCCCTGCGCACGGGCAAGCTCAAGATCGACCCGGCCAAACGGATCAAGGAGCCCGTGACCTTCCAGGACTCCTGCAACTACATCCGCAATGCAGGCCTGGCCGACGACGCCCGGTACATCATGAGTCAGATCGCCGAGGATTTTCGCGAGATGACCCCCAACCGCGAACACAACTACTGCTGCGGCGGGGGAGGGGGCATGAACGGCATCGGACGATACCGGGAACAGCGGAACATCGGCCTGAAAGTCAAGCGAGACCAGATCCTTGAGACCGGAGCCAAGCTGGTGATCTCTCCCTGCCATAACTGCTGGGACGCCATCCGGGACCTGGAGGAGGTCTACCACATCGGGATCCGGTGGTCTTTCCTGAAACCCCTGCTCATTCCCATGGTGGTGGTGCCGGATCATCTGACACACAATGAGGAATAATAACAAGCCTCTATCAATGGCTTGGATTGCCGTTTTCCACTGGGAACGCCCCTTTCATAAGGAAAAAAACACCCCATGGACGGTAATTGATTGAACTTTGAAAAAATAACTGCTTTAGTTAGTAGTTAGTTATGACCCGTCTCCCCCGGCTGCAACTCGGCACCCGGGGGAGGCCATGGCATGGCACCGGAAACCAGGAGCCAGGGACATGAAGCGTATGACGGCGACAGCATGGGACGTGCCGGTCTGCGGGGGAGACCCCTTCCGCACCCCGACGCCGTGTCCGTCCCAAAGCCCGGCCCCTTCGGTTTTCCTTGCCCGTGTCACCCGGTCTCCCTGCACCAACCTCCCTTTGCCTCTCTCTTCCCGTTTCCCCTGACCTCTTTCGTCGAACCATTCGATCGAGTTTGATGCTGACACTTCAGACAGGCAGGTTCCTTATGTTCAAAAACATTCTGTTCACCACCACCGCGTCGCCCATCTGCGACGAAGCCGCCCGGTTTGCCTACAACCTGGCCGAAAAATTACACTCCGGTTTAAAAGTCCTTCACATCTACGGGTTGCCCTCCCACGGCTTTACAGCCCAGGTCCAGGCGTACTCCCCCGAAAGCGAGGACGTGCCGGACGCGGATTACGAAACGCTCCTGACCCGTGAAATCCGGGCTTCCCACGAACACCTTGCGAACAAATCCATGGATTGCGAGGTGGTGGTTAAACCCGGGATCCCCGCAACGGAAATCCTGCGCCGGGCCAGGGCCTGGGAGAGCGACCTCATCGTCATGGGGACCCACACCCGGCTGGATTGCACCGGGGCGTCCCTTGCGTTTCGCAACACCGTGGGCAACACCATGCAGAAGGTGGCAAAAAGCGCCAGGGCACCGGTCCTTATCATCAACCGTTTCTGTCCCCTTCCGCACTGGAATTTCAAGAACATTGTCTTTGCCACCGACCTTTCGCAGGCATCGGACGCCGCCTTTGCCTTTGCCGTGAAGATCGCCCGGAAGTCCGGGGCAACCCTTCACCTGCTCCATACCCTGGAGATCTCCGGGATCCCCGAAGATCCCGTTGCCATGGACAGGCGCCTGGCCCACGTGCGGGCAGCCGTGGAAGCCCGTTTTCTAAGCCGCACCGGGGATTTCACCAACATGGAGGTGGAGGTGTGCGAAGGGACCCCGTACGTTGAGATCCTGAAGCTGACCCGCAGGTGCCACGGAGACCTTGTTGTCATGGCGCACCATGGCAAAGGACCGGAGGAGAGCCCGGCCATGGGCGGAACCCTGGAGCAGGTTGTCATACGGGCCTCCTGTCCGGTGGTGAGCGTCAACCACGGCGAAAAGGGATAATCACCCGTAAGGAATCGCCGCCTGCGTTCATATTTTGGTTTGTTCCCGGCTCTCTTTGGGCTATGAATGAAGGTAGGTTCCCTTTGCGACCGTCCTCATCCTCATCCTGAGACCCAACAATACGGAGGTATACCTGTGTCCCGACCCAAAAACGCCATGGAGATATTCAAGCACCTGGAGAAATCCAATTGCCGGGAGTGCGGCGAAAAGAGCTGTCTGGCCTTTGCCGGAGCGGTGTTTACCGGCGCCAAGTCCATAGACGCCTGCCCCAGGGCAGACGAGGCCACACGGGCCCTGTTCAGGGGCGGGGCAGGGGAGACCGGAGACAATGGCGATATCTATCTTGCCGCCCTCCAGGAAAAAATGGGGACCTGCGATTTTGACGAGGCATCCCGGCGCATCGGGGCAACGCTGTCCGGCGAGGTGCTGACCCTCAAAGTGCTGGGCAAGGATGTGGGGGTGGATCACCAGGGCCGGTTTCACACCGACCTGCACGTAAACCCTTACCTTGGGGTGCCCTTTCTCAACCATGTCCTGGACGGCAAGGGCGTTCCGGCCAAAGGGCAGTGGGTCTCTTATCGGGATATTCCGGGAGGGCGCGAGCAGTACAACCTGTTTCACCGGCGCTGCGAGGAGAACCTTCTGCGCCTGGCGGACGGACACACCGGCCTGTTTGACGACCTGGTGCATCTCTTCGACGCAAAAGAGGTGCCGCCCCAGTTCCAGTCGGACATCTCGGTGGTCCTTCATTTTTTCCCCACGGTTCCCTTTATGATCTGCTACTGCAACGATCAGGACGGCCTGGGTTCAGCCGTGAATGTTTATTACGACAGCACCGCCATCGAAAACGTGGACGCTGAATCCCTGTTTTACCTCGGCGTGGGATTCACGTATATGCTGGAGCGCCTGGCCCTTCGGCACGGGTAACAATGGACATGCGCCGACGTGCCTCGGGACCTGAACCAATATAAGGTTGGGAGAGGCCCTCTTCTTCCGGTGGTCGCAGGGGAGGAGCCCCTTTCGGAACGAGAGCTGCATGGAGGTGAGCCATGACAGGAAAAGGAGAAAAAAAAGATGAGAGGAAAAACCTGAGAACCCTTGGAATGACCCTGGGAGGCATGCTGCTTCTGGTGGTGATGCTCACAGGGCCCGCCTTGGCCGAGTTCAAGGTGGATGAAAAAAAAGGGGTGGTTGTCGACACCGCCACAGGGCTCATGTGGCAACGCCAGACAGGCAATGACAATGAGGCCCTGACCTGGGCCCAAGCGGTGGCCTACTGCAAAAAACTCGACCTGGCCGGGTACGACGACTGGCGCCTGCCCAGCTCCGATGAACTCCAGAGTATCATTAACTACCTGAGCTACGACCCTGCGGTGGACCCCCGGGTTTTTCCGGACACGGCGTCCTCGGGGTACTGGTCCTCCACAACCTACGAAGCCAATTCCGGCTATGCCTGGCGCATCGATTTCTACTATATCGGGTACGTCAACATCAGCAACAAAGCGAATCACTATTATGTTCGGGCCGTGAGGTCCCTTCCGTAAAGCGCCTCTGCCCACAGGCCGTACGGGGCGGTGACGTTTTTTTCCTGCTTCCTGCGGGCATGATGGTGGTAGCGTACGCTGAAAGGGCAAAGGAGACGCCTCTTTTGCCGAGGGTACCCTTGTGCCCGTGATACGGATGCGTTCCCCTTTGGGCCAAGGTCAACAAGGGCACGGTGCTGGTGCCCGTCAGATATGAGACAGGATGATTATGGATGAAGATTTGGTGACACTGCGGCAGGCGCTGCATCGCATACCCGAAGCCTCCGGGCAGGAGGAGAAAACAGCAGGGATGGTTGCCGACTGGCTCGCTGGCTGTGACCACCACGGCATGGTGAGGGATTTGGGCGGCCACGGGGTGGCGGTTTTTTTTGACGGGACGTCCACCGGAGAGACCCTTCTTTTCCGGGCCGACCTAGACGGGGTGCCCGTAACCGAGATGACGGGCCTTCCCTATGCATCGGTCCACAAGGGGTTGTCCCATGCCTGCGGCCACGACGGGCACACGGCCATCCTCTGCGGCCTGGCCCGTGAACTCTCAAAGTCGCCCCCTAAGCGGGGGCGGGTGGTGCTTCTCTTTCAACCGGCCGAAGAGACCGGGGCCGGGGCCGATGCCGTGATCAAGGATCCTCGGTTTCAGGGCATCATCCCGGACCGGGTCTTTGCCCTCCACAACCTGCCCGGCAGACCCCTGGGGCAGGTGTGCGTGCCGGACAGGCTTTTTGCCTGCGCCTCCCTGGGCATGGATATCCATCTTTCCGGCACGCCGAGCCATGCTGCCTGGCCCGAGCACGGGAACTCCCCCATGCCCATTGTGCAAGCGCTCCTGGCCGATGAGGGCCTGCTGTCAAGGGAACAGGGCGAACCGTTTTTCATGAGCACGGTGACCCATCTTCAGGTGGGAGGGCCCGGGTTCGGGGTGAGCCCCGGCGAAGCGCGGGTGCAGCTCACCCTGCGGGGGGAGGCGGACGCATACCTGCATTACCGCATGTCCCGTATCAAGGAGGCGTTGGAGGAGAAAAGCGGGCTTTCAGGCCTGGGGTGCGAGGTGATGGTGACCAATGAGTTTCCGGGAACACCCGTGGACCGGGAGATGGCTGAAATGGTGATGGAGGCCGCCACCGATGCGGGCCTGGACGTCACCACACTCTCCGAGCCCATGAGGTGGAGTGAGGACTTCGGGTGGTTCACCCACCGCTACCCCGGGGTGATGGTGGGGCTGGGCTGCGGCGAGGGGCCGCAGCTTCACAACGCAGATTACAACTTTCCGGACGCCCTTCTCGGGCCGGGCATTGCCCTGTTTTCCGCCATCATCCGGACATGTCAGCGCAGCATGACCCCCTGACCCGGCTCGCCCGAAGGGTGAGAAAATCAGGATGTTTTCTCATGAAATATCCGGGCCAGGACAGATCAGGTGCTCCACAACCCGGAGTTGGAATTGAACACCGCCTGGAAGCGAAGGCGCGGGGCCTCATTGCCGTTTTCGTCCCGGGGCTCGGTCGTCTCAAATCCGGAGGCGTCTTCCTTGGCCGGGGGGCGGATGGTCACCCTTCCCCTGGAAGAGCAGGTGCACTCAGCGCCCTTGAACAAAAGGGAGAAGGGGGCGCGGACAAAACAGGATTGGGGCCTGTCTGTGCGGGACTCGGGCAACGTGTTGTCCGTCAGGGCAAACTTGCGTTCCTTGCCTTCGCTGTTTGTTATGGAAAAACCCGTTGCTTTACCCTTGATATCGTGGTTGGTTGAAAATGGCTTGAGCATGGAATTCTCCTGATTCTTAAAGAATGAAAAACAGCGACTTACAACCCGTCACACATCCCTGCAACCCCGTCTGTCCCATGGGGAAAGCAGGCGCTTTATCCGTTCCGCGGCAGGCCGGATCGACCCGAAAGGCGTGTCAGCCTTGCGGGATGGCCCAATGGTTTGGCTGCTTCATGATGGCTGGTGCCCGGGCCTGGCCCGGCGCCTTCGGTCTGGGAGCCTGATGGAGAGGTGGGTTTTGGTAGAAAAACGCAGTGGGGATGTGGAGACGTGGGGGTGTCCGACCGTTTACGGATGATTGAATTATGTCACGGCACGGAATGAATATGAAGTGTTATTTTTCTAAACATTGATATAAATATTGAGATGTTGCGATACGTATTACCCTGAAAGAAACCCGGCGCGCTCACGCGTCAGGAGGCGCGGCCGAAGATGAGGAGGGCTGGGGTGATCTCGGAGGTGGGCAGGGTGCCCGTCACCCAGTCATCGAGGATGCCGGTGAGGGCGGAGAGCGGTTTGTAGCCCTGGTTGAGCACCGATGCCGCCTCGCCTTCCCTGAGAACCAGGGCGGGAAAGGCCAGGGCGTTGTAGTCCCGGGCCAGGGCAAAATCGTCGAAGGTCTCTGCACGGACGGAGTCGCTTTGTGCAAGGGGCAGAAACTGCTCCGGGGACACGCCGATCCCTTTGGCGAGGTCGCAGAGGATCTCCGGCCGCGTTATGTCTTTCATTTCCAGGTAAAACGCGTGATGAAGGGCCCGATAGTAAGGCAGGGCCAGGGCAGGGTTCAGGCGCCTGACGGCAACAAAGGCCCGGCTGGCCGGTGCCGAGTCGTAGAGAAAATCCGGGGCATCTGCCAGCAGGTGGCCGTTGATGGGCTGGCCCGTGGCCCGGGTCACCCCGTGCCAGTTTTCAAGGAGCTTCGGCTTGATGGCGTCGGTGATGGCAATGGGGTCCTCCACCCGCAGTCCCCCCATGATAAACCGGAAGGGAACCGAAGACCCGAGGCGCTCCATGAGGGCATCAAGGACCGGCTCAAATCCGAAGCACCAGGCGCACATAGGGTCGCCCACATAAATAATCTCTTTGTCCGTTGTCTGGCTCACGTCTTTCGTCCTCCGGTTCCCCGTTTGATCATCACAAGATCCCACTTATACCATACCTTGCCCCCAGCTCAAGGCGCCTTTTTGGCGCTACAGGTCCCCCATACGGAGAATCACGGAAAACGCATCGATGAGGGCCCAGGCCGTATCGTCCTGCCGCAGCCCCAGGTCATCGTCCCCGGAGCGGGTCATGAGGGCGCAGACCTCGGTGCCGTCCTTGAGACCGAGGATCACCTCTGTTGTGTTTCCACCTTTAATAATACGGCGCACCTTTCCTTCAAGGGTGTTGGCGCAGCTGGTCAGGGGCGGGTGGGGCCCTGCGGCCACCAGGACCCAGGGGGCCTTTACTTCGGCGGTGAGAAGGGTTCCCGGCTTCAGGGCCAGGCGGTCGGCGCTTTCATTGGTAATGATGGCGGTGATGGGGTAGCCCCCCAGGGTGTCCAGGGTGACCACCGTCTGGATCTCTCCGGAAACCATGCTGGCCACCTTTCCGGCAAAGCTGTTCCTTGCGCTTGTTTTGATCCTGCTCTCGCGTCGGGTGACATGGGCCACCACCCGCTGCATGTCCTGTTCGGAAAAATCGAGCCAGGAGGCGGTCAGACCTGCCGTGCTGTGGCCGAGCATCTTCTGAACCACGGGAAGGGGCAGGTTGCTGCGCAAGAGCTCCAGGGCACGGGACCGGCGGATGACGTTGGGGCTTCCCATGGCCTTGGCCAGCCCGCAGGACTCTGCCTGTTCATAGAACTTTCTTCGCACATGCCCCGGATCCACGGAAAAAGGGGCTTCGGTGGATGGCGGCAGGACCTCGAGGATTCCCTCGGCCACGTGGGGAGGGATCTGGACATCCCGGTACCCGGCGGACCGGCTTCCGATATGCACGGTGTGGCCCGTAAAGTCGATCTGATCGGTGGAGGCGATGCCCAGGATTTCCCCTAAACGGGCACCGGTGTAGCGAATGAGCAGGAAGATGCAGAAAATTCTCTGCCGGGACCTTCGCACGTCGGAGCGCCGTGCAGCCGAGACCCAGTCCCGAAAGGCTGTTTCCAGGGCGGCCAGCTGAACAGGGTCGAGGGTGCGCTCCTCCTCGGAAGGCGTGAGGATGGTCGATGGGTTGGCGGATGCATGCGGCGGTGTTTTCATGGAGGGCATTATAGCGACAGATCCGTTTATTTCCAAGGAAATCGGGTTGACATGGTTGGAAATCGGGTGGTACAAGTGACATGTAAATTATAAAAACCGTGCCAATTGACCAACAGGCGCACTTCATGACAACCCCCTGTTCAAAGGAGGTGACCATGCTTTTCGAAACCGCAGGCGTTCACGTGGCCCCCTGGATCCCCCCCGTCGTGGCCTTCGGCGTCTCCTTCATTACCTCCATGGCCGGACTCTCCGGCGCCTTTCTGCTCCTTCCCTTTCAGATGTCCGTCCTTGGGTACGTGCATCCCTCGGTGAGCGCCACCAACCAGCTCTTCAATATTGTTGCCATCCCCTCGGGGGTGTGGCGGTTCATCAAGGAGGGGCGCATGGTCTGGCCCCTGACCCTGGTGGTGGTGGTGGGCACCATGCCCGGGGTGATCCTGGGTGCGCTGATCCGGGTGCTCTACCTGCCGGACCCGCTTCACTTCAAGATGTTTGTGGGCATGGTCCTTCTGTACATCGGGTTTCGCATGGTCAGGCAGCTCCTCGATACGAGGGGAAAAGAGCCGAAAACGGAAGAGGGGAGTGATTTTAAGACCACGGTCCTTTTCTGGAACCTTCGGGAGATGGCCTATACCTTCCGCGGGCGCACCCATCGCTTCTCGGTGCCCGGCATCTCCTTCATGAGTTTTGTGGTGGGAATCATCGGAGGCATCTACGGCATTGGCGGCGGGGCCATCATCGCGCCGTTTTTTGTTTCGTTTTACAGGCTTCCGGTCCACACCATCGCCGGAGCGACCCTCATGGGCACCTTTGTGACCTCCGTTACCGGGGTGCTTTTTTATCAGGGCATGGCCCCTTTTTTTCCCGCCATGCACATTGCCCCGGACTGGGGCCTGGGGCTTCTCTTCGGCCTGGGCGGCATCGCAGGCATCTACATGGGCGCTCGATGCCAGAAATACATGCCGGAGCGTGGGCTCAAGTGGCTCCTCTGCATTGTCCTGGCGGGAACCGCCGGAAAGTATATCGTTGAATTTATCCTGTATGTCCGCCCGTAGATAAGGATTGACCGCTTTTGTAAACATGGTTACGGTATTTCATGCCCATAGGGACTGATCCGACGTAAAAACAGATGGATTTACCCCATACATGAAAGTGCGCATGAACCCCTTAGCAACGGCTGATAAACGTGATGCGCCCCTGGTCCTGGAGATCAAGGGCGCGTCTCTGGATGACGGCCCCGGTATCAGGACGGTGGTTTTTCTCAAGGGGTGCCCCCTTGACTGTGCCTGGTGCCATAACCCCGAAAGCAAGAAGGCCGGACCGGAACTCTCCTTCGATGCGGAAAAATGCATCGGTTGCCGAGAGTGCCTGTCAGTGTGCCGGGAAGGGGCCCTCGACCCCGGGAGGGGGCCGGACCGTTCCCGATGTACCCTCTGCATGGCATGCACCGAGGTGTGTCCGTCAAAGGCCCTGGAGCCTGTGGGTCGTACCATGGAACCGGATGAGGTGGTGTCGGCGGTGTCAAAAGACATGCCCTTTTTCGACGCCTCGGGGGGCGGGGTGACCCTGTCCGGGGGGGAGCCGACCCTGTTTCCCCGGTACTGCGGCGAGCTCATGCAGGGACTCAAGGCACGGGGCATTCATACCCTTCTGGAGACCAGCGGCCATTTTTCCCGGTCGGCCTTTGACGCCCACATCCGTCCCCACACCGACACGGTATACTTTGATATCAAGCTCATCTCCCCGGAGGCCCACAAACAGTATTGCGGTGTGGGCAACGCACGCATCCTCGAAAACCTTGAACATCTCCTGGCCTTTCACCGGGCAGGGGGCCTGGAGCTTCTCCCCAGGATTCCCCTCGTCCCCGGCATCACGGCAACCCTTGCAAACATCACGGCCGTGGCCGACCACCTCAGCGCCCTGGGGGCCCGGAAGGTGCAGCTCCTGCCTTACAATCCGCTCTGGCACGGGAAAACCGTTAACATCGGAGGCCGCGTGGACGGTGTCCCGGGCGGGTTCATGGCACCGGAGGAGGTGGCACAATGGGAAACCTGTTTTGAAAAGCGAGGCATCGAGACCTTGTAACCACCGGCAACATTCCTACTACGATAAGGAGGCGACCATGGACTGGAAGGGTATCACTGTCTACGTGACGGGTGGCTCAAGCGGTATTGGGCTGGAGACAGCCAGGCAGCTTTTTGACAACGGGGCCCGTGTGGCGCTTTTTGCCCGGGGGGAGAAGGCGCTGACCGCCGTGGCCGGTGCCTTCAGGGCGCGATCGGACGAGCCCGAGGTGTTCTCCCTGCCCATGGATGTGTCCGACTGGGAGGATGTGAACGGCAAAATCGCCCAGGCCGTCGCCGACTTCGGGGCACCGGATGTGGTGATCAATTGCGCGGGGGTGGGGGTTGCCGACCATTTCGAAAACATTGATGCCGAGGCCTTTGACAAGGTGCTGGCCATCAACGTCTCGGGCAGTCGCAACATTGCCGCGGCCACCGTGCCCTGGCTTAAGAAGAACAAGGGCGCCCTTGTCCTGGTTGCGTCCTCTGCCGGATTTATCCCTGTGTTCGGGTATTCGGCGTACAGCACCTCCAAGTTTGCCGTCATGGGCTTTGCCGAGGTGCTGCGCTGTGAACTGGCGCGCTTTGAGGTGCAGGTCAGCCTGTTCTGCCCGTCCGAGGTGGACACCCCCATGCTGGAGCGGGAAAAGCCCACCATCCCCAAAGAGACCCGCGCCCTCAAGGATTTTGCCGGTGTCCTTCCCGTGGACGTGGCCGCCGCCAAGCTGATCCGGGGCATTGAGCAGGGCCGGTTCCTTATTGTTCCCGGTGTGCGCACCAAGCTGTTGTACTGGGTGCGTCGCCTTATCCCCGGGCCCATCTATCGGTTCGGTGCGGACTTCACGGCCATGCTGGGGGCCGCACGGGTGAATTAGCATGTAACCCAGGCAGGAACGCTGCGGGTGCCTTCCGGCCGGTCCCGTGGGGGCTGAAACCGGCCCCAAACGGGGTGGAAAGGGGGATTGCCCATTTTCGATTATCAACCGTTTTAAAATAATGGTACAATATCGATTGATATTCCGGCCCCATAGTTCCCAGAGGCTGAAAGCATCGAAAAATGTGGCTTTCAGGTGTTGACATGCATGGGAGGGTCCTGTAAAAGTTTCCTCGTTCTTCGGGCGAATAACTCAGTTGGAAGAGTGCAACCCTTACAAGGTTGAAGTCACAGGTTCGAGCCCTGTTTCGCCCACCACCCATTGGGTCGTTAACTCAGTCGGTAGAGTATCTGCCTTTTAAGCAGAGAGTCACTGGTTCGAGCCCAGTACGACCCACCAGAAGACAAGCCGGCATGGCTGGCAACACATATGACGCCTTTGGGCGTCGCTCCGGATGTCCGGGCGAATAACTCAGTTGGTAGAGTGCAACCCTTACAAGGTTGAAGTCACAGGTTCGAGCCCTGTTTCGCCCACCATCTTTCGGGTCGTTAACTCAGTTGGTAGAGTATCTGCCTTTTAAGCAGAGAGTCACTGGTTCGAGCCCAGTACGACCCACCATACATAAGGCGCCTTTTGGCGTCGACCCGGTTGACCGGGCGAATAACTCAGTTGGAAGAGTGCAACCCTTACAAGGTTGAAGTCACAGGTTCGAGCCCTGTTTCGCCCACCATCCGCGGGTCGTTAACTCAGTCGGTAGAGTATCTGCCTTTTAAGCAGAGAGTCACTGGTTCGAGCCCAGTACGACCCACCATCATGAAAAAAGCCGAAGCATATGCTTCGGCTTTTTTCGTTGGGCCTTTTTCCCGGTATCGACATCCCTTGTGGACACAGGGGCTGTATGGTAAACTTCACAAAGGAAAAAATGATCTGCCACAGATCACCCGAAAAGGGCCCCTGACAGACACCACGCGTCTCTCATCCGTTTTCACAAAACCGGATCCCACCGTCCGTGACGTCCCCATCGCCCCCTTCTGCACCCGGTAAGGCCCTCCCTACATTCCATCCAAAACAAACAAGGAGTGCCGTGTATGGATGCCAAACGATTTGACGAGGATATCAAGAAAACCTTCGAGCAGTTCGGAGAGACGGGCGTGAATGTTCAACTCCTGTCCGCCAAGGACAGCCATGTCTCCCAACCCCCTTACGACTGGGTCCAGGTGATGATGAAAGTCATCCCTGTGGTTCCTGACCCCGAGCCCTGGGCCGAGACCTGGCGCTACGGCGGGGTGCTTCAGCACGACAAGATCCCGCTGCCCATCGGCATGCGGCCCATTGACGTGAGCCGCATGATCAGCGCCATTGATGCCGCCAAAAAACTGCCGCCGGGCTTCGACCTCCAGGGAGCCTCCTGCGATCTCTACTGGGCCCTGCACCCGGATGTCAAGGAACCGTACTACCATTTCACCTCAGGGGACCTGACCATCCTCATCGGCGCCTACAGCGGAGACGTGATGGAACCCCAGTTCTAAAGGCTGTACCCTAAAATAGTAAGACATAACGATACTCGTTATGTGTCGACGCAACGATCAAAAAACCATGCCGAGGACTTTGGGGCTGATCCTGTCATGTGTTGATGTGTTCTTGGCATGGCCCTAATAAAAAAAACGCCCCGGCAGGCGGGGCGTTTCCATGTACCATAAAAAAGCGGAGCACCGGGTAACCGGTCTCCGCTTTGTTGTTTGTGTCTGTTCAGGTCATGCCGCCTCCGCGGGTTTGGCCTGCCTTCGGTAGACCGCAATGGAGTCCCAGGTCACAAGGGCCAGGGCGCTCCAGATCAGGAGAAAGGTGCGCACCAGAGACGGATCCAGGGGCTCCTTGAAATAGAACACGGCCAGCAGAAAGGTACAGGTGGGGGCCAGGTACTGAATAAAGCCGATGGTGGACAGGGTCAGTGCCTTGGCGCCCAGGTTGAAGAGAAGCAGGGGCAGGGCCGTCATCAGGGCGGTGCCCATGAGGAGAAGGTCCGTGGCGACCCCTGTGTGGAGAAAGACGCCGTCTCCTGCTGCGGCCAGGTTTCCCAGATAGAGTGTGGCCGGTACCGCCATGAGCAGGGTCTCCACGGTGAGGCCCACCAGGGGACCTACGTCCACCACCTTGCGGATAAGGCCGTAAAAGGCAAAGCTGAAGGGCAGGGCAAGGGAGATCCAGGGCAGGGTCCCGTAATCGATGGTGAGCCAGGCCACGCCGAGCCCTGCGAGGAGCACGGCGATCTTTTGCCTGGTCGTGAGCCGCTCTTTTAAAAAAATCATCCCCAAAAAGACGGTGACCAGTGGGTTGATATAGTACCCCAGGCTGGTCTGCATCACATGGCCATGGTTGATGGACCAGATGAAGAGGAACCAGTTGCCCCCCACCAGGCAGGTGGTGACAGTAAGGACGGCCAGGGTGCGAAGACTGGTGAGGGCCTTTAAAAAGGGCCCCATTTTCTTCTGGAAAACAAGGATGGGCACCAGGAAGGCCAGGGACCACACCACCCGGTGCATCAGGGTTTCAAAGGCCGGGACATGGGAGAGGTGGTTCCAGTAAAGGGGAGAGAGCCCCCAAATAAGAAAGGCCTGCATGGCAACAAGCAGGCCGACGGCGGATTCTGAACGAGACGGCATGGGACATTCCTGTAAGTCATGGGTTGCCTTGATATCAAACATCAAGACGTTAAAAAGAGTGTGATAACATGGGCCGTCTGGGCTGTCGAGGAAAAGAGGGGGCGTTACTCAAGGAAAGGCTGCGGGATTTTACCGGAGTGCTGCACACATGAAATAACGGCATCCGTCGCGCCGTGCAAGGGCCAGGGGGGGCGAAGTGCCTTTGTGGTTGACACAACCCCCTCCGCCCTTAACCTATTCACCATTCACCATTCACCATTCACTATTCACTATTCAACCGTTCTGCCCCCTCAACCCCCTGAAAATCACGCACAGGTCCTGCTCGGTGACCCGGGCAAGGAGGAGGTCATCGTAATCGGGTTCCCGGCAGCCGTCGAGGGCAACGGCAGGTTCGGAATCGCCCTGGGTCACGGGCAGGGTCCTGATGCGCGTCAGGTCCCCGGGGTTTTCCACGCCCCTGTTGTTTTCGATCCAGGCCGCGCAGCTGTCATGGGGTCCGATGAAGAGCAGGAACAGCTCGTCGTCTTTTTTGACCCCCAGCATGCGGTAGCCCTTGCCGATATCGAATTTCACGGCATGTCGGATCCGGCGTTCGCCGTGGTTGCTGAGCTTTCCGGCTTCGTGCAGGGGGCCCTGGCCGTTGGCCGTAAGGCGGTTGATGATGGTGTCTGCCTTGCGACCTGCGGCAACGGCCATCTTTGATGAACGCCGCATGGCGCTGAGCTGTTTTTCAAAGCGATGGGTGAGATGGATGCAGCGGATCATGGTGCCTCCGGGCAAAAAGGTGTCGTCCCCGGCAGGCACAAGGCTGTAAGCCGTCAGCCGTGTGCCCGCCGGGTCAGACAGGACAAATCGTTCAGGTACCGGTTATCCGTGGAACGAACACAACCGGCACCTTATCGGTGTGGGTCAGGAACAGCAGGAGCCGTGGCTGCCGCAGGATGAGCATCCGCTTGACAGCTTGAGGCTTGAGCTGAGCTTGAATCCGACATCTTTAAAATCCACCACCAGGGGTTGGGCCTGGTTGAGCAGATCGGTTTCGATGACATACTCCATGCCCCCGATGGTGTAGAGGGTGTCCCCGTCTTTCTGCATGTCAACGGCCATGGCCAGCTGGGCACCGCCGCAACCGGAGTTGAGGAAGACGCGGATGGGGGCAGGGGTTCGGTTTTCAAAGTAACGGGCGATCTCGGTTTGAGCCGCTTCGGTGACGGTAAACATGTGCTTATGTACTCCTTTGTGTCCATGGGGGGGGGATGCCCCACCGGTTAAACAAACGCATCAGTGTATGCGTTTAACATCTTGATTGTATGTGCTTAAAATTCACCTGGCGTCATATTGATCTCCGCAAGGGTGAAGACGGGCCCGTCCTTACAGACCAGCTCTTTGCCGATGTTGCAGCGGCCGCACATGCCGATGCCGCACTTCATGCGGTTTTCCAGGCTCATGATGATGCGGTCGTGGCTGTAGCCGAGTTTTTCCAGCACCGGCAGGGTAAACTTGATCATCACAGGGGGCCCGCAGACGATGGCGTAGGTGTCTTCAGAGGCGGCCGGGGCCACCTTCTCGGTGAGGGCGGGCACAAAGCCTGTGTGGTAGCCCCAGTTGGGATCGTCGGTGGTGTCCACGGTGATGTGCATGTTGATGTCGTCCCGCTTTTCCCAGGCCATGAGCTCCTCTTTGTAGAGAAGCATCCCCGGGGTCCGGGCGCCGTAGACCACGTCGATGGTGCCGAATTTCGACCTGTTCTCCGGTTCCAGCATCATCTTGATGGAGGAGCGCAGGGTGGTGAAGGCAAACCCACCGCCCACGATGAGGATGTTCTTTCCGGTGAGGGTCTCCCAGGGATACCAGTTGCCCAAGGGGCCCCGAATGCCCATGATGTCGCCTTCCTTCATGTCGTGGAGATGGGCGGTCACCTTGCCTGTCTTGAACACGGTGAACATGACGAAGCCTTTTTCCGTGGGGGAAGAGGCTATGCCGATGGGGATCTCCCCCTGACCGGGGATGGAGAGCTCGGCAAACTGCCCGGCCTGGTAGGCGAATTTATCCTCATCCCCGGGGTTCAGGAAGCTGAAGGTAAAGGTCTTTAAGCTTTTGTCTTCGGTGGCCGTATCGACGGCGTCGATGCGGACCGGGTAGGGTACGTACGGATTCTGCATGATGGACTCCCCCTATGCCTGGCTGTTCATGGTGTTGCACACGTCTCGGATGTCGATGCCGGCGGGGCACTGCTCGATGCACCGTCCGCACCCCACGCACATGATGCCCTGACCGTATTTGTCCGGGAAATACTTCAGCTTGTGCATGAACCGCTGCCGGGTCCTCTGCATGGGGGTCTCCCGGGGGTTGTGGCCGGACCCGTGCCGGGTAAACAGCGAGGTCATGCAGGAGTCCCAGTTTCGGATGCGGTAGCCCGTCTCATTGTGGACCTCGTCCTGGATGTCGAAACACCAGCAGGTGGGGCAGGCATAGGTGCAGGTGCCGCAGTTGATGCAGGCGAAGGTGGTCTTTTCCCAGTGGTCCGCCCCGTAGATGTCCAGGACGGCGCCGTCCTGGATGCGGTTCCAGGCCATGGACGAGGTGATGGCCTCCTCCGCCGTTTTTTTCATTTCGGCGATAAGGGCGTCGGCCCCGTCTTCAGCGGGTGTTTCAAATCCGGCGGCCTTGGCCCAGACAGCGCCTTTGTCCGTCAGCACCCTGGCAAGGTAGTATTCGCCGTCATCCACCAGCATTACGTCCAGGCAGGACTCGTCAAAGGGCCCGGTACCGCAGCTTGTGGAAAAATCCATGGCAGAGGGCGCCTGGACGGCCAGGCCGATCCAGGTGCAGGCCTCATAGGCTTCCACCACATAGGGGTCCTTGTACTCATCGGTGTCAAAGTTGAGGCGGACAAGCTGAAGCGCTTTGGCGTCGTTGGGACGGATCCCCACCACCGCCCGGGGTCGGGTGTCGATCTCCACTGCTTCGTAGATGTCTTTTTTCGGGTCCCCTTCTTTCAACGAGCAGGTCATCATCACCTGGGAAGCTGGAAACACGACGCCCTTGGGAGACAGGCGGGTCTGCCCGCCGTCCATGATGGGGTACTCACTTTCTTTGAGCTCCCGAAAGCCCGGGACCTCTCCATCCGGAGCGGGTCCCACCAGGGCGTAGGCTTGACGCGCCCTGTCCAGCCCCTCGGTCCAACGTGATTTATCGATACGTAATATGGTCATCGGTATGATCCTTTATATAGCCCCTGCACCCCGGGGTCGCGACTGCCTATGTAAACGACATGGGGTGTCATCGCATGGTTGGGTGATCGCTGCCTGCCTTTGCCCCGGGAAACATCGGGAAAAGGCAGGCTGTGACCTGGGCATCCCCTGGTTACAGAATAAACGCTTCCGGGTCGTCGAGGCGGAAGGTGTCCTGCGCCGGTCGGGTCTCGGTGGTGAGGCCCGCTTCGAATCCCCAGTTCTCTTCCACGGCTTTTTCCATCTTGCGCGTCAGAAGGCGCACAGGCACGCCCATGGGACAGGCAGATTCGCAGGCGCCGCAGTCGGTGCAGCGACCGGCACAATGGATGGCCCGGAGCATGTGGTAGGTGCGCACGTCCACGGGGTCGGTACCCTTGCCCACCCACTGGGGACGGGACTCCTCCGTGAAACAGGTGGGGCAGTAGCACAAGGGGCACGCGTTTTTGCAGGCGTAGCAGCGGGTGCATGACGAAAAGGCCTCTTCGAAAAAGGCCCACTTTTCCGCGCTGGGCCTGTCTTCGATCTCCCGGATATCGGCGTAGCGGTCGATACCCTGGGGCTCGGGCACGGCATCACCTGCCATGGTGTCTGAGATCACCGGGTTGGGGTGGGCGCAGAGGGCGCAGTTCTGCCGCAGCACATCCGCCTTGGCGATGCGTTTTTCTGCCGTGGCCGTGGTGAAGACCAGGTGGTCCCCGTCTTCCGTAGCGCTGAGGATTTCTCCGCCAGCTGCGTCCATGGCCTTTTGAGGATCGATCATGCCGGTGCAGGGCACCCCGATGACCACCACATCCTCACGTTTCACACGGTTCTCAACGATGTGGCCCACGATGTTTCTTGAGTCACACCCCTTGGCCACCACCGCCACCTTGCCCATCCCTTTGTTCAGGTAGGCGGCCAGGTTGAGGCGGCAGTTGGCGTCCCAGGTGAGTTTTTCGGTCTCTTCGGGGGTTGTGGCCATGAAGGGTTCGGTGGAGAGGGGCAGGCTCCCTTTGCGAAAACCGATGACCGCTTCCACCTCCCCTTTGACGAGGAGCTCCTTGGCCGTGGCTCGGATGGTTTCTACGATGGCATTCATGCGGCGCTCTCCTCCGGACTCTCTTTGATAAACACGGTGGCGGGCCCGAGGGCTTTCACCTCGTCAATGACCTTGTTGGCCACCTCGGCGAACTTCACCCCTTCGGCGGACGAGATCCACGAGAAGTGGAGGCGTCCCGGCTCAATGCCGTTGAACTCCAGCATCTCCTTGAGGAGGGTGAACTTGCGCCGGGCATAGTAATTCCCTTCGATGTAGTGGCAGTCGCCGGGGTGGCACCCGGAGATCCACACCCCGTCGGCTCCTTTGCGAAGGGCCGCCAGGACCATTTTGGGCGAGATGCGGCCCGAGCAGGGCACGCGGATCACCCGCATGTTGGGGGGATATTGAAAACGGCTTACACCCGCCAGGTCGGCGGCGCCGTAACTGCACCAGTTGCAGAGAAACGTGACAATTTTCGGTTCAAGCGAACTCATTGATGTTCTCCTGTATCTTAAACGTCTTGCCTCCGGCGGCCCTGCCGGGGGCCAAACTTTCGAAAAGTTTGACAAGCAGGCCTTGAGCAAGTCTTTCCAGGCTTCGCCGAAATAATTTCGACTTTTCTATTATGGAAAGTTTTTTGCGGAGCTTTTTTTCAAAAAAGCGACCCGCCGGAGGCCAGCTGAGTGGTTACATGGTTACGGGCCTAGATGTTATCAATCATGGCCATGAGCTGGGCCTCTTCAAACCCTTTGAGCTGCAGGGCGCCGGAGCGGCAGGAGGCGACGCAGGCGCCGCACCCTTTGCAGATCACGGGGTTGATGATGGCCTTGCCTTCGTCCCTGCCCGATGCCTGGAGGCTCGGGGCGTTGTAGGGACAGACCGCCACGCAGACCCCGCAGCCGCTGCAGAGAGACTGGGAGACCTCGGCCACGTTTCCGCTGGTGTTGATGGTCTTGCCCGAGAGCAGGCGCGTGGCGCTGGAGGCGGCGGCCTGGGCCTGGGCAATGGATTCGTCCACCGGCTTGGGATAGTGGGCCAGGCCGCAGAGGAAGACACCGTCCACGGCAAAGTCCGAGGGCGCCAGTTTCACGTGGGCCTCGGCAAAGAAGCCCTCGTCGTTGATGGGCACCTTGAAGAACTGGGCCAGCTTCTCGTCCCGGTGGGGAACCACGGCCGCGGCCAGGGTGAGCAGGTCCGCCTTGATGGCCAGGGGGCGGTTGAGCACGTGGTCGGTGACGGTGACCGTCAGGTGATCCCCGCTGTTTTCCACCACGGGTTTGTCATCCACGTTGTAGCGGACAAAGATCACGCCTTTTTCCCGGGCCTCTTTGTAGAGGGCTTCGCGCTCGCCGTAGGTTCGGATGTCCCGGTAGAGCACAAATACCTTCATCTCGGGGTTCTTCTCTTTAAGATGCAGGGCCGAGGACATGGTGTGGGTGCAGCAGATGCGAGAGCAGTAGGGACGCCCCGGCTCCCGGGAGCCCACACACTGGATGAAGACGGCGCAGCTTGCTTTCTCCAGCATGGGATCGTTTGCGATGAACTTTTCGTCCAGCTCCAGGCCGGTCAGGACACGCGGATCCTTGCCGTAGAGGTACTCATCCGGCGTGTGCTCGGCAGCGCCGGTGGCAATGACGGTGACCCCGTGCTCGGTCTGTGTGTTCTTGTCCTTTTGGGAAATGGTGGATGAGAAGTTGCCCACAAAGCCTTCCACCTCGGAGAGCTCGGCCCCCAGGAACAGGTCGATGTTGGGATCGGCTTCCACCTCGGCGCTCATGGCTTTAAGGCCCTGCTGAATGGACTCACCCTTGGAGGTCGTGAACAGGCTGTTGGCCTGGCCGCCCAAACGCTCTTCTTTTTCCACGATGGAGACGTGGTACCCCTGGCCGGAGAGGGCTCTTGCTGCGGCCATGCCCGAGAGCCCGCCGCCCACCACCAGGGCGTTCTGGTCAATGGAGAGCTCGGCTTCGGTGAGGGGCGTGAAAAGGGCCACCTTGGCCACGGCCATGCGCACCATCTCCATGGCTTTTTCCGTGGCTTCTTCCGGGTGGTCCTTGTGGACCCAGGAGTTGTGGTTCCGGATGTTGACCATCTCAAAGAGGTACTTGTTGAGCCCAGCGTTGATGAGGGTCTCCTGGAAGAGCGGGTCGTGGGTCCTGGGAGAGCAGGCCGCCACCACGATGCGGTTGAGCTTCTGCTCCTTGATCACCTTGGTCATGGCGTCCTGGGTGTCCTGGGAGCAGGAGTAGAGGTTGTCTCCCACATACTCCACAAAGGGGAGATCCCTGGCAAAATCCCGCACGCCGGGCACGTCCACCACGCTGCCGATGTTGATGCCGCAGTGGCAGACAAAGACGCCGACCCGAGGGCGCTCGCCCGTGATGTCGGTCTCGGTGGGGGTGGCCACGGCCTTGGTGAGGGTGCCCCGGGCCGAGGTGAGGGCCGCGCCGGCCGACAGGGCGGCAGAGCCCGCTTCAATGACCGACTGGGGAATGTCCTTGGGGCCCTGGAGGGCGCCGCAGACAAAGACCCCGTCCCGGGTGGTGGCAACCGGGTTGAAGGAATCGGTCTTGCAAAAGCCTCCGGGGGTGAGTTCTACGCCCATGGTGTGGGCGAGCTCCTTCACCTCGTCTGAGATCTCCATGCCCACGGAGAGGACCACCAGGTCGTAGATTTCCCGGGTTACCTTGCCCGTGGCTTCGTCCACGTAGTCGATGACCTGTCCCACCTCGTCTCCGGCCTGGCTGAAGACCGAGTGCACGCGGCAGCGCACAAAGCGGATGCCGTGCTTCTCCTTTGCCTCGTTGTAACAGCTCTCAAAGCCTTTGCCGTGGGTCCGCATGTCCATGTAGAAGATGGTGCAGTCCAGGCTCGGGTCGTGCTCCTTGGCGATGATGGCCTGCTTGATGGCGTACATGCAGCAGACGCTGGAGCAGTGGCCGTTGTCGCAGGTGTTGATGTCCCGGGAGCCGATGCACTGGAGCCAGGCGATCTTCCGGGGCTCGGCGTGGTCGCTCATGCGCACCACGTGTCCCTGGTTGGGGCCCGAGGCGGAGAGGAGGCGCTCGAATTCCAGGGAGGTGACCACATCCGGGCTCTTGTCGTAGTTGTAGATGGCTTTGCCGCTGGGGTCGTAGGCCTTGAATCCCGGTGCCAGGATGATGGAGCCCACGTTGAGGGAGAGGGTTTTGTCCGTGTCCTCGTAGTTGATGGCGCCAGCAGGGCAGGTCTTTTCACAGATACCGCATTTGCCCTTGGTGAGCTTGAGGCAGTTGTCGGCGTCGATGCAGTACTTCAGGGGCACGGCCTGGGGGTAGAGGGCGTAGATGGCCTTTCGTTTGACCAGGCCCTGGTTGTAAACGTCTTCCACCTTTTTGGGACACTTTTCGGTGCAGGCGCCGCAGGCGATGCACTTGTCCATGTCCACATAGCGGGCCTTTTGAAAGACCTCCACCGTAAAATCACCCTTTTCCCCTGAAACCCCTTTGATCTCGGCAAGGGTGAGGAGCTCGATGTTCATGTGGCGTCCCACCTCCACGAGCTTGGGGGACATGATGCACATGGAGCAGTCGTTGGTGGGAAAAGTCTTGTCCAGCTGGGCCATGACCCCTCCGATGGAAGGGGCCTTTTCCACCATGTAGACTTTGTACCCGGAGTTGGCCAGGTCCAGGGCGGCCTGGATGCCGCCGATGCCGCCCCCGGCAATGAGTACCGATCCGATGGTTTGTTTTGCAGTCATTTCCAATCTCCTTACAGCCCGTATTCGGCCAGGTCCGGCCCGAGATAGGTGCGCTCGTTTTCTCCCAGGATCCCCAGAGAGAGGCAGATGAGGGTCCAGAGGTGCACGGTGTGATAGGTTCCCTCAAAGTGGTGGCCGATGTCCTCCACCTGGGCGTGGCAGTTGTGGCAGGGGGTGATGACGTAGTCGGCCCCGGTGGCCTGGATCTGATTGAATTTCACCTTGCCGTACGCCTGGCGCTCGTCCGTGAAACCGGCCTGGAGGGAGCCGCCTCCGCCCCCGCAGCAGAAGTTCATGGAGCGGTTGGGCACCATGTCGATGAAGTTCTCCTCGCCCACCACTTTTTTCACCACAAAGCGCAAGTCGTCGGCCAGCTTGTCCCCCAGGGACTTTCGCACCACGTTGCAGGGATCCTGGACGGTAAATTTGATGCCGCCTGTGTTCCAGTCGGAGTTGACCGGGAGTTTGCCCTCGCGGATCCACGTTGCGTAGTACTCGATGATGCTGCGGAACTCGAAGTTGTGGGGGATGTTGAACCGGCGGAGCCCCTGCCAGACCGCGAAGAAGGAGTGGCCGCACTCGGTGTTGATGAACACCTTGCAGCCGAGCTTTTCGATGTGCTCCACCTGTGCGCGGATGATTTTTTCCCAGGGTTCGTCATCGGCCAGGAACATGCAGTAGTTCTCGCCGCCCCACATTTTGGAGTAGTAGGTCCAGTCCGCCCCCACCGTGTGGAGGATCTTCCACAGGGGGAGGAGCTCATCCGGTTCGGTGACGGGCTCCCGTGAGTTTTGGTTGAGGGCAAAATAGGCACCCTCTCTGTCCAGGTCGGCCCGGAGCTCTTCAAAGCCGGGCTGCTCGCGGCACTCCTCGGCCAGGTCCTCGATGGTGAACTTGAAATCCTCCAGGGGCACGCCCATGGCGCCGCCCTCGGAGTTGATGTGGTGGTCGCAGGAGCCGAGGATCCCCTTGGGACGCTCCTCCCGTGGCCACTCCGCCCGCAGGTCGTAGATAAGCTGGGGGATGTCGATGCTCATGGGGCAGGCGTCGTAGCACCGCTTGCACATGGTGCAGACCCATACCCAGGGGTGGCGCTCAAGCTGTTCATCCATGCCAAGGACTGCCATGCGCAAAAACCTGCGCGGGTCCATGCCCATCTGTCCTGTTGCCGGACAGCCGCTTGCACAGGTGCCGCAGGTGAGGCAGGCGCTCAAGTTCCCGTCCGGGATCATGGCCAGGGCCTTGTCTCGAATGCGTGATGGGGTTCCGGTTACTTCCAGTGGTTCAATCATTGTGTGGTCGTCTCCTCTTCAAACAACGTCTCGCTCCGCCGCCCGATGCATGCACCTCGGGTGGGCGGGATGTAAGATTCCCGTGGTCGACGGAAATGGTGTCCACAATCATCAGGAGCCCGGTCCGCAAGAACCAGGCAAGGGGAGGTGAAGAGGAAATGGGCCGTTTAGATAAAAGGCGGGGCACATTTCCGGGTATCACCTGACGCACGCACAGAGGGCGTGCTTACCTGCAACGGAAATCCGCCGAGCACGGGCGGATTTTGTTGCTCTGTCAGTTGTACCCGGAAGGAAATCGCATCATGTCTCCAGTGCAGTCAGTGTGTGGGGGACCGAAAACGCCTGCAACCCCTTTGCCTGAGGGGTTCGGGTCGGTCCATGGGATTCGGTTTAGTGATATATAGACATATTAAATATGTCAAATAGGAATATTGAATATTGCTACAGAAAAAGATTGAGGAAACAAATCGTTTCGTTGCGGATTAAAAACGCCCCCAACGCATGGGATGCGCTTTTCTCCTGTGCAAGGGCAAAAGCCCATCTCCCTTGATGTAGTTTGCCCTGGAAAAACTGAACGGGGTTCATATCGTCCTTGATCGTGTCTCGGTGCAGGAGATGATTTTTGGAGGAATGTCCCGGGGAAGTCTGTCAATTTTATTCTCTCGGCCCCGGCGTGGCAAAGCCCCGTTCAGTAGGGCGTACGGCTCAGGAGACACGATTTTTACGGGGGCTTTTCATGCAATGATGAAACATGGCGTGGATGTCCTGTATTTAAGGGGCGATAGGGGCTGCGGGAAATTAATTTGGTAAATTTTACTAAATTGTGCGTTCCTTTTGGCGATACGTATTCTAATCACTATCATTTACAAAATGGAAAGAAGATCAGTTACACAAACCATTGGACATGGGCCTGTATTGGTGCCCATTCCGGGAAATGATTCTTCTAAACGGGGGAAAATAGCGGGGAGAATTTCAGGAAAAACAAAAAGAATATACCGAGATGTTCAGCACGTGCGGGAGTGCCGATGGTCCCGCCTCGGATCCGTTGAGGGGAGTCCTCAGATTTGGTCGGCAGCATGCTGTGCTGCCGTGACACGGATGTCACATCAAAGACGATAAGGAGTGGTAATGTTCAAGAAGGTCTCAATCAAAGCAAGGATCTATATCATCATCGGTATGGTTTTCTTTCTCTTCATCGGGATGCTGGTCGGATCATTCAAGATCGGTTCCATGGCAAGGGACGCAGGGATCCATGAAGCCGGAGAGGTGATGTTGAAGGGGCAGAAGGAAAAGCTCAAGGTGGCGACCCACGCCATGGCCCTGGCCCTGGGCACCGCCCTTAAAAAGGCGCCGGAATCCGAGTCGGTCGAAGACGTTGTCCGGGAGATTATTGTTCCCATTCGATTTGAAGAGGACCGGTCCGGCTATTTTTTTGTCTATGACGGTTTTAAAGTGGTGTGCAATGCAGCCAACCTTTCAATGACCGGGGAAAACAGAAAAAATTCCAAGGACGCCAACGGCGTCTACTACCTCATCGAGCTTGAAAAAGCCGCCAGCGCCGGGGGCGGGTTTGTCCCCTACAGCTTCCAGAAACCCGGAAAAGGGGTTCAGCCCAAGATCGGCTACGCCGAGAAAATTCCCGGGACATCCTACTGGGTGGGCTCCGGCGTCTACATCGACAACATCGAAGAAGAAAAGACCATTATCGAAGAGGTGATTGCGAGTGGCGTCTCCCGGGGCGTGACCCTGGTGGCGGGTATCGCAGGCGGATTCTTTCTTTTGATCATCCTTCCCGTGACCCTGATGATGGCTGTTGCCATTACCCGCTCCCTGAGGCAGGCCATCCTCGGCCTTAAGGACATCGCCGAGGGGGAAGGGGACCTGACCACCCGGCTTGCCATCACCAATGAGGACGAAACCGGGGAGCTGGCCCGCTGGATCAACGTGTTTATTGAAAACCTGCAGACCATCGTCCGGGATGTGGCGGAAAATGCCATGGGGCTTAACAGCGCTTCCACGGAACTCTCTGCCGTGGCCACCCAGCTCTCCCAGGGTGCCGATGAAGCATCCTCCCGTTCGGACAGCGTGGCTGCCGCCGCCGAAGAGATGAACGTTACCATGACCTCAGTGGCCGCAGCCAGCGAGCAGGCCTCCACCAACGTGGGCATGGTGGCCGCCGCCTCCGAGGAGATGAGCGTCACGGTCCAGGAGATCGCCTCAAATTCCGAAAAGGCCAGCGGCATTACCCAGGGCGCCGTGTCAAAGGCAAAGACCGCCACGGAAAAAGTGGACCTCCTGGGCGTATCGGCCGACGAGATCAGCAAGGTCACCGAGGCCATCACCGACATCTCGGAGCAGACCAACCTCCTGGCCCTGAACGCCACCATCGAAGCGGCCCGGGCCGGTGAAGCGGGCAAAGGGTTTGCTGTCG
The DNA here is from genome assembly GCF_900699765.1 of Desulfoluna butyratoxydans. Taxonomy (GTDB): domain Bacteria; phylum Desulfobacterota; class Desulfobacteria; order Desulfobacterales; family Desulfolunaceae; genus Desulfoluna; species Desulfoluna butyratoxydans. Next base: position 68,809 of record NZ_CAADHO010000011.1, read on the forward strand.
TCGCCAACGAGATCAAGGCCCTTGCCGCCCAGACCTCCGAGGCCACCCAGGAGATCAAGCGCCAGGTGGAGGGCATCCAGGGTTCCACCCGGGAGACCGTAACGGAAATCCGCTCCATCTCCGACGTCATCGTGGAGGTCAACGACATCGTCTCCACCATCGCCGCGTCCGTGGAAGAGCAGGCCGTCACCACCCGGGAGATCTCCGGCAACGTGGCCCAGGCCGCCCAGGGCATTGAAGAGGTCAACGGCAACGTGGCCGAGACCTCCATGGTCTCGGAGAACATCGCCCGAGAGATCAGCGCCGTAAACGCCGGGAGCGCCGAAATCGCATCCAGCAGCACCATGGTGAGCACCAGCGCAGAAGAACTTTCCCGGCTTTCGGAGTCTTTGACGTCCATGGTGTCGAGGTTTAAGGTGTAGGTCAGAAAGGCGAAGGGCTAAAGGTTGAAAGGCGAAGGGCCAAAGGCTAAAAGGCGAAGGGCCAAAGGCTAAAAGGCGAAGGGCTAAAGGCTGAAAGGCGAAGGGCTAAAGGCTGAAAGGCGAAGGGTTAAAAGCTGAAAAGGCGAACGGGCTAAAGGTTGAAAGCGAAAAGGGCCGTTTGCCCCATAATTGCTGAAAAAAGCGTCTCCACGCATACGTGGGGGCGCTTTCATTTTAACTTGACGTGATCAAATGATCGTATATTTTCCCTTAGCCCTTAGCCCTTAGCCCTTAGCCCTTAGCCCTTAATTTATACTCGGCCCCTCCATAAAATCAGTCTCCTGCATGGGGCCGTGGAACACCTCGATGCGGGTGCGGATGGATTCGAATTCTTCGTCACCGATGACGCCCTGAACCTTGAGCCAGTGAAATTTGCGGATCTCTTCGCCGGGGTCGTTGGCGTAATCGATCTCTCCGTACCAGGAGAGGAGCTGGCTTTTGCGTCGCTTCATAAGCTCGTCAAAAATCTCGTCATGGCGTTTGCCGCTGATCAGGTAAATATCCCCGGATTCGGTTTTCAAAACCGTATACCGGGTGAAGGCAAACCGATAGATGATAAGGCAGATGGATGCGGCAATGGGAAGGTAGAGGGCAGGGCCCGTCTGCTGGGACGGCACCGCAAGCCAGGTGAGGAGGCTGCACACCCAGACGATCCCGAGCACGGCCGCTGCGTTTCGAAACCAGGAATTTCGTGCTTCCACCATCGTCGTCTCCATGGGGATGTCGGCATAATACACCCCGAACGACCGGGATCCTGATTCCTGCCCCATGGCGTAGCTCAGGCGTTCCTTTTCAAAGGTGAAGCGCGTCCTGTTCAGGTAGCGTTTCTGTTCTATCTCCATGCATCCCTCCGGAGATGGCTGGGTTTACATACATGACTTGGCATGCAAGGCTCTGGCGAAAACAATCCCTCAGGGAGGATACCCTGAAGACGTGCGGCTTTATTCATATGACGGCACGCGTTCGGGCAAACATTAAACAAACTCGTCGTGAATGGCAATAACAATATGGTTCCTTAGGCAAGTCCGGGGTGTCTTTCCAAAGAGGGAAGCCATCGGTGAAGGGGTAATCAGGTCTCAATGGCTCGCTGCGTCCTTGCTCATCCGGGCAGGGACGGGGGTGATGCGCAAGCTTGAGGCTGCCGGGCTCTCTTCCACAAACAAGCGGCACCCGTAGACGGTTTCCAGTCGTTTTTTTTCCAGGACCTGGGGCGGCGCCCCTATGGCCGAGACAGTCCCCTGATGGATCAGGCACAGGGTATCGGCATACATGGCCGCCAGGTTCAGGTCGTGGGAGACCATCACCACCCCGGTTCCACGCTCCAGCTTCAACCTCTCCATCAAATCCATGACACGCACCTGATGGGCCAGGTCCAGGGCCGAGGTGGGTTCGTCGAGGAGAATGAACTCAGGCTGCTGGCATACGGCCCGGGAGATAAAGACCCGCTGCTTTTCCCCTCCGCTCAACGCGTCCACGGACCGGTCGGCCAGGTGCAGGACATCGGTAAAGGCCATGGCCTCTTCGGCAAGGGCCATGTCTTTGTCTTTGTGAAAGCCCAGCATGCCCAGGTGGGGCGCCCGCCCCATGAGCACCACCTCCCGGACCGTCAAAGAAAACGCACTCTCCACCGACTGGGGCAGAAACGCGATGCGCCGGGCCAGCTCCCGCCGCGTCATCCGGGACAGCGGGGTACCCTCAAGGGACACCTCGCCGGTTCGGGGGCGGGAAAGTCCGGCCAGGCATTTCAGCAGGGTGGTTTTACCCGTGCCGTTGGGCCCTGCGATAATAAAAAAGGAACCCCGGGGAACGGAAAGGGTAATATCCGTGAGCACTTCATGGCTGCCGTAGCCCGTGGAGAGCTCGCGGGTGGCGAGCTGAGTTGCAGTGGACGCATTGTTGTGTGTCATCATCGGGCCCTCCTTTTAAGGAGCATGATGAACAAAGGGGCTCCGATCATGGCGGTGATGACCCCCACGGGGATCTCTCCCTCCCTGGGAATCCACCGGGCCAGCAGGTCGCAGATGACCATGAAGGCGCCTCCGCCCACGATGGTGGCCGGCACCAGCACCCGGTGGTCCGAGCCGAACACCTGCCTGAGGATGTGGGGCACCACCAGACCCACAAAGCCCATGAGGCCGCTCTGGCAGACCATGGCGCTGACCATAAACGAGGTGGCGATAAGAAGGATAAGGGTGGTCCGCCGGATGGAGACCCCCATGGCACGCGCCATCTCTCGTCCCATAAGCATGAGGTTCATCTTGTGGGAGAGAAGAAAGATAACGACAAAGCAGGGCAGCACCAGAAGGGCCACCATGCCTACCTGGGGCATGTCTGCAGAAGAAAGGTCTCCCATGAGCCAGAACATGATGTCGTGGAGCTTGTTCTCTTCGGAAATGGAGATGAGAAACATGATCATCGCCGAGCAGAAGGCGTTGACCATGACTCCGGACAACAGCATGGCGTCCCGGCCCACCCGGTTCTCGCCCCGGGAAAGGACAAGCACCATAAAGAGGGTGACCATGCTGCCGGCAAAGGCGGTGAGGCTGACACCCGGCACCCGGGCAAACCCCGCAAGGATCCCCATGATGGCCCCGGTGGCTGCGCCGCCGGAGATGCCCAGGATATAGGGCTCGGCAAGGGGGTTTCCCAGAAGGGCCTGAAAGACAAGCCCGCCCAGTGAAAGGACCGCTCCGCAGAACAGGGCCATGAGTACCCGGGGAAGCCGGATACGTTCGATGATGGCAATTTGGAGGCTGTCTGCCTGGGAATCGCCCGTCACGAGCTGTGCCACGGGTGTAAGATCAATGCCCGAAGGCCCCGTGGCCAGGCCCAGGAGCACCGCAGCCCCCAGAACAATGGAGAGCAGGGCGGTGATAAGGAGAATTCGTTTCAGCAGGCGTCCCCGTACCCTGGATGTGTCGTTCACCGAGCCGCCTCCTCAAAAAGGGTGGGGTGGATCAGGGCCGCCAGCATGGCAAGGCCCTCCACCACACGCGGGGTGGGGCGATCCAGGATGTCCGAGTTGACGACATGGATGTTGTTGGTTTGGACGGCGGGAAGGGACGGCCAGCTTGCCCATTCCTGTCGCATGACCTCAAAATCATCGTTTCTGGCCATGGAGGTGATGATGATCATCTCCGGTGCCAGGGCCAGGACCTGTTCCTTGGAGAATCGGGGATAGGGCGTTTCGCTGGTGACGACGTTCTCGCCGCCCGCCCGGCGGATCATTTCGTTTAAGAAGGTGTTTTTGCCCACGGAGACAATGGGGGCGATGCCGATCTGGAAAAAGAGGCGGGGGGTGTGGGATGCCTTGGCAACGGTTCGGTCAATGGCCTCCAGCTGCGCACCCATGGCGCCGGTGATGGCCCGCGCTTCAGGCGTTGCATTAAGAATATTGCCTATCTCATTGATAGAACGGATGATCGTGTCAATACCGTCGGGATTGACCGTGTACACGGGGATACCGAAGGCCCTGATACGCTGGATCACGTTATCCGGGTTGCCGTCTTTTACCGCCAGGCAGAGATCTGGCTTTAAGGAGACAATGGTCTCCAGCTCCGGTCGGATGTAGCTGCCGACCCGGGGAAGCTTTTGTGCTGCTTCAGGGTAGTCGCTGTATCGGGTGACCCCGGCAAGGAGATCCCCCTTGCCCAGGGAGAAGACGATCTCTGTGATGCTCGGGGCAAGGGACACCACTCTTTTGGGGGCGTCCGGCAGCGCGACCACGCAGCCTGTGGTATCGGTGACGCTTTTGGCCTGCACACGGGCAGCGAAGAGGCCGCACCAGGCCACGCCCAAAGCAAGAAAGAAAAGGGTGCGTAAGGCTCTATTTTTCATGATGTTATCCGTGACCTCCCACGAAGCCGGGTTCGCGCACATCCCTGGATATGCTTGAATCCAAAGGGTTCGAGCCTGATTGCCGGATTCTCCCCTCAGGGAAAATTATCCTTGACATAGGACATTTCTATGGAATAGTAAACGAGAAATTCAGGTGCTTTTTCCTTTGCATGGTTCAAGGGAAAAGGAGAATAGGGAATCCCGTGAAATTCGGGAACGGACCCGCCGCTGTAAGTGGGGACTGTTTCGGCCACCATGCCACTGGGTGTTGTTAAACACTCGGGAAGGCGCGCCGGACGGGATGATCCGCGAGTCAGAAGACCTGCCTGGATGGAGATGTCTCAATGCCCGTGGTAAAGGCTGAGATATGCCGCGATGCATGCATGGATTGTGTGTCACGCTTTTTTTGTGGGAAAATACGGATCCCCGCACCTTGATACAGGTGCGGGGATTTTTTTGTTTTTATGCCCGCATCCCTCCATCCCGGCCTTACGCAACCCGACGGAGACCACTCCGTTGCCGTATCATTTGGAAGGAGTTTACGTACCATGGAATGGAAAAGCCTGATTGCCGGATTGGTCTTTACCATGGGAATGTACGCCGCCAAATGCGGCATCGGCCTGGCCTGCGGGTGGACGCAAAGGGAAAGCCGCCGCCTATCCTTTATCGCCGTGGCTGCCCTTGCCTATACCCTCCTGTTCGCCGGGTGCTTCCTGCTCCTTACCCGTGTCAACCTGTTAAACAAGCTGCTTATCGTAGAGCACCTGGTGAAGTGGGCCATGGCCGTTCACGCGGCCATGGCCTCGCTTCTCCTTGTGTGGGGCTCCGCCCTGCTGAAAAAACCTGCCGAGGGAACAGAGCCCGTGCGGGGATGGCTGCTCTTTGCCTTGCCGTGTCCGGTGTGTATGGGGGTGATTCTGCTGACCATCGCCTTTGTCATCGGGTTTTTCCCGGAAAATGCCCTTGCCATGACCGCCATGGCCTGGGGGATTTTCGCCGTCGTTGCATCGGTTGGCTTTCTGGCCACCCGATGCCTGGGGACCCGGTTCGCCCCCCCCCACCACGTCATGGGAACGATGATGGTCCTTGCGGCGCTCTGGTTTCTCCTGACGATTCTGGTGGTTCCCCATGTCTCGGAGTTGCCGGATGTGTTTGCCATGGCATCCGGCGCAGCCGATTCGGCCCGAGGCGGGGAGAACGCATCCATTACCACGGCCATTGTTGCATGCTGCCTCTTTGGGGGCGGCATCTTTCTGGATCGTTTTTTCCATACCCATTGACGCTTTTTTAAGGATTCGTACGTGCAAACGGCAGCTCTCATCAAAAGTTATATCTATGTGGTCTCATCATCCCTTCTCTACCCGGTCCTGATCCTCCTGGCCTTTCTCACCTTCTGGGCCGTGGTGTGTGCCGGGGCCCTTTTTTCCGAATGGGTGCGAAGGCATCGCATGGCAGGGGACAACGACGGCCCGGATGTGTTCTTCCGACCTGACCACGACCTGCATACCACGCCCCGGGTCAGCCGCTATGTGGCCCGGCTCAAGGGGCTCCTGGAAAAAAACGGCGGCACCTCGGCCCTTGAGGTGGAAGGGCTCCTCCAGGACACCACGCGCAGGCTCTTTTCCTCCCTGGACATGTATCGTCTGGTGGTTCGCGTGGGGCCGGGACTGGGCCTCATCGGAACCCTGATTCCCATGGGAACAGGCCTGGCTGCCCTGGGGCAGGGGGACCTGTCCATGCTCTCCTCGGAGCTGGTCATCGCCTTTACCACCACGGTGGTGGGTCTTGCCGTGGGGCTTCTGGCCTATCTCTTCCTCGTCATCAAGACCCGATGGGCCGATGAAGACCTTCTGAACATGGAGGTGGCCACCGAAGCCCTGGCCGGAACCCCGCAGGGCTCATCTTGCAACGGCACAACAGGGGCGTCCGCCGGGGAGGCGGCATGAGGTACCTGAAAAAACGCCGGTATGCCGTGGGGGGCGGAAACCAGACAAGGCCCATGGCCTCGGACCCCATGGACGGGGTGGCCAACCTGTTTGACATCGGCCTGGTCTTCATCGTGGGGCTTATCGTGACCCTGTTTTCAACCTATCGCCTCCACGACCTCTTCAACGAAGAGAGCGAGATGACCATCGTCAAAAAAAACAAAAACGGGGAGATGGAGATCATCACCAAATCCAAGCGAAAAATCGAAGCGCTGAAGGTCTCCAAAACCATGGGAGAAGGGGAGGGGCACCGCATGGGCGTGGCCTATCGCCTGGAAGACGGCTCCATGGTGTACGTTCCCGATGGAAACGAAGCCGGACGCACCGGACCAAGGGAGTAGATAAGACGCAGATATACGAATTATCCCGGCAGCAAAAAGTTTTCTTGCCGCCGGAGGCAATGACAATCGGAGTCATTAACGTTTACGCCACGCAATCAGGAAACCGACCATGACATGGATTCGCCGGGGGATGGCTGGGGCCGTTCTCACTCTTTTTCTCTTTGTTTTTTTGCCCGTTGCCCGGGCTGTTACCATCACCGATTCCGCAGGACGCACCGTCACCTTTGACCAGCCCCCCGCACGGGTGGTGTCCCTGGTGCCGTCCCTCACCGAAGCCCTTTTTGTCATGGGAGCAGGAGACCATGTGGTGGGGGTGACCCTCCACGACACCTGGCCTGCTGCGGCCAACACAAAAACCGTGGTGGGGGGATTCTTCAGGCCCTCGGTGGACAAGGTACTTTCCCTTACCCCCGACCTGGTCTTTGTCTCGGGCATACAGAAGGAGATGATAGACGCCCTTGAAGGCGCCGTACCCCTTGTGCAGCTTGACCCGGGCTCCGTGGACGAGTCCTTTGGGCAGATGCGGCTCATGGGGCGCCTCATGGGCTGCGAGGCCGGAGCGGAAAAAATCATCACGGACAACCGACAGATCCTTACCGATATCCGGAAAAAAACGGCGGCCATTCCTGCGGACAAACGCAAGCGGGTGATGCGCCTCATGGGACGCACCAGCATCATGACCCCCGGGGCCGACTCCTTTCAGCAGGAGCTCATCGCCCTGGCAGGGGGCATCCCCCACGGGATCAAACGGGACGGCGCCGTGATTTCCATGACCGACGCGGAGATTCTTGCCTTTAACCCGGACGTCATCTACGGGTGCGGTGGAGACAAAGAAGCCGCAGAGCTTCTTTACGCCAACCCGGCCTTTCAAGCGGTTCCCGCCGTTAAAAACAAACGCATGGACTACTACCCCTGCGAGCTCACCTGCCGGGCCTCCACCCATGTGGGCTATTTTGTCTCCTGGCTCTCCTCAAACCTTTACTCCGCAGAATTTTCCATCCGGAAAAACCAGATTCACCCCGATGCGGTAATCGAACGGACCCCGGTCTCCCTGGACCTGGCGTACGTAAAAAAAGCCAGCTTAAACCACGCCACCCTCTACGACTTTCCCTCCAGGAGCCTGGAGGTGACCTTCACATCCCCCAAGACCATCCTCTCTACCCTGGACGGCTGGCGGGAGAACATCACCACCGTGGGCAACAACTACATGCCGCCCCAGTGCTGGCGGCTGGCCCACGAAGGGGGCTTTGAGGGCATGAAGCAGGATATCTTCGCCATGCTGGGGGTCAAAGGGGAAACCACGAGTTTTCTTTTTACCGGGGCGGACATGGACAACTTCAGCAAAAAGACCGCCTCCTTCAAGGACATGAGCGTCACGGTGCTGGCAACGGCCGGGGTCTGCTCCAATGCCATGCGCATGGGCAAGGATACGGGCAGCTATTACGAGCCCGGTACCATCAACATACTCATCCTGCCCAACATGCACCTATCAAAGCGTGCCATGAGCCGCGCCATCATCTCGGCCACTGAAGGCAAAACCGCCGCCCTCCAGGACCTGGACGTGCGAAGCAGCTACACCCCTCTGGTGAATCCTGCCACGGGAACGGGCACGGACAACATCCTCATCGCCGAAGGGGAGGGCGTTTCCGTGGACAACGCCGGGGGCCACACCAAGATGGGCGAGCTCATCGCCACGGCAGTCTATGAAGCCGTTACCGAGGCGATCTTCAAGCAAAACGGCCTCACGGCGAATCGCAGCGTGTTCAGGCGCCTCAAGGATCGGCAGCTCTCCGTCTCCGATCTTGTGGGGGACAGCACCTGCCCTTGCAACGCATCCTCCGGCGGCGCGGGCACCCCCGCCTACGCCAAACTGGAAACCCTGCTGCTGGACCCGAAGTACGCCGCCTTTCTGGAGACGGCCATGGCCCTCTCCGATGCCTGGGAGCGCGGCCTGATTACCGATCTTTCCGCCTACAAAGGCTGGTGCAACCAGATGGCCACGGAAATCGCAGGGGGACAGGTTCCCGATAAGAGCTTCACCGGGGACACCGACCTGCCCAAGCCCCTTGGCCTTGCCGTGGACGCCCTGCTTAAGGGGATTGAATACAAAAAATAGACAGGGAGCAAAAGCATGCCTCCGGTGGCGAGGTGGAGCCACCTCGAAAGCTGATTGCGCGTGCGCATTTTCCTTCGTTCCTCAGAAAAATGCGCACGCGCCTTCGGCACGGGCTTCGCCCGATACGTAAGCTGGTGGTTTATGCAAAGGATCCCGCAAACCTTGGATGGCCAGGATGCGTTATCGTAACCCGTTGATGATCAGCTTGAACCGGAACAACTCCGGCGGCCAATCATTTAAAAAATTGGACAAACAGGTCTTGCGAACGTCTCTGACCGGCCCAAAGATATCAGCACGCCGACTGTTTTAAACATATCGGACATGCATCGTCTTCAGCCGTTCAGCCCAACGGGGCTGAACGGCTGAAGACGATGCGACCGGAACGTTTTTGCGGAGCTTTTTTCAAAAAGCGACCTGCCGGAGGCATGCTTTTTAACACCTGATGTACCCACGAGAAGGCATTGTCATTGAGAGTATTTATCACCACATGTCTGGCCTGTTTGTTTTTTGCCGTCGCTGCCCACGCAACAACGGTTTCCCTTGTCATCAGCGAGTCGGACACCGGGGTGGTGAGCCGTGGGCTCTCCGAACTCAGCGACACCGAGGACATCGAAGCCCGCTACTTCACCCACGCCGAACTTCATGCCTCTGAAAAGGCCCGCACCTTTCTGCGCTCATCGGACGTTATCCTGGTGGATGTGATGCACCGGGAGCTTCCCGCATATTTGGACACCCATGTGGACTTTTCACAAAAGAGTGTGTTTGCCCTGCGGGGCTCCCGGGACACCGAGGGGCTCAAGAAAAAAGGGTACCGTTTTGATGACAAAATCCGGGGGTGGTATTCGGTGCTCACCGAGGCCCATGTTGCGTCCATGGCCCGGTGCGCCGTGGCTGTGGCCCTGGATCGCCCCGAGGGGTGTGCCGGTGAGCCGGTGCGCATTGAAAGCGGTATCTACCACCCCGATGCACCGGAGCTCTTCGATTCCAGGGAGGCCTACCGCAGCTGGTACCATCCGGTGAAGGGCGCGCCGTGGATCGGGGTGACGTTTTACACCCCCACGGTACTCCGGGGTGACGAAGGATCGGCGGCGACCATTATCAGGCGTCTGGAAAAAGAGGGCTTTAACGTGCTGCCCTGTTTCGGGCGGGAGAAGGTCCTTTTTGACAGGTTTCTCCTGAACGATCATCGCAAAGGGCGCGTGGACCTGGTCCTCGCCTTTTCCATGAAGTTCTATTCGGCCCTTTCCGAGCCCACCAAAAACGGGTTGCGGGATTTGGACGTGCCCGTAATCAACGCCGTCACCCTCTACTCCACAAAAATCAACGCATGGCGAAAAGACCCTGTGGGAATCCCCGTAACCGATCTGATGTGGGCGGTGGGAAATCCTGAGATTTCAGGCCTCATCGAGCCGACGCCCCTGGAAGGCAAGGTGAAAGTCCAGGGGCCGAAAAAAGAAAAACCCCTGTTTGCCACCGTGCCCATCGAGGAGAACATGGATCGGCTCATGCCCCGCCTCAAGCGGTGGATCGCCCTGCAGCGAAAGCCCAACGCCGAAAAAAAGCTGGCCCTTCTCTACTACAACCACAGCCAGGGCAAACAGAACATCGGGGCCAGTTACCTTAACGTCTTCCGATCCATCGAAACCCTCATCACCCGCTTCCGGCAGGAGGGGTACCGGATGGGTGACGGCAGGGATCTTTCCGAGGCCGCCATCAAGGAGATGATTCTGCGTACCGGCCGAAACATCGGCTCCTGGGCCCCGGGGGAGCTGGACAAACTGCTGGCAGCGGGCAAGGTGGTGCGGATTCCGATGGCCACTTATGCTGGATGGTTTCGGCAGCTTCCCAACGCCTTTCAGGATGCTGTGATCAAACAGTGGGGGCCACCGGAGTCTTCCTCCATCATGGTGAAAGACGGCCAGTTCATCCTGCCGGTGGTGATGAGCGGGAACCTGGTGATGATGCCCGAGCCCTCCAGAGGCTGGGGGGACGACCCCATGAAGCTCTACCACGATCCCAGCGTGTGGCCCCACCATCAGTACATCGCCGCCTATCTCTGGATTCAGAAGGGATTTAAGGCTGACGCCATGATCCACCTGGGAACCCACGCCACCTACGAATGGCTTCCGGGCAAACAGGCCGGGCTCTCCCCGTCCTGCCCGCCCGAGGTGATGGTGGGGGACCTGCCCAATGTTTACCCGTACATCGTGGACGATGTCGGCGAAGGGATCCAGGCCAAGCGGAGGGGACGCGGGGTGATCATCGATCACATGACGCCCCTGTTCCAGAAAGCAGGACTCCACAGTGATTACGCCACATTGTACGAGCTCATCAACCGGCTTGCCCGGGGCCGGGCCGTGGGCAGCGCCACCGTGCCTGCCATTTTAGAAGAGATCAAGGCCCTCTCTGCCAAGACCGGATTCCACGAGGAGCTCTCCCTGTCCAGCTACGACGAGGGCGAGAGCGAGACCCTGGAGCACGCCATCCTGGAGTTGAAAGAGACCCTCATGCCCCATGGGCTCCACACCTTCGGCATGTCGCCGTCAGACAAAGAGGCCGACGACTTTTCCGCGCTGGCAGCAGAGCTCCGGCCCGGTCTGGATACCGGGGCCATGGCCCAGGGAATCCGGGACTCCGGTAACCTTGAGCTGGAGCGCACCGTCCGGGCCCTTTCCGGCCGGTTTGTCCCGGCGGGGGAGGGCAATGACCCCATTCGGAACCCTTTGTCCGTGCCCACGGGCAAGAATTTCTACGGTATCTCGTCGTCCAAGATCCCCACCAGGGAGGCCTGGAAGCTCGGAGCCAAAGCAGGGGAGCAGATTCTTCAGCGGCAAATCCGTGAAAAAGGGGAGTACCCGGAAAAGGTGGCCGTGATTCTCTGGGCCACGGAGACCCTTCGCAATGAAGGCATCAACGAAAGCACCATTCTCTGGCTCATGGGGGTCGAGCCGGTGTGGGATGCGTCCGGGCGCGTTTCCGGAACGCGTGTGGTGCCCGGTGCCATGCTGGGGCGGCCGCGCATTGATGTGCTCATCAACCCTTCGGGGCTCTACCGAGATCTTTTTCCCGAAAAGATGACGCTTCTGGACAAGGCTGTGCAGCAGGCCATCGCAGCAGATGATGTGGAGAATTTCCTGGCCAAGCACAGCGCACGGACCCGTAGCACGCTGGAAGAGCAGGGCATTTCCCCTGAACAGGCCGAGATCCTTTCCCGGGTCCGCATCTTTACCGGAAAACCCGGTACGTACGGTAACGGGGTCTCGGAGATGACGGGCATGAGCGGTTTCTGGGAATCCGACCAGGAGATCGCTGACGTGTGGAAGCGGCGCACCGGGTTCGCCTTTGGCCAGGGCCTCTGGGGCGAGGAGGCGCAAGGGCTGCTGGCCGAGAACCTGAAAAACGTTTCAGCAACGGTCCACAGCAGCTCGTCTGCCCTGTACGGCACCATGGACAACGACGATGTTTTCCAGTACCTGGGTGGCCTCTCCCTTGCCGTGGAAAAAGAGACGGGCACACGCCCCGACGTGGTGCTGACCCGCCAGGGCCGCCCGGACACCGTCACCGTGGAGGGCATCGATAAGACCATCGGCCGGGAGCTCAGGAGCCGCTACATCAATCCCAAATGGATTGAGGCCATGAAAAAAGAGGATTACGCCGGGGCCCGGGAGATGGCCCACTTTGTGGAGTACATGTGGGGCTGGCAGGTGACGGTTCCCCATGCCGTTAAAGAGAGCTCCTGGCAGCAGACCTATGACGTCTATGTGAACGACAGCCTGGACCTGGACCTGAAAACCTTTTTCAACAAGGCCAACCCCTGGGCCTATCAATCCCTTACGGCCCGTATGCTTGAGTCCGTAAGGAAAGGGTACTGGACCCCGGATGAATCCGTGACGAAGAACCTGGCCAGAGAATACGCCGTGGGCGTCATTGAAAAGGGCGTGGCCTGCTGCGATCACACCTGCAACAACCCCTTGCTCAATCAGATGGTGGTGACCCTCATCTCCATGCCCGGCATGCTCTCCCCGGAGATGGTGGAAAAATTCACCCTGGCCATGGAAGAGGCCGTGGGCACGACCCTTGAAAATCAACGAGCCAAACAGGCAGCGCTCCACGACAAGGTGCTGGCGGCCGCTAGCACCAAGCCCGGCACAGCTGCGGATAAATCCGAGGTATCAGAAACGGACCATGCAAAGCAGGAAGCGGCCGAAAAAAACGAGGTCGCGGAGACCGGCAGCGGTGACAGAAAAGTCCAGGGGTACAAGATGGAAAAAATCGAAACCAGGGAAGAGACCACAAAACTCTCCTCATCGGGGGTGATGTGGTATGCGGCGATTTTTCTCCTGGGCTTTATCGGGCTGTTTGCCTGGGGCATGGGCAAGGTGGATGCATAACCCGGGTATTTCGTGGAACCCTGCAACCGCAGGCAGTCTCCGCCGGAGATACTCATTATCAAAAAAATGTTGTACCTGGGGCGATTGCTTCTGGTAGTAGTTAAGTCGTTATAAAAAGTACGATTCAGATGTCTTCGGCGGTTCCGAGTCGTGGGCAGGATCTGTTTGGCAAACCTTTTAAACGTTTGCGATCCGGCAGAGCCGCCGTAGGCAACTTTGAGCTGAATAGTTACAAAAAAAAATTTGGAGGAACATATGAAGCCGGTCATCGTACCTGTGGCCTTCGGGACCACCAGCAAGGCCCTTGAGACCTACACCGTCATTGACGAGGCCATCAAGCACCGCTTTCCGGAACATGAGGTGCGATGGGCCTGGTCCTCGCGGATGGTCCGGGATGCCATGAAGAAAAAAGGACGCCATTTCCCCCATCCCCACGAGGTGCTGGCCGAGCTGGCCGACGAAGGCAAAGAGTGGGCGGTGATGCAGTCCATGCATCTTATCTGCGGCCATGAGTTCACCCGGCTCCTTGAGGAGGTCCATACCGGAAAACCCCGGATCTCCGTGGGACTTCCCCTGATTACCTCTCCCGAGGATTGCCGCTGTGTGGTGGACGCCCTGGGGCACCTGGTCTCGGACCGCAAAGATGAAGCCACCCTGTTTATCGGACACGGCACCGATCACCCGGCATGGACCACCTACTTCGCCCTGGACGCGATGCTGAAAAACGCATACGGTCCCAGCGCCTTTACGGGGGTGGTGGAGGGTTTTCCCGAGGCTGAAGATATCGTGGATACGGTTAAAGCAGCCGGTTTTACGCGGGTAAAGATTGTTCCATTGATGCTGGTGGCAGGAGTGCACTACCTCGAAGATCTGACAGGTGATGACGAAGACTCCTGGAAAAATCTTTTTGCGGCAGAAGGCATCGAATCAAGCTTTATCGACCGGGGCATCGGGTACATGCCGGAGATTGTGCGGCTCTTTGTCCGACATCTGGAAGAGGCCATGGACATGGTCCTTGAGTCGGAAGCGGTGTGACACCTTGAAGAACTTTTTTTCTTGTAACTATTCAGATCAAAAAAGCCTCCGGCGGCCCTGCCGGGGGCCAAACTTTTAAAAAGTTTGATAAACAGGTCTCAAGTAATCATTTATAGGCTCCGTCAAAACGAAGCACGGGTGCATTAGAAACGTTTTTTGCGGAGCTTTTTTTCAAAAAAGCGACCCGCCGGAGGCAACTGAATAGTTACTTTTTCTTTTGTGATACGCTTTGTGTTTCGCTTTAATGTCGGCATTTTATACCTTTAACTTCAGGTGATTGAAAAAGAAAAAAACCGTACCTTCTGTCCACAAACAGATAGAGTGACAAAAAAGACAAGAAAGTGTTTGACACACGGCGAATATCTTGTGTAGATAAACATACAAATTGATCTCTGGTGCGCGCTTCTTTTTTAGTAAAAGGGACGCTGCTTAAAAGGGAACCCCGTGAGAATCGGGGACGGGCCCGCCGCTGTAACCGGGGACGAACTTCGTACATACGCCACTGCTCATGATTTGAGCGGGAAGGCGCGAGAGTTCGGACGATCCGGAAGTCAGAAGACCTGCCAGGGTGAATTCACCTGCTTATGTAGTTTAACGTACAATCAGGTGAGGGGTTTCGTTCTCGCGGTAGGAACGGGAGACCTGATCAGACGACATGGGAAAAACGGCCCCATGCCACCTTTGCGACCAAAGGGCGGCATGGGGCTTTTTTGTTTCAGGCGATACATCCGTGGTGTCTCACTTCTCTCCTTATAGCCATTCCTTCCTTGAATGGGTCAATTTCCCCGTAATTTGGAGCAACAGTGGTTCAGGTGGCCGTTCTGCATGGAAGGTCGCCGCCTTCGGTGCAAAACAAAGTCTTATGTTTGAGGAAGGAAACACAATGAAACGAAGTCTCATGATTGGTGCTGTCGCCGCCTGGGTGGCTGCCAGCTCCCCGGCCTGGGCCACGGATGCTGCCCTGGATGAATATGTGGTGACCGCTTCGCGAGCCAAAGAGAGCATCACGGAAGTGGCGGCGGCTGTGACGGTGATTGACTCAGAAGCAATTGAGAACTCCTCGGCGAGAAACCTGGGAGAGCTTCTTGTGGAAAAAGGCGGCGTTCAGATCCGCGAGTACCCCGGAGCTCTGACGACCGTGAAGATCCGTGGGTTCAGCACAGACACCCATGGAAACGATCTGATGGGCAATGTACTGATCCTCATTGACGGTCGCCGTGCAGGGACCGGCAACGCGGCCAAACTGATCACAAAAAATGTCGAACGTGTGGAAATTATCAAGGGGCCAGCTGCCGTTCAATACGGTTCGGCGGCCATGGGTGGCGTCGTAAACGTCATCACCAAAAAAGGGAACGGAAAACCCGCTGTTTCAGCTTATGCAAAGACCGGCTCTTATGACTACAACGAATTTGAAACTGACGTGTCGGGAAAAACAGGGAAAATTGATTTCTCTGCGTCTGTGTCCCATTCCGAAGAAGGCGATTACGAAACAGGCAGCGGCAAGGAATACTTGAACACAGGCAATGATGGCATCCTTCGTGCCAGCCTGAACACAGGGTATGAATTTTCTCCCGGACACCGCATCGGGTTGACCTATACGCTCTTTGATGGCGATAACATCGGTAACCCAGGCAGTATCGAGGCAAACGATCTGGACAACACAAAAGATTCTGAAAACAGCTCCTACGACATTACCTACGACGGGAAAAACGGCACATCGTCCCTGGCGTGGATGCTTCGATACTTCGGCGGAACGGACAAAGACACGTGGAATGACCCTGTAGATAGCAATGCCTCGGGATGGGATGACGGAATACCCAGTGAACATGAAACAGACAGCAAGGGCGCTCAGGCCCAGGTTTCATACGATGGTCAGCGGTTCGGTCTTACCACCGGCGTGGATTGGGTGGATTATGATGTAACCAACGAGCCCAGTGCACCGAACAAAACAGCATTTGACAACACAGCTGGATTTGCACTGGGAAAGGTTAAATTTCTTGATCAGAAATTGATTTTCCTCGGCGGTGCTCGATATGATCACTACTCCGTGGATATTTCGGGTGACCAGGGCAACGACAAGTCCGACGATGACCTGAACCCAAGCCTGGGTGTTGTTTACAATCTGACCAAACAGATCAAGCTCAGGGCATCCTTTGCCGACGCCTTTCGCATGCCGTCTGCAGAGCAGCTGGCCGCTGATTTTACGTCATACGGAACGCATTATGTGGGCAACCCGGATTTAAACCCGGAAAAAAGCCGAACCTATGAAGCGGGAGTGGATGTCACCCACGGTCGTTTAAAAACAGGCCTTACCGTTTTTACCACTGAATATGATGATAAAATCGTGACGGACCAGCAGCATGGCTTTACTACCTACAAAAACCTGGATGAAGCAACCATCAGTGGTGTTGAAGGGGAATTTTCTTACACCTTCTCCGATCTTTTCGGGGGCTGGGAGCTCAGGCCCTACGCAACGCTGACACATCTTTTTAAATACGAGGATGCAGAGACTGACAAGGATCTCAAGTATACATCGGATCTCGACATTTCAGCAGGTATCGCCTTAACGGATCTGGATGGGTTCTCTTCTGATCTCAGCGTCTCATACCTGAGCAGCCAGGATGTGGTTAAATACAACCCTGACTGGTCAACATCCGATGTGACACTTCCTTCGGTTACCGTCACCAATTTTACCATCACCAAACGCGTGCTGACCACGGACAAGTTGGGGAGCCTGTCCCTCCGCGGTGAAGTGAAAAACCTGTTTGATGAAGATGCGGCCTATGTTCTGGGATACCCCATCCCAGGCCGCCGTTTTTTTGCCGGGGTTACCTGGTCCTACTAGTCCGGGTTATCCCCACGACCCGGGCTGGGACCGGTTTCCCCGCTCACCAATTTTCGCCGGACCTGTGACACCGGCGGAAAATCAGGGGGGCATCGTCGCCCCCTTGAAAACCCCTTGAAGGCCGTGCCTGGCGCATCAGGGCAGGCCGCCCCCGTTTTTCCCGTCCTTGGCTGTATGATTGGGCAGCTGCTAAGAGGTCGGGAGATCCTCCTTGCGGAGGGCGGTTCGGTTCATTTTGGACCGAATGCAAAGGAAAGGGCCGGAAAAGGGGTGTTGCTCCGCCCGTTGACTCGGAGCATCATGTGTATCTCCTGATCTGTGGTTGGAATCAGGGGCAGGGGAGGGACAACGGCGTCCCTCCCCCCTCCCATGATATCCGGCTGGATTCGGAGATTTTTTGTTGATGGGATCATCTCGCATTGCCGGATGATTTGTGCTATATATCGCAGCGATCATGGCTATTGATCCCTTGTTATCACAGCGCCTTGCTGAAATGATTTTGTTTCTGCGAGGCTTTGGTGTTTCCATCCCGAAACAGGTACAGGCTACATGATTCATTTATTGAAAAGCGGCGGCCTTCTGATGCTGCCGCTGGTCTTATGTTCTTTTGTGTCACTGACCCTCATCATTGAGCGATCCATCTTCTGGCTCCGCATCAGGCGGGATAAGGACCGAGACCTGGTCTATCGGGTCCTGGACCTCGCCGACCAGGGACTCTGGGACGAGATCCGCCTTGCTGCACGGGGTTCCCGAAACTTCATCATCCGTATCCTGATCAACGGTATCCTGCATCGCGACTACTCCATGGCCATGGCCATGGAATCTGCGGCATCGGATGAGCTGCGCAAGATGAGGCGTTTCATGGGCGTACTGGAAACCATCATCACCGTGGCTCCCTTGCTGGGAATCCTGGGGACCGTGGTGGGCATCATCCACTCCTTTGATATGCTCGGGGCCAAGGGTATCGGTGATCCCCAGGCCGTGACGGGGGGGATTGCCCAGGCCCTTATCACGACGGCTGCGGGCCTCTCCATCAGTATCCTGACCCTGCTTCCCTGCAACTACTTCAACGCCTGTGCCGAGGCTTCGGCCCTTGCCATCGAAAAATACGCCACCTCCCTTGAGATTACCTATGAGAAAAGAGCCAACGGCAACCGCGACGTGCAACACCCTGAAGAGGGAAAGCTGGCTGCCGGGGGCAGGGGATGAGTATGCGCGCACAAATGATCTGAATTACCCGGTACCGGGGGCATGCTATGTATGGAGCAGACCCTGTGTGATGAAATCCGGGGCATGTTACGTAGTGTACGTAAAGGCACCATCGCCTCCCCAATAACGTGTGATCACTCTCAGGCGGTGTTTTTAAGAAAAAGGTTTTCCAGATGAAAGTCAAACGAGATTTCAGCATCAAGAACAAGCCGGACATGCTGCCCCTCATCGACGTGGTGTTCCTCCTGCTCGTTTTTTTTATCTACGCCATGCTCTCCATGAGTTACCACAACGGCATCCGTCTTGAACTCCCGGAATCCGCACAGGCCGAGCACATGGAAGAGGCAACGGAGCTCATCATCTCCGTGGAAGCAGACGGCCGGGTGTACATGGGTAAGGAAGAAGTGATGCTGACGGACCTCGGCACCAGGGTAAAGCGATACTTTGAGGGAAAGAAAAAAAAGCAGGTCATTCTCAGCGGCCACAAAGACCTGTCGTATCAAAACCTATTTCATGTCATGGACACCATCCGCGGAGCGGGAATCTGTGATATCGCCCTTCAGGCGGAGGTCGCAAAACCGTGAATCGCCTGATGCTTTCCGCCTGTGCAGCCGCCTTGTTGCATGCTTTTTTTTTCCTGATGCCCTTGCCCACGGCTCCGGTTACCCCACCATCGGCCCCCACCCACGGCACCACGATTTCCGTTTCCATGACGGTTTCGTCGGTGCAGTCTGCTGCCCCGCCCAAAGCGGTGGCAAAGCCAAAACCCCTGAAAACGCCACCAAAAAAGAAAAAGCCGGTTCCTTCCAAAAAACCTCCTGTTCAAAAAAAGAAAACACAGGCAAAGCGCATCAAGCCCAAGAAAGCAGCAAAAAAGAAGGTCCCCGTTCTTGAGCCCGTGGAGGAGCTTCCCACGCCTGCTCCACCCGTGGCGGCTGAAGAGCCGGAGCCCTCGCCCAAATCAGACGAGCCGTCTGCTCCGGTGGAGGTCGCCATGGCCCAGGAGGCCGATCAGGAGTCCCAAGAGACCGTGGAGCCTGCCTCTGCGCCTGCCGTCGGGGGAACCCTCACCGACGCACAGCCCACGTCGGTCTACGCGCCGGAGCCCCGTTATCCCAAGGCGGCCATCCGCAGGGGGTATCAGGGTGTGGTTCTTCTCGATATTCTGGTGGCAGGCGACGGCCACGTGGAAAAGGTAAAGTTGAAGACGTCGAGCGGCCACGGCGTTCTGGATCGCAGCGCCCTAAAAAGCGTTAAAAAATGGCGATTTTCCGCCAGCGGATCTGACCAACCCACCTGGGTCACGTTGCCCGTAAGATTCGAATTGCGCGGAATATAAACAGTTCTGAAGACTTTTTTGGGGACAGGTTCTTTTTTTACATACCCTCGTAAGGAGGCAACGGGGGGCGTGATTCATCAAAATTTCAAGGGATACCGGTTATTCGAATTTGATGCTTTACTTGAATTTAATGGCAACGGCCTGGGCGTTACCACGGTCAAAGCCGGTGGTGCCTCCACCCTTCAGACCCCAGGTCCCTTCGTTGGCAGATCGCACGATCACGGCATCGGCCCCGAGCTTGGCAGCCTCTTCCTTGAGCTTTTCAATCATCCCTTCTGCGCTGCGGTCATGAAAAATGGTCTGCCCTGTCTGGGTGGTCACAAGCCCCAGCTCCACGTATTCCCGGTCAGTCGGGGGGCTGTAGAACACAATCACGTCTCCTGGTGTTTCCTGTTCTGTATTTAAAGGTGTTGTGGTGGTTTTGGTACACGACAACGTCATACAGGCGACCAACAGAACGATCACCCATGCTCCTGCCAGGGGGCGGGACAAATCAAACCTCATTGGGGCACCTCATTATTTTGTCTGTAAGGTTCATAGCAGGCTATCACGTCACCATTATGCTGGCTTTTAAATTTGACTTCAAGTTCACGTCTTTTTAGGGACAGGCTCTTAATGCTGGACTTTCCTCTGCCATGTGTGAGACAGTGGTCGCGAAGATATCATCCTTGAATTATAAAAGATTTATTTTTAAATGATTCACACCAACCGATCGCCGTATAAATTCCGGGTTTCAGGAAGGAGGGTGTTATGCCGCGAATTCCCCGTTTGGTTGTCACGGATCCAGGACAAAAGACCGCGTACCACATTATCAGTCGGACAGCACTTGAAGGCCTCCCCTTTGGCCAGGTCGATAAAGATAAACTGGTCAGCATCATTCAGCGCTTCTCCTCGATTTATGTTGTTGACGTATTGGGATTTGCTGTGATGGGCAATCACTTTCATCTGCTTGTGGAGATTTCCCCCAAATCCATGGTCCCCGACGACGAGGTAAAACGGCGATTCAAGATTCTTTACGGGAGGGACGCTGAATTTCCGGAAGGATTGCTCAGCGATTACCGGGAAAGGTTTTGCAGTCTGTCTGCCTATGTCAAAGATATCAAGCAATGTTTTTCCGTCTACTACAACAAACGGAAAAATCGCAAGGGAACCCTCTGGGGGGAACGCTTTAAAAGCGTTCTCGTTCAGCAGGGTCATTCCTTGATTCATTGTCTTGCGTATATCGACCTGAATCCTCTGCGGGCTGGAATTGTGAAACGCCCCGAGGATTACCGCTGGTGCTCCATCGGCTACCACCTGCAAACGGGCAATAAAGATGACTTTCTCTCATTGGACTTGGGTCTTGAAGATTCCAGAACGACTGACCGGGTGGCTCGGCTGAAGGATTACCGGAAATTTCTCTACCATGTGGGTGCCGTTGAAAAGCAGGGCAAGGCGAGCCTTGCAAAGCATATCCTTGACAGGGAGACAGCCCATGACTTTGAAATTGCCCGGGTGAGGCGATTTCGCTTTAAAACACGCTACTTCACGGATTCAGGAATTATCGGGTCAAGGGCCTTTGTCGAAAGAACATACGGTTTGTTCAAGGATAAGCACCAAACCGCACGGGATAAAATTCCCCGAAGCGTCAAAGGGATAGATGGGATGTACTCCTTAAAACGGCTAGTCGGCGCCTAACCCATGGTTGAAAGTCTGATTCCTGTCGGCCCATATAGGGCATTGTGTCAGGGTGCGCCTTTTTTCTTATTTTTGCATCGATTTTTCCGGTGAGTGTTTTTCCCATGGGTTCTTAGAAGGCGTTCCACCTTAAATCGAACAAAATAATCCGCCGATAGTCAAAGAGACACACCCGATTTTTCGGCTTTGTGTTACAAAGTACAAAATGAACCTGTCCCCTAAGAAAGAAGGAGTTTTTATGAAACGCGCCATGTTTTTTGTATTGACGTTTTTCTTTTTGATTCCCCTCACGGGCTGCATGTCGCTCCTGCAGGGCTATGTGGTCTCGAGCATGAAAAAAGAGCCGGTCTGTGAGCGGTTTTATATCCACCCGGATCCCAAGGTGGGGGACACGGCGTTTTACACCTCGGACAACGAAAACATGACCGGAAACGGGAGTCGGGTTACCTTGGTGTCCCGGGAAGACAGGGTGAATCTGGTGTCCATCGAGCCCGAGAACCGAAAAATGCTGGATTTCAGGAAACTCTACTGGGTCACGGACAACGGGCGGGTGCTTAGGGCGCAGCTTGAATACAAAGGGGAAATCACGCCCCTCAAGGTTGAGGGGGAGAACCCTGAATCAGGCTATTTCCGTCGCGTCGCCTTTGAACGATGCGCCGTACCCCAGCATTTCGATATCAAAGGGAGGTCGTACAACGTTGTCTACATCCAGACTCAGCAAATGGTTCACCACTCCGGAGACCCGTTTTTCGGCACCGTGGACGCGGACATGACCCAGGTAAACTTTTATGACCCGGACGTGCCCTTTGGCCTTGTCAAAACGGTCCTCAGCGGAAAGACCAAGGCCGGGGCAGGGGCCTTTGATTTTATCGGGGCAGCCCTGAAGGCCACCCAGCCCGATGTATTTTCCACACGGGAAGTCCTCAATGACATCTATGCATCCTCCAAATCCTCGGAGCATTCCTTTATCATGGATTTCAACTACACCCCGGAATAGCGGATAAACCAAAAGGAAAAGGGTGGGGATCCGCCCGTCGATTACTTTAAATAGGGATACAAAACGCGGCGGCATGAAGGGCAGATGCTGTGACTGAAGTTGGCCTCCGGGTGAAAGGACTCAATGTCCTGCCAGTTGCCCTGGGTGTCTTTTATGCTCTTGCAGTTGGCGCACATGGTGATAAATCCCCGTAGCACCTGTCGCTCGGCAAGACTCCGCGTGATTTTTCTGTTTTGTTCCACCATGGCATGGTTGAGGCAGAGAAGCGCAAGGTGGGATTCCATCTGTTTGGTAAAATGATGCAAAAGGTGGCGTACGGGATCGGGAAAGCCCTTGCTGACCCTGTCCAGGACGCACAGGGTTCCGTAGACTTCGCCGTTGGGAAGCAAGACAGGATACCCCAGATAGGAAGTCATGTCCCGGTTGGTCCTGGAGTTGGCCAGCCACCTTTCATCCTTCATGGCATCGCAGACAACAAGGGGCTCCCGGGTTTTGATGACGGCCTCACAATACAATCCTGAATTGTTCAACTCCAGCGTCTCACCCGGGGAGTAGGGGTTGCCGGTGCCGATGCTTGACACAAACACATCCACGCACGGGTCGGAAAACCGCATGATAAGGGCAACGGGCGCTCCTGTGATTTCGGTTATGAGGTCGGTCATGTCCTGCCAGGTTTTCTTGATATGCTCGGGAACGTGAATTGCCTTTGTCATCCTTGGTATCGCCCTGCTGTAATTCCGACCCCAACGGTACCTCGGTACGGAGTGGACCGTACGTATCCCTGAAGGATCATGTGTGAATACCCGACATCTATTTGATGGTGGGGACAATGAGTTTTCGATCTTCGGATATGATTTTACCGGTCCGTTTTAAAACCTTCATGGCACGGGTAATGCTCACCCTGTGGGCGCCGGTTAAAATCGACAGCTCCTCATGGGTCAGCGGAAACTTGATGATGATGCCCTGGGGACTCTGTGTCCCGTGTTCTTTGGCTATATTCAAAAGAACATGAAAGAGGCGATCTTCAATATTGGGCAGAGACAGGCTTCTCACGCGCCGTGTCAGCCATGAGATCCGCTCGCTCATGTTTTTGATCACCTGGAGACCTATCTTCGGGTACTCCAGGATGAGCTGCTCAAACTCTGTTTTGCTGAAGCCGCACGTGGTCGTGTCTTCCATGCAATAAGCCGTGACAGGATACTGGGCCCCTGAAAGGAAAATGTTTTCACCGACAAAATCCCCGGATTTCCGCATCTCAAGCGTCAATTCGTTGCCGTTCTCAAACACCTTGTTCAACTTGACGCGGCCGGCGGTAATCAAAAACAGCTCCTCGGCGGCAGCTCCCTGAAGAAACAGGGCATCTCCCTTGGCGGCTCTCTTTTTCCTTGCCTTGAAGATAAAGGCTTCAAACTCCGGCGAATACGTGTTTTCTAAATTAAAATCTATTGATAATTTGTTGATATCATTACCTGCAATTTGTTTAGCACGACACACGATTCAACCCTTTCTTACTCCACCTGGATTGTAGATAATGATGGTGCTTCTATTAAGTATAGAAGATTATTCTTGTCTGTAGCAGCGGCTACAAACTGAGTGAAAAACCTATGGGGAGTGAAAGGGTGATACGATGCATTTTTTATACCAAGAACCTACCTCAATACAGGGAATAGAGCCATCACGCAAGGGGAGGGAACACGTCAAACACGTGACCGGTCGGGCCTGAATCAGCACGGCTCAGCCCCGACAAACGGAACCAATTGACAAACCTGCCGTATCTTATTACTACTCGCCGGAGAGAAGGGGACAGGTTCTTTTGCCGGCACCTTTTCAGTTGTTAGAGATGCAGGTAAAAACACACTCCCGCCTCGTTTTGAAGGGGTAAAATCATACAACATCAATGTAAAATCGTGTGGTTATCCTTGAGCATATCTGATATTCAACATTATATCGCAGGTGTGTTAACCATCAACACCTTGAAGGGACATCAATAGATGAACAGAAAAAAATGGTTTGCATGGGCGGCGATTCTGTTGCTGACGCCCATATGTGCCCTGGCTGCAACGTTTCCGGACAAGCCGCCGTCGGAGCATTTTTACGTGGATGAAGCAGGGCTCATCGATGCCCGGGCAGGGGCCAAAATTGATGAGATCGCTTCGGCTCTCCTTGCCGAAGAAAACATCCCATTGTATGTGGTCACCATACCGGCCCTTGCCGTCCAGGATGCCGTCACCATGCGCATAGAGGAGTATGCCGCCGCCCTCTTCAACCACTGGGGCATCGGCTGGGAGGATCGCAACTACGGGATCCTGCTCCTCGTCTCCGAAGGGGATCGCAAGGCCCGCATCGAGCTTGGGGCCGACTGGGGCGGGGCACATAACTATGAGGCCGGCCAGATCATGAATGACCTCATTATCCCCGGGTTCAAACGGGGCGATTACGCAACAGGGATTGCCGACGGGGTCCGTGGACTGGATGCCATGGCACGTGGGCTCTCCCTGCCCAAACCCCAAGGGCCCTGGTGGGTGATTCCCGCGGTGCTGGGCGGTATCGCTTTGATGGTGATGCTTATCATCAACCTGTTCCGTTCGGGGCGAAAGGGATGGGCCTGGGTGCTCCTTGGAATTCTTGGTGTCGTTCTTTTATTTATTATCCAGATTTTGCTCTCGGCTGACTCCTCTTCTGACGGAGGAAGCGGCGGGGGCTTCGGAGGCGGCTTTTCCGGCGGAGGGGGGGCAACAGGATCATGGTAACCGGTATGAAAAAAGCGACCAGTCTGTTGACAGACGACGAAATTCGAAGCATCGAAGCAGCCATTGCCGACGTGGAAAAGAACACTTCGGCCGAAGTGGTTCCGGTCATTGCCAGTGCCTCCGGGCGTTACGACAGGGCAGAGGATCTCTTCGGGCTCCTGTTCTCCCTGATTGTGCTCGGGTGCACCTGGGGATGGATTCAGGGCCTGGCACCCGTTGTCGATACCTGGGGTGCCTCAACGGCATCACGCCTTCCCATGGCCGCGGCCCTGGCGGTTCTTGCCGTCTCCTTTTTTATGGGCATGGCCCTGACGAGCCATTTTCCCGTGTTGAGGCTCCCTCTCATCACAAAACGAGAGATGCAGGAGGAGGTGGAGCGCCGCGCACGGGAGACCTTTCAGCGACTGAAAATCAGGAAAACCGAAGACGCCACCGGCGTGCTGATCTATGTCTCCCTGTACGAGCATATGGTCCACGTGGTGGGAGACGACACCATCAACGCCAAGCTCACCAGGGAAGACTGGCAGACCCTGTGCGATACCATCATCACCGGCTTCAGACACGGCAAGCCCGAGGAGGGCATGCGCAAGGGGATCCTGCGATGCGGCGAACTCCTGGCCAGCCATTTCCCCGTTGCCCCGGACGATGCCAACGAACTGGTGGATACGCTTTACCTCATCGATTAACGGAAAATTTTTCCGTAACGAACCTGTTCGACTGAGCCCCCGGCGGCCTGTCGGGGGCAACAACAATGGGGACGACCATGATGAAAACCGGCAATCCATGTCTTGCGGTTGCAGGGTGTTGCAGCGTGGCCATCGCCGCGTTGCACACGGGCATTGTCATCGGGGGCAGGGACTGGTACCATTTTTTCGGCGCCGGTGAGTCCATGGTCGCCATGGCGGAAAACGGCTCATGGGTCCCCATGGGGATTACGACGGCGATTATCCTGGTCTTTCTTGTGTTCGGTCTCTATGCGTTTTCCGGAGCCGGGTATGTCCGCAGGCTTCCCTTCACCAGGGCGGCCCTTGTGATGATCTCTTGTGTCTACCTGACCCGGGGCATCGGCAGCATCCCTGTGATCGTCTTTGTGGAGCATCCCTATCTGGAAGAGATGAACACCAGGATCGTGTTTGTCTTTGTCTCCTCCGTGCTCTCCCTTGTCATCGGGGTCTTACACGGAATCGGGACCCTGGCCCTCTGGACGATGGGGCCGGAAAAAAATGGCCCTTGAACCATGGGGCGCCCACCCCCAGAAATACCTTCGATTCCCATGGAGAAAGCCCGCGATGTTTTATCGACAACTCGACAGACACATTCAACTGCGGCTTTCCGTGCCTCATTTTGCCGACGAGTTGTTTCAACTCACGGAGAAAAACCGCGATTACCTGAAACGATGGCTGCCCTGGCTCGACTCCATCAAAAAGCCGGAAGACACCCGTCACTTTATTGATCTCCAGCGGCACCGTTTCAGTAAAGGCCTGGCCCTGCATGAAACGATCTTTTACCGTGGGCGCATCGCAGGGGTCCTCGGGTACAACCTGCTGGACCATGCCAACGGTATCGGGCACATCGGATACTGGATGGGGGAAGAATATACCGGAAAGGGCATCATGACACGGGCCGTCAAGGATCTTGTCATGATGGGGTATCATTACTGGGACCTGCAGAAAGTGGAAATCCGGTGCGGTGTGGAAAACATCAGGAGCAGGGCCATCCCCGAACGGCTCGGGTTCACTGAGGAAGGCACCCTTCGCAGGGTAGAAAAATTCTACGATCAGTACAGGGACCTTGTGGTCTACGGCCTGTTACGGGAAGATACAGAGTAAGGAACGGTACGCCTTGACGACGAATCGCATCCAATACCACACCTTTTTCACCTGCCTTGAAGGCCCCATGGCCAAACCGGGCTCGGTCCGTCGCGCCTCGGTGATGACAGGCTTTTTTTTCGACACCGATCTCTCGTTTCTCTTTCCTTATATCAACGCGGTCATACCGGGAGCCGAACTTCACGAGACACCTGCACTGATGCGCTTTGAGCTGGACGGGGCCTTCTGCGTGCTCTACCCGTTTCGCTGCCTTGCAACGCCCTTTGAAGACCGCGACGAAGCCGCAGCCTTCAGGGACAGGCTCCTGGAACAACTCAACGCCATCCTAGATAAAAAAGAGACCATCCTACCCAGGCACAGGGTGTTCAAAAAGATTGCCGTTCCGGATATCTTAAAGCTGCTGCCCCTGACCAACTGCAAAGCCTGCGGGTACCCCACCTGCCTTGCCTTTGCCTCCATGGTCTCCAAACAACGGGCCGTTCCCGGTCAGTGCCCCCACCTCGGTCCTCCCATCAGTGAGCAGGTGACCTACCCGGTTCTGGACCCCGACGGACGCCCCGTGGATTCTGTCACCTTTGACGTGGACACCCGTTCAGCCCCGCACCAGAGCCCCCCAACCCCCGACAATCATGTACCCTCCGGCCGTGCCGTGGATGAGGCCAACGCCTCTCTGCTCGCCGCCCTGACACCTCGGGAGATCGAAGTCCTGTCCCTTTTGGGCAGGGGCTTTACCAACCCGGAAATTTCTGCCGAGCTCGGCATCAGCCCCCACACCGTCAAAAGCCACGTTATCCATCTCTTCAACAAGCTGGGCGTCAGCGATCGCACCCAGGCCGCGGTCTGGGCCGCCCGCCGCAGGATTATCTGAACCATACGCCGGTCCACCTGCTTGAAAGCAGCCCTTCAACAACCGCGCTCGCCAGCTAAATGCGCCAGTGCCTCCGGGCAATCTTCTCGAACATCCTCACGATCCCCGTGGTGACCGTGTAGATGGTATCCACGCCAGCGTTGTCGTCGGCCGAGGAGTCGAAGAAGAGATGGAGGTCGGAGTCCATGCCCTCGTCGGGGCTCCAATAGCAGACCAGCAGCGGAACCCGGGGAAGGGGACGGAGCACAAGGGCGATATCCGATTGGAACCGCTCCTCAATGGATTCTCCGTTGAAAAGAACAATGAGCTCTTCAAACAGGTCGGGGTACATGTCGGCAAGGGATTTGAAAGGCGACTCCGAGCACTGGACAAAAAGGCCGTTTTTTTCCCGTCCCCCTTTGAGCTCCCGCAGGGGAACCCAGTCCCCGGTAAGTTCAGCGCCGCGACAGGAGAGGACGTAGTTGAGCACCACGGAGGTGATCCACGGGTTGATATGGATATCTGCCGAAAGATTCCCGGCGTTGTCTACAGACAGGGGCTTTCCAAACATTCTAAGGGTCAGTTTGCCGTTCTCGTAGACCCCGTCCACCCGTTGGGCCGCTTCCTTTAAATCGCAGTCGGCCAGTTTTGATTTCAGCGCATTGAGACCCTCCTGCCGCTGTTCATCCAGGGTTTTGATGCTGGTTCCCTCTGTTTTCTCTTCGCAGGAAATGTGGGCGGCATGGGGACACAGGTCCAGGGGCTTCTGACCCAAAAACACCTTGGAAGCAAAGGCGAGGCAGGTGGGTTCATTGCAGGCCCGGCAGTTTGTTCGGGGCAAATGCTTGAAAATCTCCATGGCGTTGCGGAATTGACTCATGGCGTCCTCCTTATTGTGGATGCTGTATTGCAGCCGAAAGGGATCCGTGTGCGCTTTCATACAAATCCATAGGAGAGAGGCCGTAAAAAAACATCCCCCATTTGGGGGAGAGACCTAAAAAAAAGCCTCCGGCGGCCCTGCCGGGGGCAATGCGGATAGATCCACATTGGACAAGTAGCAACAACGTATCCTGTTACGTCGAAGCTTGTGAGCCTACCCGCATAAACCCTCAGCGTTCATGTCGGGCGTAGCCCGAGCCGGAGGCCCTTGCGCTTTGGCCCGAGGAACGAGGGACAAAGCGCAAGGGCAATATGCTTTCGAGTTGGCTCACCTCGCCGCCGGAGGCTTGCTTTTGCTCCCGACTTTGAGGGCTGTCGGAAACAAATAATCACACAATGGTTCGCCAGAATACCGCTGGGATTTGACCCGAGGAACGAGGGGCAAATACCGGCGGTAATTTGCTTTCAAGGTGGCACACCTTGCCGCCGGAGGCTGTTTTTTGTGCTTTTATTTAAATAGATCAATCGTCAAAGAGGCTCAGCTGGCGACCGTGGATGATCTCATGGAAGGAGGTGCCGAAGAACATCATCACCGCATCGAAGATGGGGATCAGCTGCTTTTCGATATAGTGGCCGTAGTCGAGGTCGGGGTGGGGGAGTTCAACGGGAACCGGTCCCCGAAGGGTCATGACGTAGCGGCTCTCCCGGGCGTTTTCACCGGCCTTGCCCAGGAGAAGGGCGGCTTTAACATGGGGCGGGATGGCCTTGGTGTACTCTCCGGGCGGCTTGGTGAGGCGCTTGCGGTAGATGAGGTCCGCGTCGTAGACGTGGTTTTTGAGGTCTGTTGCCTTCTGCTTGATCCAGGTCTCCACCTCGTCGTCGTTGAAAATCCGTTGAAACAGCTCAAACTGGAGGTCCCGTGCAAAGCGGGTCCAGTCGGAGCGCAC
This sequence comes from Desulfoluna butyratoxydans, assembly GCF_900699765.1. GTDB lineage: Bacteria > Desulfobacterota > Desulfobacteria > Desulfobacterales > Desulfolunaceae > Desulfoluna > Desulfoluna butyratoxydans. Next base: position 98,315 of record NZ_CAADHO010000011.1, read on the forward strand.
GAATTCCAAACCGGTGATGACAAGTTTTTCCGTATCGCCGGACCGAACCATGCCTGCGTAGCGTTTCTTGGCGCTCTCCCCGCCGCCCCGTAAGGAGGGGAGAAAAAAACGGGTAAAATGCTTTTCAAATTCCAGCTCCAGCCGGGAGGCCACACCGAACATGTCTTGGATGGTTCGGGCCATGAAGGCGTTGAGCTTTGCCACAAGCGCCTTGGGAGCGTCCTCACCTTCGGCGATTTCCGAGGCCTTGAGGCAGACAAACACCGAATCTGTGTCCCCGTAGATCACCTGGTAACCCTGATCTTCCAGATGGTTCCGTGTGGTCTTCAGGACCCACTGACCGGTACCTGTGACGGCAGAAGGGAGATCCGGGTGATAAAAACGGCACCCCGGGGTTCCCATGACGCCATAAAAGCTGTTCATCAATATTTTGATGGCCTGGGAGAGGTGCGGGTCCCCGGCTTTTTTGGCCTGTTCCCTTTTCTCCATGAGGGACTGGATGTAACCGGGCAACACGTTTTCGGACCGGGAAAAATCGATGCCCGGAGGGGTGGACACAGGGTCTGTCTCCGCCCGGAGCCGTGAGAGGGGATCGATATGAAAGGTTCGGATAATGGAGGGGTACAGGCTCTTGAAATCCAGCACCACCACATGCTCGTAAAAACCCGCCTCCCTGGAGAAAACAAAACCTCCTTTGGCGTGGCCCGCGCTCTCCACGTCCCGGACGTTGGCGGCCACCAGCCCCTTGCGGTGGACCTGGGGCAGCATAAAGTAATCAAAGGCCGCCACGGACATGCCCACCCGGTCCATGGGAAGGCCGCTGATGATGGCCCGCTTGAAGAGATGGTCGATGAGGCCGGTTTTGCCGAAAATATCCGTCACCAGCGTGCAGTCCAAGAGGTTATAGCGGGCCAGGGCCACCTTGTCCTCCCGGAACCGGCGCTCGATCTCCGCCACCTTGTCGACGTCTTCGCCGATCTCTTTGCCCGTGCCCAGAAGCTCTTTGGCCACGGTCTCCAGTCGAAAGTTGTCAAAGGTGTAAAAGGCGCCCCGCAGGGCAGGGGGACCGTCCACGACAATCCTGCCGCAGGCCTCGACCCGGTAGATGCCTTTGCGCACCTCGCGGATCCTTGGCGGTTTTTGGTTTCGCCCCATCAAGAAAGGGATCTTCAGTTTTTTGCACTTTGCCTCAAGGAAGAGCAGGTCAAAGCCGATGACGTGCCAGCCAATGAGGATGTCCGGATCCAATTCTTTCAACACCCTGAAAAATCCGTGGAGGAGTGCCTTTTCGTCAGGAAAACGGTGCATCACGCCCCCGCCGGGAAGAGCTTCGCACGGGGTACCCGGGAGCCTGCCGTGAAGGCGGGGAGCAGCAGTGTTTCGGTGTTGCGATCCTGGATCCAGCATCAGGACGATGCCTTCGGAAACCTGGCTTTCGTCAACGCCGCCTGCCACCGGTTTTGTAAAGTGGCAGGCCACGGAGTAGAGCTCGCCGCGCTGGCCGGTCTCGATGTCCAGGGAAAGAACGGAAAAAATCGGGGCCACGTGGGCTTGGCGGATGACCGGGTCGGTGAACCGGATCACACCGTCCTGAATCCTTGAGGGGCCATGGATCTCCACGCCTCCGTAAATAAACCGCTCCATGAGGTAGCGGTCCTCGGGGTAGACATCCGCTTCAAAGGTCTGGATGCTCGACTCCTCAAAAAGCTTCCGGGCTTTGTAGTGGGCGTTTCGGCTTTCAAAATAGAGGGCATCCACCGGGCGGCCTTTAAAATCGGTCAACTCGACGGCGCGCCGCTCACATGACGGGAGGCCCGTGGGAAGCGGGGTTCCCCGAAGGAGAAAAAACAGGGGGCGATGGGTGGTGATGGTGATTTCAAAGGGCCCCCGGTCGCTGGTTCCGGCATACCGGAGATGATGAGAGTCACGAACATCCACCCCTTCGCGCGTCAGTATGTACCCTTTAAGCGACTCCATAAACCGTTCCCTTAAACCTGTCCCTTTGCCGTTGTATTTCCCTGGATTCTATGGTCCATTGGGCTGTGGCGGCAACGGCTGCGCGGTGTGCGCCCTGCGTTGCCTTGCCAACACACTAAACTGTTCTCACCAAAAACGCACACAGGAAAACACCATGCCCCGATCCAAACACCTTCCCCTGATTCTTTCGGCTATTGTCTTTACGGTGATGCTCGCATCCTGTGCAACACAGATGGGGGCAACGCATTCACACGAATCGTTTGACTGGGCCCGCGAAGACCCCCTTGCCTTTCTGGCGTTTTTACAAACAAAAAAAGACGATCCCTGTCCCACCGTTGTGGTGCCGGAGATACCGGACACCTGGCTGACAAAGGAGCATCTTTCGCGACTTCAGGAGCTGCTGGATTCCCGGGAACCGTGCGCCAACGTCCACAGCATCTATTCTTCGTTCAGGGATTGCCGCATGTCCACCGTTGGACACGAAGCCGCTTTTTTGATGGAGGGGTTCAGGAAGGGGAGCTACCCTCCGGAGATGAACTCCGGAGGGGCGGAACTGGATATGGAGGCGCTAAGACACCTTAACCCAATGCGGCCTTGATCTCCGCTTCCAGGGTTTCACGCGTGGGGATCAGGGAGACGTGTTTGACCTCTCCGTTGATGAGCATGGCCGGTGCATTTTCAAGGCCCACCTTTCCCATAAAGGAGACATTCTCCGGATACATGATGGAGCGTTCCACCACCTTGACCTTGTCCCCGAAGGAGGCCGAGCCGTCCTGGGCCGAGGCGAGCATGTAGCCGCAGGCCGCGCAGGTCTGGGCGTCGATGGTGACCACCTCGATGAGGACGTGATCAAGGCTCTGGTAGTCGGGCAGCTCAATGTCCGGCAGGTCCTCTTTTTTCACGTAGGTTTCAAGGGCTTTTCGCACCGCTTCCTTGTTGTTGACGGCCATGCCGATGCCCACGATGTTCTCCGGCGGCACGTTGAAGGGCACGTCGCAGCCCGGGGCCAGGATAAAGTCCTTGGTCCCCAGGGCGTCCATGAGGTCGATGGCCGCCTTCTGGTTGTCCTGCTGGGACCCGAAGAGCATGGTGATGGTGAGCTGGAGGTTGCCGGAGATCAGGACCCCGTGTTCGTCGGTCACCTTTTTGGCTTCCACGATGTCCACGTTTTCATCAATGGCAATGGCATCGGGCCGGGTGGCGCACATGGCCGGGATGTTCTTGGTGGCGTCCCCGCACACAAAGAAGGTGGAAGGAATATTTTGGTCCCGCAGCTTCTTGAAATAAGCGGCAAAGGGCTCGCTTAAAAACTGCTCGAAGGAGGCCGGAGAGATCTGGGAGACCAGGGGATCCACCGCGCCGATGACATCGCATCCGGCCTCTACGAGAAATTCCGAATACTCGCTGACCACCTCTTCGCAGTAGGTAATCAGCGCCTTGACCTGGTCCGGGGCGGTGTACATGTCCATGAAAATGTTGGTGCCGCGCAGGTGAGACGCCAGGGTAAAGGGGCCGCAGACCAGTCCGTACAGGGCGATGTCTGGCTTCATCTCTTTGAGGCGGCGGGTGGCCTCCATGATGATGGGGATTCGGCCATCCTCCCTGGTCAGGCGACGGGTGGGGATGGTGAATTCATCGGCCAGGGGGTGGCTGCTCACCGTGGGCGGGGTGTTGGGGTACCACTTCAGATCGCACCCGAGGATCTCAGCTTCCACCTGCAGATCGAACATCACAGGGAGGCCGTCGGGCGCATACTGGGCCTCGGCTTCCAGGAGGCACGCCACGAGTTTGTCGACGTCCTGAAACATCTCATCGGCAGCATACCCCTTAAGATTCGCAATCTGGGCCCCGGTGTAGGGCACCCAGGGCGTTCGGGGGACCTCTTCGTGGTTGAGAGCTTTCAATATAAGGGCTTTACCATTCATCGTCATCCTCCTGATGTCTGTGGTGTGTCATGGTTTTTGCCCGGCAATAAAAAAGGCCGGGCAGGGGAGATGTCCCTCTGCAAAACGCCGTTACTATGGCACGGGAAAACCCACACTGCAACACAATATGGGATTTATATATTGATATTCCATATTGTGGAAAACAAAACAACAAAACCCGATCCGGCCGTGTCGTCGAATCGGGCTGTGTTTTTGGACTGTTCACGATGGATGCACTGGAGATTTTTAAACGAACCGGCGGCCAAGACAGATCCGTTCTAGCCTGGACATGTGCCCCGTGAATCAAGTCCGTGGGCTGTGTTGGCCGCAGGCTTACTCTTTATCCAGGGCGTTGGCCACCATCTCCCCGTACTGGTACGCTTCACACCCGTTCTCTTCGTCGATGAGGGTGTATTGCCCCGCCTTGATGGCTTTGTTTTCTTTTGCCAGTCGACCCAGGCGCCGGTACAGGGTTTCCGCAGTACGGCTGCCGTTATAATTTTCCGGTATGTAGGTCCGGCCGACGGCCACGCGAAGGGCGCCGTCCTTGGCGCGGCGTGCCCTGACCTCAAGAACCCGGCCCTTTCCGTTGGTAAAATAGGTGACGCCTCCTTCATTGCGTTCCATGGCCCGGGATCCCAGGGCATGGAGTTCCGTTCCCGGGGTCGCCTTGGGGCCGAAGAGAAAATCAAACCCTGCGGCCGACGCCGGGGAGGCAAAGGCAAAAAACGCCAGCAGCATGGCTGCAGTGAGAAACAGGTGTTTGTTGAGTGTCAGTCTTTTCATGGATGTCCTCCTGTGAATTGCGGAGATTCGAAGGGCCGTGGAGCCCCTGCCCGTGTCTCCGTCTCTTTGAGTTTAGATACTAAACAATAAGGGTAAAAAAAAGGCTCAGGCTGCTTTTTCAAATAGCGCCCCAAGGGTCCGTCGCCCTGGGCGGTTGCTGAGAACGTGGAACCCGCACGCTTCGGCTGCGGCCACTTCGCGATCAAAGGTTGCCTGGGAAACGTGACCGGCGGGTTCGGAGAGCAACAGTCGCCCCCCCGGTTTGAGGACCCGAAACGACTCTTCAAAGAGAGCCTTTGCGTCGGGGACCTCGTGGACCACTGCCGATGCCAGCAGGAAATCGTAGGGTCGACCGGGGGTCTCGAGGTGGAGGGACGTGGGGGAAGAGACCCGATATTCCAGCACATCATCCACCCCGGCTTTGATGGCGCGCTTCTTTAGCTTTTTAAGCATTCCTTCCTGAATATCCACACAGACAACCCGCCCGGTGGGCCCGACCATTTGGGCCATGGGAAGGGAGAAGAACCCCATGGCACTGCCGATGTCTCCCACGGTCATGCCGGGTTTCACGTACGGGGTTAAAAGGTTGTCCGGATTCTGAAGTCTTTTCCGCAGTGGGTTTAAAAGAAGGTATCCGACCCAGAAAGGGCATACGTTAGTGTTCATGGCGGTTTCCTTTGCAGATGGGTTTAAGGTTTAGGTGCTAAACTTTAAACAAACGGTATAGCTACTAAACAAAACTGTCAACCCAATTTTCATTTTTTTTAAGCGGGAGTCTGCAAAAGGGGGAAAGGACGCGCCAAGGGCCTGCGTTTCGCGTGCGCCCTTTGGGATCGACACAGCACGTCAACACATGGAATCGGAGGGATAAAACGAAGGCTTGAAGCGTGGGGGGGGGGAGGGGGGGGGTTATTCGCTGAGGACCTGGTCGCAGAACCGCTCAATGGCTTGAAATACCGACACCGTAAAGGCGATCTTTTCTTCGTCGGCTTCATCAATGAGTTCCAGAAGGATGGGGTCTATACGGGAGTGAAACTTCTGATGGGCGGCGTTGGCGGTTTTGCCGGTGGGGGAGAGCACGAGCAGGACTTCCCGGTCCGACTTTTCATCTTTCATACGGATCACCATCTCTTTATCCACCAGTTTGCGGATCACCTGGGACACCGCCCCTTTGGTGACGCCCTGGAGGGCGGCGAGATCCGTGACGTTGATGCCGGGGTTCTTGCCAATGGCCTCAATGGTGTGGATCTCCGAGGGATACAGGAGAATGTCCGTCCCGAAATAACGGGGCTTTTGTTCGATGCGTTTCATCTTGTTCATCACCCGGTGAAAGATGGCATCAAAGGCCGCAAATTTTGTTGAAAGGTAGTCTGAGTCCATGGCCTGACTGTATAGTCACTAAACAGGTTTGTCAATACACGGAAGGGGGATGGAAACTCCTGTTGCCGTGAAAAAACAGGGGCGTCCGTTGAAAGCCCTTGACGCATACATACACGAGTGTATATAAACTGCCGCACATTTTACATACATTAATGAATGTATAAATAACATCACCCAAGAAAGGTTATGCAATGCAAGAAGTAAACAATTATCGTGTGCGAGGCGTCCTGGTATGTTTAATGATCCTGCTGTGGGCCGGTGGGGCCCAGGCGTTCGACGACGGCCGCAAGCTCAGTATCGGATTCGGAGGTGCGGCCTCCTCACGGCTTTACAAAGACCTGGAAAACGACAAGCGCTACCTGCCCATGCCGTTGATTTTTGGCGAAGACCGTCGCTTTTTCGTGGAAGGCATCAAGGCGGGCGTCAAGGTGATCAACATGGAGCAGTGCCGCCTCGACGTATTCATTGCACGCGGGATCAACGGGTACGAGGCCTCGGACAGCCCTTACCTTGAAGGCATGGCCGAGAGAAAGGAGGCCATCGAAGCCGGGGCACGGATCACATACTGGAGCCCCGTGGGCGGCATCAAGCTCAGCGGCAGCCTGGACGCATCGGATACATACAACGGCGGGGAAGCGACCCTGGCTTACCTGATGCCCATCCGCACCCGGCGGTTCACCCTGGTGCCGTCGGCCGGGAGCACCTGGCGCAGCGGCAAACAGGTGGATTACTACTACGGTGTGCGGGAAAATGAGGCCACGGACTTCCGCAAAGCATACAAACCCGAGGCCGACGTCAGCGGCTTTGTTGCCATGGAGTTTGACGTGCCCCTCACAGCCAACCTGAACATGGTGGGAGGTGTCAAGGCAGAGTACTTCGGCGATGAGATCCACAACAGCCCCATTGTCAATGAGGATTACATTGTGGCCGGTCACCTGGGGGTGGTGGTGACCCTGTTGTAAACCGAAGGATTCGGGACCGCGGTCTCGTCGCCCCGGTCCCTTTATAGAAAAGCGATGCCTGTTGACGGATGAAATGATTCGCCGGATATGTTACAAGACCCAAAACATCAGGAGGCCGCTGCATGGCACGTAAAACCAAAGAAGACGCTGAAAAAACCAGGCTCGGCATCATGGATGCCGCCCTGACTCTGTTTGACCTCAAGGGCTACTCCCGGACCACCCTGGGGGACATCGCCGATGAGGCAGGAGTCTCCCGGGGTGCCATCTACTGGCATTTCCAGGGAAAAGAGGACATCCTTGCCCAGTGCTGCGACTGGGTCAAAGGCACCATCGACGACCGGCGATTCAAACTCACCGATTCAGAACCCCACACCTGGGAGACGGTGCTGAAAGCCCTCCACAGTTACCTGGCCCTTTTGGAGACCAACACACGGTATGCCAGGCTTTACCGTGTCCTGAAGTACAAGGTGGAGTACACCGACGAGATGCATTCGTTTCTCACCTCCCAAAAGCTCAATACCGAGGAGGGCATCGCCAACGTCACCGAGGTGTTCGCCGCCCTTGCCGAGGCCGGAGAGCTGAAGCCCGGCCTGGATCCCAGGTTGTGCGGAATTTCCCTGGTCTCCTTTACCTGGGGTATCGTGGAGATGTGGATCCTTGATAAATCCATTATGGGCCTGACCAAAGACGGTTATCCCCTCCTTGAGATGCACATCGACACCATGAAAGGGTAAGGCCCCGGCCTTTTCTTGATCTGTTTTTCCCGATTCATTATTCCTATTGACCCGGCACCCCTGACATCGTCTTCTTCAGCCAGGGTTGCCCACAGTGTAAAGGCATCCGGCCGTGAGAAGCACCCTTATCGACAAACTGGTAGAAGAGAGCCCGGACACCCCCGTCATTCTGGGCCATCGAGGCGTCCGACACGCCCATATCACTGAAAATACCCTCGAAGCCTTTGAAGAGGCCTTCCGGCGGGGTGCCCGCGGGATTGAGATCGACGTGGAGTCCACGGCCGACGGCAAGCTGATTGTCATCAACCGCTGGTTCTGCAAGGCAAGGCTCGGGTTTTTCCCCTGGGAAAAAGAACTGGCTGAGCTTCGGGCCGCGGCCAGGCAAGAGGGGATAGAGGTCCCGTTGTTCCACGACGCCTGTGGGTTCATGGCATCAAGGAAAGAGAGTATTTTCAACGTAGAGATCAAATCAAGCCACCGTTTTATCTGCCACACCGCTCGAAAAGCCGTCAATATCATCCGCCATCACGGCATCGACGACCGGGTAATCCTTTCCTCCTTTGACCTGAACACCCTTATTACCACACGCTTTTTTCACCGCACCATCGAGACGGCCTACCTGTTTCGACTCAACGACCGCACGGTACGGATCGAAGACAAAAAAAGATGGCGGTTCAAGATCAACACGCTGCTGAACCGGTCCGGCATCAAGGGATTCCTGGCGGGTGCAGACACCCTCCATCCCGAAATAACGCTCTTTCCCAAGCCCGGATCCGGGGAAAAAATCTGGATGAAGGGTGCAAAACTCCTGGGAAAACGGGTCAACGCCTGGACCGTGGATGAACCCGAGGAGATGGAAAAGGCGGTGGCCGCAGGGGTAGGGGTGGTGATCTCCGACAAGGTGGGCGGCAATCCTTCTTTGTGATGTGCCTGTAAAGTAGGGTTTTACTGCTTCTCAAAGAGCGAGTTTGCCCTTGCACAGGCATAGGAACTATGTTCTTATCGATGATACATGAATTCTTAAGCCTGATTTATTATTGAGGGGAGTCATGCATTAAAACTCAACCCTTCAGAATTTCCATGTTCATGCCCCTTCAATCAGACACGTTGTCTCCACACTTTTTTCAGGCCCGATTTTCCACCCGTGATTCGACCGCTTAAGGAGAAAGACACGATGAAGTCATTGGTAAAAATGATCTGTGCAGCCGTATTGTTGACAATTATTTTTTCCGGTTGCAGTAAAGTGGATCAGACCCCCTTGGTTAAAGAGTCATTTCAGCAATACAAATCGGCACTTCTCAACCAGGACGGGTTTACGGCATATTTCTACGTAGATTCCAACACAAGGGCCTATTATGATGACATCCTTGGCAAGGTCATGACGGCATCGGAATCCGAGACAAAGAATATGTCATTCGGCACGAAGATGATCGTTACCATGGCCCGTCACTCCATCAGCAATCAACAGTTGAGGGAAATGAACGGGGAAGAGCTGTTTATTTACGCCGTTGAAAATGGGTGGATCGGCAAAGAAAGCATTTCAAACCTGGAGATAACCGTCTCAAGCATTGAAAAGAATGTTGCAGAAACCCATGTCGTTAATGAAGAGGGGGAGGCTCCCTTTGGGTTTACCTTTCGAAAAGAAGACAAGACATGGCGCATTGACTTGACCTCCATGTTCTCGATAACTGAAATGGTCCTTGAAGAGCAAATCAAAGAGAGTGGGGTGGATGAAGATGTCTTTATCTATGCGATGCTGACCCAGACATCCGGTTTTCGGCCGGATGAATCGATCTGGGAGCCCGTAAACCCTTAACCCTTATATGTCCCGAAGGGTGAGATAAGAAAGCAGCAAACGCTGATTTACATTTTGCATTTTTAAAATAGCTGACATTTTTATTGTTGCCATCCAAAATCATATTATTTTACTTTTGAATGGTTGTTTTTCATGAAATATCCGGGTTAAATCCGAACAGATTTTTACAAAGGCGAACGATATGAGCAATATAACCATTTCGCTGATGCAAAAAAACGAGGCAAAAAAAGCGGCAAAGGTCCTCAGCCTCGCCATGCTCGACAACCCCCTTCATCAGGCCGTGTTCCTGGGCAGCGGCGAACAGGAACGCCTCGAAATCGAGGCCATGTTTGACGACCTTTTGACCCAGAGACCGGGCATTGTCTTTCTGGCAAAAGAAGAGAGAGACATCGTAGGCGTCATGAGGATGAATTCGTGCTCGGGCCGTGATTTGCCGGACGGACCGCCCGAATTCGACGGAAAAATGGACATCCGGTGGAGAAAATTTGTCTGGCTGAGGGAGTGGGCACTGAAGGATCCCAAGGAGCTGCATTGGCATTTAGGGCCCATCGGCGTGCTTCCATCCCACCGCCGGCTGGGTATCGGTTCAAGCCTCATGCAACGATTCTGCAACGAGGTGGATGCCTGCGCCGCCACGGCATACCTGGAAACGGACAGGGATGAAAATGTGCTGTTTTATGAGCTTTTCGGGTTTGAGATTATCGCCAGATCACAGGTGTTCGATGTGGAAAATCGCTACATGCAGAGAGAAGCCCGCCCCTGATGTTTCCGGAGACGGGCGAAGGTGTCTTCATCACTATTTCCGGAGGAAACCATGGAATGCAGTAAATGCAACGCCTCGATTCCCCGAGGAGAAGAGAGAGAGCACAACAAAGAGATGCTCTGTGAAGATTGCTACATCGATGTGCTCTCTCCGGCAGCCTTTTGCGACCCGTGGGCAACGTACAATGCCGAATCCTTCCACAAGCGCAACCCGGAAACAGCCGTTACAGACAGCCAGTTGAAGATACTCAGCACCCTGAAAGAGAGCGGCGGCCTGGATCCCGACGGGCTCGCGGACCGTTTGACGGATCACATGTCCCGCCAGGATGGTGAAAGAGAATGCGCTGCCCTTCACCGAATGGGAAAGATTTCCATCGAGAGCAGGAACGGTTCGGTGTTTATCTGTATTAAACAGTAGCCCGGAAATATCTCCGGGTGAGCAGTGGGGATATCATGACCCTCGTCGTATTCGATCTCGGAGAGACCCTCGTTTCCTATGACGGCATTCCGCTGAGCTGGAGCGAGCATTACATCGATGCCATCAACGATTTTCTGGTGAAGAACAGTATCTGCGTCACCACGCCCGATCTGGAGCTGGCCGTCTCCATCCTGGATTTTTACAACACGCGGACCCATCAACGCACCTTTGAAGTCGCAGAAGGGGAGGTCACCCGGAAAATCGCCACGGTGCTGGGAGTGGACGGGGCAGCCTTTGGGCGCAGCTTCTTTGCCTACTTTCAGCGAAGGGCCGTTGTGGAAGCGTCTGCGGTCACGACCCTTACCGAGTTAAAAAACGCAGGGGTCTTTACGGCCGTGCTCTCCGACGTGCCCTACGGCATGCCCCGAGATTTTCTGATGGACGATCTGGGGCCGCTGGTTCCCCTCATGGATCGCGTTGTGTCGTCATGCGAGGTGGGGGTCAGAAAACCCCATCCATTGGGGCTCATCAACTTGATGAAGGCGTTTGGCGCAAACCCTGCCCACGTTTTTTATGTGGGCAACGAAGAAAAAGACATGGCCTGCGCAGCAAACGCGGGGGCCAGATCCATCCTGCTGGCACCCGGGGAAACAGCAGATTACGGGCAAACCTATTCCGTTCAAGCCCTGTCCGGCGTTTTAAGGCATGTGCTCTGAGGCGGTGGCGTTTTTGTTTTTTTATGCCATCGTGGTATAAGGAACCCCTTACGGAACATTGATGCACGTACCCAGAGACATCATCGGGCCACGGCATCGGAAACACAAAGGGGAGAATCATGGAATCCAACGACCCGTCCGCATGGATCAACACCATCCTCAGCGAGCTGAGCACAAGCAAAAGCCCCGATGCCGCAGCAGCCGTGGAAAACTGCGGCAGGGCCTGCCTGAAGTCCTCCGAGGGGTTTGAAGCGATCCGCAATCTTCGGGAATCCGTTGCCCACAAGGACGACATGGATCTCCTGTTTGCCACCTACAAGGCCAAACTGTATGACAACAGGCCATCCCTTTACAAAAAAGAGGAAACAATCTACCTGGAGTACACCGAGTGTGCCTGCGGCATGGTGACGTCCGGCAAAGTAAGCCATCCGTTTCTCTGCAACTGCACCGTCGGGTATACCCGGCAGATTTTTGAAACGCTCTTCAACAGGCCGGTGAAGGTCACCCTGCAGAAATCCATCCTCAACGGGGACACCATCTGTCTTCAAGAAATTACCGTTGTGTAATTTGCCCATGCCCATGACGACACCCCCGGAATACGCGGAGTACAGGCCCCATCCTCTCCTTGCGTCTCTCATCGATTGCTACTGGTCCTGCCGTGTCCTGTGCAGGGAGCGGCTCTCGGCCCGCAAACCGGTGATACCCGACGGCTGCGTGGACATCATTTTTGATCTGGAACCCGCAGCTCCCTTGAGGTGTTTTGTCGTCGGTGCCATGACAAAGCCCGTTCAAAGCCGGAAAACCAACCTTTTTGGGGTGCGATTCCACACCGCCATGGCGACCTCCCTTTTCAAGACCCCCATGCATCACTTCACCGACCTGATGGTGGACGCCTGTGACGCCTTGGGCGATCCCACCCATGCTCTGTCGGATCAGCTGGCGGAGAAGGCTCTGCCGCAAGATCGCGTCGCACTGCTCAATGAGGAGTTCCTCAGGCGGCTGGCCGATTGTTCTCCCCCGGAACGGCCCCTGGCCGAGGCCCTTCGACTGATCCACAATGCAGGCGGGCAGTGTTCAGTGCAGCAGGTCAGCACTGCCGTTGGCTGGAGCAGGCAGCATTTTACCCGCCGCTGCCTCCACGACACGGGCCTCTCCCCCAAGTTCCTGATGCAGGTGGTGCGCCTGCACCAAACCATTGCCCTGCACAAAAAAGGGGGCCTCCATGGCTGGTGCCACCTTTCCCAGGAGGGCGGCTACTTTGACCAGTCCCATATGATCCGTGAATTCAAAGGCATCACCGGTCTGACCCCCGCAGAGTACTTTTCCCCCGCATAAAAGGTTCCATTTTTCCAATACACCGCTGCTTTCCTTCAGGTACGCTTTTTTACCGTCAACTGATGTTCAGCCCGGATATTCGTGACTTCGGGGTGGAGTATTGCACCGTTTTTTTTTGATGAAAGGATCAGAAATGATAGCTCGTTGTGGTATGGACTGCTCGCAATGCGAGGCGTATAAAGCGACCCGGGATGATTCGGATGCCAGGCGCAAAGAGGTTGCCGAGGCGTGGACCATTGAGTACAAAACCGACATTTCTCCGGAGCAGATCAACTGCCGGGGATGCACATCGGAGGGAGAAAAATTTTTCTTCACCGAATCGCTGTGTGAAATCCGGAAATGCGCCATGGAAAAGGAGGCGCCTCACTGCGCAACGTGCCCGGACTATATCTGTGAAAAGCTGAAGGGCTTTATCGCGCAGGCCCCGGTTGTCGGGGAAGCCCTGGAGGCCTTGCGGCAAAAGCAAGGGGGCGGCAGGTAGCGTCATCGGTTCCGGAGAACAAAAAAGGATTCGCTTGACGTTAACCGGAATGAAGCATTTCAAACAGTTCGCGATTAAAACTGTCTGAATGAATGTCGCTTTAAAGGCGGATGTGCTTTGACCCGAGAAGCGAGGGGCAAAACGCATCCGCACCCTGGGTTCAAGGTGGCTCACCTGGCCGCCGGAGGCTTTTTTGACAATAAAAAACGGTTGCCTCCCGCACCTTGGGAGAGCAACCGTTTTTTATATGGTAGAGCCGGAATGCATCCATCAGGATGCAGGGGCCTGATTACAACTCATCGTAATCATCATCATCTTCTTCTTCGTCGTCATCTTTGGACGCAAAGGGGTTGTCCAGAAAGAACAGGGCAATGCCGGTCTGAATGAGCCCCATGACCCCTGCAATGAGCGCACCGCCCCAAAGGGCGAAAAAGCCTTTTTCACGGGCGTTGGAAGGGTTGGTGGCGTCGTAGAGAAGTTCAACTTTCTCGCCGTAAGCATACTTCGGCTTGGAGCTGCCTGATTTGGCATCAAAGGTGATGATTTGGCCGTCCCGGGTGGTGAAGGTGAGCACGGGGTAGTAGTAGGTGGTTCCGTCGGATTGACTGGTCGTGTAATCCACGACCTCTCCGTAGGTATGCTCGGCGTTTTTTGTGATGTCCCAGGATTCAAAAAATGACCTCTGAGAGAAGTAGAGCAAAAGAATCCCGAAGAGAAGCACGGGGATCATTACCAGTCGTGTCATGGGTCCATCATCCTGTAAATGAGTTGAGAGAGAATTCCTAAGGGAATGCAGGGCCAGCCCCTTGAAGTTCCCGGGGCCATGGCCCTGTTTGCCATGGTGCGGTGGTATCCTGCGACCTGGTCGCTTATTATACCTCGTTGCCCCCCACAATGGTTTTAACCACAGAGGCTTTGAGGACGGACTTTTCCGGTTCGTCAAAGGCATCGTCAAAAATGGTCAGATCTGCCCACTTGCCAGCCTCGATGGTGCCGGACTTTTCCTCCACACCAGCGGTCCATGCAGCGGTTCTGGTGTAGCCGTCGATGGCTTCCCAGAAGGTGAGGGCCTCTTCGGGGAACCAGCCGCCGGTGGGCTTGTCCTGGGCGTCGGTGCGGAACATGGCCGCGCGGATGCCGATCATGGGGTCGTTGGACTCCACGGGCACATCGGAGCCGAACTGCATGCGGATGCCTGTCTCCTGAATGCGTTTCCAGGTGTAGGCCTGGCGGCAGCGGGGGAGTCCCCATTTGGCCTCGGCGGTCTTCCAGTCCGTGGGGAGAAACCCGGGCTGTACCGAGGCGGTGACGTCCATCTCTTTGAAGCGATTCAGGTCCTCGTCGGTGACCCGCTGAACATGCTCGACGCGGTCCCGCCGGGTGCCGGGGTACTTCTGGCGCATGGCGGCAAACCCGTCAAGGGCGGCAGAGACGGCCCGGTCCCCGATGGCATGGATGGCGACGCTGCGCCCGGTTTTGTAGGCCAGCTCAATCTGGGTGTTCAGTTCTTCGGTGGTGAGGCAGGCCAGGCCGCAACACCCGGGAGAGCCTTCGTAGTCATCGAACATCCAGGCGGTTTCCGCGCCCAGGGAGCCGTCCATGAAGAGCTTGACGTGGGTGTGCCAGAGATGGTCGCTGCCCGAGCCCGCGGTGATGCCCAGGGCATCGGCTTTTTCCAGGTCTTCCGGGGGCAACAGGTGGCAGACACGCAGCGTGAGTTTTCCCTCTTTTTCCAGCTCGGCGTAGGCCAGGTAGTCGACGAGCTCTTCGCAGACGTGGGTGCCGGTGAGACCATAAGCCAGGGTACGCTCCTGGGCTTCCAGGATGGCAGCCTTTCGCTCTTCGTGGGTGACAGGGGGGATGTGGTCCCGGATCACCTCCAGGCACTCGCGGACGATGCCCGTGGGAAGGCCGTTTTCATCCCGGTCGATCTGGCCTCCTTCGGGGGTGACGGTCTCTTTGGTGACCGCGGCCACGTCAAGGGCTTTCTGGTTGACCCAGATCAGGTGGCCGCAGGCCCGGGTCATGACCACGGGATGGTCGGGGGAGATGTCGTCGAGGTCGGCCCGGGTGGGTTCGCGCTGCTCTTCCCAGAAGTGATGGTTCCAGCCCCGTCCGATGATCCAGGTACCGGGTTCGGCCTGGGCCACGGCCTCTGCGATGGCTTTTCTGCAGGCGGAAAGGGAGGGCAGGCCCACGAGGTTGACCCGGGTCAGGGTCAGGCCGTAACTGGCCAGGTGGGAGTGGGCGTCCACTAGCCCGGGCACCACCAGGTGACCGGACATGGAAGAGACGGTGGTGTCCGGGGTGACCCGGGACATGATCTCTTTGGTGGTGCCCACAGCCGTGATAAGGCCGTCTTCCATGAGAAGGGCTTCTGCAAAGGGGGCATCGGGTACCCCCGTGTAGATTTTGGTCGATACGATGGCGCGCTTCATGTTGCCTCCGGCGGGTCGTTTTGTCAGCACAAGCTTAGCACCATGTTCCCGTTGTTGCATTAGAGAAGGGACAGCCCGCATTGTGCGATTAAGGAAGAAACGACCCCAAATGGGGTTAAACCCAGGTTATCAGTCTGGCCCCCGGCAGGGCCGCCGGAGGCTCGCATGGTTTAATGCTTATGGGGATCCAGAAGGTCCCGCAGGCCGTCGCCCAGAAGGTTGAACCCAAGGACGGTGACGAAGATGGCCAGGCCCGGATAGATGGAGATCCAGGGGGCCGTGAAGAATTCTTCCCGGGCGTTGGAGAGCATCCCGCCCCAGCTCGGGGTGGGGGGCTGGGTACCCAGGCCGAGGAACGAGAGGGACGCCTCCGTCAGGATGGCGTAGGCGATGCCCAGGGTGGCCATGACCAGAATCGGCCCCACCACGTTGGGCAGGATCTGGCCGAACATGATGCGCCACTTGCCGTAGCCCAGGGCCTCGGCGGCCCGGACATACTCGATGCGCTTGGCCGAAAGGACCTGGGACCGGGTGATCCGGCAGGTAAAAGACCAGTTGGTCAGTCCCAGGGCGATGTAAACGTTCACCAGCCCCGGGCCCAAAAGGGCCATGATGGCCAGGGCAAAGATCATGGAGGGGATGGAGAGCATGATGTTGGTGAGCCCCATGACCAGATCGTCCCACCAGGTGCCGAAGTACCCGGCGGTGACCCCTAAGATCACGCCGATGATGGTGTTGATGAGCTGACTCACCAGCCCCACGGACAGGGAAATCCGGGAGCCGTAGATCACCCTGGAGAGAACGTCCCGTCCCTGGGTGTCCGTGCCGCAGAGGTAATCTGCGGACGGGGGCTCCTCAGAAACCATGAGGTCTGCGTCGTTGATGGGGTGATAGGGTGCCAGCAGGGGGGCGAACACCGCCATGCCGATGACCAGGGCGGTAAGCACCGCGCCGATGATCAGGTTGCTTCTGCCTTTGAGTGCCGCTTTGGAAAATGCCATCAGTATTCAATCCTCGGATCCACCACCGAATAGAGAAGATCCACCACAAGGTTCACGATGAGAAAGACAAGGATCATCACCAGGATACAGCCCTGGGTGACGGGAATGTCCCGCTGAAAAATGGAGTCCACCAGAAGGGAGCCGAGCCCCGGCCAGGAGAAGAGCTTCTCCACGATGACCGTCTGGCCGATGAGGGCACCGAACTGAAGCCCTGCCGTGGTGAGCACCAGCACCATGGTGTTGCGCATGACGTGGCGCCAGTTGACCAGAAGCTCGGAGAGGCCCTTGGCCCGTGCGGTGCGGATGTAATCCTTGTGCAGCACTTCAAGGACAGCCGCCCGGGTGGCCCGGGCGAGAAGGGCGGTGTAGCCGATGCCCAGGGTAATGGCGGGCATGATGAGGTTGGCGAATTTTCCGTGGCCGTAGCCCGAGGAGGGCAGCCAGCCGAGAACCACCGAAAAGAGGTACATCAAGAGGAGCCCCAGCCAGAACTGGGGCAGGGAGACCCCGGAAACCGCCCCGATCATGGACGCCGTGTCCACAAGGGTCCCGCGCTTCAGGGCCGAAATAAAGCCTAAGGGGATGCCGATGCCCACGGAGATGAGAAGGGCGGCAATGGAGAGGCGCAGGGTGGGCCAGATGCGTTCGCCCACCAGCTTGTTCACCGGCTCACGCCGCAGAAACGAGGTGCCGAGATCCCCACGGACAAGTCCTTTGAGGTAGATAAAATAACGGGTGTGCACCGGCTTGTCGATGCCCCACTCTTTTTTGAGCTGCTCGACGATCCTGGGATCAGGAGCCTTGCGCTGGTCGCCCGCCATGAGGGCGGCGTTCCCCGGCAGGAGGTTGAGCAGCACGAACATGATCACCGAGATGATCAGGATCGTGGGGATGAATTGTAAAATACGGCGAAAGGCGTAAGCTCTCATACGTTGAACAACCTGGGATAAAAAATAAATGGTGCCGAAAAGCGTATCAATGGCCCCGCAGGTATGCCGGCGAGGCCACTGGTGCCTTGCGATGGGCAGGGTGTGCCGACGCAGGCCTTTCCGAGAAATTGTGGTGTAGCGGTGCCCATGTGACGCACTCAATGGCAAAACCACAGAGCCTGTTTGCCTTACCGGCAAGGCCCTGTGGTTCCATGTGTGAATCGGGGGAGAGAGTTCTCCCCCTTGAGCGGCCTTCCGTGCTTACTTGCGCGGAGAGCTGTCGTCGAGTTTCAGGTTGGTGAAGTCCTGAAGCATCATCTCGATGGCCACGGGCTTGATGCCGTGAACCCAGGGATGATAGGCGATGATGGCCTTGTTGTAGTTGAAGAACCAGAAGGGGGCGTCCTCAAAGAGGATGCGGTTGGCTTTCTTAACCCACTCGATTCTCTCGGTCTCGGAGGAGGCGGCGGCAGCCTGGTCCAGGGCCTTGTCGTAATCGGCGTTGGCATAGGCGGTGTAGTTGCCGGCAGACCTCGGGGTGGTGGAACGGAAACGGTTCAGGGTCTCCAGGGGATCAGGACCGGACTCGATGGACCAGATAAAGGCGTCGAACTTACCGGTGCGGCAGCGCTCGCCCAGGGCGGCGCCTTCGAGCTGCTGGGGCTTGACCGTGATGTTGATGCGTTTCATAAAGGGGATCAGGGCCTCCACGATGCCCACGCCCCAGCTCTTGTTGGCCGTTGCGATGCACTCAAAGGTAAAGCCGTCTTCGTAGCCCGCCTCTTTCATCAGCTCCTTGGCCCTGGCCAGGTTGTAGTCGTAACCCTTCATGGCCTTTTCATAGGCAGGGGAGCTGGTGGGCAGGTAACCGGTGGCGGGAACCGCTTTGTTCTTGAGGAGCTTTTTAATGATGAGCTCGGCGTTGATGGCATGGTTGATGGCCTGGCGCACGCGCTTGTCGGCAAAGGGCTTGAACTCGGGGTTGAAACCAATGATGCGGGTGTACATCTCGGCCACCTCGATCATGTTGTCCTTGATCTCGGGGTCGCGCTGGTAGATGGGGTACTGGGAAGCCCCCACGATGTTGGCGTCGAGTTCGCCTGCGCGGAATGCAATGTCACGGGCCGCGCCTTCGGGCATGATCTTGTAGACCAGCTTGTCGATGTAGGGCTTGCCGGGTTCAAAGTAGCCGTCGAATTTTTCGAGGATCACTTCGCTGCCGCGCACCCACTTAACGAACTTGAAGGGGCCGCAACCCACGGGGTTGGTGGCGAATGCCGCTTCTTTGCCTTCGAGGGCCTCACGGGGAACGATGGCTGTTTCCACCTTGCAGAGGGAGTACCCGATGGCAACGGGGTGCTTTAAGGTCATCTTGACGGTGTGGTCGTCAATCTTCTTCAGGCCGGTGATGGTCTTTGCCTTGCCTGCGATAACAGCCTCGGCACCGTCGATGTTGGCGATGTAGCTGGCCGCGGAAGAGGTGGTCTCGGGCTGGGCGATGCGGTTGTAGCTCCAGATGACGTCATCGGCGGTCAGGGTGCGGCCGTTGTGGAATTTGACGTTCTTGCGGAGGCTGAAGGTGTAGGTTTTGCCGTCGGCGGATACCTTGGCGTCGGTGGCCAGGTCGAGGACGGGTTTGCTCTGGTCCGCGTCCCACTTGTAGAGGCTGCGGTTGATGTTCAGGCCCACGATGTAATCCTGGGTCCGTGAGGTTCTATGCATATCCAGAGAAAAAAGGTCCCCGCCGTAGGGCGCGCAGAATACAAAGGTCCCGCCGGATGAGGCCGCCGCCCCACCCGCCGTCACCAGAAGAGCCGTCGCTGCGGCAAGCAGCAACAATCCAATCTTCTTCATCAAAACGATCCTCCTGAGTTACTGTGACTGATTATTCGAAAACAGTTTTTTACGAGAACTAAAAATAGAACCACACCATCAATGGGCTGTCAATAAGTTATACTAAATCTGATTTTATGTTTCCGCTTAAGGAACGTAAGAAATGAAAAGCATCCGCTTAGGTATATGTTTAAAGGCGATGGAGTTTTTTTTAAGAGTTGAATGGACAATGATTTGCTGGTATTAATTTTTGCTCAATTTTCATTCAATCAGGGGAACCATGCAAAACGATTATTTATTGGAAGTGAAGAACCTCACCACGCGGTTTCACACCCAGCGAGGTGTGGCCCACGCGGTCAACGGCGTCTCCTTCGGGATGTACCCCGGCGAAATCCTGGGCGTGGTGGGGGAGTCCGGCTGCGGCAAGAGCGTCACCGCCCAATCCATCATGCGCCTTATTCCGGAACCTCCCGGGCGCATTGAGAGTGGCGAAATCCTCTACGACGGCAAAGACATCGTGGGGCTCTCCGCCCGGCAGATGCGAAAAATCCGCGGCGATCGCATTTCCATGATTTTCCAGGAGCCCATGACCTCCCTGAACCCGGTGAAAACCGTGGGCAGGCAGATCGGTGAGGTGTACGCCCTCCATCGCGGAGTCTCCAAACGGGAGAGCATGAACAAAGCAGTGGAGATGCTGGAAAAAGTCCAGGTGCCGGAACCCGCACGACGGGTAAAGGAATATCCCCACCAGCTCTCCGGCGGCATGAGGCAACGGGTGATGATCGCCATGGCCCTTGCGTGCGATCCGGAAATCCTCATCGCCGATGAGCCCACCACGGCCCTGGACGTCACGGTCCAGGCCCAGATCATGGACCTGATGCTCAAACTCCAGGCCATGCAGAAGACGGCCATCATGATGATCACCCACGACCTGGGCATCATCGCGGAGATGGCCAACCGCGTCATCGTGATGTACGCGGGCCGCATCGTGGAGTCCGCCCCCACGCGCACCCTGTTTCGAGAGACCGGCCATCCCTACACCAAAGGGCTCATGAACTCGGTGCCCGTCATCGGCACCAAAGACGCAGACGGCAACAGCCGCCTCACGGAGATCACCGGCATGGTCCCCAGCCTCTACGATCTTCCCAAGGGGTGCAGCTTTGCCCTACGGTGCCCCCACCGGAGCGAGCGGTGCGATGCCGAGCTGCCGCCCCTGTTCCAGGTGTCCCCGGACCATGCGGTGCGATGCTGGCTGTGTGAATCCACCGGAGCGAAAGGAGCCGCCGCGTGACAGACCTTCTGACCGTTGACAACCTGAAAGTCCATTTTCCCGTCAAGGGCGGCTTTTGCTGTAAGGACGTGGTCCACGCCGTGGACGGCGTCAACCTGACCCTGGGCCGGGGCGAAACCCTGGGCATCGTGGGGGAATCGGGCTGCGGCAAGACCACCACGGGCCTTGCCGCCATGAAACTCATCGAGAAAACCCACGGAAAGCTCATCTTCAACGGCACCGACCTGGACAGCCTCAGCCCTGCCGAAATGCGGCGCACCCGCCAGAAGATGCAGATGATCTTCCAGGACCCGTTCTCCTCCCTGAACCCCCGCATGACCGTCAACCGTGCCATCAGCGAGCCCATGAAGGTCCACGGCATGGGCAGCGAATCCGAGAGAAGCGACCGGGTGGCCTGGCTTTTAAATAAGGTGGGCCTCTCTCCGGAGCAGGGGAACCGCTATCCCCACGAATTCTCCGGCGGTCAGCGCCAGCGCATCGGCATTGCCCGGGCCCTGGCCCTGAACCCCATGATGATCATCGGCGACGAGCCCGTCTCCGCCCTGGACGTCTCCATCCAGGCCCAGATCATCAACCTGCTCATCGACATCCAGCAGGAATTCAACCTCTCCTACATCATCATCTCCCACGACCTGGCCGTGGTGGAGCACATCTGTGACCGCATCGCCGTCATGTACCTGGGCAAGGTGGTGGAAGAGGGGACCTGCCAAGAGGTCTACGCCAACCCGAAGCACCCCTACACCAAGGCGCTTCTTTCGGCCATTCCCTATCCCGACCCGGACAGGCCGCGGGAACGCATCATCCTCTCCGGGGATGTCCCGAGCCCCATCCATCCGCCCAAAGGGTGCAGTTTTCATCCTCGGTGCCCCAACCGCCAGGAAGGGTGCGACATGGTGGAACCCGAACTGGAAACAAAAGAGGCAGGCCGAAAGACGGCCTGCCACTATTGCTGATGTCCTGAAAAACGGTGCAGGCCCCTTTGCCGACGGGGCCTGCACGATTCCCGCCCAAAACGTAGTTCGCCCTATCTTTCCATGACGGCAAGGGCTGCCCTTACCGTCTCCTTCGTATCCCCGGACACCTGCACCAGGGGAATACCGTACTCCACCTCCATCATAAGGGCCAGTTGCAGCATGGCCCCGTCGCCTACAACAAGGTTGAGGGATGCCCCGTGGCTGCGGCGGATCTCCGCCACGCTGCTGCACCCCGGCAGCACGGCCACCACTTCGGTCCCCAGCTCCCGGCAATGGCGCTTCAGGGCCATTGCGGCACACCTGTTTCCGGGCCCTGCCAGAATGTTCACCGAAGCAGGGGAGATACCGACGGTGTCCCCGGTGCCCATGAGCCGGAACAGAGCCTGGCAGGCTGCACGATCCGCGGCCTTGCGCTTCCCTTTGAGGTCTTCGGAGTGCACGGGGATCACCGGGATGCCTGTCTCTTCTTCCACCCGACTGCACACCGCGTCCACCTCGTCACCCAGGCGCTCTCCCTTGCCCGTGGGGTAGACAAAGGCCGCGGCCGGGTGATGGCCGTCGATGAGATCCGTCAGGCCCCTGTAGAGCATGCGCCGTTCCTGGGAAAGGCCCCGAACGCCCGTCAGGTGCACGGACAGGGGCGAGGGTTTTTTGGCCTGGTTGAGGTTGGCTCTTCCATGCAACGGGACGGGGCAGGTCCTGTGAGCTGTGTCGCCGTAGACCAGGTGAAGGGCATCGGTGACGGGGGAGAGTACGGCTCCCGGTTCGCAGCAGTGGGATAAACGTGACATGGTGTGCATGGAAGACTCCTTTCGATTCCGGCCTTCGGCAGTGCGGAAAAGCACCGCCGAAGACCGTTTTTGCATGGGGTTTCGTGGATCAGTGGGCCGGTTCGGGCGGCCTCTCGTAGGCACCGGAGGCGCCCAGTTCGCCTGCAGGCTTGGCGGACCCGCCGCCACCGCCGTAGTTGAACACTTCAAAGTTGGGGTAGGCGGTGCCACCGTGTTCGCAGAGGTCCAGGCCTTCCATCTCCTCTTCGGGGGAAACCCTCAGCCCCATGGTCTTTTCAAGGAGCTTGAAGAGGCCGTAAGCCGTGGGGAAGGTCCAGGCAAAACAGGCCGCGATGCCGATGAGCTGAACGCCCACCACGGACATGGAGAATCCGTTCATGTCGAAAATTCCTGCTGCCAGGGTACCCCAGGCACCGCACACGCCGTGGACCGAGATGGCACCCACAGGGTCGTCGATGCGGCATTTGTCGAAGAAGAGCACGGAGAAGACCACCAGGACGCCTGCCACAAGCCCGATGATAATGGAACTTCCCGGGGAGACGTTGGCACAGCCTGCGGTGATCCCCACCAGTCCGGCAAGGGCCCCGTTCAAGCTCATGCCCACCTCGGGCTTGCCGAAGATGATCCAGGAGGCGAACATGGCGGCCACGGCGGCCGAAGCAGCCGACAGGTTGGTGTTCACAAAGATCATGGCGATGCTTTTGTCTGCCGTGGTGGTGGACCCGGGGTTAAACCCGAACCATCCGAGCCACAGGATAAAGACGCCCAGGGCTGCCAGGCCGATGTTGTGGCCCAGGATGGGCTTGACTTTGCCGTCCTTGGTGTATTTGCCGAGCCTCGGCCCCAGGACCATGGCTCCGGCAAGGGCTGCCCAGCCCCCGACGGAGTGAACCACGGTGGAGCCTGCGAAATCGATAAATCCCAGTTTTTCAAGCCATCCGCTGCCGTTGAGGAGGCCGCCCCAGGCCCAGCTGCCGAAGATGGGGTAGATGATGGCGCTGATGAGTACACTGTAGATAAGGTAAGCGGAGAACTTGGTCCGCTCAGCCATGGCGCCGGAGACAATGGTGGCTGCCGTGGCCGCAAACACCACCTGGAACATCCAGAAGGCAAGGATCCAGGGATCCCCGCCGGGGGTGTAGTCGCTCAGGAAGAAGCCCGAGGTACCGATGAGGCCGCCCTTGCTCACGCCGAACATCAGGCCGAAGCCCACGGCCCAGTAGGCCAGGGAGCCCATGGAAAAATCCATGAGGTTCTTCATCATGATATTGATGACGTTTTTCGCCCGGGTAAAACCGGCTTCCACCAGGGCAAAGCCCGCCTGCATGAAAAAGACGAGGCATGCGGCCACCAGGGTCCAGACAAAGTTGGCATGCTCCTGGACCAGTGCAATGGCGTCCCGGTTGGTCAGGACAGTAGGGGTGTCGTCCCCTGCCCAGGCTGACGAAGCTGCGACCAGCAGCGCGGTAAGTGTCATGAATCTTTTTTTCATCTCTCTTTTCCTTAAGCGTTTGGTTGGATGATTCTCTATACAGGCTTCTGGTTAGAGGGCTTCCCGGCCGCACTCACCGGTGCGAATCCGCACCGCCTGCTCCACGGGCAGGACAAAGACCTTGCCGTCTCCGATATTTCCGGTTCCGGCCTTTTCTTCGATGACGGAGATCACCTTCTCCGTGATGGAGCGCTCCACAATGATCTCGATCTTAATTTTCGGGATAAAGTCCACCTGGTACTCTGCGCCGCGAAAGATCTCGGTGTGGCCCTTTTGCCTCCCGAACCCGCGGACTTCGCTGACGGTCATCCCGTTGATGCCGATTTCGTTGAGGGCATCTTTTACCTCGTCCAGCCGGGACGGCTTGATGATTGCTTCAATTTTTCGCATGAAACTCTCCTTTTTTGTCGTGGATTCCTGTCTCCGTGATGTTGACTTGTGTATAGTGCAACGGGTATGCCAGGTTTGCGATGCGGCCCCTTATGTACGCCTTAATCACCTGAAACAAAGAAGGATAGGAGCTATAGCCTTACCCGTCACCACGTGCAGTCCGGTTCATCAATGCTTTGGCGGAGTAACATTTTTGTGTTTTGAAGAAATAAAAAATACATATTTGTTATATCGACCTGCATCGTCCCGTCGCCGTCGGGGCGATGGGACACAAGCCCCTGGAGCCGGGCCACTTTTTCCCATGGCGCCCACCACGTCCTTGACAACAGCGAAAAAGCCGCTTAAGTGTAGATAAATTGCGGCAAGAAGCCGTTGGTATTCGATTGACATATCGTTATTGACATCCCCGGTGATCCGGTGATGCGCCAGGCTCCATGGCCGGCGCTTCCGGTGCCGTAGTCCGCAACTCAAAGGCCACGAAGGCTCAAGCCATCTCAAAAAGAGGTGGTTGAGCCTTCGTGGCCTTTTTTATTTTCCGGACAGGGAAGGGTGCCTGGCCTGATGATTTTTTCATGGATCACCGGGCAAGCCTCCCTGTCGGAGGGCATGCATGGAATACATGGTAGCAAGAGGGAGCCATATCGGCACAGGCGAAGGGCAGGGTGCTGTGGCCCGGCTGTACGGAACAACCCTGGCACGACGGTCACTGCTTTTTGCAGGGTTGTGCATTCTCCTCGTGGGCCTTGGAATCTGGGCGGTCAGCGTGGGCTCTTACCAGCTTTCCCTTACCGAAGTGGTCCGAAGTCTCATGGGCCTTGAGACGGGAACGGGCCGCATTGTGGTGTGGAGTATCCGCCTGCCGAGGATCACGGCCGCCGTGGTGGCCGGATGCGGGCTGGGGCTCTCGGGTGTGGTTACCCAGAGCCTGCTCAAGAACCCCCTGGCTTCCCCCTTTACGCTGGGCATCAACCAGGGCGCGGCCTGCGGCGCGGCCTTTGCCATCGTGGCCCTGGGTGCAGGTGGCCTGGACCAGGGCGCCCTGGCAGCCTCAGGGCCCCAGGCCTGGTCGATCCCAGGTGTGTGCGCCGTAACCCTCTGCGCCTTCACCGGGGCCATGACCGCCACGGTGGTGATCCTGGTGCTGGCCCGGCTCCGGGGCATGTCCCCGGAGTCCGTCATTCTTGCAGGTATTGCCCTGTCGGCCCTTTTTACCTCGGGCACCATTCTGATCCAGTACTTTGCCTCCGAGGTGGAGCTGGCCGCCGTTGTCTTCTGGACCTTTGGGGACGTGGCCCGCTCCGGCTGGCAGGAACTGGGCATCCTAGGGGCCGTGACCCTTGCCGTGCTTGTCTACTTCCTGATGAACCGGTGGAACTTAAATGCCCTGGCAGCCGGGGAAGACGAAGCCCAGGCCCTGGGGGTCAACGTCACCGGGCTTCGTCTTACCGGGATGATCCTTGCCACCCTGGTGGCCGCTCTGGTCACGGCGTTCCACGGCGTCATCGCCTTTCTGGGGCTCCTGGCCCCCCATATCGGCCGACGGCTCGTGGGGGGCGATCACAGGCTGATTCTTCCCTTCTCCTGCCTCATCGGTGCCCTGCTGCTCCTCGGGGCAGACACCGCAGGCCGCCTGCTTGTAGGTTCCGGGGCCCTGCCCGTGGGGGTGCTGACCTCTTTTATGGGGGCTCCGCTTTTTCTTTTCCTTCTTATAAGGGGGATACACAGATGAGTTTTTCCGTCGATGGTCTCCACGTCGGGTACGGTAAGTCCATGGTCCTGAGGGGCGTCGGTTTCGAGCTTCCCCCGGGATGTGTCTGCGGCGTCCTGGGCGTCAACGGCGCCGGGAAATCCACCCTCCTGAAAAGCCTCATACGGATCCTGCCCCCCTTGAGCGGGGAGGTGCGTCTAAACGGCCTGGATCTTCTCCGCATGCCAAGGCGACAACTCTCCCGGCACGTGGCCTATGTCCCCCAAAGCTCCGGTGTCCAGCTTCTCTCCGTCTTTGACACCGTGCTTTTGGGACGCAAGCCCTATATCACCTGGGCACCGTCCCGCAGGGACCTGGCCTTGGTGGAAAGTATTCTTACCGCCATGCACCTGGACCACCTGGCCCTTCGGCCCGCGGGCAGCCTGAGCGGCGGGGAACTTCAGAAAGTCACCATCGCCCGGGCCCTGGCCCAGGAGCCTGAGCTCCTCCTCATGGACGAGCCCACCAGCAGCCTGGATTTGAAAAACCAGATGGACGTCATGGAACGCATCTCCGACATCGCCACCCGCCAGAACCTTACGGTGGTGGTCTCCATGCACGACCTGAACCTGGCCTTTCGCCATGCCGATTATTTCCTGTTGCTGAAAAACGGCGCCATGCACGGATTCTGCCCCAGGGACGAGGTGACCCCGGAGATGATCCGGGAGGTCTACGGCGTTCCCGTCGCCTTGGAACGCATCCGGGGCCACACCGTGGCCGTGCCCCTGGACAGTCGACGGCAGGGGCCGTCCCTGGTCAAAGCCGGATAAACACACACCGCCGCTCAACGGCGATCTTTACGCTTACCAGCCAACGATAAATGAAAGGGACCTTCAGTGTTTGCTACAGACCAACCGACCACCCACATGAAAGGGGAAGGTGACGCACCCGGAGCCGATGCGCTCCACAGCCTGTTTTACACGGCCTCGCGCCACTACAAAGAGTTTTGTGCCATGAACGCCGCTGTTCGCCTGGGGCTCTTCGATGCCCTGGAAGAGCCCCTCACCCTCACCGGGCTCTGCACGGCCTGCAACCTGAAGCTCCCAGCGACGGAGCACCTTGTGGAGCTCCTCTGCGAGCTGGGGCTCCTTTGCCGGAAAGAGGGACACTACCGTAACACCCCCTTGAGCGCCCTCTATCTCGTCTCCTCGTCTCCCCTGTTCCAAGGGGCGGTGATGCGGGACATCCAGAACGGATTCGCCCTGTGGGAGCGCCTGGACCGGGTGCTCCGGAAAGGCCCCCTGGACGTCATGGAGGAGGCCTTTTTCGAAAACGGCATGGTGGACTCCCTGGCCGCAGAGATCCTCTGCGGAGAGCTCCAAAAAACCGTTGACGCCGTAGCCGCCATCCCCGCCTTTCAACAGGCCCGGAGCCTGCTGGATTTAGGAGGCGGCCACGGGCTTTACGCCATCGCGTTGAGCCGCCTCAACCCCGAACTCCGAGCCACGGTCTTTGATTTCCCGGACATTGCCCGCAAGGCCGAAGAGGTCATGGCGGCCCACGGCGCAGACCGGGTCCGGTTTGTGTCCGGCAACCTCTTTACAGACGACCTGGGAAGCGACCACGACGTGATTTTTCTCTCCTACAATCCGGGGGGCAAAAACCCGGCCCTTTTAAAACGGATCCACGACGCCCTGAAGCCCGGAGGGCTCTTTGTGACCAAGCACGTCTATTACAGAAAAGGGGAGGGCTCCAAAGACCGGCTGCTCGACCTGGAGTGGAGCCTGTCGGCCTTCAAGGGCGTGGGCAAAGAGGACAACATCTACCGGTTCACCGGCGACCTCTCCTGGGAGGCGTACAGGGACCTTCTGGAACGCCACTTCACCATCCGGGAGATCCTGGAAGCCGACGCCTTCTCCGGCCACCCCCTGGCCAAGTTCGGGGACAGGCTGGACTCCCGGATGATTGTAGCCGTCAAGAAAAGGCAGGGCATCGTATGAAACGCATCGTAATCATCCTGTGCCTGCTCTGCCTGGGATTCATCTCCCCGGCCGGTGCCGTGACGGTGCAGGACATGGCCGGACGCACCGTCACCGTTGCGGCCCCTCCGCAACGCATTGTCTGCCTGGCCCCCGGCACCCTGCGCCTCATCATCTACCTGGAGGCCAAGGCAAAGGTGGTGGGCGTGGAAGCCATTGAAAAACGGTTTCCCACCACGCGCCCTTACTGGGTCGCCAACAGCGAGCTGTCCCGGCTGCCGTCCGTGGGCCCCGGAGGCCCCGGGTCCATCAACGGCGAACCGGATCTGGAGGCCCTGCTCGCGGCAGCCCCGGATCTCATCTTCATCACCTACCTTGAACGGCGCAAAGCCGACACACTCCAGGCCAAGCTGGGGATTCCCGTGGTGGTCCTCTCCTACGGCCCCTTCGGCCGGTTTGACGAAACCATGTACCGCTCCCTGCGCCTTGCCGGAAAAATTCTCGGCAAGGAGGCTCGGGCAAGCGAGGTGGTGACCTTCATCCGGAAGGCCGAAGCGGATCTTGCCCAACGGGTGGAAGGAGAGAATTCCGAGGAACAACCCGGGGTGTTTGTGGGAGGCATCGGGTTTAAAGGCACCCAGGGCATCGGAAGCACCGAGACCGCCTACGCCCCCTTTGACTGGGTAAAGGCCAGAAACGTGGTGGCCGGGCAAAGCACCACCGGTCATCTGTTTGTGGGCAGGGAAGCCCTCCTTGCCATGGACCCGGACATCATCTTCATCGACGGCGGAGGGCGGGGCAACGTGGCCCGAGACATGCGGGCCAAACCCGCTTTTTACCAGGGTCTCACCGCTTTCCGGGAAGGGCGTGTCCACACCCTACACTCCTACAACTGGTACATGACCAATATCGGCACGGCTATGGGAGACGCCTACGCCATCGGCAAGATCCTCTACCCGCATCGGTTTGCCGATATCGACCCCGCAGCCAAGGCCGACGAGATCTACACCTTTCTCGTGGGAAAACCGGTATATGGGCAGATGAAAACAGCCTACGGCCCCTTGGGGAGCAAGCTGACCATGAAATAAAAGCTTCCGGCGGCAAGGTGTACCACCGCTGAAAGCGGGGTACAAATGTGCTCTCCCCTTTCCCTCCCAGGGAAAATCACATTTGCCTTTCCTTCGGCCTTGCCGGGATCAACCTCTTGGAATGGTGGCCAAACACCGTAAGTGTGTGGCCGGAGACGTTTTAAAAGAAAGGATTCAACCCAAATGTATGCACGCAAGGCGGATTTTTTTGATTCACAGACAGGCGCCCCCTGGGCAACCGAGGCATATGGCCCGGAGGAGCTGGCAAAACTGGACCGGGTGTTTGCGTCTGCCGGTCCTCTGGAGGGAAAAACCGTGGTGGAGCCGGGTTGCGGCACCGGTCGTCTCACAGAGATCCTGGCACGCAGGGTGGGGCCGTCGGGTCGGGTCATTGCCATGGATATCAGCCGCGGGATGGTGGCATCAGCCAAAGAAAGACTCGCGGATCAGGTCCATGTGGAGCTTCGGCAGGGACGCCTCGAAGCCTGTCCCCTTCCCGGGGAAGGGGTGGACCTGGCCCTCTGCCACCAGGTCTTTCCCCACCTCGAAGACCAGGAAGGGGCCCTGTCCCTTCTCACGCGCAGCCTGAAGCCCGACGGACGTCTCATCATCTGCCACTTTAAACCGCTGTCCGTCATCAATGATGTACACCGCAAGGCTGGAACAGCCGTTGAACAGGACATGATCCCCGAACATGGGGAGATGGAGGGCATGTGCACCGAAGCAGGGCTGCGAATCATTGAGTTGAGCGATGATAAAAGGGGGTATTTCCTGTGTGCAAGAAAGGCATGACCCCTTCTGACAGATACGTAAAATCTGGCCTTATCATGATCCTGCTGCTCATCACCGCGGCGCTGCCCGGCATTGCCGCGGCAGACGAGGAGCCGGCGCTTCTTCTGGACGATGTGACGGTCACCGCGTCCCCTGTCATCGAAGCAAACATCACCGACGCCTATGGCGCCAGGAAAACCCGGGTTACCCAAGAGCAGGTGGAAGACCTCAATGCCCAGGACCTGGAAACCGCCCTCCGGCGCACCCCCGGGGTCAATATCTCCCGATACAATCCCATCGGTTCCTTCGGCGGGGCAGAAGGGGGAGGGGTCTTTATCCGGGGCATGGGCTCCAGCAGGCCCGGGGCTGAGATTAAAACCCTGTTTGACGGTATTCCCATGTACTTAAGCGTCTGGAACCACCCCCTCCTGGACACCATCCCCGTGGACGCCGCCCATGCCATTGAGGTGTACAAAAGCCCTCAGCCCCAGCACTTCGGCAACGCCTTCGGGGTGATTAACGTGGTGCCCAAACGCATGGAGACCGAAGGCTTTGTCACCAAGGGCCAGGTAGCGGCCGGGCGTTGGTCCACCCTGGTGGGAACCGTGGAGCACGGCGGAAAAAAAGACAAGGTTGATTACTACATCGGCTGCGGCTACCGAAGCTCCGACGGCCACAGGGACGAAGCCGACGGCGAGCTGAAAAACGTCCACGCCAGCCTGGGTTTTGCCTTAAGCCCCAACTGGGACCTCAACATCGTAACCCTCTGGAACGATAATGAGGCCAAGGACCCCGGCGAAGAGGGGGCGGACCCCGCCCTGCGTGAAGGCAGCTTTGAAACGCGGACCTGGCTGGCCGAGGCCATCCTCTCCAACAGCTTTGACGCTGCCGACGGCAGCGTCAAGGTGTACTGGAACGGCGGGGAAGGGGACTGGCTGGACTACCCCGCGCCCACCCCGGGGGTCAGGGAGAACCTCTACAACGATTCCCTGTTCTACGGGGTCAAGGCCCGGGAAACATTCTACCTGGACCATGGCCTGGAGTGGCTTGTGGGGTTTGACTGGGATTACAGCGAAGGAGAGTACGACAAAACCTTCAGCGACGGATCAACCGACAGGTGGGACGGCCACGACGTCACCCTCTTTTCGCCGTACACGGCCGTGAGCAGGCAATTCGGTTCCCAGAAGGGGTTCTACGCCGTGCCGTCGGCGGGGGTGCGCTATTACGACAACACCGACTTCGATGACGAATTCGCACCCCACGCAGGGCTTGTTGCCGGATACAAAGAGACCGAGCTGCACCTGAGTTATGCCCGGGGCGTGGTCTACCCGGGCCTTGAGGTGGTGGTCTTCTCCGAGAAGGTCATTCCCATGCTCAAAGACTCCTGGAAAGACCTGAACGCGGAAAAGGTGGACCATTTCGAAGCCGGAATCACCCAAAAATTCGGGGACCGCGCCGTTGTGGACGTCACCTTCTTCTACGACGACGGCACAGACCGGTACGTCATCGTGCCGCCCCCGCCGCCTCCCCCCGTGTACGACAACATCGAAGAGTTTACCATCAAAGGCTCGGAGATCACCGTCAGCGTCAACCCCACCCGGGACCTCTCCCTGTTTGCCGGGGTGACCCTCCTGGACACCGATCCCGGGGACATGCCCTACGCCCCGGAGACCTCGGTCACCGGCGGACTCAACTGGCGCTTCCTTAAATTCTTTACCCTGAGCCTGGACGCCTCTTACCTGTCGAGCATGACCGTCAGCTCCCAGGCGCGCAAGGCCGGCGCTACCAACAATTCTCCGGTGGACTCGTATACCCTCGTCAACGGCCAGCTGAGCTACGCCTTCCGTATGCCCGGCATGGAAGGGGAGCTTTTTGTGGCAGGGGAAAACCTCACCGATGAGTCCTACGAATACCTGCCGGGTTATCCCATGCCCGGATTCAATCTTATGGGCGGGATCCGCTTCACCTTGTAAGGGGGGTGTTCATGCGGTGAAAGGAGGGGTCCCCGGCAGGTTTGCCGGGGGCCCCTTTTGGTTTGGTCTGCCAGCGACTGAGGTAGGTTCGGTAGAGGTGCGTAAACCACCCCTTGTCCGGAAACACCCGCAGGGATGCAAAACTGTCCGGAGAAAAATAGGTACGCACAAAAGGGGTGTAGTCCGGGGTGGCTGCAAAGAGGAGAGCGGCCAGGCCGTAAACCGCCACCGTGGATTTCAGGTCCCTGGGGTTGGCAAACTTAAAGGCGGTGCCCGAGGAGCGCTTCGGGCCGTTGCCAAAAAGGTCGAGACTCACCAGCTCGTCTAAGAGGAGGTGGATAAGAAAGCCTCCAAAGACGAAAAACCCTGCCATCCAAACGGTTTGCATAGAAAAGCTGAAGAAATGGTAGAGGATGAGGGTGGATGAAAACCAGAAAACAAAACTGGCCGGTACCGAATGAATGATCCCGCGATGCACGGTGATGCGCGTGAACATGGAGAAAAAGAGAAAATTGACCACGAAAAAACTCACCAGCCAGATGGTGAACAGCTCTGCTGCGGAGTTATCGGCCCCCTGGTTGAACATGATGAGAAACGAAATCACCGTGGCGATGAAGGTAAAGAGGAGCCGCACGGGAAGGGAGCTGTCCGAGTCGATGTCGGGCAAGAGGCCGCCCACAACGCCCATGATGAAAAAGAGCAGCACCTCATCGGGGGTGGCAAGGGAGGCGGCAAGCAGAAAGGTAGCTGCCGCACTGCTGCAGAAACTGGAAACCGTAAGATGTGTTTTGAATTCCGCCACGCTGGTATCGCCCTTTTCGTTCATCATGTATCCATGAATCGTCAATGGTTTCCTTATACACCATTGACGGGCGTTGCGTAAGGCGGGGCGGTAAATAAATGAGGGGGAGGGGACAACCCGCCTTCCCCCTGTCAAAGAAAGGAAGGCGGGCTTGAGGGGAAAGGGATCAGCTCTTGGGCATGGTGCTCTGGTTCAGGGGCTTGTGATGCATGGTGGTGCGGATCAACTCCATCACAACCGCACAGAAGATTGCGGGCAGCACCCAGGAAAATCCGGCATCGGCAAAGGGGAGTTTGGCGATGAGCTTGCCTGCGGCCCCGGTGTCCACCTTCAGGAAAGACAGGGCGTCGAAGACGCTGACAATAAGGCAACCGGCGACCGCGCCCTTGTACACGGCGGAGCTCAGCTTGCTTCCCCAGAGGGTCAGGGCGATGAGAACGATGACGATGGGGTAGGCGATGATGAGAAGGGGAACCGAAAAGGTGACGATCTTCTCCACGCCGGATACGGAGATGAGGGTGCTGAAGATGGCCGTGATAATGACCACGGATTCGTACTTGAGCTTTCCATGGGAGAGCTTTTCAAACCAGGACCCCACCACGGCGGTGAGGCCGATGGCGGTGGTCAGGCAGGCGGCGGACACGGCCAGGCACATGGCGGTACGACCAGCGCTGCCCAGCACGGTGTTGGTGATGGAGACGATGAGATCGGATTTGGAGATCCCCTCCTCGAACATGCCGCTTCCCGTGGCCCCCAGAAAAAGCAGCCCACCGTAGACAAGCATCAGGCCCGTCCCTGCGATGAGGCCTGCCTTGCAGGTCAGGGAGATCTGCTCTTCGGCGGTTTTGTAACCCTTTGCCGCGATGGCCGAAAGCACCAGCCCTGCAAAGAGAATGGAGGCCAGGGCATCCATGGTCTGGTAGCCTTCAATGAAGCCGCGGCCCAAAGGCTGGGTGAGCCCCTTGGCAACGGGGTGGCCGATGGGACTTGCCACGCCCTTGACGATGATCAGGCCAATGATGAGGAGAAGGACCGGGGTCAGGTACTTCCCGATCTTGTCCACGATGCTGGAGGGCTTGAGGGCAAAAAAGAGGGTGACGACAAAAAAGGCCACGGAGGCGGTTAAAGGCGAGACACCTGAAAAGAGAGGCTTGATGCCGATCTCATAGACCGTGGCCCCGGTCCTGGGGATGGCAAGGAACGGGCCGATGGCCAGGACAATGGCCGTGCCCATCACCTTGGCGAACACCGGGCTCACCCGACCGGCAAAACGGTCCAGGGACCCGCCGGATTTGGCAAGGGCCGCCACACCGAGGATGGGCAGGCCCACGCCGGTGATAAAAAAGCCCAGCATACAGAAAAACCAGGAGGTTCCGGACAAAAAGCCCAGGGCAGGGGGAAAAATCAGGTTTCCCGCTCCAAAAAACATGGCAAACAGAGCCGCTCCCGCAACAACGATATCCTTCATCTCTTTATTCACAGGTGTTACCTCCACCGATTCGAGCACTTGTTTGGGAGTTGCTTTCCAACTCCACTTTGACACAGAAAAGGGAGGGTAACACAATCTTTTGCGGGATGACAGGGGTGGACCCGATAGGCACTATCTCTAATAAATACAAGTCTTAAAAAAGATAGAACCGCGACTCACCAGATAAAAGGAAAGTTTTTGGCGAGCTTTCTTTTTATTCGTAAACCGGACACCGTTCATGTTTTCGATTTTTTACCCGCCCATCAAAAAAAAGACGGGAAAGCCCTTGTGAGAGCCCTTCTTCTTTAAGAAATGAAAGGGAGAGGCGGAAAAGGGACCACATTCATGGTGGCGGACCACCGGCGCGGCTCGATGCGTTTGACCGTAGGATGGGCAAAGCGAAGCGTGCCCATCGTTGGCTGGCACCTCTATTCAACCGGGTGGGCTTGTGGCGCTCGATGGGCACGGCGCAAAGGGCGTCGCCACGCCAATGGATTCGGCTTGCCTTTGCCCATCCTACATGGTCTCGCTCATCGACGCGGGTCGGTGTGTTTGGTCGTAGGATGGGCAAAGCGAAGCGTGCCCATCGTTGCCCGGCAACCCCATTCAACCGGGTGATTTGCGGCGTTCGATGGGCACGGCGCCAAGAGCGTCGCCACCCCAATGGATTCGGTTTGCCTTTGCCCATCCTACATGGTCTCGCTCATCGACGCGGGTCGGTGTGTTTGACCGTAGGATGGGCAAAGCGGAGCGTGCCCATCGTTGCCCGGCAACCCCATTCAACCGGGTGGGCTTGTGGCGTTCGATGGGCACGGCGCCAAGGGCGTCGCCCCCCCAATGGATTCGGCTTGCCTTTGCCCATCCTACGTGGTCGCGGATTATCGGCGTGGCTCGGTGTGTTGACCGTAGGATGGGCAAAGCGGAGCGTGCCCATCGTTGCCCGGCAACCCCATTCAACCGGGTGATTTGTGGCGTTCGATGGGCACGGCGCCAAGGACGTCGCCACCCCAATGGGTTCGGCTTGCCTTTGCCCATCCTACATGGTCTCGCTCATCGACGCGGGTCGGTGTGTTTGGTCGTAGGATGGGCAAAGCGGAGCGTGCCCATCGTTGGCTGGCACCTCTATTCAACTGGGTGGGCTTGTGGCGTTCGATGGGCACGGCGCCAAGGGCGTCGCCACCTCAATGGGTTCGGCTTGCCTTTGCCCATCCTACATGGTCGCGGATTATCGGTGCGGCTCGGTGTGTTGACCGTAGGATGGGCAAAGCGGAGTGTGCCCATCGTTGCCCGGCACCTCGATTCAACCGGATGGGCTGGTGGCGTTCGATGGGCACGGCGCCAAGGGCGTCGCCACCTCAATGGGTTCGGCTTGCCTTTGCCCATCCTACATGGTCGCGGATTATCGGCGCGGCTCGGTGTGTTTGACCGTAGGATGGGCAAAGCGGAGCGTGCCCATCGTTGGCTGGCACCTCGATTCAACCGGGTGGGCTTGTGGCGTTCGATGGGCACGGCGCCAAGGGCGTCGCCACCCCAATGGATTCGGTTTGCCTTTGCCCATCCTACGTGGTCGCGGATTATCGGCGCGGCTCGGTGTGTTGACCGTAGGATGGGCAAAGCGAAGCGTGCCCATCGTTGCCCCAAAATCCCACAGCACAGATCTTTAGCCGGTTTGCCGGGCAAACCAAAAAAGCCCCCGGCACAGCCGGGGGCTTTTTTTACGTAACGCAATCTCAGGTTCGGTATCAGCCGCCGAACTTCTCAATGTACCCGCCGATGAAGACCACCAGGATGATCAGGGGCAGGATGTATTTGACGTAGAATTTGGTTTTCTCCGGGTAACGGAGCCCCTGGCCTTCGTTGGCCTCTTTGACGAAGGAGTCCCAGCCCCATCCTATTTTATAGCTGCAGAAAAAGGCAAAGATCAGGGAGCCGATGGGCAGCAGGTTGTTGCCCACGATAAAATCCTCCAGGTCGAGGATCACGGTGCCTTCGCCCAGGGGGTTGATGCCGCTCAGGACGTTGAAACCCAGGGCACAGGGCAGGGAGAGAAGGAAGAGGAGCACCCCGTTGTTCAGGGAGGCGCGCTTTCGGTTCCAGCCCCACTCTTCCATGGTGAAGGCCATGATGTTTTCAAACACGGCGATGACCGTTGACATGGCGGCAAAACTCAGGAAGAGGAAGAAGAGGGTGCCCCAGATACGGCCGCCCTCCATGGTGTTGAAGATGTTGGGCAGGGTGACGAAGATCAGGCCGGGCCCGGCGCCGGGATCTTTTCCGAAGGCAAAGCAGGCCGGAAAGATGATCAGGCCGGAGAGGATGGCAACAAAGGTGTCCAGGCCGATGATGTTGAGGGATTCGCCGGTGAGGGAGCGGTCCTTGCCGATGTAGCTGCCGAAGATGGCCATGCTGCCGATGCCGAGGCTCAGGGTAAAGAAGGCCTGGCCCATGGCCGCGTAGACAGTCTCCCAGACCCCGGTCTCCATGAGGCGGCCGAAGTCGGGCATTAAATAAAAGGAGAGACCGGCGGACGCGCCGGGCAGGGTGACGGACTTGACCACCAGGGCGATAAGGATCACAAACAGAGAGGACATCATCCACTTGGTGATGGTCTCCACCCCTTTTTGAAGCCCCAGAGAACAGGTGAAAAAGCCTAACACCACGGTGAGGCCCATCCAGAACACCAGGGTGCCCGGGCTTGCCAGGAGCCCGCCGAAGAAGCCGCCCACCGCATCCGGGGAGAGGCCCGCCAGGTTGCCTGTGAGGGTGTGATAAAAATAGGCAAGCATCCACCCGGCAACCGTGGTGTAGAACATCATGAGGATCAGGTTACCGAGGATGGCAAAATAACCGTAGAGGTGCCAGCGGCTTCCTTTGGGCTGCAGGGCTTTCAAGGCCCCGGCAATGTTCTTCTGGCCACCGCGGCCGATGGAAAACTCCATGACCATGATGGGCAGGCCCAGGATGAAAAGGAAGAGGAGGTAGATCAACACAAAGGCCGCCCCCCCGTACTTTCCGGTGATAAAGGGAAAACGCCACACGTTCCCCAGGCCGATGGCACACCCGGCGGAAATAAAAAGGAAGCCGATGCGGCTTCCGAGCTGCTCTCTCTGCTTGACTAAACTCACGAAACGCTCCTTCTCTGATTTGGTCTTGTCA
Source organism: Desulfoluna butyratoxydans (assembly GCF_900699765.1). Taxonomy (GTDB): domain Bacteria; phylum Desulfobacterota; class Desulfobacteria; order Desulfobacterales; family Desulfolunaceae; genus Desulfoluna; species Desulfoluna butyratoxydans. Next base: position 135,670 of record NZ_CAADHO010000011.1, read on the forward strand.
CTATGTTGGTAACCCCTTGTTTGATCACTGTTTTCCGGTACCTTATCGAGGGCATGGATAGCTGGTTCCCCATGGATTCAATGTTTTCATTAAATTCAACGGGTTCGGTTTCGGTTTTCTCAAAAAAAGCTTCGGATTCTGTGTATAGTAACGTATATGCCCTCTGATTTCCAGCTTTTCGAAATATTTCAACCCATAGCCCACCCATGGCGGCTTTACCGCCACCTGACTGAATTGTTCCCCCGGGAAGATTTCAATACCGGTGTGGCAGGCTGAGCCCATGGGAAGTGCCTTCAATGGGGGCTGACCGGGCCGTGCCATCTGTTTTTCATCTGGACTTTTTGAAAAATCGATGAAATTATTAGTAAATAATCATCTTTGACCATTGCCCGATGCGCGCACCTCGCCACGAGAACTCATGCGCCCCCTACCTGCGGTGATCTTTCATTCAATCCGGCAGACTTCCCGTGGCCGACAGCCCCGTGGATGTCTCCATCGCACGCGAAGCACCCCTCTCACCCTTTGCCGGGCAAAGACCCGCCCGTCGCTTTCGGTGATGCAGGGTCTTCTCCGTATCCCCCCATGTCCCTCTCCCTGTGATGCGGAAGCCGAACCCCGCCGGGCCGATCACCGGACCACCATGCACCCTTTTCCCAGCACCGAGGGAATTGATCATGAACAGAACGTCCAAGGGATCTCCGGGCCCCCGGGCCCGATATTTCATGGCTTTGTCTCTTCTCCTGCTTCTCGGCTCTCCGCTTCGGTCCTCCGGACAGGAGGTGGTTGATTTGAGTATCGAGGATCTCATGAACATCAACGTGACCTCGGTGGGCAAAAAAGAGCAGCACCTCTCGGACAGCACGGCCGCAGTGTTCGTCATCACCAACCAGGACCTGAAACGATCCGGGGTCACCAACATCCCCGATGCCCTGCGCATGGTGCCCGGGCTCACCGTCTCCCGCATCGACTCCAACAAGTGGGCCGTGAACAGCCGCGGCGCCACCAGCCGGTTTGCCGATAAGCTGCTGGTCTTCATCGACGGACGCACCGTCTACACCCCGTTTTTCTCCGGGGTCTACTGGGAGGTGCAGGACGTGATGCTCGAAGACGTGGATCGCATCGAGGTGATCCGGGGCCCCGGGGCCACCCTCTGGGGGGCCAACGCGGTGAACGGGGTGATCAACATCATCACCAGGCAGGCCTCGGACACGGTGGGGGGCGTGGTCACCGTGGGCGGAGGGACCACGGAAGAGGGCTTTGCCGAGGCGCGTTACGGCGCGGCCCTGGGCAAGGCCACCCACGGTCGGTTTTATGCCAAGGGGTTCAAGCGGGATGAGTTCGAGCGCGCATCCGGGGACGGGGCAGGGGACGACTGGGAAATGGCCCAGGGAGGGTTTCGGGTGGACACCCGGCGAACGGCCAGGGACAGCTTCACGTTCCAGGGAGATCTCTACGACGGGGAGATCAACCAGGAGGTGGTGCTGCCCTCCCTTGCGCCGCCCTATGCCGAGATCGTGGAGGACACCGCCGATGTGTCCGGGGGCAACCTGCTCACCCGCTGGCAACGGGTCCTCTCCTCCACATCGGACCTCTCCCTGCAGCTCATCTACGACGTGTCCAAACGGGAAGAGGCCTTTACCAACGAAGAAAAAGAGAACATCGACGTCGATTTTCAGCACCATTTCAAGGCCGGGGAGCGGCATGACATTGTCTGGGGAGCCGGATACCAGCGGATCCACGACGAGCTGGCCGACACATCCGTGCTGACGTACTCCCCGGAGAGTCGCACCGACGACCTGTTCAGCGCCTTTCTCCAGGATGAGATCCTCCTTTCCGACAACAGGCTCTGGCTCACCCTGGGCAGCAAGGTCGAGCACAACGAGTCCACGGGCTATGAGGTCCAGCCCAGCGCGCGCCTCCTCTTTTCCCCCCGCCCGAACCACAAACTCTGGGCAGCGGTCTCCCGCGCCGTGCGAACCCCGTCACGGGTGGAGCGGGACGGGGAGGTGACCCTTTATGTGGTGCCCCCCTTGAGCGCGGAGAACCCCTCGCCGCTGCCCGTCGTGGTCACGGGAATCGGTGTGGACGACGAGCAGTCCGAAGAGCTCATCGCCTACGAAGTGGGGTACCGGTTCATGCCCAGGCCCACCATCTCCGTGGACATCGCAGGCTACTACCACGACTACGACCACCTGCGGGTCACGCGCCAGGGCGCCCCCGAGTTCCAGGGGACTTACATCAAACAGCCCTTTCTCCTGGTGCATGAGTTCTCGTCCCGTGCCTACGGCGCGGAGCTGGCAACGGCCTGGCAGGTGACGGACTGGTTGAAGGAAGACCTGGCCTACACCTACCTGAACAGCAACCTGGAAGAGGAGGGGCAGGTGGGCAGGGAACCCACCCATCAGGTCTCCCTCCGCTCGGCGGTGGATATGGGAAAGGACCTGGAGCTGGACCTCTGGCTCCGGTACGTGGACGACTCCAGCGCGGCCTATGCCGCGTCCCCGGACGGCACGTATGAGATTGACGATTACCTCACCCTGGACATCCGCCTGAGCTGGTCTCCCGCCCCGGCCCTGGAGCTCTCCGTGGTGGGGCAGAACCTTCTGGACGAGCGCCACCCGGAGTATGTCATGGAAAACTACGGTCTGCCCACAGAGGTCCCTCGCAGCGTGTACGGTAAAATCACCTACCGTTTTTAAGGCTATCGGATGACCTATGCGAAATACATCCGCCGTACCTGGCGTATCGTCTCGTGTACGGCCCTGATCTTTCCGGCCCCGTTCCCCGTCGGGTCCAAAGACACCCTTGCAGCTGCCATGGACGAACCCACGGTCAAAGCGGCTTTCGTCCTCAACTTTGCAAGGTACACCCAATGGCCCGAGGATCACTTTGAGACGGCTGATGAGCCCTGTGAGCTCGCCGTGTTCGGGGGCAGCGGCATGGAGAAGGCCTTTCAACGCATTGAGGGCAAACCCATTGGGTCCCGGCCGTTGAAGGTACGGTTCACAGACGATCCCGAAACACTTGAAGGATCCCATATCGTTTTTTTCTGCAGGGAGACGTCCCTGGAGAAGCGCCTTGCGGCCCTTGACGCGGTCAAGGACGCCTCCACCCTGACCATCGGTGACGACATGCCCCGCTTCCTGGGATCCGGCGGGCTCATCAACATGTTCAAGAAAAACGACCGGCTGCGGTTTGAAATCAACGTAGAACGTGCCCTGCAGGTGAGGCTGAGGTTCAGGTCCCGGCTGCTGCGGCATGCTATCATTGTGGGTGGCCCATGAGCGGTGGCGACGCAGTACGACAAATGAAAAACCTGTCCATCCGGACCAAACTGGTCCTGCTCTTCAGCCTGCCTGCGGTCCTGACGGTGATCCTTCTGTCCACGGCCCTTGTGTTCAAGGAGAAATGGACCAGCAGGAAGAACCTTGCCCGAGAGCTCAGCTCCATGGCCGGTGTCGTTGCGGTGAACAGCGGCCCGGCCCTGCTTTTCAACGACGAGTTGTCCGCCCGGGAGACCCTCATGTCCCTGGAGGCCAAGCCGGAGATCGCCGCCGCGCTCCTCTACGATGCCCGTGGCAGGCTCTACAGCAGCTACACCACACTGGAAACCGACCGGCAGGCCCTTACGGCCGAGCTCAACGAAGCCTACCCGGACAGGACCGCGCTTTTCCGTGAGGTCCTCGAAAAAAAGAGAACCATCTTCCTGGTGTCCCACCACGCCCATGTGCTTCGGCCCGTCATCGCCAACGATGAGGTCATCGGTGCCATTCACCTGGTGGATAACATGCAGCAGATGCGCATCCGCCTGCACACGGATTACATTGTCTTTGCTTTTTTCGTGGCCTTTACCCTTGCGGTCATCATGGTGATGTCGGTGAAGATGCAGATCATCTTCACCGGCCCTGTGCTGGGGCTCATGCAGTCCATGAACCGCGTGATCCGGGAAAAAAACTATGCGGTGAGGGTCCGCAAGGAGAGCGACGACGAGTTCGGGACCCTCATCGACCGGTTCAACGACATGCTCGAAGAGATCCAGCGGCGGGACAACGAATTGAAAACGCACAGCCTGGGCCTCAGCCGAGCTAAGGACGACGCGGAGAAGGCCACCCGGGTCAAATCCCAGTTCCTGGCCAACATGAGCCATGAGATACGCACCCCCATGAACGGGGTGCTGGGCATGGCGGGCCTGTTGCTGCAAACCAGCCTGACCCCGGAGCAGGAGCGATTTGCCCGCACCATCCGCAATTCCGGGGAATCCCTGCTCACCATCATCAACGACATCCTCGATTTTTCCAAGATCGAGGCCGGCAGGCTTGAGCTGGAGACCATCGACTTTGACCTGCGAACCCTCGTCGAGGGCGTTGTGGACCTGCTCCTGCTGCGCGCCCACGCCCAGGGCAACGAGCTGAGCGTTCATATCCCCGAGGCCACCCACACCCACCTGCGCGGGGATCCCACCCGACTGCGCCAGGTACTCACCAACCTTCTGGGCAACGCCGTTAAATTCACGGAAAACGGGTCGGTGGTGATCCGGGCGTCCACCACCCTGAAGACAAAGGAGACCGTGGAACTCAGTGTGTCCGTGGAAGACACCGGCATCGGCATCAAGCCCGGTGACCGGGCCAAGCTCTTCAAGCCCTTTTCCCAGGCCGACGGATCCACCACGCGAAAATACGGCGGTTCCGGCCTGGGCCTTGCCATCTCCATGGAGCTCATCTCCCTCATGGGGGGCTGTCTTGACTGCGAAAGCACGCCGGGAAAGGGGTCCCGCTTTTTTTTCACCGTGCCCCTGAGGCCAGGGCAGGGAACGTGGCGAAGCACCCGGGAGAATCGAACCGTGGACATCTCCGGCCTGAACGTCCTTATGGTGGACGACAGGTTTGAGCCCCACCGGGCCATCATCGAGCCCATGCTCTCGTCCTTGGGGGTTCCCCGCACGATCATTGACGACGGCGCCGCCGCCCTGACCCTCCTGAACGACGCCAGGGCTTCGGACCGGCCCTTTGACCTGGTGATCCTGCTGGACAGCCCTGCCGAAACCGACGTCCTGGGACTGGCCCGGGCCATCAAGGCCCGCCCGGAGCTGAGCCGTCTCCCCATCATCCTCATCACCCCTCCGGGGTTCCGCGGGGAGGCCAGGCTGGCGGCACGGGCAGGGGTTTCGGCTTATCTCACCAAACCGGTGAGCCGCACCGACCTGCACGCGGCCCTGGTGAAGGCCATGTCGGAGACACCCCAACACTCCGACCTGCCCTTGATCACCCAGCACTCCATCGCCGAAGAGATGCGTCGGTTTCACCGCCATGTGCTCGTGGCCGAGGACAACGAAACAAACTGTGAGGTGGCTGTCTCCATGCTGAAACTGTTCGGATGCCGTGTGGATGTGGTTGAAAACGGCAGGCAGGCTGTGGAAGCGTTCCGGGAAAACAGCACCTATGACCTCATCCTCATGGACTGCCAGATGCCGGTGCTGGACGGGTATGGCGCTGCCGAAGAGATCCGCGGCATCGAAGCGGAAAAGGGGTTTGACCGGACGCCCATCGTGGCCCTCACCGCCCATGCCCGGGATGAAGACGACCGGCGCTGCCTGGCGTCGGGCATGGACGGCTACATCAGCAAGCCCTTTGACATCGACAGCATCGGAGCCGCGCTGGAGCGATGGTTCGGCAAAGGGGCGGACACCTCTCCCGTGCTCTCCGCCCCCCCGCAGGACCGGGAAGAGGCCGAGGAGAAACCGGACCGCCCAGACCTCATCGACCGGAAGCGCATCGCGGCCCTTCAGGAACTCCAGACAGACGGGGAGCCCGACATCCTCGTGCAGGTCTTTACGGCCTACCTGAAAAATTCCGAGGCCATCCGCACGCAGATGACGCAGGCCCTGAACCCCCTGGACATACCCGCCCTCCAACGGGCGGCCCACAGCCTTAAATCGAGCAGCGCCAACATCGGCGCATCCGGGCTGGCCGACCTGTGCAGGGACCTTGAGGTGAGATGCAGCAGGCAATGCGGCGATGATGCCGAGGCACGGGTACACGCCATCGAATCGGAACTCATGTTGGTCAGAAACGCCCTGGAAGAGGAGATAACATCCCATGATGTATGAAAAGCATGCACGGAAAAAACCGCTGGCCCTCATCGCAGATGACGACCTGTCGCTGCGTCTTTCCATGAAGGCGGCCTTGAAAAAATGCGACTTCGATGTGCTGGAGGCGGAGAACGGGCGCCAGGCCCTGGCGCTGTTCCACGCGGAAAAGCCGGATTTTATCATTTTGGACGTCATCATGCCCGAGATGGACGGCTTTGACGTCTGCGCGGCCATCCGCAAATCCCTGTACGGCCGGTATCCCCAGATTCTCATGGTGACGGGCCTGGACGATGTGGAGTCAACGGCCAGGGCCTTTGAAGTCGGGGCCAATGACTTTGTCTCCAAGCCCATCAACTGGGTGATGCTGGGCCATCGGGCCCGATACATGCTCCGTGCCGGATACGCCTTTCGGGAGCTCTACATGAGTCAGAGCCGCCTTGCCAAAACCCAGGAGCTGGCCAAACTGGGGAACTGGCAAATCGACCTCAACAGCAACGATTTCCACTGTTCCACCGAGGCCAGTCGCCTGCTGAGGCTCGACACGGCCAAGGCACCTGTCTCCCTGGATGATTTCCTGGTGCCCATCATGGGCCATGAAAAGGAGAAGGTCCGAAAGGAGATAAACGATGCGGTCAAGGCGCGGAAAAACATGAGCGTGAGCTACAGCGTTCTCTATCCCGACGGCACCCAGAAACACATCCTCAACCAGGGGGAGATCCTCTTCAACGAGCAGGGCATGCCCGAGATGATGCTGGGGGTGGTGCAGGATGTCTCCCAGCTGAAACGCGCCGAAGAAGAGATCATGCACCTTGCCTTCTATGACGGGCTCACCGGGCTGGCCAACCGCATGCTCTTTCTGGACCGGCTGGACATGGCCATCAAGGACGCCACCCGCAATGACCAGAAGTTTGCGCTCCTCTTCCTGGACCTGGACCGGTTCAAGCGCATCAACGACACCCTGGGCCACCACATGGGCGACCTGCTGCTGAAGCAGGTGGCGGAAAAGATGCAGGCTTGTATCCGGAGCACGGACCTGGCCACCCGGAATGTCATGGACCGCTCCGAGCCCACCATCTCCAGGCTGGCAGGGGATGAATTCACCATCATCCTCTCCAACATAAGGTCCCCGGAGAGCGCGGCCCTGGTGGCAAGGCGCCTCATCAAGGAGATCTCCACCGAGTACGACCTGGAAGGGCAGGAGGTGTCGGTGTCCGCCAGCATCGGCATCAGCGTGTTTCCCAACGACGGCCAGACCGCGGACATCCTGCTTCGAAACGCGGATTCGGCCATGTACAACGCCAAGAACAGCGGAAAAAACCAGTTCCAGTTCTACATCGAGTCCCTTAACATCGTGGCCACGGAGCGTTTTTCCCTGGAGCGGGACCTGGCCCGGGCCATCGACCGCAACGAGCTCGTGCTCTACTACCAGCCCCAGATCGACCTGGCCACCCGGAAGATCGTGGGCGCCGAGGCTCTGATCCGGTGGATGCACCCCCAAAAGGGCATGGTCCCCCCCGACAAGTTCATTCACGTGGCCGAAGAGTCGGGCCTCATCATCGACATCAACAAATGGGTGCTCCTCACGGCCTGCCGCCAGAGCGACGGCTGGATAAAAAACGGGTTTCCGGACCTCAATATCGCCGTGAACCTTTCGGGCTACAAATTTGCCCACCAGAACATCGTCACCAGCATCCGGGATGTCCTGGAAACAACCCATCTGGATCCGGCCAACATTGAAATAGAGATCACCGAGACCATCCTCATGCAGGAGACCGAAGAGACCATCGAGACCCTTAAAGAAATCAAGGACCTCGGGGTACGCATCGCCCTGGACGACTTCGGCACGGGATACTCTTCCTTAAGCTACCTCACCACCTTTCCCGTGGACGTCATCAAGATCGACCGCTCCTTTGTCATCGGCAGCACCATCCACAAAAACAACCGCATCATCATCAAGGCCATCATCGCCATGGGCCACAGCCTTGGCAAAAAAATCCTGGCCGAAGGCATCGAGACCGAGGAGCAGTACGAGCTCCTGAAATCCTACGGCTGCGACGAAGCCCAGGGCTATTATTTCAAAGCCCCGGTCCCGGCCACCGAGTTTTCCCGGCTTCTCAAGATGGGATCCCTCTAATCAACCGGTCTTTTTCGCCTTCCTTTCGTCAAATCCCTCGATTCGGTGGCCCATTGCTGATATGTAACGGGGCGAATCGGCTGTGGAGCCGGTGTGAATCAAATAGAAAGTCAACGCCGAAGGCCCTTATTCAGTGGGTTACGGCTTTTGAAGGACGGCAGGATATGCTCAAGATCGGTCAGATGAACTCGCTCGTTGCCGAGCGTTACATGGAATTCGGCTTCTACCTCAACCCCAGGGAGGAGCAGGTTCTCCTTCCCAACAAATACGTGCCCGAAGGCTTCAAGCTCGGGGACCGCATCGACGTCTTTGTCTACACCGACTCCGAAGACCGCCCCGTGGCCACCACCCTGAAGCCCAATGCCATGGTAGGGGAGTTTGCCGTCATGACGGTAAAGGACGTGAACCCCTTCGGCACCTTTTTTGACTGGGGCCTGGAAAAGGACCTCCTGGTGCCCCGAAGCGAGCAGCAGAAGCCCATGGCCGTGGGTGAAAAGTACGTGGTGTATGTGAGCCTGGATGAAGAGACCGGCAGGGTCTTCGGATCCACGCGCCTGGGCCGCCACTGCGCCAAGGTGGCCACGGACCAGACCGTGGGCCAGGAGGTCTCCCTCCTCATCTACGGCATCACCAAGCTGAGCATCCAGGCGGTCATCGACGACACCTGCCTGGGTATCCTCTACCGCAATGAGGTGTTTAAAAAGGTGTCCATCGGAGAGCGCCTCACCGGCTACGTCTCCCGCATCCGGGAAGACGGCAAGATCGACCTCACCCTGAAAAAACCGGGCTACCAGTCCATTGAAGGCTCTTCTGAGCGGGTGCTGGAGATTCTTAAAAAAGCCGGAGGCTTTGTGGCCTGCCACGACAAGAGCGCCCCGGAAGAGATCAAGGGCGTCTTTTCCATGAGCAAGAAAGAGTTCAAACGCACGGTGGGGGCGCTTTACAAAAAAGGGCTCATCGAGCTGAGCGATACGGGGATCCGCCTGAAAGAGGAGTAAGTCCCACGGATTGGGAGCGCCGCACTCCGGTGCGGCAGATGCTCCGTCCCACGAAAAAAGCCGCACAAAAGTGCGGCACTCCATATGACAGCCCCAGCCGTGGCTTTTTCATCCAGGCCCGCAGTGTCAAAAACACCCCGGAGAACCACACATCCCGGAGCGCCGCACTCCGTGCGGCATACGCTTCATCCCACGAAAAAAGCCGCACAGGAGTGCGGCGCTCCATATGACAGCCCCAGCCGTGGGTTTTTCATCCTGACCCGCAGTTTCATAAATACCCCGGAGAACCACACATCCTGGCGCGCCGCACTCCCGTGCGGCATACGCCTCGCCCTGCGAAAAGAGCTAAACAGGAATACATAATAAATCTTTTCAATAATTTAAACACTCAACCTAAAGTATTACATCGCATATTGCTTCAGCTTCCGGTAAAGGGTCGCCCGGGAGATCCCCAGGATCTTGGCGGTGCGGGCCATGTTGCGGGAGGTGGCCTCCAGGGTGTCCTGGATCATCTTCCGGTTCATCTCCTCCAGGGTTCCGGCCTGGCTGGGCTGATCCGCCGGGGCAGGGGAGAGGCTCAGGTGCTCGGGCTTAAGCTCCCGGCCTTCGCAGAGGTGCAGGGCGCGCTGCATGCAGTTTTCCAGCTCCCGGACGTTTCCCGGCCACGGGTGGGAACACAGAAGGTCCCGGGCCTCCTGGCTGAGCCCCGGGGGCTCCTCGGCGTTTTCCGACAGAAAGAGGGCCGACAGGGCAAGGATGTCCTCCGGCCCTCGTGTGTTCAGGGGCGGGATGGCAATGGGAAAGACGTTCAAGCGGTAGTAGAGGTCCTCCCGGAACCGGCCCTCCCGGATGGCTTCGAGAAGGTTCACGTGGGTGCTGGCGATGATGCGGGTGTTGATCTTCACGGGCTTGTCGGCGCCGATGCGGTAGACCTCCCCGGTCTGGAGCACCCGCAGGAGCTTCACCTGCATCTTGTGGGGCATGTCCCCGATCTCGTCCAGGAGGATGGTGCCGGTGTTGGCCAGCTCGAATTTTCCGGGTTTTCCCCCTTTGGAGGCGCCGGTAAAGGTCCCTTCCACGTACCCGAAGAGCTCGCTCTCCAGGAGGTTGGCGGGGATGGCCCCGCAGTTGATGGGCACAAAGGCGTTCTGGCTCCGGTCGCTCTGGTTGTGAATGGCCTGGGCAAAGAGCTCTTTGCCGGTGCCGGTTTCCCCCTGGAGCAGCACGGTGGTGTCCGATGTGGCGGCCCGCTTGGCAAGGTTCAGGGCCTCCACAAAGGGAGGGCAGGAGCCTACCAGGCTCTCGAAGGTGAAGTGGGCCCGGGTCCCTGCGATGGTGTCGGCCAGTTTGTAGATCTCCTTGACCTCGGAAAAGGTGATGAGGGCCCCCAGGCGCTCTCCTTCCGGGGACATCACCAGCTGCACGGTGTGGATGAGGGTCAGGGTCTGGTTCTGGATCTTGAGGCGGCTCTCCTTGTTCACCCAGGACTCAGGGCGGGTCTGCACATCGTCCAGGTCGATCTTCAAGCCCTTTAAGGCTGTGATGGGCTGGCCCGCCAGATTGTCCATTTTAAGGATCTCGGCTCCCCGCCGGTTGACCCGCCAGATCTGGTTCTCGCTGTTGATGATGATAAGCCCAGTGCGGGAGGTGTCGATGACCTGATCCAGAAACCGCACGTTCAGGGCCAGCTCTTTGTTGCGCCGAAGAACCCGGAGCTGCTGTTCGGCGGCCCGGGCCGCGGTGGTGACCATGTAGAGGGTGTGGGGATGGGCTTTGGTGGAGGGACCGGACACGGCGATGACGCCGAGGAGTGTTCCCTTTTTCCCAAACACCGGGGCTGTGGAGCTGGTCAGGCCGTGGGCCTGGCGGCAGTAGTGCTCATCCCCGATGAGCTGAATGGGACTCCCCAGCTTCAGGCACATGGCGATGGCTGTTGTGCCCACGTCTTTTTCCGTCCACCGGTACCCGGGGATGCAGTTTCGCTTGGCCGCGCTCTCAATGAGATTGCTGCTGCCCTCGATATGGAGGATATAGCCCTCGGAGTCCACGGCGGCGATGACAAACTCGTTGGGTGACAGAAAATTGTAAAACTCCTCGAACTGCGGCAGCAGCACATCCAGAAGCTCGCTGTTCTCATTGCGTTTCGCCTTAAGCTCGGAAGGGGAGAGCAGGGTCTGTTTGGTGTTGCGCAGGATGGGATTGATCCCCCGAGCTGCTGAGCGCCGGTGTGACAACGCGATCTGTCGGCGCATCTCATCGACGCCGAGAATCTGTCCTTGTTTCATGGGCCTCCGGGTGTGTGTCTGGGGTCATCGGTCACAGGGAGTCTCATTTTGACACATGTCGCATTTTGAATCAAACCTTTCCTCTCTCTTTAAAAACAAGCCCTTTACGCGGCCTTTCCTTCGGGGCTTTCTCAAAATGAAACAGTTTGACCGCGTCCTCCCGGGGGCGTGGGCAGCCCGGCCACCGGGCTTTTTGCCGTAAAAACACCTTGATATCAAATCAATAAGGCGGGTTACGTCCAACCCCTGATCCCGCGGTTTAACCCGTTGGTACACCCTTTGCTTTGTTTACCGGGTAACTCAATTTTCCATTCACACAACAAAGCACGGGGCAATCCTTTATGAAGACACCACGCTTCCTTCCCCACAACGGTGTGCCGCCCAGGGCCTTCCACCCGGGAGGTGCCTTGTGAAAACCGTTGATATTCTCGTCATCGGCGGCGGACTCTCCGGTGCGGCCACGGCCCTGGGCCTCATGCGCCGTGCCGCAGGCAGGGTCGTGCTCCTGGACGAACAGCTTCCCAGCCAGCGCCTCTCCCGAGGCAACTTCGGCCTCACCTGGTTCATGTGCAAAGGCACCGGCAACCCCGATTATGCACGGTGGTGCCGCATGGCCGCACGCCAGTGGCCCGAGTTTGCTGCCCAGCTCAAAGAAGAGTCCGGCTACGACGTGGAACTCGAGTGGACAGGGGGCGCGGTCCACGCCTTTGGCGAAGACGAGCTAAAGGGCTATGCCGATTCCGTTGCCAGCCTCACCCACACCTGCGCCGAAGCCGGGCTCGATTACCCGGTACGCATCCTCAACCGCGCCGAATTTGCGGACATCGTGCCGGAGATGACCCTGGGTGACGAGGTCTCAGGGGCCATGTACACCAAAGAGCAGGGCCACGTGAACCCCTTGAAGCTCCTGGCTGCAATGCGGTGCGCCTTTCAGCGAAAGGGCGGGGAATACCGGGCCGCCGAAAGCGCCCGGGCCGTTGTCCCCCTTAAAAACGGCACGGTGAAAGTGACGACCAGCCGGGGCGACTACCTGTGCGGCAAGGTGGTCATCGCCGCAGGTCACGGCTCCTCCGGCCTGGTGGCCGCACTGGGCGAAAAACTCGCCATTTACCCCCAGCGCGGCCAGCTCATGGTCACGGAGCGGCACAAGCGCCTGCTCCGGGTGCCCCTGCTCAGCGTCCGCCAGACCGTGGACGGCACCTTCATGATCGGCCTCTCCTCGGAGGACACGGCCCTGGACACCCGGGTCACCCCCGAGGCCATGCAGTCCCAGGCAAAAAACGCCATCCGGCTCTTTCCCATGCTGGGCAAGCTCAACTGGGTCCGCTCCTGGGGTGCCATCCGGGTCATGACGCCGGACGGGGCTCCCATCTACAGCCGCATCCCCGGCCATGAAAACATCACGGTCCTGGCCCTGCACAGCGCCGTCTCCCTGGCGCCCCTGCAGGCCAGCGACATTGCCGCGTGGATCCTGGACGAGGGCGAAAACGATATCATCTCTCACTTCAGCAACGGACGCTTTCATGTTTAAACTCGACAAAAAAAAGACGCACCAAACCGTGTCGGTGACCCTGGACGGGCGACCCGTGACACTGCCCGCCGGGGTGAGCGTGGCTGCAGGTCTTCTGGGCATTGGTGAGATCCTCTCCCGCACCTCGCCGTCCTCCGGCAGACCGTGTTCTCCCCATTGCCTCATGGGGGTCTGCTTTGAATGCCTCATGGAGATTGACGGGGTCAACCGCCAGGCCTGCATGACCGAGGTCCGGGAGGGCATGGTGATCCGTCGCCACCTTCAGGACACAGACGACGAAAAAGGAGGCCGCCCATGAGCCGACACGTGGATGTCATCGTCATCGGTGCCGGACCGGCCGGGCTTGCCGCCAGCGCAGCCCTTGCCGAGATGGGCCTCGATATCCTTACACTGGACGAACAGCATCGGGTGGGAGGGCAGATCTACCGTAACGTGGAAGAGGCTCCCAAGGCGGCCCACGCCCTTTTCGGGCCGGACTACACCCGGGGCCTCGACCTCACCCAACGATTCAGGAAAAGCGGCGCCCGCTACGAGCCGGGAGCCTGTGTGTGGCAGGCCGAATCCGACGGCACGGTCTGCTATTCCCAGAACGGCGTCTCACGGCGCGTGGTGGCCAACTACATCGTGGCCGCCACCGGGGCCATGGAGCGGCCCATGCCCATCCCGGGCTGGACCCTCCCCGGCGTCATGGGGGCAGGGGCGGCCAACAACCTGGCCAAGGAGGCGGGGCTGACTCCGTCGGGGCGTGTGGTCCTTGCAGGCAGCGGGCCCCTGCTGCTCCTGGAGGCCTCCCTGCTGGTGAAAAAAGGGGTGAACATCGCCGCCGTACTGGAGACCACCCCGTCGATGCCGTCTATCCGGGCCTTGCCCCGGGCTCCCCAGGCCCTGCTGAGGGCCGACTTTCTCCTGAAAGGGGCCTTTATGCTCCGAGAGATCAAACGCTCAGGCGTGCCCCACTACAAAGGGGTTACCGGGATCCGCGCCCTGGGCGAGGAGGCCGTGGAGTCGGTGGAGGCCACCTGCGGTGAGAAAAAGCTGCATTTGAAGGCCGACATGCTCCTGCTCCATTTCGGGGTGATCCCCAACACCCATATCTTTCGGCAGATGGGGTGCCGCATGGCCTGGCACGCCGGGCAGCGCTGCTGGATTCCCGCCTGTGATCCCTGGGGGCGCACCAACTTTGAAAACGTTTTTGCCGCGGGCGACGGCGCCGGGGTCTCCGGGGCTCCGGCAGCCCGGTACAAAGGGGAGCTTGCCGCCCTGGAGATTGCCCGCTGCCTGGGCATCCTCTCCGAAGAGGAGCGCAACGCCCGGGCCCTGCCTCTCCGCAAGGCCCTGATGCACGATGCCTGGCCCCGCCCCTTCATCGACGCCCTGTACGCACCCAGGCCCGGTCAGTTCCTTTTTACCGACGACACCGTCCTCTGTCGGTGCGAGAATGTTACCGTGGGCGACGTGCACAAGGTGGTGAAAGAGGGCGTACGGGACCTTAACGAGATAAAGATCATCACCCGCTGCGGCATGGGCCCCTGCCAGGGGCGCATGTGCGGACCGGCCCTGGCCGAGGTGGTGGGAGCGGCCCTGGGGGTCTCCCCGCATCGCACCGGACAGCTTTCGGTGCGTACTCCGCTGAAACCGATCCCCTTAGAGGAGATCGCCGCCATGGACCTCAGCTCAGGCCCCGACGGAGGCAACTGGTTGCTGGACAAGAAATAACGAGAAGGAGTGTGGAATGGAAAAACTTTTCAAGTACACGCTGACCGCCCTGATCACCATTGTCGCCGCCCTTGAGTTCTACCAGGTGGTCATGCGCTACGTCCTGGAGCTCCCGGTCATGGGGCTGGACGAGATCCTCGTGTATCCCACCTTGTGGCTCTACTTTTTAGGCAGCGTCAACGCAAGCCGGGAAGACACCCAGATCAAGGCAAACGTCCTGGATATCTTTCTGAACAGCCAGCGGTCCCGGCTGGTCGTTCGGGTCATCGCGGACCTCATGTCCGTGGTGGTCTCCATCTGGCTCACCTACTGGGCCTGGGACTACTTCCTCTACGCCCGAAGGGTATGGAAGGAGAGCCCTACCCTGTACATCCCCACCTTCTGGGCCGAGTGCGCCTTTTTCCTCGGCATGGGTCTCATGACCCTCTACACCGCCTGGCACCTCGTGAAAAACACCCGGGAGCTCATCTCCCTGTCCCAAAACGCAAGGAGGCTCGCATGGAAATCGTAACTGTCTCGTTCATCGCCCTGGGACTCCTTGTCCTCATGCTGAGCTTTGGCGTGCCCCTGCCGTTTTGTTTCGGCGGCGCCCTCATGACCATGGTGGGCCTGGGCGGCGCCACCATGAAAGGCACCATGGTGTGGGGATTCAGCCAGCTGGCCAACCCCGTGCTCCTCTGCATTCCGCTTTTTGTCTTTGCCGGGACCCTCATGAGTGAAAGCGGCATCGCGGCAAGCCTTCTGCGTTTTGTCAACGTCTTCGTGGGACGTATCCGGGGCGGCCTGGGTGTTGTGGCCACGGTGAGCTGCGCCATCATCGGGGCCATCTCCGGCAGCGGGCTTACGGGCGTGGCCGCCACAGGCCCCATCCTCATCCCGGAGATGGACTCCAAGGGCTACCCCAGGGGCTATGCCACGGCCCTGGTGGCCAACTCGTCCATCTTGGGGCTCCTGATCCCGCCCAGCGTCACCATGATCATCTACGGGTGGGTCACGGATACCTCCATCCTCGCCTGTTTCCTGGCCACCATGGGGCCGGGCCTGCTCATCACCTTTCTCTTCTCCGTGGTGAACATGGTCCTCTCCCGGAAATTCCCCCTGGTACTGGACCCGCCCAAGCCCGTGGAAGAGACCGTCCGCCAGGGCGTGAGCCTCACCTCCAAGGCCATTCCGGCCCTGGTGATGCCCCTCATCATCCTGGGCGGCATCTACGGGGGCATCATGACCCCCACCGAAGCGGCGGCCGTGGCCGTGATCTACGCACTTCCCGTGGGGTTCCTCGTCTACCGGGGCCTCACCTTCGACACCTTCTTCAAGGCCGCCAAGAACTCGGCCACCTCCGTGGGCGCCATCATGGTCATGATCGTCTTCAGCCTGATGCTCAGCCAGATCTTCGTCATGGAAGACGTGCCCCAGGCCCTGGTGGACGGCATCTTTACGGTGACCCAGAACAAGGTCCTGCTGCTCATCCTCATCAACTTTCTTCTGTTCTTCGTGGGGATGATTGTCAACGACATCACCGCCATTATCCTGCTGGCGCCCCTGCTTTTGCCCCTCATGGGCGCCATCGGTGTCAGCCCGGTGCAGTTCGCGGCCATCATGGGCGTCAACACGGCCATGGGCGGAGTGACCCCGCCCTACGCCAGCATCCTCTACCTCGGGATGCGCATCGGCAAAGTGGAGTTTTCCGAAGTGATCAAACCGGCGATGATCCTCATCATCTTCGGGTACGTTCCCGTGGTCTTTCTGACCTCGTTATGGCCGAAACTATCCCTTTTCATCCCGGGACTGTTCGGCTACTAAAGTTATGATTTTGGCAAGAAACAACGTAGGAGGAGTGACGCAATGACCAAGACGTTAAGGTACAGCCTCATGGCACTGGCAGGGTGTTTTGTGTTGATGATCGGCGGAGCCGAGGCACGCACCTGGAAGATTTCCCATGTCCGTCCCCAGGGCACGGCCATCGACAACGACTTACGGTGGTTCTCCGACAGCATCAAGGAGGCCACCGGCAAAAAGATCCGTACCAAGGTCTACCCGGCCAGCGCCCTGGGCGATTACACCGTGGTCCAGGAGAGGGTGAGCCTGGGTGCCGTGGACATGGCCTGTCAGCCCCCGTCATCTGCCGCGGACAAGCGGTTCCAGCTGCCTTATTTCCCGTACATGGTGAAGAACTGGGACCAGGCCCGAAAAAACTACTCCCCGGGCGCCCCCTTGCGCGGCACCGTGGAAACGCTGTACGCAGAGCAGGGCATCAAGCTGCTGGCCGCCTGGCCTGTCTACTTCGGCGGCATCGCCCTGAACACTGCCCCCGTGGCCCAGGGCGACCCGGACGCTGCCAAAGGGATCAAGCTCCGCGTCCCCCCCATGAAAACCTTCCAGCTCATGGCTGACACCACCGGCTACCTGGGCACGCCCATTCCCTTTTCCGATGCCTTCACCGCCGTGCAGACCGGTGTGGTGGACGGTGTCATCGGCTCCGGTGCCGAAGGCTACTACGCCTCCTTCAGGGACGTGACCAAGTATTACATCCCGGCCAACACCCACTTTGAGGTGTGGTACTTCATCATGAACCAGGAACTCTACGACACCCTCTCTCCCGAGCTTCAGGCAAAGCTGTCCAAGGTGGCCGCCGAATTTGAAACCCGCCGCTGGAACGCCGCCGAAGAGGACCAGAAGGCCAATGAAAAGCGCCTGGCAGACAGCGGCGCCCAGATTGTTCCCATCAGCGAGTCTGAAATCGCCGCCATCGCCAAAAAGATCCAGAGCCAGGTGTGGCCCGTTGTCCTGAAAGACGTGGGTGAAGCCTGGGGCCAGGGCGTCCTGGATGCCATCATCAAGTAACCCGATACCTCTTTTGATCCCCACCGGGATCCACATCACATAAAAAAAGCCCCGGGCAAATGCCCGGGGCTTTTTTGGTTCACGAATGCTCCCGGCCTTCGCCGCTAAGCGCATAGTCCCTCGTTCCCAGGCTCCGCCTGGGAACGCTGTTTTTGGAGGCTCTGCCTCCATGTTCAATATAGCGAATCCCTGTCGTCATGCCCGTATGCTCCCGAAGCGCAAGGACAATGAGCTTTCGAGGTGGCTCACCTCGCCGCCGGAGGCAATTTTTTAAGAAAGGGCAGGGCAGCCAGGGCAAAGAGGGTCATGGCGCCCACGGCGGCAAAGCCGTAGCCGAAGTGGCCCCGGTCTCCGCACCAGCCCAGGAGGGTGGGAATGATGCCCAGGGCCACAAAAATGGCCACGGGCATGGTGAGGGAGAGCACCAGGGATTGCTCCTTGACACCGAAGACCTCCGTCACGGACTTGAAGACCGCCGGGAACATAAGGGCAGGCATGGAGGCCTGCACCATGATGGAGACGCTCAGGCCGGACCCATCCAGAAACCCCATGCCCGCAAGGGAGAGGGCGCTGCCCAGGATGGTGGCGATGAGGATCAGCGGGATCCGTACCCGGTCGGCCAGCCAGCCCCCGGCCAGAGCCATGAGGGGTGTCACCAGGCGGGAGGTGGAGAGCAGATGGTTGGCTGCGGACGGGCTCATGCCCTTTTCGCTGACCAAAAACAGGGGCGTCAGGCTGTAGGGGCCGGACTCCAGGCCCACGCCAAGGCCGATGAGGACCATGATGGCCCAGAAGGCGGGCCTTTTCACCATGAAGGGCAGCGTCTGGGTATCAGGGGCGGTGCCAAGCTCGTCGCCGCCGCGGCCGAACTTCAGGAAGAGGGCGCTCCCCAGGAAACAGGCTGCCCCCATGGCCATGAGGATGCCCCGCCAGTCCACCACGCCCAGGGCTGCCTCCACGGCCACCGGAGCCACGATAAAGGCGATATTGGGGGCCAGCTCATGGATAGCGATGGCGCGGCCCCAGAAGCGGCCGTCTGCCACCGAAGCCAGGGTGGCCATGCCGCTGGGAAGGTAGAGCCCGGAGCCCACGCCAAAGATAAAAAAGGCGAGACGGGCTGTCATCAGCCCCGGGGCCTTGGCCAGGAGCACCAGGGAGATCCCCAGGGTGATGATGGCCATGACCAGGACGTTTCTATGACGGATTTTGCTGGAGACGATCCCCGCCAGGGCCAGGGCCGAGCCGAACCCCAGGGAGAGAAAGAACATGAGCCCTGCGGTTTCCGCGTGGGACGCGGCAAAGGCGCCCTCCATGGGCACCAGCAGCGGGGAGAGGATACTTCGGGCAAAAAAGCTCAGGAAATACATGGCGGTGATGATGAAAATCCAGGGCAGGGTGCTCCTGAATCCAACAGCGGCGGTGTGACTTCGGGGCATGGGTAAATCCGTCCAACTCAAGAAGATGACAAGGGGCCGAAAACCAGGGAAGGATTCGGCATAAAGCCTTGGCTTACAGGGTTTCCAAAAGGATGTAAAGCATGATGCTCCGCGTGACCTCACAAGCAACAGCATGGCAGCAGTCAAAGACAGCCGTTTTCCCGCGGGCCCGGAACGTACCCGCTTGTATTTTTTCCACCGCCTGCTAAAACAGACCGTAACCATTCAGCTCTTAAATCACCCCCGAACGCCCTTGGCTCCACGATAACCAAGGTCCAAACGTCATTGAAAACGAACAATTAAGACGTGTTTAATGTTTTGAACGGTTAGCCCCCGGGGAGGCTTAAGCTGAATAGTGACAACAGACCGTTATTGGGGGCAGGCCCCCTGATTGCAGCAACAAACCACCATGAACGTCATAATTACAACTTGTTACAAAAAGTTATTGAGGTGTTAAATGAAAATTTTGACCTTGCTTGGCAGCCCGCGCAAAAAGGGCAACACAGCCTGTGTCCTGGGATGGGTGGAAGACGAACTCAAGGCCCTGGGCCATGAGGTGGAACGTGTGGACCTCGGAAACAAGAACATCAAAGGGTGCCTGGGGTGCGCAAAATGCAAGGAGGACGCCACCTCCATTGCCTGCGTGCAGAAGGACGATGCCGAAGGGATCCTTGAAAAGATGATCGCCGCAGATGTTACCCTTTTTACCTCTCCGGCCTACTTCTGGGGATTCACCGCACAGGTCAAATCCCTCATGGACCGCAGCTGGAGCCTGGTGACCGGATACCACACCCCGGAGCACGCTTCCCTTGTAGAGGGCAAGGGCCAGGCCCTCCTCGTCACCGGTGGCGGCCAGTACGACAACAACGTGGAGCCCCTGTTTACGGCCTTCGATCGCCTCCGCGCCTTCTACAAGGCAGAGGACGCGGGGGACCTGTTCATCGGCGGCTGCGCCATGGACGGCCAGATGCCCGGGGACGCCAAAGAGCGCGCCCTGGCCTTTGCCCGTGCCATGGTGAAGTAGAGCTGAAAAGAAGGCCTTCCAGGGTTAAAGTCTGGAGCAAAAGCAAGCCTCCGGCGGCGAGGTGAGCCACCTCGAGAGCTGATTGCCCTTGCGCTTCGCCCGAAACATATGCTGATGGCTTCTACGAGCGATACGACAAGCCCTGACGGGTTAGAATCCGTTATCGTAACCCGTGGATTATCAACTTTAACCGGGCTGCCTCCGGCCGCAAGGTGTGCCACCTTGAAAGCACAGTCGCCCTTGATTTAGATTCTCTTGAATGTATTTGCTGAAACCTCTTTGCCCTCGCTCCCAGGCTCTGCCTGGGAGTGTTGGCTGCAAGGCGCCGCCTTGCTGGTGTGAAATATAGAGAGTCCTGGCAAAAAATTCACAGGGTAAGGCGAGCTCAATCGTGGAGGCAGAGCCTCCATGCATCATTCCCAGGCGGAGCCTGGGAACGAAAGAAACGTTTGAAAGCGTTGCCCTCGTTAAAGCTGAATAGTTACAAAAACCCCGCAAAAACGTTTCCATCGCACTCACACATTACCAGAAACACAGGATACGACGTTGGCCCTTAAAGCGACCATTTACAAAGCCGAACTTCAGGTCAGTGACCTGGACCGGCACCATTACGAGACCTATGCCCTCACCGTGGCAAAGCACCCGTCTGAAACCGCCGAACGGATGATGATCCGACTCATGGCTTTTGCCCTCTATGCGGACGAGGGCCTGGCCTTTACCCGCGGGCTCAGCACGGACAGCGAACCCGAACTCTGGAAGATGAGCCCCCAGGGGGATATCGACCTCTGGGTCGAGCTGGGCCAGCCCGATGAAAAGAGGATCCGCAAAGCCTGCGCAAAGGCAGGGGAGGTGGTGATTGTGGGCTACGGAGAGCACAAGACCGAGCCCTGGTGGCAGAAGAACCGCGAGGCCCTAAGCCGCTGCAACAACCTCACCGTGATTCACCTTCCCATGCCCCAGGAGACGGACTTCGAGGCCATGGTCCGGCGCACCATGCCCCTCCAGGCCACCATCGACGACGGCACCCTCTGGTTCACGGCCGGAGAGGCCACCCTCCATGTCCAGCCGACGGTCTTAAAACCGCCAGCCTGACGGTTTTCAGCATTTTTTGATTCATCCATTGACACATCCCGCAGTTTCATGTTTATCTCCTGCGTTTTTTGGAAATTGATCAGCGTTTGAAAGGAGAAAACGTCGCATGATCCTGCATCATCTCTACATACTGGGCATTACCGTGGAGGCCATCACCGGGGCCTTGAAAGCAGGCACAAAAAAAATGGATGTATTCGGGGTGATTATCATCGCCTGCGCCACGGCCATCGGCGGTGGAAACATCCGGGACGTCCTTTTGGGCAACCATCCCATCTCCTGGGTGGGGCACCCGGAGTACATCGTCATCACCACCTGCGCGGCGCTGATCACCATCCTGTTGTCCCCCTTCATGAAGTATTTTCACCGGGTTTTTCTGGTACTTGACGCCCTGGGACTGGTGACCTTCACCATCATCGGGGTCCGCATGACCCTGGCCCTGGGCCACGGGTTCATCGTGGCCTCCATCATGGGGGTGATCACAGGGGTCTCCGGGGGCGTGATCCGCGATGTCCTGTGCCGGGATATTCCCCTGGTCTTCCAGAAAGAGGTCTACGCCGGGGTCTCCATTGTCTCGGCCTGGCTCTTCCTCTTCCTCCAGGCCCGCGGCCTGCCTGAACTCTCGGTGCTCCTCATCACCCTGGGCACGGGATTTTCCCTTCGTCTCCTGGCCATTTACTACAATCTGGAGATCCCGAAATTTAATTACACCCCCATGGACTGAGGTCTTTGTTACCGGGCCGGGGAAACTCGGCCCTGTTCATTCGTCCAAGCTTCGATTATGATACCTGCATTCAAGAACGGGTCTTGAACCGTCACGCGGCCGGAAATAACCTCAGCGCCGGGTGTTACGGCCGGTGCAGGGATTGCCTGTGCGGCAGGTTCAGGCCCACCGTCTCCCGTACGGGGCCGGGCCCCTGAGGGCCTTGCCGTCTCTGCGGGTGTTCCTTCATGACTCAGGCTTGGTTGTATGATTCTCTGGATAAAAAGACTGATCAAGATTGCCCTGGTGGCTGGTATTTCAGGGTTTTTGATCGCTTCACTTTATTGTTGGCATTTGACGGGTCGGGTGGAAAAGCGATTCTCCGGGAGGCGATGGCAGATTCCCTCGGTCATCTACTCGGACACCACCCTGCTTTACCCCGGCCGAAAGATCCACTGGCCCTCCCTCCGCGAAAAACTCATCGGCATCGGCTACCGCGAATCCTCGGGTGCCCCCGCCAGTAAGGGGTATTACCGCCCCACGGACGACGGCCTCGAAATCTACCTCAACGACCTCACCCTGCCGGGCAAGGTACGCTACGGGTTTCCGGCGGTCCTCACCTTTAAGAAGGGGACCATTCACTCCATGGCCCGCAGGGACTCGGGCCAGGATCTCCCCATCCTGGAGCTGGAGCCCGAAGTGCTCATGCGCTACTTCGGCAAGGAGAGAGAAATCCGCCAGGTGGTTCCCATCGACGAGATCCCCGCAAGCCTTCAGCATGCGGTGATGGCAGCGGAAGACGCCCGGTTCTATACCCACTACGGCGTGGACCCCCGGGGCATCCTGCGGGCTGTCTACACCAACCTCAAGCACGGCTCCATCCGTCAGGGCGGGTCCACCCTGACCCAGCAGCTGGCCAAGAACTATTTTCTCACCCCGGAGCGCACCTTCACCCGCAAGCTCAACGAGCTCTTCATCTCCTTTGCCATCGAACTCAAGTACGACAAGGAAGAGATCCTTGGCATCTATCTGAACGAGATCTACTTCGGGCAGAAGGGGTCTGCCTCGGTGAACGGGGCAGGGGAGGCGGCACGGTTCTACTTCAACAAGCGGGTGCAGGATCTCACCCTGGCTGAATCCGCCACCATCGCAGGGCTCATCAAGGGGCCCAACCTCTACTCTCCCTACAAGGACCTGGAGCGAAGCCGCAAGCGACGCAACGTGGTGCTGTCCTCCATGCAGAAAAACGGCTGGATCACCGAAGAGGAGCGCGACGCTGCATCGGCCGAGCCCATCACCGTGGCAGGGTACGAGGCCTACAGCCAGAAAGCACCGTACTTCCTCGACTACGTGTCGTCCCAGCTCCGGGAACTCTACCCTGCCACCAGCCTCACCAGCCTGGGTTTCTCCATTTACACCACCCTGGACACCCAGGTGCAGAAGGCCGCAGAGCGAGCCCTGAAGCGTGGCCTCGAACGTCTGGAAAACAACAACCCCAAGCTCCGGCGCAACGACCCCGCCAAGCGGCTCCAGGGCGCCGTGGTGGTGATCCAGCCCCGCACGGGCAACATCCTGGCCATGGTGGGAGGGCGGAATTACCGAATCAGCCAGTTCAACCGCGCCACCCGTGCCAGGCGGCAGTCCGGGAGCTGCTTCAAGCCCGTGGTGGCCTCGGTGCTCCTGGACAAGTTCACACCTGCGGACCTGCTCTCCAACGAAAAAACCGACTACGAGGTGGACGGCAAGATCTGGACCCCGAAAAACTTCAGCGAAGAGCCGGAAAAACAGCTCTCCGTGCGGGATATGCTGCGCAAGTCCAGCAACCGGGCTGCTGTGGACATGCTGATGCGCGGCGGCCTGGAGCATGCCGTGGACAGGCTGGAGGCCTTTCACTTTTCCACCCCCGTGGCCCCCTGGCCCTCCATGGTGCTGGGCGCCTCGGAGGTTGTTCCCATGGACCTGGCCCGGGCCTACGCCGTGTTCGCCTCAGACGGCATCCAGCCGTTTCCCCTGTCCCTCAAAGACGTGGTGGATGAAAGAGACGAGCTCCTGGTGGGACGCCACATGCAGATCGACTCGGTCCTCTCTCCGGGGGAGGCCTTCCTCATCACCTCCATGCTGGAAGGTGCCGCCAAGAGCGGAACCGGGCGCTCCCTGGCGCGTTACGGCATCGATTTTCCCGTGGCTGCCAAGACCGGCACCACCAACAACTACCGGGACGCCTGGTTCGTGGGCTACACCCCCGATCTCCTGGCTCTGGTCTGGGTGGGGTTTGACAACAACGACCCCATTTACGCCACCGGCGCCACCGCGGCCCTGCCCATCTGGGCGGAGCTGGTGTCGGCCCTTCCCGGGTACATTTCTGGCAACGGCTTTGTCCCGCCCCCGGACGTGGTGAAACTCAAGGTGTGCCGGGAGAGTGGCAAGCGGGCCGCCGGGCTCAAGTGCCCGGACGTTTATGAAGAATACTTTCTGGAGTCCAACACCCCGGACGAGACCTGCCCCATCCACAGCAAGGCCTCCCTGTGGGAGCGCATGGGCAGGGGAGTCAAAGGGCTTTTCAAATGATCGTAAGGCGGAATAGGCCCACCGCACAAATCTTTAACCAACGCATGAAAGAGATGGTTCCATGTCATTGAATGCAAAGACGTTTTTCCTGGTATTTCTTCTTGCCATCATCGGATCCGGCTGTGCCACGCTTCCGGGAGGAGCCCCGGACGGATCCCTGCCTGCACCGGAGCTCATTGCCCCGCCGGACAAAAGCCGGGGGTACAGCGATTCCCGCACCATGGCCTCCCACAGCCTCACGGCCAAAGGCTACGAGCGCCTTGAAAAAGGAGACGTGGACGGCGCATTGAGGCTTCTGGAAAAGGCCGTGGGCATCAACCCGTCGGACGGTCCCGGCTACTACTATCTGGCCGAAGCCTGGATGGCAAAGGGGAACTACGGTCAGGCCGAGCGGTTCAACAAGCTGGCGGAGATCTACCTGAGGCGGGACCGCTACTGGGCCGGGCAGGCCAGGGACCAGAAGAGGCGCATCAATAGAAAAAAAATTGGAGAATAAGCCATGATGAAACTGAGGCCGTTGGGGAACACAGGCTGCCTTGTCTCGCCCATGGGGCTGGGCATGGCGGCTCTGGGGCGGCCCGGGTACATCAACCTGGGCCATGGCGCAGACCTTGAAGGCCGCACCGACGTGGTGAACATGGAAGCCAACGCCCACGCCGTGCTGGACGCGGCCTGGGAGCACGGTATCCGATATATGGACGCGGCGCGTTCCTACGGCAAGGCCGAACTCTTTTTGAGTTCCTGGCTTGCCACACGCAAGATCCCGTCAGGCGGCACCGCCGTGGGCTCCAAGTGGGGGTACCGCTACACCGCGGACTGGCAGGTCACCGCAGATCACCACGAGATCAAGGAACACACCCTGGATCACTTCTCGTCCCAGTGGGAGGAGACGCAGGCCCTTTTAGGCTCCCACCTCGACCTCTACCAGATCCACTCCGCCACCCTGGAAAGCGGGGTCCTCACCGACACCCGGCTCCTGGCCCGCCTCTTTGAAGTCAAGCAGACACAAGGGGTGCTTATGGGACTCTCCTTGAGCGGCCCCATGCAGGCCCAGACCCTGGAGACGGCCCGTACCGTCACCTTTGACGGCGTGCCCCTCTTTGACGCGGTGCAGGCCACCTGCAATCTCCTGGAACCATCGGCCCAGACCGCCCTTGCCGAAGCAGCCGACGCGGGCATGGGGATCATCATCAAAGAGGCCCTTGCCAACGGCAGGCTCACCGGGCGCAACACCCACCCGGATTTTGCCCCCGTAAGCAAGACACTCACAGCCCAGGCTGAGCGTCTCTCCTGCACCATGGACGCCCTGGCCATGGCCTGGATCCTTTCCAAACCGTGGGCCCACGTGGTCCTGAGCGGCGCATCCACCACCGAACACCTTGCCTCCAACCTCACCGCCCTTGACGTGGCCTGGGACGCAGAAGCCGAAGAGGCCCTTTCTCCCTTGGCCGAGTCCCCGGAGGCCTATTGGGCTTTTCGGAAAAGCCTGGCTTGGAATTGATTTTTTTCCTGGGGGGTGGCCTGCGTGCTGCCCCTGGCGGAATGCGGGCCACCGACTCACCTCAAAAACCCTTCCATATCGGGACCTTGAACGTTTTACGGTGCGCACGGCGCACCCTACAATTCACCGACCGGTTTCGCAGGCTGTAGGGTGCGGCCCCCGCACCGCCTGGCGTAACGCGGACCACCAGTCCGTCTCTCAAAACCCGATCCATATCGATATCTTGACCGCTTTTCGGCACGCACGGCGCACCCGACAATTCACCGACCAGTTTCGCAGGCTGTAGGGTGCGGCCCCCGCACCACCTGGCGTAACGCGGACCACAGACCCACTTCAAAAGCCCTTATATATCGATACTTTGACCGCCTTTCGGCACGCACGGCGCACCCGACAATTCACCGACCGGTTTCGCAGGCTGTAGGGTGCGGCCCCCGCACCGCCTGGCGTAACGCAGACCACCAGCCCACTTCAAAAGCACATACATATCGATATCTTGACCGCTTTTCGGCACGCACGGCACACCCGACAATTCACCGACCAGTTTCGCGGGCTGTAGGGTGCGGCCCCCGCACCGCCCGGCGTAACGCGAACCACCAGCCCACTTCAAAAGCACATACATATCGACATCTTGAGCGCTTTTCGGTGCGCACGGCGCACCCTACAATTCACCGACCAGTTTCGCGGGCTGTAGGGTGCGGCCCCCGCACCGCCCGGCGTAACGCGGACCACCGGCCTACCTCAAAAGCCCATACATATCGCTATCTTGACCGCTTTTCGACACACACAGAACACCCGACAATTCACCGACCGGTTTCGCAGGCTGTAGGGTGCGGCCCCCGCACCGCCCGGCGTAACGCGGACCACCGGCCTACTTCAAAAAACCCTTACATATCGACATGTTGACCGCTTTTCGGCACACACAGCACACCCGACAATTCACCGAGCGGTTTCGCAGGCTGTAGGGTGCGGCCCCCGCACCGCCTGGCGTAACGCGAACCACCAGCCTACTTCAAAAACCCCTACATATCGAAATCTTGACCGCTTTTCGGCACACACAGAACACCCGACAATTCACCGACCAATCTCGCAAGCTGCACCGCCCGACGTAACACGCCCCATCGCCCCACCCCAAAATCCGTCCCAAAAAAATGCCGCAGCCCATTGCCCCTCATTTTCCGGGGCAACGCGCTGCGGCATATACTTTTTCAAGGTGGCCATGCGCCACCGGATGTTTCGTTTAAACCGGTTGCAGGGTATCGGCTTCTTTTTTCTCCCGATGCCGTTTCACGGCCTGGTAGGCGGGGGGAACCAGCAGCAGGATGATGAGGAACCAGAGGGCCATGGCCTGGGGCCGGTTAAAGAAGATGCGGTAGTCTCCGTGGCCCATGATGAGGGCCTGGGCAAAGCCGCTCTCGGCGATGGGGCCGAGGATGAGGCCCAGGATGAGGGCGCCCAGGGAGAACCCGGTCTTGTGGAGCACCACGGCCACGATACCGCAGGCCAGGGCCACGTAGATATCGAAGATGCTGTTGTTCATGGCGTAGGAGCCCAGGACCGAAAAGAGACAGACCACGGGGATGAGAAGCCCGGTGGGGGTCAGGGAGATCCTGGCAAAGTGGGGTGCCATGAGCAGGCCCATGATCAGGAAGACCACGTTGGCCAGAAAGAGGGAGAGGATAAAGGCGTAGGTCATGACCCCGTACTTGGTGAACAGCTCCGGTCCGGGGATAAGGCCGTGGACCAGCAACCCGCCCAAAAGGGCTGCGGCAACACTGTTGCCGGGAATACCCAGGGTGAGGGTGGGGATAAGGGAGCCGCCCACGCACCCGTTGTTGCCTGCCTCGGCAGCGGCGATGCCCTCGGGGTTGCCCTTGCCGAAGAGCTCTTTTTTCTCGGAGCGCTGGCGGGCCACGTTGTACGAGAGAAAGGCGGCGATGGTGGCCCCTTCGCCGGGGAGGATCCCCACGATGGTGCCCACCAGGGAGCCGGTGCCGATGTACTTGCCCAGGCCTTTGGGCATGGGCTCTCTCTTAATTTTGGTGATGACGCTGGTATCGGCCACGATGCTCCCGGAGCCGGTGAGTTCCAGCATCTGGGAGATGGAGAAGAGGCCGATGAGGGCGGGCATGAAGGCGATGCCGTCGAACAGGTCCGGGTTGTTCATGGTGTAGCGCAGCATCCCGGACATGGGATCGGTGCCCACCACGGCCAGGATCAACCCGATGAGACCGGAGATCAGCGCCTTGACCAGGCTGCTTTCATCGTCGGCCATGGAGACGATGCCCGCCAGGCCCACCAGGGCCAGCAGGAAATACTCAGGGGGCCCGAAGCTCAAGGCGAACTTGGCAAGGATGGGCGCCACAAGCAGCAGCACAAAGGCGGAGAAGGTTCCCCCCACAAAGCTTGAGATCACCGACACCTTCAGGGCAAGGCCCCCTTTGCCCTTCTGGGTCATGGGGTAGCCTTCCATGGCCGTGGCAACAGCCGCCGGGGTACCGGGTGTCCGCAGCAGGATGGCGGGGATGGAACCGCCGTACATGGCACCGCAGTAGACCCCGCCCATGAGGAGCAGGCCCGTGAGGGGCTCCAGGGCAAAGGTGACGGGGATGAGAAGGGCCACGGCCATGGTGGCGGTGAGCCCGGGCATGCCTCCCACCAGCACCCCGGAGACGGTTCCGATGAAGACCGCCAGAAGGGAGTAGGGGTTTGTGAGGGCAATTAACGATTCAACGATCATAAGTGATGTCCTTTGTAGGGCCTCCGTGTGATCCGGTCTGTGGTGTGTGTTGCAACCGGATCACACGTGGTGTGGAGGCCCGTCGTGCTTAAAACCAGAGTCTCTCGGGCAGGGGTACGGCCAGCAGCTTTTCAAACACCAGAAAGACGAACAGCAGGACCCCTGCGGTGGTCGTTCCGATGGTCAGCGGCTTTTTCGCCCCCTGGGTCACCATGGCCACGGGTAAGAAGATAAGGGATGCCAGGTAGAAGCCCAAAGGCTCCAGGAGCAAGGTGTAGACCACCAGCTCCGCGAGAAGGCCCCAGAACCGAATCGGTGCTGCGGTAATGTTCAGCTTCTCACTGATCTCCTGCTCCCGTGACTTGAGCCACATCCCCACTTCCACGGCGCACAGCACCCCTAAGGAGACAGCAAGGAATCGAACATACATGGCCGTCGACCCCTGTACAGCCTCGGGGTAGGCGGCGGTGCTGCGGTAGAGCAGCAGGGCCAGGAGCATGAAGCCCCCGAGAATGAGCAACTCAGCGACACGTTTTGTCATGTGTTATCACCATGGGTTCTTATCGTAGAAGGTCTGGGTTTCGGCCTGCAGATCGGTGAGGTAGGAAAGGTAATCCACACCGTTCATGGGCAGCAGGAAGAAGACATCTTTGGTGCACTCGGCGATGAACTCTTCGTCCTTCTGCACCTTGGCCAGGAGATCGTCGAGCTTGGCCAGGATCTCTTTTTTCACACCGGCCGGAGCAACAAACCCGCGGGTGGCGGTCATGTTGACGGGGAAACCCTGTTCGGCGGCGGTTTTCACATTGGGAAGGATCTCGGAGCGGTTCTCATCCAGAATGGCGATGATGCGTGCGGTGCCTGCCTTGTGCTGGGCCTGGAGCTGGGAGAGGTTCATGACGCTGGCGTCCACGTGGCCGCCCAGGATCATGGCTTTCTGCTCGGTGGAGCCCTTGGTGGGCAGGAGGTTGAAGGTCACGCCGGTCTGGCGCTCCAGCTTCTTGGCGGCGATGAAGTCATCGGAGCCGATGCCGTTGACCGCGGTGGTGAGGGCACGGGCCTTGGCTTCCTTGATGAAGGCGCCCATGTCCTTGATGGGGCTGTCCTTGGGAACCGCCACGATGAGCGGGTCCTGCATGACGTTGCCCATGACGTGGAAGCTGTCCAGGGTGTAGCGGGCGCGCTTGGCCACCACGTGGGCCACCACCTGGGTGGTGAAGATCATGCCGATGGTGTGACCGTCTTTGCGTGCCTTGGCGATCTCTTCAAAGCCTTTCTGGCCGCCGGACCCGGGAACGTTTTTAATGACGAACTTGGCATCGGGCCAGTACTTCTTGGCCGCCTTGATAAAGAGGCGGGCGCCGGTGTCCGTGGACCCTCCGGCTTTGGACGGCACGATGATCTTGATGGGCTTGGAGGGGTACTCCTTCGCAAAGGCGGTGGAAAAAGAGAGTGAAAGAGCCAGGCTCAACGCCAGGACGAGGGTCATCACTTTACGCATCAGGTTCTCCTAAGGTTGATGTTTCTCTATGGGGCAGATGGGTCTGCACGGCACAAAAAAAGGGTCGAACGGTTCCCGCCGATCCTTCATGGGGTGCCCTGCAGGGCGTCACCCGCCCGGGTGCCGGAGGCGTCATCCTCAACGCTCCGGGGTTATTCCTGGCATAATAAATAGCAAATGCCGTGCCAAAGCCGGTAAGACCGAACCTGCCGTTGAAATGACTCGCTATCTTTTCAAGGTGGGAAAAGGGAAGGGGGAAGGGGATGGGTCAAAATCGACCCACAGGGGATGGAATTGACCCACAGGCAGTGCTCCGGGGGCGGGAAACCCCACCCCCGGAAAACATCACTTCCGGATGTCGAATTTTTGCATGCGCAGGTAGAGCCGCTTTCGCGGAATGTCCAGGTCGTTGGCGGTGCGGGTCATGCTGCCGCCGTTGCGGGCAAGGGCCTCTTCGATGAGCTGTTTCTCATAGCGGTTCACCTGCTCGTCCAGCCCGGTGCCTGATGGGCCGTCGGGTGCTACCGCATCCGGTGTGGAGGTGTCGAGGCTCCGGGGCTCGGCCAGGTCCAGGGGCAGCCCCAGGACCAGCTGCTGGGCCACGTTGCGCAGTTCCCGGACGTTGCCGGGCCAGTCGTAGGCTTCGAGGCGCTCCAGCACAGAAGAATCAAGGGAAGGCGGGGCCGTGTGAAACCGATCCGCCATCTTCATGAGGAACCACTGAAGAAGCAGCCGAGCATCGCCGGTGCGCTCCCGAAGCGGAGGGATAGGCACCCGGGCCACGTTAAGCCGGTAGAAGAGGTCTTCGCGGAAGGCCCCTTGGGTCACGGCGTCCCGCAGGTTCACCTTGGTGGCGGCGATGACCCGAAAGTCCACGGAAATCAGTCGATCGCCCCCCACACGCTCGATGGTCCGCTCCTGCAGGGCCCTGAGCACCTTCACCTGAACGGACAGGGGCATGGACTCGATCTCGTCGAGAAAAAGGGTGCCGCCGTGGGCCTGCTCGATTTTTCCGATGCGCCGGGTGGAGGCGCTGGTAAAGGCCCCGCGCTCGTGCCCGAAAAGCTCGCTCTCCACCAGGTTGGGGGGAATGGCCCCGCAGTTTAAGGGGACAAACTTTCCGGCTTTGCGGTTGCCCAGGTCGTGGAGGCAGTGGGCGGCAAGCTCCTTGCCCACGCCGGTCTCTCCAATGAGAAGGACATCCACGTCGATGAGGGAGAGGGATCCGATGGTGCGCCTGAGCCCCGAGGCCGCCTGGGACTCGCCGATGATGCGCGAGCCGATGTCCGCCTCCGACGCCAGGCGTTTTTTCAGGGAACGGTTCTCCAGGCTGAGGCGCCGGGACTCCAGGGCCCGGTTGGCCACATCAATGAGGTACTCCGGGGGGACCGGCTTTTCGATGAAATCGTAGGCACCGGCCTTTATGGCGGAAAGGGCCATGGGCACGTCGCCGTGGCCCGTCTGGATCACCACGGGAAGGTCCGGGGCCATCTCCCGGATGGCGGCAAGGAGCTCCAGCCCGTCCATGCCCGGCATTTTCACGTCGGTGATCACCACCCCAAGCCAGTCCGGGTCGATATGGGGAAGGACCTCTGCCGCCGAGGCAAAGGTCCTGACGGCGTACCCTTCCAGTTCAAAGGTCTGGCTGCTGGCGATGCGGATCTCCTCCTCATCGTCCACCAGGAAAATTTCACCTAAGGGAACTCTCATGATGCGTCTCTCTCTTCTGTTGTGTGTGCCCCAGGGGCCCCGTGGACCCCGGGCAGGGAAAGGGAAAACCGTGTGCCGCCCTCGTGGGGCGTGTGGGCCTTTAAGGTCCCGTCGAAATCCTTGACGATATTGTAAGAGATGGAAAGGCCCAGCCCAAGTCCCTTGCCCACCTCCTTGGTGGTGTAAAAAGGATCGAAGATGGAACCCATGGCGTCATCGGGAATGCCCGGCCCGCTGTCTGTCACGCTGATCACCACCTCCCGGCTGTTGCCGTCCACCCCTATCACAAGATGCCGACTCTCCTGGGGCACCTCCATCACCGCGTCCACGGCGTTGCTGATCAGGTTGATGAGCACCTGCTCCAGGCGGATCTCTTCGGCGCACACCCGCACGGAAAGGTCCGGGTCCGGAGAGGTCACGCAGATTCCCCCGGCCTTGATCTTTCCCGCAAAAAGGGAGAGGGCATGATCAATGACCGGAACCACGGCCACCGGGGCTTTAGCCTCCGAAGGCCAGCGGGCAAAGGTCTTGAGATGGCTGATCATGGAGGCCATGCGCTCCACAAGATCCCCGATGCGGGACAGGTTCTCGGTGTGGGTCTCCATGCGGCCCCGCTCAAGGAGCAGCCGGGCGTTGTGCAGGTAGTAGCGTATGGCGGACAACGGCTGGTTGAGTTCGTGGGAGATACCGGCGGTGAGCTGCCCCAGGGCCGCCATCTTCCCGGCCTGCACCAGCTCGTTCTGGGCCTTGCGCCGCTCCTCGGCCGTCTCCTTGAACACCCGCAGGGCCTCGGCCATCTCCCCGATCTCGTCGTCCCCGGCCTCGGGCACCCCGTAATCCAGGTTCCCTGCAGCAACGGCGCGCATGCTTCGGCCCAGGGCATCGAGACGCTTCACGATGCTGCCCCGCACATAGAACCAGAGCACCACGCCGGTAATGAACAGGCTAAACAGCACCATCACGATGAGCAGCCGCTGAGCCCGGTCCATGGTGTTGCGGATGCCTGCGGCGGCCCGGAACACATCGTGGCGGGTATCGGCCACCAGGGTGTCGATGCGCTTCCTGAGGGACAGGACCAGGGCGCGGTTGTCGGCCAGGATCTCCAGGCCCTCGGCCTCCTTGAGGTGGATGCGTTTTTTGATGGCAAACAGGGCATCCGGCCCTTCGGCCAGGGAAAAAATCTCCGTAAAGAGCTGCCGCAGGGTCAGCATGCTGGAATCCGCGGGCAACTGAGCCAGGTTCACGCGGATAAAATCCATGGCATCGGCAGACAGAGACGACAGGTTGTCCACCTGGGCGTCCCCCTGGACGGTGGCGGCCTGGAGCATCAGGCTCACCAGCAGGATGCCGTTGGAACCGATCTTCTCCACGGTGTCCTTGGTGTGGCGGTTCTCCCGGAGCCTCAGGGCCGAGAATCGGGGGCCTTCCCGCAGGGAGGCGCCGATCATCCGCTCGATCTCGGAGTCCAGGTTGTAGGCAAGGTCCTGATTGAGGGGATCCAGCTCCCCCACAAGATCTGCGTAGAGCCACCGAAGCCGCTCGGTCTGGCGCACGAGAAGGGCCTCCTCCTCCAGGCGACCGGAGACAGCGCCCTGCAGGGCGGCCAGGTTATCGGTGAGATCGGTAAGAAGCCCCTGGATCTCGCCCCGGATCGTGGGGGAGGTGATGCCCAGGGCGTTGATATGACGGTTTACTGACGCCACGAGTTCGTCAAGATCGGCCTGGACGGTGTTGCGGGTGGTCTCGTCCGGTGCGGAGAGAAGAAGAGGGGCCATGGCCATGATCTCTCCGCCCACCCCTTCCAGTTCGGCCACCTGCACCAGCTCCGGGAGGTGCTCGTCGGCAAAGCCGTTGAGGATGGTGGTGGACCGGTTAAACACCAGGAGGGCCGTAACCGCGGCCATCACCGTAATGGCAGCTGAAATGCCGAAGGCGATGAGAAGCCGGGACCAGATCCCGTAACGCACGGGGAACAACATCACACCCCTTATTTTCATGGCCTGCTCCTGATGAGTTCGGACTCCGCCTTTGTGAGAATGGCCCGGGCGCGGTCCAGGCGCTTGGAGAGAAAGGCGTCCCAACGATCTGTCTCGGCGCGCTCCATCTCCGTGGGGGCGGTCCCCCGAGCGGCATGGGCAAACTGGGCCGCAAAATCATGGTTTCTGCTCTGGGCGTCGGAGACCGGCACCTCGCAGAGCAGGCTCGCCAGCTCCTCTTTCATGGGAAGGCCTTCCTCTGCATCCCATCGACGCTCCAGGGCAAGGTAGCGTTTCCACAGGGAGCGGCGCTCCGTGAGCCGGTAGGTGATCATCCGGTCAAAGAGCCGGTTCACCAGGTGATAGCGGCACCGGGAAAGGTCTGCGTCGTAGGGCTTGGCCTGGTTGCTTCGAATAAGGGTCAGCAGCTCCGGGGCCTCGCCGGTGGAGCGGGCGTGGACCTCCCGGGAGACAGGCAAGCGGCAGACCGTGGGCTGCCGAAGGATCTCCTGGCCTTCGGGGGAGAGGATAAAATCAATGAAAAGATCGGCTTCTTTCGGGTTGCATCCCCCGGTGAGCATGCCGATGCCCGCGGGCACGAGAAACACCGGGGTGCCGTAGCGAAACCTGAGTTCCCTGCGGGACTGGCCCAGAAAATCGATGCCGAGGCCCACGCCGAAACGCTCGTTGATCAGCCCTTCGGGCACGCTGAAGCTCCGGGCAGAGACGGTGCGCAGGTTTCCGGCCATGCGCAGCAGCATGGCCCAGCCCTTCTCCCACCCCAGCTCCTGGAGAAGGCTCTCCACAATAAGATGGGTGGTGCCCGAGCGTGACGGCGTGGACATGGCAAGGTGTCCGTAATACACGGGGGCTGCCAGATCTTCCCAGTGCTTGGGTACGGGGATACCTTCCCGTCTTAAGTAAGCCGGGTTCCACATCCAGCCCACGCCGGAGAGGGCAAAGCCCATGACATAGCCGTCCGGGTCGTCGATGGGGATGCCGTCAATGGAAAGGGCAGGGTGACGCCTGCCCCCGGGCACGGGCTGAAGGCGCCCCTCGGCCTTGAGGATGGCAAAAGCGTCAGTGGACGAAGACCAGAACACATCGAACCGGTGGGGGTTGTCCCGGCGGATGTCCACCAGGGCGGAGGTGGTCTTTTTGTTGCGGGTCATCACCTGGATGTCCGGGTATTTTTGTGAAAAGGCAGCGATAAAGGGCGCGTAGAACTCCGGGGGAAAGGAGGTGATGATATCAAGGTAGCGCTTCGGCGCCTCGGCAGCCGAGGCGTCGGCGGCAAAACACAGGATCACGGCGCAGAGAAGCGCACGCGCCGCGCAAAACCGCCGCATGATGGATGGGTGGGCCACACCGCAACCGGATTCAGGAGATGAACAACCGGAACAAGACATCAACGCTTCCCTTCTAACTGAATAATCCATAACACGCGCGCCGAAAAAGCGCGCTGCAAAGAACAGGACAGCCCCAAAGGTACCCGGATAAGGTGCCGTCACCCTTGGACATACAAAAAAGCCCCGTCTTCACACCAAACAAAACCGATTCGTAACACGCAGGTCCCGGGAAAACAAGCTTATCCCGCCCCTGACGGCCCTTCAGGGCACCTGTTTCATGGAACCCTTAACTATTTCCCCCGGTGTTCCGATAAAAAGAACATAACCCTGATATATCAGCAGTGCAGCACCCCCATATTCAAGGCATCAGAGCGGCAGATGGTGTGGTTTATCCCAACGCTTTGATAACGCAGAAGATGGGTGGGAAATTCGACCAGAAAACGGTGAATTGCCTTTGTATCAGGGAATACCAGAGCACGATAACCGAAACAACGGAGACATGCATGAATTTGACCATCCGCAAGAAGATTATCGCCTCGTTCATGGGAGCTGTGATGTTCCCCCTGCTTATCATCGTCGTGATCATGGGGGTCTCCCTCAGCCGACACGCCATCCGGTCCTATCACGCCAGCAGCGCAAAGCTCCTCCACCGCATTTCAGACCACTACGCCTCCTTTCTCACCGAAGCCAAAGCCAACACCCGCATGTTATCGCAATCCCCATTGAAAGAAGCGATCCATCCGGGCATGACAACCTACATGGACAACACCGAGCCCGTGGAGGTGGACTACCTCCGGGCCGGAGAGCCCGATGCGGCATTTTACAAGCTGGCCAGACTCATCCATGAAACCCACCCGAACTATATCGAGGTCTACCTTGCCACGAAGGACGGCGCCTTCATCACCTCCATCGACATTGCCATGGCCGCCGGGTACGACCCCAGGGTGCGTCCCTGGTACAAGGCACAGGCAGCCCAGCCTTCAACAGATTTAGTGTCCGAGGCCTTTCTCTCGTCAAACGGCGAAACCGTGGTGGCCATCACCTCGGCCATCAGGCGGGGAGGCGAGGTGGTGGGCGTCTCCTCCATCGAATGCTCATTAAAAGTGCTGACAAAACTCATCAATGACATCAAAATAGGAGAGACCGGGTACCTGATGCTGGTCCAGCCCAACGGGGTGATCCTGGCCAACGCCGACGATCCGGCCACCAACTTCAAGAAACTGTCCCAGCTTGGTTCACCGGGGTTTGCCACCCTTGGGACCATGGCCGAAGGCAACGCAGAGATCGCCGTGGGGGACACGGCCTACCGGGCCGTGGTGCATACCATCCCCGGGGTCGGCTGGAAGGTGATCTCCATGATCGAGAACCGGGAAGTCATGGCAACCACCTACGGCCTCATCAAGGTAATCGCCGGGGTCGCCGCCTTCATGTTCCTCGTCTTCTGCGTCCTGGGCACCCTCATCGCCAACAGCATCGTCACCCCCATTCACCATGCCCGTGAGATGCTCAAGGACATTGCCGAAGGCGAGGGGGACCTGACCCGACGCCTCGACACCGGTACCCAAAATGAAATCGGGAGGCTCTCCAGGTGGTTCAACACCTTTGTGGGTAACCTGCAGAAAATCGTCACCGGGCTGGTCCGGAATTCACAGACCCTTGAAGGCGTCTCCCGGGGGCTCACGGAATCCGCCGAGGTGATGAACCAGACCATGTCCGCCACGGCCCAGCGTATCGACCGCATCGACGGCGAGGCCTCCGAGATCTCGGCCAACATGAACTCCATTGCCTCCGCCATGGAGCAGACCGCCACCAACACCAACATGGTGGCAAGTGCCGCCGAGGAGATGACCGCCACCATCAACGAGATTGCAGCCAACTCGGAAAAAGCCCGCCACACCTCCACCGAGGCCGTGGCCGAAGCGCAGCAGACCTCTGAACAGATGGACGCCCTGGGCCAGGCAGCCGAGGCCATCGGCAAGGTCACCCAGACCATCACCGAGATCTCGGAGCAGACCAACCTGCTGGCCCTGAACGCCACCATCGAGGCGGCCAGGGCAGGGGACGCGGGCAAGGGCTTTGCCGTTGTTGCCAACGAAATTAAAGAGCTGGCAGGCCAGACAGCCAGGGCCACCCAGGACATCAAAGAGCAGATCGGCGGGGTCCAGGCCACCACCCACGCCACGGCCCGGGGAATCACCAACGTGGTGGGCTCCATCAACCACGTCCATGAGACCATCAACTCCATTGCAACGGCCGTGGAGGAGCAGTCCGCAGCCACCAAGGAGATTGCCGGAAACGTGGTCCAGGCGTCGGTGGGGCTCCGGGAGATCAATGAAAACCTGGCCCAGAGTTCGGACATCGTCTCCCACATGTCCGCAGGGATATCCGAGGTGAACGGAGCCGTTGCCCTGGCCTCACAGCACGCCGACGAGGTGGTCGGCCATGTGGACAGCCTGAACCGTGAGGTGGCCACCATCAACACGGTAACGGGCGCGTTCCGGGTCTGACCCCATCGCTTTTTCCGTTACGTATCCGGGCTGAGTCCCGGGGTGTTCCGTCCGCCCCGGGCTCCATTGCCATGCCGCGCCCCTTTGTAAAGGAGGACCATGCCACGCATCTCCGTCATCGTTCCCGTGCTGCGGGAACCCCACATCAAGGTGTTTCTGGACCGGCTTCGAGCCCGGTTCGGAGACGCCGTCCATGAGGTGGTTGTGGTGGACGGCGATCCCGGCGGGGAAAGCATTGCCACCCTTGAGGGCACCCATGCCGTCACCCTGACGGCAGGCGGTGGCAGGGGGCCGCAGCTCAACGCAGGGGCCAGGGTAGCCACGGGAGAGATCCTTGTGTTTCTCCACGCCGACACCCGACTCCCGGACCGGGCCTTTGACCGCATCCGGGAGACCCTGTCCACCGGGCGCTATGTGGCCGGGGCCTTTACCCTGCGCTTTTCCGGGGACAAAAAAACGTTTGCCCTGATTTCCCGGGCGGCGGGCCTGCGGTGCCGCCTCACGGGCATTCCCTACGGAGACCAGGCCATCTTCATGCATCGGGCCGACTTTTTCCGCCTGGGAGGGTTCCGGGAGATCCCCGTCATGGAAGACATTGAGTTGATGCGCCGCCTGCGGAAAAAAAAGGAGCGGGTCTGCATCCTGCCCGAGGCGGTGACCACCTCGCCCCGTCGCTGGGAAAAAGAGGGGGTGATCTACTCGCTGGTGCGGACCTGGCTGCTGGCCACTTTGTTTGTCTGCGGCGTCCCGGCCGAACGCCTTGGAAAGCACTATCGGCCCCACGCGCCCTGATTGAGACCAAGCAAAAAAGGCCCTGCATGATAACCATGCAGGGCCTTGATATTTTTTAAGTGGCGCGCTCGGCAGGATTCGAACCTGCGACCACCTGATTCGTAGTCAGGTACTCTATCCAGCTGAGCTACGAGCGCGCAAAGGGGTTTTCGGTTTAAGATAAAAATGGCGCGCTTGGCAGGATTCGAACCTGCGACCACCTGATTCGTAGTCAGGTACTCTATCCAGCTGAGCTACAAGCGCACAAATGGGATTCAAAGGAGAAAAAATGGCTTTGCAGGGGCCGTCCCTTTGAAATGGCGCGCTCGGCAGGATTCGAACCTGCGACCACCTGATTCGTAGTCAGGTACTCTATCCAGCTGAGCTACGAGCGCACATAAAAACCGAAAAATATCTGCGGGATGCGAAACCCGCAAACAGGTAACTTTGAAATGGCGCGCTTGGCAGGATTCGAACCTGCGACCACCTGATTCGTAGTCAGGTACTCTATCCAGCTGAGCTACAAGCGCACAAGGGGACCAAAGAAAAAGCTTTGCGGTTGCGTTCGCAAAGCCCGTCTCTTTGAAGTGGCGCGCTCGGCAGGATTCGAACCTGCGACCACCTGATTCGTAGTCAGGTACTCTATCCAGCTGAGCTACGAGCGCGTCTCAAAGTTGGCTTTCTTTTAATCCAAAGCGCGTCGGCTTGTCAACGTGAAAGTTCCACTTTTTTGACGTCCAAAAACCGCGAAACATGCGTATGACAAGGGTTGAGCATGATATCAACCCCATAGCCCTCCCGATTTTTTTGACACAGGTTCCCTTTGGAGTGGTCCAGCCCCCCAAATCGGAAACATCGGCCCCGGCCAAGAAAGAAGGTGCACCCGTTGGCCCGATGGGGTATAGAGAGGCTTTTCATTCATTCACGGCGCCCGCGGGCGCATTTTTTCCACCAGACATCCGGGTGCCTGTCGGCGTTCGGGGACGGCTCCATGAAAAACGATACCTATTATATGGACATGGCCATTGAAGAGGCCAAAAAAGCTGGACAAAAAGGAGAGGTTCCTATAGGTTGCGTGATTGTGGCAGAAACCGGAGAAGTGATCTCTGCCGCCCATAACCTGACGATTTCCCTGTCGGACCCCACGGCCCATGCGGAAATCCTCGCCATACGGAAAGCCTCGAAAGAACTGAACAATTACAGGCTTCCCGGAATGAGCTTGTACGCCACCATCGAACCCTGCATCATGTGCATGGGGGCCATTGTCCATGCGCGTTTTTCCCGCGTTGTCTTCGGGGCATGTGACGAGAAGTGGGGGGGAGCCGGTTCCCTGTACAACCTGGCCGACGATAGTCGGTTGAATCATTCCCTTGACGTTATCCCTTCGGTCTGTGCCGATGCCTGCCGCACGCTTATGCAGGATTTTTTCCGGCTCAGGCGCAGGGAACAGAAGGCGCGCAAAAAAAGCGCCCTTCAGCAAGACACGTAAGCATGGCACGTGAAGCGCGCCGGGCATCGTCCTCCATGTCATGCCAGGCAGTCGCTCACCGCCCATCAGTTATATATACGCTGGCATGGCGGGGGAGGCGTCCACCCTCCGCTTGTACCATCAAATGAAACGCATGGACGCATCAATTTTAATTTGCACACATGTCAAGGAGCATCTTGTGGGTAACTATGTGATTGTCGGAACACAGTGGGGTGATGAAGGAAAAGGGAAAATCGTAGACCTTCTTTCCGAACACGCCGATTACGTTGTCAGATTCCAGGGTGGGAACAATGCGGGACACACCATGGTTGTTGACGGAGAAAAATTCATCAGCCATCTCGTTCCCTCCGGCATCCTTCAGAAAAAGAAATGCTTCATCGGAAACGGAGTGGTCGTAGACCCCGAAGTGCTCCTCGAAGAGATCGCCTACTTGGGGGGCAAAGGGGTTGACGTCAGCCCCGAATATCTGCGCCTCTCCGATCGGGCCCAGGTGATCATGCCCTACCACAAGCGCATCGACCACGCCCGGGAGATCAAAAAAGGCGACGGCAAAATCGGCACCACCGGTCGCGGCATCGGCCCCTGCTACGAAGACAAGGCCTCCCGTGTGGGCATCCGCTTTCTGGATTTCCTCAACGCCGACGTTCTCCGGGCCAAGGTCACCGAAGCCCTGGAGGAGAAGAACTTCCTCCTGACCAACTACTTCGGCGAAGAGCCCGAAGACGTGGAAGCCACCATCGCCCACTGCCTCAAGCTGGCCGAGGAGCTGAAGCCCTACATCACCGACACCTCCGTTGAGATCAACACCGGCATGGACAAGGGCCAGCACGTGGTCTTCGAGGGCGCCCAGGGCACCCATCTCGACATCGACCACGGCACCTACCCCTTTGTCACTTCCTCCAACACCGTCTCCGGCAACGCCTGTGGCGGCGCCGGCGTTGGCCCGGGTAAAATCACCGGTGTCCTGGGGATCGTCAAGGCCTACACCACCCGTGTGGGTGCCGGTCCGTTCCCCTCCGAGCTGTTTGACGAGGTGGGCTCCTACATGCAGGAGAAGGGCGCAGAGTTCGGCGCCACCACCGGTCGTCGCCGTCGCTGCGGCTGGTTCGACATGGTGGTCCTGAGAAACGCCGTCCGCCTGAACGGCCTCACCGGCCTGGTCATCACCAAGCTCGACGTCCTCGGGGGACTTAAAGAGCTGAAGCTCTGCACCGGGTACGAATACAAGGGCGAAGTGATCACCGATTTCCCTGCCGACCTCGATGCCCTGGACAACTGTACCCAGGTCTGCGAGACCCTTCCCGGCTGGGACGAGGACATCTCCGGCGTGCGTTCCTACGACGATCTCCCTGAGAATGCCAAGGCTTATCTCAAACGCATCGAAGAGCTGGCGGGAACCCCCGTGGATGTTGTTTCCGTGGGCCCCGGCCGTGAGGAAACCATCGTTCTAAAAAAACACTTCTGATCCCTTTTTTGGGTTTGACATTTGGCACGCGTTTCGGTAGAAGTGTGTCCGTAAAACAAACGGGATGTGGCTCAGTCTGGTAGAGCACTGCGTTCGGGACGCAGGGGTCGGAGGTTCGAATCCTCTCATCCCGACCAAAAAAGATATAAAAGGGGACATCGTTTAAATACGATGTCCCCTTTTTTTATTCCCCCGTCGCAAGCCCAACAAATAAAGCGTCAAAACCGCCAGCCACTCCCCTCAGTTATAAATCTCCCCCACAGCCAAAGCCCCTCAAATGAGCCCCACGGCTTTCAGAAACAGTGAACTCACCCCGCAACACCACCATGATTGCCACAGCCTCAAAAAACGCATTTTTTGGCCCATCCGCCAACAGGGAAGGGGAAGCGTGACACGGTTGATTTCATATTGAGCACAGCTGCTATTTTCCAAGAAAGGCAAGAAAGAAGAAGCGGCCCCGTAAAACCAACGCAGGCCAATGGGAAGGGTAGGGTGCGGCTCCCGCACCAGTCAGCGTCCCAAAAGCCGCTCCAGCATCCTTGCAAAGCAAATCGCGACGAACACCAAAAAACAAAGGGTAAGGGCACTCCCCACGCAAAACGATGCCCCCTATGGAAAGACGGCCACGCCGGACATATGGCATGTTGCGATACCACACAAGGGAACAAAAAAAGACGACCGCGATCTGTGGCATCAAAAAAGCATGACAACATGCGAAATGAATTGCTCTCAAGGTGAGCATCAGCTAAAGCTAATTATCGAACATTGTAGCAAAGATTTTGCTCCTGCCGTTTTATTGCGCCCCTCACCCTGAATGAAAAGGCCTACGATGAAATTGAGACTCAGAGCATTTAGCCTGCTAATTTTATGGTTTCTCGCACCGGTTATGGCATCAGCGGCTCCGGAGACAACCGCAGAGTATCAAAAGATGATCACAGAATGGTCCGACGACATTTCAAAGGGGCGCAACCTTTCGTGTGCCTACTATCAACGTGGGCTCGCTCACCTGAAGCACCAGGAATTCAAGAAGGCAATTGGGGACTTCCAGAATGCTCGCCAATTTAAATTAATCATCTGTAAAAATGAAAAGGGCGCATACGGAATAAATATGGGTCATACTCATTACCTTGAGGGGATATGCTGGTATGAGCTCAATACGTTCGATCAAGCTATTTCGCGTT
This sequence comes from Desulfoluna butyratoxydans, assembly GCF_900699765.1. Lineage (GTDB taxonomy): Bacteria > Desulfobacterota > Desulfobacteria > Desulfobacterales > Desulfolunaceae > Desulfoluna > Desulfoluna butyratoxydans. Next base: position 178,273 of record NZ_CAADHO010000011.1, read on the forward strand.
TTGATAACGCAGTGGCAACAGATGGGTACATCGTGTCCAGAACCCTCTACTATCTCATGGGAAAGTCATTCGGGTATCAATCAAAATTTAAGGACGCCATTTCAGCGTATGATAAGGCCATAGCCATCGACCCGAAATACGCTGAGGCCTATTTCGCAAGGGGCCTGATGTACGGCCGTCTGGGGCTTAAGGATAAGGAGAGGCAAGACAAATCCTATTCACGCCGTCTCAACCCTGATTTGACAGCGGAACGAGATCGAACCATTGTTTCTGAGCTGGCTTTCGTTTTCAGCGTGCTTTTGGTTTCCTTTCTTTTTATTCGAACAATATCCGGTATGCTTTTCAAAACACCGGACCCTGTTTTGGTTAAAGGGCGTCCCAGTTATATTGCATGCTTTATATTCATATTTTTGCTATCTATAATGTCTTATGCTTGGTGGGTCACATCACTTTCGTCCAGAGCCGCCTTGTTTTCAAAGGATCCCCAGTGGGGTTCTAACAGCCTCTTTTTTTTTGCGACCTCTTTTGTAGCGGGTGGCTCATATTTGAACCTACTCATGAAAAGATTCATTCTTACGAAGACCCACCTCTATATTCGCTCCATTTTTGGGTTTGGAAGGGTAAGGCAAATTAAACTGTCCGAAATCAGAGATATCAACGCAATAGGCTATCGATGGCCAAGCCCTATTCTCGTAGAACTGAAAACCGGCAAACGGCATCAAATCCAATGGCTTCATGATGCGGATGGACTTGTTGACCGGATAAAGCCATTGCTCCACGCAAGCGATACAGCCCAGGTTGGCCGTTGACAATTGAGACGCCTTTTTTTGAAGGGCCGTTTTATCTTTAGCAAAATCATATGCCTGATCCCGGACTGAAAGAGGGGGGATGTCAATTATCAAGACTCGACCAATTTCCCCAGTAGACCGTTCAAACAGAAAACGCTCGGAAAAATGCGCACATCGCCTTCGGCAGACAGGCTGAGGGGAAAACCCCTCTCAAGCGCGCCTGAAAAGGGAGATACCGCCGTATAACTGAGAGGTGGGACGGGGCTGCGGGGCAGCCCCGGTCTTTAGGGTATTGCCTCCCTATGGGTGGAAGCCTGGCTTATTGGTTCTTCACGCAGGTTACTCCGTTGCCAGAAATCCTTCATGGAAGGTGACCGTACCCCGAGGCACGGTGTCGGCAAGGGGCATGGCCATGAACACGTCCGGGGGGACCCCTTCAACGATCAGGTCCGGAGGATTTCGGAACCCGTGTTTTTTGTAGTATCCCGGATCACCCACCAGCACACAGCCTTTGGCACCCATAGCCTTGAGCCGCTTGACGCCTTCCCGGATGAGATCCCCTCCGATTCCCTGTCTCTGGTGCCCGGGGAGTACGGAGATGGGCCCGAGACCGAACCAGGCTTCGGTGCCATCGGAAATGGTGACAGGGGAGAAGGCCACGTGGCCCACCACCTGCCCATCCATCTCCGCCACAAGGGAAAGGGTCAAAGCGCCTGCCTTTCGAAGGGCATGGAGGATGTAGTGTTCTGTCTGGCTGCTTACCTTGAGATGCATGAAGGCCGCCACCGTCACGCACGTGATGGCAACGATATCATCCGGGGTTTCTTCACGCAGGGCCAGGCCTGTATTCGATGATACGAATTGAGGACCGGCTTCTTTTCCGAACAGGGATGTTTGTTTTGCCTGTAAAGGCCTGGTGTCGTTTTTCATGTGATATCCAGTTATTCTGGCGGCTCACCCACGGCGCATGATAGGCGCAGGGGAATCGCTGTGAAACGTAATGTGCTCTGTGCTTCTTGGTGTTTGGATATCGTTGCCGGAACGGCAGGTGCACTTGGTGCGGGGAATGAAGAGGGGGAAGTGTGTTATGTGACGCTTAAACAAAGCGCCTGACAATACAGCGTGGCGGCCGGGGAATCACCCCGGGCCGAAAGGACCCTGGCTTCATTCGCTACCGAAAGGCAACGAACCAAACAAGCTCTCGTGTGATGATGTTCATAGGTAACATTTACTCCTTTCCGGCAATGCCGACGTTCATGGTTAACAGGGAAAGACAGGGGATAGAATTACGCCTTGAGATAAAAAATGTCAAGGCGTTGATAATGCTTTTATGAGGTTTCTTGGAAAGATTGGGCCGGTTTCCATTGCCCCTTGTCGTCGTACGAGGGTTCGCCAAGGAGTGGATCCCGTTTTAGACAACGATAGCGCTTCCGGCCAGGGAAGGGCATCGGGCCGCTCGAGATTGTCAAAGGCGTAGGCCTGCCCCTTTTATGTGTCTTAAGTTATAATCTATGTCCTTAAGCACCTGAATAACAACCTTTTCAATGGAGATTAACACTGGTGCAAATATTCGATTGTTGCCGTCAAGCTCATCAATTGCATACTCTTTTGTATATTCATAATGCTTAATAATTGGAGCAGGTCGTGAAGGTATATGGTATTGAACTGTACATTCAAAACCACCATAATCGAAACCTGAAGCTTTTAAAAGATTGTATGAATATTTAACTTTGGGATCTTTGAGGATTACTATGATCTCATTACAATTTATCGAACAATCAAATCCAGAATATGTTGCAAGCTGCTTAATCATTGCATTGAAGGTTAAGCCTACGTCTAAGTCGGTTGTAACAGCACTTCCAGTAACGCTATCAGGTTTAACGAAAACCTTTAATTGATTGTTTTCTTGGGATCCTTTGACAATAATTGAACTTGATGTCGATTGTATTTGCCGAGCATCTTGTTCAGCATCGAAACTGACTCTTTTTTCTAATGGTACCAACGATGTACACCCTGTAATGAGAAATAAAACAACCAACAAACTAAAATGCTTCAAAACCTTTAATTCCTTTGTGTAGTTTAAATTACGTATTTTGAACAAACCAAATACCTGGGCCAAAAAAGAAAGTCTTACGAAATAGAGTGATAAAAATCAACACATAGTCAATGTTTAATTAGCGGCAAATCAAAGGCTAACGCTTAAATCATCGGCGCTTTTTGCGTCCGATGAATTTTACTGTTGTGCCTTTATAGTACCGTAGGGTTCAAGTAAAGACACTCCATGCTTGGTTTTTTGTGTATATAAATTGATCCTGACTGAAATACGGTTCTATCAATTTTCTGCATTCATTCTCAGGTTTACGACCACACCAGCTCCCTTCAAAATCGAGCCTTGCAACGATATTTAAACTTAGGTTGCGACTATACTGTTCATTCCAATACACGTCGCATTTAGATGACAAGGAAAAACATAACGCGGAAGAAGGGGTCGCGTCTTGACATTGGACATTCTGTCAAATCCCTTTCGGTTTAGCACTATATGCCACAGCAGGCCTCATTATCTGGTTTGTAGGGCTCTTGCCCTATAACCAGATCGGCCTCAAGCCACTGACTAATTAACCGAATGAGTAGGGGTTGTTTCAAATGTCAAGACGCGACCCCTTTCCACACGCCAAATCAGTTTGTCAAAGCTATCTGGCTATGGCGCACTCTTAAAAAAAGTGGCACAATTTGAATGAAGTATGGCGCGGTGTGCTATTTATGGCGCCGCCCTGTTCCTCTATGATTGATCCAAAAAGCAGCACGCCTGACACAGGCGCAAACCAAAGTACATACAGGGAGATAATCATGGGAAATACAGCATTGATTACCGGCGCATCCAGCGGTATTGGAACCGAGCTGGCACGATATCATGCATCAAAAGGCGGCGACGTCGTCCTGGTTGCACGACGAGAAAACAAACTCAACGACCTCAAGGCGGAGCTGGAGAGAACCTGCGGCATCACTGCCACGGTGATCGCTGCCGACCTGGCCGAACCGGACGCAGCAGAAAAAATCTTTGCCGCCACCGAAGCAGCCGGCCTTGTCATTGATGTTCTTATCAACAACGCCGGGTTCGGCGGGCATGGAAAATTCCACGAGCGGAATCTTACAAAGGACCAGGCCATGATGCAGGTCAACATGGTCTCCCTGGTGAATCTGACCCACCTCTACCTCCAGGGCATGGTGAAACGAAACAGGGGGAACATCCTCCACGTGGCCTCAACAGCCGGATTCATGCCGGGACCGCTGCAGGCGGTCTATTACGCCACAAAATCCTTTGTGGTCTCCTTCTCCCAGGCCATTGCCGAGGAACTCGACGGGACCGGAGTCACCTCAACAGCCCTCTGTCCCGGCGCTGTTGCCACCGACTTTGTCAAGGCAGGCGATCTTGACGGCCTCGATATCTGGGACAAGGCCCCCACCCCTGATACCGTTGCCAAGTGTGGCTACGACGCAATGGAGAAGGGCGAGCTCATCAAAATCAATGAAGCGGGCCTGAACTTCACCCTCAACTGGATTATCCCCTTCCTGCCGAGGAAACTGGTGCTGAAAATTTCCCGGAAGGCCATGGAAAAAAAATGAGCGTAACGATGGATCGGGATGCCTCAGGCGGCCAGATGGAGGCACTTGGAAACCTGATGGCGAATACCTGAACGCTGTCTTCATCGAAACGGTTTTGAATCACCCCAGGGTTGGTTAGTCACAGGCGCAGCCCGTAAGCAAATGCGCAGGGGCTGCGTCACGGAGGTAAAAAAATGAAAAAAGCATCCCGATTTGTTGTGCAGCGCGGCTGGAAAATCATGCTTGCGGACATGGGGCTCAACACGGCCCATGTGCTTGCCTTGGCGGGCTTGCCCGCGGATCTTTTTTCGCGGAAGGATGCTGCATTGAGCCCGGCTGATTATTTCAGGCTCTGGGAGGGGCTGGAACAAATAGCCGGGACCGAGGAGCTTCCGTTGATGGTGGGGCGGGCCATTTCGGTGGAGTCCTTTGATCCCGCGATCTTCGCAAGCCTTTGCAGCCCGGACATGAACACGGCCCTGCAGCGGCTGGCCAGGTTCAAGCCCCTTATCGGCCCCATGACCATGGACGTGAAGATTGGAAGAGAGGTGACCTGTGCCACCCTGGATTGCTATGGCTACACCCACCGTATACCGCGATCCCTGGGAGCTGCAGAACTGGTGTTTTTCACACAGCTGATTCGCCTTGCAACGCGGGAACGGATTGTTCCCACTGTTTTAGAGTTACCAGAGCTTCCGGGCAACAGCGCCCCCTACACCGAGTATTTCGAGAACCCGATCCGGCAGGGCAAAGCGATCCGCATCGGGTTTTCTGCGGCCGATGCGGGCCGTCCCTTTCTCACGGAAGATGCTTCCATGTGGAATTTTTTCGAGACGGAGCTGAAACAGAGGCTTTCCGACCTGGAGGCCGAAACAACTTTCAGCCAGCGGGTGAAGAGCGCCCTGCTCGAAATGCTCCCCAGCGGCGAAAGCACCATTGAAGAGGCCGCCCGAAGGCTGGCGGTGAGCAAACGCACCCTGCAGAGGCAGTTGAGCCGGGAGTCTTCGAGTTATCAGGAGGTCTTGAACATCACGCGGGAAGCCCTGGCCAAGCATTACCTCTCCCGCTCTGCCATTTCTCCGCCCGAAATATCCTTCCTGCTGGGCTATCAGGACAGCAATTCGTTTTTAAGGGCTTTCAAAGGCTGGACAGGAGCAACGCCGGGTGAGTACCGAAATGAGCACTTCCAAGCCGATCAATTGCATTGATATCGAGGTTGGGGCTGTCAAGGCTCACCTCGAGGCGGGCTGTTGTCGATGAACCGGTTGGTGCAAAGCCGGGTGCGCATCAAGAGATGGGTTGCCGATGGCCTGAGACTCATCCCCCCAAGACGAGAATTGGAAGAAGGGATCGCGTCTTGACATTGGACATTCTGTCAAATCCCTTCCGGCTTAGTACTATATGCCACAGCAGGCCCCATTATCTTGTTTGTAGGGCTCTTGCACTATAACCAGATCGGCCTCAGGCCACCGACTAATTAACCGAATGAGTAGGGGTTGTGTCAAATGTCAAGACGCGACCCCGTTCCATAGGAATACGTCATTGATGGAGTGACGTTTGGAAACGAGCCGCGAGACACCCCGAGGTAATCGCTGGAGGACTCACCCTGCCGAAGGACCGAACATGAAGAACAACGGCGTCTGTTGCTACAATAAATCCAACAGGAGAAGTATGGAACAGGCGCGGCGTGGGTTACGTTCCCTTGAAGGGTTAAGAGTGGAAACCGTCATCTTGGTATAAGATTCGCTCTTAACACTTTTTCCTGGCTACGGCCCGGATGTCTTTGTGAACCGCCCGGTGCGGACCCGCATGCCGGGTGGTGTGGGGCCTGGGGGAGATAAACCCCCGGCTACCCGATTAGGCAAAATTATTCATAATAAAATTTAATTCCATGTAATTCTGCATAATCAAAAAAATATTCAATCATTGTGGCGCTCTCCACAGTCTCGTAAATCCTGTATTGAGAACCATAGGAAAATGGAGCTTCAAATATTTCATGGTCAAAAACTAATCCGGTACCCCATTTCGATAAAACTCTATGATTTTCAAATATCCCTGCATGTGTTGGTTTTTGTTCATCATTAAAATATATTATTAGTCCATTGTCTTGTGCTTTAGAAATTAAATTGTTGATTATCAAATACTGAATAAATTCACTGTTTGCAAAAACATGTTGTTTTTTTATTTCAACATAATCAGAGGAATTCGTTAGCCGTAACGCATATTCAAAGCAGTTATATGTGCCCCATTCATGGAATAAGTGACTTGAATCAATGACATTGATAGAATGCACGTAATGATTTTTCAAATCACTCAAAGCTATCTGTTGTTTTGTGTGTTCTTCTTTAGGAATGTCACCTAATTGCTTTCTTAGTTCTATATTCATATCGTTGCCTAACGTGTGCTTCACCGGCCGCAAAATGCGGAGCGAGGAACGAGCGCAGCTTTTTGTGGACCCTTGCAGCGTGTAGTTATGTACATTTACCATTCTCTATATGGGATTGAACTATTTTTTACGCATCTACATAAGTTCTTATTTGTCGTTAGCATACAGAGGCTGGAAAATGAGAGGTTAGAATGAGGTGAAGGCCCTAATGTAATACTTTCAAAGTAGGGTTTGGAATGTAGCTTGATTTCTGTATATGGTGATATCATGCTTGAGCCTTCACGAAACTTGAGCTTTTCATTCGTAAGATCCTCTTGTAGTTTTATGAGAAATCTCCACTCTTTTTCTTCTCTGAAGGCTTCGTCTTTTATTGAAGCCAAAATAAAATAAATTTCATCATAAAAAGAACCGATATAATCGTAATAACACTCTGCAATATGTCTATTTGACGATGCTTTTGGCGCTTGCGTCTTGAAACTATTTAGAAGCTCCTCAATAAGGCTGTTAATTGTAATTTGTTGATGTTCCCAATTATACTTACACTTAACGAGGCTCAGAGAACTTTTAGATAATAATTCAATTATTTTATCTGGTGAAAACTCAAGACACAAACCTTTACCATGGGGCGTATAACTTCGCCACTGACTAAGTAAGCATGGTTCTTCCGACAGAGAAAAGACAAATAATTGAGGTGTCGTTTTTGAAGTAGAGTTGACCCATTTGCCCAATTGATTCAAGAAATTAGTTTCTTCTATTGAAAAAGAACCTGTTTCCAGCTTTATGCTGATACATTTTAGAAAAATTTCACACGCATGTATTAATTCTTTTGAATCATTTAAATATGAAATGTGTGTAGCCCACAAGGATTGACTTTGAGCAATTCCAACTAGTGAGCCAACTCCTGTATAATGGTACAGGGATTGTTTTATATCTGAAAATGTAAATTTTTCTATAAGACTCATTGACTCATCTTTCGTGAAGAAGGGGTCGCGTCTTGACGTTGGACTTTCTGTCAAATCTCTTCCGGTTTAGCACTATATGCCACAGCAGGCCCCATTATCTGGTTTGTAGGGCTCTTGCCCTATAACCAGAACGACCTCAAGCCACCGACTAATAAACCGAATGAGTAGGGGTTGTGTCAAATGTCAAGACGCGACCCCTTTCCCGTGTTGGGGTTAAAAAGGTATATCACCTTTGTCTCTACTTTTTGTAATATCTGTCTGAATTTCAAACATATTTAAAATACGTTTTGAAACTTTAAGTAGCTGATCATAGGTGATAATCTCAATTCTGTGAAGATGAGAGTTTAAGTTCCTCAATGCCTCAACTTGATCCTGACCATTATCTCGACCAACAATGATCTTTGCTTTTATTTTTAAAGTGTCAAACCCTTCAGTTGCTATAATTGAGTCACGCTGCCTCTCAATTCGCTCAATATATTTAACAACTTGGCCAATTACTGCTGAAAGCTTAGATGATGGATAATAACTTTCATGCGAGCTGTCATATACAAATAGTTTTTCGGAAAATGCTTTTTTAATTTCAATTATTTCGACATAATCATCGACTGTTTTCCGCATCATAAAGTCAAGACGCTCGTCTTTAGTCCATGTTTTTCGCCTCAGTCTTTGACTGTACTCACTACCAAACATCCAAGGATGATTTTCTAAATGTGTTTGAAATTTACTTTCAGGAGTATCAGGATTGGTTATTAACTGCCTTAACTCCATGACTGCTTCGGAATAATTGACAATTTTAGCTGCATTGGAAATATGCGTTAATGTTTCTTTATTGGTTTGTTCAAAGGCTTTAACAAATTCAGAAATATTCGTTTTATTAGTCTCTATGTGAGAAACTAAACTACCCAATAATGAAAATTTATCTTTGTTTTTAATTTTTTTCGTCGCATCAAGTACGTTAGAAAGTTTGTCAAAGTCGTTTGAATTTATAAGGTGTAACTCACCAAGATTTTCACCAAATTTATTTTTAAACTCTGCATCTAAGAAATTGTACAAACGCTTGATTTCATCTGGATTATTCCCATCAAGTCTAACTGATTTCTCGAATTGATAACTCCAACCTTTCTTTGATTTGTCAATCTGGTCAATTTTGAGAGAAAAATGATGAATTTTTTTGGTTTTATCATTTAATATTTCAAGTAAAGTTGCGATTCTAAATGCTCTGGGACCTTCTTTTAAGACAACTTGCTTTATAAGGCCTACATTCCCAGTATTGTATGCTTTTTTGATTTTTACTTTAACATCTTCTAATGTATTCTCTGGACCTAAAGTCCCCATATTGTTCTCCAATAAAGGCCCTAACGCGTGGCAATGCCGACTCAAAAAGCTGAAAAGAGGGGGGCGGTTCAACTTACGAAAGAAATGGCCAGCTTTTTGGAGCCGGCCATGAGCCAATTGTTATGTGCTGTTCTTACCTGATTTCATTCTTATATCTGACAAAAGCAGTAAGCAAAAAAATCCAAAACCAATGTACCCCAAATACAAACATGCAATTTGAAAATATGAATCAAGATCTTCTTTGAAGCCACCTGGCATGAACCAAACAAAACAAAAAAGCAATGTGCCAGAAATTATAGATATAACTAAATTGGACTTGCTTGACCCATTTGCGAGAAATTCTGAAACAGTTTTCTTTAATGGTGGAAATATAAAAGACAAAAAGTACGGAAATGATAAGTATACGTAGCCTGCCGTATAGGCTAAAAATGCTGAAAGTATATTTAACTAAATATCAAACAATACTAAGCCCTTAAATGGTCACATAACGTTTAAAATGTAGGACCGCCGAGTGAGCGAGGGTACTACCGCTCAGCGGTAGCGGTCCCTACAAGTGATTTGCTATCTGCAATTGTCAATATTAGTTGAGCGTAATGTTGCATGATGTGTATAACCATTTGAATAAGTTGCACCAAAACTTGAAAAAAACATTCCGCATGTGACAAACGTTGCCATGATTATACCCACATAAAACCAATTTAATGGAAAATCAAAACCAAATGGTGGCAAAGAATAGATAAGCAACCCACACCACAGACAAACAACATATATACTTATAATCTGGTTTATTTTTGAAACGGATATTTCTGAAGGCCCGCTAATAATATGTTTGATTTGTTCTTTGGGACCTTTAGGCTTTGGGCGAGATAGCACTACCTAATAAATTGGACCATATTCCTCATCCTCTAACATATCTACATGATTTTCCCAATTCTCCTGCCAGTGTTTGCTACCTCTATTTACACATAGCCATCCAAATGAAAAAACAATACCTAAACAAGACAACAGAACCGACAGATCGGTTTTATTATTTGATGACGATGCCTGAATTGCGATATAACCCGCTAAAGTAGCACCGATAAATGTCCAAAAATATGCTGCTCTTTTCCAATAGAGTTCGATTTCAAACTTTCTTATATCTAAAGCAAGATTTACGGCCTTCTCTTTCTTTTTGCCTCGAAATGCATTGATATATTCAATTTCTGTTATTTTTCGAACAGTCATTTTGTACCTTTGAAGCAGCTAACGCCACACTTCACCCGACGGGCGCGGAAGTACGGCAGCGTTTGATACTTGGTAACGAACGGGTAACGATAAGGGCAAAAAGCAGCACTTGCGCCCGGTCGGCGTGCAAGTGTTTGTTCAAGAAAGCCGCTACGCGGCAAATCATTCCTCAACCTGCATAGCAAAAATCAATATCCCTGCATCCCAGCATATTTAAAACGAAAGAAAAACATCGTAGCCTTCCTGTAACT
>NZ_CAADHO010000012.1 GCF_900699765.1 Desulfoluna butyratoxydans
AAAATTCGGCAATGCAAATTCGTGCAACCCGTGACGACAAACTCAAGGTCGAATACCAGCCAGCAGCCCAACAGCTCACCCGCTGGATCGACTCATCCGAAGACAACCCCGCCGCCCTTGCCCACTACAAAGCCCAGCGCGCCGCCTGGCACGCTTGGGCCGATGCCCTGTGCGACCTCCCAGGCCAGCCCGGTTGGCCCTGGCCTGAAGGGGGCGTCCCCTGGCCCGAACAACCCCCCAAACCCACGAGGTACACAGCCCCATGATGCAACTGGATGATTTTAAGGTACCGGGCAAGAATTTGGTGGTGAAGGGCAATCTGGAGTTCCGAACGGAGGATATCGCGGGAGAGACATCGGGGACCGATGCCGTGGAGAAGGGGACCAAGCCCAAGATCCTTCGGGTGTCGCTTCAGATCCCTTTTACCAAGGCCACGGACCTGGGGGGCCTGGTCCAGACCGCGGAGACGTTGAGCGAGGAGGGGGCCAGAAAGATCTGGACCATCACCCACCCCACGGCCAATGCCGTGGGGATTCGCCAGGTGCAGTTTGCCGAGCATGTGAACTGGGAGGAGGCAGGTGGGCTCCAGATGTGGAAGGTCTCCTTTACTCTAAGGGAGTGCAAAAGCAACCCGGAGCGGGTGGAGGTGCGCAAGCCGGTGAAGCTTCAGGCATCGTGGAGGAATGGCCGTGGGGCTGATTCTTTTGATGATGTTCTGGAAAACGCGGAGGCCTTGACGTGAAGCTGGAGAAGATAGTGATGGTGGCCGGGCAACCGGTGCCCCTGGTCCGGGAGCACGTGAGCCTGGATATCTCCACGCCGGGCCGGGCCGACTTCACGGTGATCAGCGATAAGCCCCTTTCAGGTATTGTGGAGATGGCCATGGGCGATGCCCGGAAGGACCCGGTGGCGTTTTTCACCGGGTTTGTGGTTCGAAGCCACACGGTGGACGCCAGGCAGCAGCGCCTTTTTTGCCGGGAGCTTTCGGCGGTGCTGTGGGGTTCCTTGCCCGTGTCGATCCGGAATGCTTCTCTTCGGGACGTGCTGGGCGTCTACGCCCGGAAAACCGGGCTCTCCTTTGTGGTTCCGGAGGCGGGCTATGCAGACACCCCGTGCCCGGCCTTCCAGACCATCGCCAACGGCATCCATGGCCTTGATTCCATGGGCGCCGTGTTTGCTATCCCCAACTACATCTGGCAGCAGCAGGGCGATGGCCAGGTTTTCGTGGGCGCCTGGGAGGACAGCCGGTGGGCGGACAAGCCCTTCACCGTGCCGGAGACCTTCTTCCAGGACGTCCAGCTCGACGGCACCAAGACACTTCAAGCTATTCCCGGGCTGCGGCCCGGGGTGCAGATGAACGGGCAGTACATCACAAGCCTGCAACTCAAAGAACACTTTATGGTGGTGACATGCGCGAAGCGATTAGACGCATAGTGCTCCGGATGTTCCCGGAGCTCTCCGGAGGCTATCACCTGGACCGGTACGCCCGGGTGGTGAAGATCTCCGACCCGCCCGTGGCCGGGGCGACCTGTGACCGGTTCCGGCCCTACTGGGCGGCGGACATCGAGATCTTGACCCCCGAGGGCGAGCCCGCCCCGGACTTCCCCCGATTCGAAGCCGTGCCCCTTCCTGTGCCAGCAGCAGGGCCCGACGCCGGGCTTTTTCTTTGGCCCAGGCCCGGCACCATCGTCACCGTGCGGTGGGTCGAGGGCCGCCCCGATCACCCGGTGATCCAGCACGTCTACCCCATGGGGCTCTCCATGCCGGGCGTGCCGGATGGCTCCGGACTCTGGCAACAGCGCCCGGGTGTTCACCAGCTCCACGATGCCGCAGGCAACTGGGAGCGGAAAACAGACCAGGACATCTTGGACGCCGCCCGGAACATCGAGGAGGTGGCCACGGCCCTGCGCAAGTTTCAGGCCCAGACCGTGGACGATACCGCAAGCGGGTCCCGCACCGAATCATCCGGGGAGAAGACGGTCATCGTCTCCGGCAGCCATACCGAGACCGTAGGCGGATCCTCCACCGAAACCGTCACCGGCCCCAAGGCCATCAACGCCGCCGCCGTGACCCTGGCCGCCCCGGCCATCACCATCGGGGCCCCGGGTGGCGTCTCTCTTCTGCCTACCCTGACCGGTGCCCTGGGCGCCATCAAGGATGCCCTGGCCGCCCTGGCCAGCCACACCCACCCCGGGGTGGGTCAGTCTTCCGCAGCCGGCACAGTGGCAGCCAAGGCCACCACCGTGGGCGTTGCAAAATCCGACATCGACTCCCTCCAGGGCTAAAACGCAAACCGGCGGCTGATCTAGCCGCCGGCACCACTCCTTCCACCACACCTCGAATCTCTGACCCCCCAATAACAACGGGCTTCTCAGCCCACGGCACAGGCGAAATCCCCGTGCCGTTTTTTTAGCGCTGACGGGAAACCGCCCAAAGCCCCGCCATCTGTGAAAAATCCCAGACCCGGGAAAAATTTCACTCCTCCACACCTCACCTTCGATAGGTTTGGGGCGTTTTTTTGCAACTAATGAGGTGGATGCAATGTAAGCTTAAAAGCTGTAGAGGCTGGAGCTCAATAGATTTAGGTGGATTGCAACGTTTGCAAGAAATCGCTACAGATGGTGGGCATTATCGGCAATCACGCTGGGTTGCTTGAAATTGATATTTGTTTAAATTGTTGTAATTTTGGGATATGCTGTTTTTTTGCTTGTAAAAGTGCCTCTGCAAAATTATACGAGCCCTTTTTGTTATTTAATTCAAGTTGGCTTAAGATACAGATTTAATGGGTTTATGTTGCTGATAATTAAGCTTATACCGTTTTGGTAGCTCTGTTGAATATACCCAAAAGGTTTTTAGGAAAATAATTGGCATAAAGATGATTTCTGGATATAAAGAGTTGCACCTTTCGTTGCAGGCATGAGATTACCTAATCTACTTTCTATAAGGCATTGAGCATCAGTAATGGATAAGTATAGACTTGACATAGACGGCCTACGCGCATTGGCAGTTATTAGCGTTCTGTTTTTCCACGTAGATTTTGAAAATTTTAGAGGTGGGTTTTTAGGTGTTGATGTTTTTTTCGTTATCAGCGGTTTTTTAATAACGCGACTTATTATTGATGAAGTAGCAGAAACTAAAACGTTTAGTTTTTCAAATTTTTATTTACGCAGAGCACGGCGACTACTTCCAGCATTATTTTGTACTTTAGGTGTAAGCTTAATTTTTGCGTTCTTGTTATTTTCTATTAACGACTTTAAACAATTTAGCGGGTCTCTTGGTTCTGCAGTAATTGCAACTTCTAATATTTTTTTCTGGAATGAAAGCGGATACTTCGACAGTTCCGCAGCGGTTAAGCCCCTTTTGCATACATGGTCTTTGAGTGTCGAAGAACAGTTTTATCTTATTTGGCCTTTAGCGTTAGCTACTTATATCAAAAAACGAAATTTGAATACTCTTCACTATTTCCTTATTACAATCGGACTTGTAAGTCTGTTTCTTAATGTTATTTTTGAGGCTTCAATTGCATCAAAAATCACACAGTTATTCCCTCTTTTGTCAGGGGTTTTCAAAGAAAGTAGCTCAAGTATTTTTTTTCTAACGCCTTTTCGTGTGTTAGAGTTTATTTTTGGTGCAATTCTTGTGTGGGCTATAAATTATAGACCTAATAATGAAGTATTTTTAGAACCTTTATTTATCTTGGGTATGGGGTTGATATGCTATTCTGTGGTTAACTTTTCAGAAGACACATTATATCCTTCTATTAATAAGCTAATACCTTGTATAGGTGCTGTATTAGTCATTTACGGAGGCGCAACATCTTTCTGTGGTAGAATATTAAGAAACACTATTGCTGTTACAATTGGAAAGATAAGTTACTCGTTATATCTTGTGCATTGGCCAATTGTAGTATTTTACAAATATTATTCACAAGCACCCCTTACTCAGAAAGAGCAAATTTCAATCATAATTGCCTCTTTCCTTTTTGGGTTTCTGATGTATAAATTTGTCGAGGTTCCTTTCCGCCGGGGTTCGTTTTTATTCAATTTCATGACACCTCGAAAATTCGTCGGCAGTTGTGCCTCGATAGCTGGTACTATATTGATCATTTCAGTTCATATTTGGTTTAATGGCGGATGGAGTTGGAGGATTTCAAATATACCTGACGCTATCGCTAAGTCTATCGAAAAAGGTTCTACACAGTTTCATAAGGATCTATATGGTGGGGTTGGATTCCCCTCTACTGGTTTTTTGGGAGAGAAAAATTCACCCCCAGACATTGTTCTCATTGGCGATAGTCATGCTCGGCACTATACTAACGGTTTATATGAAGAAATTGGCCTTCCCTTCAAAAAGAAGATATACATAAGCTCAACTAGCTGCTTGATACTCCCTAATCTAACAAGAATGACCCCAGGGCGTGACTGGGATAATTTATGTCCCAACGCACTTGAAAGAGCATTAAAACAGGCTGAGGCTAATCCGGATTCTACGTTTATTATTAGTGAATTTTGGAGTTATCAGTTAGAGAGGGCCGGCACACTAAACCCGAAAAAAAAGATTAACCTTGGGTCAAGTCCTGAAGCTTACCGAGTAGTTATAGATCAGCTAAATCAGCTTAAAAAGATTATTGGTGATAGAAAATTGATAATTATTGGTAGCGTTCCAGGGACAAATAGACAATTAATGATAGATTGCTTTACAAGACCTGAATATATAAAACCGATTAAAAAAGATTTCGAGTTCCCTAAGGAAATTGGGTTCGGCTATAAAGGTAATCAAATGTTATCTGAGTATGCTTCTAACACAAAGGATATCTACTTTTTAAATCCATACGACGCTTTTTGCCCTGATGGAACCTGTCATCCTGTTGTTGGAAATGACATTTATTTCACAGATGAATCACATTTATCAAAAGAAGGGTCAATAAAAGTCATAAGATATTTTAGGGATGAAATCTTGGATATTATAAATAATAAAGTTTGATGCTTTGTATTAAACCTGTTGAGTTTCGCCATCCCCCTTAGACTCTCTGGCGTATTGCGATAAAAAAAGTTTCAGGGAGCAGCCATCCCAAACACACCTGGATTGTCCAGAATAAATATCGGGTGGTGCTGAGCCCCGTTGTAAAACCTTTGAATGATCAATTATCGTTACAGTTTCGTTACAGTAAAATGTATCCATCTGATATCATTTGTTCTTCAAAGAGACTTAAAATCCCTCGGCCGCAAGGCTGTACGAGTTCGATTCTCGTTCCGGGTACCATAAAAATCATTGAATTTCAGGGAATTATAAAGGGCCTCTCGATTAAATCGAGAGGCCCTTTTTTTTGGCTAAATGTTCTGGAATAGGTCCCAAAATGCTTGTCATTACGCTATTCCCGTACAGTTCCCGTAAAGTTTCCGTATAGTTTCGGGGGGCTGGGAACTTACGGGAAATGTGCGGCTAAGATTTTGTAGTATTTAGTCGTTTGTGAAGTACTGCAATGTTTTGCACTGAACGTGCAACAATTTGTTAAAACATTGTTTGATGATATGCTACATGGTAAAAAACTGTCATCAATATTTTTAAATATTTCAAAGTAAAGTGGGCTATTCATCGTCGGGGCTTTTGGGCGGCTGGATTGGCCCCAATGTGAACCTTTCCGACGCTTCGACCAGGTGCTGCGGGGAAAGATGGGCATAAACCATGGTGGAGGTGATGGACTTGTGCCGCATTAGCTCCTGGATGGCCTTGAGGGGTTCGCCCTGCATGGCCATGACACTGGCGAAGGTGTGGCGGAGGTCATGGAAGTGGTACTTTTCATATCCGGCGGCCCGTGCGGCTCGTTTGAACATCTGCCCGATATATGTGACGGTCGTCCATCTCCAGAGGGTTTTGCGCACGGGGGCCTTTTCCATCCGGGTGATGCAGCGCTCCAGGACATCCCTGGCGGTGCTGTTGATGGGAACCCGGGACTCTTGCCGGTTTTTCTGCTTGGCTGAGATCCGCAGGAAGCCCTTGGGGTTGTCGATGTCCTGGGGCGTAAGCCGGAGAGCCTCACCGGAACGCAGCCCCAGGTAGGCCGTGAGGGTGCAGAAATCGTAAAATTCCGGGTCTTCGATCTTCTCCATGATCTCGGTAAGCTCTGGGATTGGGATGTAGCGCACCGTCTTGGGAACCGCCGGTGCCTTTGGAAAGATCAATGGCTTGGCGTAGCCCCATTCCGTGGCTTTTTTTAAGGCCGCCTTGACGTGCCGATACACCTTGGCCACGTAGGCCGAGGACAACCCGTCCTGAAGAAGGCTGCTGGTAAGCCGGTCGATATGGCGCCCGTTGATCTCGCTGACGACGGTGTGGTCCCCCCAGCATTCGCTGGCTTTGTTCAGGGCCTGTTGATACAGCTTGAACGTCCCATCGGCCCGGGTCGCCTCGATGTAATCAAGGAGTTCCTCTTTGTAATTCCCCCAGGCAACTTCCATCAGGGAATCCTTGGTTCTTACCTTTCCCATGAGGAGCTGCTGGTTGAACTGGTTGAGAAGCTTCTTTGCAAGCTTCGGGTCTTTTGTGGCCCGGCTGTTCCCGGGAAGGCAGAGAGCCTTCCGCCGGGTCCTTGTGTTGCCTTTGCTCTTGCTTTTGGACATGGCAGGCTTGGCCTCTTCCCATTCCGCGAAAAAGCCTCCGTATGTCGGATGTCTCCAGAGGTGGGCAAGGGTAGTATGGTAATTTGCCTTCACAGCCATTCTACATGCCCCCGATCTCTAAACGTTCTGAGTTGTACCATTGGTCGATGGACTCACGGTCCACCACATACCGGCCCGTTCGCTTGAATCCGTAGATATACCCCTCATCCACCCACGTGCGCAGCTTGCGCATGCTGGTCTTGGCGTACACCACCGCTTCTTCCATGGTCAGCCATTTGGGTTGGGCTCCCGCCTCCTGAACCGTCTCTTTGACCTTCATGGCGACCATGTCCGCCAGCGCTTCCAGTTGTTCATTGTCAATTCTCGGCATGCTTCCTCCTTTAATCTCTTATGCACATGGGATCCCGGAGGAGTTCCTCCAGGGCCTCGTTCATCGCTTTCTTTGTTTTATGCTTGCTCACCAGCTTCCAGCCGCCGGTGTGGCTGAGTTCTTTGATCGCCTTGTCGTAGTCCAGTGTCCGGAAGATCCGAAAACCAGCTCTGAGGAGCTTGACCCGGCAGGAGCCGGTGAGGTTCAGAGGCCCTTCCTCCTGGTTCATCATGGACAGCGCCATGTTCGGGATCCGTTCAAGCTCCGTTTTTAGGTCCCGTAGTGCCAGGACCAGGGCCGCGGATTCATCCGGCTTGCATTCGGTCAGATTCACCTTTCGGATTTCGTCCGTCAGCTTCTCCACCCGGGCGGTGGCCCTGGTGGCTTTGGAGATCTTCGCCTTGGGTTGTTTCGGTTCATCCGTCTCGTTTGATCTGATGCCTGTGGCCTGGTTGAATGCCGCCTCCATGGTTTCCGGGGATTCCATCCGGGAGATTGCGATGAGGGCACGTTTTGAGATGTCTACGCGTAGACATTTTTCCCGGATCGTCTCCGGCAGCTTGTTCAGGCTTAGGGTTTCGGTGATGTTGTTGCGGGACTTGCCCACAACCCGGGCAAGGTCCTGGTGGGTGTACTTAAACTCTTTCTGCATCCGGGCATAAGCTTCAGCCTCTTCCATGGGCGTGAGGTCCTGCCGGAACATGTTTTCGATGAGGCCGATCTCCGCCGGACTCCCCGTGGTGACGTAGCAGGGCACCGTGGCCATGCCTGCCATCTTGGAGGCCCTCCATCGCCTCTCACCGCCCCCAATAAAGTATTGATCCTTCTCAACGAAGATGCATAAGGGGGTGATGACGCCCTGGTACCGGATCGACTCGGCCAGGGCCTCCAGCTCCTTATGGTTGAAGACCTGCCGGGGCTGGTACGGGTTTGGCTTCAGGGCATTCACCGGCACGTTGAGGAAGCTGCCCTGGGGCAGAAGCTCATGGGATGAGGTCCCGGACTCCCCGCCGAACCCGGCGGCGATCTTCACCTTTTTGTTGGCTCCGAGCTTTTTCATAAGGCCAGGTACTCCTCGGTGAGGGCGGCATAGTCCTCGGCCCCGATCCCCTTTGGCGCGAATTGAAAAATGCTCTGCTCCTCGATGGCCGCCTGGAGCAAGGGCTCTGTTTTACGGATCTTTGTCCTGAGCATGATCTCACGGTATTGCGCCAGCTCGCCTTCCGCCCATTCATTGGTGCGGGTGGTGGTGCTGCGGTACATGGTGACACACAGGCGCACGGTCTTTCCGGCAAGGCCGATTTCTGCGATCTTGTTATGGATGTTGGCGATCCCGCCGATGGAAAAACTCCCGTAGTCGCAGGGGATCAACACATGGGTGGCCGCCACCAGGGCGTTGACGGTCAGTAGGCCCAGGGAAGGGGAGCAGTCCAGAAGCACGTGGTCATAGCCCAGCCCCTGGAGAGCCTTGGCCAGCCGGGACTCGGAGAACAGCTCCGGGATCAACAGATCTTCAGCACGCTTCAACGTCTCGTCCGCCGGGAGCAGATCCACATGGCCGCCCAGGACATCCTTCACCACCGCCTCGGGGATCCCCGCCTGCTGGTGGAGCACATGGCTTGTTGTGTAAGCGCAGCCCGAAGCAAAGACTCCGGCTGCACTAGTGAGGTTCGCCTGGGGATCCAGATCTACAAGGAGAACCCGTTTTCCCTCCAGTGAGAGCCCGGCGGCCAGGTTGATGGCGGTGGTGGTTTTGCCCACGCCCCCTTTTTGGTTTGTGATGCAGGTGATGTTCATTTTTTCAGCTCTCCCTTTTTTACATAGCCCAACGATTCAATGGATACACTCTTGGCCTTTCCCACCAGCCAGACGAGTTTGCGTATCCCGCCCATGTTGGGGATGGCTCGAATGGTGTATTCGTTCTCGTCATGGGGGCCACCAATAGTGGGATGGTAATGGACTTTGTCGTTTGCTCAAAAAAAATCAGGTGTCTTTGTCTGTTCCTCCGGCCTTTTCACTTTGGTCGGGTTTGATATTGAGTTGTTTTGGCCACCTTTCGCGCTTGGTTCTGTGCGAGTATATGGCTAATGTATATTGCCAACGGCTATATTGTGTCAATAAAATTATGCCTGGTAGGTAGCTGTATAATATTTTGATGTGTCTGGTAGCCGTAGTGGTTGTCGGTAATAAAAATTGTTTCATGTTTATATCATATTGAAAAATGGCCTTAAGAAGGCTGTTCCTGACAAAGCGCTGGGAGATTCTAACGAAAATATTTGGGAAAGAATGTATATAGATGTAGAGGATTAATTTGATGCTGAGTTTTTTTGTTGATAGCGATGGGAAATGTGGGGCGGGTCAAAATATTGTGGACATATTTATTGAAAGTTTGGGTTAATCGTTCTTCCTACTATGTCTTTCATTAGAAAGTGAGAGGATGGCTTGGGTTTGAGTACGAAGATCATGTATATGAAAACCTTATATTAGAGATGCTTGAAATGCTATTTTAATTAAATTTAGAAAGAATATATTTCGTTTTTCATTTGTTGCTTTGTGTAGTGAGCTATGTTTATTGTATGGGAAATGAACCGCTGTTTAAGTGAATTGAGTATGGAGCAAAGCTTATTTATGCAATTTAAGTTTTATGTCTTATTATTGGGAGGAACGCTTCCAAAGTTATGCCAAAGTGATGGGCGTTGGTAGGGATGTGCTTCGATTAGAATACTATATTTAAAAATATAAATGAGGCTATTTTGAGAAAACGAATAGATAAAATTAAAAGTTTTGATGAGTTTTTCGCTAAATCAGATAAGCTGTTTACAAAATATAGTGAAAGTGAAAAGAGATTTCAAAACCTCAAAAAAAAATTCCCATTTGTAATATGCCCGGGTGGACGACACGGTGGTCTTAACAAAAAAGAAGTTGAAATTTTCTTCGGCCCGAAACCATTTCAACGATCAATAGAAATGGCTGACGGTTTCCGCCCACAAACAAAACTCGAAGCGGCTTATGGGGCATCTTTGGTTTACCATCGAACTGATGAGGGACATGTTTTATGTCTTTTGTATCCAGGAGGAACAGACAACCAAAAATACTATGAGCAATTTTATTTTTTAGATACCTTACGCGATCCTGATAAATTGGTTACAAGATCCAAGAAACATTTTAAATATCTATTAGCCTTTACCGAAAAAACATCGATAGACGGGAGCCCTAACTTTATCCAAGCAATTATGTGCTTTTTTTTGAGGTACTTTAAAAAATATGTTGCAGACAATATTGCTCATACCCCACGATTTTATTCAGCAAGTATGGATGTTTTAAAATATAGTTGTACTGTTGGGCTAAGTGGTTTTATTTTGGCCGCTATTTTACACTTTAAAGAAGTCGCTAATAGTAACCAACAAAGTGGAATACTATCAAAATCAATGGAGATTATGGAAAGTATCGATACAAATACCATCAAGTCGACAGAGGAACTTACAGCCCAGAGTTCTCTTTTGAAAGGCTTACTTAAAGATGTTGAAAAACAAAAAAACAATATTGAGTTAATAAAAGAACCTATCGATTCATCGAATGAATTAGTGATGAATTTAACTTCTGAAATAAATGCTTTAAATAAGAATATAAAAAAGATAAATAGTTTGATCGAAGAAAGAACTGAAAGTGGTGAATTGTTGATTACAACTGAACAATCGGGCAAATCCTTATGATAGAACATAATCGTAGTGTAGTTGTTTTATAGTGTCGATTGAGCTTTTGCGCTATATTGAAAGTTGATTAGGTTGTCATGATATTAGAAAATAATATAACAGAAATACAAAAATTATACCTTAATTACGCAGCAGCTGTTGCTTATGTTGCTGTTAGTGACGATGAGGGTAATGAAGCTATTGGTTCAGCGTTTCATATCGGTGATGGGCTTTTTGTTACGGCAAAACATGTAATAGAGCATAAGAAAATTTTGGAAGTCGCTACAACAAAGAGATATGTGTTAATACAGGATGATATTCAAGCAGGCAACGGTGCTGAAACAATATCGATTGAACCAATGGTACTTGATATAATCGAAGGACCGTACGTGGACAAAGACGAAGATGTGGCAGTATTTAAGGTTGATACAAAAAGTTCCTTATTTCCGAAGGTTAAGATAAGCTCCCACACAAGTCATGAAATTAGTGATACAAATTTTGTGTTGTCAGATGCTTTAATTATTGGTTATCCACCAATACCATTTACAAATACACCAAACCAAGTAGTTGCAACAGGCCAAGTAAATGCCGTAATTGACGTACGGCATTCAAGATACGCACATTTCGTAATGTCTACAATGGCTCGCGGAGGCTTCAGTGGTGGCGTAGCATTATCTACGTCTGGATTTGCATTAGGGCTTGTCACTGAGAGTTTAGGCAGTAGCGATTCCTTAGTTGAAACTGGATATATGAGCGTTTTATCTATTGACTCAGCTGTTAATCTATCTGTTGAATATTTTAGTTTCGATTTAATTAAGCATAGAGTATACAGAGATGAAGAAACGTTGATCGAAGTAAAAATGGTTAATGATAAACTTGGGCGTTTAAATTCGAGGCTCTATAATGCCTGTGTGTATGTTTATGATAACGATAGAGATGTTTATATGGAGTTCGTCTGTAATGATGGAAGCTTATTGCAGCCAGCCTATGAAATATTCAATGCAATAATACCAATTCATAAAATTGAATCGATGTCGAAAAAGACTGTTTTGATTTCTCAACCACTCGAAAACCCACCAGCTTCGTTATTAGTTGAAGCAGCCGAGGCTGTAAGAGATTTTTTCTTAAAATATGGTTACAGAGAGCTTTCTTCTAAAAAAAACCAAATTATCAATTGATCATAGTGTCGAGGTAACTCACTGGATAATCAGTGGGCTATTTTTGTTTGGCCCCATACGTTAAATTTCGGTTGAAGGTAGTTGGTGACAATTTAGAGGTTGCAACAATCCTGACACAGTGGGATGAAGGTGCTAAACTTTAGCTGTAGGCTGTTTCCCAATCGAATAATCGTTGATTCTAAGACACTTTCAGAAATGCGGCCTTCTTGACCGCTTTAACGCATTGTAAATTCTTAAACGGGATTTGCAGAGCTTTTCAAGATCTACCCCTTCAACATCACCATATCTATGGTTTCGGCAATGATTGTAGATCTCTTCAATATTGAGTCTCCCATCCCTATCCATTCGATATAAATCAGTGGTTGGTGCCCAGAAAAGGAAGCCGATGATACCCGCGTCTTTTTCCATGCTGGAGTTGGATAAATAGTTAGCATGGAGGGGTTCGCTGTGGGGCGTCACGTGGCCAAGGCCAATATGGCCGAGTTCATGTCCAAGGGATAGAGCGAAGTCGATCTCTGGTAGGTGTGGGTTGTATAGAACCACTTTTCTTTTTTCGTAGTGGAAGACGCATGCGTTTTTGACAGAGTGATCT
Source organism: Desulfoluna butyratoxydans (assembly GCF_900699765.1). Lineage (GTDB taxonomy): Bacteria > Desulfobacterota > Desulfobacteria > Desulfobacterales > Desulfolunaceae > Desulfoluna > Desulfoluna butyratoxydans. The sequence goes on from NZ_CAADHO010000012.1 coordinate 12,453, forward strand.
TTCAACACGACGATGTTGTTTCTCTCTGCCAATTCAATAAGGTCAGTTTTGGAAAAAGGGTTTTTGTTGAAGCCGTGCCAGTTTTTTTCAAGGTCAAAAATTTCTCTATAAATGGAGCTCACTAAAACCCTCGTTTTGCAAATTCATCCTTAATTGTGTTTCCCATCTCCTCAAAAACCCTGCACGCCTCCTTATAAAAATCTTCCTCGTTGAACTCGCCATCCAAAAACCGTTGAATAAAAGTCGGAGCTTCATGTCCACCATTTCCCTCAATGAATGACATGAATCCTGCGATGCCACATTTTTCAGCCGCGGCCTGGGCAATCGGCCAGGCACGATCTTTGACCGGGAGTTTCATTATTTCGGTATAACGAGAAAAGGGACCATTGTCATGGTCCCCTCTGCCCAATAAAATATAGTCGGTTGAAACTTCGAGTATATCGGCAAGCTGGATGAGGTTTTTGCCCTTTGGGATGTATTTTCCCTTGGTCCATTTGTGAACCGTATCCCAGCTTTTCAACCTCAATCGCCTCTGGATCTCAGCTTTAGAAATGCCTTTATCCTTGAATAGCACCTGCAGGCGACGCCCGACATCTTCCTTTATTATTTCTGCAGAATCTATCAGAAGCCTCGCTTTGCAAATTCGGCTTTTATTCTTTCTTCCATGGCTTCAAAGAAAAGACATGCCTCTTTATAAAATCCTTCCTCGTTGAATTCACCGTTTAAAAATCGCTGAATAAGCTCAGGTTTTTCTTTTGCATCCCGCCCGCCGGAAAAGGACATAAAGCCTGTTATGCCATACTTTTCCGCAGCAGTTCTTGCAATGGCCCAGGCCCGTTCCTCTAAAGGCAGCCTCATCACTTGACCGTAATTCGGGAAGGGCTCTTTCTCGATTACAGGATCATCAAGAGCGATCAGTTCCTGGTACGTGTACCCCAGGGCCTTTGCAATCTCTTCCTGTAGCTCTAAAGAAGCGCGTTTCCGCTCAACCTTAATATCACTGATATGTTTAACGGTTTTTCCGACTTTCTCAGCAAGCTTTGACTGAGCCCCATAGCCTTGGGCTTTGAGTACTTTTTTGAAGGAATTTAACCATTTGTCGTATATGGGAGTATTCATGTCAACGAATATAGCTGATAGCAACATCCTTAACAACCTCCTCTTGGCCGTAATATAGGTTGACAGATTATTGCCAGTGGCTATAAAGATAGTCTCATGTATCAGACGGAGCTCGCAAAAAGATCCAAGTATTCAGTCGGACATATAAACGACTTACGCATGGGTAGAAAGAACATGACTCTACAGGCCGCTAGTAAGTTGGCTGAAGCATGTTCTTTTCTGATTAAGCCCCATGAATGGTTGTGTCCGAGTGAATTCGGTGACCCTTGGGAAAAGTTAGCAAGAATCAACTCCTCGGATTTGCCGAGCATCTCTGAGGATTGATTACCCATTATGGGTTATCCATCAATTGATTGTCGCCAATAATCATGGTGACTCGTTTTGTATGTCCAGAAGACATAAAGGACTACAGAAATTTTTCAGGAGGTTTTGGGAATGGTTTTAGGTGACACGGAGCGTGATGAGATCACCAACGAAGCCAATGCAGCGGTAAAGCACCGGTGCTTGAAGTCGGAGGTGGTCAAGCGGATCGCAGAGCGGATGTCTCTTTCTGAGGCAACCATTTACGACTACCTGGCAGGCCGCATCAAGATGAACCTTCGCCTTTTAAAGGCGGTGGTGGCGGTGACTGAAGATCCGTTTTTGATGAGGTATCTGGAGCCGGAAGGCATGAGCCTTGTGACGAAGGAGGATGTCTTCTGTCCCACGGACAACTGGGACAAGGAGTCCTTTGACGTGGTGTCGGCTATTTCGACGCTTCGGGAGAAGGCCCAGGAGTTGATGACCAACGGAAAGCCCACCAAAAATGCCCAGCTTGAACTGCTGGCAAGCTTCAAGCAGTGCCGCAGGGAACTGGACGAGTTGGAGGCGTTGATTTTGGGGAGGGTAAGCAAGGAGAAGGCCGCTTGACTGAGAAGCGGTGGATTTCATTTGAACAAGAGGCAAAAGAAAAGGCCCCTACAGCTGGCACTGTCGAGGCCCTAAAAACTGAAATAAAGCAAGAAATATGTAACACACGATTTTACTCTGAACAAGAGAAAAGTTGTGTTGTTGGAAAGGCTTAATTGATATGGGTATCGCCCTGGATAAGTTGACCGAAGCCCAAAGGGCCGACATTGCAAAATCGCTGTTCTGTGTGGACGCAAAAGCATCAACCGAGGCGGAACTTCGGGGCCTGTGCCCCATTCATGAGGAGACGAACCCCTCCTTTAGTTACAATGTGAAAAAAGACGTTTACCACTGCCTTGGGTGTCAGGCAAGCGGCGACCTGGTGAAGCTGTACAGCCTGTGCCGTGGCCTGGACGCCAAGGATGGGTTTAAGGCCTTTTTGAATGAACACGGCATTGAGACCGACCGCAACGCGTCTGCCGGATCCCTGACGCCCCACCAATCCAAACCCCAGCCAAAAGTTAAAGTTAGGGTAGAGCCCGAAGCGGACGCCCTTGATTACACCACCATGCGGGAAGCCTGGGCCAAGTTTCCGCCCTTGCCCGATTCCTGGGTAGAGCGCCTTGCCCAGACCCGCATGTGGACCCGGGAGGCCATCGAGGCCCTGGGCCTTCGCATGCAGACCCACCGTCAGGACAGCAAGACGGGGGAGCTGGTTTATATCAGGAATCCGGAGTGGCGGAAGATCGCCTTCCCCATCCATGAAGACGGGGAGCTGGTGAACATAATCCTCTACAAGCCCGGGGCATCCGAATACAAGATGGTCTCCTGGGCCAAGGGCTTCGGCCAGACGCGGCTGTTTCCCCCGGCCCCCCTTAAGGAAGGGCCCGTCCTCTACGTGGAGGGCATCACCGACGTGGTGTGCGCGCTCTCCATGGGGTTCAACCCCATTGCCAACACCACCAAGCCGAAGAAGTGGGCGCAGGCTCACCTGAACCAGCTCCTGGACCGGGACATCATCGTGGCCCGGGACTGTGACCAGCCGGGCATGACTTACGGGGACGTCTCCTGTCAGAATCTCTACACCGTGAGCCGGACACTGAAGCTCATCAACTGGCCCGGCTTCATGGGGCGGCGCGATGACGGCCAGTGGCCGGAGAAGCACGGGGAGGACCTCACCGACTTTTTTGTCAAGCACGGCCAGACCTCTGACGACCTGCAAAACCTCATCGACCATGCCGAGCCCTATGTGATGAAGGACTCCGGGGAGATCTCCTGCGCGCGGGAGTTTTTTTCCTATGGGGTAGGGGACCGACTCTCCTTCAAGCCCCGGCTCCTGGCTGAGCGGATCCTCCAGGATTTTTCGCTTATGAGCGACCCGGAGACGGGCCTTCTTTACAGGTGGGAGAAGACCCACTGGGTGGTCTTTAAGGAGGATCATGTCAAGAAGCGCTGCATCAAGTTGCTTGGGGAGGAGTCCAAGACCAACCGGGTGAGTGATGCAACACTTCAGGCGCAGGTGCTCAGCACCATTCCCCACGGCAGGGCAGTAAACGACCAGGACGACTGGGTGTGTCTTGAGAGCAGCATGCTAAATTTAGAAACCCTTCAAACCCGGCCTCACCACATGAGCTATTACAGTACCTGCTGCCTCCCCATCGACTACGACGGCCACACCAAGGCCCAGCCCGAGCGGTGGTTTCAGTTTCTGGAGGAGACGATCCAGAACCCGGCGGTCATCGACCAGCTCCAGGAGTTCTTCGGGTATTGTCTGACGCGGGATTCCCGATACGGCAAAGCGCTTTTTCTTTTCGGGCCGGGGGCGGACGGCAAGTCCACGGTGATCAAGATCCTGCGGCACATGGTGGGGGTGCAGAACTGCTCCTCTGTCGGCTTTGTGGATCTTGAGGACCAGTTCCATCGTTCCAGCCTCTATGGCAAGCTTTTGAACACCAGCACGGAGGTGGGGGCCAAGGCCCTGGACAGCCCCTATTTTAAAGCCATTTCCTCTGGGGATCCCATTAACGCAGCGTTCAAGCACCAGGATACGTTCGAATTTACCCCGTATTGCAAGTTTGTCTTTGCGGCCAACAAGAAGCCCCGCGTCCTGGACAACTCTGACGGCTTCTTCAGGCGGGTGTTGCCCATCCAGTTTAAGCGGCAATTCCTGGGCAAAGACGCGGACACAGAGCTTGAAGAGAAGCTCCTGGGGGAGCTGTCCCAGATCTTTGCATGGTCCCTTGAAGGCCTCCATTGCCTGCGCAAGCAGGGCGGCTTTACCCGATGCCAGGAAACCGACGACCTGCTCATGGAATACAAGTTCAGCAACAACCCGATCCTGAGCTACGTGGAGGACCGGTGCGATGTGGGCGAGTCGGCGGGATACACGTCAAAAGACAAGCTCTTCGGCAGTTATACCGAGTGGTCACGGGCGCGTAATTTCGCCCCCATGAACTACGACAACTTCTTCCGGGAGCTGTACCAGGCCATTGACTGTCTGGCTCAGTATCGAGCCCGTGACGGCAAAAAGAGGGTGCAATGCGTCAAGAACATCTCCCTGAAGATTATCTCATGATGCGGCCCTCGATCCCCGCACCCCTTGAGTGCAGGCAGGGCGCCTTCAAGGCCTCGAAGTGGTCAGCCCCTGGTCAGGGGTTGGTCAACCCTGACGCCCGGACCCCTGACCGGATATCCGATGTAAAGTCGGGCTGATAGGTGGAGTGGTCAACCCGGTCAGCCCTCCACGCCACATATTGCGTGTGCAGGCGTTAAGAGGCCCCCTGAAAAGTTTTCTGTTTTCTGAAAAAAAGGGCTGACCACCCTGACCAAATAAAAGAATTCAGGGGCTTAACCCCTGACCGCATCGTTTGACCGGGGTTGACCGGGTTGACCGGTGAGGGAAGGGGGGCCGAAGAGGCCCAAGCGGCTTGGGTCCTTCTCAGGCTTTGCCCCATGCGGGGACCTTTGATCGCGATAGTTCTTCGCACTTAAATTTTAAAACGAGCTGGAACAATGGAACATCGAGAAAATACAGACCAATGCAAGTCAGCCAACGGCAGAGAGATCTTCACCCCGGCCGAGGCAGCCGATGCCTTCGGCCCGGAGTTTCTGGACCTGGAGTGCTGCCGGGGCTGGATCCTCAACCGGATCCACAAGGGCGAAGCCCGTTGTCCCGGGTGCGGATCTTCCATCCAGGACGAACAACGGCTCTTCAGATTCTGGAGCGGAAAAAGATTGTCCTGCCCGGCCTGCGGGAAAAAGTTCACCAGCCTCACCGGGACCTTCCTCTCCGGAAGCCACATGGACTACCGGGGACTCTTTCTACTCTTCGTCTCTTTTGGCCGGGGGTGGGAGACGACGGAGACAGCCAGGCGCATCGGGTGCGATCCGGCCACGGTGAGGAACTGGCGCAAGAAAATCGAAGGGATGAAATAGAGACTTATGACAGACACACTTTCAAACCCCAAGGCCATCACGGCCTACCTGAAGGAGGCCGGGTACAAAGTCAGTCAGTCCACGGTGTACAAGCACCGGGACGAGGGCCGGATCCCGGCGCAGAAAGACGGGAGATTCCTGGTGAAGGATGTGGACCGGTATGCGGGGATGCATCTGAAACGGCTCGATGGTGAAGCCTTCAGTGAAGACATGGAGGCGATCCAGCGGCAAAAGCTCACAGCGGAAGCCAGGAAAGCGGATGCCCAGGCAGATCACTGGGAACTTAAAACCCTGGTGGACTCCGGGCAGTACATTGACCGGGAGCTGTTCAACGGGGAGCTGGCGGCACGGGCGGCGATCTTTCGAAATGCCCTGGCAACGTTTTTCAGGACCAACGTGGGAGAGATGATCCGGCTTGTGAAGGGAGAGCCTGAGATGGGGCCCGACCTCATTGATTTTTGGCTGGAAAAACTGGAAGGCGCCATAGGGCGGTATGCGGAGCCGAAAAAATGGCCTGTGATGGCCGTGAGCACAATGGATTCAAAAGAGATGGACATAGAGGAGATGGCAGAATGATTCATGATGATGATGGAAACCCACAATATGTTGTTTTTACAGACGCTGAGCGCCGTATCTTCAAACCCAAGGAGAAGCTCACCGTCTCCCAGTGGGCCGAGCGTCATCGGTGGGTCGCCAAAGGCCCGGCCCAGGGGCTCTGGACCAATGACCTGACGCAATACCTGGTGGGGCCCATGGATGCCTGGAACCTGCCCTGGGTCCAGAAAATTATCATGTGCTTCGCACCCCAGACGGGCAAAAGTCAGGCGGCCATCAACTGCATGTGCTATGCGGTGGACCAGGATCCGGGCCCGGGCATGTATGTGATGCCCGATGAAAAGGCAGTGAAGCGGATCAGCAGGCGGCAGATCATCCCCTCCCTGAAATCATCCCCCAGAGTTGCGGAGCTTCTGGGTAAAAAGGCCGATGACGTGTCCACCCTTGCCATCAACTTTACCCACGGCATGGACATCATGATGGCCTGGGCTTCCTCGCCTGCGGTCATGGCATCCGAGTCCGTCAGATACATCTTCTTTGACGAGCCGGGAAAGTACCCCGAGTTCTCCGGGAAGGAAGCAGACCCGTTCAGTCTGGGAGAGATGAGAACCAACGCCTATCCGTTCACCAAGAAGATCCTTTACTTCTCCACCCCGGCGGAAGATGGAGACGCCTTTTCCCGACTGCTGGAAGAGGAGGTGGAGGTTATGCACCACTACGAGGTGCCTTGCCCCATCTGCAACACGTTTCAGAAAATGGAGTTCCCTTCCATCCACTGGCCCAAAGGCTCCCAGGCAGATCACAGAACCGTGGTCAGGAAAAAATCTGCCCGGTACACCTGCACCAAGTGCGGAATGGATTGGGACGACATCGACCGGAACCGGGCCGTGAAACTCGGGAAATGGGTGCCCGAGAAGGAGATCAAGAGACCCGTGGCCGTCGGGTTTCACCTCCCTTCCTGGTACTCTCCTTTTGTCAGCCTCTCCGATGTGGCGGCGGCGTTTCTGAAGGGCCTCCAGGATCCGGCAAAGATGATGGCCTTCGATACCCAGCACAAGGCCGTCCCCTACAAACCGGTGATGGCAACCACCGACGAAGGCAACCTCTTGAAGCACAAAACCGATCTTCCGCCGGGTGTCGTGCCTAAGGACGCCGTGGCCCTCACCTGCGGCATCGACATGCAGTTGCTCCATTTTTATTTTGTGGTCAGGGCATGGGATAAGGACCTCACAAGCTGGCTCATTCAGTACGGGACGCTTTCCACCTGGGACGATGTGGAGAACCTTGTGTTCAACACCCGGTATCCGGTCCAGGACTCCTCGGAGACCAAAGGGATCTTCCGTGCCGCCCTGGACACCGGCGGCGGCGTGAATGCCGATGACGACTGGACCCGCACCGAAGAGGCCTACGAGTGGCTGAGGGACAACAGCCGGGGCGTGATCTTCGGGATCAAGGGCGCTTCCAAGACCCAGTTCCAGAAGGTCCAGGTGAAACTCATGGACAAGATGCCCCGAAGCAACAAGCCGATTCCCGGCGGCCTGGAGCTGCGGCTCCTGGACACCCACCAGCTCAAAGACCTTCTGCACTATCGGATCGCTCGAAAAGAGGCGGATCCAGAGACAGGGAGGCTCGCAGAGAAGCAGAGGTTTTACCTCCACTCGGAGACCGACCTGAGATACGCCAAGCAGTTCCTGGCCGAAGAGAAGCGCCGGGACAAGAAGACCAAAAAGATCACCTGGAAGCAGATCGGAGGCCGGGACAACCACCTCCTGGACTGCGAGGTCTACGCCGCTGCCTGCGCCGACTCGTCCTGGACGCCCAGTATCCGGTACCTGGCCAAGGCCCAAGAGAGGAAGAAAGACGCCCCCAAACCAAAACCGGCCCCCAAGCAAGAGGCCCAGGACGTCCGACAAAGAATCACAGGAAATCGAAACCGGCCCAGCTGGTACAACAAGAGGTAACGAGCGATGATTGAACGAACGGTGAATGTAATGGAAGCGGCAGAGATGATCTCTTGTTCACGGGCGCACGCTTACAGGCTTCTGGAAGCAGGTGAAATCAGGGGGTACTACACCGGTAACCGGCGGGGATTAAGGGTTATTGAGCGGAGTGTGGAGGAGTTCGTGGAGAGGCGGAAGGAGGAGGCTGGGGTGACGGTTTGATGGATGTCTACGCGTAGACACTGATGAATAATCTCGAATATTGAGTCGGTGTATGGTATAGGACATTCAGTGAATGACTTGTTCTGTTGGTGGGAAAGTGTAAGAATAAAAAGTTGTTAAGGGCTTGTATGCGTTTTTTTTGTTATTTTGTAGTGGCATCATATGCAGTTGAGTGTCTTTCTCTGAATACTGGGAGTTTCTGGAGGCACAATCATGAGTAAAATCGCTGTATTTGATTTTTTTTGCGGTTGTGGGGGGACCAGTGCCGGGTTCCGTAGTGCCGGGTTGGATATTGCTTTTGCGCTTGATGTTGACAAGGATGCCGCCAATACGTACAGACACAACTTTCCCGATACTTATTTTCATGAAGGGGACATTCGAGATCTCAAAAAAGACAAACTCGAAGAGCAACTTACGCGGTTTTCAAATCATCTCACTTTATTCTGTGCTTGTGCCCCGTGTCAGCCCTATTCAAAACAGAGAACGGAAAAAAAGTTCAAAGATGAACGGCTTGGCCTACTTGAACTTTTCATTCCCCTGATAAAAAAATACCAGCCTGATTTTGTGTTTATCGAAAATGTCCCCGGACTCCATAAAGGAAGGGACGGCCTTGATCCCTTGGGTAAGCTCACAAAAGTTTTAAAAAAGTATGGCTATAAAATGGACTCAGGGGTTGTGGCTGCCCAAGATTATGGAGCCCCACAGTTACGTCGGCGTTTTGTATTGCTTGCGAGCAGGCATGGACAAATCAATATTCCCGCAGCCACCCATGGCATAGATTCCGATAATCCTTTTAAAACTGTCAGGGATGCGATTGATGATCTTCCAGCTATTGCGGCAGGTGAGACATATAAAGGGATCAGCCTAAAAAACCACCGTGCTGCAGCTTTATCTGAACTTAATTTGAAAAGGATAAAAGCTTCTTCTCCCGATGGCGGCGGACGTTATGAGTGGCATAAAAGTCTTTGGCCTGCATGTTATACAAGAACAAACGATAAAGGCGACGTTCATTCAGGCCATACAGATTGTTACGGTCGTCTATGGTGGGACAAGCCAGCACCGGGGTTAACCACAAGGTGCATCAGTTACTCCAACGGTCGATTTGGTCATCCGGAACAAAATAGAGCTATAAGTGTAAGGGAAGCGGCCCGCCTGCAGGGTTTTTCTGATGATTTTGAATTTAACGGTACCTTGAATTCCATGGCAAAACAAATTGGAAATGCAGTACCTGTTGATCTTGCCTTAGCAATGGGAAGACAGTTTATTCAGCATATAGAGGGAATAAATGGCAAAGTTTAAAACCAGAGCACGAACTGTTGATCTTCTTGGTAGACAGCAAATTGCCGGTATCCCAACTGCAATAAGTGAGCTTTTTAAAAATGCTCATGATGCCTATGCAGATAATGCATTAGTCGATTATTTTCGATCCGATGGTCTTTTTGTTTTACGAGATGACGGTGTAGGGATGACAAAGACCGATTTCGAGAGTCGCTGGCTCACTATCGGTACAGAAAGCAAGGTAAAAGATCAATTAGGAATGGAACCACCTTATTCTCCCCCTGATAAACTCGAAAGAAACACAATGGGGGAAAAAGGGATTGGACGCCTTGCAATTGGCGTAATAGGAAATCAAGTTCTTATTTTGACGCGTGCCAAACGGAAAGGGATGCTCCATGATCTAGTTGCGGCTTTCATTAATTGGGATCTATTCGAAGTGCCGGGTATAGATATCGATGACATTGAAATTCCGATCAAAACTTTTGCTGGAGGTACTCTTCCCGATGTAGATGATGTGAATTCCTTGGTGGAAGTTGTTCGTAATAACTTAAAGTCTTTAGGAACAAAAATAAGAAAAAAAGATCAAAAAAGAATTTCTAACAGTCTTGATGCTTTTATTGTTGACCCTGACGATTTGGATAATTTCGCATCTGGACCGAGTTTAAAAGGAGGTGGTCATGGAACACATTTTTATATTCTTCCTTCAAATGAAACCATTGCTTTAGATATAGATACTGAGGATGAGCAAAAAAAGAAGGAACGCATATTTACAAAATTTTTATTAGGTTTTTCAGATACCATGACAACTAAAGAACTTCCGCTTTTAAAAACGGAATTTCGAGATTGGAAAACCGATGCCCCAGGTGATTTCAATGAGCTTATAGGTCCTCGTGAATTTATTACACATGATGAATTTGACATGGCTGATCATCATATTGACGGGAAGTTTGACAAGTTTGGGCAATTCGAAGGAACAGTAACGGTTTACGGTCAGGAACCTGTCAAGCATATCGTATCTTGGGGAAAGACAGGGGGTAGAGAAACACTGTGTGGCCCATTTTCATTTAAATTAGCTCATATTCAGGGTCGAGAACGAGAGAGCTCTCTTTCTTCAGAGGACTACGGAAAATTAGATCTAAAATTGAACAGAATAGGTGGTGTATATGTTTATAGGGATGGGATTAGGGTTCTTCCATATGGAAACCATGACCATGATTTTTTAGATATTGAAAGAAACAGAACCAAGAGTGCCAGTTATTATTATTTTTCCCACAGGAATATGGCTGGAGCGATTAATATATCACATAAAAATAAAAACCTAGTTGAAAAAGCAGGCCGAGAAGGTTTTCAACAAAATAAAGCCTACCGTCAATTTTGTGATATTCTGAAAAATTTCTTATTTCAAATTACAGGTGATTTTTTTAGGGAAGGCGGTTCGAAAGCAGAAGACTTTATTCATGTAAGAGAAGAGTATAACAAAGCGGCTGAAGCTCTAAAAAAACAAAATGAACAATCAACAGTTAAAAGAAATAATTTTTCTAATGATTTAAATGTTTTTTTTGGGAAAGTAGACTCGCTTGAGTATGAAGATTCAATTAAAAACATATTAAATAACATTCATGGTGTTCTTGAACGAGCTAAAAGCTTAGAAGCACCAGATCAAGCTGCTGATTTACTCATCAGAGCTGAAAATAAAGTTAGCGGTGATCTTGATAAACTGCGGTCAGATTATATTTTGGCAAGGCCAAGGGGCGTGGGTTTAACCAAGCAGCTGGATCGAGACTGGAAGGCATATCTTGTCGAATTTCAGCGGTTGGAAGACGAATATTTCAAACCGACTGAAAAAACGATATCTGATATGATCGGAGAATCAGCCAAGCAAGCCAGAATATATATTGATCAAAGGAAGAGACTTGAAGTTCTAATAAAAGAAACAAGTGAAAAATCGATCAAAAAAGTTCAAACTAAAGCTAAGGAAACAAAAAGTTCGTTAGACCTCACCCACAAAAATGTCCATGATCTTGTTCGGAATAGTCTTTCTGAAATCAAAGATTTAATAACTGAAACTGAGATTAATTTTAATCGGACTAATCTGGAAAAGATGGATGGATCTTCTATTGAAGAACTTAAAGATGCTATTGAATCAAGACTTACAAAAGCAGCTGAAAAACATGAGGAAAGTCTCGAAAGTGTTAAACAACAGTTAGATGTCATTCAGCTTTCAAGAGATGAACGAGGATATCTTATTTCACAAACGGATATGCTGGCTGCGCAGGAAAATGAGCTTCTTGCTTTAAAGGAAAATGCCGAAGCTGACTTGGAACTTACTCAATTAGGTATGGCTGTTGATATCATCAATCACGAATTTAACAGCAGTATAAAATCTGTAAGAAAAAACGTGTCACTACTAAAGAGTTGGGCTGATGTAAATGCTGAGCTAAAGCCCTTATACACCAACATTCGAAACAGCTTTGAACACCTTGATGGGTATCTTTCGCTGTTTACGCCTTTAAATAAACGGCTTTATAGAAAAAAAGTCAAAATAACTGGGCGTGGAATAGTCAATTTTGTAAAAAACGTTCTCGATGAAAGATTGACTAGACATGATGTGGATCTTGTCGTTACAGATGATTTTAATTCTTTCTCTATTGAGAGTTACCCTTCGACTTTTTACCCTGTATTTATAAATTTAATAGATAACGCTATTTTTTGGACGAAGGACCGAAGTTCTAAGAGACAAATTACCCTTGATGTAAAAAATGGAGCTTTTACTATTCAGGACACTGGGCCGGGGATTCCGGCAAGGGACAGGAAAGCTGCTTTTGAGAAAGGCTTTTCTCGAAAGCCGGGCGGAAGAGGGCTTGGTTTGTTTATCTCAAAAGATATTCTTAAGAAAGTTGGCTACGATTTAGTAATTGATACTGATTACTCTGAAACGGGTACATGTTTTAAAATTCATCCGCTGAGCGACAAAGCATAAAGGGAAAAATTATGCATTCTGAATCTGCATTTTTCAAATACTCGAAAGAAATCGCTGAAGATTTTCTATCAACAGTTCTTATTGTTGATGATCAGGCTTATTTTGAGGATCCTAATCCGGTTAAACCTAAGTTAGTTGTTACTCCAACAAGTCGTAAAGCAGGGTCTAAATCCAAGGTTGATAAAACGAGTCCAGTTCCGACTGAGAATAATCAAGAGGATAGTGTCGGAAAATCACATGATTTAGATGCAAAGAAAGTCATAAATAGTTTTGCACAAAAAGGCATCTTGTGTACGGTAATAAAGCCTGATGAAGAAGAACTTAAGTGCCTTGACAGAACAGTAATACCTTTATGCAATAATGCGGATCTTATTATATTGGATTGGGAATTAAGCCAAAAATCGAACAGCACAGCTCTTTCTTTGGTTAAGGATGCTATGGCTTGTTTTACCAATAGCTCTCCCCAGCAACTTCGGCTCATTGCTATTTATACCGGCTCAACAGATATCAGTGGTATCTATGATTCAATAAAAGACGAGCTTGATAAAAGCTATCAAACTACCCCAATACCAGGATCAGGGTGTTGTTGCCAAATTGGTTCTTGCCGTTTATTGGTTTTTCCCAAGGAGGCGACTAAAACGGCAGATGGTGTAAAACCGATATCTTTTGACGAGTTGGCCGAATTTTTGGTTGGTGAATATACAAAGATGACAAAGGGGTTGTTATCAAACACCGTGATGAGAAGTTTTTCAGTAATTAGAAAAAACTCTCATAAGATTTTGAAAACCTTTTCTGGACTGGACTATCCTTTCCTCACCCACAGAACATGTCTTACGAGGCCAGAAGAGGCTGAAGAGCATTCAGCAACATTAATCTCTGATGAGATACAATCTCTGCTTGAGGAATATAATGTCGGAAGTGCATCAGATATGGAGGCATTACGTCTTTTTGTTGAGGACCAACCCCAAGGTAAGGCTTATCCACTAGATCATATGGCTAAAGGAAAACCTTCTTTAAACACAGATCAAATCGTTGATTTATTGCAAAATGGAATCTCTCCAAACGAAAGGCCACAGCCTGATTATCTTTCTAACAAAGAATTTAGTAGTGAAAAAATTTTTAATTGTTTAACACAAATGTATTCTCATCCTAAAAATTGCAAAAACTTAGATTTTGAGTACGCAGCTTTAACTACTTTGCGATCAAAATATTCAGATACATTACCTTGCTTGGCTTTGGGGACAATCATACAGGATATGTCAAATCAAGATAAATATTGGATTTGTTTGCAGCCAAAATGTGATAGCGTTAGGCTGTCTGGTGATGTTTCTTTCCCGTTTTTACCATTAGGTGATAAAGGGAAAATTCATTGTGTGGTTCCCGATGGTCCAGATTCATTTGTTAGAAAAAAAATTTCTTTAAAGTTTTCAATGTGCAAAACGATAGAATTTAAAGCTAATGCTGAGACTGGTTACATTCAGGCAGCTATAAGGGATAAAGAATTTATTTTTGAAGATGTGAGTTATAAAGAATTTAAATTTATTTGTGAATTGAAACCCGAATATGCTCAACGATTATCAAATGCTTTTGCTACTGAAATATCTCGAGTTGCTACAAATAATTCTGAGTGGTTAAGAAGGTGTGAAGCAAAGAATTTATAATTATTGACTAATTATGGGGGCTCGATGCCTTGTGAATATTTGGCAGTTTGCTTGAGTAGTGAGCTACCGAATAATATATTTAAACTGGGTCGCTTGAAGGTCTGACAGACTAATTAGCCATGGATCGAGATGAGTGCTGATCTCTCCACCTGAAGCTGTCCAATTATCACCTGTTTTTTCAAGATGAATATTGGCAACTACAACCAAAACGGACTCTCTGTCGAAGCTCTTTGCATGGTTAACTTCTCCATGGGTTAGAATGACCGATTTCCCCTCACCTGTAGTGCCTTTGACCTCGATAAACCTTCGTTTGTTGTTTCTTGTTGCAAGTAAATCAAATGGTTGTGATAATGATTTGTCCACGACCTTCCAACCTTTGTCTTCATAAACTTTGCGTGCAATTTTCATGGCCTGTAGTTCAACAGCTTTTCGCTCGACTGAAGACAATCCAAAACCTTGCCCTAAAGATGACTTTTTTGTATTTCTTGGTGATGGCGAAAGCTCAAAACCCTCTAATAATGACTTTATCTTATGGCTGTCCAGTTTGATGATCGATAATTGAGAAGAAGCTCCACTACCATGTGAAGCGCACGATTTGACATCAAGCACACTGGGGGGGGCGCTTAGTTGTGAAAAATCCAAAATTTCTGCAGTGAACGAACGAACTTTTTGCATTGTCTTTTCTGGAGTTGGAAACTCATAGGCACACTTTCCACATTTCCATTTCGGTTTTTTTGTTTTTCGCTCTCGAATGTCTGTTGAGCGGCACATGGGGCATCGCCTGTGCTCCTTCATAGTATCTTGTTCAGTTATGGAGCCTATCCCTCCAACCCCAATGATTTTGTCTTCTTTTCGAAGGATAACTAAATCATCGCTTTTTAAATTTTTATGGTTAGGCACAAGACTATCGTAATTATAAACTGTACCTGTTTTGTCTTGATATCCATCTATACCTTTTGAAATTCGAGTTTTATCCGATTTTTCAAAAAGTAACCAAACGTTTGCAAAATCTTTCACGGTATTGTCCTAATAGTCAAATTATAATCGGAAATCTCACTGTGTATCTCATAATGTTTTCTTGAAATTTTTTACTCTAAGATATCACTCATATCCAGCGTTATATCGGTTTTTAATGCTATCGACAGGTTCTTCCAATAGATTTGATAATATTGTGAAATCAACCTCTAACGAATGTTTTATAATTTCTTCGCGCTTATTATTTTCGTTAATGAATCTAAATATCGAAGCATGGTGTTTTTTCCTTTTCGTTATTATCATTTTGTCGATCATATCAGGGAAATTGATCAAAAAATCGTTTAGTTCTGCGATAATAATGTCAGTAAGTTTTATAACTGTCTCTGTTAAGTCTATTAACCGAGCAAATTCTGATATATCAATGACCTCATAAACATCATCATTGGTTATCAAGCGAGATCTGTCGTTTGATTCCGGTGATTTTTCTGTCTGCGTGTTTCTCCTAATTTTTTCTAAAATTGGATGGTAAATTTCATTTCTTTTATTCCAGGCATCAATGAGAAAATTATAATTATTGAACATATTACGTATTCGTGGGATTTGTGACCATTTATATATAGAGTTGTTTGAATTGCCCATTTGAGGCACTATAAATGATATGTCTGGTAAATTAACGCTGATAGGTTTTGACGAAAAAACTATATACGGGATGGCAGTTGCTCTTTGGAAGGGATTATTACTGAGCTTTCCATGGTAATTATGTTTTAGTGAAATTAATTCTGAAATGGCTTCATCTGCTGATAGTAGTATTCTGTTACAGGCGTCAATGTTTTTTTTATAAATCTGAATCCTTTCTTGATACCACACAGTACAATATGCGACACCAGCACCCATTATAGATGAAAATCCACCTGATATAAGAGGGAATATGTAATCCTTAAAAGGATTGTTGCCTGTAACAACAGACTCTGCTGCACGAATTAATAATTCTATTTTTTGAGCCATATCTTTTTGGGGTATAATAAGTTGGTTGGAACGGATATCTTGCCTTAAGATTAATTGTGTTGAATCATATATTATAAATTGTCGTTAGTTTGTTTTCGTCTGGCCTGGATAACTTCATAGAGCAAAGATAAATTCTTTATGTGGCCAAAAAAAATAGGCCTGCCACAGCAGGCCTATCAATTTCTAAGCATTTTGTCCTAAGGCAGCTACTACGTGGTAGGCCTACTAAAGGCTTGATATTGAATGCCTATCTTTTTTTTAAAGTATGAGTTAACTGTTTAGTTCCTCAAGATTAATAATTCTATAATCCTTTAATGATATGTTTTCAATGGTTTCGTTTTTATCGGTAATAATTTTAAATTCTTGTCTGTCTATCTCTTTTACGAGTTTATAGACCTCCTTTGCGAGATCTTTATATACTGGCATAGATAGAACCTCTACTGCTTCAGCCGAAATTCCGTAAACACCACATTTAGGGCACGACACCCAATAATATTGTAACTTATCATCAGACTTAAACTCATTGAATTTTGGAGTATTACCACAGATCCAACATTCTTTTGTGCTTATCATTATTAATCTCCTTCATAGTTACAGGTATAGAATTTATCTTGGACATATTGCCATAAGAGATGAGGCTACACACATAAGTAAAGTACACTTGTAGTATGTGAATGCCTCTTCTGTGCTTGTCCGAAGTGCTTTAAGAAACGAAAAATCATTGATGGGTATATCCCTCATAGAGGTATCTGTAAAGCTATGGTCGATTTTTTACTATTAACAGATCAAAATTAATTGTAGTGTTCCTTAGCTACTCATTTTGTTCAGTCCTTTTTAGTTTTTTCCCTAATCCTGCCTCACTTTTTCTGTAGCCCTTCAAAATAAAGTGTCTCTCACGTCTCCCTCGTCTCACACGTCTCTCTCGTAACAGACACCCACCCCCACCCCATGCCATATTCCCCCCATGGCTATTTTCACTCTACAAGAACTCGACGAACAGATCGCAGCTTTTAAACAGGCTCTCCGGGCTTTGGCTGTGAACCAGTCTTACAAGTTGGACAGGCGGGAGTTTGTTCGGGCTGACATCGACGAAATCCGGAAGACCTTGGTGTTTCTGGACCAGGAGCGGAGCAAGCTGCTTTCCGGTGCCGGGCCGAAGTTTGTTACGGGGAGGATCGTTCGATGAGTCCCTTATTATATGGGCCGGACAATCGGCCCCTTTCTTCCTCGTCTTCCGTTGCGGCCAATACCTCCTACGGCGTGCATCGGAAGGCTGGGGGGCATTCCGGGACGTTGGCCAACTGGATGACGTCCCGGATGAACCGGGATTCTGAGCCGTATGAGCGCAGCACCATTGCGTCTCGGGCTCAGGACCTGGTGGCCAACGATCCCCATGCAGCGAACATCACGGACAGCATGGGGGTGAGCGTGGTGGGGACGGGGCTTCGGCCCCAGTCCCGGCCCAACTGGAAGCTGCTGGGGTGGACGGAAGAGCAGGCGGAAGAATTTCAGACCCAGGCGGAGTGGGCGTTTTCCATTTGGGAGGCGGAAGCGGATGCCGGTGGACAGCTTGCTTTTTGGGAGATTCAGTTTCTTTCGGTTCAGTCTTTGGTGGTGAACGGGGAGTTTCTGCGGATCCCGGTGATGATAGATGAGCCGGGCCGGACGTTTTCCCTGGCCTTGCAGTGCGTCAACCCGCTTCGGATGTATACCCCTTCGGATTTGACCCAGGACACCAGCATCCGTGATGGGGTGGCTTTCGGCGAGAACGGGAGGCCCTCGTCTTATTGGATTGCCAACCCGGATAACGGCTACACCTCCTACAGCCTTCCCTCGGCCAGCTTCGCCCAGGTTCCTGCCAGGGTGGGACATCGGCCCGGCGTGTTCCACTCCTTTGTAAAAAAGGAGGATGAGCAAGTGAGGGGGGTCTCCCTTTTGGCCCCGGGGATGAAGTTCTTCCGGGACCTGAACGACTACCTTGATTTTGAACTGGTGGGCGCCATCGTGGCGGCCAGCTTTCCCGTCTTTATCAAAACCCCAAATGCAGAAGACGCGACCTCGGGCCGGGACATGAACGGAAACGAAGTGGCCGCCGGTGAGCTGACACGCCACCAGGATGTGGTTGCGGGGACCATGATCTACGGCAACCCCGGAGAAGAACCCAAGGTTCTGGAGTCCAACCGACCCGGCAACACATTCCCTGAGTTTGTGGAGCGGATCCTTCGGGGGATCGGTGTTTCTGTGGGGATGCCCTATGAGGTGGTGGCCAAGGATTTTTCCAAGACAAACTACTCCAGCGCACGGGCGGCCCTTATGGAAGCGTGGCGTGTTTTTGAATTTTACCAGAAGTGGCTGGTGGATCGATTTTGCCAGAAGGTCTGGGAGATGGTTCTGGAAGAGGCGTGGCTCCGGGGGATGATTACCCTGCCTGCCGGATCCCCTGATTGGTACGACGCACGTCATGCATATACACGGGCCACCTGGATTCCCCCGAAACGAGGCGAGATCGACCCCCTTAAAACAGCAAGAGCTCATGACCTGGAGCTTCAAAATAATACCAATACCCTTGCTGGCATTCTGGCGGAAAGCGGCCAGGATGTGGACGTTGTGCTTGATCAACGCGCACGAGAGATTCGGAAGGAGAAAGGAGCCGGGCTCTTGCGTGAGGAGCCTACACCAGCTGTGAAGAAAGCAAAGGCCGACGGGGCGGATGCCTTGATCGAAGAGACAGAAAAGGAAGAGGAGGCAGCCAATGCCTGAGAGACTGCATGGACGGCCCTGGGCCATCACCATGGATGCCTATGAGGCCATTGTGGCCCTGGTGGAGTCCGGCAAGATCGATGCCTCCATGTTTGCCGATGCGGACGGGGAGGGCGCGGACCTTGAGGTCATCGATTCCGTGGCTGTGATCCGGGTTGCCGGAGCCCTTCAGAAGGAGCGGACCAGGTACTACTTCTGGCTGGAGCGGGAGAGCACCTATGCGCAGATCCGCGAGCAGGTGGAGGCGGCCCTTGGGGACTCCGGGGTGAAGGCGATCTGCTTTAAGGTGGGATCTCCCGGCGGGGACGTGGACGGCGTGAAAGAGCTTTCCGACTTTCTCCACCGGGCGGCCCTGGAAAAACCCATTTATGCCTACGCAGACGGCCAGATGTGCAGCGCGGCCTATTGGCTCGCCTCGGTGGCAAAAGAGATCGCCGCTCCGTCCACGGCCCAGGTAGGCAGCATCGGGGTTCGGGCCATGCACGTGGACCGATCCAAGGCCCAGGAGAAATACGGGTACAAAATTACCTACCTTACCGCCGGGAAATACAAGGCCATGGGCAACCCTTCAGAGCCCCTGGACGAGGAGTCCACCGCTTACCTGCTTCATCCTTTGAACCAGATCTACACCATTTTTATTGATGACGTCGCCCGGAACCGTGGCGTGTCCACAGACAAAGCCCTCGCCATGGCCGATGGAAAAGTGTTCCTGGCGCAGGAGGCCCTGGAGATCGGCCTCATTGATCGCGTGGAGGAGAGCTTTGACACCTTTTTAACCAGAATCAAAGAGAAAGAGGAGGTCTTCGTCATGGAGTACGGAGAGTTTCAGGCAAAACATCCCGATTTGTACACCAAAGCAGTCAGCGAAGGCAGGGAAGCTGCCCAGAAAGACGTGACGGACCAGGTGAAAGCGGAATCCGAGCGGATTATGGGCATCGTCTCTGCCGTCGTGGGCGAAGAGCAGGGCACAAAGCTCACTGCCCTGGTGAGCAGTGGGGCCACCGTGGCCCAGATTGAGGCCTTTGGCCAGATGCTGGGCACGCCCGGGGCAACCACCGAACAGGAGGAGACCGACGCGGACGGCAAAGACAAGGCGAGCCGCCAGGCGATCCTGAACGGGCTTCAGTCGGCGCATTCCGATGGGGTGAGGCCCGAGGCCGGGGCCGACAAGCTGACCACCGTGGATGTGGACAAGCAGGCTGCGGCCCTGGCTGCCCTGGTGTAGCCGGAAAACCCCTTTTAAACGTGAGGAGAGATAATCGATGCAGCAGATGATTAAGCACGGGGATGTGATCAAGGATCGTGCCTTTTTGGGTGACCATCCCGTTATCACGATGTCCGGTACTTTAAAGCAGGGCAGGGCGTATGTGGCCGGTGAGGTGCTGGGGCAGGTGACGGCGGACAAGAAATTGACCGGGCTGGCCCCGGCGGCATCCGACGGCACCCAGGCAGCCATGGCCATCCTGGCCGGAGACGTGGACGCCACGGCAAGCGATGAGCCGTGCGTCATCGTGGCCCATGCGGAGGCCGTGGCAGAGGGCCTAGTTTGGCCCGAGGGCATCACGGCGGTGCAGAAGGCGGCGGCGGTGGCCCAGCTTCAGGCAGTGGGCATTTACGTAAAATAGGCCCCCTTGGGGGCATTGATCATAAGGGATAGAGGAACATATGGAAATTGCATGGAGAGTACTGACACGGGCAGTGGAGCAGCTGAAGACCCCGCCCCGGATGCTTCAGGACCTGATCTTTAAAGAGAGGAACACCAACGAAGCGGACACCATTGACGTGGACATCACTGTGGGTGGCCGGAAGCTGGCCCCCTTTGTGACGGACGTGGAGGGCGGCAAGATCGTGTCCGGGTCTACCCGGTCCCAGCGTTCGGTGAAGACCCCGCGTATCCGTTTGAAGGATCCCCTCACCGCCAAGAAGCTGCGCGGCGAGCGCGGTGCAGGGCAGCCCTTCTATGCCTCCGGGCCGAAGTCGGTGGAGGAAGCGGAGCAGTCCAAAATCATGAAGTCCATGAAGGAGCTGAAGGACAAGGTCCTCACCACCCTGGAGTGGATGTGCGCCCAGGCCCTTACCGGCAAGATCATCGTGGAGCAGGACAACGTGGCCTTTGAGGTGGATTATCAGATCCCTGCGGATCACAAGGTGGTGCTTACCGGCGAATCCAAATGGATGGGCGCCGATGCCGACCCCTTGAACGACATTCAGTCCTGGAACGACATGATTGTGGACAAGCTCGGGCGCGGGGCCGCAATCATGATCTGCGGGACCGAGGCGGCCAAGTGGCTCCGGAAGAAGGTGCCCAAGGACGAGTGGATGGACAGGACCAAGCACGTTCAGGTGGGCGAGCTGGTCTGGGATATGTCCTCCAACTACATGGGCAACCTGGGCGGCATCGACATCTACCGGTACGGCTCCTCCTTTGACGATGCCTCCGGGGCACCCCAGAAGCTCATTGAGGCGGACAAGGTCTACATGGTGGCCACCGATGCCCGGATCAGCATCGAGTTCGGCAACATTCTGGATTTGGACGCCAACGTGGTGGGCGAGTTCTTTGCCAAGAACTGGAAAGAGAAAGACCCCTCCGTGCTCTGGAACCTGCTGGAGTCCCGGCCCTTGCCGGTTCTCTGGGAGCCGGAAGCGGTGGTTGAGGCGGACGTTCTGTAAACCCTTTTATCCCATTTACAGGCCTTCGGCAGTGTTGCCGGAGGCCATCAAAGGAGCACTCTGTGGCGAGTAAAAAAATCAAACTCAAAGAAATATCCCTGCTGAAAACCGTGAAACATGAGGGCGAATACCATCCCCCCGGTGAGGTGCTGACCGTACCTGAAGACATTGCAGATGAGCTGATCGACCTGAAAGCGGCGGGGCCTGTGATGGCTGAGGTGGCGGTAAAGGAGCGTGAGCTCCTCGATGCGGACGAATAAGGCGGCAACATGTCTACGCGTAGACATTCCCCCGAAAGGGCTTGAACGAGATGGACGCAACAACCTGGAAGGCCCTTGAGGTCTGCTCGAAGATCATGACCAACCACGGAACCTGGGTGGGGCTTGCCACCCTGGCCCTGGGGCTGTTTGCCGGGAACGGCTGGCAGCTTCGGATCCAGGAGCGGCTGAAGAGCAGCTTCCGGAAAGAGCTGTTCGGCAAGATGGAGACGGGCAAGCAGATCAACGACGCCCTGGACGGCCTTCTCATCGATCTGGATTGCGAGCGCGCCACGGTTTTTCAGTATCACAACGGCAACCAGAACGCGGTGGGGGTTCACTTTGACCGATGCAGCAACACCCATGAGCGCGTCCAGGTGGGGGCCTCGCCCCTCATGACGACCTTGCAGAGCCTGCCCAACTCCTTTTTTGCGAGCTGGAACACCGAGATGATGAAGATGAAGGAGATTCACTGCCCGGACCTTGAGACCGTTCGGGAGCGGGATTTCGGGCTTTACCAGTTCCTGGCGGAGCAGGGCGTCCGCTCCTTTTATCTGGTGGGGATCTTCTCCTTTGACGGGGATCCGGTGGGCTTTGTGGGAATCCACTATTGCAGGCAGACCCGGGACCTGTCTCCGGCGGAGCTGGACCGGCTCCGGGCCACTTCCCTGAAGATCTGCGGCCTGGTGTTGGCCGGGAAGGGGGATGCGTGAGGCTCTCTCTGCTTCGCACGGAAACCTGCGACCAGGGGACCTTCGGGGTGATCATGGCACCGGACGGCAACGTCTACCGCTCCCTGGAACTGCCCTGGCGGGACAACACGCCGAATCTCTCCTGCATCCCTGCCGGGATCTATGAGGTGCGGTGGGTGTATTCGCCGAAGTTTGGGTGGTGCTACCAGGTGATGGACGTGCCGGGCCGGACCCATATCAAGATGCATTCGGCCAACTACGGCGGGGACGTGACCAAGGGGTTTCGGACACACCTTTTGGGGTGCGTGGCCCTGGGGATGTACACCGGGATCTTGGGAAACCAGAGGGCGGTGCTCTGCTCCCGAATGGCGGTGTCTGCCTTCAACCGGGCCCTTAAGCGAGAGCCTTTCACACTGACGATCAAGGAGCTTTACAGATGATTGAACTTTTAACGGGCTCGGCCTTTGGCCTTATCGGCTCTGTGGTGACCAACCTTTTCGGCCTGTTCAAGCAGCGGCAGGTGGACAAGCAGGAGGTGACGCTCCGGAAGCTCGATCTGGAGGCCATGGATAAGGAGTATGAGTTCCGGGACCGGTCGGCCACGCGGGAGGCGGACACGGCCCTCACCTTGTCGGCGGACGTGTTGATGAAGGAGAGCTTCGGCCACGACGCGGCCAGCTACTCCAAAGGCGTGAAGCCCGGGGCCGTGGGATCCTTCCTCCTGGTGCTGGTGGACTTTATCCGGGGGCTTACCCGGTCTGGCCTCACCATCTACCTGATCTGGCAGGTGCACGCCACCCGCACAGAGGTCCAGGGCGTGCTGGACGGCATCGGGGCTGCGGCCCTGGACGCGGGGACGGCCCTGTCCATCTACCAGGAGGTGGTGAAGATGACCCTCTTTCTGGCATCGGCGGCCATCTCCTGGTGGTTCGGCACCCGGGCCAAAGGCTCACAGGTGAAACCATGAATTTCCAGGAGCTGGTGGCACGGGACAACGCGGCCTTTGTGAACCCCGGAGAGTTCGGGACAACCGTGCTCTGGAACGGCAAGCCCGTGTACGCGGATGTGGCGGACGGGGAGGTTGCGAGCACGGATCACCACGGGGTGAATATCCGCACCCGGTCCGTCACCCTGACTTCCGGTGACGTGGCCGTTCCGGTGCCGGAGGAAATCGTGGAGCTGGACGGGGAGGCCCTTCGGGTGAAGTCCGTGGAGGATGAGTTCGGGCTGTTGGAAGTGACCTTTTACAGGAATGAGTCATGAGTGTTTTGAAAATCAGCGTGGAAGATGCGGATACTGAAAAACTTGAACTGTTCCTTCAGTCCTATGGCAACAAGGCAAAATCGGCCGTTTGTAAAAGTCTGAACCGGGCTGCCAATGGCGTCAAAACCGACGCGGCGAAAGAAGCACGGACCGTCTACAACGTGAAAGCCACTGCGGTCAAAAAAACCTGCAAGCTCTTTAAGGCGACGCATAGCAACCTTGATGCATCGGCTGTGTTTACAGGTGAAGGCATTCCTCTTTACGCATTCGCTCCAAAGTCATCCAAACCCAATGTGTATGTCAAAGCCGGGATCACCGTTAAGGTCAAAGCCGCTCGAAAAAAGGTGCGTGGTGGCTTTGTCGCGAGGATGCCGTCCGGCCATGTGGGGGTCTTTAAGCGCACGGGTAAATTTGGCCGCAGGAAAATTGAAGAGCTTGAAAAGTTCAGGGAGCTGAAATCCACCTCCATTCCCCAAATGCTCAACAACCCAAAGGTAAAAAGCGCTCTTCAGGTGAAGGCGGCCCAGCGGTTCACCAAGAACCTGGACCATGAAATGGACTACCTGATGAGCAAAGGGGGCAAGTGATGCTCTTTGGACTGCTCAAAGGAGTGGAGGCCATTCTGGCAGATGGCCTGAAGGAGATTCGGTTCCGGGTTCCCGGTGCCGGGGCGTCCTACGCTCCGGCCCAGATCTTTCTTGGTGAGCTTCCCCCCAAAAAACAGGGGCAGATCGATTTCCCTTACGTGATCATTCAAGCCGTCTCCGGAACCGACCAGGACGAAAGCTCGGAGGTGGCGGTGAAGATCCTCTGCGGGATCTACTCGGCGGAAGGGGTGGAGGCCGGGGTGAACGACATCCTGAACCTTCTTACCCGGTGCCGGAAGATCGTGCTCTCCAAGCGGTGCACCGAAGACGGACGTTACACCTTGAAACTTCCGGTGACCTGGGAGTGCGGAGACCCGGACGCAAAGTACTTTCAACCCCAGCCCCATGCGGAGGGTGAGATCACCACCCACTGGGAGACCTCGGGGATCCGGCAAACATTAACGGAAGACGTGGAGGCATGTCTCTAATGGCAGCAAAGAAAACAACATCAACGGCGGCAAAGGGCAAAAAAACGGAACAGGTGGCCTATGTGGGGCCGGAGGTTCGGCAGCCGGTGCACATCATCCGGTATCAGGTCTTTCGAAATGGCCTGCCCAAAGAGGTGGCGGCCTTCTTTAAGGAGCGGGCGGAGCTGAAGCGCTTCCTAGTTCCAGTGGAGGCCCTTGCCCCGGCCATGGCCGACCTCAACAACCCTGAATCCCTTCTGGCCCGGAAATACGCCGAAGCGAAAGGAGCCAAGTAATCATGACATACAGACACGGTGTTTACGCATCGCAGATGCCCACGTCCATCACGCCGCCCCGGAGGGTTTCTGCCTCTTTGCCGGTGGTGGTGGGCACGGCCCCCGTTCACCTGGCCAAGGGCGGAGCAGGGCCGGTGAACAAGGTGACCATGGCCTATACCTACGCAGAAGCCGTGGAGCTGCTGGGCTATTCCGACGCCTGGGAGAAGTACACGCTTTGCGAGTTCATCTACTCCCACTTTGCCCTGTTCGCCCTGGCCCCCATTGTCTTCATCAACGTCTTTGACCCGGCGGTTCACAAGGCTGATGTGGCAGAAGGCGCGGCCACCTTTGCCGATGACGAGATCAAGCTGGACCACGGGGACCTCCTGGGACCGGTGGTGGTGACCTCTTCGGACAAGTCCACCACCTACGTGGAAGACACCGACTATGAGGTGGACCGGATTGCCGGGGTGATCCGGCGCATGGCCACTGGATCCATCACGGCGGGGGATACCATCAACCGTGCTTACACCTATGCGGATCCGTCCAAGGTGACGGCGGCGGATATTGTGGGCGGGGTGGACTCTGAGACCGGGGCCCTCACCGGCCTGGAGCTGGTGAACGAGGTGTTCCCCAAGTACCGCCTGGTGCCCGGGCTCATCGTGGCACCGGGCTGGTCGTCGGCCTCCACGGTGTCGGCGGTGATGACGGCCAAGGCCAAAACCATCAACGGGCTGTTCTCCTGCAAGGCGATTATCGACATCGATGACGCCACCGTGACCCGGTACAGCGATGCCCCGGAATACAAGAACCAGAACAACCTCACTGACCCGGCCCAGGTGGTCTGCTGGCCTAGGGTGAAGCTGGGGAAGAAGACCTTTCACATGTCCACCCAGCTTGCAGGGCTCATGGCCAGGGTGGACGCGGACAACGAGGACATCCCCTACGCATCGCCTTCCAACCACAACTTTCAGATGGACGCCATGGTGGCAAACGGAAACGAGGTGTGGCTTCAGCCGGAGCAGGCGAATTATTTGAACGGCAACGGCATTGTGACGGCCCTGAATTTTATCGGCGGGTGGAAGTGCTGGGGCAACCGGACGGCCTGCTACCCGGCCAACACCGATCCCAAGGATTCCTGGATTTCAGTGAGCCGGATGTTCACCTGGGTGGGCAACACCCTGATCCTGAGCCACTGGTCCAGGGTGGACGCCCCGGCAAAGCGGCGGCTCATCGAGACCATCCGGGATTCTGCCCAGATGTGGCTGGACGGCCTGGTGTCCAGGCAGTTCCTCCTGGGCGCGCGGGTGGAGTTCCAGGCCGATGAAAACGCGGTGACGGACATGATGGACGGGATCTCCCGGTTCCACGTCTACATGACGCCCCCGTCTCCTGCCCGGGAGATCGACTTCATCCAGGAGTACGACTCGGCCTACTTTTCAACCCTTTTTGCATAACAGGTTTTAGGGATGTCTACGCGTAGACATCCCTAAACCCACACAGGAGTGCGCGCATGAATACCCCTGAAGTATTGACCAACTTTCGCCTCTACTACGACGGCGCCAAGGACATGATGGGCGTGGTGGACGTCACCGTGCCGGACATCGAGCCCCTGAACGCCTCCCTCAAAGGGGCCGGTATCCTGGGTGAGATCTCGGTTCCCATCCTCGGGCACATCGGGGCCATGGCCATGACCATCAACTTTCGGACCATCAGCCAGGACGTGAACCTCTTCAACATGCCCGTTCCCCACGTGGTGGACCTGCGCGGGGCCATGCAGGTCCAAGACACGGCAAGCGGCGTGCGGAAGGTGATGCCCGTGCGGATCTCCGGCCAGGGATCCACCAAGAAGACCAGCTTCGGCAAGTTTGCCGTGGGGGAGGGCAACGACTCCAGCGTGGAGCTGGAACTCACCCGCTTTAACCTCATGATCGACGGGATGGAAAGCATCCTCATCGACAAGCTCAACAACCTTTACACGGTGAACGGCGTGGACTGCCTGTCCGACGTGAACAAGGCCCTGGGGCTGTAGCGATAAAACCGATGTCTACGCGTAGACATTTTTGAAAAAGGGAAAACAAGATGGAAATCAAACTGAAAAAAGCCATCACCTTTGAAGGCAAAGAGATCAACACAATCAACCTGGACCTGGAGGGACTCACGGGGGAGGACATGGCGCAGGCGGAGAGGGAGTACCTTGCCATGGGGGGCCAGATGACGAGCCTCACCCTGAGCCATGCCTACTGCCATTGCCTTGCGGCCCGTGCGGCGGATTTTTCCGTTGAGACCATCCGGTCCATGTCGGCCAGGGACAGCACGAATATTGCCATGGAGGTGCAGCTTTTTTTGCACGGTATGGAAGACCAAGTGCCCGGCAGATCCGCTTAGCGTGCCTGGACATGGGCAAGGCAACCCGGACGGGAGTGGCATTCTTTTACCAGATGCCCTTCCCGGAGCTTTTTGAATGGATCACGGATTTGAATGAGAAGGCGTAGGCGATGGGATCACGGGTATATGACATAGCGTTTAAGCTGAACGGTTCGGTGGCTCCAACGTTTAAGGGATCGATGCTCAGTGCGTCCCAGACGGTGGGCGCACTGGGGCAGAAGATCAGCCAGCTTGAAAAATCCAAGGCCAAGGTGGACCGGTTTGGATCGCTGAAAAAGGAGATCCAGGAGACGGAGCGGCGGTTCTTTGAGGCCCAGAACGAGAGCAAGGCCCTTGCCGCTCAGCTGGCCGCCACCGCAAAGCCCACCAAGAAGCTTCAGAGCCAGTTTGACGCGGCGAACCGTAAGGCCAAGAAACTCAAAACGTCACTGGGGGAGCAGAGGACCTCCCTTTCCGAGCTTCGGCGGGAGATGGCCTCTACCGGGATCAAGACTGGGCAGCTGGTGATGCACAACCAGAAGTTGGCCCAGTCCATCGACCTTGCCCGGCGCAAGCAGGACAAGCTTCAGAAAACCATGATGAAGCAGAAGGCCCTGCAGGACAAACGGGCCGGGATGCAGGGCAAGCTGTTTGACGCGGCGGCCATCGGCACGGCGGTGGCGTTTCCCACCATGATTTCCGCCCGGTTTGAGCAGAGCATGGCGGAGGTGAAGGCCCTCACCGGAGCCACCGGAAAAGACTTCGAGGCCCTGACGGCATCAGCTCGGAAGCTGGGCTCCACCACCTCCTTTTCGGCCAGTGAAGCGGCCCAGGGGATGAAGTATCTGGGCATGGCTGGCTTTAGCACCAACCAGATTGTCTCGGCCATGCCGGGCGTGCTCAACATGGCCAAGGCCGGGGCCGTGGAGCTGGGCATGGCTTCGGATATCGCCTCGGACATCATGTCCGGTTTCGGCCTGGAGGCAACGGACATGGGCCGCGTCTCCAACGTGCTCACCCGGACCTTCACCAGTTCCAACACCTCCCTGGAGATGCTCGGGGAGACCATGAAGTATGTGGCCCCCATTGCCTCCAAGGCGGGGATGTCCCTGGAGGAGACTTCGGCCATGGCCGGGCTCTTGGGTAACGTGGGGATCAAGGCGAGTATGGCGGGTACCACACTCAAAGGCATGGTGCTGGGCATTGCGGCTCCCACTGCCGAGGCGTCCGAAGCTTTGGGGAAACTGGGTATCAGCACAGCCGATGCCCAGGGAAACATCCGGCCCATGACGGGCATCCTCGGAGACCTTGCCAAGGCCACCAAAGACATGGGCAACGCCGAAAAGCTGGACGTGGTGAAGACCATTTTCGGCAAGGTGTCTGCGGCGGGCATCACGGAGCTGCTCTCAAAGGCCGGTGAGGACGGCATTGAGGCATACGTCAAGAAGGTCAGGGAAGGAAAAGAGACGGCTGAATCCATCGCCAAGGTGATGGACGACACCACGGTGGGGGCCCTGAAGGGCCTGGGCTCTGCTGCGGAAGGCCTTGCCATTGTCTTCGGCAATACCCTGACTCCGATGATCACAGCCACGGCCCATGGCCTTGCCTTTGTTACGCGAGGTCTGACGGCAGCAGCGGAGAAGTTCCCTAACCTCACCAAGGTGGTGGGGATTCTTACGGGCGGGACCATTGCCCTGGCCACGGCAGCTGTGGCGGGTGGCTATGCCTGGACCTTTGTCAGCAGCGGCTTGCTCCAGGCTAAGAAAATGTTCCAGCTGGTGAATCTTTGCATGTCGGCTTCAACCATTAAAACCGTGGCCCTTTCAGCTGCGCAGAAGGCCGCGGCCATCGGCACCTATGCCATGACAGCAGCACAATGGGCCTTGAACGTGGCCCTGAATGCCAACCCCATCGGGATAATTGTCGGCGGTGTGGCCGCTCTGGTGGGACTTGGTGCTGTTCTTTACAAGAAGTTCGAACCGTTTCAGAAGCTGGTGGACTCCATATGGGGAAAGATCAAGAAATTCATGAAAATTGGAGGCCGCTTTTTTGGCTTCGGGAGTGATGAAGAGACTGAAACGGCAGAAAAGGCCGCCAAGGTGGGCAATGTCGCCGGGAACATTCCCACGCCCCCGGATAACGTGGTGCCTTTCCCTGAAAGACAGAGCCAGGGCGTGACACCTGTGAAGTTCCCAGAGGTTTCCCCGGCGGCCATGAATAGTTCCAGCACAGCTATTGAGTACAAACCCCAAATTAATATCACGGCCACCGGCTCCAACGTTGCCGAATTCAAGGCAGCGGCGGATCAGAGCATGATGGAGAGTGAAGAGCGAGTCCGGAAGGTCATGACGGATATTCACCACGACGACAGGAGGCGCGCTTTTGCCTGATTCATACACCACACGGCAGGGCGACATGTGGGACGCCATCGCCTTGTCCCGCATGGGAAGCGAGATGCACATGGCCCGACTGATTGCGGCCAACCCGGAGCACCGGGAGACCGTGGTCTTCAGTGCCGGGATTGAGCTGGTGATCCCGGACACGGAAAAGAGAACCGAAACCGTTTTACCCCCCTGGAAATCATGATGAGAAAAGCACGACTGAACCTGAATTTTGAAGGCAAGGACATCTCAAAAGAGATCTCACCTTATTTAAAGAGCATGACCTACACCGATTTTGCATCGGGCAAGGCCGATGATCTTCAGATCACGCTGGAAGACACCGGCGGGCTTTGGTCCGGAGACTGGTTTCCGGAGAAGGGCTCCCGGGTAAAGGCGGAGATTGAGTGCTCGGCATGGGGCGACCTGGGGGATCTTTCGCTCTCCTGCGGATCCTTTCAGGTGGATGACATCACATCAAGCGGGCCTCCTGCCATCGTCACCATGAAGGCCATCAGCTCCATGACCTCCACGGCCATCAAAAGCGAATTGAAGGAACGGGTCTGGGAAGCCATCACCCTGGAGCAGCTGGCCGGGGGCATCGCGGCAGAGCATGGGCTCTCCCTTTTTTTCAGCGCCGACCAGGACGCACCGTATGAGCGGGTGACCCAGAGCAAGGAGAGTGATCTTGCTCTTTTGGCAAGGCTCTGCAAGGCGCGTGGGCTCAACCTGAAGATGGCCGAAGAGAAGCTGGTTCTCTACCAGGGGAAAATCTTTGAAGCCAAGGCCCCGGTGTTCACCTTGAAAAAGGGGGCCTCCGAGATCCTCACCTGGTCGTTCAACACCAAGTCCCACAACATCTACCGGGCATGCACGGTGCAGTTTTTTGACCCGACAAAAAAGAGGTTGGTGGAGCACACCTTCACCCCGGAGAACAGCCCGAAGACCGGTCAGACCCTGGTGGTGAACAGCCGGGTGGAGTCCATCGCAGAAGCCCAGACCCAGGCCGTGGCCGAACTTCGGAGCGCGAACAAGGAAGAGGTGAAGGCAAGCTTCTCCCTGGTGGGCAATCCCCGGGCCCTGGCCGGGCTCAATGTGCGGGTGGAGGGATTCGGTATTTTTGACGGCATCTATTTTATCGACGAGGCCAAGCACTCCCTGGGCTCCGGCTACAAGACAAACGCAACCCTGAGAAAGGTGCTGGGGTACTGATGATCGAGATCGAAAAGCGCATGAAGGCCCTGGAGGAGAAGGTGAATAGCATGGTCCAGGTGGGCACGGTGACCGAAGTGGTGGGCGGATCCGTGAAGGTGGAGATCCATGGCCATCCCACCCACAAGCTGCCGGTTCTCTTTCCAAGAACCCAAACGGACAAGTTCTTTGCCATGCCCGACGTGGGGGAAGAGGTGGCTTGTATCTTTCTGCCCATCGGCCTGGAACAGGGCTTTGTCCTGGGGGCGATCTACTCCGACGTGGACGCGCCACCTGCAGACGGCTCCCACCTGACCCATGTGACCTTTGGGGATGGCTCCGTCATGACCTACGACAGGAAGACGCACAGCCTGGACATCACGGTGAAGGGCGGGGAGGTGACGGTAAAAGCGGAAAAAGTGATCCTGGATTGCGGCGGGGAGCTGGGCGGGGTGATCACGGACAAGTCCATTTGCAAGTTCGACGGCAAGCCCCATGTGGATGCATCAAAAACAGTCATTGCGAGCAAATAATCATGGCGACAAACGCGAGTGCCCTTGAGGCAGACATCATCAAAGAACTTCAGGCGGAGGGGTTCGCAACAGATAACGAGTTCGCACGGATCGAGAGGCTGGCAGCGGCCCTGGGCCGGGCCGTCTACAAACACATGACCCTTCTGGATGATACCTCCGGAAGCCCGGCATCCAAAGGACACACATAAAATGGACGTGGGAACTTTCGGAGAGATCGTTTTTGAAACCAGCCGCACGCGGATCCGCACCTTCGACGAGTTCAAGCGCTCATCCAAGGCGCGGTTTGCCGAACATGCCGTCACCGGGAAAAAGCCTGTCCTGGAGTTTCTTGGCCCGGGCCTGGACGAGGTGTCGCTTCAGATGATGTTTGCCGAAAGCCTGGGTGTCTCGCCTTCAGGTGAGATCGATGCCGTTCGCAAGGTGCTGGCCTCCGGAGAGGCAAAGAACCTGGTTGTGGGCGGGTACAACTTCGGGCGGTTTGCCCTTCTTTCCATGGAAGAGGATTGGCAGAAATTCGACGGCAAAGGGCGGCTCCTGGTTGCTGCGGTCTCCATCAAGTTAAAGGAGTTTGCGTAAATGGAATTGAATGTGACGGGGCAGCTGGACCGTGTGGTGATCGGAGCAACGGGCATCGATGCCATTGTGCAGCAGGTGCAGATTGTGTGCGCCACCCGGGTGGGGACTCTTCCCCTGGACAGGGCCTTCGGAGCACAGGCGGACTATCTGGACACACCGCTTCCGGTGGCCAAGGCCAAAGCATCGGCAGCCGTGATCAAGGGGATTGAGACCTATGTCCCCGGGGTGGATGTTCTCTCCGTGTCCTGGGTGGCCGATGCCGAAAAGGCCCGGGCCGGGACACTGATCCCTGTGGTGAGGATTAAAATCAATGAGCCTTAAGAACCTTCCGGACATCCAATTTGTGGAAGCCGATGCCGAGAAAACCATCAGCAATATTTTAACCGTGCACGAGGGCATCACAGGCAAATCCCTATCCCCTGCGGATCCGGAGCGCCTCTTTCTCATGGGGCTGGCTTCCATTATCGTGCAGCAGCGTGAGCTGATCAACCACGCGGGGAAAATGAATCTCCTGGCCTACAGCGAGGGCGACCACCTGGATCACCTGGGGGCCTTTACGGAGACGGAGCGGCTGGACTCTTCTGCCGCCGGAACCCTATGCCGGTTTTCCATTGCCGAGCCCCTCGGATTTGTGGTGGCCATCAACAAAGGGATCCGCGTCTCTCCGGACGGCACACTCTTTTTCAAGACGGAAAGCTATGCCGAGGTGGCCGCCGGGGAGAGCTTTGTTGACGTGCCCGTGACCTGTATGGCCACGGGCGCCGTGGGCAACGGATACGTGCCTGGGCAGATCAACCAGATGGTGGATCCCGTCCCATATGTGGTGAGCGTTTCCAACACCATCACATCCACGGGCGGAGCCGATAGAGAAGGCAACGAGCCTTACAGAGAGCGGATCCACAACGCCCCGGACAAGTACTCGGTTGCAGGTCCCGAAGGGGCCTACATCTACTGGGCCAAGTCGGCCCACCAGGAGATCGCCGACGTGGCCGTGGTCTCTCCTGCAGACGCCACCGTCCAGGTGGTGGTGCTCCTCTCCGGAGGCAGGCTTCCGGATGAAACCATTTTGCAAACCGTGGCCGATGCCGTGACGCCGAAGAACCGAAGGCCCTTGACGGATAGGGTGTCCGTCATTGCTCCGGTGCCGGTGGGCTTCGACATCGATGCCGACTATTTTATTTCCGGAGAGAACCAGGAGGCCATCTCTGAAATTCAAAGCCGGGTGAGCAAGGCCATTGCCGACTACACAGCCTGGCAAAGCGAAAAGCTGGGCCGAGACATCAACCCCGATGAGCTGGTTTTCCGCTTAAAGAGTGCCGGCGCAAAACGCGTGGTGCTGCGGTCTCCCTCTTTTCAAAAGCTGGCCACCACCCAGGTGGCCCAGGCAGGCACCCAAACCTTGAATTACGCGGGGGTGGAAGATGAGTAAGGCTTTGGCCGACATCTCCTTTGCAGACATCCTCCCCGCGTCTATCTCCGGAGACGAAAGCATCCGGGCAGCTGCCCGCGCCATCAATGGCGACCTGAAGCAGATCAACCGGGCCATCGACACCTTATATATATACAGCCGGTGGGACGAGCTGGAGGAGCCCCTCCTCACCCACCTGGCCTGGCAGTTCAAGGTGGACTTCTGGGACGACAGCCTGACCCTTGAAAAGAAGAGGGCCCTTGTCCGGAACTCCGTGGCCCGTCATCGACAAAAAGGAACTCCGTCCGCCATCGAGGGCGCCATCGCCGACGTGCTCGGCGGCGGCACCGTGGAAGAGTGGTGGACCTACGACGGCCAGCCCTACCACTTCCGTGTACGCGTGGAAGTCACCGACCAGGGCGTCACCGATCAGGCCTACGCCTGGGCAGACCAGCTCATCGAAGCCTACAAGAACGTCCGCTCCAAGCTCGATGCCGTCATCACCTACCTGACAGGGCAGGGCACAATGCACATGGCCATGGCCGGACAATACGCCGAAACCGTCTCCGTCTTCCCCTGGCAACCCGAAAACCTGGAAGAGTCCGGGCCCGTCTATTTTGGCCTGGGAACCCAGATGATCGAAACCACCTGCATCTATCCCTAAAAAAGGAAACACCAATGGCAGAATCCTATTTCACAACTTTAACCAACACCGGCAAGGCGATGTTCGCCAACTCGCCGGTCCTGGGGCAATCGGTCTCGTTTTCAACCCTGGCCGTAGGCGACGGTAACGGATCCTACGCGGGCCTGGAGCTGGCAGCCATGCTTCAGCGAACCACGTTGA
Source organism: Desulfoluna butyratoxydans (assembly GCF_900699765.1). GTDB lineage: Bacteria > Desulfobacterota > Desulfobacteria > Desulfobacterales > Desulfolunaceae > Desulfoluna > Desulfoluna butyratoxydans. Next base: position 46,782 of record NZ_CAADHO010000012.1, read on the forward strand.
TCAACGAAGTGTGGCGCGGAAGTATCAACCATATCTCTGTGGATGAAACCAACAGCAACTGGCTTGTGGTGGAGGCCTTCATCCCATCCGATGTGGGAGACTTCGACATCCGGGAGGTGGGTGTCCTTGACTCGGAGGGCAACCTCATTGCCATCGGGAAGTATCCCCTTACGTATAAGCCCAAGATTACCCAGGGGGCTTCCAAGGATCTCTACGTGAAGATGATCCTGGAGGTGACGGACACGGCTGCAGTGGAGCTGAAGGTGGATCCAGCGGTGGTATTGGCGACCAGGCAGCATGTGGCGGATGAGTTACAGGCGTCAGTAGAAGCGGAGAGGCTTCACTTGGCAGAAGAGCTGAGGGCGTATTCGGTTGGAATGGTCGGCTTTTTTGATCGGGAAGTTCCTCCCGCGGGATGGATGGAGGCTAATGGGAGCGAGTGCCCGGAGAAAGCAACCGTTTTGAATACGATTCTTGCGGGGCGGCATGGGATGGGGCCAAGTGGCCGAAGTTTATTGCCTGACCTGCGAGGTGAATTTGTCCGTGGGTGGGACAACGGCAGGGGGGTGGATGCCGACCGTGTGCTGGGTAGTTGGCAGGGAGACGCAATACGAAATATTACTGGCGAGTGGGAAACGACAATAGATGCAGAGAGCCTTTCGTTTGCCGGATCTGCGAGATTTACAGGTGCCCTTTACCGTTCAAAACCTAACATTGCAAAACAATTTACCACCGTTTCAGGAGCGAACAGCAGTATTGACGGAGTGGGCTTTGACGCATCAAGAGTTGTGCCAACCGCAAGTGAAAACCGCTCTCGAAACGGGGCCTTTCTCGCGTGTATTTACGCGGGGATATAGGAGACTATATATGAAAGTTTATCCATGGGATGAATCAACTAACGAAGCCTTACTCCCTGTGGTAAAGCCTGACAATCACCCAAACCCCATCGGGCGATCAGAAACCGCCACACCTGTTCCAGAGAACATCCCCGCAGGCTACGCGGCCCGTGCCGCCTTGACCGCTGAAGGGTGGTTTCGGGGGTGGGAAGTGGTCATCGACAAACGCGGGGACGCGTACTGGACTCAGGATGGAATAAAGAACTCTGTCTCTGAGCTGGGCAACGACATCCCAGATGGAAGCCTGACAGAGCCACCGCCCACCCACTTTCACCGAACCCATGACGGGGCCTCATGGCTCTTGGATTTACCCCTGTTGTCTGCTGCAAGGCGTAAGGAACGCGACGGAAAATTGTTAGCCATCTATGCCCCAGCTTCCCAGCAGCTATCCCGATGGATCGACGAAGCAGAAGACGACTCCGCTGCATTTGCTTTTTATAAAAGCCAGCGTTCCGTATGGCACGTTTGGGCCGATGCACTGTGCGATTTGCCCGACCAGAGCGGTTTTCCCTGGGCGGATGGAGATGTGCCTTGGCCAGAACAACCGCCCAGTCCTATGAGATACGCCACAAAACCCGAATAAGACGGAAATTAAAATTGTGGAAGTTCAACAAAATGGCAGACGTATTTTCGGGATTTTACAGAGTGTTAGGATGATATAGATGAAAGGAGATATTTTAAATATAGGGTTGTTATTATAGCTGGATTGTCTCAAACCAGGGATCTGGATTCGATTCCCGTAGCCGCAACCGTCAAAAGTATTTAATTGAGGAGTGTTGGAACCACGCAGGATAACTGTTGAAGAATATAACGGCTCGAAGTCTTATATCCAGTTTTCAGGCTGTTGGGATTGTCAAAATAAAGAAATGGGATTCTGTCCACAGGTCCCATTTCTATTGAAAGCAGTGAAACACTCTAAAGGAAAACTGTTGCGACTCCGATAAGTATTCATGTTATCAAATTGACAGGCCAGAGCTCTTTGTTTTTGGCTTAATTTATTTAAATTAAGTTGGCTTATGATTTATTGAATTGTGGAGGTTGGTTGTGTATCGAAGTTTGATGGTTTTTTTTGCTCTTTTGGTTTCTACGGCATGTGTATCTACAACTCCGGCCCCACTGAATTTAGGGACATATGATGGTAATTTGGCATTATATCCTGCGGTTGTAGGTGTTTATTGTAATCAAGGGGCTCCCTTGGAAGAGATCGATATTTACAATGAGACCTTTCAATCGGGGTATGTTTATACGTATGACTTTCTAATAGAAATCCGGTTTAAGATAGCGGTCAAAATGGTCGGTAATACCGTCGATGTAACGCTTGTTGGCATGCAGCACAAGGATTCGGATACAAAATTATGGCTTGATAATAATATTACCTTAGTTTTTGATCAGAAAGGGTATTCAAATAAAGTATCTCATGCAATTGTTGAAATTTTGAATGATCCGAATGCGTATAGTTCTTCAAGACGCGATTTGTTAGCAGATTTGGCGTTTAATTATGCTGTTCTTAAAGATTTAACAGATGCAGGTAGGGGTAAATGGCTTGACGAGAATATGAAGGGGCGAACATATGAATTGGATTTTACCTTGTCCAACACTATAGACAACACGGCTGTTGAGAATAGACGGTTTCATTCAGATGATGACGCAAGGTACACTGTATATTTAGACTGGAAACCCAACACGCTTTTTTCAGGGTTTTCGATATCAATGCTGACCAACAATTCGAAGTATGCCCTTCTGAAAAAGGGCACACCAGTGAAAACGCGAGGAATTGTTTTGTCCGGGGATAGCCGATTGTCATTGCGCTTAAAAGAAGTTGCCTTGTAGGCGGAATGGCTTGGTCATTTTAAATTATCCGTCAAGTTTCCGTATAGTTTAAAGTAATATATTGGTTTTATTTGTCACTGGCGAGTTCTTAAAATCCCTCGGTCGCAAGACTGTACGAGTTCGATTCTCGTTCCGGGTACCATAAATTGTAAATACGATTTCAGTATCTTAAAAAAGGTTTCTTGCCGTTGCGGCAGGAAACCTTTTTGCGTTTCAAGTGAGCCCAAATCCCTTCAAATAGCCCCACATAGACCCATTTTGCGTTACAGTTTCATTACAGTGGAAAAACGAAGGCCGCTTCGCCCCCTGCGTCAGGATAGGTGTCTTTCAGTCCACTTTGTAGTGGTAAAGCCATCGTGGCGTTGGCGTGCCAAAAATCTAGAATTACCCCCTGTTGTATAAAGGGTAGTCACTGCGATCCTTCTTAATTCTCTGATTGCCTCAGGCTTTTCTGGCACCTGGAGTTCGGATTGACCTTATTCGAAGGTTATTTTCTTCGTTTTTGGCCCTCGTTATTTTGGTGACTATTCAACTTAATTTGACAAACAGGTCTTGACAGCTTTGCCATGAATTCCAGCGATTCTGACAGTTCTAACCTTTATGCCGGAACGTTTTTTGCGGAGCTTTTTTTCAAAAAAGCGACCCGCCGGAGGCAAATTCGAGCTGAATAGTTACCGTTTTTTTTCAGCTCGGCGGAGTTAAAATCGGACGGTTACACGGGCCCCCCACTCGGCCGGAGGGGAGTAGATGTTGTAGATCCCTGCAAAGCCTATGGTGTCGTATGTGGTGTCAAACACATTGCGGCCGTAGAGATAGATATCGAAGAACTGGGCTTCATAACCCAGTTTTACATTGACCAGCTCATAGGCATCCCGCTTTGTGGTGTTGGTTTTGTCCAGGTACATGTCGCCGTAGCCGGTGGCATCGACCTGGGCAAAGAGGCCCCGGGCGTCGCGGTAGGCCAGGCCGCAGTTGAAGCTGTATTTTGGGGCGAACCGGTTCTCGTTGCCGCTGTAATTGCCCAGGGCGTCTTCAAAGGAGTCAAAGGTGGTCTCGTTGAGACCGAGACCGCCGAAGAGGGTGAAGCTTCTTCCCAGGAGTGCCGTGAATTCGATCTCTGCGCCTTGGGACGTGGCTTCGGCCGCGTTGGACGTATAGGTATGGACAGGGTTTGATTTGGAGATGTGGGCCGTGACCTGCATATCCGAAATATCCATGTAGTAGAGGTTGGCGTTGAGAGTGAGCCTTTTCTGGAGGAGTCTTGATTTGAACCCGATGTCATAGGAGTAGAGGGTCTCTTCGTCATAGGTCTTGGGGTAGCCGGTGACGGCGTATGGGTTGAATCCGCCGGAGCGGTACCCCTTTGCGATGGTGACATATCCCATGATGTCCGGCGTGACATGGTAATTTAGGGCCAGCTTGGGAGAGACTTCGTCATAGGTGTTCTTCTCGTTCAGGTCTTTGGCTTTATCGTCGAGCTCTTTTTTTTCATCGTCGTAGCGGAGGCCTGCGATGATGTTGAGGCGGGGCGTAAGCCCGTAGTTGATGTGGCCGAAGATGCCGAGGGAGTCCCCGTCAATGGTCTGGAGAACGGTCATGGGCATGACGCCTGTCCAGGTTTCATCGATGTCGTTTTCAAAGATATCGGCATACAGCCCCATGAGCCAGCTGAGGTTGCCTGAGGTCCCGCTGAGGCGAAGCTCCTGGGAACTCTTTGTGTAGACGTTGTCCAGAAAAAGGTGTCGCTCCAGCATGGGGTTGGAGGTGAAGTCGTTGTCCTGGACCTGCTCGCCGTGAAATCTTCGGTGCGTGGTGACCGAATCGATGGCCACGTCGGGTGTGATGTCACCATGGACCTTCAGGCTGGTGAGGTCGTTGCTGGAGGTGTTCTCGCCCTCCAGGTCGGATGTCACTTCCCGGTCCGGCTGGAAGGTGTTTCCCAGGCTTCCGGCGCCGTCGTCATAGCTCAGGATGCTCTTGATCAGGGTGATGTCCAGGGTGTCGGTGGGTGCAAGGCGCAGGTTCACCTTTCCATAGTTGTGCTCCCGGTCATCCACCTCATCTCCAGTGAGGACGTTTTTGACGTACCCGTCTTTTTCATAGTGGCGCAGTGACACGCCCAAAAAGAGCCTGTCTTTTATGAGGGGGCCCCCGATGATCGCCGAGGCCCCGCGCAGGTTGTCGCTGCCGCCCCGCACGCTCACCTTGCGGGTGGGGTCGTTGCCCTGCTCTGTTGTGATGATGTTAAGGACGCCGGCCTCTGTGTTCTTTCCGTAGAGTGTCCCCTGGGGGCCTTTGAGGACTTCGATGCGTTCAATATCAAGAATCGGGTCATTGATGCCGATGCCCATGGTCATCGGGACGCCGTCCACGTAGACACCCATGGTACTTTCCAGGGTAATGGCGTCGGCAAAGAGGCCCCGGATGGAAGGGGGGGAGGTGGTGGAAAAGCCCAGGTCGAACATCATGAGAGACGGGGTGTAATTGCTGACGTCTCGAAGGACACCGATTTCCCGGTCCTCCACGTCCATGGCGTCAAGAAGGGTCAGGCTGATGGGGATAGACTGTGGATCTTCTCGTTGTTTTTGGGCGGTGATCACCACCTCTTTCAATTCCCGAGGCTCGGGCGTGTTGTCTCCATAGGCGGTGGGGTTGCCGAATACCAAAAGGCAACAGATAACAGCTGCTGATATGGTGAAGATGCGCATGTGCCCGAATTCCTTCGTCTATACGGTAGGGATGTGATGATTTCCTTTTCCCATGAAAGAAATCTGAGGTGTGCCGGAACCCAACTTTCAGGTTTGCCGCTTGGTAGGGAATGATTTTTATTGGTATCTCAAATTTATTTTTGGCTTCAAAGAAGTTAGTATAAGTAAAATTAAGAGTCAATGCGAAATATCTCTTTCGAGTTAAAAAGCCCGGACATGGCTGATTTCGCTTTTTGTGGGGCGGGGCGATGCTGGCCCTTGGGGACTGCCAGATTGTTTGCAGGAGGGAAAAGAAACGTGTGTTGAGGGGGGGCGGTGACCACACTGCATTCGGCCGGTTTATTGTCATGGTGAGGCGTGTCTCGCGGTATGCAGGCGCCTTTGATTTTGTTTTTTTTTCATGAGGTACCCATGTCGGGCGTCATATGGTTCACGCCACTGCATGTTTCATTAGCTGAAAAACCCTTAAGCTGAAGCTGACGGATTGCATTGGCGCTTCTGGTTCACCCACCCCTTGAAATAGGCACAGAGCCTGCAAAAACCCCGCGGCATGTGAATGCAGCGGGGTTTTTTATTGCGCCTCCCAAGCTGTTGCATGGCTGGCTTCTGGTCTTTGAAACGGGGGTGCTGATGGCTCTGGGTGCTTTTCCATTGCTTTCGGGGGCATGATAAACCCCATACAGAAAAGACAGCATAGATCAGGGGCTGTTAGAGCTTTTCAAAATACAAAATGTATTCGTCCTGCTCTTCAGGGTTTACAAGGACGCGGTTTCCTGACTGGGAATCAGCATAAATCATCGTGGACCCGAGGAGGTCGTTGGATGAGTTTGCATCCCACTCCCAAAGATCAACCCTCAGCTTGTCTGTCACATCATAAATAAGGCCGATCGTTTTTGTGTCACCGGACTCAATGCTCTCACCGTGTGATCCGCCCCAGACTTTCCTTTTCAATTCATTATCGTCGATTTGGACATTCATGTAGACATCATCATCCGATGTTCCCGAGCCACTTGTTCTTTTGCATTCAAGGCGAGTTAATTTGAATAAAGACATAAGGATTCTCCTTGTTTGACGTTGCAAAACCCAACATACGACGGCGTCATGACCCAAACGGTTACCACCTCCTTTGTGTTTTTAAAGGCCTGGCGCCATGAGGCACAGGCGAACGTCTTGCGGTCCTTTTTGAGGCTGGAGCCATGGGTGATGGTGCCGGGTCGTCGTCAGTATACCGGTGGATAGGGAGGCGCTGCAGACAGAGTAGGTCAAGGGAAGACATATCGTAACTATTCAGTATCAGCTTGTCTCCGGCGGCCCTGCCGGAGCGTTTTTGCGGAGCTTTGTTCAAAAAGCGATCCGTCTGCGGCAAAGCTGAGTCGTTGCGAAGTATCACTATAAATTGTGATGCGAACAAGGGGAGGGAGTGTGAAATGGTGCTTTATACGTGGTTGTGCTTTAAGTGTCTGTTAAAGAAAAAGTTAGTCTTATTTCAACTGAAAATCAATGAAAATAATCATTAAATATTGAAGGTTGTGCCTTTAGGGGGGGCAACCATTGAATCAGGTTCAAGCGGTGTCTTCTGCAGCACGGCAGCTACGTTGAACACAGGCTGTCGGGCGCCCAATATATGGCGTGCATCTTTTGAGGCTTCGCTTAGAAAGCCGGTCTCTCATCACGCAGGGGTGGTTTCCGGCCATCCATATTCAATGCAGAATTGCATTGTCGCTCCTCTCTTTCGCGGAAAATCCCTTTGAATCACGCCATATTGAGGATTTATGCAAAAATGCATTCGCGCATAAATTCGGTAAAACATCAAAGAATACAGCCTGTTGTCGAAAATAAAATGCAGGTTTGCATCAACGCTCCTTCCGCCGTAACATGGCGCGCCGAGAAACCCGCTGATTATCATTATCAAAATTTTTTATTTCAACATGGCACGGGCTTTGCTGTTATCCCATTTTCGATAAATTATTTTTCTGACTTCAATCAACCGCAAGGTCGACAGAATAGATACGAAGGAGTGTGGTGACATGCTGAACAGGTTCCAAACACTGGATAACGCCGGAAAAGAGAAACTTCACGCCGCCTGCATGGAGGTGCTGGGATCCACGGGGGTCATCTTTGAAGACGACGAGGCCCTTGAGATCTTCAAGGCCAACGACTTCAAGGTGGAGGGGAACAAGGTCTTCTTCCGGGAAGAGCAGGTGAAAAAAGCCCTGGAGACCACTCCGTCGGAGTTCATCATCCGCGCAAGGGATCCTGAAAAATCCGTTCGCATCGGTGGGGATCACTTTGCCCTGAGCCCCGGCTGGGGCGCTCCTTTTGTGATGGATGCCGACGGCACCCGTCGTTCGGCCACCATGGACGATGTGGAGAATTTCCTCAAGCTGGTTCAGGGGTCCAAGTATATCGACATGACGGCCAGCGGCATGGTAGCCCCTCCGGATCTTGATCCCAAATCCGCATCGGCCGAACTTTTGGCCTCCACCTTTATCTATTCGGACAAGCCCCTCACCGGCAACCCCTCCGGTCGGCAGAACTCCGTGGAGCTTCTGGAGATGGCGTCCATTGTGTGGGGAAGCCGCGAGGAGGTCATCAAAAGCCCGGTGTCCATTACCTCCATCAATCCCACATCTCCCCTTATCTATGGCCCCGAGGCAGCCGGAAGCGTCATTGAGCTGGCCCGTGGCGGCCAGGCCCTTCTTATTTCCAGCATGGTGATGGCGGGCCTCAGCGGCCCCATCACCCTGGCCGGAACCGCCGTGATTGAGATGGCCGAGAGTCTGGCAGGCATCGTCCTTGCCCAGCTTGTACGCCCCGGTACCCCTTGTGTTTGCGGGGGAACCTCCTGCGGGGCAGACCTTCGCCTCTGCGCAGCCACCATCGGCAGCCCCGAGCTCCTCAAGCTGATGAACATCTCCAACCAGATGGCCCGGTACTACGGCCTTCCCTGCCGTTACGGCGGCGGGCTTACCGACGCCCACTGCTCGGACATGCAGGCGGGCATGGAGTCGGCCCTGACCATGGCCCTGAGCCTTGCCGCCGGGACCCACTACATGCATCAGGCCTGCGGCATCCTGGGGGCTTACACCGCCATGAGCCTGGAAAAATTTGTCATGGACGAGGAGCTGGCCGGAATGGTTCGCAGGGCCCTTGAACCCGTGGAATTCACGGATGAGACCTTGAACATGGATGCCATTACCCGCATAGGGGCCGGCGGCAGCTTCCTCATGGAGCCCACGACAGCCATGCGCTGTCGCACGGAATTTTTCCTTCCCACCCTGGCGTATCGCAACAACCACACCAAATGGGTGCAGGAGGGCAGCCCCCAGATGCTCGATGCTGCCGCGAAGCACGTTCAGGAGCGCCTGGCCGCCTACACCAGGCCGGACATGGACCCTGCCATTGAAAAGGACCTGATGGCCTATATCGACACACGGCGCGGTTCAGCCACCACCGCAGCCTGATCCGGGTATTTCATGAGACATAAGGGTGGCTCGACCCGTGAAAGACGAGGGCTCACCCGGATATCCCATGGGAAAACGCAACGCCGATGAACTAATGCTAGTGACCGTGGAATCATGCGGCACATGACATATCCGGGCTACGGGTCATCCAATCATACTGCGGCCGCACCTCTTGTATGGAGCGAGAGGCGGCCGCGCATTCCAACCACCATGACAGGATATTGTATGTTACAGGACGGATGTAAGGAAAATCAAAGCGTGCTGAAGCGGTACTTCGGTGCCGAGTTAGACATCACCATTTTTTATTTTATTATTACCCTCACCGTGCCCTTTGTTGTTTTGGGCGCCGGCTGGCCGGACCTCCTGAGCAAGGTCTGCGGCACTGCCGTGGGCTATGTGTTTAAGGTCTTTCAGTCCACCTATCTTCTTGGGGTCACGGGGATTCTTGTCTTCTGCCTGGCCCTTGCCTTCTCACCCTATGGCAAGGTGCGCCTCGGCAAGGACGACGAAAAACCGGAGTTTTCCACCTTCAGCTGGTTTTCCATGCTCTTTTCTGCCGGCATGGGCATTGGCCTGATCTTCTGGTCCGTTGCCGAGCCCCTGGTGCACATGGCCGCTCCCCCCACGGGCGAGGCCAACACCTTTGAAGCGGCCCGCCTGGGCCTTGAGCTTTACTTTTTCCACTGGGGCTTCCACGCATGGGCGGTCTACGCCGTCGTGGCCCTGACTCTGGCCTATTTTCAGTTCAGAAAAGGGGAGGGCGCCCTGTTCTCCAGTTGCCTGATTCCCCTCATCGGCAGGAAGCACGCCAACGGCCTGGTGGGCCGCCTCGTGGACACGTTCGCGTCATGGGCCACCATTTTCGGCGTGGTTACGGGCCTGGGCATGGGCGGCATGCAGATGGCCAGCGGCATCAGCAGCCTGTTCGGCATCCCCGGAGGCCCCAACCTGACCACGGCCCTTATCCTGGTGGTGACCTTTGCCTATATCGCCACGGCGGTGACGGGCGTGGCCAAGGGGATCAAGTTCGTGGCCAACCTCTGTGTCGTGTTCATGATCGTTCTGATGTTCTTCTTTGCTGTCTTCGGACCCACCGGTTACATCTTCAAAACACTGTGGATGGGCTTTTCCGACTACATGCTTGATCTTCCCAAACTCTCTTTTGCCACCACCCTGTTCGGCAACGACACCTGGACCCGCAACTGGACCGTTTTTTTCTGGGCCTTCTGGATTGCCTGGGCCCCCTTTGTGGGCGCCTTCATCGCCCGTATTTCCAAGGGGCGGACCATCAAGGAGTTTATCCTCGGGGTGATTATCCTGCCGCCTGTTTTCTCCTTTATCTTCTCGGCGGCCCTGGGCGGGACCACCATGCACCTGGAGTTTGTCAGACACCTCAACGTCAGTGATCCCATCAACAAGGATCTCGCCATGGCGCTGTTCGTGACCCTGAAGCACCTGCCTTGCTTTCACTTCATGACAGGGCTCTCCCTGGTGCTGATTTTCTTCTTCCTCATCACCTCGTGCAACTCGGCCACCTACGTGGCCGCCCGATTCGTCACCAGCGGCGTGGATGTCTCCGATCCCAAGGCAAACAACCGTTTGACCATCACCTTTGGGCTTATCCTGGGGCTCCTGACTGTGGTGTTCAACTACTCCGGCGGCCTCAAGGGCCTCCAGACCGCCACCATCCTGGGGTCCGTGCCCTTTTTCATCGTCATGATCCTGGGCATCGTCACCCTGGTCAAAGACCTGATTCAAAACGAACGAGCAGAAGGGGAGGCCGTGGCCGCCCCCTCCCATAGCGAATAACCAAGCACCACGCACCGGGGCCATCCAACGACACGCCCCGGTGTTTTTTGTCTTTTTTTTGCAAGGAGTACGAATAAAAAAATGGCTATCCAAGATATATTCCAGGCTGTCATCGGCCTTGATGCCGGCAAAGTCGTCAGCGAAGTCAACGGAGAACTCGAGGCAGGGACCAACGCAAACACCATCCTCCAGGAGGGACTCATCAAAGCCATGGATGAGGTGGGGGAGCGCTTTTCCGCCGGAGAGACCTTTGTGCCGGAGATGCTCATGTCCGCCCAGGCCATGAAAACCGGTGTGGAGGTCCTGAAGCCCCATCTCACCGGTGAGGCCGACACAAAAATCGGCACCATTGTCATCGGCTCGGTGCACGGGGACCTGCATGATATCGGGAAGAACCTGGTGTGCATCATGCTGGAAGGCGCGGGCTTCAATGTGGTGGACCTGGGCGTGGATATCACCAAGGAGGCCTTCGTGGAGGCGGCCAAAGAGCACAACGCAGACATCATCGGCCTTTCCACCCTTCTGACCACCACCATGTGCAACGTCGAAGAAACCATCGAAGCGGTCAAAGAGGCCGGTATCCGTGACTCCGTGAAAATTCTCGTGGGGGGCGCCCCCTTGAGCCAGGAGTATGCCGAAAGCATCGGGGCAGACGCCTTTGCCGCCGATGCCGGAGACGCCGGAAAAGTCGCCCGGCAGCTGGTTCTTCACTAATCCGAATGCTCCAAGGCAATCGCGCATGAAACTGTTCAGCGCCAAAACGCCTCCGGCGGACCTGCCGAAATAGTTTTGCCTGTTTTGTGTCAGGAAAGTTTTTTGCGGAGCTTTTTTTCAAAAAAGCGACCCGCCGGAGGCATAAGCTGAATAGTGACGTTTTTCCTGTTGCGTCCACGCTCTCTCCCCATCCCTTTGGGGCAGGCGTGGATGCGGCAGGCTCCCTGTATTTTTAAGCAACATCGCCGGATTTTGTTTCTGGCCCGTACATACATGTTTTTTTGATCGGAGGTACCCCATGGACGGCAAATCCTTGATTCTGAACGCCCTCAACCACAACGATGTCCCCCGCACCCCCTGGGTCCCCTACACCGGTGCCCAGATCGCGAACCTCAAAGGCTATGCCGCAGATGAAATCTTCAAGGACGCAGACAAACTCGTCGAGTGCCTGCTGGAAGCGGTGGCGCAGTATGCACCGGACGGACTGCCTGTGATGTTCGACCTCCAGGTGGAGGCCGAGATCCTCGGATGCGACCTGAAGTGGTACCCCAACACCCCGCCCACGGTGTGCAGCCACCCCCTTGCTAACGATTTTACCATCCCCACCAAGCGCCTGACCAAAGAAGACGGCCGCATTCCCATCATCATGGAGGCCACCCGCCGCCTCAAGGAAGCCCGCCCCGACATCGCCCTCTACGGCCTGGTGTGCGGCCCCCTGACCTTGGCGTCCCATTTGCGCGGTACCAACATTTTCATGGACATGTACGGCGACGCCGACAAGGTCAAAGAGCTCATCAACTACTGCGAAGAGGTGGTCAGCGAGTATGCCGGGTTCCTGATTGACGCAGGATGCGATGTGATCGGTGCCGTGGATCCCCTGGTTTCCCAGATCTCTCCGGTCTCTTTCAAGCAGTTCCTGACCGAGCCCTATACGGCCTTGTACGACAAGCTCAGGACCCAGGGCGTGCCCTCCACCTTTTTTGTGTGCGGCGACGCCACAAAGAGCATCTCCGCCATGTGCGAGACCCGGCCCGATGCCATCGCCATCGATGAAAACGTGGACATCCTGGAAGCCAAGAAGGTCACCGACGAGCACGGTATCCTCATCTCCGGCAACCTCCAGCTCACCATCACCATGCTCTTCGGTACCCAGCAGGACAACCAGAAGGCCGCCATTGAGCTCATGGACGCCCTGGGCACCAAGGACTTCATCCTGGCCCCCGGGTGCGACGTGCCCTTCAACGTTCCCCCGGAAAACATCGTGGGGATCGGCATGGCCGTCCATAATAAGGAGGCCACCCGCAAGGCCCTTGAGGCCTATGTGAAAAAGGACGAGCTTCCGGAGATCGAGCTGCCTGACTACGCCAGCCTCGACCACGTCCTCATCGAAGTGGTCACCATCGACTCCAAGACCTGCGCGGCCTGCGGCTACATGGTCGCCTCCGCCAACGACGCCGCCGCTCCCTTCGGCGACAAGGTCAAGGTGGTGGAGCGCTCCATCATGTACCCCGAAAACGTCGCCTTCATGAACCGGGTGGGCCTTGCAAACGCTCCGGCCATGCTGGTGAATGGCGAGATCAAGCACGTCTCCCTGATCCCCACCAGCGAGACCCTCGAAGCAGAGATCAACGCCGCCATGAAGTAAGCCCGGGCTTGCCGAAGGCAACCGGAGCGTGACAACGAAAAGCCCCGAGGCCCTTTGCGGATCGGGGCTTTTTTATTGGCCCAAGGCTTGTTTTTGTTGGGGATATTGCTTAGGTAAAGATCTTGGAAACCATGGTGTGATGCAAGGAGGGATGATGGCTGTAGGATGGGCCCGTGACGGGGCCGTAAACGATCAGATCGATGCCAGTATCGGCGATGAGGTAAAGCGGGTCCGCGAGATGATGCCCACGGGCCCCGGTCTCACCCATTGCGCGTTGTGCGAGGAAGAGATTCCGGAAGCCCGGCGCAAGGCCATACCCGGCGTCACCCTGTGCGTTGCGTGCCAGCAGGAAGAAGAGCAGCGCCAGACACGTGCCTCGGCCATCAACCGGCGGGGCAGCAAAGACAGCCAGCTTCGCTGAACCTGCCATGGGGAACGGGTTTTTCTTTTCCTGTCCAAATTATGGGTTAAACAGTTTTAACTCAATATATCAATGTGATACTATGCCTTCAGTGCTGCACGGCTTCCGCCCGGTGACAGGGCGTATGCCTCTCGGTCGGAGGGTTCCGGAACTGTCAGCTTTTTTTCACTGCCATGCTGTGCACGGGGACGCCATGTGACCGTCCCCGACCATCCGGTGCCTTACCCGTTTCATACAACAAACGTTTCCCGCTTCCGAAGCTCCCCTGGGGAGGCAAGGCCTCCCGTCCATTTACACCTCTGTTCTGCCTACATGGGATTCACGCTTCATTAACCCAGGCCTCTCCGCTGGGACCTACCCGTTTTTTTGATTCTTTCGACGGATGATGACGCACAAACCATGGATTCATCACCATGCGTGTCCAATCAACAGCCTTATTAAGGAGACGGATCATGAGCGAAGCCAGCAAGTGCCCGGTGACGGGCAAAACCGGTAGCCCTGCTGCAGGCAGGGGAACATCCAACAAGGATTGGTGGCCGAATCAGCTGAACCTGAAGATGCTTCATCAGAATTCTTACCTGGTCAACCCCATGGGCGAGGCGTTTAACTACGCCGAAGAGTTCAAGACACTGGACCTTTCGGCAGTGAAAAAAGACCTCTACGCGCTGATGACCGACTCCAAGGGGTGGTGGCCTGCGGACTACGGTCATTACGGCGGTCTTTTCATCCGCATGGCCTGGCACAGCGCAGGCACCTATCGCACCGGGGACGGCCGCGGCGGGGCAGGGACCGGCAACCAGCGCCTGGCGCCCATCAACAGCTGGCCGGACAACGTGAACCTGGACAAGGCCCGGCGCCTGCTCTGGCCCGTCAAGCAGAAGTACGGAAGGAAACTCTCCTGGGCGGATCTCATGATCCTGGCAGGCAACTGCGCCTTAGAGTCCATGGGGTTCAAGACCTTTGGCTTTGGCGGCGGGCGTGAGGATGTGTGGGAGCCAGAGGAGGACATTTACTGGGGCACCGAGACCGAGTGGCTCGGCGATACCCGCTACAGTGGTGAGCGGGACCTGGAAAACCCCCTTGCCGCCGTGCAGATGGGCTTGATCTACGTCAACCCCGAAGGGCCCAACGGCGAGCCCAATGCCGTGGCCTCGGGCCACGACGTGCGAGAGACCTTCGCGCGCATGGCCATGAACGATGAAGAGACCGTGGCCCTGGTGGCAGGCGGCCACACCTTCGGCAAGTGCCACGGGGCGGGCAGTCCCACCCATGTGGGGCCGGAGCCCGAGGGTGCGAATATGGAAGAGCAGGGCCTCGGCTGGAAGAGCGGGTTCAAGAGCGGGCACGGGGACGACACCATCAGCAGCGGTATTGAAGGGGCGTGGACCCCGAAACCCACCCAGTGGGACATGGGGTATTTCGACATGCTCTTCGGCTATGACTGGAACCTGGTGAAGAGCCCTGCCGGTGCCTGGCAGTGGGTACCGGTCAACCCCGATGAAAAGGACCTGGCCCCGTCAGCCCACGATGCCTCAAAGCGGGTGACGACCATCATGACAACCGCCGACCTTTCCCTTCGCATGGATCCCATCTACGAGCCCATTGCCCGGCGGTTCCACAAGGACCCGGAGGCCTTTGCCGATGCCTTTGCAAGGGCCTGGTTCAAGCTGACCCACCGAGACATGGGGCCCCGCTCCCGCTACCTTGGCCCGGAGGTCCCGGCAGAGGCCCTTATCTGGCAGGACCCGGTGCCTCCGGCGGACCATGAACTCATCGACGACCGGGATATCGAGACCCTCAAGGGCAAGATCCTGGCCTCGGGCTTGTCGATTTCCCAGCTGGTGACAACGGCCTGGGCCTCTGCGTCTACGTTTCGGGGCTCGGACAAGCGCGGCGGGGCCAACGGCGCCCGGATTCGCCTTGCGCCCCAGAAGGACTGGGCGGTCAATGAGCCCATTGCGCTGAAGGGGGTGTTGGATACCCTGGAGGAGGTCCGGCAGGCGTTTATCCAGTCCGGCGGTAAAAAGGTATCTCTTGCCGATGTGATCGTGCTGGGGGGCTGCGCCGGTATCGAGCAGGCAGTCAGGAAAACCGGCTATGAGATTGTCGTTCCCTTTTCTCCCGGACGCACGGACGCCTCCCCGGAGCAGACCGACGTGGAATCGTTTTCGGTGCTGGAGCCGGTTGCCGACGGGTTCCGCAACTACCTTAAAAGTAAATTTTCCGTGCGGGCAGAAGAGCTGCTGGTGGACCGGGCCCAGCTGCTCACCCTTACTGCCCCTGAGATGACGGTGCTCATGGGTGGCCTCCGGGTGCTGGGCGCCAACACCGGCCAATCCTCCCACGGCGTCTTTACCCATCGGCCTGGGGCCCTCACCAATGATTTCTTCGTGAACCTGCTGGACATGGGAACCGAGTGGAAGCCCACCTCCGACGACGCCGATGTGTTCGAGGGCGTGGATCGGGAAACCGGTGAGGTAAAATGGACCGGCACCCGGGTCGATCTCGTCTTCGGGTCCAACTCCCAGCTTCGGGCCATCTCCGAGGTGTACGGGTGCGGGGATTCCCAGGAGAGGTTCCTGAATGACTTTGTGGCAGCATGGCACAAGGTCATGAACTTGGATCGTTTTGACCTTGCCTGAATTGAGGCGCGGGGAAACCAGGGTGAAAGCGGCCTGTAATCGCCCTTTGCATCGTCTCTTCCTGTGTTCGGCATACCGTCTGCCGCACATGGGAAGGGGCACCGGGCTTGGGGCGTTGAACGCCCTGGTCCACAACAGAGCGGCATCTGCATGGCATTGGTCAATGTCGCCATCACATCCGTTTGACCGGGAGAATACCCATGAAAAGACGCATGGTTCGATGCCTTGTGGTGTCTTTCTCTGTGTGTGCGCTGCTTTTGTCGAGTGCCTTGGTTGCGGTTGCCGAGGAGGGGAAACGGGAAAACGCCAGTAACCCCCTTGCAAAGGTCAAGAACACCGATCTGAGGTGGCAGTACCTGGACCTGGACAGCGGTCACGTGAATGATTTCTCCATTGACGGCGCGTTCATGGCCCACGAGAAGGTGAAGATCAAGTACGAACTCCACTACTGGGAGACCAACGTGACCGGGAGCAGCGAAAAGGATTTCGAGTCCGCCCTGGTAAAGGGGATCTTTTTCCCGTCCGAGGGGATCTGGGGGGATCTGAAGTATCGCATTGCCTTTGGCTTTGACTGGATCGTGGACCTGGGGGATCTGGACAAAGGCATCGGCACGGGGGCCGATCAGATCGGTCCCTTTGCCGGCATCGCTCTGGGGTTCCAGAGCGGCACCATGTTGATTCCCCTGGTCCAGCACTATCTCAGCTACAGTGGGGAAGACGTGAACACCACGGCCTTCCGCGTGATCGTGTTGAGGCCATTGCCCAAACAGGTATGGATCAAGCTGGATGCCAAGGTTCCCGTGGACTGGGAAAATGATGAAGCCATCCCGGCAAATGCGGAGCTGCAGCTCGGCAAGCACATCAATGAAACCATCGCCCTGTACCTGGATGGCCTTGTGGGGGTCGGGGGCGACAAGCCCTATGACTGGGGGGTGGGAACAGGCTTGCGGTTCAAGTATTGAGATCCCATGAGTGGCTTCTTTTTTTCGTAACCATTCAGTTGCCTCCGGCGGGTCGCTTTTTGAAAAAAGCTCCGCAAAAACGTTTCGGTTGAATGTCCGTTATGTTTAAAACAGTCGGCTCGCCGAAAGCTTTCGGCCCATCCACGTCGTTCGTAAAACCTGTTTGTCAAACTTTTTAAAAGTTTGGCCCCCGGCAGGGCCGCCGGAGGCTTTTTTAGCTGAATTGCTCCTTTTTTTCTTTGTCTGCGGGCTCGTCCATTCGGCGTGTTTCAAGGGTTGTGTTCAGGTAGTTGAGGTATTGAGTTTTGGTGAGTCTCGGGGAAAAGCCGTCGATGATGGCTTTTCCCTTTTTTGCGCCGTCCCGGAGCAGGTCGATGATGGTCCCTGCCAGGGCCTTGGCCGGAAAGAGGACTGCCGAGGCCATGTCCGTGACCTGGAATTCCCGGGTGTGGATGTTGCCGGAGACCCCGCCGGTGAACGGGTGCAGGCAGGGGATGAGGTGGGAGAGGTCCCCCATGTCAAAGGATCCTGCAAATTCCGCCCCGTCGATGATGCGGGAACCGCAGAAGGGCAGGGCGTTCTCCTTGAAGAGGGCGTCGAGCTCGGGCACGGTGAGGAGGGGCAGGTAGCCGGGCATGCTGTGGATGGTGGAGGCGGCGCCCACGGCCATGGCCCCTGCCTGGATAGCCCGGTCCACTTTTCGGGACGCATCCTGCATGCCGGGAATTGTGCGGCCCCGGACAAAGCTTTCCATGCACACGTCCGCCGGGACGACATTGACGGCATCCCCTCCCTTGGTGAGGATGGGGTGCACGCGGATGTGGTCTTCGTCCCGAAAGGTTTCCCGCTGGGCGTGGATATTCATCATGGCCAGCATGGCGGCATTGAGGGCGTTGACCCCGTCGTGGGGAGCCGCACCTGCGTGGGCCTCCTTGCCCGTAAAACGGATCTCTTTGCCGATGAACCCGTTGCCCGTGGCTCCGATGACGGCGGAGGGGCCGGGACCCAGGTCCAGGGCGTGGGCCATCATGGCGATGTCCGTGGTGTCGAAATAGCCCTTGTGGATCAGCTCCTGCTTGCCCCCGTACCAGGTGATGTTTCCTTCCTGCTTCAGGCGGGCGCGAAAGGCCATCTCCACGAACTCTTCGGCGGGAACGGCCATGAAGTTGACGGAGCCGTCCAAGAGGTCAAAGGCCCCGGCGGCCTTGAGGCCCATGGCCACGCCAGCCATGATGGCCACCTGGATGTGGTGGCCGCAGGCGTGGACAGCCCCGGTAACCGGGTCGGCATGGGGATGCTCGGCACAGACAATGGCGTCGAGTTCTCCGAGGACCGAGACCACCGGACCGGGCCGGGAGACCTTCGGTTTGGCCAGCATCCCGGTGACGGCAATGTTCTCTTCCACTTCAAAGCCGCGGCGCTTAAAAAGGCCTGCCACCTCCCGGGTGGCCGTATGCTCCCGGTATCCCAGCTCCGGCTGGGCGTAAAGGGTTTCCCCCAGGGCGACGAGGGTCTCTTGTTCAGCATCAATGGCCTGGAAGACGGCGTCTTTGAGCGGGTCACAGGGCATGTTTTTTCCCCTTTGGGCATGGGTGGATGGTGGTGTCTGTGTCATACCACGGGGTAGGGTCGGAGGCAACGGGGCGGCCACCGCTATACGTTTATCTTCAGTCCTACCGCGACTGAAGATAGACGCTTTGGTTTCCGGAACGTTTTTGCGGAGCTTTTTTCAAAAAGCGACCTGCCGGAGGCCGTGCGGGTAGATCTACAATGGACAAGTAGCAGCAACGTATCCTGTTACCTCGAAGCTTGTGAACCAACCCGCGTAAACCATCGGCGTTTGTGTCGGGCGAAGCCCGAGCCGAAGGCCCTTGCGCTTTGGCCCGAGGAACGAGGGACAAAGCGCAAGGGCTATATGCTTTCGAGGTGGCTCACCTCGCCGCCGGAGGCACGCTTTTTGAGGGTCACTTTAGCCATAGAAGGCAACTGACGTGTTGTTTTATGGCGATTAGTTGATTTTAAACGCCTGGCTCATCTGGGTCAACTCGGCGGTGAGGGATTCCAGCTCGGAGACGCGTTCCCGCGTCCTTCGGCTGGCCGCGTCGATGCTTCCGGCGGCTGCGTGGACCCCTGCAATGTCACGGGTGATCTCCCCTGCGGCAAGGGAGGAGCCTGCAATCCCTTCGTTGACCTCGTCGATTCCCTGGGACGCCTGGCTGATGTTTTCGGCGATCTCCCCGGTGGCGATGGACTGTTCTTCAATGGCCGTGGCAATGGAGCCCACGGTGTCGTGGATGGTTTCGATGACCCGGGTCACCCCTTCCATCTCTTCGATGGTGGAGGCCGATGAGTCCTGGACTTCGTCGATGCGCTCCTTGATCTGCTGGGTGGCATCCGCGGTCTGGGCGGCGAGGTCCTTGATCTCATTGGCCACCACGGCAAAGCCTTTGCCCGACTCTCCGGCCCGGGCCGCCTCGATGGTGGCGTTGAGGGCCAGCAGGTTGATCTGCTGGGAGATCTCGGCGATGACGTCGGTGACCTGGCCGATGTTGTCTGCGGCATTGGCCAGGTCTCCGATGCGCGCTGAGGAGGTCCTGGCCTTTTCCACGGCGCTGTCCGAGGTGGACCGGGCCTCTTCCGACCGGCGGGCCACTTCGGTGATGGTGCTGTTGAGCTGCTCCGTGGCCGTGGCAACCGATCCGATGTTGGTGGTGGACTGCTCCATGGCGGCGGCCACGCCGGAGAGCCCGGTGCTGAGCTCTTCGGCTGCCCCGGCCACTGTGGAGGATCGGTCGTTGGTGTCGGCTGCGTCCCGGGTGGTTTCATCGGAGATCCCCGCAAGGTCCGTGGCTGTGTGCTCAAGGACACCCACCCCGTCAATCACCCGGCCCACCATGGTGCGAAGGGACTCTGCCGTGCCGTTGAGCCCCCGGATAAGCTGGCCCACCTCGTCGTTTCTGTGAATGTCGAGGGTGGTGCTGAAGTCGCCTTTGGACAGGGTCTCGGCATAGGTGGCCGCCCCTGCAACGGGTTTTGCAATGGACCGGGCCAAGAGGGTTCCGGCCAGGATGACCAGGCCGGTGGCCACTGCTGCCATGAGAAGGGCAAGACGTTGCATGGCGGTAACCGCGGCCAGTGCCTCGGATTCATCCATTTCGGCGATGATGGCCCAGGTGATGTCTCCCAGGGAGACCGGGGACCAGGCCGAGAGCACGGGGTTTCCATTGTAGTCGTGGATGATGCGGGTGTCCGAGTTTCCGGCCAGTGCCCTGTTGACCGCTTCGGTGTTGACGCTGCCGCTGGGCGGGTCGGCAAAGGAGGCCTTCACCGAGTGGGTCTCCGGTGCCAGCCGGGAGTCGGATCGCATCAGGCGGTCAGACCCCACGAGGTAGGTCTCTCCGCTTTGGCCCAGGCCCTCTTGCTGCTGCATGATCGTGTTGATGCGGTGGATGGAGAGCTGGAGGGCCACCACCAGCTCCACGTTTCCTCCGTGCACCACGGATTGGGCGATGAAGGCGGCTGGCTCCCCGTTGCTGGGGGCATAGGGAGAAAAATCTTCCATGGCGAATTGGTTTGTGTCCATGGCCTTTCGGGTCAGGCGACCCAGGCCGCTGTCCGCATAGGGGCCGGTGAGGATGTTGGTGTTGAAGTCGGCTTCATGGGTTACGGAGTAGAAGATGCTGCCCTGGGGGTGGATGAGAAAGAGGTCGTAGTAACCGTATTCCCGGGTGAATCGGGCATAAAAATCCCCCTGGCCCTCCGTATCTCCCGGGGTGATGGCTTCCTCCATATCGACCTTGGTGACGCACCCCCAGGAAAGGCCGGGGATGCTTAAGGGGTCGGCCGCCACCATGACCAGCTTCCCCCTGGAGTCGGTGTAGACGCCGCGCTCGCTTTTTCCTTCCATCACCATGCGGATGTACGGGGTGTCGATGGGGGCACCGATGACATACGCGCCGTCCCCCATGGTGAGCATGTCGCTGCGAAAGGCTGTCCGGTCGCCGCGGCGGCCCACGAGGTAGGTCTCACCGGAGCTTCCCATGCCGCTTTTTTGCTGCACGATGGCGTTGACCTGGTCGTGGGGAACCTGAAGGGCCACCACCCCAGCTATGTCACCGTCTGCGTTGCGGATCGGAGCACCGATGAAGGCGGCCTGGGCCCCACCGCTGGGGCCGTACGGGGAGAAGTCGCTGACCGCGGTTTTTCCGCTTGCAACGACCCGGCGAAAAAGCTCCGAAAGCCCCTGGTCCCGATGGGGGCCCGAAAGAAGGTTGGTTCCGAGATCCGGCTCCATTGCCACGGAGAACACCACGTGACCGCTTCGGGCGTCCATGAGAAGGAGGTCACTGTATCCCCGGGTGCGTGCAAACTCGGTGAGGGGGCCGGATACGCGGTTTCGGATGGCCTGATAGGCAGGCGTCTCCACGGGAAAGGAGCCGTCTGCCTCCACACCCTGGTTGAGGCCATAGGATAAAAAGCCGAAGAGGGCCCGATTCACGTCGCTGCCGACGGACAAGACGGTGATGTCCTGGCGGACGCCCTTGAAAAATGACTCGACCCAGGAACGCTTTAACTCCTGGATGCTGTCGAGCTTGTCAAAGGCTGCCTGGTAATTGGCATCCACCACCTCCAGAAGGGTTTGCATGTGATTCTGCTTTTCCGTCCAGTAGGCTTCCACCTGCTTTTTCTTCACGGACCGCAGGCTGGTGAGCTGATCAAAGGCCTGGCGGGCGAGGGCGGTATCAGCTCTGTCTGCAAGCAGGAACGTCACGAGCAGAAGGGGGATGACGCCCACCAACAGGAAGACGGAAACGAGTTTGGGGCCAAGCTTGATGTTTTTCAGCATGAAAGCCTTTCTCCTTTACATGGTATGCCGAAGCACTTTCTTGCGGGCTGTTCTAGCTTCTTGTCGACGCTTGCTTTGGGCTACGGCACGTTTTTTGGAAAAAACAACAGGTCGGTCAATCGATAATCCGTTTATTTAAACGTGTTTTTAATGCAGAGGTGCAGGGCATTTTGAGACGTTGGGGTGTATATCGGCGAGGCATGTGGATTGCTGAATATGAATTTGAAACGGGTGGTGGGATTTTGTGTGTGTGGGAGGAAAGCTAGTAAGTTGTGTTGTGGTTTTGACGCGATGTTCAGTTTAAATGAAATCGCGGGGGGCGCGATGGTTTCGTCCGCATGGCAGCTGAGCTCCGGAGGTCGTCCGGTTAAAGATGCCCACAGCTGGCCGTCGGATGCACGCTTTTTGACCTCAATTGACCACAGAAGGCAGGGGCGGAATGGGAAGGGGCTTGGCGGCGGGCAGTGCCGCCGTTCAACCGGAACAGGTCGCGGCAGGTTATTGCCGCGCCTGTCATCCCCATAGGATCAGGTCGACGCGGTGTGTGATGCCTTGACCGGGGGCGCCGTGCCGATGCGGTAGATGGCAAAGAGCATGGCCGAGGCACTCACCCACTGGACGGGGGAGAGGACGTTGCCGTTGAAGACGTAGTCGAAGAGGATGCTGGAGATGGGAAAGAGCAGCTCGCAGATGGTGGCCACACCGGCGGTGATGTGCCGCAGGCCGTAGTAGTAGAGCAAAATGGCCCCGCTTCCCGTGGTCAGGCCGATGATGCAGAAGAAGATCCAGTTGGTCTGGGTGGTGACGGCAAGCTGGGACAGGGCCCCCGTTGACAGGACCATCACCAGCATGATGAGGGTGGTGAGGCCGTAGCGGAAAAACAGGGCGGTCTGAAAGGGGAGGAGTCCTAAGATCCGTTTGCCGAAGACCGTGGCACTGCCGAAGGAGAAGGCGGCCAAAAGCGCAAACAGGGATGCGGGCAGCATCTTGCCGTTGTGGGCCAGGCTGGGAACGTGGAACTCAAAGGTGAGAAAGTACCCGCCGATGATGGCCACAACGCTCCAGAGAAGAAAGTGCCTGCTGAAGCGCTCCTTCAGCACGAGCCGGGCCAGGAGAATGGCAAAGATCGGTTGCAGCTTTTGCAGCAGGGCCACCACGGTGAGGTGCTTGAACTCCACCAGAAACAGGGCCTTGACAATGGCCAGGGTACCGATGGCACCGCCGAAGAGGGAGACGAGAAAGAGAAAGGTCAGGTCACTGGGGCGCATTTTGCGCAGCCAGGCATACTCCCGGAAGAGGATGGGCTGCATCACGGCAAAGGGAAGGGCGTGGAGCATAAAGACCACGTAGGCCACGTCCAGGTTGTACATGCGGGGTGTGAGCACCACCGCGTCAAATCCCCACATCATGGCTGCCATGGCCACAAAGTAGGCACCGATTTTTTGACTGACTGCCGACATCTTGTCTCTCTTTCGTCTCTGTGCAAAAAGCGTGTCGCTGCCCCGATAAGGTCACCGAAGGCAACAAGGGAAATACCGTTACCTGTCCGGGTCAGGCTTTCCGGGTCAGGGCCAAAAGGGCCATGGCCACCTGTTCCCGCCAGAGACCGGGGGAGAGGTCCCAGCGGTCCATGGCTTCGGGATCCGGGTCCCCCTGCATGGCGGATTTCAAGCGTCGGAGATCGCTGTGGTCGTATAGCCAGGATGCGTAGGAGCTGTCCGCCAGGAAGGTGGAAGGGGTGGCGTCCGGGTGTTCGCGCATCAGGTCGAGGAGGTGGTCGTGGTCGCGGGCGTACATAATACCTCTATAATTGGGGCTGAAGGCTAAAGGTCAAGGGTTAAAGGGCCAAAGGTTAAAGGCTAAAGGCAAAAAGGCTGAGGGGATCAGGTCGACTCGGGGACAATGGTCACGGCGGCCACGTACTCCTGCACCGCGGTGACGGTGAGGTGGAAGATGCGGGCTCCGTTTAAGGTAACAAAGGGGTTGTCCGGGCAGTCGCAGAGGCGGGCGAATTCGGGGCCTACGGCCTGGGTGGGCTCTCCTTTGCCAGCTTTTTTGATGGCGGCCAGGTAGGTGTCGAACCGCTGCTTCAGGGTCTCAAAATAGTCCACGTCCGCCCCGGTGGTGAGGTGCAGGGTCTCGCTGAGGGTCTTGGAGAATTCGCGGATGATGAGCCAGAACCGTTCGGCCAGGGCATCCTTCTCTTTTTTGCCGTCCATGTAGACGCTGACGGCCCACCCCGCGCTGATGATTTTTAAGATCTGGAGTTCGTACTCCACAGTCACCGTTTTGATGGTGTCGTCTTCGGGCAGGGTGGCCAGGAGCAGCTTGAGGTCCTCCCGGTCCACGGCAAAGGCCGCCAGGTTTTCGCTCATGGTTTGAATGGTTTCGTCCCGTTTTTCTGCTGTGGACATGGGGCTCCTTTATTCGGCGTCGGCAAGGACCACGGCCCGGATGGGCGCGGGGTAGCCTTCCACGGTTTTGGTGGGGTCCTCCGGATCGAGGAACATTTCCAGCGATTCGGTGGTTACCCAGTCGGTCTTGCGCTGCTCGGCAAGGGTGGTGGGGGAGACGTCGACGCAGCGGATGTTGGTGAACCCGGCACGTTTCAGCCAGTTGGCCAGACACGGGACCGTGGGGATGAAAAAGACGTTGCGCATCTTTGCGTAGCGGTCCTCGGGAAAGAGGGCGGTCTCGGAATCGCCCTCGATGATCAGGGTCTCCATCACCAGCTCGCCGCCGGGGCGCAGGCAGCTGTGGATTTCCCGCAGGGTGTCCACCGGGGACTTGCGGTGGTAGATGACCCCCATGCAGAAGATGGTGTCGAAGTAGCGGCCCATGGGGGGCAGCTCTTCCATCTTGGCGGGGATGAAATAGAGGTCCGGGATTTGCAAGTATTTCTGGAGGGCCAGGTACTGGAAGTAGAAGAGGATCTGGGGGTCGATGCCCAGGACCATCTCGGGCTGGCCTGCGGCCATGCGGAACATGTAGTACCCGGAGCTGGCTCCGATGTCCAGCACGCGCCGCCCTTCAAGGGGGGCGATGTGGGCCGCCAGCCGGTCCCATTTGACGTCGGAGTTCCATTCGGTGTCGATGTCGATGCCGAAGAGTCCGTAGGGCCCCTTTCGCCAGGGCCTTAAGTCCCGGAGCCCGGTGAGCAGGGCGTCCATCTCCTCCGGGGCGTGGTCGTTCCTGGGGATCACGCTGACCCGCCTGCCCGTGATGTCGATGCCTTCCCCGAACATGTCGGGCAGGGACTCCACAATGGCGCGGAATTTCTTTTCATTGCCGAAGTCTCGCCCCACCAGGGCCATTTTTTCTTCGATAAGGGCGGAAAGGCCCTCCCGGGCCTGCTCCAGGCCCAGTCGTGTCAGGTCGTGCAGCAACGCGTCCATCTTTACGTCTCTTTCTCGTCTTTCATGCAGATAAAACTGGTGAAGTGAAACCACTTCTGCCAGGTGTCCACTTTGGTGAAACCGGCGGCGTTGAACCTCGCCGTATGGGTCTCCACGGTTTCGGGGATCAGGACATTTTCCAGGGCATCCCGTTTCTGGCTGATCTCCAGGTTGGAGTAGCCGTTCTCCCCTTTGAATCGGTAGTAGAATTCCTGTTGCAGGTCCGTGAGCACCTGCTCTTCATGGATCACCTTTTCGGTGATGAGCAAAATCCCGCCGGGGATCAGGGCGTCGTAGATCCGTGCGATGAGGGCGTCCCGCTCGGCAACAGGGAGGAACTGCAGGGTCAGGTTCAGCACCACCACCGAGGCCGGCTCTAAGTCCAGGTCCTGGATGTTGGCCCGGATGAGCTCGATCTGGTCCCCTGCCGGGTGGTTGTCCAGGCGTTCCTGATAGATCGCCAGCATGGGGGCGGAGTTATCCACGGCCACCATGCGCAGGGGGCGCTTGCCCATCTCGTGGAGCAGGCGCATGCCGAAGTTGCCGTTGGAGCAACCCAGGTCGATGATCGACGTGTTCTCCTTATAAAACCGGGCGGCGAGCTGGGCCTGTCGTTTCACTGTCTCCCGGTAAAGGGGCACCGACCGGTGGATCATGTCGTTGAAGACCCCGGCCACGTTTTCGTTGAACTCGAAGGGTGGCACGGAGGGCAGCTTTTTGGAGTAAATCGTGTCCTGACTCATATGCTTTGACTCATGGTCTCGTGATGTCCTTAGGTGTACCTGATTCCCGGCAAACGGAAGAATAAAGAGCGGAAACCGGCCTCCAGGATACGGGGTGAATCCACCATTAACAGTTGAAAAAAAAGGAAAACCGATTCATGATGGAAAACCGCAACAGACCTTTATTACCAATCGCAAGGCGGGTGTCAAGGAGGATTTGGGCCGCACTTACCATTTGAAATCGGGGGAGACCATGCATATCTGGCATCAGGCAGTGACTCTTGAGGAGGTAAAACCCGTTGTGGAGGTAGCCATGCTCCGCCACCTTGGCATCGAGCTGGTGGCCATGGGCGATGACTGGCTCAAGGGCCGCATGCCCGTGGATGATCGGACCCGCCAGCCCGCCGGATTGCTCCACGGTGGCGCCACCTGCGTGCTGGGCGAATCCCTTGCCAGCATTGCCTCGGCCCTGTGCGTGGATCTCAACACCCACGGGGTGGTGGGCACCGAGATCAGCGCCAGCCATATCCGCAGCGCCAAAGAGGGCTGGGTGTACGGCACCTGCAGGCCCTTTCACCTGGGGCGCCGCAACCACGTCTGGGACGTGCGTGTCACCGACGGCGAGGATACTTTGATCTCAGCCATCCGCATGACCGCAGCCATCCTTGCGTATTGACAGACCCAGGTCCAAGGCTATGTTCCTTTAGCCTTTAGCCTTTAGCCTTTAGCCTTTAGCCTTTAGCCTTTAGCCCTCATTAACCCTTTCCCCTGTTTCTATGGAGCCCCCATGGTACGAATGAAACGCGTGACATTGAAAATCAGCGGCGTGGTTCAGGGCGTGGCCTTTCGCTACCACGCCGTGGCCGAGGCCAGGCGCCTGGGCGTTACCGGCTGGGTCCGAAATGTTTCTGACGGTACGGTGATGGCACTGGCCGAGGGCGAGTCCGCCGCCGTGGATGCTTTTATGGGTTGGTGTCGCATTGGGCCACCCATGGCAAAGGTTGATGGGGTGAAGGTGACCACCTCCTCGTTCGGGGGAGAGTTTGAGGGGTTTGACGTGATTGGGTAAGAGGTAGGGAATGGGGTATGGTGAATAGTGAGTGGTGAATGGTGAATGGTGAGTAGTGAATAGTGAATAGTGAGTGGGCCGAGGCTTTGTGACAATGCCTGACAATCCATTCGGGTTATCCGACGAAGTGGCACAAAAGTTGTTATTCACGGGCGAAGCCCGTCAGCAAATGTGAAGGGGCGAAGCCCCGGAGCATTTGCGAGCCTGGGGTCCAGGGGATTTATCCCCTGGCCGCCGGAGGCAGGCTTATAAAACAAAAACCGGGTGCTCCCTGTGGGGAGGCCCGGTTTTCTGCGTTCTGCGATGGAACGTGTTGTGAGGCGCCGGATTGTGGGGGATGGCGCCGTGTGATTTTTTTTACCTGTGGGGAGGCTCGGGTTCCGCCGGGAGGGCGAGTGCCCCCAAGGGGCACTCGCCGGGGAGGAGGAACCTGTGGGCCGCAGCCCCTGGTTTACTGGATGGAGATCTGTTTTCCGGCGGGCTGAACCGCCTTGGGGATGGTGATGTGCAGCACCCCGTTTTTAAATTCTGCCTCAATGGTGTCCGGGTCGGTTTTGGGGGAGAGGCGGAACGCACGCTCAAAGCTTCCGTAGAATCGTTCCCGGCGGTAGACGGTTTTGTCGTCGCTTTCCTCTTCGGCCTTGCGCTCACCTTTCAGGGTCAGGATGCCGTCTTCCACGTTGATGGTGATGTCCTTTTTCTCGATGCCCGGAAGGTCGGCTTTGATGACCACGGTTCCGTCCTTCTCAAAGATGTCCACCTCGGGGCTCCAGCCTTTGGCCGTGTTGGAGAGAAGGCGCCCGGAGTCGTTGAAAAAATCGTCGAACATACGGTTGAGGCGGCTGTTGACGGAAGGTGCGGTGGCAAAGGGGTTGAATTTGACAAGTTCCATGGTGTGTCCTCCATTGTTGAGTGTTGTACGTGTCATGCTTTTTTGTTGCTTGGTGTTTCTTTCGTTTGAAACAAAAATAGTCATGATATGATTCGTGTCAACAAAAGAATATGATATTTTTTTGTCATTACCAAAAGCGTAATTAGATTAAAGGTAATGAGAATGACGAATGCCGTGATCTTTGGTATAGAAAGAAGAGGAGGTCATATGAATAAAAAGAACGATCCATTGAACAGGATGGCACATCCCGGCGGGGCGTCCCTGCGGGACCTCATGGGCAAGCAGTCCGTGCGGGCCACCTTCCGTATCTCGTCACGGGCCATCGAGTCCATGGCTGTGGTGGCGGAACATTTCGGCATCAAGCAGAAATCCCTCTTCGATCACCTTGTGGAAGACGCAGAAGCCCTGAACGCCATTGCCGACAGCTTGTCCGCCGACGCCATGAAAGAGGTGCCCCGGGTACAGAAAACCTTTGTGATCAGCCGTCGGACCCTGGATGCCCTGGAGATGGCCTCACGCCGGTTCGGTGCTCCCCGGGATGCCCTGGTGGAGTTTTCCATTCAGCGGCTCGGCGAGCTCATCGAAGGCGAGCGTCAGCGCCATGCCGTGCGAAAGGCCCTTTTGAAACGGGTGGAAGAGAGAAAGGCCCTGTTCCACGGTTCCCTGTCGGAGTCGGTTCAGGCACTGGGCGAGGCCGATCCCTTTGTGGAGCGCCTGGCCAGCATCTGCGGGCACCTGGAACACGCTGTTGACGATTTGAAGGCTCTGGTAAAACGGGGGGAGGGTTTGGAAGGATTATGATGGAACCTCACGCCTTCAAGGGTCTGGGCCCGGTGAACCCCTTTTCGTTAACCTATGACGCCTTTCGGAACGCCATGGTGGCGCGCCTGGGACTGGACCGGTACGCTTCGGCCGAACTTTACACCATGGTCGTCCGGTCGGGTGCCGTGGACACCTCGGCCCTGACGCGTCTCCCCCGGCGGGAAGGCCTGCCAGAGGCCGTGCATGGTGCCCTGGCCTTCCCCGCACCTGAACTGGTGACCGTTAAAGAGGCCGACGGCGTGGTGAAGTTCACCATCCGTCTCCACGACGGCCACGAGGTGGAGTCCGTTGTGCTCCCCATGCTGAACCATTATACCCTCTGCGTCTCGTCCCAGGTGGGGTGCAAACGGGGCTGTCTTTTCTGCACCACGGCCAAGATGGGGTTCGTGCGGGACCTGACGCCTACGGAGATCCTGGACCAGCTCTATGTTGCCCGCCACGTGCTCTCCTACTCCATTCAAAACATCGTTTTTATGGGCATGGGAGAGCCCCTGGACAACCTGGATGCCGTTGCCGGAGCCATCGGTGTCATGAGCGATCAGCGGGGTTTTGACATCCCCTTAAGGCGCATCACCGTCTCCACCGTGGGCAGCGCCGAAGGCATCGAAAAGCTGGCGGCTTCACCGGTTTCATCGGTGAACCTGGCCGTGTCCGTGAACGGGGCAACCGATGAGGTTCGCTCCCGCCTCATGCCCGTGAACCGGAAAACCCCCTTAAAAACCCTGGTGGAGACCCTTGCCAGGTATCCCTTTGCCCGAAAAGGGGCGCTTTTTGCCGAGTACATCGTCATCGAAGGGGTCAACGACAGCGAAGAGGACGCCAAAGCCCTGGTAAAGGTCCTTTCTCCCCTTGCCGTGCGTTACAACCTCATCGGGTTCAACGCAGGCCCCGGAGCCCCCTTTTCCTCCACCTGCCAGGAGGCCGTGGAACGCTTCCGCGACCTTCTCGTGCACGAAGGTACCTACGTGCGCATCCGCGCCTCAAAAGGCCGTGATCTTGTGGCGGGGTGCGGGCAGCTGGGGAAAAAAGCCGGGCCTTCCATAGGTTAAGATCGAGAGCAAAAGCAAGCCTCCGGCGGCCAGATGGGGCACCTGGAAACCCTATGGCGAATGCATGGTGGTAGCCATTCTGCCCGCGTTATCGGGGCATTCGCATGGGGGGTGACATGTGGCAGCCGTTTTTGCAGGAGAGGCTTATTTCATTTTTTTGGAAACACGATGAAAGGGGCTTGCTTAGCCCGGATATTTAATTCGCTCCCAGGCTCTGCCTGGGGGTGTCGGTTGCAAGGCTCCGCCTTGCAGGTGGTGAACCAGCGACCTGTCATGAGTCAAATTTACACGGTGACGCGCCCTTGATTGTGGAGGCTGAGCCTGGGAACGAAAGGTCACTCTGGTTACCCTATAACTGAATGTCGCTGTGTTTTCCACGAAGGATGAGGGGACAACACAGCGAGAACCTGTTTTCAAGGTTAGACCATATAAAAGGCAGACACTATGAAACGAATCGGAGCCCATGTGAGTGCGGCGGGGGGCGTGGAGAACGCCCCGTTGAATGCGGCGGCCATCGGGGCCACGGCCTTTGCCGTTTTTACCAAGAACCAGCGGCAGTGGAAGGCCAAACCCCTTACGGAAAAAAGCATTGCGGCCTTTAAGGCCAATTGCGAGGCCAACGGGTACAAGCCGGGGCACATCCTGCCCCATGACAGCTACCTCATTAACCTGGGACATCCCGAGGCCGAGGCCCTGACCAAGTCCCGGGACGCCTTTGTGGATGAGATGGCCCGGGTTCATCAGCTGGGCCTGGATCGCCTGAACTTTCATCCCGGCAGCCATTTGAAGAAGATGGATGAGGCAGCCTGTCTTGCGCGTATTGCAGAATCCATCAACCTGGCCCACAAAGAGGTGCCCGGGGTGTGCGCGGTGATTGAGAATACGGCGGGGCAGGGCACCAACCTGGGGTATCGCTTCGAGCACCTGCGGGACATCATCGACAAGGTGGAGGACAAATCCCGTGTGGGCGTGTGCCTGGACACCTGCCACGCCTTTACCTCCGGGTACGACCTCCGAACGGCCGAGGCGTGTGACGAAACCTTTGCCCTTTTTGAGGAGGTGGTGGGCTTTTCGCATCTCATGGGCATGCACCTGAACGACTCCAAGCCCGAGCTTGGCAAGAGGGTGGATCGCCATGCGTCCCTGGGCAAGGGGATGCTGGGCCTTGAGGTGTTTCGCTACATCATGAACGACCACCGGTTCGAGGAGATCCCCATGGTTCTGGAGACCCCGGACAGCGATATATGGAGTGAAGAATTATTACTTCTTCGCTCTTTGTCATAGAAAATATTTCATAAAATAAAATCTCTCACTCGGGATTCATCGAACCCTCTCCATGGAAATGTGGAGAGGGTTTTTTGTTGCCTGAACGGGGTGACATGCTCCAAGTGTTCACTGGTGGATCGCAATGGGACAGGACAATGGAAAGCCTTGAAGGACAGGGGGTTGTGGCCGCTTTTGTTTGGTAGTTATACGGTTGACGAAAGGGGGAATGCTATCTCGGTTCTTTGAAGTGTTTCTTTATACTGACCATTTTTACGCCGATTTTTTTTACCGGAAGTTAAAAAAGTCTGTACAGCCATGACGTGTTTTAGTAATATCTCGTTTTTGGTTAGGGTTGTTTGAATGAAAGTAGAAGGAAAGAGGTTGGAAATGGTGACAACAAAATTGTGTTCAAAGTGTGGTGAGGAGAAGCCGATTACAGAGTATTATCGGCAGAAAGGTGGGAAAGACGGACTCCGTGCGGCATGCAAGAAATGCTTCATCAAGGCCAACACTGAGTACAGGGCCAGGAGCAGTGATAAGCTCCGGATGGGATCGAAAGAGTATTTTCGAAACCTGAAAAAAATCAAGGCCAGCTACGAATATGAGACAGTGAATTAATATTCTGGTCAGTTGAGGGCATGAAAAACGTCGCATCCCATGGGATCTCCAATCCTTGTGTGGGTCCCGTGGGAATGCTAATAAACTTTCGGATAAGAAAATTTTGAATCAAATTTGTTTCTTGTGTCTTACTCTGTATAGATAAATATGTCATGACGTTGTGTGCTGACTTTCCGTCCTTTGCAAGTTCGGGGCGGCACCGGCCCATGGTCTGCGTCTCTACCCTCGTCCCACCATTGCCTGTTGGCCGATTCGGTCACCCTCCCTTGCCCTTAGCGGCGATCCCTTCCGTATGTTCCATATTTAAACAAAAACGAACCCATCAGGGACAATCAGGTCATACCCCTGCATCTGTTTTTCGCGTTTTGGCTTTGGTGTGGGCACAGGGCCGCTGGGCGAGGTGAAGAATGCCTGGGGGGCAGGGTTGTGAGTGGAACTGGCAGGGCGCCCGGCAGGCCATGGGGATGGCTGCCGGGCGTAAGGCGGGTGGCGCTGGTGTGCCCACAAGGGTCAGTAAACGTCCCGGGTACCCCCGTAGGTGAGGAGCTCCGGAGGCCTTCCGGCCGTGGCCTTGACCTTTTTCTCCTTGAGGCTCCGGATGGTGTAGTGGGTGCGGATCATCTTCCGGAAGTTGGCCGGGTCAATGGGCTTTTCCAGCACCGCTTCGTAAATGCACCGCAGCTCGGTCCAGGTGAACCGTTCGTCCAGAAGGGCAAAGGCGATGGGTGTGTAAGAGATCTTGCCCTTGAGGCGCTCGTGGAAATCGGAAAGGACCTGCCGGTGGAACAAAGACAGGTGGGGCGCGTTTTGGGCGATGACCTCTCCCAGGGGAAACCAGTCGCCCTGCCGGGAGGCCACGGCCTTTTCCGGGACCAGGGCGAAATAGCTGGTGACCAGATGACGGGATTCATCGTAGGTCTTGAGCTGTTCCATCCAGGTCTGTTTCAGGCCGGTCATGGTGGAGAGGATGCGCGTGGCGCACACCTCCAAATCCCCGCCTTCCGACGGGGTAAAGGGGAGAAAGGGAAGGGCCCGGAGATCAGGGCGACCGGGTTTGGGGGGCAGCAGGACCTGGATTTCCCCGTCGGCAAAGGCGGCAATGACCATCTCCACGGAAACCGTGGGCAGGGGGCAGGTGGTCTTGGCGCTGTAAGTTCTCGGCTCGCTCCCGGCCTTGGTGGCGTGCCACTCGCCTCCTTCGGCCAGGGGGACAAGGTCCTCTTCGTGGGAGAGGCTGTCCACCATGCGGGCAAAGGGGGTGGTGAAGTATTTGCCGTAGACGTCGGAATCGTCGATGTGCAGCTGGATTCCGTTGCGTCGGCAGTACTCCGCCTTGGACCGGTTCCAGATGCGGTTGTCCATATAGGGGTTGCCGTCGATGTAGGTCACCTCGGTGCCCCCCTGTTTGTGGTGGGTGGTCACGGAAAAGAGGTGGGTCCAGGCGAGCCCCAGCTGATCCTTCAGGTAGTGCTCCAGGGACCGGGTGTGCTCGGTTCCCGTGATGATATGGACTTCATGCCCGTGGGCCACCAGCTCCCGGCTCAGCCTGGAAAAAAAATCGGGGAAGGTGTCGGCCACCCCGTGGACATCGATGCCCAGCCTGATGATATCGTCCTTATGGTTCATGCGTTTATTCAATATCCTCGCTGGTGGCAGCGGTACGAACCCCGGCCGCAGCCATATCGGTGAAAAAAGTGTCGCTCAGGTGCTTAAAACCCGCAACCGGGCTCATGGCGTCGGTGAGAAGGACCACCCGGGGTGCCAGGTCGGGCCGGGCGGAGACCAGGTCCCGGACGCTGTCGGCCACGCAGTGGGAAGAGGCTTCCCCTGCCACATAGATCTCATCAAACCCGGACAGGTCATCTAAAAGCGACCGGTGGAACACGGAGGCAGGGTCGCCTTCCCGTTCGACCTTGGGCCGGAAGATGGAGAAGTGCTCCGTGTATCGTGAGGCACCCTTGGGGAGCATCACCAGGTCGGTGTGTCGGTTGGCCCATCTGCTCAAGATGGTGTCCAGTGGGTGGTACACCCCATGGCCCCAGGTTCCCAACAGGCAGTGGGGAGGCCAGATCACATGGGTGTCGCAGGCCTCCATATAGGTCTGGCTCCACCCCTGGTCCTCGGCATTTGCCGCTTTCCATTCACCGTTTTTCACCGCGTCGGCGGTGATGACGGTGAAGGGGGCCGGTGGGTTGCCGGATCGGTCCTGCCACCATGCGGGGTGGGCGATGTGCATGCGATTATGGGAATCCAGGGTTACCACCACGCGGGAGAAAGCGTCGCCGTTCATTTCGATAAAATCGGTAAGGCGCTCCATGTCCCGGCTCGCACCTTCCACGAACAGCTCCCCGGTGGGGTCGCAAAACGAGTTCTGGGGATCGATGATCAACAGGATACGTTTCATGTCTCTTCTCCTCATGCCGTTTGTTTAAAAGGGCCCACCGCGGCTTGTGTCAACTCTTGCCGAACACCCGCTTCATGTAGGCCAGGTAGCCCTTGTCGTCGCACATCTGTTTGCCCGGAGAGTCGGAGAGCTTGGCCACGGGGGTGTCCTGGCAGCGGGTCATCTTGATGACGATTTGAAGGGGCTCCCCCACCACGTCGTTGGTGAGGTTGGTGCCGATGCCGAAGTAGGTGATAAGGCGGTCCTTGAAGTGGCGGGCGATCTGGATGGCCCGGGGAAAGGTGAGGCCGTCGCTGAAGACCCCCACCTTGGAGGACGCGTCGATGCGCAGGCCCTGGTAGTGGGTGATGAGGTCCTCACCCCAGGCGATGGGGTCCCCGCTGTCGTGGCGGCACCCGTCGAAGAGCTTGGCAAAGTACATGTCGAAATCTTTGAGAAAGGCCTTGAACCCGGCCACGTCGGAGAGGGCGATGCCCAGGTCTCCGCGATACTCCTGGGCCCAGTGTTCCAGGGCAAATTTCTGGCTGTCCACAAGCCGGGGCCCCAGAGCCTGGCAGGCCATGAGCCACTCGTGGGCCATGGTGCCCACGGGGGTGAGGTCGTACTTCCAGGCGAAATAGACGTTGCTGGTGCCCATGAAGTTGTCCGGGAGGGCGTCTTTCAGGGTCTTGATGATGGTTTCATGCCAGTCCCGGGAGTAGCGGCGGCGCGTGCCGAAGTCGGAGAACTTCAGGGGCAGGCCCTTGCTGTTTTCCGACTGAACGAGATCGATCTTTTCTTCCAGCCTGGAGAGACCCTCGGCCAGGTCGGCGTCGGGGTGGTTGTGGCGGAAGTAGAGCTCGTTGATGATGGCAAGGACCGGCACCTCGTACAAGATGGTGTGGAGCCAGGGCCCCTTGATCCTCAGCACATAATCGTCTCCTTCCATTTCCGATGTGATGAATTCGCGGTTGAGCTGGAACAGGCGAAGGAATTCGATGAAATCACGCTTGATAAAGCGCAGGCTCTGGAGGAAGTCCAGCTCGTCCTTTTCAAATCGCAGACAGCAAAGGTGGTCCAGTTCTCGGTCTATTCCGTCGATGACGGGGGCAAAGTCGATGCCCAGGTTGCGGCAGCGGAACTCATACTCCACCTCCGCCCAGGGAAACTGATGAAGAACGCCCTGCATCATGGTGAGTTTGTACAGGTCGGTGTCCAGCAATGATTGAATAATCGGGGTTGTCAACGGATGGATCTCCACATGTTGTGGCGCCGAAAAAGGCGGCAAGCTCTCAAGGGGGGCCCTGTGGGGTCTCCCGGAGTCAAACTCCGCAGCGCGCTGCGGAAGGGCGAATGCATCGAGCCCGGATGGCCGTTTTGCAGCCGTTTCAACCGGGTTGATGGTTGTTGGGTATCATCCGGGCGTTAGCCAAAGGTATACCCACTGCATCAAATGTCAAGCCGAATTTATGTCGTTACTACCAAAACTATAACCACCGGTTGGTAAGGGTGCAATTTCAATGGCTGAAGGTGGTCATCCGTGACATGGTGGGCCTTCGGTCTCCGGCAGAGGGACGGCCGGAAAATGAGGGTGTGAGGTGGTCTCATTTTACTTGCGTACAGGTTTGCCCGGACCTGCCGGGCCTTTTGTGTGGATCGGCCCCAAATCCCGCTCTCTTCCACTTCTTAGGACTAAACATTTACTGCCATTTCATCCGGATAACGCCCTATGGAAACAAATTCCAGCCATGCAAAAAAGGGAGGAGTGTTAAAATCACTCCCCCCCCCCTTGCCCGGATATTTCACGAGCCAAGGTCACCCATATTCAAGGCCTCTGAACTCAGGGCAACGCATTTGGTTTATGCCTCCGGCAGCCCCGCTGCGGTCCAACTATTTAAAACGTTTGCCAAACAGGTTTGACGAATGACCAGACCCGGCTTAAAGCGACCCGCCGGAGGCAACGGCCTGCGTCAGAGCCGCAGGTGGCTCGGCATGACCGGAGGTCAGCTTCGGATTTAGAAATCGATGGCTGTTCCGTCGTAACACGCCTGGTAGATGGCCCTGATCTCCTCAAAGGTCGGTTTTCTCGGGTTGAAGAGGGTGCAGGGATCCTTGAGGGCATGTTCGGTCATGGCATCCAGTTTTGCGTTCCACTGCTCCTCATCAATGCCGCACGCCTTAAAGGAATCGGCCACGCCGACGGATGCGGTCAATCCGGCGACCTCCCGGGCAAACTCTTCGGCCGTGGTTTTTCCGAACAGTGCTGCCAGGTCCCCGTACTTCCCGGTGACCTTGGCGTTGAAGCGGATGACGTTGGGCATGAGGATGGCATTGCCGCAACCGTGGGCAATCCCGAAGGTGCCGCCCACCTGATGGGACATGGCATGGACAATGCCCAGCCATACATTGGTAAATGCCATGCCTGCCATGCAGGAGGCATCGTGCATGGCCTGGCGGGTCTCCAGTTCATCAGGTTCTGCCACGGCCCTGGGAAGATTCTTGAACACCAGGTCGATGGATCCCTTTGCAAGGGCGTCGTTGTAGCGGTCCGCAATGTTGGAGACGTACGCTTCTACGCCATGGCTCAGGGCATCGAGGCCGGTATTGGCGGTGACGTGTCCGGGCATGCTGGCGCAGAGCTCACCATCGATGATGGCCACATCAGGGGTCAGTTCGTGGGAAACAATGGGGTACTTTGTCCCTTTTTCCCTGTCGGTGATAACAGAAAGACCCGTGATTTCGGTGCCCGTGCCGCTTGTGGAGGGGATGGCAACGAAGATGGCTTTGTTGCGCATGGTTTTGACCGCAAAGGGAGCCGCCAGCTCTTCAAGGGTGGATTCGGGGTACTCATAAAAGACCCACATGGCTTTGGCGGCATCGATGGCAGAGCATCCTCCCAGGCCGATGACGACGTCGGGCTGTTCTTGGGCAAAGAACTTTGCGCCTTTCATGACGGTATCAATGGACGGATCGGCTTCCACTCCGGAAAAAACAGCCGATTGAATACCGGCTTCCGAAAGAAAATTTTGGGTTTTTTCCAGCACGCCGTTTTTCTTAACGGAGCTGCCTCCGATGACGATGACGGCTTTGGTGCCTTCGATGGTTTTCAGGTTTTCAAGGGAGCCCAGGCCGTGGAAGATATTTTTGGGGACAATAAAAGTGGTCATGTTTTTTCCTTCATTGAAAGGGTGTCTCTGGTTGCTTGACGGGCACTCTTTTGCCCGGCGAGATGCACTAAACCTTTTTAAGGATTTCCTGTAAAGTAGGCACTTTTTCGTGTTTCAGTATGCTTTTGGAGACGTGGTTCCCAAAAGGGAACTATCTTTCGGTTTGGTTCAATTTCGTGTTATGGCACGGGATACCTGTGGGGCAATGGCATAGGCCAGGGGCCTTTGCCGCCCGGCGGGGCGATGAGATGATGACAGGAAAAATGTGGTACGATAGATCATACCGAAGAAACGGAAGGCAGGAGGCGCATCATGCCGGAGGACAGGACCCATAAAGTGAGTTGCAGTTCTTATGTCAATGAGGTGGAGGTGGCCTTTGAGCTTCTCTCCGGAAAGTGGGTCCCGCTGATTGTCTGGACCCTGGCAACCGAAGGGACCAAACGGTTCGGAGAACTCAGGAAGATCATGCCGTCGGCAACCCAGAAGATGCTGACCCAGCAGCTGAGGGCCTTGGAGAAAAACGGGCTCGTCAGCAGGAAGATATACCCGGAGGTTCCGCCCGTGGTGGAATACTCCCTCACCGATATCGGCCGGAAGCTCAGCCCCATTTTAAAGGACCTCAATGCGTGGTCCAGGGAGTACCTTGACCACCGGGACGGCAGGGGGAAATAGAGCGTCTTTTTTCCCTCGAAAAGGGGATCCGGCACAATAAAAATAAAGCCCGTTGTCCGCAGGAATCGGATGGCGGGCTTTTTTTAGTCTGTGATCACAAGGTACTCCGGGATGGATCGATCCGAGGAAAAGGCGGGGAGGGCGTCGTCATGGCTTGGGGGCCGGATGGTGATGATGATCATGGATGCCGAAGGGTCGTAAAGGGCAAGGTGCTCGGGGATGCCCAGGCCGCCCTCGCAATGGAAGATGCCGGAGATGTGCATGACAAGGGCTCCGGGGTATTGATGTCGGGCCTCGGCAATGGACCAGGCCATGGTGGCATCCCAGAGGGCCTGGGCATCGGTGTTGATGGTGGAAGGGGGCGAGCCCGGGGCCTTGGTGCCGTGGGGGTTGTCTTTTTGCGACGCGTGAAGAATGTGCCGTTCAAGGGCCTCCAGTTTGGCGCGGTAGGCTGGTGACGCTCCTTCATAGGGCAGGGGCGCGATCCAGGCTTTGGCTTCGGGGCTGAGCTGACCCAGGGCTTCTCTGCCCTTGCGGGCCACCAGGTTCACGTAGCGCCTCGGGGCGTTGGCCGCAATGACAGGAGCCCCCCTCTCTTTAGCCAGGTTGAGGGTCCTGCGGTAGGCGTGGGTGTAGTTGCCCCAGGGACGGGAGGCGGCCATGAAGTGCATCTCGGTGATGAGCCCCGAGAGGTATTCGTCGGTGACGCCCTGGAGGTCCCGGGCCAGCATCTCAAAGGAGAGGACGACCCCGGTGGAGGGCTCTTCAGCGCTTCGTTTTTCAAGGAGTTCTTTGAAGAGGGCGTATTCCAGGTGATGGGCCGAGGGGTTGTCGTGGGTTTCACCCACCAGCACCACATCGGCCCGGGCCGATGCGGTGAGAAGGGCGTCTCGGCTGATCCGGGTGCCGTCCGGGGCAATGATTGTATAGCGGGGCGGTTCCATGGCGGCGCGACCGGTGCCCAGGCATCCGGCGGCAAACAGGAGGGTTCCCAGAAAAAGGCCCAGGGTGCTTAAGGCTCGGTTCATGGCTGAACTCCCGTGGGGTGGCGGGCCCCCGGCACAAGGGGAGCCCGCGTGGGCATCGGCGGGTCAGAAGTTGCGGTGGATGCGGATGTTTCCGCTTTCGATGCGGCGGTTAAAGGCGTCCCTGGCCCAGGCCTTGATGCGGGCCCTGGAGGCGGGGATCAGAAGGAGAATCCCGGCGACGTCGGTGAGAAGGCCCGGGGTGACCAGGACGATCCCTGCAATGAGGATCATCAGGGCGTCAATGAGCTCTTCCGTGGGCATGATCCCCTGGTCCATGCACTCCCGGATCTTGATGACGGTCTGGAGACCCTGGATCTTGGCAAGAGATGCCCCGGCAATGCCGGTGCCGATGACCAGGGCAAGGGCGGCAAAGGCCCCCATGAACGAGCCGATCTTAATGAGGAGCCACAGCTCGATGACGGGGACCAGGGTAAACAAAAGAAAAAGACGTAACACCATGGGGACAGTCTCCATATGAATCCGTGAAAGTAACCCGCAGTTGTGCGGTTTCACCACAAGATGGGACCGATCCCGTAAATGTCAAGCAAGGGAGGGGATGTGTGGACGTGGTCACAGGATACAGGGGGAAAGGCCAAAGGCGCCTTCTATGGTGAACGTGGGTGGAAAAAGCAGGCCTCCGGCAGGTTCGCCGGAGGCCGTTTTTGAACCGTGCTATCGTTTGCTGCGGGGGTGCTTCTTGATGGATTTCAGGAAGCGGTCCACGCGGGTCTTGACGATGGGGAAATCCTCCCCGCGGTCGTCGATGCAGTCTCCGTCGATGGTGAGGATGGGGATGCCCGCTTTTTTGAACATCTCGTTTTCCATGATGGAGCCTCCGTGGAAGTGCCTGCACGACTTCGGGTAGTAGGCGATAATGCCTTCGGTGTCCTCGGGGATCTCGTCGATGGCGATGCCCGTTCTGGCCGTCACCGAGGAAAAGGCCGGGTGCAGCACCGTGCGCCGGGCAATGGACCGGATGGGGTCCGCCGGGTCCAGGGGCTCCCAGAATGCGTAGTTCACCTGGGAGGCGGAGATGTCGATGCGCTCGTCCAGGTAGGTCATGAGAGGCGTCTTGAAGTAGGGACGCAGGTGGAACCAGGCGATGCGGGGACGGCTGTCGTCTTCACCCGCTGCCGTGCTTCCTTTGTACTCTTTGCAGCGGGACTTGTAGACGTCCACGATGCGCTCGGTGCCCCAGGTCTGCATGAGGTTGGCCGCGTAGTCCAGCTCCCGCACCCCTTTCTTTGCCGCGGTACGCTGCTGGAGCACCACGTCGTTGCCTTCGTTGAGCCAGGTTCGGGCTTCGTTGGTCCAGCGGATGACCTGGCGCAGGGTCTCGTCTTCCAGGGTGAGACCCGTGTGCTCGGTGACAAAGGCCACCATCTCCAGGAGCTGCTCGTAGACGTAGTCCACACCCTCTTCCACCCGCTTGATATCCTTTTCGTCCGTGCTTGCGGCCAGGTCGTAGAGGCCGTAGGGGATGTCCAGGATAAACTCCGGGCGCTTGTACTTGTGGGCAGCCAGTTCGGCGTACTTGGCCGATGGGTCGCACAGGTGGGTGGAGGTGATGAGCACATCCGGGGTGGGGAAAATATCTTCGATGACGCCCCCTGCCACGGTTTTCATAAAGGAGCACAGGTCCCCGGAAAAGTTGTGGGCCTCGGCGGTCTCGATGCGCTCCCGGGCCGCACCGGTCATGGCGAGCTGGGAGGCCACCATCTCCGTGGTAAAGGGGAGCAGGCCCATGGCGTACATGATCTCCGTGGGCACAAAGAGGCTTCGCCAGGCCACGTTGTGGTAGGCAAACTCCCCGTTGGTGTTGAGGTTGTAGGCGTTGAAAAACTGCTCGGTGTTGAGGTACCCCCGCTTTGCCGAGGGGGAGAGGGTGTCAAAGGCCTTGGGAAAGGCCATCTTGACGGCATCTCCGGGCTCGATTCCCTCCAGGCCGTTGACGCGGAGCAGGTTCTTTACCTGGACTTTTCGCTGCTCCGTGTTCTCTTGTATCATCTCCGCTCGGTTCATCGGTTTCTCTTTCGTCGTTTTTTGAGTCTCTTGATAAATGACTGCACCTCACGCTCGTTGATCTCGGAGCTGATGTCGCCTTCGAGGACCTTCATGGGCACGCCCACGGGGATGTCGTTTTTCAAAAGGGCCCACTGCATCTGCATGTTGGCGCAGAATTTCATGGAGTAGTAGAGGACCCCGTCCACCCGGTATTCGGTGATGAGGCGCTGGATCTCCTCGATGGCCTCCCGGGACTTGTCCCCGAGCATGCGGGGGCAGGGCGTGCCGGAAAGGTAGAGGCTGGCCAGCTCTTTGTACGGGTCGTCCGACGGGGTCGCCTCGCCGGTAAAGGCCCTGAGGCCGGTGCACATGTGCTCCACCACGGAGACGCCGCCGGT
The DNA here is from genome assembly GCF_900699765.1 of Desulfoluna butyratoxydans. Taxonomy (GTDB): domain Bacteria; phylum Desulfobacterota; class Desulfobacteria; order Desulfobacterales; family Desulfolunaceae; genus Desulfoluna; species Desulfoluna butyratoxydans. The sequence goes on from NZ_CAADHO010000012.1 coordinate 88,204, forward strand.
GGCCTCGATGGTTTTAATAAGGGAGCCGTTGCCCGGGCCGCCGATGACCATGATGCGCGGGGCGTCCTTGTCTCCGGTCTGGCCTTTTTTTTCAGAGATGAAGGCTTCAAGGCGGCTGTTGAGCTCTTCCCTGGGCATGTCCCAGGAGTCGGTGATGAGGGCTTCCACTTCGCGTCCGGTGACGGCTGTGGCCTCCTCTTTTCTCAAGGCGTCCACCTCGCGGAACAGGGTCCGCGTTTTGTTGAAGAGGGCCATGGAGGCCCGCAGGGCCTCGTCGGTGATGGGGCCGGCGTGGGCCTCCACATCCTCTTTCATGCGCCGCAGGCCCCCTGCAAAAAAGGAGACGCTGGCATTGGTGACCACCTTGGGAACGTCCAGAAGGTGGAGCATGGCAGGTTTGATCTCGTCCTGGCGGTAGAGCCAGCCGTCGGCCAGGCGTCGCATGCACTCGCAGGAGTGGGCGATGACCACGCCGGAGAGGGCGTCGTAGGCCCCGGTGAGGGCGCCTCCCATGGAAGAGCGGACGTAGGAGCAGATGGAGTCTCCCAGGACCACGTCTTCATGCTCGGCCCCGGAATCGGATTTGATGCCCACGGGAAGGGCACCTGCCGCGTGGAGAATCTCCAGGGGGGTGTATGTGCAGAACCATCCTATCTTTTTCACTGGGCCGACCTTTCGGCCGAGGAGGCCATGGGAGTGGCTGCGTAGGCGTCGCAGGCATAAAGGGTCTGGACCACCTCTTCGCCCCTGGAAAGATGAACCAGGTCGCAGAGCATGGTCTTGTTGCAGCCAAGCTCCTGGGCACGGGTGCACTCGGTGAATTCGGAGGTGATTCCCTGGATGGTTTCAATGCCTCGGAAAGATCCGCGCTCTTCCACTTCGTCCCGGGCAAACAGGGCCATGCCGATGGCGCCCATCACCTTGTGATGCATGGGGACGTAGAGTTCGACCTTTTCGCCCCGGGCTTCGCTCAGGAGGTCCTCCAGGGATTTTTTGACGCCGATGTTGGAGGCCACGCCTCCCTGGAAGGCGATGGGGGTCTTGAGGTGCTTTTTGTTGATGCCGAGGGTTGCGTAGAAGTTCATGGCCAGGGAGCGGTGGAGCCCTGCGATGATGTTCTCCTTGGTGTTGCCCTTGGCCTGCTCGGCGATGAGGTCGCGGCCCACAAAGACCGTGCACATGCTGGAGAAGCTGTAGGGCTTTTTGGCCTTGAGGCCCGTCTCCCCGAATTTTTCGATGGGAATGCCCAGCCGGTCGGCCTGGGCGTCGAGGAAGGAGCCGGTACCCGCCCCGCATTTTTTGTTCATGCCTGCTTCATCGAGCTCGCCGTCTTCAATGTACATCACCTTGGAGTCCTGGCCGCCGATATCGAAGATGACCTGGGTGTCGGGCAGGAGGTGGAGGGTGGCTTCGGCGTGGGCGTCCAGCTCGGTCTCATAAACGTCGGCCCCCAGAAGGGCCGAGGAGATCTCGTGGCCGCTGCCGGTGACCCCGGAGCCCAGGATGTCGATGTTGGCGGGGAGCTTTGCCGACAGCCGGGAGAACGCTTTTTTGATGTTGTTGATGACGTCCCCTTCGGTGAGGGTGTAGTCGGTTTCAAAAACCACGCCCGCTTCATCCACAAAGGCGATGTTGATGGAGATGGAACCGGCGTCCAGGCCGATGAATCCCTTGACGGTGTCGTTCCAGGTGCCGGAGACCAGGGGAAAGGCCAGGACCCTGGTTTTTTCGCAGATGTATTTGTAGGCAGGTTTTTTAAGCCCCTTGATGAGCTCGTCGATTTTCTGGAACGGGGAGGCAGGGGCCGGGTCGGCTGCTTCGGCCTTGATCCAGAGGTCGGAGACGGTGGTGCTGATCTCCACACGGGAGCCGTCTTCACAGGTAAACGAGGCCGCCTCTTCCCCTTCGATGGCGTGGTGGCGCGCATCCTTTTTCAGGGTGTCGATGACCGGGGCCACGGATTCCCAGGCCTCCTGAACGCGGTCTTTGGCCTTCTGGAGAAAGAGGTAGGGGATCCTGTAGAAAATCTGTCCCGGGGTCCGGGGCAGGGAAGCAAAGCCTGCGCCCGTATGTTCTGAGAGTGTGCCGTTAGGTGTCATGCAGTGTCTCTTTTGTTGGTGTGGGTATATGTTTTTGGTTGTGAACCGGAGTTTATGCTGGAAACGACGTTCGGATTGTGATCGCCGCATAAGACCAACCCAGGTCTCCCGTGGTGCTGCCTTAGCCGACGTCATGGGTGATATGTGATGATATCATCATGTTTTCAAGGCGTTGCCCATTTGTGGGAAAATGTTTGTGGTATCGAAAGAGGATTACCATAAGATCCTTCATTCGACAAGGGTGGAATGAAAAAGGGAGGGCCAGGGTGGGTGGTGTTTTGAAACCTGTTGAAAAGATGATGAAAACCTTCGTCGGTTGAAAACGTCTGCCGGGGGTGTATGATGAGGGCATGGGAGCTGGGGCCGGTGTTGTACTGGGCTGGGTGCGGGACTTGTTTTCTGCGGCAAGGCCTTGAGGTCCAAGGGCATCTCCTGTACAAAAGGTTCCACCCAATGAAAGTGAACTGTTACGATGACGTACTACCCCCTGTTTTAAAATCCGTCATTGCCCGTAAGCCGTCCTGAAAGGGCGGCACCTAAGAAAGGAATAGTCATGGCACAACGTAAAATCACCGTGATCCCCGGAGACGGGATCGGTCCCGATATTATTGATTCGGCCCTTCAGATCCTGGACAAGGCCGGATGCGATTTTGAGTATGAGTTTGCAGACGCGGGGCTTGCAGCCCTGGAGAAGCACGGCGAACTTCTGCCCCAGCGCACCCTGGACCTCATTGAAAAGAACGGGGTGACCCTCAAAGGGCCTCTGACAACCCCCATCGGTAAGGGGTTCACCTCCATCAACGTCACCCTGCGCAAGCAGTTCAACCTCTACGCCAACCTGCGCCCGGTGATATCCTTTAAAGGGACCCAGGCCCGCTACGAGAACATCGATATCATCACCGTGCGTGAGAACACCCAGGGCATGTATTCCGGGCTGGGCCAGACCGTGTCGGAAGACGGGTGCACGGCAGAGGCCATGAGCCTGGTCACCCGTGAGGGTGCCGAGCGTATTGTCCGGTTTGCCTATGAGCTGGCTCGAAAAGAGAAACGGAAAAAAGTCACCATCGTCCACAAGGCCAACATCCTGAAATCCACCTCCGGGCTGTTCCTGGACGTGGCACGGGAGATCAGCGCCGGGTACCCCGATATCGAGACCGCCGAGATGATCGTGGACGCCACCTGCATGAAACTGGTCATGAACCCGGAAGAGTTTGACGTCATCGTCACCACCAACCTGTTCGGGGACATCATCTCCGATTTGTGTGCCGGCCTCGTCGGCGGGCTGGGCATGGCTCCCGGGGCCAACATCGGTGACAACGCCGCCCTGTTTGAAGCCGTTCACGGCAGTGCTCCGGACATTGCGGGCAAGAACCTGGCCAACCCCACCTCCGTGATCCTTGCCTCCATCCAGATGCTGGAGTACCTCGACATGCAGGAGAAGGCCGAGGCCATTCGCCGGGCCGTCACCGCCGTCATCGAGGAAGGGGATCGCACCACCCGTGACCTGGGAGGGGCCCACGGTACCACGGACTTCACCCAGGCCGTCATGGACCGCCTCTGATCCGGGTGTTTCACCCGGGCAACAAGTCCCTGTAACAACGTTGATCATGCCTCCGGCGGTGCGCTTTTTGATAAAGGCGGCTTACCCTGCCGCCGGAGACATCCGTTTGATCCCCTTCAGGCGTCCGCCTTTTCCGCCGGTTTCCCGCCCTTAAAGTTAGGTATTTATCCTGCCTGATATTTTTTCCTTAATTTTATCTTCGCGTTTTTTACTTTGTGTTCTCTGTAAGCATTGACATACGGAGCTTATGGGGTATCATCAAAGGCAACAAGCCCATGGATGGTGTGTGTCGGAATCAAAAAGGTCGCAGTCAGTATTGTTGATAAAGTTCGGGCTGATGCAAAAGCAGAATGGACACCTGTCGTGGGATGGCATGGCGCCGTAAGCGGTTTTCCATGGCGTTTCTTTGCATGGCTGTTTTTTGACCGGGCTTCAATGGGTTTTGTCGGTGTGTTTGACTGGTATTTCAACGGTCTGGTCCGGGCATGCGCCGGACCGGAGCCCATGCAGAGAAAGGACATGCAGGATGATTTTGGACAGACTGAAGATTGGGACCAAAATACTGATTACGTTTTTGTTGGTCGGTATTGTGCCCCTTGCCGTCATCGGTTCCGTTTCCGTTTTGAAGTCGAGTGAATCCCTCTCGGAGCAATCCTTTGAAAAGTTGAAAATTGTCCAGGAGATTAAGAAAGCCCAGGTCCGGGAGTATTATGCCGGATGCCTGGGAGACATCTCCGTTTTGTCCAAAAACTACGCCCTGTCCGAGGCCCTGAACCGTTTTCCCATGCTGTTTGACGAAGAGGGCAACGTCAACATGGATGGCTACGACTTTTACGACACCCGGTACGGGGAGTCCATGAAGCTTGCCGTTCAGGAGTACGGGTACAACGACCTGCTGCTGATCCAGGCAAACGGCCGCATTGTCTACTCGGCCCGGAAGGCTCCGGATCTCGGCAAGTCCGTGCTGGAGGGGCCCCTGGCCGAGACCCATCTCGGACAGGTCTTCTCCCGGGGGCTCGAAGGGGTGGCCACCACGGACTTTATGCCGTATTCCCCGGCGGACAACCAGCCCATCGCCTTTATCCTTGCCCCCATTTCCGTTGTGGACAACATGACCCAGGAGACACAGGTCACAGGGCTTGTGGCCCTGAAGCTGGACAACGGCCAGCTCAACAGCATCGCCACAAGACGTGAGGGCATGGGGGAGACCGGGGAATCCTTTCTCGTGGCCCGCACAGGGGAGGGGGCGGTGTTCCGAACAGACACCCGGACAGGCAAAGCCGGTGAGCAGGCCTTTTTCGCCTGTCTGGACGACGCGTCTGCCCAGGAGAGCGGGGCAGGGACCTATACCTACAAAGGGGAGCAGCAGCTGGTCTCCTTTGGAAAGCTGGGCATCGACGGCCTGGACTGGATCATGATCTCCAAGATTGACGGGCATGAGGCCTTTGCCTCCGTTCGCCAGCTCAAGACCCTCATCGGTGTCGTGGTGTTGTTCGGCGTCGCCGCCATCGTTTGTGTGGGTTTTTTGATCGCCCGTTCCATCACGCGGCCCATCAACGATATTGCCGCAGGCATGAAGGATATTGCCGATGGCGAAGGGGACCTGACGGTGCGCCTTAACGTCAAGGGTCGGGACGAACTGGCCGAGCTTTCCCACTGGTTCAACACCTTTATCAACAAGGTGCAGGAGATCATCCGGCTGGTGTCTGAAAGCGCGGAAAAACTCAACGGCTCATCCACCGAGCTGGCCCAGATTTCCCATGTGATGAGCGAGGGGGCCGATGAGGTCTCCTCCAAGTCGGGCACGGCGTCGGCCTCCTCCGAGGAGATGAGCGCCACCATGCAGTCCATTGCCGCCGCCACCGAACAGGCCTCCGCCAACATGAGCATGGTGGCTTCTGCGGCCGAGGAGATGACGGTGACCATCTCGGAGATCTCCCAGCACTCCGATACCTCCCACACCATCACCCGGGAGGCGGTGAACCAGGCAGGGAGCGCCGCCGCAAAAATGGATACCCTGGGCACGGCTGCCCAGGAGATCAGCCATGTCACCGAAGTGATCACCGAGATCTCCGAGAAGATCAATCTTCTTTCTCTTAACGCGACCATCGAAGCGGCCCGGGCCGGGGAAGCCGGGCGCGGGTTTGCCGTGGTGGCCAACGAGATCAAGGACCTGGCAGGCCAGACCGCCGGGGCAACCCAGGAGATCCGCAGCCACATCGAAGGGATCCAGAACTCAACGGCTGAGACCGCAGGAGAGATCGGGCAGATCACCCAGGTCATCGACAAGGTCAACGGCATTGTCACCACCATCGCCGAAGCGGTCAAAGAGCAGGCCGTTACCACCCAGGAGATCGCCGGCAACGTGGCTCAGGCCTCCACGGGCATACAGGAGGTCAACGAAAACGTGGCCCAGAGTTCCCTGGTCTCCAACAGCATCGCCGACGAGATTTCCCAGATCAACCGGATCTCCGGAGAGACCTCGGCCAGCAGCACCCGGGTGAGCAACAGCGCCGAGGCCCTGTCGGGCCTGGCCACCGAGGTGTCCGAGCTGGTGGGGCGCTTCAGGGTGTAAGGGGCGTGGAACCGTGCTGAGATAAAAAAATCCCCGGGCAGGCAGGCTGCCCGGGAATTTTTTGTCTCGCGAGGGCCGCGTTTCGGGAGGAAGGGACGCGTGGCCTCGTGGCTTTGACCCGGGTATGTCCCGAGGTGTTCTGGTCTTGGAAAAAAGGGTTAATGCGTGTACTCGATGATCTGGACGTCCGGGCCGATTTTTTTGATGATGGCATCCCTCATGTTGGCGTAGTGGGGGCAGGGGTATCCGATGGGGTTCCCCTTGGAGATGCAGGAGGTAAAGACAATGGCCTCGGCGCCCCGGTCCACCATGATCTTGGCACGGGAGATGGCCCTCTTGCCGGGGCAGCCTCCGCAACTGACAAACCCGACAATATCGACGGGGCCTGTCTCCTCAAAGGCCAGCGTTCCCTGGGTGGCGGCCTTGAAATCCGTGGTGCCGGGGCACATGTCCTCTGTCTGCTGGCAACGAATGATTCCTACTTTTTTCATCTGCGTGATCTCTTTTAATTGATTGCGTGTGGTTGTTTCAGGCACCGGGGACGCGATATTCCCCTTCGGCATTGCGTTGCCGGGGGAGCATGTTTTAAGGAGCATGGCACCTCGAAACCTGATTTCAGACTGTCCCGGTAATTCGTATCATGAATACTAGTCGTCATCAAGAAAGATAAATGGTGTTCCCTGGCAGTGGGCAGCCCCCCGAAACCGCAGGATCGGGTGTTGCTATTTTTACGATTCGCATGTAAGTGGATGAACCGAAACGGCAAAACAGAGAATGGGCCAGGGCCTCGGCAACATATGCCGAACAGGGCTGGGGCGGGCAAAAACCGCTGCATGGAAGGGGCCATATATACACAGGTAGTGTACCTGTGGTGAACCCTCTGACGAGCCGAGAATTTCGTGGCTGTGGGAACCGTGTGTTCCGCAGGCACCATGACCCGAAGGAAAACGAATGAAATTCGATCAATATTATATATCCGACGACATCAAGAAGAACCTGGCCCAGCTCGGATTTAAGCGGCCCACGGACATCCAGTTCAAGGCGATCCCATCCATTCAGAAGGGAGAAGATGTTCTGGCCATTGCCCAGACAGGCACGGGAAAGACGGCCGCTTTTGCCATTCCCCTCATCGACAGGATCCAGCGGGGCAAGAGCAGCAAGCGCTCGTACGGTATCCGCTGTATCGTCATGGTGCCCACGCGGGAACTGGCCGCTCAGATCGGCGAGGTGTTCGACAGCCTCTCGCGCCACACCAAGGTCAAGACCTTTGCCCTGTACGGCGGGGTGGAGCAGGATGCCCAGATCAAGAAACTTCAGGACGGCATCGACGTGCTGGTGGCCACCCCCGGGCGCATGTTTGACCTTATCAGCCAGGGTTATATCCGGCTGAACCGCATCGACACCCTGGTGCTGGACGAGGCGGACCGGATGCTGGACTTGGGATTCATCGACGACATCCGTTTCGTCAAAAAGAAGATCACCCGAAAGCACCAGACCCTCTTTTTTTCGGCCACCATCAATGAAAAAATCAAGAAACTGGCCTTTTCCCAGGTAAAGAGCTCAGCCATCCGCATCCAGCTCTCCCCCGAGGACCCGGTCTCCAAAAACGTCTCCCATGCGGTGATGTTCGTGGAGATGGACGACAAGCGCTTTTTTCTGGAGCGCTATGTACGGGACAACCCCGAGAGCAAGCTGGTGGTGTTCGTGCGCACCCGGGTGCGGGCGGAGCGTGTGGCAAAGGCCATGGGGCGCGTGGGCATCGAGGCCGTCTCCATCCACGGGGAAAAAGAGCAGGCGCAGCGCCTTGAGGCCATGAAGGCTTTTAAGGAAGGGGCATGCCGGATGCTCATCGCCACGGATGTGAGCGCGCGTGGCATCGATATCCCGGACGTCACCGCCGTGATCAACTACGACCTGCCCGAGGTGGCGGAGAATTACGTCCACCGGGTGGGCCGGACCGGTCGCGGTGTGAACAAGGGCGTGGCCCTCTCCTTTTGCAGCAGGGAGGAGAAGGACCGCCTGGAAGAGATTCAGGAATTCATCGGTAAAGAGGTCGAGGTGCTCCACGTGGGAAAAACCGACTACGCCCGGACCCTGCATTTTTCCAATGAGCTGTCGGCAGAGGAGCTCATCGCAGAGAACGAAGCCTTTGAAAAGAGCCGAAAGAGAAAGAAGAAGCGCAGGTAGCGGTCTGCGCCGCCCGGGGCGGCACCGCAACGGTGCGCGCCCCTTGTTCCATGAAAAAGTAAAGAAATCGCAGTGGCGGGACGATATCATGGAAAGGCGTTTTGATGTAAACGGCGGTGCCCCGGTCGAGGCCGGGGAGCGACAAACCGGAAGATGACCGCTGGCTGGGGGGAGTAGCGTGAGGACATATCCAGGGCCCTGGAGAGGGTGTTGCTGTTTGTTGCGGGGGCTCAATGCGGTGGTGATGGCCATTGCAGCCGTGTATCTGTGGGGGGGCTGGCAGGTGCCATCTGTCTGTGCCGCCGATTCGGTGCGCGGTGCCGGAAATGTGTTGTTTTTAAGCTCCTATCACCCCAGTTATCCCACTTTTTTCAGGCAGGTGGAGGGAATCCGCTCTGTCTTTTCTCCCCGGTCCATCCATTTTGATATCGAGTGCATCGACACAAAACGATTCGACCCCCCGGAAATCAAAGCCCATTTTCACGACCTTCTCACCTTCAAGCTCTCGCGCCTTCCGGCCTACGACCTCATTCTGGTGGGGGACGACAACGCCCTTCACTACGTACTGGACCACCAGGGTGATCTGTTTAAGAACATTCCCATGGTTTTTTTCGGGGTGAACAACCGGCGGCTTGCCCTCGAACAGAACGAGAACCCCCTGGTCACCGGTGTGGTGGAGTCGGTTGCCCTCTCCGAGACCCTCACCCTCATGGCTCGGCTGCAGCCGGACGTCCGGCGTATCGTGGCCATCGCGGACAACACCGTAAGCGTCAAGGGCGTGCTGGATCATTTCCATGCCGCGGCCCGGGAGTTCAAGTCCGTTCAGTTCTCCATGCTCTCCCTTGAAAACCTGAGCTTTGAAGAGCTGGCAGAGGTGCTGAAGACCTTTGACAGCCGGGATGCGGTGCTGCTGCTGTCTGCCTTTGTGGACCGCACCGGGCGTCGCATCGACTTCGACCATGCCCTGTCTCTGGTTACGGAAAACCTTGCGTCCCCCCTGTATCACCTCTGGTACCACGGCATGGGGCAAGGGGTCATCGGCGGCAAGCTCATCAGCCATTTTGACCAGGGAAAACGGGCCGCGGAGATGGCCCTGGAAATCCTGTCGGGAACCCCGGCCTTTGAGGTGCCCGTGGAGGCGGACAGCCCCCACCGCTTTGTTGTGGACCCGGAGGCCATGGAAGCAAGGGGCATGTCCCTTTCCCTGATCCCCAACGGCGTGGACCGTTATCGCAGTGCTGAGACGTGGGAAGGCACCTACGGGCTCTACACCCGCGTTGCCCTGGGGGGCATCGGCGTGTTTTCTTTCCTCGCCTGCGTTTTGGCCGTCATTGCCTTTCATCGGCGACGCGCCGATGAGCAGGTGGCCAAAAGCGAGCTGCGGTTCCGCCGGTTGACCCGGCACATGGAAGAAGTGTTCTGCGTGGGCTCCATGGCCACGAGGGAGATCCAGGAGATCAGCCCCGCTGTGGAGAACATCCTGGGGCTGTCCCCGTCAAGGGTGCGCCGCAACCCCACCCTGATCCGGGAGGCCATCCATGAGGAGGACCGGGAGTCGTTTTTTGCGTATCTGGTTCGCCTGCAGTCCGGCCAGGAGGGGATGGAGTCCATTGAGTTTCGCATGCGGGATGTCAAGGGGCGGCTGCGGTGGCTCCGTTTCAGGGGGTTCAGCATCGAAGAGACCGGTGACGGGGATTCCAAGATCGCAGGCATGGCCTCGGACATCACCGACGCAAAGCAGGAGGATACCGCCATGAAGGCCCTGGTGGAGACCCTCGCCGGGCGGGTGGAACAGGATTTTTTCGACGGGGCGGTACGACAGCTTTGCGCCTTCCTGGGATGCGACACGGCCATAATCGGAGAGATCCGTGAAGACAAGATGGTCCAGACCCTGGCCATGGTTCAAGACGGGTACATGAAGGACTCCATGACCTATCAGCTCATGGGGACCCCCTGTTTCGAGTCCATGAACGAAGGGGTCTGCATCTATCCCGAAGGGGTGCGGGATCGGTTTCCCTCCAACTCCATGCTTCGGCAGCTTGAGGCCGAAGGGTATCTGGGGTTTCCGTTGCGAAGTCACAACGGAAAGATCATCGGGGTGATGTGTGCCATGTCGAGGACCCGTTTTTCCATCCCCAAACGGACCCAGGAGGTGGTGGCCATCCTCGCCAAGGGTATTGCCAACGAGATGGAACGCCTGGAGAACGAAAAAGAGAAAAAATCCATGGAGATCAGCCTGATCCGTTCCCAGAAAATGGAGGCCATCGGCACCCTGGCAGGGGGCATTGCCCATGATTTCAACAATATTCTTTTTCCCATCATGGGGTATGTGCAGATGATGCAGGAGGAGATCTCCGCGTCGAGTCCCCACGGCCGATACCTGAACAAGATCCACGCAAGCTCGCTGCGAGCCAAAAAACTGGTGAACCAGATCCTTGCCTTCAGTCGCAAGGGGGACCAGGTTTTTGAACCCGTCATGATTCCAGAGGTCCTCACCGAGGTGATGGAGCTGGTGCGGGCCAGCCTGCCGGCAACCATCGACCTGCGGGTGCATGTCACCGGAGAGATCCTTCCGGTGATGGGGGACGCCACCCAGATCCACCAGGTGGTGATGAACCTCGTGACCAATGCCTACCACGCCATGGAGGGAAGGGGCGGCTGCATCTGGGTGACTCTGGCTCCGGGGGGCAAGCCCGGTGGCGGCGGGGCCTCCGGTGTTACCCTCACCGTTCGCGACACCGGAGGGGGCATCGAACCTGCCGTTTTGGACTGTATCTTCGATCCGTATTTCACAACCAAGCCCAAAGAGAAGGGCACTGGTCTCGGCCTGGCCGTGGTCCACGGGATCGTGGAGAACCACGGGGGGGAGATCGACGTGGAGAGCACCCTCGGGGTGGGCACGACCTTTATCGTTCGTCTTCCCTGCATGGAGTCGGCCTGTGTGGAAGAGGACGTCTCGGACGTCTCCCCCGCCCCCGAAGGCCATGAGCACATTCTGGTGGTGGACGACGAGGAGGAGGTGTGCATGGTGGAGCGGATGATGCTTGAGAGGCTGGGTTATCGGGTCTCGGTGGCGTCAAGCGGTCTGGATGCCCTGGACCTTGTTGCCGCCGATCCGGATTCGGTGCAGCTCATACTGACGGACATGACCATGCCCCAGATGACGGGCCTTCAACTTGTGGCCCGGGTACGTGAGATGGGGTGTCTCATGCCGGTGCTTCTCTGCACGGGGCTTAAAGATGCGGCCCAGGAACGGGCCTCCAAGGGGCTTGGGGTGCTTGGTATCGTGAAAAAGCCGGTGAGCATGGGTGAGCTTGCGGACCAGGTGCGACAGGCCCTGGATACGGTGCGGGTCTGAAAAGGGGCTTGCCGGGCACCCCGCGGGCATGTGCCGCGGGATGCCGGTTTTCCTTATTGACGCCATGGCTTAGATGCTTGCAAACACCTCTCGAAGGGCGTCGGCCACCTGGATGTAGCTGACGTCGGCGTCGGGATAGATGGTGTCGAAGTGAGCCTGGAGCTCAGAGGCCAGGGGCTCCCTGAGTGCAGGATCGACCTGGGCGATCTCGGCAAGGGCGCTAAGGGACTCGCCCCCACCTGATGCGATGTCCATGGCAAGGTTGTCCATGTTGCCCGCCACAAAGGTGTTGATGCGCTGGTCGATGGCGAATTTCGTGGGCTCGCCGCACTCCAGGGTGCCGGATGACATGCCAAAGGTCTGGTTGCCGCAAAGCCCGTTGAGGAAGGTGCCCAGGAGGTTCCATCCCAGTCCTTCTTTTTCTCCTATTGCTACCCTTCCCAAACCACATCCGCAATCTTCGGATACCGTTTTACCATACGTGGTACCGACCAACATAAACAGAATACCCAACGTGATAATACACTTTTTCATGGTTCTCTCCTGAAATGAAATGGTAGGTGATCGTGCCGCAAGTAAAATGCGTTTACAGCGATTTGCGGCAAGGGGGGAGTAAAGCTACGACGACAATATATGTAAAAAAAAAGATTTATTCAAGTGCTGGCTTTCCTTCTGCGAGATTTCGCAGTGTCGCGGCCAGCTTTTCCCTGTAGATCTCTCGCCATGTCATGAGGGCATCTGTGTGGACGCCACCTTTGACAGTCCACATGGTCTTGGGGGAAGCGGCGGCGTCGTAGAGGCGGCGTCCGTGGTCATAGGGAATCACGCGGTCCTTGGTGCCGTGGATGATGAGTACCGGGGTGGGGGAGAGGCGTTCAATGACCGGTCCGGGGCTGTGTCCGTTGGTGGCCATGACAAAAGAGAGGGGCCATTTCAGCCACTTCAGAACAGGAATGAGCCCGATTTTATCTCGCGCGATGGACCGGTAGGAAAAAAACGCACTGTCCACCACCACGCCCTTCAGGGGCACATCCGGTGTTGCCGCCGCCGCGGCCACGGCATTGGCACCGCCCAGGCTCTGGCCAAAGGCGATGAGGCGGGACGGGTCCACATCAGGGCGTGAGGCCGCGTATTTAAGGGCTGCCACAGAATCCTCAAACACACCCCGCCTGCCGGGTTTGCCCTCGGAGTCCCCGTACCCCCTGTAATCAAAAAGGAGGAGGTTGAACCCAGCTTCAGGGAGCCATTCGACGAATCCGTAATGGTTGGAGATATTGGCCGCGTTACCGTGGAAGTGGATGACCGTGCCGAAAGGGACTGCCTGGGACGAGGCGATGAACCAGCCCGTGAGGCGGGTGCCGTCGATGCTTTCAAAGGAGACCTCCTCGTAAGGGCGGTCCGGGGTCTGGTAGAGCCGATTGTCCGGGTGATAAAAGAGCCCGTTGGCGCAGCCGGTGATAAATAAAAGGAGCAGGACGATGAATGGGGTGTGACGTTTCATGGCAGATTCCAGTCTTGTGATGGTTGCTGGGCAGGCAGGGACGTTATAGCACATGTCGCGGATTTGTGTTGACTGTTTTACATGTGTAGTATTGATTTTTCATGTATGATGTGGGACCGTTGGTGGCGTCGCGCCGCAACGCCGCTACGGGACGGGGCGGTGCATTTCTGAAAAAAACAAGGAGGCAGTCCCATGGACAAGGATGCATACATCATCATCGCAGAGAGGATGAACCGGAATCCCATGAGGGTTCCCCGGGTCGAGGGCGAGTTCACCCCTTCGTTTATTGAATACCTTAAGCTTGTGTATACCCCGGAAGAGGCGGAGGTGGTCCGGCACCTGGATGTGCTTCCCGCCTTTGTTACCTTTGAGCAGGTGGCCGAAGCCACCGGCCTTTCCGTGGAAGAGGTGGGGCGCCGCATTGAATCGGCTCATCACAAGAACGCCCTGGTGGGCATGGGGACCATGTTCTGCCTTCCGCCCATTCCCGTTCTCTTGAACCTCCACCATTTTTACAGCGACTTAAGGGAAGACGACCTTGAGGCCATCACCCTTTATCGTGATTTTTTCATCGACAAGGGCTACGGCCGCTACTACGAAACCAGTGAAGCGGGGAGTCCCGTGTTCAGGACCATCCCCGTGGAAGAGGCCATCCGGTGCGGGGAAAAGGTCATGACCTCGGAGGAGGCCCACAGTTTTGTTGAGAGCCTGTCCACCGAGGATTTTGTCATGGTGCCCTGTCCCTGCCGGACCCGGGCGGAAAAGGCCGGAGACCGCGAGTGTCGGGACAAATTTCCCATCGGCAGCTGCATCATGATCGGCTTTACCGCCCTTCACTTCGAGAGCATCGGCCTTGGAAAGCGCGTGACCCGGGAGCAGGCCCTCTCTTATATGGACGAGATGATCCGTTTGGGGCTGGTGCCCAACACCGAGAACGTGGAAAAAGAGAGCTCCACCATCTGCCTCTGCTGCGAGTGCTGCTGCTCCCAGGTGAGGGGGCGGACCCGCTGGGACAACCCCGAGTCCATCTCTCCTTCCAACTTTGTGCCCAGGGCAAACGATGACTGCGTCATGTGCGGCCAGTGCCTTGAGCGCTGCTTTTTCGGGGCCCTCTCCCTGGACGAGGAGGCCGGAAAAGCCGTGGCCGATCCCACGGCGTGCATCGGCTGCGGCGTCTGCACCTTTGCCTGCGAGGCCGGGGCCCTCAAGCTGGAACGCTTTGAACGCTCCACCCCCTTTGCTTCCACCGGCAAGATGCTCAAAGCCTTTCAGGCAGAAAACACACCTTAATGGGACGTGTCTCCGACGGGCAGGGGATACATCCCCTGCACCCCAGGGTCGCGAATGCTCCCGACCTTCGTTCCTCAGGTCCATCGCATTCGCTGACGGGCTTCGCCCGTGGTGAACGGCAAGGCGTATTCATTTGCTGTCATGGGGGCAACATGTTTACGGGATAGGGAAAGATGCCTCCGGCGGCCCTGCCGGGGGCCAAACTTTCAAAAAGTTTGACAAACAGGTCTTGCGGACACCTCGGAACGGCCGAACGTTATCGGCAAACCGATTGTTTTTAGCGTATTAGGCCTGCAACCGGAACGTTTTTGCGGAGCTTTTTTCAAAAAGCGACCCGCCGGAGGCGTTTTTTAAGAGCTGAATAATCACTTTTTATCTGTGTTCTCACCTGTTGTCGAACCGGCCCTTCTCCCTTCGAAATCGTTTCTTATTCTCTTTCCAGCTCTCTTTGTCTTTTTTGCCGTTCTTCTGCTTGTTAGGAGTGGCCGACAGGTCGTCGGGGTCGGGGAAGACGCTGCCCGGGGCGGGCTGCACCTGGGGTTTGGGCTTCTTTTTGGCAGTTTGTTTTTTGGGCTCGTCGGCCTTGGGAAGGCCCGGGCCGGAGAGGGCTTTGGCCGGGAGTTCGTGGGCCAGGTAGAGGTGGTCGGCGGCCTTTTGAAAGACAATGCCGTCGTCTTCGGCCATGGGCACATGGACGGTGAGAATGACCGGGTCCGGATCGATGCGCTTTCCAAGGCGTCTGGCAAAGCCCTTGTCTGTTGCCAGGCGGATAAGGGAATCGTCCGTGGGAGCCATGCCCCGTGCGTGGACCCTGGGCCAGGCCCTGCGGCGGATGACGGCGTAGAGCTCTCCGGGGACGTCGGCCTCGTAGCGGGGCAGGGCCAGGCGGCTCCGGTCTGCGGCGCGGATTTTCTTCTCCATTACCTCCACAGGACAAGGGGTGACGGTGAGGCACACCTCTTTGATGTGACCCTCCCGGATGTGTCGCCATCCCTCTTCTTCGGTGACGGCCTTGAGGAGTTCCTTGATTTTAACGTACCCGTCCTCATCGGGGACGAGGCCGAACTCATACGGGTCCACCCCCAGGGTGTAGGTGAGCATTTTTGCGAAGGCTTTGGCTGCTTTGATCTGGCTCATGATGTCACGTTCCTGGTGTATCCTTGCCGGTCCCACCACGATTTGAAAATGGCTGTTGCATTTTAAGCCGTTGATGGTAAGTCAAGAGAGTCTATTTTTAAGCACGAGCCGGGCTTTCTTTGACCCGTGGCTCTAACCCCATAGTTGGTTTCCATGATGGCCCTTTGAAAAAGTCAGGGCACTGATTTTTGCCATCGCATCATAACACAAGGAGCTTTGAACGCGTATGGATACAACATCAAAAGCGCTTTTTGACCGGGCACAGACTGTGATCCCCGGTGGTGTGAACAGCCCGGTAAGGGCCTGCAAGTCCGTTGGACGGGACCCCCTTTTTATTGAACGCGCCAAGGGCGCCCGGGTGTATGATGCCGACGGCAACGGATATCTGGATTACGTGGGGTCTTGGGGGCCCATGATCCTGGGCCATGCCCCGGAGCGGGTGAACGCCGTCTTAAGAGACGCCATTGAAAAAGGAACCAGCTTCGGCGCTCCCACCGAGATGGAGATCGAGCTGGCCGAGCTGGTCATCGACACCGTGGCTTCCGTGGACGTGGTGCGCATGGTGAACTCCGGCACCGAGGCCACCATGAGCGCCATCCGCCTTGCCCGCGGTTTCACCGGCCGGGACGTGGTCATCAAGTTCGACGGCTGCTACCACGGTCACGCCGACTCCTTTCTCGTGGCCGCCGGTTCCGGCGTGGCCACCTACAACATCGCGGGTAGCCCCGGCGTGCCCGAAGACACCATCAAGCACACCCTCTCCATCCCCTACAACGACATCGACAAGGTGCGTGAGGTCATGGCCTCCATGGGAGACAAGGTGGCCTGTATCATCGTGGAGCCCATTGCGGGCAACATGGGCTTTATCAAGCCCCAGAACGATTTTCTCAAAGTGCTCAGGGAAGAGACCGAAAAACATGGAGCCCTGCTCATCGTGGACGAAGTCATGACAGGCTTTCGCGTGGCCCTGGGCGGTGCCCAGTCCCTGTACGGCATCACCCCGGATTTGACCACCATGGGCAAGATCATTGGTGGGGGCCTCCCCGTGGGCGCCTACGGTGGCCGGGCCGACATCATGGCCCACATCGCCCCCAGCGGTCCCGTCTACCAGGCAGGGACCCTGTCCGGCAACCCTCTGGCCATGGCCGCGGGCATTGAGACCCTGAAGGCCATTCGGGAGCCCGGCTTCTACGAAGCCCTCTCCGCAAAAACCACCCGTCTGGTGGACGGCCTGAAAGGTGCCGCCGCCAAAGCGAGCGTCCCCTGCACCGCCGACACCGCGGGCTCCATGTTCGGCCTCTACTTCACCGCCGGACCCGTGGCTAACTTCGAGGACGCCAAGACCTCGGATCTCGATCTCTTCAGCGCCTATTACAAGCGCATGCTCGAAGAGGGCATCTACCTTGCGCCCTCCCAGTTCGAAGCCGCCTTTGTCTCGGCAGCCCACACCGACGAGGACATCGACGCCACCATCGCCGCCGCCACCAAAGTGCTGGCCGAACTGGCCGGTTAAGCAGGATCAGACCCAAAAGCATGTCTCCGGCGGGCAGGGGCTACAGCCCCTGCACCCCAGGTTCGCAAATGCTCCGGGGCTTCGCCCCTTCACATTTGCTGACGGGCTTCGCCCGTGGGTGAAATGATGGAAAATCAACTTTCGAGGTGTTTACGCGATAGTGGTTTCCCACCCTCGCCGCCGGAGGCTTGCTCTTTTCCCCTCGTTCACCATAAGAAAGCTTGAATTATCAGCACAAACGTATCCGGACGAAGCCCGGTGCATTCGTGACCCTGGAGATATGATGCAGAAGACACCCCCACATCACCTGAAATCCTCGTTGAACACAATCCCGGAAGGGGTGAAGCGCGTGCATCTCATTGCCGTGTGCGGCACGGGCATGGGGGCTTTGGCCCTGATGCTCAAGGAGATGGGCCTTGAGGTGACCGGTTCCGATGACGGGATCTACCCGCCCATGAGCGATCTGCTTGCTCAAAACGGGATTACCCTTCTTCAAGGGTACAAGGCCGAGCATTTAGGGGACGCCGACCTTGTGGTGGTGGGCAACGCCATCCGCAAGGACAATCCCGAGGCTCTGGCCTTGGGTGAGCGTGGTCTGCCTTACTGCTCGTTTCCCGAGGCCGTGGCAGGTTTCTTTGGCCGTGGCAAGCGCACGGTGGTGGTGGCAGGAACCCACGGAAAGACCACCACATCGTCCATGATGGCCTGGGTGCTGGAGCATGCGGGCAAGGATCCCAGCTTTATGATCGGGGGGGTGCTGCAGAATTTTTCCCGCAACTGCAAGGTGGGCAACGGCGAGTTTCTGGTGGTGGAAGGGGATGAGTACGACACCGCGTTTTTTGACAAGGGGCCCAAGTTCCTGCACTACGACCCCGAGGTGACGATCCTTACCAGCGTGGAGTTTGATCACGCCGATATCTATGAGGACCTTGCCGATGTCATGGGTTCTTTTCGAAAATTCATGGGTCGGCATCGTCCCGGAGCCGCTGTGGTGGCCGGGCCCGGCGCGAACGTGGCCGAGGTGACGGCCGACGCCCCTTGCGAGGTTTTTTCCTACGGGCTCAACGGGGAACCCCTCTGGCGTTCCGAAGTTTTGACAGCCACAGCTCCGGCCACCTGTTTCCGCGTCTTTTACAATGGAGATCTTTACGGGGAGTACACCCTGCCCATGCCCGGGGGCCACAACGTGGAAAACGCCGTGGCCGTTATCGCGGCCTGTCATCGTCTTGGGCTGGACAGGCGCGAGGTGGCCGACGCCCTTGCTTCCTTTAAGGGGGTCCGGCGGCGCCAGGAGATCCGGGGGGACGTGGGCGGCATCCTGGTGATGGACGATTTTGCCCACCACCCCACGGCTGTTGCCAGCACCTTGGGGGCGGTGCGCTCTTTTTACCCGGACCGGCGACTCGTGGCCATCTTTGAGCCCCGCACCAACTCCAGCATGCGCAATGTATTCCAGGATGCCTATGCCAAGGCTTTCGACGCGGCGGACCTTGTGTGTGTGCGTACCCCGCCCCATCCGGAGAAGGTTCCCCATGGGGAGCGGTTCTCCTCCGATACTCTGGTGAGTGCCCTTTCGGCCTCGGGCAAAGACGCACACCGTTTTCCAGATGCCGGGGCCATCGTTGATTTTTGCAGGGCCAACGCCCGGCAAGGGGATCTTCTCATGGTGATGTCCAACGGGGGCTTTGAGGGGATCCACGGCCGTCTGCTGTCCATGCTGGAGGCCCGTCAGGCAGAGGGGGAAAAGGCTGGCGGGGACGCATGATCCCGGGGTCTTAGCCCTTGCACCCCAGAGAGGTATCGTATTACTATTTGGTTTATTATCCGGTGACGGCCTCATGAGCCTGAACGCCGCTTTGCGTTTTTTCCACATACATGTATGGACGACGGAGCCCACCCTTATGTTGAAGACCCTCCGCTCATGGGGCAAGTTGATCAGCCGCTTATTTTACCGGCGCAATCGCGACGACATGATCATGGGAGAGGTGTTGACCACCCGTGACGTGATTACGCCCGCCGAGCTGGAGACCGCCCTGGACGTGCAGAGAGACCGGCTGTTTCAGCAAGGGGTGGCCGTTCCCCTGGGAAAGGTCATCGTGGAGCTCTCCTACGCCACGGAAGAGGAGATCGTCTCTGCGGTCAACGAGCACTACCGCATCCATGTCACCTCCCTGTCCGACAACATCCGCGGCCTGATTCGCCGCATCGGGGATTCCCTCACCGAGGACGTCCCGGCTCCGAGGGTGCCCATCTGGCTCCAGCTCTCGGTGACCATGACCGTGGTGATGCTCCTGACCGTGGGGCTTTTAAGCTACGTGATCCTGGAGCGCCAGAAGGAAAAGCTCTACAACCACGCGGTGAAGCTGGGCATGGTGAGCCTCGGCTACTTTGCCAGCAACGCCAAAATCCCCCTCCTTGAAGACAACATCCTTTCCCTCAACGCCCTGATCCAGAACGCCGAAGGGGTGGACGGCCATCTGTATGCCCTCATCGTGGACAACAACGAGGTGATCAAGGCCCATACCGATCCGTCACAGATCGGCAACACCATGGTGCGCTACCCGCCCACCGGCCCGGTGGGCTCCCGGGGCGAGGTGACCTATTTTACCCACGACGCCGAAGGGGCGGGGCAGGTTTTGAACATGAGTGCCCCCATCGTGTTCAAGGAAAAGCGCCTCGGCGAGGTACACGTGGGGCTCTCCATTGATTTCATCGATCAGCTTTTCCTGGACGAGCGGGCCTTTCTTGTCATCAGTACCATGATCATCTGTCTTATCGGCCTGGTGGTGGCGGTGCTCTTCGGCCGTCGTTTTTCCAAGCCCATCTCCGGCCTTGTGACGGCCACCCAGGAGTTTGCCAAGGGCAACTACAGCCACCGGGTGGACAGCCGTCGCAACGATGAACTCGGCCGTCTGGCCACGGCCTTCAACCGCATGGGCAAGGAACTTTTCAAGCAGACCATGATGCGGGAGTCCTTCGGCAAGTACGTGGGGGCCGACGTGCTGGAGCTGATCATGAGGAACCCGGAGACCACCTGGCTCAAGGGGTGTAAGAATCAGGCCACGGTTCTTTTTGCCGATATCCGGGGGTTCACCGCCTACACCGAGACCCGGGCCCCGGAGGTGCTGGTGGAGGAACTCAACAGCTACTTTGAGATCGCCACCTCCATTATCCTCAAGCATGGCGGGTATGTGGACAAGTTCATCGGTGACGCGGTGCTGGCCGTGTTCGGCGTACCCGTCAATTACGAAAACCATTCGGAACGGTGCGTCCGGGCTGCCGTTGAGATGCAGCAGGCGTTTCGGCAGGCCGGTGAATCGGGACAGAATCCCCTTCTCTCCCGGGTGGGGATCAGCATCAAAAGCGGGGTGGTGGTGGCGGGCAGCATCGGCTCCCAGGCCAAGATGGAGTACACGGTCATCGGGGACACGGTCAATGTTGCCGCGTACATCAACGCCCTGGCCGAGGGCGGTGAGATTGTGGTGGGAAGCAGCGTCATGGAGAGGCACAGGGACATGCTGGAGGTGGAGTCCCTGGTGCCCCAGAAGGTCAAGGGGCGCTCCGGGCTGGTGGAGGTGTACCGGGTGACGGGGATACGCGATTATGGAGAATAAATTCGAACGACGGTTGTGGGGTTTGGTGCTGGCGCTTTTCTTTTTGGGGAGTGCCTGCACGGCGCGTCCCTGGCATCACGATGCCGGGGAATATGTGGTGGTGCAGCCCGGGCCCGGAGAGAGCCTCGAAAAAGTAGCTGCTGATTTCGGCGGGGGGGCGGCCGGCCTTCCGGCTGTCGAGGCCCTCAACCCGCCGGGGCTGACGCCCGCCAACACCCCTTTGCTTGTTCCCACAACCCCTGCCTATGATTTGGGCATCCGGTCGGATGGGTACCAGACGGTACCGGTTCTGACCTATCGCTGGCTTGATGGGGAGCACTCCGAATCCGTGGAAAAACGTCTGCAGAGCGACCTGCTTCAGTTGAAGTCCATGGGGGCCTCCCTTTTGACGCCGGAGGCCTTTCTCGGGTTTATCCGCATGGAGCGGTCGGTTTCCAGGGGAGCGGTGCTCCTTGCCTTTGAGGTGACCCATGCCGAAGGGTTCAGGGACTTCCTGTCAGAGGCTGAACACACGGAACTCCCCGGGCTCCTTTTTCTGGATCCGTCCCAGGTGGGGGAGGCTGGCCAGCTGACGTGGGAGGAGGTGGTTCAGCTTGCGCAAGGCGGGCTCGAACCCGCCCTGCTTCCGGCAGAGGCCAGGGGGCTCTCGGCTCCTGCCCCCAAAGAGAGCCTGGTGGGGTACACCCGCCGTGTCAAAGAGGCCGTCACCTCCTCCCATAAACGGCTGGTGAGTCATACGGGGCAGCCCGTGCGGTTTGCCGCGTATCCGGACGGCACCGGCAACAGCGTACTGGCCTCGGTGATGGTCTCTTTGGGGACCAAAGGGATCTTTGTCTTTGGAGAGGGAGGCAATCCTTTTTTTTGCGACAACCTGAGCATCGTGCGAATGGATGCGGGGGCGCGCGGGGCCGAAGAGCCCCTGGACCGCTACCTTGATACCTTCAGGAAGGCGAGGTTGGCATGGTGAGGCAGTATCGTTTTATCATGGTGGCGGTCTGTCTGCTGATTCTTGGGGGCTGCGGGGTTCCCTTGGTCCCCCGCAGCGAGGTGCCCTTTCCCGATGCCTTAGAGGAACGCGCCCTGGCCCTGGAGGCCCGGGGGGATATCGTGGGGGCCATTCGCTACTGGGAGGCGTCGGCGGCGGTGTCCCGCAAGAAGCTTGCCTCCCTTCACGCGCTTCGCCGCGAGCATATCCAGGGAGAGCTCGCTGCCGCGGACACAGCCCTGGGCCGGGGCGATACGGATGAGGGGATCCGGCACCTCCTCATGGTCTTGCGCATGGACCCGGGCCATGGAGGGGCCAAGGAACGCCTTCGGGGGACCCTGGCCAGGCACCTGGTGATTCCCTGCACCGTGCGGAAAGGGGAATCGGCTGCGGACATGGCCGTTCGGGTGTATAAGAATGTCCGGCTGGCACCCCTGGTGGAGGCCCTTTACGGCGATGGTCTGGCGGCAGGGGACGTGCTTCGGTTGCCCGAAGTGGAGGCCTCCCTGGTAGCCGCCCAGTTCAGCTACGGCCGTTCCATTGCAAAGGCGCGCAGGGATTACAGGAACGAGGCCTGGGGCCCCCTGCTTGCCGTGTCCGAAGAGATCCTCAGCTATGCACCCGGGGACGAGGAAGCCCTGTATTTGAAAAACACCGCGGCCCATAACCTGGCTGAAGCGCTGTTTCACCAAGGGGAATACGGGGAGGCTTTGGCCATGTATCGCCGGGTGGATGCCTATTTCAGGAACGAAACCACCCGCATCGAAGAGATTCTTGCCATCCAGGCCCGGCAACGGGATGAGGAGAAGGTGCGCACGAACACCCAGCGCCTCACCGAAGCTGCCCGGTTGTATAAAACAGGGGCCTTTGTGACGTGCCGGGATGTGCTGGGGGGCGTGGATTCCGGTTTTCCCGGAAAAGAGGAGCTGGCAGCGCAGTTAACCCGGACGTTGAAAGCCCGGGCGGAGAGCCATTATCGAAAGGGGGTCCGTCTGTTTCTTCAGGAAAATCTTACCGGTGCCATTGCCGAGTGGCGAAAGAGCCTTATCTTGAATCCGGACCACGCCAAGGCCGGAGAAGGTGTAGAAAATGCCGGGCGCCTCCTTGAAAAAGTGGAGGGCATCCAGCCGGGCAAGGGGAGGCACATACCATGACAGTGGATCTGGTCACCATGGAGTCCCATGGAGCCGCGCGCAACGAAGTGAGAGACCTGTTCCGGCTGATGTGGCCCGGAGGCAACGAGGCTTTGCTGGACGAGGCCTGGGAAGACGTGGAGCGCCTTTATCGGGGAGAGTGGCCGGGGTATTATCCCTGTGACACCCCGTATCACAATCTGACCCATGTGGTCACCGTGACCCTGGCCATGGCTCGCCTTCTTCACGGGGCGGCGCTCGACGGCCACCGGGTGACCGCGGATGAGGGGCTTCTCTGTCTGGTGGCGGCCCTTTTTCATGACGCGGGGCTGATCCGGGGTGTGGATGATCCCGAAACCACGGGGGCGGAACTCACCAGGAGGCATGTGCCGCGCGGCATGGAGATGCTCGGGGGGTATCTCGTCGGCCATGGATGGGACCGGGCTTCCTGTGGCTTTGCACGGTCTCTTCTTGCATGCACCGAGCTTGAGGCCGACATATGCTCCATACGGTTTGATTCCGGGGAGCGCCGGTACATGGGGGCGATGCTGAAGGCGGCGGATCTGGGCGGGCAAATGGCTGATCGGCGGTATGCCGAAAAAATTCTGCTTCTGGCCCAGGAGCTTCGCGAGGCCGATAAAGAGGCCTTTTTCGGTGAACGGGATCTTGTGATGAACACCCCGGCTTTTTGCCGGAAAGCCTTAGGGGAGATGGTGGACGATGACGGCAAGGGCGTGCTGGATCATTTCCGAACCCATTTCAGGGCCTATCGCGGGATGGACCGTAATGTCTATACCGATCAGATTTCAGAGCAGATTTCTCTTCTGGAAGAGGTGGTTGCAAGGGGAGGCGACGCCTACCGGGCTCACCTTCGAAGCGGGGTTGTGAAAATGGGTTGTCCCCCTCGCAATTTCGATGCTATATATCCAAAACAGTAACCAGATCGTCTTATATACTCACGAATGATACCGCACCTGACCCGGCGGAGACGCTGCGGGCAGAGCGTCCGATCCCCATATCACAGACAAACCGATCGGTGCAAAGGAGACAGGTACCCTATGGAAGGACTGGCTTGGGATGATTCCTGCAGGATACAGATTCCATTGATCGACGAGCGCAATCAGCGCCTTATGGAAATAGCGATGAAGCTCCAGGAGCTCACCGCTGTGAAACGGAAAAAGGAAGAGGATTTTGAGAATATCGGCGAAGCCCTTGCCGATATCATGGAGTTTGCCAGGATGCACTTCAATGAAGAGGAGCGTATTCTGGTGGGAAAACAGTACCCCGAACTGAACCAGCACAAGCGTGAGCACAAGCGGTTCATTAAAAAGATCATGGGGTTCCGCCGCCTCTTTTCTGAAGATCCCGCCAAGGTATCCGAGGACGCGCTGGCCTATGTGATCTCGTGGCTTCCCGCGCATATCAAGGAGGAGGACGCACGTTACGCGCCCTTTATCCGCGTCCAGAACTACCTGGCGGAGTGCCAGGCCATGGGGCGCCGCGGACGCAGCTGATCCGGGGACGATTCCGCACAGACACGCGATATAAAAAAAGGGGATCAGGCCACATGCGCCTGGTCCCCTTTTTGTGTTCCGGGTCGGTGAATTATCCGGGTTACGCGTCCTCGTCCGATGCTTCGTCGGGCTTTACACCCAGAACCAGCTCGTTGAGGATTTCGGTGATAACGGGTGTCTCCTGTTCGATGGCGTAGAGGCGGTCCCTGTCAAAGATGGTCCCCGTGTCCGGCAATTCGAAGGTGAATTCGCTCTGCTGGCGGATGGCCTCAAAGAGGATGGACAGGGAGTAGCAGGAGAGGTTCTCGAAAAAGAGGCCTTCGTCCACCTGGTCTTCTTCCTCGTCGGGCGTATAATCTTTCTGGGCCTGGGTCAATTCGGTAACGGCGGAGAGGAGCATCATGGAGTTCTCGTCTCCGAAGGGCTCTTCGTCGGAGTCCTCCTCGAGAACGGCCATGGCGAGAAAGTTTTTTGCCGCGATAAACAGGCGCTCAAGCCATTCTTCTTCCAGGTTGTGGGGCAATACCGCTTCCGCTCCCCGTGAAATGACTTCGTCCATAAATCGGTTGATGCTCATGAAAATCTCCTGTAGGCAGGCTGCCCTGCGGGTTGAATCGGAAGCGCCTGAGGGCTTCTGATGGTTTGATGAGCGGCATTATGGCACACTCTTACAAAAATGTGAAACCTGTGGGGGAAGAGAGTCTGTCCAGGCACGATGGGTAAGGCCGTTGAGCCCGCGGTGTTTGATACAGGGCATGGGTCGATGTTTACCATGGTAAACAGAGCTTGACAAGGGGTGGCGTGTCCCGCTAACTTAAAGTTAACTTTAAAGAGAGGTGACCATGGCGTCGGAAGGCAGGCAATATACCATATCGGAGCTGGCATCAAGCCTGGAGCTCAGCGCTTCAACCATCCGGTACTACGAGGAAAAGGGGCTGATCTCCCCGGCTCGAACCCCTGGGAACCAGCGGGTCTACACGGCCAAGGACAGGGCCCGTCTGAAACTGATCCTGAGGGGGAAGCGGTTTGGGTGTTCCCTGGAAGAGATCGCAGAGATCATCGGCCTTGCCAGCACCGAAGTCAATGAGGTGGGGCAGATCGAAATGAGCCTTGCCTATGCGGAGAGAAAGATCGAGGAGGTCCGTGAACGCAAACGGGAGCTGGACCTTATGGAAAAGGATATCCGGGCCATGAAAGAGGCCCTGGAGCTTCGCCTGCTGGAGCTGAAGAGATGACGTGAGCGTTTTTAAGCCAGTTTGTATCATTTTTCAGATGGTTGGCCCCGGCAGGGCCGCCGGGAGGCATTATCCATAGCTGTTCAGGTTGGTTGGTGAGGAAGAAATCAATCCAAAGGGAGGGGCAATGTTCGATTACCTGTTGAGCCCGGAGGCGCTGGCGTTAAGGGATGAGGTGCGGGAGTTTGTCAAGGCGGTGCCCAGGCAGCTGCTCATCGACATGGACAACGATAAAGTTCAGTTTCCCAAGGAGTTTCTCCAGGAGGCGGGGCGGCGTAACCTTATGGGGTGCCGCTACCCCAGGGAATGGGGAGGGCGGGGGCTGGACTGGGTGACCACAGCCATGGTCATGGAGGAGGTGGGGGTACTGGGGTACATCATGGCCTGCACCTTCGGGGTGGGGGCGGAGCTGGTGTGCGATGCCATCATCCTCCACGGTACCGACGTCCAGAAGGAAAAATACGTGAAACCCCTTCTTAAAGGAGAGCTTTTTGCGGCAGAGTGCCTCACCGAGCCCCGGGGAGGTTCCGATTTTTTCGGCACCAACACCACGGCCGAAGACAAGGGCGACCACTTTCTCATAAGCGGCCAGAAGCGATTCATCGTAGGTGGTGAAGGGGCGGACTATTTTCTTGTGTACGCCCGCACCGACGAGGAGGCCGAACCCCATAAGGCCCTCACCTGCTTTATCGTGGATCGCGGGCCCGGTGTGAAGGTGGAGTATCTCTACGGGCTCATGGGCTGCCGGGGGGGGGGTGCCGCACGCATTGTCTTCGACCGGGTCAAGGTTTCCAAAGAGAACATCGTGGGACGCCTCAACGGTGCCTTTGCCGTGTTCAACACCATGATGATCCCCGAGCGGCTCGGTACGGCCGCCATGACCATCGGTGCAGCACGTCCCGCCCTGGAAGTGGCCACGGCGTACACCACCAAGCGACGGGCCTTCGGAAAGACCATCAACCGCTATCAGGGGGTGAGCTTTCAGGTGGCTGAGGCGGCCATGCTCCTGGATGCCAGCCGAAGCATGATCTACACCACCTGCCGCGCCGTGGACGAGGCCGTGGAACCGGCCCGCATCCGTCGCCTGGTCTCCGAGTCCAAAAAATTCGTCACCGAGGCCTGCCAGACCGTGGCGGAAAAGTCCATGCAGGTGATGGGGGGCATCGGGTACACCACCATCTATCCGGTGGAGAAAATTGTCCGGGACCTGCGGCTTGCCTCCATCTGGACGGGGACCAATGAGGTGATGTCCCTGATCATCGCCGGGGAGTGGTACGACGAGCAGGCCGCCGCACGCAAGAAAGGACAGACCCGGGATTGTGAAACCGACGCCGAAGAAGCCTTTGCCGCGGATGAAAAGATCATGTAGCACACGGGTGAGTGACAAAACGATCCGCCGGAGTTATTCCGGTTAAAGTCAAGGGTAACTATTCAGCTCAAAATTGCCTCCGGCGGCCCTGCCGGGGGCCAAACTTTTAAAAAGTTTGACAAACAGGTCTTAAGTAAGCCTTCCAGGCTACGCCGAAACAATTTCGACATTTTCTGCCTTAGAAAAGTTTTTTGCGGAGCTTTTTTTTAAAAAAAGCGACCCGCCGGAGGCATAGCTGAATAGTTACAGTCAAGGAAATCCAAAACAGCCTTTTAGGGCCATGCCACGAATAAATTACACATGACGGGATCATCCCATAAGTCCTCAGCATGATGCTTTGATCGTTGCTTCGACACATAACGAATTTAAGGTGGAGTATCGTTATGTATTATTATTTTAGGGCATAGCCCTTACCTGTATCCGGAAGAGTGACATGGGCCTCTCCTGCAAAAACGGTTGCCACATGTCACACCCCACGCGAATGCCCCGATAACGCGGGCAGAATGGCTGCCTTCATGCATTCGCCACAGGGTTTCCAGGTGTCCCCACCTGGCCGCCGGAGGCAACTGAACAGTTACCCTTTTCTTTATTACATGAACCTGGGAGGCCGGATGCTGCACGTTGTTCCCCACGATGCCGCCGGGGACGGGACCCCGGTGGTACTTCTCCACGGCTCCATGAACACCCGGCGCCAGTGGCGTACTCTTTTTGACGAACTTACGCCGACCCATCGCCCCGTTGCCGTCGACCTGACGGGCTATGGGGAGGCGCCCTTTCCCGAGGACCCGGAGTGTCACTCCATGGATGCCGAGGCCGAAAGGGTTCATGGGCTTGTGTACGGCCATTTGCAGGCCCGCGGTCCCTGCCATCTGGTGGGGCATTCCTACGGAGGTGCCGTGGCCCTGTGTTATGCGGTCCTGTTTCCCGGGGCCGTCAAGAGCCTGGTGCTCTTCGAGCCCATGTGCAACCATGTGCTCGACGAGACGGATCATCCCCTTCAACACGACGGAAGGGCCCTGATAAGTCGTATTACGGGGCTTCATGATCGTGGCGATGATGAGGGTGCCGCCCGGGAGTTTTTCAACAGCCTTACGGGTACGGATGGCTTCCACCTGCTTCCGGACGGTGCCCGCAAAGCCCTTTCATCGGGGGTAGGCAAGATGCTCCTGGATTACCGCACCACGGTCTCCACCCCCCTGACCCTTTCGGATTACGGGCAAATCGACTGCCCTGTCTGTCTTGCCACCGGTCGGCACAGTCCGGTACTCACCACCGCCATCTCAGCCATTTTGGGCCGCCATCTCACCCGGGTACGGACCGTGACCGTGCCCGGAGATCACATGGCCCCTGTTTTTTACGCCTCTGAAGTGAATGCCCTGGTGAAGGAACATCTGAACTCGGTGTAACCGTTTCGGCGGCTGCCGCCTCAATGGCCTTTTTCTCTTCTGCTTTTGGTGGCTTGTCTTCTCTGTGTGAATAATGTTACGTAATGTAAACATGACGACAGGGCGTCTCAAGTCACCATAATGTTGCGGGCAACCAAAGGGAGAAGGGGATGAAGAGAAGCAGAAGCAGAAGGAGGGTTACAGGCTGGGGTGGGACGGCCGTTTTTGTTGCGGCTTTTTTCTTTTTCGGCAGCGGGGTGTGTGCGGAGGTCATGGTGGCCGACCCCCTCGCCCGGGTGAAGCGGTCCCTTGAGACGAGTCGCTCCCTTTCCGATTACACGGCGGTCCTCGTGAAGCGGGAGCGGTTCGAAGGCAGCCTTGCCCCGGAAGAGGAGATCCTCTTTAAGTACGCCCAGCCGGGGCGGGTGTATATGCGATGGATCGGAAAGGTCAACAAGGGGCAGGAGGCCCTGTACGTCAAAGGGGAAAACGAAGACCGCCTAAAGGCCCACAAGGGTGGCTTTTTGGGGCTGGTTACGGTGAACGTGGATCCCACGGGCAAGATGGCCATGGAGGGCCAGCATCACCCGATATTCCATGCAGGCATCGTTTTTACCACGGAAGTCGTTCTCCGCGATTTGGAGAAAGGCTTGAGCCGCAATGAAGTGCGTGTGATGGACCGGGGCCGTCAGATCCTGGACGGCCGTGAGGTGGTGGTCGTGGAGGCCTTTTTCCCGGAAGAGGTGAAAGGGGCTGTTCACACGGTGAAAAAAGGGGAGACCCTCTGGGATGTTGCGGCCCAATACGATCAGGATATGTTCGTGATTCTTTCGGTGAACAAGGGCGTGGATACGCCGCAGGATGTGAGGGAAGGGCAGGCCCTGAGGATTCCTGACTACTACTGTCGCCGTTCCGTCAGCTATTATGACGCGGCTTCGGAGCTTCTCGTGAAGATCGAGAATTACGACTGGAACAACACACTTTACGAGGCGTACCACTACAGGGACCTGCAGCTCAACGTGGGGTTGAGCAGCTATGACTTTGACCCCGATAACAAAGGGTATTCGTTCTGATGGCGGGCTGAATGGCCCCCCTTTTTGAGCCGCATTGATGGAGCGGACCGTGACAAAAAAACCCGGCGAAAGCCGGGTTTTTCCGTTTTATCCGAGGTCTGGCACGGACCGTGTGAGTCGTGAACGGACGACGGCGTGATCAGTAAAACTCTTCACGCTTGAAGTGGGACGCATCACAGGCATCGTTGAGGTTGCCGCCGGACGTTTCCAGAAGGCTTGCGATGGTGATACTGTCCAGGGATTCGTAAAGGTTACGCGTTGCATCGGCCCAGACGGTGCGCACCCTGCATTCGTCGGAAAGTTTGCACCCTTCGGGGTCTGCGACACACTCCACGAGATCGCTCTCGCCTTCGAATTTTCGGACGATTTCACCGAAGGTGATGGCCTTGGGGTCTGCCATGAGCTTGTATCCGCCCTTGGGCCCTCGAAAGCTGGTGATGTACCCGTCTTTTTTAAGGTCGCGAATGATTTGCTCCAGGAATTTCACGGGGATGTCCTGAAGCCTTGAAATGACGCCCACCTGAATGGGATCGCCCTCTTTATGGCGCGCGAGTTCAAGAAGTACTCTGACGGCATATCTGCTTTTGCTGGATAGTCTCATATGTTTTTTACCCGAATATCAAGAGAGTCTGTGCCACGTTTAAGTCCCTGATGTCTTTTCCCTGTGTATGGTATGCTCCGCGTCGTGGCCCGGGGCACGACCCCCATGGGGCGCTTTTGGCTCGACCCTGAGGTCTCTTGAGCGGAAGCAATCCCGGTAAATGGACGTCTGACGGGACTAAAAGATTATGTTGCCGGGGGAAGTTCTGTCAATGAAAACTTTGGAACCTGGTTCCCTCTGGGGGAAATTTGTACCCATACTGATGAATAAAAATGAATGTCAGTCTCTGTAATAAAAGGGCTGTCAAGGGGCGGGCCATGTTCAGGGCGCGGGGTCCGGCACATCGGCAGAGGGGGTGTCCAGGGCACCGAGCTCTTCCGGGGAGGGCAGGTCGTCCACGCTGTTGAGGCCGAAGAGCTCCAGAAAGTGGCGTGTGGTGGCATAGATCAGCGGGCGCCCGGGGATCTCTTTGCGCCCGGCCACCCGGATCAGTCGCATGTCCAGGAGGCTTCGGATAATCCCGCCGGAATCCACCCCCCTCAGGTACTCCACCTCGCTTCGGATCACCGGCTGGCGATAGGCGATGACGGCCAGGGTTTCCAGGGCGGCCCTGGAGAGCTTCAGGGACGGGGCCTGGTGGAGCTTGGCCGTCCAGGGGGCCAGGTGGGCCGCTGTGCGGAACTGGTAGCCGCCTGCCACCCGGACAAGGTGGACGCCGCCGTCCCGGGCGGTGTATTCGGCCACAAGCTCACGGACCGTTTCCGGCACCCTCTCTTTTTCCGTTTCCGGGACCAGGCGACGGAGTTTGTCCATGGACAGGGGGTGGGGGGCGGAGAAGAGGAGGCCCTCGACGATCTGTTTAAGGGTTGGCTGGGGCATGGAGGGCTGTCTCCTCATGGGCCGGAGGCTCCGGCATGGGGGCGAAAACGCGGATGATACCGCTCTGGACGTGCTGCATGATTCGCAGGCGGCCCTGCTTGGCCATCTCCAGGATGGCAAGGAAGGTGACCACCAGCTCGGCCTTGGACTCTTTGGGGTGGAACAGGTCGGTGAACAGGACGGATCCTTTCTGTGCCAGCTTTGCTGCCACCTCTTCGATTCGCTGGCGGACACTGAGTTTTTCCGTGGAGAAGTCCACTGCATGATCCCGGTAACGCCCTGCCATGAGTTCTTTGTAGGCGTTGACCAGGTCCATGAGGTCGGCCTCCACGAGCCGGTCTTCCCCTGCAGGTGGTTCCGGCGCGGGCTCCCGCTCCTGGCGGACAAAGGTGGCGGTGCCGAGCATCTCCCGGTCCCCCAGCCACTCGGAAGCCCTTTTCATGCGCAGGTACTCCAGAAGAGGCCGCGCAATCTCCATACGGGGGTCTTCATCCTCCTCGCCCCCTGTCGGGGGGAGGAGCATGCGTGACTTGATGTGGGTGAGGGTGGACGCCATGAGGAGAAAATCCCCGGCAAATTCGATGTCCAGGCTCTTCAGCATCTCCAGGTAGGCCATGTATTGCTCTGTGATGATGGCGATGGGGATATCGAGGATATCCATGTCGTTTTTGATGACCAGGTGGACCAGAAGGTCCATGGGGCCCTCAAAGACATCGAGCTTGACGGCGTAGCGGGTACCGAAGAGTCGGTTCATGGCGTTCCTGTTTCCGTGTGCGGGGTTATCCCAGGGGGGTGAATCCCACGGCTTCCCGGATTTCCTTGAGGAAGGGGACGCTGTACTCGCGCGCCCTGTCCCTGCCCTTGATGAGTTCGGCCTCAATGTCTCCGGGGTTGGCAATGAGCCGGTCGTAGGTGTCCCGGAAGGGGGAGAGGGTTTCGTTCAGGTACTCGAAGAGGAACTGCTTCATTTCGCCCCAGGCAATGCCGGCTTCATAGCGCTTTTTCACATCGGCAACCTCGTCTGCGGAGGCAAAGGCCCGGAAGATCTCAAAGAGGGTGCACCCTTCGGTCGCCTTGGGTTCACCGGGTTCCAGGGAGTTGGTCTTGATCTTCATGATGTGCTTGCGCAGCTTTTTCTCCGGCAGGAAAAGGGGGATGGTGTTGTTGTAGCTCTTGCTCATCTTGCGGCCGTCGAGGCCGGAGAGGACGGCCACGGAGTCGTCGATCATGGCCTCCGGGAGCACAAAGTGTTCGCCGTAGTGATGGTTGAAGCGGGCGGCAATGTCCCGTGCCATCTCAATGTGCTGAATCTGGTCTTTTCCTACGGGAATTTTGTGGGCCTTGAACATGAGAATGTCCGCGGCCATGAGGATGGGGTAGCTGTAGAGCCCCATGGTGATCCCCTTGTCCGGGTCGCCGGTGCGGTTCTCTTCGTTGACTTGGACCTTTGCCTTGTAGGAGTGAGCGCGGTTCATGAGGCCCTTGGCCGTCATGCAGGTGAGGACCCAGGTGAGTTCCGGGATCTCGGGGATGTCCGACTGGCGGTAGAATACGGCGTTGTCGGTGTCCAGGCCTGTGGCAAGCCATGTGGCCGCCACTTCCATGCTGGACTGCCTGAGTCTTTCCGGGTCGTGGGAGCTGATGATGGAGTGGTAGTCCGCCAGAAAATAGAAGGAGCGGACATCGGTTCTGCGGCTCGCATCGATGGCGGGCCGGATGGCCCCGACGTAGTTGCCGAGGTGGGGGGTTCCGGAGGTTTGTATCCCTGTCAGTACGGTCTCTTTCATCGCGTTCATCCTTAGGGTGGTGTCCCGCAGGGGGTGCGGAAAACCGGGTATCAATGCAGTCAATAAGGCGGCCCCTTGGCGGGGTCACACGGTGTCTCTTTTTTAATCCTCAAGGCGGGGCTGGCCCACCGGGTGCCCCCCTTCTATGCCGGAAAAAAGGGGAAAGATCAAACGTCAATCGGTTTGCCTCGGGCGGGTCACCCCTATAGGTAACCGGCGGCAAAGGCCAGCTCGTCGTCTCTGTCCTTGAGTTGACCGTCGAGTTTGGCGGCCAGGGTGTCTGCCAGGATCTCACCGTAGCGAGGTCCGGGTTTGAGGCCCAGGGTCTTGAGGTCACGGCCCCTGATGGACAGGGTAATGTGGCGGAGCTGGCTCATGTAATGGGAGATGGATTTTTTGATGGCCTCGCCCTTTGATATGGCCATGACGTACAGGAGCAGCTCGGTCCTCAAGGGGGAGAGCTGCCGGTGCAGGTCGCTGTTGGCGGCGGGCAGGCCGTGGGTGAGCCAGGTGTAAGCCCCCCTGGCATGGAATCGTTCCTCGGTGAGGATTTTTCGGTACTTCGGGGGCAGCATGAGGCGCCTTGCTACCACTTCGGAGACCTCCCGGTCGCACGGGGCCAGCAGGGTCAAAAAGTAGATGATCCAGCGTTCGATGGGTTCGTCCGTGTACATGAGGTCATGCCAGGCCAGGACTTTTTTTGCTTCGTCCAGCTGGTCGATGAGCTCGTTGTGCCGGGTGATGCCCGGGTGGATGATCTCCATGAGGCCCAGGTCGAAAATCCGCAGGATGGACGGGATGGGGTTCTCCTCTTCCAGGATCTGACGGAACTCGTTGAAAACCCGAAGGCCCCCCAGTTCCCGGAACACGTCCAGGTGGATGGCGTTCTTGATCATCTCCCGGGTGACCTTGCCGATGGTGAACCCGAAGCGCTGCTCGAACTTGATGGCCCGGAACACCCGGGTGGGGTCCTCCACAAAACTCAGGTTGTGCAGGATCCGGATGCGTTTTTCCTTGATGTCCCGCTGGCCGTTGAAAAAATCGGTGAGGGTGCCGAATCCGTCCGGATCCAGGCGGATGGCCAGGGTGTTGATGGTAAAATCCCTGCGGTACAGGTCGAGTTTGATGGAGCTGGTCTCCACCTCGGGCAGGGCGGCCGGAGAGGGGTAGTACTCCATGCGGGCCGTGGCCACGTCCACCTTGAACCCGTCGGGGAAGATGATCACCGAGGTGCCGAATTTGGTGTAGGTGTTGATGCGGGCCCCCATCATCTCGGCAAAGGCCTTGGCAAAGGTGATGCCGTCCCCTTCGATGACGATGTCGATGTCGTCGTTTTGCCTTCGCAGGAGAAGGTCCCGCACAAATCCGCCCACCACAAAGACCCCGAAACCCATGTCGCGGGCAACGTGCCCGATCTGCTTGAGAAGGTCGAGGATCTCTTTGCTAAGGCGCTCCCGCATGAGGGAGACCACGGGTTTCTGTTTCGGGTAGTGGGGCGGAGCGCTGACTTCACTGCCTTCGGGGCGGGCGTGTTCCTTGCTGTAGACCAACAGGTTCAGCAGGTCCGTGCGGGTCACCACCCCTGCCACACGGTCGTTCTCCATAATGGGCAGGAGCCGCTGCTTGTCGCCGATGATGCGGTCCACCAGGGTGTTGAAGTCGGTGTCCGGGCTGGCCGTGGCCACGGAGGAGAACATAAAGTCCTGCACAGGGCAGGCTCCCAGGTTGTGGGAGAGGGCCCGTTCAATGACCTGGCGGGTGATGTAGCCCAATAGCTGCTCGCTCTCGTCGTCAAAGGTGGTGACCACCAGGGCGTTGATGCTGTAGCGGGTCAGGAGCCGTGACGCCTCGGACAGGGGAAGCAGCGGTGCCGCGGTGATGGCCGGGGCGCTCATGAGGTGACGGGCCGTGCGGATGGGCTTGACCCGTGCGGCCAGCAGGGCACCGAGTCTCTCCTCCACCTGGGCCAGGGGCATGTTGCGGATGGAGGCCGAGGCGGCAAAGGGGTGCCCGCCCCCTCCGAGGTCGGATAAGATGGCCCCGCAGTCCACCTCGGGCAGGCAGCTTCGGGCCACCACATGGATACGGTTTCCCATGCCGGCCAGGACGAAAAGGACCCCCAGGCTCTCCATGCGCATCATTTTCTGCACAAGGGTCGCCAGGTCCGGGATGTACTCCTCCAGGGCCAGGGTGACCAGGGTGACCTCCACCCCGTTGATCATCCGTCGCTCGGACCGGTTCAGCATTTCGTTGATGAGGGCCACCTGGGCCGGGTCCAGCTCCTTTGCGATGAGGCTGGAGACGATGTCCAGATTGGCTCCCAGGGAGACGAGCCATGCCGCGGCCTCAAAGTCTTCCGGGGTGGTGGACGCGTAGGTGAAGGAGCCGGTGTCCTCGTAGATCCCCAGGCAGATGATGGTGGCCTCTTCCTTGGAGAGCTCGATGCCGCGCTCCCGGATGAGGCCGGTGAGGATGGTGGCGGTGGCACCGGTGGGGCGGATGACCTCAAGGGCTCCGGACAGGGCGTCGGGCAGGTCGGTGTGGTGATCGTAAATGTGGATCTCCGGGGCCTGCTCATTGATGATGGCGGCCACCTCCCCTAAGCGGGAAAGATCCCGGGTGTCCACGAGGACCACCCGGCTGACCTGCTTGCCGGCAATGTCAGTGCTCCGTTTCATGTTGAACAGATAGAGCAGGGAGCTGATGAAAAAGTTCTTCAGGTTTTTTTTCTCTCCGGCATTGGGCAGGACCACCACGGAGCCGGGGTAGAGTTTGTGGGCGGCAAGCACCGAGGAGATGCCGTCAAAATCAGCGTTGATGTGGGTGGTGATGACGGTCAGGCCGTCCTGGCTGGTTGGGTTGGTTTCGTGCACGGGCTCCCCTTTTAAACGTCTGTGGTGGCCGGGAAGAGTGGAACCGGGGTTCCCGGCATGCGGGTTGCGGAAGGTGTTCACGGCCTGGGCTCGGGCGGCAACCGGTTCCTGTTCTGGTCGTCGTTTTTGCGTCTTGTTCCCGGGTGTGCGAGAATGCAAAAGCCTTGAACACGGGTCACGCTGTGGGGGCGCGTCCGGTTACGTGACCGGCGGCCTTGAAATCGCGCGAGAAATTTGTTTAGCTTCGCGGGTCGCGACGCGCATGAGCATGATATAACCAAGTGCCTTCGTCAGGTCAAGGCCGGTGCCGGGCGTCGGAGGCCTTTTCATATTTTTTCAGGAAGTGAGGACGTTTCATGACAGAAGAACCGTATGTCTATCTTTTCGGGCCCGTGCCCTCCCGTCGCTTGGGCCTTTCCCTGGGCGTGGACTTGGTGCCGTCAAAGACCTGCTCTTTGGACTGTGTGTATTGTGAAAGCGGGGCCACCACAAAGCTTACGGTCAAGCGCTCCGCCCTGGTGCCGAAAGAGGCCGTGATGGCGGAAATCGATCGGTATCTCGCCACCCATGAACCCCCGGACGCGGTGACCTTTTCCGGGGCAGGGGAGCCGACACTCCATGAGAGCCTGGGGGAGATTGCAGATCACATCAAATCCCGCTGTCCCGGTGTCCGCGTGGTGCTGCTTACCAACGGTACCCTCTTTGACCGGGAGGATGTGAGGCGCGATGCGGCGCGGACCGATCTGGTCATCGCTTCCTTTGAAGCGTCGGGCAAAAAGGTGTTTCGCGCCCTGAACCGGCCCCATCCCTCCCTGGATCCCGAGGCCATGGCCGAGGGGCTTGTCACTTTCCGGCAGGAGTTTTCCGGCGAACTGTGGATCGAGGTCTTCATCGTGCCCGGCCTCAACGACGACGACGACGAGGTGGCGCGACTTGCCGAGGTGGTGAAACGCATCGGGCCGGACCGTGTGCAGGTGAACACCCTGGATCGCCCCGGCACCGAGGCCTGGGTGAAACCGGCGGACCCGGAGCGGCTGAAAACCATTACCGAGGCCCTGGGCTCAGGGGAGGTCATCGGGGCGTACACCCCCCGTTCAACGGGCGGAGACAGCGACGCGGATGTGGGGTCACGGATTCTGGGGATGGTGAAGAGGCGTCCCTGCACGGCCGAAGATCTGGCCGAGAGCCTGGGCGTTCCGCAGGAACAGGTGGACGAGGCCTTGGAAACACTGACGCGCACAGGGCGGATCCAGCAGGAAACCCAAGCCCGGGGAATGTTTTACAAGCCCTTGTAAAGCGGCGACAAACCAAAAATTGATTGATAAAATGGAGAAAAACATTTAATGAAATCATAACCGCGTTTTCGTTTCCTGAATTTCTGTCTCAGGAAAGATGGGGCATGGCAGGCGGCCCTGCCGTGTTCCCAGGCCCATCCAACCAACCGCAAGGCCGTTTCGATGCCACACCCATGCCCGCGCCGGGCATGTTGATGCCAACCCGCTCTCCAGTTTTTGTAGGAGGTTGACGATGCCTGTTTATCTCTGGGAAGGGAAGAACAGAAAAAACGAAACCCGTAAAGGGGAAATGGAAGCCCGCAGTGAAGAGGCGGTCCGAGCGAACCTCACGCGCATGCGCATTGTGCCGGGCAAGATCAAGCAGAAACCCAAAGATATCCTGGAGAACGTCACCTTCCTGCAGCCCTCTGTGAAGGAAAACGATATCATTGTTTTTGCACGGCAGTTTTCCACCATGATCGACGCAGGTCTTCCCATTATCCAGTGCCTTGAGATTCTGCTGAATCAACAGGAAAATCCCACCTTTAAAAAGGTGATTAAGGAGATCAAAGGGGATGTGGAGGGGGGGCAGACCTTTGCCGCGGCCTTGAAGAAGCACCCGAAGCTCTTTGACGACCTGTTCGTGAACATGGTGGCGGCCGGAGAGGCAGGGGGTATCCTTGATATCATTTTGCGCCGTCTGTCCAACTACATGGAAAAGATGATGAAGCTTAAGCGCCAGGTGAAGGGCGCCATGACGTATCCCATTGTCACCATGGTCATCGCCGTTTTGGTTGTGGCCGTGATCCTGGTGTTTGTCATTCCCTCTTTTACGACGATGTTTTCAGATTTTGGCGCGGCCCTGCCCCTGCCCACCCAGGTGGTCATCAACATGAGCGAGTTCGTCCGTGGAAAAATCCTGTACATTCTGACCGGTATCGTGCTTGCGGTCATCGCTTATAAGCAGTTTGGCAAGACGGTGAAGGGGCGGAAGGTCCTTGACCGGACTTTTCTGAAAATTCCTGTCTTCGGGATTCTGATTCGAAAGGTGGCTGTCTCCAAGTTCACCCGCACCATGGGGACCATGCTCAACTCAGGCGTGGCCATTCTGGATGCCCTGGATATCGTGGCCAAGACCTCGGGCAACGTGGTCATCGAAGAGTCCATCTACGAGGTGCGTGCCGGAATCTCCGAAGGGCGCACCATGGCCGATCCCCTTGTCGAGAGCGGGATCTTTCCCTCCATGGTCTGCTCCATGATCGCCGTGGGAGAGTCCACCGGGGCCCTGGACACCATGCTGGAGAAGATCGCGGATTTCTACGACGACGAAGTGGACCAGGCCGTGGAGAACCTGACGTCTCTCATTGAGCCCTTTATGCTGGTCTTTTTGGGAGTAGTGATCGGGGGGCTGGTCGTGGCCATGTACCTTCCCATCTTCAAAATGGCAAGCGTTGTGGGCTGATGGCCACGGGCGCCGTGGGAACTCCACCGGATCGCCGGGGACAGGGTGCGCGTGCAGGAGATACGGAGTTTGTGCGGAAACTCCGGTGGCTGATGCTCGGACGGGCTCTGTTTGCCATGCTGACCCTTGGCGCCATCCTTGTCTATCGCGCAGGAGAGCGCCTTTCGTTTTTTGTGGAGCCCCTCACCTCCCTGTATGTGGTGGCGGGCTTCGTGTTTCTTGTAAACCTTCTTTACCTGGCGACCTTCCGATGGTTCCGGCATGAAGAGGCCTTCGGCGGGATCCAGATCTTCGGGGACGTCCTCGTCGTCTCCGCCATAGCCTACCTTACAGGGCTTCTCTACAGCCCCTTTCTCTTTCTCTATCCCATTGTCATTATCTGCGGCACCATCATCCTGGGCCGCATGGGCGGGTATTTTACCGCAGGCGTCTCCTGTATAGCCTTTGGGGTGCTGGTGAATTTTCAGCACTACGGCATGTTGGCGCCTCCGGGCTTTGAGTCCTCTCCCTTTGCACAGGATTTTACCGGGCAGGTTGTCTTTTACCGGACCTCGGTGCTGTTTCTCGCATGCCTCGTCACCTGTCTGGTGAGCGGGTACATTGCCGAACAGGAGACCCGGGCCCGGGCGGACCTGGCGGTAATGGAAGAGCAGGTCAAGCGGGTGGAGAAGATGGCCATCATCGGAGAAATGGCAGCCGGTCTGGCCCATGAGATCAAAAACCCCCTGGCCTCCCTCTCCGGCTCCATCCAGATGCTCAAAGGAGAGAAAGGATGGGAGCCCCACCATGAAAAACTCATGGGGATTGCCGTGCGGGAAACCGCTCGGCTTTCGGGGCTGGTGACGGAGTTTCTCCTTTTTGCACGGCCCGGCTCCGGCAGTCCGGTGCCCATTCTGGTGGCGTCAGTGGTGGAAGAGACCGTGGCCCTGCTGGAGCAGGACGCACGGTACGGGCACCATGTGGGGGTGGAGGTTCTGGTGGTGGAGGGCCTGACAGTCCGCATGGACCTGGGGCATCTGCGCCAGGTGATGCTCAACCTGTTGATCAATGCTGCTGAGGCCGTCCCAGACGGAGGAACCGTCATTGTGTCCGGCTACAGGCAGAACCGGAACGCAGTGGCGCTCTCCGTGAAAGATGACGGGGTGGGCATTGACCCGGACATCGTAAAGCACATTTTTGACCCCTTTTTTACCACCAAAAAAGAGGGCACGGGTCTGGGGCTTTCCATCGTTCACAGGCTCCTGGAAGAGAGCGGCGGCGGGATTCAGGTTGTGAGCTGTCCCGGGGACGGGGCGGAGTTTCTGCTTTCGCTTCCCTGTGACCCCGGAGGCCCATCGCCCCGGGAACTTCGGGACCGCTGTTGACAGCGGCAAATGAAATTGGTTAGGTTAGGGACCTTTGGTCGAATCGGGGCAAAGCTGTCTTGAAAACCGTCTGATTCGAGGGCGGAGGTGCGGCCCGTGCGGCCGGGGGCACCTGGGGACCAAAGCGGTTTCGAACCAGGAAATATCCGAAGCCTCGGCTTCTGAACATAATCTAATGATGATGCGACCGTAAAAAAATATGCTGCGAATGGTTCTCCCTCTCCATACATGGAAGGGGCAACCCCGGCATTGGATGTGCCGGGGCAGGGCTGTTTTTTTACGGGGCCATCAATAAAGTGAGCAGCAAAAGAATGAGCAAAGAAAGCGCACAGGACGTCGTTGAGCAGAGACGAGCGAAGAATGAAGAGCTGAAAGGGCGGGGCATCAACCTTTACCCCAATGACCTGCGGGTAACCCATACTGTGGCCGATATCAAGGCCTTCATCGAAGCCGAGCCGGAGAACACCGGAGAAGAGGGAGCCGTCTTTACCGTGGCTGGCCGCATCATGGCCATCAACCGCATGGGCAAATCTTCTTTTGTCCGGTTCCGTGACCGCAGCGGCCTGATGCAGGCCTTTGTGGCCAAAGACAAGGTGGGGGATGAGGCCTACGATCTGTTTAAAAAAATGGATATCGGCGACTTCCTCGGTCTGACCGGCACCCTTTTTAAAACCCGCACCGGTGAGTGGACCCTTCAGCCCACCTGCCTCTCCCTTGTGTGCAAGTCCGTGCGCCCCCTGCCCGAGAAATTCCACGGTCTCAAAGACCCGGAGAAACGTTACCGCCAGCGCTATGTCGACCTGATCATGAACCAGGACGTCAAGGAGATCTTCCGCAGGCGCAGCCGCATGGTCCAGGCCGTGCGCGAGTTCCTCCTCGAGCGGGACTACCTCGAGGTGGAGACCCCCATGATGCAGCCCATTGCCGGCGGTGCGGAGGCCACTCCCTTTGTGACCCATCACCGCGCCCTGGATATGGACCTTTACCTTCGCATCGCCCCCGAGCTCTACCTGAAGCGACTGGTTGTGGGCGGGTTCGAGCGTGTGTTTGAGATCAACCGCAACTTCCGGAACGAAGGGGTGTCCACCCGGCACAACCCTGAGTTTACCATGATCGAATTCTACCAGGCCTACGCCAACTACGAAGACCTCATGGACCTCACCGAGGAGATGTTTGCCTATGTGACCGAGAAGACCACCGGGTCACCGGTCATCGAGTACCAGGGCAACACCATCGACTTCAGCAAGGCATGGCGACGTATTCCCCTCCTGGACTCCCTGGTGGAGATCGGCGGGGTGGACAAAGAGATCCTGGACGACCATCAGGGCCTCCTGGCCTTTGCCGAGTCCAAGGGCATCCACATCACCAAGGCGGACCGCATGGGCAAGGTGATTACCAAGCTCTTCGATGAGCTGGTGGAACCCAACCTGATCCAGCCTACCTTCATCACCGGCTACCCCGTGGAGGTGTCTCCCCTGTCACGGCGCAGCGACGTCCACCCTGAGCTTACCGATCGCTTTGAGCTGTTCATTGCAGGCCGTGAGATCGCCAACGGCTTTTCCGAGCTTAACGATCCGGAAGACCAGCGCGACCGTTTCCTCCAGCAGGTGGCGGACAAGGAAGCGGGCAACGAAGAAGCCCACAACATGGACAGCGATTACATCGAAGCCCTGGAGTACGGGATGCCCCCCACGGCCGGCGAGGGCATCGGCATCGACCGGCTTGCCATGCTGCTGACCGACTCCCCGTCCATTCGCGAGGTGATTTTGTTCCCCTTGATGAAGCGGATTGAAAAGTCATGATAAGACGCCGTCGGCGGGGCAGAGCCCTGCCGACGGTTTTTTTAATACCTCCTGTGAAACGATGGTTGAATGAGCCGAATCGGATCGCCCCTTTCCATATCGTATGAACTCCTCATTGCCTTGCGCTATCTGAAAGCCAAGCGCAGGCAAGCCTTTATTTCCCTGATTTCCTTGCTGTCGGTCGCCGGTGTTGCCGTGGGGGTGATGGCCCTCGTGGTGGTGATTGCCGTGATGACCGGGGCGGAGAAGGATTTCAAGGCCCGTATCCTGGGATTTCAGTCCCATATTACCGTGATGAAACGTGGCGGCGGCATTGCCGACCCGGCAAACCTGCTGGATGTGATCCAGGGGGTGGACGGGGTGACGGTGGCCGCCCCCTTTGTCTACGGCCAGGTGATGCTGCGCTCCGGTTACGGGGTGTCCGGTGCCGTGGTCCGCGGGGTGGATCCTGCTGCCGGTGTGACCCAGGTCGAAGGGTTTGACCCGGATCGCCTGAAAGATAAGCTCGCCCGCAAAGCCCCCTCCCGGGGGAGGCCCCCTGCTCCGGGGGTGGTGCTCGGCAAGGAGTTGGCCCTGAACCTCGGCGTGGGGGAAGGGGACATGATCTACCTGATCTCTCCCAAGGGGATGATCTCCCCCATGGGGCATGTGCCCTCCATGCGGCGGTTTCGGGTGGCCGGTCTCTTTGATTCCGGCATGTACGAATACGACAGCGCCTTTGCCTATATTCACATTGAGGACGCCAAATCCGTTTTTCGCCTTGGGGACAAGGTGACAGGCATGGATGTCTGGATCGATGCCCCCTATGAAGCCCACGAGGTTCGCGAAGGGATCCTCGGGCAGCTGGGGCCCGTGTACTGGGCCCGGGACTGGATGCAGATGAACGCTAGCCTTTTTTCAGCCCTTAAGCTTGAAAAGGCGGCCATGTTCGTGATCCTGATTCTCATCGTCCTGGTGGCTGCCTTCAACATTGCCAGCAGCCTTATCATGATGGTGATGGAGAAGACGCGGGACATTGCCATTTTAAAGGCCATGGGCGCCACGGACGGCAGTATCATGCGAATATTTGTCTACCAGGGCACCCTCATCGGCATGGTGGGCACCTCCATCGGGGTGGCCTTAGGGGTGGCGCTCTGCTTTGTCCTGAAGCATTTTAAGTTCATCGACCTGCCCAAGGTCTACATCTTTTCAACCCTGCCGGTGCGGCTGGAGGCCATGGACGTCCTGGCCATCTCTGCGTCGGCCTTTGGCATCTGTTTTCTGGCCACCCTGTACCCTGCCTGGCAGGCTTCCAGGCAGAACACGGTGGAGGCGATACGTTATGGATGATTCCAAAAGAGGCGCCAGCCTGATCCTGGAGGGCATTTCCAAGTCCTACAGCGCCGGAGGCGTGGACCTGGACGTGCTCAGGGACGTGGACTTTTCCATGGTGGGCGGTGAGCGCATTGCCGTCACCGGAGCGTCCGGTATCGGCAAATCAACCCTGCTGCATATTGTGGGTGCCCTGGACCGGCCAGACGCCGGACGGCTTGTGTGCGACGGCGTTGATGTGTTTGCAGCGGACGACAAGCACCTTGCGGATTTTCGCAACAGGACCATCGGTTTTGTGTTTCAGTTTCATCACCTGTTGCCGGAGTTTACAGCATTGGAAAATGTGATGTTGCCCCGGCTCATCAGAGGGGAAAAGGGAGAAGCACCCGTTAAGGACGCCGAAGCGATCCTCGACAGGGTGGGGCTTTCCAGGCGGCTTCACCATCGGGCTGGGGAATTGTCCGGAGGGGAACAACAACGCGTGGCCATTGCACGAGCGGTGGTGGGACGGCCCGCGATTCTTCTGGCTGACGAACCGACCGGTAATCTGGACGGTAAGAACAGCAGCCAGATCCATGAGTTGCTCGACGATTTGAACCGTGAAACCGGGATGACCGTGGTGGTGGTGACCCACAACATGGAATTGGCCGGTTACATGGACCGCCAGGTAACCCTGGAAGGGGGGCAGCTCGTTGAACGGAATTGATTACAAGGAAAACAGCATGATGACTCGACTGACCAGATCACTTTTCTCTTTTTTGATGATCATGATCGTGGTGATGGCCGGAGCCGATCCCGTTCGGGCTGAAGAGGCGGCGAAACGAATCGCCGTTCTTCCGTTTCGCGTGGTTTCTGAAACAGATCTTTCGTACCTTTCCGATCAGATCCCTGCAACCCTTTCCGGCCAGCTCCAGCGAGATGGGGGCGAGATGGTGGACGCCGGGCCCCTGATGGGTGCCGTGGGAGAAGACGGGGCCGTGAACACCGCTCGCCTTTCCACCCTGGCGACATCCGAGAACATCGATCATGTGGTCTGGGGAACCATGACCCAGACAGGGGATACCTTCAAGCTGGACGCCAAGCTGTTTGACGTGCGCCGTTCAACCACCACCCCCCTTTCCAGCGAGGGCAGGGGCGTGGAGACCCTCATCTCCACGGTGGGGGACCTGGCCGTAAAGATCGGCTCCCGTATCTTCAGCTTTGAGACCGTGGCCGATGTCAAGGTGGAGGGGAACCGCCGTATCGAGTCCGACGCGGTGCTTCGCGTGGTCCGTGTCAAGGCCGGGGACCGTCTGAAAAAGGACGCCCTCACCCGGGACATGAAAGCCATCTACCGCATGGGGTACTTCGAGGACATCAAGGTGGTGGCCGAGCACCATGACGATGCCACGGCCACGGTGGTCTTCCGCGTGAAGGAGAAACCCACCATCCGAAACGT
Source organism: Desulfoluna butyratoxydans (assembly GCF_900699765.1). Lineage (GTDB taxonomy): Bacteria > Desulfobacterota > Desulfobacteria > Desulfobacterales > Desulfolunaceae > Desulfoluna > Desulfoluna butyratoxydans. The sequence goes on from NZ_CAADHO010000012.1 coordinate 132,524, forward strand.
TCTGGTGACGGGGAACCATGTCTTCGACGACGAGAAGATCAAGGAGAACATCACCCTCTCCAAGGGGGCCATCTTCAACACCGGCGCCTTGAACACCTCCATCAAGCAGATCGAGAGTCTTTACAACGAAAAGCATTACTATAAGACCAAGGTGAGCTACCGGCTCATCGACGTGGAGAACAACCAGGCGGATCTTGAGTTTACCCTGGAGGAAGGGGAAAAGATCTGGATCAAAAAGATCTCCGTTGAGGGCAACGATTTTTTCTCGGACAAGAAGATCCGGAAGATGATCAAGACCAAAAAGAAGGGGTTCTTCTCCTGGCTGACCTCCTCCGGGACCCTGGAGATGGCGGACCTGAACGTCGACATGGCGGTGATCAACGCCGAATACCAGAAAAACGGTTTCATCGACTGCCGCATCGCAGACCCCGTGGTGGAGTACAAGGGCAAATGGATCTTTGTCACCATCAAGATCGAAGAGGGCATCAGGTACTCCCTGGGCAAGGTGGATGTTTCAGGAGATATCCTGGATACCAAGGAGGCGCTTTTCGAGAGGCTGACCGTGGAGCAGGATGAGTTCCTCAACCGCGAGAAGGTCCAGAACGACGTGGTGGCCCTCACCGACACCTACAGTGATGAGGGGTATGCCCGGGCCTCTGTGGTTCCCGACATCCGGCGCAACCGCAAAGAGAAGGTGGCTGATGTGACCTACCGGGTCACCAAAGGGAGCCTGGTTTACTTCGATAAGATCATCATCACCGGCAACACCGTGACCCGGGACAAGGTGATCCGCCGCCAGCTCAAGGTCTACGAGCAGGAGCTCTACCGGGGGGCAAGGCTCAAGGAGAGTGTGCGGAACCTCTACCGCCTGGAGTACTTCGGGGACATCAAGGTCAACACTCTGGACACCACGGACCCGGACAAGGTCAACCTCTCCATCGACGTCAAGGAGAAGCCCACCGGGACCTTTACCTTCGGCATGGGCTACAGCAGCGAGGACAAGCTCTTCGGTACCACCTCCATCTCCAAGCGAAACCTCTTCGGCAGGGATCAGTCCCTGGACCTGAAGGCCCAGTTCGGCGGAACCGGCAACAAGTTTACCTTGAGCTTTGTGGAGCCCTGGCTTTTTGACATTCCCCTCTACTCCAAGTATGAATTGAAAAAGTGGGACGACGAGTACACCTCCTATGACAAAGAGAGTGTCGGCGGCGGGCTGACCCTGGGTTACCCTGTTTTCGACTACACCCGCGCCTTTGTCTCCTACACCTTTGAGAAAAACACCATCGACGACATCGACGCCACGGCATCGGATCAGATCAAGGAGATGGAGGGCGAGAATACCCTGAGCAGCGCCGCCTTCAGTCTCAACTACGACTCCAGGGACCGGCGGTACAACGCCCAGACCACCCGGGGCTTCAACCACACCCTCAGGGTGGAGCACACCGGTGGGCCCCTGGGGGGCGACATCAGCTACTCCAAGTACACGGCCGAGTCCAGCTGGTTCTTTCCCGTTGCCTGGAAGCTTATCGGCATGCTCCACGGCGAAGGGGGCCTTGTCCATGAAAACAGCGGCGGGTTTCTTCCGGACTACAAGAAGTTTTACTTAGGGGGCATCAACTCCCTGCGCGGCTTCGACTTTGAGGATGTGCACCTGGAGGACGATGAAGGCAAGACCATCGGTGGTGAAAAGTACGTGCAGTTCAACGCCGAGCTCATCGCCCCCCTGTTCGGGGTGGACGGTCTGGTGGCCCTGATCTTCACCGATGCGGGTAACGTGTACGAGGAGAACGGAAACATCGATCTCTCGGACCTTCGTCACACCTACGGCTTTGGCTTTCGCTGGTATTCGCCCATCGGTCCCATTCGCTTTGAAAGGGGCTACATTGTGGATCCCGAACCCGACGAAGGATCGGGACGCTGGGAGTTCACCATGGGCACGGCGTTCTAAAGCCAAAGCATACTGCGGAATCAAACGGGGGTTATTATGCGATGCATTACCAGGTGCCTGATGGCATTGGCTTTCCTTGCTCTGCTGGGGGGAAGCGTTCAGGCCGCGGACGTGGCAAAAATCGGCGTGGTGGATTTCCAGCGCGTGCTCAAGGAGTCCAAAGCGGGGCGTGAGGCTGCAGAAGCCTTTCGAACCAAACAGGCAGAACGCACGGCAGAACTCGGGCGCCTGAAAAAGCGCATCGGGGTCCTGCAGGGTGAACTGGAGAACCTTGAGCTTTCCGCCACCACCCGCGAGGTGGGCGAAAAGCGAAAGGAGCTGGAGACGCTCTTAGGCGAGTTCAAGGCGGCGGACAGGAAGTACAGCCGCCTTTTTGAAGATATCAACCGCAGGCAGACGGAGAAGATCCGATCGGATCTGGCCGGGATTATCGACCGGCTCGGTCGAAAAGGGGGCTACCTGCTGATTGTCGAAAAAAAAGAAGTGCTCTACGCCCCCGAGTCCATGGATATGACAAGCAGGCTCATCGGCCTGTACGATAAGGCATACGAAAAGAGGTAAGATGAAGCGGACCGTTCAAGAAATCGCCGACATGCTGGGAGGAACCGTCATTGGTGACGGCTCCCGGGTTGTCACGGCTCCGGCGCCTTTTGAAGACGCAAAGGAAGACCAGGTTGTCTTTGCAGGGGATGCAAGCTACCTGAAACGGCTCTCGGAGACAGGCGCCGGCACGGTGCTCGTGCCCGAAGCCCGGGACGACAGCGACAAGGCACTCATTGTGGTGGACAACCCCAGGGTGGCCTTTATCAAGGTTATGGAGTTCTTTGCCCCCAAAGGGGACGTGACCCACAAGGTGAGCCCCCGGGCGTGTATCGGAGAACAGGTCACCTTCGGGGGGCCTGTTGAGATCGGTCCCGGCGCGGTGATCTGCGACAACGTCACCCTGGGCGCGGGTTGCCGCATTTTTCCCGGGGTGGTCGTGGAAGAGGGCGCCCGCCTCGGCGACGGCGTTACCCTGAAATCAAACGTCACCATCGGCCACGACTGCATCCTGGGAAATCGGGTGATGGTCCACTCCGGAAGTGTCATCGGCAGCGACGGGTACGGCTTTGCCCCGGAAGGGACAAGCTACCGGAAAATTCCCCACACCGGCATTGTTCAGATCGACGACGACGTGGAGATCGGTGCCCTGAACGCCATTGACCGGGCCACCTCCGGGCGGACCTGGATCAAACGCGGGGTGAAAACCGACAACCTGGTCCATGTGGCCCACAATGTGGAGGTGGGGGAAGACACCCTTCTGGTGGCCCAGGTGGGCATTGCCGGCAGCACCACGGTGGGCAACCATGTGATCCTGGCCGGCAAGGCGGGGATCTCCGGCCATATTCATATCGGCGACAACACCATCGTCGGTCCCGACGCCGGGGTGGTCAAGTCCCTGGGTGAGGGGGAGGTGGTCTCCGGGACACCTGCCATGCCCCACAAGCTGTGGCTGAGGCTTATCAGCCTCATGCCCAAATTGCCCGAGCTCAAGCGCACGGTTTCCCGCCTCGAAAAGCGGGTCTCCCGCCTTGAATCCGGCGAGTAAAGGCGCAGGGAAAGGGACCGCCCGGTTGCTTCCCGTTGCGAGGTTCCCTCGTAAGGTATACACTGTAGGGGATCTTCGGTGCATCGTGCCGTGATATCAGAACCGATCAAAAGAACTTTGAGAGCATTTGCACCGATTTGGTGTGCAGAATATATAAGGACGTGCCATGACAAACATACACCCGACAGCCATCATTGACCCAACGGCAGAGATTGACGACGATGTCGTCATCGGCCCCTACACCATCGTCAGGGGCAACACCTCCATTGGAGCCGGAACCGAGATCGCCTCCCATGTGGTCATCGACGAGCACACCAGCATCGGCCCGGACTGCCGGATTTTCCAATACGCCTCCGTGGGAGCGGCTCCCCAGGACCTGAAGTTCAAAGGCGAGGTAACCCACCTCAAGGTGGGGCGGGGCACCGTGATCCGCGAATTTGTGACCATCAACCGGGGCACCGGCGTGGGCGGCGGCATCACCGAGGTGGGGGCCGAGAACTTTCTCATGGCCTATTGCCACGTGGCCCATGACTGCAAAACCGGGCGCCGGGTCATCCTTGCCAACAACTCCACCCTGGCAGGCCACTGCGAGCTCGGGGATTTTTCCAACATCGGCGGGTTCACCGCCATCCACCAGTTTGTCCGCGTTGGGGATTACGCCTACATCGGCGGCAAGTCCGTGGTGGTGAAAGACATCCCCCCGTATGTGATTTCCGCCGGTGATCGCGCCACCCTCCACGGGCTCAACAAGGTGGGCATGCGCCGAAGCGACTTTTCCGAGGCCACCATCACCGAACTGAAGCGTACCTACCGTCTCCTGTTCCGCATCGGGCTGACCCTTAACGAGGGCATCGAGCGGGTTCGGGCCGAGGTGAACCAGATTCCCGAGGTCGTGGCTTTCGTCGATTTTATTCAGAACTCCAGCCGAGGGATCACCCGCTAACGATGATACCCGGCAGACACGGCACCGGCACGGCTGACCGGGCACCGGAAAGGAATCACGCCATGAAGGTGGGGATCATTGCGGGCAACGGCCAGTTTCCCCTGCTGTTTTCGCGTGCAGCAAAAGAGAAGGGCTACCGGGTTTACGCCGCAGCGATTAAAAACGAAGCACTGGCCGACGTGGAAGGGCTCTGCGAAGAGACCGAGTGGATCCACATCGGCCAGGTAAAAAAACTGATCCGCTTTTTCAGGGCCCATGGGGTGGCGGAAGTGGTTCTTGTGGGCGGCGTCACCAAGACTAACGTCTTTCGGGATATCCGACCGGACACCAAGGCCCTGGCCTTTCTTGCCCGCATGCGCCATACCCACGACGACACCCTGCTGAGCGCCTTTGCCCTGCTCCTGGAAAAAGAGGGGCTGGCCGTGCGTTCGTCCACCTTTCTGGTGCCGGAGATCCTGGCCGATGCCGGTCTCTGGACCCGGAAGCGCCCCACCGATGCCCAGGCCAAGGACATGTGCACGGGCTGGCATATCGCCAAGGAGATCGGCCGCCTCGATGTGGGGCAGTGCATTGTCATGGGCGGCGGGTCGGTGTTGGCCGTGGAGGCCATTGACGGCACCGACGCCACCATTCGCCGGGGAGGCAGTCTGGGAACGGGCGACGCGGTCCTGGTCAAGGTGAGCAAGCCCACCCAGGACATGCGGTTCGACGTTCCGGCCGTGGGTCTGAATACCCTTCAGACCATGAAGGAGGCCGGGGTCACCGGGCTGGTGCTGGAAGCGGGCCATGCCGTGGTATTCGACCGCGACGCCATGGTGGCCTATGCCGACGAAAACAACATGGCCATTGTGGTGGTGGACGGTTCTCCGGCGTCCTGTCCCGTCCTTGGTGGGAAGTAAGGCGCCGCCAAGGTTCTCTTCTCCAATCAACCCTGTCAGTGATCGCCCCGTGACTCCCGGCGGGGCGTGCCTCTCTGTTGATCCATCCATGCCGCTTTGTTGACCTGCGGTGTGCTGCTCGCCCGAAAGGGGCGGGCCTAAGGTAAGATACATTATCACTATGAAACTATTTCAGGAATTGACCGCCGGTGAACGGCATCGCAAAATTCTGAGGCTCATCCGCAACAGCTGGGCAAAGCTGGGGATTTCCATGGTCTGCATGGCCTTGATCTCGGGCTCCACGGCGGCCCTGGCCTTTCTGATCAAGAATATCCTGGATGATATCTTCATTGCCCAGAACGGCGTGATGCTCAAGGTGGTGACCTTCGTGGTCCTGGGGGTCTCCCTGGTGCGCGGGGTGGCTGTCCTTGCCAAAGAGTACTTCATGAACAACGTGGGGCAGACCATCATCACCACCCTGCGGAACGAACTCTACGGAACCATCCAGGACCTGTCCCTCTCCTTTTTCCAGAAGGAGCGGACCGGGGTCCTCATGAGCCGCATCACCAACGACGTCACCCTTATACAGGCCATGGTCTCCACCTCGGTGACCGCCGCCATCGAGCATGTGTTCACCATCATCGGTCTTACCGGGGTGATCATCTACCGGGACTGGAAGCTGGCCCTGGTGGCTCTGGTGGTTGTGCCGGTGGCTTTTTATCCCATCGTGAAACTGGGCAGGCGGGTCCGCAAGGTGAGCACCGGCACCCAGCAGTCGGTGGGGGAACTCAACACCTTTCTCCACGAGACCTTTGCCGGGGCCAAGATCATCAAGGCTTTCGGACGGGAAGAGTACGAGAAACAGCGGTTTTACAAAAAGTCCTGGGACCTGTTCCGCTTTGAGATGAAAAAGGTGAAGGCCAAGGCCCTCTCCTCGCCCGTGACGGACGTCTGCGGTGGTCTGGGGATCGCGGCGGTGGTCTGGTACGGTGGCCACGGTGTGATCAAAGGCACCTCCACCACCGGGACCTTTCTCTCCTTTTTGACGGCTGTGATGCTGCTTTATGAACCCTTGAAAAAACTCAGCAAGCTCAACAACACCGTTCAGGAGGGCCTGGCCGCCCTGGACAGGGTGTTTGAGATCATCGAGATGGAACCGGAGATCACGGATCGTCCTGGGGCTGTGGAGCTTTCGCCGAGTTCCCACCGGGTGGCTTTTGAGGATGTTACCTTTTCCTATGGGGAAGATCCGGTGCTCAAGGGCATCAACCTCAGCGCCGAGCCCGGAGAGGTCATTGCCCTGGTGGGAATGAGCGGGGGGGGGAAATCCACCTTTATCAATCTTATTCCGCGCTTCTACGATGTGACGTCAGGGCGTATCGCCATTGACGACGTCGATATCCGCAACGTGACCCTGGCTTCCCTGCGCAGCCGCATCGCCATGGTAACCCAGGACGCCATTCTCTTTAACGAGTCCATCCGGGACAACATCGCCTACGGCAACAGCGATGCCACCTGGGAGGACATCGTGGCGGCGTCCAAGGCTGCCTATGCCTATCGGTTCATCATGAGCCTGCCCGACGGTTTTGATACCCGCATCGGTGAGCTTGGGAGCCGTCTCTCAGGAGGAGAGAAACAGCGCCTCTGCATTGCGCGGGCCCTGCTTAAGGATGCCCCCATCCTGCTGCTGGACGAGGCCACCAGTGCCCTGGATACAGAAGCGGAGAAGGTGGTGCAGGATGCCCTTGAGAACCTCATGAAGGGACGAACCACCTTTGTCATTGCCCACCGGCTTTCCACCATCCAGCACGCCGACCGCATTGTGGTGGTTTCCAAAGGGGAGATTGTCGAAGAGGGTAAGCACGACGACCTGCTCGCAAGGGACGGGGAGTATGCCAGGCTCCATACCATGCAGTTTGCAAGGCGGCGTGCCGGAGAAAAGAGCTGAACCGCTCGTAGCTACTCAGCCCAGAAGGGAGCCTCCGGCGGTAAGCCGGGGGCTCCTTGAAATCCTGTGCGGTTGTTGTGATACGAGTGCTCACACAGCTTTTTAAGGCCTGTGTTTGTTAAATCCGTCTTTATAAAATCAGCACAAACTAAAAAAGGCGACCCTTTTCAGGGTCGCCTTTTTTTGCATCTGGGATCAGCGGTTGAGGTTAGTCGTCACCGTTGATTTTGTCGCGGAGTTTACCGGAACACTTGAAGGTCACTACCTTGCGATCCCGTAAAATCATTTCGGCTCCGGTGGCAGGGTTGCGGCCCTTTCGCTCACCCTTGGTTTTGATGCAGAACTTGCCGAAACGGGAGATGAGGACATCCTCGCCTACGGCCAGGGTGTCTTTCATGATGGCCAGCAGTTTTTCGATGATATCTACGGAACGCTGCTTTGAAAATCCCATCTCGCTTACGCGCATCACAATGTCGTTTTTTGTAAGTGTCATACCAACATACTCCTGAAATTTTTGCTGCTTTGAATGCCCCCACTTGCGGGCATTGATAATACATATGGTGAGTTTTAGACTCGACGTCCCCTAAGCGGGGTAGGTGCCGTGTCTGAAAATATAGTCAAAATAATAGTCGTCGTATCCCTGGTCCACGGGGGAGGCGCTCCTGTCCTCTTCCTTGGCTTTGAGGGAACGTTTCCAAAGATCCCGCGCGTATTCGAACAAAACGGTCTTCAGCAACTCGGGATTGGGCGTGATCTCACAGTTGTCCACCACGAACTCGCCGGTCCCGTCGATGAGGACCCGTGTGCTTCGTGCAAACTCAGTGTCATCCATCTCTCCGGATTCATGCATGGCATAAAAATCGGAGATCACCTTTTTGGCCGTTCCTTCAATGGCGTCGATACAATTCATAGCTCAGCTGACGATATCCTTGGTCTGTGTGGCTGTTTCGGACATCCACGGCTCGGCTCCCCTTGATTCCACGGTTGTAACAGCATGGTGTGTTGCAACGCGGATGGGCTACGACATCATGTATGTCGTCGCCCCTTGGCAGAGGGATTTTGTGCCTCCGTGACGGATGTTCTTACACAAAGTTTTTTTAGATATACGGATATGTTATCCTTGTCAAGCATTGAGTGTAAAAGATCTTCTCGACTTCAAGCCCCAAGACCGGGAGACCCCCATGCAACGATGGTTTCTGTCATGCATGGTGCGGTTCCCTGCAGGGGATGCAACTGTCGCGATTTCCCATACCCACGTGTGGTTATATCGTTTGAGGGTTGCCTGTCAAGGGGTTTGTCCCCCACCAAGGCTTTTGGTATGCAATATGAAAATCAAGCGGGGGCGGCTGCCCGGTGCCTTCCGGGGAGAAGGCGTCCCTTGGCAATTGATTTCCTGCTCTAAAATTCATATGCTCGACGGAAAGGATTTGCCCCTGGGGCGTCCCGGGAAGGGCTCGCCATGGGGTGGGGCCGGGTAACGATCATTGTGTTTCAACGTGTATGGGAGTGACTATGGGTGATGAGGGGCTTGGCCGGGCGACGGTTGAGGTGGTGCGCCGCCTCCGGGATGAAGGGGTAACAAACCAGGTGGTGCTGATGCGGCATTCGGCACGCCATTACAGCGACGATCCCAGGCTGGATCCTTTTATGGGGCTGACGGACGAGGGCAAACGGGCCTCCCTGGCCTTTGGGAAAGACCTCGGGGCAGAGGTGCCTGTCACCCCGTGCTCCAGTTATATAGGCCGGTGCATTGAAACTGCCTACCTTCTGCAGCGGGGAAGCGGTTGTGCGGCGGAAAACCTCAATACCCTCGAAGAGGCCCTCTCTCCATTTTATGTAAAGGACATTGAGCGCACCGTGGGCCTGATTCTGGAACACGACCTCACCGGGTTTATCCGGCGCTGGATGGACGGGGCGTTTCCCACAGAGGTGATGGAACCGGCAGACCATGCCGCCTCCGTCATGCTGTCCTTTGCGGACGCGCGCCTTGCCGAAGGGGGCCCGGGGCTCACTGTGGCCGTGACCCATGACTGGAACCTCTTTGCCGTCAAGGAGCACGCCCTGCAACTGGCCCATGAAACCTGGGGCAAGGTGGGGTACCTCGAAGGGGTGGTGCTGTTCCGTGACGGTGAGCGTCTTATGGCTGCCAACCATCAGCGGGAACCCGTTGCTGTGGATGAGGCCCTTCGGTCGGTGACGGAGGTGTCGACGGTCCATGGGTGAGGACAGGAAACCAAAGCAGCGGGATAAACTCCGGCGCCACCTTGCCTGGCGAGTGGCCAGGGCCGTTCGGGAATACCAGATGGTGGGGGAAGGGGATCGCCTTATGCTCTGCCTCTCCGGCGGGAAAGATTCCCTGACCATGGTGGATCTCATGGTCTCCTACCGACGGCAGTGCAAAGAGCGGTTTGACATGGCGGTGGTCTTCCTCGATCACGGCTTCCCGGGCTTTGATGGGGCGTTTTTGCATCGGCACATGGCCGGGGTGGACCTTCCCTTTGAGGTGATCCGCCAGAATATATGGAAGACCCTTCAGGAAAAGTGCCCGGATGGCAAAAACATGTGCGCCCTCTGTGCCCGGCTCAGGAGGGGCGCCCTTTATGCCCATGCGGCATCCAACGGATTTTCCCACCTTGCCCTGGGCCACCACATGGACGACATGGTGGAGACCCTGCTGCTCAACCTTTTTTACGGGGGAATGATGAAGGGGATGCCCCCGAAGCTGGTCACCCGCAAAGGGGACTTGACCGTGATCCGGCCCATGGCCTTTGTGGCGGAGGCGGATATCGTCCGGTACCAGCGCCTTGCCGGGTATGAAACAGCGCCAAAGGATCTGTGCGGGGCAGGTGAAAACGAAAAACGGCGCGAGATCAAAGAGATTCTTGCCGGGTGGCGGAAACAGCATCCCGGCCGTGTGGAGAAAATTTTTCACGGGATGGGGCACGTGGTCCCTTCCCATCTTGCGGACACCTCGCTTTTTGACTTTTAAGCCGGAACGGTCCGGAGTAAGGTAGACCGTTAACCCATGCATCTCCAACGATGAGGAGCCGATGGCCATGATGTCTACACATCCGCCTGCACATGCCGGGGGGCTTCCCCGGGCGTTGTCCTGCCCTGGGGGCACAGGTTGTTTTATTCCCATGGAAACCAGGGATTGCCCGAGGAAAAAGGGGGGGCGCACCGGAAAGGCCTGGGAGCCAGCGCGCGAGAAAGGGATCGCCACCGAAGCGGTGGGCCATTCCGGCGGCGGGGTGGTCATTGTCTGCGCTACCTGCGGGTTCCCCATTACGCGGGATAACGCCCGCATGGAGGTGGGGGGATCCCATACCCACGGTTTTGCCAACCCCCACGGCCTTTATTACGAAATCGGGTGCTTTGCCTCGGCTCCGGGTTGCAGCTTCTCTTCGGATTCGTCCGCCGAATTTTCCTGGTTTGCGGGGTATCGGTGGCGACTGGCCGGTTGCCGGGGGTGCGGTTCCCACATGGGATGGCTCTTTGAGTCCAAAACCGGTTCCTTTGCGGGCCTGATCCTTTCCGCCCTGACCCGGGAAGAAGAGGGGGGAGAGGCGAGAGGGTGAAAAATAAGGTCAAATGGCCAAATGACCAAATGGCTAAAGGCTAAAGGCTAAAGGCTAAGGGCTAAGGGCTAAAGGTGAAGGGCTAAGGGGTTAAGCATTGGGTTCGTCGATTGGGTGTTATGGCGAGAAAGAGATTTTCAGGGAGGCAGTTTTTGGCACAGCGTATTGTTTTTTGTGATTTTGACGGCACCATCACCGAGCGGGACGGGTTTGTTAGCGTATGCAAAACCTTTGCGCCCGAGGCGGTAAAAACCTGGCTTCCCGGAGTTATGGACGGAAGCATCACCCTTCGGGAGGGACTCACCAGGATCCTTGAGACCATTCCCTCCTCACAGTATCCGGCCATGCTGGACCATTGCGAGACGGTTCCCATGAGGCCCGGGCTGGAAGAGCTTATCGACTGGCTGGCCGAGCGGGAGGTGCCCTTTGTGGTTATCTCCGGCGGGCTCAAGGGGCTGGTGCTTCGAAAGCTTGGGGACCTGGCCCATAAGGTTGCGGCTGTCTATGCCCCGGACCTTGAGGTGAACGGGCCTTTATTAAAGGTGGTCAGCGATTTCCCCGGCGAGACAGAGCTCCTGGCCAAGGCCGATGTCATGGCCGCCTATACCTTTGATGAGTCCGTGGCCATCGGCGACGGGATTACCGATTATAATATGGCCAAAACGGCTGATCGGGTCTTTGCACGGCGGCAGCTGGCAGAGCACATGGAGGCCCAGTGCCTTCCGTTTCATCCCTGGACGGATTTTCATGCTGTTCGTGAGGTCCTGGCCTCGGTATGGGACACAAAGTGAGTTGCTGCCCTGTGGACGTTTGCTCTATCTTGGGGCAATGACAACCATTGTCGCATGTGCCATGCTATGAATAACGGGTCCGAAATAGAAATTGTCCGGCCTTCGGGGGTGTGGTAAGGGTAAACCCACGGGGGGCTTGTAACTGCCGGACGATGCGCGGTGAATCCGATGTGGGTACGTCGGGGGCTGCTTCCGGCAGATGGTATATTTAAGGAAAGGGAAACGTAACTATTCAGCTCAAAAAAATAGCCTCCGGCGGCAAGGTGTGCCACCTTGAAAGCAGATAGCAGATGTGTTTCGCCCCTCGTTCCTCGGGTCAAATCACATCTGCCTTTAAAGTAAAAATTCACTCAAAAAGTTTTTTAAAACCTGTTTGTTAAACTTTTTAAAAGTTTAGCCCCCGGCAGGGCCGCCGGAGGCATAAGCTGAATAGTTACAGGGAAACAAGCCAAACCCGTCGTGAGGCGGGGACGGAAAGCCACGGGTCTTGATGGGTCAAGACAGCCGGGTTGCCCCCCGGGTGATTTCGGCTCATCCCCATGGGATGGGCCTTTTTTGTGCCCCCTTGTGGGGACGGACGGGAGGTCTGTCCGGCGCAGGTCCCGGGCCCGTTTTCCTCCGGTAGTCTCTTTTTTTGTGGGGATGCGTATGAGTCCGCAGAGTTATCGTCGGGTGCCCGTGGGGTTCGGTACATCCCGGGCTATGGGGTCTTGGGTCACATCATGTGTGGTGATGGCCTGCCTCACTGTGTTTTGCGTTGTCGCGCCCAATGCTGCGAAGGGCGAGGAGCCGGATGCGGCCCCCATCTCCTGGGATCGGTTCAGCGACACGATCATTCCTTCCTGCAGCCGTAACCTGGGGCGCAACCTGTCACCGACGGCCGCCGACCTGAACGGGGACGGGCGGGCCGAGCTGTATGTGGGGGCGTATGGAAAGCGGGTGATGGCCCTGGCCTGCTCTGCCATGGGCGGGGGAGCCTCAGGTGTCACCGCCAACCCTTTGGACGCCGTCACCATGTCCTATGAAAGCGATACCCCTTGCGTGGCCCTTGCCGATATCGACAACGACGGAGACAATGATGCCGTCTGGTTTGATTTTCGTCCCATGGACAACCGCATGTCATCCGTTTACCTGAACAGAATGGTTTTCCTTAAAAATCAGGGGAGCCCTGTGGCTCCAGACTTCCAGATCGTGTCCGAGGAAGAAAATCCCTTTGCGGGCATTTCGTCTGAATGGCAGGGGACACCGGCCTTCGGTGATTTCGACGGAGACGGCGATGCAGACCTTATTTTCGGTGATCGCTCCGGGACGTTTCGCTATTGTCGGAACCTTCTTGTTGAAGAAGGGGGGGCCGTCTATGCCGAGATGATGGGACGGCTGAACCCCTTCTTCGGCATTGATGTGGGGGACAACTCCAGCCCCGCCGTTCTGGATGTGGATGGCGACGGCGATCTGGACGTGGTGTCCGGGGAAATCCGCGGGGGGCTTCGGTGGATTGAGAACATCACGGCATCAGGCGGTCCTCTGACTTTTGAACTCAGGGAGCCCTCCCGTTGCCCCTTTGCCGCGTTGTCCGTGGGGATTGCCACCATGCCTGCCGTCCTGGATTTGGACGGAGACACCGATCTGGATATTGTTGTGGGAAGCAGCCAGGGCCGTCTTGCCTTTTTGGAGAATCCCTTTCTTCAGCCCGAGTCACCGCCACTCCAGGTGAAAAGCGCTGCGCCCAAGGATCATCAGGAGAACGTGGACCTGTCCGATGCACTGCTGGCGCTCAAGACCCTGGGGGGCGCCCTTGCAAAGGCCCTGGACCCCAAGACAGGCCAAGGCCCGGGTGACGGGGACGGTTCCCAGGAATGAATCACGCCCGGTATTTTTCCCAAAAGGAACTCACAGCAACGGCTCCTTATTGAATTGGCTTGACCGTTTTCCCATGAAATATCCGGGGTAGGGAGGGGGCCATACCATATGCCCTTGCAAATGGATCATTGCGGGTATATTTTGAGTATATGCTCATAATTGCTACCGGGAGTGGAGGCACACGGCCTCCGAGCTTTTACCCACGGCGGCCGATCAGTTGCCAAGGACCGTTTTTTATCCTTATAGGTTTATCATGAACTCATCACAGCCCACAGATCCCATGACCTCCGCCATTCTGGAGAGTATTTCCGACGGCGTGTTCACCGTGGACGAAGCCTGGCGAATTACCAGCTTCAACCGCGCAGCCGAAGCCATTACCGGTGTGGATCGTGAGGAGGCGCTGGGGCGGCCCTGTTGCGAGGTGTTGCGTGCAAGTCTCTGTCAGTCGGCCTGTCCGTTGAGACAGACCATGGCACAAGGCAAATCGCTTCTGGATATCCCGGCCTGGTTTGTGGATGCCGATGGTGAGCGGGTTCCGGTGCGACTCTCCACGGCCATCTTGAGGGACGCCAACGGCAAGGTCCTGGGAGCTGCTGAAACCTTTCGGGACCTTCGGGAGTCCGTGGGAACGGATCGAATCCGTGAGGCCATGCGTCGATTCGGGGACCTTACAAGCCGCAGCCCGAAGATGCAGCAGATTTTCGCCATTCTGCCCAAGGTGGCGGCCAGCAGGAGTACGGTGCTTATCACCGGGGAGTCCGGCACCGGCAAAGAGGTGTTGGCACGGGCCATTCACGGGGCGGGTCCCAGGGCCTCAGCCCCCTTTGTTGCCCTGAACTGTGCGGCGTTTCCCGATACCCTCATTGAAAACGAGCTGTTCGGGCATGAAAAGGGGGCTTTCACCGGTGCGGACCGCAAGCGGGAAGGCCGCATTGCCCAGGCCGGTGGAGGAACCCTTTTTCTGGATGAGATCGGAGACATCTCATCGGCCTTTCAGGTGAGGCTGCTGCGACTGTTGCAGGAGCGAACCTACGAGCCCCTGGGGACGGGACGGACCGACAGCACCGATGCGCGATTTCTTGCCGCGACCCATCAGGACCTGTCGTCCCTGGTTCAACGGGGTCTGTTTCGAGAGGATCTGTTATGGCGGCTGGATGTCATTCGGATTCATTTGCCCCCTCTGCGCGAACGCAAAGAGGATATCCCCGATCTGGCCGACCGGTTTGCCCGGCGGTTCGGGCGACTTGCCGGGCACGAAGAGATGCGGATTCATCCTGTGGCCATGGAACGGCTCCTGGCCCACGACTGGCCGGGAAACGTTCGGGAGCTCGAAAATCGCATCGAGCGGGCAGTGGTTCTTGCCGGCAGCAATGAAATATTGCCGGAATACCTGATGGAGTCCTCGGAGCAGGGGGAAAAAAAACAAGAAGGGTTGGTGTCCGGCCGGGATGCCGCGGAGATTCGCATGATTCGCGACGCCCTGTCCCGTACCGACGGGAATCGCACGGCAGCCGCCAAGATCCTGGGCATCCATCGGAGCACCCTCATCCGGAAACTGGCGAGGTATGGGGAAACAGGAAATCGGGCATAGAAGAAAGGGGCAGGCTGTCACCGGGGAAAAGGACCGTCACTCGGTATGGGTGAATTCTATGGATTGCCCTGACGTCACTTACCCTTGCCTTATGGCCTGTTGCATCCTTGCGACAGGTGCAACAGGGGGTGGTGCAAGATTGCGACAGTTGCCACAGGCATGTGTGAAGATGGTTTTGGAACTATGGTGCATGATATCGATGTGTTAAATGGAGAAAGCCCTCTTGGCATCGTTTATGCATTTTCTCCGGGTAAGAAAGGAGGTCTGCGATGATAATCGCTCTCTGCGTTTGGCAGAATCGGATTGCGCCGGTGTTTGATGTGGGAACCACCCTGCTCCTTGTGGAGCTGGAGGGGAACCATGTGGTACGCCGGACCATGGAGAGGGTCCCTGAGGATCCGGCGGGAAAGATCCACTGGCTCGTAACGGCGGGGGTCTCGGAGCTGATCTGCGGGGCTGTCTCCCGACCGATCCGGATGATGCTGGAGGCAGGGGGGATTGTGACCCACGATTTTCTCGCAGGCGATGCGGACGCCCTGCTCGCAGTGCGCCTTGAAACCGGAACAGTACCCGAGCATTTTCGGATGCCGGGTTGCGGAAGACGGCGACGGAGAAGGGATGGACGCGGAAAAGGACAACATCAATGCAAAGGAGGACGCCATGCCTCGAGGTGATGGAACAGGACCCAATGGACAGGGACCGCAAAGCGGCTGGGGAACCGGCCCGTGCGCACGTAACAATCAGGGAAACCAGCAGGGGGGCCGAGGCGGTGGCCGGGGCGGTCGCGGATTAGGCGGTCGTGGCGGCGGCGGAGGACGATGCCGAGGGGGGATGGGAGCGGGCTTTGGCCGTAACCCTATGCCCGCACCGCCCAAAGAGACCCCTTCTGACGAGTCTTAAGCAAGGGGCCCGTCGGGCACTTATTGCCCGGGGGGCTGTGAAATCGGCGAATAAGACGGCCTGATGCAATGGTGTGTTCAAGAGTGTCGGGCCGTAAGGGCCGGTCTTGCCGGTAAAGAGAATCTACACCCGCGGGTTTCAAGAGACGGGAACGAGCTTTTCACAAAGGTCGTTCCCGCTTTTTTTATCGGGAGAGCTCCCTGGGGCTTTCTTCGAATGGGTCCTCACTCTCCTCAATAGAGAGGCCTGCTGGAAATTTTACCAGGATTCTTGTGCCCGCCCCCTCACGGGAGTGGAGGGTCAGGGTCCCGCTGAGAAGGTTGACCCGCTCTTCCATGCTTTTAAGGCCCATTCGTTTTTCTTTCAGGGCAGACACCATCCTTACTTCGGGGTCAAAGCCCTGACCGTTGTCTTCGATGCGGAGGATGATGTCCGGGTGGGAACAGAGCAGACGCACCTTGATGATGCTGGCCTCTGCATGCTTGGAGGCATTGTTCAGGGCCTCCTGGATGATTCGGAACAGGTTGATCTTGGTGTCGGTATCAAGCTTGATTCTCTCAAGGCCTGCGGTATAGAGATCCACTGCAATGCCCGTCTTTCCACTGAACTCGACGCAGTACTGGTCGATGGTTTTCACAAGGCCGATGTCAGTCAGGCCAGGTGGCCGCAGATCATAGACAAGGTCCCGTATGGAAGCAATGGTATTCTTCAGGATTTCAGAGAACTTTTTATTGCGTTTTCTCACATCCCAGGGGATGTCCTTGTGATTTTCAAAGAGGGTGTCGCTTCGGATGATAAGGGACGCCAGGTCCTGGGCCACATTGTCGTGGAGGTCCCGCGCGATGCGCCGTCGTTCGTTTTCCTGGGCTTTGATGAGCTCTTGGGTCAGCAAATGGATCTGCTCGTGGGCCAACTTTAAACCGGTGATGTCCCTGGAATACAGTGCCAGTCGATCCACTTTTTTTTCGGAGTTGAACACAGGGTAGATGGTGTTCTGGTAGTACAGCCCGTTTAACTGGCTCTCGAAAAGAGCCGGTTCCCCTGTCGTGAGTACCCCTTTGAGATGGGTGGTGGTTGTGTCAACCATGGCTTCAGGGAAAAAGTCAGCGATTCGGGCCCCTTTCAGCGTGATTTGATTTTGTTTCATAAATGCGGAAAAAGCCTTGTTGACGGAGATGATGGTGCCGTCGGACTGGATAAGCAAGGCCAGGTCGCTGGTGGCGTTGAGCAGGGCCCGCGCGATCTCTTCACTCTCCCTCAGTGCCACCTGGGCCATGGTCCGATCTCGGAACAGTTCATCAATGTCCGACTTGATTAAGGCGATGGCATCATAGACCGTTTTAAAAGGATGCTCATCATCCTTGGGCTCAGTTAATTCTTTACCGCCTTCGACTTCCCAGTTGATGTTGCCTAAAAAACCGTTGAGTTCATCGGCATAGTGTTTGACCGCGTTTTTTCGGCCCACTTTTTTCGTAAAAAGACCGGATGTTGCGAAAGACTTATTTTCTTTATGTTGCTGGATTGTTTCCATTGCCTCATTGAAGCTATCGGCAAACACAAAAGAAAATGGACTGTTGTAAACTGCGACACTTAATCCTGCCCGCAAAAGCCGGTTTGCACCATAAACAATCACTTGACATATCTCTGGGTATTTCTCAATCCACTCGGCAAACAAGCGAGAGTGTTTTTTCCTTGCCTTCAGGGATGACCCCTTGAGTTCTTTGATGTCATTTACAAGGTAATAAGGGTGCCCAGAGAGTCCGCAGCTTTTGAATATTTTTTCCTGCAGCTCGTATACAGGCAACACATATTCAGCGCTGAGATATCCTTTGGAAATTTTATGAATTATGTTGTCGTTAATCAGTTCGTACTGAACAGAGTAGTCTGGAAATGAAGCTTGCCAAGTCTTTCGAGTAAAGCGTTTGAGTGGAATAAATTCTTCTTTTGCTTTTTGAAAGAATGGTAAAGTGGATTGAATTAAACGATTTATCTTCCGGCCATAAGGCTTTTTATCTTGGGTTTCAGTTAACGGAATATCCTCGACGGCATTTTTTTTAACATTTGCCGTGCCATGAAAAGCTTGTGCTCTCCATGCTGCTTGCTTTACAGCAGCGGAATAGTTTTTTTCAACAGTAAGGCCGAATTTAATGATTCTAAACTGCCGCGTAAGGTTGGCTGCAAGCATCATTATGGGGGATGGAGAGCATAGTACAAAGGTTTTGAGTTGTCTGAGGTTGTTTAAATAATTGATATAATATTTTCTGGCCTCTTTTGTCACTCCGGTGACGCCTGTAAAGTCACCAATATAAAATAGCTCTTTTTCTTTGGGCAAATAAGCGTGAATAATACTTTTGGTAAAGTCCGTCGATTCTGCAACGACGTCGAGGGTCGAGAAGCCGTTTATTTTGACGAATAAAATACAATCCCCAATGATTTTCAAAGAGAATAAATAACTTTCTCCGAAAATAAGGTCGGTCCATTCAGGGCAGGTATATGTTGTCAGCCCGGTGTGTGGGCAAATGGACTCTGTTAATTGGTACGCTTTATTTTTTTGCTTTTCAAGCATGGCTTATCGTGACCGTTCATTGGGTTCAAAAAAGTCGTGGAAGATATCGTGAAAATCAACTTCGAAATGATTATCTTACCATAGGCATATAAAAAAAACATTCTTGAGTGAAGTAGTACATTGTCGTTTTTTGTGACTCAGTTGATGTGTGTTCCAGATTTGATGTTGTATCGGTATTACTCAAGAATTTAAAGTGGAATGAGATTTAATATTATCTTCTGTTACAGGTCAGTAAATTTTATATTTATGAGCCTTTGTTCATCCCGTCAAGTATTTCTTGCTTGATAGACTTCTTATGAACAATGCCGATAAACATAAATTTCCCATTTATTATACTGATAATGTCCGAGTATCGGGTGTCCCAGTGGTGGAAAAATTCAATGCAAGAGATTAGATGAATTATTTTTTATTCTCCTGCAAAGACATTACAATGCCTTTGCAGGAGGTGGGTGGTGTTGGTTCTCTATGGTTAAAGTTTGTTGAGAAATTCATCGATAAATTGAGCTACCTGTTGAGGCTTTTCAAATTGTAATGCATGAGCCGTATCGATGAATTTGAGTGTGTTGCTTGTGTTGGTATCAAACTGATTGCCTATGACAGAAATGATTTTTTTGTTGTCTACAATTCGATCATGATTTGCGAGTATGGCAATGGTTGGGCATGTGTTATCTTGAATTGCTGAAATTGCAAGGTTCTGAATTTCATCCATAATATTGGCTGATTTGAGTGTTATTTTTGTCGTTTTGAGTGTGTCACCCTCAATATAATCAAGCCACGACTCATTCATGGTGAAGTCCGCAGGCTCCATAGGGATGGGAAGCCACGCATGATTTCGATCTGGTGTGAGGTCAAATTCTGAAATCATGTCCATCATCACATTTTCAGAAATGGTAATCACCGAACGGAACCGCTCGTTCCAGAAGAATCCAGGTGTCATAAGAATCAGGCTGTCCGTTTTTTTTGCAAGCTTTGCGGCGGCTATGGTTGCGTATTGTGCACCCTGGCACCACCCGGCAAGGTGGACGCGGTCAAAGTGCGCCTGAAGGAAGGTCACGTGCTGAACCACATCGTCAATGACCTGGTGGATGGTTCCCAAGTCACCACGGTTCGGATTGAGGCCGCACCCCCTCCGGTCAGCAGCCATGATCGTGATGTTGTCGCGGCGATTTCGTAACGCCTCGGCCAAAGGAGCCTGCCAGCCCGAGTGACTCATCCCACCGTGGAGGATAAGAATGACGTCTTTCCCCCTGTCCTCTCCCCAGATTCGGTAATGAATAGGGTACCCGTCGGGCATGGTTAGGGTTTCGATGCGGGGGGCACCGTCATTGATCGTTTTAGGCATTCTTCCTTTGACGCCCAGGCCCTTGTTCCATGCATCCGGTGGGACGCATTCCAAGCCCCGGACAGTCTTCAGAAAGTAGGGCCGTCGCAGGTTGAGGTTGCCTTTCCGGTTGAATGTCAGGGTGGGGAAAGCAGGCTCACGGTCCATCAGGTAGTCTCCGAAGGCTCCCTCGTGTGCAAGGAGGGACTTTCCGGCCATAGAGGCCGCAACCAGGCCACATCGGGTGAGGGTTGAGGTTTCCCCCACGTGACATCCGATAATGATCTTCCACCCCATGGATTGCAAGCTGTTTATGAGAGCTTTGGTCCTCAGCAACCCGCCAACACGCGATATTTTGATGTTGGCGATAAATTGTCCGGGAAGGTCGCGATAGCTTTCTAAGTCTCTCATCGTGCAGAGGCTTTCATCCAGAATGACAGGGAGTCCCGTCTCTACAGAAAACTGGCTTAGCATCTTTGGCTTTTTCGCCTTTAAAGGTTCTTCAACGGCGAAAAAATCGCCCTTGAGTTGGTTTATGTAGGTGACGGCTCCGGCCAGGTCCTCCGCCCAAAGGTTGTTTGCGTCCAGTCGTATCCTGAGACCCTCGGCCTGGTGATCCTTTGCCAGTGTCTCTAAAATAGTCAGTTTTTCCTGGTCTTTTTCCATTTCGCCGCAAAGCTTTACCTTGAAGTCAGTCATTCCCTTGGTGAGGTAGAGATCGATCTGGCCTTTAAATTTCCATGGCTTTTCGTTGCCAAGCACAGCAGAGTACCGGGTGGACAGTTCGGGTTCGGCAAGGCCTAAGAGCTTCTCCACCGACTGGGAACGTTCCTGTGCAAAAAGGTCGAGGAGTGCGGTTTCCACAGCGCACCAGGCCGATGGGTAGGTATCAATGGGAGCATTGTTGTTATCTACCCACCGGGTGATATCTTCAATATTGCGAATAGATGGAGCATCGTCTGCGAATTTTTGGGTGACCCATGCCAGGCTCGTTTCCAGATCGTCTCCCGCAACGTAAGAGCGGGGACAACCTTCGCCGTACCCTGTGAGTTCCCCTCTGCGAGCTTGTACCCATATGCTTTCGCCGTTTTTTCGCGATGCACTGGCGTGGCGAACTGTTGTTTTTAATGGGATTTTAAGGGCTGTTGATTGGATTTGAATAATTTCTGATTGGAATTTTGAGTACATCATTTGTTCCTTGTCCTATTTGATTCTATAGACATTAAAGCTTCATGCGGACTATTTAGCCAAAGCGAAAACTACGATATTATCAGTGAACTCGTACTGCAATGAGTTTGATTCGAATTCGTTAAATCGCTTGATTATGTTACTCTTTAACTGCTTTCTATGTCTCAAATAAAAAGCATATTGATCTTGGACTTAGTCTTTAGTGTGACTTGTGAGATAAAGGTGCTGTGTCGGCGACGTGTTGCATGAAATCATCAAAAAAACGGTTGTTTAGTACCCAGAAGTGGTATCGTTTCTGATAGTTGAATCCAGTCCGATCGACCCAGTCTAACGGATGAATAAGCACAGGTGTTCGGTGTGTCTTGTAGTTTTTTATAAGTATATTTAGTGTGTTGGTGAGAGTTTGTTTGTCAAGTATGTCTGGTCTGATAATGCAGACCTTGATACAGTTGGTAAGTTCCGACATGTTAAGAGCTATATCGGATGTATTTACTATGAGTATGGCTGCTGTTACGTTTTTGTGTCGAATGGCCCATATTTGCCGGTTTCTGTTTAACCCTGCATGGCTGTATCGTTCTCTTAGGACTTCAAAAGAGGCTTGCCTTTGAAAAAGATCTAATGCTTCAATCAACATACCTTTAGATGTCTGATTGTAGTACGCCTCCAGCTCAGTGAGGTCTTTCTCAGTTGCTTCATTTAGTTTCCATTCGTCTGGGAATTTTGTATCATCATTACTCTCACTTTTAAAATAGACATATGCAAATAAGTCTGAGGAACAGATTTTGGGGTCGTTTTTTTTCTTTCTAAAGCCATCGAAAAAAAAGTTAGGAAAATGATTCTCCGGCCTAAAATAGCATATTAGGTATTTAAAGCATTCCGGCTGGATATATTGCGATGCAATAATGTAGTTTCCAATTTGGTTAAGAACACCAAGTCCAACTCTTATAGATGCACCTTTTAGGGCTGCGTGGTGATGAACGAGCCAAGCCCCTTCTGAATATCTGAGCATTGAAATATGTCCCATTGTTCTTCCATTTTCTTGATACGCTACATGACAAGTGACATTTGATGGTGTCGAGTAGATTGTTTCATAGGTTTTTTTGATATTTTTCTTGTTTTCAAGGAATAGTCTGTATTTATTTTTGTAAATAAAGCCTGTTTCAAAAAAAAAACGCCATAAATCATCTTCCTCTAATGGGTAACATATACGAATGTCTTTGTTTTCGGCCTTGTGTACCATGGTCTGGAGTTTTCTATGGTTTTCAGGTGACATCTCCAGAAATGAGATGTGACATTTTTCTTCTTTTTTAGCTTTGTATTTTTGAGTGCAGCATTTTGTTACTTGAGCAGTTAATGGTAATCTATAAAGGTCGCCAAGTGTAATTGCAGCATCCTCCAGTAACATTCCAGGAATAAGGGGAGGGGTTTCTTGGTGAAGTGTAAGGTGCATATCTACTGCCGAGAGCGAATCAATAACAGCTGTACACACGGTTTCTGTCAAGGGGTGAGAGAATACAAAGTCAGGAGCAGGAATCATTTCGAATGACTTTTTTCCAAAACATTGACCAGTGTGAGGATCAGGTATCGATTTTGCTGGCTTTAAGTTTATAATGACGCTCTCTCCGTGGTATTCCTTTTTGAGAAATCTTGCTTCGGTTTGAAAAAGGGGGATCTTTTTTTTGCAAAACGTGAGGTTCAGGGGCTCTTCGGGGATGATCCCACTGAGATAATGGGCACTCAAGGGAGAGAGTGTGATTTCGATGGTATCGGGCTCAAGGGACGTCAGGCTCCCTTTGAATTTGATTCCCCTTTGCAGGAAGTGAACCCGGATGTCTCTGTATGAGCACTGAACCCGTTGTCCTGTTTTTGGCAAAACGATGCTCAGCCCTGTTGAGCTTGAAGCTCGCAGAAGGGGAATCGCGTGAATTTCGCCGTTTCCGTCAGGGATAATTAGACCGGTAAGGTGCTCCGGGAAAACCCCTTGGGGGAGGGGTTGCAGGGGCTTGAAGGTTGGGTAATCGCTTAACACGGGCATGGGGTATGCCTCGATGCGGAATGATGCATCATTATATGGCTCTGTAAACACAAGGGTTACGCTTTCTTCTTTGAAGTTGATGTGGTTGAGAGCGTTGATCAGATGCTTTTTGCTTACCTCCTTTCCTTTCAGCAGTTTCGTTGATTTTTGGTTGACGTTGCGTGACGGCAAGTTGAGGGTCAATACTGCTTGCGATGCGGTCATGGTACGTTCTCCTTTGTCATGGATAGACCCCAACGCGGTGCACGCATGGGTTTCGGATTGAATTCGGATTGTAAAACACCCCGTAAACAGGTCAGCCGGTAATGCAATGCCTTGTATTGCCGTTGTCGCAATTCCATCTGTCTCTTTACGCCGCACATGTGGTGACGTTGGGAGGGGAAGCTTTCACTGCTCCATGCTTCGGTAGAGTTTTCAGGTCCGTACGTGTTCACCACGCTGGGATTAATTAAAAAAAAGGTTTTGTTTCTATCTCGAAGGAATCCTTCGAAAAATCGTAATCGGATTAGGCGTGAAACGTTGGATGAGGAGCTTTCTGCTGCCTTGGGCGATGATGATGTTCGGCGGTCAGGACAGTGGGAGGAAAACACTGAGTTGTATCGTGACAAGCGTTTGTGTCTCTTGCCACGGATCGTTGTGTCGATGTGGCGAGATGGAAATAGCATTTGCCCGGCACACTTGTTCTTTCCCATAACACATAGCTCATGGGCACGGTGATAGCCCCTGAGCCTGCATGCGCAGCCCTGCCGTCGCAGGTGGCTCACCTGGCCCCTGCGGCATCGGTTTTTTTTCATTTGGTTTGGTTTTATTCCCTGATAGTGAGGGCGAGCTTTCCTTCTGCCGGGGTTCGGGGCATCACCGGTAAACCTCTATCCGGTGGCCAGCGACCCCTAAAGCGCCTCTGTATATGGCTATATACAGTAAAACTAGAAAAGTAAATCTTTGACGTAACTTCAAGGGCATCTCGGGTTGGAAGGGGCAAGGTGCCGGGGCGGGCTTCTGCTTTTCCAGTTGTTGCATTTTTGATGGCAGTGATTTAGAATTATTCAACTTTTCCTTCGCCTTCGAGAAAGGACCCGCCCATGAATCCTCCACTCAACATTGCCGTCATAGGTGCCGGTGTGTCCGGGATCACAGCGGCCTGCCTGTTGCAAGACCACCACAAGGTAACCCTTTATGAAAGGAACGGGTATATCGGCGGTCACACCCATACGGTGGTGATCGACCGGGGACCCGACGCCGGAACTCCCGTCGACACAGGTTTTATCGTGATGAACAACAGGACGTACCCGCTGTTCACAAAGCTCCTTTCCCGTCTCAAGGTGCCCCTTGTTGAGACGGACATGTCTTTCAGCTATACCTGTCGACGTACGGGGCTGGAGTATGCCTCTACCAGCCTCAACACCCTGTTTGCTCAGCGAGAAAATGTGTTGAGGCCATCGTTCTGGCGATTTTTATGGAGCGTGCGTGCTCTGATGCAGGCCATACGAAAGGACCTGGCAGATGGGCGCCTTGCAGGTGTTACCCTCGGGGAGTACCTGGCGGGGGAAGGGGTCAGTCGTGAGGTGGTCGATCGCTTTGTTCTGCCCATGGCTGCAGCGATCTGGTCAGCCCCGGATGCGCAGATGGCCGAGTTTCCCATGGAGACCTTTGCGAGGTTTTACGAGAACCACGGGTTGCTGACCTTGACCGAGCACCCTCAGTGGTCGGTGGTGGCCGGGGGCAGCCACAGCTATGTGAAAGCGTTTTTGAACGGATTTAATGGAAGGGTGGTGGAGGGGACGCCCGTCACGGGTATTCGGCGGACGGAATCAGGTGTGATGGTCACGGCGGAAGGGGCGCACCCGGAGACCTTTGACCGGGTGGTGGTGGCTGCCCATGCGGATGAAGCCTTCAGGATGCTGGAGGATCCGTCCGACGAGGAGACCCGACTGCTTTCACCCTGGCGCTATGCCTCCAACCGGGTGATTCTCCATACCGATGCCTCCCTGCTCCCGTCGCGGGCCAGGGCCCGGGCATCCTGGAACTATATCCGTGAGGCGGGCTCCGGACAGGGAGAGCCCATTACCGTCACATACTTCATGAACCGGTTGCAGCACCTGAAGACCCGCGAGACCTGGTGCGTCACCCTGAACCCTGCAAAGGAGATTCCGGCCTCATCCGTCCACCGGGAGCTGCTCTACGATCATCCGCTGTTTACTTTTGAGTCGGTGGCCACCCAGGAGGGGCTCAAGGCATTAAACGGAAAGCGTGATACCTATTTTTGCGGAAGCTACTTTGGGTATGGTTTTCACGAGGACGCTGTTCGGTCAGCGGTGGATGTGGCCGCTGAGCTGGGAGGGGCACTGTGAATTCATGCATCATCAAGGGAGTTGTCGAGCATGCTCGCCTGAAACCAGTAGAGCATCGATTCCGGTATCCGGTGTATCTGTACTGTTTTGATCTTGATGAGTTGGAGGCCCTTGATCGCCGCTTGCCCTTTTTCGGGTACAACCGTCTTCGCCCGGTATCCCTATACGATGCCAGGTATCTGGATAATGGGCCCGGGAGCATCAAGGAGAAGCTTTATCGCTACCTTAGGGAGAAAGGCTGCCATGACACGGTTCGGCATGTCATGCTCATCACCTCCCCAAGTTACTTTAATCGCGTGTTCAATCCCGTGAGTTTTTATTACTGCCTTGCTGAAGACCGTCGGCCTGTGTGTATCGTGGCCGAAGTCAACAACACCTTCGGGGACAGGCATTTGTACCTGCTGAGTAAAGACGAGCAGGTGGCCGCCGGTCCCGCATCGGGCTTTCCGGTGGAGTACACGGCTCCCAAGGCTTTTCATGTCTCTCCTTTTAATAATATGGAAGGAACCTACCGGTTTTACATCTCCTCACCCGATGGAAAGCTGTCTATCCGTATCCACCTGATGCGTGACGGGGACAAGGTGTTGTCTGCTTCCCTCAAGGGAGAGAGCATCCCCCTGACGCAGAAAAATCAGTTGCGGACCCTGGTCTCGCGTCCCGTGATGCCGTGGAAAACCGTCCCGCGCATCTTAAGGGAGGCCCTGCGTCTGTTTGCCGGGAAGAAGTTGCCTGTGTTCGATCGTCCCGTTCCCAAAAGCCCCATGACCATCCGGCACAGGGGGGGGACGATTCTGGAACGCCTTTGTGAAAAACAGGTGCTGGGGTTGCTTCACCGTATCGGAAACGGGTGTGTAACGGTTCGTTTTCCGGGTGCTTTGAAGGGCAGGGCGGGAGGCGCCCAAAGGGTGTATGGCGATACATCCTCCCCGCTTCAGGCCGATCTGTCCATCGCAGATCCCCGGTTTTATCCGCGGGTGGTCCTCGGCAGCGATATCGGTTTTGGGGAGAGTTTCATGGAGGGGATGTGGACAAGTGAAAACCCGGCGGATCTGATTCGGATCCTTATCCGCAACATGGATACGGCAACGGATTCCCAATTGCCCCTGGCCTGGCTGGCCCATGGCATGGGGCGTTTGCTGGATCGGGCTCGCCACAATACCCTGACGGGCAGCCAACGGAACATCCGAAAACATTACGACCTGAGCAACGATTTTTTTGCCCTGTTTTTAGACGAGACCATGACTTATTCCGCGGCCCTCCACGGCGATCCGGGTGAGACCCTTGAAGCAGCCCAGATGAGCAAGCTGCACCATCTGATCGATAAAGCCCGGATTTCACGGGATCACCATGTGCTGGAGATTGGCTTCGGGTGGGGTTCCTTTGCGGTGGAGGCTGTGAAGCGCACCGGGTGCCGGGTCACGGGGATTACCCTGTCCGAAGCTCAGCACGCCTTTGCCCTTCAGAAGGTCAGGGAAGAGGGGTTGGAGGATCGCATCACCCTGCTCATCAAAGACTATAGGAACATGTCCGGGACGTTTGACAGGGTTGTCTCCATTGAGATGTTGGAGGCCGTCGGCCACAGGTACTTAGGGACTTTTTTTCGGCAGTGCGACAGGCTGTTGACACCGGAGGGCCTCGTGGTGCTCCAGGTGATTACCGTGCCGGACCAGCGCTATGATGCGTATCGGACCCATGAGGACTGGATCCAGCGCCATGTCTTCCCCGGAGGTCACCTGCCGTCCCTTTCCGTGCTCTCCCGGGCCATGACCCGGTCGTCACGGCTCATCGTGGAGCACCTTGAGAACATTGGCCCACACTATGCCCGGACCCTCAATGCCTGGCGGGAGCGCTTCCTTGCCAACGCAGACAAGCTTGCCGCCTTAGGGTTCGATGAGGTGTTCAAGCGCAAGTGGCTCTTCTATCTTGCCTGCTGTGAAGCCCAGTTTGCCGAACGATCTCTGGCCAACCTGCAGCTGGTGTTGAATCGGCCGGGAGGCGCGGGCACGGGGTAGGCATGGTTGCAAAGCCACACAAACAAAAAAAGCCTCCGGCATTTTTGCCGGAGGCTTTTTTTACGGTGTCCTTGCAACCAGTAAAGGCATCAGCTATCGGACGCTTTTTTTCTTTTAAGCCGGGTTATCCCCAGGAGGCCCACTCCGAGGCCGAGGAGAACAGCGGTGGTCGGTTCGGGAACCGGGGCGGGTGCCGGAGAAGGGGTCGTTTCCAGGGTGACCGTGGCAAAGATGTCGGCGTCGCCTTCGCTCCAGCAGGGGCCGTGGGGGCCAGTCCACATGGAGCTTGAAAACGTGGCGTCGCTCAGTTCAATGGAAAATCGTCCCCCGTTTCCGAAGTCCACATACACAGGATCATCCCAGATGACCTGCCAGCCCTGATTGAACTCGAATTTTCCCGAAAACCCGGTGGATTCTCCGGATATATCCTGGGTGATGTCCGGGAGGTCAAAATCCATGTATGCCGTGACCTCCATGGCCTTGAGGTCGTCCTCATTGATCCAGCTCTCGTGTGTTCCCATGTGTGCAAACTTGAAGCTGAAGGATTCTCCCGGGTCCAGTAAAAAAGCCTGGGATGAAACCGATTGGTAGATTTCGGCCCACATGGACAACCCCTGGGTGGTTTTGGAGACGTCGATGGAGGAGGAGTCTCCCATCTCAAAGGTGTACGGTGTCGCCAAGGCGGAGCCGCAGGTCAGCAGCATGGAAAAGATGAAGCATAAAATCCGGATCGATCTGTTCATTGGGTCTGGTCCCTTCATGTGTCCACGGGCAAGGGGCATTCGAGCTCCCTTGTCCGTGAATGGTTTTTAGTGTTTGTCAGTGTTCCGCTTCAGGCATTGGGTAGTAAATGATCAAGGCCTTCCTTGTTATGTATGGAAGGCCTGTAGATTGACTCATTTGTAAAGCAATATAGCAAAATATATGCCACGGATCGTGGATGTGAAATGGCCATGATCAGGAATGGTTATCTCCTGGGAGAAAGACGCCTGTGTAACGGGTTACATAATGTGGTGGGTAATGGAGCGGATAGAGGGAAGCGAGGTAACACTACGCCCTGTTGGTCTGGTAGGGTTGAATAATGTAGAGGCACTTGATTTTGCCCTGGAGAGTCTGGGCCTTTATCAGTTCTGGCCTGAACTGAGGGAAACACCGGTGAGCCCATTGGTATCCCGTTCAAACCGGACCTGGCTGCTGTGCTTGTCTGAAATACGCTCAAGAAACACAGGAAAAGCTGACTGCTCTACCTGGGGAAAGCTGTAGGTCAAGCCACCTTTGGTTTGGGCTTTGTAATACCCACTCTTCCCAGAAGAGCTCGGCCCCGCTGGGCTCATCTGTGACGCGCCTTGAATCCCGGAGGTATTGAAACACGGACCCTCCGGGAGACCGGTCGGAACAAGGTGGCCAGCCCGGCATCGTCCATGGCGAGGTACGCATCCGCCGGTGTCCGCCCGCCGTGGCATTGAGAGCCTGTCCCCTTATCGTTTGAGCTCAAGCCGGAAGGCGACTTTTTAACACCCTTTTATAATACTGTTGGATCTTTTTTTAATCTTTTTAAAAACTCCTTACATGCATCACTCTCACTCTTAAAGGTCTTGCATGATGACCTTAACCCCCGCTCACTGTAATAAACAACCCACGTCCCAGGTCCATCACACGATATTACATAACATTCATCACATGCATCCCCCTTTAAAGAGTATGCATCGGGGTTAATCATAAGTTCATTTAGTTTTATTTGTAGCTCGCTAAGATTCATTCCAAGCCTCTCTTATGGTATTCGTCTTATTATTCCTTGTTCAATTAAATCTGCAACAGATGATGGCAACTCGTATTGAACACCCATTCCTGGCTCCCCAAACCATGGGGCTACATAACCAGCTTGAACATCAATTGGTTTTATAACTTCATATACATTATAAGGCTTAGAAGCCGATGTTGGGTGTAATGCACGATTCTTAAAAGGAACTCCTTTTGGCGATACAAAACTACCACCTTCATAACCATACCTATCAATCACAGTACCGGGATTAAGTGTCTGGTTTTTTGGCTTTCCAAAAAAACCGCGATTAGGAGGCCAAGGAGAAGTGAGAGCCTTTGTTGCCGGTACTTCATTACCCACCTCTCCACACAACCCCAACGGGTCAATCCATCCCCACACATTCGGAGCATACCGATAAAGGTTCGTCCCCGCTTCCAGCCCAAGAGGGTCCCTGCTTATGAACGAGCCTGTTTTTGCATCAAAATATCGATGCCGATTGTATGAAAGACCTATCTCTTCGTCGTAATACTGCCCCTGGAACCGAAGAGGGTTGTCGATGTCGTTCGCATAAAGCTTTTCGATGGTGCCCAAGCTGTCGTAGCGCGCCGACCAGGCTATGTTTCCGTGGGCGTCGGTGATTTCCTGTGGGAGACCAACGGCGTCGTTATGAACGTAAAAAACATGCCGGTCTTTGTCAATGAAGGCCAGGGGTATAAAGGTACCGGGGTAAAAGACAAACTCTCTCGGGTTGTTGCCGCCGACATTGTCGGAGAGCAGGTGGTCGCCGTCCCAGGTGAACGTGGTGGTGGTTTCTCCGGTGGTTTTGGAGAGTCTTCGGCAGGCGGCGTCATAGGTCATCTCTGTCTTGACGCCGTCAGGTGTGGTGGCAGAAATCAGTCGTTCGGCGGCATCCCACTCAAAGGTCGTGGTGCCGTTCTTGTCGTTGCGCTTAACGAGGTTCCCGGCGGGGTCGAGGTGATCCTCTATCCCCGGGTAGGCAAGGTGCCTGCCGCCGGTTTTCTCGTTTTTTCTCTCTTTGAACAGGTTCCCGGCGGGATCGAAGAGGAACTCTTCTATTTTTTGTTCGGGGTTGATGGCCTTGGTGATCTGGCCCTGGGGGTTGTAGGTGAAGTAGCTGCTTCCCTTTGTCGAATCTGTCCGGGAAGTGAGGTTGCCAGCGGGGTCGTATTCGTAGGTCCTCTCAATGGCAAGGCCGTTTTGACCCAGGATGCGCTGGTTTGTCAGAAGTCCATCGGTGTTGTGCCGGTATTCCCGTTCCATGCCGGTGGAGAACGTCTCTTTGACGGGGAGGCCTGCGGCATCCCGTGCGATCTCCACATACGCGTCGTTGTTGATGCTGACCCGGGTGGGGTTGCTCAGCTGGTCGTATTCGAACTGGATGTCGTTGCCGTGGGAGGTGCGCCGACGCACCCGGTTCCCGCTCAGGTCGTATTCGTTGATGACCTGATGCTCTCCGCGGGACTCCATGACCACCCGGTTTTCAGAATCGAAGAGCCGGGAGACCGAAGCGGTCTCATTCTCGTGGAACGTCAGGTTCCCGTTGGGATCATACCCAAAGGATTCAAGGGTTCCGTCGTACCGCTTTTTGGCCGTAAGGCGTCCGAGGGGGTCAAATTTAAACTCGGTTTTACGGTTCAGGGGATCGATGGTGAGCGCAAGGTTGCCCGCGCTGTCGTATCCGTAGGCGCGCCTGTTTCCGTAATAATCGATCTCTTCGATGATGCGCCCGGCATGGTCCCGCCTGAAGACAAAGGACTCGCCGACTTCGTTGGTCAACCCGGTGAGCCGGTCTTCCGTGTCGTAGGTGTAGCCGATGGTGGTGCCGTCCGGGTTGATCCGACGGGCCACCTTGTTCAACCCGGTGTATTCAAACCGGGTGATCAACCCGGCTTCGTCCGTGTACTCGATCAGGTTGTCTTCATCATCATACCTGCACGCGATGGTGTCGCCGGACGGCTTGACGCTGCCGATCAGCCGGGACTTTACGTCATAGGTGTAGGTGGTGGTCCGGCCTGACGGGTCCGTGGACGAGATGACATTGCCGTACGGGTCCATCTCAAGGCCGATGGTTTTACCCGAAGGGTCGACAATGCCCGTGATGTGACCATTCTCATCGGGTTGGAACCGGGTCACCGCGCCTTTGGGGTCGGTGACGGAGGTCAGGTCGCCGTGATCGTTGTACTGGTAGCGGGTGGTTGCGCCGTAGGGGCTTGTGCGGGGGATGAGCTGGTTATTCTCGTCCCAGGCCTGCCTCCAGGTGTTGTGGTTGGGATCGGTTATTGCAACCGGGTTGTGATTTGAATCGTAGGCAATGCACACCCGGGTTCGGTCCGGCCGCGTCACCTCCAGCAGGTTGCCGTGGCCGTCGTAGAGATACTCTGTGCGGTTACCGGACGGCTCCGTGATGGCGATGGGACGCCCCTTCGAGTCGTACTCGTAGGTGGTCAGGCGGCCTTCGTGGTCGTAGACCTTTACCGGCCGGCTGTTTTCGTCATACTCGAATACTTCGGTGTGATTCAGGGAGTTGGTGATGCGGGTCCGGTCACCGGATTCTGAGTACTCAAACCAATACTCGTAGAGACGGTCGTCCCCGAAGGTGTGAACGCACCGGGCGTCTGGCGCCGGCAACGAGCAACTTGATTAATACAATAATGATAGAACTTCTAAAATCTTATGCCCCCAAAGACTGCCATTCAATATACAATTTTGGTTCAAAAAATACTTTGAGAGTAGTTTTGCTTATCAAAGATCCACACTCACACTTAAGTATCTTCACTCCTTTTTCTTCAATAATATCAATTTTATTTACGCCTTCATATGAAACACTCATAACCTCATCTCCATTTAGATAAAGGCTTGACTGAATTGATTTCTCTATAATATTGAACGACAGCCTTAATAAGGCTCCATTAATATCGCCTCGTTCATAGCTCCAAAACCCGTCATTAGGATATGACTCTATAGGTTCTGATTCAAAAAATTCCAACAATTCAATTTCATCAGGAATATCTGTACAGTTATTTACGTCCACTCTTATTGTCCTCCATATGGAATAATAGTCGTAAGGCGTCGACTACCATCGGGAACAACCTCCCATGTCGACTCGAATTTTGAAAATTTGCCTGATGGTCCAGCAAACAAGGATTCACGTACTTCATATGTGCCAAATTTATTTTGAAAACTTCGCATAATATTGTCATCATGCTCAAGTGTATTTCTTAAATGGTTTCTTAGTATTTCATGCCCTGACTTTGTATCGGGTATACCTAGACGTTTCATCTGCATTGCATTCTGATTTGATCGAGGTTTATTATGTATTGCATTTTTTGAGCCCTTAACCCGGCCAAAAAGATAATCAAACTTACCATCCTCAATATTTGCTATTCTTTTTGGTATAAAACTATCAATATCATCACTATCTATCTGTTTCAATCTTGAAACAGGTAAAGAATCCTCATTTCCTAATGGTTTACTTCCCGGCTCAATTTCAACAAGTGTTTCAACTGTAACCTCCTGCCGCTTGACAGGTACCGAAGAGACAGGCTCATCAAGATTAATATGCGTCTCGGAATTTTCAATATCCGCTTTGGTAAGCCGCGTCTTGTTGGCCTTGAGGTTATCGATATCGGCTTTTGTCCCCTTCATGGACACATAGGTAACCATGGCGGCTATGCCCGCAGAGCGAAGCACCTCCATGATCCTGTTCAGGCGCTCGTCAGGAGAAAGGGTGTCATCGTCCATGACGGTTTGATAATCGTTGTAGAACTCTTCTCCCAGCAGGATCCCCTGAAGCCCGTCTGTTGAGACCTGGCCGATTAAAAAGGTTTTTGTGGCGCCAAGGGAAACCGATGAGACCCTCGCCCCCGCTTTCCACGCCATACCAGCCCCGGCAAAAAGGTTGCCCACAATGGAAAGGCCGTCAAATGCGTCCTCTTTCCAGTTGCCAAACCCCTCGCTGTGCCGCTGGGCAATGTTGATGGTGGCAGCGGTGGTGCTGGTGAAAATGGATGCCCAGATGGCGGCGGAGACCACGCGGGATCCCGGCACCGGAAGTACCAGGGTAGCCACACCGGCAACGACGGCGCCCCCGAGGGCCACGTAATCAAGCCAGCTCGAAACCGCATCCAGAAAAGATTTGCCGTCGGTTTCCATCTCTCCGGAAAGGGACACACCGTGGTTGGGAACCTTGAACTCATAGGAGAGGACCCCGATGGGATACCTGTTCTTGGTTTTCCAGTCATCCAAAAGGTTTCGGATGGCCTCCTCGTGGGTCTCGCCGCTGCCCTCGTAGCGCCCTGTGGTGAATTTGTACATGGGGTTGGTCCAGTCAACCAGCGTCCAGGACGGCACCCCGTCATCCCCCGTTGTGTTGACCAGGTGAACCAGCAACCGGGTCCGCTGAGAGCTCCTCTCAGCCATGTGCATGGCATCCACAGCCAGGCTTTCTTTGCCCTCAAGCCCTTCAAGGTGTGTGCTTAAATGCCCGATGTACGACTCATATTCTTCCACCTGCTTTTCATGGGCCTCCCGTTTCTCCTCCGGGGGCGGTTTTACCCTGGCAATGTCAAGGAGGACCTTCAGGGTCATCTCTCGGTGCCGCAACACCTGAAACGGCCCCGGCTCCCCGTCGTTTGAGCTGGGATCAAACTCCCGGCCCAGGATGTGTGAGGCCGAATCCACCCACTGCCTGCGTTCGTAAACATCTTTTGTGCCGTCCGGGTGGGTGACGTACAGGGCAATGGTGTGACGGCCCGCCACCACCCATCGCGCCGTTTCCCAATTCTGGGTTTTGGGGCCATTGAAGATATGGGAGCCATACTTGCGCAGCGTGGTGGGGTCGTTGAAACAAACCCATCTGAAGGTGGTGCCTTCGGGAACCGGGCCGCTTTCGGGGTCCAC
The DNA here is from genome assembly GCF_900699765.1 of Desulfoluna butyratoxydans. Taxonomy (GTDB): domain Bacteria; phylum Desulfobacterota; class Desulfobacteria; order Desulfobacterales; family Desulfolunaceae; genus Desulfoluna; species Desulfoluna butyratoxydans. The sequence goes on from NZ_CAADHO010000012.1 coordinate 166,704, forward strand.
AAGCTCAGCATGGTACGACACCATGGCACCGGGGGAGATGCACTGAAAATCAGGGTAAGAGACGATTTTGAATTGGGGGTTGCTCATGCCGGTTGCGTCTCCTCGTAGAGTGTGAGCGTGCCATCATCAGCCAGGCCTGTCTTCACAAGTAAAAAATCAACCACATCTTTTTGGGTGTCGGAACTGAAGGCTCCTCGTATCGCCTCGCCTGCATCGCCTTTGTAATTCTCTTGGTATGCCGCGCGGACAGCGCTGAAATCCACCGCGCTTTGCAGCAGGCACATCAGGCTCTCCATGTCTGCCCCCTTGATGGCAGCATGCATGTTTGCAGCATGGCTTTTTGCCATGAGATCCCCCTCGTCGGCATAGGTGATTTCGCCCTCAAGGTCGGAAGGAACGCCTGTAAACAGAGCCACGCCGTCTTCATCGGAGATGGCCGTCACAGAGGAGTCATCCCCCAGGGTGAGGGTCGCCTCTACATTGGGAATCGGATGGTTTGCACTTGTCAGGAGCCTGGCCTTTACATCCCGTTGCCCGGCCTTCTTCAAAAAGGCCACGTGCTGAGTGCTCGTGGAAAGGCCCGTTTTCTCGACGGGGTCGGGAATATAGATCGTTCCTTCGTTCAGATAGTATTCTTCCCCTGAGGGAGCCAGCTCTCCACACGTGAATCTCAACTGTTGCTGCTCAGGAATCCTTTGCTTGTCTTTGGAGCCCCAGTTGAAAAAAGCCAACTCTTCCAAAGAGAAGCCATGTTTTTTTGCCACACTGCTGAAAAGTTCACCCTTTTGAACCTGGTGAGCTTTGATTTTACATAAATGCTTGAACGCGGAGTGATGCCTGCTTTGGTTACCCTTCCCGCCGGAGGGCTTCAATTTTTCCAACTCACCGGCACGGGGCTGATCCACTTTCTCAAGTGAATAGCTGTTCCCTATCCAGGCGGCAGGATTCTTGCCACTGAACCCTGCCAGGGTGTAGCGCCCTTTTTGAACATCCTTCAAGCAGTAGCTGCCGTTTCGTGAAGAGAGCACATTCTGGGATTTCCCGTCCGGGTGAGTAATTTTTGCGTTTACATTGCCGACGACCTCCATGGTGTCGTGGTCCACAAACATAAGATTGAATGTCCCCGGGTCTTCAACACTGGGAGGCAGGGCCGCCCCGGAAAGCAATTCAGATTCCTCTTCCGGGTCATGGAGCAGTTTTTTCGAATCCGATGTTTCTGTCAGGCCGAGTTCATCCACCCAGCGAATGGTCCGGTATGAAAAAGAGACATACTCCATATGCCGATATCGCTCATTCTCCCGGAGAAAGGTCAACTTCATTTCAGGGGAGACATCTGTGATGATGGCATCTTCCAGTACGATGGTGTGATAATTGATTTCTTTGCCACCGGGTCCATATTTATAAAATCGCATGGTTACATCGGAAAGCAAGCCACCGGTCACTAAGTGCTGGTAGAGAACAGGGCTGGATTTGTCAATCTCCTTGCAAATGGTCAGAGGATCGTGGAATCGCAACCCGCCGTCATCACCATCCGGATTATCGCGTGAGACATGGACACGATGCTCAAAACTGTAAGCGAGTACCACAGCGCTCAGGCCGTACATTTGACTCGAGCCCTTTATTTTACCGGTCGATTGACTGGTTATCTCAACAATAAACGGGAGAGGCATTGGAGAGTTCTCCGGCATCCGAATGAATATATTCGCGAAAATTTCAAAAATACGAAGGGGGGAATACTATAAGTTTGGAAGTTATTTATATTTCGTCGACAACACAACTACAGGTGTAGTTATATGTCAAGTGAATTATGGACGTGTTAAAACCAATGCGCATCGCTAATGGTTCGGAAATGTAGATAATTCTCTTTTGAATTCTTGGCTCTGATAGCCATGGAATAGACAGCTATTCGTCTTGTCTCGGGTGTTTTGTGAGAAATTGATGAAGTCGCAGGGAGGGCATTATAATGCCCGGCTATTCCAAGGGAAAAGCCGGGCTGTTCGAAGTGGTAAGCTATTTTTTGGCGGCGGTCTGTTCCTCATTTTTTATCAGAGCCTGGAAAGCTTCCCGAACCCTGGCCGTATCGGGGCCGGGGGTGCCGGTTCCGATGGTCCGGCCGTCGATGGTGGTGACGGGGATCATCTCAGCGGCGGTTCCCGTAAGGAAGCACTCATCGGCAGTGTAGAGATCGTACAGGGTGGACGGGGTTGCCCGTGTCTCCATGCCGATGCCTTCGGCTGCCTCGATGACGGCGTCCCGGGTGATGCCCTTGAGGGCTCCCTGATCGGAAGCAGGGGTCAGGAGTACCCCGTCCCGGATGTAGAAGATGTTGTCCCCGGTGCATTCTGCCACCTTGCCCTCGCGGTTGAGGAGGATCGCCTCCAGGCACCCGGCCTGCTGGGCCTCCAGCTTGGCCATGATGTTGTTGAGGTAGTTCAGGGATTTGATCCTCGGGTCCACGGCGTCCGGGCTGTTTCGGCGGGTGGAGGCGGTGATTACCTTGATTCCCCTGGTGTAATGCTCTTCAGGGTAGAGGCTGATGTCGTCCACGATGACAATGACCGACGCCTCAGGACAGGTAGCCGGGTTGATGCCGAGGTCGCCCACCCCCCGGGTAATCACCAGGCGGATGTACCCGTCGGTTTTTTCATTTTTAGCCACGGCTTCAAGCAACAGCTCTGCCATCTCTTCTTCGCTCATGGGGATGGTGAGCAGAGTGGCCCGCGCGCTGTCGTAGAGTCTGCGCACGTGCTCCTTTAATCGGAAGATGGTTCCGTTGTAAATGCGAATGCCTTCGAAAACCCCGTCTCCGTAAAGAAGCCCATGGTCAAAGACCGAGATTTTTGCGTCCTCTTTTCCAACCCAGTTGCCGTCGATGTATATCTGCATGGAAGTCTCCTTGGTTTCCCGTTGGGTGTTTTTTGAAACGTGTTACGCCAGATCGGTGTCGTTGAATATATCCCGCAGGTGGTGATAGCGGTCTCCGAAGGTGTCATGTAGAAGGCCGTCGAAGCGGCGGACGATCTTCATGATGTAGATGTCGTGTTTGATGTAGTCCTCGGCCAGGGTGATGAACCCCTGGTTGAGGCTCCATGCCCCCTCCACGCGGTTGGTGTTGGTGATGGTGGCCACGATGGCCGCCGTGGCGTCTGTCACCAGCACAAAGCCCCGCCCCCCTTTCTCTTCAAAGAGGGTGTCTTCGATGGGGTGCTCGAAGATGCGGCCCGCCGCTGTTTTAATCTCTCCGAAGTGGACCGTGGCAATGCGGACCCCCCGGGCTTCGGCCTGGGACAGGGCAGGCTCCAGAGTGGCCGCTTCGTCGGGCCATGTGGAGAGCAGCAGACTCTCTTTGGCGCCTTCGATCATCCGCTCGGCCTTGTCGATGAGCACGTCGTACTCTGTGATGTTCCAGATGAAGGAGACGTCATCGGCCTTGACCGAGAGCTGCTTAAGGCCCTCTTCAAGGGTGTCGAAGGTTCGGTGGAAAAAGCGGCGCCTGCTCTCCACGAACTCCTCGGGCGGTGTGCCCACGTATTTTTTCTTGCGTCCTTCGCCTTCCACAAAGACAACGCGTTTTTCCACAAGGCGCCCCAGGATCTCATAGATCTTGGATGACGGAATGCCTGATGCCTGGGAGAGTTCATACGCAGAGGCCGGTTGCACCGCCAGAAGGTGCACGTAGGCCTTGGCTTCGTATTCGGAAAATCCCAGGGCCGTGATTTGTGGGATAATATTGTTAACTACCATAGTAGTTAATATTGCGCCGAAGGGCCTTGTCTGTCAACGGAAAAATGAGGACGCCCGCAGGGTGAATCATTCAGGAGATGGGGGGCTGGGCCCTGGGTTTCGGGCACCGGAAGGGATTTGAGGCACAAAAAAAGGCGGATCGTGTCAAACGATCCGCCTTGCTCCCGTCGTGTTGGTCCGAAGGATTCACACTTGGTCAAACCAGTCATTGGTGCTTTTGGGAAGGACCCATTTGTTCTTGGCCTTCATCACCACAAAGGATTCGCAGGACTCGATGTCCCCTAAGGCGGGAAGGTCCTTGGTCATGAACTCATAAAGGGCGGGCATTTCCGGGACCACCACCTCGATGAAGATGTCGAAGCGTCCCGTGACCACCATGGCCGAGTGGACCTGTTTGAGTTTGGAGATCTGCTCCAGCCTCTCTTCAAGTTTGGTGCCGTCGACGATCTTGAACGCCACAATGGCCATGATGAGGTCTTCGGTTTTAAAAATATCGATGAGCCCGGCAATCTTGAGAACCCCGGAGCTGAGCATACGCTTCATCCTCGAGTAGAGGGTGGGGGGGGTGACGCCCAAGTGCTCCACAAGCTTGTTCACCGGCATGCGGCCGTCGAGGCTGAGCTGTTTGATCAGGGTGCGATCCGTGGCGTCGAGTTGTGATTTCATGGTCGGTCCTTTGGGCGGAAAGGGTGGTTTCCACCGGTTCGTATGGTTTTACAGAGGCGTCGTTGTCGGCGCCGGAGAGCCGTATCTTGCGCCCATCATACCAGAATGGAATTCACCTCGAAATGCCAAATTAAGTGTTCCTTTTAAGCTGAAAAAGCGCGGGCTTTCAAGGGCCGTTGACGAGGCTGAAAACGCGTTCCTGCAACAGCCCTCTTTGCCTCCATCTGCTTACCCGAGCACCCGGATGCCGATTTGCAGCACAATTCCGGCCATGACACCAGCGGCCACATCGTCCATGACCACCCCTGCGCCGCCGGGCAGGAGTTTTTCCAGGGTGCGCACCGGAACCGGCTTGAGGATGTCGAAAAAGCGGAAAAGAAGGAACCCGGCCAGGGCCACTTTCCAGGTAAGGGCAACCCCTGCAAAGGTGACGAACATGCCTGCAAATTCGTCGATGACCACGCAGGAGGGGTCTTTTTCCCCCAGGAGCTTCACGGCCTCTTCGGCCACCACCACAGAGAGGATCACCAGGGCAGTGACGAGGAGAAACGAAAAGGGCGTACCAAAGGCAAGGCCGGAGAGCCAGATCAGGACGCAGAAGGGCAGGGCGGCGGCGCTGCCGAAGGTTCCGGGGGAAAAGGGAGCTTTGCCGGAGCCGAAGCCCGTGGCAAGTAAGAGAATGTGCTTGTCAGAGAGCCGCATCATGTCAGTCCTTTTGTGATGTTTGTATAACCTGTTTGTCTAACGTATCTAAAGCCTGGCCCCCGGCAGGGCTGCCGGAGGCATCGTTTAGTTCAGCAGGGCCTGGGCTGCACCCAAGGCTTCGGTGTAGATCTCAGCCAGGGAGCATCCCTTTTGTTCGGCCAGGGCTTTGCACGCTTCATATTCCGGGGTGATCCGGCGTGAACCACCCGGGAGCGTCACCTCTTTGGCGGCCACCTCCCCGGAGGGACAGGCCAGGGTGATGGCCTTTCGGGTCAGGGTGGTGCGGCTGAGGCGCTGCCAGCGGACCCCGATGGTGGTGGTCTCGGAAAGGATCTTTTCCGTGAGGTGTTTTCGGTCCTCTTCCCGGCAGAGGCAGGAAAGCTGGCTGGCGGGCCGGTTTTTTTTCATCTGGATGGGCGTGAACCAGACATCCAGTGCCCCGGCATGTAGCAGGGTCTCCATGGCATGGCCGAGGATCTCCGGGCTCATGTCATCGATGTTGCAGGAGAGTTCCACCACGGTGTCGGCGGATTCGGACGTCTCGCACAGCACCATGCGTACAAGGTTGGGGAGGCCCTTGGTCTCGCGTTTTCCCGCCCCGTAGCCCACGGCAGCCATCACCCGCTCGGGCATGGGGCCAAAGTGGTCGGTCAGCTCGGCGGCCAGGGCCGCGCCCGTGGGGGTGAGGACCTCACATCCGGCGTCGTTTCCGTAGACGGGGATTCCTTTGAGGATCTCCAGGGTGGCCGGGGCGGGCACGGGAAGCTCGCCGTGGGCGCAGGTCACCGTGCCGCTTCCCAGGGGCAGGGGAGAGCAGCTGACGGATGTGACGCCCAGGTAATCCAGGGCCAGGATCACGCCAACAATGTCTGCCACGGCATCGATGCCCCCCACTTCGTGGAAGTGCACGGTGTCGATGTCGCAGCCGTGGATTTTGGCTTCGGCCACGGCAATGCGGTGGAACACGCAAAGGGCGCGCTCTTTTACCGCATCCTTTAAAGGGGAACCCTGGATGAGAGTCCGGATTTTTCGGTAATCCAGGGCGTGATGGTGGTGATGGTCTCCGTGGTGGTGGCTGTGGCTGTGATCGTGCACCGTCACGTTTACAGCATGGATCCCCCGCTTGAGAACCTGCTCGCAGGTGATATCGAACCGGTCCTCAAGGAGCGGGGTGAGCTGCTCCTTGAGCCAGTCCACCGGCACCCCCAAGTCCATGAGGGCGCCCAGGGCCATGTCTCCGCTGAGGCCGGAAAAACAGTCCATGTGAAGGTGCATGATCAGGCTCCCTGCTTGGCGTGGTTGCCGAGAATGGTGCAGAGAAGCTCGGCACATGCGGTCATGTCTGCCAGGGTAATGGACTCGTTTACGGTGTGGACGTCGGTCATGCCCGTGCCCAGGACCCCTGCGGTGATGCCTTTACCGAAGAAGATGTTGGCATCAGAGCCGCCACCCACGCGCTGGGTGACAATGGTGCGTCCCAGGGCCTTGCCTGCTTTCTGGGCCAGGGCGACCACGGCGTGGTCATGGGGCACGCTGGTGCCGGGGAAGTCTTCGTTTACATCGATGTCAAAGCTGGGCAGGGTCTCGTCATCGCCTCCCCCTGCACGGACCACGGCCTCACGGAAGGCGGTGTGGATGCTCTCCACGATGGCATCGAGCTTTTCTTTGCTGTGGCTTCGGGCTTCACCGGTGATCTCCACACAGTCAGGCACGATGTTGGTGGCAGAGCCCCCTTCAATTTTTCCGATGTTGCAGGTGGTTTCTGAGTCGATGCGGCCGCAGGTGATGCGGGTGATGGCGTCCGATGCCACGGCAATGGCGCTGACCCCTTTTTCAGGCTCCATACCGGCGTGGGCAGACAATCCGTGGACTGTAACCGTATAATGCACGGCAAAGGGGGCATTGGTCACCACAGCCTCGGTGTCCTTGGAATCCAGGATGTATCCCATTTTTGATTTTAACGCCTCGGTGTCGAAATGCTTGGCCCCCAAAAGGCCGATCTCTTCGCAGACCGTAAAGACAATTTCAACGGGGGGGCGGGGCAGGTCTTTTTCGATGAGGGTCTCCATCACCTCCAAGATGATGGCCAGGGCGCTTTTGTCGTCCCCGCCCAGCACGGTTTCCCCTGCGCTTCGGAACACACCGTCCTCAAGGACCACCTTGATGCCTTCACCGGGGACCACGGTGTCCATGTGACCGCTCAGCAGCATGGGATCCACGTCCGCGGTGCCGGAAAAACGGGCAAAAATGTTGCCGGTCTGGCTTCCGCATGTTGTGTTGGCGTCGTCAAAGGAGACCTCGGCACCCAGGGCCTTGAGCTCCTCTGCCAGCATGTCGGCCATGGCCTTTTCATTGCGTGAGGGGCTGTCGGTTTCGGCAAAGCGGATGAATCGTTGGGTCAGTCTGTCTGTATTGATCATGGATGTCATGCTCCCATGTGGATGGTTTGTATCACAGAAAAAAGAGCCTGGGGCGGCGAGGTACAACGTCGTCGGGCTTTTGAACTGCTCGGGTAAGGCGGGCTGTTTCGATGGTTTAAGAAGCATCCTGTCGGGCAGGGCCCTTCAGCTCCCTTAACAATATCCCTCGACATTACCCGATGGGCGGCCGCGTTTCAACGGGAAAAAAGCCCGGCGGGGCCCTTGAAAAACGTTGACAACGTCACCATATTGCGGGTAAGGTCTCGCACGAAAACACACACTGAAACGCATGGAAGCACGCAGCGTTCTGGTGATGCTCCCGGACTTCAAATCCGGTGTGGGGCGTTAACACCGTCCCGGGTGGGTTCGATTCCCATGTGCTTCCGCCACATATATAATGTTTTTAGATCTTTGTCCTGCGGGATACAGGTTAAAAACAGGTTTAAAAAAGGGCGCCCAAATTTGGGTGCCCTTTTTGCGTTTGGTGGTCATGAAATGATCAATCTTGGATACGTGTAGGATGGGCAAAGCGGAGCGTGCCCATCTGGCGCCGGAAGTTCCATCACCTTCCCATGCGTCTGACGTTTCAATACCTGTAACGGTTTGTTTTAAGTAGGGGGGGGAGGGCTCTTTCAGTCCCTAACCCTTCGACGCATCAATCAATACCTTCAGCAACCTACAGCCGTCAGATTCAGGTAGGATGGGCAAAGCGGAGCGTGCCCATCTGGTTCCAGAAGTGCTATCACCTTCCCATACGTCTGACGTTTCAAAACCTGTAACGGTTTGTTTTAAGGTAAGGGTGGTGAGGGCTCTTTCAGCCCTAACCCTTCTATGCATCAATCAATACCTTCAGCAACCTACAGCCGCCAGATACAGGTAGGATGGGCAAAGCGGAGCGTGCCCATCTGATGCCGGAGGCGCCATCATTTCCCCCTATACCTGACGTTTTAATACCTGTAGCGGTTTGTTTTGAGGTGAGGGTGGTGAGGGTTCTTTCAGCCCCTAATCCTTCGATGCATCGATCAATACCTTCAGCAATCTACAGCCTCCAGATTCAGGTAGGATGGGCAAAACGGAGCGTGCCCATCTGGTTCCAGAAGTGCTATCACCTTCCCATACGCCTGACGTTTCAAAACCTGTAACGGTTTATTTTGAAGAGGGTGTGGTGAGGGCTCTTTCAGTCCCTATCCCTTCGATGCATCGATCAATACCTTCAGCAACCTACAGCCGCCAGATACATGTAGGATGGGCAAAGCGGAGCGTGCCCATCTGATGCCGGAAGTTCCATCACCTTCCCATGCGTCTGACGTTTCAGAAGCAGGTAGTTGGTTTGGGGGAGTGTCGTGTGTGGGCAGGATACAACGTAACTGTATAGAACCAATTCTTGGTAGGGGCTCTAAGCTTATTCCGATGTCAATGCCTCCCTATCTCCGATCCATTTATCTCGATTGCTATTAGAACTAAGCCCCAAAGTCCTCGCTTGAAGCCTTCAAATATAAAAAAGCTGTTTAGAGATTAAAAATGTCAAATGTGTAGGTTTGACCCCTTTATCCTTGATAATTTCAGGGCTGTCGGAGGTTGGAACTGGGAATCGAAAGGTGGTCTTGTTGTAATAAAAATTAGCCTTGTGGAATCTGTTGCTCATCGCATAGACATCCATCACTCCTGCCCGAAGCCCATCTTTACGCAGCTTTTCTGCAGCCCGTTCGGCATAAGAGGAGAGGGCTTCGTGAAGAACCTGACAGTCATCAATCCCTCTGGAAAATGTCCGAGTTACGCCAATTCCTTTTTTTTACCGGAGGGGTTGCCCATCTGGAGATAGCCGGATAACTTGTGGGCTCATCGCAATTTTGAAGCGTGCTGCGGTAAGCGCTGACCTGGTCCAGGGCTGTATTAACCCTCCGGGAAAAGATTCGGTGGGCAGAAAGGTTTTTCCCAATTTAAGAACTAACTTAAACGTCTCGCAGAGTGATATTGTTTGTTTCTATGGACCATGGGATGAAGAAGCATGGGCAATACACCTGAGGCTGGATCAACTATTACGGGGTATGGGAATATTTACGACCGTTCTCGGGGGGGGGGCTGGGGAGAGAAACACCCGGCAACCCGATTACAAACTTAAATTATCTCAACAATATCAGATATATTTCCAATAAATATTTTCTTAGTTAACCCTAATCCGTCAAAGTCGAAAGAAAAACGATATTCTTGTTGATAAGATAGCTCTCTTTTTTTGTCAAATGCGGTTAAAGGACCAGAAAAATTTAATTCATCATAATAATTTACAATTCCACATTGCATTGAAACTTTTGCCTTGTCACAATACGAATTAATTCGATTAATGAACTCTAAACCATCTTTTATCAAGACAATGGTATCCCCGAAAAGACTACAACGGCTGTCTAAATGATATCGTTGGTTGGGATGAGGCAAATCATCTTGAAATATGGCGTACATGCAAAAGATAAATGGATCATTTTCCGGCCAAACTTTCAATGAACCGCTCAATTTCTGTTCTACACCGTTAAGTCTAAATTCAAGACAATCCTTTTCTTGCAAAATATAAGAAAGATTTTCTGACTTATCACCTTGAGTGTCATTTTCGAATTTTCGAAATTCGGATATTCGCCTCAGAAACATCCCTCCTTTGTAAACAAATTCTTCAGCATAATTTCTTTTTGTTACTTTCAATATGTGGGAAATAGATGTCATGTCGTCTCGATATTGTTTATAACGCGTGACTAAGCCGACCCAAAAAGCTTATAGGGACAGCGGATGAAATTACGGAAGATGTGGCCAGCTTTTTGGAAGCGGCCTTTAGCCAATTGTTAAGGTTTTTTACTCAGTGTGTTGGTGCTACTTATGTTTGATTTTATGACTTTATACAAAGGTGTTTCCGATACGATTAGCCCTAAAGAAAATGCAGATATCAATAGACCTATAAACCATACCCAAAAAGACCATGGTACATGTTTATATAGCCAATTAAGTGTGATTTTATTCGGATATTCAACATTTTTATATGCTGACTGTGCCTTTTTCGTCGGAGAAGGTTGCAACTCCAATTTAGTTATGGATTGGTTTACGACCCCAATGCATTCACCTAAAGCATCATGATGCTCTCTACCCCTTCTGTTTGCTGATTTTACTTGATCAGACCAAAAGGTAAACTTTTTACACAAGACTTCATCAAATTCCAGCAAAGGAGATATACTGTCAGACCACAACAGAAATTCATCATGATTCGAAAAGGCTGTTATATCACCCCTAACCTTTTGTAATTTTCTAAGCCTGTCGAGTAATATATTATTCATATTTTAAACTTAACAATCATTATCCGATATTTCTGTCTGATACTCTCATCTCAGGGGCAAATAATGACAAAAATCTCCGATATTCTAATGGAGTTATGGCTTTTCGGATATCGTGCAATACTGTTCTGTGTACAGAAAGAAACAATGTTCAAATCGAAATTTATGATCTCAAAATGGGCAATTTCTGTTGATTGGTTAGTCAACGATATATCAGCCATTCGTCATCACAGAATTAAATCCTTACTCCTTGATGGGCATAATTGCAAGGGAAGATGTAGAAGACCCAGAATGCAAACATCGAAAGTTTAAACCGGGATAGGTGGAAGGGTTCAGGTCACTCGAAGAAGCTCATCCCACCATGTGGTATAGGAAGGGGACTTATGGTTGTGTTGAGTACGCATGCTTTGGGCTCTGAAAGGTCAGTGGAAAGTTAGGACGATGCATAAACTTACGTTACAGCGTCTCACGGCATCCATGGCTTTCATAAGGGGCCGAATACAGGTCCCGATCTACTTTATTAAAGAGCTGCTACTGCTCTGGTGTTTCTTGGGTCAGCTTCCGCATATGGAGCCCCTTGATAATTTCAGGGCTGTCGGAGGTTGGTACTGGAAACCCAAATGAGATCTTGTTGTAATAGAAATAAGCCTTGCGGAACCTGTTGCTCATTACATGGATATCCAGCACACCCGTTCTTACGTAGCTTTGCTGCAGCCCGCTCGGCATAAGAGGAGAAGTCTTCATGAAGATTCTTAAGGTCATCAATCCCCTGTAAAACGTCCGGGGGACGCTAATCCATTTATTCACAGGTGGATTTGTATCATGCTGCGAGGGTCTAAACATCCTACAACTTAATTTTTATAGGTGTTAAGTGTGTAGGAGCCTTTATTAATTGTGTTTATTTGCTATGTGTTCCACGATTATTTTTTGAACGAATGGTAAGTGTTCTTCATAAATTGTTGCTGCCCGAACGTTAGTCAAGCGTCCCTGATCCTGAGGTATATCGATATAAAACTCCTTTTGATCAATCCAAATTACTCGTACAAAGAGTGACTTCCAATCACTGGTTGAGCCAAAGCCTAATTCCCCAGAAGATATACATGATATTAAGTTTGATTTGACAATGCCGATACCTTTTACTCGAATACGTCTTGAACCAGGGCGATTAGCTTTTATGTAGAGAATGTCACCAACCTTTAGGGCAGAAATAAACGTATACAAATCTTCTGCACAATCTTCATTCCAGCCAAGGATAAACTTTTCTTCTTTGAAGAAATCAGTGCAAACCTCTGCACCGTCCCAATTTGAACCGACTCCATAAATTGCCATCATTTCTCCTTGGCGCACAACACTGTTATTCAGCTGCGGTTGGTGCGCCAACATACTTAGCATTGTTTCTAATTGTGAGTATTGCATCCGAACTTAAATTTAATAAATATGGGTCATATCTGTTTAGTGTGTCCAGAATTAATTCTGACTACGGATGGGGTGGGAAAACTCGACGCCTCCGGTTACGATAGAAATTTATCACATCAAGGCCAAGCCGGGGGGGGCACCAGGTGCCCCCAGCTTTGACTGCTGCAGATTCCAGTCGTTTGGGTGACTAAAAGTTTCTAACCCGGGATATGCCATCTAGGCCGTATGACTGAGCCAGAGTTAACCGCCAGTGCAGATCAGCATACCGGGTTGTGTGGGGCTGGGGGAAAGAAGTTTTAACTACCCGATTAAGCGTCCTGCTCAATTTTCAGCAACAACTTTCTCGCAATCTCATCTATTCCAAGCCCAGAGTTTAAGCCAATTCGATCTGCAAGTATTGGGCTATATTCGTAAACATCTTCAGCAGTGACATTGTGCCATATAGGTAAGATCAAATTTCTGTCTTCAATAATTTCTCGTGTGAAAGCGCTATCATACTCTCGTTTTGGCCACCCACCTTTTGACAAAAAATTTGGAGACAAAAGCAGAATACAATATTGGGTCTCTTTTAACCCTTTTTCGATACTATCCCTCAAACTATCTCCTACTTGCATCGAGTACTCATCATACCAAACAGGGCAGCCAATTGTTTGAAGTGCATTTGCAAGTGGCCTGGCAATTTCGCCTTTGTCTCTGGAATCATGACTGATGAATGCCTTTGGTAACATTTTTTGTGCCCTCTTTTTTGCGTATGTTATACCCCGAATCCTTGGGCGCACTGTTGCTTTATCTAAAATTGAAAGTACGTTAGGGGAAATGGAACAATCAAATTCCGTGTAAAGAAATATTCTTCCTGAAAATGGCAACGTTGACAGATTAATATTTTTGCCGTCTTGAGGACGAACAATGATATTAACCTTATCAGAATTTTCAACTGTAATACCATAACCAGAAGGAAGCGTTTTATCACCCGGAAGAATCACGCTATCTACCGCAACTGGATCCGGTTGAGCTATGAACTCTATATTTCTCGTTATATCAGCCACTAGCTGGTCTATAGAATTTGAGAATTTCTCTTCTAAATAAACCGATATGAACATAACCCCAGCATTCAGATCGTAATGCACTCTGAATGGTATTCTCTCGTCAAATGACGCTCCCTGCACACGTAGAAATTTCTCTATTGTTAGTGTGGTGCTCATATCACTTTCAAAGATTTGTTTTACGTTACTCATATGAACTCCAATTGTTTATTTACTGCTTGACGTTACGCATGTGGGGCCGAGGGTATTTGGAGCGTAGCGGAAGGCGGTCCGACACAATTTATTTGTGTACGCCCGGCATGAGCGTAATCTTATGGGGTGGCCCAAACGTTTAACCGGGAAGTCCTCTATGCGTGAATCCTGACGATTAAACAACGGTTTAGCATAAGCACTATCCTAAGACAAAGGCAGTATCGTGAGGTTTCGTCTGAAGGAGATGGAGCGGAAAGGAGGAGTCTGGAACAGGCGCGGCGTGGGTTACGTTCCCTTGAAGGGTTAAAAGTGGAAACCGTCATCTTAGTATAAGATTCGCTCTTAACGCTTTTTCCTGGCTACGGCCCGGATATCTTTGTGAACCGCCCGGTGCGGACCCGCATGCCGGGTGGTGTGGGGGCTGGGGGAGAGAAACCCCCGGCTACCCGATTATGCAATCGCTATAATTTATAAAACAGCACGACCATAAACATATAGTTGGCGTTCGCTTTTGCCAAAGACTAACTTTATACCTTCGCCCAAGAGAAGTTCAATATGATCAACCGCTCCAAGGGGCTGGCCGTTATCATGGTATGCTCTACCCAGAGAATATGCAGTTGTTCCATTAGCATGGTAAGCCTTACCAAGGCTTAAAGCAGTAACACCATTTGCGTGATATGCTTTTCCTAAACTCCAAGCAGTAACTCCATTTGAGTGGTATGCTTTCCCCAAACTCCAAGCTGTAGAACCGTTTGGGTGGTATGCCTTACCCAAACTCCACATAGTACATCCATTTGCGTGGTACATTTTAGCCATATTTTCTCCATATTTTTTGCATAACGCTTAAATAACCGGCGGCACGAAGTTGCGGTGCAGGAACGAGCGGAGCAGCTTTGTGACGTCCGAGTTAATTTTTTTGTTGGGCATAATTGCTTCACTATCCAATTATTTATTATCGGATTGCTCTTGATTCTTAAGTTCCTCAAACTTGGCCGCCATGGTAGGGTTGAGCCGAGTTAATTTTTTGACCGTAACATCTTGTGCCTTGTCATTTGCAAGCCGCAGTTGTCGATCAGTCCCAAGCAACGCATCTTTCGTCTTTTGTAGATGATTTATTGACTTGTCAATTTCGTCTATTGCTGTTTGGAACTTTCTGGACGCAATGTCGTAGTTCTTTCCGAATGCGGTTTTAAACTTGTCGAGGTCGTTTTCAAAGTTGGTAACGTCTATGTTCTGTGCCTTAACGAGTGCAAGCTCCGTCTTATATTCTAATGACTTCATCGCTGCGTTACGCAGCAGCGTAATAATTGGAAGAAAGAATTGCGGCCGAACCACGTACATCTTTTGGTAACGGTGAAACACGTCAACGATCCCGGTATTATAAAGCTCACTGTCAGATTCGAGCAGGGATACCAACACTGCGTATTCGCAACCCTTTTCAGTGCGATCCTTATCAAGTTCCTTTAGAAAATCTTCGTTCTTTTTCTTTGTTGTGGTGGCATCGCTTTCGTTCTTCATTTCAAACATGATAGAAACGATTTCAGTGCCTGCCTCGTCAGAGTCACGGAAAATGTAGTCACCCTTGCTGCCGGTAGTTGCGTCGTTGTCCTTCTCGAAATAGGCTCTTGGAAACGCTGTCGCGCGAATACGATTGAACTCGGTTTCACAGTGCTGTTCAAGGGTTTCGCCAACCATCTTCGTTGACAGGCGAGCTTTCATATCCTTTAGACGATCTATCGTGTCGTCCCGATCTTTGATCTGCGTCTCGTACTTATCCTTGAGCGACTTCTCGGCGAGTTCCTTTTCAAGCTCAGCTTGCTTCAGGCTGTTCTTTAGTTCGTCACGCTCCTTCTCGGCAACGCTAACTGCCTCAGTAATAGCGAGTTTTTGCTCAACTTCGTTCGTGCATAGCTTCGCTTTTAGATCTTGAATCTCTGCATCCTTCTTCGCTTTGGTTTCTTGAAGCTCTTTTGATAGATTAACCTCGGCTAGCTTTAAAGCGGTATCGTTATCTTGCTTAGCCTGTTTCAGCTCGTTGGCAAGCTCGTCACGTTCTTTTTCCACAGCGCTTAGAGCTTGGGTCACAGCAAGCTTCTGCTCTGTCTCCCCAGCATCTAATTTCGCCTTCAATTCTTGAATCTCTGTGTCCTTGGCAGCGGCAGTCTTCTGCATCTCGCTTCCAACCTTTTCTTTGGCGAGCTCAACTGCGTTTTGCTTTTCTTGCTCGGCCAATTCAAGACGCTCATTCAATTGCTGCTCAAACTCACTATCGCGAACCTGCTTCAAAATGTCCGCATACCCAGCCTCATCAACTTTGAAAGCTTTCTTGCAGTGGGGGCAGATGATTTCATTCATTTCTATTTCTTCTCCATTTTGACGGTGATTTGTACTATCACACCAACTGCGAATTCAGATCATCTTCAGCGGTCTTTTTATTGATGCCCAACAATTATTATCCGACATTTCTGTCCGATAATCCCCTCTCAGGGACAAATAAGGACAAAACTGTCGGATATTACCTTTGATTCAAGGATTATCCGACAAAAATGTCTGATAATCCGTATAATTCATGATTTTTCGGATATCAAGCCATTCTCTTCTGTGTACAGAAGAGAACAATGTCCCAATCGAAATCCATGATCTCAAAATTGGCAATTTCAATTGACTGCTTAGTCAACAATATATCAGCCATTTATCATCTCAGAATTAAATTCTTACTCCTTGATGGACATAATTGCAAGGAAGGATAAAAAAGACCCGGCATGCAAACATTGAAAATGTAAAGCGGGCCAGATGGAAGGGTTCAGGTCACTCGAAGAAGCTGATCCCACCGAGTGGTATAGGAAGGGGACTTGTGGTTGAATTGAGTGCGCCATGCTTTGGGCTCTGAAAGGTCAGTGGAGAGTCCGGAAGGTGCATAAGTTACGGTACGGCGTCCCATGTTGGCATTCACCGCATACATGGCTTTCATCAAAGCTGAAGACTGGTCCCGGTCAACTTTATCAATGAGGAGCTGCTGCTCTGGTTTTTGCTGGGTCAGCTCCCGCATATGGATCCTTAGCTTCTTGAAAGGTAGGCCTTCCCGATAAATCTCGGCAAAGGCCGCAAGGGCCTCCTTGATAATTTCCGGGCTGTCGGAGGTTGGCACCGGAAATCGAAAGGTGGTCTTGTTGTAATAGAAATCAGCTTTGTGGAATCTGTTGCTCATTGCATAGATATCCATCACACCCGCCCGAAGCCCATCCTTGCGCAGCTTTTCTGCAGCCCGTTCGGCATAGAAGGAGAGGGCTGTTGAGCCCCGAACTTTCAAGCATTTTTTATACCGCCAACCATCCCAGACCTTGACCAAAGCGGTGGCTGCCTGTATCGAAACGTCATAAGTTAAAGGTCGGCTAAAAAAAGGCACCCCAATTGGGGTGCCCTTTTTGCGTTTGATTTGCATGGAATAATCCACCGTGGAGGAGGGTAGGGCGAGCAAAGCGAATCGTGCCCATCTAATACCGAAAGCGCCATCACCTTCCCCGCATTTTATCCTGCTCCTCCTTATAAATTGCCGCCATCCGATCAATCTTGGCATACTGCCGGGCCAGGAGGTCTTCGGTGATGGTTCGGATTCCCCATTTTTTGAAGTCGATCTGAAGGCCGTTTCCTCCCGGCGCGTCTGCCTTATCCAGTTCCGCGTGAAAAGCCCCCACAGATTTCAACAGACGGTGGATGTCTTTGATGGAGTCGCACAGTTCCGAAATTTCGGAGCCTTCGAACATTCCCGGTGACGTGGTCATGGTGAACTCCCAATGAATTAGGTGATAGAAAAAGAAGGGCATAGAAAAACAGGGGGGGCATTCAAGAAGTCGGGAATAGGTCATAGCATTTGCCAGAGGGCATCGGCGTTTATGGCTGTACCTGAAAAGCCAAATGCACCGATACACCGGAACCGCAGCGTATGGAACGCAGGGTCTATTGTGCTATGACCTACCCCCTCTGGCCTTGCCCCTGTGCCCTGATGATTCCTTCCCCCAAAAAAATCGGGAAAAGGGACAAGGCTGCCCCAAAAGGCAAAGAGCCCTTCAGGCATCGGGAAAGGGAAAACGCACCTTCGGTGAGGTGAGGAGGAAAAGTGGCAGAACTCCTTCATTGCCAGTGCAGCTCGAAGACGCGCAGAATTCCGAAGGGGCGTTTTCCCCGCCGTCAGTCAGAAACGCACGTGTTCATAGGCCATTTGAATCGGCAATGATGGTGGTAAACGTGGCGCGGGATGCCGCGCATGAAGGAAAATACGACTTGAAATGGATCGGGGGCTGGTGTAAAAAACCGCTTAGCCATAACGACCTCCGTGTTAGGTTGTTTTGGTCAGGCCTGGCAGGATGTGTCCGCATCCTGTCGGGTCGCCTTTCAATGATAATAACTAGTTATTACGATCAACCATAAATTCATCCTCTCGGTGTGTCAATAGTTTTTTTGTCGTTATATTCCATGGTTATTCATTTCAAAATCCATAGAAATAACCCGCCACCCGCACCGGCCCCCCTCCACAACCTGTCATAGCCCTATACGCCAGCCCTTTCAATGTAGTACTTTTATTTTTTGCGTTTCGAAATCAGCTTGGCGGTTGAAACATGTGAGCTTTTCGAGCAATGACCCTTCTTGTCCTTTGGCTTTTTAGGGCCTCTCT
>NZ_CAADHO010000013.1:0-75311 GCF_900699765.1 Desulfoluna butyratoxydans
ATAATAGGTTATTGTTTAACTTTACCATAACCTTTAAAGAGTGGTTTGTCTAGATTTTATCACGTCATTTTGGGCCTTTAGGTATAGTTATATTTACCACCTTGAAAGGGCTGCCCTTAGCCCTTAGCCCTTAAGCCCCCTTCTCCCCCATGTATCGGGCTATGTTGTCGTAGATTTCATCGATCCTCGGATCCTCCGGCAGGGTCTCTCTGATCATCCGCAGGTAGCCTTTCTCCTCCAGGCGTTTGATGGACGGGGTGAAATTGAGGTCGAAGACCCAGCCCATCTGCAGGAGCTTGAAGTCATTTAAGCTTTGCAGATGCTCTTTGAGAACCACGGTTCGGTTCATAAGGCTCTCATGGACCTTCTTCGAGACGTCCGGAGTGTCGGGCAGGCCGAGTTCCAGGGTGGTGTTTCGCTTGAGCTTCATCTCCTTGTAATACGAGGTGACCACAAACCAGATATCGAGCTTGTCGGCGTCCCGCAGGAGGCGGGTGTGAAACAGGCACTCCTCGGACTCATCCTCCGGCAGGAAGGCCCGGTTGTGATAGAGGACCACTCGTTTGATGAGGTCGGCGTCGGAAGGGGCCATCCGTGCGAGGCAGTCCTGTTCCTCCAATATGTCACGGCCGAGTCGGGCATGGTCGGTGGAGCGGTCGTCCACAAAGGTGCGAAAGCGTCGGAACTGTTCAAAACGGCCGATGTCATGGAGGAGGGCGGCCAGGTCGGCAAGGGCTGTTTGCCGCTCGTTGAGGCCCAGGGCGTCTGCCAGGAAGCGGCTCTCGGCGCGAACCCTCTGGGTGTGGTCCCGTTTGAGGTTGATGTTTCGGTCGTTTTTCTCGGAGCCGGTGAGAAAGGAGGCGGTGTAGTCGTCAAACCATTGGTTGAGATGATTCATTGGGCTGTGTGGATCCTGTGATGATCATGATAAACATGCGGGCACACAGACGGGGAGCATTCTGGATGAACGGGCTTGTATGGCCTGCAGTGTCCGTATGGTACGGTGTACTCGGAACATTCTTTTGCGGAGCTTTTGTTCAAAAAAGCGACCCGCCGGGGGCAACTGAACCGTTGCATTTCTTTTCGACAGGCATATCAGTATTGGCGAGTGAATGAAAGGAGCTCTTGAATGACGTGGTTTCGGTTTTTTCTTCCGGTGACCTCCATTGGCCCGGAACAGGCCAGGAAAATAATGGCAGACA
Source organism: Desulfoluna butyratoxydans (assembly GCF_900699765.1). GTDB lineage: Bacteria > Desulfobacterota > Desulfobacteria > Desulfobacterales > Desulfolunaceae > Desulfoluna > Desulfoluna butyratoxydans. The sequence continues at coordinate 1,203 of NZ_CAADHO010000013.1, forward strand.
GTGACGGGTGGACCCTTCTGGATGTGCGGCAGAAGGCGGAGTACGACGGAGGGCACCTTGAGGGTTCCATCCATATTCCGCTGTTTCAGGTCAGGAAGCGGGCCGGGGAGCTGAACAAGGGCACCGCCCTGCTTGTGTATTGCCGGTGCGGCAACCGGAGCAGGCTGGCCTCGCGGTTCCTGGCGGCCAAGGGGTTTACCGGGGTCTACAATATCGAAGGGGGGATCCTGGGGTGGGAGCAGCATAAGGAGGGCCTGCCATAGGTGAGGGTAACAAGGGTGGCATCTTTTTTGCTTTTGTGCCTTGACATCACCCGGGCTGGGGTGTAGTGTGCGTCTCGTTGTTGCGGGATGGAGCAGTCTGGTAGCTCGTCGGGCTCATAACCCGAAGGTCAGTGGTTCAAATCCGCTTCCCGCTACCACTAAAAAATACGAAGGCCCGAAAGAGTTCTCTTTCGGGCCTTTTTTGCATTTTGCGTCATGGGAAATGGCATGTGGCATCTTTTTTGCTTTTATCCCTTGACATCCCCCGGCGCGGGGAGTAGTGTGCGTCTCATTGTTGCGGGATGGAGCAGTCTGGTAGCTCGTCGGGCTCATAACCCGAAGGTCAGTGGTTCAAATCCGCTTCCCGCTACCAATAAAAAATACGAAGGCCCGGAAGAGTTCTCTTCCGGGCCTTTTTGCGTTTGGTGGGGCAAAAGGTAAAGGGCAAAGGGCAAAGGGCGAAAGGCAAAAGGCAAAAGGCAAAAGGCGAAAGGCGAAAGGCAAAGGGCGAAAGGTAAAGGGTAAAGGGCTAAAGGCGAAGGGCAAAGGGTTATACCGGGCAACAATGCCGCAGGTATTTATGTTGCTGGCGTGCGCTCTGCCGGTATCTGACCCATCCGATATTGGACATGGAATAAAAACAGTGATATGTAGGTTCGTTTTGAATCGATGCGCTTTTTAAGAGGCCCAACAGAGGGAGAACCCTTTTTTGCCCCATGGAAACAACGCCTTTGGACAGGATGGAGATACCTGAAAAGCCTGTGTCGCGCATAGCGCCGACTCCCAGTGGTTACCTGCACCTGGGCAATGCGGTGAATTTTCTCGTGACCTGGGCCCTGGTCCGGGCCAGGGGCGGCACCCTTCACCTGCGCATTGATGACATGGACGGGATCCGGTTCCGTGACGAGGTGCTGGAAGATATTTTCACCTCTTTGGAGTGGCTGGGGCTGGACTGGGACAGCGGGCCCTTTGGACCGGATGCGTTTCACAGCTCATTTTCTCTCCAGAAAAGACGTGCTTTTTACCGGGGCGAGCTGGACCGATTGCAGAAGGCCACCGAAAAGCTCTTTGCCTGTGAATGCTCCCGGAGCACCATTAAAAAGGCGTCTCCCGACGGTCTCTACCCCGGGACATGTCGTCACTGCGGACTTGCGCTGGTGCCCCAGAAGACCGCCATGCGGGTGCAGGTGGATGAAGGCGCCATGGTCAGCGTGAACGGCCGCAGCCTGGACCTGTCGAGAACCTTCGGGGATTTTCTGCTCTGGCGAAAGGACGATCAGCCCGCATATCAGTTTGCCAGTCTCTTGGAAGACGAGGCCGGCCAGATCAATTTTATCGTCCGGGGCGAAGACCTTCTGCCGTCAACGGCCGCGCAGCTCTACCTGGCGGACCTGTTTGATGCGTCCTATTTCAAGCGTTGCGCCTTTTTGCATCATCGGTTGATTCCCGGGGAGGACGGCGAGAAGCTGTCGAAATCCCGGGGGGCTTACGCCCTGAAAGACATGCGTGAAGCCGGGATAACCCCTGATGTGGCCTGGAAGGCTGCAGCCCGGTTTCTGGGATGCGCCCATGGGGTGTCGGCCCCAGAAGACCTCATTGCCTGCGCAGGGGCGTCTCAATGTGCCGGGGACCCGGAACGCTGAGTGTCGGTGCATAGAGACGGTAACCACCATTGAACCGATGAGAAGGCCCGTATGGTCGGGTGTTCTCTTTTTTATTTTTTGAAGGAGTTTTGTGACCCATGCAATTGAACTGCGGTATTGTTGGCCTGCCCAACGTCGGTAAATCCACCCTCTTTTCGGCCCTGACCTCCGCTCCTGCCGAGGCGGCCAACTACCCTTTTTGCACCATCGAGCCCAACGTGGGCGTTGTGGCTGTGCCCGATGAGCGCATGAACCGCATCACGGAGCTGATCCCTCCCCAGAAGGTGATCCCCGCGGTGGTGGAGTTTGTGGACATTGCAGGCCTCGTTCGCGGGGCGTCCAAGGGGGAGGGGCTCGGCAACCAGTTCCTCGGTCACATCCGTCAGGTGGGTGCCATTATCCATGTGGTGCGCTGCTTTGATGACGACGACGTGGTCCATGTGGATGGCAAGGTCAACCCGGTGAGCGATATCGAGACCATCAGCATCGAGCTGGCCTTTGCCGACCTTGAGACGGTCCAGAAGCGCCTGACCGGTCTTCCCAAGCTCCTCAAGTCCCAGGACAAGAAGGTCTCCGGCAGGGCCAAGGCCCTGGAGCCCGTCTTGAAAAAGCTGGAGGCGGCCCTGGAAGAGGGGCAGCCCGCTCGAAGCCTGGAGCTGGATGAGCGTGAAATTGAGCTCATCTCCGACCTGCACCTCATTACCCAGAAAAAACAGCTCTACTGCTGCAACGTAGGGGAAGACGATCTGGGCAGCGAGAACGATTACGTGGCCAGCGTCCGTGAATTTGCCGCAAAAGACGGATCCGGCGTGGTGGTGATCTGCGGTAAGTTCGAATCGGAAATTTCCGAAATGGACGACGAGGAGGAGAAAAAGGCCTTCCTGGAGGACGCAGGCCTGGAAGAGTCCGGGCTCCATCGCCTCATCCGCGAAGGCTACAGCATGCTGGGTCTCCAGACCTACTTCACGGCCGGTGAAAAAGAGGTCCGCGCCTGGACCTTCCCCAAAGGGGCCAAAGCTCCCCAGGCCGCAGGCGTGATCCACTCCGACTTCGAGCGCGGGTTCATCCGTGCGGAGGTCTACCACTGCGAAGAGCTCTTCGAATACAAGAGCGAGGCCGCCCTCAAAGAGAAGGGCAAGCTCCGCGTGGAAGGCAAAGAGTACGAGGTGCAGGACGGCGAAGTGCTGCACTTTCGCTTCAACGTATAGCGAGGTTCCCGGCTCCCCGGCGTGCTCTTCCCGAACCATCGGGAAGGCCGCGCCGGATCGGTGGCAGGCCCCTTGGGGCCTGCAGGCCGGGGAACCGGAATGTTACCGTTCCAGCCCTTGGATTTCCTTCTTCCCTCCTGTCTTGCTTACTTCCGAGCAGATCCCTTGTGTCGACTCAATTCGCTGCTGCCTTCGGTGGTCTTTCCCATAGTTTCAGGTTGAACGGGTAAGTGCCCGAAATGTTATGGGTGCGCGGAAAGATGGTTGACTCTGTTTAATCTCTTTCTGTCAATGCGGGGTGACAATACCGGAGGGTGGGTTGAGATCGGAAAGGGCGGTTCTCCCATGCCCCTGGCGTTGTTTTCAGACGGCAGCATAGATCCTATCAGGGGGGCGGCCCAAGGATGAGAGGGGCTTCGGCCTTTGGAATGATAAAAACACCCCCGGGACCAATGGGGACGAGGGTGTTTTTGTGCCTTGGCACCCTTCGATTTCAGGGTGTCACTGACAAAAAAATGTGATACCTAAAAAAGGCCCCATCAAGGGGCTTTTTGTTTTTGGCGCGGGCTTGACCGCAGCATGAATTTTGTATGGTGCCGGGTCAACGTCGAGTGCGTGGAGACCGGATCAGATAGATACAGGGGTGCACGTTGGATACGTTGACAACAGAGGAAAATCGCCTTGAGGGCGAAGGGGAGTCCAGGACGGTTCGAACCCGCGAATCGGACGTCACCCGGGTGGTCCATTCGGGCCTTGTCATGCGGCCCATTTATGAGCTGGAGGCCCGGCGGTTCCGGTTCGGCGAAGCCGGGGGCAAGGCCTGGGAAGTGCTGGATCTCTGCTGGCTGGCCTTTGCCATTTTAGATACCATCTCCGAGGTGACCGAGTACCAGGTGGGGGCCTCCCGAACCGAGGTGATCGGGCGCATCCGGTCATCGGCCCGGGTGCAGGCCGAGGCCGCAGGGGTCGAGATTACCGACGACGAGCTTGACGAGGTGATCAGCCGCGTCTTTGACCACCTCTCCAACCGGGAGCGGCGCTACCTTCCCTTTGAATACCCTTACTACGACGGCCAGGAGGGCCGGTTTGATACCCGGAAGTTTTGGCTTATCAAGGCCGTGTATACGGGGTACGGAGAGACCACCTCCTTTGCCCTCACAGACGAAGGCTATGCCGCGTACTTCGGCCTGCACGAAACAAGCGCCCTGGACGGAACAGCCATCGGCAACCTTCGAATCAAGCTCTTCATCGAACGCGGCAACGTGGACGACGCCATTCTGGTGGCGGACCAGAACCAGAAGCAGTGCTTTCGAAAGGCCGGAGATATAAGGAACGTGCGCCGGGCCATCGCCCGGAACATCCACGCCGTGGAGTTTGCAAAGATCAACGCCATGGCCGACGAAGGCGCGGGCCAGGCCCTCCAGATCCAGGAGGAGAGCAGCCGTCTCCAGACCCTGGTTATGGCCTATCTTCAGGACACCTCCGATGCGGACCTTGAGGAGAAGCTGCACCAGCTGGCAGGCCAGCTCAGGCACCTGAACTCCCGCCAGATGGACCTGGTGGGCGAACTCCAGCGCCTGCCCGACGATTACCACAAACACAGCCACAAGCTGTTCCGGCGTAACTCTTACGGCATCCTCCCCTCACCGGACGAGGTGCTCAAGCGGGTGGCCAGGCTGGAGGAGCACAAAGCCGCGGAGGTGGGCATGGAATTTATCGCCCGCTTTGACCCGCCCACCCGGCCCTCCCTGTTTGACCCTGCCACCCTTATGGATGCCATGGACCGGTTCCTCGAACGCATGAGCGGCCCCCAGGAAAAACAGCGGGCCGTCTGCGAGATCGACGGCGAAGATCTGGAAACCTACCACTCGGAACTCACCGAAGAGCTTATGGCCTCGGCCGGTGCCTTTATGCGCAACGCCGTTTATAAAGAAGGCTTCCTGGCCCTTTCCGACCTCATGGACCGTTCCTGCGACAACGGCGCTCCCATGGCCGTTGCCGCCGCCATGACTGTCTTTCAGTGCTTTGTGGACCCTCGCACCGCCGCAAAGAACCGTGTCCAGGTCCGCCTGGCAGACACCGAAAGCCGCTTCTCCGCCCGACTCCCGGACGGGCGCCTTTACCGGGGCCACAACCTGGTCCTGGTGCCCCTTGCCGAGGGCGAGGCGAATTAAAAAAACAGCCTCCGGCGGCCAGGTAGGGGCACCTGGAAACCTTATGGCGAATGCGTGGAGGCCGCCAGCATACAATCGTTATCGGGGCATTCGCGAGATGTGTGACATGGGGCAACCGTTTATGCTGGAGAGGCCCATGTCATTTTTCGGAAAACAGGATAAAGGGCCAGAGACGCAAATGCTCTGAACCCTCGTTTCTCGGGTTCCTCACATTTGCTGACGGGCTGCGCCTGTTATAAAAATGCCCCCGGAGGCCACACTTTTAAAAAGTTTGGCAAACAGGTCTTACGAACGTCGTGGTTCGGCCGCAAGCTTTCGGCGACCCGCCGGAGGCAACTGAATAGCTACAGTTTAACGAACAGGTTTTAAAACGTGGATTCAAGTCAATTTAAATCAAAGACGAATGTGTTTTTTCCCGAGGAATGAGGGGAAAAGCGCATTCGTAACCTGCTTTCGAGGTGGCACACCTCGCCGCCGGAGGCATGCTTTTTGAACCTACTTTGACCATATCATCCTTTTCGCATCCGGTGAGCGCCAGCGAGCCGGATGCCATATGGGGTCAAGGGGATCATCCCCTTGCCGCCGGAGGCGAAATATAATTGGAAACAAACGATATCTATCAGGTCAATCGGTTGATTTATCTCAGCCTGGCGCACAGCAACGGGCGCAAGCAGTTGGTGGGACGCCATCAGGACGAGGCCAAAGAACTGGTCCAGCGATACCAGGCGGACGGCCAGTTCCAGGTGATGGTCCATGACGGCCTCGCCGGCCTAGAGCTTCAGGTGCTGGACGTGGAGGCCCTTGCCCTTCGTGTTTCCGCTTTGCATGCCGGGAGTTTTTTTGCGGCAAACCTCACCGAGTACGGCAAGATCTTGGCCCGTAACGAGCTGAAGGCAGCCGAGCTGCTCATGGTGCACTGCGCGGTTGCCACGGCGTTTTTCCCGTCTGAGGCGGATCTGGACGCGCCCGTGGAGGACCTGGGCATTGCCATGGTGGAAGACGTTGTGGAGGTGCTCCGGCGCTTTGCAGAGGCCGAAGCCCAGATGGAAGAGGACGACGACCTGGTCCATCCCGAGGTGCGGACCGCGGCCAAGAGGTTCCGGGAGCTTCCCGAGGAGAACCCCGACAGCAAGCGCGCAGGCGGCGGCCACAGCTGGGTGGAGCTCATCCAGCGGGTCTTCGAACACATGGTGGAGACGGGCTACCTCCTGGCCTTTGAGGACCGTCCCGGAGAATTGGAGTACCGGCCCACGCCGTCGTACCAGGCGGCCCTGAAGAATGCCACGGTCTATGCGTTCCATGCCTTCCGCGACGTGGTGGAGGATCATCAGATGATGGCCGAGGAGCAGGCCGAGGTCCAGGCAGAAGAGGAGGCGCACTAAGATGTATCGACTCAGCAGATTTTTTATCAGTGACGTGGCGGCCGGCGAGAACATCGTCCAGAACGGCTATTTTCCCATCTGCCGTGAGGGGGAGCGTGCCGACCACGGTGTGCTCTTTGCCCAGAACGGCTCCTGCAAGACCACGCTCCTTTCGTTTTTGCTCAGCGCCTTCTGCCCGGAACAGCGTCGGTTTGTCCAGCACCTTCAGTCCGGCGGGGACAAGAGCCTGGATCAGTACCTGATCCCCGGGCGCCCGGCCGTGGTGCTCATCAACCTCACCGTCACGGCGGAGCCCACCCTCTTTGAGGCCGAGCCCGAAGAGCACCTCCTGGTGGGGCAGCTCATCTATCGCCACAAAGGGGCGGCGGGCAAGATCGACCGCATCTATTTTACCTCTTCGGAAGAGTCCCTGTTCGACGAACTTCGCTTTGCCTGGCCGGGCCTCTCCGCCGAGGAGAAGCCCTTTACCGCCGCACGGGAGTACATCACCCCCAGGGTCACCTCCACCACCTCCCAGCGGGACTGGGAAGAGCACCTGGAAAAACTCGACCTCGACCCCTGGCTGGTGAACCGTCAGGTGGACTTTGCCCGGTCTGAAGGGGGCATCAAGGATGCCTTCAAGTTCCGCAACGAAGAGGAGTTCATGGGCTTTTTCCTGGGGTGCGTTACGGACCTGGACGTGGCGGCAAAGCTCAGGGAGACCACCCTGCAGTCCATGGAGAAGATGCGCCATCGCCCCGAGAAGAAGGCCCGGCTCAAGGCGGCCTGGGGGCTTCGGGAGAAACTCTCCGAGTTCGAGGCGGTCAGCGGCAAGTGGCGCAGCGCCGGTGACGACACCGATGCCTTTCGCCTGCGCCTGGGTGAGGCCCGCCGTCTTCTGTCAACGGCAAAGGCTGCTGCGGCTGCCAGGGGCAAGGAGGTGGCGGTCAAGATTCATGAGGCTGCCGAGTCCCATGATGCCGTGACCTTGCAGCTGAATCGCACCCGGGCCAACGCCTTTTACCTGGAGTCGGTAAAATACGCCCGGGAAGAGAAGCGCCTCAAAGAGCAGGTGGACGCGGCCACAGAGGCCTACGCCTCCGGCCGCAGGGAGCAGGCCTCCCTGCGCGGGGCGGGCCTGGCCGCAAAAATCCGGCGCCTGTCCGCACAGATCGACGACCGGGAGAAGGCCCTCTCCGACAAGGACGACGCCCTGGCGCCCGTGCGCGAGCAGATCTCCGTCCGGTCCTCCCAGTATCATCACCGCCTTGCCTCGGAACGGGACGAGGCCGCAAAGGAACGCCATCGCCTGAAGGAGGAGCAGCAGGCCGCCGGGTCCAGGCGTCGAACCATCGAAGCCGAGGCCGAAGCCCTTGCATCGGACGTGGAGAAGGCAAGGCACACCATTACCCGGTGCACCACCCTCATCGACGCCGCCGAAACCTCCCGAACCGCATTGGCCCTGGCGCAGGATCAGTCCCCGGAAGAGGCCCTGGAAGACTTGAAAACAGAGCAGAGCCAGCATGCCTCGCGTCGGGAAGAGATTATTGCTTCCCTGGAGGACCTCTACCTGGAGATGGAGGAGTCCAAGCAGCTCTGGAAGAGAAGCCAGCGGGAGCAGGTGGAGGCCGAGTCCGCTGCTAAGAAGGCAGCTGAAGCCCTGGACAAGGAAAAAGCTGCCCGCGAGTCCCTCCAGGCCAACCGTCACCTGGCTGCTGTTGCCGGGTGCAGCGACTTGTCCCCCCATCGGCCGGACCTGGCCTCCCGGGTTGCCGAGATGCTCCAGCGCAAGCGAAACGCCGTGGCCGAGCAGAACCATCGTCGCTTTACCCTGGATGATGACATCGAGCGCCTCTCCACCACCGAGACCCTTGCCGTGGACGCGGACACCCGTCGCCTGCTGGCATGGCTCCAGGAAGAGGGCGTCTCCCCTGCCGACGTCAAGGCGTTTCCCGACTACCTTGCCGTAGAGTACGGCGATCCCCAGGTGGTGGCCCGGTTCCTTGAAAAAGACCCGGGGCGCTTTACCGGGATCATGGCCAAAAACGACAAGGTTCTGGAAAAGGTGAAAGCCCTGTCCACTCCGGACTGGCTGACGCGGCCGGTGGTGATCTCCGTGCCCTCTGCCCTTGAGGAGGTGGCCGACTGTCAGGGCCACGTACTGGCCCCGGCCGACGCCTCGGTCTACAGCCCCTCCTTCATTGAAACCCGTATCACCGAGCTGAAGGCCAGGCGCGCCGCCCTGGTGGAGACCCTGGTTTCTGAGCAGGCCCTGCTGGCGGAGATGGAACATGCCGCAAGGCTCCTGACAGCCTATCTGGAACAGTATCCCGACGAGTCCGGGCTCCAGGCCCTGGAAGGCCAGCTCACCGAAGCCGGGCATCGGGTGGAGGAGATCCAGGCAGAGATCGCCAGGGCTGAAGAGGCCCAGAGGGTGCTTCTATCCGAAGAGAACCGCCTCAAAGGTGAAGCCAAGGGCATCACGGAGAAGGAAGGCGAACTTACCCGCCGCATGCAGCAGATTACCGCCTGGCAGACTCAGTACGGGGAGCTGGAGGCCTGGAAGCAGAGCCTCAACGACGAGAACCGGAACCTCTCCTCCTTTGAAGGGCGCAAGACAGAGATCCGTGAGAGCCGGGAGGCACTGGGCGACGAGATGACGCGCCTTGTGGAACTCCTTGCCCGCAATGAGGCGTCGGTCAAGCGGCTGGATGAAAAGGCCGAACTCGTTCCCCAGGGGGACGCCACGCTGGATGAGGACCAGAAACAGGAAGCCCGGGAGATGGATCTTTCCGCCCTGGCCTCTCTGTATGCAGAGGCCCTGGAGCGGGAGCGCCGGGTGGCAGGCGAGCTGGGCATCGAGTCCCTGGCGGCCGAGCTCACCGAGCTCAAGGCAAAGCGTCAGAAAGAGGCGGCGGAGCTGGAGCGCTCCCGCCGCGAGTACGATCTGGACGAGGCCCTGGTGGAGACCTGGGCTTCACATACCGACGCCGAACGTGCCGAACGGATGGAGGCCCTGGCCGCCATGCTGGAAGAGACCCTGGAGCAGAAAGGGGCCTTTGTGGGCAAGCAGGAGGGCATTGTCCGCGAGAAGCAGCGCCTGGATCTGGAACTGGGGCGCTGGAAGGGCAGGGGCGTGACACCGGATGTGTCCGCCGATACCCTGGAAACCGACGCCCTGGACGAGGCCATGGAGGGGTGCTCCCTGGAAGGGGCCCGCCTGCGTGAAGAGCTCATGGACCTGGAGACCAGACAGACCAAGCTCAAGAGCAAGGCGGATATGGTCAAAACCTGGTCCACCTCTCTGGACCTGGGCACCGCACGCATCAAGGACTACACCCCGGTCTGGGATGAGGAGTCGCCCAGGCGCGAGTGGCCCGAGCTTGTGGAGTGCGCCAACCCCGTGGTGGCCGCCGAGGTCTTCCTCAAAGAGGTGGAGGAGGTGATCCGCCTGGAAGCCGACTCCGTGGCCGAAAGCGTTCGCCAGCACCGGGTGATGTCCGCGGCCTTTGACCGCCTTCAGGTGAGCCTCTCCGATGAGAAGCTCAAAGAAGCCCTGCCTGCGGTGGTGGACGAGCTGCGTCGTCACGATGCAGAAACCCTGGGAGCCCAGAGTGCCGCCATGGTGGCCACCTGCAAGGACCTGGCCGAAAACATCGAGAGCGATCTGGCCCGGTCGGAAAAATTTGTGGGCAGCCTCATCGGCATGATGCTCCAGCACGTCAAGGAGTGCCACCAGAAGCTTCTCACCGCCACCCGCATCACCATGCCCGACGATGTCTTTATCTACGGCGGAAAAGCGATCCTGCGCTGCAGCCGGCGGCTTGATTTTGCACGTCATGAAGAGGCTTTCCGCGAGTCCATCGACAACTGGCTCCACGAGCTCATCGAGGCCAACCGCATGCCCGAGGTCAACGCCCGCACCGGCAACATGCTGGGGGCCGAGCTCATGTATCGCCTTCTCCAGGCCGCCACCGGAAAGAGCGAGTTTGCCGTGCGCCTCCTTAAGTGTGACGACACGGGCAGGCGCTACGAGCAGGTGGGCAAGGACCTGGGCTCCGGCGGCGAGGCCCTCACCACGGCCGTGCTCCTCTACGCCCTGCTCACCTCCATGCGCCAGAAACGCCGCAACCGTAAAGAGGATCGCCTCCCGGCCTTCCTCATTGCAGACAACCCCCTGGGCGTCTGTAACCGGTCGGATTTCCTGGACGCCCAGCTCAAGGTGGCCCGGGCCATGGGCATCCAGTGCGTCTACTTTACCGGCATCAACGACACCGAGTCCCTGGGCCTCTTCGAACACCGCGTGGCCGTGCGCAAAAGCGGCAAACGTGTCCAGATCGAAGGCGTGGACTACAACCACCTGGAGGTCATCGAACAGAACCTGGAACGGGTATAAGCTGCCTCCGGCGGCCCTGCCGGGGGCCAAACTTTTTGAAAAAAGTGTGATCAAAAACGTTTGGGTATGAACGAGCCCTGAGTGATCCTGACGGATTGCTCAGGGCTCGTTTTGTTTTTGCGCTGTGGCTTTATTGATTGGGGCTGGCGAACCTGCGTCCCATATCAAAGGCTTTATCACAATCCAACGGGAAGACCTCTTGACGCTGTTTCTCTTTTTTCACCGGATCGAAACAGGACTGAACAACCGTGTCATAGTTATTAAACTGATACGTGTCATGGCAGAAGAGGGTTTCGGATTTACCGAAAACAAACTCTAATTGCGTTTCATTTAAGTTGAGATGGGCATCAAATCCATACCCTTTCATCCCTTCCTCTGTGACGTTCATGGTATAGATAAAGCCCGTTTGGATGGTTCTCGGAAAGAGGGTTTGATACGGGTTGGCGTACACATACTTTGGGAAGAGGGCTCGCTCAAGAAAGCACCGCATTTCACCTGAAACCGAGCCAAAATAGATCGGTGAGCCCAGGATCAAGGCGTCGGTATGCTCAATTTTATTTAATACCGATGTCAGCTCATCATTCATTGCGCAGGCCCCGTAATGTCGGCCCCCCTTTTTTTTGCAGGCAAAGCAACTTCGGCAGCCTTTGTAATCAAGGTCATATAAATGGATCAACTCCGTTTCCGCTCCCTGGGAAGAGGCGCCGTCAAGTGTTTTTTGAATCAAGGTTGCTGTGTTCCACTCTTTTCTGGGGCTGCCGTTTATTGCGATAACATTCATAGTTGGTGGTTCCTTTTAAATCATGGGGCTTTGATTTTATTGTTAGTTAAGTTTAAACTAATTAATATGGCGGTGCAGACGAATTTTACCGGTTTGTTTGTAGTGGGGCGTTGAGCCCAATTTAAATGAATTTTGAAGGGTTGTTGCGTTTGAAATCCATCTGGCATGTCGCTGGATGTGGTCGTAAAGCAAGGGAGAGCACGTTATGATAACGTTTTAACGGCTTGCCCCGGCAGAGCGTCCAGAGGCAAACATCTCAATGTAGTTGGCCTTTGGAAATTAAGGCCGGGTGTGTTCTCGATGCTATCCAGAAATTTTGTCGAGCAAGCGGATAAATGTTTCTACTTCATTAGGGTCAAGTTTCTTCAGGATGAGCTCGATTATTTTATTTTCAGAGAGCGCTCGTGAACGCGCAATATTTCGTCCTTTCTCTGAAAGTTCAATAAAATAAACCCTGCCGTCATCCGGGGATTGCGTTTTTGTTACGCACTCGAGCCTGATCAGTTTGTTCACGATTTCCGTTACAGAAGGCTTGGTAATTCCGAGAAGTTCCGCCATGAGGCTGAACGTGAGGCTGTCATGTTCATCAATGAGCTTCAGGTAATGGATCTGATTCACTTGCAGCTGAGACATTCCCAACTGTTCTGAGATTTCCAGGCTGCAGGTTGTGGAAGCATCATAGAATCTTTTTACTATGTGATGCATACGATCATCTGAGGTCATTGGTGAGTCCTTTTTTATTTGTTAGGGTGAAACTAACTAAATGGCGGTCAGTTGTCAATATGAATGTTTTTTCGTTTTCTCATGTGCATTTTGTGCTGTTGGATGTTCTTTATTACCGGCCTTGGGTATGCATCCATCGTCGGGGGGGGACATGCCAAGGTTATTTTTCTTGGCACCATGCGATGTGTGCAACGGGGGCGGTGATCGTTTTGTCCAGTTTGAGCAGGTGTATCCTCTCTGTCAATGTTGAAGAGTACAGGCTGGATTTTTTGAATCATATGCGGGTATGTATTTATTCAGGTGTCTATCAGATTCATTTCGTTTCTGTGTAAATCAAGGATTTCACGTTGTAATGGGGGGGGCGCCATGAAAATCCATGTCAGCTGTTATGCTGGATACCGGGGAGAGGAGACGCCCCGGGCGATCTCCATCGGCGAGAACCTCATCCGCGTGGCGGAGGTTCTGGACCAATGGCTGGCCCCGGACCATCGTTACTTCAAATGCCGGGGTGACGACGGGGGCGTGTATCTCATTCGTCATGACGTGGCCTCAGGCCAGTGGCAATTGGTCTACTTCAGTCTGACGGATGCCATGCCACCCGGTAACATTCCCCATTGAGAAGAGCCCTTAAAGGAGGCTACCCACAAAGGGGTATCGGAAGCCTGGAGCGCCGCACTGCTGTGTGGCTTTTTTTGTGCATAACGGCCTAAGTGCTCGCGTCTTAGCGGGCGATTCCACCTGCCGAATTTTCCTGTATCAGTATGTTTTTTGTGCTGCTCTATGTGTTCTTATCTAAATGAAATCTTTGAGGTGCTCGTCGATAATCGCCAGGATCTCGTCGCCGTAGGAGGAGAGCTTTTGCTGGCCAATGCCGGAAACGGCAAGAAGTTCCAGGTCGTCGGTGGGCATTTTGTCGATGAGATCGGCCAGGGTGGCGTCGTTGAAGACGAGGTAGGGAGGGATTTCGGCCTCGGCGGCGGTCTCTTTGCGGTAGGCTTTGAGTTTGTCCCAGAGGGCCCTGGCGCCGGGGGCTACGCAGACTTCTTCCATGAGGCGGGAGGCGTTGGAGCGTCGCCCGGCCTGTTTGCCCCTGCGCGTGGGGGTGGGGTCTTTGCGGAAGCTGACCTGTTGCTGGCCTTTTAAAACAGGCATGGACTTTTCGTTGAGCCGGAACCCTCCGGTTTGGGCGTTGACGCTGATGAGGCCCCCGGCCACCAGTTGCCGGTAGACGGAGCGCCATTCCGCGTCGGAGAGCTCTTTGCCGATGCCGAAGGTGGAGACGCAGTCGTGGCCGCAGAGCTCTACTTTGTCGGTGCCTTTGCCCAGGAGCACGTCGATGAGGTGCCCGGCGCCGTAGCGCTGCCCGGTGCGGTAGATGCAGGAGAGGGCTTTCTGGGCTTCGGTGGTGCCTTCCCAGGTGTCCACCGGGGAGAGGCAGGTGTCGCAGTTGCCGCAGGCGGTCTCCAGGGTTTCGCCGAAATAGGCGAGGAGGGCCTGGCGCCTGCACCCGGTGATCTCGCAGAAGCCCAGCATGGCGTTGAGCTTCTGGTGCTGGATCCGCTTGAACTGTTCGTTTCCTTCGGATGAATCCAGCATCTGGCGCAGGAAGACGGCGTCCCCCAGGCTGTAAGCCATCCAGGCGTCGGCGGGCAGGCCGTCGCGTCCGGCCCGGCCGGTCTCCTGATAGTAGCTCTCCAGGTTCTTGGGGAGATCCAGATGGGCCACGAAGCGGACGTCCGGTTTGTCGATGCCCATGCCGAAGGCGATGGTGGCCACGATGATCACCTGTTCCTCGGTGATGAACCGGCGCTGGTTTTCGGCCCGGGTCTGCTGGGGGAGCCCGGCGTGGTAGGGCAGGGCGGTGAAGCCTTTGTCCGAGAGCCAGGCCGCGGTGGACTCCACTTTTTTACGGCTCAGGCAGTAGACGATGCCCGAGTCTTCGTTGTGCTCCTGCTCCAGGAAGTCCAGAAGCTGCTTTTTGGGGGTGTTCTTTACCACGATGCGGTAACGGATGTTGGGGCGGTCAAAGCTGGAGACAAAGCGCTTGGCCTGTGTGAGGTGGAGGCGCTCGGCCATCTCCTCCCGCACGATGGGGTCGGCCGTGGCGGTGAGGGCAATGCGGGGGACCTGGGGAAATCGTTCGGCAAGGATGGCGAGCTGCATGTACTCGGGGCGGAAGTCGTGCCCCCATTGGGAGACGCAGTGGGCTTCGTCGATGGCAAAGAGGGCCAGGGGCGTCCGGGTGAGGAGCTCCTGGAACCGGGGCGTCATGAGCCGCTCCGGCGCCACATAGACCAGGTCCATCTCCCCTTGGGCCATGGCCCGCTCCACCTGCAGGGCCTCGGCCTGGGACAGGGAGGAGTTGAGGTAGCCCGCCCTGACCCCGTTCTGGCGCAGGGCCTCCACCTGGTCCTGCATGAGGGCGATAAGAGGGGAGACCACCACAGCGGTGCCGGGCCTCAGAATGCCCGGGATCTGATAGCAGAGGGACTTTCCCCCGCCCGTGGGCATGAGCACCAGGGCGTCGCCGCCGGACAGGAGGTTGTCGATGATCGCTTTCTGGTTGCCCCTGAAGGCTTCATAACCAAAGACGTTTTTTAGAATGGTTTCCGGGGGCTGGTGGTGCATGGGCGGTACAACGGCTCCTGTTTCTTGGCGTCATGGGACAGCGTTATGCATGTCTGTGTGGTTCATATCAGAAACAGGGTGGGATGGCATCCCCTTTGTCTTCCTGGATAGGAGAGAAGGAGGCGTCGAAGGAAAATGTGGACCAAACAAAAAAAGCCTTGAAGGAATGTCCTTCAAGGCTTTTTGAAAGCGGTGGTAGCGGGGAGCGGATTTGAACCACTGACCTTCGGGTTATGAGCCCGACGAGCTACCAGACTGCTCCACCCCGCAACAATGTGAGGGAATATACATGGGCCTTGGATCCTTGTCAAGGAAGGGATCGTAAAAAAATCGCCGTTAAGCATACGATGTGAGTAATTTCACGATATTCCGCCGCTTTTCTTCATCGCCGGGCGACGCCCCAAGCTCCACGCGGACCCGTTTGTTCCGTCCTGTCTGTCCTGAGACGATTTCCACGGATGATTTGGAGACCCCTAGGAATTTGGCGAAGTACTTGATGCACATGGCGTTGGCCGCTCCGTCCACGGGAGGCGCCGTGATCTTCACCTTCAAGGCGTCTCCGTGGATGCCGGAGATCATGTTTTTCGAGGACTTCGGCTGCACGAAGATGCGGAAGAAGAGGTCTCCCTTTTTTTCTTCGACGGCAAACATGATCAGCGCGCTGCCCCGGTTTCAAGGGAGGCGGCCACCAGGGGCTTGAGTTCGTCGTAGCTGGTGGTCACCGGGAACTGGGGGAACTCTTCGATGACGTTGGCAGGGGGTCTGAAGAGAAAACCCTGATCGGCTTCCTTGAGCATGGAGACGTCGTTGTAGGAGTCCCCGAAGGCCGTGACATGGTAGTTGAGCCCTTTAAGGGCCATGACCGCCTTTTTCTTCTGATCCTGCTGACGAAGGCAGTAGTCCGTGACCCGTCCGTCCGTATCGATTTTCAGCTGGTGGCAGAAGAGGGTGGGCATGCCCAGCTTGCGCATGAAGGGGCCTGCAAACTGCTCGAAGGTGTCGGAGAGGATAATGAGCTGGGCATTTTCACGCATCCAGGCCACGAAGTCGGCGGCGCCTTCCATGGGGTCCATGGTGTCGATGACCTCGGTGATGTCGGCAAGCTTCAGGCCGTGGGCGTTCAGGATCCCCAGGCGTTTTTTCATCAGCACGTTGTAGTCGGGGATGTCCCGGGTGGTGAGTTTCAACTCTTCGATACCGGTTTTTTCAGCCACGTTGATCCAGATTTCAGGGATGAAGACCCCTTCCAGGTCGGAGCAGATGATGTTCATCATGGTGTGCGGTTTCCGTTTCTTTGTGGGTACGCCCATGAGGCGGGGTTATGAAAAAGGGACGGGCCCGCCCAATATCTTTCTGCGGACGGGCCCGGATACCTTACTCTTCGATGCGGATCAGGGCGGCCTTGCCCTGGATGATGTCCAGGGACTCGATGTCGGCCAGGGCCTGCCTCATGTCTTTTTCCCGTGCCACGCTGGTGAGCATGACCAGGGGGACGGAGCCGTCGCCCTGGCCACCTTCTTTCTGGTGCACGGAGCGGATGCTGATGTTGTATTCCCCCAGGATACCGGAGATGCGGGAGAGGACCCCGGGCTTGTCCATGGCCTTGAACCGGACGTAGTAACGGCAGGTTACCTCATCCATGGGCAGGATGGGCAAATCGTTCATGCGCTCGCTGGTAAAAGCCAGGTAGGGAACCCGCTGGCCGGCCCCGGTGATGAGGTTTCGGGCGATGTCCACCAGGTCGCTTACCACGGCGCTGGCCGTGGGCAGCATGCCCGCGCCCTGGCCCACGAGGAACATGTCCCCGGTGGCGCTTCCGCAGACATTGACGGCGTTAACAGCGTGGTTGACACTGGAAAAGAGGTTGTCCTTGGGGATCATCGTGGGGTGGACACGGGCTTCCACGGCACCGTTGGTGCGTTTGCCGATGGCCAGCAGCTTGATGCGGTAGCCGAACTCATCGGCAAACCGGATGTCTTCCGGGGTGACCCGGGTGATACCCTCCACATAGATGTCGTCTAAGTTAACCTTCATGCCGTAGGCCAGGGAGTTCAGGATGGCCAGCTTGTGGGCTGTGTCGTACCCTTCGATATCCAGGGTGGGGTCGGCCTCTGCAAAGCCGCTCTCCTGGGCCTGGGCCAGGGCATCTTCAAAGCTGCTTCCCTCGCAGGTGATTTTGGTCAGGATGTAGTTGCAGGTGCCGTTCATGATGCCGGCCAGGCTGTGGATGGTGTTGCCGGCCAGGGTTTCCCGCATGGTTTTGATGATGGGAATGCAGCCTGCCACGCTCGCTTCGAAGGCGATGTCCACACCCTGCTCCGCGGCCCGGCGGAAGAGGTCGTTTCCGTGGGCGGCGATGAGGGCCTTGTTGGCGGTGACGATGTGTTTACCTTTGGCGATGGCCCGTTCGAAGCACTCCTTGGCAAAGGTCTCTCCGCCGATGAGTTCCACGATGATGTCGATCTCGGGATCATCGATAACGGCAAAGGCATCGGTGGTGAGGCGGTCGCGGGAGATGGTAAGGCCTCGATCGGTGTCGATGTCGAGGTCGGCAATTCTGGCAATGACGAGTTCGGCGTCCAGCTTGGAGGAGATGAGATCTTTCTCCTTTTCAAGCATGCGGGCCACACCCGTTCCCACGGTTCCAAGTCCAAGGATACCGATTTTGATCGTTTTCATAAGCGGGAGCTCCTTTGAGGCAGCGGCAAAACGTGATAGTCTGAGATACAGGCCAGGGAAGTGTGTTGTAACAATCTGATATTACAACGCTCTTTTCTCTTGGCGCGCTCGATGGAAAACCATGTAAAATACAGGCAAACGTACAATACAACGGCCCTGGATGTCAAAAAAAAATCTTTGGGCGGGGCGATGGGGCTGATGACAAGGGGGCAAACGGGCTTTGCTTAACAATATATCATGGTTTAATTAGGCGGAACCACAGGATGTTGTATGGTTGATGCCTCGGGGTCTGGCTTGGGAAAACAGGCGCGTCACGGAGCGTCCCGGCCGGGAAAACCGGTGCGTCGGGCGCCCTTTTGGTTTGACTTTTTAAAGGAATCTGTTTAGGTATGTGATTTTACAATGACAGCCGCGAGTACGGATTTTACAGGGGATCGTGATGCGCGGGGGGGCGCTGGCAACACGATGGTTTGGGCCTTGATCCGGCCGTCTTAAATCAGCGGTTCGCGGGTGATCAATTTTCCGGAGGTATCCTCATACCATGAGTGAGTCGTTAACATATGCAGATGCGGGGGTTGATGTCCACAAGGCCAACGCCCTTGTGGACTCCATCAAGAAGATCGCCAAACAGACCAATCGGCCCGGTGTGATGGGAAGCATCGGCGGGTTCGGCGGGCTTTTTTCGCCCAATTTATCCAGCATGGAAAAGCCCGTACTGGTGAGCTCCACCGACGGCGTCGGCACCAAGCTCAACATTGCGTTTCAGATGGGCAAGCACGACACGGTGGGGATCGATCTGGTGGGCATGTGTGTCAACGATATCGCAGTGCAAGGGGCCGAACCCTTGTTTTTCCTGGATTATATCTCCATGGGGCACCTGGACACAGATATTGCCAAGGCCATTATTGAAGGAGTCGCCGAAGGCTGTCGCCAGGCGCGATGTGCCCTCATCGGCGGAGAGACTGCCGAGATGCCCGGTATGTACGGCGAGGGGGAGTACGACCTTGCCGGTTTTGCCGTAGGGGCCGTGGACGACCACAAGATTGTGGACGGCTCCGAGATTCATGTGGGGCACAAGATCATCGGCATCGCCTCCACGGGCCTGCACAGCAACGGGTTTTCTCTGGTACGTAAGATCTGCTTCGAGAAGATGAAGCTCACGGTTGAGAGTCACGTGCCCGAGTTCGGCAAGACCCTGGGCGAAGAGCTTCTCACCCCCACACGGATCTATTCCGATCTCATGCAGGGAATGCTCAAGAGCATCAAGGTGGACGGGTTTGCCCACATCACCGGCGGAGGACTGGACGAAAACATCATCCGTATCATTCCCCATGCGTGCAAAGCCGTGCTGAAACGCAACAGCTGGGAGGTGCCGCCGGTCTTTACCTGGCTCAAAGAGGCGGGTAACGTGGCGGATGGGGAGATGATGCGAACCTTTAATAACGGCATCGGACTTGCCGTTGTGGTTCCCGAGGAGTATGCTCAGGCGCTGCTGGATATGCTGGAGGCCATGGAAGAGAGGGCCTGGATCATCGGCGAGATCGACACGCGTGAAGAGGGAGCCCCCCGGGTGGAGTGGGTGTAAGTCCGACGTCCCTGTCTGCCATAAGCCGCGCAACGAGCTTTCGGAGTGCGTGAACACAACATGATGATGCGGCCATTTTCACCGGTTTGCCCGATGGAAATGGCCTTTTGTTTTTGGAAATGAGGAGTGTAGTAACCCATGAAGATACTTGCCATCGAGTCGTCCTGTGATGAAACCGCCGCTGCCGTGGTGGAGGACGGAACCCGCGTCCTTTCATCTGTGGTGGCTTCCCAGGTGGCTGTGCACCATGTCTACGGAGGCGTGGTGCCGGAGCTGGCCTCACGGAAGCATGTGGAGGCCATTGTGCCCGTGGTACGGGAGGCCATTGAGACTGCAGGAATAGACCGCTCCGAGCTGGATGCGGTGGCCGTAACCCAGGGACCCGGCCTGGTGGGAGCGCTCCTGGTGGGATTTTCCTATGCCAAGGCCTTTGCCTGGGGCCTGGGAATCCCGTGTGTGGGTGTTAACCACCTGGAAGGGCACATGTCCTCGATTTTCCTGGGGGATAACCCGCCTTCCTTCCCCTATGTGGCCCTGCTGGTGTCCGGCGGGCATACGAGCCTTTACTACGTCACCGGGCCCACCGAGTACGAACTCATGGGTCAGACCCGGGACGACGCCGTGGGCGAGGCCTACGACAAGGTGAGCAAGATGCTGGGCCTCGGCTACCCCGGTGGGGTGGTCATCGACGGCCTGGCAGGAAAAGGGGACCCCAAGGCCATCTCCTTTCCCCGGCCCTACCTGGACAAGAAGGCCTTTGATTTCAGTTTCAGCGGTCTCAAGAGCGCTGTGGGCCGTCATCTCAAAGAGTTCCCCGAGCCCGATGAGGAGCGTCTCCGAAACATTGCGGCAGGCTTTCAGGAGTCAGTGGCCGAGGTGCTCTGCCACAAGCTGATGTATGCGGCCAAGGTCAAGGGATGCCGACATGTGGCCGTGGTGGGCGGCGTGGCGGCCAACTCCCGAGTGCGGGACATGGTGGCAAAGGCGGCATCCCGCCGGGGCCTTTCGTTTCATACCCCGGAGCTTAAGTACTGCGGGGACAACGCAGCCATGATCGGTGCCATCGGTTACCACCGTTTTATGGAGGGGAGCACCCTGGGGCTGAACGATGATGCGTATTCCCGGGCCCGCCTGCCGTCCAATACCAAGCACAAATAAAGGGCGGTTTTATAGATATCCATAGCTCCGGGCGCTTTGTTTTAACAAATCGGCGGATCGTCCGGTGCGCCATTTTATTCTTGACCAACCCGGTTGCGTTCACGTAGAGATGTCACGGGTTTGGTTGAGTGTGTTCGTTTTGCGATGCATCCCCTTTGTGTGTTTTCTCGCGCTGTTCTTCTCTTCAGAGTTGTATCACGTCGTTCATGCATTCACATCTCAAGCGAATAAGGGCCTTCCAGGGGCCGAAGACCGCACCGGCACATGGTGCGTGCGGTGTACCATGCGCAGGCAGCGTGGTTGCCGCGGCGTGTTTCGGTTTTTTTAAGGCTTTAACATAAACAGCCCGTGACGCAGCGGGCCAGGATCAAGCATGTCCTTATTTAATCACGGTTGAATAAGGCCGGGAGTCATTCGTGTCAGAGGTAGAAAACAGAGATCAGTTCGGAAGCCGTATCGGCTTTATCCTTGCATCTGCCGGATCGGCGGTGGGGCTTGGCAACATTTGGCGATTTCCCTTTGTGGCCGGTGAAAACGGCGGCGCGGCCTTCGTGCTCATCTACCTGCTGCTGGTGTTTTGTATCGGCATGCCGGTGATGCTCGCCGAATTTGTCGTGGGCCGGAGAGGTCAGGGCGACCCGGTGGGGTCCCTTCGGCGGGTGGCTGGAAAATTTTTCACCCCCCTGGGCGGGATGGGGATCTTTGCCGCCATCGTTATCCTGAGCTTTTACGGTGTGGTGGGTGGGTGGACCATCAAGTACACCGTGGATGCCCTCATGGGGGCCCTGGGCACGGATGTGCCGTCGGCCGGGGCGGTGTTCGGTAACTTTGTGAAAGACCCGAAGATGGTCATTTTCTACCAGGCCCTTTTTATGCTGGGAACCTTCGGGGTGGTGGCACGGGGCATCGGCAACGGCATCGAAAAGTTCTGCACCGTCTTTATGCCCGTGCTTTTCCTGCTCCTCATCGTTCTTGCCGTGCGGTCCGTGACCCTTCCCGGAGCTGCCGAAGGGCTGGCGTTTTACCTGAAACCCGATTTTTCCAAGGTGAACGGGGCCATGATCCTCGCCGCCCTGGGCCAGGCCTTTTTCTCCCTTTCCATCGGCATCGGGGTGATGCTGACCTACGGGTCCTACCTGAAGAAGTCCGAGCCCATCGTCAGCCCGGCGTTTCAGATCTGCTTTCTGGACAGCTTTGTGGCGCTTATTGCCGGCCTGGTGATTTTTCCGGCGGTCTTTGCCTTCGGCCTTGAGCCCGGCTCCGGTCCCGGCCTCACCTTTGTCACCCTTCCTGCGGTGTTCAGCAAGATGCCCGGGGGCGCCCTTTTTGCCGTGCTCTTCTTTTTTCTTCTGGTCATTGCCTCGTTGACGTCGTCCATGAGCCAGCTTGAAGTGATCTGCGCTTACTTTGTGGACGATCGCAAATGGACCCGCAGCAAGGCGACCCTCACCGTAACCTGTCTTACGTTCTGTCTGGGGATCCCTTCGGCCATCAGCCTGGGGGGCGGCCTCAATATCGCCGGAAAATCCTTTCTTGACGCCATGGACTTCATGGCCTCCAACATGATCATGCCCTTAGGCGGCATGGGCTTTGCCCTTCTCGCCGGATGGGGACTCCACGCCATGGCCAAAGAGGAACTCTCTGGTTCCGACGGAAAGCCTCTTGCCATCTATCCCGCCTGGCGCGTGATCTGCTGCGTGGTGGCCCCTGCGGCCATCGGGTGGATTTTCGTTACAGGTCTTAAGTGGTAAAAGGGAAGGGTGAGGCGAAGGGCTAAAAGGCGAAAGGCTAAAGGCTAAAGGCAGAAAAGGGTCAGGCCAAAGTTCGGGTCTGGTTCTGGGCAGCAGTGCCCCTTGATACCCTATGAATATAAAAGAGCCGGTGGGTTTTTCCACCGGCTCTTTTTTTGCCTGACCCCTACCTAATAAAGGCGAAAGGCGAAAGGCGAAGGGCGAAGGGCCAAAAGGCCAAAGGCTGAAAAGGGAGCAGGCCAAAGTTCGGGTCTGGGCAGCCGTGCTCTTGCCCTTGATACCCTATGAATATAAAAGAGCCGGTGGTTTTTCCCGCCGGCTCTTTTTTTTGCCTGACCCCTATTGACCTAATTGACCTAATTGTTTCATGCCGGCTTGACCGGAACGCAGATGTCCACGGTGTGGCGGCCGTCGGGGTGTTCACCCGGGGCGCTTCGGTAGATCTCAAGGCAGGGGCGGTCGTCGGAGCGGTATCCGGACTGGGGGAGCCAGTCGGCCATGACCGCGTCCCAGGCTGCTGCGTACTCCGAGGGCAGCAGGTGGAACCGGGCTACGGCATAGGTGCCACCTGTCAGGGTCATGCGGCCGATGTCGCCTTCGGCAGGGGTGCCATCCGGGACGGTGATGCAGACGCTTAAGCGAAGCTTGTCGTCTTCGGTGAGGGGTTCGTTGTCGTGGTAGACGCTCAAGGTCAGGGTCTCGGGAAAGTTCAGGAGCTGCCTTGGGCCGGCCCAGGTAAAGAGCCGGTTGAAGAGTCTGTCGAACAGCTCACCGTTGCCCTGGTAAGGCCCGATGTGCCGAACGTAGGCCACCTCCATCTCTTCAAGCGGTTCAACTCGTATCGTCGTGTTCAGTGTTTCGTCCATGTAAAGCCTCCATTGGTGTAGGGTTGAGGCATCATAAACTGCTTTGACGACGGCGGCTTTCCTGATCTTGTGGTCTGTTTTGCATTTCTTGCTGTTTCGAAG
Organism: Desulfoluna butyratoxydans; assembly: GCF_900699765.1. Lineage (GTDB taxonomy): Bacteria > Desulfobacterota > Desulfobacteria > Desulfobacterales > Desulfolunaceae > Desulfoluna > Desulfoluna butyratoxydans. Next base: position 24,521 of record NZ_CAADHO010000013.1, read on the forward strand.
GTCCCCTGATTTTCTCCACTCCCCGGCGTTCATTCCGTAAAAGTCCCGGAAGGCCCTTGCAAAGGTGGCTGAGCTTGAGAACCCGCATGCAAGGGCAATCTCCGTGATTGTCTCAGCCGACAGGAGGAGCATGGCGGCTGCCTTTTCCACCCGAAGGCGCTGGATGTACCGGTTGAGGGTCTCCCCCACGGTGGCCTTGAAGATTCGGTGGAAGTGGAACGGGGAGTAGCAGGCAACCCTTGCCACATCGTCCAGGGTGAGGTTTTCGCTTAAGTGGGCATCGATATGGTCCAGGGCGCGGTTGAGGCGGAGGGCGTGGTCGGTGTTCGGTGCGTGCATCTATGTCTCCGGGTTGGTCAGGGCTCTGCGGATAAACGACATGATACCTTGGATCATTTTTTCATCGTTTTCAAGGGCGTCTTCGCCTGCAAAAATTTTCATTCGCTGGGAGTGGTAGTCAGACGAGTAGGCGTACTGGAGCATCACCAGGAGGTTGTCCATGCAGAAAGCGGCGGTGAACTCGTCGATATCCGCGGCGATGTCCCCTTTGTCCCGGGCGTCCCGCAGGAGCCCGCGGTAATACCGGGCCGTCACCGTCTCCAGTTTGCCGGAGAGCTGGCGGGAGAGGTGGGAGAGCCCTTCGGAGGTGAGCTCCTGGTAGATCTGATTGAACTCCGGGTAGAGACGGGCATACACCTGCACCGACCGGAGCAGCCGTTCGAACTTGTCGAAGAGCGATCCCTCCTCTAAGTCTGTTGCGGCCAGGATGGCATCGATGAGGTGGTAGCTCAGGTCGTTGATGGTGAGAAAAAGGGCCTCTTTGGACTCAAAGTAGTTGTACATGGAGCCGATGCTGATATCGGCTTTTTTGGCGATGACGTTGATATTGGCCGAGGCAAACCCCTGCCCGGCGAACTCTTTGGCAGCCGCCTTTAAGATGCGCTCCCGCTTTTCAATGGGAATTTTTTCAAAGGCCGGTTTGGCGTGGGTGGCCTTGAGCTGTTCAATGATGTCGGATGCCGGAAAGGCGTGGGTCATGGTTGCGCGCTCCTGACGCCTGGGGCGGTCGGTGTGCCCCCGGGGCCTGTGGTTCGTGAGGTCTCAATTTTAATGAATGGGTATTGACAACATACGATATTTATTCAATGATTCATAGGTGAGTGATCACTCACTCAACCTACAATAGCATGGCCCGGTTTCCAGGTAAAGGCGGCCGTCTCAACGAAAACCGCCGTGCCGAGACCATGGTGAGAAGTGCGAGGTCGTGTTCCCGGGTCCCGTAGCCTTTTTCAATCGCTTTCATAAAAAAAGCGGAAAGGAGGGGAGGTCCATGGAGTACCAGCGCGTGAAAGCCAATCTCAATCTCTATGCGGTCCTGCGCAACCTGGAGACCCTTGTGGCGTGCGACGGCACATCGGCCGAGTTGATCAAGGGGTGGGAGGTTACCCTTCAGTTCTCGGTATTCCGGGGGCCCACCCTTTTCCTTGAGTTTCACAACGGGAGATGCAGGGCAGGGGAAGGGGCGCACCCATCGCCGGACGTACGTCTTTTTTTTCTTTCGGCAGGTCACCTCAACCGCATGATGGACGGCAAAGGTTCGCCCATTCCCCTCAAGGGGCTGACCCACCTCTCTTTTCTAACCAAAGAGTTTCCCCAGCTTACCGATCGCCTCGAATACTTCCTCAAACCCGACGACACCCTCCTTGCCGATGCAGCCTATCAGGAGGTCAACACCCGCCTTAATCTGGGGGTTGCCGCCTATGCCGTGCGCGAGCTTGCCACCTCGGATCCCATGGGGTCCCTCAATGCCGCGTCCATGCCCGACGGAACCCTGGCCATCCGCGTGCTGCCAGACGGCCCGTCGGTCTCCATCGTAAAAGAGAAGGGCAGCTATGCCGTGGGAGCCCCCCGTCCGGAAAACCCCATGGCCATCATGAGTTTTCGGGACATGGGCGTTGCATGCGACCTGATGAACGGTAAATGCGACGCTTTTGCCGCTTTGGCCAAGGGCGATGTCTCCATGAAAGGCAGCATCCCCATGATCGAGGCGACCAACCTCCTGATGGACCGTATCCCCCATTACCTGGGGTAACCCATACGTATGGACATTACACAACATGTGAGGAGGCCATGGATACTTACAGCTACAAGCAGTCCCAGGCCCTTTTTGAGCGGGCCGTAAGCGTCATTCCCTGCGGTGTGCCCGGGCACATGAGTCCGGCCGTGAACATCCCGCCCTCTGCTTATCCCATCTATGCGGCCAGGGCCGAAGGTGCATGCTTCTGGGACGTGGACGGCAATGAATTCATCGATTACATGTGCGGGTACGGCCCCATGATCCTGGGGTACCGGAACCCGGTGGTGGACGGTGCAGCCCGACGCCAGGCAGACGAGGCAGATCTCACCATGTGTGCGTCCCCCAAGATGGTGGAGCTGGCCGAAGCCCTTGTGGACACGGTGGATGCCATGGACTGGGCCTTTTTTGCCAAAAACGGCGGGGACGTCACCAACTACGCCGCCATGGTGGCCCGAAGCGCCACGGGCAGGAAAAAGATCGTGGCCATCAAGGGTGGGTACCACGGGGTGGCCCCCTGGATGCAGGCCCTGGGGCATCACGGCATTCTCGAAGAGGACCACGCCCACACCCTGCGTATTCCCTGGAACGATACCGCGGCCTTTGAGCAGGTGATTGCAGAGCATCCCGGCAATGTGGCGGGTTTCATCGCCACTCCCTACCATGTACCCACCTTTTACGACAACGTCCTCCCGGACCCCGGATACTGGCAGAAGATCGAGGCCATCTGCCGAAAAGAGGGCATTGTCCTGATCGTGGACGACATCCGTCACGGCTTCCGTCTCGACATGAAGGGCTCCCATGTGCACTACGGGTTTACCCCGGACCTGGTCTGCTACTGCAAGGCCCTGGCCAACGGGTACCCCATCTCCGCCCTCATGGGCACCGAAGCCATGAAAAATGAAGCGGCCAAGGTGTTTTACACCGGCAGCTACTGGTACCAGGCCGTGCCCATGGCAGCGGCCCTGGCCTGTCTGGAAGAGCTCAAACGGCTCGACGCCCCTGCCTGGATGCTCAGGCAAGGGGCTGATCTTTTCGGCAAGATGGAGGCCATGGCCGCTAATTACGGCTTTCACCTCAAGGTGACCGGCGAGCCCTCCATGCCCAATGTTCGCCTGACCGACGATCCCAGCGGGATGCTCCACCAGGCCTGGTGCGCGGAATGCACAAAACGGGGAGCTTTCTTTGCCTCCCACCACAACTGGTTTATCTCCACGGCCCACGACGATGAAGTGGTGGCCCGGACCCTTGCCATCTGCGACGAGGCCTTTCAGGTGATCAAAGATGCCGCGGAAAAAGGGCGGCTGGCGTCGTGATGGCGGGCTATTGACAGAAGGGGCGCGGGAAAAATGACATTCGCCCTTGAGCTTGATTGGTGTGAATCTGTTTTTTAGCCTGTTTGTCAAACTTTTCAAAAGTTTGGCCCCCGGCAGGGCCGCCGGAGGCATCTTCGTTGTGTACTTTTTTCCCGAAAATATAAGGAGATGGACCATGGCATTGACCGATGCGGAGATCAGGGAGCTGGAAGAGCAGGCCTGGCAGCTCAGGCACGACATCATCAACGTGACGGTGTGGGCGGGTGGGGCTCACATTGGCGGGGGGCTCAGCATGCTGGACATCCTGGTGCTCCTTTACTTCAAGTACCTGAACATCGACTCCGGCCAGCCGGAGATGGCGGACCGGGACCGGGTGGTGGTGAGCAAGGGCCATGGGGGCGTGGGCTTTGCTCCGGTGCTGGCGCGCCGCGGGTATTTTGATTTTGAAGCGCTGAAGACCTTCAATCAGTTCGGGTCGCCCTTCGGTATGCACCTTGATGCCTCCAAGGTGACCGGTGTGGATGCCTCCACCGGTTCCTTGGGGCACGGGTTTTCCATGGCCGTGGGACTGGCTCTGGGGGCGCGGGCCCAGAAGAAGGCATGGAAGACCTATTGCATCTTAGGGGACGGGGAGTGCAACGAAGGGGCGGTGTGGGAGGCGGCCATGTCGGCGTCCCATTTCGGACTGACCAACCTGGTGACCATTGTGGACCGCAACGGGTACATGATTGACGGGGCCACCGAAGAGGTGATGGCCCTTGAGCCCTTCAGCGACAAGTGGCGGGCCTTCGGGTTCCATGTGCTGGAGGTGGACGGGCATGATTTTGCCGCCCTTGCAGGGGCCATCGACATCTCTCTTTCCGGTGACAAGGGGCCGTGCGTGATCATGGCCCACACCAAAAAGGGGCGGGGGATCGATTACATGGAAGGCAACGTCAAGTGGCATTACGGCAGCATCGATTCCACCCTGGCCGACAAGGCCCGGGCATCTGTGGACCGCCTGTACGGCAAGGCTTAAGGAGGAGAGCATGAGTGAAGTGACCGGAACCACCTGGACCGTTTATGACGCCAACTCCATGACCCAGGCGGAGGTGTACGGCCATGTGCTGTGTGAGATCGGTGAGGAGCGGGATGATGTGGTGGGGCTTACGGCGGACCTGGCAAAGTCCACGAAGATCGGGCTCTTTGGGGAAAAATTCCCGGAGCGTTTTTTTAACGTGGGCATTGCCGAGCAGAACCTCTTTGGTGTGGCCGCAGGCATGGCCCTTTCCGGCCTGACGCCCTTTGTCTCCACCATGGCGGCCTTTGCCTCCATGCGGGCCTGCGAGCAGGTGCGCACCGACATCTGTTACCAGAACCTCAATTGCAAGATCATCGCCACCCACGGCGGGATCTCCTTCGGGACCGCGGGCAGCACCCACAACGCCCAGGAGGATGTGGCCATCATGCGCTCCTTTCCAAACATGACGGTGATCATCCCGGCAGACGGCATTGAAACCGCCAACGCGGTGCGCGCCTGCGTGGACTGGGATGGGCCGGTGTACATCCGTGTGGGCAGGGGGTTTGAGCCCACCTGGTACCCCAGCGAAGACTATGGGTTTCAAATCGGCCGGGCCGTCACCGTAAGCGAGGGGACAGACATCACCCTTATCTGCTGCGGGGTGACGGTGCTTCAGGCTGCCGAAGCGGCAAAGGCCCTGAAGGACGAGGATGGCTTGAGTGTTCGGGTGCTGAACCTTCACACCATCAAGCCCCTTGATGAAGAAGCTGTGTTGCGGGCGGTTCAGGAGACCCGGCGCATCATCACCTTTGAGGAGCATACGGTCCACGGAGGGCTCGGCAGCGCCGTGGCCGATGTGATCGCGGAAAGCGGCAAGGGGTGCGCCTTTGAAAAGGTGGGGCTGCCCGATGCCTTTTCCCTGGTGGGATATCCCGAAGATCTTTACGCCCATTACAAACTCGACACCAACGGCATCATCGAGAAGGTGCGAGAGGTCATGGGCCGGGATTTTGAAGAGGACGAAGACTGGGAAGATGAGGTGTGACATGACCGAGAACCGAACACATCTTGCGACGCGTATTCTGCTGAAGGCCCTTTTTCCCGTGATGAAGGTGGTGGTGGCCGACGACCCGAAGATGAACAGGCGTTTTAACGGCGTATCGGCCCGGGTGCGGTTTTCCGTGGCCGGTGACGGGGGGCCGTGGGGCACCGATGTGGTGTTTGACGACGGGGCGCTTTTGGTGGACGGGGCCATGGAAGGGGAGGCGGATGTCTCCTTTCGCTTTAAGAGCCCGGAGGCCTTCAACGCCTTTATGGCCGGAAAACCAGTGGTTCCGGGGATCCGGGGGTGGCGGCACCCCATGCTCATCGGGAAGATGGTCTCGCTTCTCCTTGCCATGAAGATCCTCATGCCCGATGCCCGGCCAAAGCAGGAGGCAAAGCAGCGGCTGAAGGTGAAGATGATCGTCTACATGATCACCACGGCCCTGAGCCAGTACAACAAGGGCGGGGATCCGGAGATGAGCCGGTGGACCGGAAAGCAGCCCGATCGCATTTACCAGATGTCCGTGGACGGCGAAGAGATTGCCGCTTATGTCCGGGTAAAGGCGGGCAAGACCAAGGCCGGGCGAGGGCTCTACACACGCAGGCGCCCCTTTGTCCATATCTGCTTCAACGGGATCCAGGGGGCCCTTCCGGTGCTCATGGGGGATGTGGAGTTTGTGGAGGCCCTTGGGCGCCAGCTTGTGACCGTGGAAGGCTCACCCGAGTACGCCGCCAACCTGAACGATTACATGCAGAGGATCCAGGCCTTGATTGTCTGAATTCCAATGGGTACAACGTGGAAGAAGAGCCGTGCCGCATCTCTATGCTGGTGCGGCTCTTTTTTTATGCAGAAAAACAGGTAAAACAGGGGTCAGGCAAAATTACGTTTAACGTTTAAAAAAGGGTCAGGCAAAAAAACGTTTCAAAAACCCGTTTCAAAAAAAGATTCGTCAGGTCACAGGTAGGGGGCGGTGGCATACCGAAATATTCGGGTGGTGATTATCCGCTCTTGGAATACACGGGTGAAAGGTATTCTGTGAATTATCGGAACGTTCACCCTTTGCCGTGCCGGAAAAACTCAGGAAATGCGTCTGGTGTGGGCTTTTTCTGATGATTTATGCCTGCATGGTGCCTGGTACGAATTCGGTGTGTGGTAGCAGGGGAGGCGGGGGCGACGCGCTTTCGCCGGGGAACATTTGACAACGGGAGAACGTGTGTATTACACTTCGAAGTTACTTTACGGGTAATGCCTTTTAAAGGGTGGGCATTTTCATCCACACGTTTTTTAAGCCTTAGCGTCCAGGGCTGTCTTCATGGGAGAAGTCCGCTCCGGCTGGTCGGGATTAAAAAAGGACAAAACAAGGGACGTTGTGTGGATGAAAATAACCCTGAAAAAGAGGGAAGAGGAAAGGCCCGTAAGGAGGAAGTTGGGAAGTTTGGGAAGTTGGATCCGGGCCTTTTTTAAACCGGTTGATGATTTTCAGGGAGGTATAGCCTTTTTGGGACCATCAACCTTTGTTTGTTCCCCTTCGAACCCCCAACGCGGATGGGGGTTCGAGGTAGTTCTTCGATGGTGACCGGCTTTGGAAGTGATGAAGAAGGGACGAACAACTTCATCAGGAGCCGCGCAACATCTTGGTGCATAAGTATAAGATATTTTAAATCAGGTCAAATTCAACGTATTTAAGAAGTTTATCAATATGATTGATTTGTCCCCGTGGGTGTTCCGGTTCCTGGGGCTAAAAACCACAACGGGCCGCCTCCCCGGAAGGGACGACGGCCCGTTGCATGACGTCCTGATGCTTATCAGGCAAAGAGTGTGGACATGAGACGGGTGACACCGAATCCCCCGATGGTCAGCCACCCGAAGAGGATCAGGGCCAGCCATACGGGCTTCATGCCGACGCCCCTGATGCGGCTGAAGTTGGTCTCGATACCCAGGGCGCACATGGCCATGGTGAGGATGAAGAGGTCCAGTTTGTTCCAGAAGGCCACCACGGGGGTGGGGATCACGTTCATGGAGTTGATGCCGGCCACGACAATGAAGAGGATGGCAAACCAGGGAATGGTGATCTTACCACGCTTTCCTTCTTCGGCCCCTTTACGGCGCCCCAGCCAGATGCTGATCCCGATGAGAAAGGGGGCGATGAGCATGACACGGAGCATCTTCACGATGATGGCTGAGGATGCGGCCTCCGGGGAGATGGCGTTTCCTGCGGCCACGGCGTGTGCGACCTCATGGATGGTGCCTCCGATATAGATCCCGAAGAGCTTTTCGCTGATGTCGAAGAAGCCGGCTTTGTAAAGGGCCGGGTAGAGAAACATGGTCAGGGTCCCGAAGAGGACGACTGTTGAGACGGCCATGGCACTCTTATGGGCATCGGACTTCAATACAGGCTCTGTGGCAAGGACGGCCGCCGCACCGCAGATGGAACTGCCGATGGAGGTGAGCATGGCCGTTTCGTAGTCCAGCTTGAAGAATTTGATGCCCAGGAAGCTTCCCATAAGAAAGGTCGAGGTGGCCATGGTGACGCTCACGGCGAACCCGGCGGTCCCGACGGCGGCGATATCCTGGAAGGTGATACGGAATCCGTAAAGGATAACACCGAGCTTCAGCAGGGTACGGGTGGCAAACACGATGCCGGGCACCCATCTGGCGGGCAGTGCCATGCGCAGGGTGTTGCCGTAGATCATGCCGAGCATGATCCCTATAATCAGGGGGCTGACCCCCATTCTTTTGATGGGCGGAAATTCAGAACAGTAGATAGCTGTTGTGGCGAAAAGGGTGACGAAAAGGAGGCCGTTCATGGCATCTTTACGACTTTCTGCTGGAAAAAACATCGGTTACCGCTCCTTGTGTCCTGCTATGGGTGGTCCGTTTAACGGGCCGAAATCGTGTGCGATACGTTGTGTCAGTCCGTCCGCGGCGTGAAGAAACACCTCTCCTGTGCCTTGCATGTGCAAGGATCCGGCGTTATTCAACGTGTGGGAGACGAACGTGAGTCAGGGTGTTTTGCATGGCTTTTAACCCAACGTATCCGGCCATGCGTTTTTATCCCGGGGGGTGGAGTTTTTTTCAGGATGTATCGGGCACCGGGCGGTGAAAGGACTTGCACGTGTCGCGCCGCCCGGTGCCGTGGAGATACAGACTGCTTTTTTTGTTGCTCCACTCCGTGAAGGAGATGAGCTTGTTTTATGAATAGGGCTGTGATAAGTCAAATTCATTGTATTTAAAAAGCTCATAAAAATATTTGATTTTTACGGGTGATTGGTTTAAAATTCAAGGTGTTGTTTCGCGTAAAAGCGTTCAATGCTGGGGGAAAAACAGACATACCGGTACGTTTCGGTTCTATATCAAGGAGATGATGTTACCATGCAGATGCGCATGACATTACGGCAGCTGGAGTTGTTCCTGGCTCTGGCAAAGAGGCCGCACATCGGGGAAGTGGGCAAAGAGGTGGGGCTGACTCAGTCGGCCGTATCCATGGCCATTAAGTCCCTGGAAGAGATTCTGGAGACGAGGCTTTTCGATCGGATCAACAAAAAGATCGTGCTGAATGAAAACGGACGGCTGTTCCTCGGGCGTGTGGAGCACCTTGTGCTTGGCCTGAAGGAGGCGGAGTCCATCTTCAGGGATGAGCACCTTCACGGCGAGATCCGTGTGGGGGTGAGTTCGTCCATCGCAAACTATATTATTCCGAAGATCTTCTACAGCTTCATGCAGACCCACGACGGGGTGAGCTTTAAGATGGAGACGGGCAACACCCATGAGGTGGCCTCCTTGATCGAAAGCGGCCGGGTGGACATGGGGTTCATCGAAGGGGAGTACGACGGTCTGGATATCCAGCACGAGGTCCTCGGCAAGGACGAGCTCTACATTGTCACCGGGGATGCGTCCCTGGTACGGGATGAGCCGTACCGCATGGAAGAGCTCCTCGGAAGGCGCTGGGTGCTTCGTGAAAAGGGGTCCGGTACCCGAGAGACCTTCATGGACCATTTGGGTGATCTGTCCAAGTCGCTGAACGTTTATATGGAGCTGGACCACACCGGTGCGGTAAAATCGATCCTGTCCAACAGGGACACGGTTTCGTGCCTTTCACGGTACAGTGTGCAAAAAGAGCTGAAATACGGCCTTTTGTTCAGGCTCCCCGTGGAGGGGTATTCGTTTACGCGGTCCTTTTATACCATCTGGCACAAAAACAAGTTCATGAGCTCGCTCATCACCGCCTTCATTGAATTCACCCGTAGCTGGGACGGCATGTCGCGCTAACCCGGATATGTCATGAAAAAAACAGTCAGGCAAAGCGAACAGCACATGATTTCAGAAGGCTATATTAATATTAAAAATGCCGGCTGTTTTGAAAATGCAACATGTACATCAGCGTTTGCTGTTTGATTTTTTTACCCTTCGGGCGAGGCGGGTGCACTCATCTGCAGCTCTGATGCCTTGCATATGAGCGCACCCGACTCGTGAAATATCCGGGCCTGTCCTGCCATTTCCCCACGGCGTGCGGATTGTGCCACCATATCTGCGGTTGCCCTGCCGGGGCATTGCTTGTCCCGGCAGGGCAACTGTGATAATTTGGTGTCATACTAAATTGTTGCCTTCCCATCTCCCCTTGCGTTGAGACCTGCGATAATCGCGCCTTCCCCCCTCCTTATATAAATCCAGCCCATACAAGCCTTTTCGGGAGAAGCCTCATGTCCCCTTCCGGCATTCCCTTGAAAACCTCGGAGCTTCTGGTGAAAGCCCTCGAAGGAGAGGGCGTTCGGCATGTGTTTGGCGTGCCGGGTGAGGAGAACCTCGATTTTCTGGAGGCCCTTCGCACGTCTACCATCCAGCTGGTGCTGACCCGGCATGAGCAGGCCGCTGCCTTTATGGCCGCGACATATGGACGGCTTACCGGGCGTGCCGGGGTGTGTCTTGCCACCCTCGGACCCGGAGCGGCAAATCTCGTGACAGGTGCAGCCTACGCCCGGCTTGGCGCCATGCCCATGGTGATGATCACCGGCCAGAAACCCATTACCCGGAGCAAGCAGGGGCGATTCCAGATCGTGGATGTGGTGAGCATGATGCGTCCCCTGACAAAATTCACCCGCCAGATCGTCCACGGAAACACGGTTCCTGCCCTTGTCCGCGAATGCTTCCGGCTTGCTGAGGAGGAACGGCCCGGACCCGTGCACCTTGAACTGCCCGAGGATATTGCAGGCGAGGTGGTGGAGGGCTGGCATCTGATTCCGCGAAGGGCCCCCTGCCTCAGCTGTGCGTCTCGGACCTCCATTGAAAAGGCTGCGGAGATGATTGAGGCGGCTGTCTCCCCGCTTTTGCTCATCGGGGCCGGGACCAACCGGAAGCAGGTGATCGAACCGCTGAAGGCCTTTGTGGAGAAGACCGGGATCCCCTTCTTCAACACCCAGATGGGCAAAGGCGTCATTGGCGGGGCTCATCCGTTGTATATCGGAACCGCGGCACTGTCGGACAACGACTACCTCCATTGTGCCATCGACCGGGCGGACCTCGTGATCAACGCAGGTCACGATGTGGTTGAAAAACCGCCTTTCTTCATGGTGCCCGGTGGCAAGACGGTGATCCATGTCAACTACAGCCCTGCGGAGGTGGACACCGTCTATTTTCCGCAGCACGATGTGGTGGGGGACATCGGCAACAGCTTCACGCGGCTTACGGAGAGGCTGGCCAGGAACGACCACCACGATTTTTCCTACTTTATGAAGATCCGCAAGGAGGTTCTCGGGCATATGGGGATGGATGCCGACTCTCCACGGTTTCCTTTGTTGCCCCAGAGGGTGGTGGCGGATGTTCGCAAGGTGTTGCCGCCGGACGGTATCGTCGCCCTGGACAACGGTATCTTCAAAATCTGGTTTGCCCGGAATTACAGGACCAACATGGATAACACCATCTTGCTGGATAATGCCCTGGCCACCATGGGGGCCGGGTTGCCTTCGGCCATGGTGGCGGCCATGCTTAACCCCGGCCGGCGGGTGATGGCCGTCTGTGGGGACGGAGGGTTCATGATGAACTCCCAGGAGATGGAGACGGCCGTTCGGTTGGGGCTCAATCTGGTTGTTCTGGTTCTGAGGGACGACGCCTATGGAATGATTCGCTGGAAACAGGTCATGGAGGGGTATGCGGACTGGGGCCTGGAATACGGGAACCCTGACTTTGTGCTTTATGGAAAGGCATACGGTGCAGGTGGGCATCGGGTGGCGAAAGCAGAAGCGTTATTGCCGCTGATGGAGGCGTGTTTTGAGCGGGGAGGGGTTCACCTTATTGAGGTGCCTGTGGATTATTCTGAAAATCAGCGGGTACTGATTGATGAACTGGCCGCCCGGGTGTGCCTGTTGTGACTGGTGACACCGGATACCCTTTTGCGTCGCTTTGTGCGTCGGACTCATTGAACAACAGACAGAATTTTATGAGGAGGGCGATATGAAGGTGGAGGTGCGATCCCCCTGGGATGGGACGGTGCTGGAAACGTTGCATATGGGCGGTATAGCCCATGTGGAAGAGCTGCTGCACAAGGCCACGGGGGCTCTTCGGAGTTGCAAGGCGTGGATTCCCGTGTGGGAGCGTCGGGAGATCCTGTTGAAAACCGCGGCGGATGTCAAGGCGAGACATGAGGAGTTTGCCCTGCTCATTGCCCGGGAAGGGGGAAAGCCTCTCATGGACGCCAGGGTGGAGGTGACCCGTGCCATCGGCGGCATTGAACTGGCCGCAGAGGAGATGGGACGCATGTCCGGTCGGGAGGTTCCCATGGGGCTGACTCCGGCCTCCACCGGGCGTCTTGCCGTGACGATCCGGGAACCCATCGGCGTGGTGGTGGCGGTGAGCGCGTTCAATCATCCTTTGAACCTGATTGTTCACCAGGTGATGCCGGCGGTGGCCACGGGATGTCCGGTCATTGTCAAGCCGGCCACGCGGACGCCCCTGTCATGCCTGGCGCTGGTGGAGTGTCTGCACAGGAACGGGCTCCCCGAAGCCTGGTGCCAGGTGGCGCTTCTCGGTCGTTCAGAGGCAGAGGCCCTGGTGACGGACTCGCGCGTGGATTATTTCAGTTTCATCGGCTCGGCAACGGTGGGGTGGGGGCTGCGAAGCAAACTGGCGCCGGGGACCCGGTGCGGCCTTGAGCATGGGGGGGCGGCTCCCGTGGTTGTGGGGGATAGGGTTGACCTGGATCTTCTGGTTCCTCCTCTTATGAAAGGCGGCTTCTACCATGCCGGCCAGGTGTGTGTGTCGGTTCAACGGGTCTTTGCCATGAAGGGCATTGCAGGGGAGCTGGCAGCCAAGATGGCCCAGGCCGCATCGACGTTGATTGTGGGCGATCCCACCGACAGCAGCACCGATGTGGGGCCTTTGATCCATTCCGGGGAAGCAGACCGGGTGGATGAGTGGGTGAAGGACGCGGTCAAGGACGGAGGCCAGGTGCTGTGTGGCGGCGTCAAGGTGGCCGAATCCGCCTACGCCCCGACGATTGTCATGGCCCCTCCCAAAACGGCCCGGGTTTCCACGGAAGAGATTTTCGGCCCGGTGATATGCGTCTACCCCTGCGAGGACGTAAATGACGCGGTACGGCGCGCCAACAGCGTCAAGATGGCTTTTCAGGCCTCGGTGTTTACCCAGGATATCGATACCGCCATGCATGTTGCCCGTCACCTTGACGCATCGGCCGTCATGATCAACGACCACACCGCTTTCAGGGTGGACTGGATGCCCTTCGGCGGCAGGCGTGAGAGCGGCCTGGGCGTAGGGGGCATCGGCTATACCATGCGCGAGATGACCCAGGAAAAACTGATCGTTCTCCATCACCGGTAGGGGCTCAGGCTCATACTCATTCCCGTTCGCTTAAGCAAAGAAGGGTCAGGCAAATTAACTTGACAAAATTCCCTGTATTATGTCAAAAGATTATGTATCGGAAATTGCACGATATTTTTCATTTCATACCTTCATTCTTTTCAATTCAGAACCAGCATCCCGTCATTTCGATGCCATATGATTCGATAAGGAGGTTATGTATGCCTCGCAGCCTTCGAATGCTTGTGCCGGATCGGGCCTGTGCCTATCACATTATTTCTCGAACTGCCCTTGACGGGCTTCCCTTTGACCCCCGGGACAAAGATGAGTTGGTGAGGCTCATCAAATGGCTCAGCACCGTCTATTTTGTCGATGTTCAGGGGTATTGCATCATGGGAAATCATTTCCATATCCTCGTTGTCGTGCATCCTGATCTCGCCGCAACCGATGCTGAAATAAGGCGAAGATATGTCTTGCGGTATGGTTTCAAACGCGTTTTTCCGGAGTCAGAGATGGCACGGCTGAAGTCGAAATGGTGCAACCTTTCAGAATACGTGAAAGAGGTGAAACAGACCTTTTCGAGATTCTACAACAAGAGAAGGGATCGTAAGGGGACGCTGTGGGGGGATCGATTTAAAAGCGTCATCGTCGAAGATGGTGGCGCGATGCTCAACTGTCTGGCGTACATAGATTTAAATCCCGTCAGGGCGGGCATCGTCAAGCGCCCGGAGGAGTATCGCTGGTGCTCGCTCGGGTACCATGCGCAGACCGGGAACCGGGACACGTTTCTGTGCGATGATTTCGGCCTTTCGGGGTTCGGAACGTTTTCTTCGGACGAGCGACTCATCAGGTACCGTGAATACGTCTATCATGCCGGTGCCATAGACAAAGCAGGTGCCGCAAAAATTGAACGCGGTGTCCTTGATAAGGAAATAAAGAGCGGGTTCCGAATAGGCAAGGCAAAGTGCCTTGAGTACCGGGCAAGATTTTTCACGGATTCCGGTGTTATCGGTTCCCAGAGTTTTGTTGAAGGGATGATTCACCATTTCAAAGCGGTTGTTCCGGCAAAGCGGAAAAGGGTTCCCCTGGAAATATCCGGATTTGAGGGGCTGTTTACCTTGAAACGTTTGAGCCGTGCCTGAATCGTTTGGTTGATGGTGTCTTTACGCACGGGGTGTGTTGGCAGGGAGAAGTGCGCGCGTAGAAAGGATTTGCAGTCTCCGTGGGGGCATTCGGCGCCTGAAAGGTATTGTCTTCTTAAGAAAATGCAATAAACGGGAGGGGACGCTACTCGTATTTCTTCCGGGGTGGTTGCTTGCCGGATAGCATATGGTGAATTAGGTCTTTGTTATAACGAGGGCGACCCCTGTATGTGTTGTCGCTTGAATGAAAATTCGCCTGCATATTTGTTCGAAGGATGGATTGGGCTTTCAATTATTCGATTTTTTGCCTGACCCTTTTTCTTTTTTAAACCATGCGTGAGGTTTTGATAATATTTGCCTGACCCCCCAAAGAGAAAAAATAAAATTGTGCAGGGGATGACGAATGATGTATAGTGTGGTGATTGAATGTCATGAATCCTCAATGATTTATCTGTGTTGTTCTCCTTTTGCCCTCCGGCCCTGAAAAGACTCTGAACCTGTGGTACCGCCTTTGTTTTTCCCGTCATGGCAACAGCGCCCCGGCGTGCTTCAAACACGGGGCTTCACGCAACGTATACACCAACAACAGGGATACCAACCAGAAGAGGGAGAGCCGCCATGAAGAAACGATGGATGCTTGCCGCTGTGGTCGTTTGGATGATTATCGGTGTGGGGGTGGTCAACGCCATGAAACCGGAGCCCGACCCCGATAAGCTGTGGCGATACATTACCGAGGTGTCCGCCTATGATTCCTGGGGATTCTGGGGAGATCACGTCGGGCTCCAAGCCGGGGGAGCCCCACATGGGCCCTTCCACAAGGTGTTTGTGAACAAGCTGGGCCTTGATTCCAAAAAGCCCCCGGTGCGGTACGGCACCCTTATTGTTAAAGAGAATTACGGTGATGAAATGGGCAGGGATTTAAAAGCCGTCACGATCATGTACAAGGTCAAGGGGTATAATCCCGAGGCCGGTGACTGGTTCTGGGTGAAGTACAGCCCCGAGGGAAAAGCGGAAAAATTCGGGCGCCCCCAGGGGTGCATCGATTGCCATGCCTCCATGGTGGATCAGGATTACATCATGGTTCACGGATTTGGTGCAGAGGAGGAGTAAACAGGCCCTAACCCGGATATTTCACGAGTCGAGTGCACCCATATTCAAGGCATCAGAGCTGAAAATGGGTGCACTCGGATCGCCCGAAGGGTGAGAAAATCAAACAGCAAACGCTTATTTACATTTTGCAGTTTCAAAATAGCTGATATTTTTATTGTAGCTATTCGAAATCATATTGTTTTCCTTTCGGATAGCTGTTTTTTTATGACATATCCGGGCTAACCACGAAGCTCGGACATGCTTCCTGCCTCGCCTCTTAAGCAGGATATGCAGCAGGCGTGTTTCCGCTGGCGTAACATTACAAAGAAGTCATTTGGTTTGTCCGTATGCCGGGGTGTAAAGTAGCCGCATGTTTCCCTTTGGGGGATATGCGGTTTTTTTTGTGAGCCTTATGGAAAGAGCGATGGCAGAGGGCCGGTCAGGGTTTGTTCTCCTTGAAACCTGATCCCAAAATGATTATATATTTGCTGCAATTCTCTGAAGCAATGGGGCTGTTTATTGACGCCCTGCATGCTTTGGCAAAGGAAACGATCGCAGTGTGTTGCATGGCCTCCCGTGACGGGATGCGCTTTCTGGCGGTGGAGCTTTACAGCCCGGCGCCTCTGCAATCCGTTTTCTAAAGACATGCCGCTACCGTGGCTTTGCCACCCTCGCCGTCGGAGCTTGTTTACTCTGTTTTCCTGAAATGGAGCAGCGGACCTGGAAAAAAACGATGACTGCCGCGTGATTGTGTTGAGCCCTAAGCGTGTTCGGGTTGAACCTCATGTCTGAGCTGACCGGAGAGACTACATATGGAAGAACTCAAAGCAAAAGTGGAAGAGGCCCATGGCCGTATCAACGCCGTTCGCCAGGAGATCGGCAAGGTGCTTGTGGGACAGACGAAGCTGGTGGACGGACTTCTCATGGGGCTTTTCACCCGTGGGCACATTCTCATCGAAGGGGTGCCGGGCCTTGCCAAGACCAGCGCGGTGAAGGCCGTTGCCGACGCCGTGGACGCCGAATTCAAGCGCATTCAATTCACCCCGGACCTTTTGCCCGCAGACCTTGTGGGGACCGAGATTTATCGCCCCCAGTCATCGGATTTCGTCACGCGCAAAGGGCCTTTGTTTCGCAATATCATCCTTGCCGATGAGATCAACCGGGCCCCGTCCAAGGTGCAGTCCGCGTTGCTGGAAGCCATGCAGGAACGCCAGGTGACCATCGGTGACCAGACCTTTCCCCTTCCCGATCCCTTCCTCGTCCTGGCCACCCAGAACCCCATCGAGCAGGAGGGCACCTACCCCCTTCCCGAAGCCCAGGTGGACCGCTTCATGTTCAAGCTCCTCGTGGAGTACCCCAGCAAGTCCGAAGAGAAAGAGATCATGCGCCGGGTGGGCTTCGAAGTCCCGGAAGCGGTCCGCGCGGTCCTGTCTCCCGCAGACCTGTCTGCCATCTTTGACCTGATCCATGACATCTACATGGACGAAAAGCTCCGGGACTACATCGTGGACCTGGTCTGCGCCACCCGGGAGCCTGCCGAGGTGGACGAGGACCTGGCCGCATGGATCCGGTTCGGCGCCTCTCCCCGGGCCACCATTTTCCTCAGTCTTGCGGCACGTGCCTGGGCCTTTCTCCAGGGCCGCACCTACGTGACCCCCCAGGACGTCAAGCAGATCGCGCCGGACGTCCTGCGCCACCGCATCATCGCCTCCTACGAGGCCGAAGCAGAGGACATCACCACCGACACCATCATTGAGCGGCTCTTCGAGAGGGTGGAGGTGCCCTGATATGCTGCCTGCCGAGGTGCTGAAAAAAATCAAGCGGATCCACATCCGAAGCCGCCGCATGGCCGATACCATGATGGCGGGGCACTACCGCTCCGTCTTCAAAGGGGCGGGCATGGAGTTCGAGGAGGTGCGGGAGTACACCCCCGGGGACGAGATCCGCAGCATCGATTGGAAGGTCTCCGCCCGTATGGGCCGCCCCTTTATCAAGCAGTTTCGCGAAGAGCGTGAAATGGTGGTGATGCTCCTCATCGACATGAGCCGCTCCGGGTTTTTCGGGACCGGGGAGAACTTAAAGGTGGACAAGGCCGCGGAGGTGGCCTCGGTCATCGCCTTCAACGCCATCAAAAACGGGGACAAGGTGGGGGCGATTTTTTTCACCGATCGCGTGGAGCAATACATCCCCCCCAAGAACGGTTCCGCCCATATCTGGCGGGTCATCCGGGAGATCTTTACCTTCACCCCATCGTCCCGGGGCACCGACATCGAAGAGGCCGTGGCCTTTCTGGCGAGGGTCTGCCGCAAGCGCACGGTAAGCTTCGTAATCTCCGATTTCCTCTCCGACCCCTGCACCCGCACCCTGCGGCTGGTGGGAAGAAAACATGAGCTCATCTCCATTCTCCTTTCCGACCCCGGGGATTTTCTGCTTCCCTCGGGCGGGCTCCTCACCACCCGGGATTTCGAGACCGGCCGCACCGTTGTCCTCGACGTGTCCAGCCGCAGGTGCCGGGAGAAGGTGCGCCAGGTCAAGCTGGCTGAAAAGGCGGAAATCATGGATGAGATGAAGCGCGCCGGGTTGGACGTCATCGAGCTCTCCACCGAGGCCTCCACCACGGACGCCCTCACCCGGTATTTCACCTGGCGGGAAGGGAGGAGACGCTGATGACATCCCCGATTCAAAGGATTCTCCTGGCTCTTTTGCTCATGCTTGGCCTGGCCGTGACCTGCCTGCACGCCGAGGAGGCTTCCCAGCCCATCGCACCTCCCGCGGCAGACTCCCGGGCCATCGCCCCCCAGGCCCCGGACAAGGCACCCATGACCGATATCCACGACATTGCCCCGCCCCGATTCACCGGTCTCTCCTCGGGGGTGAAGAAGGCCATGCTCTATGGCGGCATTGTCCTTGGGGTCGTGATCCTTGTGCTGATCGGGCTCTGGCTCTGGTTCCGGCGCAAGCAGGGGCCCAAAAAGGCCCCGGAGATCTACCAGCCCCCGGATGCCCTGGCCCTGATGGCCTTGGATCGTATCGAGGCACTCATGGGGCAAGATGGAAAGGCTTTTTATTTTGAGCTCTCTGAAACGGCTAAGCACTACCTCAAGGGGCGCTTTGGCCTCGATGCCCCGGAGATGACCGTGGAAGAGCTGCTCCCGGCCTTGTCCGGCCTGCCGGTCAGCCCGGAGCAGAAAAAAACGGTTTCCGGTCTGTTTACACACGCCGAGCCCGTTAAATTCGCCGGTCTCGCTCCCGACGCCGGGATCATGGCCGAGGATTTTTCCGCCATCCGGCGTTTTGTCACGGATACGGCCCAGAAGCCGGACGAGGATGCATCACACAACGACTGAGTGACGTTTCAGGCCCGTCCTGCACCTGAAACGTCTTTGCGGGGCGCTTTTACGCGACCTGCCGGAGGCATGACATGTTTGAGTTTGCAACGCCGTGGGCGTTTCTTTTGATGGGGGCCTTTCCGCTCCTCTGGTGGGCGGGGCGAAGGCGCAAGGCCCCGGCCCTGAGGGTCTCCACCACCGTTTCCTTTTCCCTGGTGGAGCGGTCCTGGGCTGTGTCCGGCGCGAAGCTGGTGCCCTTGTGTGCCATGGTGGCCCTTTTTTTGATGATCGTTGCCCTTGCACGGCCGCGCATGGGCGTTGAGCACAGCATGGTAAAGACCGCCGGGGTCAACATCGTCATCGCCCTGGACACCTCGGGCAGCATGGCCGCCCTGGACTTTACCCATGAGGACAAGACCGTCAATCGCCTGGAAGCCATTAAGCAGGTGGTGGATCGGTTCGTGGCCGGGCGGAGCGGGGATCGCATCGGCCTGGTGGTGTTCGGCACCGAGGCCTTTACTCAGATACCCCTGACCCGGGATTACAACACCATCTCCTCGATCCTTAAAGAGGTGGAGATCGGCGCGGCAGGAGAACAAACGGCCATCGGCGATGCCCTGGGCATCTCCCTGAAACGCCTCGAAGACATCGAGAGCACCTCCAACGTCATCGTGCTCCTCACCGACGGGGAGAACACCGCAGGGGAACTCACCCCCATGCTCTCGGCCGAGCTGGCCGCCAAACGGGGCGTCAAGGTCTACACCATCGGCGTGGGCACCAAGGGCAAGGTGCCCTTCCTTGTGGACCATCCTCTGTTCGGCAAGCGCTACGTCTATCAGGAGGTCTCCATGGACGAGGAGACCTTGAAAGGGATCGCGTCAAAAACCGGCGGCCTCTACTTCCGTGCCGAGGATGCCGAGGCCCTGGCACAGATCTGGGCCACCATCGACCGCATGGAAAAGAGTGAGGTGGAGGTGACCTCCTGGACCGAGTATCGCGAGTACTACCGCATTCCCCTTCTTCTGGCCGTGGCGCTTCTCCTGGCCTCCGTTACTCTGGGCAACACACGATTTTTGAGGGTACCATGACCTTTGCAGACTCACACATGCTTTACCTGATCTGGCTCGTACCTGCCGTGGCTGCGCTGTTCGCCTGGGGCGGCATGAGGCGCAGGCGTATTCTTTCCTCCTTTGCCTCGGAAAAAAGCCGGGCCTCGGTGCTCCCGGAGCGTACAACGGGCCGTCGCCGGGTCAAGGCGACCCTCATGGTCCTGACCATCTTAAGCCTCATCCTCGCCCTGGCCGGGCCACGCTACGGGTATGTCTGGCAGGAGGTGGAGCGAAAAGGCGTGGACATCGTGGTGGCCCTGGACTGCTCCAAGAGCATGCTGGCCGAGGACGTGAAACCGTCTCGTCTGGAGCGGGCCAAGCGGGAGATCATCGACCTTCTGGCCATGCTGGAAGGGGACCGCGTCGGGCTGGTGGCCTTTGCCGGGGAGGCCTTTCTGCAGTGCCCCCTCACCCTGGACTACAGTTCCTTTAATATGTTCCTGGACGCCCTGACCCCTTCATACCTGCCCGTGGGCGGCACCGACCTCGCAGGGGCCCTCGCCGTTTCCATGGAGGCTTTCAAGACGGAAGACGCCACGGACAAGGCGGTGATCCTCATTACCGACGGAGAGAGCACCGACGGCACCCCCGAAGAGGTGGCAAAAAAAGCGGCGGAGCTCGGGATCAAGGTCTTTACCATCGGTGTGGGAAGCAGGGAAGGGGTGCCCGTCCCCGATGCCGGTGGCGGGTTCAAGAAGAACCGGGACGGCAGCATCCTGCTCTCCAAGCTTGACGCCACTACCCTCAAGCGCATGGCCGCCATCACCGGAGGCAGCTTTGTGCGGTCCGTGGCAGGCGACATGGACTTAGACGTCATCTACACCCAGGGCATCCGCAAGACCATGGAGGCCCGGTCCCTGGAGAGCTCCCGCAAGAAGGTGTGGGAGAACAGGTACCAGTGGTTTCTGGCGGCGGCCGTGGTCTTTCTTCTGGCCTACCTCGGCCTGGGAGACGCCAAAAATAACGGCACCGCCGTGCTGGTGGCCCTGTGCCTGCTTCTGCCCCGATACGCCAGCGCCCTGGACCTTGCCTCTCCTCTGGAAAAGGGGGTGACGGCCTTTGACGCCGGAGACTATGAGGGGGCCCTGACCCACTTTATCGACGGTCAGCTCAACGACCCGGACAACCCGGCCATTGATTTCAATATCGGCACCGCCTATTATCGCCTGGGAAAATTCGACGAGGCCGCCCACAGCTTTGAGCGGGCCGCCCGTTCCGACGACCCGTCCCTTAAAAACAAGGCGCTCTACAACCTGGGCAACAGCCGGTTCAAAAAAGGTGAGGTAAAGGAGGCCATCGAGACCTGGGAGAACCTTCTTAAAGAGGCCCCGGAGGACAAACGGGTCGCCGAAAACTTGGATTTTGCGCGGAAACGGCTGGAAGAGATGAAACCGCAGCCCAAAAACCAGCAGGGGAAAGGCGACAACCAGCCCAACAAGGACGGAGAGCAAGACTCGCAAGACTCCCAGAGCCCGGGTCAACAGGGCCAGCAGGATCAGGAGCAGAAAGACCAGGGCCAGAAAGATCAGAGCCAGAAAGATCAAGGGCAACAGGGGCCCCAGGGAGGGCAGGATCAGCAGCCAGCCCCTGACCCGGAAAAACCCGGAGACGAGAAGGCAGGCCAGCAGCAACAGGCCCCAGATCCCGCCGATGCCAAACCCGCAGGCGGCCAGTCCGGAGATGAAGCCCCCGGCACAGAGGAGAGCCAGGCGATGGGCAGCCAGGAAAAGCCCGGAGACGAGGAGATGCAACAGGCCGCCTCCGCCCTTAACCGATTGAAGGACAAACCCGGCGGCGTCATGATGCGGCGCGCCGAAAAACGACGTGTGGAAAAGGACTGGTAGATGAAGCGCTTGTTTCTTTTTTTGATAACGGTACTGCTCGTGGGCCCCTGGGCCTCCGGTGTTCAGGCCCAGGGAGCGCGGGCCGTGGTGGATACCAACCGGTTGCGGCTGGGGGAATCCCTGACCCTTCGCGTCATCGCCGATTTTGACGACGCCCGGGTGGCAATGCCCGAACTGGCCGATTTTCGCGTGTCGCCCAGGGGCACCAGCTCCCGCGTTCAGAGGATCAATGGAACCACCACCCGTGAGGTGGAGAGCCTTTTTCTGCTCATCCCCTTGCGAACCGGCCAGCTTACCATTCCGGCCATCCCCGTCCGGGGAAGAGGCGTGCAGGCCGTGACGCGGCCCATCGTGGTCCAGGTGGATGAGCGCAGCGCCGCGTCAATCTCAGATCAGCCCTGGTCGGTGACGGCCGAGGTCTCCAACACCTCGCCATACGTTGGAGAGCAGGTGGTCTGGACCTTCAGGTTTCAAACCGCGGCCGCCTTTCAGAATGCGCGCCTGGGAAAACCCGATTTTAACGGCTTCTCCTCGGATGAGATGGGGGAAGGCCGGGCCTTTGAGCGGGTAATCAACGGCAGGCGCTATGCCATCCATGAAGTCACCGAGCTGCTCATCCCTCAGAAAGCAGGTGCTTTTGAGGTCCAGCCGGCAAGCCTGTCCGTCGCCGTGGTCACGGGGCGCTCCCGAAGGTCCCGGGACCCTATGTTTGATGATTTTTTCTCCACCCGTAACGTGATGGAGCAAAAGCTCCTCACCACCGAAGCCGTTGCCCTTACCGTCCGGCCCCTGCCGCCGTACTCTGGGAAAACCCCTTTTTCAGGCCTTGTGGGACATTTTTCCCTCACAGCTGCCCTTGAAAACGATGAGGTTAAGGCTGGAGACCCCCTGACCCTGACCCTGACGATCCAGGGCACGGGCAATATCCGCGATGCCGCAGCTCCCCTGGTCTTTCTGCCCGAGGGCATGAAGCAGTATGGGGACACCCCCGTGGAGGAGATCGCCATGGGCCCCTCGGGGTGGCAGGGGAGAAAGACCTTTAAAACAGCCATCGTGCCCCTCAAGCCCGGAAAGGTGACCATCCCGTCCGTCTCCCTGGTGTGGTTTGATCCCCAGGCCGAAACCTATCGCACCGAGAAATCCGGGCCCCTCACCTTTACCGTGACGGAAAACACAGCCGCCGAGGCCGTGGAGGTCTTTCAGGCAGGAAGCGGGGATGCCCCTTCGTTGGCGCCGGAGAAACAGGCCGTCCGCCTCAAAGGGCGTGACATCCTGCCCTTAAACGTGGACCCGGACGCCGTCGTCCACAGGGCGCCCATGGATGTAACTCTTTTTTTGACCTGGCTGGCAGGGCCCTTCGGGGTTTTTTTGATTCTTGTGGTGGGGCTCAATCGCTTTGCACGGGGCCTCAGCGTGGGCCAGGCCCTTGGGCGCAAGGCATCGGCCAGGCTTAAGGAAGCGGAAAACGCCACGGGCGATACCGAGCAGTTTTACGGAGCCCTTCACGCCGCCCTGGTGGCCGTCATGGGAGCCCTTGCCGGGCGCCCCGTGGAAGGCTTGACAGGTGATGATATCCGGCAGATCGTATCCCGGGCGAGTGGCTCCCCCGAGGCGGGCGAATCGTGCGTGGCTATCCTGGAGTCCGTGGAAGCCGCCCGGTACGGCGGTGCTGCTGAAGGGGAGGGGGGCCGCAAGGAAAAAGTCCGGACCCTTGCGAAGCTTTTGAAGGAGGTGAAAGCATGAAGCGCCTGCTGTGTATCCTGATTCTGTTGATCCCCGCCGTGGCCTTTGGCAGCGAATCCTCCAAGGCTTTTTACGACGGCATCGCCCACTACGAAAAGGGCAGCTACGACGAAGCCCTGGAGAGCTTTCTCTCCATCTCCGGTCAGGGCATTGAAAACGGCAAACTCGCCTACAACCTGGGCAACACCTACATGCAGATAGGGGACCTGGGCCGCGCCGTCCTCTGGTACGACAGGGCCCATCGCCTCATGCCCGCGGACCCGGATCTGACTTTCAACCGGAACCAGGCCCTCTCCCAGGTGAAAGACCGCCAGGAGGGGACGGAAAACCCGGTGATGTCCGTTCTCTTTTTCTGGAAACAGGGGCTCTCCCTGAAAACCCTCCAACAACTTGCCGTGGGCTTGGGAGTGCTCTTCTGGGGTCTCCTGGCCCTGGCCATCCTTTTGCGGAAAACACCCCTTAAAACCGCAGCCGCCGTAAGCGGCGCCCTGTTTCTCCTCCTGGCCTCCACGGCCCTCTGGGACACCGTTTCCGACGTACGCATCCAAAAGGGCGTGGTGCTACCACAGGCCGTCTCCGTGCGTTCCGGCCTTTCAGATACCGCCACCGAGCTTTTTGTCCTCCACGCAGGCAGCCGGGTCACCGTGGAGCAGGAGCGCAGCGGCTGGGTCCGCATCGCCTTTGCCCAGGGCAAGATCGGCTGGGTGAAAAAAGAGAGCGTCGGGGTTATTTGAGGTGGCAATGAAAGCCTCAACCGAGCCGATTCCATTGGAGCGCCGCACTCCTGTGCGGCGTTCGCATGACAACGGCATCCCGGACCATGCCTTTGAACCAGCAGTCAATAGAATCACTTCACAACAAGACGGTTTATCCCGTAACCCGAAAAGCCGCACGAAGTGCGGCGCTTCTCAACCGAGCCGATGTCTTTGGAGCGCCGCACTCCCGTGCGGCATTCGCAGGCCAACGGCATCCCGGACCATGCCTTTGAACCAGGTGTCAATAGAGTCACTTAACAACAAAACGGTTCATCCCGTAACCCGAAAAAGCCGCACAAAGTGCGGCGCTCCACAATCGAGCTGACACCATTGGAGCGCCGCACTCCTGTGCGGCATTGGCAGGCCAATGGCATCCCGAACCATACCTTCAGATCGGGCGGTCAACATGATCACCCTGGCACAGGAGGAAGCATGACGCACCTTGGGTGGTATTCCCGGGGGTACCTTCCCCATTGTGATGCACCGGGCGCTTTGCAGGCCATAACCTTTCGTCTTGCCGACAGCCTTCCCCTTGATGTGTTGAAGAAAATGGAAAGAGACGTTGCGGCATCACCTGACGGCCAAAAGAACCGTAGATTGCGCCGGCGCATCAATGAGTGGCTCGATACAGGGTATGGGGCGTGTCTTTTGAACCATCCTGAATGCGCGGCAGTTGTTGCTGACTCGTTTCGGTTTTTTCACCAAACGCGTTATGAACTCATCGCATGGGTGGTGATGCCCAACCATGTTCACCTTGTTATCCGGCAATATGAGGGCTGGCCCCTGGGTGGGGTGATTCGAAGCTGGAAGGTCTTTACCTCAAAGAAGATCAGGGAAGTACATGGGGGGCCACTGCCCGAGAAAATTTGGCAACGCGGCTTTTGGGATCGGTTGATTCGAAATGAACACCACTATGAAGCTGCTCTTCAATATATCGCCGACAATCCTGTACATGCAGGGCTTGTGGCTTCTTCCCATGAATGGCCGTGGATGGGCTTGCCGTCGTTGTAAAAAAGCCGCACGGAGTGCGGCGCTCCATAAGCGAACGTCGTTTGGAATGCCGCATTCCTGCGAGGTAACTATGCCGATCTATTCAAAGGCGATCACCGTGCCTGTGTGGACCGAACGATACGTATCTCCCAGCCGGGAGATGAGCCCTTTGAGGTGTTCGGGCCCGCCGCTGCAGTGGCAGATCATGATGTGGGGGATGGCTTCTTTCAGGAAGTAGTCGGTGGTTTTGTCGATGCGGGAAGGGTCGGCCTCCACCAGGTGGGTGCCGCCGATGACCGCATGGATGGGCTCGCCAAACTCTTTTTTGACCTTCTCCAGGATGTTCACCACCCCGGGGTGGGAGCAGCCCAGGATCACCACCAGGCCGCGACAGGTTTTCAGCACGAGGATCTGCTCCTCGGAAAAGTCGTCCACCACGCGGCCGTCGCGACGCTCCACCACAAATCGCTGGTTGATCTTCTCAAAGGGACTGGTCCTCTCAAAGCCCGTCACCGAAAACACCCCGGGGAAGACTTCCGTTGCGTCCCCTTCCAGTTCGTGCACGGCAACGTGTGCGCCCTCAAGCTCCTCTTTTGAAAACGCGTTGCCGAGAAAGGCCTCTCCCGTCTCCCTGAATCCGTATTTTTTGTCGAAAAAGCCGGGCCTGACAAAGAGGTTCGTCTTTCTGCCCTTGGCTTGTTCCACAAAGGCATTGTACCCGCCGGAGTGGTCGTAGTGGCCGTGGCTGATGAAGACGGAGTCCACGGCATCGGTGTGGATGTTAAGGCGCTCCGCGTTTTTGAGGAAGAGGCCCGATGCCCCGGTGTCAAAGAGAAACGAGGTGTCTCCTGCCTTGATGTGAAAGGAGAGCCCGTGTTCGGCTTCCAGATTTGGCGTGTCGCCCAGGGTGTTCTCCACGAGGGCAGTGATGGTGACCTTCATGATGGGTGTCCTTATATCCTTTTGCAAATGAGGGACAGTCCGGCATGGGCCGGGTTGTCGATAACTTTTATTTAAAGGTGCAGTATTATGCGAGGTGGGTAAGAAGTCAATGCCCCATGGGGGAAATGTCAGGGGGCGGATTTCAGCACGCCCAGGAGGATATTCCGGAAGTCTGAAAATCGGTAGGGTTTCACGGCAATGGCTTTGATGCCGAACTCTTCGTAGCGGGACATGATGGGATCGCTGGCGTAGCCGCTGGAGATGATGATTTTTGCCTCGGGGTCCATGGCCAGGATCTGCTCCGATGCCTCCCGGCCCCCCATGCCCCCGGGGATGGTCAGGTCCAGGATCACCGCGTCATAGGGCGTTCCCTCTTCGAGCTGGCTGCGGTAGGCGCGGATCGTCTCAGAGCCTTCCACGGTGAAGGTGGGGACGATGCCCATCTTGCCCAGGATGGTCTCCAGGATTTTTCGGATCACCGCCTGGTCATCCAGGATAAGGACGCGGGCCCCTTCTGCGCTGGTGTCGTCCAGGGGCTCCGGCTGTATACCGGGGGCTTTGGCGGGGCGGATGTCGGCTGCGGGGAGGTCCACGGTGAAGACGGTGCCCTTGTCCGGTTCGGTGTCCACGGAGATGGTTCCGCCGTGCTTGGTCACGATGGCATGGGTGGTGGCCAGGCCCAGGCCGCTGCCCGTGGTTTTGGTGGTAAAGTAGGGGTCGAAGATCTTATCCAGATGCTCCGGGGCGATGCCGGTGCCGGTGTCCCTGACGGTGATGCGGACGATGCGGCCTGCTGTTGCCCGGGCGTTTTTTGCCGTCAAGGTGACGACCCCTCCGGTGGCCATGGCCTGGTGGGCATTAATGATGAGGTTGCCGATGATCTGGCTGAGCTGCCCTTTGTCCGCTGCCACGGGCCACAGGTCGTCGTCGATGGCCGTCTCCAGCCGGGTGTTGAGTCCGTGGGTGGCAAAGGTGGCGGCGTCGTTGAGGGTTTTTCCCACATGGATGATTTTTTTCACCGGGGCTTCGTTTTTAGAGAAGGTGAGGAACTGGCCGGTGAGGGCAACGGCCGCTTCCATGGACTCCTCGGCAGAAGAAAGATACGTCAGTGCTTCGTGATCTGCGGGCAGGGCCAGTTTTGCCATGGAGACGTTGCCGTAGAGCCCGGTGAGCAGGTTGTTGAAGTCATGGGCGATGCCGCCGGCAAGGATCCCCAGGGATTCCAGCTTTTTCATCCGCAGGACCTCCTCTTCGGCCCTTGCTTTGTCCGTGATGTCCTTGAAAATATAAACGGCGCCGGTGACAAGCCCCTCTTCGTCGCGGATGGGAGCCATGTTGCAGCAGATCCTGCACGGAGTGCCATTGCGGGATACCAGGACGGCTTCGGTGGTGGTGTCCGTTGGCTCCCGGTCCGTGGGGCTGCTGAAATCGGGAGGGGGCAGGAGGCGGTCCGTGCGGATATCCCTGAGCTGGAAGACCCGGGTCATGGGCTTGCCGCAGGCTTCGGTTACGGACCACCCCATGAGGGCTGCAGCAGCCGGATTGAGGCGGGTGACGGTGCCTTCGATGTTGGTGACCATGACCCCGTCTCCGATGGAGTCCAGGGTGATGCGCAGGTTCTGCCTGCTGTCCCGGAGTCTTTTGGTCTGCCGACCCACCTGCTTCCTCAGGCTCGTGGTCCAGGCCCAGAGCAGGAAAATAATGGACAGCACAATGCCAGCCATGACTTCCAGGCTGATGACCAGGGTGTCGGACAGCCACCTGTCCCCCGGGCTGATCCATCGGTGATAAATGTCCCTGCGGCGGCTTGACGGGATCGTGTCCACGGTTTTTTCAAGGATGCCGAAAAGCTCCGGATTGCTTGGGCCGGTTGCAAGGGACACGCGGTTGAGAAAACGGGTCCGGCCGGCAATGTGCACATTGGTGAGCCCCAGGGCCTCGATGAGGTACGAGGCCTCCATGCTGTTGGCGACCATGGCATCGCAGGTCCCGGACGAGACAGCGTGGAGGCCTTGAATGCTGCTTTTCACTCCGGTGATGGCGATGTGGGGGTAGTGGTGTGCCAGGATGGCGTTGACGGCGTCGTGGGATACCGCGCAGAGGGTTTTTCCTGCAAATTCCGGGATGCCCGTGGCGTGGCTGGTTTTACGTGTGATGATGGCGTAGGGCACTTTGACCACCGGGGCGGTGACGAGAAGGCTTTTCGGCCCTTCCCTGGATCGGCTGGCAGCCAGGATAATAACGTGGGGGTTCTGCTCGGCATGGGCCAGAAGATCCCCCCACCGGGCAAAGGGGCGAATGGGCAGCTGGAGGCCCATGGCTTTTTCTATTTCACGGAGGTAGTCCACGAACAGGCCGTCATAGGCTCCGTGTTCGTCGCGAAAGGTGAAGGGGGGGCGGTCTTCCTGCAGGAGGACCGTAAGGTGCTTCCCATTGGCCGCAAGCCAGTCCTGCTCTTCCTGTGTCAGGGGAAGGGGGGCTTCTGTCCGGCAGGCCGAAAGGCAAAGGAGGCCGATGAAGACCACCTGCAGGCGGCGGAGCCTCCGCCGCCCGGCCGCAGGCAATGGGGTGTGGGCCATGGGTCCTCTGTCCGCTTGGGGTGGGTAGATGTGTAGAGAATACCACAGAATATCCACCGGGTGGAAGGCGGAGGCTCAAGGCGGGTGGATTTTCACCCGCCCGGTCCACCACGGCCCACAGAAGGCCAGTGTCTTCTAACTCCGAGGTTCAAGAAGGGCCTCGTCGGATTTTTTTTCCATGCGCCCCATGGAGCAGAAGATCCCGATGACGCTCAGGACGCTGAAGATGAGAAAGCCGGTGCCCATGGCCTCCACAAAGGCGCCAGCGGTTTGACGGGTCACCGGGGCGTCGCCCATGAAGAGGGTGAGGATGAAGGTGATGACCGTCATGGCGGTGAGCATCCCCACGGTCCGCATGGTGGCGATGAGGCTGGAGGCAATGCCGTAGTCTTTGGGGGCGACGCTGCCCATGACCGTGGTCATGTTGGGGGAAGAGAAGAGGGCAAAGCCGATACCTAAAAGTACGAGGATGCCCAACAGGGCGTGGATGGAGGTCTCCATGCGGATGGTGGCGCACAGGGCCAGGGCCGTGGTGCAGAGTCCCATGCCGAAGGTGGCGATGCGGGCGGGCGGCAGGGTGTCGGCGAGCCTGCCGGAGACCGGGGATAAGATGGCCTGGAGGATGGGCTGGGTGACGAGGATGAGCCCCGCACTCTGGGGGGAGAGTCCCTTGACCTGCTGGAGGTAGAGGCTGAAAAAGAAGGTCACCCCGAAGGAGGCCGCGTAGTTGATCAAGGTGGCGATGTTGCTCATGGCAAAGACCCGGTTTTCCATGAGGAGCCGGACGTTGAGGATGGGGGAGTCGCTTTTTGCCTCCCAGACGAGGAACCCGGCCATGCCCCCAAGGCCAAGGATGAGAAGGCCTGCGTGGAGCGACCCGTCTTTGAGGTGGGTGGCACCGAAGATCATGGCAAAGAGCGACCCCATGTATAGAAGGCTGCCCGTCCAGTCAAAGGGCATGCCCTCTGCCCCTTTCCACTCCCCCTTAAGGCGGGTGAGGGTCAGGGCCAAAGAGGCCAGCTCCAGGGGCAGGGCGGTGAAAAAGATCCATCGCCATCCCATGTGGGTGACCATGAACCCAGCCAGGGTGGGGCCTGCCGAGAGTCCCAGGTAGACTGCCGCCACAACGATCCCCATGGCCTTTCCCCTCTTGGAGGGTGGGATCACCGAAGAGAGGATGGCCACGCTGGTGGCCGTAACCATGGAGGCCCCGGCACCCTGGAGAAAGCGAAAGAGGATGAAGGTCCCGATGGTGGGGGCCATGGCCAGAAAGAGGGTGGCTACGGTAAAGATCACCGAGCCGGAGACAAAGATTTTCTTTCGACCGTGAATGTCCCCCAGGCGCCCTGCAGGGAGCATGATCAGGGACACGGCCAGGATGTACACCATCTCCACCAGGCCGAGCTGAACGGCACCGGCGGAGAATTCGTGGCCGATGGCGGGCAGGGCCACACCCACGGCGGACATCATGAACGGGGTCAGGAATTGGATCACCGACACCACGAAGATGGTGACGGCAGGTGAGATGGTTTGTTCAGGGGCGTGTGTCTGCATGATGCGTTGTTCTATTCCTTTCAGCATCGCCGGATGCGTTGTCTATGGTGTTTTGCGGGGTGGATGCCCCGATGTGTTCCGGTTGTCGCCTGCTCCGTACCGCGCGGAGATTCCGTTTGCCATGATGCGGTCCAGCAGCGTGAGGGCTGCCTGTTTATCAGACTCGGAGAGCCCAGACACCAGGGTGTCGGAAGCGTTGCCCAGCACCTTGTAGAAATCCGTCTCCATCTCACGGGCCTGGGGGGTGATGGCCACAAGCTTCTGGCGGCGGTTTTCGGGGTTGACCTCCCGGGTGACGAGCCCTTTTTTTTCAAGCTGGTCCAGGGCCCGGGCCGTGGCCGCCGGATCAATGCACAGGCCTATGGAAAGTTCATTCTGTGTGACGGGGCGCTTCTGATGGAATAACTCTGCCAGAAAGGGGAACTGGGCTGTGGTGATGCCCAGGGCGGCCATTCCGTCACGGGACAGGGCGGCATGGATCCGTTGGATCATGGCAAAACGGTAACCGAAGGAGGTTTTTCGTGAGTTGGGGTGTGGCATGGCCGCTCCTGTGGGGGTGTTTTTATGGTTGATATGTCAAATGTTGACATGTCAATAATTATCGGGACAGCGTGTTCCTGTCAATGGTATTTTTGTGTGTGAAGGGCATGGGGCGGCCCCATGGGGGGAGGTTATGACGGGCTACTGGTTTTTCTGGGAATACATGGCCAGGTCCGCATGGTTGATGAGGGCCTCGCCGGAGGTACCGTCGTCCGGGTAGAGGCTGATGCCGATGCTGGCGCCCACGGAGATTTCCCTGCCGCAGGAGAGGGCCACCGGGGCCTGGATGATACCTGCCACCTTGGATGCCATGGCGTGGGCGTCGTGTCTGGTGACCATGTCGTGGAAAAGGAGGATGAACTCGTCACCGCCGACCCGTGCGATGATATCCGACTGGCGGAGGTTGTCCTTCAGGCGGCGGGCCAGGGTGGTGAGAACCGCGTCGCCGGCCTCGTGTCCGAACCGGTCGTTGATGGGCTTGAACCGGTCCAGGTCCACATACAGGAGGGAAAATGCTTTTTTCTTTCGGCGGGAGAGGAGGATGAGCTGGGAGAGGTGCTCTTCCAGCAGGCGACGGTTGGACAGACCGGTGAGGGGATCCTCAAGGGCAATGAGGTGGATGCGCCGGTACGAGCAGAGCAGGGCATGGACCAGGCCGGAGATGGTGAGGGCGAGCAGCAGACCCGACCAGCGGATAACAGTCAGCACCGAGGCGTTTTCCACCCAGCCGGTGGCGGGGACAGCGGCAAGGAGCCAGGTGCCCGAGGGCAGCTTGACAGGGAGCACCGCCGCATGGGGATCGTCGAAGAGTTGAGGCTCTCCGTAAAACACATCGCCGGACACGCCCAGGCCGTCTTTTCCCTTGATGGCGTACTGCACCGTGGGGTCCGGCTCCAGCAGGCCGCTGAAGCGGTAAAGGGAGGTTTCATTGATGGCGACGCTGGCTATGCCCCAGTAGGCATTGACCCTGGGGTAGATGGGGATGCGGCTGACAAAGGCCCTGCCCCCTTGAACCAGGGAGACCGGGCCTGCGATGAGAGGTTGCCTGTGCGTCATGGCCCGTTCCACGGTTGCCCATTGGTCCGGATAATCGGCGTAATGGAGGCCCAGGGCCTTTTCGTTTCCCTCGGCAGGGAAGATGTGGGTGATGACATTGTCCTTGGCCAGGGCAATGCTTTTGATGTGGGGCGCCTGGGACATGATGCTTTTGGCCACGTTTTCAAAGGCGTGGGCCGGAAAATCGGGCTGGGAGCGGATCACCGCCGCCAGGCCGAGGCAGAGGTTCAGGGTGGTGCTGAGCTCCACCTCCAGCCGGGTGCGGATTGCCCCGGCGTGCTCGTAGACCTTGCGGTACTGCACATCCCGGAGGTGCTGCCGTTCGCGTTTGACCACGTAGTGGCTTGTGCCCATAAGAAGGGCAAAGAGAAGAAGGGGGAGGGTCGGGATCGCCCAGGAACCGGTGATGCGATAGTTCATGCCTTACTCCGGGAGCCGAAAAACGTAAACGGCTCCTGATTCAGCATCTGTCCCATGGCGGACAGGGGTGGAGAAAGGGGCCAAACGGGTTGTGGGCCGGCGGAAAAGCCAAAGCTCTCTGTCGCGGCAGTTTCTGGGATTCAGAAGTTTTTGGACCGGGGTGTGCGGTTGGGGAGAACTCCAGTCAGTAAACGTATCACCGTTTACTATGAATAAAACCGAATCATGTCAACAGGAAAGTGGGATGCGGGCAGGGGCAACGCATTTAAAAACTCAGTTGCCTCCGGCGGGTCGCTTTTTGAAAAAAGCTCCGCAAAAACGTTCCGGTAATAAAACAAAGAGGAGGGGCTATACCGTGTAGGGACGCATCCTCATAAAACAAAACCTGTTTATCAAACTTTTCAAAAGTTTGGCCCCGGACAGGGCCGCCGGAGGCAAAATCCAAATGCGTTAGCCCTGGGGATGCGGGGGAGAAAATGGGCCGGGCGTTTTGGTTTAGGGCTATGCCCTAAAATAATAAGACATAACGATACGCCGCTTCAAATTCGTTATGTATCGAAGCAACGATCAAAAAAACCTGCTGAGGACTGATGGGATGATCCCGTCATGTGGCTTTATTCTATGCATTGCCCTTACAGACGCCAGCCCCAGTAGGCCAGAAATGTGGGAAAGTCCCGCATGTCCGACCGGTCCCGTGCCCAGGGCTTGAGGCTGGTGTAAAAAAGAGTGCCGTCGGCTTTGGATACCCCCAGTTTTTTGTCTTCGCCCACCCGCCAGTCAAAGGCCCACCAGCTCATCAGCAGTCGCTCCCTGGGCTTTTGGCTTCCCTTGACATAGCCTGTGCGGGGGCCGGTGGATTCATACAATGAGGTGGTCCCTCCCGTGGGCAGGGGCAGGGCTTCCAGGGAGGAGAGCGGGGCTGTCTCGGTACTGATGCGCCGGTAATGTATCAGGGCATGTTGGGGTTCCAGCCACAGGTCTTTCACCCGGTGGGTACCGTCCCGGAGGAGAACCATGAGGCGCTTTGATTCCGGTTTTTCTCCCAGGCGGATGAGGGCGGGGAGGTTTTCGGAGTGAACCGTCTGTCGGTCCTGGGGCCAGCCTGAGGGATACGCGCTCTGCGGCAAAAGGTTGGTGGGCACGAAGGCCAGGTAGCAGCCGCAGGTGTGCACCGTGGTGTAGAGGACGGGCTTCATCTCCCGGTTGAGGGTTACCACCACCAAGAGCCCGACGTTTTTTCCCTTTCCCAGGTAATAGGGCAGGAGCCCGCCGGGGACCTCCTGAAAGTGGACGCGGTAGACAAGGTTAGTCCAGCTCCCGCTGCCTGTGTCGAACCGTCGGGTTTCGGTGTAGACGGTTGCCCGCCAAGGGTCCACCCGGATCTCTTCCGTGCCGTCGCCTCCGAGCCCGGCCGTGGGGGTGCCCACGAGGTTGTAAAACTGTTCGGGTTCTTCGACGACAAAGGCCGGTGCGTACCGGCTGAGAATCGTGTTGTCCTCGGGGGGCAGGAAGGCCACAACATCATGGGGCGCCGGGGGCGCGGAGCGGGTGGCGCACCCGCCGAAACCGAGCAGCAGAAGAAGACAAAGAGCCCAGGCCCGCAGACTTCGATGATTTCGGTTGATCATGTCCAGGGTCCTCAATGAAGATGGGTGGGGGACTCCGCCTGCTCGGAGCTGAAACAGGGCAGGGTGATGGGGGCGGTGAACAGTGAAAAGGGGGAGTCCGGCGTGTTCCTTTGAACGTACACGATGGGTTCAGGAATTGACAGGCCAAAATGTGGCCTGTGCCACACGGGCATCCCCCCCCCGGGGGGACCATCCGGCAGTCTCCTGCCGGGGCCTTCTGACCCGGATATGTTAGTCACTGTTTTCTGGCCGATGTCTCTATCCGAGAGGCTTTTGCACGGCAAAAAGCAGGGCCCATGTGTCGTTGTCCAGGGATGTTCGGGGCGCTGTGAGGCCGCATTCCCCGGTGGCGGATTCCAGTTCGTCGGAGCCAAGGACGTGGGCGGGGTACCCGGACAGGCTTGCGTGGAGGTTCATCAGGGCGTTGATGAGGTTTGGCCTGCCCTCGGTGGGGGCCATGTGGTTAAGGACAAGCCATCCACCCGGCTTCAGGGGCTGGGCCAGACGCCTGATCACCTCAATGAGCCGTCCGCTCCAGGCGTAGAGGATGTGGGACGCAAAAACAATGTCGTAGGCCCCTTCCGGCGCGTCGGTGTTCAGGTTCAGGTCCTGCACCGTCATGCGCTCGCTGTAACCGTACTTTTTGTGAAGCTCGGCGGCCGGTCCCGTGACATGGGGAAGGTCGCAGACCGTGGCTGTCAATCCGGGGTTGGCGTCCAAAAGGGCCATGCTGTAAAAACCGTGGTTTCCTCCCACATCGCACAGGGTGGAGAACCCGTCGAAGCCGGGCAGGTCACTGATGAAGGCAAGGGCTTTTTGGACGGGGCCCCTCAGGGAGGCTCGCCCCATGCCCTCCAGGGCCTCGGGCTTTGCCCATAGGCTTTCCGTCTTT
This sequence comes from Desulfoluna butyratoxydans, assembly GCF_900699765.1. GTDB lineage: Bacteria > Desulfobacterota > Desulfobacteria > Desulfobacterales > Desulfolunaceae > Desulfoluna > Desulfoluna butyratoxydans. The sequence continues at coordinate 59,377 of NZ_CAADHO010000013.1, forward strand.
TTTTGCTCAGCTTCCGAGGTTTTCATGCGGGCCGGGATGTCGGCCAGGGCGGTCTCGTAGAGTCCGGTAAGCATGGTGATAAAGGGAGCCTGGCAGGCGTCCGATGCGCGGACAAGGTACCGCTGAGCAGAAGGGGTGTTCTGGTAGCTTTTCCCGTCGGTTTCCACGAGTGCCAGGGCCACAAGGGTCTCCAGCAGGGCCTTGGTCTGGACGGGGCCCGCGTCCAGGGCCATGGTGAGCTCTTCGACGGTGGCGGGGCCTTTGGCGAGCTGGTCAAAGAGACCGATCTCCAGGGCTCCCAGGAGGATTCGGTGGCCGTACCCGGCGGCAACAATGTGATGGATGGGGCGGAATGGGGCGGTGATGTCCGGGAGGTGCATGGTGTCTCCTTTCTTCCGTAATCCTTATATAACCATGGTTGTGAACGGTGGAACGCTTTTTCATTGCCGGCTCTGTAGCGGGGTGCATCCGTCAGGCCTGGAGGGGGGAGGATGGGTGGCTCTGACGTGGTTGTTGTGTATCATTTTTTGTTGGTGTTTTTAAACTAGTAATATGCATTCCGGATGGTGGTGTCAGGCAGAAAACGGCCGTTTGTCAATATATTGTTCCTGTATTTTAAGATGTTCTGCCCCGGGCGTGGGGGGCGGCTTCGGGCGTGTGTTTGTTGGTTTTGGTGGTTTTATATTGTTTCGGTAAGGCAAAAAATACTTGACACTTCATACTTGGCGTGGGTAAGGAAGGAATTCGAGATGACGGGGAGAAAAACAAGGCACACCGCGGGGGCTGTCCCTGATCGCCCCAGACGAACCAACGCACTGAATCGCAAGGAATGGACGGATGATACCTGAAGGGCACAGCCAGATACTCAAGACCATTGAAACGTTGTACGAAGACCTTTTTCTCCATGACGGCCACGGCCGCATGGAACTTGAGATGCGGTTTTTGAAAAAGGGGCAGAAGGAGATTCTGGTCCGCTGCGGAAAGGACTACCGGTTTGTGGTGGATTTTGCTGCCCCGAAGAGGAACGGTGCTCCTGGTTCGGATATTTCATGAGAAAACGACTCATCAGTAACTATTCAGCTATGCCTCCGGCGGGTCGCTTTTTTAAAAAAAAGCTCCGAAAAAACTTTTCTAACGCGGGTGCGAAAATGTCGAAATTGTTTCGGCGTAGCCTGGAAGGCTTACTTAAGACCTGTTTGTCAAACTTTTTAAAAGTTTGGCCCCCGGCAGGGCCGCCGGAGGCAATTTTGAGCTGAATAGTTACATTCATCAGAACAATCTGGTGAAGTCCTGCCTGCAGGGTGATTCTCACGTTGGTGCGGTAACATGAACATGACATCACCCGGTTGCCCATGGAGTCCTGTGTACGGAGAGTGTATGTCCCTTAAAAAGATAACCTCGTTGACCCTGCTGTTCTCCTTTGTCGTGCTGACGGTGTCGTCCATTGTGCTGTATGTCATGCCCCACGGCCGGGTGGCGTTCTGGGCGGACTGGCATTACTGGGGGCTTGCCAAGGCGGGCTGGGATAACATCCACATCAACAGCGGCATTTTGTTTTTGGCTGCGGCCTGTCTGCACGTGGTGTTGAACTGGTCCCTGGTCCTTGCCTATGTCCGCAAAAAAGCCAGGGGGGCAAGACGGCCAATGTCCGGAGAGTGCGCCGGGGCCCTTGGCATTACCCTTGCCGTGGTGGTGGGGACGATCCTGATGCTCCCTCCCTTTACCCTGACCCTGGAGCTGAGCGACACCCTGAAGGATCATGGCGAACAAAAATACGGCACGCCTCCTTACGGCCATGCCGAGCTGTCGTCCGTTGAGGTGCTTTCCCGGAGAATGGGGCTGGACCCGATGATCAGCGTTCGGAATCTTACGGATAGCGGAATGACAGTGACCGACGGAAAGCAGAGTCTCCTTGAGGTGGCAAAGGCAAATCACACCACCCCCAGGGAAATCTACGACGTGATGCGCCGGGACCAGCGCGAGGTGAAGAAAAGGGGGATGAAGCGCCAAGGTGCCGCGGCACACGGGTCGTGACGGTTTTGAACCTGACCACGTTGTAATGCTTCGGTTGCCTTATATGGTTAAGCTGGCAGGAAAAGCATGCCTCCGGCGGGTCGCTTTATGAAAAAAAACTCCGAAAAAGCTATCGGCAGCAGGCCTCGTCATTCGTAAAACCTGTTTGTTAAACCTTTGGCCGCCGGAGTTATTCCGGTTAAAGTCAAACGAATCCCAAAAGTTCTTCATTGTGTTTTTAGAAGAATGAAATGGGCCTCTCCTGCAAAGACGGTTACCAGATGCCACACATCACGCGAATGCCCCGATAACGCAGGTAGAATGACGGCCTCCATGCATTCGCCTCAGGGTTTCAAGGTGCCCCCACCTTGCAGCCGGAGGCCGTGCGGTTATATCAACACAGGGCAAGTGGTGACAACGTATCCTGTAACGTCGAAGCTTGCGATCCAGTCCGCATAAACCATCAGCGTTCATGTCGGGCGCAGCCCGAGCCGAAGGCCATTGCGCTTTGCCCTGAGGAACGAAGGGCAAAGCGCAATGGCAATAAGCTTTCGAGGTGGCTCACCTCGCCGCCGGAGGCTGTTTGTGGGCTGAAGAGTTACACCACCCTTTTCTTTATGCATTGTCGGCCCTGCCATCCCTGATGGCGTATTCGGGTCAGGGGGGCACAGCGTTTCCGCCGTTTGATGGCCCTTGACCAGCAAGATGCGGCGTCGATACGCGGTGTTGTTGGTGCATAAAAAGTACGGCATGCCTAAAAAATGCATTGACATCGGTTTGTCTGGTGCATACCCTACGGGGGTAGGGTACATAACACATGAGGAGGCATCGATGATCAACGAAGAGGTGAAAAAAGACGCCCTGCTCCGGCTGAAAAAAGTCGAAGGGCAGGTGCGCGGCATCGCCAGGATGGTGGAGGGTGAAAAATATTGTATAGACATCATCAATCAGGTCACTGCCGCTGAAAAAGCCCTGAACATGGTGGCTCGTATCGTCATGAAGCGCCACGTGGAGAGCTGCGTGAAAGAGGCTATTTTAAAGGGCGAAGGCCAGGAGAAGATCAACGAGTTGATTGATACGGTCTACCGGTATTCCAAGAAATGAACGGAGGATTCCATGGTCTGTGTTGAGAAGATACCTGTCTACGGCATGTCCTGCCACAGGTGTGTGGCAGCGGTTACCGAGGCCTTAGAAGAGACAGAGGGTGTTGAGCGTGCCGATGTTTCCCTTGACGGGGCGTCAGCCACGGTGACCTTTGACGACACCCGGGCCGACCTTGAAGGGCTTCAGCGAGTCATCACGGGCAAGGGCTTCAGCCTTGTTGCCCCGGATCCGGGCCTTTCGGTCCCCGGGCCGGGAGGGGGGCTCTCCCCCATGGCCGAGGTCCCCCAGGTGATCACCACGCATTTTGATGTGACGGGAATGAGCTGCGCCAACTGTGCCGCAGGGCTGGAGAAGGCCTTTGCCGGGTACCCCGGGGTGCATCGGGCGTCGGTGAATTTTGCCGTGGAGCGTCTGGCCGTGGAGCATGAGGCCACGGTGAGCCCTGAGGAAATTCAGGAGAAGGTTGCGTCAGCCGGGTTTGAGGCCCGTGTCCACGATGAGACGCCCACAGGGGAAACCACCTTCAGGATTGAGGGGATGTCGTGTGCCAACTGTGCTGCAGCCGTTGAAAAGGCCCTGAAGAAGGCCCCGGGGGTCACCGGGGTTTCGGTGAATTTTTCCATGGAAAAGGGGTTCGTGACCTTTGATAAAACGCAGATCGATGAAGAGGGGGTGCTCGGGGTCGTCGAGGCCGCGGGGTACCGGGGAATTCCCGAATCCGTTGAGGCCGAGGCTTCTCCCCTGGCGGCCAAAGAGAGGTTCCGTTTTTTCTTTGCCCTGGCCCTGACCGTGCCCCTGGTGGTGTTGATGTACACGATGCCCTTCGGGCACGTGACCACCAACTACGTGATGTTCGCCCTGGCCACCCTGGTCTTTTTTGTGTCGGGGCGCACCTTCTTTGAAGGGGCGTGGCACTCCCTGAAAAACCGGTCCACCAACATGGATGTCCTGGTCACTCTGGGGGTTTCCGCCGCCTATTTTTACAGCGTGTTTTCCCTCTTTTTCCTGGATCCGGCCGCCCACACCTTTTTTGACAGCGCCGCCATGATCATCACCTTTATCCTCATCGGGAAAACCATCGAAGCCCGGGCCAAGGGAAAGACGGGCCAGGCCCTGGAAAAGCTCGCCTCCCTGCAGGCGGACAAAGCGCGGGTTGTGGAAGGGGAGACGGAGAAGACGGTGAGCGCCGCCATGGTCAAGGTGGGAGACATCATCCGCGTGCTTCCGGGGGAGGTGATCCCCGTGGACGGTGAGATCATCGAGGGCCAGACGAGCATCGACGAGTCCATGATCACAGGTGAACCCATCCCTGCGGAAAAGGGCAGGGGCGAGAAGGTGACCGGTGCCACCATCAACCTCACCGGGGTCATGACCTTTCGGGCGGAGCATGTGGGCAGCGCCACCATGCTCTCCAGGATCGTCCGGATGGTGGAAGACGCCCAGGCCGACAAGGCCCCCATCCAGCGCCTGGCCGACACGGTCTCCAACTATTTTGTTCCCATGGTGGTGATGGCCGCCGTGGTGACCTTTACCGTCTGGTACGGGCTGGTGGATACGGCCCTTCCCCCGGGGACCACGCGTTTTCTCTTCTCCTTTCAGCTCATGATCGCGGTGCTTGTGGTGGCCTGTCCCTGCGCCCTGGGCCTGGCAACACCCACAGCCATCATGGTGGGCAGCGGGGTGGGCCTGAGCCGGGGGATCCTCTTTAAACGGGCCTCGGTTCTGGAGTCCATCTCAAAGCTCGATGTGATCCTTTTTGACAAGACCGGCACCATCACCCGGGGCATGCCCGAGGTCTCCGGGGTCTACCCTGTGGGGGGCGCTTCCCAGGAAATGCTTCTGACCGTGGCCGCCAGCGTGGAGGCCAACTCGTCCCATCCCCTGGCCCAGGCCATCGTTGCGCGGGCCAAGGCTGAGGGGCTGGAACTCCGCAAGACCGATCAGGCCACGGAAGTCAGCGGCAAAGGGCTCTCGGCCGAGCTGGACGGCAAGCCCGCCGGTGTGGGCAGGGCCCTGTTTGTGGACGCAGACCTCAAAGGAAACCCCGAGGCCGAGGCTCTGGGGCGAAAGCTCTCCGATGCCGGGGAGACCACCGTCTACGTCTGGCACGGCACCGAGGTCATGGGCGTCATCGCCCTTTCCGATCAGGTGAAGGACGACTCCGCCGAGGCCATAAAGCGGCTCCGGGCCCTGGGCGTGAAGACCGCCATGATTTCCGGGGACAATGAGCGCGCGGCCCGCAGCGTGGCCGAGCAGGTGGGGATTACCGAGGTGGAGGCTGAGGTGCTTCCGGATGAAAAAAGCCGGATCGTGAAAAAGTGGCAGGAAAAAGGCTTCAAGGTGGGCATGGCAGGGGACGGCATCAACGATGCCCCGGCCCTGGCCCAGGCCGATATCGGCATAGCTGTAGGCTCGGGAACCGACATCGCCAGGGAGACCGGGGACGTCATTCTGGTCAACAACAGCCTGCTGGACGTGGAAGGGGCCATTCGTCTGGGACGAAAGACCCTTGCCACCATCAAGCAGAATTTTTTCTGGGCGTTTTTCTACAACGTGCTCATGATCCCCGTTGCCGCAGGTATCCTCTATGCTCCCTTCAACCTGACCCTGAAGCCGGAGATGGCCTGCATCGCCATGTGGTTCTCATCCATTACCGTGGTACTCAACTCCCTCTTCCTGAAGCGCATGGCGTCGTCCCTGGGCGACGGCGCCGGGGAGCGGGCTGCACAACCGTGAGTCGCGGGCTCCCCGGCTCAGTGTGAAGGGAAGGTGTCACGCTCTACTGGTCGAACTTGAACGACACCTTCAGGCGGGTGCGATACGCCACAATGCGGTTGTCTTCGAGTCGCATGTCCATGTTCACGACCTCGGCCACGCGGATATCCCGCAGGGTCTTGTCCACGGTCTGAATGGCGACTTTGGCCGCATCTTCCCAGGATGTTTCCGACAAGCCGACAACTTCGATGATTTTGTACGTGCTTGAATCCATGGTGTTCTCCTTTTTGGGTGGGACGGGGTGGGGATCGGAGGTGCTGACACGCGAACCAGTGGGGGTGCGGTGGGCCGGAGGAAGGGATGGAACATCGGTCAATGGCCGCTGTCAGGGCGGGGTCGTAAAAAGCGGCGCTGCTCTCTGGCCCGGAGCTGTAGGAAAATACGTGATTTTTTAAGATGATACCAGATCGCCGAACCCGTCGCAATGGGGGACTCGGGTCGAATCAGGTCAACGCTTTTCAATCTTGCCTCCGGCGACCCTGCCGGAGGCTGCTTATGTCCGGGTACACGGGGTTGGCGCGGCCCACGGAAGGAGCGGGGTCAGGCCGGTTCGGTCGCATCTTCGGGGACATCGGCGTTGGCGGGCAGGGTCACCTTGAGGACCAGGTAGCCCACGGCACCGGAGGCCAGGGAGCCCAGGATGATGCCTAAACGCTCGTCAAACAGGAGGTTGACCGCGGTCTGCTCAAAGGCCAGGGAGCCGATGAACAGGCTCATGGTAAACCCCACACCGCAGAGGGCCGCTGCTCCGTAGAGGGCCCCCCAGGACACCCCCTTGGGCAGGTCCGTGAGCTTCAGGGCCACGGCAGCCCAGCAGCAGCTGAAGATTCCCACCTGCTTTCCGACGAAGAGCCCCAGGGCGATGCCCAGGGGCACGGGGTGGAAGATCTGCTCCATGCCCATGCCTGCCAGGTTGAGTCCGGCGTTGGCAAAGGCAAAGACCGGCAACACCACAAAGGCCACCACCGCATGCAGGTCGTGTTCCAGGCTCTTGAGGGGCGAGGTCCCTGGCTCTTCCCTGGAGGTCATGGGAATGAACATGGCCAGCAAGACCCCCGCCAGGGTGGCGTGCACCCCCGATTTCAGCATGGCCACCCACATGACGACCCCCACCGCGATATAGAGGCTCTTGGCCTCAACATGCCTCCAGTTGAGAAGGGCCAGGACCGGGATGCAGAATCCCACCACAGCAAGGGCCACCGGTGAGATGTTTTCCGTATAGAAGACGGCGATGATGACGATGGCCCCGATGTCGTCGAAGATGGCCAGGGAGGTTAAAAACACCTTGATGCTGATGGGAACACGCGATCCCAAAAGGGAGAGCACCCCCAGGGCAAAGGCGATGTCCGTGGCCGCCGGAATGGCCCACCCTTTCATGGCCGCGGAATCGTTCATGTTGAAATAGACGTAGATCAGCGCAGGGACGGCCATGCCGCCGATGGCTCCCACCCCGGGCAGGATGATATTGCGCTTGTCCGCCAGCTCGCCTTCCAGAAGCTCCCGCTTCAACTCCAGTCCCACAAGGAAAAAGAAGATCGCCATGAGCCCGTCGTTTATCCACAGCAAAAGGGGCTTGGCAATGTGGATGGCCCCCACCCGGATCTCCACCGGGGTGTCGATGAAAAGGGCGTAATACGTCCGCAACGGGGTGTTGGCCAGCACCACCGCCAGGGTGGCGGCCAGCATCAGGACAATGCCGCCGGCGGATTCCATTTTGAAAAACTTTGCGAGAAACGATTCCTGGGGCTTCATCATGGCGATCTCCGTATCTGGTGTGATGTCGGTTGTGCCGGCGGCCAGGGGGCCCTGGTCATCCGGGCGCTCATGCTTCAAACCTTCGGTTTTATCGGGTGACTGTTCAGCTTTTAAAAAGTTTAACAAACAGGTTTTAAAAAATCTTTTTGAGTGAATTTTTACTTTAGAGGCGGATGTGATTTGACCCGAGGAACGAGGGGCAAAACACATCTGCTATCTGCTTTCAAGGTGGCTCACCTTGCCGTCGGAGGCAAACGGGTGCTGAATGGTGACCTTTCTTGTTTTATCTTCTGTTTGTCTGCCACCGCGTAAAACTCCACCCCGTGGCCTGAAGGTGATTCCGGGGTGCACGGTGACGCTTCCCAGCCCGTGTCGGCCAGAAAGGCTCCGAGCCGTTCCGGTGGCAGGCTCCAGAGCCAGGGTTCTCCGGCCAGGGCCATGGTCCAGAGCAGGAGCCCGGAGAGCCACCCCACATCCGGCCTGCCCCCTGCACCGGTGCCGATGTAGGTAAAGACCATGCGGCTTTCGGGGCCCGTGATGTCATGGCATTGTGTAAACAGGGCCTTTACCGCCTTTTCGGGCAGGTACATGAGCAGGCCTTCGGCCAGGATCGCCGTCTGCGCGTTTGGGGCCCACGACGGCTCGGTCTCCATGACCTTGGTCAGCGGGGTGCGGGCCAGGTCCTCTGCCATGAGGTGCAGGTTACCCGGCCTTCCCATGGCCTTGATGCCTTTTTGCTTGAGGCGGGACGTGGCCGGATGGTCGATCTCGAAAAAGCGGACGCCGGGGAACTCGGGGGCCAGGCGCCACGCCAGGGTGTCGTACCCCGCCCCGAGGACGAGAACCTGGGTGCTCCCTTTTTGGAGGGCGTCCCGTAGCTGCTGCTCGCAGAACACCTTTCGGCGCCCGATTCCTTCAAATTCCCCGGGCATGAGCGGGTCAAACAGGTGATAGAGGCTTACCACCTGCCAGGAGCGGGACCACCGGACCAGGGCCGGGCCTGCGGCCCCGGAGGCTACGAGGAGGCGGGCCGTGGCATGGGCCATGCCTGCGGGCAGAGTGTCGGCTGCCCCCGGTGTGGCGCCCAGGCTCACGATGTTCAACGCGATTTTGCGGGCTGTCCTGCTTGGCTGATCGGTTCGCACGTGGTGTTCTCCTCCGAAAGGCCCGTGAGCATGTTGGTGAGCCGTTCGGCATGGCTGGCCGAGGTGTCGTCGAAGCGCAGGATGTGGGTGTAGCGATGCAGCTGCCAGCGCAGGGCAATGACCTGGACCGCGTTGGTGGGGGCCTCCTCCAAAAGTCGGGTGATGAAGTGTTCGGGGGACGGCCTCGGATCCCCGGGGCGAAGCGGTCCTGCCACCAGGGCCAGAAAGTGGAGCTCGGCCAGGTTGGAGCAGGCCCAGAGCCTCTGGGATGGATCGGGGTGGTGAAGGTCAAAGCGGGCCGAAGCGTCCAGAAAGGACCACAGGGGAGTCTCCAGCTCCATTTTCTTTGTCTTGTAATACCTGAGGAACATGGAGAGGCTCAGCACCTGGGTGCCGGGCCAGTGGGCGTGGGCGTTGATGGCCGCTGCGCGTCGGTAAAAAGTTAAAGCCCGCTCCAGGCTCAGGAGGGCGTCGTCGGGCAGGCGGGGGGCTTCGGGGGATTTGTTTTCGTTGTGCTGAAGGTAAAGGGCCTGGGCCTGTCGTTTTTCCGCTGACCCGAGGATGCAGAGCTTGGCGATGCGGTTATCCTGGGCCGCGAGGAAGGGCGCGTCGGGCTTTGGATCGCAGTCGGGCATCACCGAGATGGCGTGGCGGATGTCGTCGATGACCTCGGTGAAGTCACCGTCAACGCCTTTGATCCCCCGCTCGGTGAGGTTGTGGGCGCGGTTCATGGACGCGGTGAGGGCCCTGTGGGCCTGGATGGTCCTGAACTCCCCGAGCTGGGACTCCATGTCGTCGGGCAGGGACGCGTAGGCGATGAGGCTGCCCCAGTCATGGGTGGTGCGGTCCTGCCGCCGGAGCTGCTGACGCAATTCGTAAAGGCAGACGCGCGGGTCCTTGCCCCAGAGGAGGCCCCCGTAGAGGGTTCGGACCATGGTGACGGAGCCGGTTTTGGTCAAGGGGTATTGGGAGCCGATGACCAGGGGCACCCCGGCGTTGTGCACGGCATGGACCAGGCTGGAGCCGGGGAGAACCACCGAGCCCTGCTGGCCGCTGTCGCAGCTGGCGACGGTCACCACCAGGGGGGAGGAAAATCCTTCGCCCCGGGCCTTGACCCGCAGGGCCGCGGAGAGTCTCTTTCCATCCACCACGTCCATGCCCGAGGGGTTGGTATCGTCGCACAGGGCAAGGCCGTAGCGGACTTCCGACGCGTCCGGGTGCGGCACCCCGTGGGCGAGGATGTGCACATGGGTGTAAGATCCTTCGGCGCAGGCTTCCTGGATCTGGGCCAGGGTGGCCGACGGCATGATGGTGAGAAAGGGGGAGAGTCGCTCCGTGGGTGATTCGTGGGCCGAGGCCCTTGGCAGCCACGGCCCCACCGCCTCCCGAAGGGCGAGGAGGTGAGCCTTGAAGGGGATGGTTCCCACCCCCGGGGGGGCTGCGGCGGCAAAGAGGATCCGGGGCCTTGTGGCCCAGGGCTGGACCCGTCCGTCAGCCCCCCGGATCTCCCGGGTCATCACCACCGGCACCTCCTGCTGAAGGGCCAGGGGCGAGCCTTCACCGGGAAAGCCACGGGCTGCATCGGCCATCTCAAAGGGGAGCAGGGCCAGCTCCGATGCGGAGAAGACAAGGCGCAGCTGGACGAATGCTTCGTCTCCGTCCAGGGAGAGGTCGGCGATGAGGCCGGGGACCTTTTCCATGATCTGTCCCATGGCCACCGAGATCTCCCGGATTTGGGCTCTTCGCGTGGGGGTGTCCTTCTCCCCGTAGCGCAGGGCCCTGAGCAGGGTGAGTACATCCTGCTGCTCGTAGGGCAGGGTAACGGTGACGGGCTCGTGGCGACCGCTGAGGCCCATGTAGCGCGTCAACGGAGAGATAAGCTGGTTGTGGGGCGGGCCATGGCGCAACAACTCCAGTTTCACCGATCGAATGTGTGGCATGGGGGCTCCTGTGTGAGATCCATGGGTAACGTGGGAAAAAAGCCGGACCAAAGACATTCCGGCCGGTCAGCAGGCAAGGCGTCCGTCGGGCACCGGGCAGAGGCTGTAGGCGCCGTCTGCACCTTCCACGGTGGCAAGGGCTCCTGAGACCTCTCCGCCGTCCTCTTTTTCGATGGAGACCACGGAGCGGATGTGGCGGATCAGGGGCCTTCCGTTGACCGTGGCATTGTCCAGGCTTTCCATGTCGCCCTGTTCAAGGACAGCCCACACTTTCTTGAAGGGCTCCTTTTCCAGCAGGTCCGGGGTGAGCTGCATGAGACGGATCCAGGAACCGGAGTTAAAGTAGGCGGGGCCTGTGCCCGAGTTGATGGCTTTGTGCAGGTGGGTGTGGCCGGCCACCACCACATCCACCTCCGGGCCCACAAGTTCCCGGACACTCCGGCAGGTGTCGTCTTCGGTCTTGGGGTTGAAGGTTGGGTCGTCCTTGAGCCAGCCCTGGAGGGCTTCGCGCATGTTCTCTTCCGGGGAGCGGCCCCGTATCTTGTCCCACACAGCGCCCCAGGCCCCCAAGAAGTCGGCCTGCTCCGGGGACGAGGCCAGGGCGGCTGGCGAGGTGCCCCTTGCCAGGTGGGCGTCCATTTCGTGAAGGAGGCTGTCCATGTCCGTTGTGCCAGCTACCGGGGCGTTGACCAGGCTCGGGTAGCTGGAGGCCATGACCCGCTGGAAGGCGGTGTCCTCGGAGACCTCCTGGCCGGGGAGTTCCCCCTGAAGCCCCAGGAAGCTGTCCGGGTCGCGGTGCTTGTCCCTCATAAAGTCTGCGGCGACACCAAAGAGGCTCTTGAGCCGCGACCAGGTGACGGCATGGTCGTCCATGGCCATGAGCAGGGCGGGGATGGTCTCTGTTTCAGGCTTGAGCAGGTCGACCCACCGGTACTTTTTCTTGAGCCCGTTCATGACGTCGATGACCATCTTGGTGCCAGCGTTGGGAGTCCACGGGGTCAGGGGGGTGCGGCGTTTTTGTTCGGCCCGGATGCGGTTCAGGGCCCTGTAGTCCACAGGGTTCCAGGCATCGGTTTCGTTGCCGTGGATGCACAGCACGTTTTTCTCCCCCACCCGGCAGGCAAAGCCGGTGCCATCCATGGCAAAGGTGAGGCGGCCCCGTGCCGCATCGGATCCTCCGCAGAGTCTTTCGGCCAGAAGGGCCCTGACGTCAGGAAGGGCCAGTTCCACGTCGTGGTTGCCCAGGACGATGACCAGATTGCGGTTTTCAGACCGGGTGTAGGTGGAAAGGGCCTGGAAGACCTCCGTAAATTCGGGGTCGTTCATGATGCGGGTGAGGTCTTTGGCTGCATGGGTGGGGCGGAAATAGCATGCTTTTTCATTGGACGGTGCGGGTTCGGCGAGAAAATCCACGATGTCGCCGTTGAGGACAAGGGCTGTTTTTCGGTGGCTGGGCTCGGCGGCCAGGTGGTTGATGAGCCAGGCCAGGGCGTCTTGCTGGTTGAAGATCTGGAAACCGGGGGAGCCCCCCAAATGGATGTCGGAGATAACATGAACGGCATCGTACTGAGGAAAGGGCATGGTACACCTCGTTCAGGGGTTAATAAGCCGATATTGTATCGTATTTCGCAGATAATACAAGGGGCGACAACGGGCGCGACATCCCGCGTGACAACCGGGGGAACGGTGTCATGAGTGACAGCGTTGTTCGGCGTCGCCCCTGTGGCCTGTGGAAATTCTGAGCGCCGAAATAGACATAATATAAGAGGTATGCCCGGGAAACGCCGATTGTCATTTGTTTTTCTCTTTAACTCTTTGGGGGGAACAACCGAAAAACACAGTGTAGGGGGATCTCATTCCGGAGAAGGCCATGGGGCCTTTGCGGCAACGGCGGAACCAGGCAGGCAAGATGACCGAAAAGATTCGACTCAGCGACATTTCAAAAGTATTCAAGCTCTCCGGGCGCAAGCGCAAGGCGGCCCTGGGTGGGGTGCGCCTCTCGGTCTCCGAAGGGGACTTCGTGGTGGTCCTCGGCAGGTCTGGGTGCGGCAAATCCACTCTGCTCAACATCGTGGCCGGCATGGTGCCCCCCACGTCCGGGGAGGTGGCCGTGGACGGTGCTGCGGTGGAGCATCCCGATCCCTCGCGCATCCTCCTGACCCAGCAGCCCATGCTACTGCCCTGGCTCACCGTGCTGGAGAATGTGGCCTTCGGTTGCAAGCTCAGGGGGGAGACCGACCACCTCCTTTCAAGGGCCAGGCGCTGGCTGGAGAGGGTGCACATGGCAGGCCACGAGAGCTATCTTCCCGGAGAACTCTCCCTGGGCATGCAGCAGCGTGTCTGCCTGGCGCGGGCCCTCATGGGCCACCCCGATCTTTTGTTGATGGACGAGCCCTTCGGGGCCCTGGACACCTTTACCCGCTCCCGGCTCCATGAAGAGATGGTGCGCATCCGCCAGGAAACCGACATCACCGTGGTGTTCGTGACCCACGATCTGGACGAAGCCCTGGCCCTGGGGAGCCGCGTGGTGCTCCTGGGCGGCGAGCCCGGTCACATCATGGAAGAGTATGCTTTGGACAGGGCGTATCCCAGGGACCCGGCCGATCCGGTCCTTCGGGAAATGAAGGGCGCCATCATGGAACGATTTCAGGAGGAGGGCCTGTGAGCCGTATCGTGACCCGCAGGGAGTTTATGAAACAGGCCGGGCTGGCCGCCGCAGGCAGCGCCCTGGGCGTGGCCGGGATGCCTGCCCTGGCACGGGCCGCAGGCGAACCCGAGCTTCGGGTGGGCTACCTGCCCATCACCGACTCGGCACCGCTCCTCATCGCCCATGCCCTGGGGTATTTTCAGGAAGAGGGGCTGCGCCTTAAAAAACCGGTGCGTGTGCGAAGCTGGTCCACCCTCATGGAGTCCTTTCTCTCCGGCAAGTTCAACCTGACCCACATGCTGCTCCCAATGCCGGTGTGGATGCGGTTCAAACACCGGGTGCCGGTGAAGGTCCTGGCCTGGAACCACACCAACGGCAGCGCCATCACCGTGCGCGGGGATTCGGACATCCAATCCTTTGCCGACCTGGGCGGTCACCAGATTGCCGTGCCCTACTGGTACTCCACCCACAACGTGATCCTCCAGATGGGTCTGAGGAAATTCGGGCTCAAGCCGGTGATTCAGCGCCAGAGCGCGGCCCTTGCCCCGGACGAGGTGAACCTTTTTGTGCTCTCTCCTCCGGAGATGCCCGCCGCCCTTGCCGGACGGAAAATTGACGGCTATATTGTGGCCGATCCCATCAACGCCATCAGCGAGGTGAAGACCGGGGCCCGCATCATGCGGTTTACCGGGGATATCTGGAAGAACCACCCATGTTGCGTGGTGGTGATGAATGAAGGGCTGGTGGCACGCCAGCCGGTGTTTTCCCAGAAGGTGATGAACGCCATTGTCCGTGCTCAGCTCTGGATCACGGAGCACCGCAGGGATGCCGCCCGCATCCTGAGCCGCCAGGGAGGGAACTACCTTCCCGTGGACGAAGAGATTCTGTTAAAGGCCTTTACCGGGTACGATCCCGCAGTTTACGGCGAGATGGGAGGCACCGGTGCCATCCATCATCCCGAGTGGCAGCTGGAGCGCATCGGCTTCCAGCCCTGGCCCTATCCGTCGGCGACCCGGCTGCTCGTGGGCGAGCTGGGGCGAACCGTTGTGGAAGGGGACGCCGCTTTTCTCCGCTCCCTGGATCCTGAAGTGGCTGCGGCCGAACTTGTGGACGACCGCTATGTCACCCGGGCCATCGAAGCCGTGGGCGGGCCGGAAAAATTTTCGTACGGCCGCCTGGACGATCCCTTCCACCGGGAGGAGATCATCTCCGTGTAACCGGATCAATCCGCGCCAGGGCTCCTTTGTGTCCTGGCGCCTGTACCGGCCCTTTGGCCCCACCTTGCGTTGCCGAGAACCCAAACCCTATGAACGTGATTGAGAGATATTTGAAAAAGCAGTCAGTATACGCAAGGCAACCCTATGCGGAAAAAATGATGAACAGCGGCCTCTTCATGGGCCTTGCAGGGTTTCTTTTTTTTATCGCCCTCTGGGCGGCAGGGGGGACCCTTCTCTTCAGCCGCACGGACCTGGCTCAGTTCCAGGGCTTCCTGCCCGGCCCTACCTTGAAGGGGCTGGTGCGCCTGGTGGGCAGCGCCCACTTCTGGGCCTCTGCCGGGGCAAGCCTTTCCCGGGTCTGCCTGGGGATTCTCATCGCCTTTGTGGTGGGGTTTCCCGTGGGGCTGCTCCTGGGGTTCTACCGGACCGTCAGGGTCCTCACCTACCCGCCCATGCAGTTCCTCCGCATGGTCAGCCCCCTCTCCTGGATGCCCATCGCCCTTCTCATCTTCTCCAGCTTTGAGACCGCCATCTGTTTTATCATCACCATGGCCACGGTGTGGCCCATTATCCTCAACACCTCCCTGGGCGTGGTGCGGGTCAACCCCGGCTGGATCATGATGGCCAGAAACCAGGGGGCCTCCGACCGGCAGCTCCTCACCCGCATCATCATCCCCGCCTCGGTTCCCTACATCCTCACCAGCCTCCGTCTGGCCCTGGGCGTGGCCTGGATCGTTCTTGTTCCCGCCGAATTTTTGGGGGTCTCAAGCGGCCTCGGTTACATCATCAACGATGCCCGGGATACCATGGAGTACGACCTGCTCATGGCCACGGTCCTTGCCATCGGTGTCTTGGGCTTTTGTCTGGACGGGGCCATTCAGATGCTTCGGCAGTATTTGAATTGGGGGAGTGAAAGGTAAGGCGGAAAAGCGGGAAAAGCAGGGGATAGGGAATAGGGAATAGGAAAAACAGGGGATAGGTAATAGGAAATAGGGAAAGGCCATCGGTCACGGGGCGGGACGCTTCTGTGGGGATGGTCTTTTTTTGTCTGATGGGCATTGCGGTGGGCCGTAGTGAAAACGGTGCGGGAGTCGGGCATGATTGGGGGGCGTGTGAACCGGAAATCGTTTTTATGCCATGGCGGCGAAAAGCCGATGTCTCCTGTGGTGCCCCGTGCGCATCACCAATTGCCCCAAAAAAGCTGGTAGCTGGTTGTTTAAGGTCGCTCGTGATGGTGTGGGCTGCTGCAAAAGCCGTTGGCCTCACGTTACGTTTTGCGGTGCGGGGGCCGCACCCTACGCTTCGCGGGTCGGGTATGATTGGGGGGCGTGTGAACCGG
>NZ_CAADHO010000013.1:75321-129724 GCF_900699765.1 Desulfoluna butyratoxydans
TCGCTCGTGATGGTGTGGGCTGCTGCAAAAGCCGTTGGCCTCACGTTACGTTTTGCGGTGCGGGGGCCGCACCCTACGCTTCGCGGGTCGGGTATGATTGGGGGGCGTGTGAACCGGAAATCGTTTTTATGCCATGGCGGCGAAAAGCCGATGTCTCCTGTGGTGCCCCGTGCGCATCACCAATTGCCCCAAAAAAGCTGGTAGCTGGTTGTTTAAGGTCGCTCGTGATGGTGTGGGCTGCTGCAAAAGCCGTTGGCCTCACGTTACGTTTTGCGGTGCGGGGGCCGCACCCTACGCTTCGCGGGTCGGGTATGATTGGGGGGCGTGTGAACCGGGAATCGTTTTTATGCCATGGCGGCGAAAAGCCGATGTCTCCTGTGGTGCCCCGTGCGCACCACCAATTGCCTCCAAAAAGCTGGTAGCTGGCTGTTTAAGGTCGCTCGTGATGGTGTGGGCTGCTGCCAAAGCCGTTGGTCTCGCGTCACGTTTTGCGGTGTGGGAGCCGCACCCTACGCTTCGCGGGGTGGGCATGGTTGGGGGGCGGGTATCGTTTTTATGTCACGGCGGTAAAAGTTCGATACCTCGTAGGGTGCGCCGTGCGCACCGCCAAGAAGCCGTTTTCCTTCTTTTTAATGATTGACTTCGCTGAGTGATCTGTTTCTATCCTTCCTATCACCTATCACCTATCACCTATCACCTGCTTTTCCCCCGCACACCGGCCTGATCGCAGTCGCGCTTGCGATCAGGCCGGCGCAGGGTGTCGCTGCGCACGAAATAAGAAGTCTGCAGGTGAGGCCTGTTCCCTGCCATCTTGTCCTATGACCTATGACCTATGACCTATTACCTGATTTTCCTGTCTCAAACCCTTCCGTCAGTCTCAGCAGGGTGTAGTGTGTCGCAAACACGTCGGTAAGGGCCGAAATGTTGTTGAACCGGGCGCGGGAGAGGCTGAAGATGGCGTCCAGTACCTCGGTGGAGGTAGCGACTCCCTGCTCGAAGGCCAGGTCCGTGACCCGGAGGTTCTCTTCGGCTTCGGCAAGGCCTGAACGGGCCACGGCCAGGTTGTCGATGGCCACGTCCCGGTCGAGAACGGCGTTGTCAAAGTCCGTGGAGAGGCTGTTTTCAAGCTCCCGGAGCTGATGGCGAAGGGCGGCCTCGTTCAGGGAGGCCTGGCTTAAGGTGGACTCTTTTTTCAGGCCGTCGAACAGGTTCATGGTGACCGAGGCGGTGAGGCGGACATCGTCGCCGTTGACCTCGGAGGAACCGAAGCTGTAGTCGTCTAAGTACCGGCTGGTGTAGGTGGCCGACAGGTCCAGGCGCGGCATGTAGGCGGCCCGGGCCGCTTTTTTGGTCATGCCCGCACCGGAGAGGGTCTCTTTGAGGGAGAGGATCTGGCTGTTCCTGGCCAGAAGGTCGGACTTGCCCTCGGCTGCGTCCATGACCATGGGGAGTTCCGTGAACACGGAAAAGTCCAGGGCGTCCGCTTCAGCTTTTGTCAGGGGGCGGCCCACGGCAAGGGCCAGGGTGTTTAGGGAGGCGGTGATGTTGGCCAGGGTGCGGCGCTCGGTCTGCACCGCGTTGTCCAGCTCCACCTTGACGGTGAGCAGGTCCCGCTTTTTAAGAACCCCCACGTTGTATTTGAGCTCCATTTCCCGGTAGCGGTCTTTGTAGAGGCGCACCGAGTCCTGGGCCACGGTGAGGTTCTGTCTGCTGCGGTAGACCCCCAGAAAGGCCAGGGCCACGTTCTGGCTGACGTCCTGACGCGTGGAGGCCAGGTCGAGCTGCCCTGCCTCGGCACCAAAGCGTGCGGCCTTCAGGGAGTATGCGTCCTTGAACCCGGAAAAGACGTTTAAGGCAATGCTGCCGGTGAACCCGTCATTTTTCTCCCGGATCTCGGTGATGGTGTCGTGGTTGTAGCGGTTGGCTTCGTAGCCCACGTCCACGCTGGGGAGAAAGGGGCTCCTGGCCTCCTGGACCTTTTTTTCGGCGATGGCGGCCGTGGCCTCGCTGGCCTTGACAGCGTGGCGTTCGGCCAGGGCCTCCTGCTGCAGCTCGGACAGGCTCAGGGCGTGTAAGGGGGAGGCAACCAGGCAAAGGGCTGCCAGAACGAGAAGTCGTTTCATTGTGTATACCTCACTGCTGTACATGGGGACCGGAAGGCCCGGCCCCCATGGTGTGTATTAGGCTGAGTAGCGCTCCAGGGGCTCACTTGCCGGCGAGGCCTGCCGGCCCTTTTCTTCGAAACCGATGAAGAAGGAGAGGAGCGCGGGGATGACAAAGAGGGTGAAGAGGGTGGACAGGGCCATGCCACCCAGCAGCACGCTGCCGATTCCTCGATAGAGCTCGGACCCGGAGTCCGTGGCCAGCACCAGGGGCAGAAAGCCGGAGATACTGGTGCAGACACTCATGAATATGGGTCGGATACGGGTTCGGATGGCATCCTTGATGGCGTCCATCCCTTTCATGTTCTCCAGTCGCACGTTGTTCAGGGACTGGTGCACGATGAGGATGGCGTTGTTGACCACCGTGCCCACCAGGATGATGAATCCCAGCATGGTGAGGACGTCCAACGGCTGCCTGGCCACGAGAAGGTCCACCAGCCTCAGCCCGATGAACCCGCCGGCGGCTGCCAGGGGCACGGAGAAGAGGATGATGAAGGGGTAGAGAAAGTTCTCGAAAAGGGCGGCCATCAACAGATAGGTGATGAGGATGGCCAGGGCCAGGTTCCACTTCAGGGCATGGAAGGTCTCCATGAGTTTGTCGGCGTTGCCGCCCAGTTTCACGTTTACCCCGGAGAGCTGGCCTGCCTCGGAGAGGCTGTCCACCTTGGCGCGGATGGTCTCCATGGCCTCCTGCAGGGGCACGTCAATGGGAGGCGTGATCTCCAGGCGGATGTTACGCCGCTTTTCCAGGCGGTCGATCTGGGTCATGCCGTGTTCGTAGGAGAGGGAGGCCACGTCGCCTACGCGCACCAGCTTCCCGTGGTTGTTGACCATGGGGGCTTCCAGGATGGCCTCGGGGGTTTTGAAGTCCGCCTCCTCGCTGCGAACCACAAGATCGATGCGGTCCTTGCCGTCGGGGCTGTAGTCCGCCACCTTTCGACCGTCCATGAGCACGTCCACGTAAATACCCAGCTCCTGCTCGGTGAGGCCGCTGGCCGCCATTTTCTGCTTGTCCGGGATGATGCGTCCTTCCGGGTAGGCAATCTCAAGGGAGGGCACGGGCCGGATCTGGGAGTTGGGCACGGCCTGGCCCACGGCACCCATGAGGGTAAAGCCTGCCTGCACGATGGAGCCCATCTCTTCGCCGGAGATGTTCAAGTCAATGGTACGCCCCTTGCCCAGGCCGGTTTCGAAGATACCGGGCTGGAGGCTGATGCCGAACATGCCGGGCATGGAGTAGATGATCTGGGTCAGGGAGGGAATCAGCTCACCGGCCCGGGTCTCGTCCTCGTCCGTGCAGACCACCCCGAACATGCTGATCATGTCCGCGGAGACGTAAAAGACGTTCTTGATCTTGGGCAGGCCCTCGCCCGTGTCTTTGCGGTAGGTGTCTGTCTTCTCGAAAATGTATTCACCCACTTCGTGCCGTTTTTCGGCGGAATACCCGGGGGGCGGCACCAGGATGCTCATGATGAAGTTCTGGTTGCCCTGGGGCAGGTACTCGGCCTTGGGCATGAGGGCCCAGGCGATGAGCAGGGAAAAGGCGGTGAAGGACACCACGCAGGTCACCCGGGTGACCGTGTTTTTCAGGCAGGCGTTGGCCACGCCCATGATGCTGGAGATAAAAAGGTCCCCGGCCTTGCCCAGAGCGCCTCCCTCTTTCTGGGCCGGTCCCTTTTTCCTGTAGATCAGGTGCATGAAGGAGGGGATCACCGTGATGGAGACAAACAGGCTCAGGAGGATGGCCGTGGTGATGGCGATGGCGATGTCCCGGAAGAGCTGTCCCGCCTCCTGCTTCATGAAGATAACGGGGAGAAAAACCGCCACCGTGGTCAGGGTGGAGGCGATGACCGCGCCGTACACCTCGGTGGCCCCTTCGTAGACCGCGTCAAAGGTCTTTTTACCGAGCTTCAGGTGCCGGTCGATGTTCTCCAGCACCACGATGGAGTTGTCCACCAGCATGCCCACGGCAAAGGAGATGCCCGCAAGGCTCACCACGTTGAGGTTGCGGCCCATGAGCCACAGGGAGGTGAAGGTACCGATGGCCGAAATGGGAATGGCCAGGCCGATGGTGCCCGTGGACCGTGCGCTGCGCAGGAAGGTCACCAGCACCAGGATGGCCAGGGCCGCCCCGATGAGCACGTTCTTCTTCATGATGGAGATGGCCCGCAGGATGTAGGGCGCCTCGTCGTAGGACCAGTTGATGTACAGGCCCCTTTCGGCCAGTACGTCCTTGTTGAGGCGGTCCACTTCGGCGTGGACCCGGTTCACGATCTCCAGGACGTTGCCCCCTTTCTGCTTTTTCACCCCGATGACGATGCCTTCGGCGCTGTTTTCCATGACCGAGACAAACTGGGGTTCGTAGCCGATGCGGCTGGTGGCGATGTCCCGAAGGAGGATGCGGGTGATGCCGTCATCCATGATCACCACGTCCAGCGGGTCGGTGACCTTCTGGAACTTGGCCGTGGTGCGGATGCGGTAGTTTCGCCGGTCAATGCCCAGCACCCCTGCGGAGATGTCGTTGTTGGCTGCGGTGACCCGCGCGATGACCTGGTTGATGGTGATGCCCCGCCGGGCCATTTTCTCAGGATCCAGCACGATCTCCAGCTGGTCTTTGGTGCCCCCGAAGACCATGAGGGAGGCCACACCGTCGACACGCTCGATGTACTGCTTGACCTCGTTGTCGAAGAAGGTGCGCTGGGTCAGGATGTCGGTGTCGCTGCCTTCAAGGGCCCTCATCTGCATCCAGATGATGGGGCGCGTGGAGCCCCCGGAGCTGGAGATCACCGGCTCGTAGACGTTGTCCGGGTAGTCCGACACCTCGTTGAGCTTGTTGGAGACCCGGAGAAGGGCCGTGTCCACGTCGGTCTCCAGGTCAAAGGTGAGGGTGATGGTGGCGTAGTCGTTGTAACTGGAGCTCTCCATTTTCTGGAGGTTCTGGAGGCTCTTGAGGTTGTCCTCCTGTCTTTCGATGACCTCGGTCTCCAGCTCGCTGGGGCTGGCACCCGGCCAGGAGGTCATCACCTCGATTTCCGGCAACTCGGTGTCGGGGGCAAGCTGCACGGGGAGCTTGGAGAGCCCGATCATGCCGAACAGGACGATCATGATCACCATCACCGCAGCGGTGACGGGTCGTTGGATGGAAAATTTAATCAAATCCATGGGTGGCTTGGTATCCCTGGTTTCATCATGTCAGAAAAGGCCCGACGCCCCGGCATCTGGCGTGCGGCCACAAGGCGCCGGGCGCCTTGTGGGGGGAGCGGGTCACGGCTGTGCTTCAGATCCGGTTTACTTCCTTGCTTCGATGACCGTGACAGGCTGGCCGGGCTGGAGCCGGTCGTTGCCGTCGATGATCACGTCCATGCCGGGGCCCACGGGCCCTTCGGCGATACCGGCTGCGCCCTCCACATAGGCAAGGACCGTCACCGGCAGGGGCGCTGCCGCCCCCTCATTGATGGTGTAGACCAGGGTCTGGCCGTTGAAGGTGACCAGAGCGTCCCTGGGGACCAGGGTCATCTCCTGCTTGTCGCTGGCGGGCATGGCCACGGTGGCGCTCATGTTGAGGACCGCTGTCTCCAGCCTGGGGAGCATCACCTTGACAAAGATGTTCTTGGTGGCCGTGTCCGCCACGGGGATGTACCCGGTGATCCTGCCGCGGGTGGTGAGGCCCAGGGCGGTGATGGTGACGTCCAGCTCCTCGCCGGTCCTGGCAAATACCAGAAGGTCCTCGGGCATGGGCACCTTCACGTAGAGGTCGTCCATGGAGCCCAGCAGGCACACGGGATTCCCCGGGACCACCCAGTTGCCTTCATCGGCGTTTTTCTCCAGCACCACACCGGCAAAGGGTGCACGGATGACGCTCTTCTCTTTTTTGAGGAGGGCCAGGGCCAGGTTCTCCTGGAGAGTGGCCTTCTGCATGGCAAGGTCCTCCATGGAGAGGCGCATCTTGTCATACTCCTGCTCACTGGCCGCCTGCTGCTTGAAGAGGGTCTCGTAGCGGGTCAGGTCCTTTTTGGCCTGGGCCAGCCGGATCTCCACCTGGGCGATCTTTTTTCGGACCGTGCCGATCTCGTTGTTCACAAAATCGAGGTTCAGGCGGAACAGGGGGGCTCCCTTGGTGACCTGATCCCCCTCCTTGACCAGTACGGCTTCTACCTGGCCGCTGACCTCGGGGGAGAGGGCGGAGACGCGGTCAAACTGGAGGGTTCCCACCACATCCAGGGTCTTGGCGATGGTTTTCTGGTGAATCTGGCTGGTCACCACCAGCGCCGGAGGCTGGGCAGGACCCTCTGCGTACGAGAGGACCGGCAGGGCAAGCAGGGTGATGACGGTTATCCATTTCATAGCTTTCATTGATGTACCTCGCTACTCGAAAAAAATGGTCGGTAAAAGCGGTGGCCTAAGGAGTTGCGCAGTCAACGCGCGGCGTCCCGTCGGAGATTGCGGTTGGGCCCCGAAAGGTCGGGTTGGAGTCCATGTACGGTCAGGTTGTCTTCTTTATGGGGTGACGGACCCGGTTTTTTATTCTTCTGAACCGATATTTAGATATAAACGCAACACCACCTGATTTCCTGCGGTGGGGATCCGTTTTTTTTCAGGCCCCTGTTGTCAGGCGGGCATGGGATCAGCCCTGAGGCCCGCTGAAATGTAGTGAATCAACTCTTCCAGCATGGCATCGGGGTCCCGGTCGATGCCCAGGATGGCAATGGATTCCTCCATGATGCACTCCCCCTGCATGATGCCGAAGGCAGAGATCCGGAAGAAGGCAATGCGGCGCAGCAGGGTCATCCTCGGGATATGGGGCAGGGCCTTTGCCATGCAGTCGACCAGGTAGATGAGTTTTTTCTCCAGGATGTTTTTCAGGTTCTGTTTGAAGAAATCCTCGTTTTCGTAGGCCGCGGCAAACTGGTGGAAAACGTTCATCCAGTCCGGGTGGGTGACGGTGAACTCATGAAGGGGCGCCAGCTGGCTTCGCAGCAGGTCCTCCAGAACCGGGGCCTTGTCTCCTGCACGGTCCATCACCACCTCCAGGCGCTGGGTCTGCTCCTCTTCAAGGGGGGTGAGAAACCGGGTGACAATGGCTGAGATGAGGTTGTCCTTGGAGCCGAAGTGGTAGTTGATGGCCGCCACATTGACCCCTGCCTCCTCTGTGATTTTTCGCATGGACGCCTTGTCTGCGCCCAGTTCGACGATGAGCCGTTCGGCGGCATCGAGTATTTTGGTTTTGGTATCCATTTAAGGGGTCCGTTGTGTGGGAAACAAATATTTTAAACGCTGTTTGAAACGTCGATAAAAAAGGGTTTTAAACGATGTTTGAATCGGACGCAAGGTTTTTGTAGGGAACAACGCAAAAAAATGACTTTTGGTGAGGAGGAAAGGAGGGTTACGATCATCCGGTGGCGTGACCGCCCGATTCGAGAAATAACCGGAATCAGGGGCTGTGGCTTGTTTTATGTGGGGTATTCAGAAGGTGTATCCGATGGAAAAATGAAAATTACCGGAGCTTTCCCCGGGCTGTTTGTCCAGCTTCCAGCCGTAGAGAAATCCCACCGGGCCGATGGGGGTGACATAGCGAAGGCCTGCTCCGACGGTGGAACGGAAGGAGTCCGAGAGATCGGGCTCAGAGGCATTGCGGAGGCTCCCAGTATCGAAAAACGTGGTGAGTTCCACATTCAAGCCCAGATCGATGCGGGCCTCCACGCTTCCCAGCAGGGTGGTGCGCCCGCCCACGGCTTCGCCGCTGTCGTTGACAAGGAACTTGTTTTCGCTGTAGCCCCGGATGTCCGTGGTTCCACCCAGGAAGAGGAGCTGGTCTTCGGGGATGCTGTTGTTGCTTCCGTAAGGCTCGATGTGGTGAACCCTGCCCCTCAGGGCAAAGGTGAGGCGGTTGACGGGGGTTTTATAGAACCGCAGCTCATAGCGGTATTTAAGGAAGTCGTCCAGTGAATTTCCGACGCCCCCGGAGATGTCCAGAGCTCCGAAGGCGATCATGCCTTTTCGGGGGCGCACAAAGGAGTCGGTGGAGTTGTAGGTGAGGGACGGGGTGACCACCACAATGTTTCGCTGCTCGTATTGCTCTTCATCCCCTGGCGGAATGGGCGTGTCGTTGAGTCTGTACTGCTCCCTGTACTCGTAGCGGTTGTTGAGGGAGGCGTTGAAATCTTCGAGGAACCGTCGGTTGAAGATTAGGGAGGAACCGTAGGTGCGTGTGCCGAAATCCTGGTTGAATTCTTCTAATTTCTCTCCGAACATGCTGAAGGTGGCGTTGATCCGGGTGCCCAGAAAACGGGGCTCGGTGATGCCCAGCTCGGTGCGGTACCCGATGTCGCTGACCTCGGCTGCGATCCAGCCGTCTTTGTTCTGGCCGAAGAGGTTGCGGTCCCCCAGGCGGGTGTGGGCATACTTTTCCCGTCGGGTGTCGTATCCGAGACCCAGTTCATAGTAGTAGGGCTTTCTCTCTTCCACCTCCACCAACAGATTCACCTCGGATTCCTCTTCTTTAAGCCCGATGGTCCGGAAGTGCGCTGCGGAGAGGGCGGCGATGTTTCGGATGTTGCGCTGGGTCTCCAGGGCCTGGGTCAGGGAGAACGGTTCCTCCGGGGTGAGCTCGACCTCCCGCCTGAGGATGCGCTCACGGGTGCGGAAGTTGCCTGTGTAAAAGACTGCGCCGGTTGTTACGTTGGGCCCTTCGGTGATGTCGTAGGCCATCTCGGCCCGACCCGACCCGTCGTCATCGGTCTCGACCCGGGCCTGCCCCGTGATGGTGATATGGGGGTAGCCTTTTTCGGAGATGGCCTCGGAGAGGGTGTTTTCATCGCTTTCGATCATGTACTCCCGAAAGGGCTCCCCCTCCTTCAGGGCAATGGCGTCCCGCGCCTCATCAGGTGTGAGGGCCTGCAGGCCGTTGAAGGCAACGGATGTCACCCGGGTCTGCATGCCCTCTTGAATGGAAAGGGAGATATCGGCGAGTTTTCGGTCGGTTTCGGGGTCCTCTATGAAGGTCACCTTATGGTCCACGGTGGTCTCCAGATAGCCCTTGGTCAGGTAGAGCGACTGGATGGCGCTGATATCCTCGTCCAGGACATCGGGGACGAACTCTCCGGCGCTGAAGGTGCCGGGCAGGTGGGTGAGCATCTGTTTTTCGATGCGCTTCCGGTCGAAGACGGTGTTGCCCTGGATGTCCAAGGCCCGGACGATGTAACGGGGGCCCTCGTCAATGGAAAAGAGCAGCTCTCGCTCCCTGATGCCCTCGACGGTGACGTCGGACTCCTCCATGCTCACCTGCGCATCCAGGTAACCGGCTTTGTGATAGCGTGTTCGGATGTTTCTGAGGCTTTTTTTAAGGCCCAGCTCGTTTCGGTTTCCCTCTTTCAGGTAGGCCAGCTCCTTTTTCAGGGTCAGCCCCCAGAACTCGGTGTTCCCTTCAAAGAGGGCCACGTATTTTTTCCCTTCGTCTATCCTGAACCGGATGACCACGTCGTGGGGATCGGCGAGGTGCTCCACCTCCGGGGTGATCTCCACGTCTCCGTATCCCTTGGCGCGGTAGAACTTTCTGAGGTTGTCCACATCGTCATCGAGCTTTTTCTGGATGAACCGGGGGATCTCACCATAGAAGAGGGAGACCTTCCAGGTGTCGAGCCTCAGCTTGAGCCGTGCGCTGGAAAAACCGTTGTTTCCGATGAGCTCCACGCGCTGGATTCGGTTGAAATCCCCCTTGTGGATGGAAACGGTCACCTCGAAATGGCCGTCTTCCGGGTCCTCTTCCGACGTGACCCGGATGGTGGCGTCCGGGTACCCTTCGTTTTTGAACGTTTTTTTGATGAGCGCTTCCTGTTTTTGAAGCTTTGCGGCAACAAAGGCGTCACCTGTGTAGATGGTCATGGCATTGAGCACCTCCTTCTCAAGGAGGGGAAAAGCCCCGTTGATGTGGATCTCCTTGATCCTCCGGAACGGGGTCAGCCGGAACGTCAGGGCCATCTCTCCTTCTCCCTCGGGCGGGTCGGGCACGTCGATGGCCTGGAACAGGCGGGTGCTCTTGAGCAGCTCCAGGCTT
Organism: Desulfoluna butyratoxydans; assembly: GCF_900699765.1. Lineage (GTDB taxonomy): Bacteria > Desulfobacterota > Desulfobacteria > Desulfobacterales > Desulfolunaceae > Desulfoluna > Desulfoluna butyratoxydans. The sequence continues at coordinate 85,537 of NZ_CAADHO010000013.1, forward strand.
TTCTCAAGGGCTTCGGCGGAAAAAGGTTCTCCCTCTTCCAGGAGGATGATCCGGCGGGCAAAGGCGGCAAGGTGCGCGGGTTTTGTGACGGTCCCCACGATCTCCACGTTGATCTCCGAGATGACGGGGGCGCTGGGCTCGGCCACGGTGGGCCGAGGCATCAGAAAGGCTGAGAGCACTAAGGCAAGGCACACCCAGTACCGGACAGCACAGGGGGCGTTTCGTCGGGCGCATGTGGGCGGTGATGGGATCATGGTCACCTCATCTCCAGCCGGAAGACCAGCTCGCCGCCGAAGTCCCCGTCCGTGTCCCGGAAGGCGTTCATCAGGAGGCTTTCGTAGAACTTGTACTCGGTTATGGCGCTCTGGACCGTGACCCCGTTTTTGGTTCCCACCCCGTATTTGAGGGTCATGCGTTTGGAGAGCTCTTTGCCCACGGTGATGTTGACATCGTCGGCATCCTCCTGGTCCGTGCGTTCCGTGTAGGTCATTTCAATGGTGTCCAGGCCGGTGGCCTCCTTGAGGCTCCCTTCAAGGGTGCGGGTCACCATGTCGGCAAGGATCTGTTTGGTGGACTGGCTGGATCCGCCCTCCCCGCTGACCATCTCGTTGTGCGTTTTGTTGAAGAAGATGAGGGAGAGGATGTCCGCGTCGCTCTCCTCGGGCACCGAGCTCATCTCGAATTTAAGGTTGTCCTCCACCCCCGAGACCGTCAGGGTGATGGTCCATTGCCTGATGACGATCTCGCTGTCCACGTCAATGGTCGCCTCGACCTTGTAGGGGTTGATAAAATCCACCACCCCTTTTTTGATTTCAAACTCTTTGCCCAGGTAGGAGATGGTGCCGGAGTCCACCTCGGCCCGCCCGTTGACAAGGACCCGGCTCAAGGGGCCGGAGACGGTGAGGGTGGGTTTCAGGTCCATGAGCGCAATGTTGTTGTCCACCACAAAGGGGGAGCGGTGCCGGATGGAGATGTTGAGCTCCGTGTTGTTCAAAATGGGGGTGTCTCGCCTTCGGGTGACAGGGGCCTGCTCCCGGCGTCGCTGGCCGAGGTTGTCGATGAGCCCCAGCCGGACGTTTTTGAAGTAGCGCCCTTCCACCAGGATAATCTCCCCTGAGATGAGGGCGTGCTCCGGTGTGCCCTCATAGGTCAGGTCGCCGTTGACCCAAAGCTCCATGGTGCCCGGCAGGGTCAGGGGAAGGGCCTGTGCCCTGAGCCTTGCCTTGACTGTCTTTGGGGTCACATGGTCCAGCCCCAGGGTGCCGAAGAAGTCGAATCGCCCCTTGTCGAGGTTGCCGGTGATGGCCTCCACGGTCAGGGCCTTGGGCGTGATCGCCATGCGACCGTTGAGGTTCTGGAGTTTCTGGCCCAGGACCGGCACGGTGAACCCGATCTGCTTAAGGGCAAGATCCCCGTTAAAGTCGGGCTCCTTGGGGGTGCCGGACAGGCGGGCTGAAAGGGTGATGTCTCCGGTGATGTCCCCAAGGCTTTCGGTGAAGAGGTGGAGCACCTCCATGGGAACGGCTCCGTCTATGGAGAAATCCAGGGTGCCGTCCGGTGATCCCGTGCCGCTGATGTCAAGGTGTCCCTGGTCGAAGAGGGAGAGGTTCAGGGTGTCGACCCGAAGGGTGCCGTCGTCAAAGGAGGCGTTGCAGGCCCCTTTGGTGATGAGAGCGGTTCCGTCGTGGGAGACGGTGAGCTCCGTCACGGTGGCATCCGCGGTAAGGGTCTTGGGGGAGGTGGCGTCTCCCCCGGCTTCCATGAGGCCGGTGACGGTCCCTGTGAGGGTCCTGCGGCCCGCCATTTTAAAAAAGGGTTCCAGGCGGGTTTTCTCCAGCCTGGCGCTGGCGGAAAAGAGGTGGGTGGAAAGATTGTAGCTGCCGGACAGGTCCGCCACGAGGTCTCCCCGGGCCCGGAGTTCCTGATCCCTGAGGGTCAATTCGAGGCTGCCGTCGTCAAAGGGTTCGTTGTTCAAAAACAGGTCGGTGACAGTCATGTTTCCTGTGAGCCGGGGATTGTCGAGGCTCCCCTCCCCGGTGATGTCCAGGCTGAGCTGGCCTCTGGCCGCATTTTTTCCACCGAGGAACTCGATCTCCTCAATGTCCAGGTTCCGGGCCTTGAGCTGCAGGGCGTAGGTTTTTTCAGCCGGGGAAAACCAGCCGTCGGCTTTCAGCTCTTCTCCCGGAGCCAGTTCAACGGTGAGCTTTTCAATGGTCACCCGGTTGTTTTTTATGCGGGAGGCCAGGGTGACCTCGTGGAGTGTCTGGACGCCAAGGTTGAGTTTTTCCGCCCCAAGAAAGAGGCTGCCCCGGGGGTCGGCCGTGTTGCCGGAGAGACGTGCGTCGATGGAGACCTGCCCGGACAGCCGGGGAGTGACATCGTTTAAGCGGAATGCTTCGCCCTTGAGGGTGACATCAAAGGCGGGGTGGGCCACCGCAGCCCCGGTTTCAGGCTCGAGGAGGCGTGCCGTCCCCGAAAGTTCCAGTTGGGACAGCCCGTTTGTCAACCGGGCTGTGTCCATGGAGAGCATGCCGTCCTTGAGCAGGGCAAGGACTTCAAGGTCTCCGATTCGATAGTCCGTAATGGCCAGGGAACGGCCTGACAGGGCAAGGCGGGCCGAGGGAGACCTGAGGGGACCTTTGCAGGAGAGGGTCCCGTCCAGAGTTCCTGAGACACCGGCGCTTGCCAGGAAGGTCTCGGTGTCGATGTGTTCAAAGGCCAGGTCAAGGTCCACGGGGAGGGTGGGGGAGAGCTGGGCCGGTGAGCCGGGTTCCAACCTGCTTTTCAGGAGATGGATGGAGCCCTGGGCCCGGAGCCGGGAGGCTTTCTCCTCAAGGGTCAGCTCATGGATGGTGAGCTGACCGGAGCGGTCCAGCTCGGCTGCCATGCGAAGGGTGCCCAAAGCATGTCCCCCGAGTCCCAATGCGTCTCCCTGGAGGCTGGCCTCGGCCACCGGGTGGGCGGTGGTTCCCGTTACCCCGATGTCCAGGGTCAGTCGGCCGGTAAGTTCGGCTGCTTCAGGGGCCACGCGCAGGTCGGCAAGGTTTGGGATCGCCAGGGAGAGATCGGCTTCAATGTTTGTGGATGCAAGGTCGACGCTCCCGGTTCCGTTTACCGTGGCCTCTCCGGCTTTGAGCTTCAGGTGGCGAAGGGCCAGGCGGTTGTTGTCCAGGGTGAGGCGGGTTTTCAGGTCAAGGTCCACGGGGTCGGGGAGCTGGGCCAGGGCAAGCGCTCGGATTGAGGCGTTCAGTCGAGCCTCCGCGGACATGACGGACGGTGAGGCCCCGGTACCGTCGATGGTAAGATCCGACCGCAGCGCACCGGCCAGGCCCGGTACGTTGCGGGAAAAGGCCTCTAAGGCCGTGCCGGTCTGGCTCAGTTCCAGGTGCCAGACCATGGCATCGAGGTCCCGTGGCCGGGTGGTGAACCCCTGGGGGAAGGCCTCCCGGAGGTCGAGGCTCCCGGTACCCCTGACCTGGCCCAGGGGCGCCTCGATATTGAGCTTTTTGAGGGCCAGCTGTTTTTCATCAAGGGCACAGGCCAGGTCGGCCCGGTCCACCTGGATACCTGCGATCTCGCCCCCGGAATAGGAGAGGGTCAGGTGCGCGCTGGGGTTGTCGGTGGTTCCGCGGGCCGTGAGGTTAAGGGTGACCGGGCCCGAGAGTGAGGCAGGGAGATGAAAGGTCTCTTTTACGGTGGTGAGGGCGGTGGTGGCCGTGAGGTCGATATCAAAGAGGGGGCGCTCGAACAGGTCTTCAGCCTGGCCCTTGCCCTCCAGGGCCACCAGGTCGGAATCCAGGGCCAGGGCGAGGGACTTCAGGCGGTCGCCGGCGAGGTGGCCGTCGATCCGCAGGGCATCGACCCCTGTTGTGATGCCCGCCATGTTGATTTCCCCGCCCCCGAGGCGAAGGGAGGCCCGAATGGTTTTTTCCCGGAGATCTGCATCCTCCAGCGAGAGGCCGACGGTGCCTGCGACAATCCGTCCGTGGGGCTCAGGGGCACTTCGGTGTTCGTATTGGAAAAAGCCGTCTGTGAGGGACAGGGCGTCGATCCGGATGTTGAAGGGGAATTCCCCCGAGTCGTTGTCTTGTGTCGGGGGGGCGGGCTCTCTGGCAGGAAAGGCCGTGAGGATATTGAATGTGCCGGAGGCATCCGTGGCCAGCAGAACTTTGGGTGATTCAAGGATGACGTTATCAAGGGCAAGGGTTTTGCCCAAAAGGGGAGCCCATGCAAGGTTCACAACAAGTCGGTCCAGAGAGACAAGGGGGGCAGACTCCGGGCCGTGGAGCCGAAGGTTGGTAACCTCGATGCTTCCTGCAAACAGTGAAAGGCTCAGGTCGTCCCAGTGGAGGCTCCCGGGAATGGCCCTGTTGATGCGATCCTGGAGAAAAAGGCGGCCGTGGTCCGAGGTGAGCCAGAAGCGACCGGCCACCGCGACCAGAAGCATCAGAACGGCAACCATCCCGATACCGTAGGCAACAACCTTTCGTTTTGTCTGTCGCTGTGAGTTCCCCATTGCCACCCTCTTTTGCGGGCAGATTCCGGTGCATGCATGTGAACGTGCTGTCTGCGGAGCGGGAGCCGAACCTGCGGAGTTTTGGGGCTGCGGTTTGTTCCGGTTGGCGGAGGCAGCGGCGTTGGTTGAGGCTTTTACGTGATGATACGTTATCTTAAGCCGCTGCGAGATATATACATGCTAAAGCCATTCCTCGCAACCAAACGTGTGGCCCTGAAACCAGTTTATACTTGCAAGAAGGCAATGGCTGGGGCAAAAAATAACCATGTTTTGCAATGGGGCTGTTTGTTGTTCAGTGAGCATTGTTTTTGTGTGGCAAGCGGGCTGAGAGGTCCTGCCAACCCCTGGAGAGATAACACACGAGTACTTTTGGTCCCGTGTCACATCAGCGGGCTCGGCAGGGCTGGCAGGGTTCATTTACCATGGCAGGGGGCGGACGATGACAGAACTCAAGGCGTGCGGGAACAGGGACAAACCAGCGGGTGAGAGCCTTGTCGGAGAAGAGACTGCAGACAGCCGGGCTCAGTTGTTTCGCCGGGTTTTTGAAAAATCCACCGCCCCTTCGGTTATTCTCGAAGAGGATCTTACGATCTCCATGATGAATGAGAAGGTCGAAGAGCTTGTGGGGTATTCACGGGCGGAGCTTGAAGGAAAAATGAAATGGACGCGGTTTGTGGTGCCAGAGGACCTGGAGCGGATGACGCACTTCCACCACAGGCGGCGTCAGGATCCCTCATGGGCCCCGGAGGAGTATGAGTGCCGCCTGATGGACCGGGACGGGGATGTCTATGACATCCTGATCAAGCTGAACATGGTCCAGGGCTCAACCAGCGTGGCCACCCTGGTGAATGTGACCTCTCGAAAAGAGGCGGAAAAAAAGCTGAAACTCAGGGAAGATGAGTTACGGGGTATCGTGGAGAATTTTCCGGGGCATCTCTACACCTCTTACAGGGATTACACCCTTGAATTTATGAATGGCCACCTTAGGGCACAGGTTGGCCGGGAGGCCGTGGGTGAGGCCTGCTATTCCGCGATTTATAGCCGGGCGACGCCTTGCCCCTGGTGCAAAGCAGCAGATGTTTTCAAGGGGGAAACCGTGCGTGACGAGTTTTTAAACCCCCGGGACGACCGGTGGTATGCGGCGGTCTCGACCCCCATTTGTGCCATGGACGGCAGCGTGCGGAAACAGCAGACCCTGCTCACGGATATCACCGATCGGAAACTCAAGGAGAAGCGCCTGCGTGACAGTGCCGACAGCTTGCGCAAAGAGAACAGGCGCCTGAAATCCACCATGACCGCACGCTCCCGCTTCGGGGATCTCATCGGGAAGAGCCCCGAAATGCAGGCGGTCTACGAGGTGATACTGAATGCCGCCGCCTCCGATGCCAACATCATTATCTACGGAGAGTCGGGGACGGGCAAGGAGCTGGTCTCCCGGGAGATCCACCGGCTGAGCGATCGCATGGGCCATGGCTTTATTCCCGTCAACTGCGGAGCCATCCCCGAATCTCTCATGGAAAGCGAGTTTTTCGGGTACAAAAAAGGGGCGTTCACCGGGGCGGTTCAGGATAAAAAAGGGTTTTTGGACCTGGCCGACGGCGGCACCCTGTTTCTGGATGAACTCGGGGAGATCGCATTGGGGATGCAGGCCAAGCTGTTGCGGGCCATTGAAGGGAACGGGTACACAGCCCTGGGGGGAAAGACAGTCCGAAAGCCGAACCTGAGGATCATCGCCGCAACCAACAGGGATCTGACCAACCTCATCACCAAAGGCCTCATGCGGGAGGACTTTTTTTACCGCATTCATATCATTCCCATCCACCTTCCCCCGCTTCGAAAGCGGCCATCGGACATCCCCCTTCTCATCGATCATTTTTTGAAACAGTACCCCGGTGCAACGGAAGTTCCCCCCATTACCCCGGCTATCCTGGATGCGTTTCAGAGGTATCGATGGCCGGGGAACGTCCGGGAGCTGCAAAATGTGCTGCATCGCTATGTGACCCTGAAAAACCTGGACTTTACGGAGATCTTTTCTGCAGATGGGGCCATGCCCTCGGTGGACAAAAGGTACCGCAGCGTGTCCGATCACGGCAGGGACCTGAAGTCGGTGCTGGCCGAAACCGAGAGGGCACACATCCTCAAAACCCTGGAGGAGATGCAGTGGCACCGGGGCAAGACCGCACACCGCCTGGGCATCAACCGACGGACCCTTGAGCGGAAGATGGCACTGCACCGACTCCGGTCATGCGAATGATGTGTCGCAATGTGCGGCGTTGGTGTCGCATGGTTGGAAAGCCTCTGATGTAGAGCGGCCTGGCGTTTTATGGCTCTGTTATGCGACATGACTGTCGCATGTCCTTACCCGCCCATGTCTTGTCTGTTTTGCGGCGAAAGCATGTAAAACCAAGTGATTAGCCTTTGGAATGATGCCTGTGGCACGTCCTTTGCTCAAGTAACATGCCGGAAAGATAACCCTTAACGGAACCGGGAGGTGGGCATGTACAGAAGCGAGTACGGGCGAAAATGCGTGGATGCGGCCACAGCGGTAAAACAGGTCAAGTCCGGTGACTGGGTGGATTACGGCAATTTTCTCTGCAGCCCCGTGGACCTGGATGAGGCCCTTGCCCATCGCGCCGGGGAGCTTGAGGCGGTGAAGGTGCGCGGGGTGGGGTACCCGGGGATTCCCAAGGTGGCCCTGGCCGATCCTTCGGGCAGAAGCTTCAACTACAACAGCTTTCATTTCAGCGGCGGTGAGCGGTACCTCCACGACAGGGGCGGCTGCAGCTACATCCCGGTTCTTTACCACGAGGGCAACCAGATCTACGATGACGGGGACCTGACCACCGATGTGTTCATGGTTCAGGTGGCGCCCATGGACGACGCCGGTTTTTTTAACTTCGGCATCGCCAACTCCTGTCAGTACAGCCAGCTCCGCAAGGCAAAGACGGTGATCGTTGAGGTGAATGACAACATGCCGGTTTGCTACGGCGGGTATGGCGAGGCCGTGCATATCTCCGAGGTGGACTATGTGGTCCAGGGGACCAACACGGAGCTGGTCTCCCTGCCCCGCACCCCCATATCCGATGTGGACCGGGCCATCGCCCGGCATGTGGTGGAACAGATTGAAGACGGTTCCTGCCTGCAGCTGGGCATCGGGAGCCTTCCCAATGTCATCGGCAAGATGATCGCCGACTCGGACATCAAGAATCTCGGGGTTCACACGGAGATGCTGGTGGATGCCTATGTGGACATGTACCGGGCAGGCAGGATTTCCAACATGGAGAAGGCAGACAACCCTGGGAAGATGGTCTATACCTTTGCCCTGGGCAGTGAAAAACTTTACGAATTTATCCATCGGAATCCGGCATGCGCCAGCTACCCCGTAGGGTACGTCAATGACCTTCACCGCATCGCGGCAAACCCACGTGCCGTCTCCATCAACAACGCCGTGGAGGTGGACCTTTACGGCCAGGTCTGCTCCGAATCATCGGGGTTCAGGCAGATCTCCGGAACCGGTGGGCAGTTTGATTTTGCCTACGGAAGCTACCATTCCAAGGGAGGGAAGGCCTTTATCTGCCTGGCATCCACCAAGACCGACAGGGACGGTGCCGTCACCTCAAGGCTCCGACCCTTTGTGGACCACGGCACCATTGTCACCCTTCCCCGGTCTGCCGTGCAGTACGTGGTGACCGAGTACGGCGTGGCCAGCCTCAAGGGGAAAAGCACCTGGCAGCGAGCCGAAGCCCTCATCGGTATCGCCCATCCCGATTTCCGGGAAGGCCTCATGCGGGAGGCGGAAAAGATGAATATCTGGAGAGGGGCGCTGGTGCCCCGCGCAGACGTGGCCATGAGCCTTGCGGGGTGATCACGGCCCGTGAGATGACGTAACCGGCCCCTTGCAGGGGCCGGTTTTTTCGTTTTTGGGGGGCGTTGGGGGAAGGGGTTAAATTCCCCTGACGTACTGAACGTTGGAGGTGTTTCGGATCGCCCGGTGAATCGCTGCTTCGGCTCCGGGAACGCCCTTGAGGAGATCGTGGAACAGGGCGATGAGCCCGGCTTTGTCCGTGTCGGTTTTTGTGTGGGTGGCGATGTCCCGCAGGTCGATGAAAAACCGGGAAAAGGTGTGGGGCAGGTCCGCGACCACCGCGGTGTTGAGGCAATGGGTCTCATGGTAGAGGCGGTGGTGGTTGCCCCCGGACTTGTGAACGTGAAGGGTCGCCCCGTTTGCGTGCGTGATGGATGACGATCTGTCGCATCCTTCAAGGCACGTTTTGTCGAATCGCTTTCTGGAGCACCCGATGACTCCCTGGTGCAGGCACTGGCGGCTGGTCATCAGGGTGACGGGGTGGTAGATGCCCATGCACAGCTCCATGCCTTCCGGTGGCACAAGGCGTTTGAGCTGCTCTTTGTTGATCTCCCGGGACACAATGGCACCGGAGCAGCCGAACTGCTCCTTGAGGCAGCGCAGGCCGAAGGAGTTGACGAGGTTGAAACAGCTCCCTGCCATCCAGGCAATGCCTTGCCTGAAGGCGTCAAAGGCGACGCCTGAGTTGTCTGTTACGATGCGGTCCGGCCTGACGGCTTCCAGAATCTCCCGGGCCGCGGTGTAGTCCTCTCCGATGAGCACGGCCGGAAACCAGGGGGTGAGTTTCGGGAATTGGTTGAACAGCGCGATAAATTCGTCTTTCCGGTTTTCAAGGGCCTCGGGAAGCCGGAAAAAAATCTCTGCCGGGGTGGCCTCGCAAAGGGGGATATCCCCGGGTGAAGAGATCATCACGGAGAGGACGGGCGGGGTGCCCACAGGCTTTGGCTTTCCCGGGGAGGGGACCGCCACCGGGGCCACGGGTTCCCGGGAGCCGTTCAAGAGAAAGGCAACGCGCCGGATCAGGGCGGTGAGCTCCTTGAAGGGGAGGTAGAGGCCGGGGGCCAGGTTTTCAGTGTCCACGGCATCGACGCGGTATTCGGAATTGTCGAAACGCTTGAATTTTTCAAGGAGTACGGCACGGCTGAGGCCCCCCGGGGCGCTTGTGTCCCGCCTGGGGGCAAGGGGAGAGTCAGACGCCACGGAAAAGGAGGCCTCGGGGCTGGAGACCGACACACCCAGGGGTGCACCCGGCTCTCCATGGATGCGAAACGTGAGGGCCGTCTTTTCGACGCGGAGCTGGCCCACGGCGAGGCGGGCCCTGGCGGACAGGGCGGCCTTGTCCTCGTAAAAGCGTTCCCTGGTGCCCTGGGGGCAGGCGGGGTTTTCTTTGGATACCTGCCGGATGGAGTGGTCCCGGGGGTTGTCGATGAACATGTCCGAGGTGATCTCTCCGGCCAGGAATCCGTTGGAAAAGTCGCGGTTGAAGACCTTGGCAAGGTCACCGGTGTCGGTGAGCAGGCGGTCTTTTTCGCTGAGGCTTTGGATCTGGTTTCTCCAGCAGGAGACCACGGTGTGGACGTAGTCGAATTTTTTGATGCGCCCCTCGATCTTCAGGGAGTACACCCCTGCCTCGGCAAGCTCTTTCAGGTTGCCGTAGGCCGAGTTGTCCTTGAGGTTCAAGGGATACTCCCTGCCTGCGGGGGTGGTTTCAAACCGGTCCCTGCAGGGCTGGCTGCACCGGCCCCTGTTTCCCGATTTGCCTCCGAGCACCGAGCTTAAGTAACAGAGCCCGGAAAACGAAACACAGTAGGAACCGTGGACAAAGACCTCGGTGTCCATGCCCTGCTTGCGGCTGGCGTCGGTGAGGGCCCTGATCTCTTCCAGGTTCAGCTCCCGGCAGAGGTTCACCCGGGTGGCGTTGAGGGCACTGAGAAACCGGACCTGCCCTTCGTTGTGGGTGGTGAGCTGGGTGGAGGCATGGATGACCAGGCTCGGGAAGTGTTTGTTCAAAAGATAGAAGAGACCGAAATCCTGGACGATGACCGCATCGATGCGCGTGTTGACAAGGGTGTTCAAGAGGCGGATAAGGGCCGGGATCTCGCTTTCGACGACGATGATGTTAAGGGTCACAAACACGCTGCAACCGTGCTTGTGGGCAAGGCTGACGATGCCGGGAAGGTCCTCGGCGGAGAGGTTGGTGGCCCGGTCCCGGGCGTTGAATTTGTTCAGCCCGCAGTACACCGCGTCCGCACCGGCGGCAATGGCGGCTTTGATGGCGTCGATATCTCCGCCGGGTGCAAGTAGCTCAAGGTCTGTCTTCATAAGGATGCGTCGCAACGTCGTTGAAATGGGTAAAAAGGCAAAGTGCCTGGGACGAATGGGCTTTTAGCACTGCAAGGGGGCGCTGTCAACGAAGGGGCCGGTAAGGGCCAGGGTCAACACATGTAACACGTCAGTTGTCTTCGGAGGGTCGCTTTTTGAAAAAGGCTCCGCAACAACGTTCCGGTAATCAAGGCGCTTCCTGATTGATTGTCTGATGCCGAAGGCATGGCCCGTCATCGCTTTGTTCTGCGGATGCCGCACAGGCATGGGGTCGTTTTTGGAGCCCCGCACTTGAAGGTAGGATGACGACCCTTACTTATCGCGCCTTAGCCCTTGCTTGAAACGGTTGGCAGCCGTGGGAACCATCGGTGCCCTGTCGCCGATGGTCAATTTAGGGGTTCTCTAATGGCCGGGGGCCATGTATAACGTGTCAAAGGCCGTGTGTTGCCGGAGCAGAGTCCCCGCCCGGCACGGGCCAATGTCCCCGAACCCTTCCAGAAAAACTATCCAGCAGGCAAAACCACAGATAAGGGTCCCCCTATGGCAAAAAAGCGAAAAGCCGCAAAGGCGAAATCCACCGGTAAAGAACAGAAAAAAAAGAGCCCCCAGGCCGCAGCCCCCGAGGTGAAAAAAACATCGGAACCTGCCTCCGAAGCGGGCCGGGCGTTCATGAATGCCCACTATTTTCTGTTTGTCCTGATCATCGTCGTGCTCGTGGGGTGCTACAACATCATCAGGCCTTACCTGCACACCATCATCCTGGCCATGATTCTGGCCGTGCTCTTTACCCCGGTAAACAAAAAGCTGGAGGGGTGGCTCAAGGGCCGCAAGAACACAGCTGCAGCGCTGTCGTGCCTTTTGCTGACCCTGGTGGTGGTCCTGCCGGTGCTCTTTATGCTCCTGGCCATTATCCAGCAGGGCATCGACTCCTTTGACGCCATCTACACCTGGGTGGAAACCGGCAAGTACCAGGCCTTGTCAAACCATCCCCTGGTGATGCGGTTTGCTGACTGGGGCAAGGGCGTACTCCCGGACATTGAACGCTTTTTCCCGGATTTTAATTTGCAGGCCCTCCGCTTTGACGAGGCCATCCTCAACGTCACCCGCACCATCGGCAAGGCCCTGTTGAATCAGGGGGGCAACCTGGCCGGAGGCCTGACCTCCTTTGTGGGCAAGTTCTTTTTGATGCTCTTTGCCTTTTTCTTTTTTGTTCGGGACGAAGAGGTGATCTTCGACAGCCTTCTTCATCTCATCCCCTTAAGCTCCAGCCAGGAATCCCGCATCATCGACAAAATCAAGACCGTCTCCAAATCCGCCCTTCTCGGGACCTTTGTGACGGCTCTTGCCCAGGGGCTGGCCGGTGGCATCGCCTTCTGGATTACCGGGCTCCCGGCCCTGTTCTGGGGTATTGCCATGGCCTTTGCGTCCCTGGTTCCCCTGGTGGGTACCGCCCTGATCTGGATCCCCGCGGCCATTTTTCTGCTGATCTCCGGGCACTGGGGATACGCCGTTTTCATGACGGTCTGGTCCGTGGTGGTGGTGGGCATGATCGATAACATTGTGCGCCCCCTGTTCATGCAGGGATCCGCCGACATGAGCACCCTCCTGATCTTTTTTGCCATCCTAGGCGGCATCAACTACTTCGGCCTCATTGGTCTTCTGTACGGACCCATTATCTTCGGGCTGGCCATGGTGCTGCTTTACATCTACAGCATTGAATTCGACGAGTTTTTGAACCAGCAGGACAGCAGGTAAGCTGAAAACGCGGGGACAGAATCGGAGAAGAAGAGATGACCGAGGAGACGACGTACCACACGGCAGCAACGCCCCAGGCCTCCTTTCTCAAGGACGTCCTTGTCTGTTCCCTGGGTGCCTACGGCGGCCCCGAAGCCCACATGGGCGTGTTTCTGGACCAGCTGGTGGCCAGGCGTAACCACGTGACGGAAGAGGAACTGGTTGAATTGCTGGCGCTATGCAGTATTCTTCCGGGGCCCACGAGCACCCAGACCATCGTGGCCGTGGGGTACAAGAAAGGCGGCCCCTTGCTCGCCTTTCTCACCATGCTGGTCTGGGCCGCGCCTGTGCTGCTCATCATGACGGCCCTGTCATTTCTCTACGCCCTTTTGGCGACGGCCCACGTGTCGCCGGAGATCCTGCGGTTCATCGGCCCCATGGCCGTGGGGTTCATTCTTCTGGCGGCCTGGCGCATCGGCAAAAAAGTCGTTACCGACAAGCTGACATGCCTTTTGATGGTTTTTGGTGCGGTGAGTACATACCTCGTCAGAACCCCTTGGATCTTTCCCCTGGTGCTGGTGGCGGGGGGAGCGGCAAGTATCCTTGCCTCCCGGGAAAAGGCAATCTGGAACAAACCCCGCATCAATCCGCCCTGGGGCTACCTGGGCCTGTTCCTTCTCTGCACGGCAGGTTCCCTCGTGCTTTCCCTTGCAACGGACATACGGTTTTTCAAACTGTTCGAGAGTTTTTATCGGTACGGGTACCTGGTGTTCGGAGGAGGACAGGTCGTTGTGCCGGTTATGCACAGCGAGCTGGTGGAGGTGAACCGGTACATGACCAACGGAGAGTTTCTCACCGGCTACGGGCTGGTGCAGGGATTGCCCGGCCCCATGTTCAGCTTTGCAGCCTATGCGGGCGGCATGGCCTCACGCCACGGCTCCACCCTTCAACAAGTCATGGGGGCCCTTGCCGGTGGCATCGGGATCTTCCTGCCGGGTCTTCTGCTTATCTATTTTATCTGTCCCGTGTGGGAGCGCATCAAAGAGGTGAAGGCCATCAAGATCTCCCTTCAAGGTGTCAACGCCGTGGCAGGGGGCATGATCACGGCTGCGGCGATTATCCTGATACAGGCCAACGGTGTGGGCTTTGCCAACCTGGCCATGACCACCACCACCGTGGCCATCCTTGCCACCGGAAAGGTTCCGGCACCCCTTATGGTGGTGATGGCCCTTGTGGCAGGTATCGTTCCTTTCTGAACTTGTAACTATTCAGCTCCAAAAAACAGCCTCCGGCGGCAAGGTGTGCCACCTTGAAAGCAGATAGCAGATGTCATTTGCCCCTCGTTCCTCGGGTCAAATCACATCTGCATTTAAAACGGCATTCATGTCCCTTTTTTTTGTGACCTGTTTGTTAAACTTTTTAAAAGTTTAGCCCCCGGCAGGGCCGCCGGAGGCATAAGCTGAATAGTTACCTGAACTTTTTGAAAAGGTTCATAAACAGGTTTTAACCGCAATTTGATTATGCTCGAGTGGCTTGGTTTGCCGTTACGATTTACTGAATCGTCCGTGGCTTTTCTGGTACTTTGCGACGAGCTTGTCTCTGGAGGACGAGGTATTGAGTGCCCGGGCGGATTGGCCTTGGTACTTGGACGTGGCATGTCGTGCGGTGCGTGCGGCTTTCATGAGGGCGGCCATGGCGTAGAGAAAGACCATGCCGATAAAGCTGGCGCCGACGGCCCCCGGCACCAGGGTTTTTTTCAAGGGAATGCCGACGGGGGGGAGGCGTGGTTCATCGGGGTTCTGGGGATCATAGAGGATCTCGGTGAGGTCTCCGGATTCTCCCTGGGGCTTGGTGGGTTGTAATAAGGTTTTTGCGTAGATGCGTTTGCCGTCAGGCGTCGTAAACTCGACGCTGAATCCGTAGGATACTCCTTGTCTGGAGTAGTTGGTGATATGGGACATGATTTCGGCCCTTGTGGAGATCGCTCTGGCTTTGAACGCTTCCACGGACCGGTAGTCCTGGTAGTTTTGGTGTGATTCCCTGAGGCCCAGGCACCCGATCACTAAAAAGATACCCATGATGATGGGAACGATGCTGAATGATTTCATTGCTGCTCCATGGCTTCCAGGCCTTGCCGAAGAACCGACCGCTGGAAAATTCCTGAAATAAGGTATGTAGTATTCCTAAGCGAATACCTGAATTGGCTTATATCAGATTGTTCTTACAGTGCAATGGAAAGGTGAGGACAGAAGGAGAGAAAATGCCTTGTGCAGGTTTTTTTGGGGGGGATGGGGTCAGGTTACTGCATTTTTGTTCAAAAACAATTCTACCTTATTGACGACCTCTTCCGGCTTTTCCTTGTGGGGGATGTGTCCGCAGTTGTTCAGGATGGCCATTTCTGAAATGCCTTTCGCCTTGTGTGCGATGAATTCAGGAAACGCGGTGGAGCCGTATTCGTCGTTTTCGCCGTGGATCGCAAGGACAGGGCATGTCACTTCGCCCATGCAGGCGTCCAGGCTCCAGCCGGAAAACGCGCTGGAGAGCCAGATGTCGGTCCAGGCCCTGAACACCCACTCCCCTTTGTCTCCGTGCCATTTTTTCAGTCGGTCCATCTGGCCCGGCTCTTGGAACGCTTTCTGTGCCGCTTTAATGCCTGCCACCGTTCGATCCTCCACAAAGGCTTGCGATGCCTCGGTTATCACCGCCACACATCCTTTGTCCCGGGCAGCGATGTTGACGGCCATGGCGCCTCCCACGCTGTGGCCGAAGAGGATATAGTCCTCTAAGCTGAAGTGCCTTTTAACCCACGGAAAGTAATCGGTGGCTTCCTCTTCGATGAAACGGATGGAAGGAAGCTCTTTTCGCGGAGAGGATCGACCGAAACCCAACCGGTCGTAGGCGATGACACACAGAGATAAACGCTCGGCAAGTGTAAGGGGAAAATGGTGCCACAGGTCCACACATCCCAGGGAGTCATGGAGCAGCACCATGGGGACGGATGACGATGGGTTTTGTGGCGTCCATTTTTTTGCATGAAACGATCCGGCATCCGTGACGATGCAGAGATGCTCAACGGTACACGTCATGCTGACTCCTTGAAGCCACGGAATCCTTGGGAGAGGGCACAAAGGCCAAGACCCTTGCCGGGCTGCCGGAGCCGCCCCTGACGGGCCAGCCGCCGATAACCAGCACGCTGCCGAAGGGAGGCAGGCGGTGCAGGCCGGTGAGGCATTCCAGGATCATGCCGTCGGCGTCATACATGGCAAAGCTGGCGCCGAACTTCGTGTCGTTGCCGGGGTCTGCACCGTGGGTGTCTGTCCCCAGCCCCACCACTGCGCGTTCGTTGATGAGGAATTCGGCGGTGTCGGCGCTGAAGCCGGGCCAGTGCAGGTTCATTTCCTTGTCTGCTCCGAGGAAGGCCTCAGGGGCGTGCCACTTGTCCTGCCATCCGGTGAAGAGGATCACCAGACTTCCGGGCGGTACGTGTTGGCCTTGTGCTTTCTCCCAGGCCTTCAGTTCGTCGATGGAAAAGCGATGGTCCGCATCTTGTTCGGCAATTTCCCGGATATCGATGACAACAGCGGGCACCACCAGCTCCCGGGCTTCAAACATCTCAGCGCTTCGTGCGCCCTTGATAAAGGTGTTCGGGGTGCCCCAGTGCGTGCCGCTGTGCTCTCCTATGGCAATGCGATTGATGAAGTACTGGTCTTTCTCATAGGTGGCCCATGGCGTAACCTCAAAGGCGGGATCTCCCGGCCAGATGGGAATGTCCGGTGTCAGGGGTTGAGTTAAATCCACGATGTCGCCGTTGAAGGGGGAGGCGGGCTGCAACGCTGCGGGCTGGTGTGAAGCGCAGGCTGTGAAAAAAAGCATGGCTGCGGCAAGAACAGGGAGGGTGACGGAGCGTTTTTTCATTCAGGTTCCTCGCGTAGCGTATTTCCGGGTTAGCTTTTTGTGATCATGGGGGGAATTTTGTATGCTCAGATATGCTGGCCCCCGGCAAGGCTGCCGGGGGCCATATCGACTCTTTACTTAAGAAATTCTCTACAAAACGTAAAGGTTAATTAAACGATGCGGTCAGGCTCATGCCTGAAAAAGCGTTGTATCCGCGAATCCCCATGTAGTAGGTGCCTGCCGCCGGGGTGCTGACGGTGCAGGTTTCGTTGTTGCCCCAGAGGTAGGGGCGGCAGTCGTAGGTGTAGGTGTCCGGTTTTTCCCCGAAGCGGGTGTAGAGGTCGCCGTCCCCGCTGCCGCCGCTGATCTCCATGGTCAGGCTCGAAACGCCGGACGGGACCACGATTTTGTAGTAGATCCAGTCGCCCTGGGCTGCCGAAAGGTTGGTGACGGCAACACCGTTTTGGAGAACGGGCACGGTGTCGGGGGTTGTAGCTGTCACCGATGCCGTTGCCTGGTCCGAGGCACCGTCATCGTCGGTGACGGTGAGGGTGACGATGTAGGATCCGGCTGCTGCGTAGGTGTGGGCCGGGTTGGTGGCGGTGGATGAGGTTCCGTCGCCGAAATCCCACTGGCGGGAGGCGATGGTCCCGTCGCTGTCCTGGCTGGTGTCGGTGAAGCTGGCGGTCAGGTTGTTGACAGCCGTTGAGAATGAGGCCTCAGGGGGCTGGTTGGCCGAGCCTCCCATGTTCCGGGTGTAGAACTTGGTCTCCAGGTTTTTTCCGGTGACCGCCAGGGTGTACTCCCCGGCAGTGATGGTGTGTGAAATGGAGACCGCGCCGCTGGCATCGGTGATGGCCTTGAAGAGAGTCCCCTGCTGATAGAGGGCGACCAGGGCCCCCGGTACGGGGTTTCCGCCCGAGGTGACCACGCAGTCAAAGGGGGTGTTGGCCTGTGCCGAAGTGGCAGACAGGGACAGGGGAAGGGGCGCTGCCGTGCGTACCTGAAGCGAGGCATCCCCGAAGATGGTCCAGGTTTTGATGGTGTCCAGGTCGGAAGAGGTGGAGGACTCGGCGTACATGAGGATGAGCCCGTTGAACACAAGGGACCCGAAGGTGGAACGCCCATCGGTTGTGGAGGTGCCGCTTCCCGGGTTTGTGGAGTAGTCGTATCCGCCCACCAGCATATCGTTCATGTAGTCCTGGCCCCGCATGGGGGGCGTCCAGGGCTGGTTGATGGTGGCCATCACCGTGGCAACGGCGCCGCCTCCGTTTTTCTTGAGCCAGCTTTCTGCGAAACAGTCGCCCCCGTTGTGGAATTCGCCGTTGACACAGGCCACGGAAATAATCACGGGCAGCTGGGAGCCGTTGGTCAGGGACGATATATTGCTGTTGCTGAAGCCTGTGGTGCCCCACGAGGTGTGGGAACCGTGGCCGGTGTAGTTGATGAGGGAGAGTCCGCCGTTGACATACCCGCTGACAGAGGAGGCCGAGCCGCTCTGGTACACTTCGTTTACGGTGCTGTAAGTCGATGGCAGCAGCTTGTACTCCTTGATGACGTCCACATGCTCGTAGTCGGCTTCACCGTCGTCACCGCTGCCGCTGCCTTCACCGGAACCGATCCCCAGGGCCGTGGGGTACCAGCTGCCGGAAAGCTGAGGGCTTTTTTCGTAACCTACGGTCTTGTCCACCTGCACCGTGACATCCGAGGCGCTTTGGGCTGAAAACCTGCCGATGATGAGGTCCGGGTAATAGTCGCTGCCCGCCACGCAGCCCAGCATGGGGTCTGTGGGAGCGTTGGCCGAAGTCCCCAGCTCCGATTTGATGTCGGCCCAATCCCCCACCAGCTGAACGTAGAGCAGGGAGGGGTGGGACGCGTAGAACTGGGAAATGCTGTTTTTCACCAGGGTCCCGGTGGACACCTCCAGGGTGTGGACAGTAATCCCTTTTTGACGTTTCCACGTTACGTAAGGGGCGATGGCGGACGCATCGCGGGAGGTGTGGATCACAAGGAGCTCCCCTGCCTCGCCGATGGACCGGGCGGCCGGGGCATAGTTGATGAACATGTCGCGATAGATGGCCTCCATCTCCGGTGCCACGGAGCGCATCGGGGCGCTCAACGCGTTGGCTCCTTCACCGCTTCCCGTGGAGAGGGTGACAATCACCGAGTGGTAAACTTTCAGGATGTTTTTTGTTCCATGGGCCCTGAAGGGATAGACGTGGATGTCTGTCCCCCGGACATCTCGAAGGATGTAGGGCTCGGAGGCCGTGGCAACCTTGTCCGGGTACCAGCGGCCCGTGCGTGCCGACGGCGCGGTTTCGTACGGGATATCGGCAGGATTCTGGTTGCGGTAGATCACCCCTCGGGAGGGGAGCATGGGGTAGGCAAGGGGGATCTCCGTGACGTTCCCTGGTTCTACGGAGATGTGCAGGTCCCCGCTTGCCGGAAGGGCCACGGATGCGTGGATAAAGGGCAGCTCCGCATACCCCTTTTTCTTGGTCGTGATCTTGCCCGGAAAGAGGATCTCGGTGTAGATGGTGCCGTTTTTATCCACGGGGTTGAGGGTGTAATCCCCCAGGGTGAACTCCAGGACGATCTCCTGGGGGGTGGATCGGAGAAGGGATACGTCAAATCCGTCTCCCGCCTGGACAGCCACAGCGGAAAGGACATACGTGATGATGACCGCGGCAACCATGCCCAATCGTTTTGTCATGACATTCTCCTTTGCTTCAGTTGTGGGTGAGCCCCTCGACATTTGATAAACGAGGGCTTTGAGTGAGCCCTGAAAAAGGAGTTCTCCTTTCAGGGATATATCCGGGAAACGATAAAAAGATCGGTGGACCAGGCCACAGGCAAACGAAACGCGATTTTCATTGCGATAAATCGGCGATAAATATGCGTAATAATGAGAGTGAATAAGGCAGGCTGTTCCAAATCCAGGGCCCTTCAGGTTGGGCCGGGTATTTCGCGAGAGTAAAGTTGACCGTATAGGGATCTATTTCGCCAGTCAAACATTTTGATGGCTCAAGTGCAAAGATTTGGAAACTTTATAATTCTGAAAAAATATTCGGTAGGATTATGAGCGTGGATTGAAAATTCGGGCAACGATTCGGGTGGTTGAGCGGAGCCGTACCTGATTGGTACCGTGTTTGGTATGTTTCCGTTCTCCTTTGTGTCGGCGCGTTTCAACGCCGGGTAACAGGGCCGTGGCTCAACAGGGAGGGATCGTGTGTGCTGCTGACCCGGATATTTTATAAGGAAACGGCCAGGTTGGATAAACAAGCTGTTATTACTGATTGTTGTTCTGGGAGGGTGGATATTTTGTAACTATTCAGTTCAAAAGCGCCTCCGGCGGCCCTGCCGGGGCCAAACTTTTAAAACGTTTGACAAACAGGTTTTACGAGCGACTTGGGACGACTTTAAGTTATCGACAAGCCGACTCTTCAAAACATAACCGATATGCCTCGCCTTCAGCCGTCCGGCCCCAACGGGGCTGGACGGCTAAAGGCGAGGCAACCGGAACGTTTTTGCGGAGCTTTTTTCAAAAAGCGACCCGCCGGAGGCAACTGAATAGTTACGATATTTTAAAAATGCAAAATGTATTTCACCGTTTTCTTATCGCGTTTCTCTCCCTTCGGGCGAACCGGGCTAACGTGTCAGATACCTTTCGAAGCTCAGCATCGCCCGTTGAACGGTGTCCGGCCTGAGGTATAAAAACAGGCCGCAGCCGTTCAGGGTGACGGTTACCCAAAAAAGGGCGCGGAACGATTTTTTCCTGGTTTTGTGGCGAAAGGACTCCTGGGCGATGATGGCTCCGGGCCAGCCACCGGCAAGGGCAAGCAGGTGAAGCGTTCTCTCCCGGGTTCGCCACCTGCTTCCCTTGGCAGCGGATTTGTCCAGTGCATAGGCCAGGAAGGCCGCGATACTTCCGCCGAGGTAGACGGCTGCTATGGTCACCGACACTTCCCCAAGCCAGGCGGCCAGCAAGATGCCGAGCAGGAAGCAGGCGGCAGCCGTGATTCGCAATCTCCCCATCACATGATCCCTTCTCACGGCAACGCCGAGGTCTCTTTTACTCGAAAGTCGGTGGTGCCGATGGTTTGTGCCAGGTCGCCGAAGTAGAGGCAGAAAAGCTCATGGCTGTCTCCCAGGAAGAGGCGTTCACGCTCATGGGGAGGAAGGCCCTCGAACTCCCGCGTGTCGATAAAGGGCGGCAGCACCATGGCCACGTTTTGGGTGATAGATAGCATCTTATCCAGAAGAGCGTCCGCAGGCGGCTGTGTATTGGAGCCTAAAAACCGATACATGTGCTCGGGGCCGGTGACAGCCCAATCCGGGTCCATGAACACCGCGTCGATCATGGGAAGGGTCTCTATGGTCTCAGGGTTCATGATATCTCCTGAGACAAAGGACACCCGCTCCGAAAGCCCGGCCCGATGGACGTTTTGGATGGCTTTTTCCCGGGTGGGGCCATGGATTTCAACGGTTGTCACCCGGGCCGCTGTCCTGGCAAGGGAGATGGTCGTGAATCCCGCACCGCTGCACGTCTCTAAGACACAACGTCCGGTGAATCGCTTTGCAAAATGTGAGGTGAAGCGTTCATCGATTCCCATGATGAAGGTACGCTCGTCTGCGGTGTAGTCGTCGCCGAATTTTGTTCTGATGGCTTCCTGGCTGATCATCATATGCGTCGGATTTCCCATGGTATGCGTTTTTTCGAAGATGCGCGAAACAGGCCGGGGGCTCAGCGCTGGGCATCGTAAAATGACGTATTCGATGGGTATCACAGGCAACAAGATGAGGCAAAGGGGATTTCAGGGCCAACACATTTAAAAAACAGTTGCCTCCGGCGGGGCGCTTTTTGATAAAAGCCCCGCAAAAAACTTTCCGGTAATAAATAGAAAAAGAAGATGGGCTATGCCCTGCAGGGGCATCCTTAAAAAACAAAACCTGTTTGTCTAACTTTTCAAAGGTTTGGCCCCTCGGCAGGGCCGCTGGATGCCAAATTCTAAATGCGTTCACCCTGAAGGGGATTTGTCTGAAGTAAAAGAGGGCGGGCCGGGAGAGGGCAGATGGGGCCCGCAGGTCTCGAAACGTGCGCATGCCTCTCTCCCGGAGCGCAAGACGGTGTTACCTGTTATCATCCTTGCATGGCAGAGAGATCCCCAGGCAGATGCGTTCCCGCTCGGCGTCGATGCTCAGCACAACGGCATCGATATCATCCCCTTCGGTGAGATGGGAGATGGCTTCTTCACCATTTTCGTACGGGCTGTCTGAGTAGAATGTCAGGCCGGTAACCCCTCCTTCCAAGGTCACAAAAAGGCCGATGTTGCTCACAGATGAGAGGGTGCCCCGGACCCTGTCGCCTTTCTTATGGGTCTCGGCAAACTGTTCCCACGGGTTGGGGTGGCACTGCTTAAGGCTCAAAGAGAAGGAACCCTTATGCGCGTTGACGTCCAGAACCATGACCTCGATGGTGTCACCCACCTGAACGACGTTGCTGGGGTGAATGTTCGTGTTGGTCCAGTCCATCTCGGAGACATAGACAATGCCCTCGAAGCGGTCTTCGATTTCAACAAAACACCCGTAGTCCACGATCCGGGTGACGCGACCACGGACACGGCTTCCTTCCGGGCAGCGTGCGGCAAGGTCCTCCCACGGGTTCTCCCCGCATTGTTTGAGACCGAGGGCGATGGCGCCGCTCTCTGTGTTAACGCGCAGGACCATCACGTCCACAAGGTCCCCCTGGCTGAGCATGTCGGCTGGGCGGAGGGTCTTGTCGGTCCAGTGCAGGTCCGTGGCGTGGAGCAATCCTTTCACACCGTCTTCTAATTCCACAAGGCATCCGTAGGGCTGCAGTTGGGTGACGCGGCCTCGGACTTTCTGCCCTTCCGGGTAGCGGAGGGAAATGGCCTCCCATTGATTCTCGTTATTCATGGGTACTCCTGAATATGTGCGGTGCTGAAAAGTGCAGCGGCAACCCGCTTTTTAGGTGGCTTACCTCGTCGCCGGAGGCAGCCAGGTTAAAGATGCCTCCGGCGGCCCTGCCGGGAGCTAAACTTTTAAAAAGTTTAATAAACAGGTTTTAAAAACAGATTCGGCTTAATCTGAATCAATAGCGAATGTGATTTTCCCTGAGGAACGAAGGGGAAAGCGCATTCGCAACCTGCTTTCGAGGTGGCACACCTCGCCGCCGGAGGCATTGCTTTTGATTTTTGTTATTCCACTCGCTACAGACCCTCGGCCATGCGGGCAGCAAGCTTAGGGAGCAGATCGTTTGCCACGTCCTTGATGGCCCTTTCGGCGGCAGCCTTTCTGCTGCTCGCGCCGCCAAGGGCCGTCCCGTGGGCTGAAGCGATGATGCTGCGGCTGGCCGTGTCGTAGGCGGTCACCGACATGCGTGCGCGGTAGACAACGCCTCGGCCGCGCCTGCCGGAATACTGCACGTCGACTTTTTCAACGACGAGGATCGTTGCTTTGGACCCTGAACCGTTTGTGTGCCTGTCACTATGCTGGCCACGGCTTTGCACCTGAAACCCCTTTTTCCTGAAAAGGTCGGCACTCACCGGAGAGAGTATGGAGGTTGCATCGACACCGGCGTCGTTCTGACGGGTGTGGATCTTGAGCTGCACACAGGATGTTTCGGGCGTTCTCAACGCATAGGTAAACCGTACCGAAGGCCCGGACAAAACCCCCTCCCACGAGGGGCCGGGCTTTTCACCCAACGCGTCTTTGATGATGCGGTTCCAGTCCACGGTTACCTCAACCGGGTTGAGGGGCGTTTGGGTGGCGGCCACCCCCAGGATTCGGACGGAAGCCTTGCCGCCCGGGCCTGTGGCAACGGCCTGGGCTTTACTCGTCGATCCCGGTGAAAAGGTTGCTTTTACCGGCAGGTTGGCCAGGGGCGTGGTGCCATGGACCATGGCCTTAACGCGCAATGTCTCGGCAAGGCCGCTGCCCTTTTTGGCGGTTTGCATGTCTCCGCCCAGGCCCATGAGGCTCAGGCTGCCTTTGATCTTTGCCACTTCATCGTACGGGTCGCGGGGAGGCGTCTCCTTGCCCGCCGGTGCCATGGGGTCCAGGACGGCGATCATCTGCCTGTTGTCCATGTACCTGCGGTAATGGTCCAGGGCTTTGATTCCCTTGTGCAGGGCGCCGATGGTGTCCCCTTTTTCCAACAGCTCTTTGCATTGGCGGGATAATTCAGAAACACGGGAGCTGTGACGAGTCATCTCCGATGCCAGCCGGTGGGCCGTTTCCGGTTTGTTCAGCACGGCAATGGCGTAATGGAGCTGGTCCTTTTTGCTGTAATAGCGATCGGCAATGGTGATTCCCTGGAGCAGGATGTCGACGTTTTCCGTTGAGTCGATGGCTGTCTCCGAGGTGTAGGTCTGGGGCAAAGACGCTCTGGTTTTCTGCTTTTTACGTGAGCTGAGGCTACTCTGGATATTGACCCTCAGCTGCTTGGCCACCTCCAGGCGTGCGTTGGCATCGGCTTTCTGCATATCTGCCTGCGGGTCCCGCGATCGGGAGGAGAGGCCTACCCCCACAAGGAAATGCTCAGGTGCATATCCGGGGTGTGTGCTGTTTGTCACCCAGGCGGGCTGCCCTGCGCTGCAGCCTGCCGCAAGGATGAGAAGGACAACAGGGATCAGTTTTTTCATGGACATGATGATCTCCGAAATGGGTGGTGGGCTTCCGAGGCAGGGTGCAAGCGCCCTTGCTGACCCCGAAGCCCAGAATACCAGTCAGCAGCGTATCAGGACGCCATGGTCACAACAGTGAGATGCGCCGTGTTGCAACGGCGCGACGATGTGACGCCCTGTTCTTTCAGCAGCCTGTCGTCCAGCCTGAACTGTTTGATTTTTTCGAGCTCCTTGAAAAATACATCGTCGGGGCTGAGGGTGCAGGCCCGCTTCAGCTGTTCCAGGGCTTTGGTGTAGTGGCCGCTGTAGCCGTAGGCCACGCCCAGGTCATAATGGGCCCGTGCCCGAAGTTTTTCATCGATGTCGGGGTTTCTCTCGGCTTCGGCAACCGCGGTTTCAAACATATCGATGGCCGTTGCCCAGTCCCCTGTTTTGGCGAATTTAATGCCGGTCTCAAGCCAGGGGAGGTCATCGTCGTCATAGAGTTTCACGCTGTTGTAAACGGTGTAAGGCGCGATCATTCTCATGAACTTGCCGATCAATTTATCCTGCAAAGAGGTGAACACCTTCTCTTTGTCCCAGGTGACCTCCGGCCTTTCTTCCCGTCGCGACTTGGATTTGGACTTGGTCTCGTCAATTACTTTGGTTGCGATGATCTCACCGGTGGAGGTGTCCACCATTTTAAAGCCCACCTTGAGATGCCAGTTGCCCTTTACCTTGTAGCGGCGGCATGAATATTTTTTCCCGTCCTCACGGCAGGTTGCCTTGGAAGAGCTTCGCTTCTGGGTGTATTTCCGTTTGTACACCTGCCCGAAGATCAACGCACTGCTGCCCATGACTTTGCCTAACCTGACGGAGTTGTTTGGGTTGGCAATATCGGACATGGAGAGGTTTTGCTCTTTCAAGATGCGGTTCAGGTTCGTCCGGTCCAGAACATGGAACCGGTCGCTCTCGAAGAGCTGTTGCGTCAGGGTGTCGCTGATTTCGCGGCCATGGGTCCCCTTAAAGGGAAAGACCGTGACATTTTTGTACGATGAAAGGTTGATCTCTGCAGGCTTCAGGCGGGGCACTTTCAGCTTGGATGCACAGGATGTCATCAGGATACAAATGAAAAAACAGGAAAATACAGAAATGGCACACTTTTTGGTAAAACAAAATCTCATACGACCCCCTCGGATTCGATGCAAAAGGAACAACAGAATGTCAACCCAGAATCGAAGGGTACTACTATAGCCCAATATATTTAGTCAATTTGTTTCTAAAAATTGTGACTGGCTGGTAGGTGTGGGACAAGGTCGTCTGGAAGGGGATGGGGCGACTGGTTTTCGGAAGGGCAATGGGTGGGTGTGCTGGACGCATCGCGGTTGTTTTCGGAATCGGGCACGGCAGGCTGCATTATGAACGTGGAGCCAATGCGTTGTGCCCGATATCTATGATTGAATCAGGATGGGCTTTTAATGAGTACTTTTTTTGAAAAGCCCTGTCTGATATCGACGAGGCTGATGTGGAAGTCGCTGTACTCTGCCTTCAGGGCTCCCTTTATCGCTATAATTTGAACCGGAATCATGGAGGCCCAAATGATAAATGGGCGAAATTTTGCCGTAATGGAACGTTCGTGTAACATGATGGCTCCACCGACATCAATGAGGCCGAGGAAAAGGCCCACTATGATGCCGATGAGAAGAGAGAAGGCAATGGTTCTCCAAAGGAAGCTGAACCAGACTTTAATTGCTACTTTCCACGATACATCCACTGCGGTTACCTCCATAACATTGAAATGGTTTTCTGAATGCTTGCTGGATAATGCTGAAGCGCTTAGCTGTGAACAGTGTTGGGGCTATGCCCATGGGGTTGAATTGAGACGTTAGCTGGGTGGTCATTCCTATGTGTATGACGAATCACTTTTTGAGATATTTATACTTTTCGAGATAAAAGTAAATAAAAAAATGAGGTGTGTATCTGTGATTGCTTTTTCGCGAGTGCAGAGGCGGGGTACACATACTTTCAGATGTATAGATCGGTAAATTGCCATAATGGCAATTTGATTTAAGTTATTTTTGTGTGGGGTGTATTTTCTTTGCGACAACAGAATAGGAATGCCAGTGCTTATCGCCTGCCGTGGCTGTGGGCCCCATTTCATCCCGTTCATGGAAGTGTTCCATCTTAAAGCCGGAAAACATGCCGTAGACCTGATCCACGCTCAGGAAGGTCATGGCTGTATTGGCCGACCATTCATCGCGGTCACCGAAAAGTGTCCCGGCAAACCGACCACCAGGCTGGATGGAACTGGCAACAATCTTCCAGAGGGTATGGAATGCCTCCGGTCTGCAAAATGGGAGGGATAAGCTGGCGTTCACCAGCAAAGCGGTTGGCAAAGACTGAATTTCCTCAAACAGCGACACGCGGGTTTTCAGGTGGTTCGCATGGGGAGCGGCTTTTTCCTCAACCGTGCGTATGGCTTCCGGTTCCTTGTCGACTGCAAAGACGGACCATCCCGCAGTCAGAAGGCTCAGGCAATCACCCCCGGCACCACACCCAAGGTCCACAGCGATTTTTTCTGCGCCATGGAAGGGCTCATGGTCAAAAAAAGACAGCGCTTTTACAAGCGTTGGCCTGGGAGGTATGTCGTTTGTCTTGTGGCAGTATGTTTTCCAACAGAGATTGTTCACTTGTACCCCTCCCGTTGAGGCGTCACTGTGCTTGATATCCGCCTGGGACGATGGGCTATTTTTGTTACCCAAAGGCGGTGCGTACATGACGGTAAAACGGTCTATGGGGTTATGTCTACAGGAAAATGCCACTATTTTTGGGGATAGCTGGCAGGTATGGCCGGTGTGGGGTGCGGAAGGGGTTTGTGATAGGGGGACTTTGAGTGGGGGACTTTGAGTGGGGGGCAGACGAGATGTTTCCCAAAGGCTGCCCATCCACGCGGCACCAGAGGGTTGGACGCCTCTGGGAAATGGTCGTGTCTGATACTCTGTTACTTATCAGCTAACTCAAGGGCCTGTTTAAATGTTGTTGAAAGCCTTTTATTTATAACGTGATGTGGTTTGATACTTTTACCGTAATGTAACTCCGCCAAAAGGACAATGTCGTTGTACGCCACCTTGACTCCGTCTTTTTCCGTTTCATACACAAGAATTTTCTGGCAAAAAGCATCAAGACCCAGCTTTGGAAATTTCGCCATTGCCGCACCACCCGCAGCGGGGCCGCCGAAAAGGAGGAGCTTCATTTTGGGTAGTTCGTCACCGATGCTTTTTGCGTCTTCATCATAATTGATCGTGGAAAACCACAGGGTGTCCCCTTCGGCCATGATACTGTTTTTCAGCCGTTCAATGGTCTCTTCGAGAAGAAACGGGGAGGATAGATAATTGATTCCGTATTCAAGGGTAACACCCTTTCCGTCAACCACGGAGACAACGTCCGGCGGCAGCTTTTTCAAAGGAGTTGTGAACGCTTGTGTATACTCATCCAAACTCACCGAGGCATCCAGCCCGTGTCTTTTCCTTAAAAAATCAGCGGAAGCATAAAGAACGTTTGCTGTCTGTCCCTGCATCTCGTCGCTGTATACAAGAATGCGAAATGGAAGGTCCAACCCGATAAGGGGGGAGTGTTTGAGTAAGGGGGTATTTACCTTTGGGTCATTGTAGATGGTGACCTGGGACGCAGGCATGTCAACCCCTTGTTCTTGTGCAAGGCGGGCATGATCAATCATCAGGACAATCTCTTTTTCAGGGATTTTTTCACCAATGGCCTGGCTGTACTTGTCAACACCACTGAATCGGGTTTGGGGCTCGCTGTCGGATTGACACCCGATAAAAACCGAAGGTGTCACACCAAAGAGAAGTACGACAAGCCAGGTGATTGCTGCCGGATATTTCATGTTACCTCCTCGGGGGTGGCCACTTGCGAGTGAACATCAGCCATAATGAGGCGAATATATTTTATGAACTCAGCGCACGATACCGACACACCATCCCTGATGGATCAGGGGTGCTCTTTGATCCAGCTAAGGACCATTTTCTGAAACTCCTCGTGAGCATCCTGATACGAAAAATGGCCGCAGTTGCTGAATACATGAAGCGTGCTGTTTGGAAGTCTTTTGTGGAGGCGCTCTCCATTGTCGAGTTTGAGCAGTTCATCGTTTTCTCCCCAGAAAATCAGGGTGGGAACCTGAATGCCTTCAAGGAGAGGGTCCACTTGTGCCAAGCTTTGGGGGTACCCTTCGAACCACTTCAAGATGATGTCCATCCGTTTTGCGTAGGCGTTTTTATAATCGGAGATTTCTTCTGTATTCGGTACGTAATTTACGTACCCGACCCGGTTGCCTGCCTCAACCAAGGCACCGCCACCGGCAATGGTCATGATACGGCGCCAAAACGCGGAGTACACCATTTTGTCGATGATGCTTCCATTGGACGACGGCTCGATTGCCGGGCCGTCTCCCACCAGAATGCTTTTTACCTTAGCTGTGTTTCCATTGCCTGCCCCCACATGGTAGAGGATGGTCGGCATGCCGATATCCGGGCCCAAAAGGTGGGCATCCTTAATCTCGAAGTGTTCTAAAAAGGCACCCAGAAATTCCCCTTGAGCTTTGAAGTTCATGTACTCTGTGCCCCCTTCACTATGCCCGAACCCAGGGAGGTCGTAAGCGAAGAGGTTTGTGTGCTCCGCAAGCCCTTCCCATATGGGAGCGTAGGCCTGTATGCTTTGGGGGAGGGGGCAGAGAAGCACGAGGGTCGGCTTTCCTTCAGCCGGTGAGTGGGCGTAACGTACGGTGGTTCCGTTTAATTTGACGGATTTCAGCGGAAGCGGGTACAGGGTGGGAAACGTCGGTTTGGACGGTTGATAACCAGATGCGGCTCTCAGGCGCCTGAGGTGTGAAGATTCCGGGGTTACCATCATGAGGGCTGATGCATTTATACGGTCCATTGTGGAAATTGTCGTCAGTGGCTGAGTTTTCAAATGGTCATTCATTATTTATCTCCTAAATAGGGAAAGCCTTTCCATGCTTAAAGGTTATAGCGATTGAACGTAAACCTTGCCGGCACGTTCTGATCTATTCCATGTCAGACCCTATGCGGTGCAGGCCGTCGAGAAGTGGTGCCCAGAAAAAGGTAAGTGAGAAACTAAATGTACTCATTCGAATATCCCCTGGATCAGAGTCGTTGATGGTGGTTTGATAACCCAAATCCAGAACCAGATTCCGAGTGAGCTGCGTTCCAATGGTTGCACCGACACTTGAAAAATTCTCTCCATCTGTCTCGATGGGGCCTACTTCCGAGTCACCCAGCTGTAAATACGTGTAATCAAGAGACGCCCAGAGGTTGTCACTCAGGTCGTGTGTTAAGTGGGCGGCTATGCTGAAACCCGGGTCCGTGCTCTGGGTCAGGTTTCCGGTGGGGCCGTAATCGTCGTTATCGCCATACAGGATAACGGCAGGAATTATTTCAAGGGACGTTCGATGGCCAGGCCCCCAGACATCCCCTATCTGGTAAATCATCGGCAGGCCGATACGCCCCCAAAAACGATTCATCCCCATGTTGATGGCTTCGCCCTTGTTGTATTCTCCCAGTGGAACGCTTAAATCCGCCAGGAAATCAACCGAAAACCCGGGGTTGTACCTGAGTGCATCAGGTAGGTTTCGTTGCGGGCCAGGCCCGATGAGGTTTATGTTGAATTCGAAAAACGGATCTCCAAATCCGTTGGCCGAAGAATCAATCGGATTTGCGGAGCCGTATGTGCTCCTGATGGAAATATCTCCCATGGGTTGAAGGTAGGCAAACTGGGCAGAACGGCCAAATAGTGCAAAATTTCGTGCATATCCGGCAAACACAATGTTTGCATCGATATTGGCATCTGCGTTAATCGTATAGCTGGGATCCAGGGGATTGACATTGCCATCCATGCTAAGACCCAGGATCGGCGTGAAATTCGTACCGATTAACGTCTTATGGTAAAACCGTGGCGGCAGCGAGACCGCAGCGGCGGTCACTGAAAAAGCCAAAAGGACTGTCAGCAGTACGCATGTAACGACCAAGTGGGAAGCTCTTGTTTTTTTGTATACGTTCATAGTCACCGTCCTTGAGTCTAATCCTTGGGGTCAGCAAGCATATCCGTTGGCGGTATGTATTGTTTTCGATACAATCCCGGGGGGTACTCGTCGTACATGGGAAACCTCAGGGGTTTGTTCCACCAGAGGCTTTCTGACAAGGCTCTATTGGGCAAGATAATATTGTTTTTGGGCATATACTCATTTTCATAAAGGGCTACCAATTCCTTCAGCACATTCGGCTTATCCTTTGCAAGGTCATGGCGCTCTGCCCAATCGGAGCTGAGGTCGAACAACTGCCATTCCCTTGTGCCGTATGGCCGCCAGTTATTGAGAATCTTCCAATTTCCCTTTCGAAGCCCCATGGCACCCATGATCTCCCAGCCAACCCAGTCATCGGGGCCCCTGACTGTTTTCGCGGGATCTTTGAGCATACCGAGCCAGCTCCGCCCGGATGTATCTCCGTTGGGGTAAACCTGGCCGGTCAGCTCTGTCAGTGTCAGCATGATATCGCTGACGTGCATGAAGTCATTGCGGATGCTGCCTGCTTCATGCTTGCTGTCGGGCATTTTTACAATGAGGGCATTTCGAATCCCTCCTTCAGAGGGAAAGGACTTATGTCCATAGAAGGGCGTTGTCGAAATTTGGGCCCAGCCGGGACCGTATTCCGGGTAGGACCGAGGCGTGCCCAGCACGTTGATGTGGTGCTCCTGGGACCAGTTTCGTGCCCTGAAAATATTGTTACTGAGGCCAGGTGCGGTGATTGCTTCAAAGGTATTGTTGCCTTCGGGGCCGTTGTCACCGAAAAAAATGACCACTGTGTTCTCATACTCTCCGATGTCTTTCAGGTATTGAATGACTCGGCCGATGTGATGATCCATATTGGTCATCATGCCGGCGTACAGCTCCATATGCCTTCCAAGCATGGCTTTTGTTATGGGTGCCAGAACTTCTGAATCCGGCAGGAACCAATAGCGTTCCGCCAACTCCACTCCCTCTGGCAGCAACCCCAATTCGTGCTGGGCTTTAAAGCGCTCTCTGTGAAAGTGTGTCCAGCCCTTGTCGTAGACTTCTTGATACATACTTCGCCATGGTTCGTCGACGTGATGAGGGTCATGGGGGGCTTGATACGCCAGATAGGCAAAGAACGGCTTTCCTGTTTTGCGGCCATCCTCAATAAAGGAGATCATTTTATCTGTATAAGTCTTGCTGGAATAATAACCGCGGGGAAGCTTTTTCAGGTACTTGCCGTCTTCCGTGAACATTAACTTGGGGTTGTCGGTATAGAGGTTTGTCATGTCATAATGGCTGCCATGGCTGTCAAGCATGACGAAGTCCCTGTCAAATCCGCGCGCTCTGGGTATGAGCTCAGGGAATCTGCCCAGGTCCCATTTACCGGTCACGTAAGTGGCGTATCCTGCTTGCCGCATCACGTCTCCCAGCGTCTTGTACTCTTCCCTTAGCCATCCCTCATAGCCGCGTCTTCCCACCTGATTTGGGGCTGTAAAAAGGTTCATTGTCCCCGCACCTGCGACGTGGTGGTCCACACCGGTCATCAAGGTAGCCCGGGTCGGGGTGCACATTGGGTTTGTATAAAAATTGGTAAAACGTACCCCTCCCATGGCCAGTTTATCGATATTGGGGGTTTGAATCTCACTTCCAAAGGAGCCTATATCAGCCCAGCCCATGTCATCCGTTAAAATAATCAGAATATTGGGCTGCTTTTGTTCTGCATGGGTCGAATATGGAAAAACCAGAAGTGCAAAGAAGCAAATAATCAGTAGCCGGAATGGCCTTTTATCTTGGCAGTACATAAGCAAACTCCTTGATAATGTAATTGTAAGAGTTTACGTCCCGTATAAAGTCGTAAGGGGCAGGGATGTTACATGTATCAGAATTCGTGGGAGACTTTGCTATCACTTTGGAAACATCTTTCCGGTACATTATTGCCCGGATAAGTAGGCCTGTTTCCTTGAAACGTTGGGCGGCATAATCGCAATCATAAATGGCGTTTGACGCAGTTCCATTCGGGGGGGACTGCAATCGCCGTTTGATGTTGTTGAGGCTCGGCAGCGACAGTCCATTTATCCATCATTCCTGACCGCGGTTGAACGAAGGAAGTCGCCTTTGATTGCGTTGTCTGCATGGTAGTGAATTGAAAGGAGGCTTTTGGGTTTGGTCTTACGCTGCAGAGGTTCCCATGTAGGGTAGGGCCGGGAAGATGGTTGGATGTATCACGCGAAAGGAATGGTGGAACAATGTAAAACGGGAAATCTGCAAATATGTATCTAAAAATAAAGTATATATGAAAAGCCGTCAACCCTTTTTCTGCCACTGCATTGGGCGGCGTGAGCCGAGTTTAACAGGGAGCGCCGTTAAAATTTTACTGCGGCTTTGTGTCTTCTTTACATTTGGAAGAAATCGTCAAATTTTCGGAGTATTGACGGGCTTACAATGTGTTTGAATAGTTGGGTGCAGAGATTTCTCATGCTTTGAGGAGCATGATATTCGAGGTTTATATCACTGTTAAGTGTGGTGGACTTTCAGTTACCGGCAGGCCTGGGTGTATATGGTGTCCAGGCCCACCGGGCTTGAAGGCCCACGGGGCATCTTCCATGAACTGTTATCAGGCCTGTTGGCCCTGGTATGCAGCGATACCCGGCCAGTTGCCTCTGTCCGTAAAGTCATTCACCCCAATGGCGGACGCATCCGGGGAGCCTTTCATCACCTCTTCCAGCAACTGGGTGCACCATTTGAATGTTTCCATGGCTTCTCCAAGGCAGTTGTGGCGAAACACAGAGATGTGGGCAACGAGCCCATGGTCGGTACAGGTGATTTTCATTCCGTTTGCAAAGTCTGAAATGTCCTCTTTTTCAGCGTCGATGGACAGGAGGAACAACCCATCACCGATGGCAAAGGCGGCGACACTGTAAAACGCCTCATTTTTGCTGTTCAGGGCTTTCTTTAAGAGGCCTGTCGCCTGTTTTTCGTCTTTGTTCACCTTGATGCAGATGAAGTAGGGATCATCATAGTCATCCAGCCCGTCAATGTAGCTCTTGGCGTCCTCTGGAAGTGTGAGGGTGTCATATATATCGCTGCTTAACATGCGGTATCCTTTTATGCTGAGTGTTTCTGTCCGCTATCGTGTCAGGGGATTTTTTTCTGCTTATGGCCCTGTCTCACGGTTTTTATTGGGGTTGGAGGGGGTATCCCCTTCTCAGTCGGTTATGCCAGCTCTTCGCTGAAGGAATGAAACCCTTTCATGTCGGACATGGTGACCGTCTGATCGATCTCATCCAGCACCCAGCCTTCGGGGCCCCTGATGAATTTCCACAACTCGACAAACCCTTCCGAAGTTTCTTTTTTGCCCGAAATCAGCTCCCCGCTGGTGGTGTCGATGGTGTAGTCGACCATGCGGCCCTTGATATGGGCCCAGAACCTGTCCCGTGAATCGTCTTTGTAGTCTGCAACTTCGACGATTTTGGCCTCTTCAAGGTTGATCCCTTCGAGGATGTTCTGCCTGTTCTGGGAGATCATCATGTCGGTCTGTGTTTTGTGCTTCAGGTAGAGCCGTTCGCTGATGTAGTCCCGGGCTACCTCCTGATCGCGCTCCATCCACGCTTGTTGAACCTTGAAAAAGGCAACCTCCACCCGTGATTTGATGTTGGACATGTCCCAGGAGGCATCATGGGCGGCGAGCTGCTCGATGAGGCCCTTACATTGCTTGTTTTTCTTGACAAGCATGGTGGTCGTGATGCCGGAGTACATCATGAAAAATGGCGCCAAAAGAATGCCCCAGATGCTAAATCTTCCTCCACCACCGCCCCTGGAACTGCTGAACCCACCGAATCCGCCGCCACCTCCGGCCCGTGCCATGGCCTCCTCGGGAAAAACGCCCAAAAGGAACAGGGTTCCGCATACAATCAATGCCGCCAGGATATAGTGGTGTGTTTTTATCTTAAAATTCATGGTGTCCTTGTGTTGATATGTTGTTGGCGTCAGCCCTCACAGCGACGCAAATAATCACCAATAGTCAATTCCAGCGCGACAATTGAGCACAATCAAGAGTAAAAAACAATGATAAAAATAACAAGGCAGACGCCTGGTTAGAAATGCAGGCAGGAGGTCTCAAGGAATGGCGGGCAGGGAAGGGGGGGGAACATGGCTCTGGCCAAGGGATAAGCCCGTGCCGGTGACCGTCAGGGAGGTGAGACCCTCTGGGGTTTTCCGTTGGCCAGATTTGGAAAAAAAATAAGAATAGGTCTTGATTTTCTCAGGTGGGGTTATTCAACAAGGAGCCCACAAGACCAATGAAGTACGTGATGAAAATAATGATTTTTGTCGGCTTTTTGAAGTGAGGGCTTTTCCACAGCCCATAGAGCCCAAGTGGAAAGAAAAAAATCAAAAGCAGAACCACTTTCCAGTCATGATCATACCAATTGGTGCCGCTGTCGATGCTTTCTGGATGGGTCTCCGGGCCGTTTTCATGCTTTTCGGCTACCTCACGAGCCAGGCTTTCAATCTGCTCCCTTGGCATGTCAACCATGTCTTCCAACACATCAATGACACTGTCGATGGACTCTTTTCGCTCATTTTCCAGTTTCTGCTGCTGATCTGTTTGTCTCACTTTTTCAATGATCTCAGCGGTAATGTCCTGGGTGTTATCTTTGCTACCAAACATAGTGAGGCTTGTCTTTCTGCTTTTTATGCACGTTGATCCTGATGACAATGTCCCTGAACGCATCACGTTAAAGGGTTGGCGAGCCTGCAGGCTACATGGACGCCATTGGATAGCCTGGATGGTTCCTTACCTTTTGATCTCTATAATTGCAAGTGAGTATTAGTGGCCGTAGGCAAGCGGGTCAGGCAAACCAAGTGCATCAGCGCCTGGTATCCTTTTAGCGGTCATCCTTTGTCCAGGAAGCAAGGGTGTTGCTGTAAAACATCTTGAGGACCTTGGGGGTGCCTCCAAGGGTTCTGCGCAGTTCATCAACAAACATGGCCGGGGCATACCCTTTCCGAAAGGTGGTGTTGTACCCGGTTTGAATCAGGTAACCATCTTCGTGCCTGCCGATGATCTTGTATTTGTGCTCCACTGGCCACACTCCCTGGACCGTGAGGTACGCGGTTCCCTCGGGCTGGAGGCACCCCTCAATGCATCGGTAGGCTTCGCCGCGATCTTCAGGAGGCAGGACATTGAGGACATAACTGGCGATGATGACATCGTACGTTCGTTTCAGAACCTCCCTGTCCGGGTAAAAGTTGGGATCATAGTCCGCCACGTCACGGGCTCCTGCAGCCAGCAGGTCCTTGCGGGCCATGCATTCCCGACCGGTTCCCAGGTGCAATACTGTGCGGCCTTTCACAAGGCCCTTGTCGCATAGGTATCGAAGGGGTTGGGATGATCGCCTGGAATGGTCGAGGGCCGTGAGCCTGGAAGCGGTGACCATGGGGGCGTGGGCATGGGAGGCCATGTTTGCAAGGTCTGCTGCCAGGGCCTTTTCTATGCGCTCAAGGGGGACGGACCAGTGGCCCGTTGCCGGTGAAAAGGTGCATTGCCTGGCATGAGATGCATGCACCGTATAGGTACCATCCCGTCCAGGGATGATGTTCCATCCAGCCTTGAGCATCCGCTGTGACAGTTTCATGGGTGGTGGCTGATCCTTTCCGGGCCATGTGCCAGCCCGTTGCTCCACCTCTTTACCACAGCATCTCGTGCAATAAAACCGTATGGGGACAGGCTCTATTAGCTCTTTACCTTAGCTGCCTTGGCAGTCAAACAAAGCGTTCAGAGCCGCAGGCACGTTGGAGTACATGATTTTCTTCGAAAAGTGAAATGGCTTCACGTCAATTTTCGCTTCTTCGAACATGTTTATGGATCCGGCAGGGACATATCCCTGGCCATTGAATTTAAACACCCGCATGGTGGGATTCAACGTGATATACGCGTCATAGGATACCTCTGAACGATACTGTGTGTCCAAGGCAAGGATTTCATTACCGCTGTCTGCGTCGATGTCTCCATAAAACAGATACGTTATGCCTGATGAAAAGAATTTAAATCCCTCCTTGGAGAAGGGACTTGAGCCAGGCAATGACAGAACGGGCTGAAAGGATAAGTCCGGCAGAATCGACACAAACAGGTCTGAGGATGAGCTCAGGTGGCCGGACCCTGCCAGCACAGACCACAGGTTGACATGGATCCCCTTTTTGCCCCCCGGTATCTCAAATGATTCTATGACGCCGTCCATCTCGGAAAAGTGGCCGGGATATTCGGTATACGATGTCAGACGATCGGTGATGTCCATGGAAGACAGAACCGCAGGCGAGTCCCCGGATATGTTTACGGTGGACAGGTAGACGGTATGGCCCTTGTCTTCAGGATGGGGGCCGGTCTGGGTTGCCGCATACAGTACGACCACCACATCTTCAGATACCTGGCTTTTTGCGTATATCTGAACCCTTCGATCCATTTTCTTGGCATCTGCCTGGGCGATGTCACTGGAGGGCATGTTGAGTAACAGGAACGTCTCAAGGTCCGGTTCAGCAAAAACGGTGTGAACGTTCAAGACAAAGATCAGAGTGAGAATGAGTCGTTTCATTATGCCTTTCCCTGAGAGATAAGCTTCATTCCCAAATAAAATATGTGAAAGCCTTGCCGATTTTGTACCTTTAATCGCTATACTTAAGGGGTATTGCCGTTTTAATCTAATTCGAAGGTATTGTGAGGATAAGATGAATGAAGGCAAAGAGTATCCACCAAACGATATAAACTCCCTTCGTAAATTTTTTTTTACCTCGTCGAATGATTGCGACGGGTACCCCTATGAGGCACAAAGGAAATAGAATTACCAC
Organism: Desulfoluna butyratoxydans; assembly: GCF_900699765.1. Classification (GTDB taxonomy): domain Bacteria; phylum Desulfobacterota; class Desulfobacteria; order Desulfobacterales; family Desulfolunaceae; genus Desulfoluna; species Desulfoluna butyratoxydans. The sequence continues at coordinate 122,421 of NZ_CAADHO010000013.1, forward strand.
TATCCAAAGAGCAATGAAATCTCCTACTGCAAAATTGACGCTCTCACGGGCTGTTGATAAACAATAAAGTGAGGGGAAAATGATAAGGGTCATTGCAATTAGATTTTTTCTAATCCCCTTTTTGCTGCTGATGTCATTTTTTAGGGCTTCCCGTTTTCGCTGTTCTATTACATCAAGAGCAAGATCCTCAATTTGATCTCTTGGTATATCAACCATGTCTTCCAGTACATCGATTACACTGTCGATGGTCTCCTGCGATTCGTTTTTTGCTTTTTGTTGCCGGTCTAAGTTCCTTACTTTTTCTATTATTTCTTCGGTTATGTCCTGGGTCTCTTTTTTGTTGGCAAACATAATTGAAACAGAATCCTCTTCGTGTACAGAAAAATTGATGGCTTGATTGTTATTGTCGGGATGTTGCATTGCAGGGACCCAGAGATAAGACCCTGATACAGATTTATGCCTTTTTTACTCAATTGTCATGTATTTCTTAGCTAAAATAGCTACATTATACGTTTCAAATGAATCAAGGTTGAAAATACTATCGATCCTCTCATGTTCATGTTTACAACTGCCTCGACATCAACTGGTCCGGCATATGGTCTCACTGACCTGTTTATTACATGTGTTACTACTCATACCCTTCGTATAATGGTTTTTCAATTTAAAAAACTGCCTAAGCCCTGGGAAGGAACTTTAGACAGCTTGCGGGGTACGAGTCGCGGTGCGGTCTGTTTTAATGAAACCGATTGCCAGATTGCCACTCATGAATGATGGCATATGGTGCTACTGCTCTAAAATAACGGTGAAAGTATCTCGCTTGTGGGGACGGTTTGCATGGGGGACGAAATGCGTGACATGACCTATCGTGATCATCGATGATTTCAATAGGTGGGTGACGTTATGTAGCGTCTTGAAGACGCCAAATGAAATGCGAAATGGTTCTATTCTCAATATTTGATGGAACTTCTTTGATGTAAGTAGCTCCAATTTTCTTATAGAAATTTCTTGAATTGGGATCAGCAAGAATTTGGATCTGTTCCCACTTGTGTGTTGCGGATTGATTTGAAAGATGAGCTTCCGTAGCCCATACCAATGTATTCAGGTCTAATAAAAATATGATCCAGCCCACTACTGTCCAAAATAGCCTCCCAAAGGGTGATTTTCTTCGAGAGGCCCCTGTGGTTACTGGATGTTGTTCAATTCTTAAAAAACAGGCCCCATTTTCTGGCTGCTGTCCAACTCACGTAAATGGGAGCATTAACTGTACTGACATAGGCTCAAGTGGCAGCACATCATATGGCTGATCTATCCAGGCCCACAAATCCCTGTGTGTAAACAGGTTCCACCTCAAAAAGGCAACCAGATTTGACAGTGACCAGCCAAACTTTGATTTTGCCTGAAGGAACTTGGTGATCAACATAGCGATAAGTGCTGTCCAAATCTGTATCATCAGGGCATTTTCTGAGGTTCCAACGAATGTTTTGATCCGCAGATTCTGCTTAATCGCCTTATAGAACAGCTCAATTTGCCATCGGTCCTTATAAATGGCTGCAATAGTCGTCGCCCCAAAGGTCATATGATTGGTCAGCAGCTCAATGTACCTGTCATTGTCCTTATCGAAGACGACAATTTTTCGAAGCCGGTGTGGACATTTTTCATCAGACTTCTTATCTGTTAACTCAATATCTTCGTCACTGATAATATTTCGCTTTTTTGGAACCGCCCTTGTTTCAACGACTCGATATGCGGCATTGCTTTTCGTTCTTGTTACAAAATGGACATGCTCCTCAGTCCATCGACAAAACAGCTTGTAATCGTTGTAGGCTCGGTCCATTGCCACTATTGACTCTGGAGCGATATTCAAATTTCTCGCTACGGTGACATCATGCGTGCCACCTGTTGTGATATGTACAAAACTTGGCAGGTAGCCATCATGGTCTAAAAGGAGATGCAGCTTAACTGCACCTTTTGTTCTTCGAAATTTTGCCCATGGAAACAGCCTCAGGCAAAGGGAAATCGTTGAACTGTCAAGCGACAATAATTTGTTCTTAAATCGAAACTTATGCCTGGTCGGTGCAAGATCCTGACATTTGCCAAGGGTTTCATAAAAGAGACTTCTATACATCTCCCAGGGCCGTTTCTGGTTTGCATATGACAGTGTCGACTTGCTTGGGGATTGTTTCATTCCAAGGTGCCTCAACTTGCCATTGGCTGAGGCTAAACCACCAGATATTTCTCGGAGGCTTTTTGCTTGAGCTATTTGGCAAAAAAGCATGGAAACAAAATGGTCTCAGCATTTAAAGCCTTTTGCGTTTCTTTCTGCGTCGTGGTTTGAGACTAAGCGGGCAAATTGGTTACGATCAAAAAAACCTACGATTTGACTGAAAAGGCTGGCATGACGTACCATTGATATGCTCCTTGTTTGGCGAGGTCTTTGTTGACAAACTTAACCATGCCTTATAAGGACCTTCTTTTCAAATTCTCACCGGTTTACTTCCGGTTAAATCCTATCTTGGACAACAGTGGATCCAGCCATGTTCCAGGTAGCATGGTGAACTCTGAAAGAGTGGTTTTAGTCTGAAGGTTGATAACAGAATAGAATCCCCTGATACCAGAGTCTTCAATAATGAAGACATGATTTTTTTGTATATACTCAGGTGTAATCGTTAGCTCTGTGTTCCATATGTCAAAATAGTGATCGGGATAATTCCAGTGTCTTTTCGAGCCAAATGAAACTTCGGTTAATTCATTCGAATCGTCTGGGGTTGCTTTTCTTATAGCCATGGGAAGAGCACACTTTGTGCGTCCAACTTGGGCGTGATCCCTTGAGAATAAGGGCTGCTTCTTGCGTTTTGACATTGAACACTCTGAGACAGTTGATTGGACTCTATTGGTGAAATTTTAATTTATTTTTTCAAAGAGTAATGGGATTCCACCCTCTTTTGTTAATATAATCGATCCATTGTCCTGGATCTGGCAGACAATTTTTGCGTCGTCTGATTTGAATATTACTATATTTGCCTCTTCGTTAACGATCGACAGCTTGTGAGAAAAGGATTGGCCTAATCCAACACCAGAGTATATTCCCTTATCAAAATCAAACTTGACAGTCATTAAATCGTTTTTCCAATTACCATTCAGTTGGTCGTGGATAGCTGGTGGTTTACTATCGCAGCCTACTACTAATGTTGTAATGAACATAATTAAGCAAATGAATTTTACAACACTATGATTCGTCGATGAATTTAATCTTGCCATGATCTACCTTTTAATGGTTTTTTGAGTTGAGCCTCAGGGCTGTGCATTAAATAGAGTCCAATCAAATGTCTTGGGCGTTTTGTCATGTATCACCAAAATATGAAGCATGACATTTTACTTTTATAGACTTAAGAGTCTTTACGCGGATAATATTAAATTTTCAATATAGAAATATTTGTTTAGACCTACGAGAGAACTTTGATTAATGCTATAGGAATTGTCTCAAGAAAAATGCTACAATTGCTATATTAATAAAATTTGATTTGAATTTCATTGTTTTCGATAGGTCATTTTACATGAGATATTCAGAGGTAGTGTTGTGAGAAATCGCTCGGGAGAAGAGTTTTTTGCCTCATACTCTTTTGTGTAAAATGTGCGGAACCAGTATAGGATAGCCAATCAATTTGACGACGCTTTTTAAAGTTTTATTCTTGTGTGCTTCTGACAAAATTCAGAATTTGGGTTCCTATGGGGGGGGATATTATTGGAAAACCATGACACCAAATCTCCTCCATACCGGATATGCAAATCGGTTAATAGCGATATGGAAAAAGAATATGGATAATTTCATTTTGTCGAATATGTAGGTTTTTTTCCCCTCGATTTGTCATTGCTTAGATCAGGCGGCCCAGGGGCGTGCAGTTTTTTGCACGCCCCTTGATCAGTATTGTTACGGAATCTTTATAGCCGTCACAATAAGGCTACTGGTAAAGCTATAGCCGTACCCATATCCATAGCCACCATAACCGTTATCTTGGTTTCCACCTGATTTAGTCCTATATTTAAAATCGTATGATCCTGATGTTATTGGTGTTACTGAAACAATTCCATAACCTTCCTGATTTAGGGTGCTTATAGCTTCTGACAAATCATTGGCCAATCTCTCGCTGTCAATACGGCAATCTGACCAACCCGTTTGCTCCCATTTAGTTTCTTTGCGTGTAATGTCTTTTTCTCCACCAAAGAACCCTTTCTTTTTTTCACCAGTTGGCACGTTAACCGTTATATTTTTCCCTACGGGCTCAAAAAAAGCTGGTACGTGAACTACTTTATTCAATCTATTCTCCTTTACTCGAATAACGCAACGCTCTGAGGTGTCAAATGGTGGCGCGAAGATCTTGCGCGTCTTATTGACGTCCATTGCAGCGTGTTGATGCGCTTAATATCTTAATACCCCTAAGTTAAAAGACTTTGCTTTCAATACTTATATTTTTGGGGCAGTCGAACAGTTTTTTACCACGGTCCTGCACTCCAAAATCGTGTTTTAAGTCATACTCCTGATATTTCAATTTTTCAATTTGAAATACTGGTTAATCTCTGAGAGGGAACGTTGAGGGGAAAAATGGCTCGCGTCTTGACATTGGACAGAATTATCCCGCTAAGGGATAAAAGCTATCATATATAATCTTTCGTTATTTAGTCGGAATGTCAGATGGTAAAACGCCCTGGGAAAGGCAATCTGCTAAGGGGCATGCCATAAAGATGCCTTTGGATAGAGTTAAGGTGGAAACCCGATCCAAAAGTTACATGGATATTCTTGATTTCGATCCCTTTTTCTTTAATCCCACCAATTGAATAATCCTTCACCCAAGGTTTTCGGCTTCCAGCGTTTGATATCGTAGTTATGCAGATATGGCCTGCTTGAGAATGGACCATCAAGTTCCTTTTTTTCCAATACCTCGATACCATAGCTTTCACGGAGACTGCTTGCCAGGCCAGAATGATCCGTGAATTCGAGCCCCCATGTCATGGGGTGGAACGTCTTAGCAAATGCCCAATCATCATTGATTGAGCACAACACAAATAGTGTAAGGCCATGTGGATGACTTAGTTGACACGCGTGGAAGTTGGGGGTGATGCTGGCCTTATGGAATGTGCCAACTGTCATGCCCTGCGCTTGGGTAATGCTGTAAATAACCTTTTTAAAGTTCGGCATGTTCATGATGGTTAGCTGATAATACTGGAATTCACCGGGTGTGCGACGAGGACCGACAACGGTGAATAGGTTAAACTGTTTGAGAGCCGGAATCGCTTGGAAGCGCCCAGCTGTATGCCTGTCCGGTGCAATGACTTGTGTACGTCCGGCATGGGGACAATTTTATGCGGTGATCCGGAAGTTTAACCCGGAAGTCCTCTGTGCGTGAATCATTCTGATCAAACAACGGTTTAGCATAAGCACTAGTCTAAGGCAAGGGAGGCGTCGTGTGGTTCTGTCTGGAGGAGATGGAGAAGAGCGGAATTACGAGCATCAGTGAGAATGGCCGGAGGGAGTGGTCACTCTATGGCAAATTTACGAGCCGACGGACAGACAAACCGACAGGAGTCAGGGGGGCGTATTGATTCAAGCTCGAAGGGTGGGAAGCAGGGCGTTCAGAGTCACCAGCTTACAAGAGCAAGTCTCTGGATGAGTCAGCACAACATGACGAAGTCCAGGATTCGAAGAGATATGGTAAATGCTGCGGTTGTGGAAAGAAAGATCGCGTTCTTATCCCCCTCAAGGGGCACTCAAAAGAGTTCGGGAAGGCCTGTTCGACTTTGCGGTCAGATAGCAGCGCAGGATGTGGCAACACAGTCAGTGTTCGAGCAGGAGTCAGCAGAGGCCATGGTAGGTGTAGGACCGCTTCATGGACGGAGTTCCGTTTGGAAACGAGCCGTGAGACACCCCGAGGTAATCGCTGAATGTTTCAGAAGACCCTACATATGCCCAACAACCTCAACAATTTCTACAACCAATACAAGTAGCCAAGCAAAAATAGCCAAGCCAGTAGCTGCTGCTGCGATATCTTTGATGATCCCGATTTTGTCATGATACTCGGGATGGATGAAGTCACAAATGGCTTCTATACTGGTATTGAACATCTCAGCACTCAACATAAATACCGTAGCCAATACAATAATAGACGCATCTAAGGCACCATTGTAAATCACAACAGGTATTAAAATGACAACCGAAATCATAAACTTGTGCAAAACAGAAAAATCAGATGCAGAATAACGCAAACCTTGCATAATCACCCTGAACTTACGAAGAGGATTATATCCCTCCTCCCCTGTGCCTAACAGCTTATTTTTCATCTGAGAACCCCCGAGTTTATGAGATATATAACGATGCCAGTCCATATTGATGCTACCAATACGCCTGCTATCACATCACTGGGGAAATGAACTTGAAGATACATCCTGGAGATCCCAACCATGACAGCAAAGCTTAAAAACAGTGATGCGAAAGACGTTTTAAAAGAGGTATCCAGTGAGTAAACTAATAGTGACAACATCAATGCAAAGGCAAAAGCCTGTGTCGTATGCGCACTTGGATATGAAGAATCATAAGGCATAGTCGTCATGTTTTCAAATAGTTCAGGTCTTGGCCGCTCTATGAGGGACTTCATGATATAAGTCGTGGATACTGCGCCTATAAAGCCTATATTGAACACAATGGCAGCCATGCGATAACCATAGAATATCAACCCTGTTGTTATGCCAGCCACTGTGGGCAACAACATCCAAAGTGATCCAAGACAAGTAATAAGAATAAAAAACGAGTTTAGAGTCAAACTTTCTATAGAGTCAAACCATGCAAGAATCTTTTCATCAAATCCTGTAGTAATATTTTTATTTACTATAATTGTGAGTATAATTAAAAAAATCACGTTTATAATAATAAAAAAATGCATTTTATACCTTTGTGCATACCCCACCGACTGAAGTCGGTGGCTTAGGGTTGCAACCATCCGGACCACTACAGGCACTACGTAACATGAAAATCATCGTCCGGTTCAGCTGGCGTCTGATGCTTGACGTACACCTGGGCGTGGTTTTGGTTGATTGAAACCTTCGTAGATCAGGCTGAGAGTGCCGTCGGTGTTGCCCAGGACCGGTTCAATGGTGACATACGTCTGCTATTTCAGAATATAATCTTGTCTTGGGGTATCCCCCTGTGTCAGGGTAGTTGTCGCCTCGTATGAAATTGTATAAAACAAAGCGAGGCGGATTTGGAAAAGTTATGAATCACTATTCCCCAGCATACAAGGCAGAGCTCATTCAAC
>NZ_CAADHO010000014.1 GCF_900699765.1 Desulfoluna butyratoxydans
GACATCCACGTTGGCGGTCCAGGTGCCGTCGGGCAGAAGGGTGTAGTCACCCTCATTTAAGGTGATGGTGGTGGAGCCGTCGGAGATGGTGAGCCCGGTGATACGGCCGCCGGCCTCAATGGAACCGGAGAGCTGGGTGTTGCCCAGGTCGTCCGTGGAGCTGATGACGCCGTCGTTACCGGAGTCTGCGATGGTGACCTCAGATACGTCAGCCACGGTGTCCTTGGCGATGGTGTCGGTGACCTGGGCGGCGGTGTTGCCGTTTGCGTCTTCGGAATCGAGGGTCACGGTCAGGGTGCCGTCGTTGAACGAGGAGACATCCACGTTGGCGGTCCAGGTGCCGTCGGGCAGGAGGGTGTAGTCGCCCTCATTTAAAGTAATGGTGGTGTTACCGTCGGAGATGGTGAGCCGGGTGATACGGCCCCCGGCCTCGATGGAACCTGAGAGCTGGGTGTGGCCCAGATCGTCCGTGGAGCTGATGACTCCGTCGGCCCCGGAGTCGGCTATGGTGACCGAGGAAGCGTCGGCTGCAATATCAACCCCATACCCCTCACTCGCCGTCGCAGTCGCCGTATTCCCCGCCGAATCCGTTACCGTGATTTTTGCGTCGATGGTGTGGTCCGGATCCTGGACGAGGTCGGAGCCTGCCACATCCACGGCAAAGGTGCCGCCGGCATTGACCGTTCCCTGGTAGTCAGTGCCGTTGACGGTGAGGGTTACGGTGGCGTCGGTGGGGAAATTACCGACCACGGTGCCTGTGATGGTCAGGGTGGAGGCTGCCTCGGAGGCGTTGATGATGTCGTCGGCTGTGATGTCGGCGGACAGGCTCAATGTCGGGGCAACGAGGGGAGGCAGGTTCTCATCGTCGACATTGAACGGGTCGTAGGGGGTTGCTGCAGCGTTTGTGTCGGTGTCGGAGTCGATGAGATAACTCCCGATCTCTCCACTGGACTGGTCGCCATCGAGGGATGCCAGTTCAAAATCATGGGTGTCGGGGATCTCTTCACCCGCGGCGGTGTCCTGCTCGATGTCATCGATTTCGTCGCCGCTTTCAAGGGCCTGTTGCATGGCCTCGGCTTCGCTGATGACGGCATCCAGAGGGTCAACGGCCTCTGTGACGGTCTCATCCAGAACGAGGGTTGAGTTTTCAGAAAGCTCCAGAAGGGTTCCGTCGTTCTGGCGAATGGACAGCACGGCGCCTTCGGAGGTCTCAATGACCTCATTTTCATGCAGGGTGTCCCCGGGTGCCAGGATGCGTGTGTCTCCCTGGGGTGTCTTTGCCGTAGCGGTTCCGGAAAGGGATGCGATGATACCGACTTGAGCCATGTTGTCCTCCAAACACAAATATGAATACGCAGTAGCGCTTTTTTTTACTCATCTGCCCTGCGCCGGACTTATCCTTTTGCAGGTATACCGGTTGTATTTCATTTTGAGGGAGAAAAAAATGTACCAAGGTACAGGTTCTACCTTGCTATTGATCCCGGATATTTCATGAGAAAACGGAGGGTCTTGACAAATGATTCATTATTGCAACGTGTTATTTAGAAAAAAGTGTAGATATTCGAAAAATGCAAAATGTCATTCATCGTTTTCAGGTCGTTTTTCTCACCCTTCGGACGAGCCGGGGAAGGGCGCCGTTTAGACACCATTCAGCAATCTGTTGTTGCAGATGATTCTGTGTGGCACTTTGAACTTGTTTTTTATGGGGGTAGCATTTGACGATTTGGTGTCAGGACCGGAATCTTCTTTTAGCTATGAAGAGGTTGCAATTATGGTTTATTTATGAGCGCGGGTCGTGGCTCTTATGGCTGCTGAATCAGATATTTTTTTGTTTGTTTTCTTGCGGCCGACAAACTTACGATGTAAGAAAATGTTTTCTACGAGTAAAGCCTTGTTGAATTCTTCAGCCTTTGATGGTGAAGCGCCATAGCTTCATGGTTTGGGGAATTGCATATTGGAGAAAAAAGAAAAAGGACCCTATCTCCCGAAATTCAGGGTGAATGCAGCGTTGTTGTTTTATAAGAGAAGGTGGGCTGCCTTTTCGTTCCCAATGTGAATCATTTTCCTAAGCCATCTGCCCGGGTACAAAGTGAAAACTTAACGAAGGAGACATCGTGAGAATCAATGCACACACTCACATTTTCAATCTCGCATCGGTTTTCTCAAGCGAGACGTTGGAGATCCTTTTGCGGCGGGTGACGGAGGTGGATGTCCCCGAGGTGTTTAAAAACGACCTGCAAAGTCTCTTGGAAGAAGCCCTGGCAAAGGCCGGGGGGTACGCTGAGGTGGAGTCCCTGGTGGATGCCTTTGTGAAAAAGGCGGCCCTTGCAGAGCGACTCAAGGCCCTGGACTCAGGGAACAGCGTGGCCCTTGAGTTCCTCGGTGCGGATGAGATCGCCAAGGCAGGGGCCCTGGCCGTTGTTGAAAAACTGAAAAAAGCCCTCTCAAGGGATGATGCCGGGCGCCACAATACCATCGGGGATCTCCTTGATTTTGTGCTCATCGGTCTGAAGCCCGGCATCTCCGCTGTGACGGCCCACATCATGGAGCAACTGAACGAAGACGATCTCATCGTTGCCCTGATGATGGATATCACCAGTGGAGGGAGTAACGATGCGGAGCTGTTTGAGCGTCAGATACAGGATACCTCGGACCAGGTGTTGAGGTATCCGGGCCGGGTCCTTCCCTTTATCGCCGTGAACCCCCTGCGGGACGGCCATCGGCATATTATGGAGCGGGCCTTGCTCTCCCGAGGGTTTGTGGGGGTTAAGCTCTACCCATCATTGGGCTATGATGTGGATTCTCCTGAGATGCACGCGGTGTATGACTTCTGTCATCCTCGCGAAATCCCGATTCTTATGCACTGTACCCCCGGAGGCTTCTACGCCAAGGCGTCGTTTCAGGGAAACAGCGAGCCCCGATTGTGGGAGCCTATCCTGAAGAAGTATAAGGGGCTCAAGGTCTGTTTTGGTCACTTCGGCGGCGGTGAAAACCTCTGCGGTGCCAAGATCCCAACCGACTCCTGGACCTCCCAGATTTTGTCTTTGATGCGCGATCCCGACAACACGGGCGTGTATGCGGACATCTCCTTTCACACCGAGCCTATGGAAGGAGGAAACGGCCAGGCGCATTACATCGGTCACCTCAAAGAGCTCCTCCATGATCCGGTCCTCGGCAGCAGGATACTCTTCGGCACGGATTTCTGGCTGGTCCGTACAGCACTGTCCGAGGCAAGTCACTGGGAGTACTTCGAGAAAGCCCTGGATGACGAGGGCTTGTTCAGGCAGCTCACAACAAACAACCCACGTGGTTTTCTGGGGTTTGGCGATGCCCCCGGCACAGGGGGGGAGAACATGCACCACTACGTCCAGTTTATTAAGGACCACCGTGGGACCATGAATCCTGTGTCCGCAGCAAACTGGATCAAAGACGAACTGCAGGCGCAAGGCGCCGACGTGAACTGGACGACCACAACACCCAACGCCCGATGGAATGCCAACAATGAGGCCCATGTCCGGCTGTTCTGGTATCTCAGGGACAATCAGATGGGTAAGAAAGACAGGTCGTCCGCTGATTTTTACACCGACGCCTATTTTTCCGTTACCCGGTTGCAGTACTGGAACAAGGGGTTTGAATCATCGGCGATTTTCTACCGAAAATGTGAAGCGCTGGCAAAAGGCATGGATCGGTACTTTCGGGAGAGCAAGGCCACGTATGAAAAGAATGCGAACCGCGCCATGGCCTTGCAGAAGCTGGTTGCAGCCCTTGCCGATGAGGGGAGCGTCTTTGTTGATTTGGCCTCCCTTTGCGACGAACTCTACAACTTTTCAACCGAAGGGGCCTGATGTTCACGGCCGTACACTACCCGATAACCGACAGGAGTTGATCCGTGATTAAAAAGTACGTGCTTGCCTGTTTACTTGTGATGTCTGTATCCGGGTTTGTTTATGCCTCACCCAAGGACCGCTTTGTTGAGATTTCACCGAAAATAGCCACCGATGAAAGTGCCAGCGACTGGACCCTGGGGTTCTCCTACGATGTGAATTACCCGTGGTCCGAGTTGCAATCTCTTCAATTGGGCGAAGCAGAGTCCTTTGTTCAGCTTCAGCTTAAGGGCACGGTTCTTGAAGACAAGGACCTGAATAACGAGGCCCTTGTGTCTCAGGTGATCGCAGGGTTTTCCCTCCTCGGCGGTCAGGCGGTTTCCCCCGACTTTTCACCGGGCATGGACCCTAATGCGGGCGTGGGGGCAAGCAAGGACAAAAGCAGCTGGGGGTACATCTACGGAGGTTTCAACGCCCGGCACGAAACCATCCAATCCTTTGACGAGCAGAACCTTGCAGCCGGTTTTGAAACCGGTTACATCAACATACGAACCGAAGGGCTTTTTTCCTTTATCCCTTCAGTGATCGTTGCTGGGGAGTACGTCAACGGGGTGGCATCGGACATCGAGGAAGACACCTACGGCCGGTTCCGTGCGGAGGCATCGCTCAAGTGTGCTTTCGGTGAGTTGCTGTTTGATCACAAGGCCCTGATGCCCTTCGAGCTTCGTCTGGACGGACGGTACAACAGGGCCTGGGACATGGACGACAAACTCAAGGCGGCAGACCAGGACGAGGTCTCCTATCTGGCCGCCGCCCTGACCTACAGCAGCACCATGACCCTATCGTTTTTGAAGAACCCGGTTTTTTTCATCCGGTACGCAGACGGACGGATCCCTCCCAACACAGCCGATGAGAGGGTCGTGACAGCGGGTGTGAGCCTGCCTGTCTTATGACCCTTTGATGAATCCACATAGCCCATGGTCAGGGGGAACGGTTGCTCGTTCCCAGGCTCCGCCTGGGAATGCACTTCGGAGGCTCTGCCTCCATGTTGGTGTCGCCCGAACCTCTCATACAGGGCCATCGTATTGTCATTTAACCAATAGGCAAGGCAGAGCCTTGCATCCGTCACTCCCAGGCAGAGCCTGGGAGCGAATCAAGTAAGCGCATTTCGCGGGCGCAGCCCGTCAGCGAATGTGACAACCCGAGGAACGAGGGTTGGAGCATTCGCAAATTGCTTTCGAGGTGGCACACCTCGCTGCCGGAGGCATTTTTTTTGAGACTTTTTGTTTTTGTCCAAGGCAAATGGCCGTGACTTCCCGAGGGGTAAGACCCTGTTTTTTGTTTTCGGCCTCCCTGCGAATGGCAGGGATGGACGCGGCGAGTGTTTCCCGGCTCATGCGAATCCCTTCGGTTGCCAGGATATGGGCCAGGGCAGAGGTGCCTGAGTGCTTGCCCGCCACGATGGTTGGGGCTTCCCGGCCCACGGCATCCGGGGCAAAGGGCTGGAAGGCCGTGGGGTCTTTGAGCATGGCGTGGGCGTGGATGCCCGATTCATGGGTGAAGACCGCAGACCCGGTGATGGGTTTGGTGGGGGCGGTGGAGATGCCGGTGATCTGTTCGGCAAGGGCGCAGAGCCGGGGCAGGGCGGTCAGGTCCATGCCCGTGGACAGGGGGGTGCCCCAGGCAAGGGCTGCGGCAACCTCTTCCAGGGCCGCGTTTCCTGCCCGTTCGCCCAGGCCGCCCACGGTGACGCTGAGGGCGTCGATGCCGGATTCGGCGGCGGCCACGCTGTTGGCCGTTGCCATGCCCAGGTCGTTGTGCCCGTGGAACTCTAAGGGCATGTCCGGGGCCGAGGCCTTGAGGTCGGTGATAAGGCGACTGATGGCGTGGGGCGTGAAGATGCCCACGGTGTCTGCCAGGCGTACCCGGCTTGCCCCAGCCTCCCGGGCGCATCGGACAAAGGCATCGAGGGTTTTCTTTTCAGCCCGGGACGCGTCCATGGCGCCCACGCTGCAGGTGTCAAAGGATGTTTTTGCCCGGGCCACGAGGGCGTAGAGCGCCTCTATCACCTGTTCTGCCTCTTTGCCCGTTGCCGCAAGGAGCCTGTCTGAGACGGGAAAACTCAGGTGGACGCCCTGGGTTCCGCAGCCCATGGCCAGCTCAAGATCCTCGGCCGTGCCCCGGCACCAGCAGGTGAGGGGGGCTTTGAGCTTTAATCCCGCCATCTCCCGGATGGTGTGTCTCTCCTCGGTTCCCATGGCCGGGGTCCCCACCTCCAGCTCATCGATCCCGGCATCTGAAAGGGCCGCGGCAAGGGTTATCTTCTCTTGTCTGGTGAACGCCACGCCCGGTGCCTGCTCCCCGTCCCGCAAGGTGGTGTCGGAGAGGATGACGCGTCCCGATGTCTTATATTTTGTGTCCATGGTTGATATCCCACTTAATATGTATATGAAGAGTTCTCCAATGTGTCAGGAGGAGCGCCGCACTCCTGTGCGGCTTTTGGGTGCACGCGACTCATGAAATATCCGGGCTAGGCTGTCGGAAACAAATAATCACACAGTAGTTCGCCAGAACACCGCTGGGATTTGACCCGAGGAACGAGGGGCAAAGCCCGGCGGTGATTTGCTTTCAAGGTGGCACACCTTGCCGCCGGAGGCTGCTTTCTCTCTCTTGCAGCCTTACATGTAGCTGTAGCCCACATCCGAGGTCGTCTGCCTGGCCTCAAGCACCGCGTTGACGATGTTGTCGTAGAGCTGCTGGGTTCCCCTGTAGCCGACGTGGAGGGTCCGCTGGCCGCCGAAACGGTCGTGGATGGGAAAGCCCACTCGGATCAGGGGAATCCCCAGTTTCCGGGTGATGGAGTAGCCCTTGCTGTTGCCGATGAAAAGGTCCGGAGACGCCTTCAGGGCCGCCTCTTCGATGTCCTGAAAGTCTGCCTCTTCGATGATAGTCACGTCTTCTTTCATGTTGTCCGGCAGGGTCTTTTCCAGAATATCCCGCATGTGCCCGCTGGTGCCCCCTGAGGCGCAGACCACGGGGACGATGCCGATTTCGCAGAGAAAACCCGCCAGCCCCACCACCAGATCCTCTTCTGCGTAGACCACGGCCCGTTTGCCTGAGATGTATTTGTGGCCGTCCACAAAGGCGTCCAGAAGGCGCCCCCTCTGCCGGGTGTATTTTTCGGGCACGTCACGGCGCGTGAGGGCCGACAGGGTGGCGAAAAAGTGATCGCAGGCCTTGATGCCAAGGGGCAGGCCTGTGCGATGGACCGGGATATTGCATCGGGCCTTGAGAACCTGGGCACCGCTTCGTTTTTCGTTGCAGACGCGGCTCAAGTCGATGGTGGCGCGGGCACCGCCCATCTCCCGGATTTCGTCGATGCCGATGCCGCCTGCGGGGATTTTCTGATAGCTGTCCCACAGCTCGCCGTCCAGGGTCTCTGAGTAATCGGGGAGCATGAAGCAGCCGGTGTCGAAGTCATCTAAAATTTCCCGGAGATGCCGCATGTCCGCCGGAGAGACCATGCCGGGAAGGATGTTGATGCACCCGTTGTTCCCGCCCAGGCTGTCCGCAAGGGCGTGGAGCAGGGCCGCCACCGCGTCGTGGAACCCGTCCACGTGGGTCCCCCGGTAGCTTGGGGTAGAGACGTGGACGATCTCCGGCAGGCGGCCGCCGGACTGCTCTGCCTTGAACTCCTTTAAGATCATGCCCACGTCATCGCCGATGGTTTCGCTCAGGCAGGTTGTGGAGATGCCTACCAGCTCCGGCTTGTACTGACGGGTAACGTTGATGAGGGCCTGTTTCAGGTTATCGCCCCCTCCGAAAATGGCCGTGTCTTCTGAGAAGTTCGAGGAGGCGATGTCCACGGGCTCCCTGAAGTGGCTGATGAGGTACCTCCGGATATAGGTGGCGCATCCCTGGGACCCGTGCATCAGGGGCACGGATCCGCGGATTCCCTTGAACACCAGGGACGCTCCCAGGGGTGTGCAGAGTTTGCAGGCGTTGGTTGTGGCCGAGTCGTTGTAGGTGACGTCCATGTCTCTCTCCTTGGGTGGGAAAATAGGAAATAGTCCCTCCGGTGCAGGTAGGGGAGGGCTTAGAAAAAAGTGTTCAATACACACGGTTTTGCGCCGGTGCAAATTGCCACACCGGGCTTCGGACGGTGGTGTAGACCTCCTTGGCGAAGTTGTGCATCCCCTTGAAGCCTGCCAAAGGTGTTTTTCGCTCGTGGTTGTGGTCGCAGAACCCGATCCCCATCTTGTAGGCGATGGGCCTCTCCTTGACCCCGCCGATGAAGATGTCGGCCTCCTTTTCCGTGATGTAAGTGGCGAGCTCCAGGGGGTTGGAGTCGTCCACGATGATGGTGTCCGTGTCGCACATTTTTTTGAGCAGGTCGTAGTCCTGGGTGTTGCCGGTCTGGGATCCGACCAGAACCGTTGTCATGCCCAGGTACCGGAGGGCCTTGATAAGGGAGAACGCCTTAAAGGCACCGCCCACGTAGATGGCGGCCTTTTTACCGTGGAGCACCTTTTTGAACTCCAACAGGTCCGGGTGGACCGCCTCGATCTCGGTTTTTACCAGGGCCCGGGTGGCCTCCATCACGTCCGGGTGGTCGCTGAAGTGGGCAGCCACGTCGTAGAGGGCCTGGGCCGTGTCCTCCAGGCCGAAGTAGGAGACCCGGATGTAAGGGATGCCGTAAGCCTCTTCCATCATCTCGGCCAGCTGGAGCATGGCCCCGGAGCACTGCACCACATTGAGGGTCGCGCCGTGACTCCGCTTGATCTTCTCCACCCGGCTGTCCCCGGTGAGGACGGAGACCACCTCCACGCCCATCTTTCGGTAGTACTCTTCGATCATCCACGCTTCCCCGCCGATGTTGAATTCCCCCAGGATGTTGATGCTCACCGGCGGGATGCCGCTTATGTCCCCTGTGCCCACAAGCTGGAAAAGGGCTTTGCAGGCCGCCCTGTATCCGTCTTTTTTGGTTCCCTTGAATCCTTCCGAGTGCACGGGAATCACGGGGATCCCCTTTTCTTTGGCTACGGCTTTGCACACGGCGTCCACGTCGTCTCCGATGATGCCCACGATGCACGTGGCGTAGACAAAGGCCGCGGCCGGTGCGTGACGATCAATGAGGTCCGTGAGGCACTGGCGGAGTTTTTTTTCGCCCCCGAAGACCACCTGCTCCTCCCGCAAATCCGTGGAAAAGCTGAGGCGATGGAGCTGGGGCCCCGAGGAGAGGGCCCCTCGGATGTCCCAGGTGTAGGCTGCGCACCCGATGGGGCCGTGGACCAGGTGAAGGGCGTCGGCCACCGGGTAGAGAACAACCCGCGAGCCGCAGAAAACACAGGCCCTCTGACTGACCGAGCCTGCGGCGCTTTTGGTTTCACAGTCCATTTGAAAGGTGGTGAGGTCGTTTCTGTGGACCTGTTTTTCTCTCTCTTTAAGGATGTTCAATTCCGTCATGCTGTGGCTCCTTTGGTGGGTGGGTTGACGAATATCATGACGATAACATCGCAATGACTGTGCCAGTTGGCGATTGTTTTGTGGGGTTGTATGGATAATTTACCGTAATGCCAGGTTTTGTGGGGCTTTTTTGATGGGCTGTGTGAGCGTGGGTTTACGCTACGTTGTGTACGTAATGACAATTTTGTTGACTTGATGTTGAGAAATGACATCGATGTCTCTTTTTTGGGGGACGACGCTGTCGCGGATCGATTCCACGGTCAAGGAGCGGAGGGCTTCTGTGACACGGCAGAAAATAGGATCTTGAGCGGGGCTTCGTTTTTACCGCGATATGTCTGAAACAATGGGGTTATGGGTGGGGCCTTATGGGCTAAGCGGCCGCTGATACAGCCGGATATAGGTGAGGGGTGGGGACGCGGTGTCGGGTCTGGTTGTGGCTTGGGGAATGGGTATTGAACAGTGTTACTACAAAAATGTTATGCTGCTGGATGGTTATTACAATTTTGTTGGTGTGGTGGGCGTGAAATTCCTCGGTTATCGCGTGGGGTGAATGTGAGATTTATGGCGTTTTATATCGGGTTATCAGTGCGTTGACCATTTTCGATGTTGGGGATTGCTCACCATGGCATGGCTGTTGCTACGTAAACTCTGCGAACGACGAATTTTTATTTCCCGGGATCGCCCGTTGAAGGCCCCGAAAGGGACGGGCACCCGGCATCTACCCAACGACTCAACACCTTAAGGAGACACACCATGAGAAAAATTGCGATCTATGGGAAAGGCGGCATCGGAAAATCCACGACAACCCAGAACACAGTGGCTGGCCTGGCGGAGAGCGGTGAAAAGGTGATGGTGGTGGGGTGCGACCCCAAGGCCGACTCCACGCGACTTCTCTTGGGAGGGCTGGCCCAGAAGACGGTGCTGGATACCCTGCGTGAAGAGGGCGAAGACGTGGAACTGAGCGATGTGCTGAAGGAAGGCTTCAGGAACGCTGTCTGTACCGAATCCGGGGGCCCCGAACCAGGCGTCGGGTGTGCGGGCCGGGGCATCATCACCTCCATCAACCTGCTGGAGCAGCTGGGGGCCTATTCGGACTCCAAGGAGCTTGACTACGTGTTTTACGACGTCCTGGGCGACGTGGTGTGCGGCGGGTTTGCCATGCCCATCCGGGAGGGCAAGGCCCAGGAGGTCTACATCGTGGTCTCCGGCGAGATGATGGCCATGTACGCGGCCAACAACATCTGCAAGGGCATCGTCAAGTTTGCGGAGTCAGGCGGGGTGCGCCTCGGCGGGCTCATCTGCAACTCGCGAAACGTGGATTTTGAAAAAGAGATGATCGAAGAGCTGGCCAAGAAGCTCGGGACCCAGATGATCCATTTTATCCCCAGGGACAATGTGGTTCAGCGGGCCGAAATTAACAAGAAAACGGTCATCGAGTACGAGCCCGAAGATCCCCAGGCTGATGAATACCGTACCCTGGCCAAGAAGATTTCGGAAAACACCCTGCACGTGATTCCGACCCCCATTGAAATTGAAGAACTCGAAAGCCTTTTGATGGATTACGGCTTGGGCGGGTAAACGTATTTTCAACGCATATTAATTGAATAGTGACAGAAAACGTACGCAAAGGAGACCGTTACCATGATTATGATACGCGCCATCGTCCGTCCTGAAAGAGTCAACCATGTCCTGGAGTCCCTCATGGCCGCGGGGTTTCCCGCCATCACCCGGTTTTCCGTGGTGGGCCGTGGCAAGCAGCGGGGCATCAAGATCGGCGAAGTGACCTACGACGAGATCATCAAGGAATTGCTCTTCACCGTGGTGAAGGAGTCCGACCGGGAGTACGTGGTCAAGACCATCATCAAGGCGGCCCGCTCCGGCGAAAAAGGGGCCTTCGGGGACGGGAAGATTTTCATCACCCCCGTGGAGGAAAGTTACACCATCAGCTCTGGGATTCGCCAGAACGCTGCCGGGGAGCTTGAGGAGGTGCCGGTATGAAGGAGGTCATCGCCATCATCAGGATGAACATGATGAACCAGACCAAGCGGGCCCTGTCGGACGCCGGGATCTCCTCCATGACCGCCAGGGAAGTGCTGGGCAGGGGAAAGGGCATCGTGGACCTGGACCTTCTGGAAGGGGCCGAACACGGCTACGAAGAGGCGGTGTCCCGGCTGGGCCAGACCGACCGGCTCATTCCCAAACGCCTGATTCTCATCTCCCTTCCCGACAACCTCGTGGAGACGGCCGTGCAGACCCTGATCCGGGTGAACCAGACGGGAAAATCCGGGGACGGCAAGATCTTTGTTCTGCCCTCCAAAGACGCCATCCGTATCCGCACGGGAGAGCATGGCGATGCGGTGCTCGACGAGCTGTGAACCCGGGCAACCGGCACAGGGTGAATGCAAGACCCACACGAACATCAAGAGAGGAAAACCATGGAAGCACCAGTCACAGATACCAACCGAACCGAGAGCACCCACGATGTGGACCTTGACAAGGTCAGGTCCGAGATTCTCTCCAAGTATCCCACCAAGGTCGCACGGAAACGGGCCAAGCAGATCCTGGTGAAGCCTGGCGGCGCGGGCACCGACATTCCCGAGATCGGTGCCAACGTGCGAACCGTGCCCGGTATCCTCACCCAGAGGGGATGCTGCTACGCAGGCTGCAAAGGGGTGATCCTGGGGCCCACCCGGGACGTGATCAACATTGTCCACGGCCCCATCGGGTGCGGCTTTTACGCCTGGCTGACTCGGCGAAACCAGACCCGGCCCGCCTCCGATGACTCCCCGAACTACATGCCCTATTGCTTTTCCACGGACATGCAGGACGAAAACATCGTCTTCGGCGGGGAAAAGAAACTCAAGCAGGCCATCCAGGAGGCGTACGACATCTTTCATCCCCAGACCATCAGCGTCTTTTCCACCTGCCCGGTGGGGCTCATCGGGGACGATATCCATTCGGTGTGCCGGGAGATGAAGGAGACCCTGGGCATCAACATCTTCGGGTTCAGTTGCGAGGGGTACAAGGGGGTGAGCCAGTCCGCGGGGCACCACATCGCCAACAACGGCATTTTCCAACATGTGGTGGGCCTGGACGACACCATCCGGGGCGGGGAGTTCAGGATCAACCTTCTGGGCGAGTACAACATCGGCGGGGACGCCTTTGAAATCGAACGGATCCTGGATGAGTGCGGGATCTCCCTTATCTCCACCTTCAGCGGCAACTCCACCATGGAGCAGTTTGCCAACTCCCACACAGCGGACTTGAACGTGGTGATGTGTCACCGCTCCATTACCTATATGGCGGAGATGATGGAGAAGAAGTACGGGATGCCCTGGATCAAGATCAACTTTATCGGGGCCCGGGCCACCGCCCAATCGTTGAGGAAAATTGCTCAGTACTTTGAAGATGATTCACTCACCGCCCGGGTGGAAGAGGTCATCGCCCGGGAGATGCCTGCTGTGAACGAGGCCATGGAGGCGAACCGTCCCTTGTGCGAAGGCAAGCTGGCCATGCTTTTTGTGGGCGGGTCCAGGGCCCACCATTACCAGGAGCTTTTCAGCGAGCTTGGCATGAAGACCATGGCCGCCGGCTACGAGTTTGCCCATCGGGACGACTATGAGGGCAGACAAGTCCTCTCCTCCATCAAGGTGGACGCGGATTCGAGAAACATCGAGGAACTCTCCGTGGAACAGGACCCGGACAAGTACCGGCTGCGAAAGACCGAGGAGGAGCTCACGTCCACGGGCCAGATCTACCGCGAGTACGACGGCCTTATCGCGGACATGAAGCCCAACACCTTTGTCATCGACGACATCAGCCAGTACGAGACGGAAAAGCTCATCGAAGCCATCAAGCCCGACGTCTTCTGCGCGGGTATCAAGGAGAAGTACATCATCCAGAAGAGCGGGGTGCCCATGAAGCAGCTCCACTCCTACGACTACGGAGGGCCCTACGCGGGGTTCAAGGGGGCCATTAACTTTTACCGGGAGATCGCGCGGATGACCAACAGCAAGGTGTGGTCGTATGTGAAGGCGCCCTGGGAGAAAGAGCCGGAGCTGACGGCGACCTATGCAGCGGCGTAAAGCGCGGTGACGGAAGCAACCAGACAAAAAAGGACACATCATGCTACTGAGACACACACCCACAGAGATAACGGACAGAAAGGCCCTGATGATCAACCCGGCCAAAACCTGTCAGCCCATCGGCGCCATGTACGCGTCCCTGGGGATCCATGGCTGTATGCCCCACAGCCACGGATCCCAGGGGTGTTGCGCTTACCATCGAAGTACCCTGACCCGGCATTACAAGGAACCGGTGGTGGCGGCCACCAGCTCCTTTACCGAAGGGTCGTCGGTGTTCGGCGGTCAGTCCAACATGCTTCAGGCCATAGACAACATCTTTACCGTGTACGAGCCTGACATCATCTCCGTTCATACCACATGCCTGTCGGAAACCATAGGGGACGACTTGACCCAGATCGTCAAGAAAGCCTACGACGACGGCAAGGTACCCGAGGGAAAGCACGTGATCTACGCCCCGACCCCCAGCTACGTGGGCTCCCATGTGACAGGCTTTTCCAACATGTGCAAGGGCATCGTCAGCGGCTTTGCCGAAAAGACCGGGGAGCAGAAAAACCAGATGAACATCATCCCGGGCTTTGTGGAGCCGTCGGACATGGCCGAGGTCAAGCGCCTGGCAACGGAGATGGGGGTAAAGACCGTTCTGTTTCCCGATACCTCCGGGGTGCTCAACGGCCCCCAGACCGGCAGGTACCATATGTTTCCCAAGGGGGGCACCACCGTGGAGGAGCTCAAGTCCACAGGGGACAGCATGGGGACCCTGGCCCTGGGCTCCTTTGCCTCCTCCCTTGCCGCCAAGTTCCTGGACACCAAGTTCAAGGTGCCGTGCCGGGTGCTGCCCCTGCCCATCGGGCTTGTGGCCACGGACCGGTACATCGACACCCTGCGGAAATTCGCCGGGGTCACCGTGCCGGACTCCCTGACCTTTGAGCGCGGCCAGCTCGTGGACGTCATGACGGATATGCAGCAGTACCTCTACGGGAAAAAGGTGGCCCTGTTCGGAGACCCGGACCAGCTCATCGCCCTCACCGAGTTTCTGGTGACCCTGGACATGGTGCCCGTGCACATCGTCACCGGCACCCCGGGCAAGGAGTTTGAGTCCACCATCGCCGACCTCACCAGGGACTCCCCCGTGCCCGTCAACATCAAATCCCACGGGGACATGTTCCAGCTGCACCAGTGGATCAAAAACGAGCCCGTGGACCTTTTGATGGGCAACACCTACGGCAAGTACATCGCACGGGACGAGGACATCCCCTTTGTGCGGCACGGGTTTCCCATCCTGGACAGGGTGGGCCACTCCTATTTTCCCACGGTGGGCTACCGGGGCGGCCTGAGGCTTTTGGAGCAGATACTCAGCGCCCTCCTCGACCGAAAGGACCGCGACTCCTCAGAGGAGAGCTTCGAGCTGGTCATGTAAAAAAAGCCAACTATTCAGCTCTTAAAACGCTGCCTTCTATGGTTAAAGTGGGCTCAAAAAGCGTGCCTCCGGCGGCCAGGGGATTTTTGGCCTAAGTGGCTTCGCCACCCCTGGACCCCAGGTTGCGAAAGCCCTCCCCCTTCGTTCCTCAGGGGAATAGCTTCCGCGAAGATTTTTGTGAAATTGAGCAAAAACCTGTTTGTCAAGCTTTTTAAAAGCTTGGCCCCCGGCAGGGCCGCCGGAGGCGTCTTTAACCGGAATAACTCCGGCGGCAAGGTGTGCCACCTTGAAAGCAGATTGCGAATGCGTTTTGCCCCTCGTTCCTCGGGGCAAATCACATCCGCTTTTCAAGCCCCTGGAGCGCCGCACTCCGGTGCGGCTCGGTAAAAGTGCGGCGCTCCGTTTCGGTCGATGTTTCCCGGTTTTTTCGAAGGTCGTGACCAAACGATCACCAAGGCCCAGGTGTTATTTAAGATAAACGCAGAATGTCTGGTTGTTAGGTCTGCTTTCATGACATCGGGAAAACGTTGGGCAACCGGAGATATAAGCTGAATAGTGACACTAAACGATGTGTGAACGGCTCGTCATTCGCACATGTGCCCACGGCGGATCATCTTGCTCCAGGCGGGATCTTTACAGCTATTTTCAGGAGAGAGCCAATGAAACCAGATAAGGATATCAACAGCGTCAACCATCCCTGTTTTAACGTCAATGCTCGCAAGCGCTTCGGGCGGGTCCATCTGCCCGTGGCCCCCCGCTGCAACATCCAGTGTCGATTCTGCGACCGGAAATTCGACTGCGTCAACGAGAGCCGCCCGGGGGTTACCAGCGGGGTGCTCTCGCCCTATCAGGCCCTGGTGTACCTGGAGCATGTGTTCGAGGCCAAGAAGAACATTTCGGTGGTGGGCATTGCCGGTCCCGGGGATCCTTTTGCCAACCCGTCCCAGACCATGGAGACCCTGCGCCTGGTCCGGCAGGCCTATCCCGAGGTGATCCTCTGTCTGGCCACCAACGGGCTGGCCATCGCACCCTACATCGACGAACTGGCTGAACTCGACACCGGCCACGTCACCGTCACAGTCAACGCCGTGGACCCGGCCGTGGGGGCGGAGGTCTATGCCTGGGTACGGGACGGCAAGCGGGTCGTCGGCTCCCAGGCAGGTGCCGCCCTTCTTATGGAACGCCAGCTTGCCGCCATCAGGGCCCTGAAGAAAGCGGGGATCATGGTGAAGGTCAACGCCATCATGATTCCCGGCATCAACGATCACCACATCGTGGAGATTGCCAGGACAGTGGCGGACCTGGGCGTGGATATTTTCAACTGCCTGCCTTTCCATGAAAACAAGGGGTCGGCCTTTGCCCTTATCAAGGAGCCGTCCGCCGCCGACGTTGCCGCTGTGAGGAAAGAGGCCGGGGCCTATATCCGTCAGATGACCCATTGCGCCCGGTGTCGTGCCGACGCCGTGGGGTGCCTGGGAGATGCCCAGGATACAGGCCTCATGGCCAAGCTCAAGGCGTGTGAACACATGCCCGAAGTGCCCGATTCCGTGTGGGAGTCCCCCCAAGAGAGTTGCCGAACCACCCACAGTGAGCGGCCCTTTGTGGCTGTGGCCTCCATGGAGGGACTGCTGGTGAATCAGCACCTTGGCGAAGCCATGGAACTGAAGATTTTCGGCAAGAAAAAGAGCCAGTTTGTGCACCTGGAGACCCGGCCCACACCGGCAGCGGGCACCGGTGCCGAGAGGTGGCGGGGCCTTGCAGAGCGCCTGTCCGACTGCTCGACCCTTCTTGTGAGCGGCATCGGTGAGGCGCCCCGCAAAGCCATGGCAGAGAGCGGGGTGGATGTCCACGTCATCGAAGGGCTCATCGACGAAGCCCTGGGGGCGGTGTTCGAGGGCCGAAGCCTTGCCCCCATGGCAAAAAGGCCAGCCAGGCGGCGGGGCGAAATGTGCTCCGGCATGGGCATGGGGTGCGGTTAAATAACGAAGCCTGACGCGTGGCTCTATGGTGCGCGTGCGCACCATAGAAGACTAAAAAAAGATGTTTTAAAACCTGTTTATTAAACGCTTTAAACGTTTAGCCCCCCGGCAGGGCCGCCGGAGGCATAAGCTGAATAGTTACACCGAATCTAAAGCGATCTTAAGACATAAGGAGCAGATCATGGAATGTCCGAAACATCATATTTTTGTATGCGCAAGTTATCGTGTCTCCGGGGAGCCCCAGGGGATCTGTCACAAAAAAGGATCGGTGTCCCTTCTCCAGTACTTTGAAGAGGAGATCCTGGATCGGGGCATGAGCGATGTCCTGCTCTCCAGCACCGGGTGCCTCAAGCAGTGCGAGCGGGGCCCTGTGGTGGTGGTGTACCCGGAAAATCACTGGTACGGGGGCATTGACTCCGAAGAGGCCGTGGACGCGGTTCTGGACGCCATTGAAGACGGCACCGCAGCCGAAGCGTATCTCCTGACGGCCGTTGAGGCCTGAGGCGATGGCAGGTGGCGGCTACGTCCTGCGGCGGGCAGGGGAGAAGGATATCCAGGGGCTGGTGTCCCTCCTTGCGGTTCTGTTCGCCCTGGAAGAGGACTTTGCCATTGATCCGGAGAAACAGGCACGGGGCCTGCGCATGCTTCTGTCCCGGTACGACGCGGTGATCCTGTGCGTGGAAGCCTTCGGCCGCGTTGTGGCCATGTGCAGCGCCCAGTGCCTGGTCTCCACGGCCGAAGGCGGGCTCTCCGCCCTGGTGGAGGATCTGGTGGTTGAAGAGGCCCACAGGGGGCGTGGTTTTGGGGCGATGCTCCTTGCGGCTGTGGAAACCTGGGCTCGTGGGCTCGGGGCTTCCAGGCTCCAGCTCCTTGCGGACAAAACCAACCGAAATGCCCTGGCCTTTTACTCACGCATGGGCTGGGCTGAAACCCGTATGGTGTGCAGGCGAAAGAGCTGAATGGCTCTGTCTGTAGTGCTGTTTTTTTAAGGGACATCCCTTTGCTATTTGGCGGGGTTTGTGGCAGCCTGACAGTCACAAATCCTGTCTTTTCCGTTGATTGTACCTTGCCGGGTGCTCTGCTCGGGATGACAGGCCGTTGATCCCACTGCTTTGATAAGGAGAGAGCACACATGAAGATTCTGGCTGTAAACGGAAGTCCGACGACGAACAAAGGGATGACCCATCTGATGTTGAACCTGTTTCTGGAAGGGGCTGCAGAGGCAGGGGCAGAGGTGGAACGGTTCAATGTGGTGGACAAGAAGATCAGGTACTGCGACGGGTGCTTTAACTGCTGGGTTCGCACCCCCGGTGAGTGCATCCATAAAGACGACATGCCGGCCATTCTGGAACAGGTGGCGGCAGCGGATGTGCTCATTCTGGCAACGCCTTTGTATGTGGACGGGATGACGGCTCAGATGAAGACCTTCACCGACCGGATCATTCCCCTGGTGGAGCCCGAGTTTGAAATGGTGGACGGTCATTACCGCCACAAGTCCCGCATTTCAAAAATTCCGAGCCTTTTCCTCATGAGCGTCTGCGGGTTCTGGGAGATGGACAACTTCGACGGGCTGGTGGATCACGTCAAGCGAATCTGCAAGAACTTCCAGGCCGAGTACGCAGGGGAGCTCCTGCGGCCCAACTCCTATGTCCTGGCCATGGAAGAGCTTCTCCCCAAAGAGGTGCCCGCCATCCATGAGGCCATCAGGCAGGCTGGCAGGGAATTCGTCAAGGACGGCAAGATCAGCGAGGAGACCATGGCCGCGGCCGTGGCCCAGCCCATTCCCAAAGAGCCCGCGCTTCAGGGCTCCAACATGTTCTGGGGTGAGTGCCGAAAGCAGAAAAAATTCCTGTTTCATCATCGCGAACAGACAGCCTGATAGGGCTGATCGAGGCGATCTGAATAATGCAAAAAACCTCCGGCAGGGTCGCCGGAGGTTTTTTTGATTTGGATAGTGACGACATACTGTAACGATTCAGCTTATGCCTCCGGCGGCCCTGCCGGGGGCCAAACTTTTAGCCTGATTTATAAAACCGGGTTTGACAAACAGGTTTTGCTCAATTTCATGAAAACCTTCGCGGAAGTTCTTCCCCTGAGGAACGAAGGGGGAGGGCTTTCGCAACCTGGGGTCCAGGGGTGGCGAAGCCACTTAGGCTAAAAAGCCCCTGGCCGCCGGAGGCAGGCTTTTCCATGCACTTTAACCATAGAAGGCTGTATTTTTGAGCTGAATAGTGACGACATACCTTGCATTACTCAGCGTAGTCCGAGTACCCGTCCGGGAGCATCATGAAGGTGGCTGTGAGCTCGGTGGCGGCACGGGCCAGGGGGCTGAGGATGGTTCGGTCCACCTTGTCCAGGGTGTCTTCCGAGGTGAGCAGGTAGACCGGGTAGCCGATCCAGTGGATGAAGTCGATGCCCGCCACCACGTGGAAGTGGCCTGATTCCCCCGGCGGCACGTTGCCTAAAAGGGTGGAGTGGATGGCCACGGTGCGGTCGGGTTGCGCGGCTTCGAGCATGCGAGCCGTGGCCGCAATGGCCGTGGGGTTTTCGTTGATGAAGATGGTGGTCAGGGCCCCGTGGTCCTGGACAACGAGTTTGCCTTCCTTGTTTTCCTTTACACCACTTGCGGCAAGATGCTCCAGGTTGATGTTGATGATGGTGTGTTCCATGATGTCGTGCAGGTGGTCATGGGCAAAGAGTTCGGCGCCCAGGCCCCGGTAGTGGTGTCCGTCCGTGAAGATGAAGACGATGTTTTTCTCCCGCTTTTCCACCCGGCTCCAGTAGGCGGCCTGGGCAAGGACCATGGCCACGCCCGTGCCGTCTTCGGTGGCCCCTTTGAAGCAGGAGTCATGGTGGGTGCTGATGAGGATGATCTCATCGGAGAGCGTTCCGTCCACGGGCTCCGTGGCCGGGAGCACCGCGTAGATGTTGTGGCCCTCTCCGGGTTTGACCTCCCCTGTAATGTGGACCCTGGCCGTGGCGCCGGATTCGGCGATTTCTTTGATCTCCTCTCCCTTGTGGCTGCTTACCCACATGCAGGGCATGGGTCGCATGCGGCCGTCGTAGGGCCCCCAGTGCGTATTGAGATCACCGGGGTGGTTTTTCATGATAAGGACCAGCCCGGCTGCGCCCCTGTCGAAGGCCTGCCAGTACACCGCCTCATCGTAATGATCCTCGTCCAGGTACTCCGCCGGAAAATTGGAGCGGGTAAAGGTCATGGGAAGGGAGGTGAACAGGTTGATCCAGTTCTCAGGGTCAGATTTGGCGTAGCCTCCGTTGTAGAGCATGTCGATGAACCCCAGGGGCAGGTTGGAGAACTCGCATTCGGCCACCACCACCTTGCCCTGGATGTTGCCAAGTTTGTCAAAGGACTCGGGGCTGCCGTCCCCGGCCCACACCATGGTGCCTGTGACCATGGAGCCGTTGGGGTTGTCCAGGGTCATGCCCGTGTTCACGGCGTAAAAGGCGTCAAAGGGCCTGAAGCCGTCGCCCCTGTCGATGTCCAGGCCCCAGTCCGTTGCGGTGTACACGGCCTCCAGGGCAAAGGGCTCGTCGTGGACGGTGCCCTGGGGGCCGATGATCTCTTCCAGCCATCCGGTCAGGGTGGCAATGGCGATGCGGGATTCCGGTGAGCCGATGCGGCGGTGTTCTGTGGCGCAGATTCCCTCCACCCAATCGTATATCTGATCGTTGGAGGGGATGAACCCGTCTGTCAGCGTCGGTACCGGAAGCGACTTTTCCCTTTTTCTCGCCAGGTTCCTGACGTTGTGAAAATGGGGGACCTGCTTGAGAAGCCCCGGAATCCTTTCCGTGGTATCCACCATGCCACCGGGCTCCCTGGGGGTGATCCAGCCTTGTGCCCTCGGGGTGGACCGTCCGGCAATGATGCCGAATTGGGGTTTGACCTTGTACCAGTAGTACACCCCGCCTTCCGCTTTTTCGTCTCGATATGTCTCGTTTCCGTCGTCCGCCCATCCCACGGGAAAATAGGGCCCGTTGAAGTTGCCGGAGCGAAGGATGTGGTACCCCGTTGCCCAGCTGACGGGTTGCCAGTGGAGTTCCACGGCATCGGGCAGGGTGCCCCGTGATGCCGTTATGGGGGGAGCCGATGCGGCAGCGTCGCCGTATGTGGTGATGAGCAGGGCGAGGCCCAGGGAAAAACAGATGCAGCGAAACGCCGTTTTCACGTTGCGTGATGTCATGGTGTCCTTCCTTTTTGTTGGGGTGGATACGATACGTGGGGTTGGCTGCCCGTCGTGGGGTGTCGAAAAACCGTATGCAAGGGGGGGCACGGGCGGTACATGATCCGGTATTCCGATGAGAGTTAGCCCGGATATTTCACGAGTCGAGTGAACCCATATTCAAGGCCTCAGAGCTGTAGAAGTCGTGGTTTTATAAAGGCTCTGATAACGCAGAAGATGGGTGCACTCGGATCGCCCGAAGGGTAAGAAAATCGAGCAGCAAACGATGAATGACATGTTGTATTTTTGAAATATCTAACTTTTTGAGGTAACGACTTGTAATAATGGTCTATTGCTTTAATATCTGCGTTTTCTCATGAAATATCCGGGTTAGGGGGTATGATCTCTGTTCGGTTGTCTTACGCAAAGAAAAGGAACGCAGGAAAACGGGCATGGGTGGACCATGGATTGTAGTGAAGTATGGGTAATGATATTAATGTATTGTCACTTGTTTGTCAATGGATATGCATGGCATCTGACCTGGAACGTGTGCACGTCGAGTGCACCCAATTCAGGGCATCGGAGCGGCAGGTGGTCCGTAAATGGGGACCATGGAGCCTGGTATGGCGGAATCGTTGTGTGAAAGGGTCCTGTGCTTCGGCGAAGGCATTTTTCGCGGGGGCGATAAAAGAGGTATGTCAGGAACCGTTAAATGGGATATGTGAGTATTTCTGGAAGAAAAGAAGCATTAAATTAGGTGTTTACAAGGTGAAATGATTTGTCTATGTCGTGTGTGATCAATGTTTGCTTATGAGAATTGTACGCCATTGGCGTCTTTCATGTCGAAATTGACGATATCACACAAACGGAGGAAACCATGAGAACACCGAAACTGTATCTTGCCCTTGTCACCACGATGTGCCTTTGCCTTGCCGTCGGTTGCAATTCCGGGGACAGTGAAAGCACCCAAGTGACCCCAACCCCTTCGGGGGGTGAGCCTGCGGACGTATCCACCAGGCAGGTCGATTTTGCCGCAAAAGCCGTGGATTCGTCGGTGGCCGCCGTACCGAATGAGGTTTTCCGCGCCCTTGGACCCGAGGATGTGTCGGGCGCCTCGGCTGCTGAACTTCCCGATATTCTGGCCGGGGCCGGATTGCCGGAGGATGGCGTTGTGTACGAAGGCGACGGCATAACCGTGACCATCGAAGGGTTCAGCACGGATCCGCCCGGTCTGTTCCTGGGGTTTGTTTTTGACGAGTTCACACCAGTGGAGGGCGGGGAAGAGACACTCAGCGGCAGGTTTACGCTTCTTCTCTGTCTGGACATGGCGATTCCGGACTCAAAGGTGAAACTGATTCTCAACACCGAAGAGGGCGCACCCCTTGTGGTGAGCGGCGGAGAGCTTGACGGAATGACCCTGGGGTTCGAGGATTTTGCCTTTTATTTCAGCCTGGGCCAGGGAAGCCTTGAGCCGGTGGGGGTGGAGGGTACCCTTCTTGTGAACGGGACGCCCGTTGATCTGGACATGTTTGAAGAGCAGTTGCTTGCCCAACAGGGAGCTGTTGCTTTTGCCGCACTGGTCCTGGGCTCGTCCGTAAACGGCACCACCCTGACGGGGCTGCCGGATCTCCTTGACGGTCTGACCCCCGATTTTGAGCTGCCCGGTTTGCCGGAAGACGGTGTGATCTATGAGGGCGAGGGGATTACCATCACCTTTGACGGCATTAGCACGACACCGCCGGGGCTTCTCCTGGGGTTTGCCTTTGATGCGTTTGCCCCTGTGGAGGGCATGGAAGAGACCGTCAGCGGCAATCTGACTCTGCTGGTCTGCGTGGAGATAGGGGCCATGGATCCGAAAATCAAGATGATCCTTAACACCGAAGAAGGAGACCCCCTGGTGATCAGCGGGGGACAGCTTGACGGGACCACCCTGGCGTTTGAGGATTTTACGTTTTTCTTCAGCCTGGGCGAGGGAGCCATCGCGCCGGTGGGTGTGGAGGGTACGCTTCTGGTCAATGGCATTCCCATAGACCTTGATGGGCTCGGTGACCTTCTGGGCGGATAGGTGGCTGTGCCGTCATGAGTGTTGGTGCGTGGTTGAGGGACGCTCTTTTGCAAGGGCGCCCCTTTTTTTTAGCAGAATACGAAATGTATAGCCCCCGACAGGTCGTCGGGGGCATGAGCAGAATCGTTTCTGCAAAATTTTAGTAACTATTCAGCTTGCCTCCGGCGGGTCGCTTTTTTGAAAAAAAGCTCCGCAAAAAACTTTCCCAATTCACCCGCCCTTTGTTTTGATCGCCCCGAAGGGCGATCAAAACAAAGGGCGGGTGAAGAAATGACGAATGTATTTCGGCGGAGTCTGGAATGTCTATCTTAATACCTGTTTGTCAAACTTTTCAAAAGTTTGGCCCCCGGCAGGGCCGCCGGAGGCAAATTTGAGCTGAATAGTTACAAATTTTATGACGTAAAAAAGAGATCGAGTCGTTTCTGGTCCACGGGCTTATCCATATAAGAGCCTGCCACAAAGGCGATGCCGCTGATGAGCATCCCGGCGATGACGCCGTGGCCGGAGAGCAGTGGCGAGAGGGATTCCAGGTACCCGGGGGCCATGGGCGGGGTCTTTATCAGGTCCATGGCCACAAGGGCGATCTGGGCCGTGGCACCGCAGACAAGGCCTGCCACAGCGCCTTTGCGGGTGGCCCGCTTCCAGAAGAGACCGCCCATGAGGGGGAAGAAGTAGGAGGCGCTGGCGATAAACGTGGCGATGTGAATCGCCTCGATGATGTTGTGGATGAAGTAAGAACAGAGGGTGGCCGCACCAATGATGAAAAGAACGGAGAGCCGGTTGATGCTCATGATACTTTTTTCATCCGCATCGGGGTTGATGTATCGCTGGTAGATGTCCCGGGAGATGCACGAGGCACCGGAGGTGGCAAAGGTGTCGGCACAGGACATGGCGGCGGTGGCAAGGCCGATGGCGCACAGGGCCAGGCCGAATTTGGAGAAACCGCTTTCTGTGATGAAGACGAGAAGGGCGGGCTCTGCCTTGGCCATGCCGGCGGGAAAGCCCGCAGCGGCGATTTCCGGGTAGAGGCGGTTGAGGGCAATGGCGATGACGGCGCATCCGCCGAAGACCAGGGTGACCAGCACGGCCCCGATGATCATCCCGGTTTGTGCGGCTTTGTCATCCTTTGCTGCCCACACCTTCTGCCAGGGATCCTGCTCGGTGATCCAGCCGGGGACGATGGAGAGGGTGAAGATCAGGACCATGGGAAGCCCCACGGAGAAGGGGTTGTACCAGCTTCCGGGTACCTCGCCGACCATTTTGGAAAAACTCAAGGCGGCGTCTGCATCTGTGGCAGCCCCCGTGGTCATGACGGCCATGGCCATGACAAAGAGAAAGAGAAGGGTAAACTGGATGCGGTCGGTGAAAACCACCGCGGAAAAGCCCCCTAAGTTGACATAAAGGGCCACGGCAGCCCCCACGATGAGCACGGAGTAGAGGGAATCCAGGCCGTAGAAGATTTCCAGCACCAGGGAGAACCCTTTGATGTCCGAGACGGCAAAAAGGATCATGACGATGGTGATGATGATGGCCACCGGTCCCCTCAGGGAGTCGCCGTATCGCATCTCAAGGAGCTCGGGCTGGGTAATGGCCGGCAGGCGTTTCAGCTTTTTGACCAAAAGGGCAATGACCACAAGGGCGATGATGTTGGGGGCCACAAAGCCCCAGACAGACCCCATGCCCAGGAGCATGAAAAAGCCGGTGACGGCCAGCAGGGCCCCTGCGGTGAGCCAGGAGGCCGCAGCGGAAAAACCGATGGACAAAGCGTTGAGTTCCCGGCCCGCCAGAAAAAAGTCCACGCTGGTTTTCTGTTTTTTGTTGTAATAGAGGCCGATGCCGATGAGGCTGCCGATGTAGAGGGCCAGAAGGCCGATGAAAATAGAGTAGTCGCTCATGATACCCTCGTGTTGAGTGTCCGGCGCGTTGCGCGGTTTATCCCCCGGCTCCATGGCCGGGGGATCCGACGTTTGCTGTTACCAGGAGAGTCCCTGGAAGAAAATGTATCCCACGGCAAGGGGGGCCACCACCTTGCAGGCCACCTGCCATACGGGCAGCAGGGCAAAGGAGACATCGCCTTTGTTGGTGACTTCGTCCTTTGCAATGTCCGCGATGACCCACCCGGTGAAAAGAACGATGAACAATCCGCCCAGGGGCATCATGAGGTTGGAGGCGATGAAGTCCATGGTGTCCAGGAAACTCTTTCCGCACACCTTAAGGCCCCCAGCAAGGGAAATGGCCGACGGCACGCCCAGCAGGAAGATGCCGAAGCCGATGGCCCAGGGCGCCTTGTTTCGGGACCATCCCTTTTCATCGATAAAGTGGGCGCAGACCACCTCCAGCATGTTCACCGATGAGGTGAGGGAGGCGATGACGAGCAGGAGGAAAAAGAGCCCCGCCCAGAAAACGCCGCCGAACATCTGGGAAAAAACCGCGGGAAGGGTCACAAAGGAGAGACCCGCCCCAGAAGCAGGCTCAAACCCGAAGGCAAAAACCGCCGGAAAGATGATGAGGCCGGAGAGGAAGGCCACCAGGCTGTCCAGGATACAGATCTGGAAGGCTGAGGAGGGGAGGGGCTCCTCTTTTTTCAGGTAGCTCCCGTAGGTGAGCATGCCGCCGTTGCCGAGGCTCAGGGAGAAGAAGGCCTGTCCCATGGCCGCCAGGCACATGCCGCCGGTCACTTTGGAAAAGTCGGGCTTGAGGTAGAAGGAGATGCCCGCCATGGCCCCGTCCAGGGTCAGGGAACGCACCACAAGGACCACCATGATGAGAAACAGGGCAGGCATGAGGACCTTGCAGAACCGCTCGATGCCCTGGCCGATCCCTTTGGAGACCACCCAGATGGTGGCTCCCATGAACAGGGCCTGGTAGAAGATGACGGAGGGGGAGTGGGTGATGAACCCTTCAAAGGCCTGGCCTGCCTGGGCCGCAGCATCTGCTCCTGTGGGCAGTCCCTGGAACACAGACACAACGTACTTGATGGTCCAGCCGCCGATGACGCCGTAAAATGAAAGAATAATGATGGAGGCGATGATGCCCAGCCATCCCACCATGGACCAGGCCTTGCCCCCCAAGCGCATGAGGGCGCCCACGTTGTTGCGCTGGGTGTTGCGCCCCAGGGTGAATTCAGCCAGCATGACGGTAAACCCTAAGGAAAAAACCATCAGAAGATAGATAAAAACAAAGGCAGCCCCTCCGTTTTCACCCGTGACATAGGGGAATCGCCAGATGTTTCCAAGCCCTACGGCGGACCCTGCGGACGCCAGAATAAATCCCAGTCGGCTTCCGAACTGGTCCCTCTTTCCTTTCTGTTGCATACCTTCGCATTCTCCAAATCTACATTGCGGGCGAAAAGGCCCAAAAAAAGAGGCCGGATACCTAAAAAACATCGGGTACCCCGGCCCCATATGTGCGGTGGCACAGATTGCTTTTACCATCGAACCCGGTAAGGCGTGGCATGGGCAAAGGACGTTTATACAGTAACGCTCTTCCGCGTGTCAATGAGGGGGGCTGTGTAAGCGGGGGAAGTAAGGGGGCTGCGCGGGGTTGGGTTGCTCGATTTTTTCTGATTTGTGTTTGATTGTGAATCGTCCTATACTCTTGGCGCTTGATATGGGACCCGGCGGCCTGTCCCCATGACAAGGGGCGGCCATGGGGGTGCCACGGGCTTGCTATTGTTTGGCGTATTATGTTTTCGGGGGAGCCTTTCGAGGCGTCCCCCCTTGTGAGAAAGGGTGTCACATGACGGAAATGGAAGTGTTTGCAGGTGTGTGCGGGTTCAAGACGGTGATCACGGCCGACCCGACGGATAAATACAAGGCAGTCTGTACCCTTGAAACGGGGTGCCCGAACCTGAAAAAGGTGGCCGAGGCCCTGGGGGACGAGCCCCTGGATATCATGAACGAGTTGTTTGCCAAAGGGCAGTCCAAGGTGATTACCCTCTGCACGGCGCATCTTCCCCATGTCTCCTGTCCCGTGCCCGCAGCCATCCTCAAGACCCTTGAGGTAAGTGTCGGTCTGGCCCTACCCGCGGATCCGGTCCTTACCTTCAGGAAGTGAATTGTTTCCAAGCCGTCTGGAGGCGTGTCGGATGCGCATCCGGTGTTCCGGGCGGCTTTTTTTGACCGGTTCATAACGGGGCTCCGGTCCCTGCGGTCCTTTGCCATGGCTCGTTTCGGTTTTTATTGAAGCTGCGGCGCGGATCTTTTATGATGGGTGCCGTGCAAGCACAAGCCCACGGAAATCTTCCGTGGCTGTGTTCCTGAGCTTCCGTAGCCGTCCCTCCACGTCGGTTGGCGTGTTCTCTTTCGTATCCATTTATCCAATGAGGCCCCATGACCAGAAAACCTTCCCGAACATCCCTGCTTTGTCCGAATTGCAGGCGCCTGATCAGCAACGACGAGCCGTCGTGTCCTTACTGCGGAATCCGCAAGCCCGGTTCGGGGCTCAAGAACAACGCCATGGTCCGCGGCATGTCCGATCCAGACCTTATCTTTAAGGTAATCATCGGGATCAATGTCGTGATGTATGTGGCCTCCCTTGTGGTCAGCGTGTTGAGGGGGGAGAGCGTGGGCTTGACGGGCAACCCCTTGAGCTTTTTTTCTCCGTCCAATGAAACCCTGCTGTTTCTGGGGGCCTCGGGGGTGGCACCCATCAACGGACTGGGGTACTGGTGGTCCCTTGTGGCGGCCAACTGGCTCCATGGCAGCATTTTGCACATTGTGTTCAACATGCTCGCCTTTCGGAACCTTGCGCCCTTTGTCATGCGTGAGTTCGGCACCTATCGTCTGGTGATCATTTTTACCCTGGGCGGGACCCTGAGCTATCTGGTGTCGTATCTGGCCGGGGTGGATTTGACCATCGGGGCTTCAGGGGCTGTCTGTGCCCTGGTGGGGGCGGCTCTTTACTTTGGCAAGAACCGGGGAGGGGCCTACGGCAACGCCGTCTACCGCCAGGTGAGCGGGTGGGTGGTGAGCCTTGCCCTTTTCGGGTTTATCGTGCCGGGGATCAACAACTGGGCCCACGGCGGCGGCATTATCGCAGGGGCGGGCCTGGCCTGGGCCCTTGGCTACCTTGAGCGCAAGCGGGAGTCCCAGAGAGACAAGTTCCTGGCCCTCCTGTGCGGGAGTGTGACCGCAGTAAGTATCCTGTTGGGGATTTTTACCGCGGCCACCACCATGCATGTGCATATCAGGTAGGAAAAAACAGTAACTATTCAGCTTGCCTCCGGCGGGTCGCTTTTTTGAAAAAAAGCTCCGCAAAAAACGTTTCTAATGTGAAAAAGTGGACATTATTTCGGCGGAGCCTGGAACGGCTTGCTTAAGAACTGTTTGTCAAACGTTTTAAACGTTTGGCCCCCGGCAGGGCCGCCGGAGGCTTGTTTGAGCTGAATAGTTACAAAAAAAACAGATGTATTCCATATCCGGCTGCGGGCCCTGGCCCGCATCGGCAACACATATCTCGTGACCGCGCTCCATGCAGCGACGGTCACTTTTTTTATGGTGAGATCATGACACATCGACTTTGGCTGGCCCCCATGCAGGGCTACACCGAGCTGCTCTTCCGGGACGTGTATGCCGAGATTTTTTCCGGCATCGACGTTGCCGTTTCTCCCTTTATCTCTGCCCTTCCCGAAGGGCGCGCCAAGGACCGGGAGTGGAACGACGTCTTGCCGGAACTCAACACAAAGATGCCCGTGATCCCCCAGGTAATGGGCAGTGTGGCCGATGATATCGTGCTGCTTGCCAACCGTCTCTACGACCTTGGCCATCCCGTGGTGAACCTGAACCTCGGGTGCCCCTATAAAATGGTGGCCAAAAAGAAAAAGGGTTCGGGGATCCTCTGTTTTCCCGATGAACTGGACGCCCTGCTGGAGCGTTTGGTGAGCGGCATGAAAGGGCGCCTCTCCGTCAAGACCCGGCTGGGGCGTCACACCCGGGACGAGTTCCACACCCTCATTGAGATTTACAACCGGTATCCCCTGGAAGACCTCACGGTCCATCCCCGCACCGGCGTGCAGATGTACAAGGGCGATCCGGACCTCGATTTCTTTGAGTCCGTGCTCCCCGGGATCACGCATCGCGTAATCTACAACGGAGACCTGTGGTCCCTTGACCGGTTCACGGCGCTGTCAAAGCGATTTCCCACCATCTCCGACTGGATGATCGGGCGCTGGGTGATCCCCAACCCCTTTCTCCCGGCTGAGATCAAGGGCGACCGGTTTGATGACGAGACGAAACTGAGCCTGCTCAAGCAATTCCATGACGCCATCTACGCCCGCCAGGTGGAACGGCTCGACGGTCCCGGGCATGTGACCAACGTCATGAAAGCCTTCTGGGTCTATTTCAAGGACGCCTTTGAACATGGCGATCGCCTCTTCAAGCCCCTGCGCCGGCTCACCGATCTTGCCGCCTATGAAGCGGCCGTGGAGCAGATCTTTGCCGGGCGGCCCACCCTGGCCGGCTGACCTTTATCCCGCTTCGAGCCCGGTGTCCCCAGGATGCCGGGCCTGTTTCCCTCCGCCATGGCGATGGTCTGCAGCCCGTTGCCTTGCCTTTTTCCTCCCTGCCGTTCCTTGTGATCTGTATTGACTTCCGGCGATGTGATGGGTAGAACCGACGATGATACCGGTGGATAACACGTTCAATCGGCGATGAGAATTGCGGTGATGCCGGTTGCGAACGTGGGTGGGCGTGCCGAAGGTTGTTGCGGAAGCTGGTCGGCCTGCCTTGTGGAGACGATGCCGGGGAAGAGGATGAATGGTGGGTTGGTACGCGTCCGTTGGCGGGTTCTCAGGCTACCGCGGAGATGGAGGGGGCGCATGGCTGTTATTGACGAATTTGTTCAGCCGGAGTTGGTTTTTCAGGATCGGGTGTCCGGGTACTACAGGGCATGGAGCACGGCACACAGCCGAAAAGTTATTTTAAAGGTGTTGAAGCGTGAACGCCCCGGCGAGTCCGAGGTGGAGATGGTCAAACATGAATACGCCATCCTGAGGGAGTTGTCTCACCCCGGGATCATCAAGACCTATGGATTGAAACAGACGTCCCTGGGGCTGACCCTCATTCTGGAAGACATCGACGGCGAGCCCCTCAAAAAACTATACGACACAGGACTTCCCGGTCGCGACGTTCTCATCTCATGGTTCCTCGACTTTTCTCGCACCCTTGCATACTGCCACCAGGCAGGCGTGGTTCACGGTCACATCACCCCTTCACACATCATCGTAAATCAGGATACGGGCCAGGTGCAGATGGGCGGGTTCAACAACGAACCCGGGGTGATCCGGGACGACGAGTTCCAGGAAGTGGATCACCTGCTCACGGCCCTTGCCTACAGTGCCCCGGAGCTCACCGTCGCCAGGGAGGGGGAACCGGATCATCGCAGCGATCTTTACTCCCTGGGTGTGGTGATGTACGAGGCCTTCACCGGTCGCCTTCCCTTTGACATGGAGACGGTGGGGGGAATGATTCATTCCCGGGTGGCCCTGACGCCTGCCCGTCCCTGTTCGCTCTGCCTCGAGATTCCCCGTTGGCTTGATGAAATCATCATGGGCCTGATGAATCGAAACCCGGAAGGGCGCGTTCCCTCTGCCGAGGCCCTCATCGAGGCCATGGAGGCAGGCATGCGCACCGGTGAGTCGGCCGACTACCTCAGTCTGCGGCCCTCTTTGCCCCATGGTGAGGCGGTGCTCTGCGGCAGGGATGACGAAAAACGGGAGCTGGCACAATGGGTCAAGGGCATCGCCGAAGTCGGTGCCGCTGCCTTTGAACGGCCCGGTGTGATGGTGCTCTCCGGGGCGGCGGGATGCGGGAAAACCGCCCTGGCCGAGTGGCTCTGCCGGTATGCCCGCCAGCACCACCCCGAAGTGATCGTGGCCTCCGGCAAATTCGATCAGAGCGTGGAGCGGCCCGGTGCCGCCTTTGTCGGCGCACTGCAGCAGGTGGTGAGCACCCTGCTGGGCGAACCCGACGCCAAGCTTCGGGAGTGGCGAAAGGTCATCAAGCGCCTCATGGGGGACGGGGTCGCCGTCCTGTCGTCCATGGTGCCTGATTTTTCCCTGCTTCTGGAGACGGAACAGGGTGAGGCCCCCATGGACCTTGAGTCATCGGCCAAGGCCAACGTCATCCACATGGCCATGGCCAACTTTTTCCGGGTGTTCAAACAGATGGGGCGGCCCCTTATCCTGTTTATCGATGACATCCAGTGGGCCGATGAGGACTCCCGCCTGTTTCTCAACCTGTTGACAGGTATCTCCGGGGAGAAGGTGGGGCTGCTTGCCGCCTTTCGAACCAGTGAGGGCAAAAGCGCCCTGGTGGAATCGTTTTTCCAGGCCTCGACCATGAAGAAGGAGGGCATTGTGGATGTGATGCCCATCCAGGGACTGGACAGCCTTGCGGTGGAGACCTTTCTTTCCATGTGCCTCGGCGAGGACAGAAAGAGGATCGCCCCCCTGGCCGAGCTGGTGTATGCCAAGACCGGCGGCATTCCCTATCATGTGAACGCCTTTCTCGAACGGATTCTTTCCGGCGGTGAACTGGTCAGGGCCCACGGCCCCGAGGGAGAAACCTGGCACTGGAACCAGCAAAAGCTCGAGGCCCTTCCCATGTGCACCTCGGCGGCCCAGTGGATCTCCGAGCGGGTGGATGGCCTGGACATGCAGATGAGAAGGCTTGTGGAGTCGGCCTCCCTGCTGGGGCACAAGGTGGTGCCCGAACTCCTTGCCATGGTGGTTCAGCGCTCGGAAGAGAAGGTCAGGCAAGGTCTTGAGCTCCTTTGCGACAAAAAAATCCTGGTGCGTACCCGGGAGGGATACTGTTTTGCCCACGACCTGGTGCAGAAGGCCGCCTATGAGCGCATGACTCAAGGTCAGCGGGAGCTGGCCCACTTCAGCGCCGGAATGCATATCTATGAGGGGCTCAAGCATCGGGCCGGTCCCTACCTTTTTGATATTGTCTATCAGTTCAATGCCTCGGGGTCGGTGCCCATACGGGAGAGCTACCGCAAGGAGCTGGTCCTGCTGAATCTCGATGCTGGCAAGCAGGCCATGGAGACGTCCTCCTTCGGACAGGCCCTTGAGTGCTTTCGGTGCGGGCTCAGGTTCCTGGGGGAGGACGGGTGGGAGCGGGAGTACTCCCTGAGCCTGGAGATGACCTCGGCCGCTGCAGAAGCCGCGTATGCCTTAGGGGAGTACACGGTCATGGAGGCCCACGTGGCCACCGTGGAGAAGGAGGCGAGAAACGACTGGGACTGTGTGAATGTCTGGCGCATGCGAATACGCGGAGCCATTGCCGCCAACGACCTGACGGGTGCCATTGCCTTTTCAAGGGAAGCGTTGGGCCGGTTCGGTTTTCGCCTGCCCGAGAAGGCCACCCGGTTGCATCAGCTGGCCGGGCTTCTGCGCATCCGCAGTTCCCTGGCGCGACTGGGACGAAAAGGGCTCGAACAGGTTCCCGCCATGACAGATGCCGAGCATCTCTCCATCATGGAGCTTTTTTTCTCGGCCACCATGGCCGCCTATCTCTCCGGAAGCGAGCTGTCGCCTCTGATTATCTTCACCGCCCTGCGTTACAGCTTGAAGCACGGTCGTTCCAAACACACCCCGTTTCTCCTGGCCGCCTACGGGTTCATCTGCCTCCGGGTCGACAACAAGGTGGAGAAGGGGACGGCCCATGCCTACAACGCCCTTTCGCTTCTGGAAAAAGAGGAGCAGTCCGGGGTCCGGGGCAAGACCCTGTCTCTTACGGTCTGTCTTGTCCAGCACTGGAAAGAGCCCATTCAGGACCTGTTTCCGGTGTACCTGCGCGCCTACGAGCAGTCTCTGGCCGAAGGGGACACAGAGTATGCGGGAGGGGCCGTCTCCGCATGGTTTTACACCCGCTTTTTCGGCTCCGATGATTTGCACCAGCTGGCTCGGGACATGGTGACCTACGGAGAAGAGATGGAGCGCCTCAGGCTCCCCTTCACGGGGACCGTCCGTAACCTTCAGCAGACCGTGGCCAATCTCACCGATGCCAAAGCCCAGCCCGTAGCGTTTTCAGGTCCTTTCTTCACCGATGATGAGCGCCCCCGCGGGGGCGACATGCCCAACGACCATATCGCCGCATTGAACTACCATATCACCAAAGGCCTCCTGGCTTTTCTCTTCGGGGACGACGCCCTGGCCCTGCATCATGTGGGGCGGTATGCGGCCCTCATCGACATGGTGACCAGCACGTACACCATTCCGGTTTTTTCGGCTTTTGCCGCGGCGATCTGCGCACGGCACGGGGGAAGGGGACTTCCATTCCGGCAGAACGGATGGATGAAGCTGGTCCGGGAAATCGAAAAAAAGCTGGGCAAGGCGGCGGTGGATGCGCCGTGTAACTTTGCCCATCTCCATGACATGGTGCGGGCAGAGCGGTTCATGGCTCGAAAGAATGTCCAGAAGGCGGTTTATCATTTTGAGCAGGCCGCTGAGAAGGCCAAGAAAAACAACTTCACGTTTCATGAGGCGTATGCCTCGGAGAGGGCCGGTGCCTGCTATCTGCAAATGGGGAGGAAGCGGCTGGCAAGGGTGTGCCTCACAGATGCGGTGAACCTCTGGCGGTTCTGGGGGGCCGAGGCCAAAGCCCGGAAACTCGAGACGGACTACGAGCAGGTGCTCTGGCGTCTTCCGTCCATGGCCGGTAAGGCTCGGGGGCTTTCCCGCAGGGGATATTCCGGTGAGGCGTGCTGTTCAAGTGAGGGGGTTCTCGATTTGGAGGGGCTCTCCAGGGCTTTTGAGGCCCTGTCCACGGAACGGAATTACGATCGGCTCGTCAGGAAGCTTGTTGACACGGCCCTTGAGTACGGCGGTGCCGAGGCCGGTGCGGTCTGTCGCACGGATGACGGCCAGGTCCGGCTTGAGGCGTGGAAGGGGTTCGGTGCCAGGGAGGTTTCCCTTTGCGGCTCTTCCGTTCTTTCCGAGGAGACCCGGCTGCCGGTGGCGATGATCCACTACGTGGCCCGGACCGGCAGTCTGCTTCAGTACAATCACGGTGAAACCCCCGTGGTCTATGATCCCTACTTTGATGACTTTGGGTGCGGCAGTGCCATCTGCATTCCGTCCATGGTACAATCCCGGCAATGTGGTATCCTCTACCTTGAAAACCGGACCCTGGACCATCTTTTTGACGGACGGCGCCTGCGCGTCCTCAAAACCCTTGCCTCCCAGATGGCCGGGGCCATGGAAAACACCCGGCTGTATGAAAGCCTGAAGGACCAGGCGGAAAAACTCCAGATGGTGAACCGGGTGCTGAAAAACGAGGTGACGGACCGCAGGGCCAAAGAGGATGCCCTCAAAGAGAAGGAGAGGGAGCTCAAGGAGTCCGGTGAAAAGTTGTCCGAGGCCAACATTTCCCTGAAGCAGATGTTGAGCAAGAGCGATGAAAACATGAGTGAGATTCAGGAAAACATGATGAGAAATGTGGATGACTTGATTTTACCCTACATCGAAAGGCTCAAAGGGACCCAGCTGACAAAGGCCCAGGAGAACCTCGTGGAGATGCTGGGGAAGAATATCGACGACATCCTCTCACCCTTTGCGCGGAACATCAATGCCGGCTATTTTCGGTTGACCCCGGCGGAAATCCAGACCGCCCAGCTGGTGCGCAGCGGAAAGACCACAAAGGAGATTGCCGACCTGCTCAACCTGTCCCCCCGGACCATCGATGCCTACCGGGACAGTATTCGGGAAAAACTGGGGCTTAAGAAAAGTGGGGTGAACTTGAAGGTTTACCTGATGCAGATGTAATCAACACGGTATGGGTTACCGTATTTTTACCGTGTTTTTACGGTTAACACATTCCCGATGAATCTGCTAAGGATTGTGTTACCTTCGGTTCGGACGCCTCCTCTGACAAGGTGAATCCAGGAACCCTATCCCACCTCATAAGAAATCGATAATTCCCGATGTCAGACCTTACATGATCAAGAGACTATTTTCACCCTCGGGCTCCCTGGCATTAACGCTGCTCTCCGCGGCGTAGGGAGCCCGGTCCCTCCTTTTTTCATCGCGTTCCCTTCCCGTTGACAACGATAGATTCGATCCCTATATTTCTTTGACTGTTTCATGATGGGGCGCCACAGGCACCAAACGCTTCAGCGCCGCTTTGACGCAACGCATGCCGTTGCATTCATCGTTATTGAGTCCGACCACAGATGTCAAAGGAGAGTTTGTTCCCATGAAGATCGCGTTCCCGACAGAAAAATTCGACGAACTTGAGAGCCCTGTATACAACCATTTCGGGTCAGCAAATTTTTTCGTGATTGTTGATACGGAGACCGAAACCTGTGAAAAGGTGCTGAACCAGGACCTGGACCATCAGCACGGCAAGTGCCAGCCCCTGAAGGCCCTGGGCGGGCGTTCCGTGGATGCGGTGGTGGTGGTGGGGATCGGTGGCAGCGCCCTCGGAAAGCTCAAGCACAAGGCGGTACCTGTTTATAAAGCCGTGGAGGGGACGGTGCGGGAGAACCTCGCCAAACTCGACAAGGGGGAACTCAAGGAGTTTATGCCCATTGATGTGTGCGGCGGTCACGGAGATGCCTGCGACCACCACTAGTGAATGGCCGTGCCTTCAAGGCATGGCAAAGGCGTGACACAGATAACTGACGGCAGTCCTCAAGTTGTAAGGGCTGCCGTTTTTTGTTTTTCAGCCCTTGTCACGCACCGACAGGACGCCCTGGTCTGAGATGTGAAGGGGGCTTTCAGGAAAATCCTCAGAAGAGAGGCGTGCCGCCTCCCTGGCCGCTTCATGGGACGGATCGGCAACGGGCAGGCTTTTGTAAGGCTGTCGAAGGGAGCGGATGCGTCCTTCCTCAAACCGCCCGTCCGGGCCTAAGGTGACGTTGAGTACAGGGGCCAGGCCTTTGGGGCCTTCCAGGTTAAAGCGTGCCCAGGTGAAAAAATTGCCCAGGCTGTAGGCAATGAGACGGCCTTTGTAGAGCTCCATCCCGCGAACCACATGGGGCCCGTGGCCGATGACGAGATCGGCGCCCGCGTCTACCATGTCATGGGCAAACCCATGGAGATCACCCCGGTTTTCTCCCAGGTAGGTCTCCGACGCGCGGGGCACATGCTCTGCCCCGTTTCCTTCTGCCCCGCCATGCATGGAGACAATGACCACGTCACAGATGCGGCTGAGGGTTCTGACGCGCCGGACAGCGGCCTCTCTGTCCAGCAGATCCGCTACCCCCTTGTGGGGGGCAAAGGCTGCAAAGCCGATGTACAATCCGTTGGCGTAGAGAATGTCCCAGGGCTTTTCCAGGGTGCCTGCACAGGCAATCCCGCTTTCTCCGAGCCGCGCAACCGTGCTCCTGCGGCCCGGCTCCCCGAAATCGCTGATGTGGTTGTTGGCAAGGCTGAAGAGGTTGAACCCTCCGCGCTTCAGCGTGTCGGCATACCCAAAGGGAATGTTGAAGGCGTAACATGTCGTAGAGTCCTTGCAGGCCTTGAG
Source organism: Desulfoluna butyratoxydans (assembly GCF_900699765.1). GTDB lineage: Bacteria > Desulfobacterota > Desulfobacteria > Desulfobacterales > Desulfolunaceae > Desulfoluna > Desulfoluna butyratoxydans. Next base: position 36,490 of record NZ_CAADHO010000014.1, read on the forward strand.
GCAGGGCGCGTCCCCGGCCATGGTGCCTTCGAGGTTTCCGAAGCGGACATCCGCATCCCCCAGGATCCGGGCTAGGGTGGTGGAGAAGACCCCATGGGGGATCGGGGAGAGATATTTGGGGTCCGGGAACGAACTCGACGGCATGATGTCTCCCACCGCCGTGATGGTGAGTCCGGCCCGGCCCGCACCGGCCGGAGCGGGCGCGCACAAAATGCAGATCAGAAGAAAGAGAAGAGCGCTAGCGGGTGGGCGGCATGTCATGGTGGCCTCATGAGTCGTGGAATCGTTTATTGGAAAAAATGGAGAGTGTAGCCTTATCGGCCAGATAACGCAAAGGAAAGCTTCAGGAAATTTTCCATGGGCTGAAGGGCGCAAAGACGGCATTGGCCGCCGAATGCCAACAGGCCCGTGAGGTTTTGCTTGCATCGAGCCAGAGGGCTGCTGTCTCCTGTGCGGGGCCGTGCAGTATGGAGACGCTGTTGAGCCAGGCGTACTGGAGTCGCTCGCCGTGTTCCAGAAGGAGGTTCATGGATCGGAAGCTGTTGTCCGTCAGGGTTTTCTGGAATTGGATGATTTGCTGCATCAGGTTCAGAGGGTTCATGGGAAGATCCTTATGGGTTGCGGGGTTGTCGTTGCGTGCAAGAGGCGGGTGACGTGTTGAAAACACAAAAGGCGCTGCCGGTTCGGGTAGCGCCTTTGGGTCTGTGAAAAGCTTGAAAACATGGCCTCCAAGTTGTCACTTCTCATCTTTGGGCTGCAGCATGTCGATGAGGCGATCGTAGTGATCGGTGACGTACTTTCGGAACTCATTCTGGTTGCTGGTGAGCTGGGCCTGCCACTCATCCAGGAACGCGCGACCGGAATCGGGGATTCCCTTGTTGCCCGCCATGAACGCCGTGGTGACCTTTTGTGACTGTTCCTGCATCTTCAGCATGGTGTCGAAGGTGGTGTTGAAGGCACTTTTCTGGAAGTCAATGAACCGGACTCCCATGCGTGCGGCATCGGACGTGTTGAACATCTCCATGTTCTTTGACATATCCCAACTCTTCCATACGTCAAAGCCTTTCATCATGTCGGTAAAAGCCTGGTTCATGGGTTCCTCCTTGAGGGCGGGGCATGCGTTGAAGTGGTTTGGGGTGATACGCACCTGATACCGGAATGGCCCGATGTCCGACGACCGGTGTCGATCAGGTAATCAGGCACACGCAGGATGTTTGGTATGCGCAACGATGATGTTATCGTAAAAAGGCATTGCCGAAAGCGCCTTTTGTGGCAAACCCCACGGTTTCTCGGAAAGGCGGCTTTTGTTGTGCTTCGTCCTTTCGGTGAGGGAATGACCTTTTGCGATGCCATCAAATTCAGGGTTCTTGAAAACGACAAGCCGTATCAAACCGGCTGAAAAACGTCATAAGTCAGAGATATAGCGAGTTGAGCTGAAGTGGAATACTGTTGAGTACCGGATCAGGGTGTGGTGACGACCCGGTGATTTGCGGAGATCACGTGCAGTGTCAAGCTTTAGTGACAAATGATATAGGTAAAAGAATGTATTGTCAACACGATATCCCGGAAATGCCCGCGTGGGGTTCAGCCCTGTAACACGGGTCTTCAAAGCGCGTTTCAGGGCTGCGGAGCAAGCCATATCAAGACCAAACGGTCTGTTGAAAAAATGCGGGGCAGGGGGTATAAGGAACACGAAATAAAACGACAGGGATACCCATTACCGACAGTTGGAGGCGATTTTTATGATAAAGGCAGGAATTATCGGGGCCACGGGATACACCGGAGCCGAGCTGGTGCGTATGCTTTCGGCTCACCCGGATGTGGAGCTCACCGTTATTACGTCACGTCAATACGAAGGAAGTCCCATCAGCGACGTATACCCCTCCCTTTCCGGGCGGTGCGAGCTGGTTTGTGAAGCGTTTGACCTCGAGACCTTCTGCGACCGGGTGGACATCGCCTTTACCGCGCTTCCCCATAAAATACCCATGGATATCGTGCCCGGTCTCCTGAAGGGCGGGGTTCGCGTGGTGGACCTCTCTGCAGACTTCAGGTTCCGCAATGTGGCGGATTACGAAGCCTGGTACCAGCCCCACACCGCCTCCGAGCTCTCCGAAAAGGCGGTCTACGGCCTGTGCGAACTCTACCGGGACCAGATCCGTGACGCGCGCGTTGTGGGGAACCCCGGGTGCTACCCCACAACGATTCTGCTGGCCCTTGTGCCGCTGCTGAAAGCCGGGATCATCCGGGCCGAAGGGATCATTTCCGATTCCAAGTCCGGGGTGAGCGGAGCGGGCCGGGGGCTCTCCCTGGGGTCCCATTTCTGCGAGGCCAACGAGTCGTTTAAAGCTTACAAGGTTGACGGGCACCGCCACAGGCCCGAGATCGAAGAGGTGCTTTCCGCAGCACACGGGGATGCGGTGGAGATTACCTTTATCCCGCATCTGATTCCCGCCACCCGGGGCATGCTGTCCACCATCTACTGCACCCTTGTGGAGGGGAAAACCGAGGACGACGCCCGGAAGGTCCTTGCTGAAACCTATGGGGCGAGTCCTTTTGTCCGGCTGCGCGAGAAGGGCAGGGTACCCGATATTCTCCATGTCCAGCACACGAACTTCTGCGATATAGGCCTTGCATCCGATGCCCGCGGCGGGCGCCTGGTGGTCATGTCTGCCATTGATAACCTCCTCAAGGGAGCGTCCGGGCAGGCTGTTCAGAACATGAACATCATGGCCGGCCTGGACGAACGCGCCGGGCTGCTTTAACTCAGGAGACCGTCGATTCCATGGACGATGCGCCGGATTGTCCTCTTTTTCGTTGACAGGCAGGAAGCTGTCTTTCATAATCAGCGAAATGTGACCGGCGGTCAGAAATTGAACCGATTGTGTGTGCCGGTTTTCCAGAAGAACGGACAGGTGGTGAGATGGCGCGACGACAGCAGGAAAAATCCATGGAGACCCATGACGAGCTCAGGGCCTCGGCGATTCATTTTTTCGGAGAGAAGGGGTTCAACACAACCACCATCTCCGAAATCACCGAGCACGCGGGCTATGCCAAGGGAAACTTTTACAGGTACTGGAAGAGCAAAGACGATCTCTTCCTGAGTATCATGGAAGAGAAGTACCGTCTCTACAGGGCCCGTCGCGTGGATTCCCTGAACCAGGCGTCCAGCATGGACGATGTCATCGGGGTTATCATCGATTTTCTTGAGCAGATCCTTGACGACGGCAAGTGGGCGCGGGTTTTTCTTGAGTTCACCATTCACGCATCGGGCAACGACGAGGTGAGGAAAGAACTCAACAAGAGTTTCTACCGCCTCTCCAGCGATCTGTTTGCCGATATCGTGGCTCCCCACCGCAGGGAGCCTGTCTACCCGTCGAAGAAGCTGGGCGGTATTGTTACCGCCCTTTTTGAAGGGTTCCTCATTCAGATTCTGCTGGGTTCCAACAGCATCGACAAAGAGGATCTGCGCACGGCCATCCGTACACTGGTGCTGCACATCGACAATCCATAAAAGAAAGACAGGCGGGGCAGGGGATTTTATCCTTTTGCCGGCAGCGCCTGTCTTTTTTGTGCCTATGAGTGACCGCTGGTCATAAAGTGGGCGATGGTCACGAGCCTGTTTGGGCGCAATCATGATACAGGAAAGCGAAGGAGAATGAGCGTGGGGAAGAGAACTAAGGCAATGGGCCCGGGATGGGCGGTAAGGGCAGTGCTCCTTGGGGTGCTTGTGCTGGTGGGGTGCAGTGGGGACAATGGCGCCGGGAAGAAGGCGGCCCCGGAAAAGGCCGCTGCCACAAAGACAGCTTCGCCCCTGGAGCAATGGCGGCCCGGGTTTGACCCGTCCACGGCCACATACCGCTGCATTGTATCCAATGTCTCTCATCCCGTCATGAAGGGCGTTTATGCCGGGTTTGCCATCCGTGACGTCCTGTGGGAGCGGACCGGGGGAAAAATTTACTTCGACTACCGGCCCCTTTCGGTTCTGGGAGGGGAGGTGGAGGTCCTGGGGCAGCTCCAGATGGGCGCCATCCAGGGCATGGCCGTAAGTTCGGTGGCCGCCACAAACCTCGGGCCGCGGTTCGGACTGGTCAACCTTCCTTACCTGGTGAACACCTTTGACAAGCTGGACCGGTTCATCAAAAGCGGGCCCCTTTTTGATCATTTCATGCGTGCCATGGCCCATCAGGGCATCACGGGGCTGGATATCACCGGCTACGGAAGCTACGGCTGGGCCACCACAACCCCCGTAACCCAGCTCGCCGAGGCCGGAAAGGTGAAGTTTCGCATCGCCGAAGCCGGCGTGAACAAATCCCTGTACGACGCCTGGGGCCTGAACCCTGTGGTGATGCCCTGGCCGGATGTGCCCGTGTCCCTCAAGCAGGGCGTGATCACCGGGCTGGATCATACCCCCATGGTGTGCAATATCACGAAAAAATTTGAGGTGGCCAAGCATTACACCCGGGTCAACTACGCCCAGGGGCTGTTTATCTGGGTGTTCAACTCCGCCTGGCTGGAAAGCCTGCCCGAGGACCTCCGCGCCACCTTTATCGAGGTGGTCCATGAGGTGTGCGCCGAAATCCGGGAAGAGACCCGTGCCCAGGAGGAGGCGCAGATTGCCGATGCCAAGGCAAAGGGGGTGACATTTTACGCATTGCCTGAAGCGGAGATGGCGCAGCTTAAAGAGAAGGGCGATTCCGTTCACCAGGCATGGAAAGAGGAGATCAACCGCCTGGGCGACGGGGATACCTATCGTCCGAAGGATTACCTCTCCGAGGTCCGAAACCATCTGGGCTACACCAACTAACCCTTGACCCGGGCTCCGGGCTCTGGCCTTTTCCTTAGCCCTTAGCCCTTAGCCCTTAGCCCTTAGCCCTTAGCCCTTAGCCCTTAGCCCTTAGCCCTTAAGCCCTTTGCCTTGGATATGTAATGACAGCCTTGTGGAATAAAATCGATCGTGTGGTGACCTCCTTTGAGGAGTGGACCCTGTTTCTTACCGTCATGGCGGCCCTTTGGGCGCTTTTTGCCAGCGTGTGCCTGCGCTACGGCATAAATCACTCCCTGGCCTGGTCTGAAGAGCTGGTCAGGCTGGTCATTGTCTACACCACCTTTGTGGGGTGCAGCCGAGCCGTGAAAAACGGGGCCATGGTGCGCATCGACGCCCTTGTTCAGTTTTTTCCCCGCCTCAAGAAGCCGCTGATGCTCTTTTCATACGCAGCCGTCCTCGTGTTTGCCGGGGTGCTTATCGTCTACGGGGCCAAGATGGTGGGGCTCCAGGCCCGAACCGGCCAGAAAACCATCATCATGCAGATCCCCATGGCCTGGCTCTATGGGATTCTTCCCCTCTCCGGGGGACTCATGGGGCTTCGCGCCTGCGCCCAGGCCCTGACCCTTTTCAAGGGAACCCGCGAAGGGGAGACCGGGGGTGACCATGGGGAGTAACGAACTCATCATCCTCTCTGTTCTCCTGGGCTGCATGGCCGCGTACATTCCGGTTGCCATCTCGCTGTTTTTTACGGCGGCGGCAGGGTTTCTTCTGTTCACCGATCTTCCGGTGCTCCTGCTTGTGCAGACTCTTTTTAAAAGCCTGGACAACTTCGCCCTGGTGGTGGTCCTTTTTTTTATTCTCTGCGGAAACATCATGACCGCCGGAAGCATTGTCTCCAAGCTGATCCGGGTGGCCGACGTGCTGGTGGGATGGCTTCCCGGGGGGCTCGGCATGGCCGGGGTGGTGGCCTGCGCTTTGTTTGGGGCCATCTCGGGTTCCACGGTGGCGACGGTGGTGGCCATCGGTGGTTTCATGGTTCCGGCCCTCATGGATCACGGCTACGATGAATCGTACACGGTGGGGCTCATGGCCACTTCTCCCAACCTGGGGGTGATCATCCCTCCGAGTATCGGCATGATCCTGTACAGCATGATCAGCAATGTGTCCCTGGAAGGGTTGTTTCTTACGGGCTTTGTCCCCGGAGTGCTTATTGTGGGGGGGATCTGTCTCTACACCGGGATCCTGCATCGTCGCGGCGGGCGGGTGGAAAGGCGTGATGTGCCACACGCCGGAGAGGTGATGGGGGCCCTTAAGGAGGGTTTCTGGGCCCTGATGCTTCCGGTGATCATATTCGGCGGTATCTTTTCAGGGGTCTTCACAGCCAATGAAGCGGCGGTGGTGGCCTGTGTCTACGCGTTTTCCGTGGAGCTTTTCATTCACCGGTCCATGAACCTTGCCGAGCTGAAGCAGATCACCGTCAGTTCTGCGGTGACCTCGGCAACCCTGCTGATCATTGTGGCCGGGGCCACCTGCTTCGGGCGTTATCTCACCTTTGAAAACATACCGGGACGCATCACAGAAGGGGTGATGATGACGGTCTCATCGGGGTGGGGATTTCTCCTGTTGATGAACCTGCTTCTGCTGGTGACCGGGATGTTCATGGATATCATCTCCGCCACCCTGATCCTGGGGCCGGTCCTGATTCCCATGCTTCCGCATTTCGGGGTGGACCCCATGCACTTCGGCCTGATTCTCACCGTGAATCTGGCCATCGGGTACTGCACGCCACCCATGGGGGTGAGCCTTTTTATCACCGGTTCCATTGCAAACCGGGGTCTGGTGTTTGTGTCCCGGGCGGTGATGCCTTTTCTCCTCATTCAGCTGGCGGTATTGTTTCTGATTACCTTTGTTCCGGGCCTTGTGATGTGGTTACCCGGCTTGCTTCGGTAGCCTGTGGAGCGTGTTGATGGGTAAAGGCTCTGAAAATACATGATATCCGTTAAGTGTGTTTTGGGCGGGCAAACCTTTTTTATGGGTGGGGCCGGGGGCTCCGGCCTGGCTTTTCCTGCGCGATGCTTGACAGCCGCACCTCTCCATGGTAGCAAATTAGCCTGATAACAATGATGTGCGCTCTCCCTGCACATCTGCCGCAAGGGCTTCGGCCTGCCAGAGTATCCCTATTCCAGGGCGTTTTATTTCGCTCCTGGCTGTTGACACCGTGGAGCCTATGAAACACAGGTATACCTTTTATATAGTCGGTTCCGGAAAGAAACCCTTCCGGCAGCTTGCCTTGACCGGACGGGGTATCCTTGTCTTTCTCGTCCTTCTCACGGCACTCTCCTCAACGTTATCCGTTGCCCTTTATGCCCAGTGGGCCTCCTTTCGCCACCAGAAAGCCGCTGACGCTTTTTCCCTCTCCATGGAGCGCAAGGACGTCGAGATCAAGGCCAAAGAAGAGCAGCTTGTGGCCCTTGCCCGGGAGATCAACGGGCTCAAGGGAAACCTCATGGCCCTCTACGACTTCGAGAAAAAAATCCGCGTCATCGCCAACCTGGGCAGCCCCTCCAAGGGGGACAGTCTTTTTGGTGTGGGTGGTGCAACACCGCGGGACATCGATACAAACCTGATTATCCACGAGCAGGGCGAGGCCCTGGTCCGTGAAATGGCCGAGCAGATCCAGGAGACGAGCCTGGCAGCCGAAGAGGAGCTGGGGCGTTTCACCTCTCTGTACGATATTTTGGATGAAAAGCGTTCCATCCTGGAATCCACACCTTCCATCAGCCCCACCACGGGCTGGATTTCGTCACGGTTCGGGCACCGCATCTCCCCATTTTCCGGCAAGAAGAGGTTTCACAAGGGCTACGACATCGCCAACCATGTGGGCACCCCCATTTACGCGCCTGCCGACGGGGTGGTGACCTATGCCGGAGCCCGCGGCTCCATGGGCATTATGGTCTCCCTGGACCATGGGCATGGCATGCTGACCCGCTACGGGCATCTCTCCAAAACCCTGAAGAAAAAAGGGGAGCATGTAAAGCGTGGGGACAAGATCGCCCTGATGGGAAACACCGGGCGGAGCACCGGTCCTCACCTGCATTACGAGGTGCATCTCAACGGCATGCCTGTTAATCCCGAGAAATATATCCTCGATTGACCGAGATCCCCCGCCGGGCTCACTTTTTTTGCCGGGTTCCCCACCGCCTTTCCCTTGATTTTATCCCCGTTTTGTACAACTATGTGGCGGATGCCGGATCCCGGCTGTCCATGGGCTTCCCTCGTGCTGACAGGATCAACGTGAGCCGCCACCGAAGGTCCCCCCATCGTCATGGGCCTCCCATGACGTCCCCCGGTCCCACACATGGCAAACGTCCGTGTGGAAAGGCCATCAATTGATGATCGTGAAATTGAAAACGGTTTCCCGCTGAGAGAGGAATGCAGCCGATGCTGATAAAATTACTGACCCGTCTGTTTGGAACAAAGAATGACCGTGTGGTCAAGCGCCTTGCCCAGGTGGTTGAGCAGATCAACGCCTTCGAGGCCACATACAAAGCACTGGATGATGCAGCGCTCCAGGCGTTGACCCCCGCCTTCAAGCAGCGATATGCCGACGGAGAGTCCCTGGACGATCTCCTTCCCGAAGCCTTTGCAGCCGTCAGGGAAGCTTCATGCAGGGTCCTTGAAATGCGGCACTACGATTGCCAGCTCATCGGTGGCATGGCCCTTCACAACGGCATGATCGCCGAGATGAAAACAGGGGAGGGCAAGACCCTGGTGGCCACCCTTCCTGCCTATCTCAATGCCCTCACCGGCAAAGGGGTCCACGTGGTCACCGTCAACGACTACCTGGCCAGCCGAGACGCCGAGTGGATGGGGCAGCTCTACAGCTTCATGGGTCTCACCGTGGGCAAGATCGTCCACGGCCTGGACGATGCCGAGAGAAAGGCCGCGTACAACGCCGATATCACCTACGGCACAAACAACGAGTTCGGCTTCGATTACCTCCGCGACAACATGAAGTTCACCAAGGAGCAGCTGGTTCAGCGGGATCTCAATTTTGCCATTGTGGATGAGGTGGACAGTATCCTCATCGACGAAGCCAGGACGCCCCTTATCATTTCGGGCCCTGCCGAGCAGTCCACCCAGCTTTACGGGCTGGTGGACAGCATCATGCCCCTGTTTAAAAGCGAGGTGGATTACACCCTGGACGAGAAGAGCCGCAGCGTGACCCTCACCGAGGAGGGGGTTCAGAAGGCGGAAGAAAAACTCAATGTGGAGAACCTTTTTGATCCCTCCAACATCGAGATCCTTCACCACGTGAACCAGGCCCTGAAGGCCCATGTGGCCTTTAAGCGAGACACCGATTATATCGTCAAAAACGGCAAGGTGGTCATCGTCGATGAGTTCACCGGCCGCCTCATGGAAGGGCGTCGCTACAGCGAAGGTCTTCACCAGGCCCTGGAGGCCAAGGAGAAGGTTCGCATTGAAAACGAGAACCAGACCCTGGCGTCCATCACCTTCCAGAACTACTTCCGTATGTACGACACCCTCTGCGGCATGACCGGTACGGCCATGACCGAGGCTGAAGAGTTTATGAAGATCTACAGCCTCGAGTGCCTGGTGATTCCCACCAACAAGCCCCTGCTCCGCAAGGACATGCCGGACGTGATCTACAAGACCCGCAAAGAGAAATTCGATGCGGTCATCGACGAGATCATCAGCGTCAACAGAAAAGGGCAGCCCGTTCTGGTGGGCACCATCTCCATCGATATGTCCGAGCAGCTCAGCAAGAAACTGAGCAAGAAGGGCGTCAAGCACGAGGTGCTCAACGCCAAACACCACGGCAAGGAAGCGGAAATCGTTGCCATGGCGGGCCAGAAAGGGGCGGTGACCATCTCCACCAACATGGCCGGTCGAGGGACGGACATCGTCCTCGGCGAGGGCGTTACCGAGCTGGGGGGGCTCTACATCCTCGGCACCGAACGCCACGACAGTCGACGTATCGACAACCAGCTCAGGGGCCGTTCCGGTCGCCAGGGCGATCCGGGTCTCTCCCGCTATTTCCTCTCCCTGGAGGACGACCTCCTGCGCATTTTCGGCGGGGAGCGTATCACCACCATCATGGAGCGCCTCGGCCTCGAAGACGGAGAGCCCATCGAACACCGGCTCATCTCCCGGGCCATTGAAAACGCCCAGAGAAAAGTGGAAGGCCATAACTTCGATATTCGAAAGCACATCCTCGAATATGACGACGTGATGAACAAACAGCGCGAGGTGATTTACCGTCAGCGACGCGATGCGTTGCGAGGCGGAGATCTCCATGAGGACGTGGAGCGCATGGTGGAAGGGATCGCCTGGGATATTGCCTCGGCCATCGCCGTGGAAAAATCCCTCCCCGCATCCTGGGACTGGGAGACCTTTGCCCAGCTCATGGGGAGCCACTTCAACACCACCCTTACCGTGGATGCCTCCGGCAACGGCCTGACCAAGGAGAAACTGGCCGAAGAGATTCTGGCGCATGCCATGGGCATCATGAACGGCAAAGAGGCCCTCATCGGGACCGATCAGTTCCGTCAGCTGGAGCGCTACGTGATTCTCCAGACCGTGGACAACCACTGGAAAGATCATCTCCTCTCCATGGACCACCTCAAGGAGGGGGTCGGCCTCAGGGGCTATGCCCAGCAGAACCCGCTGATCGTCTACAAGAAAGAGGGTTTTGAGATGTTCCAGGCCATGATCGACAGGATTCAGGAGGAGGTGGTGGCCATCCTTTTCCGGATCCAGATCGCCGAACCCGAGCAGGTGGAAGAGGTCAATCCTGAGCGGACCCAGGCCAACCTTTCTTACTCCCACACAGACAGCGGCGCTGCAAAGCAGCCCGCGCGCAGCGCGGACAGTAAGGTGGGTCGAAACGATCCGTGCCCCTGCGGAAGCGGCAAGAAATTCAAAAAATGCTGTGGCATGTCCTGATCGTTTGGACCGTTTTTTTCAACGGAAGCATCGACGATTCCCTTAAAGGGCAAAGGTATGCGGGGATTTTTACCCTTCAGCCGATCCCCTGGCCCTCGCGATCGTCGATGCTTTTTTGCCTTGTTCTGTGTTATAATTTTAACCATAGGATTTCAGGGGGAATGAGTGACCAATGGCCGAGAATCATCCCGATCTGCACGAAGAGTTGGATGTCGACAGGGACACCAGGCTGAATGAGCCTCCCATGTACCGGGTCTTCCTTGTGAACGATGACTATACTCCCATGGATTTTGTGGTGGATATCCTGATGACGGTTTTTCGTAAATCGCAGGAACAAGCGACGGAGATCATGCTTCACGTTCATCACCAGGGCAAGGGATTGTGCGGTATTTACACGTACGAGGTAGCTGAAACCAAGGTGGATACTGTCCATGAACTGGCCGAGGAGAACGGCTACCCCTTGCGAAGCGTTATGGAGAATAACGACCTATGATAAGCAGAGAACTCAGCGCAACCTTGGGCTTTGCAGTTCGAGAAGCCAAAAAACGACGCCATGAATATGTCTGCATAGAGCATGTGCTGTTTGCCATCCTCCATGATCCCACAGGCATAGATATCATCGAAAGCTGTGGCGGCGATACCATTGAACTCAAAAGCAAGGTGGACACATTCCTTCAGGAGAAGATCGAGAAACTCGCAGGCTCCGAAGATTATGTGCTCCAACAGACCTTAGGGTTTCAGCGCGTGATACAACGGGCCGTATCCCATGTGCGCTCTGCCGAGAAAAAAGAGGTGGAGGTGGGCGATGTCATTGCCTCCATTTTCCAGGAGAGGGACTCCCATGCCAGCTATTTCCTGGAAACCGAAGGGGTGACCCGGCTCTCTGTGCTTCGCTATATCTCCCATGAGCAGGAGCAGAAGCAGACACCTGCCGGAGACGGACAGCCCGGTTCCGAAGGCGGTGAGGCCCGTGACGACAAGGAAGAGACAGATCCCCTGAAACTCTACACCGTCGATCTGGTGGAGCGGGCCCTTGACGGGCGCCTGGATCCCCTCATCGGGCGGACCAAGGAGATGCAGCGCATCATCCAGGTCCTGTTGCGGAGGCGGAAAAACAACCCCATCTTCGTGGGGGACCCCGGGGTCGGAAAAACCGCCCTTGCCGAAGGTCTTGGCCAGATGGTGGCCTCCGGTGTGGTGCCCGAGCCTTTGAAAGATACGCGTATTTTTTCCCTGGACCTGCCTGCGGTCCTTGCCGGCACCAAGTTCCGGGGAGACTTTGAAAAGCGCATGAAGGGAGTCATCGAAGCCCTGAAGGCCATTCCCAACGTGATTCTCTATATAGATGAGATCCACACCGTTGTGGGGGCCGGAGCCACCAGCAGCGGGTCCATCGACGCTTCCAACATGCTCAAGCCGGTCCTGGGCAACGGGGAGCTGCGCTGCATGGGCTCCACCACCTATGAAGAGTTCAAGAACAACTTTGAAAAAGACCGGGCCCTGTCCCGCCGGTTCGAAAAGATCGATATCAGCGAACCCAGCGTGGCCGAGACCGTGGAGATCTTAAACGGACTCAAGGACCGCTTTGAGGCCCACCATCAGGTGGAGTATACTCCTGCGGCCATCGAGGCTGCAGCCGATCTCTCCTTTAAGCACATCAACGACCGCCATCTCCCGGACAAGGCCATCGACGTCATCGACGAGGCCGGGGTGATCAAGCGCCTCGACGAGGCGGACACCACCCACAAGGTGCGTGTCTCCGACATGGAGAAGGTGGTGGCCGTCATCGCCAAGATTCCGGCGCGCAGCGTCTCCAAATCCGATCGGGATCGCCTCAAGACCCTCGACAAGCGCATGAAGCACGCCATTTTCGGTCAGGATGAAGCCCTGGGCGGTCTCATCACCGCCATCAAGCGCTCCCGCGCCGGGCTCTCCATTCCGGACAAGCCCATCGGCTCCTTTCTCTTTTCCGGCCCCACCGGCGTCGGGAAAACCGAAGTGGCCAAACAGCTGGCCCTTAACCTGGGCGTGGAGTTTTTGCGCTTCGACATGAGCGAGTACATGGAAAAACATGCCGTGGCACGCCTTATCGGGGCCCCTCCCGGATATGTGGGCTTTGAGCAGGGCGGGCTTCTTACGGAGCGCATCCGCAAGACCCCCCATTGTGTGCTGCTCATGGACGAGATCGAAAAGGCCCATCCGGACCTCATCAACATCCTGCTTCAGGTCATGGACCACGGCACCCTGACGGACAACAACGGCAAAAAAGCCGATTTCCGCAACGTGATTATCCTCATGAGCTCCAACGCCGGGGCCCGGGAGATGAGCACCAAGACCATCGGCTTCGGAAGCCCGGACAGCGAGATCGAGGGCAAGGGACGTTCGGCCATCGAACGGATCTTCAGCCCTGAATTCCGCAACCGCCTGGACGCCATCATCACCTTCAACCCCTTGTCTGAAAAGGTGATGGAGATGATCGTGGACAAGTTCATGACCGAGATGAAAGGCCAGCTCGCCGAGCGAAAAGTGCAGCTCAAGCTGACGCCCAAGGCGCGGAACTGGCTCGCCGTCAAGGGGTATGATCCCGATTACGGGGCAAGACCCCTGGGCCGCCTGATCCAGACCACCATCAAGGATCGGCTGGCAGACGAGCTGCTGTTCGGAAAATTGTCCAAGGGCGGCACCGTGACCATCGGGTTCCGGCGTGATGAGCTCACCTTCAGCTACGCGTAAAGGTGACGATGCATGCCGTTGTTCCAATTGTCCGAGCAGTTGACCTTTCCACCCCCTGAATTTTCCCGTGAGGACGGGTTGCTGGCCCTGGACGGTGACCTGACGGTGCCACGCCTTATCCTTGCCTATTCCATGGGCATTTTTCCCTGGTACTGTCCCGGTGAACCCATTCTCTGGTGGTCTCCCGACCCCAGGCTGGTCCTTTACCCCGAAAAACTTGTGGTGAACCGGTCTCTGCGCAAGACCCTGAATCGGGGACGGTACCGGGTCACCATGGACCGTGCCTTTGCCGAGGTGATCTCAAACTGTGCGTCGGTGCCCCGGGGTGATGAGGAGGGAACCTGGATCGTTGACGAGATGCAGGAGGCTTACCTGGCCCTTCACCGCGAAGGCTACGCCCATTCCGTGGAAGCCTGGGACGGGGATGAGCTGGTGGGAGGGCTTTACGGTGTTTCCCTGGGGCGGGGCTTTTTCGGGGAGTCCATGTTTTCCCGAAAATCAGACGCATCCAAGGTCTGTTTTGTCCGACTTGTGCGGTTCCTGCAGGCGGAAGGGTTCCGGTTCGTGGACTGCCAGGTGACCACTGATCACCTCCTGCGGTTCGGTGCCGAAGAGATTCCCAGGAGCCGGTTTTTAAGAGAGCTGGACGAGGCCCTCACCGCCGATGACCTCATCGGGTCATGGGCGGATATGTTTTACGAACGTTGACCTGTCATAACGGCGCGGCGGCGTCCTTCAGGCGCTGCAGGGCCGTTTTTTGCGAATAATAATACATAACGAAACTCTGCCTCAAATTCGTCATGTGTACTTTAATCCTGGCATGATCCTAATGGAAACGAGAAAGGAGAGGCTGTGGCTGCTGACTGCATTTTCTGTAAAATTATCGGCAAAGAGATTCCTTCGGAGTTCATCTACGAAGACGAGGACATGATCGCCATCCGGGACATCAACCCCAAGGCCCCGGTTCACCTTCTCATCATTCCCCGCAAGCACATTCGGAGCATCAACGACATCGAGGCGTGTGACGAAGTGCTTATCGGGCGGATGATGACCGTGGCCAGGGGCCTGGCCGAAAAAGAGGGGACTGCCCAGTCCGGATACCGTGTGTTTTTCAATGTGGAGAAGGGCGGCGGCCAGGAGGTGTTCCATCTCCACCTGCACCTCGTGGGAGGGTTTGATCGCGCTTGATCTTTTGCACGGTGCCGCCGTCTGACAGACAGCGGCACCGGCTTATCAGTCGGTGAGAAGGGCACCTTTGGGTGCCCTTTTTTCGTTGAGCCCCGGGCGGATGGTCATGCGGCGTCCCGCTTCTCTGCCTCGACCGATGAGTTCTGTATCAACCCGTCGGACTCTCCGGCTCCGGGTGGCAAGCCTCGGGTAGCGCTGTTCGATGTAAGCGTCGAGTACCGGGTCTTTGACCACCTCGGGGAGGAGAGTGGTGGGGCGTTTTACCTTCTCCGTTCCCAGTTTTTGTGAAAATCCCGCCACAACCCCTTCCGCGTAGTCGCTTTTGCGTAGCCGCCCGAGTTTTTGCCCCCTCTCTTTCTGGAGCTCTGTCCAGGTGCGGTCGATGAAGTCCAGGATAAAGGTGTAGACATACTCCGCCGTGAGCACGTGGGAGCGGGCTCCGCTCACCTCCAGCACCCGACCCATCTTCCCTTTGTCCACCACGCAGGCCATGGCCCAGACACAGCGGACAAAGTAGTGCTCGGTAAGGAGATTGGCCAGGGCATAGAACTCCCGGTGGTGGCGCAGGGCAGGGTGGCCCAGGAAGAGGGTGGTGTATCCGTCCTGGGGCTCGGCAGCCTCCGGGGTGTCGATGCGATGCTTTTCCATGAGGGCCTGGGCCTTGGCAAGGGCTGCTTCGGACTCGTGGGGGTTGCTGCTTTTGGCCAGGGCAAAGAGTTTTTCGATGCGCCGCGAAAGGGTCTCTTCCGGGGAGGCGTGGCCCGCAACAAGCCGCTCCCGCAGGGTGGGGTAGGTGCCCGAAGCCTTCGGATTGGCTCCGAGGAGCGCGCAGGCCTTGCGGAACCCCGGGCCATGGGGAGGT
Organism: Desulfoluna butyratoxydans; assembly: GCF_900699765.1. GTDB lineage: Bacteria > Desulfobacterota > Desulfobacteria > Desulfobacterales > Desulfolunaceae > Desulfoluna > Desulfoluna butyratoxydans. Next base: position 52,005 of record NZ_CAADHO010000014.1, read on the forward strand.
TCCTCCCTGGCATGGAAGAGTTCATAGGCTGCCTGGTGGGCCATTTCATGCAGGAGCACTTCCCGCACGGCATCCCACGGGTGGTGGAGGATAAAATGGCGACTGAAGGAGATCTCGCGCCGGTTGACGTTCCAGTGGGCCAGGGTGCCCCGGGCATTGTTGAGGGAAAACAGCGGGGGGAGCAGGCTGAGGATCCCCGGGTCTCCGTTGCAATCGCGTGCGGAGGTCCACTCCAGGTGAAGGCCGTGGAGCAGTTTGCGTTCGAGGTCAGCCGAGGGCTGTTCGGAATGTGATTCAGCCATGGGCGGCAACTCCAAATGAAAAAAGCGGCTCCCCATGGGGAACCGCTTTTTTTAACAATCATGAAACGCGGGCCTGTGCGGGACACGTGGGGTGACATCGTGCACACCGGCTGCGCTCTCGCGTGCTTACAGTGAGGCGACTTCGCTTGCCTTGTAGACGCGGATGCCCTCTTTTTCAAGGACCTTCACGGCGTCGTCGATGTTGTCGAAACGGAAGATCATGACCGCGTGGTCCCCGCTCTGCTGCAGGGCGTACATGTACTCCACGTTGATGTCGGCTTCGGCAAGGAGAATCAGGATGCGGTTGAGGCCTCCGGGTTTGTCCTCGACAGCAACGGCTGCCACGCTGGTTTTTCCGACGGAGAAGCCGTTATCCTTCAGGGCTTTTTCCGCTGCTTCATTGTCGTCGACAATGAGCCTGAGCACACCGAAGTCTGTGGTGTCCGCAAGGGAAAGTGCGCGGATATTCACAGAGGCGGCAGAAAGAATCGTGGTCACTTCGGCAATGCGCCCGCCGGTGTTCTCTAAGAAAATGGATATCTGTTCAACGCGCATCAAAGGCCTCCTTTCATGAGCATCGTAATGAATAAAATACGTGATGGCTATGTCGATCAACCTGTCCGGGATAACCGAATACCGGGTCGGCCGGTCTCCGATTATCTCCGTCCGTATCGGTTTATCGCTTCCGGTTATCAATAACTCTTACCGCTTTTCCTTCACTTCTGGCAATGGATTTCGGCTCCACCAGCATCACTTTGGCAGACACGCCAAGGTATTCTTTGATATCCTTGGCGATTTTTTTCTCCGTGGTCTGGAGCATTCTGATCTCATCGGCAAAGAGGGTTTCGCTCACCTCCACTTTCACCGTGAGGGTGTCGAGGGTGTTCTCGCGATCCACCACCAGCTGATAGTGGGGGGTGGTATCGGAGCTCTTCATGAGCACGCTCTCGATCTGTGAGGGGAAGACGTTGACCCCTCGAATGATGAGCATGTCGTCGGTTCGGCCGCTGACCCGCTTCATGCGGATGTGCGTTCGGCCGCAGACGCAGGGCTCGGGGTGCAGGGAGGTGATGTCCCGGGTCCTGTACCGGATGATGGGGAAGGCCTCCTTGGTGATGGAGGTGAACACCAGCTCCCCGGTCTCACCGTAGGGCAGGGGCTCTTCGGTGACAGGGTCGATGATCTCGGGGATGAAGTGGTCCTCGAAAATGTGGAGCCCGTTTTTGGCTTCGTGGCATTCGATGGCAACACCGGGTCCCATCACCTCGCTGAGGCCGTAAATGTCCACGGCATCGATGCCCAGGGTCTCTTCCAGCTCGCGCCTCATGCTTTCGCTCCAGGGCTCGGCGCCGAAGATACCGAACTTGAAGTTCAGATCGGCAAAGGAGAAGCCCATCTCCTGGGCCACTTCGGCCAGGTGCAGGGTGTAGGAGGGAGTGGCCGTGAGGATGGTGGGGCCGAAGTCCTTCATGATGACGATCTGGCGCTTGGTGTTGCCGCCTGAGACGGGGATGACGGATGCCCCGAGTTTCTCGGCGCCGTAGTGGACCCCCAGGCCGCCTGTGAACAGTCCGTAACCGTAGGCGTTGTGGATGATGTCGCCTCGGGTGGCACCCCCTGCGCAGAGGGCACGGGCCATGAGGTCGGACCAGTTGTCGATGTCCCGGCGGGTGTATCCCACCACGGTGGGAGAACCGGTGGTGCCGGAGGATGCGTGGATGCGCACAACGCTCTCCATGGGCACGGCAAACATCCCGTACGGGTAGTTGTCCCTGAGGTCCTGCTTGGTGGTAAAGGGAAGCTTGGAGAGGTCTTTGAGAGAGCGGATGTCCGCAGGGACGATGCCTGCCTCTTTAAACTGCTTCTGGTAAAAGGGAACCTTTGCGTAGACATTCTCAAGGGTGGTTTGAAGTCGCCTGAGCTGAATCGCTTCCAAGGCTTCCCTCGGCATCGTTTCAAAATCAATATCGTAAATCATGCGAGCTGTCCTCTCCCGACGGTGGGTATGGGTGGTGACCGTGACGTCAAAAAAACCGGATCACAACACAGGGCATCCTGTAAGAACCAGGCTTACGGATACTGGTGTGGAAGGCGGGGTCCCATGGGGTCACGGCCGTGTGTGTCAATCATATCGTTACAGTTAACAGGTCATAAATGATTCACCTGCAAATGTCACTTAAAAAAACTTTTCAATTATAAAATCGGACGGCCGAAATATGAACACATACAACGAGATGGAGGGTATTTCTTAAAGGACAGGGGAAAAGGGTGTTCCCTGGGACGGCAACGGAGGGTGATGGCGGGTAACTGTCCGGGCTGCCGGGCGAAACAGGCCGGCTCCCGAAGGCGAATGCCCGGCAGCCGGAGAGAGGCCGCCGGGCGAGGACGCGACAGGGGCATGGGGCCCTGGGACCCGCCGCCCGGTTTGGATCAGGCGTTGAACACAGGCTTGCGTTTTTCAAGGAAGGCGCTGGTGCCCTCTTTGGCATCTTTGCCGGAAACGCAGGCGGCAAAGGCCTCCACTTCAATGGCGCACCCCGAAGGCAGGTCCACGTTCAATCCCTCGTTGACGGCTTTTTTGGCTGCACGGACCGGAACGCGGCCCTTGGACGCAATGGCCTCGGCGGTCTTCATCACTTCGTCCATGAGGGCCTCGGGGGCCACGACCTTGTTGACCATGCCGATCTCTTTGGCTTCTGCTGCAGAGATCATCTTTCCGGTGAGGATCATCTCCTTGGCCAGGTTGGCGCCGATGGCCCGGGGAAGTCTCTGGGTGCCCCCGTAGCCCGGGATGAGGCCGAGGGTGATTTCGGGAAGGCCGAATTTTGCCGCCTCGGACGCATAGATAAAATCAGAGGCCAGGGCCATTTCGCTGCCTCCGCCCAGGGCAAACCCGTTGACGGCGGCGATGACCGGAATCTCCAGTTCCTGAAGCTTGCCGATGGCCTTGTGGCCTTTTTCGGAGCAGGCCTTGCCCTGTGCGGCGTCCAGGGTGGCGAGTTCGGTGATATCCGCACCGGCCACGAAGGCCTTGCTCCCGGCTCCGGTGAGCACGAGCACATGGATGTCCTGCCGGGCGGCGATGTCGTCGAGGGCGGCGGAGAGTTCGGTAAGGAGCTTGTCGTTCAATGCGTTCAGGGCCTTGGGGCGGTTGAAGGTGATGGTGGCGATGTTTTTTTCCGCTGTCACAAGAATGGTTTCGTAAGACATGAAGAACCTCCGAAAGATATAGATAAGATGAGTAGCACTATGTTTCAGTCATGAACCGAAAGATACGGTGTTTTGCGTCGGGACGCCTCCGGTGGGCATGACATCAATTCCTTACCCTGAACAACGTATGACTATAAGGGAAACTCTGAGGCATGAAAAGAGAAATATTGCGATGCGACAGCTGCGCGGGAACAGGGCGGATCCTTTCGAAGCCGCGAAAGTCGGGGCTGTTCGGAGAAAATGTATTGCCGTAATCACGCGTTGTGGTTACACTGAATCGTGGTGGATTCAGTACAGGAGTGACGACGGTCGGCCCTTGAAACGACCATACCCCGCCATGTGGACTGCACCGCAGATGCTTGGGACACCTGCATTCGTGTTGATTTGTTGTGACAGCCCGAGCCATGCCTTGACGCCAGCCGGCGATTTCAGTTGAGATACGAGGATATTACCCATGCCGCATACCCGTTGGACGGATATACATTGCCATATACTGCCCGGAGTGGACGACGGCTCCGATGATATGGCCGAAACCCTGGTGATGGCTGCCCAGGCAGACAAAGGGGGCACCTCCTGTATTGCCGCCACCTTTCACGCCGGGGTGGACCTTCTGGATGCCCTTTGCTATCGGCCCCTCATCGACAAGCTCAACCGTCGTTTCCGGGAGGAGGGCATCGGGGTGACCCTGGTGCCCGGCGCCGAGGTGGTGGCAGGCTTCATGCCGGACAACCTGGAGGATTTTACCATCAACGGCTCCCGGTACCTTCTGGTGGAGTTTCCCAGCAGCCATCTTCCCAGGGTGGCGGTGCCTATTTTGAGGGCCTACCTTGACCGGGGGCTTCATCCCATCATCGCCCATCCGGAACGAAACCCGAGCATCATCAGGGATCCGAATCGCCTTTTTGAGATGGTGGCCGAGACCGGTTCCCTGGTGCAGGTTACTGCAGACAGCGTGGCCGGGACTTTTGGTCGGGAGATCGCCTCCTGTGCCCGCTACCTTCTTAAAAAGGGGGCGGTGGATATCATGGGGTCGGACGCCCACGATGAGAATTACCGAACAACGGATATGAGCGACGGGGTGAAGGCGGCCTCCAAGGTCATCGGTGAGCAGGCTGCCTTGAGGCTGGTCAGGGACAACCCCCAGGCCGTGGTGGAAGATTGCCCTGTGGAGGGCCGCTCTCCCTCCGTTGTCAGGGCGCTGTAGCTTTATTTATGAACCATACGGATACGCCCTTGCCTTTGGGGCAACGGCAGAGAGGATAGATTATGCATGTACTGGTCACAGGCGGTGCCGGGTACATCGGCAGCCACACCTGTTTGGAGTTGCTTGAGTCCGGCCATCGAGTCACGGTGGTGGACAACCTGTCCAACAGCTCGGAGGAGTCCCTGCACCGGGTCCGGAACCTGACGGGCAAGTCCCTGGAGTTCGTGAAGGGCGATCTGCTGGACGAAGCTGTTCTGGATGCGCTGTTTGCTTCGCATCGGTTCGATTCCGTGATTCATTTTGCCGGGCTCAAGGCCGTGGGCGAGTCCGTGGAGATGCCCCTGGCCTACTATCAGAACAACCTCACCGGCACCCTGAACCTGCTCCATGCCATGGACAGGGCCGATGTCAGGAATATCATTTTTTCTTCTTCGGCCACGGTGTACGGAGAGCCGGAGACGGTCCCCATGGACGAGAGCTTTCCGCGAAGCGCCACCAACCCCTATGGCCGGTCGAAACTCATCGTCGAAGAGATGCTCGAAGACCTTTTGGTGGCGGACAGCTCCTGGCGCGTGGTGCTCCTTCGGTATTTCAACCCCGTGGGTGCCCATGAGAGCGGGCTCATCGGGGAAGACCCCAATGGCATCCCCAACAACCTCATGCCCTATATTGCCCAGGTCGCCGTGGGAAAACTGGAGTGCCTGAGCGTCTTCGGAAGCGATTATCCCACCCATGACGGTACCGGAGTGAGGGATTTTATCCATGTGGTGGACCTGGCCAAGGGCCATCTGTGCGCCCTGAAGCCCACCGATGAAGCCCCGGGGCTCCATGTCTACAACCTGGGTACCGGCCAGGGGTACAGCGTTCTGGACATGGTGGCGGCTTTTGAAGCGGCCTCGGGGAGAGCGGTCCCCTACGTGGTGGCGCCCCGGAGGCCCGGGGACATCGCCGTGTGCTACGCTTCACCGGACAAGGCCTGGAACGAGATCGGCTGGCGGGCGGAAAAGGGGGTGGAGGCCATGTGCCGGGACGCCTGGCGATGGCAATCGCAGAACCCCGACGGATACACCGTTTAATACCGACAAGGTGTAACACCCATAAAAAAGCCCCGATTCGCATGCCGTGCGGATCGGGGCTTTTGTTGTCTGAATCAAGGACGGGCGTTTAGTTGATGATTTTTTTCTTTGCCTTGTTGTACTCGTCCAGGGTGATGAGGTCGTTGTCCAGCAGGTGAGCCAGCTCCATGAGTTCGGTGACGTGGCTGGAAGGGGGCAGGGCATGGATGGTGGCGGTCCGGGGCGGCGCACCGGCATCAATGGCCAGGGGCTGCTGGGGGTTGGGATCCTCCACGCGAACGGATGCCAGGCCGCCGAGGACACTGATCTCCACGGTTTTTCCCTGGAGCATGGGCAGGGAGAGAATCTCTCGCAGGGCTTTTCCTTCGGTCTTCATGCGCTTGTAGATGAGGTAAGCGGACAGGCCGATGAGGCTGACCCCACCCAGAAAAATCCAGGGCAGGTAATTGACGAGGCCTCGGAAGAAGAGGACAAAAAAGCAGAGGGCGACGATGAGGAGGATATGCCCGCCCAGGATGAGGTAAACCATAAAGAGGCTTTTCATCACCCCGGGAGAATCGGTGCGTTTGTTGCTTTTCATGCGTTCACATCTATTGCTTGCCGAAGGGCTCACGCCGTATCCGCCGCATCGGAGCATGGGCATCGTCGATGCGGGGTTTCGGATGAACCACCCGGACCCATTGATAAAAAAGTGCCGGGGGGAGTGTTTGTAAAAAACATCCCGGTTACAAGGGGCTTGCGTCGGGCCAGATGTGGAACACCTCTGGGGTGAATGTATCGCAGGAAGAGCAAGACAGGGACGTTGCAGCTGCGATGGTGTTGACCCTGATCAACAAAACCATGATTTCATCATAAAGGCGCCATCTCCGTCTGTAAAGGTTTTTACCCCCTCGGATGGCAGGTTCGGTGCATGGCCTGGAGATGGTCGCCGGTGATATGTGTGTAAATCTGCGTGGTGGAGATGTCGGTGTGGCCGAGCATCACCTGGACCACCCGCAGGTCGGCACCGCCCATGAGCAGGTGCGTAGCAAAGGAGTGGCGCAGGGTGTGGGGGCTGATTTTTCCCGTGAGCCCGGCCAGGGCCGTGTACTTGTTGAGCAGCTTCCAGAACCCCTGGCGGGTCATGGGCTTGCCTGCCCGGGCCACGAACAGGGTGCTGCTTGTGACATGCTTCAGCAGCAGGGGGCGACCCGTTGTGAGATAGGTCCGCAGCTTGTCCACGGCGAAGCGGCCCATGGGCACAACGCGCTCTTTGGAGCCTTTGCCGAACACCCGCACAAACCCGGCCTCCAGGTTGATGTCGTTGAGGGAGAGGTGGATAAGCTCCGAGACCCTCAGGCCCGCTGCATAGAGCAGCTCAATCATGGCGGCGTCCCGCATGCCCCTGGCCGACGAGGGATCCGGTGCCTCCAGCAGCTTTTTGACGTCGGACACGGAGAGGGTGTCGGGCAGCTTGAGGCCTGTTTTGGGAAACTCAATGAGGCTCGATGGATCACTGACAAGGACTTTTTCTTCGGCAAGGAACCGGTAAAAGGAACGGATAGAGACCAGGTGCCGGGCCCGCGACCGGGAGCCCAGGCCTTCGTCTCTCAAGCCGATCATGTGCTTTAAGATGGCGTAGGTATCGTCTTCGGTGACATCGGCCATGCCGTTGTCCTCCATGAAGCCGGCATATCGGGTGAGGTCCGACGCATAGGCGTCGATGCTCAGCTCTGCCAGACCCCGTTCCACGCGGAGGTGGGTCATGAACTGGTCGATGTGGTGGTTGAGAAGAGAAGACATGGGAAAATCGGGCCATAGGAACGTCAGGTTATGGGTGATGGGGAGCCGGGGCAGGGGGAAGGCCTGACCCGGCGTGTGCGTGTTTTTACATGGTATCCGGGTTAGATGGCCACCACGTGATCGTGATAGTCCAGGGTGTTGAGGACCTCGGCGCCGTTTTCCGTGACAAGGACCATGTTTTCCAGGCGGATACCGCCCCAGTCCGGAAGGTAAATGCCGGGCTCCACCGTCACCACCATCCCTGCCTTGAGGGTGTGGTCTTTGAGGTAGCTCAGGCGGGGGGCTTCATGGATCTCCAGTCCAACCCCGTGGCCCAGCCCGTGGCCAAAGCCGTCGGGGAAGGTCTTTTCGATGAATCCACGGGCCACGGCATCCACGGCCTTGCCGCTGGCTCCGTCGCAGATGGCGTCGATGGCAAGGGCCTGTGCCTCAAAAAGGGTGTCGAAGACCCGTTTGAAGGTATCGCAGGGGCTGCCCAGAACAACGGTTCGGGTGGAGTCGCTGCAGTACCCGTTGTATCGGGATCCCCAGTCGATGAGCAGGGGCTCACCCGGGGCCACCTTTCGGTCGCTCGGCACGGCATGGGGAAGGGCGGCGTTGGGGCCGGAAGCCACGATGGTGGGGAAGGAGAGGCCGTCGGCTCCGCGGCTCCTCATCTCTTTTTCCATCTCCCAGGCAATGGCCTTTTCGGTGAGGCCCGGAACCAGGCCAGCCTTCACCGCAGAAAAGGCGGCTTCCGCGATGGCCAGGGCCTCCCGCATGGTCTGTATCTCATCGGCGCTCTTGACGGCGCGCATGGGGGCGGTCATGTCTTCGTGGGCCACCAGCTCAGCGGAGGAACCACTTTTTTTCAGGGCATCTGCAAAGGCGTTGTAACGCCCCACGGAGACCCGGGTCTCTTCAAAGGCGACGCGGCGGGCGCCCACGCGGTCCAGGAGCTCGGGGAGGTCTTTGTCCAGGCCGGTTTTGTAGACATGGACGTCAAAAAGAGGGGCTTCGTGGATGGCATGGAGCTCAAAGCGGGAGTCCGTGGCCAGGATCAGGCCCTTGGGTCCGATGAGAAGGGCACCGGCGGACTCGTCCACGCTGTTGTCCTCTCCGGTGAAGCCGCTTAAGTATCTCCGATTCTCTTCCTGCATGATCAGGCAGGCGTCGAAGCCATTCTGGCTCAATGTCTCTTGAAGCGCATCGAGCCGTTTCCGATAGATGTCGTTCACTGGTGTCTCCTTCGCATCTTGTACGTGGGTGTTGCCAACTGCATTCATGCAACCATACCACTGCCGGAAGGCCCGTGTCGAGGTCTACCAGCCGATGCAGCGAAAGCCCAGGACATTGGATGAAAACCGGGTGTCAAAGCTCTGGAGCTGTTGGCGGATGAGGCTTCGGTCGGAGAGGAAGCTGCCCCCCACCGCTGTTTTGACGGGTTCACCGCCCTTTTCCGGGATCTGGTCGCTGACCCATTCCAGGGCGTTGCCCATGAGGTCGTAGACCCCGAAGGGGCTGGCTCCCTTGGGGAAGGTGTCCACGGGAAGGGTTCCGCCTGCCCCGACCTCTTCGGTGTTGCAGAGGTGGCTTGCCCAGGCATCTCCCCAGGGGTAGGGGCTGTCGGATTTTCCCCCCATGGCCAGCCATTGGGCCAGGGTGGGGAGCCGTTTGCCGGACCAGGACGCAAAGGCCATGGCGTCTTCATAACTCACCTGGACCACGGGGTGGTGGGCGCTGGTGTGCACTGAGGACCGGGCACCGGAGGGTTTGTACCAGTTGGCCCCGCGGATGAGGCGCAGGCCCTTGCTCGTGGAGAGGCTGATTCTCCTGCCGCGGGACTGACGGGTGAGGCGCGGTTCGTACACGGCGCCGAACCCCCGCTCTTCGGCGGTGGTCTTATAACCGGTGCGACCGATAAACACCTCAAACAGGGCATTGGTGACCGGGTATTTGCCCGCAAGGAACTCTTCCAGGTCGGCCAGGATCTCCTGGCCGGTCACCGGGTCCAGGGCCGGATAGCGGCCGGACGGGATGTGGATGTAGCGGTTGTAGTACCGTTCGGATTCGTTGAGCAGGGCGTCGAACCGATCGGCGCGTTCCTGCATGGCATCGGGATCTTCGTCTGCGGCCCATGGGGGAGCGTCCTCATCGACCTCTTCAACCTCGTCATCGGAGATCTCTTCTAAGGCGTCATCTTCATCAATCTCTTCGATGTCATCATCGGAAATCTCCTCCAAGGGGTCGTCTTCGTCCACCTCTTCGATGTCGTCATCGGAAATTTCTTCCAATGCGTCGTCTTCATCGACTTCTTCGATCTCATCATCGGAGATCTCTTCCAATGCGTCGTCTTCATCGACTTCTTCGATCTCATCATCGGAGATCTCTTCCAATGCGTCGTCTTCATCGATCTCTTCGATCTCATCATCGGAGATCTCTTCCAATGCGTCGTCTTCATCGATCTCTTCGATCTCATCATCGGAGATCTCTTCTAATGCGTCATCTTCGTCGACCTCTTCGATGTCGTCATCGGAAATCTCCTCCAGGGCGTCGTCGTCATCGAGGATGTCGAGTTCTTCGTCCTGATCATCCTCAATCTCTTCAAGCTCGCCTTCAGGGATCTCTTCCAACGCCTCGTCATCATCGAGGATATCGATCTCTTCGTCGTCGGACTCATCGACCTCTTCAAGCTCGTCGTCGAGGATTTCTTCGACTTCATCTTCATCATCGAGGATATCGAGCTCTTCTTCTTCGGCTTCGTCAAGCTCTTCAATATCCTCATCGAGGATCTCCTCGACGTCATCTTCCTCCTCAAGGACCTCAATCTCTTCGTCGTCTTCCTCGTCGGCCTCTTCAAGCTCCTCTTCCGGGGGCTCCTCCGGGATGTCCTCCTCAAAGTCGGGCAGGGCGCCGCCCTTTTCAAGGGCCTGTACCGCACGTTTCAGTTTTTCCGCGAGGTTTTCGGTGCCGTCCAGGAGGGGGCCGCCTTTTTCAGCCATCTCGGCAAGGGCGTCCAGCAGGGCGCTCGCCTTTTCGATATCCGGGCTGTTGGCGTTGGTGAAGTGGTTTGCAAAGGGGGCGTACAGGGCCTCTTTGGCCTCCTGGGATACCACAAGGGCGTGGTCTGCTGAGATGGTCACCCCTTCGGGGTTGTTTCCATCCTTGAAGAGGCGGGAGAGGTCCCGGTTGACGGAATTTCGGATGGTGCTGAGGTTTTTTCGCCTGGACTTGAGCTGTGCCGGGTCGTCGGTCTGCCAGATGGCCTGGACAAGAAGGTCGGAGTCCACGGGATCGGAGCTGTACCCGTTGTCCCGGCCTGCGTGGGAGAGGAGAACTTTGAGGTACGCCATGTTCCGGGAGTGCCTGGAGTAGCCGAGGTTGTCGATGACCTCGTCCATGGCGTCCGAAGAAAATGTGACGTTGTTGAAATCGTTTGAAGTCATGTGGTGCGTCTCGGCGCTGCTCCTACTCCCTGATGAGTCCTGTTCGGCATGTCATATCCCTGGACGAACCATAACCCAATCGGCCGCGGGTCACAATACCGGGGAGCCTGGAGGGTGTGCGGGCCCAGTTTTTGCCTGCCGGGCGGTGCGGGCGGAACGCGGTTCCATGGGGGAAGCCATGGCGATGCCGGTTTCTTTTACCGGTCAGGTATGCTATGCCTACGTAGGTAATTCCTGTTAATTATTTGTTTTTCTTGTTTCCACGCATCCAAAGCAAAGGCTCGTGCCATGTATCACACCATCGCACTGCTTAATCCACTGGGCGCCTCAGGCAAGACGACCCTGGCTGTTAACCTGGCGTTTTCTTACGCTCTCCTTGAGATGCGAACCCTTTTTGTGGACTGCACCTCGTCCGGTGCGGGGTCGCGGATGATGATGGAAGAAGGGCAAAGACCGGACTGGGGCGTTGCGGATGTGATCAGCGGGATTGTGGGGCTGCGGGGGGCTGTGGTCCCTGGCCGGACGCCTTATCTGGACGTGCTTCCCGCGTTGTCCGGTGAAAAAGAAGCGGAAAAATGGCTGGCCCTCAATCCCGAAAAAGAGAAGGTCCTGGCCTTGAGCCTTCGCAAGCCCGGGGAAGGGTATGATCGCGTAATCATTGATACCCCTTCGGGGAACGGCTTTTATGTGAAAAGCGCCCTGGCCGCCTCGGATCTGGCCCTGGTCCCCTTGTATCCGGGCTGGGACCAAAACTCGCAGCTTAAGGAGGCGCAGGATTGTGTCGATGAAGTACTAAAGTGTCTGAACCCGGACCTGAAAGGCCTTGGGTTCGTGTCGATGGGGTCTTCAGATCCGGTCCCGGATGACGCCGGCAGGCAATTCGTCGGTCGACTGCCCGATTGCGATGCCGTTCGGAAAGGAATGGCAACCGATACTCCCGTTGCCCTGGTGGATGTAATGTCCCCCGGGGCCCAAGCGTTTCTGGATCTGGCCCGGGAGATGAGGGAAGCGGCGACAGTCCCATGATGGAGAGAATGTGATGTACCAGGCCGATTTGGATGGCAAGACGATGGCCGAAGAAGAAAAAGAGAAAAAGCTGGTTCCCGACGACGCCTTTCAAAAGGGCGAACGGGATTTGATGGACATTGTGACCGGCAGCCTTGACTGGGATGTCATTGAAAAGCTGCTGGAAGAGAAGTACGGGCTCTCACTTCAGGATGATATCGAGTTCAAAGAGGGGCACCTTACGGTCAAGGAAGACCGGATTGCCTATCAGATGGATTTTCAGGCTCGCATTACCCTCTCGTTGATGATCGGCCGGGATGGCCGCTGTGTGGATGTGGTGGCCGGCGTTGTCTCCCCGGACGATGCCTCCCAGGAGACCGAATGAACCGGAACGGCTTGTGAGGCGGAGGCTTCCCCGGGACCCCTGGGGCGGCCACCTTTCATGATACCGTCAGCTTATGCAGTGAGTGTGATTGATGAATGTCGGTTTGAAAGATACCTTTGAATTCCATGTCCAGAAATGTTTGACCGGTGTGGATGGGTACACCCCGGTATGGCAACGCATCGGACCCAGCATCGACGCCTTTGCCGTCCTTGTGCTGGTCCATGCCGAAGAGGGGTCCGGTTTTTCCCTTCAGGACGTGGTGGGGGAGGCCGTGGAGCTGGGCCTGATAACCGAGGGTCGGACCACGGAGGTGGTGGACCTGTTGCGCCAGGAGGGGCTCCTGGACGGTTCCGAAGAAGCTCCGGAGGTGGGCGAAACCGCCCGGTTCCTCATGGCCGGTCTGGATGCCGCCTACCCGAAGATGCCCGGAATTGTTCTTCCCGCCTTTCTTGTGCAGATCCTTCAGGAGCTCATGGACGGGCGCAACGACCTCGACAAAGCCTTGAATCAGGTGGACCAGACCCTTATGGACCGTGGAGCCGATGACGATGATTCGCCGCACAGGGAAGATCCAGCCGAAGCCGAAGCCCGGCGTGAGCGGTTCCTCAAGCGGATCGCCTCCATTCGAAAGCGGCTCACCGAGGAGAAGGGGAAAGCCCTCAACGTTCAGGAGGTGACACCCCAGGCTGCCAAAGGGTCTTTAAGGACCCTTGTGGTCTCTTCGGACGATCCGCCTCCCCGTGGGGCAGAGCCTGCGGAAGAGCCCAAAGCCCCCGAACCCGAGGTTCCGAAACCTTCCCAGGAGGAGATTCAGCGGGAAGCGTTTCTGGCCATTCAGCGTGAGAAGATGGAGCTGGAACGCCAGAAGAACGAACTCCTTCTTGAGAAAAAACGCCTTGAGGAGGAACGGCAGCGAAAGGGCGCGGCAGAGCTTGAGGGGGCCGATGAAGAGAAAAAGACCGTGGAGCACATGACCCACGGTGAAACCGACGAAGACATTGCCGCCGCCATCGCCCGTTTCGAAGAGAGCCTCTCTCTGGTGTGCCCCATCTGCAAGGTGGGAAAACTGGAAACCCGCTCCACGGAACACGGCAAGACGTTTTACCGGTGCGACAACAGGTCCTGCGGCTTTGTCACCTGGAAGCGGCCCTATCCTTTTGCATGCCCCGTCTGCAAGAACCCGTTCCTTGTGGAAAATGATGCCGGGGACGGCCTCGCCTGCCCGAGGTCCGTGTGTTCCTTCAAACAAGAGGGGCTGGAAGCACCTCAGGAAAAGGCGGCGGCACCTGCCGGTACCCGGCGTGTGCGCAAGGTCCGCCGCGTGGTGCGAAAAAAAAGATAACAGTATCCGGTGATGGTCTGCATGAAGAATGCGGAATAATATACTGGAATGGTACAAAAACAGCCCCTTTTGCCGCAAGGCATAAGGGGCTGTTTGTTTATGCTGTGATCGTTGAGCTGGCGGGTCGCTTTTTGAAAAAAGCTCCGCAAAAACGTTTCCAATGGACCGTGCTTCGGCGGGGTCTCGAAATGATGACTTAAGATCTGTTTGTCAAACGTTATGCAGGGCCGCCGGAGGCTTGTTTGAGCTGAATGGTTGCGTTACGCTTTGGACTCCCCCAACACATGGGACTCCAGTACAAAGCAGGTAAAGGTCCCTTTAAAGACCTCCTCCACGCCCCGTCTCACGGTGACGGGCACCATACGTTTCTTTCCTTTCACCTCTTCCACCACGGCTTCTGCCGTAAGGGTTTCCCCGACCCGGACAGGTTTCAGAAAACTGGTTTCGGCTGCTCCCAGGACAACATACGGATCATTGACGGCGCACATGGCCGCGTAATCCGCCATGCCGAAGACAAATCCTCCGTGGACAAGCTGCTGTGCGTCGGCGGCCATGTCTGAGGTGGTGGTAAGGGTCACGACGCAGCGTCCCTCTTCAAGGGCGGTGACCGTGCCGCACAGGTCGGTGTTGATGGCAAGGTGGGTGGTGCAGTTCATGGTGGCTCCTTTGGTTGTGGGACTGTGCCGGGGGCAACTGGGCCTTGCCACCGGACGCTCTGGTCGTGGCATAGCCCGGATAGAATCGTTACATCTTTAATTCGGTTTTGGTGCGGGGTCAAGGCGTCAAAGAGGGCCATTTTGCCGTGTGCGGCGCATCTCCCTTGCTATGGGCTGAAAACCCCTGTATATATGACCACGTGGTCACTGACCGGGTGGTCACATGCAGGGATTTAAATCGAAACAGGGGCTTGTGTTACCTCGGCCCTTCTGAAACCTCGCGGAAGAGGGGAATATGGATTTTATTGACTCAGCACTGGCTCCCGTATGGGACAAGGTAAAAGCAGGGCAGCGGCTGTCCTTTGACGACGGAATGGCGCTTTACGCGTCCCCGGATCTGCCCGCAGTGGGGCGCATGGCCGATTACGTGCGCAGGCAGCGCCACGGCAACATTGCCTATTACGTCTACAACCAGCACGTCAACTACACCAACGTCTGCTCCAACCGGTGCACCTTTTGCGCCTTTGCCACGGATGAAGGGACCAACAACGCCTATACGTGGAGCGTGGAAGAGGTCAAGGCCCGCCTCATGGAGCGCATGGATGAGCCCGTACGGGAGATCCACATGGTGGGCGGCCTTAACGAAAACCTGGATTTCGACTATTTTACCGGCCTGCTCAAGGCCATGGCCGAGGTGCGGCCCGAGGCCACCATCAAGGCCTTTACGGCGGTGGAGATCGATTACCTCTCCCGTCTTTCCGGCCTCTCCCTTGCTGAAACCGTGGCGGAACTCAAGGCTGCGGGCCTTGCCATGATGCCCGGCGGCGGCGCAGAGGTGATGAGCGAGCGGGTCCACGATGAGCTGTTCCCCAAGAAGATCGGCAAAGATCGCTGGCTCGAAGTGATGGAGACGGTGCATGCCGCAGGCATCCCCACCAACGCCACCATGCTTTACGGGCACATCGAAACCCTGGAGGAGCGGGTGACTCACCTGATGACCCTTCGGGATCTCCAGGACCGTACCGGCGGGTTCTCCTCGTTTATTCCCCTGGCCTTTCATTCCAAGAACACCAAGCTCACCCACATTCCGCCCACCGGCGGGGTGGATGACCTGAAGAACGTGGCTGTTTCCCGGCTGATGCTCGACAACTTCGATCACATCAAGGCCTATTGGGTGATGATCGGTGAGAAGCTGGCCCAGGTGGCCCTCTCCTTTGGGGCGGATGATCTGGACGGCACCATCATCGAGGAGCGTATTACCCATACAGCGGGTGCCACCTCTGCCAAGGGCCTCACCCGGACCGAGATGTCCGCCATGATCCGTGGGGCCGGGTTCGAGCCCGTGGAGCGGGATTCCTTTTACAACCATATCTCTTAAGGGAGGCGACTTTTGGAAGCCCTATCACGCAAAATATCATCGGGTTACCGGGTAAGCCCTGAGGAGATGCTTGAGCTTTATGATCGCGCAACCCTGCCGGAACTCGGGGCCCTGGCCCATGCTGTGCGCCTGGCCAAGCACCCCGGTCCTGACGTGACCTTTGTGGTGGACCGAAACATCAACTACACCAACGTCTGCACCTCGGAGTGCAAGTTCTGCGCGTTTTATTCCAAAGTGGGTGAAGACGGGGGGTACGTTCTCAGCCGGGAGTCGTTCCGGCAGAAGATCGAGGAGACCCTGGAACTGGGAGGAACCCAGATCCTTCTCCAGGGCGGCATGAATCCGGCCCTGACCCTGGACTGGTACGTGGACCTCCTTGACTGGCTCACCACCACCTTTCCCATTCATGTCCACGGATTCTCACCCCCTGAGATCTCATGGCTCGCGGACCAGAGCGGGCTCTCCATTGCCGAGACGGTCAAGGCCCTCAAGGACGCAGGTCTCAAATCGATCCCCGGTGGCGGGGCAGAGATCCTCGTGGACGAAGTGCGCCGAAAAGTCTCCCCCAACAAATGCGGGGTGGACAACTGGCTGGAGGTGATGCGGCAGGCCCACCTTGCGGGCATGCGGTCCACGGCCACCATGATGTTCGGCCACCTGGAGACTCCGGCCCAGATCGTGGAGCACCTTACCCGGATTCGAGACCTTCAGGACGAGACCGGCGGGTTCACCGCGTTCATTCCCTGGACCTTTCAGCCGTCCAACACCGACCTTGACGTGGAGAAAGCCACGGCCGACGCCTACCTGCGTGTTCTGGCCCTCTCCCGGATCTTTCTGGACAACGTGGACAACATCCAGGCCTCCTGGGTCACCCAGGGCGAGAAAATTGCTCAGGTGGCGCTTTTTTTCGGTGCCAACGACATGGGCTCCACCATGATCGAGGAGAACGTGGTCTCCGCCGCAGGCGTGGATCACATGCTGCCCAAGGATGAGCTGATCCGTGTGGTGGCCTCCGCCGGGTTCACCCCGGTGCAGCGGGACTGCTTTTACAACCACCTTGCGGTGTGTGCATGAAACGGGTGCACCGGGCAGCGTGGGTGGTGGTGGACGCCGACACCGTCCTGACCCAGGGGTACCTGGTGGTGGAAGACGGGACCATTGTCTCCGTGGGCACCGGCAAGGGGCCCAAGGGGATTGAGGTTGAAGAGCACGGAGACGCCGCCCTTGTCCCGGCCTTTGTCAACGCCCATACCCACCTGGAGCTCTCGGCCCTTTCCGGCCGCGTGAAAAGCGACGCCGGGTTTGCCCCCTGGGTGAGGGACCTTCTGGCGGTTCGGGAGAGTATTCCCAGAAATGAGCTGGTGGAGGCGGCGCAACAGGCAGTTTGTCATGCTGAGGCGGCAGGAACTCTCCTTTTTGGCGATATCTCGACCCTGGGCATCACAAGGCCCCTGTTTGAAGAGGGAAGGGCACAGGGCGTCTGGTTTCAAGAGTATCTGGGAAACCCAAATCCCCTGGCCATGCCCCCGGGGGCCGAGGGGGCGCCTTGCGCGAGCCTTGCCGCCCATGCCCCCCACACCACGGCACCGAAAGCCATTCAGGCCATGAAGGCCCTTACCGCCCGGGCAGGCCGTCCGTTGAGCGTTCATCTGGACGAGTCCGACGCCGAGCGTGAGTTCCTCACCACCGGAAAGGGGGCCTGGGCCGACTTTCTCACGGAGCGGGGCATCGATTTCTCTTCATGGCCTCTGCCCGCAGACGACCCGGTCTCCTACCTCCTGGATTTGGGGGTGGTGGATGCATCGACCCTTGTGGTTCATCTCCTGCAGACCAAGGCGACCCAGTTCAGGCAACTGGCAGAGGTCGGTGCCACGGCCGTCTGCTGCGTGCGCAGCAACCATCTTCTCCATGGCCGAACGCCGGATATGGAGGCCATGGTTGGGGCCGGGCTTACCGTGGCCCTGGGTACCGACAGCCTTGCCAGTTGCGACAGCCTCTCCATTCTGGATGAGATGCGTGCCGTGGCCGCCGAGGCACCGGGGCTTGCCCCGGCCGAGATCTTCCGCATGGCAACAGAGCACGGGGCCAAAGCCCTGGGCTTAACGGGGCGCTTCGGGCGTCTTGCCCCCGGCTGCTCGGCCCGGTGCCTTGAAGTGACCCGGGCATCAACGCCGCCGTTTTTTCCGTACGGCTGGTTTTTGGACGAGGACGTGGCTGTGCGGGTTCTGGAATGAAACCCAAGCGGAATGTTTTTGCGGCGCTTTTTTCAAAAAGCGACCCGCCGGAGACAACGGAATGGTTTCCGTTTTTGTAACTATTCAGCTCAAAAAAAAAGCCTCCGGCGGCAAGGTGTGCCACCTTTGAAGCAGGTTGCGGATGCGCTTTTAAAGTAAAATTGACCCAAAAGGATTTTTTAAAACATGTTTGTTAAACTTTTTAAAAGTTTAGCCCCCGGCAGGGCCGCCAGAGGCATTTGGGGCTGAATAGTTACCCGTTTTTTAAGATTTTAACCAGAGAAGGCAACGTCATGAGCAAGATTCCCATAGGACGTATCAGCTATATCAACGTATCCCCGGTTTACCATGGTATCGACCATGGGGACTGCCCGGCGTGGCTCTCCATGGTGACCGAGCCCCCGGCGACCCTCAACGCCATGCTCAGGGACGGGGAGGTGGTGATGAGCCCGGTCTCCTCCGTGGCCTATGCACGCAACGCAGACCAGTGGCTTTTGTTACCCGATCTTTCCATTGCATGTGACGGCAAGGTGCTGAGCGTGTTGTTTGTGTCGGATAAGCCCATGGAGTTTCTGGACGGGGACCGAGTGATGGTGACCGAGGAATCGGCCACCTCGGTGGAGCTGTTGCGCATTCTCCTTCGGAAGAAAGGAGGCCGTCCGGTCATCGAACCCGGAAGGGTCCACGACCCTTCAGACCTTCCCGAAGGCGTGAAAGGAGCCCTGGTCATTGGGGATTCAGCCCTCCTTGCCGACTGGCACGGGCGGTTTCCATACGTCTATGACCTGGGGATGGAGTGGAAGCAGATGACGGGTCTGCCCTTTGTCTTTGCGGTGTGGGCCATACGAAAAGACTTTTGTGCCATGGCTCCGGCCGTGGTGGACCGTCTTGTGGAATTGTTTCACAGGTCCCGTGCAGCCGGGCTTACAGATCAGCATGGCATTGTAACGGATGCCCATGCAAAAACAGGTCTTTCCAGGGAGACCTTGACACGCTACTTCAACCACCTGGTGGTGAGCCTGGGGGATCAGGAGATCAAAGGTCTCTCCCTCTATTTTGAGCAGCTCTACCGATACGGCCTTCTTCCCAAAAAAGTGGTTCCTGCCTTTGCCTCTTCATTTGAAACCCTGCCTTCAAGGGAATTTTCCCATTCCATGCCCCACCATCGCGCCTTTGCGGTGTGATTGAATGGCGGTGCGCCCCTCGGAATCATAGCGAAATTACGGGTCCCTGTGATGCCAGGGTGTTGTGCTGCGGTGGCGGTTCACGTTGCGTCAGTCGGTGCGGGGGGCGCACCCTACGTTTGGTATGGTAGGGCGCGCCGTGCGCACCGTGATCGCTTTGACCCTCGGAATCATTTCGAAATTACGGGTCCCTGTGATGCCAGGGTGTTGTGCTGCAGTGGTGGTCCGCGTTGCGTCAGTCGGTGCGGGGGCCGCACCCTACGTTTGGTATGGTAGGGTGCGCCGTGCGCACCGTTATCGCTTCGACTCTTTGAATCATTGCGAAATTACGGATCCCTGTGATGCCAGGGTGTTGTGCTGCGGTGGCGGTCCTCGTTGCGTTAGGCGGTGCGGGGGCCGCACCCTACGTTTGGTATGGTAGGGTGCGCCGTGCGCACCGTTATCGCTTCAACCCTCGGAATCATTGCGAAATTACGGGTGCCTGTGATGCCAGGGTGTTGTGCTGCGGTGGTGGTTCACGTTGCGTCAGTCGGTGCGGGGGCCGCACCCTACGCTTGGTATGGTAGGGTGCGCCGTGCGCACCGTTATCGCTTCGACCCTTGGAATCATTGCGAAATTACGGGTCCCTGTGATGCCAGGGTGTTGTGCTGCGGTGGTGGTTCACGTTGCGTCAGTCGGTGCGGGGGCCGCACCCTACGTTTGGTATGGTAGGGTGCGCCGTGCGCACCGTTATCGCTTCAACCCTCGGAATCATAGCGAAATTACGGGTCCCTGTGATGCCAGGGTGTTGTGCTGCGGTGGCAGTTCACGTTGCGTCAGTCGGTGCGGGGGCCGCACCCTACGTTTGGTATGGTAGGGCGCGCCGTGCGCACCGTGATCGCTTCAACCCTCGGAATCATTTCGAAATTACGGGTGCCTGTGATGCCAGGGTGTTGTGCTGCGGTGGTGGTTCACGTTGCGTCAGTCGGTGCGGGGGCCGCACCCTACGCTTGGTATGGTAGGGTGCGCCGTGCGCACCGTTATCGCTTCGACCCTTGGAATCATTGCGAAATTACGGGTCCCTGTGATGCCAGGGTGTTGTGCTGCGGTGGTGGTTCACGTTGCGTCAGTCGGTGCGGGGGCCGCACCCTACGTTTGGTATGGTCGAGCGCGCCGTGCGAACCGTTATCGCTTCGCCCCTCGGAATCATTGCGAAATTACGGGTCCCTGTGATGCCAGGGTGTTGTGCTGCAGTGGTGGTCCGCGTTGCGTCAGTCGGTGCGGGGGCCGCACCCTACGTTTGGTATGGTAGGGTGCGCCGTGCGCACCGTTATCGCTTCAACCCTCGGAATCATTTCGAAATTGCGGATATCTGTGATGCCATGGGTGTTGTGCTGCGGTGGTGGTCCTCGTTGCGTCAGTCGGTGCGGGGGCCGCACCCTACGTTTGGTATGGTAGGGCGCGCCGTGCGCACCGTTATCGCTTCGACTCTTGGAATCATTTCGAAATTACGGGTCCCTGTGATGCCAGGGTGTTGTGCTGCGGTGGCGGTTCACGTTGCGTCAGTCGGTGCGGGGGCCGCACCCTACGTTTGGTATGGTAGGGTGCTCCGTGCGCACCGTTATCGCTTCGACCCTCGGAATCATTGCGAAATTACGAATATCTGTGATGCCATGGGTGTGGCGAGCCCTATATGAACAAGGGCATATCGGACCGGGGAATGAGCCCGCTCTTTTCTGCCCGGTCCATGAGGGCTTCCACGGCGGCCACGCCTTCATCCCCAAGATCAATGGAGAAATTATTGACGTAGAGGTCGATGTGGTTCTGGGTGACTTCGTCGGAGAGCTCCACGGCGTGGCTGCGGATGTAGTCGCGGGAGGCGTCGGGGCGGGCAAAGGCGTAGGTGACGCTTTGGGAAATGGCAGCTTCGATGCGGACAATTTCGTCTTTGGGGAGGTCCCGGGCTGCGGCAATGCCGCCCAGGGGGATGGGGAGATCGGTTTCCCGTTCCCAGAAGGCCCCTAAATCGTCCACACAGGTGAGGCCGTGGTCGGCGTAGGTGAAGCGGCTTTCGTGGATGATAAGGCCCGCTTCGAACTCCCCTGAGGACACCTTGGGCATGATGGTGTCAAAGACCATGGGGATGGCGTTGGGCGTTTGGCCGAGGTAGAGGCCCAGCAGGAGGTGGGCCGTGGTCATGAGGCCCGGCACCGCGATGGGAATTTCCCTTAAGCGCTTGGGATCGAACCCGGGCCTTGCCACGATGAGGGGGCCGCAGCCCCTGCCAAGGGCAGCGCCGCTGCGCAGGAGGGCGTAGCGGTGGCGCAGGTGGCCCAATGCCGCAAAGGAGAGCTTGGTGACGTCAAAGGTTCTCTCTGTGGCAAAGCCGTTCAAGGCCTCCACGTCGTGGAGGTGCGTCTCAAAGGTTGTGTCGCCGGCCTTTACAAGTCCGTGGACAAGGGCATGGAAAATGAACGTGTCGTTGGGGCAGGTGGAGTATGCCAGGGTTCGATTCATTGCATGTGCCTGTGGGTCTAAATGTCGTTTGTGTTCTATGGCGTGATTCCGTGATCAGCTTTATGAAAATCGCCTCAAACAGGTCTCTATTATTTTAAAAAAAGGTAACTTATCAGCTAAAAAAAACAGCCTCCGGCGGCAAGGTGTGCCACCTTGAAAGCAGGTTGCGGATGCGTTTTGCCCCTCGTTCCTCGGGTCAAATCACATCCGCCTTTCAAGCAAAACTCACCCAAAAAGATTTTTTAAAACCTGTTTGTTAAACCCGCCTTTATAAAATCAGGCAAAGGTTTACCCCCCGGCAGGGCCGCCGGAGGCATAAGCTGAATAGTTACAAAAAAGGAAGCTGTTCAGCCACGGGCACAGCCCGTCAGCAAATGTGAGGTCCCTGAGGAACGAAGGGACGGAGCATTTGCGAGCCTGGGGTGCAGGGGATTTATCCCCTGCCCGCCGGAGGCGTTTTTGAGCTGAGTCGTTACATGGTTTCCTGCAACACCGCCATCAGGCACGCGCAGCTGTTTTCAAAGGCCAGGGGCAGGTTCCAGGCGTTTCGGTTCCGCCGGCCCACCAGGTTGCTGGCCCCCCTGATTTCGAGGAAGGGGATGCCGTAGTGCAGGGCCACGTGGGCGGCTGCGGCTCCCTCCATGGATTCCATGACCGGGCAGTAGAGCTCAAACAGGCCCTTGGCCCGTGAGGCCGTAGTCGTGATGGTGGAGCCGCTCACAAAGGAGCCTTTGTGGAGCTGAAAGCCCGAAATTCCCTGTGTGCGTATGGCGGCCATGGCGTCCCCTGCGAGGTCCCGGTCGAGGAGGAAGCGGTGTCTGTACTCTTTTCCGTTTCTCTCCATCAGGGGAAAGGGCAGGGGAGAGATGTGCACGCTTTTCTCCTCGGTGTTGGGTTCCAGGCCCATGTGGACGTCGATCTCTTCGGTGGCCACGGCCACGTCCCCCACAGAGACTCCTGCGTTGGCAAACCCTCCGGCGCACCCCACCTGGACAATGAGGGAGGGAGAGAGGCGTTCTATGGCGGCGGTGAGGCCCAGGGCTGTGTTCACGGCTCCGGGGCCGGCCTCAAGGGCAATGAGCTTTTTTGTGCCCACGGTGGCAGCCATGGCGGTGCGACCGGCAATTTCCATGGGTTCCGGGTTGTCGAGGCGGGCCAGCATGGGGGCGAGCTCTGCATGGACAGCGGAAAGGACAAGGACAGGTCTCATGGTGTCACCCCGGTAAGAAGGCTGGCGCACAGGGTTTGGATCCGCTGTTCCAGCTCGGTGTCGTCGGCGTCGTGGATGCCCAGTCCGCCGTCCATGTGGGGCAGGGTCAGGGCCTGGAGGAATCTGTCCATGGCCGCGTCCATGATAAAACAGGCGGCCTCGATGTTCACCCCGTCCCGGAGTTCGCCTTTGTCCCGGGCTGTTTCGAGGAGGGAGCGGAGGTACTCCAGGCTGTAGCGCCGGATGGAGGTGAGGATCTCGGAGCGGAAGGGGATCTCCTTTTCTGCGAGGGTTCTCACATAGAGCCGGTAGATCACCGGGTGTTTTCGGGTGAACCCGACCCCGGCCTTTAAGGTTTCTTCCAGGCGAATTCTTAAGGGCGCGTCGGCGGTGGCGTCCCGGACGTCCTTTAAGTAGCTCTTCACCTTTTCCACGGACTGCCCGAAAATAAAAAGGAAAAGTCCTTTTTTGTCTCCGAAGTATTGGAAGATGGAGCCCTTGGCAATGCCGACCCTGGAGACGATGGCGTTGATGCTGGCACTTCGGTATCCGTTGTCGGAAAATTCATCGGCGGCCGCATCTTCGATGCGGCGCTTTTTTTCATCGGGCAGGTTCAGGAAGGTCTGGTTGGGTTCCATTCAGGTATGCCTTGTCACTTCTTGTCCCGGATCATTTCAAGGACGGCTTCTAAGGCCATGGTGTATCCCCTGGCGCCGAAACCGGCGATGATCCCGTCTGCCACTCCCGAGACGTAGGAGTGGTGGCGGAAGGGTTCCCGCTTGTGGATGTTGGAGAGGTGGATCTCCACAATGGGGCAGGAGAGCATGGCCAGGGCGTCCCGGATGGCAACGCTGGTGTGGGTGTAGGCCGCCGGGTTGATGATGAGCCCGCTGACGCGCCCGTAAGCCTCCTGGATGCGGTCCACGATCTCTCCTTCGGCGTTGGACTGGAAGCTCTCCACGTCCGCCCCGAGTGAGGCACCCAGGGTGTTGAGTTCCCGGTCGATGTCGGCAAGGGTGGTGGTGCCGTAGATCTCAGGCTCCCTTCGTCCCAGCATGTTGAGGTTGGGGCCGTGGATGACGTCGATGACCATGGGCTTCACAAGGGGCCTCCCTTTTAGATGGCGACGGCCGAAGCCGCCGCACGTTGTGTGGTTCGGGCAGACCGCCGCGGGGCGGTGCCTTTAGTTGGATGCTTCTTCGATCTCTTTTTTGAGAAAGGAGATGGTCTCTTCGTAGCTTTCGCTGCCGAAGATGGCGGAGCCCGCCACAAAGGAGTCCACACCGGCCTCTGCGATGGCGCGGACAGTTTTCTTGTTTACCCCGCCGTCGATCTGGATGAGGGTGGACAGGCCCCGGTCTTTGATCATTTTCTTGATCTTGCGCACCTTGTCGAGGCTGTTCTCGATGAAGGACTGCCCGCCGAAGCCGGGGTTTACGCTCATGACCAGGACAAAATCGAGCTCGTCCAAGACCCACTCGATGGCGCTTACGGGCGTGGCCGGGTTCAGGGCCACCCCTGCTTTGGCACCCAGGGACTTGATGAGCTGGATGGAGCGGTTCAGGTGGGTGCACGCCTCGGCGTGGACGGAGATCCAGTCGGCACCTGCCTTGACGAAGTCCGGGATGAGAAGGTCCGGCTTTTCGATCATGAGGTGGACGTCCAGGGGGAGGTCCGTCACTTTTTTTGAGGCCTCCACAATAATGGGGCCGTAGGTGAGGTTGGGCACGAAGTGGCCGTCCATGACGTCGATGTGGATCCAGCCGGCTCCGGCAGCCTCAACCGCCTTGATTTCGTCTCCAAGTTTCGAAAAGTCTGCCGACAATATGGAAGGTGCAATGATGGACATGAATAACATCCTGATATTTCATGGGGTTGATAAAATGAAGATTTGTTGCTTTTTTATCCCGAACAGCCTTGAAAATCAATCGCCTTAATCAAAAAAACGTGTCTCTTTGAGATGGCCGTTCTCATACAGGAAGAGGGTTGCGCGCTCAAAGGTGGGCACAAGGACCCACAGCTCTTCTCCGGGCAGGGCCTCCCGGTCCAGGATGGTGTCGGTGTGACGGTCCCCAACCAGCTGGATCTTGACCCGTTTTTTAAGGAACCCTTCGTCCATGCGCCAGGTAAAGAGGCGCGAGCCTGTGGCGCCTGTTCTGATGGACTCATCATCGGGACGCGGGGACCGGTTGATGGTGATGTCCACGGTCTGGCCCCGGGTCACCTTGAAACCTGGCTTCGGGAATTGGTCGAGAACACTGTTGCGTTCGGCGGTGTCCGACGGAGTGGAGGTGATGGTGCCCACTTTGAGGTCCATGGTCTCGATGCGCTCCAAAGCAACATCCAGGGGGCTGGCGGTGAGGTCTGCCATCATCATGGCCTTGGGCTCTTTGCCGTTGCTCAGCAAAAGGTCCACCTTGTCTCCCCGGGTCACCAGGGCACCGGGAGCCGGAACGTGGGCGATGACCGCACCTTTTTCCACCTCCGGGTGGTAGAGGGTGGAGGTGGCTCCGAACTCAAGGCCCATTGCCGTAAGCTGGATCCTGGCCTCGGCCAGGGCAAGGTGTTTGAAGGAGGGCATGGCCACCAGTTGCGGGCCCTTGGAGAAGACGATCCGCACGTCCCGGCCCCGTTTGATGCGGGTACCGGGCTCGGGGTCCTGAAAGATGACCCGGTTCCTGGGGATGCGGGGGGAAAATTCCGAACCCTTGACCTTGGTGTTGAGCTCCATGGTGGAGAGGGTCTCCAGGACGTAGATGACGTCACGTCCCACCAGATCGGGGACCACCACGCTCTTTTCGTTTCCGATGATGTAGGTCAGGGTCACAAAGGAGGTGATCCCGGCGGCTGCGACAAAGAGAATGAAGAGAGAGAAGAATTTGAGAAGACCCTTGAACATGATGATTCCCCGATGTGTATCCGGCATGAGACGTGCCGGCAAAAAGATACTGCTTTTAAAATATTACTTTTCTTCCCGCACCATGCGAGCCGCAAAGAAGCCGTCCATTCCGTTTTTGTGGGGCAGGGGGGCCACATACCCTTTGGGGGTGATGAAGGCCTCGGCCCCTTGGGGGGCGGCGTCAAAGGGTTTCATCATACGAAAATCCGTGTGTTTTTCAAGGAAGGCCTCCACCACGGCTCCGTTTTCTTCGGGTTCCATGGAGCAGACCGCGTAAACCAGGGTACCGCCTGGGCGCACGCACCGGGCCGCTGCCGAGAGAATGGCTTTTTGCTTTTTTGTGTGCCGGGTGGCGTTGCGCTTGAAGTATTTCCATTTGGTGTCCGGGTTTCGGCGGATGACGCCGAGGCCGGAGCAGGGGGCGTCCACGAGGACGGCGTCAAATCCGCCTCCGATGATATCGGGGCTCTCACGGGTGAGGTCGCAGGCGTGGGTGGTGATGTTGGTGATACCGAGGCGAGCCATCTCACGGGCCAGGCTTTTGAGTTTGTAGGCCTCCACATCCATGGAGACAAGCTCCCCCTGGTTTTCCATCACCTGGGCCAGGTGGCCGGATTTACCGCCCACCCCCGCACAGACATCCAGAACCCGTGAACCGGGCTTTGGGTTCACCATCAGGGCGATGAGCTGTGCGGCTTCGTCCTGGACCTGGAAAAGCCCCTCCTTGAATGCGTCCATCTCAAAGATGGGTGTTTTGGGCGAGGTAAAGGAGAGGCCCAAAGGGGAGGCCGGGGTGGGGGAAAGGGTCTCCACCTGGGGGGCAAGGCGCTCTGAGAGCTCCTCCCGGGTTGTTTTCAGTGTGTTGGTGCGCACGGTGATGGGAGCGATGTCGTTGGAGGCCCGGCACAGGGCTGCGGTCTCCTCAAGGCCCATGCGGGCAATCCATTTTTCCACCAGCCACTGGGGCATGGAGGTGGTGACGGCCAGTTTCTTTTCTGGGGCGAGTCCCTCCAGGGACGGTTCCTCCGGGTTCCTGAGGCAGGTGCGCAGCAGGGCGTTGACAAACCCTCCGGACGATTCAGACGCGTGGACCTTGGCCATCTCCACGGCAGTGTTCACGGCTGCGGATTCAGGGATCCTGTCCATGAATCGGAGCTGGAACAGGGCGATGCGCAGGATGGTGAGGATTTTTTTATCGATCCTGGCGATGCCCTTGGACGCAAAGTGGTCGATGGTGTAGTCCAGCTGCCCCCTGTGTCGAAGCACCCCGTAAACAAGGGCGTTGGCAAGGCCCATCTCCCGCCGGTCAAGCTCGACCTTGCCCGTGATGCGGTCCATCACAGAGTCTAAGGTGGCGTCGGCGTTTTTATCAAAGGTGGTGAGTATCTCAAAGGCCAGGCTTCGGGCGTCTTGGGTCATGTGTTGTCCTGCTTTTTAAAGTGAGTGAAAAATTAGTTTTCTCTGGGTGACCCGCACATGCTGTACAGAGTGCATCCTGCGGGCTGAGGGGCTGCGAAACCGGCTATCCAAACCTGAAACCTGCGGGGACCGCCGAACTGTCGGGTGCGCTCCGTACACCAAACAATGCTGTGATATTTCCAAGGCACAGGGGGCGGTAAAGTCGAAGGTCCTGGTGATCCGAACAGGGTGCACCGAGGGAACCCTACGGGCTGGGCTGCTGTAAAGGTGTTATTCTTTGGTATTCAACCCATCAAAAACGCCGCCCATGGTTCCATCGGCGGCGCTTGATTTATAATGTGACGCAATATTGATGTGCCGTTTCAGCTCCCCATGCGGGCACCCGGTTCAATGGGGTTGCCGCGGAGGAAGGCTTCGGCTGGCATGCGCTTGCCGTTGGCTCCCTGGAGTTCCACGATGCGCAGGAGCCCGTCGCCGGTGGCTACCACCAGGTCGGAGCCGCCGGTCACCACGGTGCCGGGGGCGTCAGTGGCCGCTGTTTCCAGGGGCTGGGTCTTGTGGATACGCAACCGCTTGCCGTCCAGAAACGTGAAGGCGCCGGGCCAGGGGGTCATGCCGCGCAGGCGGCAGTCGATGATACGGGCCGGTGCGCTCCAGTCGATCTCCCCTTCGGCTTTGGAGAGCATGGCGGCATGGGTGGCTGCCTCGTTGTCCTGGGGCACGGGCACCACACTGCCGTCCAGAAGGCCGGGAAGGGTCTTGACGATGAGCTCGCCCCCCAGCTCGGAGAGACGGTCGTGGAGGGTGGCTGCCGTGTCCTCGGGGCCGATGGGAGTCTCCACGGTGAGGAGCATGTCGCCGGTGTCCATGCCGCGGTCCATGACCATGGTGGTGACGCCGGTGACGGCATCACCGTTCATGACGGCCCGTTGAATGGGGGCAGACCCCCGGTATTTAGGCAGCAGCGATCCGTGGATGTTCACCGGGCATACCCTGGGCACATCCAGGAGGCGCTGGTTGAGAATCTGGCCGAAGGCCACCACCACAAAAAAGTCCGGAGCGATTTCCTCGGCCAGGCGGATGAATTCGTCGGATTTTACGGTCTCCGGCTGTTCCACCCGGTATCCCATGGCCTGGGCATAGGCCTTCACCGGGGTGGGCTCCAGCTTTCGGCCTCGGCCTTTGGGCCGATCGGGCTGGCTCACCACCAGGGCAATCTCAAAGAGTCCGCTTTCGTGGAGGGCCTTCAAGGCGTTGACGGCAAAGTCGGGGGTCCCCATAAAAATGATGGAGGGTTTGCTCATGTTTTAGCGGCCTTTCATCCATTTTTTGACTTTGCGCTTGTACATCTCCCGCTTCAGGGCGCTGATGCGGTTGATGAAAAGGACGCCTTTGAGGTGATCGATTTCGTGTTGAAGTACCACGGCGGGAAAGCCCTCTTCGTTGAGCTCCATGGGGTTGCCGTCCACATCCAGGGCCGTGACTTTCACGCGGTTGAACCGTTTGACCGTGGCGCGGAATTCAGGCACGGACAGGCACCCTTCATCCTCGGAGATGAACTCGCCGTCGGCTTCGACGATTTCGGGGTTTATCAGGGCCATGTAGCTGTTCTCCTGGCCTTCTTCCGTGGTGTTGATGACGATGAGCTGCTTGCTGACGCCCACCTGCACGGCGGCCAGGCCTGCGCCGGGAGCCTCGAACATGGTATCGGCCATGTCTTCGATGAGGGTTTTCAAGGTCTCGTCGATGTCGGTGATTTTTTCTGAAGGCTGGGCAAGGCTCTTGTCCGGGTACGTTACGATGTCAAGTATGGTCATGGTTCATAAACCTTTGTGTGTCAGTGTGTTCAAAAACGGTCAAAACGACCGGCAATGGGCCGTATGACCATTTTGCAGAGTATCACGTCTTGATGGGCCGAACAACAGGTGTTTTAAACCGTGGGGAGGCTAACCCGGATATTTCATGAGAAAACAACCAGTCAAAAGAAAAACACCACTATTTCAAATGGCTACAATAAAAATGTCGGCTATGTTGAAAATACAAAATGTAAATCGAGGTTTGCTGTTTGATTTTCTCACCCTTCGGGCGAGCCGAGTGCACCCATCTTCTGCGTTATCAGAGCGTTGAGGTAAACCACTACATCTGCAGCTCTGATGCCTTGAATATGGGTGCACTCGACTCGTGAAATATCCGGCCTAAGGGACGGTGTTCCCGTGGAAAACCCCAATGCCCCCTGTATGTGCTTGCCTTGCCGTGGAAATTGGGATAACCACTTACTTTTTTATGGCGGCAAGGCGTGTGATGCCGTAAGGCAGGGCGATACGAAGGCATTTCCCGAATCAAACCAACCGCCGGAGTAAGCTGATCCGTTGAAGATGCGGAAAATATAGAAAAGGGGTATGGTGTGGAAGATCGGAAAACACGCTGGCTTGGAATCATGTGCGCGTTGGGAGCCACGGCCCTCTGGGCGGGGAACTTCATCGTGGCCCGGGGGTTCCACCACAGCCTCCCTCCGGTGACCCTGGCCTTCTGGCGCTGGGTCATTGCCGTTGCGGTGCTGCTGCCCTTTGCCTTGCCGCATCTTGTGAGGGAGAGGGCCCGGATTAAGGCACACGCCGGCTATCTTTTCCTCACCGCTTTTTCAGGGGTGACCCTGTTCAACACCCTTGTCTATGTGGCCGGCCTCGCCACAACCGCCTTGAACCTGTCCCTGATCGCCATGGTCTCTCCGTTGTTTATCGTGATTCTGGCCTGGCTGTTTCAGGGGGAGACAATGCACGGGGCAAAGGTGGCGGGCACCCTGATGGCGTTTTTCGGAGTGCTGTTGCTTCTTACGGGTGGCTCACCGGGTGTGCTCCTTGAGCTGCGCTTCAACATCGGAGATCTTCTGATGGTGGTGGCGGCCCTGATTTTCGCCTTTTATTCTCTGCTGGTGAAGCAGAAGCCCCCGGGTCTTTCCATGATGACCTTTCTCGGGGCCACCTTTTGCCTGGGGCTGATCATGCTGGTTCCCGCATATCTCTGGGAACGGGGGTTCTCCCTGGCTCCACTGATGCCCCTGACCTCCATGGGGGTGCTGCTCTACTTAGGTGTCTGTGCTGCTGTGGCCGCATTTGCCCTGTGGAACCGGGCCATCATGCTCATCGGCCCGGGGCGTACTGCTGTCTGTTACTATTTGCTGCCCCTGTTCAGCGGGGTGGAGGCCATGATATTTTTAGGGGAACCCATTGGCTGGATTCATCTGGCCAGCGCCGGGCTTATTCTGTCCGGTGTGGCGCTTTCAAGCCGGTCGTCCGGTTAAAACTGTTTCCGGTGGCCCTGCCGCGATCTAAATAAAACGGAGCGCCGCACTCCGGTGCGGCTTTTTAGTCCGTCGTTACCCGTGCCGCACAGGAGTGAGGTGCTCCAGGGGCCAAGGGGCCAAGGGGGCTCGGGCGGGTAATGTAAATGGGCCGGCGGTCCAAACGATGATCAAGGTCGACGTGTGTTTGAAAGGCGGATGTGAGTTGACCCGAGGAATCCGTCTTTGTCCTTGTCTGCATTTCACCATTGGGTCACCATTGATGGGCTACAGCGCGACAAGCGAGGGGCAAAGCGCTTTTGCAACCTGCTTTCAAGGTGGCACACCTTGCCGTCGGAGGCAGTGCGGTTAAATTAACAATGAGCAAGTAACGACAATGTATCCTGTGACGTCGAAGCTTGAGAGCTATCCTGTATAAACCATCAGCATTTATGTCGGGCGAAGCCCGAGCCGAAGGCCCTTGCGCTTTGGCCCGAGGAACGAGGGACAAAGCGCAAGGGCAATAAGCTTTCGAGGTGGCTCACCTCGCCGCCGGAGGCACGCTTTTTGTCGGTCCCTTTAACCATAGAAGGCATGATTTGGCTTTTTTTGCAATCTGACTGAATAAGGAGGCTTGGCCCATGCAGGCCCATGCATCAACTGAATCAGTTTCTCCTTTGCCCATGGGCGGTCTGGCCGTGGAGGAAGGGTACGTTACGGGCCTCATCGGCCGGATCACCTCCCTTGAAGCCTCTTTTTATCGCGAAAACTGGCAACTTGGCCGGCGTTTCGAAGGGGTGATTGCCACCGGTCTCTCCGAATTTTTCAATCGGTATGAGGCCGGGGTGGACGCTTTTTTCCGGGTGATGCAGTATACAGAGAGCCCAGGCTGTCCCATGCCTCTCTGTGATACCGTCATGGGCTCTCTTGCCGTGGATCGTTCGGGCCGAGAAAAGCCCGGTGAGGTGGCGCTTCGCTGGTTTTTTCTTCACCCGTCCCTACACGGGCACGGCCTTGGAAAGGTCCTCATGGCAAGGGCCGTGGGGTTTGCCAGGGAGGCCGGCGCCCGTGAGATGGTGGTGGAGACCTTTGAAGGCCTTGAAGCTGCCTGCGCCATTTACGAATCGTCCGGGTTTGTCCTTGAGTCGAGGTGGGAGGGTGTCCAGTGGGGGCGGCCCCTGCCTGAGAGGCGGTATCGGCTGGTGTTGTAATGCCAGTTATTGGGCCGGGCCCGGTTGCATGTTAAAGTTTGATATGATTTTTAGCGCCCCGTTTCGGAGCGTTTGAATATAATCCTTAATATAGATAGTACAAAAACACAGGAGCACCTTATGCTGTTGAACATATCCAAAGAAGAATACCGCCTGCTGGTGGAGATGATCCAGGTGGCCGATTACGTGATGCACTCCCACGAGCTTGAGCCCTCGGAAGAGACTGCGGATTACCGCGAGCTGCGCAAGAAGATCTTCTCCCATTACAAAAAGATGGGCCTGGAGTCCCTTTTTACCTTCAGCGAGAAGCACAACGATTACATTGAGACCGAAGACTCCCTGGCCGAGAGCCGTCACATGGCTATCATGGAAAACTTCGTGGAAAACGAATTCTGGGCACAGCTCTCCCAGCGCCTGGGCATGCGGGATCTTTTTGAGGAAGAAGAAGACGAAGAGAAGATCAAGGAGATGGGCTCCGAGGTTCTCATGGAGAAACTCGGGGAGATGAGCGCCAAATACGACACCGAGTTCGAGGCCCACGGCCTGGAGCGCATCGTCATCAAAGAGGATTGATTGAAGGCGTCTTTTGCGCAAATGCGCAGCCGGATAACCAGGGGCAATGGTTATCCGGCTTGACAGCGTGGTTCCACGTCACAAAGGATTCACCATGAAACAAGCAACGATGGCATCTGTGCTTCTGGCAGCGCTCCTCTTGCTCGCCCCAGGCTGCGTCAGCCATGTGATCCATACCCACGAAAGTGTCTCCCGGGACACCACCTGGATCCGTGTGGAAGAGGCAAAAAAACCTTTTGTGGTGAGCGACATCGTGGGGGGTGAGCACATCACACGGTACCGCATCCTGGGTTTTGAAGGGGAGAGGTATCTCATCACCGGCCGCGGAGAAGGTCTCTACATGAGCGTTGATCCCGGCACCTCCGCCAGGCTGATCCCAACCCGGGACGACGACACCTGCATCGTTGAGGTTCTCTCCCTGGACGCCCTGATCACCATCGAGCTCTCCGCCCACCCCGTGAGCGACTACACCCTTGAGATACGCAGGATAGAGGCGACGGATGACTGAGGTCTGGACATTTTCGGCCAATCCCGGGGAACGGGTAGGGCCTTTTTCCTTGATAGAAACGCTTGGTGAGCTACATTTCTTAGCCCTTAGCCCTTAGCCCTTAGCCCTTAGCCCTTAGCCCTTAGCCCTTAGCCTTTTAGCCCCTCTCCACCCCCATCACCTCCACCTGCCAGTTCTCTCCCTTATACGTCATCTTCAGCTTACCCGTTCCTTCATTGGTCATGCCGCAGGCTTCGTAGCATGTTTTTGCTGCGGTGTTGAAGTTGAAGACGTAAAGCTGCATGCGGCGAAATCCCTTGGTTTCAAACCCCCGCTTCAGGGCTGCCCGGACCATGGCCGAGCCCGTTCCCCGGCCCCGGCTCTGGGGGGAAACCATGATGAGGCTGAGGTGGCCGGTGCGGCCCAGGCTGTCGATGCGCTTCAGGCTGAAGACCCCCACCATGTCCCCGGAATCTTGGTCTGTGGCCTTCATGAACTCCCGGTGGGGGGTGTCTGTGCGGCAGATGCTCAGGAAATCTTCGAAGTCATTCCGGGTCAGGGGGTAGGGGAAGGTGTTGGCCGACCAGACGGCCTGTGTCCGTTCATCGGTAATCCAGGAAGCCAGGGTGGCGTAATCTTCCGGCTCGAACGGGGCCAGTTCCAGGTGTTGCGGAGGCATTTCGGTTCTCCTTAAAAATAGAAGGGGATGGTAAACCCTATGGCATATATCCAGCTGTCGAGTTCGCTGCCCTTGCTTGTTACGTTGTATCGCGCCGAGAGGGTGAGCAGGCCGGAGCCCGGGATTCTTATGTGGAGGCCCACCTCCGGGTAGATGGAGGCCAGGGTATCTGAGATGGACGTTTTAGTTTCACCCTCTTCGTCCACGTCACCGTCCATGTTGTTGTCGATCTCGTCGTCTTCGGCTTCCTCTTCCTCCTGGGTAAACCCGAGAAAGCTTCCCACGCCGATGAAGGGAGTCACGGTAGACTCAAAGGGGTTGTGCCGATGAAAGCGAGCACCGAGGGTGAACCCTACAAAGTAGTCGTCAAAGGAGGAGGAACCGAAGGTCGCGATCCCGGCAAGGAAGGCTGTGTGATCTCCGTAAAGGGAGAGTCCGCCGCCGCCTCCGCCAAAGCTTGGGTTGCGGTTTCCCGCGAGTTCCACAAAGGCTGTGTTGGGCTCATCGGATTCCATGGCAACGCTGCGCTGTGTTGCGGGGGGCAGCGTGATTCCCAACAACAGAACAAGGGCAAGGCTGTAAAAACGGGATCTGTTCATGCAAACCTTCCTGTGATGTGTGGGGATATCTTTTTCGGGAAACGCAGGTTATCTTTACCACGGCTGAGCCAGCCGGAGAACCATAAAAGATAAAGAGGCGAGGGGGGCAAAACAAAAAAAGCCCATGCAGGTGAATGCAAGGGCTTTTGTTTTTTATCTGGTGCCGAAGGGGAGACTCGAACTCCCACGAGATTGCTCTCACTAGTCCCTGAAACTAGCGCGTCTACCAATTCCACCACTTCGGCGATTTGTGAGAAGACTTATAGCAGCGCTTTGCCCGTGGATCAAGGCTTTTCATGGGTTTTCCGTATTTTTCTGACACCCGAAAAAGGGGTGTTTCGGGGAACATGTGCAATGGCGGATACTTCCGTCTGCGGTACCCCTTTTTTGAGCCTTGATTCTGTGTGTCGGGTGCTCAAAAACAAAAAAGCCCCTGCATGATCATGCAAGGGCTTTTACTTTTTAACTGGTGCCGAAGGGGAGACTCGAACTCCCACGAGATTGCTCTCACTAGTCCCTGAAACTAGCGCGTCTACCAATTCCACCACTTCGGCGATTTGTGAAAAGACTTATAGCAGCGCTTTGCTCGTGGATCAAGGCTTTTCATGGGTTTTTCGTATTTTTTTGACACCCGGAAAAGGGGTGGTTCCGGGAACGTATGCAATGGCGGATACTTCCGGTTGCGGTGCCTCTTTATTGGGCCTTGATTCCGGGTTTCGGGCGCTTAAAACAAAAAAGCCCCTGCATGATCATACAAGGGCTTTTGCTTTTTAACTGGTGCCGAAGGGGAGACTCGAACTCCCACGAGATTGCTCTCACTAGTCCCTGAAACTAGCGCGTCTACCAATTCCACCACTTCGGCGATTTGTGAAAAGACTTATAGCAGCGCTTTACCCGCCAATCAAGGCTTTTCACGTTTTTTCCCCATTTAAATTGTCAGGGAAAAAAGGGGCTCGAAGGGGATGGCGGAGATGGATAACGAATTTCATGGGATAGGCGCCTGCATCCTGCCGGGGGGCGGTGGAACCATGGGGTCAAAAAATGCAGGGTTCCTGAAAAAGGGCTCGCCACCGGGCTTCGGTGGGTGTATTTCCAAGGGCGTTGGCACCAATGACGAACTTTATAATGAGGATATTCCGTTTTGAATATAGATACCATACAGGCGAAGCTCAGAGACTTTGCCCAGGAACGTGACTGGGAACAGTTCCATTCCCCCAAAAACATCGCCATGGCCCTGAACGTGGAGGCCGGAGAGCTCCTTGAGCATTTCCAGTGGTTGACCCAGCAGGCTTCTTTTGACCTGGAGCCCGACAAAAAAGAGGCGGTGGCTCAGGAGATTGCCGACGTCCAGGTCTACCTCTGCCGACTGGCCGACCTGTTGAAGATCGACATTGAAGGGGCCGTGGAGCGCAAGATGGCACTCAACGAGGCCAAATACCCGGCAGACATGGTTCGGGGGAAGGCGAAAAAATACACGGAATACAGGTGATCCATCCGTAGTCAGGGCCCTTTCCAGGGGGCCCGCCAGGCAAAACGCCCCTTTCACATGCGTGGAAGGGGCGTTTTGGGTTCAGGCTCCCGGTAAGGCAGGGCCGGGCTCGCTACAGTTTTTCAGGGGCGAGGTTACCGGCATACTTCTCTTTGTCCTTGAGGCTGACGTCGGGCTCTGAAGGAAGCCCGAAGAGGGGGATCAGCCGGTCGAGGCCTGTGAGGGTCAGGATCAGGATGGAACCCACGGCGATCATGGCCATGAAGTTGAACTTGATGATGTCCATGGGAACGAAGGTGTGCAAGGGGTACACGGCCGTTGCAATGCCCACGTAGAACCCGACATAGACGTGCCAGGGAATGAGCTGGGACCCGAAGACACCCAGGGCGTCGCCGAAGGTGGCGTTCCGCAGGCGCAGTTTGTACATCTCTTCTTCCGGTGCTTCCACGTTTTCGTCGGTGAGGTTTCGGATGATGGGACCGATGGTGACGATCTGGGCCATCTCGTCGGCCAGGGCTGCGTTGCCCAGGATGGAGAGGACACCGTTGTAGAAGAGGAGCTGGCGCACGCTGCCAGCAAGGGTGGTGATGAGCCTGGAGACGGGCTCGAAGGCATGCATTTTGCCCATGATGCCACCGAAGGCACCCACCCACATCATCATGACGATAACCCAGGACCCGGCACCTTCAAAACCGCTGTACATAAGGTCGAGGTAGCTCTGGACGGATTCCACGGTGCCGGCCACAAGGCCGAAGAGCAGGGAAGAGATCAGGCCGATGCCCAGGCAGACCAGGGTGGGAAGGCCCATGATGGCCACCACGAGGACGAGAAGAAGGGGGATGCACATGTAAAGGGGCACACCGTTTTGTACCTGCTCAAGCAGGGTCACGGCAGAGGCCCGCTTTTCGGCCAGGGCGCTCCAGACCGTGTCGGGAATCTGGCTGATGGCCTCGGTGGCGTTGCCCACCTCACTGGGCAGGCCCATCATGGCGCTGACCATATAAAAGACCACGGCCGTGGCCATGAGGCAGAGCACTGACCAGATGCCCTGGTGGCGGATTCGGTCGATGACCTCCACCTTCTGGATACCGGAACTCACCACGGTGGTGTCCGAGATGAGGCCGATGTTGTCGCCGAAGCAGGCGCCACCGGCGATGGCGGCGGTGGTGAGGACGATGTCGCCGCCCACGATGTGGTTGAGCCAGAGAAACACCGGCGCGCACGCGGCAAAGGTTCCCCAGGAGGTTCCCGTGGCCACGGAGAGGATAGCGGTAACCACCAGGCCGGTGACGGCAACAGTCTTGGCGGTGAGGCCGAGGTTGAGGGAGATGGTGATGATGGATGCGCCGACACCCGTTGCCATGAAAGCCTCTGCCATGGCATAGGCGAGCATCAGGATAAAAAAGACAAGCTGCATCTCTTTGACGTTGTCGATGGCGGCGTCGACAATCTTCTGGAACTTCATCTTTTCTGTAACAAAGGCCACGATGGCTGCGTAAATGGTCGCAAGGGGTGCTGCGAGCAATGCGTCAAAGCCTGAAATCATCAGGCCGGCCATGACAAAAACAGGACTTAATTTCAACAAACCGGAAAACATAAATCTCATCCTTACCTGTGCTTGGAGTTTTTTGTTTCTGCCGAACCTCGTTGTCCGGCGTGTTTGTCACTTCATGTTCAGGTTCGTGGTGTTGTTGTTTCAAGGGAGACCCTTGCAAAACGACTGCGTCAGACGGGGCGGTCTTTCACTTTTTTCTTCTTCTCCTTCTCTTTCCTTTGGGTGGTTGGGGGGGGGCTATCGTCTCATTTCACGGCACGTTCGGCCTGAAATGGGGGGACCATCCATGGGAGCTGCCGCTTCAGCGCAGAGAAACAGACCAGATGTATTGGGCAGCGTTGTGTCCTGTGTTTTGTCAAAGAACGGGGTGATGCATTGGTTGTGTTGCTACTCGCTTAATCCGAGGATCTGACGGGCCTGGTCCACGGTGGCTGCCGGGCGATCGTATTCCCGGGCGATTCTCACCACGCGTTCCACGAGCTGGGCATTGGAGACAGCAAGCTCGCCTTTGCGGTAATAGATGTTGTCCTCAATGCCCACGCGTACATGGCCGCCCATGGCGATACTGTGCATGGCCATGGGAAGCTGGCCGCGCCCTAAACCCGCAACGGCCCAGGTCTGGCCCTCTTGGAGGCGGTTTACCAGCATCACGAGGTTGGAGATGGTGGCTGCCATGCCCCCGGGGACCCCAAGGACAAAATCCATGTGGTGTCTTTCCGGGACCAGGCCTTTTTTGACCATGCGCATGACGGTTTCGAGCTGGCCGAAGTCAAACACCTCCAGTTCGGCCATGACGTCGTTGTCGGTGATGGCCCTGGCAATGGTGGTGATGGTCTCCTCGGTGTTTTCATAGATCTCGGAGCCGAAGTTCATGGTGCCCATGGACAGGGTGGCCATGTCGGGCTTTAAAGATACCGGGTTGCAGCGCAGCTCAACGGGGGTGCCCACGGCACCGCCGGTGGAGTACTGCAGGATGCAGTCGCAGCGGTTGCGGATCTTTTCGGTGACGGTTTCAAACACGTCGACGCGCTGGGTGGGGAGCCCGTTTTCATCGCGTACGTGGAGGTGGATGATGCTGGCACCGGCGTTTACCGCCTCTTCTGCGGCCTCCGCAATCTCGTCGGGGGTCAGGGGCAGGTTGGGGTAGGTGTCCCGGGTAAGCTCCGCTCCCACAATGGCTGCCGAGATGATCAGGGGCGTGTTACTCATGGCGAATCCTCTGGGCTTCTTTGGGGGTGACACAGGTGCCGCTTGCCCTGCACACAAGAACAGGCTCGGCAAGCAGTTCCGCTGCGGTCTCTCCGTGTTCGGGGGTGGGGGCGATGACCTTCCACGCTTCGAATTCCATGCGCCTGCTGGTGCCCCCCACCTTGACGATGCGGCCCTTGGCCTCGATGTAATCCCCTGCCCGCACCGGGGCAAGGAACTCCACGCTGTCGTAGGCGCGGAAGAGGCCTTCGTCGCCGTCGTACTTGATGAGCAGCTCTGTTGCCACATCTCCGAAGAGATTGAGCATGCGCGCTCCGTCCACAAGCGACCCCGCGTAATGTGCGTCGTGTGCGCTTATTCTGATTCGGATCAGTGATTCTGCCAGTGTGTTCATGTCGTCTCCTGAATTAACGTCGTCATCTCAATGGATGAACCGGGTGTGTTTCGTGCATCTGATTTTTCTGGTTTCACGAACAATTAGCTTCTGCCTTTGCGTTTCACCAGCTGGGTGGCAATGTAGGATCCCACGTGGGAGGGCACGGTGCCCGGGCCGAAGCCCGCGTCGTAGCCCAGCTCCACGGCCAGGTCGTTGGTGACCCGGGGGCCCCCTGCCAGCAGGACAAACCGGTCCCGCATGTTCTCCGCTTCGAGAAGCTCGATCATCTCGGTGAAGTTCCGGATGTGGGCGTCCTTCTGGGTGACGGTCTGGCTGACCAGGATGGCATCGGCATCCATCTCAACGGCTTTTTTGAGAAGCTCTTCGCAGGGGACCTGGGCCCCTAAGTTGCAGGCGTCCATCTCCGGGTAACGTTCCAGGCCGTAGTCCTGGTTGTAGCCCTTCATGTTCATGATGGCGTCGATGCCCACGGTGTGGGCGTCGGTGCCGATGGAAGCTCCCACCACGGCCACTTTGCGGTTGAGGCTGGTTTTGATGAGGTTGTTGATCTCGTAGAAATCCAGACGCTCCACCTTGGCCTCGGAGGCGTGGACCTGGGAGAAGTCCAGCTCGGGCTGGGCCTTGCCGAAGATCACGAAATAGGTAAAGCCCTCGGCTATCTCCTTGGAAAAGGAGACGGAGACATCGGTGAGACCGAGTTTTCCGGCGTAAAGCTCCGCCGCTTTTTTGGCCCGGGCCCCGTCTTTGACCGGAAGGGTGAAGGCCAGCTGGACAATGCCGTCGTTCAGTGTGTCGCCATAGGGCTTGATCATCTCCTTACTCATTGATGACTCCTTCTTTCTCAAGCTGTTCCAGGATGGGGTTCTTGTAGGAGGGACCCTTGGCAAAGACCCCTTCAAGCCCTTTTCCGCCGTCGTCGGCACGTTTGATATCGGCAAACCGGCCTTCGTTGATGGCAACGGTGAGGCCCTTCTGGCAAACCTCGGTGAGGAAGTGCTCCACCTGGTCGAGGACCTCCTGGGCCCGCCTGGCGATGATGCCGTCTTTTTTGAACTCGATTTCGTCCCCCAGGCCACGGGCGTTGTTGAAGACGTAGTTGATGGAGTCGATGGCCTGGTAGCGGTCCTGCAGGAGCGGTGTGTGGATGGCCTCGGTGAGGATGCCCGCCAGGTGGATGCCCTGGCCGGTGGTGACCGAAGCCAGGTTGAACATGGTGTCCATGCAGTGGGAGAAGAAGATGTCGGTGCTCTTGTACTTGGTGGGCGGCATGTACTTTAAAGGTGCGTTGGGAAAGAGCTGCCGCGCGATCTGGGCGTGGGCCAGCTCATAGAGAAAGCCGTTTTCGATATTTGGGTTGATCTCAAAGGCATGTCCCAAACCCAGCAGGTCGTCGGTGAGCAGAGAATTCTTGCCCATGGCCTCGTTGATGAGCTGGGAGGCGGTGACGGTGTAGGCGTTCTCCACGGCATCGGAGGTGGTGAGGTAGTTGTCCTCCCCGGTGTTGATGATGATCTTGGCCCGGGAGCAGATGAGCCGCGAGAAGTGCTGGTCGATGAAGGTACGCTTTAAGTTGATGTCCCGAAAGAGGATGCCGTACATGGAGTCGTTCAAGAGCATGTCGAGGTCTTCCATGGCTGCGCAGGCGGCGATCTCGGCCATGCAGAGGCCCGAGGCGTAGTTCACCAGGCGGATGTAGCGGTCATTCTCCTCACAGGCTTCGTCCAGGGCTTCGCGCATGATCTTGAAGTTGGCCTGGGTGGCAAAAGTGCCGCCGAACCCTTCGGTGGTGGGGCCGTACGGCACGTAGTCCAGAAGGGACTGGGCCGTGGAGCGGATCACCGCGATGATGTCGGCGCCGGAGCCCGCAGCTGCCTTGGCCTGAAGGCGGTCTTCGTAGATGTTGCCCGTGGCCACGATAAGGTACTTCCAGGGCTGGGGCCCCTCGGGGTATTTCTTCAGCTTTTCGGCCTTGGCCCTGCGGGTGGCATCCAGGCGGCTGATGGCGGCGGCGCAAAGCTGCTTCTCTTTAAGGGCGACTTCGTCCTGGGAGAACCGGGTGAGGTTCCCGAAGTCGATGCGGCCCTGTTCGATGAGCTCGGCGGTGGTGACCGGATCTCGGCCGGAGTCCAGGACGGCGGCTGCAAAGTGACCGGAGACGCCGTCGTCAAGGCGGCCCTTTTCCTGGAGGATCTCCACCAGCCGGTTGGGAAGGGGCGTGCCCTCTTCGTTGACGCCGTCCACGCCGTACAACCTCAGCACGGCACGTTCAACAGAGACCGAGGAGTAGCGGTCGATCATGGATTGGACCTGATCGGCAATGGTTTTTGCCTTGGACTTCAGTCGGTCGATCTGCTCGTGATTTAAATCAATTGTTGCCATAGTGCATATCCTGATTCATGGGTCCGCCGGAGGTGACATCCCCGGCTTCGGGTTATTTCGTGCCTTCAACCGTTTCCCTGATGCGCGCCTTGATGCTTTCGGGCAGGGGAAAGCAGAGGGCAAGCTCCAGGGGCTTGCGGTTGGCGCGCACCGCAGACGCGGCATGTTCAGACGAGATGTGCTCCAGCCTGTAGGGCATCAGGGATGCCAGGTTGGAGAGATCCATGGCTTGTCCTGCCTCATCTGCAAACTCCACGTCGAGCATGCGGAAGAGGCGGGGGGTGTTCATCTCCAGCACCCTGGGGTAGTGGGTGGTGCAGAAGAAGATCAAGGGGCGTTTGCCGTAATTGTCGATGAAGATGCGGGAGAGCTCCGCACCGTTTACCGGGTCGGTGGAGAGAAAGAGCTCATCGGCCAGGATAAAAGCTCCCTCTTCGGGCTCCCGGGCGAAGAACTGGAGCTCTTCCCCGAAGGAGGAGAGGTCTTTGCCCATGTCCCCGGACGATTTGAGGAGCAACCGCACCGACTCCGGGTAGTGCAGGGTGATGGCATCAGCCGGTACCGGAAGGCCCGTGCGGATGGCTGTGAGCAGGAAGTAGAGAGTCTTGAGGACCGTGGTCTTGCCGCTCATGTTGGCTCCGTAGAGCACATTGGAGCCCGGGGCCAGATCGATGGAGAGGGGAACGCAGCCCCTGCCTTTCTTTAGGGCAAGGGCAAAGGAGTGCCCCTCTTCAAGGTGAAATCGGCACCCGTCCACAAATTTGGGGAAGGCAAGCCCCTCCCGCTGCTTTACAAACACGAGGGTGTAGAGAAGGCAGCGTTTTTTCCGTTCTTCGTACAGGGTGTAAAACGCGTTGAAAAAAGGGACCATCTCAGCGTTGATCTCCGCCAGAAGACCTTCGGTGCAGGCTTCCAGCTCTGCGGTGAGGGCCTCTTTGGCCGCGACTTTTTCCAGGAGGGAGGCCCCGGGGCGGTGGTCCAGGCGGAGGGTCTCCCCGGTTTCGGTGACCTGCAGAAGCGAGCAGCTCAGGGCCTTTTCAAGGAGCGGATCACTCCCTTGAACCTCCCGGGGAAAGGGGTAGATCATGCGAAGGCCCATGGCCTTTTCCACCGCCTGTTCGTGGGCGATGATCTCTTTGTTCAGGCTTTTTTCAACCTCTTCCAGCTTTTTTCTGATTCGTGCCGTGGCCTGGTTGACGGAAAGGGCTGCGCCTTCCCGCTCCGTATGGCGGAAAAGGACCTCGCGCATGCCGTTCAAGGCCCCGTGGGATTCCAACGCCGTGGGCAGGGTGTGCTCAAGGGCGGTGAGCTCTGCCGTGACGGAGAGGAACCGGTTCAACTCAAAGAGATGGAACTGCTGGAGGCCCGCCCCCTCAAAATGGGGGAGCAGAGACTCCAGGCGGGGAAGCCTTGCGCTTACCGTGATGAGTTCGGAAAGGGTCTCCGGGGAGAAGGCTGACTCGATCCTTCCGAGGGACTCAAAGTGCGCCGCCCCTTCGGCTTTTCCCATGGGCTCCAGGATGGTTGCGGGGATCAGGGGCAGGCCCAGATCGAAGAGGGCGAGATAGGCGTCGAAGGCCAGCTCCTCTTTAAGAGCGCGGGGTATGAGGTCCTGTCTAAATTCAAATGCCATGGGTACCGTCCCTGAAGAGGTTTTCAACGTGTGCGTTAGCCGGAAGCAGGCTGCGATCAAAGGGGGCCTCTTCCCGGATGAAGATCCGCTTGACCTTCACCGTGTGAAGGAGACGAACCTCCGGCTTGAAGAGAAGGGCTTTTCTCGGGCCTGCGGAGACGTTCTGGTAGAGGGTCATGTTGTCGAGAACCAGGGTGAGCCCTTTCAGGGGCGCCAGGTACTCGGCCAGGGTCAGGGTGAGGGCGCCGTTTAAGTAGAGTACGGCAGGCTGTGAGCCCAGTTTGCCCAGTTTGTCGTGGAGGGCCTTGTCCGCAAAGGGCATAAGCTCTCCGTGATGGATGATCGTGCCGTCTTCATCAAAAAGAATGGCGCGGGTGGATTCTTCTTTTTCTTCGTCTATCATCCGGGCCACGTTGCCGCTGCAGCCCTGGAAGGAGAGAGCGGAGAGAAAGGCCTCGGCCTTGCGCCTCTGGGGCTCCCGCTTGGAAAAAAGCACCGAGAAGTAGAAGGCGTCGCAGAGGTCAGGGCTTGCCAGGAACTGCCGGTCGATGGAACCGTCCACAAGGAGGATGGACTCCGAAGGGATGAGACCTTGGAGTTCACCTTTTAATAGGGACAGCTCCGTTCCGGTGTTGGGCCCTTCCAAGAGGATGTCAAAGGCCAGGGTGCACCGACCCAGCACCAGGGGCTTTGCAAAACGCGGCGGCACAAAGGTGGCCCAGGTATCGTATTTGCCGGTGTGGCCGGTGAGGTGCTCTCCGGCCGTCACGAAAAAAGAACCGGGCACCACCCGGATACCGGGCTTGATCCCCCCGTCGAATTCATCGGTGGTCTCGCCGTTGATGCCGATGGAGGTGAGGAGCAGGGCCTGGCCCTTACGCACCCGTTCGGCATACACGGCGTTGAAAGCCGTGGTCTTTCCGGCATTTTTATCGGTTCCGATGAAACAATACGTTTTCATGAAGGGACGATGCCTCCGGCGGCCAGGGGATGATC
This sequence comes from Desulfoluna butyratoxydans, assembly GCF_900699765.1. GTDB lineage: Bacteria > Desulfobacterota > Desulfobacteria > Desulfobacterales > Desulfolunaceae > Desulfoluna > Desulfoluna butyratoxydans. Next base: position 95,699 of record NZ_CAADHO010000014.1, read on the forward strand.
CCCTGGACCCCAGGTTGCGCTTGCCCTTGCCCCTCGTTCCTCGGGGCAAGGGCAAGCGCGAAGTTAATCTCTGAAACAATCAAAATCCTGTTTGGAAACCTTTTTAAAAGGTTGGCCCCCGGCAGGGTCGCCGGAGGCGTTTTTGCCTTGTTAATCCCGCTTGCGGCGCTGGAGGTTGGCGGGCTCCAGGTAGAGTTTTTCGCCTGAGAGGAGCTTGGCCACGCCGTCCAGGGGTTTGTACTGCTTCTCGTTTTCCTTGCAGATGTTGCAGCGCCCGCAGTTGGAGAAGACCTCTTCGGGCTGGGTGTAGGTGGTGATGACCCCTTCGTAGTTCCGCAGGGCAAATCGCCGGTCGGACTGAGAGAGCAGGTAATTGGGCATCACAGGGATCTTGCCGCCGCCTCCGGGGGCATCCACCACAAAGGTGGGCACCGCCATGCCGGTTGTGTGGCCGCGCAGGTTTTCAATGATCTCCATGCCCTTGGTGATGGAGGTTCGGAAGTGGGAGATGCCCATGGAGAGATCGCATTGGTAGATGTAGTAGGGCTTTACGCGGATGCGAAGCAGCTCGTGCATGAGTTTTTTCATGATGTTGGGGCAGTCGTTGACGTCCCGTAAGAGCACGGTCTGGTTGCCCATCTGGATCCCTGCGTTGGCCAGGCGCTCGCAGGCCTCTTTGGAGTCTGCGGTGATCTCGTCCGGGTGGTTGAAGTGGGTGTTCACGTAAAGGGGGTGGTACTTCTTCAGCATGTTGCACAGGTCGTCGGTGATGCGCTGGGGCATGACCACCGGGGTGCGGGAGCCGATGCGAATGATCTCCACGTGGTCGATGGCGCGGACCTTTTTAAGGACGTATTCCAGGGAGTCGTCCGTGAGGGTGAAGGGGTCGCCGCCGGAGATGAGCACGTCACGAACCTCTTTGTGCTCGCGGATGTAGTCGATGCATTTGTCGATGGAGGCTCGGGAGAGGTGGGTGTCGTGGTCGCCCACCATGCGGCGCCGGGTGCAGTGGCGGCAGTTCATGGAGCAGATGTGGGTGACCAGGAGCAGCACGCGGTCGGGGTAGCGGTGGGTAAGGCCGGGAACCGGGGAGTCCACATCTTCGTGCAGGGGGTCATCCTGGTCATCGGGAGCCACATGGAGTTCATTGATGGAGGGGACGGCCTGGAGTCGGATGACGCCGCGGTGGTAGTCCTTCTCCATGATGGAGGCGTAGTAGGGGGTGATGGCCATGGTGAATTTCTCAAGGCATTTTTCGAGATCCTGTTCCATGGACGCGTCGATGGGCATGATTTTTTTCAGGGTGGGGATGTCGGTGACAACGTTTCGGAGCTGCCACTTCCAGTTGTTCCAATCCTCTTCAGGGACGTCCTTGTAAAGTTCAATTTCCCTGTAGTTGTGACGTTTGTACTCTTTCATGCTGTGAAAACCCTCTTGTGTGCTGTTGAGCTGACAGTGACGATTCTATGCCGACGCCGGAGGGGAGTGCGTGAGGGAGAAGGAGAGTGGGAGGAGAATCAGCAGGAGGAGGAGCGGTCCCTTGGCGTATTTTAATTTGTCTTATACGTAAAGCTTTTCGTACATCTCTCTGATATCGTTAGATTCCCGGACGACATTCAAGGCGATCTCAGCGTGGCCTGCGGTGTAGCCGTTGCCGATGATCATGTCCACGTCCTTGCCGATGCCTTCGGCGCCGAGGGCGGCCTTGGTAAAGGAGGTGGCCATGCTGAAAAAGTAGACCACGCCTTTGTCCCGGCACATCATGATGGATGCCAGTTCCGTGTTTTCGATGTTGACGCAGTTGATGATGACGTCGGCCAGTTTGCCGTCGGTGAGGGTGCTGATGGTGTCGTAGCAGGTGAGGGCATCCGAGGCGTCGAGTTTGACGACGTCGTCGCAGATGCCGAGGGCTTCAAGTGAGGCCACCCCTGCATCGGAGTATTCCACACCGATGATGCGTCCGGTGACGCCTGCACGGCGCTTGGCTTCCCAGGCGCAGAGGATGCCGGATTTTCCGCCGGCACCGATGATGACGGTGGTGTCGCCCTGCTTGACGAGGCGGGCGGTCTGGGCGGGGGCGCCGCAGACATCGAGAACGGCCAGGGCCAGGGTCTCGGGCATGTCTTCGGGGAGTTTGGCGTAGAGGGAGTTTTCAAAGAGAACGGCCTTGGCCTTTACCTTGACCTGGTCGGTCTCTTTCTTCACCTCCAGGATCTCCTCGATGGCAAGGGGCGTCAGGGACAGGGAGACGAGGCTGACAATACGGTCTCCTTCTTTAAGGGGGCAGGTCTCTTTGAGCTTTTCCCCGACGGCCTGGACAGTGCCGATGAGCATGCCGCCGGAGCCGGTGACGGGGTTGTGCATCTTGCCTCGATCACTTACGATTTCAAGGATTTTTGCCTTGATCTTGTCGTCGTCGGCCCCCACCTCGGTCTTGATCTGGGTAAAGCTGGCAGAGTCGATGTTGAGGAACTGGACGTCGATGAGGAGTTCGTTGTCCCAGATGCGGTTTAAATTGTTGTCGATTTTCCGGGCGGGCTGGGGAAGGACCCCCTTGGGTTCCACCACCCTGTGGGCGCCGAAGGGGTTGCCGTTCTTGATCACTTCCAAAGACATGGTAACACACTCCTTACATTATTGAATAGCTGCGGTATGGTCCCCAGAATATGGGGTACGACAGTTTGAGCCGGTGTCGGTGGCCGCTCAGTTGGCCACATTGCCGCAGACCCCGTGAAAAAAGAGGTCCACATAGCTGTCGGCAATCTCCTTGATGGAGAGGGGGCCTTCCGGGTTGTACCAGTATGAGATGCCGGTACACATCTGGAGCAGGGCCCGGGAGGAGATGGTGACGTTGTCCATGGCCAGCTCCCCCTTATCTATTCCTTCCTGAAGCATATCTTTGTACAGCCGCTCGTAGCGGTCTCGCATTTTGACGATTTTCTTGTAGTTGGGGACTTCCAGGCTGCGGAGCTCGGCGTCTGCCACGTAGGTCTCGTCGGAATCCACTGTGTGGTATTCCACGTGAACGCGGATGGCTTTGCGCAGCTTGGCAAGGGGGCTCTCCACACCTTCGATCTCACTGGAGACTTTGGTGATGAGGTTGGTCATGGTGTACTCCATGATCATGAAGAGGATCTCTTGCTTGGAATTGAAGTGGTGGTAGATGCTGCCGCCCTTGACGCCGGCACGCTTGGCCAGTTCCCGGAGGGTGGAACCGCTGTAGCCTTTTTCTCGGAAGAGATGGGCGGCTTCGCGGAAGATGATGGTCTTGCGTGTGGAGATGGTCGTGGTGCTCATGGCCGGCGATCCTTGTTCTTCTGGTTGCAGATCATACGGACGGCGAGTTGCCGATACAAAACCTAACGTTTGTTAGGGTAGGTTCTCGGATCGGTTAAAGTCAAGAAAAAAACACAAGAAGTGCTGAAATAAATCTCCCTTGGAAAAATGGTTGTTTTGGCATGCTTTTAGCTTGTTGTTGTGATGTTTTTACGGGCGGTTAAAATATTCCTGAGCCTTGGCGTCCGCCAGATGCAAGGGGCCTCGTACAGGCGCATCGGTGCGGCCCCTGCTTGCTTATTGTGTTGCGGCGCCAATGACGGTGTCCTCCTATCATCTTAAGACCCTTGACAATATGGTTATGGCAGGATTATATAACCCTCTACCTAACGCTTGTTAGGTGATCGTGGCAGGCCATGTGCGGGGTATTCCCGGTGGTTTTGCCCGGGATCTTCTATCGGTTTTTAAGGAGATCCGAAATCCGTTTGATGCAGCCCTGATCACGAAACCATCCTTCTTAAGCCCGGCAGGCTCCCAAGGGTGACAGCCGGCATGTTCCTGGGTTTCCGGGGCGTATACCATGACGCGGTCGCGACTATTAAGGATTTGGCAGGATGAACAAAATCACGACAATGAAGGACGCTGTGGCGCGGATCGAAAGCGGGATGACCGTAATGATCGGCGGATTTATGACGGTGGGCACCCCCGAGGCGCTGGTTGACGCCGTCGTCGAGAAAGGGGTGACGGACCTGACCGTGGTCTGCAACGATGCCGGGGTCCCGGGCAAAGGCGCCGGAAAACTGATCCGAAACGACATGGCTTCCTGTTTTTATGCATCCCATGTGGGGCTCAATCCCGAGTTCGGTAAGCTGATGTCCGAGGAGAAAATCGACGCGGTCCTGGTCCCCCAGGGCACCCTGGCCGAGCGGATCCGTGCCGCGGGCGTGGGGCTCGGCGGAATCCTTACCCCCACCGGGGTGGGAACCCACGTGGAAGAGGGCAAAGAAAAGATCACCGTGGACGGCCGCGAATTTCTCCTGGAGCCGCCCATCAAAGGTGACGTGGCTCTCATCAAGGCCTTTAAAGCGGACAGGCAGGGCAACCTGGTGTTCCGCAAATCGGCCCAGAACTTCAACCCGCTCATGGCCATGGCCTGTGATTATGTGATTGTGGAAGCGGAATTCCTGGAGGACGTGGGGGCCATTGATCCGGATCACGTGATGCTGCCGGGTATTTTTGTCGATGCAGTGGTAGGAGGGTAGACAACATGGCAGAGAAAATCAGCAAGCGCGAGATGATCGTCAAGCGAATCGCAAGGGAGTTCAAGGACGGCGACGTCGTGAACCTGGGTATCGGTATGCCCACCATGGTGGCCGACCACGTCCCTGCCGATGTGGAGATTTTTCTCCAGTCCGAAAACGGTTTCATCGGCATGGGCCCCTGTCCGCCCGAAGGCCAGGAGGATCCCGATCTCATCAACGCCGGGAACAAGCCGGTGACCATCAAGCAGGGCGGCTGCTTTTTCGACAGCGCCACCTCCTTCGGCATCATCCGCGGGGGCCACGTGGACGCCACGGTCCTGGGAACCCTTGAGGTGGACCAGGAGGGCAACATCGCCAACTACATCATCCCCGGCAAGATGGTGCCGGGCATGGGGGGCGCCATGGATCTCTGCACCGGTGCCCGCCGCGTGATCATTGCCACCGACCATGTGAACAAAAACGGCTCTTCCAAAATCCTCAAGCGCTGCACCCTTCCCCTCACCGCCGTGGGCCAGGCAAACCTTATCGTTACGGACATGGCAGTGATGGAGGTCACCGATGCGGGGCTGGTCCTGAAAGAGGTTGCTCCGGGCCTCACCGTAGACGACGTGGTGGCACACACCGATGCCGACCTGATCATCCCCGATGAGGTGCCCGTCATGCAGGTGTGTTGACCCGGATCGCTCAGTAAGAACGCGCCCGACCTCAATAACCAGTATTTTTTGCTTCTCAGCCGCTCCCGATTATGTCGGGGGCGGCTTTTTTGATTGCGCCTATCCTGAAGCACTCGGCCACGTGTCATGCTCCGTTTGTTTATAGCCTATTCCTCTTTTGCCTGTGTGTGCATGTCGGCATAACCGCCTAAATTGCCGACTCCTTTTTGCGCCATAATATCTTGCTGCTATAATTCTTGACATTCAAGTTTCCTTGTAGTTATCTGAGCAATGATTCGCGGTTGAAAATCGTCATGAATTGCTGCGAAACAGGGCCATACTTTACTTGCGACAATAAGATATCCTCTGCATGGGCGGTCTTCATAAAAGACATTATTACGTTTTGCCGCCACCCAGCGTCCGCGTCCATAAGCCGAAACCCTGCAGGATGGGCAAAGGCCAAGCCGAATCCATTGGAGTGGCGACTCTCTTGGCGCCGTGCCCATCGGCCCTCGCAACAAAGATGGGCACGCTCCGCTTTGCCCATCCTACGGTCCGCTACCCAACGCTCCGCGGCGATAACCCGAAACCCGTAGGATGGGCAAAGGCCAAGCCGCATCCACCGGGGTGGCGACATTTTTTGCGCCGTGCCCATCGTCCCTCGCAACAAAGATGGGCACGCTCCGCTTTGCCCATCCTACGGTCCGCCACCCAATGCCCGCGGTGATAACCCGAAACCCTGTAGGATGGGCAAAGGCCAGGCCGCACCCATTGGAGTGGTGACACCCTTGGCGCCGTGCCCATCGAACGTCACGAAAAGCTAATTGATTTAAAATTGAATGTTACCTTAATGATTATACTGCGTTGAATCAACATGATCGAGAGAGGAGAAAACCATGGAAAATGGCAAGGTGGATGTCCTGAAGAAAATCGCGATGGTAGCCCTTGTTGTCGCATGCCTTGTCTTTTTGCTTTCCGGAGGGGACGAGGATGACCAAAGGCGGGCAGAGGCAAGCAACACCAAAACCGTTGCGAAAAAAGAGTCTGTCCAACCACCGTCCTTATATGAGGTAGCGCCCGACGGATCATTCGAGATCAAAGAGGAGATCTACGGTGATCAGGATATTTTTGATAGCCCGAGGATTCAGTTTATGCATAGGGATCCAGAGAAAAAAAACTGTGATTCGGTTTGGAGCGTAAAAACCGACGGGACAGACCTCAGGCGAGTGCTTTCCAATACGCAGCTTTCACCGGAAGGTGATGCCATCATCATGGATACCCCTCGTCGTTCGCCCGATAATCGGTATATTTGTCTTACCCTTGATGATGACGCCAACGGGTTTCATAAGGTGGTATTTGATTTGAAAACCGGGCAGCGTGATGTGATTATTAGGCATGGGCAATCGAGAGGTTTCGGGTGGATGAACGATAGCAGGACGATCGTTTTTTATGGCGGCGGAGGGTTTTCCAAAACTTCAGGCCGCTTATATGAGTGTTACAAGTACGATATAATACAGAAAAAAATAACCCTCTATGACCAAACAAAAAATACTTACTTTTGGTTGCAGGAGTTTCTCATTCATCCTGAAAAAAATATGATTTTCGCGAGCGGGTATGAGCGGTCTCACCCGCTAAATCGTGGCGGGATAAAAAAAAGACCGGATGACTTGGTCGAAACCTATGGTGTCTGTATTTTTAACCCCGATTGGTCCAAGCACAGGATGTTAATCACCGATGGCGGGTATTGTTTTGATGTGTCACCTGACGGGCACAAGATTATTCGGGGAAATGCGTTGGATTTTTTTACGGTCTACTCAACAAAAAACGGAGCGGGTGTCTCAAAATTCAAAAGCGACAGATATATACCCATTTTTTCGGAGGACTCGGACCATATATATGTTCCGAGTTATGATGGCTTTGAGAAAAAACAGATTTCTGATGGAAAAGTTGTTCTTGACGTAAAACTTCCGATTAAATGCCGAAAACTCACGCTGATTAATATTTGAAGGAGGCTGCTGTGCAGACACCAAAAAAACGGGTTGACGGGGTGATCTATGAAAAGATTGTATTAACCGGATACTATGACCGCGGAGCGCTTATTTCTAAACTAGAACCGGTGAAACATTTTTTTGTCTACAGCAATGTTAGTTATAATTCTAATGGTGAAGCCTCAACAAAAACGACACCTCTGGTTGCCTGCACCACCAACAGCTACGGGGCCCTGAAACCCATCACCAAGACATTCAGGGGGGTAGCGCCCCTTGGTTTGGTGGAGACCCATCATCTGGTGATGCCCCCCGCCGGGATGATTGCACAGGCATCGGCGGCCTACACATATGAGATGAATGATTACAATTGGGCGAAGCAGATCGGGGACGCAATTCGCCAGACACCTGATTTGGAAACGATGTCCTTCGAGTCCCAGTGGATCCCTTTTGATCATCTTCGTGAACCAAGGGACATTCCCAAAGATGGAAACGATGAGGATGAGGGTTATCGAAAGTGGTACCAGAAGAAAAAAAATAATAGTCACGGCATCAAGGGGATCGTTATCCCCAAAACCCGAGCAGTGTTTTTTTTGGTGGATGCGAAATATGAAACATCGTGGATAACAATTTATATCAATGGCAAAAAGTATCATGATAGGACGTTTGCCAAGTTTCAGGTGTCACGATTTACCAAATCAAAGGACCTGTATGGGTACGTTCTCTACGGCAATGACAGAACCCTCCCTGTGGGACAATACCGCATCGACGTTGAAGTCGGCAAACGACCCGAGTCAGAATCCAAACGCTGGCACCGGGGAACCGCAGAATCCGGCCGATACACCATCATTGATTACGTCCGCTTTCCCATAAGAAGTCACTTTACGGAGATGGACGTGATTTTGTGTGATCCGGTTTCTGCCGAGGAGGCCCTGGTCACACAGTTTCCGGAACAGTACATGCATCTTGTAAGGGACGCTGTTGATGAGGGGGCCGACGGTAAAAAGGAGGGCGGTAAAAAGGTTCCTCCCGCCGGATTCGACAGGTGTGCGGCCATGCTCAAGCGTAAAAAAGAGATTGCAGGGCTTATCCATGGGGTGGCCTTTGCGGATTCGGGAACCAGTCTGACGTTTGCCCTGGGAAAAGCACTTCAGGACCGGATAGACAGAGGCGAAAAGTCAAACATTGCTGCCATGAACCTCGCCTTCAGCACCATGAAGACCTGGGAGAGCATGAAATCCTTTAAAGAGTGCGGCACCCGGGTGCTCTCGTATGCCAAGGGCGACCACAAAGTAGATACCGTGCGGAACGCGCTCAAAAAGAGTTATTTGGGGAAGGGGTTTCTCACGACCGGGCAGGAGATTGAGCATTTTGATGCCACCGTGGCTTCGAAGATAAGCAAGAGGGTTTTTCGGTTTGACCTTCCCAAGGCGAGTCAGCATATTTTGACGCCCATCAATCGCCTGATGAAGCCCGTTGAGATCGCGTCGAGCATCTCAAGTGCCATCGGAAGCCTTAAGGATTATTCATCCGCGTCCCACTCCCTTGAGGTGTCGGTGGATCAGTACCAGCACATAGTGCGGGATTATTTCAACAGGACCTTTTTCATCGATCAGGAAGAGGAGAAGGGCGGGGAGACGTTTTTTGCGGAAGAGTCCATGGCGCAGGTGTTTTACGACAGTGACCTGTTCGAGGTAACCGCCCAGTACAAGGAGCCGGTGAACACGGCGGTTGGGTATCTCCTTGCTCACCGTGACGACGTGTCGCGGGTTGTGTTCGTCAAGGGGTACACGGATTCCACGGCATCGGCGGCCCATAACCTGGAGCTTTCGTTCAGTCGGGCCTCCGGGGTGAAGCAGGCCATGGTTGAAGAACTCCGCAGCCGCAAAGACGCCGGTGAAAAGTTTCACCTGAATGCTCTCTCGGATCGCATCCTCACGTTGGGGTACGGAGAAAAATACGCGGGTCAGGACACAGGGGACGAAGCCAAGAAAGCGGCCAACAGGCGGTCTGATATCCATTTGGGTGTGGGGGCCTGGTCCCAGGGTGGATTCCGTGAGGGCATGGAGTATCTTGAAAAGCAGCGAAAACTCACCGTTGCCAACATGCTGGGTATGGATAACGCCCGGAAGAAGTCGCTGTTGGCCATTTTTGATGCGGCCTTGGGCGTTGCATCCGTTGTGCCGTTGACAGCAGCCCCTGCCCTTTTTCTTGCGGCGACCTTGGAACTGGGCAAGGCAGGGCTTCAACTTTACGACAACGCCTTTACCGTTGTGGACAACTGGATGTTTGACGGGTTGATGAACAGAATCAAAACCCTGGAAAAGGAACTTCAGTCGTTTACCAAGAACTCCCACGGAAATACCCTTCTCATCATTGATGAGAAGGTGGCGGACAACCAGAAGCTCTCCGCCGATGAGTTCGTTGAGAGCATCGATTTGATGGACACCAATTTTCGTATCCGTTCCGAAGCCGTTGCCGGGTTATTCAATCTCCTCTACAGGGCACAGCTGTCGGCCTGTGAAAAGTACCGGCGGGATACCGGTGAAAACCCGAAAGAGTCCCCCATTGAACGGGTTCAGCATGAACTTCGAAAGAACCGGGTTGCCGAATACATCGCCAATTTTATCTTAAACGACGGGTGGTCCTTTCCCCTGGAGCGCCATGAACGCTCATCCCTGGCCGAGTTCTGGCAGCTTGCCGTGAACACAAAAGGCGTTGAGCAGGACGAAAAAGGTGTGCTGTCCGTTAGCTACAGGGGGAATTTCTTTCTTGATAAGGATTTTTTCTTTCTTGGCGAGGGACGCACCACGGGGCGTATGAATTTTCCTCCCGGGGCGGATAGTACGTCTGAGAAACAGGCCGAGCCCCTATCCTTCCATGGGAGCTCCAGGGGCGGAGATCCTTTTATCCCCTCGTCCTACCAGATTGCCTACATGATGCATCGCGGGGACCATGTGGTGTCTGATTTCCAGAAGAATTTCCCGATACACACCATGGATTCAAAGGATGTCAATCAGCTCTCCGAGATGTTTGCGCCCACACGTGCCGGTGAATACGGTGAGGATATCTATGAATACATGAACATCTACACCCGGCGACGTGAACAGAAAAAAGATGAAGACTGGGTGCCCATGGCAACGAGGCGCCGTGAGAGTGGTCTTGCCAATTTATACCTGCCCGACGGATCGCCCATGGATGAGAAATATCATTTTGATGCCCTGAGCCCCTTTGATCAGGTGCGGGTGATCGTGGTTCTTAAAAAGGAGTATGCCTTAACCTGCACAGCCTCCATCCAGCTCCACAGGTGGGATGAGAACAGAGCAGGCATTAAGTTTAAAACCATCATGCGCCCCCTGACCAAGGCTGAGCTTATCACCGATGAGGAGAAAGCTTTTGAAGGCCGCATTGGATTGGTGTTTGAGCCGTTTTACCAGCTGGCGTCCCAGACCGTCCGTGGCATCAAGCCCATGGCAGGATTTACGATTAATCTGATGCCCATGTTTCTGTACGAGGCCATGGGATTGCTGGCGAACGTTCCGTATTATCTGACGGTCATGGTTGCCCATGCACCGAGAAGCAGACGGGTGATCTGTTATCCGGAAAGCCATGATGACTTCACGTCGATGATGGAAAAAGGCAGTAGCGACGACGGGTGCTTCCATTTGACCGTTGACCCTGACAGAGCGCATGTCATCGACCCCGCATGTCTCTCTGTTCTTGAGAAGAAGATGTATGGGGATGCCGGGTATAAAACAAACGGCGACGGGCATTACCTTGTGAAGGACGAAGACCTGTTCCTTGAAAAGAATTTTTTGAGATCCCTTACCTCTTCAGATGCGTATCCTGAGCTGATGAAAGACGAGATTCACGTAACTGCCCTGGTCAGGGTTGGAGACGGTGAATGGATGAACGGCCATGGTCTGTTCCGTGAGGATGGAACAAACCATGGTACAGCCCTGAAGCTGGACGGATTCACGTGGGGTGAACCCGTGGAGTTCATGGTGGTTGCATCCTGTGAGAAGGTGAAAGCGTCCTCCAAGGAGATCTACAAGAAGAGGGGTTTTTCTTGGGAGTCCATTCCTGCAACTCTCACTCTTTTTCAGGACGGGCCTTTTAATAATATCCAGGGGCCCACGTACTCATGCCCGGGGAACATGAAACATCTCGGTGTTGCCAAGTTGATGCACAATAGAATTGATTTTACAAATGAATACAAGGCGAAGGGCGACCAAGCCGGACCGTTTGATGAAATTATCTCCTGGTTTGAGACGCCTTCCAAACATAAACGTGCAGCCGCGCTGATCAGCAGATGGCTCCTTCATGATAACAGCATGGCATCCAAGCTTGGCGCTGAGCAGGCGAAATATGACCTGAACATCTACAAGATGGGGGAGGAAAGAGATGTCTTTGCCGCTCGGTTCAGAATGCATTACATATCCCTGAAAGGCGCACGTGTAAATGGACTCCGTCCCTTTGGGGACATGAAAAAGCCTGGAAAATACTATAAGTATTTTCTTGAGGTCAGCACGCCGGACAAATCGGGGCTTAAGTGTGAGCGGTGCCGGGAGCATAACGATATAGACCTGATCAACGCAAGCACCTATACATTCAAATTCCCTGCACCGAGCAACTACAATAGCCCCGATGACAAGAAGGCCCCGTGGAACCGTGTCCCCAGCCCGGCCAAGCCCCTTTTGTATGAGCAGGAGCCGTTGACCGTGAAAGAGTGGATCACGGATTACAGCCAGGTGATCAAACCGGTGAGGCGGGCCGGATGCATGGAACCCATTGATCCGTCTTGATAGAAACCTGAGCATTGATCCGTTTTAACAGCTCATTTTGTATAACCCGTGTCGATAAACATCGATAAGCCGGTTTGTAGCCTTTGGTGGTGAAAGGCCAGCCGTGCCCATCGGCCCTCGCAACAAAAAGATGGGCACGCTCCGCTTTGCCCATCCTACGGGCCGCCATCCGACGACCGGTAGCGAGAATCCGAGACCATGTAGGATGGGCAAAGGCAAGCCTCATCCATTGGGGTGGTGACGGCCTTGGCGCCGTGCCCATGGGCCCTCGTAACAAAGATGGGCACGCTCCGCTTTACCCATCCTACGGGGCGCCAGCCGACGACCGGTGGCGAGAACACGAGAACATGTAGGATGGGCAAAGGCTCAGCCTCACCCATTGGGGTGGTGATGGCCTTGGCGCCGTGCCCATGGGTCCTCGCAGCGAAGATGGGCACGCTCCGCTTTTCCCATCCTACGGGCCGCCATCCGACGACCGGTGGCGAGAACCCGAGACCCTGTAGGATGGGCAAAGGCAAGCCTCATCCATTGGGGTTGTGACGGCCTTGGCGCCGAGCCCATGGGTCCTCGCAGCAAAGATGGGCACGCTCCGCTTTGCCCATCCTACGGGCCGCCAGCCGACGACCGGTGGCGAGAACCCGAGACCATGTAGGATGGGCAAAGGCAAGCCTCATCCATTGGGGTGGTGACGGCCTTGGCGCCGTGGCCATGGGCCCTCGTAACAAAGATGGGCACGCTCCGCTTTGCCCATCCTACGGGCCGCCACCCGACGACCGGTGGCGAGAATCCGAGACCATGTAGGATGGGCAAAGGCAAAGTCGCATCCATTGGGGTGGTGACGGCTTTGGCGCCGTGCCCATCGGTCCTCGTAACAAAGATGGGCACGCTCCGCTTTGCCCATCCTACGGGCCGCCACCCGACGACCGGTGGCGAGAATCCGAGACCATGTAGGATGGGCAAAGGCAAGCCTCATCCATTGGGGTTGTGACGGCCTTGGCGCCGAGCCCATGGGCCCTCGCAGCAAAGACGGGCACGCTCCGCTTTGCCCATCCTACGGGGCGCCACCCGACGACCGGTGGCGAGAATCCGAGACCATGTAGGATGGGCAAAGGCTAAGCCGCATCCAGCCGGGTGGTGACACCTTTTGCGCCGTGCCCATCGAACGTGACGAATTCCCTGTTGAGATAAAAATAGATGTAATCTTGATGGGCTTTCCCGCCTTTAACACCTCGCATTTATGCCGTCTTACGACATCTCCTGCAATTTAAAATCAGAGAAATCGCCCTTGAAGGTCCGGTTTGTTTTGTATTAAGTTTATATAATGCATTCAAACGGTCGGGGATCCCGGCTCGGTTTAGATTGGGGCCGGGTGTGGGAGGGACAGGTGTTTATTTACGGGTAGGTATCGGTGGGGGCGTTATGTTTCATAAAGGGATTTTAAAGGCAACGGCCGGACTTGCCCTCTATCTGACATGGCTCAATGCCATACCCCTTGAAGGGGTGCTGCTGCCATCGTGGGCCGATTCTCTGCATGTGTACCATTTCCTGTCTGTTCACTCGGTGGCCCTTTTTCTGTGTTCCCGGGTCTCCACCTCGTTTTTGACTGCTGCCTCGCGGTATGCGTTTCCCCTGCTTGGGGTGCTCAGTGCCACGCTTCTGGTGGTGACCTCTCACACCGTTTTTTTGTTTATGATTATGGGCGTTTTGTCCGCACCCCTTGTGGTGGGTGTGATGAATACCTTACGGGCTGCTCCGCAACCTCTGTTTGCCGCAGCCTTTGCCTGCCTTGCAGGGAACCTGATTCCTTTGTCGGTCCACTGGCTGCCGGGGGACCTGCCCTTGAAGGTGGTGGGGCTCAGCGTTGTGATGTTTCTTGCCGGGCTCTGGATACAGGGGGCGGTTTCGTTTTCACATGTCCGTTTTAAGCCCACGGCCCCGACTCCGACCCTGTGGGCGCGCCCCTTTTTAGCTGTGTATCTTCTGTTCGCTGTCTTTTATATCACCGGCGGGCTCATGCACGGGTATATCGCGCCTGCCCTTGCCGAAGCCGGGGATACAAGCCGTCTTTATACCCTTGCGTATCTCGCGATGCTGCCCCTCACCGTTTTTATCCTGAAATCTTCCCATGACGCAGCCATATACCTTGCCGTAATCCTGGGTATCGTCGCCTTCTCCATGGTTTCCTTTAACACCCTGTTGCTGCTTCAGGTCGGCATGTTCGCCAGTTATGCCTCCTTCGGGGTTTTTGACCTGCTGGTTATTGCCCTGGTCATCGCTCCGAGACGGACCTTGTCCGAGCAGTTCTGCATGATGGGGTCCATGTGCGGAGGGATATTTCTCGGCAGCCTTATCGTCTCCCTTTTCAGCCCGTACCTCTCCTTTTTCATCGTGGTGGCTAACGTGGTGCTGGTGCTCACCTTGGCCCTTTTTTCCCATCTGAAGATCCAGGTTCTGGTCCATCGCCACGGAAACAGCGCTGCCGAAGAGCCTGCCTCTGTGCTGTCGGAACTCCTGCCCAAAGGGATGTTAAAGCGCATCTCCGGCAAAGAGAAGGCTGTGCTCTCTCATGTGGTGGCGGGCAAGACCTACAAAGAGGCCGCCGAGATTGAGGGCATTGCCGAATCCACGGTGAAAACCTACATGCAGCGCCTTTTCCAGAAGTTCGATTGCAAGAATCGCAAGGAACTTCTGGAAAAGGTCTATGCCTACGGAGCCTCTTCAGAGGAGAGCTCCTGCGTCCCCAAATCTATGGATTTGTCCTGAATCCCATATGAAAACCGAAGTTGTGATCGGCATCGTCTTCCTTTTCATCCACCCAAAGGAAAATTCCTTCGTGGGGATAAACCCCGAAAGACCCTTCCACGGCAGTTGCGCCATTCATCTTTTGAAAGACCCCGTTCTCGCATTGAACCGTTGCCCCGCTGATGATGCTTCCCAATGATAATGCCCCGCTTGTATCGGTTTGTCTTGCAATCAACATCATATTGCGCTGCCCTGTAAAGCTATTGGATTCCGTGTTGATGACAAAGCCCGGGGTGATGAAGTCCGCCATGGCATTGATATTGGTGTCCGAGAAATCCGGAAAGGGTGCCGTGGGTTTTTTCACCAGCAAGGTGACTCCGGGGTCGTCCGGGGAGGCATGGGGCGCCACAAGGATGGTTCCCTCGCATGTCGGAAAGACGGTCAGGCCGTTGGGGCCGGAAAGGGTCCCGTCTGCGCCGTAGGTTAGGGCGGCCGGGGTGCCGTCATCGTCATAAGCAGCCTCTTTGTTGTTGACGTCCCAGGTAAAATGAAGGTCCGTGGGCCAGCTGTCGGTCTCGAACTCCCCTGTGTTGTTGCGCGTGAAATACATCATGGCGTAGTCTCCGTCGATGGCGGGCGTTTCCGTGCTCTTTTTGATGAAAAAGACCATGCCCGTGTCCCCGTCATTCGAGGAAACATCGCTGAGGACCATGAGGGACTTGTCCGCGTTACAGGCCCCCTCTACACCGGCGTCACCATCAACTTTCAAGATGCCTGTGTCAGAGAGGGAGTAGTCATAGACCGTGCTGCCGACATCTCCGTTGTTGGTCTGTGATATGGCGAGGGTGACGTACCCGTCCGCAATAAATCGGGCCGAGCCCCAGTTGACCTCCGAGGTCTCGTCGGTGGTGGCTGTGTTGAAGTCCACCACATGGTAATCATGGCCGTATACTTTGTCTGTCAACTCAGGAATGTTGTTCAGGTTTAAGGGCGTGGTCAACGTGGCTCCGTTGGTGTCCAGAGTTGCCTCCACAATCACCTGATCCGATGTGGACTTCAGGGTCAGGGTCCCGGACGCCCCGTCGATCTCAACCCGTACAGCGTCCAAAAGAGCGTCAATGCCACGGCTGTTGGCTTGGAATTCACCGCAGATAAGATCCATGTCCTTGGCGCCGTATGCCTCCAGAAGGGGGGCCATGACCGCCTTGAGTTCATTTTGTGCCTTGGTGATCTTCGCTGCCGTCACCGTTGACAGCTGGTTCATAATGGTTGCAGGGTCGGCCCCGTCAAGAAGCGCCGAGGTGATAGCCCCGGTCAACGGGGTGATGTTGATGCACCCGAAGTCCATGGAGACCGAATAGAACGTGTCTCCATTGCCGTCGGTTACCTCCACGGCAAAGGGCGGGGTGAGATCATTGCCGGTGATGATGTATTTTCCATTCCCGTCGGTTTTGGCGGCCAGGCGTTTCCCGGTGCTGTCCACAAGGATCACATTCGCATTGGCCATGGCAGCCCCTTTGGCTGCTACACCGGTGATGGTGCTTGACGTCGCTGGCGTGCTGACCGGGTTGTCGTTGTCGCTGTCTCCGCAGGCCACGAGGGTAAGGGCCACCAGCACCACCAGCAGCCTCTTTATCCAGTTTTTCTTCCCGTGAATCTTCATAAACGTACCTCTCCAGTTGTCGGGTTTGTCTGTGTGGCTCCATGACCTTTGGAGACACCCTCAGTCAGGGCGACGATCCTTCGCCCGTATCAGGCATGCCCCATCCGTGGGTAACCTATGGGATCAGATTTCACGTTTTTAAGAAGGCGGTAAAGTCGTCCCACTGTAAACCGAGGTGATTTTATGTCATCCCTGGTGTCGTCTTGTGTTTAAAATCAATTGTTTGCGCAGGGGCGTATTGAGGCGTCTAACGGCCTTTATGCTGGTGTGGAGAAAGGATGCAAACCTTGGTACCGGCCCCATATATTGGGTTGAGAGAGACATTAATACCAATTTCATGATGGCTTTGGGAAAGTGCGGCAACCCGCGCAACGATGGGCACGCTCCGCTTTGCCCATCCTACGGGGTGACACATGGCGATAAGCCGAGAGCATGTAGGATGGGCAAAGGCAAGCCCGCCCATTGGAGAGGCGACATCCTCGGCGCCGTGCCCATCACGTGCACCGAAGATATCCATGTTGTGTGGGGAACCCAATTTCATGATGGCTTTGGGAAGGTACGGCAACCCGCGCAACGATGGGCACGCTCCGCTTTGCCCATCCTACGGGGTAACATATGGCGACCAATGGCGATAAGCCGAGAGCATGTAGGATGGGCAAAGGCAAGCCCGCCCCATTGGAGTGGCGACACACCTGGCGCCGTGCCCATCACGTACACCGAAGATATCCATGATGTGTGGGGAAACCAATTCCATGATGGCTTTGGGAAGGTGCGGCAACCCGCGCAACGATGGGCACGCTCCGCTTTGCCCATCCTACGGGGTAACATATGGCGACCAACGGCGATAAGCCGAGAACATGTAGGATGGGCAAAGGCAAGTCCGCTCCATTGGAGTGGCGACACCCTCGGCGCCGTGCCCATCGTGTGTGGCGAAGGTTTCTGCCATGGCCTTTGTAATACGCTGGCAACCCGCGCAACGATGGGCACGCTTCGCTTTGCCCATCCTACGGGGTGACATATGGCGACAAATGGCGATAAGTCGAGAACATGTAGGATGGGCAAAGGCAAGCCCGCCCCATTGGAGTGGCGACACACCTGGCGCCGTGCCCATCACGTACACCGAAGATATCCATGATGTGTGGGGAAACCAATTCCATGATGGCTTTGGGAAGGTGCGGCAACCCGCGCAACGATGGGCACGCTCCGCTTTGCCCATCCTACGGGGTGACATATGGCGACCAACGGCGATAAGCCGAGAACATGTAGGATGGGCAAAGGCAAGCCCGCTCCTTTGGAATGGCGACACCCTCGGCGCCGTGCCCATCGTGTGTGGCGAAGGTCTCTGCCATGGCCTTTGTAATACGCTGGCAACCCGCGCAACGACGGGCACGCTCCGCTTTGCCCAGCCTACGGGGTGACATATGGCGACCAATGGCGATAAGCCGAGAGCATGTAGGATGGGCAAAGGCAAGCCCGCTCCATAGGAGTGGCGACACCCTCGGCGCCGTGCCCATCATGTGCTGCGATGAACACCTCACAGGAACGTGGCCCGCCACCACCATGGAGCGCCGCACTCCCGTGCGGCTTTTGTATGTCCTGGACTTACCTTTTCTCTTTAAACCCCGGCCCATGGAAAACCCGAACCGGGTTGCCCCGCTCAAGGGTGGTGTGGCTTTCCCATTGGGCGTGCTGGGCGGCCATGCTTGCCTGGTCGTTTCTTGCTTGAAGCAGCGCCTTCAGCCGGGCCATGGCAAGCCTTTTGTTGAGGTGCTGGGACCGCTCTTCCTGGGCCACGGCCACCAGCCGTGAGGGGAGGTGGGTGATGCGAATCGCCGTGTTGGATGTGTTGACGTGTTGCCCGCCGGGCCCCGAAGCCCTCATGGTGTCGATTCTCAGGTCTTTATCCCGGAAATCCGTCTCTTCAGGGGGCGTGACAGCGTAAATACCCACAAACCAGTTTTTCCGCTTGTGCCCGGGCCGGAAAGGGCTCTGCCCGATCCATTGAATGGTTCCGGCCCAGGAGGCGACAAACCCTTCAATGTCCGGGCCATTCAGAGAGAGAAGGGCCGACTTCAGGGTGCCGGGCCGTGGCCCCGCGATTGTTTCCAGGGTGACGACCTTGATTTGGCGCGCCCTGGCATCGCCGGAAAACCGTTTCATTACATGGTGGGCGGCGTAGCAGCACTCTGCCGGGCCTTTGCCTGCGGTGATCTGTATCCAGGTGCTCATGCCTGCACCTCCCGGGTCTTGTATGTGATGAGGGGCTTCAGGGTGGCCACAACGGTGATGAGGCCCGCCTCCAGCATGTCCTGTATAACCACGTCGATGTTTTTGTAAGCCTGGGGCGCTTCTTCGTAAAGAAGAGCTCTGTTTTTGCAGATCACCCGGCTACCCAGGGCCGTCTGCGTCAGTGCCTCCAGGGTGTACCTGTTTTGGAGGCGGCCTTTGCTTTCACTTCGTTTCCATTTTCGGCCTGCGCCGTGGGCCAGGGAAAACCCGTGCATCTCGTTGGGAGCTGTGGGGAACACAAGGTAGCTCAGGCTGCCCCGGGAACCCGGGATCACCACCAGTCCTTGATCGGACGGGGCTGCGCCTTTGCGGTGGAGCCAACCGACTTGCCCCTGGATGGTCTGGGGTGTGAGGCTGTTGTGACAGATATCGAGGATGCGATCTCCCCGGGTGCCCAGGGCGGATAAGAACCGATGGGCAATGACGGCTCGATTGACGCGTGCCCAGGCCAGGGCGTGGTCGTGCTGCCGAAGGTAGGCCGCGGCTTCTTCTGACCCTTCTTCAAGGCCGTTGTTTCTGTACACAGCCACATGGCGCCTCAGAATGGATTCCCCAAGGCCCCGCGAACCGCTGTGAACCAGCAGCATCAATGCGTCTTTGGACAGGCCTGCCTTATGGAAGAGTGCGTCGTCTTCAATGGTATTGACGGTCTGCAATTCGGCAAAATGGTTTCCGCCGCCGATGGTGCCCAGGGCCGGGTCCCATTCGCCTTGCGTCAGGCGCTCTTCATCAAGAAAAGGCGCGGGGTCTCCGTTCCACGGTGCATCCAGCCCGGTTAGTTTTTTAACCCAGCGATCCCGTTTGATTTTGGTGTGCTTCAGGTCGGTTTGCCACAGCCCCATGCCGCATCCGATATCGTTGCCGATGAGGAAGGGGTAGAGGGTGGTGAGGGTGAAAAAGGCCGCCCCCACAGGGGTTCCTTTTCCAGGGTGAAGGTCCGGCAGACCAATGGCCAGTTTCATGCCGGGAAGTGTTGCGGTGGTGTTCAGTTGCTGAAGGGCAGCCCCTTCAATCCAGTTTTTTTCGGAGGCGATTACACGAATGATCGCCGATGTTTCTGATGTGCCCATGGGACTCCATAGTATTTTTTTGAACGCTTCGTTTCATTGGGTCAGTTTGCCGTAAGGTACTGAATTGATCTGCATGCATCGTCATAAGACCTCCTTTTTCGATAAAATTGATGTGAATGGTTCGTGGGTGAGTGGGGCAACAGGGTCGCTGCCCAGCCTTGTCTCCGGTTTTCTCCGATGGGCCTATAACCCATGTGGCCGCGACTTTACGTTATTATAAAATGTTTTTCAACGAAATAGAGCATGTTGCCTCACACATGACATTCGCCTGTTGCCCCCCACCGTTTTTCCCCATGACCTGTTTCCCTATGACCTGTTATCTGTTCCTTCTTCCTTTCTCTTTCATCTTCTCCTGCTCTTCCTGATAAATCCCTACAATCTGGTCGATCTTCTCGTACTGCCGCGCCAGAAGATCCTCGGCGATGGTTCGGATGCCCCATTTTTTGAAATCGATCTGCAGGCCGTTGCCGCCGGGGTCTTCGGCACCGTCCAGCTCGCTGAAAAAAACGCCTACGGATGTCAGCAGGCGGTGGATATCTTTGATGGCGTCGCAAAGTTCCGGGATCTCTTTCCCGGAAAACATGGGTGAGGTCATGACAGGCCTCCTTGGTGTGTGGTGATTAAGCATGTTTGGGTAGGGTGCATTCTATGCACCAGAACCGTTGCCTGGTATTCACCCGGATAAGGGGAATCATGAAGGGCGTCTCTCCATCCATTCTACGCTGTGACGCCCGGCTTGGACGAGCCAGGGTTTCACCCGAGAATGCACGCAACCGTGGCCCCTTGCTCATTTCCTTCTTCTGGAAAGAGGAAATCAACGCATCGCGTGAGGAAAATGAGTGGATGTCCAGGCACGACATATCAATGCGTACCCATGGGCAAAGGGTGCGAACGAAAAGTGCCTCTTCGGTGAGGTCAGGCGCAGAAGACCCGTGGAACGCTAATAATGACGGGCCTGAAAGAGATCGCACAGAGATCCGAAGAGGCGCTTCCCCCTCCCGTTAATCAGGATCGCACGCCCTTAGCGGCCATCTGTTGCGACACACATGTCGTGTGAAAAGGTGCGGGTTACCGCGTGATGAGGAAAATACGACTTGAAAAGGGGGTGGGTGTGGTGTAAAAAACCGTGTAGCCATGACGACCTCCTGGTAAGGTTGTTTTGGTCAGGCCTGGCAGGATGTTACAGCATCCTGTCGGGTCGCTCTTCATTGCGTCAATAACTAGTTATTACCGCCCACGATAGATCCATCCTTTCAAGATGTCAATCCTTTTTGTCTGAAAAATCCCCATGTTGGTTGAAATTGGTGTGGCAAAGCCCGGAAAACGCTCCCAGAAGGCCACCAGAGGCGTCCATGCGGGAACACGTAAACTGGGCAAAGGCAAGCCTGTGCCCATCGCGTGTGTCGATTGTTCTCATGGAGGATTGTGGTGTGTGGGGCCCGAATGTGTCATGGATTTGGTATGGTACGGGTTGAGCGTGCAACGATGGGCACGCTTCGCTTTGCCCACCCTACGGGGTGACATATGGCGACCAGGGGGATAATCCGAAACCACGTAGGATGGGCAAAGGCAAGCCCGAATCATTGGCGTGGCGAAATCCTTGGCGCCGTGCCCATCGCGAGCAACGAAGGTCTCCATGCTGTGTGTGGAATTCAAACACATGATGGCTTTTGGAAGGTGCGGGTACACGCGCAACGATGAGCACGCTTCGTACGGGGTGACATATGGTGACCAATGGCGGTAAGTCGAAAACACGTAGGATGGGCAAAGGCAAGTCCTAACCATTGGGATGGCGAAATCCTTGGCGCCGTGCCCATCGCGAGTAACGAAGGTCTCCATGCTGTGTGGAATTCAATCACATGATGGCTTTTGGAAGGTGCGGGTACACGCGCAACGATGAGCACGCTTCGTACGGGGTGACATATGGTAACCAATGGCGATAACCCGAAAGCACGTAGGATGGGCAAAGGCAAGCCCTTACCATTGGGATGGCGACACCCTTGGCGCCGTGCCCATCGCGAGTAACGAAGGTCTCCATGCTGTGCGGAGTTCAATTACATGATGGCTTTTGGAAGGTGCGGGTACACGCGCAACGATGAGCACGCTTCGTACGGGGTGACATATGGTGACCAATGGCGGTAAGTCGAAAACACGTAGGATGGACAAAGGCAAGCCCTACCCATTGGGATGGCTACACCCTTTGCGCCGTGCCCATCGAATATAGCGAAGGCTTCCACACAGGGATGCGATATGGATGGCATCATTACCATGGAGCGCCGCACTCCCGTGCGGCTTTTTTGTGTCGCTCCATGGGAATGCGAAAAGGGGGAGGGCGCAAATTGTTTTCCCGGCCGGGTATTGAGGATAAAAAACGTCTAACGGGGGACGTTAGCCGCCTACCTACGCCACCGCCACCGCATTCTGATTTACCTCATCCACAATGCGAATCACCCGGGTTGCCTGGGCATCGTCAAATACGCCCAAGAGTCCCTGGTCGTGGATATGGGTAAAGGGGGGCTCAAAGAGCATAGCCCGTTCAATGGTGCCGTTTTTGGTGAGGTATTCGATGATGTGGCGGATGAAGGTCATCTGGTTGGCCTCAAGGGTGCCTGCCTGGATGAAATCGGCAAAGGCTTCGTTTGCCGAGGTCACGTCCAGCCCAACGATGCTTCGGATGAATTGCCCAAGGGGCTTGTCTCCATACTCTTTGGCATATTCTTCACGACTTCCGAGATTCCCCTCAAAGAGCATGTGTTCCAACTCGTCGATGTCCGTCTGGGTGACCGGCCGGTTGGTCCGGAGCTTATGGATGACGATATGGTCCTGGTTTTTCCGTACATAAGAGGCCACACGGTCCTTGTAACTCTGCAACATATCAAAGCCGGTGAGAACTTCTTTTTCCTGGATACCGGCTTGATCGAGGTCATCCTTGAAATGGGTGTAAACCGGTGTCTGCTTCTCCCTGTCGATGAATTTGATCAGGTCCCGCAAGGCGCGTCTCACCTCATCAAGTCGTGTAATGGTAATGGTATGCCAGAACTCACGCGTCTTTACACTGCGGATGGTCTCTTTTTGAAGGGCCACCGAAGGGATGTTCTCCTTTTTTGACAGGGCATTTGCAATGAGGATAATTTTGTTGATGTAGATCTCTGTGGAGTGAGCACCGGAGAGAAGGGCCAGTTGATAGTTCAGCATGAGCAGGTCGAATCGCCTTGCCAGCTCATCATCCCCTGGTGTCGGCACCATCAGGTGCGAGATGTGGGTGTTGATATCATGCATGTCCCCCATGGTGAGGTTCTCCCACCGCTGTCTTTCCTTGTACTCCATCACGTGGCGCAGTTCGGCCTTGACCATGAACCGATCCCTGTTGAGGCCTTCCACGTTGTGGTGAAGTTCATCCACAAGGGATTCAGCGTATGCCGCCTCATCGTCGCTGCGGTCTTCCTTTCTGCGAATACCCAGGGCAACTTCAAGTTTTGCCTCAAAAATACGCTGGGTCATTCCCTTGGAGACATGCCCTTCATCGCCATCGGGGTCCTCTTCAAAAAATTCCAGGTTTTGGCAAAAATCGAAGATCAGAAAATGGGTCTTGTCTTCCCCCGGCCCAAAGAGGTTCGGGCAGAGTCGGGTGCCTCGGCCGATCATCTGCCAGAACTTGGTGGACGACTTGACCAGCTTGAAAAAGACCAGGTTCACCACCCGGGGCGCATCCACGCCTGTGTCCATCATATCTACGGAGACGGCAATCTGCGGATCGGTCTCTTCATGGGCATCCTTGAAAGACTCCAGAAGATCCTGGGCCTTGCTCTCGTAATTGTCGATCACCCGCAGGAACTTGTCCCCGTATTCCGGGTAGTTTTTGTTGAATCGTTTTTCAATGAACTCAGCATGCTTGTGGTTCTTTGCGAAGATAATGGTTTTACCCAGCTTGTCGCAGCTCTCCACCTTGATGCCGCAGGTCATCACATGATCCAGAACCTTATCCACGGTGTCATCGTTAAAGAGCCATTTGTTTAAAGCACTGCTTGAGATCTCTTCGTCCACTTCAGGTGTGGAGGGGTCTCCGAATTTCTCCTCGTATTCGCTTTTTTCCGCTTCGGAGAGATCGTTGTACTTGATGCCCTCCTGCTGGAACTTCAAGGGCACGGAAATCGCCTTGGGCGGCACCAGATACTTCTGGGCCACGGCCGTGTCGAGTTCATAGGCAAAGGTGGGGTTGTCGTCTTCGATGCCAAAGAGGCCGTAGGTATTGCGGTCGATATCGGTTTTCGGCGTGGCCGTCAGCCCCACCAAAAGGGAATCAAAGTATTCGAAGATGGCCCGGTATTTTTGATACACAGAGCGGTGGGCCTCATCCACAATGATCAGGTCGAAATGACCCACTCCGTAGAATCGGGTGTCGTTGTTTCTTACTCCGTCGATCTTGTTGATGATGGTGGGGTACGTAGAAAAGACCAGCCGCGTGCCGTTGTCCTCTTTTTCCTTGGTGAGGTCGATGGCCGAGAGGTTGGGCAGCAACTCATTAAAGGCGTCTTTGGCCTGGGTGACCAGGGCATTTCGGTCGGCAAGGAAAAGGACCCGCTTGGCCCAGTTGCACCGGGTGAGCATCTCCACAAGGGAGGCCGCCGTTCGCGTTTTGCCGCTGCCCGTGGCCATGACAAGGAGCGCCTGGCGGGAGCGCCCCCGAAGCTCTCCTTTCTTGCCCGTCACAACAAAGGCCTCGGCAATGCGCTGAATCGCTTCCAGTTGGTAGTCCCGTCCGGCAATATCCGCGTTGGCCGTATAGGTTCTTACGTCTCGCCTGCTCCTGCGTCGGTCCACTATAAGCTGGAGCTCGTCCCGGGTGTAAAATCCTTGCACGCGACGATCTGCATAAAAGCAGTCGTCCCAGATGAACATTTCAAACCCGTTGGTGTAAAAAATCACCGGTCGCTGCCCGTGCATTTTTTCAAGACAGTTCGCGTAAAGTTCGGCCTGGTGTCGCCCCTTCCTCGCATCCACCAGGGTGCGCTTGGCCTCGATGACCGCCAGGGGTTTTCCGTCTTCCCCCCAGAGTACGTAATCGGCATACCCTTTGCCGGACGGGTTCTCGGTCTTGGGCATGCCCTTGACCTCGTACTCGATCTCCCTGCCTTTACGCAACTGGTCCCAGCCGCATTCCCGTAACGCCAGATCAATATAGAGCTTTCGAGTCTGTTTTTCAGAGACCAGCACAGGCACCGCCGCGTCAAAATCAAGGCCCCGATCCCTTTTTCTTTTTCTCCTTTGGATCTCGTTTTGCTGCGCCTCGACTTTTTGCCTGAGGGACTCAATTTCAAGGGCCTGGGATTCTCGTACCGCCTGCTCATTCTTTAACGTGTCCTGTTTTTCCCGGAGTTTCTTCTCCAGCTTTTCCAGGCTTTTTTTTGTCTCCGTAGCAGCCTCGCCGTCGGGAAGCTGCCCCTCATCAAATGAGGGAATGGTGGGCTTTGTATGGCTGTACAGCAGCCCCACAAATCCCAAAAACCGAAACAGGTTTTTAAGGGAGGCCAAGGCCTCTATCGATCCGACTCGGTGCCCGTGGGCCGCCTGGTTGCCCACCTTCCGAATGAGATTGACCTCCTGGAACATCCCGGGTCGTAAAATCTCCTTAAAACACGGCTCGTGCATCAACGCGCTGAGGTTCGAGTCCCAGGGCTTTACCAGGTCGGTGTCGTTGGCATAAAGCCAGCGTACCGAAAGCTCTAAGGCGCTTCGACTTAAAATGGCCGAGGCCTTGGGGGAGGTCTTTACCAGTTTTTCAGACTCCACCGCATCACGATGGATTTCAGGGAATTCCGTTTTCAGAAAGTCAAAATGGGACATGGGCACGTGCCTTGGCAAAGCATCAACGTTTGTTAGTGAAGGTCTTTTCCGTGGGGGGAGCCTTTTGCAAGAAGCGGGCTGGCAACACCTTGTACACCAGGTTCGCGAATGCGCGGGCCTCGTGTTTTGGATTGTCACGCCGCAGGGATTCTCCCACGAAAATCGGTTGACCGTGTAATGATGAAAAATAACGGTTAGTATTTTACACCATCCCGCAATTCAACCACATTGGGTGGATGCTTGGCAAGAGATGACTGAAGGGGAGATGAATATTGAGGTATTCAAAGGAGCGCGTGGACGTCATAGACATTCACCGTGTGGACACGGCTGTCATGTTGGAAGGTGGGCGAGGGGCTCGTGGTGTCAATTTTTTTATGGAGTGGAGGGGGGTAACTGAACCATGATGGGCACGCTCCGCTTTGCCCATCCTACGTGCCGTCGGCGTATGAAAGATGGCGGCCCGTAGGATGGGCCTGCGCAACCATCATAAAATACAAAAAGCGATGCCTCCGGCGGCAAGGTGAGCCACCTTGAAAGCTCATTGCCGCAGAGATTTAACCCTCGTTCCTCGGGTCAAATCTCTGCGGCATCTTTCGTGAAGATCGCGCGTTTGTTTTTTGCGTGAGCCCTAACCTTTTGAATGCCAGAAGCGATCAACCGTTTACCTCGCCCTCCCAATCCAGGTAGGTCTGGATGGGGCCTGCATTTTGCCCATCGGCTTCCACGATCTCCACGTCAAGGAGGGGCACGTACCCCACACGCCTGCCTTCACGCACCTTGAGGATGACCCCGTAAAAATCATCATCCTCTTCCACGTCCACCACCTTCATGACATGGCCGAGACCAAAGGGTTTCTCCTCGGGTGAGGGGCGAAACGGGTTGTCATTGTCATCTTGCACCCGTTTCACCTGAAACGGAAAGGTGAGTCGTTCCTTGAGCCATCTGTCCCATGCCCTCTCGTCCAATTCGGTTTCCATATTTTCCCCTTATGATGGGGGCTTTTCAGCCCCCTGGTAAGTCAACTCCGCGGGCTGGGTGTATAGGCCAGCCCTTTCAAGGTGGTAAATATAACTATACCTAAAGGCCCAAAATGACGTGATAAAATCTAGACAAACCACTCTTTAAAGGTTATGGTAAAGTTAAACAATAACCTATTAT
>NZ_CAADHO010000015.1:0-42688 GCF_900699765.1 Desulfoluna butyratoxydans
AAAATTCGGCAATGCAAATTCGTGCAACCCGTGACGACAAACTCAAGGTCGAATACCAGCCAGCAGCCCAACAGCTCACCCGCTGGATCGACTCATCCGAAGACAACCCCGCCGCCCAGGCCCACTACAAAACCCAGCGCGCCGCCTGGCACGCCTGGGCCGATGCCCTGTGCGACCTTCCCGACCAGTCCGGCTGGCCTTGGCCTGGAGGGGACGTCCCCTGGCCCGAACAACCCCCCAAACCCACGAGGTACACAGCCCCATGATGCAACTGGATGATTTTAAAGTGCCCGGCAAGAACCTGGTGGTGAAAGGCAACCTGGAGTTCCGAACGGAGGACATCGCCGGGGAGACTTCGGGGACAGATGCCGTGGAGAAGGGGACCAAGCCCAAGATCCTGCGGGTGTCGCTTCAGATCCCCTTTACCAGGGCCAAGGACCTGGGGGGCCTGATCCAGACCGCCGAGACCTTAAACAAAGAAGGGGCCCGGAAGATCTGGACCATCACCCACCCCACGGCCAATGCCGTGGGGATTCGCCAGGTGCAGTTTGCCGAGCATGTGAACTGGGAGGAGGCAGGGGGGCTTCAGATGTGGAAGGTCTCCTTTACCCTGCGGGAGTGCAAGAGCAACCCGGAGCGGGTGGAGGTGCGCAAGCCGGTGAAGCTTCAGTCTTCGTGGAGGAATGGCCGTGGGGCGGATTCTTTTGATGATGTTCTGGAAAACGCGGAGGCCTTGACGTGAAGCTGGAGAAGATAGTGATGGTGGCCGGGGAACCGGTGCCCCTGGTTCGGGAGCATGTGAGCCTGGATATCTCCACGCCGGGCCGGGCGGATTTTACGGTGATCAGCGACAAGCCCCTTTCAGGTGTTGTGGAGATGGCCATGGGCGATGCCCGGAAGGACCCGGTGGCGTTTTTCACCGGGTTTGTGGTTCGGAGCCACACGGTGGACGCCAGGCAGCAACGCCTTTTTTGCCGGGAGCTTTCGGCGGTGCTGTGGGGTTCCTTGCCCGTGTCGATCCGGAATGCTTCTCTTCGGGACGTGCTGGGCGTCTACGCCCGGAAAACCGGGCTCTCTTTTGTGGTTCCGGAAGCGGGCTATGCAGACACACCGTGCCCGGCCTTCCAGACCATCGCCAACGGCATCCACGGCCTTGATTCCATGGGCGCCGTGTTTGCCATTTCCAACTACATATGGCAGCAGCAGGGCGATGGCCAGGTCTTCGTGGGTGCATGGGAGGACAGCCGGTGGGCGGGCAAGCCCTTCACCGTGCCGGAGACCTTCTTCCAGGACGTCCAGCTTGACGGCACCAAGACACTTCAAGCTATTCCCGGGCTGCGACCCGGTGTGCAGATGAACGGGCAGTACATCACAAGCCTGCAACTCAAAGAACACTTTATGGTGGTGACATGCGCGAAGCGATTAGACGCATAGTGCTCCGGATGTTCCCGGAGCTCTCCGGAGGCTATCACCTGGACCGGTACGCCCGGGTTGTGAAGATCTCCGACCCGCCCGTGGCCGGGGCGACCTGTGACCGGTTCCGGCCCTACTGGGCGGCGGACATTGAGATCCTGACCCCCGAGGGCGAGCCCGCCCCGGACTTCCCCCGGTTCGAAGCCGTGCCCCTGCCCGTACCGGCCGCAGGGCCCGACGCCGGGCTTTTTCTTTGGCCCCGGCCCGGCACCATCGTCACCGTGCGGTGGGTCGAGGGTCGCCCCGATCACCCGGTGATCCAGCACGTCTATCCCATGGGGCTCTCCATGCCGGGCGTGCCGGATGGCTCCGGATTCTGGCAACAGCGCCCGGGTGTTCACCAGCTCCACGATGCCGCAGGCAACTGGGAGCGGAAAACAGACCAGGACATCCTCGACGCCGCCCGGAACATCGAGGAGGTGGCCACGGCCCTGCGCAGGCTTCAGGCCCAGACCGTGGACGATACCGCAAGCGGGGCCCGCTCCGAGTCGTCCGGAGAAAAGACGGTCACTGTCTCCGGCACCCATGCCGAGACCGTGGGGGGATCCTCCACCGAAACCGTCACCGGCCCCAAGGCAATCAACGCCGCCGCCGTGACCCTGGCCGCCCCGGCCATCACCATCGGTGCCCCGGGTGGCGTCTCTCTCCTTCCCACCCTGACCAGCGCCCTGGGCGCCATCAAAGATGCCCTATCCGCCCTGGCCAGCCACACCCACCCCGGGGTGGGCCAGTCTTCTGCAGCCGGCACGGTGGCAGCCAAGGCCACCACCGTGGCCATTGCAAAATCCGACATCGACTCCATCCAGGGCTAAAACGCAAACCGGCGGCTGATCCAGCCGCCGGTACCTCTCCTTCCTCCACACCCCGAATCCGTGATCCCCCAATAACAACGGGCTTCTCAGCCCACGGCACAGGCAAAATTCCTGTGCCGTTTTTTTAGCGCCGACAGGAAACCGCCCAAAGCCCCGCCATCCGTGAAAAATCCCAGACCCGGGAAAAATTTCACTCCTCCACACCTCACCTTCGATAGGTTTGGAGCGTTTTTTTGCAACTAAAGGGGTGGGTGCAACAGGGGGATGGAAGCCCGTTGTTACTGGGGCTTCGTCGGTTTTAAAGGAATGCCACGTTTGCAGCGCTTCGCAGAACTTCGCATTGAAAAGGGATAGCCTGTGGCATGTGGCCGTAATCATTTTGAACTTGATTTACTGCATAATATATGGTGGATTCACCATTGAAAGCCTTCTTCGCAGTCATGAGTCATATGGTTACCACGATGGCCCGAGGCCATGTTTTTTGTGAAGAGGCCCTGATACCAGGAGTTGCCCTTGATTTTTTTTGGACGACTGAAAAGACGCTAGTTTATCCGGTTTTGGTATGGTTCTGATTTTTAAGGTGAATCATATGAAATTCGGTCCCAGAAAATTTTCAAGAATAGTCAAAAGTGAGTCAACCTTCGGAGGTTATCCTTTTTGGCTTCTGGGGGCCTTGACAGCCAAGGCTTTGAGAGTGGTACTGTCTGAAACACTGACCCGATTACGAGGGGATTAAGACAACAGTTGTTATGAGGCTTTCCGAACTACAGGCTAACCGTCTGAAACACTGACCCGATTACGAGGGGATTAAGACTTTTCTCTACGTTATTAGCTGTTGCCGCCATCAGAAATGTGTCTGAAACACTGACCCGATTACGAGGGGATTAAGACGTCAAAAAGGGTGCGGCGTTCGGCCGCGGGGCATGGGTCTGAAACACTGACCCGATTACGAGGGGATTAAGACAACGTCGCATACACGACGTAAAGGGCACCCCAAGAGTTGGTCTGAAACACTGACCCGCCTACGAGGGGATCAACAAGAAAAAGCCCGTTCTGATGAGCGGGCTTTTTATTTTCCGTGGATTGGCCGGTCCTGTGGGTTCATTTTTAATGCTTCGCAGTACTTGGCATTGGAGAGGGATAGCCTGTGGCATGTGGCCGTAATCATTTTGAACTTGATTTACTGCATAATATATGGTGGATTCACCATTGAAAGCCTTCTTCGCAGTCATGAGTCATATGGTTACCACGATGGCCCGAGGCCATGTTTTTTGTGAAGAGGCCCTGATACCAGGCGTTGCCCTAGATTTTTTTTGGACGACTGAAAAGACGCTAGTTTATCCGGTTTTGGTATGGTTCTGATTTTTATGGTGAATCATATGAAATTCGGTTCCAGAAAATTTTCAAGAATAGTTAAAAGTGAGTCAACCTTCGGAGGTTATCCTTTTTGGCTTTTGGGGGCCTTGACAGCCAAGGATTTGAGAGGGGTACTGTCTGAAACACTGACCCGATTACGAGGGGATTAAGACCAGCAGCCGGCGGGGACGGGGTTGCGGTTTGTGTAGTCTGAAACACTGACCCGATTACGAGGGGATTAAGACCTTGGGGCATAGCCCCTGAAAAAATTTTTGAAGAAAGTCTGAAACACTGACCCGATTACGAGGGGATTAAGACATGCATGAATCCCAAACGTGAATTCCAAGAACAATGGGGGTCTGAAACACTGACCCGATTACGAGGGGATTAAGACTTTGATAATTTCTGACAAAGATTTTTCTTCAACGTGTCTGAAACACTGACCCGATTACGAGGGGATTAAGACTCCGTCCAAGAAAAAGATTCGGGGAGGATTAGCCAAAGCGTCTGAAACACTGACCCGATTACGAGGGGATTAAGACGCGTGAGCGCTGGCGGCATCGGTGAGGTCTTTTTTCAGTCTGAAACACTGACCCGATTACGAGGGGATTAAGACGGGCTCCAAAACCGGGTTCCTTACCGGGAGATCCTGCGTCTGAAACACTGACCCGATTACGAGGGGATTAAGACGTTTTGTCTTCGCAGAGCACGGGCATTGCAGTTCTTGTCTGAAACACTGACCCGATTAGGAGGGGATTAAGACTGTTGCAATATTTTCGGAGCTGCATTGAAATTCTTGAGCGTCTGAAACACTGACCCGATTACGAGGGGATCAAAAAGAAAAAGCCCGTTCTGATGAACGGGCTTTTTCTCTGCCGTGAATCCTTGGGCCTGCAGGCCACTCAACTTTTTCCTTGACCTTCCACTCAACTTTTTGGCACGCTTTAATCACCAACAAGGGGTGCCTCCCCTTCACAATTCTGTCTCAAAGCAGGATGGTGAGAATGAGCGCCAGATTTCTCTACGCCTGTGGTGTATCCACGCCTCAGGTGTCAGAAGGAGCGGCACACTGTCCGGTATCCGTGAGGACCGGGAGCCCTTGTTGGTAGGGTTTTTGAGCAGTGTGTCGCTTCTTTTGTTTTGCGGAGGAGGCGCAGCTTTTACCTTTCATCAAAAAAATACCAACGAGGCCCACCATGACCACCAACCGCATGACCCATTTTGCCAATCTGTCGAATTGTGTTTCTGAAATCGTTCTGACCCAGGCTGCCCTGGAGGCCCTGGCCGACCGGCTTGCCCATGAGTTGCCGGGTGAGTCGCAGAT
This sequence comes from Desulfoluna butyratoxydans, assembly GCF_900699765.1. Lineage (GTDB taxonomy): Bacteria > Desulfobacterota > Desulfobacteria > Desulfobacterales > Desulfolunaceae > Desulfoluna > Desulfoluna butyratoxydans. The sequence goes on from NZ_CAADHO010000015.1 coordinate 4,966, forward strand.
TCTGAACGTCCTTGCCCGTAACCTTGAAATCATCGCCATACCCCTTGAGAGGCACACCGATGCTCTGGTGAGGCAGGAAGAGGTGCGCACCCAGGCCCAGAACAGAAGAGGGGGATCTCTTAAGCCAAAGCTCTGTTAGACCGAGTGCACCACATACGTCACCACACCCCACACAGCAAACTCCATGTGGCCTGTGATCTCGATGGGTGGGTAGCCTTCGTTTTCTGCTACCAGGAAGGCGCGGCCGTCTTTTAGCCTGAGGCGCTTGACGGTGAGCTCGCCGTTGACGATGGCGATGATCACCTTTCTGTCTGTTGCTTCCAGGGAGCGGTCCACGATGAGGATGTCTTCCGGGTAGATCCCGGCGCCGGTCATGGAGGTGCCAGCGGCACGCATGAAGAATGTGGAGGCGGGGCGTTTGATCAGCTCCAGGTTGAGGTCCATGGAGCAATCCGGATCGAAGGTGACGGTGGCCATGGGAACAGGTATCCTTGAAGGTCGTTGTCGGGAAAAAATGAGGGGAAATGTTTGTCTTCCAGGGTGTCCTTGCAAGGTGTTTTACCCTGCACAAATCTGCACACGTTTTGCACAAACGCAAGTAGTGGCACGTGATTTGCTTAGGCTTTTGCCGGGCCCATTTTTCGTGATGGGCAAAACGCCCAAGAGCCTTGAAAACAAAGAAGCCGTGAAGATTTGGTACCTCTTCACGGCTTCGTATTTTGTAACTCTTTGAATTATCAAGTCTGCACAAGTTTTGCACACGTTTTTTGTGCAAATCAAACTTGTAACCCATTGAATTTATTACCTTTCATGGAGCGGGAAACGGGACTTGAACCCGCGACGTTCAGCTTGGGAAGCTGACACTCTACCACTGAGTTATTCCCGCTCATGTGGGACGTATACTAATGGCATTTTCCGATGGCGTCAATCCCTTTGACGCGTTTTTTGAACCGAAAAAACAGGGCGGATGGAAGTGGTTTAAATCGTGGTTGATACGGGGCTGTCCATGGGCCCTTGTTTGAGAACGGTCGTTAATTGACAAGCCAGATGGCCCTGTCCTGGCCCATCTGGACCAGTTTGTCCCCCACTCGGCCCAGGAGAAAGTCTTCCACAATGGAGTGGCCCCGGCGCCCCACCATGACGGTGTCGTAGCCGCTTTTCTTGGCTTCGTCCATGAGCCCCTCGGAGCGGCTCAGGTAGGAGCGCAGGATGATGGAGTCCACGCCTGCCCGGTCGAACCCGGCGTCCCTGAGGATGGTTTCGGCCTTCTGGAGGTGGGGGCGCATGCGGGACTGGTGGTGGATCTGGTGTTCCTGCTCCATGAGGTTGTATGCGTCCAGTGAGGCCTGGAAGGGGTCAAAAGAGCCGCTCATGAGGTTGAGGGAGCGCGACACATAACAGATTTTCACTTTTTCAATGTTTCGGGTGACGCTTTTTTTCAATTGCCGGACGCAGTTTTTGGAGCCTTCGGAGGCGTCGAAGCCGATGAGCACGCCAGTGCTGTCGGGGTTGCCTCCAACGATGACCAGGGGCACGTGGTTCACCGAGGCGATGAGCTTGCGGGCGCAGTTGCCGAGGATGGCCCCGGTGTGGATATTGTGGCCGATGCGACCGGCCACTACCAAGTCGTAGCCCTTTTTAGACTCCCGGATGATGTCCCGGGCAATGCCCACCCGCCTGGGGCGGATTTTTACCTCCACGGATTCATCTGAAAACCCTTCTTTGATCAGGTCGGTGCGGATTTTTTCGATGACCTTGCGGTTGTAGCGGATGTGGTTTTCTTCCCACCAACCGCCCAGTTTGTCGGGGCTTGGGCCTTCCATGCCGTCGGACTGGTTGTCCCAGAATGTTTCCGGCACGACATTTTCCACCAAAAACAGGGTGAACGTCGTCTTTTCAGGGATCAGGATGCGTGCCGCGTAGAGTGCGGCATGGGTGGATTGAATGGATCCGTCTACAGGGATGAGGACACGTTGATGGAGATCGTTCACCTGGGCCTCCTTGGGTGTGGGATGGATGACCGGATCGGTCTCATGCAGTGCGTCTGGGGCGGCGTCTTCCGGTCTGGTTTTGAGTCGTGTTGCGTTGTCTGATCAATGTTAGAGCAAGGGGTGTGCCAAGGGTGTGTTGAGGGGAATTGTTCTGTATTTCAGCGTGTTGGTTTGTGGGGTCCGTTGGGGCGCTGAGGGGCTGTGGTGATGGTCTTTACACGTTGGAAAAAGGGCTGGCAGGGGATTGCCTGAATGGATGCCTTAAACAATTTCTGGGGGCGGGGTTTTTGTATTTTTATAGCCCTGCCTCCCCAGTATGGGAGGCAGGGTGGTCTTTTCTATAAGCAGTGCGTCAACCGATCAGGCTGGCGACTACTCAATGGCCTTTAAGACGTCTTTGGCTGCTTCCAGCTGCTTAAGGGCTTCGTCAAGCTCCTCAGTGCCGGGGGCAAAGTCCACGGCAGCTTCGTAGGATGCGATGATGGCCTCAAGATCGGGAACCCCTTCCGTGGTGCGAAGGGCTGATGCCGAATTCATGTGGTGGGCAAAGATCAGGGGCTTCACCTCCTGAAGGGTGTAGGTCTCCTTGACGGTATCCAGGGTCACGGCCGTGGGGATTTCAATGAGGAGTTCCTTGCCGGTGGGGGAGAAGATTCCCTTATATATTAAGGTGGAGTGCTTTTTGGTCGTGACAAAGTAGTTGGAGGTGTTGGAGGCGCTGGAGGCGATGAGGATCAGGACGAATACGCCGAAGGCGCAGACAGCCGTGATGAGCTTTCGCGTGGAGGCCTTTTTGGCGGCTTCCTCACGCAGGCGCTGCTCTTCCTGGGCCTGAACCCTGGCTTCTTGCTCGGCTTTGGCGCGGGCTTCTTCGGCTGCCTTGCGGCGAGCATCTGCCTCGGATTTCTTTTTGGCGTCCAGCTCAGCCTGGCGTTTGGCTTCCTCTTCAGCTTTTATCCTTGCCTCTTCCTCGGCTTTGAGTCGGGCTTCCTCTTCGGCTTTAATTCTTGCCTCTTCCTCGGCTTTGAGTCGAGCTTCCTCTTCAGCCTTTTTCTTTGCCTCTTCTTCGGCTTTGATTCGGGCTTCCTCTTCGGCCTTTTTCTTTGCCTCTTCCTCTGCCTTCAGACGGGCTTCCTCTTCAGCCTTTTTCTTTGCCTCTTCTTCGGCTTTGAGTCGGGCTTCCTCTTCGGCCTTTTTCTTTGCCTCTTCTTCCGCTTTCAGACGGGCTTCTTCTTCAGCCTTCTTTTTGGCCTCTTCCTCTGCCTTGATTCGGGCTTCCTCTTCAGCCTTTTTCTTGGCCTCTTCCTCGGCTTTGAGTCGGGCTTCTTCTTCAGCCTTTTTCTTTGCCTCTTCCTCTGCCTTCAGACGGGCTTCCTCTTCAGCCTTTTTCTTGGCCTCTTCCTCGGCTTTGAGTCGGGCTTCTTCTTCGGCTTTTTTCTTGGCCTCTTCCTCGGCCTTCAGGCGGGCTTCCTCTTCAGCTTTTTTCTTCGCCTCTTCGTCAGCCTTCTTTTTTGCATCGGCTTTGGCCTTGGCATCATCTTTTTTTGCCGTGGTTTTTTTAGCAGCAGGCTTCTTGGCCTCAGCGGCACCGTCTTTTTTCGTGGTGCTTTTCGCGGTGGTCTTTTTGGCGGTGGTGGTTTTAGCTTCTGCTTTTAATGCTTTTTCTTCTTTTTTCTTCTTGGTGGCTGCTGCCTTTTTTACGGCTTTTTTAGACTTGGGAGCTTTCTTTGCGGTGGTCTTTTCAGCCGTTGTTTTGTTCTCCTTTTTGGGAGACTCTTCCTTGGCTGCGGCCTCCTTGGGCGCATCGGTTGAGTTTTTTACGGTTTCCTTTGCCATGTGATCACCTTTGAAAATCTCAATTATTTATAATATGATGCCAACTGGTTATTTTCTACTTGTTAACGGTCATGTATATAAAAGTTGTAAACAATTGTAAACCATTTTGGTGGAGTCAGGACCCCTGTGAATCGCAGTACAACAAAGTATAAAACCCTTTTAACACGCCTGAAAACATACGAATCCCTGGCTGTAGCTTTTTCTGGAGGCGTGGACAGCACACTGCTTTTGAAAGCAGCGGTAGATACCCTCGGAGAGAACGTTGTGGCGGTGACATCGGTCTCCCCTGTGCACTCGCGTCGTGAAATCGAAGCGGCCAGGGCCTGTGCCAAGGCACTGAAGGTTCGGCATATCCTCTATGATCCCGGCATGCTGGAGGATGAGGATTTTCTGGGGAACACCCCCAAACGATGTTATTATTGTAAACGCCGTATGTTCACGCAGATGAGTAATGAAGCGAAGGCCCTCGGGGTGAGCAATGTAGTGCATGGGGTGAACTGCGATGACCTGGGGGACTACCGCCCCGGACTTAAGGTCGCGGAAGAGCTCGGTATCGGGGCACCCATGGTGGATGCGGGCCTCTATAAGTCTGAGATTCGGGAGCTTGCCGAGGCACTGGGGCTGTCTGTGGCCCGCAAACCGGCCATGAGCTGCCTGGCAACGCGTATTCCCTACGGAGAGAAGATCACGCGGGAGGCCCTTGCCATGGTGGAGGCTGCCGAGGCTGCCCTGGACGATTTGGGGTTTTCGCACTATCGGGTGCGGCACCACGGGACCGTGGCCAGGATCGAGTTTTCCCAGGAGGACCTGCGGCGTGTGTTTGATCAGGAGCTGATGGCGCAGGTGGTGGCTGCGGTGAGGCAGGCAGGGTATCTCCATGTGGCCGCCGATCTTGAGGGCTACGGCCAGGGCCGCATGAATCGGGTGTTGGAAGAGAGCTGAAATACGGCCAGGTTGTGTGGCACGGCATGGCGGGAGTCGCCCGGCGATATCCCGCTTTTTTGCGTTTTGAAGGGCCTGGTGTCTGTTTGACGTGTTGCCTTCGGGATGTATATAGTGGCAATGCGATGTGCGTCGGCGCTTATATGGGAGGGGGTATGGAAATTCGATGTCTGGTGGTGGATGATGAGCAGCCTGCCGTGGACGAGCTGGCTTACCTGTTGTCGGGGTTGCCGGATGTCACCGTGGTGGGGTCGGCCAACTCCGCCAAAGAAGCGGTGGAAAAGATCGGCACCTTGAAGCCGGATCTGGTTTTTCTGGACATCAACATGCCGGGTCACACCGGGTTTCACGTGATTGAAGCCTGCGGCGACCTGCACAAGGCGCCTCTGTTCATCTTCTGCACGGCCTATGACCAGTACGCGGTGAAGGCCTTTGACGAGCAGGCTGTGGACTACATCCTGAAGCCCTTTTCCATGAAACGCGTGGCCAAGGGCGTTGGGCGGGCCAGGGAGCGGCTGGAGGCGGAGTCTTCGGCTCCGGGTGATGAGATGGCAAGGCTGCTGGAGGCTTTGGGCGCCAGGTCGCCCCATGTGGTGCGCCTGTCCGTGGAGAGCCAGGGACGCCTGCTGCTCCTGGATCCCGACGAGGTGATCTTTTGCCGGGCCGAAGAAAAACGGGTGCGGGTCTTTACCCATGACGGCGACTACATCTCCCACGGTGCCCCCACCCTGGATCGCCTCGAAGAGCTGGTGGCAGGCTACCCCTTCTATCGCGTCCACCGCGCCAGCCTGGTTCACCTCAAGCACATCCGCGAGGTCACCAGCTGGTACAACGGCAAGTACCTCCTCGTCATGGATGACCCCGCCGCCAGCGAGGTGGTGGTGAGCCGAAACCGTGTCAAAGGCCTCAAGGAGAACCTTGGGCTCTGATTCCCTGTCGTTCCAGCCCCCGGAAAAGTCCCCGCATCTCCAAAAAACGACCGGTACCTATGAAAGTCTGGCCCCTTGGTGTCTGTGCGGTCTACGGTTGAGGTAGATATTCTGGAAAAAGTGCGCCTTTGGCGGCCAGAGGATGTGCCCTGGACTCCAGGATGCGGATCATCTCTCCCTCGTTTATGGGGTTGATATAATCCGAGGTGCTTTGGGAATATTTCTCGTGATTTCTTATGGATATATAAGTTCTCGTGAGCGCGCTATGCTGTAGACTACGGGCGACGCCCGTCAGCGAATGTGATGAGCCTGAGGAGCGAAGGCGAAAGAGCATTCGCGAACCTGGGGGCCAGGGGTGGCGAAGCCACTTAGGCCAAAAATCCCCTGGCCGCCGGAGGCTTTTTTAAAGGAGAATACCCGAACGTGGATGTATCCATCACCCATCTGTTGATCACCCTTATAGAGCACCTGGGCCTCACCGTGGCCGCGGCCTTTCTCATTTTGAACATGGGGGCGGCGGGCAAGACCTTTCTGGGGAAGCACCCCTGGGTGGAGAAGGCTGTTCTGACCTGCTTTTTCGGCCTGTTTGCCATTCTGGGCAACTACGGGTTCGATCCGGTCCACGACGCCTTTGCCAACTTAAGGGCCATGGCCGTGGTGACGGGCGGGCTTTTCGGCGGCCCCTGGGTGGGGCTTGGGGCTGGTGTCATTGCAGGCGGGCATCGCTTCCTTATTGATATCGGCGGATTTACCTCGGCGCCTTGTGCCACGGCCACGCTTTTGGAAGGTGTGGCCGCCGGGCTTTTGGCCGGATGGTACGGCTCACGGGTGATGAACTGGAAGGTGGCCTTCGGTCTGGGGGTGGCCGGAGAGTCCATGCACATGGGGCTTGTGCTGTTGTTTGCCAAGCCTTTTTCCGAGGCCGTGGACCTGGTGCGGCTCATTGCCGTGCCCATGATCTTCGTGAACTCTGTGGGGGCGGCCTTTTTTGTGGAGCTGATCAAGGGGCTCTTTCGGGAGCGCGAGCGGCGGGAATCCCGCCAGGTCCAGCAGATCCTGGAAATCGCCAACCTCACCGTGGGGTATCTGCGCGCAGGGCTTGGGGCGGGCTCGGCCAAAAAGACGGCTGAGATCATTTTCCGACAGGTGGACGTGGCGGCTGTTGCCATCACGGATACCACCCATGTGCTGGCCCACATGGGGGTTGGGGCGGATCATCACATTGCCGGTGAACCCATCCGCACCGCCGCCACCGGCATGGTTCTGGACGACGGGCTGCCCCTGTTCCGGCACACGAAGCGGGAGATCGCCTGCCCGCACCATGGCTGCCCCTTCCATCACGGCATCATCGTCCCCTTGAAAAAGGGGGAGAGCATCGTGGGGACCCTGAAGTTTTACGGCACCCGGGAAAAACCCCTGGACAAGGTCCACTTTCAGACCGCCCGTGGGCTTGCCGTGCTGTTCTCCACCCAGTTGGAGCTGGAAGACATCCAGATCCAGGCCCGGATGCTGGCCTATGCGGAGATCCGGCGGCTCCAGGCCCAGATCAACCCCCATTTTCTCTTCAACTCTCTTAACACCATCGCCAGCTTCTGCCGTACCCGGCCCGACCGGGCCAGGGAGCTGATCCTGGACCTGTCCAGTTACATGCGCCGGAACCTTGACCAGAGCAAAGGCTACATCACCGTACAGGAGGAGCTGGAGCAGGTGGAGGCGTACCTGGCCATTGAGCAGGCCCGCTTCGGCGACCGGGTCTCCTACCGGCTTGATGTGGGGGAGGGGTGCGACAACTGGCCCATCCCCGCCCTGGTGATCCAGCCCGTAGTGGAAAATGCCGTCAAGCACGGGATCACCCCCAATGAGAAGGGGGGGACGGTGACCGTCTCCATTGGCTGTAATGCAACGCTTCTCACGGTGCGGGTGACCGACGACGGCGTGGGCATGTCCGAGGAGACGGTGGGCCGCCTGTACAACCCCGAGGAGCTGGCAGCTGCCGGTGAGGGCATCGGGGTGCGGAACACCATCCAGAGGCTACGACGGATCTACGGCCCTTCCTGCCGCATGGTCATCGAGAGTACCCAGGGCCAGGGTACGGAGGTCTCCTTTTCCATCCCCCGGAACCATCCTTCGGCGCGTCCCTGATCTCCCTTTTTGAAAGCTCTATGGCCGCCCCTTTGGGCGGCCATGTTGTTTCGGCACCCTCCTGATGCATTCCATCCCCGAAAAACGACATGGGCCGTTTCGAGCGTGGCGTATCCCCTTTTTATTCCGCTACAACAGCAGGTGTGAAAGAGGAACCGCCCCAAGGGCGATCAATGCGTTTTGTCATGGAGGATAGATATATTATGCTTACTTTTTTTGCGTGCGTTGCTGCACTGATTCTCGGGTACTTTACCTACGGTACGTTTGTTGAAAAAACCTTCGGGCCGGACAGCTCCCGAAAAACCCCTGCCTACGAGCTTGAGGACGGGGTGGACTACATGCCCCTTCCCAAGTGGAAGGTCCTTTTTATTCAGGTCCTGGATATTGCCGGGATCGGCCCCATTTTCGGCCCCATCCTGGGGGCCCTCTACGGACCGGTGGCCCTGGTCTGGATTGTCATCGGCTGTATTTTTGCCGGGGCGGTTCACGACTACTTCTCCGGCATGCTCTCCATGCGTAACCGCGGGGGCAGCATCCCCGAGGTGGTGGGTGATTTCCTCGGCATGCCCGCACGACAGGCCATGCGAGTCTTCTCCGTGGTGCTCCTCATGCTGGTGGGCGTTATTTTTGTTCTGGCCCCGGCCAAGCTCCTCACCGGGCTGACCGGCGTGAATACCCAGATTTTTATCTTTGCCATCTTCGGCTACTATTTCCTCGCCACCATCCTTCCCATCGACAAAGTCATCGGAAAGATCTATCCCCTTCTGGGCGCATTGCTGCTCATCACCACTGTTGCCACTGTGGTGGCCCTGATGTTCGGTGGCTATGAGATCCTGCCCAACCTGGATGTGACCACCAGCGCCCATCCTGCGAACAAGCCCATCTGGCCCCTGCTGTTCATCACCCTTTCCTGCGGTGCCATCAGCGGGTTCCACTCCACCCAGTCTCCCTTGATGGCCCGGTGCGTCAAAAACGAAAAAGACGGCCGCGCTGTGTTCTACGGCGCCATGATCCTTGAAGGCATCATCGCCCTGATCTGGGCCACCGTGGGGCTCTCCTTCTACAAGTCCCCGGAAGCTCTTAACGCCGTGATTGCCGCAGGGACTCCTTCAGCCGTTGTCTCTGAAGTCTCCAACGTCCTTCTGGGGCCTGTGGGCGGCTTCCTGGCCGTCATCGGGGTTATCGTGCTGCCCATCACCAGCGGGGACACCGCTTTCCGAAGTACCCGACTGATCCTGGCCGAGTCCTTCAAGGTGAGCCAGTCCCAGACCGCCAAGCGGCTCATGATCGCGGTGCCCCTGTTTGCCCTGGGCTTTGTAATCTCCACCCAGAACTTCGGGATCATCTGGCGCTACTTCGGGTTCTCCAACCAGGCCCTGGCCACCCTCGTTCTCTGGTCTGCAGCCGTGTTCCTTGCCAAGGAGATGAAGAACTACTGGATCGCCTGCCTGCCGGCGACCTTCATGACCTCCGTGGTGGTTACCTTTATCCTTCAGGCCAAGATCGGGTTCGGGCTCTCCATCGGAACCTCCACCGTCATTGGCGTGGGTACCGCCGTGGTGCTGCTCGGTCTCTTCCTCTTCAAGTTCTCCGGTGTACGGGCAGCGAAACGTGCCGACGGGCTTGCTGAATAAGCAGCCCCTGTGAATGCATCGCCCCTGCATGTTCCCTGTCCGGTGCCATCGTTCGGAATTTTAACGGGATGGCCGTCGGGCAGGGAATGGGGCACGGGCCTTAGATTGGCTTGACAACCGGAAAAGTGTGGCTTAGGATCACATCCTATGCTTGGTGCAGCTAATGCTTAATAGGGAACTCCGTGAGAATCGGAGACGGGCCCGCCGCTGTAACCGGGGACGTCCTTCGCAACAACGCCACTTTCTTGATGCGTCCGAAGTAATCGGGTCGAACAATGAGGGGAAGGCGCGGAGGTACGGATGATCCGGAAGTCAGAAGACCTGCCATGCGCTATATGATGTCCCGTTGTCTGATGTTTTCGTCATATCTCCACCGTGGTGAGAGAGGCGGCCTGAAACAGGAAAAGCCGCCGGAACACGGGGATTGAATCATATAGAAGTGGCGCACTGCCGTGGTAAAGGGTGCGCCCGACCGTGAGGATTGAATACGGAATCCCCATGCCTGCATACGATTGCAGGCATGGGGATTTTTTGTTTTGGAAGCCCGTTAATCTGCGCCCATCACGGCGGCGGATTTTCGGGTGAGTACGTGACCGGGTCCCCGCAAGGGGTCTTGCATACACGCAGGAAGGGAATCCCGTGAAAATCGGGAACGGTCCCGCCGCTGTAACCGGGAACCGTACGGCACGGGTGAGGGGACTCCCTCTTATCCATAAGCCACTGCCCGCTGCTGGCCCTCCTTTTCAGGCCGGCGGCAATCAGGGCGGGAAGGTGCGCCGTTCGGAAGGCCCGGGAGTCAGAAGACCTGCCCGGCATAAGACGCGTTGCTTTGGGTGCGGAATGTCGCATCACAAAGCGCTCCTGCGGAGAACAGGGGAACCGCGTAATGAAAAGGGCGAAGCAAACAGGGAACAGCCCTTTTTCGGTGATGGTCGGACCGGAGGGGCTGTGCAAGGAGTCAGCCGGTCTCCGGTCCTTTGTAAATGATCAGTTTATAAAGGAGCCGATGATGAAAAAAGGCATGATTCTGTGTGTGCAGGGGCAACTTCCCGAAGGCGTTGCCCCGGATGACCTGCTTAAGGGCGGCCATGTGTCCTTTGATGTGGACAAGGTGGCTGTGGTCTCTCCTCTGGACGGAGAGGGAGACATCCATTGGGCATGGTGGCGCATGATATCCAAGGGGTTTACCTCGATTCAGTGCCGTATGGCCGGGTATGAAAAGGGGCGCATTGCTTTAAAAGGAGGCAGCGTTCCCATCTGGTCCATCGGTTGACCCCCCGGCGATGTCATATGATTGTAATACACCTGTTACGAACGGAGATTGGAAAAAAATGATGAAAAAAGCGACCCTTCTGTTCCTGATTGTTTCACTGTCTATCCTTCCTGCCATGAGCCCGGCCACGGCTGCCACCAAAAAAGAGGCGGTGGACGCCGTGGTTATTGCAAGCTTCGGCACCAGCTACCCCGAAGCCCTTAAGGCCATCCTCACCATCGACAAAGAGATGAGAAAAGAGTTCCCCAAGGCGGAGATCAAGCACGCCTTTACCTCCAACATCATCCGGGGCATCTGGCACGACCGCGCCGATGACGCCGCCTGGAAAAAAGCCAACCCCGGCGTCCCTGGTTGGCTTTACGATGTCAAAGGCCCCCTGGCCACCTTCGGTGCCCTGCAGGAAGAGGGCAAAAAACGCGTGGTGGTGCAGACCACCCACGTCTACGCAGGCGAAGAGTACCTCGACCTCAAGGCCTATGTGGACGCCATTGCAGGCATCGACACCCTCCGCGCCAAATGGAAGCCCTTCTCCTACATGACCCTGGGCCGTCCCGCCCTGGGCAAAGCCGGGTTGCATCCCGAGTACCGCAATGACATTGAAGCCGCCGCCAAGACCATGGCAGCGGACGTGAAAAAGGCCAAGAAGATGGGCGCTGTCCTGGTCTACATGGGCCACGGCAACGAGGTGTTCCCCACCAGCGCGTACATTGAATTCCAGAAGACCATGAACTCCATGTACCCCGAGGTCACCACCCTGGTGGGGACCGTGGAAGGGTACCCCGGCCTCGATGACGTCACCACCGCCCTGAAACACATCAAAACCAAGAAGGTCTTCATGAAGCCCTTTATGGTGGTTGCCGGTGACCATGCCAGGAACGACATGGCCGGAGACGAAGACGACGCCTGGAAGACCGTTATTGAAAAGATGCGCATCAAAGTGACCTGCGAGCTCAAAGGCCTGGGTGAGAACCCCGAGTGGGCCAAGCTCTACGCCGAGCATGCCGTGGACGCGGTAACGGTTCACACCGGCAAGTAGTTTTCTATGGTTTGGTTGCCTCCGGCGGCCCTGCCGGAGGCTAAACTTTTAATCCGCCTTCGCCCAAGGGCTACGGCGCGACATGAAAGTTTAACAAACAGGTTTTAAAACCCTTTTTGGGTGAGTTTTGTTTAAAGGCGGATGTGATTTGACCCGAGGAACGAGGGGCAAAACGCATCCGCAACCTGATTTCAAGGTGGCACACCTTGCCGCCGGAGGTTTTCGCTTTTAAACCCGAACGTTGATGGAAGGCCCCCCCATGACCATCGCCACGGAGTCCATGAGGAAAACAAAACCCTCCCTTGCCCTGATGAAAGGCTCGGCAGGGCTGGTGTGCCTGTGCGCGCTCCTTTTCTGCGCGGTGCTGCTCTCGGCCCGTATGGGGTTTGTGGCGTTTTCCTTTCAGGATGTCCTTGGGGCACTCTGGAACGGGGTGACCGGTACGGACGGGGCCACCGTAGCGGCTGAAACAGCACGGGTCATGGTCTGGGAGGTGAGGCTTCCCCGCATCCTGACGGCGGCAGCCGCAGGGGCCGGGCTGGCCGTGGCAGGGGCCGTTTACCAGAACATTCTGCTGAATCCCCTGGCCGACCCTTATACCCTGGGCGTCTCCTCCGGTGCCGCCTTTGGCGCGGCCGTGGCCCTTCTCTTCGGCATGGGCAAGACCCTCTTGTCTGTTCCCCTCTTTGCCTTTGGGGGCGCCATCCTCACCCTGTTTATCGTCATCGCCATGGCCTCGCCCTCGGGGCGGCTGCTGCGGTGCGGTATCGATTCTTCCAACCTCATCTTATCGGGCATCATGGTGTCGGCCATCCTCTCGGCGGGTTTGAGCTTTATGAAATACCTGGCCGACGAGCAGGTTTCCGTCATCATCTTCTGGCTCATGGGCAGCTTTGCCGCGGCCACCTGGCGTGATGCCGCTGTTCTCTCCGGCGTTTCCGGGGCCGGGTTTCTCCTCTTTCTCTTTTACGCCCGGGATCTGAACCTTCTGGCCCTGGGCGAAAAAAGCGCCCGAAGCCTGGGGGTGGATACCTCCAAGACGGTCCTTATCCTCCTGGTGGCCGCGTCCCTTGTGGCGGCGGTCTGCGTGGCGGTCTCCGGCATCATCGGCTTTGTGGGGCTTCTTGTGCCCCACATGGTGCGGTTTGTCACCGGGCCGGACGCCCGGAAGCTTCTTCCCGCAACCCTTATCATCGGGGCGGTTCTCCTGCTTTTTGCCGATACCGTGACCCGTGCGGTGCTACCCTATGAAGTGCCCATCGGGGTGCTGACGGCCCTCATCGGCGGGCCGGTGTTCTGCGTGATCTTTCGAAAGAGCCGCATGGGAGGGGGGGCATAGGCATGACGGACAGCGTGCTCCACATGGAGGGAATTTCGTTTACGCGCGGCAGGCGCGAGGTGCTAAAGGGCATCGACGCCCGCTTTGAGGGCGGGGTGTTCCACGCCATCTTAGGGCCCAACGGGGTGGGAAAGAGCACCCTGGTGGAAATTTTGAGCGGACAGATGGATCCCGATGCCGGGAGCACAACACTTTTCGGGACTCCGGTCCGAAAGCTGTCGGCCCGTAAGGTGGCCCGGCAGGTGGCGGTGGTGTCCCAGAGCCACGAGGTGCGTTTTGCTTTTTCCGTGCGGGAGGTGGTGATGATGGGCAGGCACCCCCACATCGACCGGTTCGGCTCGCCGTCTGAGCACGACTTCAAACTGGCGGACGAGGCCATGGCCGTGGCCGATATCCGTCACCTGGCAGACCGTCCCGTCACCGAGGTGAGCGGAGGAGAGCGCCAGAGGACCCTTTTTGCCCGGGCCCTGGCCCAGGATACGCCCGTCTTGATCCTGGACGAGGCCACCAGCAACCTGGACATGAAACACACCTTGAGTCTTCTCTCCGTGGTGCGCGAGAAGGTGAAACGGGAAAACCGATGCGCCGTGGGGGTCTTTCAGGACATCAACACCGCCGCGCTTTTTTGTGATCGGTTCCATTTTTTGAAAGAGGGGCGCATGGCCGTGTCCGGCTCCGTGGAGGAGACCCTCACCCCCGAGACTCTCTGGGAGGTGTTCGGGGTGAGGGCGCGCGTCATGGAAGATGAAACCACCGGGAGCCGGCAGGTGCTCTTTAACGCCGGAGGGTTCCATGGGTAGAATTTTTCTTAGCATCCTCTGCGTGTGTGCTGGCTTCATGGGTTTGTTTATGGCTCCTGCAGCCGATGCCGCCCGGATCACCGACGCTGCGGGCCAGGTGGTGACCTTCGACAAACCCTTTACACGAATCATTTCCCTCTACAGCGCACACACAGACAACCTCCTGGCCATGGGGGCCGCAGATGTCCTTATCGGCGCGTCCAAGAGCGACGGGGCAGCAGAGCTCCCCCGGTTCTCCTACCACGACGGCACCGAGCGGTTCCTGGCGGCACGCCCTGACCTGGTGCTGATTCGCCCCATGATCGAGCGGGGCTACGGCAGGTTGGTGTCCAGCCTTAAAGCCCGAGGTATCACCGTGGTCTCCCTGCAACCCGGTACCGTGGACGAGATGATGGACTATTGGGTGGCCCTGGGGCTCCTCAGCGGTCACGAGGCCCAGGCACGCTCCCTGGTGTCGGCCTTTGAAACAGAGACCCGCCGCATCCACGAGGTCACCCGGACGGTGCCGGAAAAGCGGAGGGTGTTCTTCGAGGCCATGCACGGCAAGCTGCGCACCTTCTCCAAAGGCTCCATGGCCGCCTGGGCACTGGAGCTGGCAGGGGGCGTCAACGTGGCTGAAGACGCCGTGCCATCCAAGGGCAGCAACATCGCCATCTACGGCAAGGAGCGCCTCCTGGCCAAGGGGCCGATGATCGACGTCTACCTGGTGCAGCAGGGGCGCATGAACCGCGTCACCCGGGAAGAGATCGAAAAGGAACCCGGCTTTTCCCTGATCCGGGCCGTGCGCAAGGGCGAGATTCATTTTGTGGACGAGGCCCTGGTCTCCAGGCCCACCCCGGCCCTTCTGGAAGGGGCCCGGCGTATCGGGGCAATTTTATACCCCACTCTCTTTGAACCGAGCATACAAGGACTGGCAACGCATGGGCAGTAAGGCGATTCACGGCAAATCAGGTTTTCTCATCGGGGGTACCTCCAGCGGCAGCGGCAAGACCACCCTGTCCCTGGGCATCATGGCGGCGCTGAAGCGGCGCGGGTATGATGTGGCGCCCTTTAAGGTGGGGCCGGACTACATCGACCCGGGCCATCACCGGCGGGTGACGGGCCGGGCCTCCCGGAACCTGGACGGCTGGATGCTCAGTAGGGACTATTGCCGGGATGCCTTTTCCCGCACCATGGCCCAGGCGGACCTGGCCGTGGTGGAAGGGGTGATGGGGCTCTTTGACGGCTTTTCCGGTACCGACGAGGCCGGGTCATCGGCCCAGATGGCTAAGTGGCTGGGGCTCCCCGTGATCCTGGTGGTGAACGCCGCCAGCATGGCCCGAAGCGCCGCCGCCCTGGTCACCGGCTTTGAAAACTTTGACCCCGAGCTCAATTTCCTGGGCGTGGTCTTTAACAATATCGGTAGCAAGAGCCACCTCACCTATCTTACCGAGGCCCTGTCGGTCCACAGCGACATGCCCTGCCTGGGCGGGATTCCCCGGGACGAAGCCCTGAGGATTCCCGAACGTCACCTGGGCCTTGTCACCGACGAAGAGCACGTACTCTCCGGCACGGAAACCGATCACCTGGCCGACACCGTGGAGGCCCACATCGACCTGGATCTTCTTTTGGAACGGGCCGGTGAGCTTTCGCTAAGCCAGGAAGAATCCAAAGGGATCACCCCCGAAAGCGCCCAACCCGTCAAGATCGGCGTGGCCATGGACAGCGCCTTCTGCTTCTACTACCCGGATAATCTCGAGACCCTTGAAAAAGCAGGGGCCACTCTGGACTTTTTTTCTCCGGCTGAAGATGAAACCCTTCCCGAAGGGATCAGCGGCATCTATTTCGGTGGGGGCTACCCCGAGCTCTTTGCCGAAGCCCTCAGCGGAAACACCGCCATGCGACGTGCCGTCAAAGCCGCCGCCGATGCCGGTATGCCCGTCTACGGCGAGTGCGGCGGGCTCATGTACCTCTCCGAGGCCATCACCGATTTTGAGGGACGCCGCTGGGAGATGACCGGCTGTTTGCCCCTGGAGACCCGCATGCAGGAGAAACGCTGCGCCCTGGGCTACCGGGAGATTACCCTGAAAGAGACCTCCCTGCTCGGCCCGTCCGGCACCACCGTGCGGGGCCATGAGTTTCACTATTCCAAACCCGTGGGAGAACCCAAGGCAGACCGGATCTACCGGGTCACCCCGCGTACCCATCGCACCCTTCCCGACGAAGGGTATGTCAAGGGCAATACACTGGGCAGCTACGTCCACCTTCACTTCGGAAGCTCTGCCGGGGTAGGGGAGGCGTTTGTGGCCCGCTGCAACGCGTACAAGGAGTCAACGACACGATGAAACCCCAGGAGATTGAAGACCTGAGCTTCAAGATTATCGGAGAAGAGGCCGGTGACCACGGCTTCTCCGACGCGGAGTGGCCCATTGCCCGCCGCGTGATTCACACCAGCGCCGATTTTGAATACGTCGAGAGCCTTCGGTTTCACCCCGAGGCCATTGAACGCGGCATCGCCGCCATTCGCGGCGGAAAGCCTATCTTTACCGATACCAACATGGCCCTGTCCGGGATCCGCAAAATGGAGGTGGGCTCCTTCGGGGGAAGCGTGACCTGCCTGGTGGCCGATCCCGAAGTAGCTGCCACCGCCAAAGCCGGGGGCATCACCCGGGCCAGGGCTGCGGTGGACGCTGTGGCAGATCGTCTCGACGGGGCCATCTACGCCGTGGGCAACGCCCCCACCGCCCTGCTTCGCCTGTTGGAGCTGGTGCGGGAAGGGCGCATCAAGCCCGCCCTTATCGTTGGCTTTCCTGTTGGGTTTGTGAACGCGGCCGAGTCCAAGGCCGAGCTCCTCGAAACCCCGGGGGTTCCGTACATCACCAACGTGGGACGAAAAGGCGGCTCCAACGTGGCCGCCGCTGCCGTCAACGCTCTGGCCATCATGGCCTCTGCCGAGGGCGTACAGAAGAGGTAACTACATAGCTCTTAAAAAACTGCCTCCGGCGGCAAGTGTGGCGAAGCCACTGTAACGAAAATACCTTGAAAGCAGGTTGCGAATGCGTTTTGACCCTCGTTCCTCGAGTCAAATCACATCCGCCTTTAACATGATATTTATTCAACCGTTTTCTTATGACCTGTTTGTCAAACTTTATAAAAGTTTGGCCCCCGGCAGGGCCGCCGGAGGCGTTTTTTGAGCTGAAGAATTGCCAGAATAGTTAAGAAAAAAATCTGTGTCGGCCCCTTGAGGCCATGCCCCAACCAGGTGATACGACCACGCCTTGCCGCGCCGGGCAAGGCGATACTGGCGTGTCATCGGCATGGAACGAGGTGACGGCGCCGATTGATCCATAGAAGCTTTCATCACAGCGGACAGGAGGAGTTGGATGCTGCGTGCAGCGCGTTAAGGGGCGTTTCTGTCAACTGTCAACCCTGCTATGATGAAAGATGCGGCACGTGCCGCTTTAAAACAGTCGGTGTTCCAGGGTTCTTGTGGGATACCGGCCCCAATCAACCGCCTGAACAGCAGGCGGATACCGAGGTAGTTAGTTATGTCTGAGAACAGAGGCACGCTTTTTGGCATTGGCGTAGGTCCGGGAGATCCCGATCTCATCACCATGAAAGCCGTCAAGGCCATGCAAGACGTGGATGTCATCTTCACGGCATCCTCATCCAAGAACAGCTTCAGCCTGGCAGTGGAGATCGCCAGGCCCCACCTCCCCGAGCACCTGGAGGTGGAGATTCTCCCCTTTCCCATGACCAGCGAGCAGGGCGTCACCACCAAGGCGTGGAAAGAGAACGCCGATCGCATCGCCGAGGTTCTGAAGGCCGGTAAAAACGCCGCCTTCCTTACCCTGGGTGATCCCCTGACCTACTCCACCTTCGGGTACATCCTCCAGTACATGAAAGCCGATCACGCGGAGTGCCCCGTGGTTACCATCCCCGGCATCACCTCCTTCCAGGCCGCCGCAGCCCGCATCAATACCCCCCTTGTGGAAGCCGAAGAGTCCCTTGTGATCACTTCCGGCGCCTACGGGGGCGAGCATGTCCGCAGGGTTGCCGCCACCTCCGAGAACGTGGTGCTCCTCAAAGCCTACAAAAACGTGGACGACATCGCCGACGCTCTTTCCGACAGCGGCCTGATGGAGAACAGCTGTGCCATCAAGAAGTGCGGCCGCGAAGGTGAAGAGATCATCTGGAACGTCGGCGACCTCCGTGAGGTCAAGCCCGATTACTGGACCCTCATCATCGCCAAGCAGAAGAACGGGCTGGCAAACTGAGATGGCCGGAAATCGCAAGGGAAAAGGCAGCGGTAAAGCGCTGGCGGTCTCCCTGGGCGTAACGGCAGCCATGATCGCAGCAGGGATTGTCTGGATGGACGGGGTCACCCCCCACGTGGTGGTGACCCGCGTCTTCAAGCCCCTGCTGCGCCTGATCTGCTTTATCTCCCTGGGGCTGGTCGCAGGCCAGGTCATCGAATCCACCGGGTGGACGCGCTACCTTGCCAAGGTGGCCGGGCCGCTCTTTCGGTTCGCGGGCCTGGGGGAGCGCTGCAGCGCGGCCTTTACCACGGCCTTTGTCTCCGGGGTGGCGTCCAATTCCATGCTCTACGGCTTCTACAAGGATGGTACCATCAGCCGCAGGCAGCTCTTCATGGCCAACTTCCTCAACCAGTTCCCGGCCTATTTTCTTCACCTGCCCACCACCTTTTTTATCGTGATTCCCTTGGTGGGCAGGGCCGGTCTGGTCTACTTCGGCCTCACCTTCACGGCACTTCTCCTGCGCAGCGGGTTTCTCCTGGTGCTGGGCCATGCCATACTGGACGGTGAAAAAGGCGGAACCGAAGAGGTTGAGGGCAAAGAGCCCACGGCCAAGGGGTGGGATGCGGTGAAACAGGGCATCCGAAAACGCTTTCCCAAGCGTGTGTCCACCATCATCACCTGGGTGATTCCCATCTACGTGGCGGTCTTTTTCGTGCATCGACTGGGCTTTTTCGACTTCATGAACGAAGCCCTGGCACACCTGGCCGTCTCCAGGATCATGCCCGTGGAGTCCCTCTCTGTGGTGGTGCTTGGTTTTACCGCCGAGTTCTCCTCCGGCTTTGCCGCGGCAGGCGCCTTGCTCGATGCCGGGGTCCTCACCGTCAAGCAGACGGCCCTGGCCCTTCTCATCGGCAACATCATCGCCTTTCCCATTCGGGCCGTCAGGCACCAGCTGCCCCGGTACGCAGGTATCTTCTCCCCGGTCATGGGGACCCAGATCCTGCTCATCGGTCAGTTTCTGAGGATAGTCTCGTTGATGGTCACAGGGGTTCTCTATTACTGCCTTGTTCCGTAAGAGAGACCCGTTAGGTTTTCTTAAATATGGCAAAAAAACGAACATTACGAAACGGGTTCACCACGGGAACAGCCGCAGCCGCGGCCGTGAAGGGGGCCTTAAGCCTCCTGTTCACCGGGGTGTGCCCGGAAAAGGTCCGCATCGCGTTTTTAAGCGAAGGCCATGTGGACATTCCCCTGGTCTCCTGCGAGATGGACGGGGAGACTGCCGTGTGCACCGTCATGAAAGACGGCGGTGACGACCCGGACATTACCCGCAACGCCATTATCGGCGCGCGGGTACGACGGGAAGAAGCCGCCGAAGACGACCTGGTGATTTGCGGGGGGCAGGGGGTGGGGCGGGTAACCCGGCCCGGCCTGGAAGTCCCGGTGGGCCAGGCCGCCATCAACCCCGGCCCGGTGAAGATGATTCGAGCGGTTGTGGAGATGCTCAGGGCTGAAACCGGGGAGTCCGACCCTCTGGTCGTTGAGATCTTTGTTCCCGATGGCGAGGAGATGGCCAAAAAGACCCTCAACAGCCGCCTGGGCATCGAAGGCGGGATCTCCATTTTAGGTACCACGGGCATTGAGCGGCCCCTTTCCCACGAAGCCTATGAAGCCACGGTGCGTTCCTCCATCAAGGTGGCCAAGGCCATGGGAGCCCACAGCGTGGTCTGCACCACCGGGCGACGCAGCGAGCGGTTTGCCATGGAGGTGTTCCCGGAACGTGCCGAAACCTGCTTCGTGCAGATCGGCGACTTCTTCAAAAGCTCCATGGAGACGGCCGGAGCCCAGGCCATGGACGTGATCCTGGCCGTCTTTTTCGGCAAGGCCGTGAAGATGGCCGCAGGCATTCCCCACACCCACGCCGCCAAGTCTGACCTGAACCTTCGGTTCCTGGCCGACCTGGTGGAAGAGATGGTGGACGACCCCGAGCTGGTGGCCAAGGTGGCCGCCTCCAACACCGCCCGGGAGGCCTTTACCTATCTTGCAGGGCCCTGCCCACAGGTGGTGGACCGCGTGGCCGAACTGGCCGCAGCATCTGCCAAAGGGTTTGCCGGAGGGGAGGTCACGGCCCGGTGCCTGATCTTTGACTTTGACGGAAACGTGGCAAGCGACAGCCGGAAGGAGACGGTATGAACCAGTCCATTACGGTCATGGGGTTCGGCCTGTCGGAGAGGGATCTCCCCCAGGCCTCCCTTGCGCTGATTTCGGAAGCAGACGTGCTCGTGGGAGGAAAGCGCCACTTAAGCGCCTTTCCCGACACATCCGCTGAAAAAATCGTCATCCAGGGCAAGATGTCCGATGTTCTGGACCGCCTGGAAGCGAAGGTGTCCCAGGGCAGCAAGGTGGTGATCCTTGCCTCGGGGGACCCCTTGTACTACGGCATCGGCTCCCTGGTGACAAAGCGCTTTGGTGCCGACGCCGTGCGGGTGATCCCCAACGTCTCGGCCGTTGCCGGTGCTTTTTCCCGGCTGGGCCTTTCCTGGCACGACGCCGGGGTGGTGAGCCTCCATGGCAGGGGGCCGACTCCCGAGACCCTGAAGAGCCTTCTGGTCCACGACAAGACAGCGGTGTTCACCGACCTTACGAACAGCCCGGACAGCGTGGCCGCCCGGCTCATGGAGCAGGGCGTCACAGCCCGCGCCTGCCATGTGTTCGAGGCCATGGGCACACCGGAAGAGAAACACACCGAAGCCTCCCTGGAAGGCATTGCCGCAGGAGCCTTTAGCGATCCCAACATGATGGTCGTCCTGGGGGCCGCCCTTGCAGAGCCGCCACAGGCCATCGGCCTGGGCATGCCCAGCGAGGCTTTTGCCCATCAGCGCGGCATGATCACCAAGCCCGAAGTGCGGGCCGTGACCCTGGCAAAACTGGGGCTCGAAGGTCACCAGGTGCTCTGGGACCTGGGGGCCGGCAGCGGATCGGTCTCCATCGAAGCTTCCCGGTTCGTGAAACAGGTGTGCGCCGTGGAGCAGAAACCCGAGCGCGTGGCAGACATCCGAACCAACATCACGCGCTATGGCGCAACAAACATGACGGTTACGGAAGGGGCTCTTCCCGATGCCGCCCAGGATCTCCCCGACCCGGACGTGGTCTTCATCGGAGGCGGCGGTAAAAACCTGGACGCCATCATCCGCATGGCCTCAGACCGCATGGGAGACAACGCACGCATGGTGGTCAACACCGTGCTCCTCCAGAGCCTCGGCACCGCCGTGACCGCCCTTGAAGACGAAGGGTTCAATGTGGAGGTGCTGCACATGAATGCAAGTGTCTCCACCACCGTGGCCTGGGACATGATGCTCAAAGGAACCAATCCGGTCTTTATTGTCACCGGAATACGAGGAGAAGGTTGATGACTGACGTACGACACCCCATTATCTTTACCGGGGCAGGCCCCGGCGACCCTGAACTCATTACCGTCAAGGGCAAGCGAAGCCTGGAAGAGGCCGACCTCGTGATTTTTGCAGGGTCCCTCGTCCCCGAGGAGCTCCTGGTCTGGACCCGGGAAGGCTGCGAATGCCTGAGCAGCGCCTCCATGGACCTCGACGGCATGGTGGAAAAAATGGCCGAAGGCCACCGGGCCGGCAAAAAAGTGGTGCGCCTCCACACCGGTGACCCCTCCCTGTACGGCGCCATCGACGAGCAGATGCGCGACCTGGACAAACTGGGAGTGCCCTACACCGTCATTCCCGGCGTCACCGCAGCCTTCGGGGCCGCCGCCGCCATGAAGATGGAGTACACCCTCCCCGAGGTGACCCAGACCCTGATTCTCACCCGCGCTGAAGGCCGCACCCCCGTGCCCGAAGGCGAAACCCTGGACGCCCTGGCCTCCCACGGCGCCTCCATGGCCATCTACCTCTCCAGCGCCCTGGCGGAAAAAGTCTCCAGCCAGCTGGCCGCCCACTACGGGGAAGAGTCCACCTGCGCCGTGGCCTACCGCGTGAGCCAGCCCGATGAGAGGATCATCTACACCACCATCGGTAAACTGCCCGAGACCATGAAAAACGAAGGCATCCGAAAAACCGCCCTCATCATCGTGGGCAAAGGCGTGGGCGACCACAACGCCGCCAAATCAAAACTCTACGACGCCACCTTTACCCACGAATACCGTGACGGGGTGGAAAAGGCGTAAAGGGACAAGGGCAAAAAGCGCCTCCGGCGGGCAGGGGCTGAGCCCCTGCACCCCCAGGTTGCGAATGCTCCCGGCCTTCGTTCCTCAGGCCGATCACATTCGCTTACGGGCTGCGCCCGTGGTGGATGCCGAGGACAGGGGCACTCTTCGGTATCTGGATGACTTCGTTCCCAGGCTCCGCCTGGGAATGCTCCACGGAGGCTCTGCCTCCACGCTTGAGATCACGTCTTTCGGCAAATTTTATTCGTCATGCCGTTGCTTTTGACACCGGCAAGGCGGAGCCTTGCAGCCGACACTCCCAGGCAGAGCCTGGGAGCGAGAAAAGGCCTCTGGTCGCTGAAGGCATGGTGGAAAAACCGATTATCTACAAGCTACGGTAACGTATCCAGCGATTTCGACGCTTGCAGGCCGGTTCGAATGCACCCTGATCGTTGATGTCGGGCGAAGCCCGAGCCGAAGGCCCTTGCGATTTGGCCCGAGGAACGAGGGACAAATCGCAAGGGCAATTAGC
This sequence comes from Desulfoluna butyratoxydans, assembly GCF_900699765.1. Lineage (GTDB taxonomy): Bacteria > Desulfobacterota > Desulfobacteria > Desulfobacterales > Desulfolunaceae > Desulfoluna > Desulfoluna butyratoxydans. The sequence continues at coordinate 27,826 of NZ_CAADHO010000015.1, forward strand.
TTTCGAGGTGGCTCACCTCGCCGCCGGAGGCATGCTTTTGAAACTGATTGTTACCACAAGAAGGCGGAAATGAGGGATCGAACGGTAAAAATCTGGGCTGTCACGGAAAAAGGCGCGCACCTGGGCCAGAGGTTGTGTGCCGCCCTGGACGGCGAGCTGTGCCTGCCGGACAAGCCCTGGGCATCCGGGTTTTCCTCGGCACGCACTGTGTCGTCCTTAGGGGAGGGGATCGCATCCGGGTTCCACGGGGCTGGCGGCCATGTGTTTGTCATGGCAACGGGCATTGTGGTGCGGTTGATCGCGTCCCTTTTGAAGAGCAAGGCCCAGGACCCGGCGGTGGTGGTCATGGACGAGGCGGGGCGCTTTGCCGTGAGCCTGGTGTCCGGTCACATCGGCGGGGCGAACCGCCTGGCGCAGGAAGCTGCGGCGGCTGTGGGCGCGGTGCCGGTCATTACCACGGCCACCGACACCCACGGCATTGCCTCGGTGGACGGGGTGGTGTCCGAGCGGGGGCTGGTGGTGGAGAACCCGCCTGCCATCAAAGCCGTGAACATGGCCCTGCTGGAAAAGAGAAAACCCCTGCTCTGGGACCCCATGGGGATCTATGCCGACATGGCGGATCTCTATGTCCCGGCCGGAGAACGGGCTGAAGCCGATGTGGTGGTGGACTGCTCGTCGGACCCGGCAAAAGAGGGGGCCCTGGTGATCCGGCCCAGGCGCGTCACCGTTGGGGTGGGGTGCAACCGGGGCACCGATGTGGAAGAGATCCTGGAGGGCGTTGAAAAAGCGTTTCAGGCTGGGGGGATTTCCCCTTTGTGCCTGAAGGCCATGGCCTCCATTGACGTAAAAGCCGATGAAGAGGGGATCCTTAAGGCCGCCGAGCGCCTCGGGGTATCCCTCTCGTTTTATACCAAGGACCAACTCAGCGGTACCGACGGGGTGGTGACCCCTTCGGCGGCCGCTTTAAAACACGTAGGAACGGTGAGTGTATGCGAAGCAGCAGCGATTCAGAGTGCAAGGATGGGATCCCTTGTGGTGCCCAAGGTGAAGGGGAAAAATGTAACGGCGGCGCTGGCAATGGCGTCCTCTACATTATAGGCATCGGCCCCGGCAGCGTGGACCACATGTCCATGCGCTGCGTGGACGTGATCAAAGGCGCGGACGTCATCGCCGGATACACCGTCTACGTGGACCTCATCAAAGAGTTCATGGACGGCAAAGAGGTGATCGCCACCACAATGAAAAAAGAGGTGGACCGCGTCAAGGCCGCCGTGGAGACGGCCCTTACCGGCAAGAAGGTGGCCCTGGTCTCCAGCGGGGATCCCGGCATTTACGCCATGGCAGGGCTGGCCCTTGAGATCATCAAGGAGAAAGGGGTCTCTGCCCGTCGTCCCGGCTGCGGCACCCCGGAAGAGGGCGACCTCACCGTGGAAGTGGTGCCCGGTATTCCTGCTCTCTCTTCAGGCGGCTCCCTGTTGGGCGCGCCTCTGACCCACGACTTTGCTTGCGTCAGCTTAAGCGATCTCCTCACCCCCTGGGAGCTCATCGAAAAGCGCCTCAACGCCGTGGCCGAGGCCGACTTTGTCATGGTCATCTTCAACCCCAAGAGCAAGAAGCGTAACTGGCAGCTGAACAAGGCCCAGGAGATCGCCCTGAAGCACCGCAGCGGAGACACCCCCGTGGGCATCGTCAAGAGTGCCATGCGGGACGCCCAGGAGGTGACCATCGTGCCCCTGAAAGACCTTCACGAAGCCGACGTGGACATGCTCACCACTGTGTTCATCGGCAACAGCGCCTCCGAAGGGTACCTCGATTTTATGTTTACCCCCCGGGGCTACGGAAAGAAGTATGATCTGAAATCTTAATGTTACGATTCAGCTTATGCCTCCGGCGGCCCTGCCGGGGGCCAAACTTTTGAAAAGTTTGATAAACAGGTCATCAGAAAACGGTAGAATGAATATCATTTTAAAGGCGGATGCGATTTGACCCGAGGAACGAGGGGCAAAGCGCATCCGCAACCTGCTTTCAAGGTGGCACACCTTGCCACCGGAGGCAGCTTTTGATGAGCTGAATCGTTACAGCTTAACCGACAGGAACCCATGAGGCGAACCATGGAAAAAGGGTACATCCAGGTCTACACAGGCAAAGGCAAGGGCAAGACTACGGCAGCCATCGGCTTGAGCGTCCGGGCGGCCGGGGCCGGGTTCAAGGTGCTCATCGCCCAGTTCATGAAGCAGGGAGATTACTCCGAGATCAAGGCCCTGGAGCGGTTTGACGACCTGATCACCGTGCGTCAGTTCGGCGCCGGGGGCTGGGTCAAGGGCAAGCCCTCGGACAAGGAGAAGGCCCGGGCCCGGGAGGGGTACAACCTTGTGAAAGAGGCCCTTTCCACCGGGTCCCATGACGTGGTGGTCATCGAAGAGGGAAACCTCGCCGTCAAGTATGGCCTCATCACCCTGGAGGAGATGCTGGGCCTCATGGAGATGAAGCCCCACGGCACCGAGCTCATCATCACCGGGCGCTACGCCCACGACGAGGTCATGGCCCGGGCCGACCTGGTGTCTCAGATCGAGCCCGTAAAGCACTATTTTGCCGACCAGGGCGTCAAAGCACGTGTTGGCATCGAAAAATAGCAGGGGCACAGGCGGGTTCCTCAGGTACGTCACATGTGCTGACGGGCTGCGCCCGTGGTTTACGGTGTGGGCGGTGAATGACATTTTGTATTTATGAAATATCCGGGGTAGGGCTTAAACAAAACATGAACAGACAAGTCCTGCATGAATGCCGCTGTGATTTAACCCGAGGAACGAGGGTTAAAGCGCAGCGGAAACCAGCTTTCAAGGTGGCTCACCTTGCCGCCGGAGGCATTTTTTGAATGAAAAAAGCTGACGATCAGAAGAAGTTGGCCCGCTGTATTGCCGTGTTCGGCACGGGCTCAGACGTGGGCAAGAGCGTGGTGACCACCGGGCTCTGCCGGCATTTTGCCGAGCAGGGGCTCAAGGTGGTGCCCTACAAGGCCCAGAACATGTCCAACAACTCCGGGGTGACCCCCGAGGGGCTGGAGATGGGGCGTGCCCAGATCATCCAGGCCGAAGCCGCGGGCGTGGTGCCCTCGGTGCTGATGAACCCGGTGCTGCTGAAGCCCACCGGGGAGACCGGCTCCCAGGTGGTGCTCATGGGCAAGGTGGACGGGGACGAGTCCGCCGCCGCCTACCACAAGAAAAAGGAGCGGTACTTCAATGTCGCTGCCGAGGCCCTGGATCGTCTTCGGGAAGAGAACGACCTGGTGATCATGGAAGGGGCCGGTTCCTGTGCCGAGGTGAACCTCATGGACGGGGACATCGTGAACTTCCGCATGGCCGACTACGCCGATGCCGACGTCATCCTCGTGGCCGATATCCACCGGGGCGGGGTCTTCGGGCAGGTGGTGGGAACCCTGGCCTGCCTGCCGGACCACTACGCCGATCGGGTGAAAGGGGTGGTCATCAACCGGTTCCGTGGCGATATCTCCCTGTTTAAAGACGGCTGCGACTGGATCGAGACCAAAAGCGGAAAGCCTGTCCTCGGGGTGCTTCCCTGGTACACCGATTTTCATATCGGCTCCGAGGACTCGGTGGTCATCGAGCAGCCCAGGGGGCGCTCGTCCCTTTCGGGTACCAAGCCCGCAGGGGCCGTGATCCGTCTTCCCTTTATCTCCAATTTTACCGATTTCGAGCCCCTTATGCAGCGGGACGAGATCGAACTCTGCTACCTGGATCGCCCCTGCGACCTCTCTGAATTTGCTTTTGTCATCATCCCCGGATCCAAAAACACCCGAAAGGACCTGGCCTGGCTCAAGGAGACGGGTTGGGACGCACGCATCAAGGTGTTCTCCCAAAAAGGGGGGCACGTTGCAGGTATCTGCGGCGGCTACCAGATCCTGGGAGAGAAGATCGAGGATCCCCAGGGCGTGGAAGGCGCGGCCGGAACCGAAGAGGGCTTGGGGCTCCTGCCCGTTGCCACGGTGATGAAGGCGCCCAAGACCACCACCCTGAGCCGGTTTACTTATAAAGGCATCGAAGGCAGCGGCTACGAGATCCACATGGGCACAACCTCCCGCCACGGCGGAGACCCCCTGGTGGCGGTGCTGGAGCGCAACAGTGAGCCCGCAGGGGATCACGACGGCTGCATGGCCCCGTCCGGAACGGTACTGGGAACCTACATGCACGGCATCTTCGACACCCCGGCCATCGTGGACTCCTGGCTTTCCGATATCGGCATCGACGTGCGTCCCTCCGACACCGCAGGGGGCCTTGACGCCCGCCAGGAAGCCTACGGCAGGCTTGCCGAACACACACGAACCCACCTGGCCATGGATGCCATTGATACCATGGCGAAAGGAGAGGCCTGAATGGGCTCCTTTACCTTTGTCACCGGAGGCTGCCGGAGCGGAAAGAGCTCCCACGCCCAGAAACTTGCCGAGTCCCTTGCATCGGACAACCGACTCTACGTGGCCACCCTTCAGCCCATGGATACCGAGATGGAGAGGCGCGTCACCGATCACCAGGCACAAAGGGATGACTCCTGGTACACCATTGAGGAGCCCTACGACATCGTCCGGGTCATTGAAGAGGAGCAGGACAAGGCCGAGGTGATCCTCGTGGACTGCATCACCCTCTGGGTGACCAATCTTTTCATGGCTGAGCAGAGCGAAGAAGAGATCTTAGGGTTCGTGGACGAGTTTGCCGAGGCTGCCGCAGCCTCCAAGGTGCCCGTGGTGACCGTTTCCAATGAGGTGGGCATGGGCATCGTCCCGGACAACACCCTGTCGCGTCAGTTCCGGGATATTCAGGGCGCGGCCAATCAGCGACTTGCCGCACGGGCCCACAAGGTTGTCTTTACGGTCTCCGGAATTCCCATGACGGTGAAGGGGTGAGCATGAAGAGCAAGGAATACGTGCTGGATCTTAAGTCGGCCATGCAGTTTTCCACCATCCTTCCCGTGGGCGCGGGCAATGTGTTCCGCCCCGTGGGCCAGGTGGCCATGTTTCCCGTGGTGGGGCTTATTCTGGGCGGTATCCTCGCCTTTGCGGACGCCATCCTTTCACACATCTGGCCCCCCATGGTGGTGGGGATCCTGGATACGGTGCTGCTCATGGTCCTCACCGGCGGATTTCACCTGGACGGCCTGGGGGACACGGCCGATGGCCTCTTCAGTCACCGCCCCAAAGAGCGGGTCCTGGAGATCATGAAGGACAGCCGCAGCGGTGCCATGGGTGTTCTGGCCATGATCGCCATCCTCTCCATGAAGTGGGCGGGCCTTGCCTCCATGAGCGCACCCGGCTGGAGCCGGGCCCTGCTGCTCATCTCTATCCCCGCCCTTGCCCGGGGCAGCCAGATTTTCGGTATCGGCCTTTTGCCTTACGGCCGCAAAGAGGGCACCGCCCACGACCTCTTCGGGGACGTGCCCCTGGCAACGCGTCTTCGGTTTATGATTATTCCCGTTTTGCTGGCCCTGTGCACCGGCGGCCGGGGTGTGATGGTGCTTCTGGTCTATGCCGCCATCACCGCCGTGCTCCTTGCCTGGTACAAGAAAAAGATGGGGGGCATCACCGGCGATATGCTGGGCGCCATGACAGAGATCTCCGAAGGGTTTCTCTTCGTGGCCGCCGCCGCAGCCCTCTAAAAGCATGCCTTCTATGGTTAAAGTGGGCAAGAAAAGCCTGCCTTCGGCGGCCAGGTGGGAGCACCTGGAAATCCTATGGCGAATGCATGGAGTCAGGCATCATGCAAACGGTTTCGGGGCATTCGCGTGATGTTTGACATGGGGCAACCATTTTTGCGGGAGAGGCCCATTTCATTCTTTACCAAACCCGGTGGGGCATAGGTGACTATTCTGGCTTTCAGGCTCCGCCATGTTGGTGTGAATCATAGCGGCACATTGCATATAATTTTCAGCGTGAAGCGAGTTCAATCGTGGAGGCAGAGCCTCCGTCTATCATTCCCAGGCGGAGCCTGGGAACGAAAGCAAATGACTGAGGATATCGTTATCCGTGTCTTTTGAGGTCATTCGCTTCGGGGGGGGCGTCCGCCAACCGGTGTTGCCGGGACACCAGTGTCATTATGGAGCGCCGCACTCCGGTGCGGCTTTTTTATCCGTCGTTACCCGTGCCGCATAGGAGTGCGGCGCTCCACATACGACGATCAAGGCGCATTCGCAACCTGGGGTATCGCGGATTAACCCCTGGCCACCGGAGGCCTTGCTTTTGACTTTTTGATTTTTACAGGGTGTGCCTGACGGGCCATTCGGTGTATATTTGAAAAAGAATGAAAATCCATGAAAAATAAGGAGTTCGGGTTATGATAATCGGTCATGGAGGCAACATTTACAAGCTGGCGAAGGATCTGGGGGTAACCCCTTCTGATATTACCGACATGAGCAGCAACCTGAACCCTCTGGGGCCGCCTGAAGGGCTCATGGAGCATCTGGCATCCAAACTCTCCACCATTGTCAGCCTGCCGGAGGTGGATGCAGGGCATATCAAGGAGCTGCTGGCGGAAAAGTACGGCATTTCAGCTTCGTCCATTTTGGCCGGTAACGGCACCACCGAATTTATCTATGCCATCCCCAGGGCCCTTGGGACCAAGCGGGCCCTTATTGTGGGGCCCACCTACGCGGACTACCGGGATGCCTGCGAGATGTACGGGGCGGATGCGGATTTTCTTTTGACCCGCAAGGAAGACAGGTTTGCCATGGACACCATGGACATTGCCGAAGCCGCTGACGGCTACGACACGGTGTTTCTCTGCAACCCCAACAACCCCACGGGCACCATGGCCACGCCTGCGGCCATCAAGGCCATGGCCGAGTCCCGGCCCGACATCCGGTTTGTCATCGACGAATCCTACCTGCCCTTTGCCTGCGACGCCTACGGACAGAGCGTGGCCCGGTACGGCCTGGCCAACGTGGTGACCCTGAACTCCATGAGCAAGGTGTTCCGCATCCCCGGCCTGCGCGTGGGTTTTCTCATGGCCCCTGAGGCCATCATCGCCGAGTTTTCCAAGTACGTGCTTCCCTGGTGCGTCAACGCCATGGCCCAGTCGGCCGTGAATTTTATCCTCTCCGGCGGAGAGGCCATCGACACCTTTCTGGAAGAGACCCGCGCCTACGTCAAAGGCGAAAAAGATCGGTTTGTGGCCGCCCTTGATGCCATGGACGGGATTATCCCCTACGGCGCTGAAACTTATTTTGTCATCTGCGAGCTCACCGGCGAGAATACCGCAGAAGGCCTCTGGGCCGCCTTGGCCGAAGAGGCGTTCCTGATCCGCGACTGCACCAACTTCATCGGCATCGAAGGCGAGTTCGTCCGGTTCTCCCTCAAAGACAAAGAGACCAACGACAGGCTCCTCGGGCTGCTGAAAAAGCACCTGAAGTAAGCTGGCGTGCAAAACACAAAAAAAGGTGCCCCGGTTGTCCGGGGCACCTTGAATGCCATGATGGTTTGTTGATTGAACGGGCGGTGCATTTAGATCTGCCCGCATCGAAGCACCGTGCGGGTTTTCCTGATCCATGGATAAGTCATCAGCCCGTAGGGTGTACTCTGTGCACCAGAATACGTGCGAACTATCAATCGCTGCCTGTACTCGCCTGAACCAGCATCTGCTCGGGGCCATTGCCCTGGGCCACAGCGGGGCGCTCTTCCCACGGCATGGTCTCCACGTAGAGGGACTGGCTCGGGAAGGCAAACCCGGATCCTTCCTCCTCCACGATCTCTTTGATGGCGCAGATGAGCTCCTCTTTTCTCTCCAGCCACTCTCCCCAGACCGTTGTGCGGGTAAAACAATAGATTTTCAAATCGATGGACGAGTCCGAGAAGTTGTCGATGCGAACGAACAGGGGTGCCGACGGCGGGTTGACAAAGCCTTCGTGTTCGGTGATCCAGGCCTCGATGCGCTGCCGGATGGCCTTGAGCTGGCTTACCGTGGTGCGGTACTCCAGGCCCACGAGCCAGGAGATGCGGCGGAAGGTCATGGAGGTGAAGTTGGTGACGGTGTTGTCCGAGAGCAGGGTGTTGGGGACAAAGACCGGGGCCTTGTCGAACCTGCGGATTCGGGTGGAACGGAAGCCGATCTGCTCCACGGTGCCCTCCACCACGCCGTTGACCTGAATCCAGTCTCCGATTTTGAAGCGGCGCTCGGCAAGGATCAGGATCCCTGAGATGAGGTTCTTGAAGAGGTCCTGGGCCCCCAGTGCCACGGCCACACCAAAGAGTCCGAGACCGGCGATGATGGGGCCGACGCGGATACCCCAGATCTCCAGAATGGTGGCACCCCCGATGAGGGCCAGGGCAGCCCGTGTGGCGTTGAAGAACCAGTCCAGAAGGGATCGGTCGAAGATCGATTCCAGTTTCTTGAACAGGTGCGAGATGGGCAGGATGATGTTGAAGACGCTCCAGAAGATGGTGAAGGCCACCAGGGATCGGATGAGCTTGTCCAGAAGAATGGCGGCAGCGCCTTCAAAGCCCAGATATTGCCTGGCGAAAAAGAGGCCAAGGACCACGGGCAGCAAGTTCAGGGGCGGCTCCAGGGCCGTGAGGATTTTGTCGTCCAACTCGGAGGTTGTCTTGGCCGTCAGCCGTTTCAGGCGTCTCAAGATGGCCTTGGAGATGGTTTTCCGGAAAAGGAGGAAGGCCAGGAAGATGAGTGTTGCCACCAGGATGCGGCCGATATCGATACCAAAAAGACCGTTTTGCCAGACATCGAGGACCAGGTCACCAAAGGCTTTCAAGTGTTCCATACGTGTGTGCTCCCAAATTGCGGGGGTCAATATAGTTAATAATAAAGTAACTGCTCAGCTCAAAAAAACCTCCGCCTTTGCCCAAAGGCAACGGCGCGACAAGAACGTTTGGTAAACAGGTATTTCGCAGGCTTTTTCGGGCTCCGTCGAAACAATACAGCCATAGTTACCTTCAAAACGTTTTTTGCGAAGCTTTTAGTCAAAAAAGCGACCCGCCGGAGGCATACTGAATAGTTACAAAATAAAAAGATATATCATGGCCTTTTTTTTCACCGACTTCAAGACCGAAATTGAGGGGATATCTTCTCTCCTTTCTTGACATTACAAAGGGCTTTCACTAATTCAGTGAGGGGACGCGGCCAATGGCCGTTCTTCCAGTTTTCATAAAGACAGCAACATCAAATAAGGACGATTCATGTTTCCCATTTCCGAGTGGTACATCCTGCCTGCAGCCTTTCTCTTGGATCTCCTTGTGGGGGATCCCGCGTTTATTCCGCATCCCATCTGCTGGATGGGCAACCTCATCAGCAAGTCCGAGGCCTTTTTCAGGCGCCTGAAGGTCCCCACGGTGGTCTCCGGCGGGTTGTTTACCGTCTGCATGGTGGCTGTTGTGTGGGCCGTTGCCACGGCGGTGATGGCTGTTGCGTCCTATGTGCACGCGGATCTTGCCCGGGTGGTGGAGATTCTGATGATCTGGTTTGCCATCTCCACGCGGTCCCTGAAAAAAGCGGCCCTGGCCGTGTCCGACGCCCTGCGCATGGGCGGGCTCGAAGCGGCCCGCGCCAAGGTGGGGATGATCGTGGGGCGGGACACCTCGCAGCTCGATGAGCGGGGCGTGCTCAAGGCGGCGGTGGAGACCGTGGCCGAGAACCTGGTGGATGGTGTGATCTCCCCTCTTTTTTTCGCAGCCCTGGGCGGGGCACCCCTGGCCATGACCTACAAGATGGTTAACACCCTGGATTCCATGGTGGGGTACCGAAACGAGACGTACATCGCCTTCGGCAAGGTTTCGGCCCGGCTGGATGATGTGGTCAATTTCATCCCGGCACGGCTCTCCGTTTTTTGCGTGGCCGCAGCCAACTACGGCATTGCCCGACGCTGGAAAGAGATCCTGCGCGCTGCCTTCCGGGACGGCCGCAACCACCTGAGCCCCAACGCCGGGTATCCGGAAGCCTCCTTTGCCGAAGCCCTGGAGGTGACCATGGGAGGGCCCTCCGTCTATTTCGGCAAGGTGGTGGACAAGGACTACATCTGCGAAGAGTACAAAGAAAACCCCTACGTACCGGCCACCGTGGAGAGTGCCTGCCGTCTGATGGTCTGGTCGGCCGCGGTGTCCCTTTTCGGGGCCATGACCCTCGCTCACCTGATGAATATGGTGGCTTGACCACGGGTGGGTGTGGTATAGATTATCCTTTTTGATTCAACCATGTAGGATGCGGACGGATGCGGGCAGTGCCTGCGTCCGGCGACTGCGTTCTGCGATGACCACAATACGGTCCGGAGTCCGGATTATCCCGGGGTGCGCGGGGAGTGTCGCACCGGAAGTGAAGCCAAGAGATTTAACGCATGAATATCGCATTTGATTTGATGAAGGTAACGGAGGCCGCAGCCATTGAAGCGGCCAAATGGGTTGGCACCGGACGCAAGAAAGCCGGAGACGGTGCGGCGGTGGCCGCCATGCGCCAGGCGTTTTCAAACATCAACCTGGCAGGCCGCGTGGTCATTGGCGAGGGGGAAAAAGACGAAGCCCCCATGCTCTACACCGGTGAAGAGGTGGGCAACGGCCGCGGCCTTGCCGTGGACATTGCCGTGGACCCCGTGGAAGGCACCAACCTTATGGCCCTGGGGCGTCCCAACGCCATCGCCGTTCTTGGTGCAGCACCCCGCGGCTCCATGTACGATCCCGGCCCCAGCTTTTACATGAAAAAGCTCGTGGTGCCCAAAGAGGCTGCCCAGGTGGTGGACATCGACGCCCCTGTGGAGGACAACCTGGACAACACGGCCAGGGCCCTGGGCAAGGATGTCCGGGACCTGGTGATCTTTGTCCTGGACAAGCCCCGTCACGTGGAGCTGATCCAGCGTATCCGTGCCAAGGGGGCCAGGGTTCAGCTCCACACCGACGGTGACGTGGCAGGCTCTCTCATGGCTGTGACCCCGGATTCCGGCGTGGACATGATGATGGGCACCGGCGGCACCCCCGAAGGCGTGATCTCTGCCTGCGCGGTGGTGGCCCTGGGCGGGGCGATCTTCGGCCGCCTGGATCCCAAGACCGAGGAAGAGCGGGACACCGTCATCAAGTACGGCACCGACATCAATAAGCTTCTTACCACCACCGACCTCGTGGACAGCGAGAAGGCCTGCTTTGTGGCCACCGGCATCTCCGGCGGCACCTTTTTGGCCGGTGTGGAAAACGACGCCTCTGGTATCGTGACCCACTCCATGGTCCTTGACGGCGGCTCCGGCCACCTGTGCATGGTCCGTTCCGTCCACACAAACATGGTGTAATCCGCACGCAAATGACCGGAGTATTGCTCCTTACGCTCTTTCTGTATAACCGCACCTTTGATTGGAGAACTCTATGATCATATTGAAAAGTGCCGATTTGTCCCGGCGGCGATTTACCAACATTGTGGTCCCGGTGTGCGAAAAAAAATCCATTACCGCCGAGGCCCGGCTGGCAGCCCTGGTGGACGATGCCCTCTCCCTGCCCGAGTTTGAAGGCAAAAAGGATGACGCTCTGGTGCGTTACTCCACCGGAGGCATCAAGGCCGAGCGCCTCATTTTCCTCGGGCTCGGCAAAGCCAAGCAGGTGACGGAAGACGATCTGCGCCGCATGGCGGCCAATGGCGTCAGGCGCGCTCTGGACCTGGGCCAGCCCAAGGTGGCCATCGTGATGCCGGACATCGAAACCCTCAAGATGGATCGAGAGAGCCAGGTCACCGCTGTCATCGAAGGTGCGCTTCTGGCCAACCACTTTTTCCATCGTTATCGGGGGAAAAAGGAACGCAAGGTCAAGGCCTTGTCGGCCATTGAGGTGCTCATCGCCCGCAACGAGGTGAACCGCCTGCGCCCTGTGGCTGAAAAGGCCGTGACCGTGGTGTCCGGGGCTCTCTTGGCCCGGGACTGGGTTTCCACGCCCCCCATGGACAAGGTGCCTGAAAAGTTTGGGGCCATGGTGGAAAAGGCCATGGAAGAGGTCGGGGTCTCTGTGGAGATCAAGGATCACAAGGAGCTGGCCCAGATGAAGTTCGGGGCCATGCTCGGGGTTGCCATGGGCAGCGACAGCCCGGCGCGTATGGTGGTGGCCGATTACAACCCCGAGGGCGCCACCAAGACGGTTGTCCTCGTGGGCAAGGGCGTCACCTACGACTCCGGTGGCCTCAACCTTAAGCCCGCCGAAGGCCTTAAGGGCATGAAGAGCGACATGGCAGGGGCGGCAGCCGTTGCCGGGACCCTCTACAACGTGGGGCAGCTCCGGCCCGATGTGCGCGTGATCGGGGTCATGCCCCTGGTGGAGAACATGCCCTCAGGCAGAGCCCTGCGCGTGGGTGACGTTTTGAAAAGCGTCTCCGGCAAGACCATCGAGGTGGGCAACACCGACGCCGAAGGACGGCTGATCCTGGCCGATGCCATGGCCTGGGCCACTAAGACCTATAAGCCCGACCTCATGATCGACCTGGCAACCCTCACCGGTGCCTGTATGGTGGCCCTTGGCCAGGACATCGCCGGTGTGTTTACCGCTGATGAGAGGCTCTCCAAGGCCCTGATGCGCTCTTCTGAGCGCGTTCACGAGCGTTGCTGGCCCCTTCCCATGCCCGAGGATTACAAAGCCCACCTTAAGAGCGATGTGGCCGATATTGCCAACATTGCAGGCCATCGCTGGGGCGGGTCCTCCACCGCGGCTCTCTTTCTCTCGGAGTTCGTGGGCAAGACCCGCTGGGCCCACATCGACATCGCCGGGCCTGCCTTCACCCAGAAGGACTCTCCCTATGTCCGCCCCGGGGGCACAGGCTTCGGGGTTCGCCTCCTCTGCGACCTGCTGTTCGGCGAGGAGAGCTCCCTGACCCTTTGATAATTTTTTCTTTTTAAAAGATAAACAACAATAAGGCCGAATACCCGCATGGGTGTTCGGCCTTTTTTGTCTGTAACCCCAAAAGATGCCACCAGGTTCGGGAATGCACTATCGCCATAGCGTGTCGTGCCGTAGTCCGATGCCGTTGGTTAAATGGGGACACATTGATACGGGCGCAGGCAAATTCTTCAGGCTCCTCACATTCCCTGACGGCTTTGCCCGTTCTGGATATCGAGACCGTATCAGGGGCCCTTCGTTCCCAGGCTCCGCCTGGGAACGCTTTCTCGGAGGCTCTGCCTCCATCCCCGATTCAGCCGGAGCCTTTGGTCTGTGTCATGGATTGCATGGGGTTCTCGATACCGGCAAGGCGGAGCCTTGCTCCCAGCACTCCCAGGCAGAGCCTGGGAGCGAGACAGATAAAGTGAGAGTCTTCCGGTACAAAGTGGGGGGCATCTTATTTTCGTTCCCAGGCTCTGCCTCCATGTCCGATGCAGACAGAACCTGTGCCCTTCGCCACCCATTGCTTGGTTTTCCACACCGATAATTCTGAGCGTGGCTCTGGACAAGACGTGTACACGTTAACCAGGAATGCCGCCGTGTTTTAACCCGAGGAACGAGGGGGAAAGCGCTGGGGCAACCAGCTTTCAAGGTGGCTCACCTTGCCGCCGGAGGCACGGTTATTCCTTTTTTTTGTTGTACTGTTTCATCACCGGGGAGAAGCCTTCGAGTTTTTTAAGGCGTTTAAGGCCCGGGGGGACGCCTTTGTCGATCTCTTTGAGCATGATATCGAGGATGGCAGGAAAATTGTCGGTCTGGATGGCGCCGCCGTGGGCCAAAAGGAGGTGGTTGACCTCCAGGTTCCGGAGTTTTTCGATGCTTTGGCGCATTTCGGGTCTCATGGAGACGGGGAAGGGCGGGCGAAAGCTGCTGCCCACCTTCAGGATGACGTCGGCGGCGTAGAGGGTTTTGCTGTGGGCGTGGTAGAGGACCACGTCGTGGGCGGTGTGGCCCGGTGTGGCGATGACCTGCCAGTCTTCGAAGCCGGGGAGGCGGTCCCCGTCTTTGAGGGGGTGGTCAAAGGTGAGGTGTTTTTTGTACCAGATCCACTCAAAGGGGTATTTCATGGCCCGTGCCACCACATAGCCCAGGAGGGTGTCGATTTTGTGCTGGAGGCCCCCGGAAAATCCTGCATACCAGCGGTTGATCTCGTAGGGGGCGGCAACGGGAACGCCGTGGCGGCTGCGGAGGGTGTGTGCGCCCCCTGCGTGGTCGGGGTGGGGGTGGGAGGCCACGGCGAGTTTGAGCTGACTCATGGGGCGTTTCAGGCGACGTTTCATGACCTGTTCGATGCGGGGTACGTCGCTTCGGCAGCCGGAGTCGATGAGCAGGACCTTTTCTTCGTACACGGCAAGATAAAGGGTCTCAATGAAGCCGTCCACCACATGGATCGTGAACATGGGGCGCATTCCTTTGATAGCGGGTCGTCTGTAGTGTGGTAGTTAAAGTTAACTTTAAGGTATGGCGCGGAATGCTGTCAAGGCATCATTAAACGATGACGCGATCAGGCAATGATGTCGGTCTTGGAGGGTTTTCGTTTATCAGGGGTCTTGGCCTGGAAGTGGAGGCAGGGCTGCCCCGAACTCTTCCGTACGGTGATAGAAGGGAGCATAGGGCCTTTAAAGCCCATTTTGCGGCATCCGTAGGGGTGACGGTTGTCCCAGGTAATAAAGAAGTGGATACAGGCCCTGCAGTTGATTCGAGGGAGTGTGGTCATGGCAATCACGCACAGGGGCAAATCAAAAGGTGCCCCGGTTGAAGGTTATGGGTCTCGGGTGATTTGTTACCACAGCCATGGGGTTTGAACAAAACAAAAAAGCCGCCGGATATGAATCCGACGGCTCTTGCTTTTAAATGGTGCCGAAGGGGAGACTTGAACTCCCACGGGTTGCCCCACACGGCCCTCAACCGTGCGCGTCTACCAATTCCACCACTTCGGCAAAATGTGAGAGCGTTATA
>NZ_CAADHO010000015.1:42698-108074 GCF_900699765.1 Desulfoluna butyratoxydans
AAAACAAAAAAGCCGCCGGATATGAATCCGACGGCTCTTGCTTTTAAATGGTGCCGAAGGGGAGACTTGAACTCCCACGGGTTGCCCCACACGGCCCTCAACCGTGCGCGTCTACCAATTCCACCACTTCGGCAAAATGTGAGAGCGTTATAGCACCGCCTTTGGGGGTGATCAAGCCTTTTTCCACGATTTCGGCGCTCTTTTTTTGAGGCGAGGGGTAACATCTTCAGATGATGTGAATAATGGAAACAGGCCGGAGCAGAACGAAGAGCCCTAAGGCTGGTAGTGGGCGTTGACAGGGGATTAAGGAGACGTGAAGGGGCGCGGTACCTGGTGCTGTCAACGTGGTGGGGGCGTGTTTCAATCACCGGAGGTGAGGAGGCAGATTGCCCAGTTGCCCAAAAACAAAAAAGCCGCCGGATATGAATCCGACGGCTCTTGCTTTTAAATGGTGCCGAAGGGGAGACTTGAACTCCCACGGGTTGCCCCACACGGCCCTCAACCGTGCGCGTCTACCAATTCCACCACTTCGGCAAAATGTGAGAGCGTTATAACACCGGCTTTCGGGTTGATCAAGTCTTTTTCAATGGGCCGCAGCGTTTTTTTAAGGGGTGTTCTTTGGGTGCACTGAAAGAGTCTTCAGATGCCGGAGAACTGAGCTTGGGGGCATTCAGTAATCAGTATAGAGCGACTCCCAGCCCCAGGTGTCAACTTGTGTATTGATGTCAATGTCTTTATCGCTGTGGATGTTTGTGATGTTGCCGTCATAGTCTCTTGCCTTTAACGGCAGAAACTCAATGGATGTCTCATAGAATCTGAGCAGCAAAAACGTTTTATACGTTCCGATGCCACCGTCATAGAGGGTTTCGAGGGTCGGGTCTATGCGTGGGTAATATTTTTTCATTTCGCCACATTTGTTGTGCCAGTGACCCCCGATAACGCCCGCAATGGTGTCGGGATACTGGGTGATGGCTTTGGCGAAGTTGTCGGCATATTCTTTGTTGTATTCATCATAACTGTGATCAGACCATGGGTCAGATGTCCTGTCCGGATTATGGGTAAAGACAACGACTTTTCTATGGTTGTCCTTTGCCCAGTGCAAGGTATCCATCAGCGGAGGGTATTTGCTTCCAAGGCACGTGGAGATGCCGTCGTACAGAACGATATGGTACTTGTCTCCGATGTCGAACTGTGTGCCCACTGTTTTCATTTTCGGGTAGAGCTTGTTTACGATGGCTTCCGGGCTGAGGTCCTCATCATATTCCCAGTGCCATTGATCGTGGTTCCCAAGCAGCAGGTAGACGGGTTTGACTTTAAGAGATGCATCCAATAAATCGTCGTAGACGTCTTCATCGATTGATGGGTTCATTGGTGCCGGTATGGGGACTATCGGACCCGGCATGTAGACGGTACCGCTATAGTAGTCTTTGTTGATTTCACCTTCATAGGGCTTGAGATATGCATTGAGAAAACATCGCATTTGGGACAGGCCACCCATGGTAAAGTCTCCGCAGATGATGGCGCATTTTAGGGAAATTTTATCTTGGATGCGTCTGACAGCTCTCAAGACAGAGACATTATTTCTTGCCACATCGTCATCCGAGAGATGATCTTTCCCTCCGAAAAAAAATTGGGGGTCAGACATAACCAATATGGTTGCTAACGGGGCGGCCATGATTTCCTCCTTGATGGTTACACGTGGTTATCTAACACGCATTGGCGGTATTGAGGCTTGCACAACAGGTGACAACGACGTTTGGCGTGTGTGTAGCTGCTGACAATCAGCGCTGCAGATGGTTTTCGAAATGAAGGGTCTGTTTTTGGTGTGTCAATGTACCAGGCGGCAGGGGGGGGGGCATCTTCCGTAAGAGTTGTAGCGTAGAGAAAAAGCACTTTGTGTTTAGTGAGCCGTGAGTTGGTAATGGAAGGGGTGTTGATAGCTTTACTGAAAGTACTGCTAAACCATCGGATTGTCAATGTTTTTTATATGGTTCGGCTTTTGTCGGGGTGAGCCAGGGTATGGGGGCGTGAGAGGAGGGGTGTCAAGTGACTGGCCATAACAAAAACCCCCTTGCCGTTTCCAGCAAGGGGGTTGAAGTCAAATGGTGCCGAAGGGGAGACTTGAACTCCCACGGGTTGCCCCACACGGCCCTCAACCGTGCGCGTCTACCAATTCCACCACTTCGGCAAAATGTGAGAGCGTTATAACATCGGTTTTCGGGTTGATCAAGCCCTTTTTGCAAGGCTCTTGGCTTTTTTTGAGGGGTGGAAAACGTGGCTGGGGGAGGAGCACATTTTGAGGTGTATTTTCAGGATAATGTTCCCGTAGGGCGGTTCCGGGATTTTGATGAGACGATTCCAGGGGACAATGATAGGGCCAACGCAACGATCATTTATTGTGATTGGTGCCTTGATATAAGCAGGCCTTGCAAAGGCGCAAAGAGATCATTTACGGGTTTTCTGTGCGCTTTTCTTGATCGTCTTGAATGCTTGACGTATTTCGGGCAATAAAAAACCCCGTCTTGTGTTCACAAGACGGGGTTTTCGTATATGGTGCCGAAGGGGAGACTTGAACTCCCACGGGTTGCCCCACACGGCCCTCAACCGTGCGCGTCTACCAATTCCACCACTTCGGCAAATCGTGCGACTATTCGCTTTTTGTATCCGCAGGTGCTGCGGGAGCGCTCTGCTCGGCAGCCGGGGGTGCGGTGATCACCGAGCCGGTCTTTTTCGTACCCGAGTCGTACGCCAGGAAGAGCGAGGTGATCATGAAGATGATCGCGATGGCCGTGGTGGCCTTGCTCAGGAAAGTGGCGCCGCCGGAGGGGCCGAAAAGGGTCTGGCTGCTTCCACCACCGAATGATGCGCCCATATCGGCGCCTTTTCCGGTCTGGAGAAGGACAATGAGGATCAGGCCGACGCAGACCAGAATATGAACTATTTTAACAAAAAGCATGGGTTCGCCATCCGTTTATCATCGTTTGTATCGAACAATCCCGCTGAAGGATTCGGTGTCAAGGCTGGCTCCTCCAACGAGGGCGCCATCCACATCTTCAAGGGCCATTAATTCAGCAATGTTGCCCGATTTGACGCTGCCACCATATAGGATTCTCATGGCATTGGCAAGCTCTTTCTGGAGGCTGTCGGCAACGCTTTTCCTTAAGAAGGCGTGCACTTCCTGAACCATATCAGGCGTTGCCGTGTTGCCGGTGCCGATGGCCCAGACGGGCTCGTAGGCGAGGACAACAGTGGCCAGCTCCTCGGCGGACAACCCCTTAAATCCCATTTTAACCTGGGTGTCAAGGACCTCAAAGGTTTTTCCCTGTTTTCGCTCTTCGTCGGTTTCACCGATGCACACCACGGGGACCAGGCCGGCCTTCAGGGCGGCTTTGAGCTTGTTGTTGACGGTCTCGTCGGTCTCGCCGAAGAACTGGCGGCGCTCGGAGTGGCCGATGATGACATGGGTGCAGCCGCAGGAGCGGATCATCTCGGCAGAGATTTCTCCGGTCCAGGCGCCAGTGGTTTCCCAGAACATGTCCTGGGCTGCCACGGCGATGGGGCTTTTCCCAAGGGCCTGGCAGACAGGGTAGAGGGCGGTGAAGGTGGGGGCCACCATCACGTCCACGTCGATGTCGGCGCCCAGGGCATCTTTAAGCTCGGTTGCAAAGGCAACGGATTCGGCACAGTCCTTGTGAAGCTTCCAGTTGCCGGCGATGAGAGGGGTACGGGTTGCCATAGGGGGCTCCTTATGTTGTGGGACCGGCCTCTGGTGGAGGCCGGTCCGAGGCAGTAGATTACAGTTTGGATGCGATCATGGCTGCCAGGTCCACCATGCGGTGGGAGTAGCCTGCCTCGTTGTCGTACCAGGAGAGGACCTTCACCATGCCGTCGATGACGTCGGTGGAGGGGGCATCCACGCTGGAGGAAGCGGGGCAGCCGTTGAAGTCGATGGAGACCAGGGGAGCATCGCAGTAATCGAGGACCCCTTTGAGCTCGCCGTCGGCAGCCTTCTGAAGGGCTGCGTTGACCTCTTCCTTGGTGGCGGGCTTTTCAAGGTTGACCACCAGGTCCACCAGGGAGACGTTGGGGGTGGGGACGCGGATGGACATGCCGTTGAGCTTGCCTTTGAGCTCGGGCAGGACCAGGGCCACGGCCTTGGCAGCGCCGGTGGTGGTGGGGACCATGGAGCAACCGGCGGCACGGGCGCGCCTCAGGTCCTTGTGGGGGGCGTCCAGGATGCGCTGGTCACCGGTGTAGGCGTGGATGGTGGTCATGAGGCCCTCTTTGATGCCGAAGGTCTCGTGGAGCACCTTGGCAACGGGGGCCAGGCAGTTGGTGGTGCAGGAGGCGTTGGAGACGATGTGGTGGGCGGCCGCATCGTAGGTGGCATCGTTGACGCCCATGACGATGGTGGCGTCGGGATCGCTGGCCGGGGCGGAGATGATCACTTTTTTGGCGCCGGCTGCCAGGTGCTTGGAGGCGCCTTCGCGGTCGCGGAAGATGCCGGTGCACTCCATGGCGATGGCCACATCAAGCTCTTTCCAGGGCAGGTTGGCGGGGTCTTTTTCGGCGGTGACGCGGATGGTTTTGCCGTTGACGACAATGCCGTTATCCGCAGCTTTTACCTCGCCGTCAAAGCGTCCGTGTACGGAGTCGTAGGCCAGAAGGTGGGCGATGGTTTTGATGTCGGTGAGGTCGTTGATGGCAACCACGTCGATTGCGGGGTTGTTGAGGGCTGCTCTGAAAACCATACGACCGATACGTCCGAATCCGTTGATACCGATTTTGATGCTCATGGGTCTTCCTCCGTCCAACGTTGGGTGTCAGCACCAGTTGGAGATGTGATGGTGATAAATGGTTGGTGACGTTTGCAAAGAGGCGTCCGATGTCCGGGGCTGCAACAGGTGCAGCCCATCCAAAGGCAATGTTCGGGCGGGTCTTTAAACGTTGTAAGGGGCCGGAATCTTGGTGTGGACCCGGCCCCCGGTTGCTTATATCGCGGTCGCCCCGATGGCGATCGTTTCTTACCCTGTCAAGGGGAATGCATCAGCGCTTGGCGCCGTTTAAGATGCTGCTGGCAAGGGAGATGCTGCGTTTGCCCGTGTTTTCCAGAAGCTTGGCCGTGGAGGCCAGGGCTCCTTTTTTCTGGCGGCCCACCGCAGAAATCAAAAGGGGCAGGTTGACCCCGGAGATCACCTCCACCTGGTCCTCCTCCAGAAAGGAGAGGGAGAGGTTGGAGGGGGTGCCGCCGAACATGTCGGTGAGGATGAGAACCCCGTCTCCGGAGTTGACATCTTTGATGGCCTTGGCCACCTTGTTGTGCAGGTCATCGACGCTCTTGGTGATGTTGATGGAGACGGGCTTGACCTGCTCAAGGGGTTCTTTTTGTATGAATTCGGCGGTTTCGATGAGGATTTCACCGAGATTGCCGTGGGTGACGACCAGTATGCCAATCATATATAAACCTCATGTGGGGCATCTTGTATGGTGGCCTCGCCACGGTCCGGGCGGCATGGAGCATGCCCCCGCGGTGTGGTGCCGCAGCATGGGCTTCGGTGCGAGGCGTGTTCGGTCTGTAACGCTAACGAGTGTATCATTTTTTGGCGGCAGGGCACACACCTGCCGGCGTTTATTCCTCCCGGCCGATGTCCCGGTGCAGGAGGCGGATATCGGAATAACGACGCTTCAAGTGGTTGTGGATTTCCGAGGACACGGCCACGCTTCGGTGCCGCCCTCCGGTGCATCCCACGCCCAGGGTGAGGTAGTGTTTCCCCTCCTTTTGGTACATGGGGATGAGAAAGTCCAGAAGATCGGTGTATTTGAGCAGGAAGGTCCGGGTCCCCTCGCCGTTGAGGACAAAGTCCCGTACGTCCGGGGAGAGGCCGCTGTGGGGCTTGAGCTCCGGGACGAAGTAGGGGTTTTCGAGGAACCGCACATCCACCATGAGGTCGGCGTCCTGGGGGACACCGTACTTGAACCCGAAGGAGACCACGGAGATCTTCAGCGGGGTTTTGTGGTGGGAGTCTGCGGCCAGCTCCGAGATAACCTTTTTCAGCTCGTGGACCGTCAGGCTGGAGGTGTTGATGATCCGGGTGGCGTCTTCGTTGCGCAGGCTTGTGAGCTCTTCCCGTTCCTGGGTGATGGCGTCCATGACCCCTTTGTCCCCCACGGCCAGGGGGTGGGTGCGGCGCGTCTGGGAGAAGCGTCGCGTCAGGGTGGCGACGTCGGCCTCCAGAAAGATCACCTTCAGGTTGTGGCCTGCCTGCTTCAGCTCGTCGAAGACCCCGCGGTACGACTTGAGAAAGGTGCGCTCACGAAGGTCCATGCCAAAGGCGATGCCTCTGTAGTGGGTCTCCTTGGCAATGGGGATTTCCATGAACTTGGGCAGGAGGGTGACGGGGAGGTTGTCCACGCAATAGTATCCGGCATCCTCAAACGCGGCCAGGGCCGTGCTTTTACCGGATCCTGCCTGTCCTGTGATGATGAAAATGTTGAAGATGTTCATGGGGAGAACTCCCTTTGCTGCCCGGAGCCGTCGCCGGCAAGGCCGCGTGAAGGTTGCGTGCCCTTTAGGGAACGGACCGGTTCGGGGTGCTGGTGTTCGTTGAAGTCGTCAAGGAGTTTGCCTCTCAAGGGCTGACATCCGATGGTGCCCGGGAAAAGCCCGGGCCGTCATCCGTTTTCGTTGTCCTCGTTTCGGATAATGGCGTGGATCTCGTCCCGTGATGTGGCGGTCATCAGTTTTTTGCGAAAGAGATCGCTCTTGAGCATTTTGGAGAGCCTGGCCAGGAGCTTTAAATGTTGACCGGTGGACTGCTCGGGAGTGACGAGGACAAAAAAGATATGGGCCGGTCGCCCGTCCAGGGAGTCGAAGTCCACACCCTGGCGGCTCATGCCGAATCCCACCACCATGCGGTCCAGACCGGCGATCTTTCCGTGGGGAATGCCGATGCCGTCTCCGATGCCGGTGCTTCCGAGTTGCTCCCGTTCAAGGAGAACCCTTACCAGGTCCGGGTGGTGGAGGCCAGTGAGGTCCGCAATGGGGGCCGCGAGTTCTTCCAGGATTCCTTTTTTGTCCCGTGACGTGAGTTCGGGGATGATCGTTTCCAGCTGCAGTACATCAAGGATTTTCATAATGATTCACCCAGAGAGTCTCTGTTGGCCTGTCCGGCGGTGTGTCTGCCAGGCCGTGTGTCAGGCCGTCCTTTGCAGGGTCGTGCGAGAGGCGGCTGCCGACAGGTTTGGGACCTCTACTTTCATATCAGTGGATGGCCCATCTTTCAAGACCTGATGCGCGGGTCGCGTCTCGTCATCCGTGCATCGGTTTTTGCCCATGAAAAAAGGCGCCTGCACCGGGCAGGCACCTTTTAAACGGAGTGTTTTGTAGCTGACATCACCGGGGTTGTCAAATGGATTTCATTGGACGGTGGTTCCCGGAGGCTGTCGTGTATACGGGCGAGTCGCCCTGTTGGAAGATGAACCCGTGTGTGATCAACCCGGCGAAATCGAAACGCATTTTCGGCTGCTCCTCAAGGGCCCCGCATCCCCTTGAAACGGAGGTGCGGGGCGTTTTCAGGCGGGGCTATATTTTACGAGTTCATCCTCGTGACGTTGCGGACGGACGGCGGGTCAGGCCAGCCGGCGGTCCTCATCCATATCGAAATCGGAAAAGTCATCAAACTCATCCACGTCAACAGGGGCCTCGTTTATCTCTTCGGCCAGGGTGGGACGGATCCCGGGGTTGCCGCTTTTGCGGGCCTGTATCTTTTTCTTGTTTTTGGAGAGTTGCTGCTTGATTTTATCCACGGCAAGGTCGATGGCTGCATACATGCGCTCGCTTGTTTCCGTGGCGTGGACCGTGGTGCGGCCGCTTGTGACGTTTATTTCGGTAATATGCCGTATCTTTTCAACGGAAAAAACGACGTTGGCTTCGGAAGGGGCATCAAGCAGTTTGTCGATACGTTCCAGCTTTTTGGTGGCGTACGCCTTGAGTGCGTCGGAAGGGTCAATGTTCTTAAATGTTACAGATACTTGCATAAATGACCTCCTAAAATTGTTTTCGTTTGCTTGACGGCAATATTTTCATTGCCTCACGGTATTTGGCTACCGTTCGTCTATCGATGTCTACATTGGCCTCCTTTTTTAATATTTGCGCGATTTTCTCGTCGCTGTAGGGTTTTTTGGTATCCTCTCCGTCAATGATCTGTTTGATCTTGTCCTGGACGCTGGCCGACGCGATGGCTGCTCCGTGGACGCGGTTGATGGAACTGTTGAAAAAGTATTTCAGCTCGAAGATACCCTGGGGGGTATAGGCGTATTTGTTGGTGGTGACCCGGCTGATGGTGGACTCGTGCATACCGATGTCCTGGGCCACGTCCCGCAGCACCATGGGCTTTAAATGAGAGATCCCTTTTTCAAAGAACTCGGCCTGGAACTTTAAGATGCTCTCCATGACGCTGTAGATGGTTTTCTGGCGCTGGTGGATGCTCTTGATGAGCCAGGCCGCGGAGCGCATCTTGTCTTGGAGGTAGTCCCGGGTGTCGCTGGGGATGTCCTGGCCCTTGGAGAGTGCCTGGCGGTAATAGGGGTTGACGCGGAGCCGGGGCATGCCGTCGTCGTTCAAGGCGATGATGAATTCCCCTTCCTCCTTGTAGACGTAGATGTCCGGAGTGATGTAGTGGGGCTCTTCGGTGCTGAAGGGACGGCCCGGCTTGGATTCAAACTCCTTGATGATGTTCACCGTGGAGATGATGCTGGGCAGGCCGACTTTCAGCGCCTTGCTGATGGCCTTGTAGTTTTTGTTCTCCAGCTCCTTGATGTGGTTGGTGACGATCTCCTTCATGATCCGGGTCTCAACGCCGAAATGGCGGGCCTGGATCAGGAGGCACTCCCCCAGGTTCCGGGCACAGATACCCGGAGGATCAAAGGTCTGGAGCTCTTCGAGGACATCTTCCACGAGTTCCACAGAGTGGCCGCACTCCTCCGCGATCTCTTCGACGGAGGCGGTGAGATAGCCGTCGCTGCTCAGGTTGCCGATGATGAGGCAGCCGATCTCCTCGGTGTCGGAGTCCGGGCAGGTCATCAGGAGCTGCCAGAGAAGGTGGTCATCCAGGGATTTCTTCTGGGATACGAAGGCCTCGTATTTGGGCGCCTCCTTCTGCTCGGATTCGTACTGGGCCTTGCCTGTGGAGTTGTACTCTCCCAGGTAGTTGTCCCAGTCGATGTCGCTTCCGATCTTCTCGTCGATTTTCACTTCGGACGTTGCGTTCTCTTCCGGTGCCGGCTTCTCGTCCTCGTGGGTTCCCGCTTCCCGTTGTGCCGTCTCCTGAATCTCTTCGAGGGCCGGGTTTTCTTCCAGCTCCTGGGAGATGGCGTCGACCAGCTCGAGACGGGAGAGTTGCAGGAGCTTGATGGCCTGCTGAAGCTGGGGGGTCATCACCAGTTGTTGGGAGAGGCGCAGCTGTTGCCTGAGTTCCATTGCCATAACTACAACTTCACGGTTTCCATTACGGTTCACACAAGTTTGGGTTACCGGTCGCATCGCCATTGATACGCCGACTGAAGCCGTCTGTCGGGACGGTTCGATCCATCGAAATTAAAGACGCGGGCCCTGTGGCGCTTCGGGGGCCTGCGGTATGTTACAGGCTAAAGCCTTCGCCCAGGTATATTCGGCGGGCGATCTCGCTTGATGCAATCTCTTCGGGTGAGCCGGACTCTATGACCTTGCCGACGCTCATGATGTAGGCGTTGTCGCAGACCCCCAGGGTCTCGCGGACGTTGTGGTCGGAAATCAGGACCCCGATGCCGCGCTCTTTGAGCATGGCGATGATGTTCTGGATGTCGATGACCGCAATGGGATCGACCCCTGCGAAGGGCTCATCCAGAAGGATAAAATCCGGTTTAATGGCCAGGACCCGTGTGATTTCCAGGCGTCTGCGCTCTCCGCCGGAGAGGACAGCCGCTTTGCGGTCGGCAAGGTGACTGATACGCAGTTCCCCCAGGAGGGTCTCCAGGCGCTCTTCCTGTTCCTGCTTGGAGATGTCCAGGAGTTCCAGGATCGCCATGACGTTGTCCCTGACCGACAGGGACTTGAAGATGGATGACTCCTGTGGGAGGTAGCCGATCCCGCATCTGGCCCGTTTGTACACGGGATAGTCGGTGATCTCCTGGCTGTCGATGAAGACGGAGCCTGAATCGGGACGTACAATACCTGCAGCCATGTAAAACGTGGTGGTTTTCCCTGCGCCGTTGGGGCCGAGGAGGCCGGTGACGTGGTTGCTCTCCACGCGGATGGAGACACCGTCCACAACGGCTCTCCCTCCGTACGTTTTTATCAGGCTGTTCATCACAAGCTCAGTCATAAAATCCCGATCTTCCCTCTTCGTAATGCGTCTTCACTTACCGGGTCCGTACCTTAAAAATATAATGCATCTGTCGCCGATCTCAAGGGCGGCCCTTACACCGGTAGTCGGTTCAACTTGTCCGGGACGTCCCTTACCATACCACAGGGGCTTTGAAAAAGCACTTGGCATGTTGTCAGCGGTTACCTAAAAGCGGCTATTCTCAAGGCTTGAAGCTCTATTTGTCCTTTTTGTCCGGGGTAAAGGAGAACCCCTTTTCCCCGGGCACGAGCCGAACCTTTACCCGGGTGCTGTTGCCGCTGTCCACCTTGATGGCGCCTGTAAGGCGGTTGATGACAATGGTTTTGCCCGTCAGTGTGCTCTTGCCGCTCACCACGCGGGGCGGGCCTCCGGTGAGGGTCACCTCCTCTTTGCGCAGGTCGTACATGGCCTTGTCGGCGGTGGCGCGTTTCTCTTCAAAGTCCATGGTGACGTTGCCCTCGGCTTCGATGAGGGAGAGCCCCTTGGTGGTGTCTCCCTTTTGTTTGCCGTCTTCGTAGTGGAGCTGGACCGAGTCGGCCTTGAGTACGGCACCGTCCCGGGTGATGCGGACGTTGCCGGAGAAAAGGGCGTACCGTCCCTGGCTGTCCGAGGTGAGGTGGTCGGCGCTGATGCCGACTTCGCCTTCCTGGGCGATGCCGGCTGCAGGTATCAGGACAAGGGCCAGGAGGAGGCACCAGAGATATTTACTGGGGGCGTGTTTCATCGTATTTTCCTTTGCTTGCTTCTCGGAGCGTGCCGTTGACGTTTCCGTCCAGGGTCATCCGTCCCCCGGCAAGGTCGAGGAACATGGCATTCCCGGTGAGACGGGAGATGTCGTCGGTGATGACCACCGGGGTTGTGGAGATGATAACCTGGGATTCCTTGGTGTAGGTGAGGGCGTCACTGGTGATGGTGATTCCCCTCCGCTTGACCACCACATTGCCGGACACCTCCATGTTCCGGGTCTGGGTATCAAGGACTCCCTTGTCGGCAGTCAGGGTGGTGACTGCGCCGGACTTTTCGAAATACCGGGCGGTGAGCATCAGGAACACAGCGCGGTTTTCCGTGTTGTACAGGTTGACCGTTTCCGCCTCGACGCTCCATTCATCCACGCCCTGACGGGACGAGGTGTGGCGCATCTTGTCCAGGGTGAGGGTTGCTTTGTTCTCCTCCCGGGGCTCTGTGGCTGGCGTCTGGCCGCTTCTGTGGGTGACCAGGATGACTCCGGTGGACAGGGCGGTGGCAGCCATGATGGCGATGAGCACCCTACGGACCACCTTTCGGGTGGTTATGGTGCCTTTGCGCTTCATGCAAGGAATCTTTCGATGGCTTTATCCCAAAGCCCCTTGGCCTTGAGGATCGCTTCGCAGGTTTCCCGGACCGCCCCCTTGCCTCCGGCGTGGGTGGTGGTCAGGTGGGCGCGTTCCCTGACTTCGGCCACGGCATCGGCCACGGCAATGGAAACCCCGACCCGTTTCATGATGGGCAGGTCCGGGAGGTCGTCGCCCATGAAGGCCATGCGATGGGCAGGAACCCCCGAGCGTGCCACCACCTCTTCAAGGGCTTTTGCCTTGTCTGAGACGCCGTCAAAGAGAAGGGGGATGCCCAGGTTGTCCACGCGGGCCTGGAGGGCCCCTGCGGATCGGCCGGTGACGATGGCGGTCTGGATTCCTGCGTCCATGAGGAGCCTCAGACCAAGACCGTCTTTGACGTTGAAGAACTTGATCTGGCTGCCGTCGTCGCAGTAGGTGACTTCGCCCTGGGTGAGGACTCCGTCCACGTCCATGATGAGCAGGTCGACGGAAGCGAGTTTCTCCGTGGAGGTCATGCCTTGCCTCCGTCATTTATAATGGACTTGATGGCCACGATGCGGGGGAGCAGGGTCTCCATCATCTCGAAGTTGACGGAGTTGGGGCCGTCGCACAGAGCGTTGTCCGGATCAAAGTGGGTCTCCATGAAGAGGCCGTCGGCTCCGGCTGCAATGGCGGCCTGGGCAAGGGGCGGCGCCTGCCTGCGGTCCCCGCCGGACTTGCTGCCCTGGCCTCCGGGGAGCTGCACCGAATGGGTGGCGTCGAAGATGACGGGGCAGCCGGTCTCCTTCATGATCCCCAGGCTCCGCATGTCCACCACAAGGTTGTTGTAGCCAAAGGCGGTCCCCCGTTCGGTAAGAAAGATGCGGTCGTTGCCTGCGGAACGGGCTTTGTCGACGATGTTGCCCATGTCCCATGGGGCCAGGAACTGACCTTTTTTGATATTGACCGGCTTGCCGGTTTCTGCGGCAGCCACGATGAGGTCGGTCTGCCTGCAGAGCAGGGCCGGGATCTGGATGATGTCCAGGACCTCGGCGGCTTCTGCGGCCTGGGCCGGTGCGTGGATGTCCGAAATGACGGGAATGTCGAATTCGCGCTTTATCTCTTCCAGGATGCGCAGCCCTTCCTGGGGGCCGGGGCCTCGGAACGAATCAATGCTGGTGCGGTTGGCTTTGTCGTAGGACGCTTTAAAGATGAAGGGGACCCCTTCTTTAACGGTCAGTCGCCTGAGGAAGTCGGCGATGCGCATGCAGATGTCCCGGTTTTCGATGACGCAGGGGCCGGCAATCAGGAATGGGGGAGCATCGGGTCCGGTGCGTAACGAACGGATGGGGTCTGGCATACAAAACTCCTTAAAAAAGTCTCGGGGTTGGGGTGTGGCCGCCTCGAATACGTCGCAAGGCGCCTGATCGCATGTCAAGATGTTGCCGATTACCTGTACCAGATAACACCCGAATTTGCGAGACGCTTCGGGCGTGACGTTTCTTAAATGAATTTTTTGTTTAGGTACGGAATTTGCTGTACCCGAACGATCTAAGGGATGTATCCCGGAAACCCACCAAAAGTCAAGCAGCCAAAAGAGCCCTTGATAACCATGGGGTTTGCTGGTATCTGATAATGTTGATATGCCAAAGTGCCCATGATTGCCAAGGGTATCGGGCGTTTTTCCATGGGGCCCGGTGCAGGCGTCGTGGCCTTGTGTGAACGCATCCTGGGCGGTTTTTCAGTTCAGGTTTTCTATCATTGCCCCTCAATTTTATTTTTGGTGCGGGTGTCTGGAGATGTAGTTTGAGACAAAAAAAAGAAAGCAAAAAAGGGCGGCTGGTAGTCCTGCTTTTTCTGGTAATGCTTATTGTGGCCGGTTGGTTCGGTTTCAGTCGACTGGAAGGAACCCCCCCTGAGGTGGGGCTGGATCTCTCCTTTGAGACCTTGGGGAGCCAGGCTCGGTTGACCGGAACCGTGAACGATGAAACAAGCGGTCTGCGGGAGGTGTGGGTCGCCCTGTCCCGCGGCGGCGTGGATAAGGTGATTTACAGCAAGACCTGGCCGAGTGACGGGTTCCCCGGAAAAGGGAGCACCTTTTCCGATACCATCGACGTGGACGCAGACCCGGGCAAACTAGGACTCACCGACGGCAAGGCGCTGTTGCGCATCCGTGCCACCGACCACTCCCTTCGCAACCTGCTCAAGGGGAACACAACCTACATTGAAAAAGAGATCACCATCGATACCCAGCCCCCTGTGGTGGATATCCTGACGCGGAGCCATAACGTGGCCCAGGGCGGCACCGGGGTGGTGGCCTATCGGGTTTCTGAGAAAGTCACTGAAAGCGGGGTAAGGGTCGGCGACAACTTTTTCCCCGGGTATGCCGGTTATTTTGAAGGCCATGACAACGTTTATGTGGCGTTTTTTGCCCTGACCCACCTCCAGAAGAAGGGGACCGAAATTCTGGTGGAGGCCGAGGACGAGGCCGGGAACCGCACCAAGGCAGGCTTTTACCACTATATTATCGGCAAGCAGTTCAAAAGCGACCGCATCAACATCGGCGACGGGTTCCTCAACGCCAAGATTCCAGCCATGAGCGTGGAGCAATTTGGGGCAAAGCCGTCCAACAACCTGGAAAAGTACCTGGTGATCAACGACAAGATGCGGGCGGACAACAACCGGACCATCCTGTCCAACGGAACCAAGACCGAGGCCAAGATGCGGTGGAAGGGCACCTTCAAGCAGCTGCCGGGTTCCGCCACCCCGGCCACCTTTGCCGACCACCGAAGCTACTATTACAAAGGTCAGCGGGTGGATCAGAAGTACCACCTCGGGATGGATTTTGCCTCCATCAAGCACGCCAAGATCCCTGCGGCCAACGCGGGCAAGGTGGTTTTTGTTCAGGAGGTGGGGATTTACGGGCGAACCGTTATCATCGACCACGGCTTTGGTCTCCTCTCCAGCTACTCCCACATGAGTTCGGTGCGGGTGAAAGAGGGCGACGTCCTGAAAAAAGGCGATGTGGTGGGGCGAACGGGCGTCACGGGGCTTGTGGGTGGCGACCATCTTCACTTCGGGATGATTGTGGGCCATGTGTTTGTCAATCCCATCGAATGGCTGGACGGCCACTGGATTAAAAACAACATCACCTCAAAGCTTGACCGGGTGAAGCGGGAGCTCGGAAGCGCCGGGGTGAGCGGGTGATAAAGCCGTGGGGCGGGTGCGGTGGCTCGGGCCGCTGGGCGTGCCCCTCTGCAGATCACACAACCAATTCAATTTTTGGAGCTGAAATCAGGTGGGCAAAACATTCAAGGTAGAAAAAACTTACGAAGAGATTAATGCCAGGATCAAGAGCGGTGACGTTGTGGTTGTCACGGCTGAAGAGATGATCGGCATTGTGGACGAAAAAGGCCCTGAGGAGGCTGCCCGGCAGGTGGATGTGGTTACCACCGGGACCTTTGCCCCCATGTGCTCGTCCGGGGCCTTCCTGAACATCGGCCAGTCCACGCCGTCCGTGCGCACCACCTCCACCTGGTTTAACAACGTCCCGGCCTACTCCGGCGTGGCGGCGGTGGACTGCTACCTGGGTGCCACGGCTGTGTGTGACGATGACCCCCTGAACAAGGTCTATCCCGGGGAGTTCCGATACGGCGGCGGCCATGTCATCGAAGACCTGGTGGCCGGAAAGACAGTTTACATCCGTGCGGACAGCTACGGCACGGCCTGCTACCCCAATCTCCATGTTGAAAAGGAGATGACCCTTGAAGAGCTTCCGTCCGCCGTGCTCTGCAACCCCAGAAACGCCTACCAGAACTACAACTGCGCGGTGAACCCTTCGGACAAGACCATCTACACCTACATGGGGACCCTGAAGCCCAAGATGGGCAACGCCAATTACTGCTCTGCCGGTGAACTTTCTCCTCTGTTGAACGATCCCCTGTATAAGACCATTGGCTTCGGCACCCGAATATTTCTGGGGGGAGCCCAGGGCTACGTGGCCGGTCCCGGGACCCAGCACAGGCCGGGGAACCCCAGGGGTGAAAACGATGTGCCCCTTTCGCCCGCCGGGACCATCTGGGCCATGGGCGATTTGAAGAAGATGTCCCCGGAATGGCTTCGCGGGGTGAGCATGAGAGGGTACGGCTGTTCGCTGTCCGTGGGGCTGGGGATTCCCATTCCCATCCTCAATGAGGAGATGGCAAGGTACACCGCCGTCCGGGACGAAGAGATCTTTACCCAGGTGGTGGATTACAGCGATGATTATCCCAACGGGGTGTCCCGCAGTCTGGGTCAGGTAAGCTACAAGGAGCTTAAAAGCGGAAGCATTACCGTGAACGGCGAGACGATTTCTACGGTGCCCCTCTCCAGCATGGTCAAGGCCCGTGCCGTGGCCGAGACCCTGAAGGGGTGGATCCAGCGCGGGGAGTTTCTGCTTGGGGTGCCCCAGGAGCTTCTGCCTGTAGAGTAGGGCGTTTGGAACTATTCAGCTCAAGATGCCTCCGGCGCCTCTGCCGGAGGCAAGCTGAATGGTTACGGGCGTTTTTGGCAGGGGCTGGTTGCGGCCCTTTGCCGGGGAGCTCCCGGCGTTCAAGAACATGGTTTGCATCCGGCGTTTTGTGAAGGCTCGTTGCCCTGTTCAGGCCGGGTGACATAGCCTATTTTTATATTGCCGATGCCCGGGGACCGGTATATGATCACGGGCAATGCGACGGCATCGTTACGGATGGCCCGTCAACGCGACAGGCGTCCGGCTGGCGGCGTGGTGAGCCTTTAGGTAGCCTCGCTGTACGAGCCTTTCAATGTATCCGCATGGACCACGACTCGTGGTCATCAGTCTCTATTCCGACGTTTACTGTATTTTACGATGAAACGGCCTGTGCCGGTCATTCCGGCTGCCCTGACATGCGCTCACTCCATGGGTTTGAGGTGCGTCCAAGGGGCAGCCAGGCTCTGCAGGGCTGAAATCAAAAGGCGAATCCACATTGGCATCGAAAAAGAATCCCCCTGCTGACTCCTCTCCGGCCAAAGGCCCCCTTCGCGAAAATATCGAGGCAATTGTCATTGCCCTTATCCTGGCCCTTTTCATTCGAACCTTCGTGGTCCAGGCGTTCAAGATCCCCTCGGGCTCCATGCTCAACACCCTTCAGATCGGCGACCATATCCTGGTGAACAAGTTTATCTATGGGGTGAAGCTTCCCTTTATCCAAAAAACCATCATCCCCGTCAAAGAGCCGAAACAGGACGACATCGTGGTGTTTATCTACCCGGAAGATCCCAAGAAGGACTTCATCAAGCGGGTGGTGGGTGTTGAAGGGGATGTGGTGGAGATGCGGGCCAAGAAGCTCTACGTCAACGGAAAGCGGGTGGAGAGGGACTATACCATCCATACCGACCGCCGGGTGCTTCCCGGCCAGCTCACCACGCGGGATAACTTCGGGCCCGTTACGGTTCCCAAAGATTCTCTGTTTGTCATGGGAGACAACCGGGATAATAGCCATGACAGCCGGTTTTGGGGATTTGTTCCCTTAAAGGCCGTTAAGGGTAAGGCCTTTATGATCTACTTTTCCTGGAACGGACGGGATCATTCGGTGAGATGGGGTCGGATGGGGGATATACTCAGGTAAGTTGGGTCATAGGGCATAGGATATAGGTTATCGAGCACTGTCCGGCTTGTCTGTTGTAAAGGAATCTGCTTTCACATAAAAGCACATTCGCCTTTGATTCAGATGAAATTGAATCCATTGTAAAAATCTGTTTATCCAACTTTCTTGTCGCGCCGTAGCCCCTGGGCGAAGGCGGATCAAAAGTTTGGCCTCCGGCAGGGCTGCCGGCGGCTGTTTTAAAGGTCACACTACATAAAAATTCCAGATCTGAGGTGCCATGAAGCTAAAGAACAAGGATATTCTGGATATTGAGTCCCTTTCGGCCGAGGAGATCGGGTTGATCCTCGATACGGCGGAGAGGATGCGGGAGGTTTCCCGGCGCCCTGTGAAAAAGGTTCCTACCCTGCGCGGGAAGACCATCATTCTATTTTTCCACGAGCCCAGCACACGCACCAAGACCTCCTTTGACATTGCCGCCAAGCGCATGAGCGCTGACAGTATCTCCATGGCGGCCAGCTCAAGCAGCCTTGTCAAGGGGGAAACCCTGGCCGACACGGCCCTCACCCTTGAGGCGATGAATCCGGATATCATTGTGATGCGCCACTCATCGGCCGGAGCCCCCCACATGATGGCACAGCGCGTCAATGCGTCGGTGATCAACGGGGGAGACGGTATGCACGCCCATCCCACCCAGGCCCTTCTGGACATGCTCACCATCCGTGAGAAGCTCGGCTCCATTGCCGGGAAACGGGTGGCCATTATCGGGGACATCGCCCACAGCCGTGTGGCCCGCTCCAACATCAACGGGCTCACCAAGATGGGTGCCTCGGTGGTGGTGGCAGGGCCGTTTACCATGCTTCCCTACGGGGTGGCGGAGCTGGGGTGTGAGGTGGCCACATCCGTGGACGAAGCCGTGGAAGGCGCCGATGTGGTGATGATGCTCCGGATCCAGAAGGAGCGGCAGGAAAATTTTCTGTTCTCATCGGTGAGGGAGTACTCCAAAAACTACGGGCTGACCCGGGAGCGGCTCATGCGGGCCAACGAAGGGGCCATCGTGATGCATCCCGGACCCATGAACCGCGGGGTGGAGCTTACCAGCGACATCGCCGACGGACCGTGGTCCGTGATCCTGGATCAGGTCTCCAACGGTGTGGCAGCGCGTATGGCACTTTTTTATCTTCTGGCAGGAGGTCGTGATGCAGACAGTGATTAAAAACGGCAGGGTGGTGGATCCCGGCAACGCGGTGGGTGATTACGATGTCTGGATCAAGGATGGGTGTATCGAAGCGCTGGTTGCCCGGGGTGAAAAAGAGATCCCCGAAGGTGCCGAGGTGATCGACGCCCAGGGGCTCCTGGTGGTGCCGGGACTCATCGACGTGCACGTTCACCTGAGGGAACCCGGGGAAGAGTACAAAGAGACCATTGAAACCGGTGCCAGGGCCGCTGCTGCAGGCGGGTTTACCGCGGTGTGTGCCATGCCCAACACGAAGCCGGTGAACGACACGCCGGAGATCACCTCCTTTATCGTGAAGCAGGCCAAGGAAGCCGGCTACGCCAAAGTGTATCCTGTGGCGGCCATCACCTCCGGGCTCTCCGGGGGCTCTTTGTGTGAGTTCGGCGAGCTGAAAAACGCCGGGGCCGTTGCCGTGAGCGATGACGGTCGTCCCGTGGAGGACGGTCAGATCATGCGCCGGGCCATGGAGTATGCCAAGGGTTTTGATATGCTGGTGGTCTCACACTGCGAAGAACTCTCCCTGGTGGCGGGGGGCTGCATGAACGAGGGTCTCACCGCCACCCGCATGGGGCTTGCCGGGATACCCAATATCTCGGAGTCCATGATGGTCATCCGGGATATCGGCCTGGCAGAACTCACCGGCGCCCGGCTCCACGTGGCCCATGTGAGCACCCATGAATCCATTGAGGCCATCCGGGATGCCAAAAAACGTGGGGTGTCCGTAACGGCTGAAACCGCACCCCATTATTTCACCCTGACGGACGAGGCGGTGAAGGGGTACAACACCAACGCCAAGATGAACCCTCCCTTGCGAACGGAAGAGGATCGCCAGGCTGTCCGCGAAGCCCTTGCCGACGGCACCCTGGATGTCATTGCCACAGACCACGCTCCCCATTCCATTCTGGAGAAGGACCTGGAGTTCAACCGGGCCATGAACGGCATCATCGGCCTGGAGACCTCCTTGCCCCTGAGTTTGCAGCTCGTCAGGGACGGCGTCTTGACTCTTGAGGAGATGGTGGTCCGCATGTCCAAACGCCCGGCAGAGATCCTGGGGCTTGACAATTCTCTGGTGGCGGGCCACCCGGCCGACCTTGCCCTCATCGATGATCAAACCGAATGGACCGTTGTGGCATCCCAATTGCAAACCAAGAGTGCAAACACGCCTTTTGAGGGGTGGACCATGAAGGGACGGGCCGTACGGACCCTTGTGGATGGGAAGACTGTGTATGCAATCTGATCTGGTAAGTGCTTCACAGCAAACGAAATAAAAAATACACTCCGGCTGGTAACGGGGCGGCTTTCATCTCATGGGACAAGCCGCCCCTCAGGTGCGTGTGCCTAAATAGTCTGCCGAATTATGTCATGGGGTGACAAAAAATGTCACTACCAACCCATCCTGCTTGTACACACGCACAATAACCCTTCCTTGACACACGTGATGCAGCACAGCATGACCGATCTATAAAATGAAATGTTCCCGAGCAAATCAGGCCGGGTGACTCAGATTGAAACGTGACGGAATCGATACATGTCTAAAAAACCCCAAATTCTTGTTGTGGATGATGATCTCGGAATGCGTGAGTTCCTCGAACTGATGCTGACCAGGGAAGGGTACGGGGTGACCCTTTCGGATTGCGGTAAAGACGCGGTTAAACGAATCAGGAAAACAACCTTTGACCTGGTGCTCACGGATATCCGCCTCGGAGACCTGACCGGCCTTGATGTCCTGAGGGCCGCCAAGGAGGTCAAGCAGGAAACCGCCGTGGTCATGATCTCTGCCTTTGCCACCACCGAGACCGCGGTGGAGGCCATGAACGAGGGCGCCTACGACTATGTTCCCAAGCCCTTCGATAACGAGGAGCTGAAAGACACCCTCAAGCGCGCCCTGGAGCTCCAGAGCATCGCCGCTGAAAAAGAAAAGCTTTCCGAGGAGACCCAGGAGGTCCTCCATTTCGGTACCATGATCGGCAGCAGCGGTCCCATGCGGCGCATCTACACCCTGGTGGAGCAGGTGGCCGGCACACGGACCAATGTCCTTATTACCGGCGAAAGCGGCACAGGCAAAGAGCTCATCGCCCGGTCCATACATACCCTGAGCAACCGTGCGGCACATCCCTTTGTGGCGGTAAACTGCGGCGGGATCCCTGAGACCCTCATGGAGAGTGAACTCTTCGGCCACCTCAAGGGCTCCTTTACTGGTGCCACCCACGACAAGAAAGGCCTCTTTGAAGAGGCCGAGGGCGGCACGGTTTTTCTGGACGAGATCGGAGAGCTCTCCATGCCCCTTCAGGTTAAGCTCCTCCGGGTGGTTCAGGAACGCAAGATCAAGCCCGTGGGCGGCACCCGCGAGGTGAGTGTGGATACCCGCATCATCTGCGCCACCAACAAAAACCTCGAAGAGGAGGTGATGGAGCAGCGGTTTCGCAAGGACCTGTTCTACCGCCTCAATGTCATTGAAATCCGCGTCCCGTCTCTGCGCGAGCGCAAGGCCGACCTCAAGCCCCTGGCCCAGTTTTTCCTCGAAAAGTACGCACGGGAAATGGGCAAAGATATTACCAAGATTTCATCCTATGCCATTGATTTGTTGAAAAATTACGATTTTCCGGGTAACGTAAGGGAACTTGAGAACCTCATTGAGCGCAGCGTCGCCCTCTCGGCCACCAACATCATCCTCCCCGAGAGCCTCTCCATGTCTTCCAAGCGAAGGCGCTGGATTGAAGGCGTCCCCAGGCGCCGCTTCGACCTCGACGACGTGGCCACCGGTGTGGATCTTCCCGAGATTCTCGAATCCATCGAAAAAGCGTACATGGAAAAAGCCCTGGAATTCACCAAAGGCAACAAAAGCAAGGCGGCTGAGCTTCTGGGGGTGTCGTTTCGGTCGTTCAGGTACCGGTGTGACAAGCTCAATATTTTGTGATGTGACGTTTTTTGTCAGGTTGGTGCCCTATATGGGTCGTGGTGATAGCGAGGAGAGGCGTAATAAGTAAGATCTCTGCTGATATCCCGTGTAATATATGTTTATTATAAATATATGTAGTGGTATGGAATGAATTGTGCACAGTCATCTTTCACGTGATGCCATGGGGTTCTCCGAATGAACTGTGGCATTGGCTGTTGACGATGGCGGTTTATCCAAACCCCTCATGTTGAACGAATGAGAAGCGTGCCTTGTCTTAGGTGCAATTTACCCAAAAAACCAGGAGGAATGACTCATGATGAAGAACAACAAAGGCTTTACCCTCATCGAATTGATGATTGTCGTGGCAATCATCGGGATTCTGGCCGCGGTGGCCATTCCCAATTTCCGCAACTACCAGCTCAAGTCCAAGGAGTCCGAGGCCAAGGTGAACCTGGCTGCCATTGCTGTTGCTCAAGAAGCTTATTTTGCCGAGTATGATGGGTATGTTACGCTGGCAGCAAATCCGGCAGGTACAGCGAGTGGCGCCAAGCGAACTTGGAGTCCCACGGCAGCTGGATATGCTGCAATCGGCTTTGCGCCTAAAGATTCAAACGTATACTTTACCTATCAAACCACTGCTGCTACCGCAATTGCATTTACAGCCACAGCAACGGGCAATCTTGACGGCAGCGGAAGTGGAGATAATGTTTGGTCAGTATCCAACACCAGCAGTGTCTCCAAAACGTCTGCAAAGGATACGTTTTAAGCAGTCAGTAAATCATTTTTTGTTGGTTTTGGCTGTTCACCTGCCAGGAAAAGGCTGCTGCCATGGCTGTCTTAGGTAGGTGGATATCTTTGAAACCACCAGCATGATAGTGAAAACACCAAAAGACAGGCTGATTGAATTCAGCCTGTCTTTTGGTGTAATTGGGGTTTTATTGATAAAATAGTACTGAGAGACTGCAATGAATCGCGCTAAATTTTTTCTGGTGGTCGTTGTGTGCCTCAGCATGATTGTTGCATTGGATTTTTTTTGGATGCATGACGGCAATAGTCCGGATCACGATGACAACTACCGCTTGATAGATATTTCTCCTCCATATTTATCAATACTCTCGTTAGGCCATGAGAGCCTTGCGGCGGACTGCTTGTGGTTGGATTTAGTCTTCCGGCTGGGGACCGAATCAAAGACCGGTACTGATGCGCATTTTCTTAAAACCTATATTGATAGCATCACACGCTTGTCACCGGCATTCGGGGGCGTATATGAATTTACAGGGGCCCTTGTGCCGCGCCTGACGGGTGATGTCGACTATTCGAATCGTATTCTTGAAATGGGACGGGTTCATGTCTCCAAGAGAAGCGAGCGGTACTGGTATATTCCCTTTTATCTGGGGATCAATGCCTATTTTTGGTCAAACGATTCTTCTCGTGCAGGTCGTTTTATTGAAGAAGCTTCAACCTTTGAGGCAGCACCCGCTTATTTCCCTCGTCTTGCGGCAACGCTGTATGCAAAAGGTGGTGACACCCATGCCGGTCTGGAAGCTGTCGAACGCTTTTTGAAGGTGTATGATGATCCCTATATTCTTTCTCTTTTAAGGAAAAAAAAACGTGCCCTCAAGGGGCAAGTGGAGAAAGAAACAAGCCAGTATCTTTTGAGGTTGATGTTTAACAAAAACGAATCGACACTGCTTGAGGCAATGGGGCTATTTTGAGTATGCAGATGCATATGACGAAAAAAGAAAGTGATAGAATGGATGAGGCGTCCCCCACCCTTGT
Source organism: Desulfoluna butyratoxydans (assembly GCF_900699765.1). GTDB lineage: Bacteria > Desulfobacterota > Desulfobacteria > Desulfobacterales > Desulfolunaceae > Desulfoluna > Desulfoluna butyratoxydans. Next base: position 65,891 of record NZ_CAADHO010000015.1, read on the forward strand.
GTCGTTGAAGGACGTAACGAAAACCTTCAAGGGGCATTTCTGGTCAAAGAGAAAAACGATTTTATCCGGTGTGACATTGGAACTCGGCGAAGGGACGGTTGCGGGGATCATCGGCCACAACGGTGCCGGGAAGACCTCCCTTTTTAAGATTTTAACGGGCTTGGCTTTTCCGGACAAAGGCCGTGTCTCATTTGGCGAAAAGATGGGGGACAACCCGAGGCAGCGTCTCGGCTTTTTGCCGGAAAATCCTTATTTTTATAAATATTTGACAGCGATTGAAGCATTGTCCTTCTATGTTGCCCTGTTTGATGGGGTAAACGTATCCCCTTTAGAGCTTGAACATGCTTTGATCCAAGTCGGGTTGCCCAAAGACGTTCATGCCCAACGGCTCAACACCTTTTCCAAGGGAATGCTTCAGCGCTTCGGATTCGCCCAGGCCCTTGTGAATGATCCGCTGCTCATTATTCTTGATGAACCCATGTCGGGGCTGGATCCTGTGGGCAGGAAAGAGATCAGATCGCTTATTGAGGGGCTCAAGCGGAACGGAAAGACCATCGTTTTTTCATCACACATTTTAGACGATGTGGAAAAACTCTGTGATACGGTTTATTTGCTTGACGGCGGACGTTTGGTCAACAAGATACAGATGAACGACATCCTTGGAAAATCAAGCTGGTGCATTGATTATTCTTTGACTCACCATGCCGATGATACCGCTGAACACCGTGAGGTCGTCCTTACAAAAAAAGAGTTACATCTCAGGGTCACGTCCGTCATTCAATCAGGAGGGACACTAACGAATATTGAACGGGTTATCCCTCCGTTGGAAGAGTGGATTGATAGAAGGGCAACCAAAGGGCCGAACATATGAATATCCATCATGTACTGTGCGTTGGAAAGAATACCTATAAGGAAGTGATTAGGGATAAAGTGTATTATGTCTTTTTCTTTTTTTCACTGTTTGTGATGCTTTTTTCCAGTCTGTTGGGGCGTCTTTCAATCGGAGAAACACGGGTTTTCATAATGGATTTCTCCTTTTTTGCAATGGAGATCACCGGTGTTCTCATCTCCATTTTTGTCGGTATAACACTTGTCTATCGTGAGATTGAACAGAAGACCGTTTTTAATATTCTCTCGAAGCCGGTGAGACGATCCGAGTTTATTGTGGGAAAATTCACCGGACTTTTTTTTGCTCTTTTGCTTGTCGAAACACTGATGTTTGTATGTATCGTATTTTTTTTATTTTATAAAAACATCGATGTGTCCCCTGGATCCCTTGTGGTTTTTGGTTCTATTCTTCTCAAAATCATCATGATTCTGAGTTGCGCTGTGTTGTTCTCCGTTGTGAGTTCACCTCTTGTGAGCGGTATGTTTACACTGTTTTTCTATGTTATCGGGAGCGTTTCTTATCAGATTAAACACATCTATCACGTCGCAGATAGCTCCGTATTGCAGCGTGTTGTCTATTCGTTGATACCGAATTTTAAAAATCTCGATTTTTCTTATCAGTATGTTCACATGTTGGATATAGATCCAAAGGCTGTTTTGGTGTCTTGGACATATGGAATCGTGTATGCACTAACGTTGCTCGTGATTTCTACCAAATGCTTTGAAAGGAAGGATCTACTTTGATTTTTTGGGTCCGGTCCAGGCATCGGCAAACCCATGACGCCACTTGTTGCACGTGACTGTATTTTTCCCAATTGGAACCATGTGTGGACCTGGCTTCTCATGGGGGAACGATGAAAAGGAGTTCTGTATGGGACGCGTCAGCGTCATTTTGCCGGTTTTTAACGAGGAGGACTCTCTGCCTGCGTTGTTGTCGGAGCTGACTTCGAATTATCCCGATTATGAGATTGTTGTTGTCAATGATGGGTCCAACGACGCGACTGAAGACATCTGCCAGCCATTCGGCGTGACGTTGGTTCGTCACCCCTACAATATGGGGAACGGGGCTGCGGTAAAGTCAGGGATGCGTCGGGCCTCAGGGGATATTTTTGTTACGATGGATGCCGATGGACAACATGATCCTGGGGACTTAAGATCCCTTGTGGCCCTCATGGATCACTATGACATGGCTGTCGGTTCGCGTTCCTTCCTTGGGCAGGCCACGCCTCAAAGGGCCGTTGGAAATATGATTTACAACGCCCTTGCATCTTATGTCGCAAAGTTCAAGGTTCAGGATTTGACATCCGGCTTCAGAGCGGTCCGCCGTGGCGTGGCCCTTGAGCACTTGCCCCTTTTCCCCAATACGTATTCCTATCCGACCACCCTTACATTGGCTGTTCTTCGGAGCGGTTACAGTGTCACGTATGTTCCGATAAAGGCGAAGGCACGCGTTGGCGGAAAAAGCGGGATTCACCTGGTAAAAGACGGAACGCGGTTTTTGATGATTATCATTAAGGTGTGTACGCTCTACTCTCCCCTTCGTGTCTTTTTACCCGTGAGTGCTGTGATGTTTCTTCTCGGGTGTTTCAATTATGCATATACCTACCTGACCGATGGGCGGTTTACAAATATGAGTGCTGTTTTTTTTATGTCGGGGGTCATCATTTTTATGATGGGCATCATTTCTGAGCAGATCTGTCAGTTGCGATATGATCGGCACGACACAACGAGCGGCGATAAATTCTAATTCAGCGATGCTTTGCGTCTCGTGGCTCGTTTAAATTGACAGATGACGCAACCTGATGTGCTGATTCTTGTCGTTGATGACATCCGGAACCTTATTCCTCGAGCGTGGTCATATGCGATGATACATTTTTTCATAGGAACGAAGGCCCAATTTATCAAGGTGGCACCGGTTATCGGGGCGGTCAGTCAAAAAGGCATGGCATACCGCTTGATAGATTCCGGGCAGCACTCCAAGACAACGGCCGACTTGATGGCTCTGTTCCATTTGCCACAGCCCGACGCGGTCATGAATTCAAGGTCCGAGAACATCGACAGGGTTCGTGATGCAATGGCTTGGTTTGCAAAGGACACCCTGAAACTGGTCTGCCAACCCGGGAGACTGTTCAATCACCTCTTCAACGGCAAGGGGGGCGTCTGTGTCGTTCACGGCGATACCCTGACCACTCTTTTATCCATTTTGTGCGCGAAACGCTGTGGCCTCAAGGTCGTCCATATTGAGTCCGGCCTCCGGAGCTATGATTGGCTCAACCCGTTTCCCGAGGAGATGATTCGCCTTCTGTCCATGAAATTGTCGGATTACCTGATCGCACCCTCTGGTAAAGCATATGGGAATTTGTGCGATCTGGGGTACCGCTCGAAGTCTGTCTTGATCGAAGGGAATACAGGAAAAGATGCTGCACTGGAGATGCTGAGGCAGGTATCGAGAGCCCCTCAACCGGTATCGAAGCTGCAACATAGATACACTCTTGTTACCATACATCGCGCAGAGAATATCTACCATCAGCGACGCTTGAAGGCTTTATATCAAGCCGTTCTGGCAGCTGCCGACAAGGGGCCTCTTATTTTTGTGCTGCATGATCCCACCGTCATTCAATTGAAGAAGTATGGCATGCTGGAGGCGATATCGAATCATGAGAATATCACGTGCTTGCCTTTGCAGCCTTATGATAAATTTATTGAATTGATGGTCAACGCGGATTGCGTCATGACAGATGGCGGAAGCATACAGGAGGAGTGCTCCTATTTCAATATTCCCTGCATCATTCTCCGGTCATCAACCGAGCGTGACGATGGCCTTGGAAAGAATGCGGTCTTGGCCAAGTATGACATCCAGCGGGTTCAAGATCAGTTGAATAAAAAATGTGGGAAAAAACCCGAACCGCTTTCCATGGGGCCGGTCCACGGCACGTCCCGGCGAATTGCCGATTTTATCATATCCTGTGAAAGCCGGATCTGATTCAGCGGGCCTTGGGCGATGGATGTTTGGAATGTACACCGACAAAACGGTGTGAAGGCCCGGGCTTTGTGAACGCGCATTGGGGACTGTCCCGGTTAGACCTTCCAATCCGCCTGCCGTGGGGCCTTCCGGCTACCTACAGGATGCTTTCAAAAAGATCTCGATACCCCGTGAGCATGCGACGGAGTGTAAAATGTGATTCAATTTTGCTGCGATTGTACTCTCCCATTTCTTTCCGTAATTGTGGCGAATCTACCAGAATGCCAAGCTTTTCCGCAAAATCATCCGTGTCCCCCGGGGGGCACAGAAATCCGCCTTTCCCGTGATCGACCAGCTCAGGAAGTGCCGAGCAGTTGGTCGCAACAACGGGAAGTCCGCACGCCATGGCTTCTGCGACGGCTAAGCCAAAGCCCTCGCGTACCGTCGGCATCAAAAGGATATCCATGGCGTTGTACAGGTGTGGCATATCGTCGTGCCTGAATCTGCCAACGGAGGTGATGCCTTCGAGGTTCCTTGGGATATCCATCAGGCCGGACGTTGCATGGAAGGCCAGGTTGCCGGTGCATTTGTTCCGTATTTCGGGCAGCCAGTGGGCCCCTTTTTGGCGTTTGAGGTTGCCGGAGAAAAGGATATTTATTTTATTTGTTGTGTTGTTTTTTGAAATGGGCCTGAATGTTGTCTCATCAATGCCGTTGTAAATGACATGAACAGGCTTGGAAAGCTTGTGGTTTTTTATGATAAGTGAGGCCGTGTGCTTGCTTACTGCCGTAATGGTCCGGGCCTGTTTTATCGCAAGATGTGTGAACAACTTGAGCGTGGTAGAGTAGTGTACGTTTTGCAATACGGAGTTGTAGTGTCCGGTAGCACTGTCCAGGGAGTACCCGTGAAATGTGATGACAAGGGGCTTGTCTTTGGACACGAAAAAGGGAGCATAGTCAGGTGTTGTGTGAATGAGGTTTGTTTTTTGAGGTATGTGAATCGTTTTCAGTAAAAAAGGAAAAAGGGTCAAATACGGAGAATACCCCTTGACCTTGTATCCGGGAAGGTGGCGTTCAATGTGTTTATGGAGAATGTATGCCCCGTTTCCATCTGCCATTGGCGAGATAATGTTCACTCTTTTCCTGCCTGGTTTCCTGATTGTTTAATGCGCGGTACGATTTGTGTTTTATAGAGATAGTACGGGTATTGAAAAAAGAGGTGAACCCATTTCCAGAACAATGATGTTTCCAGCGTATTTTGGATTCTGAAATCCTGTTTGAGGCGTTCGTGGCACTGGTTACGGTCCGAGCTGATGCCTTGTGACCCCATATTCGAAACGATGGTATTGCTGTAGACGACGGGCTCTTTGGCCAGTAACACGGCGTAGAACAGTTTATAGTCCATGGAAATTGAAAATGAGGTATCAAAGGTTCCGTATTTCCTGAAGATATCTCGGTGTACGAAGGCCCCCTGGTGGGGGATCGTGTTGCGAAGTTTATACCAGAAGGGAATGCGTATGGGGCGGGCAATATGGCTCCCGTTCCTTGCAACGAAATTGATGGCGTAAGCATAGACTTTGCTGGTTTCGCGGGTCATGTCGTTAAACACGCCTTGAAGGGTACTGGCATCGGCGAGTTCGTCATCTGCGTGGATAAAGACAATATACTCCCCCGTGGAGATGTGAACCCCCTTGTTCATTGCATCGGCAACACCATGGTCATCTTCTGATACATAACGCAATGGGTATGACCCGGAGTGATGGGTTAGGATGGATAGCGTTTGATCCTTCGAACCTCCGTCGACGACAATGTGTTCATAGTTTTTGAAGGTCTGCTTTTTGATTGAACGGATCGTTTTATCAATTGTCCTGTCGGCGTTGTACGAGGCCGTGATAATTGAAAAAAATGGTTTATGGGTCATGGTTTGGGGGTGTCTCATGATGGCTTAGGTATCGTTTTCATAAAGACAGGTTATACACTAGTGTTTGCATGTCTATTTTGAAATTGTTCTGAACAATGGTGTTGTTTCGATAAATATTAAAGATGGATACGTTCCTTTCACGGCTGTTTGGTTGGCCGTGAACGCTTACGAGATTCCCAATCTTGCAATGGGTTAATCAAACGTTAATCGTAGCAGCCGTTCCAACAGGCGGGTGTTGGATTGCATGAAGTCGTCGTAAAAATTTTTACCTGCTTGGGGAGATGCTTTTTGGCGGTTGGCAAAATACACTTCAATTTCCTCTGCGGCACGCTTCACATCGAAGGTTAATTGAAGCAGGACATCTTCTGGAATTTCTCTGGAATACGCTGTTTCGTTTCTTATAACAGCCGTTTTTTGCGCCAGGCGGATGGATTTGATCAGCGCCCCCTCTATGGGGGCAGACCAAAGAGAGGGAACCAGCACAAGGGGACAACCGGTGACGGCTTCCCGTAATCCGGATTCCCAGCGAAAGTCTTTGAAAGTGCAATTGGGGAGAGCGTTGGTGACCCATTCCGGTTTTTCAAAAGGAAAAAGAAAACGTCTTTCCGTCAAAACCTCAGCCAATTCCAACGCCCAGGAAAACCCCTTTGCATCAAGAGGTGGGGCGTGAAAAACGATGTCGTATTTGTGGGGCGTTACCGCTGGGGCGGGGGCCTCTTCGAGACACCAGTCAGCGGCCCAGATGCCACCGATTTTAACTGTGGCTTTTTCACCGAAATGTTTTTTTGCAAGCTCTGCCTGTTGCTTGTTTTGAGCAATAAATCGAACTTTTACCCTTGTGCTAAGCTCTTTGAGAGAGCTGATAAATTCCATCGCCCCCTCTGTGCTCCCGAAATCTGTTGAGCAGCGATTATTCAGGGCATGGGTGAGATCACCTCCGATACACTTTGTGCAGGCGCTCTCCATATGGGCCATGTAGTTATAGGAACGGATACAAAAAAAAGATGAATCCATCAGGTACAACCACACGGGCTTTTTAGAATTTTTGATAAACTCGATGGACCATTCATATCCCAGCGTCTGCGGGTGAATAAGTAAAGACGTATCCTTCCTGGGTAGTTTTGCCGTGACGGTTCGGAACCGTGCTTCGCTCCAGAAAGCTGTCATGATCGTCTTCAGGGCAAGCACAAGCTGTTTTTGTGAAAACAATTTTCTGACGGGCCTGCCCTGTCCACGATAAAGCAGTCTTGTCGAATGTCCTCCGGTCTTGTTTTTTTGATTAATTTCCGAGGCAAGTTGTGTCATGACTCTGCCTACACCGGTGGGGCCGGGCATTAAGCCACCAATAATTGTGAGTCTATGTCTCATATCAAATCGAATTCCCACGTGAAGTTTTTTCGTGCAGCATAATTCGTAGTCCATCTTCCAGCGATACTTTCGGGTGCCATCCGGGGAGAGGTGTTCCGCCATCCCAAGGGTGCATGATCTCCCTCGCTCGATACGGTCTTCCGCCCCATATTACCGGAATTTTTGTTCCGGAAATCGATTCATAAACGGAGACGGCTTCTTTAAGTGTCAGCGCCCTGCCTGATGAAATCCGATAACGCTCATTGCAGGGAAAGCGGCGGTGCATCAACTGTTCTGATGCGATGACATAGGCCTCGACGCAATCCCCGACAAAAACAAAATCAATCTTCTGCCCTCCCGGAGACAAAGGCAGGGGCTTTTGCTCCTTGGATGCGACGGCAAGCTGGTCAAAGAGTTTTCCCCTTGTATCTCCGGGCCCATAGGTGTCGTATAGTACAAGGGTAACAGCCTTGAGGTAAGATGTTTCCACGGCATGCCGGAGGATCATTTCAAAGGCCTGTTTTGTTGCCGCATAAAGGCAGACGGGATTATACTCCTCGTTGCCATAATGCTGCCAGTAGGTTCCGGTGTTAACCAGGCAATACACTTGGTTTTTAACCATTGCTTCGATCAACTGGGTACCCAGCAAAATGTTTGAATGTATCAAGGGAATGATATCATCGGGTGTGTGTCTTGCAATGGAGCAGGCGGCAAGGTGGAAAACCACATGGGGTTTTACTATACCCAGGATTCGGATAAGGCAATCTGTGGTTCCGTCATAAAGATGGGTGGATACATTTTCCTCCGGCTTGATGGATTCCGGAAGCAAGGACGTTTCCCGGATCAGGAGATGCACTTCCCATCCTCTGGAAAGAAGTCCTTTTGCGAGGTGGGAACCGACAAAACCGGTTCCCCCGGTCACAAACGCCTTTTTTTTGCACCTGCTTTCAGCGGTGAAATCGTTCAAATCAGTACCGTCCGCAAAAATCGTCCACACAGTTTATCATGAATTCGATCTGCGTATCATCCAGGCCAGGATAAACTCCGACCCAGAATGTCCGCTCCGTAATCAGATCAGAATTGTGTAAGGTGCCGGAAACCCTGAACCCTTCTTTTTTGCAGCGCAATTCATCGAAGCAGGGATGACGGAGCAGGTTCCCCGCAAACAGCATTCGAGTCTGAACGCCGCACTCTTCCAGGTGCTGGACAATGGCATCTCTGTTAAAGGGCGCCTCCTCACGTATTGTCAGGAGGAATCCGAACCAGCTTGGATCAGTATTTGGTGCTTTTTCAGGTAGATGGAAGAATTTTTTCTGTTTGTCCAGGCCATTGAACAGTTTGTCCCAATTCTTTTTTCTGGCCTTGATAAATCCAGGCAGCTTTTTCAACTGCGCGCAACCGATAGCAGCCTGCATTTCCGTAACCTTAAGGTTGTAACCGAAGTGGGAATAGACATATTTATGATCATATCCCCTGGGCAGCAGGCCGAACTGCCGGTCGAACCGATGTTTGCATGTATTGTCCTGGCCTGAGTCGCACCAGCAATCCCGGCCCCAGTCCCGGAACGACTTTATCAGTTTGAACAGCTTTGTATCATTGGTATAAACTGCTCCTCCCTCGCCCATGGTCATATGATGGGGGGGATAGAAACTCGACGTCGCGAGATGGCCGAATGTTCCCGTGTATCTCCAGGCGCCTTCGGATAGAATCTTTGAACCCAGCGCATCGCAATTGTCCTCAATCAGCCAAAGTTCGTTTTTCTCACAGAATTGTCTGACACGTTCTGCATCGAAGGGGTTCCCCAGGGTATGGGCAATCATAACGGCTTTTGTTTTTTCCGACAGCGCCCCTCCCAGCAGAGCGCAATCAATATTGTACTGGGGCAATTCGATGTCCACAAAGACAGGAACAGCCCCGAATTGCAGTATCGGTGAAACCGTGGTGGGAAATCCAGCAGCCAGGGTGATCACTTCATCCCCCGGGCGAATACACTTTTTACCCAGGGTCGGTGAGGTCAGGGCCATGAAGGCCAAGAGGTTGGCTGATGACCCCGAATTTACCAGCGCACAATGCCGCACACCGATAAATTCAGTAAATTCCTTTTCGAACCGTTTTACGAAACGGCCGGAGGTGAGCCAGAAATCGAGACAGGATTCGGTGAGGGACCGGATCTCCTCTTCATCGAAAACTCTTCCGCCGTAGGGGATTCGGTCTCCCGGCGTAAATTTCCTTTTCGTGTCAAGAACCCTTCGAAAATATTTGGTAACCGCATCCAGGGCTCCCTGGCGCAACACATGCTCCTCATTCATGACCTTAGTGTCCCTCTTCCTGATATTGTGCTATCTGTCTTTGGCTGAAGGCCAGCATGTCCTCGCCCCGTTCGCGGGCCTTTGCCCATGCGACAACCTTTTCAAGGGCGATATCAATATGCCAGTACGGATTGAATCCCAGCCTTTCTCTGGCTTTTGAACAATCCAGTTTCAGGAGGCCGGCCTCATGGGGATGGTTGCCATCCATCAGGGCATATCCCTCGGGAGCCCCCCAGGTTACGCAAAGTTTTTTTACCACACTTAAGACCGTTCTTGTGTCCTCCTCTGCAGGGCCGAAGTTCCAGGCCCCTGAAAATTGTGGACCCGACAGGTAAAGTTTTTCTGCCAGCATCAGATAACCCCGCAGGGGTTCCAGCACATGTTGCCACGGGCGGACCGCCTGGGGGAATCGCAATAAAATGGTCTCTTTTTTTAACATGGCCCTTATGCAGTCGGGAACGAGACGGTCTGTCGCCCAATCTCCACCGCCGATTACATTGCCTGCCCTTGCGGTTGCCAGAGCCACTCCGTGGGTATTGTATCGGTCGGGATGAAAAAAGGAGGATCGAAATGCTCTTGTCACCAGTTCGGAACAGGCCTTGCTGTTGGAGTAGGGGTCATGCCCCCCGAGTGTCTTATTTTCATGATAGCCTTTAAGCGTTTCTATGTTTTCATAGCACTTATCGGAGGTGACATTGATGACCGCTTTTACACCTGGGGTTTTTCTGACGGCTTCGAGCAGGTTAACCGTGCCCATCACATTGGTATCATAGGTTTCGACGGGGGCGTCATAAGACTCTCTTACCAGGGATTGCGCGGCCATGTGAATGATGATTTCCGGCCTTGTCTGTGCCACGACATCTGACAGCCGGTGCAGATCACGAACATCCGCCGTGACAGACTCAACCAGACTGTGAATACCGCAGCTTTCGAAGAGGTTGGGCTGGCTGGGGGGAGCCAGTGCATACCCCGTAACCCTGGCACCCAGAGTATGCAGCCAGATACATAGCCAGGACCCCTTGAAGCCGGTGTGGCCCGTTATCAACACTTTTTTTCCCTGCCAGAATGTTTCTTGGAGCATAGGTATCACCACACCTTCCAGGGCGCGTTGCCGGCATCCCAGAGATCCATCAGTCTCTTTTTATCCCGCAGGGTATCCATGGGCTGCCAGAAATCGTTATGGAAATAGGCTTCCAGTTGTCCGGCCCGGGCTAGTTGCTCCAGCGGCTCTTTTTCCCATGATGTACTGTCTCCCTGAATGTAATCAATCACCGCGGGCTCCAAAATGAAAAAGCCACCGTTAATCCGGGATTCACTGCTTTGGGGTTTTTCTGAAAAATTGGTGATCCGGTTTCCAGCAACTTCCAATGCACCGAATCGGGCAGGGGGCATGACAGCGGTCATGGTGGCCTTACGCCCATGGTTCCGGTGAAATGCGAGGGCCTCCGTGATGTCGATGTTACCCACCCCGTCCCCGTATGTTAGACAGAATGTTTCGTCTCCAAGGTATTTGGCCACCCTTTTCAGGCGGCCCCCGGTCATGGTTCCATTTCCGGTATCCACAAGGGTCACACGCCATGGCTCTACGTTTTTCTGTATGACTTCCATTTCGTTGTTCGCCATGTTGAATGTGACATCGGACATGTGGAGAAAATAATTGGCAAAATATTCCTTGATGACATATCCCTTGTATCCTAAGCAAATGATAAAATCATTGATCCCGTGGGCCGAGTAGATTTTCATGATGTGCCAGAGAATCGGCCGTCCGCCGATTCTCACCATGGGTTTGGGTTTGACTTCTGTCTCTTCGCTTAGCCTGGTACCGTAACCACCTGCAAGTATGACGGCTTTCATTCCGTGCATCCCTTTATTTTGTCTAAAGTGTAGTCTGTCTCTGATGGCCTGTGTGTGACATCATCAATGTCATCCACTTAATCTTTTAAAAAGAACTGCTTAAATCGTTTGAGCATACGGATGAATTTTCCGGGCCCCCGGGCGGGCCGATAAGCCGCGCGAAAATCATCCATCAGTGTTTCATTTGTTTGAATTACCATTGAAAAATTGAAGCGTTGTTTCCCCTCAGGCAGTGGTGCATAGTATTTGTCATTGCCGGAGGCCCCGCAGTGAACGCCGCTTCCGTCGAAACCGATATTTTCCACCAGGGAACGGGTGGGATAAACACAGAAGGCATGTTCCCGAAAATGGGTGTAGCACCACCGGATGGCCCATGAATCAATGCGCCCTTCCATCTGCAGTTGCAACATATGGGTCAAATCCTCCCCCCCTGAGTGAAATTGCCTAATCTGTTCCCTGTCCGCAATAAAGGTTTTGAAATCATTCACCTGCCAGTCCGCTTTTGCCCATCTGTCGGCCCAAGTTCCCCAGCCCCATGAATGCGCACGGGGGTTGAAGTAGACGTCATATGGATAATCGGCAGCTATTTTCATGGTCTGTGGGGGCAGATTGTACCCGGAAATCGAAAATACTTCCGGGGTGTCACGGTAAAAAGAGAGGGCTTCATTCATATATGAAAGAAACGAAGGCGCGGTCACAAGGTCGTCTTCCAGAACGATCACCCGGCCGGATTCTCCTGCGACTTCGGTGACTCCCTGGATGATCGAAGAGGCCAACCCCATGTTTTTTTTCCTATGGTGAATGACAATACTTTCAAAGCCGTCAACGGTTGAAATATAATTCCGTACTTCCTGGACACTTTTGTCCATGGAATGATCCCTGGGCCCATCGGAAAAAATAATCAGGGGTGTGGCCCCGGCCAGTTCGTTATTGCGAAGTGCCTCCACCGTTCGGCGCGTGTGTTCAGGCCTGTTGTATGTAAACAGGGCAACCGGTGCTGCTTTCATGATCGGTTAATATCCTCACTACTTTGAGAAAGGTGTCCTCCAATGACGGTAGGCTGCCGCCATGGCACACCGCAACAATTCACTCTGGCGTTCAAGGTTTGACCGCATCAACTATAAGGGAGGTATACGCAAGAGTCCTGTTCCGATTTCTTTCGTCATATCTGGAGGATCTTTTTACAAAACCGGATTCACGCTTCCAGTCAACAAAATGAAATTTGGCTTTCTCATCAAACCATTCAAGAAGCTGCACCTGAAAACCAACCTTTTCGAGGATCCCCGTCAAGGTTTTATAATTGTAAAGTGCTTTGTGATCGGATGATCCTACTCCCCATCCGCCTGGCCTGACCTGGTTTATATACTCTTCGTCGGGGTGAAAACCGTCAGGAACCGCAATCCTTATGTGCCCGCCTTTTGACAAGTGGGCCTTGCAGTTATTTAATGCCATCGTCAACTGTTTTATGTTTAAATGTTCGAACACATGCTCAGCCAGAAAAACCTCCACAGAATCCTTTGGAAAATAGTTGTTGATTTGTTTTGGATTAGTGATATCCAACTCCGGATAATCCGTTGCGATCCAACCGGGATACCGCGTTGTGTTGGCTCCGATAATGACCCGGTAGCCGCAAGATGCTTTTTTTGAAATTTTTTTTATCCGCATGGATAATAACATCGCCCTCAATTTGGTAAGAGGATATTTCAAATTGATTAAAACCGTCTTGCAGGCAACCCTCATCAAATTTAGAGGAAGCCATTTCAATGGAGAGGTCAGCAGGACAAACGATGCTGTATATAGAGGATGCATTATCGTCTTTATCGAAAATACAGATTTCAAGAAACAAGCATAGTTGCCGGAATAATCAAGGCCCTGTCGCCCGGTGTCGTGGAGCATGGGGACCAAAGATACTGAGGGGGATGTGATGAGGGCGTATCCTTTTCTATGTGCCCTCATGGTGAATTCATAATCCGACCAATAATGGGGGAGAATGATCGGGTGAAAATCTCCAATTTCCTGAAAATCTTTCCACCGCAGGAAAAGTCCCCTGGTGGACAGGCAGTTTATTTTTTCCGGTGCGGAAGCGATATCGAAGGTGAATTTTTTTGTGTTCACATGGATACCGGTTTCAAAAGAGGGGGCTCCGGGGGTTGATTGGGATTGTGCTAAAAGGATGCTTCGTTTACTGCCGTGCAGAACGGATATTCCCTTTTCAAGAAAGTCCGGTTCAATGTGGACATCGTCATTGATGATCAGGACGGTGTCATCCCCTGGGATATTCTTTTTTTTAAGCCATTCAAACCCCTTTTGCAGGCATCCGGCCCACCACCAACTTCCAGATCCGGTGATTACAGTCAACTTTTTGATTCGTTCGCTAACCATTTCTTTCGTGCCATCGGTGGAACCATCATCCACCAATATTAAGTGAAAATCATTCCAGCTTTGGTCAAGCAAAGATTCAACAAATCCCATGGTGATCTTCCTGCGATTGTGAACCGGAAGGATTATATAAACCATTATTTAAGGTTTCTCCAAAATAAACAAATGGTTGTCGCCATAGCCCAAGGCATCGAAAAGGCGAGTTATCATATGGTTAATTTTCGTTATGTGGGTGAGAGCGAGAAGGGCACGCCAATATCTTTTCTTTGGGACGGGACCGCAGTTCGGAGACCAGAAATCGGAGGCAACAGTGTATTTCGGATAAAATAAAAGATGATGCCATTGAAAGCTCAGCCAATGGGAATTTGTTATTGATTTCACCTTCAGAATTTCAAGGCCCGCCTTGCGTGCGGTCATCCCCATGGATTCTTTGGAAAAAAAATGCTGATGGTAAGGTGTATGCCAGTTGATCCATCGCTGTGAGAAGATTCTCGCTCCCCAACCCTGACTGTTTGGAACGGTGATAATGATTTGCCCCTTGGGTTTCAATATCCTCGCGGCCCTCCTCAACGTCTCGATGGGATCCGTCATATGCTCCATCACCTGATCCATGGTGATATAGTCGAAAAAGTTGGGTTCATAAATGGTCGGATCAAACACACCGACATGAACCCGGAAACCTTGTTTCTCTGCCACGCGGCGAATGTTTTCATCAGCCTCAACCCCGTATACATCACATCCCCTTGAGGCGTGATACCCCAGGGATTCTCCAAAACCACACCCGATGTCGAGAATGCGAACATCCTTGGGAACCCAGCGAAAGGCCGAAGCATACTCACCGTTGAGCCAGCAATCCCTCTTTTTTTTCTCAATATGGGGGCAATACTCATCGGCGTCTAACGCCGATCGGGGATAATAGTCGGTGTACAGGCGTGCCAGTTGATCCGGGGAGAAGGAGCTTTCTAGGAAAACGTGTCCGCAAATGCGGCAGCGCCTTAGTTTGAATTTGCCGGGATAACCGTATCGATCGTCCCATAAATTAAAGGATGGGACAGAATGTGAGGATTTGCATATTGGGCATTTCATAAGGCGTTTCTCAGGGTGTGGTGGGGACCTTTGACAAGTGTTAGCGTATTGTGACAGCGCATCATAACCACGCGATAATTACGATTAAACTGGAACAGTTTGCAAGCCAAAGGGTGTAGAAAAGAGGGGAGTCGTTTTCGGTGTTTGAAATAGAAGCGAAGGAGGCGGTCTTCTTCGAGGCTCGGATATCCTTGTTCACTTATCTCATTAAAATACGCCTGGATGTTTTCACTCTTCTGACCAGCAACCTTTCTAAAACAGCTGATGTGTGCGTTTAATGAGTAAAGGTGCGTGTGCTTGGAAAATTCAATCCATAAGAAATAGTCACCTGCAAGGGAAAGGCTTTCATCTACTCCTCCGGATTCATGCCAGAGATTCGCCAACCAGAACACACTGTCTTGTTGGATGAAATGAAGAACGGGCCCATAGAGTCCTTTGGAAATGAGTTGGCGGCTATAAAGATTGCACTTGCCGGATGCATATAAAGTAGAAGCCTCATCTAAATAAGAGGTTATGCCCTTGAGCCAGCGAATTTGCGAAAATTTTGAAAAGGTTTTGGAGACTGTATCAAAAGCCCCGTTCCGATAAACATCGTCTGAATTAATCCATGCATAGATATCGCCTGTTGCCTTAGCGAAGCCTTTATTGATTGCTTCATACATGCCCGAATCTTTCCCAGATAAGAATTTGATAGTCACTTGTCGGCAAAAAATAGGCCTGTCACACGTCAAAAGGGAATGCTGGTACGCTTTTACAATATCTGGGGTGCGGTCCGTTGAACAAGCATCAACCACAATATACTCTATCTCGAAGTCACCTTTCTGGCTGATGACACTTTCTATGGTTTCACCGATATATTTCTGACTGTTGTATGAGGGTGTTACGATGCTGAATTTCACAGCTGCACTCGCTTTTTTGATATCCGGATCGTTCTCGGAAAAAAAAATGCTTTATTCCAAGTTCGGTAAGCCGATACGTTATTTCCCGAGAATGATAAATTTACCGATATTATGTTATCAAACAAGTGTGGTTCCTACTTTAAAATCTCAGAACGTTTTGTTTTGGACGACACCGGCATACCACAGTTCCAAAACAGTTATTTTATATAAAAGAAACAAATCGGGTCCGAATGTGTCGGCTCTCTTGAGGAGTCTATCCAGTGTACATGTAGACGTTACATGGTTGGAGATAAGGTAACCGCTTTTTACATAATCATAATAGGTTTTTACAATTTGTGTCATCCATTCATTAACAGGTGGTTGAAATCCCTGTTTCGGTCTGTGAAGCACCTCGGTCGGAAGAATATCTTCTACAGCGGTTTTTAAGAGAGCTTTATGCCGGTATTCGACCTCTTCGTGTGTGTTCATGATGCCGATCACCGTCTCAATCAAGCGATGATTGAGAAACGGGCAACGCGCTTCCACCGAAGAGTCCATGCTGACTCTGTCCCCCAGGGAAAGACAGTTTGAAACGAGCCATGTTTCAAATAGCGCCTTGCATACCGCCATATTGATTTCGTGTGGTTCTTTTAACCCCTTCAACTTATCTGAAAACTGGCGGAAAGGATTTCGATGGGGGATCTGTCTCGCAAAATCAGGGGTATAGAAATTGGCAAGCGCCCCTATGGCATGCTGAAAATCCGGAACGAGGTTGCTCAGGACCAATTGATCCGGCCTGTGAACCGCCATTTCGGCCAGCCTTTTTCCCTTGGAAACGAGGTCCCGAAATGGTTTCGGAGCTGTTTGAGAATAATTTAACCGCCGATAAAAACGGGTAAAGGCAATGCGTTCAAGTATCGGGGAAATTGCTTTTAAAAATTGTGAATCATACTCTGCGGCGGGCATTTTTTTTCTCGTCATATCCGCTGCCCTTATCATCCATTCATAGCCCCAGAAAAGCTCATCTCCTCCAATACCGGACAACATCACTTTGATTCCGTGGTCCGAAGCAAGTTCCATGACTGCATAGTGGCCATAGGCAGCAATATCTCCGATTGGATCATCCATAATTGTTACCAGTTCAGGGAAACGATCTACAAAATGACTCGTCTTAAGTTCTATATCAAAGAAAGGAATCCCGTTTTCTATTGCCAGCTTGGCTGCGTCGCTCCTCTCATCGTAGGGCGGCCTGCCCGGATACCCAACACTGAAAGCGCTCAGGGGGGCGTTGCTCATCGAGGCCGCAAGGGTCGCAATAATTCCGGAATCGATACCGCCACTAAGCGCAACCCCCACGGGTACGTCTGAACGTAAGGTCAGTTCCATGGAACGCTCAAGCTGCTGGCGAACCAGCTGCGCAGGGTTTCCATATACTGGCCTGGCGTCAGTAAGACACCAATATCGCTCTGGTTTGATGGTCCATTGATCACATCGAATCACGAGAAAATGGGCGGCGGGCAGTTTATGTATTCCTTCTAAGGCAGTTTCAGGTTCGGGGACATATTGGTTGTGGAGATACGCGTCCATAGCCGCAGGGGAAATACGGGGCGTAGATGGAAGCAAATGGAGCAGTGATTTTAATTCGGACGAAAAAACGAACTGTTTGTTGTCTGACCAGTAATAAAGTGGTTTCTCACCGGTCCGGTCACGGGCCAGAAACAGTTCTTTTTTATTTTTATCCCAGATAGCGAAAGAAAACATCCCTACCAATTTATTGAGGCAGGAGCTTCCCCACTGGGCATAGGCTTCCAGGAGGACTTCGGTGTCACTTTGGCTTTTAAAGACGCAGCCCAACTGAACCAGTTCCCGTTTCAGTTCAATGAAATTATATATTTCTCCATTGCATGAGATCCAGTACCTGCCGCAGTGGGAAGGCATCGGTTGATGCCCTTTGCTGCTCAGGTCAATTATGGACAGACGGACGTGTCCTAGTTGAATCTGTTCATCACTGTATATCCCACGGTCATCGGGCCCCCGGTGGTGGAGGCTGTCCAGTGCTGTTTCCAGTGACTGGCCTCCGACGGGAGGATACGACAATGCTCCGATTATACCGCACATGGCTAAGTCCTTAACATCGTGACACAACTGAAATTATATTTTTGTGAGAAAGTAACACTTTCTGCCATTATCCGCATCGGTCGAAACTCCTGCCTTACCTGAGGCGGCACCAACATATAGGCTTCTGATTGGCGACGTAATACTATGATATTTTTACTGGTTGTTCGTCTGTAAGAAAAAAATATTTTTTTCTTCGAAGGGAGAATATTGACAGTGGTAAGGGTGAGAATCATGACTTCAAATCATCTGGATGGTTGGTTGAGAGTCTCTCTTTACGGAAATTGTTGTTTCGATTGAAAACGTTTCCAATTCCTTACTGTGGAAAACCAAGTGATGGAGGGCTCTGCCGTCGAAACTCAATGAATCCTCAAAGTGCAAAATCTCATCAGCCCACTTTGCTGTTACCTCGAACGTCATGCTGTTTACAGTTCCAACGGCTTTATAGGCATCCAGGTCGAATTTTACTCCTGAATGAAGATGAAATGCGACACGTCCCCTTTTTTTGAGTGTGCCATGATCGGTAATAATGATTTTTTCTACGGAGTCCGATATGATATGCCTTTGGTATGAACTCATGTATTCTTTCCAGACCTCTGCGAGATCGAGAGTTAGCTCAACTTGCTGTTCGTTTCCAGAGCCTTTGGGGCAGACTCTTTTTTCGGGTAGATTTTGATCTGGATAACTACCATTTGGAAGATATGGCGTAATAACATTATGCATTCTAGAGCATTTTGCCAGCAATGCTCTGGGGTCGTCATATTGCAACATACCTCTGTCTACGAAAACGTCTGTTCCATCGGCTTCGACTGTGAACGCTCCCTTATCATAATGGGCGTGGCTGCTTGGATTTGGTTTCGAACCTGAAAATAGAATCCGGAGGGAATGTGTTCCCGATTTCCTGGCGCTGACGGCAAACCCACTCTTTGGCATGATGTTGAATGTCGAAACGATCGGCTTGGAAACCTTTATCTTGTCTGGTCCGTACACGAACCCAATGAGGCCGCCGCTGTTTATGAGACTACCTGTAACATTGTAAATGCTCCTGTTTTGGATGCATTGATGCAGGATGTCGTTACAAATAGACCCGGGGAACAAGCCAGCCAGTACGGGAACGATATCGCCACAGAAATTTTCAGTTCTGCAGTCTCCGTCAACCGAACCTTTTCCCGGTTCGAAACTGGATAGTGTCGAAAGGTAATTGTCTGCTTTTTTAAAGTATCGGTTTATTATTCTGTGAGTGCTTTTCCCTCTGCTCCTGGCATAAGCGACCAGGGCCGGGATCACGGCTTGAGCGGTCATACAAAAATAACCGATTCCCTCATCCACGCCTCCATCACGCATAATATAACGTTTAAGGATCTTGTTCATGGTACCAAATTTAGCATTCACATATCTTCCCATGTGAGGCCATGCGTTCTCAAGGTACAATCCACCCAGAATTCCAGCTCGGCAAAACCATGCTCCCTGATTGATTCGGTGCATATAATCGTGTTTCATCATATCCCTATCAATTATGGCGAGCCCTTTGTCCCATATACATTGTCGGACGAGATCCTTGGCCCTGTCTGTAAGAGCAAATGCGTACCAGTCGGCTAAAAGGACGACGCTGGTCGTGGTCATCTCTTCCATGAAGCAGCGAGTGCTCCATGTTGATCCTGTAAGTTTCTGTTCTGCAGATTGAACCCAATTTTCGGTATGAAGCATGCTCATTAAATATCTAAGTGCATGTTGCATCATCTGTTTGTCATCGTTGATTATTCCAACAAATCCTAGGACAAGTGCTTCAAAATGATAGGGGGTCCTGTCATTTTCGCTTTCCCGAATATAGCGCCGATCGTCCGTGGGTAAAAATGCAGTCAGGTCCGCTTCGGGGTGGCGGTTCATATATATCGTTGCCTTTTCTTCCAAATATCGATAATGATCACTCCACCCTGGATATAGGCGTTTTTCTCTTAATTTTTCTAAATCAGTTTCGTTAAATAATAAGCCTACTTGAAAATGAATATCTTCCCAGTTATCGAGGGGTTTTATTAAGCCTGTCCAGCTCGAATCGTATTTCTGTATGGATGTTTGCAACTGTTTAACTAAAGAACTATTCTGCAATCCGAACCAACTCAACGACAGCATTTGTTCAAATTTATATTTCGTACTGATAATCATATATATCGCACAAATGTGACCTTTTGGGGCTGGAATGCAAATTTCCAATCGTGACCCTGTTCCCCAGAACACCTCGTCATGTTTATAAATTTTCCCGTCAACTTCAAACTCAAACCGGATAGAAGTTTCAGGTATCATAGAGAGGCAAAACAGCATTTTGTCATATTGCGGATAAGACAAATCTGTTTCAAGGCGAAGACTGGCAGCGTCTCCCACCGAAGGACAGCTTTCCCATAAAAGGTTTGTCCAACACCAGAAATGCTGCAAGGAGCATCGTTGTGCGTTTATTGAAGAAAATGATACGGGTAGGCCCGTGGCGATGGTGGGGTCGTGGAAGGGGGCAAAAATGACTTCCTCCCATGTCGAAGTCAGTGGAAACAAAGTGTGTGTCCAAGGACCCTTTTCGGACACGGGGGCAGGAACTTTTGGGCCCCGACTTATGACCCTTAAATACCCGAGGATTATATTTTGAATCGTTATGGGGAGATGATAAAACAAATTCCTTAAAATGTTGGATTTTCGTCCCCCTACCGGAAAAGATTTGATGTATCGAATCAACTTTTGAGGAATGGTCTTATGTGGTTGATTTGTTTTAAAAATATTTGATATGTGTTTGGCGCTCTGAGACTTTTTCATGGCTGCCTTATGAATTATGAATGTTTAGGTAGGGAGCTTTTGCCTTTACAACTCCGATGCTAACTCCCAATCATGATCAATAACAAGAGGGGTGTGTCCTGGAATTTGGCCAGTCCCATAATAATCTCCTCCTACCACATCGAAATATGCCGCAAAAGGCCCCGTTAAATAATCTGATTCCAGACCGTTCACCAGAAGTCTAAAGCCGAAGCCATATCGCCCAGCTGTAAGGGGCAGACGGGAGATCTTGCAGTCTATAAAACCTGTGGGGGGCAATGCCTCCGGTATAAATAGTCCCCGTTCCCTCGTGTTGTTTCTGAACAGGTTTATATTTTTCATATCTCTAATGGTAAAACTGAAGTCCAGATCACGGACATACGAAATGGATGAAGCATATTTAAATCGAAACGTATAATCCTTTCCTGTCATAGCAATATCTACAGGGGTTCCAGAATGATCCAGAATTTGGAAAGAGAGTATTCGAAGGACTCCAGATCCCTGTCGGTCTTTACGGTTTTCAAATGACCAACTGGCGTTCTGCTCCATCAGTGCGGAAGTATAAGTCTGAATGCCGGCTTCAACGTCGCCGTCATAAAGAGATGTCCCACCATCGAGGACACAAACCCTAGAACAGAGAGATTCTATTGCTCCGAGATTATGACTGACAAATATGACGGTCCTATCAGCGTCTGTCGTTTCTTTCATTTTACCGATACATTTTTCTTGAAATTGGATGTCGCCAACAGCTAAGACTTCATCAACAATCAAAATCTCAGGTTCCAGGTGGGCTGCAACGGCAAATGCGAGTCGTACATACATTCCACTGGAATATCGTTTAACCGGGGTATCAAGAAATTTTTCAATTTCTGCAAAGGCAACAATTTCATCAAAACGCTTTTTGATATCATTTTTAGTCATTCCGAGGATTGCGCCGTTTAGAAAAATATTTTCTCGTCCGGTGAGCTCAGGGTGGAAGCCGGTACCGACTTCAAGAAGGCTTGCAACCCTCCCTTTGATATGAATTTTGCCAGCAGTCGGATGTGTGATTCTGCTCAGGATTTTGAGCAGTGTCGATTTTCCGGCACCATTTCGTCCAATGATACCGAGCCTATCTCCCTGCTTCATTTCGAAATTAATGCCTTGCAATGCCCAGAATTCATTTTGCGTTGTAGCGTTCGCGTTTTGCGATAACGGATAGCGCATCCGCTGGTAAAATCTTCTTACACCATGCGAAAGAGAGTCACGGAACGTTTGATACTCTCTCTGTTTATGATGGCCGAGAGTATATTTTTTTCCCAGGTTATTGACTGTGATTATATTGCTCATAGTGATCTAAATAATATCCGCAAAACTGCGTTCAGTTATGCGGAAATATTTTCCCCCGGTAAAAAAGATGAGTATCGAAAGCGCAATTGAAATAGTAAACCCCGGCCAATAAATGGTCGTATCGTTACCGAGTAGAATCCATCTGAATCCATCGATGACGCCAACCATCGGATTAACTGAATAGAGGAGTCGCCATTTTTCTGGGACTATGCCGCTGCTGAATCCCACAGGTGATATATAGAGCCCAAACTGAACAATGTAGGGAACGATATGCCTAAAGTCACGATATTTTACATTCAGGGCAGACATGATATACCCTGCGCCTAATGAGGTTAATATGGCCATGAGCATTAGTAACGGTAATAGGCATAATTTGATATCCGGAATGAGTCCATACCAGAGCATGAGAGCCAATAAAATGATGAAGGAGATCGCAAAATCGATCAGACTGACAACCATTGCTGTTGTGGGGATGATGATTCTAGGAAAGTAGACTTTCGATATCAGCTGCGTGTTTGCTATAAGCGAGTTGCTTGCCTCGGAAAAGGTGTTGCTGAAAAATTGCCATGGAAGCATGGCTGAAAATACCAGTATTGGATAGGGGATGTCTCCAGACGGGAGCTTTGCAATTTTCCCGAATATTATGGTAAAGACGACCATTGTCAGAAGTGGACGTAAAACACTCCAGGCAACACCGATAACTGTCTGTTTGTAACGAACCAGGACGTCCCTCCATGCGAGAAAATAGAAGAGGTCCCGGTATTGCCAAAGTTCTCGCCAGAAATTCTTTATCGATTTGTCGGGTTCAATGATCAGTTCAAACTGAGTCATGGCTGCTTATCCTGTGGTTCCCATGGGTGGCGGCTGGTTTTGAACCATGTGTAAGTTCGCCTGATGCCCTCTGCGAGTGGTGTCTTGGGTTTCCACCCGATCTTTTCTGTTTTGCTCACATCAAGGCGTTTTAGCGGGGTGCCGTCGGGTTTGGAGTGATCATAGACGATGGTGCCGCTATAACCCACAATACTCCCGACAATTTGAGCCAGCTCTTCGATGCTTATGTCGGTCCCGGCACCAATATTGAACAATATTTCTGTATTCGTATTCATGGTGCTGGTGAGCAGGTGAATGCAAGCATCTGCCATGTCATCCACATACAAAAATTCACGCTTGGGCGTTCCTGTTCCCCAGATTGTCACTGACTTTGCTTTTGTTTTTTTTGCTTCATGGAATTTTCTGATTAACGCGGGCAACACATGGGATGTTTCCAGGTCAAAATTGTCATTGGGCCCGTAAAGATTGGTCGGCATGATAGGGATATAACGGGTGCCGTATTGTTTGTTATAGGCCCAGCACATCTCAATACCTGCGATTTTAGCCACGGCGTAGGCTGAATTTGTGGGTTCTAAAGGGCCTGTCATCAGGTACTCTTCTTTGATGGGCTGCGATGCCATTTTCGGATAGATACAAGAAGAGCCGAGGAACAGGAGTTTCTTAACGCCGTGCACATAGCTGGAGTGGATGACGTTGGTTTGGATCATCAGGTTCTGATGGATGAATTCTGCGGGATAGGTCTGATTGGCCATGATACCACCAACCTTGGCTGCTGCTAAAAAAACATACTCCGGTTTTTCATTATTAAAGAATTGCTCCACGGCTTTCTGATTCGTGAGATCGAGCTCTGCGTGGGTGCGCGTGATAAGATGGCTGTATCCTTCTGCTTTTAGTTTGCGTACAATGGCAGACCCAACGAGGCCGCGATGCCCTGCAACATAAATGCGTGCGTTTTTATTCATGTCTGCTCGCTATCTCAAAACCGTTATTTCTGCACAGAAGATCCTTTTTTGCCTCTTCGTAATCTCGGTCTACCATTTCAGAAACGAGTTCCTTGAACTTTATTTCCGGGGTCCAGCCAAGTTGTGCTTTTGCCTTGGATGGATCGCCAAGGAGGGAGTCCACCTCCGTAGGTCTGAAATAGTGGGGGTCGATTGCGATAATTGTATCGCCCGATTCGCTGTTAACCCCCTTTTCGGCGATGCCGGAGCCTTGCCAGGATATTTTCATGTCAAGGGTTTGAGCTGCAATTTCGACAAACTCTCTCACGGAGTGTTGCTCACCCGTTGCGATAACATAATCTTCGGGTTTTTCCTGTTGGAGCATAAGCCACTGCATTTTTACATAGTCACTGGCATGGCCCCAATCACGTTTGGCATCCATGTTGCCGAGGTAAAGGCAGTCCTGAAGCCCCAACTTGATGCGCGAGAGTGCGCGAGTTATTTTTCGTGTAACGAATGTTTCACCGCGTAGAGGGGATTCATGGTTAAAAAGAATGCCGTTGCATGCATAGATCCCATAAGCCTCACGATAGTTTACTGTAATCCAATATGCATAAAGTTTGGCAACACCATATGGACTGCGGGGATAAAATGGTGTTTTTTCGGTTTGGGGGGTTTCCTGGACTTTACCGAAGAGCTCCGATGTAGAGGCTTGGTAGAATCGGGTTTTGTTCTCGAGCCCGAGGAGTCGTATGCCTTCTAAGATACGCAGGGTGCCTAACGCATCGGCATCGGCCGTATACTCTGGAGAATCAAAGGAGACGGCCACATGGCTCTGGGCAGCGAGGTTGTATATTTCATCAGGCTGAACCTGCTGGATGATACGTATGAGGTTGGTGGAATCCGTGAGGTCCCCGTAATGGAGGATGAATCGTCTATTTTCAGTATGTGGGTCCTGGTATAGGTGATCTATCCTGTCTGTATTGAAGAGGGAACTACGCCTTTTGAGGCCATGGACTTCATATCCCTTTTCGAGCAACAGTTCAGCCAAATAGGCACCATCCTGCCCGGTGATACCGGTAATAAGAGCTTTTTTCATGAGTATGTGTCTTTTGGTGAAGAAGTTGTCGTTAGAGGGGGGCATTCTGGTTACACAGCTCCGCCCTCTCGGTTACACCAAGTTTGAATTTTGTATACAATTTACCCGTCACTTATGGTTATCGGCAACCCATGTGTTATTTGCTATCTCCCTTGGTTGAGCAGAGGCTGAATCATATCTCGGAATTCTGGTCGGGCGATTGCCGGGGATGATTTTCAGATATCGTGGTTTTTCAAGTTAATTTGGGGTGCCGATTCCCACACCAACACCATGGGTCTTTTTTCAAGGTTCTCGTGAAAGTCCTCGAACTCTTCCCGGCTCAACACCAGCGACCTGAGTTTCCGGTTGATATATCGCTCTGTTTTCCTGCTCAAATCATTCAAATGATACGGATCGATGTCGCCAACCAGCACCAGGTCAATAATCCCCGTATCCTTGCCCTCAGCATAGTCGTCGATGAGATACGCGGCTTCGAGGTCGCCCAAACGGGTGACAACGCTGTCGATGATCTGGTCGACGCCGATGGCCTTTCTGACCATGGAGCGAAGTTCAGGGAAGAGGGGGTGGTTGCGGTTGGCTGCGTAGTGGATCTGTCGGCCGTTTTTGGAAGATGTGAGCAGGTCGGCTTGGCTGAGCTGGTTGAGCTCTTCTCGGACGGCGTTGGTGGATAAGCCGAATTCGGATGCCAGTTCACGCAGGTATGAGTGGGTGTCCGGGTTGAAAAAGAGCCGGACAAGGAGTTTGATGCGTGTTTTGGATCCGATGATGCCGGAAAGTAGGTTGCTCATGGGTGACCCTTTAATGAGTAGTATAATTGAACGTAATCCATAAATGATCGGATTGTCAACCCTTAATAGATACTCCTTGATATACATGTGTCGGTTGGCGGGGTGTTGGGGTGCGGTGAGTGGCTTGTGCCCGTGGGCGACTGTGGGGGGCTGTGTTTGCGGGCGCTGAGCGGCTTATCGGGTCAATTTAATTGTTGGATGTCGCTCGGAACGGTATTCCCTGATTGTTCACGGTCTGTCTCTCCTGCCGTTTTTCGGGTGGGGTGGGAGTCAGTTGAAGCGGACGTTTTCGGCGCTGTCTGCGTCGAGGATGATTTTTCGTTATGATTGATGTTGGCGTATCAGGGAAGGTGTGAATCAATAATCTCTATGTCTTTTTCGTGTGTCGCTGAAACGGTAATGTTTGTGGGGGCGGCCCTCCTTAGAACCCATATTTTGGTGTCAGTGGCGGTTTATGTCGTGGGAACCTCTAAGAACGTTATTGTGATTTCGTGCGAGGCTACTTTTTCGGGTTTCCTGAGCCCTGCTTCGTGATACAACCGGGTTGTGGTATTCGCCTTATCCATATACAGTGGTGTCCATTGTAAATCTGTAAGAGAGCCATACAACGCTGCGCGGAGAGGGAGGAGATAAGTCATGGCTGTGCTTGAAAATAAGAACGTTCTGGTCTGTGTGACGGCGGGGATTGCCGCTTACAAGGCTGTGGAGGTGGTGCGGCTGCTTCAGAAAGAGGGGGCCGACGTCTGGGTCACCATGACCCGGGGAGCCAAAGAGTTTGTGGGGGAGACGACCTTTGCGGCGATTTCAGGTCATCCGGTTTTGTCGAATCTGTTTGATGAGGGTAAAGGTGCCTCCATCGGCCATATTGAGCTTGCCGAGAGGGCCGATGTGGTGGTGGTGGCCCCTGCAACGGCAGATGTCATCGGGAAGCTGGCTCATGGTATCGCTGATGACGCCGTGACCACGACCATGCTTGCCGTGACAGCGCCCAAATTGATCTGCCCGGCCATGAATTCCCACATGTACGAAAACCGGGCCGTTCAAAGGAATATCGATATCCTGGAAGGGGACGGGTATATCCTTGTGGAGCCCGGGGTGGGCGAGATGGCCTGTGGCACCACAGGTCCCGGGCGCCTTGCCGAGCCCCCCACCATTGTGGACCGTGTGAAGGCGGCTTTGTATCCTAAGGATTTGTCCGGTAAAAAAATTATGGTCTCGGCCGGGCCCACCCGGGAGGCCATTGACCCGGTCCGTTATATCTCCAACCGGTCATCCGGGAAGATGGGTTATGAGATCGCACGGGCGGCGGAGTACCGCGGCGCTGAGGTGACCCTTGTCTCCGGGCCTGTGAGCCTTGCCTCGCCCCTTGGTGTGGATCGGCTTTCGGTGACTTCCGTGGGCGAGATGGCCGAAACCATTTTTTCCCGCCTTGACGATGTCGATGCCGTGATTAAGGTGGCGGCTGTGGCGGACTACAGACCCCGAACACGGGCCGAGCACAAGATCAAGAAAAAAAGCGACGACATGACCCTGGAGCTCGATAAGAATATTGACATTTTAAAAGAGCTCGGCAAGCGAAAGACCCGTCAGGTGCTTGTGGGATTTGCCGCCGAGACACAGTCTTTGGCTGAAAATGCCCGAAAAAAGATCGAAGCCAAGAATCTGGACATGATTGTGGGCAATCTGGTGGGAGACCCGGCTTCCGGTTTTGGGACCGACACGAATATCGTTACCTTTTTTCATCCCGACGGTCGGAAAGAGCCCTTTGAGTCCATGGGTAAAGATGTGGTGGCCCATGAACTCCTCAACAGGGTGTCGGGACTTCTGAAAGAGCGCCTTTAGGCTTTAGAATTTAGATAGTACGAAACACAACACAGTGAAGATTCAGGATAGATAGACGCCATGATGGAAAACAATCCCCGGACACATCAACACAGAGCTCCCTTGGAGGAGATCAAAGCCACCCTTCTTTATCTGAAGAGTCTGGGGCTCAAGGGGGTGGAGTGCACGGAGGATGCGTCCAAGCTGCTTCGGACCATGGGGCGCCCTGCCGCAGGACCTGTCAAGCGGGTTGGGGCTCCGGTCTCTTCGGGGCGCGGTCAGGCTTCTGTCAACCGGGCGCAGGTGGCGCAACCGCGGCGGGAACCCTCGTCTGCAGCCCCGCAGCCTGTTTCCGGCGTTTCCCGGGCGGGGGGCCCGTTTTCCAACGGGACGGATTCGGTTTCACCAAAAGGCTCTGGCCCTGGGGTACACCGGTCTGTTGCCGAGCCCGTGGTGGATACCCTGGAAACCATCCGGCGGGACATGGGCGAGTGCACCCGATGCAGCCTGTTCCGTGGGCGGACAAATATTGTTTTCGGTGCGGGCAACCCGCAGGCCAGGTTGATGTTCATCGGCGATATGCCCCTTGCCGAAGAGGACCGTCAAGGCACTCCTTTTCTTGGCGCTTCCGGGGAGCTGATCAATAACATGATCAAGGCCATGGGGCTGCGTCGGGAGGACGTCTACCTCTCCAACCTGCTCAAATGCTGTCCTGCACCGGGGCAAGGGCGTCCTGACGCGAGTTTCTGCCTTTCGTTTCTGGAGCGACAGATCGCTGTGGTCCGACCCGACGTGATTTGCGCCCTTGGGGCTGTGGCCGCCCAGGCTCTGCTTGGCATTACTTCCGGCGTCGCCGAGATCAGGGGACAGTTTCAGAATTACAAAGGCATTCGATTGATGCCGACCTTTCATCCGACCTTTCTGCTTCGCCACCCGGAGCGCAAGCGTCAGGCCTGGCAGGATCTTCAGCAGGTGATGGCGGTGTTGAAAGCAGGGGATAGGCGATAGGTCATAGGAAAAGCCGGTAATAGGAGAAATAGGTCATGGGTTAATTCGGTACATGCCCTTTGATAATGACTGTTGAATATCGATGTGTTTATTTCGATCTGTATGCGATAAAGGCAAGGAACGTAACCGGTCTTTTTTGGGGGCGGCATGGGGCTTGCGGTGCGCTTGTCGGTGCGGGAGCCGCACCCTACGGGCGTGTAAACTCAAAGATATCTATTGTATCTCCTTTAAAAAAACAGCAATTTGTTTCGGTTTTAGGTTGATCCCCCGACGTTGTTGGGCTAACCGTCCCTTAGCCCTTAGCCCTTAGCCCTTAGCCCTTAGCCCTTAGCCCTTAGCCCTTAGCCCTTAGCCCTTAGCCCTTAGCCCTTAGCCCTTAGCCCCTCAGTTATCACCATGACGAACCAGGATCCTTTTCAGGCCACATTGGATAAAACATTTCATCAGCATATCCTCGATTTTCTGGAGTACCTTTCGGCCCAGAAAGGGTACTCGGACCATACCGTGCGGGCCTACCGTACCGACCTCAAGGGGTTTTACGGGTTTTTTGCGGAGTTTTCCGGCTGCGCAGATGATTCTACGCAGAGAAATACCCGCCTGAGCCCGGATGCTGTTGACGTCATCTGTATAAGGGGGTACCTTAACAGGCTGCATAAAGAGGGGCTTTCAAAACGCTCCGTGGCGCGGCGACTTTCTTCTCTTCGGTCCCTGTACAAATTTTTGAAAAAGAGGGGGGTGGTGGAGGCGAGTCCCCTGGACACCATCCGATCCCCGAAGCTGGACAAGACCCTTCCCGCTTATCTGACGGTGGACGACATGTTTCGGCTGCTCGATGCCATGGATGACGGCACCCTTCTTGCCAGGCGTAACATTGCCATGTTCGAGTTGCTGTATTCAAGCGGGCTCCGCGTATCCGAACTTTCGGGCCTTGACTGTCCCCACATCAATTTTGGCGCACACAGCGTTCGCGTGCTCGGCAAAGGCAACAAGGAACGCGTTGTTCCTGTGGGAGAGCGCGCATTGCGCGCCATCCGGTTTTATCGGGAGACCCTTGAAGAGGAAAAAAAGGTGCCTGCCGACAAGGGGCCGCTGTTTTTGAACAAGAACCTTGGGCGACTTTCCACGCGATCCGTGGCCCGGACCCTGGAGAAGACAGCCAAAGAGAGCGGGCTCACCGTGCCGGTCTCTCCCCATGCCCTGCGGCACTCCTTTGCCACTCACATGCTCGACGGGGGGGCGGATTTGCGGGGCGTCCAGGAGATGTTGGGCCACGTGAGCCTGTCCACCACGCAGAAGTACACCCACGTGTCCATTGAGCGATTGACACAAGCCTATGACAAGGCCCATCCCAGGAAGTGAATGTGGGTGATACGGCACCATAAAGCCTGGCGTGGAAACAAAGCGTAAAAAACGATGCCTCCGGCGGCCAGGTGGGGCACCTGGAAACCCTGCGGCGAATGCATGGAGGCAGGCATCATGCAAACGGTTTCGGGGCATTCGAGCGGGGTGTGACATGTGGCCACCGTTTTGCAGGAGAGGCCTATTTCATTCTCCTGAAAACCCGAAGAAGAGCACTGGGGATTCGCTTGACTTTAACCGGAATAACTCCGGCGGAAAGGTGGTGTCACTTTTAAAACGGTGTACCACAGGGCTTTGCTTCTCGTTCCTCGTGAAATAACCGGGATAGGGCAGTGGATGCTCCGAGCCCCTCGCGTTCGTATTGGCGAGAGGGGGGGGGCTCGTATGTCGCAAGTGCATGGTCTGCCGGTGCGTTCGTGTCAACTCTCGGGTCAAATCATATTCGTATTTGAGACGGCGTACATTTGAAATATGTGCTTAAGACCTGTTTGTTAAACTTTTTAAAAGTTTAGCCCCCGGCAGGGCCGCCGGAGGCATTATTTGTGGTTTTAGCCTAATTGTGGAGATGAAGACGATGATGGAGAAGAGTGTCGCAGATATTCTTATTGAATCTCTGCCCTACATACGGATGTTTGCCGGCAAGACCATTGTGGTGAAATACGGCGGCCATGCCATGGTGGATGAGCAGCTCAAGGAAGACTTTGCCCGGGACATCACCCTGATGAAGTACATCGGGTTGAACCCGGTGGTGGTCCACGGCGGCGGTCCCCAGATCAACCTGGTGCTGGACAAGATGGGCATCGACTCCACCTTTGTCCGGGGCATGCGCATGACCGACGACGAAACCATGGACGTGGTTGAGATGGTCCTTGGCGGCAAGGTAAACAAGTCCATTGTGGCCCAGGTGAACCGGGAAGGCGGTCGGGCCGTGGGGCTCAGCGGCAAGGACGGTGGTCTCATCGAGGCGGAAAAGCTGAAGATCGTCAGCGAGGAGGAGGGCAAGCCCCCCGAAATTATCGACGCCGGGCATGTGGGGAAGGTGACCCGCGTGAACCCTGAGATCATCGACACCCTCACCGCCCAGGGCTTTATTCCAGTCATCGCGCCGGTGGGCGTCGGGGAGAGCGGCGAGACGTACAACATCAACGCCGACCTGGTGGCTTCGGAGGTGGCGGCTGCCCTTAAGGCGACCCGCCTGCTTCTTCTCACGGACGTGGACGGGGTCCTCGATAAGGAGAAGAATCTGGTCTCCACCATCGAGGCGGACAGCGTGCCTGGTCTGATTCAGGACGGCACCGTCACCGGCGGCATGATCCCCAAAATTGAATACGCTCTGGCCGCTTTGAGACAGGGCGTGGAAAAAACACATATCATCAACGGGAAGCGAAGACATTCGCTGATTCTTGAACTCTTTACCGATCAAGGAATCGGGACGGAAGTGGTACTATGAATGAATGGATAGCTCGTGAAGCAGAGGTGGTGGCGCAGACATACGCCCGCTGCCCCGTGGTCTTCGTCAAAGGCGAAGGGACCACACTCATTGACGATGCGGGAAAAACCTACACGGATTTTCTTTCCGGCATCGCTGTCTGCAACCTGGGACACGCCCACCCCAAAGTGGCCGAAGCCCTTTCAGAGCAGGCATCGACCCTGTGTCATGTTTCCAATCTCTTTTATACGCGGCCCATGGTGGAGCTTGCTGAATGGTTGACCGAGCGGTGTTTTGCCGACCGGCTCTTCCTGTGCAACAGCGGCGCCGAAGCCAACGAGGCGGCCATTAAGCTGGCGCGGAAATACTTTCATGACAAGGGCGAATCACGGCATCGCATCATTACCATGGCCCGATCCTTCCACGGCCGTACCATGGCCACCCTGTCCGCCACGGGCCAGGACAAGGTCAAGGAGGGGTTTACCCCGCTCCTGCCCGGTTTTGAGTACGTGGACTACAACAACGTCAAGGCCCTTGAAGAGGCCATGGACGAAACCGTCTGTGCTGTTCTGGTGGAGCCCATCCAGGGAGAGGGCGGTGTGTGCGTACCCGACGACGGTTACCTCGAAGCGGTGCGTGCCCTGTGCGATCGCAGCGGCGCACTGCTGATTTTTGACGAGATCCAGACGGGCATGGGCAGAACGGGCAAGCTTTTTGCCCACCAGCACACCTCTGTCACGCCGGACATCATGACCCTGGCCAAGGCCCTGGGTAACGGCCTTCCCATCGGCGCCATGCTGGCCACCGACAAGGTGATGGCTGCATTTTCCAAAGGCGCCCACGGGTCCACCTTCGGCGGGACCCCCCTGGTGACTGCGGCCGCCCTTGCCGTGGTACGGGCCTTTGACGAGGAGAAGGTGGTGGACAAAGCCGCCGACACCGGCGCTTACTTCAAGGCCTGCCTTGAAACCCTCAAGGCAAAGCACGCTCTGGTTAAGGATGTGCGGGGCCAGGGCCTGCTTCTCGGCATGGAGATCGATGGCGACGGTGCTGCTGTGGTTGAAAAGGCCCTTGCAAAAGGTCAGGTGATCAACGCGGTGCAGGGCAAGACCCTGCGCTTTGTGCCGCCCCTGATCATCACGCGGCCTGAGATCGATGCCCTCATGGGCGTACTGGACGAGATTTTTACCGACATGGGCGCCGCCTGATTGTTTGATACTGTTCAGCTTCTGTAGCCTGGAAAAGGCCTCCGGCGGCCCCGCCGGGGGCCAAACTTTTAAAAAGTTTGATAAACAGGTTTTGAAGGGGTGGGTGTTTAATCAATCGAATTTGTCTGTATTTCGATTGGTTTTGGGCCTCAGTTAAAAAAAACTACACGTCATACGTGAAGGCCGCTGCGATTTACCCCGAGGAATCCGCCTACGCCCATGTCAGTGAGTTCCCATTCGATCAGCGTCAATGGGCTACGGCGCGACAATCGAGGGGGAAAGCGCAGCGGCAATAAGCTTTCAAGGTGGCACACCTTGCCGCCGGAGGCCAAGCTGAACAGCCATTATTTTTTTTGTGCGTCAAAGGAACCGATCAAGGAGAGAACGATGAAAAAAGACCTGCTGACACTCAAGGACCTGACCAAAGACGAATTTGACGCTCTGTTCGCCCGCGCGCTGGAGCTTAAGAAGAGAAAAAAAGAGGGGATTACGGACCGCCCTCTGGAAGGGAAAAGCGTGGGGCTCCTGTTCAACAAGCCCTCCACCCGAACCCGAATCTCCTTTGAGACAGCCACCATCCAGCTTGGGGGCGTGTCCATTTTCATGAATGAGAACGACACCCAGATCGGGCGCAGCGAGCCCGTCAAGGACACGGCCCGCGTTCTGGCCCGTTACATCGATTGCCTGGTGATTCGTACCTTCTCCCAGGAGCTGGTGGAAGAGTACGCCAGCTACTCAGACGTGCCCGTGGTCAACGCCCTGACCGATATGTATCACCCCTGCCAGATCCTTTCGGATCTTATGACCGTCATCGAGGCCAAGGGCAGCTACGATGCCAAGGTGGCCTGGGTGGGAGACGGCAACAACGTTGCCCACTCCTGGATGTGGGCGGCCTCCACCCTCGGGTTTGAGCTCTCCCTTGCCTGCCCCGAAGGCTTTGACCCGGATGCGGGTATCCTTAAGGAAGCCCTGGCCCGTGGTGCGAAAATCACGGTGGTACGCGATCCCAAAGAGGCGGTGGCCGCAGCGGACATTGTCTACACCGACGTCTGGGCCAGCATGGGCCAGGAAGCTGAGCAGAAGGTCCGTGAGAAAGCCTTTGAAGGGTACATCGTGGATGACGCCCTCATGGCCCTTGCCAAGCCTGATGCCTCCTTCATGCACTGCCTTCCCGCCCACCGCGGGGAAGAGGTCTCCGAGTCTGTCATGGAAGGCCCCCAGTCCATTATCTGGGACGAGGCGGAGAACAAGCTCCACATGCATAAAGCCATCCTTGATATGTTGATCAACCAGACGTTGTAAGGGGATAAAGCGCGCCTCCGGCGGACAGGGAGGCTCGCTAATCTTTCATCCTCGTACCTCTGGTTGACCGTGGGCATTAAGCAGGCGTGTATGCACTGCAAAATATGCACGCCTCACCCGCAGGGCCACGCCTGCTGCTGGAGCGTAGTGCCCCAGAGACGGTGTTTGGGTCTCTTTGGGTTCCACTTTGGGCCGGGGAAGGCGAAGGGGAGCGGATGCTGGTGTCCATGGCTCAGTCACTGTTTGTTTCCTGTCGTTGCTTCACCATCCTCACTATTTGTCTGTTGCGTCCTTTTATAACGTGGTGTTAATAAGGAGCGTGGGGGATGGCAGGGAACGAGTTGTCACTGCCGAGGTTGACGTTGACGTAATGGCCCTCTGGGGTCTTGCCTTGATGTACCATCCATACTGAATGCCCTGGTATCGTTTTCTGTATCAAGGGCGTTTGTTGTTCACTCTGATAAAAATTTAAGATGCGTTCGTAAGAGCAAAAGATCATGCAATTCCGCCTTCGTTCCTGAGCCTCAGGCGAGGCGGTGAATCCAGTCACCGCTTAAGTGTTTTGCAATGCGGTGTGCTGATGTCTTGCGAAGCCAAAAAAATGCCCAGGGGGTTATTGTGTCTGATATCAAAAAAGTGGTCCTTGCCTACTCCGGCGGACTCGATACATCTGTTATTCTCAAGTGGCTCATCGAGACCTATGATTGCGAAGTGGTGACCTTGACGGCCGACCTCGGCCAGGAAGAGGAGCTGGACGGTCTCGATCAAAAAGCTCTGAAAACCGGTGCGGTGAAGGCCTACATCGACGACCTTCGTGAAGAGTTCGTTCGCGATTACATCTTTCCTGCCTTCCGCGCCAACGCCATTTACGAGGGCCAGTACCTCCTGGGGACCTCCATTGCGCGGCCCCTTATCGCCAAGCGCCAGATGGAGATCGCCCGCATGGAAGGGGCTGACGCTGTCAGCCACGGTGCCACCGGCAAGGGCAACGACCAGGTGCGCTTTGAGCTGAGTTACCTTGCCATCGATCCCGGCATCAAGATCGTTGCGCCCTGGCGGGACTGGGACCTGAACTCCCGCACCGTGCTCATGGAGTTTGCCAAAAAACACGGCATCGAAGTGCCCCAGACCCCCAAAAAGCCTTACAGCACAGACCGCAACATGCTGCACATCAGCTACGAAGGCGGCATCCTGGAAGATCCCTGGGCCTCTGCCACCGACGAGATGTACACCATGAGCGTGCGCCCCGAGGACGCCCCGGACACCCCGGAAGAGATCGAGATCACCTTCCGCAAGGGCAACCCCGTTGCCATCAACGGCGTGGAGATGAGCCCTGCGGTGCTCTTCAAGGAGCTCAACACCCTGGGTGGCCGTCACGGCATCGGCCGTATCGACCTGGTGGAGAACCGTTTCGTCGGCATGAAGTCCCGCGGTGTGTACGAGACCCCGGGCGGAACCATCCTGCGTCATGCCCACCTGACCATGGAGTCCATCACCCTGGACCGCGAGGTGGCCCATCTGCGTGACTCCCTGATCCCCAAATACGCTGAGCTGATCTACAACGGCTTCTGGTTCTCTCCTGAGATGCGTATGCTTCAGAACACCATCGACCAGAGCCAGGAGTTCGTCAACGGCGTGGTTCGCCTGAAGCTCTACAAGGGCAACACCTACGTGTTGGGCCGCAAGTCCGACGACACCCTGTACAGCGAGGCCTTCGCCACCTTCGAAGGGGACGAGGTTTACACCCAGAAGGACGCCGAAGGGTTCATCCGATTGAACGCCCTGAGGCTGCGTATCCAGAAAATGGCGGGCAGAAAGCTGGGAGGAGAGTAATACCGATGAGCGCAAAACTCTGGGCAGGCCGTTTCTCCATGGGGACCGACAAGGCGGTGGAGGCTTTTACCTCCTCCATCCTCGTGGACAAGCGCCTCTACGCCCATGATATTCAAGGCAGCATCGCCCACGCCAAGATGATGGCCAAGCAGGGTATCATTGAGGAAGACGAGGCAGAGCTCATGGAAAAGGGGCTCCTCGAGGTGAAGGCGGATATCGAAAACGGCAGCTTCGTCTATGACGACGCCCTGGAAGATATCCACATGCACATCGAGTCCGCCCTCACCGAAAAGATCGGGGACGTGGCCAGGAAGCTCCACACCGGACGAAGCCGCAACGACCAGGTGGCCCTGGACACCCGGCTCTACCTCCGGGATGAGACCCGGGTGGTTATCGACGGCCTCAAGACCCTTCGGGGTGTCATCGTGGCGCTGGCGGAGAAACAGTTCGGTGTGGTGATGCCGGGGTACACCCATCTCCAGCGCGCCCAGCCTGTGTTGTTCTCCCATCACATGATGGCCTACTATGAGATGTTCACCCGGGACCAGGAGCGCTTCGAAGACGCCCTGACCCGTATCAACGTGATGCCCCTTGGGGCGGCGGCCCTTGCAGGGACCACCTATCCCATCGATCGCCATTACGTGGCCGAGCTCCTCGATTTTCCCAAGGTCTCTGCCAACAGCATGGACACCGTTGCCGACCGCGACTTCATCATGGAGTTCCTCTCGGCGGCCTCCATTGCCATGGTCCATTTTTCCAGGTTCTCCGAAGAGCTGATCCTCTGGTCCGCTTCCGAGTACCACTTCATCGAGATCTCCGATGCCTTCACCACGGGCAGCAGCATCATGCCCCAGAAGAAGAACCCGGATATTCCCGAGCTGGTGCGTGGCAAGGCCGGGCGGGTCATCGGCAGCCTCATGGCCATCATCACCCAGGTGAAGGGTCTTCCCATGGCCTACAACAGGGACCTGCAGGAAGACAAGCCGCCCCTCTTCGACGGGGTGGACACCCTCAAGGCGGTCATCGACATCTACGTCCGCATGCTGCCCAACATCAAGGTGATGGCGGATGTGACCCGTCTTTCCACGGAAACGGGTTTCCTGAACGCCACCGACCTGGCCGATTACCTTGCCACCAAGGGCATGCCCTTCCGGGAGGCCCACAGCGTGGCCGGCAAGGCCGTGGCCTTTGCCCTGGGCAAGGGGGTTGAGCTGGGCGACCTGTCGGCTGACGAGATGAAGGGCTTCTCCGAGCTCATCGAACCGGATATTTTTGACTTTCTCACCACCGATGCCATGGTGGAAAGACGCACCTCTTTTGGCGGCACCGCGCCGTCTCGCGTGCGCAAAGCCATGGACCAGGCCATTGCCGATCTCGGCGGAAGGATTTCATAGCCATGATGCGGGGAGGAAACAGGTGGACAGGTGGATGGGTGCGCAGGCTGTGTCTGCTGTGTGCGTTGCTTCTGGTATGTGTGGCCTGCGGCCGCAAGGCGCCTCCGGTGCCTCCCCGGTTTGACGGGTTGACACCGCCTGCGGGTGTGGCAGCCCATGTCCAGGGCGAGGCGATTATCGTGACCTGGACGGATCCGCCCAAGGCTGAGCGGCGCCTGGTGACAGGCTACCGCATCTATCTTTCCACCCTGGACGAAGGGGAAGAGGTGTGCGAAGGCTGTCCTGTGCGGTTTGAAAAAATCGGGGACGCCGGTCCGGCTGACAGGCGTTTTCGCCTGGATGTCTCGCCGGGTACGCGTTACCTCCTTGAGGTGAGGGCCACAGCCGAAGGCGGTTACGTCAGTGATCCGTCCAAGCGTGTCAAGGTGGACCTGAGAAGGGCTCTTTCCCCCACAAGCTAAGCACCGGTCTCTGACCGTTTGAATCAGGCTGTGCCGCCTTTGCGTTATTGCAAAGGCGGCGTTGCCGTTTGGTAACTTCAATCAGGATATGGCGTGATGATGCACGACGTGTTTCTTTGTCTCGGGTCCAATATGGGCGACCGTAAAGCCAATTTTGACAGGGCGCTTCATGAAATCGAGTCCAGGGGTATCGCTCGTCTTGTGGCGGTCTCTCCGCTTTACAAAACCTCACCGGTGGACTACACGGACCAGGCGTGGTTTTTAAACGGAGCCGCCCGCGTGGAGACCTCGCTTTCCCCGAGGGACCTCCTTGCGCAGCTCAAGGCGGTGGAGGCTGATCTGGGGCGTGATGCATCGGGGATCCGGTTCGGACCCAGGCCCATAGACATCGATATCCTGTTGTACGACGACCTTGTCTACAGCGACGATGAGCTCACCATCCCCCATCCTCGCATGGATAAAAGGGCTTTTGTCCTTACTCCCCTTTGTGATATAGATTCTGAGATTATTCACCCGGATACAAACAAAAAAATGCAAACACTCCTCTCTGAGATCGATGACGCATCCCAGGAGGTGGTTCCATACACAAAGGAGTAGACCGTGTTAAAGGTTCTGATTATCCTGGCCATTATCTATTTCGGTTACCGGCATCTGAAAAACAAGATGCTGAACGACATGGGGGCAGGAGGCGGCCAGAGCGGAGGGCGGCAGGGGCATGCCGACGACGTGATGGTTCAGGATCCGGAGTGCGGGGTCTATTTTCCTTTGCGCGAAGGGGTGCCCGGGAGAGTGAACGGGGAAACCTTCAATTTCTGTTCGACGACGTGCCGAGACGCTTATCTGAAAAAGCACAGCTGATGTTCCATTTCTGACGTCCCATTGGGATTCGAAAGGAGGCAGCATGAAGTTCTTCATCGATACGGCGAATGTGGACGAGATTCGAGATGCAGTCAGTATGGGTATGGCAGACGGGGTGACCACGAACCCGTCCCTCATGGCCCGCGAAGGGGGAGAGCCCGTGGCTCTTCTCAAGGAGATAACCTCCCTTGTTGCAGGCCCGGTGAGCGCTGAGGTGATCAGCCTCGACACCGACGGCATGGTTCAGGAAGCCCGGAGCCTTGCGGTGATTGCCGACAACATCGTGGTGAAGATTCCCATGACCGTGGAAGGTTTGAAGGCCGTTCGCATCTTGTCGGCGGAGGGGATCCATACCAACGTCACCCTTGTTTTTTCTCCCCTTCAGGCGCTCATGGCTGCCAAGGCCGGGGCCAATTACGTCAGCCCCTTTGTGGGGCGCCTTGATGACCTGGCCCAGGAGGGGATGCCCCTTGTGGAGCAGATCGGGCAGATTTTTGTTAATTATGAATTTCCTGTTGAGATTATCGTGGCCAGCATCCGCAACCCCATGCATGTTTTGGATGCGGCCCTGGTGGGGGCTCATATCGCCACCATCCCCCACGCCGTTCTCGCCAAGCTGGCCTCCCATCCCATGACGGACAGGGGGATCGAGATGTTCATGGCGGACTGGCAGCGGGTGCACGGGAATTGATTTATGCTACGGTG
The DNA here is from genome assembly GCF_900699765.1 of Desulfoluna butyratoxydans. Lineage (GTDB taxonomy): Bacteria > Desulfobacterota > Desulfobacteria > Desulfobacterales > Desulfolunaceae > Desulfoluna > Desulfoluna butyratoxydans. Next base: position 104,791 of record NZ_CAADHO010000015.1, read on the forward strand.
CCGTTGGCTGGGAGTGATGAGCCTCGACCAACGGCGCATTGTGATGAGAGAGGCGGGGCTGCAGGACGCAGACCGCAGGATGAATGAACCGACAGGTGATCGCTGATCAGGCGACCTGTCAGATTGGGATTCGGGCAGTATTTTATGATAAACACAATCAAGCACCCCAACAACCTGACACTTCTCCGGATGGCTTCCGTGCCGTTGATCGTCATCCTTCTGTTGTTTTCCGGAAGCCGATTCGCCACGATTCTGGCGGCTCTGATCTTTTCCGCCGCATCCATCACCGATTATCTGGACGGATTCCTTGCCCGTAAGTGGGGCCTGGAGTCTACCTTCGGCAAGGTGATGGATCCCCTGGCCGACAAGCTTCTTGTGGGGTGCTCACTGATCATGATGAGCTCCATCGGGTGGATTCCCGGGTGGGTGGTGTGCGTCATCATCGGCCGCGAGCTCGCCATTACGGGGCTTCGGAGCATCATTGCCGAGGGAGGAGAGGATGTGTCCGCCTCCAAGCTGGGCAAGTACAAGACAGGCTTTCAGATCGCCGCCATCATCCCGCTCCTGATTCATTTCAGCTACTTTGGAATCAATTTTCACGGCATTGGAATGTTTTTCCTCTGGTGCGCTCTCATCCTGACCATCTGGTCCGGCGCTGACTATTTTTTCCGCTTTAGAAAACTTCTGACCATGTAAAGTTTTTCGTTGACACCAAGCGGCTCAACGGTTAAAACACACAGGTCTTCGGGCACTGAGCGGGAATAACTCAGTGGTAGAGTGCAACCTTGCCAAGGTTGACGTCGCGAGTTCAAATCTCGTTTCCCGCTCCACAATTTTGGCGGCTTGGCCAAGTGGTAAGGCGACGGCCTGCAAAGCCGTTATTCTCCGGTTCGAATCCGGAAGCCGCCTCCAAAAAGCAAAAACAGCGATTGACCCCCCGGGTCAATCGCTTTTTTGCTTTTTGGGCCGGACGAAGTCCGGCGCGGCTTGCGCAGCAAGACGCCAGGCGGCAGCCCCGGAGGGGCAACCCGCCTCCGGTTGACCGCCCCCACACTATCCTCGATTCTTTGGTGCAACCGCTTTATTGCTTTTTGGGCATGGCGAAGCCATGCAAGGCTTGCTCTGCAAGCCTTCAGGCGGCCCCGGGCGCAGCCCGGAACCCGCCTCCAGGTTATCGAACTCTCCCGTTGTAAAGTGTTGCGAAATACCAAGCTATTGTCATGGCTCAGGCGGCAGCCCCGGAGGGGCAACCCGCCTCCGGTTGACCGCCCCCACACTACCCTCGATTCTTTGGTGCAACCGCTTTATTGCTTTTTGGGCATGGCGAAGCCATGCAAGGCTTGCTCTGCAAGCCTTCAGGCGGCCCCGGGCGCAGTCCGGAACCCGCCTCCAGGTCATCGAATTATCCCGTTCCAAAGTATTGCGAAATGCCAAGCTATGGCCATTGGCTCAGGCGACACCCCCGGAGTGCAACCCGCCTCCGGTTGACCGACCCCACACTATCCTCCTCTCCTTTCAATCTTTTCTCCGGTCGGCTATTCGTTTTTGTCGTTTACCTCGGCCGATTCCTGGGCTGCTTACGCAGCGAGGCCCCATCCTCAAGGGGTTAACCCGCCTTTCAATTTGCCGAAGCCCATCATCATTATAGGCATGTCATTGTCACGTGCTCTGTTTTGAGCTTGCAGCCAAATCGAACTGCCACAGGTGTGTGGATGATATCTCTTTACAATGGGATATGATGACGTGTAACCATTATGGGAACGTTTTCTTCTGTTCTCATGTGGCGCATGTTATCCCAACCAAGGAGGTTTTTCATGAAAGTGCTTGGCGTTTCCGGCTCTCCCATCAAAAACAGCAACACCGATCGTGCTGTCCAGGCTTTGCTGGCGGCCACCGGTCTTGATACGGAGTTCATAAAGCTTTCGGAGTATACTGTTGAGCCCTGTCGTGCGTGTCTGGGGTGTGTGAAGACCAATGTCTGCGTGGTCAAGGATGATGGTGTGCTTCTGGCCCAAAAAGCCCGGGAGTGCGATGCCATCGTCATTGCGGGGTTTACCCCATACAGCACGCTGGATTCACGGACCAAGGCCTTTATCGAGCGTCTGTATCCCCTCCGGCACCGGAAGGGCCTCATGGCAGGTAAGCTCGGGGCTGTGGTGATGACCTCTGCGGTTCCCCATGATGCTCCGGGGGCACCCCCTGTCTGCGACATGGGTATTCAGGCTGTGACCAATTATATGCAGGAGGAAGGGATAGAGTGTGTGGGGGCTGTGAAGATTACGGGCAACGTGCCCTGTGTGCGCTGCGGGTTCGGTGATGAGTGCAAAAAGTCCGGGATTAACATGATCTACGGGCCCGAGGCCACGGTGGATTCCGTGGGGATCAAGCAGTTTGAAGCCCAGCCCCTTTCCTTTGAATCGGCCGAAGCACTGGGGCGTGAAATTGCCGATCGATTGAAGGCCGGGCAAGGGGCCTGACAAAGGCTTGGGGGGCAGAGCGCTCTTTTTTTTAAAATGCTCCAATGTGGCCGTCAAACGGGCAACACATCGTGCTCGTTGCTCATTTGAACGTACGTTCTTTTCGGTGTGGCCGTGACGCGTCACGGGGTGTATTTTATCTGTTGACATCGCCCCTCTGTCCGGTTAAATACATCCTCGCCTTCGGGCATTGAGCGGGAATAACTCAGTGGTAGAGTGCAACCTTGCCAAGGTTGACGTCGCGAGTTCAAATCTCGTTTCCCGCTCCACCGATTTCGGCGGCTTGGCCAAGTGGTAAGGCGACGGCCTGCAAAGCCGTTATTCTCCAGTTCGAATCTGGAAGCCGCCTCCAAAAAGCAAAAAAGCGATTGACCCACCGGGTCAATCGCTTTTTTGCTTTTTGGGCATGGCGAAGCCATGCAAGGCTTGCGGAGCAAGCCTTCAGGCGGCACCAGGCGCAGCCTGGAACCCGCCCTCAGGTTACGAGTATTTCTGCTCTTAGGTTTTCTGGCAGCCCCGAAGAGGCAACCCGCCTCCGGTTAGCCGTACCCACACTGTCCTTAATTCTTCGGGTCAATCGCTTTTTTGCTTTTTGGGCATGGCGAAGCCATGCAAGGCTTGCTCCGCAAGCTTTCAGGCGGCACCAGGCGCAGCCTGGAACCCGCCCTCAGGTTACCGAGTATTTCTGCTCTTAGGTTTTCTGGCAGCCCCGAAGAGGCAACCCGCCTCCGGTTAGCCGTACCCACACTGTCCTTAATTCTTCGGGTCAATCGCTTTTTTGCTTTTTGGGCATGGCGAAGCCATGCA
>NZ_CAADHO010000015.1:108084-113718 GCF_900699765.1 Desulfoluna butyratoxydans
CTTAGGTTTTCTGGCAGCCCCGAAGAGGCAACCCGCCTCCGGTTAGCCGTACCCACACTGTCCTTAATTCTTCGGGTCAATCGCTTTTTTGCTTTTTGGGCATGGCGAAGCCATGCAGGGCTTGCGGAGCAAGCCTTCAGGCGGCACCAGGCGCAGCCTGGAACCCGCCCTCAGGTTACGAGTATTTCTGCTCTTAGGTTTTCTGGCAGCCCCGAAGGGGCAACCCGCCTCCGTTTACCCGCACCTAGTCTATCCTCAATTCTCCCGGGTCCATCACTTTTTGTTTTTTTGCATGACGAAGCCATGCAAGGCTTGCCCCGCAAGCCTTCAGGCGGCACCGGGCGCAGCCCGGAACCCGCCTCTTGGTTACCGATGTTTTCTAACTTTGGTTGTTCTGCAGCTTCCAGCTCATCTATGGCTTGGTCCAAGCCATAGACGGGTACTTCATCCGGCTGTATTTTGCCTGAGCCCTTAACACCTTAACATCTTGGCTTGTGACCGCCTGTATGGTGCGCTTGCGCACCATACGTTCCGAAGGCCAACGCCTTTTGCCTTTCTGTGCCGTGTGAAGGCTCGACGGACATGGATTTTTATGGCCATTACGATCTATCGGCGGTGCGCAAGCGAACCCTGCCTCACATCCCCAACGCCGTCGGTCACGCGTCTCCTTCACATAAGGGGCACTTGTGTCCTTTTTTCATTTTATAGACGTTGAATAGTTATTTTCCTGTTTGTTCGTGGTTGTTCTCTCTGTCCATGCGAAGGATATCTTTCGCTCTGACCGTGTAATCCCCCAGGTCGGTTGTCCCCGAGAGTTCATGGCCAGGATCGACAAGGAGGTCCCCTGTTTTTCCTGTGTCGGTGAGGATATGGGCGGTGGTGTTCTTCTGGTCGTGGGTGAAGGTGATGGCGGAGAGGGTGTCGAAGGCCACTTCCAGATTTCCTGCGCCCACGGATCCCATGAACCGGGGGGATCCGTTGAAGGAGACGGGGCAGATGGTGATGGTCTCTCCGGTGCGGAGGGTGAGGATGAACGTTTTCCGGGTGGGGGGAGATGACGAGGCCAGGGCGTGCCGGAGAAACTCTTCGATGAAATCAAAGCCCTCTTCGATGGTGTAGTTGTCATCCATGAGGAGACGATGGCCGAAGATTTCGTTGATTCCCAGCAAGAGATAGGCGGTGAGGTCGGTGTCCAGGGGGCGCACCTGCCCCTTGGCGATGGCCTGGTCCAGGTCCTTGCGCAAGGGCGTGGCCAGGGACTTCAGGCACTCCGATGCCTTTTCCGCGAGGTGGGTGTCTTCTCCGCCCAGGACCAGCTTGGTGTGGTTGAGCATGCCGATGTAGCTGTGAAAGGAGCCCAGCATGGCGTTGCCCCGTTTTCGGAGCCTGGTGATGTAGTCAGTCTCCCGTTTCACCTCGTTCCATGTCTCCCGTGAGACCATGATCTTGGGGAGGCGCTCCAGGCAGTGGAGGAAGAGCTCTTCCTTGGAGGTGAAGTAACGGTAAAAGGTGCCGTTGCCCATGTGAAGGGCGTCGGTGATGTCGCTTATCTTGGTCTTGTCGTAGTGCTTCCGGGAGAAGAGGGCAAGGGCGGTATCGATGATCTGGTTTCGGATGCTGGACCCGTCCTCTTCGGTGTTGTCGCCGTCGTTGCGGAGCCTCTCCTTGATGTCGGCAAGGGAGAGTTTTTCCTTCTCCCGCAGGCCTCGGATGGTCTTGAGACGTGCAAGGTGGCTTTCATTGAAGATGGCCTTGGTGGGGCCTTTGCGTTCCGGGGGGTGAAGGATCCCGTTTCTTAGGTATTCGTAGAGGGTGGATATGCTGAGTCCACTCTGTTTGGCGAGTTGGGGAAGTTTCATTCCGGTTTGGCTGGCATCATTCATGAAAAGCTCCGCCCTGGGTCAGGTGCAGGGGTTCCATGCAGCGGTGAGTTCTCTGGGGGCTGCTGGGCAGTCTGTCGTTGCAAGGCGCCTTCTGGTCCCAGGTGTGAAGGTGCCCCATGGATTATGACGGTATGGAAAACATGTGTCCCGGTTTTGGGGACTATAGCACAGGATGATGAAGGGTCAAAACAATCCGTAGGAACTGATTGATGGGTCCATTATTGTTGTTCATGGCTAATGCAATACCTGTATGTGTATAAAGTTATCGGAGCTTGACATTGTTTTACGGCGCAGGTATGAAATCATAATATATGATTCATGGTTCAGAAATTATGGAGAGAAGGGGCTGTTCCGATAGCCGTCGGGCGATCCCATAACATGGTGTTGTTGCAGGCGTGGGTCTGTGATGTAAGGAGGAGAGACAATGTTACTTCTGAATCCCCAGAAATTCGATCGGAAATACGCGGACGAAAAAACCCGGAACATGATGGCCAAGACCATTGAGTTTCTTGAGAACAAGGGCTTGAAGTCCTTGAAGAAAGACTGGCATGACAAGGCCTGGAACTACGAGTTCGTCGAGTTTATGAAGCAGGAAAAGGTCCTGGGTACCCTCATGACCCCCACGGGATACGGTGCGGATGATTCCCGCTGGGATACCTTTCGTAACTCAGAGTTTGCCGAAATTTCCGGTTTTTACGGTATTACCTACTGGTACACATTTCAGGTGAGCATGCTCGGCCTGGGGCCCATTTTCCTTGGTGCAAATGAAGAGATAAAGCATAAGACTGCCAAGCTCCTGGAAGAGGGCGCTGTTTTTGCTTTCGGCCTTTCGGAAAAAGAGCATGGCGCAGACATCTACTCCTCGGACATGATGCTTACCCCCAACGGGGACGGAACATACAAGGCCAACGGAGACAAGTACTACATCGGCAACGGCAACGAGGCCTCCATCGTTTCCACCTTTGCCAAGATGAGTGACACCGGTGAGTACGTCTGGTTTGGTGTGGATTCCAAGCACAAGAACTATGAATTGATTAAAAACACGGTCAACGAGCAGAACTACGTGTCCGAGTATGCCCTCCACGATTACCCCATCACCGAAGGGGACATCATGGAGAAGGGGCCCAAGGCCTGGGACAACATGCTCAACACCATCAACATCTGTAAGTTCAACCTGGGCTGGGGTTCCATCGGCATGTGTACCCACGCCTTTTACGAAGCCATCGACCACGCGGCCAACCGCTATGTCTACGGCAAGTACGTCACGGATTTCCCCCATGTGAAGCGCCTCTTCACCGACGCCTATGCCCGCCTTGTGGCCATGAAGCTTTTTTCCGAGCGTGCCCGGGATTACATGCGCTGCGCTTCCGAGACCGATCGACGTTACCTGCTCTTTAACCCCATGGTGAAGATGAAGGTCACCTGCCAGGGCGAAGAGGTGGTTAACCTGCTCTGGGATGTCATTGCTGCCAAGGGTTTTGAGAAGGAACCCTTCTTTGAGGTTGTGGCCCACGAAATTCGCATGCTGCCCAAGCTGGAAGGAACGGTTCATGTGAACATGGCCCTTATCGTCAAGTTCATGCAGAACTACTTCTTCAACCCCGGGGAGTTCCCCGAGGTGCCCTTGCGAACCGACGCGGCCAACGACGACTTCCTCTTCGACCAGGGTCCCACCAAGGGCCTCGGCAAAGTGCAGTTCCACGATTACACCATCGCGTACAACAGCGTGGACCTTCCCAACGTCAACGTTTTCAAGGAGCAGATCGCCACCTTCAAGGAGTTTCTCATGAAGGCGACCCCGGACAAGGACCAGGGCCGCGACATCGATTATCTTCTTGCTGTGGGGGATATCTTCACCCTGGTTGCCTACGGCCAGCTGATCCTCGAAGCCAAGCCCCTCTTTGATGTGGAAGACGACCTTATTGAAGAGATCTTCGACTTCATGGTCCGGGATTTTGCCAAGTACGCAGTGTCCCTCCACGGCAAGCCCAGCAACAGCGAGGCCCAGAAGGAGTACTGCCTGAAGATGGTCAAGAGCCCTGTTGCCAACCCCGAGCGGTTCAACAAGATTTGGACCGAGCAGGTGTACGCCATGAAGGATCAGTACAAGATGAAGGACTGATACCGGTTCAATAGATGAGTGCGTAAGGAGCGGGCTGCCCACAAAAGAGGGCAGCCCGTTTTTTTGTGTTTATCACCGGTGCTAAGCGCAATGGAGGGAATACTGTCCCACCCCAGTTTATAAGGTCTTCAGGAGTTTTAAGGCCAGCCCATGGGCGGGGCAATGTCGAGCTGAAGCGTCACGATATCTCAGTCTGCTCCTTTTCTTGCAACAGCTTCGGGATGTTGTGGATTTCCCCTGTTTTTGGTAGCGTTTGAGGAACGGGCAATGTTGATATGGATGAGACATCAGGGAGGTTTCATGTTGTGGCGAATTTTCGGCGTCGGGCCCACCGGAGCGGGGATCAGTCTGTTGATGCTCGGGGCCATGGTCTGGCTGGATCGGATCATGGGGCAGCCTCAACTCACAGGTAGCGGGACGATTCCCGTTGTGGCCGGGTGTGTGCTTGTGGTGGTGGGGGCTGTGCTCCATGTCCTGGTTTTTAAGAATCTCACCCGGTGGTGGGTGGATGGTGAGTTGTGTACGCGGGGGCCCTTCGGGTGGTGCCGACATCCCATGTATGCCGCCTGGATTGGGTGCATTGCCCCAGGCATTGCCCTTGCGTTTAATTCATGGGTGGTGCTCTTCTGGCCCCTTGCGATCCGGCCCGCATGGCACCTGCTTGTGAGCCGTGAAGAGAAGGCGATTCGGGCCCGGTTCGGAGCGGCATACGACGAATATGCTGCGGTGACGCCACGGTTTTTTCCACGTTGGAACCGCTTGAGAGGCGACTAAGGAGAGGAGCTGTCATGATGAAGGAAGCCGCCCTGCTGATCATTGATATGCAGAACGATTTTGTGCTTCCCGGAGCGCCGGTGTGTGTGGAGGGGGCCTTGGAGACGGTGCCCAATATCGCCAAAGTCCTGGGTCGCTTCAGGCGGGACAAGGCGCCGGTGTTCCATGTGGTGCGGGAGTACCGTGCCGACGGGAGCGATGTGGAGACCAACCGAAGGAAAGCCTTTAAAGATGCGGGCGGGTTCGTTGTACCAGGGACCCGGGGCTGCGACATTGTGGCGGGGCTGGAGCCCGTTTCCGGTGAGTATCGGCTGGTGAAAAATCGGTACAGCGGGTTTATGCAGACAGAACTGGATCTCATGCTCCGACGGCTCGCTGTCAGCAGGCTGGTGGTGTGCGGCACCCAATACCCCAACTGTGTCAGGGCCACCATTTTTGATGCCGTGGCTTTGGGCTATGATGTGACCCTGGTCACCGACGCCGCCTCTGCCCGTACGCCCGAGATTGCCACGGCCAATATGGTTGATATTGCAAACATCGGGGTCCATTGCGTGGATACGCAGGCCTTTCTGGAAAGGGGCTGAACGGCTGAAGGGTGTCGCATCACGTGGCGGTGTGAGTAAAACTGCCCTTGGTATACAGCCTTTCATCTTGACAGGCTGCGAAAATCGGCTACTTAGCCCTTAGCCCTTAGCCCTTAGCCCTTAGCCCTTAGCCCTTAGCCCTTAGCCCTTAGCCCCAGCCCTTTCAATGTAGTACTTTTATTTTTTGCGTTTCGAAATCAGCTTGGCGGTTGAAACATGTGAGCTTTTCGAGCAATGACCCTTCTTGTCCTTTGGCTTTTTAGGGCCTCTC
>NZ_CAADHO010000016.1 GCF_900699765.1 Desulfoluna butyratoxydans
AAGGATATGGAACACAAAAAACACGTTTACCTTAACCCTGAAAAGGTTGTTTCTGAGGGCCTCGGATTGGTCGCGGCTTGATGTGTATAGGCGACAACTATCTTGACAGCCACCGGTATTGAAACGACCTGAATTTATGTGTTTTATAGGCTTCCGATGCTGATGCGTGGTTTTTGTAGAGGCGGTTCAGTGCCCACCTCTCAAACACAATTAGGATTGGTATCAATTTTCTCAGCATAAAACGCTGATCAGATGGCAAGAATGTCAAATATGTAGGTTCGCCCCTTTACTGCTTGAACCCGGTTGGCGAGAAAACAATTGATCAAGTAATCAAAAGGTTATGCTTCTAAGAACGCGCTGGGCTTCTTTAATAATTTCTTCCCACTGAAGATTTATATGCATTTCAGATAGTGTTTCAGGGAGTTCACCAACACGAGACTCATAAAAAGTGTTGAAAGAATCTAAAATCTGTTGTTCATCATCTGAAAAAGCCTCTTGATGTAGCTTTGACTGTGGATGATAAAGGTCATCAAACCACGTGCAAATCAATTCGGCAGGTACATTTGCAATAGGTACCTCTTTTTCATATTTAATCTGTTCTTCTTTTGAAGAAATCAAATCAAGAATTTCTTTAATGTTTTTTCGAATTGAATTCATTGTATGTGCTTGAACGCAGCGCATGTGTTGCCGCTGAACGAATCGAGGGCACTGGCGCGGAGCGCCAGCGGTCCCTTACTATTCGTTTGTTAGATCTCTGTAATTTTGAAAGATACGTTTCTATAAGGGACGGAAATTATTAATCCTGTTTTAAGGCATTGACCAGTGACAAATGATAAACTGGTTTTCGAATATGGCTCACTTGGGTTTGCAAATTCCCGGAAGACAAACTCATTATCATCATTAAACTTATCTGTTTTCCATTCTATCATGTTTGATAATCCATTATCTGACTTATCGTTTGTACCAATGAGAACTTTCGCATCATGAGGAATTACCAAAATGATCTTACTTTTGGTCTCCTCGTTGTAAAAAGCATACCGACCAAAGTCTTTATCGAGTGGGATGCAAACCAAATTGGCAAATAGAGTTTCTGTAATATCATCCCATTCATCATCTCCAGGTGATATATTGGCGACCCTTAGATTGTCCCATATCGAATCAATGGCATTTCTAAAGTTATAAAGAGCTTTGCTTATATCCATCTTGTGGCCTACCGTTTCGCTTCAGCCGCGCGAGGAACGAGCGTCAACTGGAAGCGATGGTGTACGCGCGGCATAGGCGTAACCTTATGATGTGATCCGTAAGTTAACCGGGAAGTCCTCTGTGCGTGAATTCTGTCGACTAAACAACGGTTTAGCATAAGCACTGTCCTAAGACAAGGGCTGCATCGCGAGGCTCCGTCTGGAGGAGATGGAGCGGAGTGGAATCACGAGCGTCAGCGAGAACGACCGGAGGGCGTGGTCACTCTACGGCAAATCTATGAGCCGACGAACAGAAACAGCATACAAGGCCAAGTCTCTGGATGAGTCAGCACAACATGACGAAGCCCAGGATTCGAGGAAATATGGTAAATGCTGCGGTTGTGTAGAGACAGATCACGCAATTACACCCCTCAAGGGGGTACTGAAAAGAGTCCGGGGAGACCTGATCGACATCGCGGCTGCATAGGGCAGCAGTGCCCGTCGTAGTAATACGGGGGGGCGTTCAGGAGTCAGCAGAGGTCATAGTAGGTGTGAAATAGTGTTCAATTGTTCCGCAAACGCCAATGAAACGAGCCGTGAGACACCCCGAGGTGTCGCTGGAGGATTCACCCTGCCGAAGGACCGAACATGAAGAACTACGGCGCAACCATGTGCTCGGTTGCTACAATAAATCCGACAGGAGGAGTATGGAACAGGCGCGGCGTGGGTTATCTTGAAGGGTTAAAAGTGGAAACCGTCATCTTGGTATAAGATTCGCTTTTAACACTTTTTCCTGGCTAAGGCCCGGATATCTTAGTGAACCGCCCGGTGCGGACCCGCATGCCGGGTGGTGTGTGGGATGGGGGAGAGAGACTCCAGACTACCCGATTATAATCAATCAAACTCAGCTAATATTTCTAATAATCTTATAAATAAATTAATTACATCAAGGTAAATATTTACAGCAATATCTATAGAAGTCGACCAGGAGGAATCTTTAATCGTCATCTTTTTTTCTAAGATGTTTATGTCGTAGAGAAGATATAGAGTGAAAATGATTATCCCAAAAAATGATTGATAAACTCTTATCATCCTCGCTCTAAATATAAACGTATTTAGTAGACTGATTGTAATTAATGTGCATAAAGATATAAATAAAAAATGACCTAAAAACCCGAAGTCTAAGTCAAATAAATAATTAACTGTTCCAGCAGCAAAAACCGCCATTGTTGTGCCGAATAAAGCCAGAAAGACTATATTTTGCCATTCTTGATTATATTTATCATTTGACAAAACTTCATTGTCAAATTCAATTTCTATTGCCAAATACCTCTTGTCTTTTGAATCGAAATATTCATTTTTATTTTTTTGGGAAAAAAATACAGTTTTCTTTTCATCTTCAGCTCCGAATAGTTTCGCGATAAATGACCTTTTTTCAGTTACTATTTGTTTTGATTTTATTTCTTTTGACTTTAAAAATTTTCTGAATTTATATCTATTTCCAATGTAGCCAATTGTTGGGCCTAAAGACCAACCAATGAAACCAGAAAAAATAGCTACTGAAAATAGATTTGCAGGAAATTTTTCTGCGGTCCCCATAATAACAAATATAAAAAAGAAAGACCCTGCTATTGTAAATATCGCTTCCCCCGTTGTTTCATAGGCTTTGTTAATTCTGGCGAAAAAAGATGTTATTAATAGCATCCCACTGAGTATGAAAAAGACTTTTGATAATAGAACATTCTCCATTCCTATTTCCTGTACTTAATTACTTTTTTAAAAGAATTGTTCATTTCATCATACCATTTGATTATAACGCGTGGCTAAGCGGCCCCAAAATGCAGAATGGGACGGCGGTTGAAGTTACGGAAGACGTAGCCAGCATATTAGGGGCGGCCTTGAGCCAATTGTTATGTTTTGCAAATTTCGACACATGTATCAAAGTATATCTCCGAGTATGAATCACCTGTGAAACTAAGTGTAAAGCGGCCAAACTCTTTTTGAGATTCTACATCTTCTGTAATTTCTATGCGCCAAGCATGTAAAATTGACATAAGCTCGTCAACATCACGAGAACCGTGAAACCGAAATGATCGAGTGTCTGAGCCATCAGAGATGGCTAAAGTAACATCAATTACACCATCTCGAATTGGTTTTTTGATCAAAATTTCGGTCGTCTTCCAATCTTCATTAAAGATAATATTCATATGATTTTAGAAATATAGTGCGCGATTCATACGCCGGCAGCGCATCACCAAATCCTTTGGTAAAATTAAAAACGCCGTTAAAGAACAGTGTTTAAAAAAGAGCCGTAGTAGCGCGGTCGGCTGTGAAAGCGTATGTTGAACAAAGGATTGATGTGACCTTCGGTCACGAGCAATCCTTAATGTTAAATGGTAAGCCTTCACATTGGCACCGAATTTTAAAAAACTGGATTACTTTATCATGCTCATTAGACACATCTAATGACTTTAATTTGCGCTTACCAAGCCTGTAATCAAGCATTGCAATGCATTTTATCAGGAGGCTTTTTGATGACAGTGACTCTTCAATTGAATTATTGCAATACTCTCGAAGAGCCACATAAAAACCATACTGGTTAAACTCTCCTTTGTTGGCAAGTTCTTGGTAAGCAAGCGATTGAGCTTCATATGGAATAATTTTGTCTCTTTTTACAATTTCATCTACCTGTTTATATTCTTTTGGATAGAATGATATTGTACTCATATTCCAAATTTCTTTTTTATCGAAGGTAATATAGCCACGGCCTTCCCGATCGTGGCTTTCACGGTAGCTGGTAGAGCGTAGTTCTACACGACCTTGTATCGAATCAGAGAAAAAAGCCTCAACTTTTTTCTTTAATTTACTCCATTGCATTACGTCATTGTTTCCATTTAACAATTATTGATGTGCAAAAAAGCTTCATAAAACCCCATATCATGGGTATTAGAATGCATTAGCGCTCACTAAGATGTGAAAAATCATTTTCGTGTGCAAAAAAGCGCAATAAGTGTCTATGACGCGCCATAAACTCCATAATGGCGTGTTATTGAGCAGTAATGCACAATCAAACGATAAAGCTTGTTTTATGCGCGATTATGCATCATAAAGCCGTATATTGTCGAAAAAAGAGCATTCTGTTTTTTCAACCACGTCCTCAAACACCTTTCAGTTGAGCCATACCATGAACCCAGCGTCAGCGATTCCGCCTCCGGCTCATCAAGCCAATGTTTTAAGTCATACTCCTGACATCTCAATTTTTCAATTCAAAAAGCTGGTCAATCCCTGGGAGAGGACTTTGGACAACATTCTTAAAATGCATGGCATGTCTTGTCGTATTGTACTTCTGGCAATTGCAGCCATGGATGACGTTGAAATCATCTTGAGTCGGAGGCCGTCTTATGGAAAGGGAGTGTTGCGGCGGAGATGGGAGAGCGAAGAGTTCATGCAATTGTGGTTATTATCATAAGGGGGTATGGACGATACTTCTGCTTATTTCGAAATGAATAACCATGGGATTTGTCAGTAAAAAAGTGTTGACACATGAAAAAGATGGATTTAGGGTGGGCTGTAATAACTAGTTATTACGGAGGTCATGGAATTCATGAAGCGACCCGACAGGATGTCCTACCATCCTGCCAGGCCTGACCAAAAACAACCTTCCGAGGAGGTCGTCATGGCTACACGGTTTTTTACAACACACTCACCCCCTTTTCAAGTCGTATTTTCCTCACCACGCGCAACCTTGCGCTCCCTCAACAGGCGGTACAGCTGTTTTAAATGGCCCATGAACACAGGTGGTTCTGACTGACGGGCGGGAAAACGCCCCTTCGGATTTCTGCGTGCGTTCAAACAGCATGGGCAATAGCGGTGTTGCGTCTGGTTTCCTCCTGCGTTTTGCCGAAGGTGCGTTTTCCTTTTCCTGATGTCTGAGCAGGGCCTTTTGTTTTCGGGCAGGGCGATTTTTTTCCACAAAATCTTATGAAGATATCTATGCGTGGAATCAGGATCCGTGAATAGGGATTGATCAGCTTATAGGTGACACGGAGGCTTCGTGCTGCATGGCGTGATTTTGAAGGATCGACATTTGTGGGTTCTTCTGGTGCATGGAGTGCACCCTACGGGCTGAGGGGTATTGGAGCGCTGGGTACCATCGGGGTGACTTCTTTCACTATTTCTCTTCAGGGCCGGTGGCTTGTTGTTATTTGTCGATGGGTGAAACGGTGGCTTCACATTCTATTCACTACTCCCCAATCACTACTGACTAAAAAAGGTTTCCACCATGACCTCATCAAACAGCCACTCCCCCGGCATGTTTTCCGGGTCGGAGATTTCAGAGTTGTGTGATTCCATCAAGGATATACATCGGTTGCTGCAATCTGTGGGTGACTTTATTGCGGAGCTGGAAGGGGCCGAAGATCCTGGCGGCAACGGCCTGCAACTGGATTTCAAACGGTGGGGGATTCGTACCATCACTGAAGATCTGCTGGCCCGGCAGTATGCCAAGATCGACCGCATGGCGGCCATTTACAAAGAAGAGCAGGAGAGGATGAAAGGGCGGGGGGGCAGAGTTCGGGGTGATCATGGCTTTCGAGCGTCTGAGGGGTGAGATGCTCCGCCCGTTGTGCCGTATGGCGGTAGAGCGCCGTGAATCGTTCCCAGGCAGAGCCTGGGAACGAAAGATAGCCTGACACAATTGATTGCCCCTTGTCCTGGTCTTCATCACGGGCGCAGCCCGTCAGCACATGCGAAGGGGCGAAGCCCCGGAGCATGTGCGAACCTGGGCTCCAAGGGCTCAGCCCTTGGCTGCCGGAGGTTTTTTTTATTCGGTTTCCTTCCCTCCCTCAGCTGCCGGAAGGATCTTTGCGATAATACCGAGGAGCACCAGGGCCACGAGGCCCAGGGCGGCGTAGAGGCCCCAGCCGTTGGCCTGGAAGTGTTTGATCCAGCTGCCGGACCAGGTTGTTGTCTTGGAGGCCACGGGCTGGGCCGCAACCTGGGTGGGCAGGGTTTCCATGAGCTTTGTACGGACCAGTGAGAGGTCGTAGTCCGGGGCGGGGAGGGTCGGGTGTCCGCCGTGGAGGGTGAGGGGGCCGGGCTCATAGGCAAGAAAGCAGATGGATGGAGCGGTATAGACTGCCTCGGCTGTTGTGATGGACAGGGGCTCGTTGTCGTTGTGGTCCATGAGGATGCGGATCTTGTTCTGGCCTTCGGGGAGGCGGGCCAGGGGGATCCTGAGGGTGGTTTCGCTGTCGAGGGTGTTTCTCCAGGTGACGGTCTTCCAGGTTTCCCAGCCCACCTGCCCGGGTTTGGGAAGCTGGATGGTTACGGTGCGCCTGAAGATGCCCTCGGCCGACAGGTTGAGGGCCACCCACCAGGGGGAAGGCTGGGGCAGGGTGAGGTCCCAGGTGGTCCTGTTCTGGGCTTTGTCATAGTCCGGGGCAAGGGGCAGGGGGGTCGGCACGTTTTCAGTGCGGTCCATAAAAAAGGGCACCTGGGTCTCACCTTTTGCCAAGCGGATTCCTGCACGGTTGGGGGAAAGGCTTGCTTCCATGGGAAAGGGGAGCCGGTAGTAGCCGGGAGCACTTACGGCAACGGAGGCAGCCCAGGTAAAACCCTCGTTGGTAAAGGGCCCGCCTTTGAGTTTATAGGTGTCGGTGAGGGCCTGTTTTGTGAGATCCGGGTTTGCTTTGGCCTCTGAAAAGGAGACGATCTGATAGGGGGGGCGGTTCCTGTTTCCGAGGCTTGTTAGGATCTGGGCTTCGGAGCCGGTGCCGGAAAGGGCGGTGTAGGCCCCCTCTTTGTCTGCTGAGAAGACGATCCGGGGGAGGAAAAGCTCCACGGAAAGAGCCGATGGGCTGCCGAGGTAGCGGCCCTTGGGATCCAGTTTGATGACCAGGGACTTGCCTTTCCACCTGTCTCTGATGGGCAGGGTGAGCTCATGGATCTTGTCGGAGACGTGCCTTACCGAGCCTTCAGCTATGGGCACGAAGGTGCGCTGGCCGTTGCGGATCTCTTCCCTGCCGACCAGCCAGTCGCCCAGAAACTGGGTTTCGGTTGTGAGGCGCAGGGTGTTGATATAAAGGCCGGAGCCGGGCAACAGGGCACGAAGCTCGGTGATGTCGCCGGACTCTGATACCTGGAATTTCGGTGTGACGTTCTGCTTTGCGTAGTCCGTGCCTTTGGTGACGGAAAGGGCTGTGACGCGCTCCACAGAGATCACTTTTTTATCAAAGTCACGGTCAAAGCCTTTGAAGATCAGGTCGAACTCCTGGTACGTGTCGGGCTTGATGGGGATCTCGCTCCGGGTCTGCCTGCCGGACCTTACAAGGGCTGCGTCTTTGACCAGAATGATCCAGATGTCGTTAACCCGTGCCCTGACCTCCACCTTGCCTATTATCCTCGGATTGTCCAACGTCACATGAAGGGCGTTCACCTCATGGTCCGGGGCATTGCACCGCCAGATAAATTCCCCCCTGTTGTTGAATTTTTTGCTGTAGGCCTTTAACTCGTATCGTTCCGTGGTGTCCGGCTCCCGCCAGTACAATTCAAAGGCGCGACGGTTGCCGTCCGGGCCTTCCAGGGCAAGGTCCACGGCGTTGGAACCGTTTTTTTTCATCAACTCCGGCGGCAGGACGGCTTCGGCAATACCCGGCTCGGGCACAAGGACCGAGGCCCGGTTCTCCCATATGTCGGCAGCATGGAGGGACAGGGGCGTCCCAAGAAGGGCAACGCAGAGGATAAGGGCATGAATCGGTTTCATATCAACTCCTGAGAACGAGAAAAATCTATTTAGTTTATGCCTCCGGCGGCCCTGCCGGAGGCTAAGCTTTTAAAAAAAGTTTAACAAACAGATTATAAAAAACCGTTTGAATGAATGTCGTTTTAAGGCGGGTGTGATTTGACCCGAGGAACGAGGGGCAAAACGCATCCGCTACCTGCTTTCAAGGTGGCACACCTTGCCGCCGGAGGCTTTTTTCCCTTATTTACCCATCCCCTTTGTCTTCACCGGCCAGAAATTTCTGATAGATGACGGAGACGAGGATCATGACCACGGCCAGGCCTGCAAAGGAGCCCACCCGGTAGAGGTGGCCGAGGGACCAGAGGTCCCGGGTGAATATCTTCAGGGACGTAACGCCCAGAAGGGCGATGGCGGCCCATCGGGTCTGGTTGTTCCTGGTTCTGACGCCCACGGCCAGAAGGCCAATGGCAAAGAGCATCCATCCGATGCTGTAGGCCAGCTGTTTGGGAAGGCTTCCATTGGTGAGGAAGCTGAAGGGCTCGTCTGGTCCTCCGAACACGCTTGCGATCTCGATGTTGAGGATGGCAAAGGCCGTGACGGCAAGGGCCACACCCCAGAATGCACTTGGCTCAGGCCTGGGCAGGGGCCAGGGGGTGGGGCGGGGCTTTACGGTGAGAAAGGTCAACAGGCCCAGGGCTCCGATGTAAAGGAGGGTAGGGGTGTTGGCCAGTGGCGTCATGAGACCGAAGGCCTCGCTGAACCGCAGGGGAAAGAGAAGGGCCTTGGCCAGGCCAATGATGGCCAGGACGAGACCGGCAAGGCGAAAGGGGCGATCCAGGGCTTTGGGCCAGTGGAGCATGGCCGTGCCGTAGAGGATCCACAGGGCGGCCGAGGCCACAGCGCGGTAAGGCGTCTGGCTGAAAAAGAGGGTGAAGGGCTGTCCCGTGGCCAGGCCGGTGCTTAAGGCCAGGGCCGGGAGGGCAAACCCTGCCACGAGCAGCACGGCCAGGAGCAGGTTACGGGAATAGCCGTTGAAGGCGTCCGGGGACTCCTTTTTAAAGGTGAACCAGGCCATGACCACAAGGGCCAGGCACGCAAAGATGGCCGGGTTGGCCCAGGGGCCCATGGTGGCGATGGCCTTGGGCATGAAAATGGGCAACAGGACAAGGCCGGTGCTGCCGGAGACAAAGAGAAGGAGCCCTGCAAGGCGCATGGCGATGTGAAGCCGCGGCACGCGCCAGGTGGCGGCGCCGAACCCGGCCCAGGCCAGGGCGCAGGCTGCCCAGTGGGCATAGGAGTTGTCGGGGATGAGGCTGTGGGAGGAGCCGGACCCGGAGAAGAGGTCGGCCACGGCCAGGTTGGCCAGGTAGAATCCCGTGACAAGGCTCATCCAGAGAAAGACGTTGGGCAGGTCCATGCGGCCCAGCTTGCGCTCGGGCCAGGGGCTGAGCTTGACGGCGGCTCCCAGGGCCGCGGTGCAGGCAGCCACGGAGAAAAATGCCGGGTTGAGCAAGGGCAGGACGCCCTCTGCGCTCATCCGAGGCAGGGCTGTGTAGAGGACCAGGAGCCCGGACGGGGCCAGGCCCAGGGAGACCCATCTGAGGCCCGGGTGTTCGATGCGTCTGTTGAGCCAGAGCAAAAGGGCAGACTCAAAGACCAGGGCCACCCCGAGCCATCCGTGGGGAAGCAGGAGCACGGGCAGGGCGGAGATGTAAAAGAGAAGGACCCCGCCGTGAAACGCGAGAATGCTGTTGCGGTGGGGGCTTGCCTCCAGCCGTTTTAACAGGATGGTGACGGGTCCAATTTTAAGAAGGGCAGGGACCAGGGGCAGCCAGCCCGAGAGGTCTCCGGGCCAGAGGATCTTTGCGGCATACAGGGCAAAGAGCATTTGGGCCAGCTCAAAGAGAGCGGCCGCGTGCCAGACCACGGGCCATTTCTTTTGCTGAGAGAACAGGGGAAAGGGAAGGGCCAGGGCGGCAACAAAGAGCACCGAGGACCAGGTAACGGCGGAAAAGAGAAGGGGCGCCCCCCACTGGCTGAAGACCCAGACAGACTGGGCCGCGGTCGTGGCCACAAGGGCGATGGCCCCGGTGGGCTGAAAGCCCGTCCGTCTGCACATGAACAGGCAGAGCCCCAGAAAGGCCGTAAGGGTCACCATGCCTGCGTGGGGGTAGTGGGGATGGCGCACGGCAAAGGCGGCCCCCATGAGGAGAAAGAGCCCCACGGACGGTGCTGCGGTGAGCCACTCCTCCAGTTTGAAGAAGGGGGTGGCAAAGCCCTTGGCAGGGGGAAGGTCCAGCCGGGCCAGAAGGGCGGGCATGGACCTGATCAAAAGGATCATGGCGGCCATGAGGAGGGCGCCCGCCATGAGGGCAAAGGCGAAGAACCCAAAGCCGATGAAGGAGGTGGGGACGGCAAAGAGCCAGTAGAGACCGCCACCGACAAAAAGTCCCAGGAGGAGCAGCACCTGGAGAAAGGCGCCGACAAGAAGGCTTATGGCAATACCCGCGATCTGGAGGATCAGCAGCACGGGCCAGAAGAGGGGGCCGGCAAAGGGCGTTCCCGCAAGGGCCAGGACCGTGGCCGCCACAACAGCCGTAGGAAAGAGCTTGAGCCAGCGGAGCATCATGTCGGAGTGGCCGTGGCGCAGGATGAGGGCCACGGGCCCTAAGCCTCCGGTCACACCGTAGACAAGCAGGAGAAGGGTTCCTGCCGGGGCGGTCTCGGCACCAAACCGCATGGCGACCCAGGCCAGCACCGGAAGAAAGGTGATGGCAATGCAGGGGACAACCCGGTGGTGCCATGCGTTGTTGAAAAATCCCAGGGCCAGGGCGGCAGCCGAGGTGGCGGTGAGGATGAAAAGGGGCTCCCAGCCCGGTTTGGCAAAGGTGAGGAGCAGGGCCACGGCAATGGGCGGCAAAAAGGAGAGGAACCCCGCCCACCTGGCGGACTGGTTTGTTTCGGGGTTGAGCTGTTTCGGCGCGAGAAAAAAGGCGAACAGCCCAGGAATGGCGCCCCACATCACGGCCATGGGAAAGGCAGGGCTTGAACCAAGGGTGGCAAAGGTGGCGCATCCTGCGGTGATGAGGGTGCCTGTTGCGGCCACAAAGAGAAGGGAGGGCGCGGCAAGGAACGCCGAGACCCTCTGAAGTCCCACACCCACCACGGCCAGGTAGGCAAAGAGCAGGATGAGGCTCCCCTGGCCGCTGCCCAGGAGCAGGGGGGTGACATAGGCGCCCACGGCTCCCAGAATGGCGATGGAGATGCGCCGGTAAAAAGCGGAGAGGGCAAAGGCCGCTGCCGAGATAAGGGAGAGGATCCCGAAGCCCATGGGATTGGGGATGTAGTGATAATAGAGGGTGGCTGCAAAGACCACACTGTACAGAACCCCGATGCCCCCTGACGCCAGGGTCTGCCTGAGGATATCAAACCGCAGGCTTTTGACCCGTCCCGAGGCGATGAGCAGGGCCGTGCCCGTGGCCGCGCCGATGGCCAGGCGAAGCTGGGCCGGGATGAGGTTGTTGTCGATGGAGTACTTGACGAAGAACCCGGCGGCAATGAAGAGGGCCAGCCCCCCGAGCCAGGCAAAGAGCCGGGCGCCTGCAAAGAGTTCCCAGTCCACGTTTTCCTTGAACCGCTGCCATTGAGCGGCCCAGGTGCTGCGCAGGGTGGGGCTGGGGGCAGGGGCGGGCTTGGGCGCGGCAGGTGTTGCCTGGGGCTCCCTGATGAAGAGGGCTGGCGGCGCAAGCAGGATGCGGCCCTTTTGAAAGCGCGGGCGGGCCGGTTTCTTTTTCGATGGCGCCCTTTGGGGCTCCGGTGGAAGGTCAAGGAGCATCTCGTCCAGGATCTCGTCATGGGAAGGCGCCTGTGGGGCGGCGGTCGCCCGGGGCGTCCTTACTTCATGGGCCGCTTCTGCGGCAGACAAGTCCTTCAGGGCTGTTTCAAGGGCATCGATACGCCTGGAGAGCTGCTTGTTGACGTTATTGAGCCGTGTAAACACGCAGATCGCGAGGATGGCTAAGAGCAGGAAATACATGGGACACCGAAGTAGCAGACGTTAAACATGCGCGCCGGAATGATGGGCATGGGGTGAACCGGGCGCATGCAGTGCAAGTGTGTGAGTTACGGAGGCCGACACAAACGTGTGTGACAGATAAAATCGGCGTGGTGGCACAGACCGGGCAGATGGGCAGGTGCTGCCGGGCGTTATCACGTGGGCGTGTTCCCGGTGCTGCGACACATGGTTTGTCACTTTATGGGGTTATCAGGAACATTGCAAGATCAAAGGGATGGGCGGTTGAGGCGGGGTTGCCTATGAACGGCTTGTCAACGGGATGTCACGGCAAGCGACGCCGGAACGGACAGGGAACACTGTGCGGGGCGCCGCCTGCCCGGCAGCGCGGGGCTGTGTCGGGCAGGGCGGATAATAGCCATGTAAATTCAAAATGTCACGGCGATTTCATACACACCGTCGCTCATGGTCACCTTGCAGCTCTCTCCGAGCTTTTTGAAGACGGCGAGCATCTGGCGGTTGGAGCTGAGTACATCGGCGGTAAAGCCTTTAAGTCCCCTTTTTTTTGCGATGTCCGTGAGCATGTCCAGCATGCCGGTGGCAATGCCCATGTTCTGGAAGGCTTCGTCCACAACAAAGGCCACCTCGGCGTACCCCTCCTTCCTTCCCTTGACGAACCGGCCTTCGGCCACCAGGCGCTCCTTGTCGGCCCGGCCCGTAACGCCCACGATGGCCATGGTGTCGGTGTAGTCGATGTTGACGTACTCCTGCATCCTGGCGTGGGGCATGGCCGTTACCGGGGTGAAGTAACGGTAATAGACGGCGGTGTCCGAGAACCGGTAGAAGAGTTTTCTCATGCCCTCTTCGTCGGAGGGGCGGATGGGGCGGAAGTGGATCACCTTGCCCCCCTTGAAGGTCCGGGTGCGGTGGATCTCCGAGGGATAGGAGTGGGCGGAGTCTTCCAGGAAGATCTGGTCCGGGTAGAGGATGTGGCTCTCCCGGGCGGCGGCCACCAGGGCGGCGCGGTCGTCGGGATGGGCGATCTCGATGAGGGCCTGGGCCCGTTCCCGCACGGTGCGCCCTTTAAGGCTGGCCACCCCGTATTCGGTGATGACCAGGTCCACGGACTCATGGAGGGAGAACTGGTTGGGGTAGTTGTCCACGCTGCAGGTGACGTTGGGCTTGCCCTCCAGGTTTCGGCTGGACAGGGCAAAGATGGTGCATCCGCCCCGGGAGATCTCGGCGCCGTTGAAAAAGTCGATGACCTCCGAGGGGCCGGTGGCCACGTTGCCTTTGCCGGTGTGCAGGGCAAAGCGGCCTTTTAAGTCCACCTTCCGGGCGTGGACGATGGTGACCACCGAGGGGTTCTTGCCGATCTGCATGGGGCTGAAGACCCGGTTGATGGCCTGGAACTCCACCATGGGGTTGCCGTCGAGCCACTTTAAAAGCTCTTTGGACCCCAGGGCGTAGGAGGTCAGGGATTTTCCCTGGTAGATTTTTTTGTTCCGGTTGGTCACAGCCCCGCTGTTGATGAGGTCCATGAGGGCATCGGTGACAAAGGGGCTGTGGATGCCCAGGTTCTTTTTGCCCCGCAGGTGGCGGGGAAGGGCCTCGAAGAGGGGGCCGATGGAGTAGGAGATGCAGCTGCCGTCTTCGATGACCGAGGCCACCTTCTGGGCCACCACGTCAAAGACCTTGTCCACGGGCCAGCGGTCAAAGGTGAAGGGCGGGTCGTCGGAGAGGACAAAACAGTCGAAATCCGAGATGGGCACAAAGGTGTCCCCGAAGGTGCGGGGGACGTTTTCATTGATCTCGCCGATGACCACGGTGGCCTTGTCGATGGCCTGCCGGGCCACGTCTACGGCGGTGCCCAGGCTGCAATAACCCGAGTCGTTGGGCGGGGAGACCTGGATCATGGCCACGTGGACGTCGATGTGGTCCGAGGCAAAAAGGTTGGGGATTTCAGAATAGCGGCTGGGGATGTAGTCCACATGGCCCTTGGAGATGGCGTCGTCGGCCACCCATCCGGAGAAGAAGGTCTTCAGGCGAAAGCGGTCTGCCGAAAAATTCTTGGAGTTGACGGCATCGCCGAAGCTGATGATCTGGATCAGCTCCAGATCCTGGATGTTCGGCGCTGCAGAGGCCAGGAGGGCCCGGACCATGGTGCGGGGTTCGGCCGCACCGGTGCCGATAAAGATACTCATCCCGGGTTCGAGCTCTTCTAAGGCCACTTCCGGGGTCACGATCATCTCTTGAAGCACTGTGGAGTAGTCTCGTACCATGGGCAACGTGTCTCACTGGGAAGGGAAGGGCAACCAGCCGACACCCCGGTGACGGGGGCGGTTATCGAACGGTGACGTCCGTTTCGCCACCGTTCGGGTGATCATTGTTTTATTAAGGTAGTCGTTGCCGAGGGGAAAAGGAAGCAAAAAGTGTGGGGAAAGGGGATATTCCGTTTGACGGGTGGTGTCCCGGGACTCCGTCGGGCCGTGGGTCGAAGGATCAGGCCTGGAGGGGGTGACTGCGCTTTCGGTCGGCGGCCAGCTCTTCCAGGCGGGCCTCTACCCAGGCCCGGAGCTTGCGGGTTTTATCGAAGTTTTCCGAATGATAGTTCAGGACCCACCAGAGCTTGTTCAGGGCCTGGGGATCGGACTCAAAGTGGCTGATGGTCTCCTTGAGAGACTGGTAGCGCTTGGGGTGCCGGGAGAGTTCCTCATAAAGATCCCGGCAGGACCGGATGGTGTGGGGCGGGAGCTTGAATGAGGCGATGGCTGATTTGCTGATCATGGGGCCTCCGAAAACGTCAAAGGGTGATCCCGCGCCAAAAGGGCCTGAAAGGCCCTGGGGTGCGCCTGTGGCGCGGGAGATCCGTCTTGTTCATCTGAAGACACGGGAAAAACTCAGTGCATGGCTGAATTGTATGTCTGGGGTAGTCGGGATGTCTATAGGGGAGATTCCCGATTTTCAGATCGGTTTCCCGGGTCGATCGGGGGATGATCACGGGGTGTGGTTCAGGGCCTCGGTGGGGATCTCCAGGACCAGGCGGAAGCCGATGTATCCGCCTTTGTCCCCGGCGTTGTCGCTGTTGCGGTGGGCACCCCGGATGCTGTCGATGCCGTGGAACCAGCTGCCGCCCCGGCTGACGCGGAAGTCTCCCCGCACGGGCCCCTTGGGGTTGCGGGCCATGGGAAGTTCGGGGTAGGGGCCGTACCAGTCGCTGCACCACTCCGAGACGTTGCCGTTCATGTCGTAGATGTTCCACAGGTTGGACCGTCTGGTGGCCACCTTGTGGGGGGCGTCCCCTGAGTTGGAGCGGAACCAGGCATAGGCTCCGGCGTCTCCGCCGGGCTGGTCCCAGGGGTCTGTGGAACCTGTGCGGGCGGTGTACTCCCATTCGGCTTCCGTGGGAAGGCGGAAGCGGCCCTTGCCTTTATACCGGGCGTTGAGCCGGGTGATAAAGCGCTGGGCGTCCTGCCAGTAGATGTTCTCCACCGGGCAGTCCCCGCCGCAGTAGGGAAAGGCCGAGGGGTTCTCGCCCATGACGGTCTCCCACTGGGCCTGGGTGACCTCGGTGGTCTGCATGTAAAAGGGGCGTGTGAGCCGGACCTTGTGGAGCCGTTCGTCCGGGAGGCGGCCCGGGGTGTCCTTGGGGCTGCCCATGGTAAAGGTACGCGGAGAAATAAAGACAAAGCGCATGCCGGGCAGGGGACCTTCCACCGAGTTGCTCAGGGCCAGGAGCACCCGGGCTGCGGGGAGCTCGTCCGATCGGATGCGGGCAAGGCGTTTCACCTCGTCAAAGGGCTCAGCGGTGTCCACGGGAAAGCGCATCAGGGGGACATTGTCCGGCCCGGTAACCATAAAGGCGGTGAGGTTCAGCTCAATGCCGTCGTTTTCTGCAGGGACGGGGGTGTAGTAGGGGAACACCTTGAGGTCGTGGCGGAGGCGCCAGATGGTTTCGGCGCGGTCACGGTCCGGGTAGGTCCAGGTGTCCCGGTAGAGGGTGCCGTTGTGGTTGATGGTGACGGGAAAACGAAAGGTGTCGGCGTCGGGGCGCTGCACCGTGATGGTGGCGGAGTCCCGGGAGACGATGCACCCTTTCTCCTGGAGCAGGTCGATGGTTTCGGCCAGGGGGGCCAGGCGGGTGAGCTGGGATTCGAGCCAGTCGACCTCCACCTCGGCCACCTGGATGCGCAGAACACCCCGCTGCTCCATGTCGGCCAGGGTGTCGTGGTTGGCGGTGCGTACCTTGTCGAGCTTCTTGCGGTAACTGGCCAGGCGCTCCTTATATTCTTCGGTGGTCTCGAACATGCCCCTGGGTTTGGGGGGCTTCGGGCTCTCCAGTCTGAGGCTGTTGAGCTTCAGGTAATAGGCGCGCTCAATCTCCTGGAGCCGGGCACGGCGTGTCTCGTCAAGGGCGCGGTTCAGGTCCCGGTATCGCGTCAGGGCTTCGGTGAGGTCGGGCAGGACCCGGGAGCTGACATCGGGCAGTTCGGCGGCGAAGCAGGGGGTGACCAGCAGGAATACGGCGATAAGCGGCAGGATCAATCGGGGCATGGCAAGACTAACTCTTCTGGCTGACGGTATGTTGGTGACGGATGCGCCGGAGAAAGGCCATGACATCGTCGATGAGGGGGCCCTCCGGGGTCTTTGCCGCAGTGGTGATGCCCAGGGCGTACCCGCCCACGGGAATGACAATAAGCGAGGTCTCCGGCCCTCGGATGGAGACGCTTGCCGGAGGGGCGAAGGTCGTCTCCTCGGTAACCCGGGCACTCTCCCCTGCAAACCGGGCCAGATCCTCGCAGAAGGCGTCGCTATGGGCGGTGTTGCCCGCCATGCGGCGGCCGTCGGCGGAGACCAGGCAATAGGAGTCCACACCCTGTATCCGGGCGATTTTGATAAAGTCCAGTATGGTGGTCATGGTGTCCGGTTCCCTTTAGCCGGTTTTTCGCCGGAAGTGAAGATCTCTTTAGCTTTTTCGGCAAAAACCCGCCGCTGGCCCGGATCGGTGATGCCCTTGGCCAGAATGGCGGCAAAACGGGGCAATCCCTTAAGGTCCGGGTCCTCCCGGTCGATCCATGTGTTGAGGGCCCCGTGGAAGGGGGCCTGGGGCGGGGCGCCTGTCACCCGCTCCAGAAGCTTCATCAGGGGCAGGAGCCAGGGGCTCATGGGGCCTGCGATGAGGGCTTCGGGGGTGATGATGGACAGTGTCTCCTCCTCGAGCATCTCGGGGCTTTTGGGCAGGCTGCGGGTAGCTTCCTGGAGGGCGTCGATGGGGGCTGTTCCGCATTCGGGCTGGTGGTGTACAGCCAGGACCCAGGAGAGGGGCAGCGGTCGCAGGGTGAGTCCGGTGTCCCCCAGGGAGAGGTGGACCTCATGTCCTCCGGGGAGGAGCCGTACAGCCTCGTGGTACAACCGGTTGAGGTCTGGCAGGGGGCAGGAAGGCGCCTGATTTGTGCCACCGGACCGGGAGTGGTCCACGGTTTCGTCGGGGGTGATGACAAAGAGGCTCAGGAGGGCCGGATGTTTGCTGAAGATGGCGTTGATTGTGTCCATAATGTCCGGATCGGCCAGGGCCGCGGCGGGGTCGGGGTACAGTCGTCGGATCAGGAGAGGGGAATGTTTCCAATTTCCATCAACGGTAAACTGCAGGGGTATCCGCCCGGGAACCTCTGAGTTGAAAGCGTAAGAATGGTTGATAGCCACTCGAAAGTGTATTATCTCAAATCATCGTGAAACAGCCGTCGGCGGGCGAAAAGACGCCTGCCGGGGGCTTTTTGTTCTTTAAATATTAAATCGGCCGTCGGTTTTGCCGATGAAGGTAGTATATATGAACGCCAGGAACGAGTCAAACGAGTGATTACATGGTGGAAGGGGCACCGACGGTCAGGTCCGCGTCGGTCATGCCGCAGAAGGAGGGATGCAGATGGATCAGTTTGATGTGAGGCTGATACCGCCCCTGTTGTCTGTCTATTTTGGGGTGTGTCTCTCTTTGTTTTCACTGTTCAGGAGCCGGTTGAAAAAAGAGACCGTTCTTTTTACCATCCTGTTTTTACTGGCGTCTGTAAGGCCGATCCAATATCTCCTCCAGCACGTCGTTTCGGACACCGGGCTGCTGCTCCTCATGGAGAGGTGCATCCTGATGGCCTATGCCCTCATGCCCTATGTGGGGGTTCTTTTTTTCCATCGCATTCTCAAGGTACGCAAGCCCCTGCTGGAATATGGGGTGTGCGCACTCAGCACCCTCATGGCCTTGGCCTGCCTCGGCCCGTGGTTCCTTTCCGGGCTCCACACCCACCCCTGGGGCGTCATCGGCAAGGCCGGGCCCTTTTTCCCTGTGTATGTGGCCTATGGCGTGGTCTCCTTCGGGTACACCCTGTTCTGCATCATCTCGGTGATGAGGGGACGGCAGGACCTTGATACGCGCCGAAAGCAGCACTACCTGTTCGCCGCCCTTGTGGGGGGACCGAGCCTGATCCTGGTGACGGCCTTCTCTTTTACCGGCAGCCCCACCTACCCCGCCTCCAATTTCATGTTCGTGCCCATGGGGGTGATGGCCTACGGAGTGCTCCGCCATCGCATCCAGGATATCTTCAGCGTGGCCCGGTTTCTGTTGTACCGGGTGGTCTATGCCCTGGTGTTTCTTCTTCCCAATCTGTTTGTCTTTGTGTTGCTCAAGCCCCTGCTGTACAGCGGTGAGATGGTTCCCCTGGCCCCTGCACTGCTCTGCTGGTATGCGGCCAACCACCTGGCGGTTACCAGGCTGCACCCCAAGGTGAGCAGGCGGTTCAATCGCTACAGGCATCACCTGAAGACCGTGGAGAGCAAGTTTGCCCGTGACCTCCTGATATTGCGGGACACCCGGAGTCTGGTGGCCGAGTTCGGAGAGCTGGTGCGGTCCACCCTTCAGTTCCGGTCCATCCGGTTTTTCTTTGCCCCTGTGGAAGATCCGGGGCGGCTCATGGACATGGACGGGGAGGAGATCTTTCTGGATGAGGCCACCACGGCCTTTCTTGTGGCCGAGGACTGCCTCATCGACCACTACTTTCTGAACAACGAGATCCTTATGCCCGACGAAGGGGTGCGCGCCGATGTGGAGGCGTTGTTTCATGCCTGCAACGGGATGTGCACGGTGCCTCTGGTCCAGTACGATCAGCTCATCGGGCTGGTGGTGTTTTCCGACAAGCAGGGGAGCGCGCCCGTAACCCCTGTGGAGATTGAGTTCCTGGAGAAGGTGAGCCGGTACCTCTCCATTGCCCTGTACAACTCCCGGGTATACCAGGCCGTCACCTCGGTGAAGGACCAGCTGGAGCTCAGGCGCCGGGAGCTGTCCCGGGAGATCCTGGAGCGCCGCAGAGCCGAGGAGAGCCTCCGGCGAAGCGAGAAGCACTACAGGCTCTTGTCCGACAACATTCTCGACACCCTGGTGGTGGTGGAGGTGGAACGGGAAACCATTCAGTACGCCAGCCCCTCCTGCCTCAAGATCAGCGGGTACACCCCCAAGGAGGTTGTGGGGGCGCGTTTCAGGGATTTTCTGACCAAAAGTTCCGGCCGGGAGCTGGCCCGGGTGATTCCTCCCCCGGAGGAGGGGGCGGCTTTTCTGGTGGAGCTGGAGCACCGTCGAAAGGACGGTGAACTTGCCTGGGTGGAGGTGTCCGGCCACTTTATCGCCGCCGGAAACGGGCGCATGGAGGTGGTGGGCCTTGCCCGGGACATCTCCGAGCGCCGGGTGGCGGAGATGGAAAAAGAGGAGCTGAGCCAGAAGCTTCGGCAGGCCCAGAAGATGGAATCCATCGGGGTGCTGGCCGGGGGCATTGCCCACGACTTCAACAACATTCTCATGGCCATTTTGGGATACGCCCAGCTCGGGGCCATGTACCTGGGGGAGGCCGACGGAAAGGCCCCGGAGGTGGTGGCACAGATCGAAACCGCGGGGGTCCGGGCCAAGGAGCTGGTCTCCCAGATCCTGGCCTTCAGCCGTCAGGACGAACAGGCCCGCAAGGCCGTGGACCTGGTGGAGATCACCCGGGAATCCCTTTCCCTCATGCGGCCCGTGGTTCCCGACGGGGTCTCCATCGAAGCCGATTTTCCGGACACGCCCATGATGGTGGTGGCCGACCCCGTGCAGATTCACCAGATCGTGGTCAACCTGTTTACCAACGCCTCCCATGCCATGGAAGAGGCGGCCGGGGCGATCCGCGTGTCCGTGAGTCAGACCTCCCTGGACGCGGGGGAGGCGCGGCGTTACGGGCTGGAACCCGGCGCCTTCGTGCTTCTGCGTGTTTCGGACCCCGGGGGCGGCATGGATGACGAAGTGCGGGCCCGGATTTTTGAACCCTATTTCACCACCAAGGAGCCGGACAAAGGCACGGGCATGGGCCTGGCGGTTGTCCAGGGCATTATCCTGAGCCACAACGGGGCCGTGGTGGTGGACTCCGGCAAAGGGCGCGGGACCACCGTGGATGTATACCTTCCCAGGGCCGAAGGGGGGACCGACGTGGCCCTCCTCAGCGGGGACCCGGGGGACGTGTGCCGGGGCCGGGTGCTTTTTGTGGACGATGAGTCCATGCTGGTGGCCCTGGCTGATGAAGCCCTGGTCCGCATGGGCTTTGACGTGGTGGCTCTGGAGGACCCGGTGGAGGCTCTGGACCGTTTTGCCGAGGATCCCATGGGGTTTGACGTGGTGGTGACGGACATGACCATGCCCCGGATGTCCGGGCTGAAGCTGGCCGAAAGCGTGCGGGCCCACAATGCCGGGGTGCCGGTGATTCTCTGCACCGGATTCAGCAACGAACTGGTGGGCAGGCGCCACGAGGAGATGGGGGTGTCGGCGGTGCTGTTCAAGCCGGTGCCCATGAAGGAGCTGGCAGAGGCCATCCACGCGGTCCGCGTGGGCCAACATGCCGCGGAGAGGGAGCCGTCTGAGTATCTTCAGGCAGGGACGGTGCCGGAGTCGGCATTGCAACAGGCAGGACGATGATGAGAGATGCGCAATTGATATTTTATGTACCGGCAGTCATGACGGTGTTTTCCGGCCTTTTTCTGGCCCTGGCCTCCAGATTCAAGGGGCGGTTCCGGGTGGAAAACCCGTTTTTTCCCTTTGTCTGCCTGCTCTGGTCCTTGAACGCCCTGGTTTTTGTTCTCCAGCCCATGGTGTCGGTGACCTTGTCCGTGGCGGTGGAGCGGTTGCATTATCTCTTCCTGGCCTGGGCCTCCCTTGCCCATCTCTATTTCTTCTACAGTTGGCTTGACCTCAGGAACGAACAGCTGGAGCGCATCGGACTGGTATTGACCCTGGTGTTGTCCGGGGTGAGCCTGACCCCCTGGTATGTGCAGGGGGTGCATCGGTACTCCTGGGGGGTGGTGGCGGACGCCGGACCGCTTTTTTGCCTTCACCTGCTGGTGTGCGGCTTGACCGCCGGGTACCTGATCCGGCTCTGCAGCGGCCGCATGGGGTGGGTGTACTCCGTGGAAGAGCGACGGAACCTTCGGCTTGCCGTGGGCTCCGTGGTGTGCGCGGTGGTGCTTTGGGTCCTGAACCTGATCCCCATGTCCGGGTTTTCCTTTTATACTCCCGGGAACTGGCTCTTTTTTCCCATGGCGACCCTGGCCTGTGCCGTGTTTCGGGATCGCCTGCCGAACCTTTGCGCCGTGGTCCGTTTCCTGGTGGCAGGCGGTGCGGCAGCCGTGGTGCTCCTGGCCCCGAACCTGGGCCTGCTCTACCTGATTCACCCCTATTTCCCCTCCATCGACCCTTTGAGCCTCTTTTTCTTTCTCCTTTGCTGGTTTTATCTCAATTACCGGGTTCTGCTGGTGATGTTGCCCGTGATCCACGGGCTCCAGGGGCTGCAGCGGTTTGACCTGAAAAAGGTGGAATCCCATTTTTCCGAGAACATCCTGCTTTTACGTCGCACCGACGAGATGATCAACGAGTTCCGAAGGACCGTGGGGGAGACCCTGCGCATCCGGGGCATGGTCTTTTTCACCCGGAAAGGGGAGGGGTTTCTGGAGGAGGACACGGGGCGGGCCCTGGAGCTGTCTGAGGCAACCCATCGCTGGCTTTCGCTGCTGCAGGTGCCCCTGGACCGGCGGGAGGTGGAACGGCGCGCCGGAAATCAGGAAGTCCGACGGGAGGTGGTGGCCCTTCTGGACCAGTGCGGGTGCGGGTACATCGTCTCTCTTTCACGGTACGGGGAGCTTCTGGGGCTGGTTCTCTTTCCCCAGAAATCGGCGCGGCTGGGCCTGACCCTCGGGGAGGAGCGTTTTGTCAGCCGCATCAAGGAATTTGTCTCCATCGCCCTGTACAACTCCACGGTCTACCAGAACCTGAGCCGCCTCCAGGAGGAGCTTTCCCGGCATACCGGGGCCCTGGTGGAGGAGGCCGCCGAGAGAAAACGGACCCAGGAGGAGGCGGAGCAGAGCGAGAAACGCTCCCGGCTCCTGGCGGACAACGTCATGGAGACCATCGGCATTCTGAGCATCGATCCCCTGGAGTTTACCTACCTGAGCCCTTCGGTGGTCAAGCACCTGGGGTATGAAGGGGAAGAACTCATAGGGCAGGGGGTGGATGTGGTGCTCTCCGAGGAGTCGGAGCGGGAGATTCGCTCGGTCCTGAGCCATGCCCTTTCTGTGCGGGGCGGCCACCCCCGCAATGCCTTTATTTTTGAAACCGAGCTCACCAGAAAGGACGGCTCCCCGGTGTGGAGCGAGCTGTCGGCCCGTTTTCTCCGGGACGGGGAGGGCAAGGCGCGGGAGATCCTGCTGGTCTCCCGGGACATCACGGAACGCCGTCACCTGGAGCGGGAGCGCGAAGCCCTTCAGCGCAAGCTGAGGCAGGCCCAGAAGATGGAGTCCATCGGGGTGCTGGCAGGGGGCATCGCCCACGATTTCAACAGCATCCTCATGGCGGTGATGGGCTACACGCGCCTGGCCCTTATGTACATTTCCGAAGAGAACGTCAAGGCCCGGGAAAAGATCATGCAGATCGAGAAGGCGGGCCAGAGGGCCCGGGATCTGGTGGCCCAGATCCTTGCCTTCAGCCGGAGGAACAAGCAGAAACGGGAGCCCTGTTACCTTCGGGAACACCTCAAGGAGACGGTGGGCTTTCTCAGCGCGTCCCTGCCCTCCACCATCGATGTCCGGTTCACGGCAGGGGAGGGCAAGCTGCGGGTGGTGGCCGACGCCGTGCAGATTCATCAGATCATCATCAACCTGGCCACCAACGCCTTTCACGCCATCGGCGAGGGGGGCGGCACCATCTGGGTTCACGCCGAGGAGGTGACGGTGGAGGAGAGCCTTTCGCTGGCCCTGCACCTGCCGGAAGGGCCCTATGTGCGCTTAAGTGTTTCGGACACGGGCCACGGGGTGGACCCGGAGATTGCCTCGCGGATTTTCGAGCCCTATTACACCACCAAAGAGGTGGGCAAGGGAACGGGCATGGGGCTGGCCGTGGTGCACGGGATTGTCCTGAACCACGGCGGTGCCGTGAGCCTGGAGAGCGAGCGGGGAAAAGGGGCCACGTTTCATGTCTATCTTCCCATCACACCCCTCGGGGCCGACGGAGCCCAGGGGACCCGGGCCACGGATGAGGCCAAGGGCACGGTGCTGTTGCTGGATGAGGAGGAGATTCTCATTGACCTGGCCCGGGAGGTGCTGGGCAGGCTGGGCTATGAGGTGGAAGCCTTTACAGACGGGCAGAAGGCCCTGGAGGTGTTTGCCGGTTCACCGGATAAATACGAGGCCGTGGTGATGGATCTGTTCACGGCAGGCGTGGGCGGTGTGGACATGGTGCGCTCCGTGCGGAACCATGCCCCGGAGATGCCCCTGGTGGTGACTTCCGGGCGGCCCGAGCCCATTACCCGGAGCTCCCTGGGCCATGTGGAGGGCGCCGAGATCCTCCTTAAACCCTTTACCCTCAAGGAGCTGGCCCAGGTCCTTGACCGGGTCACCTCCTGACGTCAGCCTTCTATGGCCAGCGCCGATTCAAAAAAAAAGCCCCCGGAGGCAAGTCCGCCGGAGGCTTGTTTGAGAGGAATCGTTCCGGTTTAACGGTTTTTTTTCCGTGGCGAGCCCTTGTGCCTGCCGGGCTTTCGTCCGGGGCCCGTGGCGTGTTTTTTTCTGTCCCCTGCCGGTTTTCTGCCTTTGTCCCGCCCATGTCCCTGTCCCGTGCCTTTGAGAGCGGCTTTCTGGCGCTCCTTGGCCTCCTTTTGCTTTTCCACAAAAACAGGTTTGCCGGTCTCAGGATCCTTTTCCGTCACGTACATGAGGGTGGAGAGGGTGGACGGGGTGGGGGTGAAGATCTGGGCCTGTTCGGGGCGCGTGTGCAGTTCGGTGCGGCAGAACCGGGCCAGCTCCTCCATCTCTTTCTGGCCGCAGCCCGGGTGGGCTGCCATGAAGTAGTAGGTGAGAAACTGGGGCATGCCCGCCTGTTCGGTGAGTTCCAGGAATCGGTTCCGGAACCGGATCAGCTCGGTCTGGGGCTTGCCCATGAGGGAGAGGACCTTGTCACTGGTGTGCTCCGGTGCGATCTTCAGCTGGCCCGAGGTGTGGTGGGCCACCACCTCTTTGAGGTAGAGGTCCCCCTTTTTTTTGTCGGCCAGGACCAGGTCCGGCCGGATCCCCGAGGCGGAGAAGACTTTTTTGATGCCGGGCACCCGCTGCATCTTCTTAAGCAGGGAGATGAGTCGGGAGTGGTCCGGTTTCAGGGCGGGGCAGACGGACGGGTAGAGGCACCGCCGGTCGCTGCACGCTCCTTTTTTCAGCTTTTTCTCGCATTCAAACCCGTACATGTTGCCCGTGGGGCCCCCTGCATCGAGGATATACCCCTTGAAGCCGGGCAGGGTGGTGAGGGTTTTGGTTTCCCTCAGGATGGAGTCCTCGCTGCGGCTGGAGACCGTGCGGCCCTGGTGGAGGGCAATGGCGCAGAAGTTACAATCCCCGTAGCAGCCCCTGTGGGTGGCGATGGAAAACCGGATGGTCTCCATGGCCCGTACCTCCCCCATGCTGCTGCACAGGGGGTGGAGTTCCCGGGTGAAGGGCAGCTCGTTGACGTCGTCCAACTCCCCTTCGGAAAGGGGCGGTTGGGGCGGGTTCTGTACCAGGTAGCGGGTGTCGTGTTTCTGGACGAGGCCCCGGGCCGTGATGGCATCGGCGTTGGCCTTGAAGGCCGTGAACATCCGGGCAAAGGCCTCTTTGTCCTTTTTGACCTCTTCTAGGGGGGGCAGCTCCAGGTAACCGGGCACCGGGGCATCGGATTTTCGGCAGAGGCCGGCAATGTCATCGGGGGAGTCCCCGGAGGCCAGGGCGCGGGCCAGCTCCACCACGCTGCGTTCCCCCATGCCGTAGAGCAGGTAGTCTGCCTTGGAATCAAAAAGGATGGAGCCGCGGATGCGGTTCTGCCAGGCGTCGTAGTGGGGGACCCTTCGAAGGCTTGCCTCAATGCCCCCTAAGACAATGGGAACCGGGCTCCCCTTGTGATGGCGGCGGATGAGGTTGGTGTAGGCGATGACGGCACGGTCGGGCCTGCGGATGTTATCACCCCCCGGGGTGTAGTCGCAGCGCTTGCGCTTTTTGCCCGAGGCCGTGTAGTTGGCCACCATGGAGTCCAGGGAGCCGCCGGTGACTCCCCAGAAGAGGGCCGGTTCTCCCAGGCGGGTGATGTCCCGGTCGCTCTGGATGTCCGGCTGGGCGATGATGGCCACCTTGAATCCGGACCGTTCCAGGACCCTGCCCACCACGGCCGCACCGATGGCCGGTGCGTCGACGTAGCTGTCTCCGGTCACCAGGATGACATCGGGGCGCTCCCAGCCCAGGTCGTCCATCTCCTTGCGGGTGGCGGGTAAAAAACGGTGGGGTGTGTTCATGGGGTCCATCCTTCGTCTGGTTCTCTAACCAAAGCCTTTGGCTTGGGTCGCGTGTGTTGTGGTGCCGTGCCTTATTATTCAAGGCGAAAAAAGAGAGCTACCTTATCACAGGCAACAGCACAATGACAGGACGGAACAGGAAAGGAAAGGGGGCAAAAAGGAGGAGGTGGTCCCGGCAGGCCTAACGGAGCCTGCCGGGGTATGACGGGGGCCCTGCCGGAGGCAGGGCGACGTGCTTTTGAATAAAAATCAGACGGAGTGGTCCAGCATGGTCTCGGCCTCTTCCAGGCTCAGGGCAGAGGTCACGCTGTAAGCGGGCCAGACCAGGCTCTGGTGCTCATGGGGGAAGTGGGGCGTGGTCCGCTCCGCGGCCTTGACGCGAACCACGCGGCCGATGGCCGAGTCCCAGAGGGCCTCCTGGCAGTGGCGCATGAAGTTCTCGGAGAGACCGTCTGCCAGCATGTAGTGCCGAAGGTCTGTGATGCAGGTAAATCCCCGGGACAATTGGTGTACCGCCCGTTGCATTTTGTGGACAATCTCGGCAAGTTCATCCGCCTGATTGATCCGTCCCAGGGTGAAATAGAGCCGGTTTTTCTCGAGATCCACTCTGATTTCATGCATCGCTTCACGTCTCCCCTTGTCATGATGAATAGTAGGCTGCATTCTCTTCAATATACTTTTCGGTGAGGTCGCAGCCGTAGGCGGTGGCCGAGGCATCCCCCGTGGAAAGGGAGACAACGATGGCGACATGCTCGCCCGAAAGAAGGCTGCGGACCTTGGCTTCGTCGAAGTCCACGCGTGCCTGGTCCGCGTAGACCAGGGTGCCGTTGATGGTGATGGAGAGTGTTTCCGGTGCAACCGTGCAGTGGGTGCACTTGCCCACGGCCATAAGGATTCGGCCGATGTTGGGGTCAGCGCCGTAGGCCATGGTCTTGATCAGGGGGGAGTTGATCAGGGCTTTGGCAATGAACCGGGCTTCGGTATCGTTGACGGCCCCGTTGACGGTTGCGGTAAGGAGCTTGGTGGCCCCCTCGCCGTCCCGGGCCAGGAGTTTGGTCATTTCGACGCAGGCGGCCTTCAGGGCCTCTGCAAACAGGGTGTGGTCCACGGGGCCGGCCAGCCCGTTGGCCAGGGCCAGACAGGTGTCCGAGGTGCTGGTGTCCGAGTCCACCGAGAGCATGTTGAAGGAGTCCTTGACGGCTTCGCGGAGCATGCGGTCCAGGGCAGGGACCGGGATCTCCGCGTCGGTGAGGATGTACACCAGCATGGTGGCCATGTTGGGCTCGATCATGCCGGAGCCCTTGGCGATGATGGTGAGGGTGGCGCCCTCCACCTCAAGGGAGATGGCCTTGGCATAGGTATCCGTGGTCATGATCCCTTCGGCCCCCACCAGGGGGTCGGTGGTCAGGCCGTCCCCGATGTGGGCAATGCCTGCTTCGATTTTTTCGATGGGGAGCTGGCGTCCGATGACGCCGGTGGAGCTCATGATCACTTCCTGCTCGGGGATACCAAAGGCGTGGGCTGTGGCACGGGCCATACGGCGGGCGTTTTCAATGCCCTCCTCGCCGGTGCCGACATTGCTGACCCTGCTGTTGACCACCACGGCACGGAGCTTTCCGTTGCGGATGATCTCACGGCCCAGCACAACGGGGGCCCCGGGAAAGAGGTTGCGGGTAAAGACGCCTGCGGCGTTGGCGGTGACGTCGGAAAGAAACAGGGAGAGGTCTTTTCCCTCTTCCTTGATTCCGCAGTTCATGCTGGCGCAGCGAAACCCCTTTGCCATGACAGATGGGGTATGGAACTTCATGATCATGCTCCTGATCTGGGTGGTTGATTTATCTCATAGTATAAAACACAGTTTGCCACAATAACTGAAATAAACATTTTGACGCAAAAGTGGCCTGTGTCGCGTAATTGATGAATGAAATGAAATGTCTGGAGGTTGAACAAAGGTTTCAACGGTAAATGTTCTTCGTGTGTCTACCTTTTGCTCAGGAGAGAGTTGTTTGTGCGTATAAGTTGCTGTATCTCCCGGATGTACGCCTCACCCCGGCTGGAATAGCGTACAAGGCCCGCCGCAAGGGACTCTCCGTCCGGTTCCACCCCCATGGTCCTTTGCTCCCTTCGGATATCACGTAAGGGTTTGTAGGCCCAGAGGGTGTTGAGATTGTGGAGGTAGCTTCGCACGGACTCGGCCACGGTGTCGAATCGGGCCACCTCGTGGCTGGCGCCCTCGGTCCGGTTTTTGGGGACCATGCCTTTGCCTTTGCCGAAGACCCACTGGCCGAAGAGGTTGTTGCCTTCACGGGCAAAGCGGGAGGTGCCCCAGGCAGACTCGTTGGCGGCCTGGGCCAGGGCCAGGGAGAGGGGGATGATGTCCACGCGGGCCAGCAGGGACTCCCGGTCCTCGGGGGTTTGGGCTGAAAAGGGGGAGAGCCTGTAGAGGGTGGCCAGCTCGCTGAGCCAGGTGCTCTCCTCAGGTCCCAGGGCCTCGGCTTCGTGGAGGAGGATGAGCTGGCGGCGCAGGGTGAGAATGGCGTTGTTCTCCGCAATGACGATGGGTCGCATGTAGGAGAAGAAGGCCTCTTTTTTTTCAGCCACAACGGGGATGGCACCGAAATCGGGCAGGGACGGGGCCGTGTGTGCCACCGGGGGCGTGATCCGGGGCAGGGGCTGGACAGGGGGCGTTTTCGGCTCCATGTGCTCGGGATAAAAGACGACAAAAAGGGCTGCAAGGGCCACCAGAAACGTTAATCCGGCCCAGGGGGCCCTGTGGTGGTCGCCTGCGGAAAAGGGGGTTTCTCGTTTTTTTTCCATGATCGCTGTCCCGGGTGCCCTTTGGATAAGTACCGATAAGCAAAGGGGACCGTGCCTGTTTGCGGGTGATGTTTATCCGGCCGGTGCGCCGTCGCTCCGGTCGGTGTGCATGCCTGATTCTGGTGTATCTGTCTGGAAAGGCGCAAATTAAAAGGGCGTATACCGTTTGTCAACCCCGGGCGCCGATATTTTTTATCGGCGGGAACCCGGTGGAGGTTGAGGGCCTTTTAAAACGGAAGGGGCTGCAACGCGTCTGCATGAAAAAACGAACCGCGGGTTTGTGTGCGCTGGGGCGTTTCAGGTGGCGGATGCCGGGGGTGTCCCCGGCGGCAGGGCTGAAGGCGGTGAGTTGGGTTCTATCCCTTGACGACGCCCAGGGGAAAGAGGCGGACCACGGGCCGTGTCAGGTCGGCCTGGGCGGCCATGACAGAGTCGATGGCCTTGTAGGCCTGGGGTGCTTCCCCGAGGTCGGGGCGTCCTTTGAGCTTGCCGCGCCGGATGGTGTGCCAGCGGTCGAACACCACGTCCCCCATGGCGGCATTGCAGCGTTCGGCATCAAGGCTGCGGGATGCCTGGTTGCGGCCCATGACCCGTCCGGCGCCGTGGGAGCAGGAGCGGAAGCTTGCCGGGTTGCCGAGGCCTTCCACGATGTACGAAGCGGTGCCCATGGACCCGGGGATGATGCCTGCTTCCCCCCGGCCCGCTGAGGTGGCGCCTTTTCGGTGGACCCACACCTTTTTGCCCTGGTGGGTTTCCGGGGCGGCGTAGTTGTGGTGGATGTTTACCAGCCGTTTTTCGCTGAAGGGGAACTGGGTCTCCAGGGCGTGGGCCAGGGCCGTCATGATGCGTTTCCGGTTCTCCATGGCATAGGCCAGGGCCAGGCCCATGTCCTCGATATAGGCAAGGCCCTCCGGGGTCTCCGTGGGAAAAAAGGCCAGGTCGTCGTCGGGAAGGAGGATGCCGCTTTCCCTGCACCAGGCAAGGGCACGCCTGTGATGGTGGTCTGCGATGGTTTTTCCCAGGTTGCGGGAGCCCGTGTGAACCATGAGCCAGAGGCTGCCGTCGTCCCCTTTCTGGACCTCAATGAAGTGGTTGCCTCCCCCCAGGGTGCCCAGGCTCTCCCGGGCGGTTTTCCAGGCCCCTTCCTTGATGAACCGGGGACGATGCCGCGCAAAACCTTCCCAGGGCTGCTCTTTTTTGTGGCGGGAGAACCCCAAAGGGACCCTCTCCTTGACCCGGGTGAGGAGCTGGCGAAGTTCGCTTCGGGAGAGGGTATCCCAGGCCAGGTCCGTTTGCATGGCCACCATGCCGCAGCCGATGTCCACCCCCACGGCATTGGGGATGATGGCGTTTTCAGCCGCCACCACACCGCCGATGGGCATGCCGTAGCCCTGGTGGCAGTCGGGCATGAGGGCGATGTGCCCCACCAGGGCGGGGTGGCGCTGCAGGTTTCTGGCCTGGACCAGGGCGCCCTCTTCAAGGTCGGTGCACCAGGATTTGATGGGAAGGGGCGCTGTATCGGACGGTTGGTCCCACGGCATGGCAAAGACTCCTCTGGTGGCGGCAAAAAAGCGCACCTTTATTAAAAAAAACGACCCATGCCGTGGGGCTGGCCCCATGCATGGCCCGGGGGCCGCACAAAGGCCGCACCGGCTGCCGTGAGGGGCGGGAGCCCCGTGGAAGGAAGCCGAGTTCAGGCCTTTATCGTTGGGTCTACTATACCATTATCGAGGGTGCCGGGCCACGTGAAAACCGGGGGCGCAGGCGGGGGCGGATTCCTTGTGGTTTCCAAATTGTACAAAAAGATGATAAAGCTCCATGCGCACCCGATGCAGCACGGGGTGCCCAGGGAGGCGATGCCGTGGATAGACGGGCTGCCCGGCCCTCCCCGCAGAGATTGATGAGATGAATATCCCGCACCCCCGGGATGACTTGCAAGGGGGTGAAAGGTGAACGGTATGAAGGGTGAAAGAGGGCTTGCCGTGGCAACGCTTTTGGGGGCCATCGTGCTCTGGGCCGGGTCGTTTGTGGCCTTGAAGATTGCGTTCAGGAGCTGCGACCCCTATCTGGTTATTTTCGGTCGCATGGCGGTTGCCACCTGCTGTGCCCTGCTGTTTTTCCGACAGATCCGGCGCGCCGACTATCGGAAAGGGGACTGGTTGTACCTTCTGGCCCTGGGGCTTTTCGAGCCCTGCCTTTACTTTGTCTTTGAAGCCAAGGCCCTGATGCTCACCTCCGCCTCCCAGGCGGGGATGGTCACGGCCCTGCTCCCGGTGATGGTGGCCGTGGGGGCGTGGATGATCTTCAACGAAACCATGACGTGGCGGACCGCGTCGGGCTTTGTGGTCGCCCTGTCAGGGGTTTGCCTGCTGACCTTCACCGGAGAGGCCACGGAATCTGCGCCCAATCCCGCCCTGGGCAACTTTTATGAGTTTCTGGCCATGGTAACGGCCACCGGGTATACCCTGATTCTCAAGCGGCTCTCCTGCCGTTACACCGCGCTGTTCCTCACCTTTGTCCAGTCTGTTGTGGGGGCCCTCTTTTTTGCCCTGCTCATATGGGGGCTCAAGGTGCCCATCCCCGATTTCATTCCCATGGAGGCGGTATGGACCATTGTCTACCTCGGGGTGTTCGTGACCTTTGGGGCCTACTTCTGCTTCAGCTTTGCCATGGGCCGGATGCCTGCGGGCCAGGCCACGGCGTTCATCAACCTGATCCCGGTGCTGACCCTTTTTTTCGGGTGGCTGATGCTCGGGGAGGTGTTCAAGCCGATTCAGTTCGGCGCAGGCGCCATGGTGATTGCCGGGGTGTTTCTCAGTCAGAGACCTTCTGCCGCATAGGGCATCCGGGTCTCTTGAGTTCTGTGATTTCGGCTTGTTGACACGTGTGTCCGGCACCTGTTATGAATCGACAATCCATTCATAAACCGATTGGTTCTTATTGTGGCCGCGGCCCTGATATGCGGGCTATGTTCGGCGGCACAAGAAACAAATTTCAAAAGGCGGTTCTATGGGAAGCACCTCCATGTCATCCGGCGCCTGTGAATCCAATGATCCATCCACATCCCTGATTCCGGTTGAGGGCAGGGGCAGCCTGCTGCTCTACGACCTTGATGCCGAGGCCGAGGCGTTTGTGACTAATGCCCTGAGGGGCCGCGGGCTCGAGGACCGGATCACCACCTTGTATCGGTGCACCACGCCCAAAGAGGCCGAAGCGGCATCCTCCACCTGTGGAAACCTTGTGGCCATGGTGGCCCGGCAGGGGGCCCCGGGGAGCGAGGAGGTGGCTGCATGCCTTCGAAACGTGCCCTCCCATGCCGCAGTGCACCTGTTTTACCTTCTGGACGACCCCGGCGGCAGTGCCCCGAAGGGCCCCTTTGTCCGTTCGGTGGCGTGCTCGGGAGACGATGCCTCCGAGTCCCTTGGGATCTGGATGGAAGAGGCCCTCTGCATGGGCTTTCTCGACAGCGAAAACCGGGCCCTGTGCGAAGAGGTGGACGAAAAGGTCCGGGAACGTACCCTGGAACTGCGCCAGGCCGTGGAGCGGCTGAAGTTCTTTGCCGAACGGGCTGAGTCGGCCAACCGGGCCAAGAGCGCCTTCCTTGCCAACATGAGCCATGAGATCCGTACCCCCATGAACGGGGTGGTGGGTATGACCGAGCTGCTCCTGGGCACCCGCCTCGGGGCCGAGCAGCTGGAGTACGTCAACATCATCCGCAGCAGCGCCACCTCCCTTGTCACCATCATCAATGCCATTCTGGATTACTCCAAGGTGGAGGCGGGCAAGCTCGACCTGGAGAAGATCTCCTTTGACCTGCGAAGCGCGGTGGAGGACGTGATGGACCTCATCACCGTGCGGGCCGCCAAAAAGCATGTGGCGCTCCACGGGTCTGTGGGCGAGGAGGTTCCTTCGCTTTTGGCCGGTGACCCGGTTCGCCTGAAGCAGGTCCTGACCAACCTCATGGACAATGCCGTGAAGTTTACGGGGAAAGGGGAGGTGGGGCTTTCCATTTCACCGGTGAGCTTAGGCGCGGACCAGGTGGTGCTGAAATTCGAGGTGTCGGATACCGGCATCGGGATCTGTGAAGAAGAGGTGGAAGAGCTGTTCACCCCCTTTGCCCAGCAGGATGTCTCCGTCACCCGCAAGTACGGGGGCACGGGGCTCGGGCTCTCCATCTGCAAGCAGATCGTGGAGATGATGGGCGGAGAGATCGGCGCCAAAAGGCGCGAAGGCGGGGGCGCCCTTTTCTGGTTCACCGCCGTGTTTTCCCGTGGCCAGGCAGGAGCCCGGCCCCATGCCGTGCCCGAGAGGGTCCGGCAGGGGAAATACCTTGTGGTGGCCGAAAGCCTCCCCACCCGCAAGTCGGTGCGCAACCTGCTGGAGTCGGCGGAGCTTCGGTGTGAAGAGGCCCTCAACGGCTACCATGCCCTGGAAATTTTGCGGGCAGGCGGTGCTGTGCGAGCGGTGAGCCTGGTCATTATCGATTGCGAGCTCTCCATCATGAAGCCCGGGGAATTGGCCCGGCGGGTGAAAGAACGTTGCGGAGATGCCATTCCCCTGCTGCTTCTGACCCAGAGGGGCAAGGCGCCGGAGACCGATGGGGTCGATGGTGACGGTTATCACGCCATGGTGGCCAAGCCGGTGAAGGTCAAGGGTCTCCTGGACGGCCTTGCCGTGGCCATGGAGTCGGCGTCCCCGGGAAAAGCCGGGCAGGGCTCTGGGGGCGAAGGGGCCGCAGATGCAGAGGACGGACAGGCCCCGGACAACCCCATTCTCGTGGTGGAGGACAACCCCACCAACCGCCTCGTGGCCCAGAAATTTCTCTCCAAGCTGGGGCTCAAAGCCGATGTGGCGGAGAACGGGGCCGATGCCGTGGAGCTGCTGAAGGTAAAAAGCTACGACCTGGTGCTCATGGACGTACAGATGCCGGAAATGGACGGCCTTGCCGCCACGCGTCTGATCCGGGATCCGGCAACCGGGGTCAGCAACCCCCGGGTTCCCGTGGTGGCCATGACAGCCCACGCCATGAAAGAGGACAGCGACAGGTGTCTGGAGGCGGGCATGAACGATTACATCTCCAAGCCCATCTCCATCAACGCCCTCCGGGAGGTTATCAACCGGTTCATGGCCGACGTTGCCTACCCCGTGCCCTGAAGCGCGGGGCAGGGCCGCCGGAGGCTTTTTCCGTTGAATAGTTTCCTTTTTTTTATTTTTGGTATTGAACGATGTTTTGTGTGTGATAAGTGTATCTCGATGAACGGGTTTCCGGTTGAATGTTTGATGGCGGGCCCGTGATCTGATACACTTTTCATGACCGTTGGTGTTGCCTCAAGGTAAAAAGCCGTGCCATCCCGGCGGCTTGTGGCTGATGCCAGCGGTCCATGTGCGGGCATTGTGTTGTGAGTCCCTTGCTGGCGGTGCGAAAGGCCTGCACAGTGCTGTTTTTGCCAGGCACCGACCCTTCCCCTTAAGGGAAAATCCGTTTGACGGGTTTTTCTCCTCTTCCGTGATGAGCCGGTCTTGATGTGGCAACATGATGAAAACACACCTGAAAAACAGCGGGATGGAAAAAGGCGGTTCTTCCCTTTACTCCAGGAAGTATACCGATCGTATAAAAAAAGGGAGAAGGTGTTGCAATGCCAAATGAACAGTAGTATATATCGAAATTTGTTAAAGTAAATTTTGTTTTGTGTCGTTCAGATCAGGCTACCTCAAGGAGTCTCAAAGGTTGCGCCACCTTTGGGATGCACATCGGTGAAAACGGCCCCTCCGGGAAGGCGGTCATATCCTGTGAAGTAAAACGATGTTTCTGATGCGGCATTCCATTGCTTAAAAAAATACGAGTACCCGGCCCAACGGGCGGTACCGAGAAGTTTGGAGGGTATATAAAATGACAGACAAGTCCACGTTCATGCGTCTCAGAGAGAACGAACGAGAAGTGCGAAAGGGGCTGATCATTTCAGCCGCCATGAAGCTGTTCGAAACCAAGAATTTCCACGAGATCGGCATGAGGGACATTGCCAGCGAAGCCGGTGTTTCCGCGGCATCCATTTATCGCTATTTCCCCAGCCGCGACGACCTGTTTGTGGAGGCCCTGATCCGGGACATCAACAAGATCGAGCAGCTCCTGGAGACCCGCCTCAAGGCAGGCGGAACCATTGAGTCCCTTGCCGTGGCCGTTGTGGATTACATGATCGACAACGAAGCGACCTTTCAGATGATGTGCCATTTCCTCATGCGCGGAGAGGAAAACCCCCGTGCCCTGAAGAAGTTCAACGCGGTACTCCTCTACTTTACCAAGATGTTCGACGAGGTGGTCAAAAAGTCCGACGGCGAGACCCCCCTGCGTTTCCACAGCCAGGCCTTCTTCGCCTCCCTTGCAGGCATCGTCATGACCTTTCGCAACTACCCGGGCAGGAACGAGTCCGAGCGTCGCGAGTACATGCACAAGCTGGCTCTCCTCATCATGCGCGAAGGGGCTTCCCTGGAATCCATCTGATGCTCTGTCTCAGTTGGAGAGTCATGCCGAGGCCCTGGCCTCGGCAGGTGAGTCACCACGTGCTTATTGTATGAAGCAAAGCCGGCCATGCCGCCCGAATAAGGGCGGATGGTCGGCTTTTTTGTTTTTGGGGCATGCCGGGCTTCCTTGACAGTACTCGTTGCTTTGCTATATGTTCATGGAGTCGGCCAGCTGGCCGAGAGGTATGGAGAGGGCCGGAGAGTAAATTTTTTTAGCTAAAAAGCGAACAATGTTCTCGGCTCGGTAAGTTCGTCAGGTAGTGCGGCAGGGTGTAAGCCGGTTCAGGCAGACCACAGAATTCAAGGAGCAGGTATGGGACAATTCAGAGAGGTTAGGGCGGGGCGCAGGGTGTTTCAGAGACTCTATATCACGCTGATGCTCTGGTTCGTAGGCCGAGCCATTGTGGCGGCCTCCAAGGTGGATGAGGACGTGAAACGGGAGTTCGAGGCGTTGCCGGATGGGCTGACGTTTTCCCTGGGGGTGTTGCCCGACGGCCCCCGCATGGTGGTGCGCAAGGAGGCAGGGGGGAAGGTGCGCTACCTCGGGCAGGGCAAGGGCGAGTCCATTGATCTGGACATGACCATCAAGCACATGCAGGCCTTTTTCATGATCTTTTCGTTTCAGGAGAGCACCCCCACGGCCAATGCCAGGGCGCGGCTTTACGTGGACGGCGGGGTGCCCGAGGCCTGCGCCGTGGTCAGGGTTCTGGATATCGTTCAGGTCTACCTGCTGCCGAAGTTCATCGCAAAGCTGGCCGTCAAACGCTACCCCGCCTGGCCCTGGTCCCGACATCTTCTGGGGCGGAGCAAGGTCTATCTGAGAACCGTGACCGGGTTATAAACCTGGAGGGAGGAAGGCACGTTATGGATACGGGTGTGAGGGATTTTATATTTCCGTCGAAGATC
Organism: Desulfoluna butyratoxydans; assembly: GCF_900699765.1. GTDB lineage: Bacteria > Desulfobacterota > Desulfobacteria > Desulfobacterales > Desulfolunaceae > Desulfoluna > Desulfoluna butyratoxydans. The sequence continues at coordinate 36,037 of NZ_CAADHO010000016.1, forward strand.
GGGGCCGGATCACGGGCCCTGGAACACCTGCCCTTTGACCTGGGCGGGTTCGGGGCACAACGCCCCATGGTGGTGTGTGCCGAGGCCTTGGACAGCAAAGGCGGGCTCAAGCCCCTGGAATCTGCGTTCAAAGGGTCAGGGCTTACCTACGGGGTGTATGCCGTGGAGGATATGCCCACCCTTGAGACCGTCCGGGAGGTCTGGGGGCATTACAACGAAGGAGGCTTTGATGCCGTCATTGCCGTGGGGGGCGGCGCGGTGACGGATGTGGGCAAGTGCCTTGCCGTGGCCGCCCAGGGAGGGCCCGAGGCCCTGAGAGAGCTCCTGGCAGGTGGGGGAACGGCTTCGGCGACAGCTCCCTTTGCCTGGGTTCCCACCCTGGAGTTGACAGGCCGGGAAGCCGCTCCGGAAGCCGCCCTGGGGAATCAGGTGATCCGGGGAACGTCTTTGTGCCCCAATCTCATCGCCGTGGACCCGCGGATGCTTCAAGGGCAGGCCGGTGCCGGACTGGTCGAGGCAGGCCTGGGTGCCCTGGCCGCGGCCCTTTGCCTCTATGAACCGGTGGAGGCGAATCCCCTGGCCTTGCCCTATGCACGCCTTACTGCCCGGCAGGTGGTGGCAGGGCTGATGCCCCTTCTGACCCGTGCGGAAGCGCCCCGGGGACGCCTTTCCCGCTTGTTCGGCACCGGTGGGCCCCGTGAGGAGGAGGTGGCCTTTGTGACGGCCATGGCGGTTTCCGGCGGGTTGCTTCCCGAAGCACGGAAAAGCCTGACCTTTGTATTGGCGGATGTGCTCTCTCCTGCGGCCGGGGTCTCCCGTGAGGTGCTTGCCGCCGTGTTGCTGCCCACGGTTCTGGAGTACATTAGCCGGGTAAGGGGCCAGGATCTCTCCGGCCTGCTGTCCGCCCTGGCGGATCTGGACCTGCTGTGCGCCACACCCGTGAACCAGAGGGCCGAGGCCGCCCTTGCCATGGTGCGGGAGACCATCAACCGTCTCTGGATTTTTTCCGAAGCCCGGCTTCCGCGGAGCCTTGCCGAAGCAGGCCTGGAGAAGGAGACCCTGCAGGGGCTGTGCGAGCAGGCCGCGGCCATGGCCGAGGGGTGGCAGCGCCAGGAGGTGGAGAGCCTTCTCCTTTCCGCCTGGGACGGGACCCGTCCCGACCCGAACAACCAGCCCATCCGAGCCACACAGGAGGTGTCCTAATGTACAACTCAGGATATTATGAGTTTTTTTGCGGCGTAAAGACCGTGGCAGGCCATGAGGCGCTGGAGCGCATCCCCGCCCTGCTTGAGGGCCTGGGGGCTTCAAAGCCCATGATCGTCACGGACAAGGGCGTGGCGGCCGCAGGCCTTGTCTCCATCGTGGAAGAGGCCCTGGCCTCGGGCATGCCCGCCGTTGCCGTGGAGGACGATGTCCCCGTGGACTCCGACGTGGGCACCGTGCACCGCATCGCCTCAGTGTACCGTGACGCCGGGTGCGACGCCCTTATCGCCGTGGGCGGGGGGTCGGTGATGGACACGGCCAAGGGGGTTAACATCATGGTCTCCGAAGAGGCGGAGAGCCTCCTCGATTTTTCCGGGGCCGGAGTACTCAAGCGTCCCCTGAAGCCCCTGGTGGCCGTACCCACCACCGCAGGGACAGGCTCCGAGGTGACCCTGGTGGCGGTAATCAACGATCCGTCGGTGAACCGGAAGCTTTTGTTCTCCTCCCATTTTCTCCTGCCGGATATCGCGGTCCTGGACCCTCGCATGACGCTGACCCTGCCGCCCCACCTGACGGCGGCAACGGCCATGGACGCCATGACCCATGCCGTGGAGGCCTATACCTGCCTGTCAAAGAACCCCATCAGCGATGCCTTTGCCGTGGAAGCCATCTCCCTGATTTCCAGGAATCTCATGGCCGTGGTGAAACGTCCCGAGGACCAGGAGGGGCGCCTGGCCCTTGCCACGGCAGCCAACCTGGCCGGTATTGCCTTTTCCAACTCCATGGTGGGCATGGTGCATACCCTGGGCCACTCCGTGGGGGGCGTCTGCCATGTGGCCCACGGGACCTGCATGTCCATCCTGCTTCCCTACGGTCTGGAGTACAACATGCACAGGAACGGTCACTGGACAGGCGAACTCCTCTACCCCATCGCAGGGGAGGCTGTTTACGCGGCCACCGCCCCTGACAAGCGGGCGGAAAAGACCGTGGCGTGCATCCGTGAGTTTAACCAGGCTCTGTACGAGGCAACCGACGGTCGCCACAGCCGCTTCTTCAAAGAGGTGACGGACCAGAACGGCAACCCGGCGGTAACCCGGGAGCACCTGCCCGCCATCGCCCGGACAGCCCTGGGTGACGGCTCCATCTTTTACAACCCAGAGGAGGTGGACTACGACGACGCCCTCATGGTGATGGAAGCGTCCTGGGCCGGAGACCCCCTGGACCGAAGCCGTGTGAAGACGGCTTAGGGCAGATTCCTGTCGGAAAAATGCCATCTATGCTTAACGTGCATGGAAAAGCTTGCCTCCGGCGGGTCGCTTTTTTGAAAAAAAGCTCCGCAAAAAATGTTCCTGATGAGAACGTGTCTGAACTGTTTTTGCGGAGCCTCGAAATGATGGTTTAAGACCTGTTTGTCAAACTTTTCAAAAGTTTGGCCCCCGGCAGGGCCGCCGGGGGCTGTTTTTCGTAGCCTTTTTAGGGAGACATCATGGGTAAAGGATACATGGGCAAGGTCCTCATCGTGGACCTTGGGGAGAGGAGCGTCCGGGAAGAAGAGATCCCGGACCGGGTTTACCGGCAGTACCTCTCGGGCATGGGCCTGGGAGCCTACATGCTTTATAAGCACATTCCGGCAGGGGCCGATCCCCTGGGACCGGACAACATGATCGGCTTTGTCTCCGGGCTCCTCACCGGCACGGGGAGCCTGTTTACCGGCCGCTGGACCCTGGTGGGCAAATCGCCCCTCACCGGGGCCTGGGGGGACGCCAACTGCGGCGGCACCTTTTCCCCTGCCATCAAGCGCTGCGGCTACGACGGGATTTTTGTGCGCGGCATCAGCGAGACCCCGGTTTACCTCTACATCGACGACCACGGGGCTGAGCTGCGTGACGCCTCCGAGGTGTGGGGCAAGGACACCGTGGAGACGGAGACCCATTTCCGGCAGGGGAGAAAGGGCCGCAGGATCGGTGTGGCCTGCATCGGCCCGGCAGGGGAGAGCGTCTCCCTGATCTCCGGGGTGGCAACGGATTACGGGCGCATGGCGGCCCGGTCGGGCCTGGGGGCGGTGATGGGGGCCAAGCGCCTCAAGGCCCTTGTGCTGGCCGGGAACAAACGCATTGCCCCCCACAACCGCAAGGAGATGAAGCGTTTAAGCGCCATCTGCAACAAGTGGGTTCAGTTTCAGCCTCCTTTTATGTCCGCCCCCATGATGGCGGGGACCGGGGCCCTTATGCGGTGGCTTCCCAGTGTTATGGCCCAGGACGGGATCCTGTACAAGATCATGCTCAAGAAATGGGGCACCGTGGCCATGAACCAGATGTCCGTGGAGATGGGGGACTCCCCCATCAAGAACTGGAAGGGGTCGAGCAAGGACTGGGGTATGTTCAAGAGCCGCAGCTCCAGCCCTTCGGCCTTTACCAAGTGCGAACAGGTAAAGTACCACTGCTACTCCTGCCCCCTGGGATGCGGAGGCATCTGCAGCACCGACGGCAAGTACAAAGAGACCCACAAGCCGGAATACGAGACCGTGCTCTCGTTGGGGGGGCTGCTCCTCAACAAGGACATGGACTCCATCTTTTACCTCAACGAGCTGCTCAACCGTGCGGGCATGGACTCCATCAGCGCGGGGCACGCCGTGGCCTTTGCCATTGAGTGTTATGAGGAAGGGGTCTTCACCAAAAAAGACACCGGGGGCCTGGCCCTCAGCTGGGGGGACAGCGAGACCATCGTGACCCTCATCGAAAAAATGGTGGCCCGTGAAGGCATCGGCCACATCCTGGCAGACGGGGTCAAGCAGGCGGCCCACCGCATCGGCGAGGGCTCCGAGGCCTTTGCCGTCCACGCAGGGGGGCAGGAACCGGCCATGCACGACTCCCGGAACGACCCCGGTTTTGCCCTGCACTACAGCGTGGAGCCCTCACCGGGCAAGCACACCGTGGGCTCGGGGCTCTACTATGAGATGTTCAAGCTCTGGCAGGTGGTGGACGGCCTGCCCAAGGTCACCCCTCTGTACATGAAGGGAAGCAAGTACAAAGCCGATGAGGAGAAGGCCGTCATCGGGGCGGCCAACAGCCGGTTCATGAACGTGGTCAACGGCTCAGGGGCCTGCCTGTTCGGCACCTTTCTGGGGGCCCGCCGCGTGCGGCTTTTCGACTGGCTCAACGCGGCCACGGGCTGGACCCTGACCCCCAACGAGTACATGGAGGTGGGGGCCAACGTGCAGACCCTGCGCCAGGCCTTTAATGTGCGCCACGGCATCGAACCGAAGAGTTTCAAGATTTCGGACCGGGCCCTGGGGCGGCCGGTGCAGTCGCAAGGAGCCAACAAGGGACGCACCGTGGCCATTGAGGAGATGATGCGGGACTACTGGACACAGTTCGGATGGGACCCCGAAACCGGAAAACCCCTGGATGAGACCATCCGGGAACTCGAAGCGGCGATGTAAGGGGGAGAAGAGATGGCGTATACCATTACCGACAACTGTACGGGGTGCGGCTCTTGCAGCCGAATCTGCCCCACCGGTGCCATTACCGGAGAAAAGAAAGAGACGCACGAGATCAAGGCGGATCTCTGCATTGACTGCGGCAGCTGCGGACGGGTCTGCCCCGCCGGAGCCGTGGCCGATCCCTTCGGGATACCGGCCCTTCGTGTAAAAAAGAGCCAGTGGCTCGCCCCGGTCTTTGACCGGAAGCGCTGCATGGCCTGCGTGATCTGTCTGGATGCCTGTCCCACGGGCTGCCTTGCACTGGGAGCGCCCCAGGGTAAGGACCCCAACGGCTATCCTGTCATGGAGGATCTCTCCGCCTGCCTGGGCTGCGGCCTTTGCGTGGAGGATTGTCCCGCCGACGCCGTGACCCTGGCCCACCGTGACGTGGCCTGATAAACGGGCTGTCTATCAATCACCTTGCGGAAACGCAGAGTGCCATGTCGATTTACCTTTTGTACCCCGGGTAAATCGGCATGGCGGTTGCTGATTGATCGGGCGTCAAGCACGCCCTGCCTGGCAGAGGGTAGATGAACCGGGGCTCACGTATTCCCTTGACAAAGGACCTTCTTTCCAGTTTTTTCCCTTAGCCCTTAGCCCTTAGCCCTTAGCCCTTAGCCCTTAGCCCTTAGCCCTTAGCCCTTAGCCCTTAGCCCTTAGCCCCGCTTCCACCCACCCCGCCTCTTCCCACACCTTGTGGTGGCGTTTCTCCATTATATAGGCAAGCCATACCTGCTCGTTGGTTGCGAAGAGTTCTTTGGGCTGTTGTGCGGCCTCCGGGCCATAAGGGGTGTCCAGCCAGGTGTAGAAGTGGAAGGTGACGTCCCGGAAGCTGCTCGCTGAGCCCTCCTGGGCAATCTCAATGAGCTGGCTGTATCGGGGCAGCCAGGTGTAGCGGGCAAGGGTGACGACTTTATCGGTCCGCGTGACGCCGAAGCCGTTCTTGATTTCAGGGGCGCCGTACTTTCCCGGTACCCAGAAAAGCACCTCCCCTTCCTCGGTGGCAAAGATGTCCCCGGTTTTGTGTTGCCAGGTTTCCTGAATCTCCCTGGCCCCTTTGCACATGTCGATATATCTGCTACTCTTGTCCATTCCGGTCTGCCTTCTGCTGTCGGGTCCCCGCTGATGTCGCCGTGGGGGGCGGGTCCGAACCAAGTGCCCGTAAAGTCAGCGGGCTCGTGGCAGGCTGTGGGATGCGTATCGACACCGCGTCCCCCCTATAGAAGCGACAAAACCAAATGGTGAAAGCAAAAACAGTAGTACTCTTTTAAGAAAAACAAAAGGCATTTTTCAGGCATCTGGACACGGACCGGCCTGTCTTCCTTCATGCGGCAGTGGTTGACCACTGGGGAACTGCATGGGGAGACGGGATTTCTTTTTTTTAGGGCTTCCCACGTATCGGTCGTTTTTCTCAGGTGCCGGGGAGGCCGAAGGACAAAGAGAGACGCAAAAGACATATGTCCCTCATCGCACAATACAGGGGGCTGGGCAAATCCTACGGGGCCCGGACCCTTTTTTCCGACATATCCATGAATATCCACGAGGGCGACCGCATCGGCCTCATCGGCGTCAACGGCGCCGGAAAATCAACCCTGCTCAAGGTGTTTGCCGAGGTGATATCCCCGGATGCCGGAGAGGTCTCCATCAAAAAGGGCTTCCGGGCGGTTTACCTTCCCCAGGAGAGCCACTTCGAGGAGGGGAAAACCGTTTCAGCCCTCATCGACGAGACCCTGGACGCCTTTTGCGCCGAGGATACGGAGGCCTACGGCAAAGCCTGGCACCTCATCGGGCAGGTGGAGTTTCCGGACCTGTCCGCACCGGTGGAGACCCTGTCGGGGGGATGGAAAAAACGTCTTGCCGTGGTGCTGGCCCTGATCAAGATGCCGGATCTCCTTTTTCTGGATGAACCCACCAACCACCTGGATCTCTCCGGCATTCTCTGGCTTGAGGCGCTTTTGAAGCGCGCCGATTTTGCCTACGTGATGATCACCCACGACCGGGCCCTTCTCTCCAATGTCACGGGAATCACCGTGGAACTCGGTGAGCAGTACCCCGGTGGGTACTTAAAGATTGAGGGCAATTACACGGAGTTTCTGCGTCGCCGGGACGAGTTGCTGTCCAGCCAGGCAAAGCAGGAGAGCGCCCTGGCATCGGTGATGCGCAGGGAGAAGGAGTGGCTTGCCCGGAGTCCCAAAGCGCGAACCACCAAGGCCCAGTTCCGTATCGACAATGCAAAGCGCATGGAAGAGGAACTGGCCGACGTCAGGACCCGAAACCGCAGCAACCGGGAGATGGACCTGGATTTTACCTCCACCCAGCGCAAGACCAGGCAGCTGGTGGTGGCCAAGGGCCTGGCAAGGCACCTTGAAGACCGGACCCTTTTTGAGGAGCTCTCCTTTGTGCTCTCCCCCGGCACCTGCCTGGGGCTGGTGGGGAACAACGGCACGGGCAAGTCGACCCTCATGCGTCAGCTTTGCGGCAAGGAGGCCCCGGACAAGGGGCTTGTGCGCGAGGCCGAGGGACTCCGTATCGTCCATTTTGAGCAGGAACGGGACTCCCTGGACCTTGAGATGCCCCTGAGAAAGGCGCTGTCCCCGGACAGCGATTCGGTGATCTACCGGGGCCGCCCCCTGCATGTGGTGACCTGGGCCAAGAAATTCCTCTTCACCCCCGACCAGCTCGATCTGCCCCTGGGGCGTCTCTCCGGCGGAGAGAAGGCCCGGGTGCTCCTGGCGCGCCTCATGCGTCAGCCCGCTGACGTCCTGCTTCTGGACGAACCCACCAACGATCTGGACATCCCGTCCCTTGAGATGCTGGAGGAGAGCCTCCGTGAATTTCAGGGAGCCGTGGTTCTGGCCTCCCACGATCGGTACCTCATGGAGACCGTCACATCGTCCATGCTGGGATTCCTGGACACGGGGGGCGTTTTTGCCTGCAGCGGGGTGGAGCAATGGGGGCGGGAAAACCGTCCGAAGCCGGTGCAGAAAAAGGCGGCACCGGAGAAAAAGGTCCGGCAGGAGCCCAAGGCAAAGAAAAAGTTCACCTACAAGCACAAGTATGAGCTGGAGCAGATCGAGGAAAAGATCGGCGAGGTCGAGGCCCTGGCCGCGGATCTCGAAGCCCGGGTGAACGATCCTGCCATTGCCTCGGATCCGGCGGCACTGCAGGAGGCCTGCGGGGCCCTGGGCGAGGCCCAGAAAGAGGTGGAGTCACTGTACAGCCGCTGGGAAGTCCTTGAGGAGCTCAAGGCAGAGGCTGAGGCAGGTGCCTGATTCTCTGATTTGAGAGTGGACACAACAATTTGAATTCTATATACTTTTACACATAAGGCCCCAGCAGGTCGGTTTGGCGACGGACGCACCGCGATACTGCGGCGATGTCGTGCGGACCGGCCATGGTGTGGCCCGGCGATGCGCCAGATTGATGGTGCGGCCGTCAACGGCACCTGAAGCCATCGTTCCGGTGCCTTCGGGCACGGGGCGCAGCGATTTCCCTTGCGGGGCATCGCACCATAACCGTTTACCATGACAAAGCGGGGTGTTCCGATGACAACAAAAGACAGAGACGGCAGGGTTGCCAAGCGGGCCTATGACCGTAAACTTTGTTTTTTTACCGATGTGGATTATGCCCTCTCCGAAGGGGTCTATTCGGATCCGATCCGGGATATCAGCGTGGGCGGGGTCTTTATCGAATCAGATAACGGGCCGGACACGGGAGAGAGGGTCCAGATGCTCTTTTCCGACTATTCCGGTGTGGACCTTGTCAAGCTCTCCGGTGATGTTGTAAGAAAAGGGAGCAATGGATTTGCCGTTCGTTTTATGTGTGAAAACACCGTGGAAATGGACAAATTGAAATCTTATATCAACAGCCTGTAATTCCCTGGGCGGCTCCGTGTCTTCCATTCGGGGTGCAGGGTATTTCGGTGGCAGGTGAATGTGAAACAGGGCCTGAAGGAAGGCGACAGCAAAGATCGGATCATCGCGTCGGCACAGCAGTGCTTCAGTGAAAAATCCGTAGATAAGACCACCTTGTCTGAGGTTGCGCGCAGAGCCGGCATCAGCAAGGGCACTCTCTATTATTATTACCCCACGAAAAACGATCTTGTTTTTGATATCGCGGGCATCCACATGGCTCAGATCACGGAAAAAGTGTTTGCCATGATGGAGACCGGGGACGAACATCCCGTGTGGGAAGACGTCCTGGGGATTCTGTTTGAAGGGCTTTTGGGCTCCAAGACCCGAAGCCGGCTCCACCTCTACCTTATCAACGAATCCCTTTCCGGAAATCCCGCTTTAAGGGAACGCCTGGAGTCCACGTACATGCAGTGGTTTCAGCTTGTAGAAGACGGGTATCTGCGCATGGCGGGCGGCCGTCCCTTTCCCGATGGGCTGGCCCGGCTCCTGGTGGCCGTGCTCGACGGGCTGGTGATTCAGTCCGTGACCTGCGAAGACAGGCTTCGCTACCGGCAACTGGCCCAGGTGGCAGCATCGCTTGTGACGGGAATGGGGTGCGGGGGCAAGGGGTAGTTCTTCAGGCTGAAAGGGGAGAACCCCGGGCGCGTGCCCGGGGTGAGGTTGCCGGTGAAACAAAGGCCCACCAGACCGATATCCGGGGTGGGGAAACCGCAACCTCAGGGCATTGGCCGGGGCGGCCGTCTCCCTGGGGTTGGATGGTTTCTTGTTTCCAGGCCCTACTGGTTGCAGAGCCTGTGAATGGTCTGGGCGTGCCAGTGGCCCTTGTTTGAGAAGGTGGGGATCTCTTTTTCGTTGAGGAAGTGGGCGATCTCCTTGTAGGTGGCCCCTTTTTTCCTCAGCTTCTTCATGATCTTGATGGCTTCTCTGCGTTCGTCGGCAGGGGAGAGCAGCTGGTCGTCGGTGAGCTGGGTCAGGCTCACCGGTGCTGCCGTCTCCTGGGGAGCCGGCATGGGAGCCCCTTCGGTCAGTCGCTCCAGGATTTTGACGATGTCGATGAATGCTGCGGCGACCTCTTCGGATGCGATGGTCTGTCGCTCGAGAAACCCTTCCTGGATCCTCTGGTTTTCCGTGACCTGCTCAAGGAGCTGGCGTATGGGGGTCAGGAGGTCGTCCTGACGATTGTATCCCCGGTTGTCCTGGTCTCGTCCCCGTGGGGATTGTCCGCGTCTTTCGTTGCCCCGGCGGTCCTGGGAATAGTATCCGCTTCCGGCGGTATAGTTCCCGCCGCGCTTACCGGGATAACGTCCCTGTGTGTTTCTTACGGTTTTCAGGAATTCACTCATGTGTACCTCCATGTCGGTGTGTACCGTCGCCCCACCACAGGCCGGGAAAAGCCCGGGCGGACGATGAATCGATTGTAAATCGGGATGAATCGATTGATGTTGCTTATACCGTTGACGCCGGAGGAGTGTTGTTGCGAATAGCGGGAGAACCGGGCGTTTCTGGTTCGTCTGTTGAATTGGGGAGAACAATCTTCAATTCACCTGTGTCTTATGGACCCCAGATATATATCCTTTAGATTATAATGTAAAGCGGGATATTACCAGCAGTTTCGGGAGAAGGCCCCATTGAATTGATGGGGTTGTCTCATGGATAAACGTCATCATTCAATCGTATGATCGTGAACGTCAATCTCTGCTGCGAATTTCGCCCATTGATCCCTTCTCCGGGGCCGTGCCCCAACCTCTTGCTGCACGACGCCGATCACCTCAAAATTTTCTTTTGACATCACGGTACTTCGGGAAAATGGAGATTGTTGTCGCATTGGTACCTTTTTATCGTGGAGGCGGTTTTGTTATTTCGCCGATACGGAATGGTGCTGTTGTGCTTTGACGCCTGTGGCACCGAAGGACTCAGGTCAATCACGGACGATACGTTCGGATACCGTCGACGCGGGGCGGGCTGTAGACGTTTTCGCAACCGGTATGAAAGGAGCGGGTATGGGGCAGATTCCTGTGGGAAAGGGGGGGCAAGCCAAGGACGGGGCCCGTCTGTGTACCTCTCTTTTGTGGCACCTTGCTGAAAAAGGGCACTCTCCGGATGAGATTCATCGGATGGTCAAGGATGTGTTCCAGGTGATCCGGGACGGCGGGAGCTTTACCGTGGCCATCGTCAACAAGGCGATGGAGGGCCGCGGGTGGCCGCCCTCGGTTCTGGATGAGACCACCTTCGACATGATGGTGGGGCTCTTCGAAAGCGAAATGGGTTTTTCCGTCAGGTCCCATACCGTCAATTAATCCCATCCACAAAGGCGCAAGGATTGTCCTGCGGTGCCGGCTATCACAATGCAGGGCTCCGGCTCCCGATTTATTCTATTGACAGTTGCCCCCCTCTTTTTTATTACTAAACAAGTTTTTTTCAGAAGATCAAACGTTCGCAATACGCGAATTGACGGAAGACCCCACCGACTTCCCCATCTTGCAAGGGCCAACATGTCCGAACAGTCAGAGGAGATGCGTCCGTGAGTCAGACAAAACATATTTTGATTATTGATGACCATCCGTTGTTCAGGGAGGGTCTGAAGACCATTGTGGAACGGGATAAGCGTTTTAAAGTGGTGGGAGAGGCCGGAAATGGTCGACAGGGCCTGAAGATGGCCCGTCAGCTCAAGCCGGACCTGTCGGTGGTGGATATCTCGCTGCCGGACATCAACGGGGTCCAGGTGGCGACGGAGATGCGCTCCTACCTGCCGGAGACCAAGATCATGATCGTGAGCATGCACTCCAAAATCGATTACATTGCCGAGGCTTTTCAGGCCGGGGCCACGGGGTACGTGGCCAAGGATTCGGCTTCGGATCGGTTGATTCAGGGCATTGAGTCCGTGCTGAAGGGCGAATATTTCCTGGACAGCTCCGTATCCCACCAGGTGGTGGAGAAGCTCATGAAGTTTCCGGTGAAGGACGCCAAGATCACCGATGCGGATTACGGTTCCCTCACTCCCCGGGAGCAGGAGGTGATGCGGCTTCTGGCCGAAGGGTCCACCCCCAAGGAGATCGCCGACAAGCTGTGCATCAGCCCCAAGACCGTGGAGAATCACCGGGCCAACATCATGAAGAAGCTGGGCATCCATTCCACCATGGAGCTGGTGCGGTATGCAGCCCGGCTTGGCCTGATTGACGTGGAACTCTGGAAGGAGTAGGGCCCCAACATCGGGGAGAGCGAAACAGACATGCAACGGCGCGTTCGAGTCAATCGAACGCGCCGTTTTCTATTTGGGGGCGCTTTATTCGTGGGACACGTGGCCCAGGCGCTGGTCGTACATCTTCCCGATGCCGTAGTCCCGGCGCCGCATGAATTTTTCCGTGGCCGGACCGATGATCTGCATCTCCGGGTGTACCTGCTGGACCTCCATGGCGATTTTCATCTCCTTGGTGCACCCTGTGCTGTAGGTGGCGTCCTTGCCCACCCACTCGGGGGGGACCTTCTGGCCCATGAGCTGGAAGGCGGTGACGATGTCCTGATAGGTCTGGAAACGCCAGATGTCGATGCAGCCGCTCCGCTGCACGATTTCCCACATGAACATCAGGTCGTCTGCGTCCATTCCCGGTTCATAGTAGAGGGACGGGTTGATGATGTGGGTCTGGGAGAACTGCTCTTCGAGGTGGGCGATAAAGACGGTCATGATTTTTTTGGCCACATCGATTTTGCCCGGGATGGATCCGATGATGCCGCTGTAGAAAGAGACCGCCATGCCCTTCTTCTTGGCCGCTTTCATGTCGCTGATGATGGTCTGGGCTTTGCGCTCCAGGTCCTTGTGGGAAAATTTGATGGCCTGGGGGGATTTGGGGTTGAAGTCGATGGTCACCCCCCGGGTGTCGGCACAGATGCTGAAGACATCCTGGGTGAAGTGGAAGGGGGTGTCGAAGAGGCGGTTTTTTTGTTCCGGCCCGCGGGCCACGATGCAGTCCACCTCTTTGAACAGCCGGGCAAAGGTGGTGGAGGTGAGAAGCAGGTTGAGCTTTTCATGGGTCCCGTCCGAGAGGACCAGCAGGTCGCTTTCCTGGCGCAGGATATCCACGAGCTGGTTTTTGGTCAGGGTGTCGCTGCGGATGAAAAACGAGCCGTCCAGGGCCTCCATGAGGGTGGGGTCTTCCTGGGTGCCCAGGATTTCAGCCTTGGAAAAAAGGGGGCCCGCCTTGAAAGCCACGGCCACCTTGTGGCCCAGGTTGACCAGGTAGCGGATCAGGGCCAGGTCCACCATCACCTCCCCGGATTCGTCGGCAAGCCACAAGAGAGTGCGCCGTTCGGTGCCCTGGTGGCGTTCCCCGGATGCGGGGATGCCGAGAAAATCGAAGAAGGCATCGGCGGCATTGCCGGAGACAGGCTTTTGGAACAGAGCCTGAATGGCCTCTTCTGTGTCGGGGCAGGGCTGGTTGCCCGTCCAGATCTCAGGGGCGGTGAGCAGGCTCAAAAAGCGCCTGACGGCCATGTGATCGAGGCGGGTCCGCACCTGGGTCATGGCCCGGGCAGGTGTCATGTCCGCATCCCCGATATGCTGGAACGCCTCCCTGAAGAGGGGTGATGCCAGGAACGTGGCGGCCGTTTTGTTGCGCTCGATTTTGGTATCCTGAAACGGATCGGCGATGTGGGTGCGATTGAGAAAAATGCGCAGGAGCCGTTTTTCAACCCGGGAGGGGATCATGATTTCATCACGGGTCTCGTGGGCGTATTTGGTTTTGATGAGGGTCGTCAGGTAGGCCCTCTCCTTGGGGTCCTCGATGGTGGCTTCGATGAGGTCGAGGATGTGTTTCAAGGCGGTTAAGTATCGCTGCTGGAGGTAGGGAGAAGGGTCGCGGCTCATCACCTCCCGGAACGTGGCCTCCGAACAGGGAAAGTAGCGCTCCTTATCATCGAGGAACACCATGAACTTCACCTGTTCCGGGGTGGCAACCTCTCCGGGGTAGGCAAAGTAGTCCAGGTGATTTTCAAGAACAAAGGTGGTGAACCATGCATCGGTGTCCGGGTCGAGACCCGGTGTGTAGGTGCCCGTTGATGGGGTGGGGGCAGGGTGCATTGTCTTTCTCCCGTCGGTTTTTTCAGGGGGTTGGGGAAAACCGCCCGTCAACCCCGTGGGACCCCGGGCGGATCGGGATGGTCTCCCGGCCGGAAGGGGTGTTTCCATGGTGTGATTGACGGGCTTGTCGGCGGCAGCCGACCGGTGTCAATGGGTGCCGTCTTTGAGGAAATGGCGGTGGTACTCCGGTTCGGTGAGGTGTTTTTTCAGAAGGGACGTCAGGAGGCTGTAGATGGCGTCGCGGTCTTCCTGGTCCAGCTTTTTCATGATCAGATCAAGGAACGAGTCATCGGAAAACTTCTGAAGGTAGTATTTAAGGGTGTCGAGATCTCCTTCGAGATCCCATCCATACATGGCGATTCCGGTGTATTCTTCAACAAAACGGTACGTATGCTTGCTCATGGTGAAGCCGTTGCTCCTGATGGGTTGTCTGGTTTTTCATGTCTCGTTACCCGGGGTCCGGAGGGGCAGAATAAAAGATGCGTGTCGGTCCGGGCCTGCGGATCGGCTCTCTCTTCCCTTTTCAACTGGGTTTGAGGCCGGTGCTGTGCTACATATTTATCATAACCGGGGGCCTTGCCAAAATGCCAGCCCAAAGAGGCATGGTGCCCAAAATAATGATGATGTGCGGCAATGGATTGATGCTTGGTGAAGGGCGAAGAATGTTCAGATCGATCGGGGAAGTGATGGTTAAGTCTATTTCGTTGAAAACAGCGGGCCTGGTATGTGTAGGCCTCTTGTGTCTTATCGGTTCGATTTTTCTGGTATCCCGCAGCGGCGGGGAAGGCGCAGGGCCCGTGGCGTCTGGCGGGGCTTCAGAGGCGCTGGCCGCACAGGTCAGGGAGCTGGATGCCCGGCTTCTCAAGCTTGAAAGCCTCCTGGCCGAAGGGGCCCAGGGTGACCCGGGGGAGATCGCTACCCTGAAGCAGCAGATGCGCGGGCTCCAATCCCTTGTTGTGGGGGTTGCTAAGCGTTTGGAACGCCATGAAAAAAGGGTTGACAATCCCGTCAAAACGAAAGATAACGTAGTAAAAGTAGAAAAAAGGGCCCTGCCCGCCAGGCCCGTTGTTTCATCGCGCTCTTCGTATCACGTCGTAAAGAAAGGCGAGACACTTTACAGGATCAGCAAGAGATATCACATCTCCGAGCGTGAACTGATCCGTCTGAACGGCCTGAAAGACAAAACCCGTATCTATGTCGGTCAGCGATTACGGGTTAAGTGATACGACATAAAATCGAACACTTCTTCGCCTGTACCCGGTTTCATTAGAATTGCAGTTGTCAGTTTTTCCGTTCCATACCAAACAGCCGGTTGACCCCAAACCAAGGCCAGGGACTGATGGACAAGTCGCACGACATGGATGATACAACCCTTCTCTCCCGTCGGTTTCATGCGTTGATGGACACGTGCCAGCGTCTCATCAACGAATTGGATCCGGCGTGCCCGGAAAACGACGGGGAGAGGTCGGCCCGCCTGTCAGGGGGCCGTAAAGCCTACACGGTCCATGCTTCCAATCCCCTCGACGAGGGACGGCAGCAGGCGTTGATCAAAGTGATGGACGACGCCTTAAAGCAGGTCGAAAAACTCGCCGCCGACCCCTCCCCCCGCCCCGGGGCCACCCGCCCGTCAGAATATTGTCGAACCAAACAAGTGTTTACGTCGGAAGAGCTTCATTTTCTTGAAGAGACGCTCCGCACCTGCCACCCTGCGTCGGACAAGGGTCTTCGCAGCGATCGGTAGCGGGATGTGATGATTTCCCGAAGGATTTTCCCGCTTTTTTCGGGGGAATGTCCCGTGATGTCCCTTGTCTGGGAGATTTTCACGAAAAATTGATATGCGGGCCTTATGGACAGGGCTCCTGTATTTAGTGGTATAAACGGTGCACAGGTTCCCGGGGATGCTTCGCCGATTCGAACCCATAGTTGCTCCCCTTCCTTACTTTTCCCATTCCCGGCCCCGGCAACCTCCTGACCTTTACAGGCAGGTGTTTTACGAGTTTCAGCCACACAATCCGTCATTGCCACGCCCAACGATGAACACAGGAGAGCCCGAGCCTTTCTGTTCGGCTGGGCTGTTTCCTTTGCTTGGTCTCTGTACGTTAACCTGATTGCATAACGAAAGAAGGAAAAGGACATGACCCGTAAAGATTCAAAAGGAATGGATCCCTCTCAGTTCATGGATGCGGTGGTCAGGAATTCAACGCGATTTTGGGAAGGCATGGCGGGGTTTACCTGGCCCGGCCAGGAGTCTGGCGCAGGCGGCGCGGGTGCCGGTGAGTACAACCCCTGGGAACCCTGGGAGCCCGCCCTGGACGCATGGAAACAGTTTCAGGAGTCGTGTACGCCGGAGACCTTTACCGGTCAGTTCGAGAAGGTAAGGGAAGAGGGCTTCAAGCAGTTTGAGAAAATGGCCAAGAGCGGCTGGGAGAATTTTGTCTCCATGGGCGATGGATTCGGACCAACCATGGGATGGGGGCAGCAGGCCTTCGGCATGGGCGTTCCGGATATGTTCAGCGGAAAAGGCACCTTTAAAGAGATGTTCAAGATGATGTCCGGTGAGATGAACCGGTTCATCTCCATTCCTCCCCTGGGGCTTTCGCGAAATTACCAGGAGAAGGTTGTTGAAGTGGTGGAGAAGGGAAACCAGTTTCTGTTGACCCTGGGCGAGTATATGTTTCTCATGTTCTCCCCCCTGGAGCAGTCCATGCGCATGGTGCAGGTCACCATTGAGGGGCTCACCGACGAGCAGCGTCGCACCCTGACCCCTGAATCGGTTTACGAAACATGGCTCAAGGAGCTGGAGCAGGGCTATTTCACCCTGTACGGTTCCGAAGAGTACCTGGGGCTTCTGAAACGCCTGGTCTCGGCCATGGGAGAGTTCAACATGGCTCGCCAGAATTTCATCAGCGATTTTTTGAAACTGATGGGTGTTCCGTCGGAAAACGATCTGGACGATCTCTACAGGGACCTTTACAGCATCAAAAAAACGCTTTCATCCCTTGAAAACTCCGTGGAGGCACTGGCCCAGGCTGCGAAAGCCCCCCAGCCTGCCCCCAAAAAAGCGGCGAAGCCCAAAGCTGCCCCCAAGACGGCCAAGCCTGCCCCGAAAGCGGCCGTGAAGCCAAAAGAGGCTGCAAAGACGGCCAAGGCGCCGTCGGCCCAGGCCAAGCCCGGAGAGACGCCCCGCACTGCGACTCCCGCCGGGAAACCGTCTGCGCCTGTGACGGCGAAAAGTCCGGACAAGGCCTCAAAACCGACAAAACCAACGGCGAAACCAGCCGGGAAAACCCCATAGGAGGGCGCTTCCATGGAAGGTATGGCAAACCCTGTGGTGGATGCGTTCACCTCGTTGATGGCGTACGGTACCGACAGCCTGGACAGAGCACGCCGGGGGATGGAGGTTTTTGAGTCGGAGCTCGACACGACCATTGCCGATACACCCTTTGAGGTGGTGTTTGAGATCGACCGCGTGAAGCTGAAACACTACCGTGCACAGACCAAGAGGAAGGCTTTTCAGCGGCCCCTGCTGGTGGTGTATGCCTTGATCAACCGGGAAACCATGCTGGATCTTCAGCCGGGACGCAGTGTTCTGGAGATCTTCCTTGAGAGCGGCCTGGACGTTTACATGGTGGACTGGGGTTACCCCACCCGCAAGGACCAGCACCTCACCATCGACGATCATGTGAACGGGTACATGGACAAGATTGTTGACGTGGTGCTGGAAAGGGAGGAACTCTCCGCCCTGAACCTGATGGGGATCTGCATGGGGGGGACCTTCAGCACCATGTATGCGGCGCTTCACCCTGAAAAAGTCAACAGCCTCATTACCACCGTCACCCCCACAAATTTCGACACCGATGCCGGGTTTCTCCACAGCTGGATGAGGGAACTGGACGTGGACAAGCTCATCGGCGCCTGGGGGAACATGCCGGCGGATGTCATGAACCTGGGGTTTCTCCTGCTGAATCCGGCCCGTCTCATGCTGGATAAGTACAACAACTTTGCCAGGAACATGGGGGACAGGGATTTTGTCGAGAACTTCGTGCGGATGGAAAAATGGATTTTCGACAGCCCCGATGTCCCCGGGGCCACCTTCCGTCAGTTTATTACGGACTGCTACCAGAAAAACCTGTTGATCCAGAACAAGATGGTCCTGGGGGGCAAGACCGTGGATTTAAGAAACATCACCATGCCCCTTCTCAACATCTACGGAAAGAAGGACCACCTCGTGCCTCCGGAGGCCTGCAATCGGTTGATCAGTGCCGTGGGAAGCCGGGATGCCCGGGATCTCTGCATCGACACCGGGCACATCGGCATCTACGTGAGCTCCAG
Source organism: Desulfoluna butyratoxydans (assembly GCF_900699765.1). Classification (GTDB taxonomy): domain Bacteria; phylum Desulfobacterota; class Desulfobacteria; order Desulfobacterales; family Desulfolunaceae; genus Desulfoluna; species Desulfoluna butyratoxydans. The sequence continues at coordinate 54,041 of NZ_CAADHO010000016.1, forward strand.
GTCCCAGAAGGAGTTTGCGCCGGAGATTATCCAGTGGCTGGCCGACCGGGAGACCGGACGAGGCTTGTCTGCCTGGGCGTCTGCAACCTGACACGTCAAGGTCCGAAAAGTCCCGCCAAGGCGGCTCTCCCTCGGGGAGCCCCTTGCCTGAGGTGAACCGGTAAGGCGAACAAGGAGAGGGCATGAACGGGAAAAGCATCGATGACATAGCCGTGGGGGATCACGCCGAGGTGGCCAAGACCATCTCTGAATCGGATGTCTACACCTTTGCCGGGGTGACGGGGGATTTTAACCCGGCCCACGTGAACGAGCATTATGCCAGCGGGACGTTTTTCAAGAGGCGCATCGCCCACGGCATGCTGTCGGCCGGTCTTATCTCCAATGTGCTGGGAACGCACCTGCCGGGCCCCGGGGCCGTCTACCTGAGCCAGGAACTCAAGTTCACGGCGCCGGTGTACATCGGCGATACCATCACGGCGCGGGCCGAGGTGGTGGAGGTGATGGCCGAGAAGAACCGCGTGATCCTTGAAACGGTCTGCACCAATCAGGACGGCACCGTGGTGATCACGGGGACCGCCCTGATGAGTCCCATGAAAAAAAGAGCGGCAAAGGCCTCCTGACGGATTACCGCCACAGGCCGGTGTCCATGAGAGCCCCCGGTACCCCAAGACTTAACACAGGGGAACCGGGGGCTTTTTTGCGTCATCGGGAGGTTTCACGGAACATTGGGAATCGGCCCCGGCGTTGACAAGGGAACAGCCCTCCGATATAACCCGCATATTTTCTGCGGAAGCGTTGGAATCAACCGGAACGAAAGGCAATTTTGGGACAACGATGGTCAACCTCGAAAATATCACCAAAAGTTATGGTGGGCAGCAACTCTTTGATGACGTCAGCTTCAAGGTCAACACACGGGAACGTGTGGGGCTGGTGGGCCGTAACGGCCATGGAAAAACCACCCTTTTTCGACTGATTACCGGGGAGGAAGAGCCCGATTCGGGCCAGGTGACCATTCCGAAAAACTATCGCCTCGGTTACGTAACGCAGCACATCCGCTTTACCGAAGAGACGGTCCTTGCGGAAGCAGCCCTCGGGTTGCCCGAGCACGAGGCAGACCAGCTTTGGAAGGTGGAGAAGATCCTGGCGGGCCTGGGGTTCTCCCAGGAAGCCATGGGAAAACATCCCGGATCGTTTTCCGGAGGGTTCCAGGTGCGCCTGAACCTGGCCCGCGTGCTGGTCTCCGACCCGGACCTGCTGCTCCTCGACGAACCCACCAACTACCTGGATATCACCTCTATTCGCTGGATTGAGGGCTTTTTGAGGGCCTGGCCCCGTGAGTTGCTTCTTATCACCCACGACCGGGGATTCATGGACCGTGTGGTGAGCCATACCGTGGGGATCCACAGGGGACGGGCCAGAAAGGTCACGGGCAACACCGAGGCCTGCTACACCCAGATCGCCCAGGAAGAGGAGATCTACGAGAAGACCCGCCTCAACGATGAGAAAAAGCGCAAAGAGATGGAGCTTTTCATCTCCCGGTTCCGGGCCAAGGCGCGCCTTGCCAACATGGTGCAGTCCCGTGTGAAGACCCTGAACAAAATGGAGAAAAAAGACAAGCTGGCTTCCCTGGATACCCTGGGGTTCAGTTTTCGAAGCTGCCCCATCAAGGGCAAGCAGCTCTATACGGCTGAGAACCTCTCCTTCGGGTACGACGGTGGGCCGGAGCTGATCCGCGACTTTTCCCTTACCCTGGGGGCAAGGGATCGCATCTGCGTGGTGGGGCAGAACGGTCGGGGCAAGACCACTCTGCTGAAGCTTCTTGCAGGGGAACTGGCGCCCAAAACCGGTACCATCACCCATCACCCCTCGGCAGCCCCCGGGTTTTACGAGCAGACCAACGTCAGCAGCATCAACCCCATGCGCACCGTGGAAGAAGAGATCCTCTACGCCCACCCCGATGTGGAACGCCAACAGGCGAGAAATATCTGCGGGGCCATGATGTTTGAAGGGGACAAGGCCCTGAAAAAGTGTTCGGTGCTCTCCGGCGGGGAGAAGAGCCGGGTGATGCTCGGCAAGCTCCTGGTGACCCCCTTGAACCTTCTGTTTCTGGACGAACCCACCAACCACCTGGACATGGAGTCCTGCGACAGTCTTATGGCTGCCGTGGACAACTTCGACGGCACGGTGGTGATGGTTACCCATAACGAGATGTTTCTCCACGCGGTGGCCACCCGCCTGGTGGTGTTCCGCAACGGCGGGGTGGAGGTGTTTGATGGCACCTACGCCGAGTTTCTCAATAAAGTGGGCTGGGGCGATGAGCCCGAAGGCACCGTATCGGAAACCCTTGCCATGGATGAGGCAGAGGCATCGGCCCCCAAGAAATCCGTGGGAAAAAAGGAGAGCCGCAAGTTGCGTTCCGCCATCATCTCACGGCGAAACAAAGAGACGGCCCCCCTGCGAAAGAAGATGACCGCTGCCGAGGAGGCCATCGACGCCAGTGAAAAAGAGATCGACCGGATCAACGAGGCTCTCCTGGAGGCCACCCAGGGCGGTGATTCGGCCCGGATTACCTCTTTGTCCAAGGAGTTGCACCATCACAACGCCGTCATCGACGAGGGGTTTGAGGTCCTTGAAACCCTGTCCGATGAGCTGGACCGTTTGGAGGCATCGTTCAACGCGGAGCTTGAAGAACTCGGCGGCGCTGTGTAAACTGGTGCGTCAAGAGGTTGCGGGGGGCTGCGTGACAGGGGCCTTTGTCAACGCGTTCGGTGTCGGGCCCGAAAGGGCCGTCCGGCGGGTATCTGAGTGGAGACGATAAGGGGGAGAGGCGATGAAAAAAGTCTGGGGTGCCATGCTGCTGCTGATGGGGCTGGCCATGTTTTTTACCATTCCATCCAAAGCGCGGCAAATTCAGGAAATCCGGGAGCTGTCCGGCGGGACGGTCCTGCTGATGAAATTCTGTTTTTATCTCATCAGTATCCTTCTTATGGGCGGCGGCATCCAGAAGCTCAAGGGAAATACAGACGAAGATTCCTGACCCGGTCCTGTGAAGGGTAAGGATGCGCGAAAAATAAAAAAGGTTTATATCTTCCAAGGTTTGCATTAACCTTAAACGAGTTGTTCGTACCGGCGTCACATGGAAAATCATGTGAAATGAGGGCGATACCATCCCGCCGATACCCTGCATCCGGGATCAGGGACACCTAAGACACCGGATCGGTCCCCATAAAAAAACGGTACGAACCTTCATCCACCAAATCATAGATTTTCATGTCGATGGCGACCCCCCCCAAGTGCCGTCCCCTTTTCCGTTGCGAGGGCCCTTACAGGGTCGCCCATGCGGTGATTAGCAAAGGAGTGGGCTGTGAGCGGAGCGACCAACGGGGTGAGCGAAGTCGAAAACCTTCAGCAGGAAGTGACCTACCGTACCCGTCTTCAGGACATCTGCAACAAAATTTACGCTGCGGTGAACCTGGACGACATCATCATTCATCTCAAAGATGAGATAAAGTCCCTCTTTGAAGCCGAACGCATCACCATCTACTACGTGGACGGGGTCAAACGGGAGATCGTCTCCCGGTTCAAGACCGGCACGGAGATCGACGAGATCCGCCTGTCCATCACCACCTCCAGCATCGCCGGCTACAGTGTCCTTAAAAAGAGTCTCCTGAACATCAAGGATGTCCACGACAACCAGGAGCTGGCCGCCATCGACCCGAGCATCACCTTTGATTCCAGCTGGGACCGCAGGACAGGCTTTGTGACCCGGCAGATGCTGGTGGTTCCCATCCTCTACAAAACTTACCTCCTCGGCGCTGTTCAGCTCATGAACCGCAAGCAGGGGGATGTCTTTACCGCACAGGACGAAGAGAACCTCCAGGAGATCGCCAAGATCATCGGGATCGCCCTGTACAACCAGAAGCGTGCGGCGCGAAACAAGAAGAGCAAGTTCGACTACCTCCTGGAAAATCACATCATGACCCAGAAGGAGCTGTCCCAGGCCGAACGGATGGCCAGGGAGACCGGCGAGACGGTGGAGAAGGTACTCCTCTCCCGGTTTAACATTCCCAAAGGTGACGTGGGCGAGGCCCTGAGCCGCTACTACAAGGCCCCCTTTGTGGAGTACAACAGCAGCATGCCCATCCCCGGAGAGCTCTTAGAGGACCTGAAGGTACCCTTTATGCGCAACAACCACTGGGTGCCCCTGAGGTCCGAGGGGGATAAGGTGGTTATCATCGTGGACGACCCCCACGATGCCCAGAAGATGGGGCAGATTCGCGTGCTTTTTCCGGGCAGGGAGCTGGAACCCTTTATCTCCTTTCGGGAGGATATCCTTAACTACATCACCCTGTTTACCCAGGACGAAAAGCAGCAGTCGTCCATTGACGAGATCATCTCCCAGCTGGCCGATGAAGAAGATGAGATCGAAGAGGCCGAAAGCGGCCTGAGCGAAGAGAGCAGCGTGGTGGTCCAGCTGGTGAACAAGATCATCATCGACGCCTACAACCGGGGTGTTTCGGATATTCATATCGAGCCCTATCCAGGCAAGGAGAACACCAAGGTTCGGTTCCGTACCGACGGCGCCTGCTCGGTCTACCAGACCATTCCCTACCAGTACCGGAATGCCATCGTATCGCGCCTCAAGATCATGTGCGATCTGGACATCGCCGAGCGCCGCAAGCCCCAGGATGGCAAGATCAAGTTCAAGCGTTACGGCGGCCTTGACGTGGAGCTTCGTGTGGCCACCGTGCCCACCCAGGGCGGCATGGAAGATGTGGTGCTGAGGATCCTGGCGGCCGGAGAGCCCATTCCCTTGGAGGACATGCGCTTTTCCGACCGGAACTTCGATAAATTCGTGGAGATGATCAACAAGCCTTACGGTATTATCTTTGTTTGCGGCCCCACGGGCTCCGGCAAGACCACCACCCTCCACTCCGCCCTTGCCAAGATCAACGACGAGGAACGAAAGATCTGGACGGCCGAGGACCCTGTGGAGATCACCCAGAAAGGCCTCAGGCAGGTCCAGGTGCAGCAGAAGATCGGCTTTGACTTTGCTGCGGCCATGCGGGCCTTTCTCCGGGCCGACCCCGACGTCATCATGGTGGGGGAGATGCGTGATCGGGAGACCACCCACATCGGCATCGAGGCCTCCCTTACAGGCCACCTTGTTTTCTCCACACTTCACACCAACAGCGCCCCCGAAAGTATCACCCGTCTCCTCGACATGGGCATGGACCCATTCAACTTTGCCGACGCCATCCTCTGTATCCTGGCCCAGCGCCTGGTGCGGACCCTGTGCAAGGACTGCAAGGAGGAGTACCACCCCAGCCGTGACGAGTACGATGAGCTGGTCAGGGAGTTCGGCAGCCAGGAGGAGTTCGATCAGTTTTTGAATATTCCCTATTCGGATGACCTGATGCTGCATCGCCCCAAAGGCTGCGATAAGTGCAGCAACACAGGCTATCGGGGCCGTATGGGTATCCATGAACTCCTGGAAGGCACCGATGAGATGCGCAAGCTGATCCAGACCAGCGCCCGCATGGAGGAGCTGCGTGACCAGGCCGTCCGTGACGGTATGACCAGCCTGAAGCAGGATGGCATTGCCAAGATTTTCCAGGGGTATTGTGACCTGTTGCAGGTGAGGAAGGTGTGTATTAAGTAGTGAGTGGTGAATAGTGAATAGTGAAGGGCGACCGGGAGGTCGCCCTTTTTTATTGCCCCGAGTGTGTGGAGGCGCTAAATCCCTTTAGCCTTTAGCCTTTAGCCTTTAGCCTTTAGCCCCATATTTTATCTCTTTCGCATACCGGTCTTTTTCGCTGTAGATGCATCCGCAGTACTGCTGCCGGTACAAGCCCATCTCTTTGGAGGTGTCGATGCCCTCCTTCCAGCCCGGGCGAAAATCCTCATAGTAGAATTTTACGCCAACCTGCCTGCCCAGTGACTCGCCGATGCTTCGGATCAGTTCGTGGTTCTGGTGACGGCTGTAGAGAAGGGTGGAGGTGAATGCTTCAAACTTGCCGCGTTTGGCAAGCAGGGCCGTGGCCCGGAGGCGGTCGTGGTAGCAGACCCTGCAGCGGTCCTGTTCCCGGAAGGCGGCGCCCCGGAGAAAGGCCTCCAGTTCGTATCCCTCCTGGTAGATCATCCTTAAATCACAGGATTCGGCAAACTGCTGCATGGCCTCTTCACGCTTCATACACTCGGTGAAGGGGTGGATGTTGTGGCGGTAAAAAAAGCCCATCAAGGTGTGGCCTGCTTCGCGAAGCACCCGTGTCGGGTAGATGGCGCAGGGGCCGCAGCATGTGTGCATCAAAATTTTCATGGTCGCTCAGTGCCTCCTGCGGGGCGCTTTTTGAGAGCAGCTCCGCAAAGACTTTTGGGTTGTTCCATACGTTAATACAGTCGGTTTGCCGATACCTTTCGGCGGCTCCGAGACGTTTTCAAGACCTGTTTGTCAAACTCAAGTCATCAACGTTTCAAACGTCTGGCCCCCGGCAGGGTCGCCGGAGGCGACATGGTCTTACTTGGCAGAATAGTCCCGCGCGCCGAAGATGGCCGTTCCCACACGCACCAGGGTGGCGCCCTCTTCGATGGCGACCTCAAAGTCCCCGCTCATGCCCATGGAGAGTTCCTTCATCTCCACGCCGGGAATGCCCAGGGCCTCAATACGGTCTTTGATGAGCCGTAACTGGCGGAAATAGGGCCGGGCCCCTTCCGGATCGTCAAAAAAGGCGGGCATGGTCATGAGGCCTTTGATGGCAACGTTCTCCAGGCTGGCCACCTCTCGGACCAGCTCAATGACCTCCTCGGCCGTGGTGCCGGACTTGCTCTCTTCGCCGCTGGTGTTGACCTGGATCAGGATGGGCTGAACCACTTCTTTTTTGGCCGCCTGTTTGTTGATTTCTTTGGCCAGCTTCAGGCTGTCCACCGAGTGGATCAGGGTAAATACCCCGGCCGCGTACTTCGACTTTTTGCTCTGGAGGTGGCCGATGAAGTGCCATTCGATGCTGTCGTCTCCGACCTCCTCGATTTTGGCAACGGCTTCCTGGATGTAGTTCTCGCCGAAGATTGTCTGACCGGCGTCCCTGGCTTCTCTGACCATCTCCGCGGGTTTGATTTTGCTGACGGCAACGAGTCGGATCTCGTCGGGGTTGCGTCCGGCCTTTTCGGCGGCTTCTCTTATCTGCTTTTCAATACGTTCAATGCGATCTTTCATCTCGTGCTATCTGAACTCCACCAGATCGATGTCCTTTAAATGTTCCACCACTTCGCAGACGGGCAGTCCCACCACGTTGGTGTACGAACCCTTGATCTCCCTGACCAGGGAGGCTCCTTTGCCCTGGATTCCATAGGCACCGGCCTTGTCAAAGGGCTCATCCGTGCCAATATACCAGCTTATCTCGGCTTCGGACAGCGCTTTGAAGGTGACCTCGGTGATCACAACGTCACAGATTTCCCGCTCAAGGGCCTTGTTGATCAGGCAGAACCCGGTGCACACCTGATGGCTGCGCCCGGACAAAAGGGACAGCATGCGCCGCGCGTCGTCTGCTGAGTCAGGCTTGCCGAGAATCGTGTCGTCCACCACCACGATGGTATCGGCCCCCAGGACCCATCGTTCGGGATGGGTTTCGGCGACGTCCCGCGCCTTGAGCCGGGCCAGGGCCATGGCGCAGCCCGAAGGCGCCACCCCTTCCGGGAGGACTTCATCGGCACAGCTGGGGAGGATATCTATAAGGACTCCGGCTTCTTCAAGGAGATCTTTCCGTCGGGGAGACTGGGATGCAAGGACAAGTCGTTGGGTATCAATATGTTGATTTTCTTTCATTTCGGGGGTTGTAGCAGAAATAAATCCGGGTTGCAAGGCGCACCGTAAAATAAGCGGCGTGGCCGCATCCCCTTGCCATCATGGGGCCGGGGCGCTTCTTTCCCCTTTCAGGCTACGAAGGAGCTTAAAATCCTTCAGCCCCAAATTGTCGGTTGCCATTCAAAAAAAAATCGAGTAAAGAGATACAGTCCTTTCGACACACGTCGAACAGGGCCATTTTTATGCTCTGCCCGGATGGCGGAACTGGTAGACGCAAGGGACTTAAAATCCCTCGGCCGCAAGGCTGTACGAGTTCGATTCTCGTTCCGGGTACCATAAAATTAAACATATGATTTCGGTATCTTAAAAAAGTTTCTTGCCAATGGGTAAGAAACTTTTTTGCGTTTCAGATGTGGCCAAATAGCCCCAAATAGACCCATTTTTCGTTACAGTTTCGTTACAGTAAAAAAACGACATCCACGCCCCTCGGGCCTCTCCTTTAAAAAAGCTCCGCAAAAACTCTACGGTAACTCTACGGAACCTGGGGTCAAGGGGATCATCCCCTTGCCGCCGGAGGCAAAATCTTTTCTTATTCATCCGTACCCGTTGGGAAGGGCATGGGCCCCAGGGTGAAGCAGAGCTGTTCAGATGCGGCCTTGAGGTGGTCCGGGGAGAGCTTGGAATAGATGAGGGTGGAGGCCATGGATTCGTGGCGCATGAGCTCCTGGATGGCCTGGAGGTTGGCGCCGCCCATGGCCAGGTAGGAGGCGAAGGTGTGGCGTAGGTCGTGGAAGCGGTAGTGCTCGAACCCGGCGGCCCGGACGGCCCGCTTGAACTTTTGCCCGGTGTGGGTGCGGGAGGTCCAGTGGAAGATCTTTTGCCGCTTCTTCTCCCTGGCCCGGGCCATGCATCGGGAGAGGGTTTCCCGGGCCGTGGCGTTGATGGGCACCCGGGATTCTTTCCGGTTTTTCTGCAGGGGCACGATGCGCAGGTAGTCGGGCGGGTTGTCCACGTCGGCTAGGGTCAGGCGCAGGGCCTCGCCGTTTCTCAGGCCCAGGTAGCAGGAGAGGGTGCAGAAGTCGTAGAACTCCGGCTCCTCGATGTGGGCCATGATCCGGGCCATGTGCTCCTTGGGAATGTAGCGGATGCTCTTGGGCTCTTTCACGGGCTTGGGGAAAATAATGGGGTGGTCGATGTACTCCCACTGCATGGCTTTCTTCAGGGCGGCCTTCACGTGGCGGTAGTGTTTGTTCACCGTGGCCGGGGCCAGGCCCGACCGGAACAGGTCGCTGCCCAGCTTGTCCAGGTGGCGGGTGCTGATCTGATTGACGTCCGTGGTATCTCCCCAGCAGGAGGACGCCTTGTCCATCCCCTGCTTGTACGCAAGGAAGGTCCCCTCCGACCGGTTTGTCTCCACGTAATCCAGAAACTCCTTTTTAAAGGCCCCGAAGCTTACGGTGTGACCGGTCTTGATGGCGGCCACCTGCCCGGCCATGAGCTGCCGGGTGAACTGGGTGAACAGCTTCTGGGCCAGCTTCGGGTCCTTGGTGGCACGTCTGGATCCCGGCATGCAGAGGGCCTTGCGTCGTCGCTTCGGCCCCTCCTGCCAGAGAGCATAGAACGTGTCGTAGTCGGGGTGTCTCCACAGTTTCGGCATGGAGACACGGTAAGAGAGCTTTACTGCCATGTCAATCTGAGTCCAAGGTCTATATTCATGTAGGGAAATTGATGATCTCTGAAGAGTACCAGGCGTCAATGGACTCTCTGTCCACGATCAGTTTTCCCGTGCGCCTGAACGCATAGATGTGTCCGGCATCGATCCAGCGGCGCAGGGAGTTCTTGGATGCCCTGGCATACTCCACCGCCTCCTCCAGGGTGAGCCACCGTTGAACGGTCTGCTCCGCCCGCAGGGTGTCCGCCACCTTTCCCGCGATGGCCGCCGCCATCGCCTCCATGTCACTGTGTGTCAACTCCATGAAACCAACTCCATTGTATTGAGGGGATCTATCCATAGACCGTCTGAAGGGGTGTCCCCGGTTCAGAAGGCCAGGGCGTGTTCGGAAAACGCAGGTCCGGCAGTGTCCGCGTGGGTGAAGCACCAGGAACAGAGAAACCGGTTCCCCTTGGCCACGGTGTGCTGGCCGCAGCAGGTGCAGATGGGGCCGTCCTTGGGTTTTTTCCTGGCCGCGGCCGAGTGGGTGTTTCGGCAAAGGCGGCTGATGGTGGGCTGAGTGGTGCCGAAGAGTTGGGCCACGTCTGTCTGCTTGTGGCCCTCGTCCAGGAGGCGCTGGATCTCCTCCAGGGGCAGGGTGGATTTGGGGCCGCGAACCGCGGCCTGGGTGTGGCAAATGGTGTGGGTCATGATCTCTCCCCTTAAAGCTTCGAATAACGCCTTCCGGGGCCAACACAAAAGGCCCATGCCGGAAGGACCGGATATGGGCCGATGTTTATCGGGGTGAGAGATTTTCAAGGTAGCCGAATATACCGACAGGGACAACACAAAAAAACCACCCTGGCATCCGGGGTGGTTTTTTATGGCTGAGTTTGAATTCTCTGGCTTCACGATTCATGTCTTCAACATCTTGATGTATCCAAAAAAGAGATGCCCATTTATCGCAGGTTTGATTGTGGCGCAATTGGAACGGTCAAAAAACGATCATGCCTTTGTGGGAGGGTTATTTTTTGTTGAACCAAAAGAACAAAGAGCTTGCAGAAATGAAGAACATAACTGTAGCTATGGTTAAATTATTAGGTGGGGGCCACAGAATATCAGTAGGTTTAGCTTTTGCGATTAACACTGCCCAGAAAGCGATGACACTAAAAATGCCAAACACTATGGGTCTTTTAATGCTTAGCTTTAAATCAAGCTCAATGTTGATTGTATATTCACCTAAAGGCCCATTCTCATTAATGGGTTCAAACTTAAGGAGTGAAGCCTGTTTCATTACCTGAAGGGTTTTTACAGATATAGGGATATCATAATCATCGAGCGGTATTGATGTTTCCATAGGGTTGATACAATTAATTGAAATCTCGTCACTACTATCTGAAATATTAATTTTTGTGTTTGAATTATGGGGGTTGGCAATAGCCATTTTGATTACATATCGATTTCCGTGAGTAAGCTCGTAGCGACAAGATTTGTTATTGTTAAAGTATTTTATTTTTTCATTGCAGTATTTTTTTTCAATTTGCTTTAGATGGAAAAAAGTTAGATTTTGGAAGTGCTCTTTAATCAAGTCAACTCTGCTTTGCCAATTATCATCCCTTGATGTCACTGTGCATTGTAGCTTTGAAAAAAATTTGTGTGGTGGCGCTTTTTCGGTAGAATTTCCTGAATCGATAGTGACATTACAAAAATTTTGTAGTGCCATATATACATGAAAAACATCTGTATCGTTGCTAATTTCTGTATGGACAATCCTTGCCCATCTGATAGATTCATTCCTTAACTCGGGGTTTTCACAATTTATTGAATTTCCGTGGGTGAAAAAAATAGCCATTTTTTGATGTTTTAAATATCGACGTGAATTCAATAGATTCTCATCAACATATCTCTTTTTATACCTAAAGTGGATTAGGTGGCCTTTAGGAAGTGCTAATACTCGATATATATCAGCCTTGTAAAGATCCCGACTGTCAGAGCTAAAGGCACAAATGATATTCACTATCCGACCTCCTTAAAAGTTTTTTCCCAACGAAGTTTTTTGATTTGGTATATTTGGAGATCAGCTCTTTTGATTCCATCAGCCTTAGATTTGTTCTGCCATCGATTATGTGGTGGGACAGTTCCGGCCAAAGTCCACCCCGCACCTCTTAAAGACGCCCCTGATTCAGACTCAAGTGTATATGTAATTATACGCTTTCCCCCCATAGTTCTCCAAATAGAACAACATCTACTTAATAAGAAACTACCCGTACCTTTTGGAGCTCCCTCTTTCGTGCATAGTCTTGTTAGCTCGATTGTGAATCCATCCATATAGGTCGCTGAGACTGGATTTCCTGCTATGACAACACCTACAATTTCATTAGAGCTATCGATAGCAGCTATTGCCCATCGCCCATTATTTCGTATTGTCGGGCGGTGGTGTCTATGAAAGCTTTTAATAAATTCGTTAGCTTTTTTTATTGTAAATGGTTGGGCTTTTAAATGTTTCGACAAATGATTCTCCAGGTTAGATTGTGCAATTGGGAGCATGAGGCGTGCTGAGTATCTTTGCCGTCTTCGATGCAGTTGTTTGATTTGAGGATTAGATAACCGGAATTAAGCGTATAGCTTTTTCGTTATACAACTAACCTATAAAGTTGATTCATTCCTTTATCATCTACATTTTTGCCATCCTCCGGGGATGTGAAATATTCATATGCTAATGCAATAAACCGGGCTTTCTTGTCCGGGATCATCTCTTTTCCTTCGCTTTTCAGCCTTTCTTCCACCCATTTGATAATGCGGTGCAGGACTTCAAGGTCAATTGAAAGGTCTTCTGGCGTGTTTTCAGTCGTCGTGACCTCTTCTCCGAACACGTCTCCTCTACCTGTTAGCAGCCAGTTTATATTTATTGAAAACGTGTCTCGCATACCTGTTAACGTCTCAACAGATGGAGATCTTCCCTTAATGTACGTGTGAAATGTTGCTGGGGCAATGCCAATTGCTCTGGCAAAATCCGCTGCAATTCCGGCTGATTTAAGGTCTACCAGATATTTTAGGCGGTCTTGTAGTGTCTGTAAATGTAACGTGACTGTTGACATCTATAGTTCCGATCTATTATGTTTAGTTCACTCAATGATGATAGATCAACATAGGAGGAGGCCATGACCAAAGATGAAATCAAAAAGGCCCTCAAGGCGAAGGGAGTTCGCCCTGTGGATCTTGCAAGAAAAGCGATGGTTACGCGCTCAATGGTGAGCCATGTCATGTCTGGCTCGCATCCAAGTTCACCCGTCAGGGGCTTGATTATTGAAACCCTTGGCAAGAAACCCTCGGAAATTTGGCCACCCAAATGTTGAGTGGTTCCATATTGCCATAAATGTTGAGTGACGCAAGCAAAAAAAGTTGAGTGGCGGCTTGCTGTAACAACAGTATTTCACTTTCAAATCGAATAGATAACCGGAAATTAGCGGAGCGACTCATGTACAAAAGTGAATTCGTTGAACTTTTAGGGGGCATTCAGCGTGATGTGAAAGCCCATGGTGTCAAGGTTCTGGCCGATCGCCTGGGCGTCAGGCCCCAGACTCTGTACGCAGATGTGGATCCCCGATCCGTTGGCCGCAGGACCAACAAGCTGGGGGTGCTGGACTGGATGGTGCTTCTGGATGAAACCGGAAACCTCACCAGCCTGGACGAGATGAACCGCCGGTTTGGTCGCATCAGCCTGCCCATCCCCGAACCCGGGGTTGAAATGAACGCCCTGAGCTGGGTGCAGTACTGCGCCACCATGGCCAAAGAATCCGCCGAAGCCATCAAGGCCCTGGCCGAGGGGCTGAGCAACGACGACCGCCTGGACAAAGGCGAGCTGGCCGATTGCGAGAAAGAAACCTGGGAAGCCCTCCAGGCGTTCGGCTCCTTTTATCTGGCCATCAAAACAGAGCAGGCCAAGTTCGACGTTATTTACGCATAACCATCTACAGAAAATGAAATGAATATGGGCCGATGTTTGTCGGGGTGAGAGCCACATCCATCGGCACAGATACCAAGCAGGAAGAGATCGATGTGCAAACAGATCACATTTACAGAAGGAACCGTTGAGGATATCCGGGGCACCCTTGAACGCGGGGCCCACGTCATCAGTTATCTGATGGGCGTCCTCGACCGCGGCGAAACCCTCCGGCCCGAGGACATGGACTGGCTCAGGCAGAAGTGGGAGGCGGACATCGCCGAAGGCATCAACCGATTGGAGACGGAGGGGCGTTATGTGTAGTCGCCGGTCCCGGGCCATGAAGCTCGGCAAGCACATAGATCAGGTAGAACGGATCGAGGCCTGGGGCCACAAGATCGTGGCCACCCTGGACGAGGTGATGAAGGATGTCAGGATCACGCCTTGCGGCGGCTGGACCCAGATCGCCGGGCCAAAGGTCTGGGGCGAACTCATCGAAGAGGAGGCCGGGATGCTGCTTCAAGAGATGCGGCAAGATCTGGCCATGATCGAAGCCGGGGAACGCGGGTAGAGTCTGAACGGAAAGCAGAATCAAAGGGACACGGTTTTCAACTGCCCGGGTTGTGTGTGGTCGGTACCGGGCAGCGATACTTTTGAAAGAAGTGGCTACTGAAAGGGTTGAAATGGATATTCAAAGTATTGAGTTGGGAATGGAGTTGAAGGCACGGAACAAGCAGAGCCTGTTTGTCTGTGAAAAAATCAATGATGAAAAAAAGACGGTTGAAGGGCGAATGATCCGCAAAGGGGGCGAACTCGGAAAGCGGATCATGAAAGAAACAGCGGAGAACATCCTTTTTGCCCAGACTGTTTTGGCCGGGTTTGAACGTAACGCACAGTAAGCTGATCGGGGTTGAGATGAATCAAGATATTCGATTGTCCATTGCATTCAAGGATCACAGAAAAAGAAAGCGTCTCGTCCGCCTCTTGGGCGTCGGGGCCGAGGTGTACCTTATAGATCTGTGGCTGACGGCCGCAGTACACAGGCCCTCCGGCTGCCTGGACGGGTGGGACGAGGAAGACATTGCCGACGCCTGCAACTGGATGGGAGATCCCAGGGTGCTGGTGGACGCTCTGGTGGAAACCCACTGGCTCGCCAAAGATCCCGAAATGGGATACGTCATTAACGACTGGTGCGAGCATCAGCCCTGGGCGTGCTCGGCAGAAGACAGGGCCGACAAAGCAAGGTTTTCAAAATTGGCGCAGGTGAATCGTGCCAAGTATGACGAGCTGAAAGCAAAAGGCGTGAACGCCATTTCCAAAGAAGAGTACAGGAAAATTTTGGAACCCAGCCGGGTTATGGGTGGTGCTGGCGATCGCCAGCCAAACGCCAGCGTTTCGCCTGCTCCTGCTCCAACTCCTTCTCCATCTCCTTCTCCATCTCCCAACGTAAAACAAAAACCTTTGCCTCCTGCCGGAGGCGCGGGAGAGGAGCCAAGCCAGCAAGCCAAACCCAAGTCCGAGTTTTCAGCTCGTCCCACAAAAGCCTACCACCCCGCGTTCGAAACGTTCTGGGCAGAGTACCCGGCCCGCAGGGGCAGGAAGGGGAACAAGCGAAAAGCCTTCGATGCCTGGTGGAAAGCCATGCGCCACAAGCGCAACAACCCGGATCAGATCATCGCCGACATCATCCGGCTCCGGGACACCTACGGGGAGTTCCCACCCGATGCCGTCACCTGGATCAACGGGCAGCGCTGGGAAGACGAAGTACACCCATGCCCTCCGCCCAAGCCCTCCATGCGTCCAACCGGCAGGCTCCAGGGATCTGAGCTTCTGGCCCACAACACCCGTGTGGCCGCCGAGTTCCTGGGGGTGCCATGCTGAACCCGTCGGAGAGGAAACACTTTGCCACAACCATGATCGGCATCGGCCAGAACTACGGCGTCCAGCTTGAACCCCATTTCCTGGAATTCATGCTCAAGGCCCTGGGCAACTACACCATGGCCCAGATCGAAGCCGCCGCCCTCCAGATCGTGCGGACCCGCAAGTACACCACCATGCCCACCATCGCCGACTTCGTGGAGGCCATCGAGGGCAGCGCCGACGACAAGGCATCGGTCCAGGCCCTCCTCGTGTGGGACGCCATCCGGCGCCACGGTGTCTATGCCTGCCCAGTCTTCGAGGACCCCGTTACAAACCGGGTCGTCTCCCAGCTCGGCTGGAAGTCCATCTGCGCCACCCCGGACAGCGACCGAAGCTGGTTCCTCCGCAACATGGCCGCCGCCTACAAAGCCCACCGCAAATGCGACGAGGTAAAAATCATTTCAGGCCCCTCCGCCGTGGGCGGCCTCATCCAGGGCATGGTCAAGACCATCGGCACAAACACCCCCACGGCCATGCACGGCTGAACCCAAACAACCACGGAGGACCCCATGGGCCAACCAGAACAGAAAACCCGAAACATCAGACTCACCCGCGCCGTGCTCTGAGGCAAAAGCTTTGCGGAAGCCGGTCGGCTTTTCAACGTGAGCCAGACACGCGCTCGCCAGATCTACGAGGCCAACGTCCACATGTTCTTCTTCGACCGAGGCCTGGAAGAGGGCGGCAAACTGAAAGGTCTCAGCACCCTGAGACGAGAGTACCCAGGCCATTGTCAATACTGACGGAACAAGCAGGTTTGATTTTTCTCAACCCCTTGAAACAATACACTATGTGAAATTCATAGCAGGCCAAGGTTACCAGAAAAATTGCTGAGACGACCCAACGGCAACCATTCTCACAAATCTGCCCGAAGAAAAAAAATACAAAGAAACCAAATGAAAAGCCCCGGCGAAGGTCGGGGCTTTTTTTTTATGGCTTGAATACTGTTGATGATTCGTTGAGTTTAGGTATATGTTTGCTGGATAAAATACCACGTGAGGGGTTTGGTAAATGATCCCGTTGCACTCACTGTCAATCATAATAACACCCGGAGGACATTATGGAATTCATGGAAAAGCTGCAAGGTTTATCAGAGAAAATTGAACAGGTGGCAGGGAACCTTGCGACAGAAGAGGCAACGAAAAACGCCTTGGTTATGCCTTTCCTCCATACGGTCCTTGGCTACGACATCTTCGACCCCAACGAAGTGGTGCCGGAGTTTACCGCAGACACGGCCACGAAAAAGAACGAGAAAGTGGACTACGCCCTGGTCAAAGATGATGAGGTCCAGATCCTCATCGAGTGCAAAAAATTCGGTGAGAACCTGACGCAGAAACATACCGGACAACTCTACAGGTATTTTTCTGTGACCAAAGCCCGGCTGGCCATCCTCACAAACGGATCCAAGTACCAGTTCTTCACCGATCTCGACGCAGCCAATGTAATGGATGACAAGCCTTTCCTTACACTCGACCTGGAGGACATCGACGAGTATGTGGTTCCTGAGGTCAAGAAGCTTACCAAGTCGGCCTTTGACGTTGAGTCCATCGTGGATGCAGCCGGTGACCTGAAGTACCTCAACCAGATCAAAAAAGAACTGCGAAAGCAGTTTGAATCACCGGAGGAGGAGTTCGTCAGGTTCTTTGCCTCAAGGGTTTACGACGGCATGCTGACCCCCAAGGTCAAAAGCCAGTTTTTGGAAATGACGACCAAGGCGCTGAAGCAGTTTTTAAACGAGAGCATCAACGACCGCCTCAAGTCGGCCATCGGCCCCGACGTCCAGATCAAGAACGAGAAGCCGGTTGTGGTCGAAAATGACACGCCTCCCGAGCCCGAGAAAGTCTCAAAGATCGTCACCACCGAAGAGGAGATCGAAGGGTTCAACATCGTCAAGGCCATCGTCCGCCAGAGGGTCCCTGCTGAGAAGGTCGCCCACCGTGACACCCAAAGCTACTTCGGGATCCTGTTCGAAGACAACAACCGCAAGCCCATATGCAGGCTCCACTTCAACGGCAAGCAGAAATATATCGGCCTGTTCGACGAAGAGAAGAAAGAGACCCGCCATCCCATCGATACCCTCGACGACATTTTTAAATTTGACAGTGAGCTTTTGGAGACTGTGGGAATTTATGTGGAGCCAGAGGAGATAGGACTGTAGGTTACAGTATTGAAGATGTTTTCATCGCGATGTGTATATGAGCATGTGATTGAATCACTTGTGGATCTTAATTGGAAAAAGAGAGGTGATGGTTGATAGGTCTAAGCGGCAATAATGAAGTTGTTGAATTTTTGGATCACATAGGTCGTAACTCTAAGACTGGAAATTTGGTTTTTTGGGCAAAATACAACGGTAAAAATATTACCATTAATGTTTCAGTTGAGTCTATAAGGGATCTTCATTTTGATGATACATCAGAAATAGATGAAAAATTTTACAAAAATAAGCAGGTGTTTGAAAGAATAGCAAGGGATAAAATCCTAAAAGGGGAAGAAAAACCGTTTATTTGCACAACGGACTTGAAGTAACCTTAAATCAAAGCGCTTAGTTCTTTTTGATCAAAAGTGTATGTTGATATTTTTGGGGGGGAAGAGTGTAAAAGTATGGATATGGGAATGTATTTTAAGTCAATTTCTCTCGAACTAACTTCCTTAAAAAACCGTGTTAGAAATTTTATAGAGGATAAACATTGGTTGACAGATGGAGAATGGAAAGAAAGTGTTATACGCTCAGTCTTGATGAGGAATCTTCCAGAAAATATACGTGTTGGTCGTGGGTTTATACTATCTTCAGGCGAAACATCGAGCCAAATTGACGTACTGCTATATTCTGCTGATTCTCCAGTTTTATTTCGTGATGGCGATTTGGTCTTCATAAGTCCAGAAGCAGTTCTGGGTGTTATTGAAGTTAAAACACAATTGAACAAATACAAACTCTTTGAGACTATATCAAAATTGCAAAAAATAGGTACTATACTTCGAGACAACGAAGAGTGCTTTCTTTCAATTTTTTCATATGAAAGTGGTGGGATAGTTTCTGGTGATGTGCTGGAATGCCTTTATTCTACGACTAATTCATCATGTGATATAATAGACTTAATCTGTTTGGGAGATTCATATTTTATTCGCTACTGGGATTATAATCCTAGTAGCTCCTCAAGTATAAATTATCATAGGTGGCATTTTTATGAATTACGTGAAATGTCATATGGTTATTTTATTCATAATATTCTTCAGAAGGTATGCCCTAACCATGTAGATAGTAGATGGTTTCCGAATGTTTCTAAAGAGATTAACATTAAAGAGACGAAACAAAGGAAAAGATTTTCGTATGAAAGCATACCAGTTACAGAATTCTCGGAAGGCCAGCGCATAGGCGAATAGGGTAGGTTAGAATCTTGACAAGATTACTTTGGTTGTCAGATATGGATATGTGAAGGGGGTAGACCTACACTCATGACAAAAATTTTCAGCTTGTCAGATGTGTAGGTCTGAACCCTTCTTTATAATGGATCTTTATAAATCTACAAAAGTTCCATTAAGCATTAAAAATTTGAATACAAGCATTGCCGCATAAGTGTAAAAAGGAAATCCAACGAAAGAAAAAAATCTGGGAGGTAATAAGTAGAGTAGGTAATCTATAACGTTGAGTGCATTTAGGTTTGTAGGGGAGGTAGGTCAGGGTTCGATTCCCTGGGCGTTTGTTGTGCCCGTAGTCCTTATTCTTGTTCTTTTAAGGTACTTAAGTATCCGAGTGGCTTCTTCAACCATGGGAAACAATAATTATAAGGAGGTGTCTATGGGAAAAACATTAATAGCGCGCATTAAAGAAATTTCCAGTGCAGCAGTAGAAACAATATGGGCTGCAGGCGTCAGCTACGCTGTTGGTCGCCTATCAACCTAAGTGTATTCGGCTAAGAAATCGAAATGGGGCGAAATGGGGTCAGGCCTACACGCTTGACAAGATTGTTCTGTTTGTCAGGTGTGTAGGCCCGGCCTCTTCCTTTGACCCTTCCTTTGTGACGATATTTTTCTGTTGACGTGATCACAGGGCGATGGGGTCAGACCTATACTATTGACAAGATTAACTTGTTTGTCGGATGTGTAGGTCTGACCCCATTGCATTTTCGGAAAGGTGCTAAAATAGTATGAAAATATCAACTCATGATGATAGTTTTACGGTGTTCCCATATAGGAAAGACTATTCGGATGGGAGAACAAATAACGGTGGTATTGATCTGTTAAAAGAACCGTATAGAATAGATGAAATTTCTGAGGCAAGATCCTTTCCTGAACTTCGTAATTTAATACTGCAGTTTAATGCTGAGAATGGAAAATTTTTTACTCTGGGGTGTGAAAGTGGTTATGATGAAAACGGTATTCATTATGGGTACATTGAATTCGCATTTCGGTCTCAAGAATTAGCTTCCGATCTCAAATTGAATGAAGAGTTAGATGAAAAATTCTATGCATGGGTAAGGAATCAGGACGTTGCTCTAGAAGGTTTGCTCAAAGGTGCATTGGTCTGGGAGTTTTCATATTATTCTCATGAAGGATCATCCCAAAGAATCAAAGTCACAATTACATTTTGTGCTACTAATCAAAATAATTCTGGGCAAGTATTAGATATTATAGCAACCTATTTTACAACAGAAATAAATCACTGTTAATTAATGGAAAGGGGGGCGCATCTTGACATTTGACACGCTCCTTCAGCTGCGTGAAGGGGGCAGGCCTACACATCCGACAAACTGATGTTTTCTGTCAAGAGTTTAGGTCTGACCCTTTCTTGTAATCTGTCCCCGAAATCCTCACCGCATACGGCAGATTTCAATTGTTATGAATCTAAGGAAGGCTATGTTAAAAGTAGTATTAGGCGCAATTATAGGTGGTTCTATCGTCTTTGTCTATCTGGTGTGTCCTGATTTTCATCTCGACACCAATTTATCAGTTAATATAGTCATAGCTATTGCTACTTGCGTTGCAACGGCAATTCACTATGACTCAATACGCAAACAGAGACGCGATAGGGTCTGGGATATGAACAAATCAATTATAATCGATTTGGTCCATGCCTTATCAAAAGTCATTGAAGAAATTGAAATTACGCTTGATAATGATGCTTCCCAAAAAACTGATATTGTCAGGGATTTAAACCCAGAACTGTACAGGGTTTTAGATGAAAAAATTGATAATGCGTTAATAGTATACAAGCCTCTTATTGGTGAGAGTCTTACCAATAAATTATCAAAGTATAAGAAGGATAGTTGCAATATAACAGCTCAAGTATTTGAAGAACAATTCGATATTATAGAGGCTTACGAGAAACTGCTTGTGTCGTCTAAGGAACTATACGTAAGTATGCTTGGCTTAATAGAAAAATTATCAGGTGTAAATCGCCTATAGTGAGAGTTAGGGGGGCAGACCTACACTCTTGACAAAAAACATCAGTTTGTCAGGTGTGTAGATCTGACCCCGTCTCCTTCTCCCTTTCAAATCAAAAAGGAATAAAGAATGCCCTACATGTTAATGATAACAGGTATTTTTTTTAGCGTGCTTTCAATCTTTTCCTTCGCGTTAGGTTGGGAAATGTGGAGGGATTCTTTACAAAATGGAAGCATAATTGGAATTGTTGAGGTTAATGATCCAAACGTAAAGTTGTCAGTAATCCATAGTCTCAAGCTTACTGAACTCGATGGCAATTTAGTTGATAGTGAAGTACCAGGGGAGGATGGACGTTTTGTTTTTTCAAAGATTCATCCAGGCCAATATTTGCTAAATATTGAAGGGCAATTTATATCTTCCCCTAAAAAAGCTGTTAATGTTTTCCCCCATAGGGACAGTGATATAGGGGAAATTTCATGTTCATTAAATGGAAATGAAAATTGGAAAGTTCTCTTTCAGCATTCACAAATTTCCAGTGCAATTATAACAGACGATGGTCAGATTTGGGCTGGAGGATTCCGCACTGATAAACAATCTCATAATTCATATGTCTTATTTAGGTCTAACCATGAAAGAGATAAGTGGAATGAAGTAGTCATTCCTGAAATTAACGATGCAGAGCGAGTTTCCTTTTTACACCAGTTTGAATCTGGCGAAATGTGCTTGGGGACAAATGGGAAGGGCGCAGTAATATCAAGAGATGATGGCTTAAGTTGGGAGAAACTCAAACTAGGATACGATATAAGCTCAATAAACTACATCTCTGAATTGCCCGGTAGTAAGTGGTTGATTGTTGCAAGAAGATTTGATGTTAAGTATGGAAAAACACCGCAGGATAAACCTCAATGTGTAATATTTGTTAGCAATGATAAAGGGAAAATATGGAATAGTATTTCTGAGATTAATTACAATGCTAATGCCTTCTTAAGGCATTCATCTGGTCGGATAGTCATCGGCACAGAATCAATTTACGGCGATGCTAGTATATTTTTTTCAGAAGATGGTGGTGCCACTTGGATCAACTCAAAAATGCCCAAAGATTCTATACTTTATGGCGTAGACTGTTTTTTAGAAACTCACAACGGTGATTTATTGGCAGGAACTTTGGATGGGAAGTCTCGGAAAAACACTCACCTGAATGGTAGGCAATTCTTGAAAGGTGGCAGGATTTTTCTCTCACGAGACGGGGGTAAAGAATGGGAAATTCTGGCCGGTGAAGAGTCTTGGGGAAATGTTGGAGGGATTTTGCAACTTGAGGAATCCTCTTTTCTTTCAGCTGAAGGGGGGAATTTAATTTGGAGCAATAATAATGGTTCGACGTGGTTTCCTTTTGGAAAGAGTTCAAGCTGCTGGGTTAATGGAATAATAGAGTATGATTCTAAAATACTTATAATTGGTAATTCGGCACTTGCTGAGTCGTCTAAAGAAGGTTTAATAATAAATTATATAAAAAAGTGAAAACTAAGCATAGCAAGGTGAAAGTGAAGGGGGGCAGACTTACACTCTTGATCAGATTAATCTGTTCCCCGTGACGGGGTCAAACCTACACTCTTGACAAAAGCGGTAATCTCGAAATAATTCCCTTGAAAAAGTAATCAAAAATGATAACATTAAAGCCATGAAATGGACGGTAACCTTTTACAGCGATAAAGTGCGGGACGAAATTTTCCAGTTGCCGCCCAAAGTCCAGGCCAAGTTGATTCACCAGATGGAGATGGTTGAAAGCTACGGCCCCATGCTCGGCTTGCCCCATGTGCGCCAGATGGGAGACGGTCTTTATGAGATCCGGGCAAAGGCCCTGGACGGAAACGCGCGATCTTTCTTTTGTGCCATGAAAGGGCAGGAGCTCATCATTCTCCATACGTTCTTGAAAAAGGCACAGAAGACACCGAACAAAGAATTGAAGCTGGCGAGACGTCGGCTGAGGGAGGTGAAATCATGAGTCGCCCGACTTTCGATGATTTTAAAAAGAGGGCCCTGAAGAACCCCGAAGTCAAGGAAGCCTACGATGAACTGGCACCTGAGTTCGAGCTTCGCAGGAAACTGATTGAGATGCGGCTGGCCGCAGGCCTCACCCAGGAAGAGATCGCCAAGCGGATGGGGACCAAGAAGAGCAACATTTCCCGGCTCGAAAGCGCCAGTGGGAAGCACTCTCCCAAGCTGTCTACCCTGAAAAGTTACGCGGAAGCTGCCGGGTATACCTTGGACCTTCAGTTTCGCCCCACCCCTTGAATCTATTTTTGCACCACCAAAAGCCCCGTTGCCTTTCAAGGCACCGGGGTTTTTTTATTTCATTATCCCGCCTGTAACACCTGAAACATCTCCCTCTGCTCACACCTTGACGCCCCTTTCCGGATCTTTTCCAACGCCTCCGGGGGAATATCCACCGCACTGGGTGACAGGGTGTGTGAAAACGCCAGGTCCATGACGAAGGTATGGCCGCACAGGGTGTTGGTGCAGGAGCAGTAGAGCTGCTTGAACTCGTCGGAGATCTGGGTGCTGGACTGAATGGTGGCGGCCTGGCCGCATCGATTGCATTTGATTCGCATGGCTTAATTCCTTTCAGCCTTAATTTATGGTGCATATTCAGGTTCGTCAAAGGCTATCCGCCTGGTGCCGGTTAAATGGTCGTTGATCTGGAGGAGGATCTTTCGGATGGGTTCGATCTCGTTTTTTTCATAGACCTGGTCGGCCTTGGTGATGTCTCCGAATCCGCCCCGGGCTTCAGTGGGCACCACGCTGGCCAGGGCCGGGGGGATGCGGTGGGCGGCGATGATGTCGTCCCGGGAGATGTTTTTGATTTTTTCCAGGTCGTCCTTCGTGGAAAAGTCCCCCACGGGGATGATCTGGAAATCCTTTTCCCTGCCGTTGGGCACGTGGAGGTAGAGGTTGCGGAAGTTGCCCAGCTTTTTGGTGGACTTCACGGCGTCCCGGATGGCGTTTTGCTCTTTGTCCCCCAGGGTGGCGGCGGATGAATAGAAGATGTACCCGGCGTGGGCCCCGTTGAGATAGTAGCGCCGCCGGAACAGGGTAGCGTCTTCGTTCAAGAGCATGGACTGGATGGCCCCCAGGTAGGAGGGCAGACCGTAGATGGTCTGGGCCACGTCGTAGTTCTTCACGTGGATCACCTCCCCGGGCTGGAAGTCCGTGCGGCTGCCGTTCACGTTGAGCATGCAGTACTGGCCTGGCTCCTTCATCCTGCGCATGTTGATGGCGGGTAGGTGCACCAGGGCGATGACCTCTCCCATCCAGTTGGTGACCTTCTGGAAGTAGGCGTTCAAAAAGGTGACGTAGTCTGTGACAAAGGGGAGCATCTGCAGCATGGGCACCGCGGCCGATCCCTTGAAGGCCCGCATGATCATGTTGGTTTTGAACTCCAGCAGGGGGCCGTGGTAGGCGTTGGCCCCGCGAAGCCGGGCAAGGCCTGCCAGGGACACGGGGGGGCTGTAATAGCTACCGTTGTCCAGGAGCCAGACGCCCACGTAGTCCTGGAGCTGGCTTGCCAGGATGGGGGTCGGTTCTCCGAAGTTGAAGGCCTCGGCGGTGCCGCCCTGGTCGGTCATGTGGTCCTTTCTTTGTTTTCTTCTCTTTTTTCCCATGGGTATTGCCTCCGGATTATAAAACTTCCACGCAAGCGCCTTGCGCCTGGTCGTGGCTGATGGGTTCGTTGATCAGGGCATGCATGATGGACCAGGCCACGTCGGCATGGCCGGTGGTGTCCGTGCGGTTGGCCGAGTAGGTTACCTGACCGTTGGGGGTGTACGTCTGCCGGATGGTGAGGAAGGCGTGGGCAATGGTGGTCTCCTGGGCGTCCCATTCAAGACGGTTTGAGGTGATGATCTCCTGGGCCTTCAGGACCATGCGGGTCTTGCTGCCCACGGAGTAGTGGATGGGCGTGGCCTGGGGATAGAAGGTCTTCACCGTGTCGAACACGCCCATGCCCGGGCCGGTGACATCGATGCCCATGTAGGTAAAATTGTACATGGCGCAGAGCTTCTTGATCTCGGCGGCCTGCCAGGTAAAGGATTTATTGACCCACTTGAACCGCTTGATCACCCGGAACGTGCCGCCGGGTTTCAAGGGCGGGGCCACGATGACAAAGCTGGCATCGTCCCGGTGGCGTGAGGGATCGTAGCCGCCCCAGACCGGGCAGTTGCCGAAGGGGCGCAGGGCGGACGGGTCCATGTCTTTCCATTGGGAGACATCGGTGGCGCACTCCTCCAGATCGGCGAATCGGAACACCCCGAAGGTGTCGTCAACGAACTGGCACCCGAAGAGGTTGGCGAACTCTGACGGGGAGTACTCCAGCTCCAGGTCCTTCCGGTCGAACAGATCGCAGCCCCCTGCCTCGGCATCGTCCAGGGTGATGATCTTGCGCCAGGCGTTGTCCGGACAGAGGATGCCGGACTGCATCTCCTTGAACCCCGGGAACTCCACCCGCTTTTTCTTGAACCGCTTGTTGTACCGGTCCCCGGTCCAGAGGTCGTAGGCCTCATGGGTGACGGCGGACGGGGTGGAGAAGACGGTTTTTCTCCATCGTTTCTGGGAGGCCATGCCCGAGGCCACCTTGTAGAGCTCGTTGAACTTCTGGATCCAGAAGAACTCGTCTATGTACACGTTGCCGGTATGGCTCTGGGCGGACTTGGAGTTGTTGGAGAGGAAGTGAAGCTCCGCCGGGCCTTTTTCCGTGTGCAGAATGATGGGGTTGCCGGACAGTTCGATGTCGAAGTGCTGGCGGGCGATGCCCACGATGTACCGCCGGAACACCTCGGCCTGGGCCCGGGTGGCCGAGAGGAAGATCTGGTTCCGGCCCGTGAGCACGGCGTCTTCAAAGGCCTCCTGGGCGAAGTACCAGGTGGCCCCGATCTGCCGGGACTTGAGCAGCATGCGGAACCGGTGGTGCCGCGCCTCCCGAAGCTCCATCTGATACCGGAAGTAGTACTTGTGCATCTTGACTTTGAAGTCGTCTTCCTGGATGCCCGTGACGTCGTTTTTCTTTCTGCCCCGCTTGCGCTTCCCTCCGGAGGCGCCCTTCCTTTTATTCCCCTCTGACCCTTCCCCGGGTTCTCCCTTTCCTTCCATGAGCATGCGGCTGTGCCGAAGCTTCACCAGGCTTTCCACCAGGCTGTTCATTTCGGTCAGTTCCAGTTTTGTTTTTTCGTCCCGCTCGGAGAGGAGGGCCAGGCGCCTGCCCATGGCCTCCTCTACGCTTTCGGTGGAGAGGAGGTCGTCCCACTGCCCCTTGGTGCGCCAGTCGTACACCGTGCGCAGGGGCACGTTGACGATGGCGGCGATCTCCTTGGGGGTGTGGTGGCGAAGGTAGAGGCGCTTGGCCGCGTCTTTTATTTCCTGTGTGTAAAGGCTCATGCCGTGAGCATACCAGCCCGAACCCAAAGCCCGATTTACTTCCATTCCGATAACGCCAAAATCGGAATTGGTTTCGTGTACAGTCCTTTTCCCGCCACTTATGTTGGGGGTGTTGATGACTTGAAACCCATGAGAACCGCCCCTGCAACCAAGGAAAAAACATGCCTTCCTCCCTTGTGACTGATTGGAAATGTGTCGCCACCTCCGGCCCCACCGTGGACGGTCGGGTGCTTCAGCCCCAGTGGTTTACCGACATGGCCGAGACCTACAACCCCGCCACCTACACCGCCAAGATCTGGATCGACCACATGCGCTACGCCGCCTACGGATCGGTGCGGGAGCTGAAGGCCGAAGAGGTGGACGGCGTGGTGAAGCTTTACGCCAAGATCTCCCCGAGCCGGTCCCTGCTTCAGATGAACCAGGTGTGGGAGGAGTACCTCCACTTTTCCATTGAGGTGACGGAAGACTTTGCGGCCACGGGCAAAACCTATCTGACGGGCCTGGCCATGACCGATTCCCCCGCGTCCCTGGGCACGGATGAGATGCGGTTCTCCAAGCTGAAGGGCCGGGAGTTCACCGCTCGGTATGCGGGGGAGGAGGTGCCGGATCTGAGCAAAGAGTTTATGGGCGACGAAGACCGCTTCATGACCACCTTTTTTAAGAAGCTCGCCCATTTTTTTACAGACGAAAACCACGAGGAAGAGACGGGAGACGACCCCATGAACAAAGAGCAATTCGAAGCCGTCAAGGGCACCCTTGAGGCAACCCAGCAGACCGTGGAAACCATGGCCGGCAACATGCAGACTTTTATGGAGACATTCAAGACGCCCCCAGCCGGAGACGGCAAAGGAGAAGGCGGCGAAGGGGAGGGCGGGGGAAGCGAAGGAAGCGAGACCCCGGCACCCGCAGGCGAGGCCCAGTACACCGAGCTGAAGACGAGCGTGGACACCATGGTGAAGGCCTTCAACACCATGACCGAGCGCATGGAACAGCGCGTGCCCGGGACTCATTTTCGGGAAAACCCCAACCCTGCGGGGGAGCAGGATAACCTCTGGTAGGCACTTTTTCCGAACACCCTTTTATATTTTTGAGGAGCACCAACGATGAACAATTTTGCCTTGAAGGCATTCAATGAGATGTGCGGCCGCTTGGCCAAGCAGTATGGCATCCCCACCGTGGAAAAAGCTTTTACGGTGGAGCCCACCATAGAGCAGAAACTCCAGGATGCCATTGTGGAAAAGTCCACATTCCTTCCCAAGATCAACGTCTTTACAGTTGATGAGCTGGAAGGCCAGAACATCCTGGGCTGCGCCGCAGGACCCGTTTCAGGCCGTATCGATACTTCTATTGAAGGCAATGAGCGTACGCCTCGTGACCTTCTTGGGCTGGGGCAGCGCAAGTACAGGCTGAACAAAACCAACTCCGACGTTTACATGACGTATGCCACCATGGACGCCTGGGCCAAGTTTCCGGATTTGGCGGAACGTTACACCCGCTACGTTCAGGAGCGTATCGCCAACGACCGCGAGGTCATTGGCTGGTATGGCACCAACTCCGCCGACACGACCGACCTGGATGCCAACTCCATGCTCCAGGACGTGAACAAGGGGTGGATGCAGTACGTCAAAGAAACGGTCCCTGCCAATATTCTTACCACCGGAGAAAAGCAGGCCGGGGAGATTCGTATCGGAATGGACGGGGACTTTGTAAACCTCGACCATGCCGTCGTGGAACTCACCGAAGGTATTCCTCCCTACCTTCGCCGGGATTTGATTGTCCTCGTGGGCTCCGAGCTGGTGGCACGCGAAAAAACTTTACTTGCAGTTGCCAACGGGCAGACGCCTTCAGAAAAGCTCCTTTCTTCCTCGGCGTTCTCTATTTTCGGCGGCCTTCCCTGGGAGACACCTTCCAGTTTTCCGGAACGTGGTCTGGTCATCACCAGCTATGAAAACCTTTCCATCTATGTGCAGTCCGGCTCCTGGCGTCGCCAGATCAAGGAGAAGCCCGAGAAGGATCGCGTGGAGGATTACAACAGCCGGAACGAGGGCTACGTGGTCGAAACGCCCGAAAAATTCGTTGCCGTGGACTTCTCCAAAGTGAAGCTGCCCAACGGCTCCGACGGCTGGGCGTAAGGGAGGATTCCATGTCTTTGATGAAACGCTTTCAAGAGAAGAAAAAAGAAGATCCCGGCTACGGGGAAGGGGCGTCGTCCTTTGCTGTTCTGGGGACCATGCCCACCACGGCCATCGCCAAGCAGCAGACGTTGACCGGGTTTGAAAAGGAGCTGGAGGACGACCTGGCCAAGCTCAAGCTGATCCGGAGCCGGAAGCAGAAAGAGGCCGAGAAGGCCGCGCACCTGGTGCCCAAGTACCTGCCCGTGGTGGAGACCTTGAAGGCCTCCGGATCCGATCACCCCCTGCTGGGCCAGATCCTGGTGTGGCTCTTTGACATCGCCGATATCCACGGGGCCATGGCCCTGGCCTTGTATTGCATCGAGCACGGCGTGCCCATGCCGGAGCGATTCCGCCGGGACCTGCCCATCTACCTTTGCGACACCATCACCGAGTGGGCCGAAGGCGAGCAGGACGCCGGGCGGTCCGTGGAGCCCTACTTCGGCCAGGTGTGCGAGCTGGCCGAAGGCTGGGACATCCCCGACGAGGTGAGCGCCAAGATGCTTAAGCTGAAAGGCCTGGTGGCCATGGACCTGGAGTCCTGGAGCGAGGCCATAACCCATTTTGAACGTGCCGAGGAGTACGGCGCCAAGGTGAAAACCGTGCTGGGCAAAGCACGGAAGAAGCTGGAGAGCGCCAAGCCCAACGAGGAGAAGCCCGCCGAACCGGCTGAGGCCGCCGGAGCGGAGGCCGAAGGCACCGAATAGAGCTCCCACACCACCGGCCGATCCCGCCGGGCCATGCGTCCACGTTATGTGAAACGCCTTGGCCTAGGCGGGGGCCGGTCCATTTTAAAGAAGGGGACACCATGAGTTTTACCGCATTTGCAGACGATCTGCCCAAGGGGACGATGGTCGAGAACAACGCGTTCTGGCCGGACATCGACCTGGCCGAGTTCCAGGAGGCCTACCGCTTGCCGGGTGAGTACCGGGAAGCCTTGCTGGCCGATCGGCTGAGGCTGGGCATGCTCTGGGCCAACAAGGAGCTGGCCGGGTTCCGGGCGCGCCACGCCGAAGCGGGCAGGGCGAGCCTGGCCGAGGTGCCCGTGGACGACGGCGAGATGCTGGGGGACCTTCACCCCCTTGTTTTGCAGTACGTCCGGGCCGTGTGCTGCCACGCCAAGGGGCTTCTGCTTTCCGACTACGCCACCATGCTGCGGAAGAATGACGCCCAGTCCGACGCCAAGGAAGCGCCGGAGACCGCGGACCGGTGGTTCCGCGAAGCCCTTTCCGCCCTGGCCGATATGCAGGGCACCATGACCATCCATGTGGAGGCCCTTTAAGGATGAAAAAGCTTTCCAGCCTTGCTGCCCACCTGTTGACCCTTCCCGGCATCACCCGGGACCAGATGGAAGCCTTTGCCGACCAGGGGAAACTCTCCCTCACCGGCAAGGACCTGGGCCACGGCCTGGAGGTGGGCCGGTTCCGGTACGACGCGGTGATCTCCATCGAGAGGTGCCCGGGCTCCATTGCCGAGCTGCTTCTCTCCTTCATCGTGCTTTGGCTGGCCAAGTACGACGTTGAGCGCTTCGAACTCGACCTGCCCGACCCGGACGTGGATGTGTCCCTCTCCGACGAGCAGACCGTGGACGTGGAGATCGGGGTGGAGTTCGACGAGCCCCTGGTCATCGTTCCCGACCCGGAAGGGCCCCTTGCCTTTGAAGGCGAGCAGTGGCGGGTGGGCGATGCCGGGATCAACGTGGCCGAGAATCTGGCTGGGCTGGAGGCTGTCTGATGAACCTGGCCGTCAAGCAAGACCAACGCAAAACCCTGCGGCTTCTGGATCAGTTGGACGTGCTCTCCATGAGCACGGCCCAGTCCCGCAGGCTCCTGGCCGATATCGGCATGCAGACCCGGAAGAAGACCCGGGACAACGTGCGGGGCCAGAAGACCGTGTCCGGAGCCCGCATGGATCCCCGGGCTGATGGCCGGACCAAGCGCAAGATGATGCGCAAGATGGCCAAGGGCATGCAGACCAAGGTGGTGAGCAAGAGCAAGGCCACCGTGGGCTGGAAGAACGTGGGCCAGGCCAAGGTGGCGGACCGGCATCACCGGGGCGTGGCCGAGTCCTGGACGCCCCGGAAGATGGCAAAGGTCCACGGCGTGCCCGACTACAAAAAGCCCGCCACTGCGGCCCAGGCAAGGGCCCTGAACCGGGAAGGGTTCCGCCGCCGGGTGGCCCGGAAGCGGGGGAAGGGCGGGGCAATCTTAAAGCGGGTGCCTGCCAAGTGGATCATGGACAACATGACCCTTGGCCAGGCCGGGCTGATCCTTCGCCTGATGCGCTACAAAACCCGCATAGGCAAACAGGCATGGGACACCAAACCCGCACCCCGGCCCATCCTGGGGGCCACCCCGGAAGATGCCGACGCCTTTCTCACCCAGATGACCGAAGACGCCTTGAAACGCGTGCGACGCGCATAGAGCCAAGGAGCTAAGGAGAAAACATGTCACTTGGAACGATTCAGATTAACCGGCTCAACCTCATGCAGGGACCCCTGCCCGAGATCGAGCGCCATTTCCTGTTTATCGGGGAGGGCGCCGTCAACCAAGGCAAGGTGCTTTCCGTGAGCAACGCCACGGACCTGGACGAAGCCCTGGGGGCGGATGCCTCCAACCTGAAGACCCAGGTGGAGGCCGCCATGGTCAACGCCGGGCAGAACTGGGGGGCCAGCGTGCTGCCCATCGCCGCCGACGGGTCCTGGGCCGATGCCGTGGACTACGCCATGGAGGTGACGAGCTGCGAGGCCATCGTCATCACCGATCCCGTGAGCGAAAAGACCGACATCGAGGCCATGTTCACCAAGGCCAAGTCGATCCTGGCCACCTACATGCGGCCCGTTTTCTTCATGGCCAGCGTGCGGGGCTGTGGAGCGGAAGAAGCCTGGGCCGATTACATCGCGGCCATCAAGCCCATCACCGATGGCGTGGCCGCCGACCAAGTGTGCGTGGTGCCTGCCCTGTGGGGCCACGATCAGGGCACCTTGGCCGGGCGTTTGTGCAACCGGGCCGTCACCGTGGCCGATACCCCCATGCGGGTGGCCACCGGGCCCCTCATCGGCACCTTCGGCGACAGGCCCACGGACAAGGACGGGGTGATGCTCTCCATGGCCCACCTGAAGGCCCTGGACGAGAACCGGTTCTCAGTCCCCCAGTGGTACCCGGATTACCCCGGGGTGTACTGGGGCGACTGCAACATGCTGGACGTGCCCGGGGGTGACTTCCAGGTGGTGGAGAACCTTCGGGTGATCCAGAAGGCCATGCGCCAGGTGTACCCTCTGACCGTGGCGAGGATCGGGGACAGGCGTCTGAACTCCACGCCGGAGTCGATTGCCGAGAACTCCAATTATTTTATGCGGCCCCTGATGAAAATGTCCCTGGGATCGCGCATCGGCAAGACGATTTTTCCCGGGGAGATCCATCCTCCGGCCCGGGACGCCATCACCATCCAGTGGGTGGATAAGAACACCGTGCGCATCTACATGAAGGCGCGGCCCTACAACTGCCCCAAGGACATCACCGTGAACCTGATGCTGGATCTCAGCAGCAACGCATAGGAGTGACCCATGAAGCGAATCAGCAACAGCAGCTTTTCATTTAGCCTGGGAGATTTTCGCCTGCGGGCGGAGAAGGCCTCCCTCTCCATTGAAGACGGGCGGAAGTCCGTGCAGGACGGGGGCGTGCCCAACGGGTGGGTGCCCGGGGCGGTGAGCGCCTCCGGAGACATCGAGCTGGACGCCACGGCCATGGCCATCATGGCGGAAGAGGCGGCGGCCAAGGGTTCCTGGCAGGGCATCGAGCCCGTTGACCTTCAGTTCTACGCCAAGGGGACCAAGGAGGAGGAGAACGTGGAGGCCTTCGGGTGCCTTCTGAACCTCAAGGACATCATGGACTACGACCCCACCAGCGACAAGAAGGCAACCGTCAAAATCGGATTTGAGGTGACCAGCCCCAACTTTGTGAAGATCAACGGCATACCCTACCTCGACCCGGCCCGGGTGGAAGGGCTCACCGACTGATGGATATTCTGGACCGCGCACAGATCCTTGAATCCCGCGAGCGCAACGCCGCCGTGGCCAGCGCCCGGGCGGCGCTTCCCACGGGGCCCGGCCTTGCGATCTGCGCGCATTGCGACGAACCGATCCCGGAAGGGCGCAGAAAGGCCATGCCCGGCTGCACCCTGTGCCGGGACTGTCAGGAAGAATTGGAGACCATGTGATGGAAGCAACACGAGGCATTCGAAACAACAACCCCGGCAACATCCGCCACGGCGACAACTGGGACGGCCTGGCCAAGGTGCAGCCGGATCCCGCCTTCTGCCTGTTCAAAACCCCGGAGTACGGCATCCGGGCCATGGCAAGGGTGTTGACCAACTACCAGCGCCGCCACGGTATCAAGACCGTGCGGGGTATCATCACCCGGTGGGCGCCTCCCAAGGAGAACGACACCGACGCCTACGTGGACCATGTGGCCCAGGTGGTGGGCGTGGATCCGGACGAGCCCCTGGTGGTGACCGAGGTCTTGCCCCGGCTGATTCCGGTGATCATCAAACACGAAAACGGCCAGATGCCCTACAGCGACGACCAGATCGCCACGGGGATCCGCATGGCCACCACCTAAAAAAGGAGACGCCCATGTTTTTGACAGCCATTGCAAGTTCCGCTTCCCACATCCTTGGCCGCATGGCCCTGGCCGTTGCCAGTGAAAAGATCCTCACCCGCCTTGTGATCCTGGGGCTGAAGAAGCTGGCTAAACAGACCACCAACACGGTGGATGATGAGCTGGTGAAGATGGTGGCCACGGAGCTTTCCAACCACAACCTGCCTGAGGCTGAAAAGGTTTAATCCCCATGGTGACCGAAACCTTCGAGTTCATCGCCAGGTATCTCTGGCCCGCAGTCCTGGCGTGGAACATCTACCTGTTCAGGAAGGAGCAGGCCAACGAGCTGGCGATCGTGAACCTGAGACTCTACATCTCGGAGAACTACACCAGCAAAAGAGATCTGGAGAAGATGTTCTCGGATTTCGAGAACCGCCTTGAAACCCGATTGAACGAACGATTTTCCATGTTTGAACAGATCATCAAAAAGTAAGGAGAAAGACCCATGAGCACAAAAATCACTCTGACCATCGACGGCACCGCCATTGATTTCGACGTTACCCCCGCCCACCATGAGCGCCTGATCAACGAGATGCAGCCCACCGACAAGGTTCAGCCCACCCATAACTTCCTGGTGCGCTGTGTGACCCCGGAGAGCAAAGAGGCCCTGAAGCCCTTCCTGGAGAACCCCACCCACGTGATGGCCATCGGTACCCACCTGATCAACAAGGTGGTGCCCGCCATCGAGGTGGCGGTGGGGGAGTAGAACGGATTGCCGCCGGGATAGAGAACTCCGCTCTATCCCAGATGACGGCCTTCTCCCACAAGTGGTTCCCGGGGCGTGAGGTGACGCCCAGGGCCATGGGGGAAGCGCTCTTCCTGGAAAAGGACTATTGGGAAAAACAGCGCATGGCCACTGCCGCAGGCGTGGCCATGGCGTTCAACGGAAGGTGATGCATGGCAAACCAGCTTCAAAAACTGATGTTCACCATCGACCTGATGGACAAGGTGACCGGCCCGGCGGGAAAAATAAAAAATTCCCTGGAGGGCGTGACGGACACCTTCAGCAAGGTGGCGGGCGGGGCCGCCGGGGTGGCTGCCGCCGGTTACGCGGTGTCGGCCCTCACCGCCCCGGCCCAGGAGTTCAACATGGCCATCGGCGAGGTGCGAAGCCTGGACGTTGCCCAGAACTCCCTGGACATGCTGGCGGACAAGGCCATCGCCTTTTCCGTGAAGTACGGGGAGTCGGCCAAGGACTTTGTCTCGTCGTCCTACGACATCCAGTCAGCCATTGCCGGTTTGTCCGGAGAGGAGCTTTCCTCCTTCACCAACGCTTCCAACATCCTTGCCAAGGGGACGAAATCCGACGCCGCAACCATCACCGATTACATGGGCACCATGTACGGGATCTTCGCCGACTCCGCCAACGCCATGGGCAAGGCGGACTGGGTGGAACAGCTCACCGGGCAGACGGCCACGGCGGTGCAGATGTTCAAGACCACGGGCTCCGAGATGGCCGCATCCTTTTCCGCCCTGGGGGCCAAGGCCACTTCGGCGGGCATTGACCAGGCCGAGCAGATGGCGGTGCTGGGATCGCTTCAGGCCACCATGTCCGGCTCCGAGGCCGGGACCAAGTACAAGGCCTTTCTTGGCGGGATCGGCGGGGCCCAGGAGAAACTGGGGCTCTCCTTTACCGATGCCAACGGGCGCATGCTGGGGATGGTGGACATCCTGCAGAAGATCCGGGGCAAGTTCGGGAGCACCCTGGATGTGGCCGAGTCCGACGCACTGAAAGAGGCCTTCGGCTCCGACGAAGCCGTGGCCATGATCGATTTGCTGTTGCCCAAGGTGGGCAAGCTGGAAGGCGACATGAACGCCCTGGGCAAGGTGAAGGGCATGGAAAAGGCCATGACCATGGCCGATGCCATGGTGGACCCCTTTCAACGGTTGAACCAGGGGACCAAGGCCCTGCGCATCGGTCTGGGCCAGGCGCTTTTGCCCACATTGATCCCTGTGGTGGAGACCATGGCCGAAGGGGCGGGGACCATGTACCAGTGGACCCAGGAGTATCCCACCCTGACCAAATACATCGGCTACGCGGTGATCGGGGTGGCGGGCCTCACCGCCGGGTTGGCCGCCTTTGCCATAGCAGGTGGCGTGGCCAGTATGGCCACCATGGGCTGGGGCGTGGCGGTGAGCGCGGTGTCCGGCATCATGGCCGTGTTTCGGGGCGTGATGATTGCCGGGCAGATCGCCATGTGGCTCATGAACACGGCCATGTGGGCAAACCCGGTGTTGCTCATTGCCGGGGGCGTCGTGCTTCTCACCGGGGCCATTGCCGCCGCCATTTACTACTGGGACGACCTCAAGGCCGCGTTCATGGACTCTTCCTGGGGCAAGGCCATCATGGGGGGCATCGATTGGGTGATGGGGGGCTTTGCCAAGCTGGGGGACGCCTGGAGCTGGGTGAAGGACAAATTCTCCTGGATACCCGGGGTGGGGGACGATCCCGTGGCCGAGGCGCCCAAGACATCGCCTTCCCTGGAGGCGCCCAGGCAGGGGGCGGTGCCTGCGGGGGGCGTGTCTCAATCCATTGCCACGGCCGTCTCCAACACCAGCACAACCTCTTCTCAAACCGTGCATGTGGGGAAGATCGTCACATCCCGGCCCATCAACGCACAGGAGGTCACCAGCCAGCTGGTGATGGCATCGTAAATGGCAACCTATCTTGACCTGTTGATTGAAGACGACGACCTGGTCCTGGACGCCGGGGGCAACCCGGTCACCATCACGGACCGGGACGTCATCGCCCAGGACCTGGTCCACATGATCCGGGAGGAGGGCTTTTTGCCGCCCCTGGTGGGCAACCGGAACCGGGGGCTGGTGGATCGCACCAAGATGATGATCACCCTGGCCGTGGACAACGATGTGCGCATCGTGCCGGGTTCCGCAGCCATCGACGAGGTGAAACCCGGGGAATTCTATCTGAGGGCCGAGACCATGGATTTTGGCCCCATCGGCTTTTCGCTGGAGGTGTGATGACGGACGTATACGAGCAGATGCTGGTGGACGCGGGGATCCCCGTCTCCCAGGAGGCCATGGAAACCGAATGGCGGGCCATCAACGCCGAGGAGGAGGTGGGCATCGCCAACGACTCGGAGTGGGCCCCCTTTTGGCGGCTGATCACGGCCATCGCCACCAAACCGGCCATGTGGCTGGTGCAGCTCCTGGCCACCCAGGTGCTTCCCAACTTCTTCCTGAAGGACGCCACCGGGGCCTGGCTGGAGCTGCTGGCCTGGGCCGTGGACCTGGAGAGGAAAAAAGCCGCGACCACCCGGGGGATTCTCCATTTTACCCGGGAGGCCGCCGAAGGGGAGGTAACGGTGGAGGCCGGGATCCTGGTGGCCACGCCGCCCATCAACACGAAGATCTACCGGGTGCGTATTACGGAAGAGGTGACCATCCCGGACGGGGTGATTTCCGCCCAGGTGCCGGTGGAAGCGGAGATCCCCGGCACGGCCCACAACCTGGGGCCGGGGTATTTCACCGTGCTGCCGGAGCCTGTGTCCGGCATTGCCGCCGTATCCAACGAGGCGGAGTGGATCACCATCGCCGGGGCCGATGCCGAGTCCGACGACTCCCTCCGGCTGCGATGCCGCAACCAGTTCTCCGCCGTGGGCCAGTACCACCATGACGCCGCATACCGGGCGGATATCTCCCTGTTTGCAGGTATCCAACCCGACTTCGTCTGGTTCGAACACGACGCCCCCAGGGGCCCGGGTAGCGCCAACGCCTTCGTGATGATCGATTCCGGCCAGCCGTCCCAGTCCTTTGTGGACGGCATCAACACCTATATCCGGGACCAGGGCCACCACGGCCATGGGGACGACATGCTGTGCTTTCCCATGCCGGAAAAACCGGCGGTCCTGGTGGTGACCGTCTACCACGACGGGGTTCTCTCCGGAGAGAGAGTCGCCGCCCTGAACCAGGCCGTGTCGGACCGGGTGCGGTTCGCCTTTCGCGAGAACCAGGATTTTTCCAAAATTACCCGGACCATGCCGTTTTCCCGGTTCTCTTTTTCCACCCTGGCCTATGAGCTTCACCAGCAGCTTCCGGACTTAAAGTCCGTATCCTTCAGCCTGGGCGACATCGTGAGCGCCATGGAGATCCCCACGCTCTCCTCCCTCACCGTCAACACGGAGGTGGCCTGATGACCGAACTACCCGCCTTTGACCTGCCCGTCTGGATGAACAAGGGCCAGGTGGCCAAGCTGGCCGCCGCCGCCCATCGCTGGTTCACCCGCCTGGGCGACTGGGCCCTCTGGCCCCTGAAGCAACTGGACCCCATGACCTGCCGGGAGGCCGTGCTGGAGCTCATTGCCTGGCAACGCGACATCACCCGCTTTAAGGGTGAGCCCCTGGACCTCTTCCGCCTGCGTGTCCGCCACGCCTACGCCAACGCCCGGGACGCCGGAAGCGTGGAGGGTTTTAAACAGATTTTCGAGCGCCTGGGGGTGGGCTACGTGGAGCTGGAAGAACGCATGCCGGGCCGTGACTGGGACGTGGTGGCCATCCGCCTTTCCGACAACCAGCTGGCCCAAAACGAAAGCCTTTTATCCGAATTGATTCAACACTACGGCAGAACCTGCCGCCGCTACGAATGGAAGATCATCACCACCATCCCCATGGAGATCCAGGTGGTGGAATTTTCCAATGATCACCTGACCGAAACAGCCATATTGGAGGAACCATGAGCAGTGCAATCACCGCCCTGGGCCAGACACGCATCAACCAGCTACGGGGCGAGGAGAAACCCCTCGTCATCGATCGCATGGTGCTTGCCCTGGTCCCCGGCCTGGACCCATCCCAACCCGTGGACCGCAACCAGCAGATGCCGGATCCGGCCCATATCGTCCATACCCACACCATCGATGATGCCCACAAGGGCTACGTGAACTCCGACCAGGTGGTCTACTCCATGATCCTGGGCTCCGATGTGGGCGATTTTTCCTTTAACTGGATCGGGACCGTGGAAGCGGTGACAGGCAATGTGATCACAGTGACCATCACGCCGGAGACGCCCAAAAGAAAAACGGACCTGGGATCAAATACCACGGGGAATAACATCACCCGGAATGTGATGATGCGGTTCCAGGATGCGCAGGCGCTGACCGGGGTGAGTGTGTCGGCGGAGACGTGGCAGTTTGATTATACGACGTGGATGACGGCGAGGATTGGGGAGCATGATGGGGATGACGGAGCGCATAGAGATATCAGGGCCAAGATTTCAGAACATGCTCAGAGTGGGGAAGCGCATCAGGATATTCGGGAGCTGTTGGTGGGGCATGGGCATAATGCCAGTGATTTGTCTGGGGTTGTGGGTGTCCTTTCTGAAGCAGGGGGGGCAATAATTGAGAGAGGACGTAACGTAAACGGTGAATATGTGAGGTGGGCCGATGGAACGCAAATATGTTGGCTGAGAGTGTC
>NZ_CAADHO010000017.1 GCF_900699765.1 Desulfoluna butyratoxydans
CCCTATTCCCTATTCCCTATTCCCTATTCCCTATTCCCTATTCCCTATTCCCTATTCCCTATTCCCTATTCCCTATTCCCTATTCCCTATTCCCTATTCCCTATTCCCTATTCCCTACCTGATACACAGGTGTATCGACCATGTGTTGCATGGGGATTTGTGAAACACATAGCTCACTGTTAAATATGCTGTAAAAACGGTCTTGTATCTCTTTTTTATGGCTTTGGCACGGCTCTTGTAATGTATCTTGTCAACGGGCAAGGATGGCGGGTGCCACGCCTTGCAATGGACAGCCTGGACGGTAATGAAGAGCTTCATGGGGCCATCGGCTCCGGAGGGCAAGGCACGGGAACTTCGGGCCGGATGGGCATGGGATGAACGCCACGACACAGGAGGCGCCGAATGAAACGATTGGAAGAGCTTAAAAATGACCTCTCCCTGCTCAACAGCGTGGACTGGAACATCAACCCCGCCGCAGCGGTGGGACGTCATCTCGAGTGGGGCGCCGGCTGGTATTGCGACGAGCAGCGGGGCCGCGGAAGCGAGGACGAGTCCACCTATTTTGCCATCAATACCTGGGGTGAATATCCGGTGATCACCCTGGTGCACCGCAAAGGGTTCGATATGGAGGAGCTTGCCGTGTTCCGCATGCCCCCCAAGCTGGAGAAGGCGTTTATGAAGTCCATCAACAACCATCGCGGCATTTATGAACTGGACCCGAACATCAAAAGCTGGCTGAAAGATCAGCTCAATGTTCACTGATCAAGGCCAGGTGAAAGGGGCTCCCCGGCATGATCGGGGGCTGAGCCTGTATAAGAAAAAACGGATCTGATAAGGTGGGGCATCACGGCTTGTAAAAAGCCCGGTTTGCCCCACTTTTTTTCTTTTTGGCGTTTGTCTCCTGAAGCACGCACGTAGCGATCAACTGTTATCTATCTCAAAAACGGGAATCTGCGATTATGACGAAAGAGGTGATTATTGTCGGCGGAGGCTTTGCCGGCCTCAAGGCCGCCAAGGTCCTTGGCAACAAAGAAGGCATTCAGGTTACGCTCATCGACAAGGCCAACCACCATCTGTTTCAGCCCCTGTTGTACCAGGTGGCCACGGCCGGGCTCAGCCAGTCCGACATTGCCATGCCCATTCGGAGCATTTTATCGGAGTTCAAGAACATCAAGGTACTCCAGGGAGAGGTCTCCGGTGTGGACTTCGACGGACGCACCGTGATGACCGATTTCGGGCGATTGTCCTACGATCACCTGATCCTGGCCTGCGGGGTCCGCCACTGCTACTTCGGCAAGGAAACCTGGGAACCCCACGCACCGGGCTTAAAAACCCTGGAGCAGGCCCTGGAGATCCGGCGGCGCATTCTGAGTGCCTTTGAGGTGGCCGAGCGGGCCGAAGACGAAGCCGTGCGCCGTCGCGCCCTGACCTTTGTGGTGGTGGGCGGAGGCCCCACCGGCGTGGAGCTGGCCGGAGCCATCGGGGAGATGACCCGTTACACCCTGGGCCGTGATTTTCGCAACATCGACCCCAAACTCACCCGTATTATCCTGGTGGAGGCCGGAGACCGTATCCTTTCCTCCTTTCCCAAAAAACAGAGCAGCCGCGCCACCCGTGACCTCGAAAACTTAGGGGTCCAGGTCTGGACCAAGAGCCCCGTAAGCGGGATCCGTGAAACCTCCATTGAGGTGGGCTCGGAAAAAATCGAGACCATGACCGTGCTCTGGGCTGCCGGGATCACCGCAACGGACCTCAACCGGGGCCTTGGGGTGGAAACCGGGGTGCAGGGGCGCATCGTGGTGGACGCCTGCCTCAACGTTCCCGGTCGAAGGGACGTATTCGTGGCCGGGGACCAGGCCGCCTTTACCGATCCCTCGGGCAAGGTCCTTCCTTGTCTCTCGCCCGTGGCCATTCAGCAGGGGCAGTGCATTGCCGAAAACATCCTTCGGGATCAGGCGGGTGAGGCCATGGAGCCCTTTGATTATGTGGACAAGGGGCAGATGGCCACCATCGGCCGCAGTCGGGCCATCGTGGATTTCGGTTTTTTCAGGCTCCAGGGTTTCATGGCCTGGTTGACCTGGCTCCTGGTGCACATCTATTTTATCTCCGGTTTCAACAACCGCCTCTCCATCTTTTTGAAGTGGTGCCTTTCGTATCTCACCAACAAAAAAGGGGCTCGGATTATTTCTGGTGCAACGTGGCGATTTTTTGATACATTACCGAAAAGCAACCCGGGTGATGCATCCGGTGCCCCCTCAACCTCGACATCTTTCAAAAAAGCAGAGTAGTCCTTTCCCACCATTGAGCCCTTTCGGAGGCCCCCATGAGCGAAAACCGTGTTGTTGATGCAACCCCTGAGTCCGTCAAAGCGTATATGAGCGAGCATGAGGAGAGCGAATACCTCCTGTTGGACGTGCGGG
The DNA here is from genome assembly GCF_900699765.1 of Desulfoluna butyratoxydans. GTDB lineage: Bacteria > Desulfobacterota > Desulfobacteria > Desulfobacterales > Desulfolunaceae > Desulfoluna > Desulfoluna butyratoxydans. The sequence continues at coordinate 2,421 of NZ_CAADHO010000017.1, forward strand.
AGCCCCAGGAGTACGAGCAGGCCCACATCCCCGGCGCCAGGCTTCTTCCCCTGGGGCAGCTGGAGACCCGCCTGGGGGACCTTCCCGAACACCGGGACATTATCTTTGCCTGCCGAAGCGGGGCGCGTTCGCGGGTGGCGGCCCACATGGCCGTGGAGAAGATGCCCCGGCACCAAAGCATCTACAACCTGGAGGGCGGGATCCTGGCCTGGCAGGGACATACCGTTACGGACTTTCCCCGGGTAAGGCTTTTGGTCCTCGAAGAGGGCATGCAGCAGACCCTCATGGCGGCCATGGACCTTGAAAAGGGGGCGTGGAATATCTATCGGCATATCCTTGAGGCGTACCCCGGCACCGCCCTGACCCGGACCATCGAGTCCCTTTGCCAGGCGGAGCTGGCCCATGCCAGGGCGCTTTACGACGCCTGGCAACGCCGGGAGGAGATTCCGCCCCGGTTCGAGGATCTGTTTGAGGGGCTCAAGGGCGAAATCCTGGAAGGGGGCATGCTCCTTGAGGAGGCTCTGCTTCGCCTGGAGAGCACCATGGTTCCCATGGACCTTGCCATCTATGAGCTTGCCCTGGACATTGAGTTCACCGCCTACGATCTCTATCGCTACGCCGGAGAAACCACCGGCGATCCCGCCTTGAAAGCCCTTTTCCTGGAGATCAGCGAGGGGGAGAAAAAACACATGAATACCATTGTGGGGGCCCTGGACACTGCTTTTTGAGGTGGCTTTCCGTGAGACACTTTTTGCGTCGGGTGTCTCATGGCCCGTATCGTCTCTTTGTTGCTTCCGAGCCCTGACGAATTCTGGGCCCGGACACCTTGTCATGAAATCAGTGTGTTGTCTCTTTTTTGTGCCGGCGACGCCGTGTGGCATGCTTATTGAAAAGATTTCCTGGGCAACAGGTTAAGGAAAGGGACCGAGCCCAAGGGGCTTGGCTCCGGCATGATCACATCCCTGCGGCGGATACAGAATCGGAAACGGAAAAGGAGACCCCACCATGATGAGGCGCAATCAACTCTACGCATGCGAGCACTGCGGCAATATCGTTGAAATCATTCAGGCTGGCGGCCCCACGGTAAGGTGCTGCGGGCAGGCCATGACCCTTTTGGAAGAGAACACCCGGGACGCCTCCCGGGAGAAGCATGTGCCCGTCGTGGCGGAGGCGGACGGGGGCATTCGCGTCTCCGTGGGCGAGACAGCCCATCCCATGACAGAAGAACACTGGATTCCCTGGATCGAGGTGACCCAGGGGGCAACCATCCTGCGAAAACACCTTCTGCCCGGTGAGAAACCCGAGGCGTTCTTCGCAGGGATCACAGGACCTGTGGTGGCCAGGGCGTACTGCAACCTTCACGGCCACTGGACAAGGGGGTAACCATGTTGAAAACAGAGGTTGAAGACGCACTGAACCTTCAGTTGAACCGTGAGATTTTTTCCGCGTATCTCTACTTTTCCATGTCGGCATGGCTGGGCAGCCGGAATTTGACCGGTTTCAGCCACTGGATGTACGCCCAGGGCGTGGAAGAGCTGACCCACTCCCAGAAGTTTTATGACTACATCCAGCAGCGGGGCGGCACGGTTCGTTTAAGCGCCGTGGAAGCGCCCAAGGCAGCCTGGGAATCTCCCCTGGCCCTGTTTGAAGAGACCCTGGAGCACGAGGTTTTTGTCACCGGGTCCATCAACGCCCTTGTGGACATTGCCCGTGACGCCTCGGACCACGCCACCGGGATTTTCCTCCAGTGGTTTGTCACCGAGCAGGTGGAAGAGGAAGAGAGCGTTGAGCAGGTCCTCCAACGGCTGCGCCTTGTGGGCGACAACCCCTCGGCCCTGCTCATGATGGACCGCGAGATGGCCGGACGCGCCATGCCTGCGGCAACCGCACCTGTTGAGTAGCGACGCGTACATTCAAAAGGCCAACCCACATTCCCATGACCGGACAAAGACCGCTTGCGAAAGCCGCATGCGGTCTTTTGGTTTGGATGGCCGCAGCCCCGGAGCATCGGCGAATCTGTTGCTCGCTTTCAGGCTCTGCCTGGGGGACGAAACCATACGAAGGGGGGCGTGGAACCGTGACCCAAAAACGAGATGAGAAACCATGGATGAGACAACGATAGAACAGGCTGCCCGGGCCTGGGGAATTGAAGGCGCGACGCTTTGCAATAAAGAAGTGCCTGCCGGGAGCCCGGAGCGCTCCCTGGGGCGCTGGGTGGTTGAAGGGAAGGAGGGGACCCGTTTTCTCCTGGAGCGCATCGACCCGGCAACAGCACCGAGAAAGCGGGAGATGGCAGGGTTTATGGGTGCCCTGGCCAAGGCCGGGCTTTCTGTGGCAGCACCCTGTGCCACCCAGGCCGGTGATTTTTTATCAACCCATGCAGGAAATCTCTGGCAGCTGACGCCCTTTGTGCAGGGGCTGCCCCTGGATCGGCCTGGGTACACACAAGAGGCCTGGCGGGGCGAGGTCCTGGCCGGGTTCCTGACGGATCTGCGCACCGCATCCGTTCCCCTTGCCCCCTCTTTTCCGGGGGCGGCCTTTGATCTGCCTGGGTACATCGATACCTTGACGGCAACCATCCAGGCACGGAGGCCCAAGGTGTCCTCCGCCCTTGACGAGGCCGTTCGTTACCTCTCCCATCGCCTCTACCCACACTGGTCTGGTCTTACCACGGCCCTGGCCCACGGGGATGTCCACGGCGTCAACATTCTCTGGAAGGAGAAGGGCATCGAAGCGGTCATCGACTGGGAGTTCTTCGGCCATAAACCCCTGCTCTACGATGTGGCCAACATGGTCGGCTGCTGCGGTATGGAGACCCCCGACGCCCTCCTTCACGGCCTGGTCCCCGCCCTGGTCCGAGCCCTTCGCCAGGCTGATTTTGCCGATGCAGCAAGCTGGAACCTTCTTCCCGAGTGCGTCATGGCCCTGCGCTTTGCCTGGCTCTCGGAGTGGCTCCGCAAAGACGACGCCGAGATGATCAACCTCGAACTCTCCTATATTTACCTGCTGATGGATAATCGAGAAAAATTGGTGGCGTCTTGGGGCATTTAAGAGGGGGCGCTACCCGACCATGGTGCACAGAGTGCACCCTAAGCGTCGTCGTTTAGCGATCCATAGTGCCATGTCCATGTCTTCGGTGGGCAAAGTCGATGGGATGAACCAGCCCCGTTGGAAGCCCCGTGGCCCGTAGGGTGCGTCCTACGCACCGAAACCGCAGGGCAACGCTCCTTGAAGCCGCCACTGCCACGATGTCCGGCCTGTCCTCAAAAGCGGGGGAAAAGTCCTCATGGGCGTGCTGCGTCGGCCACAGGGTACCCGGTCATGGTGCACAGAGTGCACCCACCGTGCCGTCACCTGAGCGATCCATCTCACCATTCTTATGCCTTCGTCCGGCGAAGCAGAAGGGCTGAACCAGCTCCATTGGAAGCCCCGTGGCCCGTAGGGTGCGTCCTACGCACCGAAACCGAAGGGCAACGCTCCTTGAAACAGCCTCTCCCACGATGTTCAGCTTTCCAAAACCGCCTTCCCGAATGCCCCCGGATCCGACACCGGGAGGCCGCATGTGCCCTCTTTACAGGGGTACAGGGTGGGGGCACCATCCAGAACGACTTTGCCCTTGGCCGCAGGCAGGTGTGCCTCCATGTTTTTTGTATCGTCGCCCTCCCGCAAGGGCGCTGTAACGGTATAGGGGGCGTACAAAGATGCCAGGGTACTTACGGCCTTGGTGTCTTTGGACGACGGTGTCTCCGGCAGGATCAGGAGCAGGGCCTTGGGGCCTGCCAGGTGAAAGTCCAGGGCCGCCACAAGGGTGGCATAGGGGGCCGGAGAACGGTCCGCTGCAAGGAAGGCTGAAACCGTTCCCAGGCCCTGGGTGAGAAGGGCCGCGTCTCCTGTGAGGGCGTAGAGCCTGAACAGGTTCATGGCAGCCACGCTGTTTCCCGAGGGCAGGGCGCCGTCTGTGCCTGGTTTTTCCCGGGTGATCAGGGCCTCGCCGTCGCTGCCGGTCATATGGTAGCCGCCCTTTTCCGAGGCAAAGAGGCGCTGGGTTTCGCCCTGGAGGTGAAGGGCACGGGTGAGCCAGGTGGCGTCGCCCGTGGCCTCGAAAAGGTCGATGAAACCTGCAATGACAAAGGTGTAGTCTTCTAAAAATCCCAAGGGCCCCAGGCCTTCCAGGCGGCTGCGGTGGAGTCTGCCGTCCCGGGTCAGGCAGGTCAGGACAAATCGTGCGGTGCGCTCTGCTGCGTCCAGGTACTTCTGGTTGCCAAAGGCGCGCCCGGCACGGGCAAAGGCCGAGATGGTCAGTCCGTTCCATGCGGCGATGATTTTTTTGTCGGTAAGGGGCGCTTGCCTTGCTGTTCGGGCTTGGCGCAGGATCTCCCGGGCGTTGTCCAAAAGAGCTTCAAGCTCTGCCACGTCCAGGCCGTGCTTTTTTGCGGTTTCCTTTACGTCCCTTCGGATGTGGGGAATGTAGCGCCCCTCGAAGTGGGGTACCCCGGTGAGGCTGAAGTGGTCCAGAACCGCTGCCCAGGAATCCCCGGGCAGGGCCGCGTCGAGTTCGGCCTTGCTCCAGGTAAAGAAGTATCCCTCTTCTTTGTGGCCGTCCGGCGTGAGGGAGTCGGCGTCCGTGGCCGAGTAGAATCCCCCTGCCGGGTCTTCCATCTCCCGCAAAAGGTAGGCCAGGGTGGCTTCGGCCACGGTTTTGAAACGCGGATTTTCCGTGGCCAGGAACCCTTCCACGTAGGCAGAGACCAGAAGGGCGTTGTCGTAGAGCATTTTTTCAAAGTGGGGGACCAGCCATTTGGGGTCGGTGCTGTAGCGATGGAACCCGCCCCCTGCCTGGTCGTGGATGCCTCCGTCGGCCATGGCTGTGAGGGTGTGCTCCGCCATGTGGCGGTACGCACCGATGCCTGTGCGCTGGTGGGCCCGCAAAAGGAGCTGGACGGGCAGGGTGGCAGGAAATTTGGGGGCGCCCCTGGTGCCGCCGAAGCTCGGGTCGTAGCTTTGGGAAAACAGGGCCACGGCCTTGTCCACCCACGCTCTGTCGGGCAGGGTCCCGCTCTCCTGACCGCCCCCCAGGCGGTCAATGGCCTGGGTGAGTTGGCTGGCGGAGAGATCCACCTTTTCCCTTTCCTTTTCATAGACCTCGGCAAGGCCCTTTAAGACGGTGAGAAATCCCGGGTGGGGCGGTCTGTCCCCGTCCCGGGCCGGAAAATAGGTGCCTCCGTAAAAGGGTTTGCCGTCCGGGGTCAAGAAGACATTCAGGGGCCAGCCGCCCCCGCCGGTGAGTACCTGCACCGCGCCCATGTATATGGCGTCGATGTCCGGCCGCTCCTCCCTGTCCACCTTGACCGGCACGAAATGGGTGTTCAGGAATTCGGCGATCTCCACGTCCTCAAAGGACTCTTCCTCCATCACATGGCACCAGTGGCAGGTGGCGTATCCGATGCTCACGAAAAGCGGGCGGTTCGTCTCCTTTGCCAGGGCCATGGCCTCTTCCCCCCAGGGGTGCCAGTTTACGGGGTTGTGGGCATGCTGCAAGAGGTAGGGGCTCTCCTCCAGAAAGAGCCGGTTCGTATAGGTTGCCGTGCCGTCGGGGTTCAGGTGTCGGGTGCGCGGAACGTACGCCGGACCTCGGGCTTTTGCTTTTTCTTTGATGCGGTCGTCAAGGCTCATGGCAGGTTTTTCCTTGGCTATGGGTGAAAAAGGCAGTCCCCCTTGCTCTCCGTGGTTCGAACAGTCAGGGTGAGAAGAGGCCCATGGTGACGACGGGCGTTGATGCTCGGCACAGGAGAAGCAAGGGATGCCAAAGTGGAAAAAACATGGACACCTTCATCATGGACTCGGGATCCACGCTGTTTCCCTCAGGGCGGTTCGGTTAGGGTAACCCCCGGGAATGTGTGTTGATCCCGAAACATGTGATCCGGCCACCTTGGCGGGGTGGGACCGCCTGGGAATAGTCCTGCAAGATGAAGACCATTGTCGCGAAAAATCGTGACGGCCGCTGACGCACCATTGACAGGGCAGCTTAACAGGCAGAGACTAAGGGGAATGCGTCGAAACTGTCCCGGAGAGAGCAGGCACATGAGACAGAATCATCTCATGATCTTCCCTGGTGACACCTCACCTTCCATGCCGCGCAGCTGATTTTACCATGATATGGCTCGAAATTTCAGAAGGATAATGCCTGCTTTGGGACCAGGGCTCGCAGATGGCATGCTTTTTGATATATTGTCGTCACTGTGAAGACCAGGGAATACGCCGGTGGCCCTGTTCCACGGCATGTTTTTGTATATTATTCATCGGTCCCGCCTGTTACGGCCCGGACCGCGATACCTGAAAGGAGATACCATGAGCCAGCCCCACGAAATGTACCAGTGCCAGATCGCCAACTGCGGATGCATCTACAACCCCGATAAAGGAGACAGAAAGGGCAAGATCGCCAAGGGAACCGCCTTCGAAGACCTGCCCGAGGACTGGAAATGCCCGGTGTGCGGGGCGAGTAAGAAAGCCTTTAAAGCATTGGGGTAAATAAAGAGGGCATAGGAAAAAAAGGTCGTAGATCATAGGGGAATAGGGAATAGGGAATAGGGGCGGCTGTTGCATCACGTCTCTTGCCGTGGGGTTGTTTCTCATGCACAGGGCGGATGCACGTTGTCCCGGCAACAGGTGAAACCTGAAAGGTTGTGAACCATTTCAACACGCAAGGAGGAACCATGGATTTTTCCGACGTTATTGCCACCCGCCGCGCAGTCAATCATTTTGACTCCAAACAAGATGTGCCGGATGCCCTGTTGAGAGAAGTCGTGGAGATGGCCGCCACCACCCCGTCGTCCTTTAACCTTCAGCCCTGGAGCCTCATGGTCCTGCGGGACGAAGAGGAGAAGATGCGGCTTCGCAAGCAGGCCATGGGCCAGGCCAAGGTGAGCGAGGCTCCGGTGACCCTCATCGTTCTGGCAGACCGCAGGGGCTGGGCCCCGGGCACCCCCTTTGCCGAGAAGAACTTCCAGGAGATGATCAAGGCCGGAACCATGACCGAAGACCGGCGGGACTGGTTTGCCAACGCCTGCACCAACCTCTACGGCACCTCCGAAGAGTCCCAGGTTGCCTTTGCCACCAAGAACACCGGTTTTTTCGCCATGGCCCTGATGCTCGCAGCCCGGAGCAAAGGCCTCCATACCCACCCCATGGATGGCTTCTCCCGGGAAGGCGTCATGAAAGAGTTCAACATCCCCGACCACTACTGGATTCCCCTTCTCATGGCCGTGGGTTATTTCAACGACGGAAAAGAACTCGCCCCTCCCAAATGGCGCAAAACCTATGATGAGATTGTTGTAAAATTTTAAAGAGAGAGTACCACCGGAAGCACCTGTGCCTATAAATGGTGTACGGAGTGAACCTTACGGTGTGGAATAAAGCCGCACAGGGGTGCGGCGCTCCACAGGCGAGGAAGAAAACCGGTTTTGACCGCATAAGCCGCCACCATTGGAAGCGCCGGGGCCCGTAGGGTGCGTCCCACGCACCGGAACCGAAGCGTAACGATCCTTGGAACGCATCCCAAAAACCAGGGCCGTTGGGTGTTCAATGATGGTGGGTGGAGTGCCCTGGCGGTGTTGCGGTTTGCGACCTTCGTCATGATGCCCCGGCCAGTTATGGACCAAGCGGTGATAAAAAAAGCCGCACAGGAGTGCGGCGCTCCACAGGCGAGGAAGAAAACCGGTTTTGACCGCATAAGCCGCCACCATTGGAAGCGCCGGGGCCCGTAGGGTGCGTCCCACGCACCGGAACCGAAGCGTAACGATCCTTAAAACGCATCCCAAAAACCAGGGTTGTTGGGTGCTCAACCATGGTGCACGGAGTGCACACGATGGGTGTGACGGTTGGCGATTACGGTTACGATGATCCGGCTTGCCATTGAAACGAAGGCAAATTGATAAAAACGAAGGACGGATTGGTTGAATAAAAAAGAGAAAGCCCTGAAAGCCCGGCTGGACGATCTGCATGACCGCTGGAACCGGCGCGAATACGTGAGCCCTGACCCCCTTGAGACCCTTTACGATTACGAGGATCCCATGGATCGCGAGGTGGTGGGCATGGTGGCCTCGGGCCTGGCCTACGGGCGTGTGGCCCAGATCCTCATCAGCGTTCGCAGGGTCCTTGGGCTCATGGGGCCGTCTCCCCGCGGATGGCTTCTCGACCGGGAGCCTGCCGACATCGAGGCGGCCCTGACGGGCTTTGTCCACCGCTTTACCAAGGACACCCATATGGCGGCTCTCCTCGTGGGCATCCGGGAGGCGCTCCTCACCCACGGCTCCCTGAAGGCGTGTTTTCTTGCCGGGTACGATGCCCGGGACAAGACCCTCCTGCCCGCCCTGTCTGCCTACGCAAAAAACATCAAAGGGAATCGGGACCTTCCCGGCCACCTCCTCTCCGACCCCGACGGCAAGAGCGCCTGCAAAAAGGCGAACCTCTTCCTGCGCTGGATGGTCCGGTGCGACGAGGTGGACCCCGGGGGCTGGCACGATGCCCTCCCTTCTGCCAAACTCATCATTCCCATCGACACGCACATGCATAAAATCTCCCTGGCATTAGGCCTCACCACCCGCAAAGCCGCAGACCTCAAAACCGCCGTGGAGGTGACAACCCGCCTCGGCCGCCTCTGCCCCGAAGACCCCACCCGGTACGATTTTGCCCTGACCCGCTTTGGAATCCGCGGCGAGTTGGAGCTGAGCGAATTGCTCGGGTAGCTTCCGCTTCTCAATTACTCGTACGGCGTGATCCGTTTCATAGTGAAAATATTGTGGGAAGGGTAGATACCTTTGCGCGTGGGTGTCCGGCACGGCTTCAGGCCGGGTTCCCGGGGGGGCGGGATTTGAAATATAAGAAAAGAGAGATGTACCTATTCAGCTATGCCTCCGGCGGGTCGCTTTTTTAAAAAAAGCTCCGCAAAAAACTTTTCTAACGCGGGTGCGAAAATGTCGAAATTGTTTCGGCGTAGCCTGGAAGACTTACTTAAGACCTGTTTGTCAAACCCGACTCATAAAATCGGGCAAAAGTTTGGCCCCCGGCAGGGCCGCCGGAGGCAATTTTGAGCTGAATAGTTACAGAGAGATAAGGAATCGATTATGGATGAGAAGGTGACGGTTTACAGGTTTGTGGGAGAAAAAGGCGAGAGCACAACCATCGAGGCTTATTTCAAGGGAGACAAGCTGGTGGTTCAGGGGTGCGACACAGGCGCTTCGGCAACCGGGGCGTTGGGGGACTGGGACTACGAGTACTGGCTCTATGCGGACAAGGCCATCTGCCCCGGCAATATCCTGGAGATTTTAAAAAGTGGTTTTCGTGGTTTTACGGCCATCAAGCAGTGGTTTGACGAGCAGCAGATTGGCTATGACGTCGTTTCCTATGCCTGAGTTTTCACGCCTGGATTTCTGGGTGCCATATACGTCACGTTGTCGACACAGGACCACATATGACCCCGTGTGATGCCGCATGCGATCCTTTGTGTGGGGTGCCGGATGTAAATTGCCCAAAACGGGGGGAATTTGATGTTCGGCATGGAACTTGATTCCGATACGTCCAGGCACAGCCCTTTTGTATGGTGAAGGGGCCGGGAGCCATGGCGCGGATCAATATCCGGGATCGCACACAGGAGGAGACAATGGACGCAGGCAAGGCAATATCCGGGAAAAAATATCACACCTGGGATGAGGTGTTTGAGGTGTCAACGCCCATGGCATTCAGGGCTCTCAACACGGGGACGATTACCTCCCCCCTGACGCCTTACACCCAGGCGGAGAGTATTCCGGCCGGTGTGGACACATCGAAGACCGTCTCCCACGCGGTGATGGCGTTTTATTTTCACCACCCGGAGAAGGGCGATATCCTCATAGACAGCGGGTTTGACAGGTCGTTTTACGAAAATCCCCCCTTTGGGAATTTGTCGCCCTTTGTCATCGATTTTCTCGAGGGCAACAGGGCCCGCTACACCCAGCAAAAAGATGAGGACTTAGAGTCCCGGCTTCGAAAAAACAATATCCATCCTACCCACCTCTTTTTGACTCACATGCACCCGGACCATACCGCCGGGATACCGGCCCTGTCTCCCTCGTGCAATATATGCTATGGAAAGAAGGAGAATTCGGCGCACTACCGCCTGATGACGGGGAGTCACCTGAAAGGAAAGGGGGATATCTCTCTTATTGATACCGATCCAGCTCCGGCGATTCCTCCGTTTGATCATGCGGTGGACCTGTTCGGGGACGGCTCTTTCTGGGCGCTGTCCACACCGGGCCACACAACGGACCATCTTGCCTACCTGATCAATGCGGAACCGTTCCCCATCCTTGTCGTGGGGGATGCGGAACTCTCGGCCTGGGGCATGACCCAGGGGGTGTTCATGAACTCCGATGGCGGGAAAGAAGGGCAGCAGGCCGTTCGGGAATCGGCAAATGCGATTCGCGGGTTTCATCGGATGTACCCCCGCGTGGCCGTGTGGTTTTCCCATGATGAAAAGCCCCTGGCCCCATGAGCGCCCAGACCTAATTACCCTGCAAAGACAGTAAGGAAGAATCATGGAAACAACAGCCCGCAGCCCCTGGGATACCGATTACAAAGGCACCGAACCGTCCCCTGTCTACGAGCCGCTCTGGCACATGCTCCAGCAGTTTCTGGGTGACTTTCCGGCGACATCGGTGCTGGATTTCGGATGCGGAGACGGTAACTATGCCTACCTCATGGCCGAAGAGGGGCTTCGGGTAACAGGGGTTGATATCTCGTTACGGGCCGTAGAAAAAGCCGTGGCCCTGGGCAACGCGCGGACGAACGGACGATGCCGATTCATGAGGCACGATTCCATTCCCGAGGACGTGCCCGACGGCTCCTTTGACGTGGTGGTGATGCTCAATGTCCTTCATTGCTTAACGTTAAAAGAACGGGTAGACTTACTCGTCAAGGCAAAGAGGGTGTTGAAACAGGGCGGGGTACTCTTCGCCAGCGTGCTGGACGTGGAGGACGAATCCTACCCGAGGCACGAATGGACGGAAATCGAGCCACATACCTTTGACGACGGCACCGGTAAACTCTTTCATTTTTATTCGCGGGAAGAACTGGCCGAAGAGTTGAAAGGGTTTTCCATTTCCGAGTGCGACATGCTTCGGAACATCCATCCTGATGTGGGAAGGCAAAGCGCCTTGTTTGTGGTGACTGCAACGAACAAGGGGTAAGGGCACGCATTCTGTGCCGTTTATCAATTGGGACTTGCTTCACACTGAAAAATATACAGATTCCATGGGAATACTTGCTGACGGTGGCGTTGAGGTACTCTCAACGCCAAGGGCGGGCTGAGACAATTCTGACAAACAGGCTTGTGCCTTTCGGGTGAAGGGAGACGTGCCATGCGTGTGTCGGCGGGAAAATCCAGGGCAGCGGAGGAGCGTACGGCAACGGCAACGGCAACGGTTACGGGTGCCGGTGTGCCACACCGGCCACATGCCGGGCCCTCCCTGTACGGCGGTCCGAACATCGCCTTGCAGCGGGCCCTTGGCAATCGGTCTGTGGAGAGACTGGCGCGGCAAGGCACCCATGCTTCCGTTCAGGCCGGGCTGAGGGTGAGTGCCCCCGGCGACGCCTGTGAGGGGGAAGCCCATCGCATCGCCGACGAGGTGGCGTGCAAGGCCTGCGAGGGCAGCACAGAGCCTTCCGTGGCCATCACCGGGCGGCCTGCCCCTGGCACCCCCTGGCTTTTTCAGGGGAAAGGCACCGAAGCGGTCACCCCCATTCCCCATGGCGGTGGAAAACCCCTGCCCGGAAAAACCAGGGCGCGTTTCGAATCCTCCCTGGGCCGGGATTTTTCCCGTGTCCGAGTCCACGCCGACCATAAAGCCGCCTTGTCTGCGGAGCGTCTGAACGCCGAGGCATATACTTGTGGCAATGATATTGTCTTTGCAAGGCAGCGATACGCCCCCGAGTCACCTTCGGGCCGCCACCTGCTCGCCCACGAACTCGTCCATGTGGCCCAGCAGCAGAGGGGCCCTGCACACCCCCAGGTGATCCAGCGCTCCTGCGCCAATAATTTTGCGGGCAACACCCCCCAGACCTGTCGCGGGAGCATCGATGTTCGGGCAGGGGAGATCTCCATGCCCAATATCTCTTTTTTTCACCTCTATGTGGTGTTCACCGACGCCAACGGCGACCCCTGGGCCATCCGGGGCGGCCCGGCAGGCGGGGGCCGGGGGTACGGCAACATCGTGACCAATTGCGGCGCCTACCGGCCGGGGTTCATCGATTACGACACCCGCTCTCCTTCGGTGACGGTTTATCAGGGGAACCAGGCGTGCACCAAGGCCCGGACCATGAAAAGCCACGCCAGGCAGATCAACGGCTGGAACATCCCGTATGCCCCGGACGGACCCAACTGCAACTCGGTTGTGGCCTCCATGCTGAGGAGCGCCGGGCTCCCCATGCGAAAGCCCAACGTGGCGGCCCCGGGATTCGACACGGTGCTGTCCCCCACCGGGCCGGTGAGCGCAGGGGGGCTGGGGGACAGGCGGCACCGGGTCTTTCTCCAGGTGAACAGCCTGGACCAGTTCCGCACCCTGGGTTTTGGCTACAGCATCGACACCTTTGAGGTGAGCGGCATCTCCTTTCCCCTGGTGCTCGGGGCCGAATACTCCATCGGAAACCAGGCTCTCCTGGGCAGGCTTGGCCTCGGGGTGGAGCTGCCTCTGCTCAACATCCCCACAACGCCTCTGGCGCCCACCCACCTGCGGCTGTCCGGCGGGTTCCAGGGCGGGGGCCAGCGTTCGGAAGAGGGGAGCGAACGGCGCATGGATACCCTTGTGGGCGGGTATTTCCAGGCCCAGCTCGGCCTGGACATCAGCCGGTTCCGGATCAGCCCGTTTTACAGGTTCAGCGCCCTGCGCAACATCAGCGACAGGACCACCACCAAGGCCCATGTGGGCGGTATCAACCTGGGGTTTACCTTTTAACGCAATGCGCTTCAAGCGCCCTTGGACAGGAGTGTCATGAACCGATTTCACAACGGGAGACGCCGGATGAAATGGATCGGTCTGTCGGGGATTGTTCTGGTTTGGGCATCTGTTGCCGTGGCTGCACTGCCACCCCAATACCAGAACATGAAGGACCTGGACGTGATGATGGACTATATCAAAAAACACCCCGAAGTGGCGGCCACGGTGACATCCATAGATTTGGAGACATACACCGTTTATTACGGCCAGGGGTGCAAAGCCGTCTTCGGACGGAAGGAAACGACAAAACCAAAAGGGTTTGTCGGACCGGCCGACCCTTTGGAGTTTAAGAAGCAAAGCTGCTCCGAACGCTAACCCGTCTATTTCACGAGCCGAGTGCACCCGTAATCCGGGTGAGGGGCGTATCCAATTAACCCACAAGGGGGAATGCATGAGCTATATCGATTCGTATGATCATGAGTACATCGGGTCCCTGGGCTATTTACCCATCTATCATCCCCTGGAGGAGATCGAGGGCGATGACTGGGGCGGCTATGATTTCAGCGCGTCCCCTTCGGACCTCATCCTGGGCGGGGGAAGCGGCGAGCACCCGGGCCTTGTGATCCATAAGCTGGAAAGCCCGGCGGCAAAGTTTCTGTACGATCAGCTCACCGAGGAGGAAGAGGAGACCCTGGCCGATGCCGAGCGGTCGTACCTCCTTGAGCTTTGCTACGCAGACGACGTCCTGGAGTTCTGCGACTGGTCCGTGCGGCAGTACGCCAACCTGGCTGCCATGGCAGCTTCGGAGACCTTCGGGGCTCCCCTGGGGGAAGACGAGTCCGTGGAGGACTGGCTGCGCAAATCCATCGGTGAGCTGGTCTATTACTCCCTGCCGGAGCTGAACCCCGAGCACGGAAAGCTGACGGAGATGTTCAGCCGCTTCAGCATCGATGCCACCATGCGCAATGTGCTGTGCGTGCCCCCGGGGTACCCCGCCTGCGGCGGTCGGAAGACCACCGACGGGGAGTCCACGTGGGGATATCACCGGTGGGGCGTGGCGCCCTGATGCGGGTTTGTGAAACAACGAAAGCACTGGTGTTCTGAATGATAAAAAAAGGTCTGATAGGTGTTCTTTTCCTGGTGTTGTCTGGCGTGGTGTACCTCTTCCTCTGGGGGTTTCTCTTTCCGTGGTCACCGGTGAAGCCCGGGTATGCCCACGAGGGGAACGCCCGGTGGTCGGTGTATTACCCCGAGGGTACGGCGCTGCCCGATGACTACGGGCATATCGGGGACCTGATGGAGGAAACCGAGGCCTTTCACCACCTGGCATACACCCATCCCGTGAAGGTGATCCTGTGCGCCACATCGGCGCAGTACCGCAGGTATTCGACCCAGCGATCCCATCTGTGCACCATGGGGACCGGGACGGTCATCTATGTCAACCCCACGGTAAAGGAGACAAAACGGGATATCCGAAGTTTCCTGAAGCATGAGTTGTCCCATGCCCTTGTTTTCCAGCACATGACCCTGCCCCATGCATTCAAGCTGAAGCGGTGGATCAGGGAAGGCCTTGCCGTGTACTACGGGAACCCCCACCATTACTACCAGGGCGATGCGTTTCTCTCCCTGGCCGTGGACAAAGGGTACTTTTTTGATTTCACCGGTGACGACGGGGAAAACCCTTCCCTGATCGGGCATATTCCCGCCGACCGGCGATACCTTTTTGAATACGCCGAGTACCGGTGTTTTGTTGATTACCTGATGACGCACTACGGTTCGGAACGATTTTTTGCCTTTCTGAACCTGGATATGCGTGCCCCAGAGGCTGAGAATGAAGCGTTCCGGCAGGTCTATGAGGTTGAGTTGTCGGCTGTGTTCCAGCAATTTAAACAAGAGGTGATGGCCAGGCACTGGCCGGGGCATTCTGATGCGTAGCCCTCGTCTTTTTATGGAGAATTGACAATGGCCGTTGCAAAAGAAGCGGTGCCGGGGTATCGACACCGGCTCCATGAGATCATCTTCGAAGCCGATACCCGGGCCGGGAAATGGTTTGACGTGGTCCTGATCGTCTCGATCCTGTCCAGCGTTCTGGTGGTGATGCTGGACAGCATTTCGGGCTTCAGCGCCCGTTACGGGTATTACCTCTACGGGTGGGAATGGGCCTTTACCCTGATGTTCACCCTGGAGTACATCCTGCGGCTGGCCTGTGTGAACCGGCCCTTGGCCTATGCGGGCAGCTTCCTGGGGATCGTGGACCTGCTGGCCATTTTGCCTACCTACATCAGCCTGCTGGTTCCCGGCAGCCAGTATCTCATCGTGGTCAGGGTCCTGAGGGTGCTGCGCGTGTTCCGGGTGTTCAAGCTGGTGAATTACGTGGGCGAGGCCTCGGTGCTGGTGCGGGCCCTGCAGTCGAGCCGTCGGAAGATCACGATTTTTCTCCTTACCGTGCTGACCCTGATGATTATTTTCGGCTCTCTCATGTACATGATCGAGGGCCCGGAGCACGGGTTCACCAGCATCCCCAGGAGCATCTACTGGGCCATTGTGACCATGACCACCGTGGGCTACGGGGACATCTCTCCCAAGACAAACGCCGGGCAGGCCCTGGCCGCACTGATCATGGTCATGGGCTATGCCATCATCGCCGTACCCACGGGCATCGTCACCTCCGAGTTGAGCCTGGCGGGCCAGAAGCGGGTTTCCACCCAGGTGTGCCCGGCCTGCATGGCCGAGGGCCATGACCCCGATGCGGTTTTCTGCCGGGTGTGCTCGGAGCGATTGAACCCGGAGACCGGCCGGGACACCTGACCCGGCTGCCATGGTGCCTCAACACTCTCCTTTGGATCCTCAGTAAATCAGTTCTTTAATTTCTAAATTATTTATTTTAGTATCTTCAGTTATCACGTCATTATCTGTGTTTTTCCATGATTTGATTTCTGGAGTGTGTGATGGCACAAGCGCCCAGTTATGAAGAGTTGGAGAAAGAACTTGCCTACCTCAAATTCAGGCTTTGCCAGCTGAACCCCGAGGAGCTTTTTTTTGAGGAGCGCAGTGCGCCCTACGAAACGGAAGAGCCCAAGCTGTGGGAGTGGGTGGCAGGGGAGGACAAAGCGGTGTGCAGCAGCGGCTACTATGC
Organism: Desulfoluna butyratoxydans; assembly: GCF_900699765.1. Classification (GTDB taxonomy): domain Bacteria; phylum Desulfobacterota; class Desulfobacteria; order Desulfobacterales; family Desulfolunaceae; genus Desulfoluna; species Desulfoluna butyratoxydans. Next base: position 18,525 of record NZ_CAADHO010000017.1, read on the forward strand.
CATGCTGGGATACGCCCCGGATGAGCAGGACCCATCCCCCGGTATCTGGATCGACTATATCCACCCTGAAGACAACCGCGCCATCCGCAGAATCATGGCCCGGGTGCTGACCCAGCGAAGGGGGGCGGTGCAGGTGGCCTTTCGCCTCCGTGCCCGGGGCGGCGCCTATTACTGGACTCTCTGCCGGGGCACCCTTGATGAGAGCCCGGGCAGGCCCCTGCGTCTTTCGGGGCGTGTCTCCAGTATTTCGGGCAAAGAGGACTGGCAAGAGGCGTTTCTTGAGAGCCAGAGGCGCCATCAAACGCTTCTCCAGAACCTTCCCGGGATGGCGTATCGGTGCCGGGAGGTGGCGGCCAACGGCTGGGTCATGGAGTTTGTAAGCGACGGCAGCCTGGAGCTCACCGGCTATTCCCCCTCGGAGCTCATGGGCGACCGGGAGATTTACAACAGCCTTATCCATGAAGATGATCGCCCCCTGGTGTGGGACCAGGTGGAAAAGGCCCTGGGCCGAAAGCGGCGCTATGAGATCGTCTACCGCATCACCACGGCCACCGGCGGTGTTCGGTGGGTTTGGGAACGGGGCACGGGGGTTTTCGGCAACAGCGGTGAGCTGGTCTGTATCGAAGGGTTCACCATGGACGTCACCGCCCAGAAAACCATCGAGCAGGAGCTTCTGCATGAGAACCTGAGGCTCAAATCCCTGGTGACGGGGGAACCGGGGTTCGGGGAGATCATCGGAAACAGCCCGGCCATGCAGGACGTCTACGAGCTCATCGCAAACACCGCCGGGTCCCAGGCCAACGTCATCATCTACGGCGAGTCCGGCACCGGCAAGGAACTGGTGGCCCGGGCGATTCATAACCGCAGCAAACGCAGCAAGGGCCGATTTGTCTCGGTGAACTGCGGCGCCATCCCGGAGTCCCTTCTCGAGAGTGAGTTTTTCGGATGCAAGAAAGGGGCCTTCACCGGGGCCACGGCAGACCGGCCCGGCTACCTGGAGATGGCCGACGGCGGCACCCTGTTTCTTGACGAGGTCGGTGAGATCAACCTGTCCATGCAGGTGAAGCTGCTCCGGGCCATTGAAGACGGCGGGTTCACCCCCGTGGGGGGCCAGGAGGTGAAACGCCCCGATATCCGCATCATCGCAGCCACCAACCGAGATCTTGAAGAGCTGGTCAAAAAGCAGGCCATGCGTCAGGATTTTTTCTTTCGCATCCACATTGTCCCCATTTACCTTCCCCCTCTGCGCAAGCGGCGAAGCGATATCCCTCTGCTTATCTATCGATTCCTCGAAAAGTTCAGCGACGACAGCCACATCGCCACCATGCCCGAACATGTGATCCGCTCCATGCAGAATTATCACTGGCCGGGCAACGTGCGTGAGCTGCAGAACATGGTGCAGCGCTACCTCACCCTCAAGCAGGTGGATTTTATTGCCTCCACATGTCCCGAAAGCCCGGTGCCTGAAGATGGGGAGACCCTTGCCGTCTCTGTGGGCACGGAGAGCCTTTCAGAGGCCGTGGCACGGTTCGAAAAGGAGTTTCTCTTAAAGGCCCTGGAACGCCATGGCGGAAATCGGACCCATACGGCAAAGAGCCTGGGGGTGGGGCTCCGCACCCTGCAGCGACGGCTGCGTCAGCATGGAATCTCGCAAGGGGACTGAGGGCGCCAGGTATGACGCATGCGTCAGGATTGGCGGACCTGGGCCGTAACCCCTTTCAACACAAACTCTTTTTCAGGCAGTGCGTGCAACCGCGCCATTTTTGGCGCGGTTTTTTTGTCTCCGCCAAAAGGGGCGGTGGATTGAATAAAGCCTTTGTTTACAGGGTGTTGAACAGTGGGTGCGGCTGCTGGCACGACTCTGGCAATACCCAGAAGGCAGTTTCACCAAACGAGAGACGAAAAAAAGGCCAATTCGATGAAGGGGTTACCCCGGGTGATGCAAGGCCCTTTGTTTTTCGTCCAAGCCGTTTCACGGACACCCGTGAAGCCCATCATACGAGACTGTCTGAGCAACAAAGGAGATGTGACGCATGAACTTTATCGAGAATGTTCAAAACAAACCCATTGCCGTTTTGGGTGCCGGTGGCGTCGGCAAGGCTGTGGCCGGGGACTGCGTCCTGGCCGGGAACACTGTGCGTCTGTGCGACCTTCCCCCCTTTTCCGACCAGACCCTTTTCGGTGTGGAAAAGCAGGGCCTGAAGTTTTACGGCGATCAGCTCAACCTGTACGGGTTTGAACGTTCCGGTCGTGTGTTTTTTGACGGTGTGACAACGGATGTGGCCGAAGCGGTGAAAGGCGCGGGCATCGTCATCCTCACCACCCCGTCCCTCGGGCACCGGGCCTTTTTTGAAAAACTGATCCCCGCCCTTGAAGACGGCATGATCATCCACATCATTCCGGATAACTACGGATCGCTCCTGCTTCGAAAGATGATGCGTGAAGCCGGGTGCGACAAGAAGGTGATCATCGGCGGATGGTCCAGCTCCCCCTACGGAAGCCGGGTGGACATCAAGGGCGGGGTGGTGCTCCCCAGCATTCGCGCCTACTACCGCGCCATCACCCTTCGGGGGGCGTCCCTGCCCTCCCTGGACCAGGATGTTTTCCTGGAGTCCACCAAGCACATCGGTGCCTTTGATGCCATCACCAACGGGGATGGCGTTGCCGGGGGCGACACCGTCATGGACACCGGTTTTTCCAACGTCAACCCGGTCCTTCACTGCCCCGGCGTGATCCTGGGGGTGGGCGTCATGGAGAACTGGGGCGTTATCTACGGCGAAGAGAAGAACGACTTTTCCATTTACTCTCATGCCTATTGTCCCTCCATCTCCAAGGTTCAGTACGGGCTGTATGAAGAGCAGTGCGCCCTGGCCGAGGCCATGAACGTGGGCATCCAGTTTTTTGAGAAGAAGCAGTTTTTCTCCCGCGAGAACATCCTGGGCTGCGAGTACATGGGCCCCGATTACGAGATCCCCTTTGAAGAGCATGATTACATCCAGTACGGCACGGGGCCGTTCACCGTCCACAACCGCTACATCACCGAAGACATCCCCGTGGGCTGCCATGTCTATCACGAGCTTGGCAAGAAGTTCGGCGTGAAAACCCCCATCGTGGATTCCCTTATCAGCCTGGCCGGAGTCATGACCGAATCGGATTACTACGAGACCGGTTACACCCTGGACTACCTGGGAATCGGCCATATGAGCGGTGACGAGATGCTGGAGTACCTGCACAAGGGCACCTACAAGCCCCTGGAAGCCTAATCGCGAAGAGAGACAGGCCTGGGCCCCCCTTTTCCCCGGGGGCCCCAGGCGATTGGGAGGAGAGCATGGGAATTGAGATGAAGCGACAGATCGATGTCACCTTCCTCGGGCCGGAGAAGGTGGCGAAGATTCATGAGGCGAGCCTCACCCTTTTGGAAACGGTGGGCATGCGCGTGGGCGGGGAGCGCGGCATCCGGGTGCTGCGTGACGCCGGGTGCGAGGTGGACGCCGACGGCATGGTGAAGATCCCCAGGGCCCTGGTGGAAGAGGCTTTGGAGACGGTCCCCAAGGAACTGGTGCTCTACAACCGTGCCGGTGAGAAGGCCATGGTGATCAACGCAGAAAACGCGGTCCATTTCGGTACCCACGCCGATCAGCTGGAGTTTGTGGACCCGGACACCGGCAAGGTGCGCCCCTTTCTCAAGGCCGACACCAAGACCATGTGCACCCTGGCCGACGCCCTGCCCAACATCGACTTTATTCTGTCGGTGGGCATGAGCAAGGACGTGGCCCCGGAGATCCAGACCCAGATCTCTTTTATCGAGACGGTGAAGCATTTCAGCAAGACCATTAATTTTTCCACCAACGACATCGACAGCCTTCAGGAGGTGATCGATATCGCGGCCGTGGTGGCCGGCGGCAAAGAGGCCCTGGCCGAAAAGCCCTTTATCTTTAACTACTGCGAACCCATTCCGCCCCTCTCTCACCCGGAAGAGAGCACGGAAAAACTGATTATCAGCGCCTTGAACCGCATTCCCGTGGTCTATATGCCGTACTGCATGATGGGGGGCACCGCGCCCATGAGTTTTTCCGGTGCCCTGGTGCAGTGCAACGCCGAAGCCCTGGGAGGCCTTGTGGTGCACCAGCGCACATGCCCGGGGGCTCCGTTTATCTACGGTGCCATGCCCTCCATCATGGACATGATCTCATCCATCGGCAGTTACGGCGCGGTGGAGTTCCACCTGATGGTGGCGGCGGCGTCCGAGCTGGTGAGTCACTATGGCCTGCCTTTCTACGGCACGGCAGGGTGTACCGATGCAAAGGGACTGGACATCCAGGCGGTGTCGGAGGTGACCCAGGAGATTTTCTCCACCCTTCTGTCCAAGGCCAACCTGGTGCACGACGTGGGGGTCTCCGATCATTGCAACAGCGTCAACCCCGAGCTGGTGGTGCTCTGCGATGAGATTATCGAGAATCTCAAGCACTATGTGCGCGGCGTGGATGTGGACGACCTTGACGAGATGGTGGAGATCATCACCCGCACCGGTCCCGGTGGGGCTTATCTCACGGAGAAGCACACCATGAAGAACTTCAGGACCATCCATTATCCCAAGTTCTTCAGCCGCAAGATGAAAAACCCGGAGACGTCCGAGGTGAGGGCAAAAATCCGCGAATCCATGCACGCCATCCTTGCCACCCACAAGGTACCTGCCCTTGATGAGGCCATTTTGGCTGAACTGGACGCATGGACCCGGACACTTGAGGCAAGGCCCAACAGCAACCCGATGTCAGACGCGTCATAGACACCAGAGCGAGAAAGCACATGAAACGCAAACCCACCCGTTTTGACCTGCAGAAGATGAAGGAGAACCAGGAGAAGGTGGTCTGGCTTACCGCCTACGACTACCCCACCGCTGAGTTTGCCGAACAGTCCGGCGCCGAGATGATCCTCGTGGGAGATTCCCTGGGCATGTGCGTCTACGGCTACGACGGCACCGTGCCCGTGACCATGGACCAGTGCCTCATGCACTGTGAGGCGGTGCGAAGGGCCGCCCCGAATACCTTTATCGTCGGCGACATGCCTTTTTTGAGCTACCAGGTGAGCGTGGAGGACGCCGTGCTCAACGCCGGGCGGTTTTACAAGGAAGCGGCGGTGGACGCCATCAAGCTGGAAGGCGGCAAACGCGTCTGTCCCCAGATCCGCGCCATCTCAGACGGCGGCATGCTGGTCATCGGTCACATCGGGCTCACGCCCCAGAGTTCCGGTCAACTGGGCGGGTTCAAGGCCCAGGGCCGAACCGCCGAGACCGCCATGGCCCTTATCGAAGATGCCTACGCCATCCAGGAGGCCGGGGCCTTTGCCCTTCTGGTGGAGGCCGTGCCCCCTGAGGTGATGAAGATTATTACCGAGGGACTGGACATCCCGGTCTACAGCATCGGCGCAGGCATCCACGCCGACGGCCAGCTCATGATCTGCAGCGACGTCCTGGGGATTTTCCAGGCCTTTACCCCCAAGTTTGTCAAGAAGTACGCTGCCCTCGGGGCCGAGATCCGCAAAGCCTTCGAGGCCTACGGCGAGGAGGTGAGGGCGGGGCAGTTCCCGGCCGATGAGCACACCTACAAGATGGTGGAGGGCGAGCTTCCCAAGCTCCTTGACTGCCTTAAAAAGTGACCCGTGATGGGATGCCCCCCTTTTTCCGGTACGGGATCGCTCCGACAGGGGAGGGGGGCCTTGAAGCGGCCCAGCGTCTTTGCGAGTACACGCCATGAGAAGGAGGTGTAATGAACAGCCCGTTAAGCAGTATCCATGAAGCATCCATGAGCATCCTTGAAACCCTCGGCGTCCGGATCCACCATCCGGAGCTGCTGGAGATGCTCTCGGATCGCGGTATTCGAAGGGACGGCGATACCCTCTTTTTCACGCGGACACAGGTGGAGTCCCTCATCGCCTCAGCGCCGTCGGAGATCAGGCTCCACGCGGCAAACCCGGCATATGACATGGTGCTGGGGGGAGATCGGACGTATTACGGCGCGGGCTACGGGTGCCCCTCCATCCTTGATGGGGAGGGCGTGCGGCGAAGCGCAACCTTTGAGGATTACCTCACCTTCCTGAAGCTTGTGGAGAGCAGCCCGGCTTTTTGCCTCAACGGCGGGGTCCTTGTGCAGCCCTCGGACATCACCCCGGAGCACAGCTTTCCCCTGATGCTCCGCGCGGCCATCCTGCACAGCGAAAAGTGCCTCATGGGCATGCCGGGGCATGGCCGTGAGGTGGAGATTCTCATGGAGATGATGGCCATTGCCCGGGGAGGAAAAGAAGCCCTTGAGGCAAAGCCCCAGATCCTCACCCTGGTCAACGCCACCAGCCCCCTTCAGTTTGACAGCATCGCCCTGGAGACCATGGAGGTCTGCGCCCGCTACAGGCAGCCGGTGATCATCTCTCCGGGCCCCATCGCCGGTGCCACGGGACCGGTGACCCTGGCCGGAAACCTTGCCCTGGGCAATGCTGAGGCCCTGGCCGGTGTGGCCATCACCCAGCTGTTGAGGGAGGGGACCCCGGTGGTGTACGGGCTCCAGGCCACCACCGCGGACATGGCCACCGGCGGGGTCTCCATCGGCTCGCCGGGCTTCTCCCTTGAGGCCATGACCACAGCCCGCCTGGCAAAACGCTACGGCCTTCCCTGCCGCGGCGGTGGAGCCGGAACCGATGCCTGCTGCGTCAATGCCCAGAGCGGCTATGAGAGCATGATGTCCCTTATGGTCTCCCGTCGCGAAAAGGTGAACCTGATGCTGCACAGCGCCGGGATCCTCGATGCATACGGGGCCATGAGCGTGGAGAAGTTCATCACCGACCTTGAGGTGATCTCCATGGTGGAGTACCTGGAGGGCGGGTATGAGACCGCCACCGATGACCTGGCCGTTTCCGTCATTGAGCAGGGGGTGGAAGGCGTCCCCTTCCTGGCCCACCCCCACACCCTGAAAAACTGCCGCACCACTCCCTGGATCCCGTCCGTCAGCTGGCGGGGGCCCCTGAAGGGCCGTACGGGAAAAGAGGTGTTCGACGACCGCATCGACGCCGCCCGTGATCGCCTGCTGAGCGCATATAAACCGCCGCACCATGAACCGAACCGTCAGAACCAACTGGACACCTTCCTTGAATCATTGGGCATACCCGTCGGCCATACGGCAGGGTAGTGCCCGGCCAAAATGACATGAAGATGGAGGAACAGATGAAGACAAATCAAACGGATCGTCCCTGGCATCAACGCATAGAAATCCCGGTCGTCTTAAGCACCCTGGCCGTTGTGCTCGCTTTTTTCTCTTGGGCATTCACCGACACCGACGGCATGGGCGAGGTCATGAACCGCGCCTTTAAGGTGGCCACCCATCAGTTCGGCTGGCTCTACCTGCTGGTGGGCTTCCTTCTGGTGATCTTCGCCTTCTGGCTTGCCTACGGCCGCTACGGTGAGATCAAGCTGGGAGGCCCGCAGGACAAGCCCGAATATTCCTATTTCTCCTGGTTCGCCATGATCTTTGCCTGCGGTTACGGCGTGGGCCTCGTCTACTGGGGCGCTGCCGAGCCCCTTTCCATCTTCAAGGCCCCTCCCTTCGGGGTCGAGACCGGAACCCCCGAAGCAGGGGTGCTCTCCCTGGCCTACGCTTTTTTCCACTGGGGATGGACGCCTTGGGCCATCTACATGGCCATCGGTGTGCCCATGGCCTATTTCATGCACTGCAAGGGCGCAAGCCCCCGCTTTTCAGCCGCCTTTCGGCCCCTCATGGGGAACCGCGCCGACGGGTGGGCTGGCAAGGTGATGGACTCGTTTCTCGTCATCGGTGTTATCGGCGGCGTTACCACGGCAACGGGACTCGGCATCATGCAGCTTGCCTCCGGCCTCAACTCCCTGTTCGGGATCCCCGAAACGAAAATGGTTTATATTCTCATCGCCGTGGTCTGGATCTCCATCTTTACCTTCAGTACCGTCAGCGGCATCGACAAAGGCATCAAGGTTCTCAGCAACATCAACATCCCGCTGGCCATGGTTCTCATGCTGTTCGTCTTCTTCGCAGGACCCACCATTTTTCAGATCAACATGGGCATGGACGCCTTCGGCCTTTACCTGACCAACTTCTTCAAGATGAGCTTCTGGACCGACTCCGTGAGCAAGGGGGGCTTTCCCCAGGGGTGGACCATCTTTTACTGGGCGTGGTGGATTGCCTCGGCCCCTGCAACGGGCTTGTTTGTGGCCAACATCTCCAAGGGGCGGACCATTCGTGAGATGGTGCTCGTGCACATGTTCGTGGCCCCCATTGCCACATGGCTCTGGTTCACCGCCTTCGGCGGCACCGCCCTCTATCAGGAACTCATCGCCAAGACCGGCCTGGTGGACTCCATGGCAGAGACCGGCACCGGTGGCGTGGTTTTTACCATGCTTGAACAGCTCCCCATGGGAAGCGTCATGGCCGCAGCCTTTTTGATCCTTGTGGTGATTTTTCTCTCCACCACCGTGGACTCGTACTCATACGTCTGCGCCCAGGTCTCCACCCGCTCCGATGCAAACCCGGATCTGCCCCCCAAGGGAATTCGCGCCCTGTGGGCCATCGTCATCGGCCTTTTAGGGATCACCCTTGTCATGGTGGGTAAGGGGATCTCAGGGCTTCAGCTCTCCTCCATCATTGCCTCGTTGCTCATTATCTTCATCATGGTGGGCATGTGCGTCAGCATGGTGGTGTCCATGCGAAGGGACGACCCGCGTATTCCCGATTCCGAGGAGTGCGGCCCCGCCCCTGAGGTGCAGGAAAAGGAGCCTGTGAACGCTTGATATAACCATGGATGACAAAGAAAGGGCCCTGCCTCCGGCGTGTCGCCTTTGGAAAAACGCACCAAAAGGGCCGTCGGAGGCTGGTTCCAACGGAATAGTCACTTTGCAGTCACCACATCACAGAGGAGAACGTTCATGTCTAATCACGATGCCATCATGGCCTCATTGATGTCAGGAGATACCGACCAGCTCATTGATCGGGTCAACAGCTCACTGGACGCCGGTATTCCAGCGGTGGAGATTTTGAATGAGGGGCTGATCGCCACCATGGATCTCGTGGGTGAGAAGATGGAATCCGGGGAGATGTTTATCCCCGAGGTGATCATGTGCGCCCAGGCCATGACCTCCGCCGTGGAAATCCTTAAGCCCCAGTTGGGAGAAGGGGACAACCGCAACGTGGGCACCCTTGTCATCGGCACGGTCAAGGGCGACCTGCACGACATCGGCAAGAACCTGGTGCGTATGATGCTTGAAAGTTCGGGGTTTGGGGTGGTGGATCTGGGCGTGGACGTGGAGCCCGAGGCCTTTGTGGAGGCGGCCCGGAAGCATGATGCGGATATCGTGGCCCTGTCGGCCCTTCTCACCACCACCATGCCCATGTTGAAGAAGACCATGGACGCCTTCGAGGAGGCGGGCCTTCGCGATTCGGTAAAGATCCTCATCGGCGGCGCGCCGGTGAACCAGGGGTTTGCCGACGAGATCGGTGCCGACGGTTACGCCCCGGATGCCGGTTCCGCCAGCAAGCTTGCCAAGGCCGTGGTGACAGCATGAGTCCCCTGGCCCATGGCATGAATCGATTGAACAGCAACACCAAGGATTCTTTCGGATAATGGCAGATTTACAATTTACCGCCGGGTAAGGCACCGTTGTGCCTTCGACCCATGGAGAAGGGGGGCGATCCTGTGTGGGCAGTGACGCTGAAAGCGCCTGCCCGCAGGGACGATCTGCCCCCCCTCTCACCGAGCCATCACCTCTTGATGTCAATGATGTTTTGCAGGAGATGCCTGCACTTTCCACAGCCATTGCCAGCCCCTGTTGCCTCAAGCATTTTTTCAACGGTATCGGCACCTCCATGGAGGGCTTTCACCGCATCGTCCATGGACACATTGGTGCACCCGCAGGCAATGGACAGGATGTGTTCGATCTCCCCGATACAATTCCCGCACCCTGTACCCGCACCGGTGATTTCCTGAATTTCTTCCACTGTACGGGCCCCACAGGCCATGGCCTTCCTGATATCCGCGTAGCTGACCTGGTTGCAGTGGCAGACAATCCTGTTCACTGGGATGAGAATGGCCGTCAATACCATGGGCTCGTCATTTCGGATGGAGTGCATTTTCCCGGCAGGTGCCACAAACACATCCCCGGCCTTCAGCTCGAATTCCCGGTCTTCCACGATTCCAACGCCAGAGCCCTCATTGCAATAAAACACTTCGTCCAGGGTCGGGTGCTCGTGCAACGGCACCTCCCTGTCAGGTTGAATATGATATACCTTTGTTTCAATCGTTTCCTTCAGTGCGTCTATATCCATCTTTTCACTCCTTGTTTCTTTTTTTTCGGGGCGCTTTCATGGCGTTTTCTGCAACCGGGGTCGACGATGCTCTGGCATTGTGCCTTTGCATCGTCTTTGGTCCCGGGGTAAGTGATTGAAACCAAAGGCGCCTCTGATGTGGGACTACTGTAGCCCGTCCAACGAAGAGAAAAAATAACATTTGTTACGTTTTAAATTTCATGTGATCCATGGCATGAACCCGGCAGGCAGAAATGGGAGGTTGGTTATGGTTTCATCACGTCGTTGCCCGATGCCGGGCAAACCAGCCATGAGTTGCGGCTGCTGATCCGGCAGGGGTATGATAGTGTGTTGGTGGGACTGAATGACCGGCGGGATATTACGAAGCAGGCGCTGAGCCCGGATATGTCACGAGTCGAGTGCGCCAACATTCAAGGCGTCAGAGCTGCGGGTATGGTTGCTTCGTAACGATATTTTACTGATTTGGCCTGGCCGTTTTTCCATGAACTATCCGGGTGAGAGCAAGGGGGCATGATGACAGAAAGGCCATACGGCTTTCCGGACCATCAGAAGGTAAACATCATCATTGAAGGGATGAACACCTGCTGGAAAGAGATCCTTCACATGGCAACCCTGCAATCTTTTGCCAGGGGGCAGGTGGTGGACCAGGCGGCTGACGGGGTCTACCTGATCAAAGAGGGGTGCCTGAGCTACAGCTGCTACCTGGACAGCGGCGAAAAGCGTATTTTGTATTTTGTGGGGCGAGACTCCCTGTGCAATGAGGCCGGTTGCATGATTCACCACAAGGACCGGGTCTCCTTCGAGTTCCTGACGGATACCCAGGCCTATGCGTTTTCCCCGCGTCAATTCATGGATACCGATTTTGTCCGCACATACCCGGAGCTGTCCATCAACCTTTCCCAGTACATTATCTACAAGCGGATCTACCTCAGCCATTTCGTGGCAAACCTTTCAAACAACAAGCCCATCACCCGGGTCGCTGAAATCCTTTTCCAGCTTTATGAAAGAGATAACGAGATCACCATCAGCCAGCAGGACATCGGCAATTTTCTCGGTCTCCATCTCATGACCGTGTCCAGGGCTCTGGCCCAACTGCGCAGCGAGAATATCATCGGCAAGATCACCAAGAACAAGTTTGAGATATTCGATGTGGAGGGGCTTGCGGACTACGCTGCGTGGTGAGCCCTTTTGCTTTACTCTTCCGTGAACCATTCGGGATAGGTATGGGCGTAGGACGCGTTCTGTGGTTTAATTCCGGCGGCCTTTATGAATGACGTGTGTTGTTCGGTTTTGGCAGATCCTTTATCTATGAAGAAAGAGAAAAAAGAATGAATGATTTTATCACACCCAGGAATCACAAAGCGTTTAAGGCACTGGTTCTCTCGTCACACATCGATGACGAGGTAAAGGACTGCGCCATTGCCTACATCGACCCCCGGGGCGGTGGCCCCGACCCCGACCACACGCATCCCCATGACCACCTGTTCACGGTGATTGCGGGCGAAATCGAGATCAGGATGGACGGAGAGAGCTTTGCCGTAACAGAAGGGATGTCCCTGAGGGTTCCGGGAGAGACACGCCACTCCGTCTGGAATACAGGGCTAACCACCGCAAAGGTCATGGGGATTTCCCTTCGGAAGGAATAACGTATCCATCCGGCTCTGTGTGAGCTGCCCCGGATTTCCCGTCACCCCCTGTCTCTCCGGGCCATTTTCTCCTGTTCGCCTTTGTAAAACGCCACAATGTGCTCCACGGCCTGGTACTGCCGCTCCAGGAGATCCTCCGTGATGGTGCGAAGGCCCCATTTCTTGAAGTCAATCTGAAGGCCGTTTCCTCCCGGCGCCTCAGCGCCTTCCAGTTCGGAAAAGAAGGCCCCCACGGACGTGAGGAGGCGATGAACGTCTTTGATGGCGTCACAAAGCTCGGGTATCTCCGATCCCGAAAACATACCCGGGCCGGGTTGACTGTCCGATGAGATCATGATGAACCCCCATTTTTTTGTGAAGAGTAAATAGGCACGGGACTGCCCGGAGCCCTTTACAGAGCCCCGGGAGCCACCACCCCGTAGGGTGCACTCTGTGCACCATTTTCGTGAGTCGTGAGTGGTGAAGAGTGAATAGAGATGGGGCTCCGGGGTCCTTTACCGCGCCCCGTGAACCACCAGCCCGTAGGGTTCACTCTGTGCACCATTATCGCGACTCGTAAGTGGTAAATAGAGATCGGATTGATCGGGCCCACAACAGGACACCGGAGACAACGCACTACGTGGGCCCGTGAGGCTGATAGGTATAGGGGATAGGGGATAGGGAAGGGCACCATGGAATCGTACGGACCCCATGACCCATTGCCTATGATCTCCAATCACTACTCCCTATTCACCAATCACTATTCAAAAATAGGCCATTTATAAAGGCGGTTGCGTTGATGGACGGGGCGCAGGGTTGCGCGTGATGAGGAAAATACGACTTGAAAAGGGGGTGGGGGTGGTGTAAAAAACCGTGTAGCCATGACGACCTCCTGGTTAGGTTGTTTTGGTCAGGCCTGGCAGGATGTTGCTGCATCCTGTCGGGTCGCATCTTGAATTCCATGATTACCGTAATAACTAGTTATTACGTTCCACCCTAATTCCATCCTTTTTGCGTGTCAATAGTTTTTTTTTGTTGGTAAATCCCGCTGTTATTCATTTCGAAAACCACCGAATCAATTCCCTTCCCGGCATTTTTATCCTCATCATACCTTGCGGGCCTGTTTCCCAGTCCCGGGCTCACCGTTCATTTTTTCGATACCAAAAAAGATTACTCTCCTCTTTGGATCAATAAAAGAATCTACAGGTGGTGTTCAGGTTGATGTGGAAACCGAAGAGACATAGGCATGTCTGTTGAAGATAAAGAGTTATTTATACAGATTTACAGCCTGTTGTCCAAAGTTCTCTTCCAGGGATAGTGAGTTTTTGAGTTGAAAAATGGAGGTTTACGGCGTATGACTAAAAATACTGATCGGGCCTTGGTGCTCAGGGCACAGGTTCCTGTCTGGTGGAAAAGGTCCTGCGCATTACTCTAAGGCAGTTAGGTTGTGTGCGAAGCCTTTTTGCAGGGGGGTATTAAAGGCCAAACAAGGAAAATTTTCCGGGTATCGCCGTATTAAGGGACAAACACGGAAAATGTAATCGGGGTGTATCAATACCCTGTGTGGTTGGTGGCTACATGGTGGGTTGGCTCAAAATCTGAATAATATCAAACGGATTTTATAGGTGAGATGCTCGCGGTTTTTTTGGCGTGCAAACTATCTGGTTGTTGAGTGTACCGTTCAGCAGTATTGAACAGCAAAAAGTGGAATCTGAAACGGATATTTTTCCACTTTAACCCCTTGAATATCCGATACCCTGGAAAATTATCCATTTTATATGGGTGATACCTGGAAAATTGTCGGGGTATTCCTAATGTTATGTAAAAACCATATATCTACATTGAATAGGAAAAAATAAATGAAGAAATTTAATCTTGTAAGGGAAATTAGAGAATTAAAAAACCAACTTTCTTATTCTAAAAAATATGGTTTCTTTTTTGGTGCAGGTACTTCATGCGCACTTGGTGTACCCAACATTGCGACTTTAACAACCGAGGTGGAGAATGGTTTAGAAGTCGATTCTAAAGCTAATTTTATAAAAACAAAAGAAGACTTAGAAACTACGTACCCTGATAAGACTATAAACATTGAAGACATTCTAAATCATTTACGCCAAATAAGGTCAATTACTGGAGGAAAAAAAGATAAAAAATATATAGATATAAGTGGTGAAACTGCAAAGAAACTTGATAGTGAAATATGCAAAAAAATATACACTATTATTAGTGAAAAAGAATCGAAAGCAGATCTTTCAAGTACCAAAAAGTTTTTTGCTTGGCTGAACATGCAAAATAAAAACTATTCGACTGAGTTATTTACATCAAATTATGATTTGATAATTGAAAAATCACTTGAAGCTATCAAAGCACCTTACTTTGATGGTTTTGTTGGTTCATACGAACCTTTCTTTTGGCAAGAAAGTATTGAAAGATTTGTTGATAAGTCTGACCTGACTCAAAATTGGCTTAGGCTATGGAAGATTCATGGATCATTAAATTGGTTTTGGAAAGAAAACGGTAAAGCTGATTCTCATAGTATTTTTCGTGGAGGAAAAATTCCAAACATTGAAAATGTTAAAAATGAATTGGTAATTTATCCTTCTAAGGAAAAATATGATTCTTCAAAAAAACAACCATTTGTTGCATATTTTGATCGATTAAAAAGTGTACTAACTGCTGGTGAACTACTTTTTGTTTTTAGTGGTTATTCATTTTCAGATCAGCATATAAATGAGATTATATTTAATTCTCTTCGGCAAAATAATCGATTATCCGTTTTGGTATTTTTTTATCAGGACTCAGAAGTTGTAGAGCTATATAAAGCCTCTTCTTCATATCTAAATTTAACAGCTTTTGGGCCTACAAAGTCAATTGTCAATGGCACAATGGGCGAATGGGAATACAATGAATCAGATTTAAAACCAAATGAGAAATCAAACACTTACTGGGACAAAACAGAGAAGATACTGACACTTGGAGATTATAATAACCTTGTTGAATTTTTTATCACTAATTCTGGAAGGAAGAAAACTATAGAGGACGTTGCAAATGGATAGTGATATTACATATCTCGGGAAAATAATAAGAGTTGATTCAAGTACTGTTGAAGTAGAAGTTTCTGATGACATTCCCTCTTCGGCACCAATAATTAATGGGCGGTTATATAAAATTGGACAAATAGGCACTTTTGTAAAAATGCCAATGGGCAATATAATCACTTATGGGATTGTATCATCAGTAAGTAATACTCCAAGTAAACAAGAAGATAATCAAACTAAGCAAATTGTAGGTTCAAGATTTCTAAGTGTTCAGCTAATCGGTGAAAAAATTGGTGATGATGATTTTGAAAAAGGTATTGGAACATACCCAACAATTAATGATGAAGTTCATCTTGTTGTTGAACAAGATTTATTTGATATTTATGGCGAAAAGAATGCTGGCTCAATTGAAATTGGCAAACATTCTTCTTCTGATAATTTAAGTGTATATGTTGATATTCATAAACTTATACTGCGGCATTGTGCGATTTTGGGCTCTACTGGAAGTGGGAAATCAAATACCACTGTTAGTATTCTTAAAGCGATATTAGATGATTATCTTGGTTCACGGATTATTTTAGTCGATCCCCATGGAGAATACGCTTCTGCATTTCCAAAATCAAAAGTTTTTAGGATTAACGATTCTTCAGCTCCTTTGAATGTCCCTTTCTGGCTGATGACTTTTGATGAATTAGCATTTTTTCTTGTTGGAGCCAAGCCTACTGATGACCAAAGACCTGAGTATAGATTGTTGAGAGAATGGATAACAAATTTTAAAAAAGAGCATTATCAACTTAAGTCGGGCAATGTGAATCCAGATTTTATTACTGCTGATTCTCCAATTCCTTTTAGTGTTAGAAAGCTCTGGTACGAAATGAATTGGTGGCTTAATGCAACTTTTTCAGAATCAACAAAAGACAAGCAAACAAAAGATACGGTAGAGTTGGCAAAGGATGAAAATGGAAAATCTAAAAATGGCGATTATGAGAATTTAAAGCCTGCAGAATTTAAACCATACCCAATGGGTAATAGTGCACCATATAAATCCAAACACCAAGATTTCTATTCATATGAAAAAAAATTGTTATCACGTCTTAAAGATTCCAGATTTGATTTTATGTTCCATCCTGGCGATTACAAAGATATATCTTCCTCAAAAGATTTACATGATTTGTTAAATGATTGGATCGGCAGTGAAAGTAAATTAGCAATACTTGATTTAAGCGGAGTCCCTTTCGAGATTTTAGATATTACAATCGGACTAATTACAAGATTTGTTTATGACAGTATGTTTTGGGGCCGGAATAAATCTTACACGGGCAAAAATAGACCAATATTACTTGCATATGAAGAAGCTCATACTTATTTAAGCAAAAATGACAATAACAGTTATTCAAAAAATGCAGTTGAACGCATTTTTAAGGAAGGTCGAAAATTTGGGGTTGGTGCCTTAGTAATCTCACAACGCCCTTCCGAAATTTCTGAAACTATTCTTGCCCAACTTGGAACTCTTATCGCGTTAAGGTTAACAAATTCAGGTGATCAGTCAATTGTAAAATCTTCATCTCCCGACAATCTGAATAGTTTGATTGACTTATTACCATCATTGAGAATTGGTGAAGCCGTTATCGTTGGTGAATCAATAAAAATACCTTCCAGAGTTAGAATAAAACTTAACAACCCAAGGCCTACCAGTGAAGATCCCAAATTAGTGGAGTGCTGGAGCAAGAAGCATGAACCATGCGATGACAATTACAAGTCAGTCGTAACAAATATAAGAGAACAAAGAATAAATTCCACAAAAGGAGATTCAAATGGATAGAAAAAACATTGAATCATCAATGATTCGCAGTATTGGTTATGATTCAAGCAACTCCACTCTTGAAATAGAGTTTAATAGTGGAGCAGTGTGGCAGTATTTTGATGTCCCAGAAACATTATGGTATGAATTCGAAGGTGCTGAATCACAGGGGAAATTTTTCCACAGAGAAATAAAAAATCAGTATTCTGAATCACAAGTCGGGTAAAATTACATAACAATGCAAATTAACTCGGACTGGTAAAAGACGCGCCGCTTTGCTCTGCGCCTTTTCCAGCCGGTTATTTGCGGCGTTAGGTTTTAAAAAGGAGAAATTCTTGCCAATTTCGAAACATATAGAAATTTGGAAAAAAGGCGCTAAAGAATGGAATAAATGGCGAGATCTTAATCCAGATATTAGTCCTGATTTAAGTGATTCTAATTTTTTATCTGACCTATATGATTCTGAATATTTATATGATTTACCAGAATACAATGGTTACAACTTATCAAATTGTAATCTTAACAGAGTTTCATTGAGAAATTGTGTTTTCTGTGATTGTAACTTTTCAAAAAGTGACTTTCATTATTCGGATTTGGTAGATTCATATTGTTATAATTGCGACTTTAGCTTCGCACAGCTACAAGTTTCAAAAATTGGTTCCGCAAAATTTCAAAATTGTAACTTTGAAGGCGCAAATTTATCTTACTGCAGTGCAGAAGAAACGGATTTCTCAGGTTCAAAACTTTTTGCAACCACTTTAAATAATATGAGTTTAGTTAAAACAAATTTTTCTAACACTACAATAGAACAAGTAAGAGTCTATGGAATATCTGCTTGGGATCTAAATTTAGAAGGATGCAACCAAAGCAACATTTATATAGAGAAAGACCATTCTGCAATTACAGTCCCCACAATAGAATTAGCTCAGTTTATAGCTCTATTGGTTAACAGTTCAAAAATTCGAGATATTATTGACACTATAACGTCTAAAGTGGTTCTTATTTTAGGACGCTTTTCATCAGACAGAAAAAAAATTTTAGATCAAATCAAGAACGAAATACAGACTTATGGTTACCTCCCGGTAATATTTGATTTTGATGGCCCTGAAAATCGTGATGTTACTGAAACTATAATAACATTAGCTTCCATGGCAAAGTTTGTTATTGCCGATATTTCAAGTCCCAAAAGTATACCTCAAGAGCTATCACATATAATTCCCCACTTCCCATCGTTACCTATTCAACCAATTATTGAAATGTCTCAAAGAGAATATGGTATGTTTGAACACTTTGAAAGATACCCTTGGGTCTTAGATAAAATCACATACTCAGAAGAAGATTTGAAAACAATAGTAAAGCAAATAGTAAAAAATTGTGACAAATCAAAGAATTAAAAAACCTAACAAGTCGCTAAACTCGGACCGGGCTATGCTGTCCGCTCCTCCAGCGGCGCCGTAATTCAAACATTTTCGTTTCCAGGCCGATGTCGCTCGGCGCCACCTGGCCGGTTAGTTCAAGCATCATATGTTTAAAAGGAGAAGTGATGTCAGAAGAAAGTAATGAACTTAGTTTTGGCGTTGAACAAAAATATACAAAAAGGCCCTGGTACATATCAATTATGGCTATATGGGCCCTCTTTGGGATCGGTGGCTTTTCTATCAGTCTTGCACGATATTTATCTCATGGAAATCGAGATGTTTATCAGATATTAGGTGTTGTTATTCTTTCTTTAACAATCGTTTTGATGATTAATATTGTCAAAATGAAAAAGCCTATCATAATAGCTTTTGGTGTATTGAACATTGCATTGGGGCTTTGGCAGTCACTTAATTTGATAAACCATATTTTTAATGGTAGGCCACATCCCAGCATTATTGGATTCCTATTATTTATTATAATTCCATCATTAATCATGGCTTACTTGTCTTTACGGCCAAGCTTTTTATTTCATTCTGATAAATTCAGCGAATATAAAAATTTGCTATCAATGCAAAAAATATCACTCAAAAAAACCCATTAACTATTTCATATAACATGTGGCTAATGGCCGACCCCAAAAAGCTGGCCACGTCTTTCCTAACTACAACCGCTGCCCCTATCAGCTTTTTGGGTCGGCATAGCCAAGCGTTATAAAAAAATGAGGAGATAGCTATGAATTGCCCACATTGTAGTTCAAAAGTAAATCTCAGGGATAAAACAATAAACACTAAAGAGTTGCCTCGTCGTTGTCCTAAGTGCTCTGAACCAGTAACATTATATCTTGACACACCTTCCTTTTTAAAATTCGCTGCACCAATATTTATTATTGGTTCCATAATGAGAAGCTTGTTTTTCCCCAGCAATACTGTTGTTTTTGCGATAGCTTTGGGTTTAGGTTTATTGGCAGGCTACATGAATGGTTATCAACTTAAACCCTACGAAGAAACAAACATTAACTCATAAATCAACACGCCTATAAGCTTTTTTATTCGTATTTAAGCATATTTTATAACAATTGGCTTATGGCCGCCCCCAAAAAGCTGGCAACGTCCTTCCTAACTTCAACTGCTGCCCTTTTCAGCTTTTTGGGTCGGTATAGCCACGCGTTATGCATCAGAATGCAGAGATAAATCATGAAATATAGTGGCATTGGTATATTCAAACATTGCTTCGATGATCCGAAAAGAATTACACAATTTGAAGAACGAGTTGTGGTAACTGATGCATCATCACCTGAAGAAGCGGAAAGAATAATTCTTGCAGAGTTTGAAGAGTATTCGACCGACGGTGTTGAGTTTCTCGATACATATGAAATCAAAGAAATATACGAAGAAGAGAGTATCGTTACTGAAATTGCATGCAGTATAAGAATATTCGCCGGGACTGATGAAGAATATCTCAGCAAATATTGGCATGATCAAAGGCCTCTATCATGTGAGAGTGTTGGTTGGCAGCATGTATGGTTTAACAAAGGTAACGGTAAAAGCGGGTGTTACAACTGTCAGGAGGAACGTGACGGTGAATTGTGGAAAACTGCATAACATGCGTTTTTACAGTCGACCGTACGGAGAAGGGGGCAGGCCTACACATCTGACATTTTCTCTTTTAAAATCCATGTCTATGCATTTGAAGAATTAGATTTCTTTGCTCTTTAGCGTTCCTGTTGTATCTGTCTGAATTTTTGTTGTCTGTGGCTAAATCCTTTGTTGTTAGGGCTCTGTTTTTACCAAGAGCACTCGGTTTTCCCTATATACTACGTACCAGCGGGTTTGTTGCTCTATTGCAATCTATGAATTGAAATGAAAGGGCTCCTCATGGCCCGAAAAAACATCAATATCCTTAACGTGTTGATTCAACTTTCCGGTGGGTCGGGGTCGCGGACATTTTTCCCGTGTTCCCGTCAAACTCCTACGGATTAGGTCTTTTGTTTTTCTCCATGTAAGTCAGAAGGACTTTTTAAAACCCTCGTGGAGGTAATGCTTATTACGTCTGCAATTTCTTAAGTGTAATGGGGCGCAGTAAGGGCGGTATGGAACTATGGCTTGAAAATTATTTTTTCTCGGAGTGTAAACGTGAAAATAAATCTTATGTTATCCACCGTTATTATTTGTTTGTTTTTCCAAGCAGTTCTAATGCCAACGATGCTTCAAGCCTCTTCCTTAGCAATCACGTCACATGGGGTGGCAGGTCAAGGGGATGCTGAATGGAACCACGAATTCTATACTTTTGCACCCGTGTTCTGGAACAACAAAACCATACCTCTTGATAAACGAATATCTGTTACGCGCTATGTGTTGGGACGTTTAGAGTTTGAAAGAAACGTGTTTCCCCAGTTGGATGAAAAAGTGTCCATAAGCGGCAAGTTCAAGAATATTAGAGACATCATTGAGATGATGAATGGAAAATTAAACAACACATTGCCGGTTGTTTACCATTGCAACCTTGCCGTTACTCACAATGTAAAAATTGAGAATTATTCTGTGTACGAGATTATAGAGGCTGTATGCGCGGGCGCTGGTTACGACCCCATTTATCACAAAGATACACTCGAAATAAGGGACAGGCATTAGTTTCGAACCGGCAGTTTAAAGGCCGTGTCAGGCGACATGTAAAACAGCCTCTCTCCCACCCATAGAGAGATTCATGGAAAGGCGAGATACAAGGTTTTTCATTCTGCTTCTACAACGCGAATGAAGGGCCTTATGCTACAGCCCGATGAAGTCACCGATATATTGATATTGTGGATTAAAAAATTCGGATGGGATTCAAAAACGTTAGAAATAGCTGAAATAGGCTCTGAAATGGGAGAGGCAGGCTCTTTAAGCTATTAGAACTATCGGAGTTGACAGGCCGGCTTTTTCTGTTGCGAGGCATGGCATAATTGGTTGAGCGCGCGCCCAATGGACACGGCACTACCTTTGCCAATCCTACAATTCACGCGGTACGCATGCCATTTGACCATGCACACCTAAGGAATTTTACTGTAAATTCCCGTTTTTCGCCGTCGGTTACCAAAGAAGGAAACTGACCAACACCTCTGCCAATATGGGTGGTTCTCATATGAGCATATTGAATGTATAACGCTACGTTTTATTCTGAGGCACGAGGGGTAAAGCACCTACGATAACGAGTTTTAGGGGGCAACCCCTTGCAACCGGAGACTGTGCTTTAGAATCTGTATAAATACGGGCAAAAAGAGAGAGGTATTCATGAGAGAAAAATTCATTCTGGTCTGTCGCACCACCGGTTTTTTGATCTTTTGTTATTCGATCATGACAATTCTTGAGTCAGTCTCCATGCTCATCATGCCTCCTGACATGGAGAAAGTGATGGGGAACCCGTCATCGTACTTTGGGTCAGGGATGATGCATGAGTTTCTCGCGACATCCCAAGCCTCTGTGGAATATATGTGGGTATACTGTCTAAAGACAATTGCCTTGGGTGGCCTTATCCCGCTGTGCTTCGGATTGTACTTGATGGTCTCAGGCCGCTTCTTTATAGATCTTTGTTATCCTGTATCAATGTCACCAGAGCTCAGGACGGAGCCAAGTGTCTCATTCCAGCCGATGAAACCCCATGATAATGAGGACGATCGAAAATTTATGCCTCCGGAAATGAGGTGATTTGCATTTAAAAAAAATAAATAATCATAATATTAGCTCATTGCATTAATCGCTTGTTTTGCGCTCTTAAATTAGGGGCGAACCTTTGGAGTCGTCAATCTTCTGTTTAGCTGAGTTCTAATATTTTCAAAAGCCAGAAAAAGATTGTGTCACATGTGTTGATCGGCACCCTTTTTTCTCAGAAAAATGGGCTATTCTGTAGGTTTGTTAGGTATAATATCAGAAAGGATCGAATAATGACTCAGGAAAAAGATTTAGAAGGGTTAGGTGGTTGGCTTATTCTTGTAGGTATAGGAATAATTCTTTGTCCATTAAGAGGTATAGCCTTCATTTTGCCAACTTATGTGAAACTGTTTACAAATGGGTCATGGGAGATGTTAACCACACCGGGTACTGAGGCTTACAATTCGCTTTGGGCGCCCATACTTATAGGTGAAATATCGATAAATGTCGCTATGATCCTTGTTTGGGGGTTCATTGCTTTTCTGTTTTTTTCGAAGAAAGAAAACTTTCCGAAATGGTATATTGGAATTATTTTATTTACTACGGCATTCATTCTTGCGGATGCATTCTCCATAAAATTAGTTATGCCCGATGAACCAATATTTGACCCGGATACTGTGAAAGAATTTTCCCGCTCTCTTATAGTCACATTTATTTGGGTTCCTTATATGCTCACGTCAAAACGGGTGAAAGCAACCTTTATCAAGTAGGTTGAGCTTACCCCCAATCTTTGACCACGAAACGGCAAAGTTAAGGTGGAAAAAGCATCCTTTTTCTGGCTTAAACTCCCAGCCACCTCAAACGGCAGGGAGCCTTGCTGTCAAGGCTG
>NZ_CAADHO010000018.1 GCF_900699765.1 Desulfoluna butyratoxydans
GTTACAGGAAGGCTACGATGTTTTTCTTTCGTTTTAAATATGCTGGGATGCAGGGATATTGATTTTTGCTATGCAGGTTGAGGAATGATTTGCCGCGTAGCGGCTTTCTTGAACAAATAGGTACACGCGATTGTCCATGCAAACATTACTGTGAACACCATCAGCCCACCAATAAACGTACTTACTCAGACTCAAGCCTCGCCGGCACCAGCAGTGGTGTTCTTCAATCCACTGGCTTTTCAATCGACTAATGGTATTTGCGGATAGCCCTTTCGCCTGCTCTCCAAGTAGCGCTGACAGGGCCTCCTGGCAGTCACCAGTAGAGATACCTTTCAAATTGAGCCACGGCAAAAGCTCTGTTATGCTGGCAGCCCGCTTGAGCTACGGTGGCAGCAGGCTACTATTAAACTTGATACCCGAACCGCTACGATCACGCACTTTGGGAACGCGAATCTCAATGTCCCCAATGCCGGTCTGGATTGTCTGATTAGGAAGGTAACCGTTTCTGACTACCGCCCTTCGCCCATCATCCCCCTGTGTCAGGGAAAGATGTCGCCTCTAATTTTATCTTGAAAAGAGGGGGGCAGAGGTGACATGAATGGCGTACTCGTCAGAACTGAAGGCTGCTATTGTACAGAAAGCATTATCCACAGACAAATCGTATAAGGCCGTTGTTGAAGAGAACAGTGTTGGCATTTCATCGTTACGGAGATGGTTGAAAGAGTATCGGGAGCCAGGAGTATTGAACGTACGTAAACAGGAAAAACGGCCCCAGGATTGGACCGCTGAGGAACGAATATCGGCATTGATTGAAACCGGCAATATGTCGGCTGAAGAACGCGGTACCTGGCTACGCAAACATGGCCTTCACACTCACCACCTTGAAAAATGGAAAACCGAAGCAATTAAAGGCGTTTCTACGCAACCAAACAAAGCTGCTAACCGTGAGGAACACCGTCTTCGGCAGGAGAACAAAAACTTGAAAAAGGAGCTGCACCGCAAGGAGAAGGCACTTGCCGAAGCGGCGACCCTTCTTGTCCTTAAAAAAAAAGCCGAGTCGATCGGGGGTAGCCAGAGGACGACTGATTTGCGACAAAGACAAAGCACAGGCACTGAATCTCATCAAGGCGGCCTGTGAATCAGGCGCCAGAAAGCGAAAGGCATGTGAAATAATGGGTCTCACCTTGCGTACCGTACAGCGATGGGAGAAGAACGGCCTGCAGGATCGCCGCAAAGGCACCCGTGCAACCCCTGTCAATAAGCTGAGTGAAATTGAGGAGAAACGGATTCTGAAAGTTCTGTCGTCGCCCGAGTACTGCGATCTCAGCCCCAATCAGATCGTTCCCCTGCTTGCCGACAAGGGAATATATTATTGTTCTGAATCAATAATCTTGAGGCTTCTGCGCAAAATGAGAATGAACACCCACAGGCAGCACTGCAGGCCGCGAAGACATAAAAAGCCGGAGGAATACGTAGCCACCGGCCCCAACCAGGTGTGGAGTTGGGACATTACCTACTTGCCCCTGCAGGTAAGGGACGTTTCCTTTATCTTTACATGATGATGGATATTTACAGCCGTAAGGTTGTGGCTTGGCAGGTTCACGACAGCGAGTCGGACGAACTTGCGGCAGATCTGATCACCGAGGCCTGTTTTCTGGAACGAATCGAAAAAAAACAGATCGTGCTTCACTCGGACAACGGTTCTCCTATGAAGGGGGCTACCATGCTTGCCAAGCTTCAGGAGTTGGGTGTTACGCCATCCTTCAGCCGCCCGTCTGTCAGCGATGACAACCCTTACTCTGAGTCCCTGTTCCACACCTTCAAATATCGACCTGAATACCCTGAGCATCCCTTCGTGGATCTTGCCGATGCAAGGTCTTGGACCGAGGCATTCGTGGACTGGTACAACAACAGACACCTGCACAGCGGTGCTTGTTTCATAACGCCCGCCGACCGGCATAGCGGAAAGGAGAGGGATATCCTTTTGAACCGCCACCGGGTGTATCAAGAAGCAAGGAGAATGCGTCCTGAGCGCTGGGGTGGTGATACCCGCAACTGGGAGCCTGTTGAAAAGGTCGTTCTTAACAGGACGAAAAGGAAAAAAGAACATGGTGATGCTGTAGTCGACGTCGCAGCTTGATCCGTTATCTATGCTGCAAGCCCCATGATAGCCTTAGGTGGGGCAGGAGAGCTTTAATTGCTGTTCATTTTGTTTTCAAAGGGCGACCTTGCTTGACTTCTACCGTCATGCAGTCAAATGTTTGAACTCTTTTCAAGCATAGAGAGAAGTTCAGCTTCAACGGCTTCGGCTATGAGCTTCCTAGCGCCTTGCCGAAGCATTTCTGTTATAAGGATCAGTTACGTTTTCCTCTGGTCGTGAAACAGCTTTCAAGGTAGATTGACTCATGGCGTATTTTCTCCTGTTGGTTGGATTCTTTGCGGGAATCAATCAACAGGATACGCCATTATCCCAATATGCTGTACACCAGAAATGACTATAGCTCCAATATACGTCCAAAAAATATCAAAACAGGTTGAAGCAATACCTGATGTAACCAAGCATGGGTCGGAAGGGTAACTGCTGGTATAACGCAGCCGTTGAGCGGTTTTTTAGGAGTCTCAAATCATAAAGAATCAGCGACTGCAAATTTGAAATTCGAGCGCAGGCACGAATGGAAGCTATTACTTTAGTGTAGCTCAGACAGGTTGCATTCGACCCTGTATATTGTGACTCCTGCAATCGTTGAACGACCAACACTCAAAATAGCTGATCAACCTTGGTGTCCTTGTTTTGTTGACCACTTTAGCTTTGCGTGGTTCTTATTTAATACCCTTTTTGTGAAAGGATTTATAGTGAAGAAGTATACTTATGAAGAACTAGTCGATATTGTACTCAATATTATTGAACCCCATCTTTTTAGATCTGGACTTGATAAATCGTCGATAGATAGCGGTACTGATCTTTTAAGCAGCGGTATTATCGATTCCTTTGGTTTTTTGGAAACTGTTTCGGCGGTTGAAGAACAAACAGGCATTCTTGTCGATTTGTCGGCTCTTGGTAATACGTCAAATTTTACTACTCTTCATGGCTTTGCATGTGAACTTGTGCGTCAGCAGTCTAATTGATTAGGGGTATTGTCAGTGAAACGTTTCGTTTTGATTGGAGAGGAATACGCTGCATTTAAGATAGCTAAGATTTTATATGATAAAGAGGGTGCTCAGCTTGTTGCTGTGTTTACTAATCTTACTAAGAAGGGCCCTCTTATCTTGTTTTGTGAGCAAAATGGGATTGAATTATTCGATAGTTCAACACTCTCTAATGAAGAGACAATTGAAAGGATAAGGTCCTCTTGTTGTGATTGGTTGATAAATATCCTTAGTGCGGTGATTATTCCAGTGTCAGTGCTGAGGTTGTTTCCAGGCCGTGCAATTAATCTTCACACAGGCCCTCTACCTGATTATGCAGGTATCCATGTTCATCAGTGGGGCATACGCAATGGTGAATCTGAGTTTGGTGTAACCGTTCACTTTATGGAAGAGTGTGTTGATACAGGAGATATCATAGCAGAACGGCGTTTTTTGATCGAGGATACTGATACAGGTTTATCCCTATTTAACAAAGCTGTCCGGGAAGGTAGTTTGCTATTTCAAGATGTGCTAAGTGACATTGTTTCAGGTCGATCGTTACCATCTAAAAAACAAGATACCTGTCATCGAAAGTTGTATCGAGTAAAGGACGCCTTGGATTCCTGCATCGATTGGAATGAACCGGCACGGTGTATAATCAATTTTGTTAGGGCTGGTAATTATCATCCATTTGTTTCACCTACGTATACTGCCTCCATTGATTATGCTGGAAATTCAGTCTCTGTGTTGCATGTACAGCTGGCTGGGGAGTGTGAAGGACCTCCCGGTCGACTACACAAAATTACTGGCCTTGGTCCTGTAATTGCCTGTGGAAAAGGAGAGGGTATCATTGTTACCCATGGCGTTGATCAGTCAGGGGTTCTAAATTATGAACGATGGGTTCAATTTTTCGATACAGTTTCAACTTGTATTCTTGGAGGGGAGAAGTAAGGATGGCAGTTAATCAACAGGGCTCTGGAGTGGATATGCATCGCATGTTGACAGAACTGTGGCCATTACACCGGACTATAAATAGTGATGATACAGAATGCGCTCTTCAAATGTGCTGTGACTATTTAAATGATGATCGATTTATAATACATAGATTTCGCCCTAATACAGATGTTTATACTTGGTGGATTCCTGAACGTTATCATGTAAATGAGGCTTGGTTGGAAATCGATGGTCAGCGAATTGCTGATTTTAGTGAAAATCCGTTGCATCTTCTTTCGTACTCACTTCCTCAAGAAATTGAGGGTAGACTTGGAGATATTCGTGAGCATATATGGAGCAGCACGAAACGCCCTAATGCTATTCCCTGGGAATTTAAGTATTATGACCGTAGTTGGGGGTTTTGTGTTCGTCATAATGATCTTAAACTTTTTGATGACAATTCGAAAGTTAGAGGTCTTATTAATGTTGCGTTTACAGATGAGGATTTTTGCTTAGGCGACTTTTACCTTCCAGGTGAAACTGATGAGGATATTCTTTTTCTTACAAATATATGTCATCCTTCTCAAGTTAATGATTCTCTCTCAGGGTTAGTTGTAGGTTTGGAGATGGCAAAAGAGCTATCGAAACGGAAGAGGAGGCGTTATGGTTTTCGGCTTCTGATAGTTCCTGAGACAATTGGAACCATTGCTTGGTTCTCTAAAAATGAGGAGTTGGCTAAACGAGTGCGTTATGCATGGTTCTGCGAAATGGTTGGCCATGATAATTCGTTTATTTTACAGTCTTCTAGACAAGGTGATACCTTAATCGATCGTGCATTTCAAACAGTGCTACCAACGCTGAGAAACCATGGAAAAGAGCGTAAAGGTGAATTTAGACAAGTGGTGGGTAATGATGAAATGGTCACCAATGGACCTGGTTTCGATATACCTACACCATCTCTCACCCGTTGGCCTTATGATGAGTATCATACAAGTGACGATAATCCGTCCATAATTAATCCTGACAACCTTAAAGAGAGCCTTAACGTATTTATGAACGTTTGGAATGAACTAGAGCGAAACTATTATGCTAAACGGACTTTTAAAGGGCCAGTGATGCTATCAAGATATGGCCTTTGGGTAGACTGGCGTGTAGATTTTGAACTCAATTTAAAGGCAGAAAAGATGATGACGATGCTCGAAGGTGATAAATCGGTAATAGATATTGCCTATGAGCTCGAACTTACAGCAGAGACTGTCCGCATATATCTTGATCGTTTCTACGATGCTGGATTGATAACCAAAAGCTTTTACTCTTTATCCTGATTTAGGATTGGGATAACATTCAACTTTTTATGAGCAAAAATTGCTGTTTGTTATATCAAGTACGGCATTACTTTCAAAATAGCATCTCTGAGATAAATTTCCTTCGATAGGCCCTTGTGATTATTGAATGTTGTTAAAATTTTGAAGGGCAGGTCTTATTGATCTGAACGCTGTTTAGCTTACGTAAATGGGAGCAATAACTGTTCTGACATAGGCTCAAGTGGCAGGACATCATATGGTTGATCTTACCAAGCCCACAAATCTTGGTGTGTAAACAGGTTCTACCTCAAAAACGCAACAAGATTTAACAGTGACCGGTCAAACTTTGATTTTGCTTTAAGGAACTTGCTAATCAACATAGCGAAGTGCTGCTCAAATCTGTATCATCAAGGCATTTTCAGAGCTTACAACGAATGTTTTGATTCGCAGGTTCTGCTTTATCGCTTTGAAGAACAGCTCAATTTGCCATCCATTTTTATAAATGGCTGCAATAGCTGTCGCTCCAAAGGTTATATGATTGGTCAGCAGCTCAATGTACCTAATTATTGTCCTTATCGAAGACGACAATTTTTCGAAGCCGGTGGGGACATTTCTCATAAAACTACTTATCTGTGAACTCAATATCTTCGCCACTGATAATATTTCGATTTTTTGGAACCGCCCTTGTTTCAACGACTCGAGATGCGGCTTTGCTTTTCGTTCTTGTTACAAAACGGACATGATCCTCAGTCCATCGACAAAACAGCTTGTAATCGATGTAGGCTTGGTCCATTGCCACTATTGATTCTGAAGCGATATTTAAATTTCTCGCTAAGGTGACATCATGCGTGCTACCACTTGTGATATGCACAAAACTTTGCAGGTAGCCATCATGGTTTAAAAGGAGATGCAGCTTAACTGCACCTTTCGTTTTTCGGAATTTTGCCCATGTAAACAGCCCCAGGCAAAGGGAAATCGTTGAACTGTCAAGTGACAATAATTTGTTCTCATATAGAAACTTATGCATAGTCGGTGCAAGAGCCTGACATTTACCAAGGGTTTCATAAAAGAGAATTCTATACATCTCCCAGGGCCGCTTCTGGTTTGCATATGACAGTATCGACTTGCTTGGAGATTGTTTCATTCCAAGGTGCCTCAACTTGCCTTTGGCTGAGGCTAAACCACCAGATTATTCTCGGAGGCTTAGTGCTTGAGCTATTTGGCAAAAAAGCATGGAAGCAAAATGGTCCCAGCATTCAAAGCCTTTTGCGTTTCTTTCTGCGTTGTGGTCAGAGACTCAGCGGGCAAGCTGGTTACGGTCAAAAAAACGGTTCACTAGGTTATTCCATACCTGGCATGACGTCGGGGTGAGAATACGCTGTGAAAACATCGTACTGGCCCTTTCCGCTCATAGTAGCCCAAAACCATCTCCACACACCTTGTCAAGGCCGAAGCCCGAAGTGTTCGAATTAGCCTTGACAAGGTGTGTGGAGATGGTCACGAAGTCGTCATGGGCGGAAAGGATATTTTTGCTATCCATTGCAAGCTTTTGAATCAATAGCCGATACCTTCAGGAACGCTTAATCCGGATGAACCAAAAAAACTACGATTTGACTGAAAAGGCTGGCATGAAGCACCATTGATATGCTCCTTGTCTTGCGAAGTCTTTGTTGGCAAACTTAACCATGCCTTATACTGAGCTTCTTTTCAAATTCTCACCGGTTTACTACCGGTCAAATCCTATTTTGGACAACAATACAAGTACGGTAAAATATTATGTTTGAAATTTTTTCCAAGTTAATCGTTCTTCATGACAAGCAAGAACGCCGCAATGTTCTGTGGCTTTTTGGAATGGTGCTCATAATGGGCCTGCTAGAAGTTGTCGGCGTTGCATCAATTATGCCGTTTATTGCTGTGGTTTCTAATCCTGAAATAATTAAAAGCAATATATATTTATCTTTTCTTTACAATACAGTTGGGTTTACTGCTACTGAACCATTTCTTATTTTATTGGGTGCTGTGGTCTTCGTTCTTGTGTTGGGTAGCTTGATATTTAAGGCGCTTGCAAATTGGGTTCTTGCTCGTTACACACACATGCGTACCTACAGCATAAGCAGCAAGTTATTAGATGGTTACCTATACCGTCCTTACACATGGTTTCTGAACCGTCACAGCGCAGATTTAAGTAATCTCGTCCTCGCTGAAGTGCAACAGGTCATCAATTATGCACTTATGCCAGCTGTTCAGTTAATTTCCAATATTGTCGTGGCTATTTTTTTATCTTCGCTTATAGTTGCTGTGGATCCAATGGTTGCTTTGGTTTCGGTGGCTACCATTAGCTGTGCCTATGTTTTTATATATGTGATTTTGCGTAAATATTTAAAAGCTATAGGTGTTCAACGATTGAATTCAAATTTGTCCCGGTATCAGGTTGTGCAAGAGGCATTCGGTGGGATTAAGGAAGTGAAGGTTATGGGCCTGGAATGTGCGTATAGTCGTAACTTCCGGAATCACTCATTGCGTTTTGCCCAGTGCCAGGCGATGAATCAAATTATTGGGCAATTGCCGCGGTTTGCTCTTGAGGGATTGGTTTTTGGGGGAATGCTAATTTTGATGCTTACCTTATTGGTATCAAGAGGTGGAGAACTCGGCGAGGTACTTCCCATGCTTGTACTTTATGCGTTTGCGGGGACTCGATTGATGCCAGCACTTCAACAAATTTATCTGGGCATGACAAGGCTTCGGTTTGGCAAACCTGCTTTGGATAAGCTACATAAGGAATTCAAAATCGTAGCAAAAGTTAGCCATAGTGGTCGGTGCAAGTGTAAGTCACCAGAACCCGTTCTTTTAAATAGTCGACTTGAATTGCGCAATATTCGGTATACATACCCTTTGGCCGAGAAATCTTCACTGATTGGTCTGAACTTAGAAATCCCGGCAAAGAGTACTGTGGCGATAGTAGGTAGTACAGGTGCAGGAAAAACTACAGCTGTAGACCTTATCCTTGGTTTGATAATACCACAAGAGGGAGAATTGATAGTAGATGGGGTGCCAGTAACAGAACAGAAAACCCTTGGATGGCAGCGTAGTATTGGTTATGTGCCTCAGCATATATTTCTCACCGACAATACGGTTGCTGGTAATATTGCCTTTGGCGTTCCTCAAAATGATATAGACCGGAACGCTGTCATGCGGGCTGCCAAAATTGCTGAACTACATGATTTTGTAATGAATGATCTACCATCTGGCTATGATACGATGATTGGAGAGCAAGGTGTACGCCTCTCAGGCGGTCAACGCCAGCGTATTGGTATTGCACGTTCTTTATATCATGACCCCAATGTACTTATACTTGATGAAGCGACGAGTGCTTTAGATAATTCCACAGAGAAAAAGGTGATGGATACTGTTCATTCTCTCGGGCAGCGAAAGACTGTTATTATGATTGCGCATCGGTTAAGTACGGTACAGGATTGTGACATTATTTTTTTGTTGGAGAACGGTGAACTTATTGATAGTGGTACATATGATGATTTAATTACAAATAATAAAAGCTTTCAGTCTATGGTGGCAGCAGCAGTAAATAAATAGAGGTACAAGCTATATAGTAAAAGTTGAAATGAATAATCTTTTATACATCATTGATGTCCAAAATGGTATTTGATCGGATGTAAACCGGAGAGAATTTCAAAAGAAGCTCCTCATAAGTCATTATTAACTATAGTTTCGGACTTGTCGATTGAGTTATGTTTGTCGGCAAGTTCAAATGCTTACCTGGTGATCCTTAAAAAACAGACTGAGGCAAGTTTCAAATATCTTTTTGATCTTTTTAGTCAAACTATTTCCGACAGAATCAATTTGGAAGACATGCTGCATCACAAGCTCCAGTATCCCCTCAATTGACTCCATCAAAGTGATATCTTTGATCTCTTGTGAACAAAATCTGAAGAGCTCTCCGAATGTCCGGGGGGCTTCATGTTGGCGTAACCGCCATGCCGTAAACTAATACCTGAGAAAGACAACCGATATCTGGGCAATCAACGCATCGAAATTGCGACTTTGAATGTCAGATTCGAAGGTGTAGGTGCTGTTTGCCATTTTGAAAAAGATTCCAATATCCCAACGTTTGCCGTATATTCTGACAACTTCTTCGGCAGATAGCTGAGTATCGGAGCAATAGTCATTTCTGGTGTACAGCATATTTGGGATAATGGCGTATCCTGTGGATTGATTCCCGCAAAGAATCCAACCAACAGGAGAAAATACGCCATGAGTCAACCTACCTTGAAAGCTGTTTCATGACAACTTGTATGTAAAGTCATTTATACGACAAATGCTATCGAATCTTTGAACGCATAATTACAGAAAATCACAAAGAAACGGTGAGCTTTTCCAACAGAGAATTCAGTGCGAAAGGTTCTGTACCTGGCAATATTAAAGGCTTCCGAGAAGCGGTCGCGCCCCATCAGGGACCGGGCAGCTGCCTCAACGATTTTCGATTGTGTTTAGGGCAGAGTTCCTTTTTGATTTAAGCGCTAGATACACAGATTATTTGACAGTCTGCTGACCAACCTATGACATTTGGAGCTACTACGATTGCAGCTATTTATAAGGACCGCTGGTAAATTGAACAGTTCTTCAAAGCGATAAAACAGAATCTGCGAATCAAAATACTCGTTGGGACCTCTGAAAACGCCTTGATGGTACAGATTTGCAGAGCACATATCGCAATGTTGATCATTAGATTTCTTCAGGCAAAATCAACGCTTGTCTATTTACTGTCAAACCAGGTTGCCATTTTGAAATGGAATCTGATTACACTTCGGGACTTTTGGTTATAGAGATCACAGCAAATATGATGGCTACCACTTGAGATTTTGCAAGTACAGGTAATGCGTGCATTTACATGCGTTGGACAGCTGATAGATCAATGGGGCTGTTTTATTTAATTGAGCAACCTTCTTATAATCACAGTGATATCTCAAAGAGAATTTTTAGTTTATAGGCTGTTTAGGACAGTAGTGTTTTCTAACAATTCACAGTTTGAATAATTAAAAAACCATCATTTAGATTTTTTTTACGGGTGATTTGAGATAGTATAACCATCTCAACAGGTAGAACATAAACGGAAATATATTTTAGACAACTTGTAAAGAGACTATAACACAAATAGCAAACTTTTTGCATTTTGAATGGTTAGGGTAATTTAAAAAAAGTATTATCTTTATTTGCAAATTTTTAAAACCTTTAATCGTTATATAACAATTTCAACATATGGTGAATCAATGTCACAGCGAATAGATGAATGGATTGAAAAAGATAATAAAGATTATCATGAACGCCAGTTTAAGGAAATATATAGAAGTACAGTTGTGTTTTGTGATTGGTTAGAAGAGATAGGCTATATAAATTCAGACAGCGAATTAAAAATATTAGATGTCGGAACTGGTCAGGGTGCTAATCTTTACTATATGGGAAAGCGTTATCCTAAATGTAAATTTGTCGGTATTGACATTAATGCAGAAAATGTAGAAATTGGAAATAATTTTTTGGAATATGCTGGGATCCAAAACTGTCATATAGAAGTAGGTGATATCTATAATTTGAACAATAAATATATGTCAGAATTTGATGGCGTCGTTTCATATCAGACTCTTAGCTGGCTTCCTGGGTTTGAAGAACCGTTAGAATCTTTTGTCCAAATAGATGCAAATTGGATTGCTTTGTCGTCGTTATTTTACGATGGTCATATATCCTGTACAATTGACGTAAACCAGTATAATCCTGATTCAAATCAAGAACTATCTATATATTATAATGTGTATTCAATCCCCTCTGTCAGAAGTTTTTTGCTCAATAGAGGATACTCTGATTTTATATATACTCCATTTGAGATAGATATTGATTTGTCTAAACCAAAGAATAATTTAATGGGAACTTATACTGAAAAATTAGCTGATGGTAAAAGATTGCAAAGATCGGGTCCGCTACTTATGCCTTGGCACTTTATAGGAGTTAAAAGAGCAAGTTGATAGATTAATACTGGGTGTTTTATGTGAATTTTATTAAGGCTTTGAGAGTAAATTATCTCGATGTAATTACATTGATTGATGAACGAAAATAAGAGAGATTGGTTATCTGCCTGAGCTTGAGATGTACAAATATTGGATCCGACTGATTGGTGGCAATAACAGGTCTCTTTAGGTTGAGTAAATCTATAGAAGTTAGAGATATAAATATGTCTGAAGATGGAAAATTGACAATTGTGATTGATCCAGGCTTTTTGCCAGCGTTGGAGATCAAATCGGTACTTGAGCATTATGCGCCGGCTTGTGAAACGAGGGTAGTTTATGCGAAATCCAAGATCCGAACTCGCTGGAGAGGTAGCCATTTACCCGATAAAAGTGTCTCATATGATGCAATCGAAACACATTTTCAAGGTTTTGATGGCGTAGTTGTGAACAATTACATTGAAGGCTTTAAATCTTTTCTGAACGATCATCGAAACTTATTGATTTGCGAGAGATGCCTACATCCTCGATATGGTAACAGCGTTTTTCATCAAATCCGTCGCTTGGAAAAATTGTTTTTTGGGTCTTTGAATTATCTTAATGATGTAAAGCCTGATTATGTGCTTTTTTTTGCGACCCCACATAATCCTAAAGTTATGGCTTTGGAAGCGGCTGCCAATCATCTTAATATCCCGGTTTTAATCGTCGAATATACACCTATTTTGTGGAGATATTGGGTAATATCAGGTGTCGATAAATACACTCATATCCCTTTGCTTAGTTGTTGTGAAGGTGGAAACGACCCCGAGTTGGTTGAAAAAGAAGTGACACGGTTTATAAAAGAAAAAAATCAGAAGTACGAAGTTGCAATACCGCAATATGAAAAGATACATTTGGATAAAAAAAAAGGTAAGTTTTGGTCATGGGGAAAAGAAGTCCTCCACCACAAATTTCGTATCCCATCCCTGATCAGGAAGAGGCGATTGTTTAATTCATATTGTCGTCATGTTCAACCTTATTGTTCTTCAGATCCAAATATTGTGTTTTTTTTACATTTTCAGCCTGAGAAAACCACAATGCCTGAGGGATTAGATTTTGGGCAACAGTGGATAGCCATACGGACACTTTCTTTGTCATTACCTGAAGGTTATAATTTGTTGGTGAAAGAGCATCCATCAACATTTACTAATTATACTGATTTAATGTATCGGCATGCAAGTTTTTACGAAGATATAGCGAGTCTTCCGAATGTATGCATTGTTCCTTTAGAGTCTGATACATTCGAACTTATTGATAGTTCATGTGCAATAGCCACGATAACAGGTCACGTTGGTGTAGAGGCATTATCAAGAGGTACCCAAGTAATAGTTTTTGGAAATGCCAGTTATCGAAATGCTCCTGGCGTGTTTTGTGTCTCAAACGAAAAAGATGTAGCAAATGCGATTACTAATATACTTCAATCTGATGATAAGGCGATGATAATAAATAAAATGGAGCAATATCTTGCATGGGTTGTCGAGAATTCTACAAGTGGTTTGCAACACGGTAACGTAGATTTTGAAGGCGATTTGTTTGGTGAAATAAGACCATCAGGCCACTTGCGTCTTTTTCGAAATATTTTGGAACGGCTAATCGAGGGGAATAGTATGGCTTCAGTTGACAGGTAATTTCTATTTCAAGTCACTGTTGTTCAAAATAGGAAGTAAACCGGTGAGAATTTGAAAAGAAGCTCCTCATAAGGCATGGTTAAGTTTGCCAACAAAGACCTCGCCAAACAAGGAGCATATCAATGGTACGTCATGCCATCCTTTTCAGCCAAATCATAGGTTTTTTTGACCGTAACCAGTTTGCCCGCTTAGTCTCTGACCACGACGCAGAAAGAAATGCAAAAGGCATTTAAATGCTGGAACCATTTTGTTTCGATACTTTTTAGCCAAATAGCTCAAGCAAAAAGCCTCCGAGAAATATCTGGTGGTTTGGCCTCAGCCAATGACAAGTTGAGGCACCTTCGAATGAAACAATCCCAAAGCAAATCGACACTGTCATATGCAAAGCAGAAGGGACCCTGGGAGATGTATAGAAGTCTCTTTTATAAAACCCTTTGGTAAATGTCAGGCTCTTGCACCGGCCAAGCATAAGTTTTGGTTTAAGAACAAATTATTGTACTTGACAGCTCAACGATTTCCCTTTGCCTGGGGCTGTTTCCATGGGCAAAATTTCGAAGAACAAAAGGTGCAGTTAAGCTGCATCTCCTTTTAGACAATGATGGCTACCTGCCAAGTTTTGTGTATATCACAACAGGTGGTACGCATGATGCTAATGTAGCGGCAAATTTGAATATCGCCCCAGAATCAATAGTGGCAATGGACCGAGCCTACAACAATTGCAGTCATTTATAAGGACCGATGGCAAATTGAGCTATTCTTCAAAGCGATAAAGCAGAATCTGCGGCTCAAAACACTCGTTGGAACTTCTGAAAACGCCCTGATGATACAGGTTGGACAGCACTTATCGCTATGTTGATCATCAAGTTCCTTTAGGCAAAATCAAAGTTTGGCTGGTCACTGTCAAATATAGTTGCTTTTATGAGGTGGAACCTGTTTACACACAGGGATTTGTGGACCTGGATAGATCAGCCATATGATGTGCTACGACTTGAGCCTATATCAGTACATTTAATGCTTCCAATTACGTGAGTTGGACAGCTGTCAGAATAAAGGGGTCTGTTTTATAAGAATTGAACAAAATCTAATAATAACAGGTGCCTCTTTAAGAGAATTACCCTCTGAGAGGCTATTGGGGACAGTAGTGCTTTCAAATAAATTTATTCAATGGTAAGACATATTTAAAAGGTTTGTGTTATGCTAAAAAATGTTCTACGTATCGTCGATTTTTTAATTAATCACCCAACGTCATTCGTAAATGTCAATCTTTGGGCTCGTACAGAACTGCGGAATAATCAATTAACTGCTATGGCAGACGCAACAGGATCTGATAAAGGGTCTAAGAAGCATATGTTCACGCGTATCTATGACGCATTGTTTGCCGATAAGCGTAAGGATGTAGCTAATCTACTTGAAATCGGTCTTTTATGCCACAAAGATCAGAATCTGATTGGAGGAAAGTCATTTTCTTCTGTGCCCTCCCTTGAAATGTGGGCCAAATATTTTCCTTTAGCGAGAATTTATGGTTTTGATGACAAAGACTTTACCTCAGCTCGTGGTACTTGGACACAAATATTTAGAGGGGATCAGTGCAAACGAGAAGATCTTGCTCAGATTTCAAAAGTTCAGGAACCTTTTGATGTGATCATAGATGATGCTCTTCATGCGTCTTATCACCAACAAATTACTTTTTCATATTTGTTCGGGTTGGTCAAGCCTGGCGGGTATTTTATTATTGAGGATCTGCACTATCAGCCCTGCTGGGCTGAAGAACAATATCCTGTTGGTAAAACCTTTGATTACCTCAGAAAATTAAATGAAGAAGGTGTTTGGACTTCTCCGGTAGCAACATCTGAAGAGCGGTTGGAAATTGAGTCTAATGTAGAATCGGTTGATTTTTTCGACAGCATGAGCCAAGGGGTATCTGGTGCCAACGCTTTGGCAGTCATTAAGAAAAAGTCTTGATATATACTAAGGGATAGATAATAGATCCGATATTTTCGTTCATCGTAAACTATATTTCTTTGGTCTGTAATGAATTGTATGTCGGGTGTTTTTTGACCTCGTTAGATATTTTTCTTGTGGTTCATCAGGTTTTTCCGTATTTCGCATGACGTCGAAGTGAGAATACGCCGTGAAAACAGCGTACTGGTCCTTTTCGCTCATAGTAGCCCAAAAACATCTCCATACACCTTGTCAAGGCCGAAGCGCGAAGCGTGCAACGCAGCCATAAGGTGTGTGGAGATGGTCACGAAGTCGTCATGAGCGGAAATTACCATCCATGGCAAGCTTTTGAATCGATAGCCGACACCTTCAGTTACGCTTAATCCGGATGAACCATAATTCAGTACTTCAACTCTAATTGGATATCGATGTCACTATGGATAGTTTTTTTGTAAAGAATTGCAAAATTACGATTTGTAAATCCTAAGTGTTTTGTATTTAGCTTTTTTGTGTTAACAAAACGAGTCTTAAACTATGACTGTATTGGTGTTTTAATAAATATTATGATTTATAATTGCCGTTAATGACTATGGCATAGAAACATTAAAGATACTAATCTGAGTTGTCTAAATATAATGAAGATCTTGATAATAAATCAACATATGGCTGATGCTTTAGGCGGTAGTGAAACTCAATGTGATTTAATTGCGAAGGAATTATATTCCCGAGGTCATGACGTCTCTTATGCCGCAGTGGATGGGTCTGATAATCATCGATATTCAGATTTTCCTTACTCAATATATCCATTAAATCTCAAAAATAATGATTTAGAATCTTTTTTAAGAAAGCATACACCGGATATTATTTATTGGAGATATAACAAGAACTTTTTGAGAAAATCTGTTCGTGTTTTTGGTTTGATGAATATCCCTTTTGTTTTTGCAATATCCCATATTAACGATACAAAGAGATTTTCATATAAGCCTGTCCCAATAGGTTCTTTAAAGGCGATACCAAAAGCTGTAGCTAAAATTACATTGCAAATGCTGCGTTCTGCTTGGAATTACAGTGCTATACGTAAAAGTAATGCAGTAACCAGCAATAATAAGAGTTTCCTTAAAAAGTTAACTCATGATGAGCGATTTGGTATATGGAATGCTGTAAATTTAGCATCCACACAGTTTAATTGGCCAAGGCCATATATCTGTTGGGTTGCTAATATCAAAGCTGAAAAAAGACCCGAAAAATTTATCTGGATTGCAAAGCAAATATCAAAACATGTTCCTAACGTTGACTGCCTGATGGTCGGTCCGGTTCGACAGGATACTTACACTTCAACGATTCAAAGAGCATGTAAAGATCACGCCAATTTTCATTATCTCGGCCCTAAGAAGCCAGAAGAGGTCAATGGGATTCTGGCTGAGTCACTCTGCCTTGTACATACTTGTGCTCCAGAAGGTTTTCCTAATATTTTCATACAGGCGTGGAGTCAGGTCATTCCTACGATCACCTTGGATTTTGATCCTGATGGGCTTATCGCTAATGAAAAACTCGGATTTGTATCTGGTAATGACGATCAGATGTTAGAAGATATTCTTTGTATCCTTAAGGAAGAAGAAATTCGGTCGGCAATTGGTCATCGTGCACGGAATTTTGCAAGATATAACTTTAGTGTGGATCGACTGGGTGACGAAGTTGAAAAAGTCTTTATTGATACGATCAATAGATATAGCTCAGAACACTGTGGTCCAGAATAGGATTTGACCGGAAGTAAACCGCTGAGAATTTGAAAAGAAGTTCTTCATAAGGCATGGTAAAGTTTGCCAACAAAGACCTTGCAAAACAAGGAGCATATCAATGGTACGTCATGCCAGCCTTTTCAGTCAAATCGTAGGCTTTTTTGACCGTAACCGGTTTGCCCGCTTAGTCTCTGTCCACGACGCAGAAAGAAACGCAAAAGGCTTCAAATGCAGGGGCCATTTTGTTTCCATGCTTTTTAGCCAAATAGCTCAAGCAAAAAGACTCTGAGAAATATCTTGTGGTTTAGCCTCCGCCAATAGCAAGTTGAGGCACCTTGGAACAAAACAATCCCCAAGCGAGTCGACACTGTCATATTCAAACCAGAAGCGGCACTGGGGGATGTATAGAAGTTTCTTTTATCAAACCCTTGGTAAATGTCAGGCTCTTGCACCGACCAGGCATAAGTCTCGATTTAAGATTAAATTATTGTCACTTGACAGCTCAACTATTTCTCTTTGCCTGGGGCTGTTTGCATGGGCAAAATTTCGAAGAGCAAAAGGTGCAGCTAAGCTGCATCTCCTTTTAGGCCATGACGGCTACCTGCCAGGTTTGTGCATATCATAACAGGTGGCACGCATGATGTCACCTTGGCGAGAAATTTGACTATCGCCCCAGAACCAATAGCGGCAATGGGCCGAACCTACCATGATTACAGGCTGTTTTGTCGATGGGCTGAGGATCATGTCCATTTTGTAACAAGAACGAAAAGCAAAGCCGCATATCGAGTCGTTGAAACAAGGGTGGTTCCAAAAAAACGAAATATTATCAGTGACGAAAATATTGAGTTCACAGCTAAGAAGTCTTATGAAAAATGTCCCCACCGGCTTCGAAAAATTGTCGTCTTCGATAAGGACAATGATAGGTATATTGAGCTGCTGACTAATCATATGACCTTTGGGGTAACTACTATTACAGCCATTTATAAGGACTGATGGCAAATTGAGGTGTTCTTCGATGCGATAAAGCAGAACCTGCGAACCAAAACATTCGTTAGGACCTCTGAAAATGCCTTGATGATACAGATTTTGGACAGCACTTATCGCTATGTTGATTATCAAGTTCCTTCAGGCAAAATAAAAATTAGGCTGGTCACTGTCTAATCTTGTTGCCTTTATGAGGTGGAACCTGTTTACGCACCGGGATTTGTGGTTCTGGATAGATCAACCATATGATGTTCTGCCTCTTGAGCCTATGTCAGTACAGTTAATACTCTCATTTACGTAAGCTGGACAGCATGCAGAACAATGGAACCTGCTTTTCAAAAACTTAACAAGATTCAATAATCACGGGGGCTCTCGAAGAAAATTATCTTGGGGAGGCTATTTTGGATAGTAGTGAGTTCAGAATATAAATGAAGTCATCATAAGCTAAAAAAAATAATAGTGTTTGTAGTCCGAATTGTATGAAAATTATATATATTATATTGCTTTTCACCATGCTGCTTTTCAGCTTCCTTACAGGAAGGAATCTATGCGGTATAGGCAACCATGATGTGGGTGCAGTCGCATTTATTTTATATTTTTCATTAATACTTTTCAGCCGGAACCTGAGAGTTTATTACAATAGAGCTGCCGTTTACTATTTTGTTTTTGCCATGCTGGCAATGATGTCATTGCTTTATGCTCATGATGTAAGTCTTGGGCAAATTGTGCTGCTTCGAATGGCAATCGTTTTTGTCACTTTTATGGCGATTTATCAGTATATTAAAACTGAAGAACGGTTGATAACTTTTTTGACTGTATATTTGCTGGCAGCACTTTGTTATTCTGTTGTGTTGTGGGTAACGACTGATTTCAGCCATTCGTTTAGATGGTTTAACCAGCAAAGCTATAACACGATCGCCACGAATTTTTTTGGTGTTTTAGTGGCAACCCTGATGCTTCTGTCTATGAAGAAAAAAAACGTCTTATATCCAGTTGTTTTATATTTAATTGTGCTGATTTTATCTACTGCTTCAGTAAAGGTGAATCTTGCAATGGCTCTTTTTGGGGGTATTTCGTTCTCGTATAAGTTTGCTAAGAGCTCAAATCTTTCGAGAATTATGTTTCTGGTTATCTTTGTAGTTATTTTGGGCTCATTGTATTTTGTCATATCAAAATATGATGTTTTTGATCGCCATATTAATCGGATAGCATCTACTGTCAATTCAATGATTATTGACAAAAAATTACCCGGTGCTGCCGGGTATGAGTTTCGGTACATGCTTTGGGATTCAGGGGTCAGGTATTGGCTTGACAGCCCTCTGTGGGGTCATGGAGTCAATAACTTTAGATATTTGTTTGAGATTGAAAATGGGTACCAGACCTATTCGCATAACACCTTGATTGAGTTGTTGGTTGGTTTGGGGTTATTTGGATCTTTTGTTTTTTCTATGATTATATTTTATTCTCTTAAAGCTAATTTATGCGTTTATAAATTGAATAGATCTATAAGAGAGATTTACCTTTTTGCTGGTTTGGTGTGCTTTACACTTGTTGGGTTCGGTCAGCAAATATACTATAGTAATCAGTTCTTTATATTTCTCGGCTGGAGTTTTGCTTACTTCAAAATAAGCAGGACTCCTAGAGTGTTTTTTGTGTAGTATTTTTACTCTTTCTGTTTTGCAATCTACCTTGTTCTCAAAGGGTTTTGAGTGCTGAACTCGTTTGTCTTTTCGGGCCTATGGCGGTCAATTTTAACTTTGGCTAAGGATGAGCCCTAAAATAAAATATACACACCCCGAAAGGTGATGCTGAAATCACCATTCTAAATCACAGGTGGATATGCGTTAGCGTTGATTAGGTCGACGGCTTTCGATTGTACATTTATTTTCTGACACAGCCCTAACTCATCAATCGGGAGGTTGTGATTAGGCATTGAATAAGCTTATTAGCTGTGACCTTTTGGAGTACTATCGCTGAAAGATCATCAATAGAAAAAATTTGTGGCTATCTTGCTTTAATGTTTAACGCGGTTACTTAACTTTATTTGTCATGGTCAAAGAAATGGACTCAGAGATTATTGGCAGATGGTGAAAGATATTATTTCTAAGGATTATCATGAAAGACAGTGAGCCTCTTTTTTCAGTCGCAATAGTAACGCAGAATAGATGTCAATCACTTTGCCGTGCCATAGATTCAGTGTATAGGCAGACATATGCCCCCATTGAGATCGTTTTGGTCGACAATGCGTCAAGTGATAATAGCGTGGAAGTAGTTCGTGATAAATGGCCGGAAATCAAAATTATTCGTCTTCATCGCAATGTTGGTTGTCAACCCGGTCGTAATATCGCAATGATGAATTGTAAGGGCAAATACATATTCAATCTTGATGATGATGGAGAACTTGATTGTCGAGCTATTGAGTTAATGGCAGCACGATTTGAGTTGGATGAAAAGCTCGCTGTCATATGTTGCTCGACACCTCCTATTGAGAATTCTCTTACAGCACCTCGTGAAGCTCTTAATATGTCAGAGAGGTGGGTTGGGATTTTTCGTGGGGGGGCATCTGCAATTCGCTCTTCAATTTTGTCAGAAACGGGTTATTTTCCTGAGTTCCCTCGTGCTGGCAGTGAGGCTGTATTATCAGCATATATTATTGACAATCAATATACGATACTTTATTACCCACCGGCGATTATGTATCATCCTCCTGCCCGAGTGGGGAAAGTGCTAAAAGAACATACTTTTTATAACGGGTGGCACATACCCAAAAGAGCCGTATTGTATCTGCCTTGGCCTAATGTCCTTACTGAAGGCCTATGGGGCAGCATTCGAGGTTTTGTTGCTGCGATACAATCCCAGAATGGGCTTGCTTATTTGAGGGGATGCATTCGTTTTTTGTTGGATCTGCCTAATGCAATATCTGAGCGAAAGCCAATATCAAAGTTAACGGTGAAAAAAATATCTTTTTTGCTTTATAACAACATTGAAAGTAAAGATGATATTAACAAAGGTTCGGATTTTTCGTTGTTTAAACTGGTTTATATTCGCTGGAATAGG
This sequence comes from Desulfoluna butyratoxydans, assembly GCF_900699765.1. Taxonomy (GTDB): domain Bacteria; phylum Desulfobacterota; class Desulfobacteria; order Desulfobacterales; family Desulfolunaceae; genus Desulfoluna; species Desulfoluna butyratoxydans. The sequence goes on from NZ_CAADHO010000018.1 coordinate 20,763, forward strand.
TGGCGTTGTAGCTAGCGAGTTTAATACTGTTATGTGGCTTCCATTAAAATAGTGAGTTAATTAATCCAGGGGTTAAGAGCACATCTTATGGGGCAAGACGATAAATGTATATATATACTGCCTGTGCCACACTTTTTTTCTCAAAACAATGGTGTCGGTGGACATGTTACGCATGCTTTAGGCATAATACATGGTTTGAAACGGTGTGGTGTTCATGTTGAATATATTGCGCATGAAACAAACAGTGCTTTAGACTTGAGTCAATCGCAACAGAATAAGGTAATGTTGCGATCAAGATCTACTTTTGGCCGGCAAGTGTGGAATGCAAAGCTGACGAAAAAAATTCATGGCTTGGTTGATAAATGTGACCCTAAGTTTTGTTATATTCGGTATTCGGCCGGTTTTGCCCCCTGGATTCCGATTGTAAAAAAAATACTGGGTGACATTCCATTGGTGCTTGAGGTGAATAGCTTTTTATCTCAAAGGTACAGATGGGGCAAATTTATCGACCGGCTTGCTATTCGTTCAGCTGATTTAATGATAAGTGTCTCGACAAAAAACAAGCATGAGTTGTTACAGGTTATAGGGGAGCATTTTGCCATACATTCAATAGTGTTACCTAATGGGGTTGATCTTTCACGGTTTTCCTCTACGGTGGAAACTTCTTGTTCATGTACCCAAAAAGGATTCAATATCGGGTATCTTGGTGTGCTTAAAGAGAGGTATGGGTTGGAAGTTATGCTGGATGCAGCCCGAATTATTGTACACCAATACCCTGAGGTCGTTTTTAATATATATGGAGAAGGCCCATATAGTGAAGCACTGCAGCGTAGGGCAGTCAGGCAAAAAAATGTGGTTTTTCATGGACCAATTCCTTTTGACCAAGTTCCACCGCTATATCGGAGCTTCGATGTATGCATAAATACAGCCCATCCGGAAACATTTCAGAACTCACCCATTAAACTGTTTGAATATATGGCTTCCTCTAAGCCAATTATACATGCTGACACTCCACAGGCTAGAGAAGTTTTGGGGAATGACAAATGTGGTTTGCTTTTTAAGTGGGATGATCCAGATGACTTGGTAAATAAGATCATTAGCCTGATCGAAGATCCAAAATTCGCATCGCAGCTAGCTTACAATGCTCGACAGGAGGCTCTGCGACATCACTCGTGGGATTGTCGTGTCAACGTATTGTTGCAGGTTTTGAAAGAAAGAGGTCTCCTTGTTACAAAATAGTAGAGGACTTGTGCAGTGCTGCAATGGGGCAGCCCTAGTTATTTCAAGAAAAAACAAGTTGTTTATAAGCTATGATTATGGTGAAACATGGAGTTTTGAAATTTCAATTCCGATTCCATCTATTAACCAGCTAAAAGGGATGACCGTCATTACGTCGAGATTGTTTCGTCAGAAAATTGATCATGTAGCGTGGGTTGATAAAGACTGTATGGTTGTCCTTGGCTATGGATCAATTTACTCAGTTGACTTAAATGGCAGTTCTGTTAGATCTGTTGCTCCAGTTTATGGAAAACGTCCGCTCTCTTTATGTGATGCACCGGAAGGTTTATACTATGGTGAATATCGCGATAATTCTGAACGGTCAACTATTCATGTATGGGGTAGTAGTGACAAGGGGGTGTCCTGGAATCCGGTATGGCATTTTGATTCCGTGAGACATGTGCATGGTGTATTTTATGACTCTTATACTGATGCTATCTGGGTAACAACCGGGGATACCGATAGTGAATCTGCTTTGTGGAGGACCACGGATAATTTTCAGTCCCTTGAATGCGTACTTCACGGGTCACAGCAGTACAGAGCTGTACAGCTTCTTTTTTCTGCAGAATATGTGTATTGGGGGTCTGATACCCCCTTGGAGAAAAATTATTTATATCGTTTCGAAAGAACATCTGGTCGTGTTGAGCGGATACATGCCGTGGAAGGCTCCGTTTTCTGGGGGGGGGAAGTAAACGGTCGATTGTTTTTTTCAACGGCAGTCGAGCCGAGTGATGTAAATAATTGTAATTGCTCGTGTGTATGGGGGTCGCAGGATGGCTCAGCTTGGACTTGTGTTGCCCGTTTTAATAAGGATAGATGGCCTAAGAAACTGTTTCAGTATGGTCAGACATTTTTCCCTTCCGGTCATAATGATTCTGATTACCTGTGGATTACGCCATTTGCAACGGAGCAGCATGAAACGTTGCAGAAGATGGATGTGAGGGAGATTTTTAATAATGCAATATAATGACTTGTCTATTCCGGAAAACATGGAATCGTTTAACCAAGAGATTATTAAAAGGTATCTTGAAAATATTGAAATAGAAATAGAGCAAGGTGTTTTTACCGAGAGAGATATCGATCTTTTGAATGATGCACTGTATCAAAGATTTTTAAACAGGAAGACAAGGGCTTTTTTTGAATATCATTTTTACCCTATCTGGATAGACACCGTCCGTGAAATATTTGCTGGTTGCCCTCATCCGAAAATTATTGAACTTGGCTGTGGAACAGGCGCTTCCTCCTTATTATTTGCTCTTCTCGGAGCGGATGTTACAGGGATAGAACTTGATGCAGAACTGGTAGCTGTCTGTAATAAGCGGAAGGAAATATATCAACGGCATTCCCAAATTTTATCAGCAAATTTTTATCAAGGAAATACCCTTGAATTTTCCTATGAAGAGTTTGCTCCTGTTGATGTTTTCTTTTCTTTGTTTGCTTTTAATCTCATGAAACCAGCCACGTTGCTGCTTCCTAAGATGGTTGAGGTCTTGAACCCGGGGGGTAAGATTGTGATTGTGGATGGAAATTGTTCCAATATATACAGTCGGTGCATGCCGTCTAGGAAACGTCCCGGTGTATTAAGCCCAGGTGAGATGGGAAAAGAGTTGGAACGGCTTGGATGTAAAGTTAAAAAGTCGAAGATCCAGTGTGGCATACCTCCCTTTTTATTTTCGATGCCCAGTATCGCTTCCAAAGCGCAACAGTTTGAGAACATGCTCATACATTCAGGTTTCTATAGACACCTTGGCGTTTCATATTCGATTGTAGCAGAGAAGGTATAGTAATGCTCAAAGTTATTAATGTGGTGGGTGCCCGCCCAAATTTCATGAAGATGGCTCCAATTATTGAAGCCATGAATTTACACCCCGATGAAATTGATCATATACTACTGCATACCGGTCAGCATTATGATGAAAAGATGAGTGAGTCTTTTTTTGATGATCTGGGCATGCCCGTGCCGGATATCAACCTGGGCGTTGGCTCTGGTTCGCATGCTGAGCAGACTGCTGCAATCATGGTAGAATTTGAAAAGGTCTGTCGACATGAAGAACCAGATCTTGTCATTGTGGTGGGGGATGTCAATTCAACCATGGCCTGTACCATTACTGCTAAAAAAATGGGCATATCTGTGGCTCATGTCGAGGCGGGGTTGCGGTCACGTGATATGGCGATGCCTGAAGAAATTAATCGTCTCTGTACCGACGTCCTTTGTGATTATCTGTTCACTACCGATCGCATTGCTAATGAGAACCTGAGAGCTGAGGGCGTTCCGCAGGAAAAGATCTTTTTTGTCGGAAACGTGATGATAGATACATTACTCAAGCATCGGCTGCTGGCTGAGAAGATGACGTTAAAGGATGATTGGGGGCTGCAAACCGGTAAATATGCCACATTGACCATTCATCGACCTTCCAATGTGGATGATCCGGAGACGTTAAAGGGCATTTTGGATGCCCTTCAGGAAATTTCAAATGAAATCCCGGTCATTTTCCCAGTTCATCCGCGTACCCGTAAGATGGCAGAAGAGTACGGGCTGACCGACTACTTTTCAAGAGACTTACCTGTTAACGGTATATGGATGACTCAACCCCTGGGTTATCTTGATTTTTTACATTTGAATATGCATGCCGCCATGGTTTTGACTGATAGCGGCGGTTTGCAGGAAGAGACCACAGTGCTAAGAGTTCCCTGCATCACCATGCGTCATAACACCGAGCGTCCGATCACCTGTGAAATGGGTACCAATGTGATTGTCGGTAATCGCCCTGAGAAAATATTATCAGCGGCCAGAAATGTTCTGAACGGTATGGTGCGTCCTGCAATGATTCCTGAAAAATGGGATGGCAATGCATCTCAGAGGATTGTTGATCACCTCCTGGCGGTGTTCGCAGATAATTCTTTCGGGTGTGGTGCGGTCAATTGATTTTTTCAATGACGGATTATTTCAGAACCAAAATTGACTTGTTCAAGACACTCCTGCGCCTTGGGCCATTCAATATCATTGCAGTGGCACTTTATCGTTGCATGCTCCTCACTGGATTGATCCAGAGAATGATGCCTCGGCAGGATGGTTATATTGATCCGTTGTTTACTTTGCCTGGCAATAGCTCCACTGTAACGGCAGAGTCAGTTGAAGTCGATGAAGTGTTGCACGTCGCTGATGAATTATTGAACGGAACATGTCAGTATTTTGGAGACAGGTCGTTTATGGTTGGTTCTCCACCGCAGTGGTTTACCAATCCTTTTAATGGACATCGCATTGAAGACAATGGATGTCATTGGTCGGATGGATCTGAATTTGATACCGGTATCGGTGACATCAAGACTATTTGGGAAGTTTCACGTTTTGACTGGATGATTGTCTATGCTCGGGCATACCGCTTGAGCGGCGATGACCGATATTTTAAGGCCATTAATGATTGGTCCTCTGACTGGACTCAAGAAAACCCCTTAAATTGTGGCCCCAACTGGCGATGTGCTCAGGAGGCTTCAATACGTGTGCTTCAGACTCTTCTGGCCGCGTTTATTTTGCGTCAGCATAAAACCCCTTTGCCAGGCCTGATGCGCTTTGTCTCGGAACATTGCCAGCGTATTTTCCCCACGATTTATTATGCTCTCGCCCAGGATAATAATCATGGCACCAGTGAAGCAGCAGCATTATATGTCTGCGGAGCATGGCTTGCCAAGGTTTCCGATACACCTGTTTTGAAACGCAAATTTTTGAAGTGGAGTCGAACCGGACGGCTTTTGCTCGAAACCAGGGTCAGTCGACTGATTGAAAAAGACGGTAGTTTTGCACAGTATTCAGTGAATTATCATCGTGTAGTGTTGGACACCTTGAATATGGTGGAGTTCTGGCGGCGAGAATTGAAGTTACGACCATTTTCTGAACGCTTTTATTCGCGGGTGACTGGTGCGGTGGAATGGCTCTGTCAGTTGGTGGACCCTTACACCGGGGATGCCCCCAATTTAGGTGCAAATGACGGTGCCCGCTTGTTTGTATTGAGCACAACGGGTTTTAGAGATTATCGTCCTAGCGTTCAGCTTGGAGGGTTTCTTTATAAGGGAAGAGCCTTATATCCGGGGGGGCCTTGGGATGAATCTCTTAAATGGCTGAGGATTAACAACGTTTTCAAAAGAGTGACTCCTGATCGAAAAAGCTGTGTGTTCAAAGATGGCGGTTATGCGACGCTTGTTCCTGGTAATGGAGGCAATGGCGTCTCTTGGGGGCTGGTACGTTGCCCTATCCACCGGTTTCGTCCTGGGCATGCTGATGCCTTGCATTTTGACCTGTGGACTGCCGGACAGAACGTTTTACGTGATGCTGGCTCTTTTGGTTATAATGCCGATTCTATCTGGCAGTCATATTTTCCGGGCGCAGAAGCGCATAATACGGTTCAGTTTGATGGGCGTGACCAGATGCCTCGTCTTGGTCGTTTTTTATTTGGCGCATGGACAGAGATGGAGAGTATAAGTGATATCAGTAGGGACAACAAGACAATCTCCTGGAGTGGGTCCTATATAGACTATCGAGGCTGTCGCCATCAACGCACTGTTTCTGTTGACAGTGAACAGGGATATTGCTGGCGAATAGTTGATGTGATCAATGGCCCGTTCTCTTACGCAACATTGCGTTGGCGTCTTATGCCCGGGAAATGGGTTCTGGAAAGAGATGTTTGTCGGGGAGAATTGGCCGATATTAAAGTTCAATCTGATCAATTGGCCGTGCGTAGGGAACTGGTTCAAGGTTGGGAATCAAAGTATTACCTGAACCGCACCACTCTTCCTGTATGGGAAATAGAAGTTGGGGCAGGAACGACGGTTATTACCACTGAGGTTAGATTCAAGGACGTAAAATGAGAGTGTTATATTTTCATCAGCATTTTTCTACACCCAAAGGGGCTGCAGGCATACGTTCCTATCAAATGGCCCGTCAATTGATTGAGCATGGTCATGAGATAACCATGGTGTGTGGCAGTTATGGGGGCGGTGAAACAGGCCTGAAAATGCCATTCAGGTACGGTCGTCGGCAGGGCTTTGTTGATGGTATTCGCGTGATCGAGTTTGATCTTAATTATTCAAATAACGATAGTTTTGTAAAGCGGGTTAGGACATTTATAAAGTTTGCCTTGCGAAGCATTAGCTTGGCATTCAGCGAAAAATACGATGTTTTGTTTGCCACAACGACACCTCTTACGGCAGGTATTCCTGGTATTTTTGCTCGTTGGTTACGTGGTAAACCCTTTGTGTTTGAGGTACGTGATCTCTGGCCAGAACTACCGAGAGAAATGGGAGCGATAAAAAATCCGGTAGTGCTTTGGCTTATGTCGTTGCTGGAGTGGGCTTCTTACCGCTCTGCCAATCGCTGTATCGGACTCTCCCCTGGAATTGTAGAGGGGATTGCCAATCGGGGTGTTGAAAAGACCAGAATTGCGTTGGTGCCCAACGGTTGCGATTTGAGCATTTTTTGCGATGAGGTCGATCCATGGCGTCCCGTCGGAGTATGCGATAGTGATCTGATGGCAATATTTACAGGCACTCATGGTGTTGCCAATGGCTTGGAGATAGTTCTGGGTACTGCCGCCGAACTGAAGCGTAGAGGGCGTAACGATATTAAAATGGTTCTTGTGGGGCAGGGTAAATGCAAGAATGCTTTACAGCATAGAGTCAAGATAGAGGGCTTGGGAAATGTGATTTTTCATCCTCCAGTTAATAAAATGAAGCTTGCCGGACTTATGGCTGGTGCCGACATAGGCTTACAGATTCTGGCCAATGTACCTGCTTTCTATTTTGGCACCTCCCCCAATAAATTTTTTGACTATATTTCTTCAGGTCTTCCTGTCTTGAATAATTACCCCGGGTGGCTTGCAGAAATGATCGAGGATCATCAGTGCGGGTTTGTTGTTCCTCCTGAAAGTCCAGTTGCATTTGCGGATGCACTTGAATCGGCAATGGACGAAATGCATAGGCTTGTCACCATGGGGCAAAATTCCCGTCGGTTAGCAGAACTTTCATTTGATCGTAAGCATTTGGCTAATGAGTGGGTTGAATGGGTTACTGGAGCTGTTTAATGAAACGTGTTGTGGACTTTTCGGTAGCCTTGGTTGCGATAGTAATTCTCTCTCCTGTTTTATCAGTAGTGGGTCTGATGGTTTGGAAGAAGTTGGGATCGCCTATTTTGTTTCGACAACAACGTCCCGGACTGAATGGAAACCCTTTTCAAATAATCAAGTTTCGAACCATGGTGGATGCCTTGGGGCAAAATGGACATCAGTTACCAGACGCTCTACGCATGACTCCTTTCGGCAATTTTTTGCGTTCCACCAGTCTTGATGAGTTACCCGAGCTATGGAACGTGCTCAAGGGTGATATGAGTTTGGTGGGGCCTCGTCCTTTGTTGATGGAGTACCTTCCGCTATATAATTCTGAGCAAAATAGGCGGCATGATATGCGCCCGGGTATTACAGGATGGGCACAGATTAATGGTCGTAATGGCTTGGCATGGGAGGATAAATTCAAACTGGATGTATGGTATATTGATAATCACTCTTTAATTCTTGATATCAGAATTCTTATTTTTACTGTCTTGAAGGTGTTCAAGAGAGAAGGGGTCAGTGCTGAGGGGGAGGCTACGATGTCTTGTTTTACGGGTTCGACAGGAAATGATATATGAAAAAAATCATCTACGGTGTTTATGGCAATAGTGGTTTTGGTCGCGAAGTTTTTCCTGTCCTTATAAATCAACTCGACAAAAATTTAGAAAATATCGAGGATGTTGTTTTTGTTGATGACGATCCTTCAGATCATAAAAATATTAACTATCCGATCTTGTCGTATCCTGAGTTTCTCGATAGTTCCTATTCCCAAAAAAAAATTGTGATTGCAATTGCCGATGGGTATGTACGTAAAAAATTGTCGATAAAGTGTGAGAAAGATGGCATTGATCCGATAACTGTAAGGGCCCAGAATTCTCTGATCATGAATAATGTTCAGATCGGGTTGGGGGCGGTCATATGCCCGTTTGTTACCATAACCTCTGATGTTTCAATCGGATCATATTTTCATGCAAACCTGTATAGTTATGTCGCCCATGATTGTGTGGTTGGGGACTACGTTACGTTTGCTCCTGGTGTAAAATGCAATGGAAATGTTGTCATTGGGGATCATGCATACATTGGAACAGGGGCCATGATCAAGCAAGGCACTACCTCAAAGCCCTTGACCATCGGTGCAGGTGCGATCATCGGTATGGGTGCTGTTGTAACTAAAGATGTTCCTGCTGGCGTTACGGTTGTCGGCAACCCTGCACGGTCAATCAATACTTATCCTTAACATTATGAGCTGTTTGTATCAATTTGATTGTATTTAATAATTGTTTGGTAATCTATATTAATATTGTGGTTTTAAATGCTTAATACATCGTTTTCTCCTTGGCCAAGTTTCACAGAAGAAGAAGCCAATGCTGTTCGTGATGTTCTTCTCTCGAATAAAGTCAATTACTGGACAGGTTCTGAATGCCGCGAATTCGAAAAAGAGTTTGCAAGCTGGACGGAATCAAAACATGCCATTGCACTTGCCAATGGAACCGTTGCCCTTGATGTGGCCCTTAAAGCTTTGCGCATTGGCACTGGTGATGAGGTGATCGTTACCTGTCGGACCTTCCTCGCCTCGGTTTCAACGATAGTTATGGCTGGCGCAAAACCGGTCTTTGCGGATGTAGATCTTGAGAGCCAAAACATAACTGCCGCAAGTGTTCGTGCTGTTCTTACACCGAGTACAAAAGCAATTGTGTGCGTTCATCTAGCCGGTTGGCCCTGTGATATGGACTCGATTATGGACGTGGCAAATGAATATGGTCTTTTTGTTATTGAAGACTGCGCTCAAGCCCATGGAGCCTGCTACAAGGGACGTCCTGTCGGGTCTATAGGGCATGTGGGTGCTTGGTCGTTTTGTCAGGACAAAATCATGACCACCGGCGGTGAGGGTGGGATGGTGACAACCAATGATCCTGATCTTTGGGGGAGGATGTGGACCTATAAAGACCATGGCAAGTCATGGGAAGCTGTTTACGAACGGTACCACCCTCCAGGTTTTCGCTGGTTGCATGAGTCGTTTGGTACAAACTGGCGAATGACAGAGATGCAGGCTGTCATTGGTCGTATTCAATTACGGCGGATGAGCGATTGGCATCGGATACGTACGATTAATGCAAATCGCATTTTGGATGCCGCCAGTAATGTACCTGCCTATTGTGTTCCTGACGTTTCCGAAGGAGTAGAGCATGCTTGGTATAAGTGCTACATTTTTGTGCGTGAAGATGCATTAAAGCCAGATTGGAGTAGGGATCGGATCATGCATGAAATAACGGATATGGAGGTGCCCTGCTATTCTGGTATATGCCCGGAAGTGTATATGGAAAAAGCGTTTGACGATACTTGCTACAGACCTGAAGAAAGGCTGGTAAACGCTCGAAAACTTGGTGATACCAGTTTAATGTTTCTCGTACATCCCACGTTGACTGATGATGAAATGTCATCTGTATGTAATGCGTTAGTTCAAGTGGGGCAAAGGGCTTCCATGTAACTTTTAGTATTTAATTAGGCTCTCTGGTGTTGAATTTAAAGTTATGATTATAAAACAAACTAGAAAAATCAGTGTCCTGATAGTTGTTTTATCAGATTTTCTCATACTAACGGGTGTATTTTACCTGGCGCACTTGATTCGTTTTGATTTCAGTCTACCCACCGGATTTAGATCGACAGACAGCGCCATGATGCTTTCGGTTGTTACCTTTAAGGTAGCGATGTTTAGTTTTTTTAAACTATACAGGGGGATGTGGCGATTTACAAGTATTACCGACCTCTTTAATGTAGTAAAAGCGTCGACGGTTAGTTCGGTTTTTATCGTATTATTCTTGTTGTATTTAAACCGATTTATAGGGCTGTCTCGGTCAGTATTTGTTATCGATTGGTTTTTGACTGTTTTATTTATCTCTGGTTTTCGCGTAATGGTTCGAATTTACTTCGAAGGGCGATTCAAAATTTGGGCACGACTCGTATTTCCACGTTTTTTTAAATGCGCCTCTGAATCGGTTTGGAAGCAACGCAAAAGGCTTTTGATCATTGGGGCCGGCAATAGTGGCGAGAAAATTTTGCGCGAGATCAGAGACAATGCCGGGCTCGATTACCAAGTGATTGGTTTGGTGGATGACCACCCCTCAAAACAGGGTAAATATATTCATGGTAAACAGGTTATTGGAGGCATTGACGATTTAACGGATATTGCCTTGAGGTCCAATGCAGAAGAACTTTTGATAGCCATTGCATCTGCCACATCCAAACAAATGAGGCGCATTGTAGCATCATGTAAGGAAACTCGCCTGACCTACAAAACAATTCCAGGTATGGGTGAAATCATCTCCGGAGATGTGTCGGTAAGTTCCATTCGGGAGGTTTCATACAACGATCTTCTCGGGCGGGATAACATCAAACTTGATTCTGGCATTATTAATACGATGCTCACAAAATCTACTGTGCTAGTGACTGGTGCCGGCGGTTCCATAGGTTCTGAACTTTGTCGGCAGATTTGCCGGTTCAATCCTGAGAAGGTGATTTTGTTTGAGCGGGCGGAAAGCCCCCTTTATGCTATTGATATGGAATTAAAACACCATTTCCCACACTTCGAGGTGGTGCCGGTTCTTGCTGATATTCAATACACAAGCCAACTAGAGAGGGTATTTGAAAAATATAAACCTCAGTGTGTTTTTCATGCTGCGGCCTATAAACATGTACCTATGATGGAAAACCATGCTTGGAAGGCGGTGAAGAATAACATCATTGGAACTCAGAATGTAGTGGAGGTTTCTAAGCAGCATGGAGTCAATCGATTTGTTTTGGTTTCAACAGATAAGGCAGTCCGTCCTACAAATGTTATGGGAACGACTAAGCGAATTGCCGAGATGGCCGTATTAAATCAGATGAATGATGGTGACTGCCAGACCAAATTTATGGCAGTACGATTTGGCAACGTTGTTGGAAGTGCCGGAAGTGTTTTGCCTCTTTTCAAAAAGCAGATCGAAGAGGGGGGGCCCATTACCGTCACTCATAAAGATATCACACGGTATTTTATGACCATACCTGAAGCAGCCCAATTGATCCTGCAAGCGGGCGCCATGGGCGAAGGTGGTGAGATTTTCATCCTTGATATGGGAGAGCCTGTCAAAATTGATGCACTGGCTCGGGATTTTATTCGTCTTTCGGGGTTTGAGCCGGATGTGGATATTGATATCAAGTACATTGGCCTTCGGCCTGGTGAAAAGCTGTATGAAGAGCTTATCACTGATGGAGAAGGGATCGTTCCTACAGAGCACAGGAAAATTATGGTTCTTCGTGGGCAGGAAAAAGATTTGGTCAAACTGAACGGGAATATTGAGGCTTTAAAAGAATTGGCTGAAGACCAATGCGGTGAAGAGATTCGAAAGAGACTCATGAAGATTGTGCCGGAGTATCATCCGGCAGAGCATTGAGGTGTTTTCGGAAAAAAAGTCTTTGAAAATTCGGTGGGCAATGATAAAAGAGTGAAAATGCAGTAGGTTGTTTCGGTGTTTGTCGAACTTTCTGGTATGCAATTCGTTTGTCACAGATGATCTGCGGTTCCTAAGGAGATGAGTATGAAACGATTTACTATTGTTGCCTGCACTGTTATTGCCCTGATGTTTGCCTTTTCTGTTTACACGTTTGCGTCGGTCGATAAAACCGTCAATATCAACACAGCATCTATCAAAGAGTTGTCGTCCCTTAAGCGAATCGGTGAGAAGGTTTCTCAGCGAATTGTTGATTATCGAGAGAGTGTGGGACCTTTCGAAAAGCCCGAAGACATCAAGAAGGTTAAGGGGATAAGCGATAAGATATTTGAGTTGAACAAAGAGCGTATTGTGATCAAGGATGGTGCTGTTGAGAAAAAATTCTGATACAAGCGCATTCAAATTTGATACAAGCCACATCGGAGACGGTGTGGCTTTTTTTATTCAATGATGCCCAAGGGGGACAATGTGAATCGACTACTCGTGACCGGTGGGGCCGGGTTTATCGGGTCCAATTTTATACGATACGTACTTTCTGAAGATTCGGAATGTCGAATCGTAAACCTTGATTCGTTAACCTATGCCGGAAATCCGTTGAGTTTGTCGGATTGTCAGCAGGAAGACCGTTATGCATTCGTTCACGGTGATATTTTAGACCGTGGGCTTCTGGAGCAATTGTTTGATAAACATGCGTTTACCGGGGTGGTTCATTTTGCGGCTGAGTCACATGTGGATCGCTCTATCCTCGGGCCAGAGGCTTTTATTGATACCAATATCAAAGGGACCTTCAATTTATTGGATGTCGCGTGCAACCACTGGAAAAAAGATACATCCTTTTATCGGTTTCATCATATCTCAACGGATGAAGTGTATGGTAGTCTGGGGGAGAGTGGCGCGTTTACCGAGACAACACCCTATGATCCCTCCAGCCCGTACTCGGCCTCCAAGGCATCGTCTGACCACTTGGTTAAAGCGTATAGCAGGACGTACGGTTTTCCCTGTGTTATTACCAATTGTTCCAATAACTACGGGCCGTATCAGTTTCCGGAAAAACTTATCCCCTTGATCATTCTGAATATCATGGATAAGAAAGCCTTACCGGTTTACGGCAAAGGCGAGAATGTGAGAGACTGGCTTTACGTTGAGGATCATTGCAGCGCTATTTGGAGAGTGTTTTGCAGTGGCAAGGACGGCGAAACCTACAATATCGGCGGCGGGGCGGAGCGACGGAATATCGAGATCGTTGAATTTCTGTGTGATCTGGTGGATCGGAAGTTGGGTTGTGAGTCTTCGAGCAGAGAGCTTATTGAATTTGTGCAAGACAGACCGGGCCATGATTTTCGATATGCCATTGATGCGTCGAAGCTTAAGAGCGAGTTGGGGTGGGAGCCTGCATTCACTTTTGAAACAGCACTGGAGAAGACCGTCGATTGGTATCTGGCCAATATGGCGTGGGTAGATGATGTGAGAAGCGGTGCCTACAGGGAGTGGATCGATATAAATTATGCAAAAAGGTAATGTTGAGTTCACCACGGCTTCAAGGAGAAAACCATGAAAGGTATTATTCTGGCCGGTGGTTCGGGGACACGGCTTTATCCCATTACAAAGGTTGTGAGCAAGCAACTTCTTCCCGTCTACGACAAACCCATGATCTATTACCCCTTGTCTATTCTGATGCTGGGGGGAATTCGGGAAATTTTGATTATTTCCACACCTGAAGATCTTCCACGGTTTCGTGCGCTTTTAGGGGATGGAGGCCAGTGGGGGCTTGATTTTTCTTATGTAGAGCAGCCGCGTCCCGAAGGGTTAGCTCAGGCGTTCACATTGGGACGTTCTTTCATCGGGGATAGCGCTGTCGCCCTTATTCTGGGAGATAATATTTATTATGGACAGGGCTTGACTGGTCAACTTAAATCGGCTGTTGAGAGAGCCAATGGGGCCACAGTGTTCGGTTACTGGGTTTCGGATCCCGAACGATACGGTGTCGTGAGCTTTGACGGACAAGGACGCGTTACGGACATTGAGGAAAAACCCGAAATACCGAAGTCGAACTGGGCAGTGACCGGGCTCTATTTTTATGACAACCGTGTTCTTGAGTTTGCCTCTGAATTGAAGCCCTCAGCCCGTGGGGAGTTGGAAATAACGGATATCAATAGACGATATCTGCAAGAGAATGCGCTGCATGTAGAAAAATTATCCCGCGGGACTGCTTGGCTGGATACCGGAACCCACACCAGCCTTATGCAAGCCGGAAGCTTTATCGAGACCATCGAGGCCCGGCAAGGGCTTAAAGTCGCATGTCTTGAAGAAATTGCATACAAAAAACAGTACATCGACGCTGAGCAGGTCGAACGTCTTGCACAGCCTATGCTGAAAACGGGCTACGGTCAGTATCTGCTGTCGATGCTTTCATATGGGATTGAAGAGGTATGAAGATTCTTTCTACGTCCATTGAGGACATTAAACTCATCGAACCGACAAGGTATGGCGACCAGCGAGGCTATTTTTTTGAATCCTGGCATCAGGAACGCTACAACTCGTTCGGCATTACCTCTCGGTTTGTTCAGGACAATTGTTCCATGTCTAAAGCCGGAACGGTTCGTGGGTTGCATTACCAGCTAACCCATCCTCAAGCCAAACTGGTTCACGTACTCAAAGGCGCTGTCTACGATGTGGCGGTGGATATCCGTGTGGGCTCGCCCACCTTCGGTCAATGGGTGGGGGCTGAGCTGTCCGACGAGAATGGCCGCCAACTCTACATTCCTGAAGGCTTTGCCCACGGTTTTTGCGTCCTTAGTGACGAGGCTGTGTTCTCCTATAAATGCAGTGACTACTACATGCCGCAAGATGAGGGGGGGATCCTTTGGTCGGATGCCCAGATCGGCATTGAGTGGCCTGTTTCAGATCCTATCCTTTCGGAAAAAGACAAAGTCTATCCGTGCCTTGCGGAAGTGGAACCTTGCAGGCTTCCTGTGTACGAGGCGCTGGGAGGTGGGGCGTGAAGATACTCCTGCTTGGTGCTGGTGGACAGCTCGGAAAGGATATCCAAGCTCGTTGCGGGCATCATGGTCTGGATATCGAGGCCGTTGGCCATGGCAGGTGCGACATTGCTTCAAAAGAACAGCTTCGTGCCGTGTTTGGTGAGGTCTCCTGCCATGGTGTGATCAATGCCGCAGCGTATACCAAGGTTGACCAGGCAGAACGTGATGTGGACGCTGCAACCCGTGTGAATCAGGACGGGGCCGGCTTTGTGGCGGAGTTGTGTTGCGAAAAGGGCTTGCCCCTGCTCCATGTCTCCACAGACTATGTGTTCGATGGTACAGGCGCTGAGCCGTATGCCCATGATGCATTGGTGGGTCCCCGGTCGGTGTATGGAAAGACAAAGGCGGAAGGGGAGAAAAAGGTCCTTGGGGCTCATCCCGGCGCCGCAGTGGTCAGGACGTCCTGGCTTTTTGGGGAGCACGGGCCCAATTTTTTGAAAACCATGGTGAGGCTCGCTTTTGAGCGAGAGGAAATTCGCGTGGTCAGCGATCAGGTCGGGTGCCCCACGTGGTCAGGGCATCTGGCGGATGCACTCCTTTCGATGATGAAACAGAGGCTCACCAGTGAGGTCGTTGCACAGGGGGTGTATCATTACTGCGGAGCTCCTCAATCCAGTTGGTATGAGTTTGCAGATGCCATTATCGGCGAAGTGAAGCGTCTGGGAGTTGGGTGCAAGGTAAGGGCGGTCCACCCCATCACAACAGAAGAGTACCCCACACCTGCGGAACGTCCCCGGTACTCTGTTATGGACTGTTCCCGGATTGAGCGCGAGTTCGGGATCCGTCAGGGGGATTGGCATGAAGGCGTTGATGTGGTCGTGGCCCACCAGCTGCGGGAATTGAAGGCTCTGAAGCAGCCGTAGGGCAAGCCTGTGGTCCGGGACTCTGTCCCCGTTCGTTGTCACGACCCGCTGGGTTTAGGAAGAGGGTGTGGGCTCAAATGACGAATAGCTGGACGAGACCCCCTTGGCCAGGATTCCCCTGATTCGGTCAAGGGTTTCACATCCGTCGGCGCAGGCCGGGAAGCGGTTTTTGGTTTTACACGTGATGCAGGGGCTTTTGACAAGTTGCCCCACCTCAAAGTCAAATTTGTCTCGAACGGCACTCATGGTTGGTTCTATTCCGGGATATCGGAACCCTTCTTTGATAATGATTGTCTGGATGTCTTGCTTTGAAAAAATCCAAATATACCATAGTTCCGTGAATGATCAAGGGGCGGTTGCCCACCATGCCGTCACCGCCGGCTAACGCTCGAGACGTCGTCCGGCTTGAGATTGATCGCGTATCGCCTGGGGTATAGGTGGACGCGATTGGTTCAATGGCTTTTGGTGGGGGAGCGCAGTGTTGAATTTTAGGGCGCTTTACCCCAAAACAGGGGGCGTCGGGTGCCGTACTGCTGTGCAACTGTTTGGAATGCAAAAAGAACGTAGGATGGCATGATAAATGACGCCAAAAAGCTGTTGACACCCTATGGCTGTAAGGGGTATTTTTAAGAAGCTCGCATAAACTTGGGCTCGTACCGTAATGGTGCCTTCGGTATTCATTATCTGGTTTCGAGTGCGGGGGTTTTTTTGCGAATTGTTCTTGACAGCGCTGAGTCGATGGTTTAGTGTCGTCAACGTTGTTTGACTCTACAAAAAGAGTCTGCTCGAAGTGCTTGATCTTTGAAAATCAGTAAGCAGCGAAACATTGAGACGAGCGAGTCTCTGTCAAAATCAAACCCAATTAGGGTCATTTTGTTTGACGATTTAATTGGAGAGTTTGATCCTGGCTCAGAATGAACGCTGGCGGCGTGCTTAACACATGCAAGTCGAACGAGAAAGTTTTCTTCGGAAAACGAGTAAAGTGGCGCACGGGTGAGTAACGCGTGAATAATCTACCCCTGAATTCGGGATAACAGTTCGAAAGGGCTGCTAATACCGGATAACATAACTCTTTCCATGGTTAGGGTTATCAAAGAGGGCCTCTCCTTGGAAGCTCTTGTTTGGGGATGAGTTCGCGTCCCATTAGCTTGTTGGTAGGGTAACGGCCTACCAAGGCGACGATGGGTAGCTGGTCTGAGAGGATGATCAGCCACACTGGAACTGACACACGGTCCAGACTCCTACGGGAGGCAGCAGTGAGGAATCTTGCGCAATGGGGGAAACCCTGACGCAGCAACGCCGCGTGAGTGATGAAGGCTCTTGGGTCGTAAAGCTCTGTCAAGTGGGAAGAAACCTTCCCTGTTTAATACACAGGGGAATTGACGGTACCACTGAAGGAAGCACCGGCTAACTCCGTGCCAGCAGCCGCGGTAACACGGGGGGTGCAAGCGTTATTCGGAATTATTGGGCGTAAAGGGCGCGTAGGCGGCC
>NZ_CAADHO010000019.1 GCF_900699765.1 Desulfoluna butyratoxydans
GTAAGGATATGGAACACAAAAAACACGTTTACCTTAACCCTGAAAAGGTTGTTTCTGAGGGCCTCGGATTGGTCGCGGCTTGATGTGTATAGGCGACAACTATCTTGACAGCCACCGCCATAGAAACCGACCGAAGTCATGGCGCCCTTTTTTTTTGCGTCACCGATTTACTGCCCCTCGAAACGCCACCCGGTGCGGGAGCCGCACCCTACAATCCGCGATACCGCTCGGTGTTCCGTAAGGGGGCGCCGTGTGCACCGCAAACGCTCCATCCCTATAAACCGACCGAAGTCATGGCGCCCTTTGTTTTTTGCGTCACCGATTTACTGCCCCTCGAAACGCCACCCGGTGCGGGAGCCGCACCCTACAGCCCGCGATACCGGACGGTGTTCCGCAGGGTGCGCCGTGCGCACCGCAAACGCCCCATCCTAGAAACCGACCGAAGTCATGGCGCCCTTTTTTTTTGCGTCACCGATTTACTGCCCCTCGAAACGCCATCCGGTGCGGGAGCCGCACCCTACAGCTCGCGATGCCGGTCGGTGTTCCGTAGGGTGCGCCGTGCGCACCGCAAACGCCCCATCCACAGAAACCGACCGAAGTCATGGCGCCCTTTGTTTTTTGCGTCACCGATTTACTGCCCCTCGAAACGCCACCCGGTGCGGGAGCCGCACCCTACAGCCCGCGATGCTGCTCGGTGTCCCGCAGGATGCGCCGTGCGCACCGCAAACGCCCCATCCATAGAAACCGACCGACGTCATGGCGCCCTATTGTTTATTGCGTCACCGATTTACTGCCCCTCGAAACGCCACCCGGTGCGGGAGCCGCACCCTACAGCTCGCGATACCGGTCGGTGTCCCGTAGGGTACGCCGTGCGCACCGAAACGCAGATTATCCAAACAAAAAACCCCCGGCAGATCGCTCTGCCGGGGGTTTTCTATTTTAAATCCGTTTGTGCTTTTTTCTTATGCACCTGCGGGGGCGTTCGCTTTTTTGCCGGGGATGAAAAGGGCTACCATGGTGCAGCCGAAGAGCACCATGCAGTAGTGGACGTTGCCCACCACGGCAAGGGGCGAAATCTTGAAGATGGAGGCGGCCAGGAGGATCTGGGCTCCCCAGGGGATCAGGCCCTGGCAGATGCAGGCAAAGATGTCCAGCGTGCCTGCGGCTCGCTTGGGCTCCACGCCGTTGGCTTCGGCGATGTTCTTGGCCACGCTGCCGGTGACGAGGATGGCCACGGTGTTGTTGGCCGTGCAGAGGTTGGTGAGAAAAACGAGGATCCCGATGCCCATCTCGGCGATGGCGGTGCCGCCTTTGCTCGAGGCCACGTGGCGGATGGCGTTGGAAACCACACGCTCAAGGGCCAAAAGGCCGCCCTGGGCTTTCATGAGCTCCCCTAAGCCCCCGATGAAGATGGAGAGGATGAAGATCTCCTGCATGCCCGTGAACCCGTTGTAGATCTCCTTGGCAAAGGTGAGGAGGGTGAAGTCAGGGGTGGTCATGAACCCGGCAAGACCCGCCAGGATGATGCCGGAGAAGAGCACGGCAAAGACGTTGATGCCGGAAACGGCCATCACCAGGATGGCTGCGTAGGGCAGGGCCAGGAGAAAGGAGGCGTCCTTGGCCTCGGCCACGGTGGTGCCTTTGGCCTGGAAGAGGAGCAGGACAATGGTGATGATGGCAGCAGGAACGGCCACGGCCACGTTGACCCGGAATTTGTCCTTCATTTCGCACCCCTGGGTCCGTGTGGCGGCGATGGTGGTGTCCGAGATGATGGAGAGGTTGTCCCCGAACATGGCGCCGCCGGTGACGGCCCCTGCGGTGAGGGCGATGGAGAGGCCCGCCTCACCGGCCACGCCCAGGGCAATGGGGGCCAGGGCCGCGATGGTGCCCATGGAGGTTCCCATGGCCGTGGAGATCAGGGCGCCCACCACAAAGAGACCGGGCAGGAGAAAGGAGGCCGGGATGATGGAGATGGCCACAGCCACCACCGCGTCCACGCCGCCGGTGGCTTTGGCCACGGCGCTGAAGCCCCCTGCAAGGAGATAGATCATGCACATGGCCATGATGTTGCTGTGTCCGGCGCCTTTGAGAAAGCGCTCCACAGTGTCTGTGAGGCCCTGCCTGGACAGGAGAACCGACAGGATAATGGCGGGCAGGGCTGCCACCGGAGCTGCCACCTGGTAGAACGCGAAGCTGGTGCCCACGCTTTGAAAATAGAGCCCGCTCCCCACGAAAATGGCAAGGAAGAGACCCAAGGGAAGGAGCGCTGAGACGCGCGGTTGGGTGGAAATAATCCTGTTCACTGTTGTTCACCTCGATAACATCTATATATTTCAATTGATTGCCGGAATTTTAGAAAAAAGACACCTTATCAGCATCCTAAGGGACAGTCAAGGTGCTCGGTTAACCATTTTTGCCGATTGGGTTGACAGTCGCGGGGTTGACAGAGGTAACAACGGTTTTGGCTTTTCCTTGATGATTGACATATCCCGGTGAATTAGGTATATCGTCAAATTTCTGGATCCCCTTTTTTAAACTTTTAAAGTTTGAGGCGGGGGATATTGAAAGTCTGGATCTGAAAGATGTGCCGTGGATTCGACAGGGCGGGCTTTTTGTTTGACGATACACAATCGATATCCACGACGGAAAAGAGGTTGCATGAAACAGCGAGATCAATGGGGAACCCGTTTGGGGTTTATCCTGGCGGCGGTTGGGTCCGCCATCGGCATGGGGAACATCTGGCGATTTCCCTACATGGTGTATGAAAACGGGGGCGGAGCCTTTCTGATCCCTTACTTTGTTGCGGTCTTCACCGCCGGTATCCCCCTTCTGATCCTCGAATTCGGGGTGGGGCAGAGACACGCCGGGGCCACCCCGGTGACCTTCCGTTCCCTTAACAAGAAGTGGGGATGGCTGGGCTGGTGGCAGCTTCTCGTCTGTTTTGTCATTGCAAGCTACTACGTGGTGATCATTGCCTGGTCCTTCTCTTACTTTACCTTCTCTTTCAACCTCGGTTGGGGTGAAGACACCAGCGGCTTCTTCTTCAAGGAGTACCTCCATCTCTCGGACGGTCCCTTTTCCATGGGCGGTATACAGTGGCACATCCTGGCCCCCCTGGCCGCGGTGTGGCTCACCTGCTGGGGCGTTCTCATCTGCGGTGTTAAAAAGGGCATTGAGGCGGCCAACAAGTTTTTCATGCCCGCCCTGTTTGTCATGGTTATCCTCATCATGGCCCGCGCGGTGACCATGCCCGGTGCGGTGGACGGCCTGAACTGGCTCTTCAAGCCGGACTTTTCCGCCCTCGGCGATATCAAGGTGTGGGCGGCTGCCTTCGGTCAGGTCTTCTTCTCCCTGAGTATCGGCTTCGGGATCATGATCACCTACTCCAGTTATCTGTCCGGTGATTCGGACATCAACAACAACGCCTTTATGACCGCCTTCATCAACTGCGGTTTCTCCATGCTCGCCGGGGTCATGATCTTCTCCGTGCTGGGTTACATGGCGGCACAAAAAGGGGTTCCCATCAAAGAGGTGGTCTCTTCCGGTGTGGGCCTGGCCTTTGTCACCATTCCCCAGGCCATCAACTTCATGCCCGGGGCCAGCTTCATCGGGGTGCTCTTCTTCCTCTCCCTGCTTTTTGCCGGGGTCAGCTCCATGATCTCCATCTGCGAGGCGTGCATCGCAGGGATCCTGGAGGGCTTCAAGATCAGCCGCAAGGCGGCCACCACCCTGTTCTGCGGCATCGGGTTTGCCGTGAGCGTCATCTACACCACCGGGGCCGGGCTCTATGTGCTGGACATCGTGGATCACTTCATCAACACCTACGCTGTTCTCCTCGGTGGTCTGGTGGAGGTGGTGCTGCTTTCCTGGTTCTTCAACCTGGAGTCCATTCGCGAGCACGTGAACCGTACCTCCGACTTCCTCGTGGGGCAGTGGTGGACTTTTTGCCTCAAGTTTTTCACCACCTTTGTGGTGGCTTACATGATGGTCATGAAATGCGCAGGGGACATTACCACTCCCTATGAAGGGTATACCGCCAGTGCCCTGGGCATCTATGGCTGGGCCGTTGTGGCATGTCTTCCCGTCCTGGCCATTGTTTTGAGCAAATGCGACCTGCTGGGTCGAAAGGAGTCGTGATATGGAAACATCTGCCGTACTGATGATGGTCTTCGGGCTGGGAGTTACCTGGGGAGGCGCCTGCTTCTGCATCGGCATCGCCCTTCGCAACCTGAAATAGCGTCATTCCGATCCATATATAAAGGAGGGCCGACCAGGCCTCCTTTGGAAAAAAAAGTGCACCAGGCGATCCCGGCCTTGTCCGGAGATCGATCCACAGTGTAAGATACTCAATGCCGTCGAGGGCTACCCGACGGCATTGTTTGTTTGACGGTGCGTATGTGCACGAATTGCGGGATGTAAGGAAAGGAGGCAGGCCATGGAATCACTTCGGGAACTCTACAGGACGGGGGTCGGACCCTCCAGCAGCCACACCATGGGCCCCAAGCGGGCCGCGGAAACCTTTGGGAGGAAACACCCGGAGGCCGCCTCGTTTCGGGTGACCCTGTTTGCCAGTCTGGCCGCCACGGGCAAGGGCCACCTCACCGATGTCGCTGTGGAGGAAGGTTTGGCTCCCAAGGCCGTTGAGATCGTTTGGCGCCCCGAAGAGCTTCTCCCCGGGCATCCCAACGGCATGCTTTTCGAAGCCATGAGTGCCGAAGGCAAGGCCGACGCCGAATGGCTGGTCTACAGCACCGGCGGGGGCGCCATCAGCGAAACCGGTATGCCGCCTGCCAGCTCCCATACCTATGACCTCACCACCATGGAAGATATCCTGGAGCATTGCCGGAAAGAGGGGATCCCTTTCTGGCAGTATGTGGAGGCGTGCGAAGGGGACGAGATCTGGGATTTTTTGCGGGATAAGCTTCACCACATGCTGGCCGCCCTGGATCGCGGCCTTGCCACCGAGGGCATCCTTCCCGGGGTACTGGGGCTCACCCGCAAGGCCTGGACCTTGCACCAGAAAGCCGTCATGAGCGGGGACCACTTCCGCCGTACCGGCAAGATCAGCGCTTACGCCCTGGCCGTCTCCGAAGAGAACGCCGCGGGGGGCACCATTGTTACCGCCCCCACCTGCGGGGCCTGCGGGGTCCTTCCTGCGGTGATCCGTTACCTCATGGAGGTGGTCGAGGCCGACGAGATTATCTTCTTGAGGGCCCTTGCCACAGCCGGTCTCATCGGGAATCTCATCAAATACAACGCCTCCATCTCCGGTGCTGAAGTGGGCTGCCAGGGAGAGGTGGGCACGGCCTGTGCCATGGCCGCAGGGGCCGCCGCCCAGATTCTGGGGGGCACCGTGCGCCAGGTGGAGTACGCCGCCGAAATGGGCCTGGAACATCACCTGGGCCTCACCTGCGACCCTGTGGCGGGCCTTGTGCAGATCCCCTGCATCGAGCGCAACGCCTTTGCCGCCACCCGGGCCATGAACTGCGCCGATTACGCCCTCTTTTCCGACGGAAGCCACCTTATCTCCTTTGACGAGGTGGTGCGCGTCATGCGGGAAACCGGCCAGGACCTGCCCAGCCCCTACCGGGAGACCGCCGAAGGGGGCCTGGCACGCGCCTACAGCAACCGGATGGGCGAGACAGACTGATTGGGTTATGTCTGGGCTGCGACCTCTCAAAAAGTTCGACAGATCAACGGCTACGGAGCGCCGCACTCCGGTGCGGCTTTTTAGGTCGTCGTCACCCGTGCCGCACAGGAGTGCGGCGCTCCACGGGGCAAGGGGCTTCGCGGGGCGGGGATGTACAGGCGCCGATGGCCAAGGACAGATCAAGGCCCAGGTTTGTTTGAAAGGCGGAGGTGGTTTGATCCGAAGAAGGCGTTTTTATCTCTCTCGTCCGTTGACCATAGATTAGGGACACATGAAAAAGAAAATTTACATCGCAGACACCGGCGGGACCATCGGGATGAAGCCGGGTGACAGGGGCTACGAGCCCTCTCCGGGGTATCTCAAGGAGCAGATGGCCAAGATGGCCGTGCTTAAGAGCCCGTCCATGCCGGAGTACCACATCCATGAGTACGACCCGCCCCTGGACTCGTCGAGCATGAGCCCTTCGGCCTGGTTTGACATCGCAGAGGACATCGCGGCCCACCACGCCGAGTACGACGGGTTCCTGGTGATCCACGGCACCGACACCATGGCCTACACGGCCTCGGCCCTTCCCTTTATGCTGGAAGGGCTGCAAAAGCCGGTGATTTTAACCGGGGGCCAGATTCCGCTGTGCGAGGTACGGAACGATTCCCGGGAGAACCTCATCACGGCCATGCTGCTGGCGGCCCGGGAGGACATCCACGAAGTGTGCCTCTTCTTCGACAACCGCCTGTTTCGCGGCAATCGCACCACCAAGTGGAACGCCGGGGGCTTTGACGCCTTTGATTCCCCCAACTTTCCTCCTCTGGGCACCACGGGCATCGACATCGAGATCAACCGGGACCTGCTGCTGCCAAAGCCCGAAGGGCAGGGTGCCCTGCGGGTGCAGCGACTCTACAGCTCCCCGGTGGCGGTGTTGCGTCTGTTTCCCGGGATTTCGGCGGCGGTGGTGAAAAACCTTCTGGCTCCGCCCATCAAGGGGCTGGTCCTGGAGACCTACGGGGTGGGCAACGCCCCGGACAACGACCCCGAACTCATGGCCGTGCTGAAAGAGGCCACAGACCGGGGCGTGGTCGTCGTTAACTGCACCCAGTGCCTGAAAGGGCGGGTGATGATGGGGACCTACGCCACGGGCTCGGCCCTTCTGGAGGCCGGGGTTATCAGCGGGTTTGACATGACCCCGGAGGCCGCCCTGGCCAAAATGTTTTTTCTCTTCAGCACCCGATCGGATGCAGGGGAGATCCGCGAGCTCATGCAGGCAAGTCTGAAAGGGGAGATGACGGCGTAGCGGCCCATGTGGCGTCCGTGTTTTTTGCCCTCGTATGTTGACAGTGCGGGGCAGATGCCTTATTGGTTGATAAAGTCAATTAAATAAGGGGTACGATCATGGCAGAAAACACAGAACAGTTTGTGCGGTATATTGATGACATTGTGTGGCGCTTCGGCATCCACGTCCAGGACAACAGCTGTTGCCACGGCATGTCCTATGCGGACATCCGGGCGCTCAAGGAGATCTCCCTTGAGTGCGACTGCTCCATGCAGGGCATCGCCCGGAAGCTGGGGTTCACCAAGAGCGGTGCCACCCGGGTGGTGGACAGGCTGGAGAAAAAGGGGCTTGCCGAAAGGCGGCGCAGCGAAACGGACGGACGGGTCTGCTGTGTCCAGCCCACGGCCAAGGGCCGGGACGCCCTGGATGAGATCAACCGCAACGCCCATGCTCGCATGGAGGAGATCGTTGCGAAGATCGATGCGCCCATGCGGGAGATTATCCTCACCGCCCTGGGCAGCTTTCTCGGTGCCGCCAAAAAGTAAGGAGGGGTCGGAAGGTACTTGCCCCGGGGAAAAAATCAAACGCGATAATCAGGAAAGGCACCGGCCGGTTTGGGTCGGTGCCTTTTTTGTTTCGGTGGCAGCGTTAAACATGGCAACGCTGCTCACCGGGTCTGACGCGCCTTACGAAGAAGAAGGGGGACGCTATTTTTCTGAGTCCAGCTTCTCTGCAACGGCTTTGCCGTATTGATATGCCGCCATGCCGTCTTTATCCGTCAAAAGGGCGTATTTCCCTTGGCTGCTGCCTGCCACACGGCTCAATCGATCGTAGAGCTTTTCAGCCCTGGCGGTTTCGTTGTGGGTCTCTGCGATATAATTCCTGGGAATATAGACGCGCTGTACGGTGACGCGAAGGGTGCCGTTATCTCCCCTTGTGGCCAGGACTTTCAGGACGCGGCCCTTGCCGTTGGTGAAATAGGATACCTTTCCATCCTTTCGGTCCATGGCTTTTTCCCCTAAGGCATAGAGGTCACTTCCCGGGACGGCCCTTTGGCCGTGCATAAAGTCAAACACATGGGCTGAGGCCTGGGTGGAAAAGATGGCGGCTCCAAGGAGTACTGCGGCAGTTGAGAGAATCGTACGTGTTACCTGGTTGAAGCATGTCATTGGTTTGTTACTCCTTTCTGATTCGATGAATGACCGGTGGTTCCGGTCCGATATAGCTCCGGTTCTTGAGACCGGGTATTGATATGCGGGTGTCATCCCGCAAGTTTCCAGAGTATTCGCAGGCCTGATACCATCAGGGACAGGGCCAGGACCATGCGGATTCGTTTCTGGTCGATGCGGTGCATGGCCCGGGTCCCGAGGATGCCCCCGCCCAGGGCGGCGACGGATGCCACCGCGCATGTCTCCAGGGAGAGGGAGCCCATGGCCGTGTAGGCCAGAAAGCCTGTCAGCGATGAGAAGGGGACGGAAAGGGCCGTCACCATGGCGATCTGCTGGGCCCGAAACCCCATGCCGTGGAGGGCGGGCACGATGACCCCGCCGCCTCCGACGCCCAGCATGCCCGAGATGAGTCCCGATACCGAGCCCAGCAGGGCGCTTCCCGCCGGCGGGCATGTGTCTGCCGTCTGTTTCGCGGATTGCCGGGCCGGGCGGACAATGACCAGCCCGGACAGGATCATGAAACAGGCGAAGGCTCCCTGGAGGATGGTCTGGGGAATCTGGGTGGAGATCCAGGCCCCTATAGGTGCTGCCGGAAGGGAGCAGGCAATGAGGGGCCACCAGGGGCCGGGTTTGAGCTGTCCGCTTCGAAGGTTGTGGACCGTGGCCCCGCCCAGGCTCGCCACGTTGACAAGGAGCGCCACGGGCCTGGCCGTGATCGGGGGGACGCCCACGGCCATGAGGGCCGGGACCAGGGCCACGGCGCTGCCCACCCCGCCCAGGGCAAAGAAAAAGCTCAGTGCAAAGGCCAGGGCGGCAACGGTCATCAGCAGCATGTGCGGCACCCGCACCCGGGCGTGGCCTCCATTGCTCCGCGTATGCCTGCGGCATGCAGGGGGCCGGGTTTCAGCATCTTGGCCATTTCGGGCAGTCCCTGGGGGATGATGGAGACCTGGTCAAATCCCCTGGCGATGAGGTAGGCCATGGCCACGCTGGGGCGCCAGGGGCCGTCGGCAAAAAGGATCACCGGTACGTCGTCGGGGATCTCGTCAAGGCGGTCCGGCAATTCGTTCAGAGGGATGTGGATTGCCATGGGAAGGGCGAACCCTTTAACCTCTTCGCGGGTCCGCAGGTCCACCAGAAAGGCCCTGTTTTTGATAAGGCCGGGCAGGGCCGCCGGGGTGGTGGCAAATCCTCCGGTACCAAAGGCTTCGTAATCCATTTCCCTAAAATAGTTTCGTATGTTTTCCATAGTTTGCCTCAATTACATGTCTCAGGATTAACGGTTTGATGGGGTGGTGTCTTTTCGCCGATGGATTTCAGCCGGAGAAAACAGTTTCATCATCTCTTCGGAGTTTGCCAGCAGGGTCCGGGCAGAGGCAAAGCCTTCGGCCTTCAGGTAAAACGCGGCCATGCTGGCCCGAACCACCGAGGTGCAGAAGACCACAACGGCTTTGTCCTTCGGCACCTCGTCCAGGCGGTCGGGCAGCTGCTCTAAGGGGATGTGGATTGCGTCTCCGAATCGGGCGTAGGGCGTCTCCTCGTCGGTACGGACGTCGAGAAAGACGCACTGCGCTTTGTCTGCAAGGCAGTCGGCTGCTGCGGCAAGGGAGATGCCGTGCTTTTCGGTGGCAAAAAAATGAAGATCCATGGCCTTGAGGGTGTGGTCCAATTGATTCATGTGCAGGGTCCTGATTCTATCCACGACAAATGGATGTCAGAGGGTTGGCTCCCGGCGGGATCGCCGGGAGCGTTCGGGGTTTACGTGATTGATCTGCACCGGAGGGCTCAGCAGCATCCGCAGCAGGAGTTTTTCTTCTCTTTGGTCTCAGGCCGGGTTTCCGGTGTCTCCTTTGACTGGGAAGACTCGGTCTCCGAGATCTCTTCAAGTTCCATGGTGCAGCAGCTCTCAGATTTGTTTTTGCCAAAGAGTTTTCCGAACAATCCGTTTTTTTTCTCGTTGCTCATGGGGTGTCTCCTTTTGTGTTGAAACGTTTTTGGTGCGTTTTCTTGCTGAAAGATAAGGGTTAAGCTGGCATCAGGTTGAACACGTACCCGCCGATGACCGCCGTGGCGAAGATGACCGCCACCACGGAGGCCACCAGTCGCTTGCGGAAGATGCTCGCCAGCATGCTCATCTCCGGGATGGCCATACCGGCCCCGCCGATGATCAGGGCGATGACAGCCCCCATGCTCATGCCCTTCTGGGAGAGGGCAAGGCCGATGGGAATGGCGGTCTCCGCTCGGATGTACAGAGGGATTCCGATGACCGCGGCCACGGGAATGGCAAAGGGGTTTTCAGGTCCTGCCAGCCGGGCCACGAACTCCTGGGGAAGGTAGCCGTAAATGGCGGCCCCGATGCCTACCCCCACGAGGAGGTAGACCAGCACTCCGCGGAAATCGGACCATGCCGAAAGAAATGATGCCTTCAGCTTGCCCCCAAAGGTGGCGGGCACCTGCTGGCCGCCGGAGGCCATGCCGTTTTTCAGGCGAACGTGCCGGACGTGGGCGGCCCCGCCGGTTTTTTCCAGGATTACCCCGAACACAACGGATGCGGCAAAGGTGACGGTAAAGTAGATGATGCTGGCCTTAAGACCCATCATGGCCGCCACCATGGCCAGGATAATAGGGTTGAGCAGGGGGGAGGCGATGACAAAGGACATCACCGGTCCGAAGGGTGCCCCGGCGTTGAGCATGCCCAGGGTCATGGGAATGGTGGAGCAGGCGCAGAAAGGGGTGAGGGAGCCCACCATGGCTGCGATGACATTGCCCACCACGCCTCGCCGGGAGAGCCAGGACCGGAGCTTTTCATGGGGTATGTACATGAGGACCAGGGCCACGATGGTGCTGATGCCAAGGAACAGGACCGTCAGTTCGGCGGTGATGAACGCGAAGTACCCAAGGGTCTTTGACAGGGAGTTCATGGTAAATCCATCCTTTTGATTGATATTGTCAACTAATTGAATAAAATTTTTTGCCCCATTTGGGGGCGCCGGTCGCCACAGGCGGACTCGGAGTTGTCATTTTAAGTACATTCACGGAAACAACCCGCGGTCGATGTGAATTGTTTCGTTGTTATGATCAACTATAAAACCTTCGGTTGATAGTGTCAACTATTTGGGCCGGATATTTTTTTGTTATCGTGTTGGGAAGAGGTCAATTGATTGTTTTTTTGTGGCGGTTCGCTTTGTACGGGATGGCTCTCTGGCGCTGGCGCGGAATGCGTGGGGATGGTGGTGTGGGATGAAAAGGGGGCCGTATCGACCCACGGTTCTGAAAGAGAAGGGAGAGTGATCCGGGCTTTGGCCGGGATATTTATGGGAAAGGGTGACTCACGGTTTTTATCTCGGTCTTCCTGCCCTTGGGGTGAGTCGAAGGGACCCATAAGCGGCCCTGGTGCCCCGGCTCTGGGATTTCTATACTCATGCATTGTCCGGTACAGGGGAACTATACGAATTGAGCATGGATGCCGCAGCGCCTTGCCCCGAGGCACGAGGGGCAACGCACTGCAGCAAAAAGCTCACCTTGCCGCCGCAGTTCTTCCGGTTAACGTCAAGCAAATGACCAATACCTTCGTCGGGTTTTCAGGAGATTGAAACGGGCCTCCCCTGCAAAACCGGTTGCCACATGTCACACCCCACGCGAATGCTCTGATAACGCACTCAGAATAGCTGCCTCCATGCATTCGCCATAGGGTTTCCGGGTGCCTCCGGCGGGTCGCTTTTTTGAAAAAAAGCTCCGCAAAAAACGTTTATAAGAAAATGTCGGAATTGTTTCGGCGGAGCCTATGAATGATTACTTGAGACCTGTTTATCAAACCTTTTAAACGTTTGGCCCCCGGCAGGGCCGCCGGAGGCATAAGCTGAATAGTTACCGTTTGTTTTATATCTGTTTCATCCCTTAGAACACTCCGCCCTTATCCTGGATCTCCGTAAAGGAGTGGAAAGGCTGGGGACGATTCTTTTCAGTCTGTATGCGGTTGTACATGGCCTGGACGCTTTCCGGGACGTCGGGCATCTGCTCCGGGGTCCGTTTGGTGAGCTTTGCGGCGCCTTCGGGGCAGGTGGTGGTGCAGAGGCCGCAGCCCATGCATTTGTTGGGGTGGATGGATGCCTTGCCGTCGATGATGCGAATGGCCTTGAACATACAGCGGTCCAGGCAGGTGCCGCAGCCGGTGCAGGCCTCGGTGTCCGGGGTATTGATGTAGGAGGCCTTGGTGAGCTGGTTGTGGAGCCCAAGGTGCACCACGGTGGCCATGATTCCGCAGCTGCACTTGCAGCAGTTGCAGATGTAGTCCAGGTCCCCGGCCGAGTTCTGGGTCTGGGTGACCAGGCCCTCACGATCGGCCATGTCCATGATGGCCAGGGCCTCTTCTTTGGTGATCTCTTCTGCCCGCAGGTCGTTTTCGATGAAAAAATCCGCGCATCGGTTCAGGGAGAGGCAGGTGCGGACGGGGTGGTCACAGCCCCGGCCCTCTGCCTTGGATTTGAGGCGGCAGAGGCAGTCGGTGAGGGCGATGCGGTCCGCCTCCAGGATTTTTGTCTTGACCACGTCGTGGGGGAGGATCTCCTGGACGGATTCCACGCTTTTTTCCACGGGAACAATGCGAAAAAGGGAGGTCTTACCGCCGAACACCTCCAGGCCCATGGCCTCCATCATGTACTGGTTGTGCAGGTCGGTGTACTCCTTGTCCAGCCGATTGATCTGGTACTCGTAGGTGCCCACGATGTAAGGGGCCAGGACGTAGTGGCGCTCACCGTTGACGGTGGTGGTGATGAGAAGGCCCCGTTTCCCCATGCGGTCCAGCTTTGCCTTGCAGGCCTCGGGGTCGGCACCGGTTTTTTCGGCCACCTGATCCGCCCGCTGGGGGGCCGGGGTGAGGCTCAGTGTCAGCTCGGCCTCTTCGGGCTCGTACATTTTTTTCAACAGGGCGATATCCACACCACTTTCCGTGGGGGGAAATCCCATGGGAAGTTGGTTCAAGTGTTCCTGGAGCTTTCTGTACACGGAATCCGGCATGGGGTCTCCTTGGGTGTCAGGGGTTGTTGTGGGCTGTGAAGGCGATTCCGGGGCTGGGAAGCCGCCCTTTCAGGGTGGGCGCAGCGCCCGGGCATGGGGTGATCATGCCGCGTCCCAGGCAAAAGGCTATCGGAAGATGGTCGGCTTTGTCAATATGGTTGATGTACGAAGTAATAAATTGTGCTGTGTTGCAGTAAAGATAAGGGCTTTTTTGTAATTTAAAGGGCAGAGCCAACGTGTGTGATGATGAAAAAATATTGTATGCATACAAACTAATTGAATCCGCGTATTTGGATCCGGAATTGCTCTTTCCCTGTAGAGAGCCGTGTTGATATTTGCTGAAAAACGGTTTAACTATTTCCACTAAACGTATAAATAATTGATGCATCACAACCAATGAATATGGCTTTTAACGGGGGTTTTGAACCTTTTGACAGGGTTCCCCCGAAGGTAAGTAAATACGGTGGGCGTTGGTGGCTGCCGTGAAGATAAGTCAGTAAAAGGGAGGGATCGTATGGCTGTGGAAGAGATGGAGCGAGAACGCAATGCACAGGTCAAAGTGATGAAATATAAGGACCTTTATGCCTTTTCCGGCCCCTCTGTGGTGGCTTTTTTTGTGGTGTTCTGCATACTCCTGGCGGTGACGCCCATGGTCCGGGAGCATGCCCTTGTCACCGTCTTTTTCGGCACCGTCATCGTCGTGCTGAGCCTTTTGAGGCTGGCGGCGGCCCGAAAGGCGGCGACCTCCTACGACGAGAACCCCCTGTTCTGGAATCGTTTTTTTCTGGTATCGACCCTTGTGTCCGGCCTTGTGTGGGGGAGCGTGTGCATGCTGGTCATTCACTGGTACGGGGCCACTTCGGCCTACAGCCTCTATGCCATGGTGATGACCTGCGGGCTGGTGGGGGGGTGCGTCATCTCCCTGGCACCGGAGCTGAGGCTGCTGGTGACCTACGTGGCCTGCCTGCTGGTGCCCGTCATCATGTGGGCCGCCCTGAATGCCGAGTGGGCCATCGGCGTCGTGTTTCTGACCTATATCCTGGGGATGATGGGGGTGGGAAAGAAGACCAACGACTCGTACCGCCTGAACATTGAAAACTCCGTACTGCTGGACGAGCGGGCTGCAGATATCACCATGCTGGTCAATGAACTGAGGGAAAAAGCAGCGGAGCTTACCGGCACCTCCGAGGAGCTTCGGGACATCTCCGAAGAGATGGTGGGGGCCTCGGAAGAGACCACCACCCAGATCGGCGGCGTGGCGTCGGACGCTTCGTCCATGCGCGAGAACACCGCCGCCATTTCAGCGGCCGTGGAGCAGGCCTCCCACAACATGGAGCTCACCTCGGCCTCCATGGAAGAGATGGCCCGTGCCGTAACAGAGATCGCCGGCCAGTCCGCCCGGGCCATGGAGATCTCCACCCAGGGCGTCAACCGCTCCGAAGAGGCCTCACGGGAGATCAAGCGACTGGACGAAGCGGCCCGGGAAATCGGCAAGATCACCGAGGTGATCACCGAGATCTCCGAGCAGACCAACCTCTTGGCCCTCAACGCCACCATTGAGGCAGCCAGGGCTGGTGAGGCGGGCAAGGGATTTGCCGTTGTGGCCAATGAAATCAAGGCCCTTGCCCATCAGACCGCCGAGGCCACCAGCGGCATCCGCGGCCAGGTCAAAGGGATCCAGGACGCCACCGCCGACTCCACAAAGCAAATCACGGCCATCTCCGAGGTCATCGGAAACATCAGCACCATCGTCAACGGCGTGGCCGCAGCCATCGAAGAGCAGTCGGCCTCCACCCGTGAGATCGACGTGAACGTGGGGGAGATGAACGACGGCATGGGCGATATCACCGCCAAGGCCGCAGAGAGCAACCTGGCCAGCGAAACCATTCTGGGGCGCATCGAAGAGGCCGCCACCCAGACCCATGGCAACCTGGAGAACAGCCGCAAGGTCATGGACAGCGCTAAAGAGGTCCTGGACATGGCAGACAGCCTCAACCAGGCCGTGGTCCGCCTGTCGGCGTAGCCCGGATATTTCATGAGAAAACGGCAGGATTAAGCCGGTGAGTTGCCATTGTGACATATCCTGGGCAGAGGAGCCGGGAAGGCCATGGAGCAGAACAGCGAAGAAAAAACACGCGACCAGATCAAGGCCTTTGTTGACCTGGCGCATCGGGACATTCTGGAAATCGGGTGCGGGGACGGCCGGTTGACCGAATGGCTGGCAAGGGAGACCTCTTCCCTTACAGCCATTGACCCTGATGAGAAGAGGGCGGCGAAGGCAAAGGGGACTGTCCCGGGGGCGGAGGTTGCCGTCGGGTCCGGCGAGGCCTTGGCATTTGCCGACGCCTCCTTTGACATCATCCTCTTCAGCCTGTCACTTCATCACCATCGGGATTGCAGCAAAGCCCTTGCCGAGGCGTGGCGGGTGCTCCGGGACCGTGGGAGCCTGCTGGTGCTGGAACCCTTAAATGATGAAGGTATGGGGCAGGTGTTTGCACTGCTCCACAACGAAGACCGGGAAAAGGCGGCGGTGCGCCGGGCCATTGATGAAAGTGACTGGGTGGTACGCCGCAGTGAGACATTTGAAAGCCGGTGGGTTTTCGAGGGCCCGGAAGAACTCCATGAATGGGCTTTCGGGTATTTCGGCATGGCCTTTGACCCGGAGCTGGCAAAGCAGATGGCGGAACAGCCCGATGTGGACCTTGACGCCCGGCCCATTGTCCTCACGGAAGTCCAGGAGCTTCTGCTGCTCGGGAAACCCGCGTGATCTTAGCCGGTTTGCCTGGCGTATCAATGATAAAAAAAGCCCCTGTCGCTTGTGACAGGGGCTTTTGTCGTTGGGGTAGCCTGTTCAGCTTTTAGTGGGAGCCGCCTTTATAAAGGGTCTCCATGACGGAGTCCACGTTGAATTTGGCGGGCTTCTGGCGCGGCGGGTACTCTTTCAGGGTCGCGATGAACTTACCCACAACATGCTGGGCCGGGGTCAGGAGGAACACGTGCTCCACGTACCAGCGGCCGTAGTTGTTGGAGTCGGTGTCGGCCCGCTCGTAGGGGTCGCTCCTGAGGTTGAAGATCTTGGGAGCGCGAAGCCAGACAAAGGGCTCTTGCCACACGTCGATCTTTTTCGCCCGCTGCTCGGCAAAGACGATCTTCCATTGGTTGTAGCGCAGGCCCACCAGCTGGGCGTCGTCATTAAAGTAGAAGAAGCTCTTTCGGGGGGCTTCTTTTTCTTTGCCGGTGATGTGGGGCAGGAAGTTGAAGCCGTCTAAGTGAACCTTGAACTTTTTGCCGGCGGCTTTGTGGCCTTTGAGGAGTTTTTCCGTGATCTTCTCGTCACCCACGGCTGCCATGAGGGTGGGGACCCAGTCCAGCATGGACATGATCTCGTTGGAGACAGTTCCGGGCGGGATTTTTCCGGGCCAGCGTACCATGGCAGGCACCCGGTATCCGCCTTCCCAGTTGGTGTTCTTCTCGCCGCGGAAGGGGGAGATGCCGCCGTCCGGCCACTCGTTGTAATGGGGGCCGTTGTCCGTGGTGTAGACCACGATGGTGTTCTCTTCCAGGCCCTGGGCCTTGAGGAAGTCCAGGAGGTCGCCCACCATCTTGTCGTGTTCCACCATGCCGTCGGCGTATACGCCCAGGCCCGTGACGCCCTGGCTCTCTTTTTTCAAATGGGTGTAAAAGTGCATGCGGCTGGGGTTGAACCAGGCAAAGAAGGGTTTGTCTGCTTTTTTGGCCCGCTCGATGAAGTCCTTGGTGGAGGCGAGGAACTCTTCGTCCACGGTTTCCATGCGTTTGCGGGTGAGGGGGCCTGTATCCTCAATTTTGCCGTCGGCCGTGGATTTGATGACGCCCCTGGGGCCGAATTTTTTACGGAACTCGGGGTTCTTCGGGTAGTCCTCGTGCTCGGGCTCCTCCTCGGCGTTGAGGTGGTAGAGGTTGCCGAAGAACTCGTCGAAGCCGTGGGCCGTGGGCAGGAATTCGTCCTTGTCGCCCAGGTGGTTTTTACCGAACTGGCCGGTCATGTAGCCGTGGGGCTTCAGGAGCTCGGCCAGGGTGGGGTCTTCGGCCTGGATCCCCAGGTCTGCACCGGGAAGGCCCACCTTGCTGAGCCCCGTGCGAACCGGGCTCTGGCCTGTGATAAAGGCGGAGCGCCCGGCAGTGCAGCTCTGTTCTGCATAGTAGTCGGTGAACATCATGCCTTCGTTGGCCAGTCGGTCGAGGTTTGGGGTCATGAAGCCCACAAGCCCCTTGCTGTATGCGCTGACATTGTGGACGCCCACATCGTCGGCCATGATCACGAGGATGTTCGGCTTTTTAGCGGCCGAGGCAGGGCACACAGCGAGGACCATCGCAACGGATGCGGCGATGACCGCGACCATCAATTTGCCAGTTTTCATAATCGGCTCCTTGGTTAAGGGGTGACGCGACGATTTTCCACGAAAGGGTCATCATCGGCAAAAAGACGATTTGGTTGTTGCAGGGGATTACTCTTGAGAAGGAGGGGGTAGATAAGTTTTTAAAATAATATCTTTTTTTATCTGGTTTATCAACGGTAAACCAACGAATGTCCATGTGCTGTGTTTTTTTCCTTTTCTCAGAGCTGACGTCTTACTCCGTCTCCACGGGGGAGGAAGGCACAGCAGACACGTGCCGGAGGTAATTGAGGAGGTCGTATCCGGTTCGATTGGACGGATGCTTTTGGATCATGGCCCGGGCCACCAGGACGGCGTCGTCATACCGCTGGTTTTTGATCAGGTGGTCGGCCAGGGCCAGGAGGTAATCGGCATGGTCCGGTTCCAGGGCAAGAGCCCGGAGCAGGGAGGCTTCGGCTTCCGCATTTTCCCCCATGTGCTGCAGCAGCAGCCCCAGGTTGTAATGGATGCGGGACCGCTCCGGCAGGCCCTCTGCCGCCTGGCGGAGCCAGGTTGCGGCTTCGGCGTATTGCTTCTCTTCGGCCAGCAGAAGCCCCAGGGAGTATGCCATGTGGTAACGCTCTGGGTGGGTTTTCAGGATATCCCGGAACAGCGAAACGGCCCCCTGGTTGTTGCCCGTGCGGTTGTAGAGCATGGCCAGGTTGTTTTTGGCCGGAAAGAACTGGTCGTCGATGCGGATGGCTTCGCGGTATTGGGCGATGGCGTTGTCCGTGTCTCCCAGGGCATCGTGCATGATGGCCAGGTTGAACCGGCCTGACGCGAAATCAGACGCATATTCCATGGCTTCGCGGTATTCGTCGATGGCGGTGTTGAAGACGATTTTCTGGTTGGTGTCGAGCTGCTCCCTGTGGACGGGGGCCAGGCACAGAGCCGCCTGGATGCGTACGGCTTTCACCGGATCGTAAAGCAGCGGGGTGATGAGCCGGGTGGTTTTTTCATGCCCGGTGAGGTTCAGAGTAGCAATACCGGTGTGGCGGATCAGGGCTTCGCTGTCCGACAGGGACTCCTCCAGCACGGCCATGACCTCATTATCCATGTAGCGTTGCAGCAGGGAGAGGGCTGTGGCCCTTACCACCGGCGGTCTTAACTGGTCCCTGGAGAGCCGGATCAGCTCCTTTTTTGCCTTTGGGTTGCCTTTCCGTGCCTCGGCAAAGGTGGTGCCGTAATGGGCCCGTTTTCTCAGCCCGTACCATGTCTGGGTCCAGTTGGCGGACCACTGAACTGTTTTGTCTCCGTGGCAGCCTGCGGCGTTGCAGGCGTTGGGGGTCTGAAGGGCAAGGCTCAAATCGGGCCTGGGGATCCGGATGCTGTGGTCGGCTCGCATGTCGATGCCCATGTAGGGGCTTTCGGGCATGTGGCAGCTGATGCAGTCGTCTCCTTTGCTGGGCTTTCCCTTGTCCACGGCTTTGTGGAAGTGGTGGTCGGGGGTGTCGTAGATGTCCTTGCGGTGGCACTGGAGGCACAGGTCGTTGCCATCCAGTTTTCGCTCCAGGCTGTGGACGTCGTGGCAGTCGCTGCACATGACCTCCCTCTGGTACATCTTGCTCTGGGTAAAGGATCCGTAGACATAGACTTCGTCTAAAATCTGCCCGTCGGGGTGGTAGAGCCCTTCGTTGAGAAGGGAGGGGATGACGCAGTCCATGATGTCGTCGTCCCGGTGGTTAAAATCCCCAAAAGAGGCACGCCGTGAGTGGCAGCGGGCACAGATGGCGAGTTGGGCCTCGGGGGTGATGTCCCGGGTGTCCACCAGTAAATGGTAGTTTTCCGTTTTTTCCCGGCCCATGTCGGGCTTTTCAGCCCAGGCCACGTGGGCGGAGCCCGGCCCGTGGCACGCTTCGCAGCTCACATCAATCTCGGCCCAGGTGGTGTTGAAGGTGTCGGTGCGGTGGTCATAGCCCTTGCGGAGATGGGTGGAGTGGCATTCTGCGCACATGCCGTTCCAGTTCTGGGCCGCGTTGGTCCAGTGGAGCCAGTCGTCGGGGTCGTCCGTGTGGTTGGGAAGGGCGTACCATCTTTTTTTCTCCACGTCCCAGGCGATGGTGAGGCACTGGTACCGGCCCCCGGGAAAGGGCACCAGGTACTGCTGGAGGGGAAAGACACCAAAGGTGTGGGTGATTTGAAAATCGTCGTTTTGTCCGTCCGGTCCCAGGGTGTTGACGTAAAAGGCGCCGTTGTCCTTGTAAAACCGGGTGGTGATTCCGTTTTGGGTGAACACCGCGTTATTAAAGTCCCCGAGAACCGTGGCCTCGGTGGCCGTGTCCATGGCCAGGTCGTGGTGGGAGTTACGCCACTTGTCGTACTCGGGCTTGTGGCAGCCGATGCAGGCCTGCCTGCCCACAAAGGTGGGGGCGGCGGGGGCCGGGGCCGGACGGGTTCGGCGCAGGTAATCCGTCTTCAGGACATACAGCGGAATGGCCAGGACAATGACCAGGGTGGCGATGACACCTGCCTGGCTCCAGCGTCGGTGCTCAGGTCGATTTTGGGTGAGGTCAGAGGGCATGGCCTTTTCCGGTGGTTTCTGCTCAGGCATAGGCGATTTGCGAAGGGTCCAGGACGTTGCGACGGATTGTCCTGCTTGTGTCCACGGTGATCACGCCGTTTTCGATGGTCACGGGGTGAATGTCCAGGGGGCGTGGTGCCGGTGGGCTGATGACGCCTCCTGCCCTGTCAAAGGCCGAGGCATGGCAGGGGCAGATGAACTTTTTCTCCTCATCGTCCCAGGGCACGGTGCAGCCCAGGTGGGTGCACTTGCGGGAGATGGCAAGGACCCCGCCGTCCTCCAGGCGGGAGAGGTAGAACCGGCCCCGCACAAAGGCGGTGACCGATCCCATGGGAAAATCCTCCAGTTTTCCGGCCACAATGAGCATGTCAGACGGGGCGGCCTGTGAGGTTTTTTTGCCGGGCCTGAGAAACCCGGAGGCAATCCAGAGGAATTCGCCGGCGGCCATGAGCCCGAGAAAGGCCCAGACGGTTTTGAGGAAACTCCGCCGGGGTGGTGTGGGCTGCTGGCGTTCGGTGTGGGTGGTCTGCGTGGTCATGGAATCTGTTTTCTCCGATGGTCAGTGGGCAAAGGGGTGGACAAGCCCCATGCCTTCTCCCCTGAACCAGACACCGGTGAGGGTGAGAAGGGCAAATGAGACAACAGCCAGGGTAAAAAGGGCCAGGGTTGTTTCGTTGTTCGTGGTGGCGAAGCGCCGTTTGATGATCCGGGTGAACACGGCCAGGGCAACGCAGGCTGTTACCGTGGGCAGGATGCCCTCGGTGACCACGGGATTCAGGCCCGGAAACCATCCGGAAAGGCCGGGGGCGTATTCGCTCAGCACCACGGTGGCAGGCACCGCGACCCCTGCGGTGAGGGTGGCGGTGATCCCCGCTTTTTTTCCCTGGGAAGAGAAAAACCAGACGCCCCCCGAGGGGGTGTCGTATCTGCGATAGGGCAGGCCCAGGCAGAGGAGCAACAGGGCCGCAGGGATAAAGCACACCGCAAAGGTGGGGTGGACATGCAGGAGCAGCTCCTGGAACCCCATGAAGTACCAGGGGGCCTTGGCCGGATTCGGGCTGAGCCCGGGGTTGGCCATTTCCCCCAACGGCGCGTTAAACGCCACCGAGGTTGCCATGACAACGGCCACGAGAATCAGGGCCACCACCGCTTCCCTCACCGCGAGGTTGGGCAGGGTGGCCACCATGGTCGGGCGTTGATCGTCGGAGGCGCTGGGTGGAAGCACCACCCCTCCGGCCTTTCGGATACGCCAGAAGTGCCAGGCCATGAGGATGATCATGCTTCCGGGCAGGACCGTGGTGTGGAGGGTAAAAAAGACCATGAGGGTGTGGGAGCCGGTTTCGTCGCCTCCCTGGAGGGTGGCCTGGATCCAGCCACCGGCAAGGGGGATGTACTCGGTCATGCCCGTGGAGATGGTGACGGCCCAGTAGGACAACTGGTCCCAGGGCAGGAGGTACCCGGTGAAGTTGGAGAGAAGGATCCCGGTAAAGAGGCACACACCGATGACCCAGTTGAACTGGCGCACTGTGTGAAAGGCCCCGGTATAAAAGACCCGCAGCATGTGCAGGAAAGCGGCGAAGATAAGGAAGTTGGCGCTGACGTAGTGGATGTTCCGGACCAGCTGCCCGAAGGGGACCTCGTTTTGCAGGGTCAGGACAGATTGGTAGGCTTTATCGGGAAAGGGCTCGTAGACAAAGAGGAGCAGCATCCCGCTTGCGGCCAGAAGGGAAAAGAGCACCGCGCACATGCCCCCCAACCCCCAGGTGAGGGTAAAACGCAGGGCCTCCAAAGGAACCCGTCTGGGGTGGATATGCAGGACCAGGTTTTCATAGGCAGCCCAGCCCCTTTTGTGCTCGGTTCCCGGGCGCACGGGGGGATGGGAAATGGAGCGTCGCAGTCGGGAAAATACAGTGTGGGCCTCGTCCATGGCGTTTCCGGTGTCGGTGTCGATATGGGTATGTTTGCTCTACGTAGGGGCCGGGAGGATCAGGAACATGGTGTCTGCGCGAGACTCTGGAGGCAGCAGGGGATGGCGAATGAAGCCTGGGGCTTCGGTTGAACTTAGCTCCTGGAATACTACAATGTTTTTCCATAAAATCAAGATCAATAGTGGCTGGCCCGGCAGGCAGTCATGGAAGGGAAAACCGGTTGCGCCTCGGTCAGGAGGGGTTCAGCCCGGGTAACCCGTTTTCAGCGCGCTTTGTTTTTTCCTTTTTAAGCAGGCGGCGACGGGATGTGCAAAGGGCTTTAAAAAAGGCGGGGGCATCCCAGGACGGTCCCTGGCTGCCGGAGGATTGGAACAACTGCCGTTGCAGGCGGTTTGCCTGTTCTGCAAGGGGCGGGTTTCGGGTGATGTCGCTGAGGAGGGCCGGGGTAAGGGCGCAGGGGGCTTTTGGGGTGGTCTCCAGCCACGTGAGAAGGGCCCCGTAGGCGGCGGCAGGGTCCTTGGCCCGGCAGGCTGCTTTTATTGCCTTGAAACAGGCTTTCTCCGCGCGTTTTCTGGTTTGTAGCCATGGAATCAGGAGAGCGCCCAATACGGACCGGTATTTTATCGCCGCTCCAACGCACAGCGCGAGGACAATACCCGAAAAAAGGAGCCACGGCACGGCCCGGTTCCAGGACGACAGGGGCAGGGGGGCGTCGGTTCCTGTCAGGAGGCTGGGATTGGCCTTGACCTTGAGGGTCACGGCCGGAAGGGTTTCCACCTTGAGGCTGTCGTCATTGAGGTCCCACCAGTGGACCGTTACCTCCGGGAAGGTGACGGTTCCCTTGGCTTCACACACATAGGTAATGGTCTCGGTTCGCTCTCCGGTGAAGTCTCCACGGTCTGTCTTGTCGTTGACAAAGGGCTCTTTGGGGTAGATGCCCACGGAGCGGATGTCGGGGACCTCAAGGGGCGGGAAGGCCATGCCCGGAACGTCATCGGCCCGCATGGTGATGCGGCGGGTAAAGGCATCCCCCACCCGGGCCTCTTGCGGGGGCGGTTCCCACGCTTCGGTGAGCTCAAAAGCTGCCGTGCAGATGAGCGCGGAAAGGCCTTCAGCCCCCGGGGGCATAACGGCATCCAGAGTGAGGGGCTCGGTCTTCAGCGTGACCTCCCGGGGCGGCGCCGCACCCGGACCGGCGGGATAAAAGCGCACGTCAAAGGGCTTAATGACCCGCTTGCCCGGCCGCTGGGCAAACAGGGCGAACTCATGGCCCTGGACACTGTAGGTGACGCCGTCTGTGGTTTCCGTGCTGTTGATGCCGAAGGTGTTGAGCTTCAACGCGATAACGCCGGGTATCTCGGGTATGTCAAACCCGGGGGACCCGGAAAACCGGGTGGTGGTCATCAGCTCGATGGAGAGGGTCACCCTCTGGCCCACCTTGACCGTGCCCTCCGGGGCAAGGGAGACGCGGATTTTTTCTGGCAGCGCTTCAGCGC
This sequence comes from Desulfoluna butyratoxydans, assembly GCF_900699765.1. Taxonomy (GTDB): domain Bacteria; phylum Desulfobacterota; class Desulfobacteria; order Desulfobacterales; family Desulfolunaceae; genus Desulfoluna; species Desulfoluna butyratoxydans. The sequence goes on from NZ_CAADHO010000019.1 coordinate 23,463, forward strand.
CGACACGGAGCGGCAGGAGAAGGGCCACCCCTAAGAACAGCAGGCAAAAACGCCGGAGGCGGAGTCTTGGTGGAATCATCTGGGGTGTGTTTGCGGTGGCTGTGGGCATGATGGGTTCATTTTTATGGGTTTTAGACATGGGGCGCCTCTTATGGAGCGCCGCACTCTTGTGCGGCTTTTTTCGTGAGCCGATACGTTTGCCGCACTGGAGTGCGGCGCTCCAGACGCTTTGGATTCCTTTACCGTCGGAGGTTTTTACCTCAGCCTGCGTTGACCGAAACGGGCATGGTTTTTCATCTGTTTTCTCTCACGTGGCATCATATTCGGAGCGCCGCACTCCTGTGCGGCTTTTTTCGTAGACCGATGCGTTTGCCGCACTGGAGTGCGGCACTCCAGGAGTTTTGTTTTTAAGATCCTTCCATGCTGTTCTGATAGGAAAACTTGGCTCGCAAAAAGTCGGCGGGCCGCGTCTGAACCCGCCTGAGCCAGATGGCTCTCAGCTCTTTGTCCGACATTTGAGCGCTGCCTTCCATTGTCTCTTCCCGGCCTCCGCCGGATTTTTCCACGCGGTCGCTGAACACGATTTCGTCTGCCCCAAGCTGGTCTCCGCCGATGCCTCCCTGGTCTCCTTCGGGGGGCGCCATGTTGTCCCGTCGGGCGATGGCAAGGGTTTTATTCTCTTCAGCCTCTTTCCAGCCTGTTCGGGCCAGGAGGGCACCGTCGTAACTTGCAATGGCCGCGTCGTATTTTCCGGCCATCAGAAGAGCATTTCCCCGGTTGAAGAGGCCCTCTTCCGAAGGAACCTGGCCGAAGGCGGCGGCGGCCTGCTTGAACTGGCCGTTGCGGTAGTATGCTTGGCCCCGGCCCATGGGATCAAAGAAGCGCTCGGCGGCTGTGGCGTAGTCACCGCGGGACATGAGCAGGCGGCCCTGCTGGTCCGGGGTGAGAAAGAGCCCGACCAGGGAGCCGCCGGTCTCGCGCAGGGCCATTATGGCGAGGATGACGGTGACGGCGGAAACGGCGATTGCGGCTTTCTTTCCTGGTGTCATGGCATGGGTTCCTTGGGGTTTTTCGTTTATCGCCACCTCACGCGCCATCCCGGCCTGAACCACATGAGGCTGAGCAGGGTTAAAAGGGGCACCAGGGCGTAGCCGCTGTCCTGCCAGTGCTCGCCTTCCTCCGGGGGCCCCGCGTCCACGGGGGTGCTTTCGATGCGGCGGTTCAATGCCTTGATGTCCCGGTCGTCCGGGCTGATGATGGTGAGGCTCGCGTCCACGGCGTCTGCGGCCTGTTTCATCCTCTTTGCGTCCAGGGGCGGGGCAGGGGGACTGTCCGGGGGAACCGGGACCCCTTTGTCCGCGGCAACGGCAAGGATATGCACCGGGAACCGGTGTTCGGCTGCATGGGCTTCAAGGGCCTTGAGCTGGCCTGGGTCCACGCTGTCGGCCATGAGGAGGATAGAGCCGGGCTGGTTGTTCTTTTCCAGTTGTTCTGCGGCAAGGGCCAGGGCTGCGGCTGCCTGGTCTCCCTCTTCGGGCATGATCTCCGGGGAGAGCTCCCCTGCAAAGGTGGTGATGATGGTGGCGTCCCGGGTCAGGGGCATGACCAGGTGGGCGCTTCCGGCATAGGCCACCAGGGCCGTGCGTGCGCCCGGCCTTAAGGCCAGAAGGTCCCTTACTTTGTGGGACGCCCGGGTAAGGCGCGAGGGCCGGATGTCTTCGGCGGTCATGGAGGGGGTGACTTTCACGGCGATGACCAGGGCCGAGGTGTCCTCGGTAAAGGGGGAGGGCGCTTTTTTCCAGGATGGCCCGGCCAGGGCGGTGACGGCAAGGCACCAGAAGAGGATGAGGAGCCCGGCTGGGCGCAGTCGGTTGGCTTTGTCCTGCCCGGTCAGGAGATGGGCAAGGAGGTGCGGTGCGATGACGCCTTCGTAAGGGGTTTTGCCGTGGTGCCGCCTGAGGATCAGGATGGCAAGGCAAAGGGCCGGGACAAGGGCGAGGAGCCACAGGGGTCTGAGAAAATGGAGGTTGTGGATGATCTGCGTCATGTGTGTGCCGCCTCCGTCTTTGATTCCCGGGAATGGCGCGTGGCTCTGGCCGTTCTGGAGAGAAGGGCTGAAGTACCGTGGTAGAGGAAACTCACCACCAGCAGCACGCCCAGGGGCCAGTGGAATAGGTCGGTCCTGGGGCGGTGGCTGATGGTCTCCAGGTCCCGGGTGCTCATCTCATCCAGGCGTTTGTAGACGTCCGAGAGTCCGTCGCGGTCGTCGGCATGGAAAAACGCGCCCCCGGTGGTGGCAGCAACGGCCTTTAAGGTGGCTTCGTCTAATTTCTCCTCACCGGCCGCCCGTGGGTCGCCCACGGCCACGGTGTGGATGGTCACCCCGTTGTCTTTGGCGATGTCCGCGGCTTTGTCCGGGGGCACCAGGCTGCCCGTATCGTTGCCGTCGGTGAGGATGATGAGCACCCTCTCTTTCATGTCGCTGCGCTCAAACTGGGTGATGGCAAGGCCGATGGCATCCCCCAGCATGGTCTGGGGCCCGGCCATGCGGACCTGGGCTTCGTCCAGGAGAATCCGGCAGGTCTCCAGGTCCTCGGTGAAGGGGGCCTGGATAAAGGCTGCGGACCCAAAAAAGATAAGCCCCACCCGATCCCCTTCGCGCTCTTTAAGGAACTCGTGGAGCACCTCCTTGACGGCGGTCAGCCGGTCCACCACCTTGCCCTCCCTGTTTTTGAAATCCGTGGTCTCCATGGAGCCGGAAAGGTCCACGGCAAGGAGCAGGTCCCTGGAGGGCACGGTTTTGGTGACGGCCTCCTCCACCCACTGGGGCCGAGCCAGGGCCGTGACCAAAAGAGCCCACGCACCAAAGACCAGGATGGTGTGGATAAGAGGCATCCCGTGGACCACGGCCCCGGACGAGGCCGTGAGCCCGGTTTTCTTAACGAGCTCATCAAAAAACGGAATCCTGATGCCCTGCTCCCGCTGGCTGTATGCCGGCAGAAAGCGTTTCAGCAGAAGGGGCAGGGGCAGCAGGGCAAAGAGGATGGGGGTGTGGAACTGGAGCATGGGGCTGTCCTTTACATGATCGCAATCACACAGTTTATGCCTCCGGCGACCCTGCCGGGGGCCAAACGTTTGAAACGTTTGATAAACAGATTTGAGATGAATTTTTGGACATCTTCGTGGATGTATTCCTCCGAGAAATGAGGGGGAAAGCATCCGCAACCTGGGGGCCAGGGGATCATTCCATGGCCGCCGGAGGCAGTGCGGTTAAATTAACAATGAGCAAGTAACGACAATGTATCCTGTGACGTCGAAGCTTGAGAGCTATCCTGTATAAACCATCAGCATTTATGTCGGGCGAAGCCCGAGCCGAAGGCCCTTGCGCTTTGGCCCGAGGAACGAGGGACAAAGCGCAAGGGCAATAAGCTTTCGAGGTGGCTCACCTCGCCGCCGGAGGCACGCTTTTTGTCGGTCCCTTTAACCATAGAAGGCAGCTTCTTAAGATCTGAACCGTTACGTTTCATGTTTTTTTATCCAGGTTTCAATCAGGTGAATCAGGTTCTTTGCCTCGGCCGGGTCAAGGGGGGCCTTTGGCTGGTATGGGATGCGGATCAGAAGGCGCCCTGTTCCCTGGGTAAAGGCCGTGGTGGAGAGGCTTGTGTCGAGAAACGCCAGCCAGGGCTCGCCGGTGAGGGCGGCTACGGTTTGTCTGCCGTAGGCGGCAAGGGCGGTGCGTTTAACCAGGACCGGTAAGGGGGCAAGCTCGTCCCCTGTGGGGGGGCTGCCACGATTTATCAGGGCCAGCTCGGCCAGGGCCTCCCGCCGGTACCTGTTGCGCTTCCACCTGAGGGCTGACGTGATCAGGAGCCAGGCAGCGGCCGCCGCAAGGATCCAGGCGATGACATACCACCCCGGGGCCGGGGGCCAGAGTGGCTGCGGCGAAAAGGGGATGATGTCGTGGAGGTTGTCCAGGCTGGTGGGGTCTGTCATCTCTTTTTTCTCACCATGTTCGGGTTGGGCTTATCGGGCTCCCAGGGCGTCGCGGATTTGTTCGGCCGCCCCTGTTGCCGTGTGGATGGGCAGCACCGGGACCCCGTATCGGGTCAACTCTTCGGTGAGGAGGTGGAGCCGTTCATTGAACACCTCCCGCACGAGGGTGCGTTTGTCCTCGTCACTGCTGTCCAGGGACGCCTGGCGCATGCCGTCGCTGATGACGATGGTGCCTGCATTCACCGCATCCGTTGCCGTGGGGTCGTGGATCATGCCGAGGATGATGTCGTTGTGGCGGCCCATGAGCTTGATGTGTCGGCAGGTGTCCTCTGTGATCCCTGAAAAGTCGCTGATGATGCAGATGAGGGTGTCGGTGCGGGCCAGGTGTGCTGTCTTTTCGAGGGCCCGGTCCAGGGCACCGGGGCTCGGGCTGATGCGGCTGTCCACCGTCAGGGCGTGGTTGAATTCGATGATGCGGTTGAGGATCTCCATGACGGTCCTGGCGCTTCGATGGGGGCGGATGTGCCGGATCTCCTCGTCGTTGAAGATCACCGCACCCACCCGATCTCCGGAGCTGATGACCCGCCAGGCTGCAAGGGCCGCTGTTTCGGCGGCGGTGACCGATTTCATGTTGACCCGGGTGCCGAAGAACATGCTCAATCGCTGGTCCACCACCAGCAGAACGGGGCGTTCCCGTTCTTCGGAGTAGACCCGGGTGTGGGGTTTCCGGGTGCGGGCCGTCACCTTCCAGTCGATGCTGCGGATGTCGTCCCCCGGCAGGTAGCCCCGGATCTCTTCGAAATCCAGGCCCCGCCCCCGCAGGCGTGAGGCGTGCCTGCCCGTGAGCAGGCTGTGCACCGGTTGCCTGGGCAGAAAGCTGAACCCCTGGGCCTTGTGCTTCAGGCGGATCAGGTCGCTCAGGCGTGCATAGACGCCGGGGTGCGTATCGCGTCGGTTCATGGTGGGCTTCCTCTTCACGCCACGGCCACGGTTTTTGCCAGCTCGGAAAGTACCTCATCGGCGGTGATTCCGTCCGCATTGGCTTCATAGCTCAGCATGATGCGATGGCGAAGGACGTCGTGGAGCACGGCGCGGACGTCCTCGGGGGTGACGTGGTCGTTGCCTGCGAGCCAGGCGTGGGCGCGGGAACATTTATCCAGGCCGATGGAGCCCCGGGGGCTGGCCCCCACCTGAATCCACTTTTCCAGGTCACCGTCGTATCGCTCCGGGGTCCGGGTGGCGGAGATGAGGTCCACGATATAGGTCTCCACGGCCTCGGCCGTGTGGACGGCGTCGATCTCTTTGCGGGCGTCGAAGATTACCTGCTGGGGGATGGGGGCCGCCGGGGCGCTGTTGCCGTTGGTGGCGCCTGCCTCGCGCCTCACCAGCCTTACGATGTCCATCTCCGTTGCTTCATCCGGGTACGTGATGGAGACATGCATGAGGAACCGGTCCATCTGGGCCTCGGGCAGGGGGTAGGTGCCTTCCTGCTCGATGGGGTTCTGGGTGGCCATGACCATGAAAAGCTCCGGCAGTTCGTGGGTGGTACCGGCCACCGTGACCTGGCGTTCTTCCATGGCCTCCAGAAGGGCGGCCTGGACTTTGGCCGGGGCCCGGTTGATCTCATCGGCCAGGATGATGTTGTTGAAGATGGGACCGGCCTGGAACTGAAATTCTCCCCGGCCCTGGACCGTGTGGTAGACCTCGGTTCCCGTTACGTCCGAGGGAAGCAGGTCCGGCACGAACTGGATGCGGTTCATCCCGGCGTCCAGGTTGGCGGCCAGGGCCTTGACGGCTCGGGTCTTGGCAAGGCCGGGCAACCCCTCCACAAGGAGGTTGCCGTTTGCAAGGAGCCCCAGAAGAAGGCGCTCCACGATGGTCTCCTGCCCCAGGATAGACTGGGACATTCGGGTTTTTAACTCAAGGACGTCGGTTCGGGCGCTCATGGCGAGTTCCTTAAAACAAGGGTTCGGAGGGAAAAGGCGTGATGTGCCGAAAGGCAAAGATGCCGGGGCGCGTTGTGTCGCAGGGGCAAGGGGAGGTCTTGTGGCAGGAAGAGGAGAAATCGGTGGCCCCGGGAAACGGTTCGCTTACGGGCGAAAGGGGCTGCCGGTGAGCCCCGTGTATGATGTTTATGTATACTATGGTGGCAGGGATTGTTCAATGGTATTCGATGATTATCCGATATGGCAAAGGCTGCGCGATGCCCGGGGCCACCATTTCTGAACAGTGCGCCGGGCCATGGTTTGAGGTACTGCTGCCCTTTCCTTACGGCAGGACGCTTTTATCGCGAGAGCCTCATGGCTTTGCATCTGGTTTCATGTATAATCAATGGTATTGAACCTTGTTTTACTTGCTCTTCACCGCAGGGAAGGGAGGTGACATGGGATATCAGAAGGAAGCGTGGGTGACCCAGCTTGAGGAGAGTGTCAATACACTGGAAAAGCTCCAGGCGTATGTCACGGTGTCTCCCGGGGAGAAAAAAGGAATAGAAGAGGCTGAAAAAGGGCATGTCCGGTGGGGTACCACCCCTTATTTTGCCTCTCTCATGGACCCGGAAGACCCCGGGTGCCCCATTCGTCGCCAGATCATTCCGTCCGTGCTGGAAAAGGAGAACCGCTACGGGGTGGAGAATTACCTGGCATGGAAAGAGAACCGGCTGACCAGCGAAACGCGCCCCGACTGCATCGCCCGGCAATACCATGACCGCATCGCCTTTCTTGTGACCGATATGTGCGCGATGTACTGCCGCCACTGTTTTCGCAAGGAGCTGGTGGTGGTGCGCGAGGTTCGGTTTCGTTTTGACATCGAGGAGGGGTTGCAGTGGATAAGGGATCATGGTGAGATCCGTGATGTCCTGGTGACAGGGGGCGACCCCTTTGTGCTCTCCGATGACAAGCTTGGCTGGCTTGTGGCAAAGCTGCGGGAGATTCCCCATGTGGAGATGATCCGCTTCGGCACCCGCACCCCCATCGTGCTTCCGCATCGCATTACGCCGGGGTTGAAAGAGGTGCTCTCCGGGTACCACCGGGTGCCCATCTGGATCAACACCCAGTGCAACCACCCCGGGGAGATCACGGAGCAGACGGCACGTGCGGTGTATGACCTGCTCTCCTGCGGCGTGCAGGTGGGCAACCAGGCGGTGCTGCTTAAAGGGATCAACGACGATACAGAGACGTTCAGGGCCCTTCACCAGAAACTCCTGTCCATTCGGATTCGTCCCTACTACCTTTTCTACTGCGAGCCTGCCCCGGGCATCGATCATTTCCGTACGCCGGTGGAAAAGGGGGCCGAGCTGATCCGCGACGCCATCCGGGGACACACCAGCGGGCTGGCCCAGCCCATGTACGTTGTGGCCACCAGCATCGGGAAGATCATGCTGATGCCTTACTACAGTTACGTGGAAAAAAACGACAGGGAATACACCCTGCGAAATTACAAGGGCGAGATCACCACCCTTCCCAATATTCCTGATTAACCAGGCTGGGTGCCCTTGTGGCGGACGGGCGGCAGTGGTAATGTGGTGTTTCTTTTCTTTGCACAGCTGCCCCGGCTTGCCCGGCGGATGAGAAAACCCAGCGAAATACCGTGAACTGCCTTTTGCATGTTTAAGCCGGTTGAATTGGTTTGCATTACCCCACGGTCATGCCCCTCTGTTGCGTTGACCTGATGGGCTTGTCATGACATATCCGGGCTGCTCCGCCCGCAGATGGGAGCGCGGTGTTGCCCGGACAGATTGTGCGTTTTGGTACAAAGGGATTTTATGCGCGACGACAAACGAGACATTCTGGAAGAGATCCTTGAGACCATGAGCGACTCCGAAAACCCCGAGCAGTCCCTGGACCGCATCGTGGGGATGATCGCCGGGCGATTCGCCACGGAGGTCTGTTCGGTGTACGCCTACAACCCATACGGCAACAGCCTGCACCTGAAGGCCACGGTGGGCCTGACCCGCGAGTCCGTGGGAACCATTGAGATGGATGTGGACGAAGGCCTCACGGGTATGGTCATCGAGACCATGGCACCGGTGTTCATCGTGAACCCTTCGGCCCATCCCCGCTTCAAGTATTACGAGGGCAGCGGCGAAGAAAAATACAAGACCTACCTGGGGGTGCCCCTGATCTACCACCGCAAGGTCCTGGGGGCCCTTGTGCTGCAGACCCTTGCCGAAGAGGGAATTCGGCCGGACGACATCCCGGTGTTCCAGAAGATCGCGGGGCAGCTGGCTGCCACCGTGGCCTACACCATCTTATGGGAAGAGCGGAAGAGGGGAGAGGCCGACGGCTCCCTGGAGCCGGGTGAGGAGGGCGAACCCGAAGAAGAGGACTCCTTTTCCCACCTTCGGGGGGAGCCGGTGTCCGATCGCGTGGCCGCGGGCCATGCCCACTTTACCTTTGAAACCATGGATTTTAACCAGGTTAATCGCATGAAGGTGCGGGACACGTCGGCCGAAGTCCTGCGCCTGAACCAGGCCTTTGAGGCGTCCGAAGCCCAGATCCGTGACGTGGCGAGAAGCGCCCGGAGGCTCTCCGAGCAGGACAGGGCCATCATCGACGCTCACCTCATGTTCCTGGCGGACCCTTCCCTGAAAAAGAAGATCATCGCCAAGATCGAGGAGAAGGTCAGCGCGGAATACGCCCTGAAAAAGGTGATCACGGCGTACGTGAAGATGTTCAAATCCATGGAGGACCCGTATTTAAGCGAGCGAGCCGCCGATATCATGGATATCGGGCGGCGTCTCCTGGCCAACCTTGTGGGCATGGGCGGGGATGCGGGCCAGGCCTTTACCAGGGACACCATCATCGTGGCCTCGGACATCTCGCCCGTGGACCTTCTGGCCATTCGCCAGCCGCACCTGAAGGGCATTGTCCTGGCCAAGGGGGGGCGCACCTCCCACACGGTGATCATTGCTCGGTCCCTGGAGATTCCCATCGTCATCGGGGTGGAGGGGATTCTGGACCATGTGCGGGACGGGGACTACCTCATTGTTGACGGGGTCTCCGGGATTGTGTATGCAAACCCCTCCCAGGAGATCCGGGACGAGTACGCCCGGCGCCGGGAAGAGGGGCTCAAGGCCCGCAAAAAACTCGAAGGCCTGCGGGAACTCCCGGCCCAGACCGTGGACGGCGTCACCGTGGGGCTCGGGGCCAACATCGGCCTGCTCTCGGACATGATGCTGGCCAGGCAGTACGGTGCAGACCTCATCGGGCTCTATCGCACGGAGTTTCCTTTTTTGCTGCGCACCTCCTTTCCTTCGGAAGAGGAGCAGGTGGCCCTGTACCGGCGGGTCATCGAAAAGTCCCAGGGGCGCTCGGTGACCATCCGCACCTTTGACGTGGGCGGGGACAAGTTCCTCTCCTACCTGGACTACCCCAAGGAGGACAACCCCTTCCTGGGCTGGCGCTCCATCCGTCTGAGTCTGGACCTGGAGGATGTGTTCCGGGTGCAGATCCGCTCCATTCTCAGGGCCTCGGTCTTCGGCAACACCCGGATCCTCTTTCCCATGATCACCAGCGTGGAGGAGATCCGGCGGGTGGCAACCCTGGTGGCCGAGGAGAAGGAGAACCTGGACCGGGCGGGTATCGCCTATGACCGGGAGATCAAGCTGGGCATCATGGTGGAGGTCCCGGCTGCCGTGCCCATTCTGGACCGGCTGTTGAAGTACGTGGACTACGTGAATGTAGGCACCAACGACCTGATGCAGTACCTCCTGGCCGTGGACCGGAACAACAAGAAGGTGGCCGTTCACTTCAACGCCCTGCATCCGTCGGTGGTGGCCACCGTGGACCATATCGTCAAGGTGTGCAACCATTTAGGGAAACCCCTGTGCATCTGCGGGGAGGCCGCGGCCGTCAAGGAGAGCATTTTTCTTTTTGTGGGCATGGGGGCCCGCCAGATCAGCATGGTGCCCTCGGCCATTCCCGAAGCCAAGCAGTTCATCCGGTCCGTCCGCGCCACGGACGCGGAAAAGGCCCTGGCCGAGTGCCTTGCCATGGAAGACGCGGCTGAGATAAAAGCCTATCTGCAAGGGTGCCTTCCGTGATAGAAGCAGGCCGGAGTATTTGAAGAAACAGTTACAGTGAAATGAGGATTGAACGAGATGTCATTTGATCGACTTGGCCTTCGTGCCGAACTGCTGAAAGCCATAAGCGACAAGGGCTATGCCCAGCCCACCCCCATCCAGGAGAGGGCTGTGCCCGTGATCCTCGAAGGGCAGGATATTCTTGCCCGGGCCCAGACCGGCACGGGCAAGACCGACGCCTTTGCCCTGCCCCTGGTAGAAATTCTGGGTCAGAAAAAGGGCTACGGCAGGCATCCCCGCGCCCTGGTCCTGGCCCCCACGCGGGAGCTGGCCCTTCAGGTGGGGGAGTGCATCAAAGGCTATGCCCGGCGTGTCTCCCTGCGATGCACCGTGGTGTACGGCGGGGTGGGTATTCATCCTCAGATCACCCGTCTCAAGCGCGGGGTGGACATTCTGGTGGCCACGCCCGGGCGTTTGCTGGACCTTGCCATCCAGCGGCACGTAAAGCTCATGGACATCGAGTTCCTCGTCTTTGACGAAGCGGACCGCATGCTGGACCTGGGCTTCAGTCAGGAGATCTCCCAGATCCTGGAGCTGTTGCCCGAAGAGCGCCGCACCATGCTCTTTTCCGCCACCTATACCCCGGAGATCCGCGAGCTCGCCTCCCGGATGCTCACGAACCCCGCCCAGATCGAGGTCTCCCCAGAAAAAGCGGCAGCAGACGCTGTGGACCAGCGGGTTCATACCGTGGACAAGTCCAACAAGCGGGCGCTTCTTGTCCACCTGATCACCAAGGGCCGCTGGTCCAGGGTTTTGGCCTTTTGCCGCACCAAGCACGGGGCCAACAAGCTTCGGGACAAGCTCATGGAGCGGGGGATCCCGTCGGCTGCCCTTCACGGCAACATGAGTCAGTCCGTCAGGAACCGAACCCTCCAGGAGTTCAAAGAGGGGGGGATCCAGGTTCTCACGGCAACGGATGTGGCTGCCAGGGGCCTTGATATCAGCGGCTTACCCTGTGTGGTGAACTACGACATGCCCAAGATCCCCGAAGATTACGTCCACCGCATCGGCCGTACGGGCCGGGCCGGAGAAAAGGGTCTGGCCATCTCCCTGGTGGGTGCCGAGGAGGTGCCCTTCCTTGAGGCCATCGAAGCCTTTCTCAAGCGCAAGCTTCCCGTGGCCCATGTGGACGGCTACACCCAGGGCCACGAAGTGCCGGATTTTGTGCTCTACCGCCCGGGCAGCACCGGCGGCGGTAAGAAAAAGGTAGACAAAGAGCTCAAAGAGATCGTGGAGAAGCGCAAAACCGCAAAACAGGAGTCCCGGTCCCGCAAGGCAAAATCCAGTGGCTCCGGCAAAAAAGCCGCCACCAAAACGAAAACCCGCACCGGCTCCGGCAAGGCAAACAGCCCCCGGGGCAACGGAAACGCAAAGCCCGGCTCCCGCCCGTCCAGGGGAGGAAAACCCGGCAAGCCCAAGGGACGCCGATAGGCATCCTCCCTTCATCCTTTCCTTTCTGTTACGGCGTCGCCCATGCACCATCCATGGGCGATGTCGCTTCCGATTCCTAACCCCTCAGGCCCATCACATCGTTGACGGCTTCCTCCGTGTCCAGATCTTTTGACAAAAAATGATCCCAAAACAGCAACCAGGCAGCGTGATGTTGCCTCTGGCGGCCCTGCCAAGGACCAGCCTTTTGATGCATTTCCGCCCAAGGGCTACGCTAAGACGCCACAAGAAAGTTTGGTAAACAGGTTTTTACCCTTGGTTCAGTTTGTCATCGCGTTTGGGATGGTTGTTTATCCATGAAATGTTAGGTTTGGGTAACGTTATAACACGCTTGCATTCATGAGGATTAAAAGATATGAATATTAGTAAAATTTTTGCGAATAGCTGAATTTTATTTCCCGAGCTCGTTTGGGATGGCACCGTTATGTGGTGCGTGGTTTATTGAAGCGCGATGTTGATGGTGAAAACCACATGTGTTGTGTTTTGAAACTCAAGAATTGTAATGAATATCGGATGGTTTTGTCTGTTTTTGCGTGGCGGGTGCTACTATCCGATAGGCATGTTATTAATTTTTAGCCCAATCAATATATTTAAGTTGAATAATGACCTTAAAATATCGGATATAGGAAAGAAATAAAATTATGAAAAAAGCGTTTATCAATTTGACCATGACGTTCATTATTATGTTTTCGGTTAGTAATGCGTATGCAGATTTAGATAATTTCCTTTCTAACCTAAATATTCAGGCCAAAGCCGACATAGATAATTTCAGCGCCAGGTTGAGTGCCCAGTTCAGTGTCCCTTATCCTGAAGTCCAGACAATAATCAGAACTGTAGAGTTTCCCGCTGACGTGTTTATGTGCCTTCAACTCGGCAAGATGACAAACACTGAACCAGAGAGTGTCGTAGAGATATACAGGAGCAATAAGAATAAAGGATGGGGAGCTATAGCCAAAGAACTCGGGATCGAGCCGGGTTCAGCTGATTTTCATGCACTCAAGAGAGGATCGTTTTCGTTAGCTGACGGACAGGGTAGGGGAACAAGCAAGGGACAAAAGAAAGGTAAAAACAAGGCTAAAGGAAAAGGGCACAATAAAAAACAAAAAAGCTAACCTGCCGTTTAAATAGTTTTTAACGCTTCTCTTGGGCTCGCTAAAGTAAAACAGGAAAAGCATCAAAACTAAACAGGGGGCAGGCTCTTTACAAATTTTACCGCGGAGTTTTTTTTAAGCGACCCGCCGGAAGCATGTTTTTATTTGCATGAGTTGATGAATGGCTCAAGGGAAGCAACTGCCCGAAAAGGCTCAATGGATCTTGCGCTGATGATGGATGTCCAACGGGCTCTGAACGGCCAGCCCTCCTTTGTTGAGAACGTGGGTGTAGATCATGGTGGTACTGACGTCCTTGTGGCCCAGAAGGTCCTGAATGGTTCGGATGTCGTAGCCTGCCTCAAGGAGATGCGTTGCAAAGGAGTGACGGAAGGTGTGGCAGGTCACCGGTTTGATTATCCCTGCCAGTTTTCGCGCCTTATAAATGGCTCGATTCAACGTCTTTTCATGGAGGTGATGGCGGCGCCTGATTCCTGACCGCGGATCGACAGATAGACCCGACGAAGGGAAAACGTATTGCCAGCCCCACTCTTTGTCCGCGTTTTTATACTTTACGGCCAGGGCGTTGGGCAGATAGACACTGCCCACATCATCAGCCAGGTCTGATTCATGAAGCGCTTTTCTCTGATCCAGATGTTCTCTGAGCCTTTCCTTTGCAACATCCGGAAAAATGGTGATGCGGTCTTTCTGCCCTTTGCCGTCGCGAACGACAATCTGGTTAAGCCCGAAATCAACATCCTTTACCCTCAGTCTCAGGCATTCAATGGCCCTCAATCCGCCCCCGTACAGTAGCTGCCCCATGATCAGGTATTGGCCGGACATCCCGGCAAGTACCCTTTGGGTTTCATCCACCGTCAGCACGGTAGGCAGGCGCATCGGCTTTTTGGCCCGAAAGGCTTTGATCTTGCCTTCAATTTCAATTTTAAGCACCTCTTTGTAAAGAAAAAGCAGGGCGCTGAATGCCTGGTTCTGCGTCGAGGCAGCAACGTTCCGTCTTGTTGCGAGATGGGTCAGGTAGGCCTCAATCTCTTTCTTTCCCATGTCCTTTGGGTGCCTCTTGCCGTGAAAGAGAATGTAACGCTTTATCCAGCTTGTATAAGCCTCTTCTGTCCGAATGGAGTAGTGCTTGAGGCGAATTTTGTCACGCACTTTGTCAAGCAGCCTTGTCTGGGGCGCAGGGCTCACAAATACCTCCTTGCAATTGTTCAATTCAAAGAGTAAGAATTTAACAGCTTGGCTATAAACGGACAGTTGCCTTTGGGGTGATGATACAACTGAATATCCGAGAGAAAGATGTGTGAGTTTAAGGTCAACAATGTTAATGACAACAAACGTCAAGACATTATGCAAGGATGTCTGAAAATGCAAGAAATATAAGAATATGCGACAAATCAGTCCCGTATTCCGGCATATGGTGGATTATGAGACAGCGTTGTCGCTTTTTCCCTTTGAGAAGGTATTATGGGACATATCGGTTCCCAATAAATGGAATACGGGACATGGTGGTCCCATATACCCGGAGATTCATAGAATATCGGACAAAAATGTCCATGTTTCCCTCTGAGAAGGTGTTATGGGACAAAAATGTCCACTAATAATTGTTGAACAAACCCGCTTCGCGGGGGATAGTCATTCGAATAGTCTTTATTTACTCTAACATTTCTGTTTTTCATACAAGCTAAAT
>NZ_CAADHO010000020.1 GCF_900699765.1 Desulfoluna butyratoxydans
CACCACCATCACCCTGCACGAGGGCGACTACACCCTTCTGCCCGACGGCACCTGGACCGCCAACGTGGATGTCTCCTCGTTCAACGACGGCACCCTGACCGTGACCCTCGACGCCGAGGACGCAAACGGCAACAACGCCGCACAGGTCACCGACACCATCGCCAAGGACACCGTGGCGGACGCTTCCTCGGTCGACATCGCAGACTCCGGGGCCGATGGGGTGATCAGCTCCACGGACGATCTGGGCCACACCCAGCTCTCCGGTTCCATCGAAGCCGGCGGCCGTATCACCGGGCTCACCATCTCCGACGGCTCAACCACCATCACCCTGCACGAGGGTGACTACACCCTCCTGCCCGACGGCACCTGGACCGCCAACGTGGATGTCTCCTCGTTCAACGACGGCACCCTGACCGTGACCCTCGACGCCGAGGACGCAAACGGCAACACAGCCGCACAGGTCACCGACACCATTGCCAAGGACACCGTGGCGGACGCTTCCTCGGTCGACATCGCAGACTCCGGGGCCGACGGCGTCATCAGCTCCACGGACGATCTGGGCCACACCCAGCTCTCCGGTTCCATTGAGGCCGGCGGTCGTATCACCGGACTCACCATCTCCGACGGCTCCACCACCATCACCTTAAATGAGGGTGACTACACCCTTCTGCCCGACGGCACCTGGACCGCCAACGTGGATGTCTCCTCGTTCAACGACGGCACCCTGACCGTGACCCTCGATGCCGAGGACGCAAACGGCAACACCGCCGCACAGGTCACCGACACCATTGCCAAGGACACCGTGGCGGACGCTTCCTCGGTCGACATCGCAGACTCCGGTAACGACGGCGTCATCAGCTCCACGGACGACCTGGGCAACACCCAGCTCTCCGGGACCATCGAAGCCGGCGGTCGTATCACCGGACTCACCATCTCCGACGGCTCAACCACCATCACCCTGCACGAGGGCGACTACACCCTCCTGGCCGATGGGACCTGGACCGCCAACGTGGATGTCTCCTCGTTCAACGACGGCACCCTGACCGTGACCCTCGACGCCGAGGACGCAAACGGCAACACCGCCGCCCAGGTCACCGACACCATTGCCAAGGACACCGTGGCAGACGCTTCCTCGGTCGACATCGCAGACTCCGGGGCCGACGGCGTCATCAGCTCCACGGACGATCTGGGCAACACCCAGCTCTCCGGTTCCATCGAGGCCGGCGGCCGTATCACCGGGCTCACCATCTCCGACGGCTCCACCACCATCACCCTGCACGAGGGTGACTACACCCTCCTGCCCGACGGCACCTGGACCGCCAACGTGGATGTCTCCTCCTTCAACGACGGCACCCTGACCGTGACCCTCGATGCCGAGGACGCAAACGGCAACAACGCCGCACAGGTCACCGACACCATCGCCAAGGACACCGTGGCCGAAGCGTCCTCGGTCGACATCGCAGACTCCGGGGCCGACGGCGTCATCAGCTCCACGGACGATCTGGGCAACACCCAGCTCTCCGGTTCCATTGAGGCCGGCGGCCGTATCACCGGGCTCACCATCTCCGACGGATCCACCACCATCACCCTGCACGAGGGTGACTACACCCTCCTGGCCGATGGGACCTGGACCGCCAACGTGGATGTCTCCTCGTTCAACGACGGCACCCTGACCGTGACCCTCGATGCCGAAGACGCAAACGGCAACACCGCCGCACAGGTCACCGACACCATCGCCAAGGACACCGTGGCTGACGCTTCCTCGGTCGACATCGCAGACTCCGGTAACGATGGCGTCATCAGCTCCACGGACGACCTGGGCCACACCCAGCTCTCCGGTTCCATCGAGGCCGGCGGCCGTATCACCGGGCTCACCATCTCCGACGGCTCCACCACCATCACCTTAAATGAGGGTGACTACACCCTTCTGCCCGACGGCACCTGGACCGCCAACGTGGATGTCTCCTCCTTCAACGACGGCACCCTGACCGTGACCCTCGATGCCGAGGACGCAAACGGCAACACCGGCGCACAGGTCACCGACACCATTGCCAAGGACACCGTGGCGGACGCTTCCTCGGTCGACATCGCAGACTCCGGGGCAGACGGCGTCATCAGCTCCACGGACGACCTGGGCCACACCCAGCTCTCCGGTTCCATCGAGGCCGGCGGCCGTATCACCGGGCTCACCATCTCCGACGGCTCCACCACCATCACCCTGCACGAGGGTGACTACACCCTCCTGCACGACGGCACCTGGACCGCCAACGTGGATGTCTCCTCGTTCAACGACGGCACCCTGACCGTGACCCTCGACGCCGAAGACGCAAACGGCAACACCGCCGCACAGGTCACCGACACCATCGCCAAGGACACCGTGGCGGACGCTTCCTCGGTCGACATCGCAGACTCCGGGGCCGATGGCATCATCAGCTCCACGGACGATCTGGGCCACACCCAGCTCTCCGGTTCCATCGAGGCCGGCGGCCGTATCACCGGGCTCACCATCTCCGACGGCGACACCACCATCACCTTAAATGAGGGTGACTACACCCTTCTGGCCGATGGGACCTGGACCGCCAACGTGGATGTCTCCTCGTTCAACGACGGCACCCTGACCGTGACCCTCGATGCCGAGGACGCAAACGGCAACAACGCCGCACAGGTCACCGACACCATTGCCAAGGACACCGTGGCGGACGCTTCCTCGGTCACCATCGAAGACTCCGGTAACGACGGCGTCATCAGCTCCACGGACGACCTGGGCCACACCCAGCTCTCCGGGACCATCGAAGCCGGCGGTCGTATCACCGGACTCACCATCTCCGACGGCGACACCACCATCACCTTAAATGAGGGTGACTACACCCTTCTGCCCGACGGCACCTGGACCGCCAACGTGGATGTCTCCTCGTTCAACGACGGCACCCTGACCGTGACCCTCGATGCCGAGGACGCAAACGGCAACACCGCCGCCCAGGTCACCGACACCATTGCCAAGGACACCGTGGCAGACGCTTCCTCGGTCGACATCGCAGACTCCGGGGCCGACGGCGTCATCAGCTCCACGGACGATCTGGGCCACACCCAGCTCTCCGGGACCATCGAAGCCGGCGGTCGTATCACCGGACTCACCATCTCCGACGGCTCAACCACCATCACCCTGCACGAGGGTGACTACACCCTTCTGCCCGACGGCACCTGGACCGCCAACGTGGATGTCTCCTCGTTCAACGACGGCACCCTGACCGTGACCCTCGATGCCGAGGACGCAAACGGCAACAACGCCGCACAGGTCACCGACACCATAGCCAAGGACACCGTGGCGGACGTATCTGAGGTCACCATCGTAGACTCCGGGGCCGATGGCGTCATCAGCTCCACGGACGATCTGGGCCACACCCAGCTCTCCGGTTCCATCGAGGCCGGCGGCCGTATCACCGGGCTCACCATCTCCGACGGATCCACCACCATCACTTTAAATGAGGGCGACTACACCCTCCTGGCCGACGGCACCTGGACCGCCAACGTGGATGTCTCTTCGTTAACCGACGGCGCCCTGACCGTGACCCTCGACGCCGAAGATGCCCACGGCAACACCGCCGCACAGGTCACCGACACCATTGCCAAGGACACCGTGGCGGACGCTTCCTCGGTCGACATCGCAGACTCCGGGGCAGACGGCGTCATCAGCTCCACGGACGATCTGGGCAACACCCAGCTCTCCGGGACCATCGAAGCCGGTGGCCGTATCACCGGGCTCACCATCTCCGACGGCGACACCACCATCACTTTAAATGAGGGCGACTACACCCTCCTGGCCGACGGCACCTGGACCGCCAACGTGGATGTCTCTTCGTTAACCGACGGCGCCCTGACCGTGACCCTCGACGCCGAAGATGCCCACGGCAACACCGCCGCACAGGTCACCGACACCATTGCCAAGGACACCGTGGCCGAAGCGTCCTCGGTCGACATCGCAGACTCCGGTAACGACGGCGTCATCAGCTCCACGGACGATCTGGGCAACACCCAGCTCTCCGGTTCCATTGAGGCCGGCGGCCGTATCACCGGGCTCACCATCTCCGACGGATCCACCACCATCACCCTGCACGAGGGTGACTACACCCTCCTGGCCGATGGGACCTGGACCGCCAACGTGGATGTTTCCTCGTTCAACGACGGCACCCTGACCGTGACCCTCGACGCCGAAGACGCAAACGGCAACACCGCCGCACAGGTCACCGACACCATCGCCAAGGACACCGTGGCGGACGCTTCCTCGGTCGACATCGCAGACTCCGGTAACGACGGCGTCATCAGCTCCACGGACGACCTGGGCAACACCCAGCTCTCCGGTTCCATCGAAGCCGGCGGTCGTATCACCGGACTCACCATCTCCGACGGCGACACCACCATCACTTTAAATGAGGGCGACTACACCCTTCTGCCCGACGGCACCTGGACCGCCAACGTGGATGTTTCTTCGTTCAACGATGGCACCCTGACCGTGACCCTCGATGCCGAAGACGCAAACGGCAACACTGCCACACAGACCACTGACATCATCACAAAAGACACCGACGCTTCGGCCACCATTGCTGTCAACCCCATCACGACCGATGATGTCCTCAACGCCACGGAAGCTGGCGGCACCGTTCAGGTCTCAGGCACCGTCGGCGGCGACGCCGCCGACGGCGACGTGGTCACCTTTACCGTCAACGGCACGCCTTACCAGGGGACGGTGAACGCAGACGGCACCTTCACCGTGAACGTGGCGGGCTCCGATCTCGCCTTAGACACCGAGTTCACCGTCACAGTGACCGGTACCGATGACGCGGGTAATCCCTTTACCGCCTCTACTGAATCCACCCACACCGTGGACATAACGGCAAGCGCACCGTCCGTGGAGACAACCGATGTCACAGGCAACGAAGACACAGAGATTCCTCTGGACATCTCTGCCGCCCTCACCGACACCGACGGCAGCGAGACCCTGTCTGCCATCACCATCGGGGATGTGCCCGACGGCGCCATTCTCAGCGCAGGCACCGACAACGGGGACGGCACATGGACCTTAACCCAGGACCAGCTTGACGGCCTCACCATCAAGCCGCCGGCCGACAGTGATGTGGATTTTGACCTCACGGTTACAGTGACATCCACGGAGATCGGAGGGAACACCGCCACCACTACGGAATCTCTCCATGTTACGGTAACGCCTGTTGCGGATGCGCCTGTGATCGATTTTCAGGTGAGCAGCGACAATGTGGTGAGTGACGGACTGGTGGGACATTGGGTCTTTGAGGAAAATGGTGCCCCCGGAGGAACAACCCACGACCTTGTGAACGATCAGGAAGGCACCTTGACTGGTGGTGCGCATTCTGCAGGATCGGACCACAACAACGGTGCCCTGGTCCTGGACGGTGACGGGGACTACGTGGATGTCTCCGGGGATTACACCGAACCGCTTTCCGGCACGGCGACTCTCTCTGTCTGGGTCAAGCTCCCGGACGGGTATACGGGAGGAGACGGGACCAACACCATTGGGTGGAACTCTCCGAGTATCATCGGCTCCGAAAAACACGGCGGGACAGACGATATCCAATGGGGATGGATCGACGACGACGGGCAGATCAACATGGGGGTTGGGGACAGCACCGGGGCCGGATCCACCACGGCCGTAAACGACGGGCAGTGGCACCATGTGGTCATGACCCGGGACCATGAAACCGGTGAGACCAAGATGTACGTCGACGGTGTTCTTGAGGACACCAGAGTAACAGAACCCGGCATCAGGGATGGCATGGATCTCAGCGGATTCGGTGCGACCTTCGGATCCGACGGCAACCACACGTACCTGGAAGGCCAGCTCGATGACATCCGTGTGTACGACAGGGTATTGACGGATGAGGAGATCTCTCAGATCCACACCTATGAGTCCAATCAATCTCAGTATGACCTGATCGGCATGGAAGGCGACCCGGTCTCCATTACCCTTGGAGCACAACCGACGGACACGGACGGGTCGGAGTCCATCACCTCCATCGTGCTCTCGGGTATCCCCACGGGTGCGGTTCTTACCGACGGAACCCACACCTTTACCGCCACGGATGCCCTCCACGAAATGGACGTCACTGACTGGGACCTGTCGAACCTGACCATCACCGCCTATGCCGACGCCCAAGACAGCTTTGGACAGTCTTATACGCTTACGGCCACGGCAACGTCCACCGAAGCCGACAGCGGCGCTTCGGCGTCAACCTCCTCATCCCTGGAAATTTACGTCATGGACTCTGCTCCCGTTGCCGTGGATGACACGGACAGTGTCGGCTTCAGGGGCACAGCCACCGGTAATGTCATCCTGGGTCAAGGAGGCGAGGACATGGGTGCCGACGATGTCGATGCCGATGACGTGACTCTCACGGCCATTTCCTTTGACGGGACGACCTATACCTTTGCAGATGACGGTTCCCTGATGAATGGATCGGATATAGTCACAAACAATACGATCGTGGGCGACCACGGCACGCTGCAAATCCATCAAGACGGAAGCTACACCTACACGTCCTCAGAGCACTGGCATCCCCACTGGTGGAACCTCGAAGACAGCTTTGACTATACCATTACCGACTCGGACGGCGACAGCTCCACGGCTTCCGTCACCATCCGCCATGATAACCTGTCTACGGTTGCCGACAGCGCCGTTGCCCACGAGGCAGGCCTGCCCGAAGGAACCGAGGCAGCCACTGATTCAGAGACCGTTACCGGCAACCTGTTGGACAACGACATGGGTGTGGACGGCGATGCCTTCATCTCAAGCATCACCAGCGGAGCCCACAGCGACACGGAGGCATCCGGCGGCCAGCTGAGTATTCAGACGGACCACGGCACTATCACGGTATACACCGAATCCGACGGCCTTCACCGAGCAGGGGATTACGAGTACACCCTGGAGCATCCGTCCCAGGGTGACGATGTGGTGGACACCATAAGCTACACGATCTCGGATTCCGACGGAGAACAACTGACCGGATCCCTTACGGTAAACATCCAGGATGACGCCCCGACAGGTGAGACTGTAACGGCAGATATCCATGAAGACGCGGCGGACGTAAAAACCACCAACCTTATTATTGTGCTGGACCGATCCGGCAGTATGGCCTTCGACATGGATGGGAACCGCGAAAATTCTCCGGACTTTGACCCGAACAACGTCCGCATGGATATCGCAAAGGATGCCCTTGCCGCCATGTTCGATTCCTACGACAACCTCGGCAACGTCAACATTCAGTTTGTCCGATTCGAGAACTCTGCCGTAAAATCAGAGTGGTTCATGGACGATAAAACCGGGGCCAACACCTACCTGAACGAGATCCATGCCTGGGGCGGCACCGACTATGACGGCGCGCTGGACACGGTAAGACACGATTTCGATCCCCCCGAGGCAGACAGCACACTGCTCTACTTCATCTCTGATGGAGAACCCAACCGGGGCGATGAGTGCAACCAAACCGAATGGGAAAACTTCCTCCAGAACGAAGGAAGCTCTATCGATACGGTCTTTGGAATCGGAATTACCGAAGATTCAACGCTGGAAGCCCTGAACCCCATCGCCTGGCCCAACCCTGCGGACCCGAACGACCCCGACCCCCACGTGGTCCAGGTCCACAACGCCTTTGACCTCAAGCAGACTTTGCTTGAGACGGTATCTGAAGGGATCGTCAAGGGCGATGCTACTCTCCTGGCCACCGAAGGCAACGACGGTATTCACCTGGGCGCAGACGGCGGGCACCTCCAGTCTATCCTGGTGGACGGGCAACTTCACACCTACGATCCATCCGGCTCACCCACGGAAAGCATCACCACGGCTCGGGGCGGTATCATCGACATCAACTTCGAAACCGGGGAGTACTTCTACACCATCAATCCCCATGACACGGTCTCCGGAGAGCAGGAGGTCTTTGTCCTCACAGCCGTAGACGGTGACGGCGACACCACGTCCGTTGACCTCATCATCAATCTGGACTACGTGGCCGCCATTGATGCCAACCACGACACCATCATCACCAACGCGGCCCTGGGGGATGACCTGTCCATAGACTTTTCTGCCCTTCTGGCAAACGACTCTGGGGCAAACAGCATCGATGACGGAAGCATCCATGCCGAAGGCAGTACCCAACTGACCCAGTCATCCGATCAGGTGACCCTGCACGATCTTTCCGACGGCGATGCCTTTACCTACGACATCTCTTCGGGGGACGTCTCGGACACGGCCAAGGCCGAGGTTGTGGTGGAGGATAATGCGAGCCTTTACGGCACCATCGGCGACGACATCCTTGTGAACACAAGGTCCAATTCCGGTACGTTTTCTATCCTGGCTGATGTCGAAAGGGGCTGGACTGGTGATTCATCAAATCAAATGGGTATCCAGTTTACGAGTGATACGTCTCTGTCCATCCTGGCTGTCACCATCAACCTGGGTGCAGGAGGAGATAGTGACGCTATATTTAATCCTTTTTTCCCCGCTTTCACCGGTCCATTTATCGGGGACCGCACCTCAGGAATTTCATCTGACGATGTGACCTTTTCGTTCTCCGAAGATCACTCCCAGATGACCATAACCTTCGAACCGGGGACCTTTACCTCACAGGAAGAATTCCGGTTCGGCATCGAGACGGAATTCCTGAGTAATAACAAAGGCAATGCTTTCGGTAAGCAAGATGTCGGCATCACCATATCCCTGAGTGACGGCAGTGAGGTGTCCGGTACCTATGACCACCAGGGCAACACAAGCCATGTCACCATTGAAGGCACCACCGACAACGCCCCTGTCCATCTCTACGGCAACGAGGGAGACGACGTTCTGATCGGAAACGACGCCGATGAGATCTTCGACGGCGGCCAGGGCCACGATACCATCCACGCAGGCGGAGGGGACGATACCATTGTCTTTGATACCCAGGACGCCCATGTGGACGGCGGCGAAGGCACCGATACCCTGAGAATCTCCCAGCAGGTCCTGGACTTCAGCGCCCTGGACAAGGACGCGGTCACCAACATTGAAGCCCTGGATCTTACTTCGGACAGTGCCCAGACCGTCTCCCTTACCTTGGAGGATGTGCTGGACATGACCGGACCGGAGAACGTGCTCCACGTCTCAGGGGGCGACGGTGACCAGATCACCGTAGACCTCTCCAACTCCGGCGACGGATGGACACACGACGGCAACGGGCTCTTCTCCAACACAGACGGCACCCAGGTGCAGATCGTCTCCGTGGACGATGCGGACAAACACATCCCCATCTTCACCGACGACGGCACGGCCATCCAATAAAGCCGTACCTGTCCAACGTGTCTCCGGTGGGTTGTTTTGTCAAAAGCGGCCCACCGGAGTCATAACCTCCCGTCGAACGGGAGGCGTGAATGTTAAGCCTATCTCTGCGCCTAAAGGCCCCATACCCCACTACCGGTTAGGTTTCTTTTTGACCTTGGTCATCGTTTCGACCATCAGCATGTTTTCATCACCATTTTGTCCCCCTTGATCCCGGGAACGCCGCACTCCGGTGCGGCATAGGTAACAACGGGCAAAAAAGCCCCACAGGAGTGCGGTGCTCCGTTTCAGTGCGTCTCACTTAGCTCGGCTCGCCCGAAGGGTGAGAAAATCGAGCAGAGAACCGTGAATGACATTTTGAAGCACTTTCGTGACAACACACTGCAATCACAGCTTATTATCCCGGCTTCGTCGTTTTTCCATAAAATATCCGGGCTATGGGGAAATGTCCGGGCTATGCCCGGGCCCTGAACGTTGACCTGTCGCCAGCCCCTATAGTATTGTGGTGCTTTTGAAAACACCAAGCAGCCACAGGATGACAATGAATAAACCAGAGGTTATTAAGAAACGAACGCGCACGGCTCAGAAGAAAAGCAAGGGACAGGTGGAGGCCGAAATAAGCAGTGCGCTGCTCACGTTTGAAAAAGAGCATATGGGACGCGGTCCGGTGGATGTGAGGAGCCATATCATCGAGGACATGGTGCTGATTCGCCTGAAAGGCGTATTGACACCGGCTGAGCGACATCTTGCAACGGATGACGCCGGTACGCAGCTCATCAAGCAGGTCCGGGCTAAACTTCTGGAAAATGCCTGCGACATTCTTGGGGATGTCATCACCGGCATTACCGGCATCAATGTGGTCAGCTTTCATACAGACATCAGCACCAAAGCGGGAGAGCGGATTATTGTCATTACCTTTGAGCAGGATGTGGAAGAAAAGTTTTCTTACAGCTGATGGTGGCAGTATATAAATGAAAAAACTGCGATGACAGGCGCCCACTGACGCAACTCACGCGTACTAAGGGTCCATGGGGCTTCCGGCCATGCAGACAAATAATAATTGACACCTGAATTAATCTTCCATATGCTCGGGGTCAATAAAAATTAAAGGTAGTTTGGTAGACAAAAAGAGGATCGTACCTTCTTTTAAGGGGATCAGCTTCGAATAGGCCAACAGTGTAATCGCTGTTGGCCTTTTTTTGTGCGTAAACCAAAGGCCTTTACTTTGCCGAGGGGCTTGTGGAAGCCTCAAATAAATGGAATAATTGGAGAATGAGTCTAACAGAGCATGGAGGTAGAACGATTCCCCCAGGCTCCTCTCAACACATAGCAGGTGGCCCTGAAGTGCAGGAAAACCCCTCGCGCACCTTGGACCGCTGAATACATGGCTCCCCAACCCGGATATTTCACGAGTCGAGTGCGCCCATATTCAAGGCATCAGAGCTGCAGATGTCGTTGTTTACCTCAAAGCTGTGATAACGCAGAAGATGGGTGCACTCGGCTCGCCCGAAGGGTGTGAAAATCGAGCAGAAAACCGTGAATTACATTTTGTATTTTACAAATGCTTTATTGCTTTATCTCAATCGTTTTCGCATGAAATATTCGGGATAGACGAAACGGGAAGGTTAACCAATGGCCGATACAATTTTGTGGGGCACCGGCATAGAGGATGTTGCCGAAGGCATCGGCCCCGGTCAATTGCGGGACATGTCCCGGGTCTGCGGGCCGGATGGTGAATCCCCCTTGCACTGGAGCCCGGCATGCCTCGTTTCGGAAGGCCCCGGAAGCAGATGCTGGGTCTCAGGAAAAAGCGAAAACCTGCCTGTGTTTGTGACCGGCCCCTGTGCCTCCAGCATGCAGCTCGCCTGGTGTTTCCACCTAAAGAATCTGTTGCCTGAATGGGGCTCGGTACTGGCAGCAAGCCAGTGGGCTGGCAAAGGGCAGCTGGGAAGGCAGTGGCATTCACCGACGGGAAATATCTACGGCACAATACGCCTGCCCTCATCGGCCTTGCTGGAGGTAGACTGCCTCCCGCTGCTTGTGGGGTATGCGCTGGTCACAGCCCTTGGATCCATTGGCGTACAAGCGAAGCTGAAATGGCCCAACGACCTGGTCATGGGCAACAAAAAAGTGGGCGGGATTCTCATCGAAGAAAAGGGGGGCGTGAGGATGGTGGGCGTCGGTATCAACCTCACCTCGAACCCGCCCGAAGAGAGGCTTCGCAGCGACAACGCACTTGCCGCTGCGTGCTTGAAGGACTTTGGCCATAAGGGCCTGTCTCCCCTTTCCCTCTGGCAACACCTCGTAACGACAACACGGGATAGTTTACGTACGTTCACTTCATCCGATCTGCCGGAACTTATGGCAAAAATCCTGCCACATCTGGCATTTGCGGGAGACATGGTGCGGGTTGAAGACTACGCAAACCCGCCTTATGAAGCGAAGATACTCGGTTTATCATCCAACGGCGGCTTGAAGCTGCTTACACGCAGCGGAACAACCATCGTCCGGTCAGCAAGCATCTACCCTTTGCACGTTTGAAATAGAAAAGGAGAATCACGTTGAAAGAAACGACATTTAAGCAGGTTGTCCAAGATTTGAAAGGCATGAAAATATTGGTGGCAAACCGGGGAATCACGGCCAGGCGCATCGCGCGCTCCATACGGGAGCTCGGAGCCATCCCGGTGGTAACGGCTACGGATGTGGATAAGACCGCCCCCTTTACCGCCGGCGCCCAGGAACTCATTTTGTTGGGTGAAAACCCCAGGGCCTACCTCAATATCGACCAGATCATCGCCGAAGCCAAAGCCAGAGACATCACCGCGATTCACCCCGGCTGGGGCTTTGCCTCGGAAGATGACATCTTTCCCAAAAAATGCGCCCAGGCGGGCATCCTGTTTATCGGCCCTGAAACCGATGCCATGCGCCTTCTCGGCAACAAGGTGGCGGTGCGAAAACTCGCCCGGGACCTGGGGGTTCCCATTGTGCCCGGCTCCGACGGCGCCGTGACCATCGAAGAGGCAAAAACCATTGTCAAACAAATCGGGCTGCCCGTCATGCTCAAGGCGGAAGGCGGCGGCGGAGGCCGGGGGATCTATGAGATCACCCGCGAGGACCAGCTTGACAGCGCCTTCGAAAAGGCCACGGCCCTTGCCCACGCCACCTTTGGCAACCCCCGCCTGTTTGTTGAAAAAATGTTAACCCAAGTGCGCCATATCGAGATCCAGGTGATCGCGGACAAGCACGGAAACGTCTTCGCCTTTGACGAGCGGGACTGCACGGTCCAGCGAAATCACCAGAAGCTCATCGAGATCACCCCCTCCCCCTGGGCCGGGATGACCCCTGAGATTCGAAGCCAGCTTAAAGAGTACGCCCGAAAACTGGTCAGGGAAATCGGCTATCACTCACTGGCAACGGTGGAGTTCCTGCTGGATGCCGACGGCACCCCCCACCTCATCGAGGTCAACACCCGCCTTCAGGTGGAGCACGGGATCACCGAGTGCCGATACGGGGTAGACCTGGTGGAAGAACAGATCGCCGTAGCCTTCGGTGCCCCCCTGCGCTTAAATGATGAGACGTGCAAACCCAACAATTACGCCATGCAGCTTCGGGTCAACTGCGAGGACCCCCAGGATAACTTTGCACCCAACGCCGGAAAAATCACCCGGTACATCTCCCCGGGGGGACCGTCCATCCGCCTGGACTCCTGCATCTCTTCCGGCTATGAGTTTCCTTCCCAGTATGACTCTGCGGCGGCACTGCTCATCGCCTACGGCCAGAGCTGGCCCAAGACCCTCGAGGTGATGAACCGCGCCCTCACTGAGTATATTGTGGGCGGACTCAAAACCACCCTGCCCTTCCACGCCAACATCATCAACCATCCCACGTTCAAGGCCGGAGAGTGTGACACCAAATTTGTGTTGAACACGCCGGAGCTGCTTCACTACAAAGACAATGAGCAGGAATCTGTCAGGTTGAGCCGACTTGTGGCAGAAATCTCGGCCTTCGGACACAACCCCTTTGTCGAGCTGGGAGACTACAGAGGGCGCGAAGACAAGCGCCTCGGGAGCTTCACACCGGTGTTGCCGGAGGTCAGGCCCGGCAATGCCCCCTCCCCCTATCCGCGATGTGACCGAAAGGCTCTGCTGGATTACGTCAGGGACACCGATCATGTTCACTTCACGGACACAACGGCCCGGGACATCACCCAGTCCAACAGCGGCAACCGGTTCCGTCTTGCCGAAGACATGATCATGGGCCCCTATCTTGACGAGTGCGGTTTCTTCTCCCTGGAGAACGGAGGCGGCGCCCACTTCCACGTCGCCATGCTGGCCAACATGACCTACCCGTTCAATGAGGCCCGGGAGTGGAACCGCTTTGCCCCCAAGACCCCCAAGCAGATCCTGGTCCGGTCCACGAACCTCCTCGGGTACAAGCCCCAGCCCCCCAAACTCATGCGGCTGACAGGCGAAATGATTTGCGAGGACTTTGATGTGGTGCGCTGCTTTGATTTCCTGAACCACGTTGAAAACATGCGCCCCATTGCCGAGGTGGTCATGAACTCTCCGGGCAACGTCTTCGAGCCCGCCATCTCCCTCTCCTGGGCCAAAGGGTTCGACGTTCCCCACTATATGAATGTCCTTGAAGAGATCATCGCCATGGTCTCCTCCGTCAGCGGCCTGACCAAGGCCCAGGCGGTGAGGAGCTTCATCATCGGCTTAAAGGACATGGCCGGTGTGTGCCCGCCCAGGTTCATGCGGCAACTCGTTACGACCATCAAAGAACGGTACCCCGAGCTGGTGATCCATTACCACAGACACTGCACCGACGGTCTGTTTGTCCCCGCCGTGGGCGAGGCAGCCCTTGCCGGAGCCCATATCGTCGACACCGGCATCGGCGCCGCAGTGCGGTGGTACGGCCAGGGCGAGGTCCTGTCCACGGCCGCCTACATGGAAGGCGAGCTGGGCCTGAAAACCAATCTTAACAAAGAGATGATCCGTGACACCGGCTTTGTCCTCAAACAGATCATGCCGTATTATGACCGCTACACCGCCCCCTACTTCCAGGGCATCGACCATGACGTCGTCTCCCATGCCATGCCGGGCGGTGCCACCTCCTCCTCCCAGGAAGGGGCCAGGCAGCAGGGTTACATCCACCTTCTGCCCTACATGCTTCGTTTCCTTGCAGGAACCCGCAAGATCGTGCGCTACCACGACGTGACGCCGGGCTCCCAGATCACATGGAACACTTCCTTCCTGGCGGTGACCGCCGCGTTCAAACGGGGTGGCGAAGCCGAAGTGCGGCACCTCATCGATATCATGGATGCCGTGGCAGGCGTCCCCGAAGAGGAGATCGACGAAGTCTACAAAAAAGAGCGCCTGATGCTCTACCGGGAAAGCAACGATGCCTTCCGCAACCTCCTGTCAGGGAGCTTTGGCCGCCTGCCCCTGGGGTTCCCGCCGGACTGGGTGTATGAAAGCGCCTTCGGTGCCGGCTTCAAGGAGGCCCTGGAGCAACGCACCGAAGACTCCCCGCTGGCGTCCATTGCGGACATCGATATCGAGGAAGAGACCCGGCAGCTAAAGGCCCACCTGAAGCGAAACCCCTCCAGGGATGAGCTGGTCATGTACCTCAACCACCCCGGAGATGCCTTGAAAACCATGCGGTTCCGGCAACAGTTCGGCAACCCCAACAGGCTGCCCCTGGACATCTGGTTTGAGGGCCTCAAGGTGGGATCAGAGCTGAACTTCAAAGACAGCGACGGCAAACCCCATCAGATGTCCGTCATCGACATCTCCGAGCCCGATGACCAGGGCCTGAGCTTTGTGCGCTACACCCTGGATGCCGAAACCTACAGCTATCCGGTGAAGGTCGGTGAAGCCGTCAACGGCAAGGCAGGCGCCGTGGAGATGGCCGACAAAGCCAACCCGGCCCAGGTCGCCTCCCCCACCAACGGCGACTTGTGGATCGTCTACGTCCTCCCCGGAGACATTGTCAAAAAAGGGGAAGAGCTCTTCAACATCACCATCATGAAACAGGAAAAGGCGGTTCTCTCCCCCATGGACGGCGTGGTCAAACGGATCGTCAAACACGCCGACTACAAAGAGGATAAAAAAATGGTGCCGGTACGGGAGGGAGAACTCATCGTCGAACTTGGCCCCGTACAGAGCACCTGCCCCAACTGTTCGGAACCCGTCACCGGAGACGGATTCAAATTCTGTCCTGCATGCGGACATAAGTTAAGCTGATCCCCCTGACCCGGATATGTCTAAAATGCAAAATACAATGTAACTGTTTAGCACTTGAAAAGCTGCCTCCGGCGGCAAGGGTGGCGAAGCCACGGTAGCGAAAACACATTGAAAGCAAATTGCGAATGAGCTTTGCCCCCATGTCATGGCGTAGCCGCAGGCGAAGACGGATTGCCTGTCGCGCCGTAGCCCATTGGTGATGGTCGAATGGGGACGCATCGACATGGGCGTAGGCGGATTCCGCGGGTCATAGCGCATCCGCCTTTCAATCAAACGTCGACCTTGGTCATCGTAAGGCCACAGGTCTGTTCACATTCCCCCAAGCACCCTTGTCCTTTGGAGCGCCGCACTCCGGTGCGGCTCGGGTAGCGACGGACTAAAAAGCCGTCCCATGGTTTCATGGGACGGCTTTTGTTCTTTTTAGCGGCCTTGATCATCATTTGGGCCGCGACCTGCAAAGAGCCGATTCGTCGGCATTCGCAGTGGAAAATCCACTGATTCCTGAACAGCCAGTGCGTATTTCTTATGAATTGATGGAGTGGAGCGACACCTCCGTCAGCACGGTTAGCTGTCGCGCCACTTTTTATCTGAAAGGCTTTAATATCAGATACAAATTTGATTTCAAGCACATTGCTTATAGCAAAAGACCAGGCCTCACAAATACCTTCTTGCAATTATACGATCCAAAGAGTAAGAATTTAAAAGCTTGGCTATATACGGACAGTCGCCTTTGTGTTCAGCATACAGCTGAATGCCCGAGAAAATGATGTGTAAATTTAAAAGTAACAATATTAATAACAACAAACACCGATGACATCCTGTAAGGATGTCTAAAAATGCCAGAAATATAAGAATATACGACAAATCAGTCCCGTATTCCGGCATATCGTGGATTATGGGACAACGTTGTCGGTTTTTCCCTTTGAGAAGGTATTATGGGACAGATCGGTTCCCAATAAATGGAATACGGGACATGATGGTCCCATATTCCCGAGGGTCTATGGAATATCGGACAATATTGTCCATATCTACCCCTGAGAGGGTGTTATGGGACAAAAATGTCCACTAATAATTGTTGAACAAACCCGCTTCGCGGGGGATAGTCATTCGAATAGTCTTTATTTACTCTAACATTTCTGTTTTTCATACAAGCTAAAT
>NZ_CAADHO010000021.1 GCF_900699765.1 Desulfoluna butyratoxydans
AAGCAGCCCATCTCGCAACTCAGAGGTGGGCTCCCGCCTGTTTGCTGAAAAGCAATACCCTATAAGACCATCGAGTACCGAAAACCGGGCTTCTTGAACAAAGGATTGATGTGACCTACGGTCACGAGCAATCCTTAATGTTAACCTACGTGCTGGCATTAATGATGTAAATAAAACCCAGCCCGTTGGAACAAACTGAATGAAGAAGGCCCTTCGTAATGAAAGAAAGGAATTCGACACCCGCCGATCTGAAACCACACCCCGCGAACACGTAATCGTATGAACAAAACCGTTGAGCGAATTGCTCATTTTATGACAACGCTCGATTTTTTGGGATTTATGACACCGTTTGTGTTTTTGACACCCCTGAAACAAACAGTGAAAACCTCCAAGCAACGAAGCCCGTTGCCGAAGTGAAAGAGGTCACAACCCCCTCAATTTATACAACCTACCGAAAGTAGGTTAACGCCGCTAATCAGCCGCGCGGCTTTTTGCGTCGGCTGCATTAGCATTGTTAGCTTTGAGATGCACTTGTTCTTCTATTGATCTCGCAATTATGACTGCCATGACAAATGTGAGCTTTAGATATTCTTCACCTATGACTCTTTCGTCACCAACTCTTAGTTTACTGTCCCGATTTATCTTCAAGTATGTCTCGTTAACTAAACAATTATTGTGAAGAATGATATTTCTTGTGCTGAAAAGCTCAACAATTGTTGATTCTTTATTTTCGATATGAGGAAACGTTAACTCAAACTCTTTTTTAAAGTGTTTGAGCTTGTCTTTAAACGATGAATGAGAAAAATTTAAAATAATTTTCTCTCTTGCTTTTTCTTGTAAGTCAGGCTTTTTCCATAGGTAGATAGATCGCGCAATATCGTTAAGAAATGCATCTGTTCTTGCGATTATATTAATAAAACAGTACTTAAGAACCTCCACCTCATGTATTGATATCGAATCATTGAGATTCTCAAATATATGCATCCCTTCCACTTCTTCTTCACTTCGGGTTTTTTCACTAAACTCTTTTTGCACTTCGGGATATTTATGTTGAAAGAAACTATATGAAACACGAGTTCCGGTGAGGAATTGGTCTAATTTCAAAATATCAGCTTTAAAATCATCTATATTCTTTTGTATGTTTTCTAATATTTCCACTAATTCTCCTATAGAGCTAACGTTATGCATGTGGGGCCGCCGAGCGACAGCGAGGGTACCCGGAGCGCAGCGGAGGGCGGTCCGTTACCATGCATTTGTTATGTTGTCTATTGCAATACGATTAGCAAAACAATTAAAGGACCTATAGCTAAAAGAGGAAAAATGATTACAGGTAAAAGAGGGTGCTGAAACCATCTCTTTTTTTCTATATAAACATCAAATGAATCGTTGATTTTTGATTGGTCCTTCAATTTTTGTAAAGCTTCAAGTAATTTATTCGAATCTAATCTTGTTATATTACCCATCAATATTGAACAGAATACAAAGTTTGATATAACATCATTATCTTTTGTTATTTTGCAAAAAGAAAAAGGAGAACGAATAGAATATTCGAAGCTAATGTCTAAATCTTTAGTTGCATATTCTTTGTCGTCAATAATTGAAAAATCCTTACCAATAGAAATTGGTTTGAAGAAAAGTAACACTTTTAGAACATATAGTAGTATTGTTGGCAAAACTAAAGCTGCCAACCACAGTAGATTTTTTGAAAAAAAGGTTATTCCAATTATTAGTACAGATAAAATTACTGACTGAAGAAACAAAGAAAACATCTGAAGATAATATAAGAATGTATTGTGATACTTGATAACTATCGGTAATTTCAATTATCTTACTCCAGTCACGCATAGACATAACGCATGGCTATGCCGACCCAAAAAGCTGATAGGGACAGCGGTTGAAATTACAAAAGACGTGGCCAGCTTTTTGGGGTCGGCCATGAGCCAATTGTTATGTGCCGATTGCGTATTCTTTATTCAAATTTAAGAGACGATGGCCAACAACTTTTTTGTGATTGATGTCTAAAACAAGAACCATAAATACATTCTTGACATCGGAATTAATCAGTACATGATCAAAGGCTCTCGTCGAGTCGCGCCAAACATAGCTTACACAGCCTTCAGCACAGTCAAAACCATCAAAATCCTCTATTGGAATTGAATCAAAGTATAGCCAAAAATCGAAAAGAGGCTTTTCATCTTGACCAACCCTTTTCATTGGTTCAGAGAATGTCGATTTGTATTCGTCTTCATTTAATTTGAACATGTCTTTCCCATAGAAAATAGTGGCTTGACCACATAACGCCGCGCTTCACCCGACGGGCGCTGATGAGTGAAAGTGTTTGAAAAATGGCGACCGTCATTAAGTGATGCCGCCTGAAAAACCGCACTTGCGACCGGTCGGCGTGGAAGCGCTTGTTCAAGAAAGCCGCTACGCGGCAAATCATTCCTCAACCTGCATAGCAAAAATCAATATCCCTGCATCCCAGCATATTTAAAACGAAAGAAAAACATCGTAGCCTTCCTGTAACTCAACCAATTCTAACCAAAGGAGACTACGATGCACGACTATTATGAAAAATCAATGCGCGCTTTGCAACTGGCAGGTTTGGGAAAGAGCACCCAAAAGGCATACACACGCGCTGTTCGTAAGCTTGTCGATTATTGTGGCAAGACGCCTGACAAAATCACGGAAGAAGAAATTGAAGCCTACTTTCTTCATCGTCGAAACGTTGACGGGTGGTCCGCCTCCACCATGGGTATCGCCCATTACGGAATCAAGTTCTTCTTCACCAATGTGTTAAAGCAAGACTTCCATCTCTTTTCTTACCTGAAGGCCAGGCGGGAAAAAACCCTGCCGTGTATCCTCAGCCGTGAGGAGGTCTTCCGCATATTGAATCATGTGACAACCCCACACAATTTGGCGTTTTATCATACGGTCTATGCATGCGGCCTCAGGTTATCTGAAGGCCTCAATCTCCGAGTTTCAGATATCGACAGCGCCCGAATGATGCTTCACGTCCATCGCGGCAAGGGGGCCAAGGATCGTTATGTGCCTTTGCCGGAACACACACTGGGTGTCCTGAGGCAATACTGGCTCAACCACCGCAACCCCACCCTGATTTTCCCTGCTCGGGGACGTGGGAACACAGAAGCCCCCACCACCGATAAGGTCATGTCCATCGAAGGCGTGCAGGGCGCCTTCCGAAAGGCCCGATATGCAGCGGGCATCATGAAACGCAGGGTATCCATCCATACATTGCGCCATTGTTATGCCACCCACCTGCTTGAGGCTGGAGTCAACCCGAGGGTTGTTCAACGTTACATGGGGCATAGCAACCTCGAAACCACCATGGCTTACTTCCATCTCACACAGAAAGGGATTGAAGATTCGTACCGGATCATCAATCACGTGATGAGGGGAGACAGCCATGAACAAGATATCTAAAATCTTCCAGGAGTTCGCCCCCGAGTATCTGGATCGATTTGGGGCCTCCATGCCGAAGACCCATCGCAAAACCATCGGCGCCATCCTCTCTTGCCGAACGCAGGCCCATGGGCTGCTCTACTATGAGTGCGAAGGGTGCGGTAAAATCCATGCCTTCTATCGTTCCTGCGGGAACCGCCATTGCCCGGCGTGCCAAAATCATAAGGCCCGCCAGTGGATGGCTCGCCAGATCAAACGGCAGCTCCCGGGCCATCATTTCATGGTGACCTTTACAGTGCCGGAGGAGCTGCGGAATGTGATCCGCTCCAACCAGAAGGCTTGCTATGGCATGATGTTCGCGGCCTCCTCCCAAGCAATGTCAGAACTCGTGGACAGGGGACGATGGATGACGGGTAAGACACCGGGATTTTTTGGCGTGCTGCATACCTGGGGACGCCAACTTCAATATCATCCCCATATCCACTACCTGGTCCCTGGAGGCGCTGTCTCAGGCGATGGAAAGGCTTGGCACCCAACAAGCGAAGGCTTTTTGCTCCCCTACAAGGTACTGTCCGCTCTGTTCCGCAAGAAGTTTAAGGCGCTGATGGAAAAGGCTGGCCTGCTTCACAAGGTGTGCCCCGATATCTGGTTTAATGGGTTTAATGTAGACGTCGAACCCGCTGGAGGTGGCCAGGAGTGTATCAAATACCTGACGCCCTATATCTTTAAAGTCGCCATCAGCCAGAGCCGCATCGAAAAGGTCGAATGGCGCGAGGTAACCATCACTTACAAAAAGAAAGGTTCCCGACGCCCCAGGCGACTGACACTTGAAGTGATGGAGTTCATGAGGCGCTACCTCCAGCATGTGCTCCCCACAGGGTTTATGAAAGTGCGG
>NZ_CAADHO010000022.1 GCF_900699765.1 Desulfoluna butyratoxydans
ACTAACAAATCCCCTTAACCTTCCGGCACCGGGCAGGCGTCAGACCCTATACATCGTCTTGCGACTTAGCAGAGTCCTATGTTTTTAGTAAACAGTCGCTACCGCCATTTCTCTGCGACCTCTGTCTGCTCTGGACGCGAAGTCCGTCACATATATGAGGTACACCTTCTCCCTAGGTTACGGTGTGATTTTGCCGAGTTCCTTAACCAGGGTTCTCTCAAGCGCCTTGGGATTCTCTCCCTGCCTACCTGTGTCGGTTTGCGGTACGATCACCTTACAATCTCGATAGAAGATTTTCTTGGCAGTATGGGATCAATCACTTTATGCACATACGTGCTCGTCATCACGTCTCGGCCTTAAAGAGAAGCGGATTTACCTGCCTCTCAAGCCTACCTGCTTGAACCGGGATGTCCAACACCCGGATGACCTACCCTTCTGCGTCCCTCCGTCTCTCAAACGATTGCACGGTGGTACAGGAATATTAACCTGTTTTCCATCACCTACGCCTTTCGGCCTCGGCTTAGGGATCGACTAACCCTGAGAAGATTAGCTTTACTCAGGAAACCTTAGGCTTTCGGCGAGCAGGTTTTTCACCTGCTTTATCGCTACTCATGTCAGCATGGGCTCTTCTGATCGGTCCAGCCGTTCTTTCGATCGACCTTCAACCCTACAGAATGCTCTCCTACCGTCAGTATAAATACTAACCCGCAGCTTCGGTACCATACTTAGCCCCGTTACATCTTCGGCGCGGACTCACTCGACCAGTGAGCTGTTACGCTTTCTTTGAAGGATGGCTGCTTCTAAGCCAACCTCCTGGTTGTCTAAGCATTTCCACTTCCTTTACCACTTAGTATGGATTTAGGGACCTTAGCTGGCGATCTGGGTTGTTTCCCTCTCGACCGCGGAACTTAGCTCCCGCAGTCTGACTCCTGCGATAAATGTCAACGGTATTCGGAGTTTGATTAGGTTTGGTAATCTGGTGAGACCCCTAGCCCATTCAGTGCTCTACCCCCGTTGCATAGTTACGCAAGGCTATACCTAAATATATTTCGGAGAGAACCAGCTATTTCCAAGTTTGTTTGGCCTTTCACCCCTATCCACAGCTCATCCGAGCACTTTTCAACGTGCGACGGTTCGGGCCTCCACGTGATTTTACTCACGCTTCACCCTGGCCATGGATAGATCACTTGGTTTCGGGTCTAATCCACGCAACTCATTTCGCCCTGTTCAGACTCGCTTTCGCTACGGCTACACCTATCGGCTTAACCTTGCTACGTAGATTAACTCGCTGACTCATTATGCAAAAGGCACGCGGTCACACGGTCCGAAGACATCGTGCTCCCACTGCTTGTAAGCAAACGGTTTCAGGTACTATTTCACTCCCCTCACAGGGGTACTTTTCACCTTTCCCTCACGGTACTGGTTCGCTATCGGTCGTCAAGTAGTATTTAGCCTTATGAGATGGTCCTCACAAATTCCCACAGAATTTCTCGTGTTCCGCGGTACTCGGGTGTCTGACAAGGGAGGTTGATCGCTTTCTCTTACAGGGCTGTCACCTTCTACGGCCATCCTTTCCAGAATGCTTCAGATAACAATCAACTTTGTAACTCCCCCCACCTGCTGGAGCAGATGGAAGTCAAATCCCACGACCCCGCATACACAACGCCTCCAGGCTTGACATGTATACGGTTTAGGCTCTATCCCGTTCGCTCGCCGCTACTTGGAATATCGTTTTTACTTTCTCTTCCTGAGGTTACTTAGATGTTTCAGTTCACCTCGTTCGCCCCCTTAACCTATGTATTCAGTTAAGGGTAGTGTAAAATTAATCACACTGGGTTCCCCCATTCAGAAATCTCCGGATCAAAGCTTATTTAGCAGCTCCCCGAAGCTTATCGCAGCTAGTCACGTCTTTCATCGCCTCTTGACGCCAAGGCATCCGCCGTTTGCTCTTAGTAGCTTAGCCACAAAAAACTTACCACAAATACGCTGAGCGCTTTATTGAATCTATATCCTAATTGTCAAAGATCATCTTTACTCACCAAACACCTGAGGCGCTTGGTAAGTCAGAACAAGAGAAAAGACCCATAAGGGCCTTGTCTGTTCTTCTGAAAACCGATGTGGTGGAGGATAGCGGGATCGAACCGCTGACCTCCTGCGTGCAAGGCAGGCGCTCTCCCAGCTGAGCTAATCCCCCAGGGTCTTCAGACTATGTAGGGTGGTGGGCCTGGGTGGAATTGAACCACCGACCTCACGCTTATCAGGCGTGCGCTCTAACCGGACTGAGCTACAGGCCCCTACCAGTACATCGGTCTGCATTGAAAAGATCAAGGGGTACTTGATCCCTCAAAATCAGTAAGCAGCTCACATCAACTTGCGAGCTTTTGTCTTTTGTCTTTCCTTAGAAAGGAGGTGATCCAGCCGCTGGTTCCCCAACGGCTACCTTGTTACGACTTCACCCCAATTATCAACCATACCTTAGGTGCCTGCCTCCCCGAAGGGTTAGCCCAACAACTTCTGGTACAATCAACTCTCGTGGTGTGACGGGCGGTGTGTACAAGGCCCGGGAACGTATTCACCGCGGCATGCTGATCCGCGATTACTAGCGATTCCAACTTCATGGAGTCGAG
>NZ_CAADHO010000023.1 GCF_900699765.1 Desulfoluna butyratoxydans
TGGGCTCCCGCCTGTTTGCTGAAAAGCAATACCCTATAAGACCATCGAGTACCGAAAACCGGGCTTCTTGAACAAAGGATTGATGTGACCTACGGTCACGAGCAATCCTTAATGTTATGCTAACTCAATATTGATTCGAATTTTATCCAATTCAAATTTTGACATAATCCATCTATATCGGGAAAAATTGACTGAGAGTTTATACCTAAGTGATTTAAGTTTTTTTTAATCAAAAGTTTGTGTTCTGGCTTAATAAGAATTTTTCCTTTAATATACTCATTAAGAGGCTCATGAGGGTTTGGGTGTAATGTAAATAAGCCGTTTTGTGCGCTAATTCTTGGTGTAATATTATTAGGCATATATGCACCTACTGCACCACAATCAAAAGGACTAAAACCCTTTTTGTCTTCTTCGCTATAAAAGGGAATTTTTGCGTCCAGGATGTATACACAAGAATCCACATTACTGTTTTTATTTATAGCAAAATACAATGCAACAAGTGGCGAGTATGTCCAATCTAATAGCCGAGTTGCTAAACCATGATGTTGTGCTAAGCTCAATAACTCCCATTCATCATGATTATTTCCATTTAAAAATTGTAATGCTTTTTTATAAAATAGTATAAAGAGATCTTTTTCATACTTAAAGTAATGCTCTTCATCTCGCCCACTTTTGATGAATTCATCATAATATCTTCCTATTGTAGGAATAAGTAGATGGTTTTTCGCATCTTCAACTCCTCTATAGAGGTTACTGTAATTTGACCTTGACTCAATTATCTTTATAAATTGTTCTATATTTTCAACGTATTCTGTGAAAAATTTCATATTACCTCAGATTGTTTTTTGCATAACGCCAAGCATGAGGGGCTGGGAAAGGCGTAGCGACCGAAGGGAGCGCAGCTTTTCCCAGTCCCTCTCAATGCTTTTGTTCGGCTTCCTTATTTTTTTTATATATCTGCCCACCAGAGCGTTCCCAGTAAAGCACCTCATGCTCAAGCTTAGAAAATTTACGGACAAGCTTACCAAAATGGTTGAGCTCTGAGTGATCTGCCTCTATGCAAAATTCAGCGACCTCGCGGTCAGGTAAATCCTCATTATTATTAAAACGAAGTTGAATGGCACAATGGTCGACTGAGTCTGTTGTAAACAGCCTAAGCCTAAAATAATGTGCGAAGCGGTCTTCCCCCCTTTCAGAGCCCAATTCCCAAAGATATACAGCTGATGAATAGCGTGGAAAGGCTTCGAGTTCATTAGCCAATTCAATAAGATCACTTGCATTACAATAAAACTCAAGCCGTCCTTGAATGTGACCTTTCGTGGCTTCCATCACCAGATTTAAATGATGTGGTTCTTCGTAAGGGTATCTGATTATTTTGATTGAAGGAGTCATTTTCTATTATGCCGAACGCTGGAATTCACCGTGCGGGCGACGAGGACCGACACCGGTGAATAGGTTGTATTTTTTAAAAACCGGAATCGCTTGGGAATGCCCAGCTGTAAGCCCGTCCAGTGCAATGACTTGTTCTGTTTCGTTGTATCGACTACTCTTTTTTGCTTTTCCAAACCCATTTCAAGACTTTAAATTGCTCTTCTGAAGACTCAACACAATAAATATCCCCAGAATATGAAATAAAAGGGTAACGATATTCAATTATTGGTGTTACAGCAGAATCGACGTCAGGATTAAACAGTGGTGATGGGTTATATTTTGATATCGGCAAATAAAATGTTGACCATTCATTCTCATATATATCAAATCTGGTTATCTTATAAGCATCTATTTCCAATGAATCATTTTTTCGAATATGTTTATACCGAACTATTAAATATAGATTTTTGCGATTATCTCTGATGTATCTCTCATAGTTAGTGGTGCTTATACTATATATGAAGTCCGGATATTCAATTGTAGCGTTCTTTTCAAGGCCTATCTCTTTTGGTTTATAATCGATAGTTTCAATAGTATGACCTTCGTTTGATTTTAGTTCATAGTATTCTTTTCTATATAACCAAGCATCTCCCTTTTTTGAATAGCCTTCAAATCCCCAATAATTATAGCAACTATAATCGCTGGCTTTAGCGCTTACTACTTTATTTAAGTTCCCTGTTTGGTCGTATATTAGGGTTCGCTTATTAGAAAAATCATAAAGAAATATTCTATTATCTTTGGAAACATAAAGAATAACAGGAATTCTATATTCCATATAATCCCAAACTTTTCCGAATTCACTTATTGATTTTCCCCAAGAACCACAAATAACCTCAAAAGGACCTGTGTAAGAAGCGAATGCAAATAAGGGAACTATAGATAGTATTGTTGATAGAAGAATGATTCTTATTTTCATGGTGTATCTCATTGACAGAACAATTAGTTAAGAGACAGTGTTTGAAGCTCCGACGGCCCCCGTAGTGCGAAGCTGTTCCCTTCAACGGCTTGTTGAACGGACCCGCGCAACGACAACGCTCGAATTGGCCTGGGC
>NZ_CAADHO010000024.1 GCF_900699765.1 Desulfoluna butyratoxydans
GCCCAGGCCAATTCGAGCGTTGTCGTTGCGCGGGTCCGTTCAACAAGCCGTTGAAGGGAACAGCTTCGCACTACGGGGGCCGTCGGAGCTTCAAACACTGTCTCTTAACTAATTGTTATGAAATTCACATTGTCATGAATGAATTGATTGAAGATAAAATAAAACAGTTTTATTCTTTGCTTTTGCGCAAGCAATATCGAGAAATCGAGAAACTCACACAGGGGAATAATTTAAGCGCGGAAGCAATAGAAAATGCAATATCTGAATATGAATGCACATTAGTTCCATATCCAATAAATGTAGCTTTCGATATTATTGAAATTTCATCCTCTAAACCAAAGTCTTGGAGTGTTGTTGCTCCAATTTACTCTTCTGAAGAAGGGTTCTCGGATTTGAGCATAGAATTAACCATCATTCAAACCACTAACGGCCATATATACGTTGAATTAGACAATATTCACGTACGATAGCCATTTCATAACAAATGCATTGTGTCGGACCGCCCTCCGCTGCGCTCCGGGTACCCTCGCTGTCGCTCGGCGGCCCCACATGCATAGCGTTCGGTTTTAAGCACCAAGCTAAAATATGCAAAAAAAGAAATGTAAGAGATGCAAAGAGTCTATATTGGCAGGCACAGGCCTTAAGCTTGATGGTATGTGTATGCCATGCTTTAAAAAAGACAATTATGGGAGAACCCCCAAACAAATAGGCCGTATTGGAAACTCACCTTGCCCTTGTTGTGGTTATTACACGTTAGCTGATTCTCCTGGTTCGTATCAAATCTGTGAAATATGTTACTGGGAAGATGATATTGAACAGTTTCGAGACCCTACATATAGAGGCGGTGCTAATCAAGTTTCATTAACGGAAGCCCAAGAAAATTTCGAAATTTACGGTTGTTGTGAAGAATGCGTAAAACAGTATGTAAGACCAGTAGAAACAACTGATAAAAGAATTAAAGACTGGAAAATAAACACTTAAAAATTTCAAACCGAACAACAGCTTGCACACGGATCGCAAAAAGCTGCGCTCGTTCCTCGCTCCACTTTTTGCGCCCGGTGAAGCTGGGCGTTAGGCTCTTTCGGTTCCAAAGTTATTTTTACAAGAGGGGATATTTTGAATTGGGTTAAATGTATAATCGATTGTATTAGAACCATTTTTGGCATCTCAGTTTCGGTGGCAGGATCTTATTACTCTTACAAATTATTAGAAAACTCAAAAATATCAGGTGGTGAGTTTGTTACACTGACAATTGCTGTACTATTTCTTGGTGTAATCATTGCTTTATTACCAAAAATTTCTGAACTCTCTATTGCAGGTAATGTTTTAAAACTCCAAAATGCCAAAGATGTTGCTGATAAAACTATTCAATCATTACAAAAAACACAAAACTCCACTCTGCGTATTAATTTACTTTTGGTTAAAAATTCACCGGGTGGGCTTGGCGACCTTTTTCGTGGTGTCGACCCGAGAGTTGATGATTTCTGGTTAATATATAATGCAATAAAAGAAGCAGGGGCATTTGAAACATTAAAATCTGAAATAAATGAAATTTCAAAGCTCCTTTGTGTTGAGCAGCTGAAAATAATCGGTAAGCACAACACTGAAGTTCGTGACCAATACAACAACTTGAGTGACCAAGATTTTTCACTACCACCTTATATAGATGTAATGCGTTTGCTTTTAAATAAAAATCAAGAAAATCAGCATAAAGAACTCTCAAATAAAACAATTGTTGATGCATCAAACGAGTATAGAAAGCTATTTGAAATATATAATAAATCAAAAGCCTAACAAATCACTGTTGTGGGACCGCTGCCGCTGCGCGGCAGTCCCCTCGCTCCGCTCGGCGGCCCCAAAGCTCAAGCGTTAACGCCCTTAAGATGAATTGTTGAAATAATAAATCACCAGGAGCGGTTATGAAAAAGATTATGTTGTTATTACTTGCACTATCAGCTTCTGCATGCGCAAGTTCGCCTCAGTATCGTTTAGGTGACTTCACTGCTGCATCAAGTCTAAACATCCGGAACTTAGAATATGATTTAAGCAGTTCTGTAAGAGTTGCTGGAGAAGATTGCTATCGAATCGGCCAACGCCCTAATGATGCTAGGCTTCAAAGGGCAATGGATAAAGCAATACGTAATGGGCAGGAACAAGGGATAGAAGGCGATCTTTTAGTAAATGTAAGGATAGATCAACTTAATAAATATAAACCTGGATTTTTAAGCATACCGCAAAAGTGTAATTGTGTTGTTGTAACTGGTAACTTGGTTAAATTAAAAGAATAAAAGCTCTGTCGGTAAACTACTTAATGCGTTAACATTAAGGATTGCTCGTGACCGAAGGTCACATCAATCCTTTGTTCAAGAAGCCCGGTTTTCGGTACTCGATGGTCTTATAGGGTATTGCTTTTCAGCAAACAGGCGGGAGCCC
>NZ_CAADHO010000025.1 GCF_900699765.1 Desulfoluna butyratoxydans
GGTGTTATGGGACAAAAATGTCCACTAATAATTGTTGAACAAACCCGCTTCGCGGGGGATAGTCATTCGAATAGTCTTTATTTACTCTAACATTTCTGTTTTTCATACAAGCTAAATGCCTAAATACTCTGTCAATCAGATATTCAAACAGGCATACCGATCCTACGACCAATCTCATCCTCTTCCTGACTACAAACGTGACGCTGCCCACAGCATGATGGTATGTCGTACCTCGACCCTTGGCGGTCATGTCCAGGGGTGCCCCGACGGCCATTTCAATCGGATGTGGTACAACTCGTGCAAACACCGTACCTGTCCGCAATGCGCTCATCTTCAAGTCCAGCAATGGCTTGAAAAGCAGAAAGCAAGGCTCCTGAAATGCCCTCATTTCCATGTAATATTTACCATTCCTTACCAACTCCGGTTTCTGCTTCACATGAACTTCAAGCTGCTGGCAGGGATCCTGTTGATCTGCTCGCGAGACACTATCTTCACGCTTTGCCTCAACCCGAAGCGGCTCGGGGCAAAGCCTGGGATCATCGCGGCGTTTCATTCTTGGATGAAAACCCAGGCCATTCATCCCCATGCCCATTGCCTCGTCAGCGGTGGTGCCCTGAATGAAGCAGGAGAATGGGCCCCTGTGAAAGGATTGTACCTCTTTCCCTTTGAAGCTGCGCGCGATATTTTTCGGGGAAAGATGAACGATGCCTTGAAAAAAGCCTTCGAAAAAGGCGAGCTTGTCCTTCCCCCTGACATGAGCTCTCAGCAGTTCATCAACCTCCTGAACAAGCTGGGTCGCAAGAAATGGAACGTTAAAATTTTAAAGAAATATCGCCATGGCAATGGTGTCGCTACTTACTTGGCCCGCTACCTCCGAGGCGGCCCCATTTCAAACTACCGAATTAAAAAAGTAACTGAGACCCACGTCGTCTTCGATTGTGGCCGTGAAAAGCTGAAACTGATGACGCTTCCAATAGATGAGTTCATCGAACGGTTTCTTTATCACGTCCCACCACCCCATGCCGTCCTGGTTCGATCTTACGGTCTCTACGCCCAGACGAAAAAGGACAATTTAAACATCGCCCGGCGTGCCCTCGGCCAGGACAGGGTGGGGTTCCCGCGCAAAGTCATCTGGCAGGATGTTATCAAAAAAACAGCCCCAGATAAAACCATCTGCCCGACTTGCGGAAAGCCCCTGATTGTTACCCGAGTCATCCCTCCATTCTGCAGAGAAACAAAAATAAACAGCCCACCGGGAACCCACGGCATGATCATTTGCGGATTGCACTAACTGTCTATCTTTTTATTGTTTATCATCCATTGACAGCGCGGGTGAGTTCTGCTTTAAAACTGCTGAGAGTAGAGAATATTTTACTGTAGCCACGTCAGAAAGATGAATTCACCATGAAAATCTACCCCCCTGACCGTGCAATACAGAGAGTTACATAACATAGGCCGACGCTTCGTGACGTGAGTTTTGAGTTGAAACTCCATAGCGCCCAGGCCAATTCGAGCGTTGTCGTTGCGCGGGTCCGTTCAACAAGCCGTTGAAGGGAACAGCTTCGCACT
Organism: Desulfoluna butyratoxydans; assembly: GCF_900699765.1. Classification (GTDB taxonomy): domain Bacteria; phylum Desulfobacterota; class Desulfobacteria; order Desulfobacterales; family Desulfolunaceae; genus Desulfoluna; species Desulfoluna butyratoxydans. The sequence goes on from NZ_CAADHO010000025.1 coordinate 1,570, forward strand.
ACGGGGGCCGTCGGAGCTTCAAACACTGTCTCTTAACTAATTGTT
>NZ_CAADHO010000026.1 GCF_900699765.1 Desulfoluna butyratoxydans
CGGTGGCTGTCAAGATAGTTGTCGCCTATACACATCAAGCCGCGACCAATCCGAGGCCCTCAGAAACAACCTTTTCAGGGTTAAGGTAAACGTGTTTTTTGTGTTCCATATCCTTACAAGGCCCACTCCAGCGCTCGGGGTGTTTTTCCTTCTGGCTTTGATAAAAGAGGGCTCGTTGCTTTAGGATTTCGATATCCTCACCCCGATGTCGTTGATCGGGTGTAACAAAATTGATGGAACTGTGGCGATGCACGAGGTTGTACCAATTCGTAAAAGAAAGCACCCACGTCCGAGCCTGGTCAAGGTCAACAAATCCGTCAGTAGGGTACTCTGGACGATACTTAAATGTTCGAAAAAGCGACTCCGCAAATGCGTTGTCATTACTTACTCTTGGGCGGTTAAATGAACTTGATATTTCAAGCGTTTTAAGTTTCTCTCTCAATGTTGCGCCCTTCATGGGGCTACCGTTATCCGAATGTAAGATTAGAGGCTTTCCGATGCACCCTTCACGCAAAACTGTTCTATGAACGAGTTGGGCAGCATTTTTTGATGATTCGCAGATATGTACCTCTTGCGCAACAATTTTTCGGCTGAATAGGTCAAGAATCATATAAAAGTAATAATACTGGCCTTTGATCGGGCCTGGTAAGTAGGTGATGTCCCAGCACCATACCTGGTTTGGAGCCGTTGCGCAGTGAGTGGTTGCTTCTCTTGAAGGTTGAGATTTCTTGGAGCGACCCCGGTGCTCAAGCATCTTCTTCTTTTTAAGGACTCGATAAATTGTTGATTCAGAGCCAATATATTCTTTTCGATCGGCCAAAATCGGTACAATTTGACAAGGGGATAAGTCACAGAACTCCTCGGACGTTGAGACTTTAATAATCTTCTCTTTTTCAGAAGGACTCAGGCTATTTACAGGTACTGGGCGCTGGGCGTCAGCACGGCGATCAACAGCAACACCATTGGCACAAGTCCAACGTTGAAAGGTACGGATATCAATCGATAACTCTTTACAAGCTTGAGCTTTTCTGGCGCCCGAAGCCACAGCTTCATTAATCAAGACAACGGCCGCCTTGCGATCAGAGGGGCTGATCATTCGTCCCCGCTGTCCCCCCAAATCGCATTTGCTTTTTTTCTTAAAACAAGAAGAGCAGCTGTCTCAGCAAGGGCCTTGTCTTTTCTAAGGAGTTCTTTTTCAACTTTTTTCAGACGTTTCTGTAGCACTCGATTCTCTTCTAATTCTTTGGCAGGTGGTCTGTTTTTAGGGGTATTAGCTTGAACACAAGCTTCCCGCCATTGAACAAGTTGCTCTTTGTAAATTCCTTTTTTTCTACAATATTCACCGATCTCTGACTCACTCAAAGATGCTGTTTCAAGGACTATTAAAAACTTTTCTTCAGATGTCCATTGTGATTTTGATCCTGATTTTTTCACAAAGCCTCTTTTTTTGCGGTCTCTTTTACACCAACTGTAAAGGGTATTCTTGCTTATCCCAGTTTCTTTCTCGAGTTCCTTTACAGGAATATTCTCCGGTGGCGACATACGTTGAATGAGCTCTGCCTTGTATGCTGGGGAATAGTGATTCATAACTTTTCCAAATCCGCC
>NZ_CAADHO010000027.1 GCF_900699765.1 Desulfoluna butyratoxydans
CAGCCCTTTCAATGTAGTACTTTTATTTTTTGCGTTTCGAAATCAGCTTGGCGGTTGAAACATGTGAGCTTTTCGAGCAATGACCCTTCTTGTCCTTTGGCTTTTTAGGGCCTCTCTTGTGTTTTTTGTATGCAGATAAATCGACCTTTCGGATGAGCATTTTTATGTACTTGATCAACTCGTCATTTGTGAAGTCCCGAAAAAATCTCCACTCTTCTCTGGGTAGAGCTATCATCATCCCTGGGTGTGTTTGGGATAGCTCATTTGCAATGTAATATGGAGACACTTCATTTTCGATTTTTTCTGAACCATGCACACAAGCGAGCGCTGCCTTAACGACTGCAAGGATGATGTAAGAAACTAAGGCGATGCAAAAGCCAAACAATGCAGCACGAGGATAACCTAATGCATTGATTTCAGAGTTGTAATATTCTGTCAGTTCTTGGAACGCTGTCTCAATTTTCCATCGTCCTCGATACAGATTTGAAATGGTGATAGCATCAGCATCCTCTTCTGGAAGGTTTGTTATGATATAGATATCTTTATCGCCATCACGCGTCTTTTTGTTCAGGTGCACTCGGATACGCCGAAGATGTAACTCATTCCCAGAGGTGTCGGTGGTGATAATTGGGTGCTCAAAAACCGCTCCGGTATCAACTTCACCGCCTAATTTTTCAGGCCCGTTTTCACAGAAAGGGAACCCTCCATGCTGGCGGATAACAAAATAAGCGTCACTGTTATCAATAGAAAAAATAAAATTACGTGTGCAAAAGTTTCTATCCGAAAGCCATAATTCACCAGCTTTCACAGTTTTTAAAAAGCTATCAAATAGTGACCGTTCTTGGGCATGACCGTCTTCGCATGGAAAAACGTCGACAGGCATTCTAAGTACGGGATCATAAACAACCAGAGATTTTCCGGGCAAAGGACCAGCTGTGTTGTCCCTCAATTCTTTGATACGATGTTCAGACGCTTCGATGCAATTTCCATCGATTAGCTTAACATGATATCCAGACAGAGGTGGTGCAGACATCCCACCTAATTCTTGAATGATCGGAATGACGGAACTAGCCGCATAGCGAACCAACTCGGCTGAAGTGGATAGTTCCATTCCATTCAACTTGTTGTATACAGAAGTTATTGAAACGCCAACTTTCTTTTTAGACGCTTGATATGCTGAATGGACCGATGAGTGCATTCCACCCACGACGCCTGCCATGATATCAAATACTGACGAGAACAAAAGGTCTCTGGTGTACTGGTCGTTGACTGTTCTTTCGAACCACTCATCGAGCTCTTTAGGTGGTAGTATTCGTTCAATCATCCCACGTGAAAGAACGGATAAAGGGCTATTTTCTATAAATCTATCGAGAATCGGATTTGATACCACTATATCGAACTCCATAATAGGTTATTGTTTAACTTTACCATAACCTTTAAAGAGTGGTTTGTCTAGATTTTATCACGTCATTTTGGGCCTTTAGGTATAGTTATATTTACCACCTTGAAAGGGCTG
>NZ_CAADHO010000028.1 GCF_900699765.1 Desulfoluna butyratoxydans
TGAGCTTACCCCCAATCTTTGACCACGAAACGGCAAAGTTAAGGTGGAAAAAGCATCCTTTTTCTGGCTTAAACTCCCAGCCACCTCAAACGGCAGGGAGCCTTGCTGTCAAGGCTGCGAAGCACCGGGCGAAGCCCGGCTTGGCCTTTACTGCAAGGTGAGCTGTCGTATCCTGTGGCCTGGAGTTTAACCAGCACCACGTGTTTCATGAGTTATCACTGCGGTGTGGAATACCTCGGCCGGTGTGCGCTTGTCCAGTGCGGAATGCTCTCTTTCGTTGTTGTAGAACTCAAAATAGTGATGGAGCCCCCTGAAGAGAGCATGGCCGTCAGAGTACTCGTTGGGATAAATGTTTTCATATTTTACCGTCCACCACAGTCGTTCTATAAACACGTTGTCCAGTGCTCTCCCTCGGCCGTCCATGCTGATCAATATCTTTTTGTCGAGAAGCACATCTGTAAACGATTCCGAGGTAAATTGAGAGCCTTGGTCGGTGTTAAATATTTCAGGTGTTCCCCGCATGAGAGCCCTTTGAAGGGCTGATATGCAAAATGTGCTCTCCAGGGTGTTGGAGATTTCCCAGGCAAGAACATAACGACTGTACCATTCCAATACTGCCGTCAAATACATAAATCCGTGCTGCATTGGGATATAGGTGATATCCGTGCTCCACACTTGGTTGACACGATCGATGGGTACATCTCGCAGTAAATACGGATAAATTTTGTGTTCTGGGCAAGGCTTGCTGGTATGGGGGCCCGGCGTTATAGCCGAAAGCCCCATCATCTTCATGAGGCGGGCAACCCGTTTGGGGTTCACCCTATGCCCCTTACCACGAAGCCAGTCCGTCATCCGTGGGTACCCGAACTCGGGGTGCCTCATGTATTGCTCATCGATCAAACGCATCAGAAGAAGGTTTTCGTCGGTTTCCTGTGCCGGTTTATAATAAAGACCAGACCGGGGAACGCCAGCAAGCCTGCACTGGCGCCGGATGGAATAATTTGAAGCCGGTTCCACCCAGCGGCGGCGCATTGAAAGTGGCAGGCTCACAGCTTTTTTTGGAGCCACTTAAGGTCCATTTTGAGGCGACCTATCTCCTCGTAAAGGGGAGCGGTCAACTCTTCTTCTGTTTTAGCACGGGCCTTTTTCTTTGAGGAGAAGAGTTCTGGTGCGTTTGATAGCAGCTGCTTCTTCCAATCTGATATCTGGTTCGGATGTATCTGATATTCTGAAGCAAGTTCGGCTAAGGTCTTCACGCCACGGATTGCCTCAATCGCAACCTCGGCTTTAAATTTGTCGGTAAATTTTCTTCGTTTTTTTCCCATCTGCATCCTCTCGCTATTAGCATTATTGGGATGCAGATTCCACTTAAGCCTGTGGTCCTAAAATCGGGGGTAAGCGCAG
>NZ_CAADHO010000029.1 GCF_900699765.1 Desulfoluna butyratoxydans
ACCACTGGTGTTCCTGTTGTCGCGCCAGCGGCATAGCAGGGTAGCTAAGTTCGGAAAGGATAACCGCTGAAAGCATCTAAGCGGGAAACCCACTTCAAGATTAGATATCCCTCTGACTTTGGTCAGCTGAAGACCCCTTGTAGACGACAAGGTTGATAGGCCGGGTGTGTAAGCACAGCAATGTGTTCAGCTTACCGGTACTAATTGGTCGTGAGGCTTAGCCACAATCTTACTACGTAGATGCTGAGTGCTTTATTGAGTCCATATCCTGATTGATGATCGGACAAATCGCATATACGATTTTCCGGTGGTGATTGCAAAGAGGCCACACCCGTTCCCATCCCGAACACGGAAGTTAAGCTCTTTTGCGCCGATGGTACTGCACGGGTAGCTGTGTGGGAGAGTAGGACGCTGCCGGATTCTTTTTAAGGCCCATGACATATTGTCATGGGCCTTTTTGTGTTGTGGGGTCAGTTTGATGGTACGGGAAGCCCCACCAGATAGTTTGCGAAGAAGGTTGGGACTGGTAGGGTGCGCCGTGCGCACCGACAGACGCACAATAGCCCGAAATCGACCGATTTTATGTCGCCATTTCGTGCTTTTTTGGTGTCACCGATTCAAGGTCCGTGTTTGCCTATCGTGGTCGGACACCCCGAAAGCCGATGCTCCGCGTCCCGCCAAATTGTGCGGGAGCCGCACTACAGCCCACGATGCCGATCGGTGTCTTGTAGGATGCGCCATGCGCATCGACAGGCGCTCCATAGCCCGAAATCGACCGATTTTATGTCGTCATCTCGTGTTTTTTTGGTGTCACCGATTCAAGATCCGTGTTTACCGAGCGTGGTCACACACCCCGATGCCCCTCGTTACGCTAAACGGTGCGCGAGCCGCACCCTACAACTCACGATGCCCATCGGTGTCTCGTAGGGTACCCTGTGCGCACCGACAGGCGCCCCATGGCCCGCAATCGACCGATTTTATATCGCTATCTCGTGTTGCTTTTGGTGCCATCGGTTCAATGGCCCGTGTTTGCCGAGCGTGGTCGGATATTCCGAAAGCCGATGCCTTCCGTCACGCCACACGGTGCGGGCGCCGCACCCTACAGCCCACAACGTCTAGCGGTGGTCTCGTAAGGCTCCCTGTGCTCATCGAAAGACGCCCCATAGATCGAAATGGACCGATCTTATGTCGCCATTTCGTGTTGTTTTTGGTGCCACCGGTTCAACGATCCGTGTTTGCCGAGTGTGGTCGGAAACCCCGACAGCCGATGCCTTCCGTCTGCGCTTACCCCCGATTTTAGGACCACAGGCTTAAGTGGAATCTGCATCCCAATAATGCTAATAGCGAGAGGATGCAGATGGGAAAAAAACGAAGAAAATTTACCGACAAATTTAA
>NZ_CAADHO010000030.1 GCF_900699765.1 Desulfoluna butyratoxydans
CAGGGTGCCGTCGTTGAACGAGGAGACATCCACGTTGGCGGTCCAGGTGCCGTCGTGCAGGAGGGTGTAGTCACCCTCGTGCAGGGTGATGGTGGTGGAGCCGTCGGAGATGGTGAGTCCGGTGATACGGCCGCCGGCCTCGATGGAACCGGAGAGCTGGGTGTTGCCCAGATCGTCCGTGGAGCTGATGACGCCGTCTGCCCCGGAGTCTGCGATGTCGACCGAGGAAGCGTCTGCCACGGTGTCCTTGGCAATGGTGTCGGTGACCTGGGCGGCGGTGTTGCCGTTTGCGTCTTCGGCGTCGAGGGTCACGGTCAGGGTGCCGTCGTTGAACGAGGAGACATCCACGTTGGCGGTCCAGGTGCCGTCGGGCAGAAGGGTGTAGTCGCCCTCGTGCAGGGTGATGGTGGTGTCGCCGTCGGAGATGGTGAGTCCGGTGATACGACCGCCGGCTTCGATGGTCCCGGAGAGCTGGGTGTTGCCCAGGTCGTCCGTGGAGCTGATGACGCCGTCGTTACCGGAGTCTGCGATGTCGACCGAGGAAGCGTCCGCCACGGTGTCTTTGGCGATGGTGTCGGTGACCTGTGCGGCGGTGTTGCCGTGGGCATCTTCGGCATCGATGGTCACGGTCAGGGTGCCGTCGTTGAACGAGGAGACATCCACGTTGGCGGTCCAGGTCCCATCGGCCAGGAGGGTGTAGTCGCCCTCGTGCAGGGTGATGGTGGTGGATCCGTCGGAAATGGTGAGCCCGGTGATACGGCCGCCGGTTTCGATGGAACCGGAGAGCTGGGTGTTGCCCAGGTCGTCCGTGGAGCTGATGACGCCGTCGTTACCGGAGTCTGCGATGGAGACCGAGGACGCTTCGGCCACGGTGTCCTTGGCGATGGTGTCGGTGACCTGTGCGGTGTTGTTGCCGTTTGCGTCCTCGGCGTCGAGGGTCACGGTCAGGGTGCCGTCGGTTAGCGAGGAGACATCCACGTTGGCGGTCCAGGTCCCATCGGCCAGAAGGGTGTAGTCACCCTCATTTAAGGTGATGGTGGTGTCGCCGTCGGAGATGGTGAGCCCGGTGATACGGCCGCCAGCCTCAATGGAACCGGAGAGCTGGGTGTTGCCCAGATCGTCCGTGGAGCTGATGACGCCGTCGTTACCGGAGTCTGCGATGTCGACCGAGGAAGCGTCAGCCACGGTGTCCTTGGCGATGGTG
>NZ_CAADHO010000032.1 GCF_900699765.1 Desulfoluna butyratoxydans
GGGCGGCGGGGTTGTCTTCGGATGAGTCGATCCAGCGGGTGAGCTGTTGGGCTGCTGGCTGGTATTCGACCTTGAGTTTGTCGTCACGGGTTGCACGAATTTGCATTGCCGAATTTTCCAAGCACCTGGCTTCAGCCATCTCTTTCGTAATGATTTTGGAGTAATCGATATTCATGGCAGAGGTACCTCCCCATCATTTGTTATGGTTATTGCCTGGGGAAATGCTTGTGCATAGGAAGGATCTGGACCATGTGGACAAAGGATTGTGAGTTCAATTTCGCCGTTTTTACGAGTGACATCGCCCAAAATAATATTTGAATCTATTGCTTCATCAGGCAGTACAGCATCATCCGGTATTAGCCCGAAATCGAATGACTCTCCATTTATCGTTAGGGCATCACCTAACTTCACAATCTTCAGTTCTTTGTCACTCCGGATAGGAGACAGATTGATAATCATTCAAACCACCTCCCTATTACAACGGCATTCAGTTCGTAGTCTGGATTCCCACTATTTATCCGGTACATCATGACTGAAGGTGCACCTAAATATGCGCCATTAACACTCATTTCCTGACCCGAAATTACGCCCCCTGCCCCTCCTGTGAATGTCAATATGACAGATGCTGGCGTGAGGGGCGGCTGTACAAACTCGGCGGGAACTGTTTTTGTTAAGTATTGCCACGGTGTATTTGATGGTGACACTCTCAGCCAACATATTTGCGTTCCATCGGCCCACCTCACATATTCACCGTTTACGTTACGTCCTCTCTCAATTATTGCCCCCCCTGCTTCAGAAAGGACACCCACAACCCCA
>NZ_CAADHO010000033.1 GCF_900699765.1 Desulfoluna butyratoxydans
TTTCGGTGGTGATTGCGACAAGGTCACACCCGTTCCCATCCCGAACACGGAAGTTAAGCTTGTCTGCGCCGATGGTACTGCACGGGCAGCTGTGTGGGAGAGTAGGTCGCCGCCGGAATCTTTTTTATATCCCGGCCCAACGCTTTTCGAAACGAAAAATGTTGGGCCGGGGTTTTTTTGAGCGCCTCTCAAGTGGTTTAAAAGGAAATTAAGCTACTTGAAAGTTGCTCGAAATAAGGCTTGAAACGGTTTTCTAAAAAAACCGAAAAGAGCCTTGACAACAAAGGCGATTGGAGATAGATTCGCCAAGTTGTTTTCAAGCAGCTCAGATCACTTGATCTTTGAAAATCAGTAAGCAGCGAAACATATAAGACTTTAGCGAGTCTTTCGTCAAAATCAAACCCTTTTGGGTCATTTTGTTAGATGATTTAATTGGAGAGTTTGATCCTGGCTCAGAATGAACGCTGGCGGCGTGCTTAACACATGCAAGTCGAACGAGAAAGTTCTTTTCGGAGAACGAGTACAGTGGCGCACGGGTGAGTAACGCGTGAATAATCTACCCCTGAATTTGGGATAACAGTTCGAAAGGGCTGCTAATACCGGATGACATAATCCTTACCACGGT
>NZ_CAADHO010000034.1 GCF_900699765.1 Desulfoluna butyratoxydans
ACCATCACTTACAAAAAGAAAGGTTCCCGACGCCCCAGGCGACTGACACTTGAAGTGATGGAGTTCATGAGGCGCTACCTCCAGCATGTGCTCCCCACAGGGTTTATGAAAGTGCGGTATTACGGCTTTATGAGTCCGGCGTCGGTCCTCGACCTCAAAGAGGTGCGCAAGCAAGTCATGGATGCCTTGCAGGGTGGGGATATCGTTCCACCACCCCAGGTCCCTGCAAAGCCATCGCTATGCAAATCCTGCGGAGGCGTGCTCAAATACGTCTGTGGTCTTTATGCTCTGGTTCTTCCACCCGACGATGACGGGTGATGGGGTATTGCCGACAAGCTGAATGTCAAAGAGCTGACTCCATGCCAAGGATCAGAGCCCTTGGGGTGCGCCTTGAGGCATGAACACGCCAAAACAGGAAGCATGCCGAGCCACAAAACACGAGACAAATCAGTGAAACCGATGCGACGAGTCACCACATCACGTCAATGAAGCAGCCCATCTCGCAACTCAGAGGTGGGCTCCCGCCTGTTTGCTGAAAAGCAATACCCTATAAGACCATCGAGTACCGAAAACCGGGCTTCTTGAACAAAGGATTG
>NZ_CAADHO010000035.1 GCF_900699765.1 Desulfoluna butyratoxydans
GGCATAGCAACCTCGAAACCACCATGGCTTACTTCCATCTCACACAGAAAGGGATTGAAGATTCGTACCGGATCATCAATCACGTGATGAGGGGAGACAGCCATGAACAAGATATCTGAAATCTTCCGGGAGTTCTCCCCCGAGTATCTGGATCGATTTGGGGCCTCCATGCCGAAGACCCATCGCAAAACCATCGGTGCCATCCTCTCTTGCCGAACGCAGGCCCATGGGCTGCTCTACTATGAGTGCGAAGGGTGCGGTAAAATCCATGCTTTCTATCGTTCCTGCGGGAATCGCCATTGCCCGGCGTGCCAAAATCATAAGGCCCGCCAGTGGATGGCTCGTCAGATAAAGCGGCAGCTCCCGGGCCATCACTTCATGGTGACCTTTACGGTGCCGGAGGAGCTGCGGAATGTGATCCGCTCCAACCAGAAGGCTTGCTATGGCATGATGTTCGCGGCCTCCTCCCAAGCCATGTCAGAACTCGTGGACAGGGGACGATGGATGACGGGTAAGACACCGGGATTTTTTGGCGTGCTGCATACCTGGGGACGCCAACTTCAATATCATCCCCATATCCACTACCTGGTC
>NZ_CAADHO010000036.1 GCF_900699765.1 Desulfoluna butyratoxydans
CAACGTGGATGTCTCCTCGTTCAACGACGGCACCCTGACCGTGACCCTCGATGCCGAGGACGCAAACGGCAACAACGCCGCACAGGTCACCGACACCATTGCCAAGGACACCGTGGCTGACGCTTCCTCGGTCGACATCGCAGACTCCGGGGCCGACGGCGTCATCAGCTCCACGGACGACCTGGGCCACACCCAGCTCTCCGGGACCATCGAAGCCGGCGGTCGTATCACCGAGCTCACCATCTCCGACGGCGACACCACCATCACCTTAAATGAGGGCGACTACACCCTCCTGCACGACGGCACCTGGACCGCCAACGTGGATGTCTCCTCGTTCAACGACGGAACCCTAACCGTGACCCTCGATGCCGAAGACGCCAACGGCAACACCGCCGCACAGGTCACCGACACCATTGCCAAGGACACCGTAGCAGACGCTTCCTCGGTCGACATCGCAGACTCCGGTAACGACGGCGTCATCAGCTCCACGGACGACCTGGGCCACACCCAGCTCTCCGGGACCATCGAAGCCGGCGGTCGTATCACCGGACTCACCATCTCCGACGGCGACAC
>NZ_CAADHO010000037.1 GCF_900699765.1 Desulfoluna butyratoxydans
GGAGACATCCACGTTGGCGGTCCAGGTGCCGTCGGGCAGGAGGGTGTAGTCACCCTCGTGCAGGGTGATGGTGGTTGAGCCGTCGGAGATGGTGAGCCCGGTGATACGGCCGCCGGCCTCGATGGAACCGGAGAGCTGGGTGTTGCCCAGATCGTCCGTGGAGCTGATCACCCCATCGGCTCCGGAGTCTGCGATGTCGACCGAGGAAGCGTCCGCCACGGTGTCCTTGGCGATGGTGTCGGTGACCTGTGCGGCGGTGTTGCCGTTTGCGTCCTCGGCATCGAGGGCCACGGTCAGGGTGCCGTCGTTGAACGAGGAGACATCCACGTTGGCGGTCCAGGTGCCATCGGCCAGGAGGGTGTAGTCACCCTCATTTAAGGTGATGGTGGTGTCGCCGTCGGAGATGGTGAGCCCGGTGATACGGCCGCCGGCTTCGATGGAACCGGAGAGCTGGGTGTGGCCCAGATCGTCCGTGGAGCTGATGACGCCGTCGTTACCGGAGTCTGCGATGGTGACCGAGGAAGCGTCCGCCACGGTGTCC
>NZ_CAADHO010000038.1 GCF_900699765.1 Desulfoluna butyratoxydans
CCGCCGGCTTCGATGGAACCGGAGAGCTGGGTGTGGCCCAGATCGTCCGTGGAGCTGATGACGCCGTCGTTACCGGAGTCTGCGATGGTGACCGAGGAAGCGTCCGCCACGGTGTCCTTGGCGATGGTGTCGGTGACCTGTGCGGCGGTGTTGCCGTGGGCATCTTCGGCATCGAGGGTCACGGTCAGGGTGCCGTCGTTGAACGAGGAGACATCCACGTTGGCGGTCCAGGTCCCATCGGCCAGAAGGGTGTAGCCACCCTCATTTAAGGTGATGGTGGTGGAGCCGTCGGAGATGGTGAGCCCGGTGATACGGCCGCCGGCCTCGATGGAACCGGAGAGCTGGGTGTGGCCCAGATCGTCCGTGGAGCTGATGACGCCATCGGCCCCGGAGTCTGCGATGTCGACCGAGGAATCGTCCGCCACGGTGTCCTTGGCGATGGTGTCGGTGACCTGTGCGGCGGTGTTGCCGTTTGCGTCTTCGGCGTCGAGGGTCACGGTCAGGGTGCCGTCGTTGAACGAGGAGACATCCA